>NZ_CP132942.1:0-5619635 GCF_040359615.1 Tunturibacter psychrotolerans | reverse complement strand
GCAGGTATCGGTCTCGCAGCTTCGTGGGACAGGGCGCTTGCCGTGAGCATCGGCCAGCAGCTCGGCCGCGATTCACGCTCTCGGGGCGCGGCATTCCTCCTGGGCCCGGGCGTAAACATCTATCGGGCTCCGATGAACGGCCGCAACTTCGAATACTTCGGCGAAGATCCTTTCCTCGCCAGCGCAATCGCCGTCGGCTATATCCAGGGCGTGCAGCAGGAGGGAGTTTCAGCAACCGTCAAACACTACCTGGGCAACAACTCCGAGTATCTACGCCACGATTCAGACTCAGTCATCGACGAGCGGACCTTACGGGAGATTTACATGCCCGTCTTTGAGGCTGCCGTTAAAACGGCAAAGGTCGGCGCCATCATGGACTCTTACAACATCACGAATGGCGAACACATGACGCAGAACAAGCGTCTTAACATCGACGTTGCGAAGGATCAATGGCACTTTCCCGGCGTCATCATGTCGGACTGGGTCTCAACCTACGATAGCGCGGCGGACGTCAAAGGTGGTCTCGATCTTGAGATGCCATTTGGCGTCTACTACTCCAAAGAAAAATTGCTTCCGCTGCTGAAGGATGGCACCATCACTGAGGCCGAGATCGATGAGAAGGTGCGTCGAATTCTCCGCGTGGCGGTCGACTTCGGCTGGCTCGACAGACCACAACTGGACACCAACATACCTCGCTACAATCTCGAGGGCCGCGCAGCGTCGTTCCAGGCCGCGCTTGAGGGCGCGGTTTTGCTCAAGAATGAGAACAACGCTCTACCTCTCGACAAAAATAGTCTCAAGACGATCGCTGTCATTGGACCGACGGCAAACCAGACCGTTACAACCGGAGGCGGTAGTGGTGAGGTTGTCAGTTTTGCAAACACTAACCTCTTGGTCGGGGTCAGTAACTACGTCGGGGCCCAAACCAAGGTTCTGTACGCTCGTGGTCTCCGTAGCGTCAACCAGATGTCACGTCTGACGCGCTTTACGACTGATGCGCAGGGCACAACCCCGGGGGTCACGCACACCACCTTCGCAAAGGCGAATCTTGAGGGGGACGTCACCGGCACCGTTACGGAAACAGCGATGCTAGCTGCCGGTTCCACCCGCCGAGAGCCCGAAGAACAGGAATTGAACGCCCTCACGTCGCATAGGAGCGCATCCCCCTACGTGCGAACCACCACAAGTAGTCGTTGGACCGGGTATTACACCCCGACCGATGCGGGCAAGTTTGCTATCTTTGTCCAGACCGACGGGAAATATCGGCTCTTAGTCGATGATGCAGTCGTTTTCGACAGCTCCGTAGTTCCTAAATACATCCTCAACCAGACCACTTTGGACTTGACGCCGGCCCCTCACAAAGTGGTTCTGGAGCAGCTTTCTCAGCAGATTGGCTCCGTCTCCGGCATGCGCGTCGGCATCGCTCCTCTTAGCACGATCGTAGAGAAGGATGCCCTCGAGATGGCCTCTCACGCGGACACGGTCATCCTTGCGGTGGGCTTCAACGCATCGTCCGAATCTGAAGGGGGAGATCGCACCTTCGAGCTTCCCGTCGGCCAGGAGCAGCTTATCCAGCAAATCGCAGCCCTCGGGAAGAAGACAATCGTCTTCATCACCTCTGGCGGCAGCGTCGATGTTTCAAACTGGAAAGATAAAGTTCAAGGCATCTTCGAGACCTGGTATGCCGGTGAAGAGGGTGGCACTGCAGCGGCCCGACTTCTCTTCGGACAAGACAATCCATCCGGCCACCTGCCCATTAGTTGGGAAAAGAAGATCACGGACAACCCCAGCTATCGCAGCTATTATCCGGACGCCGGCACCAACAAGGTCGTCTATCGAGAGGGTATCTTCGTGGGTTATCGCGGTTACGAGCATAACCACGTAGAGCCCCAATATCCTTTTGGATTCGGCCTCTCCTACACGATCTTCTCTTTCAGCAAACTAAATAGCACTCCGTTGATCGACGGCCACATCACTGTAACGTGCGATGTCACAAACACAGGAAATCGTTCAGGAGCAACCGTCGCCCAGCTTTACGTTGGACAGGCCTTGCCCACCGTCGAACGCCCCATTAAAGAGTTAAAGGGGTTTGAGCGGGTCGTTCTGCAACCAGGGGAGACCAAACATGTCTCGTTTCGTCTTGAACCTCGCAGCTTCAGTTACTTCGACGTCAAAACTTCAAGCTGGAGGGCAGATGCGGGAGCATACGATCTCACCTTGGGCGATTCGTCGCAAGACAGCCGACAGAAGATGACGATACAAATCGCAATACCTCTCACGGCCTCTGTTAGCGAGTAATCAAGTAAAAAGGTCGCCCACAAGCATGGCCAAGGATGGTCAAGACTGCCCGCAACCGTTCGTCTCCGTGGCGAACGGTTGCGGCTGACCTAGTGGAGGGGTGCCCAGCGCCACAAGAGAGAATACAATCGGTAGCCGAGCAACGGACGTAGCGGAGCGGCGAGTACGGACCAGATTTTTTGAGATTTATTTGTTCCACTCTGGCAAATGGCTGCGGAGAGGTAGTACAGTACCCTCCAAACACCGCATGCCAAAAATCTTCGCGATCAAAGGTGTTGAGGCACAACCGGATAGGCTACCGCTTAGATCCGTAGAAGAGAAGAGCCGCAAGGTCAAGCATTTGCGAATCATCCACGGTTCGTGGTAGATTCCCGGTTCTTAGCTGTCAACCCACGTCAATTCCTTTGCTTGACTGGGCTTTGCATCCGCAGTGATCGGCGCCATAGATCTTCACGGTTCTTAGAAGGTGTCCAGTGATGAAGTCTCCGTCGTATCTGTCACACGTTCCTCTAGCGGCCCGGCTATATCTTTGTATTTGTTACCTGATTCTCCCTTGCACTGTGGCCAAAGGGGCTTTATTGCCCGCCTCGGCGAACTCCCAGCCTCTCGCGGCCAACTCCACAGCGATCCAAAAGGATAGCGTAATCATCCCTGGCCCTCTCCGATCTTTTCTCCGAATGGCCGGCATCAGTCAGAAGGTCTCCAAAGATGATGTGCTGGCCCTGTTAGCACGAAACGTCTACCTTCGTGGCTATCAGCAAAACACTCCGACCGAATTCCTGATACTGATTGATCGCTACGTGGCCCAGGCGAGAGAACTTCAAGTTTTGGCCGGCTCGAGCAGCACGATTCGAGTAGCGGGTTGTGACGACGCGGGTACTCTGGTTCAGATTCTCGGTTACCGACTGCGAGCGGGGTGTGGCCAGAAAAACTTCACCTTAGAGACCGCAAACCCGGAAAGAGCCTTTCTTACGATTGATTCAGGCTTTCCCCTAGTCGAACTCGAGGAAGATCTCCAGAAGGGGATACCATTCACGTACCCGTATCCGGCATCTCGGGTTCCAGCCCTTTTCCACGAAGGCGATTGGGTTGGGCTCAGCTCGAAGTCTGGGTCGGGGAGTCTAGTAGATGCACTGTTGGGCGACCCTTCCGTAGCCAGGCTCTATTGGGCACTGGCTAAAATGGACGACGAGACAAGCGTTGCATTGAAAGACTCGCCAGGCCTTAGGAAGCTCCTCTCATCGGCTAGCGTCTTGGATTTTTACGGAAGCCAGATAACAATCCGCTCTGGACAGGTCACAGTCCCCGGTGGGGCAGGTGCACAAGCTGGTTGGAAGGAACTGGTTGGCGCTAGTCCAGAGTTGCCCGGTGATTTCGTCACTAACTTGCTTGTGAAAGATAGCGGCTGGCTAGCTGCCTACTTCGATGCCTTGTCGCGGGTTAGTCAGACGCAGCAAATGCACCTTACGGAACCTCCACGACTGAAAGAGCTTTACAACGTCTTTTGGAAAGCCGCCTCTGGAACCAATGCGGTCAAGGGAGTTTTTCCAAGGGCTCCCGGTCTTCTTGTGTTATTTAACCGAGTTCAATGGGAGTCGAACGGCGATCCTCACGTGCCTGGAAACCTCGAGGTTTGGAAGGAAATTCTCCTCCAGAAGTCCGACTCTAAAACTGTTCGTAGTTGGGTCAAACGTGCGCGGAGCTGGGATCGTCCGGAACAGTTGCTTGAAACGATGACCGCCCTTTCCTCGATGGACAGCGATAGCGGACCCCTCCAAATTTATCTCACGATGAGTGAATTAGACCGCGGACGACGGCCAGGCAACCGTCTTTCGCCCGAAACCGTTCGACAGCTGGCGGATCGGTTTTCAAAGCTTAACAGTTGGTATCTGGTGTTCGCTGAGTTTCCGACTTTGAACGATGCAGGCATCGCCCTCTTCCTGAATGCGGCGGACGTGATCGACAAAATTTCAAATCAAACTCTGCGCGGTAATGCCCTCGGAGCTTTTCAGGCGAATGTTGGACTTTGGCAAATCTTCGCCCGGCAAGGTCAAATTCCAGAGAGCGAACTGAATACGTCGTGGCAAAAAGTGATCGAGCCCTTTGCTACGATCTCTTCCTCCACGCAACTGTTCGATGACACACGAAAATCCCTCCAGGAACTTCTGCAGGCCTCCGGTGCGAAGGCTGACTTCTCTCAAGAACAGCTCGTTGAGCTGCTTGCGGGTCCGCATCAGGCGACCCCGGACGGTCAACGCGAACACGTTGCCCTAGCCGCGAGGATCAACTCGGTTCTAGAAGACCAGCGTCTGGTTTCGCTAGATACGCTATTTTCCCTTAGTGATGGCCTGAAAGAGATTGCTGATGGGAAAGGTAACAGTGACGCTCTGCTTCCACTCGCAGCGGAGCTCCACGAATTCGACCTGCCGCGTCCAATCTTTACTAATAGCGAGAAGATCAGTTGGGCACCTCCAAACTATACTGCGCATCACGCGGAACTGCAGGTGCGAACAGATTTGACGAAAGTCATAAAGGAGCACGCTTCGCGCGCACAGCTTGATACAGCTCGTGGCCAGCTCACTCCTTTTCTGCGGGACACGCTGGTCGGTTTGAACTACGCCTACTATGAACCGCCTGGCGCTCAAATGCTTCACCATAATCCACTCTTCGTTCGCTCGCATGACTTTCTTGGAGTTTCAATCCAGAGTCCGGATCGTCTCTGGAGCGCCCCCATGTTGTTGGGCGTCGGGGCACCCGCTGGCGGCGGAGCGTATCTAGTTGGATCGTTGGTCGATCTTTCTTATGCACTAGCAACAACAGAGCAGGACTTTCTCGCTCCAGAAAATGTTCAAGCGCTAATCTGGAAAGACTTAGTGCCAGAGCTTTTGGTAGGCGCCACGCTCCCGCGCTGGTGGACCGTAACTCCGGTAGAACTTCATGCCGTCACTCTCTATCAAAGATCTGGTGAAGAGTTGTTGACAGCGTCTGTGGGAAATCCACAACTCAGGGAAAAAGTGACAGCAATCCTCTCTGACCGGCTGACCTCGCAGCGGCTGGAACGCGTTCAACAATCCCTTGGTCGTCCGGAAGATGTGGCTGCGATGCTCCCGAGAATGACCCCGTCCGAGACGTCTTACCTTGCGGCCGAATACGGAAATAGATTTCCTGACGACAGTGTCTCGTGGGGGCCCGCAAGTCAACAACTCCAGGATCTCCAACGACGGTATCCGGCTGAAGTAAATTGGGAGCGTCTCTCAAAAGACTTTGGTGTACCTCATCCGACATTGGCCAGAACGAACGCCTGCCAGCTGCTGAACGTAAAGCCATTTCCTTTCTTTGGATCTTATTCTAGCCGCCTGTTCGGTGAGTCTTGGGAGTCCAGCAACCTATATTGGGCTCGCCTCGCCGATGAGATGGGTTATTCCCCTGTAGCACTGAACAGCCTAGTTCCAGAGCTTAGTCGCCGGGCAATCACGAAGATCTTCGCGACAGAGCCTGATGATTGGCCAGCAATCCTTCGTGCAATTCAGGAAACGGGAGAGGAATTTCGACAGGGCAAAACAACCGGGTTATCCGGGGTTAACGTCACTTCTACTACGGCAGTGCCGTTGGGAAACGATGCGAATACACGTTAGGAGGATTACGGTGAAGAGAAATTTACTGCTTCTCTGGCTAATTACGTTCCCTTTCTGCGGGGGCGGTTTCAGTACTGCCCAGAATGATACTTCGCGCATTCGCGTAAGCGTCGTCCTGGTACAGCTGAATGTCGCAGTAACTGACGGAAAGGGAAACTACGTTAGCGGTCTCGGTCCAGAAGACTTCTCTATTACCGAGGACAAAATTCCCGAAAAGGCTGCCACATTTGAGGAGGGGAACGAACCAACCCGGCGATTGATAGACGTTCCTCCATCGAGCGGCCACTCGTCGGTCCAGAACGTAGTGTCTAAGCCCGCTGTCGATCAGGCGAAGATGCCAGATCTGTGGGCCGCCGGAGCCAACGTCTTTATTCTGTTCGACACTAGCAACTATATGTACCGGGGATTTGTATTCGCCCAGGACTCTATCGCCGATTTCATCCGATCGCTGGAGGGCGTCAGCAAGGTAGCGCTCTACTCATACAGCCGTGACCTCTCCAGGGTAGCCTCACTCACCTCCGACCGGTCGCAGGCTCTGCGTGGCGTGCGCAACACAGTTGCCGGTGATGATGCTGCGCTCTATAACAGCCTCTTGCTGACCGTAAAGGACGCCGCTCGGTTGACGGGAAAGAAGGCCATTGTTGTCTTCTCTAATGGCCCCGACAACGCAAGCCTGGTCCCCCCGGAAGACGTGGCGGAGTTGGCTCAGTCTACTGGAACAATTATTTACATGATCAGTACTCAACAGGCTGAAGATGAGCCCGTATCGACTGCCGTCTTTGAGCGCATGAGTAAAGTGACTGGTGGCAAAGCCTATTTTTCAAAGAGCTGGCGAGATGAGAAGCAAGCATTTTCCTCTATCCGGGATGACTTGGCCCACCTCTACACCCTCAGCTACTACCCGCAGGCAAATCCCAATCGAGGGTGGCGTACTATTACGGTGAAGCTGGTGGGAAGGAACCTGCAAAAATATCACATCCGGACTCGGGACGGGTATCGTCTTCTCCAGCAGACGCAGTCCGCGGACAATTTACCGTTACCTGCCCCCGATGCTGTTTCGCAATGATCTCACGAAGCTCAAGACAGTGTGCACAGCACATGCGGATCGTTGAAACACACGTGGAAGGCATTTTCTGTCACAAGCCGATATTTTCGGCAACTCCACAGCTTTCAAGGAACGTTGCAGGCCTGAGAAATCGGAGAATGCCTTGACTCCTCCGCTCGCTGTTGTGGCGTCGTGCGACTGCCACATAGGCTGTATCAAGGTCAGGAAAAGCAGCCACACTCGGCCACACAAGCTGCGCCAGATACATTTCAGCCGATACGAGTAGACCTGTGATTAGACAGGTCAGAACGATCGCGCGCGGAATAGTACGGGCGGGACCGTGAGCCTCATCACTCAAGGTCAATACGCCGTCAAAGCCGATATAGGTAGGCACCGCAATTGAGGTTCCGCGAAACACAGCGGGTGCGGAGAAGGTCGATCTGTTGTAAACGGGATCGAGATAGAACGCGGACGAAGACACGTGCAGCTGGAAGATGTACCTTAAGGCGGCGACGAAGAATAGTGCAATCACGATTCCCAACCCCGCCGCAACCGCAGCGTTGATACGCGCCGAAGTTTCGACGCCGCGAAGGTTGAGCGCCGTGAACAAAGCCGCGAAAAAAAGTGCCCACGCAACGTAAGGAACCTCGGGGACGAAGTTCATCGCGGCCTCACTGCTCCAGATCGTACAGATCAGCGGATTGAGTATGTAGTCCATGGCCATGCACCAGCCAGTCACATAGCCTAAGCTGGGATGCAGCTCTTCGCCTACATACGTGAACGCTGAGCCCCCTTCGGATAGGCACGTGCCATTCGGCCGTAGCGATAAGCCGTAAAGCATAGCGATAAGCGCAAAGACAATGGCCATCAGGACATGGCCGCGCGACTCCTGATGGATCACTCCAAACACCGGCATCGGCGCCGTCGGTAGTATCAGGATGATCCGTAGAGAATGAGGTCGAGATACCGCAGGTTGCGCTTGAGCGTGAATCTTTGTTTATCATCCAGTTTGGTCGGCATTCGGCCCTCTCGTTCTCACTCCAGAGCCTACTCGATTGGCCTCGAAGGGATGGTGACAGCTGTGGTGTTCCATCCCTCGATCTTCACCTTCCACTCCGCAACTTCCTTGGAATTCGCGTTTGCAATCGTGTCTGATGGCATCGACGCTGTCAGTTCGCGCTCCTCACCTGGCATCAGTTCGATGTAGTTATCAGTCCATGTCGTCTGTGGGAGCTTCGCCCCATGCTCATCTTCCAACTCGGCGACGACTTGGAACGCCAGTGCTTTCGATGGATTGGAGAGCCGCACATGAATCAGATTGCCTGAGGTGTGAGCGGTCACTGCAATGTGTGCCGCAGGCAGGGTACCGAGCGCGGTCATATTTTCGAAGGTCTTGGCCGGCGTATGGGTATAGTCCGTCTTTGCCCAGTCGAACTCTGTCAATTTGCCTGGCACCCAGTAGAAGTTCCTGCTGACGATCCCGCCTTTTGCGTCCTTCAATTCGAGTTGAACAAAGTAGGTGCCAGACGCCGGCTGAAAGATCTCCTGCGGAATGTCGATCGCCTTTACCGCATTGTCGGGGCCTACATCGACAGTGCTTGATTTAGCGAAGAGCTCTTTTAAATCAAGGTCGTATACCTGGACAACTGCAGTCAACCCGGGCGATGCGACATAGACGCTATTGACGACGTAAACGCTATGATCGTCGTACGAATACTGCACATGTAGCAGTTCGCAAGCCTCCTTTGTCCCGTAGTAACCGCCGCCTGCGTCCAGGTAGTAGTCGTAAAGATGCCAGATGCTCGAAGGCCACGCATTGTTGAGCATCCACTGGATGACGCCGGTTGAGGTGTACTTATTGCGGCCATAGGCCTCGAACATAGCGCGCTCTCCGTCGAAGGCCATCGACTGCGCAACCTGGTTATATCTCTCCTGCGTTTTAGCCTCGCCGTAGGTAGCATTCATGGCGTCGTTGAACGCATTAAAATTCTGGAATCCTTCACCGCCCGCGTGATATCCCCAAACCCCATCGCGAGGCCACTGGTGGTCGGGCGGCAACATCTTCTTTAGGCTTTGCAGCGAGGGAATCGCTGGACCGGGACTCGTCTCGGTGTTGAATCCATAGGCTCCCCCATAATGAGAGTCGACGAGCCAGTAGGATGGCGCGACAAAATCATATGGGCCCGTCATCTTCACGCCGCTCGGGCCGCTTACAGTGGTCGGAGTGGCTGTCGCTGAAGATAGGATTGCGTTCGGCCAGTAGCTCTCCGCGAGCACTTTCAGGTAGGCGGACTCCACGTTGGCGGGCGGTGGGTTGTCACTGCCATTTAGCCAGGCAATCAAGCTCGGATGGCTGCGAATCCGTAGTATCTGTGATCTCAATGAAGCGGTGGCTACGTCCAAGGTCTCTGGCGTCCACTTATTCCAGTGTTCCCAATGGTCGCAGCAGCACCATCCTGCTATCACCAACACGCCCTGTTCATCTGCGAGACGGAAAAATTCGTCCGTCTCCATCTTGCCTTCAAGTCGAATTGCGTTCAGGTGCATGTCATGCACCATTCGAAATTCGGCTGCCAGTCGTTCAGGCTGCTGGCGTAGAAGCATATCCTGTGACCAACCGGCGCCGCGTATCAGAATAGGGTGCTGGTTGACATGGAACAAGCGGTACCCTTTTGGCGTAAGTTCCGACGTGACTTCTCGAATGCCAAAATGAACACTTTGCTCATCCGACACAGAGCCATCCACTACAAATCGGAGCGTCAATGTTTCCAGCGGATGCGCGCCTACATCGGCCGGCCACCATACGCGAGGGTTCTTGATCCGTAGCTGTGAAAAATTCTCTGGCGCGAAAGTGATCGTCTTCGTTTCGCCGGCATCCAGCGCCACAGGTTGCGAGATAACTATGCCTGCGGCGGTACCCTCGAGGCGCCCCCTTGTCGGATGGTCGGTTGTGTTGCTGACCTCCGCACGAACGGTGAGTTCCGCTGTCTTTAAGGAGTCATCGGGGAAATGGCTCGTCGCCATTGGTGATCGTACTACGACCGGGCCGCTCGTTAATAGCGTGACAGGTCCCCAAAGTCCCATGTCTTTATCTGGAGGACAGGGGTTCCAGTCCACCCAGTTGATGCCTAAATCGGTCGGAGTCGGCGCGAAGGTCTCGACAGCAAGCACGTTTTCTTGGCCAGGCCTCAGCGCTTTCGTGACGTTGAATTCATAAGTACGGTAAGCGCCTTGCACCTGTGTCGAGTCCGCAATCTTCTGACCGTTCAACCAGACGTCCGCCCGGTAGTTGATGCCGCCGAAGCGAATCCAGAAGGTCTTGCCGTGTTCTGTGGCCGCGATGTTGAAGGCCTTCCGATACCACCAGCCGCAGTGATAAGGACTATCGGCAGGCATGTCGAGATTAGAGAAGTTCTCCCCCTGCGGATAAGAGGTGCCCGGAATCGAACGCAGGTTCGTACCAACGAAGATATCTTTGAACTCACCCGCAGCAACCTGCACCGCAAGAACGGTTGCCGGAACAGTCGCGCTATACCAACCCTCGGTGTGCGTACCAGGGGTAGAGAGCTTTGCTCCGTCGCCGTGGATTTTGCAATCGGACTGAACTGTCCAACCGGCCTTGAGCGGCATGCTGGTCGATGACGAATCGGTCGCACCAAGTGCGGGCGTCACGTACAAATTGAAGACCCACAGAAACGCCACGAGTAGTGCGCCCCGCAGGGGAAAGCACTTTACGGATTGCTTATACAGAATCATCGACTTTGAAACCTCCAGAGCCCTTCCAATCATGTACCAAGTGCCATGCAACTTTTCTGGCCGCTGCTCCGGCTCCGCCCTCATGAGACTTGGACGAAAAAACCACTCGTTGAACACAGGTATTACAACGATTGAATAAATGAATACGAGTAGCTAAGATTATTTCCGTCAGAATGTCAATAAAAACCTTTTCGCTTCCAAAGTTTGTAGATCGAGTTCTTCAGATTCGCTATTTGCGTCGTCTGCCCGTTGACTCGCGCACCGTAACAGTTGGAACCAATCGTGTGTGGCCGTCGTTACCGACGGCTTGCGCATCTTCTCCGAGCGCATCGATACCACGCAGTACGCGCTGAGCAGCAATTCGGCCCATCTCTTCCATCGGCTGCTGCACTGTTGTCAGCCCCGGGCTGAAGAGCGCCGCATGAGGAACGTCGTCGAAGCCGATAACGGAGCACTGCTCGGGAACTCCAACTCCTTGCTCATGCAATGCTCGCACCACTCCAAACGCGGTCAGGTCATCGAAGGCTGCGATCGCCGAAAATGATTTACCCGTCGTTAGCAATTCATTGGTGAGTCGACAGCCCTCATAAAACCCCGAGAGAGGATCCAATTCATTTGGCAGATCGACGATCAGCTGGGGCTCGATCTTCAGCCCAACCTCCTGTGCAAATCGCATCATGCCATCGAAACGCTCGCTGCTGTCCTCCAACTTCATCGGACCGCGCACGAATGCAATCTTACGATGACCCAGCTTGTACAGGTGTTGCAGTGCAGCATACCCGCCCGCCTCGTTGTCAACCATCACCGAACTCATAGAGCCAATCGGTATTGACCGTCCTACCATCACCATCGGGATGTGCTCTCGCTCAAGTTCGCCAAGCATTTTGATATCGACGAACAGCCAATTGGCAACGATGATCAAGGCTTCGAGCCTGCGCTCAAGCATCATCTCGAGATAGCGCTCGAACTGCTTCGGTTCGTTGTGCGCATCCATGATGATGGGCAGGTAACCGGTCGGCTGTAGCGTTTTGTGAATGCCTTTGAGAATGAGCGTGCAGTAGGGATCTGAGATATCGAACACCATGATACCGATGGTCAGGCTTCTGCGCCGACGAAGTGATCGCGCGAATGCATCCGGGCGATAGCCGAGCCGCTTCGACGTCTCCTTGATAAGGAGCTTCGTGTTTGCCGCTACATACCGGGAGAGCGGCGCTTCGTTGAGAACGATTGACACGGTGGAGGAGGAGAATCCGGCCTCGCGTGCTACATCGGCAAGCGTGATTCTTCCAGAGTTCAGGGTTTTACGCATAAACTAATGAGCCGTTACGTTAAGATGCTGAAGTTATAGCACACTCTTCCCGGAAGCAGTCCTTGCCGATCTTAAGGAGAAAACCCTCCGCGCATTGCCCAATGCCTAACTGAATTATTGCTGCGCGGCATTCTGAGCGTCGGCAGATTGATCTCCCGAAGGATCTTGCTGTAGGCGATCGTTGAAGGATTTGAGAAGCTTCGAGGCCGTATCGAACTCTTGACGCGCCTGTGCGCGCTCTCCAAGATGAGTCAACACCTGTCCCCTCGTGTAGTGAATACTGGCGCTCTGAGGCGCAAGGGCTTCGGCATGGTCCAACATCTCCAGTGCGTCGCTGTAGCGCGCTGAGTCCCGGTATAGCTTGGCGAGGCCGAAGTATGAGTTTACTAACTCGTGGTTGAGTTCAATCGCTCTGCGAAAAGACAGCTCTGCTTTTTCGGGCTGCTCCAGCTTTGCATAGAGAAGACCCAGCTCTTCGTAGTTGTATGCGAACTCCGGCTCAACGGACACGTCTTTTTTCAGCTCAGCCTCAGCTTCAGAATAAGCGTAGCGTTCAAGGTAAGTCCGTCCCAGAAAATAATGCACGAGAGGAAGATCCGGTTTCGCTGCAGCAGCTATCCGAAATTGCTCGAGCGCCTGGTCGGTGTCGTGTCCCGCCAGCCACGCCTTCCCCGCGTACAAATGGAACTCCGGAGTGTTCTGTCCGATTGCAATCATCTGGTCGAAGACCTGCTTCTGTAGCGGCGTATTGGACGACTTGTTCGCAGCAATGCTCAGCACATAGAGGTAGTTCAAGTTGGTCGACTCCTGTTTCCATATAGGAGCCAGCGTCTCCACGGCAGCCTTATATCGATTCGTAAAAAAGTAGCACAAGCCCAGCAGATAGCTTGCCTGCAGCGAATCCGGTTCTAGTTTCAAGACCTTCGAGAATGGCTCGATAGCTGCACTAAAATCGCTCTTGCGGTAATAGATGAGCCCCATGTTGAGTTGAATGCCTGAGGTTTTGGGAGAGAGCGTCTCTGCCTGATGTAACTCGGCCATCGCATCGTCCCACCGTCGTTCGCGCATGTACGTAACGCCGAGATTGATGTGTGCCGCACCAGATTTTGGATCGAGCGCGATGACCCGTCGAAAGAGTTCTTCTGCCCTGCGGAACTCGCCGTTCTTCAAAGCCTGTGCCCCTTGCGAAAAGATGGTCGCGGGATCCTGCGAGGAAGTGGCGACACTCTGTACGGATGCGAGCATCACCCGTTTGCCCACCAGCGAGGATGCAAAAGGATTTAAGTGGAGATTTTGCCTGCCACTCACAATCATCAAACAGAGCGACAATAAGTACCGAGATTGCGCGTGAGGATTCAAGTAGTTGGAGTCTTCCAGAGCAATTTCAGTCAAAGATAACCCGATGGGTCGACACTCGTTCAAGCTAAACAATTTTTACGCTAATAAAACTTTTTCTTGACAGACTATTCAAACGTTCTAATATGGGTGGCACACCGAGCAGAGCGATAACCAAATTGGGCTAAGTAGTCCGTCGCAACAGAGGTCTAGAATTGGCAGCTTCTTCATTTCTGGAGGCATTTAATCCCATGCGTTCCCATAGTTCGCTTTGTTGTCCCAAGCCCGACACCTCCATGCTCACCCATGCGGTCTCGACCGCCGCTGCCGACCGGTCTGTCAGTGTCTCGTCGCGAGGCATCTTTCGCTACCTGCTTATTGCTTTGCTTTCGCTATTGCCGGCAGTGGTGGTTGCGCAGCAATCCAGCGCAATCAATGGCGCAGTCACAGACCCGAGCGGAGCTGCCATCCAGAATGCCAGTGTGACGCTGACCAACACGGCCCAGGGAACGAGTATTACGGTGAGTACAAACTCAGCCGGAGAGTATTCTCTTCCCGCTCTTAACGCCGGAACGTACAACCTCCAGATCACGGCCCCGGGATTCGAAAAATTCGAAGCCACGGGCGTCGTCGTTCGTGTGTCGCGCAAAGAGAGAGTGGACGCGCAACTCTCGGTTGGTAGCACTTCCACCGAGGTGAAGGTCAGCGGCACCGACCTGGGAGCGGTCCAGACAGAGTCGCCGGAGATTTCATTCACCATCACAGGCAAGCAAATTACACAGATAGTCTTGAATGGTCGTAACTTCAGTCAACTCGTCACCCTCTCACCCGGTGTCGTCAGCCAGACTGACCAGGATGAAGGTGAGACGGGCGTAGCAGGCAGCGTCGAATACAGCTTAAACGGCGGTCGCCCGCAGTACAACAATTGGGAGCTCGATGGCGCGAGCATCATGGACAACGGAAGCAATACCACCCTCAACGTCTACCCCAACGTCGACGCCATCGCCGAGACCCAGGTTCTCACCTCCAACTATGGCGCCCAATATGGACGCAACGCATCCGGCACAGTCCAGGCGCAGACGAAGTCCGGCACTGAACGTTTGCATGGCGACGTATTCGAGTTTCTCCGAAACGATGCGTTCAACGCGCGAAATTACTTTGCTCAGACGGTTCCAACTTACAAAAAGCATGACTACGGATTTACGATCGGTGGACCGGTCTATATCCCCCATATCTACACTCCAGCGGAACGGAAGACCTTCTTCTTCTATTCGCAGGAGTTTCGTCACGAAAATGTACCTGGTACTTTCTTCAATCAGCAGGTACCGTCGGACGCTGAGCGTGGTGGGAATTTTTCAGATCTGTGTCCTGCTCCCGGCAGCGCCGTCGATACAGGGGATTTTCCGAGTTGTCCTGTAGATCCAACAACCGGCTCCTACTTCACCAATAATCAGGTCCCGGTCGATCCCAACGGTCAGGCTCTTCTCGTGCTAATCCCGGCAGCAAACACTGGCTCAGGTACGTCTTCGTTCTTCACTGCATCTCCCTCGCAGCTCACCACCAATCGCGAAGAGCTCTTCCGCATCGACCAGGTCTTCAGCGAAAAAGTGCGCGGCTTCTACCGCTTCATCTACGACTCGTGGTCTACCACGAGCACACCTCCAACATTTCAGACCGGATCGTTCCCGACCGTTCAGAACAGCTTCGCCGGCCCTGGCATCGACATGGTGGCGAGTCTCACCTACGCCGCCTCGCCGACGCTGGTTAACGAGTTTGTCGCCGACTACACCACAGATCACATCACACTTATCAACACCACTCCGAATATTGGTCGCGACAACTTCACCGGAAACGGTTTCTTCGCCAACGGCTATGGCAACGTTCTGCCTTCAATCTCCGTACAGGGAGATGCGGCATACGGCGGAGGATTCAGCGAGACCACAGGCTACTTCCCCTGGCAGAACTCGAACCCTACCTACACCTACCGCGACGACGTCACCAAGACGTTGAAGCGTCACACGCTTATCTTCGGAGCCAGCCTTATCGCGGCCCAGAAGAACGAACCCTCGACGGGCAACAACCAGGGGACCTTCACCTTTAACACTTCGTCGCTGAACACAACAAAAAACGCCTTCGCCGATCTTCTGGTCGGGAATGTCGCTCAGTTTACACAAACCTCGGCCCAGCCGAAGTACTACAACCGCTACAAAATCGTTGAGCCTTACATTCAGGACAACTGGCGTGCCACCGACAGACTTACCCTCAACTTCGGTCTTCGCCTTAGCCTTTTTGGCACCTATCACGACATCAGCAACCAGTCTGGAAACTTCGAGCCGGCGACATGGAACGCGGCGAACGCGCCGACAATCGACACAGATGGTTCAGTGACAGGCCAGGCAGGAGCACTCGTACCAGGTACCGGCAACATCTTCAACGGCGTCGTCTCTTGCGGCCTCAATGGTGTCTATTCTGGTTGCATGTCGGGCCACCTCTTCAATCCAGCCCCGCGTCTCGGCTTCGCCTACGACGTCTTTGGTAACGGCAAACTCTCGGTGCGCGGCGGCTTTGGGATTTATTTCGAACATACCAATGGGAATGAAAGCAACTCCGAAGCTTTGGAGGGTTCGGCTCCAGTAGTGCAGACTCCGAACAGGTACAACATCTCCGGATATAACGTCTCAGGCGGAACTCCACTTCAGTTCCCACTGCAGGTATTCGCCATTCCGACTCACGCAGTCTGGCCCTACGTGCAGCAGTACAATCTTGCGGTTCAGGGAGAACTGCCAAGTCATACAGTGTTGCAAGTAGCCTATGTGGGCAGCCTTGGAAGACATCTGCCCACCTGGTACGACCTGAATCAGCTCCGACCGGTGTCAGCGTCGGAAAATCCCTATGGTCCTGGCCAGACAATTTCAGGTGGCGATTGCAACGCAGCTTTAGCAGCTTTAAACGTGCAGCCGCCAGTTCCAGTTGTCGTAAACGGGCAGACACTATCCGTAGATGTATTGAGTCGTCTCCAAATCGCATGCGGTGCATCTGCCGATCAGTTCCGACCGTTTACAGGTCTAAGTAGCATTAATAACTCCGCAAACGTCATCAACTCGAGCTATGACGCCGTGCAGATCGGACTCAGTCGGTACTTCGGCTCTCTGAACGGCAGCGTGGCTTACACTTACGGTCACTCGATCGACAACGGTTCGGCCGGCGGCTATGGCAACACCGAAATCGTCAATAGCTACAACCTCGGTCAAAGCAGGGCGAGTTCGAACTTCGACGAACGACACATCCTCGCAGTCAGTCTCGTCTATGACATTCCGCTCTTTACTCGTCCAGGACTCCTGCACTCTCTACTCGGAGGGTGGCAGATCTCTGATCTGACCAGCTTCCAGACCGGCACTCCCTTCAGCGTCACCAATTCGATCATCGCAGACAATGCAGGCACAGGAAATTCATTCGCCACCAGCCAGGGCAGCGGTGTTCAATCCTATCCGGACATTGTTGGGCACCTCCACGGCAAGGTGGGTATCAGACACCCCGGTATGCAACTCGGTCCACGTCTCTACAACAGTGATGCCTTTGCCGCACCGCAGGGGCTGACGTACGGCAACGCGGGTCGCAACGTTCTCAACCTTCCCGCTCGCACAAACTTCGATATGGGTCTATTCAAAAACTTTGCCGTCCGTGAGGGTATGCACTTCGAGTTCCGCACAGAGGCATTCAACGTTTTCAATCACACCCAATGGAGTACGATCGATGCAACTGCAGACTGCTACGCGGGCGGCTGCTCTTCTGACGGCTTTCTGACCGCAACAGCAGCGCACAACGCACGTATTCTCCAACTAGCTGGTAAATTTGTCTTCTAACTCGTGAGTTAATAGAAGCATGCGCCTAACGACATAACATCGATCCGCTCTTGGAGGACCACTCGGAATGCTGTCTGTACGATTGTTGCTCGCTGTTTTCACGTCGACCTTGCTCTTTACAACAAGCGCAACCCTTCAGGCAGACACTCAGTTATCCATCATGCCGCTCCCGGCGCATGCGACTTCAGGCGTGGGCAGCTTCGTTGTTGACGGCACCTTTCAGGTCCGCATCGAGGGTTACACCGAACCACGCCTCGAACGTGCAAAGGACCGCTTCCTCGCAACCCTCACAAGCAAAACAGGGATTCCGCTTTGGCTCAACAATCGTCCCGGCGGACCAAAGTTCATCATAAAAACCGAAGGACCCAGCAGAGAAATCCAACAACTGGGCGAAGACGAGTCTTATCACCTCGCGGTTTCTCCAACTCAGGTGATACTCAGTGCGCCCAATCCGCTTGGCATTCTCCACGGCCTACAGACTTTTCTCCAATTGGTAGACACGACGCCGCAAGGATTCACCGTCGTCGCCGTAACCATCGATGACGCTCCCCGGTTCCCATGGCGGGGCCTCATGCTCGACTCAGGCCGCCACTTCATGCCGCTCGACGTCGTTCGTCAGACTTTAGATGGAATGGAAGCCGTGAAGTTTAATGTCTTTCACTGGCACCTCTCGGAGAATCAGGGATTTCGCATTGAGAGCAAGACCTATCCGCTCTTGCAAGAGAAGGGATCAGACGGAAACTACTACACGCAGAACCAAGTTCGTGACATCATCGCATACGCTCGCGACCGCGGCATCCGCGTGATTCCAGAGTTCGATATGCCAGGCCATGCCACAGCCTGGTTTGTTGGTTACCCCGATCTTGCGAGCGGCAAAGGCCACTATCTTATAGAGCGAAAATGGGGAATCTTCGATCCGGCGATGGATCCCACCCGTGAAAGCACCTACGAGTTTCTCGATCGTTTCATCGGCGAGATGACGTCGTTATTTCCAGACGCCTACTTTCATATAGGTGGCGATGAGTGTAACGGCAAAGAATGGGACACCAACTCCCGGATTCAGGAATACATGCGCCAGCACAACCTTAAGGACGATGCCGCCTTACAGGCATACTTCACAGGTCGTGTTCAACAGTTGGTGACCAAGCGCGGCAAAATCACGATTGGCTGGGACGAAGTATTGCAGCCCGACACCCCGAAGGACGTTCTCATTCAGTCTTGGAGAGGGCCCGATTCGCTCGCCCTGGCAGCGCAGCGTGGCAATCGCGGCATTCTCTCAGCCGGTTACTATATCGACCTCAACCAGCCTGCGTCTCAACACTACGCGGCCGACCCGCTCGCGGGAGCAGCGGCTAAGCTGACTCCAGAGCAGCAGCGTAACATCCTCGGCGGCGAAGCGACGATGTGGTCTGAGTTTGTGACACCGGAAAACGTAGGAAGCCGCATCTGGCCGCGCACTGCCGCTATCGCCGAGCGTCTATGGTCGCCAAAAGAAGTAACTGATGTCGACTCGATGTACCGCCGGCTCGCAATCGTCTCGAACAACCTGACTCATAATGGCCAGACTTACGAGGCAGTCCATGAGCGTATGCTGCAGCGTCTGGTTGGTACGAACGATGTAACCTCGCTGAAGGTTCTTGCGAGCGCCCTCGAACCACCCAAGGAATACGCTCGTGAGTCGTTGGCCAGCTACGACAGCTTCACTCCACTCAATAGGATGGTCGATACGGTGCCCCCCGAAAGCAATCGGGCTCGCGAGTTTCACAATCTCGCTTCGCTGATCGCAGCAGGGAAGGCTAGTCCTGAGCAATGGGCACAAGCGCGCGAGTGGCTCATTCTCTGGCGAGACAATGATGCCAGTCTGCAACCGATATTGCCCCGCTCCGAACTTACGGCCGAACTGGAGCCAGTTTCGCACTCACTAAATCAAACCGCGGTGATTGGTCTTTCGGCGCTTGATTCTTTGCAAAATCACAAGCCAGTGAGCGAGTCCGTCCGACAGCAACAGGTCTCTTTCCTGAAATCGGCGGAGACTCCGCAAGCAGTTCTGCTTGATATGATCGTGCCTTCAGTAGAACTGCTATTGAATGCAACTACGCCTTAAATTGCATAAACTGCCCCGGCGGTTTTCTATGATCAGGAACTAATCACCGTCAACTCCAGACTCGTTTGGTATTTTTGTAGAGCCGCGCGTCGAGTACTCGTTCGCGTGGCTTTATTCGAACCCGATCGCCGTCCGCGTCAGGACGCGGCTTGTTCTTTATCTCCTCCACGTTCTACTATGTGATCTCTCCCAGGGACACTTTTGGACTCGACGGTACCTCTCCCGGCGATGTTGCCGCACTTCTAAGACAAGGGGGATCATATGGGACTCATCCCTTCGATCCACCGAGACAAAAGAAATCTCCTCCTGAAGCTGAGCATCTCCATACTGCTCAACGTCTTCGCCGCTAACTTCGCCGCCGCGCAAGACCTCACCCCTGGCATCACCTACATCTGCAACGGCGAGCGCATCTTCATCGAGAACTGCAACATCCGAGATCTCTCAGACAACGCCACCTGCATGGTTGGACATCCGGATCACGTCATGCCGAACGGATTGATGCAGTACACCACGATGACACGTGCAGCATTGAAGACGCTGTTTCCCACGTGCAAGCAACCAACCGCGCAGCAGCTTGCCGCCGCACATGCCTTTCAGAAGAAACAGCAGGACACCTATAACGCAAACGTGCAGAAGGCGAACGACCAACTTACTGCCGCGACGCAACCCGTCCCCAGCGGACAACCGCAGAAACCCAAGACTCCAGAGGAGCGCGCAACAAACCGCTGCGTGACCTCAGGACGACTCCCATCTTCATGCCTTGGCAACTCGCTCCTCGGCGCCTTTGGCCAGATGCTCTCTCAGGTCCTTCCCGGCGCTGACAAGCCACCCGCTCCAGGACCAAACATGGCCGGTGTCTTCGAGGGTGCAGGGCACTGGCGTCTTGACTTCATCGACGGCGGTGTTTTGGTCAACTGTTCATTCCTCTCTCCCAATCAAGAGAACTACACCATCGACTTCAAGAGCGATCGAACCGTCATCGTCATCGACACCAAACCGAAGCCCCTCATCCTGACCCTCCGCGCCGATGGAACCATCGTCGGTCCCGGCCCCGTCACCATCGATGGAGTTGTAGCGAGCGGTTCCAGCGGCGGCACCTCCACGCCCGGCCACACCGAGACCCACAACGTCACAACCTATCAGCCCCTCACCGAGTTAGACGCTCGCACGCACGCCACTGACCCCAACCTCACCAACGACGGTGGCTCCTACTCGCTCAAGAGCACCACCACCCAAAGCACTTACACCCCCGGCACTTACACCCCCGCACAAACAACCTTCTCTCCTCGTCGAATCACCTGCCCCGCGCTCAACCTTTCTTCTAAGGGAGCAGGGGTTGGCATACAAACGATGCAAACCGACCTGCTCAAAGGCATGTTTGGTGGCGATAAAGGCCCACCGACACCTCCTGGCATCCGCATGCACGGCATCTTCGCCGCATCGACCGGCTTCAGTGTTCAGTTCTTCCCGGAATCCGTAATCCTGGGCTGCGGCCCCGACGCCGCCCGCGCCTATCCCTACACCGTCGAACCCGGCGGAACCGGGGCGGTCGTCAAAATCAACGCACCCGACCACCCACTCACACTCTCCTTCAAATCCGACGGCTCTCTCGACCCTGGTGGCGACGGTTCCTACCAGGTTCACGGTCGCACCGTAACCGGCCAGGACAACAACGACAACTTCACCTTCGCCCCCTTCGAGCAGACCTGCAACCTGGCCCGTCTCACTCCAAGCCAGACCATCCCCTTAGACGGAGGATCGGCTTCAACGATGGTCGCCTCCGCTACAGCTGGAAGTCCAACTGCGCCCAAAGGGCCCAGCACTATCTCCACTTCTGGTGCCGCCCTCGGCAACGCCACCCTTGCGATCACCTCCGGATTTGCCCCACAGCCGGGCGCTCCCAACCCTCTGGCCGGCCGCCCCTACACTCTGCTCCGCGACAGCTACGCTAACATCATCGCCAAGGCAGGCATGACCGTCCCACCCGGCATGTCCCCCTACAAGTTCGTCGCAAACACCTGCTCAAGCCGCACACCCGAATGCCAGAAGATCATCGACGCTGTCAAAGCTGACGCCGCCTCTGCGGTCCGGGCCGATGCCAACGGCACAGGCAGTTTTCCTGGCGTTGCTCCCGGCATCTACTACCTCATGATCTCAACGCGCTACAACAATCAGGCCCTCGTCTGGGGCCAGCCGATCCAGCTCAACCCCGGACCAAACTCCATAACGCTCGATCAGCGCAACGCAACTCCGATCAATTGAGACGTTATCGGAAGGACTCGATTGCCTGGACCGCTCTGCCATCAAGAGAAGAAAAAGCATACGAACGCCTTAACGTTCCACCTTGATACTTCACTACTGAGATGGATAGCTTCACGTTATCAAACTCGAACCTAGTCTAGGTCGGGAAAGATTGTTATCCTCGTGAACGCATTCTCGGAGACCGTGCTGATCCGGGTATTGTGATCAAACTCCGCAGAGCGAGGAGTAAAGTGGCGCGATGAGGAATCGAGTAATCCGAGTGACCTTGCTGGCCGCAACAATCGCTGGCGCTTTGGGCTGGGGCTGGGGTCAGGTCGGCGGCCCATCGGCCACGCCTGCGGCGAAACACCCAATGACATTCGACGACCTGCAGCGGATGAAGCGGATCAGTGACCCGCAAATCTCTCCGTCGGGTAAATGGGTGATGTTCTCTGATACAGAGGTCGACCTTGATAGAAACTCGATGGCGAACCATCTCTGGGTCGTACCTCTAGGGGGAGCCGCTAACGTCGCGTCTGGAGCGCGTGAGCGGCAGATCACATCTACCAAGGACGGAGAGTTCGGAGGTAGGTTTTCACCAGATGGCAAGATGTTGTTGTTTATCGCAAACGAAGGAGAGATGGGTCGCTCGCAGATCTTTGTTGCGCCTTGGGACGACACGGCGGGCAAGCCTGGTACACCGAAGCGCCTGACGAACATAATCGCAGGGGCGGCTGGGGCTAGATGGGCACCGGACTCGCAACGGATTCTGTTTACGTCGCCCGTATACCCGGAGTGCAGCGACGAAGCGGCGTGGGCTGCGGAAGACGCCTGCAACAAAGCGAAGGACGAGGCAGCGGGCGTCCATCCCGTCGAAACGCAAGCCTCGGATCACGATGCCGGCCGGGATCAGAATTCCGCTCCAGGATCCAAGCGCAGCCACATGCTGGTGGTGTTTGCCACGAATGGTAACGCGATGCGTGACCTGACCCCGCACCGAAACGTTGGCGACGCGGAGGTGTCTGCGTTTTCATGGGGCTCCCCAATCGGATATGGGTGGGCGCCGGATTCGATGGAGGTTGTTTTTGTCGCCAATCCCGACAACTCTTCGGAAACAAGTACGAACAACAATGTCTTTGTATTAAGACTGAACGACGCGGCTGCGAGGCCAGTGAAGCTCTCCACCTCTCCGGGGAGCGATGATTCTCCGGCCTACTCGCCGGACGGAAAGTGGCTGGCGTTTCGATCGCGGGCGCACGCCGGACAAAAGAACGATCAGTTCAAGTTGAAGCTCCTCGATCGCCGATCAGGGGCAATCAGCGATATCTTGCCGAACTTCGATCGCAGTATCGACGAGTTTATATGGGCGCCCGATTCGGCCTCTGTCTTCTTTGCCACCCACGATCGCGGTGAGTCGCAGATCTATTCCGTCGCAGTGGCCGATGAAGACACGATCCATTACGTCCCCATGCCGACGGGCTATCTCACACTGCTCTTGTCGCAGACGAAATCCGAATCCGACGGACTTCAGATTTCAAGTGACGGATCGTGGCTCGTCTCGACCTCTACGAAGGTTGAGCGGCCAGCGGAGATTTTTCGCACCAGCCTCAGAATCTTCACCGACGACGCGCCCGAGGTGAAACAACAAAAAATAGGCCTGAAGCTGGCATTGGCAGAAGATAAAGCAAACCCACCCATAGATCGTGCAGTGCCAGTTGCGCCCGAAGCCCTGACTCATTTGAACGATAGGCTGCTCGAGAGTCTCGCGCTTGAGAAAATGCAACCTTTTTGGTTTGCCGCTCAAGATAATACGAAGATGCAGGGATTTTTAATTCCGCCGCCCGCGTTCGACCCTTCGAGAAAATATCCAGTGAAGCTTTTGATTCACGAAGACCCCCATAAGGCTTGGGGGGACAAGTGGAGTTATCGATGGAACCCCGAACTGATGGCAGCTCCCGGCTATGTGATTGTCATGGTGAATCCTCGCGGATCCACGGGATACGGACAGGCCTTTTTAGACGGACTCAATGGCGAGTGGGGCGGGAAAGTCTATTCAGACCTGCTGAAAGGGCTCGACTATGCCGAGCAGCACTACAGCTTTATTGACAAGGCACGCGAGTGCACGCTGGGCACGGGCTTCGGCGGATTCATGGCGAACTGGATCTTAACGCACACCAACCGATTTGCTTGCGTCGTGACGCATGATGGGATGGTCAACCTTGAGAACATCTACGGAGCGACGGGTTCAACAGATGTGAAAAGTGTGCAGTGGTCGCCGATACCATCGATCCAAAACGCCAGGACGCCGACCCTTGTGATTCATTCGCAGCGCGGCAATCGGCTTGACGTATCGGAGTCGCAACAGCTGTATACCGCGCTACAACGGCTAAATGTGCAAAGCCGGATGCTCAATCTTCCCAATGACGGACACCTCGAAGATCAACCTCAGAATGCAAAGCTTTGGTACGAGTCGGTCGGCGACTGGTGCGACAGGTGGACGAAGACGAACCGGTATGCAACGGGTTCGACGCAGCCAGCCAGGCTCGCGACCGCACCCGAGCCGACGAAGCCGCAACCCGTCCCTGCTTCATCTCGACCGGGAGCATCGACTGCGCCAGAGACGACCAAAACGCAACCACCGCCTGCCGAGCCCGCGATTACGACGAGCGCATCTTCGGTGCCGCCGGTTCAACAGTCCCCTGCGCCTTTATCCCGCACGCTCACGCAGCCCACAATTGCACCTCCGGCTCCTGTCTTGCAGCCGAGTCCGCGCCCGGCACAGACAACCGAGACGTCGGCCGCCCCCGCGCGTGGCTTACCTGTAGTTTCGACAACGAAACCGATTTCCGAGGCGGCAAACACAACGATTTCGCAGACTGTGCCAACTGTTCCACCATCAACGGCACCACTGAATGTACCGCTCCCGCAGCCACGGGCGGTGCCTCCTCCGCTTTCGCCGCAGAGCATCTCGCAAGGATCGTTTGCAATTTCAATCAGTGCTCTCGAGAACAAGTTACAAATAGGTGAGGATGCACGCGTGATGATTACTTTGACGAATGTCTCAGATCATCCAATCCTGTTTGACCATCGTCCGGGCACGGACAATCCGGAGTTCTCATTTATCTTTTTGGTTCGGAATGCCTCGGGTCGCTTAATGGGAGAGAATATTGCCAACAGCCCTAGTGCTTCAGACTTCCGGACCGTGGATCACGTACCACCGGGTGGAACGGTGGTACAGACGGCTCATCTCTCGAAACTGGTACACCTCGGCCAACCGGGACTGTACACCGTTCGCGTGTACCGTAAAGACGCCGACAAGAATCTAGTGGTGCAGTCGAACGAAATTACACTCAATGTTGTCTCATCGCTACTCGTCCACTGAGAGCGATTGATCCGTTTGCAAAGACAAGTCCTTTTCAACAAGCATGGCTTAACGGAGATCCAACGGCTCTATCTCCTGGTCAAAATGAAGGGCCGCGCAGCGCCTACAAGATATTATGAGTCGCATCCTGAAGAGGTGATTCAATGGTCCGGCTACTGTCAGTGAACGTCGGTCTCCCACGCAATATCGACTGGGAAGGGAAGACAGTCCACACAGGGATATGGAAGAGTCCCGTTCAAGGGCGACGTTTCGTGCGACGGCTCAACATTGAAGGCGATGGTCAGGGCGATCTTGCAGGTCACGGGGGCGAGCATCGCGCAGTCTTCGTATATCAAACCGACTCCTACCGCTACTGGGAAAAGCAACTCGGGCGAAGCGATTTCACATTTGGACAGTTCGGTGAAAATTTCACTGTCGATGGCCTCTCCGATGGTGAGGTCTGCATTGGAGATCGGTATCGGATCGGGAACGCTCTCTTCGAAGTGACTCAGCCACGCGTTACTTGCTACCGCGTAGGTATTCGAATGAACGAACCTCGTATGGCATCGCTCCTCGTGGCGCATCACAGGCCCGGCTTCTACTTTCGCGTTCTGGAAGAAGGGGATGTCGGAAGCGAGGACGAGATCGTCAAGGTTGCGGACGGCCCGATGCACATGACCGTGGCTGAAGCCGATGCGCTGCTCTACCTCTCTGCCCATTCCCCTGATCAACTGCGACGCGCGCTAAAAATTCCAGCGTTGAGCCCCGGGTGGCAGGCATCCTTTCGGACCATGCTCGAAAAGGAGGAGGATGGGCTATCGACGGGCAATGCCGGACTCGCGCCGACGCACGAACCACCACCAGCGTGGCCAGGGTTCCGCCAGCTGCGGGTTTCTCAGATGGATCGCGAGAGTAGCAGCGTACTCTCCTTCGTGCTTACGCCAGCCGACGGGCAACCACTAAGTCCGGCTCTGCCGGGACAGTTTGTAGTTCTTCGACTACACCCAAAGGAATATGTGTCACCACTGCTGCGCAACTATTCGCTCTCCGGTCCTCAAAATGCCGATTGCTACCGTGTCAGCATCAAGCGCGAAGCGAATGGCGCAGCCAGCACCTATCTACACACTCAAGTACAACGCGATGACCTGCTCGAGGTAAGCGCACCCAGAGGCAATTTCACGCTCCTCCCCGGTGACGGTTCCGTCGTCCTGCTAAGCGCCGGGGTGGGAGCAACCCCGGTATTGGCAATGTTGCACCGACTCGCCGCCGAATCGTCCCAGCGCGAAGTCTGGTGGTTGTACGGGGCCCGAAACTCGGGCGACCATCCGTTCGATAAGGAATCACGCGATCTATTGCAGAGCCTGCAGCACGGACGGAGTCATATACGGTACAGCCGACCGCTTCCGGCCGATCGTTTGGGTGCAAACTTCGATGCGCCGGGTCACCTCGATGTGGCCGCAATCGAAACGTTAGGAGTGCCCCGCACCGCCCATTTCTATCTGTGCGGGCCGACAACGTTCATAAGCGATCTAACCGCGGGCCTCGTTGCTTGGGGAGTTGATGCCGCACGCGTGCATGCGGAGACCTTTGGTCCTGGTGGATCGATGACGCCAGGCGTGATCGGTGCAACCGCTCGACCACCGCACCCCCCCGACACATTGGGAGGCCTCGGGCCGCTTGTCTCCTTTGCACGCAGTAACCTTACGGTCGCTTGGGACAAACGATTTCAAAGTCTGCTCGAATTGGCTGAGGCCTGTGACGTCCCCGTGAGGTGGGCATGCCGAACCGGCGTCTGCCATACCTGCGAGACCAGCCTGATATCTGGCACTGTCAACTATCAACTTGAACCGCTCCAGGCTGCGGCCGACGGCCATATTCTGATTTGCTGCTGCCAGCCAAACGACGAGTTAGTCGTGGACTTGTGACGGTATCGCGAAGTATGACTGGCAGCGCTCTTCGTTGTGGAACATTTGGCCAGCAGCGGGATATGTACTCCTGGCAATCAAGTGCTGCACGACCTTCTCAAAAAAAGAACTCTTGGGTGAATCTCAAACTTCGCGCGGTGCGAGCTGTCGCGCATTCGTCTTGTTGCTGTACCTAGTAGGTTCGCGTCTGCGCAGGCGCTTAGAACGGATGACCGGCCATAGAGTCTCGAGTCGACGGTCTTCTCTCACGAATGACGCTGGAAGAGGAGATCGACCTTATCAGTGGCGACAGTCCGTTTCGCACGCATGCCATACCTCGGCTGAGTATTCCTTATTTTCAGATGGCGGACGGACCAGTGGAGATCTTTTATCGATAGTTGAATTCCACTTGCCAGAAGCTGCTCAACCGCGTGCCTACCCCTCTGCGGAATGCCGAATCATGCTGCATCCACGGGAGGGTTTGTTTCCGCGGAAGCCGCTGGCAAGGTGAAGTGGACGGTCGTGCCACGCCCGCCGTCGATGGACAATAGAACGCTCTTCGCGTGTCAGATTCTGCTAACGATGGTTTACTCGATCGCCTTTCTGGGAATGAGGCGGATGTATCGTCATCTGCCTGGCACCGGGTCGTTTGCGTTGGTTTTTTTCGGGCTTTCTGGGCTGCATCCTGATTGTTCTACGAGGCGGCGTGCCGAATTCTGTCGCTGTTGTTGTTGTGCATTCCCTGATCTTCTCGGCATTTCTGCTGTTCTATCGCGGGATACTGCTTTTCTTTCGTAGTCCACGGACCACTCGCTTCCTATCGATAATGTGCGTTGTCGCCCTTTTTCTGCTGACGTACTTCAGCGCGGTGGAGGAACGGGTTGCCACACGGATCGTCATCGTGTCGTTTGTGCTTTTGGTTTCGCGCGGGCTGATTGCGGTGGAGTTGTTCCGCCAAGCCAGACAGCGGTCGATCCTGAATGTCTTCGCGGCGCTCATGGCAGCCTACGCGTTATTTGGTGCGGTCCGAGCGATCGTGACTTTTCTGCATGGTCCTCCGTACGATTTCATGCAGACCAGCCGATTTCAGACACCGTCACTGGTGGTGAACCTTCTGTTCATCTGCATTATCGGGTTGTTCTTTCTGCTGATGCTGAGCAGTGAACTGGTAGCGATTGTTGAGGCGCAGTCCATGTATGACCACGTCTCGGGTGCGCTGAATAGGCGAGGAATCGATCAGCGGCTTGCACTCGAGCTGGTTCGTGCAGAGCGAAACGGTTATGAGCTTGCTGTGGCGCTGATCGACATCGACCACTTCAAACCGATTAACGACACTGCGGGCCATGCTGCAGGAGATGCTGCGCTGAAGCAGGTTGTCGAGGTCATCTCCTCACGGCTTCGCTCGTACGATTTTTTCGGGCGCTACGGAGGCGACGAGTTCCTGTTGGTGTTTTCGCAGACTTCCTGCGAAGACGCGCTGCGAATTGCGGAACCGATAGGACACGCGGTGAGTGGGCTTGCGGTTTCGAGATTCGCACTTCCGATTACGCTGAGCATTGGGCTCACCTTTGCCAGGCCGTGCGAGACCGCGGTGTCGACGCTTGCGCGGGGGGACATGGCTCTCTACAAAATGTAGGTCGACACATTAGGTGGGACGCCTTGCCCTGATAAGAAAAGGGTTGAGCGGCGAGTCCGTCAAGGTAGTTAGGATTTAATGTCGCAATACGTGAGATAAAACTACATTCTGACACATAAACTGGGATAGTCATTTCGAACTTATTTTTTGCAATTCCGGCAAATCTCTAACCGCGATGTGATCCCCGACTCAGTTCGATCAGAATTGAGGACTACTATGAGGTAGTCTCGACAGCACACACCACATTTCGTGAATAAAAGCTTTGATTTCCAATTTCCAAGCTCTTCGTAAATCGGCTTAATGTCGGGGTTCCAAGGGATGAGGGCTCATCAGTTGCGACGCAATCGGGTTGCTTTAGGTGGAAGGTCTGAAAGACATCCTGGGATCATTTCCTTCTAGATCAGTACCATCCTCAAGCGTTTGATAAAGCCCCTGAGCTATTTCGTCTTCGGCTTGCCTGTCGTTAGCAGCCGCACGCGCAGAACCTTCTTCAGCAATTCTATGCTTTTTGCCTTTGTCCCTTCGTGAATCAGATGTTCTGGTCATGATGAGTTCGACTCTCCCGTGTTCGAACTTTTCCGATAATTCCCAAGAATCACCGATTGCCGACGAGCCGATTATCGCTTAATCGCAACCAGGCTGCCAGTCTCTTCTTGCGCATACGAGTGGCCTCCACGCCGCATGCATGCCTGGAAGGGTACATTCGCACTTCAACGGTAATGACAAGACCCATCGAAGAGCGCATCGGCGATTTAGCGCCAGCTAAGGATTGAAATTTGCCCTGGGGCGGGCGTGTGTACCGCCGAATCTATTCGGCTCGCGGTTGCTGAATCTGCTGATCGACGGGACTGAGGGCCAGTGCTATGCTTTCGGCACACACGATGCCAGATGCCAACCTAGATGCGGACTATTCTATTAGCCGGGATCTATTTACCGATGAGGCCGGTTGTTGAGTGGTGCAATGGCGCTTTTGGGAATCACCGGCGTCGATCTATCTGTGCGGGCCTTCATTGAAGGCCGTGTGGCCGATTGGCGGGTGTGCCTGCGAGTCTTCGCAAGAAAGCGCCGGAAAATGTTTTTTCACGCTAGTGAAATTAAGCACTTAAATGCGCGCGACTAGTCAAGATGAAAGACTTCTGTCATCGGTGCCCACCATTCATCTTCCACTCGTGAGGCCAGAGGGGTCTGCATCGGATTCATGATTGACCACCACTCCTGCGTCTTGGGGTGATCGGCCATTTTCTGCATGTCCGCACTAAAATCTTCGCCGGTATATTCGAAGTAGCTAAAAAGAACGCCATCGCGCAAAAAGATAGAATAATTGCGGATATTACATTCCGTAATCTTGCCGAGCACTTCGGGCCAGACTGACCGGTGATGTTGCTTGTATGCAATCTCGGCTTCAGGCTTGAGACGTATAGTCATTCCATAGCGGCGCATTAAGTTGTCCATTTATTAGAGGCATCTGTGAGATCGGTTCAAGTGGTTGAGTATCGTATTGACGGTCCGGATCAGCCTCCTATAGGCTTTCTTTAAGCACTCATAATCACCTATGCGCAAACTTGTTGAATCAGAAAGCGGCAACGAGACATTGGTGAAACACTCACTGGCGGAACGGCTGCGCGGGGAAATTATAGCTGGCAGGTTGCGACCAGGAGTACGGATAGTGGAAGGTACCTGGGGGCGGAAGTTCCGGGTGGCGCAGGGTTCGATTCGTGAAGCGATCAATATTTTAGCCCAAGAAGGATTCGTAGTTAAGGCCTCGGGGCGCAGCGCACGAGTGGTGAATTTGAGCGAAGAGGACGTACTGGAGTTATACGCGCTACGTGGTGCGCTTGAGGGGTTGGCCGCGAGGCTTGCGGCTGAGAAGAAGCCAGATATCTCCAAACTGGAGCGTGCAATCGATACGATGCGGCAGGCCGCCAAGAAGAACCGATGTCAGGATCTGCTGGATGGAGATTTGGAATTCCATCTAGAACTTTGCAATCTATCAGAAAATTCTCACTTGCTAGAACATGCGCGCAGGATACTCCTGCCGTTTTTTGCGTTTGTACGGATCAGGGTCCTAGCAAGTGGGCAGAGCACGTCGGCGTGGGACAGAGACCTTGAGGCGCATCAGCGAATCATCGACCTCTTGCGAGAGGGCGAGGGTGAGGTCATCGAGCAATACGTTCGAAGGGTAATGACACGATTCGGGATGACTGCTTATGACAATTGGGAGAAGAGACCTCCGGCATCGAAGAAGCGTTCGAGCGCTAAGAACGGAGTACCGCAGCCCAGCAAGCCGTATGCGATTAGAAGTGTGCGCAGGAGTGGCAGGTAAGACAAGTGTTCAACGCCAGACAGTGGCTCGCGGAGGAAAGATGATGGCAGCTTGCTCGATAGGGCGCATTTCAACATTCGATGCGCGATATCCCTTGCCGCCTGGAGCGGGAAGCGATGCGGTACACACGGACCCTGAGTACTGCCTTGCGGTGACTCGGCTTGGATCGGAAGTTGGTGGAATATGCGGTACTGGGTTTGCCCTGACGTTAGGCGCGGGCAATCGTCTTGTGTGCGAAGCAATCGAACTGCTGGCGAAGCCGTTACTTGGCAGGCCGATTGAAGATTTGATGGCTGAATTCGGTCACGTAACACGCCAGATGGCAGATGATCCGATGATGCGCTGGTTGGGCCCACACAAGGGCGTCGTGCACTTAGCATTGGCGTCCATTACGAATGCCTGCTTCGATCTTTGGGCGAAGAGTAGAGGAGTGCCGCTGTGGCGGTTGCTGTTGGACCTCTCGCCGGAAGATACCGTACGCCTCCTGGACTTAAGCTATCTCGATGAAGTGCTGACTGAGCGCGAGGCAGTGGAACTTCTAAGCAGAGAGATAATTACACGTGGGGACCGGGAGGGGATGCTGCAAACGGGATATCCCGGGTACGACACGTCAGTGGGATGGATGGCCTATGACGATGCCAAGGTGAGGGATTTGACGAAGCGAGCGATGGATAAAGGCTTCAGCGCCTTTAAGTTAAAGGTGGGATCGATCGACCAGTTGCGTGATTTGAGACGCGCAGCTATGTTGCGCGAATGCGTCGGAGATACGGGGACGATAATGTTTGACGCGAACCAGCAATGGACGCTACCCGTCGCGCGAAAGATATGTGGAGAGCTGGCCAAGCTGAAGCCGCTATGGATTGAGGAGCCGACGCATCCTGATGATCTGATGGCCCATGTGGCGCTAGCTCGAGAGATAGCACCAAGCAAGATTGCAACCGGGGAGCATATTCCAAATCGGGTAGTTTTCAAGAACTTCATTGAAGCGGGAGCGATGCACTATGTGCAGGCCGACTGCACCCGGTTGGCTGGAGTCGGGGAATTTCTAACGGTGAGTCTGTTGGCGCGGAAGTTCGACCTACCGATAGTGCCACATGTGGGAGATATGGGACAGATCCATCAACACCTGGTCATCTTCAACCACGTCGCCATGGGACATGAAGCATTGTTTCTAGAGCACATTCCGCACCTGCGTCCCCACTTTGCCTTTCCGGCGCAGGTAGAAGGAGGATATTATCGAACGCCGTTGGAGCCAGGAGCCTCAAGTGACCTGAACGGCTCTGAACGGAGTTGCGCATGACTGGTACTGTGCTCGCGGGCGTCGGCTTGACTGTGGTTGCAGGTGCAATGTCGGGCAACTGCATGTTGCCGATGAAGTATGCCCGCCGATGGCGACCGGAGAATGTCTGGTTTGTCTTTAGTGTCGTCTCGCTACTGTTGTTGCCATGGGCTCTTGCGTTTGCGGTGGTGCATCAGCTATTGGATGTATATCGCAGACTGCGGACCAACGAGATGATGACGCCGTTGTTGTTCGGTGCTGGATGGGGAATTGCACAGATCCTATTCGGTGTTTCAATTCGACGACTTGGGATGAGCGTTGGTTACGCGATCATCGTGGGGTTAGGAGCGGTGTTGGGAACTCTGGTTCCGTTGTTTGTGGGACAGCGGACCTTCGTCTCGAACGCTGGACTGGTGAGGATATTGGCTGGCGTCGTGGTTATGGTACTGGGAATCGCGCTCACGGCCTGGGGTGGGCAGGTCAAGGAGCGCGCCAGAGTAACGGAGATATCGGATGAGCCGCAGCGGGGTTATGTAGTTTCAGTCCTGTTGGCGATGCTGTGCGGGGTACTAGCGCCGATGTTGAACTATGCATTTGCATTTGGACAAGGTCTCGCGGTGGAGGCGGCTCGGCTTGGAAATAGCCCTGTCGCGGCCGCGTACGCCGTGTGGCCCGTGGCCCTGTTGGGTGGGCTGATTCCCAACATTGGTTATAGTGTGTATCTTCTTCAGCGAAACTCAAGCTGGGCGGCGTTCGGTCATAGCGCCCGGGATGTGATTTGGCCATCGCTAATGGGCGTGCTCTGGATGGGGGCGTTTGCGCTTTATGGAATGAGCGCAGTTTATCTGGGCGCACTGGGAACATCGATTGGCTGGGGACTGTTTCAAATATTCATGATCATGGCGGCAACTATGTCCGGATTATTGACGGCAGAGTGGAGAGGCGCCCCGCGGAACGCGATGACATTGCTGGCGACGGGTATGGTGGGGCTGATCGGAGCGACTCTGCTTCTGTCATTTAGGGGACATTGAAGAGACCTGAATCGTCAGCAGGACAAAATGGATGCGAAGTATGGAACGAGAGCGTAGTGATAGGGCCGCGCCCTTATTGTTGGTAGCTGCGATATCGACGGCTGCTTCTACTGCAAGGAAGTTCCCAAGAAAAGATTGTCATGGAGCCTTGATCATGGCGGACACTCTACCCCGAGAAGAACAGAACGCACTACTTCGATCTATCGTTCAACAGGTCAAATTGCCGCGGCCAAAAAATGTTCGACCCATCATCATCATTGGAACGGGAGGCATCGTTCGCGCTGCCCATTTGCCGGCGTACAAAAAAGCGGGGTTTTCCGTCATCGGGTTGATGGACGAAATCCCCGAAAAAGCCGATAAACTCGCATCCGAGCAGGACATTAAGCGCACATTCCGCTCCGTCGCGGAGGCGACTCGGTATGCGACTCCCGATACTATATTCGACGTTATCTGTCTGGCATACAAAATGATGTTGCTGCTTCTCTTCCGAATAGTGCCACGCGGCGGTTGTGTCGGTAATCTCCGCCAAATCCAAAGACGTGTTTTTCTTTTCAAGATAGGCTCGCGCAAAGCCATCGTAAAACGCGGTGAGGTATACGCGTTGCTCCTTGGAGATGAAAGCGAGATCCGATTCCGGTTGGGAGCAGTACGGACAGTACGTTTCTCCCATGTTGTGGTTGGTGCGAAAATACTTTTGGCAATAAGGACAATTGCGCCCCCACATCCCCTGCTCATCCGATTGCATGTAAGTCAAAACGGAGGGTTGTCGATAGCTCATTACGCCGCCCATGCCCGCGGGAACAACACTCTCCAACAAATGACGACCATCCATACTGACCGCCACGATATACATAGCAAAGAAACCTGTACCGGAAATCTGCGTGGCGATCCTACCCGTCGTGGGGTCATAGAGAAAGTCGATTTTGCCGCCCGCTGCGGGAATCTTGTCTTTGAACTCACTCATTGTCCAGTGCCTCAATTCGTGGAACAGTTGCCGTCGCTATGTAAGGATGGGAAGCTCTATACCAGGAGCAAAGCCATCGCCCTGCGAATCCCGGCCACTTCTTCTTTTTGCATCGAGAAAGTAAGGTACATCAGAGCGGAGCGAGCTAGTTTGAGAATGTACAGTGCATGTTCCTCAAAGTCAGCCAATGTCACAGTTTCGACGACGCCCATCGGGTCATTTCCGCTCATCTCACGAAGGACCAGGCTGATGCGTTCGGCTTGTTTTCGGTGAAAAGTGGAAATCTGTTGACTCCCATTTTGAACTACATCACGAGTGTCTCCGCTACTGCTGGCATCAGCTACGTTGGGGCGATCAAACCGTTCCTGCCCCTGATCACGGAAGGCATGGACTTGATTGCCGGTCAGACGCAGGACACTGCTCTCGAGGTAGGAATCGATACAGACCTTACATTGACCAAGATCTGCGTGGCGGCAGTCATAGACCGTCCAAAGGGATCCATTGATGAGAAAAAGCTATCCCTCGATACCGATGGAAGGCTTCTTCTTGACTCAGTGCCTCTCGACTGTGGTTATGCGACCTTCTCTCTCAGGCGGACGCTGCAGAAGTCAGACTATGGAGAGATCCCCGAGCACAAAGAGCGGTACGCGGCAATTCAGTCGGCCATCGAGGCGAACAGCCAGAAGGATGCAAAGGATGCTCTGATCGCGTTTCGGCTGGCTACCATTGCATCGCCTGATCTGATTTCATCGGATGCACGCAAGTTGGTGGCAAGGGCCAAGGAAAAGATTGACGAAGCATTCTCTCCAATGGCGTCCGGGAACGTCGGCACTGAGCACGAAGTCGAGCAACTCTCTGAGATCGGGCGTTACGATTGAATGCCGACTTCCGGCGAAGACCGCTGACTCGTTCTTCTTGAGATGTTGCGCCTAGCGCCGCCAATCGTTCGCATGCTGTGACAAAGTGTCTGAATATCGGTTTATCGAAAGAGGCAAGGGCATGGGAGAGTCCGCCGGAATAAGACCCGATTCCGCAAGCCGGATGTTGGCTTTAGGTGCGGAATTCGATGCCAGGACTGGTGGCGAGTGGTTGATGCTCGGGCAGTCCTCCGGAGGCGCCACGCGCAGCTGGGTTCCGACTCTTGGTAGCGTCGTCTGGGTGGTCTGGGAGCCGTACTACGCCTATATGTTCGAGATGAGTGCTGGTCAATGGGTTGGCTATGTGCGAGTTTCCGATTATGAGTACGACAGGAAAGCGGTCAAGGAATTTGAGAAGATCATCGCGCGCTTTGAACGTGAGACCGTGGCCATGATCTTCGATCAAATCGACAACACCGGTGGAAGCATGTTTCAGATGTACGCATTGCTTTCGACGCTGACGGACAAGGCTTTGGCTTTACCGACGCACGAGATCATGATTAGCGACGATGACGCTGCTGTCGCTGCGAGCGTCGTGGAAGACGCAAAAGCAGGAGAATCGGTACCGACTGATGAGCGGCCATCTGGCGAGCTCGTTGCTTATTCGCACCTGGTGCTGACAGAGTGAGTGGCGGGACGCGGTACCCCCGATCGACCAAGTAGTCCACTGTACTTAGGAGGTGTGGCGGAGAATTTGCCCGCGAAGACCCACTACACGAAGAAGATCGTTGTATTGATTAATGGAGAGACGTTCTCTGCAGGGGAATTTCTCGCTGCTATTCTTCAGGACAATGAGAGAGCAACTCTGTTCGGAACAACAACGGGGGCGGAGGCGGTTGCGCAAAGCGCATACGCAATAAAACCCTGAATGACCTGGATATGACAATGACGCTGCCCTGGACGCTGGCGCAGCGCACGAACGGTACGTACATTGAGAACATCGGCGTTATTCCAGATGTCAAGTGCGACCGGACTGTCGAAGATCTGCGATCAGGCTACGCCGGATACCGTGCGGCGCTTCTGGCAGCCATAGATTTCGAAAGCAATTAGGTGCTCGGAGAGCCTCTTTGCGAAATTGGTCCAGCTTGTAAGTTATTGAAAATGTGGTGGCCGGAGACGGGATCGAACCGCCGACGCTGGCCTTTTCAGGGCCGCGCTACCTACTGTTCAATGTCGCTGTTTGCCTCACCAGAGTGTCGTTGTTCAAGCAGCAGCGTAAGCAGGCCGGAAACTTACAGCGACCGTCATATTTTCAGCTTTTGCTTCGATATTTCAGCTTATGCTTCCAGCTACAGTACCGCCGACTCTGACCATTCACAGACTGAAGTAGGTTTATCTCACTATATGTGTCGCAAAATCCCACTTTATGTGTCAATAATCCCAGGTTATGCGTCAACCGACAAAAAATCAGAGCTAGATATCCAGGTTCTTCACATCCAGTGCATTCTCTTCGATGAACTTCCGGCGGCTCTCCACATCCTCGCCCATCAAAGTCGTAAAAATCTCTTCACAGGCCGCAATGTCTTCGAGTTTCACCTGCAGCAGCGTGCGCCGTTCCGGATCCATCGTCGTCTCCCATAGCTGCGGAGCCGTCATCTCGCCCAGACCCTTGTACCGCTGAACCTGATACTCCTTCTTGCCCTGTTCGATTACATACTCGAACACATCGCGCGCCGTCTTCTTCTCCACTGGATCCTGCGACGCCTTGCTCGTTCTCTTGTTCGGCTTCACCTCAGCCACCGTTCCCGGAGCCGCAGCGATCTCAGCCACGCCCTCTTCAGAAGCAATCTCCTCCGCCTCTTCTGCAGCAGCCTCGGCCTTGGTCTTTGCTGCATACTCGATAAAGAACGGTGCTACCAGTTGCTCTTTGATCTGCGCGTGTTTGGCTAGCATCTGCCGGCTTTCCGGCGCAGAAGCGAGCGCCCAGTCAATCGTCCTCACAGCGCCCTGCGCATCGGTATAGCTCACCGAGTAGCTTCTGTGCTCCTCGTCCATCACGACATCACCAACATTCTTAAACTGATAGGTCTTCTGCATCCCCACCAGGCGCTCGCGCATGGCCTCGACCTTCGCGGGCGTTTCAAAGTCCACGCGTCGCACAGAATCCTTACCCTCGTGAGCGAACAGCTCCGCAAACGCTTGCGTCACGTCATCATTCCGCAATCGCTTCTGCACCTTATCGAAGAAGCCTAGATAGTCGTTTAGCTGGCCCATGTATTTAGTCAGCGCCGCACCTTCAAGCCGACCGCCGTCCTTGCCATAGCGAATCACCATGCCATCGGAGGCGCGCTTAACCATCACGCTTACATACTCGCGGTCGTCCTTGATGTACTGCTCGAACTTACCCTTCTTGATCCGATACAACGGCGGCTGCGCAATATACACATGCCCGCGCTTGATCAACTCCGTCATATGCCGGAAGAAGAAAGTCAGCAGCAACGTGCGGATGTGCGATCCATCGACGTCCGCATCGGTCATCAGAATCAACTTGCCGTAGCGCAGCTTACTCGCGTCGAAGTCGTCTTTGCCGATGCCGCAACCCAGCGCAGTAATCATCGCGCGAATTTCTTCATGGCCCAGCATCTTATCGTAGCGAGCCTTCTCTACGTTCAGAATCTTTCCCTTCAACGGCAGAATCGCCTGGAACTTCCGGTCACGACCCTGCTTGGCCGTTCCACCTGCGCTCTCTCCCTCAACCAGATAAAGCTCACAACGATCCGGCTGCCGCTCCGAACAATCCGCCAACTTACCCGGCAGTCCTCCGCCATCCAAAGCACCTTTACGCCGAGTCAGGTCGCGAGCCTTCCGCGCAGCCTCACGCGCACGCGCCGCATCGATCGCCTTATTGATAATCTTCTTCGCAACCGAAGGATTCTGATCCAGAAACGCTCCCAGCCGCTCATTCACAAACGCCTGCACCGTTCCTGCGATATCCGAGTTCAGCTTGCCCTTCGTCTGTCCTTCAAACTGCGGCTGAGACAGCTTCACGCTGATCACAACCACCAGCCCTTCGCGCACATCATCGCCGCTCAGATTTTCCTTAACGTCCTTGAACAGCCCCAGCGACTGTCCCGCCGCATTGATCGTCCTCGTCAGAGCCGTCTTGAAGCCCGACAGATGTGTTCCACCATCCACAGTGTTGATGTTGTTGGCAAACGTAAACACCGTCTCGGAGTAGGCGTCGTTATACTGCAGCGCAATCTCCATGGCCACGTTATCACGCTCGGCCTCCATGTAGATCGGCTTGTCATGCAACACTGCCTTGCCTTTATTCAAATGCTTGATGAACTCCGCAATGCCACCGATGTACTTGAACTCCTGGTGCTTGTACTCCCCGGTCTTCGAGTCCGTCGTGCGTTGGTCTGTCAGATGGATCTCTAGCCCTTTGTTCAAAAAGGCGAGCTCCCGCAGCCGTTGCGCCAGCGTGTCGTAGTTGAACTCCGTCACCGTAAAGATCGACTTGTCCGGCAGAAAATGAACCTTCGTGCCCTTACGCGTCGAGGCGCCCATCTTGCGCAGCTTGCTGATCGGTGCACCCTTCGAATAATCCTGCTCCCACGCATGACCGTCGCGCCAGATCTCGACGTCAAACTCCTCGCTCAGAGCATTGACGCAGCTCACGCCGACGCCATGCAAACCACCCGAAACCTTGTAGTTCGAGGCGTCGAACTTACCGCCCGCGTGCAGCATGGTCAGCACCACCTGTACCGCCGGCATCTTTTCGCCATTGATTACCTTGTCGTCGACCGGAATCCCACGGCCATCGTCGACCACCGTAATCGAATTATCGACGTGGATCGTCACATCGATCTTCGTCGCGTGTCCACCCAGCGCTTCGTCGACCGAGTTATCAACTACCTCATATACAAGGTGATGCAACCCCTGCTCGCCGGTCGAACCGATATACATCGCCGGCCTCAGCCGGACCGCCGCCAGGCCCTCCAGAACAGTAATGTTCTCAGCCGAATAACCGCCACCTTCTTTTCCTTTTGCGGTAGCGTCTTTGATTTTGCCAGCTTCAAGCTCCAGAGGAGCAGTTTCGGTGGGGAATGCAGTCGATGCCATGGATCTCCGTTCAGCGGTGGCTGAAGTTGCAGAATTTTCAGCCCGTCCCGTGTCCGCGCAGCCCGCGAAAACCCGCGCCGTTCCAGCGCTTTATACACGTTTCGAGCTGTTTCTCAGTACCTCAAGTATACCACGCGACAAGGGGTAAAAGCCGCTCCAGGTACCCAGCAGGAGCCCTCCCCAAAGCACGTCTCAGACCATTGGTAACCGTCTCCGCTGCGCCGAAAGTTGTACTCCCCTAACCCATGTGGCTTGCTATGCTTCGGCTCGTAACTCCCCCGAGGTGAACCAATGAAATTGAACCGTTTGATCGCTGTCTCGATTGTTGGATTCTCAATGCTTTCAGCCTCAACCTCTGCCTTTGCCTGTGATCACGACCACGACAGTGGTGGTAGCTCGTGGTCCTGGTTCGGCTGGTGCCACCACGATCACGACCACGACGGCGGTGGCGATAAGGGTGGTAGCGGCGGCAACTGCCCGGGTCATGGCGGTAGCGGTGGCGGCTCTACCAGTGGTAGTGGCTCGACTAGTGGCGGCGGCTCCACCGGTAGCGGAGGTCCTAAGGGAGGCTAATCAGCAAGTAGCTCTTTCCGAGTCTGACTCTTCGAGCAGCCAACATAACGCTCGCCAGAAGCCAACTATCCTCAAAAAAGACCCTCTTCGGAGGGTCTTTTTCTTGTCAGAAACCTGTTCAACCCTTGCCGACTCCAATAGCAGCAGGGAACCAGATGGCGGTAATCAGGTAGTTCGCACTCCGGATGGTCTGGTGTCGCGTTGCAGCGACGCCAGGACAAGGCAAAGTCAAACTCACAGTCAGAGGGAAGGAGCAAACATGTCCAAGAAGCTTCCACGTAAAGCGCTTATTTCCATCAGCAGCTTCAACGGTGCCATCTACCCCGATGGCCACAAAACAGGCCTCTTTTTCACCGAGGCCTTGCATCCGTTTGAGGTGTTCACGGAGGCAGGCTTTGAAGTGGATCTCGCCTCCGAAACCGGGACCTATGGCCTCGATGATATTTCGCTGACGGACCCTTTCCTGTCAGGAAGCGACAAGGCCGCTTTCGACAATCCTAAGCACCCATTTAACGTCAAACTGAAGTCGCAGCTCAAGAAGGCATCTGATGTGAAGAAAGAAGAGTATGGATTATTCTTTGCTTCCGCCGGCCATGCAGCGCTCTATGACTACCCGAGCGCCAAGGGGCTGCAAGCGAGCGCAGCAGATGTCTGGAATCGCGGAGGCGTCGTCGGTACAGTTTGCCATGGACCGGCAATCCTGCCCGGGGTCATCGACTCCAAGACCGGTAGATCGATTATCGAGGGAAAGACCGTGACCGGTTTTACGATCGAGGGCGAACTGATCTTTAGGATCCTGGACAAATTGAGGGCAGACAAGGTGGTTCCCGTTGTCGAAGCCGTGACCGCGGTTGGAGCGTACTACAGCTCCTCTATGAGCGCTTTTGACGACTACTCCATTACCTCCGGCCGAGTCGTCACGGGGACCAATCCACAGAGTGCGCGAAGTGCTGGAGAAAGAGCCGTGAGGGTGTTTTCAACTTTGTAACTTCGAAAATGTCTGCTTACGCGGACTTGCTTCGAGAGCAGACCGCGTTAAGCTTTCGCACGACATCTGCAGAATCCGGTGTTCATTTGAGCTTGAAGTGGAAATCTTCGCTAACGATCAGGCCGGACGGTTTGATTTGGCCTGATCGATTATTACAAGGAACATACGTTGACGCGGCGGTGACTTAAGGCCGGATAATCAATGAAATGATCTTCGTTTCTGCCACACACGCCGATATCGAGGAACTCGTCACCTTCGTCAACAACGCCTACAGAGGCAAAAGCTCCGAGGCGGGCTGGGCTAGCGAAGCCAAAGTCATTAGCGGCCAAAGGATCGACTCAGCGATGCTCGCTGACATGCTCTCAAAGAACAATCTTACGATCCTGTTGATGAGGGATCACCTCCACGGCCCGCTTGCAGGATGTGTCTCTCTCGAGCGCACTTCCGGGTCGACCGTCGGATATCTCTCCATGCTTTCGATCGACCCCCAACGCCAGGCTGAAGGTCTCGGCAGAGCACTCCTGTCAAAGGCCGAAAGCGACTTTAAGGCCCAGGGCGCTACCCGGGTCAGGATTACCGTCATCTGGCTCCGTCAAACACTGATCGAATGGTATGAGCGCCGAGGGTACCGTTTCACCGGCGAACGCGAGCCTTTCCCTTACGGAGACCAACGTTTCGGTGTGCCTCGACGCGACGATCTCTACTTCCTCGCCATGGAAAAGCCGCTCTCATAGGCTTTGGCCCATTCAAGTCCCTCGTTTCCAGTACCTTGGCAAATACTCCAATCCAGCCTGACCGAGGCCCTGAAATAGATGCAACCTCGCCCGCCATCCTCGTATATACTCAGTAAGTTGTCCAGAACACAGTTTTCGTCAGGAACACCATGCCAAAGTTGAAGACCCACAGCGGCGCAGCCAAGCGCTTTCATAAGACCGGCACCGGCAAGTTCAAGCGCGGCCAGTCCAAGATGCGCCACATCCTCACCTCCAAGGCCACCAAGACCAAGCGCAAGCTCGGCGGGTCGGCGCTTATCTCCGAGGCGGATCAACACAAGGTTGCCCGAATGCTTCCTTACGCCTGATAAAGACCCACCAAAGTCTTTCAGGAAAAGGGAAGCACAAGTTTTTCAAGTCGAGTCGCTCAAAAAGCAAAGGGCCAGCAAAGCGTTCCGGCCCCTGGAACCGCGTTAGCGATTCCACCGAGACTTGAAGTTGCATAGCGAGTGAAGAGGCCACATCGTCGTTCTCACGAGTCCCTTTCAGAACATCCAATAGTCTGATTGAGACGAGAATGCGACCCTTACCTCCAGCCGCTTAAACGATGTACGCAAAAGGAGAAGCACGATGCCCCGTGTAAAACGGAGTACAAAACGCAACGATCGCCGCAAAAAGATCCTCAAGCGCGCGAGTGGTTACTTCCTCACCAAATCCAAGCTCTACCAGGCCGCTCAGGAAGCCGTCGAGCGCGGACTCAAGTTCGCCTACACCGGCCGTAAACAGAAGAAGCGCCAGTTCCGCGCCCTCTGGATCGTCCGCATCAACGCAGCCTGCCGCATCAACGGCATGAGCTACTCGACCTTCATCAACGGCCTCAAGCTCGCCGGCAATCAGCTCGACCGCAAGGTCCTCGCCGATATCGCCGCCAACGACGCAGCTGGCTTTGCCGCACTCACCGTGCAGGCAAAGGCAGCCCTGAAGATTGCAGCAGACAAGCACGCCGCAAATCGCAGCACTGCTGCTGCCTAAAAAGCAGCAGCCGTTTCAAAAGAGGCACGGCCCATGCTGTGCCTCTTGCTTTTTAATCGCGCCATCGTCGCGAACCAGTATCCTGTCCTTATGCCAGATCCAACCGCAACCGAGGAAGCCTCTCAAGTGCAAGCTCCCTTCGAATCCTGGGGCCGCTACCCCACCTACGGCGCAAAGCTCCTCCCGCTCCACTGGCAAAGCGATTTCCCCGCCCTCACCGCCGACCTCCATAACGGTGCACTCCCCGTTGGCATGGGCCGCAGCTATGGCGACGTCTGCCTCCTCAAGGACGGCAACCTCCTCGTCACCACCGCGATGAATCGCCTCATCAACTTCGATGCCGAGACTGGACTCCTCACCGCCGAAGCTGGCGTAACTCTCGCGCAGATCCTGGACTTCGCCGTCCCGCGCGGCTTCTTCCTCCCCGTTTCCCCCGGAACGAAATATGTAACCCTCGGTGGAGCAATTGCTAACGATATCCACGGCAAAAATCACCACACCGCCGGAACATTCGGCTGTCACATCGCACAGCTCGAGCTCGTCCGCTCCGACGGCTCCCACATGATCTGCTCCCCAACGGAAAACCCCGAGTTCTACTCCGCCACTATCGGCGGCCTCGGCCTTACCGGAGTCATCACTTGGGCCACCCTCCGTCTCAAGCCCATCGTCTCTCGCAAGATCGACTACGAGGGCATCCAGTTCCACGGCATCGACGAGTTCCTCGACCTCACCAACCAGGCGCACGACGTCGAGTACACCGTCAGTTGGGTCGACGTCACCTCCACTGGCCGGAACTTTGCCCGAGGCGTCTTCATGCAGGGCGATCACTCAACGAAAAAGGACGACCTCAAACCGTCGCCCAAACCAAAGCTTGTCTTCCCCTTCGAGGCCCCTGGCTTTGCGCTCAACGCGCTCTCCGTCAGCCTCTTCAATACAGCTTTCTTTCACAAGCAGATCCACAAACGGGTCGTCGCCGTGCAGGACTACGAGCCCTTTTTTTACCCACTCGACAAGGTCCTCCGCTGGAACCGCATGTACGGCAAGCGCGGCCTCCTTCAGTTCCAGTACGTCATCCCGTGGGAGCACGCCAAAGAGGGAACTATCGCTATCCTCCACGAGGTCGCCAAATCCGGCCTCGCCAGCTTTCTCGCTGTACTAAAAGCCTTCGGCGACGCCCCCTCTCCTGGCATGATGAGCTTCCCCAAACCCGGCATCACGCTAGCCCTCGACTTTCCTATCAAGCCTGACAAAAGCTTCCCACTCTTCCAGCGCCTCGCGGATATGACGCTCGAGTTCGGCGGCCGTCTGTACCCCGCTAAAGACGCCGCCATGACAGCTCCTCAGTTCCAGGCCTTCTATCCCCAATGGCAGCACTTCGCCCAATACCGTGACCCCCTACTCACATCAAGCTTCTGGGAGCGCGTCACCCAAAATTCATAAGACCGGACACCGCAAGCCTATGAGCACCACCCCGCACACCACGACAACACCCCGCAAGATCCTCGTCCTCGGCGCCACCTCTGGCATCGCCGAAGCCACCTGCCGCATTTGGGCCTTCCAGGGCGCTAGCCTCTTCCTCGTCGCCCGCAACGCCGAAAAACTAGCCGCCGTCGCCGCCGATCTCAAAACCCGCGGAGCCAGCTACGTCGACACTGCCGTTGCCGATCTCGACGACACCGACCAGCATCCCGCGCTCCTCGCCCACGCCGTCAACTCCCTCACCGGCATGGACATTGCATACCTCGCCCACGGAATCCTTGGCGACCAGATCGAAGCCGAGCGCGACTTCAACACCGCCGCCCAGATCCTCCACACCAACTTCGTCGCGCCCGTTTCGCTCCTCACCTGGCTCGCCAACTTCTGCGTCCAGCGCCGAGCGGGAACCATCGCAGTCATCTCCTCGGTAGCCGGTGACCGCGGCCGCAAATCCAACTACCTATACGGCTCCTCCAAAGCCGGTCTCTCAGCCTTCCTGGGCGGCCTGCGCAACCGCGTCGACCGCGAAGGCGTCACCGTACTCACCATCAAGCCCGGCCCCGTCAAAACAGCGATGACGGCCAACATGCCTAAGAGTGAAAAATTCGCCGACGTCGAATCGGTCGCAGAGTCCATCGTCAGCGCCATCGACAAACGCAAAGACATCCTCTACGTCCCATTCCAATGGCAGCCCATCATGTTCATCATCCGCAACATTCCAGAGCGCATCTTCAAAAAGCTGAATCTTTAGTTATTATCCTGCTGCTGCTGCGCCATCTGTTGCTGCCGCGTCGGTGGAGGCGGCTGCTCCGGCAGTTGCGTCGCCCTCTCCACCAGAATCGACCAGTCCTCAGGAACCGGAAGCTCCTGATCGAGCGACGGCGTCCCCAGACTCGGCGTCACCCTCACAGCGACGGTCAGCTCACTCGCAGCGCGTCCGCGAAAGATCCCATGGGTCGGCGGCACATCGGAGTAGTCTCTCCCAATCGCCGTCCGAATATGCCTGTCCCCGGCTACAAGCCAGTTCGTCGGGTCGAACCCCACCCATCCCAGGTGCGGAATCAACGCCTCAATCCACGCATGCGTCGCCGAACTGATCGACCGGTCCATGTCGCTCTCACCATGAAACAGGTATCCGCTCACGTACCGGCAGGGAATCCGCAGCTTCGACCGCACCAGCGTAATCATGATGTGCGCAAAGTCCTGGCAAACACCGGCCTTTGTACCCAACGCCAGATCGATCGGCGAATCGACATTAGTCGACTTCGGCTTGTAATCAAAGTATTCATAGATCTGCTGGTTTAAATGATGCAGCACCATCAGCGGATCGTCTCTGCGTCGCACATCGAGCTCCGCCGACAAAGCGTCCAACGCCGGCGTCGGCGCAGTAAATTCACTCGGCAGCAACATCTCCCAGTAGTCGCCCTGCTCCACCATCGCGTCCAGATCCGCCCACGCGTCCGGCGCCAGAAACGCCGGAACCTGCGCTGCCGGTTGTACCTCCACCAGCGACTCGGCAACAATCACCAACTGTCCATGCATCCCCGGAATATCGAAGTGGTGAACATGATTCGACAGATGGTCGCGATAGCTGAAGACTCTGCATCGCGGGCTTACTGAAAGATGAAACGTCAGGCAGCGCTGATTCTGATCGCTTCGCGGGTGCATCCGCGTCTCCATCATGCTCTCGCTCACCTGGTTGCTGTACAGGAACTTCGTTAGATGGCGAATCGAATAGTACATAGCCTCACCCTTTCGACCTCGCGGGATATGCTGCATCTGCTAAAACGGCCAGTGAAAGAGCCAGCCAAGCCGCCATCGGTCCTGCTGATACCAAACAATAGCAGGTAGAACTGTCGCGAACGCTGTCGGCAAGAGCAATTGAAGCCACAGGTTGTTCGTATGGAACAGGCTCGACAACACGGCCCGAGTCGCTCCCTGTGCAAAGGCGCTCAACAGGAAGATCGCCAGCGACGCTCGTCCCACCCACACCAGCGCCACGCCCACCCGGTGATTCTCAAGCACCCGGGCAAGTAGAAGAAGTGCAGCTGTCCCGGTCAGACCCAGCCCGATAAAGGTCCACCGATTCGGGTATCCATAGAAATAGGTAGCTGCGAACTGAAAAGCAGCGACCAGCACAAAGCCAATGGCGGCCATCCACTTTGGGACACGTTCCAGCTGAAAGATCTGATTGCCGACCCACATGCCGGCAGCAACAAAGCAGAACTCCCACTGCACGCGGTTCATGATGTACGAACCGTAGGCTGGCGATATCGCAACCACCACCGCGAGCAAAAACCGCAGCCAGTTCGGAAGCCGAGCCGTCAGTAACGCCACCAGAAGACAGAAGAATAACGTGAACAGGAACCAGCTCACGCTTCCGTCCGCAACGTTCATCAGAAATGTCTTCCAGTGAAAAGGAGAATAGCTTACCTGGAATCGCCCGATCGCAGGACCGAGCGTCGCGGAGATGACAGCGAACAACAAATAGGGATACAGAATCGTCTTCACTTTATCGAGAATGAAGTCGCCTGCTCCTCGTCGTCGAATGCTGCCCAGCACAAACAGTCCCGAGACAAAGAAAAATGCAGGCATGTGAAAGCTGTAGATGAAATTTTCAGAGATCGCCATCCCTGGACCCGTCCACCAGCCCCGATGCTCGGCCCCTTGTGCCGTATGGCCATAGACGACCAGGATGATCGCAAGACCCTTCACGAGGTCCACAATATTTGATCGCTTCCCGCTGGTGATCGGCTCCAATGTTGCGGCTGCTGTCTGTCCCTGTTCGATCATCTACCCTGCCAGTGCCGCCTGAATGGAATAGTCAACGTACAACTCGTAGATCGTCTCATGAATCGCTCGGCACTGAGCCTGGATGCCCCCCAAATACGCCACCACGTCCTGATTCAAAATCTCGTCCACGCTGCTGTAGTTTAGCGACGACTGCAGTCGCCCGCTCAACCGCCGCAAGCCGTCAGCGCGGCTCCTGCCGCTGTCCCCCTGAATCTTCTCGAGCGCGCACTGAAGGCTATCGATCGAAAATCGAACTGAGTGCGGAAACTCTTCATCGAGCAGAAGAAACTCGAAGATCTGATCAGGCGTCAGGTCGGCGGTATATACCTTGCAGTACGCCTCAAATGCAGTCGCAGAGCGCAGCAGCCCCATCCAGTCCAGGTACTCATTGCCGTCTATCGCCCTCTCGGGATGTTCCCACAGATCAACGTGGTACGCCTGAAGCAACAGCGCCGTCGCGCACGCTCGTTCAATGTACCGCCCCACCTGAATAAACTGCCAGCCCTCACCGTGGTTCATCGTCGAATCCGTCACACCTTGAAACTGATGTGCCGCCTCCATCACCGATTGTAAAAACTCGCTCGGCTGCGTCATTCCCGCCCCGAGGGCCTCCGACAGCGTACGGTGCTGGAGCTCTGGTCGCGTCACCTGCAAATAAAGGCTGTTAAGCCGGTGCCACTGCTCTGTCGAAATCTGCTCCCTCACATGCCGCGAGTTCTCCCGCGCTGCAATAATGCACGACAGAATCGAAGCCTTGTTGTCCGTGTCGAAAGTCAGCGCTTGTGTCAACGCATACGGCTCCCCTGTCCACTCGATATTCTTCGGCCTGCCCAGAGCATCCAACACACGCTGCCATCGCCGCTCGGCGCTGATCGGGCTCTCATCGAGCATAAGGTTCAGATTAACATCCAGCAGCCGCGTCGTATGTTCCGCGCGCTCGAGATACCGGCTCATCCAGTACAAACTATCCGCAACCCGTGACAGCATCGGCATCTCCCTTCACTGACTCAGCACCCACGTATCTTTGCTCCCGCCACCCTGCGAAGAGTTCACCACTAGCGATCCCTGATTCAACGCAACACGCGTCAAACCGCCGGGCACAATCGTCACCTTATCGCCATACAGCACATAAGGTCGCAGATCCACATGGCGCGGCTGCAGTTCATCACCGATCAAACAAGGCGCCCGCGAAAACGAGATCGTCGGTTGAGCAATATAGTTCCTCGGATCCGCCTCAATCTTCCGTGCGAACTCCTCCTGCTGCGCCTTGGTCGACTGCGGCCCAATCAACATCCCATACCCACCGCTCTCGCCCACCGCCTTCACCACCAGCTTGTCGAGATTCGCCAGCACATGCTGCCGCTCCTTAGGCCTCGTCAGCAGATAAGTCTCAACATTTTTCAGCACCGGCTCTTCGCTCAGGTAGTACTTGATGATCTCCGGAACATACGCATACAACGCCTTGTCATCGGCCACACCTGTCCCGAACGCATTCGCCAGCGTCACATTCCCCGCGCGATAAGCATTGAACAACCCCGCGACTCCAAGAATTGAATCTCCACGAAACGCCAGCGGATCGATAAAGTCATCGTCCACACGCCGATAGATCACATCCACCCGTCGCAGCCCAATCGTCGTCCGCATGTACACAACATTGTCATGCGTCACCAGATCGCGCCCCTCCACCAGCTCGATCCCCATCTGCCGGGCAAGATACGCATGCTCAAAGTAGGCCGAGTTGAACACCCCTGGCGAAAGCAGAACAATATTCGGCTCCGGACGTCCCTCGGGCGCGAGCGACCGCAGAGTCCCCAGCAGCAGCTGCGTGTACTGTTCAATCGGCCGCACGTTATAGCTGCGAAACAGTTGCGGAAAGATCCTCTTCATCACCCTGCGATTGGTCAGCATGTAGCTGACGCCGCTCGGCACGCGAAGATTATCCTCCAGCACCACGAACTCGCCGCTCTCCAGACGAATCAGATCCGTCCCGCACACGGCGATATAAACATTCCGCGGAACCTGCAGCCCCATCATCTGCCGGCGATAGTGTTTACAGCTATACACCACTTCACGCGGCACGATTCCGTCATCCAGAATCCGTCCCTCGTTATAGATGTCCTTTAAGAAAAGATTCAGCGCCGTAATCCGCTGCGTCAGCCCATGCTCAACCGTCTCCCACTCGGCAGCTGTAATGATTCGCGGAATCAGGTCATACGGAAAGATCTTCTCCGTCCCCTCTTCGCGCCCATACACGGTAAACGTGATGCCCTGGTTCAGAAAGCTGAGATCGGCCGCCTGCTTCCTTCGTTGCAACTCCTCGGAAGGCAGCGACAAAAAGTGATCCAGCAAAGGCTCGCAGTGCCGATGCAGGTCACCCTGCCCGAGGAACATCTCATCATAAGCATGGTCCAGCAGATAGTTTTTCAGCGCCGCATGCTCGAACTGGGATGATTGAGCTGGTTGCATTGGGAGCCTTGAGTATAGCGGCACATCCCCACGCCACCAAACTCAATCTCTACTTCTCCACTAGCTCCCCATCCTTGCTGAAGTAGCTCAACTGCCGGCGATAGCACCGTTGCTTCTCCAGATCAAACGCAATACACGAATCAAAGGGCTTAGAGTACACATGCAAGCTGATACATCCACCCTTGCCCGCGTTTTCAATCTGGTGAATTGTCTGCAGCTTATCCACCGTCACCATCCCGGTCCCTTCCGCACACCCAACCGTCCGCACCTTATCGATTTGAAGCTCCGTCGCACCACCCATGCAATCGATATTCACCACGTTCTGGTTCTGCGGAGCGTTACAGCTCGTATGGTGAAACTCGTGCGTCAGCACCTCACCCTGTGACACCGTCATCCACCCAAGCTGCCCGTTATGCGTATGAATCGCCGTCTTCTGCCCCGGCGACCAGCAGATTGTCATCACCTCAAACAACTCATCCCGATAGATCAAATTCCGCGTATAAAAACTATCCCGCCACCAGATGTAGTGCTGAAGTGCCTCCGCCCGCAGGGTCGTCGCGGCCATATACTCCGCAATCCGATCCTTCGTAATCAGGTCCCGCTCCAGCTCCTTCAGGCCCGCGACAAAATCCCCAACCGATGTATGCAACGGGTGCGTATCATCGATCGTTCTACCCTTGTTCATCATGCTCACCGTACCCGGCACCAGGCTGGCTGCCGTCCCTTTCAAGCATACTCCTGAACCCCCATCGACTCATCTCAACCGCATCGCAACGCCCCACCAGCGGCAAACATAAGCATTCCGTTAATTCCCGCTACAATTCGCCTCTCGATTCCGTCATTTAGGCCAAATCACCCGCAACTGCGGTAAACTAGGAGAGACGCGCACTTCCCCAAAAAAACCATCATCAAGCGCCCAGACAGGATGTAAACCCGAGTGAGCAACTCAACCGCAATAGCTGTTACGCCCATCTTCAACATCGCCATCATCGCCCACGTCGATCATGGCAAAACCACCCTCGTCGACGCCATGCTGCGCCAGTCAGGCACCTTCCGCTCCAACGAAGCCGTCGCCGACCGCGTCATGGACTCCAACGATCTTGAAAAAGAGCGCGGTATCACCATTCTCGCCAAGAACACCGCCCTCTACTACCACGACAACAAGATCAACATCGTTGACACCCCGGGCCACGCCGACTTCGGCGGAGAAGTAGAACGCGCCCTCAAGATGGTCGACGGCGTCGTCCTCCTCGTCGATGCCTCTGAAGGCCCCCTGCCCCAGACCCGCTACGTGCTCTCGAAGGCCCTCGAAGCCGGCCTCACCCCAATGGTCGTCATCAACAAGATCGACCGCCCCGACGCTCGTCCCCAGGAAGTCCTCAACGAAGTCTATGACCTCTTCATCGACCTCGACGCCGACGAGTCCGTCCTCGACTTCCCCGTCCTCTACACCAACGGCAAGCTGGGCACCGCCACCAAGGACCTCACCGTCACCGGCACCGACCTCCAGCCTCTCTTTGAGCAGATCATCCAGACCATCCCCGTCGCCAAAGGCGAGCCCGAGGGCGCCGTCCAGATCCTCGTCACCAACCTCGACTACTCCGACTACCTCGGTCGTCTAGCCATCGGTCGTGTCTTCAACGGCACCATGCGCACCGGCCAGGAGTACAACGTCGCCAAGATCGACGGCACCTTCACCAAACACAAGATCACCAAGCTCTTCAGCTTCTCCGGTCTCAAGCGCACCGACATCGAAGAGACTCAGATCGGTGACATCGTCGCCATCGCGGGCATCCCCGGCATCACAATCGGCGAAAGCTTCTGCGACGTCGAAAATCCCAAGCCGCTGCCGCCCATCATCATCGACGATCCCACTATCGCCATCCAGTTCAATGTCAACAACTCCCCCTTCGCAGGCCGCGAAGGAAAGTTCGTCACCTCGCGCAATCTCCGCGACCGCCTCGACAAAGAACTCCTCACCAACGTCTCGCTCAAGATGCAGGAGACAGGCTCGCCCGACTCCTTCAAGGTCCTCGGCCGCGGTGAACTTCAGCTCGGCATCCTCATCGAGATGATGCGGCGTGAAGGCTTCGAGATGATGGTCAGCCGTCCCGAGATCGTCACCAAGAAGATCGACGACGCCGTCATGGAGCCGGTCGAACACCTCTCCATCGACGTCCCCGAAAACTTCGTCGGCACCGTCATCGAGCGCCTCGGACCAAGAAAAGGCGAGATGGTCAAGATGGTCAATCACGGCTCAGGCCGCGTCCGCATGGAGTTCCGCATCCCCTCTCGCGGTCTCATCGGCCTCCGCTCCGAGATGCTCACCGAGACCCGCGGCACCATCATCATGAACTCCATCCTCGACGGGTACATCGCCTACCAGGGTGAGATTCCGCAGCGTCTCTCGGGTGCTTTGATCTCCGACCGCCAGGGCACCACCACTGCCTACGCGCTCGAAGGGCTTCAGGACCGCGGCGTCCTCTTCGTCTCCGACAGCGTTGAAGTCTACGAGGGCATGGTCGTCGGCGAACACTCGCGCGACAACGATCTCGACGTCAACTGCGTCCGCGAAAAGAAGCTTTCGAACATGCGCGCCTCGGGCTCGGACGACGCCGTCCGCCTCGTGCCCTACAAGCAGCTCACCCTCGAGCAGTGCATCGAGTTCATCGCCGACGACGAGCTCGTCGAGGTGACCCCGAAGTCCCTCCGCCTGCGTAAGAAGGTCCTGCAAGCCAACCGCCGCCCACGCAAGGGTTCCGGCGAATAACTCTGTAACATCTCCACACAGGCTGGATCACTCAAACGGTGATCCAGCCTGTTTATTGTTGTCCCTCAGAACCAGAGTTCTGCCGATCGCATGTTCAAAGGCCCTGTGGCTGAACCGTCCCCAAAAACCTGTCAAGCCCTAAAACCGTCAAAACCCGCGCCAATCCTGAAGATTCGCGTGGCGTATTAGTTATCCTCCAACCGCTATACTGGATAGAGAACTCAAAAAGGCCCGGCCTTTGGTCGGGGCTTTTCTGTTTCAGGCGTCGTAACTCCTTTGTAAAGACGAATTTGCCGCTAACCCTTTTGGAATGACGATTTTGCAGCGAGTCAAAATATGTAAGCAATTGAAAATAAATAACTTAGGCAATGGTACCGGGGGGGGGGGCACCCTCAAAGGTCAGTTTTTGGAAAACGTTTCTATGCGAGACAAAGGCTTGGGGAACATTGCTCGCGCCCTCCATCACCACAAAGTTGTAGTGCAGTTACTAGTGGGTGACTGCATAGTTAGTGTGTCTTCTGTTGCACGAAAGTAACTCGCACCTGAGAAGAAGCCCGGCGAAGTTGAAGAGGCTAATCGAGAGAGGCGTGATCATGTTTCAAAGATATCGAATTGCTTGCGGCACTATTGCGGGGTTGATTGCTTTAGGTGCGACTCCTGTCTTCGCAAACCACGTGGACACCGCCAACGTTACGATTACCTGTAGCTCGTACAGCTTTTCGGTATCGGCCTCCGAGCTTTCACCGGGGACGAAATATGAGATCGCTTACACGTTCGAAACATCGCCTATGGTCGGCCCTCCCATCGTGGGCTCGATACCCCTTACGGCGACTGCGAGCCAGGTCTTCGACGCAACGATCTGGGGCTCGTTCCCTCCGCTGGTAGGTAGTTACACCTTCACCGGAACCGCCTCGCTGGTGGGACATAACACGATTCCGATCCAGTTTTCGCCGACGAGCCTTACCTGTGGCGCTCAACCTCCGCCGCCCAAGACCTCCGGCAAGGGAATCGACACCGAGAGTTTCGACGGGTCTTCGATCGAAGAGGGCAATTACGTGTGGTTCAACGCGAACTTCAGCGTAACGGGCGTGCCCAAAACAGGCGGTGTCATTACCTTCACCAGCTCCAAGATCGTGAACGAAGAGACCGGGTTGCCCTTCATGAATTCGGTTCCTAACGCTCAGATCACCTTCTCGCCGACGGCGACGTGCACTTCCACGACGTTCAGTACGATGACCAATACGTGGCTCACTACTGTTCCCATGAGGGGAGACGACGAGATCTTTCTTACAGGTGTCCCTGTGCCGTCGGCCGGTTTGCGAGGCGGCACGAGGGTGAGCTGGAACGGGACCTTCGACACGGGTGGCATTGCCGGAGTGACGATCAACTGGAAGTGGGGCGCCGCGGTTTATACGTCCTTCGCTAACTACCTCAACGCACTTGAGGTAAAGCCGGGGCATACGAGTGCCTGCGGACAAAACAGCGCGGATCAGGCTGGAACTCCGGAGGGCGTCAACAACCAGAATCGGATGTGGAAGCAGTTTGTGATCGGCGGGGCCACAGGGAGCGGAAGTTCAAATGCGACGGGCTCGTGGGGTAATACGAACACCGTCACTCCAACGACTGCGGTTGTTCCGGGGTCTGGGCCGAAGTAAGAGACCGTATCGATTGCTTCGAATTGGTGGACGGTTCCGGTGCAACGTGAATCTACGTTGCACCGGATGTGCGTTTCAAGAACTGCTCAATTACTTGTGAGTTTTGGCAGTGGCGAAGCGCTTGTTAATCTCGTCCCAGTTCACGGTGTTCCACCACGCGGCGAGGTAGTCTGGCCGCTTGTTCTGGTACTTGAGGTAGTAGGCGTGTTCCCACACGTCGTTGCCGAGGATGGGGTAGTGGCCCTGTGAGATGGGATTGTCCTGGTTTGCCGTGGTGACGATCTTCAACTTGCCGCCTTCGAAGATAAGCCAGCCCCAGCCCGAGCCGAACTGTTTGGCTGTGGTCTCGTTGAACTGCTTCTTGAAGTCTTCGAAGTTTCCGAAGTCGGCCTTGATCTGCGCGGCGATGTCGCCGCTGGGTTCTCCACCGCCCTTGGGCTTCATGATCTGCCAGAACATGGTGTGGTTGACGTGGCCGCCTCCGTTGTTCTGGACGACCTTGCGCACGTCTTCGGGGATGCTGGCGAGGTCTTTGATGAGTTCTTCGGGCGACTTCTTGCCGATCTCGGGGTGCTTCTCTACCGCGCCGTTCAAATTGGTGACGTAGGTCTGGTGATGCTTGTCGTGGTGGAGCTTCATCGTGGCTTCGTCGATGGAGGGCTCAAGCGCCGCGTAATCGTATGGCAAAGGTGGTAGTTCGTAGGCCACAGTAGTTCTCCTGTCGTCGTTCGTTGGTGTCAGTCAGGAGGATCCTGACCGCCTGACTGAGTTCGATGCTGTCCGGAGGGCGCGCGATGCACTCGGGAAGTTCGCCTGACCCTCCAAAATCATAGACTACCTGCGGATTCATCGCCCGTTGACGGAGGAATGTAACCAAGGTCGGAGATTTGCGCTCTAATAGGTACAAATGAACGACCTAACCGCTTCTTACCGTTGGCTTGACGACGATGGACCCGCATTTGGGGCTCCTGGGCTGGAACCTCGCTGGACTTCGAGCGAGAAGGATGCTGTAGCCACCGCCTATGCGGCTTCGAGTCGTGTGTGGTTTACGGTTTCGCACGGAACCTTGAACGAGATCTATTACCCGACGATCGACCGTCCGCAGACTCGCGATATGGAGCTGCTGTTCAGCGATGGCGAGACTTTCATCCACGAAGAGAAGCGCAACTTCGAATATGACTTCCATTACATCGATAGCGCTGCGCCTGCGGTCAGGGTTGTAGCGAGCGATCTGGATGGTCGTTACACGGTGACCAAGGAGTTCATCAGCGATCCGCATCATCCGGTAGTGCTGATGAACGTGAAGATAAGCGGGGATAAAGAGGTTCTGTCGCGGCTGAAGTGCTACGCGCTGCTGGCGCCTCATCTCAACGGTGGCGGAGCGGGGAACTCGGCTCGATCGATCGATGTGGCGGGACAGCGGTGTGTGTTGGCGTGGAAGGGCGAGACCTCACTGGCTTTTGGCGCGAGCTGCGGTTTTATCAGGTCTTCGTGTGGTTATGTTGGCTCCAGCGACGGCTTCCAGAATCTGACACAGGACATGCGAATGAGCTGGCAGTTTGGTCAGGCTCTCGACGGCAATCTCGCCGTTATGGGCGAGATCGATATTGCGGAGAATCCGGAGTTTACGATCGCGATCTCGTTTGGCGACGGTCATCACGCTGCCATTGCGCAGATGATGCAGACGCTGGCGACGCCTTATGCAGATCATCAGAAGCGCTTTGTGGATCAGTGGAAACGGGTGAGCTCGCCGGCGCGGCTGGCGAAGGCGTCGACTGACGGCGGCAAGCTGATGGGGATTAGCCACAATGTGCTGCTGACGCATGAGGATAAGACGTACTCGGGCGCGTTTATTGCGTCGGCCTCGGTGCCGTGGGGAGCGTCGAAGGGTGACTCGGACCTGGGCGGCTACCACCTGGTTTGGACTCGGGATATGGTGCAGACGGCGAGTGCTCTGCTGGCGTGTGGGAGGACCGATACGGCGCTGCGGGCGTTGGTGTATCTGGCGTGTACGCAGAAGCCGGACGGAAGCTTTGCACAGAATTTCTGGATTGATGGGACCCCTTACTGGACGGGGATTCAGCTGGACGAGGTTGCGTTTCCGATCATTCTGGCGTGGCGTCTTTGGAAGCAAAATGGGCTGGGGAATTTTGACGTGTTTCCGTTTGTCGAGCGGGCTGCGGCGTTTCTGGTGCGGTATGCTCCGGTGACACAGCAGGAACGCTGGGAGGAGGCGGCGGGGTATTCGCCATCGACGCTGGCGGCGGTGATCTCCGGGTTGATCTGCGCGGCGGATATTGCTCGGGATCGCGAGTCGGTGGAGTTGGCAGACTATCTGGAGACATATGCGGACTGGATTGAGGCGCATCTGGATGAGTGGACTACTACGACCGAGGGCGTTTTGCATCCGGATGTGAAGTATCATTACATGCGAATCCGTCCGCCAGCCAAGGGGGAGCCGTTTCATGATGTCTCGCTGCCCCCGGGGATGATTCGAATTAATAATCGTGAGCCTGGCGAGAGGAATGTGTTCGAGGCCCGCGAGGTGATCGATGGAGGCTTCTTGGAGCTTGTGCGGTATGGGATTCGGCGGCCGGATGATCCGTTGATCGTCGATTCGCTGAAGGTGGTCGATCACGTTCTGAAGATCGAAACGCCATTTGGAGACTCCTGGCGGCGCTACAACCACGACGGATACGGACAAAAGAAGGATGGCGGCCCGTATGACGGTTCAGGGCAGGGCCGCGCGTGGCCGATTCTGACCGGCGAGAGAGGACACTACGAGCTTTGTGCGGGGAGCGATTTCAGCCAGTACATCAAGGCAATCGAACAGTTCAGTTCGGTTGGTGGAATGCTTCCTGAACAGGTCTGGGACTATTACGATATTCCTTCGAGAGGGATGTATCGGGGTCGATCGGCCGGTTCGGCTCAACCGCTAGTATGGGCTCATGCAGAGTATTTGAAGCTACTGCGTTCGGCGGCCGATGGGCGGGTGTTTGATCGGATCAAGGCTGTGGAAGACCGCTATGCCGTCGCGAATGAAAAGCGCACGTTTAGTAACCATATCGAGATATTCGAGCCAGGCCGGCCCATCTGCTCGCTCCTTTCGGGACACACGCTTCGCATCGTCGACCGGGAGTCTTTTTATGCCGTCTACACGTATGACAACTGGGCGACGACACTCAGGGTCGAATCGCGCTCTGTAGGGTTTTCCGGATCATTTGTGGATATCTCAACGGGAGCCGACCAGATAGGCAAGATCACGTTTACGCTTGCGTACCCGGTAGAGGACCAGCAGGATCGTTGGCTGGGACGAAATATTGATGTTGCTATCAATGCGGTTCCGGCATCTACCAAGGTGTAAGGATGCAGCAAGTCCGGCCCCGCTAGTACACTGTTAGAGTTTGACCAAATCTTCCAGATTCAGCACCGTGAACGGTTCACGAATCTCTCAATAAAAGGTAGAGGAATAATGAGCGAACAGCAGGATTCGAAGCAGCACGAAATTGACCAGATCTCCATCAACGCCCTCCGCTTTCTCGCCGTCGATATGGTGGAGAAGGCAAAGTCGGGGCACCCAGGAGCGCCGCTTGGATGCTCTCCGATCGCTTATCTGCTCTACCACAAGATCATGAAGCACGATCCGTCCGATCCGCAGTGGATCGATCGGGACCGGTTTGTTCTCTCGAACGGACACGCTTCGGCGCTGCTGTACGGTGCGCTTCATCTCTCTGGTTACGATCTGCCGATGTCGCAGCTGGAGCAGTTCCGGCAGTGGGGTTCGCACACTCCGGGGCATCCGGAGCGAGGCGAGGCTCCTGGTGTCGAGGTTACGACTGGACCGCTTGGACAGGGTTTCGCAATGGCAGTCGGCCTGGCGATCGCTGAACGGCATCAGGCTGCGGTTTACAACCGCGATACGTACAACATCGTCGATCACCACACGTATGTGCTCTGCGGTGATGGCGACATGATGGAAGGCATCTCGCACGAGGCTGCTTCGCTGGCCGGAACGCTAGCTCTCGGCAAGCTGATTGTGCTTTACGACGACAACCTGATCTCCCTCGATGGACCGACGGAGCTGTCGTTCACCGAGGATGTGACCAAGCGTTTCGAGGGCTACCACTGGCACGTTCAGTATGTTGCTGATGGAAACGATCTGGTAGCGATTGAGAAGGCGATTCTTGCTGCTAAGGCTGAGACGGCGAAGCCTTCATTGATCCGCGTGCGCACAGTGATCGGTTATGGCAGCCCGAAGGCCGGCACGAACAAGGTTCACGGTGAGGCAATGGGACCTGAGGCAACGAAGGAGACCAAGAAGAACCTTGGTTGGCCTGAGGACAAGAGCTTCTACGTTCCCGACGAGGCTCGCAAAAACTGGGACACGATCAAGCTGCGCGGCAAAGACCTGCATGCTTCGTGGACGGCGGAGTTTGAGGAGTACGCGAAGGCCTATCCGGAACCGTCGGCTCAGTTTGACCGGACGATCAAGGCCAAGATGGCCGAGGGATGGGAGAAGAAGATTCCGACCTTCCCCACTGAGAAGCCGATGGCCACGCGTAACGCCGGACAAGCTGTGATGCAGGCGATTGAGAACGTGGTGCCGGAGCTTTTTGGTGGTGCGGCCGATCTGACTGCTTCCACCAAGACGATCTTCAAAGATTCACCAAGTTTTCATGTGGACCCTGCGGGACGTAATGTGTTCTTCGGCGTGCGCGAGTTCGGCATGTGCGCGGCGGTGAATGGCATGGCAGCACACGGTGGATTGATTCCGTTTGGCTCGACATTTTTTACGTTCTCGGACTACTGCCGCAATGCACTGCGTCTGGCTGCGCTGATGGGCTTGCACTCTTTGTTCATCTTCACGCACGATTCGATCGGACTGGGCGAGGATGGACCGACCCACCAGCCAGTCGAACAACTGATGAGCCTGCGTGTCATTCCTCATCTCACTGACTTCCGTCCGGCGGATGCGAATGAGACAGCGGCTTGCTGGCAGTTGGCGCTGGAGCGCAAGAGCGCGAGCTTCATGGCGCTGTCGCGTCAGGATCTGCCGACGATCGATGCGACGATTGCACGTGCTGGTGCGCGCTTCGGTGCGTACGAAGTGGTTTCGCATGGCAAGGATCTGATCCTCATCGCGACTGGGTCCGAGGTTGGACTGATCACGAAGGCTGCTGAAGAGTTGAAGGCCGCGGGCATCAACGCAACTGTTGTTTCGATGCCGAGCTTCCATATCTACGACGAGCAGAGCGACGAGTACAAAGCGAAGTTGTTGCCGGAAGCTACGCCGAAGCTGGCCGTAGAAGCTGGCGCAACGCTGGGATGGTACAAGTACGTCGGCCATAACGGCGGTGTAATCGGCCTGGATCGTTTCGGTGCTTCATCACCTGGAGCGATCGCTTTGGATAAGCTAGGTTTCAGCGTTGCGAACGTAGTGGAGCACGCCAAAAAGCTGGTGAAGAAGTAGACGAGAAGGCGGGGCTGATTGCCCCGCCTTTTACCGTTTGGCAACATACTCCGTGTCTACTCAAGCCTGATTGCGACTCATTTGCGCCTTGCGGCTAGGCCCGAGCATCTTATCCTGAACACTATGAAGGCTGATTGCAGGAGCGATGTTGCTCGTCGGAGCCGAGCGAATTTCATCGAGTTGGCCCGAGAGACGCAGCCTTTGGAGCATTGGAGATCATGACTCAATCGATTCAACGTGTCTGGTTCATCACGGGAGCGTCCACCGGATTTGGCCGACTCCTCGCCGAAGGGGTTCTTAAGTCTGGCGGTAAGGTCGTTGCGACAGCTCGAAAGCTCGACAAGGTTGCAGATTTAGAAAAACAATATCCGCAGACGGCGAGGGTCTTAGCTCTTGATGTGACCGACGCCGGTCAAGTGGATTCGGCAGTGACCCAGGCGTTTGCGCAGTTCGGCCAGGTGGATGTTCTGGTGAACAATGCGGGCTATGGGGTTGCCGGTGCGATTGAAGAGGTTTCAGAGGCGGAATTTATGCCGATGTTTGAAACCAACGTCTTCGGTCTCTTGAAGGTCACGCGTGCTTTTCTGCCTCATCTTCGAAAGCAGCGCAGCGGACACATTCTCAACCTTTCGTCGATCGGCGGCCTGATCGGCGGCCAGGGCATCGGGATGTACAACGCGACCAAGTTCGCAGTGGAAGGGCTTTCGGAGGCACTGGCTGCGGAGCTTGCGCCACTGGGGATACATGTCACGGTCATTGAACCGGGCCCGTTCCGCACTGATTTTCTGGGCCGCTCTGGAGTGATTGCGAAGACGAAGATCGCGGACTACGACAAGACTGCTGCCAACATGCGGAAGTACTTCGTGGAGAATGATGGGAAGCAGCCGGGCGATCCTGTGCGTGCGGTTCAGGCGATGATTCAGGTCGTCGAAACTCCCAATCCGCCGCTGCATCTTTTGTTGGGTCGTAGCGCGCTGCAACGATTTCGCGGCAAGCTGGATAACTGGCAAAAGGAGATCGCTGCGTGGGAGCAGGTGACGGTCGGGGCAGATTTTCCGGAGGGTAAGTGAGATCTTCCTCGAACATCAAGATCAAGACGATCTTCTGGGATGTAGGTGGGGTTTTGCTTACTAATGGGTGGGATAGAGGCCAGCGGAAGGAAGTTTTGACCAGGCTCGGCGTGGATCTGGCCGATTACGAGTCGCGTCATGAAGAAGCGAACTACTTCTGGGAGCGAGGGCTTTCAACGGCTGAGCACTTCTTCAATCTGACTGTTCTGAATCAAAACCCAAATATCACGTTCAGTGAATTGTGGCCGCAGGTCTGCGCTGAAAGCAAGATCCTTCATCCGGAGAGCTTAGACATTCTTGGGAAGCTCGGCACTTCGAGCCGGTATAAGCTGGCGACGCTGAACAATGAAAGCCGCGAACTGAATGAGCACCGGCTGGATGCTTTTCGACTGAGGCCTTTCTTTGACTATTTCATCTGCTCCGGTTACGTGCATGAGATGAAGCCGCATCCTGAAATCTATCGCGCAGCGATCGAGATCTCGGGTCATCTGGCGGAGACCGCTCTTTTTATCGATGACAACGTTGAAAACTGTATTGCCGCGGGATCTCTCGGCATGCGGGCGATTCGCTTTGAATCACCAACTCAGCTCAGAGATGAGCTTGCACAACTCGGTCTACGCGCCGCATAAGGAAGGAAGATAGATGGAACTGGGAATTATCGGACTTGGCAAGATGGGCTTCAACATGGCAGAACGGCTACGTCTTGCAGGTCATAAGGTCGTTGGCTTCGACTTCAATAAAGACGCGACAGCGAAGCTTACGGCGAACGGTTCGGTGGGAGTGAACTCGCTCGAAGAACTGGTAAAAAATCTTGCTGCGCCCCGCGCGGTGTGGATCATGGTGCCGTCGGGTGATCCGGTCGATCAGACGATTGCGAAGCTTGAGCCGCTGATGCAGAAGGGTGACACGTTTATCGATGGCGGTAACTCGAACTATAAAGATACGCAGCGCCGACATGCAGAGGCGACGAACAAAGGGTTCAACTACGTTGACTGCGGTACTTCGGGCGGCGTGTGGGGTTTGAAAGAGGGTTACAGCATGATGATCGGCGGCGATAAGGAGCCGGTGGAGCGGTTGAGGCCGATCTTCGAGACGCTGGCTCCTGCAAAGAACGAGGGCTGGGGGCATGTTGGGCCCTCGGGTGCTGGTCACTTCGTGAAGATGGTTCATAATGGCATCGAATATGGCATGATGCAGGCGTATGCAGAGGGCTTCTCGATCATGAAAGCGAAGAAGCCTTTGGATCTCGATCTGACGCAGATATCGAAGATCTGGCAGAAGGGTTCGGTGGTGCGTTCGTGGCTGCTGGATTTGACGGCCGATGCGCTGGCGAAGAATCCTACGCTGGATGGGCTGGAGGCTTATGTTCCGGATTCGGGCGAAGGGCGTTGGACGGTGACGGAGGCGATCGATCTGAACGTTTCCGCGCCGGTGATTACGGAGTCGTTGATTCGCCGTATTCGCTCGCGGGAGGAGAATAATTTTACGGATCGCATGATCTCGATTATGCGAGGAGCTTTTGGTGGTCACGACGTGAAGAAGTCGTAGTTTTGCTGGACGTGCGCGGGACGGATCCGGCGCGTACTTTGAACTCCAACGCCTGGCGGTTTATCTGTGGGCACAGCATGGAAGGTTTTGTAAGGAGCAGATTATGAGCACAAGCACAGTACCAGTTGGCGTATCGGCAGCGGCGGCGGATGCCACCAAGAAGGGTGAGCGCATTCCAGAGCCATGCATCGTTGTTATCTTCGGCGCTTCGGGTGATCTTACGAAGCGCAAGCTTCTGCCTGCGCTTTATCACCTGGATCAGTCGGGACTTTTGCCGAAGGATTTCGCGGTGGTCGGTGTTGCGCGTCGCGACCTGAGCGCTACGTTTGGTCCTGATATGAAAGACGGGATTATGAAGGGCGGCGGAGTTGAGGAGAATGATCCGAAGTTGAAGCCGTTTATGGATCGCGTTTCCTACTTTGCGACAGAGTTTGACGATGACGCCGGATTCGACAAACTGAAGGCGCATCTGGCAGAGCTTGATGGCAAGTTCAACACCAAGGGCAATCGACTGTTCTATCTTGCAGTCGCGCCGGAGTTCTTCGCGGACATTACGCGACGTTTGGGCAAGCATGGCATGGCCAAGCCGGAAGCTGGGGATAAGCATTGGGTGCGCGTGATCATCGAGAAGCCGTTTGGCACTGATCTTGAGTCGGCGAGAAAGCTCAACGACGAGATCAACGATGTGCTGGCCGAAGATCAGATCTTCCGTATCGATCACTATCTTGGCAAAGAGACCGTTCAGAATATTCTCGTATTTCGTTTTGGTAACGGGATCTTTGAGCCGGTCTGGAATCGTAACTACATTGACCATGTCGAGATCACGGCTGCTGAGTCGATTGGTATCGAAGGGCGCGGACCGTTTTATGAGAAGGCCGGTGCTGTTCGCGATGTGTTGCAGAACCATGTGATGGAGGTTCTTTCGTTTGTGGCGATGGAACCGCCAGACTCGTTCGAGGCTGGGGCAGTGCGTACCGAGAAGCTGAAGGTGTGGCGTGCGATTGAGGGGATTCCCGTCAACAACACGGTGCGTGGACAGTATGGTCCGGGCAAGGTGGATGGCAAGGACGTTGTTGGTTATCGGCAGGAAGATCGCGTCTCTCCGACCTCGAGCACTGAGACCTTTGCGGCGATTCGGGTTGAGATCGAGAACTGGCGCTGGGCCGGGGTTCCGTTCTATCTTCGCGCTGGGAAGAGGCTGGCGAAGCGCGTGACAGAAGTGACGATTGTCTTCAAACAGCCGCCGTTGCACCTGTTCAAGTCCAACAGCACCGGCGACAACATCGAGCCGAACGTCATCACGATGCGGATTCAGCCCGACGAGGGGATCTCGCTGCAGTTTGGTGCGAAGGTTCCTGGCCCGACGACGAATCTGGCGCAGGTGAACATGGCGTTCAGCTATGCGGATGCGTTCGGCAAGTCGTCGGCGAACGGTTATGAGCGGCTGCTGCTCGATGCGATGCTTGGCGATGCGACGTTGTTTGCGCACCGCGATGGCGTTGAGGCGACCTGGGCGCTGTTTACACCGATCCTCGAGGCGTGGGCCAAGGTCGAAGGCAAGCACTTTCCAAACTACGCAGCGGGCTCCGAAGGGCCGGACTGCGCGGATGAACTTCTGGCGAAGGATGGCCGGAAGTGGCAGCCGCTGTAGAGCTTTCGCGAGACGGCATACTGCAGATCGGATCTCTGATTCTGACAAGACGCCGGTTTTAGTGGTTATGCATCAAAATGTTCGGTTGGACTCCGGAACGTGTGAAACTCGTTCCGGAGTTCATCCGTTTCAAGGGTTGTTCGTACTTCCATTTCACCTTTGCGAGATCCCTATGCCACGTCCTGTTTCGGTCACCTATCGAGTATCACCAACACCGGCGGCCACGGCTCGCGCCGGAGCACAGCTGTTTACGGATGCCGTGGTGAAGGCCGCCGCAGCGCGTGGTTTGGCTCGCATTGCCATCTCCGGTGGCACAACGCCCAAGACGATGTTCGGCCAACTGGCGGATCCTGCTGAGCCGTTTCTGAAGCAGGTACCGTGGGACAAGCTCGAGCTCTATTGGGTCGACGAGCGCTGCGTACCACCTGACAATGCTGAGTCGAACTACCGCATGACCAACGAGGCGCTGCTCTCGAAGGTTCCGCTGGTGGCCGAACGCGTCCACAGGATGGAGGGCGAGCTTGCTCCTGAGGTTGCGGCGGCGCGTTACGAGTCGACGATTCGTAATTCGTTCAAGCTCGAAGGCGCGGAGACCCCTACCTTCGACCTGGTGTTGCTTGGTATGGGTGATGATGGGCATACAGCTTCGCTCTTCCCCCACACCGAGGCGCTGAACGAGATGAGCCACATCGTGGTTCCAAATCACGTTCCTCAGAAGGACACCTGGCGCATCACGCTGACTTGGCCTGTGATCAACCAGGGCAGGGAGGTGGCGTTTCTGATTGAAGGTGCGGGCAAAACGCAGGTGCTGCACGATGTTTTTCTGGGTCCATATCAGCCTGAGGTCCACCCCTCGCAGCTGATTCGACCCGCTAGCGGACAACTGACCCTCTTGCTCGACGCGGCTGCAGCGGCTAAGCTGCCAGCACCGCCGAATTCCGGTTCGACCGGTACCTTGGAGCTCAAATAGATGATTCTCGCTGGTGATGTTGGCGGAACGAAGGTTCACCTTGCACTGTACGACTTCGCAAATGGGCGATTGCACCCGATCCGCGACCAGAAGTTTCCGGCACATGAGTTTGGAAGCCTGGACGAGGTGGTTCTCAAGTTTCTCGCTGGCGATGGGACCAATACAACTCAAGGCAAAGATATTCTTGCGGCTTGCTTCGGATGCCCGGGGCCGGTTCGCGATGGGCGCCTGAAGCTGACGAACCTGCCGTGGATCCTGGATACGCGCGATCTGGTCAAGTCTCTTTCGATTCCTCATATCTCTCTCATCAACGACCTTGAAGCGAACGGTTACGGCATCCCCGAGCTTGCGCCGGAGAGCATCTTCACGCTGCACGATGGCGACCCGGAGGCCACCGGGCATGCGGGCCTGATGGCGGCGGGCACCGGTCTCGGACAGGCGTTGCTGATCTGGGATGGCAAGAAGCATCGTCCGATTCCGTCCGAGGGTGGTCACTCTGACTTTGCTGCGCGGAGCAATCGCGAGATCGCGCTGCTAGAGTATCTGCGCAACACCCTCAAAGGGCGGGTGAGCTGGGAGCGGGTTGTCTCCGGCATCGGAATCAAAAATGTCTATACCTTCCTGCGCGACGTGGAGAAGATCAACGAACCGGGCTGGCTTCACGATCGGATGCTGTCCGAGGACCCGAACGCAGTCATCGGTCAGTGCGCGGAAGACGGCTCGAGTTCGCTGTGCTTCGAGACGATGAAGATCTTCACCGGAGCCTACGGCGCGGAGGCCGGCAACATGGCTTTGCAGGTGCTTGCGACCGGTGGGATGTACCTTGGCGGGGGCATCGCTCCGAAGATTCTGAAGACGCTGAAGAACGGCACGTTTACCCAGGCCTTTATCGACAAGGGGCGGCTGTCGCCTCTGGTTGAATCAGTCCCGGTTCGCGTGATTCTCGACGACACCTGCGCCCTGTTGGGTGCGGCGGCTTACGCAGAGGCACGGGCATCGGAGAACTCTGGCTACTCGGAACGTGCTGCTTCACTTCAATCATCCTAGGGATCGCTTGGGGGGGTGCCCCCCGGGGGTTGGTATAGATAACTATCCTATTTTGAATGGTTTGCTGATTTTACCTCCTGCAAAATCCTCATTTCAAAGGGGTTATAGCTAAATTCGTCCAATCAAAGGGGATAGGTCCTTAAACTCGAAAGACCCCTCTCGGGGTCCTGCCTCTTTCGATCACTGGTTCCATTATAGCTGTGCGAAGGAAACTAATACGCCAAGCCGATGTTGTTGGTACAGAAGGGACTTTCGTTCTTGGGGGCTTGACAAACAATTCGAGGGATGCAAATTTTTGAAGATGCTTCCTTCGCGAAGAAGATCGAGTCAGAGCAGAGAGCCTGCTGCCCGAGTAATCCGGGTTCTTCGACTCATCTTTGTGGACCGCGTTTCCCTAAGGGCGTTTTACCTCACGCAGTTATACTGAACACGGACCATCTTGCCGACCACTTCTATCTCTTCCCCCGAAATCTCGTCACAAGACATCCTCGATGGATCTTCCGAGGTTCTTTCCGCCCATCCACTATCAACATTTCCCTCTCCTGGATTTGCGGACGGCCTCGACTTCTCACGACGCGCCAATCTGATCGAACTGATGGACATGCCGTGCTCGTACGAAGAGCTTCGCGCGTGTTTGCACGATATTGCGCGGGTGAACCGGCTTACGCTGGCGCAGCGGCCCACACTCGGCTGGCTTGAAGAGCTGGTGTCAGCGGGGCCTGCTTTGTCTGCTCCGTTGCGCATCGTGGATGTTGGCTGCGGCTACGGAGACACGCTGCGGAAGATCGATCGATGGGCGACGAAGCGCGGAGTTCCCGTCAGGCTTACGGGGATCGATCTCAATCCGGATGCGATTCGTGCAGCGCGGGAGTCGACTCCGTCGAGCCAGCAGATTGAGTGGCTGGTTGGGGATGCGCTGGCCGATCATACGAATGGGCCGATCGATGTCGTGATCTGCTCGCTGCTGACACATCACCTGACAAACTCGCAGATCGTGTTGTTTCTGCGCTGGATGGAGCAGACGGCGCGGCGCGGGTGGTTCATCGACGATCTTCATCGCAAGCCGATGCCGTACCACCTCTTTCGTCTATGGGCACGCGTGGCCGACTGGCATCCTTTTGTGAAGAACGATGGACCAGTGTCGATCCGGCGCAGCTTTGTTGCGGAGGACTGGCAGGGGCTGTGCGCTGCCGCAGAGATTAGCGACGAGTCCGTCTCGATCAGGGAACATCGTCCTGCGCGGCTTTGCGTGGGGCGGGTGAAGTAAGTCGATATCTTTGGTATCTCAGTTTTAATTAAGGCCGGCGCGCAGCGCTGCAGCTGCGAGGAAGAGGCCGAACGCTGTGATCGCCGCCCAAGTCCGCGCTGTGTCGAGCCGTTCCCATCTGTTTGATCATCGCTTGCCAGCCCTCAGGCGGCTCTGCGGTCTTCCAGGTTAGTATGGCCTGATTTATCGGTACAGTGCCGGCAAGCGTGATCGAGATGAACACAAAGAGCGCGAGCAATCCCGCGCAGCGGAAGTCCAGCGCCGGGCGCAAGCGCTCAAGCAAAGTCACTGCAATCCCAGAGATCAGCGCCACGCTAAATATTGCAGGCACGAGGACACGCAATCTACGAATCAGCGCTTGGCGCAACTGGATCTGCGGTTCTGGATGGATGCTGGCGATGGGGCCGCGAATTCCGTAACGGACCACGAACTCCTCGCCTGCCAGGATGCCTGCGCAAAGCAAATTAACGAAGCCAAGAACCTCGATCAGCATCAGACTACAGTTTCGGTGATGCGAACGTGTGCGTCGGTGATGTGAAATCCGTGCTTTTCTATGTCATCGAGACATTCGCGGGCGTCTACCCCGGGCGTCGGTTCTCCATCGCGGCTAAGGGTTATCGACCTGAATGGATTCCACGGGGCATATTTGGATGGCAAATTGGCTCCTGTCGCATCCTGAGTAACGCCGAAGACCCGTCCTGGTCCTCGAAAGATATGAACTTGCATTTATTTACGCTCCCTGACTGGTGCCGAGCATAGCATTGGAGATGAGACAGAGGCCAGCGCGCAACGAGGCTCCTGGATGTCAAATTTTCGTGAGATGTACTTTGGTTTCGAGGGCCTTTTTTCATGTTCGTTCGTAACACTGCTTCTGCCTTTTCTGCCTTTGTTCTTTTTCTCTTCGCTACAGTTGGAGTGCAGGGCCAGCGGCTGCCTTTGGGTGTTCATCCCGAACACTATGGCCTTACGATTACGCCGGATCTCAAGGCTGCGACCTTTAGCGGGGAAGAGACGATCGATCTGGTGCTGGACGTGCCGAGTAAAAGCATTACGTTGAACGCTGCGGAGATCAAATTTGGCGAGGTGAAAGCTTATGCGTTGCCGGTCGCTGCGTATTCGTATGGCAAGTTGGGGTCGCAGCCGAAACCGCTAACGCCGATGGAAGTGGATCGGCATCCGCAGATCGCGGTGACGACGCTTGACGGCGAGAAGGAGCAGGCGACATTTAAGTTTCCGGAGGAGTTGGCTGCGGGAAAGGTGACGCTCGAGATTCGTTACACGGGAGTGCTGAACGATAAGCTGCGTGGGTTCTATCTTTCGAAGACGAAGGTGCGCAACTATGCGGTGACACAGTTTGAGCCTACCGATGCGCGGCGTGCGTTTCCGAGCTTTGACGAGCCTGCGCTGAAGGCTACGTACGACATTACGATGGTCGTCGATAGTGGGGATACGGCGATCTCGAACACGAATCTGATCTCGGATAAATCGGGGCCGGTGGCGGGGAAACATACGCTTCGATTTGCGACGACGCCGAAGATGTCGAGCTACCTGGTGGCGTTTCTGGTGGGCGACTTCAAGTGTTCGGAGGGGAAGTCGGATGGGGTGCCGATTCGTGTGTGCTCGACGCCGGATAAGGTGGGGCTGACGAAGTTTGCGCTGGAGTCGGCGAAGTACGTTCTGCATTATTACGACACTTATTTTGGGATTAAATATCCGATGCCGAAGCTGGATATGATCGCGCTGCCGGACTTTGAAGCAGGCGCGATGGAGAACTTCGGCTGCATAACATATCGCGAGACGGATCTGCTGGTGGAACCGAAGATCGGGACGATTGGGGAGAAGAAGCGTGTTGCGACGGTGGTGGCGCATGAGACGGCGCACCAGTGGTTCGGCGATATGGTGACGATGTGGTGGTGGGACAATCTGTGGCTGAATGAAGGCTTCGCGACTTGGATGGAGACAAAGGCGGCGGCGGCGTGGCACCCGGAGTGGAACTTTGCCGAGGATGATGCGCAGGCGCTGAACGATACGCTGGACCTTGATGCGCAGAGGACGACGAGAGCGATTCGCGCGACGGCCGATACGCCGGATGAGATCAATGAGATGTTTGACGGGATCTCGTATGGCAAGGCGGGCGCGGTGATCGGGATGGTGGAGAACTATCTGGGGGCGGAGGTGTTTCGCCAGGGGGTGCAGAGCTATCTGAAGGCGCACTTGTATGCGAATGCGTCGGCGGAGGATTTCTGGAATGCGCAGACGTCGAACTCGCACCTGCCGGTGGATAAGATCATGTCGAGTTTTGTGACGCAGCCGGGTGTGCCGCTGCTGGGGTTTGGCGAGCGACAGGCGGGAGGGTTTCCATTGACGGGAAGCCGGTTGTTCTCCTCGATTTCGGAGATGCGTCGGCCGATGGGCGGTCGCATGCCGGAGTGGACCGTTCCAATTTGTGTGAAGACGGAGGGACAACCTGTCTGTCGAGCGATGACGCCGGACTTTTCAATCTTCCATCCCCATATGCTTGAGGCAGAGGGACTGCCTTTTTTCTATGCGAATGCTGGAGCGAAGGGCTACTACCGCACGGTTTATACGCCGGCGCAGTTCGAGGCAATTGAGGCGAGGGCGGAGGGCTCGCTGACGCCGCCGGAGCGGATTGGGCTGTTAGGCGATCGGTGGGCGCTGGTTCGCTCGGGAGAAGTTGCGGTGGGAGATTATCTGGGTCTGGTGTTGAGGTTGAAGCAGGATCCTAGTGAGGCTGTGATCGATACGGCGCATCAGGAGATTCAGAAGCTTGACTCGGATATTGCGACGGATGAGGACCGTGCGGAGCTGGCCGCAGTGCTTAGGCGGCAGTTTGGGCCGGTGTATAGCGCGCTTGGAGGTCCGGCGAAGAAGGAGTCGTATGATCGGCAGCAGATTCGCGGGACGCTGTTCGAGTTGTTGGGGGAGGCGCGTGACCCCGCTGTTCTGGCCGAGGCGCAGATACTGACGGTGCGTGTGTTTGCGGCGGGCAGCGAGAAGGATAAGACGCTGGATTCCACGCTTGCGGACGCGGCGGTGCAGGTAAGCGCGGCCCACGGTGATGTGGCGCTCTATGACAAGGTGCTGGCGGTGAGCAGAAACTTCAGCGATCCGGCACAGCAGATCGACGCGCTGCGGCTGCTGGTGCAGTTTCGCGATCCGGCGTTGGTGAAGCGGACGCTTGACCTGATTGCTTCAGGAGAGGTTCGAAACCAGGACAGCGGGACTATGCTGACGTCGCTGATGCGCCAGCGCGAGACTCGCGACCAGGCCTGGGACTATGTCCGGAAGAACTGGGAACAGGTGCGGGCTCAGTTTACGGTCTCGTCCGGGGCCGAGGTGGTAGAGGCTACAGGATCTTTCTGTACAGAGAAACAGAGGGACGAGGTGATTGGTTTCTTCGCCGCACATAAGGTTGCGGCCGCGGAGAGAACTCTTTCAAAGGCAGTTGACAGCATCAACGACTGCATTGAAGTCCGGGCGGTTCAGGAGCCGAAGCTGCGTGCATGGTTGCAGCTTCAAGCAAAGTGAATGAAGGCGGTCTGTACAACTTAAGTCTAAGTAAAGTCGGCATATATCCGACTCGGGGTCGATGGGAGGAGAGGGACGCGTCAAGTCCATGGGAGGGCTGATGTTGCAGGGGCGTGGTCTTAGGTCTGAGAGGCTGGCGGCCGGTAGTTTGTAGACGGGGAATTAAATTATTAAGAGTACCCAAAAGTGTTATGAAGGGAGCAGGATTCTGCGTTGACTTTCAACTTTCGTAACGGTACCTTCCCAATTGAGGACACAAATGAAGAAAACCTGGTTCGTACTCGCCGGCATCGCCCTCGTCTCGTCCGTCGCCCTTCCGCTGCACGCTCAAGACGGATGCGTGAACTCCCCCGAGAATCCGACTGCAATTCTTGCAGTTGTAGGCTCCGCAGGTGCATTTTTCGTTTCGGTACGTGCTCGCATTAAGGCTCGTCGCAACTCTTCCAAGTAGCATCTCACTGGGACTTGCCACCTAACTCCCCCGGTGCGCAGCCTGGACCAAAATCTGTATGTCAACTTTACCCGCTACCGCTGAAGTCAGCCCACTCCGATCGGCTGGAGCGGAGGGGCTGAGCGCATCCAGGGCCGCGGGATTTGCCGCGCTTATCGCGATCCTGGGCCTGTCCACGATCTTTTCTACCGTAGGGGCTCTATGGACCTTGTGGACCATAGACCCCCTGAAGTCGATTGGAATGTTTATCCCGCTCGTCAGCTTCGTGCTGGTTTTGCGGGCCTGGCGTTCGCTCGGATGGGAGATGGAGGGAAGCTGGTGGGGCCTGGTCATCCTTGTGGTCACGGCAGCTGTCGTGCATATCCGGGATCAGGCGATTCTGGTGTTTGTCTTCTCTCCGAAGTGGTCGATTTACATTCCTCCTCATTCGCTGGTGGCCTTTGCATACGGCGCGGGGGTGGTCTTGCTGTTTGGCGGGACGCGCCTGTTTCGAGCGGCGCTATTTCCCCTCATCCTTCTGTGGTTTGTTAACCCGATTCCTCACATCTTCAACGTGCTCGTGGATCTGCCGTTGCAGCGCGCCTCGGCTCACGTGGCTCGCGCGTTCGCGATTGCGCTCGGCCAGCCTTTGAGTCCGGACCAGCTGCGGCTGATGTTCACGCCGGAGTTCGGGATGTTTATCGCTCCGGGATGCAACGGGATTCGCGGCGCGGTGACGATGGGGTTTATTGCGTTGATCGCGGGATATGTCTATCGCTTCCGCTGGTACGCGCATGTGGCAGTCGTGGCCGGAGCCGTACTACTGGGTTACGTCTTCAACTTCGCACGCCTCTGCATCCTGGTCTTGTACTATTTGGTGGCGTTGCACTTTCACTCGCTGCAGAGCAAGGCTGAGATGGGAGACTATGTCATCGGAGCGTGCCTGTTTCTGGTAGGCACCATGTTGCTGTTCGATGTTGTGCGCCGTCTGAGCGAATCTCCGGGGCAGATCAAGCCTCCCGCTCTGAGTTCGGTGTCCTCAGCCGGTACAGTGCGAGGGACTTCCTTTTATCCTCGCTTCGCAGGAATGCTTGTGCTGACGTTGTTCAGCTGTTACGGAGTTGCGCGGGCGTACGTGCAGACGCATAGTGGCGCGGCCGCCGCCCAGAGAAAGATCGACGATAGCGCCCCCGGACAGTTCCCGGAGCGAATTGGAAGTTATACATTGGCGCGCTCATGGAACGAAAACTTGTTTGCCGGTCCGCTTATCTACCATTGGGCGGAGTACGCTCCGGCGGATGGCGGAGCCCATGTGTCGGTCGGGGTGTCTCCGGTGATGGGTTCACACGATACGTTGATCTGCCACTCTGCGCGTGGGGAGGATCCGATTTGGCGGGACCAGCTAACGCTACCCACCGCTGGGGGCGCGATCGGTTTTTCGGGTTCTTTTTTCAATGACGGCGCGACCCAGTATCTCGAAGCGACTACTCTCTGCAATGGCGGTTCGTGTGGAGAATATTCGAGCGACCGCACCCACTTTGGCTTCGTCTATAGTAAGCCGAGCTCTCAGTCGTTGTTATTGCAGGATGCACAACGTCCGATTCCGGTTCTGCTGAAGGTTGAGACGATCGATACAACGCTGCCGACGGAGTTGGCGCGCCAGCAGATGACGACCGCTCTTCGCTCGTTCCTCGCTTTCGCCGATCTGGGTGGTCTTACAAAGCCTTACCGTCAGTAACCGCAATGACTATGGAACTCTTGGCCCTCCAGTGAAAATACTTCTGCGCAACTCTCAGGGACTCTTCAAAGCGGTGATGGCTGGGGCGCTGGCTTGTTCACTTGCCGGATGTGGTGGTGGCGGTACAACTTCAACTCCACCGCCGGTAACTCCACCACCTGTAACGCCGCCTCCTGTTACGCCGCCTCCTGTTACGCCGCCTCCTGTAACCCCACCCCCTGTAACGCCGCCTCCCGTTACGCCACCGCCGGTGACTCCACCGCCTGTCAGCAATCCCGGGGTGAGTTTTTCTGGCAAAGCATTGGCGGGCTCTCAGCCGATTGTTGGAGCGGCCGTTCAGCTCTACGCTGCCGGGACCACCGGAAACGGCTCTGCCGCGACGGCTCTGCTCTCTAGCGCGCTCACCAGCGATTCGACTGGAGCCTTTACGGTGGTTGCGGGATATTCCTGTCCGGCGGCCACCTCACAGATCTACGTTGTCGTTCGTGGGGGGCAGGTCGGAAGCGCCGTAGCGAATTCAGCGATTACGCTGGCCAGCGCGCTTGGTGCCTGCAACCAGATTGCGGCCGATTCTCAGTTTGTCATCAACGAGGTGACGACCGCTGCTACGGCGTGGGGGCTTGCCCAGTTCTTCGGCACTGGAGGCAATGTCGGGGCGAGTTTGACGAACGCGCAGGGTTTGGCGAATGCGGTGGCAACGGTTGCGAATCTCGCGAACCTTACGACAGGAGCTTCGCCGGGAGCGACTTTTCCGCCGACCGCAGCCTCTCCGCCGATGAAGGTTACTCCGCCGATGAAGGTTAATGCAGTTGCCGATCTGCTGAACAACTGTACGACTACGGCCTCAGGTTGCGATGCGCTTTTTTCTGCGACAACTCCCAATGGAGGCACGGCTCCCGACAATACGTTGGATGCGGTGCTTAACCTGGTGCGCAATCCGGGAAACAACGTCGCTACGCTGTTCGCGCAAATGCCGCCAAGTGGGGCGCCACCCTTTACGCCGGTGCCCTCCAAAGCTCCGGCCGACTGGACCCTGTCTATCAACTATCACGGCGGGGGCATCGATAAGAACAATCCTTCGGGCGTTGGCGTCGACGCTACTGGAAACGTCTGGGTGTCTACATATTCGGGTCCCGTGGCCGAGTTTTCGACGACCGGAACCCCGATGTTTTCGAGCGGCATTACCGGCGGTGGCCTACTCAAATCGGATGCGCTTGCCGTCGATCCGCAGGGTAATATCTGGGTGCCGGATGGAGGCAGTCCAAGTGTCAACGGCGATTTTGGGAGTGTGACGGAGCTGAGCTCGACGGGACAGGTGCTCTCGGGCGCGACGGGATTCAGCTCCGGTGGAATCAGCTATCCAACGGCAATCGCGATTGATACGAATGGGACGGTTTGGATACCTGATTACGGGAATTCACGGGTTACTTTGCTCTCGAGCGCAGGTCAGCCGCTATCTGGAACAGGGGGATATCAGTCGCTGCAGTTCAGCTTTCCGCTTGCGGTTGCGATTGATGCCAGCCATAACGGTTGGATCGCCAACTTTGGCAACGATACTGTTAGCAAGGTTTCTGCCGATGGGAGCCGGATAGCCAGCTTCGCGAGCGGCAATGGGCCGGATGGTATCGCGGTCGATCAACGCGGTTATGTGTGGGTCGCGAATCAAACCGGAAACAGCATCAGTGAGCTTGCCAACGATGGAACTGTTGTCTCGAGCGGCTATAGCGATAACAAGGCCAGCATACTCGCTCCGCAAGGGATTGCGATTGATGGATCGGGTAGCGTGTGGGTTGCGAATCTGCATAGCCATGCAATCACTGAACTGTCGGGTTCGGCGGCTACCTCGCCTGTCTCTCCTGGCACGATCCTGTCGCCGGCGGCTGGTTATGCGTCGGACGCCGGTTTCACGGAGGCGTATGCAATTGTGGTGGACGCCAGCGGCAATCTTTGGGTGACCGACTTCAACAACAACACGCTGACGGAGATTGTTGGGTTGGCAACTCCAGTGAAAACTCCTCTGGTGGGGCCGCCGCAGACGCCTTAGCGTGATGCTTCTCGCCTGTGAAGCTACCGCCTAAAGATGGTTCAGGCGGTAGCATGTTCGATGGCTGGCTGCTATGGCTTGATCGTGAGCATGACTACGCCGTGGCTGGGAACCTCGGCGGAGTACGCTCCGGTTTGCTTGCCGAGATCGTTTGCTGTCCACAGGTTTCGAACCGATGCGGAGAGGCTATCGGGATAGCCGATGTCGGTCCATGAGACAGCGATCTTCGTCGGCGCGGGGCCGCGGTTGAGAAGGACGACGGCGCGGCTTCCATCCTGTAGCTGCTTGGACCATATCTCCTGGTCACCTGTCTTTTTCACTCTGCGTCCCTGCCTGCCGAGTGGGTCTTGGTCGATCGCGATGACTTCTTTGTTGAGAAGGATCTCCTTGGTGTCGGCGGTCATGTTGGAGATGTCGTTGCCCGCAAGCAAAGGCGCAGAGAAGAGAGCCCACATGCTGAAGTGTGCGCGATATTCTTCTTTAGTCATGCCGCCGTTGCCGACCTCGAGCATGTCCGGATCATTCCAATGGCCTGGTCCGGCGAAGGTCTCCAGCCCATTCATCTGGTCGATGATTTGTGTGACGCCGTTGCCGCCCCAATCTTTTTTGCAGTCCCAACAATCTTGAATGTCTCCTGTGGCGCGCCACAGGTTTCCGATCGATCCGGCCCAAAGCCAGGGCTTGGTCGACCCCCACTCGCAGATGCTGAAGACGATGGGTCGTCCAGACTCGGCGAGCGCGTTGCGCATCAAGGTGTAGGAGGATTCGCTGTTCTGTCCAGGCAGGGTGTTGCACCAGTCTTCTTTGAGGTAGTCGACGCCCCAGTTCGCATATTGTTTTGCGTCCTGGTACTCGTGGCCGATGCTTCCGAGACGCTTGGCGCAGGTCATGGTGCCGGCATCGCTGTAGATGCCAAACTTCAACCCTTTTGAGTGGACGTAGTCGGCGAGCGCCTTGATGCCGGAGGGGAAGCGCTCCGCGTCAGCGACGATGTTGCCGCTTGCGTCACGGCCTGTCTGCCAGCAGTCGTCGAGGATGACGAATTGGTAGCCGGCATCCTTCATGCCGCTGCTGACCATTGTGTCTGCGGTCTCGCGCACGACTTTTTCATTGAGCCCCTTACAGCCGAACTTGTTCCAGCTGTTCCATCCCATCGGCGGCGTCTTCGCCAGTCCGTTATCCAGGGCTCGCCCTGAGGATGGCATCACAGCGACTGCGATGATCGCCACACACATAGTCAAAACGAAACGAACTTTACGCATTGCCATTTACACCTCATAGGACAGCGAGATTCATTCTGTGAACTACACGAAATTCTAAACGCTGCTTAAGACAATCGCGCATTTGAGCGGTGCAGAACGAATCACTTTGGAAGTAATCGCTTTTCGTAACAGAGGAAGCGCAACCCTGGCCTGAACTCAAGGTTGATCTCTCCGGCGAGAACGTAGCCGAGCTTCGGAAAGAGCCGCCGGGTTGCTTCGTTCTGCATGTTGGTGTCGACTCGGAGGACAGTGATGCCGCGCTCGACTGCAACCTCTTCAGCTTTTTGCATTAAGGCGCCGGCTGCCCCCTGGCCGCGAAAGGCGGGATCGACTGCGAGCCTGTGTACAACGATCGCAGGTTCCTCGATGTTCCAGCCAACCTGCTTATAGTCGGGCTCCTGATCCATCGTCACAGCAGCGACTCCGGCGATGTTCCCGGCCACCGCGGCGACCCACAACTGATTTAGATCGATATCGCGCTGGAAGACGGCTTCGTTCGGGTAGGTTTCGTCCCACTGCAGGTTTCCTGTCGCACGCATAAGTGGAACGACACGCCGGACGAGGGCCATCAGCGATGGGAGATCTTCTTTTGTTGCCAGCCGAAACTGCATCGTCTTCCCAGCGTATCAGGAGCGTCGAAGCGAGAGCCGAGTAGCGATGATACGGTGCTGGCGTAGTGACGCTACATGATTCGGAAGCGCTCTCGCATGAGTCGTTGGAAACGCGGGCGCCAGATGAGGTCGTAGGCCAACTCTTTTCCGGGGAACATGGCCAAGGCGGCTTTTCTGGTGTCTGCGATCATCTGGGCTGCTTCGTCGATCGTGAGCGACCCATCCTGCGCGATCACCTGCATCACCATGTTCATCATCATCTGCATTCTGCGGATCAGCTTCTGTTCTTCTGCCCGCTCTTCAGCACTGATTGCAACTGGTTCAACATTTGGCCCATTCAACTCCATCGAAACCTCCCGATCAAGTCAGCTACTCACGGATTAGATGCGTCGACAAGCTCTCGGATTTTTCCATCCCGTCCCAGCAGGAATGTGGTCAGGCCGAACTCATCCGTTCGATACAGCTTAGTCCGAGCTTCCGCAATTCGTTCGACCACTTCGTAGCGGGGGTGACCAAAAGTATTCCCCTTGCCGACCGAAACGACTGCGTCCTTGGGAGCGGCGGCATTGAAAAACTCCTGAGTCGTCGAGGTGCGGCTGCCGTGGTGGCCGACCTTCAGGAGAGTGACTGGCACGATTCTTCCGTGCGCGAGCATCTCGCGTTCGCTGGGAGCTTCTGCGTCGCCCTCCAACAAAACAGAGGCGTTGCCGTACTGCATTCGCATCACCAGCGAATCGTTGTTGACGGGATCTCTGGGATTGGCGTAACTGGTCTCGGGCGCGAGCATCGTGATCTGTGTTCCACCCCACGCGAGCTGCGTGCCTGCGTAGAAGTGGCGCACGGTGATGCCGAGATCTTTTGCTTCGCTCAGAAGCGAACGATAGGCGTCAGAGTTTGGGTCGATGCTGACCCAGAGTTCGCGGGGACGGAAGTTGCGGAGGATTGCGGGCATTCCGCCCATGTGGTCGCTGTGGGCGTGACTTAGCGCGACGACATCGAGTCGGCGAAATCTGCGTGACCAGAGATAGGGCGAGACCACTTCTTCGCCGACGTCGAAGCGGCTGGTGGCTTCGGCTGCTTCGGTGACTCCGCCGACGGGGCCGCCGGCATCGATCAACATGGTCTCACCGTCCGGTGCTGCGATGAAGATGGAGTCGCCCTGGCCGACATCGATTGCGGTCACCTCCATCATGCCTGGCGATACGACCGCGTGTTCTGGCCAGAGTACGAACGCCGCGACGATTGGCAGCATAATGACTGCAGCCCACGCCCATGCGCGTGATTGCCGTACAGCCCAGCAGCAAAAAGCCCATGCGGCTACTGCCATCGTGGAGACCCACCAGACTGGACCAGGTACGCGCAGATCGGCTGCGTGAACCGAACTGATATGGGCGATCACTCCGGTGACTCCGTGGAGGAGAAGAGCTGTCATTGCGCCGGGGAGTAACGCGATCCAGGGGCTGACGAGAGAGGCACAAAATGTAACGACTGCAGTGGGTGCGAGAATCGCTACCAACGGCACGCTCAACATATTTGTGGGGACCGCAAACATGGTGGCGCGGTGGAAGTAGACTGCCATCGGTAGCACCATCACCATCTCTGCGACTACGCCTATCAGCGATAGCTCCAGCGCCCAAAGAGTGCCGCGGACGATTGCTGCGGGCAATCTGGTGGCCCAGTGGCCTAAGATGTTGGCGATGGCTTCGCTCCACAGTCGGAGCATAAGACGAAACTGTGCCACGCGAGGTGGAAGTGCTGCATCGCCCCAGCGATCCCAGAGGTGCTCCGCGGCACGGGCGTAGGGCAGGAAGCTGCGCTCTCCTAGCGGGATTGCAATGCCGCCGATGGCGACGATTGCGAGAAAGGTCATCTGAAAGCTTGCCTCGAATAAGGCGCTTGGAGACAGTACCAGGACCGCCATCGCCGCCGCGCCCAAGGCATTCAGCACGTTGCGGTCTCGCGTTAGCAGACGCGCCAAGAGGAAGACAGTTGTCATGAAGAGGGCTCGTTGCACCGGCGCACCAAAGCCTGTGAGCAGCGCGTATCCAAAGGTGAGGACTATGGTGAGCAGCGTTGCGAACCAATCGCGCAACTTCAGTCTGCTGGCGAGCCAGAAGACAAGGCCGGCAAGCAGCCCGACGTGCATCCCTGAGACGACAAAAAGATGGAAGGATCCGGTGCGCTCAAATCCTACCCGCTGAGTTTTGTTCAGGCCGGCGCGGTCGCCGAACAACATCGCGTTCAGCATCCCGCCGTCGTCGTCGTTGAGTCGGAGGACTCTAGGGAGTCCACGATTTGCCTTCGAATGAATGTAGCCGAGAACGCGCCCGGAAGCCCAGCTTTGCGCCGCGAAGACTCGGCACTGCCACTGTGCTGCTCGGTCAGACTGCAGAGGGGGAGCGAGGGCAGACTCTTTGAGGATCGAGACCTTCGAGGCTCGCACACTGGCGTGAGCGCCTATGCCTTGCGCGAGAAGGTAGTCCGCGTACTGCCATGCTCCGGGATCGCGGTAGTACTCGGCCACTTTCATGCGCATGGGGGCTTGTACGAGATCACCGCACTTGAGCGTTGGAAGAGCTGAGGAGAAAGTTGGAGCGAGGCTTTGTGCTGAAGGTTTGTCAGCGACGATATTGATGCGAACGCCGCCTCGGACGGGGGCCATCCATGCAACATCGGGCGTGACCTCTTCGACGGAATCGACCTGAATATCGACCGAGAGTGCACCGACCGCTGCGGCTTCCTCGGCCTCCTCTTTCTCGGCCCACCATCCGACCTCTTTATCGTGATCGGAGTCTTCGTGTTGCGGAGCCAACTCGCGGACTCGCACGACGCGGCCTTGAACCTGCCTGCTTAGGCCATCCGCGTAGGCTTTGAGAGTGTGTTGCGTTGGAGGAGCCGGTTGCAGCTCCGCGCAGAAGAGGCCAAGTGCCATCCACAGTGCTGCTAGTGGGAGGATTGCGATTCGAAGAGACCATCGCAGGCCGGCAAAGGCTAACGCGCACAGCAAGAACATGGCGAGGAGAAGGATGACGGTTGGCTTGTGATTGCGTGCCATCACCTCGCCCAGTGCGAACCAGCAGACTGCGGTCAGAAGAGGAGCGCGGCGGAACTGGAGTGCGGGAACACGTGCCACTGCCTTCGGCCAAAGATCGGGGTTCGGCTCGGTCGTTTTTCCGGTCTTCAAAGCTCTGTCTGCGGACCGCACTCACTAACCATTTCAACACAACGGGGTCATGTTTATTTACGCAAAACTACTACTGTCTCCAGATGAAACGTCTGAGGAAACAGGTCTACGAGATGAAGCTCTTCGAGCTTGTAGCCTGCGTCAACCAGCATCTTCAAGTCGCGAGCCAGAGTCACCGGGTCGCAGGAGACGTAGATGATTTCGGGGGCTGCAATTCGCGCCAGTAACGAGCAAACTTCGGTTCCGACACCGGCTCGCGGCGGGTCCACGACAATCAACTGGGGTCGTTCGCGTTGGATGACTGCGTGGCGCAGAAAGTCGACAGTCGTTGCTTCTACGGCGCGTTTGCCTGTTCCCTTGAAGGAGTTTATCAAGTCGGTGCCCGCGATTTCGACCGCTACGACCTGTCGGAATTTCTTTGCGAGGGTGCGAGAAAATAGTCCCACGCCGGCGTAGAGGTCCCACGCGAGTTGGCCGTTGCGATCTGCGGCGACGATTCGAACAAGTTCGTCAATGAGGAAGCGGTTGACCTGGAAGAAGCCGCCGCGGCTTATCCAGTAGTCTTCGTCAGCGGTGCGATAGCTTAGCCCGGTTGTGCCCCAACTCTCCAGTGGGTGCGGCTTCTGCACCTGGCGCTGAGGGCCGGTGAGTTTAATGAGAGAGGTGCCGGCACCTGCGAGCTCCGGTATTACTTGTTTCAAGTGCTCGCAGAATGCAGCGAGTCCCGGTTGATCCTTTCGGACGAAGAGGGTCATCTGAAGTTTCTTTTCGTCGCCGGTTGTAAAGAACTCCACTTCGACAGCATTGGTGAGCCAGCGTGCGGCGGAAGGAGTTTGCGCTGCCACATGTAGAAGGCTTTGTGCGGCACGCCAAAGGATAGGAGCCGAGATAGGGCACTCGTGAATGGCTAGAAACTCGTTGGTGCCTCGACGGTTGTAGCCTACTCTTGGAGTGCCGCCCAGTTCTTCGATACGCAAGCGCATGCGGTTTCTGTAATCCCATGGTGGGCCGATGTGACTCTCGATATTCGGAAGCGCCATCAATCCGGCGCGTTCAAGGGTCTCCTGCAGGATGGATGATTTTATCTTTACCTGCGCGGGATACTCGGCGTGCTGATACTGGCATCCGCCGCATTCTCCGAAGTGAGAACAAGTTGGTTTGACGCGGTCTTTGGACGGAGTCATTACCTGCAGCAAGGAAGCTTCATCGGGCGTTTTTTTCTGTTCAACGAGCTGCACTTCGATCAGTTCACCCGGTAGCGTAAATGGCACTAAGACTGTTTTGCCGGCCGCCTCATGAGCCAGGCCTGCGCCACCGTAGACGGCTTTTTCAATTTGTAACTTCATCCGTGGCTCATATAAAAGAGGCTGAGGCGAGGTAGTTTGCGGGCTTCCAGCAATCGCTTCTGGAGAAACTGCTGTTGCACTTGTTTGATCTGGACGGCCTGCATCTTGCCGCGGTAGGGTGCTAGTTCGCGAGTTGCCTGTTCGCGCAATGCCACCAGCTCTTGCTCTGGTGTCGCGGTCATCAAAGCGGCGAAGACCTTCTCTTCGAGCACGCTGAGGGTTCGGTCCAGCTCTTCGAGCGAATGCTTTGGTTCAGCGCGCAGGCCGAGAGCGAGTGCTCGTAGCCGGACGGCGACTTCAGCGGCAGTTGCGTCGGCTGGCGGATCGAGTTTTGCCGACTCGATGGAGATAGCGTTGTCTTCGAGATAGAGTGCGACGCGTTCGGTTTCAAAGCCGCTCTCTGCTGCTTCGGTTGCGTGATTGGGTGCGGCACCGACCGAGGCTTCCATCGCCTGTTCTACTGCTTCCATGACGCTCTGTGCGCACCATGCCAGTCCGTTCACTTTGCGGGTTCTGCTCGTCGCGCGCAGAGCTTTTGCATCATGCTTGTCAAAGGCGTTGTCGATTCCGCGCAGCACTGCTTCAAGTGGAATGTTGGCTTCGCGCCATGTCTCGATCAGCGCCCAATCGAGCGTCGAGAGCATCAGCAGCGAGCCGCGACGCTGCTGAAACCGCTCCTCGATCTCTGTGAAGTAATTGAAGTAGTTCTGCATGGGCTCTTCTACAGCTTAAGCCAGCAGAGCCGAGCGTGCCGAACGTCTTTCCGTGCTCAGGCTCCACGTCTTCTGTGGCGGTCCAGATTGCGCTCGTAGATGAGGCGCAGGCCAGTTAGTGTCAGCATTTCGTCCACTGCCCCGATGTACTTCGATCCGCTGGCGATTAGTTTTGCGAGGCCGCCGGTGGCAACGGTCTTCGTCTCGGGTCCCATCTCGGCGATCATGCGTTCAAGGATGCCATCGACGAGCCCGATGTAGCCGTAGTAGAGACCGATCTGGATGTTGTCGACGGTGCCGGTTCCGATGACCTTCGCAGGTTTTTTTATGTCGATGCGAGGGAGGCGGGCAGCGCGGGAGAATAGCGCGTCGGCTGAGATGCCAAGACCCGGGGCGATTGCGCCGCCGAGAAATTCTCCTTTTTTTGAGAGCGCATCGAAGGTGGTCGCGGTGCCCATGTCAACGACGATGCAGGGGCCACCGAAGCGTTCGAAGGCTGCGACGCAGTTGACGATTCTGTCCGCACCCAGCTCGGCGGGATTGTCGGTCAAAACGGGAATTCCGGTCTTCACGCCAGGTTCGACGAAGACGGGCTTGACGTGAAAGTAGAGTTCGCAGACCTGCCGCAGGGTTGAGTCCAACGGAGGCACTACCGATGAGATGGCGATGCCGTCGACGACTCCGATCTCGAGGCCTTTCAGACCGAAGAGGTTGCGCAGCAAAATGCCGAACTCATCGCTGGTCAGTTTGGAGGACGGGGTTGTAATGCGCCAGTTCGCCACGAGCTCCGATCCTGTTGTCGCTTCGCCTGAAAGGCGGTATAGCCCGAGGACGGTGTTTGTGTTCCCTACATCCATTGCCAGTAGCATCGTTCGATTCTCCCACGCTGTCTCTTCTAGAACGGTCGGACTCCGCCGGAGAGGACGGTGTGAAATTCTCCATCGTCTCCCGCAACGCGCAGAAATCCACGCGAGTCCAGCCCAGTCGTCACGCCAGTATATCCGCCTGTCTCGTCCACTCGAACACGTTTACCGCGCACCCAGGTGGAGGCTGACTCAAATCTCTCCAGCAGCTTTGGGCTAGTGGATGCGCCGCGCAGTTCGCCTTCGAGAAGCTTAATTTGTTGATCGAGAGCACGGAGGAGCTCGCTCAGCAGGCGTTCGCGGGAGTACGGGTTTCCGCTCTCGTGCCGCAGCGAGGTCGCTACCGCTTCAATATCCGGGGGGAAGCTCTGGTGATTTACGTTGATGCCGATGCCGACGACGGCGAATCGCAGCAAGGTTGGTGTGTCGGAGTGTGAAGCGATGGCAGAGGTCTCGACGAGGATGCCGCCGCACTTTTTTTCGGCGAGGAGAAGATCGTTCGGCCAGCGAATGTCGGGTTGGAGGCCGGTGACGGCGGCGATTGCGGCTTGTGCCGCGAGACCGGTGGCGAGTGAAAGCCAGAGCGCGTCGACGAGTGCCATCTGAGGGCGCAGGAGCACGCTGAGATAGAGTCCGTCGCCGGGGATCGAGTGCCAAGCGTGTCCGCCACGGCCGCGTCCTGCGGTCTGCTCGTCGGCCACCCAGACGCTGCCATGAGAGGCGCCCAACTGTGCGGCTTCGATTGCCAGCAGGTTGGTGGACCCTACCGTTGGGAGATGCTGCAAACGGTCTGCGAATGCTGTGCCTGTGAGCGCGGCCGCAACGGAGGATACGTCAAATGAATCGGCCACCCGGTCCTCAGTAGATATCCGCTGTGATGCGCATGCTCAGGTCGGTTGCAGCGGCTGAGTGGGTGAGCGCGCCGACGGAGACGAAGTCCACTCCGGCTAACGCGTAAGCGCGGACTGTCTTCAAATTCATATTGCCGGAGGCTTCGACCGGAACGTTTGGCAGGGTTGCGCGGATCTGCCTGATCGCTTTTTTTACCTGCGATGGCGTCATGTTGTCGAGCAGGATTGACTCTGCGCCGCCGGCGATGGCCTGGTCGAGTTCCGCCTGACTGCGGACTTCGACCTGCACGACTTGGCCGGTCTCGCGGCCTTCCAGCGCGCGTTCGAGCACTGTGGGGAGGCCGCCACCGAGCGAGATGTGGTTGTTCTTGATGAGGATGCCGTCCTGCAGGTCGAGGCGATGATTGACGCCTCCGCCACAGCAGACTGCGTACTTGTCGAGTGCACGAAGGCCGGGTATGGTTTTGCGCGTGTCGAGGACTTTTGTCTTTGTGCCAGCGACGGCTTTGACGAACTCGTTGGTCAGGGTCGCGATGCCGCTCATGCGCTGCATTAGGTTAAGGATCACGCGCTCGCAGGAGAGGATCGCCCGGGCGTTGTGGCGGATGACGGCGAGGGTTTGACCCTTCTTCACCTTTACGCCGTCAAAGATCTCGGGGTGGCTGATGACCTCGAATCGGCCTACGGTGGCGGGGGACATCTTTGCGAAGATGTCGAGAAAGACAGGGATGCAGCCGAGTCCTGAGACGACGCAGGCCTGCTTCGCGATGATGGTTCCGGAGGCTCGCAGGTCTGGCGGGATCGTTAGAGCAGTGGTGACGTCGTTGGCGACTTTGTCTTCTGCCAGGGCAGCTTCAAGGATGGTGCGGATCCGTTTGCTCTTCCAGTCCATTCTGTAATCCTAAACCTCTTATTTTCTGCGAAAAAAATCCTGGCCCTGGCTAGGGGAGGATTTTGCTGTTTACCGGCTATTTTCGAGGGTGTTTTGGATAAACTGCGTGTTTTGGCGTGGTGTTTCGCTGGTGAGATTGTGGTGAATTGATGGTGAAACGTGGTGTTTCGGACGCGTGTTTTCGCGGCGCTAAAAATGCGCCAGCTTTTCAAAATATTTTGTGGAAGAGCCCGGCCGGGATAGAGACCGGGCTTGTTGTGTGGCGCGAGATTACGCGGTTGCGTAGAGGCGGCAGTGTTCAAGGTAGGCGGTTTCGTGGCTGGCGATGAGCTCGACGATGCTGGTCCACATCCAGTTTGGGGCGTTGAGGGTCTTTGACCGGTTTCTGGTAAGCTCTGCCGCCCATCGCTTGCGGGTAGCAGCGTCCATCTGGCGGGCGTGGGCTTTTCCGACGATGCAGGCGAGATAGCTTGCCGCGTTGACGGCCTCTTCGCGGGTGAGGCGGTCGATCTCGAGCTTGAGATCCTGGGGCATGAGTTCGCGGAGAACGACCGGGCGTCCGAGGAACTTTGCGGCCAGCATGCGTTCGCCAAGATACGGAGACAGGTTGGAGGCACCGGTAACGACTCGCTGGGCGAAGTCTTTTGGCATGTCGGCGTTCTTCGCAGCGGGTGCGGCGGCTCGAACGGCCTCCTTGATGTCGACGAGGCAGTACTCCTTGTCTTTCTTTGGGCCTACGCCGAGCAGGACGGCGTAGCGAAGACGGCCGAGGGAGCTGCAACCCTTCATCCAGTAGGCGGCGTCGAGCACGCGGACCTTTGCGTTGTTGTCGCGGTGTTTGAGCGAGGTGATGAGCTTGCGTGCGTCGTCGGTCTCGAAGAGTTTCGTGATCTCTTCCTTCTCCTCGTCAGAGAGCGTCCAAAAGCGATCGCCTAGCGGGATGGTTGGTTTGACGTCTTCGATGCGCTCTTGTGCGAGATGGCGCCACTCGCGGTTGACCGCCTGATGGAGCACGGTCTCGACGGGGCGCAGGTTCTTTGGGTCTTTCGTCACCTTCTTTGCGCGTTGGGGGACCATGGCGCTGCAGTATCCCTTGACCATCTCCTCCATCATGAGGGCGGTGGTGACGCCGGGCAGGTCGGAGCCGCGGGCGGCGGTGGCGAGGGAGAGGCCGAGGCGGATGAGGTCGTGCGCGGGATTGCCGATGACAGTCTGGTCGAGGTCGCGGATCTCGATCTCGACTTTGCCGTCGGAGTTGGCGACGGGGCCGAGGTTGCCGACGTGGCAGTCGCCGCAAATCCATACGGGAGGGCCCTGGGGGAGCTTGCGGGCGGAGTCTTCCTTGAGCCATTGGTAGAACTGGAGGGTGTTTCCACGGACATAGGCGTGGGCGGAGCGTGCCATCTTCAGGCGACGGCGTTCTTCGAGTACAGCTTGGCGATCGGCAGGCTTGATCTCAACTACTTTTTTCCGCATCAACCAGTATTAGCAGAAAATTCACATTCGTTGCGTGTTTTGCGGAGACTTATGCGCTGAGTGAAAGTTTTTTCCATAGCGGGTCAGTTTGATGTGAACGACGCAATTGCCGAAAAGACGACTTTGCGGGAACTTGAGAACACACCGATCACTCAACGGAAGCGCGTCTATGAGGAGTAATCCCGATCGTGGACAGCACCGCGTAGCCTTTCGAAGTGACGAGTCTGCAGGGACACCATCGCAGGTAAAGTGAAGGAATCCTTGGACGCAGGCGATATCATGAAAAGAAGGTAGATAGGGAGATGAGTTGTTAGATAGGAGCAAGAGGCTCGGTGTAAAAGCGGTTAGCGCAGTGCTAGCAAGTGGGCTTTTGCTCGGGTGCTCCAAAGCACAGCCGGACATCGGGGCGCCACCCGATGCCCGGGTTTCTTTGTCTTCCCATGGTTTGCCTGCTGACTTCTTTCAAACAGGCTCGGACAAGTGTGCTGGCCAGATCATTGGCTATCGATTCGTTGTCTGGTTAAATAACGATAAGGTAGCTGTTGGGTTCAACATCAGCCCAAACTGCCGCCAGTCACGCGACCGCAAAGTTGATGGAATGGTACGTATCGTAGTCTTCGATCTGCGGGGAACCGTCGTGGCGAGCAGGGACATTCCGTACTTGGCTGATGGATACGGTGAAATGGTGGCTGACGGAGAGGCAGAGGCCGGTCCGGGCGGCACGCTGCTCTTTAGAATCCAATCGGTCAATCTCGACCCGCAAGGCACAAGCGAGTCCAAGTCAGCAGCTCTACTCCTCGACGCAAACCTGAAGGATGTCGCGCGGTTTGACCGCTTTTTGGAACAAACAACTTTCCTGAACCACGCTCTCGTGTTCCAGGAGGGATTCACAATCAATGGCCCTCGCACATATTCCGTTCTCGATGGCTCTCCGCCTGCGGAAGTCCAACGGTGGACACAGGATTGGCCTGCAGGGACAATGGACCGCAAGTTCGGGGAACATCAGTTGGCATACATGCTTTGTCGGCAAGAGCTTCGGCCAAACGTGTACTCATCCACGAACATCATCTACGCAGGCGCTAAGCGCCAGTGCTCAATAAATGTCGAAGCGGCAGACCGCGCGAACTGGTCCGTTCCCCTGAGAGAAGAAGGAACCGCCGCACTCGTCGGCTTCCTGAATGATGGAAGCGTGGCAGGTCAGATCAACGTCAAAGGGAGTCCGGCTGGCCGGCTGGTGATATGGAAGAAGGATCAGACGACTGTCCCTTTGCCATGGATTTCACATGACTACAGCGGGTCAATAGTCAACGCAACGGCTGATATGTCCCGCTACGCCACATTCGCTAATCGTGAAAGCGCATCATGCGAGAACTTTGGGAGAAGCTGTAGCGAAACCGGTCGATGGATAGTGTTCGACCGAAACTCGGAAAAACCGCTTGTGGATCGATCCATGCAAAAGAACGGGCGAGCGTCCTTATCTCCGAATGGGCTGCATTATGCCAGTTTTGAATCGGGTGAGCTTCGGGTCTATTCCTTGCCGCCTAGATAGGACGGCTCCTGTTGTGAAACATAATTAGCAGCTCCCTTCTCAAAAGCCTTTCCAGCTGCTTCAGGATTGGTACCCATAAGTCGGCTTCTCGTGAGTAATCCATTCGTCGCCGAAAGACGGGGTTTTCGGTAGCTTCTTGTGCCGGACTCGAAGCTGACCCATCCGCGATTTTCGTCTCTCGATAACTAGCGCCAGCGGAAGATTCGCAGGGAGATGGCGAAGGGGATTATGAGCCATGCGAGGAGGATGGCTACGGGCGCGATCAGCTGCTGGACGCTCATTCCCTGAAGCATGTTGCCGCGCAATGCGTCGATCGCCGCGGTAAGCGGGAGAGCCCGGACGAATGGCTGGATCACGGCGGGGAAGCGCGTGGCCGAAAAGAAGACGCCTGAGAGGATCCACATGGGCAACATGACTAAATTCATGAGGCCTGAGGCAGCTTCGATGGTTTTGACGCGTGAGGCTGTCAGCAAGCCCAACGCAGAAAACGCTAGTGAAGTTAGGACACAGAGAAACGCCAGTTGCACGAGCGATCCCCGGAATGGCACGCCGAAGGCAACGCGGGAGAAGCCGAGGAAGACCGCCACTTCAATCACCAGCATGACAAGACGGGAGAGCAGGAACGACATCAGATATTGCCAGCGAGGCATCGGCGAAGCTACGAGGCGTTTCAGTAACTTCTTTTGCCGGGCATCCACGATAGAAAATCCCATGCCCCACATGGCAGAACCCATCAGATTCATCCCGAGGAGACCAGGTATGACGAAGTCGATGTAACGCGATCCGGTTTCGTGAATGAACTGATTTTGCGTTTTGACGGCGTCCCGGCGGCCATCAGCATTCTGGATGGCTTGATCGGCAAGCAGACGCGCACTCCGTGCGTCGGGGTTAGTCGAGTCGTATTCGTAGACGGTCGCGTCGGGTTTCTGGATTGCCAGCAGCACGATGCGTCCGGTAGCCAGGGCCTTTGTGCCCGATGATTCGTCCATCGTGGTCGCTGTCAGGCCTTTGTCGCTGTTCAGCGCCTGTGTTAGCTGCGGGGTGGTTGCGCCGACTTGCAGGACGTCCGGCGGCCGGTTGCGGAAGGCGATGGCCAGGCCGGCGGCCAGCAAGATGGGAAAGACGAAGATCCAGAAGACTGCCTCCGGTTCGCGAAGAAAGAGCCGGAAGCGCATCATTGTCAGCTGATAGAGGCTGCTTAGCTCGAGCTTATTCATCGCGCAAATTCCTTCCGGTGAGGCTGACGAAGACGTCCTCGAGCGTGGCTGAATGCGTGCGAAACTCGCTCAGGTTCAGCCCGTGTGCGGTGAGTACGGCGAAGATCTGCGGTACTGCTGTGTGCAGTTCGCGCACGGAGACCTGGTGTACTCCTGCGGTGAGACGATGCGACTCGACACCTTGAATTGCCGTCAACAGCGCGGGATCTATCAGGCCGTCTCCGTTTTCACGATTGATTGCGGCGAACTCCACGATGTGCTCGCCGCCAACCGAAGCGATGAGTTGCTGCGGAGTGTCGAGCGCGATGATGCGGCCGTGGTCCATTATGGCGACGCGATCACACAGCCGCTCGGCTTCATCCATGTAGTGGGTGGTTAGGATGATGGTGCGGCCTTCCTTCTTCAGCCGGTCCACGAGATCCCACAGATGACGCCGCGCCTGTGGGTCGAGCCCCGTCGTGGGCTCATCGAGAAAGAGCAGTTCGGGATCGCCTACGAGAGCACATGCCATTGCGAGACGCTGTTTTTGGCCGCCGGAAAGAGTTCCTACGCGCGCGACGCGCTTTTCTTCGAGCTGTGCCGTCCTGATCGATTCGTCGACTGTGAGTCCGCGTCGGAAGAAGCTTCGGAAGAGGCGCAGCGTCTCATCGACTGTCGACTTCTCGGAGAACTGAGTTTCCTGGAGTTGGATGCCGATGCGCTGGCGAAGTTCTCCTGCGTTGTTGGGCCAGTTGAGGCTGAGCAACTCTACCTCTCCGCTGTCGGGAACGGTGAGCCCCTCGCAGATCTCAATGGTGGTTGTCTTCCCTGCGCCGTTGGGCCCTAGAAGGCCAAAACATTCGCCCGGCGTTACTTCGAGATCGATGCCATTCACGGCAACGACATCAGCGAACGTTTTGTGGACTCCACGTAATAGCAGCGCCGGACGGTCTGCCTGCGACTTTGTATTCAGCATGGAGAGGTCGCCTTTGGTTTGGACGGAGGCAGCTTGTCGAAGAGGATCTGGACAAGCTGATGTACGGAGGTTTGACCGACATCACGGAGAGCAGCATATTCGCTGATTTCGATGTGACGAATACGGGGATCCTGAAGGAGTAAGCCGATCAACTCTCTGCCTTCTTCGAGGCTGAGTCCTTGTTCGTGAGGGAAGTAGATGGCGGTCAGGTCGCTTCCGCGGAAGACGTCGATGTCCAGGTGCAACAGGATTGCAGCGGAGGGTGGTATCGCTGCGAGGATCTGCTGCGCTGATTGTCGAATCCCGATGCGCCGGAGATCGGCCAGGGAGGTTGACCGGATGCCTGTTTCCGGCGACTGCGAAGGGGTGGTCCATCCTACGAACGAGACCTGCGCAGGTTTGAGGGGGGGACCGTTCCAGAATGGAGAGTCATGTGTGAGAAACCAGACGGCGCAGGAGGCAGCGCTCTGACTGCGGGAAGAGACAGGCGCGGCGTCGTCGCAGTCTCCGTCGATGTAGAGGACGTGGATATTGTTTGATGTGACCTTGCTTAAGGCTTGGGCGGCGCCTACGACAACGCTGCAGTCGCAACCGATCAACAGCGGGATTTGTCCGGGCTGAGTGAGTATCCCGGTGATGTGCTCGCTCAGCAGGTCCCAGACAATTCGCGGGGCTGGCCAGCTTCTGATGGGAGGAACGGAGTGATGGGGAAGATAGCTGGGTATCGGGAGATTGCCGGCATCGACAGCGTTGCGACCGGCATCGTTCAGATGCTTTACGAGATCGGCGTCACGGTAGGCTTGAGCGTCGTTCTCGTTTCCGGGATAAAGCGATCCTGCGCGAAGCGGAACTCCGAGAATTACGTAAGTCGGAGTTGCCTGCTGTGCGTTGGGAGGCGGCTGGCCTGGACGCCCTTCGGCGTACGCGCTGTCCAGCGTGAGCCCAAGTGCAGCTGCGCCCGCCGTGGTCAGGAACTCTCGCCTCTTCATGCAGCACCTCGTTTGCGGCAAAGCGGTCTGAAGACAAGTTTTACCTGATCAGCTTTCTTTGCGGTAGAGGAGCTCGCGCATGGCCTGTCTTCTGGCGGCGTTTGCTTCACTCTCATTCTTGCGTTCGTCGGCGTCCATGTGGCGTTTGGTAACGGGGTCTGTTGATTCTTCGGTGCTGCACTCCGGACAGCGGTTGGCGAAGCCGGGCTTATCCGGCTTTAGCTCGAACTCTTCGGAGCAGATGGCGCAGACTTTGATCGGAAAAGGCATAATCTCCATGATAAAACGACTGCGATCTTAGTGCGCCCTGCGCGGGCGGCGCCCACTTCGTGGGGTGTATACCGGCTTCGCCCTGGGCCTCCCGATGGTCGGCAGAAGATATCTCCTCGCGACCAACGGGAGCGCCAACCGAAGGGGTATACCTGTCACGAAGTGACCGCACCGCGCGCAGCGGGCCCGGCCGGAAGGCCATCTCTTTGACCTAACTGCGGATGGCGGATTAATTGCACAAGAAAATACTTGACGAAAATTATTAGTAAGTATTAGCTTACGGTAAGTGAATACTTACCAAGAACGTCAATTCGATGCGCTTGGAGATGTAACGCGACGCGCTCTGCTGGAACGGCTTCGCCGTGGACCGCTGCCGGTAGGGGAGTTGGCGCGGGGTCTTCCGGTAAGCCGGCCAGCGGTCTCGCAGCATCTTCGGGTTTTGAAGGAGGCGAAGCTTGTGCGGGATGAGGCGTCAGGAACGCGGCGGTACTACAGTTTGGATCCGAACGGCTTTGCGATGTTGCGAAAGTATCTGGACAACTTCTGGGGTGAGGCCCTGGAAGCATTTCAAGCGAAGGTAGAGGAGAAATGACATGCCGGAGAGACAACTGATGGTGGATGAAGCGACGTTGCTGGCAGACTCGCAGGAGTTGGCGCCGGTGCGGAAGAGTATTCGCGTCAAGGCCGATGTTGCGCGCGCGTTTCGTGTGTTTACCGAAGAGATGGACAGTTGGTGGCCGCGGACGCACCACATTGGCAGCTCGCCGATGAAGCGCGTTGTGGTGGAGGGCAGGCCGATGGGCGCGATCTATACCGAACAGGAGGATGGGACGAACTGTCCGTGGGGTTCGGTGCTGACGTGGGAGCCGCCGCACCTGTTTGTGATGGCTTGGCAGATAAAGCCGGACTGGCAGTATGAGCAGGACTTGAGTAAGTGCAGTGAGGTGGAGGTGCGGTTTACTCCGGCCGATGATGGCACTACGCTGGTCGAGTTGGAGCATCGCCACATGGAGCGACACGGTGCGGGCTGGTCGAAGATGCACGAGCAGGTGAACTCTGGTTGGGTCGGCGTGATGGAGTTGTTTGCGGCGAAGGCGGATGCGGGGATATGAGGGCGACAGCGTGGTTTCGTGCTGCGGCTGTGGTGATGCTGCTGTTTGCAGTTGGCCATACTTACGGTTTTCTGGTCTTCCGTCCGGAGACGACGGAGGGCCGTGCCGTGTGGGACGCGATGAACAAGGTGCGCTTCTCCGTGGGCAGCACAACGTTTAGCTATGGCGGTTTTTATATTGGCTTCGGGCTGTTCATCTCGGCATTTCAGCTTTTTAGTATCTGGCTGGCGTGGACGCTGGGGTCGATGGCGCGGGCGGGGGAGATGGCAGCGCGTAGGATTGCCTGGGGAATGTTCGTGCTGCAGTGCTTTGGGACTGTGCTCTCGTTACGGTACTTTTCTCTTGGACCTGTGGTACTGTCGGCGATCGCGGCGTTTTGCTTTTTGATGGGCGCGCTTTCTGTGCGGAGGAGTGCCGGATGAATGGCGCGATTTCGCGGCGCGAGTCTATTGTCGCGGGCGCTCTATCTGCTTTTTTTGGTATGAAGATTTAAAGTCCTAAGTTTTTAGTTGACAAGGCAAAGCCTGCGGCTTATTGTCCTAATAATTTAGGAGATAGTGATGGGGCGAGGCAAGAAGGACACGCTGACAAAACTGGAGCTGCAGATCATGCAGGCGATCTGGCGGCTGGGGACCGGCAACGTAAGCGCGGTGCAGGAGAGTTTGAAGCAGCGGCTGGCCTACACCACGGTGCAGACGATGCTAAATATCCTTGAGAAGAAGGGAAAGTTGAAGCGCACTCTCGTGGGGCGGTCGTACGAGTACAGCGCGACAGTGAGCGAAGCGGCGGCGTCGGGTCATGCGGTGCGGGATCTGGTGGATCGGATGTTCGGAGGGTCCAGCGAGGAGTTGGTCATGAGTCTGATTAAAAGCAAACAGATCGATGCGAAGCAGATTGCACGGCTGAGCAAGATGCTGGACAAGAAAGGAGGCGAGGGATGAGCGCTCCTGAGGGATGGGTGTTGGGTTACCTGTTGAACTCCTTGTGGCAGGTACCGGTGATCGTCGCAGCGGGCTGGATTGCAGCGCGAATGGCGCGACGGATTGGGCCGGAGTTAGAGCATCGGGTGTGGGTGATCGCTTTGTTGCTGCAAGTGGTATTGCCTGCGTGCCGGTTACGCCCAGGCAGCTTGATTCACGAGATCGTTGGGTTGATTCTGAGAGGCTCGGTCGGGGATGGCGGAGAGGTACGGGTTGTCGTTGGTGCCGGCGTGACGAGTGGCTTAAGCATGGCGTGGCTTTCGAATGAGGTGCTGGTTGTTGTGGTGATCTACGGGTGCAGCGTGCTGTACTTTGCGGCACGGCTGGGATGGAGGATGGTCAGGACCTGGCAGATGGAGCGGCAGGCGAAGGCTGTCATGCTGACTGGCGATGCGTTGCAGCGGTGGGAGCGATGCGGGCGGGCTTTCGGTCGCACGGCGCCGCGAGTGGCGGAGTCGGACGCGATCGGAGGGCCGGTGACGGTTGGCGTTCGGAGCGATGTGATGCTGGTGCCGCCTGGATTTCTAGAAAACATTGCTACGGAAGATGTGGACGTTGTGATGGCGCATGAGTTTGCGCATATGCGGAGACGGGACTTTTTGAAGAACCTGATGTACGAAGTGTTGTCGCTGCCGGTGGCTTATCATCCGGCACTTTGGTTGACGCGAGCGCGGATTGCGGAGAGCAGGGAGATGGTTTGCGATGCGATGGCGGCTGAGGCTGTCGCGGGGAGTGAGAGATACGCACGATCGCTGCTGCGGCTGGCGGCGCTGCTGGTGAGGGGCGCGCCGGACAAGACACTACACGCCATCGGAATCTTCGATGCCAACAGCTTTGAGAGGAGAGTTATGCGACTGAGCGAAGGACGTGTGGAGATGCGTGGAGCGCGGAGGTTTGCTATGGCTGCGGCTTGCGGGATAGTGGGGCTGGCAACTTGTCTTTCGGCTTTGGGGTTACGGCTGGAGGTGCCTGCGCCCGCGACCGCGGTAGTGGCCCAGGATGCGGGTCCGGCGAGGCTGACGATTCCTGTGCAAAAGTGGGATGCTGTCTATAAGCGGCCTCCGGTGTATCCGCAGGAGGCGAAGGCGAAGAAGGACACGCTCAACGGTCCGGTGGTTCTGGACATCGTTGTGGACGAGGCTGGAGTGCCGAGTGATGTGCGTGTGAAGAAGGGGCTGCGATCTGACTATGATGAGAGCGCGCTGGCGGCGGTAAAGGAGTGGCGCTGGAATCCGTATCTCGTCAACGGAAGGCCCGTGACGGTGAATACGACTGTGACGGTTAACTATTTTCTTAGTAAGTAGCCGGAGTTGAGGGCGGGAGGTTGGTCCCGCCCTTCTTCTGTACTAGCCGGGTGGCAGAGTGTCCAGCGCGGATTTGGTTTTGTCGTAGAGGATCTTGGTTTCGGCGTGTTGTTTGCGCAGGCCGTCGACGATGTGGGCGGGGGCCTTCGACATAAAGGTTTCGTTGGTGAGTTGCTTGTCGGCGGAGGCGAGGCCCTTTTCGTACTTGGCGAGGTCTTTCGTGAGGCGCTCGCGTTCGGCGGCTACGTCGATCTGGCGCTCGTAGATGACGGCTACGTCGAACTCCGCGGTGGAGCGGGCGTTCGAGCCGGTGAGCGATTCGTTTGCGAACTCGACGGCCTGGACACGGGCCATCTTCGCGAGGACGTCGGCGTTAGCGTCAGCGAGCGCGAGGACGCGATTGCCTGCGTGAATGGTGATCGGGGTGGCTTCTTTTTCGGGGACGCCTAGTTCTTTGCGCAGGCCGCGTATGGTGACGATGAGCTCTTGCAAGGTTTTCATCGCGCTCTCGGCGATTGGGTCGGCGGGGAAGTCGGTGGCTTGCGGGTAGCGTGTGAGCGCGATGGATTTGGCGGGAGGCTTGCCCTCGTAGAGTGCATGCCAGATCTCTTCGGTGAGGAAGGGCATGAACGGACTGAGGAGGCGCAGGGCGCTCTCGAAGACGCCTACCAGTGAGGCGAGGGTGAGTGCGGTGGTTGCGTTTTTCTCTGCGCCCTCGGTGAAGTCGAGACGGAGTTTGGCGAGCTCGAGGTACCAGTCGCAGAACTCGCCCCAGAAGAATTGATAGATGGCGTTGGCGGCTTCGTCGAAGCGATAGTCTGCGAGGGCGCGGTCTACTTCGGTGGAGACGGCCGACAGGCGCGAGAAGATCCAGCGAGTTTCGAGAGGAGTGTCGTCGGGCAGCGATGGGACGATGCCGCTCTCGCGCATGGTCATGTTGTAGCCGGCCTCGCGGGCGCGGTCGACGTTCATGAAGAGGAAGCGCGCTGCGTTCCAGATCTTGTTGGCGAAGGCGCGGTAGCCTTCAGTGCGGGCTTCGCTGAAGGCGATGTCGGTGCCGGGCGAGGCCATACTGGCGAGGGTGAAGCGGACGGCGTCGGTGCCGAAGCGCTCGATGATGTCGATGGGGTTGATGACGTTGCCCTTGGTCTTGGACATCTTCTCGCGGTTGGCGTCGCGGACGAGGCCGTGGATGTAGACCTCGCGGAAGGGGACTGCGTCTTTCAACTCGCGCTTGCTGCCGTCGGGCATGGGGACGTCGAGCATGAAGTGAGTGCCGAGCATGATCATGCGGGCGACCCAGAAGAAGAGGATGTCAAAGCCGGTGACGAGGAGCTGTGTTGGGTAAAAGGCTGCGAGGTCAGGCGTGAGATCCGGCATTCCGGTGTCTGGGTTCGGATTGGGCCAGCCGAAGACGGTGAAGGGAAGCAGGCCGGAGGAGAACCAGGTGTCGAGGACGTCGGTCTCCTGCGTGATGTCGGTGGAGTTGCAGGTGGCGCAGTGGGTTGGGGTTTCGCGCGATACGGTAATGGCGGCGCAGGCTTTGCAGTGCCATGCGGGGATGCGATGGCCCCACCAGAGCTGGCGCGAGACGCACCAGTCGTGGATGTTCTTCATCCACTCGTCGTAGGTCTTGCGGTACTGGTCTGGCGTGAACTTGATGTAGCCCTTGTCGACGGCTTCGATGGCTTTGTCGGCGAGTGGCTGGATCTTGATGAACCACTGTTGCGAGAGGCGCGGTTCGATGACGACGCCGGTGCGCTGCGAGAGGCCGACGGCGTTGGTGTGCTCCTTGATTTCGACGAGCAGGCCCTGAGCTTCGAGGTCGGCGACGATCTTTTCACGCGCGGCGTAGCGGTCGAGGCCGTGATAGGGCGAGCCAGGGAGGAGGACGTGCGCGGTCTCGTCGAGGATGGTGAGGTTGGGCAGGTTGTGGCGTTGGCCGATGGCGAAGTCGTTCGCGTCGTGAGCGGGCGTGACTTTTACTGCGCCTGTACCGAACTCGGGCTTGGCCCAGTCGTCGGCGAGGATGGGGATCTTGCGGTCGGGCTGGCCGTTGACGCCGCTTAGCGGTAGGCGAACAAGTTTGCCTTGCAGTGCGAGGTAGCGTTCGTCGGTGGGGTTCACGGCTACGGCTACGTCACCGAGCATGGTCTCGGGGCGCGTGGTGGCGATGACGATGGAACCACTTCCGTCCGCGAGCGGATAGCGGATGTGGTAGAGCTTGCCGAGGCGCTCCTCGTGTTCAACTTCGAGATCGGAGACGGCGGTCTGGGCGACGGGGTCCCAGTTGACGATGTAGGCTCCGCGATAGATCAGGCCCTGCTCGTAGAGACGGACGAAGGCTTCTTTCACGGCGGGCGAGAGTTTGTCGTCCATCGTGAAATATTCGCGGGCCCAGTCGACCGAGGCGCCCAGGCGCTTCATCTGATCGAGGATGGCTCCGCCGTAGAGTTCGCGCCAGGACCACACCTTTTCAACGAAGGCGTTGCGGCCAAGTTCCTGACGGGTCTTTCCTTCTTCTTTAAGCTGACGCTCGACCATCATCTGGGTGGCGATGCCGGCGTGGTCGGTGCCGGGGACCCAGAGGGATGTCTCGCCGCGCATGCGATTCCAGCGGGTGAGAATGTCCATCTCCGCCTGATTAAGCATGTGTCCCATGTGCAGGCGGCCGGTGACGTTGGGAGGCGGCAAAAGAATGGTGAACTTCTTCTGCGTGTCGTGCGTAGTTTCGGGAGTCGGAACGTCAAACAGGTGTTCTCGGACCCAATACTCGGCCCACCGTTGTTCGATAACGGACGGATCGTATGCTTTTGGAAGTTCCTGGCTCATCGGTGCTTTAAGGGTAGCATCCACTGGGCCTAACCGTCGGCAGGCGGGGTTTGGCCGAAGTTCAGGAAAAGCGATTCGCCGGGATGCATGCACCGCCGTACACTAGCTTACGAGGTCATCGATGCGCAGTCTGCTCTTCGCCACTGTCCTGCTGATGCTTGCCTGTACTCCTGCTTTCGCCCGCTCGGCGGAGGATCGCGTGGCTGTTGGGAGCGACATTACGATTGCCGATGGCGAGTCAGCTGGAGATATTGCCTGCGCATTCTGCACAGTTCGTGTGCACGGTGAGGTAAGGGGAGACATCGCAACCTTCCTTGGATCAATCAAGGTAGATGAAGGGCGAAATATTTCCGGCGACGTGGCGTCGCTTGGCGGCGATCTGGAACTGGGCCAGGATGCCTCGGTAGGGGGCGACGTTGCGATTGCTGCCGGAGAGGTGAGGCAGGGCTCCGGGGCGGCGATTCGGGGTCAACAGACGATCCTGCCGGGACGTTTGTGGCTGTTGCTCCCATTCGCTCCGCTACTGTTTTTGGTCGGACTGATCTGGTTGGTCGTGTATATTGTCCGCCGCAATCGGTACCAGTTTCCTGTGTATCCGGGGGGACGAGGCTTCTAGTCCGCTTGATTGTGTCTGGCCAAAGTGCTGGCCTAGGGAACCTGTCTTATTCTGTTTGCGTATCTGCTTCTGCACGCCGTTACTTCCTGGGGGAAACTTGTTGAACCTCGCGCTCCGCAGCTTCGCCTTTCTGCTTCTGTTCGCCTCGGCCGCGCTGGCCCAGTCGCCGGGCAGTCGAGCTTATATTGGCGAGGATGTTTACGTTGCCTCCGGCCAGCAGGTGCACAATGCAACCTGTATCTTCTGTTCGGTGCAGGTGGAAGGTGACCTGACGGGGCATGTTTTTGTGTTGTTCGGCAGCCTGAACGTGACCGGACACGTGGAAAAGGGTGCGACAGTTATCGGCGGAAATGCTGTAGTCGACTCGCAAGCGCGAATCGGCGGTGACATGACGGTACTCGGCGGCAACGCGGTCTATGAGAGCGATGACTCGCTGGGCGGGAGCGCCTACGTGCTGGGTGGCCACCTCTCGCACGTTCCGCTGGCACACGGGGAAGCAAGAGCGCATCCGCGACTTTCGCTGGGTCCGCTGTTCTCCGTCCTGTTGGGAGTGCTTGTGCTGTTGCTGCTCTCTGCTTTGCTTGTGCCGCAAATACGCCGGCGCGTGATCGTGAATCAGACCTCGTGAGCGGAGGATGTTGAGGCAGGAAAAAGAGGATGCGGCCAGTGGCTGCATCCTCTTTTGTCGTTTACGAAGCTGATTCGAGGGGTTAGAACGGGTTCAGCTTGTTGAGCCCCTTCTTCTTCTTGTGCTTGCTGTCGGACTCGTCGCTCTTGTCGAACTCCGGCTTCTTGTTCTTTCCGTTGGCGTTGCCGGTCTGTGCAGCGGGCTGGGTTCCGGGCTTGATATCGTTGACGGCGTCGGGGGCTGCTCCGGCCTTCTCAACCTCGGGAAGCGGCGTTGAGTTCGCGGGTCCAACTGCCTTCAGGCCGCCATCGGCAGGAACGGTGGTTCCGGAGGCGCCCGAGTTGAGAATCTCGACTCCGCCGATGCTGTTCCCGGAAGAGGCTGGTGGCGTGGGCGCGGCACCCGAGATGGAGGTCGTCGCGGATGCTCCACTCGCAGCTCCGTCTGCTGCAGCCGGAACGTCGGAGAGTGCAAGAGGTGCGGCGGGTGCGGTCGGGGCTGCCGGCGCAGAGCCTTCTGCCGGAGCACCGGCGTCTGCGGTTGTCGCGGCGGGCTTCGTGGCGAGGGCGGCTCCGGCGGCAGGCGCATTGGGATTCAGCGAGTCGGTGAAGTCCGACTTGATCTGGTTCACGATGTGCGGCGCGATTGTCGGAGTGGGATCAGCCAGGGTCGGTTCGCCGTCACGGGCTGCCATGACAACGTCAGGCTGGTGGAGGACCAGCAGCCGTGCCCGATCCTGCAGACGATACTGCCGGCGGCTGTTTTCAAGCGCGACGCTGGCGGCGATCTGTTCGGGAGTGGGCTGCGGAATCTTCACGTTCATCGCGTCGAGCCGGTCCCGCGCATCTTCGACGTGGGGCGAGGCCGAGTGCTCCAGAACAACCTTGCTGTATGCGGCGATGGCCTGATCGTCATAGATCTTTTCAAGTCTTGCTTTGCCCGCTTCGGGCAACTTCATGGCGCGGACGTAGCGCGCTTCGGCCTCGTACGCATCGCCGAGACCGACCAGGACGTCGTCCATGTGGCTGAACTGCGGATAGGTGTCGACGACTGTCTGATAGCGGGCGATGCTCGCAGGGTAGTTATTGTGGGTCGCGTAGAAGGCAGCGATGTTTGCCTCGCGAGTTGCCATGACCTCCTGGACCTCGCGCAACCTCTGCTTGGCCTGCGGCACCAGCGTCGACTCAGGAAACTGCTGCAGCATCAGGCGGTACTCTTCTTCGGCGTGAACGGCCTTCGCGTAGTCGCGATCTGGCTTGTCCATCTGACGGAAGTAGATGTCACCGACGCGCATCTGGGCTTCGGCAGCCTCGGGGGCGTTGGGGAAGAAGGTGATGAAGTCTTTGTATTCCTGTTCGGCCTGGGTGAGGGCTGCGGTGCCGCCCTCTCGATACCAGCTGTCGCCGATAGCGAGCTTGGCCTTCATCTGATACTGCGAGTCGGGATAGGTGTTGAGCAGGGTCTGCAGGTCGAGGCGGGCAACGTCGAAGTGGCCGCGCTTGGTCGCATCGATGGCCTTGTCGTAAAGCACCTTGTCGGGAAGCTTTTGGTCCGGCATATCGGCCGGCTTCACCGACTTCTCTTTGCGCAGCTCTTTCTTGGTGTCCTTAGACTGGACGACCTTGTCTTTCTTGTCAGGTGTTGTCGCGGTGATGGTCGCGCTCTCGTGCTGCTGGCCGTTGGCATCGGTTGTCGTCTGCGACGAACCGGTCACCTGCGCCATGGCTGCAATCGAACCGGTCAACAGACCGGCAACTGCCACTCCGGCCAACGCGCTGGCCCTTAGGTTTGGAAAGAAGGAACGCTTGTTCATCCGCTATAGACCCCATCCGCCTCGCGCACCAGGGCGCTCAGGCTGTATTTCATTCTAATCGTTCCGGCCGGACTTGTGCCGCGCTTATGCCACTGGTACCGAACCGGCCGCGCGGGCCAGTTTTAGGAATTCCACGGCGTTCTGCTCAGTTTTTCCGGGACTGAAGATGGCCGAGCCGGCGACGAGCATGTCGGCTCCTGCTTCGACGACCTGGGCGACGGTATCGTGAGCAACACCACCGTCGACCTCGATACGAAAGTTCAGACCCATCTCATCGCGGAGCTCGACGAGGTGGGCGATCTTGTCGAGCGCCAGCGGCAGGAACTTTTGGCCGCCGAAGCCGGGATTGACGCTCATGACCAGCACATGGTGCAGCATCGGAAGGACTTCGACCAGCGTGTCGACCAGGGTTGCCGGGTTGAGGACGACGGCGGGGAGCATGCCGTGGTGGACAATCTGCTGGAGCGTGCGATGGAGGTGGCGGCAGACCTCCTGATGGACGCTCATCATGTCGGCGCCGGCTTCGGCGAAGTCCTGGATGAAATCGTCGGGATTTTCGACCATCAGGTGACAGTCGAGCGGGAGCTTGGTGATGGGGCGCAGGGCCTTGACGACGGGCGGGCCGAAGGTGATGTTGGGGACGAAGTGACCGTCCATGATGTCGACGTGGAGGATGGTGGCGCCGCCGCGTTCGACCAGGGCGACTTCGTCGGCGAGGTGGGCAAAGTCCGCTGCGAGGATGGATGCTGCCAGTTCGATCACGTAGGTCGCTCCTGAGTGTGAGTTTACCAGCGTCAGCGTCGTGTTTTGGGGAGAGAGATGTGCTTGCCGAAAATCCGCATTCAAGGAATTGCTACTCTGATTCCGTGCCATTTTGGTTAATCGCCATTGCGCGCTTGTCCTCGCCATAGTCCAAAATCGATCTGCCTCATGAGGATTCCAGGGAGTTGGGTTGGTTTGTCCGGTAGGTACCCATCAGCCTTGCAATCATCACCGCGAGATACAACACCGCCAGAACGGATTCGATCATCGACAGCGAGCGGACCTGCGGTAAAACGGCCGAAATGCCAGCCGCACCGGCTGTCGTCATGCTTCCAAAACTAAAAAAAATGAAATCGAAGCCCACAGGAACAGTATGCAGATTGATCGCCGGATCAAGATAAAAGGCATGGGGCCGGATGATGGCAACGATGGCATAGAGGCGTGCGAAGGAAAATCCAATGAGCAGATAGATGCACACCGCGCCGAAGATCGTTTCCGCGGTGGGCTCTTCGCGTGCAAAAACGCGGTGAAAGATAACCACAATAATGAAAACGTCGAATGCGAAGCTGAGAACGACGTTGAAGACCGACGCAGGAACCAGCGTGGTGCGAAAAACGATCGCATGCTCCATGAATGCGGGAACGGCAAGAATCAGAGCGACAAAGATGAGACCTCTGCGGAAGCTCACCGCGTATATGCTCATCAGGGTGACGGCGGCGCCGACCATCCGGAACACGCGATAACGCACGCCAGAGTCAGCCATGTAAGGGTAGAGAGCCAGGTTTGCAAGCAGAAACAGAAATAGCAAAAAGAACTTGTGCCCGGTGACAGGCAGAATCCGTCGGGCGGGATTTTCAGCCGTAGGTGGCGGGACCTGAGCCATGGCGGAGACACTTGATCCTACACTTTTTCGTATTCGAAGGCCCGTGGGATCTTAGGGGATTCTTCCAATAGGAACATCGTAAATGAGGCCAGAAATCATAGGTCCACCTGGAATATTCTTGTTGCCTGGAGGATATCGATGCCGAAACGAAATGTTTTGCGTGGTGTTTTTCTTCTGGCCGCTTTCGGATTGCAAGCTGCGATGAGTGCCCACTGGGCGGATGCGTGTACGCGCGCTGTTTATCTTGGCTCGGACGACAACGTGATCACCGCGCGATCGATGGACTGGGCGGTGGATGTTGGGACCGATCTCTGGATCTTTCCGCGGGGCATGCAGCGGAATGGGGAGGCGGGGCCTCATTCGCTTGCGTGGACGTCGAAGTATGGCAGCGTCATCGCGAGCGGGTACGACATTTCGACGACCGATGGGATGAATGAAAAGGGACTCGTCGCGAATATGCTTTGGCTGGTGGAGTCAGAGTACCCGAAGCCTGATGGAAGCAAGCCGGGGCTCGCGATTTCGGTGTGGACGCAGTATGTGCTGGATAACTTTGCTACGGTTCAAGAGGCGGTCGATACCTTGAATACAGAGCCGTTCGTCCTGGTGACGGCGGCGGTGCCGGGACAGGAGCGGCTGGCGACGCTTCACCTCGCGATCTCGGATGCAAGCGGAGACAGCGCCATTATTGAATACATTGGCGGCAAGCAGATCATTCATCATGACCGCAAATATCAGGTGATGACGAACTCGCCCACGTTCGACAAGCAGCTTGCAATGGAAGAGTACTGGAGGGGGATCGGAGGCACGGTCATGCTGCCGGGGACAAATCGCGCTGCGGACCGGTTCGCCCGGGCATCGTTTTATATCAATGCAATTCCCAAAGACCAGAGTCCTGACCTGACGGTGGCGAGTGTGTTTAGCGTGATCCGTAATGTGTCGGTGCCTTATGGAATCACGACGCCGGATCAGCCGAATATCTCCTCGACGCGATGGCGGACGGTTTCGGATCAGAAGAGAAAGATTTATTTCTTCGAGTCCGCTATTACGCCGAATACGTTTTGGATCAACTTCAAGGATGTCGATTTTTCTGCCGAGACGGGAAAGGTGATGAAGCTGGATCTGGGTAAGAACCAGAGTCATATCTACTCGGGCAACGCGGTGAAGGACTTTCAAGTTGCGAAGCCGTTCAAATTTCTTGGCCTGAGCTAAAGCGTCTACGGCTTTCTTGGCACCACGGGGACGGTTCTTTCTACGTCGGGACGGCCTTCGTGGAGAATCTTCGTTTTGATGTCTTTCGCAGCTTCCTTAGTAGCGTCGCGTTGGGTTTCAGCCATGGGTTTGGGCTCGCCAAGGACCATGCGCGCTGCGCCGCGAAGGATCTTGCGGATGGGCCAGGCGCCATCGTCATTGGGAAAGAAGATCTCACCATTACGTTGCTTTTCTGGCCGGTAGTACCAGCGGCGGAGCAGCGAGAGGTGGTCGCTCAGTAGGGCGAGATCACTGGAGGAGTGGGTTCTCTTTTCGAGCAGAGAGAGGATGTGCTCGGCGCGGTGTTCGGGAGAGTTGGAGGCGGTCGATTCGCCTTCGAGCGGGACAGCTTGCAACATAAGTGGTTGTGCGAAGAGAGAGCTGCCGACGCTGGTCTGCTCGCGAACGGCGCGAACGCCGAGGGTGGAGAGGCGTTCGGGTCCAACGATGCAGCCTCCGTCGAGCAGGAACAGGGCCGCCTCTTCTTTGTGCTCCTGCTCAGCATCTTGCTGCTGATCTCCTGCCGTTTGTACGATGATGGCTTTCAACTTCGGGATGGGGCGCACGATCCAGTCGGCAAGTGCCTGGGCAGCTTTTACCTTTTGCCATTGCGCGTGCAGCGCGGCAGCTTTTTCGAACTGCATCGCCGAGGAAGCTTCTTCGCGTTCGAGGCCGATGGAGATGATCATGCTCTCGCCGCGGCTGTCGAAGAACTTCTTTACGGCGGCGGATTCGGCGGCGTACTCCTCGGAGGTGCAGGCCTGCTTGCAGGGCTCGATGCACTTCTTCATCTCGCCGTAGACGCAGCCGGGATGGCCGGGATAGGGTGCGAGGTCTTCGTAGCAGCGACGGAGTTTGAAGAGGTCGAGGACTGCGTCGCAGTAGCGTTCGGCTGCGAGTCGCGAAGGGAAGGGGCCGTACATTTGCGCGAGGCCCCGCTTGGAGAGCTTGTTCGTGGAGTAGACGCGGGGGAACGCGTTCTCTACCGTCAAGCGGAGGAAGTATGGTGTGTGGAGTTTGAGTCGACGACGGGCTTCGGTGTATCCGAACTGAGCGGCTGTTGCCTGATAGAGAACGAGCGAAGATTCGAACGCAGAGCCGGTGACGCAATACTCGATGCGAACGACTTTTTCGCGGAGGTTGAGGCGCTTGGATTGCGACACCGGGGGATCGAGCAGACGCCGCGTGCGACGGCGGAGGTCTGCGGTCTGTGTCAGGTAGGGCGCGTCTTCCTTGCGTGCGCCGCAGAGAGCGAAGACGCCGGGCTTTGCGGGGATGGTGCGAAGAATCTCGTCTGCCTGGCCCGGGGTGAAATCTAAAACGTGATCGAAATGGAAGCTCGTTGCCACATCCAGAATTGTAGTCGCGGTTATCCTATGATGCGCTACAACTTACGCGCCGCAATCGTTATCTCTTCGTCTCTGCGATCGGGGTAGCTATACTGCCGCCATGAATCCTCCCGTTCACCGGTCTGCCGCGACGGAACCCAAACTTGAGACCGATCCCGAACTCGCCGAGGTTCTTGAAGAGCTCTCCGCGCGCGAGCCGATCTTTCATCGGGCAGAGTTTGGAGTCTCGCGGGAAGACTTCGAGCGAATGACGGTTGAGGAGTTTTGGGAGGTGGGTGCTTCGGGTCGTCGCTACTCAAGAAACACTGTTCTGGATGAGCTGGAGAAGCGGTACGCTGCGGGCGATGATGATGTGTGGGAGACATCAGAGTTCCAGTGCCGGAGACTCGCTGAAAATGTATTTCTCATGACCTATACGCTTGTGCAGGACGGTACACGCGTCACGCGTAGATCGACTATCTGGCAGAGGACTGCCGAGGGTTGGAAGATCGTCTTCCATCAAGGAACGGTTGTGACGGATAGCTAGATAGTTGTGGTTGTTACGCACCGGCGATAGTCATGCCTTCGATGTGGATAGTGGGGGCCGCGCTGGCTCCGCGGAAGATGAGGTCGTTGCCGATGGCGACGATGTTCTTGTACATGTCTTTGAGGTTGCCGGCAATGGTGATCTCCTCGACCGGGTAGGCGAGTTCTCCGTTCTCGATCCACAGGCCGCTGGCGCCTTGGGAGTAGTCGCCGGTGACGAGGTTGACGCCGAAGCCCATCGTCTCGGTGACGTAGAGGCCGTTTGGTATTTCTCCGATGATCTGCTCGGGCGTTAGCGTGCCGGCTTCGAGGAAGAAGTTGCCTGCGCCGATGCCGGGGTTGCCGGCAAGTCCGCGTGAGGCGTTGCCGGTGGACTGCATATTGAGCTTGCGCGCTGTGTAGGTGTTGCTGACGTAGTTCTTCAGAACGCCGCGTTCGACGAGGATGGTGCGGCGCGTGGGCAGGCCTTCGCCGTCGAAGGGGCGTGTGCCGAAGCCGCCGATGCCATCGTGGATGATGGTGCCGTCGTCGATGACGGTGATGTTTTCGCCGGCGACTTGTTCACCGAGCATGCCGCTGAAGAAGGAGGCGTTGCGATAGATGGCGTCGCCGTTGGCTGCGTCGAAGATGTTGCCGATGATCGAGCGTGCAATCTCGGGCGAGAAGACGACCGGTGCTTTTTGCGTCTTGACCTGGCGCGCGCCGAGTCGCCTCAGGGTACGGCGTGCAGCCTCCTGACCAATCTCCTCGGGGTTCTCGAGTTTTTTCACGGTGCGCGAGTTCGAGAACCAATAGTTGCGCTGCATGTTGCCTTTCTCGTCATGCGCGATGGGCGCGGCGGAGAAGCCACAGTAGCTGCGACGGTACTCGCCGGTGAAGCCGCGGGAGTTCATCAGGATCTTGTGGGAGGTGGAGGTGTCGAAGTCGCCACCGCCGGAGTTTTGAATGCGGGAATCGTAGGCCATCGCGGCGGCTTCGGTGCGACGGGCGATCTCGATGCGCTCGGCAGGCGGCATCTCATTCACGTCATCAAAGTAGAGGTGCTGATCTTCTTCGATCTTGCCGAACTCATGCGCTTCGGGAAGGCCGGCGAATGGGTCTTCGCTGGTGATCTTCGCAAGGGTGATGGCGCCCTCGACGAGGCGTGCGATGCTCTCGCTTGAAAAATCGGATGATGAGGTACTTGCAGTACGCTGGCCGATGAAGACGCGCAGACCGACTGCTCGCGAACCTGATTCTTTCAGGGTTTCAACTTGTCCCAATCGAACCAGCGCTGAGAATTCGTCGCCTTCATAGACGACGGCCTCGGCATCGGTGGCTCCAGCCTTGAGAGCGTGGCTGAGGACATCGGAGGCGAGCTGGCGGAGGTTCGTGGTCGTCTGGGTTGGCATGGTCTCTTCAGGATAATTGGTTTTAGCGGACTTTTCTGACGGCTGCAAGCAATGGATGAGCCAGGAAGTGGCTGATATGATCCTCGCTGTATTCCACACATGCTGAATCAGGAGATGCGAGTGTCAGAGTCTGGGAGCGTATCTGGGAACGTCTCAGTCATCGCCAGATTTTTAGAAGAGGTCATCAATCAGGGGCGGTTGGAGCAAGCCGATCAACTTGTCGCGGTCGACTTTGTCGAGCTTGATCCTCTTCCGGGTCAGCAGCAAGGACGAGAGGGTTTGAAAGAGGTGATTGGGATGATGCGCGCCGCATTCCCCGATATCCATTGGGTTGTGGACGAGACGGTGGCTAGTGGAGACAAGGTTGTCACTCGCTTCACTTGGACCGGCACGCATCGAGGGACGTTTCTCGGTGTTCCTGCTACGGGCAGGAGGGTCAACGTCAAGGGTGTCGTCATCGACCGCCTGGTCGGAGGCAAGATGAAGGACAGTCGAATCCTGATGGATAACCTGACGATGATGCAGCAGCTTGGCGTCATCCCAAAGCCATAGCCATCGGCGCGTAGGTAGGCCCATTTGGATGATTGCGATGGGTGACAGCCCGGCTGGAGCTAAACTCAGCGGGCTGTCTCAGCGAACAGGGGATGCTGAGGGGCGTGGCTCCCGGCCGTCAGTGGCCTTCAGGAAGTACATGCCGGCGGCGCAGTACTCGGAGTCGCTCTTCAATTTATGCTCGATGTGTGTGGCCGGTCCGTCTTCTGAGCGGCGTTTGAACACCTTCACTGCGCCACCGCAACTCATGCAGCGAAACTCAGTGTCGTTATCTTCGAGCGCAACTGTTATGGGCTTGACCTTCCAGAACGACTCGTAACCACCGGCGGCTCTGACGCGACGACGCTTCACTTCACATTCGTAGAATTTTTCGCGTTCGATTGCCATGAGATACCTCGAAGTACGGGTGCGGTTGGGTCGTACGTTAGGTCATACTTTCAGTTGTCGTGCGTATGGGCCGAGAAAGAATCTCGAAGAAAAACAGGTCGTTACTCTACGGGGCGCTGTGAAGGCCTCGGTTCTCGTCCATCTGTTGCTTTTTTGAACAGCATTCCGTTGGCGCAGTACTCGGAGTCGGCTGGGGACTTGTGTTCGACGTACGGCACGGAGCCTGCTTTGCCGTTGCGGCCTAACAACTTGACCTCGCCGAAGCAGTCTTTGCAACGAAACTCGGTGTCGTTATCGACAAGCGCATCGGCCACCGGCTTTACCTTCCAGAATGGCTCGTAGCCTCCGCCGACCTTTACGCGACGGCGTTTCACTTCGCACTCATAGATTTTTTCGCGTTCGACTGCCATTATTGTCCCGTTCCCCCGACCGTCATGCGGTCGAGCTTTACTGTGGGCATGCCTACGCCGACTGGCACACTTTGCCCCGCCTTGCCGCAGGTGCCTATGCCTTCATCAAGTGCGAGATCGTTGCCGACCATCGACACATACTTCAATGCTTCAGGGCCGTTGCCGATCAACGTTGCCCCCTTCACGGGGCGCGTTACCTTACCATCCTCGATCAGATACGCTTCGCTGGCCGAGAAGACGAACTTGCCGTTCGTGATGTCGACCTGCCCGCCACCGAAGTTGACGGCGTAGAGGCCGCGCTTGACGCTCTTGATGATGTCTTCGGGCATATCCTCGCCATTGAGCATGTAGGTATTGGTCATGCGCGGCATGGGGATATGGTGATAGCTCTCGCGGCGTCCGCTGCCGGTGTTGGGCATGCCCATCAGGCGCGAATTGAGCTTGTCGGAGAGGAAGCCTTTCAGGATGCCGTTTTCGATTAGCACCGTCTCCTGAGTCGGGTTGCCCTCATCGTCCATATTGATGGAGCCGCGACGTCCGGGCATCAGGCCATTGTCGACGACCGTGACCTTGGGGCTCGCAACCTGTTGTCCGATGAGACCGGCGAAGGCTGATGTCTTCTTGCGATTGAAATCGGCTTCGAGGCCGTGACCGACCGCTTCATGCAGCAGAACGCCGGGCCATCCGGGGCCGAGAACGACGGGCATCTCGCCCGCCGGTGCTTCAATCGCGCCGAGTTGCAGGATCGCGGTTCGTGCAGCTTCGCGGGCGTAATGTTCGGGCGATTTGTCGCCTTCGAAGAAATCCATCGTGACGCGGCCGCCGCCGCCGCTGGTGCCGCGTGCGGTGTTAGTACCATCTTTCGCGATGACGAAGACGTTCAGGCGCGCGAGGGGTTGCGTGTCCGAGGCGAAGGTGCCGTCGGAGGCTGCGACGAGGATGCGGCGTAGTTCATCGTTGAAGCCGGCGCGAACCTGCGTGATACGCGAGTCATAGGCGCGGGCGGCTTTGTCGGCGCGTTCGATAAGGGCCAGTTTGGCAGCGATCTCGGCGTCGCTCGTAGCTCCTGCTACAGGGTAGAGAGAAGGGGTGTCGGTCTGGCGAAAGCCGCTCATCAGCTCTTTGGCTGGGCCGCTGGCGATCAGGGCTGCGGTTCGGGCTGCGCGGAGAAGCCGATCGCTCGAAAGATCGTCGGTGTAGGCATAGCCGGTACGCTCGCCAGAGACGACGCGGATGCCGCACCCTACGCTGATCCCCTGGCTCGCCGACTTGACCAGAGACTCATCGATACCCAGCGAGGTGGACGTAACCGACTCAAAATAAAGATCAGCGTAGTCGCCTCCCGCTGAAAGGGCTTCACCCAGGCAGCGTTCCATCAGACGTTCCGAAAGACCAAGTTTTTCGATGAAGTAGCGTTTGTGGTCGGGTGCGGGTATGGTCATCTAGATTGATTCTAGGCTTCCCCGAGAGCCGCGGCAAATCTCACTTTCATGGAGGTTCCGCCGCAGTATGCCCGGAGGCATTTATTTTTCATGGAGATTCGTGAAATTTTCGTGCCGATTCAGCGTCCATGCGAAGGGTCGGCCGATCCCGAAACGCTTAGATCGAGCGGCAACTGCGGCAGGTCGGCAGCATAGCAGTTGCCGTCGGCGGCATAGGTCTTGCTGCATGCGGCGGTGATCGCTTTGCGTCGTGGGGACTGCGCATACTGCCAGGCTGCGATTTCGGGAGTCCCGCTGGCGCTGAGCGACGGTGGCTGCAGGCTGCATCCGTTGGCTGGCGGACATGCGTCCTGATAAACAAAGATTGTGATCTCGTGCAAATGCTGTGAGGTGACCTGCTCACGAATATGCTGCACCGTAGTGATGGTCTTGGCAGGACCGTCGCTGACTGGCTGGCCGCTGGCATAGACCCCAGGGAGATAGCCGGATTTCGAGGCCACGGTCTCTGTCCATGCAAGCAGATACGCAGATTGATCGTCGGTAAGTCGGCCGCCTTCCTCCTGATCCAAAAAGATAATGGTGCCGGTGACGAAGTTATCCCGATGCGCTGCGACGATGGCCGCCATTGCGTCTTGGGCTCCCAGCGTTGCCGGAGAGGTTCCTGACCGTTTGGCCCTTTTTATCTCCGATTCGATGCGGCCGTTGGCCAGGACAAGAAAGCCAAACCCGTTACGCACCAGAACTTCGCGTTTGCCGACCCAGCCATTGTGGTATTCGCCTGGCGGATTGTTGAGCCAGTATCCGACGAAGGCGAAGTGGCGGTGCAACGTGGGCAGTTTTTCATCGCCGGGGTAGTCGTTGCTGTCGAAGCCCACATAGGGGCCTTGGGTGAGAATCGTACCGGGGGGCTGCGAGCCGTGCGAGCTAGGTGGCATGTGCTGCTGCGCAGAACTATGGATCACGCAAAGAAGAAGGATGAGTGGGCGTAATGCTGAGAGTTTCATTAGAGAAAGGTTCGCGGCGCGCAACGGAATCTTCATGGTAGGTTACACAATCCTGTGTGCTAAGTTGCTTGTTAGAGGTATGGAGGAGGGGCCATGGCACTGACTGATATCGATCCGAAGTACCCCATAGGCGATTTTGTGCCGCCCGCAACCATCTCCCCGGACGAGCGAACCGAAGCGATTGCAACGCTGGCGGAGTTGCCCGAGCAACTGCGCAATGCGGTCGATGGATTGAGTTCGGCTCAGCTGGCTACACCTTATCGCGAAGGCGGATGGACGTTGCGGCAGGTGGTCCACCACGTCGCGGACAGCCACATGAATGCCTATGTGCGGGTGAAGCTTGCGCTGACCGAGGATTGGCCAGTGGTCAAGAGCTATAACGAAGTTTCCTGGGCGAAGCTGCATGACATGGCGGCGCCGGTGGAGTGGTCGCTGGAGTTGGTGGAGAGTCTTCATGCCCGCTGGGTGATGTTGTTTCAATCGCTCGACGAGATCCAGTGGCAGCGCGGATACAAGCACCCCGAAGATGGGCCTGTCACTGTTGAACTGGCGGCCCTGACGTACGCATGGCACTCGCGCCATCACGTGGCTCACATCACGCATCTACGCGCTAAGGAAGGGTGGTAGCGGGTCACCCGCTCATGCCCTCCATTCAGATTGCCACGATACCGAGCGAGATCGACCGCTGCTTTCCGGTGATGCGGCAGCTTCGGCCTGCGTTGATCGCGGAAGAGTTCGTCGGCCGCATTCAGACGCAGCAGGCAGAGGGTTATCAACTCGCCTTCCTGGAATCTGACGGCATCATCGTGTCGGTTGCTGGCTTCCGCGTCCAGAATCTGCTGTGGAGCGGCAAGACGCTTTATGTAGATGACCTAGTGACCGACGATGGCGCCCGCTCGAAGGGCCATGGCGAGTCTATGCTGACCTGGTTGATCGCGCTGGCCAGGGAAGCAGGATGCACCACTTTCATGCTCGATTCGGGAACGCATCGACATGAGGCGCACGCGTTCTACTTCCGCCACGGCTTGCGCATCTCCGACTTCCACTTCAAGCTTCCTCTGTAGATTCTTTCAATTTCGCAAATGTGTTAACGTTCGACTATGCCGCCAAGAGTCTCCTCCGCGGAGCCCGTGCAGACGGTGGAACAAATATCCGTCGCACTCGAATCTTTTTTAGCTGAATCTCCCCGCGCCGTGGTGCTCGAAGACGGCAAGGTTCTGTTCGACATGCGCGAGGCGAAATATAAGCTGGCGACCGAACACGGCCGCTGCACCCTGCATCTGTGGGGAGAGGATCGCAATCTGGTGCGCCGCGTCAGTGGCACGGTGCTGCGCAACGGCGTGCTGCGGCTGAGCACGCATCGATTCGGCCAAACCAAACCGCAGACGCTGGAACTTGTAACAGATCGCGATCGGCGCACTCCCTCGACGCGAGAGGCGACGCGCGTGAAATATCTGCGTGTGCTCGACCGCGTTCTGCTGCGCAGCTTCCCCGAGTTCAAAGTGGACGCACTACGCACTGCGATGGATCTCGAGAAGAGCTTCGGCCCGGCATATGCGCGTGGTTCGCTAGTGCAGGGACAGAAGGCGTGGGCTGTAATCGCCGTCAACGAAGAGGAGACGCAGACCACTGTTGACGGCATCCTGACACTCGGGATTTTGTGGTTGCAGCATTGCCGCGAATCCGGTGACGGACGGAGGCTGTATCAAGGATTGAAGCTGATCGTGCCACGCGGCATGGCCATGCTGACCCTGTCACGGATGGCGTGGCTCAATGCGAACGTTGCACAGTGGGAGCTGTGGGAGCTCGACCAGAAGTCGGAAGAACTGGAGCAGCGCGATGCCGCGGATCATGGCAACCTGACCACTCGCCTGATGCATGCCCCCAACGAGCAAGCCGCACAGGAGAGATTTGCCGAGTCCAGGCTACGCGTGATGGCGCTCGTACCCGAGACGATGCGCGAAGTCGTGGAGCAGCGCCTCCGTAGCGGCACCGAACTTGCGTTTTTACTACATGGTCTCGAGTTTGCGCGGGTCCGTATGGGCTATTCGGGCAACTCCTTCAACAGCGCACAGGAGATCACGTTCGGGGCCGGCGCAAACGAGACTCTGCTGACCGAAGAAAACGCGAGCGAGCTGCGAGATCTGGTGGCGCGATTGTTTGCGCGGCGCATTGCAGGAGGCGACAAGCGCGATCCTCTCTATCGCATGCAGCCCGAGCGCTGGCTCGAGAGTGTGCTGCGGCGCGACGTCGAACCACTCGATGCGCGACTCGATCCGAAGCATGTTTACACGCAGGTGCCCGCGTTTGCTGCGGCAGATCGTGGGATGCTCGACCTTCTCGGCGTCACCGACGACGGAAGGTTGGCCGTCATCGAGTTGAAAGCCGACGAGGATCTGCACCTTGCCCTGCAGGGGCTTGATTACTGGGTGCGCGTGCGGTGGCATCACCTGCAGAATCCGGATCACAACACTGGCCTGGGCGAGTTTCAGCGGCACGGATACTTCGGTGGCCTGCGGCTCTCGACCGAGCCCCCACGGCTGTATCTCGTGGCTCCAGCACTGCGCATTCATCCCGCGACGGAGGTCGTGCTGCGTTACCTTTCACCTCGGGTCGAATGGAGCCTCGTAGCGCTCGATGAACGATGGCGCGCGAAGGTGAAGGCCGTCTGGCGCAAACGAAGTACAGACGCAGGCTCGCCTTCGACACACGCGTTGCAGGGAAGAGTCTGAGCCCTCTCCGCCTGTCGTCCTGCATCGTAAAGACGACAGGTGGCCAATAGGCTCTATGTCTCCTTCATCGCAACGATTGGAGTGCTGACTTCCACGAGGATCCCACCCGGTGCCGGATGGTAGAAGCCGAAGGTCGGATCACCACCGCGCTGGATGCGTGCGGGCGGAGGCGCCTCATAACCGGCTGCGATCATTTGTTGATGTGTCGCTCGCACTGTGGCCTCGTCCTTCACGATGAAACCGACGTGGAACATCGTGGGATAGCTGGCGGTCGTTACATCTTTGCCATGCATCAGGATGAGGACGAAGCTGTCTTCTCCTTCCAACACGGCGAACTTGTTGTTGCCTCGACGTTCTGTGACTTTGAAATTGAGGCAGCGCTCAAAGAAGTCGGAGAGAGCAGGAACATCGGAGACGCTCAGATTAATGTGATTGAGTTGCAGCATTGGTATTGCTCCTTGAATTGAGTTCGCATGGGCTGCGATCTATCAGGGGAGCGATGCTCTGCCGGATGTTGTCCTGACCCATGCGTCGTCGGCTGTGCTTTGGGCACACGCCTGACTACGCCGTGGGTCTCACCGGTCTTCAGTCTTCCGGAGGACAAGGCCCCCTCGGGTGAGGGGTGAACCGGACTTACCAAACCGGCCCTGTCTATTTCGGCTCTGTGTGTTTAGATCAATCGCAATACGCAACGGATGCGAAAATTTGCTCTTCGGACGCAGCGGCCAAAGGAAGGTTCGAGGAATCGTCAACGCGGTTGGCGAAGAAGTTCTCGATTGCGCCGAGAACCGCATCGCCGTTCTTCGATTCGAAGATCTGTTTGCGCAGAGCGCCGCCGCCTGGAACGCCGTGCGTGAACCAGCTTGCGAACTGCTTCATCTTTCCGACGCAGTCTCGATGGCGCTGCTCGCGTGCGACCTGTCCTGCAGCGGTGATAGCCTCTGCACGCGCGGCTTCGGCTCGCTCTTCGACGGCGATCTCATCGACCAGCATTTGGAAGTAGGTGCGGATCATGCGATAGCGGTCCTGATCCGTTGGCTGGTCGTAGGTGCCGACGCCAGTAGCTTCCTTTGTTGCGGTGTACTGCGCGATCTGGCGGAAGATCCACGGATTCGACGGCGCGGTGCGGCCGATCATCACGGCGTCGCAGCCAGTGATATCGACCATCGCGGCAGCGTCCTCCGGGGTGCGGATATCGCCGTTGCCAATTACAGGAATCTTCACGGCGTCCTTGACGGCAGCGATGTACTCCCATCGAGCCTGGCCCGTGTAGCCGTCTTCGCGTGTGCGAGCGTGCAGTGCGACGGCGTTCAGGCCGCAGTCTTCCGCCATCTTCGCGAGCTCGACGCAGACGATGTGTTTGTCGTTCCAGCCCATGCGGAACTTCACGGTGAAGGGAATTGAAACGGCAGCGCGGACGGTCTTGAAGATCGTCTCGATCAGCGGCAGATCGCGCAGCAGACCGGAGCCACCATTGCACGCGACGACGCGCTTGGCCGGGCAGCCAAGGTTCAGATCGACGAGGTCGAAACCCGCGTCCTGCACGATACGCGCAGAATCGGCGAGTGTTGCAGGATTCGAGCCGAAGAGCTGTGCAGAGATGGGGTGTTCGTCGTCGTAGTACGTCAGGTAGCGCTTGCGCTTGGTCTCGCGCATACGAGAGAGACCATCGGCGGAGGTGAACTCCGTCATAATGAGGCCGCAGCCTGATTGCTGGTTCGACGTGACGCTATCAACATCAGCCGACGAGTCCGCAAGGCCATCTGCGGGAGTCGTGAACTGGCTGGCGTTCTTGATGAAGCGGCGAAAGACCGTGTCGGTTACCCCAGCCATAGGAGCAAGCACCGTCGCAGGAGCGATCTTCATGTTGCCGATGGTGAAGCTCGCAGGCACGCGGGAGTGCTCCGGCATTGCGTGCTCGGCCGGGTCGTCCCAGCGCTTCTGTTCGAGTGTGTAACGCTTCTTCATAGCAACAGCTGCTCGTGGTTCTCTGGATTAGTTTAGACAAAACAAAGGCCCCCGCGGCTGGCGGAGGCCCCTGGATGGTTTAGGCGTCCGCTTACTTCGCGGCAGTCTCGGCCTTGCCGGCGTCCGACTTTGCGAACTTACGGCGGAAGCGCTCGACGCGACCTGCGGTGTCGATCAGCTTCTGCTTGCCGGTAAAGAACGGGTGGCAGGCGGAGCAGATTTCGACGACGATGTCGCCCTTATGCGTGGAGCGGGTTTCAAACGTGTTCCCGCAGGCGCACTTGACGTGGATGTTGTCGTACTTCGGGTGAATACCTTCTTTTGGCATGGTAACTATCCTTTTCTCAATCTTGGGGTATGCCTGCCGGCTCGCGGATCGCTTGCAACGGAAGAGTTCACGTCACATCGAAGGGCCTGTCGCGCCGCCGCTTGCGCCTTTTCGGAGCGCTCAAGCAGTTTCCTCAGTTTAACTCAGATTCGCACAGGGGGCAATTGGATTCAGATGCTGCCATACTGAAAGGACGGCCATGAGTGAAGTTTGTACGATATGCGGTGGGTCAGGCATGCGCATCCTGCAGGAGGATGGCAGGCAGTTCGTCAAAGACTGTGTCTGCCGGGTCCAGAAGCGGGCCGAACGAATGCTGGGCCGCGCCCATATCCCAAAGCGCTACGAGCACTGCTCGCTGGAGAGTTACGAGACAAATTTTCCTTCTTCCAATCGGTCGCTCGGCCTGGCCCATCTTCGCGCCCGGAAGTTCGTTGATGGCTATCCCATCGAGACCGCTGGGACCGGGCTGCTGCTGACTGGTTCGATCGGTGTGGGCAAGACGCATCTGGCTGTAGGTATTCTGCAGGCGCTGGTAGCGGAACGCGGCGCAACCGGCCTCTTCTTCGACTATCGCGACCTTCTGAAGCAAGTCCAGAACAGCTACAACAACAAAGTCTCAGCGACCGAACTCGAGGTTCTCGCCCCTGTCTTCGACGCCGAGGTGCTGGTGCTCGACGAACTCGGCGCGTCCAAGCCCACGGACTGGGTGTGGGACACGGTGGCTCACATCCTCAACACCCGCTACAACGACCGCCGAACGACGATCATCACCACGAACTATCCCAATGCAGGTCCGCTGGGAACCGAGAGCGCCCCCCGTGGCCTGATGCGCGAGGAGACCCTCGGCGACAGGATCGGCGAGCGCATGCGTTCAAGGCTGCAGGAGATGTGTGTTGTTGTCGAGATGCAGGGCGAAGACTTCCGCCAGAAGGTCAAGCGCGCCAGTTTCGCGTGAATCAGCCGACGGATCGATTGTTTGCGAAGCGTCGGCCGGCGAGTCAAGCTGGATTTAGAGCAGCGTGAAAAGCAGGAACAGGCCAGCAGTAAGTGCGGCGAATTGGTACAGGCGGTCTGCGGCGACTGGAATCGACACACCCTCACCTGCAATCGAGGCATCTGACACGTCAATCAGCGATGGGGAGAACTGCGGCGAAATTTCCACTTGTTCGTCCATGTCTAGCCTCTCCTCGCTGTATCTCGGATCTCGGTTGGCCCTAGCGATAGACAAATTGGCCGACACCCTATAGATGATCCTTAACGCGAGAATGCACCAAAATGTTTCGAGGCGTAGATGAAAATCTGGCGAGTTTTTTGCTGAACCCCCATTGGTTCCATTTTGGGAATGTGCCACAGACGATATGCCGAGGCGCGATTCCCGTTGTCCATGACGTGCTGCGGTATAAAATCTCGGCTTATGAACGAACAGAGTCGTCCGCTCGATACCCCGGTTAATTCACCTGATTCCTCGCGTCAAGCCCCGGTCCCCCTAGGTAATAGCCAGCAGCCTGCAATGTTCTCGAGCAAGCCCCCTGAGGGAGGCCGTATGCCGATCGCGCCCTGGGGGGTGGCTGGATTGGTGGTCTTGGCTGTAATCCTTGGCTTGGTCTTTGCAACGCGCCACAAGTCGCAGGCTCCTCCGAATACGATTCAGCCATTGGCCGCTTATGCCGCGGAGCTCCCTCTGTCGCAACTGGCGATGAGTGAGTCGACCAGTCTCTCGGGAGGAAAATCAACCTTCATCGACGGCCACATTCAGAACTCCGGCCCTCAGACCGTCTCCGGCGTTACCGTACAGGTGATCTTCCGGAACGACGAGGCCATGCCTCCTCAAGTCGAGACATTGCCGCTTTCGGTTATTCGGGTGCGTGAACCCTACGTCGACATTCAGCCGATCAGCGCATCCCCCCTGAAGCCGGGCGACGAACGGGACTTTCGCCTTATCTTCGAGTCAATTCCCGGCAATTGGAACACCCAAATGCCCGAGATTCACATCATTAGCGTAGACACGAAATAGGGTCACCAAGTAATAGTTACCTGCCTGTCGGGAAGATTTTGCGTGAGTTGGTTGTAATCTCCCTCCTGAGCGAATATTCACAATTCCCGTAAACAACTTCTTTTCAGCGAGTTGATACGTTTTAGCGGTTTGGCACACTACCTGCTCTAGCAAGTGCATGTTGACGTCTGGAAAACAGGCGCAGAGTCAGGATAGGAGAGCAAGCCAAATGATCAAATCTGGAACAACTTTCGGCCTCCCGGCTATACTGCTAGGCAGTGCAATGGGCCTCTCAGCGTTCGCTCAGACCAGCACTCCCGCGGCCCAAACAACAGACTCCACAGTAGCAACTTCAACCTCTGGCACCGCCCCCGCAACGAATGCGGATGGCACCTACGCGACCGGCAAGCCTCTGACCGATCAGTCGAAGGAAGGCTTCTGGGGCCACATGAATCCGTTTGCCCGCAAGAAGTGGGTAAACAGGCAGACTGCTCCGATCAAGGATCAAGTCAACGAGCTCGATCAGCTCCAGGCCAAGAACGCTAACGATATCAAAGATGTAGACGGCCGTTCGCAGGCAGGCATCAAGAATGCCATGAACTCTGCGAACACGGCAGACCAGCACGCGCAGGATGCAGCCAATCGCGCAAACTCCGCTCAAACGCTGGCGAGCAACGCAAGCACCCGTACGGACTCCCTCGGTCACACGGTCGGCAATCTCGATCAGTACCAGACCGTCTCATCCACCGCAGTAAAGTTCGCTGCCGGCCGGACGGCTCTTGGGCCTACCGGTAAGTCCGATCTCGACAATCTAGCCACCACCCTAGGCAACGAGAAGGGCTACATCATCGAAGTTCAGGGTTACAGCAAATCGGGTGTTCAGACCTCGCAGGCGATGGCTGACTCTGTCGTCCGCTACCTCGTCACTGAGCATCAGGTCCCCGTCTACCGTATTTACAAGACTGGCCTAGGCAAGAACACTGAGAAGCCAGCCGATGGAGAACAGGCAGTTGTGAATGGTGTCAAAGTCACGCTACTCCATAACAGCTTGGCGACGATGAGCTCCGATTCGGCGTCCAGCGCAGCGACAACGCCAAAGACCTCCCACACGGGAGTAAGTTCACCACAAGAGGTGAATCAGTAGCCCTCCCCCAGGACGGTGCAGTTTTCCCGCACCGTCCACAAGTTTGCCGAGATAGCGACTTAGATCGCACTCGCAAAAACCTCTCCTAACCAGAGAGAACCAAGGCAGATTGGCCCCTCAATGAGGGGCCGCTTTTTTTAAGTCGATATCTCCCGAGCAACGAGAGCGCCACGAAGAGGGTACACAGGCCACGAAGTGGCCGCACCACGCGCAGCGGGCCCGTCCGGCAGGACATGCTTCTAACTAACGGCGGCGTGCACGGCCAGCAGCTGTTCCAGCACAGCTCTCAGATGGTTCAGATGCAGCGCATTGGCTCCATCGGACTTCGCCTCAGCAGGATTGTCATGCACCTCAAGAAAAACCCCATCCACACCAGCCGCAACTGCGGCCCGGGCCAGCACGGGAATGAACTCCGGCTGTCCGCCACTGACGCCATTGCCAGCGGATGGCGTCTGCACCGAGTGCGTTCCATCGAAGACCACCGGCGCAAACCCACGCATCACGGGCAGCGAGCGCATATCCACGACGAGGTTGTTGTATCCGAAGCTGGCTCCGCGCTCGGTCAGAGAAACGCGATCGTTGCCGCTCTCGCGAATCTTCTCAACAGCGTGCCGCATATCCCACGGCGCAACGAACTGACCCTTCTTTACGTTGATCGCTCCGCCGGTCTTCTTCGTGGCTTCGGCTGCCGCGATTAGCAGGTCCGTCTGGCGGCACAGGAACGCAGGAATCTGCAGCACATCGACAGCCTCTGCAACAGCGTCACAATCGACGGCGGTGTGAACATCGGTCAATACCGGTAGTCCGGTACTCTTTCCAACTTCGCGCAGAATCCGGCAGCCCTCTACCAGCCCGGGCCCGCGAAAGCTCTTGATGGAGGTGCGATTTGCCTTGTCGTAGCTGGCCTTGAAGATGTACGGAACGCCGAGATCCGATGTGATGCGCTGAATGGCGTCAGCCATCTTACGCGCGTGGCCTTCGGATTCAATCACGCATGGTCCTGCGATGAGAAAAAGCTTGCCCCGGCCTACCGGGACCTGATGAGTTGCACTGCCGATGTCGAAGGAATGAGTCACATCGTTTATTTGACCATAGCCGCCACCTGTGCGGGCGACCTGAGATCGGACTGCTTAGCTCTTCAGCGACCTGCCCAGCCCCGAGAGAACCAGCGTCATGAACGAAAGCCCGCGGCGGCTGTCTTCGCTTGTCGCACGTTTCGCAAGCTGCAACAGGCTAGGAGCATCGCGCTCCGCCTGATGTTCTTTCGTGGCATGCGCCATCACCTTTGAGAGCTGATCGAGCACCTCTGGATCAAGTTCAGTCAGGATCTTAGCGGCTGTCAGCAGATTACGAATCGCTGCGATGCCCTCTGGCTGCGAGGCGTACTTCGATAGTGTATTGAAGATCGTATCCTTCGCACCGATCGCACCATGAAGCAGGCTCAGCAAACCCTTCCGGTGCGCCTCTTCGAGCACATCGTAGGCCAGCAGCAGCGCCTCGGCGTGCTCTTCAGGAGCCTTCTCAAGCTTGCGCACGAGGTCGGCTTTGAAGTCGACAGTAATCGGTTTGAAAGCAATGGGCTTGGCCATAACAGTTCCTCAAGAAACTAAACAGTGGTGGAAGATATCTGAACAAGCTTGTCAGCAGCAGCGGTCCCTGGCAGGTGGTAGTCCTTGCGTGCCCACTTGCGTTCAATTTCGAGTCCAGGTTGCGGCGTTCGCTTGCCATAGCGGAAGTTCCTTCGTGGCAGCGGATTCTCACCCTGCTCCGGCAGCACCGTCATGTTAACGGCCGTCTCCTTGAACGCAGGCGTGTGCGTCTGGCGATCCGCAAAGTCGCCGGTCAGCTTGTTCACGGGCTCCTCGACCGAGTTCAGCGTCATGTAAAGCTGTTTGCCCTTCACACGGTCCGACACCAGCACCTGCACTCTCACCTTGCCATGCGGCGAAGCCACCTGCACATACCGGCCCGAGGTCACGCCGCGCTCGGCTGCCAGCTCCGGCGACACCTCGAGCCAGCTGTTCGGCGTAATCTCTTTAATTCCAGGCGTGCGGAAGGTCATGCTGCCTTGCTCAAAGTGCTCCAGCAGACGGCCGTTGTTGAGGTGCAGATCGTAGAGTGAGCTGGTCTCCTCTGACGGCGGAATGTACTCGATCGGGAAGAACCGCGCCTTCTTATCGGGAAAGGGGAAGCCCTCGGTAAACAGCAACGGCGTGTCTGTCCCGTCAGCATGTACAGGCCACTGCAGGCTGTCGAAGCCCTCCAGACGTGTATAGCTTACCCCGGCGAACAGCGGAGTCAGCCGCGCTACCTCGTCCATGATCTCGGAAGGATGTTTGTAGTTCCAGTTCCCGCCCATCCGGTTTGCGATCAGTTGAATGATCTCCCAATCGGCCTTCGATTCTCCCAACGGCTCCATCGCCTTATTGATGCGTTGAATGCGTCGCTCTGTACTGGTGAAGGTCCCGTCTTTCTCCAGCGAAGCCGCCGCCGGCAGCACCAGGTCGGCGTAGCGACAGGTTTCGGAGAAATTTATATCCTGCACGATAAAAAACTCGAGCTTCTCCAACGCGCTGGCAACAAAGTTCGCGTTCGAATCTGACGTGATCGTGTCCTCGCCCTTGATATACAGCGACTTCATCGTCCCAGCCAGAATCGCTTCCATCATCTGGTGATTGTCTTTGCCGGTAGTAGTCGGCAGCGTCACGCCCCAGTCGGCCTCGAACTTCGCGACGACATCGGGATCGTCCACCTTCTGGTATCCGCTGAAGACGTTCGGCATCGAGCCGTAGTCGCTCGCGCCCTGCACATTGTTGTGGCCGCGCAGCGGATAAGCACCAGCCCCCGGCCGCATGTAGTTGCCAGTCACCAACAGCAGATTCGAGAGCGCGGTCGCCGTGTCCGACCCGCCGCAGTGCTGCGTCACGCCCATTGCAAACAGAATGCAGGTGCCATCCGCCGCCGCAATCTCATGCGCCACCGTCGTCAGCGTTGCCGCAGGAACGCCGGTGATCTTCTCGGCATACTCCATCGTGAATGGCTCGAGCGATTTCTTGAACTCGTCAAAGTGATTCACCCACTTGTTGATGAAGTCTATCTTCGCCAGGCCGCTGTCGATGATGTACTTCGAGACCGCGCACATCCACACAGCGTCGGTCGAAGGATTCGGACGGAAGAAGATATCGGCGCGCTCGGCCATCTCGTGCTTGCGAAGGTCGGCAACAATCAACCGTTGCCCACGATGCTTGTGCGAACGCTTGACCCGCGTGCAAAGCACAGGATGGTTCTCCGCAGGATTCGCGCCCACGATCAGCACCAGCCCAGCCTTCTCGATATCCGCAATCGATCCCGAGTCGCCACCGTAGCCGACAGTGCGCTGCAAACCCATCGTCGCCGGATTCTGGCAGTAGCGAGCGCAGTTATCGACATTGTTGGTCCCGATCACCGCACGCGCCAGCTTCTGCATGACGAAGCTCTCTTCATTGGTGCACTTCGAAGAGGCAATAAACCCCAGCGCATCCGGCCCGTGATCGTTCTTGATGCGTTTGAAGGTGTGCTCGATGATGTCGAGCGCTTCCTTCCATTCAATCTCGCGAAAGCCTTCGCCATCGCGCAACAGCGGCTTGACCAACCTGTCGTCCGAATTAATGTGCCCCCATGCGAATTTGCCCTTCACGCAGGTAGAGATTCCATTCGCAGGCCCATGCCACGGTTCGACCTTCAAAATATGGCGATCCTTGGTCCACACCTCGAAGCTGCATCCCACCGCGCAATAAGTACAGACCGTTTTGGTGCGCTTCGTCCGCTCGTTGCGCATCTCCGACTCCATCTCAGAGAGCGAAAGAATCGGGCCATACCCAATCGGCGGCTCAACGCCCTTCACTACGTCGATCATATTGTTCAGTGTTGCAGCCGGCAGGTCGGTCATATAGCCCGCCTCACCCAGCATCGACTTCTCCATCAGCGCATTGCACGGACAGACCGTGACGCAGTGCCCGCATGAGACGCAGCTCGAACCTTCAATCTGCATTCCGCCATCCCACAGCACGCGAGGATGATCACTCTCCCAATCAATCGACAGCGTCTCATTCACCTGCACGTTCTGGCATGACTCTACGCACCGGCCACACAGAATGCACTGGTCCGGATCATAGCGATAGAACGGATTCGACATGTCCTTCTCATACGGCTTCCGCCTGTACTCGCGGTGCTGGTGCTTCACATCGAGGACTGCCGTCGTGTTGTGGATCGTGCAGTTCTGGTTGTTGTTGTCGCACACCGTGCAGTACAGCATATGGTTCTCGAGGATGCGATCGAACGCCTCACGCTGCGCAATATCAACCGCTTCGCCAACGGTCTCTACCTTCATCCCCCCAGAGACTCTTGTCGAACATGCCCGCGCCAACTCGCCGTTCACCTTCACCAGGCAGGTGTCGCAGCTTTCGATGGGGCCCATCTGCTTCACATAGCAAACCTGCGGCACAGGCTTCTGCGCATCCACCGCGGTACGCCGGTTCAGCAGGTCGATCAACAGTTCGCCGGAGTGGCCTGGCACCTGCAGCCCATCAATAGTCAACTGTGTATTCGGAGTGAACTCGGCAGGCGTATTCAGCAGCGATTTCGTAGTAGCCATAAGCCCTCTAGATGCAATGCAGAATAGCAGGCAATTCTCTGTCTGACCACTCCGTCTCTTTCAACACTACACCCGAATTCGCGATGACAAATTCGTTACAAAAATGCATCCGGCAAGCTGTTCTGCCGCATCCAAATTGTCCCGGTTGAGGCCTTAACTCGTCCCCGCGGAGGCCTGGAAGTCTTCGGCTCTCACAACTTCTTCACGATCGACACACTAGCCGTCGTGCGGCTCTCCCCACCGTGCCCTCACGACGGCCAGACCCTCTTCGGTCGTAGTGGCCACGCCCTCAAGCTGAGCGTCCTCGGCTGCCTCCAGCATCTCTTTGAACTGTGGACTCGGGCGATATCCCGCTGCTATTAGATCCCGGCCCGTCACCAGCAACTTCGGCCGAATCTCCTCCACTGGCGCTGCCTCATATCGCTCCTTCGCAAACTCGTACAGCTTCAAATCCCCATGCGCCGACATGCAATCCATCCAGTGGAGCGCAAGATGTTCGTCAAACTTCGGCAGCCGCAGAAACCGCTTCAGCGTCGACTCTCTCATCTGCAGAATGTCCCCGAAGCGCATATGGTTCTTGACCAGCGCAATGATCTGTTCGGCCTCCTCATTCGAAAAACGCAGCCGTCCAAGAATCGTCTCCGCCATGCGTACTCCAACCTCCACGTGCCCATCAAAGCGAATTCGATCTCCCGCCTTCTTCGGATCAGGTGGCCGAAACGTAGCCGGCTTTCCAATGTCATGCAGCAGCGCTCCCCAGGCCAGTGCGACCGAAGCGCCCGGCTTCAGCTTCTCCAGCAGCAGCATCGTGTGGACCCAAACATCGCCCTCCGGATGAAACTGCGGCGGCTGCTCCACGCCGCGCATCTTCACGGCCTCGGGCAAAATATGCTGCAACAATCCCAGCTCACACAACATTTCGAACGCGCGCCGCGCATGCCCTTCCGTCAACATCAACGTCAACTCATCGCAAATCCGTTCAAGGCTAACCTGCGTAATCTCCCCCGCAAGCTCGTTGATCGCCTCCGCGGTTTGAGCCTCAATTTCAAACTCCAGCCGTGACGCAAACCGCACAGCCCGCAGCATTCGCAGCTTGTCTTCGGAAAAACGATCCTTCGCGACGCCGATCGTCCGCACCAGGTGATTCGTCAGATCTTCACGTCCGCCAACAAAGTCCAGAATCGCCGCCTCATGTGAGTCCGCCAGCGGATCGAACAGCATGCCATTGATCGTGAAGTCGCGCCGCTGCACATCTTCGCGTGGATCGGTTGAAAACCGCACCGCGTCCGGCCTTCTCCCGTCGCTGTACGCCCCGTCATGCCGAAACGTAGCTACCTCCGTGGCAATCTCAGAGCCGTCTTCCCCCGGCGTACAAACCAGCACCACGCCAAAGTGCGCCCCCACCGAGTACGTCTTCGTGAACATCCCCATCGCTATATCAGGTGTTGCGCTCGTAGCCACATCGAAGTCCTTGGCCTCCATCCCCAGCAGCAGATCGCGCACGCATCCACCCGCGAAGTAAGCCTTATGCCCCGCGGCACGCAGCGCCACCACGATCTCTCGCGCTGCCCTGTACCTCGAATTGTCCTTCCACGGATCCCTCATGCCTTCCCCTATGATAGAGAGATGCCCGAAAGCCGCCAGAGTGGCTCAAAGACCGGCCTGATCCTGGGCATCGAGAGCTCCTGTGACGAGACCGCAGCCGCCGTCGTCCGCGCCGGCAGCGAAGCCCTCTCCAACGTCGTCGCCTCGCAGATGTCGCTCCACGCCAACTACGGCGGTGTCGTCCCCGAACTCGCCTCCCGCGAACACCTCCGCAACATCGTCCCCGTTGTGCGCGAGGCAATGTCTCGCGCTAACGTAACCTTCGCCGATCTCGACGCCGTAGCCGTCACCGAAGGCCCAGGTCTCGCCGGCGCGCTCCTCGTCGGCATCACCTACGCAAAGGCCCTCACGCTCGGCCTCGATAAACCCCTCATCTCCGTCAACCACCTCGAAGGCCACATCCACGCCGTCCTCATGGAGACGCGAGAGCGCTCGGAATCCCCTCTAGAACTCCCTCTTCTCGCGCTCGTCGTCTCAGGCGGCCACACCCACCTCTATCTAGCAACTCACCAGCAAGGAAGCGAAACCTGGACCTACCGCAACGTAGGTCGCACCGTCGACGACGCCGCCGGCGAGGCGTACGACAAGGTCGCCAAACTGCTCGGCCTCGGCTACCCAGGCGGGCCCTGGATCGACGCGCTTGCCCCCCACGGCAATCCCCGCGCCGTCCCCTTCACCTTCGCCGAAATAAAACATCGCGCTCCACGGCCCGGTATCACCAACAAGAAAGCCCCCGCAAACACCGAAGGCCCGCACTTCGACTTCTCCTTCAGCGGCATCAAAACTGCGGTTCTCCGCTACGTCGAAACTCACAACATGCGCGACACTATCGAGTCCCGTCGCGCCGCACTCGCCGCCGATCCCACCCTTACGCCCAAGTCCGAAGCCGTAACTAAACTCTGCGATCAGCAGACCCTCGACCTGATTGCTTCCTTCCAGTACGCCGTCGTCGGCAATCTTCAACGCCAGACCTTCGCCGCCGCCGAAGCCTTCGGCGCGCACAGCATCGTCGTCTCCGGCGGAGTCGCCGCTAACACTGAGTTACGCCGGCGCCTCCAGGCCGAAGCCGACCGCCGCAACCTCCCCATCGCCTTCCCCTCGCTCGCGCTTTCCACTGACAACGCCGCCATGATCGCCGCCGCCGCATGGCCCAAGCTCATCGCCCAAAACTTCGCCTCGGAAGACCTCGGAGCCACCCCCCAGCTCCGGCTGGGCCAGCAGTAACCGCACTACGCGCAATTTGCCCCGAGAGATCAGCTAAAATCATCAAGGAACCTCAAGCGAGAGCAGTCTGCACCGCGCCACGCGCCGGCTGCGGCAGGAACAGTGAGCACGTGGCAACCATCGAACTCTTCAACACACTCGGCGGAAAGATTGAAACACTCGCCCCCGTCGACCAGAAATCTCTGCGAATGTACTGCTGCGGCCCCACCGTCTACGACTACGGCCACATCGGCAACTTCCGCACCTTCCTCCACGTCGACGTGCTCCGCCGCGTCATCCGCCAGCAGGGCATCCCCGTCCAGCACGTCATGAACATCACCGACGTCGACGACAAGATCATCCGCAACGCTGGCGCTGCCGGCGTCCCCATCGCTCAGTACACAGAAAAGTTCGAGCGTGCCTTCTTCGAGGACCTCGACGCCCTCGCCATCGAGCGCCCCGAGTACATCTCCCACGCCACCGCCTGTATTCCCGACATGGTCTCGCTCATCGAGCAGCTTGCCGCCAAGGACATCGCCTACAAGGCCGAAGACGGCTCCTGGTACTTCCGCATCGCTCGCTTCCCCGAGTACGGCAAACTCTCCAAAAAAGACTTTGACGGCATTGAAGACGGAGCCCGCGTCGACATCGACGAATACGAGAAAGACGCCGCCCGCGACTTCGCCCTCTGGAAGGCCGTAAAACCCGGTGAGCAATCCTGGGAAACCGCTCTGGGCACCGGCCGCCCTGGCTGGCACATCGAGTGCTCTGCCATGGCGACAAAGTTCCTCGGCGACGATATCGATCTCCACGCCGGCGGCGAAGACCTCATGTTCCCGCACCACGAAAACGAGATCGCCCAGTCCGAATCGGCCTCCGGAAAACCCTTCGTCCGCCACTGGATGCACGTCCGCTTCCTGCTTGTCGAAGGCAAGAAGATGTCGAAGTCCGAGGGAAACTTCTACACTCTCCGCGATCTGCTTCTCAAGGGCTACCGCGCCTCCGCGATCCGCTTCCTGCTCATCTCCGTGCCCTACCGACACCAGATGAACTTCACCTTCGACAGTCTGATCGAATCGACCAACGCCATCGATCGCCTGCGCACCTTCCACCAGCGCATGTTGAAGGGCGGCTTCCTGCAAGGACGCGATCAGGCTCTCTCGCTGCTCACAGGTGAGGCGAGGATGGCGTACACCATCGCACTCGCAAACGACCTCAATACAGCAGAAGCCCGCGCCGCCATCTTCGATCTCGTTCGCGCCGCCAACACCGCAGCCGACACCGGAATGCTACGCAGCGAAAACGTGACGGAGATCCTCAGCGTACTCGAGCTCTTCGACGGAGTCTTCGCTGTCCTCGAAGACAAGGACGCAGCCATCACTCGCGCCGCGCTCGCCTGGGCCGAAGCCGAAGGCCGCCTCGACGAAGCCGCGCCCGAACTCGTGGCCACACTCTCCTTCTCCGACGCCGACATCGACGCCCTCGTCGCCGAGCGCACTCAAGCCAAAAAGACCCGCAACTTTGCCCGCGCCGACGCCATCCGCAACGACCTGCTTCAAAAGGGCATCCTAATCGAAGACTCAAAAGATGGCGTCCGCTGGAAGAGAAAATAAGCGCGCCGGAGTGGAATCGATGACCTTCGCACCCCGCACTCTCGTCGCAACGTTCGTCCTTGCGGCCCTATCCCTCACCGCAGCCGCGCAAACGCCCGCTCCCGATACCACCGGGTGGGAGAGCGAAGCCCTCAAACTCCGCCTCTTCTACCCCTCCGACCTCGCCAAGGCGGACCCAGAAAAAGTCCTTCACGACGGTCACCTCACCCTCTTCAACGTCGACAACCCCAAGCTCGCTGCCGAGACTCACTGCCTGCGTCCCGCTCTCCTGCTCGAACTCCCGCAATCAGGCCCAGCGCAAACCGCGGAAACTCAACCCACCGCAGAAGGCAGCACCCACGTCACCGTCACACCTGCCATCACAGCATCCATTCTGCTCGCCGAACTCGATATCGACTGTCTCAACGCCGAGCACGAGAACAGCAGCACCACGCTCCTTTCCGACTTAGCCGAGATCGTCATCAAGGTGCCCGGCATGAAGTCCATCGCGCAGCCTTCGTGGTACAACGTCGGCTGGCAGAAGGTTCACATGGCCGCAGCGCAAGGTCCGGCGCAATCCCCGCAACCCGCAGACCCCGCAACTCCCACTGCCCCGCAGCCGCTCTACACCATGGGTATCTCCACCAACTGGAACAGTCATCTTCTGGTCTGGTACTTTTCTTCGAACAACATTGACACGCTCAATCGCATCACCAAAACTACAGTCCGCTTCGGTCGCGCCGAAGCTGCGCCGCTCTACCCGCTCCCCATGGGCACCGCGGCCCCATAGCTTCCTCTAACCTTCACCACCGCTGAGGCCCATGACCAAAGATCTTCTTCCGATCGAAGCCATCGTCGAAAAACTCAACCTGCCCGAAAAGTACGTGGAACGCCTCGGACGCTACGGCGCCAAGCTCACACTCGATCTCCTCGACGACCCCGCCTTCCCCGTACGCGGCAAGCTCATCCTCGTCACCGCCACCACGCCCACTCTCTCTGGCGAAGGCAAGACCGTCACCTCCATCGGTCTCGTGCAGGGCCTCGAAAAAATCGGCAAGAAAGCCATCATCACCTCTCGCGAGCCCTCTCTCGGCCCCGTCTTCGGCATGAAGGGCGGCGCAGCCGGCGGCGGTCGTTCGCAGGTTGAGCCAGCTGAAAAGATCAACCTCCACTTCCATGGCGACTTCCACGCCATCACCTCCGCGCACAACCTCCTGGCAGCGCTCATCGACTCACATCTCTTCCACGGCAATCCACTCGATCTAGACCCCCATGCCATCACCTGGCCTCGCACGCTCGACATGAACGACCGTGCCCTTCGCCACATCATCGTGCAGGCCGGGGGGAAACGCGACGGAGCCAATCGCCACACCGGCTTCCTCATAACCGCCGCGAGCGAGATCATGGCCATCATGACGCTCGCCGACAGCCGCGAAGATCTTCGCAAGCGTCTCGCCCGCATCGTCATCGGCCAGACCCGTGCAGGCAAACCCGTACTTGCGGAAGACCTCAAGGCCACCGGCCCCATGATGGCTCTCCTCAGCGAAGCCATCCTGCCGAATCTCGTCCAGACCACCGAAGGCACGCCCGCGTTAGTCCACTGCGGCCCCTTCGCCAACATCGCCCACGGCACCAGCTCCGTCCTTTCCCAGCAGATGGGCCTCCGCCTCGCAGACTACGTCGTCAACGAAACCGGCTTCGCCTCCGACCTCGGCTTCGAAAAATATCTCGACATCGTGATGCCATCGTCCGGCATCAAGCCGTCCGCAGCAGTCCTTGTCACAACGGTCCAATCCGTCCGCAACCAGGGCGCAGGCGATCTCGAAGCGGGCTTCGAAAATCTGAAAAAACACATCGCCATCGTGCGCGGCTTCAACCTTCCTGCCATCGTCGCCATCAACCGCTTCCCCAAAGACACCGACGAAGAGTTGAAGTTCCTCGAGAAATACTGCGAAGCCCAGGGCGCAGCCTTCGCGCTCTCCGAAGCCTTCGCCAAAGGCGGAGCAGGCGCCGCCGCACTCGCTGAAAAAGTTGTCAGCGTCATCGCCGCCAATCCCAACGTCTCACCCACCAGCACCTACACCTCAAGCGCATCTTCGCTCGAAAAGATTACCGCCGTCGCGCAAAAAGTTTACGGCGCCGCCAACGTCGAACTCTCGGCTCAAGCGGAAGAAAAACTCGCGCGCTTCACCAAATGGGGCTACGGCGAACTTCCCGTCTGCATCGCCAAGACGCAGTACTCGCTCACCGACGACCCCAAGCTGATGGGCGCCCCCACTGGCTGGACCCTCCACATCACCGACGTCGTTCTTTCCGCAGGCGCAGGTTTTCTCGTCGTCATCTCCGGCTCAATGATGCTCATGCCGGGACTACCCAAAGCCTCCCGCGCGATGGACATCGACGTCGATGCATCAGGCGAAATCACCGGCATGTCGTAGGCGACAGAGGGAAAGGTACACAAGTCACGAAGTGACCGCCCCACGCGTAGTGGGCCCGTCCCGGCAGGACATGTCGTAACAAGAAGAAAGAACTAAGCCTCGAGTCCCGCCGCAACATCCTCATCCACCACCGTCGCCGCACCACTCTTCATCTTCGAGCTCGTCACCAGAAATACCGCCACCAGAATCGCAGCCATGCCGACGTACTCCACAGCGACGAAGCGCTCCTTCAAAAGAATCACTCCAAGAATGACTGCGATCACCGGGTTCACATACGCATAGGTCGCAACCTTCGACACCGCCACATGATCCAGCAGGTAGACATACGCGGTGTACGTCAGAATCGACCCAAACGCCACTAGATAAAGCGTGGAGGCCCAAGCCTGCAACCCCCACTGCGCCCCATGATATCCCTGCGTCGCGAGCATCATCAGCACGTTAAACACACCGCCGAACAACATCTCCCATCCTGCAGCCACAAACCCCTTCAGCCGAAACGTCGACCGCCGCGAGATGATCGAAGCGCTCGTCCAACACAGCGCCCCTCCCAGCATCACCCCTGCAGCGATAATCTGCCGCGAGTCACCGCGAAGACCCTCCCGCAGTCCCGGCCACAGCAGAAATACAAGCCCGGCGAAGCCGATGCAGACGCCCACCCAACCCTTCACCCGCAGCCCTTCCCCTCTCGGTAAAAAAGTCTCTATCAACGCCGCATACAACGGAATCACCGCCACGATCAGCGCCGCCAACCCGGTCGGCAAATACTGCTCCGCCCAGATCACCGACGTATTTCCGCACCCAAGCATCAGGATTCCAATCACCACCAGCCGAACCAGCTCCTGCCGCCTCGGCCATACCTTCATTCGCAGCAATCCGGCCCCGGCCAGCATCAGCACGCCTGCCATAAGAAACCGCACGCTTCCCAGCACAAACGGTGGCAGCACTTCCACTCCGTACCGCATTGCCAGGTACGTCGATCCCCAGAAGAGATAAACGCACGCAAACGACAGCAGAATCAGTGTTCGATTTGGCGCCGACTGTGCGGGCATTCCTCAATGGTACCGCGCCGTTTCGAATGTCTCCGCGCCTGCATTCACCGCCCTCCCGGTGCTACGATAAGGAGATGGTGCTTCGTCCTGCGGCCTTACTTGTCCTTCTTCTCGTCTGTGTCTCGGCGCTCTCTCAAACTCCCGACCAGTCCTCCGCCCAGACCAATCCCAATCTTCCGCGCAGCTTCCACGACCCGGATCTGAACATCACCTACTTCTATCCAGGCCGCTTCGAGCCCGACCCTGCAAGCGTCGCTCAGAACACCGCTCCGGCCTCCACCAGCTCCACCACCACCGCGACGCCGAAGTGTGCCCGCTCCACTTTCTTCGCCAACGCCATCAGCCCGGTCGACACCGCCTCATTCGTCCTCTCGACCATCGACAACACCTGCCCCAACGTCCTCCGGGGCGCCACCACGCTCGGCCCTTTCATCCGCGAGCAGATCATCCGTCAGCTCAAGCAATACGGTGAGCCCACCGTCACCCAGGAATCCACCCGTTACACTATCGACGGCCACCCTGCCGCCATCGTTCTCGCTTCAGTTCCCATGCCACAGGCAGCGGGCAAAATCCCCCAGACGACCTACGCCGCCAAGGCCTGCTTCCTCGGCAACATTCCCGTCAAAACAAAGAAGAAGTCCGACCCACCCGACCCCACGCGTCACGTTCTCTGCTTCGACTTCACCACGCTGCACAGCGATCTTTATCATCTTCTCTTCGCCTTCAGCCTTCAGTTCGACAACGACACTCCCCAGCCGATGGTCCCCGGCAGCGTCATCCGCTAACACCGGTGAACGGTTCGCTCACTCCTCGCGAAGAAGTATCAGTGGATCGGTGGACAGCGCGCGCCGTGCCGGAATCCAGCCAGCCAGCAGGCCGAGCAGCAACATCGTCAGCACAACTCCGCCCAGCACAATAGGATCCCACGGCGTAGCCTGCGACACAATAAACGCCAACACTCTCCCCGCAGCCAACCCCAAGAGCAATCCCGCCCCTGAACCAATCGCCAGCAATTTGCCTGCGCGCCCCAACGCCGTGTGCAACAGCTCTCTCCGCTGTGCTCCCAGCGCAATTCGAATCCCAAACTCCCGCAGCCGCTTGCTCACCGAGTAGGAAGCCATGCCGAAGATCCCCACAACTGAAAGAATCGCACCCATCACGCCCAACACACCCAGCGAGATCGTCGCCATACGCGGACCAAACAAATATGCGTCCAGCGCCTTGAAGCGGGTCTGGATATAAACCGGCAGCCCTGAATCCAGATCCCGCAGCGTATTCCTGATGGCGGGTCCCAATTGCTCCGGATCGCGACTCGAACGCACGACGAGATAAGCCGAGTTGGAAGGCCATTGCAGAATCGGAAGAAACATCGCAGGTCGCGGATCTTCGGTGAGACTCGCATACTTTCCATCTTCCGCAATCCCTACGACCTGAACGCGCGTTCCATCCGGCATCTTGAAGTATGCGCCCATGGCCTTCGTTTCCGAACCGAAGATCTTTTGCGCAAACACTCGATTTACCACCGCAACGCGTGGCTTGTCCTTGTCCTCCTGCCACGTAAACGGCCTACCAGACACCAGAGCCGTCCCTGCTGCCTGGAAGTACTCAGGAGAGACTTTGAACATGATGGCGTCCGTGGCCGCGTTCGACTCTCTCAGGTCCGAGGTATTGTCGGTGAAGACATTCGAGTCGGGTTGTGTATCCCCCAACGGAATCTGATCGGCCAATCCCACAGTCTCGACACCCGGAATTGCCGCAACCGCATCGATCATGCGCTTCTGCATCGGCTGCACTTTGTCACCAAGGTAGCCCGCCATATTCAGGTCCGTCTCCACCAGCGTCGTGTTCTGCAACTCGAAGCCGAAGTTGTTGTGCAGCGAATGTGCCAATCCGCGTACTGCAACGATGGAAGAGGTTACCAGAACAGCGCAGATTGCAATCTGCACCACGAGCAGCACATCCTGGAAAGTCATCCTCAGCCCGAACCTGCCGCGCTTTGTCTCGGCCACGCTGCCCTTCATGACCTCGTACGGATTGGTGTGAAGTATCTGCTTCACTGGCACCGCACCGAACAAAAGTCCACTTGCTAAAGCCAGCAGCAAAGCGACCGCATACACCTTGGCATCCGGGTTAACAGACATATGAAGAGGCCATCGAGAGATCGGCTGCCACACGCTGAGTGCATGCAACAGCACCACGCTGCCCCCTAGTCCAACCGCCCCGCCAATGAGCGAAATCACTAAAGCTTCGGTAAAGAGCCCGCGCAGAATACGTGTGCGGCTGGAACCGAGCGCGAGCCGTAGAGCAACCTCTCGCGACCGGTCCGCGGCGCGCGCAGCAAACAGGCTGCCGAGGTTGGCACACGCCGCCAACAGAATCAAGCCCGCCAGCAACATCAGGGCAGTCATGAAAGTTCGTACAGGCCGGCCGATATAGTCACCGTAAAGATTAGGACGCGCCAACTTAAAACTCATCTTGGCATCATCCTTCGGGTAGTTCTTTTCGAGATCAGCTCCAATCGAGTTCAGATCCGCGATCGCCTGTTCCCGGGTAACTCCCGCCTTCAGATGTCCCAGCGTCATGAAGACCCATCGGTCTCCACGCGCGTTCATGTCATTCACATCGAACCACTGGTGATTCACGATCGGCACAAAAAAATCCGGATTGAAAAACATCAGCGTGCCGTGGAACTCAGGCGGCGCCACCCCAATGATCGTGAAGGGATGTTTGTTCAGCTTCACAACCCGCCCCACCACACCGGGATCATCCTGAAAATGGGTATGCCAGAAGGCATGCGTCAGCACGATATAAGGTGCGCTGTTCGGGCCATGCTCATCCGAACTGTGAAAGAGCCGCCCGAGATGCGGTTGCAGGCCCAGCGCATCGAAGTAGTTCCCGCTGGCTTCCTCGACCCATGCGCGGGAGGGATCGCTGCCTGTGTCTAGACCCGCTTGGGTAACGTTATAAGCAATCAGGCTCTCAAACGTGTGGTTGCGGTCGCGCAGATCGAGATAGTCCGGATAAGACGTCGCCATATCGTTGCTGGACAGGCGCCACAGTCCGTAGAGACTCTCGGCGTGTGGCACATTCAGCGGCCGCAGAATGAACGCATTCAACACACCAAAGACCACCGAATTCGCGCCAATGGCCAACGCCAGCGTCAGCACTGCGACCACAGTAAAGCCCGGCTTCTTCGCCATCCCGCGCAAACAGAAGCGCAGGTCCTGAAGAAAGCTCTCGCCAAAATGCACTCCAAGAGCTTCGCGCGACTCCTCTTTGAACCGCTGATAACCCCCGAATTCAATGCGCGCACGCCGCTCAGCTTCACGTCGCCACAGCCCAGAACGCTCAAGATCATCCGCGCGATGTTCAATGTGCGAACGAAGCTCCTCGTCCATTTCCCGGTCAATCGCATTGCGATGGAAGAGAGAAGATACAAAGGAGCGAAGAGAGTCAAAGAGTCTCATGATTCCTCCGGTTGCACAGCGAGTGCGCTCGCAATAGCCGTCGCGAGCCGATTCCAACTGGCCGTTTCTTCCTGCAGCCGCTTTTGCCCCGCGACCGTCAGCTCATAGAACTTCGCGCGCCGGTTGTTCTCCGACGTGCCCCAGTCTGCCTTCAGCAATCCCTGCCGCAGCAGCCGAAACAAACCCGGATAGAGCGCCCCCTGTTCAATCAGCAAAGCGCCGCCGGAGATCTGCTCAATGCGCAAAAGCACACCGTACCCATGCAATGGCCCGAGAGACACCGCACGCAGAATAAGAAGATCGAGTGTTCCGGGAAGGAGTTGTGCTTGAACCTTCAAGTTGCCCCCTAAGATGATTAGGAGACTAGACCCGCTTTCCTAAGCTGTCAAGGAGAGTTTCAAGAATAGTTTTCTCCAACTCGCCAATCGGCGCGTGAAATCGCCGGTTTTCTACCGTTATCTCAATAGCGTATACTCACCGCCAAAGGCAGAATCCCAATGAAATCGCTGTCATCCACAGCCCGGACAAGCCGCAACGCTGGCTCCCAGTGCCGCTCCATGCGACACCAGATGCCGCGTCGGCACCTCCGCGTTCTGCCCAGTCTCACGCGACCTAGTCTCTTCGCCGGCGACTAAGCTCCAACACCAAACAGCCGGCGAAGACCCCGCCACCAGCGCAAAACCGTTCTCTCTGCAACCACAGAGCGCCGCCCTCCCTCATCCGGAACCGGTACGAGCACGAACGGTCAGACCAAACGCACCGCTGCCCCAAGGAGAGATTCGCATGACCACCCTCACTGAAAAGACCCTCGAAGACCTGAAACAAAACTCCGCCCAGGGCGTCACTCACGCCGCCGGGGAAGCCATCCGCTCGAAGCACTACGCCGAGTTCGGCCCCCGCCTCAAGACCACGCTCCCGGGCCCCAAAGCGACCAAAATCGTCGCCGACGACGACCGTCTCATCTCCCCCAGCTACACCCGCAGCTATCCGATGGTGGCCAAATCCGGCCGCGGCATCCGCGTCACCGACGTCGACGAAAACGAGTTCCTCGACTTCGCCGCTGGCATCGCCGTAAACTCCACCGGCCACTGTCATCCCGAAGTCGTCAAGGCCATTCAAGACCAGGCCGCCGAACTCATCCACATGTCCGGCACCGACTTCTACTACGAAAACATGACCATCTTCGCCGAGCGCCTCTCTGCCATCGCGCCCATGCCCGGCCCGCACAAGTTCTACTACGGCAACTCTGGTGCCGAGGCCGTCGAGTGCGCCATGAAACTCGCCCGCTACCACACTGGCCGTCAGAACATCATCAGCTTTTTCGGAGCCTTCCACGGCCGCACCATGGGCGCGCTATCGCTCACCGGCTCCAAGCCCCAGCAGAAGCGCCGCTTCGCCCCCTTCGTCCCCGGCGTCCACCACATCCGTTATCCCTACGCCTACCGCGGCTGTCCCGACGGCACCCCGGAAGAACAAGAAGCGTTCGCTCTCGAATGCGCCCGCTACATCGAAGACCGCCTCTTCAAGACCATCCTCCCGCCCGAAGAGGTCGCAGCCATCATCCTCGAGCCCATCCAGGGCGAAGGCGGCTACGTCGTAGCCCCCACCAACTTCCTCCAGGAGATCCGCCGTATCTGCGACCGCCACGGCATCCTCCTCATCGCCGACGAGGTCCAGTCCGGCGCCGCACGAACAGGGAAGTGGTGGGCCATCGAGCACTCCGGAGTCCACCCCGACATCGTCTGCATCGCCAAGGGCATCGCATCCGGCATGCCCCTCGGCATCTGCATGGCGAAGGCCGAGATCATGGACTGGGTCCCCGGCTCCCACGCCAGCACCTTCGGAGGCAACCCCATCTGCATCGCCGCCGCCCTTGCCACCATGGACATCCTCGAGCGCGAAGGCCTCCAAAACGCCTCCACCATCGGCGACAAAATTCTCTCCCGCCTCCGTCCCTGGGTAGCCAAACATCCCACCATCGGCGACGTTCGCGGTCGCGGCCTCATGATCGGCATCGAGCTCGTCAAAGACAAACAATCCCGAACACCTGTAGGCCCGATGCGCGACAAGGTCGTCGATCTCGCCTTCGAGCGCGGCCTCCTCATCCTCGGCTGCGGCGAAACCAGCATCCGCCTCTGTCCGCCGCTCATCGTCAACGAGCACGAAGCCAACATCGCACTCGACATCCTCGAAGAGTGCATCACCCTCGCCTCAAAATAGTTCGCCGCAAATAAAGCGTTCCGCAGCAAACGCGGGCCTCAACTCTCCCAGTTGAGGCCCGCTCTGTTCTATGCTCTGAAGCGTTGTCGCTACGCTCTACAGGCAAAGAGCCATTTGAAATTGAACGGCTCTATTGGTTAAGGATCCAGACGATCAGGGTCGCGGTGTTGTCGTCGACCGCGGCGAAGGTGGAAACGTCGTCGGAGTTCTGCACCGCAAGTCCGAAGGCTCCTCCCTGAGCCGGATCGACCGAGAGTTGCTTCACGAAGGTTCCCTCCTTCGTGAATTCAACGATCTCGCTCGGTTGATTGGGATCACTATTGATACCGTCGTTGTTAGAGACCAGCAGGTGCCCATTCGGCGCCTCCGCCATGGCGAGTGGGCCATGCAGGTGAACGTTGTCCTGGTAAACAAGGCGGCCCGTCCCTCCACTCGATGCCCGGTCGCTGGCCCTGCTGACGGCAAAGACTTCGTTGTCTCCGGTTGAAGCTACATAGAGAACGTCGCCACGCTCGTCGTAGACAAGCCCCGTCGGCGACACGACAAACGTCACCGGGTCTCCACGATGAACGTAACCAGAGGCGATCGTCGTCGAGTGCTCGAGCGTCAGCCCAGTTCTGTTCACCGTGAAATCGAGGCGGCTAACGGTTCCGGTCAGCCCGTTTGAGACGAATGCGATGGCCTTACCTCCGTGATCGACCAGCGCCATGTCCCAGGGGCCCTGGATCTCGGGACTCGTGATGGTCTGAATCAGCTTCCCCTTGTTGTTAATCACCAGCAGCGAGCCGGCCGTGGCCGTGCCGAGGGTGCCGTCGGTACTGGGAAAGTTGCCCACGACCACCAAGCCAGCCTGAAGAGTACCAAGCGCCGTCGAGAGGCCGAGTGGCACCGTGCCCTCGAAGAAAACAGACTGTGTCCCTCTCTTGGAGATGCGAACGATGGTGGTGCCGGTTCCCTGCAGGTTCTTCGTGTTGTTGAAGTTTGATACAAGAATGTCGCCACTCTTCAGAGGGCCAGATCCGTTCTGGAAGTCACGGGAGATGAAGGCAACTCCATAAGGGTTCACGTCTCCGTTCGATGGAACCGTTGAGACGCTCCGTGCCGGACCCGGCAAGAAGGCGCTGGCTGTATTGGGGTCTTGGTACTGGGCAATGCTGGCGGTTGTGGTAACAAGAAACAAGCCCAAGAAAGCCGTTAACCTACACACATTCGGGGCCTGAGTCTGGCGTCCTGCGGTGGGCCAGACGGGGCAGGAGGAGAAATTATTCCTTGGTCGCATAGCACCCATCCTTTCCTTGTAAGCGAAACGATGCGCGCTGCCGAGAAGCGATGTCAATGGTCGAACGCAGTTCTTTGGTGCCTTTTATCGACCAAGCCGATCCAACGCCGGAGCAGAGCAGCGAGCGAATTACGTCACTCTGGAGGCCAGCCTAACGAACCGCTTCAAGGGGCTCGTATTGCAGCGATCTTCCGGCGTTCAGCCGAACCAGATTCCCTCAGTTTGCTAAGGCAACAATCCAAAAACCGCCACGCCGGTTTGCGTTCCGACATACACTTTGCCATTCACAATCATCGGCGTGATGAACTTATTTCCTGTGCCGAAGCTGTCGCGTCCATTCGCGGCCTGCCCACTGTTGTAGAGCTCGCGCGCCAGATTCGTCGCGTCGAACGCATGCAATACCCCAGCACTGCCCGTGCTTGATTCCAACGCCCAGACAATCCCGTTTTGTGTCCCGTTCGCCGAGATCCCCGGAGTCGTTCCAGGATAAGGAAACGTCGTCGACGACTGACTCGAATACGTCGTCAGTGTCGCATTCGTCAGCGGAAATGCCTTCAGCGAATCCGACACCGCGCCATAATAGAGCGTCCCATTGAAGTAAGCGGGAGTGGAATACACCTGGCCACCCAACTGCCCTCTCACCTCCTGATAGATATTGTTGTCCTGTGGGTTGCTGGCCGGGTTGTATTTACCCATATTGTCCCTATCAGCGAGATAGATATTCCCATCTTTGCCCGCGCCGACAATCAGACGATGCACAACACCATTCGAGTCCGCCTGATCTGGAAGAATCAGCTCGCCGCCCGATCCCAAATCCGCATCTGCGGCGGATTCTGCATTCGTGTCGTACGTTTGAAAGTAGTCCGCCACAGCCAGTTTGCCGCTCGTCGACAACTTAATCATTCCATTGCCATAGTCGCCGTTTGCCGGGAAGCCGTGCGCGTCGAACGTCGTATCGAAGGTGCCATTCGCATCGAGAAAATAGATATTCCCGCTGCTGTCCGCCCCCAATCCATCGCCAGTCATCCAGATCGACCCTTCGTTTCCATTTGGTGTCACATTCAACACCTGCGTCTGCTGCAGACTCGTCTCGCTATACCCAATGATCCAACCCGTATAAGGTCTGTAGTCGCAGTGCGAAGTCCATCCCGTATAAATCGTTCCATTTAACAACAACAGCGCGGCCCGTTCGGCATACTGCGCCGGGTCGAACACGACGCTCCCATTCTTGCTGTTATCCCCGGCCCCCGGATAACTCGCCACAACCTCCGTCGGACTTCCGCTTACCTCTGCTCCCGTCACTACATCGAGAGCATGCAACCGCTGGTGATAGTTCCCGCTTGAGTCTTCGGTCATCCCCACGGTAAACAAAGTGCCGTTCGGCCCCAGCCCAGGGTCAATCACCGGCGTCGAAGTAATCCCGATCTCCGGCGAAATCTGGTTGCACCCGTGATCGCCGCTCGTCGTCTCTCCGCTTCCGATGATCGACGTCTTCCAGATCTGCGCACCGCTATCCGCATCGAACGCATAGACGCTGTCATGTTCAGTCACAACGTACAAAACGTTGTGATACTGATTTCCGATCGGCACATTCGCAAGATAGAGCGGTTCGCCATCCACCTTCGAGTCCACCGCAAAGAACCCAATCTTCCCGAACTGTGTCGAGTTCACATTCGCAGGAGTCAGAATCGTCTCTTTCGCATTTAGCCCATCTCGCGCAACATCGAAGTGGTAAGTCGTCACGTCGGGCGCATTGATCATCGGCGCAGCCTGCACTGTCAACGCGAGTAATGAGGAATGAACCAGACTTCCGGCAGTCCCCGTGAAGCTCACCGTGGACGAGCCCGCAGCGGTCAGCAGCGGCACCGTCAGCGTGGTACTCTGCGCCACCCCTGGAGTCAGCGTCAGCGTCAACGGATTCGCGGCAACGCCATTCGGCAATCCCGTAATCGCAACCGACACCGCGCCGCTGAACGAGTTGACCCCACTTACCGTGACACTCACCGGCGCACTGGTCGTACCCGCAACAACATTCAGCGAAGCCGGCGAAAGCGTCAGCGCGTAGTCCGGCTGCGACACAGAGACCGTCAAAGCAATCGTAGCGGAGTGGCTCAGCGCTCCCGACCTCCCGGTAAGCGTCAACATGCTGCTACCGGCAACCGCGTTCGCATTGGCACTCAGACTCACGCTCTGCGGCGTCCCGGGAGTCAGCGTCAGCGTCGCCGGTTGTGCCGTCACACCCGCAGGCAGCCCCGTAATTGCAACCGACACCGCCCCCGCAAACGAGTTAGTCGAAACAGCGTTCACGCTAAGTGTCTGTCCCGCACCGCCCGCCACCACTGTGAGCGCACTCGGCGCAGCGGTCAGGGAAAAATCCCCTGCTGCCGCCACAACAGTCTCAGACACCGCAATCGAGTGGCTCAGTGTTCCCGATGTCCCCGTGAGCGTCACAGTGCCGCTGCCTGCAACCGCGTTCGCACCGGCGCTCAAAGTCACACTCTGAGCCGCCCCCGGAGTCAGGGTCAGCGTCGCCGGCTGTGCCGTCACACCCGCAGGTCCGGTAATCGCAACCAACACCGTCCCCGTAAAACTATTCGACCCAGCTGCACTCACGCTCAGCTGTTGTCCCGCGCCACTCGCCATCAGCGTCAGGCTCGAAGGCATCGCGGACAAAGAAAATTCCGCGGCAGGAGTTATGCCAGCCCCATCGCCCGTCGCAACATGGGATCCGCTGCCACACGACACCAACGCCAGGCAAAGCAGGGAAGTCCAGCACCACGCCAAAGCCTTCGAAGAAATACCCATGGTAGCGACTCCGGTCGTCCGAGAAAGGCACATGCCACACGCCCGCATGTGCCTTTCACATTCAACTTACGTTAAACGACCGCAGCTCCGCCATGGATTGCATCAAGTAATTCCAATCATTTCAGACCAGCATTCCCCCGCCGCGTCTTTAGCAGCGGAGGAACGCACAATCTGCTACTTACGCCACCACGCCATATCGCTTCGCTGCATGCTTGTGCGACAGGTTCGGCCCAAGCGCTACGCGAGCCGCATTGAACTTCTCCCAATCCCCCACATCCGGCAACGCCGGAATCGTAACCACCTCGCCGCTATCGAACCCAGCCAGGGAAGCATCCACCATCTCCTCCGAACTCATCACAATCTGCTCCGGAAGATTCTGATGCCCACCAATCCCCGCGCGGTCCCAGAACTCCGAAGCCGTCGCACCCGGCAGCACCGCCTGCACCTGAATCCCCTTATCGCCAACCTCTTTATGCAGCGACTGCGTAAGATTCAGCACATACGCCTTCGTCCCGCTATACACCCCATTCAGCAGCTCTGGAGCCACCGCGACGATCGATGAGATGTTGATGATCGCGCCCTTACCTCTCGCAAGAAATCCCGGCAGCGCAGCATAGCTCAGCCGCGTCAGCGCCGTCACGTTCAGATCGATCATGTTCTCGAGCTCATCGATCTTCGAGTCCACCAGCGAAGTCGTCCCGCCGAACCCTGCATTATTCACCAGTGTCGTAATCGACTTATCTGACCGAAGCCGCTCCTCCACCTTGCGAAGATCAGCCTTATTCGTAAGGTCCGCAGCCAGCACATCGACCGCACGCCCAGTTGCCGAACTCAGCGAAGCCGCAAGCTCCTTCAGCTTGTCGCCATTGCGAGCCACCAGGATCAGGTCATAGCCGCGCCGCGCCAGACGATCCGCATAAACTGCACCGATTCCTGTCGATGCGCCAGTAACAAGAGCCGTGCCCTTGAGGGAAGTAGCTGAAGTAGTCATAAATTTTCTCCGTACCGCAAAAGTTGTGAACCAAAAACTCGATTCAGTTCTTTAGAGTAGACCGGTTGGTTAGTAGATTCAAAAACAACTCACCTTCTCGAAGAAAATTAATACCTCGCTCAGCTTCCCCACAAACGCCGCTAAAAAAGTGTCGAAGTCGCCGGCCCCTGATAGTCAACCTTGATATAAATTCGAGCCGCTGCCGCCGCTGCCCTGGAGAGCTTCGCCTGCACGACGTGTCTGCCTTCCGCCGCGACCACAAAACTTGCAGCCAGCGGAACATTGGCTGTGCACGATCCGCTCTGTCGCAGGATCGGAGGAGCCCCGGTCGGCACAACCTGCAAATCAATCTGCTGCGGTGCATCCGAGTAGACGCTGACGTTTACCCGTGTCGCCGCCGCAGGCCATATCGCGCCGCCGGAGCGGAACGTCCCAGGAATCACTCTCCCGCCATACCCAGGACTTGCGGCGTCGCTATCGCCCAAATCATCGTCCATCTCAAACTGCTGCACCGTGCGCCGCGAAGCAGAAGAGAAACCTCCAGTCACACCCGCCGGTCCCCATATTGAATAAGAGAGCGGAGGCACAGCGATCTGCACCCACGCATCCTGGTTCGTCCAGATGTCGTCCGGTCGTGAGCCACTATAGTCGTGCAGCTGCGTACCAGGAGCGAATGCCGTAGAGATCCACGCGTCGTGCCACGCGCTCCCGTCATTGTTGATGGCCACGATCGCACGCGCCCCTCGCTCCAGGATCAGCAGTTGCTGCGATTGCTGGTAACGCACAAAGTACTCGCCGCTCTTGAACGCAAGTTTTTGGTGGCACCAAACCAGGTTTTCAACCCACGGCCGGGACGGAATCGCATCGGCCGTCGTGCCGTTCCTCCACGGCGCGACATTGCGAAACAGATCCGCATAAAAAAACTGCGGACTTCCGTCGACGGTCATTGCAACTGCGTACGCCAGTTGCGTTCGCGGATTGTCCGCGTCGGTCCAACTCCCCACCTGGCCGTCGTAGTTGTCGTGATTGTTCACAAACGGCACCGTCTTGAAGCGGTTCTGTTGCTGCTGGCTCGGCAGATTGCCCACATCGGAGTAGCCATTCTGCGCCACCATATCGGCCAACGCGAAGCGAAGCGGATAGTCAAAGGTTCCCGAACGGTTCAACGTCGCCCCGGCCCACGCATCCACATCGGAAGTAGCGCCGGTCACGTACTCGCCCACACAAAAATATTCCAGGCCACCTCCCATAGCGTTGTACAGCACATCCTCAACCACCTCGGGCGGGAAGCCCTTCACATCGTCGAATCGAAAACCATCAACGCCCGTCTGCTTGACGAACCACGTCAGCCACGCGCGTGCGTTCGCCCGTGCCGCGCAGTTCTGGTCGCCGGCTCCAGAGTCCGTGCATCGTCCCTGGTAGCAGAAATCGGGTCCGCCGTTGCTGGCCACCCAGTCTCCCGTTCCATTCCAGTGTTGCGGATTAGCGTGGAAGTCCAGCCAATTGCGCGGCCATCGCCCCGTTCCCGCCCCCGCGAATCCCTTCAACTGAATCAGCGTATAAGCCTCCGAGGCAGTACCCTCGAACGGCGAAGAAGGATCAAGGTCCCCGCTGGCACAATGATCCAGCACTATATCCGGATAAACTTCAAGACCGTTTGCATGGGCCACCGCGACCAGACGCAGAAAAGAATCCTGATCGCCAAAGCGCGTGTAAACAGAACGAATCTGATTCTTCTGGCCCAGATCGTAGTAGTCGTAGGGTGTGTAGCCCATCTCGTTCGAGGCGGAACTAGTGTTGTCGGTCGGCCTGTCCTTACACGGCGGCGGCGTCCATATCCCGTCGAATCCCAAACCAGCAATGCGCGGCGCAAGCTTTGCTACAAACGTGTACCAATCATGCGGATAGTTGGTGTTCCAACAGTTCCACCAGAACATCTCCAGCACAGCCTTGCCATTCCATGGATTGCTCATAAGTCGCTCCCCAAAAGTTCAGACGCGCCGATCTCACAGATTTATTTGCAATGCCTGGTCATCTCCGAATCACCGGCTCAGAGGCCCAATAGTTGCTCCGCGCCGACACCAGCAGCTCCGGATGATGAGTCAACCGCACCTTAATAGTATGCAGCCCCGGCTCCGAAGAGGTCGGCGCAAAACTCAAGACATAGCTGTTATGGAGGTGATTCACCAAAACACCGAGATCCTGCGTTAGCTCTTGCGCATTGTCGAAGCCGCTCCACTCGCCCCCGGATAACGTCGCTACTTCTGCCGACGTGTTCTTGCTCATCGCACCGAGGATCAAACGCAGAGGCTCGCTTAGGTTGAAGTACGCCATCAGTTCCGCGGGGCTTCCTGAATCTCCGCCTTTTGGGTAAGTTCCAACTGTAGGTGGCGTCACATTCCCAACTGCAATCGGTCTATTTGCCGGCCCCGGATTCTTGAAGGCTTCTCGCGCCGCAGTCTTCTCTGCAGAAAACGTCACGCTGTAAATCGCGGTGTTGGTCTCACCCACCTCCCGCACAACCTCTTTTAGCGGGGTCTTGCTCCCCACATCATGCTCCTGGCTCAGCAACAAAATCGCGCGACGATTCCCCGCAGGCCGCTTCTGAAGCAGATCAAGTCCGTACGCCAGGCTGTCGAAGATCGCGGCTCCTCGATCCCCCGCATCAGGATGATCGATCGCATAGCTCCACTCCGCAACGTTCGTCGTGAATGGAGAGGCCGCCTCCGGCTGGCTGTCAAAGTTCACAATCGACACCTCATTCGGAGCCTTGCCCAGCAGCTCCGCAATCATCGTGTCTAGGTGCGCGTAACTCGAGAACTGGCCACGCGCATCGCCACCCGTCTGCATCAGCACGACCAGCGATAGCGGACGCTGTGCCTCCTCCTCCAGCGTCACCTTCTGCGGAACCCCATTGTCCGTCAGCACAAAATCTTCCGCGCGAAGCGAGAACACAAGATCTTTGTCCAGAGTCTGCACAAGCGTCGGGACAACCACGAGTGTCGTCGTCGTATGCAGCGTCGTCTGCGCAATTGCAGCGCAACTCCAAACACTAACAAAAGCAGCGAATTGTCGAAGCCTGAACTTCATCGTGTCTTTGTTAGACGAGTCAGCCGCCCGTTGAGACGGGAAGGTAACGAGCAATAAAACAACGATCCACTCAGTGAGCCCTGTTACACAGATTTGAGGAAGGCCATACGTCAGCTCTGTTTCTTCAGCAGCACGTCAAACGCAAAATGAAGGAAGTTCTCAAGCGGCCTGTCGCTCTTCTCCGCCTTCATGCGCACCAGCGCTCCTTCATAGCTATTCAGCAGAAACTCCGCCAGAGCGTCCGGCCGCGTGGACTTCGCCAGTTCGCCCTGCTGGACCGCCTCACGCAAAACATCCGCGATACTCTTCTGCCAGCCCTCGTAGACGGCCTGCAGCTCAGACCTCAACCTCGGGCTGTGGTCCGCCACCTCCAGGCTCAGGCTGCCCACCAGACATCCGCTGATCTCCCCGCGCTGTCCATAGACGGAGATCAACTCCTCGAAGTATCGCCGCAGCCGCTTTACAGGAGCCACCTTGCGATCCCCAAACACCCTCGCCGACCGCTCCATCTCACCAGTCGCATAGAGCCGAAAGACCTCCACGGCAAACTCTTCCTTGCTCGGAAAGTAGTGGTAGAACGAACCCTTGGGCACATTCGCGACATCAAGCACTTCCTTCACCCCGGTAGCGGTGTACCCGGTCGAACGAAGCCGCTCCAAACCAACCTGCAGCAGATGATCGCGAGTTGAAAGAGTGGCGCCCATAACCTATCAATAATAGACTGGTCGTCTAGTACTGTCAAACGCAGCACTCCAGTCCATCGTCCGATCATGCGAAAACCTGTCAAGCCCTCAATCGCTCAAAACCCGCGCCAGACGGGTAGATTCGCGTGGCGTATCCACCCCGGTCCAGCCGGTATAATAAAGACAGCAGACAGGCCTCGGCGAAAAACGCCGGGGCTTCGTCATCTGTGTAGCTTGCAACCCGCTCATTCTAAGTATTTTGTGCATAAGTCCTTTCGATAGAATATTTTGGCGGAATCACCCATCGGCAACCCAAACAAAATAAGAGACTTCGCTGCAAAATACCCCAACCCGGGAGGGGGGAGGGGGTCCTGATACGGACAAATTAGAAAGTGCGTCTAAACTGTGGATTCACAAGATGGATTATCCACGCCGCAACTCCAAACTCGCCGCAATTCTCCTCGCCGCCACCATCAGCGCGCCACAATCTCTCCACGCTTCGCAGCACACCACAGCGCTCCAGCCCGACAGCGCGGCGCCGCACCGCACTCGCCTCATCCTCAAGGACGGCACCTACCAGGTCATCATGAGCTACCGCATCGTCGGCGACGTGGTCCACTACATCAGCGCCGAGCGCGGCGGAGCCGACGAGGAGATCCCCCTCTCCCTCGTAGACCTCGAAGCCACCAAGCGTTGGGACCGCCAGCACTCCCAGCCCACCCCTAACGCCGACAACCCCCAACCCCCCGCCATCGACCCCGAACTCCTCAAAGAAGAAGCCGACCGCGCCGCTCTGACCCCCGAGGTCGCCAAAGACCTCCGTCTCCCCGAAGAAGACAGCACCCTCGCTCTCGACACCTACCGGGGCACCCCAGAGCTTGTCCCCCTCGCCCAGACCGACAGCGACCTCAATCGAAACACCGGCCACAATCTCCTCAAAGCCGCCGTAAACCCACTCTCGGCCTCCCACCAACTCGTCGAGCTCAAAGGCGAGACCTCGCCCATCCAACTCCACATCAAGGACCCCGTTCTCTACCTCCGCATAGGCGACGAAACAGTCGGCAACACCGCCGGTACACCCCTCACCGTCGACACCCACGGAGCGACCAGCCGAGCCGCGAACGACCCCACCGGCGGCTCGCCCAACAGCCGATACGTCATCGTCCGCGCCGACGTCCGCCGGGGCGCCCGCGTCATCGCCAGCTTCCGCATCGGTCTCCTCGGCGGCGGACAGCACCAGGAGGATGTGATCGAGACCACCTCTGAGCTCATACCCGGGGGCCACTGGCTTAAAATAACCCCCAAAGAGCCCCTCGACTTCGGCGAGTTTGCCCTGATGGAGATCCTCTCGGACAAAGCCGTCAACCTGGGGGTATGGGACTTCGGCGTCCACCCTGTCTCCCCCGAAAATCGCGACGTCCTCAAGCCCGAACCCCGCCGCGGAGTTACGCTCGAGCGCCACACCCCCAACTAATCGGGCACCAGATTGAAATTTGAAGAGAGAAACGACTAACTGCGCGGCACCGAATCACGCTCGAGAAACATCTCCGAAACCGCGCGCCGCGAACCATCGATGGATCTGGTCGTCTCTGCGCGGCCCATCATCCCTTTGCCAGCCACGGCGACGTTGTCCCGGGTCACTTTGGCTTCATACATCATCGTGTCGGCCGCACGCAGAATGGTTTGAACCGTATTTCCGTCTTCCGGGTACGTCGCCAGCCCAAAGCTTCCCGAGAGACTGAGCGAAAGTCCCGCACCCTCCAGAAAGCGTGCCCCCCTCAGGTCCGCACACAAGGCCATCGTGGTCCCGCTTGCCGCCGCCTTCCCCATCCCTGGCAGCAGTGCAACAAACTCGTCCCCACCGTAGCGAAAAGCCGCGTTGTTCGGTCCCAGGCTGCGTCTCATCAACCCGCCAATCTCCGCCAGCAGTCGACTTCCGATCAGGTGGCCGTGGGTATCATTCACCGACTTGAAGTGATCCAGATCAACGAACATCAAACTAAACACCTGCCCCCGCGCTACCTCTTCCTCCAGCATGGTGTACAGGTGGCGGGCATTGAAGAGTCCTGTTACGTCGTCCGTTATGGTTAACTCTTGAATCAGCGTCATCGATCGCGCATTCTGAATCGCGATTGCCGCGTAATCACACAGAATCCGCAGAAACGAGATCGAATGCTCTGACAGCAGATCGAGCTTGCTATTGAGCAGTTGAATCACGCCCAGCGTCTTATTCCCAGACCGCACCGGAACGCACGCAATGGATTGAATCTTCAGATCAGGATGTTTGTTCGCAAACGCAGACCAGTGCGGATCAAGCGCGACATCCGGCACCACCAGTGGATTTCCCGTTGCCGCCACCCAACCCGCAACTCCCTCGCCGAGCGGTACACGCAAACCCTTCAGGCTCTCCGCGTTCTCTCCCACAGCGATCGCGTAATACAGTTCGCCCGATTTATCGTCCACCATCAGCAGCGACCAGCGCTCAGGTCCGAAGAATTGGGCCATCTTGTTCATAATGGCTCCCAGAATCTCTTCCAGCTCGAGGCTCGAAGTCAGAGCGCGCGCAACGTCATGGAACACTCGAAGGTGATCCATTTGACGACTTTCGATCACTTCAAACTGCCGTCTGTCCTTCAATTGCTGTCCTCATATAAATGTGCACTTTCTTGCACATTTCAGATATCAGCCTCTCACAGCACTCCTAATAATTCAATAAAGTCGACGATAGAAACACACCGCGACAGCAGGGCTCATCCACCGATATGAACCATATTGCGCGATGGCTTCTCAAAACCCGGTTCACCAATGTGATGACGTGCTTCTTTGCGCATCACGATTATGCGGATATACGCGGCCAGTTCGTCATCCGTTCTGCCTCGCAGCATCTCGCTATACAAGTCGTGATCGCTCTGCGAAAACAGACAAGTCCGTATCTTTCCATCCGAGGTCAACCTCACTCGACTGCAGTGCCCGCAGAAGGGGCGCGACACTGGTGCGATAATCCCTATCTCTCCCAGGCCATCCTCAAAGGTGAACCGCTTCGCCGTCTCGCTGGCAGCATGTGGGGGTAGTTCCACCAGCGGGCGGTATGCATTCAACCGCTGCACAATCTCGTCCATCGAAACGACTGACTCTCTCTTCCAGCTTCGATCTTCCTCAAGCGGCATCCACTCGATGAACCGCACGATGACTCCCTCTTTCCGAGAGAACTCCGCAAACTGTTCAATCTGTCCATCGTTGAACCCGCGCAGCAGCACACAGTTCACCTTGACCGGTCCCAGTCCCACCGCCTGCGCTTTACGAATCCCCGCCAGTACCTTTTCATAACTCCGCGGAACGCGTGTGATCGCGCTGAATGTCTCTGCATCCACCGCATCCATGCTGACAGTCACGCGATTCAACCCGGCATCCTTCAGCGGCTGGGCCAATCCCTCCAGCAAATGCCCGTTGGTAGTCAGTGCAATATCAAGTGGTGCACCGTTGCCATTGGCGAAGCTTCCGTCGGGGAGAAACGCTGTCCGCATCTCAGCGAGTTCGCGAAGCATACTCGCCAGGCCTGACCGCAGTAGCGGCTCGCCTCCGGTCAGCCTCACCTTTTCGACTCCCAGTGAGACGAAGACCCGCACCATTCGCAAGTAATCTTCAATCGAGAGTTCGGCGTACTGCGCTCCTTCATTGCCTGTCCGGCAGTAGACGCACTTGTAGTTGCAGCGGTCAGTCACCGAGACACGCAGGTCGCTGATGGACCTGCCGAACTTATCTCGCAGTCTGTCCTGAACCTGAAAAGCTTGCTCCTCCGGCTCCAGAATCGCGGTATTTCCATGGCCTATCATCAAGAGACGTACCCGGTGATATCTACTTCATTTCTATACATATCTTTAGATGCAATCACTCAGAAAGCGAATCAATATGACCAGGATTTCTGGCAGAATCAGTTGTCTACGAGACGACTGTATTCAACCCATACGCAATCGTGCGTTAGTTCTTTTGCGGTGCAATGTTTTGTCGTGGTGCTCGGTGAATCTTCCCGGAACACGGCTTCAGCCGCAGCACAACTCAACGACCGGGACACATCGAAAGCGCAGTCAGGGCAATAATTTCAGCGACCGCAATCTTTCAAGGCGCAGGATATCAGCAACTCTGCCTTTGAAGACAGAGTTTTATTACGCCCAGATCTAATATGGCATCGATGACACGCAATCGCTCTGAATTCTGAAAGCTCTTAGTAGCTGATGAACTCGTTGCTGCCGCGCTTCAGCCGAATTCCGACTATGCCAAAGACCAGTGCAGCGGTGAAAGTGATCGCATTCCAGTAGACAACCGGATGAGCCCAGCCTGGCGACAAGGTCAGATCCTGCCCGCTCCACAAAGTCAGCAGGGTAGCCACGATCAGGCTCTGAAAGCAAAGCACGAGAAAGAGCTGGCCCCGGCGCCGACGCTTGTCCAGGAGTTCCACCTCATCCGGCGTCAGATTGCGTTCTTCGATGGGAAGCAGTGTATTCGCCATTGCGTTCTTGGTCTCCGGGTCTTTCCTGTCCAAATTCACTCAGACGCTCACTTAAGCGTCCATTCACTTTCGTATTAAATCACAGCTGGGCCGGATTGACCGAGACGACTGGAAAAAGTCTTTTTCAGCGACCCGAATCAGCACTCAAAACTGTCTGGCTAAATAAACGCTACCGACTGAATCCCCACCACGTCGAAGCGCTTGCGGCATCGGACATTCTTGCAGCCCATTGGGTCATCGCGCCGAACCATGTAGCTCTGAGCTTTGGCAAAACGAGCCCGGTCGCGATCGTCCGCACCCCGCGGCAGCTGAGCCTTCTTCCGCCGCACCACCCACTCGATCTGATACTCCCCCTGTTGCCCACAGTGGGGACAGGTCATCACATGAGTTCGCTGTTCCGCCCGCTCATCAAAAAAGTCCCGCTCTTCCATCCAGCACCTCATCTGGTCCTCGACCGACCCTGCCAGCCGAATCTCCTCTGCAATCCTGCCTGAGAAGCCCCCTCACAAGCAAGAGTCATGCATAATCACGCATGGGCATTGAGCCCGGAACTCTCGCAGGAAGGAAGCCGGATGAGCAAGCCCAAAAAACAGGTCTTTTCCAAAATCAAGGCGGTAAAGGCGAACGCCCGCGAACGTGTCGGCACTCCGCCGTCAGAGCGCGTCCTGCCTGACCCCAAACAAAAGCTTGCTGCCAACCCCAAGCACAAACCCACCCTCGCCGACCTACTCAACTCCTCAGGAGAAGATCAATGAACATCCTCCGCCTCGCTCCGTTTGCCCTCTGTGCTACCTTTTTCGCCATGACGGCACCCGCGCAGACGATTCAAGTCAGTAAAGAAAACCGCACGATTGCAATTACCGCGACCGACAAGGTGATCGTTCTCGCCGACATCGCGACCCTCCACATCGGCTTCATCGCTTATGGCCCGGACAGTGACTCTGCTTACGCCGCCGGCTCCCGCTCCTCAAACGCCATCGTCAAGGCGCTCACGACCGCCGGTGTTCCGAACGACTCCATCGAAAGCGAAAACCAGAACGTCTCTCCTGTGCAGGAGTATCAAGTAGACAAACTCACGCCGGCCGAAAAGGCTCAGCGTAAGTTCCAGGTAACGCAAAGCTGGACAGTCCGCACGAATGCCAACGACGCCGCCAAGGTCCTCGACCTCGCCGTGAAGGCCGGAGCCAACCAATCCGGGCAGATCGACTGGAGCCTGAAAGACGAAAACGCTCCGCAGTCCGAAGCAGCCTCCAAAGCGCTCCAACGTGCCCGTACGGTGGCAGCCGAGATGGCGAAAAGCCTCAACACAAACCTCGGGGCACTCCTTTACGCCAGCAACGAGACACAGGCCGAACCTCCGAGTCCGGTCGTCATGCGGGCCATGCCTGCAGCTCGTACGGCGCAAAAGGTAGAACCTCTCGCTATCAATCCCCGCAGAATCGAAAAAACCGCCACCGTCTATGCCGTCTTCGCCATAGAATAGGCGCACCAAAGTTTCGCCAGTCCGCAGCCGGACGAAAGACAGCGAGGGAATCATGCCAATCCACACCTACCGCGAACTCAAACCCACTCCCGAAGCTGAGGCCCTGTATCGCCGCTGGCTCGCCAAGCTCAACGACGAGTTCACCCGTCAGCAATCACCCGAGCGACGCTCCGAAATTGTCCGCGACGAACTCTATCAGATCTACTTCGGTCGGCCCCACGGCGGCCACATCAAGGCGGTCCTCAACAGCGAACTCGCCATGTACTCGCTCTCAGAAAGCTTCGATCCCCGCAATATCACCCTCGAACCCGAGTACTACGGCGACGTCGACCCCGAGCAGTACGCCATCCGCAAGCCGCTCATCTGGTTCTGGCAGATGTTTGACCGCTCTCCCCTCGGCCTGAATCACTGGCTCGGCTTCCGCTTCCGCTGCATGTTGGGACGCCACATCTTCCGGCACCTCGGCAAGCACGTCAAAATCTTCCACAATGTCGAGTTCACCTATGGCTATAACCTCACCATCGAAGACTCCTGCACGATCCACAAGAACGTCCTGCTCGACGATCGCGGCGAGATAATCCTGCACGAAGGCACCAGCGTCTCCGACTACGCCAATGTCTACTCGCACACCCACGACATCAACAACCAGTCCAACATCACCAACAAGGTGACTGAACTCGGCCCCCGCGCTCGAATCACCTACCACGCCACGGTACTCGCTGGAGCCAACATCGGCGAGGACGCCATGCTCGGCGCCATGGGCTTGGCCACCAAACCCGTCCCTCAAGAGACCGTCTCGGTAGGCATCCCAGCCAAGGCAAAAATCCGGAAAGCCGCATCCCAACTCGCCGCAGAGACGCTCTAGCCACGACTTCGACGACTTTACGGTTCCATCACGCGAACTTCAGTAGACTTGAGTTCTATGAGCTTGCAGGTTGTCGTTATTTTTTTTGAAATCGTTGTTCTGATTCTTGCCTTCAGTGTGCATGAATGTGCCCATGCCTGGGCGGCGTGGCGTTTGGGCGATCCTACCGCCAAGATGCTGGGCCGCGTCACCCTCAACCCGATCAAACACCTCGATCCCCTCGGCTCGATTCTTTTCCCACTTATTTCAATGGTCTACGGAGGGTTCCTCGTCGGCTGGGCGAAACCCACTCCAGTTACTGCCCGCAACTTCAAGAATTACAGGCGCGACGACATCCTCGTCACTCTCGCCGGTCCCGCGAGCAATTTGCTCTCGGCCACCATCGCGCTTATTTTACTCATCCTTGTAAAGCACCTTCTCCCAGACGGACTTCTTTCCATTGCAACCGCTGTCGCAATCGCTCAACATGTTCCTGGGGTCGCAACAGAAGGTCTTCCACAATTTTTCCCCATCGCGCTCTTTCTCTACTTCGTAATTTTCATTAACTTACTCCTTTTCGTTTTCAATCTGATCCCGCTGCCTCCACTGGACGGAAGCCATATTTTGCGCCACTTCCTGCCATACAAAGCCGTTCAACTCTACGACCGAATGGGCATGTTCAGCCTCATCATTCTTTTCTTGATCGGCGGACGGCTCATCTCTACTCTCTTTGTCCCGATTTACAGTGTTTTCAATCATGTCCTCTTCGCTCTGTAGGTGTGGACCGAAAAAGACGAATTGATCATTTGATTCGAGTCAAATCAATGCTGTGACTATCACAGCGGCTCCTTGTCTGTGTCTTACGCCCGTCTTTCGAGGCGAATGCTTTCCGCCACAGGCCGCTCGAATCATTTACCCTTGCATTTGATCGCAATGACTGAAAACACCAACGGCACCCTGACCTCCTTACGTCCCCGCGTCCTTAGCGGCATGCGACCCACCGGCCGACTCCACCTCGGCAACTACATGGGCGCGCTCTACAACTGGGTCAAGCTCCAGCATCAGTACGATTGCTACTTCTTCATCGCCGACCTTCACGCCCTCACGACCGACTACGCCGACCCGACCTCCCTTCGCGAGAGCATCCGCGACGTGGCGCTCGACTTTCTCTCTGCCGGCCTCGATCCGGAGATCTGCACGGTCTTCATCCAGTCGCATGTTCCTCAGCACGCCGAGCTCTTCACCCTCTTCAGCATGTTCACACCGCTGCCCTGGCTCGAACGCGTACCCACCTACAAGGATCAACAGGAGCAGCTCCGCGAAAAGGACCTGAACACCTACGGCTTCCTGGGTTATCCACTTCTTCAATCCGCCGACATCCTCCTCTATCAGCCTGATTACGTCCCCGTCGGTCAGGACCAGGTCGCGCACGTCGAGCTCACGCGCGAGGTCGCCCGTCGCTTCAATGCGCTCTACTGCTCGCAGCCGACCGCGGCCATCGAGAAGGCCCGCGAAGACCACTCCGATAAGGAGATTCTCACCGCAGAGATCTCCGCCAACAGCGTGGTCACTGGCATTCTCCCTGAACCCAAGGTGCTTCTCACACCCTCGCCCAAACTTCCCGGCCTCGATGGCCGCAAGATGTCCAAGAGCTACGGCAACACCCTCATGCTCTCCGAGCCCGAGGCCGACCTGCGGGCCAAACTCAAGACCATGGTCACGGACCCCGCGCGCATCCGCCGCACTGACGTCGGCAACCCTGATATCTGTCCCGTCTTCGATCTGCACAAAGTCTTCTCCACTGAAGAGACGCAGCTAAAAGTTCGTCAGGGCTGCACGACCGCAGGCATCGGCTGCATTGAGTGCAAGGGTTGGCTCGCCGATTCCATCGTTCGTGAGATTGCCCCCATCCAGGAGCGCCGCCGCGCCCTTGAAGCCGACCCGGGCCAGGTCGACGCCATCCTCTGGGACGGGTCCGCCCGCGCCCGTCACCGTGCGATCCAGACGCTCCAGCACGTTCGCCAGGCCATCGGCCTCGAGTAACGACCATGCCCGACGAAACCCTCCCTCACAAATTCGCCGCCGACGAACCCAGTCCCGACGAGCATCCTGTCGAAGCCTCTGATGGTGCAGTCTCTCAAGGCGCAGTCTCCGAAGACGAGACCGTTTCGTCACCCGCGGCTTCTCCGGACGAGATCACCCCTGGTGACAACGAGCCGTTCACGCTTCAACATCCGCCTGTGCCTCCACCATCGTCAGAACCCAAGCGCCCTGCGAAGGACAAAGAAAAAGAAGAGGCGTCGCAGTCTCCTTTTTCGGTGACAGTAGGCCAGGTCTATGATGGCCCTCTCGATCTTCTGCTCGACCTGATCCGCAAGCAGAACATCGACATCTACGACATTCCCATCGCGCGCATCACCAGCCAGTTCCTCGAGTACACCTACCATCTCAAGCAGGTCGACGTCGACGCAGCCGGCGAGTTCATCTACATGGCTTCGCTGCTGATCCACATCAAGTCGAAGACGCTGCTTCCTCGCGACCCCTCCGACGTTCTCAGCGGTGATCCAGAAGATCCACGCCGTGAGCTGGTCGAGCGCCTCCTCGAGCATGAGCGCTTCAAAGCTGCCGCGCAGATGCTTCTCCAGAAGCAACAGATCGAAGAAGCCACGTGGACCAACTCAGGCTTAAAGAACTTTCGCCGCGACATCGGCGAAGCGGGCGCTCCAACACTCGATGAAGACCGCGAGATTGCTGCCGATACCGTCGATCTGGTTCGCGTCTTTCAGGACATCCTCATCCGTCTTCGCGAGCGCCCCATCCTCAACGTCGACGAAGAGTCCGTCACGGTCGCCCAGATGATCGACTACGTCAAACGCCGTCTGCTGATGGAAGAAAAGCCTGTCAGTCTGAAGCGCCTGCTCCATAACACCCATACCGAACGCGCGCTGATCTGCATGTTTCTCGCTATGTTGGAACTTGTGCGTCTGCAGGCGGTTTTACTGCACCAACCGGATCTTCAAGGCGACATTCTTATCAAGAAGACCGAAAACTTTGATCAGGTCTTCACCGACCAGGCACAGGCTCGCGACGATTGGCGCTAGTGGTGGACCTTAGCGCTTTGCCCTGCGGCGAACCGCAGCCGTGAACCACACCAGACCCGTCCCTACCAGCAAGAAGCTCGCCGGCTCGGGAATTGGCGACACCGAAGTATCGATAGCCTCGAAGATCTCCTCACTCGCGCCATCGGCAAAGGCAAAGTCGCCGCCTGAATTCATAAAGACCTGGTCTGCCGAACCGCTGTGCAGGAACGAGAAGTCCCCTTCGGTTCCAACGTAAACTCCGTTTGGATCACCGTTGGAGTTGCGGGCCGTGCCCAATCCCGCGAAGCCCTTGTTACAGACTGTCTTGAAGGCGCTAAACCCCGCAGGAGTTGAGCTACACGGGGTTCCGTCATCGTAGACAAGATCGGGAGCCGACGAGGAAGGAGTTCCAGCCACGCCATCGTCGTAAGTCACGTAACAGGTGAAGCTCGCAAGGCCGCATCCGAAGCTTTGAGTAATGACTACATCGCCGACCGTGTCCAAGCCGTAGATATTCCGGCCATTGGCAGTTCCGAGATCCAAGATCGTGAAAGTGTCGGCGTGGGCCGCCTTAGGGCCGAGAAAAAGGGCGACTGCTAGGAGAGCGATCGACGCGCTCAACCACTGTGCAGTGATTTTCATAGAAAGACCCCCGAAAAGCTGAATTATAGTCCCGGACTCTGCCGACAGCGATGAACAATAGTTGTAGCGCCGGACAGCACTAAAAGCTGGCCTGTCACCGTTTCGAAAGAATGGTGATCAGCTTGCCATGTCCGTTACAACCCCCGGCGTAGTCATGAACTCCTCTTGAATCGGAACCCCGCTCTCACTCTCAAAACCGGCCGCACTGCAAATCATTGCAAACAATCAATCATTAGACCGCAGCACTACCTCTCTTTCGGCTGGCCAAGGGGCCTCCGCGAGCAAAAGACGCATATGTTTCACACTCTTGTAACACTCCATTCGCATTCCCGGCCTATGGTCAAGGTCACGCAATCATCTTGAATCCTAGGCGAAACCACATGGCCACTCCTGTAATACACCCCACCGGTTCATTACTTGACCAGAAGATGGGAAAATCGTCACCCGGCAAGATCGGCGGCATCATCTTTGGCATACTGTTGATCGGCGGTCTCGGCTATATTGCCAACCGCCTGTACTCCGATCTTCTTCCCGTTCACGAGGGCTCGTGGTTCCCCTATTTTCTACTCGGGGTCGCGCTCCTGATCGCGCTCGGCTTTGAGTTCGTCAACGGTTTCCACGACACCGCCAACGCCGTCGCCACCGTCATCTACACCCATGCACTCGAGCCGCACGTCGCAGTAGTGTGGTCCGGCCTCTGGAACTTCATCGGCGTGCTGACTAGCTCCGGTGCCGTCGCGTTTGCCATCATCTCGCTTCTTCCTGTCGAACTCATTTTGAAGGTGAGCAAAGGCTCCGGCTTCGCGATGGTCTTCGCGTTGTTGATCGCAGCTATCCTATGGAACCTCGCTACCTGGTGGAAGGGGCTTCCCGCGTCGAGCTCTCACACCATGATCGGCTCGATCATCGGTGTCGGCGTGGCAAACCAGTTGATGCATGGCAGCAGCGGCGTGAGCGGCGTTGACTGGGACCAGGTCACGAAAGTCTTCAAGGCACTGCTCATCTCGCCTCTGGTTGGCTTCGGCTGCGCGGCCCTTGTCTTCCTCCTATTCAAGGCAGTTCTAAAGGATCCGCGCCTCTACACGGCACCTGAAGGCAAAGCCCCACCGCCGTTCTATATCCGCGCTCTACTTGTGCTGACGTGCACCGGAGTCAGCTTCGCCCACGGCTCGAACGACGGCCAGAAGGGCATGGGTCTCATCATGCTCATCCTGGTCGGCACCGTGCCAACTGCCTATGCGCTCAACCACACCGTCGGCGCCAGCCAGGTACAGACGTTTGCTGCTGTGTCGCAACAGGTGATCGGCGCGGTCGGCAACTATGTTGACCCAAACACCACTGTGGCGGATAGCGGCCCAGAACTTGAGAACTTCGTCAGCACACACAAGTTCTCGCCCCACGCAATGCTTGCACTCCAGGAGATGGTTGGCGACATCCGCAATGAGGCCACCCAATACGGCTCTCTCGGCGCGGTGCCTTCCAACATGCAGGCGAACGTTCGCAATCAGATGTATCTCACCAGCGAGACGCTGCGCCTGATGCCGAAGTACGGTCCCGCGGTCAGCGCTGATGATCAGAAGATCTTCAAGAACTACAAAGGCATGCTGGACAACTCGACCAAGTTCATTCCTCCATGGGTCAAAGTAGCAGTCGCACTCTCGCTCGGTCTCGGAACCATGATCGGCTGGAAGCGCATCGTCGTCACCGTCGGTGAAAAGATCGGCAAGACTCACCTGACGTACGCACAGGGGCTCTCTGCCGAACTGGTTGCCATGCTGACCATCCTCGCTGCCGATCAATACGGCCTGCCTGTGAGTACGACGCATGTGCTCTCGTCCGGTGTGGCTGGCACCATGGCTGCGAACAAGAGCGGCCTGCAGGTGTCCACCCTTCGCGACATCGCGCTTGCGTGGGTCTTCACCTTGCCCGTGGCAGCTCTTTTGTCCGGCTGTCTCTTCTGGCTCTTCAATACCATCGCAAAATAGTTTTTCGAACAACGCAACGAAGGGTTGGCCCGCACTCAGCGGGCCTTCGCTTTTGGCGGCGGCTGATTTTGGCGTTTTTGAAGCTGGGAACCATTTGCGCTTAGTGCGACTCGAGCCTTTACAGCGACTTATCCACGTCGTCAGAGCAATGGCCTCGAGCGTTGGTATGCTTAGAAGTACACCAACGACACTATGAGCCTTAAAGCAAAGATCGAAGCCGTCATCTACGCCTCAGAAGAACCAGTAACGCTGGCCCAGCTCGCCGGTCTCCTCGGCCACGAAGCCCAGGCCGAGCTTGACCATCTTGACGCAGCTCAGCACTCCCTGGCGCTCGACGATGCCGCCGATTCATCTCTCCCGCCGCGCCCTGTCGACGAGGACGATCTCAACAGTGAAGTGCTCTCAGGCCCCACCGATGGAGCCGGGTCTCACGTCGAAGCGCCGACTGAGGAGGAGATCGAGGCCCACTATGCCGAATCCTTTGACCGCCACCTCCACGAAGCGGCCGCACAAGAAGCTGCCCATGCTCGGGCGTTACGCGAGCACAACGCTGCAGACGCTGCCGCCATGAGCTCGGCCGATGATCTCGAGGTTCGTCTCGAAGCCCATCCGGACACTCCGAGCGAATCCGATAATCTCGCCGCGGAACCGTCCGCCGAGCACGAGGCCTCGCAGCCGTCCGTCGAAGCGGACCAGGAGAGCCAGCCTTCCGGCGAGCACCTACCCGCGGAAAAGGACGAGAAGAAGCTCGCCCGCGAGGCTAAAGAGAAAGAACGCCGTCTCCGCGACTACTTCCGCAGCATCCTCGACCAGCTCATCGCCGACTATGCCACCTCCGACCGCGGCCTTGAGATCCGCGAGGTAGCCGGCGGCTACCGTCTCGCCACCAAGCCCGAGTACCACGACGCTGTCCGGGGCTTCGTCAAATCTCTCAAGCCGCCTCTGAAGCTTTCCCTGCAGGCCCTCGAAACCCTCGCCGTCGTCGCCTATAAGCAGCCCGTCACCGCCCCCGAGGTCTCCGAAATCCGTGGCGTCGACTCCGGCGGCGTCCTCGGCTCCCTGATGACGCGCAAACTGGTTGCCACCGCTGGCCGCAAGCAGGTCATCGGCCGTCCCATCCTCTACAAAACCACCAGGGACTTCCTTCTCCGATTCGGCCTCAAAGACATCAACGAGCTTCCCAGCATCGAAGAGTTTGAGAAGATGGCCGGCGAGCTGGCCGAGCAGGAGGAGATCCCCATGGAACACCACGCCCCAGAAACCGCAAGCGACCTAGAAGCCGAAAAGAACGAGATCGAGCCCCAAGCCGATGGCTACAGCGGCGAGTCAGCAGCCGACGAAGCCATCGTCGATGGGCGACTCTCCGGACTGGCCCCCAACTATGACACGGACCAATCGGTCGATGGAGAGGATTCCCCCGCGCTCGACGCCGAGATCCAGAGAGACCAGCAGCACGAATCCGAGGAGGGCTGATGACCGCTTCGAATCTCGACCCAAAACCCGATCCCCGAGACTCTCCCGACAGTCCAAAAGACAACGAGCCGGATACCGTAGCCACTCCCGAGGGCGACGCCGAGGACCTGCCCGATGCTCCCCTCAAGCCAGCCCCCAGGGGTATGCAGCGCCCTCGCGCCATCGACACCAACAAGCTGTAGCGGATAAATAAAATACCCGAACCTGAAGCGCTGAAACACAAAGCGTCTGGTACGCTGTTTGCGGTTCTTCCGGATCTGAGTTCATGCGATCGGAGCCTCTCCGATCTGCTGCACATCCATCCGGTCCACGGGTACTTCGTGATCGCTTTGATGACTTCAATAGCTCCGCAGCCGAATCCCGAACTCTACTCCCACGTCAAAGTTGTCATTTCGATCATCGTCGGCCTCTGCATCACAACCCTGCTCAAAGGGTTCGCGCAGTTTGTTCAGCACCCTCGGCGCAACAAAGTCTCAATCCTGCACCTGGGTTGGGCGGCGTCGCTTCTGCTCGGCATGATCCACTTCTGGTGGTGGGAGTTTCGCCTCTCGATGATTCAGCAGTGGACTTTTGCAATCTATTTCTTCGTCATCCTGTACGCGATTCTTTTCTATTTCCTCAGCACGCTCCTCTTTCCATCGGACCTGGCCGACTACACAGGCTACGAAGACTACTTCCTCTCCCGGCGCAGATGGTTCTTCGGCTTTCTCGCCGCCACCCTTGTCGCCGACGTCATCGATACCGGTCTCAAGGGCTCGGCCTACTTCCACTCCTTCGGTATCGAGTACCCCATCCGCATCATTGCCAGCCTGATCGTCTGCGTCATCGCGATCATCACCAGAAATCGACGCACGCAGCTAACCCTTCTTACCTTGTATGTCCTCTATCAAATCTCTCTGATCGTGCGCGTTTACGCCACAGAGTAGTGCAGGGACAACCACGTCCCTTCCTGCTCCGCTAAGTGCCACTTCTCCGCAACTTACCCCAACGTCAAACAGCCGAAACAACACACGATACAATCAAAAGAGCAGCACCGACCGCGATGAGCAGCCCCGCAGTCAGAAAGCCGGAAACACCATGACGAAGTCCCCCTCCGTTCCAAACCCGAAGACAAATGACCAACCCACAGGCGACCGACTCCAGAAGATCCTCGCCCAGGCCGGCATCGCCAGTCGTCGCAAAGCCGAGGAGATCATTCTCGAAGGCCGCGTCCAGGTCAACGGCGTTGTCGTCAACACACTCGGAACCCGCCACGACGCGCTCAAAGACCACATCCGCGTAGACGGCAAACTCCTCCACGGTCCCGAGCAACAGCGCTACTACATGCTCAATAAGCCGCGTGGATACGTCACCACCCTCGATGATCCCGAGAAGCGCCCCACCGTCATGCAGCTCATGGCGAAGCAGAAGTCCGGCCCTCACGGCGACAACGTCCGCCTCTACCCCGTGGGCCGCCTTGACTACCTCAGCGAAGGTCTCATTCTGATGACCAACGACGGCAACCTCGCCAATGCGCTCTCGAAGGCCGCGGCCGGAGTCGAGAAAACCTATTTAGTAAAAACCAGCGGCACTCCACCTGCTTCAGGCCTCGACCAGATCCGTCGTGGCATCATGATCGACCGTGGCCGTCTCGACGAAGTCCGTAGCGGTCGTCGCGATCGCATCATCACCTCACCCGCAAAGGTGGAACTCGTTCGCGGCGGTGACAACCCCTGGTACGAGCTCACCCTCATCGAAGGTCGTAATCGTCAGATCAGGAAAATGTTCGAAGAGATCGGCCACCACGTCGAAAAGATTCGTCGCATCGGTTATGGTGCATTACGCCTCGACGTGCCTCCTGGCGAGTTCCGTGAGCTCACTCTCGGCGAAGTCATGGCACTCGACCGCGCAGCAAAAGGCAAGAAGGTCGTACCAAAGAAGAAGACGCCAGAGTTCGCGCAACTCAAGTCCCCCGCAAAAAAGAAGTTCTCAAAGCCACGCCGACAGCCCACGGGAACTAAGTCCGCAAGCCGCCCACGCCGTCCGAATTAGCCTGTCGTCCATCCGACGTTCACTCTTTCGTAATCATATTTCTACAACCTTCGTCTATAGAAGTACGTGTTGGGTACCCCTGTTTTTCTACGACCTTTGATCGCTTGACACACCTCTCCCCACACGTTCAGAATACTCGCGCTATTAACCTTTCGGGTGATGACAATCGCAACCCGGGAGCATCCAATCATGAGCAACAAGGATGTAGTCAAGGAGCAGTAGAGTGGCAATCGAAAAAGCAACATTTGGAGCAGGATGTTTTTGGGGAGTTGAAACCCGTTTCAGTGAGATCACAGGTGTTATCGACACAGCCGTAGGATACGAAGGCGGCCACCTCGAACACCCAACTTATAAAGAAGTCTGTACCGACCGCACCGGCCATGCGGAGGTCGTCGAAGTCACCTTCGATCCATCTCGAGTCTCTTACGAAACATTATTGGACGCATTCTTCGCACTTCACGATCCCACTCAGGTAAATCGCCAGGGTCCGGATTGGGGCACCCAATATCGAAGCGTCATCTTTACCCACACCAACGAACAATTTGCCCAGGCCCGCGCTAAGATCGCAGAACTTAGTGCTGCAGGCTCTTACCGCAAGCCCATCGCAACCCAGGTCGTTCCTTCGACGACCTTTTGGAAGGCCGAAGAGTATCACCAGAAATATCTCGAAAAGCGTGGCATGGTGAGCTGCCACATCTAGCCTTATTCAACTCAATCGAAAACGGCGACAACGATTCCATGTTTCGTTGTCGCCGTTTTCTCTTTCTGGCGAGCCAGAAACTTATTCCGCACGCAGGGCAGTTGTCGGATCAACCGAAGACGCACGTCGCGCGGGCACAATCGCCGCAATCATAGCGACCAGGCCGATCAGCACGACCACACTTGCCAGCGTCAGCGGATCTGCACTCGAAACGCCGAAGAGCTGACTCCGTAATAACCTAGCCAGCAACACGGAACAGGGAATCGCCAGCACAATTCCGACCCCCGCCAAACGCAACACATCGGCCAAAACCAGACGCGACACACCGAGTCGCGAAGACCCCAGCGCAATGCGGATTCCAATCTCCCGCGTCCGTTGCGCTGTCGAGTAAGCCAGTACCCCATAAAGCCCCACTCCAGATAACACCGTCGCCAGCAGACCAAAAGAGATAGCCAGCAGCTCGATCATGCGTTCATTCGACAGCGTCGTATCAATCTGGTCATCCATTGTTCGCAGTTGATCTACCGCAAGCCCCGCATCGATCTGCTTCATCGCCTGCCGAACCTGTGCGAAGATCTGCTCCGGCGCAGTGGTAGTGCGCAGGTAGAGGAAAAGCTGGTCGGGCTTCCGCAACTGGTGAAGTGGAATGAAGACTGTCGGTACGGCCGGATCACGCAGATTGTCATGCTTCGTGTCTCGCGTGACGCCGACGATCGTCATGTACTGCGCATCCTTGTTGCCGCCTCCTCCGTAGGCAACGCGTCTCCCTATTGCAGCGGCAGCACTGCTGAAGTAGTGCTTGACGAAGCTTTCGTTGACGATAGCGACCGCCGGATGATTCGCATCATCGTTTTCGATAAAGCTACGTCCCGCGAGCACGGGCTCCTGCAGCACGTGAAAGTAGCCAGGGCTGATCGAAGGCTTCTCGATATCAAAGACTTCATCAGGTGGCGCGTTGTAGCCTTCTACTGTCGCATCACTCTGATGTCCGGTGTCTGCTAGCTCCGGGTCATCGGTCGCACCCACTGCCTGCACACCCGGAAGCGCTGCCATGGCCTCCAGAATCTGCTGATGCAGCGCTGGAATCTTCTCCTTCGCAACTCCTGAGAGCATGGGATCGACAAGGAATGTGACGAGGTGCGAGGTATTGAATCCGACGTCGACTCGACGAAGGTTCTCCATCGTTCTTACAAACAATCCCGAGCCAACCAAAAGCAGAACGCTGAGGCCCACCTGTAGCGAAACGATCAGCCCTCGCAGGCTCAGCGAGCCTCCGGAAACCGTCGAGGTTTGTTGCTTCAGAGAGTTGACGATATCTGGCCTGAGCAGCTGGAGTGTCGGTGCAAGACTAAACAGCACGCTCGCCCCAATCGCAATCGCAAAGTTGAACGCCAAGACACGATGATCAAGCGACGTACTAAACGCCATCGTAGTGCCCGGACCGAGCCGATGCACCAATAAGCGGACGCACATCGGCGCAATCAGAAGCCCGGCCGTGCCTCCGGCGATGCCGACCACAAGACCTTCCAGCACAAGCTGCTGCACCACCCGCTTGGCACTTGCACCCAGTGCGTAGCGCAGCGAAAACTCCCGCACTCTTGCCGCCGAACGTACCAGCAACAGGCTCGCGACATTCACCGTCGCGATCAGGAGCACCAGAATCGCCATTGCCATCACAGCAAGCAGAGGTTTCTCGAGATCATCCCGGTTATAGGAGAGACCACGCGCTCCAGGCAACACCTCCAGTTGGCTCCGCGTAAGAAAATCATCGACGAAGCGTGGTGACTTCGTTCCTAACGCCTTCAACTCCTGCGCCCGCAACGCATGCCACAACGGAGCCATCACGATCTGTGCGTGCTCGGGCGTCTCACCTTCCTTAAGACGCCCAACGATATTCATCCACTTATCTGTGTGGTCCTGAAGGCGTACACCCTTGCCAGGCACGATCTGTTCCAGCATCGACATTGAGACGAAGACATCTGGAGTCTCGCCCCACACCGCACTTTTGAACTCCGGTGCTGCCACGCCAATCACATCGAACGGATGCCCGTTGATCGAAAGCGTCTGTCCCACAATCCCAGCATCTGCTCCCAGCTCAGACTGCCAGTATCGATAGCTCAGCACTGCAGCAGGATTTGCTCCTGGAATCGTGTCATCGGCTTGCGTCAGCAGACGGCCGGTCGCGGCCCGTACTCCCAGCACGTAGAAGTAATTGCCGCTTACGATCTCGGCATGCGCAAGCTTCGATTCGTTGTCCCGCGTGATCCCTACATCCGCCGGCGCTGTTGCGATCAGCCCTTCGAACGGCGTACCGTGATCACGCAGATCCCTGTACATCGGATACGAAAAGTATTTATCGTCTCCGCCACCATGATTGCTGAAGTGCCCATCCCACATCTTGCCCGTGTTGCCCAGGATCACGAGCCGCTCTGGCGCACGCACCGCCAGCGAGCGCAGCAGCGCCTGGTCCAGCAGCGAGAAGATCGCCGTATTCGCGCCGACACCCAGCGCCAGCGTCAGCACCGCCGTGATCATGAATCCGGGCGAACGCTTGATCTGGCGAAACGAGAAGCGAAGGTCCTGCATCAGTGTCTGCATCTCTGCTGTCTACCTCGAGAATGATGGAAGTTCTATCTGCAGTCGTACTGCCAACCACGCCCATGGCTATCCTGTTGTAAATAAGGCGCAGCCTTATCGCGGAGCTACGCAGAGCTGTTCATCTGTGGAGCATCCTGTCCGTTAGCGGACGAGGGTTCAGCGCGTCGCGTGGTTTAACCCTTGGTCATCGCCAACCGCGTTGCCACTGTGGTATGCTTATTTTGTACTCTGGCTTAAAGGAGTACAGGCATTGCAGGCAAAGACTCTTCATGGACTTCAGAGTTTGGCCAGAGACTGCGATTCGCCTCTTCCCACCGCATACCTTCCCGCACGTTGGAAGCCGCGCTGGTTGCTCTGGCTGGAAGACCCGTCACAGGACGAGTCTCGCCGTGCAGCAGCAGCGCTTCGATACCCGATAGCAATGCTGACTAATTGAAATCCATGATGCCATGCTGGCATCCCTGCACCCCTATGCCGCTTTATAACGCCCTCTCTATTCGGGCCACCAGACAGGAAAAATCTTGACCTCAGCAACGTTAGAACAGAACGACCAGATCTCTCAGAACCAGCAGAACCCGAGTCCTCAAGCCAACACAGCCGCCGCGAATCCCGCAGGCCTTTCCCTAGTTGAGGATGTTCGCTTCACCGACTTCAACATCTCGGACTCCCTCAAGAACCGCCTCACCAGCGCCGGCTTCACGATGCCGACCCCGGTCCAGGCCAAGGCCATTCCGCCCGCTCTCGAAGGCAGCGACATCCTCGCCACTGCCTCCACCGGCACCGGCAAGACCCTCAGCTTCCTCATCCCGATGATCCAGCGCATGGACGCGAACTCGGTCCCCAGCACCAAGGGCAAGCGCGGTCCCATTCGCGCCCTCATCCTGCTGCCGACTCGCGAACTCGCCATGCAGGTCCTCGAGGCCTACTGGAAGCTCGTTCCCGGCTCCAAGAGCGACGCGGTGCTCGTCTGCGGCGGTCTTTCGGAGAACAATCAGCTCGACCAGCTCGACCGCGGTCCTCGTCTCGTCGTCGCAACACCTGGCCGCCTCGAGGACTTCCTCCGACGGCGCGAAATCAACATCAACGCCGTCGAAATGCTCGTTCTCGATGAAGTCGATCGCATGCTCGACATGGGCTTCCTTCCCGCCATCCGCCGCATCGTCGGCGCACTGCCGAAGACTCGCCAGACCATGTGCTACTCGGCAACCCTCGATGCCAACATCCGCGAGATCGTCCGCGACTACGTCAAGGAGCCTGTCCGCATCGAGATAGGCCAGACCTCCAAACCCAGCGATCGCGTCGAACTGCGCGTCTATACCGTCATGCAGGACCAGAAGCTCGGCCTGCTCGACCAGATGCTCCGTCAGGAAGAGGGAACCTTCCTCGTCTTCTCACGCACCAAACACGGCGCTGACCGCATCAGCAAGAAGCTTGAGAAGCTCGGACACGACTCCGACGTTATTCACGGAGATCGCAGCCAGTCCCAGCGAACCGCCGCTCTCAAGGGCTTTGCCAATGGCCGTCACCGCGTCCTCGTCGCCACTGACGTAGCCGCCCGCGGCATCGACGTCAACGACATCGCGCACGTCGTCAACTACGACCTGCCCAATGCCTCCGACGACTTCGTCCACCGCATCGGCCGCACCGGCCGCGCCGGCAAGAAGGGCGTTGCCACTACGTTTGTCATGCCGCAGGAGCGTCACGACGCCCGCAAGCTCGAGCGCGAACTGAAGATAAAGTTTGAGTGGCGCGAGGCCGATAAGAATCTTGAGAAGGAAGTCCGTAACGCACCCCTCGACACAACAGCTCAGGGACAGGACCTCATGCAGCTTGAAACTCGCTCTTGGAAGGGCAACGATCCCGTCACTCCGATGACGACGCCTAATGCTAACTACGGCGCCAAAAAGAGCGGCTTCCGTAGCCGTAACGGCGGTGGTGGATTCTCCGGCGGACGCAGCTCCGGTGGCCGTGGCCCCGGCGGTCGCCCCAACAGCAACAGCCGCCCCGGCAGCAGCCGCTCCGGCCCAGCTCGACGCGGCCAGTAACTCCGGCACTCAGACACAAAAGAACGCTCCGCTCTGCCAGCCAACCAGCCGCAGAACGGAGCGTTCGTCTTTAATCAATACCCTCGGTCGACGTTATAGTAGTTTTGCCGAAGCTGATAGGCCAAAGTCCTGCAGTCTTTGTGATCTGGTAGAGGAGAGAATCATCGCCATGGCTAACCGGCTTCTGCGTTTTGTCCTGGCGCAGGTCCTGCTCTCCCTCTTGCTGCTGCTCATCTGGTCCTGGCCGCAGATCGACGACGCTTACATCTTTCTCACTTACGCCCGTCACCTTGCGTCCTCCGGTCTATTCGCACTCAACGCTGGGGAAGTCTCCTACGGCTTCAGCAGTCCCGCTTACGTTCTTCTACTGGCTGCGACATCGAAAATCACTGGTCTTGCAGTCAGTGTCGGCATGGCAAATGTGCTCGGCCTTCTTCTCTGCACCTTTGCCGCTCTCGCGATTTGGCTGCTTTGGGAAGAGTTGCGATTGCAGCTCTCCGATGCTGAAATCATCGTCTCCGCTATCCTTGTCAGCGGCCCATGGTTCTTCACCGCGTGGTTTTTCTTTGGGATGGAGACTGGCCTGGCTGTCCTGAGTATCATTGGTCTACTCCTGGCTCTGGCAAAACTTCGTGCAGAAGTCCGCACCCTCCCATGGCTGCTCGTCGGCATCGCCTCCGCGAGTACTCTCGCAATCACCAGGCTTGAGTCCGGCATCTACATCGCCTGCGTAATCATCCTGGCTCTCTTCGCGTCGCGATCGAGACGCGAGGTCCGCGATCTCTTGCTCATCGGCCTCTTCAGCGGCGCTGTGGAGATCGGTTGGCTGTTCTACGCCAAAAGCACGTTCGGGACCTACATGCCCTGGTCGAGCACCGCACGTCTCTTGTACTATCTGCCCACGGCGTACACCCAAATCGTCGCCGAACGCTTCAACCATCTGAGCCCGATGGCCCGAACCTTATTCGCCATCAAAGCCGCGTCGCACATGCTCTTCGATGGCCCCCTGAAGATCCTGCTCGTCGCACTCCCTCTCAGTGTGGCAACGTTCTTTGAGCGTGCGAAAAGCACTCCCGACACTCTCAAATGGATGCTCCGGATTGCAATCCTAGGATTTGTGCTTCAGATCGTTACGTTTTCCTATCTCTTTCCCCTGGCTCAGAATCGCCACTTCGCTCCCTATCTCTGCTGCCTTTGGGTGCTCGTCGTGCCGCTTATCGTGCGTTCGGCGCAGCGGGCGAGTCCTTTCGTTCAAAGCACACTGGTTCTCGCGATAATAGCCCTCTGGATCGGCGGCGCCATCCAATATCGATCCTCAGGGGAGAAGCTCGGGCCTCTTCATCGACTCGCGGCGAGGAATCTACTCCCAACCGACCGGGTCGCCGCCGAACCCATCGGCATTCTCTCATTTGAGTCGCCCGCACATATCATCGACCTCGGAGGCCTCACGGACCGCGACGCCTGGCCTATGCTCGAGAAGTTCGGCAACTCCCAACTCAGCGAAGTCATCGCATGGGATCTCAGCAAGGGAGCGACCAAGCTGGTACTCAAAGCCGAGCAGTGTGGTGCAACCGGCGAGATCTTCGGTCACTACTGCCTCATCAACGCGAGCGACGCGCAATCTTTGGTTCACGATTCGAACAGCTCAAAGCCCATAGCAACTCAACCATCTGCCCCAGAGCGCTAATCCTTCGGCATCGAAAATCGTTAAATTACATCTAATGGACAGGTATTTGCGGTTATGGCGAATATTCACGCCTGTAACGCGAAAATTGCTACATTCCCCAGCTAAAATGAAAGTAATACCATGATCTCAGTTTCCAACGTCACTATGCGCTATGGCTCGAAGCTCCTCTTCGAGGATGTTTCAGTCACCTTCACCACTGGCCGACGCTACGGCCTCACCGGCCCAAACGGCGCCGGTAAGTCCACTTTCATGAAGTGCCTCACCGGCGAGATCGACCCGCAGAAGGGCAACGTCGTCCGCCCCAAGAAAATCGGCGTTCTCTCGCAGGACCAGTACGCCTTCGACGCCTACCGCGTCATCGATACCGTCATCATGGGCAACAAGGCCCTGTGGGCGGCCCTTGAGGAGCGAGAGATCATCTACGCAAAGTCCGAGTTGACTGACGAAGACGGCTCCCGCCTCGGCGAACTCGAAGGCATCGTCGGCGACGAAGACGGCTACGAAGCCGAGTCCAACGCAGCCGTTCTCCTGCAAGGTCTCGACATCCCAGACGAACTTCACGAGCGCAAGATGTCCGAACTCCAGGGCGGCCAGAAGGTTCGCGTCCTACTCGCCCAGGCTCTCTTCGGCAATCCGCAGGCGCTGCTCCTCGACGAGCCCACCAACTATCTCGACCTCGAGTCCATCCATTGGCTCCAGGACTTCCTCACCCGCTACAACGGTACCGTCATCACCATCTCGCACGACCGGCACTTCCTCAACAATGTCTGCACCCACATCGCCGACATCGACTACGAGACCATCATCACCTACAACGGTGGCTATGACGATATGGTCTTCCAGAAGACAAGCGTCCGCACCCGCATCGAGAGCCAGAACGAGCAGCGCGAAAAGAAGATCGCTCAACTCAACGACTTCATCGCCCGCTTCTCCGCCGGCACACGCTCCTCACAGGTGAACTCTCGCAAAAAGGAAGTCGAGCGCCTCGCCACCAGCGAACTCGCTCGTTCCAACATCGCGCGTCCCTTCATCAGCTTCAAGATGGACCGCCCCTCGGGCAAAAACGTCCTTGAGTTTGAAGGCGTCAACAAGTCCTACGAGCAAAAAGACGGCAAGACCGAGCGCGTCATCAACAACTTCACCGCCTCCGTCACTCGCGGCGACAAGGTCATCCTGATGGGCCGCAACGGCCAGGGCAAAACTACTCTCCTCAAGGCTCTCCTCGCAAACGGCCCCGGCATCGAAGAGTCCGATGTTTCTATCGACTCCGGCACCGTCAAGTGGGGCCACGAGGTCTCCATCGGCTACTTCGCGCAGGACCACAAAGGCTCGATCCAGCTAGGCATGACGGCCTCTGATTGGCTCCATCAGTTCGATCCGCAAGCCACTAAAGAAGACATTCGCGGGATCCTCGGCCAGATGCTCTTCAAGGGCGAAGAGGGCCTGAAGAAGACCGACGCTCTCTCCGGAGGCGAAGCCGCCCGACTCCTCTTCTGCAAGATCATGTTGCAGAAGCCCAACGTCCTTGTCCTCGACGAACCCACCAACCACTTGGACCTCGAGAGCATCAACGCGCTCAACCAGGCCATTCAGAAGTATGAAGGCACGGTCTTCCTCGTCACTCACGACCAGGACCTGATCGAAGAATCTGGCACCCGCATCTGGCACTTCGAAGGCGGCCCCACCGACTTCCACATCACCGACCACAAGGGCCCCTACGAGGAGTACCAGCAGCAACTAGCCATCGCCGCAAAGTAATATGTCCCGCCGGACGGGCCCGCTACGCGCGGCGCGGTCACTTCGTGACATGTGAACCTGCCGCGGCAGGACAATCAGGACCGCGTTTCAGCGAGACAAGATTTACAAGTCACGAAGTGACTGCCCTCCGCACAGGAGGCCCGTCCGGCAGGACCTATCTTTCCAAAAAGTGGGATACTAGGAACCGAACAGGAGTCTCATGCCCACCGTCGAGCCCATCAAAAACCGTGGCAAAAACGTCCTTGGCCAGCCCCTCGACATCTGCGGCTGTGAGCCCATGACCGGCTTCTACCGCACCGGCTGCTGCGAGACCGGCCCCGACGATCACGGAGTCCACACCATCTGCTGCGTCGTAGACGAGCCATTCCTCGAAGCCTCGAAAGCCCTGGGCAACGACCTCAGCACCCCCCTGCCGCAGTTCGGCTTCGCTGGCCTCAAACCCGGAGATCGCTGGTGTGTCTGCGCCGCCCGTTGGCTTCAGGTGCAGCAAGCTGGCGCCGCATGCCCCATCATCCTCGAAGCCACCCACGAGAACACTCTCAAGATTGTTCCATTCGAGTTACTCATTCAGTACGCTGTCATCCCCAGCCAACTTCATTAAAGTGATTTCCATCTCACGCAAGTGTCGTGAAAATAAGTCGGCCTACTCGTAAACAACTCATGAACAAGACGTTTTGTAACGCTGGATTCATGCGGCGTTCACAGCTGCCCTTGACAGTCCCCGCCCCAAAGCCTGAGTGTTTAAGTACTACGACAAAGTCATTTGAGGTTGCACGCGAACGTCCCCGGGAGATACCAAACCCGGAGTCAACTAGCCGCTAACCATTTACACACCGTCTTTTACATCGGTGTTATTTAGGAGCCAGTACGAATATGAAACTTTCCTTTGCCTGTCGTGGCCTGCTTGCGTCCGCCGCTGCGGCCCTCCTCTTGTGTTCTCTCACCCTTTCTGGCAGTGCCCAAACCTCCGGCAACGGCAATATCGTCGGCACCGTGACGGATACCTCCGGCGCCACCGTCCCGGGAGTCTCCGTAATCGTCACCAACAACGACACCGGCATCTCGCGCTCGCTCACCACGAACAGCGACGGCTCCTACACCGCAAACTTTCTTCTCCCCGGGCACTACGAGGTCATCCTCGGCGGCGGCGGTTTCGGTAAGGTCGACCGCAAGGACCTGACACTCACGGTCGGCCAGATCCTCACCATCGACGCCGCACTCCCCGCGGCCTCCGTCTCGACTCAGGTTGAAGTCACCAGCGAGTCGCCTCTCGTCGACACCGACAAAACAGAAGTCGCCCAGACTATCGGCGAGACCCTCATCTCGAATTTGCCTGTCGCCAGCCGCAACTGGAGCGCCTTCGTCCTTAACACCCCCAACGTCACGCAGGATGGCGGCAGCGGCCTCGTCAGCTTCCACGGCATCAGTGGCCTCTACAACCAGAACTACGTCGACGGCTCCAACAACAACCAGATGCTCTTCTCCGAGGCTCGGGGCCGCGCATCCGGTGCACCCTACGTCTATTCCATCGACTCCATTAAGGAGTTCCAGGCCGAAACCTCGAACTACTCGGTCGAGTTCGGTCAGGCCGCCGGCGGTCAGGTCAACGCCATCACCAAGAGCGGAACCAACCACTTCCACGGCGACGCCTTCTACTATCTCCGCTACCCGGATCTCAACGCGCTCGATCCGTATAACAAGTTCCAGGCACTTCACAACAACGGAAACCCCTTCCTCCTCACGCAGCCCGTCCATCAGCAGCATCAGTTCGGCGGCTCTGTCGGCGGACCAATCATCAAGGATCGTCTCTTCTTCTTCTTCACCTATGATGGTTTTCGCAAAGTCGGTCGCGTTCTCTACTCCGACTCCAACACCATCTCCACGAAGGGCGCCGGGGCATACACCGCTTCTACTACTGTCACTCCGAACCAATGCCCGGTCGTCGGCACCCCAGGCTACAAGGGCACAACTGGTATCACCAGCGCGCAGTGTCTCAACGGTATTCAGTTCCTTCTGAATGTGGCTAACATCAACCCCGGCGACGCACCACCGGCCCGTTTTCAGAAGCAGAACCTCTTCTTCCCGCGCCTGGACTATCACATCAACCAGCGCAACGACGTCTTCGTCGACTACAACTTCGCCGACTATGACAGCACTTACGGTTACAGCCCCGCGAACACCTTCAGCAACAGCTCTCCCACGACCAACGGTCCCACCAGCTACCACGAGCGCTTCCTTGTCGCAGGTCTAACCACTCAGGTAGGCAAGGCCTCCGTCAACCAGGTGCACTTCCAATACGGTCGCGACCTCGAAACCGCAGGTGCGAACGCCGCCGGCCCCAGCGTCGCCACCGGTGTCGTCACCTACGGTATGCCCAACGCCCTGCCGCGTGTCGCAGAGCCTGATGAACACCGCATTCAATTCACCGACGTCTTCTCGACGACCAAGGGACATCACACCCTCAAGTTCGGTGGCGACGCCAACCTCGTCCACGAAGTCATGATCAACCTCTTCCAGGGCGGCGGCGTCTACAACTACTCGGACACCACCAACACCGCAGCATTCCAGGACTGGATCCAGGACGCCTTCGCCGGCCAGCCCGGCGATACCGACCCTTTCGCCGGCTATCACTACAACACCTTTGTCCAGACCATCGACAAGGTGAACACTGCGGCCGGCACTCAAGGTAGAGATGACTTCTGGATGAAGATGTTCGACGCCTTCGCCGAAGACTCCTGGAAGATTCGCCAAAACCTCACCCTCACCCTTGGCGTGCGCTACGACATTCAACTCACCCCGGCACCCGGTCTCGTCAACAACAACTTTCCTCCTATCTCAACTCAGTACAGCGGCACCATCAAAAACGTGGCCGACCGCGTTCAGCCACGCTTGGGCTTTAGCTGGGCGCCTCAAGTCGGCACCGTTGTCCGCGGCGGCTATGGTCTCTTCTCCGCGCTCAACCAGGGCAGCACCTACTACGCCATGCGCGTTGAGAACGGTGTAGTCCAGGTCAACTACAACTACACCGGCTGCGAAAGTCTTGTTGGCAACGTATCCGGTGCACGATGCGCGAAGGTGCCAAGCGCCACCAACAGCCTTCAATACCCCTTCGTGCCCTTCCCGGTCACTGGTCCTTCGATCTCTTCGGCCGCCATCCCCACAGGAGGAACCGCACCGGCCGTCAACGGACCAGCACTCATTGGTAGCCAGAGCTTCCACGGCCTTGATCCCAACTTCGTTCCGCCGCTGTCGCACGAGTTCCAGTTGGCTGTTGAGCAGGCCATGCCTGGCAAGATGACGCTGTCGGTCGGCTACGTCGGTACTCGCGCGATGCGTCTGCCCGTCTTCCTCGATGCCAATCTCATCGGCCAGACGCCCAGTGGCGTCCGCACCTACGACGTACTCAACGCCACCGGCGGAATTCAGGAAGTCCTTACCGTTCCTGTCTATCGGCAGGCGGACCGCCGCAATCCCAACATCACCTCCATCAACACGGGGTTCAGTGTAGCGAATACCTGGTACAACTCTCTCGCTGCAACCGTGCGTCGTCCCTTCGCGAACGGGCTCGAGGTGCTCGCAAACTACACCTGGGCGCGCGCAACCGACGATGGCCAGGTCGGCGGAGCCAACGGCACCTTCTTCGGTGGCGATACTCCGCTCGATCCCAACAACATCCGTCGCGACAATGGTCCTTCGGACACCGACATCCGGAATCGCTTTACGCTCAGCTTCGTCTACCAGCCAAAGCTCTTGCCGGATAACAAAATCGTCAAATATGCTGTCGACGATTTCACCTTCTCCGGCGGCTTCATTGCCTCTGGCGGTCAGCCGATCTTCATGGGGATGAACGGCACCGTCTTCTCCGGCACTGGAACCAGCTACGGAGCCGACGGCAACATCTATGGCGGTGCCATGAGCTCCAGCTCCGGCGCTCCGACCACCGGCCGTCCCCCGCAGATCGGCCGCAACAGCATGTATGGGCCGGGCTTCAACGACTTCGACTTCCGCGTAGCCCGCAACATCCCCATCCACGAGGCCATGTATCTGCAACTCTCCGCAGATGCCTTCAACCTCCTCAATCACACCATCGTCACTGGAGTGCAGGGAACCTACTCGCAGTACGCAGCGGCGTCGACTTCTGCGGCCTCTGCCTGCAGCACCGCAACGGGCTCCGCAACAGCGGGCACTGTTCCGGCAGGATCCGTACTGCAGGGCTGCATCTCACCCTTCACCGGCACCGGCCTCGCGGCCTTCGGTGTGACGTCAGGCACCAACAACAGCCTCTACGGGGCACGTCAGATGCAGTTTGCTGCGAAGTTCTTCTTCTAACCAAGCAAACGCAAACAAACCACAACAGGAAAGCGGCTCCGGGATATCGGAGCCGCTTCGTTTTGTGACGACCCTCGAGATAGAATTCTCCGCCGGTAGTGCTACCCTTGTGCGGAGAACGTCATCCAGTTCTCAATGACTTTGGTAGTTGGGCCTGGGTAGTCCTGTGAGACCGTGGATGACGCAGACGCGTTCCATGCTCACGCTCGAAAGGAGACTCCATGTTCGGGCTCGATTCGCGTGTGCTTCGCATAGTCTGGACTTTGGTCTTCTGCTATCTGCTGTACCGCTTGCGTGACACCATCTTCCTCGTCGTATTGTCGATCATCATCGCCTACATGCTTTTGCCGGTCGTGGATTTCATCTACAGCAGGCTCACGCATGGCCGCCATCGCGGATGGGCTCTCGCCGGCGTCTATCTTTTGATCTTTGCCCTGATTCTTTGTGTCGGCGGACTGATCGGCTACTATGCCTTCCAGCAAGCAGTTGAACTCACAAAGCAAATACCCGACCTGACGCAACCCAATGCCATCGATCACATCCATCTACCCAAATTTTTGGAGCGATGGGACGCACCCATCCGCGACCATCTCAAATCCTGGATAGAGGTGCACGGCAAGGACATGCTCGAGACCATCACCGACCTCAGCATGAAACTCCTCTCCGCCGCCGGTAGTATTGTTCTCCTCCTGATCGTCCTGCTGCTGAGCTATCTGCTTCTTCGCAATGGTCCGGACTTGCTTGAAGGAATCGTCTGCGCCCTGCCGCCGGCCTCTCGTCCGAAGTTCCAGGAGATCCTTCGCGATGAACATGATTTCCTAAAGCACTGGGCCCGGTCCGTGGTCCTCTGCGCAATCATCACCGACGCGATCTACGTCATTGCCTTTAGTCTGCTACGTGTCCCTTACAGCGTCCTGCTCGCGCTGATGATGTTTCCCTTCGAGTTCATTCCTCTCGTGGGTCCTCCGTTAGCGTTCCTGATCGTTCTGATCATCGCGGCGGTCACCGGCTTTCACGCCTTCGGATGGCTCATCTTCATCTTCGTCCTGGTTCGCCTCCTGGTGGACTATGTTCTCCAGCCATACTTGTTCAGCTCAGGCCAATTTGAACTCCCGCCATTCATCGTGATCGTCAGCGCTTTGGCTGGCGAAGCCATCGCCGGCGTTCCCGGAGTTCTCTTGTCGATTCCGGTTTCAGCAACCATCTTGATTCTCTATCGCCGACTCTATTGCGACACCCCTCCCGACCAACAAATCACCGAAAGCAGCACCGCCGCACGAGTGGAACTTTAGGTCCCAACGCCTCGACCTGTTAGACTCCCGCGTACCCCGGATAACTTGTCGAAGCGGAGTCCTAGAATGTTCGATTCGAACCGATCCTACTGTTTGCGTCTCGCCGAGGTCACCTTTCCCTTGCTCCTCAGCAGGCCTGCATCTACCGCCGCCTCCGACGCTCCTCGCTCGCCGCGTCGCGAAGATTCTCAAGAGTCTGAAGACCCGCTCAACGTGCGGCCTTCGATCTACGACGAACTCTGTCAGCTCTTCGGCCCGAGTTCCGATCCGCCTGTCTCCTGCCTCAGCTCCATCCAAAGCCTCGCCGCAGCCCTCGAACTTCGGCCGGATATCCAGTCGCGACTTGCCGTAGTAACCCAGTACACGCCAAGCAAATGGCTCCTCGAGCGCGAACTTCAGGCCTTCAACTACTGGCCGACTCCTCCTCCGAATCACGATAGCGACTGCCCGCCAACTCCGGACGGCAAACCTGACCCGTACGATGTGGCCCGCTGCCGCGCAACAACAGGGCTATGTCTCTCAGGCGGAGGCATCCGCTCTGCCACTTTCAACCTCGGCATCCTGCAGGCTCTCGCGCGCCACGGCCGAATCAGCAAGCTCGACTATCTTTCGAGCGTCTCCGGCGGCGGCTACATCCATCAGTTCCTTGCCAACTGGATCTATAAGACTGGCAGCACCTCGACCGTCGAAGGGCTGCTCGATCCAATTCCGAATCAACCCGAAGTCAGCCCTCTCGGATACCGCGCAACCGTGCAGCCAGAGCCACTGCGGTGGCTAAGACGACATTCCAACTACCTCGCCCCTCGGACAGGTGCTGTCTCCCTTGATACCTGGACTATCGCCGCAACGTGGACACGAAACACAGCACTCAACCTGGTCGTCCTTCTCTCCACTCTCTTCTTCGTTTTACTGCTCCCTCACCTCGGCACCATCCCCTTCGCCTTCTCAGAGGCGCATCATACCCTGTTCGTTCTGTTCGGTTGGATACTCGCCATCATCTTCCTTATCGTTGTGAGCTACCTCAGCCGTTGGCTCGCGCACCTCGACCCCCCTGGCCCAAAGCCCATCTTTATCAAACTCGCCTGCGGCAGCTTGCTCGGCGCTGCGGTCCTGGTCGCCCCTTTCATATACAAAACGATCATCCCCGGGGAAAGTATTGCTGATTCCTCAGCAAAAACCACCTTCCAGGAAGTAGAGCAACCAACTCACCTCCACTACAAGGGCTCCTTTCAACAACAAACCCCCAACACCGAATCTCTCGAGGTCACGGTTGATACTCAACAGCCGGTGCCTCGCTCTCGGCTGCGCGACCACTGGTCCGCACGACCCCTTGGTCTCTGGCGCGGCTTGATGTACACCCGTGCCACTACCATCCCCATTTTCTTATTCACCTGCCTCTGCGGACTGCTTCTCTCGTCCGTCTTTACTGCGGGCAAGATTCACGTCCAGATCACCGGAGCTGTCTGGATACTCGGAATTGGCTTCGCATACCTGCTCCTGGACGGCGTGCGACTGCTCTTCTTTGTAACTTGCTTTGCGGTTCCGCGCTACCTCATCCCAGCGCTTGCCGTAGCCCTGCTCCCACCGCTCCTGTTGGCTGTTCCGTTTGTTCTGATGGAGGCCGGCCTCGGTATCGTCGGTGACAGAGCCGACTCCGGACAACGCGAGTGGATGGCCCGTCTTCGCGCCTTATCCTTTCTGTTGGGTGGAAGCTGGTTCGCCGTTACCGGGGTGGCACTCTTGGGTGCCTATCTTGTGCGTCTCCTTTCTCACTACACCGTGGCCAGTTACACCGTCTGGGTTGGATGGCTTGGCACCACGATCGCCGGCGTGCTCTCCGCGCGAAGCACACGCACCGAGACCGGCGAAACCCCGGACTCGCCCTCTTCCGGACTCCTCCTCGAACTGCTCGCCAAAATTGCACCTCCGGTCTTTGTCATCGGACTTCTCCTCCTTCTCGCCACCTTCGTCTCATGGAGCGTGGTTGTCCCGAATGGCACTCCTCTCCAGCGGGAACATCGTTTCCTGCTCCTCTCCTTCCTCAGCCTCGCGATAGCACTCTTCTTCGGGCGGCGTGTCGATATCAACGACTTCTCCATGCACGCCTTCTACCGCGACCGGCTCGCCCGCTGTTATGGAGGCGCCGTCGATCTCCATCGCATTCCCAACCTCTTCACCGGCTTCACCCGAAGCGATCGCAGTCTGCGCGTCCATCAGCTACTTCCCGTCGGTTACCGCGCTCTCGACGAGCAGGGAAACACCGTACTCGATGATGCAGGCAGGCCCATCGTCGGCACCTACCGTGGCCCATTTCCTGTCATCTGCACCGCCATCAATCTCACCACCGGCGAGGATCTCGCCTACCAGGAGCGCAAAGCTGCGAGCTTTGTCTTCACGCCAATCTTCTCCGGCTACAACGTCGGCTGGACCGCCGCCCGCAACCACTGGAACCAGTTCAACGGGTTCGTTGACACTCCCAGCTTCGTATACGCGGACGCCGGAGCCATCACACTCGCTACGGCGTGTGCTATCTCCGGTGCTGCCGCCAGCCCCAGCATGGGCTACCACTCCAACCCCGCCATCGCATTTCTTCTCACCGTCTTCAACGTGCGTCTCGGATGGTGGCTCCGCAACCCTCGCCGCCGTCGCATTGGCCGGGTCACTCCATATCCCATCCCGCCATCCGGCAAGCCAGATGCTCTTAGCCGATTCTTCACGCTCAAACAAGGCACGCTTCCCTCGTCCCCCCGCTTCGGCCTTCTGCGCCTGGTCAATGAGCTCTTCGGTCAGTCGGACGACACCACCTCTTACGTCTACCTCACCGATGGCGGCCACTTCGACAACATGGGCCTCTACGAGCTCCTCCGCCGCCGCTGCCGCACCATCGTCGTCTGCGATAGCGAGGCAGACCCCAACCTCGCGTTCCAGGGCATCGGCATGGCCATCCGCAAGGCCCGCCTCGACTTCGGCATCGAAGTCACTCTCGATCAAACCGCCCCCGTTCCGCCAGAGCCGCCCGCCGGCAAGGCCGTTCCTGGCCATGAACCCTCATCCGCGGCGTCATCTTCAACGAAGACCGAGCATGACACTCCAGCCGCAACCGCATCCACCGATCCAGCAAAACCCTCCGCTGAGGCCTTGTCGCAGCAGCAGCCGTCGGAGGTCCCCTACGTCCTCAAAGCCCACGTTTCGTCCACCGATACTCCCGGCTTTACCGCAACCGTTGCGCATCAACAATCTGCACCCGCGGTCGAAGGCCTGTCTTCCTTCGGCGAATATCCTTCCAACTCCACCCATTGCGTCTACGGCACAATTCGCTATCCCGAGGACTCCCATCCCAGTCAGTTCGGCCACATCCTCTACATCAAGGCCTCCCTCACCGGAGACGAACCACCAGACATCCTTAACTACCGTCGCGAGCACAAGAAGTTCCCACACGACACGACCCTGAACCAATTCTTTACCGAGTCGCAGTTCGAAAGTTATCGCCGCCTGGGCGAACACATTCTTCTCTCCGACGAAACCGCCATCTCCTGGATGAATCGCTACCTCCCATCCCAATAGGGGAGAAAGCGATCCTGGTCAGGGAGAGGGCGTACTTGGGAGGAAAATGAGGATGGTACGCCTTAAGCGACGATTTCAGAACCTGCATGCGTGTGCTGTTTCACGCCATTCGCTTGCAACTCCAGCTATAAGCCCTACGTTGCCGACAGCGCCGTTTTGCGGTAATCAGTCGCTGTCTCTCACGGTAGGAGGTATCATCCCCTTCTATGATCAAGAAGGGAGTGGTGGTGGGTGCTGTCCTGATCCTGATAGCGATCTTGCCGTACGTTTACGTCCAAAGTCGGCTTCACTCACACAACTGGGAACCGCTGACAGCTCCAATAATGCCACCGGCAGACCAAGACATCACATCGGCGGAGTTCGAAGCCGACCTGAACGGCACCTATGTCGTCAGCCTGACATTCGCGCCGACGAATGTGGCTCTTGAAGAATGCCTGGTCGGCGATCGCTTGTTCAAAGACGACTGCGCTTCTCTCGGGAATGGACTTGATCTCGACTGGAGTGTGATTAGTAGAAATTCCTCTGGAGAAAGACCGATCATTGATCGAAAGCTCTACGTCCCGGGCGCATTTGGCGGCGCTGGCGTGGTTGCAACTACGCTTGGAACCTTCGATGCTCACGAAGGTGATCACTACAAAATCCTGCTGCACGTCAGAAATATCGCTCCCGAGCTGCGGGTTGCGTCTCCAAAAATCAGTGTAGAGGCTGGGAGGATCTACTGGGAGGAGTGGGTGATTTTCGCGCAGTTGAGTCTGATGTTCGCGGTCGTTTTCGGAGCCGGTGGAGTGCTCGTTATCTGGTGGTCAATGTCCGGACAGCGGAATACTTGAATTGATCAGAAGGGCAGACTGATTCCGATCCGCTAAAGCTCAAGCGAAGTCAGCTTATCGAAAACTACAGGTCGCTTCTTTGGAGGTGGAAGGATGGTGCGCCCGAGAAGATTCGAACTTCTGACCTACAGCTTCGGAGGCTGCCGCTCTATCCAGCTGAGCTACGGGCGCATACCTCTAGCCTAGCACGCGACGCCCCCGGTTGACAGCCCGCGGCCTACCGGTTGAGCATCTCTCCAGCGCGCAAACATGCGCCCATCAACGCCAACGAACCCAGGAAAGAGAGATTCCCCATGCAGCTCCGCACCTTCGCCCTCGCCGCCTGTTGCACGCTTCTAACCGCCGCAAACCCCCTCCAAACGATCGCTCAAGGCGGAGGCGTTAAAATGGACGGCGCGCAAACCTCTGCCAAACCCATCGCCAGCCCACCGGCAACCGCGGAAGTGAGCCTCAATGGCAAGCAGGTCGTCATCCACTACAACTCGCCTCGTCTCAAGGGCCGCGCCATCGGCACCACCATCGTCCCCTACGGCCAGGTCTGGCGCACCGGAGCCAATCCCGCCACCACCCTCATCACCCCAGCCAATCTGAAGATCGGCACACTCAGTGTTCCCGCCGGCACCTACACCATCTACACCCTGCCCAGCGCCAGCCAGTGGCTTCTCATCGTCAACAAGCAGACCGGCCAGTGGGGAACTGAATACTCTGAGGCACAGGACCTCGGCCGAACGCCCATGACCGGAAAAACTCTCCCAGCCTCACAGGAGAACATGTCCATCTCCTTCGAGAACACTCAAGGAGCGAATACCCAACTCCACATCAAATGGGCCACCACCGACGAGTACGTCAACATCCAGGCACAGTAGTCGTCACCGAATCACGGCGTCTTCGCAGCCACCAGCGCGAGGACGCCTCTTACTCGGTCTCTGCCACGGAACTTTCCGCGGCCTCCCTATCCAGCCTCAATCGCTCCATCACCGAAGCGACCAACTCCTTCGCCCCGTTGAGATTCATTAGCACAGCCTGCAGATCGAGCGCTGGCACCGTGGGATTCCGTGTGCTCGCGCAATAAACCCCATGCTGCCCCACCAGGATCAGCGCATCCGTCAGCACATCCAGCGTCACCGCCAGCCGCCCACGCGCCTCCCCCATCATGAACTCATACTTCTCTAGCTCCGCCTGCCGATCGTAAAAGACGGACACGCTACCACTCCTTCGCGGCCGTATCGACCAGCACCGGCTCCGGCGCCACAGGAGCCCTCCAACGAAGAATCGGCTTCCTGGCCGCAGTAGTTTCATCCAGCCTCTGCACCCGCGTCGTATGCGGCGACGTCTGCACCAGCTCAGGATTCTCCTCCGCCTCCCGCGCTATCTGCTTCAGCGCATCGATCAGCAGGTCAAGCTCCTCACGGCTCTCGCTCTCGGTCGGCTCAATCATCATCGCGCCCTGCACCACCAGCGGGAACGAGACGGTATACGCATGGAAGCCATAGTCGATCAATCGCTTGCCCATATCGCCCGTCTTCACGCCGTTCTTAGCCTGCAGCTTGTCCGAAAACACAACCTCATGCAGCGACTGGGTTTTGTACGGTAGATCAAACGTGCCCTCAAGCTTCGCGCGAATGTAATTCGCATTCAGCACAGCATCCTCAGTCGTCTGCCGCAATCCATCCGGCCCATTCGCGAGAATATAAGCCAGCGCCCGCACAAACATTCCAAAGTTGCCATAGAAGATCCGCACGCGGCCCACGGTTTGTGGTCGGTTGTACTCCAACCCCAGCTTTCCATCAGACTTCGTTACCACAATCGGCGTAGGGAGAAACGGCTCCAGAATCTTCTTGCAAGCCACCGGCCCCGACCCCGGACCACCCCCACCATGCGGAGTAGAAAACGTCTTATGCAGGTTCAAATGCATCACGTCCACGCCGAAATCGCCCGGCCGCGTCTTGCCTACCAGTGCATTCATATTCGCGCCATCCATGTAAAGCAGCGCGCCCTTCGCATGCAAAATATCTGCGATCTTGTGAATCTCGCTCTCGAACACACCGATGGTCGAAGGATTCGTAAGCATCAGCGCGGCGGTATCTTCATCGACCATCCGCTCCAGCTCAGCCACATCCACCATGCCCTGAGCATTCGACTTCAGATTGGCAACCTCATATCCGCACACAGCAGCAGTCGCAGGATTGGTCCCATGCGCCGAATCCGGAATCAAAATCTTTTTCCGTGGATTGCCTTTGCTCTCGTGATAAGCCCGAACCAACAGGATCCCTGTAAACTCGCCATGCGCGCCCGCCGCTGGCTGCAGGGTAATCGCATCCATGCCCGTAATCTCAATCAGCGCGTCGGACAGCGTCTGCATAATCCCCAGGCACCCCTGCGACAACGACTCCGGCTGATAAGGATGCGCCTCTGCGATCCCTTCCAGCCGCGCCACCGCCTCATTCACGCGAGGGTTGTACTTCATCGTGCAGCTCCCCAGCGGATACATCCCCAGATCAATCGCATAGTTCCACGTCGAAAGCCGCGTGAAGTGCCGAATGATCTCAATCTCACTCAGCTCCGGCATCACGCCCAGATCCGTCCGCACGGAGTCCCCCAGCAGCGCAACCGAATCAACCGACGGCACATCCAGCTGCGCCAGCCGATAAGCCTTCTTTCCAGGCGAAGATTTTTCAAACATCAAATCTTCGTTCTGATTCGTGTGCGTCGTAGCCTTCTTCGGCGTCCCTACAAACTTCTCAACTGCCATAGTTAAAACTCCTGCGCATCCGCTGCGCTTCCGGTCTCCGAGTAGCTCCCCGACTCCGGTCCATCCAAATCTTCTTCCCGCAAAGAAAGCCCAAACACCGTGCCATTCTCAAACTCGATCGTCAGCGCATCGCCCTCTTCGAGCGAAGCCTGCACAACCTTGTCATTGATCTGCGCGCACAATGCATTCCGATACTCCGGCTCGCCATAAGCCACCGAAAACTCCGGAAACAAAACATGCGGCCACGCATAAAACGTCAGCAGAGGAGCCTCGAATCGAAGCTGCAGAAAATCTTCCACAAACTCAACCGCCTTCAACTCTTCGCCAACAATCACCGAAACATCCATCGCTAAGCCTTCTTGCCCGCAAGTGCCGCAGCGGCAGCATCCATTTGCTTCCGCGTCGTCAACTCAGTCGCGCACCACAAACTCGCGTTAGGCCCAAGCTCCGGATACCACTTCGCCAGCGGCAGACCGCCGATAATCTTGTGTCCAAGCAGCGCAGCATTCGTCTCCTCCGCACTCTTCGGTAGGTGCAGCACAAACTCATGAAACCGCGGCGCGCCATCAAACAAAACCTTAGCGCCAGCAGAAGCACCTAGCACACTCTTCAAATAAGCCGCCTTCGCCAGATTCTGCTCCGACAGCTCCTTCATCCCCTGCTTGCCATACACACTCAGGAAGATCGTGGTCATCATCGCTACAAGCGCCTGATTCGTGCAGATATTCGAAGTCGCCTTCTCCCGCCGAATATGCTGCTCGCGAGTAGACAGCGTCAGCACAAATCCACGCTTGCCGTCCTTATCCTTCGTCTCGCCGATCAGCCTTCCCGGCATCTGCCGCAAGAACTTCTCCTTGCACGCAATCACGCCGCAGTAAGGACCACCGTATCCAACTGCCACGCCATACGACTGCGCCTCAAGCGAAACAATATCTGCCTCAGCCGGAGGCCGTACAATCCCCAGCGAAACGGCCTCCGCGATCGAAACGATCAGCAGCGCACCCTTCGCATGAGCGATATCAGCAATCGCGGCAACATCCTCGACCGTCCCAAAGAAGTTTGGCGACTGAATCAACACACAGGCCGTATCCTTCGTGATCGCTGTATCGAGCGCAGCCAGATCCACACGCCCATTCGCCGAATACCCAACCTCAACCGTCGGAATCTCCTGGTGCTGCGCATATGTCGCAATCACCTCGCGATACTCCGGATGCACCGTACGCGCAATCACCGCACCATCGCGACCCGTCACGCGCACCGCCATCATGATCGCCTCAGCCGCCCCGGTCGAACCGTCGTACATCGACGCGTTCGCAATCTCCATCCCCGTCAGCTCGCAGATCATCGTCTGGAACTCAAACATCGCCTGCAGCGTACCCTGCGAGATCTCCGGCTGATACGGCGTGTAGCTGGTCAAAAACTCACCACGCTGCACCAGCGAATCAATAATCACCGGCCGATAGTGCCGATACACTCCCGCGCCCAAAAAGCTCGAATAACCAACCGCATTATTCTCCGCAAACTCACGAAAGCGATCCAGAATCTCCGATTCCCCATGCTGCCGTGGAATCTTCAGATCACGCTTCAGTTGAAACTCCGCTGGAATCGTAGAAAACAGATCGTCGATCGACGCCACGCCAATCTCGGCAAGCATCTCCTCGCGATCCACGGGGGACTTCGGCAAATAGCGCATTAGTGTCCGGTCTCTTCGCTGGTAAATTTCTCGTAATCGGCTGCGGTCAAAAGACCATCCACCTGCTTCGCATCTACAAGTTCAACCTTCAGCAGCCAGGTCGTATTCGCGTCCGCATTAATCTTCTCCGGAGCGTCCTTCAACTCTTCATTGATCGCCGTCACCTTGCCCGAAACAGGAGCAAAAAGATCCGACACCGCCTTCACCGACTCCACCGAACCGAAGCTCTTTGTCGCCTCAACCGAATCGCCCACCTTAGGCAGTTCGACAAACACAATATCGCCCAGCGAGTTCTGCGCGTAGTCCGTGATCCCAATTGTGCCAATGTTGCCATCGACCTTGATCCACTCGTGTTCCTTCGTATAGCGATAGTCCGCAGGGTAAGCCATTCGTCGTTCTCCGAAATCCAAAGATAGGTTGGTAACTCAATTGTAGATGCTGCGGTCAGGCAGTTTTCTTCGGCCGCTTATAGAAGGGAAGTGGTACAACCTTTGCCTTCACCATCTGGCCGCGAATCTCCACCGCAACCTCTGTATCGAGCGCCGTGTACTCCACAGGCACATAAGCCATCGCAATGTTCTTCTTCAAAAACGGAGAAGGCGACCCACTGGTAATATCGCCGAGCCGCTTTCCTTCAATCGAAAATACTGCGTAACCATCGCGGCCAATCCCGCGTTCGATCATCTCCAGCCCCACCAGTTTGCGCCCCGGCCCACCCGCGGCCTGAACCTCCAACAGGGCGTCGCGCCCAACAAACTCCGGCTTGTCGAGCTTCGCATACCGCCCCAGCCCAGCCTCCAGCACATTGATCGTGTCCGAGATCTCATGCCCATACAGCGCCATTCCAGCCTCAAGCCGCAGCGTATTCCGCGCGCCCAGCCCACACGCCAGAATCCCAAACTCCGCTCCCGCCTCCAGCACCTCGCCCCACACTCGCGCGCTCGTCGGCTCATCCGATGGAATATAAATCTCAAATCCATCCTCACCGGTATACCCCGTGCGAGCAATCATCACGTTGTACAGCCCGCACACCTGTCCCCACGTAAACCAATAGTTTTTGATCGAGCTCAGGTCCGTCGAAGTCAGCTTCTGCAAAGTCTCCGCAGCTCGCGGTCCCTGAATCGCAAGCTGCGTGTAGTAGTCGCTGAAGTCGTTCACATGCACACCCGGCATATGCCCAATCGTCCTCCGCACCCACTGCACATCCTTCTCGCGCGTCCCCGCGTTGATCACTATCAGATAGTCATTATCCGAAAGCTTATGCACCACCACATCATCGACAAATGTCCCATTCGGATAGAGCATCGCTGAGTAGTGCGCCTGCCCCACAGCAAGCTTCGAAGCATCGTTCATACAGAGATGCTGCACCGCCGCCAGCGATCCGGGCCCGCGCAGCTGAATATCGCCCATATGCGACACGTCGAACACACCTACCGCAGTCCGCACCGCCATGTGTTCCGCAATCAGCCCGCAGCAATCCACCGGCATATCCCATCCGCCGAAATCAACCATCTTGGACTTAGCCGCCCGGTGTACCGCGTTCAATGCTGTCTTGCGAAGTGGGGCCATTGTCTCTGTCATAGCGGTACTTCCTTCTATTGCTTGTCTGAGTCCTGCCCTAAAACGATAGCATCCAGCGGCCCCATCCAACCACTCGCGGACTCGCCTCCCGCGGCGAACCACCTTACACTCATCGTCTTGAAAATCTCAACCTGTTGCGTCAACACGGCATAGCTCGCGTCGGGAGCTGTCTCCTCGGTCCCCGCTTCTTGCGGACGAATGAAGTCGATATGATCCCGTGAAACTTTGCCTAGGCGTTTACCGCCCTATCCCTTACTGCATCCCGCTAGGCAGCGACTTAGTTAATCGTCCCGCATCCAGCACAATGGTCGCTAGCGCTTCGTCGAAGTTGTGGTCGTGCGTCTTCTGCTTCTCCGCTGGTGCAATCGACTCTGTCAGCGCCCACAGAACATAGTGCGTCGGCCTGTCATAAATCACCAATCGAAACATCGGAAGCGGATCAGAGGCCCCCTTCGATTTATCCGCATTCGAAGGCCCACTTGGAGCAGAAAGCTGCAACTCAAAGACAAGATCCGCCTCCGCCGGAGTAGCCACTAACTGATACCGTCCCCAACTCAAGACATCAGCATAAAACTGGTTGAAAGCCCGATCCGGATCGCCGCTGAACGGGTGAGGGAATAGCCCGCTGTCCGCACCTGCGTTTGAAAGAAAGATCTTCTTCGCGCTCATCAGCAACACCGGCGGTACCGGCGCCGTTTGAGGAATTAGAGGCTGCTGTCCTGACGCAAACCCCGCAAACAAGACACAAGACAGAAACGCGACAGGACAGAAACCTGTAATCGATCGAATTCGGATCATCGTATCCTCCAAATGCAAGACGGAAGTCATCGCGAACCAGCCTCCGTCCGCGCAACCAATCAGACGTTCAACAAATCACAAATGTTTCGCCGCCGCAGTGCACACTACACCGTGACCGTCTCCCGGTACTCCCCGAACACCTTCCGCATCACATCCGCAGTCTCACCGACCGTCGCGTAGCTCTCGACTGCATGAAGTATCTGCGGCATCAGATTGCCTCCATCCCGCGCAGCATCTTCCACCCTCCGCAACGCCTCCGCATGTGCGCCTTTGTCTCTCCGCAAACGCATCGCCCGCACCCTCTCCACCTGCCGTCCTTCGAGCGCCTCATCGATCCGCTGAATCGGCACCGCAACCTCCTGCTCACTGGCAAACTCGTTCACTCCGACGACGACGGCCTCCTTCTCATCCACCGCCCGTTGATATCCATACGCCGCATTCTGTATCTCGCGCTGCACATATCCCTGCTCAATCGCGTGCAGCATCCCATAGTTCCCGCCCAGATCGAACCGGCCAATCGTAGCCAGATACTCCTCTGCTCGCCGCTCAATCTCATTGGTCAGCGACTCCACATAAAATGACCCCGCCAGCGGATCGACCGTCTGCGCCACACCACTTTCATGCGCCAAAATCTGCTGTGTCCGCAATGCAATTCGCGCTGCATTTTCCGTAGGGAGCGACAGTGCCTCATCGAACCCGTTCGTATGCAGACTCTGCGTCCCTCCCAGCACCGCAGCCAGAGCCTGCAGCGTCGTCCGCACCACATTGTTCTCCGGCTGCTGTGCCGTCAGTGTCGAACCCGCCGTCTGCGTATGAAACCGCAGCATCCAACTGCGCTCCTTCTTCGCGCCAAAGTGTTCCCGCATAATCCGCGCCCACATCCTCCGCGCCGCGCGAAACTTCGCCACCTCTTCCAGCAGGTTGTTATGCGAGTTGAAGAAAAAACTCAGCCGCGGCGCAAACGAATCCACATCCAACCCCGCATCAATCGCCGCCTGCACATACGTCATCCCATCGGCAAGCGTAAACGCCACCTCCTGCACAGCCGTGCATCCAGCCTCGCGCATGTGGTAACCCGAGATCGAGATCGTATTCCACTCTGGCACCTCCTTCGCCGCCCACGCAAAGATATCTGTCACCAACCGCATCGCATGCGTCACTGGAAAGATATAAGTCCCGCGCGCAATGTACTCCTTCAAAATGTCGTTTTGAATCGTCCCACTCAGCTTCGCGACATTCGCGCCCGTCCGCTTCGCCACCGCAACATACAGCGCCAGCAGAATCGAAGCCGTAGCGTTGATCGTCATCGAGGTCGAGATCGTATCCAGCTCAATCCCATCGAACAACCGCTGCATATCTTCGATCGAATCAATTGCAACCCCAACCTTCCCCACCTCACCTAACGCCAGCGGAGAGTCCGAATCGTACCCAATCTGTGTCGGCAGATCGAACGCCACACTCAGCCCCTTGGTCCCGTGCGCGAGCAAAAACTTGTACCGTTTATTCGACTCCTCCGCGTCGCCCATGCCCGCATACTGGCGCATCGTCCACAGCCGTCCGCGATACATCGTGGGCTGAATCCCCCTCGTAAACGGATACTCCCCCGGCTCGCCTACCGTTGCGGCCCCGTCGAAGCCCGCAAGATCCTCAGCCCGATACACGAGCTCCACTGGAATTCCAGAACTGGTCTCAGGTTTCCCCGATTTGTTTTTAGTGTCTTCAGACATGCCGAACAAGTGTACCCGTCAGCCCACCTCACCGGCGCGCCGGCAACTAGCTCCGCTTACCTCTGCGACTCGACTTCACGAAGCTGCTGACGCAAAAATACCCAAACACCACCGCCATCGCCACAGCCACTAGCAGATGCACATGAGCATCATGATTCCCCGCCGTCTCCCGCAGCTGTCCACGCATCTTCCACGCGTTACTCATCGCAGACACTGCGAAGATCCCAAAGAAAACCCCGGTCAGCTCCAGCCACAGCTGCCCCGACAGCTTCACAAACGGTCCCCACACCGCCTCGCCAAACCGCTTCCCGCCGCGCTTCAGCCCCTGTCCCGTCAGCACCACTTGCTGAGTCGTCTGCGCAGCCTTCTGTCCCATCCGAGCCGCCGTCGACTCAGCAGCAATACTCGCTGTGCCGGGTCCATCCGCAGCCTTGCGTGCCCCAGACGGGTTCGGCGCCGTCGCCGCATCCACAGCGGTCACCAGCGTCTTAGCCGCCGCACGAGCTCCAAACCCCAGCGCACGTCCAAACCGAACCGAATCCATACCCAGAGTGTAGCCGTTCCCCCTGCATCCACCAAAGCGACGTCAGCGCCAACTTTCTTCCTCATTTCCATTCCCCGACGCATCGTTTTTCCGCGCCACGGAATCAGAACAAAAAAGGGGGAGCAAATCGATGAAGAGCACGCTTTGGACAGTCATCGACCTCTGCGCCGCCACCACCGGTTTTCTGGTCTTCGGATGCCGCCACATTCTGCCCGTAGAGCTTCTCGCCCATCGACCAGACAATTTTTGGGATGACCATCCCCCTGTAGTGGAAACCACTTAGACTCCATCTCCTTTTTCACCAAAGAAATCCCGTTGCAGCCTCCGCTTCCATGGGCGTATTCTTTAACCAGTGACGCCGACATACCCGCAATGCCGTTCCCGCCGGTCACCTTCGCTGGGAATACCCGATGCGTGGAGTAGTTCGAACCATAGGGAAGCCTGGAGGTGGCATTGAATCAGAAGGTCAAAAACCTGATACAGAAACTTGGCGAAGCAATCCACGAGTCCGTTTCGGAGTCAGAGGATATAGCAGGCGTCGTCAAAAACATCCGCGAACAGGGTTTTGATGTCCTCCTCATGCTTGAGGCCACCATCGGTCTCAACGAGGTTGAGGCAGAAGCCGATGAGGTCACCGATGCTGCAGACGAAGGCATCGAGGGGCCATTCACCTCAAACGACGTAGACTTTCTGAAGTCCTTGCGCATCAGCCTCGCTGAAGACGAACCAACCGACAATACCGACTCAACCGGCAGCACCGAAGTCTAAGCAAAGTAGTCTAAGCACCGAAGTGAAGGCAGCCTCTCACTTGACGAGGTCCAGGCCACATAAATCGGGCCTCGTCCCCTCCGCTCTGCCCTCTACATTCCAAAGTCAATCTCACCGTGGTAGACTCGCGTTTCCTTGTAACACGCGAGTCGCTTTGTGCATCTGACTGACGTGCTATGAAGATCAGCCGCTCAACGCAGAAGTCGGAGCTCGAAAGACTATGAAAGATACTCTTGGTGTTTTGCTCGCTGGTGGCGCTGGCGAACGGCTCTTTCCCCTCACCCGCGATCGCGCAAAGCCGGCCGTCCCCTTCGCCGGGCAGTACCGCATCATCGACATCACTCTCTCCAACTGCATCAACTCCGACCTCCGCCACGTCTACATCCTCACCCAGTACAAGGCCCTCTCGCTCAACCGTCACATCCGCGAAGGCTGGGGTACCGTCGTCGCCAACGAACTGGGCGAGTTCATCGAGATCCTGCCGCCCATGCAGCGCGTCTCCAAGAGCTGGTACCAGGGAACCGCCGACGCCGTCTACCAGAACATCTACTCCATCGGCTCCGAACAGCCAAAATATGTCCTCATCCTCTCCGGCGACCACATCTACAAGATGAACTACGCCCTCATGATGCAGCAGCACGTCGACTCCGGCGCCGACGTCACCCTCGCCACCCTCCCCATCGCCCCTCACGAGGTCCCCTCCTTCGGCGTCGTCGAAGTCGCCAGCAACGGAGAGGTTCTCGGCTTCGAGGAAAAGCCCAAAGAGACCAAAATCCGCTCCCCCTTCAACCCTGACATGGTCGACGTCTCCATGGGCATCTACATCTTCAACACCGACGTCCTCCTCCCCGAGCTCATCAAAGACGCCGAAGACCCCAACTCCAAGCATGACTTCGGCCACGACATCCTGCCCAACATCCTCGGCCGCGTCAAAATGCACGCCTACAACTTCGTCGACGAGAACAGGCAGAAGGCTCTCTATTGGCGCGACGTCGGTACCCTCGAGGCCTACTACGAGGCCAACATGGACGTCGCCGGCGTCACCCCCACCTTCAACCTCTACGACAAGTCCTGGCCCATGCGCTCGCGCCCCTACCAGTACCCGCCTGCCAAGTTCGTCTTCGGCGAACCCGGACGCACCGGCATGGCCATCAACTCCATCGTCTCCAACGGCACCATCGTCTCCGGGTCCGTCGTTCGCAACTCCGTCGTCTCTCAGGACGTTCGCGTCAACTCGTACGCCGATGTCGACTCCAGCATCATCTTCGCCCACGTCAACATCGGTCGCCACTGCCGCATCCGCCACGCCATCATCGATCGCGACGTTCACATTCCCGACGGCACCGTCATCGGCTACGACCCCAACGAAGACAAGAAAAACTACTTCGTCTCACAAAGCGGCCTAACCATCGTCACCCGCGACTACTCCGTCTACGAAAATCCCGTCTCCCCCGAATTCCTGCAGCAAGGCAACACCTGGTAGAGCAGGGAACTCCACAACATCGACTCACAAAAGAAGAGCGGGCCGCCAATCAGGCGACCCGCTTCTCTCTTCAGACGCAACGATAAACGTTAGTTCTTCTGCTTCCCCAACCGATAAACCACACCCCCCGAGATCGCAAAGAACTCGCGCGTCTCAGTCCCGAAGTGTTCCAGGATCAGGTCCGGCGAAAGTCGAATTGCCCAGTTCTTCGACCGGTTGATATCGATGCTGCCGCCCAGCGCCGCAATCGGCTTGGTCCGGTTCGTATAGAGCCCCGTGATCTGAGAGAACGTAGGCTGACCCGGTTGTCCCGGCCTCAGGTCATCGTCAAACGTCCCGTGCGATACGCCGCCATAGGCGTGGTAGTTGACCGCGACATATTGGTTCTTCGGTCCGCGGTACTGCGCACCCAGCATTCCCATGTTCATGTAAACCAGCGGACGGCTCAGGTTGTAGGGAAGTCCCTGCGCCTGCCCAAACACCGGCGTCGTTCCCGCCTCGCCACGATACTGCGCGCCGATGCCCACATGATTCGTAAACCAATGGTCGCCGGGAAGCCAGTACGTCGCAAGAAACTCCGCGCCACCCATATTCATTCGCTTCGGCAGCGACTGACCCGCCTGGAAGTTCATGAAGTTGAGTCCGACATAAAACTCATACTTGTTGTCGTAGGTCACCGGCGCCGCCAGCGCGATCTTCGTGTTCGAGATCGGTACTGTCGTCGTTTGCGTTGCCGGCACCGCCGTCGAAGAGGACGAGGTAGCCTGTGCCCGGCTCATCGTCGCGCCCGTCATTAACAAACCCGTTGTCAACACTCCAAAGATTGCGCGTCTTCCCGTCTCCCGCGCCCCGGTCACTCTCCAAGCACCACTTGTCTTCAATCGCAACATCCGTCTCCGAATCTCTTCCAGCATCTGCTCCCGCACTTGTTCCAGTTACCAAGATATAACGTTCAGCCAACATCTGCCTCGGCCGCCGCCGCGTATCTCTCAGTAGACTGCACCTGTGCGACAATAGTGGGTGGCAGTCGAGGTATGTGCCAGGCTGCGGGGAGAAACAGTATGGGCGAACTATTTACACCGACACATCTCATCGTCATTGCCGTAGTCGTTCTGGTTCTGTTCGGCGGCAAAAAGCTGCCCGAGCTCGGCAAAGGCCTCGGCGAAGGTCTCCGCGGCTTCAAAGATGGTATGAAGGGCGTCACTGACGATGTCAACAAGCCAGGGGATAGCGCGCACGCCGTCACCCCCAAGCCCGAAGAGACCGTCAAGTAGACCTCCCAGGACAAACGGCGTACCCGGAGCCACCCTGGCCCGGCGTGTCAGCTCTGCAAACAGCACCCGCCGTCTAAGAGCGAAGTCCTGATGGTGCAGAACACCAAAATTTGGTAGAAATGCGGATGCCCATGTCTCGACGTGAGACATGGGTTTTCAGTCAGGTCGCCAAATCTACTCAATCAGGAAGCCGCTCTCATGAAGATCAAGTCCCCTTATCTCATCAAGCCGCACGCGCAAGTTCGGCTCGCGAAAAAGTCGACGTCGCAAACCGCAGGGTACAAGTCCGAAGAATCAGCTGCGGCGGTCCTGGCAAAACACCGAACCCAGCTCGCCGATCTTCAGGACGTCTTCTACGCCAGCCAGACCAAAGCTTTGCTCATCGTCCTCCAGGGAATGGACACCGCCGGCAAAGACGGCACCATCAGCCACATCTTCTCCGGCATCAATCCGCAGGGTTGCGATGTCGCGTCCTTCAAAGTCCCCACCCCGCTCGAAGCCCGTCATGACTTCCTCTGGCGAGCCCACGCCCAGGTCCCGCCCCGCGGCATGATCAACATCTTTAACCGCTCCCACTACGAAGACGTCCTCTCCCCGCGCGTTCACAAGGTCATCACCGACAAAGTCATGCGTCGCCGCCTAGACGACATCAACGAGTTTGAGAGCATGCTTTTCGACAACGACGTCCTCATCCTGAAGTTCTATCTCCACATCTCCCACGAAGAACAAACCCGCCGTCTCCAATCCCGCCTCGACGACAAGCAAAAGCACTGGAAGCTCTCCGAGGCCGACTTCCGCGAACGCAAGTTCTGGACCCAATATACCGATGCCTACGACCGCATCTTCTCCGCCACCAGCCCAAAGCACGCCCCCTGGTTCGTCATCCCCGCCGACCACAAGTGGTATCGCAACATCGCCATCTCCGCGATCATCGTCGAAGCCCTCCAGAGCCTCAAGCTGAAATACCCCGCCCCCACCCTCGACGCCTCCACCATCAAACTCTAGCCACTACACCACGCCCACACCAGCAGCCGTCGTCTCGCCGTTGCCGTTGCCCGTTCCTTTGCTTGTCATCCCGAAGGGATCTGCGGTTGCTTTTGACGTTGCCTGTTCTTTGATTGTCATCCCCGCAGGGCATCTCCTGTTGCTGTTGTTCTCGCCGCTGTTTGTTCCTAACCGCCAAAACACCCACAGCGCTAAAGCGTAATCATCACCACAGCCGCAGCCGCCACAGCCATCCCCCACCCCTGCCGCCGCGTAGGCCGTTCCCTCAGCGTCCACGCCGCCAGCAGAATCGTCGACGCCGGATAGAGCGAAGCCAGCACCGCAGCCACATCCAGCCGCCCCGCCCGCGTCGCCTCAATGTAGAGCAGGTTCCCCGAAGTATCCAGCAGCGCCGTCGCCACCGCCCACACCGCCACCGGCCGCGACATGCGCGCCTGAACCTCACCCTTCTTAGCCCGCAGCGAGATCCCCGCCAACATCACCGAACAAACCGTCAAGCTCCCAATCCTGCACGTAGCCAGCGGCCAGACCACACCCGTCTTCGCAGCAGCCAGCTTCAGAGCCGTAAAGTAAATCCCAAACCCAACCCCCGCGATCACCGCCAACCAAACAGTGCTCCTCTCCGCCGGCTTAGCTTCAGCATTCTCGCCCGCAGCGATCAGCCAAATCGCCATTCCCGCCACCAAAAACCCAACCACCCGCAGCACACCCGGCGATCCCTCTTCACTCGCCGAAAACGCTGCAGGAATTGCCGCCGCCAGCAGCCCACTCAGCGCCGCCGAAGCCCCCATCGCCCCCCGCGACAGCGCAATATAAAAGCAAGCCAGCGCCACCCCCGCAGTCACCCCCGCCACCAGCCCCCAAACCAGAGCAGCCCCATGCAAAAACGCATCTCCCCGCACCCAGGCAATCAACACCAGCACACTAAAGCTCAAGCAGTGGCTCAACAGAATCACTCGCAACGCCGCACCCATCGAGCCGCCGGCATGCTTTACGCCCATGCCGCCCGAAAAATCCCCACCGCCCCACAGCACTGCGGCGGCAAGCGCCATCAGCGCATTTCCGTGCACCAGCATCTCCATCAAATTCCGATCAGGCCTTGCCGACCGCGGCCCTTACTTGACCGACACAATCCCCGCAGGCCGCGAGTCGCCCGCCGTCGGGTAGTATCCCTTCTTCGCCAGCACTGTCAGGTTCGGCCTCAGCACCTTCACCTCCAGCGTCCGGTACTTGCCATCGATAAACGGCTGATGCGTGTAGTAGCCGACCGTATACTGCGTCCGCACTTCTTCCGCAATCTTCGCAAAGCTCGTCTCGATCCCCTTCTGCCGGAACTCGCCATCGAAGTTTCCGCCCGTAGCACTCGCATAAGCAGGCAGGATATTGTCCCGCATCGTCAACGGCAGGTGCATCCTGTCCAGAAATCCAATCACCGGCAGCGACGAATCCCCCACCAGCGTCCCATACACCGCAATCTTGTTCGTGTTCAGGTACTTCACCACCTGCGAAAACTTCGCCGTGCTTCCATACTCCTTGCCATCGCTGATCACATAGACAATCCGCCGCCGCCCGGTCTTGGTCTTCGATAGCGCCGTAGCCGCAGCTAGAATCGCATCGTTCAACGTATGCACATCCCGCGGAACGTTCTGTATCCCAAGAATGCTCGTCCCATGCGTCGCATTCGTATTCGGGTCGGTGTGACTATCCTGTCCACCGTTGATGTTGATGTTCTGCCCCAGCGGTCCCGTCGTGTCGTAGTACAGAGGCTCGCGCCCTGGCGCCTTCGATCGATCCAGCACCGCCATCAATCGCGCACTCTGCGCTCCGGTAAAGTCCGTCTGCATCTTCGGTCCGTTGTTATACGTAAACACCGAAACCTCGTCATACGGTGTGAACGCTCCCTGCAACGCAGCCAGCGAATTATTCACCTTTGTCATGTTGTCGTAGGTCATGCTCTGGTCGATCACCAGCGCCACCGACAGAGGAAACGGATCCACCGTAAACAGCGCCAACTGCTGCCTCAGGTTGTTTTCATACACCCGCACATCGCGCCACGTCAGCCCCGGCACCAGCCGCTGCTTGCTGTCTTTCACGGTAAACGGCACTTCCACAAAGTTCGTCTGCACCCGCAGCGTAAACGCGTCAGGCCCCTGCCCGCCCGTTGCAACCTCAGGCGGCGGCCCGTCATCCTGTTTCTGCGCCGCGGTCGTCGGCAACTTAGTCGGCACGGCTCCATCCTGCGAAGCAGGCGCCGAGGTATCTCCATTCGAGTCCGGCGTCGTCCCAGCCCCCGGCGTCACCGGCCCCACCCCAAGCCCCTGCGGGCTCGGAGCATCGGGAATCGTCTGTGGTTTTGGCCCATCAGGGATCGTCTGCTGTTGCGGCGCTTCCTGCTGCGCCAGCGTCAACACTGGCTGTCCAGCCATCATGCACGCCAAAGCCCCTGCCAACACACTGTTTCTGACCACAACCACGCGAAAATCCCCCATACCTTCCAGCCGGGCCTTCACAACCCAAAGCTTCACGAACTACCAGACTACCAGCGCAACATCCCCGCCGCCATCCCCATCCGCTGACACCTGCGCCGACTACCTCCTTGGACTCCCCTCCGCCACGCAAAGTTACGCCCCGGCCTCTCCACCCCACTCACATTTTTCCCAAGACTCCCCTTCAACTTCGTCGTCTAATACGGTATGCGCTCTCTCTCGCTCGCCGCCGTCGCCTTTGCTCTCTGCCTTACCCCAGCCCTCCGCGCACAAGAAGCAGCCGAACCCGGCGGTCCACCCCCCGCCAGCAGCGCCGCCGCCCAGCCCGTCGACATCGGCGACACCGAGACCCTCAAAGTTCAAGTCAACCTCGTCAACGTCTACTTCTCCGTCCGCGACAAGAGCGGCTTCATCACCAACCTCCACAAAGACGACTGCAGCATCGCCGAGGACAAAGCTCCCCAGAAGACCAAGAACTTCACCCAGGAAAAAAATCTCCCCCTCACCATCGGCATCCTCCTCGACACCAGCGGCAGCCAGCGCAACGTCCTCCCCCTCGAGCAGCAGTCCGGCGCCGAGTTCCTCAAAGACGTCCTCACCCCCAAAGACGAAGCCTTCCTCATCTCCTTCGACATTAACGTCAACCTCCTCTCCGACTACACCAACAGCCCCCGCGAGATAAAACGCTCCATCGACTCCGCCGAGATCAACACCGGCGCCGGCACCGGCTCCGTCACCGGCAACGGCACCGCCCGAGGCACCCTCCTCTTCGACGCGGTCTACCTCGCCGCCCACGACAAACTCCGTCAGGAGGCCGGCCGCAAGATCCTCGTCCTGCTCACCGACGGAGGCGATCAGGGCTCACAGGAGACTCTGAAATCCGCCACCGAAGCCGCACAGAAAGCCAACGCCATCGTCTACGTCATCCTCCTCTCCGACCGAGGCTTCTACGGCGGAGGCTTCGGCATCAATCTCGCCGACACCGGCGAACGCGACATGCAGAAGCTCGCCACCGACACCGGAGGCCGCGTCATCAACGTAGGCAACAACGGCAAGAAGCTACAAGAGGCCTTCGACCAGATTCAGGACGAGCTCCGCACCCAATACCTCGCCAGCTTCACCCCCACCAACACCAAAATCGACGGCACCTTCCGCACCCTCAACATCACCTGCCAGCCTGGCCAGAAGATCCAGGCCCGCAAAGGCTACTACGCCCTAGCCGACGCCCAGGGCAAAGACGACTAGAAGTTTGTTTCAGCGGCCGCTGCGGTAGTCGTTTGTTGCTTTTGCGGTTGCCGTTTGGTTGTCATCCCTGAAGGGGATCTGCTGTTGCCTTTGCCTGTCTTAGTTCCGTCTACTCAAAGTCGTCATTTCGACCGAAGCGGTGGACAGTTTCATCGTTCGTCGCGCAGTGGAGAAACCCCCGCATTTGCCTTTGCCGAATCGTTAAGCAAACACACAGACATGCGCAAGGACGCTAAGATCGCACGTACAAATATTTATCACTACTTGCAATGCAAAGGACTCCGAGAGCCCCAAAACCCGAACTAAAGTCCAGTCCCATTGCCTGTGCTTTTGGTTTTCTCGCAATTTCCACCCAAAATCGCATGTCAAGCCTAATAACCGCTCAACTCCTTACAAACCAAGGACATCCGCGTGGCATATGAGTTAGCGCCCAACCGCTATACTGAATTTGGAAAGACGAGAAGAAAGTCAGACGTCCAGCACATAACTTATTGATAACAAGTATTTTGCGCGTAACCCATTTGTATTGAATATTTTGCAGACACTACCCCTCTGTAAGCCATTGAATACAAGTATTTTGCGTCCAAAATACCCTACAGGGGGGAGGGGGTACCCCTTCCGAATCAAGGAGCCAGCATGGAGTACATAAATCTCGGCAAGACCGGCCTCAAAGTCTCACGCCTCAGCCTCGGCTGCATGTCCTACGGTGTCCCACCGGCTGGTCCTTTGCGCCCCGGCAGCCACGCTTGGGCTCTCAACGAAGCTGACAGCCAGCCCTTCTTTAAACAGGCCCTCGACCTCGGCATCAACTTCTTCGACACTGCCAACATCTACACCGTAGGTTCTAGTGAAGAGCTCCTCGGCCGCTTCCTGAAAGCCAACACCAAACGCGAAGACACCGTCATCGCCACCAAGCTATTCAACGCGATGCGCGACGACCCCAACGCGAAAGGCCTCTCCCGCAAGCAGATCTTCTTTGAGCTGGACGAAAGCCTCAAGCGCCTGGGCACCGACTACGTCGACCTCTATCAGATCCACCGCTGGGACTACGAGACACCCATTGAAGAGACCATGGAAGCCCTCCACGACGTAGTGAAGTCAGGCAAGGTGCGCTACATCGGAGCCTCTTCGATGTATTCCTGGCAGTTCGCCAAGGCGCTCTACACCGCAGACCTCCACGGCTGGACCCGCTTCGTCTCCATGCAAAATCACTACAACCTTCTCTACCGCGAAGAAGAACGCGAGATGATGGGTCTCTGCCAGGCCGAAGATATCGGTGTCATCCCGTGGAGCCCGTTAGCTCGCGGACGTCTAGCCCGTGCGTGGGGTTCAGAGACGACCAAGCGTAACGACACCGACCAGTTCGCCAAATCCATCTACACAAAGACGGAAGACGCCGACAAAAAAGTTGTTGATCGCCTCACCGAACTCGCCGAAAAGCGTGGCGTCCCGCAAGCCACACTGGCCATAGCCTGGATGCTCAGCAAACCCTACATAACTGCCCCCATCGTCGGCGCCACCAAACCGAATCACCTGACCGACGCCGCAGCCGCCCTCTCCGTCAAGCTCACGCCCGAAGAAATCGCCTCACTAGAAGAACCGTACATCCCCCACTCAGTCCTGGGCTTCAGCTAACAGAGAGCATTTCCCGACCAACGGGAGGAGTACACAAGTCACTAAGTGACCGCCCGCCGCGCAGGCGGCCCGTCCGGCAGGACAAGCAGAGAAGAAAGAAAAGAGAAAGCACAACAGATGCTAATCCCCTCAATCGACCTCATGGGAGGCCGCATCGTCCAGCTAGTCCAGGGCGAAAAGCTAAAACTAGCATTCGACGACTTCGAATACTGGATCGAGCGTTTCGCCAAGTACCCGCTGGTCCAACTCATCGACCTTGACGCCGCAATGCGTCTTGGCGACAACCGCGCCCTCATCGAGATGATCGCGAAGCGCCTGCCCTGTCAGGTAGGTGGCGGATTAAAAACCGCCGAAGACGGCAAAATCCTCCTCGACGCCGGAGCCAAACGAGTCATCTACGGCTCCAGCCTCTTCCGCCCAGCCGAACCCGATCACATCCGCCGCCACAAGCTCATCTATCTCGAGTTCGCCGAAGGCCTCAAATCCGAACTCGGCGAAGAAGCACTCGTCTTCAGCGTAGACACCAAGGCCGGAAGAGTCGCCATCAAAGGCTGGAAAGACTCCGTCGACCTCACACCCGAAGAAGCCATCACCTGGCTCGAAGACTACTGCGCCGCCTTCCTCTACACCCACGTAGACACCGAAGGCACCATGCAGGGCTTCCCCATCGACGTAGCCGCAATCCTAAGAGCTTGCACCGCCAAACAATTAATCGTAGCTGGAGGAATCAAAGAACAGAGCGAAATCGAAGCCTTAGACGCAATGGGGGTAGACGCAGTAGCCGGAATGGCCGTCTACTCCGGCGCCATGAAAGCATAACCACTCCAACCCGACCAACGGGAGGACCGAAGCGTCGAGTCGAGCAAGAAAAGGTACACACTGCACGAAGTGGGCGCGCCACGCGTAGAGGGCCCGTCCGGCAGGACAGATCTTTCAAATAACTAGCAGGGAAGCCGAACCGCAACTCCAGCCCGCTGCAACTCCCCCTTCAACTCCCGCGAGTCCGTCACCCCAAAGTGAAAGATACTAGCCGCAAGCGCAGCATCCGCCCTACCCCTTCCAAACACCTCAACAAAGTGCCCCGCAGTTCCAGCCCCACCCGAAGCGATCACCGGAATCTGCACCGCCCCACTCACCATCGCGGTCAACTCACAATCAAACCCACCCCGCATCCCATCGGTATCCATCGAAGTCAGCAAAATCTCCCCGGCCCCTCGCTCCTCCGCCTCACGAGCCCAATCCAAAACCCGCCGCCCCGTAGCCTTCCGACCACCACTCACAAAAACTTCAGCCTCCTCAACGCCTCGTCCTTCAACACGACGAGCATCGATCGCCACAATCACCGCCTGCGCTCCAAAGCTCCCACCAATCTCGCCAATCAGCTCCGGCCGCGCGATCGCCGACGAGTTGACACTCACCTTATCCGCGCCCGCATCGAACACCGCAGCAGCGTCCTTCGCACTCCGAATTCCGCCTCCAACCGTAAACGGCACAAACAGCGCCGCAGCCGTCCGCTTCACCGTCTCAAGCAGCGTCCCGCGCCCCTCATGCGTAGCAGTAATATCCAGCAGCACAATCTCATCCGCCCCCGCAGCCGCATGACGATGCGCCAACTCCGCCGGATCACCTGCATCGACGATGTCCACGAACTGCACGCCCTTCACCACGCGCCCGTCGCGTACATCGAGACACGCGATGATCCGCTTGGTCAGCATCGACTAACCCAACCTCTGCGGAACCGCGTCAGCCACCGCAACCTGCTCACCCTCACACACAATCCGAGCCAGCGAGTCCCCATTCTCGATCACCGCGCCATGCTCCACAAACCACTCAACCACCAAACCCTGCCTCGGGGCAAGCACATGAAACTCCATCTCCCCATCCGTCAAGGTACAAACCGCCTGCCCCGTTCCCACCAGCGATCCAGCAGGCACCAGCCGCTGAACAAACGTATACGAAGGCTCTTCCGCTGCAAGTTTCAACTCATACATAAATGGCATGATCTACAACTCCAAAAAGTTCTTCAAAACCTGTAATCCCACCACGCTCGACTTCTCCGGGTGAAACTGCACCCCCATCACATTGTCTTTCTCGACCGCTCCCGTAAACGCTTCGCCATATTCTGTAACCGCCGCTGTTGCATGTATGACCGGGGCTCGCCAGGAATGAGTGTAGTAAACATACCCGCCACTCTCCACCCCGCGCATCAACCTCGAATCCATCCGTATTCTCTCCAACGAATTCCATCCAACATGCGGCGACTTCAACTCCGCGCCGTCAAACAGAGAAGGGAATCGCTCACATGCCCCCTTGAAGTGGCCCAGCCCAGCCATACCTGGAGCCTCAGTCGAACCCTCAAACAGCCACTGCAATCCAACACAGATCCCGAGAAACCACGCGCCCTTCGCAACACTCTCACGCACCGCATCCGTCAACCCAAGCTCTAGCAGCAAAGAAGTAGCCTGAAAATGTCCAACACCAGGCAACACTACCTTTGCCGCTCCCGCCACCACCGCAGGGTCCTGAGTCACCACCATCTCCCGCGCGCCAAGGTAGTTCAGCGTCTTCACAACGCTGGTCAGGTTCCCCGCTTTGTAGTCGATGATCGCAATCATTCAAGCAGCCTTACTATCCCACGCAGACGAAGAAGAAATTTCAGCTAAAGCAATCCCTTGGTACTCGGTAGCATCTCCCTCATTCGCTCGTCCCGCGAACAAGCCCCGCGCAGAGCCCGCGCAAACGCCTTGAAGATCGCCTCGATCTTGTGATGATTACTCCGTCCATACATCGTCTTCACATGCACGTTCGCCTTGGCCCCGCGCGCAAAGCCATCGAAGAAATCAGCGAGCAACTCACTCTGAAAATCTCCCACCAATCGTACCTTCACCTTGTCATCGACGACATAGGAGACGCGGCCGCTTAGATCCACCGCAGCCACGGCGAGCGTCTCATCCATCGCCATCACAAAGTATCCGGCGCGCATAATTCCTTTCTTATCGCCCAGCGCTTTGCCGAACGCCTCGCCTAGAGCGATTCCCACATCTTCCACGGTATGGTGCTGATCGACATCCAGATCACCCGAACACTTCAGCGTTAGATCGAATCCCCCATGGCGCGCAAACAGCTCCAGCATATGATCAAAAAAGCGAATCCCCGTCGACACTTTGTACACGCCCTGTCCATCGACAACGAGCTTCAAAGATATCTGCGTCTCCGTAGTATTCCGTTTGATCGTTGCGGTTCTCACACTCTTAGACATCACTCGAACTCCCTGACCCCGTCCTCGATTGGATCATGCGCTGATTCTTCACGTCGGCTCTTCCAGCCGATCTCATCGAGACATATCTTGAGTGCGTCCAATCCTCGTGTTACATGCTCCTCCACCCCAATCGTGATGCGCACAAATCCATCGCAACCCGGATCGGTAGACCGGTCTCGGAGCAATACGCCGCGTGCTCGCATCGCCTGCACAAGTTCTTTGTGCTTTGGCCCAATATTCATCAGCACAAAGTTCGCGTGGCTAGGGAAATACGGCACGCCCAACTCGGCCAATCCACCCATCATCCGCTCACGGCCAACTCTCACCTGTTCCACATACCATGCCAGGTAGGTCTCGTCCTCTATCGCAGCCGAAAGGCAATCCAGCGCCACCCCATTCACGTTGTACGGCGAGCTAACCTTCCGCACATACTTCAACAGCTCTGCATTGCCCGCCAGCATGCCGATCCGCAGACTCGCCAGCCCATAAGCCTTCGAGAACGTTCGTGCCACAATCACGTTCGGCAGAGTCGCCAGATCGTTCATGACCGACTCCCCATCAAAATGGTAGTAAGCCTCATCAACCATCAGCACCGCCTGTGGCGCAGTCGCCGCAATCGCCAACAAATGGTCTCTGCTCACCACCGCACCCGTCGGATTATTGGGTGAAGCTACAATGATCAGCTTCGTTCGCTCCGTAATCGCCGCCATAAAACGCTCGAAAGGAAACCCCAGCGTGGAATCGGACTGCACCTTCCTCAGGTGCGGGGTCATCATCTGGATGCTTACGTCGTACATGAAAAATGTGGGGGTCGCAATCAAGGCCTCATCCTCCGCCTCGAGGAACGCCACACACATCAGATGAATCGCCTCATCGACGCCGTTAGTCAGCAGCACCTCCTCTGGCTTCAACCCAAAGTGGGCTGCAACGATCCGTTCCACAGGCTCCCTCTCGGGATACTTCGTGAGTCTCTCACCTGTCTGTGCAAACAACCTCTCCATGACCCGCGGAGAAGGCGCAAACGTGTTCTCGTTGAAGTCCAGACGCAAAGCATCCCGTCCCGCCAGCGGCGGATGGTACTCCGGCATCTCCTGAACAGCCTTGCGCGCTCGTACTGATTTCACTTCTGTAACAGGATTAGTGGCAATACTCATTGCATTCTCACTCTCACGCTTTCTGCATGTCCGTTCAGGCCCTCAGCTTCAGCCAGTGCAATCGCATAGGGACCCATCTTCATCAATCCCGCACGCGTGTACTCCTGAACAGTAATCACCTTTACAAAATCCATCACACTCAATCCACCACGGACCCGTCCTACGCGCCCAGTTGGCAATACATGGTTCGGGCCAGAGACGTAATCTCCCATCGATTGCGGAGCGTATTCCCCTACAAAAACCGATCCCGCATTTCGAACCCACTTCAGATCCGCCACCGAATCGACAGTCAAATGCTCCGGCGCAAACCGATTCGTCAGCTCCCGCGCCTCGCGAACAGTCGCAGTTACAAATACACATCCTCGCGCTGCCAACGACTGCTTCGCAATCCCATTATCTCGCGCCCGCAACTTCACCTCTGCCGCAACATCCCTCGCTAAGATTTCCTTAGTCGTAATGAGCACAGCCAACGTCTCAGGATCATGCTCTGCCTGCGCAATCAAATCAGCCGCAATACCAGCAGCATCCCCTGTTTCGCTGGTCACAACGATCTCCGTTGGACCTGCAGGCATATCTATGCCGCAGTCATTCGCAACCAGCATCTTTGCTGCGGTTACGTAGAGATTTCCCGGCCCGACGATCTTATCGACGCGCTCAATCATAGCCGTGCCATAAGCCATTGCCGCAATCGCCTGCGCCCCGCCTACCCGATAAAACTCCGTTACTCCTGCCAGCCATGCTGCAGCCATCGTCTCTTTTGCAGGCTTCGGCGAACACACCACAATCCGTTCCACCCCAGCCACCTGCGCCGGTGTAACCGTCATCAATAGCGTCGAAGGCAGCGGATACCGTCCACCCGGCACATAACAACCAACACTCCCCAGGGGCCGCACAATCTGTCCCGTCTTCACTCCATCGACGGGTGACATCGTCCACTCCTGAGGCATCTGAGCTTCCGCGAACGCAAGAATATTTCCTCGCGCCACCATCATTGCAGCTTGTAGCGCCGGCGCAGTCGAATCCCACGCAGACTTCATCTCATCACGCGACACGAGCAACGCCTGTCCTTTCGCGAGATCGTCGAACTCAGCTGCATACTTCAGTAGAGCTCGATCGCCGCCCTTTCGCACTCCTGCAAGAATGCCTCGCACCGCTGGTTCAACACGCGCCGTGTTCAGAGCGCCTCGCCCTTCCAGCGACTCGATCAATGCATCTGCCGCAGCTTTGCCGCGGCCAAAGGTCTTTACAAGCTTCATCGCAAAACTCCATTGCCGAAACAAAACCAAACTTCCTAAAGCACAACCTTACTCAACGGATACTCAACAATCCCCGTAGCTCCCGCGGCCTTCAGCTTCGGAATCACCTCGCGCACCAGAGCCTCATCCAGAATCGTATTCAGCGCCACCCATTCCTGATCGCTCAACTGCGATACGGTTGGCGAGTTCAACGCGGGCAGCACGCCGATAATCACATCCAGATCAACTTTCCTTGCGTTCAGCATTAGTCCGACTCGTCCTTGCGCCGCAATCGCCGCATTCAGCATCAACGAGATATTCTCGATCTTCTCCCGTTTCCATGCGTCTTGGTAAGCTTTTTTATTCGCGATCAACTGAGTTTCGCTCTCCATCAGTGTCTCGATAATCCGCAGCCGATTCGCCCGCAGCGACGACCCCGTCTCCGTCACCTCGACAATCGCATCCGCCAGCATAGGCGGCTTTACCTCAGTCGCGCCCCAACTAAACTCCACAGTGACTGGAATGTTTTTTCCCGCAAAGTAGCGCTTCGTAAACTCGACCAATTCCGTGGCAATAGTCTTTCCCGCCAGGTCCTCCGGCCTCTGGAACGGCGAATCCTCCGGCACCGCCAACACCCATTTCACCTTCTGCCGGCTCTGTTTCGAGTACGTCAAACTTGTGACATACTCCACATCGGTCTCGTTCTCCAGCACCCAATCATTGCCCGTCAGTCCAGCATCTAGCGCTCCATGCTCCACATACCGCGCCATCTCCTGCGCCCGCACCAGCATGCATTCAATCTCTGCATCATCGACAGAAGGGAAGTAGCTCCTGCCATTCGCGAAGATCCTCCATCCGGCCCGCTCAAACAGCGCAATCGTCGCGTCCTGCAAACTGCCCTTCGGTATTCCAAGCTTCAATCGATTCGTCTCGCTCACCGTGCCTCCAGCGCAATATTTTTCGTAAAGCAGCTCACTGTGCCCTCGTGGCAAACCAATCCGTCACCTTCGACTTCAACTTTGAATAGCAGCGCGTCGTTATCGCAATCGGTCGACGCTTCAATCACTCTCAGCCGGTTCCCGCTGGTCTCGCCCTTCATCCAAAGCTTTTGCCGAGTCCGGCTCCAGAACGTAACAAACCCGCTGTCGAGCGTCTTCGCATAGCTCGCTTCGTTCAAAAAACCGAGCATGAGCATCTCGCCAGTCTTCGCATCCTGAACGATTCCCGGAACCAGACCATCCATCTTCGCAAAATCAATCTTCACTACGTCGATCATCTCTCTCCTCCCCATGTACGCAAGAAAAAGGCCCGCTCGCGGTATGCGCGTCAGCGGGCCTTTCGAAATCCTTAGTAAGCGTCGTTACTTCGCCACTCCGGACACACCCGCCAACACGCTCTTTGCGTGATGATGCGAATGGCCATGATGGAGGTGCAGTCTGCTCATCTCCCCTTCAGGGTAGCGGTCAGTCCTACATAAGTCAACCTCACCCAGACTCGGCACCCGCGCTTCCAGCCCACCAAACGCAAACTTGTTCATTGACGCAGCCCAAACACTCTCGTACTCTTCCGCTGTAAAGCATTCAGCCCAAAGTAGGAGACCCACGATGCTAAATCTTCGCCACAAACTCCTCGCCACTGCGCTCCTGTTCGCGGTCGCGCCCGTCTTCTCCGCCGCTCAGGGCTCCAAAGCCGGGACTCCCGCCGCTGCCGCAGCCTTAGCGCCCTTGGACATCAATACCGCAACGCCCGACCAACTCAAGGCATTCCCCGGAATCGGCGACGCCTACTCGAAACGAATCATCGACGGCCGCCCCTACACCGCTAAGAATCAGCTCGTTACCCGGGGCATTCTCCCGCAGGCCACATACAACAAGATCAAGGACCAGATCATCGCCAGCCACCCCAAAAAATAGGCAGTAAAATCGGCCCGCCTGGACGGGCATCGGACACGATGCCTGTCTCATTTAGCTCATTCTCCTTACGACCGAACCTCAAAACCGCTGCTACCATCTCTCCAACTGGCCTATGCCCCAGAGATCTGCACGCATCCAATATCTTCTTCTCGCCCTCGTAGCCGCGCTTGCGCTTTTACACGCGTACGGTGGCACACGGATGAACTTCAATTTGTTGGCACACGGCGATGCAATCGCACGTCCTCCTTTCGAAAGCGGCCTGCGCCTCGCGACCACGACCAACCTCCAGGAAGAGGCGCTCGCTGCCGGCCTCCGCCCCTTCGACACCATCCTCACTATTAACGGTCAACCGTATAGCAGTCGAAGCGTTCTCCTTGCTCAAACGCGCAGCTCCGCTCCGGGCGATTCAATGACCGTTACCTATCGTCGCGAAGCCAACAAGCCAATCCAATCGGCTACCATCCACCTTGCGCGTAGCCTACCGCAGAAGCTTTCGCCTCTCGGGATCGCAGCCCGTTTGACGTTCGCCGTTCTGCCTTTTTTCTGTCTTCTTATCGGCCTCTGGGTGGTCTTCGCTCGTCCAAGAAATCCCAATGCCTGGTTGATTCTCGGCATCCTCGGCTACGTCGAGGCCCTCTTTATCAATCCAATGCAGACTGTCGGATCGTTCATTCTTCCGATCTGCTTATTTTGGAATGTCGCAGCCCAAACCGCCATGCCGGTCTGCCTCATGTTCTTCGGTATATATTTTCCCGAGCGGTCTGCAATCGATATCAAGCGTCCCTGGGTCAAATGGCTCATAGCCATCCCGATCTTTCTCCTTGCCCCCACAGACCTCCTCTACTTCTACGGCGACATGTGGAACTTCGCCGCCATTCGATGGCTGGTTCCCTATCTCAACCCAATCAATGTAATTGAAAACATTCTCAGTTTCCTCGCCGTTACGTGGTTCTTCTTCAATCTCGGTCCGAAGATTAAACAAGCCACGGGAGACGCCCGCCGCCGGCTCCGCATTCTTTACTTCGGAACTTGCATTGGACTGACGCCCTTTTTCCTCCTGCTTCTTTACTCTCTCTATAAGGGAAGTGACGTCGGCCAGAACATTCCACAATGGGTGGACATCACTGCCTTCGTGATTCTTCTTCTCTTCCCTCTCTCCCTCGCCTACGTTGTTGTCGTCCAGCGCGCCATGGACCTCAGCATCATGATCCGTCAGGGAACTCGCTACGCCTTCGCCCGTGAATCTCTCACCGTTCTGAGAGTCGTGCTCGCCATCTGGATGGCCTTCTCCCTCAACGATTTCTTCCGGCATCCTGACCATCAACGCAGCGACATCATCCGAATCTTGTGCATCATCGCAATCTTCTTCGCCTTCCGCTTTCTCCTCTCCAAGCGTCTGCAACAGTGGATCGACCAGCGCTTCTTCCGTGAGGCCTACTCCACGGAGCAACTTCTCTCCGAGCTCTCCGACGAAGCCCGCAACTTTACCGAAGTCACCCCTCTCCTTGAAACGATCACGCGCCGTCTCGGTTCCACGCTCCACATCGACCGCATCGCCGTCTTCCTTCGCTCCGGCGAAAACTATCATCTCCAACTAGCCACTGGAATGCCCATAGCCCCGAACGGCAACAAATTCTTCTCCCTTCCCGCGGCTTCCACCACCATCACAGCGCTCAGCCGAGCCAAAACCCCCGCCAACGTCTATCGCGACGACCCCTCCAGCTGGCTCATCGATGCCACTGACGCCGAACGCAACGCCCTCAACGATCTCTCCACCGAACTCCTCGTCCCGCTACCCGGACGCACTCGTCTCGCCGGTGTCATCGCTCTCGGCCCCAAAAGCTCTGAAGAACCGTATTCAAAGACTGACCGCCAACTCCTCCAGACCATCGCCTCCCAAACCGGCCTCGCTCTTGAAAACGCCGAACTCTTTCAAAACCTCACCACCGAGGTCACTCAGCGCGAACGCATCTCCCGCGAACTCGAGATCGCGCGTGAGGTTCAGGAGCGCCTCTTCCCGCAGATCCGTCCCAAAGTCGCCGGCGTCGATCTCGCTGGCTTCTGTCGCCCAGCTCAGATCGTAGGCGGCGACTACTACGACTTCTTTCTCCTTCCTTCAACCTCCGAAAACGAAGCCCCTCTCGCTCTCGCCCTCGGTGACATCTCAGGCAAAGGCATCTCAGCATCCTTGGTCATGGCAAGTCTCCGCGCAAGCCTCCGCAGCATCGCTGGACTTCGTCAAGGTGATCTAGGCACTCTGATCTCCCGCGTCAACGAAATTGTGTTCCAGTCCTCCACCTCCAGCCGTTACGCCACCTTCTTCTACGCCGAATACGACCCTTTCACGCATCTCCTCACTTACGTCAACGCCGGCCACAATCCGCCCTACATTCTCCGCGGCACCGAAACCATCGCGCTCCCGCCGACAGGAACCGTAGTAGGCCTGCTCGCGGACGCCGCATACGATCAGGCAACTCTCCAGCTTCACCCCGGCGACGTCCTCATCGCATTCACCGACGGAATCTCCGAAGCCATGAACCACCAGGACGAAGAATGGGGAGAAGACAGAATGCTCGCCTCAGCGCACCAACTTCTCAATCGGCCCGACTGCAAAACCACCGCCGATCAGCTCCTCACCTGCATCTTCGAAGCTGCCGATAAATTCACCGCCGGCGCTCCCCAGCACGACGACATGACCCTCCTCGTCTGCACCATCAGACGCCCATCCGTGCAGTAAGCGGTGGAATCTTGCCTTCAGCCACACCTGTTTAACAGACCGTCGTCTCAGCGCGTAACCATCTACCTCAACGGCACATCGCAATCACAACAATCGCAGCCGGAATTTGGCGATTCGCCGTAATCCCACATATTAGTCATTTCATTCATCTACTCCATCGCCGCCTGCGTTCTTAAATCAAGTAAAGTTGATGCAGTGCGGAGCTCTCAATCAACTTGATGCCAACGAGTCGACGGTTCATGTTCAATCTCATTCATCTCGTCCGCTCCGCCCCTCGCGTTGCTGCAGCTGCCGCGACTCTCATCCTCCTCACCGGCTGCGGCGCGATCGTCAGCGGCGCTCCCCAACCCCAACTTCGTGTCGTCACCGTCTCCCCCGACGCTCCCAGACTCGACATCTATCAGGGCTCCAATCCACTCGCCCACAATCTAGGCTTCGGCACTGTCACCTCGTACATTCCGCTCTCGCCCGGCAGCGACACGATCGCCGCGAACACCGCCGGAACGAGGCAACTTCTCTCCATAGGCAAAACAAACTTCGCCTCCTCTGGCCAATACACCGTGCTCATCGGAAATGCAGCCGCCAACATGCAGCAGCTCACACTCACAGATCAAAGCCAGCCCGCTCCCTCCGGTGAGATCGCGCTCCGTTTCATCGATCAGGTCACGCGCCCAGGCGCCACAGACATCTATCTAGTCCCCGCCGGCCAGAAGGTCACCACCATCACTCCCCTCGTGACCAACCTCCTCTTCGGAGGCAATACCGGCTACCTGAACATCCCCACCGGCACTTACTCTCTCGTCATGCTGCCCACCGGAACCACCCCCTCCAGCGCCATGGCCGCACCATACACAGGCCCCCAGGTCACCTATTCCGCCACGTCAGCCCACACCATGATTCTCATCGACCAGGAACTGCCCTCAACCCCAGGCCTTCAGGTCATCACTGCCAGCGACTTCGATCCCGTCACCAACTGATCCCACACCAGGCTTCGCGCATACCCAACGAGCGTGTGAAAGTCGCGCCTTTTCGCAAAAATATACTTCTTAGATTTGCCACAACACTCCCAATATCCCTGTGTCTATTCCCTCCGTAAGCGGTAGCAGCAAGATCAAAGCTACCGCAGAAAACTACGGAGCGTCCTTATGAACCTCACCAAACTTGCCCTCATCGCCTCTCTTACTCTTGCCCCGGCAGCCATCCTAGCCCAGACCCCAACCCCCGGCCAGAACGACTACAACATCAACCAGCGCAAAGCCGATCAGCAGCAGCGTATCGGTCAGGGCGTTCAGAGCGGCCAGCTTACCGCCGGCGAAACCTCCCGGCTTGAGCATCAAGAGTCGGGAATCAACAGGGAAGAGCGTGGCATGCGCGCTCAGGACAACGGCCATCTCACCAAATCCGATCGCCAGACCATTCACAAGCAGCAGAATCAGGAGTCTCGCCGCATCTACCGTGATAAGCACAACGCCAAAGTGCGGTAGTCGATCTTTCCCTCCCCAAGTTTCCACTGAAGCACTGAAATCCTGAATCAGCCTGCCTGGTTCTCGTGATGCAGCAAAACAAAAAGGCCGCCGAGGAATCTCCTCAGCGGCATTTGTTTCTACTTGAAGCCTAGTACCGGTAGTGATCTGCCTTGTAAGGCCCTTCCACCGGAACGCTCAGGTAGTCCGCCTGCTTCTTGGAGAGCGTCGTCAGTTTCACGCCGATCTTCTCCAGGTGCAACCGTGCAACCTCTTCGTCCAGTTTCTTCGGCAGAATGTAGATCCCAACCCTGTACGTATCCTTGTTCTTCCACAGATCAAGCTGCGCCAGTGTCTGATTCGCGAAACTGTTCGACATCACGAAGCTTGGGTGCCCAGTCGCGCAACCCAGATTCACTAGACGGCCTTCAGCAAGAACGAAGATGCTGTTGCCGCTCTCGAACGTGTACTTGTCCACCTGAGGCTTGATGTTCAGCTTCTTGACGCCCTTCAGCGCATTCAGCGGCTCCATCTGGATCTCATTGTCAAAGTGGCCGATGTTGCACACAATCGCCTGATCCTTCATCAGTTTCATGTGCTCGACGGTGATGATGTCCACATTGCCCGTGCAAGTCACGTAGATATCGCCACGACCGAGTGTCTCTTCGATCGTCGTAACCTCATAGCCTTCCATCGCCGCCTGCAGCGCATTGATCGGATCGATCTCCGTCACCACCACGCGTGCTCCAAGCCCGCGCAGCGAAGCCGCCGAGCCCTTACCCACATCGCCATATCCGCAAACCACGGCTACCTTACCCGCAACCATCACGTCGGTCGCGCGCTTGATCCCATCCACCAGCGACTCGCGGCAGCCATACAGGTTATCGAACTTCGATTTTGTAACTGAATCGTTTACGTTAATCGCTGGAACGAGCAGCGTGCCCTTCTCGAGCATCTTGTAGAGCCGGTGAACACCGGTCGTCGTCTCTTCCGAAACGCCGCGCCACTCCTTCGCCACATCCTGCCAACGCGTCGGGTGCTCTGCGTGCACCTTCTTCAGCAAAGCCTTGATTACATCCTCTTCGGTCGAACTCGAAGGCGAACTAACCCACTTGTCGCCCTTTTCCATCTCCACGCCCTTGTGAATCAGCAGCGTCACATCCCCGCCATCGTCGATCACAAGCTGTGGCCCAAGCAGTCCGCCCTTCCCGTCAGGGAACTTCAGCGACTCGTTCGTGCACCACCAGAACTCCTCCAGCGTCTCGCCCTTCCACGCGAACACCGACACACCTGCTGCAGCAATCGCAGCCGCTGCATGGTCCTGCGTCGAGAAGATGTTGCAGCTCGCCCAGCGCACATTCGCACCCAGCGCCACCATCGTCTCAATCAGCACTGCCGTCTGAATCGTCATATGCAGCGAGCCCGTCACGCGAACGCCAGCCAGCGGCTTACCCGCGGCGTACTTATTGCGGATCGACATCAAGCCGGGCATCTCCTGCTCGGCGATCTCAATCTCTTTCCGGCCAAAATCCGCCAGAGAAATATCTGCAACCTTGTAATCCACCGATCCCGCTGCCCTATCGATCGTCGCCGTCGCCATAGTGTGAAACCTCAAAATGCAGAATTTTTACTCAACCCAGAATACCATCGCAACCATTATTCCCCGGTGAAATAAGCTTCCCGCCGATTGAGCAGTTCAAACTCTTTCTGATTATTTTCAGTGAGATAGCAGGCTCTATTTCGTCAATTCCTCACAACCTTCATCTCCTGAAACGCAAGATGATTACAGAGAATTGTGCCCCAAAAACCTAACGGTTACTCTCCACAACCGGCCCGCTCTCTTTACTTCTCGCCACCAACGCCAAAGCCGCAGCGCCAAGCGCCATCGCGCCGATCAAATACAGCCCCCCGGTAAAGCTCTGCGTAGCATCCCGCAACCGCCCCGTCACATAAGGTCCTGCAAATCCACCCGCTCCACCCACCATCTGCAGAATCGCCACAGCCCCCGCCGCTGCTGTTCCGCTCAGCATACTCGTCGTCAAAGTCCAGAACGGTCCCATCATGCTCCACAGCCCAATCGCCGCCAGCGTCATCGCGCACAGCGCAAACACCAAGGCGTGCGCCCACGCCGCCCACGCAAATCCCAGCGCCGACAGCGTCAGACATCCAGCAATATGCCAACGACGTTCATTCCGCTTATCGGAACTCCATCCCACCACAACCGTCATCACCGCTGCCGCAAGGTAAGGAAACGTCGCATAACGCGCAATCAAAATCGCATCCCTCTCTCCGCCATGAGAGAAGCTCTGAAGGATCAGCGGCATCCAGAGATTCACAATATAAACGCCCACCTGGCTCACAAAATACACACCAGCCAACACCCAAAGCGCCGGCAGACGAAATGCATCCAGCAATCGATGATGCGTCGAAGCACCGAACCGCTCTCTGTCCCGCTGCAACTCACCCTCAAGCCAAACCCGCTCCTCCGGCTGTAACCAGGTCGCCTTGGCGGGTCCATCCTTCAATACGAACAACACCGAAATCCCCAGTAAAACAGTAGGAATTCCCTCCGAAACAAACAACCACTGCCACCCCGCTAAGCCGCCCACGCCGTCCAGCTTCAGCAAATAACTCGACAATGGCCCACCCACCACGCCAGCCAGCGAAGTAGCCGTCATAAACTTCGCCACTGCCCGCGCCCGTTCCTGCGTAGGAAACCAATACGTCAGGTAAATAATCATGCCCGGAAAAAATCCTGCCTCGCTCACCCCAAGTAAAAACCGCAGCACATAAAACGACTCCTTCGAGTGCATAAACATCATGCAGGTCGAGATCACGCCCCACGAGATCATTATCCGCGCGATCCATATCCGCGCCCCCACGCGCATCAACATCAGGTTGCTCGGCAGATCGAACAGCACCGAACCCAGGAAGAAAATCCCCGCCCCGGTCCCATACACCGTATTGCTGAAGTGAAGATCCCGCTGCAGATCATAAGCAGCAAACCCCACATTCACCCGGTCCAGGTAAGCCACGATGTAAAGCAGAAAAATATAAGGAATCAGCCGCCACGTAATCTTCGAATAAAGCGCTCGTCCATCCACAGCGACTGTCAAGACCATCCCGTTCCTTTTGGTTCTAGCTGCTCGATCCACCATGATGCACAGGAGGAATCACCTGCACCCGCCGCGCTTCGCAAAGCGATCTCCAACCCGCTATCGCCATCAGCAGAAAAAATCCAGCAAATCCCACTGCAACTCCCAATGCTCCAGCAACACCCAATAAAGTCACCCAAAGCGGATTGGTCTTGTCGGCAAAGTAGACGAACGCCGCGACAATATCCCCCAACACGAGCACCAGAGAGAAGAGCAGCACGCCGAGACTTGCTATCAGCCACTTCTTTGCGCTGTCAGGTATCGCCTTACTCAGCACAGCACTCACGAATCACCTATCCTCGCACGCAATCTTCGCAGACTCACTCCGGAGCCTACCATGCCCCCTACGCCCGCTCTGCCTCCAGCAGCCGCCGCTTCCGCTCAACTCCCCATCGATACCCAGTCAACTCCCCACCCTTACCCACCACGCGATGACAAGGCACAGCAATCGCAACCGGATTCGCCCCGCAAGCCCCTGCCACGGCGCGCGAAGCCGTCGGCGCTCCCAACTGCAACGCAACCGCCGAGTAACTCCTAGTCTCTCCCCGTGGAATCGCCTGCAGCGCCTTCCAAACCCGCTGTTGAAACGCCGTCGCTCTCACATCCAGCGGAAACGTAGCCGCCAGCGGATGCTCCCCAAGCTGACTCGCCACAAACGCAACCGCATCCGCAAGCCACCCAGTATTCCCCTTAGCCACCACAAGCTGCGCCTTCGAAAACTGCTCCCGCAGCCCAGCGACCAACTCCTTATCATCCTTCCCAAAAGCAATCGAGCAGATCCCCACATCCGTCGTCGCCACCAGCATCCTCCCCAGCGGACTAGCCGCCGTGCAATACCGAATCAGCAACCCAGCCCCACCCTCCCGCATTACTCGCGGAGTCATCCCCAGCGTCGCCGCACTCTTCTCATACAACCTGCTGCTCGATCCAAACCCCGCCTCATAGATCGCATCCGTAATCGGAGCCTTCGCCTTCTTCGGCTCCCGCACCTTGCTCTTGAATCGCTCCAACCGCGCCTCTTTCGCATACTGCCCAGGACTCACACCAAGCACACGCTTGAACCCGCGAAGAATCGTCAGTCTTCCCACGCCAGTTGCCTTCGCCACATCGGCCAACCGCGTCCGCGTCTCGGAGTCCGCGTTCTCCCGCATATACTCCGTCACCGCCGCAATCGCGCCTGCCTGCGGATCCGGCTTCGCTTCGGCCCTGTCCGGTTCACACCGCTTGCAAGCACGATATCCAGCCGCCTCAGCCAGCGCCGGGGTAGGGAAGAACGTCACATTTTTCCGCGAAGGCCGCCGACTCGCACAACTGGGCTTGCAATAAACCTTGGTCGTCTTCACGGCATACACAAACTGCCCATCCGCACTAGCATCCCTCCCCAGCACCTGCTGCCACTGCTTCCCGGGAAAGTAGCTCGGAACCACCACATCGCTCTTCATCGCACTCGTCATCTCGATTGTCTCTATCATTCCAGTATCCTCCCATCCCTCGAAAATCCCCACACTCCGTTTCGTTCACCCAAACTCACATCATGTATCCTCATCGCAACCCAGAACAGGAGAACCCCGGGATGCGCCTCTGCTTTGCTGCCTGTATCCTCGCCGCGTTTATCTCTACTGCCGCTCTCGCCCAGCCATCAGACCCCCGCCTCAAAAACTCCTACACCTTCCAAAAAGATGGCTGGACCTACATCCATCTCGAAGGCACGCCCAGCGAAATCGGTTTCCAGCACGGCTATCACCTCGCCCCCCAAATCGCGGACAACCTGCAAACCATCGAGCTCGAAAACACCCACGAAGCAGGCAAGCCCTGGACCTACTTCCGCGCGATCGCCCACAACCAGATCATGCCCCGCATCGAACCCGAGTATCTCGCCGAACTGCAGGGCATTGCCGACGGCGTCCAAGCCGCGGGCCAAAATATCGACATCCTAGACATCGTCGCCCTCAACGCACACCTCGAGGTCTCCGACTACTACATCCCCTGGCTCTTAAAGCAGCAGGGAAAAACCGCCCCAGCCGCTCTCGTCGCGCCCGGCCGCTGCAGCGCCTTCATCGCCACCGGTGCCGCCACCAAAGACGGCAAGATCGTCATCGCCCACAGCAACTGGTCCGCCTACATGGAAGGCGAGCGCTGGACCACCGTCTTCGACATCGTCCCCACCAAAGGCAATCGCATCCTCATGGACGGCAGCCCCGGCCTCATCCACAGTGGCGACGACTTCGGCGTCAACTCCGCCGGCATCATGATCACCGAAACCACCCTCCCCATGTTCCAGGGCTGGAACCCCTCCGGCGTCCCCGAGTTCATCCGCGCCCGCAAAGCCATGCAGTACGCCAACAACATCGATCAGTTCGTCTCCCTCATGCGCGAAGGCAACAACGGCGGTTACGCCAACTCCTGGCTCGTCGGTGACCGCAAGACCAACGAGATCGCCTATCTCGAACTCGGCCTCAAGCACACGCCTCTAACCCGCAAAACCACCGGCTACTTCGTCAGCGCCAACTTCCCCGTCAATCCCGACCTCATCCGCGACGACACTCCCGGCTTCGACACCCACGACATGAAGAGCACCATGAACGCCCGCCACGTCCGTGCCGAAGAGTTCGTCCAGCAGCATCTCGGCCAACTCGACACCGCCCTTGCCGAGCAGTATCTCTCCGACCACTACGACAGCTACGATCACAAAGTAGTCGCCGCCCGTCGCAGCCTCTGCGGCCACGAAGACGCTTCCAAAGATCCCGAACCCGCCTGGGACTCGCCACCGTACTCCCCCAGCGGAGCCGTAACCGGCAAGGTCATGGACGCCGCCATGGCCGAACACATGAGCTTCATCGCCCGCGCGGGCCATCCCTGTGGCGAAGACTTCATCGCGGCACCCTTCCTCGCCGCGCATCCCGAGTTCAACTGGCAGGCGCCCGTCCTCCACGACATGAAGGCTGGCCCATGGAGCACGTTTACCATTACCCAACACCCAGGCTCATAAAAACGCTCCAACAACCTGCACACGCTTAAGCAAATCAGAGAAAGCGCAATGGTGAAGATACGGGTTCCCAATGTCTCAATACTGAGACATGAATTTCGTCCTCAAAGGCTATACACCAGCGAAGTAACCACTTTAGACTCAGTCTCATGCGAAGCGTGATTCGAACCATCCTTCTCCTCACAACGTGCTCAGCCTTCTCACTCGTCGCACAAGCTCAAGACCACACGCAACCCCCATCCGACCAGCACCCCATCCTCACCGTCACCGGCAAAGGCGTGCAGATCTACATCTGCCAGCAGGGCCCAGCAAACTCGCAATGGATCTTTCAGGCGCCCGAAGCCATCCTCACTGATTCCTCCGAAGCTCCGATAGGCACCCACGGCGCAGGCCCCATCTGGAAATCAAAGGACGGCAGCACCGTCAAAGGCGATGTCCTCCAAAAATCCGCATCCCCCGACCCCGACGCCATCCCCTGGCTTCTCCTCAAAGCCACCACCCCCACCGGCTCCGGCGTCATGTCTCATGTCGAATACATTCGCCGCTCCGACACTCACGGCGGTATCGCACCCACCACCACCTGTGACGCCGGACACCTCAACGCCTCAGCCCGCGTCCCCTACTCCGCCACCTACACCTTCTACTCCGCCAAACCCTGAACCGCCCCTGCCGAGCCACGATTCGCGGACGTCACCACAGGCTCCTGCGCGATCGTGCCCGGCAGAGTAGGCACAGTGGTCCCATCCTCCAGCACCTCATAGCTATCGACATAGAAGTTAGTCAAAACCGCATTCCCGAACGAAGTTGTAATCGCCACATCTGCCGCATCCCGCCCCGCGGCCATCAACACCCGCCCAATCCGCGGTTCGTTATGCCGCGCATCCATCGTCATCCATCGTCCATCCAAAAACACCTGATACCAGGCGCTAAAATCCCCTGGCCCGCTATAGGGCCAGCGAATATCCCCGAGATACCCCGTCACATATCGCGCCGGAATATTCTGGCACCGCGACAGTGTAATCGCGAGATGCTGATAGTCCCGGCACACGCCAATCCGCTCGGTAAAAACATCCATCGCAGTTTTGGTCGGCCTCGCCGTCTTGTAGTTGAACATCACCTTCTCATGCACCCAGTCGCGAATCGCTGAAGCCTTCGTCCATCCAGGTGTCATCCATCCGAACAAATCCTGCGAGATGGGTCCAAATTTGTCGACCTCGCAGTATCGGCTAGCCAGCAAATACTGCAGCACCTCCGACGGCAAATTCTCCACCGGAACCTGCTTCGCATGAGCGTTGATTGGGTCGGCCAGCCCCTCCATCTCAACAACGCTCGTCCCGCTCAAGCGAATCGCGCCCGCCCGCGCCACAAACCGAGTGCACCGATTCCCAAACACATCGCGATACTCCGAGACCGGAATGTTGGCCTTCGTTTCGAGGTCGATGTGCTCAACCGCCAGCTCATTGCCAGCTCTCACCTGCGGCTCAAGCGACGGGTGCAGGTGCAGCATCGCCATCATCGGCGTAGGCACGGAAAGATGAAATTGAATGTCGAATTCAGACTTAACAAGCATCGAAAACCCTCTTTTCAACAGGGGTTGGTCTTAAGTGGGATGCAATTAAGCGATAGCCAGCAGTCTAACCCCGTCCTCTCGAATCTCCACCACAAAAAGAAAAGGCAGGCCCGAAGGCCCGCCACTTTCAAATCCATCCAAAAGAAAAATCTAGTTGGAAGCCAACTGCTTGACCCCGGCCTGCTGCGCCAGTGCAGCAGCCTTGTCGGTCTTCTCCCACGTAAAGCTCTCGCCCTTGCGGCCAAAGTGACCATAAGCAGCGGTCGCCTTGAAGATCGGCTTGCGCAGATCGAGACCCTCGATGATGCCCTTCGGCGTCAGCGAGAAGTTCTTCCGAACCAGCTCTTCAAGCTTCGTCTCATCGACCTTGCCCGTGCCAAAAGTATCCACCAGCACGCTCACCGGCTCTGCCACACCGATCGCGTAGGCCAACTGCACCTCGCAACGATCCGCCAGCCCAGCCGCGACGATGTTCTTCGCCACATACCGCGCCATGTACGCTGCCGAACGGTCCACCTTCGTCGCGTCCTTACCACTGAACGCTCCGCCGCCGTGCCGGCCCATACCGCCATACGTATCGACGATGATCTTCCGACCCGTCAAACCCGTATCGCCCATCGGTCCGCCGACCACAAACCGGCCCGTCGGATTGATGTGGTACTTCGTATCCTGGTCCAGCAACTCCGCAGGAATCACAGCCTGAATCACGTTCTTCAAAATGTCCGAGCGCAGTTCTTCGTTTCCAACGTTCTCCGCGTGCTGTGTCGAAATCACCACCGCATCCACCCGCTTCGGCTTGTGGTTGGAGTCGTACTCCACCGTCACCTGGCTCTTGCCATCCGGCCGCAGGTACGCCATCAGGCCATTCTTGCGAACCTCGCTCAGCCGGAAAGCCAGCTTGTGGGCCAGCGAAATCGGCGTCGGCATCAGCTCCGGAGTCTCATTGGTCGCGTAGCCGAACATCATGCCCTGGTCGCCGGCTCCGCCAGTATCAACACCCATGGCGATATCGCCAGACTGCTTATTGATCGTCGAAATCACCGCGCAGGTATTCGAATCGAACCCATACAGCGCGTTGTCATACCCAATCGCGGCAACGGTCCCGCGCACCAGGCTCTGAAAATCGACATAAGCCTTCGTCGTGATTTCGCCCGCGATCACCACCAGACCCGTGCAGGTCAGCGTCTCGCACGCCACGCGGCTATAGGGATCCTGCGCCAGGCAGGCGTCCAAAATCGCATCGGAGATCTGATCCGCAATCTTATCCGGATGCCCCTCGGTCACTGACTCACTGGTAAACAGAAAACGGTCGCGCTTTGACAAAATAATTTCCTCCAACAAAGATTCAGAACGGAATCGAACCCGGCTCTTGAGATGACTCCCCTATTTTACGCAGGATGTGATCCCCATGCCAAAGTTCGACAGCCATCCGCGAGCCCCGGCTCCTGAAATGTCGAATCCGGCAGTAAACGGGTCAGCAGGCAGATTTACAGCCGTCTCAAGCCATAACCCTCATGAAATCAGCCAGGTCTCGGGACGGACACCACTTTCTCGGGCCTCAGCCCTCGGTTGGTTCGAGTCTTCAAGACCGTCCCGTCCCGGCGTAGCAGGTTTCGCCAATCTGTGGCCAAGCCGCATCATCGGCTTCTCCAGCAGGTAGTAGCTCGCCAAGCTGAATCCCAGCATCGCAACATACCTCAGCCCTGTCGTCTGCACCAGTTGCAGTGGTCGCCAGCGAGCCGCCGGGAGTGTCACGTAATGCGTAAGAAACAGCATCTGCCAGAGGTAAAGACTGTAAGAGATCCTCCCGATAAATCGCAAGGGTGGCAGCTCCAACATCCGTCCGGTTAATGAGGTCGGATGCACCAGCGTGCTCACAATCATCGGCGGATAAATGCAGATCCACGCAAAGTGATTAAACCGCCCCTGGTGAAACGTCACCGCGCTCCAGAGTGCCGCAGCGATTATCCACGCTACCCATGGCCGCAGCCACCGTTGAAGCCACGCAAGCACCTCCGAACGACGAAGCAGCAGCGCGACAAGTGCCGCCAGCAAAATCCCCTCGACCGCAAGATCGGTTCGAAACTCAAGCAGCCAACCGAACTGCAGTCGCGGATGCCGAAGTACAACAATTCGCCACACCTCGAGCAACACCACCGCCGCCGCCATCGTCCGGATACGGTATCGGCGAAACAGCAGCAGAAAACCCGGAAGCAGCAGATAAAAATGCTCTTCCACCGACAGCGACCAGTAGTGTGCCGTGTACCAAGACCCCGGTCCAAAGTGCAGCGGCAGTACGTTCCGTATCAGCAGTACCGAATAAAGTATGCCGCGCGGCTCTGCCCCGATCGCATGAAACAGCATCAGCAAGCCTATAACTGCCAGGTAAGCCCACGCCGCAGGCTGGATGCGACAAACCCGCCGAATGTAAAAACCCTTTACGTCGATCCGGCCCCTGATCTGCTCTTCTTCGAGCAACCGCGTACAGATTAGGATCCCACTCAAGGCAAAAAACAGATCTACCCCGCGTGCGCCGTAGTAATGGAACCACTGCGTTGACACCCACCCAACACGATGCACGATGTCGTGGTTAGATATCACCGCCAGGATCGCCAGCGCCCGCCATCCATCCAGGGTAGGAAGGTAGCCTCGCACATGTCGAACAGGTGCTTCGGTCAAACTTGGCCTTCTTCCTCGAGTTTTTTTATCCGCTGTTATTTGATAAAGGGATCGTGAGATTCACCAGTGCGGCGAAACCATGGATCTCCCCACTCAAACACGACCAAATTGTATATGCAGGAGTGATCCTTTGGAGTCCCCCTTCAAGACGCGATCAAGACTCAGACACCTGAGTCGCTAAGGGATCACCTGCCGTGCAGCGTAAACTTCCACACCGCAATGATTGATTACCTCAATCGAGGTATTACTGACTATGTGAGTTCGTTATCATTTATCAGCTATCAAAACGTAACGGCGTGGCGGAGGCCTCGATGGAGATGTTGCTCGATCGACCTGAACGTTCAGTTTCTGGACCAGATCAGGCGAATGCTGTACTTGTGCGGCACATGCCCGGCGTGGACCTCCTCCGTGGAACCGCAATCCTTACCGTGATCTTTTTTCACGGCTTCTTCTACAGCGTGCCTCTCTTTCCATGGCACAACCGGTTTGCCGAGTCCCTATTCAATCTCACCGCTTTCGGCTGGACCGGCGTAAATCTATTTTTCACTCTCTCCGGGTTCCTGATTACAGGAAATTTGATCGACTCGGACGCAAAGCCAAACTTCTATTCACGCTTCTACATTCGCCGCGCTTTGCGTATCCTTCCTGCGTATTTTTTGATTCTGATCATCCTGGGAGTAACCCGGACTACGTCGCTGAGCTACCTCGCAGTGTGCGCTCTTTTTCTAGCCAACTGGCCAAGGCTGTTGTTACATGGCTCCTTTGCGATCTACCCAGTTTTGTGGTCGTTGGCGGTGGAAGAGCAGTTCTACGCGGTGTGGCCGTGGTTGTACCGCCAACTTCACAAGAAAGGTTTGCTCATTTTCTGTCTGGCGATAATTCTGTTTTGTCCTGTCCTGCGAGGAATTACGATTAGCGTGTCCAAGGCCGACATCTTCAGCAAAACATTCATGATTGGTGATAATCTCGCGGTGGGATCCGCAATCGCCATCCTCTGCAGGTCCCAGAGGGTATCCCTTAGAGCACTTCGCAACATCGGCGCAGCTGCCGTCTGCATTCCTGGCTTGATCCTGCTGGTCCTGTCGAATATGGGCAGCACAATCAAAGGGGACGCAGTGGGAGCTAGCCTCGGATACTCTATGCTGGAGTTCTTGACCGGCGGACTGTTGATCTTGATGCTCTATGCCTATCGAAAGAAGCCGATTCAAAAAGGGTTGGGATTTCTTCTTTTCTTTAGCGAAATAAGCTACGGACTCTACCTTATTCATATGCTTTGCGAAATGTTCTACGATCGCATCTTCGGTGATGGCTACCTGACCCATGCGGGTGCTCTTCTACTCCGGTTCTGCGTAGCAAATGGTGTCGCCATTTTGCTCGCAACCTTATCGAAGCGATACTTTGAGAATCCCATCATGCTCTTGAAGCAGCGAATTCCCCAAGCGCGCTAGAGCGCGAGGTAAGTTATCGCTTGCTCGGGTACATCGACGACCATTGATTTTATGGGATCAAACGCCCGTGAAGGGCGAACTTCCACACAGCCCAGCCCAGAACTCCCAGCATTGTCACCATGGTTCCAACGCCCATCCAGCGCAGGTTCTGCTTCGGCTGGACGCCGCTTCTGTTCCTTCGGACATTTTCTGCGAACTCGGTCCAGTCAGTATTTCCGTTCTCAGTGCCGCTCTCTCGCAGACTCGCCTCGAACCGTTCGATCCAGGGCGTCTCTTCCAATCCCACCGCAGTCAGATAGCTACGAACAATACCCTTTCGGAACACCCCTCCCGGCAACGAGTCATACTCGCCGGCTTCAAGCGCCTCCAGGTGACGCACCGAGATCTTAGTCTCCTCGGAGATACTCTCCATCGAGACCTTGCGCCTCATGCGCTCCCGTCGTAGCTCGTCGCCGAATCGCTCCATTCGCTCCGTCCAACTGTTATCGGCACGAAGCTGTTTCCAGCTCGCACCAACGTAATTCATCGAAGAATAGACCGGAGGATTTGTCAAAGTCAAAGCCACTTTTGGGTGATAAGCGTCCCACCTACCATATTGGAACCACGCCGGTTAGAACCGTTACTCTCTGGTTATCTCCCGCATTCCACCTAAGGGGTATTTCTTTGACGATCCGCGCTTCCGCTCGCTATCATCGCAATAGAAGCGTCGATCGAGCGAATCCGTGACTTTTGGCGGTCCAACCTAAAGCTCCGCCCCAGTGCCCGCAGGCTTTCGGAAGCCGTTCCAGTCCCTGGTTGAGAAAGAATACGAGTGCGTCTCCCCTTTCCCGAAAAAATTTCGATCGTCCCCGCCTTCTTCTTCGCGTTGACACTCTGCCTCATCCAGATATCCCAAGGCACCCATGCCACCTTCGCGCTAGCGTGTTTCTTCTACATCCTCGTCGCCACACACGGATTTAATGTTGCTGGGGGGTTCACCCGGACCTCAGGTGCCTTCATCTTCTTCAACTCAGTGCTCGGCGTCATCGTCGGGCTCTGTATGAAGGCCTATCTTGGAGAGCCCGCAGACAGCAACCTTTTGTCCCCTGACCTCACCATCAGAGTCGTGCTCGTGGGCATGTGCATGATGGTCGTAGCAATCTATCTCACTCGAAGGATTACTCCCAAGCGCGCCCTCTTGGGAAGGATGGTTACAGACGCCAAGATGCAGACAGCCACCGTCGGCTGTCTCATCGCTGGAGTTCTGCTTAATATCGCCTTCGTCGTTTTTCCCTCTGGAAGCGGCTCTGTCCTAAGCGCCCTCAACCAGCTCAATCGCTTTTTTCCCATGGCGGTCGTCCTCGGAACTCTCAACACCATCCGTCGCAGCGGCGGCAGGCGGAGCATTAACCTCCCCGCTCTCCTCGCTGGCTTCCTGATGTTTTGGGTTGGCCTCTTTGGATTTTCTAAAGAGGGAATGTTTGCTCCCTTTGCCGCCTGGATCCTGACCGCGGCCTCCCAACGATATAAGCTCAATCGAGCGCAAATCATAGGTGCGATCCTCGCCACCATCTTCATATTTCGATATCTCGTTCCCTACGCTCAATATGGAAGAAACTTTCGAGAAGAAAACGGCGGGACCAGCTTCGCGACCGTATTCAGTCTCATTACAAATTTGGGATACGTTCGCGAGCAATACCTGCAGAGTTCTGAGGATTCGTACGAGGAACGGATCCTCGGTTACTTCAACACCCCTCAGGGTTTCTTCGATCGTCTCCAGATGCTCTCGATCGACGACGCACTCATCAATCAGACGGGACTATCCGGCAACTTTGGCGCCTACCCCATTGTCTTGGCTTTCGAGAACGTTGTTCCCCACTTCATCTGGAAGGACAAGCCCTCGATCCTGATCGGAAATATCTGGGCACACGAAGTGGGCTTGTTGGGCGAGTCGGACGAAAGCACTGGAATCTCCTTCTCTTCGACCGCAACGGGCTTCCACATGCTCGGTTGGACAGGAATCCTCCTTCTCGCCCCTGCTATTTGGACTCTGCTCTTTACGATCTTTGATTCTCTCTGCGGCGATACCCGTCAGACTCCCTGGGGGCTACTGGTAATGGTTCTCTATGCTCACGCGGCTCCTGAAGGCGATCTTCCAAGTCTCATCTACATCTGCTTCTACACCGCGTTTGGCATCATCTTTGCCGCTGTCGTAGGTGCTTATGTGATGCCGGTACTTGGAACCCTTTTCATAGGTCCCGAGGGCATCGAGCTTCGCCGAACAGGGTCTATCCGAAGCATCGCTGGCCGCATCCTCCTTCCCCCTCCGTCGAAGCCGGATCAACCTCACACCCCTTGATCACTCCAGATGACCGCTCCACCCAGCGGCACCGCCCAACGGTATAGTCAAGCACCAGCATCCCTCCCTTGCCGAGCGGATTCCCATACACTGGTACAAGAATGAACAAATTAGTTGCCGGCAATCTGGTCCACCGTCCCCTCCGCTCGCTCATCAGCTGCCTCGCCATCGCCATCGAGGTCATCATGATCCTCTCCATCACCGCGATCCTCATGGGCAAGCTCAACGGATTCAAGACCCGCCAGAACGGCATCGGCATGGACATGTTCGTCCGCCCCAACACCGCCAGCAACCTCATCGGCATGAGCCCCGCCGGGGCCTCTATCAAAGTCGCTGACGTCCTCGCGAAGATCCCCCACGTCGTCGTCTCGGCCCCCGTCAACGTCCAGATCAACAGCTCCCTCGACACCATCTACGGCATCGACTTCAAGAGCTTCGACGCGCTCCTGCCCTTCACCTTCCTCTCCGGCACCCCCTTCCAGGGCCCCGACGACGTCATCCTCGACGACTACTCCGCCGCCGGCAAAAAGGTTGGCGACCACATCAGCATCCTCAACCATCCGTTCCGAATCTCGGGCATCGTCGCCCACGGCAAAGGCGGCCGCAAGTTCGTCCCCATCGACACCATGGGCTCGCTCACCGGCACTGAGGGTAAAGCCACCATGTTTTACCTCCGCACCGAAGACCAGCCGAAGTATCAGGACGAAGTCCGCAAGGCGATCCTCGCCACTCCCGGCATGAGTACCTACAACGTCGCCACCGCCGAGGAGTATCTCTCCTCTATCTCCCCCGACCGACTCCCCGGCTTCAACATCGGCCTTCAGGTCGTCATCGGCATCGCCGTCATCATCGGCTTCCTCGTCATCTTCCAGTCCATGTACACCGCCGTCATGGAGCGCACCCGCGAGATCGGCATCCTTAAATCCATGGGAGCCTCGCGCTCCTACATCGTCGGCATCGTCCTTCGCGAGACCGGCGTCCTCGCGACCATCGGCATCGTCCTCGGCATCGCAGCCAGCTTCGCCCTCAGCGCCGCGCTCGAAGCCCGTTTCCCCACACTCGACTTCGTCATCAACGTCCCTTACGTCTGGAAGGCGACCCTCATCGCCTTCATCGGAGCTCTCCTCGGCGCGCTCTACCCAGCTCTCAAAGCCGCCAGCAAAGACCCCATCGACGCCCTCTCTTACGAGTAGGCAAAAACATCGACAACTCATTTCGACAGCAATTCAAACGAACCCGGGCGAGGTGTGGCACAAGTGAATGCATGGATCAATCGAGCATATCGTTGGGCTGCCCTGGCTTTGTTGATTTGGCTTCTTGTCTGGATCGGCATCTCCTGGGCAGGCGTTCAGGATGACGCATTCATTCACCTTCGCTACGCCGAAAATCTTCTCCACACTCACCTCGTCACCTACGACGGAGTCCATCCCAACTACGGCGCATCGAGCCTTCTCTACATCTACCTCCTGTCGTTCCTCCGCCCTCTTTCGGCATCTCCGAATCTCCCGCGCCTGGTCTCAAGTTGCATTCACGTTCTTCTCTTAGTTGGCGTGGCCGTACTCTTCTTCCGCGCAACTCCACGTGAGTCGTCGCTCGCCCGTCTCCTCGGGCTTATTGTGATGACCCTCCTCGTTACGCCTTCCTCTGTTCGCTGGCTGGACGACGGCATGGAGACCGGCATCGCTCTCTGCTTCGTCGCTCTAATCTGCTGGCTCACCTTTCGCGAATCCGAAGACAACTCTGTCACCCCCGTCCGATACGCTGCCTGCACGGTTCTAGGCTTCCTTGCGGTCTTCCTCCGTGTCGAACTCATCCTCCTGTGCGGCATCGGGTCGCTCCTCATTGCGTGGAAACATATCTTCGCTCCGGACTCGAATTTCAACCTCCGCCTGCGATCGATCCTGAGCGCGAGTCATCTGCTCCTCGGCGGCCTTCTGGCCATGCTTTTTATCGTCATCAAAATGCATCACCTGCTTCCCGACACAGCGAAGGCAAAGGCTGACGGCATCGCCGACTGGCAGGTGGCTTTTAGCGTTACTGCAAAGGTCCTCGCAGGCGGGCTCTCCTTTGGAGCCGGGATCTTCATCTTCTGGCTCCTGACCCTCTACCTGCTGTTGCGCGCGTCACGGCTCTCACCGCGTGCCTTGGTCGCCAACTCCATCTTTCCTATCCTGTTTTCGATCGCGGCGATTCGGGGACAGCAGATTCAGGGAGCTCGATACTTCGTCTGGTCATTCTTTTTCTCGGCCCTGTGGAACAGTCTTGAGCTGACGCTTCGCCCGATCGAGAGTGAATCAAAAAGTCCCGTACTCTTGCCGGCCTACTGCTTCCTGGCCCTCGCTCTATTTGCCCTGCCGATCGAATCGAAGGTGATGTATCCGTTCTTAAGAGATCGCGCCACTCTCGTCCGCAGCTTTCAGAGCAATCACCTCGAGACCCTGGAAGGCAAACGTGGAATTGCCTTCGATATAGGCCAAATCGGTTATTTTTCTCGCGCGGATATCTGCGACCTCGCCGGTCTGGTCAACGGCAGAAGCAACGCTGGCCTTACAGAAGACCAGCATTTTACCCGCTGCGTCGCGACGAACCCCGACTTCCTGTTTCTCCACGCCGAGGCGGTTTACGCCATCAGCCATTACTTGCCAATCAAAGACTGGCAGCTCTGCGGGCTCTATCCCTTCCGAAGGGTGGATAAGACGGACCAGCACTACCTCCTGGCACGACGCTCCGAAGCGCTCGAAATCTGCAAAGATCCTCCACCGACGCCGCCCGAACTACAGCCGCTTTTGCAATAAGACGAGTTCTTCTCAGGATCTCTCCGTCAAAGTGTGAACCTCACCCTTGGTCGTGGACAGAAACCGCTGCATCGCAATCTCGATGGTCAGAGGCGCCAGCGCCAGTGCGAACGGCAAAAAGATCCGCACCTCCTTCACCCTCCCCACCACCATCCACATTCCAAGAAAGATCAACGCCCCCACCAATACCGCCACTCCACCTGCCTCCATCTGAAACCTTCTCCGCCCCACCATCCACACAGTCCACGCGAACGGTCCCATAAACAGCACAAAAGGGATCCAGCCTGTCGGCGAGAGCAAATTCAAAATCAGCTGGAACATCGGCGTACTTCCATAGCTGGCATGCGGAAATGCCCAATGCATCAGCCAAAACTGAATCCCCACCACAAGCAACACCGCAAGCGCGCTCGTCCCCGCCTGCAAGCCTCGCGACAGTGCAAATCGCTGCCCGAGAGGCGTCAGGCAAACCAGCAAAATCCCCAAATGCAGCGCAAACGCAACATCCGCGCGAACAAACCCCTGCACGACAGCCAGCACCAACAGACCAATCACCGCAGTCCCCACTCCCCCCGGCGCAGTCTCCGAGAGCAGCAACAGCGCCACCGCCAAAATCCCCGCCGTAGGCAGCGTCTCCGGCCGTTGATACCAAAGCAGCCATGCCAGATAAAACTGCACTAGCACCAAAAATCCAGCCGCCCCAAACCACCGCCCCTCGAGCGTAGTCCCGCGATATACCGCCGACCGCCGCAGCACAAAAAACAGCGCAAACACAGCAACAAAAGCCGCAATCACATCCAGCAACGCCAACGTATGCCGAAGCGCCAAATGCGTATGCTGAGCCAAAAAGTAAGCCGTATCGAGCACGCCTATCCGATACTGGTTCGGCGCATTCGCCGTCCCCCCCACCACATCCATCCAGATACCTGGTTCCGAATGGAACGCCTGACTATAGCTCCAGTAGTCCAGAAAACCCGCCGACAAAACGATAAGACTCAGCAGTACGCTGACGACCTTCTTTGGGCCCTGCATCATCCGTTCTCGTCTCGCTTCCCCACTGCGGTTTCAGAGGAGCATAGCACTCGATCCATCGTCCACAACCCCGCGGGACCTCCGCCACCAACCCTGCGCAACACTTTGCATCCTTTCGTACTAATTCTGTAATACCCTAAACTCTCACGACAAATTTGCGTTTAAACCAAACGTACACAATGAAGCGGCCAGGCTCCATCTCGTCTCCAATTCTTCGCACCGTCGAGGCGGCGCTCCTTCTCGTCTCCGCCATCTTCCTCATCCTGCACGCCTTCCACCTCAGCGCCGACTTCCCCAACCACTCCCCCTGGATGGATTGGGCCAAGTACACCGACGAAGGCTGGTACGGCGACGGAGCCATCCGCCACTTCCAGCGCGGCCACTGGTACGTCCCCGGCGACTTCAACCCTGCCGCCGCCCTCCCCGTCTGGCCTCTCCTCGAAGCCGCCCTCTTCCGCTTCACCGGCGTCAGTCTCACCGCCGCCCGCGGCCTCACCGTCGCCATTTTCGGCCTCATCCTCGCAGCCTCATACCTCCTGCTTCGCCGCTGGCAAAATCCAGCAGCGACCCCAGAGCAGACCCCCGACCAGAAACCCGCCAAAACTCTGGCCCCCGCCATCGCCGTCCTCCTTCTTGCGGTAAGTCCCTTCTGCTACGTCTTCACCCGCATGGCGATCCTCGAGCCCCTCCTCATCCTCCTCACGCTCCTCGCCCTACTCGCCGCCTCTTACGCGACGCCGGTGCAGGGAATCGAGCCGATCTCAGTGCGAGCCCGCCTTCGTCAAGCCATCCCCATCCTCGCCTTGGGCCTGCTTCTTCCCCTCATGGTTCTCACCAAAACCACGGCCATCTTCCTCTTCCCCGCCATCGGCTGGATCCTCTGGGCCCGCGCCGAATACCGGATCCGCCCATTCCTCCGTCTCGCTCTTACCGCCGCCGCCCTCGCTGCCGTAACCTGGATCGCCTACTACGCCCTCATCATCCGCCCCCACTTTCTCGATGACTATCGCTACCTCTTCAGCGCCAACGGCTACACCGGCATCACCCCCGCCACCGCCCTCTCGGTCCTCGGCGACACCATCACCGATGGCCTCTGGATCGGCAACATACTCTACCCTCTTGCTCTCCTCGCCGCCTTTTCAGCTCTCATCCTCCACCCCCGGCTCCTTCGCAACCCACTCATACCCGCGCTGCTCCTCTGGGCCGCTGGCTACACCTTCTTCCTCGCCTATCACAACAACCTCCAGCCTCGTTACTACCTCGTGCTCGCAGTCCCCCTCACGCTGCTGATCCCAATCGTCTTCTCGACTCTATGGACAAGCGCGCAACCGAGCTTGTCCCCCCTCCGTCGTCTCGCGACCGCCAGCATCGTCGCCGTCCTGGCCGTTCTCACCGTCACCGACGCTCGCCAGACCCTCCACTACGTCCGCACCCCCGACTACACCTTCACCTCCGCCGCAGCCCAGATTCGCGAGATCGTCTCCGCCGACCACACCCACAACCCGCTCATCCTCTCCATCAGCGGCTCCAACCTCTCCCTCATGACCGGCCTGCCGTCCATCTGCGACGACTTCGGCACCATGGACCTCGCCGTCCGCGTCCGCGCTTACCACCCCGGCTGGTACGTCGCCTGGAACCAGGTCGATGACGACAAGATGGACGCTCTCACCCCCATCTACCACCTTCAACGCGTCGCCGCCTTCCCGGCCATGGACGACCCTGAGCGCAACCTCCTCATCCTCTACCGCCTCGACCCCGCCATCCCCGGCACCACTCCACGCCACCACCGCAAACCCCCTATCCCCCGCCTCCTCCAAACCAACTTCGGTCAGCAGCCCAGCCCCATCCAGCTCGAGCATTAAGCCAGGCGGCGTTACTTCAAGTTCCTAATTCGGAAAAAAATGGAGTCATTTGTGCCCCTTTGGTAACTTGCCCCCGTAAGTTCCAGTAGACTTGACCTTACAGTGACCGGGACTGAACTAAGAAATCCAGACCGTCAAGCTGATCGGCGATTCCACGAGCTTGATTCTCTTCGAGGCATCGCGGCGCTCACGGTCGTTCTTCACCACTTCTCCCGCATCCTGCCAGACAAGGTATTCCACCTTCTCATCCGCACCCCGCTGCGCCTTCTCGTCGCCGGCCATCAGGCCGTTATCCTCTTCTTTCTGCTTAGCGGATTCGTCCTCACCCTCCCTTACAAAAAGAAAAACCGCCTCGACTATGGTCCCTTTCTCCTGAAAAGGGTGTGTCGCATCTATCTGCCTTATCTCGGGGCGTTGGCACTAGCGGTACTCTGCGACCTTAGCTTCCCAAGTCATCTCCTATCCACCGACTATTGGCTCAACCTCACCTGGTCCGAACCAGTCACCGCCCGCCTCGTGCTTCAGCACATCACCTTTCTTGGCAACTACGATTGGGCCCAGCTCAACACTGCCTTCTGGTCGCTCGTCTACGAGATGAGGATCTCTCTCTTCTTTCCGTTCCTGGCCATCGCAGTCCTAGGTTTCCGTACTGTCTGGCTGGCTCTCTTTGCAGTCGCTCTTTCGCTCTGCGCCTTTCCCCTTGCCACACTCTCTTCGTCTACGCTCCACCTCGCCAGCCCCGGCGCCGCGCTCGACACGACCCTGACGCTCCACTACGCAGCCTTCTTCCTCATCGGGTCCATCATGGCGAAGCATCTCGCCGCGATCAATCGCTGGTACTCCCGTCTTACCCCAACCAGTGTCACCTGCATTGTCCTCGCCTCACTCTGTGTCTACTGCTTCGCGGACGCGAGCTCCATCGTGCAGCGATTCTCCATCCCTCAGGACTTATTCGACTGGCCCATCGCAGCAGCAGCCGTGATCTTCATCGTGCTCGCCATCGATAACGTGCTCTTCCGTACTTTTCTCAGCTTCCGCGCCACCCGTTATCTCGGCGAACGATCCTTCAGCCTCTATCTGGTTCACGGAACGATCCTCTTCGCCCTGATCCACAGGTTCCTTGGGCAAATTCGGCTGGGCGTGCTCCTTCTCCTCTACCTTGCGGCGAGCCTTCTGGTCGCGGAGATCTTCTATCGCCTCATCGAGCGCCCAGCCATGCTCCTCGGGCGCCACCTCACGGCTCCCGCCAAGACCCCATCTCAGCCCACCATCTTGGTTCCTACGGCCTCTGGTTCGCAAAGCTGAACTGCTGCTCCACAACCATGCTTGTCGCCACCGGACTCCCGCCCTTCATTCCCGGCGCAAATCGCCACTTCTCCACTGCCTCCACCGCGCTGGCATCAAGTCCATACCCCAGCGGTCGCACAATCGCCACCCTCCGCGGCACTCCACTCGCATCCACCACCACCCGCAGCTCAACCGATCCCTTCACCTTGTCTCGTAGCGCCGGATCGCCAAACTTCGCCTCCACCCGGTGATCCACCTTAGGCGCAATCACATCCTTCGACAGATCCCCCGGCCCATCCATCGGATACACAGTTTGCCCGTCCAACGCATCCTGCGGCCACGCCAGCGCCGGGTTGAAGTAATGCCGCCAGTAGTCCGGCATCGCCCGCTGCATCTCCGGATCGATCCCAACCGAAAAAACCTCTGCAAACACAGCCTCCAGCCTTGTCGCATCTCCCGGGTCAGCGACCACCACCTGAATCTTCTCGTCTTTCAACACATGCCGCTCAAACTCATGGTTGTCCGGGTTATATCGAGCCGCAGCGCGAACCCCATCCAGCTCAATCTCGCCCGTCCCTCTCCGCGCCACCTTCAAAACATTCACCGCTGACAACGTCCAATCACCCACCTGAGGCTCTCCACGAACCTTTCCTGCAGCGTCATACGTCAACTCGTTGTTCAAATAAAATCCACGAAGAAACAGCGCCCTTCCCACCAACAAAGAAGCAGCCGCCATCTCCGCATCCGCGACCGGCCCCGACGTAGACTGCCCAAACCCAGCAACCCACCCGACCATCCAAACCAAAACAATCGCCGCTTTTTTTCTATGCGTCATGCAAATCCTCGAAAACCTCTTCCCCTAGGATGCCTGCAACAGATGCGTGCAACAGAAGCCTGCAACAGATGCCTGCAACAGATGCCTGCAACAGCTGCCTGCAACTCGACGGAAGCCTCCGCGTAACGGTTCAGCCGGTGTGTCATCTGAGCAGGAAATTCGTCCCTTCCTACTGCGTGAACAAGATAACCAGAATAAGCAACCATCACCGTCTCAAAAAACCACAAGACCAGACAGAACTTACTTATAGAATCTGAAAGCCTGACTTCCGGAGGCACTTCCGCTCTCATCAGCGGAGCCCTTCCCGCCAACAAACCGAGGATGTCGCATGACCCCAGCTTCGCTGCTGCATTTCATTGAGGCCCTACTCTGGTGCGCCCTCCTATTCCTCTCCATCGCCGGCTACGGAGCCATTCTCCTTCGTCTCTTCAGCATCCGTCGCCCCTCCATTACACTCGCAGCCACCAGCGGCTTCGGCGTCGTCATCTTCCTCGGAGGCTGTCTCAACCTCCTGCACCTGATCACCGCTCCCATCCTGATAGCCATCACCATCCTCGGCCTTCTCGCCGCGATCCTCCTGCGCGTCACCTTCAACCACACCGAAACCCCCGCCTCACCCCCGCTCCTCCAAAAAACCTCCTGGGCCTCAAGCTTCGTCCCAGTCCTCCTGATCCTCACCGCCCTGGTCTTCATCGTGCGCATCGCCGCAACCGTACACACCCAGTCCTACCAAGCCTCCGACGACTACAACTTCTACCTCGCCGCCCCCGCGAAGATGCTCCAGCTCCACCACTACGCAGCCGACCCCTTCAGCGAGCGCCGCATCATGTCCAGCATCGGCGGCAACTACTTCCTCCAAACCCTCGTCCTCGCTGTCCTCCCCCTGACAGACGTCCAGATGGCCGATCGCGCCCTCGGCCTCCTCCTTCTCGCCTTCCTCGCCTTCGCTCTCGCCTCGGAGTTCAACCTCACCCCACCTCAGCGCGCCATATTCGTACTTCTCGTCTTCACAACACCTCAACTCGTCTTCAACCTGACCTTCGTCCTTCTGCCAAGCGCCCTCTTCTTCGCGCTCGTCTACCTCGCGGCCCACCGCAAACTCCTCGCCGACAACCCAACCCTTGAAGCCCTTCTCCTCGGCGCAGTCACTGGCGTCATCGCCACCACCAAATCCACCTACCTTCCCCACGGAGTCATCTTCGTCGTCTGCTTCGCTCTCTTTCAGGCGCGCCGCCGCGGCCTCTCCTCAGGCGTAAAGACCCTCCTCCTCGCCGCCCTCTCCTGTCTCATCGTCATGGCCCCCTGGATGATCGCCAACCACGCCACCTCCGGCACCTGGTTCTACCCCTCGCTTGGCAAGGGCTACCAATACAGCACCTACGGCCTCTATCCCGCACCCTCCGGAGCCGGCCTCTCCATCATCCTGCACAAGGTCGTCCCCTTCTGCGCCCCCCTCGGCCTCCTACTCGTGCTCGAATGGTTCCTCGGCGACCACGATGAGCAGGGCGAAGCCATTCTCTCCCTCTCCGCCGCCGCTCTCTGCGCCACGCTACTAGTCGGAATAGGCACAGGCGGAGACTCCGTCCGCCGCTACAACTACCCCTGCATCATCCCCGCGATGCTGCTTCTCTACATCGTCTTCAGCCGTCGCCGCAACACCTTCCCCGGCTCTCGTCGCTGGCCCATCCTCCAAACCTTCACCATCATCTTTATCGCCTACACCGCCATCACCACCTGGCGCAACAAGTTCACCAACGAGTACGACCAGATCCCCATTGGCCTCAAGGCCGGCCTCCGCGACACCCCCATCGTCCCCCCCACCGTCGCAGCCGAATACGCCGCCGTCCAGCGCGCCATTCCCACCAACGCAGGCGCTCTAGCCACTGTCACCAACAGCTTCCTCTTCGACTACCGTGTCAACGACATCAAGATCGCCGACTACCCCGGCGCCGCCAGCCTCCCCCCTGGCTGGCCCTCCCGTGGAGATGGCAACGCCCTCGCCGAGTACCTCCTCGCCCACAACCTCCGTTACCTCGTCTGCTCCTACGCCGAATTCGTAGGCCTCGACCGCGAGGCCGTCAAAGTTCTCCATGACCCCAGCCGCACCCAGTGGATCCACAGCGAACAGGCCATCATCTTCCGTTCCCACCAGCAATACGCCGAACTAGCCCAAACCCGCCGCCATCTCTACGACGACGGCCAAATCTACGTCCTCGACCTCGCAGAGCAACGCTAAAACGCCCTGCGCGGGCGGCGGTCACTTCGTGACTTGTATACCTGCTTCGCCCGGGGCCTCCCGATGGTCGGCAGATGTCCCCTCGCGACCAACGGAAGCGCCACCCAAAGGGGTATACCCGTCACAAAGTGACCGCCCCGCGCGTAGCGGGCCAGGCCGGCAGGCCACTTAAAACAAACCAAACAATCCTTGACGCCACCCCGAGCCACCAGTAAGATTAAATCTCGCGCAGTCTCGCGTCTGTACGTCTGTGTCCCCACCGTTCCCAGGCGAGTCAGGTCAGTGAGGCATCCGTGGTGGATCCACTGGGGAGCAGCTTTCAGCATAGCCGCCCCTGAAGCACCCATCCCATAGGTTTGTGCGTAGTCCAGTTCAAGCGGCTTGTTCCGCGTGTTTGGAGAGCAATTCTCCCTTCCCGCACGTCGCCTTGCCCTGGAACAAACGTTCTTTCGGGCTTCTCAGTAGTTCCTATTAGCGAACCATCAACGGCACCACTTTCTTCATGCACCACGCCGAACACTGAAGACGGCAGAAACAAGGAGTAACCCAAACAATGCCTACCACCATTCCGAGTGGCAAAGACATTAAGCGCAAATGGTACGTGCTCGATGCGAGCGGTAAGACCCTCGGTCGCCTCGCCACACAGGCCGCCTCCGTCCTCGCCGGCAAGACTAACCCGCTCTACACCCCCTACATCGATATGGGCGATCACGTCGTGATCATCAACGCCGAAAAGATCGTGCTCACCGGCCTCAAGTCTGACCAGAAGCTCTATCGCCGCTACACCGGCTTCCCCGGTGGTCTTCGCGAAGAGTCCTTCATCAAGCTTCTCGCCCGTCGCCCCGAAGCCATCGTTGAGCAGGCCGTCAAGGGCATGCTTCCCAAGTCCAAGCTCGGCCGCCAGATGGCCACCAAGCTCAAGGTCTACAAGGGAGCCCAGCATCCCCACCTCGCCCAGCAGCCCGTTGCCATGGACTTTCATGCCTCCAACGCGCCCAAGGTTCTCACCTCCAAGGTCATGGTGCCGGCGCATCCGGCGCACTCCCTCGAAGGCTAAGCGTCCCCTCCCGATCTTCGGGAGCTAACGAGTTTTGGGGCATCAGCCCCGGGTTTTCAAAAGTTCAAGGAGCACCATGGCAGATCTGATTCAGTACTACGGAACCGGCCGTCGCAAGTCCTCGATCGCACGCGTCTTCCTGCGTCCAGGCAGCGGCAAATTCACCGTCAACAAAAAAGAGTGTGATGTCTACTTCGTCACCGCTCAACAGCGCGCAGCCGCCAAGCGCTCGCTCGGCATCGCCGACATCGGCGAGACCTTCGACGTCATCACCACCGTAAAGGGTGGCGGCGTCATGGGCCAGGCCGACGCAGTCAAGCTCGGCATTGCACGCGCCCTCATGGAATTCAACCCCGAGCTCCGCAAGGCGCTCAAGGCAGAAGGCCTCGTTACCCGCGACTCGCGCGGTAAAGAGCGCAAGAAGTACGGTCAGAAGGGCGCTCGCGCTCGCTTCCAGTTCAGCAAGCGCTAATCGCCTGTTCAAGGCAGTTGTCGTTGCTTTTTTGGTTGTCATCCCCGAAGGGGATCTGTTTCTGTACTTGCCGTTGTTTTTGCTTTTGAAGGTGGAAGCCGAGGCGTCAGCCCGGCTTCCACCGCAACACCAAGGGCCCTGTATCAAAGCGGCGAAAAGGAATCACCGCTTGAGCAACACCCTCTCAAAGCATCGTGAGGCAAGGAGTCAAATCTCCCGTACGCGGGATCAATCCAGGCACCGGAGCACCGGTCCGGCTGTCTTAACCAAGGAGCTACATTGGCAAACATCACTATGAAAGAACTGCTCGAAGCTGGCGTTCACTTCGGGCATCAGACCAAGCGCTGGAATCCCAAGATGAAGGAATATATCTTCGGCGAGCGCAACGGCATTTACATCATCGACCTCCAGAAGACCCTCAAGATGTTCAAAGAGGCTTCCAAGTTCGTCACCGATCTCACCGCCACCGGCAAGCTCATCCTCTTCGTCGGCACCAAGCGCCAGGCACAGGACGCGATCGCCGAAGAAGCCACCCGCGCCGGCATGCCCTACATCAACAGCCGCTGGCTCGGTGGTCTTCTCACCAACTGGGTCACCGTGCAGAAGTCGGTCAAGCGCCTCACCGAGCTCGATGACATGTCGACCGACGGCCGCTACGAGCTCCTCACCAAGAAGGAAGTCATCAAGCTCGAGCGCGAGCGCAAGCACCTCACCACCAATCTCGCCGGTATCAAGACCATGAAGCGCCTTCCCGACGCCATCTTCGTCGTTGACTCCAACAACGAAGCCATCGCCGTCGCCGAAGCCCGCAAACTTGGCATCCCGGTCGTCGCCGTCGTCGACACCAACTGCGACCCCACCGTCGTCGACTACGTCATCCCCGGCAACGACGACGCCCTCCGCGCCATCCGCCTCTTCACCACGAAGATCGCCGATTCCGCCTACGAAGGCGTCCAGATGGTCTCCGAGAAGGCATTCGCCACCGAGTCCGCTGACGTTCAGCCCCTCGCAGTCTCCCCCGAGTACATCGGCGAAGATGGCGAGATCGAGCCCGGCGAGATCCATGCTGCTGCCGAGCCCGTTGTCGAAGCTGCTCCCGAAGAAGACGAAACCGTCGATCTCGCCGCAGTCCTCGGCGGAAACATCCGCAAGGCGCCCTCAGCCGCCAGCGAGCCCGAAGCAGAGAACGAGTCCATCTCCGCCCAGGCCGCCGTCTAACGCATCTCTTCGTGCCGAGAGGTCGCCACAAGGAAAGGGCAGGGCATTAGCCGTGCCGTAACCGCCTCTTGTTATTTTGGTGGGGGCGCGGGCATCCAGCCCGCGCCCCCTTTCGCAGAAACCGCAACTCCCAAGGAAACTCACCATGACTGAAACCGCCGTAAAGATCGACGCAAAACTCGTCAAAGAACTCCGTGAAAAGTCCGGCGCCCCCATGGGCGACTGTCTCAAGGCCCTCCAGGAAGCCAAAGGCGACATGGAAGATGCTTTCGTCGTCCTCCGCAAGCGCGGAATGGCCTCGGCCGCCAAGAAGGCAAGCCGCACCACCAACGAAGGTGCAGTCGGCACCTACATCCACGCTGGCGGAAAGATCGGCGTCCTCATCGAGCTCAACTGCGAGTCCGACTTCGTAGCCCGAACCGACGACTTCCAGGAGCTCCTCCGCGACGTCGCCATGCACATCGCTGCCGTTGACCCGCGCTTCGTCAGCCGCGAGGATGTCACCGAAGCCGACCTCGAGCGCGAGAAAGACGTCTACCGCGCCCAGGCCGCTGCTTCCGGCAAGCCCGCCAACATCATCGAGAAGATGCTCGAAGGCAAGCTCGCCAAGTTCTATGAAGAGTTCTGCCTCCTCGACCAACCCTTCATCAAGGAAGCCTCGCAGACCATCGGCCAGCTCATCGCCTCCAAGGTCGCAAAGCTCGGCGAGAACATCAGCGTCCGTCGCTTCGCCCGCTTCAAGGTAGGCGCACCCGACTGGACCGTAGCCCAGGCCAAAGCAGCCACCACCGAAGAAGCCGCGTCCTAATCTGTAACCATCACCGATACACAAAAGCCCGGGCCACCAGCCCGGGCTTTTGCATTTCCTCAGATCTTCAAGGTAGCTTCGCGCGCTCTCGCAACCAGACCGCATTATCGGGCTCGCCAATCAACGCCCAGTTCAGCGCCAGCGCCTCGGTCAGCAGAGCTTTCTTCTGCGCATAGGCCTTCGATAGCCGATAACAGTACTGCGCATTGCTCGGGTCGAGATCGATCGCGTGTCGAAGATCCTCAATCGCCGAATCTGGATCCTTCAAACCCAACTCAAAGTACGCGCGATCGTAGTAGTTCCTCGCCTCATACGGTTCCAGACGAATGATCGTTCCCATGTCCCGCAGTGTTGCCTCCGGATCTTTTGGAAACGGTCGAAACTCAATGCGGAAACGGTAGTAATCGGCCCGCTTGGGATTCAACTCGATCAAGCGTTCAACATCCTGCCGTGGGTTCAGTGCTATCCATTGTTTCTCCATCCTCGCAATCTCAACTCGTCTCTCCAGAGCTGGAATCAGACCCGGCTGAACAGCCAGAGCAGCACTCAAAAACTTCAACTCCAGCTCCAACTTTCCCAATGTCAACGCATAGCCAGCACGCAGCGTCAGCTCCTCAGAACCCATGCCGGCAGTCGAAAGATCATCGTCCTTTCGCGGAGAGTCTTCCGGCTTCGGATCGCCAATCTCCGCCAGCTTGCGGTATCGTGCTACGACGGGCTCGCTCTGGCCAGCCAACAGAGCTAACCGCGCCATCTCCTTCACCTGTCTTACAGATTCCGGAGCAAGCCTGTGAACCTCTTCGGCATCCGCGAATGCCCCGCCGTAATCCTGCAGTTTTTCCTTCCAATCCCCACGCCGGATGTATAAATCTATGCCCCACGGAAGCAACTCAATCGCACGGCTAACATCTTCCAACGCCATCTGCTGCTCCAGATTCTTCTCATGCAGGTCGGCCCGATCCGACCATCTCCTCCAATAGTCCTGTTGCAGATCGATCAGTTTGTTCAGATCGTCCATCTCCTCCACACGACGCTCCTCCTGCCGCTCGCAGTAAAGCCGCAGCTCCCGCGCCCCTGCCCAGTCGGGCTTCAGCGCCAACACTGCGTCAATATGGAGGCCCGCATCCAGGCAATCACGATGTCTCTGCTCGTATCCCGCTCGCATCATCATGGAGTCCAGCGTCGCCGGTGTCTTTAGCACCGGATCAGGGGCCATCTCTTCATACTGATATCCGGTCTGCGGCCAGATCGGAACAGGAAAAGATGCAATCAGCACCGCAATCAACGATCGAGCCGCCACCATTCGTGCCATTCTGCGCTACCTCATCACACCGATTTGTCGCGCATTCTCTTGAGCAGCATTTTTCATCTCAACTTTAGCCATGTCAATCTCATCCATCTGGAAGCTATTGACGACCTATCCGGCATCGATTACTCTCCATCTGTGACCTTCCCAGCCGTATCCCGTTATTGTTGTCCGTCCAGCCTCTAGGCTGACGACACCTCAGGGAACAGCAGAACCCTCCAGATCAATCGTCAGTCGAGCACCCAAGCGCTCATATTCCGCTTTGACCTTCGGTCAGGCATTCGCTTCGCGCCGACAGCTAACGACGAACAATCAAGGAGACAACCGCGATGCTCAGACTTATTAGCCTTTCTCTCGCCGTCCTCACCCTCATCGCACCCATCACAATCAAGGCTCAAGCCGCAGCGCCCACCCCCGCAAAGCCCTATCTGGTCGAGTGGGTCTACCGGGTCCAGTACGGCCACCACGACCAGTGGTGGTCTCTCTTCCGCAAGTATCAGATCGCCGCCCTCGACCGCGAGCAGCAGCTTGGTTACGTTACTAGCTACACCGTCTACGGCCCCGGTCTGCACACTTCAGAGGATAGTCGCTGGGACTATCGCATCGTCATCAGCTACAAAGATCAACCCTCCTCCACTCACGAAGGCGAAGTCCTCCACCAACTCTTCCCCGACCAGAACACTCTCCACAAAGAGGAGGACCGACGATGGGAGCTTACCTCCAACCACTACGATCTGCCTATCCACGTCGTCGATCCCCACGCCGAGTAATTCGCTCCATCAAACCACCACGAACTCACCACAACACACCATCAAAAAAACACGCCCAGGAGACCCCATCATGAGCAAAATTCTCACCGAAGTACTCTCCGCCAACGAATCCTACGCCTCGAGCTTCGGTGCCAAAGCCAACCTAGCCCTCCCGCCTGCCCGCGGCTTTGCCATCCTCACCTGTATGGACGCCCGCCTCGACCCCGCCAAATACGCAGGCCTCGCCGAAGGAGACGCCCACGTCATCCGCAACGCCGGCGGCCGCGCCTCCGACGACGCCATCCGTTCCCTGGTCATCAGCTACAAACTTCTGGGCACGAAAGAGTTCTTCGTCATCCACCACACCGACTGCGGCATGCAGTTCTTCACCAACGATGTCATCCGCGGCCTCCTCGCCAACAGCCTCGAAACCGCAGCCCTCACTCCCGAAGGCTTCAAAGACGTGGGCAAAGGCCCAGGCTCCACCGCAGCAGAGTTCATCGAATTCCTCACCATCAAAGATCAGGCCGAATCAGTGCTCGCCGACGTAACCCGCATCCGCACCAGCCCGCTCGTCCCGAAATCTATCCCCGTCTATGGCTATATCTACGACGTAAAATCCGGCAAGCTCATCGAAGTCCCACCCGCCACAGCCGCAGGCCGTGCAGCAGCCTAATCGCCCTGCGCGGGCAGCGGTCACTTCGTGACATGTACACCCGGCTTCGCCCAGCGCCTCCCGATGGTCGGCAAAAATATCTCCTCGCGACCAAAGGGAGCGCCACCCAAAGGGGTATACCCGTCACGAAGTGACCGCATCGCGCGCAGCGGAAATCTTTAACGCGAAGAATTTAACGCGAAGAGACCGAGTACTGTACCAGCACTCCATTCACAAAATCCGCTTGAACCCTCTCATCCGCGCTCTTATACGTGCACGTGGTCATCGACATGCCATTCTCCGTTCGGTCGTGCGCCTCTACGGCAGGCCCGAACATAGCCTCCACCTGCTCTCTGGTCATGCCCTTCTTCAATCCCGACACCTGATCCGCACCCTGGCCCGCAGGACCACCGGCATTCGGATACCCACCACCCGCCGCACCTGCAGCATTACCAGTAAACGAAACATACTGCGCCAACGCATCCTGAATCACCTGAGGCGTTAGCGAATCCCCCATCTTCTTCGTATCCATGCGGATGTTGAACCGAGATCCACCCTGCTGCCGCTTCATGCCAACTTGGTCCGTCCTCCTCGCCGCATCGTCCTCCGCTCTCGCGTGGTTATATGAGTCGCGTCTCTCTCGATCCCTCCTCACACTATCCAGCTCTCGCTGCAACGATCTCCGCCTGTCCGGATCGGTCTCGTTACTCAGCTGATTCTCCAGCTCCTTCTCCCGATCGCTCTTATCTGCCGGAGTAAAGTGCACGGAAGTATCTGTGTTATCGCCCGCCGTCCCGTAGCCTCCACCGCCAATCTGAAACTCAACGTTATCTTTATTCACCTTCACCTTCGTGACCATAGTCGTATCGCCCTTCTGCAACGACACGCCAAACTGCTTCATCCGGTCCCCATAACTCTTCGCATCCAGCGGCTGCGGCCGGTTCGGATAAATATCCACGCCCTTCTGAGTTGCCGGCATATCGATCTTCACTGTCACCTGCTTCCCTTCAAAGTACGGCGCAAGGGCGTCCGGGTTCTGCGCACGCGCACTCAACGCGCACACGAACACAGCCCAACCCAAAAGCAAAATGAACGGCAGGGATCGGCGCATAAAATCTCCTCCAAAATCAAATGTCGCAAGAAAGAGGGCCCAGAGACAGTACGGCTGAAGATCGAATTATCATAGCCCGTCCGTTCCAATCCTTCGTGCATTTAACGCGACGGCTCCCCCAGATCTCGAACCGCCTCAGAGGATGCGACAAATTCTGTCAAGCCCTGAACGATCGAATCTCCGCGCCAATCCAGCAAAATCGCGTGGCGTATGAGTTATGTCGAATCGGTTAAAATAGATTCAGAGTCAGAAGGGCCTCGAGAGCGATCCTCGAGGCCTTTTCTATTTCGCGCACAAATTATTGAAAACAAGTATTTTGCACGTAACCCATTTAGAATGAATATTTTGCAGACACCATACCGCTGTAACCCGAACAAAGCAAAAGACATCCTCACAAAATACCCTCTAAGGGGAGGGGGAGGGGTATCTCCATTGCAAGCTGACAAGAAAGATCGACAGACATCGATCCGGCGCGCTTCACGGCAAACAAAAGAGGGGAGCCATTACGCTCCCCTCTCTTGTTTGAGTAAACAGCAACTACTCCCAGTGAGCCGTACGCTCCGCGTTGTCGACAATCGAGTGCGCGGTGTCGATATGCGAGATCGCGCGATCCCGCAGCCCATGTGCCTGCGGAACATCCTCTGCGTGATCCAGATCGCGGTGGGCCGCGAAGAGCAGTTCATTAGCCTTCCGAAACCGATCATGAGGACTCAAACCTGTATCGATGTGGAAGGGATCGTTCAGACCTTTGCCATCATCGATCGAGGCTCGCTTGATCTCATCGATCGCCGCGTCGATATGCTTAATCGCCTCATTATCGTCATGCTTCACTGGACCCCACGCCCATCCATCGTTCAGATAATGGCGTGCCGCGCGCAGATCACTGAGAGCATGCAAATAAGCCGGGTGTGGTCCAGGAACCTCTCCTGCCTGCATCGTCATCGGGGCCGCTGCCGCCGCAATACCAGCGGTCAAAATCATCAAACGTACTTTGTTAAACATCTACCATTCTCCTTGGGCTGCGTCGTATCGTGCCCGCACCCTTCAATACCCACCTTACCCCGCAAAGTTGTGCACAATATTTACAAGTGCCTCCAAAGTTGTAAACAAATTCTGAATCGAGCCGTCTATGACCACGAATTTAATCGCCCAATAATCTCGACCCTGCACCATGCGATACTTAGTTCTGACATGTACAAAAGAGTCCTTCTCAAGATCTCAGGCGAAGCTCTGGCCGCAGGTAAAGGTTTTGGCATTGACGCCGTCTTCATCCACAAAATCGCCGCCGAAATCGCCGCAGTTCACGCCCTTGGCTGCGAGATCGGCATCGTCGTTGGTGGAGGCAACTTCTTCCGTGGCGTCGCCCAGCAGGCCATCGACATGGACCGTGTCGCCGCCGACCACATGGGCATGCTCTCCACCGTCATCAACGCCATCGCCCTCCAGGACGCCATCGAGAAGCTAGGCCTCTTCTGCCGCGTTATGTCCGCCATCGAGATGCACGAGGTCGCCGAGCCCTACATCCGGCGCCGCGCCATGCGCCACCTCGAGAAGAACCGCATCGTCATCTTTGCAGCCGGCACCGGCAACCCGTTCTTCTCCACCGATACCGCCGCCAGCCTCCGCGCTATGGAGATCAAAGCCGACATCCTCCTCAAGGCCACCTCCGTCGACGGCATCTACACCGCCGACCCGAAGGTCGACGACAAAGCCACAAAATTCGATCAGATCACGTACAGCGAGATGCTTCGCCTGAACCTCCGTGTCATGGACACCACTGCAGTATCCCTCTGCCGTGACAACAACATGCCCATGATGGTCTTCAGCATGCGCGAACCCGGCAACATCGTACGCGTCGTCAGCGGCGAGAAGATCGGCTCTCTAGTTACAGCCTGAGTCGGATGACCTCCCTCAAGCAAAGTTCCTCCAACTCCTCAATCGCAGCAGGATCTGCTTTGCCGTTGCCGCCTCCTGTTCGCCTGACGTCGAATTTGTCATCTAAATCGCCCGTGCCCACGTCAAATCCTAGTAAGCGGCGTTAGATAAAGTTGAACCCCAGCGGCATCCTACTCAAGCAGGATCAACGTGTGAACCCAATCCTTCTGGAACCAGAGATCGAGCAACCGCAGAGTACTGCCCCCCCACATGCGACCGTCACCGCTCGCAAACCACCTTTGCCGGCTCTCACAGGCATCCGCACCCTACTCGCCATCTTCATCATTCTCTTTCACTTCACGCCGCCGCACCTCGGTCTCCTCTACCCGATCATCAACAACGGCTACGTCTTCGTCGGCGTCTTCTTCCTCATCTCTGGCTACGTGCTCACCTACAACTACGCCGATCGCGCGAAGACTCTGGTCAAGCGCGAGTTCTGGCTGGCCCGCTTCTCCCGCCTCTACCCCGTCTATCTGCTCGTTCTCCTCATCTCCTTCCGCATGGTGCAGGACGAGTGGCACGCCCGCTCCCACTACGAGTTCTGGCAGGGAATGATCCTCACTCCTCTCGTCCTCCAGGGCTGGAGCCCCTCCGTCGCCACCTTCTGGAACACCGTTGCCTGGACCCTTTCGAGCGAAGTAGTGCTCTACGCAGCCTTCCCCTGGCTCATTCGCCTTCCGTGGCCCAAGAAGCCGGCGCGATTGATCCTTCTCCTTCTAGCGCTCTGGATCATTGGCTTGATCCCCCACTCGCTCTACCTCTTGCTCAACCCCGATCACATCGTTGGCCCAGTTGACCGTTACAGTTCCACCCAACTCATCCGATTCCTCAAGTACACCCCACTCCCCTACGTCTGCACCTTCCTCATTGGCGTCACGCTCGGCAAACTCCAACACGCCCTGACTATCACCCCACGTCGACGCCTGGCACTATCCTTCATCAGCCTGGCGCTCGTCGGAATCTTCTTCTACACCCTCGTTCTTCGCACGCCGTACCTCCTGATGCACGGCGGTCTCATGACCCCGATCTTCGCCGCACTGATGCTCGGCCTCAGTGGTCCTCATGCGATCTCGGCCGTCTTCTCATGGCGTCCACTTTTGCTGATAGGCGAAAGCAGTTATTGCCTCTACCTCCTTCACTTCAATGTCTTCCAATTGATTCACACCTATCATGTTCCGGAGCGTCTGCATCTGCTCGCTTTTGACCCATGGCTCTCTTACGGAATTCTCATCCTGCTTGCTCTGGTTACCTTCCACTTTGTCGAAGTTCCCGCTCGCCGGGCGATCCTTAGCCGATTCTCACGCAAAGACCGCACCCTTTTGTCTTCTTCCTAAGCAAGATTTCCGCGACAGGGATTGACACAGATTCCTTCAGCATTGCCGGTTGTTCGGTCCACGAATAGGTTCATTCCGAGAATTGCGCAGCAAAAAGCCCCGCGTTCGCGGGGCTTTCGCGTAGAACAAACTAGCACTACTCAACGATGATCTGTGTCGGATGAGAACCATTCGCTACAGCCACCGCACAGGTAGGCAGTGCGCCCGAAGGGAACGGCGTATTCTGCACCTGCTTCAATGTTCCATTCTGAGGAGCCAGTTGCATCGCCGAGACGTCGCCCTCCAGGTTATTCGATGTATAGAGATAAATGCCCAAAGCCGGTTCGATCGTCACACACGTGGGACCTGTCCCAGTAGCCGTCGAAGCAGATCCAATTGCCCCAGTCGGATTCCCTGAGTTTTGGTCGATCGTATACGCGCCAACTGTGCCCGACGAGAAGTTCGCAACATACAGGAACTTGCCCCGCGGATCGACCGTTACTCCGACTGGGAATATGCCTGTCGGAAACTGGTTGTTTACCATCGGCGTCAACGAGCCATCCGCATTGGTTGTATTTCCAAACAGCACGTTTTGAGCCTGATCCGTGACATACACGAACCGGGATGAGGGATCTTCGGCAATGGCACTCGGCGTGGTCCCCGCACCAAAACCAGTCGCCACTGTCTTGCCCGTAGCATCGGTCGTGATCGTTGTGCCGTTCGTAGGAGTCAACACACCAGTCGACATGTTCTGGGAGAACCCGAGCAACGCAGCCTTCGGTGTCGTCGGAGTCTCTTGATCGATAACGTACACGAATACGGTCTGGAGGCCCGAGCCTGAACCGTCCGTCAACGTGCAAGTTGGATTGCCCGCATTGTAAGAAGCCGATGGCTCACAACGAGGACGGCTGACCACAATCCCAAACGGAGTATTGCCGACCGGAACGTAATTCCGAGAGGTCGTCGTCCCAATCGTCGTATTTGCAACGGCCGTTCCCAGCGAACCGTCCTTATTGATCGGGAAGATCGTCACCCCACCGGGCCCAGGCGACGCGGTCGAGTAAAGCTGCTGTCCTTGTGGACCTAACTGATACTGGAATGTGACGTAAAGAAATGCTCCCGCCGCATCCATTCCAATCGAGGTAGCGTTGCTGCCCGTCACGTTGTAGGTGTTCTGCAGGTAAATCTTTCCATCGGTCCCAATCGCATACTCACCGATCGTCGAGTCGTCGTGATTGACGACATAGAGATTCAACCCATTCGGCGAAGCCACAAGGGTCACGGGATTTCTGCCGGCCGGTATCGGTGAATCCGCCAGTGGTGTCAACGAGCCGATCTGGAAGTCCACAGCGTACGCATTGATCCCACCGTTCGGAGAAGAGCTCGTCAACGGTTTTGCAGTCGTCACGTATACATACGCCAGCGTGTAATCACGGCTGCATGCCGTAACGCTCACTAACGCAAAAGACAAAATCGAGGCCACTGTCCCGCGGCCCATCTTATTCCACTTCATGCTTACCTAACTCCGGGGCAAATCGTTTCCGCCCGTTCCTGCTGTCCCGATACTCAGGGTTCATGTCGACACCCTGCCCTGGTTCTCCAGCTGCCGTCCTGCCAGCTAGTCTACGTTTCCGCTTACTGCGAGGCACGTCGCTTGTCCGGTCGCCGTGAAGGTAGATCCTCGACGTAGGTCCGAGAGCGTGCCTGTCGTAGAGATCTGCTTGCCAGTCACCGTTCCATCTCCATTTGACGTATAGACGTACTGAAATGACGGGTCCTCCACCATGCAAACTGGCCCAGCGCCCACGGTGTACGGATTGTTTCCGGGATCGTTCAGCTCCTGCAGCTGCCCGGTCGTCTGAATAGTGAATGCTGAAATCGAGCTGTTTGGATTCGTAGTATTGGTCGTCGACTGATTCGCAACATAGACAAACCGATTCTTGCTATCAACCAGCGAGTAAACCGGATTCGCCGCCGGAGAGATATTCCCAACCGCTCCGCCCGTGATCGTGTTCAACGAACACGAGGTGGCGCCGACCGTAAAGGGAAGAACTTGTCCAGGGCTGTTCGCGTTCGGGGCGCCTGCATCGGTGATATAGATGTTGCTTCCGCCTGTAATAATCGACGTCGGCCGAACCGCTCCCGAGTTGAACTTCTGCGTTGTCGTCAGCGTCAACTGTCCCGCTGTGCCTGCAGCGTAGGGTGAGACCGTCTGGTCGGCTGCGTTCAGCGTAAGCACGCACGAGCCAGCTACAGCCAACATCGTCGGCGTCTCCCCAACTGGGAAGTATGTAATCTGCAGACCCGTCACCGGATCTTTGATCTGCTGGTTCAACACCAGAGTCAGCCGACCTGTATTTGGATCGATCGAGAATACAGTTATGTCCCCATTCGGAGGAGCCGGTGGATTGGGGTTGGCCGGAGTCGCGGTCGGTGGTGGAGCCTGCTGGTCCAAAACATACAGGAAGTTCCCCGTCGTATCGTGAGCCGCCCACACAGGGTTGGTCCCCTGGCTCTGGAAGCATTGCTGGAAGGTCAGCACACCCTGTCCGCCAACGCTGAACTCGCTGATGCTGCCAGCGGTACCGCATGGCAAACCGGCGGCTGGTCCGTTCCCGCCGCCCCTGTTGACCACATAAATGAAGCGGCCGCCTGGCTTCACCACGATCGACACCGGGTTCGCCCCGCCAGAGGTGAACGGCGAGTGAGGAATCGCTGTCAGGTTTCCCGTGAAGTCATCGATCTTGAAGCCTGCGATCTGGTTGTACTGCGTTCCAAGAACCCACATGAACCCAATCGTGCCACCACCGCACGCCGTCATGCCCAGACCCATCGCTACGGACACTACCAAGGCCATTGATACACGGCCAATCCTGCTCAACTTCATGCGCTTCCTTAATCCTCGCCAATGAACGTCTTCCGTCCACCTTTTGCCGCGAGCAACTCTGTAGGGTACGATTCCTTCGCTTATTGTAGAAGCTGTCGCGACTTTGTGCCACTTATGGCGCTCATTCTGACTGATCTATCCTTCTTGCGGCCAGTCACCACGCCATGGTTACCGTCTCAGCCCCAGCCCGGTAGGAACCATACCCCTCAGAACTGGAGGAGAAGGTGTCCCGCACTTACGACCTCTCTTTCCCAAAAAGCTGATCCTGCGAAGACAAGACAGCGCATCGCGGGTTGGTGTCCCACCAAATAAAAGGGCTCAGGCCAAAGCCCGAACCCTTCAATCCGCGCAGCATATTCTCTAGAAGATCTTGAGATGAATCGTCAAATACTTCTTCGGATCGCTTCGAATCGTCTTCACCAGGTCAGTGCTCGCCTCGAGCAACTTATTCAGGTTCGTGTAAGCAGCGTCGTCGGTCACCAGCTTACCGAGAGTGCCACGACCATCATTGACGCCAGTCACCAACGTATTCACCTGAGCCAGGGTGTTGCTCAGATCCTGGCGAAACTTAGGATCCTTCAACATCAAACCCAGCCCCCCCTTGCCCGCGTCGGCGTCAGCCAGCAAGGAGTTTGCATGAGCCAAGCTTGAGTTCAGATTTGTGTAAAGGGTCTCGTCCTTGATGAGCTTACCTGCGGTCCCCTTGCCACTATTGATGCCATCGGCAATATTCTCCAGCTTGGCAACTGTCGCATTTAGGTTGTTGTAAAGCGTGTCGTCAGTCAACAACTTGCCGACCGACCCTTGCCCAGCATTCAAATTCTTCGTAAGCTTCTGCAGTTGATCGACAGTATTATTCACCTTGTTAATCAGATCAGGATTATTGATCAGCTGCCCAATGGTGCCCTTCCCAGACTGAATGTTGTCGACGATGACATTCGCCTTCGCCAGAATCACGTTTAGGCTCTCTATCGTCCCCTGGCTCGCCTTCACCACATCGGTCAAACTGGGCGTCTCCAGCGTCTTCAATACATCTCCGTCCTGCAATGGCGGCCCGACGGCGAACTGGCTGTTGATATCCACCACCGTATCGCCCAGCACTCCCACCGTCGACAGGGAAGCCTTCGAGTCTTTCTTCAGGTTGGTGGCGAACTTTTCGTTCATCTTCATCACAACCTTCACCGGAGTCAGCTTGTGCTCGGGCGCATTATCAATTGTTACCGCTTTCACCGTCCCGATCGTCACGCCCTCAAGGTTCACCGCTGCCCCTGTCTTCAGCCCGGCCGAGTTTGCGAAGAACGTCGTAACCGTCAGCTTATGCGAGAAAATTCCCAGCCCCGACGAGCTCGTCATCAGGAACAACAGCGTCACCAGCACTATCGTCGAAATCAGTACAATCACGCCCACCTTCAACTGCGACCACCGTACCTCCTGCTGGCTGGGCATAGCTCTCCTTAAAGATCGTTTTTACAAAAATCTACCGACACGGCGTTACACTGCCGCTCCCACCTCTAGCGCGATCAGGGTGTCAGTAACTAGGAGAATACATTACCCTCGCACCCCATTGATCGAGAAAACTCAAGAGGACCGCATCGCGTTAAAGTGCTCGATTCCGAATGGATGCGCGAATCGCTGGATTGGTTTCAACTTCCACAACCTATTGCGTTTCAATCCTCCACTACCACGACCGCCATCGCCAACTCTCGGCTATGGGTCAGGCTTAGCTGCATCCTGCGCACTCCCATTGCCCCCGCCAGCTCTGCCGCACGTCCACTCAAATGCAGGGTTGGTCGGCCATTCGCCTCGCGTCGAACTTCAAGTTCTTTCCACGTAACTCCCCGGCTGATCCCCGTCCCCAGTGCCTTTGCTCCGGCTTCTTTTGCAGCGAACCGAGCCGCAAAGCTCTCAGCCGCATTCTTCTTCTTGCGCATGCAGTAAGCGATCTCTCCCGTGGTGAAGACCCGCTCCAAAAAACGTTCTCCGAACCGGTCGATACTCACTTCGATCCGTTTCGTCTCCATCAGATCCGTTCCCACTCCAAGCACCATAAAGACCTCGCTCCACTATCCTCCTACACCTGCGGAGCCAACGGAATACAAACAGCAACGGAACATGAAGATTCACGAATCGCTAACCCAAGTCATCTCTTTTCAACATCATCAAATCCGAATATCCACATGACCACCGTACCCCGTCTGAGGCTCACGCTTCCCCCCTCCCCTTCCGATGAACACGCTATCGGCAAACACACTTCGATCGGCAGAGGCTCAAACATCCCATGCAATCGCTTGATATTCAGGGCTTCAGCTACGAAGAGCGCCAAGGTATCCTGCCCTCGCTCACCTCAGCCTTTGCAGACTGCGGAGGCTGGATCCTCAACCGCAAAACACTCTCTCCCACCACCATGGAGTTCCGCGTCGAGATTCAACTCCGCGCCGTCATCGACCTCTACGCATCCATCATCGCCTCGGGCCTCGAGCTCACCCGTGCCGGACACCTCGGCTTTACCCACCTCTGCACCTGCAGAAAGAACCTCACCACCCCGGCTGACCTTGGCCAGATCGTGACCATACGTCTTGAGATCAGCTTCCTCGAGGACGCCACCCTTCAGTCTCTCTTCCTCTCTGCCGGAGATCGCGCATGACCTTCCCCGCATCAGGCCTAATGCACGTCTAGCTTCCTTGGTTTCTGCCCCCACAGCCCCAATCGAAATGGCACACCCACAGAAAACTGCAGATTCGGCGTGTCCGGTGTCAGACCCACACCAAAGCTCAGATCAATCGTGCGGCCCGGAGCATACACATAGCTCGTTCCCAGTCGCAGCGAACCCTCCACTAAGTACGACGCCGGAATATCTACTCCGTTCAGCGAGGTACTACGCGTAAATCGCTGATCCCATCCCACAGTCATCGACACCTCTGGATTTAGCGCCAGAATAGAGCCAAGCTGGAAACCAATCGCATCGCCCGGATTGAAGTGCCCTACCATAGTCGCAGCAGGATTGGTTGGATCGTTTGCTGAAACCGTATGATCCCCTTTCAGATTAGCCGTATACGAAAGATTGCCAAAGAACACCACAGGATCGCTGGACTTCGCCACCGTCAGATTTCCCGTTATCGAATTGAACCCAGTCCCAAGCGCCACCTGGCTGCTCTCCAGGTTGTACGGATCTTTTCCCGTCGTCGATTTGAAGCGCACATTCGCGAGCATGTCAGGAATCTTTCCATGTTCGCTCGTCAGCTGCCTCGAGAGTCCCGCAGATATATCGCCCAACCCAAAACTGCTGGATGACGTTTGGATATTGTTTGCATCCACTGTCCGAATGAGCTCATATCCGTAGGGAACAGTGAAATCAAGTTGGAATTTATGTGGCAGCCCCAGTCTCGCCGTCATATTTGGCAACAGGTAGTCTTCCCGCACACGCTCTGAAGCGATGTCGCCCACCACCAGCACCGGCAGCAATGCAAACCCATTGACCGTCACATGGTCCGACGAGGCGCTGAAATAAGAGGTCGTATTATCGATCTCCAGCGTCCCGGAAGGTAGCAGCAATCCCCCACGCACAATCAGAGCCTGGTCAAGTGCCTCCGTCGCCTGCCGCTCCGTGTTGTCGTAGGTTGAGGTCGCAACTACCGAATTGATCACGCGACTGCTTGAAGCAGCCGGCAATGTAGGACGCTCATCCGCTCTGGCCGGAGTGGTATATCCACCATTGACGCGCCACTCCAACTCATTCATTCGCTCCAACAGATTGCGGATGATGGCATCGCGCTCTCGCAGCGCCTCCTGGAGCTTCAATTCAGTTGGATCTTTCCCCGGGGTCGTGGCCTTGGCGACCTCCTGTGGCTGCGATTGTCCTTTAGTGGGTGTTGTCTGGGCCAGCAGCGGTCCCGCGCCAACCGCCACCAACACAATGCCTGGTAAAAATCTTCGCAGCAACATTGACGCACCTTTCCCTCAGTACAAATAGTTGCTCGGAGCCGTAACCCCGATCTTGCGCGAGATCAGCGATTCATCCGGCACGAGTCCAGCTGCCGCCGGTAGATTTCGTTCCCCAATCATTCTGTCGTCCGGTGGATGAACAACGAACACAATGCCGTTCTTCCACAACGCCTGAAACCGGTCCACCCGCATCGTCATATTGCCGAAGCCTGGATCGCCCAAAATCACATGCCCGGCGTAGATCCCCTTCACCACCACAAAGTGGTCGAAGCCTTTCACTCTGATCGGCGTTATCACCGAAGTCTTTTCCAGTGCCAGATCCTCGATCGACATGCCGCTGAAAGCCTCAGCGTGGTATCCGCGAGCCTCGGAAAAGTGCTTCAAGTCCAGCAGAGAAAATCCGCCGCGTGCACGCACTCGACCGGCGTCCACGCGATGCAGAAGCCAAACCACGATCGAAGTCTCGGGCGTGTTGTCTTTGAAGTCGTATGTGAGCAGCGTGCTCAATGCCGCGGCGCCGCAACTCACATCCCAACGCTGCTTCACCACGCCCTCGTCACGAATCTCTTTCAGGCTTCGAATGTTCTTGCTTCCCTGCACCCCCGTCGCACTGCCAATATTCTGGCCGCGTGCGGGGGCGGGGAAGAGAACAAGACTTACCAGTCCGGCAGCAAGTATTGATCGAAGACAATTCATTAGTGTTTCCCGTTCAGGTTGGACTGCACAATAGACCCGACCGTCGAGTTCATATTGACGTTCAGGTTCAGCAGCACATTGATATTGGAGTTCACCGCGTTGATGTTCACCAGCGAACTCAGATTCTGTTGCGCGCTGCCATTCAACGTCAGCGTGCCCATGTTGGTCGTTGAGGTCAGCGGCCCGGTCAACACCTGCAATGTACCCGCACCTGTCACCAGGCCGTTCGCAGTTGCTGCCGATCCTTGAAACTGCAAGACTCCATTCGACAAAGTCGCTGAAACGCCCGCTGCCGTGACTCGATCCATGGCAGCGTCGTTCAGCGGTTGGCCCGCATGCTTGGTTGAGCTTTGGGCCAGTCCTGCAGTAGATAGCAGCGCAAGACTCGCAATCACTAAGAGACGACGCATACATCCTCCTTGAAGCCGAGTGAAAGCACAGGCAGGAGCTCCACCGCTAGTGCGGAGCCCCGTCCTGTCGTCGTTCTTAGTGAGACTGCGTGATGCTGTTGACCTGGCTCAAAGTCGGAACCGGATTCACGCCTGTTGAGTGAGCAACGTTCACGCCATTCCCAACCATGCCGCCGGCTGCATTTACGATGTTGATCGCCTTCGCGTTCTGCTCTGCCGAACCGGCGAGAGATACGCTGTAGGTATTGGTGTCGCTAATGGTCGATCCGTCCACTGCGATGTTTGTCGCATCGGCATCATCGACTGCAACAGCACCTTGTATATCCTTCGTCACCATCTTGGTCTTCGCCAACGTGAAGGACTTCGTGTCCGACGCCGTCGACGCGAGGGTTGTTGCCAGGCTGGTAGAGAAGTCATTCGATACGCTCTTGTCATGAGTCAAAGACGACGTCTTATCAACGCTGTTGCTCTTGTTCGAAGACAGGTTTAAGGTAGCTCCCAACGCAGCGGTGTCGTTCGAGCCCGTCGTATTGGTGTTGGAGTTATCGTTGGTGCCGTTAGTGGCGGTTCCACCGTTAGAAGCATGCGTGGCGCTCGTCGCAGAGCCGGTGTTTGACGAGGTGCTTCCGCCGCTCGATGCGCTGTTGCTAGACGTCGAGTTACCCGTTGTCGAAGCGCTGCCGCCTGTCGCCGCCGTGGAGCTATTGGCGGTGGCATCGCTGGCAGACGTGCTGTTTGCGCTATCTGCAAGCGTCTCATTGGCGTTCAACGTCGCGGCCGCCGTTTTCACATTGCTGAAGGTGTCAGTGTAGCTCTTGCTCTTGGTCAGGTCATTCGTCTTGGCAAAGGTATCGGTCGTGCTGGCATTCAGCGAGGTGTTAAGGCTCGCCGAAAATGCATTGGACTTGCTCACATTCGTGCTCTTGTCAACTGTTAGCTGGCTGTTTTCTCCGCGACGGTAACTGCCCAGTGTCGCAGTCGCATTTTCAGATTGATCGATGGTGTTGGCCTGCGTGACATCGGATCCTTTGCTGGAGGTAGCACTGGTGTCGTAAACGTTGACGCCATTTGCTACCAGGCTGTCAGTCGAGCTCACGATGTTGATGCCACTGGCACCCATCAGCGAGGTTCCAGCGAGACTCACCGAGCCTGAGTTGTTTTCAGTGACGGTTGAGTTATTGGCCGCAATCGAAGAATTTTCTTCGCCGGCGGCGGTAACTTTATCCATCTGGCTGTCGCGGAGAGCCTGCTTCCCATGCTTATCATTTGTGGCTTTGTTCTGGCCGTAGGCGGAGCCGCCGACAAGAACCGATGCGGTAACGAGAGTGCAAATGAGTTTATTCACTTCTGCCTCCTTGGCATTGTTGGACGAGCGCATCCGTCTACGCAGCAGGCCGGCTGCATAGGGGACAATTTTTGACGCACCACACTGCAAACGCGCCGAGTTTGGGTCGACGCAGCTGGGCTATCACGGGATGTTGGGATTAAGGCTTCAACTCAAGCTGAAATGAAACCAGCGCAAAACGTAAAAAGCGAAGGACTGCATGCGATGAGACCGTCGTTCAAGCCAATCGCGTTCGTGAATGTTTTCGTGCGTGAAGCCCGTTATTACTAATGAATGTCATCTCTGTCTTGCGTTGATATAGTGCACGACAGATAGAGCCCGTTTCAGAAGTATTCGTCCGTCTTCCGACACTCCCATATATGCAATCCACCTGCCAACGTTTTTCCCCGCATTCCACAGGAGATTTCGCATTGCTTTTTCCCACCATGCACCAACTTGCAATTTTCAAGGGAAAAGTTCTCTCGCGGCACATACCACTGCAGTAATTCTTTACTTAGACCTGCGGTAACTTACACACGCCGTCCACTGCTGCAACGCCTCTATCTCGCAGTAACCAAAGCCTCCATCAGCGCCCAAGTTCCACGACCGTCTTCCGGTGCAGCAGACTATCAGAGTCACCAATCACCAATACGCCTGGCTGCTTCCACCCATGGGTCAAGACCAGCCTCAATCCCGTGGCATCGCCTGTCACCTTGAAGACCGGTTGACTCATCACAGAGTCTCCTCTGGCCACCTTTGCTGTCAGCCCCACCCCATTGACTCCAGTCGACTCCTCCCATTGCCGCCCCTGCGCATCCACCAGATAAGCCTGTATCAATCCATCCCTCTCTCCCGAATGTCCCCGATTTGTAACCCGAATTGTCACTCGCAAAAGCCGCCGCTCATCGTGAATCAAAAATCCTTTTACCTCCTCTATCCCGGTCACCGTAAAACACATATCGTCGAAACACTGCGGCTGCCCCACCGCCACCACCTTCTGTTTCTGCACCAGCGAAACTCCTATCAGCACCACGAGATACATCGCCCAGACTCCGGCCAGCCAGGCTATTCCACGACGCACTCGAAGCTGTTCACCCCGCAACCGCGACAACCCAACCCCAGCCAATCCCAGAGTCGTCCAGGCTGCCAATCCCCATAGCAAAAGCTCCGATGGCCTCACCGCCGACCCCGTTCGCGATAAACTTCATAGACATACATGTCTTCTCATTCTTCCACGTTGTCCCCCCAGCCCGACTCCTCCTCAAAAACGCTTCTACACTTGACGCCCGATGGCAACGCCCCAACACCCGTCATCCTCGCCCGCGATCTGGGCAAAACCTATCGCTCCGGCAAGCTCGAGGTGCCTGCTCTCCGCAAGGTCAACTTCGCCATCACCCCCGGCGAGTTCGTCGCCATCGTCGGCCCTTCAGGCTCTGGCAAATCCACCCTCTTCTACATCCTCGGCGGCCTCACTGGAGCTACGACTGGCTCGGTCCTCATCGACGGCATCAACTTCGCCACCCTCACCGACGCCGAGCGCACCCGCACCCGCCGCGCCAAAATTGGCTTCATCTTCCAACGTTTCAACCTCTTACCCACTCTCTCTGCGATGGGCAACATCGAGATCGCCCACGATATCGCCAACCTCGGCGCCACCACCAAACGAGAGCTCGACCGTCCCCTGCTCACACACCTCACCGAGATGCTCGGCATCCAGGGGCGCCTCGACCATCGTCCCAATGAGCTATCCGGCGGCGAGCAACAACGGGTAGCCATCGCTCGTGCTCTCATCAACCGCCCCGCCATCGTCCTTGCCGATGAGCCCACCGGCAACCTCGACACTAAAAACTCAGAAGCCGTGCTCAAGATGCTCCGCCAATCCAGCCGAGAGCTCAACCAGACCGTCCTCATGATTACCCACAACCCCGAGGCCGCCCAGATCGCCGATCGCATCCTCCACATGCGCGACGGCGAAATCACTCATATTGAGACTGTTACGCGCTAACATCCTTTTCGGACCGCCACTCCATACTTCCCGAGATTGTTACTAGTTCAAAAGTCAAAATAGTAACTCCCAGCCTGGTTACCTACTCGCAAACCCTCGAAAGTACTGCGCGAATCGCATAGGACGAATCACTTTAAAATTGAAGTAGATACTGCGCCCCTGTACCATTCGCTTGTCGAACCAGATTAGCGAGTTTGCGATCTGCCGGGGGGCCCTGTGACTTACACGTACTTCCAACCAGAAAAAGAATTTTCAGATTACTTCAGGCGAAAGCCCTTTCTCTTCTCCCACAACCTCGACTCCAACGATCTCTTCTCCACTCAATCCGTAGAAAAACTCGCCGAAATTTGGAGTCGTGACAACACCAAATCCGGTTTCTTTTATCTCGATAGGAAGTTCAGAGAGTGGGGAAGCGAGGATCACAAGGCGAGCCTCGTCGAGGCCTTTCGTCACTCCGACCTCAGCCGGATGAGGATGAAGCTCAGCTTCATTCACACCCAGCCCAGATACGACAAGGTCCTCGAGACCATGACCCGAGAGCTTTCAGAGCTCACGCATGTCGACCTCAGCAAAGAGTACCGCGCACCCATGGAGACTCTCTTCCTCACATCTCCAAATGAATTCACTCCCTATCACATCGACAGCGAAGACAGCTTCCTCCTGCAGATTCAAGGCACTAAAACCATCTACATCTTCGACGGAAGCGACAAAGAAATTCTCAAAGACCTCGATATCGAAAAGTATTGGGCGAAAAACGAGATTGCGTTCCGCGAAGAGATCAGGTCGCGCGCCGAGCGTTTTGAAATGGAGCCCGGAACCGGCGTTCACATCCCCATGCACTTCCCGCACATGGTCGAAAGCGGCCCCACTTCCTCGATGTCGCTCAGCATCGGTTACGAATCGATTGCATTTGACCGGGATCTCTTCCGCGTAAATCATCAGCTACGCAAACTCGGCATCAACCCCACGCCGCCGGGCAGAAGCAAGGTCATCGACAGCACAAAGATGGCAGTCTTCTCCGGAGCCAGAAGCATCACCAAGACGCTAAAGAACCTTCAACCCAAATAAACTGCTCTCTGCAGCCAGCTTGATGCGATTTCAACTCACGGGTGATATAAATCCCGCATGCAAACCGCCGGGCATGGCGCAGCGCTGAATCTTCTTCCTGTCATAGCGACACTGTTGCTTCTCGCGCAGCCCATCAGGTTGCTGGCACAGACCCGAGTTGCAGTCACGTCTGGCGTCATCCAAACGCAACAGCATACGATGCGATACGAGACCTTCGGCGACCCCTCGTCTCCCGCAACGATTATTGTTCTTCATGGAGCCAGCGGGCCATCCATCCCGTTCTATCAAGAGCAGGCAACATTTTTCGCCTCTCATGGCTACCTCGTACTGTTCCCACACTACTTCGACGCGACCACAGATCACAGTCCCAGCGACGCCAACTACCGCGCTTGGGTACAAGCCGTAACGGATCTTCTCATCGACCAGCGGTCTTCATCCGAAAACAATAAAAGACACTTCGGACTCATAGGCATGTCGATGGGGTCGTCCGTCGCACTCGCGGCCGGTTCCCAGGGGCTACCTGTTCAGGCCATCGCCGACTGGTACGGTGCTCTTCCAGATAGCTTTTTCTACAACTTCAAATCCATGGCTCCGCTCCTCATCCTGCATGGAGAACATGACCGAAACATCCCTGTAGCAAACGCGCACCAACTTCAGCGACTCTGCGAACTGAAAGATCTAACCTGCGACAGCCATCTCTATCCTGATCAGGATCACGGCTTCACTGGCGCCGCCCTTCAGGATGCTCAGCAGCGAACTTTGGCCTTCTTCGCAAAACATCTATAAACGAGTGTCCTTGAGCCGAACCCAACCGCAGTACGATGAACGCAAGCAGCCGGCCCACTGCCAAATCATGAAGCAAGACAAGGAACCTCATGCCCTGGTATCAACTCGAAGACGCCAACGATCCCAAGCTCGACGAACTCGCCAAACAATACAACCTTCATCCCCTCCATCTCGAAGACACTCGTACTCATGACGAAAGCGTCAAGGTTGACTCTGGCGCAGCCTACACCTTCGCTGTCTTCAAGCCCGTCCGCCTCATCCCTGACCCCGACAACCCTGGCGAACAGAAGCCTTCTTTTTCCCCCATTGACATCTTCGCTGGCAAAGACTTCCTCATCACCATCTCAGACCCCACATGCCCAACCACCGAGCAGGCTCTGGCCCGCGCCCGCCGCGACGGCGACGACCAGCACCCCGCCAAACTCGTCTCCCTCATCCTGGACACCATCGTCGATCTTTACTTTCCCGCTATCGACCACTTCGACGATCGCATCGACCAGCTCGAAGACAAAGTCTTCGACGATCCCTCCCCCGAAATCCTTCAATCCGTCTTCGCCATCAAGCGTGAACTCATTGACCTTCGCCGTGTCCTCGTCAACACCCGTGATGCCTCGCTCCATCTTCAGCGCGATCCCAATACCATCATCGATGCTGAAAATCAGCCCTACGTCCGCGACACCTACGATCACGTCGCGCGGCTGTTGGACTCGGTCGAAACCCAGCGCGATCTACTCAACAACACCCTTGACATCTACCTCTCGTCGGTCTCCAATCGCACCAACGAGGTCGTCAAGGTCCTTACCATCCTCGGCACCGTCGCTCTACCTGCAATCGCCATCTCCGGCATCTACGGGATGAACCTCAAAGGTCTACCCTTCGAAGAATCCCCTCACGGAGCCGAATGGATCATCGGCATCACCATCCTCGTTACCGCACTCCTTCTCTGGATCCTCCGCAAGCTGGACTGGCTCTAGGCAACCGTCTCGACCACATCAACGCAATCCAAACACCTGTTGACCCAGCCAAACTCCACAAAACTCCCACGGCTACCCACGCGAATCCGGCATCTCTCCTTACATGACGGCAACGCCGTTAAGGAGATTTGTTTATGACCGACTATCGCGTAAGTCAAGGAGATGTTCAGGAAGATCAGCTCACCGCAGCCATCGAAAAAGTGACCGCTCAGGTTCCCTCTAGCGTCTATCTTGCTCTGGCCTTGGGATCGATGGCGGTGTCTGTAGGATTCCAGGCCGCCAAGAAACCGCACACTTCCTTATTCGTTGGCCAATGGGCTGCGCCTTTCCTCATCCTCGGCATCTACAACAAGCTTGTGAAACTTCACGGCTCCGACGGCACCACCCACGCCTGATCCCTAACGCAAAAAGCCCCGGCGCGAAGCCGGGGCTCTCAACAAGACCTCAAACGCAACTACCACATCACTCCGTCAACAGGTACGACAGCCTGAGGCAACTCTTTCTCACCCAGTAACTGCCGCAGATTGGTCTCAATCGTCGTTGTAATCGAAGTCAACGGCACATCGAAGACCGTGTTCTCAAACGGATCTTCCAAATCACGGCCGATCTGGTTGAGAGCCAGAAAAATAAACCCAACGAGCGTCGAACCAAGCGGCGTAAGCCACCCCATGTTTGTAACCAGCGCAAGCGGAAGCAGCACACAGTAGATGTGTACAAACAGCTGCGGAAAGTATTCGTACTGCTTTGGCATCGGCGTGTTCTTGATCCGTTCTGCACCTCCCTGTGCATCCGCAAGATCATTCAGACTCTCGTCCATCGCCCGCCACTGCAACGCATCAATCCACTCCCGTGTCTGGCACTCAAGCAGCAGTTGACCCATCATCTCCTGTATCGCAAGAGGAACATTCTTCTCCGGCCGTAGCGCAGCAACCTCTCGTTCCTCCAACACCCGAGCTAACTCGATCCACGGCTCCAACTTCCTAAGATGTTGCCGCAGCGCATGGACGAATGCGATCTGAAGATACACCATTCTCCGCTGCATCTCCTTCAGCTCTGCGGCCTCTCCGCCCTTCAGCGACAACATCCCCGTCGTCACCTGTCTCGCCCAGCTCCGCGAGTTGTTCACGATCGAGCCCCACAGAATCCGAGCCTCCCACCACCGGGCATAGGCGGACTGATTTCGAAACGCAACAACGATTCCAATCGCAGAGCCGAACAGCGCCAACGGAATATGAGGCATCGCGATCCAATCCCAATGCATCAGCTTGTAAGCCACCACCACCGCAAGGTCATACAGCACTAGCAGCAGCAGCGGCTTGCCCACATACTTCAGCATCGGCACCAGCTGTCGCCCGCTCGGAACGATCATGCGCTCTCGCCCTTAATCGTCACAGGCACAAACACCCGGCCGCCATCCTCCGAGATCCTCACCTCGCCCTTACCAATGTCGTACACCCATCCGGAGATCGTTAGTTCCTCACGCGCCATCGCACCCGCGACCGACGGATGCGTCCGCAGATGCTGCATCTGCAGCAGTACATTCTCCTCCGTCAGCCGCCGAAGCCGCTCCTCCTTATTCTCGTCGGTCTCCGTCAGCGAGTTTGCCACGCTCAACGCAGCATGTGCATTCTTTAGCCAGCTCTTCACCGTCGGCAACTTCTCGAGAGACTCCGGGTTCAGCAGACCTTTCATCGCTCCGCAATCCGAGTGTCCGCATATCACGACATGCTGTACCTTCAGCGCCGAAACGGCATATTCAATCACCGCGCTCACGCCGCCCAGCATCTCGCCATACGCCGGCACCAGGTTCCCGACATTTCGTGTTACAAATACATCTCCCGGCCGCGATTGTGTAATCAATTCAGGATCAATTCGCGAGTCGGCGCACGTCACAATCAGCGCGTGCGGTGTCTGGGGTACGCTGGCCGCCTTCACATAGGCCTGCTCATGTTCCGGGTAGACCTCAGTCCGAAACCGCCGAACTCCTGCCTTCAGCTCTTCTAGTACAGCATCCATTAGCTCTCTCCTTCACAAATCGTCAGTCTATTCTTTCCACTTGATATTGCACCCAACAGCGAACCGTTGATTCGTATCCGGCCGCTTGCCTGCGATCACCGCATCCATCGCAGCCCGCAGATCCTTGCCCGTCACAGGAATATCGTTGCCCGAGTCGCCTCTTCGTGGCCGGCTATCATCCAGCTGGCCGCGGTACACCAGCGCCATTCCCGCATCGAACAAAAAGAAGTCCGGCGTACAAGCTGCGTCATAGGCCCGCGCCACCTCCTGCGTCTCGTCATACAGGTAAGGAAAACGAAACCCAAGCCGCTCCGCCTGCTTCTTCATCTCCTCCGGCCCGTCCTGCGGATAGGCCACCACATCGTTTGAAGAGATCGCCGCTATCGCAATCCTGCCCTCGTAGTCTTTCCCAATCCGCGCCAGCTCCTCCTCCACATGCTTTACATATGGGCAATGGACGCAAAGAAACATCACCAGCATCCCGTGGCATCCCGTCGCCGAGCAGTTCGCCGCATCTGCCCGCGCATCCTCTGAGGCCGTCGCAAACACATCGTCCCGCCCGACAGCCTTGCCGCTCACCACATCCACCAGCTCAAATGCCGGAGCCGTACTCCCCAGTGCCACCATCGTCGACTGTGTCTTGGACATCGCGCCCTCCACTTCCTCAACGATCATAGTCAACTCTTGTTACATCGCGAACCGCGAGCCAAATTACTATACCTCCATGATCATCCACACCTTTTGCTTCCGCTGGAAACCCGGAACCACCGATGCTCAAAAAGAGCGAGCCTACGATGAGATCAGCGAACTCCACTCCCAGATCCCCGGCATCCTCGAAACCAACGTCGGGGCCAACTTTTCGCCCCGCTCCCAAGGCTACGAATTCGGCGGCGTCATGAAGTTTGCGGACCGTGATTCGATGGACGCCTACGCAACCCACCCGGTCCATCTCCAACTTCTCTCCTGGCTCGTTCCATTGGTCGAAGCCCTCGAAGTAGACTTCGAAGTCTGATCCTCGCCCAGAGTTAGCTGGACATCCCCCGCTCAAACGGGACAGAACCAGCCTCAACAATTTCGCCGTCCCCCGTTGCACCCTATTCTCGAATCAGCATGATCGTCCCTCGCACCCTCCCCGGCGGCCGCACCACGCGTCAGGCCCTTCCGGTCGGCCCCAACAACCTGCCCCTCTGCCGCTGGTGCGAACTCGAAATTCTGGCCAAACGCCGCCGCACCTTCTGCAGCGACTACTGCGTCCATCAATGGCGTCTCCGCACCGACCCCGGCTACCTCCGCGACCAGGTCCTTGCCCGCGACCGCGGCATCTGCTCCGCATGCGCCATCGACACCATCGCCGCCTACAACGCCCTCAAGCGAGCCCGAGGCCCCGCCCGCGCCGCCGGCCTCCGCCTCTACGGCATGAAGTCCATCGTTGCACGCCGCAGCCTCTGGGACGCCGACCACATTCGTCCCGTCGCCGAAGGCGGCGGCCAGTGCGACCTCGACAACCTCCGCACCCTCTGTCTCCTCTGCCACCGCGAAGCCACCGCCCAACTCCGCCAGCGACTCCGCTTCATCCGTGCAGTCTAAATACGAAAGATCACAAGGAAGCTCAAATCAGAAGCCGTCATCCTGCCCCTGAGCGAAGTCGAAGGGGAAGGATCCCTGTATTTGCTTTTTCTCTCCACCACAGACATCACCCGTAAGCCTGGTACTCCTTCCAGAACTCAGGCCAGGGAAGCCGCGGTGGCCCACACACAAACACACTCCCACCCCGCTCCTCATTCTCCACTCCTTCAGGATTATCGACACGCCCCACCGGCCTGCAGTCCGTAAACATCTTCTCCGCGGTAGCCTTCGAGAATCCCAAAACAATCAGCGTCGTAGGCGGCACCGTCGGGTACCCCCGCAGCCAAGCCGAGTTAGTCCTGCTGATAGGCATCGGCAAACCATATGCAGGCCCCAGAATCTCCAGCGCGCCTTGCTCTCCATAGTTCGCAGTAAACACGCCAACATTCGAGCGTTGCTCAGCGGGAAGGGAATCGCGAATCCCCGCCACCAAACCGACCATCTCCTTCCAGCCAAGCTCCTCGCGCAGATCCCCATTGTTCTTCAGCGCAAACTGCTTTAGCGGCCCATCCGCCGCCAGCGGCACGATAACGGCATAAATAAAGACCCCATAAGCCGCCATCGCAGCAAACCCCACCCCCAGCACAACCCGCCGCCACACTCGCGTAAGCCCAGCGACCCTTCTCTCCCAAACCACGGCACCCATCGCCAGCAGCATCGGATAGGCCGCCGCAAGATAGTACCCCCGCCCCTTACCTACCAAAAAGAGCGCAAACGGAATAAGGTACATCCACCCCAGCATCCGGTATCGCTCGTTCCGAAGAAAATGAATCACCCCGGCGATCCATATAGGAGCCGTAGCCAGGTTCGCGCAGATCACGAACTGGTCTTTCAAAAAACCATTCGCCCGTCCTAGCCTCACATCCCGCGCATGAATATGCCGCAGAAAGTCGGCCGAGATAAATCCATGCCGCGCCTGCCACAAAAAATTGGGCGCAAAGATCACCAGCGCGACCGCCACTCCACCCCAGAACCAGCCACTGGCAAGGTAGCGGCGCGCCGAACTCAACACCATCCCACCCAGAATCCCCGTGATAAAAAACAAGATCGTGTACTTGGTCATCAGCCCCACACCGACAAACACGCCAATTCCGATCCACCACCGCGGATCCTCCGTCTTCAACAACCGAATCACGCAATAAGCGATCAACACCCACCACAGATAATCGAACGAGGAGTATTGAAACTCCGTCCCCTCAAACACCGGCAGCCCCGAGGTCGCCACAGCCAGCGCCGCGGTCACCTGCGCCAGCCGTCCACCGCCCAACTCCCGCGCCATCAACCCCGTCACCACAATCGCCAGTGCCTGGGCAATCACGGAAAACAAGCGCAACCCCACCATGGACACCCCAAACAGCTGCAAACCAACCCGCTCCACAAACGGAGTAAACGGAGGATAGGCGACAAATCCCCAGTCCAGATGCCGCGCATCGCTCAAAAACTGGAACTCATCCCGATGAAATCCGTAGCGACCATTCGTCAACAGATGAATCAGCATTACGGCCAGCGCAATCCCAATCAGCGCCACGGTCTCTGTTCGGGTCTCCCTGCCCGAGCCAATCTCTGTCTGCACCAGAAATCCTCCGTCAGCCGAACGCTACGCAACACATTACACGCGAGTTCACTCTCCGCTGTTTTTGGTCAATTCGCGATCCCGGAACTCCTCCAGGAAAGCCGCCCTCTTTCCCACATTTCCACCCCCATCCACACCACATGCGCCTTGCCATCCGACCCTTCCGCGCCTACCCTCAAATCTGTCCCATTACGGATCAGTAAATCCGCACCCGCCGTGCTGATTTCGCAAAATCCACAGCAAAAACAAAGGTTTTTACCGTTTTGACACATTAACAACGCATAAACAGGGGTATTCGCACAGCCAACACAACATGTTGTGCTTTATACTTGACACACCCCATAAGGGGCGTTACTTTCACGACTGCAGCCACGCAAAAGACGGCCAAAGTTCCTTACATTTCACGACCAGAACGCCGCCGGCTCAGCCAAGCCGGATAAATATCCAGCGCTCTACTCGTTAGTTTTACCTCCCGTTCGAACGCCTTTCGGGAGCATCGACACCTTGGTTTTTTCATCAAATTAGAAGGAGTACTCCCCTCATGGCCACCATTCCCAACCAGACCCATACACAAGGCGCCGCCCAGACCGCATCCGGAGCAGCCAACTTCAAGAATCAGCGCACCCCTGGTCTGACGTTTGATCGCCACTTCACCAAGCCGGGCGTCTCCCCCTACGATGAGATCGTCTGGGAGCTCCGCGACGCCATCATCCAGGACTTCAAGGGCAAGACCATCTTCGAGCAGAAGAACGTCGAGGTTCCCGCCGACTGGTCCATGACCGCGACCAACATCGTCGCCAGCAAGTACCTCCACGGCCTCAACGGCACCGACGAGCGCGAATCCGGCGTCCGCGCCCTCATCACCCGCGTCGCCGAATCCGTCCGCGACTGGGGCATCCGCGAGTGCTACTTCGCCTCCCAGACTGACGCGGACACCTTCTACGCTGAGCTCGCCCACCTCCTCCTCAATCAGAAGGTAGCCTTCAACTCGCCCGTCTGGTTCAACGTAGGTTGCGACCGCCTCGAGCCCAACTCCGACGCTCAGAACTGGCACTGGAACGCCACCACCGGCAAAGTCGAGTTCTCCGTCACCGGCTACACCAAGCCCCAGTGCTCCGCCTGCTTCATCAACTCTGTGCAGGACTCACTCGACTCCATCCTCACCCTCGCCAAGACCGAGGGCATGCTCTTCAAGTGGGGCTCCGGCGCCGGCTCCAACCTCTCCAACATCCGCGGCTCCATGGAGACCCTCTCCGGCGGCGGCACCGCCTCCGGCCCGCTCTCCTTCATGCGCGGCTTCGACGCCTTCGCTGGCGTCATCAAGTCCGGCGGCAAAACCCGCCGCGCCGCCAAGATGGTCATCCTCAACGCCGACCATCCCGACATCGAAGACTTCGTCCAGTGCAAGGTGAAGGAAGAGCAGAAGGCTTGGCATCTCATGCAGGCCGGCTACGACGGCAGCGGTCCCGACTCCGAAGCTTACAGCTCGATCTTCTTCCAGAACGCCAACAACTCCGTCCGCGTCACCGACGAGTTCATGCGCGCAGTCGAGTCCGACGGCACCTTCGTCACCCGCACCGTCAAGGAGCGCACTCCCGTCAAGGAGTACAAAGCCCGCGACCTCATGCACAACATCGCCGAAGCCACCTGGCAGTGCGGCGACCCCGGCATGCAGTTCGACTCCACCATCAACCGCTGGCATACCAGCAAAAACACCGGCCGCATCAACGCGTCCAATCCCTGCTCGGAGTACATGTTTCTCGACGACTCCGCCTGCAACCTTGCTTCCTTCAATCTCCTAAAGTTCCTCACTCCGGGAGGCCAGTTCGACATCCCCAGCTACCGCCACGCCATCGAGATCGTCACCACCGCTATGGAGATCATCGTCGACTCCGCCGGCTACCCCACCGAGATGATCTCGAAGAACTCGCACGACTACCGCCCCCTCGGCCTCGGTTACGCGAACCTCGGCGCGCTCCTCATGGCCTTCGGTCTCCCCTACGACTCCGACGCCGGCCGCGACTTCGCCGCCACCCTCACCTCCATCCTCTGCGGCGACGCCTACTGGCAGTCCTCCCGCATCGCCGAAACCTGCCCACCCCTCGGCGCAGCCACCCCGCTCACGCAACAAGCAGAAATCGCTGGCGGAGCCTGCCCCGGCTTCTACGTCAACCGCGAACCCTTCCTCGACGTCATCCGCATGCACCGCGCCGAGGTCAACAACATCGGCAAGTCCAAGCAGAGCACCGAGCCCTTCTCCGTCCCCCAGCTCGACTCGCTCATCGAAGCCTCCCGCCACGCCTGGGACGGCGCACTCGCCCACGGCGAGAAGCACGGCTACCGCAACTCCCAGGTCACCGTCCTCGCGCCCACCGGCACCATCGGCTTCATGATGGACTGCGACACCACCGGCATCGAGCCTGACCTCGCCCTCGTGAAATACAAAAAGCTAGTCGGTGGCGGCATGATCAAGATCGTCAACAACACCGTCCCCTCAGCCCTCATCAAGCTCGGCTACTCCGAGTCCGAGGTCAACGCCATCGTCAGCTACATCGACGCCACTGGCACCATCGAAGGCGCGCCCGCCATCAAGCCCGAGCACCTCGCCGTCTTCGACTGCTCCTTCAAGCCCTCCAAGGGAACGCGCAGCATCTCCTACATGGGCCACATCAAGATGATGGGCGCCACCCAGCCCTTCCTCTCCGGAGCCATCTCCAAGACCGTCAACCTCCCGCAGGACTGCTCCGTCGACGACATCGCCGAAGCCTACATGGAGAGCTGGCGCCAGGGCCTCAAGGCCGTAGCCATCTACCGCGACAACTCCAAAGGCACCCAGCCCCTCAACGTCACCGCGCAAACCGACGCCGACAAGAAGGGAACCCGCGCCTCCAACGCCATAGCCCCCGTAGCCGCAGGCTCCATCGAAATCGAGGAAGCCGTCGAAGCCGCCAAGGCCGCCTCACGCCAGCAGCTCACCGAGGCCATGGAGACCGCCACCGCCGCCCACACCCGCATCCACACCCTCGAAACGCAGCTCAAGCAGATCGCCGAAGCCGCTCTTCAGAACTCCGACGCCGCAGACTCGCAGGCACCGCCCCGCGCCGTCCGCCACCGTCTCCCTGCCGAGCGCGCCTCCGTCACGCACAAGTTCGGCCTCGCCGGACACGAGGGCTACATCACCGTCGGGCTATATCCAAACGGCCAGCCCGGCGAAATCTTCATCCGCATGGCCAAGGAAGGCTCCACCGTCTCCGGACTCATGGACTCCTTCGCCACCGCCGTCTCCCTCGCCCTCCAGCACGGCGTTCCTCTCCGTGTCCTCTGCGAGAAGTTCGCCCACACCCGCTTCGAGCCCTCCGGCTGGACCGGCAACGAGCAGATCGGCTACGCCAAGTCGATCATGGACTACATCTTCCGCTGGATCCAGATCCGCTTCCTCTCCGGACACCAATTCGACCTCTTCGCCGGCCTAAGCCCACAAGCCCAGGGACAAGCCGCCATCCCAACCAGCATCCCCGTCGAAGGCACCGTCAACGCCTCCGGCAACGTCATCATCCCCAATCTCTCCGCATCAGCGGAACACAAGCAGGAGCCCGCACAGTCTTCCTTGTTGTCATCCCGCAGCGGAGCGGAGGGATCTGCTTTTAGCACGTACGACAGCCACGAGCACACCCACACCACCACCCCACCCCAGCAGGGAATCGCGCCCGACCTCAGCGCCCGCAGCGGACTCGAATCCCCCGACCCGATGTCCCTCGAAGACCGCGGCATCTACCACGCCTCCGACGCCATGAAGTCCATGTACGAGATGGGCGACTCACCCTCCTGCGCCACCTGCGGAGCCATCATGACCCGCAGCGGTTCCTGCTACCGCTGCATGTCCTGCGGCAGCACCAGCGGCTGCAGCTAAAAGGCGCTCAAAGATTATGCGTGGCGGCGGTGGTGGAAACAGAAGAGGCTGGCAGAAGTGCTAGCCTCATTCTGTTCCGTATTTGTTAAAGAATTAGGAAAGAAGTTTTGATGATTGAGCCAGCCCAAAAAACAGAGCAAGCTGCTGCTGCAACTCCCGCCCAAGTGCCGCAAAACAAGAGTACTGACGAGTTACTTAGCGATAACGCTAATGCATTCTTACTTAAACTTGATGCACTGTTCGAAACAGCAAACAGAATAATGCTCATCATGATGAATAGTAAAAGGAGGGCTCAAGAAAATCTTCATTCGTACATTCAACCGCTGATGCATGCGAAAAAAGGAAAGACGCTCACTCTAAACGCCGGTTCAAACGAGTATCAAGAATATCTCAAGCTCAAGACGGCAAGAGAAAAAGCTGCCATGGCTGAGAGAATTGTCCCTCAAAGTTTATTGATCAGTATGGTGAGCCAATATGATGCTTTCCTTGTAGCCGCTACCAAGAATCTGTTTCTTCTCAAGCCCGAGAAAATTCGGACCGCTGAAAGAACAATCAGCGTAAAAGACTTAGCAAAGTTCACTTCTATCGAGGAAGTCTTACAAGAGTTAATTGAGGATGAACTGGATGAAGTCTTACGAGGAAGTCATCTCAGCCAGATCCAGTGGGTAGCAAAGAAATTCGACTTTCAAGTGGACCCAAAAGAGCCGCTAATCGAAAAGTTCATAGAGATCACTGAACGTAGAAATTTATGCGTACACAACGAAGGATTGGTTTCGAAGCAATACAAAGATAAAACTAAAGATCTGACGAGAGAGATCGCGCCACTCAAAGAACTTGGGGAACACTTACCTATCAATCGGATGTATCTGCAACAAGCACGAGATGTCCTATTTGAAACTGGTATTAGAACTATCCAGATAGCTTGGAGAAAAATACGGCCTGATCAGAATGCAGAGCAAGACTATCTTTTGATCACTATTATCTTTGAGCTGTTAGTTCGTGAAGACTATACACTCGCTCGCAATATAAGCGATTTCGGGTCCAGTATCCGCGGTGTGGCAAGTGAAGTAAATAAATTAAAAATGTGCATCAACAGAGCCCAAGCTTATAAATGGAGCGGGAAAGAAGAAGAATCCAAGGCAATCGTCAACAAAATTGATTGGGGTGCATCTTCCGCTAACTTTAGGCTTGCAGCGGCTGTTATCAATGATGATTACGAGAGCGTGGCCAAACTAATGGAGATCGTTCCGAAAGATGGCGAGGACGGGATCGACGCTGCCGGTTACCGTCTTTGGCCTCTCTTTAAGGAGATTCGAAAAGTGCCTATCTTTCAGAAAGCATTCGAAGCCAAGTTTGGAGAACCGCTATTGGCGAAAAAGGTAGATATTCCGGTCGAACCAATAGCTGAGCCTGTCGTTTCAGATGGTATCGAAACTTTGCAGAAGCCTGTCACAAATCCGCCGGCGATCAACTAACGGGGGACGGGGCGGGTGGCCCATACATGAACTCAAGCCTATACCTTGGTGCCCCATTCATGCAGTTTCATCGCATGAGTGGGCATTCGCGCCTTGGCGCGAACCTAAACCCACGGATCGCCATTGCCGAATGACCAATCCGAGCGGTCAACGAAAACCATGTTGATCATGATGTCATCAGGGCGCACGGATAGCTTGCTCTTGAGTTCGTCGGCGATATACCGGTAGAAGGCAAGCTTCGACTCCTTGTTATTTCCGACAGTGCTGGTCACTTGGATCAACATGAAATCAGTCGATCGATTCCAACCGAGGAATTTAGGGTCGTAAATCAAATTGTCGGGGGTATGCTCGCCGATGACGATGAAGCGGTCGCCGTCCGGCGCCTTCAGGACATCGACGATCCCCTTGTACACGACGTCGGGCGGGTGGCCCACACATGAAATCGGAGTTGAGATTTGGGGTGGCGGGTGGCCCATACATGAATTCAGCCAATACCTCGGGTGCCCCATTCATGCAGTTTCATCGCATGAGTGGGCATTCGCGCTTTGGCGCGAACCTAAACCCACGGCTCCCCATTGCCGAATGACCAATCCGAGCGATCAACGAAGACCATGTTGATCATAATGTCATCAGGGCGCACGGATAGCTTGCTCTTCAGTTCGTCGGCGATATATCGGTAGAACGCAAGCTTCGATTCCTTGTTATTTCCGACAGTGCTGGTCACTTGTATCAACATGAAGTCAGTCGATCGATTCCAACCGAGGAATTTAGGGTCGTAAATCAAATTGTCGGGGGTATGCTCGCCGATGACGACGAAGCGGTCGCCGTCCGGCGCCTTCAGGACATCGACGATCCCCTGGTACACGACGTCGGCCATAATGGCGCGATACTCCGCAGTCTTTCCTTTAAGCAGATCGATACGAGCAAACGGCATAAGAGTCTCCTCTGGGTGCAGAGTTGGTTGAAAGACGTTCCGATTTCTCTTCCAAGCCGAAGCAGATGATAAGACTTCGTGGGCGGGTGGCCCATACATGAAGTCCAGCCGATACCTTGGGTGCCCCATTCATGCGGTCTCATCGCATGAGTGGGCATTCGAGCGGAGCTCGAACCCTTCCCCACCCACATAAATTCACTTGACGCCCCCAAAAAGCGAGCGCACCCTTATCCCACTGAAAATTCGAGAAGGGAACCACTCATGCGCAAAACTCTCTTCGCCTTTGCAATCCTCGCCTCTGCCTTGTCCATCACCCTAACCGCCCACGCAGACACCATCGACGACTTCGTCCTCACCGGCAATGGCGAAACCGTCACCTTTTCCCTCCCTGCCACAGGGGTCTACACTCTCCATCAACACTTCGATAGCTTCTCCGCGAGCGGTCCCGGAACAATCGACGGAGCGCCTGCCACCGTAGGGGCCACATTTTACGTCCCGTATTTTGAAATCGTTCAGTCAGCTCCCGACCTGACCATCGACTCCAACCCGCAGTCAAACATTCCCGATCTGTATGGCTCCATACCCTACAGCTGGTTTGTTGTGCCCGCGGAATTTCCGAACCCTGAGGACGAGGGAACCTTCAACGTCACCTTTGTTCCGGGAACCTATCAACTTCAAACTGGAAACACCTTCTTCGACCACCCCTTCACTCCACCGCTTCCGTTCACCCTTAGCATCACTCCGGAGACCCCAATCGCTCCCACCCCCGAACCCGCCAGTCTCATTCTGCTCGCCACCGGCGCCCTCGGAGCAATCACCACGCTCAAACGCCGTAAATCCATGGCACCCTAAAGTGGGTTGAGCATTCCACTTCGAATTCAGCGATGTGAGCATGTGAGGGAACCTCTAACATCCCACATAAATTCACTTGACGCCCCCCGAAAGCGAGCGCACCCTTACCTCAAACCCAATCCGAGAAGGGAATCCTCCATGCGCAAAGCTCTCTTCGCACTCCCGCTCTTCGCCTCTGCCCTGATCCTCCCCCGCACCGCCAATGCCGACACCACCGACCTCTTCACCATCACCGGCGACTCCAACACCTACACCTTCACCCTTCCGCAACAGTTCACCTTCCCAGTCGAATACCACCTCGTCACCGTCCCCGCCCCCACCACCACCGGAACCATCAACGGAGTCGGCGGCCAAACCTTCAATGTCCACTTCTACACCGGCATCGGCAACACAGGCGATAGTCTGAGCTTCGACCAGGTAGGTGTTCTCGCCGGTCCCACGCTCATCTCCTTCGTCTCCTCCACCGGCAATACCGACACCGCCGCCATCGACCCCGGCTCCTACCGCCTGATCGACTACGCCCACTCCATCACCGGCCCCGACTACTACGACCTCGCCATCACCCCCGAGACAACCCCGCCAACTCCTCCCGCCGTACCCGAGCCCTCCACCCTCATTCTCCTCAGCACAGGCGCTCTGGCTCTCCTCCTCGCCACTCGCATAACCCCACCCACCTCCTGAACTTAGCCTCATTGCCGCACGCGGGTGCCTCAAGATCGCATGATCGGGCCTTCGAGCGAAGCGCGGTTCTCCAGGACGATCAATGAAAAAAGCAGTACCCTGAATGAGAACGAAGCGCAGGAGACCATGCCTCAATCACCGCGTGAGTTACTCGAAGAAGAGTTGAAGTCCGTCGTGCGAGATATCCAGGCGATCGAGGACCAGATCGCAAACGATCCCCCCGACACCACTGGCGAACTCCTCCGCATGCGAGAGATTCAGCGCACCTATCGCGGTATTGCTGCAAGTATCAAGCAGGCCATTGCGTTGGAAGACTCACGCTCCATAGCATGAGTCAAATCCAGCGTCACCAAACCCAATAGCAACTCGGCAAAAGATCACCAACAAAGACGTCATCGACCTGGCCGCCCCCTCCGACGAGATCGCTCATTCCCAGAACGGGAAAGCCCAAAAAATAAATCCAGAATCCGTGTCACATTTTTCATCACCACAAAAGACGACTGCTGAATCACCACATCCACCACGCAAAACACCACACCCACACCACAAAATCACCACACCAAAACGCCAAAATTTCTCAAAAACCCAACAAAACACCACAAACTCCTCCCTCAAAAAAAGTTCTCTCAGCGCCACAAAATTAACCTGCGAATCCACCCCATACACACAACGGTCTTACTTTGGTCCGAGCTTCAGCGCACGCGGGTATCATCGCGAACAAGTGTCCGCAACTAAGCTCAACCTCAGTTTGACGAGAACAGAGCAATGCGCCAATTTGGGCCCCGTTACACAGCTTTAACTCTGGCGGCGCACCCATGTTCTGCAGCGGTGTGGCACGTCGCGACTGCGAACAATCAGTAATAATGTCCCTTCGTTCACCGTTGGATTGGCAAGCTCAGATTCATAGTCACTTGCCCAAATAGCCGGTTTTACGTCCAAGTGAATAACTTCCGGTTTGCCCGTTATTCGGGACTTGCGACTTTCTTGCTAAGACTCCGCATCTTCCCGACACGAAAGAATCAGCGTAGAGAGAGTGAGTCCTTATGGACTTCCCCTTGACACTCGACAAGAGACAGGGCATTCTCTTGTAGAGAGCCGAGGGGAACGTGTCGCCATCTACTGATCTACTCCAAGGAACGTTAGATTTGCTTGTCTTAAGGACTCTTGCCCTGGAGCCGATGCATGGATGGGGTATAGCCCAGCGCATTCAGCAGGTTTCCAGGGATGCACTGCAGATTGGACAAGGATCACTGTATCCGGCGCTCCATCGGTTGGAATACAAGGGATGGGTTCTGGCGGAGTGGCGGGCATCAGAAAACAACCGCAGAGCCAAGTTCTACTCGTTGACGCGAACAGGTCGAAGGCAGCTAGAAGCCGAACTGAAAGATTGGGAACGAGTCTCGACAGCAATCGCTCTGGTACTCAAGTAGGAGATTTTGATGCTCAAAGAATGGCTAACTCGTCTTCGATTCCTGATGAATTCCAAGTCTCATAATGAGATCGACGAAGAACTGCAGTTTCACCTTGAGCAGCAGATTCAAGCAAATATTGCCGCAGGCATGACGCCGCTTGAATCTCGCCGGCAGGCGGTTATAGCGTTCGGAGGAATGGAGCGGACACGACAGCAATCCCATGAGCAACGGCCCGGTTATCTCGCCAAGACGCTACTTCAAGATGTTCGTTACAGCATCCGCGGCTTCCGTCGCAATCCTATCTTTACCATCACCATTGTCGCAACTCTCATGCTTGGCATTGGAGCGACCAGTGCAGTCTTCAGTGTGGTCGACCGCATCCTGTTCCGCCCACTACCTTATGCGAATGATGGACGAATCGTTTCTCTAGGTCTGGTTCAACCGCTCGAGACCCAGGAATTCCTACTTAGCGGGTTTTACTATGACTGGCGCAGCAAGCAGAAAGTCTTCGCGTCGATGACATCCGAAAGCGCGAGCACGGGGGAGTGTGACCTGACCGAAGGCACACCCATGCAACTCGATTGTCCGTCTGTCGAAGGAAATTTCTTGTCCACACTCGGCGTTTCGCCCGTGCTCGGACGCAGTTTCCTGTCTGAAGAGGCCCGACCCGGTGGTCCTAGAGCGGTTCTTATCTCATACGGCTTATGGAATAGTCGGTTCAACCTCGATCCAGGAATCCTGAACAGGACCATCAGGATTGATGGTGCACCCACCCGTGTCATCGGAGTACTTCCTAAAGACTTCGAGATGCCTCGACTACAGGCGGCCGATATTTTGTTTCCCCTTTCTGTCGACGAGGCGGCTGATCGAGTAGCCAATGGCGGATTCGGCACTCCACGCAGAGTCTTCGCCACGCTCAACCCTGAATCTACTGTTCAGCAAGCTGATACCGCCTTGCAGCCACTCTTCCAGCAGAGCAGGAACCAAATTCCGTCAGAGATCCGTTCTGATTTCCATCTTAAGGTTCGTTCGCTGCGCGACCGCCAGATGCAGGACGTGCGCCTTACAGCATGGGTCCTGCTCGGTGCCGCGTTTGCTGTGTTGCTCATCGCATGCGCCAACGTCGCGAGCCTGTTGATGGCACGGGGTGCTGCGCGTCAGCGCGAACTTGCAGTCCGCTCTGCCCTCGGGGCCAGTCGGGCCAGACTGGCGAGCCAGGCGCTTATCGAATCTCTTCTACTCTCAATGGCTGGAGCGGTTGCGGGCTGCGTGCTTGCGCAAGGACTTCTTCATGTCTTCATTGTCATAGCCCCGTCAAACATCCCATATCTAAGTATGGTTCACTTGGATCTTCGAATCGTTGGGTTTACTGTCATCCTTTCAATTCTGTGCGGCGTCTTCTTCGGTCTTGCGGTTGCTCTTCAGAGGCCGGAGGGCCGAATGCTGAGTGGACGCACCCGTACCTCCGTCTCTAGCGCCAGCGTGCGCCAGTGGCTCGTTGTCGCGCAAATCTCAGCAAGCATGGTCCTGCTCGCGGTGGCCCTCCTATTGGTACGGAGTTACCGCAATCTCGAAGATCAAAACCTAGGCATTCGCGCCGACAACACCGTCACGGCCAGAATTACGCTGGGAGAGCACAGCTACCCCACACCGCAAAGCGAGCTCGACTTTTTTCAACGTCTGACTGCTCGGCTTCGGTTCAGTCCGGGCATCAGTTTGGTCTCAATCAGCGACTCTGTCCCACCAGCAGAGAATCAGTTCAGTGGGCGTTTTCAGGAGATTGCTATCGAAGGAAGACCGCTCTATCCTCCCGGTACTGGTGGTGTTGTTGCAAAGCGCAGGGTTTCACCCGAGTACTTCAACGCACTCGATATCCCCATCGTGCAGGGTGAAGGCTTCCGCGATGAGGACATGACCTCGACTCGTCGCCCCATCATCCTGAGCAAACGTCTAGCCTCGTTGCTATTCCCGAATGAGTGTCCTATTGGTCACCGCTTGCGCTTCGACCGACTCATGGCCTCAAACCCATGGAGCACCATCGTAGGGGTCTCGGCAGACGTCAAAAACAGCGGCCTCGCCAACGAAGATGTTCCGGAGTTCTATTTGTTACGAAGGAATCTTCCGGAAGACTGGAGAGCCGGTGGCGTCTGGGGCCGAACCTCCGTCGTAGTCGTTCGCAGCTCATTGCTGCCGGAAAAGACCGCGCTCTTGGTTCGCTCTCAGGTTGCGGCTCTCGATCCAACTCTGCCAATCGACATCGCCACCCTGAGCGAACGAGTTAGCAAGCTCGCCGATCAACCAAAATTCCAATCCCTGCTCATGAGCTTCTTCGCCTCGACAGGTTTTGCTCTTGCACTCATAGGACTTTACGGAGTTATTGCTTTTCTGGTCGCACAACGAACTCACGAGATCGGCGTACGCCTGGCATTGGGAGCAGACAGGAGTGACATCGTGCGCCTGGTAATCAGACGAAGCCTGAGGTTGATTATCCTGGGGACAGTTCTTGGCGTTATGCTCGCCCTGCTGGCTACGCGCCTACTCGCAAATCTTTTGTTCGGCGTCCGTGTTCACGATCCAGCCACATTTGGTGTTGCCGCGGTGCTATTGGTACTGGTTGCGCTAATAGCGACGCTGGTTCCCGCCCGAACTGCGAGCAGAGTAGATCCAACGGTCGCCTTGCGGTGTGAATGAACTATCTAACGAAGTGAACGACGGAAGCGATTTGTTTTTTTCCGGATTGCCCGTGATAGGACCGGAACTCGGAAGATTCGTCATCATTTGGAATCAAATAGAGAATCTCTTAGCTTCTTACATTCTGTCTCAATTCAATCGTGGGCGGTTCGCTCGACCAACCGGGAGTTAAGTGACGAGAGGCTCGTTTATGACGACTAACCTGCGTGGTTACTCCGACTCCTCCCCTGAAATACTGAGATAGAGCTCCCATGTGGCGCTTGCAATAGCTGATTGAGTGGAATGTTCTAAGGCCAGAGCATGTCCCAATTTTGAATCGGCACTCATGTGGACAACTCGGGGTTACCACCCCAAAACGACAAGCCATCCGATAAGGAGTGCTGGCTATCACAAGGCGTCATCAACAAGCATCTCACCAACCGCGGGAAACCCTTGGTGCGAAGCCATGTGATCGCACTCGCGCCACGGTCCACCTAATTCTGCGGCCTGCCCAGCCACAACAGCGAGTTCTCGAAGAGCGTGCGTATCTCTGGAGTGCTCAGCACCTTGTCGCCGTGGCCAATGTTCAGATACAACATCCTGAATTTCTTATTTGTCCATACCAGCGGGCAATCCCCCGAGAGCAGACGATCCTTGAAACCCAGCGGATAGTTCGAAGGATCCAGCGTCACCAACACCTTCACAGCGGGATTCGCCCGCGCGGAGGGCTTCCACACATACCACTCGTTCGCAGGCGCCACAAAGCTGCGCGGTAATCCCTTCACTACCGGATGTGTCGGGTCATCAACGTGGAGCGTTGCAGGAAGGGGAGGCCAGTTGTTCGCGAAGAACACCGCCCCGCCCAAGAAGTCCACAAACCAGCGCCACGTCGTGCTGCGGTCGTTATAGCCCGAGACGTGGGTTCCCAGCCATGCACCCCCATTGCTCATATATCTCTCGAACGCCGCGCGTTCCTCCGAAGTGTCAGGTTGTCCGTTCAGCCACACCACCACTTGCGTCTTCGCCAAAGTCTCCGGGTTCATCTCCTTCCAGTCTGTGGTTGCTCGAAACTCGAAGTGGTCGCGCACCGCAGCCTCGGTAAAGAACTCAATCGCCTGGCGTGCAAAGTCCGAGTGATCCACCTCGCCCTCCGTAGTCCAGAACGCGAGTACGCGGAACGGTGCATTTTGCGCGTGTGCGCTCGACATCACCGCAAATGCGATGACAAGAATTGCAGCCGCTCTCAGATATATGCGCATTCCTCATTCCGCCGCCCAGTGAATTGCATTCAGAAACAGCTCTTGGAAGTTCGCGTTGCCCAGCAGCTCTCCATGATGGCCGAACTGGAAGTAGACGTTCCGGGCCTTGTAGTGTTCATTACTCCACACGACCGGGTGATCCCCCATCTTTACCTCACGCGCCGGCTGATAACTGCCTTCATCCACGTTTGCCAGCACATGCACATTCGGCCGCGGAGACCGGTCGTACGTGTACCACTCGTCGTTCTCGATCACAAAGCTCTTCGGAAGTCCCTTCATCACCGGATGCTTCGGAGCCTCCACATGAACCGTGCCCGTCGCAAACTCCGGAATATAGCTCTTGAACTGGATCCGGCCCATGAAGTCGTAAAAGAACGGCGACATCTCGAACCCGTCGAACTTCCCCAGCAGGGTCGCATGATGAAACCCGATATAGCCGATCGTTCCTAGCTCCATCGCCTTCTTGAACGCGGCCTCTGCCACCGGTGTCCACCGGTACGGCGGATAATTCAACTGCACGAACAGCTTGTGCTGCGCCAGATAATCATCCGTGATCGGATCTGTCGTGCGAATATAGTCCACCGCGAAACCTTCCTTCGCTCCCGTCTTCTCCAGGAACTCGAGCGCGGCATCCACAAAGCCTTGGTGCAGCCCATTGCCGGCCTCCGCCAGCGCGATCATGCGGTACCGAACCGGCGCTGCGGATTGTGAGCGCGAGGGCGCTATCGAAAAGAACTCCAGCATCAGAAGCGCAGCGAAATGGAAGTTGCGGAGACGTGGCATAGGTTTGGGCGGTTCTGTCTCAATCGATTCGGTTCTGGGTGTAGGAATCCATACTAACCGCGAATCCTGCGGCGCGCTGCGTGGCCCGGTTGCTATCGTGTTGTTGCCATGGCATCTTGCCTTCGCCTCCTTTTCTGGGCCTTCATTGCATCCCTCCTGGGAGGCTGCGCGTGTGGAAGCGTCTGCGGTCAGGCGCTCACGTCCGTTCCACCCCTCGGAACTCTCATCTCCGATCGTGGCATAGTGCTCAACGCCGCCGCGCACAAGATCTACGCTGTCGATCAGGCCCACGGAGCCGTGGTCGTCATCAACAGCCGGACCGGTGTAGCCACAAGCATAGCCACCGGAACGCGCCCCGAAGCCATCGCCGTCAACAATGCGACCAATCGTATCTACGTGGTGAACTCCGGCGCCGGCAACGTAAGCGTCATCGACGGCGCCGTTGATCGAGTTACCGGCACCATCAAAACGGATCGCCGGCCCTACTACATCGCTGTCAACGAAGCCACCAACAAGGCGTACGTCTCGAACACCTTCAGCAAGGTGATGACCGTACTCGACCTCTCCACCGATACTCCCAGCGACTGGGCCATCGGATCCGGAGACGCCGTCGCCGTCGATTCGAAAAGCAATCAAGTTTATCTGCTAGGGTACGAAGATCCCAATCTCCGCATCATGAACGGAGCGACCGGCGAGGTCACCCGTGAGCCTGTCGGAAGCATCCATGCCTGGGCTCTGGCCATCGATCAAGGAATCCGCAAGCTATATGTAACCGGGGTTGGTTCTGCCGACGTGCTCGTCGTCGATCTCGAATCGCGCACACACACGGTTATCAAGGTCGGCAACTATCCCTGCGCGATCGCGGTGAACCCGAAGACCCATATGGCCTACGTCACCAACTACGCCGACAACACCGTCAGCGTCATCGATGGAGTCAGCGGCAAAGTCAAAGGCACGATTCCGGTCGGCAGCCATCCGCAATCCGTCGCGGTCGATCCCACCAGGGCTCGGGTGTACGTAGGCAACATGCAGGGCAACAACATAAGTGTTATCGACGCCTCACGCATGAAGATCATTCAGACATTGCCTGCAGGCAGTCACCCTTACGCGGTCGTGACCGACCCCGAGACCGGCGCAGTCTACGCGGGCAATATGCTCGATCCAGAGAACTCGGAAGCCCCTGTCTACACCGCCGTCATCACCGCGAAAGCGACAAAATAGCCACCCCATCGCACGATCAACATTAAAGTTTTTCCCGTCGCTGTCCGACCATAGGGCTGTTCCTCACGAATGAAATGAGGTGCAAGCTATCGCATCTATCGCGCTGCTGCACCGTCCACAAACCCTACTAAGTCGGCTTGTGAGATGTTACGGTCACTCCCGGATTACGGCTACACGGAAATTACCGCCAAGGATAGGTAATGTCCGTGTGGCCGATGACACACCCGGAACTTAGGTATAGGGATGACAGAACCCTCACTGAGTGACTCGCCCTGTTTGTCGCCAATAGACACTCCATTTCCAGCTCAAGAACCAGACCTGGCAAGAGTGATTCAAAAGACCAACTCTTTGGGATGCTGCAACTGCTGAAATAGGCGATCGAAATTGATGGACTGCGCTGTTCACAAAGGGTAGTTGAGGAATACAAGTCATCCGGCAAGTTCCTCCGGGTGTCGACATGTCGCGTCGCGTTGAATCACTGTCAAGCTGACATCGTCGCAAAGCGGACTACCGTTCGCGAAGTCTTGTAAGGTGGCAAGGAGCATCATGAGCGTGCCTTGAGCTAGCGTCGATTCGGCGCCTCGTAGAGCCGCTACTATCCGATCCAGCCCGAATTCGTCGCCTGAAGTGTTGGGGCATTCAAGTACACCATCGGAGTATGCGACAAGCGTGTCTCCGGGTTCAAGAGTCAGTTTGCCCAACTCGAACCTCGCACCTCCGATGGCACCCAACAGCGGGCCACCTGTTTCAAGCAGCTCAGTCCTTCCATCCGCGCGAAGCAATATTGGCGGAAAATGGCCGGCATTGCAGTAGCTGAGCTCTCCAAGATTGCAGTCAACCCGCGCGAGAAATGCCGTGGCGAACGGCGCAATCGGCCGCAGATAGCAGAGGTGGCGATTTATCTCCGAGGCAATCTTTGCCGGGTCGGAACTCGGACGGTCGTAACTTTGCAAAAGGCCAGCCAGATTAGTGAACCACATGCCAGCCGCAACACCTTTACCGGCGATGTCTCCGTGCGCCACAAGAACCTTGGACCCTCTTTGCAGGAACGACGTGAAATCCCCAGGAAGAAAGCGCGCCGCGAAGACCTCGCTTGCGAACTGTAAACAACCGCGGCGAAACTCGCGCGGGCCGCTTAGTTTGCGCTGGATCTGTGCTGCCTCGAACAGCTGGGAATGGAGATCCAGTTTTTCTCGCAGAAGCGAGTCCCTCTCGTCCTGCAGTGGCACGTCGGATGGCAACACCATCGACCCCACCATTGAGGATTGGGGCATGCTGTAACTTCGGCGCTCGCCGTTAGTCCGGAACTTGCCTTCATTTCTTCGTAGTACTCTGCCTTCGTTCATAATCTATGCCTCTTAGATTCTGATCGTTGCTTAGCCGACAAACCGATACCCTGTTCCATGCACTGTGAGGAAGTACTGTGGCTGTTCGGGATCGGGTTCAAGTTTTTGACGTAGACGTACCAGGTGCGTATCCACGGTTCGGGTAGTTGGGAAGTTCTCGTATCCCCAAACCTCTTCCAGAAGACGATCACGACTGAGCGTTTCGCCCGAATGGCAGATGAAGTACTTCAATAGCTCGAACTCTTTAGAGGAGACATCGAGAGCCTTGCCTGATCTGAGCACTCGTTGACGCCGCAGATCGACTTCCACGTTACCGAACGAGTGTTGATCCTGATTTTTGGGAACCACTGCCGTGCGTCGCAGCACGGCCTTCACTCGCGCCAACAACTCGCGGATTGAGAACGGTTTGGTCACGTAGTCGTCCGCGCCGAGTTCGAGGCCCACCACTTTGTCTAGTTCCTGCCCGCGGGCAGTCAGCATGATGATCGGAATCGAACCACGTTGAGCGCGTAGCTGTTTGCATACTTCCAGCCCGCTCATGCGGGGCATCATGACATCGAGGACCACAAGGTCGGGAGACTCTTCGAGCGCTCTCTGAAGGCCTTCGATTCCATCGCCCGCTGTCAGTACTTCATACCCTTCAAACTCGAAGTTGTCTCGAAGTCCAGCCACCATATTGGGCTCGTCCTCCACGACAAGAATTCTCGCTGGCCTCGGCGCTTCTGTTACCTTCGTCTTATCTTTTTGTCTCATGCCGGCACCCCTTTCGCCTGCTGGACCTCTGAAGTCTGGACTGGCAGAGTAATAGTGAACTTGCTGCCTCGACCGGGCTCGCTCTCAACCGCGACTTCACCCCCATGTGCCTGCACGATATGGCGCACTAGGGACAACCCCAGTCCGCTTCCCTTGGTGTTGTGCATCATTGGATCTCCCACTCGATAGAACTTCTCAAAGATCTTTGGCTGCTCCTTCGCGGGAATGCCGATTCCATGATCCACAACCTCAAGGTTGACGTCGCCATTGTGCCGGTAGAGGTTTACCCCAAGGTATTTCTCCGTCGCCGAGTACTTCACCGCGTTGTTCACCAGATTCAGCAGCGAACGCGCAATCGCTTCTCGATCCAGACTCACTTGCGGCAAATCGTTATCGATCTTCTGTTCAAACTGGAAACCGTTTTGCTCTATTTCAAAGCGATATGACTCTAGCGTGCCCCGCACCAAATCGGCCACATCCGTTTGGCGGAAGTCGTATTCTTTCTTGCCCGACTCGATACGCGAGAAGTCCAGAATATTGTTGATCAGCGAACTTAACCGCTCACTTTCTTTGCGAATGATCTCGTAATATTCCTGACGCTTTCCGGGGTTGGCGATGCGTCCAAGTTCGAGCGTCTCTGCATAAAGTCGAATGAGTGCCAGAGGAGTTCTTAACTCATGCGAGACGTTCGAGACAAAATCGGATTTCAACTTAGCCAGTGCAAGCTCTCGCGCGACATTTCGATAAGCGAGCAACATTCCTCCACCCATCAGCAGGGAAAGTGCTCCGAGAATGAGGAAGGCCGTCCGCACAAAGTGGTTGCTGATGTTCGCAATCGTAGTCCCGTGCAGCTTGATTCCCAGGATCAATCCGGGGAAGACTGTGTCAAAACCGCGCTCTACTTCAGGGGCGCCTCCATCCCAGCAACGCGAAGCAGCCAAAGGAGTATGCTCCTTTGAACTCCGCACCATGATCTCCGGAATAGGATGAGATGTATCGTTCTTATTCTGATCTGGCAGCACCTCTTCCAGCGCTTGAGGGAAAAACTTGTTGCTCAGGTAATCCGTGTCATAGATCAACCCTGCCAGGGCGGGATGCTCTGCGGTAGAACCGCGAGGCTTAAACACCACCAACGACTGATATTGCATCTTGTCGCCTCTGGTTACCCAGTTCGACGTAATGAAAACGTGCCGTCCCTCGGTCGTCTCAATCTTCTTAATCTTGCCGATCAGTTCTTCGGAGTCCAGATCGAACCAAGGTCCGATCATGGATGAGAACTTCTTGCTTTCTTCCACAAATTCTGGATCGCCCATCCGATCATGCTGAGATTGATTTTCAACGTGACCTTTTCTCCATAGGAATGCATGGGCAATGTCGGGGTGTGACTTCAGGAAAGCCTCGAGTTGGTCCCCCTGGCTCGCATCGGGAAACTTCGCACTGGCTTCCTCGGCGATCTCATAGGCGCGCGCATCAATCCGCTTTTCGGCGATAGCCAGAACCTGTTGATACTCTCGCTGAAAGACAGCCTCGATCGATTTTTCACGTTGTATGGTCCTCAGGTGCCACACACCGACCGCGATGAGCGCGGCAGCGGGCAACATAACTCCCAGCATGAATACCAACATGCGTGGACGCTCTGACCATCGACGAACTTGAAACTTCGCCATATCGACTCTCTTGGAGAGGCGCATAGTGCGCTCTGACAAACGCCCCATTCCCATCGGACTGAAGAATAAGCAAGAAAACTCGGCGATATGTCACAACGGAGCAACAAATTGCAAAAAGTTGTGAACTCACAGGATCCTCCAAAGGGGCATCCAGGAGGAAGATCCTCTAAACCTAAGCTCTTGATGAGACGCACCTACTAGGTATTTACCGCTCCTGGGGCGAGTCGCCAACCGAAAGTTGTCTTCTTACTTGTTGCGAAATCACCGATGCACTAATCGAAGGATCCTGTGGCGAATTGCGGCATCACCGCAGTCTAGACTTCTGCGCGGATGACGGGCAAACCGCACCTTACCCGCTGTTGGCCGTTCGGGCGCGTAACCGAAGGGTTGCGGAACATCCGGGAGTTAACTCAACGGCCCGCTGGTGATCAGCACTGGTGCACCAATGGTTCCAATGACGCGTGCGAGAAAGCTCGGATCGGCGGGCATCGACCAGATTTCCGATAGCCCCCAGTGTCACCTAAGGACAAATACTTCCCGTCAGGACTCCAGCTTCCGCAGCAAGTACTCGCTGGCCCGTCAGCAGGTTGCCACCCGCTCTGCCACTCCGACAGCAGAGGTCGCAAACCCGTTCCCTCTCGCGAAACCTCCCACAGCGTGGTGATTGATGCTTTAACATCGATGGCCGTTGGGCGCAACCCTTCTCCGTCGGGTGACCATCGCGGCTGCCATCCGAGGCCGGGCAAGGCTACCAGCCGCCTCGCTTCGCTCCCGTCGCTTTTCGCCCGATAGAGCGCAGTTCCCTGGACGTAAACCATCTCTCTCCCATCCAGCGACCAGGAAGCATCCCACGCCGTAGTGTCACGCAGTGGGTGAGCCCCCCGCCGGTATCGGAATCACCCACAACGGTGGCGCCGCTGCCGATCTATCGTCCCCGTCGCCAGCAGTTCCGAATCCCTCCGGGATACATCGAGCAACTCCGGCAACTCAAACGGGATCGCTTTCTGCGCCGTTTCGCCTCCGCAGCCGAGCTCCTGCGTTTGCGGGGTGCCCTACCAAGTTGGTCTGCGTCTCATCTCGAAACTAGCGCGGGCTGTCGACTGGTGGCCGTTGCTCTCGCTAAGAGCTTATCGAAGCGCGGGTCGCTGTGCAGTGGTTTCAAATCTTCGTCAGCACGCATGAAAGGAGCATTGTCATAGCCGGCTTCTATAGCGTGCTCGAGAAAGGCGAAAGCTTCATCTCGACGTCCCGTGCGAACGGCCAAGCAGGCGAGGTTATACCAGAGGTCAACAACGCCCTCGCGTGCCGTATGTCTCGAATCTGCGCCGATACTGGCGATTGTATCCATGTACATCCTTTTCGCCTCCTCGTAGCGCCCAGTCCTAGTTAGAGCGTCCCCGAGAATTCTGAGACTCTCAAGAGTGTCTTGGTGATGCGGGCCAAGAGTTCGCAGCTGGTCATCGAAGGCACGTCTGGCAAACTCCTCCACCTCCAGGGGGCGCTGTTCTCTGAGCAAGATGTCGGCGAGAAGCGACCGAGATGCAGATGTGTCTGGGTCGCTCGCATCCAGCAGACGTATTTGCGCTTCCAGAGTGTGACGCATCAGGGTTTCCGCTTCTTCATATCTGTTTTCCTGCTTGAGCACTGTTGCGAGGTTGTATTGCGAAAGAAGCGTGTCGGTATGCTCGTCGCCGAGGAGGCGCTGACGGGTGGCCAGAACCTGCCGTAGCAATGATTCAGCCTCAGGATAGCGCTGCTCAGCGGAGAGTACGTTCGCGAGTCCCTCTTGGGCACGCGTCGTCGACGGGTGATCCTGCCCCACAACCCGTGACTCTATCTCCAGCGCCTTTCGATATAGGTTTTCGGCTTCTGCATTGTGGCCATCGATGAATCGAATGGTATTGGCTAGCGTCGTCATCGAGTTCGCCGTATCCGGGTGTTCCGGTCCCAGGACGCGCTTCTCGATCTCAAGATTTTCCCGGTACAGCTTCTCGGCTTCCTCATAGTTGCCCTGATCCAGAAACACGGTGGCGAGATCGTGAACGGTTGCCAAAGTATCGGGATGGTCTGCGCCCAGGTTGCGGCGCTCCCCATCGAGCAATTGGCGATACTCCGCTTCGGCTTCTGCAAAGCGATTTTCGCCGTTCAATGCATTGGCCAGCCCATCCATAAATCGCAGTGCGGATTTTCCGGGCCTTGACGCCGATTGCTGATATCGATCGACTCCCGTTCAAGTTTTTCCACCTGGGCATAGTGCGCTTGCCGGAGCAGGATCCGTGCGAGGCGATCCCTGGATTCGAGGGTCGAGGGATTTTCGGCACCAAGGATGCGGCTTTGAGTATCGATCGTTGACCGGATCAAGCCTTCGGCCTCGGCATCATGCCCATCGAGATAGAGTATCCATGCCATCTGGGACTTTGCCTCCAATGTCTTCGGGTTATCGGCCCCCAGTGTTCTTACCCGGTCCTGCAAAATACGTTCCATCAATGCGTGCGCTCGCGAAAAGAGGCCGAGGTTTTCGTAGGTCTTGGCCATAACCAGCATCAGCTGGGAACGAACCGCGGGATCGCGATCCAGATCTCTCTCGATCTCATTTGACGACCTGTCGAGGATCTCCCGCGCTGTTACGGTGTTGCCACGCGCTTCGCTCGGAGCAGAGACCTTAAACATGTTTGTCAGGAACTCTGTGATTCGGTCAGCCCGGTCGCGTTCGCGTCGGATGCTCCTAAGCTCAATCGCTTGGGCTATCGCAAAGACTATACCCAGAAGTACTGACAAACTCACCAGCGTGACACGTAGTCTGCGGCGGCGGATGTATTTGTGCGCTCGGTAGATAGCACTAGGCGCACGCGCCAGAACTGGCTCGTTGTCGAGGTACCTACGGATGTCGGCAGCCAGTTCCATCGGGGTGGAGTAGCGGCGTGACCGGTCCTTTTCGAGATCTCGTAGGGCGATGGCATCAAGATCTCCACTCAACAAGCCGATCAGAGATTGCGGGTCCACACCGCGATTCTTTGCGATTGCTTGTGAATCTTCACTCTCCGTTAGAAGTCGGCCGCTCGGATTCGGTGCATCCTCATCGCGTAAGCGCCGCAGTACTTCATCGTAGGCCAGCTTTCGAAAATCGAAAGGCAAAGTACCACTAAGCAACTCGTAAAGCACTACGCCAAGCGAATAGACATCACTTCGCGTATCGATGTCCTCCCCGCGAGAATCGGCCTGCTCGGGACTGATATAGCCCACGGTACCAATCAGCGTGCCGATCTGGGTGTACATCGTTCCGGCATTCAGATGCTGGGCAGTGGCTTTGGCCACGCCAAAGTCAATGATGTGGGGGATCGGGTTGCTCTCTCCTTCAGAAACCAGTATGTTCGAGGGCTTCAAATCACGGTGAATGATGGCTTTCTGATGAGCATGTTGGACTCCGTCGCATACAGCAAGAAATAGTCGGAGCCGCTGCCGAATATTGAGCTTGTGCCGATCGCAATAAGCGTTAATCGGCAAGCCAGCCACATATTCCATCACGAAATAGGGGCGGCCATCGACAGTTGAGCCAGCGTCGAAGACCTTAGCGATCGACGGGTGACTCATCAACGCAAGTGCCTGGCGCTCAGACTCGAAGCGGGCAATCACTTCTCGCGTGTCCATGCCGGCCTTGATTAGCTTGACAGAAACACGGCGTCGGACGGACTGCTTCTGCTCTGCAAGCCAGACCTCTCCCATCCCACCCTCACCGATCAATTGCAGCAACTGATAGAGCCCAATGGCCTTACCAGCGGTTGAGAGGGCGGGGTGATATTTGGGTTCTGCGGATGTCGGCTGGCTCCCTGCTATTTCTCCCTGGGGCCTTCGGGCGGTTGTGGATTCATCTGCCTCCATTTCGGTTTCTCCTGTTGAATCGGAGCCCGGACCGTCAAGATGAGTCTACGTCCATCGACATACGATTGCGACTACCACGTCGATATTGATCGATATCGAAAGAATAGCCGGCTTCTTCGATAAAGGATGGTGGCTGTGATTCTATGGTGGGCGTCAGTCTGAGCGCTCGAGAGATGTCCGGCTTGTTGGTGCCATCTACGTTCCTGCTTGCCGATTACGGAGTTCATGCTAAAAGCCTCACATTTCCTCTGTTACAGCTCAAGCTATTTACTATCCGTACATTTAGAGCCGTCGTGAGCAGCAGCTTTTTCACTAAGCTCCGAATTGGGGGACCATTCCTTCTGCCTCAGCTTTATCAAGTGGGGCTGGGGTTCACTCCAATTGAATCCGGGCTGCTCGTTATGCGTTCATTGCTCCCTCTACTAGTTCAAAGCTGACATCCGTTGTTTTTCCCGCCGCGGTGATCTGACCTACCTTCTGCTCAAGGCAGCGTTGTACCAACGCGAACCCGTCCCGTTGTAGGCCCTCACATAGAGGTTTTCATCAACGAAGACGGACCATATCCAGGTGGGAGTTCCATATGTCACGCCATCGTCTCAGAGTGGAGCAATATGCATATCGTCGCTCGATGCGATTTTCTGGAGTCTGTTCTGTGTCCAAGCACCATGCTTCAGCTCTCTTAACTTCGGGTTTCCAGCAGGTCTCACTTGTCGCCGTTGTACTGAAGATCGGTCACCGGCTCAAACCAATTCACGGCCCAGCCGGCGCGAGCAAGTCAATGGAGGAGGTCGGTGTAGACCTTGTTAACCATCAATCGCGTCACTTCAGGCGCAAGGGGGTACATACGGAGCGTTCCATTTCGGTTCCGCGGCTAGAGTTGTTCTGAAGATCGCGCCGGATGAGTTCTCGGGGAATGAGCCGAAGAGTTTGTAGGACAAGCGCCCATCCCCATCTTGTTCTTCACGGACAAGTGTTGCGTCAAACTCGGACTACAATTTAGTCCTACGCTCTCCCGGCGGAGTCGTTGAGAAAATGAGAACCGATGGAGTCTTTAACACAATCTTGCTCGAAGCTGAACTTGAGCACCGAAGACGCGCATACCGCGTCAGGTTTGCTTTCCTCCGAATCGGTGCTCAATACTCTGCGGCTAATCCTCACTGGAGCTCCTTTGGCTGAGGTGCTTACAATTATTGCCCAACTAGTTGAATCTTCGGGCGATGGGACGTTGTGCACCATCTGGCTTCCCCACGAGGACGGAAAGCAACTCTATTGTGCAGCGGCACCCGGTCTCCCAGGGTTCATCTCTGGCGCAGGATCGATGGCGATCGGTCCAAGGGGTGGATCCTGTGGCACAGCCGTCTATCGCAAGGCGCCGGTCTATGTAAACGACGTTCTCACTGATCCGGTCTGGGATCATTATCGTCATCGGCTCTTACCTTTTGGAATCCGAGCAGTGTGGTCGAAGCCGTTGTTTACGAACGAAGGTCAAGTCCTTGGGACGTTCGCCATTCATTATCGTGAACCGCGGAGCCCTGACGCCGCCGATCTGCACTTGATCGAGAGCGCCAGTCATATCGCCGGAATTGCGATTGAGCGTCACTTGAATGAAGAAAAGTTACGGTATGAACGCGATCGTCTGCGATTGCTTCTGGAAATCACAAGCAGCGTGACATCCAGGCTGGACCTCCGGCAAGTGGTTGAGGCGCTTTCGACGAATCTATTCAAGACAATGCAATGTGACGTGTCCGCCTTGTTGCTACCCGATTCCGAAAGCGGCGAGTTACGCGTCAACAACTTGTACAACCCAGACGCGAGAGGGCCTTTCCGCGAGGGATCCCTGGTCCCGATGAATGGTTCGATCTCAGGTCAGGTATTACGTGAGGGCAAGAGCATCCGGATCGATAGCTTCGAACAGGTCTGCGGGGATCCTGAAATTTATGGGAATCCTAACGGCCAGCTTCTTTACAAGCACGTAATTGAGGAAGCCCTCAGCGTGGGGTGTTATCTTCCGCTTTTAAGCCGTGATCGCGTAGTTGGCGTTCTAATGCTCTCTAGACGTTCGAACCATCCTTTTGAGCAAGACGACGTCGTCTTACTTGAGCAGGTGGCCTGTCAGATAGCGATTGCAGTTGAGAACACGTTGGAGTACGAAAAGGCGACAAAGGATCGAGACAAAGAAGCTAAACAGAGGCTGTATCTAGAAGAAGAGATCCGGGCCGAGTTTGGGTCAATCGTCGGTGAGAGCCCCGCCTTGAAGAGCGCTCTACATCTGGTGGCCGTTGTGGCGCCGACAGATTCGAGCGTGTTAATTCAGGGCGAGACGGGTACCGGCAAGGAACTGATTGCCCGGGCTATTCACAATCTGAGCAGCCGCCGGGATCGTGCGTTTGTTAAGTTGAACTGCGCTGCAATTCCGCTTGGGCTCCTTGAGAGTGAGCTGTTCGGTCACGAGAAAGGGGCATTTACCGGGGCCGTTGCACAGAAGACGGGGCGCTTCGAACTCGCTCACAAGGGAACACTCTTTTTGGATGAAGTCGGCGACATTCCTCTGGAACTGCAAGCAAAACTGCTCCGAGTCCTGCAAGAGCAGGAGTTTGAAAGGCTCGGGAGCAACCGGACTCACAAGGTTGACGTCCGGCTTGTTGCGGCGACCCATCGGGATTTGACCGTGATGGTAAAGCAGGCGACGTTCCGTGAGGACCTCTACTATCGGCTAAAAGTATTCCCGATCCATGTCCCCACCTTGCGGCAACGTACAAAAGATATCCCGAAACTGGTCTTGCACTTCACAGACCTGTACGCACGACGCATGAACAAGAGGATCGACACGATCCCTGCGGAGACGATGGATGCGCTCGTGCGATATAGCTGGCCGGGAAACGTCCGCGAATTGCAGAACTTTATCGAGCGCGCCGTCATCCTTTCTCCTCACACTATTTTGCGAGCACCCACGTCCGAACTTGAGCCTTTCACCGCCGCAAGGCAATCGAACACGCCCATGACAGGTCTTGAAGAAGTAGAGCGAGATCACATCCTCTGTGCGCTCGAGGCCAGCGATTGGGTCGTAGGCGGCAGAAACGGAGCGGCCGAGCGGTTGGGGATGAAGCGCACCTCTCTTGTTTACAAGATGCGGAAGCATCGTATCGTGCGTCCCGTTTCTTCCTAATGAGAGAACGCCGTCGAGAGTTCGGTTCGTCAGGTCTGAAGACATCGGTGCCATCAATCTGGTTGTGCCGAATCCTCTTGAGCGCTAAAGACGCCATCAGCCAAGAGCCCTCCAAGCATGCTCGAAAGCCAAAGATCCAGTGTGCCTGGTACGCATGCTCTTGACGCCACCACTCAGTTCGGAGGCAGGTTCTCTGGGGGGATTGCGGTCGCTGATCGTCCTCTGGTGAAGTTGAACATTCACCCTGCACAGCAAACTCCTCGAGCGCAGATCGCGCCGTGATCGTTACGACCCGTGCTGCTGGCGCGATAAATCTCGCGACTAACTTTCGTCACTGTTGGATATTCGTCACGTCTTGGTCAGCGAGCGACAGATATCTTTTCGCGTTCCCCTTACCTATCCTGCAGGAGCTTAGGGATTTAGCTGCGTGCCCCGACGTGGATCGTGAGTTCTAGGTTTGGCCTTACGCCTGCATTAACACATCTGCGGGCACTCGGTTGTTCCAGAGAACCCCAATCAAAGCGGAGACCGACAGAGACTCGTCCACGATCAACCAGACCAGAGAGAGAAGAGGCTTTATGTGTACTGTCCTTGCTAAGTTCGCGATACCGGTGACATCCGTTCATACCATTGAAGCAGATGGAATTGAAGTTTTCTATCGGACAGCCGGCGACCCAAATGCACCGGTTGTGCTCCTGCTGCACGGATTTCCGACGTCGTCCTTCATGTTTCGCGAGCTTATTCCACGCCTCTCAGACCAGTTCCGAGTGATCGCACCGGACCTGCCCGGTTTCGGATTCACGAGAGTGCCTGAGACACGAGCCTATGCCTACTCGTTCGACGCGCTGGCACGCGCATTGGAGGCGTTCACAGATGCTCTCGGTTTAGAGCGCTACGCGATATACGTGTTTGATTACGGTGCTCCCACAGGCTTCCGTCTGGCGATGAGCCGCCCCGAACGGATCACTGCGATCGTCTCACAGAATGGCAATGCCTATGAAGAAGGCCTCGGCGACGCGTGGGCACCCATCAGAAAATACTGGTCTGAGCCGACCAAAGAAAACAGGGACGTGATCCGTCAAAACATCCTGAACTTCCAAGGAACTCGTTGGCAGTACACGCACGGAGTAGCGAATCCGGAAAGCGTGACGCCTGAGTCGTACACCTTGGATGCCGCGTTGCTCGAACGACCGGGAAACAAAGAGATCCAGCTCGACTTGTTCCTGGACTACGCATCGAACGTGAAGCTTTACCCGCGGTTTCAGGACTATTTCCGCAAATCGAAGCCGCCTTTGCTGGCGATCTGGGGTCAGAACGACCCATTCTTCATTCCGGCAGGAGCTGAGGCGTTCCGTAATGATCTGCCAAATGCGAAGGTCCAGTTCCTGGATACCGGTCACTTCGCCATAGAGACTCACGTGGTAGATATAGCTTTCTCCATGAAGGAGTTTCTCCAGGATGCCGGCGTGTCTGGCCGAACAAGTAAATAAAACCAGGAGGAAAATGATGGAACGTCGTAGCTTTTTAGGTGCTCTCACAGCCACATCTCTGGGGGTTTTGCTCAAGGGCTCTTTCAGCGAAGTTGTGCAAGCACAAAACACGACACAAGCCGCTGCGAGTTCGCAGGCGCAGGCTTCCGCGGTGAGTGAATTTCCTCGGAACTCAACGATAATTTTGGTGCATGCTGCGTGGGCCGACGGTTCGTGTTGGAGCAACATCATTCTGCCTTTGGAACAGCGTGGTCTTCAAGTCATCTGTGCGCCGATTCCGCTCACGTCCCTAACCAACGACGCTACCGCTTTGAGTCAGGTGCTGGAACGGACGAGCGGCCCGGTCATTCTGGTGGGGCATGCCTATTCTGGAGCAGTGATCGCCGCTGTACGGGAAGACCGAGTCAAGTCTCTGGTCTATATCTCGGCGCTCGCGCCGGATGAGGGCGAAACCGTAGCCAAGGTGTTCTATCTCAACCCAAATTCTCCCGAAGCGCCGAAGATGTCTCCCGATTCCCATGGTCTTATATGGATGCCGGACGATGGATTTCGCCGGGCGGTTGCGCATAAGGCCTCTGCAGACCAAGCAAAAATTGCAGCGGCTGTGCAACGGCCACTTGGGGTTCAGTGCATTCAAGAGCAGGCGCCAGTGCCGCTGTGGAAATCAAAACCGTCGTGGTTTTTGATCGCGGAGGAGGATCGCATGATCCCCCCGAAAACCCAGCGCTTCATGGCGGATCGTATGGGCGCAACGATTCGGTCGCATCGTGTGGACCACACGCCTATGTATTCAGACCCGCAAGTCGTTATCGGCGTGGTCCTTGAAGCCGCGCGTCAAACCCTCTCACGATAGCGTTTCACCGTAACGAGTTTCACCCCGGATCTAAGCAGATCGAAAGGGCAATCATATGACCGTTATGAAATCTGTCGCCATTGTCACCGGTGCGAGCCAGGGGATCGGTCGGGCAACCGCAATCCGGCTGGCGCGCGACTTCTCCGCAGTCATACTCGTAGCCAGGAATAAGGACGAATTGGAGAAAACTGCATCCGCCGTCAACTCGGTCGATGCGGAGTCACTGATCTACGCGCTCGATCTGCGCGAGCCCCAGGCGGCTGAGGTCATCGTCAAAGGCGTCCTCGATCGCTTTGGCAGAATCGACGCCCTGGTTAACATCGCCGGTGCGGTACCGCAGATTGATCTGTTCGAGATGACGGATGCACAGTGGGACGACGGCATGGCACTCAAGCTTCACGGTGCACGCCGCCTCACTGTACAAGCCTGGGATGCACTCAAAGCCTCGAGCGGCTCCGTCGTTTTAATCTCTGGAAGCGCGGCCCTGGATCCGAAGCCAGGTTTCGCAGCCGTAGCGACCATCAACGCCGCCATCATTGCGCTGGCGAAGGCCTTCGCAGAACAAGGCATTAAAGATGGAGTTCAAGTCAACAGCGTAGTTCCGGGCGCAGTCATGACAGGTCGTCGCCGCTCCTTCATGGAACACTGGGCTCCGGAGCACGGCATGAGCGTTGAAGAGGCCACGAAGCAGTTTCCTGAAAAGGCGGGCATAGCTCGCTATGGAACACCAGAAGAAATCGCTGACTTGATGGCCTACATGGTGTCACCAGCCAAGTGGATGACAGGCACCTCCGTACGCATGGACGGTGGTGAAACCAAAGGCATCTAGTGCAGGAAGGTCAAAGTCTTCGACTCGCTAAACCCAAATACTTTGCCGGCCTTTATATGGAGGATGCGGCAACTCTAAGAGCGCGCAGGCTATCACCACATGCAAAGGTCGTCGTGAGTGCCGTACTGGCCTCGCACTGTGACGCACCGTGTGACAAACATTCGTCAGTGTCGGACATCCATCGCAACTTCATCTGCCGGAGACTGACGATGTAGCGAAATTTCCTATCGATTCTGCAGAGCAGAACCTATTTAGCTCGACCACCTGCCACACAGGAAGGGCCGGCAGTGGTTGGCGTCTTGATTGCAACTTAGCAACTGATTACGTCACGTACGAATTTACGAAAGCGACGGAAGGATACAAAAGATGAACACACTGGAACAGAGCGTGGTTTCTCATGGGCAACCAAAGAACAAACTAACTGAATTGGCTACATGGATAGATGATCGTAATATTCCTTTCCTGGTCATCAGCATCGGCTTGATCGTCATGCTCTTCTGGGCCGGAACTTATAAAATGACTGCTCCAGGAGCGGATGGCATAGTTCCCCTGGTTTCTAATAGTCCGCTGATCAGCTGGCACTTCAAATTATTCGGGCCATATCTCGGTTCCGATTTGATCGGTCTTACCGAGTGGCTTGCCGCGATATTGTTTGTGACTGGCTATATAAAGCCTAAAGCAGGTATCGTAGGCGGCTTCGTCGCGACGCTGATGTTCTTTACGACCAGCACAATGATCATCACAACACCGGGCACGATAACTGTGGTTCACGGAATGAAGTATATGAGCTTCTTGGGCTTGTTTCTCTTCAAAGATGTCATATCTCTTGGAGCGTCTCTTTATCTAATCAGCTATTTCGGGAGAAAAGCCATTCTGGCAGAAAACAAAAACTGATCATCAAAGCAGACGCGACCTTGGCAAAAAGTCCGGCCCGCATTTCGGAGCACCAGTGCTTTTATCCCAGCGAAGGTGAGCCAAACTGAAGAGATGGAATCGTCCGCTCGAATAAAACTGATTAGGCCATGGTGAATTCAACAGATCGGACTCGGCTGGGTCGCTCCCCCCTAAATCCATAGAGAGCTGCAAAGCCTAATAGCTTCTGAACGGACGCAAAGATATGGACGGCATATAGGTTCTGATGACGACCGTCCCTGCACCTTATGAGGCTGTCGATAGGGATGGAGCAGACGAGAACAAGGGAGTCAGTCCCTCGACAAGCGTTGGGTGGGCCCAGATGGCATCGCGGAGTGCGGTGTAAGGGAGGCCGGCTATCATCGCAGTCTGGACCGACGCCATAATCTCGCCGCCATCAACAGCGAACGCGGTGAAGCCAAGAATGAGATCATTGTCGAGCCCTACCAACGCTTTAAAAAATCCGCGTGTCTCGGAGAGAGTGTGGGCTCGCAGCACTCGCTCCATTGGGATTTTGAACAAGCGATAGGCTATGTTTTGCCCTTTGGCTTCCTTCTCCGTCAGACCGATTCGCGCGAGTTCGGGATCTGTGAAAAGGGTGTAGGGGATTAGTCGACATGTTGTAACGTGATTGCCGCCTGCAAGATTGTCGCGGACGACGCGGAAGTCGTCAACACTGACATGTGTGAACTTAGGGGTTCCGGCAACCTCGCCGATAGCCCAGACGCCTGGCGCGGTCGTCTCAAGCCGTCCGTTCACCTTGACGTAACCGCGCTCATCCAACTCGACCCCTGCCAACTCGAGTCCTATATTTTCTGTGTTTGGACGTCGCCCTGCCGCCACAAGCAGGTGGGTGCCCACGAGAGTCTTTTCTCTTCCCCCTTGGTCGACAACAACCGTCACCGCAGTGCCGGATCTACCAGAGATATGCTTCACTTTTGCATTCAGAACTGTCTCAATGCCTTCGTGCGTGAACAAACTGGCAAGACCACTGGTCACATCATCATCTTCCAGGTGGAGCAAGCGGTCATTTCGATCAATGCCGTAACCTTGCTACCGAACCGGCTCATCGCCTGCGACAGTTCCAGTCCAACAAAGCCTGCGCCCAGCACGATGAGGTGCCGTGGGACCACATCCAGTTCGAGTGCCTCGATGTGTGTCAGTGGTTGTGCATCAGATAGTCCCGGAATTGGTTTCGAAGCAGCCCGCGTGCCCGTGCTAACAATCACATTGGTCCCGCGGAGTCGGCGAGTAGTCCCGTCTTCAAGCGTTACCTCCAGAGCTTTCGGTCCCATAAAGCGTCCTGATCCAAGAATGAACTCGGCCCCAGTCTGCCTGAAGTTCTCGAGATACATATCATTTAATCCCGACACCATCGCGCGCTTCCGGTCCCGCACCGCCGGCATGTCGATGTGGAAGGTATCCGTCATGGAGCCGAACTCTTTCCCTCTACGCAAGTAGGACGCAACCCTCGCACTCTGAACAATGTTCTTGCTGGGGAGACAGGCAATGTTCGGGCAAGAGCCACCTATGTACTTTCGCTCTATTACCGCAACGCGCTGTCCTTGACCCGCGAATGTCCATGCGGCGAGCGTCGCTCCGGTCCCGTCGCCCAGAATGACAAGGTCATATTCATCCAAAGCGAGACCGTGCGTTGCGCTGTTTGACGGAAAATCCTTGTTTTCACGTAAGTCCATGTCACGAAGCTGTGCAACCGGCGTGCCACAGAGGTTGGCGTTGGTTTGAGTACGAACTCATGGTCTAAGCGGCTCTTCCCGAGTGAGTTATGGCACGGGTCGATGGCGGAAGTCAAGCTTTGGTGTGACAAAATTGCGACCGATATCCGACACTGACGGTCAGCGAACGCAGCGATCGTCTGGCATTCTGACAATCGGAGTCGGCTGGCGTATCGCAACAATGATGTGCATGAAAGGGCTAAATGCTTCAGATCTGACTCTGATCTGTGTACTCTGCTGCTGGTTCGGTATGGTAGGGCCGAGAAATCCAACATCGCTGGCGAGCATATGCGTTCTGACGTCGCCGGCGTCTGTGCAGAAATGGTTCTTCGTATGTCCTGGCAGTCTTCATGATGGAAGATTCGCGATGAAACGCAGGCCAGTAATGCTGGGCAGGAAAGTGTAGGCGGAGCCGCGAGTGGTGACAAGGCGAGGGAAATGCGAGATGACGAGGGGCGTGGAATTGTCACGAGGAATGACAAATGTGTTTTCCCCCTCGGCAGAGTTTCCCAGAATTGGATCAGTCGTGCCGTAGATGCCGGGAGCAAAGGTGCTTCCGTTCATCCATTCGGACATAAGGAACTCAAACTGGTCTTTAATGCTCACCCCAATAAAGAGGCCGAGAAGTCCGCGCTTGATGCCATCGTTCGGATTCGATGGATCGTAAGGCGAGCCGTAGGGAATACCGCGGCGGACGATGCGATGCCGCGAACCGCCATCTCCGGCAATCGTTGACCCCCGCGGATTGGCGCGGCGCATGTGAGCGCCGATTGGACAGCGCAAGCCTCGGCGATCATTGAAGGCATCGGGAACGGCATCCGACGGGACATAATCGTATCGATTCAAGTCCGAGGTTGCCAATGGCGGGACCGGCGAATCGGAGCTGGGCGAAATACTCAGCGGCGTTCCGTTGCGCCAGCGACCCATGATCTTTGCCGCCAGAAGTTCTCCATCTATGCCGTAACGCTCCTTCGATTGGTTCAGCAGTGCGTCGAAGGCGGCGCAATCCTGCTCCAATATTCGCAGCACCATGAAGCTTCCGTTGCGGCCCAGTTCGTCCGGTAGGGGAACTGGATAGCTGAACTGGTCAAACTGGCTGGGGTAGCCGAGGAGGAACTCACCTGCCGGCGCAACAGGCTGCTTGTCGGGAAATGGATTCTCGATGCCGCAATCGACCGTCGGCTGGGAAAAGCCGTCTCGATACCCGAAGTGGGCAACACTTCCTGGGAGGACATCGCCAGGAAGCGTTGCGACCTCCGACCACGCACCACCTGAGATCAGGGTTTGTCGAAGCAGGGCCGTCTGGGCGTCACGGACGTCAGGGCTTTGAGCGAAGAGGAGAACGAGCGCGTGCAGTCCAGGTTGACCGAGTCCGTAGTTCCAGTTCTCAGCAGAGCAGGGTCCGATGTCACCGACCTCCGCACAACGGCTGAAGGCGCCCGCTGCGAAGTCTTGGGGAAAAGAGTTGAGAGAAGCTGGCGAAACGTTCAGCGCTGCGAGGCCCTGAATAGTGAGGGCGACGTTCACGCAGAAAGCGGGCTTCTCCTGCCAGAGTGTACCCGCGGTTACAGAAAGACTCCCGAGGGTTCGACGTGCACCCGCTGGCTCCTGCACGCGCAGCAACAAGAATGCGGCGCAATCCATGCCATAGCTCCGCAGGATCAAGCCCTGAACATCATCCAGTGGCACCATAAAGTCAGCCCTGATTGAGCGCGTCGAGGATTGTCACGACAGAAGCCTGAGGATACGCGCTGTAGAACGGATCGAGCCCCCGAAGGTCATTCTGCTTTACATAGGCCAGAAAAGCATCCCGATTCTGCTGCACGGGCAGAGGGGGCGCGCCTTGCATATGCGCGAGCAGAGCATTGAAGACGTCTCCGATCGTATCTATAAAGTCATTGATGTACTTATCGAAGTCCCCGTCATACGTCGTGATGACCGCTAACTGGGTGTTGTTCGCGAGAAAGACGAATCTGGCAAAATGCACGGTCTTCAGTTTTGTCAGGGCAACCCAGATTGGATTCTGTTCCGGAGGGGCACTCTGAATCTTGGTGAGCAAGCCACTCAACTGAGCAAAATCGTCAGGTGACTTGATGGTCATAATCAGCGTGAGCGGACTTTGAACTATGTTCATATCGACACCTTATTTGCGAATTCTCGACTAATGGAAAGTGAGTGTAGCAGATTAACGGCGCAAGAGAATCGCGGCGGCAAACACCACGCGCCGAATGTTTGGATAACCGCCTTCGCCGGTGTCGTAGGTAGCTGTTGATGAAGTCAGACTACTGTTGGCGAGGATTCAGCCAACAATGGCGTTGTTTCGCATTCACCCCCTTGGTGAAGAGACGTGGAGGCTCGAGTGCAGCGACTGAATCACCAACTCGCGCCAACTCCTTCGATCCCTCGATTTCGTGGGCTAAACTGTCGCCTGAATTCATCTCGTCAGTGTAAATCCCCTAAGTCAGTGTCATCGGCAAGTTCTCATTGCATTCCCGTCCATCCAGGGTTTAGGTCTCCATGCAAGTTTTGGCCACCTTATCGCGTCACAATGGGATCCCGGCCAGCATAGTTCCCGAACGTTGATGCTGAGGTCGTAGATGCCTCGCAATTCGTCGATGGCCGGCAATCCGAACATTGGGCTGGTCATGAAGATCTGAGACGCTTTGGACTCTCCGACTCCGAGTTGGAGACGACATAGTCCGGAGAATCAACTCTGCTTGCACCCGTAGAGAGGCACAGCCCTCGTACAAATCCGATTGTCGGGGTATTAACGGCATAGTAGCCAGACGGACAAGCGTAGACTTCTACACCTCGGATAGCCCTTACCTTATTCGCACTCAAGCCCGGGCCACTATGTCCACCTGGGTCAAGTTCGAGCGCTCCCACCTTAGTGTCTGCATTGGAGACGAGCGTTACATAAATCGCCTGTCCGCAAGTATTCTCATACGTCAGCCAGGTGCAAGAAAAGGCAAAATGAGTAGCAGAACCAGCGCTTTATTTTTTATCGTTGAATCCTCCGATTGACAGGGTCAGCTTGCATACTCGTCGCCGTCAGAAGTAAGGTCAGCGCGTCCTGCACAGTTTCAAGGCAGCCCGCGTGGGAGCGAAGCGTTGGCCTGTTGACGGTCATAACACCCTCCTGTTCGGCTGGCACGGGGATAACCACTCGCGCTCTTCCTTGAGAAGCTCAGCAGCCTTTGAATCGAGAAAGTAAATGGGCTCCACTTCTGTGAGGACTTGTTTCATTGCTCCTCACGGGGGGCATGGTGTTTCTTAAAAGATTCCGGAGGGTCAACCCGAGATTCCGGGCGGCGGACGACGGGCAAAGCGGAAGTTATTCACTTGGACGTAAAACCGGCTATTCGGACATTCGCAGGAGGCACCTTACACCCAACTCCTGAGTTGTCGGCAATACGGACATTTCGTGGTTACGTCCGGATGCCGGTTGTTGCTCGCTATATAGTTCGCGATTTCTCGTCGCAATTGTTATCTTTGACGGAGAACAATCGCAGGGCGCGCCACATCGGCTCACTCTCGTTCGTGCAGAGCCTCCGCAATTGCAGGGCAGTTTGACAGGCTCTCCAGGGTCAGTAGACGCGCCTCCCGGTGATGGTGTATTTCGCGTCGGGAGGATCCTCTGAGACGATCACGTTCTCCTCCGCAGGGTTCTTCGCCGCCGCAGCTCTCTTCGCTTCTGCTGGTCTCATCGCCTCTGCTGGTCTCATCGCCTCTGCTGGCTTCACCGCCTCTGCTGGTTTCACCGACTCTGCTGCTTTGATCGGCTCCGCGGGTTTCATCGCCTCTGCAGGCTTCAGCGGGTCCGCAGGTTTCAATGCCTCTGCAGGCTTTTTCTCCTCTGAGGGCTTCTCTGAGATCATCGCCCATGCGAAGCCGTGCGCCAGCCACAAAACGAAGCTGGCGAAGAGGCATACCAAAACAAGGCCAGCGAAGAGGAATACTATTTGGCCTTTGGTGTTGGCGGCGGCATACAACCCGATTGAGAAGAAGGCGACGGTTGCGAATGAGAAGCCGCCCGCGAAGCGCCCAAGTCGACGCGATAAAACACTCATGCGATTACTCATTTAGGTCCTCCGTGCCTTGCGAAATAGACCCTGGAGAGCTTATTGAACAGAGCCGCTTACCTGCCCAGATAGGTTGCACCCTCCGTCTAGGGCTTCAAGTCTATCCCGATTCTTCGAGGAGGGTTACCAGTTCGTGGACTTGTGAAGAGGCGGAGGTTCGGGATCGAGGATGCCGTAGGGGGGACCGTGTGTCCCCAGCACGTCGACTGAGGCGGGCATGTTCTGATATACCGTCGCCAGTCGACTTTCTTCAGCCATGAAGTGCCAACGCATGAACGGCGGCGGCGTCCAGGGCCCCGGTCGTTCTGCGCGTATTGGACTAATGCTATTCAGAGCTCAAAGAACTCCAATCACAAAGATGATGGATGACTTATCCAGCCTGACTACGGTACTTCATGGGCGTGACCCCAACCTTCCGGCGAAAGACCTTTGTGAAATGACTTTGGTCGGAGAAGCCAGCCGCAACGCCCGCATCGCCGACGCTAAGTTGTGGATTGCGAAGACATCTTTTCGCACGTTCGATTCGGCACTGCAAGACATATTGATAGGCAGTCAGTCCTGTACTCGCCTTGAATAACTCACAGAAGTAATGAGGACTCATTCCCGCTAACTCTGCAAGCTCCCATAGACGCAGATCCTGGGCAAAGTTCTGGTTAATAAAATCAAGAACTCGATTCAGACGAGCTGTTGGCATTCCGCCGGTGAGTTGGAGGCTATTGCTTCTACTTCGAGTCGAATAGCGCCGAATGAGATAGAGGCCAAGCGTCAAACCAAGAGACTCCCCATACAGTGGGCCGGCGGGCGAACCATCTTCCAGATCGGCATGCATAGCGAGCATCAGTGACTGGATATGACGATCACGAAGATTCCAGTGCGTCGTCAGGTCGATCTCATCGAGATGTGCAGTGTGCTCCAGTGAGCGCGAGAGGAACCCCGGCTCCATGACCAAAACGACCCGGGTGGTCGGACCTGACCAGGTCAGCCTGTCACGAGTGCCTGCCGGCAAAAGATAGATGGTGCCGGGACTGTTCGTTGCAGTATGGCTCCGTCCTTCTGTAGTCCACTGAGCCTTGATTTCACCTTGTGTCAGAAGGTTGACAAAATGGGTTGGGTGCTCATGATCCGGAATGGCGACGCCCGGGATGTCGCTGAACGACTCCATGGCAATCCCTTTCCAACCGGCGCCCTTGCTTGTGATTGACGAGCGAGTAGGGAAGGGGCACAACGCGCAGCTGCCCTTCATCACTTCTACAGCATCGACAGGAAGCACCCCAGAGTTGGCCATTGGTCGTACCTCGCCACACGGAAGATCTGCAAGAAGAGAATACCGCTGTTTCACGTGGATCGGTTTTTTTGACCGATTAAATCGGAAGAATTGACCAACGCCGGAACATTTGACCAATCTTTTCGCGATACGGTGTCCTCATTCGGCAGAGCTGTAAACGAAAGGGGCCCATATTACTAAGGAAGTTTGCACCCGAGTGATCGACTATATCCACGCTAACGCAAGTGGAAACATCAGTTTGGCGGCTATGGCCAGAGTCGCCGAAGTGACGCCGCATCATCTTGCAACATTGTTTACGAAGGAGACAGGACTTAGTCCGCACCAGTATGTTCTGCGAGTCAGAATCGAGCGCGCGAAGATTCACCTAAAAGATGACAGCTTGAGCATTGCGGAGGTTAGTAGGCTTATTGGGTTTAGAACCCAGGAACACTTTACAAAGGTATTTCGGAGAGTAGTTGGACTCACTCCGAGTGAGTTTCGCAAAGAGCTGGCAAACATGCCGGCGAAAACCACCCGTTCAGCTTAGATCTCACCAAAGAAAACTAAGCACACCTTCAACCGAGAAAGGGTCTATTGTGAGCATCCATCCACGACTCTCATAGACAACATCTTCAGAACGAATCGCGGGGAACGTTAGGAGTCCGATATGGGTTTCATTCTCACGGGATCTCACTTAGTAAGCAGGACAAGCTCGTACGCCAGTCATCGATTCGGGTGCACAGAACCATCACGGGACACCCCGGTCGTCTTCATAGTCGACCCGAACATAGCCCTCCGAGAATCCCTGGAGCGGTTGGTACGAAGCGAAGGCTGGCACTCGGAGTCGTTTACGTCGGGCGAAGAGTTCCTCGCCTATCCTCTGGGAGCTGTTCCCAGCTGCCTGTTACTCGACGTATCTCTTCCAGGTGTAAGCGGCCTCGAACTGCAGAAGCGTACAGCGATAGAACGCCCTTACATCCCGACCATCTTTCTCAGCGCCGAAGGCGACGTACCTACCGCCGTAGAAGCCATGAAAGCAGGAGCTGTCGAATTCCTCACGAAGCCTTTCCGTGACAACGAACTCTTGAGCGCTGTCCGGGAGGCTCTTGCACGGAGCGGTTTTGTTCTCGCGAAAGAGGCGCAGAAACAAGCCCTTCAGAGAAGTTATGCCTCTCTTTCTCCTCGCGAAAGACAGGTTATGGCGTTGGTGTCTTCCGGGTTGCTAAATAAGCAGATCGGCGGCGAACTCGGCATTAGTGAAATCACGGTGAAAGCTCACCGTGGCCAAGTAATGCAGAAGATGCACGCCGACTCTTTCGCAGATCTAATAAAGATGTCCGCCAAACTTGGACTTTCGAGAATGAAAGATCTTCCTCGGCTCCACGGTGATCATTCTGCGACCACCCTCACCGGCGTACTTCTCAACGCTGCTCCGAATGCAACTTAGCGAAAGTCATTTTGTATAGCTTGACGATTATTTTGGCGTGATATGGGCATGCTGGCCAACGGCCTCAGGCCTGTCCGACGACTAAGCTATCTCGGGTTGCCTTGGCGATACCTCGGTATCGCCAATACCTTCGTCTAGTAGATTTTTTTTGGGATTTCTGTGTGATCACAACCGTCGACTAACGATCAAAAAATTACTCTGGGCGAAGATCGTTTTTCCATTTATTCTTCAGCCGAATACAAGATCTCTCTGATCTCTGGAGTATCACGGACGAAGAATAGGGGCGTGCGCTGAGACGTGTGGGTCTAGTTTGTTTTATCGGCATCGGCGGTGGGTTTTTTCCGCGGCTGATATAGAAATTCTCTGCTCTAGTTTGCTACGTATTCTATATGAGCGCAGGGTGATGGGTCTTGCTGCGACGTCGATCTTGCTCGTCGTTTGACAGGCGCGGGCCGGCAGAGACAGAGTCTCCGGTTCGCGGGCTTTATTGTGGGGGCAGGCGTAATCAGATGGGGAACCGAAGCGTTCATCCTTCCTCAGCTAAACACTATCGCGGAGTACGCTCTGTTATACGCGTGTGTCGCCTGGGTGGCGACTTCAGGACCACGGATAACCTTCATCGGCCTTCAGATTATCCTGTCCTACAGTCTGGTGAACTTCAACAGGTTCACGATCAATACCTCCCTTGTGCCCGCTCGCGACGCGGTTCTGGTTGTTCTACTGGGAATTGTAGCAATGTGGCTTGTGTTTGATCATCTCTGGGCACAGACCTCCGGTGCATCCGTTCGCGCTCTACTTTTGGGAACTCTGCGCAGCGTAGCGAACTTCAAGGCGATCCCGGCTGAGTCTCCTCAAGAAGCGAATCAGCTATTGACTGCGGAGAGTTCGAAGATCAGCCTGAATTTCGACAAGCTGCGAGATCTCGCTGACCTGTATTCTTTCGAATCGTTCCCGAAAAAGCCGCATGAGAGCCTGGTGAATCGGAGCATTCGAACGCTTCTGCCGGATTTGCGCGCATTCCTGCTCGTAAAGTAAAAGACGAAAAAGATCAGCAGCGGTACACCGAGGTGGGTTTGTGTATTTCGTTGTTGGACCTGGCGTTTTATCTTGAGCGGCGAGCTCGATTGAACCTCACGCTCGACCCCGATGTTGGAAAGGCAATTGGAAATTGGCCCATCGATGCAATCGCCAAAGCTCAGGGAACCCCGTCTCCTCTTGACTGAAGATATTGGAGAGGGCGTTGCACTAACAAAAAGAGCCAGCACGCGCGATTGTCAGCGTCTTCAATGTTCTCTCCGTCGCGCAAAGTCGACGAGACACCGATTGATTTAAAGAGGACACCCCACATACCAAAGTATCCCCGATACCATCGTCCAATTGTCTTTACCTAACGCTCCCGGCTTAATTGAAACCGGAGGAAAAGATGATCAACACACGCAACGAAGGGGAAATACGGCTACTCCAGCATTCTGATGCATATTGGAGGGTCACGCTTGACCTCCCGCCTATCAACATATTTGGTCCAGCTCATATTCCACAACTGGAAGCAATCGTGTCGAAGCTCGAAACCGACGATCGAGTCCGGGTTGTCGTCTTTGACAGCGCTGTGGATGGCTTTTTTCTAACTCACTATGACTTCCTGGCAAAGCCAGAGGAGTCGGCTAAATTCCCGGTGGGACGAACTGGTCTGCAGGCGCTACCTGACATGCTCGCCAGGCTAAGTCGCGCGTCTGTTGTTTCGATTGCATCTATCCGCGGGCGTGCCACCGGCGTAGGGAGTGAACTCGCTCTCGCTAGCGATATGCGCTTTGCCAGTCGAGAGAAAGCGATTCTCTCGCAGTGGGAGGTCGGGGCAGGTTTGGTTCCCGGGGGCGGCCCTATGGCACGACTACCACGATTGATCGGCCGCGGCAGGGCATTAGAAGTGTTGTTAGGCGCCGACGACGTCAACGGCGACCTTGCTGAGTTGTATGGCTATGTCAACCGTTCACTGCCGGACAACCAACTGGATGCGTTTGTCGATGCTCTTGCCGAAAGAATCTCATCTTTCGACAAACAAGCAATTGCAGAGACGAAGCGAATGGTCGACCTGAATAGCCTGCCCTCGGACGCGGAAATTGTTCCAGAGTGGGAGGCGTTCACGACGTCACTCGGGCGACCTGCGACCCAGAAAAGACTCCGTGCTCTGTTTGAGCAAGGCTTTCATGTACCCGGCGATGTGGAAACGCGGCTTGGACACTACGTCGGGTTGCTCGGTAACGCGGCAGAAGCCCAGCGTTAAGCTGCGACGAAATCGTCTTCTGTCACCTAACTCTCATCGGAAGCCCGAAGCGAAAGACAAGGAGAATTACAAATGGGAGTGCTGATGGTACTAACACCGCACGATAATTTCGCCGATAAAGAACTCGCGACTAAGGCCGCTCCGCGCCACATGGAGCCCTTAGGAATTGTGCAACTAGTTACGGCCGCACGATCGGGATCTGCCGCGGCATTTGCCGAACTCAGGGAAATCTATGCGCAACGAGTCTATCGAAAACTGTTGACCATTACCAAAAACCGCGAAGACGCTGAGGATGCTCTGCAGGATACGTTTCTGCGAGCTTATAAGGCGTTGCACACCTTCGAAGAAAGAGCGAGCTTTTCTACCTGGGTCACCAGGATTGGGATCAATTCCGCGCTGATGATCCTTCGCAAACGCCGCATGCGCTCTGAGGTCTCCTTCGACCATCCGCATGAAACAGAAGACTTTCTTGATTTTGAACTCAAAGATACTGGCCCGACCCCCGAGCATATTTGCGTTCACCGTCAGAGGTACGCTCATCTGCTTCGATCCATCAGAAAGCTTCAACCTCTGCTTCGTCAGGTCATTGAGCTGCAGATGATGGATGACTGTTCAGCCAGGGAGATCGCTCAGGCACTTCATATATCCGAAGCCGCCGCAAAATCCAGGATCTCCCGGGCGCGTGCGCGGCTGGACCCGGCACGGTCGCCAGAAGTTAGCAACAGGATGCACACGGTCAGAGTAAGCCGACAGCACAAGCAAGGGTAACTTGAGGAGAGGCTAGGAGAGCGGCTACGTCAGTGAAAGCTCTGTCTGACTTACATGATGCTCTGTGCTCGTCAGCTTTAGCTCTAGGAAATTCTCGCGAAGCGAATCTGAGCGGCATCGGGTTTGTCGGCAAAGATCGCACGCGACTCATCGGAACATGTTGCGCATTTCGGAAGGCTGGCCCTGTTCGGCGATTGTCGCAAGCAATAGTATCTTGGCCAACCCCAGTGGACTCAATCGTTCTTTTAGCGTGGGTAAAGTGGCTCACGCCTGCGTTGAACCTCGAAAATGGGCTCGACAGTGCGTCATGTGAGAACCGCGCCGGTAGCACATAGGGCCGCAGGAACACCGATTAGACAAAGGTATCGATCAATACCTTCGTCTAATGGTTGCAACTCTGTTCCTCTGGCCTAATCAACACATCAGTCTTGGGACCAAGGTCGCGTGAGACTGGTCAACGCTACCGGGCCTTGAGAACGCCATCTTCTCCGCAACATGACAAAAGACGCGGAGTCCGTACGAAAGGATTGGTTCCCCATTAACAACATCAAACCACGCGACTTCGCAAACCCAATCCAGGAGTTGCGGCGCTATAAAGGAGAATCGAAATGAGCTTGATCGAACACGCGATTACCGCAAACCGCCAGAGTGCAGCGCACCATGATCCATCGCTGGCGAACAAACCAGCTCCGAAGATCGCAATTCTCACATGTATGGATCCCCGCCTGAACCAGTTGCTGGAATGGTTTGACATCAAGCCTGCCGATGCGGATGTGATTCGAAACGTCGGGACGGCAGCAACGATAGATGTTGTGCGGTCTCTCATGTTTTCGATTCACGTTCTGGGCGTGCGAGAGATCATGGTCGTCGGACACACCGGCTGCGGGATGACAATGTTTTCGGAGGAAGAGTTCGAGAACCATATCCACACACAATGCGGCGTGTGGGCAGTAGCTCCAGATAAATTCCACTGTTACACTGACGTGAATCTGGCGACACAGAAACAAGTACTCAAACTCAGGTCGCACCCATGGATTCCTTCGAGCGTAGTGATTCGTGGATTTGTTTATGATTTGTCTACAGGCGGGCTGAGCGAAGTAACGCCGAAGGACGGCAAATAGTCATCACGAAGCTTCGGGTAGCGCTCGACGGTGCTTCCAAGTGGCTTCACACCGGCAGCTAGAAGTGTCGAGGGACCATCATGGCCGAATCTTCTGATTTTCGGAACGCGAGAATGCCGCTTAGCCACGGAGTTGGCGAAATGCCTGTCCTCGGTTTCGGCACCCTGATTCACGATGTCACCTTGACGACATCTGCGACCAGAGACGCTCTGGATGTGGGATTTCGACACTTCGATTGCGCGGAGCGATACCGGAACGAGCGCGAGGTAGGCGAGGCGTTGCAGGCGGGACTTGCTGCTGGAGGAATTGGGCGCGAAGACATCTTTGTTACCACTAAGTTGTGGAATACCAATCATCGTCCCGAGCGCGTGGAGCCGGCTTTCGAGGCCAGTCTTGACAGGCTAAAGTTGAGCTACCTTGATCTCTATCTCATTCACACCCCATTTGCTTTTCAACCAGGGGACGAGTTCGATCCGCGAGATCAAAGTGGCAATGTCATCTACGACCGCAGCGTCACTCTGCTGGACACTTGGAGGGCGATGGAGAGTCTTGTGGACCACGGCAAGTGTCGGGCTATCGGACTGTCTGACGTGACCTTCGAGGTGCTTTTGCCCATCTACGAGTCGGCCAGAATCAAGCCGGCTGTGATCCAGGTCGAAGCACATCCGTACCTGCCGCAAACGGAGCTTCTGGAGTTTTGCAACAAGAAGAACATTGTTTTTTTGGCCGGCGCGCCGTTGGGTCATGGAATAAAGCCCGGGGTGCTTGAGGATCCAGTTATCTTGGCAATCGCCGCACGAATTGGAAAGACGCCGGCACAAGTGCTTCTGGCCTGGGCTGTGCAACGTGGTACGACTCTACTGGTCAAGACCACGAATGCGGCTCGCGTTCGGGAGAATTTCAACATTTCCGCCCTTCCTGAAGACGCGTTTGATGAAATCAATCGAATTCAAACTAGACAGCGGTTCAATGAAGTGGTGAGTACCGGCAGCCCGGGTTTCATTCCACAAGGTAGTTGATCACGAAAGCCAAACAGCACCTGGATGAGGATTTACTAATCTCTCTATCAAAATACCTGTTCTCTTTGGTTACGGACGTGCTGAGTTTCAGCTCACAGCGGGAAGATAGATCCCCGCAGGAGACTGGATGTCGCAAGTAATGGGTACAGAAAACCAGAGTATAGATTCAGCAGCGGATGCGCCGATAACGCTGGACCCTTCGAACTGGAAAGTATTTCGCAGGCAGGCGCACGAGATGCTGGATGACATGGTCGACTACCTCGAGAACGTTCGTAAACGTCCTGTATGGCAACCTATCCCGACGGCCGTCCGGACCTGGTTTCGCAAGGGCGTTCCTGTTCTCCCGATGGATCTTGACCGAGTGCATGAAGAGTTTATGCAGCATATTGTGCCCTTCGCAGCAGGAAACGTCCACCCGGGCTTTATGGGGTGGGTGCATGGCGGAGGGACACCGGTGGGGATGCTGGCGGAGATGCTGGCTGCTGGCCTAAACGCTAACCTTGGCGGTCGCGATCACGCCCCCGTTGAGGTCGAACGCCAGGTTGTGAACTGGGTGCGCGAGATCTTCGGATTTCCCGAGGGAGCGACAGGGCTCTTCGTCACTGGGACCTCGATGGCGAACCTGATCGCGGTGGTCATCGCCCGGGACACAGAGCTAGGTTTTCAGGTGCGCAGAGATGGCGTCGCTGCCAACTCCAGGCGTTTAGCCGCATATGGCTCCTCTGCCGTGCATGGGTGCATTGCCAAGGCGATGGATATCGCCGGTGTGGGAAGCGATGCGTTGCGGAAGATCGCGACAGACAGCCGTCATCGGATTGACGTTGAAGCTCTCCAGCAGGCGATTCACAACGACCGCCGAGATGGCTTCACCCCCTTCCTGGTAGTTGGGAGCGCCGGTACGGTGGACACTGGGGCGATCGATGATCTTGCCGCGTTGGCCGATCTCTGTCAACGTGAGAAGTTATGGTTTCATGTGGACGGAGCTTACGGTGCGCTGGGGATGCTGGCTGCCGACATTGCGCCGCGCCTTCGAGGAATCGAACGCGCGGACTCGCTTGCTTTTGACTTTCACAAATGGGGACACGTCCCCTACGACGCCGGCTTTATCCTGGTGCGAGACGGGCAGCTTCATCAGCAGTCTTTCGAGTCGTCGCCTGCGTACCTGAAGCGCGAGGTGCGCGGTCTGGCTGCGGGTGCGCCGTGGCCCTGCGACTTCGGACCCGATCTCTCACGCGGCTTCCACGCATTGAAAACCTGGTTCACACTGAAGGTTCACGGAATCCAAACGCTGGGCGCGGTGATCTCTCAAACCTGCGAGCTAGCAAGTTATCTCGAAAGCCTCATCGCCGAAAGAGCGGAGCTTGAACTACTGGCTCCGGTGGAATTAAACATCGTGTGCTTTCGTTATCGAACCGAGGATTCGGACCGCATCAACGCGCAGATTGTCGTTAATTTGCAAGAGTGCGGCAGTGTGGCACCTTCGACAACTAGAATGAAGGGCGCGTTGGCGATACGTGCGGCGATTGTGAACCATCGCACGAGTCGTAGTGAAATACGAACCCTTCTTACCGAGACCTTGGCCTTGGGACGAGCGCTGCAGAACGAGCAAAGCCCACGGGCTGGGGCGCTCGAGATGGAAGAGACTCCGGAGGCGCGGCAGCACACCGGCATGCAGGTGGCGTTGCAGCATGTGGAGGCGCGTCTTTCAGTCGAACCCGAGTCGATTACGCTTATGTTTCAACGAGCTTGCTTCCTGGAACAGACGGGCCACCTGCAGGAGGCTCGCGACGCATATCGAGACCTGCTTGATCACGAACCGTCGCACCTCGGCGCGCTGAACAACTTGGGGAATCTGCTTCTGAAGTCGCGCGAAATTCCCGAGGCCCGGCGTCTCTATGAGCTGGCGGTGGGCTACCACCCCGATCGTCCGTCTTGCCGGGCAAACCTGGGAAATCTCCTCTTCAAGAACGGAGAACGCGAAGCCGCGCGCGAACAATTCGAACAGGCGCTGCGGGTCGATCAGAACTATCGTCCCGCTCACGCGGGCCTGTGCTTCATACTCGATCAACTTGGAGATCCCGAGCGCGCCACTTGGCACCGCAACAAGGCGTTCCAGAATCGCTGCGTCGTGATTACGCCGTATCGCGGGGAGCAGCCACCGATCACGGTTTTAGAGCTGGTCTCGACAACTGGAGGCAACATCCGCACAGACGATTTTCTGAGCGACCGTGCGTTCCAACGCATTCTGATTACAACTGAATTTTATGATCCAAAGACGGTTCTGCCTCCTCATCAACTGGTGGTCAACGCGATTGGAGAGGCTGATGGAGCGGCAGCGGCCTTGGCCGGCGCACTTTCCGTGGTGGCGCACACCGACGCTCCGGTAATAAATCACCCGGAGTTTGTGTTGGCGACGGGGCGGTGCGAGATCGCTCAACGTCTGTCTGATGTCCCGGGTGTGGTGACGGCGCGGACCAGAACTCTCTCGCGAGAGCAGCTTTTGGCTCCACAAGCCGCAGCGACGCTGGCTTCGCTCGACTTTCGCTTTCCCCTTCTCTTGCGCACGCCAGGCTTTCACGGTGGGGAGAACTTCATACGGGTTGAAACGCTCGAGGAGTTGCCGGCTGCGGTGAGTGAGCTTCCGGGAGACGACCTGTTCGTGATTCAGTACCTCGACGCACGTGGGGCCGATGGTAAATCGCGCAAATACCGCGTGATGATGATCGACGGACAAATCTATCCGCTGCACGTTGCCATCTCCGGCGACTGGAAGATCCATTACTTCAGCGCCGATATGGCCGATTTTCCCGAGCATCGGGCGGAGGATGCTGATTTCCTGACAGACATACGCGGGGTTCTGGGCGAATGTGCCATGGCGGCCCTGCAGCAAATTCAGGAGACGCTTCGCCTTGACTACGGCGGGATCGACTTCGGACTGAGTGAAAAAGGAGAGGTTCTGCTGTTTGAAGCGAATGCGACGATGGCAGTGCTGGTTCCGGAGAAGGATCCGCGCTGGGACTATCGCCGGCCAGCAGTTGAGAAGATCTACCGTACCCTATGGACGATGTTGAAGAGGAAGGCGACAGTTTGCCAGAGTAGTGCGAACGGATTAAACATCCAATCGGCCAAGAACAACTTGGAGATTGAGACCGAGACTCTTGCCTCAGTAGCCACATAGCACCAGTCACGACGTTCAAAAAAATCGTATGGATATAGAGGAACCGCCACGATAGTGGGACGCACTTATGAGGATGAATCGACTTTTCGCTCGCGTGGTGCTCATTAGGTTCTAGTTTCTTAAATGACGCAAAATCACCTTTGCACTCATTGAGCCCCATATGTTTTGGCGCGTAAGACCGCATAAAGTGTTGGGCATGTCTGCGGCGCAGGAGGCCGCTCGTATGCCCAAAAGGATCAAGAAGCCGGCTTCCCGAAAGATCGTCTACGCCTGCCGGGTCTCGATCACGCAAAATCCTCAGTATTGAATAGCCTGAGTTCCCCACGCTCAAGACGCAACTATAGGTTCGCAATGGAGCAATCATCACCTGGTATTGTTCCGAAGCGAGATTGGCATTGAATCGAACCGTCGTTCTGCGGTTTCGACTCCACTTAGAGGCGTTCGGATTGGCCGCAGGAACGATCAATCAGAGACTCGCCGCGGTGAGGCGGTTCGCCTACGAAGCGGCGGATTCAGGCCTGTTGACTCCGGAACTTGCTGCTGGGATTCGACGAGTCAGGGCGTCAAGCAACTCGGCTCGCGAGCGGGAAACTGGCTCACTCGCGAGCAAGCGCGTTACTTCTTAAGAAATCGGACGGAGAAGGCTTATGCATATACCCCGTTTGAGATTTGCTACGTAGCTTGCACATTGCCCAGATGCCGATAGTCAGGCCACGGTTGTGGCTGACGAGCATTGGCATCGTCTCAACGTCTGTCGTGCTAAGGTCACAATAGAGGTACCGGCAGATGGTTAGAAAGGCCTTTTCTGCCGTCGATGCAATTTAATACTTGTATAACTGTTCTTTTTGTCAGCCACGAGCAGCACGGTTAGGGCCTGCCAGTTCTGTCTTCGACCTTCACACGCTTCAGTTGCTCAATGAAGTTGCGAATCGGAAGCACAAGCGGTGCGAACATCTGGTTTTTTCTCATTTCAAGAATGACCTCGCTGAAAAGTTTGAGGCCGATCGCCAACGATGCAGACTTGTCCTTGTCGAGCAGGCGTTTCGATCGAATTGCCTCCACAATCTCAAGTAAGTTGTCGTGATTGTCGGTGCAGAACTGCAAACTCGCCTCATCCTCGCCATGCGAGGTCCGAGAGCCGAGTGTTTCAATCGTGATTCTGTAGCGATATGACATTTGTTCCTCCTGCCGATGCAGACGATCCAGCCACAACTGCTCCCTTGAAAAAGTGCGAAGCTTTCAGATGGTTGTGGCTAGCCATATCCTGCAATTGGTCCCGGCTGCTCGTGCCCAAACCAGTTGGCTTTCCGCTCAAGATTTGCTGCTCGATGCGCTGGACGGCTTTAGCAAATCCTTTAGGCCGATGTTGTGAAAGAACTCCACGCGAATCCGGTCGGCAACGGCGTTGACGACGTGAGCGCCGTCATCCGCGGAGTCGATATGTACGCGGAAGGGCGAGTGCCAAAAGGCAGGTCTACCACCTGCACAACTGCTTTCGCGACCTCGATCACATCGGCGCCAGCAGGCGAAACACTCTGTAAGCCGGTCATGATCTCCCTGTCGAGTCCTGTTGTCGGCCCATTTTCATACTCAGCTAGCCGTGCCTGGTCTTCCGGATGGCCCGCATGGGCAAAGTGATTTGTGCCCGAAGTGTAGGCGCCGGGAACGATGATGGAAGTCTCGATGTTCCAACGAGCAAGTTCTCCCGCATAGCTCACGGCAAGCGCGTCCATACCGGCCTTAGCCGCAAAGTACGGTGCAAGATACGGAGGCGTGCCACCGCGAGTGCTGGTGCTTCCGATCCAAAGAACGAGGCCGATGCCTTGCTTGCGAAGTATCGGCAGCGCCGCACGGTTGACGCGCAGTTGACGACGACTGAAAAGCCATCCTTCGCCAAGCGCTTGGCAATCTCTCTGCCGATCCCGCGTGACGCTCCCGTTACGATTGCAATCTTTGCCATGACATTCTCCTTTGCGGCCGCTTTCCGCAGCGCCTGTGACCCATATGACGACCGCACGAGCTATAAGTCCAATGCATAGTGCTTATATCAATTATGCGTCTGACGCAACTGCGTCAAGCCAATCTCAACCTATTGGTTTTTGAGAAATTGGAGTGTTTTGATGTGGTGGTTTTGTGGTGTGGTTGTGGTGTTTTTGCGTGGTGGATGTGGTGATTAAGCAGTCACCGTTTGTGGCGATGAAAGATGTGACACGGATTCTGAATTTATTTTTGGGAACGAGCGCTGGCTGGTTCAGGATGTGGGCCTTCGAGCTTTGCTCGAAGGCCCACACTTCAGAATCGAGATATGGGGCACCCGGCAAGAGTTCCCGGGTCACTCCGGAATTCTGAAATCGTAGACCCTTCCGGCGGCGGCGCCACCCGACCTGGCTCCTCCTGTGGAACCCCCGGCCATGGTTGCCTGCTGGCCTGTGCCCATGAAGAAGGCGTATTCTCCTGGCTTGATGGCTGCGTCGAGCTTGATCTTGTAGGTCCTGATTCCTGCGTGCTCCGCGGTGAAGGCGACCTCCTTGTCCCGCTTGACGCCTGATTTGCCGCCAGTGATACCGCCGAAGCTTCCTATCTGAAATTCCCTGCGGTTCCCTTTCTTTTCGAGGATGATCAGGACGAAGTCGGATGCGCTGGCACCATCAGGGACGTAGAGAAAGAAGACGGGCTGCCGGTCATTGATGACGTTCTTCGATTGCGGGCCGTTCAGGTAGGCGTCCCAATGTTCGTTGCGCATGCCGTAGGTAAACATGCTGCCGGCCTTGCCGCCGACCTTTGCCTGGCTGATTGCCTGTCCCTCGATGAGAACGAATGCGTTGCTGTTCTTCCAGTAGACGCCAACCTCCGGGGGTGGGAGGCCAGGGTCGTTCGAGATGGGAGTGGCGGCGACGACGACTGGGGCAGCGGGGGGAGCGGGATTAATCATCACCTTGATCACTTCGTCAGAGACCTTGGCGGCCTTGAGTTCCTTGAGGCCATCGACGCTAGTGTCGAACTGCAGGGTTCCTCCCGCAGCGGCGGAGCGAATTTTAGCGATGATGATGTCGTCGGAGAGGCCGAGGCCCACCATGTCGATGACATCTTTGTTGGTGATCCTTTTGCCAAGCTGCTGGCTCCATGTTGCTGGGAGAATTAAAAGGAACAGAGTCGCAAGCAGAAAGGTGCGTCGTTTCATGGGACCTCCTGACAAACTTCATGTCGTGGCCCGGAGCCCTTTGTGTGGAGATCTAGAAATTTAGCACAGTCGTTTTGGTGCAGGCGGAGGAGGACGTTGGTTCTGAGGGTGAGGGAAAGCGGTTCGAGCTTTACTCGAATGCCCACTCATGCGATGAAACTCCCCTAATGGGCACCGAGATTGAGTGGGAGATAAGTACCCCCTCGAAAGGGTGATCTGTTCGTATCTCTTGTGGGGCGTGTGGTATCGCGTGTCTTGAGGAACACTGCGGTTGTCGTCACAAGCGTCACTGACGCAAAAAAAACAAACGTAAAACTCATTTCTAGCGAAGCTAGTGACGGCCGGCCTGAGTACACACCAGCAAGGTATCCACGTCTCCCGGATTTTGATGCTTCGGCCCGCCCTCGGAGCTTGCGATACTCGCCAGCTGTCGGCCGCTTCACCGACTACGAGAGCAAGGAGAAGAGATGAACGCAAAGACCGAACTGATTCCAACCGATTCGCCCGCCTCGACTGAGAACACCTTCGACCCCATTGCACACGTATCGCGTCGTGCCTTTATGACAACGGCGGCTTTAGCGGGAGCAGGAGTGGCGACACTGACTGCTACAGCGCAGACGCGTGAGGAACTACTAGCAGGGCGTCAGGGCGATTAGGCCAGCGACCCTGGGCCGGCAAATCAACCACTGATTGACGAGAATCCCAACTCCCATATGCCACCTTTTACCGACCACGGGAATATGGGCCCGATCTGGTACTCCTTCGATCTCGCTTCACGCAGAGTGCAAAACGGTGGCTGGACGGATCAGGTGACGGTCCGCGAGTTGCCTACCAGCAAGAGCATTGCCGGGGTCAGTATGCGCCTCACTGCGAATTCGCTTCGTGAATTGCATTGGCACACGTCGGATGAGTGGGCGATCGTACTTATCGGGACGACGCGCATCACAATTCTGCAACCGGACGGCAAGCTCTATATCGATGACGTCGGGCCTGGCGATCTTTGGTATTTTCCGGCCGGATTTCCGCATTCGCTGCAGGCAATCGGACCGCAGGGCACGGAGTTTCTGCTGGTGTTCAACGACGGCGCATTCTCGGAGGCAGATACGTTCCTCATCTCGGAGTCGCTGGTTCACCTTCCGCCGGAGGTGATTCAGAAGAACATGGGCTGGTCGCGCGAGAGCTTCAACATGCTGCCGCAGACGCAACTTTATATCTTTGAGGGAACCCAACCGCCGTCGCTTGAAGAGCAGAAGCGAGCTTTGGGCGATAAGCTCGAGACGGTGAACAAATATACGTACAAGCTCAGTGAGCAGCGCCCGGATCCTGTGAGGGCCGGAGGTAGCGTCAAGATCGTCGATGTCGATAAGTTTCCGGTAGCCAAGAAGCTGTGCGCCGCGCAGGTAACGCTGAAGCCAGGTGGACTGAGGGAGGTTCATTGGCATCCCCACTCTGACGAGTGGCAGTACTACATTCATGGCAAAGGGCGCATGACGATCGCCACCACTGGAGCTGCAGCGCGGACCATGGATTTTTCTGCGAACGATGTAGGCTTCGTGCCAATTATGGCTACCCATTACGTCGAGAATACGGGGACAGAAGACCTGGTCTTTCTTGAGATGTTAGCTGCTCCTCAGTTCATTGATGTCTCGATGAACGCGTGGATAGCTGCGCTGCCGGATAACTTGGCTACAACTCATACCAAGCTGCCGCTGTCAGTTATACGGTCCGCTCCTCAGACAGCTCTTACGATACTTCCGAAGTAGTTTTGTGTTTCAAAAGGACCGCTGATTCGTCCGGGTCAGCGACCACTTTCGTGTCGGTTCGAGCTTCGCTCGAAAGCCCACTCATGCGATGAAACCGTATGAGTCGGGCAATAGATTAGTCCGACGTAGCAGGTCAATCGGGCGCAAAGTGCCAGCTAGGAAACCACAGCGTAGATGCGGTTACCGCCGGACAGATTAGCGCCAGCGAAGAGAAACTTGAAAGCCTGCCATCCACCAAAGCCGACGATCACCGGAGCCGAAACATTCCCCGGAGTTCCGGCGTCACCGTAAGACAGTAACTGTCCGCTCTGGTTGACCGCATAAATGCGGTTGTTACCGGACACATCTTTGCCGGCGAACAGAAACTGAAAGTCCTGCCATCCACCGAGGCCTACGATCATCGGATCCGAAACATTCCCCGGAGTTCCGGCATCCCCGTAGGACAGCAACTGCCCGGCTTGGTTGACCGCGTAGATCCGGTTTTCGCCGGACACATTCGCGCCAGCGAAGAGAAACTTGAAGCCCTGCCATCCACCGAGGCCGACGATCACCGGGTCCGAGACATTCCCTGGAGTTCCGGCATCCCCGTAGGACAGCAGCTGCCCGCTCTGGTTGACCGCATAGATGCGATTGTTGCCTCGCACATCTTTGCCCGCGAAGAGGAACTGGAAAGCCTGCCATCCGCCGAATCCGACGATCGCCGGATCCGAAACATTCCCCAGGGTTCCGGCATCCCCGTAGGACAGCAACTGCCCGCTCTGGTTGACCGCATAGATGCGGTTGTTGCCTGACACATCTTTGCCGGCGAAGAGAAACTGAAAGGCCAGCCATCCGCCGAAGCCGACGACCACCGGGTCGGAAACATTCCCCGCAGTGCCGGCATCCCCGTAGGACAGCAACTGCCCACTCGCGATGGTCTCGACCTGGACGGAGAAGGCACCCCCCAGCACGGCGCCGCCAACATTGATCGTAACGCCGTCTGTCGTGAATGACTGTCCTGCGGGGAGAGCGGTTTTCGTGAGCAGGGCAAGAGGCGCGGCGTTGTTCTGCGCATTCCCCAGCGGGTCTGATGTCTGGACGCGGTAGACGATAGCGCCTTCGTTGGGAATGTTGATGTCGAACTGGTCGGCCCGCAGGCGTGCTTCAACCATTAGGTAAGGCACCGCAGCGCCGATCTGGATAGCGGCTACTCTCCCGGAAGGGGGCGGTTGGATAAGGCTGGCCGACTGCAGCGTATAGGTAGCAACTCCGCCGGGGTGCATCGCAACAGTCGAAGGGTCCAGCCATCCCACAGCGCGTTTCGTCCATGCCGAGATGTGGGTGGCTTCATAGCCAGCCTCCTGGTCAAAGGGACCCATGTTATCGCCGGACGGATAGTCTCCGGCAAAATCGAACAGGTCGGGAAGATCGCACAGGTTCGTCTGGTGCAGGAGTTCACCCACCCAGTTGCCGAGATTATCCGACATGCAAAAACGAGACCAGGCAAAGTTCGAAAGCTGAGCGGTCGAACCGCCGCCCGGCCCACCCAGCATCACGATCGCCGCGCCGACAAAGCCCTCGGATCTCAGTTGGGCGCCCATCGTCGCTTCAAGAGCGTCGGGTAGAACGTTCTGTCCCGCGATGGTTTGCGCAGGGAGCACGATGACGTCGAAATCCGCCAGTCCGGAAGATACGGTGTGGAAGTAGGCGCGGACGGACCGGTCGACGCCGGCGATCGGTGCGCCGGTTGTCGAGTTTGTCGGCGGGTCGTAAAACAGCCGTTGCATGATCTGATCGGACCAGTCGGGCGGTATGACGTCCGGAGGCTGAATGTCTGTCCGAGACAACGGAATGAATGCAAGTTTCTTTCGACCCAGCCAAGCAATATCGTCCTCCCACGCGCCGCGATGATTAGGACCGCAGGACGCTTTGATCGGTCATAGTCAATACCGTCGCGTCGGGCTGGTACGGAGCAGTACCGCGTTTTCAACATTCGGCTAGGAGTTGAACTGGCCTTTCTCTGTTCCCGCTAGCCAGCAGTTGCTCTCCTACTCGAATGGTGACGCTACATGCTGATTCGTTTCGGTGAGGCTTTCTAGTCTGGATTCTTTAGTCTCGCAATCGTGACTCAGAGACCCGTGGCCCTGTGAAAGGTCACGGGTTTCTGTTCACTGGAGATCTCTGAAGTCCGCTTGTCGGCAAGTTCGGTTGAAGTTGCCGATAACCCCGCTTTCAGGGATTGATTGGAAACTTAATCGTGTTCAGCGGTGTCGAATTCAATATGAATTTCACGCGAGTTGCGACTGGAGTGTTCGCGAGCTTGCTGGCGATCGCTGCGCCCAACTATCTTCCTGCGCAATATATGCGGAGCATCCAACAACGCTCGGATGCCTCGGATCTGGTCTGTGTAGGGCACGCAGCCTCTCCTGGTCGGACGGGCCGTGTTCAGCAGATAGACGGAAGCGACCGTGACGAACTTGCAACACAAGTCATCATCGAGAGATGTCTCAAGGGACGACTCTCCGCCAATGCGGAAGTTCGCGTTCTCGGTTTTGACATCGTGGCTCTTAAAAACATTTCTGGCGGGTATGGATACAGCGGACCCCCAACGGGTTTCGTGAGCGAGGGGCGTAATCTGCTCTTTCTCAAGCCTACAAAAGATTCCGATCAATATGAGGTAACTGTCCCGATATACGCTACTGCTATTCATCTCGCGGACCCAGCACCTGATCTCCCCTCCGGCGAAGGTTCACAAACAGTGCAAGCTATTGTTGTTCGTGAGCTTGAGGGAGCTTTTATCCAGTTCGGCAGCCGCGACCTCAGCTACATCGATTACTTGATGGGCTATCTTGGCGCTCAGGAAGGAATAGCCGAATGTTTGAGGTTGTCCTCACGCGTTTCCGTTCCTCTTCAAAGAGACCTCGCAGTGGCGATGTTGTTTGAGGGACAATCGAGCCTTGAGCCAGTTGTCATCTCGGTTTTGCTTGATGCGTCAGCACCCTTATGGAAGCGGCAGAACGCGGCAGGTGCCCTTGGGGAACACGGTACAAGAGCGGCATTAGTACCTCTCCAGGAGATTGCATCGGATCACGGTCCCCCAGACGGGCAGGAGTCTCTACAATCCTGGGCAGCGGAGGCTCTCCACAAAGTCAAAGCAAGGCTCGTGCAGCCATAAAATTTCGCTCACGAGTGGACCTCTTTTTCAGGACTGCCAGGAAATGTGAGTTCGGTTACTAGGCACATCAGAATAAGAAGGCAGATGAGAAGGGCTGGAATGAGGGACCTGAAACGCGAAGAGGTCAGTACCCAGGTCTAGCGGAGACATGCCTGCCGCAATCGACGCCGACTCGTCACCTGGAGCCACACGGCGTCAGGGCCAAGTTTCCACGAAGGAACCACGACGACATGAAAGCACGTGGCGAATCTACTCTGACGCGCCTTCCACTGCGATACCAGAGTTGAGCATAAACACCAAATCGCAGGTCGAGCTCTTCTTACCGCAGTACACAACCGCATCGCGCAGCACACGCGCAGACGATCCGGCTGGCTCCGCGCCGGGCAGTGGCAGCGACTTCGCCTCGTCCAGCAGGGGCTTCAGTTTTGCATCACCGGAGACGAGCATAGCTGCCGCGATACCATCGGCGTCCAACTGGAGACGTACCGTGCCGCCACCCTCCGCACCCGCGCCATTCTTCACGTGGTAGCTGCGAAAGTCCTGCATCGACGTTGCAAAGTGCTCGTCGCTGGCCGCCTTGACCCCGGCCTTCTCAAGGCGCGCAATGGCCGCAGCCACTTCGGCAAAGTCCTGCTTCGCATCGGCCGCATGCTCCGTCTGCTTTGCAAGCCGGTACATCCATAGCGCATCTGCACTGCGGTCCAGACCCTCGAAGGCCTGCGCCAGGTGATTGCCGACGATTACGTTTTGCTGTGAGAACCATGCCGCGCGCAGGTACGGCTCGGCCTCCTTCGGTTTGCTCTCCAGCAGCAGAATGTAGCCCAGCGTGTCCCACGAGGCTGTGAGGTTAGCCGAATCGGCAAAGGCCTTCGTATTCGCTTCTTCCAAAACGTGTGAGGCCGTCGCCTTTTCCAGCAGATCGACCGAACGCCGCGACTGCGTCTCCGCGAACGGCAGATCGATCTTCGTCTCCGACAGCACGTAGACGTTATTGTTGATGACATCCGGATCATCGCTACCGTCCATCGCCTTCTTCGCGGACATGGCGGCTTCTTCGTTGCGATGTAGTTCGTACAGCGTGCTTGCCACCTGCGTGGCCACCGCGCGGTCTTCAGGCTGGCGCGCCTGCAGATCGCGCAGAACTCCGAGCGCATGCGTGTAGTCGCCCTGTTTGCCAAACACATAGACTCGCATCTGCTGAGCCCGTTCGCTGCTACCGCCGTATCTGTTCAGCAATCCCTCAGCATCGCTGTAACGCTGCTTGTTGCTGTATTCCTGGGCCAGTCCGAGAACCATCCAGGGATCGTCATCGGGATGTGCCTTCATCTCCGCTTCCACATCGCGAGCGCCGGAGTCAAGATCCCCGTCACTCGCCTTGACGACCCCAAGCATACCCAGGACGTAAGGCGCATCCGGCGAACTCTTGCGTAAAGCTTCGAGGCGGCTGCGGGCTCCGCCCAGATCTCTTCGCTGCAGCATCGCAGTGATCTCTATCAACTGCTGTCGCGTGTCAGAGGGGTTCGAGGGCTCGGCTGCGGGCGTTGTCTCTTTGACCGGTGCGGTGGCTGTGCTCTTCGCGCTCTCCTTGCTGATCGTGAGCTGATCGGGCGGAATGAGCCGCAGGTAAGGCTCCCCATCGTTCACCAGAGTTGCTTTCTGAAAGGCGAGGTAGTCTTTCCATCGGTCACGCGGCAGCTTGTGCACCTTGACGACCAGCTTGCGATCCGCGATGACCTTCCCGTCGACAAAGCGATATGTCTTGTCGTAGGTTGCGAACTCCCGGGAGACATGAACTGCGTCGGGCAGCTCTGCACGATAGCCCGCGGGAAGGGCCATGGTACTGTGAGCCTCAGCGGTACGCGGTGCGCCAAGGTCGATATCGTGTTCGGGTGCCTTCTCTTCGCTCACAAGAGTGAGTTCAACGGTAGGGAAGAGAGGCAACGATTGATTGTTCTCCCACCCAGCATACTTCTCGCGGCTGTAATCGTAGCTGATTTTCACCGGCGCAGCTGCGCCGGTCTGGCGCATGTCCGTGCCGCTCACCTTACCGCCAAACCCCATTGCCCCCGAGAGGTACTGCATCGCGTCGTCCCATTGAGCGGGTGATAGCCGCTGCATCATGGAGCGCAACTCCAGCTCATTGTCAGATCTCGCGGTCAATACCATGTGGCTCTTCAGCAGGCCGTCACTGTTCAGCGTGCCCTCGGCGACAAAGTCTTCGTGATAGGCATAGGGCGGCTTAGCCGGAGTCTTCTCAAGTGCGGCCGGAGCCTTATCCGGGATGACGAGCGCCTGCTGGTCGCGGATGACAGGCATGAGCACGCGAAAGGGTGCGACCTCAGCGGTGGAATCAAGCCAGACTCGCTCCGGCTTGCCGGCTGCGTCAGGCAATTCGACTGTCGTGATGGCGTGGTTGAAGACCGCGGGTGATGGCACATCCGTTACCGGCGCAATCCCCGCCCCGATCAGCACGGGCGCCGTGGTCATCCCTTTCGCGCGCAGCAGGCTCTCCAACAGAGTGTCCTTGTCTTTGCAATCGCCGTAGCCGTGGTCCAGCACTTCGTCGGGTGTATGCGGCTGGAAGCGGCCAACACCGAACGAGAGCGAGATGTAGCGGATCTGCGTCGCAACGAAGCGATAGAGCGCCTCTGCCTGTTCCTGAGGTGTCTTCGCATTTTTGGTCAGCTCATCGGCTTTGGCTCGCACGCTGGCGGTAGGCTGGAGGCGCTGCTCTGCCAGACCGCGGTACCAGTCGCCAACCTCAGCCCAGCTATGGAAGGTGGTCCATGCCACGCTGGGCAGCTTGCGTCCGTCGGCGTCCTCGTCCGGATCCTTCACCTCGGCCACGGTCATCTTGCCGGTCTCGTCGCGCGCGCTGGCCTTGATCTGCGACGAGGTCCACGTCCACACATGCATTCCGTCGCGCGTCACCGGCGTCGTCTTGTGGTTCGGGCTCCAAACCTGCACGTAGGTATTTTCCGGCACGGCAAGCGTTAGGCTCTGTTCCAGAACTACGCCACCCTGCACCAGGAAATGCTCCGCCCCCCAGAATTGTCCCGGCGCTTGCGCCTTGGTAAGGACTGTGTGGAACTGATATTCGAGCCGGTCGCCCGACGCAAGACTACGCACGGGGAGGTGTTTCTCTCTCACGTCCGAGTACATCGGCGCTTCGCGGGTTACTTCTGCCGGCATCTCCATGGCGTCGTCGACTGGCGTGTTTACCGTGCTGCCGTCCGGTTTATGCACGCGCACGAATTCCATCGTCGCGGTCGAATTTGCTGAAGCGTAAGACAGATTCAACACGCTGAACTGCCGCGCCACGCCGTCGGACTGAATGCGCACGATCAGGTGCTGCACTATGTCTCCGGTGCCGTCGGCCTTCATTGTTGTAATGGTGTCGTACCGCTCAAAGACAAACGGCTCGTCGCGGTACGGGTCTACGGAGGACGCCGGAGTTTGAGTATGGGACGGCAGCGGCAGAGTGGCAATTAGGGCAGCGGACAACACAATCGGACGGAGTTTCATGGATGTAACTGCGTGTATAGCAGATTTCGGGAACCGGGTACATACCCCACACTGTCCCCCGACCAGCGACCACAGTTACGACCTGGCCCGTTCCTCGTCATGTGACGACCACTCTACGTAAGCCGACTTATCGGTACCAATCGACGCCCTCGACAAGTGCATTGGCGATTTAGCACTCACCGAGATCGGACACGAGCTCAGGAGCAGTTGCTGGGCTGGTTTGCGAGAAGTTTGTCGCCGATAACCCGTTTTCAAGGAACTACAGGAACCACTTGTCCGAGAAGCCGACAACACTTCCACTGAAAGTGATTCAAGTTAGATCAGAAGGATCGTGTGGTTGTCATACACACAATGGCGAACGGCGCTTTATCTCCGTAGCGAACTAATAAACAAGGGCGGCCCGGAAAAGCACTCCGGTCCGCCCTTCTCATACCCTACTATCATGCGGCGTTACTTCTCGGCGGCCACCGCATTGATGAAGGTAAGTCCGTTTGGAGTGCCATATCCCGTCACATTGTCCCATCCGGGTGTGACCGTAAGAGAGGTATCGATACCGAAGCCAATGACAGCCCAGGTGTCGCCCCCTACAAAAGGCCAAATCGCGCTAGTGAATCCAGTACTGGTCTCCAGAGCTCCGCTAAAGAGATCGGCTGCTGAGTAGTAGGTAGAACCATTCTGATCAAACACGACCCCGGCAGGATTTGTCACAGTGCTTGGTGTTGTTGGTAGAACATCCTGGATGTCGCCCTTCGGCAGCGCTGCAATCGCTGGTGCTGCCTGCCCGAGCGGTTTGCCGGCTTTCTGATTCGCTATCGCCCAGAAAGCAGAAAAAATTGGGCTCGCTAGACTCGTGCCACCGTAGCCATACTGCAAAAACACTGCGCCGAATTGATCTGAAAGAGCGATAGGCACTCCGGTGTAAGGATCAGCGAGCGCAGAGACATCAGGAGTTTGCCGGCCTGTCCCCGGAAGAGCTTTCTGCCATGAGGGCTTGGCAAAAAAGATGCTTTCCCCGCCTCCGGAACCAGCTACAAAGAAGCTGTTCCCGGCCGGTGGATCCTGCACAACTCCACCGCGCATGAGGTAGTTGCCGACGGAGCCCCAGCCAGTCGTGATTTTTCCTGTTGAGCTGCCAACCTGGTTAAGAATACTGGTTCCACCGACCGCGGTTGCATGAGGTGAAACGGAGGGTACGCCCGCGGCACCAACCGGTGTGCCCAGTCCTTCATCTCCACTATCGCCTGTCGAGAAGTTGACTGAGATACCCTTGGCCGTTGCAACTTCGAGAGTCTGGTCCCACGATTTTTGTTCGAGAGAGCCGGCAATGAGGTCCGTGTCAATCTCGTAGCTATTTGAAACAGAGTTGCCAAGTTTGTGCGAGACGACGTACCGAATGGCATCCTGAAAATCTTCGCTGTCCTGACCCGTTGTGACGACAACTACAATTTTGGCGCCGGGAGCCATCGCATGAGCCCAATCGACATCGAGTGCAATCTCCGTGTTCCAGCCGGTTAAGACACCCGCATTAGGATCGGCCGGTTGACCTTCCGGATAAACGATTTTGAAGTTCGACGAGGTAAGCGTGGGCAGGCCCATGATCTCGCTGAAGACGTTGGCATCTTTCTCGATCGTGGTGTCCCCATAGGCTTCCACAAGAACGATTGTTTGACCGGTCCCGTCGAGCCCCTTTTGATATGCAGCCGTCAGTCCATACGCGTCCTGCAGGCTTGCGGCGGTGTAGTCGCATGAAATTAGAAGAAGCTGATTTCCCTGCATGTAGACGTTTCCGAAGTAAACACCGTTGGTTGCAGGTGTGCCAGACTGGAAATTATAGGCTGTGGGAGCGGATAAACACTGATCGGTCATCAGGCCCCTTAGGTTCTTTGAAAGAGCTGAGGCGGTAGAGCTGGTTACCTCCGTTGAGGGATAGAACTGTTTCGTTTTTGGATCAACAGCGCGCGAAACAAGCGGATGCGCCTGATGACTTTCCAGACCCGCAACGGTGGAGACGTACTGTCCAGCCTCGCCGCTCAGTTGCGCATTCTGAACATTTGCACGGAATACCTTTCCGTTATGCCGATATTGGTTAATCTGAGTATTGAATGCTTGAGCAACATTTGAGGCAGCGCCGCGCACACGAATGGTGAAGCCGTTTGTGTCCGTAGACAAAATCGTCAGCCCCTGCTTTTCCAACTCCTTACGAACAATTGCGATCTGCGCATCAGTTGGCCCGTAGGTCTTCAGATCGGCGTCGGTCATCCACTTATGGAACGTCGGGGAGGTAGGGTCGTACAACGCTTCGACAGCCTTGTCGAATTCAGCCTTCTTGGGGAGCTTAAGGTGCACCGTGAGGTTGATTTCCGTAGACGGATTCACAGGGCCTAGGTCAGTCGAATAACGAATGCCGCTTGACACGTTATTTTCTGCCACTTGGGCGTAGGCGGATGACATTGTTGCGAGCGAAATTAGAGCACCGGTCGCTGCGCCCTTACAAAGTTTTTGAAATTTCATGCATCCTCCATACAAATTGACTGAATTAAAGTTGGGACAACGGGCAATGAGATAGCTCGGGATAAAATCCTTATCCTCGAGTGCTCATTCTTCTCGGCGATAGCAGAATCAGGGACTCGGAATTTGGCGACAGGGCAAGAGGGACAAAAGGGGCAAGAGGGGCAAGAAGGGTAGGAGGAGTAAGAGGGGTAAGCGAGAAGATCAAACGCCCATGATTAAGTTGGCGAAAGCTTAACACTCTCGAGCGAGGCGGGAACAGAACTCAGAAGGATAGTTTTTGAACTACCCGAACGGGTATGTGGATTAGGCGTCGAGGAGGCCGCGCTGAATGGCAATCACTACGGCCTGGGTGCGGTCGTTGGCCTGAAGCTTCAAGAGGATCTTCTTCACATGCATCTTGACTGTGTTTTCGGTGACGAATATGAGATCGGCAATTTCCTTGTTACTCTTACCCTTCGAAATAAGACCGAGGACTTCAATCTCGCGGTCGCTGAGTTTTTGCGATCCGATGTATTGCGTAAGCTTCTCTGCGGTCTCAGGCGATAGGCAACTGCCACCTGCCACGACGTGACGCACCTGGTTTCCCAAGGTGGTGCCATCAATGCCCTTCAGCAGGTATCCGCGCACGCCCAAGCTGATCGCGTTATAGATCGAAGCATCTCCTTGCGCCGAACTCAGAATGATGATGCGTGCCTGCGGGTCGGTACCAAGCACGATGCGCACAACGTCAAATCCACTCTGGTCCGGCAAGCGCAGATCGAGCAACATTACGTCTGGACGGCAGTCCGAATACATCTCGACTGCTTGCTTTCCTGTGGCGGCTAGGCCAACGATCCTCATATTTTGCCGCTCCAGCACGCCCGCAAGTCCCTCCCGCACCATGGGATGATCGTCCACGATAAGTACGCGGATTGGAGCGCTCTCAGCTTGCTGTGTTATTGCCACTTCTGATTTTCCGTTTGCCATTGCGCCGCCAGAAAGAATTGTAGGTCTTCACGCGCAGTATAACGTTGGTTCCTTGTCCTGGCTCACTCTCCGTCAGAAGCGTCGCACCGATCCGCTGTGCATGCGCCTGCATCCCACGCAGCCCAAAGTGACCTGGGCGGCCATGCTGCAGCAGCTCTTTTGTCATGCCCTTTCCATCATCGGAAATTTCGACTTCCAGCATATCGGGCAAAAAATGGACCTCTACTGATACATATGCGGCATTCGCGTGACGAAATGAGTTCGCGAGTGCCTCGCGGCAGATACGGTACACTTCGTCGCGAACCAGTGGATGTACCTCGCGTGGTTCGCCGGTGCAAATCAGGTCGAATATCGGCAACGGGCCCGATCGAAACTCGGCTTCCGAGTGTTGCAGCACTTCCACGAGGCTGTATTGCGCAACCGCGGTCGAGTGCAGGTTCGACACCATGTTCCGGCTGCGAACGATCGTCTCGCGCATGCGTTCTGCCAGAGTCACCAACATCCCCCGCGATGCCTCAGGACGATCGGTGACTTCAAATCCAATGAGTTCAAGTTGTAAGGTGGCCCCAATCAGATCTTGGATTACTGTGTCATGAATCTGATGCGCAATTCGTTCGCGTTCTGCAGCCCGTTCCTGAAAACGGAGACTCAGTCGTTCCGCTCTCCGACGAGTAAATCGCCGGGTGATTTCTACGACAGCTCCCATAACAACGAGGGTTGCCAATAGCAGGAACCATCTCGTCTGCCAGAAGAACGGCTGCAGCTGTATCTGCGCCTGGGCCGGGAGCCTACTTGACCCGCCCTCACGATTGAAGGCGACAACTTCGAATCTGTAGCGCCCTGGAGGGAGTCCAGTGTACGACACTTCGCGTGAAGTGCCTGCATCGACCCAATCGTGATCCCATCCCGTAAGGCGATAGTGAAACCGTGTCTGCTCGGGGGCGACGGTGGCAGGAGATGTATACGCGAAGGTAATGCGATGCCTGCCAGGACCTACCGTGAGATCGCCAGCTAGGTGATGCAGATCGTCAACGACGATACTGTCCACAACGGCCTGCGCTGGTCTTACATCCGGCAGGCGCGGGTCAATAACGGCAGGCCCCTTGATAGTTGCAAACCAGAGACGCCCATCATGCGCCCGTATGGCAGTAATTTGATTCAAAGGAAGAACATACCGGCTTCTCAGGCCATCCGTCTCCGTAAAAATCTCTGGATCAACTCGAGAAATGCTGCCGTCAGCGTAAGCCGTCCACATCTCTCGGGTGATGCGGGCAATCGCGCTCGCAGTGACAATCCAAAGGTTGTTCTGGTCATCGCTCAATATGTCGAGCACCAGGTTGCCGGGCAACCCTTCATTCTGTGTCAGCATTCGCCCCGCACCATTCGTTCCGTTTCGGAGCAATATGCCGTTGCGGGTGCCGACAGCTATTCCGCCCTTAGGCCACGCGACGCAGTGGACCGGCTCGTTAGTTGAAAGCGCTCGCTCGAACCGTTGGCCATTCCAGCGTTGCAATCCGGTTGCGTCTCCGGCCCACAGAGTCCCTTCGCGATCCACCGTCAAGGACGACAGTGGTGTCCCGCTGAGACCATCCTTGCTCCCTAACTCGGTAAGTTTGCCATCCTTCAATCGAAAGAGACCTCGATTGTCGATGCGAAACCATACACTTCCATCGCCGGAGATAACAGGTGTGCTCACATATCCGTGCGGAATCAATGGCATCTTCGTAAATCTGCCAGCACGCTGTTCAAAGATCCCGTAGTCTGAAATTGCGATCGCCGGTATGCTTCCGTTCTCGATGAAACCACGCACCTGTCCTGGCAATAACCCCTGCGCCTTGTCGAATCGTTGCCAGTGTCCTGCTTTCCAGCGCATGACCCCGCCTTCCAAAGTCCCGGCCCAGATGGAGCCGTCCTTCTGCTCGAAGATCGACTCTGTCTGGCTTCGGTTCCCGGCCACCTTATCTAGCGTGGAATAGTTCGTGAATATACCCTGATGCAGACGCTCAAGACCCGCAATGGTCCCCAGCCAGAAATCTCCGTTGCGATCTTCGAGAATCGTGCGAACGTCGTTGCTTGCCAGGCCATCCGCTTCAGTCAATGTCTCCAGCTCATCTCCTGACCTGCGACTCAACCCGTGAAGTCCTCCACTCGCCATCCAGAGACGGTGATGGCTGTCGATCGTCACACTGACAAAGTTTCCCAGGCCAGGGTTTTTGACCTGCGTAAAACCGGTGCCCTCGAAGTGAAAGAGATGATGGCCATCTCCGGCCCACACGTCCCCAAAGCGGTCTGCATGAACTAGATGGCAGTCCGGTAGCTTGTACTTCGCAACGGTGGCTCTCCCCCGCATACGGAAGATATTCTCGCGGTCCGCGATCCAGAGCGAGCCGTCGCTGCTCTCCGTCATATCGCTGATCCTGTGTACATCGTCAGGCAGCGAGGCAGCTACCAGCTTGTCCGCATGAGTGCGCTCCAACCTATCCTCAAAGTAGAGCCAGAGCTCGCCATCGTTTGAACGCGCCAACGTCTCGATCCGATAACGGGATCGCTGCTCGAAGAAAATTGGTACAAAGTGGTGGCGTTCATAATGAAAAAGACCAGAAGCTGTCACGATCCAGAGCCCATCCCCACCGTCTTTCACAAGTGCGCGGATGAAACCCTGCAACTCTGGAGGACCGTCCTGGCTGAACCCGCGGAAATGCACACCATCAAAACGCACGAGACCATTCATCGTGCCCACCCAGAGGAAGCCATCTGACGTCTGCGCAAGAGATGTAACGAAATTCTGCGGTAGTCCTTGCTCGGTCGTCCAGGTAGTCAGCACTTCATTTCGAAGCAAACCGGAGGGCTCCGAGGCCCAGGCTGTGATTGCACTGCATGCCATCCCAAGCAACACAATGAGCGTTTTCCAAGAGATGATTTTTGAGAATTCAATTTTGGGGGTGAACAGGAAGCTGGTTTCCTTCATATGCGGCTCGTTGTTCCCGGCTCAAAATACACGAGGCCTATTGGAACCTTGCGCTCACGTGAGTTTACCGGAAATCCACCACCCTTTGGACCGGGGCATCCCTTACAAGTCCCTCGCGCCGGTGGGGACTGGGTCTGGCATTTCCGGCTCGTCTTTCGCCGTATTCTGCCTTTAAGTCTTCGGTTTGCGGAGAAGACGATCGCAGGAGGTAGCCTTTTCTGAGCCAACATGTTCAAAGTGAGTAAGTCCTGAGCCGCTTGCGGTTCGGTACTATTATGACGATCCACAGTATTGAGCTTCCGCGAATTACTATCGACGCGCTCGAAGATGGCTGAGGTCCTGACTTGCCAGAAGGTTCGTGGTCCGGAGTGATCGGAAAGCGAGAGAACAGAAATCTCGGATCAGACCTCTAGAAAAATCGGATAATCTCCTCTCGAAAGGATACCGATCATGTCGCTGCGCAAAGGGTCGCTGTTCGCAATGCTGTTCGCGATCGTTGCCTTGGCGGAGCCCAGAAGGGTCAACGTTTACAAGGCGGAATTTGATGTGCCGAAGCCGGCTACGTTGTTGCGCGCTCCTACGCCTGCCGCTCCGGCATTGCTTTGGTACGGTAGCTCGCCGGCAAACAAGCCAAGCCGATGGCTCAAGACATCCCCCAGAAAAGGCGAATTGCTGCCGGCGTCATTTCTTCCGATTCAATTCAAGAACCCCAAAGATTTGGGTATTGGCAAGTTGCTCGTCGCGAGCCGCGGCCTCGGCGACCCACATTTCGCTGGAACAGTAATCCTGCTAGTTCACTACGATGAAAATGGTGTAGTCGGACTATTTCTCAACCGACGCACTGATGTGCCGCTTTCTAAAGTCCTTGATCTCAAAGCGGCGAAAGACCGCTCCGACCCGGTCTATATCGGGGGTCCTATGGAACCTTCTGCTGCAGTTGCACTTTTTCAGTCCTCGGCCAAGATTGAAAAAGCTGAGAACCTATTCGGGGGTGTTTATTTGATCTCCGACAAAGGCCTCTTCGAAAAAACAATTTCGGACCGGCCTGACCCTAACGTTTTTCACGTTTACCTGGGATATGCCGGATGGACGCAAAATCAATTGCGGACCGAGGTGCAATCGGGCGCATGGTTCGTTTTTCCGGCAGACGCCGCCACAATATTCAACTCCGATCCGGATTCTTTGTGGTTGCAGATGATTCAGAAGACGGAGTTGCGATTGGCGAAGACTGAGCCCTTCGTAGAAGTCTCCCAGCCAGTAGAAATGTTTTGATCAATCCCGAGTCATTCACCGGGCCGATATTTCGCACAGTACATCGAAGATGCCGCATCCCGGATTCGTCGTTCTGGCGTCCCATAAACTCAGATCGCCATTAGCGCGGTTAAATTCGCCGCTAAGTTGGGCAGAAAATTCACGGACACCGACGCGGCGTTTGATCGCATAGACCGCGATGTGGACGAATCGCCTCGCTTGTGGCTGCCATCGTCGAGATCACTCTCTCGTCGAAGGCGACCCGGAGGCTCAGGGCACTTGGCGGCGAACTCTTGATGACAACGATATGCCTTTTTTACGCGCCGCTTGTTTTAATAGCAGATTATGACATTGATGTTCCCGCTGCAGTGGGGTTCCAGGCTCGCTCTTGTCTGACGATGCAGGCCGCCAGCGCGCTATGCGCAAATCACGCGGGCCGTCGAGTCAACATCGTCGAAGGTTCGACAAATGACTCCCGACTGCCTTCTCTCTGAGCGCCTTAAGCACAGGTATCGACCTGCCATGAGCCGGTGCATCACCCTCGCCTGGAAGAAATAGAGGCCTCGCGGCAAGTGACAGATATCTACAAACAGTGTCGACGGGACGGCTTTGCACGTGGTTGTCAATTGTAAGAAGCCTACAATCAGAATGTTTGTCCAATGACGATCGAGTACGAGGGAAAATTGCCGGATTTCATAGATTCGAAGCAGCATCGAAGTGCAACATGGGGACGTCGCGGAATCTTTCTACTGGCTGCTTTAGCTTTGGGTATCTTCGTCTGTGGACGGATCGGATTGTCTTATTGGGTTGACCTTCTCTGGTTCCAGTCGCTTGGATATAGTGAGGTGTTCTGGAAATCGGCAAGTCTGCAGATCATAGACTTTGTGTTTTTTGCGGGGACCACTTTGCTGGTTCTGTACGGTGCGTTTTCGGCAATTCGAAGGTCTCACGAGGCCGATCTGCCGAGAGCTCACGCGATTATCATCGCGGGAGAGCCAATAAACCTTTCAGTCCAACCAGCTCTGCGCGTGATCTCGTTTTTCATCTCCGTCGTCATTGGGTGCGTGACGGGGTTGGCAATGATGGCGGACTGGCCGACACTGGCGCTGTTCTGGTACACGCCGCATACAACGGGCAGCGTTGCTGATCCGGTCTTTGGTAAGCCGCTGAATTTCTTTCTGTTCACCCTCCCCGCGTGGCAGCTTGTCAATAACTGGCTCCTTACGCTGGCGATTGCGATCTGCGCCGTAGCGATACTATTCCTCATCATTACGAGTGGCGCCCGTTCTCTAACCAAGCGGCAGATCACCTACGCCCCGTCTCCGTGGCGAGGACTGTCGATTGCGGTCGCATTCCTTCTCCTCGTCCTCGCGATAAACGTGTATGTGGACCGATTTCAGCTCTTGCTTGAACATCACACGATCTTTGACGGCATTACTTACACCGACGCACACATAACGATCTACGGCCTTCTTCTCGTCTGCGCTGCCCTGGTTCTCGGTGCGTTCATTTCGGCCTACAACGCGGTTCGGCATTCCCGTGGGCGATGGATCGTGGCTGCAATCCTTCCTGCCGTAGCCTGCTATGGCGTCATGGGAATTGTCGGCTGGTACGTGGGCAACTTCATTGTGAAGCCCAATGAGCTCGTTCGCGAAGAACCTTTCATCGCCCACAATATTGAGATGACCCGTCAGGCGTACGGGCTCAATCGCTTCGCACAGCGCGAGTTTCCTGCTGAGACGACAGTCGATGCGGCGGACGCGGCGAACAACCAGCCGACCCTCCAGAACATCCGGCTGTGGGATTGGCACGCCTTGCAAGACACGCTGCGTCAGGTTCAGGAGATCCGCACCTACTACGACTTTCCTGGCATCGACATCGATCGATACAAGATCGATGGCATGACACGTCAGGTAATGCTTGCAGCAAGAGAACTCAACGTTGAAAAGTTGCCAATAAGTAGTCGCAACTGGATTAACGAAAAGCTGATCTACACCCACGGTTACGGGGTGACGATGAACCCGGTCAATGGGTTCACAGCAGAAGGATTGCCAACACTGTTTCTGAGCAATATGCCTGTCCAGAGCACGGTCCAGGGTCTCAACGTGACGCGCCCACAGATCTATTTTGGCGAACTCACTGACACCGACGTGTACGTAAAGACGCGGCAGCAGGAGTTCGACTATCCGCAGGGTCAGAACAACAATCTCACCTCCTATGAAGGCGATGGCGGCATCATATTGGGCGGCTTCTTGAGACGGGTCATGTTAGCCATCGACCGTGGCGATCTCGGGAAGTTGCCGTTCAGCGACGACGTCAATTCGCAGAGTCGGCTTCTGATGCGGCGCAACATCCGCGATCGTGTTGCGGCGCTGGCACCGTTCCTTACCTTCGATCAGGACCCCTATATGGTGGTGGGCGACGATGGCCGGCTTTCGTGGATCATGGACGCCTTCACAGTATCGAACAACTATCCGTATTCGACCCACTACAATCTCGGAGAAAGTTCAGTCAATTACATGCGAAACAGCGTCAAGGTGGTGGTCGACGCTTATACCGGAGCTACGACGCTCTACGTCTTCGACTCTCAAGACCCGATCCTTGCATCTTATCGCCGTATCTTTCCGAACCTTTTCAAAGACGCCGCTGCCATGCCGTCGGACCTGCGCAGACACGTACGCTACCCGGAAGCCCTCTTCAAAGTGCAATCGGAAGTCTATGGCCTCTACCACATGACGAATCCGGCAGTCTTCTTCAATCGCGAGGACCTCTGGACAGTTGCAACGGAGTCTGCGACCGATAGTAACGGTCAGCAGACGACTCAGATGATGCAGCCCAACTACGTATTGATGAAACTGCCGGGAGGCACAGGCGAAGAGTTCGTGGAGATTCTCCCCTTCACGCCTGCCAATCGGAATAACCTGATCGGGTGGATCGCCGGCCGCTGCGACGGCCCAGATTATGGGACAGCGGTAGTTTACGACTTCCCTAAAACAAAACTCATCGATGGTCCGCAACAGATCGAAGCCCGCATCGATCAGAACGCGCAACTCTCAGGACAATTGACGCTGTGGAATCAACAAGGGTCCCATGTTCTGCGCGGAAGTCTGCTGGTGATTCCGTCTGGTCGAGCACTTTTGTACGCCGAGCCGATCTATCTTCAGGCTCAACAAAGCCCCATGCCAGAGTTGCGGCTGGTCGTGCTTGCGCTACAGGACAAGCTCGCATACGGCACTACGTTCCAAGCAGCCCTGAGATCGCTTTTTGGCGGAGAGGTTTCGTCGCTGAACGCGAGCGAGGCACCACAATCTGCACCTGCATCCCAGGGAACAGCCCAACCCTCGACAGATATCAACGTGCTCATCTTTGAAGCTGCTAAAGACTTCGCTGACTACCAGCGCCTCACTGCCGCTGGCAAGCTTGGCGAAGCTGGCCAGAAGCTCGATGCGCTCAAAGGCGTGCTGGACCGACTAAGTGCGCATGGGAAGTAAACTTGTTCCGGCTCGACGACCAACCGACCATGCCAATGCAGACAAAAGGTCAGGCGTTCTCTAGCTACTTACACTCCACGCGATTATCGTGCGAGGCGATGATCTGCCATATACCGCCGCGCTTTAGCCACGTGTCAGTCCAAACTTGGCACACCTTTACGTTCGGCTGGGACTTGTCTTTGCCGACAGCATGTTCGCTGCCGTAGACAACGGCAAGACTGTCTCCGAAGAAACGCACTTTAGCCTCATCAAGTCCGCACTCATGAGCGGTGCGTGCGCCTTTCTCGTCCTTCAGTTCATCAGCTTTTGTGAAGCGCGCACCGCTCGTTGAAGTGCCTTGGAAGTCGTCGGCAAGCAGACCAGCGACGACACCGTTATCAACACATACACCCTCAGCCCACTTGCGCTCCATCTCAACGATGTATTTCGCGGTTTTATCATCCGCCGAAGACCAGTGACTTTGCTGTGGGTACGCCGGAACAAGCAACAACGTCGCCGCGATTGCGACCGCGAAGACTCGTAAATGCATTTCTCGCATTGCGGAATCCTACACTACGCTCCGATGGGGACGCACTATAACTGCGCGTTCGGTTATTTTCGGTTAGGTGGTCAGCTATACGGAGAGCCCGGGCTAAACCGGCATGGAGGGGAGGGAAGAGCCCTACAGGAAAGTAAGTAGCGTATCCATCCTGGCCTCGAGTCCTGCGGGCGACAGTTCAAATAGATAGGATTTCCCAGGAGCAATAGAGCTCCTTCCGCTGATCTGATATTTACTCGAAGTTGAGCGCCTGACGGTGAAACGAGCCCTCGAAGGGACGCCAAACCGTACACTCGAATCCTCCGCTAATGCCGGCGCAACGACCGCATTGATGGGCGACTCCTTGACTTTCAACGGCATCCGCAGACTTTTTAAATCGGCGCCGGAACATCGAGTTCTCGTCTGGCACTCAGCGATTGATTCGCCGTGATAACCGATAATGCCGAGCGCATTCCGACATGAGCGTCAGCAACGGGCTTTTGACCTGTACGGATGCATTCGATGAAGGCTCGGCAGGCGGTGGTCGTTGGATCTTCGGTGACGGGAATGTCGAGACGTTTGCCAGCACCACGGTACGGCATCTCGCCCGCCGGACGATAAGAAGCCCCGGCAGTTATGGCCTTCACCTTCTCGCCAGGCTTTGACGGGAGTTGGCTCGCGCGTTTCGGCTCGTAAAAAAACTCCGCGTCTTCGAGCGTGAGATTCAGGCTGCCCTTGGTGCCGTAGATCCAAAGCTGATTACCCACCTCGGCATTGTCAGTCAGGGAACTGAAGACGAAGCGTCGGCCCTTGGAGTAGCTGAGGACTGCCTGAACGTTATCGTCATTCTCGCGGCCATCGTGGTAGACGGCGATGCTGCCGGTGGCATACGCAGCTTGCGCTGATTCACCGAACACCCAGTTTGCAATGTCTATGTGGTGCGAACCCAGCTCGGCCAACAACCCGAGGGAATACTCGTTGTAGAGGCGCCAGTTGATAAGGCGTTCGAGAGATGGATCAGGCACGGGCCGGCGCCAATCGCTATTACGGTGCCAGTAACCATAGATATGTGTCACATCGCCGATTTCTCCACGCTGTACGTAGTCGATGGCGGAACGAATCCAGGGCGCGTACCGATACTGATGACCCACCTGAAAGATCTGCTTGCCGGCGTCAACTTTTTTTACAACGTCATTTACTTCGGCCACGGTGAAGGCCATCGTCTTCTCGCCGTACACGTGGCGTCCACTTTGCAGCGCCGCGATCACGTGTTCCGCATGAAAGCTGAGCGGAGTAGCGACGACGATAGCGTCAAGGTCTTTGCGGTCAACCAGAGCGCGGTAGTCGGAGTGCGACGCAACGGTATATCCGCATAGTTGGTTGAGCTCTTGAAAGCGCGGCGGGTATACATCCGCTGCCGCGACGATGGTCACTCCCGGTACGCGTAGAAAATTGCGAATCAGCTCTTTGCCTCGACTTCCCGGTCCGATTATTCCGAGGCGAACGGGTGCAGGGGTAGCTGGATCGGCAACCTCCATCGCTGCGATGGAAGTCATCGACTTTGCTGCGAGTGTTGCCGCGGATAGACCTTGAACAAAAAGGCGTCGGTTCATCATCGTGTAAGTACTCTCTTTTCTATCTTGCTTCGTGCAATGGTTTTGGCCAGTGGATAGGCCGATAGCGCGGACTGTCAGGTGTGCCTGATACGATCACGGCCTCCGTCTGCGGGCAGGATTGCAGCAGACGCGCTGACGCGTCCGGATCCATGACGAACGTCGCCGTGGATAGGGCGTCGCTGTCCGTGGCGGAAGGTGCGATAACCGTGGTCTGTAGCATGTTCTCTACCGGATGCATCGTGTGTGGATCAAGGATATGGCAGTAACGATGGCCGTCCTTGATGAAGAATTTTTCCGTACAGGCGGACGTGGACAGCGAAGTATCCGCAAGGAGAATTGTGCTGAGTGTGCTTCCTGCATGCGCAGGATCGGCAATGTTTACCGGCCAACCCTGCGATCCAGGAGGAGCGCTGATCGCGTAAATGGTACTGCTTCCCGCCGAAATCAGCGCGGCGGATACATGTTGCTGACGTAACAGCGCGACCACGCGATCAACTGCGTAGCCTTTGCCGATGCCACCGGGATCGAGCTCCATCGAAGAGTGATTGATGAAAGAGACAGTGCGGGTCGACGCATCGAGATGGATGTTGCTCCAGCCCGTCTGCTTTTTCAGAGCGAGCAGCTCCTCTTCCGGCGGGATGCGTCCGTGATTGAAGAAGAACCCCCATGCGCGCATCAGAGGCCCGACGGTGATGTCAAAGGCTCCATTGGAACGACTGCTCCAGGAGAGTGCAGTCTGCACAAAGTCGAAGGTTTCGGGATCGGTAGTGACCGGATGTGTACCGGCTTCACGGCTGATACGTGAAAGCTCGCTCGTCGGCTGATAGTTGCTGAGGAGCGCTTCAATACGATCAACCTCCTCGAAGGAGATTTGCATCCACCGGTCTGCCGTCTCCTGATTCGGAGCATACAGATCGATGGTGAACTCCGATCCCATCGCGCGGTGAACGTCACGGAAAAGCACAAGGGGTCCCTGTTGCGAAAGCGCAGGGCCTGTGCCTGGAAGAGTCAACGCTACGAGCAGCGCAGCGTCGCGTAGTATCTGGATCAATCGGGGCATCTAGAAACAGAATATCCCTGGAACCTGTCAAAACGCATCTAGAGGAGATGAAGCGAACCTCGAAAGTCCGATCACACCAAAATCATTGTTCGCCAAACTCACCTTTGTCAGCCATGTTCTGATGGCAAACAAGGCAGGACCGGCTCGCAGAAGTATGCAGCGATGAGACCAGAGCATACGTGAGGCCATGAGTGGTCCAGGTAATCACATTGAACCCCGCCTTCGTGTGGTAATGGAAGGTTAGCCCACGTGAGATGATCTCCTCCCCACCATATGCCTCGGCGGACTTGCTCGAAGCAATTAGCAGGCTAATCTTGTCGTTCTTCATCGCAAACGTGACCAGGGCTGCGTAACTGCTCCCATAGTTCACCAGCCTTGCTCCAACCTGTCGATAAGCAGGTTGGTCATTCGGCGACAATTGAGATGTCGGCAGTCGGAAGTCGAAGGGGACCTTACCTGCGAACCACGCCGTTACCTCTTCTGGAGATTCCGACTTAATTTCGAGCGGAAGTCTGCCATCAAGATAGTTACGGTGCGTGGTCAACGCGGAATCCACATAGGAGGCAGCACGCGCATGGCGAGCAATAGTTGGAACGAATGCCATCCCCAACACAAACACGAAAGCAATCGTCGCCACCGCTCTCCACGGGAACGCCGTGAATTCGCTGGCCCCCATGGAATGCTTCAGAAGCCGCAACACGCGCCCGCGAAGACGGTCCGGCGTATGCTCGGACGCGGAGATTTGTTGAGTCGCCATGACACGAGCACGCAACTCCTCCGACGCTCTGTAGAGGGGCCGCGAACGATGCAGAAGATCCGCAAGTGCCTGCTCTTCTTCAAGCTGACTTTTACAGTCCGCGCAGTCGGCAAGATGAGCGCGAAAGTCTTCTAGTTCCTGATTTCTTAATTCGTTGTCGAGATAGAGTGAGACGTTATGGGTATGTTCATCGCCAGCGTTCATTCCATGACCTCCTTCTTGGCGAAATCGGAGGTCTTAAAGGCAGTCGAAAGCAACTTCCGCAGCTTAGTGCGCGCCCTTGCGAGGCGCGACATTACCGTTCCTGCTGGACAGTCCAAAATCGTTGCAATCTCTTGATAGGAAAGCTCCTCGAACTCGCGCAACAGGATGACCTCGCGAAAATCCGCTGGCAGTCGTTGAATTGCTTCGCGCACTTGCTCATGCTCCATCTTACTTACGTAGAACGCATAAGGATCTTTTGCAGTCCCTGCAATATCCGTAGCGCTCTCCTCTCCATCCATTGCAACAACTTTTGCGGCGCGCCTTTGCCGTAACTGATTGAACCAAATGTTCCGCAAGATGGTAAATAACCAGCCCTTTACGTTGCTGCCAGTGCGCAGACTTCCTATCGCCCGTATGGCGCGAACATAAGTCTCTTGCACCAGGTCCTCTGCCTCACTCCGATTACGAGTGAGTACAAGCGCATAGCTGAACAGCCCATCGATATGTTCGATACCAGCAGCAGCCTCTACAACAGGTGAGCCCTCGGGGGTCAAAGACATATTTCACTACCTCTACAAAACCGGACTTGAGAGAATATTCCCGAAAAAATGAATTCTCGGGCACACACAGGACCACCCTGTGTGGAGCGCTCCTCGTCTCCGGTGCCGCAAAAGCCAAAAAGCCAACATTCTAAGAGCGATACGGTAATAAGGACGCTACCGATATAAGGCGCAGATTCTCCATGATTTGCGTCAAGCTTTCCGCGATCGCCCATTCGCGCGCGTCTCTTGTCCCCGACGCGCCGGAGTTCGGTCCGGAAAGTTTTTCCTGAATACCGTGTTTCCACTCGTCAATGTCGCGCAAAACGGCCTCGGCGTACTCAACCTTCTGTTTCATAAATGCCACAATGCAGAGTCGCAACAGGCGGTTTGCGCGCTCACCCAACTGTGCTAACTCTCGCGAGTTTCGACGTATACCTCCGCGTAGGAGCGCGACGGTATGCGAAGAAATCTCATTTGCCTGCTGACATGTGGATGACAGGGCCGCAGAGATTGTCCGCGCGGATTCGACAAAGTCCAGCTGTGAATCGTCGAGTTCTCCTTCGCACAACTCGTGGCTCGCCGCGATGATCGTCTGACCAAGGTACTCCAGCTTCTTTCTTCCACTGGAAGATTGCAATGCAAATTCAACGAGGCCCAAAGCATAGCCTTTCGTAGCATAGTCAACGGCGTGTAACGAGAGGCGGAGCATCTCGATCAGATCCAGGCGCAATCTACAGATGGATCTCTCAGCAGCCAACAACGAGACCGGAGATACCGGGCAGGTCTGGCCGGAGAAGCCGGTTAAGAGACATGATATCTCATATATTGTAGACTGTGAAGAATCCTGAGATTCCTCTCCTCGAGAATCTAGTGGCGGAAAATGATCGTCAGATACTCCGAAACGTCCGACGACCATTTCTGAACTCAGATAGGGAGTCAAAGTAGTACCTCAATCCAAATGATTTGCGGCGCGACGAACTTGTATGTGCCGTCTTTGCGCTCGTTAAGATAGAAACACCCCTACCGTTTGTTTATTCCCGGTTACAGAGAGGGCTTCTATCCCTCAGAGATGTCCTAATCCCCACTAACACCTGGCGCACCCTGATCACATTTGAATTCGAGAAGGGAACCACCTCTCGACAACTCCACAGTTTCAGAGCCCTCCACCTTCGCACTGATGACCACCCGATTCGCCACCGGCACCATAGGCGCGGCTCTGACACGTCTCCAGCGAGGCGGCCGGCCCATCCCCACCACGAAACGATAATGCCTCGAGTGCGCGTTCGCTGAAGGGTCTACACTCCTTCAACAATCCGAAAGTCCCTCTCCACACTCGACCCAAGCGCAACCAGAGCCTTCTTATAATCCGCGCTCTCGTGCGCCGCCAGCGCCTGCTCGTAGCTATCGAATTCAACTACGACCGTTGGCTGCTTCAACCCGGCCTCAAGAGCCGTAACCGCGTTCCCAGGGCCCACCAGCAGACGCCCCCCAAACTGTCCCAACGCCGCTGAAGCCAACGCCACATAGCTTTTCATCGTCGCCTCGTCACCAATCGTCCTGTACGCAACCACCCAATAACCCTTCTTCATATCGTTCCCTCTCTCGAACGGTTTCATCCGCTGAGATTGGATGCGGCTTCTGGCGCGCGGAGACCACGTAATCGGTAAAGAGGTAGTGAAATCGTTTCTGTCCCTGTTCTGTCGGCTGGTGTTTGCCCGCATTCATACGACCGAAACCCTGAAAGGGGATGGGATGAGACGATGCCTGCAGAACGCCACGCTCAGCCCAGCTCGGCTTTCTCGGCGCCGTCTCATCCACCACCACCCAAAGTCATGTTCCCTCAGCCGTGGACCTACGAAGCTTTCTTCCGCAAACCCGGAGCAGCCGCCTTTTCATCTTCGCGGCTCTTCTGCGCCGACGTCTTCTCTTTCGCGGACATAGCCTTCTTCTTATGCTCCGGTTCTTGCGAACTTTCCAAAAGAATCGGCTGTGCAGCTTCGGTGATCTTCGCCGCCGCCGCCAGCTCTTCATTCAAATTCTCCGTCAGCAGGTCGATCACATCCTGCATCCCGAGCGTCTTTGCCATCGCAATCGTCGCCTGATACCCCGCGATCTCGTAGTGTTCCGTCCTCAACGCCGCACCGATCAAACCGCAATCGAATGACGCTCCCTCCTCATCCTTCTCCAGGGCATCCTTTCCTTCTTCAACGATGCCCTCCATTCCATTGCAGTGCTCGCCGGTCGGCTTTTCGCCCAAATGCCCGAAGACTTCTTTCAACCGCTCCACCTGACCCTTGGTCTCTTCTAAATGCTTCGTGAAAAGTTCCTTCAACTTCGCGTCCTTTGCGCCCTTGGCAAGCTTGGGCAGCGCCTTCACTAACTGATTTTCCGCGCTGTACATATCGCGCAACTCATCCAGCAAAACGTCATTAAGTGGCATGTCAATCTCCTGTGTTGATCTATAGATTCCCGGCATTCGCGCCACGTGCGAATCACCCTATGAGAGACATAGTTCCATTTCAAAGTTGGCCATCTCACAAGGTTTATTAAGTAAGTAGGGGGCTACGGCACGACCGCGGCCCCCTCTGGCTATTAGCTATTTCTTAGCCGACGATGCTGACTTCGTGTGAGCATCTGTTGACTTGCCATGCGCCGCCGTGGACGACTCATGTGCCTTCTGAGAGTGTTTGTGAGCCTCATCATGGTTGCCCATGTCGTGCTTTTCGGCTGCGTTGAGGTGGTGTCCTGCTGCTTCGTTATGATGCCGTGCGGCATCCATATGTGCTTGCTTTGCCATTGTTCACTGCCTTTTCTGGGAACCGAATCACCCAACCAATACGATGGCGCCGCATCTCGCCGCGTTATCCATTCACTTCGGCACGCAGCTACGACACACCCAGATTTGTTCATCCATTCAACAAAAGGCGTCTGGCCTTCGATCAGTCATAGGCCTCAGTTCACCCAAACGGCGCTAACACTTCAACCCAATGCCCACCATCCACCCAGGCCGATTCACCGCCCATACCGACGGTCCTTTCGTTGTTTTTCTCATAGGCCTTCGCACCAACCGTCTCCTGGCTGTCAAAAGTGGCTTCCGATGCCGCCACACCGTGCCAACGTTATGCCGCCGTCGATTTTGATCGAAGGCGCCGAAGCTGACCAAAATCTCATCCGCGCCGAAGGCGTGCGGCGGAGACTTGCCGCTAGCTCCGTTTTGCGGGAATTGCCTTAACGCGCCCTCCATCTGATCTGATATGGTTCGTGCCAATGGCAGAGAAGGAGTGGTACCGGCGAACTTCGGAGTGGTACCGGCGAGCCTCGACCCGATGGATACACTTTCGATCGGTGCCGATGAAGCGCCTATGGGTGTTGATCGCGGCGGATTTCCTCTTGTTTTCGGCGGTCGGCTTCTACGTCGATCTCATCTACAGGGGCGTGTTGCCGTATGTCGTCGCGCTTACCATCGCGCTCTGCGCCGGGCTGAACGCTGCATTGTGGATCATCGTGCTATCGCGGCTGTCGATGCCGTTTCTAGTCGGCCTGCTTGTGCTGCAGTTCTTCACTACGAGGATCAACACCCACCTCGCAAACTGGATGATAAGCAGCCTCGGTCTGAAGCTAGTGCCTTCGGAATCGGGAATCCATTTCGCCGCAACCGCGATGATGTCGGTGATCATTCTCTCCTACGTTTTTTTTGTTGTGTATATCCGGCGCGAAGGCAATGAGTCGTTCCGCTTGCGCAATGAACTCGAGCTGGCGCATGGAATCCAAAAGACGCTGGTGCCGCCGTTGGAGCTGCGAACGTCGCGCTTTGAGATTTACGGCGTCTCGCATCCCAGTGAAAAAGTGGGTGGAGATCTGGTCGATGCGATTTTCCTTCCAAACGGTGATGCTATTGCCTATGTTGCCGACATCGCTGGACATGGGCTCCCCGCCGGCATTCTGATGGGAATGCTGAAGACAGCGACTCGCACGGCCCTGCTGGATGCGGAGGGAAGCGAGCCGCATCGGACTCTGCCGGTATTGCTGGATCGACTGAACAGGGTGCTCCCGGAGGTGAAAGAGCCGCACATGTATGCGACGTTCACCGGCTTCCGGCTGGGAGCGGACGGCAGCGTGTTCTATGCGCTGGCGGCGAGCCCACCGATTCTGCAGTGGCATGCGAGCGAGCGGACCTTGTCCCACACGGAAGAGAGCCAGTTTCCTCTCGGGCTGCTGCCGGTTTCCAGCTTTGACGGACAGAGGCTCGAAGTCGCGTCGGGCGATCTGCTCGTGGTTGCAACGGACGGGATTCTGGAAGTGTGCAACAAACCCCCAGAAGAATTTGGCGTGGAACGACTGAAGCAAGTCATCGCGGCTAACGCCGAGAACCCTTTACCCGAGCTGGCGGCAACGATTCTTGCGGCGGCGCGCGGGTTTGGACCCCAGTTAGACGATCAAACAATCCTGATCGTGCGTTGTTTGTGATTTGGGAATGAACAAATCGTCATCAACGATTCAGGTCTTCATCGGCTTTCTTGGCAGCCTAATTGAAAGATTGGGTTGTCCCAACTCCGGAGGCCCCAAGATGGCGCTCAACCTCTCTCGCTGAGCGCTGTACCTTCCTAAAAGTCGTCTTTTCGGCAAGTTTGAGCGACCGGCCTGCTGGGGCGAAGTTTCCGACGGTGAGGTATTTTGCCGCCCCCTTGGATCGGGTGCAGTTTCAAGATCTCTTCGCTTCCGGTGGCCGGATTGGCTTACAACGGGTAGCTCGCTTCGTCCGAAATGTGTGGCGGGACAATTGTGAAATGTAACGTCGCGAGTGTCGGGCATAACGTTGCATTGGCTGGCGGCATCTCAGTGCAGCCAGCGCCAATCCCTTTGACCAAAAATAATCAGAAAAATGTTCGCCAAAATTTGGCGTATGAGTTATGTCGAGTTCGCTACAATCAAATAAGAGATCAGAATCAAGGGCTGCCAATGGCGAAAGCTGCGGCAGCCCTCCACATTTAACCCGTCCACAACGAACCACGATCACACCATGAAAGGACCACATCACACCGCGTCGCCCTCAACCACAAGAGCCGGCGCCAAGCTGGCTCTAACTGATTCAAAACAAGTATTTTAGGCGTAAGTCCCATGGATGCAATATTTTAGCGGCACTCCTTGTCTCTAACCTCTTGCATTCAAAAGACTTCCCCGCAAAATATCCCCAGGGGGGGAGGGGGTACCTGAACCAACCCCCGTTTAAGAGATATGCCGGTTCTCAGTTAGGATTTGAAGGTGGTCAAGGAGAATTGTTGAGATGAGTTCGTCAAGTGAATCGTCCTGGTTGGATAGCTGGTGGCCGCTGCTGGTGATCCTCTTCGGAGTAATCTTCGTCACAGTGCTGGTGACGTTCAACCCGATGAACTAAGAACGGGTACGGCGCAAGCCGTACTCCTAACTCACCGTGAGAATTGACGCCAAAGTGGCCGCCACTTCACGTAAAGCACTATCAGGCGTCAGATAATCGGGTGAGAGCCTAAGCCATCGGCCGCGCGCGTCTGTCGTGATGCCGCGGCGTTCGAGCGCTTTAGAAAGTGACACTGCTTCAGGGTTTTCTATCGTCAAAAACCCTCCGTGTCCTTCGTCTGCGCCCTCCGCTTCAACGCCAGAGTCTGAGAGATATCGTTTCAAGCGGCTGAGGCGATCCAGGTTGTACTCCCTGATTCGGTCGACGCCCAGCTGGAGAGCGAGCTGCTGGCCCGCGCGAGCCTGGAAGTACGTCAAAACGGGAGGAGTTGATTCGAGGAATGCGCTTCCGCCATCCGCGAAGCGTGGCGGATCAGGCCGTTCGTAGAGAAAGGGATGGTCTTTAGCGAACCACCCGATATCGATTGGCTTTAGACCGCTAGAGAGAGCATCCGGAGAGACATACAGGAAAGCCGCCCCAGGGCCTCCACGGAGGTATTTGTAGCTCCCGCCGATCATAAAATCGGCATTCATGGAGGTAACGTCGACCGGAAAGACTCCGACAGAATGGTAAGCATCGACGAATAGACGAGCGCCGGCCTGATGGCACTGTTCTGCGAGAAGATCAAGATGGGGCACCACCCGCCCAGTCATAAACATCACCTGAGAGATGACCACGAGATCCGCTCCCTCCTGAATCTTCGCCATCAAATTCGAGAGGTCGATACTGCCATCTGAAGTTTCGCAGGACACAAACTGAGCGCTTATTCTGCCTACTGCCGCATACTGCTTCAAAATTACATCGATCGAGTCGAACTCTGCTGTGGTGGAGACGACACGAGGCACGTCCGGAAGAGCATTGAGAACAGCGCGCAGTCCTTGTCCCGCCGAGGTTTTCGGCACAATGCAATCGAACCTGGAAGCCCCAATGAGCTGCGCAAGACGCGAACGATGCCCTTGCTCCTCTTCGAGCCACTGGTCCCAGGCATCTCCGAGCCTGGTCTGCCAGAGCCGAAAGCCTTCGCAAAGATCATCCTCCGTCCGGTCGAGCGGCCGGCCCAAGGAGTGGTTTGCCAGATAAATACCCGGCGCGGAGAGCGTTTTGGAGAAGAGTGGGAAAACGTGAAGGCGCAGATCGTCTTCTGTGAGAACACCGGGTCCAACGAATGCGGCAGCGCGCACGAGACTCATTCTCGCGGTGCCTCGGTTCGCGAAGCCAGGAGTTCGGGGAAGAAGGTAAGCTCAAGAGCCTGACGTAGGAAGCCGACACCCGATGAGCCGCCCGTACCCTGACGAAAACCAATGATGCGCTCAACCGTTTTGAGATGACGAAAACGCCAGAGTTGGAAGTATTCTTCTACGTCCACCAGCTTTTCACACATCTCATACGCCTCCCAGTGTTCTTTAGGGTTGCGATAAATATCACGAAATACTGCCACGAGGGCTTCATTCCTAACATGTGGCGCCGACCAATTTCGTTCGCGACATTCGTCCGGAATACGATAGCCACGCCGAGAAAGATAACGCAAGAACTCGTCGTAGAGGCTGGGAGATTCAAGTGTGCGATTGAGATCCTCGTAGATCACCGCATCGTGTGCGAACACCTTTATGGTATCTAGGTTCTTATTGCCGAGCAGAAATTCCAGTTTGCGATACTGGTATGACTGAAATCCCGAGGCACTTCCAAGAACGGAGCGAAACTCCATGTATTCGGACGGTGTAAGCGTTTCCAATACGGCCCATTGTTCGAATAATTGCATCTGGATGAGCTTTACTCGCGACAAAATCTTAAGGCAGGGAGGGAGCCTGTCGTGGCGCATATGGTCGATCGCGGCGGAAAGCTCGTGAATAACGAGTTTCATCCATAGTTCAGAAACTTGGTGCTGGACGATAAACAGCATTTCATCATGATGGGGAGGCTGCGATAGCGGACGCTGTTGCGCAAGCAGGCCATTAAGAGAGAGGTAGCCAGAGTAGCTGAGTTTCTCGGAAAAGTCGCTCACAATGCCTGGCTCGACGGCGCGTTGATTGATGTCTTTCATTTTCACCTACCTAGAATACTAGTCCAGGGGCAGCGGCTGATTTGATTCAGACTGAGTCTAAAGATATTCCGTTGACGCGAGGGTGGGCCCCACAAATCCGGTTGCGCTTCCTCAGCTCTTACGCGGATTTGTTGGGCGTGACAATCTAATGACAGACTTAAGACTACTCGGTGACACACCCTTCCATAGGCGCGGCGATAATTTAGATCGCGGAAACATGGTACCGATGGCGCTGCCATCGATGCCTTCGGCATCTTCTGTAGAAAGCACGCTTCCACGTCTCTACACACGGAATGCCATGTAATTAAGACAGCGTCGCTCATCGGGAATAATCGTATGTCGATAGTGCACAAAATCCGCATGGCGATCAAAAAGATCGCCTTCGGGAATACCTTACTTCCTCAGGAGTTTACGCTCGGACTGGAAGAGCCGCAGACAGAGATTGCCGTGTGGCTGCATGGAGCGGGTGCACCTCGCGACGTAACTCGTCGTCATTCTATGGTGTGTGCGTCTCCGCTAACTATCTGCGTAGGATTTGATGAGGGACAAAGACCAAACGAAAAAGACCTGGTCCGGCCCTCACTGCTGTTTTGTGAGCGAGCGGGACAGAAGCGAGTGCTAGGAGAGATCGGACTGAAGTCTCAGATGATCGTGACCGAAGCTGAATCAGAGTTCATCTTGTTCGAAGCTCGAAATTCAAAAAATTATTGTCTGCCAAGAGCGCGTCTCTGCGCTCATTATTTGCTTCACGCATATCGGCAGTGGAGGCGCGATAACACCAAAGGAATAAAGATGACTTTCCTCGAAAGGCGCGCAGGGATGGTGATCTTCATCTGTCCTCATCCCATCATGCTTGTGAGCGTAGGTAGCAGAGCCGACGGCAACATCTTTCCCATGAACATACTTGGCAATTTGGGTAACGGATATATGGGGTTTGCTTTGAGAGGCGAAAGGCTGGCGGGTGGACTCGTAGAACGGGCCGGTCGTATCGCATTGAGCAGCCTTCCAGTCTCTCAAGGTGCCTTGGCGTATCAACTCGCAAATAATCACACAAAGAAGTCAATTGACTGGAGCCAACTTCCATTCGCAACAAAGATGTCGCCCGCATTTAGTATTCCAGTCCCTGAATTTGCACCGCGAGTTATGGAGGTGGAAATCAAGTCCGTCCGTGCGATCGGCAGTCATAGGTTTTTTATAGCGCGAATTATTTGGGAAGATAAATTTTTCGATGGCCTTGAGTTCTGCTCTATTCACGGGTTTTATCAGTCATGGCGACTAGGCAAACTCAAAGGGGGAGACGAAGAGTTGCAGACTTCATTAGCAGGAGATGCGTTCAACAAGCGAGGGCGTAACCGATCACTCGCTGTTAGCCATGCTCCGATTGAAATGGTTCCCCTGGACGATAAGCTGAACCGGTGAATGCAAGGCTAAGGCGGTTGGCTCTAAAAGGAACATAAACGCCGAATCTTAAGATCTGTTGATGCGGAGAACGTCGATTTGGAATATTCATCAGCCTCCAAAGTTGAACATCCCCTTGAATCGCCTGCCCGATGGGTTCTCCATTGTGAGTGGATTTTGCTTGTGCTTTTCGCAGCCCAGATGGGAGTGCGTACTCTCCCGAAGGCATGGCATACTCTGAACACCGACTTTCCTAACTACTATCTGACAGCAAGTCTTGTGCATGAGAGATACGATATATCCCGCATCTACGATTGGGTGTGGTTTCAGCGTCAAAAAGACCACCGCGACATAGATCAGCGCATCGTCGGCATGAGCGCGCTCACGCCGTTCTCAACTCTTGTCATTTATCCACTCACCTCGCAGCCCGCATTAAAAGCAAAACACCAATGGCTAATCCTGAACGTCGGCCTTCTGGTAGCAACCCTATCAATTCTGCGAAGTTTGACCGGATTTCCTTGGCGGCGTCTAGCGCTCGTAGCTCTATTGAGTTTTCCGCTTCGAGCAAACTTGTTGTTCGGGCAATATTATGTTTTGTTACTGTTCTTATTGACGTTGGCATGCTGGCTCTATGTCTGTCGGACGCGTTTCTTCGCTGGAATAATAGTTGGACTTGCAACAGGCCTAAAAATTTTTCCAATTCTCTATTTGTTCTATTTTCTCAGGAAACGAGACCTTAAAGCCTTTGCGGGCGGAGTAGCAGGCGCTCTAACGAGCGGAGCTATTTCAATCTATGTTTTTGGTTGGGAGCTAAATCGCACTTATCTTCTTCAAGTGATGCCATCAGCACTACGCGGCGAGGCTTCGGATCCATACAACCTGCAGGCGGCCTCTCTCTCGTCACTTCTGCACAAGCTTTTTATCTATGAGCCGCAGCTAAACCAGCATCCAGCGATTAATGCTCCATGGATGTTTGCAGCGCTGCATCCCGCCCTGCAGATGGCATTGATGGCACCAGCCCTCCTCTTCGCGATACCGGATGACAGATCTCCACGCCGCATCCGTCTCGAGTGGGCAGCGATCTTACTAGTCAGTCTTGCGGTTTCGACGTCATCCACATCCTACCTCTTCACTCTTCTCATCTTGCCCGTTTCATTGCTATGGGCATCGCTTCAGGGCCATGGAAAAACCCGCCGGACTGCAATTCTTCTCTCTCTTTATGTAATAGCAGGATTTGCGGGAGGCGCAAATAATCGAGGAGAAGGGTGGTTCGCTCTGCTTGGCGTGCCAAGACTCTACGTAATCATCCTGCTATGCGTCTTTGCCTATGCGGCTTTGATCAGGCAAGAGCCAAACAGAAACGCAAAGCGTGGTCGTCTAGCGTGGTCAATGGTGCTCGGAACAATCTTGATATTCAGCATCGCATCCAATCTCCGCCACCAACATGGTCTCTATGCCGACTACCAATGGAGAATCCCTGTTCCAAAAGAAGTGTTTATGGCGGCTGATCCCACTGTAGAAGAGAATGCGGCGTTGTTCGTGACGATGCGGGACAACGGCTACCATGTCGCAGTCGAACGATTCGACGCCATTAGAGTTGGAAACACAGGAGATGACGATGAGCTCGGGATCGCCGCCGCGAATGGCGACCGATGGGTAGAACAAACTGGACACGAATCTAAAATCATCTCTTTGCCGAAGGGAAGAGCTATCATTCGTCAAGCTGAATCTCCAGTCGCATCTTTCGATGGTCGATGGCTCGCGTTCCTCCGCGAGGACCATGGTCGAGCGCGCATTTGGATACGCGCTTTGGATAGGTCGGACGTCGACAAGCCAATGACGCCGCCCGGACTCAATGTGCTCGAGATGTCGTTCTTGCCCGGAGGCGAGCTCATATTCTCAGCTGTGTCGAGCGGTCCGCCAGGCTTATTCGTCGCGGACCGAAACGGAGGGATACGATCCCTTGAAATGGGCGAGACGAGGTATCCTTCCATCTCTCCAAACGGGAGGTGGCTCACATATAGCCAGCTGCAAGGTGGAGCCTGGAATCTCTGGTTGCGCAATTTAGGCAGCGGAGAAACACGCAGGCTCACCAATGCAGCATGCAACAGCATCGAGCCCGCCTGGGCCGCGGACTCGCAGACTCTGATTTATGCGAGCGATTGCGGGAGAGCCCTCTCGTTTTCTGCGCTTTGTAGACGGCGAATCATTTACTGAAGGTTAAACAGGTGCCTTCAAAAATCGATGGATCGCAAGTGGTGTGGGGAGAGCATGGCCTCGTCTAATTTGATCCCCGCGCCACGCGGCTGCAGGATCCTCCAAGATCATGCTTGTCTTCCACAACATAGAAAGCCCACTGTGGAGCGGACTTTCCCGTCGAAGCCACGCTGACAAATAAGTGACAGGGTCCAGACCATCGGCTGACACACGTGCGAATGCGTCACGATAGTTTTGAAACAGGATGGGTACTTTGTTGACTTTGAGATATTGCACACTCCGACGACTAGCTTGTTGCGCGGTGTTGCTCTTTGCGGAATTGCTGTGGAACATGCCAGCCTTGGTGGCTCAGGATGTTCCTCTTCTATCAGGAGGCGTGGGCTTCTTGACAAATACGAATGCTGGTAGCACGTCTTATCAGACCATTGCCGTTCCAGTGCTCGAGGCTCCAATCGGTCAACACTTGCTGGTTGAGTCGCGCGCGAATATTCTCGAGACTTTTTCTCCACAGGGAAACGGTCAGGGGTATGACCATTCGACATTTCTGGGATTGTCGTATCTTCAGGCAGACTACATTGCCACGCCGCAAATAACTATCGTCGGAGGATACTTCCTCACTCCCTTTGGAACCTACAACGAACGACTTTCACCTATTTGGATCAGCAGCCTGGATGCTCCCTTGATCTTTAGTGTGGGCACCATGGGAAGCGGCAGTGGGACCGGAGGTATGCTGAGGGGTAACGCGTACTCAACGGATAAAGTTTCAATTAGCTATGCGGCCTACTTCTCAGCAGGTAGTGCCAATAAGGAGTTTCAGTCATCGCGCTCAACCGGCGGACAGGTATATGCCTACTTCCCGCAGGCAAGAGTGGAGGTTGGTGCATCCTATGGTCGGTCGCTCGAGGGGATCCAATCATCCAACGCCTTTGGAGCTCATCTCTGGTGGGAGCCGGCAAAGATTCCTCTGAAGGTCCGCTCCGAATATGCGCATGGAGCTCACTCCCAAGGCTATTGGATTGAGACCGACTATCGACTATCTCAGTTTCACGGTGTCGACAGCTTGATCGGGCGGCTCGAGCCGGTATTCCGGCTGCAGCAGACCTTTCGAAACAGTCCTGACCCATCAGATTTTCTGCCAGCCGCAGACACGCAGAGAACTGACTTTGGACTCAACTACCATCTACCGCACGAGGTGAGGATCAACGCAAACTACGCTCGCCAATTCTCTTCGACTGGAAACTTCAATATTTGGGAGACCGGGATTGTTTATCGCTTTCTCTTTCCGGCGTGGAAAGGCAAATCAAAATGAAAATTTTTGCACCTATCTCCCTCTGTGCTCTCTTGCTTTCTACAGCGCATGCATTTTCGCAGGCGAAAGAAGGCAGCGTCTTGCTCATGAACTCACAGCAGCAAGTCAAGCGCAACGCAGTCCATAACGCAACACAAAGAGACGGACAGCAGGTCTTCGAAGAGAACTGCTCACGCTGTCACAATGCTCCCCAGGGCTTTTCTCCTCGCATCTCCGGAACTGTAGTAAAACATATGCGAGTACGCGCAGGACTGAGTGACGAAGATGAAAAGGCCTTGCTGCGTTTCTTTAATCCGTAGACTTAAGGATTTTCATGAGCGCTTCTTGAAAAGGGTTCTATGGTAAAGCTCAAACATCTGCGCCATCCTTTTCGGACGGTGAGTACTGCAAAAAGCCTTTTCGCGGCACGCTGGAGCATGTGGAGATTTGCAGATCACGGCGCACGTCGCTTCAGGGGCGATCCTCGTTACGATCTACAAAATGTGACCGATGGATTCAGATCGCGCCTCGATAATTCGGGGGGTGACGATGAGTTACTGGAAAGAATATGCGCGGCGTACATAAGGGCCGTGGAACAGCAGCAGTTTGCGCCCAAGATATACAAAGCTTCGGAGTGGTGGCAGCAGGTACGGCAGGGAAGCTTGGGACCTGTAGCCCGGGCGCTGCTCACCAGAGATATTAGTACGCTCCGAAGGATGTACCGAAACTTCTTCCGTGACCCTTGCTCATCAGGTTTGCTGGGCGTGCCGTTCGGTATGTCGAAAGCCTATTTTGGAGGGACAATCAAAGATTTTCACCGGCGTTTTTATCTAAGTCATGTTTTATATAGATTTGATTACTGGAAAGCACAGACTCAAAACCGCTTTGTATTGCGCGATCTTGCCGGCCCTGGCATCGGCAATCCGTTTGGTGTGCTAATTGAGGAAACACATATAAACGTAGGTGCCGAGTACGCACACTATTGTGCTCATCGGATAGACAGCCTACTCGACTCGAAAATTGCCACTGTTGCGGAGATCGGAGGCGGATTTGGGGGAATGGCTTACTATCTGCTTCGCAATCGGCCTGAGGTTACCTACTTGGATTTCGATGTGCCAGAGAGTGTTGCACTGACCTCGTACTACCTCATAAAAGCGTTTCCGAAGCTGAAGTTTTTGCTGTATGGCGAGGGTCAGTTGACAGCCGACGCGATCTCTCAGTCCGATGTGGCACTACTACCTTTATTCGAGTTGGATGCTATGCCTACCGGCAGCGTCGATCTGACGTTCAGCTCTCATTCAATGTCGGACATATCGTCTGAAGCGATGGTCGAATATCTCAGGCAAATTGATAGCATGACCAGAGACTATTTTCTCTACATAGGTAAGGAACGTACCAATGACTCGATCTCAGACCTTTTTGATCAGGGAGGACACTCATTCGAGTTGTCGGAGGCACGAGCCTCTGGCTGGCACAGCCAAAAAGTGTCTGGTGCAGGCAGCGCATTGGGATCGCGTTCAACCATACTGGAGCAGGTCTACACGCGAACCGCTTTAGGCGTCGACTTCACAACAACCGCCTCAACAATGGAACGGAACTCTTTATTCTCGCGCATTTCGTCGAAACCCGGTTCCACCGCCGCCCAGGGAAGCTCAGCCTCTCTCTCTTCGAACGACTGACGAAGATATCTTTCTGCCCGCCCTTGATCGCCAATTGCAACTGCCAGCGAAGCTCTCCGAAAGTTGCTCAACTGCGTCTCGGGTGCGAAGAGGCGACGATCGTCAATCATTTTGACCGCGACCTCAATCTCACCGCATCGAGCGACAACCTCAGCGATTAGGCTCCGGAAAAAAGGCTGTCCCCCCACGTTTCGCTGTAATGTCTGCGCCAACTTTATGGCTTCTGTATGGCGCCCTAGTTGTACCTCGATGAGTGCTTGCAAGGCGGAGACCTCGAGCGGCAATGGTCCATACGATGACGGTCTGGCAAAGTGTTCGACTGCGTCTTCATAGAGACGGCTCACGTACAAAAATCTCGCGTAGGAGACTTTCTGGCGATACGAGAAAGGATCCAGTTGCTGCGCAATCTGAAGATAGGACCACGCCTCGTCGTACCTCCCTAGTACGGTCAAGAATGCCGAATATTGACGATAGGTTCCCTGGTGCGACCCCAGCGCGAGCGCTCGTTCGAACTCACCCTCCGCCTCTGTCCACTGCCAATCCATCGCCAGCGCGCAGGCATACGCGGTGTGCGCTTCGATCATCGACGGCTCTAGGGTCATAGCACGCTCGGCAGCCTTTTTCGCCCTCGCTACAAAGTTCGCGGAATCGGGTGCCCCCCGTTGCGCCATCCAGTAATAGCATTGGGCTATTCCACAGTAGGGACGGGCATACTCCGGGTCTGCGATTGCTATTGTCTCGAATCGTTTCAGCGCGCCCTCGACGTTCGCCACGCTACCTTCCTCGAGCAGCGCCTCAGCCGCCAGGATGGCGGGGTATCTCTTCAGATTCACAGGATTGGTCGCAGACGGAACGAGTCGCGTGATTGGGCAACGCGGAGCGACCCGACTTACCATGGCCGAAGCAATCTGTTCCTGCACACGAAACAGTCCTTCCGGCTCGGCTTCTGCCTCGAACTGTTGCGACCACATCTGGAAGCCATCCGCACCGACCATCCGCGCAGTCACTCGGATTCGGTTGCTCTCGAGACGGACTGTTCCTTCAAAGATGATCTGGACACCTAATTTCTCGACCAGAACCGGGATGTCAGCGGTCTGCGCACCGAGGTGCATCATGGAACTCGCTGCAATGACGCGGCATCCTTCGGCCCGCATCATTCGATGGACCAGCTCGTCCGTAATCCCCTGCGCGACCGCGGAAGCAAACTCGCTGACGGAGGGTGCTGCAAATGGAATCACCGCGATCGCCGTACCTGCGGGGCTGGCCTCGCTTCCCTCGTTGCTGTCTTCAGATGTCTTTTCCTCGCGCTCAAGCATTTCTCGCGAGCGAAAGACTGGGACATAGCTGCCGAGGCGAAAGTAGATAAAGACCGGGGCGTGCTTGCCTTCGCCCTCGTAGTATTCCTTGAGCTTGGCTCGCAAACGGCGTGCCTCAGAGCGGACAATGGAGTCTCGACTCGGATGATAGGGCGGTTTGCGATCGTAGACTTCAGTCCCAATCGCATACTCTTTCAACGCATCCTGATTTCCCTGTAGGACCTGCTCGACAGTGAAACGCAGAAAGCGTCCAAGTCGATCCGATTGGGCGAAGATCGTGCTCTCAAGAAGCCGCTTCAACTCCTCACGAATCGCCTCCTCGGAGAGGGGCCCAACGTTGACTGTGCGAATCTTCTCAGACTTCAAGCAGCACCTGTCCCTCCCAGCGTTCTCCCTCCCGTCGCCAAGCGGAGGATCACACAAACATTCTAGACGCCCAGAGCGCCTTGGCAAGCGACATCACAGTGAGATCACCGTTCCTCACGCTTCTATTCTGCGTTCTTTCTGTCATGCTCTAGGTGCCAGGCACGAGGTCCATGCGTGACACAGAAACACAGCAAACTCCGGGTGCTCGTTGCCGGACCGCCTCACGTTCAGGCGGAGTTTCAGCGACAGGTGGCCGACCTTCACGCGGCCTTCCTCTTTGTCTGTCGGACTTCAGATTTATCGCAACTTGTACGCAACCAGGAGTTGGTCCATGTCGTTGTCTTGCCCGCAGCACTGCAGAAGGTTGGCTGGTGGGGGCTCTGGAATGAAATCTGTCTGCTCAATCCGCGCCCGGCACTTCTGGTCTATACTCACACAGCCAGCTTTCAGCTGTGGTCTTCTGTGCTCGAGTCGGGCGGATACGACGTCATTGTTGAGCCGTTTACCGACGAGGAGCTTCAGGGAGCCGTACTTAGGGCAGCGCGCAGCCTTGAAGACGAGTCACAAGACGAATTCCGCGACTTTTTGGACGAATAAAGCAACTAAACGGCAGGGGAGAGGGCCCTTTTCATGCTTCAGAAGATCGTCGTCGCCTATAACGAGTCGCCAGAGGCAAAGCGAGCACTCGCGTCGGGCATGGAACTGGCTAAGAGCCTCAGTGCCCAGCTTCACATCGTCACCGTCATGGCCGATCTACCGGTCTATGGTGCGTATGCGGCGGCAGCCGATTCCTCGCTCCCAAATATTCTTCACGAGGATCGCCGCGTCTTCTATCAGACTCTTCAAGAGCACGCCACTACGTTGGCCGAAGGCCACAATCTTGCAGTGACAAGTCACCTGCTCGAAGGTCATCAGGTTGAATCACTCGTCCATTTTCTGCGCGAACAGAAATCCGATCTCCTGGTCGTGGGCCTCCATCGACGGGACCTTTATATTGCACGTCTCTGGAGCACGGTGTACGAACTGGCCCAGGAAGCGCCCTGCAGCGTACTCGGCGTACACTAGCGCCCCTCACAGAAACTCAGGCATCATTGGGAGTCATGAACGACATGATAAAGCGACTCATTGTTCCAATCATCACACTGGCCGTTGCCGCCTTGATCTTTTTCGTCATCAAGGACAACTGGACCTTATGGCAGGGCGGACATACCGAGCAACGAACAGACGACGCATATCTCCGCGCGGACATGACACCTCTCAGCACACGAATATCAGGCACCGTGCGCCGAGTCGACGTCAACGATTACGAGCCGGTCAAACCGGGCCAGGTACTCGTCCAGTTGGACGACGAAGACTACCGCGCAACCCTGGGCGAAGCTCAAGCCGCACTCGAAGGAGCAAAGGCGCAGCTTGCCGATAATCAGGCTGCCAAACTTATTGAAGACGCCAAAATCCAAAACTCCCAGGCTCTCGTAAATCAGGCGAGCTCTGCCGTCGACGCGGCCAAGGCAGCCGTCTCCTCCGCCCAGGCAGAGGTGCTGCGTGCTACTCAGGAACGAACTCGGCAGGAGGCACTTCTCGCTTCAAAGGCCGCTACCCACCAGCAGCTCGAATCAGCCGTCGGGAACGCAGACCAACTTTCTGGAATGCTCACTAGTCGCCAGGCAGACGTTGACCGCGCTACGGCCTCGCTCGCAAGCAGCCGCAGTCTGCTTGAGGCCGAACGGCGTCAGCGGCAGGCGCTCGATACCCACGACGCGGAATTCAAGGCGCAGATCGAGGCGAAACAGGCAGCTATTGTCGTCGCCAAAGTTAACCTAGGCTATACGCAAATCTCTGCGCCCACGGCTGGTTCAGTGGGAGAACGTCACGTCCTCGAAGGACAGCTTGTAGCCCCGGGTGTGCAGATCATCGATCTCGTCAAGGGAGATGTCTGGGTTCAGGCCAACTACAAAGAGACTCAACTAACCAACATCCGTAAAGGCGACGCGGCCGATATTACAATCGATACCTTTCCCGGCGTGACTCTGCACGGCAAGGTGGAAGAAATCGCTCCAGCCAGTGGATCGCAATTCGCCCTTCTGCCGCCCGACAACGCCAGCGGCAACTATACAAAGGTGGTCCAGAGAATCCCAGTCAAGATCCTCCTCGACCCCGACCACGCGCTCAAAGACAGGCTCCGCCCCGGCTTCTCCGCCATCGTTACCGTTCACGTTTCGGGCAAGCAGATCCGCGGGGAAGGACCAAGATCGTGATGTTGATGTTGGCGGAGGCGACCTCTGCAAAGTCTCCACCCGAGCCCATACCGTCAGTAAAAACGGTTCACCTCTTCCTCGGGGTGTTCGGCGTTCCGCCGGGTGCCATGATCGCGACCGGCACGGGACGCCTGATCAGTGTTGGACTCGCCGACATGCGCGGGGCCTTGCATCTAGGTGTTGACGAGGCGTCCTTGATCGGCACAGGCTTCAATGCGTCGATGATGTTCATTGGCCCCTCTCGGTCTATCTCGGTGGGTTGTTAGGACCGCGCCGCATGGAACGTGTCCCTTCACGATACAGACAGGTCGTGGCAGTGCCCGCGGCCACACCATGAGCCAACAGAATCTTTCCAGGGAATCTCCTATGCGCTTCCGTCAAACCAGCCGTTCGCCACATCAACTCCTCGCATATCTTCTGCTGGGAGCCGTTGCCACGCTCGCTTCAGACACGGCCATCCGTGCGGAAGCCAATCCCTCGAGAACTCTCACCGTCTCCCAGGCAATTGATCTCGCTCTCGCACAAAATCGCAGCCTCAAACTCGCACAGCTTTCCGTCGACGACAGCAGGCACAAGAAAGAGATCGCCCGCTCTTCATACTATCCGCAGCTTTCAAACCACTCTGCCCTCCTCCATGTCACCGAAGTCGAAGGGGTCGACATTCCTGCGGGGGCCTTCGGAAGCTCCGCGGCGACCGGGCCCATCCCGGGACAAAAGCTCTTTCTCAGTCAGGGCACTTTCACGTCTTACCAGAGCATTACCTCTCTCAATCAGCCGACCACGCAACTGCTCAAAGTACACGAGGCAAATCGCGCCGCCACCGCTGACATCAACACCGCAAGGGTTAAGCTCACTCAAGCCGAGGATGAAGTAGCGCTCAAAGCACGTCAGCTTTACTACAACATCCTGATCGTGCAACTCGAAAAAGACGCAGCTGCTGAAGAAGTCGCCGCTGGAGAAGTGAAGTTCCAGGAAAGCACCGACGATGTCACGCGCGGTCACTCGCTCGAAGTCGTAGCGCTCGAAAGTCACGCTGCTCTCCTCGACGCCCGACAGACCGTTCTGACGCAGACGCTCCAACTCCACGACCTCACGCTCTCCCTCAACGATTTACTCGGCCTTCCTCTGAACACCGAACTCCATTTGGAACCCGATGACAAAGAACAGCCACTCACTCCTCCCTCCCGTGAAGAATGTCTTCATATAGCGGAGGCCAACAATCCTGATCTTCTGGCGGCAAGACAATCAGTCATAAAAGCGAAGGCGTCCCTGGCGTCTGCGAAAGACGCCTACATTCCCGACGTTACGGCATTCGCGCACTACGACTATCAGAGTGGAATCTCGTTTTTCGTGCACAACTTCGGAGCTTTTGGAGTGACGTTTAGCTACGACCTCTTCGATGGCGGCCGCAGGAACGCTCAGATCCAGGACGCCCGCACTATCCTCGCTCAGGCCGAGTTGAGTCTGCAGAAGCTCGAAGACGAAGTCACCGTGCAGGTAGAGACTGCGTATGACAAGGTCCAGCAGCTTCAGCAGATGGTAGGCGTCGCCAAAGAGTCCCTTGACGTGCGAGTCGAAGCCTCTCGTCTATCAGATAGGCAGTTCGAACAAAACGCCGCCCTCGCTTCGGCCCGCGCTGAAGCGAGGGCGAAGTCGGCTTCTGCGCGCGCATCACTGCTCGAAGCAAACCTCGGTTTGTCACTCGCACAAGAAGATCTCAAACGCACCATTGGCCAGATGCCAAAGTAATTGTTCTTCGAGAAACACTCCGGGCTCGGAAAAGCGGCTCACACCGCGGCGACAGCGAGTGCATCCTCACGCAGCATCGACTCATACAAAGGTCCCGCCTGCAGTAAAAACTTTGCACGATCGGCCGAAACTGGCCGTGAATAGAGGAAGCCCTGTAAAAGATCGCACCCTTTCAAACAAAGCATTGCCCTCTGCTCATCCGTCTCCACTCCTTCACCCACCACCCCCAGTTCCATATTCTTGGCCATCGCGATAATGGCCTCGAGGATCGGCAGCGTGCTGTTCGGCGCACTCAGCACCTGGATGAAAGAGCGGTCGATCTTTAAACGATCGATCGGAAGTCGATGCAGATAGTTCAGAGAGGAGTACCCCGTGCCAAAATCATCGATCGCTATACTCACGCCAAGCCGCTTCAGCCGCTGCAACTGACGGGTAGATTCGGTGAAGTCTTTCACCACGACACTCTCTGTCAATTCTAGCTCCAGAAACTCGGGAGCCAGACCAGTCTCCTCAAGAACCTTCGCGACTGAATCGGCGAAGTCCTCGCGAGCGAACTGCATCGACGAGATATTTACCGCAACGCGTACCGGGGGATAGCCTTCAAGCTGCCACTGCCGATTATGCCGGCATGCCTCTCGCAACACCCAGGTGCCGAGAGAGATGATCATTTGGCTCTCTTCGGCTATCGGAACGAGGCGTGAAGGAGGCACTACGCCGAGAGTGGGATGAGTAAATCGAAGCAGCGCTTCAAATGCAGCAACGCGGCCGTTTTGATCGCACTGCGGTTGGTAATGTAACTCGTAGCCGCCGTGTTCCAGTGCAGAAGCCATCTCCTGCTCGAGTTCGCGACGGTCGATCAGAGCCTGGTTCAGTACTGAAGAGAACGTGCGTGTCCCATAATTGCCGAACTTTGCTTCGTACATCGCCAGATCCGCATTGCGCTCCAATGAGTCAGCAGAGTCTCCATCGTCGGGGAAGAGGGCTATCCCGATGCTCGCCGAAATCGACAGCTGCAGATCCTGAAACGCTACAGGCAGTTTTAGAGTATCGAGCAGCGTCTCGGCTACCATTTGTGCATCCGCACGCCCCGGTATATCCTCGAGCACAACCATAAACTCATCGCCACCCATTCGCGCAACTGTATCGCTGTCACGCAGCCTCTTCAAAAGCCGATCGGCGACCTGCCTCAGCACCGAGTCGCCCGCGGCGTGCCCGTGCACATCATTAATCTGTTTGAACTTGTTCAGATCTATCCACAGCACAGCTATCGATTCACCGTTTCGCTTAGCGCGGCGAATCGCGGTCGACAGCCGCTCCTGTCCAAGTAGTCGATTGGGCAGTGAAGTCATGCTATCGTGATAGGCATGACGTCGCAGCTCGTCCTGTAGACGGCATCGTTCGAGAACCATCGCCGCCATCTGGCTGTGCGTCTCCAAAAGTTCCAAATCGGCCGGTGACGGAGGATACCGCAGTAGCGCATAGATCGTGAGAGTTCCGAGCGGGCTTTTGTCCGGTCCAAAAAATGGAGCCGACCATAATGATTGGATACCATTGGCGCGCAGCAGTTCCGTCCACGGCTTGCGATCTGCAGCCAGGTCATCGAGTATCAGCGCTTTGCTCTGGCTAAGTGCCTCCAACTCCGGCACACTTGCCATCCCAGCCGATAATTGTTGCAGATTTCGAACGAGCTTATCTGGCACGTCAGTCGAGGCTTTCAGATGCAGCGTTCCATCCTCGAGCAGATGAAGCGCGCAGGCCCAGGTCGAGCGATGTCTCGCAAGAACCTCAACCAGAACGCGGAAGATCTCCTCCGTGGGCTCGTCACGTGCGAGCATCTCCAAGACCTGGTTTCTACCGCGGTTCAATTGTTCCACCCGCATCCGCTCTTTTACCTCGGACTGCAACTCCGCGGTGCGCTCCTCGATACGGTTTTCAAGAGAACTTCGCTCCTGTCGAAGCTCCACCTCAATTTTCATGCGGTGTACGACCTGCAGGCGCATCTCCCGCTTCAGCCAAGTCATGCATAGGATCGTGCTCAACAAAAGCAGCGGTGTTGCGGTGTCCATTCGTTCGATCCACAAGCGGATTCTGTGGATTCTCTGCGTTTGGATCAGGAACTCTGCTTCCGCTGCGTTGGTCTTTACCCGCGCGTGTTCGAGAGATTGAGCGGCTTCACTCAACTCTTGATCGTAATCAGCAATCCACATTGTATCGACAACTGGTCTCGTTGCTAGTTGTCGAAACGCCTCCGCATGCCGTGCGGTAGCTGACGAGTTTGTCGCAAAGCCCGCGGGAGCGGACTCCGCCAACGCCTGCAAAGAAGAGCCCAGCGTCGTAGCTGACGCCCGTTGGGTCTCCAAGCCAGTGCTGCTGGCGTGCGCTCCCTCCATCTGCGTCTGGAGTCCGTCAAGTTGCACCCGATACGATGTGAGCGCAGCCCTATCTTCCAAAACCGTCGATTCCACGCTCCGCAATGAGTGCGAGCCGAGCAAACTGCCAACCGAGATCGCCACTTGCAGTACGACCAACGCATAAAAGAGCTGATTTCCAATCCGTGAGCGTGATTCCAGTTGGTAATTCAGCGAAGGCAAGGAAGACTCCAAGTTACAATCCTGCCTTCTTTATCGGCCCGATCTTCAATACCGTAAGTGGGAATAGCTCCAAGTTAGGTGGAGGCCGCTCAGGCGCCCCGAATCGGTGCGACTGCCCAGCCACCGATCAGTCAATAGTTACGACTTGCAGTGTGCTCTTCCTCGAGACGAATCGACTCCGGTGGACCTACTCCATGATGTCGACGAAGCGCATCTGCTATCGCGGAGTAGCGCGGCGAATCCCGCAGCAGAAACCAACACTCGCGATCCCCCTCGCCATAATGCCAACGCCTACGCTGCCGATAAAACTCAGAGCCATAAGAGATCAGCCATAACTCATACCGCGAATCGCGAGCGCCGATCACCAGGTTCCGAGTCAAATTCGGCCACGTCCGGGTGCCATATTGCGACTGCCACTCAGGCTGGATCAGGCAGCTCTCCGCCTGATCCGGATGCGCAACAATCACATCCGCCCGCAAACGCTCGACATCTGCAGGTTGTATAAATCGATGGGCGAACTCCGGAGTGTTCAAACCCCAAGGATCATAAGTCGTCCAGCCCGTATAGTACGGCAGAAAACCAGCCTCCGTCGTAATCATTGTGCCGTGTTCGGGCATTGTGTTCAGCGCCTGCGCAATGCTCTTCGCTTCGTTAAATTGCATATCACGAAAAGTTCGAAGCTCACGATAGAACGGCATTGCAATCAAAAGCAGCCACGCACCAACGCCGACCCGCAACAAAATCCTGCGTGATGTGAGCGTCGTCTGCCCCCAATGCACCGCAATCAGAAGAGCGGCCGCCAGCGGCAGATAGTAGAAGAAGCGGTCGCCAATATTCTGATCAAGGCGCATCATCCAGTAGAACGCAGTGGGCACCGCAATTAGACTGACAAACAGATACCTCGGCCGCAGGCCTCGAGTCACGACACCCGACAACAGCACCGCGGCGTCGAAGAGCAGGTACTTTAGGCTCTGCTGCATCGAGTGAGCGACCACCAGCCCGAGCACACGTTGTGCGTCCGACTTCACCAAAAAAGGAAGTGGGAAAAGTTCACCAAAGTAATGCACTCGCCACGCGAAGTAAAGCATCCCCGGCGCAAGAAAAATTCCCGCCACCTTCCCGAACGATCTGGCCTGGTCCTTTGAAGACACCACAAGGTAACCCAGCAGCGGCAGCACAAAGACCACTCCATCCGGTCTAAAAAGACAGAGCGCAAGCGAAGTAAGCGAAGCCCACGTCGCGAGGCCCGCAGTTACCAGTAGAGCCAGCAATGCAAGCAGGAGTGCGTCGGGAAGAACCGCAAAACCCGTGGCGACTGCGAAGATCTGTGGAAACAACGCTGCCGATCCCGCGATCGCCAGCACTCGCAGCATCGAAATTTGAACGCGCCCCAGCCGCAGCAACACCATCGCCAGGCCGAGCAGCGAACCCACATTGATCACCGCCGAGAACCAGTAGGGATCCAGTCCAACCCGCATCGCTCCGGCGACCAGCGCCATCCAAGCAAAATCTGTCGCGCCTTCTGCATGTGGTCCGCCTGCAAAAAAGGTGATGGCCTTATGAGCCGCAAGATTTCTGCTGTATGCAAATAAAATCATTGCATCTTCTGCAGGCAGAAAATACTTCGGAACAATCATCAGAAAAGTCAGACAAATCGCGCCGTAAACTCGCAACAGCCACACGAGTGCATGCTCGGGCGCCGTGAATTCCGCTTTTGACTCACTATGGGACAAGGAGGACGGGTAGTGTCTTTCCGTGCGACGGGGAATTGAATTAAACAAGTGTCGGTTATTATTCTTTTTTGCAACGCGTGCGCTAGGCTATTTAAGAGTATAGATTCCATGGATGGCAGAAGAAGACATCCTTGTTGACCGTAGCTTCGAGGACGCGGCGAGGATGATATCTTTTGCGCATTCACCTGCTGCGTAATAAACTTCAAACAGGAAGAGTGGCCGAGTGGTTGATGGCTCCAGTCTTGAAAACTGGCGTACCTGAAAGGGTATCGGGGGTTCGAATCCCTCCTCTTCCGCCATTTTGTCTGCCCGTTCTCGGAGTAGCGCATAAGTGTGGCAGAGACTCGCAAAAATCCCCACAAAATGAGCTTTTCTTTCGCCGAGCCCTCTCTCCAGAGAGGCTGACGCTTTTCGTCATATTGCCTTCGAGGGAAAATTCTCCAAACTTGTCGGCTTGAGAGAATATCGGGAAGCTTCGGACACTGCGTGAATGGGCATCCGCGCGGTTTGGGGTTTGTCTTATGTATGGGCCACCGGGCCGCAGTGGGTGAGGGCGCTTTGGTCGAAGCGGTCGAGGAGTTCGGCTACGTCTTTGTAGACCTCGATGCAGCCGGCGTCGAGGAGTTCCTGGCGGGACCAGCCGCCGGTGGTGACGCCGATGGTGCGGATGCCTGCCTTGCCGGCGGACTCGGCGTCGTAGGGGGTGTCGCCGAGGGCGAGGACGCTGGTTGGTTTGGCGTGGAGCTTTTGGAGGGAGGCGGAGAAGATGTCGGGGTGGGGCTTGGAGCGGGCGGCGTCGTCGGCTGAGGTGGTCTCGTCGATGAGGTCGGCGATGTTGGCGATCTTCATGTAGGTGTCGAGGTCGGCTTTGTTGGTGGAGGAGGCGAGGGCGGTGCGGATTCCGGATTGTTTGAAGCGGAGGAAGAGGTCGCGGACGCGGGGGAAGGGTGTGACCTGGTGGAAGTAGTCCTGATGGAAGAGGAAGCTGCGGTAGGTTTTGAGGGGCTCCTCGACCATGGGGCGTTTCCACCAGGGGACGAAGACGGGGATGAGCTGGTCGCCGCCTTTGCCGATCTGTTTGCGGAGGGTTTCGATGTCGAGGGGGATGTCGATGACGGCGAAGGCGTCTCTCCATGCGGCGGCGTGGAGCCAGTTGCTTTCGACGAGGGTTCCGTCGATGTCGGAGAGAACGGCTTCTAGCATGGGGACCCACCTTTGGGAGTGCAAGATGGTGGGTTAGATGCGATTCGTGCTTTGACACGAATGCCCACATCTCAGAATCGAGATATGGGGCACCCGAGTGTAGATGTGGGCCACACGCCCATCACTTTAGCAAATCTCTAGAATCTTTTGAGAAGACTATTGCGCCTACACTCGAGCGTGGCACAAAGACAGCTTTATGGCCCCCATCGGCTAATACATAAATTCCTGCGTCGTCCTGCGCTATTATCCCTACCCGGATGGATCTTTGTGGAAGAACAACCGAGTCTTTTGAGAGGGTCAGCAGGGCGCTCACGGGTTGACCTCCGCCCCACTGGCTCGCGATATAGGGGAATACCCTCGTAGGGAATATCGCGAGGAAACAAAGAATCTGAAATGCCTGATATGGCCAGTGTAAGCGAGACGAATCTTTGCGAAGATTTGGTGTTAGCGCGAGCATGGGGAAAAAGCCGCATGCGAAGAACCAAAGTGAAAGTCGCCGCCGGGTAAAGCCGTTGCCAGGATTGATTGACAGGAAAAACCAACTCAAGAGAATGGCTGCGCTTACAGCCCATAATGTCCATGGAGCGCGCCGTGTCAACTCCTGCACCTTCCGTGACACGCTTAGCGTCGTCCAGACTGCGGCATCGAGCGCGTAGACAAGACAATAGACCGCTGTATTCCATTTCGGCGGGTTGAATGAACTGAGAACAAATATCGCTGAAGCCGGAATAGCTAGAAGGACAGAAAACGTAAAAAGCTGGCTCGCCCCTTTGAGAATGGTCGTGTAGTAGCTCGAACTCTCAGCGGTATCTCGAAGTTCTTCGAGCTTGAACGAATAATAGCTTCCCCACATCGGAGAGACTGTGAAGAGTAAGAATATGAAACCAGCAGATAGAATTTCTGGCTTAAGCACATTGGTCAAACCCATACCCAATGACGAGTAGTACAGGGAAACAGTCAAATATCCCGTAGCGTATGCGGCGATCAGAAGTAATCCCAATGCCTTCGACAAAGGTTCGAAAGTCTTAGCAAGCTTATCGATGCTGGAAGTTTCTGGCGCTGCTTCCGGTTCCATCAATGATCACACTCCATTTTCGTGTGTAAGCTGTGCTTCTAAATAAAGAGAACACGCTTTAATCACGTCCGTTGTAAAGTCAAGTACTTGCCGAAAATTCCAAGAAGTGTCGAGGATCGGATTTATCCAAAAGGATTTTCCCTTGATTTCAATCATGACGACGTCGTCGAATAAAGTATTTCTTTCGAGAATTGCAATCCTTGCGTTCTGTCTCGCTAAGCTAATCAATTGTTGAATACCTGGATCCCTCAATTCCTCAAACATCCACCCCTGTCCGGCATCCCTAATATAAGCGTCCAATTCATCGAGAGTAGGTTCTCTGTCGGATTTTTGAACTACTTTAGAAGGAGATACTGAGCCCCGGTGCGCGGATAAATTTCGCAATTGGGCAAGCCTTGTAATCAAATCGAGGGCTGAAGGCTTAGTAAAGATAGTGTTCATTTGCGGTGACACTTGAGCGAGTTTCTCAAGGAAGACCGCATATGTTGCACCGACTTGCTTTTCCTTCAAGCCGAGGGAGAATATTCCATTTACGAGCAGAGCCAGATGATCAAATGATCCGAACAGATTGATGTAATAGAAGTTCAATTGATACGAAATTTCGAAAGCATATTTTTGATTACTGAAACCGTCGCGAGTCGAGGCCGCTCGTTGCATTTCTAACCAAATTAACCGATCCCTTGCAAAACAAAGTTGGGGCAGTCGATTGTGTATGAATGATCTAGCAGTTTCTCCTACATTTACAGAAACTTTCTTCGCTCGCATTAGATTCAAAAATGCCATTGGTGCTGCGAATGTGGACGGTTCGGCTAGCTGATACATTGTGCTCCAAGTGCCGTCCCAAATCATCCTGGTATATGTCCATGGGATGTCAAATCCTCTAACGAAAAACTCAGAAAGTCGCAGCAAGAATGAAGTGTCGCTAATTAATACTTGGAGATCGTTTACAAAGGCGGGGGTAAACGCCAAAAGAGGCGACTCTGCGGGAACAACGACGCAGTCGACTCGATTGCCGTGTGCGAGTGTCGCTAGCTCTGAGGCTTCGTGATGGTCATTGATACTTGGAACTCCAAGATGGGCGGAATTCGCAGTTAGAGGATCTATTATCGTGAAAGATATATTTGCGCTGGATAATATTTCTAGGGTTTTCGCGAAGTTGGATGGAACTAAAAGGCGGACTTCACATATGCCACTGTGACGAACGGTTAGGTAAATTCGGAGGTGCTCCAATAAATCTAAAAAGGCTAAATCATTAGCCGTAATTTGATTTAACCAAACGAGCACGTCGAAGGATCGTTTGACTAGCCTTGATTTTTCGCGTTCAGGAAGGAACCTTCCTCGGACTAATGGCATCGCAAATCAATTTACTCGACCGTGACTGATTTCGCCAGGTTTCTGGGTTGGTCTACGTCACAGCCTCGGCGGACGGCGATGTGGTAGGCGAGGAGTTGGAGGGGGACTACTTCTAGGATGGGTAGGAGTAGTTCGGGGGCCTGGGGGATGTAGATGGTCTGCTCGACGAGCTGGCTGATCTCGGTGTCGCCTTCGATGGCGATGGCGATGACGCGGCCAGAGCGGGCGGTGACCTCTTGAATGTCGCTGAGGGTTTTTTCGTACTTGAGGACGCTGGAGGGATCGTTGGGGTCCTTGGTGGCGATGCAGACTACTGGGAGGGATTCGTCGATGAGGGCGTTGGGGCCGTGCTTCATCTCGCCGGCGGGGAAGAATCACATTTATTTTCTCCTTATGTTCCATATACTTACAACGAAGTGCACAACTTACAAGGCAAATACTGACTGGCGCGATGAGACGGGTTGGGCGAATATAAGGCGAACATCCTATGGCCGCCGCCCATGCAATCCGTTTTCAGATCGAAACCAAGCTGGCTCAGCGTGTGCCCGCTGCGCTGACGCTCAAGATCAAACATGCTCCGGAGGTGTTCGCCACCGGTATCACTGCAGTAGACGAGATCCTGGGCGGCGGTATTCCGCGTGGGTGCATCACTGAGGTCAGCGGAGTAGCCTCGACCGGGAAGACTTCCTTTGCTCTGTCGACTATTGCTTCCATCACGCAACTCGGCAACGCCTGTGCGTGGGTGGATGTGAGTGATGCGCTCTCCCCGGAAGCTGCCGCTGCGACGGGCGTGGAGCTGAGGCGTTTGCTCTGGCTCCGTATGTATGCCGAGCGTGGAAAGAAAGTAGCAGACAAGCCCTGGTCGCGGTTGGAGCAAGCCTTGAAAGCGACTGATCTATTACTGCAAACGGGAGGCTTCGGAGCCATCGTCCTGGATATGAGCGATGTGCTGCCTGAACATGCAAGACGCATTCCGTTAGCGACCTGGTATCGCTTTCGGCTGGCTGCAGAGCAGGCACGCACCTCATTGATCTTTCTCACGCAGTCGCACTGCACTAGCAGCTGCGCGTCGTTGGCGCTCCGTTGCGAGCTAGCGGAGACGACGCCATTCAGCAGCAATGGCGAAACGCCGCTGTTTGAGCGACGACAGTACCAGCTGGCACGTGAGCGCAACCGCAATGAAAGCACTCCTTTCATGCAGAGGAAGCCTGCTCAACGTGTGAGTTGGCCTGCAGAAACACTTTGGTCAAGGGTGCGATGATGTATGCCGTTCTCCATCCACCAAACTTCTTCGCACAGACCGCAGCGCATCAGCGCCCGGAGCTGCGTAAGAGACCGTTCGTGGTGCTCGATGGAGAGCCACCGGCGGAGATGGTCTTGGCAGCAAGCAAGACGGCACGCTCGTTAGGCGTCGAGATCGGCATGACTCGGCTGCAGGTCGAAGTATTCCCCGAAGTCGTCGCGCTCCATCGTGTCATTGAGCATGAGCATATGGCCTATACGTCTCTTCACCACGTCGCATGCATGTTCTCACCTCGCATCGAGTCGGTGGAAGAGAGGCCCGGTACATATGCATTGGACATTCGTGGGATGGATCGCCTGTACGGCGATGCCGAACAACTCGCAAACAAATTGCGACGGAGCGTCATGGCGGCAGGATTTCTTGTCAATATCGCCGTTGCTGAAAATTTCCACGCGGCAGTGTCTCTTGCATGTAGCAGGGCCGGAGTTTCAGTTGTGCTGCCCGGTTGTGAGGCGCATGCCATCGGGCAACTCCCGCTCGCGGCGCTCCGCCTTACACCGGAGGATGAAGCGACCTTTGCTGTCTGGGGTATTCGCACCTGTGCGGAACTTGCGGCGCTGTCTGAGACAGACCTGATTGCGCGTTTCGGACAAGCTGGAAAGAAGCTCCATTCTCTTGCGTGTGGCACATGGCCCCACCTGATGTTCCCGATGGAACCGAGCTTCGAGGTCAGTCTGGTGGAACGCATGGAATTGGACTTTCCGGTAGAGGAATTGGAACGTCTGCTTTTCCTGCTCTCCTGCATGACGACGACACTATTGGAGCGGGTTCGTAGTAAAGCGCGGGCTATTGCAGCACTCCGCGTCGTACTTCATCTAGATACCAAGGCACAGCATGAGCGCACTGTTCGTCCCGCGTTGCCGTTGCAGGATACGTTAACATTGCTGAAGCTCATTCAAATCGATCTGGAGACGCATCCTCCCAGCGCGGCGATTGTGGGTTTGGAGTTGCACGCGCAGTCTGCCACGCCGTATCGAGCGCAGCATGGACTCTTTCTCCCACAAGCGCCAGAGCCAGGGCGGCTCGAAGTGATGCTCGCTCGACTGCGGAAGCTGCTGGGCGACGGACGTGTCGGTTCGCCTGAGTTGACTGACGATCATCGACCAAACGCTTTTCGTATGGTGCCTTTTGAGCCGCCGCCATCACATCAGAGTGAAAGAACATCATCCTCAACGGCTATCGCTCTGCGCGTCTTCCGTCCACCGCAAATGGTCGGCGTTACGCTCGCGAACCATGCCCCAGTGCGGGTCTTCTGGGGAGGAGAGGGATATGTTGTCCGGCAGGCGGCCGGTCCCGTCCGGGTAAGCGGACAGTGGTGGTCCGAGGCCCACTGGTGCCGTGAAGAGTGGGATGTCCGACTGGAGAACGGTGGTGCCGAACGGCTTTGCCGCATCGCCTTCGATCCGCGTTCTCGCTGCTGGTATGTACAGGGGACGTATGACTGACTATGTGGAGTTGCATGCCAGGTCCGCATTTAGCTTCCTTGAAGGCTCATCGATGCCGGAGTCCTTGATCCAGCAAGCGGCACGTTTGGAGATGCCAGCAATGGCCTTGCTCGATCGCAATGGATTGTATGGCTCTGCGCGGTTTCACATGGAGGGACAACGATGCGGCGTACAGGCGCACATCGGTGCGGAGATCGCAATAAGCGACCTGGGCCAAAGTCTCCAGCCCCCACCCTATCTGCCGCACCAGCATCCACCCGAGCCCGTGCGCTTGCCGCTCCTGGTCGAGTCACGCATCGGATACCAGAATCTCTCCCGACTAATTACGCAGTTCAAACTTAGGGAGAAGACAAAGGCCGAAGGTGCTGCGGTCATCGCTGACCTGGAAGAGTGCAGCAATGGCCTGGTTTGTTTAACGGGTGGCAATGAAGGCCCACTGGCGGCAGCACTGGCACAGGGCGGCTACGACGTCGCACACAAGACAGTGGAGAAGTTGATACGGCTTTTTGGTATCCGAAATGTCTATGTCGAATTGCAACGACACTTTGACCGTGAGGAAGAACATCGCAACCGTGCGGCAATTCGTATTGCACGTTCGCTGAACCTGCCCCTGCTGGCGACGGGAGGTGTGAGCTACGCTACTCCGTATGAGCGCGAAATGCTCGATATCTTTACTTGCATTCGCCATCGCAAGACGCTCGATACGGTGGGTCGCCTCCTGAGCCGCAACGCAGAACGTCATCTGCACACGGCGACCGAGGTGCACAAACTCTTCTATGACTATCCAGAGGCCATCGCCAATACCTGTGAACTGTCGAGCCGCCTGCAATTTCAGTTGGCCGGGCTTAGATACCAGTTTCCGGCATATCCAGTGCCGGATAGCGATACGATGGATTCGTTTCTTCGTAAGCGCGTGAATGAGGGTATACGCCGACGCTATCTCCCCAAAAATGATGCAGCTCTCTATGAGAAGGCAAACCAGCAAGCGGAGAAAGAGCTGCGATTGGTTGAAAAGTTGGGGCTGGCAGGCTACTTCCTGATCGTGTGGGACATCGTTTGCTTTTGCAAGGACAATGGCATTCTCATTCAGGGACGCGGCTCTGCCGCGAATAGTGTGATCTGCTACGCGCTCGGCATTACCATTGTTGATTCAGTTGGCCTCGACCTGCTCTTTGAGCGATTCCTTTCGGAAGAACGTGGTGAGTGGCCTGATATTGATCTTGATCTACCCAGCAAGACAGATCGTGAGCGCGCTATTCAATATGTGTACCAGCGTTACGGTGAGCTAGGTGCCGCAATGACGGCGAATGTCATCACCTTCCGAAACCGATCTTCTTCGCGAGAAGTTGGTAAAGTTTTCGGCTTCGATCAAAGAACGGTGTCTGAACTCGCCGGGTTGATGAGTGCGTGGGAGTGGAAGGCCCCAAGCGATACGCTGGAGAACAGTTTTAAGGCAGCGGGACTCGATATGAAACATCAACGCATCGCGCACTTTCTTCGAAAGTCGGGCGAAGTGCTGAATTTGCCTCGCAATCTCGGCCAGCACTCTGGGGGGATGGTCATCTGCCAAGGACATCTAGATTCGGTAGTTCCCATCGAACGGGCTTCAATGCCGGGCCGGACAGTTGTGCAGTGGGATAAAGACGACTGCTCCGATATGGGCATCATTAAGGTGGATCTCCTGGGTCTCGGGATGCTCGCGGTGCTCAAGGATGCTGCCTATCTCGTTCCACAGTATTACGGCAAACAACTCGACTACGCACAGCTACCACAGGACGACGCCGTATACGCGACCATCGAGCAGGCCGATACGGTAGGGCTGTTTCAGATAGAAAGCCGCGCCCAAATGTCTGCTCTGCCGCGTACGAAGCCGAAGTGCTTCGCGGATTTGTCGATGCAAGTTGCCATCATCCGCCCTGGGCCCGTGACAGGAAAGTTCGTTAATCCCTATATCGCACGGAGACTTGGACGAGAGCCCATCGTCTATCTCCATTCGTCATTCAAGCCATTTCTGGAACGCACACTTGGTGTGCCGTTGTTTCAGGAACAGGTAATGAAGATTGGCATGGTCGCAGCAAATCTCTCAGGTGGAGAAGCCGAGGAACTGCGCAAGGCAATGGGCGGTAAACGGTCCGAATCGATCATCGCAGGACTGAAAACCCGCCTACATGCGGGGATGACCGCGAACGGATTTAACGCGGCAACACAAGAAGAAGTGATGCGGGTGCTATCGACCGTTAAAGAGTTCATGTTTCCCGAATCGCACGCCCACAGCTTTGCCTCTATCGCGTATTCGAGCGCCTACACTCGTTATCACTACACCGCCGCGTATACCTGTGCCCTTTTCAACAATCAGCCGATGGGTTTTTATTCACCAGCCACGATAGCGAACGATGCAAAACGACACGGCGTCAAAATCGTCCCTATCGACGTACAGCGTTCAGGCTGGTTCTGCACGCTCGAAGAGCTAAACGAGGGTGACCTCGCCAGGTATGCCGGACCTTTCGCTGTTCGCATGGGGCTGAAGTATGTGAAGGGATTGCGACAGAAGGTCGGGGACGCCATCACCGAAACCCGTATTTTGGACGGTCCATTCATCTCTGAGTACGATTTGCGTCGGCGCATACCGTCAATCAAAAAGCCAGAGCTGGCTCTGCTGGCGAAAGCAGGAGCTTTCAACTGGACCGGAGAGAAACACCACAGACGCACGGCCCTCTGGAATGCCGAACGTGCTGGACAGAGCGCGGGGCCGCTCTTCGAAAACATTCCAGATGAATACGAGCAACAAGCTACGGCTCCGCTGCGCCTCATGACAACCGACGAGCGGTTGGTAGCTGATTTTGAAAGCACCGGAGTAACGCTTGGCCTGCACCCGATGGCGTATCACCGGGCAGAGCTCAACGCCGCTGGTGTTCTCTCAGCCGCAAGTTTGAGAGGTATGCCGGATGGAATGCACACGCGCATCGCTGGGGCGGTGATTGCTCGACAGCGTCCCGGAACGGCCGAAGGATTCATCTTCCTCAGCCTAGAAGATGAGACAGGCATCTCTAACGCGATCATCAATCCGCATCTCTATGAACGGAATCGCGTCACGGTGACACGAGGAAAATTCCTTCGTATAGAAGGCACGCTTCAAAATCAGGACGGCGTTATTAACGTGAGAGCGTCAGCCGTTCATGTACTCCCGCACACGGCCGTTAATTTAAACTCGCATGACTTCCATTAGGTTTCCGACCTTTCACGCGGCTGTCCCTACCCCCATGAAGTATCCGAGAAATAGAGCATCAAATTGGTTATTAGCCGCTTTCCAATAGAAATAGGACCCTTTCTGGACATTGTGTTGGCTTGATTTGCTCAACGTCAGCCAAATCAGTGTTATTGCGCCAAACGTTGCTGGTCCCATCCTAGAGAGAGATCCTTCGTAAGACCAGAGACGGTGAGCAAGGGTGAGTGGTTTCCAACAAGGATGGCTTCGTAGAGGGTTGGAGACAGTGCCGCCAATCGAAGAATTCGCGACGCGTAGCGTTTGTTGAGGCTCGCTTTTGCGGCAAGCTCTTCCAAGTTCCTTACCTTCCCGGCGACTATCCATTCTGACCATGTTCTCGCTTGGACGACAGCACGCACCAGAGAAGCGATTGGGGCGTCGCTTTCGCGCTCTCCGTTCGATAGGATCAATTTGACGGCGCTACCGCGTCGTGCGACCGATATCGGTTCATGCAGCTGGATCTCGGTTGAGGGATCGGCTGAAAGCACCTCGCCGAGCAAATCTTTGCAGAGTTCGGCGTGGCTCAAGAAGATGCACAACTCATTATTGTCAACGACTATTCTCTTAACGATCCGGGAGATCAAGTCTCGTGTGTTTGCGTGCGCAATCTCTGAGAGTTGAGCAGAACGATGCTTCGCGGCTGACGTCAACAAGCGCAGCTCCCGAACGTCTAGCGTCGTGAAATGCCCTGCTAACCGCGGGGAGTCTTCAAGAAAAGAACCAATTGAGGAGAGGACACGTCTCTCCAATTCGTCCGCCGGCAGGCGCTTGATGATGTTCACCGATGAACCGCGCCCGGAGCCGGTGAGAATGTAGTAAAAGTAGCGCCTCCCCTTCTTCGCTGCATGGGTCGGCGTATAGCTTTGGCCATCTGACGTCACTAACTTCCCATGCAATAGCCGGCCTGACGGGATATTGCCCTGGGTTCGCCGAGCAACGCGGTTGTCCTTCAACAATGCTGCGGCTTTATTCCATATCTGCAAATCTAAGATCGGCTCATGTTGCCCGTCGTGAAGTTTTCCCTGGTGAGCAATCTTTCCGATGTAGATCGGGTTGTTGAGCGTGTGATAGAGGGAACCTCGCGAGAGGATCACACCTCCTCGTTGACGTCCAGTGGAACTGGTCCATCTCTTGCTGCGAATGCCAGAGTGTTTCAAACGTTCAGCTAATTTCCGTACACATCCACACTCGAGATAGGTGAGGAAGATATTACGGACAGCCACTGCTTCCTTGGCGTTGACGATGAGTTTTCCCTCCACCCTGTCGTATCCTTTGGGCACATGACCTCCCATCCACATGCCCTTCTTCTTCGAGGCGGCAACCTTGTCCCTGATTCTTTCTCCGGTGACCTCACGTTCGAACTGTGCGAATGAGAGCAGCACGTTGAGCGTCAGGCGACCCATGGAGGTTGTTGTATTGAATTGTTGGGTAACAGAGACGAAGCTCACACCCTGCTTATCGAAGGCATCCACTATCTTGGCGAAGTCGGATAGTGCGCGAGTCAATCGATCCACTTTATAGACAACGACGGTATCGATCTTGCCGGAAGCTATATCTGTTATCAATTTCTTGAGCCCTGGCCGCTCCATGTTCCCGCCAGAGAACCCGCCGTCGTCGTATTGATTTGCTAGAAGCTGCCACCCCTCATGACGCTGGCTTAGGATGTAAGCTTCGCAGGCCTCTCGCTGGGCATGGAGGGAGTTAAAAGACTGTTCTAGTCCCTCTTCGGAAGACTTTCGAGTGTAGATTGCACAACGAATCTGAGTCTTAGCCGACGTCACGAAGCCTTCACCTTCTTCGTGCCGAAGAAGGCCGGCCCAGACCAACGTGTCCCAGCGATCTCACATGCAATCGGAGACAGACTCTTATATGTCTTTCCCAGGTAGTGATAACCCTCATCGTTCAGCGTGACCTCGTGGGTCTTTCCCTTCCATTCCCTTACCAGTTTCGTCCCGGACTTGAAGCGCTGACGAGCTTCATCTCGGAAACGGCTCTGCGGTCTAAGCGAGGTCGCAATTATCTGTGACTTTGCGTTGGCGTTGGGAGAAAGGCCTCCATAAGCCCTTTCCTGAATTCTGTACGCGAGAATGGGCAACATGAGCTCCGGGCGGATACGCCCGGGCTCTTTTCCAAAGTTGTCCTTCCATAGCTCCACCAAACGCATTTTAGGCAAGTTGGGCAGGTTACGAATCAAGAAAGCTGTTGCGTCATTCGATGGTGTCTCTTTCATGGGACCGCCTCTCTCTGCGGCAGTCCCATTCCCGCTCCAATCAGGCGAACAGTCAAGTCGAAACCGTCTCCATAACCTCTCAAAACTGGGAGATTCAGAGAGTACACGGATCAAGTCTGTTTCCCAAATTTTGTAAGATCAAGCCCGGATTCGTCCCGCACGGCGAGAGTTTTTGATCATTCGCCGCCATCTTTGTTCGGGCCGGGTTTCGTATTGCGAGGACGGATAAAGTTGACCACAAAATTCGGAGGGCTGAGAAACGGTTCCTGCTCTTGTACTCGTTCACGCAGCCGAAGGATTTCTCGGAATGCCCTTGGATCGCCACTCGCCGCTTTGTTGGCCTGTTGCGTGAGCGCAGCCTCAAACTTGGAGATCAAACGTCTACCGCCCGGCCCTTTGACGATCACCTTCTCTTCGAGGGCTTTGCGGATGAGAACGTCGATATTCTTGGATCCTTTTGGTCGGCCCTTTGGGTTTCCGGATTGGCCCTTGCGGAATTGAGTGTGCTTCGGGGGTTTTCCGAAGCCGATCTCATAGGAATTTTCAGCCACAAGCCACCTCCCCAAACTGCCTGCCTGATTCGGCATGTACAGCAGTCCTGCCGGTGTATCGCTGCCAGCGTTGGATCGCAGTGTCCACGTAGAGAGGATCAAGTTCGATGCCGTAGCAGACCCTTCCTATTCGCTCCGCCGCGATCAGGGTCGTACCCGAACCTAAGAAAGAATCCAGAATAAGACCGCCTGGTTGCGTGCAATCGAGCAGTGCATCCGCAACCATTGATACTGGCTTGACTGTCGGGTGCAGTGCAAGGAGATTGCCCTCTTCACCCTGCCGCGATAGCGTGTTCACTCCCGGGTATTGCCAGACATTCGTGCGGTTGCGGCCAAACTTCCCGAGTTGGACGTTGTTCCGATGAGCAGCCTTCCCGTTGCGGAACACAAAGATGAGTTCATGTTGAGATCTGTAGAAGGACCCCATTCCACCCTTGTCCTTGGCCCAGATACAGAGGTTGAGCAGAGCGTCATAGGCCTGTTTACCGGCTGAGAGAATCTCGCCGACGTGACGCCAATCCATACACGCGAAGTGTACGGAACCGGGTTTGCTATGCCGAACGAGGGGTTCGAAACTCGCACTTAGGAACTCGACGAATTCTTTTTCCGTCATTTCCCCTGAGGCCATCGCGAATTCGCGATGATGAATCGACCCGTTACCGCTGACATGACCATCGATAGCCACATTGTAAGGCGGGTCTATAAATATCGCATCCGCCTTACGCCCCTCCATGAGCTCTTGATAGGACTGCTCATCAAGAGAGTTGCCGCAATAAATTTTATGCTTGCCAAGAAGCCACCGGTCGCCGGGACGGGAGATCGCTGGTCCCAGTAGTGCTTCGATTGCATCGTCTGGATCTGGCTTCGCTTCTGCTTGTTGAAGGATTAGGTCAATTTCGGGAATCTCGAAGCCGGTCACGCTTATCTCAAAGCCCAAATCGACGGTCAGGAGGTGCTGCAATTCGATCTTGAGGATCGATTCATCCCAACCTGCATTATCCGCGAGTTTGTTGTCGGCAAGAATGTAGGCTCGGACCTCATCTTCGGAGAGGTTGGAGAGCTGAATCGTCGGTACCTCATTCATGCCAAGTAGCCGAGCGGCTTCAACGCGGCCATGCCCGGCAATAATCGTACTATCGGTTTTCAGTAGAACGGGATTAGTGAATCCGAACGCGTTGATGCTGTCTGCAATTTGACGAATCTGGCGTTTGGAGTGAGTGCGAGCGTTTCTGGTATATGGCTTTAGATCGTTGATCTGTCGATATGTAATTTCAAGAGCGGAAGCTGCTTGTTTCATCTGACCCCCTGTAGCGAATCTTCACTACAGCGAGTCTGACTAAACAGCCGGGCCGTCACAATAGTTTCTACAGGAGCTGATCGGTAGCCGGACAAAAAATCAAGCGGAAATAATTGATACATAGAGAGATACATATTCCACATGAATTTGTCCGGAATTTTCAGTCGGACAAATGTGGATGTTTCTCTGACCACTTATCATGAGCCCTGTAAATTCTCTTCAATACTCCACGCCGGAAACTGGGAGATCGTAAAGCCGCTTCAAAGGTGTGTATGGCTTTCCGAGCATTACGATTGGACGCTGCAAGTTCCTTGCGCCATTGTCCCTCCAGGTTGTTGATTGGCTTAAGCTTTGCTTGGTCGATTTCCGTAGCGATCCGCCGATATTCATGCTTCGGAATTCGTGGTCCGTGCCGCCGGCGAGCCTCAAACATGAGTCGTCCAACAAGGTTGTCGAACATATTTAGGTCAGGATGATCTGCAGGAAGGACCGGAGCAGGCGGAAGGCCTGGGGAGGAAGGCTGCGCGACGAAACGGCAAAAGGTTTCGGCGACCCAGCATGCTGTTTCGATCGCTATAGGAAGGAATCGGTTGATAGTTTTGTGATAGTGGACAAGCACCTCTACTGCAAATGCGGAGGGATTGCCCAAGGAAGACTCTGGCTGAGGACCAGCGAAAGATTCCACGGTAACCTATTCGAGACAGGGATAGGACACGTTGTAGGCGAAGCATTCAGCTATCCCGAGACATAAGCTATACGCATTCTAAAAGATCGTCAATGATGCATTTGCTCGTCTTCCAGCTGTTGACTATCCACTCTGGGGCAATTGGAAAGACACCCAACGTTTGGGGCAATGGCTTTACGTAAGAACCGGGGAGGTTTTTGATTGGGGCGTCGGTGTAGTTGTCCCGCACGATCTACTTTTAACCTATGCTTGGCTTGGTCACCTGGGCGGCGGGAGCTGGAACAGATCCAGTTTCTCTCGGGCTATGTATCCGTTTCGACGAACAAAGCGCTACCTCGGCTGCATGCAGCAGCTTCTTGAAGCCGTTAACGACGGATCGGCCTCGAACCAGAGTCTCCTTGACTGCATTACTCCTGCGTAGCCGGATGACCACGAAAAACTACATGTCAAGCGCATAACTCATATCTGGTAAAGTTAAGTAGCTGAATGCCGTCGTTAGGTCAAACATTCGGTTGAAGATAGATAGCGACGACGATTAAACCATATGGCAGCTCCAAAACTTTCGGATATTGCAAAACGGGTAGGCGTCTCCACTGCGGCAGTTTCTCTTGCCTTAAACAAAGGGGAGACAACGCGAGTGGGTCCAAAGAAGCGCGCAGAAATCTTACGTGCGGCTGCGGAAATGGGCTATTACCCGAATGAACTAGCAAAAGCTTTGGCTGAACGTAGAACCCGTTTGCTCGGCCTGGTCGTGCCATTACGCGATCCCATATTTTTCAACCAATTTATCGCACAAGCGTTGTCAGGCATACAAAGTACACTGATGCGTCGCGGATACAATCTTTTGATCTTCTCGCCTTCGGGAAAGCCAGGAAGGGAGACTCGAGATCAGATCATGGAGAGCCGATTCACTGACGGATTGATCTTGATCAATACGCGCTCGTGTACTTCGCAAGATGTGACCGATACCATCAATGAATTGAAGACCGCAGGGATACGGTTCTCGATGATTAACTCCTACTATGGGCGGGCACCCATTAATTACGTAGGAGTGGACGACGCGAAGCTAGGGGAAGCTGCTGCAAATTACTTAGCGTCCAAAGGACATCGCAAGATTGCTTTCTTAAGTGGCTCTGCGACCCTTCCAGCACATCTCGAGTTAACAAAAGGTTTACAGCGAGGCCTCTCCAAACATGGATTAAAGCTTCCTTCTGAACGCGTTGGATGCACACAGTATGAACGTGAGCGTGCCTTCACAATTCTCGATGAATGGTTCGACAATAAGCGGGATCAGCCAACCGCAATTTTCACCGCTGACGAACAATTGCTGCTGCACTTGTACGACTATATTGAGGCTCGTGGGCTGTCCGTGCCTGAGGACGTTTCCGTATTGGCAAGAGGAAATGTCGGTTTAGGCGATCGTCTGCGTCCAAGACCAACCTCATTGGTAATCCCAACGTTTCGAATGGGGGAACTTGCCGCGGAGATGCTCATCGACGAGATAGAGAAACCTAATGGTAAGTCTCAACGTGTGCTCCTACCTTTCGAATTAGCACCCGGAACCACGGCGTAGACCGTTTCTTTTAAATTCCCGAAGAATCTGGAACAGGCTAAGATTAATCGATTAACATGTGACTATTATGAGCCATCCGGAAAATAGAACAGCCACTCATCCCAATCAAAGAGGAGCCTATCGCGTGCATGAAGTTTAATCGGATAGCGCTCGGGGTTGCAGTGTTGATATGGGGATCACTTTTTTCACTTCATGCTCTAACGACAACCGTTGACTTGGGCGGTGCGGGTTGGACGTTTCGCGGAACACTCGATGGTGCGAAACATGATGTGACGGTACCGCATTGCTGGCCGGTGATGCCTGGATATGAACACTATATCGGTGATGCAGTGTATGAGCGGAACTTCGAGGCCCCGTCAATAAGATCTGGCAGGATAGCGAGACTACGCTTCGACGCGGTGTATTACAAAGCTCATGTGTGGCTGAACGGGAAAGATGTAGGGAGCCATGAAGGCGGCTACACTTCGTTCGAACTCGATGTGACCGAGTCCCTCAAAGTTGGCACCAATCATCTCGTAGTAGAAGTTGACAACACACCGACGTTGACAACAATTCCCGCGATTGCGACGGCCGGGCATAGTGGCCAGGGCGCCACTCCTTATGGAACGCTTAATGGTGAAGGGATCTTCGGATGGATGCCGTATGGCGGTATTGTGCGACCGGTCTCTCTAATCGTGACGAACAAGGTCTACCTGAAAAACATCAAGATTGACGCGAAGCCGGACCTACAACGCGATATCGCAAAGATAACCGTTCATGCCTTTTTACGTAATTCGGGCAATGAAGACGCAACTGTGACCCTTTCAGGAAGCATCGCTGGCCTAGAGATTCTGTTGCCGCGAGTGAAGGCTTCCAAAAACAGCGAGGCGCAGATTTCTTGGACTGGAACGCTTGTCCGCCCACATCTTTGGAGCACTCGCGATCCTCATTTATACGACGCAAGCCTCAGCATTGGCGATGAAGGGCTCGAGACGAGATTTGGAGTTCGCGAAATTCGGGTGCAAGGCACTGAGTTGTTGCTAAACGGCAATCCGGTACATTTGTTTGGCGCTAATAGAGTGAGCGAAGATCCAGTCGCAGGCCTAAGTGAGTCGAAGGCGATCGTAACACGCGATTTGAGCGATATGCTTGCGGACAACATGAGAATGATGCGAATCGCGCACTATCCGCAGGCACAAGAGTTGTTGGACTTTGCTGACGAACATGGCATGTTGATCATCGCGGAAGCGGGAAATTGGAACCTAGGCGCGTGGCAGATGGCTGACCCGGCACTCCGGACGGTCTGGCAATCGCAGATGCGCGAAATGATGGAAGAGGACTGGAATCACCCCTCGGTGATCGCATGGAGCGTGGGGAATGAGTATGAGTCGGCAACCCCGGAGGGCATCGCATGGACGCGAGACATGCGAAGCTACACACTTGGTCTTGATTCAACCCGACTTATCACATTCGCGAGTCGCTTTACTGGTGATCCAAACGTAAAGACAGGCAACGATGAAGCCAGCCAGTATTCGGATTTCGTCTCTGTAAACATCTATGGAGATTATGGAAAGAGGCTAGACCGGGTTCATGCGTTATGGCCTGATAAGCCAGTCTTCATGACTGAGTTCGGTCACATGGGTGAGCCCGGTCTGCACGATCCTGAGCGGATTGCAGACATCACAGAAGCAGTGACTGCGATGAAGGCTCGACCGTGGATGATAGGCGGCGCTCTGTGGACCTGGGCTGACTACCGCTCGCTACATCACGGAACGCCTCCTGATGGAATACGTCGATGGGGCACGGTCAATTTCAACAGAGAACATCGGGATAGCTGGAAAGTTGTGCAGGGACTTTTCGCTACCGAACTGCCGTGACGGTCCGGCTGGCCACAGAAAGCATGTCTGAATTCGGCGTATCTGAGAAGGCCTTCCAGAGAATCACGAGAGCAATAGGATGTAGAACCGCCATAATGTAGAAGATCGGGAGATATCCTTGATGAGCTACCAGGTAGCCTATGATCTCGCTCGAGACCATACCACCGAGACCACTGCCGGCTGCAACCAGTCCGGCAGCCTTACCAATCTGGTTGGCCGGAAATAGTTCGACGATTGTTGATGTTAGATTCACTAGCCACGCCATGTGGGCCAGTGCAATGACCGATGCAATACCGATAGCAACCGCCGCGGTCTGAGCAAAACCTGCCAACGGACTTAGCGGGATAAGAATCGCCGAGATGAGCATGATGCGCCGGTAAGCGAACCCTGCAGTCATTCCTCGGCGAATCAATCTGCCTGAGACCACGCCTCCGAGCAAAGTGCCTATGCCTGCGGCGAGGTAAACGATCCATCCCACCCTAGCGAGTTGACCCATCGACAGATGCCGCACCGTCAGAAGATACTTCGGAAACCAGAAGAGATAAAAATACCAGACCGGATCGGTGAGGCCGCGCGCTACCATCAGCTTCCAAGTCTTACCTCGTGAGAGGACCTCACGCAAAACTTCTGATCCGGTCGTCGACTGAGCGACCAAGCCATCTCTGTACACGAATAACCAGAAAGGCAGCCAAATAAGTCCAGCGGCACCATCAATGAGAAAGACAACCTTCCAGGGTAAGTGGTTTGTGATCGCCGCAATGACTGGTATAGCAACGACAGCTCCGACCGTCGCTCCCATGGTGTAAATACCAATGGCTAGGCCGCGTTGTGGTCGTTCGAAGCTTTCTCCGACAGCCTTCGGCGCGGCGACCCATAAGCCGGGTTCGCCTAAGCCGAGGCAAAAGCGCGCGAACGAGAGCTGGAAAGTAGAAGTCGCAAAAGCCGTGGCCGCCTCCGCAAGAGACCACCACCCAACGAAAAGTGCCATACTGCGGCGCGTTCCTAACCTATCCGTGATAAAACCGGAGGCTGCATAGGCGAATGCAGAGGCAAGCAAAAAGAGACTTACGACGTGGCCGTAGCCCTGATCGGAAAGATGTAGCTCCTGCTGAAAACGTGGCGCGACGACGGAGAGACTTTGTCGGTCAAAGTAATTGATGAGCGCTACGACAAAGAGCAAAGAAGCGACGAGCCAAGGCCGGCGTTTGCTTAGTGAGGAAGTCTGTTCGGACTGTGCCAGTTGAAGGTCGTCGTTAGGCAAGATGCGTCTCAGGGAAAAGACTCGTCAATAACATCTGACTTCAAAGATAGCCGGAGGAGCTTCACCGTGCGAGAGAATTTGAATTGAGATATTAGACGTTTTGACCGGGCTAGAAAGCGCTAAGGTTCGACGTGTCTGGTGATTTTCCAAAACTTCAGCCAGCACATTTTCGTTGTCCGCCACGATACGATATGAGGTGATGCAACCGGGCATTACACGCTCTGGATGAGTGAGTAAAACCGATTCCATCGGGTGATCTGTGTCCGTATCAAATACGATTTCGATGCTGCGCAGGATCTGGGGTGTATCCCAAGTTAGACGAAGAGTCGGCTTCGAATCGGATGGTTCGGGAACCCATGCATTGGCACCTCTCCACGGCCGAGCAAATCCGTTTACAACATTCGCAGGTTGATACGGCTCAAGCGGCGGGGAGATGCGGACTGCGAGGTTCCGCGCAGCTGGCCGACGATCTGGCAGCCAAAAAGCAAACGTATCGACTCCAGAGCCAGGCGGCGGCGTTTGTATAGCGCTCTTGGCAACCGAAGAGTTCATCTTTTGGGAGACGGTCAACAAACCGGGAGCCTGGCCTACACTTTGGTGAAAAGCGATGCTCCGGGAGACTGGCAGGATCACAAAAGCATGAAGTTGTTCTTCGAGAGAGACCTGGAAATCAAGATGAACGAGTTGCTCTGTTCCCGCCTCCAACGACACATCGACAGAGGCGAGAACGATCTCTGGAGTTGTATTGCCTGGGCGTGATGAACGCCACAATTCTGCATGCATGCTGCTCGCTTCGCTAACGTCGACGCATAGGGTAATGACGGGCACGCGTCCTGCTGGTAGCGGTAACAGTAAAGCACGAGGAGTATCGGCCAGTGCAACTTCGCCGCATGGGATGAGCGCATCCACACGAAGCGTACTTGATGCTGTGATCTGAGCTTGCTGCGCGAGGTCAGTATTGTCGTGTCCTGCGACGCCTGGAATATATTGTCCAGTTCGCAAGAGTCTTTGCTGCAGGTGCCGCATCTCATTCGGCTCTACCAGAGCGCGAGGAAGCAGTCCCTGTTCCTTGCATAACGCTGCTGCAACACCGACAGCTTGGCCGTTATGAGCGCATGTGGCCATTACGCGGGTAGAGCCAAATGCAATATGGGTCGCGCTGATAAGCCGCCCGGTAATGAATAGATTGTCCACATTTCGGCTGTACATCGATCGAAAAGGGATCTGGTAGACGCCTTTTGCATGCCACTGTGTGCAACCGGGTTGCGAACTGAATACCCCATCGGCGGGATGAAGATCGATGGCCCAGCCGCCAAACGAAACCGCATCTACGTGGACTGATTGGCCAACGATATCGTTCTGAGTGAGGATAGTATCTCCGATAAAACGACGGCTTTCGCGCTTACCGGGGATCGTGCCCATCCACTCCAATGTTAGATTTTCCGCTTCAGGGAAATTACCCGAATTCTTGATGTAGTTCCAAACTCCGTACGCTACGCGCCAGAGTTCCCATTTGATCTCTTCTGTTTGATGAACGGTATCAAGATTGCCGCCGTACTCAAGCCACCAAAGACGACAGCCGGTGTCCGCGACGCGAAGTTCACGAAATCGCGGAATGGTCGTGATGTCTCCCAGCGCGAAAGAGGGAGCAACATAGTTCACAGGGCGGCCTGTATCCCGAGTATAGAAATAAAGAGAGTGCCCGAGCAGTTCCTTGGTCTCCTCTGAACCGGCAAGAGGCTCATTGAACTCGGAAGCAGCCTCGGCTCCCATACGGAATTCAGCTCCCGAGAGGAATCCAAGAATACCGTCTCCCGAAGCATCAACGAACAGAGGCGCCTCTACGACGTAGAAGGTTTGATTTTGGCTGCAAAAAGCTTTGGCGAGCCGAATCGTTGACCGGTCAGACATCTCAACTTCGTATACGGCCGTGTTGAGCAGTAGTGTAATTCTTGGTTCAAGCGAGACCAACTCAAGCAATATAGAATCGAATACGACCGGGTTTCCTTCTACATTGCGCCACATATTTTCGACAAGAACTTCATCGATGACTCCGCCTTCGCGCGCCCACCGATTGTTATTACCCATATGTGAAGTGGCACCAAGAACCCAAAGCCGAACCTCGCTTGACGAGTTACCGCCAAGAACCGGGCGGTCCTGGATAAGCGTAACCCGAAGCCCCTGCCGCGCGGCAGTGACAGCACAGCATACGCCCGCCAGTCCTCCGCCAACGACTACCAGATCAGTCGTCAAATTGTCTTCTCGCAAAGATCTCATCTAAAGCTCTCCAATGTGACAGCCAGAGCCTCGTACAGGTTGAAACCGCCGTGTTACGTCTCTGGAAAGAGGAGTCACGAGGACGTACCTCCAAGTACAAGAAAGGAGGCTAAAGGTTAAGCGATAAACTTGTCAACCATCAAGCCACCAATATTCTTCCTTTAGACGCGCCGTAACACTACAGGCGCCCACATAATAATTTTATTAGATTAAGCGCTTGACAATGGAACTTTGGCACTCATACTATTCTCTCGCTCAACAAAGGATTAAGTGGGAACTCTTTTTTCCATTTGGTTAAGCGATTGACTAAGGAGATTTGACGAATAATGATCATGATGACTTTCGACCCCCGGACCCCGCATTACACGAAGTCCAGCAACAGTGATTGCCGCCCGTGGACCCGCCTCCTCATGATCATCTTGCTGTGTGGGTTCATCGGTGTCGCGAATGCCCAACAGGATGTCGGGTTCATTGTAGGTACGGTGACTGACTCCAGCGGCGGGGTCGTTCCTTCGGCGAAAGTACATATCATCAATGACAGTACCGGTATTACTCAGGATTTGACGACCAACGAGAGCGGATACTACAGATCGCAACCGCTATTGCCAGGCACGTACTCGACGGTGGTATCAATTGGTGGATTTTCCACCGCGTCGACGAAAGGGCTGATCGTAGATGCTGCGGCAAATGTAACCGCTAATGTCAGATTGGAGGTTGGAAGTCTCACGACGAGTGTGACGGTCGATGCGACTCCGCCGTCGCTCGACGTAGTAGATGCGGAGATCGGCAACACTGTTGACACACGTGCGGCTCAACAGCTGCCTGTAAACGGCCGTAGTGTTCTCGCATTGGCAACACTAAGCGCAGGTGTGGAATCAGCGGTTGGGGCCACGAGCGAAGGTTTCACCAATCGTGGCACGCAAGCCTCCGCAATCCGAATATCAGGTGGAGTTCCAGGTGGCAATAACAATCTTTTGGACGGCGTGACCAACCTGCAAAACTATCTCGGTGAAGTGGCGATCAACGTCAAATCGGATTCCGTGCAGGAATTCCGAATTATGAGCGGAGTCATACCAGCACAATTTGGTTACACCTCGGGTGGGGTAATCAACGTCATCACGCGTTCGGGGGCGAACACCTTACACGGGTCTTTGTATGAGTTCTTCAGAAATGATGCACTCGATGCAAACATCGCCTTTCCCACACCAGTCTTTGGAAAACCAGAGCTACGCTTTAATAACTACGGCGGGACGCTTGGTGGGCCCATCAAGCGAAACAAAGCGTTCTTCTTCGGAAACTACGAAGTTTATAGCTTTGTCAACGACACACCCTTTTACTCGAGCGTGCCGACGCTTCAGGAACGGGGCGGTAACTTCGATGATTTGGGGCAATTGGTAAAGGGCGTTTGCACAACAGTGCCGATTTACGATCCCACGACCGGAACCTCTACAACTCCCCGGACCCAATTTGCGAATAATACTATTCTGCCTGGCCAACTCGACTCAGTGGCTCTAGCCGCGCAAGCAGCTTTCTACCCTCTCCCCAATAACACGACAGGCTCTTACAACCCGTGCACCCATGCGAACAACTATATCGCGAGCCCGAAGATCATCTCGAATGAGAGGCAAGGGATTGCTCGTGTCGATTATCTGCTTGGTCCCAAGGATAGCGCCTTCGCAAGATTTGCATACTACTTGAATTACACCAACAATGGCGCCGGCTATGGTCCCCTGTATAACCGTAATGATACGTTGCAGAATTACACTGGAGTACTATCTGAAACCCATACGTTTTCCTCATCGCTCTTGAATGACGTGCGCATTGCGATGCTGCGATCCGATTTCCCCTTTCAGGGGGCTACCGCAAATCAAGACTATGCTGGTCAGCTCGGCCTAGCAAACGATACGCCAACAGTAGCGCCCATTTTCACAAATGGCCTCTCGACAATTAATGGTGTAGTCGGGTTCCGAGCGTCGACCACCATTGAACTTGTCGACGACGTAACAAAGACTTTCGGAAACCACACACTGCGTTTTGGGTTCGATGGGCGGTTTACTGAGGGTTATAACAATCAGTGCAACCCGTGTTCAGGAAACATCACGTTCAGCCCGAACCAGACAGCCGCCGGAACTAATTCCTCGATTACATCGGGAACAGGCAATCAATATGCTAGCTTTCTGGTCGGAGCGGCCAGCACCGCCAACGCACAACTTGCGAGCGGCATCGCATACCGCAAGCTACAGTATGCCGGATATGTTCAAGACGATTGGCATGCCACGCAGCGGCTAACCCTGAACGTTGGGCTTCGTTACGACTTCCAGGCCCAGCCCACTGAGAAACATAACGGCATAGACGATTTTGATATTACTCAGATAAATCCCGTCAATGGCTATCTTGGAGCGGTCCGTTATGCCGGGGTGGACGGCAATGGGCGAAATTTTGCAAAAGAGAATTTCGGCGATTTCGGTCCACGCATTGGTTTCGCACTAGTGTTGACCAGCGACAACAAAACTGTGATGCGTGGCGGCTTCGCGATCTACTACCCCACGACCGCGCAGGCCTCTTATGATGCCTCGGCTGGAAATACAAACGGCTTCGGAACGCTCACCACTACGTATGCGTCGACTACCACCAACGGACCTGCCTTCACATTGGCAAACGGGCTTCCTTCAGTCCCATCCCCACCGTTGGGTGCAGGCGGTGGACAAAATGCTTTTCTCGGCCAGAGCGGATACTATGTTGAACCGAGCGCGAAGGATCCCCAATCACAGCAATCAACTCTGACGATCTCGCGCGAATTACCTTACGGGATGGTCCTTGATGTCTCTTATCTCGGCAATCACGGTACTCACTTTCTTCTTCCTGCCTATAACATCGATACTCTGGATCCGCAGTACTTCAGTCTGGGGACCGCCTACCTCAACACCTCCGTGCCCAACCCATACGCTGGCATCGTGCCGGGGGCTCTGGGAGCAAAGACCATTACTCGAGCCAACCTGCTCAAGCCATATCCTTATATGCAGAACGTGTACCTGAGCTTTCCTCGTGGTGGGCACTTCGATGGGAACTACCTGTATGTTTCGGCGCAGCGGCGAGCGGATCATGGTCTGCAAATACTAGGCGCTTACACCTACGGTAAGCTGATGAGCCTCCCGATCTACACTGATCTTGCAACGACCTCGGGGATCACTCAGACAGGCACCGGCTTCCAAAATCCTCGCAATCTTGATGGAGACTACAGTGTGGACGCGATCGACGTGACGCATCGCGGAACGATATCAGCTTTGTACGATCTCCCCTTTGGCAGAAATCAACGCTTTCTCTCCCACTCCGGCGTTTGGGATCGATTGGTCAGTGGCTTCCAATATAACGTCATCATGACTGCGGAGAGTGGCAGGCCACTCGGCTTCACGGGAGCCACAAATCAGGGTATTGCGATACGACCAAACTTTGCTCCGGGCGTCAGTGTCGCAGCTCCTCATCGAAGCCGCTCAGAGTGGTTCAATACAGCCGCCTTCATTGATCCACCGGACTACAGCTTCGGCAATGTGCCACGATACTATTCGAAGGTTCGTGGACCGGGAACGCTTAATTTCGACATGTCTATCTTCAAAACAACGCGCATCACCGAGCGAACATCCCTCGAGCTTCGCTTGGAAGCTTTCAATGCACTCAACCATGTCAACCTCCTACAGCCCAACACAACATTTGTCGCCGGCACTCCGGCGAATCCGGCGAATCCAACTGACGAAGGTGGTGGCAATAGTAGCTCCAACTCTAACTTCGGTCAGGTACTCGGCTCCCAAAATGCCAGACAGATACAACTTGGCGCAAAGCTTCATTTTTGAGTGATCAAAAATATAGGATGAAGAACTGAAAGTTCGCTAGTTCTCGTTGAACGTCCATCTGCATGATTAAACTCTCTCGTGCCTTCATTTTCACTTCGCTCTTAGCTTCGACCACATCGCTCCAAGTGGTCGAAGCAAAAGCGCAATCGAAGTCTACGAGGATAATTTCCCCGAGCCTTGCGCCTGATGTAGTTGTTACCAGTCCCGACGGAACGCTTAGCGGCACTATCTTCGCAGACAATTCTTCGGGGCTCAGCTATCAGGTCTCATGGAACGGGCATCCCGTGGGCGGCCCTGGGCACATCGGTTTGAGGCTCGAGAGTCCCAATCAAACTACACCGCATGAGATAGGGCTTCATCCTACCCTCGGAGATATATCGAGGGATCAAATTGACGAACAATATCCCTTCCATGGCGCAAAGGCGACTGCGCAGAACAAAGCAAACATCTTAACCATCTCAGTGCGAGAGGCAAACGCGAGTCCCTACAAGATTGAAGCGCGCGCCTATGACAATGGATTCGCATGGCGCATTTTGCTCCCTGAATCTGCAAGCCCTGTACAGGTATTAGAGGAGACGTCCATTTGGACTCTCCCACAGGGTGAAGTATGGTTTGGAGAACGAAATAACAATTGGAAGCTGAAAAGCTACGCTGGTGAGTTTCGACATACGGCAGTCGATAACTTGCCTTCCATATCGCAGCAGGGACCAATCCAGACCGCACCTTTGGTAGTCGAGCTACCACACAGTGATGGATTTGAATTGGTAACCGAGGCGAATCTTGCAAATTACAGTGGCATGCGCCTTCGCGCAATCGGTAACCGTAAGCTGCAGGTCGATTTCACTGAAGGTTCCAAGGGCTTCGAAATAAATGGAGCTCTCACCACACCGTGGAGAGTCACCATGCTCTGTCGCGACCTCGGTTGTTTAGTCAACAATACTTTGACGGAAAACTTGAATCCACCGCCTGACCCGATCCTGTTTCGCGATACGAGTTACATACATGAAGGCCGTTTCGTCTGGCGTTATATGAGCCGCGAGACGGGCACCCCCGCCCAGGAAGCGGAGTTCGTCGATTTTGCCGCCGCACTAGGCTACGAATATACCTTGGTCGATGATGGATGGAAGACTTGGGAAACACCATGGCAGTCAATGAAGGAGTTGGTTCAATACTCACGATCGAAGAAGGTTGGCGTCTTTGCCTGGAAAGATTCGAACGAGATCAGTGATCCTTCGGGAGACTTTGCCAAGGCGCGGGACTTTCTTGATCATGCGGCTGACGCTGGCCTCGCAGGGGTCAAAATCGATTTCATCAATGGCGAGAGCAAGAAACAAATTGACTTCGAACGACGTGTGCTTGCGTTAGGCGCGGAACGAAAACTAATGATCGATTTTCACGGACTACAGAAACCTACAGGAGAAGAGCGGGCATTTCCAAATGCAATGTCCAGAGAAGCTGTCAGAGGTATAGAGCTAAACCGCATGCCGGAAGGACCTCTGCCAGCAAGTCACAATGCGGCACTGCCTTTTACCCGCTTTGCGGTGGGGCCAGCCGACTATACTCCAGTTAATCTGCAGTGGCCCGGAGAGACCACATGGAGCCATCAGCTCGCCACCGCAATTTTGCTAAGTTCGCCGTGGCTCGTAATCGCCGAAGATCCAGAGTTCCTCCTCAAGAACCCCGATGCCGCGCCCGCGCTCGAAGTATTAAAAGAACTATCCACCAGTTGGGACGAGACGATTGTCATGGACGGCAGTCAAATTGGAGGACTTGTCGGCATGGCACGACGTAAGGGGTCCGTTTGGTTTTTAGCAATCATAAACGGGTCATCTACACCCTCCGCATTGCCAATACTCCCTGCCAAGATTAACCTGACAAACTTCGAAGGCATTGCGCTCTCTAGTCCAGAGAGAAGGTCGTTTGCGTTAGCCAAGTACACCGATGTCGCTGTATGGGATCCGAACCGAAAACTCCAACCAGGCGACGGGTTGGTAGTCGTTTTAAAGCCACGTCACCTGGTTCCGAAATAGGCCAGCTCAAATCGAACTCGGCCGGTGGAGATTATATTGCTTCACTGCTGAGGTCTAATGGGATCGTCATCGAACGAATTCGAAACGCGGAGTTGAGTACAACTTTGAATCGACGGGAAATGCTAAAACTCACCACCGTTTCCGCTGCAGCGGGGCTGGGTTTTGTAGTTATGCCTAGAACTGTCTCTGCGAATGAGATGTCAGAGATCCCCACGAATTTGCTGTCGGCAGATCAGCTTGTATCTGACTTCGCTCAGCCGCCTGCTCAAACAAGACCGTGGTGCTATTGGTATTGGGTAAGCAACTACATCTCTCGCGAAGGGATTACTCGCGATGTGGAGGCTATGGCGCGTGTCGGAATAGGCGAAGCGATGATAGCAAACATCGCAGGTCGGGATACGCCGTTGGGCGATGTCAAATTATTCTCAGAGGAGTGGTGGTCTCTGCTTGAGCATGCTATCCGAGAGGCCAAGCGCGTCGGAATAAATGTTGGGATTTTCAACGGCCCCGGTTGGAGCCAATCAGGTGGACCATGGATTTCAACCGAGCGATCTATGCGCTATGTGGTTTCATCAGAGACCCGAATTGTGGGACCGGCGAGATTTGAAGGAACGCTATCGACTCCGAAAGAGTCATTCCAAGGCATTGGAACTTTGGCATTTCCGGTGCCAAAAAACGATACAGATACCATCGCCGCACACTTCCCTCAGATTCATTGCACCCCTGAGATTGCAAATCCCGAACATTTGATGGACGGTGATCTGAGAACCAAGTGTTTGTTCCCATCCGGACTCGCAGACAAGAAACCATTCGTCATTGACGTTGTGGTTGCAGAACCATTCACGGCGCGCAGTCTAGAACTCTATCCCATCGAGGGCAATGTATATTTCCGCTGCAAATTGGAATATGAGGACGCCTTAGGCGTGTTCAAGGCGGTCCGAACGTTCGTGATGGATAGACGAGGACTCGACCGACCTCAGTTTAGGCTGATAGTGGGTCCCATGGTCACCGGCCCAAAGGTCATAACATTCCGTCCTATCACCTCACGTCATTTTCGTCTTGTCATTGAGAACCTGATTGGAACAGGTGGTCTCACGGAGATCAAGCTCTCCGCAGCCGCGAGGTTAGATTCTTTCGTCGAGAAAGAACTTGGCAAGATGTATCCAGCCCCTCTGCCAGAATGGGATTCATACCTTTGGCCCCCCTCGACCGAACCTGACTCCCCAGACCTTGCCATCGCACCGCGTCAAATAGTTGACTTGAACGATCGTGTCTCATCTGACGGAATGTTGCGTTGGGATGTTCCAGCTGGGGAGTGGATTATTCTTCGCTCTGGGATGATTCCAGTCGGCATCACAAATCATCCCACCACCATCGAGGGACTTGGGCTGGAATGCGACAAGATGAGCCGTGAGGCCGTCGACCTTCATTTCAACAGCTTCGTCGGCAAGCTTCTTCGGAGAATGCCGCCGTCTGACCGTACCGCACTTCGTCATGTGGTGGTCGATAGTTTCGAAGTCGGATCAGAAAACTGGACCGATAACTTTCACGAGCGATTTCAGAAGGTCCTCGGTTACGATCCGCGACCGTGGCTTCCCGTGCTTACCGGTCGGATTGTGGGCACTAGCAATCAATCAGACCGCTTCTTGTGGGACATGCGACGGTTGATCGCAGACGAGATCGCCAAAGAATACGTAGGAGGACTGCGGGAGATTTCTAATCAACACGGACTTCGGCTCTTAGTAGAACCTTATGGATCCTGGGGATTTCCGGCAGAATTCTTGCAATATGGTGGACAAGCAGATGATGTGGCTGGGGAGTTTTGGGTGAATGACGATAAGTTGGCGGCAAAGGAGAATGTAGAAGTGCGAGCGGCATCGTCGTCCGCTCATATTTATGGGAAGCGAGTTGTCATCGCTGAGGCATTCACATCTGCGCGCTCATTCCTCGACTCCCCGGCGCAACTTAAGACTTTGGGAGATTGGGCCTATACCCAAGGGATCAACCATTTCATGCTGCACGTCTATATTCATCAACCTTGGGAAGAAAAAGTTCCGGGGGTGAACGCCTGGTTTGGAACGGAATTCAACCGGCACAATACTTGGTTTGAGCAATCAAAGGAATGGATTGATTACTTGAGGCGTTGTCAATTTTTGCTTCAACAAGGTAGGAGCGCGGCCGATATCGCTTATTTCATAGGGGAAGATACTCCCAAGATGGCCGGCCCGCGACACCCCGACCTACCCGACGGTTATGACTACGATTTTATAAATGCAGAAGTTCTTCTCAATGGGGTGCGCGTTAAAGACGGCTTACTCACAATACCGAACGGGCCGGCTTACAGCTTACTTGTGTTGCCGCCCCTTGAAACGATGCGGCCTGCGGTGCTTAGGAAGATACGTGATCTGGTAGCCGAAGGTATATCTATCCTAGGTGCACCGCCGAACCGCTCGCCAAGTCTTCAGAATTATCCCGCTTGTGATCAGGAGGTACGAGAACTTGTGTCTGAATTGTGGGGTACATTTGAAAATCACGAGGACAGTTTCGCCGAACGCAGTTTCGGCAAGGGACGAGTATTTGGTGGTGGCGACATGCCCGAAGTTCTGAGGCGACTCAAAACTGCATCCGCAATCTCGTGCCCTAAAGAAATTCTGTGGACTCTCCGCAAGACCGGTAACGCAGAGATATATTTTCTCTCAAACCAAACAGACGAGTTCCGATTCGTCGAAGCTACTTTTCGCGTTTCAGGTCGAATCCCTGAATTGTGGCACCCTGACAGTGGAGTTGTAGAGCAGACCGCCTGGTTTTCATATGCAGGCGATCGCACCAGTGTCCCTCTGACATTTGATCCACAAGGGTCAGTGTTTGTGGTGTTTCGTCATCCCGTCCAAGAACCACCCATAATACAAATCGCTGTGAACGATCAACCTATTAGAGAATCCATAGGATTGTGTCCGATTCGCGTTATGCGATCCGAAAACGGATTTCCTTCCGCGACAATATCGCGACCTGGTCGCTACACATTGGAGCGAGCCGATGGCAAGCGGACAAACCTCGACGTCCCAGATATTCCAGCACCAATTCCGTTGAATCGACCGTGGAAAGTGCTATTTCGTTCTAGTAGAGGCGTCGCTCTAAAACAAATAGATATACTCCAGCTGCATTCGTGGGCCGATAGTTCCGATAACCTGATACGTTTTTTCTCTGGCACGGCCTTTTATCAAACTCATGTGAACGTGCCGGATGAAATGTTGATCCCTGGGCGTCGTGTGACGCTGGATCTTGGCAGGGTCGAGGTGATTGCTCAGGTACACGTCAATGGGAAGGACCTTGGTGTTCTCTGGAAACGGCCATTCTCCGTCGATATCACCGATGCAGTATCGCCCGGCACTAACAAAATTGAGATCTTAGTGACCAATACCTGGTGGAATCGGTTGGCTGGTGACGAAGCACTCCGTCCGGATGAACGTACGACATTTACAGTTTGGCAACCGGCAACTCCGCGCGCATTTTTGTTACCCTCCGGCTTGCTGGGTCCGGTCAGCATACGAAACGAGGTTATACGTGAGATCAAAATTTAGCTTATGGGCTTCAAACTAGTTGACTTGACGCCGTGCTGATGCACGTCATAGAGCATCTCTAAATGTCAGCAGTTGAGGACCTTCTCAGTGGTGAGGCGTATTCAACTTGCGTGAAGGTTACCCATCGCGGTTATCGTCCTGGCCAGTGTATTGGTGGTGCCTGATGACAACGGGGGGCCTTACCATCGCATTCCTGTCCCTCTGGCTTGGTCGACCATGGCGATAAACCAGGCACAATTCAAAAGAATGCCCTGATAGAAATCGAAGAGCGGCGAGAGCAGAGAGAGATAGATTTGATCCCGATGTGCGACGGCGTACAGACTTCCTGACATCACGTTGAGCAAACATGCAGCCGCGGCCCACGAAGCGAGGCTCGAAAGACTGCCACCGCGGAAGACGTACAGAAGCGAGCTTCCGAGGAGAACAAAATAAAGTGGCGGGAAGAAGGAGAAATCCAGCAGGAACACAGCCGCAATCCATACCGTAACCTTGAGCGGCGACTTGCCTCCGCGCAGGGTCCTTTTGAGATACCACAGGACAACTTGCATCGTTCCGCGGTTCCAACGATATCGCTGGTTAATTAGGCCGGCCAGTGTCGCTGGGGCCTTTGTATGGGCGACTGCATGGGGCTCGTACTCGATTCTGTACCCGAGCGTGAGCATAGTAAGGGAGAGGTGAAAATCCTCCGCGAAGGTAAGGGGCGAGAATGGCCCTGGTACTTCGTGATTTTCAGAAGCTTGTGAACGCTCGTTTTCTGCCTGCACGCGCTCCAGAGCTTCGCGCCGGAAAAGCCCGATCGGCCCGGGAACAACCATTACCGCTCCAGTGGCACCTTGTGAGAGACGCAAGGCGCCGTTCGCAAGGACATACTCGAACGCTTGGAACAGCCCCACTAACGACTTTCTATTGCGGACTCTGATTTGACCCGAGACAGCGCCTACGCGCTTGTCGCGCATGTGTCGCACCATCAACCTGAGTGCACCGGGCTCGATTCGCGAATCGGCGTCGATACAAAGAATCAAGTTGCCGCTGGCGTGCCTTAGGCCGTAGTTATGAGCGCTCCACTTACCCTGATTGGGCTTTGTGAATACACGCACATCGCACCTACCCTGCGAGGAGCAATGAGTCCCCGCAAAGGAGAGCGCGAGATCGTAGGTGTTATCGCTGGAACCGTCGTCCACGAAGATGACCTCGTAGGCCGGGTAGTCCAGACGCACAAGGGAGCTCATCGCATCCTGAACACAAGTTGCCTCGCAATAAGCGGGTGCGAGGATCGATACATACGGCAAAGACTCATCACGCGGCGACGAGAGCGTCCGCTCGTGCTTCGCCATACTCGCATACGACAGGATAAGCAGGATGCACCAGCGCAACGCCAGCAGGCCTGAGAGGACGCCGAGGACGTAAACACTGACAGAAGCGAGACTCAGGCCTTGGTGGTCGATCTGTGCAGCGGCCTCGGACCACAGCCTGTATGGGGTGTACACCGTCATGAAAATCCCCAATGAGAGTGTGATCCAAAAGAGCCACGAAGTAGCTGCATCGGTCGGCATGAGGTGAAGGCGCCGTGCGTGAGCTTTCCCGGTTTTCATAATCCTCATTGTGAGACCGCCGAAAGATCGCGAGCGGATGGGTCAAGTTGCGCCAGAACCCGGTCGACATCTTCCACCATAGGATTAGCAAAGGACACTCCCGAGGCTGGTTCGCTTCGGCTCGTCCCCTTGTACTCCAGCGTTTTCATAAGATGGGCAGATATTGCCGGTTGTATCGCAAGTGCACTGTGTACCTGTTTCGCAACGACTGATGAAGGCATCTGGTTTCTTAGACTCTCGCCGAGTTTGATACCCAATTGATGAAGCTCTTCTTCCTCTGTTGAGTAGGAAGAACTCTGTTCTGATTCGTCGACATTCTTTGCGGTGCGTGGAGTCAGATGTGCACGTAGCTTCTTGAAGATCCACACGACCATCGGCAGGAGCGAGAACGCCAATCCAGCTTGAGCGATCCGATCGCTATAGAGCGGCGGCCGCCATTGCAGGGTGACAGGTATGGCTCCAGAGGCGAACGCTGCAAACTGCTCCGAAGGAAGATTGCATTCGATCAGTAAGTCGCGGCGGTCGGGGTATCCTGGAACCGCCTGAACCGACTGCAGCCGGCCGAAGACCTCTTCACTCACCAGGGAGTACTTCAGCTTCATCCGCAGCTCCTGGCCGGGCACCAGCATTGATGCTTCACGTGCCGGAAGCTGCACGGTAGCGAGGAAGCCAGGACCTTTCGCCAAAGCGAGGATTACTTTACTGTCCTCGGCGAGAGCTGGGGTTGGGTGACGATAAACCACCGTGCCGGCGAACGGTGCCACAACTCTGCGCTGCCCTTGAAGTTGAAGCAGACTTGTCCGAAGCTCGGAGAGCCTCGCGTCGAGTGCAGCCAACTCCGCCGCTCGTTCGGCCCTTGCCCGTTCACCGTCGCGACGAATTGCTGACTCTGCATAGGCTATCTCTTCGGACCCTGCCTTTGCCGACTGAATGAGATTTTCGCGCTCGAGCAACTCCTTCGCAGCGGTTTGCGCCGCTGTTTTTGCCGCCTCCAACTTATCGCGGGACATAACACCTGCTTGAACGAGAGCGGATGTTCGCATGAACTGCGCACTGGCGGCATCGCTTTTTGCTTGTTCGGCGCCAACGAAGTCATCGTTGTTGAGAACCTGCATGAAAGGGGGATCGGATTGCCGGGCGCCCAATACGCCATAACCGAGTTGACTGAGACGAGCACGTTGAGAGTCGTTCGCATCCTGGGACAATCGTATGTCTTCAGGATCAAGCACTAGGGGCTTTAATCGAGTACTGGCGATCTGGTCCTCCAATACCTTGATCTCGCCTCTGAGTTGCTCCTCTTCCCGATCGGCTTCCGGATCCTCAAAGCTGGCGATCTTGGCACCGTCATTGACGGAATCGCTTTGGATAAGATGGGGAGTCGTCTTTGCATGTGCGCGCACAACGAAAAAATCGGTGCCAAGGATGACGCCAGCCCTTCTCGTCAGTTCGCGGTTCAACCAGCCCCCGGCAAACGCCACGGCGCATAACAACAACCCTATGTACAGCAGGCCGCGCGAGACGTGAGGATCTCCATTGTCGTTGCGCTTCTTCCAGACCGCGAACGAATGAGAGATAACGAATACCAGCCAGCCGACTACTGCGGCCGCCAGCGCGATGTGAAAAGCCCCAACTGAATCATTCACTGTGCATTATTCCGGAACTTAGTATTCACAGGCTGGCCGCAACTGTCGGAGTAATTCCGACACAACAAGATGCCGAATCGTTAGAGAATGCCTGCGTGTTTTCGAAACCGCGTGATCCGACTGCGCCATCAACGCGATTCATCAAATAGAGATTAAGAGAGAACGAACGGAGAAACAATAGAGGGCACTACACAACGCATCGTGTGTTGTTACACGCCGGCCCGCAAAATGGAGCGTCAAAATCGGCGCATGCGTTGCTGCTCTTATGAATCGATCGCACATTAGGCTCTTCCTTGTCGTCCTGGTGGGGGATGGTAGCCTATGTCGCTTGTGAGCCCTACTTCGACATTGCCACGGGAAAGCTTGCCAATGACGTCCCCATGGATGTGAACAACAATAACGCTTCGACAAGCTCGAGCGGCTGCTCTCCTAAGATCGAACAATGCTGTTTTGTTTCGCGCTTCGTAAGTGACGAGTCTTTACGGGTTTCATTACTGGCTCTTACGCATTTATTCATTCCGGTGCCTTCGGCCGTCGAGTAAATATTCAGTTTCTTGGAAAATCGCCGACTCGCAGGCCTTTCTGCATTGAGCTGAAGATTCTCTCTGCAGAAGTGACGGCTGCGCCTATTCCGTTTTGCCATTTGAAGAATCTTTATCTTCCAGATCTCTCTGGATGATGAATGCTTCGAGGGAGAGCAGGTTGTCTTTGAGGGCGTAGCCTTTTGCGCCTGCGGCGAATGCAGCGTGTCTGAGGTCTTCCTGATCGTAGTCGGTGACGATGACGATGAATGCCTGCGGATATGATTTCAGAATTTCTCTTGTTGCACACAGGCCGTCCATTCGCCCCATGCGAATGTCCATGAAGACAATGTCGGGTTGATGCGTCGCATAAGCGCTCAAGGCATCGGCTCCGTCTTCGCATTCGTTAACTTCGGTGGCGAGATAGGAGATCGCTCGTCGTATGAGCTTGCGGACTGCAGGATTGTCTTCAACGATGAGAATGTTCACTTTTTCCCTGGGAATTGGGTAAAGGCGGACCGGTCACGAAGACCGACCCGCCGATTGCCTGGTTGAATGCGCAGTCTTACTGCTGCGTTTACTGTTGCTGTTGCTGCTACTGCTGGGGTTGGACGGAGCTTTCCATGACGAGAAGGCCCTGTGCGTTTTCATCAAGTTCGATGGCGAGAAGCCTGTTCGAGTCGATGGGGTAGTAGCCGAACTGACCAGCCTGTCCTGTGGTATAGGAGTTGAGGCCTGTCACGCTGAGGTTGCCGGTGGACGGGCTGTTGACCTGACCGGAGAGGGTTGCGTTGCTGTAGGTGTCGAACGGCGAGAAGTTAGGTGGATTTGCATCCTGCGACGTGTAGTCGGTGAAACCGGTGATGGCGTTGGAATTGATTGCCACAGGACCGGCGGCGCCGTAAGGAAGGGTGATGACCTCGCCATTATTGAGCACCGGTCCGTAGAGGGAGCCCTGCACTGCGAGAGCATAGTTCCCCTGGTAGGTTGGGGTCGCTGTCTGTTGATAGGCCGATCCGCTGGTTTGCTGCACACCGTCGACGCCCATGATCATTGCGTTACCGCTACCGTCGAGATACATGATGAAGGTCAAGGTGATGTTCGAGAGATTCGAAGGGATTACATTGGTGATGGCGACGCGTCCTGTGGAGCTGACCTGATAGTTCGCACCCGAGAAGCTATTGGGCGTGACGTTCTCAAGATCGTTGAAGGCGAGTTGTCCTGAGGCTGTGTTGCCTGCGCCGAAGACGAAGGAGCCGCCGAGAATCAGGGAGCCGACTGAGTCCGATCCGATGCTGCCGTCCACGTAAGTGGATCCGGAGACGGAGGCGGTGCTGAAGTTGTTGGCGTTGCTGCCCTGAGCCAGGGCCGTGCCGCCCATATCGGCGTTTAGACCGTCTCCCTGACTTTCGATGATCTGGATGGTGTGACCATCGACGATGTACGCGCTCAGGGCGATGGTTGGCACGTTCGAAGCCGTGCTCGGAGTAAGGTTGACAGTGACTCGTCCGTAGGCGTCAGGAGCGCTGACGGATCCGGAGGAGAAGGTCTGCTGGGTGAGAACGGTGCCGTCTGCGTCGGCAATATCGAAGACGCTGTTCGATGTGGAGAGAGTGGCGCCGGTGAAGTTGAGAACACCGCCGAAGGATATCTGATTGTTGTCGGAGGAGTCGTCGTTGCCGTTCATCGAGAAGGCGAATCCGCCGGAGGGTGTGGCTGCGGTGGTTTGCAGATCGAGAGAGCCGGTTGCAGCGGCAGCCGCGTCGAACTCGGAGATCAGCATTCTGGTGTTCGAGACGAAGGTGCCGTGAATCGTCTCCATGCCATTGACGCCGATCTGTGTATTGGCGGTGGCGAGAACAATCTGGATGTTGTTTCCGCTTCCGGTCGAGATAATGCTTGACTGTGCGGGAACGAGTGCATCGCTCGAGCCGATGTTGGGATCGGAGAAGTCCTGCTCACCGCCAGTGATGGCGCCGCTTTTGACGTTGAAGGCAGCAACGAGGAAGTAGGGGCCGTTGAGGTCCTGCCCGGACACATGGAGAACGTAGTTGCCGTCGGCGAGGACGGACGTGGAGCTGCTGGTGATGGTGACGGTCGCCGAGGCCGACTTGGTTTTATCTGTAACGGAGGTTGCGGTCACGGTGACGGTCGCGGGTGAAGGAACGGTGCTGGGGGCCGTGTAGGTGGTGGCCGCGTTGCTCGCGGTGGTGGTGGGGTTGAAGCTGCCGCACGAGGTGCTGCCGCAGGTCACGGTCCAGGTCACGCCGGCGTTCTTCGAGTCGTTGGTCACGATAGCGGCGATGCTGGTGGTTGCATTGATCGCGAGCGATGATGGAGGCTGCGAGGCGAACGCTACGCTGATGGCCGCGCCGGAGGAGGTGATCGTCACGGTTGCGGGGGCAGACTTGGTGTTGTCGGCGACGGAGGTCGCGGTGATGGTTACCGTTGCGGGTGAGGGAACGGTGGAGGGTGCGGTGTAGGTCGTGGTCTGACCGTTGCCGGTAGATGAGGGCGAGATGGAACCGCAGGAGGAACCGCCGCAGCTTACCGTCCAGGAGACGCCAGCGCCCGTGCTGTCGTTGGTGACCTGAGCTACGAGACCTGTGGTGGCGCCTGTGGCCAGCGAGCTGGGGGGCGCGGTGAGGAACGAGACTGAGATGGGACCGCTGGGCGGGTTCGAGCTGGAACCACCGCTGCACCCAACTACCAGGAAGGCGAGAACGCACGCCAATAGGGCTCCGTAGAATTTGCGCAAAGCCATTAGTTGCCTCCATTCTGAAGCGTCTGTGTGTGCACGCGGGTGCCGGTGCGCTCGTGAATCAGAGATCCGTGATCGTTGCGAATCGCGATCGTCTTGCCGCCAACGACGATCTGTTTGGCGACGAGGAGCTTCTGACCATCAACATCCTGGATCTGTCCGGATGCCTGCATCGAAGATCCAGGTACAACCACGTCTTGCAATGCCTTCTTTTGATAGCTGCCGAGAAGGACCAGAACCTTTCCCTGAGGTGTCGCAAGCGAGGCGCAGGACCCGGCGGAGCAACGGCTCGAAGTGGTTGAGCCCGGCTTCTGGATAATGCCGGTGATGGTTGTGAGAGTCGCGGCGGTGTTCCAGCCAACGAAGGTCTTACCCGACGGGCTTGCTGTGGCCCCGGTCTGGGCATTGAGTTCCTGATTCTCCATGCTGCAGAGCAGCGCTATGGAGAACACAAAAAATAGCATCATTTTCATCGTCCCTATCCTTGGTCGCGCCTTCAATAAATTCGGCATCAGGGGCGCGAAATTTGCGTTTTGATGACCTGGTCCAAGAGTAGGGCGAAGCAAAGACGAGAAAAATAGAGGACGTTACACAGGCGTCTGTGTGGTTCTACACAGACGCGAGCGGGGGATGAAAGGGGTTATCGAGACCCGGTCGCAGGCAGGAAGACGAACTTCCGAATCACAATCTCTTCCGGCTCAGGATTTGCCGCGTCTTTGTGGTGGAAGTCGTAGAGATCGATGTGAACCTTTTCGTTGGCGGCCGGTGGGATATCGGAGGTGAATGTATGCTGCGCGATCGTCTTTCCGTTGTCGGCTGACGGTCCGCTTACGGTTTTGAAGCTGACACGATCCGGCTGCCACGTGAAGGCGTGAGTCAGCGGACCCGAGGGGACATCGAAGCGAGAGAGATTGTCCGGGGCATAGAACGGCTGGATGACATACTGGGCGTTGTGGCCGCTTGCAATACCCCATCGGCTGAATTCCATATCCAGCTCGTTGCGGAAGTTGGTCGATTGTTCGTCGTCCCAGAGGAACATGCCCAGGACCGCGGACGGTTTGAGATGCGTACTGTCTTCGGTGGAGAAGATGTAGGTTCCGTAGCCCAGGCTCTTGTCGAGCATGAGTTCGGCGCAGGCCCAGTGTCCGTCGTGGTTGGCCATGCGGAGATGGAGATTTGCATCTCCATCGGTCCAGACGTTGGCCGCATCGTAGGCGTAGGGTTGCCCGCCATGATCGCTGACGCCTGTCTGCACGATCCAGTCGTATCCACTGAAATGAACTTTTGATCTCGACGTGACATAGCCTGATCGTCCCTTGACGACTGTGACCGCGAGGACACCGTTTCCGACCTCGGGGAGGGACATGATCTTCGCTGCAGGATGATATCCCGATTGAACGAGGAGCGCTGCATACTCGGAACCGAGATGGGTTGTGTTTTTCCAGGAGAGGTCGGGCTGAATTTTGGTGTAAGGCTGGTCAGTAAGGGGCTGGAGCCACCAAACGCCGCTGTGCGCATAAAGGACGATCTCGGTGTCGGGAGCGGTATCGCTGATGCGTCCGGCGATCTGCATCATCTGCGAAGGGCCGCCGACTGAGGCGGGAGGCACCATGGAGATATGAACCGTTAGAGTCCTGCTGTGGTTCAGCTTGCAGCCCACCAAAGTCGAAAGTGCGATCGCCAACACAATGCATCCTTGGATGCGAAGGGCCGACGCGCGATGTCGCTCTATCCGATGCCTCATTGCTGATTCACCAAAGCATAGTTGCTGCTACTTCGATCCTTTCCCGGCGAGCGGGATTTCGACGGTCATCACCGTTCCGTGATTTGCTGTTGAACGGATGCGAAAACTGCCACCGAGAGATCTAGCTCGCTCCTCCATGCCGGTGAGTCCGAAGCCGTTCCCGCTTCCTTCGGATCGGCTTCCGGCACTGAAGCCGATTCCATTATCGCGTACGGACAAGACGAGATGTTCGACGTCGCGAAGGACGGTGACCTCGGCTTCGGATGCGCCGGAGTGTTTCATCACGTTATTGAGCGACTCCTGAACGATGCGATAGAAGTTGATGCGCAGCGCGTCCGGGACAGCGTCGTCGATGTTGTCGACGGTGGCATTGATTTTGATTCCGGAGGCGGAGGAGACGGTACGAATTAGTGTTTCCACCGCTTTTGTGAGTCCTAGCCGGTCAAGTTGGAGCGGGCGCAGATTGTACGAGATTTCGCGTGTCTCCTGAATTGCGAGCGCGGCTTCAGCGCCGATCTCCTGCACGGTTTCGGCGATGGCGGCTGAGCCTTTTGCCTGAGCTCGCAAGCTCAACTGGGCAAGATTGCTGATGATGATCAGGCGCTGTCCGAGGCTGTCGTGAAGCTCGGCGGCGATGCGCTGACGTTCGCTCTCCTGAGATGAGATGAGCTGGCGGGAGAAGATGTGCTGCGCGGCCTGGGCCTGTTGCAGCCGGGAGATTCGGTAGTAGAGTATGAGGCTGACCAGGGCCGCCGCAGCCAGAACTTCGAGTGCAATGAACCACCATCGGAGATAGAAAGGAGCGAGAATGGTGATCTCCATGCTTTGCCCGTTCGTGTTCCAGATGCCGTCGCTGTTATCGGCGATGACGTGGAAGGTATAGGAGCCTGGGGGCAGGTGCGTGTAATACGCGGTGCGCCGGGAGCCGGCGTCGATCCAATTGGAATCGAGTCCCTCCATCTGATAGCGGAAACGAATCTGATCGGAACGGATAAAGCTGAGCGCGGTGTATTCGATCTCGAGATTCTGCTTGTCTGGGGGAATCTGAAGCCCGCCGTTGAGCGGAACGGGAAGATGGTCCACCAATGCGGTTTCGATGACAACGGGTGGCGGATGGGGATTGGTACTGACGAGATCCGGATCGACGACGGCTGCGCCGTCCTGTGTGGGAAACCAAAGGGTGCCGTCCTGGGCTTTGATGCCAGCCGGCCACATGCCGCCGTTGCATTCCACGTTCAACATGCCATCGACTTTTCCATAGGCGACGGAGTTGATCGACGAACGTTTTCCGTCGGCAAATTCGTTCAGATCCTGTTTGGCGATTCGATAGATTCCGCGATTGCTGCTCATCCAGAGATTTTCTCTTTTGTCTTCGAGGATCTGAAAGACGCCGTCGTCGAAGAGGCCGTTGCGCTGGGTGTAGCGCACGAACTTTCCATCCTTGTATCGGCCAAGCCCACCGTCGTAGCCGCCGATCCAGAGGACACCGTCGTGATCTTCATAAAGGGCGCGGATGCTGTTGCCGGGCAGGCCATCGCGCTCCGTCCAATGCGTGAACTGGCCATCGTGAATGCGAGTGAGGCCACCGTAACCGCCTGCCCAAATGTCTCCGGAGGCACTCTGAATAATGACGCGCACGTCGTTTGAAGCCAGCCCATCTTGCTGCGTCAGGGTTTTGGCAGGGCCGTTGCGATAAGCCACCAGGCCATTTGTAGTTCCCAGCCAGAGAGTGCCTCCTTTGTCTTCGAAAATCGCGAGGACGGTTGAATCGACGGGAAGAGGCACATCCGGTTTGTGAAACTCTCCGTTGCGAAAGACCGCGAGGCCACCGTGCGTTCCGACCCACAGGTTTCCTTCGCGATCGCCGCCGAGGGCGCTTACGAGCCGTCCGGGAAGACCGTTTTCGGTGGTATAGTTGGTAAATTTTCCGTCCTGAAAGCGACTTAGACCAGAGGACCAGGCTCCCAGCCAGATGGCTCCGGAGGGCTCTTGGTAGACGGGGAAGATGTCCTGATCGATGATGCCCTCAGCTTTGCTGTAGACATGGATTACCTGCTCGCGCAGTTGATGCACGCCGTCGCCTTCGGTTCCAACCCAGACATTGCCCTCTTTATCTTCGAGGAAGCGAGTGTATTCGATCGTAGTTGGCTTTCCCGAGGAGACCAAGTCGAGCGAGAGCACGAGGTGCTGGCCAACGTGCGCGGTCCAGAGGTTTCCGTGGGCGTCGCGATAGGTGATTGCGAGAGGGGCTTTCGGATTGACTGTCTGTATCTCGGTCTTTCCTGCTTGGATGAAGCATTGTTTGCCGTCATAGGTTTCAATCCAGATATTTCTGCCACCGTCGATACCGACGTCCCATATGGCGTTGCGCGAAAGCCATGCCGGCAAAGGGTATTCGACGAGTTTGCCCTCGGCGAAGATGTAGAGCGTGGAGGCTTGCTTGGCCCAGAAGCCTGTGTTCTCCCATCGAAGCGGTTGATAACCGACTTTGACTTCGGCTGGGGTCTGGTCGACGAACTCTGATGATTTGCTCTTCCACTTCAGGATGGAGTTTTGAGACAGAACCCATAGGTTGCCATATTTGTCTAAGGCTGTTCCTCGAATTGTGTCTTCAGGGATACCATCTTCCGGGCCATAGGTGTGGAAGGTGCCCTTGTGGTATCGAGTGAGTGAGCCGCTTTCGAGAGTAAGCCAAAGATCGCCGTTATTATCTTTAACCATCGAGCCAAAACGATTCGAGTTGATGCCGGGCGTGTTGCCTTTGTTGAATACGGTGAAGCGGACGCCATCGAAACGTGCGAGGCCGTTGAGCGTGGCGACCCAGAGATAGCCGTCCTCGGTCTGTGCGATGCCTCGGATTACATTTTGAGGAAGGCCGTCTTCCACCGTCCAGGTCTTCATGCGGTATTGCGTTGCGAGTGCTACCCCGGTCAGAATCGCGAACGACAGCAATGTGACGCTGAGTCGAAAGATCCGATGATTATGCGGGGGCGCAGACATGAAGTACGTATCGAAATTATGCAGCGAGCGAACGATTGAGAACAGCTTTTAAATAACGGGATTTTCGGGCAGGCGGCCAAGCGAAAAGTTCTGAGGGAAATCTACGGTAGAATTTGCGCTGAGATCGCAGCGACCCGAATACGCTATTTGAAATCTAACGAGGCTATTTATGGACGCGAAGGTGCGTATTGTCCTCTCGGACGATCATCCCGTAGTCCGCAAAGGTTTGAAGCTCAGTATCGAGGAAGATGAGTCATTCGACGTCATCGGCGAGGCTGGTGACGGGGAGGCGGCGTGGAGTCTGGTCCAAAAGCTCGATCCGGACCTGGCGCTTCTCGACGTGGAGATGCCGAAGATGAGCGGGCTTGAGGTTGCAGGCAAGATTCGAGAGGCCGGACTCAGGACGCGCATCATCTTTCTTTCGTTTCATAAAGACGAGGACATTCTGCGGGCTGCTCTGAAGGCGGGCGGCAATGGTTATCTGCTCAAAGACAGTGCGATCCAGGAGATTCCTGCGGCGATTCGCGCTGTTCTTGCTGGCGAACAGTATCTCAGCACTGCCATCGCGCTACAGCTTTTGCAGTCTAAGCAGGAGCCGCGTGAGCCGTTGCTGGCAAATTTGACACCTGCGGAACAGCGAATTCTCAGCCTGATTTCGGAGGGGTTGTCGAGTAAAGAGATCGGGGCGGAGCTTTCAATTCACTATCGCACCGTTGAGAATCACAGAACGAACATCTGCCGAAAATTGAATATTGAAGGCGCCAATGCTCTACTGCGCTTTGCGGTTCAAAATAAGCGCATCATCGCGGGTTGATCTTCCCAAGTCAACAAATTTAAATCCCTTGACATCAAAAAGTTCTCATTCGCCGAGAGCAGGCCGAGCCGCTCATCGAGCGCCGAGAAGAAGACTTTTGGTATATGTGAAACCCAACACCGTTTGGCCCTAGACGGAATAACGAGAATATAACGCTCGTAACCGTTACTGACGAGAAGTGCGTTTATCAGGACTAATTTGCCGAACTGTTCCTAAATCAAGTTCAATGAGTGGATTGGTCTGTACACAACAATTGAGATCTCGGTCGCAAGAAGTTTTCGGAAGTGTGGCCGACTTGGGCTCAAGCACTTTAAGTGATGATGGTCAGCCCTTCTTCTTTGCGCAGAACTGCGCTGGACGAGAAAAAAGCGACGCACGGACAGCATACGTATTGCATCCCTCCAGGGATAAGTATGCTGTCCCTGCATGCCTTCCTCAGAAGGCAGCCTGCTACGGAATCGGAATCCCAACCGCAGCCGAGCTGACCTTCGTCAACAACCACTTTCCGTTGATCTTTTTGGCTTCACCGCTAAGGTATACGTGGCTCTTTGCCGTCCAAAACGGCTGGCCAGTGGCCGGATTCGATGACACGTCGAAGTAATGGCATTCGAAATACACCGATGACTTCCATTGGCTGTCACCGTCCTTTACAGGAACATACTTCGTTTTGTACACCGGGGAAAGCGACACCCACCTATTGGCTGGCTGCAACCCGCCGGCAACATACTTGAAGAACGTGCACAGCGTGCCCTGTTTCCCGGCGGCGGATGTGTCGCCCGAGGGTGTAGGGCAAGTTGCGGGATCCTCCGGATCGCCGTTGCCGATGTAATTTCCTGCCGTGGCAGTACTGCCGATAACGGTGAGTTCGGCGTCTTTGGACCAGATCGCGAGTATGTCGCGGGTTCGCTGAATTATCACTGCAGGCGAATCGCCGTTCACGGGATCGTGGACGCTGATTGACGCATGAAAGGTTGCATGAAGCTGTTCCAGTTCCGTCTTTTGGGCCAGTCGTTCGTAATCGTCCCACCAACCATCTGCATGGGCGACTCCTATCGCCGCGATAATTCCGACAGCGAGCAGTGCCAAAAGACGTGCGTACTTCTTCCTGAATGTCGATTTCATGTCCGTCTCCCTCCGATTTTGCGGCGCGATTGTCGTTCTAACCGCGCCTGGTTGTTGGTCGTCACTCCATTTGCGAAAATCGCAGCCGGAACCTGTAAGTGGGCGGTTTTCCTCTTCGGCGGTTGTTATCTCTTTTCCTGGTACGTGACCTGTGGTTCCGTTTGTTGGAATAGTCCCGTTTTCAGCGCTGCCGTCGTGCCTGAAGGTGCGGCTTTACTTACTAACGCGACACCTGCAGGAAAACGTGATCATCAGGAAGTGAGAAAGTGCAAAGATCGTGAATTGCAGATAAAATCCCGACCATCAGGATTGCAATAACTGTTGTTTTTTGTACCGGCTACGATTGGAGGTTGGCGACGTGGTCCAGGAACCCGACGTGACGGCCCTTCTAATCGAAGCAGCGAACGGGAACCAGGCCGCTCAGGAAAAGCTTGTTCCTTTGGTCTATGACCAGCTTAAAAGGCTGGCCAGCGGGTACATGCGGCGCGAGCGGTCGGGGCATACCCTGCAGACCACAGCTCTGGTTCATGAAGCTTATCTCAAACTGGTTGGCCAGCATTCTCCCCACTGGCAGAACCGCGCCCAGTTCTATGGGACTGCTGCCCAACTGATGAGGCGCATTCTGATCGACCATGCCCGCCGCCACCTGCGGGAGAAACGTGGCGGAACCCAAGTGATCCTGCCCCTGGAAGAAGCATTGGCTTTTACCCCGGAACATTCCGAAGATTTATTGAGATTGGACGAAGCTCTCGACCGTCTATCGAAGCTCGATCCGCGCCAAAGCCGCATCGTTGAATTGCGCTTCTTTGGAGGCCTGAGTGTCGAGGAAACCTCCAGCTTTCTGAACGTCTCCCCGATCACGGTCAAGCGGGATTGGGCTGTAGCGAAGGTCTGGCTGTACGGCGAATTGAGGCCTGACAATGGGAATGACGGCAAAACAGTGGGAACTCGTTAAAGACCTGTACCAGAGTGCGCTGGAATGCAGCCCCGCGCAGCGGGCCTCTTTTCTCAAACAAAACGAGCGCGACGAAGTGGTCCGCGACGAAGTGCATCGGTTGCTTGGCATGCACCCTCGTTTGGGAAGCTTCTTATCCAGCCCGGCCTTTGTTGACCCTCGGCGCGCCCCCGCAAATCCGCTGGAACGACTCGCACCCGGTGCAGTGTTAGCGAAGCGGTACCGCATCGTCAGTTTCATCGCTGCCGGAGGTATGGGTGAGGTCTACAAAGCCGAAGATTTGCTGCTCGACCGAATGGTTGCGCTGAAACTGTTGCCAAAGGAACTAGCGGAAGATAGGGACTCGCTGCAGCAGTTTCTGCGCGAAGCGAAAACTGCTTCTGCTTTGAATCACGCAAGCATCTGCAGGGTGTATGACTTTGGAGAAGATGCCGCGAGGGCATTCATCGCGATGGAGTACCTGGAGGGCGAGACACTTTCAGCGCGCATCCAGAGGGGCAGGCTCTCGACGGTCGAGGTCCTGAAGATCGCGATCGCGGTTGCGGATGCACTCGCCACGGCACACCGTAAAGGCATCGTCCATCTCGACCTTAAACCGGGCAACATCATGCTCACCGAAAGCGGGGCAATCTTGCTCGATTTCGGGCTGGCAAAGTACGAACGCCCCATCTTGTTTGTGGAAGAGAACCTGGCAGGCCTTACCGCTGACGTCCAGGTAGTTGGCACGCTGCCGTACATGTCTCCTGAGCAGTTGCACGGTCAACCGGTGGACGCCCGTAGCGACATATTTGCGTTTGGCTCAGTTCTATACGAGATGTTCACGGGAGAGAAAGCATTTCCGCGCAAGCCCACGAGGGAAACATTGATAGCAGTCGAGCGGGAGGAGCCCAGTCCGCTGGACCAATTCGTAGAAGATGTCCCGAATAAAGATGTCCCGAATGCACTGGACCGAATCATTCGTTGCTGTTTACACAAGCGCCCCGAAGATCGCTATGCAAGCATGATGGAGGTTGAGCAAGAGCTCAAAAATTGCGCCGAACTGATTTCAGCGAATGCCATTGGCCTTAACCCGAGAGTGCTCTTCCGGCAAAGCAGGCAGCCCCGCGTCGCAATTCCCGCGCTGATTATCCTCATAGCCTTCATGAGCATCATTGGCTGGGGGATTCACCACAGTTCCAAAGTCAGATGGGCCAGGGAGCAGGCCTTACCGCAGATCGGCAAACTCATCGAACGGGGCCAACCTGGCGAAGCCTATGCGCTTGCTGTTCAGGCCGAGCGATACATTCCGGCTGACCCAACCCTGGCCAGATTCTGGCCCGATATTTCCTGGTCCGATTCCATCATCACCAGCCCTCCGGGGGCGTCGGTCTACCGCAGGAACTACAACGCGCCGAACGCCCAATGGGAATTTGCCGGTCTCTCGCCCATCCTGAAAGGGAGATTTCCCGCTGTGGATTCGAGTTGGAAATTCGAATTGCACGGATATACGACGCTCGAACGCGCTACCTTCCCGTCCGGTCCAATTACGGTGGCGCTGCATAGCGATGGGCAGGCTAACAGAGGAATGGTTCCTGTTGAGCTCGACCAGGAATCAGTGGAGGGCGACCCTTTCGCCCAGTGGGGGATTGTAGGCATTGCAGGCTTTCAGGCCTTGCCTACAGTCCGGATTGGAAAATACTGGATCGATAAGTTCGAGGTCACCAATCGCGAGTTCAAACACTTTGTGGACCAGGGCGGTTACAAGAAGCAGGAGTATTGGGAACACGAATTCCGAAAGGATGGACGCGTCCTTTCGTGGACCAACGCGATGAAACTCTTTGTCGATAAAACGAGCAGGCCAGGACCTTCCACCTGGACACGAGGCGAATATCCGCAGGGTGAGGGCGAATTTCCTGTCACCGGTGTGAGCTGGTTCGAGGCTGAAGCATATGCTGAATTTGTAGGCAAGTCGCTCCCGACCATTTATCACTGGGCTGCTGCTGCATCCCCGACGGACAGCTCCAGCCTGATACCCGCCAGCAACTTCAGTAGCAAGGGGCCTTCGCCGGTCGGCGCTTACCACGGCATGAGCTGGAGCGGCGCTTACGATATGGCAGGCAACGCGAAGGAGTGGTGCGCAAACGAAGCGACGTCGGGCAGGCATTACATCATGGGCGGCGCCTGGGACGAACCTACTTATATGTTCAACTATCCCGACGCTCGTTCACCCTTCGAGCGGTCCCGTGGATTTGGTTTTCGTTGCGCGGAATATGAGTCGACTGGTAGGGACGCCGAAGCAGCAGGAGCTCCGATCACGGTCCAATTGCGAGATTTCGGCTCAGAAAAACCTGTTTCCGATCAACTCTTCCGGGCATACAAGAACGAATATTCTTATGACAAGACGCCGTTGCATCCGAAGGTGGAGTCTGTGGAACAGGCCGAAGATTGGAGGGTGGAAAAGGTCTCATTCGACGCGGCTTACGGCGGCGAGCGAGTCACCGCGTATTTGTTTCTGCCCAGAGGAGCGTCACCGCCTTTTCAAGTCGTCGTGTACTTTCCCGGCGGTGCCGCCGCTCACATGCGATCGAGCGCAGAAGGGATCCAGATCTCTCTTTCAGACTTCGATTTCATTGTAAAAAGTGGACGAGCGGTCCTATTCCCTATCTACAAAGGGACGTTTGAACGCGGCAGCGGACTTAAGCCCATCTACTTCCCAAACACCAGCAGTACTTATCGAGACAACGTCATTTTTTGGTCCAAGGATCTTAGCCGGTCGGTCGACTACCTTGAGACACGCCCGGATGTCAATCCCAACGCGTTGGCCTACGAGGGTGACAGTTGGGGAGCAGCGATAGGGGGGCTCCTCCCCGCTGTTGAAACTCGCTTCAAGGCATTAGTTCTTATAACACCAGGACTCTGGTTACAACAGCCATTGCCGGAGGTGGATCAAGTCAACTTCGCTCCACATGTGAAGACACCTGTTCTAATGCTCAATGGCCGTTTCGATTTCATCTACCCGCCCAAAATCTCTCAAGAGCCCATGTTCCGTCTGCTGGGAACGCCCTCAGAACAAAAGCGCCGCGTGGTCTACGACACGGCACACGACGTACCGCGAACTGAGATGATAAGGGAATCGCTCAACTGGCTCGACAAATATCTGGGATCCGTGAGATAGGACAGCGAGTTTAGGGACACCCTCAATCGGTACAGTGACGGAGATAACGTGCGGTTTCCCTTGACGTGAGGGAGGTACAGGTTGTTCCTGTCTTCTTGCCAAGTGCGCCGGCGTCAGGCTGCGTGTGCTCCAGCGTTCTAATCTTCGCGAAGGGGCGACAACTGAATCTGTGGACCATTCGATGCCTATCAGGCTTCGCGCAAGAACGGTGGTGCCTCTGTCCGAGAACATGCCTTTCACCGGACTCGAAGAACGCTCGGTAAGTGACTCACAAATCAACAGCGGGTTTCGACAGGTAACGCGCCCATTGGCGTCCCATGACGAAGAATAGGGTGCTGGCTCTGGTATCAGAGAACCTTAATCTTCCCAGCACGCTTCATTAGATTCCCTGATACCCATGGATTAATTCCCTGTTATTTGTACTACTGCTAATGCGTGGTAACGAGTAAATGCCAGTCACTCAAGCCAATACAACCGCTGCGAGTTCAATTAGCCTCGCCACAAGCCCCCGAACTCCCTGTATTCATCCCTGTTAACGGGAATTCGGCTGGAGAGCGGTTCGCTGTAGACTGCGTCCACCGCCATTTTATCTATCGGGTCTCAGAGTAGCGATTCGCTACGGTAGAGACTAGAGGAAATCCCCGTAAAATTGAGTTTTCTTTAGCGAGCTTCATCTCGGGAGAGAGTTGCGGTCCGAGCCGACTGGCCTGCGTGGGCAAATTTCTCCGGACTTGTCGGCTGGAGAAATTATTGGGCGATTTTGCATCGCGGCTGGGAGCAGCTGGCAGAGAGGTTGCTGTTCGCAGGGTCTTGCCGACACGCGATGATTCAATTTGAGCCGGCCAATCTACACGTGTCTGCGCCTGGCGCAAGGGCCACCCTCACCGGTAGTATCTCCGCAAAAACGATAACCTTGCCGCCGACCTCGACATGCCAGGCTAATGCAGGGGCTGCCCGTGAAAAACACGCACGGCAGAGGCAGCAAGATCGCCGCTGCGAAATACAGCCACGTGGGTTGCGCTCGCTACCACATTGTGGGGCTGGATCTTATAGCCGCCTGCTTCTCCAGGCACGAGCGGCTCGCTGAGATACCGATATGCACCGTGTTTGTCTCCGAAGAGATCAGATGCAACTGTCGTTGAGGGGATGAAATCATTTCCCGGCGGCCTATAGATCGGTAAGGCCGTCGGTGAGTGAAGAGAAATTCGACGCGCTGCCACACTTAAGAGGGGATCGCGCGACAGCTTCGCGGGAGCATGCGCGAGATGCTGTTTCTGATCTTTCTAAGACTTCGGCTCTGCCACCGAGACCTTTTCCAGTTGAGCAACAATGTCCAGAAGTTCAGTACGGCGAGGCTCCTCCCATAGCTGAGCGGCTGTTCGGCAATCATCGAGCGTGGTATCGAGTTTCCAGACTGCGGGTCCGTCTTCCCTGACCTGATCGGCGAGCTCATGGGCTTTTTCGACGTCTCCGGCGTCAAACGCTGCGCCGAGGTACGTGGGATTCAGCCATTCATCATTTGAGTTGCGTGCGCGAGCGCGCTCGCTTGCGACGAGTGTAATAGACGCAGAGATGCGCGCTCTATCTTCGTCGCCCTTGCGACCCCGAGTGCGATACAACCGAGCCAGGTTCGACGACGGATAGTAATCGTTCAGATCCAGTCTCATTCCGTTCTCGTACTCGGTTATTGCACGGCTAAGATCTGCAGGATCTTTAGTGATATTCTTCCACTTCTGCTTGTAGCGTCCACCAAGCAGACCGCGACGTTCAGATGTGTCACCGCTGGTTCCGATGAGCTCCTTGAGGGCACCGATCGCGTCATCATGATTACCGGATTTGGAAAGCACGAGCGCACGCTGTTCTTTTACAAGAGGCGAGTTTTTGAGATCTGCGGGCAGTTCGTCGAGGAACTCCAGGGTAGTTTTCCAATCGGTGCAGTCACGCAGCGTGTAAAGCAATTCGATGGCTACAGCTTTCTGGATCGGACCGCGGGTGTAGTAACGGTCGCGAAGCTGAAGAGCGCGTGTGCGGCGCTGATCGCCAGTCGCAGAACGTGCTGCAATGATTTCCGCCTGGAAATTGGAGAGTTCCTCAAGGCTTTTCTTCAAGGATGTAGCGCGGAGCGGGTCGAATTCGGGGAATTTGGGAAACACCTGGTAAAAGGGCGAGTCGCCCGCTGCCATGACGGGAATTGCAGTTTGAACGATCTTGATGATCTCGGCGGCGGTTTCGTCGGAAATCGATTCGAGCGGCAATGGATAGCGAATCTGCCGCATTTGGTCGATATCAAAGAGCGCCTTCGACCATGTAGCTGCAGTCATAATGCAGCCTTGCTTTTGCGCAGCATGCCGGATGCCGACTTCGTAGTAGACATTGCCGTTGGGTATGGAAACATCGGCGAGCACGAGATCGGAGATCGCAAGGCGTTCGATCATCTCGTTGATGATGAGTGCGCCGATATCCTCATTGGCACGGACGGGCTCGTAGCCGGCTTGCTGGATGGCGGGGCGGAGCGCTGCTTCCCAGAGACGATCGAAGTTGACCTTGTCGGGCGCTCCACTTCCCGCTGGAGCACCGGTGGGTTTGGTGCTGTACGGCATAACCATGAAGCAGATGGGTGCCATAATGACCTCGGCAACAGATTCTACTCTTCAGACCTGACAGCCGTGTTCACACAGTGGAGATCCTCACACTGTCATCCCGCGCGACTTCGCTTCATGCACGAAGTGAACCGTAATGTCGTCGGGTCCGCGCGAGATTCCGTTCCATATCACTGGAGCTTCGGCAGACACGCCGTTCTGGGGCGCCAGTTGCTGACCGTGATCGAGGAGCTTGAGATTGGTTTCTAAGTCCCTACCCGGCCTACGGGAAGTTTTGAGATCTCGACTCGGCCGTCTTCCAAGTCGACTAGCGGAATTGACCGATAGAGTCACTTGCTTCCGCTTCCGTTCGCTAGCCAAACCTCAAAGTGATTTTGGCGTACCTTTGTGCTGTCCTCGTAGCCCGGCAGATATTTTGGCGCAATAGGTGCAGCTCCGGCGCTCTTCAGAAGGTCAACGATTTTCTGCGCCTCGGGCTCATCGGCTCTTCGGTAATAGCGAACGTCGGTCTTCGTTAGCCCGGCCGCAACAGGAACATACTGGATCCCCAAAACAAGCACGCCTCCCGCGATCAAACGATCTCTTATCTGGTTTGCATAAGCGCGATCGTCCTGGTTGACGATCTGAATGAACACCCGCGGCAGAAGCGTCGACGCCGATTGCGAGTCCACGGCCGTCTGGACATCCTTATTGCTGACACTAGACAGCACCTGCAGGGAAGCCGCAAATTTGGCGGCGTTATCCCGAGCGCTCTGCAGCGCTTGCTCCGATACCGTTTTCTCCTGCTGGGCAATTTTCTGGGAATAGATTGCGTCATCCCTGGCGGTCTTCGCCTGACGCTGTGCGATTATAGCCCACGTCGCGGTCAATACCGCAGCCAGAGTCAGCACGACAAATCCTACGATGGCGATGCGGAGACGCCGCAGATCCCTCCGATCCCGCTCCTGCCTCTCATGTGCCTGGACCCGCTCGAGTTCGAGACGTTGCTCCTCTCTTGCTTTGAGGAGGGTCTGCTTCTCTTCCTCCTGGACCTGGAGCATGGCGAAGCGCTCTTTTTCGGCGACTTCGCGCTGGCGGCGGCCGTCACGGCTGGCGCGGACGACACCTACCAGCAAGTCGTGCGTCAGTTCCAGACGTTGCGAGCCCCCGCGATCTTCGCGACGCACCAGCCTACGCTCTACCAGAGCGTCGATCGATGGCTGAGTGACTCCAGGGATGTTTAAGGCATTTTCGAGCGCCGCGTTATCGCGATACCCGGAGACCGTAAGCAAGTGATCTTCAATGAATAACCTCACCTCCGGGGGTAAATCGGCTGTGCTCCGCTCGTAGAAATCGGCGAGCACCAGCTCCTGATTTCCCTGTAGCAGGCCAGCGGTAATCTTAGGCTCCGCGAGCTTGCGGCGGTGGTTATTCAGCTCGCGGCATACGACGCTCAGCAGCGCGGGTTCGATCTCGAGCTGTGCGAGCGGGTGCTCGCGCGTGTCGGCTGCAACGAAGCGAACCACCTGCTCGGCCACATCTGGGTCGATCAAATGATGTGCATGGTTGACTGCCAGCAACGCCGCTTCACCATTCATGCGCCGGAGCCTCATACGATGGAGCGCGACGGTCGGCATGCGCGGGCGAAGGGTTTCGAGATCGGGCAGGAAGTCCTCGCGGATTCCCAGGAGGATCTCATAATAATGCCGTCCGAAGTCAAAGGCTTTCGCTTCTTCGGGATGCTCATCTAGCCATGCCTTCAATCGGGCCGGCGGACGGCACTCGGCGAGATCGGACAGTTGTTCGATCAATGCGTTGGTTGCTGTCGAGCGCTGTGCGTCGAGGCAACCGAGGGTGAATATCTCCTCGAACTGATCGAATACAAGAAGTGGCATGACGGGGCGGTTGCGAGCATTCCAGAAGTTGTTCGCGTCGCGGTGAAAGAACTCCCAGAGTGTCTCGCCGTTCGTGGGGGGTGGCGCTTCAATCTGGTGGGCAGCGGCTTCACGGGTGATCGCGGTAAGGATTTGCGCGACCAGATCGGGACGCTTCGAAGAAAAGTCGAGGCGAATGTAAACCGGAAAGATATTTTCCTGCCTCAATTCAGGAAAGAGGCCGGCCTGCAATAATGATGACTTGCCCAGGCCAGAGAGGCCAAAGAGCACGGTGAGCCGCTCGCGCAGGACGAGGCGCAACAGTTCTTCGGTCTCACTTTGCCGGCCCTGGAAATAGCCCTGGTCGCTTTCGCGGAAGGCCAGAAGTCCGGGCCACGGGTTGTCCGCGTTGACGGTCGTGCCGGCGGCCATTGCCGGTATCGTATTCTGGTCAACGCTCATGCAGTCCCCAACCGTGTAAGCTGGCGCTTGCGGTAGAGCAGCTTGATGCGATCGACAAAATCGGTTGTGGGCTGACCACCGGGCAATGACGTAGCCTGAATCGTTCTAAATTTCGCAGGCAGTGCCGGATGATCGATCGCTGTACCGTCAATCACCACGGGGAGCAAAAAAGCTTCTTCGCTAGAGAAAGACGCCATTTGAGCCTCCTCCAGGGCGAGATTCCACTCGACCCGGAAGAAACGGCGGTCAGGCGTCAGAGTCTGCTGCGATATTACGGGGACGAAAAGCGAGCACTGATGGATGCTGCGGCGCAGTTTGCCTTCCCACTCATTGCCCGGCTGCAACTGGTCCTTGTCAAAGAATACGTCCACTCCCGCTTCCTCAAGCGCGGCCTTGAGCTTTTCCACTGCTGACCAGTCTCCGCTGGCATAGCTCAGGAAGACGGCACCTGGCTCCAGATCGTGCGGCAGGGCGAAGGCGGAACTTTGTTGGCTATCGCCCCGTCCCGTGTCTGAATGACTCTCCGTCCAACGCTGATGCAGCTCGTTGATGAAGGCGATCGGGTCGGCCTCGCGGAAGATCTGTGTCGCGCTGCTGAAGCGTTCCAGAAAAAGAACCAGATCTCCGTCGTTACTGACGGTGTCGTCGGCAACATAGTCGGTCTTGTCATCGGCGGAAAGACGCTGGTGTTTTGACATGCGCATGAGGAAGCTGGTCAGCCATCCGGATAACCGGGTCCCGAGCACCAAAAGGCTGCGGCTGCCCAGTTCATGGAAGAGCTGCGCAGGCCGCCGCGTCTCCGACTGAAGCGAGTGGAAGAACTCGATTAGATCTTCCTGGGTTACAGCGTAGGCCGGGGTGGCCGAGATTTTACCCATCAGTTGGTAGACCACCGGCTCGCCAAAGCCCGCGAAGTCTCCGGGAAGATCCTGCACCTCGTTTGGAGAGTGCGTAAACCCCCGGGTCTTCTGGTTGCCTCCGAAACGTGTCTGGTTGAGCGCGCGGGTCAGGAAAGAGTCAAACGTAGTAGACACGAAGAGCTGGAGCGGACGAATAGCGGCGAGTTGAAGCAGTGGCACCGGAACCGGCAAGGATTCGGTTTCCGCGGCAACCGTCTTCAGTGCGGCGTAAATCTGTTGCCAGGGCTTTCCCTTACTCAAATAACGGCAGGCGACCTCGTTCAGTTCGGCACCTTGAGGAAGGCCATCGGTACTCACCTTCAGGTAGGCAGCGAGGCGGTCAGCGAGGAAGGGATAGAGAAGCTTGTGCCCCGTCGACTCCGGTAAGGTCAGCAGGTCTTGGCCGACCACGGGCACAACCTTTCCTTCCTCGATGAGTTGGATCAACTGATCCCAGAATATGCTCGGCTCGGCGATGAAAACTCTCCTTCCAAGTAATCTGAAGCAAGAACCATTAGCGTCCTGTGTAGTCTTGGCTATTGTGCGCTCCCTCGCATCAGGTCACAAGCGGTTCTTCGTCCTAGTTCGACGCTACGCCCAACGCGGCGGGCGGGCCATCCCTAAAGCTAATCTCAGCCTGATCCGCTCACTTGACGATAATCGGTCGATGTACTCATCGAAAAGCCCGGCAGGCCTGACGAATCGAGGCCGCTTCCGCACCACTTCCAAGGCCGTCGAGAAGTGGTTTACCGCAATTCGCCGTTCACTCCTTAACATGTTGGTGGCTGAAATTCGATGATGAAGATGAAAATGTTCCGAAGTCGTCATAGGCGGGGCTGGATAGTCGCGCCCGATCGTAGCTCGAGACTGCCCACTGCGCAAGTAGACCTAAATCAGAAATTTTCTTACGGCTGCTTCGATGTCCGTCTCCGGATTGTCCCAGTCAAAGGGCTCTTGAATTAGCCCGCTTAGGTCTGCCCGCCCCTTATCGAAAGATTTCTCAACGAGGAAAAGGACCTGGCGGTTTGTCGCTCGCATCCATCCCCACTCCATCGTGACATTCGGGTTCAACTCACTTGTATGCTGGCTTTCGACAATTGCAATGCCCTTCCCGCAAGCCAGCAGGTAAAATTCCACGTTTTTCCAGAGCAACGGGTTGTAGTTTTTGTCTGACGCCAAGTGAGATCTATAACCGCAGCCGTCAATAGCTACCCTCACCGCCTGAATCACCCTTCTAAGCTGGTCATCAATGGGCGACGCGTTCCCAGGGAATTTGGTCATGACAAAAACAGACTTCTCGAACGGAGAAGTCTGGTGGAAATGAGTCAAATCATTGAAGTGCTCAACTTTATGTGGAGGAAACTGTACCAACCCATGAAGAAGACTTTCCTGATATTCGCGCAGTTTCAGAATCTGCTGCTGGGCCAGTTTGTCCTGTTCGTCCTTCATCGCCTGGGGAAGATTTGTCTGTAGAAGATCACGTCGGTCGTTCTCCACTTTCAACATTCGCGTCATCAATTGGTTTAACAGGTCGAGTGTAGAGGGAAGATCATGCATTGCGTTCCTCCACTGCCGACTGCCACTTGATCAGTTTCATCAGCCTTTGCAGCTGGGAACGATCGTCCTCTGTCATGGAACGACCGTACTGCGCCAACTGGATTGCGGTGGAGGCGAACATCCATTCAGTCGTATGTTGCGATATCATTCGTTCAACGAGCGCAAAAGCTTCGGCCCAGTTCCGGGATATGGTCGCAAGTTCAAGTGCCGCCGCCAATGTCCAAAAGTCCGCACGTTCGTCTTGGAGTGGAGAAACTAGCGCACGCCGCACGAGAGGCACGAAGGTGCCGAGTAAAGCTCTTGCCTCCTCACCCCCATGAATGGCTAGCAAACTCACCAGATTGATGCCCAGGTAAAAATCAGATGGTTGCTTTTCAAACCCGGAGCGATAAGAAGTCACCGCCGAGGCTAGGTCATCAGGATTTCCACTACTCTCATACCGGCCCTTGTAGATGCTGCCAAGAATTCCATAAGTCTCGCTGTCTCCACCTGTCCGTTCGATAAGTTGAGTCATCAAATGGATGGCTCTTGCTTGATCTGAGTCTCCTCCACGCCTGTTGAGCGCGAGTGCCATCATCTGCTGCACTTGTGGCATTTCCCGCATGCTTACTGGGAGTTCATCAGCAAATCGAATTAGGTCATCCCACGCCGAGTTCTCACGATAGCGTCTCAGAATGTCTATAACCGCTGCGGGGTCGACGTCTTCGGTATTCCTGACTACTTCTTCAGCTTGCTTGATTTCTAGACTTGCATCTGAAGTACGTGAGCGGGATCCCACTGGTCTCCGTGCCTTAGCAGGATAAATTCCCCTCTTCCGCTGAACGCTACTTAGTTCCTCAGGCAAGTCAACATGAAGCTGGGGAAAAAACTCGTAGATTGGGCTGTCACTGCCGCGGCGCCCGATGCCTTGGCGAATGGCGGATGACAAATCTCGCCTAAACTGCTCGGCGTGATATCCAGTGACTCGTCCCGCGTCGTCTGTGCGGTAGATCAGGGCTCTAGCGTAAGTGATATCGAATGGCAGTTGCGAGCCGCTCTCCATAACAAGCAACGTGGTTCCACTCCGCAACGCATGACGGAGTCCTAGTTCGTACATCACGTTCGGATCGGCTGTCGTCACGTCGGCTAGAAAGACTTCGCTCGCGATTATCCGCTCCAGAACAGCTTTGTGGATCATGCCGACGCCACTCAACTCATTTGCGCGTATCACTTCATATCCGGCATCGAGTGCTGCAGGGCGTAATACTTCTGCATAGATCTGATCAAAGTCGGTCATGATTTGAGAACTCAGGCTGGTCTTGCGGCCGAACGGAATCGCGACGTAACACGTTTTTACTTGTTCCACGTCAACTCCCCTTTTTCAATTCACTCGACAACTTTTCCAAGAAGATCGCCCTTTTCATCTCTAATTTCTATGCCCCACCACTATCTGAAGCGGCTGACGCCTCATTACAACATGGCGGACTACCTTAAACCAGCTCCGGGCGACGGTCCGACCAACCCTCTCCTGGTTGATGATGCAAGGGTCGGTAGCTAACCCGGACCTATAAGTGCCAAAACTACCGTCGACCGCTTAATCTCCTCGAGCAGTCGTTGTTGCAACATCTCCCGCTGAAATTCCAGACCGATCCATAAAAATGCACTCGGGCCCATTATCGCGCGCAAACGGGAGTAGAGGCCCAGGGCTGCTTGCAGAGAGTCAGTTCGCCGATAGCTAATAAACACCAGAGCTTCGGGTGCTGACGCGGGTTCTGCTTACGCTACCGGAGAACCTGTTTGTCGAGTACTCGGTTGCCAGATAGACGGGCGTGAATTTGCGCGGTTTGCAGCGCTGCTGGAGAACCATAGCGGTCCGAATGAGGTGCCTGTGCTGGCTTCCATGCCTGCTCTTTCGGACTGGATGCGCGATCCGCCAGGCTATGACATTTGGAAAAGGACTAAGGGTTGGCTGCTCGAAGAGGCCCCGGCGCGGGTGCGACGAACGTGACGCTGGTCGCACTGTGGAACCGGGAGGTTGGACTATCGGGGGACGCCGGATTTTATCGAGGCGGCGAAAAAGCGCGGGGGAGCTTCTTGCTTTAGAGCTCGGTTGACTCCTCCAGCTATTTAAGCTTTGGTGTTTATCTTTCTCACTTCATAATTCGCTAAAGGAACGGTCCAAAATGCTCCGCCTGCACCGCGCCCGAAGCGGCCTGGCCGATCTTGAGCAACGTCGGAATATTGTCGGGACAATCCATCTTTTGAATATTGTCAGGATCGACATCCGGGAATCCAAGCGCGTTCAGCCCTGAACGGCTCAGGTCCGCGTTGTACCGCGCATATAGAAAGCTCCGGCCGAGATCCTTCGTTAGCGGTATCTTCGGAGCGGCATAGGACTCTTCTAGGGTCAGTCCGTCTTGCAGGCTTCTGGGCACAAGATCCATGAGTTCGCGGTCCAGCGGCGTACCATACGTACACCGGCCCACGCTGCGGCACGCGATATCTTGGTCCACCTGCATCGCGTACATCAACGCTCCCGGGAGCCCAGCGACAGTGGACACGATATTCTTATTCGGTGCCGCGGCCGTCGCACCCAGAGACTCCGCGGCACCCGTGCCGACAGAGATCAACAACAGGTTGTTTTCTCCCTTCGTCCAGTTCAACCTATACGCAGGCTCGGTTGCCATCCGATAAAGCAGAAACGCCGGGTTGTTATACGGCGTCATTCCTCCATCGACAAACACGACTGCCTTTGATGGATTGGCCGGGTTCCACGTCATGACCTCTGCAGGAAAATACACCGGGGCAGCGGTGCTGGCTCTAACCAACTTCCACAGCGGCATGTTAAGGTTGTTGTCGTTTCGCGCCGGATCGTTGTATTTCGCATCGGGGTTACTGCTCACCGGCCAAGCCGAGTCTGTGGTCACATTCTTCGTCACTACCAGTAGAAGGCATTTCAAGTCGTCGGGATAAAGCCTCGTTGTAGCCCCAAACACCTGCTGTAGCTGTCGAATCAACGGGTCTGCGGTGTGCAGATACTTGAACCGTTCGAGCAGAGCAGAAGGGTCAAACATTGCCCGCCCGAAGTCCGTATAGAACTTGACTAAGTCAGCGGTCGTCATGCCGCGAGCCAGGCTGGCGGCGATAATCGCTCCGGTGCTTGTTCCACCGATGTAATCGAAGTACTCACAGAGCGCTTGTCCAGTCTTCTCTCTGATCATCGCTTCAATTCGCTGTAAAAAGCCAAGCGTGATCAGCCCACGAATGCCTCCTCCATCAAGAGCCAGCATGCGGCGCGGACGATCGTCCTGATATCGATCGAGCAGGGATTTCCAACGTTCGGGATGAATCGGCATAAGAAACCTCAGCGTTTCTGTTGTGTGCTGCGTGCAGGTGTAGCGCGAAAACGGAACGTTCGGTAATCCGAGGCATGTATATGACCATCCTGCGAGACCGCGAATCCGATAGCAAATGAATCCGATAGCAAAAAAAGAATCATTAGGTGACTTTGGCGTGCCTATCGTTTGGCTCTGGATGGTAAAGCAAAGATTGTTGTGCCAGTCGAGAAGTATTTGGAATATGTTCGTGGTCCTAAAGACTAGAGTGTAGAAACCTCAATGATAGGTATGTCGCGCCGCTTGGCCTGTTCGAGAAAATGTGCCGTCACATCATCGGATCCACGCGATTCTTGATTCCAAATAACTAATGCGTGGACATTCGTGCGTTTCAGTTTAGCCTGTACTTGAGCTTGGTCGAGGAGCTTAAGATTTGTTTCAAGATAACCTTCCTGACCCTCTGGCAATTTCAGAACCTCAACAGTCGATCCCTGCAGCACATTCGTGTAAATCTCACCCCAATCGCCCGGGCGATCCGTTACAGAGGACTTTCGGAAATCTTCCGTGTCCGACGGGAGAAAGATGTATCGCGGAACGTGCATCCTCCCGGCAGCATCGAGTAAGAGGAGGTCTGCTCCGCAAGCAGCTGAACTCACAATTGCGACAGGCATTTCTTTTCTCAGTACCTGATTGATTCTCTTGCGAACTTCTGGTACGTTTCTCGCGGGAAAGCGAGTCACCCCGGCATCTGGGGCGTCTACTCGCCGTCCAGCTTCAACAATGACGGGTCCACGAGTTTGTTTTTCTTCGGCGTGCGGCTGCCGAGGTACTGTTGCGGTTAATGCCAGTCCTACCCCTGCGGAAACAAAGGTCCGTCTGTTCATCGACCTACTATAGTCTGGAGGTTAATTTTTCTCAACAAACATTCCGAATAAGGAAGCGGCCGGGTTTATCGCTGCCCTCGCCTCCAGAGCGCAGGCGCGGAAGCTACGACGCCGCCCGGCAGCACATGCGGTCTAACAGGGGAGTCAGATGACATTACCTCAACTAATTGAACTTCAAGCTTTGGACACCATACAAACTGCTGCGGCCAAAGTCCCACTCTCTTGGGATTCGATTATCGTACTTCTCGGCACTCTTGATCAGCCCATCGCCGCTCAGGTGCGATCCATTTGTGCGCGGAGCATTGCCCCAATGGCAGCTCGCACCAAAGCCCTTATTGTGGACGATGGAATCGATTCAGGACTTTCGTTGCTCATGGGCCAAGCGGCCGCCGAAGTCGATCAGTCGCCCAACTTGTTAGGAATTCTCGACTACGAAATAGAGGGTTTCGATCGAAACCACTCGTTCGTCGTACGTTTACCGGCCGAATGGCTTGACTCAGCAAAAGCGAAGTTCCAGCTCACGGTTGAATTGGCAAAAGGTGACCCTGCGTCTGGAATCGGTAAGGTCAACAGCGAGAAGGTGGTGCTAGCCATTCTTTTCGGTGGAGGTGAAACTGAAAGGAAGGCATTGTTGCGTTGTACGCGCCGATCTTGGCCAATCGTCTTGGTTCAAGGAAGTGGTGGTCTGGCTGATTCCATTCTAAACGCTCGGACGCCACCCATTGACGGCATCCAGAAGCCGCCAGTAAATGATCCTGAACTGCGCGAAATCCTTGAAATAGGCGTGATCTACCCTATTCCAATCGAAGACAGCGTGGATGATCTGAATCGCATCCTCCTCCGTCTGATAAAAGAGCCACTGGACACTCTTACTGATGCCTGGGGACGATATGACGCTCTCGACACGGCCGCGATCGAAAAGCAAAGGCAGTTCAGAACGATCCAGAAAGCGATCTTATCTCTCGGAATCATTGCTACAGCACTTGCGATTGTCTCGGCGGGTGGCTTTGTGCCCGATTCTCTCCGGCAACATGTTCCGGTTGCCACTAAAGTGTGGATCGCCCAATATCTACATTCATCCACACTCCATCAGGTAGTGCATGTCCTGCTGATACTGGCTCCGATTGTGATTTCGATTTTGGTCAGCTTTAATAGTCGGTTCCGCGAAGGAAACAAGTGGGTGCTGTTACGAGGATCTGCTGAAGCTCTCAAGCGCGAAATTTTTCGCTACCAAGCGAGAGCCGGAATATACAGTGATCAGAAAAGTGGAGAAAATTCCGCAGAGTCTATACTGGCTGCCAAAATAAAAGACATCAGCGGCAACCTGGCTCAGAGCGAGGTCAATAGGAGCTGCATTGACCCTCGCGCGATCGCGAAGGAAACCGGACGAACATTTATTACACCGGAGGAATATCTAAACGAACGAGTACGGGATCAGATCAAGTATTTTGAGAATAAGACTGCAACTCTCTACTCGCAGCTGAAGCGTCTTCATCTTTACATTCTGCTCGCAGGGGGATTGGGAACTTTTCTAGCAGCGATTAAACTGGACGTCTGGGTTGCATTGACCGTGGCGTTGGCTACGGCGTTTACGACGAAGCTTGAAATGTTTCAGGTTGAAAACTCGCTGATCCAATACAACATTGCTCTAACAAGTTTGAGAAACATTGCATCGTGGTGGAAGGCTCTTTCACCATGGGAGAAAGGGCGCCGCACGAACATAGATCTGCTTGTGGAGCAGACGGAGAAAACATCCGAAAGCGAAACGACGGGTTGGGTTCAGCAAATGCAATCGACGCTCGACAAATTAACAGAGAAGGAGTCCACTCCAGACAAAGGATCCACCAGACTTCAAAAGACCTGAAATCTGCCAGCGTGCGCTTTGCGTTTTGTAGGTGTTTTTCATCCCTAAGTCGGGGATATATTCAGCCTAGCTCTTTATAGAAACCAAGAATCTTTCAGAGCTATTAAGTGGGGACACTTGGTCCTTTACCGAAGGGCTTAGGTTCGTCGGGTCCGTCGAGTTCGTACAGGCGTTCATCTCTGTTTTCAGGAATACGTCGAGATAGCGCCCCCTTTCGAAAGCCGTTCTACTGCTTTTTCCAATTCCGCGTACCAGTCTTGGCCCACGTTGCGCGTTCCTCTTTGCTCACGAAGCAGTCTGAGGTTTGCAAGTGTGCTAATAGTCATCCACAGTTCGTGTGCGTCCGCCACCAGGCTACCCAGCCGGTCTAAAGCCACGGATTCTCTTACTGCGAACGCATCCCATTCTACAAGTCCGCGCATGCGCGAGTTCATTGAGCGACCGTTTCCCGATGCGAATTTACTTTATTCGTCGCCGAAGATCGGGTGGATGCTAGGAATTCTAAAATCGGGCCAGGGAGTCAGTGTGTCGCATTCTATGGTCTGATTGGAACATCATTACCCCGCAGTTTTTGGAGTACTTCGGGAGTAAATGGATTCTGACCGGCTTGCAATGCCTTCACCCAGTTCCCACGTTGTTCCCTGTACGTAGGTGAATCGCTTCCTGTTATACAAGCCTGAAAATCTAGGATTGCGCCTCGAGTATCACCTACAAGCGCTCTTGCCAAAGCCCGGCTGTCTCTGTCGTTGAGATTTTCAGGCTCGATCTCTAGAGCATTCTTGCAGGCAACCATCACTTGTTCAGCGAAGCCCTGCAGACTGCCGTTCCAGCATATATTGTTCCAAGCATTCGCAGAGATCTGGATTGACGGATACAGTTGCAGTGCCTCCTGAAAGGCACGAAGTGCCACTAGGGGCTGTGCTTGAGAGAGAAGTGTTCCACGAATCACAGTAGCGTCAGCGAGGGCCGCCATTCTTTCCTTAGCGACCTCGCGTTTCGGATCAATATTAATCTGCGGGTCGAGTTCTTGAACTCTCCGAAACGCAGCTAAAGCTCCTTCGGAATCCCCCTTACGTGCCAGATCTCGTGCGGCTTGCATCAGTGAGGGATGAACGGGAAGGTCCAGGCACGTTTTTTGATAGGGCCCTTCTCTATACTGTTGCCATTCGGCTAGACTAAGATTTCGGTTTGCCAAATGGCACGCCAGTTTCCTCCATGCTGCGAAGCTAACGTTCCATATTGTGACAATGCCTCCAGACGACGTAGCCACTATTCCCCCATCTTTTGGATTGAAGGCCACTGAAGTGGTATTGAAATTGAAATTTTTCGATCCCCCGAGAGTTCCCAGCAGCCTACCTGACTCAACGTCAAAGAGGGTTATTTCCCCGCCACGGCCACCAGCTGCCAAGGTATTTCCGTTTGGACTGAAAGCCAAATCGGATACACTATTCAAATCGTCGACTCGCCACAACTGGCTTCGTTTGCGTACATTCATCAAAATCACATCGCCCTCAGTGCTACCAGCCGCAAACTTCTCGCCGTCGGGACTAAAGTTCAGATTTGAGATCTCGTCTGCCCCTGGATCCAGGTGAAGAGGACTTAGTGATTCGGAATTCCACATGAGGATTTTGGCTGGGATTGCATCAGCACCAGTGGCGGCCAATAGAGTTCTATTGTCAGGACTAATTGCAAGCGCAGTGGCTGGGGCTTCAGCATGAAGGGTAATCCCCTCATTTCTATGATTTCTTAAGTCCCATCGTACAATTTCGAACTGATTTGACATTGTTCTCGACTCAGGAGCCGTAGACCTACACGTCGCGATAACGATCTCCTGACTGTCTGGACTGAACGCCATGCTTGTGACCATCTGATCAATTGCGATTGGTTTGTCCAACAGGGGAATTCCTCCCTTGGCATTGAACAGGCGAAACTCGCTCTTGGGGCAAGAGTATTTCAGTGGTTCAAGAAACTTTACCGCTGCTACCGTCTGCCCATCTGAGCTCACGATTATTCGGTCCCAGTCCGAGTCCTTCCATATGCTAGTTTGGAGTTCACCAAAGTTTGGACTATCCCAACTGCGGATCTCGACCTTACCGCCTGTTGGAATGTTTCCCGGAATTTGTCCTGGAGTCAGCTTGCGGTTATTCTCGAGTTCGCTGACCACTAGGCGTCCGGTTGGAGTGAAAACAGTTTCAGTTCTCATCAGCGATCTGGACGCACTTGAAATTACTTTATTTAAATCTTGTCGGTCAACACTCCAAAGGGCTATTTGGCTGCCGGCTGCCGACGCAAGCGTCTTGTCATCAGCGCTGAAAGCAATTCTAGTAACTCGGGAGGAGTGCGCCTGTTCTTGCCATATCTGTTGCTTGTTCGCAATGTTCCATATTCCGACATAACCAGATGTATTGCCCGATGCAAGGAGTGTCGCGTCATGGTTAAAAGTAAGACGTGATATTTGCGCGTTCTGCGAGACTGTCTGAAGAGTGGGAGCAGAAGAGGTAATGTTCCAATACCAAATGGTCGAAGAGTCGTAACTCGCAGCCGCAAGAAATTTGCTATTGGCCGAGAACTCGAGCAGCTCAATTCGAGAAGTTGCTGCAGCTGGCAGAGTCTTTCTACTCATATCGTGTAAATCCCACAGACCTACGGTATCCCCATCAGCCGTCGCCAATATCTTCCCATCGTGGCTTAGCGCAATCGCAGTAATATGGGCCCCAATGCTTAGACTTACGCCGCCTTCTTTTTTGCCTGTCAGATCGAAGATTTTGGCGTGGCCGTCGGACGATGACTGTACCAGAACTTCGCTATTCCCACTGAATGCAAGAAGCGACCCAGCACGCAAGGAAGTTGGCGGAATCAGATGGACAGGTTCGCTCGTAGTCGTGTCCCAAACGCGAAGTGGTGCCGAGATTCCGCTTTGATCTCCGAGCAATTGGCCGTATGTGAAAAGTAGACCTCTTTCCGGGAATAGCCTCAATGGAGTTCCAGATCCCAATTTGAGAGCGAGCTCTCCAGAGGAAGATCCATCATCGTCGCGAGTTGAAATCTTGCCACCCGTATCAACCGAGATAAGAGTGTTTCCTCGAAAGGCCATGTCTACGATTGGGGCTTGATCATTTAAAAGAGTCAGGAGGTTGGGAACCGATTGAAGTTCAGTAAGAAGGCCACTCCGGATCTCCGGAGCCTCTCCCTCGCGGCTGGCTTCTACAGCCAATAGAAACGCTAAATCCGGCTGATCACGCAAGCGATTGAGCGCTTGAGCGCTCGTCCGCGCAGCTATCGCAGCTCTCTTCTCGCGGGTTGCTTGGGCGGCATTTTCATCAGCCCGCTTTTTTTCAGCCTCAGCCCTGCTTGTTTCAAACGCCAGATCTGCGATCTTACCGTTCAACAGGCCATTTAATTTCTCCTCCTGGACTTCTGCTTGTTTAGCCTGGAATTCCGCTTGTTTAGCCTGGAATTCCGCTTTTTTAGCCTGCTGTCGCTCTACGAATGCATAGATAGCTATTAGGCTCATCAAAGCGAAGCCGATAAGTGCCGCAATTGAAATGAGTCGAAATCTGCGTGCCTTGAGTTGCTTTGCTCTCAGTTCCTCATCGCGAAGGCTTTGCTCTCGGCGAGTCTTCGCCTCTGATCGCTGACGCTCTTCTTCGCGACCGATTTCATTTATTCGATTTTCCTCACTTGCGCGGAGAAAGTTTAGAGCATCCGAAAAGCTTTGGGTATATCGCTCGGCCCACGTCTCATTCGGCTTACGCTTGTCCCACCAATCCAACGATAACTGCAGCAAGGGGCCTCGCAGATAATCAGGATCGCCCTGAACTGGCTGCTCGGCCCAAGCCGCCAACCGCATCATCGTGCGCCGCGACTCTTCCTCGTCAGCCAGCCATCCTGAATCTTCGGACGGCGGCCCCTGTAGTCGTTTCCATTGCCGCAATAGGGACTCGTGCGTTATGTCCACTTCCCTTATATCGTGAAGGTCTGTTGTCATCGGAGGCATGAGGAAAGATCTGCCCTCGCGCCGAAAGCACTCCAGAACAGAAAGCACCTCTTCCATTGACGCATCAGAAACCGCGCACAGCTCATGAAGCGACGTCGGACGTCGGATCTCACGGCCGGAGGGGTCCTTTTCTCGCAAGCGCTGGAAGATGCGCTTTGTAATCCGGCCACCATGTTCGGGCATTTTGGCGGTAGCTTCGAGATATGCCTCGTCAGCATGACTGGATAATGCATTTTGAAGTGTCCCAATCGCCTCATAGTCCTCAATGTCGACTGGCCTCTCAACGTTCCCTTGGCTGAGCCAGTGATACCAGGTGCGCATTAGTGCATGCTGCATTACCGGTAGTTGATCGGGATCCTCTCCCACATCATTCAGAATGCGTTGTACCAAGCGCGGCGTAATCGCGCTTCCGGCAATGTGGATCGGTCCTTCGATTGCCTTACGACGCTGTTCGCGCGTCATCCTGGGAATTAGATACTGTCCCACGTTGATGGTTTCTGGCAAATCCCGGAAGCGGGCACAGTCTCCGAGAAAATCCGAGCGTATAGTAATTACTACATAAACAGGTGCGCTTCGCTGTCTGGAGACCTCGAGGAGCAATTTGACGAAAGCTGCTTTTTCGTCGCGATCTTCCATATCGCCGTTACGGGATTTGTACCGAAATAATTCTTCAAACTGGTCAACAAGTATCAGGAGGTTTTCACGGAAATCGAGACCTTCTTTTCTCTCATAGATTTTGCTAACAAAATCCGACAGAGAGAGAGAGCTGCTTCGCAAAACATCGACGTCAATCGAAGTGTTGGAGAGGTGAGCTAGATCCAGTGCTGCAGCCAGATTATCGATTGGACGGCTGCCCGGCCGCATATCCACAATGCGCCAATTGGAGCCCGCTTCTACCAGGCACCCTCCTTCCAGAGAAGGCAACAGGCCTGCCCTTACGAGCGAAGACTTGCCACTACCCGATGTGCCGACAACAGCAACGAAGCGCGATTGACTCAGTTTTCGCGCGAGTTCGTCACTCTGCCCCTCGCGGCCAAAGAATAGTTCACTTTCATTCTGGGAGAATGATCGGAGACCCGGAAAAGGTGAGTGAAGAGTTTCATCTAAAGTCGGGCTGGTCGACATCACTGCTCCTTTTCAAGCAGCTGAATGAAGGGTGTGATCTTCTCCGGTCCAAAATCCTCGCAATCGCCCAATAGCAAGAGCGGTGAGAATCCCATTATTTCCAGATAGTTATGATCCGATACCGCGAGGTAGTTGGCCGCCTTAATGTCGTCCTTCGGAGTGGCCAAATAGAGAGCCCGAGTGTAATTGCGCCCCTTCGGCCTGCTGCTTAGAACTTTTAAGATGCTCTTTCGCTTGCGCATTACCCACAAGTCTTTAGCTGTACCGTAGTAAATCAACGCAGCATCCGTGTCTAATATCAGTTCCTCTTCCATCATGCGGAGCTCTTCGGGATCACCCTGAAAGACAGGCACCTCTACCGGATATCCATAGCTGCGCAAATATGCTTTTATCTTCCTTAGCTGTTCCTCTTTAAGATCAGGTTGATCGCATAGTAGATATACGGCTTTCGTCTTGATGGCGACTGGAATCGGAGGCACCTCCAGCTTCTGCGATAAAACATCCAGGACCCCTTCCTTGAAACTTTCAAACGACGTCTCAAATACATCAGCCTTCCCAGAGACCGCGGGTTCGTCCTGTGTCCCGCGTAGTTTTGTAATGAAAGTCTGCTGGGCGTTTTCCGGATTCTGCAGGTCCTCCGGTATCCAAATCAACTGATGAAAATTAATCCTCGCCCCTTGAGCCAGCGTCAGATCATAAGACAGTTCCCCGAGCGACCTCGTCTCCTCTTCAGGAATAAGGCCGTAATTTCGACCGATCAGTTGGACTGAAACGTCAGCATTCGCCAGCAGTGATTCGATGGTCGATACTAATTCGGCGGCTGTATATGGCAAAGGCACCGTAGGAATCACATTGTGACCGCGACCGACAAGCTCACTTTGAATCGAAAGGCGGTATTGTTCCAGGTCTCTCGTGGTTGGCGAAAGAAAAATTGTGCGTACATTCGGTTTTGTCGCACGTTTGGCTTGTCGGAACTTTAACAATGCCCGGGCAACTGTTTGCGCTAGAACATTGACTCGTTCGGCGAAGTTGTCGAAGCGGGGCCTTCCTTCCTGAGACCCAAACTCATAGAAGATGTCGGGATTTTGATCGTCTGTCTGATAGAACTCGTAGCCCAGCGTCGCATCAAAACTCAAAGGTTGTTGAACCCCTTCCGCGAGTCTTGTCTTTACCACTCTTATCAATCGCGATTGAGTATCTGAGCGCCATCTATTATCTCTCTCAGCAGCCTCGACGAAACAGTCCACCTCCTGGCGACAGGAGTCTGAACTTACATAACGAGGGGATAAAACGGAAAGAAATAAGGCTGAACCGGTCACTTTCGGTCGGATGGTGTCCCAAAGAAGATCGAGACCGTTGAGCTTTACATCACGCCAGATGACTATCTGATCGGTTCCTAGTAATTCCTGCAATCGCGTTTGAAGGGCCGAATGAAGATGCGTTATCCAGTTCGCCTGATTGTCGATGTGGCCGTAGCTAATAAACAGATCTACAGGGAAGCCACCAGTGAAGCCCTGCTCCGTGATTAAACTCGGGGTAGACATTGTTGACGCTCGGCTGGCAAAGATATTAGCACCAAGTTAGTTTTGAGCCCAGATCAAACTTTCATTCCGTTTTGGGGCAGGCTCGCACGGACTTCGATTGATAGGACACGTGTCCGAGCTTCTTCGGAGGCGCATCGAGGCCATAAGACTCGGCCGATAGGCCGCACTAGGCGGCATAGTTTCGCGAGCATCGCCGAGATCAGCTTCGGATTCCTGGCGGTAACCACCGGGGGCCTTCGCGCTTGGCAACCCGCACATCGCCTGGTATCGTTCGATTGGCTTGCCGCCTCGGCAAGGTGCTGGTTAATCTGATTTTCCATCGACACGCAGGCTCGGCAGCCGTTTTACCTGAAACTCAGTGGTCTTTCCTGCATTAACGCATAAGCGAGAAATCGGCATATCTGGACGGTACTCAGGCAACGACTAGCGGTATCTGAGTGGGTTCGGACGCCTCGGGTTCGGTCGTCTCAGGGACAATAACAACATTCAGATATTGGAAGTTCGAAAAGAACGGCTTCATCAAATCGCACCCTGAGGCGGATCGGACTCCTCTAAGCGAGGGATACGATCTGACCGACAACTGTAAGGACTTGAGTCACATCGTCGAGGATGTTGGTGAGCTTGGTTAAATCTCCGAGTGAGTCTTTAAGTTCCGTTGTGGCAGCTGTAATCGCTGCCTGCTGAGCTACCATTTGGTCCGCTATATCGCTGAGGGCTGCATTTGAAAGCACCTGGATAGCATGTTCGACCTTGAAAGCGGTGGCTTGAGCCCTGATCTGGTCATTTGGATTGGGTAGAGCATTTACTGCATCGATCCAATCTGAGGTAACCATCTCGTTTCGCAGGCCGACAAGACTCTGAAGGGTCATGGAATAAAGAGCTGAAGATTGCATCGGATTTCTCTCCTGATTCTGAGTAAGTCAATTTATTTAGCAGCGGGATTGACTGTAGTCTTTAGGTCGGAGACATAGCCCGCCATTTGACTGATCGTATTTAGCAGGTCACTAAAGTTGACCTTCGCTCCCTTGTTCGAGACAACGTCGCGAAAAGCTGTCCTAAGCTTGGTAACCGAGTCGTTAGCAGCCTGCGATTTTGCGAGATCTAGTTGGGTGCGAATGAGGGTTTCTCGGTCCTGTACCCATGTCTTGGGGAGTGGGCCGGGACTCTTGAACGGACCGACGACTTTCTCGTCCTCGGTATATGAGTTGATAGTACTTAAGCTCTGGGTGAGGGCGGTGGTCATCACTGAGATGGCTGCCTGCTGCAGCGCAAGCGCCCGATCGATCTCATCAGCGTTCTTCTGTAGATTTGCATCTAAGGCTTTGACTTGAAAGTGTTCAACCACTAGTGGAGCGAACTCCTTCACGGAATCTCCGACTACCTTACCGCCAATGGCTGTGCTTTCAAGGCTTTTATCGATGCTCCCTAACTGCTCCAACAATCCGTCGGCGGACTTGACGATGCCGTCACTGTTTTTGGTGTCGGCTAGAAGCGACATTTGTGTGAAGTACATTCCCAAAATCTTAGTCTGCTGGTCAACCTTGCTAAGAGTTACTAGATATGTCTCCACGTCTGTATTAGCTTGTTTAATTGCCGCCTCTAGGGCGGATGCTGGTGCTTGTGTTTTGATATCTTTCTGTCGAGCCAGCAAAACGCTGTCGGCTTGAATGTATGTGGATGAGAGCTGATCGGATAATGCTGCCTCGGCAGCCGCATAGGCCGTACCGGCAGCCGCCAGATCTGAGAACTGTTTTAATCTTTCTGAATCGCATCCGGCGATTAGAAAGATCGGCAGAAGGGCGCAGGCGTGGAAAACCGTCCTATTCAAGTGAATCTCCGCATGTGAAATTGAAAGAGGGGGCCGAGGGTTGAAGCATCCCATGCTTCAGTCCGAAGGTCAAGAAATATTCGAGTCTGTGGGTAGGGCGCGTCAAATCCCACACAATTGGCTTACCCTCGAACACTCGTCACTAGAGGTTGTAAATGAAGCCGACTGTCCCACTGCCTCTATGACGACCGTAGTGGGAACTCCTTCAGAGTCCATTGTGGGACTACGGATGAACTCGAACACGTTTCCGCATGGGATAAGCGGACGCCTTACGTTGGACCACATGACGGTCAAAGGGTTGCGATCTGACGTGAAGGGGCTTGTTGCCAAAAGTGTGCCATAGTGTTCGCTGAATCTGAAAAAAAGTTACTCGGCTTATGCCTCGTTTGCTAGGATGTGCGTTGTGGCACTCTTCGTCCTTAGCCACGCTCGTAAAGATGGCGAGTGGATCATCTTTTCGTAGCTATTTAGATCGTAATCCTGACGATTTCCTACTTGCATCGCCCAAGTAGAGTGCTATCTTTAGCGTGCAAAACTACGCTCTAGAATCCGTAGTCCACGGCTGATGTTGTTCAAAATCCGTGCACCTTCAGAGGTTCGTCGCTTCTTCGAGTGATGTCACCGAGGCGAGGGGAGCGCTGAAACGCTTGATTCGCGAAATAAACGATGTGCTCACGAGCCGACAAACTTCGCTACAAGTTCTCTGCGAATGCTCTGATGGATGCCTCAATCGGAGCTATATCTGACTTGTCCTCCAACGCGGCGTAGATGTCTCCGCCTAGATCAGCGGGCATCTTCGATCCTTTCTGGCGCACTATCAGAACGCGGTCCTTTCCTTTCGCGCTAATAAAGAACCCAGCTTCCAGCACCACATTGTCACGAGGAATCGTGTTCTCCCCGGGGGTATCCAATCTATCGTCATTTGTGAACAGGAATATACCGCCGCTACAGCGCGAAACTGCCTCGGTTATTTGATCCAAGATGCTCTTCCCAGGGGCGAAGTCGTCGTGCCAATCGAGCGAACTCACTCCAAGTTCGGTGAGAAATCGTTTAAGATTGACTGCCAGCCCGCGTGAACTGCTCGCATAACCCAAGAAGACGTCGCGTCGACGTTCTAACTTCTTCTTCCAAGTCGCGAAAGGTCTGCGGAATGCATCATTCTGGAGCCATCCGATCTGAGCATTCTGAGGTATAGTGATTATCTCGAGGCCACCGGACCAGTTGAAAAGCACCCTTGGCTCGAGGCCCTGTTCGACGGCTGCGAGAATCGGCAAACCACAGGTGTAGGCTACCCCGCCTTCGTAGTGGCAGTACTCCGTAGGCAGTAAAATCTCACGCTGTTCAGTTTGAACTCGCCATTTAGGCAAACCGATTAACGCGGCTCCAGAGCAGCGCCGCATCACCCGATCTACTTCAGCAAGGCTCCAGCCCGTTCCGGCCGCAAGACCCCATCCGCCGGTCGGACCGCCGAACACCTGGGCTTCGTAGCCGAGCCCCTCAATTTCCTTCACTATCGCCCATTTGAGATCGTTCTGGGTTTGATTCAAAGCAAAATCGGCCGGCATGCTGACAAATACTCGCCGCGTTGGCACGTTTGTATCTCCCTTCATTTTTAGTAACTGTTTTGGTTAGACTTGAGAAGGTTCATTTGGGACGACGACTCAAGCGCCGTAGATGAATGCACGAATAGTAATCGATCAGGCAATCAGGAGGTGTGATCCTCTCGCGGGTTCCCTCTATCACACGCTCAACAAAGCCGGCGCTGGATTCGTGCACACAAGTTTAATTAGACGGTGTTAACGCATCGATGAGCGAGGCAGACCCGAACGTACCCATTCCCGCGCCAGCTCAAGTGCGAAGGCGTCGCGGTCTACGACCAGCAGTTCGACGCCAGAATCCGGGGCTTTTCTGGTGCGTTGAACCGGAACGTCAGCCAGCAGAGAGTCTACGATTTGCTGCACCTGGCTCATGCTCAGGTCATAACCATCCATACGAATACAACGGCTGACCCAGCGTTCGCCAATCCATTCCTCAAGTAGCGGTGATCGTACGCCGACCTTCAATTGAAATTCGCTGATTGGTGAAACTTGGGGTGGTCCGGTGGGCGGCGGATTCAGGAATTGATTCCAGGCTGAGGTCTGACGATCGGTCTCGCGTTCAATGTCAGACGATGCGACTCCCACGCGTAAGGTGCGTGCGAACTCGTCCAACTCCGGAAAGGCGCTTGCCAGCCCATCCATGATCGCCGCCGGACTAGCCATTCCAACGAAACGGCCATCCGTGTCGCAAAAGACCACCTGCCGGACGGTGGTGAGCGAACGCAGCAAACTGGCCAGCAGAAAAAGCCGTGTCGACCACCAACGATCTCCCGAATCGATCTGGAGCACCAGCGCCCGCGACATACCGGCATTCCGAATCATGTTCTTTATGCTGAATGAGCTCGAAGCTGAAAGCTGGATCTCAACGCCTTGCGCAAAGGTGTCCATGTCGGGACTCGCGACGGAGGTCTCGCCCAGCACTCGGTCAACCATGTGGCGAGTCAGCCCTTGAGCTGACACCGCCGCTGCAACTTGGCTGGCAAGGTCATCCGGCGTACGGAAGATGCCTGCCAGGTAGTCTGTACCGAGTTCGGAGCGCAGTCGCAAAACGTCTGCACTTGCGCCAGTTACACCCCCCATTGCGTCGACCCTGTTGGGTGGCCAGGGCGTCTCCGGGTCCAGCAGGAAGGCGAGCACAGCCTTGCCGCTGGCCTTCGCCTCGGCAAGCTCTATCTCTGTGATGGAGCGAGGCGACGGTGGCGAGACAGAGAGATCCGGCACATAGCCGAAACGCCAGGCGACGATAATCACATAGACATCGGCGACACGGACATCCGCCTTGCATCGGTCGACTGGTTTGCTACCCTCGGCAATGTACTGTTCCATGCCGATTACGTCGTGTCCCATTCGACGCAGAGTCCGGTCCACCGCAGCCCGATACTCGACCAGATCCTGATAGGTGGAGGAGATGTAAACCTTCATAACGAAATCCTAAACCGCTCTGCAGATCATTGCGGAGACGATCTCTGAGGCGTGCGATTTTGTTCGAGCTAGACGCCGTCTACGGGCCATGATGATGTGCTCACAGTCTTCAACCATCAAACCCAAAAAGGCCGGATGTTTATCATTCCCCCGTTATGACACTTAACCGCATCTTATGCCGGAGCGCCTAATCGATGCAAAACAGCGCGGAAAGCTTAGCAATCTGACGCGTTCGTGCTCGTTAGCGCAAACCTCCCACGCTCGACTGAACAACGGTTGTCGAATATAAGGGCCAGCCAACGCGAAAAGTAGCGACAACTCCGAGCTTTGTGCCACTCTATTGGGGAGGATTAGTGCATGTCCAAACGACTTCGGCTATTTATAAGCCACATCTCCGACGAGAAAGAGTCTGCGGCGAAGCTCAAAAACGTTCTGACACGTGACTTCCTGGATTTATTCGAGATCTTTGTGTCGTCAGACACCGAGAGTATCGCGGCCGGTGACGAGTGGCTATCGTCGGTGGCGCAAGCACTACGCGAATGCGCTGTCGTTGTAATCCTGTGTAGCCCTGAGTCAGTACGACGTCCGTGGATCAATTTTGAGGCAGGAGCCGCTTGGATGAGAGAAATCCCGCTCGTGCCTGTATGTCACTTGGGTCTGCTACCCCGTGATTTGCCAGTCCCGCTTTCTCTGAGACAGGGCGTTGCTCTGAGCGATCCCGAAGGTTTGAAGCGACTCTACAAAAAAATTTCGGAGTTGCTCTCATGCAAAGTGCCCACTCTAGATTTCAGATCACTGAGCCAAGAATTAGAGGTTTCCTACAGTTCGTTCCTGCCCACCAAAGCAGCCCAGGTCGGAATTAAGGAGGACCGCGAAATACGCGAGCGTCTACGTCAGGAACTTATATCTCCTAAGCGCAAATGGAGATCTTTAGAGCGGGTGGCCATTGGAGCCGCCATTTCCGAAGATCACGCTGCGGATCTACTTCGATCAGATCCCGACATTCGTTTTAGCAAAGGCGTGACCGGCAATATCATTGTAGGATTGCGCTCGCGGGTCGGCGTATAAGATCGAATTCCTGATAACGTCGCATTTACTTGCAGTAGTAGGGAATTCTGGGCTCGCAATCCGCCATTTGAATAGAAAGCAGATGTGGCTTTGAACGAATCTTGCTCCTGACTTCACGAGGGCTAGATATTGTGTGTCTGTTACGAACCGTAGCGTGAACCACACAGCCGAAACTTCACTGCTGCCCGGAATCCGGTTCTAGTTCGAATGGCGCGACCGACCCTACCGCTGCACTAAGTGCGGCGGCGACCGCTTCCCGGAGTCAGCTCGATATGGCAACGAGTCCGAAGCACTCAGTACCAATAGGCTTCGATGGGCAAATTATGAGACATATAGAGGAGAGCGTTTTTCGATGTCTAAAAATTCCGATGCGAGTTGTCGTGCTCTGCTCCAAATCTCTCAAAAGCAAACGCGATAGTGTGGCATCCATTCGAGGTATAGTCTTCAATTGACCCCACAACGCGATGACGGACACGCTGCTGATCTGAACATCGTATCAATCATATTCGCCCCAAGCCGACTCTAGCGGTTCCAGCGACGACTGTCGGTATAGATTATTTATGAACTGCGTGTCGACTTCGACCGCGAGACAGCGATAGGGGAGCCAGCCAAAGGCATGTGCGACGTGAGTAAGCTTTGACTTGCGGGGTCAACGCCCCGTTGAGTCTCCAAAATATTTTAGCGATGACCACGAAGGGAGTGCGCGTTGAGACCTCGAGCGTTCGTTGTGATGCCATTTGGTAAGGTTGACGTCCGTGTGGATGAAATTTCCAAGCCTATTAGAGTTGATTTCAACAAAATCTACACTGAACTATTGGAGCCTGCGCTCAGGGAAGCAGGTTGTGATCCATCCCGTGCAGACAGTCAAGCTACCGCGGGCGATATAAGGACCGACATGTTCTTCGATCTCGTCACTGCCGATCTGGTCTTAGCGGATTTATCGATACCAAATCCCAATGTCTACTACGAGCTTGGAATCCGTGACGGAGTATGTGCGCGCGGCGTGTTTATTGTTCAGGGAGGATGGACAGTCAATCGACCCTTTGATGTCGCTTCAGATCGGAGTTTCAGTTATAAGGGGGATCTGTTTTTGATTGATGACAGCAACAGTGGCCCCAATACGAACAATATTGACGTTTCGGCGGAGGTCCAGAGATTAGCCGAAGAATTCAGAAAAGCTTTCGCGTCGGAGTCGCAAGCGACTGGCAGCCCGCTCTACTCACACCTTCCAGGACTAAGACAAGTGGACTGGGAAAATATTGACACGTCGAAGTCCCACTTTTTTGGAACTCTCGAGCGCGATTGGGAAGAGCGAGTCCGGATCGCGCAAGAGCTGCAACGCCCCGGAAACATTATCACCCTTGCGCAGGGAGCTCCCACCAGAATTCATCGGGCAAAGATCCTTTCGCGGGCGGCGCGCTCTCTCATAGGGCTCTGCCAGTTTGCTGCTGCCGAAGAGGTGCTCACAGAAATCCTGCATCTAGCGCCCGATGATGTAGAGGCGCAGCTGCAACTCGGAGTTGTGTTGAATAGCCGTGGAGAGACTGAGAGAGCTGAGAGTCAGATGCGGGCTATTTTGAGCAAGCACGAGACGAATCCCGAAGCCGGGATGGTTCTCGGAGATGTGTATCGCATGCTGTGGTACATGCAATGGAAGAATGGGCATAACGTCAGCGAATGCCGCGAGCGGGCGCGAGATAGTTCCCGCTTGTTGGTTGCGGCTATTCGCAGCTATTTAGACGTGCAGAGTCGCCACCCTGACGAATATCTAAGCGGCTATAATGCACTTCTTCTCATTGCTGTTTTCAAGAAACTATTTCCTCGAATAGAGCTGCCTCACCCACCGATATTTGACCGCGAAGAATTAAGCGTAGTTGTGAGATACGCAGCGAGAGGTGCCGGGGAGAACGCCGAGGTGACGGGTGATTATGACACCCAATTCTGGAGTGCAGTTGCGCTTTCGGGCCTCGAACTGCTGAACGACAACAAGGATGCAGTCCTTCACGGGATCAGGGATGCGTGTGCGGTGCCCTCGGCGACACTCTTTTACCTCCGATCGTTTATGCATCGGTTAGTCCTTCTTGAAAGTCTTAATTTCAAAATGGACATCATCAGCGAAGCTATAACGATCGTTCAGGCAAAACTCGATTCAAAGCGACAAAGGACAACTTGGGGGAAGGTTATTGTTTTTTATGGATATCCCATCGACAAACTGAACAGTTTAGACCCTCGTTTTCCGTCGTCCAGCGTGCCGGCGGTGAATGACAAGATCAAGGAAGCGCTGACTACGTGGGAAGTTGGAAAAGGAGACCTTGCGATTTGCGGCACTGCTACCGAGGGCGATGTAATGTTCGCTGAAGATTGCCTAGATCGCGGAGCCCATGTCCGTCTACTTGTGCTGGAGCCGACTCCAGGCGAACTCGCAGCCGGGTTCAAGAATCCTGCATTGGGCGAATGGACAACGCGTGCTTACGCTCTTGTGGAGCATCCTGGGACCGAAGTTTGGTATCACAAAGAAGAATTAGGCGATGCGGTTGATCCGGCACACCTCCCGGGGCGACAAAACCGTTGGATTTTGAATACCGCTCGTATGGAGGGCGGAAATGCAAGAGGAGACAACGGCCTATATGGAGTATTCCTATGGAACGGCGGGATGGATGTCGACAACTCGCAAGACCCATCTTTCTTTGTCGCCGAACTTCGCAGAGCCAATCCCTATAAAGGAGGCATCTTAGCTATCAATCCGTGTGCGCTAATTAGCGATAAGCCTTCGTCCTAGTTGGGACAAGTCTTGGTGTTGCTCACCCCACACGCATCTCACTCCTGTTGGACTACGTCTCAGCCTATCGAAACTCGAGTTCCGCGGAACTGGAACTTACGAAAAATGTCATTTAGATTGATCTCGCTCGTGCTAACTTCTCTAAGTAAGTTTGCTTATCCTCGCTCCGAGGAATTGCGGTCACTTTGGAAATGTACGGCAGCTCCTTCCTGGAAGAGCGCTTGCGCCTCCGGCGGTGGTCAATATGCCTGGAGGACTTCTGGCAACCTCAAACATCCTTTTTTCTATCCTCGACACAATAAAATTCGCTTCATTACAGCCGGGTCGCAAAGTTTCCAAAATCCACCTCCAAAGCCAAGAACTAGCTTGGCGAGGGAGACCTAGCGATCTGCTCAGGAGCAACTGAAATCGATATTATTTTCGGCGAGAAGTGTCTCGAAAAGAATGCCCATCTACGTCTTCCAATACTAGAGCCAACTCAATGCCAGCTTACCGAGGAGCTTGTCAATCCTGTTTCTAGTGAGTGGGCGGCTCGGAGCTCCTCTTTGCTAAATCATGCGACAGACGTTTGGTATCATCGCACCGAGTTGGCCAAGCCAGTCGATGACACCAACCTGGAGGGACTGCATATCCGATGGATCCTAAATATCGCTCGGATGGAGGCGGAAAACGCAACCGAACCGGCGCGTCTCAATGGATTGGTTGTCATGGATGGCCATCCTAATGTTGAAGATCCCGATGACCCTCTCTAACCCTTGTTTTTATTTCAGTGGTTCGGACTTCAAATCGATATAAAGGCAGAGTAGATCTAATTGACATACGCGACGACACCGAAATTGTGACACCTAGGCGAGAACCGACAGAGATAGCTGAATAGAACAGACATAAGCTTTGGCCGCTTATCATTATTCAGGAATCGTAAATACTGTAATGCAAAAGGTCGCTAAGTGCCTTCCGGGTTTGTTGCAGGATAAGAGGAAGTGGTTCTGCCGCAACCGATTTGACTTTGATAAGTCCGAAACAAATCTCCCACGTCATGAAGAAACTACAATGCATGGAGGTGCTCCCGTGCTAGTCTCTTTCTCATTGCTCCGCGCAATGAGAAAATAGCGCACTCAGGATAAAGACCGTGACTGTTCCTCCCGAAGCGTTCCTCAGCTATACAAGATTGGACGATGAGTATTTTGGCGGAGCGATTACGTCAATGAGGCGATTGCTGGAACTTGGCGTTCAGGTCGTTACTGGCGACCGAACCTTCAAAATTTTCCAAGACGTCGACGGCATCGAGTTCGGTCAAAAGTGGAAAAAAAAGCTCAACGAAGCGATTTCGACGTCGCGGTTTCTGATACCAATCGTCACTCCGCTCTTTTTCAAGAGCGATCCTTGTCGCAATGAGTTGAAGCGGTTCATAGAGCATGAGAGAAGTCTCGGCAGAGACGACCTCATTCTCCCCATCTACTTCGTGACTGCGCCGGTACTCGAACGGCCAGAATTGCTCAGAGACGATACGCTAGCCTCCGAACTCGGCAGCCGTCAGCGATATGACTGGCGTGTTCAGGCAGACTTGCCGCCCAACGACCCGCAGTTACGTCGTGCCGTTCGGGAACTAGCTGAAAAGATCGCGGAAGCCATCGCACGCACGTCAGGTTCAGTTTCCGTTCCGGGACAGGCCGGACGCGGCCAGGATGCTGACGAGGAGGCTACTAAACTATTCAAGCGTCTAGGCCTGGAAAGAGAGACAAAAAAAGGTCGGAAGCTCATTTTGTGGGTAGATGATAGGCCGAACAACAACATCATCGAGCGTCGTTCTATGGCGGCCTACCAGATAGATTTCGTTCTAGCCCAATCGACGGGTCAAGCCTTGGGAGAGCTAAGGACACAACAGTTCGACGCAATCATCAGCGATATGGGCAGACCTCCAGATCCTCGAGCTGGGTACACCCTACTAGAAGCTGTTCGAAGCAGCGGTGATCAGACACCCTTTTTCATCTACGCTGGGTCTAAGAATCCCGCGCATGTGCGCGAAGCGCGCATGCGCGGTGCTCAAGGTACGACGAATATGGGCGACGAACTGCTTCAAATGTTGTTGCAGGCTCTGAATGTGTGAGATCGGTTGGATACCCATGCCAGACATTTCAGAGGGATAGGTTAATCGCGAGATTGTGGCGATTCGACTAAGACCATTGCAACCCGACTGACAACTGCGATTGAGAGGACATGAACGCGCCTGAGTCGGCTAGAACCTCCGGTCGTGCTCTGACGCATTCGCCGCCGTAATTCGGCATCGTCAAGTATTTTGGATTGATGTGACTTCAGTCTTCGGTACAGAACCACCGAACATCTCGCACGAACCCCAAACTGGCCACCAATACAAGAAAACGTCTGTTCCATTCTTACGCCCGTCGAAGCCGTTCGACAGGGAGTGTTTGAAAACGGAAAACGGTTCCATCTTTGGAAAACGGTTCCATCTTTATTGCAGACTCGAGCATAAATTGGGAAGACACCCCCTCCCTCTGTTTCCGGTCTGAACCCGTTCTGACGGGTCTTTATGGTCCGAACGAAAATTCAGACGAGCCGAAAACCTATGTAAAACCAAATACAAGCCTTGACGACCAGGGTCAGGCAATAGATCTTATCCCACGATCAGAGATATGATCTCACCGTGCCGCAGCCCGACGTGGAATACATCCATGAGTGGTTAGGCGATGATGCGGAAAGTGATAATCCTAAGCAAGTGAAATGGATCGTATTTCCAGGCAATCGCGAGTTGTACGCAAAAATCTTTCTCCGAACCGACTCAGTACGAATTATCCAGGCTCGCAAATTCAAGGGAAAGAAAGTGGAGCCGGCCCCCCGCGTCGCCAGCGATGATGGTTCGATAGTCCGCGAAGGCACAACACGGAGCCCTGGAGTCGCAGGTAAAGGTTGCGATACACTCGCCGCTCTCCACATCCCACACCTTGAGCGTACGGTCGCCAGAAGCGGAGACGGCGCGTCGCCCGTCCGCACTCAGCGCTACGTTTCGGACCTCGCCGGAGTGGCCGGTAAGGGTGCGCAGTTCCTGGCCGCTCTCCACATCCCACACCTTGAGCGTGCAGTCGTAAGAGGCGGAGACGGCGCGCCGCCCGTCCCCATTCAGCGCCACGTTCCTGACCGTATCGGAGTGGCCGGTGAGGGTGCGCAGTTCCTGGCCGCTCTCCACATCCCACACCTTGAGCGTTTTGTCGTCAGAAGCGGAGACCGCGCGCCGCCCGTCCTCACTCAGCGTCACGTTCCTGACCCAGCCGAAGTGGCCGGAGAGGGTGCGCAGTTCCTGGCCGCTTTCGACATCCCACACCTTGAGCGTGCAGTCGTAAGAAGCGGAGACGGCGCGCCGCCCGTCCCTACTCAGCACCACGCCACTGACCCAGCCGGAGTGGCCGGCGAGGGTGCGCAGTTCCTGGCCGCTCCCCACATCCCACACTTTGAGCGTGTAGTCGTGAGAAGCGGAGACGGCGCGCCGCCCGTCCTCACTCAGCGCCACGCCATTGACCTCGCCGGAGTGGCCGGCGAGGGTGCGCAGCTGCTGACCGCTTTCCACATCCCATACCTTGAGCGTTTTGTCGTCAGAGGCGGAGACCGCGTGCCGCCCGTCCCCACTCAGCGCCACGGCAAGGACCCAGCCTTCGTGGCCGGTGAGGGTGCGCAGTTCCTTGCCGTTCTCCACATCCCACACCTTGAGTGTACGGTCGTGAGAAGCGGAGACGACGCGCCGGCCGTCACCACTCAGCGCCACTCCATTGACCTCGCCGGAGTGGCCGGTGAGGGTGTGCCGTTCCTGGGCGCTCTCCACATCCCACACCTTGAGCGTGTAGTCGCCAGAAGCGGAGATGGCGCGCCGCCCGTCCCCACTCAGCGCCACGTTTCTGACCTCGCCAGAGTGGCCGGTGAGGGTGCGCCGTTCATGACCGCTCTCGATATCCCACACCTTGAGCGTTTTGTCGTTAGAAGCGGAGACGGCGCGCCGCCCGTCCCCACTCAGCGCCACGTCATTGACCTCGCCGGAATGGCCGGCGAGGGTGCGCAGCTGCTGACCGCTCTCCACATCCCATACCTTGAGCGTTTTGTCATCAGAAGCGGAGACGGCGTGCCGCCCGTCCCCACTCAGCGCCACGTTTCTGACCTCGCCGAAGTGGCCGATGAGGGTGCGCAGTTCCTGGCCGCTCTCCACATCCCACACCTTGAGTGTACGGTCGTGAGAAGCGGAGACGGCGCGCCGCCCGTCCCCACTCAGCGCCACGGCAAGGACCGCGTCGGAGTGGCCGGTAAGGGTGCGCAGTTCCTGGCCGCTCTCCACATCCCACACCTTGAGCGTACGGTCGTGAGAAGCGGAGACGGCGCGCCGTCCGTCCCCACTCAGCGCCACGGCAAGGACCGCATCTGAGTGGCCGGTGAGGGTGCGCTGTTCCTGGCCGCTTTCGACACCCCACACCTTGAGTGTACGGTCGTGAGAAGCGGAGACGGCGCGCCGCCCGTCCCTACTCAGCGCCACTTCATTGACCCAGCCGGAGTGGCCGATGAGGGTGCGGAGCTGCTGACCGCTCTCCACATCCCACACCTTGAGCGTATAGTCGCCAGAAGCGGAAATGGCGCGCCGCCCGTCCCCATTGAGCGCCACGTCACTGACCCAGCCGAGGTGGCCGGAAAGAGTGCGCAACAGTGCGGTGCCCGGCGGGTGGAGCGCGGGCGTCAGTGGCCGGAGCCAGGGTGTTCGCATGCCTTCAGCAACACGCCTCGTGAATTCCTCAATCGTCGGCATGTCCCGGTGGGGCAACAACCGTCCAAGCATCTGTGAAGTGAATTGGCTTGGATCTCGGGCTATCACGTTCGACGACAGCCTGACCGCCCCGCGGATCAGCTCCAGCGCCTCCTTGTCTGAGTGCTGCGCGCGCACATAATCCAGTTGCAGGTCGTGCAGGCGAATACTCTCGTCTGCGCCGTCGCTTTGTGTCAGCGAGCGGTCCACCAATTTCCGGCTGACGCGTCGTGCTTCAGGTCTGTCCACGTTCCACAGTGTTTCCAGAATAGGCAGTGGCGCGGCCATGTCCTCCAGCAACACAGCCAATGCCTTATACCGTTCCTGCATCTCTGGCTTTAGCGACTGGAAGCTAACCTCCACCGCCTTGAAGAAGCTCTGCTGCCCCTCGGGAAGCTGTTCCTGGATGGCTGACAGATCGGCCTTGCGCAGCAGGTCGAGCGTGTCCGTCCAAAACTCTGCGTTCGCGCCACGCAGCATGGCGCCGACCACCGAAAGCGCCAGTGGTAGCCGTCCGCACTCGGCGATCATGTCGTCCGCAGCCGGGGGCAATTCGGCAAGCGGCAGGTTCGCCCACGATGCCAGCAGCTCGCGCGATTGCGAAACATCCAGCAAGTTGGCGCGATGCTCGTGCGCACCGACAAACCGACCGATGGCAGCATCGCGGGTGGTGAACAGAAAACGGGAACGCGGTGACTCGGCAAGCAGCGGCTCGATGTCGGACTTGCTCCACACGTCATCCACCACGATGAGCGCCGCCTTGCTGGCGATGGTGGTGCGGTACTGATGCTCGCAAGCCAGAGCAGTGTTGTAGCCGCTGAGGTCGTCGCCTAGCGCCCTGGCGACCTCGCGCATTTCCTCAATGAAGTCGCGCTTCCTCTCTTTACCTGCGGTGATCCAGACGATGCCGTCGGGGAAGGCGCGCCGCACCACTTCGTCATCAGTGAGCGCCTTTGCCAGCACCGTCTTGCCGATGCCGCCCATGCCGGCCAACGAGGTGAGGGCGATGGGCTGGCGTTGGTCTTCAGCAAACAGCGCGTCGCGCAGCGCGTGCAAGGCTTCAGACCGTTCCAGGTAATTGGCCGCGCGCGGGGGAACGGTGAGGTAGGTAACGCGAGTTTTGCGGTAGGTGTCTGGCAGGATGGCGGTGGCGCCAGTGCGGATATCGGCCAGGAGTTCGCCGAGACGCACAACGTAGCTGGCCTCGTCGGTGAAGTCTCGATACTGCCGGGCATATAGGTACACCGGGCGGCCGGAACTCGTCACGGCCAGCACGGGAATAACGCGCTTACCGTGGTCGAGGGCGAGAAGCTGTTCCGCGCGGCACATTTCTGATGAATAAGAGCCCGGACTTAGCAGCGCGATCATGACTTGGCGCGTGTCGATTTCGCGCTCGATCTGCATGCTCCAAACTGCCCCGCCACCGATACGCTGCGCGTCGAGCCAAGCGTCGAAGCCATGCTTCGTTAGATCCGATTGCAGCCGCTGGGCGAGCGCAGCTCCGTCTTTGCGGGCATAGGAGATAAAGACGCGCGATGGTTCAAACAGTAGCATTTAAACTTACAGACCATTATGAGCGCATAAGGAAAGAGGACAAAGGACAAGCCACAAAGATAACTCAAGCAAAAATCACCAGCCCAAACTCCGTTTCTGGGCATGATGCCGATGTTGGATAGGTTGCGATAAAGGACGTCATCATTCCTTAAAATCGTCGCGTCAGCGGTACGAGACTGCCGCAACAAGGCCATTTACTGCCGATCTCGCACACGCTGAAGCTCGACTTCAGGCAATAAGGCGTAGCCTTACGAAGGGCCGCCAAATTTGCGGCTCTAAGTGGCTTGTAGAGTGATACGGATGTAGTGCAACGAAAATCCAGACGAGCCGAAAACCTATGCAAGACCAAATACAAGCCTTGACGACCAGCACCATTCGTAAATGGCTGGGTCAGGCAATAGATCTTATCCCACGATCAGAAATATGATCTCACCGTGCCGCAGCCCGACGTGGAATACATCCATGAGTGGTTAGGCGATGATGCGCAAAGTGATAATCCTAAGCCAGTGAAATGGATCCTATTTCCAGGCAATCGCGAGTTGTACGCAAAAAATCTTTCTCCGAACCGACTCCGGACGAATTATCCAGGCTCGCAAATTCAAGGGAAAGAAAGTGGAGCCGGCCCCCGCGTCGCCAGCGATGACAGTTTCAGAGTCCGCGAAGGCACAACACGGAGGCCTGGAGTCGCAGGTGAAGGTTGCGATACACGCGCCGCTCTCCACATTCCACACCTTGAGCGTATGATCGCCAGAAGCGGAAACCGCGCGCCGCCCGTCCGCACTCAGCGCCACGTTTCTGACCTCGCCGGAGTGGCCGGTGAGGGTGCGCAGTTCTTGGCCGCTCTCGACATCCCACACCTTTCCGTGCATATGATAAGAACACGCCGCTGCGTTCTTTTCCAGTCATCGAACAAATCTTGCTCAAGATTCAATTGGGTCACTACGTGCTTTCCTTCGCCAACTACGATATGAGAGCGAGGACTGAATCAAGCTGGCGCCCACAGTCATTAACGAGTGACCGGCGCTGATGCGCTGACCGTGGGTTAGGCTGTGAGTTCAGAAGGAAGGCACAGCTCAGAGACACAAGCGGAAGGGAGCCGGTCATGAAGGAAAAACTACATTTTTGGGGTCTGGATGTCCATGCCGAAACAATAGCCGAGCGCGTGGAATAACTGAACGTTTGTTCGGAAGGGAGCAGCAATGAACGCCTTCAAATGGGTTCTTATTGATTCAACCAAGGGTGCTGCCACGCAGGACGGCTCGAAGCTCACGCCTGCTGTCCTCAATCATATTGCGGAGGCAGTCCAAGACCAGGTCAAACAGGAGTTCGCAGCGGAGTGGGGTGCGCAAGCCACGATACGCGCGGGCGCCAACGCGAATGATATTCAGCCTGGTGAATGGGTCTATGGTTTTGTACCGATACTTCCAGACGCGCCCGGCGCAAGTGCATACCATGACATCAATAGCAAAGGTGTCCCCTTTTCCCTGTGCGCTGTTACCACCTGCGGCAGTCTCCTGGGTCCGACCGGCGTGAGCGTCGATGCCTCTCACGAGATTCTCGAAACAGCAGGTGATGAGGGTGCAAACCAGTTTGCCAACGATAACAAAGGTTCGCTGCACGCGTTGGAGATGTGCGACGCCGTGGAGGTTCAGACATACGGCAAGACCTGCAAGGACGGTACCGTCGTTCAGGTCTCGAATTGGCTGCTTCGAGCGTGGTTCGCTCCTGGGACGGCGGGTCCGTATGACTACATGTCTTCTGCGAAGATTGCCGGTGCCGTAGCGCCTCCTGGGCCGTTGCAAACTGCGCCTGGACACGGTGGTAACTATCAGATCATCAGCAAATGGGGTGGCGAGAAGCAAGTCACGGCCGCCGCGAGCCACATCGTAGGCACTCGGCGGAAGGGAAACGATCCTAATTGGAGTTCGCGGGCCGGCCGCCGGTTGAAGGAGATAGAGAGGATGGACCAAATCGCGCGAGCGATGTGAACAGATTTGGCTACTCGTGGAGTAATCGAGCACGATGGCAGCCATCCCTATGGCGAGCAAGACGGTTTGCATTTTTAGCGCGGCTGCCATACTGCTTGGCTTGAGCTGTAGCTTGTTGCGTCCCGAACCTCTTTCAGTTTAGTAAATCCAAGTGGTTGATGATGAAGGACAGTATCGTGTTTCAACAAAGGGGGATAGCAATGGATTCAGGGCTGATCCGGTTCCCCAGAAAGCCTTGACAACATCCCCAGCATCGCGGTCTCGCCGACGTTCTGCTGGGATGGCGCCATTAGCGGCCTTCGCCAGCTTGATCGAACTCATACAGACGCGCACCATCACACGCTCACGCGATCGCCTAACGCAAGAATATGGAGATTCGTTACCTCCCGCTCAGCTCCTCGTCTGACGATCAAGGCTCAAATGCCTTGAGGTCCGTAGAGCTTATGAGCTGTCATCTGAAAGCGCACGGTTGAATTTTCCTCAAGGATAAATCTTGATGGCGCTAAGACTTATAACTGAGTCATGGTGGGTTTATTCCCTGTGGTCTCAGTTATTTCTGAAACCCTCTCTATTGTGGGGATAGTTACTGGATCGCAATACCTGCATAATGAGCTGCTACGGGTGAAGCAAAATTCCTGGATCACGGGCTATACGGAAGTTACCCCCTCCTTGATCGGCTAGCTGGCTAACTTCCTGTTTGCCGAGCATCCACCCGGGACACGAAATAATGGCTGCTCGATGAGCGCATTGGCCTGTTAGCACCAAATGAGACTTTGCAAGCCGACTCATCCAAATCCACGACGTTGACCTCTAGGCGAACCGAAACTGCTGCCAAACGCGATGACGGATCTGCTGGCATTCCGGCTTATTTCTGAGGATGGAGGTCTAGCCAGCGCGCCTTTCTGCTCGGCATTCAACCACTCCTGGACCGGTGAAGCGCATCACACTGCAAGGGGCGAGGAGAATGCCATGGCGAGGACCGACGATGTAGAGTTGGTTGAGGTCGCGGGCCACACGGTGCGCATCAGCAGCCCGTCAAAGCCCTACTTTTCAAGGGGCGTCCGGCTGACAAAGCTGGACATCGTGCGCTACTTCCTTGCGGTCGCGCCAGGCGCGCTGCGCGGCATCGTGGATCGTCCCGTGGTCCTCAAACGCTTTGTAAATGGCGCGGAGGCGGAGCCCTTTTATCAGAAGCGCGCCCCCAGTGATCTCCCGGACTGGATGCGGACGGTGACCTTGTCCTTCCCGTCCGGTCGCACCGCAGACGAAGTGGTGGTGGATGAGGCCGCCGGTCTCGCCTGGATTGTGAACCTTGGTTGCATGGAGTTGCACCCGCACCCGGTTCGCACGGGAGACCTCGATCATCCCGATGAGCTGCGCGTGGACCTCGATCCGCAGCCCGGGGTCGGTTGGAACGACGTGCGCGCTGTAGCCATGGAGGTGAAAGCTCTACTCGACGAGTTGGGTCTGGTGGCGTGGCCGAAGACCAGTGGATCACGTGGTATTCACATCAATATCCGTATTGAAGCAAGGTGGAGCTTCACCGAAGTGCGCCGGGCCGCGCTGGCTCTGGCTCGCGCGGTAGAGAAACGATGTTCGTTGGCGAGCAGCAAATGGTGGAAGGAAGAGCGACACGGAATCTTTCTGGACTACAACCAGAATGCGAAAGATCGAACGACCTGCTCCGCCTTCTCGGTGCGGCCGCTGCCCGATGCGCGAGTGAGCACACCACTGCGGTGGGATGAAGTGATGAGATGCGATCCAGCGGACTTCACCGTGCTTACCATTCCGGATCGATTCGCGAAGATCGGTGACCCGCACGCTGCCATGGACGAACGTGCGGGTGTGCTCGATGCGTTGCTGACGATGGCTGAGCGGGATGAGGCGGAGGGTCTAGGCGATGCGCCGTGGCCGCCTCACTTCCGCAAGATGGAAGGTGAGCCTGCGCGTGTGCAGCCATCGAAGGCCCGCAGCTCCGGCAAGTCGAAGAGGGTGGTCAAAGCTGAAGGTGAAGAGGTTGATCCGGCAACCGCTCCTGTCGCGAAGAAAGGACGACGGCAGCCCACGATGCCCCTGATCGTGGTCGCACAGTCATCCGACAAGGCTGCGGCGGAAGCAGGGCTCGAGCGATGGAAGCAACAGCACTACGAAGCTGCGGCGCTGCTGGCACCGGATGACGTGCTGTTGGACCGCATGCGCGGGTCGGCGTATGTGTGGTATCGCATTCGTGTAAACCTGCGACATGTGCCGGAGACGCTGCGGCCCTCGCAGGATACGCCGGATCCGGACGATGACCCAACACGGGCGTGGCGCGGGACTAAAGAAAGGCCGTGAAGCGCTCGGTTGGAGCCTGTTGACTCGCGGCTAGGTTCGCTCCGGAAAAATGCTCATCAATTCCTCAGGCGGAATGACCTCGAGTTGCTCGTAGGTGCAGTCCATTGGAACCTTGTCAGGACGCCAGCGCCTGAAGTGCGCGAGGTGGCGGAAGCGTGTGCCCTGCATATGCTCATAGGCGACTTCGACCACAAGCTCAACGCGGAGCGGCACCCAGCTCAGGTCTTTGCCACCGCTCCATCGCGACTGGCCGCCGGGCATGCGACCGCCGGCATGTGCGTCCTCGCTTTTCCAGTCTTCCCAGGGATGGTTACGGAGCGCAGCTTCGCGATAGGGTGCGAGAAACTCTACCAGCTCCCTGCGTTTGGCGGCGGTAAAGCTGGCGCAGACCCCGACGTGCTGCAGCCTGCCGGAAGCGTCATGCAAGCCTAACAGTAGCGAGCCAACTGCGGTGCCTTCGCCATCCTTGTGCCACCGGAGGCCGGCGACAACGCAATCGCAGTCACGCTCGTGCTTGATCTTGAGCATGGTTCGTTTGTCTGGCGTATATGGCCCCGCGACGGGTTTGGCAATCACGCCGTCGAGCCCCGCCCCTTCGAAACGTGTGAACCAATCCTGCGCAATCGCGCGGTTCTGTGTTGCGGGCGTCAGATGCAGCGGCGCGTGCAAGTTCACAAGGGCTCGTTCAAGCTCGTCGCGCCGCACGGAGAAGGGCTCGTCGCGCAGGTCACGATCGTCAAGCTGAAGCAGGTCAAAGAAGACAATCGAAGCCGGAGATTGAGCAGCGAGGGTCTTCACGCGCGAGGCCGCAGGATGTATGCGTAGCGTCAAGGCGTCAAAGTCAAGACCGCCATCCCGCGCAATGACGATCTCCCCATCCAGGACGCATCGTTGCGGCAATAGCTTGAGCAGCGGGTCCCGCAGTTCTGGAAAGTAGCGATCGAGAGGCTTGCCGTCGCGACTTTGGAGGAGCATATCCTCTCCGTCGCGAAAAATAATAGCGCGAAATCCGTCCCACTTCGGCTCAAAGATCCATACGTCTGCATCGGAGGGGATCGTATCGACCCGCTTGGCGAGCATTGGCAGGATCGGCGGCGACAACGGTAAGTGCATGCTGTGTTGGATGCGGCTGTCCTTGTCGCGGTTGATCGCTATCTTTTCAGTGGCTTTTTGCTATATTCGCGCTCAAGCTGGCCACCTCCCACAGGTCGAGGCTTTGCAAATACGATTGTGTTTCGTGTTGCTCTGAGAAATGCCCGTTTCGCCCTTTGGACGGAGGAAGCTAAATCCATGTTCTCGGAGAGCGATAAATCGCCGATGCACTCAATAAGTGACTCGGCCTGTTATCACCAAGTGGGACCAGCGAGAATCGAGAGTTATCGATAGTGCGACTCTTCAGGCGCCATAAGCGATGAAGTACACCGGCCAATGCGGGATCCTCTTCGCTACCTCAATTTTCCGTACTCCGCTTTCGCCTGTTGCAAGACGGGAATATCAGGGTCCGCGTCCTTCCATAGCGTAAGGAAATCCTCATAGGCCGCCTTGGCCTTGGAGAGGTTGCCCTCTAACACATAAGCGCGGCCGAGGCCAAGATGGGCAAGCGCACCGATGGGTTGGTTCAGGACGAGGCCGCGATGGTCGAGGATTTTCTGGAACTCCGCGGCGGCTTCGCTACCCCGATGGGCAGCCAGATAGGCTTCGCCGCGCACAAAGACTGGAAACATTGCGGTCCATTCCAAATCAGTAGCTCTCGTCTCCCCAAGCTCATAAGGTGCCGAGGCCGCAAGATTCGAGATGGCGCCGGGAGCATCTCCTTTGTTGAGCGCGAGCCTTCCGCGGACGGTCGGCAGATAGTTGAACTGCACAATCGTGTCTTCCGGAAAACTCTTGTCCAAATCGTCGGCCAGCACCTTCGCTCGCGCGTCATCCCTGGTGTAGGCAAACACGAGCGCAGCAAAATACTGCAGATCGCGGCCGGTTGAGAGCTGCATTGCCAAAGTAGCGCGTCGCCGCGCTTCGTCGGTGTTGCCAAACCAGGCTTCTCTCAGCCCGGAGATGCCGGAGTAGACCGCAGGCGCATCTTTCTCTCCGGCGCGTTGGGCGCTATCCATCGCGCGACGGCTGAACTCGCGAGCTTCTCTGAGGTGCCCTGCGTAGGCGGCAGTATCGCCTTCCATACTCAAAATCTTGTGTTCCCAATTCGGTAGAGACTCCGCCCTTATAACGTGTTGGGCCATCGCCGCCGTATCGTTCTGCACGAATGCCAAAAAATACATAGCGGCGTCAATTTCGGAGGTATGTAATTTGCGTTCAAGAGCCTGCGCGTAGATCGCCTTCGCCTCATCGAAGCGATTCAGAGCGGTGTACGCACGAATGCGGAAAGCATAGGCGAGGGCAAAGTCAGGGCGCAGACGAACTCCCTCGGTGGATTCTTCGGCCGCTCTTTCATACTGTCCAACGACCGGCAAAACCGCCGCCGACAGGTAGATGTGCGGCATCTCTGAGCGCGGATAGTCTTGAATCCAGAGATCGCAGGCTTCAATGGCCTTTGGGATGTTGCCGGTGACTCCTTTATGGTAAGTGGCGGTAATCCAATACTTCTCCGCCTCACTGGACCGGTCGCGCAGTTCATAGGCCTTGGTGCGGTAGTCGACAGAGAGACCGGGTTGAAGGTTATCCGTTGCCTGGACGCCCAGGTAGGCGTAAGCGACCGCAAAGTTCGGGTCGAGTTCGACGGCACGTTTGAAAAACGGCGTTGCCGCATCCGGCTCTTTTGTCCTGAGAATGCGCATGCCGGAGCTATAAGCCTTCAGAGCCTGAAGCGAGGGTGTCGTCGCCTCCTCCAAAGGGATATCAAACTTCCGGATCGTGCTGAGAGACTCGCCCAGCTTGTTCCGCATCTCGACGGAGACCTTTCCAAGTGCATTGAGCACATAGTTCTCGTCGCTCGCCTGTGCCTCCGTGCTCGCCAGCGTCTCTCCGCTTTTGCAGTTGACCGCTTTGAGCGTGAGCAGATACTGCGTGCCAATCTTGCCGATCGAACCCTCGAGCACCGCGGCGCTCGCCGTCCGTTGGCATACCTCCCGCGCAGTCGCCTGTATCAGCTTTGCATCGGCGGATTGGCCCATCTGGCCGAGGGTCTGCTGGATCTTCTCGTCAGGGATAATGCTAAGGAAGGGTGACTGCTCCAATTGCACGGAGAGCCCCTGCCGCAGCGTGCCGTCAAAGACCGGGTCGCCGGTGGCGTTGGCAAAGTCCGCAAGTACGATCGTGTCCTTGTCCGTCAGCGCGTGTACCGTGTGAGGGAAAAACATCCTGCGGCCAGCAGCCAGTCCAATTCCAATCATCAGGATCGCGGCAACAGCGGCCACCCACCATCGAGCGGCTTTCGTGCCCGTCTTCAAACCCTCCACACTGTCGCGCCTTGCACCCTCGCTCCGTTTCGCTGCTTCTGGTTCTGCAACTTCAGAAGCCGCCTCTACCCTGCGTACTTCAGAGATGAGAAACCGATAGCCTCGCTTTGGAATCGTCTCGATGTATCGGGGATCGTCCGCGTTATCGTCCAACGCCTCCCTCAGCTTGCGAACCGCCACCCGAAGACTGCCGTCGAAATAGACAAACGTATCTCCAGACCAGAGACGGTCTCGAAGCTCCTCGCGGCTGACGACTTGCCCGGGAGTTTCAAGAAGCACGAGGAGGAGCCGGCAGGGTTGCTCCTGCAACCTTATCGGTCTCCCGTTCTTGAGAAGTTCACCCGAGGCGGCGTTTACCTCAAACGGGCCAAATCGATAGACGGTTCCTGGATGGGTTTGCACACCTGGGCGCCCCAAGCCGTAGAGCATCGATGAGGAGTCGAGTCTAACACCACGCTAACCGTGGTTCACAGGGCTTTCCTACTCGCCTGAGAGACATGAAGTTAGCAGTTAACAAAGACTTCACCAAGAGTTCTTTTGACCCTGAGGTCCGCTTGCGTTTTGATGTGCCTGCTGAACCCGGTTGGCCGCCCTTTTGGTTCCGCCGGTTATCTCACTCGAGGTATTACAAAATGCTAAAGCAGAAGGCACAAATGAAATACGTAGCGACTATGGCACTAATGCTCAGTCTAGGTGTCGCAACCGTCTACGCACAACGTTATCCCGTAAAGATGGCATATTCGGGAACCTCTGGCGCCAGCGCGATCAATCTGCAGCAGCCCGGCACGACTACTGGGGAAGAGAGTTTCGCCGGGAAAGGCGAACTGGGATCCTTTACATTTCTTCTGATAAGCGCCGAGACAACTTCTCCGCAGCAGCCGCCGCCTAGCACCTGCTCTGGCCCAACTAAGCTTTATTTCATAAGGGTGGCCGGCGCCGGCGTATTCCGCTTCCATGATGGCAGTCTCTTGAAGGTAAATCTCACGCAGGGAGCCGATTGCGTAGATCTCGCGGCCAACCATGGCATCTGTACTCTGACTCTTCAGATCACTGGTGGAACTGGCCGTTTCAAAGATGCGTCCGGCATCCTTACCTTAGCCGAAACGAACGTTCCGGTCTTGGCCGACGCTCTAAACAACCCCGTCTTTTTTGCGAGTACGGGCGAGTTTACCGGAACGGTCTCGGGAGTAGCCAGAGAGCAGGACCCCCAAGAGGAGCGGCAATAGGAAGTCATATCCTTGGTCGTTGCGTTCGCTCTGGGCTTAGCGGCCAAGGGGACCACTTTGGGCAACTGGGGTAAAAGGTCTCGCTGGGATGGTTGGAAGGACAAGTTTTTCAGTGTCGAGATTTCGGTGAGTGATAAATCGCCGAGTCACTCATCGATCAAGCGCCTATTCATACTTCCCGCAAATGTATCCGCTTTCCGCCAACGGAAAAAATTGAAATTACCTCCTGAGAGGTAGCGGGTGCAGAAACACGAAGGCCGCTACTTGAATAGAAGTAGCGGCTCTGTGCTGAGTGGGAAATAGCTGGCTAGCGGAGTGGAGGATTGGCACGTTGGGCAAGGTCGAGCGCCTGCTGCGGGAACCATGCACCTGCTATCGGATCGTCGAGTCCCCAGAGTGGATCGAAGGTAGCCTGTTGAGCAGCGGTGGTGGGCCATCCGGCAGGGCCATAGACGCTGTAGTCCCAGGCCCGCGCGCCACCCGCAGAGTCACAGGTGCCATCGGACTGGCCGGGCGTCTTAACCCATAGGTAAGCGTCCAGCAGCGCAATACCCGTCTTAGCCGTTGGAACGGCACCCAGACCCCGGGTAGGCGGATTACACCAATCTCCGTTGTTCAGTGTCGCTATCACGGTTGAGGGTTGATTGTAAGGCGGGTTGGCGTAGCTGGCTGCATTGAAGGGGCCTTGTCCATTGCGGCTCGTGTCGACGACGAAATGTGTGCTCGGGACTGCACTGCCCATGTTTTGCTGAAACCACTCGTCGGTGTACACCCAGGTGGTAATGTCGTCGGGGTTCACCGTGCCGAGCGGAGAGTAATACTGGCTGGCGCAATAAGAGTAGTTGCCAAGCCGCCACCCACCATCCGCAGGATTCATGCCGAAGGCGATGCAGGAGGAGACCCAGGTATCGAACTTCGACTCGTAGGTAGATAGATTGTAGTTCGAGACGTTCGAGAAGAAACCCTGCGCCTGTTGAACGCCAGCGGTGATCAGGCGCTGAGTAATCACAGGAACGGCCTGCCAATGGGCGTTGCCGCCGTCGATGTAGACGCTGGTCTGGGTCTCCTGCTCGAGCCTCGTGATCCCATAGTTGATCTGGGCGTAGCGGTTGGCGACCGCCTGCGGGATATCGACCACGGTGGGATCATAACCGCAGTCGCTGGGCAGGTCGGCGATTGCGTCAGGCTCGAGCATGATGACGACCTTCTGATTGCCAATGGCCCCGGCAATGGCGTCTATCCAGGCTTCATAGTCGGCCGTGTTCTCGGCACCGCCTGCGGAGTAGCTTCCGCAGTCACGTCCGGGAATGTTGTAAAGAACGAAGACTGGAATGGCACGCTGAAAGTTGGCCTGGCGCAGCGTACTCGTAACGGTAGTGGCGGTCTGTGCGGGGGTATTGCCCGTGAGCCACACAGCCTGTGGGGTAGCTTCCATCTCGGCGATCAGGAGAGCGTTTCTGAGTTGGAACTTCTCGAGCAGCCCGACCGCCTGTTGAATGAAACCATTAGCAGGTTGCGGAACGAAGAAACGGGCGCTTGCGGGGATGGCTTTGTCTGCCGGGGTCTGCGCGTTTGCGTTGGTTGCCAGGGACGTAATCGATAGCAGAGCGGCTGCTGCGAACACTCTGATGAGGATGCAACGGATGAAGCGATCATGCATGGGGAGCCTCCTGAGTCGCCTTCACGAACACACGCACAACGGATACCTGCTGGAGAACATGCGTAGTTTGAAGCGCGGTTCGGTGTACTAACTTATTTAGCTGGGCTGAGATTGTCAATTGGATCGAGACTAGTTGGCGCATACATCAAATGAAGTGAATATCTCGGGTGCCCCCTTCATGCAGAGAGCCGCGCTCCGAGTGTGTCGCTCGGTTAGTTTCGGCTTGAAGATCAATTGCACCGAAACGCCGAGGAGGTGCTTAAGGAACACCTCGATTGAGTGCATTGGTCTGTTATCGCCACTGAGGGCTAAACAGGTCATCATCAGTAAATAGAAGCCCACTTATCAGCACATCCATTACTTCTAGGTAGTTTGTCTTGGAGGTTTCCTAACTGCGTTCACACCCCGATGAATCACGTCACCGCGCCAGCAACACGGCCATATAAACCTACCAAACGCAACGACGCGCCAGCAGCCTCGAAGCCGCTGGCGCGCAATCGTCTCCCGTTAGTACTTCATCGCTTCCAGGTCAGCAATCAACCCGGGCCCCGTCGGCGTCCACCCCAACCGCTCCCGCGTCAGTTTGCTCGAAGCAGACAAATCCATGCCCCGCAAACATCGCCATCCATCCAAAGTATTCCTTCGCCTCTTCGAGCGTGAGACTCTTGACCTCCTGCTTCAGGCCCTTGGCAGTTACTTCCGCAATTTCCTTCGCTGTGATGCCTTCTTCCGCAACCGCGTTATACCGGCTGCCCGCCACATTCTTCTCTAACGCCAAACGATATAGTCGCGCCACATCGTTCACATGCGCCGCTGGCCAGCAATTCTTGCCCTCGCCGAGATACGCCGTAAAACCCTTCTCCCGCGCGATCGCGATCGTGTACGTCACCAGTCCTTGTTTCACCGTCGTGCACCTGCGGCAGTCGAATCACCGACACGCTGACACCCTTTTCGCTCGCCGCAGCGCCTGCCAGCTCCGAGCCGATCCGCGGATTAGGATGCTCGGTATCAAACTGATCTTCCGTCGCAAGCTTTCCGGGCCCATTGCTGCCTACCCCCGTGCCCGACGTCACAAGGAACGGACGCTTCGATCCAACCAGCACCTCTCCCATAGCAATAATCGCGTTCTTATCGTCCTCGCAATTTTTCACGAACTGAGAGAAGTCGTGGTTCATCGCACAGTGAATTACGCCATCCGCATTCTCCGCACCCTTCCGCAAACTGTCCAGGTCCTCGATGTTTCCGTGATGCACTTCGACACCCGATGCTTGTAGCTTCTTCGCGCCTTCTTCTGACCTCGTCAGCCCAAGCACGGTGTATCCCGCGCCCATCAACTCCGGAATGTGCATTCACTTCCACGATTCGTCCGTTGCCGCTGACGGTATCGGCAATGAATGTGTCGCCTGCGGAATCCACCACGATACCGGAGGGAGAGCTCAGGGAAATACTTCCACCCGTGTTGATCGTTTGAACATTCCCCTGAAAGGTCAAACTGAACGACGCATGGGAAACTTGTGCGACGGTGAGAAGAAACAGACAAGCCAGAGCCGACGCAACGCTGCGTAGTCGCAAACCTAAGAACAACATGGAGTTAGCCTTCGGGCGGAGTCAGATCCGCAAAAAATAAATTGTGCCGTTTTGTTTGTATCGGCGCCCAAATGCTCTCAGCATGACCCATAAGTTGTAGAAGGTTGTATCGTGGCAATTCTTTACCCATTTCGGGAAATACAGGCCAGGTTGCAATCCATCATGAACCTGAGATTCGATTGTCGCGCACGAGATTCGCCGCTCCGTCAAAGACGTGCCGAGAACGAACTTGGATAGGTGTACTGATGGAGTGTTTCGACTTAATCGTTGATAAATCGCCAATGCGCTCACCGACACCGGATTAGTAACGATGTCGGTTTCTCGTCAGTTATTCATTGCTTCGCACAATACTGGGAGCAAGACCGGTGAGCGATACAAATAGATCGGCAACGTGTATCGACACCAAGGCTGTCACTGATTGCCATAGTGAAGAGGAGGGAAGCAAAAAGTCTGTGCTAGATATCAGCTCAATCTTCCCAAATTACCAATACAAATTCCCTGATACCGAGGAATTAATTCCCTGTTTTGTGTATCACCTATAAAGGTTCTCTAGCGGAAAACCGATCTTATTCAAGGGAATATTGGCCGCTGTGGCATCCTGACTTCAGGATAAACCCTTGAAACACCCTGTATTTTTCCCTGTTGACGGGAATTCGGACGGTGAGCGGCTCGCATCAGACTGCGTCCACCGCCATTTTGTCTATCGGCTTTCGGAGTAGCGATTCGCTGCAGCAGAGATCAGCGGAAATCCCCATAAAATTTAGTTTTGTTTAGCGAGCTTTATTTCGGGAGAGTTGCGGTCCGAGCCGCCTGACCTGCTTGGGAAATATCTCCGGACTTGCCGGCTGGAGAAAATATTGGGCTAATTTGCATCGCGATTGGGAACAGCTATAAGAAGTCGGTGGAACCTGAAGACCGCTTAGACCATGTTAGAGCTGAGGAAGACTTTCTCCCACATGAGGAGGACCGTTAGGGAAGCTCAAGTACGAAGTCTAGGTCGAATTGGCCATTCTCCGTCCCCCTGTGAGCTGCCTCGGGATAGTCACCGTGACGATGATCAGGGTATCCGAGTCGATGGAACCTTCGATAGAGGTGGCGAGAGAGTACGGTAGGTATACTAAACTCAAAGTCCTTCAGGCTGTCTTTGCTGGAGATTCACCTTTTGCTCGTTGTGCCCGGTCGGCACGTTGGCCTCTTCCGAATGTGTCGAGCCGTCTGCCACAGTGATAGATTCGAACTGAATTTTTTGCAACCCTGTTTAGGAGCCCGATGCTCAAAGTAGCTGCATCTCTTACCTCGCTTTTCGCTTTGTCACTTTTTACTTGGCGTCGCGGCATTTTGAGTGGCGCGCGACGATCAAGCCGCTTAGTGATGCTCCGGTCGGGAGGCATCCAGCTTCTCGCCGCCACCCTGGCGCTTCTGGTGATGACAGCCTGCGGCGGCGGAGGAAAGAGTACCCCCTCCTCTGGTCAACTTCCCACCATTACGCAGCAACCCGCGAATCAGACTGTGACTGTGGGACAGACTGCAACGTTTAACGTGACCGCCACCGGAACCGGGCCACTCACTTATCAGTGGTTCGGCAGCGGAACAGCGATCGCTGGAGCCACTTCAAGCACCTACACCACCCCTGCAACGGCGGTCGGAAACAACAATTCGCAGTTTACGGTGACTGTAACCGATACTGCTGGATCGACCAAAAGCAATCCTGCCACGCTTACGGTGATTCTTAGCTTGCCAGTGATTACGATGCAACCCGCGAGCGTCAATGTTTGCAACAACGCCTCGGCAACGCTGTCCGTAACAGCAACGAACGCAACTTCCTATCAGTGGTCCTTCAATGGATCGCCTATTGCAGGAGCCACCAGTTCGAGCTACTTCATCGCCAGCGCCACTACAATCGATGCCGGCAGCTACACCGTAACGGTTACAAATGCTTCGGGCAGCGTCACCTCACAAGCGGCCACGGTCCTGGTAGGAACGTCTATCACGTCGAATCCTGCGAGCCTTTCGATCGCTCAGGGCCAGACCGCCGCATTTTCCGTTGCGGCCGCGGGAGGCGCTCCCTTTAGCTACCAGTGGTACGCAATCGCTCCCGGTAGCACGACTGGAGTAACAATCGCCGGTGCCACCTTGAGCACCTATACGACTCCGGTTGAGGGAATTAGTTCTAACGGCTCACAATACTACGTCACGCTGACAGATACCTGCGGGAAGGTCCTTACCAGCACCTCGGCTACCCTCACAGTCACGCTGGGCAACGTGCCGCCCACAATCATCACGCCACCTGTCGGTCAAACCGCATCCATTGGTAGCACCCCTACCTTGTCCGTAACCGCTGTCGGACCTCCTACACTCACCTACCAGTGGTATCGCATCCCTGCGGGAAGCATCACCGGTACCGCGATCTCGGGCGCAACCGCGGCCTCCTACACCGTGCCAGCGACAAATACTACTGTCAGCAACGATCAGGATGGCTACTATGTCATCGTATCGAACAGTTACGGGCAGGCGGCCTCTCAACCCGCCATTCTTGCGATTGGTACTGGAATCCAGATCACCCAGCAGCCCGTGACCGTTTACGTCAGCGCGGGAGGATCGGCTACGTTCTCAGTTACCGCTACTTCTACCCTCCCACTGAACTATCAATGGTTTGAGGCCGCGCCCGGAAGCTCCAGTTTCTCCGCAATTTCAGGCGCGACGGGTGCGACCTATACGCAGGCTTCGACCGCCACCACCGACTCCGGCTCGGTCTTTCATGTCGTCGTCAGCAACGGATCTACTGCTTCTGTCACCAGCAGCTCAGCTTCAATTTTTGTTGGAGCTCTAACCAGTATCGGTAGTCTCTGCTCTGGGTGGCTCCCGCTTGGTAATGCCCTTCCTGCTTCATCTTCCTGCACGATCCAACTTTCCGCAGCTACGAACAATCAGGTCGGCGGGATCGTCTGGCCGAACCTCATCTCCACGGGCAACCTTCAACTCAGTTTCACCTTCACCACTAATGATTCGACCAGTCCCCCAGCGGACGGCTTCGCCATGACCTTGGGTGACCCTTCTCTAGGAGCGACGATCACCAAGATCGGATCGGTCGGGAGCGGGCTGGGAGCTGATGGAATCCCCGGAGTTGTGTTCGTCTTCGATGATTACCGTGATGTCAACGATCCACCTGTTCCTTACATTGCTGTGGGTAGAGGAGAGACTGCGCTGTGGCAAAGCCCCTACTTCAACCTCAATGGAAATATCCCTCCCCTCGCCACCGCAGGGACCACGGTATCGCATGCTTATGTCGTCTCTATCGTGCAGGGAAAGATCACTGTCACGATGGATGGCCTGCAGCTTTTTTCAGGCAGCGTCGCTGTCCCTCCTGTCGCCTACCTCTACTTCAGCGCATCCACCGGCAATTTCAATGAACAGACGGTCATCAGCAATCTCTCAGTCACTGTTACCGCACCGTCAAACTAACACAGATTAATTAGGCCTTCCCAAACAATTTCTCTCTTTCTTGCTGATTTCGGCGGTCTTATTTGCGCTACGACGTCATTTGCGCTATGGTCGTGGTGACGCGATGTTGACGAAGACTCCAACGCGGCTTTCCTTTTGTTGTCCTTGTCTGGACTAACGCCTAAATTTGCGCGCGCATTTTCACGTGAAGCGGGTAGACACGTTTCATATCATGCATGATCCTCTCGGCGCCGTATGGCTGAGTCTTCCCCAATCGAGGAGCATTCCATTGGCGAAATGCCGTGTCGCGTGTTGAGTTGGAAATGTTTCCCAACATATCCATGGGTTGATCGCGTACTGCACCTCGTACCACCCAGGTGGGCACATAAGAAAGGTCGGACGATGAAATTGTGTGGAGAGCAATATCTCATCGTTGTGCCGATGCACTTCTGGATTTGGCCCTGGCGCGAGCGGTTGGCGCTTCTGAACTGCTTTGAATTGCATGGTTACATTCCTTGTGTAGTTATCACGACACTGTACGAGTCGCTGCGCTAGGCAGCATCGATCGCGGAGATACAGTGCGAACAACAACCGACGAGTGTTGCATTGCGACTTGTCGGAAGGAAGACCGAAGCAACGGTTAGGTACGGACGAGCAGAATTTGTGAAGCGCCACATCGAGGTCGGCAATACGATCTTCAAAGGTACTACCGTGAAAAGCTCCATTGCGAAACTGCGTCTCATTCGTCCGGACCGTTGCCATCGCGGACGTAAGCGGAGAGATGAACGGCTTTCCAACGCCTCCCCCCGCAGGTGTGCCCGTTGGAGCGGATGGAGTGTTGCATTTCAAGCTGCTCATGGTCCTCATCAAAGAACACGGTGTCTGGTGGATCACGGAATACCATAACGTCGCCGTCACGCCTGAGGCGTAAGCGACTTTTTGCCCTATTGGGCCTGTAAGAATGATGCTGCTTAAGTTACTTCCCGCAAAGTCCGGTTATCGGCAAGTTAGGTCCAAGTCGCCGATAACCCCGGTTCCCGGGAACTACCTCTCGGTGAACTCTCGCATCCTTTATTGTTCAAGCGAGGACGTCTTGAGCGCGCGGGCTGCGTTCGCCCCTGTTTGGCCATACAAGATAGCAGAGTTGAACAATGACCACCGGTGCGAGAACCAGAGCCAAGTAGATGTCTACGGGCCAGAAGAATCGAACGGGTACGCTACAAAGACACCACGCCAACCAATTTGCAATGAAGTAGAGCCATAGAGCGAATATGCAAAGACGAACCGACCTGAAGGAGAGCATGAAAAGCGGAAACCCGCTGACCAAAGCAAACTCCAACAAGCCATCTTTCCAAGTTCCAGGCGGAACCGTCAGACCCATAATCGCGAGGCAGCCATAGAGAGACAAGCCAAGTAGGAGCAGCCCCGCAAGGAACATTCCAACTGCAACAAGAGGTTCTTTCGGTGACGTGGTCAGATGGATTGGAGCGGAGGATTGCTTCGATGGCTTTCGTATCCTCGGACGAGACTTGAAACGAGTTGACCTGAGCGTTGAGGCGCGAGTAATTCCCGGAGAAAGCAACTGGACAAAGCATGGCGAATGCTAGTTTCGTACGTTGTCTCATAGTTGTCCTCGAGAGTGAATTCTTTGAGCAAAGCTGAGGCGTGAAGTCTATCACGCGTCTCGCTTTGCAATGCGATCCGTATTCCCGGCAAACGGGGTTGTGTGACAGATATGGGGATCGAATTTTTGCCGAAAAGCTGACTTTGCCGGAACTACGAAGTTCAGTTCCGCTAAGCCAGGTTGAGTTATCGATAGTCAATGCGCGTGTGATGTTCGCTCTGTTGTAAGCTCATTCCGATGACGAAGAAGACTAGGCCATCGATGGCGCATATGACGTGGTCACGTTTGAGGACCTTGGAAACGGCCAGACGAAACTGACCTTCGTCGGAAACGAGACCATTGAGGACGCGAATGAGAGTGGTCAACTGGAGGGCTGGAACCAGGTACTCGATAAGCTTGCCGCAGTTTTTACGGACCTGGCGCAGGCGAAATAAGAAACTGAAGCTTTGATTCACGAAACTCAATCGTGGAGGAAGAAATGAAAAGAACACCGTTTCTCGCTATCGTCCTGCTGGCATTAGCATTTCCCACCCATGCCCAGGACGCGATGAAGAAAGATGCAGCCGTCAAACCTGCAGATCCGGAATTGAAAGTCGTGCTCGATTCCTGGAATGAGATTGGCCGCAAGCTGACGGCGATGGCCGAAGATTTTCCCGAGGACAAATACGACTTCAAGCCGACACCCGCGCAGCGGAGCTTCGCCGAGCAGTTGCTGCACGCGGCGGGTTCATGCTACTACTTCACGAATCCTGCGATGGGGCAGAAACCTCCCGCGGAAGATCCGAAGCGAGAGCAATACAAGTCCAAGGCCGACATCGTTGCGTTCGTCAAGAAGTCCTTCGCCGATGGCGCAACCGTGATCCAGTCGAAAGGCGAAAAAGGCCTGATGACGGAGGTTGTTTATTACCCTCAGCAGAAAGCGCGCGTTATCGACATTGCATACGGCATCATCGAGCATAGCGGAGAACACTACGGCCAGCTCGTTGTGTACTACCGCCTCGCAGGTCTTGTGCCGCCGGAGTCGCGGCCCAAGAAGTAAAGCTCAAGAGACCAGGTACCCCGTCCTTATCGCGCGCCGTCTGCGCGAATGGGCGGGGATTTTGGTTCTTGGGACCTTTAGTATTCAATGCGCCGCGCGGCATATGGATATCTCTGCTTTCGTTCGTTGCAAGATTTGGGGTTCGGTCGCCGCGCCGACCGTCTCGCCGTCCAGTGCGTATTCCACAATGAGGAAGAAACTCGCTCTGAGTTTCTGTCGTTGATTCGCCAGCGCCCCAACGGTGTCATTACTTCGCCTGGATAATCGTACAGCTCACGCAAAACGGGTTTCGGCAAAATGCGCTTTGTTGTTTGAGGCTGGCATTTACGCGCGGTCATCTGTCCAGTGGGGACATTCGAATATCAGAGTTAGGCTGTCGTAGCCGCGAATACGCCAGCACCGTTTCGGCTACTTCTGCTATATCATGCGGACAAGTATATTCGTAACCTTGCGATAACTGGCGGCCGCGCTAAAGCCTGTCATTCCCGCGAAACGAGGTTATGGGAAACTACGATTTTGAACTTGCCGCAAAGCTGACTTTTCAGGCAGTACGCGGAAATCACTTCCTGCAGATCGAGGAACCCACGAAGACGCCCTATCTTCCGACCTTAAAGCACTGGCGAGATCCTGAAAAAGACACTTTATCTCCTGCTATGACCTACCCTTGGTGTAGCGGGAAATACTACGTGATCACTGCTGCAGAACTGGCGCCCATTCCTCTCTTCGCCGTCCTGGACGAACCCGCGCGCCAAAGACTCGCACAAAAGGCTGCGCATATCCGCGTGGAAACGGTGATTGGGTCATACGCGAAGGCGAGGACCCTCGATTTTTTGTCGTTCTCGAGGGCTTACTGCAGCTATTGAAAGATATTGTGGGACAACGCCGGGAGCTTGAGCAACTCAAGGCGGGCGAGTTTTTTGGCGAGATTCCAATTCTCCTTATCGCGGAGATCGCGGGGAAGGGCAACATTCGGATCGAATCATGGACAGAAGTTACAGAAGTACTTGGTGGAGAGCGACTGGCGCGGATCGTAACTACCACTCGTGAACGAATTTCCACTACGCGTAGTGCCGATGCGTTGTTGCTGATGATCGGCGCGACCGCGAACACATCCTGGCTTCCGCCGACCCTGGAGCGTGATGCCAAAGGCTATATTTACACGGGAAGAGACCTGACCGCGTGGCCTCTTGATCGAGAGTCGTTTCCCATGGAGACAAGCCTTCCGGGCGTATTTTGCGCTGGCGACGTTCGTCACGGTTCGATCAAACGTGTAGCCAGCGGTGTGGGCGAAGGCAGCATGTCGATCGCGTTCATCCATCAATATCTGGCGCTCACCGGCGGGCCTGATCTTACCCGCGTTTGAAATTCCAAGACCCTTTGGATTAGTGGGCCAAGCGGAAAGAGGCGGGGGATGCAACGCCCCGGACAAATCCTCGGCGAAATTTTCGAACTGAGTCGATCCTTGATGCGTGGCCATTTCCGCCGTTGGAAAGGCTGGAGACATTCCCCTGCGCTGGCTCTATCAGGATCCTTCGTTGGTGAGAGAATCCATCGAGGGCGAGCTTATGGCCAGGACGAAGAAAGTTGTCATTACGGCGTTCGGCGACGGATTTGAGAGTTTCGACGAGTCCTACTCGATCTTGAAAAGGGGAGGGGTTCTAGTGGGGTATGGCATGAACTTGCCGGCGTGGACCAATACCCCTGAACGTTCGGTGATCCCTTCAGCTCTCAAACTGTTCTCGAAGAACTTGTTCTTTTGGTCGGGAAAGCGCACCACCTTTTTCGGCGTGAATCGCGGGTCAAAGCACTTCGCTTCAGATCTGCAGCAACTTTTTGAATGGCTCAAAGACGGAAGGATCTCGTGCCAATCAAAAACACCTTCAGGCTTAATGAGATCCAAGAGGCACATCGGGAGTATGCCAGCAGCGAACGCATCGGTTCTATTGTGATTGAGGTTAGCCGATAACAGCCCGTCACAAGATATCTTGCTTTATCCGGGGTCGGGTTCAGTCCTAGCAAGAGCTCTTCTAGTCACTGGCCGTATTGTTTGAAAGTTAAGTCATCGAGAAGCACGTGGTGTTGCATGAGCTGAACTCAGAGTGAAGCTGATTCAGAGAACAACCACGGGGGCTCCTCCATGACGACTGGGAACTATATCGGATTGGACCCAGTTCGCCTTTGAGGCCGAGATATAGCAGGAGAACCTGCTCGAGACGATCCTCGGCCGTCGCCTGGCCCAGGCCGAAAAAACCATCCGGGAGGCATCGAGGTGGGCCATCACCCATCGATCCCGGAAAATGGTGACCCAACCTCGCTTCAGTTCGAGCGTCGTGTTCGCTTGAGCAGCCTGCGCTACGCGCGCCAAGGGCCAGCATGATCATGCCGATACCCCCACAGCGGCTGGAGCGCTTCCTCGAGGGCGGCGGCAAAAGGATCGACGTGAGTTTTGCTTTCGTGCGACACGTCCCGAGGGATATGTGAGGGAGCGCCGTATACCGTGAGCATGCACGATGTTCAAAATCACGGTTTGAGGGTTCTATTCAAGGCGCCTCCTCGCGACCGACACTACCGGCGCCAAACGGCTACCACGCAGGTCCGAGTAAACAGTATCGAAGACGCTCAGGCTATTGATGTTCGCCACTCCACCAATAGTAGTTGGATCGCCGATGTACAAGACATTGCTATCCGCCGTGGTGAACGCTGGCCACCCTGGAAGGCTCGGTCCATTCGGATTGCCCGACTTCGCAAAATTAACCCAGTAGCTGGACATCTCTTCCGCCATTCTCCGATCTGCCTTGGTCCAGCGCCATGGCTCTTGATTCAGATGGTCGAAGACATACCACAGTTCAGCGAAGTGGCTCGCGCCCCAACCCGCGTACAGCGAGCCCGCCGGAAACGGCGGCTTCTGTCGAAACGAATAGTAGTAGACAGGCTTCTGTCTAGTACCTGCTTGCAATCTCGCCCAAGCCCGTAAGTTGCGCTCGAAGCCGAGCCGCGCCTGCCGCGCCTCTTCGTCAGTAGCGTGAGGATACGCTGCAATAAGCGCAGGCGGAAGCTGCCCGAAGCTGTGGTCAATGTCGCTGTCGAACGTGGCGGCCTTCACATGGCCGTCAACGCACGCGCCTCGTCGGCATACGAACCTATCAACAACGGCACATCATTCTGCTGCCCCGCAGCGAACGCCTCGTAGGGCGAAACAGGCAGCACATAAGGTTCGATCACCGCATGAACAATGCCGCCTCCGTCGCCAGTAAACTTGGCGGCCGGCAGACCGCGCAGTTCCTGAAGCGATGTAGCACCCAGCGAAACGGCATACTTCTCTCCGCCGCGTTCTGCATTGGGCAGCAGAAACTTTGGCGCGAGCTGAAGCGGCTCAAACAGACCCCCGCTCTCTCCAATCGCGTGCTGAAACAAGCCCTTCGCCAGCGGCGAAGCCATCAGCATGCTCACCGACATTGACCCAGAGGATTGACCGGCGATGGTTACATTCTCCGGATCACCGCCAAACGCCGCAATGTCCTTCTGGATCCATTCGAGCGCGGCCATCTGGTCCATCAGGCCGTAGTTTCCCGATGAATGGTGCGGGACTCGCGTGTGAGCTCCGGATGCGCAAGAAAGCCAAGCGGTCCCAGCCGATACGCGATCGTGACCACGATCACGCCTTTGTGCGCGAGTTTGTCGCCCCAGTACAAAGGCATCGAGGCCGACCCGTTGATGTAGCCACCGCCGTATATCCAGACGATCACTGGCAGCTTCGCCTGTCCATTCTTCGCCGGCGTCCAGATGTTGAGGTAGAGACAATCCTCACTCACTGCCGGCGGCGTCTCGCCTGGCATGGACACACCCGTTTGCATACACGCCGGGGCAAACGCATCGGCCTTACGCGTGCCAGTCCAGGATGCAACATGTGCCGGAGGCCGCCAACGCAAGTCGCCGACCGGAGGGGCAGCGAATGGAATGCCTTTGTAGACATTCAATCCGCTTTCGTGCACCCCGGATATCGCGCCGGATTCCGTCGAAGCCGTAGGACTTTGTGCCAGCGTGATAGCAGGTGTTGCTAGAACGACGATAAGAAGAAGGGCTCTGATTAAGACCTTGGAAAAGATCGGCATAATTGATGTCCTGCTCGTCAGGTTACTCCTGACAACGTTGTTACTGTCACGAGCTATCTCCGCTGGTTGAGCCGAGTCGGCTATTTACCCACTCTGGGCGAGTGGTGGGCAACTCAGAAGTTGATCGCAAGAGCCGGTCAATAAGTGCTAAATCGCTAAGAACTGCTCAATCGCCGAGTCACTCTCCGACAAATGCGCGGAATTCACTTGTTTGTATAGTCGGCTTGTCGGACAAGTGGCGTTCCGTAGTTCCTTGGAACGGGCTATCGGCAACTTCACACTGGATCAGCGCTCTTTTCGCGGCCGGTTAGCTCTCAGCAATAAAACGATACCCACTGCAATGGCTATACCACCATAAACCGCCACCTTGTCTGTCCAGTCAGGAAACTACCAGGCAGTACATTGATCCCTTGCAGGAACCAAATGACTCCCGCTAGAACCAGAAGACTAGCAGCAATATTCAATGATCCTCATCATTCCTCCCATGCCCGCATTTCGGAACAAAGGCACAGCTGTACATATTACGTCAGGGCAATTTAGGCTCTCCAAGATGATCGCTTGGAAAAGCCGAGGTACCCCATGCACGAAGTTTCACTCCTTCGCCTTTACACTTTGCGGCTTTGCTATCTGATCCTCGCCGTAGGCCTTGGTCTCGTCATCTGGCCGACCGTCGTTCACCACAGCCCGGAGCAAGCCGTTGCCCATGGCGTTCAACTCTCCTTATTCGCAGGTCTCGGACTGACTGCGGTTCTCGGACTCCGCTATCCGGTGCAGATGATCCCATTGCTGCTATTCGAGCTCATCTGGAAAGCGATCTACCTTCTCGCATTCGCTCTGCCGCTGTGGCTCGCTCACCAGGTGACCCCTCCTGCGGCCAGTGATATCCAGGCAGTTCTCGTAGTCGTCATTTTCATTCCCCTCATCCCCTGGAGTTATGTCGTAAGGCAATATATTCTGCGCGCGGATGATCGCTGGAAGCGTGACTAAATCGCTGCACAAGAGATAAAGACAGCACAGCCAAGCTCTAAGGTCTCTGCAAATATCTGAATGTGCCGTTGCTGTCAGCGCTGCCCGTCTTGTAGTGCGCGAAAAACGGGGTTTTGAGAAACGTCAGGAGCGAAGTTGCCGAGAAGGTGACTTTTCGGGAGGTGCGGTATTACTTCCGGATTGCCCGTAATCCGCCCAGGACCCAGAAATCTGGAAAGTCTAGCGCCGATAATGGCGTTCTACCGACTGGAAGATCGCTTTCGATCAGTTGCACACGTCGGAGCAATCCCTCGTCGCAGATCGAATCCATACTTATCAGCGAGGTTATCCTGGTATTCCCCGCATATTGCGTGGCCCATCTCATGTGTGACCGCATAGTCGAGGATACTTCCCGGTGGCAGTCCAAATCTGCGAGCTACCATCGCCTGTCGAGAATCCGCGGTTTCAAAGAGTTCATCTTTCAACACTGTGATGCGGGCGATTCCGTGTCCCCGCCCAACTCCTTTACCGTCTGCCTCCAGGGTGCTGAACCTGCTAGCACGAATGTCCACTGGCCCATTCTTTCAGTTGGATATCTTTCGAGTACCTTTGCCAGCGACGCGACGCTTGTAAGACATTGTGATAGGTCGTAGTCAGTTGTGAATCTTCCCAGGGAAGCCAGTCAGGGCGGTCATATAGAATCCGGCGCCTGTAAATTCCATCTTGTAAGACAGCCCCGGATCCCCTATCACGGGAGCAGGTTCAGAGATCTTCAGTTGGTTAAATCCCTCATTGAAAGATCCCAGAATCGACCTCTGGTCCCCAGGCCGCGACGTCAGAAAGTGTGCTGTCCGTTGATAGGTAGAGACCTCGTATCGATGGCATGCTTCACAAGGGGAATCTCCCGCGTATCCACTGGGCCGCTCGGATCGTCCCTCAGTCTGATTCGTTTCAAAACTGTTACCGGTCAGGAGCGCTTTGTGTGGCGACGTGTCGACCGGCCGCTGGGCTCCAACCTGTCCTTCGCCTAAGGGCCGCCAAATGAGACAACACGCAACGAGGACGTTCAGGGCTAGTCGCAACATTGTCATGGGATATTCCTGCCAGCTGACGGCCTTGGACGCACAGTACTCGAGATCAGCTTCTGATTTGCACTCATTGAAGCAGCATAGGTGGGGCGCCTGGGCTGCGGCTCTCTATCTGGATAGAGCCATCCCAGCATATTGTCGAACGAGCGGTTTTCGAACATTACCACGATGATGTGCTTGATTAGAGACAGATTGGCCACGGGCGCCTCCGGGCGGCTAACGTCGACTCCGAAATGTGGTCACAAGACGGAATGTCTTGTTCTGGATCATCTTCTCGCAGATTGATTAAAATAAGTCGCGGCAATCTAGTTTAGCCTGGCGCCTACAGCACGTAGCAGATGCAGCGAGAGCGGAACGGAACCGAGCCAGGGAGAGACATCCTCCCTACAAGAGGTGACTAATCTCAAAGAAAGACGGATCTTCCTGGGGAGGACCGACTGGTCATGACTTCATCGACAGAGAATTTTGGAGCGAATCCTGACCGGTGGCGTACCTATGCGGTCACAGGCAGCATTGTTTGGCGCCATTCACCAATTGATTCGCATTCGGTTACTGGACCTTTTTGGTCCTTCGCAAAACTCTAGCTCCGATGCAAGTTTCACAAATAAGCAAGATCGATCGAAAAACATTTTATTAATGCTTCCTGTGCATTTCGGCAACATCACGCAACTCCTTGAAACAGATGGCACAGACCCACACTCTACGCCACTGATTACCCGAAAAAATCCCCTTATTGGACCTTTTCTGGACCTTTTGAACGGGCCCAAACAGATCGCGTTTTCGCACCACATGGCTACCGCTGGATTGCTCTTTAGGGGATCGCGCAGGCTCGGCATTTGCCGAAGCGCTCGATGACCGACTCGGCGATTAGTCTTGAATTATGCGAGGGATCGATATTGTCCCTCCCGCGAGGTTTCTTGTGATGTGGCTTCTGGGCCACGAAGCGTTTCTCTGTCTCACGATTGGTTGCGGTGAAAAAGGAGGTTCAATGAATCGTCGTGATTTCTTAGGCACTGCGACAGTTGGTCTGACGGGCGCTCTCGTCGCGCTTGCAGATTCTAGTGCGCAACCGGAACCGCAGGACCGCGGCACTGCGTGGCTTTGCGTCACCTGCGGGACACAATTCCCCTCGGCCGTGCATCCTCCGCCGGCGTGTCCAATTTGCCAAGACTCCCGGCAATATGTTGGCTGGAACGGTCAGCAATGGACGACGCTCGACGAACTGAGTAAGACACATGAAAACGAGATCACTGAAGAGGAGCCCGGGGTGTTTTCGATCCATACCAAGCCCAACTTTGCCATTAGCCAGCGCGCATTTCTTGTCAAAACAACCGAAGGGAATGTGTTGTGGGATTGTGTCGCCCTTCTCGACGAGAAGACTAAAGCGGAGATTCGACGGCTCGGCGGAATCTCGGCCATCGCAATATCTCATCCTCACTTCTACACGACGATGGTTGAGTGGAGCCGAGTCTTTGAGGACGCTCCCATCCATCTTCACGAATTGAATCGTCAGTGGGTTATGCACCCCGATCCCTCGATTCGCTTCTGGAGCGGAGAGGTGAAGCGCCTGACGCCAAACTTGACCCTGATTAAAACGGGGGGGCATTTCGACGGGTTTCAAGTTATGCATTGGTCGCGCTCACGCGATGGAAACGGCGTACTGCTGGCCGGTGATCAGCCCGATGTGTGCATGGACCGTAATTGGGTCACCTTCATGTACAGCTATCCCAACTACATACCTCTCAACCGTGCAGCGATCCAAGGTATCGTCGCCGCCCTGAATCCATACTCGTTTGAGAGATTGCACGGTGCGTTTATTGGCCAATTCCTGACCAAAAATGCAAAGGAAATCGTGAGTCGTTCGGCGGAACGCTATCTCGCTGCTATTTCCTAATTTCGCGCCGTTATGGATTCCGAGCTAGTGACCGGTTCCCGACAACTTGGAAACTTCGATCTCAGTTGTTGCCAACAGGCCAATGCACTCGTTGATGTCGCCAATCTGGTCCAGATTGATACCCGTATTCATCGCCCTCTCTATTGCAGTGACCATCTGTGCTACATCCCTTGAGTCAACTGCGTAAGGTGAGGTGGAGACCGCAGGTTCCTTCCAGGTGGAGAGGATCCTGTGGTCTCACTCACCGTTTACGCGAAGGTTTCGCCGACCAACTCTTCGCTCTTCTTCCAGAGAGCCTTTGCGTTCTCCAGATCGAGAGCGTATCCGCGCACTCCTTCGTCAAGCAAGCCCAGCGTTGCATCATCTGCGACGACCTCACTTACATGGCAGTTCTCGCAATACCGTCCTCCCACCTCTTCGGCGGCCGCAACGACAGCTGCCCATACCGAGGTGGCGGCCCCTTGAGGAACTGATTTGAACTGGAACGATTCTTTGCCCGCTGCTGCGGCCTGTTGATTGATCTGGTCGACCATCTGCTCCAGGCTACCCGGATCCATGTGTCGGGCAAGCTCGGTCTGTATGCCCCCAGGATGTACAGCGGTGGCGCGCACGCCACGGTTATGATGATGGCGATCGAACTCGACCGCGAAGAGGATGTTCGCGGTCTTCGAACGCCCGTAAGCCACGAAGGGTTGGTACGGCGTCGTCTCAAAGTTGGGATCGTTCAGATCCACATTGCTGAACCGGTGTCCCGAGGAAGAGAGGTTGACCAGGCGTCCGCCGTTCTTGATCAGCTTCGCAATTCGGTTTACAAAGACGAAGTGGCCCAGGTGGTTGGTTCCGAACTGCGTTTCGAAACCATCCTTTGTCTTGCCTAACGGTGTCGCCATCACACCGGCGTTGGCGATGATCACATCGAATAAGCGGCCGTCGTCAATCAGCTTGTCCGCAGCAGCACGCACGCTCTCCAGGCTGGCAAGGTCCACCTCAACCAGCTCGAAACTTGCGCCTGCCGCCGCGGCGGCCTTACTGACTTCAGATGTCGCCCGACGTGCTTTCTCCAGGTCACGCGCTGCCCCGACGACATCGGCCCCATGTGCTACCAACGCACGGGCTGTCTCCACACCGAGCCCCGCGGATACCCCCGTCACCAAAACTCGCTTACCCTTGAGATCAACCCCTGCGAGGACCTCTTCCGTCGTAGAATTCGCTCCAAATTTCGCTGCCATGCTGCACTCTCCAATACAAATCTTTGACACCGGCCTCAGCCTGGAATAAAACGGAGTTAATCTCCGTTATGCAAAATAGATTATCGGAGAGCCCCTCCGGATTCAGAAAGCTCGATGAAAACTCCAGCCGTACAAAAAGCCGTTCGCAAGCCCAGAGCCGACGCGCAGCGTAACCGTGAACGGATTCTAGAAGTCGCGAAGCACGTCTTCACCCGCCGAGGCGGAGAGTCCAGCATGGACGAGATCGCTAAGCGCGCCAAGATCGGACCGGGAACGCTCTACCGTCACTTTGCTTCGCGCGATGACCTCTTGGCCGCTGTCTATATCAGCGAGGTCGAGAAGCTGGCTGAGGCACAGAGAAAGCTCTCCGCCGAGTTATCACCTGTCGAAGCGCTCCGGGCCTGGATGCTGGTCTTCATCGACTACATTGCCGCGAAAAAGATCATAGCCCCGGCGTTGGATGCAATGGTCGGCGGCCCTTCGCAGGTATATCGGCAGAGCACTCGCATCATGGAGGAAGCTTCCAATGCGCTGGCAAGTCGCGCAGTTGCAAGCGGAGATCTCCGGCCAGATGTCGATCCAATGGACATGCTGCGTGCGATCTATGGGGTCTCGAGCGCGGGCAGCACCGACGATTGGCCGGCAAAGGCACGCCTTTTCGTGAATATTCTCATCCAGGGCTCTCGGCCTTAAAGAATCGCATCTCCGAGAAGCGGTGCAATGAGCAGGGATGAAGGGCCGAGAGACATCGTGATATCCCGCGACCAGACCGGCAGATCAATGATCCCAAGTCGCCTACCTTCACAGGTCCGTCCTCAATGAGCGCATCGGCGATTTATCACTCAATTGACGACCGGTGAGACAGTTCCAGACTGTTCTTGCAGCGCGTGTTTGAGTTCAATGCGGAACAAATGGATGGGGGTATCGGAAAAGTTCTCATCCGCGTGCAGACCCTCCGGCTGGATTCGGATCACTCCTGTAGCCGAAGTGGGCTGAGCTGCAGGCGGATGATCGGGGGTGAAGTGACGGACCTGCGCCGGCTGGTCCACATACGCTATGGCGGCCCACGCGTCCGTGTGCATCTCTTCGCGGGAGTGCGGCGGCAGGGTGATCTCGAGGATGCGGACGTCTTCTGTTTTCAAGAGCGAGTTTGGTATGCACTGCATTGGCCATAAGAGCGTCCCCTAGAGTTAGAGGAGCAGGTGTGGGAATGATGCATACTCGCAGACGGCGGGCGAGAACGCTCTTGACTTCCACTACGTTACCCGAGAAACCGGTGATCCTAAGGTCTGCCTTCGCGCGCGCAATATTGACCGTTTTGGCGAAGACCCAGCCACCGGCTCTGCTTCTGGCTGCACTGCCGCGTGGACGGTCGAGTACGGCGTGACCAAACCGGAAGAGACGGTGTTGATCCGCCAGGGCATTGAAGCCAACCGGCCAAGCGAGATTTTCGTCTGTGCAAGCAAAAAACGCGGACCGCGTCCACAATGTCCGCGTGGGCGGATATGCAGTGAGGGTGCTGGAGGGAATCGCGATGCTATCGTGTGCCGCTAGGTAGCATTGTTTTTCCGCGGCGTCCCGGGACGCTGAGATTGGTTACTCAGGCTCTGGCGACGGAGATATATAGAGGTGTGTAATGGTGGTGGTGGCCAGAGACCGGATCGAACCGTCGAAGTTTCTGCAGTGCTTCGGAGTAATTGCCTTCCGGTATCTATTTTGTCTCGATGAGCGCTTTGGCGATTTGTTGCTTATCGAGAGTCGGATTGTTAGTTTCCGGATGGCCGACGAACGAGAGACGCATTTTGCGGCACGGCGGCCAAGTCACTCATTGAGATGCTCAGTATTTCCAGTGAACACAAGGGCGCGTAGGTACGAATCCGTGAATACCTGCGAGCATCTTCCGAAATTTATCGTGACTCAGGATGAATGAGCGCACATTGTGAGAGCCAGGTCGAATTTATCGAGTAACTAATCAGGAAATTTATTCGCGTTGCATGCACCTTTTCAAGAGGCAAATAATAGTCTGAAAAGATCCAGATTATGTAGTTAGTTTCAGACCGTCGCCAGTTTAGCCATCGGTTCCTATTCGGTTTCGGCCACAAAGACCGCTGTTGTGAGCCCAGGGACTGTAGCAGTGCCTTCTTTTGAGTTAAAGGTGGATTGCCTCGTTACTGGGTCGCTTGATTTTCGCTGCACCGGGTGCAGATGCAGAGGCAATCCTTCGAGCCGACTATTGGTAAAAGTTGCTGACTCATTGGTTGCGTTGAAGACTACCACGATGTGTTTGTAGATTCCGTAGTTGCCGCCATTCGCATCCAGCTTCATTACGATCAGTCCCGGCGTTTGGTTTGGCCCCGTGTTCAGAAAGGTAAGATTCCGCTGCACTTCCTCAAACGTCGCCATACGGAACAACTCTGAGCTGTAGCGGATATTCAACAGTTCATCGAAAGCCGTCTCAGTATATGCAATATTCGCGGGAAGCGGCGTGTAAGCAGGATCACTAAGCAGCGGCATCATGATCGGCCACTGGGGCTGGTTCTGACTTGCAATGGGCAAACCGATCCCCCAGTTTGCTGTCTTGCCACTCCAGTCGATCTTGTTAAACCAGTCTCCGGAGTTATAGCTGTTCTGGTCCATGTCCTTCGAGCGCAGGAGATCGTCACCGGCCTGGAAGAAAGGAACCCCCTCCCCCAGAGAAACCAGGCTCATGCCCATCACTTGCCTGCGGGCGCGAGTCGCAATGCTATCTTTGAAGCTCGACTTTAGCTGCACCTGATCGAAGAGATCCTGATTGTCGTGGACAGAGGCATAGTTCACGGCCTCAAACGGACTCTTGGTGTATCCCGTCGGTTGTCCGTTGTAGTTCACCTGAGCTCCGGTTACTGTCGTCCCTGCACTGTCGATAAAGCTGTAGTCGCGCAGGTTTCCTGCAAGTCCTACGTCGATCCAATCGGAGTATTGGAGCAATTGGTTTTGCTGACCGTTCGATGGAGGGTTCGCATTGGTGTAATCGCTTGGATCGGTGAAGAGTCCTGTGGCAAATCCTTGTACCCGCTCATCGGTGAACGGACTACCACCGTGAATGCCATCGCGGATGCGGTCGTTGAAGGTGCCAACGCCAAAACCGTAGAGGTTAATCTGCGAGGCATTTGGCCCTATTTGATTGTTCGCAGTGTCTCCAAAGTTGAAACCCTCTCCATACAAGTAGATCTTGGATCCATCCACACCGTCTTTTTCGGGAGTGAGCGAATACAGAGCTTTCTGAATGTTTTTAATATTGTAGGTAAACATGAAGCTCAAGATGTCGAAACGAAAGCCATCGATCTTATAGTCCCTCGCGTTGAGCACGAGGGTGTCGATGATTAGCTTTTCCATCATGCGGTGTTCGCTCGCTGTATCCGGACAGCACGAACCTGTTTCAAGGTTTCCATTCGCATCAAGGCGGTGATAGTAATTGGGCACTACCTCGTCGAGATTGGAGTTGGGACCTTCGCCGCTGGCGTTCGTGTGGTTGAATACCACATCTTGGACCACACGCAGTCCTGCCTTGTGAAGCCCATGTACCATTCCTCGATATTCGCGCACGCGGTCATCGGGATTTATCGCGTAGCTGCCCTCCGGCGTCATATAGTGCACGGGATCGTAACCCCAGTTATACGCAGGACTGGTCTGACTGGCTGCGACGGCCGCCTGCTGCTGCTCCCCGTCTGGCGGATATGCCGCAAGACCAGAGGGAATGATCCATTGGGATTTGTCTTCATTCACACTCGCGAAGTGGAAGGAAGGCAGGATATGAACTGCCTTTAGCCCACTGGAAGCCAAAGAGCGAAGATGCTTCATGCCGTCGGAGTCTTGGTCTTCGAAGGCCTCGTAGAAGCCGCGATGAGCCGATGGAACGGTGAGATCGTTCACGCTGAAGTCGCGAATGTGCAGCTCATACACGCTCACGTCGCTGAAGCTTCTCAGCGCAGGCGAAGTCTCCTCGTCCCAGCCTGCAGGCTTCGTCTCACTGGAGGCAAGATCGGTAACTCTGCTCTTGGTTCCATTCAATCCGATGTCGATGGAATAAGGATCGCTGGTTACGTTTGTGTCCACCGCACCGTCGGCTGACACCCAGACATTCACGCTGTAGAGATAGTACTTATCTTTCCAACTGGAATCCCCGCATGCTACCCATACACCATTATGGTTATGCATCGGGACGACGGACGAAGGGGCCGTATCGGATTCGCGGTCGAAGATCTGCAACGAAACACTCTGCGCAGTTGGAGCCCATACCTTAAGCTTCACGGCACAGTCCTCATCATCGGGCCAGTCACGCCAGTCTTTGTCATCCCAATGGTGGAAGACGACGCCAAGTCTGCCTGGGTAGTAATAAAGATCATCCAGAACGCCGGCGAACTGCATCCCAGTGGCATACTGCAGCATTCCGTTCGATCCGACTGCCGAAAAAGCGAGCTGTCCCTTCAGAGCCGTCTGTAGGACCGAAACCTGCGTATTCTCCGGTAGCTGGAGGACGGTGTAGCCACTCAACTGCGGGTAGCGTAGCAACTCATCTGGAGTCAGGGCTCCGCTAATCGTCAGTGGAATACTGTTGCCTCCAGTGACGCCAGTGGGAGTTACGGATAACCCGCCGGTAAGGCTGGAGCTGATCGCGAAGGTATCTCCGCTTTGGGCAAATTGCGGCTGGATGGCCACTCGTTGGCGATCGAGCCAGTAAGCCTGCTCCACGTTCAACAAACTATTCAGGATCTGGGTCGGAGTCGGCGTTGTAGGGAAGACTGTCGCGTTACCAGAAATTACCCACGCCTGGGTATTGGTGGCGACATCCAGATGCATGTCAGGCCCGGGATCCTTCACCCCCGTGGAAATGTTGTGGATGATGAATCCAAGATCCTTCGGATTCGGAATCAGGCTTATGTCAAAGTACGCACCATAGGAGTCAAAGTTGGTCACTCCAGTCAGTCCGCTGTTGAAGTCGCCGGTATATTCCGCAGTGTCGTTGAAGGCATAGGCGGTCCAGTTTGCATAATTCCCATCCGGCCGGAAGTAGTGGATGCGAGCATATCCGGGCAACAGGGCGGTAGGATTGGTCAGGCTTGGCTGGCTCTTATACAGTTTGCCGATGCCGCTATAACCCCAATACTCGAAGCCCTCCGTTGAAGGATCGACAAACAGGTTGTTTGGAGTGTCTTTCTGGTCTCCACCCGGTGCCGTCGGATTGTGAATAATAATCCCAACTTCTTGCGCGCCGGCTGTCACTCCAACGTCGAAATACGCACCGAAGCTGTCCGTGCCAGTCACTTGAACCGGACCGCCCCCATAGTTGCCAGTGTCTTCCGTAGTGTTATCAAAGGCATAGACCGTCCAACCGCTGTAGTTGCCATCCGGTCGATGGTAGTGAATGCGTATCTTCCCCGAAGGGATGGTCGGATCAGCCGCATGGGCCGGGCCTGCCAAAACGCACAGAAGAAGCAGAAGGACGGAGAACTTGGCTATGCCCAGAAGTCGGTGTATTCCAATGAAGATCTTCATGAGGGCTCCTCGAAGAAACTGGTTAGTTCCGTTTTGAGTTAAGGGCCCGGGTCGTTCGGCGGTCGCCTGAAGCGTCCAATGGCAGCGCCGCGACATTAGTTGAATAGAACTTGTGGTGTCAAGCGAATTGCGGCCTCATTTGCCTGAGGCCGAAAGAAAATTGTGCAGCCTTACAGCTGCCGAACCAACAGCATCCATGGTGGGCATGTAAGGCGTGATCTACCGGTCCATTAATCGCTGCACAAACTCACCATTGCCATAACTCGCATCGGTAGCGATGGACCGCGCTTTCCTGCCTTTCCATCGAGAGAAGCGAGCGATCATGTCGTCTGCGGCTCGAGACTTCTCACTCAGCCGAGCACCACTCATTTGCACGCCCACATCGATACAGCTGTGATTATCAACCAGGTAGTTGTTGTAATACCCCACGATCCATTCACTTGGTTTCGAGCATGATGAGTAGTTCCCGCAAATGTATGGTCCGTGTCTGACTTCAAGGGAAAAGCGAAGAGTGGATCGACAGATCTGCGCAAATGTATGGTCGGGTTATAGGGAGTTCGTCTCTGACGCACAGGAGACTTTCGAGAAGGCAATAAGAAAAAAGGAAGCCGCCGCGGCTCATTGACGTTCCGCCCCAGCCGGTTTTCATGATTTGTCTAGACGTGCTTTAGCAATCGGCTCATTCCAGAAGAAGGTTTCCCGCTAACCCTAATCTGCCCTGTGTCTCATCATCGGCAGCGCTGTGAATCTCTCTTGGTGACTACAGGCCAATTCACTCATTGAGATCTTCTCGAAGACTATTCCAAAAAGTACTGCGAAACACGCTTCACCTTATTTGAAGATACCGGGTTGCTCGGGCCATGCGTGCCTGGGATATCGACGCATCAGTTCTCGACGCACCTGAGGGTACAGGCGCTGCCAGAATCCTGAGAGATCCGTTGTCGTTTGGACGGCACGATGATTCGGAGCCAGCAGATGGATGACAAGTGGTGTTGACTGGGGTCCGACACGCGGTGTGTCGTGCATACCAAAGAAGTCCTGCAGGCGCGACGCTATCCAGGGTGGCCGCCCATGCTCGTAGTGAATCTTGGTATAACGTCCGCTGGGAAGCTTAACACTGCTCGGAGCCAGCTTCTCCAGAAGACGCGCGTCAGGCTGTTGTTGAAGCAGGACGATAAAGTTTTTTGCAGCCTCTCGGAAGTCACGGAGACTGTGCAGCCCCACACACAAGTCACGTACCGTTTGATCTGCCCTCGTCTCGTCCAATCCTGCGAACGCTATGCGAGCACGGAGTTGTTCGAGAGCGTCCTTGTCCACAAAGTTTTCTATGCCCGATTCAAGAACCTTACGGGCTAACAAGTCGGCGGCTTCGGATTCGGGCGCATTGCCGCGAGATTCCTCGAGCACCAGCTTGTCGTAGAGCAGGGCGCGAACGCGTTCGACTCGCTCGGTGCCGCGATTCCATTCCAGGCTCGACGTCTCATTGATGTGATCGGGAAAGAGTTCGAGCAGCCACTCCGGTTCGACACGTGAGACCAGGCGAATAAGGGGCAGCGAATTTTCCTTGCGATCCTCCGCCTCGATGGCGAGCAGGAACTCAGAGGCTGGTGGATGGCCGATTAGTTCGGCCGAGATGCCTGTCGACAACAATAATTGATTGCCTGTTCGACGGCGAGCGACTCGATCAGGAAAACCCGACAGCAGCGAAAGCAGCAGCTCATTCTCGTTATGACGAGCCTGTTTGGGGGCATGTGCCAATCGGGTTAGCTGGCTGGTATGCTCGCGCAGTTGATGGTCCGGTGGTTGATCCAGTGCCGCCAGTAGATCGTTCTTATCGCTTCGCAAGCCGATGCTAAGCATGGCAACAGCTCGGCATCCGTCGTATCCGACTCCTCGATCGAGAGCCTCTACTACGATTCGAGACAGTCGCGGATGCAGAGGGAACCGGACCAGCCGTTGCACCATCTCTCCGGTGGCGCCTATGCGGTCGAGTAACGACTCGGAGACCTGAACCGCCTCAGCCGGTGGAGCGTCGAGCCAGTCAAGATCATCCGGATGTTCGATCTTCATCGCCCGCAGGGTGAGCAACAGTTGAGATAGATCGGCGCGTTCGATCTCTGGCAGGTCGTGTTCTGGACGTAGCAGAAAGTCCTCTTGAGGGTAGAGACGAAGAACCTGCCCTGGTCCGGTACGTCCAGCTCGTCCAGCCCTCTGGACAGAAGATGCCTTGCTGATACGGCTGATCTGCAACGTTGGTAGTCCAGTCCAGGAGGAGTAGGTCGACATCCGCGCCAGTCCGCTGTCGATAACCGCGTTGACCCCTTCGACTGTGACGGAGCTCTCGGCGACGTTCGTGGCGAGGATCAGCTTTCTTTCGACGGAGGGCAGCACGGCGCGGTCCTGCTCGGCCGGCGAAAGATCCCCGTGCAACGGCAATACCACCAACCCCGCCTGCCGGGCAAGCGCCTCACACTCTCGCGCCGCCCGACGGATCTCCGCAATACCGGGCAGGAACAGGAGAATATTGCCAGAGTGCTGCTCCGCCAGCAGCATCTGGACAGCATCTTTTACCTGTGCGTGTAGAGGCGCGGGCGAGTAGGGAAGATGCCGTACCGACAACGGAAAGAGGCGTCCTTCAGAACGAAGTGTCGGGCAGTCTCCGAGATATTGAGCGATAGGCGTGGCATCAAGCGTCGCGGACATCACGATCAGCCGCAGTTCAGGTCGCGTTCGCTGCAGGCGTTTCAGGAGCGCCAGCGCGAGATCGCTTTCCTGGTGGCGCTCGTGAAATTCGTCGAGAATCACGGCGTCGATACCTTTGAGCGTTGCGTCGGTCAGCAGCCGGCGGATCAGGATACCCTCTGTCACAAATCGCAATCTTGTACGCGGTCCCATCTTCTCTTCGAAGCGGACCTGATAGCCGATCGTCTCGCCAACCGCTTCGCCTATCTCCGACGCGACTCTGCGAGCCGCCATTCTCGCAGCGATCCGGCGCGGCTCCAGCACTATGATTTCGCCGTGGACCAAGTCGAGCATCGCTGGCGGGACACGCGTTGTCTTGCCCGCTCCCGGGGGCGCTTCAATCACCAGATTTGAGGTGCAATTAAGGGACGCAAGGATTTCTGGCAGAATTGCATCTATTGGTAGGACGGGCCTTAGGCTCACTGGGACGATCGGAACACATCAATTCTCGAGTCGTCAATCTGGCGTGGATCAGCTGTGGACCGCAATGTCTGAATTCCTCGATGAGTGACTCGGCGATTTAGCACTTGTTGAGGGAGGACGGCGGAACATGAGGCCCGTCGAGTCCAACATGAATTGATCTGGCGGCTCAATCGCCCCGCAGAGCCTCCATCGGAGCGGTTGCGGCTGCGCGGCGAGCCGGCAGGAAGCTGGCTGCCAGGGCCACTACAATGATCAACAGAGCAACGCATCCGAGTGTTAGCGGATCGGACGCGCTCACACCATAGAGCGATTCAGCCAGCACCCGGCCAACCAGCAGAGCATTGAGAACGCCGAACAAAATGCCCAGAGCAGCGAGGCGGAGTCCTTGGCCGAGCACCATGCCGAACACATCACCTCGCTGGGCTCCTAGCGCGATGCGGATCGCAATCTCCCGTGTTCGCTGGCTCGCGGAATACGCGATGATTCCGTAGATACCGACAGCGGCGAGGACCAGCGCGAGCGCTCCGAAGAAGCCGACGACCAGCATCGAGAACATATTGGTCGCCATGGAGCGTTGCGTAATGGCAGTGAGCGTGGAAACCTCAGCCAGCGGTATCCCGGCATCGAGATCTTGAATGATATGACGTGCCGCTCCGATCGCGCTGACAGGGTCGGCTTTCGTGCGGAGAACGACGTGCATCAGCGCCATCGATGGCCAAACCTCCTGCGTGTACGGTTCGAACATGCCTGGGCCGGGCACCACACGCAGGGAGGAATATTTCATATCAGCCACGACGCCGATTATGGTAGCCGGAACACGTTGCGAGGGGATCAGAACCTGTTTGCCGATGGGGTCCTCGTTCGGCCAGTAACCCCTTCGCTCATTCACTTTTGCGTTGTCATTGACTTGCAGTCACTTGAACCCGATAGGGAGATTTCTTAATGAACATTACATCTGAAACAAAGACGGGTACAGCAGAGGAGCCGAGGAGCAGACATTCATTGTTCTGGGGGTCTTGCTTCAGTTTCTCTCCACGCCCGAGCAAATCAACGACCAGATCAGCGTGATGCGCGGAACGGTCCCCTCAGGAGTCGTGATTCCGCTCCACAGCCACGCAGATCCAGAGATATTTTATGTGCTGAACGGTTCGCTTGAGGTATTCCAGGCCGAGGGTCCGTCCGCCTTCTGTCACGGCTCTTCAGAGCCCGAGGAAGCAAATGGATGTCTGGCTCTGCCGAGCGCAGGAACCAATGCCGAGAGGCATACCTTGCGTGCTGTGCATTCTGAACTTATAGGCTTGCGCGCTATCCCTACTCGCCCGGGACACCCGTGCCTCCGCTTGACAGATGACACTTATCTCGGCAACTCGGAGGTTTCAGTGGGTCTGAGTCTCGGTGAGTGATAAATCGCCAAGTCACTAATGACATGCGATGAGTACGGATGAGCATCTGGTGGCGAGTGCGGCAGATTGCGTTGGTTGGCGCCATATCGGTTTGTCCAGCATTTGCCGCCCGAAAAGCAGGCCATGGAAATGACAGAGTTCGAAATGGGGAGAGAAGAAGCTGCATGAGGTGCGAGCCGTTGTTGTAGAGAAGTGGCTGCGTCAGCTGAAGCTAGCCAGGGGAAGTAAGGCGAAAATCCGTTCCATCATGAGCGTCTTGTTCAATCACGCCATCCGTCGCGAGTTCCTGCCTCAGGGCACGAATCCGATCACGATGGTGCGGCAGAGTGGGAAGCGGATGAGGACTCCGGACATTCTTGAAGTGCATGAGTTGGTGGCTGGTGGCCTTGTTCGACCAGCTTTCGCATCGGACCGGGCCATGGTTCTGCTCGATACTGTCACCGGGCTGCGCCGCAGCGAGTTGATCGGACTCAAATGGCTGGATGTGAACTTCGAAGATCTGGAGCTATCCGTTACGCGTTCGGTCTACCGGCAAAGGGTAGGGCGGTGTAAGGCGGAGATCTCGCGGAAGCCGGTTCCGCTCGATCCGTGGGTCGCGGAGGAACTGCTGACCTGGAAGCTCGCCGCTCCTTACAACCAGTCGAAGGACTGGGTCTTCGCCAGTACGCGGAAGAAGGGGAAGCAGCCCTACAGTCCGGACTCTCTGCTAAAGCGGAGTATTCGTCCGGCTGCGGAAAGGGTAAAGATCGCGAAGCACATCGGCTGGCATACGTTCCGGCGCACCTTTACCACCTTGCTCAAGGCCAATGGCGAGGATGTCAAAGTGGTGCAGGAGCTACTGCGGCAAGCAACGGTGAAGATGACCCTTGAGGTCTATGCATAGGCGGTCACTCCGGCCAAGCGCGAGGCGCAGTCTAGGGTGGCGGGTCTGTTCAAAGTGAGGGTCAAATGAGAGCAAGCTCTTATTGGAACTTTTTGAAAAAATGCCAAATCGTCTAAGTTGTTGGAATAGTTGGTGGACCTGATCGGGATCGAACCGATGACCTCTTCCATGCCATGGAAGCGCGCTCCCAGCTGCGCCACAGGCCCACTCTTAGGAAGGACTCTTTCTATTCTGGCCGACAGCTCGATATTAGTCAACGTCAGTGGGAACTTATCTACCCTGCTCCGGTGTCTAAGTCTAATAGAGTGAGCGAGCACTCGGCCGCCGGCGGCGCAGTTTCTAACACCTTCGTGAGCGTCGCGCGCTCCATAGTTGCATAGCGATTCGCCAAGTCGTAAGGTAAAGGACACCCGATATGCAGGCGGGCACGATAGTGGGTAATCTAGCAAGCGCAATAGGCATCACCACCGAAGACGTAGCTCTGGTCGCCGACCTCAAAGCCGGATCCGAGGAGGCGTTCGCCGTCCTCATCGCGCAATATCATCAGCCTCTCTACTCCCTCATCGCCCGCAGCCTCAACGACCCCGCCGACGCAGCCGACATCACGCAGGAAGTCTTCATCAAGGTCTTCCGCAGCATCCGCGGCTTCCACGGCGGGTCCAGCCTGCGCACCTGGCTCTACCGCATCGCTCTCCACGAGGCCTCGAATCAGAGACGCTGGTGGTCGCGCCACAAGAAACAGGAGATCACCATCGACTCCTCTTTCGAAGCCGACCCCGACGCCGAGAACAATCACCTGAGCCTCGCCGCAACCCTTGCCGATCGCTCCGACTCTCCCTTCGACCACGCCGCCCAAGCCGAAGTTCGCGAGCGCGTTGAAGCCGCCCTCCGGCAAATTCCAGAGGCCTTCCGCACGGTCGTTATCCTGCGAGAGATCGAAGGCTTCGCCTACGAAGAGATCGCCGAGATTCTCAACGTCAACCTTGGCACAGTGAAATCGCGACTCACCCGCGGCCGTTCCGCCCTTCGCACAATCCTGAATGCGGATGGCATCGTGCCCGCAGCAAGTTCTGAGTCTTTTCCGGCCTCTCAGGAATCGAAGCAGCAGATGGTGACACGATGACCTCCCTAAGTTGTCAGAAGTGCCAGTCTTCTTTCTCCGCGTATCTCGACGGCGATGTCAGCGGGAAGCAGATGCAAAAGATCGCGAAGCATCTGGAAGACTGTGCCGACTGCAGACAGGACTTCGCCTCCTTGCGCGCCACCCAGCGCGTGCTCTCAAGCGTGGGACAAGCGAAGGCTCCCGCCGATCTCGGGTTGAGGCTCAGGCTCGCTATCTCGCATGAGCATTCCAAGCGCAAATCGAGTTGGATCGACACGGTCAGTCTCAAGTGGGAGAACGCGTTCCGTCCTTTACTGCTGCAGGTTTCTGCAGGTTTCGCCGGCACTGTCGCTCTGGTCGGCGGCATCGCTGTTCTCCTCGGACTCTTCGCTGCACCAGAACCCGTCATGGCAAACGACGAGCCGCTCGGTGCGATGACCTCGCCCCACTATCTCTACTCCTCGGTCAATCCGCATGCCATCCTCACCGACCATGACGGCGTCATCGTCGTGGAGGCCAGCGTGAACTCAGCGGGGAAGGTCTACGACTATCGCATCGTCTCCGGCCCCGAAAGCCCGGCGGTTCAGAGCCAGGTAGTTGATCAGCTCCTGACCAGTGTCTTCCAGCCTGCCAGCGTCTTCGGCGCACCGGTTAGAGGTCGCGTCGTGCTGACCTTTTCAGGCATCTCCGTCCGCGGCTGATAGACGGCACTCGCCGATCCAAAAGTAGAGGTCCATGCAGACTGACCGCGAACTTCTCGCCTCCGCCTACAAGCACTTCAACGCACGCGACATCGACGCCGTCCTGAACCTCATGCATCGCGATGTAGATTGGCCAAACCTCATGGAAAACTGTCGCGCCCGCGGTCACGCAGAGGTTCGCGACTACTGGACGCGCCAGTGGGCCATCTTCGACCCTCACGTCGAACCGACCGGCTTCACCCCCGAACCCGATGACCGTACCACCGTTCACGTCCATCAGGTCGTTCGCGATCTCACCGGCAAAGTCCTCGTCGATCAGATGGTGCAACACGTCTACCTGGTACAGGATGGCCTCATCCGCAGCATGGAAGTCCGCGACAGCGAGCGGTCCTAAATATTGGGGATAAATCGGTTTGAATTCTAGGCGTTAGGCCGACAAATGAGAGGAGAGCATCTTGGTCGCAAAGATTCTCATGGTTCTTAGTGCGGGCATTTGCCTTACGCTCGGAGTCTTCCACCTCGTCTACACCTTCCGGGGCCCATTGCTCACGCCTCGTGACCCGGCACTGCAAATCAGCATGAGCCAGGTCGCCCCCGTCATTACGAATGAAACAACGATGTGGCGGTGTTGGATTGGCTTCAATGCCAGCCACAGCATGGGACTTATTTTGTTCGGCTTGGTCTTCGGTTTTCTCGCATCGGCTCATGGCGAACTCCTCTTCCATTCGCTGTTCCTGCTCGTCGTCGGGCTGGCAATGCTTGGTGGCTTTGTTGTGCTCTGCAAGCTTTATTTTTTCAGTGCGCCTCTCAGAAGCATCAGCATTTCCTTGGCCTGCTATGTCGCCAGCATTGCGGTATCGCGGGCCTCGATAATGCGCTCCTGACGTAAATAGCGATAACGGTCAGAAACTCGGACTGGCTGGTTTCGGATCTTCGGGAGGATGACAGGCGAGCCGTAAGTTATTCACTTATCCGTAAAACGGGCTAGTCGGACATGTGCTGTTCTCGATGCTGGATTCAAACTGACCCCCTACCTGAGAGTTCAGCAGTTTGCCACCCCTCCCTTCGCTCCCATAAACTTCACAGGAGCGTCGAATTCATATCGTGTCCTTTCCCACAAAATCGTTCTTCCGTCGGCATCCGCTGCTCCTCTCGCTGTGTCTGGCATCTTCTTTCCTCTTGCCTTATTGCGGCCTCAACGCACAGTCAAGCTCATCGAGCAGCAGCAACCCGGACAACGCTCCCGACGCAACGGCCCCGAAAGAACCGCCAACGAAGGTTGCGCCTCGAATCGCTCAGCCCGAAGCCGGTGGCTCTGCCATCACGCTCGAGACCAGCGAACCTCTCTTCTATCTTGCCGTTGCATTGAACGTCTGCGGTTACGACACCGATCTAGCCAACTCCGCCCCTGTTCGCCTCAAAATCCGCGATGAGATCAACGCCGAGGTAGCCGACTCCGCCGAGGCACGCACTAGCAGAGACGCCCTCTGCGGCTACGTTCGCGAACACACCCTCGACGACGCCAGCCTGAATCTCGCCCAATATATCTCGCTTGCTCTCTACCTCTCACCACCCCCCGAACTCACCCCCACAGTGGGCGAGACCGAGCTTCCCCCCGACTCCACCCAAGTCGTTAACATCCTTCCGCTCCTCAGAACCTTCGCTGAAGATGTCCATCTCAACGCCCTCTGGATCGAGCATCGCTCTGAGTACGAAGATCTCCTCAAGCGCGTTCACGATCCCCTTACGAAGACAATCCTCGCCTCCAATATCTATCTGCATCTCCCCGTCAGCAGCTACGACGGCCGCCGCTTCCTCGTCCTCCTTGAGCCGATGCTCGCACCCTCCACCACCAACGCCCGCATCTACTCAAACGACTACATCGTAGTCACCTCACCCGCAGGCCAGCCCCTCGGCGCCGTCCACATGGACGACATCCGCCACATCTATCTCCACTACGAAGTTGAGCCGCTGGTCTACTCCCGCGCCACTGCGATGGAACGCCTCCAGCCTCTGCTCAAGGCCGTACAGGACGCCCCACTCGACTACACCTATAAGACCGAAATCGTGCCTCTCATAACCGAGTGCCTCATCAAGGCGATCGAAGACCGAACGATGGATGTCGGCCTCGTCAAACCAGCTAAGCCCACCGCCGTCAAACAGCGCGCCGAAATCGAACAGTACAACGCCGAGCTAAGCACCTACGAGCACGACGCCGAAACCGTTCGTCGCAAAGCCGTCGATCTCGCCATGCGCCAGGGTTGGGTTCTTACCGAGTACTTTTACAACCAGGTCGGCCAGATGGAGAAGGATTCCGTCAGCCTCAAAGAGTACATGGGCGAGATGGTCTACGGCATGGACGTAGAACGCGAGAGCCATCACGCCAGGCAGATCGCCTTCCTGCCCTCAGGCAGCCGCGACGTTCTGCGCCGCGCTCCGCAGCAACTCACTGGCCTCCAACTAGCCGAAGAAAAGATCTACAAGGGCGATCTCACCGGCGCCTCCGACATCGCCACCAAGGTTTTAGCCGACCCCAACGGCGACCACGCCCAGGCCCACTACGTTCTCGCTCGCGTCAATCTCATGCAGCGCCAGCCCGGAGCCGCCTTCGCAGACTTCCAGGAAGTCCTCGACTCCTCCAAGGATCCCCGCACCCTCGCCTGGGCGCACATTTATCTAGGCCGCCTCTACGACGTCAAAGACGATCGCAGGAAAGCCGTATCCGAGTATCAGGCCGCTCTCACCGTCCGCGACGCCCAGCCCGACACCAAGGCCGCCGCGGAGAAGGGAATCAAAGAGCCTTTCGTCGCACCAAAAGTCGCTCAGCAGGCCAAGGACGAAGATGATGACGACGCCCCCCTCGACCCCAGCGGCAAGGCCGAAAAGGACGCCTACCGCCCTCCACCCCCCCACTAACTGGATTCATCCCGCGCAAACCAGCCGCGAACCACCAGTGCGCAACCGTCTCCGTCCGGTAAAGTAAAGCAGGGGAGTTCCATGACGACGCGCCATAAAAAGCCCGGACGATCCCAATCGAACGACGCCCCCCCGGCTCTGTTCGACCACATCTTCCAGCGTCCCGACCTCCTCACCTGGGCCCTTACCCACCGTTCCCTCGCCTACGAAACCAACCCCGAGACCCTCCCCGACCCAGCCGCCGACAACGAGCAGCTCGAATTCGTCGGCGACGCTGTCCTAGGCCTCGCCGTAGCCGAATCCCTCTTCCGCCGCTTCCCAGCCTCTCGCGAGGGCGAACTCACCCGCCTCCGCGCCTCCCTCGTCAGCCGCCGTCATCTCGGCGAGGTGGCCGCCCGCATCGACCTCGGCTCTCTCCTACGCCTCGGCCGCGGCGAAGAACAGTCCGGCGGCCGCAAAAAACCCGCGCTCCTAGCCAACGCTATCGAAGCCGTCATCGCCGCCCTCTATCTCGACGGTGGCCTCGATGCCGCCCGGGCCTTCATCGAAAAGCACATCATCGAGCCCGCTCTCCCCGACCTCCACCTCGCCCTCGACGGCAGCAAAACCTTCAGCGGAGCCATCGGCGACCACAAGTCCGCCCTCCAGGAGCATCTCCAGGCTACAGGCGCCGGCCAGCCCCACTACGTCCTCACCGACCAAAGCGGCCCCGACCACCAAAAGCGCTTCCGCGTCGAAGTCCGTGTCGACGACAAATCCGGCGGCTCCCGCGCCCTCGCCGAATCCGAAGGCTCCACCAAAAAACAAGCCCAGCAGGCCGCAGCCCGTCTCGCATTCGAGCGCCTTATCGCCGAAGCCAACCTTGTCGCCGACTCCGCCTCACTCGACATAACCGCGGAGGTGGTCGAATGACCCAACCCACCGCCGTCTCGAGCAACCCCGCCATCCAAACCGCCTCCGCCGCATCCGAGGCCCCGCAAACCCGTCTGCCAACTCCGCCCCACGCTTCAAACCACCACCGCCGCCACCCGCATCACGACAGGCCCAGCGTCGCCACTGCCCTCCAATCTCTTCTGCACCTCATCGTCATCGCAATCTTCATCATCACCTTCTGCGTCCAACCCTTCCGCATCCCCTCCGAATCCATGGAGTCCACCCTCCTCGTCGGCGACTTCCTCCTCGTCAACAAGCAAGCCGCAGCCCCCGACGGCGCAGGCACCCTCCTTCCCACAGCAGCCGTCCACCGCGGCGACATCATCGTCTTCCACGACCCCGTCGACTCCACCCTCCACCTCGTCAAACGCGTCATCGGCCTTCCCGGCGATCATCTCCGCCTCCACAACGGCCTCGTCTACATCAACGGCCACGCCCTCACCGAGCCCTACGCCGTCTACCGCCCCAGCCCGCCCGACAACTTCCGCGACAACTTCCCCCGCCTCCAGAGCCCCGACCCCGAAATCGACTCCCGCTGGTGGATCCGCATGCGCTCCCTCATCGAAAACAACGAGCTCATCATTCCCACCGGCAACTACTTCGTCCTCGGCGACAACCGCAACGACAGCGAAGACAGCCGCTACTGGGGCTTCGTCCCCCGCGAAGCCATCGTCGGCAAACCCCTCGTCATCTACTTCTCCCTCCTGCCCCATGAGTCCGACGACCCCGCCACCCTCACCCAGCCCGACGCCGCCGCCAAACCCAGCCACCCCCGCCCCAGCAAGCTCGAATCTGTAGTCGACTTCGCCCGTTGGAGCCGCACCTTCCAAATCGTCCGCTAGCCAGTCGAACTTTATTCTCTTACTGAATGAAATGGAGTCGGAGCAAGAGCCTCTCCGTCGGGCGAAAACGTCCACATCCTTCGTTCGACCCGAGTAGGTCTTTCCTTCACCGACGTCAAACGAGTCTCCTCCAGCCTCCCTCCTGGAAACACGACAAAAGAGCTGTTGCGTTCAATGAAGATGTCAGTCCAGTCCTTGACGTAGTCCGGAGTGGACATCAGCCTGTGTAACTTTCCCGCGCGCACCCTGAATATCTGAGTACTCTCCTCCAAAAGACCGCTCCCGTGTCCAGTCGTTGCATGTTCCACCAGGATCAGGTCGGTCCCCGGCAACAGGTTGATCATTTTATGGCTGACCTGTCCGCCAAAGCACTCCAGCATCGTGTGGTCCACAGCCCGCCAGTTATTCTTCCCCGTATCTTCCAGAAGATACAAAAAGGCATAGTCGTGCGCGGTTTCGCACGGCAGTGCAAGCAGACCATAGTTTTTGTTCGCATCGCCGCGTAAAGGCTCAAGCGTAATGCCACGAGTGACCCACGCAGTCGTCGTGCCCCGTGCTATTTCGCCTTCGACGCCGAAGCGTTTCAGCAGATCCACCTTCTGCTCCGGAGTAGCCACAATAAGCGCATTGTCCATCTCCTCTATCGTGCCCGCCGGGACATTACCCGGGATCCCAACTGTTAGATTTAAACCCTGCCCAAGCAACGAAGCTGTCCCCAGACAGAAAAAAGTAATCAGCACAACAAAAGCTCTTCTCATGCGCCAACTCTCTCATCCCTGATGAGCCCTGACAACCGCGTGCATGTTGTATCTCGGGATGCTGGCATTCGCGCCCAGAACAACCGAAGCCACACCTGCCAAATCGTCCGCTAAACGAGACACCGCATTTCCAAATCAATCACGATCCGCTATATTGAAACGCTATTGCCACGAAGTTCACCTATCGAATGCGGAACGAGGTAGATATTGAGCGTCCGATAACCTCTCCATCGGCCACCACATAAAAGAAATCCCGGGCCAGAATCAGAAAATTCCAAGCGACAGAAGTGAGTGGCGGCTAAAAAACGCCACCTGGGCCATTCCCAATTCTTTCGAGAGGAGATTCAAGGACCATGGCCCCCATCTCATTTCTCCGGTTCGCCGTAGCGGCACCGTTCCTGATCCTGGCCTCTACCGCACAAACCCAAACCTCACCCAACAACAAGACAGAAACTCCCACTCAAAAAGGAGTTCAGTTCCAGCTCTCCCCGGCGAAGACTCCTCTCGTCTTCGAGCCCAATCTCGGGCAAGCCGCTTCGAACTTTCAATGGATAGGCCGCGGCGCAGGATTCCGTCTCGGAATAGGCAACGACGGCGCCACACTCGAGTTCGCCGACCGCAAAGCCACCTCACCCGCGAAACCGAAGTTTCTCAATCCATCTGATCTGCTCAAACCGCAGGCAAACCCAAAGAGCGCGCCAGACACCCTCGTGAAACTGCATCTCTCCGGTAGTAACGGCTGGAAGCCGGCAGGAGCCGAACCATCCGGCGGCATCAGCAACTACTTCATCGGAAAAACGCCAGCCGCCTGGCACACCGATATCCCGCAGTACGCGCAGGTCAAAGTGGTAAGCGTCTATCAAGGCGTCGATCTCATCTTTCACGGAGACGAGAGCACACTCGAATACGACTTCGTAATCGCTCCAGGATCCGATCCACGACAGATTCAACTTCAGTTCGAAGGAGCCACCAGCCTCGAGGTGGACAAAGCCAACGGCGACCTCGTGCTCGAAACCGCCAACAAAACCGAGCTTCTTCGTCATGCCCAGCCAAAAATCTATCAGCTGGTGGATGGAAAGCATGTACCCATCAAAGGCGGATTCCAAGTTGTCAAAGGAAACACCGCAAGCTTCACCATCGAAAAATATGATCACGCCAAATCCCTCGTGATCGATCCCACCATCCGATTCGTCACCTTCCTCGGAGGCTCCGACACCGACGCCGCAAATGCCGTAGCCGTCGATGGCCGCGGATTCTCCTACGTCACAGGACAGACCTACTCCGGCAACTTCAACGTCGTCGGAGGAGTCATCCAGACCGGCCGGTCCGGCGACTCCGACGCATTTGTAACCAAACTAGGCACAGGTGGAAACATCGTCTTCTCCACCTACCTCGGCGGCGGAGACAACGACATAGGCTACGGAATCGCAGTCGACGCCAGCGGCGTCTACGTCGCCGGCCAAACCCACTCCGGCGACTTTCCAGTCGCTCAGGCTTATCAGTTTGAAAAGAAAGCAGGCGACGGTACAGTCTTCGTCACCAAGCTCTCACCTTCTGGCAACCGCCTCGTCTACTCAACCTACCTCGGTGGCTCCGACGGCGAGAACGGCGGAGCCATCGCCATCGACGCCTCTCAATCGGCCTACGTAGCGGGACACACCACGTCACGAGATTTTCCGGTTGTAAACGGCTACGAATATTACCGAGGAGCCGCCGTCAGCGGGTTCGTCTCGAAGCTTGCCCCAAACGGAGTCTCGCTCGTCTACTCCACCTATCTGGGTGGATCGAATGTCGATTCAATCTCTGGCATTGCGGTCGACAGCTCGCTCTCCGCCTACGTTACGGGCGAAGCTATATCGAGCGACTTCCCATACGCTGGCTACCAGTCCACCATGTTCGGCGGATCGCCTTCCGCGTTCCTGACCAAGCTAAGCCCGGCAGGGGACTCGCTCGTATATTCAACCTCTCTGAGCCTCGAGACCACCGTCGGCACGGCAGTGTCGCTGGACTCTGCCGGTAACGCCTACGTCGCTGGGACCTTCTGCTCGCCCTGTGAATCGCCACATCCTGATTTGGTATTCGTGTCAAAGGTTTCGCCCGCAGGCAAACTCGCTTACTCCAAACTATTTTCAGGTACCGACGGCAGCTCTGACGGCTACGCGATTGCCACAGACGCATCCGGAGAGACGTGGGTCGCAGGCAGCACCTCCTCCACAACCTTCCCCGGCGCTCCACCCCTCACACCAAACCCAACCGCTGGCTTGCTCATGAAGCTCGACGCAAACGGAAACGGTCCGCTCTACACCATATTCCTCGGCGCCTCCATCAACGGAGTGGCAGTCACAAAGCCCAACTCACGTTGGGCCTCAACTCATACGCCACCATCTACACCGCAGGCATGCGTTACACCGGAGGTAAATCCGCCTCCAACCAGGATGCCTTCGTGGTCAAGCTAGATGAAGAACCCGTGATCATAAACCAGCCCTAAAATCTTGAGACCGTGATTTCTACGGGTATCTCCATACCGAGATCGTAGGCGCCAGGCAAAAGCTGACGCGCATGAGAAGATTGTTCCCTCCATTCGGACATTTCGACGCTAGTGCCGTTAAATAAATTCCCTGCAAATCTGTGCGTCTCCATGCACAAAATTTGCATAGTGCCTCGTTCACTCGATTTAGATCACTCGATAGATCTGGATGTGAAATTGCTTGCACACAACACCTGTATCCAGTAATCGGCGTAGTACCGATACAAATCGAGTCTGAGGCATGCCCATGATCTGGCGAACTCAGATTCGTCCGTCGTCGGTTGTTCGATTCGCCACGTTGCTGACTGTTACGCCCTCGTCTGCTCATGAGCTCCCCGACGATGAGCGACGATGAGTCTTGGGGCCCCCACCCGGATGATCGGTATTTCTGAAGCATTGATAGTTGCACCTGTCTGCTGACGAAATTAATTAGAGGTTGTTAGGGTCGGCCGGAAGTTCTTGTACCCCTGCACCTATTTTTTGAATTCTGCTGATCGCCGAAGTCATTCACACGCTACGAGAGTCTGGCGTTCTGTCGCTGGCACGCTCTGGGCGAACCACGGCCTCAATCGCCAACGACCGACCGAGCGCCGCGCAACATTCACTGACAGTCGCCTGGGAAACATTGCGAACCTTGCCGGCTGCGCAAAATGCACCTTCAAGAAAGGTCGGAACCTGAAATGTTCGTCATGAATGCCCGCATGATCTTTGCAGCATTAATATTCGCAACTCTCCTGTGTCGCGCGACCGCCCAAAGCCAACCGTCTAGCCGACAACCCGACACAGATCTTCTCAAAGAGTTTCGGCCGATCGGCGGCACTGGCAATAACCTCGCCAACCCGCGCCTCAACAGCGTTCCAGGATCGCCGGAGATCGCCATCGCCCCATTGAACTTTGCACGAGGAACAAACGACGGCCTCGTGCCCGCACCCAATCCCCGCACGATCAGCAACGTAATCGCCGGCGGAACCGGTGCTAACGGCCAAAACGCCGAGACCGACGATCCCGTCGCGACCGCATGGCTCTACGTCTTCGGACAGTTCGTAGACCACGATCTCGATCTTGAAGAAACCCCGCTCACCTCAACTGCAATCAACATCGTCATACCACCCGGCGACCCCGTCTTCGCAGCGGGAACAACCATTCCCATGACGAGAGACACGCGCAGTCGCGCCACCAACACCATCATCAACACGGTCGCCGGCTACCTGGACCTCTCTCAACTCTACGGCTCAACCCCGGCAATCGCCGCCAGCCTCACCAACCCCGACGGAACCCTGATGACCTCAGACAACGGTCAGGCTCTTCCCGTCGTCGACGACACCTTCATCACAGGTGATCCCAGGGTGATGGAAAACCCCGAGCTGACCGCCGTCACGATCCTCTTCATGCGCGAACATAATCGTTGGGTCGCCATCCTCAAATCCCAGCATCCCAACTGGACAGGTACGCAGCTCTACAACATGGCAAAGGCCATCACCACCGCCGAATACCAGAACATCGTCTACACAGAGTTCCTGCCAACCCTGGTAGGCTCCGCAATCGGACCATACAAAGGCTACAACTCCACGGTAAACGCCCAGGTCACCCAGGAGTTTTCGACAGCAGCCTTCCGTGTGGGCCACTCACAGGTATCCGACACTCAAGAGGGCCTCGACAACCAGGGAAACGTCATCTTCACCGAGTCGCTCGCACAAGCCTTCTTCAACACGCCGGAGATCGATGAAGCAAACGGAATCAACCCGCTCCTGCGATCCATCGGCATTGATTTCTCTCAGGCGACCGATGTCTACACCGTAGGCGCTCTGCGAAATCTGCTATTCGCGGGCCTCGTCGGTGGAGGTGTAGATGAAATGGACTTAATCGCCATCGACATACGACGCGAAAGCGACGTAGGTCTGGGCACTCTCAACCAGACACGACGAGCCCTCGGGTTGACGCCCTACAGTTCCTTCGCCGACCTCACCGCCGACCCGGTCCTGCAAAGAAACTTCCAAACCGTCTACGGCGACATATCGAAACTCGACCTGTTCATGGGAGGCTTGGCCGAGAAGCACGCTTCAGGCGCAGTCGTCGGCCCCACATTTCAAACCATCCTCGCAGACCAGTTTCAGGCCGTGCGAACCGGCGATCGTTTCTTCTGGCTCAATCAAGGATTCAATAAAGATCTAGCTTCGGCCATATCCAAAACAACCCTCGCCAACCTCATAACTTGGGACACCGACACCACCCTCGCACAACAACCGAACCTCTTCGTGCAGAAGTCGCCACAAGCCCACAATCCACCCCACGTAGCTACCCCCTCCATCATCAATACACACAACCGGAGACCGTCTTTCCAGTACTGAACAAAAATGCGAAGACGGCCATACTTGCATGCGGTACGGCCGTCTTCCACCCGATGACGACAACTCCCAATCTCCCGCCCTTCTGTGCTAAGGTTTCCTCCAGTCCCACAATCATCCAGGCTCCCGAAAGTTTGATCACCCGTATGAAGCGGATTTGCCGAGTTGCTCCGCCGTTGTTTTTGACGGTCCTGCTGTTTTGCTCTTTATCTGCCTTTGCCCAAAGACCCGCCCGGCGACTCACCCAGGCCATCGCGGGATCTGCTCGAACCACGCTCACGGGGTCTCGCACTCCACAGGCGCGACGCGGGCAGGATCTTGGTGCTGTCGCCCCGCAGCTGTCCATCCCCGGCATCACTCTGGTCTTCAAGCGGTCGCCCGCGCAGGAAGCGGATCTTCAGCAACTGCTAGCCTCGCAGCAAAATCCATCCTCCCCCCTCTATCACCAGTGGCTCACGCCAGACACCTTCGCCACCCGCTTCGGTATGGCCGACGAGGACCTCGCTGCCGCAGAAACCTGGCTGCAGTCTCACGGCTTCCATATCGAAAGCACCACCCGCAGCCGCGATCGCATCACTTTCTCAGGCACGGCCACGCAAGTACAATCTGCCTTCGGTACAGACCTTCACTACTACCAGGTAGACGGCGAACAGCACTTCGCCCCCGCTGCCGACCTCACACTTCCATCAGAGCTGGCCGCAGTAACAGCAGCAGTACTCCACATATCGAACTTCCGCCCAAAGCCAACCATCAAAGTACAAACCCGCCCCCAACCCGACTACACGACGCTTTCAACTCAAACCCACTATCTTGGCCCGCAAGATATCGCGACCATGTACGACCTCAACGCTCTCTACAAGAGTGGGTTCACTGGCACCGGTCAGGCGCTGGCTGTTGTCGGTCAGTCCTATGTGGATACTTCAACTTCATCCAAAGTCAGCGCATTCCAAAGTGGTTTTTCAAAGTACAACCCCATCAACGCAGTCTTGGTTCCCGGCTCTGGAGTAGAGGCCGTCTCGCTCGGTGATGAGGGCGAATCAGAGATCGATCTCGAATACTCCTCCGGCATCGCACAAAGCGCCAACATCTTTCTGGTATACGTCGGCGCTAACCAAAACTACGATGTCTTCGACGCGTTAGCGTTTGCCGTCGACCAAAACATCGCTCCTGTGGTCAGCATTAGCTATGGTCTTTGCGAATCGCTTATGAGCGCGACTGATCTTGACGCTGGAAATGCACTCTTCCAGCAGGCTTCGGCTCAGGGACAAACCCTAGTTGCAGCATCAGGCGACAGCGGCTCTACAGCCTGTGCGTTCTTCACATCAGACGGACTCCCTCTCACCCAGCAGCAGGCCCTCGCAGTGTCCTATCCTGCGGATAGTCCTTTCATCACCGCGGTCGGTGGAACTCAGATGGCAGCAGGAACTTTTGCCGCAGGATCCAGTCAGTATTGGGCCAGCGCCAGCATCTTCGATACAGTGAGCTCGCTCCTGTCCTATGTGCCCGAGACAGTTTGGAATGAAGATTCAGCCACAATTGGCATCGCGGCAGGCGGCGGTGGAACCAGTGCTCATTTCACCCGCCCCACATGGCAAAGCGGTGTCCCCGGCATATCATCTGGAGCCTATAGACTGCTGCCTGACATTGCTCTCCAGTCTTCAATCGCTAGTCCCGGATACCTCCTATGCTCCGACGACTCCAGCCTCACTGATCCGGCAACCAGCTGCGTAGGCGACAGTCAGTACACCGTTGCTGGAGGGACATGTTTTGCGACCCCGATCTTCGCAGGGCTAGTAGCTATCTTGAATCAAATCGAGCACGCTACTGGGCAAGGAAACGTCAATCCCGTGCTCTACAGCCTGGCGTCAAATCCCACATCCTACGCCGCCGCGTTCCACGACATCATCTCGGGTTCGAATGCTTGCGTCTCCGGCGTCACCGATTGCGCATCGCCTGGCGAATCGGGTTACGCAGCAACACCCGGCTACGACGAAGCTACTGGATTGGGCAGCATCGACTTCGGCCAGCTCGTAAAGGCATGGCCTTCGAGCAGCACTGCAAGCCTTCCATCGACAGTGATTACCTTTGACGCGAGTAACACTTCGGTCGCGCCTGGAGCCAGTGATCAAACGCAGATCACAGTTGGCATCGTGGTTCCCAATTTTGGTGCTCCTACCCCATCGGGCTCTGTCACCGTATCGATGGATGGCACCGTTGCACAAAAGTCTCTGGCGCTCTCCCCAGATCCCGATGACTCGAGCTCCGCCGCGAACTTCAGCTTCGTAGCGCCGGCAACCAGCGGCTCCCACCTGCTGGCCGTAACCTACCCCGGTGACGCAACCCACGCGCCCTCCAGTGCAACGTTGCCTATCCTGGTCGGAAGCGTAACCGCCACAGGAACTTTCACTGTTGCAGCCGCGAATCTCACGGTCGCAAATGGCAGCCAGGGAAGCATCCCAATCAGCGCCACGCCCAATGCTGGCTACAGTGGCAGGGTCGCCTGGTCGCTCGCCGCCACAACTACTACGGGCACCGCTGAAGTCTGTTATTTCATCAGCCCATCATCCAGCAACCCGAACGCAGCCACACTCACCATCGGAGTAGGCTCGATATGTAGCTCCACTGCCCCCGCTGAACGCTCGAACTTTCGCACTCTCACCTCACGCGCCTCCTCGAGGAAAGAAAACTCATCACCGTGGGGCAACAACGCAAGCCTCGTTGTCTGTGCAAGCCTGATAGCCTGCGGCTCTTTCTTCACGAGAAGACGAAGACTCGGCCCTTCACTATGGATCGTTATAGCGCTCATTACAGCGGCTAGCATCGGACTCTCGGGCTGCGGAGGAAGTGGAGGTGGAAGTTCCGGCGGAGCCGCCAACACAACATCCCCACCCGGCTCGAGCACCTACACCCTCACGCTGACCGGAACCGACTCGGTGAACACTGCAATCAAAGCCTCAACCAACTTCACCCTCACGGTGAATTAACAAGGCCGGGTGCCCTACATCTCGAGTCTGAGATGTGGGTATTCGCGCGCCAGCGCGAACCGCTGTATCGCATTCGGCACACTCCGCGACGCAAACCTACTTCGCCTGAGCCCCAGCCTTCTCAAGTGCGGCGATGTCGAGCTTCTTCATCGTCATCATCGCCTTCATACCGCCCGGATTACTGACCAGTCTGGTTATATCTTTCGGCACGATCTGCCAGCTGACGCCAAACTTGTCCTTGAGCCAGCCACACGCCGTCTCTGAGCCACCCTCGGTCAACTTCGCCCAGTATTTATCGATCTCCTCCTGGTTCTCGCACCGAACCGAGAAAGAGAAAGCATCGCTCAGCTTATTACTCGGGCCGCCATTGAGAAAAGTGACCTGCTGTCCTTCAATCTCAATGCTGATCACGACCAGCGAGCCCTTCGGCCCCGGGCCAGCCTCGCCGGCGCGAAGCTCATCCAGCTTGCGCCCACCCGGAAAAACCGAAAGATAGAAATCCGCCGCAGCTTCCGCGTTGGTGTCGAACCATAGAAACGGAGTGATCTTGTTCATGGATTGACTCATCGAATGACTAGCCTCCTCGAAGTCTGTATTTTGCCGTCGCCCTCCCAAAAGGTCGTCCGGCCCAATGAAAGTTTGACATGCCCGGCACCAAGTCTAAAGTCTCCCAACCCAATCAGCCGCCCAAAAATAAATCCCAAAACCGTGGCGCATTTTTCAAGCCCAAAAACACCACTGCCAAAACACCACATTCACCACGCATTTCACCACAATTACACCATCAAAAAACCACATCCAACCACCAACTCTTCCCCAAAACCCCCCGCAAAAACACCAAAATCCCTCATTCCACCGCGCCCCAAAAAAATCTCACCACTCCGCACCGCCAAAACCTCCCGCCACCCCACCCCCATCAGCGATACACTGATAGATGTATCTGTGGAGAAGAGTCTTGCCCGAAACCATCACAACCGAAGCCACCACCCCCGACGTCGTCCAGCATGAGCAGGCCGAAACTCCGCTCGAGTCCCTCGCCTCCATCTGCACCGTCCTCGCCATCGGCCTCTTCGTCATGACCTTCATCTTCCAGAACTTCGAGATCCCCTCGGCCTCCATGGTCAAGACGCTCCTCATCGGCGACCACGTTCTCGTCGACCGCATCTCCCTCGCCCCACCCGCGAAATGGGCGCCCTTCACCTTCTATCGCGACGTCCAACGCGGCGACATCATCGTCTTCTTCAAGCCCGGCGAGCCTGATCTCTTCCTCGTCAAGCGCACCATCGGCATCCCCGGCGACCGCATCCACCTCCGCAACGGCATCGTCTATCTCAACGGCGTCGCACAAAACGAGCCCTACGCCGGCATGCCCGCCAACGACGACAATCCCCAGCATGCCTTCGATCCCTACCGCGACGACTTCCCCGCCGTCCCGCCCGACAACTACGGCAATGTCACCGCCAGCTGGGGCTACGAACTCCCTAGCCACGTTCAGGATGGCGACCTCATCGTCCCCCCCGGCAAGGTCTTCGCCATGGGCGACAACCGCACCGAGAGCCTCGACGGCCGCTACTGGGGCTTCGTCCCGCGCGAGAACATCGTAGGCCGCCCCCTCTTCGTCTACTGGTCTTTCCAAACCCCCGCTGACCAGATCAACAAACAAAGCATCGGCGATCGCCTCAGCTTCATGGGCCACATCCTCATCCACATCTTCGACCAGACACGCTGGAGCCGCACCTTCCATCTCATCAAGTAAGAGGTTCTTCCGGCGCGACCCAATCCACCGCGCCGGACCAACATTCATGCAGGAAACCAAACCCACCTACGAGCGTCCCATCGACCTCGGCGACGCCGCTGAACACGACACCGCTCCGTCCCTCAGCAAGCACACGCTCCGTCGCCTCCTCTACCTGGCCTTCGCCGTTCTAGCAGTAATGCTGCTCGTCCTGCTTCCTCCCTACATCAGCGTCAACCGCTATCAGCGCCGCATCGCCACCAGCATCGGCAACAGCCTCGGTCGCCCTGTCCACCTCGACAAAGTCTCCCTCAACCTTCTCCCGCTCCCCGGCTTCACGCTCGAAAACTTCGTCGTAGACGAAGACCCCGCCTTTGGCTACGAGCCCGTCATCCGCGCCAACTCAGTGCGCGCCACCCTCCGCCTCAGCTCCCTCTGGAGCCGCCGCGTCGAGTTCTCTACCATCAGCTTCACCGAACCCAGCGTCAACCTCGTCCACCTCTCCAACGGCAAATGGAACCTCGAGAGCATCCTCCTCCACGCCGCCCACATCGAGGCCGCCCCCACCGCCCAGAAAACCTCCGGCCCCGCCCCCGCTTCCCCTATATCGAAGCCACCGGCGCCCGCCTCAACCTCAAGCTCGACCGAGAAAAATCCCCCATCTCGCTGACCGACGCAGACTTTGCCCTGTGGCTCCCTGACCCCCAGCAGTGGCATCTCCGCCTCTCCGCCCGCCCCGCCCGCACCGACACCGACGTCTCCGACACAGGCCTCTTCGAACTCGAAGGAACCCTCGGCCGCGCCGCCTCTCTCGACCAGGTCCCCATCAGTCTCCGCGGCAGATGGCGCAACGCTCCCCTCGGCGGAGCAAGCCGCTTCCTCCTCGGCCGCGACGCCGGCCTCCGCGGCGAACTCGATCTCACCGCCAACGCGCAAGGAACCGTCAGCAACAGCACGGTTCAAAGTCGCCTTCGCCTCACCGACGCCCGCCGCGCCGACTTCGTCCCAGCGCAACCCATGGACATCGACCTCCAGTGCCTCGGCACCGCAACCAGCGACTTCCATGCCTTCGACGATCTTCGCTGCAGCTGGCCCCCCGCCGGCTCTTCCGATGCCCCCATAATCGCCCTCACCGGCACCCTCCCCGATCTCCGCAACCCCAAATCCTCCTCTGTCCAAATCGGAACTCCCGGCCTACCCGCCGCCACCCTCCTCGACTGGCTCCACGTCGCCAGCTCCCGCGTCCCCGCCGACATCACCGCCGCCGGCGCGCTCACTGGCAACATCGCCTACGCTCCCTCTCCAGCCGGCACCCTCCCCTGGCACGGCGACCTTCTCCTCACCAACGCCAGCCTCATCAGCCCACACGCCGGCCCGGCCTCTCTAGTCATCGGCGACGTAGCTCTGCGTTCTCCGACGGCAACCCCTCCCAACCCCCAACAGACCAGGCACCATAAACCAGCTCCTCCTACAGTCGACGGTTTTCAACTGTTCCCTGTATCTCTAGCCTTAGGCGGTAAAGATCCCGCGACCCTCGAAGGCCACCTCGACGCAACCGGCTGCACCTTCCACCTCACCGGAATGGCCTCCAACGCCCGCCTCATGGCCCTGGCCACAGCGCTTCCCCAGCTAGGCGACGGCCTTGCTGAAGCCCTACCCGCCAACCGCGCCACCGGCCCCTACCGCATCGACCTCACCGCCACCCGCTTCTGGGGCCAACCCCAAACTTGGACCGACACCTCACCCCGCACCCCAGCCTCCCACTCTCACCACTAGCTCCACCCGCACCAGATGTCGCCGCTCGCACCGAGAATTTGCCCTGATTACCGCTTTTCTCCTTTCGAGAATGAGATCGTCATTTCGACCGAAGCTACTCGCAGCTTTTAGCGAGTAGCGCAGTGGAGAAACCCCCGTATTTCGTCTTTTGCTGGTCGTTGCTACGGCCCCAAATGCCTGTCAAGCCCCTAAAACACCTAACCCTAACCCACACAACAAGATAAACGTGGCGTATCAGTTACACTCCAAACGCTATACTGGATACAGCACAAAAAAGCCCCGGCATAAACCGGGGTTTTCGTATTTAAGTGCCCATAAACCCTTTGACTGGACGAATTTAGCCGCAACCCTTTTCGAATGACGAATTTGCGAGGAGCGATCTCCCGTAAGTAGTTAAAACGAAACGACTTACACGCGGGTAACCGGGGGGGGGGCGGCACCCCCAAGAGAGGAACGACTAATGCGTAGCAATCTCCTTGATATGGATCGAAGCCGTAGTCTCCGGCACGCTACCGTCATTGACGATCACTTGGCTTGGGGTCCCTTCAAACACAATCCGGGTGGAAGCGCTCGAACGCCCCGGGATCCGCAGCCGCTGCGTCGAGGTCAACGTGCCGGATTGCACCGTCACCGGCACATCCGCCGCGGCATCCCCATCGTTCTTCACCTCAACCGACACCAGATACCCATTTCCCTTGTCCCCGATCTTCTCAAGGGCACGAGGAGTTACATTGGCGATAGAAAGGTCCGGCAGGCCGCGATCCCGATACACCCAATCATCAAAAAACCAGGCCAGATCCCGCTTCGCCGTTCGTTCCAGCACTCGCTGAAACTCCTTCGGATCGCTGTCCAGCTTGTCGGTCCGGTAAGCCTGCAGCGTCTTCTTCAAAGCGTCATCGCCCACCAGCGACCGCAACATCCAGAGGACTGCCGCAGCCTTCGTTCGGTAGTAGACGTCATCACTCGCCAGGATCAGGCTTTGTCCGGGATCGACGGGCCGATCGTTAGCTCCCGCGACCACTACAGAAGTTGGCGCAGAAGTTGCTGTCGGAGCAGGCTCTACCAACGCAAGAGCATTCGTCCCCTCCTGCAGATGCTTTATACCTGCCTCACGCCCCTGGCTCTGCTCAATCCACAGCAGCGACAGAAACTGCGCCACACCCTCATCCAGCCACACATGCGACGACCCAAACCAGGCATGGCTCAACGAATGCACCAGCGAAGGAGCCAACTCATCCGGAGCAGCCGCGCGCATCGACACCACCAGCAAAGCATCGTCCTCAAAGGGCTGCCCCCCATGGTCCAGCACGTTCAGCATCTTCAGCGGCCCGGCTCCCAGCCACTCCGTCAGCAGCGGCTGCACCTTCGTCGACGCCGCACCATAACTCGGCACTGCATCGTAGTGGTCAGTCACTGCCGAAATCAGGCTGTTGTCGGTCACAGTGCCCGCCCGGTCGGTAAGGAAAAGACTGGGTGTACGAAATCCCAACGGCTGCTCGGCGAAATCAGCTGTAGCTATTCCAGGAGACTCAGCCACCGGCAGGTTCTGATTTTCACTCATCTTCTTCAACTGCTCACGTCGGCCACAGAAGAACGCGCCATCCGGCGCATCGCCGACATACTCCACCGTCAGGTGCATTCGAATGGTCGCATCGGCCTGTCGCAGCTTGTTGAGCCCCACACTCTGGAACAGCTTCGCGCCATCGCCCAGAAACACCGGGGCCGCCGCCGTCGGATACCACAGAATGTTGCCGAACCCGCGCAACGCCGTCTGCTCCGAGGTGACTACATCCCAGTCCGCATGAGACGCCTGGTCGAGTGGTGCGCCGATTCGCTCCAGCCGCTCCGCCGACTGCACCACTTCGCCCGAGTAGAAGCCCGTAAGCGCAAGACTAGTTCCCGGCTCAAGCGGCTTAGGCAGAGAAACCACCGCCTCGGTCGCCTTGCCCGTGTGATCGGCATCCGTATCGATCGCATGCTGCGTGAAAGTGAGAGGCACAACGCGCCCCTCGCCTTGCATCGCAAAGCTCTCCCAGCTCAAAGCCGAAGAGATCTGAAATACAAGCCTCGTCAGTGGAGTCTTCCCCGAGTTCTTCACGGTGAATCTCGAGTGCACTGCCAGCATCGACTGTGACGGGGTCACATGAACATCCAGATCGTACGCAGTAAACGTGAGCGACGTGCGCTCCGCATCACTGACCTCAACGGCCACCTGATTTACCGGCGGCTTCTCCTTCTTCTCGACCTCGGGCGTATCCAGATTTCGATCGAACAGCACCTTACCCTGTGGTGGGGGAGGCGAATCAGAAGGAGGAGCCTCCTGCGCTCCCGCCAAACTCACTCCGAAGACAGCCGCCAGAACCAGCCAGCGACCTCCAGCCGAAACAACATCAAAACTCTTCAAGATCCCAATCCCTTACGTTCTTTCAAAGGCTTTCGTGCAGCCGGCGGAGCTGCAGGTTGACGGCGCTGTCGCATCGCCTCATACATCACGACCGCGCCCGCAACCGACACGTTCAGCGATGACACTTGTCCCGCCATCGGAATCCGCAGCAGATGATCGCAAGTCTTCTTCACCAGATCGTGCAATCCAGCGCCTTCACGCCCTAACACCAGAACACAGTCACTCTTGAAGTCGTACTCCGTGTAATCCGGCATTCCACGCTCATCCAGCCCAAGCACCCAGACATGCTTCTGCTTCATCTGCTCCAGCGCACGAACCAGGTTCGTCACCCGAGCGATCCTCACATGCTCCGACGCTCCCGCAGAGGTCTTCGCCACAGTCGCCGTCACCGGCGCCGAACGTCGCTCCGGCAGAATCACCCCATCGACGCCAGCTCCATCCGCAGTCCGCAGCAGCGCCCCAAGGTTATGCGGATCCTCGACGCCATCGAGCGCCAGGAAGAACCTGTGTTGTCCCTCCGCCTTCGGAGCCAGCAGATCCTCGATCCCCAGGAACTTACGCTCCCGAACCACCGCCAACACGCCCTGGTGCGCGTCCGTCCTCGCTAACCGGGTCAACTGCTCCCGCGACTCCAGAGACACCCGAACCCCGGCCGTCCGGCACAGCTCGATCAGCCTCTCCAACCGCTCATCCCGCCGCTCCCGGGCCACACTAACGTGGTCAAGCTGCCGCCCCCCCGCCCGAATAGCCTCCTCGACCGGGTGCAGCCCATAAAGAACTTCCATCCCTCAAGTCTACCGCCCAGCCCGAGAAAAGAGGCGAGGCCTTAGAATGACTGAAGAGTAATACAGTAGGCAGGCCGGGCGGTTGGCGTCTCTTGAAGGAATCTTTTTTGGACCGAGTCGACAAAAAGCGAGTCTTGCCAAGGCAAACGAACGTCTCTAGCAGTGTGCAAAATGGTGCCATCTCGCTAACCTCGGCGCTCGCTGCCCAAGTCTCGAGCGAAAGCGCGGCGATTGCTCAGGGACTCAAGAAGCAAAACCCGGAACTTCTAGACGCCCTCATTGAGCTTTATCAGCACCGCCTTCTGCGATATCTACTTTTCCTCACAGGCAAGCGTGAGGTTGCCGAGGATCTCTTTCAGGAGACGTGGATGCGGGTCCTCCTGCGAGGAGCACAGTACAACGGGAAGGCGCGGTTCGACACGTGGCTCTTTACCATTGCTCGAAATCTGGTGATCGACCTGTCGCGAAAGCGCGTGATGGCCAGCCTCGACGAGATGCGTGAGGGTAAAGAGGACGATCGCCCATTTGAGGTGGCAATATCCGAACCTTCTCCTCTGGAACAGTTTCAATCCCGTGAAAACGGCGCTGAGATCAGTGAGGCGATGCTGAGGCTGGAACCTAGCTACAGAGAGGTTCTAGCCCTCCGATTTTATGAAGAACTCTCCTTGGAAGAGATCGCAAATGTAACTCGTGCGCCTCTATCGACGGTAAAGTCGAGGTTGTATCGCGGATTGGTAGCGTTGAGGCCGGAGATGGAGCGACTTCGCTCTTCTTGTCGCTCGGCGGAGGTCGAGTTATGAGCGAGGCTCGCAACGAATTCTTTCCGCAGGACTATTCCAATACGTCTCATCAGGAAGCTTTGGGAGGAGCTCGTAATCTTGGGGTTCGTGCATCGGTGGTCAATCGAACTCATCGCGTGGTGCGGGAGCGAGCGAAGATGCTTGCCGTGCGGCGTAGTCGAATTCGGAGCTTGTGGATCCCATTAGCGGTTTGTTCCTCGCTGTTTGTCATTATCTGCACTGCAGTTTGGAGCGCGCTGGACGCCTACGACGTAACATCGAACGGCGTTCCGGATGCGAGTAATCAGTTTCTTGTTCTCTGTTTGTGGTTTTTCCCTGTGTCGATGGCTTTGCTCGCTTTGGTGTTGTTTCGCCGTGCCCGTAAGCGCGAGGTGGCTGGATGATGAGATTTTGGAGTCAGGGATCGGATCGATCGCAGGTTCCCCTGGCAGAGGGTGAGGATGAGCTGAGCATGATCCCGACGTGGTCAGTGGTGCTGGCCATCCTGGTATTCGGGGCGGTGCAGTATCTGTTCCATGGCGTGTTGCCGCATCACAAGCATGAGTTGCTGCCGATGCGGCTACTGATGGGGTACTCGTGGGGAACGGCGTTTGCCAGCTATGTTCTGCTGGTGGGGTATGTGAGCCGCGACGTTCGGCGGCGGCGAATGCCGGCTGGATTATGGATGCTGATCGTGGTGGTGCTGCCGGGCGGAATCGGGGCTGTCGTGTACTTCCTCTTGCGGCAGCCGATGCTGATGCCTTGTCCGCATTGCAGTACCGAGATCACCTCCAGCGTGCACTTCTGTCCGCAGTGCCAGTTCCAGCTGGCTCCTGTGTGTGGGCGCTGCTACCGCGGAGTGCAGATTACGGATGTGTACTGCACGCAGTGTGGGCACGATCTTGCCAAGGATCAGGCGCCGGCGCGGCTGCGCGTATATAGTGACTAGTTGCGAGCATGTCACTGACTGCACTTATCATCGACGACGAACCTCTGGCCAGGCAGGAGCTGCAGTATCTGCTGGAGCGCGCGGGTGGAGTTGAGGTTCTGGCTCAGGGAACCAATGGTATCGAGGCTGTGGAACTGATCCGGACGCATAAGCCGGACCTGGTGTTTCTGGATGTTCAGATGCCTGGTCTGGATGGCTTTGGCGTGCTGAAGAAACTGCTGGATCGTAAGGTTCCGATGCCTCAGGTGGTGTTTGCTACTGCGTTCAACCAGTATGCGGTTCGCGCATTCGAGGTGAATGCGGTGGATTATCTGCTGAAGCCGTTCGATCGGAAGCGGGTGATGCAGACGATTGAAAAAGCGCAGGCGCGGCGGGTGGCTCCGGTGGAGTCCGCCAGCGACGCGAAGCTGGATGCGCTGCTGCGGCTGGTCGAGGAACAGACGCAGGCGCCTAAGGCCAACTCCGGCAAGGTGATCGTCCGGGCGCAGAGCCGGTTGCTGCTGGTGGATCAGCGCGAGATCTGCTTCGCGTCGATCGAAGAGGGCACGATCAGTGTCGTGACGCGGGCGGTTGAGGGTCAGTCGAACTGTCGGACGCTGGAGGAGCTGATGGACCAGCTCGATCCGGAGACGTTTTGGCGGGCGCACCGGTCTTATGTGGTGAATATCCAGCACATACGAGAGGTTGTGCCGTGGTTCAAGTCGAGCTACCAGTTACGGATGGACGACGCCCAGAAGACTGAGATTCCGGTGAGCCGGTCGCAGACGAAACGGCTACGGGAGCTCTTCAACCTGTAGGCTGTGGGGGGTACCCCCCCCCCGGGGTTGCCACCGCATAAGTGTTTCATTATCATTGACATACGACCTGCCACGAGCTGCAAATTCGTCCATCGAAAGGGGTTACGGGCAAATTCGTCTTTCTAAAGGGGTTAGTAAAGGGCCCGTTGCGCTAGGCTGATACTCGATTTCCGCAATCGGGATTCATTTGTGATTTCCCTATCTCTTTGTCCAACAACTCGTTAGTCCGTAGTGTGTTTCCCCCAAATAGAAAAAGCCTCGGCTTCGCCGGGGCTTTTATTCACTGTATCCAGTATAGCGGTTGGAGCATAACTCATACGCCAGGCGAATCTTCAGGATTGGCGCGGGGATTTGCAGTTAAGGGGGTTGACAGGTTTTTCCTGTTTTTGGACCGAAGGCAAACTGTGACGGTGAAGTCCTGATCATGTTCCCCGACCAGCTACGAATTTGCGGGTTCCGACGCTTATACTGAAAGCTGAATGAAGCGCCTGGTCGGCATCGTCGCACTCTTGCTCCTGCTCTCTGCCGCAGCGCCCGTTCTGGCCTGCATGACAGACGGCGGAATGAGCCATGAGGAGAACGCCTGCTGCCTAGCCATGCACGGCAACTGTGGCGAGATGGCGAAGACGGGTTGCTGCCGGACAGAAGTTCGGACGGACGAGCATCCGCAGATTGCAACGACGGCTCCCTCAATCGAGCTTCATTGGGCGATTGTCCACTGGCTGACGCCGGTGTTTGCCGCCGTCCAGACGGTTCCATCCCCCTTCCTCGATATTCCTGACGAGCATTCGCCGCCAGGACTACTCATCGCAAAGATTACTGTTCTCAGAATCTGATCTGCCCTTCGTAGCCGATGACCTGCGTGCTTAACGTGCGCCTGTGCCTCATTTGGTTTCAACGAAGGAGTAATCATGAAATGTCTTATGGTTCTGGCATTTGCTTTGGCATTGCCAGGTATCGCTGTTGCTGCTGACCACGGCCCTGTCTTCGGTTATGCCACCCCGGTCAACTCACAGGGGGAACTCAGTTTCGATACCGGCATCTTCGGTAGGAACGGTTCCCAAGGAACACAACTCTCGACCGGGTCCGGCTTTGGATACGGCGTTACCCCTCACATCACCGTCAATGCGTTCCTGCCTGCGATGTTCGGTAGCGGCTCTCTCCCGGAGAGTCGCATCGTGCCCGGCAGCGAGTGGTCTGCCGGAGCGTCATGGCGCTTTCTGCATTCGGTTACGAGTGTCGGAAAGAGGATAGAATCGACCGCCTCTCTTGGGGTCGTGGTTCCGGGGCCGACACAGGACTCGGGGGTTCTCGACGATCTCCATCGAGCACCAGGCGTCGCCGGGACTCTTGCCACCGGACTCGCTTCCCGGAGTCAGTATGTCTGGGTCGGAGGCGGTTACACCCGTTTTGCCGAAGCCTCCCATGATCGAAGGCCGGACACGCTTTCGTGGAGTGGTGTCTATGGCTATCGTCCGGCCAAGCTACGGCGGGGCTACGACCAGTGGGACTACCGGGGTTTCGCAGAGTTCACCGGAGAACATACCGGCAATGTGCGAAGCAGCGGATTGATTCTTCCGAACAGCAGCACGACAACGCTGTGGCTTGGTCCCTCGGTACTGGCCATCTTCAAAAACGTTGCTATCTCAGGCGGGGCGCAAGCTCCTGTCTTTCGTGATGCGTCGGACACGATCTATGGCCGAGAGCGCGTTCGTTTCGCTATCAACTTCAGCTATCTCAAATACTCCGCACACACCAGCTCCCATTGAAAGGACTGACCATGAAGAAATTATTTTTTGCAGCTGCTCTCGCTCTCTCCACTGGCGCCGCTCAGGCTGAATACGAGCAGGTCAACCTTACCGTTTTCGGCATGGACTGCGCTCCCTGCGCCCATGCCATCCACGTTTCGATGAAGGGGATTCAGGGTGTCAACACCGTGGATGTCGATCTGAACACCGGCCTTGTCACGATCAAGCTTAGTCCGGGAAACAGCGCCGCCATAAGTCAGTTCAATCAGGCGGTCGAGAAGAATGGCTTTACTCACAAAGACGCTATTGTCGTCGCGCGGGGAAAACTGACCGGTACGGCGAGCGCGCCATTTTTTGAGGTCGCTGGAACGCAGGATCGCTTTGCTCTGGTTCCGGCTGCTAGTCGGATAGAGGTCGAGGCTCTTCTCGGCAAGACGGTCACTGTTACGGGCGTTCTTCCGCAGGCTCCCAAAGGGAAGGTGTCGGATACGCTGCGCTACAACACCATCACGGAGGCACAATGACACAGACTTCGTCTCCCTGCACTCCTGAAAGGCGGGCCAAGCGAGCGGCCCTGCTCAACTATTTTTCGCTTTTCAGTTCGTTCAGCACGCTTATCTGTTGCGCGCTGCCGTCCGTGCTGGTCCTGCTTGGAATGGGAACGGCGGTTGCATCGCTGCTCTCTGCCGCTCCGTGGCTTGTCAGTCTTTCTCGACATAAAGTCTGGACTTTCAGCATTGCCGGTACGCTCATCGCGGCCAGCTTCGTGATGACGTATGTTATCGCCCCACGATTGCGGGACGGTGAGAGCTGCGAGGCGGACGATCCGAGCACGTGCGGAGAAGTCAGCAAGGTGAGCCGCTTCATACTTTGGGGCTCGGCCTTGATTTGGAGCGGTGGGTTCTTTGTCGCGTACCTGCTGGCGCCGATTCTGGAACGGCTGGACCGCTAGCACGCATGGCCTTCTCCGCGAGGTCGGAGAAGGCCGTGCATGTGTGCTGAACTATGGCGCTGCTCTTTAGGCGTTCCAGGAGGGGACAGTGCGGACTATGTTCCACATCATTTGATCGATGGCTGCGTCGATTTGGTTGGAGGGTTGGGTGCGTGTGTTGGCGAGGGCTGCCCAGCAGAATCCGGTAGAGGTGCGAAGCATGATGGTGGTGGTTCCGGGGAGACTGCCGCTGTGCCACCAGGGGCCGGTTCCGTTGTTGCGAACCATCCAGCCGCGGGCATAGCGTGCGTCTCCGGGTGGGTAGGCGGGAGCGGGGGTGGTCATGAGCTGGATGGTTGCGGGCTTCAGGAGGGCCGGGATGTTGGGCGCGCCGGCGACGTGGTTGAGGAACTGGACGAGTTGCGTGGAGGAGGCGATCCAGCCGGCGTCTGAGTCCATGCGAGTGATGTTGAGCTTGTAGGGGTCTTCGGAGTACTGGCCGACGTAGACGACCTCTTTGGGGGCGCGCTGGCTCTCTTTGTTTTTGGCGATCTGCATGGTGGAGATGCCGCAGGGTGCGAGGATGCTGGCTTGGACGTAGGTCTGGTAGGGCTGACCGGTGACCTGCTCGATGACGCGGCCGAGGATGCAGTAACCGAAGTTGGAGAAGGCCCAGTTGGTGCCGGGAGGGCTGGTGAGGGGCACGTTGACGATGGTTTCGCTTATGAGTTTGGTTTGGTCCCAGCCGTCGTTGTGCATCATGGGGTCGGTGCTGTCGGCGGGCCAGCCGCCGCAGGTGTGGGTGAGGAGATGATCGACGGTGATGTCGGCGACGTACTGCTTGTAGGGTGGATTGCCGTATTTGATGCCGAGGATGGCAGAGGGGCCGAAGACCTTGTCGGTGAGCTTGAGCTTGCCTTGTTCGATGAGCGAGAAGATGGTGACGGAGGTGATGGGTATAGAGAGGGAGGCGATGCGGAAGAGGCTGTCCTGCTGGGCCTGGACGAGGTGTTGGCGATCGGCCATGCCGATGGACTGGTCGTAGACGAACTGGCCGTTGCGGGAGATGGCGATGGAGGTGGCAGGGACGGAGAATTGCTGGCGGAAGGCTCCCGCGATGCGGCCCATCTCGCCGCGCTGCTGGCCGTTGGAGCCGCCGTATTGGGGTTGAGCGAGGACCTTTGGGACGGTGGCGGCTGCTGCGGTTAGGGCGAGATTGTGAATGAGGGTTCGGCGGGTAAGGGAGCGGCTGATGGGGCTTTGAGGTGTTGGGTTCGGCATAGCCGCGGAGCGTCCTTTCGATGAACCGGGTTGGGCTGCAATGCTGGGATTGAATGCTTGGATTCGATCTCGAGATTCGACGAGGATTTTATCCTGCTATTTGTCGTGGCTGCTGTAAAAGGATGTAAGAGTCAGAGAATTGCTGTAGATTTTGCTATGCGGTTGTGCTGCCAGGAGGACGTGGTGAAGAGATACGGCTTGAGGATTCTGGTGTTTTGTTTTGCTTTGATGGTTTTTAGCAGTAGTTTTTTGTTCGCGCAGCAACCGCCCGCGGAGCAACAGCCGGCCAGCGTCGCGGGTAAGTGGACGTTGTACTGCAAGGATCCGAATGGAAGCACCTCTTCGAAGTTTCTTGAACTCGAGCAGAAGGGGAATGTGATCTCTGGCCACTTCAAGGGGCCGAACCAGTCGGGCGGCGTCGAAGGCACGATCGACAATCAGCATCTTGTGGTTCGAACCAAAACGCGCGATGTCTTGACGTTTCGTGGGAGGGTGGATGGGCCGCGTGTCGAAGGCGTGGTTCAAGGCAACACCTTCACTGGCAACTTCCATGATCGGGGAGGGACGGGTTCGTTCCAGGGAGTGCGATCGAACTAGGGGTTGTTTGATGGTGTTCGGTTAGCCGACAGGATCGCCAGCCTTAGAGTGCGCTTCTCTAAAAAACTTCTGTTCTTATGCGCGCAGGGAGACGGTTGAACGAACCGGCTCCCCTGCGTTGATAAGGGTGTGGAGTTTACTTTGCTGCTTTCGGTTTGGCGGCGGAGCCCTGGACGATGAGGTCGTTGTCGACGCTGAAGGTACCTGGGGTTGAGTTGGCCTGCATACCTGCGATAGCGGAGTCAGACTGGTTGAGAACGACGCCGTAGAGGGTGACGTTGCCGTTCTTCACGATGATGTGGATGGCGTGGTAGCCCATGGGCGGTGTGTTGGTGATGCCTCCGGCGGCGAGGGCGATGCCGGCGCCGGGTCCGATGGCGCGGCCGATGCTGCCCTGATTGGCGTTATATTTGCGCAGCGAGGGCTGGGTGTAGATGTTGTTGTAGACGGCGGCGCGGATGCGGTCGTCCATGGGGGATAGGGGAAGGACTTCGATCTCGTTGTCGACCGAGTCGATGCCCGAGATCTTTTTGACGGCGTTTTCGGCGTCACTCTTCAAGACGGGGCGGGAGGCGTAGCCCCTGAGGATGAGGGTCTTTCCTTTAATACCGAAGGTGAGCCAGTCGAAGACGCCATAGGTTGTGAGGTTGGCGAGTTTTTGCTGCACCTCTTTGACGATGCGGAGGGTGTCTTCCTGCGACCATGTGGCGTTGGGCGCGGGAGCAGGCTCCTGAGCGATGAGAGATGGAGCAGAAAGAGTGAAGATGAGCGATGCAGCAAGGGCCGGGATCACGCGACGAGTTGAGCGAATCATTTTTCTCTCCGGTTGCTATGGATTTAGGCTTCCCGCAAAAAAGATACGCTGTGCCGGGAGTTGAGTCCATAGGCGGAGACGGATTAGCGGTTATTGGGCGTGGTCATGGTGTGGGTTGAAGTCGAATACGTAGACAGCGCCGAGGGTGATGGCTTTGGGGCTGATGCTGCCGGAGGCGACGGCGGGGGTGTCCCAGTGCTGGTACTGGAAATCGACTTTGACGGCCAGCTGATGGGTGAGGTTATAGTCGAGGCCGACGCCGGGGGAGAGGACCAGGGTGTTGGAGCTGAGATAGCGAACATTGCCGAAGATGTAGCCGCCGCGAAGGTAGTCGATTCCACCACGTCCGATGAGGAAGTTGGCGTAGGGGTGAACGCGGCCGAGGGGATACTCGACCTTTGGGCCGAGGAGGAAGTTTTTCTGGCTGCTGATGGTGCCCTCGTTGATGGGATAGGAGCCGCGGATCTCGGCGGCGGGACGAAAGCGACCGAAGGTGAGAACAGTAATGTCTGCTCCGGCGGTGACGTCGAGGTTTTTTCCGCCTGCGAGATCGGTAAATGTGCCGGTTCCTCCGACGAAGGCTGAGAGTTGAAGTTGCTGGGTCGCGGTGGGAGTGCTCTGCGCCAATGCGTTGCGGCCAAGGGGGAGCGCGGAGAGCAGGGCCAAGCTGGTCAGCGTTTTCCTAAACTTCATTCGATCCTCTGGCCTCAATTTTCTGCAGTAACGCGGTGCGGCATATGGAATGACTGGTTGCGTAGGTTGGCGAGCGTTCAAGGAGGTTTCCCCTGAAGAGAGTTATCGGCTTGTCGGCCTGAATGCTTATTACCTTTGTGCAATACTTTGGCTGATGGAACTCTGGTTTGGGCGGCTGATTCGGTTGCTGGTGGCGCTGGCTGTTGCAGCCGGGGCCTTGTGGGTGGGGGATTGGGCGGTGCTGCGGGCACGCGTGTCCCATGGGACCGCATTTGAGACAGTGCAGGTTAATCAGTTTCTGGCTACTCCCCTGAAGGGCAGCAAGGTGGAGTACGACTATATGGGGACGGTGCCGGTGACATGCAGCAGGTCGATCTTTCCGCAGCAAGGGAATTCGGCCTGCTGGTGGGTGGAGCGACATAAGGCGCAGTGGGAGTGATGGCGCAGGATTTCGATTCGCGAGTCTAGAGCTCGAAGAGTATCTGGAGAATGTGGCGGGCCAGGTCTTCTGGTTGATGGAAGCGCTTTGGGTTGTCGTCGAAGGCGTCCTGGAGGTAGAGTGCGTCGTCGTCGGTGACCTGGAAGGCGAAGTGGCGCGACTTGCGATCGATTGCTGGATCGCCGGCTACGCCGAGGCCTTTGGCGTAATCAAGAATGATGGTGGGATCGTGATGGGTGATGCGGGCGTCGAACCAGGGGAAGCGGCTCCGGATGAGTTTGACCTCGGTCAGACCGTTGGTCTGGATAGTGGTTTCCGAGGCGGTGACGTCGCCCTGAAGCTGACGCTTAATCTCGGCCACGTCTTCTTCGAGACAGGAAACGAATGCAGCGAAGAAAGGCTTGCCCTGAGTGGTGATGATGCCAGCCTGGTGTTGTGAGCGACCGTACTGTTCGGCTGCTTCGTGGGATTTTTGCTTGATGTCCTGGGCGAGATTCGCGATCCACTCCTTAGCCATGCTGGTGAAGACTCCTGCATCCTTCTGCTTCGCTTGAAAGGTTCGCGAAGAGGATGTTGTTGGTTGGATGGCAGAGGCGGGCGAAAGGCAGTATGGGCGGGGCAGGATGATTTTGGTTGCGGGCTGTGAATGGGGAAGTATATGGTGTCGTCATGCTTGGCGGACGGAGTTGGGACAGTTGGATTGCGGAGTACTCGGAGAGCCATCAGCATCCGCTGAACAGGCTGACGCATACGTTTGGGATACCGATAATTATTTTGTCGCTGCCGGTGCTCTTGGCGACGATCGTGTGGCATCGCTTGTTGTGGATAGGGGTGGGGTTGTTCTGCTTTGGGTGGCTACTGCAGTTTGTGGGACACGCGATTGAAGGAAAGCCTCCGGAGTTTTTGAAGGATTGGCGATTTCTTCTGGTAGGGTCGCGGTGGTGGGCTGCGAAGATGCGCGGGAAGGCTTAGGTCTTCGGGTCTCTCCGGCTTCGGAGCAATGTTGCCAAACTTGGACGACTAATGAGTGGGCTGAGCTCGCCTGCTTTTCCTTTTGGTGTGTGGGTTCTCGTCGTTGATGGTTGCTGCTGCAGCCTCTTTGTCTGAGTACAACTTTTGTGGCAGCTGTGAGTGCCAAAAGGTAACTAGTTTCGTAACAAATCGCGGATAAGCTGGAGACGAATTCGTCGCGGACCCTCTGACTCTTTGAAGTTATGGAAGGTGTGCCTCATTTTGTACGAATGCGGAGTCATTCATGCAGCATAGATTGAAGTGCTCTCCTTCTCTGAAGATTGCATGGATGTTGGGCTTCTGCACCTTTATGAGCGGATGCGGATCAGGTTACGATAAAGGTTTTCCGTCGTCGATCTGGGCGACTGGCAGTACGGTGAGAGTTAGCCAGACGTTGCAGTTGGGGACTGAGACTGGTGTTACCGGGTCGCCTCTCACGTTCTGGGTAAACGGCGTAAAGGGTGGTAACGCGCAGTTTGGAACGGTCGATAGCAAGGGTTTGTATACGGCGCCGGCGCTTGTTCCGACGCCTGATAATTCGGTGACAATCACCAGTCTTGCGAATGCATTTCCGCAGGATGCGCCTGGGATGGCGAAGGTCAGCGTTTTGAATCCGATTCCAATTATTAATTCGGTGACGCCGTCGAGCTTTTCTGAAGGGACGACCACAATAACGATCAGCGGGTCGCAGTTTATCTATGGCGCGCAGATTTTCTGGAATGGTGTGGCGGTTCCGACGACGTTTGTTTCGAACACTGAGCTGGCGGCATCGATCTCGGCGCCCAATCCGGGGACTTACTCGCTGACGGTGAACAACCCCGATCCGGGGGCGGCGAATTCGGCGGTTGTCTCGGAGGTTGTGGGACCGGGGAAGGTTGTGCTCGTCCTGCAAACGAATGCGGGCACGACTGTGCGGGTTACAAACAGCGTGAAGATTGGCTTGACGGTCAGCGGGACGAACAATACCGGTGTGACCTGGACGGTCAACGGGACAGCAGGTGGGAATGCGCAGATAGGGACGATCGTTGCGAACGCAGACGGCAGCGTGACCTACACGGCTCCTGCTGTTGTTCCGGTGCCGAACAATGTTGTGCAGTTGACGGCGGTCAGTCTGGATGATCCGACCGTGTCGATCAGTCAAAACATCTCGGTGTACAACCCGATTCCGATTCTGAACTCTGCGGCTCCGATGACCTTTGATGTCGGGCCTTCGACGGTTGTTCTTAACGGCAGCAATTTTATCAACGGAGCGCAGGTGCTAATGAATGGTGCAGCGGTGCCCACCACGTTCAATAATGATGGACAGTTGACTGCAGCAATCAGTCCGACTGATCCGGGTAATCTCGATCTTCAGGTTTTGAATCCCAGTCCGGGACCCGCGACTTCAACCGATCTTATTGCGCAGGTAAATGGTACGCCGCCGGTGCCGCTGGTTTCGCCAGAGGATGCGTCGCGCTTCCTGGCACAGGCGACCTTTGGGGCGGCGGATGCTGACATCCATCACCTGTCGAAGATTGGCTATACGGCGTGGATGAATGAGCAGTTCAATATTCCTCCGACACTGCATGAGCCTGTTGTCGAGCAGGCGCTGGTGGTGAACAATCCGCCGTGCGCTGTGGGTGACGTGAAGTGCAACGCGGCGCTGTTTGTGCAGAACGATGCGGATGATGCTTATCTTGAGGGAAGCTTCTGGCAACAGGCGATCTCGGGGAGCGATCAACTTAGGCAGCGTGTGAAGTATGCGCTGACGGAGCAGATGGTTGTCTCGAGCCAGGACTTTGCGCTGGCCGAGATGCCACGCGGCATGGCGAACTATTACGACGTACTGGGAGCGGATGCGTTCGGCAACTTTCGACAGCTTCTGGAAGATGTGACGTTGAATCCGATGATGGGGCAGTACCTGTCGGTGATGGGCAATGACAAGGGAGATGCTACGCGCGATCCTGATGAGAACTATGCGCGTGAGGTGATGCAGCTGTTTACGATTGGGCTTTATCAGCTGAATCCTGATGGAACGCAGAAGTTGGATCCGACAGGACAGCCGATTCCTACTTACTCGAATGTGGATGTGATGGGATTGGCGAAGGTGTTTACGGGCTTCAGTTGGAATATACCGGGCGACCAGAGTAATACGGCGTGGTCGAACTGCTGTGCCTATGTCGGGACTGGCTTTGGTGAAGATATTTTGCCGATGCAGAGTTTTCCGAATCATCACTCGACTGAGGAAAAAGATTTTCTTGGGGTTACGATTCCGACTCAGTCGAATCCTGACCCGGTGGGGGATTTGAAGATCGCGCTGGATACGCTGTTCAATCATCCGAATCTGCCGCCGTTTGTTTGCAAGCAGATGATTCAGCATCTGGTGACGAGTAATCCCAGTCCAGCCTATGTGGGACGGGTGTCCGCGGTGTTTCAAGATAACGGGGCCGGGGTTCGCGGAGATATGAAGGCCGTACTGACGGCGATTCTGCTGGATGATGAGGCGCGTAATGCCGCGGCAGCGAGCAGCAATCCTCAGTATGGGAAGGTGCGTGAGGCGCTGCTTCGCTATGTTGAGTGGGCGCGGGCGTTTACGGCTCAGTCGCGGAACGGTGCTTACAATCTCGGGAGCACAGAAGATCCAATTTATGGATTGGGAGAGATGTCGCTTCGTTCGCCGAGCGTCTTCAATTGGTTTGCGCCGGGGTATGTCCCGCCGGGGACGAGCATTGCGAAAGCTGGGCTGCTGGCTCCGGAGATGGGGATGACGGATGTGTCGACTGTTGTCGGATATCTGAATTACATGCAGAGTGTGATTGGAGCAGGCACGAGTTCGGGGCCTGATGTTTTTTCGAACTACGCGACGGAGATTGGATTGGCGGGCACGCCGGATCAACTGCTTGATCGCATCAACCTGCTGTTGATGGCGGGAGAGATGGACGGGACGCTTCGCAGCCAGATTCTTTCTGCAGTCAATGCGATTGCGGTACCAGCGGGAGATCAGGATGCGATCAATGCTGCACTGGCCAACCGCGTGAAGATGGCGATTTTCCTGACAATGGCTTCGCCATCTTTCAGCGCACAGTTTTAGACGGAGAACATGATGAATGAGCATGAACTATCGCGGCGGCAGTTTCTTCGAACAGCGTCGATGGCCTCAATGGCCGGATTCTCCGTGAGTCCTTTTCTTCTTGAATTGAATTCGGTTGCTGCGATGGCTCAGCAGAGCAGTCCGACGGACTATCGCGCGCTGGTTTGTATCTTTCTGGCTGGCGGTAATGACGGGCATGGAACGGTGATTGCGACGGATGCGGAGTCTTTTAGCGCGTTTACGACGGCGCGGTCGGGAGCGCCGGGGCTTGCTTATAGCCAGAGTGATCTTCTTCCGATCGTTTTGAAGACGCCGCAGAGTGGGCGCACGTTTGCATTGAATCCATATTTGACAGGGGTGCAGAATCTTTTCAACGCTGGGCGTGCAGCGGTTGTTACAAATACGGGGACTTTGATCGCTCCTACGACTAAGGCACAGATTCAAGCTAATTCGGTTCCGCTGCCGGCTTCGTTGTATTCGCATTTTGATCAGACGGCGGCGTGGCAGGCGATTGCTGCGAATGGCGGGAGCGCAGTTCACGAAGGCTGGGGCGGGGCGATGGCGGACCTGATCTCGACAATGAATTCCAATGCTGCGTTTACTTGTATTTCGACTTCGGGAATCGCTTTGTTTCTGTCTGGGCAGACATCGTTTCAACTGAATGTCACTTCGGCCGGCCCAATACCGATCTCCGGTTTGGCGAGTCCGTTGTTTGGTCAACAGGCTGGATCGAGTGCGCTGTCATCGATTCTCTCTGCCGAAGAGACGAATCTTTTTGCGAAAGAGTACGAAGTGATCATCGGGCGCTCAATTGCGGCGCAGGCTAGCCTTGCGAGTTCGATGTTACCGGCCGGACCGGGAGGAGTGGCAAACCCACCTCAATATCTGGATCCAGTGCTGAATAAGCTGACGGATAATTCGCTCGCGATTTCACTGCAGACCGTGGCGCGAATTATGGGTGGGAGGAGCAGCCTGGGGGTGAGCCGGCAGATATTTTTTGTTCAGCTGGGCGGCTTCGATACGCATGACAATCAGGCACCGCAACATGCGCGCCTGCTGACGCAACTGGGTGAGGCACTGGAATATTTTGATACGGCTATGACGACCGCGGGGCTGAATAGTCAGGTGACCACTTTTACTGCGTCGGATTTTGGCAGGACGCTGACGGCAAACTCGGCTGGAACGGATCACGGCTGGGGGAGCCATCACATCGTTACGGGGGGCGCCGTGAACGGCCAGGATATGTACGGGCAATATCCGATGATCGGCTCAAACCAGGCAAATGATATGGGAGCAGGTCGGTTGATCCCTACAACTTCTGTTGAGCAATATGCTGGAACGCTTGCGCGCTGGTTCGGGCTCTCGGATGGTCAAGTCAAACAGGTGTTTCCGAATTTCTCCAACTTTGGCTCGAACCCATACATGGGATTTTTGAGTTAGAGGATCTCCCGCTGCGCGGGCTGATAACACTCTTAGCGCAGCCGTTTTCAGGAACAGGGAATTTGCCGAACGGGCAATGAGCTGATGCTGCGGTGTGTTCGGCTCGAGTCTTCGAATGCTGTTCCATCTCATGCAAAAAGAGATGAACCGTTGATGACTGAGAGCGAGCCTTTGCCGCAGATCTTATGCAACTTACGGGTAATGTTCCATTCCGGGACAGTTGCCTAAAGTCATGATTACCAAAGGGCATCATGGCTGTACCTTGCGATCTCTGGCGTTTCTCTCCCCACTTTGGAGCTACGTCGCAATCTCCATCTCCGCCGTTGAGCTTCTGAGGTGAACCATGCTCGCTCTTGATCGATTTGATGTACAGCTTTTCTGTCTGCGTTTCTCTCTGATGTCCTCAACCGATGGGGCCAGTAAGGGGTTGCGTTCTCGAGGAGGATGGTTTCAAGCGGGGTTGTGCACCTTGCTTGCTCTTATGGTGTTGTGCGGAGCGGCGACACGCAGCTACGCGGCGCCGGTGACCTTGCCTGGGGTGACTGTTGTGGGGAATACCTCGGCGGCTCAAACGGTTTCAGTTGTCGTGACGAAAAATGGCCAGTTGGGAAAGGTCAGTGCGCTTACGGGCGGTGTTGCGAATCTTGATTTTGCGATTTCGGGGACTGGTACGTGCTTGACCGGCAGCACGCTTGTAGTGGGTCAGACTTGCAGCTTTCCGGTGACGTTCAGCCCGAAGTACCCCGGTCAACATATAGGAGCGGTGGCGCTATTCGATCCGACGGGGTTGCCGTTGGGCAATACATGGCTGGTAGCGACGGGTAGCGGACCGCTTGCCCTGTTTGTGCCGGGCATCATCAATACGGTTGCCGGCGACGAATCGTGGATCTATCGGGGAGATGGGCAACCTGCTACAGCTTCGCCGATCTTCCTTCCGTTCGGAGTGGCGGTGGATCCGGCTGGAAATATATTCATTGCCGATTCAAGCAACAATCGCATTCGACGTGTGGATGCAGCATCGCAGTTGATGTCGACGGTGGCGGGCAACGGCGACGCGGGTAACACAGGTGACGGCGGATTGGCTACGATGGCTTCGCTCAGCCTGCCGACATCGGTTGCTCTCGATGGGGCGGGGAACCTGTACTTTGCCGATAGTAATAATCATGCGATTCGCATGGTCACGGCGTCGACGGGAATCATAACGACAGTGGCGGGCGTGCTGGGATCGCAGGGGTACTCGGGGGATGGGGGAAGCGCGATCCAGGCTCATCTGAATACACCCGATTCGGTTGCGATCGATCCGGTGAATGGCTTTCTCTATATTGCGGACAGCGGAAACAATGTAGTGAGACGCGTCGATCTTTCGACGGGAATCATCTCTCCATTCGCAGGCAACCACGCGGCAACCTACGCTGGGGATGGAGGGCCGGCGACGAGTGCGAGCCTGAACGGACCGTGGGGCGTGACGGTGGGCCCGGATGGTCAGATTTATATTGCCGACCAGAATAATCACAGTGTGCGCAAGGTCGCGCTCGACGGAACCATTTCGACGATCGCGGGAAATGGAACCTCGGGGTTCTCCGGCGATGGCGGGCCAGCAAGTGGTGCTGTGCTGGACAGCCCGGCGGGTGCCGTGATCGACGCCGCCGGAAATATCTACATCTCTGATGCGGGCAATAACCGGGTTCGAAAGGTGAATGCCGTGACCGGGGAGATCGACACGGTTGTTGGTAGCAACCAGGAGTCATTCAGTGGCGATGGTGGACCCGCGAATGGAGCGGGTATGTATGGACCGTACGGGATGGCGCTTGATGGAACAGGAAATCTCTACGTCAGCGATGTATTTCACAACCGGATACGCCTGGTCCAAAGTATCAACGCGGTGTTGAATTTTCCAGCGATTCGAGTACAGCGCGTTTCGAGCACTGAAGATGAGGAGCTTGAGAATGATGGTAACGCTGCGCTGAATATCTCGGATCTCAACCCTGGCGTCAACACACAGTTGGACCCGGTTGCTACGACCTGCTCGACCACTGTGCCGATGGCTTCGGCTTTCAACTGCATTATTGGTGCGCAGTTTGCACCGACGGTGATCGGCAACCCGGTGAAGGGAACGATTACTGTCCTGTCGAACTCGCCAAACAGTCCGCAGACGGTTACTCTAAGCGGCCAGGTTCTGACGCTTGATCCGTCGACCATTACGCTGAACACCAGTGGCTCTCCGTCCGCTACCGGCGCGCTTGTGACGTTTACTGTTGCGGTGACGAGCACGGGAGTGACACCGACAGGCACGGTTACTTTTCTTGATGGATCGACGACGATTGGGACCGCCAGTCTGAACAGCACCGGTGTCGCGGTATTTCCGACGCTGTCCCTCGCGAGTGGAACTCACATCATTACGGCGAGTTATGCCGGAGATAACAATACTGCGCCTGCAACATCCGCGCCTGTGACTCAGATCGTAAAAGATGGGACCACTACTACTGTGACGTCGAGCCTCAATCCCTCTTCGGCACAGGCCAACGTGACTTTTTCTGCGCTCGTGGTTGGGACTTCGGGAATTCCTACGGGCACCGTTACTTTCACCGATGGAGGAACCCACCTCGGGACGGTCACTCTCAATGCATCAGGAGCGGCCAACTTCAGCACGACATCGCTGATCGTTGGAACCCATCACATCACGGCAAGCTACAGCGGAGACGCCAATTCGATCGCTAGCACGTCGTCGCTTACTCAGGTCGTTGCTGCTTCCTCGACGGCGACTACATTGATTACGAGCAACCCAGATGTTTTTTTCGGAACACCTGTCACTTTTACAGCGAGCGTTACCAGCGGTGGCTCGGTGACACCGACGGGCACAGTTCAGTTTGAGGAGGGCACTGCGATTCTGGGGACTGTGACCCTGGACATTCATGGTTCAGCTACTCTTACTCTTTCGACTTTGTCAGTTGGAGGGCATCCGATTCACGTCGTGTATGGAGGCGACGCGAATAATGGCGGCAGCAGTTCTGCGACGGTGCAGGAGACCATTGAACAGATCACGACGACGACGAGTGTTACGTCGAACTCGGCGAATGCGCCTGCAGGGTCGAGCATTCAACTGACCGCCATAATTACTCCTCAGTCGTCGGTGCCATCGAGTCCGATCACCGGGACCGTGACTTTTATGGATGGCGCGACGACTCTTGGCGCAGCAACGGTGAGTGGCGGTACGGTGACCATTACGCTGAGCTCGCTGGGAGTTGGATCCCATTCCATTTACGCAATCTACGGTGGGTCTTCGATCTATGCGGGAAGCATATCGCCGACGATCACGCAGAAGGTACAGCAGGCGGTGACATCGGGCACGTTGATTGCTTCTGCTAATCCGTCGGTCGCCGGAAAGAGCGATACCCTGACCGTTTCGATCACGAGCAATGGAGGCGTTCCTACAGGCATCGTGACCTTTATGGACGGTACGACTGTGCTCGGGACGGCTGCGCTGAATGCGCAGGGGATTGCGAGCTTTACTGTGCCTTCTTTCTCAACGGGCACGCATTCGATTACGGCCGTATATCTGGGAGACAACAATAATCTCGGAACGACTCCGGCGTTGACGCTGACGGTTCAGCAGGCGACCACGGGAGTTGTAATTTCGACTTCGGGAAGCCCGTCGACTGCGGGGTTGCCGATCACATTGAGTGCGACTGTTACCGGAAATGGCTCAGCTCCGACTGGCTCGGTGACTTTTTATGATGGCGCTGCAGCAGTTGGTACGAGCCCGATCAACGCTGCTGGTCTCGGGACACTATCGTTGTCGTCTCTTACTGTGGGATCTCACTCGCTGACGGCTGATTATTCGGGAGATGCTTATAACGCAACCAGTGTATCGCCAGCGATAACGCAGGTTGTCGTGAAGGCGACGACGACGACTGCCTTGACGGCGAGCGCTTCAACGACGCCGGTCGGCGCTCCAGTGACGTTCACTGCGACTGTGGCCGGTAGCTCGGGTGCGTTGGGCGGGACTGTTCAGTTCATGGATGGATCGACGGTGATCGGCAGTCCTTCCTTAGCAGCGAATGGAACAGCGGTGTTCAGCACTTCGACGTTGATAGTGGGACAACACATCATTACTGCTGTTTATCTTGGCGATACGAATGATTCGGGCAGCACATCAGCCGGGCTGACACACATCGTTTCTCCGGTAACGGGTATTGCTCTTGCATCGAGTCAGAGTCCGGTGAGCGCCGGTGCGAACGTTACGTTTACGGCTGCGGTTGGAGGCTCGGAGCCCGCGCCGACCGGGGTTGTTACATTCCACGACGGCTCTGCAACGCTGGCCGCGATCACCCTCAACGCGGCGGGCGTTGCGGTGTTCAATACTACGAGTCTGGCTTTGGGTACGCACCTGATCACAGCGTCTTATGGTGGAGACGCGAACAATAATGCTGCCCTTTCTTCGACGCTTAGCGAGTTAGTGCAGCGAGCGACGACTCAGACTTCGATGGCGGTGAGTGCGGTGACCTCGACGGTAAACTCAACCGAGACTTTGACTGTCACCGTTACAGGTTCGGGAGGGATACCTGGAGGACAGGTTACGTTCCTTGACGGTACAGCGGTGCTCGGGACCGCAATTCTCAGCGCGAACGGCTCGGCAACTCTCTCTGTTTCGAATCTTTCGCTCGGCCAACACACCTTGTCGGCAAGCTATCCGGGAGATACAAATGATGCGGCGTCTACCTCGCCGCCGCAGACGATTACGGTGAACAAAGGCGCACCGAGCCTAACGCTGGTATCGAGCAGCAACCCTTCGGTAGCCGGGCTTCAGGTGGTCTTTACGGCAAATCTTAGTGGGACGACTGTTGCTCCGACCGGCAGTGTGACGTTCACGGACGGCACCACGGTGCTTGGGTCTTCGCCGATTGCAGCGAATGGAAGCGCTAATTTACCGGTATCAACTCTCTCGGTGGGACAGCATACGATTGTTGCGACCTACACAGGCGATGCGAATAACAGTGCTGCCACGTCGCCTGGCGTTGTGGAGACGATTCAGCAGTCTATGAGCGCGATCACGCTCAACTCTAATAAGAATCCTGCGCTTATTGGAGACGCAGTTACGTTCGCGATGATGGTGAGTGGGACTGGAGCTCAACCGACCGGTACCGTGATAGTCCGTGACGGTGCCAACAGCATTGGTACGGTTGGGATTGATGCCAACGGTCTGGCTACTCTGACTATCTCTACCCTGTCGATTGGGGCGCATACGCTGATCGCAACTTATAACGGTGATTCGAGTCATCCTGGGAGCGTGTCAGGGCCGCTTCAACAAGCTATCCTACAGCCCACTGCCAGCACACTTGTTTCGAGCAGCAACCCATCTTTGTCTGCTACTCCGGTGACGTTCACAACTGTGGTGTCAGGCAGTGGCGGGTCTCCTGTTACAGGCACCGTAGCGTTCCGCGATGGAACGGTTGTTCTCGGCACGAGCATCGTGGCGGCTTCGGGTACTTCGACGTTCACAACGAATGCGTTGAGCCCTGGGCAACACTCGATTGTTGCGACCTACAGCGGTGACAGTGTCAGCCAGACAAGCAGTAGCCCGGTGCTTATCCAGACAGTACAGAACAGTAACACCACGACTGTGCTGACCACATCGGGTTCGCCGTCGGTGGCAGGCGCTTCTCTCACTCTTACTGCACAGGTGACTGGTAAGGGGACAGCTCCTACCGGTCCTGTGACCTTCGAAGATGGGACTACTGTGATCGGGACGACTTCGGTTGGGGTCAATGGCATCGCAACTCTTACGACATCCTCGCTCACTGCCGGTCAGCATATTCTTCTCGCGATCTATCAGGGCGATAGCAACACTCTTACCAGCACGTCCAATCCAGTTCTGCAGAATATCGAACAGCGTACTACGGTTGCGCTCACTGCGGTGAATAGCTTGGGAACCATCAGTGGGACGAGCAGTGGCCCATCTCTGGTTGGCAGTCCGATTACGTTTACCGTTTCAGTGACGGGCAGCAGTACGAACCCACCTACAGGCCTCGTCTCTTTGTCTGACGGATCCACTATTCTGGGTACGTCGAGTGTTAGTAGTACGGGGATCGCGACTTTTACGATTTCGACTCTAGCTCTCGGGTCGCATACTCTTACCGCAAGCTATGCTGGCGACACGCAAAACTTCCCAGGCACTTCGCCTGCACTGACTGAAGTGGTGCAACTTCACACCTCGAAGAATACGCTGACAATCTCTTCGAGCAGCGCGATCGAGAATAAGCCGTTCACGCTGGTTGCAACGCTGCAAGGTGACGCGGCCGTTCCTCCGTCGGGTACTGTGGTCTTCAGTTCTGGAAGTACCACGCTTGGCAGCGCGACTTTGAATGCTTCTGGTATCGCTACTCTGACTACCAGCCTGGGGTTAGGAACTTACAGTCCTATCGCGACCTATCAAGGGGATTCGCAGTATCTGGGATCTGTATCGAGTCCCGTTTCTTTGACGGTGGTTCCGGCGACCAACTTCACGATCGCTTTGAATCCTCCAACCATGCAGATGAAGAGCACGCAGCATGGCACGATTCAGCTGACGCTCACCTCGATCGAGAATTTCACCGATCAACTTTCGCTCGGCTGCGTAGGCCTGCCGCGAGCTGCTACCTGCACGTTTACGGCTGATCAGGTATCGCTCGATGCGAATGGCAAGCAGACGATTAGCCTGACGATTGATACTGGATCTCCGCTGACGGCTGGGAGCATCGCGAAAGCCGAAGTGCCTTCGGCCAGCGGTATCGCGCTTTGCTTCCTGCCAGGTGGACTGATCCTCGGGTTGACGCTTCTGCGGTCGCGACGCGGCCACAAACTGCTCAGCGGTCTTCTGCTTGCATTGCTCTTCACTGGAGCGATGGCGATGTCGGGCTGCGGTGGACTCGATGTGCATGGCACACCGGCAGGCGCGTACACCTTCAATGTGACTGCTATCGGCGCGAAGACGGCGGCGACTCAGTCTGCTCCGATGACTTTGACGGTGACCCAGTGATCAAATGGTTTGATGGCTCACAGCCTCTTTGGAGATTGTCGCGGGCGCTTGTTGTTGTGCTGTTCTTCGCTGGTGCAACACCGCTCCTTCATGCGCAGGCGCTCCCGACTGCATCGGCACCGGAGCCGCGATGGCTGGTGGGGGGAACCTACTCTTTCTTTGCGGCGGATTATGGCAAGCGCGATCTCGGAGGCGGATCCGGCTTCGTCGACTACTCTCGTTCAGAGCGAATTAGCTACGAGGCTGAGGTGCGGTTTCTTACAATCAATGAAGAGGTGGGCACCCATCAGTCAACCTATCTCGTCGGTGGAAAGTTCCCATATCACAGGCGATGGTTGACGGCATATGGGAAGGTGCTTATTGGCGACGGGCATTTTCATTTCCCCTATGATTATGCGGATGGCAATTACTTTGTGCTGGCTCCTGGCGGCGGAGTCGATCTGGCATTGGGAAGAAGCCGATATAGCGTTCGGCTTGTCGATTTCGAATATCAATGGTGGCTCAATTTTCCGTTCGGCACTCTGCGACCGTACGGAGCCAGTACAGGAATTGCAGTTCATTTTCACTAGCCGCTTGTGAATGGGATAGCTTCCCGATTCGCTAACGGACGACTTCATCGATTCCGTGGACTATTTATGTGGTGCTGTGGCGACGGCTACGAGAGAGTCAGCGCATCCGTAATAAAGAAACCACTGGCTGTGAAAGTAGACGAGACCTTCGGCGAAGGTGGTACCTGCGGCGTATTGGCCGGTCTTCTCATAAGGCATGATCGGTTTCAGTACGGGATGCTCGGTCTGTTCGATGAGGTGGGTCGGATCCCTAATGTCGAAGAGGGCCTCGCCAGCTGCATATGCGTTAGGACCCAGATCCGGATCTCCGCCTGTCACTGCATTTTTTCCGTTGTAGAGGACGACGATCCCGGCGGTCGTCAGGACTGGTGGAGGGCCGGTCTCGGGAAACGTGCTGTCAAAGTGTTGAGGACGTGGGCGAAGCACTTCGATGGGATCGCCCTGTGCGCTCTCCAACGGATTCCAGTGGATCAGATCGCTCGAGGTGGCCAGATGGATGGCGCCCTCACCCCAGTACATCCAGAATTCTCCGTTGATTTTAGCGGCTACGAGGCGCCCGTTTTGAAGATGCGTCACGATCCCGGCCGACTTGTATTTGAGTTGGGCGTACTTGCCGTTCGATGCGCTTGCAAATGCAGGACCGTGCTTGGTCCAATGTATTAGATCGGATGAGGTCGCGATTCCTACAGAGTAAGTACTGCGGTTCCACTGTGTGTACGTGAGGACGTAGGCGCCGTCGCTGGTTTCGACGATGCGCGGGTCTTCCACGCCGCCTGGCCATTCCCGGAACTGTTGGGTGTCTTTCGACGGATAGAAGACCGGTTCGGCACGTCGTGTGAAGTGGATACCGTCGTTACTCTCGGCTAAACCGAGGCGTGAGGTGTGCTCGCCAATCTGCATGGTTCCGGAGTTATCTTCCGCCCGGTAGAGCACGAAGACTTTACCGTTGCGAACGATCGCTGCAGGATTGAAAGTGTGAAGAATCTCCCAGTGAATAGAAGCGTTGAGAATAGGATCGGTGAAGATCGACTGCGGACTAGGAGTTATGACGGGATCGCCGTTTGCAGGGCGGGTGAAAGGGCCGATCTCCCATGTGGCCGCACTTTGTGCAGGAAGGACGCTGGCGGCAAGCAAGGGCACTACCATGATCAGCACGCGGTCTATTTTCATGCTGTTTACAGTACAGCGCGTGAGCATTGCTAACAAGGAGTGATTCGGCGACGGGGCTTCAGCGAAAGTCGCTTTTGATCGTTGCGCGACGGGAAAGACGTCTTGGCCGATCTTGACCAGGGAGTTATTGTGTTGGTTGCCTTTCCAAGGCGTAAGGAATGGCGAAGCGGCCAATTTGAAGGATCGAATTGCTGGTGGGAGGCCATATGCGAAAGGATTCGACGCGTGAACCGGTTGCCAGATGATGAGCCGTGACGGTGCCATGTTCTTGCCCGGTTGTGGCATCGTAGAACTTGACGATGAGATCGTCGTCACCACGCCGCCATCCGATTACGTAATTGCCAGCAGCAAGTGAGAGGTCTCCGAAGGTGATGGGAGATTGAACCAAGAGGTAGTGGGAGTATTTTCCGTCGGCGGAGTAGCCGGCGGTGATGAGAACGACACCGGCGATAATCTTTCCGTGAGAGTTGATAATGCCAGAGGCGGTGCGCATCTCTGTTTCGATGTGTTCTTTTTCAACTGGAGCGCGGGCGGGTAGAGCCATCTGCAATTCTGTTGGAGTCGCTGCGCGCCAAGAAGGCTTTGATTGAGCGGCGGCAAATGACGGCGGCACAAGGATCAGAAGCAGGGCTAGGAGAGATGGCTTCATTGGGCGGGTCTCATTTGAGATGTACGATCCCTCGTTGGAGGGCGACGGTTGCAGCGTGAGTGCGATCGCTGACCCCAAGTTTTCCGAGCAGGCTATTGATATGGGATTTGACGGTGGCTTCACTGATTTGGAGGTCGGAGGCTATCTCCTTATTTGCGCGGCCAGCCACGATGCGTTCCAGAACTTTGAGTTCGCGGTTGGTGAGGGCTTGAGTGCTCATTCTCTCGGCGAGCTTTTCTGCGATTGCAGGAGAGATGAGGGTTCTTCCGCTATGAACTGCTTGAACGGTTGCGACGAGTTCATCGACGGTCATTCCTTTAAGGAGATAGGCTTTCGCGCCGGCCTGGAGGGAGCGGAAGATGTCTTCGTCTCCGTCGAAGGTGGTGAGCACGATGAATCTTGCGGCGGGGTCGTTTGCGCGAATCTTCAGGATGGCGTCGACTCCGCTGAGTTTTGGGAGCTGGAGATCCATCAGGGTTATGTCCGGGCGTAAGGTTTTGTGGAGGTCGATTGCCTGCAGACCATCGCTGGCTTCGCCCACTACTTCTATGTCGGGGATGATGTTGAGCAGAGCGACGAGGCCCTGACGAACGACGTGATGATCATCTACTACGAGGATACGAATACGTTCAGGCATTGACTGCTGCCTCTTTTCCTTCAGTGATGGGTGCTTCCAGCGTGACGGTGGTGCCTTTTCCCGGAGAGCTTTCAATCGTTAGTTGAGCATGAATTTGAGCTGCGCGTTCGCGCATACCTTGAATACCAAAGTGCCCGTTCGCGGAAAGATGTCCATCGGTCACCTGGAACCCGCTGCCATTGTCTGAGATCCATAAAAGCAATCGAGTTGCATCGTAGCGAAGCTCGACGGATACCTGGGTCGCGCTGGCATGACGGGCGGCGTTTGCCAAAGACTCCTGGGCGATGCGGAAGACTTCGTCTTCAAAGGGTTGGGCAAGAGGGCGGTAGGTACCGCTGATGTTGAGGTGAGTGCCGAGTTTCTTTTGACTCCATTGGTCAGCCAGGCGTGTGAGGCGTGTTGGCAAGCTGTTCTGCGCGGTAATGGCGCGTAGATTCCAGATGCTTCGGCGAGCTTCGGCGAGTCCTTCGCGGACGTATGTGCGGGTTTGGTCGATCTGTTTTCTCGCTGCGTCAGTTTGAGAGTGGGCGAGAAGTTGGGAGGTGAGTTCGAGCTGTACTGAGACGCCGACGAAACTTTGAGCGAGAGTGTCGTGAATTTCGCGGGCGACTCGGTTTCGCTCGGCAAGAACTGCCTGGAACTGTGATTGAAGGCGGCGAACGCGAAGACGATAGAGAACGAGCGCAACAACGGCACCGAGACCGAGGACCAGCGGGAGAAACCAGAGTCTGCGATAGAAAGGAGGCCGCACGTTGAAGACAATTTGCGCTCCGGTTTCGTTCCATATGCCGTCGTTGTTCGCTGCCTGCACGCGAAAGCGATAGTGGCGGGGAGGGAGATTGGTGTAGTAAGCGATGGGGCGTGAACCGGCGTCGGTCCATCGTTGGTCCAAGCCTTCGAGGAGATAACGATAGCGGACTTTGGCGGGCGCTACGTAACTGAGGCCAGCGTATTCGAATGCAAAGCTGGTGTGACCCGGCGCGATACGTTGTTCGGTGGACGTTAGGGGCATGTCGACTCCATCCACCGTGAAGCGTTCGATGACGACCGGGGGCGGGACCAGGTTTTCCGCAAGATGCGTGGGATCGGTGACGGCGACGCCTTTTCGTGTGGCGAACCAGAGCAGTCCTGCAGTGGTTCTCCAGGCAGCGGGATGACCTTCGCCGACAGCTTCTTCGGTTGGCATTCCGTCGACGCGACCGTATGAGACTGGGTGAGGATCGCACGTTGAAAGCAACCCGCACTTGATAAGCGCTGCAGCGGAGACGCGGATGATGCCTCGACTGGAGCCCAGCCAGAGATTGCCGCGATCATCCTGGAGGATGGAGTCGATGTTCTTAGGCAGGTCATTTCGGTGAAGGGAGATGAAGCCTGTGGTCGTAAGGGCGCTGAGACTGGCTCCCTTTGTTCCGATCCATAGTGTGCCATGTGGGTCTTCGGCGAGAGCGGTGATGGTGTCGCCGGAGAGGCCGTCTTTTTTTGTGAAGGTTGTTATGTGGCCGTCGCGGAGACGTGCGAGCCCGTCGAGCGTACCGATCCACAGGTCGTGAGAGTTGGAGGTATGAGACTTAAGAAGAGCACCGACGAGGTCACTCCCGAGGCCGTCGGAGTGCGTCAGTGTGACGAAACGATCGTTCTGCAAATGTGCGAGGCCGTGGCGAGTGCCGATCCAGAGTGAGCCATCTTCATCACTGAGGAGAGAGCGAATCAGATCATCGGGTAGGCCGTCGGCGGAGGTGTAAGTTCGGATCTTCGCGCTTTCGATATGGTTGAGACCATCTGGCGTGCCGATCCACATACTGCCGTCTGCCCCTGGGGCCAAAGCGAGAATGGTTTCGCTGAGAAGGCCTGAGTGAGTGGAGAGACGCTGAATATTTCCTGATTGCAACCGGTCGAGTCCGTCGCCGTCGGTGCCGACCCACATAGCGCCGTCGGATGCCTGTGTGATGGCAGTGATCAGGTGGTCGGAGAGGCCGGGAATGGTGCGAAAGTTTTTGGGTCTCAGGATTTGGAGGCCGCTGGTTTCTGTGCCAACCCAGAGATTTCCCTCCTTGTCTTGCGTGAGAGAGAGGATGCTGTCGGAGCCAAGGGCTGAAACGGATTGTGGGTGGTTCCCGATTTTGTCGAGCGCGAATAGTCCTCTATCGGTGCCTATCCAAAGTACTCCTTGCGAGCCGGCAAGAACAGACTGGATGCGCGAGACTGGGAGGTCGTGGCCTGTTGTTAGAGTTCGGCTATGTCCGTTTTGTAGCAGCGTGAGACTGGTACCCGTGCGCAACCAGAGACTGTGATCGGGGAGAAACCCGATGCTCTGAATGTCCTTCGGCGTAGATGTGGAGCTGAGTGGTAAAGGGAGAATCCGGCCATGGAGATATTGAAAGATTCCGGAGTTGGATGTGATCCAAATGCTGCCGTCATGTGCTTTGGTTATTGCAGACGGTATAGAGAAGGAGGGAAGGGAGATGCTTGAGAAGCGGCTTCCGCTAAAGCTAACGAGGCCCTCGGTGGTGAGGAGCAAAAGTGAACCGTTGTCTGCCGTAGCGAGATTGGTGATGCGGTTGGGGGGTAAGCCGTCGGCGATAGAATAGCGGCGAAATGTTCCTGCCGAGTACTGGAGGAGGCCGTCGGATGACGCGATCCAGAGTGGCCCGGTGTCACTTTGGGTGAAACAACAGATGTCATCGCTGGTGATTTCGGGAGTGGATTCGGGATTATAGATTTTGAAGTCGACGCCATTGAAGCGAGCTATGCCACCTTCGGTTGCAATCCAAATGTAACCGTCGGTGGACTGGAAGACCTGATGAACGCTGTTTTGGGGGAGGCCATTCTCTGTGGACCAAGACTGATGGCCAAAGCTATTTGGGTCTTGTGACTGAGCAGGGAGAGAGAGCGACGCGACTCCGCACAGCGTCCAGAGGAGTGAGGAGCTCAGGGCGAGATGGAGACGCGAAAGCAAATTCATGCGGAGGTTCGATGTGTGCGCAAGCATGATGCTCGGATTCGCTTCCATTCGGATAATACGTCTTCCTGACCTGAGAATGCGTATCGTTACTTCGGCTTTTTGTCGCGGCAGGAGTGCAGGTAGGCGACGAGGTCGTCAACTTCGGATGCCTGCAGAATGTCGCCGAAGGATGGCATCTGGCGACCACCGTGTGTGATTTGAGTGCGGATCTGGGTTTTGTTCAGAGTGCGACCAACTCCGGACAGGTCAGGCCCTCTTTCCCCGCCCTGATCGCGGATGGTGTGGCAGTGTTGGCAGCCGTTAGCCACGAAGACGGTTGTTCCGCGCTGCTTTGCAGACTCGGCGAATGCGGGGAAACAAGACGCGGATGCCAGAGCAAAGGCTAACGCTGAGCGCAGCAAATTCATTGAGCAGATGTTCCGTTGTGGACGGCGGGTTCGGGGGCAAAATCGGTGTGTGTGTGCCAGGGGACGGTCTCCGATGCGACTTCGTTGTGTCTGCGCAGATATTCAAGCGCGTACGTGCTGGCGGTGGGGTCGTCTTTTTGATCGGCAAACATCGCTGCCTCGTGAGCGGCCTTCTCTTTCATGCCGAGGCGGCGGTAGATGATGGAGAGGATATAGTGTGCGGCCAGGTCGTCGGGATCGATGGATTGTAGAGTCTCGTATTCTGTGCGGGCTTCGTCATATTTGCGCTGCTGATAGAGAGAGAAGCCGAGCTCGCGATGAGCGTCGCGTGAGTTTGGGAATTTTGTGATGACTTCGCGGAGATCGGCGATGGCGTTATCGACCTGACCCTGGTTCCGTTCGACTAACGCAAGGTAGTAGAGCGCACGGGAGTTGTGCGGACTGAGCGCGAGCGCCCTGTCGAGGTTGGTGCGGGAGGCATCGTAGCGCTCCCACTGGAAGGTGGCGATGGCGATGTTGGTAAAGGCATCGGCGTAGTCAGGCCGGAGTTGGGCGACTTGCTGGAATGCGCGGACGCTCTCGGCGTATTGCTGGGCGTCGAGCATGGCGATGCCGTAGTTATTCCAGCGCATCCAGATCTTGTTGTCCTGCGGGTCGACCGCCGGGGGATTGTCGCCGAGGGCGAAAATGCGTGTACGTTCGGACATGGTAACGACTGGCATCTCGTAGTGCTTGCCCATTCCGAAGTCCATGAAGTGCTGATCGAAGCGCCGATAGTTGACCTTAGCGGTGACGGTGATAGGTCCAGTTGCATCAGCGGGTACTTTGAATTGGTAGCGCACGACTTGAGAACGGCCAGAGGCGATGGTGTTGTTGTAGGCCACGACCCGATTATTCCAGACCTGGTGGAGATCATTGATCGTTCCTCTAGTGTTTACGAGGCGATTGGTAAAGCTGTGCGCGCGAGGATCGAGGTCGCCGTTGGGTTGAATTGTCCCGGAGTGCATGAGGGTGTGACCAGCGGCGTCCTTGGCTTCAAACTCGACCCAGCTCTCGTACATGTCGCGCTGCTCGGGTACGTGGCTGTGAGCGATGCCTTTGTTCTGAATGATGATGGTTGTTGTCAGGAGATCGCCTGAGGCGACGGTGAAGTCTTCGTTGCCGAGTGGGGCGATGATTTTGTCTTGATTTTTCTCAAGGCCGAAGATGTCTACGTTGAAGACGCCGGCCTTGAGGAAAGCTACCGTCTTTTCCATCTGAGTGTCGTAGTTGTAGAACTTTGGGATAACAGTGTTGGCGCCGAGCCATCGGTGGGAGGCAAGTTTGCCTTCCTTTGCACCAGAGTCAGAGGTGGCGAGCGCTTCTCGGGTCATATGACAGGTCTGACAGGTGGAGACCTGATCTTTGACGTAGAAGGGAAGAGGCGACTGTTTGGCGAAAGAGGAGAGCTGCCACTCGTCGGATAGGAAGATGGCGCGTTGCCATTTGTAGTCGTTCAGCTGTTTGGGGAGGGCCGCTTTATGGCAGGCCGCACAGAAGTTGCTAGTGCGGTAGAAGTCCTTCATCACTGCTTTGGAGTGGCGGTCGAGATGGGCGAGGATCTCTTTGTCAGAGACATCGCCGTAGATGGGCTGGTTGTTCTCGTCGAGGAGAACAGTCGGTTGTGCCAACACGTAGCTGCCGGTACCGCGCGCATCGACCTTCTGGATGGAGTGGCAAATGGAGCATGTGATGCCATCTTCGTCGAACTTGCGATTGACCGGTGATCCCTTGGTGAGCGCTCCTGAAACGAGTGCGATGGGGTTGTGGCAGCCTTCGCAGTGTCGTGTATATTCGATGCCTTTTTCGGCCGTCAGCAGGCCGGTGTTCCTGATGTACCAAGGGGCGCGAAAGGAGTTAGCGTGAGCGGATTGGCGCCATTCGGCATGCGCCTCCTGATGGCAATGGCTACAGTATTTGGCAACGGGGAAGGCTCTGGGATTGATGAACTGGCCGGTGTCTGTAGTGGCGTTCGACGGCAGGAAGGGTTGATTGGCCCCAAATCTGAAGTTGTAATGTTCTTTGACTGCCTCGGTGTAGATCTCTCGCTGGGCAGGCGTGGTGACGGCATCGGAGGCATGGGTCCCGTCAGCCTTCAAGGCGATGAAAAATGAGGTGGTGGCTGCGCAAATGGCCGTACAGAGGATGATGCGACCGATCCGTCTGTAAGGCATTTTCATAGGAGAAGTGATTGTAATGATCCACGAAGAGCATTCGCTATCGTTCTAGGGGTGGAAAGAGATATCAATCAAAAGTTGGAAGAACAGGATAGGGGTCGTGGGCTTAGATTTTTGCGCCCTTACCTTCAGTCAGACTAACAATCTGGTCGACCTTGGTGATTGTGAATTTCTCTTTTGCCCCGCTGGGCCAGTGTACTTCGATTGAATCGATTGTTGCGGCGTCACCGAGGCCGAAATGAACGCGAGAGTCGTGAGTGGAGGCGAAGCTGCCTCCGGAGGTTATATCACCACGCTGTTTTTGGCCGCCAGCGGTAAGGTAGACCGTAGAGCCGATAGCGTCTCGAGGGCTTTTGGGGCCGCCTACGAGTTTTAGCTCGATCCAGTGATGCTTGTCTGGGGAGACGTTACGGAGCAGGCCGGGGTGGTGGTCGAGTGCGTTGATGACAACATCCAATTTGCCGTCGTTGAAGAGGTCTCCGACGGCCATTCCGCGGCCGGTATAGAGAGCGGCGAGTGCGGTGCCTTCGACCGCGGGTTCGAGATCAAATTTTTTGCCATCGATGTTGCGGAAGAGGAGCGGGCGCTGTGCCCAAGTTGTTGCCCAGGTTGTGTGGTCGACCTGCGGGTAGACGTGGCCGTTCGCAACGAAGAGGTCCTTCCATCCATCGTTATCGAAGTCCAAGAAGGCTGTGCCCCATCCGAGGAACGGAATTGTGGGTTCTGCGATTCCCATCTGGTAGCTGATGTCGGTGAAATTGCCGTCGCCGTCGTTGCGATAGAGCGGGTTGTAGTCGTCTGAAAAAGTTGTGTTGTAGATGTCGATCAGGCCGTTGTTTCTGTAGTCGCCGATTGCGATGCCCATTGATGCTGTCTCGCGGCCGTTCTCATTGAGAGCGTATCCGGAGGCGTAGCTGACATCGTCGAAGGTGCCGTCACCTTTATTGATGTAGAGGTAGTTTGGTGTGGAATCGTTCGCGACGAGAAGATCTGGCTTGCCGTCGTTGTTGACGTCGACGAAGACGGAGGCGAAGCCGTAATATCCGTTCTTGTCGGCGACTCCGGCTTTTTCGCTTACGTCGGTGAACGTGCCGTCGCCGTTGTTGTGAAAGAGGTGGTCTGGTTCCCCCTTGAGGCCGCGTGGGCCGCACATTACTTCTACCCCACGAAACTGGCAGAAGCTGTAGGAGACATTTTTGCCGCCGGATCCAGGCTGGTTTGCGATGTCATAGTGAACATAGCCGGGGACGAAGAGATCGAGGTGGCCATCGCCGTCGTAGTCTCCCCAGGTGGCTCCAGTGGACCAGTTGCCGAGAGTGACCCCGGCTTTCTCTGCGACGTCGGTAAAGGTGCCGTCATGGTTGTTGTGATAGAGGCGATTTTTGCCGAAGTTGCTGACGTAGATATCGGGCCAGCCATCGTTGTCGTAGTCGGCGATGGCAACGCCGATTCCCCAGCGGTCATTGGTGACGTGCGCGTTTGCTGCGACGTCAGTGAAAGTGCCATCGTGATTGTTGTGGAATAGGGCAGCATGGGGCGGTGATGCCTTTCCGCTCATGGCGTCGTAGGTGGAACCGTTGACGAGATAGATGTCCAGCCAGCCATCGTTGTCATAGTCGATGAGTCCGACACCGGATCCGTTTGTCTCGATGATGAAGTTTTTTTCCGGAGTTCCCATTGTGTGGGTCCATGAGGTCAGGCCGGCTTTTGCTGCGATGTCCTGGAAGATGATGGGGCCATTCTTAACGAAGCCGCCGGCGGTGATGGGCCGTTTCTCCGCGTCGAGCACTGCGGGGTGTGCGCCCCCGGTGTTGGCTCCTCCCGTGGCGGGCGCCTGGCCACCTTCTTGAGGTTTGTCAGACTGTGTGTCTGTGGTTTGGGAGTTTGGGGCGGTAGATTGGCCTATCAACACTCCTGAACTCAAAAAGAAGGTTGCCCAGAAGACAAGGGCCAAGGGATGTGAAGTGCAACGGCGGCAATGATGAAGGGTCACGAATGTGTCCTTGTGGTTACCAATTTCAATTTGCAGCGGCAGTCGATTCCTGCACGCATTTCCAGTACTCGAGATGGACTCACGATCATGTTTACCATACGAGCCTCGCATGTGATTGCGAGTTTGTTGTTAGAGATAGCTCGGTTAGTTTGACGCTGGCAGGGGGCGGCCCTTTCCTTCGGTGAGTTCGATGATGCGATCGATTGACGCGGGAGGGTCGAAAAGTTCTGTCCGACCGTTGGGCCAGCGGATTTGGATACTTGTTAGTTGGGTTTCGAGGCCGAGGCCGAAGTGAAGGCGAAGATCGCTGGAAGAGTTGTAGCTGGAGCCGCTTCGAACTTCGTCGACCCAGAGACGGTTTGCAGATTTCAGGGTTGCGCGCGCTCCGATGGCATCGCGGTTCGAGGAGGTGCCGATGAGGTGCAGCCCGAGCCAGTGGTTCTGATTTTTCGCGAAGTTGACGAGGAGCATCGGTCGATCGCTGAGGTTGTTGATGACGGCTTCGAGACGGCCATCGTTAAAGAGATCGGTGATGGCGAGGCCTCGACTTGAGCGGGGATCGGCCAACCCGGGGCCGGAGGTCTTGCTGATGTCGCGGAATTTTCCATTGCCGAGATTGCTGTAGAGGAAGCGAGATTCGCGATAGGAGGAACCTAGCTTGGCGGAGTCAACTTCTGGATAGACGTGGCCGTTTACAACGAGAAGGTCGGGCCATCCGTCGTTATCGACATCAGCGAACATGGCGCCCCAGCCGAGAGCATCGGCGTTTATGCCGAGTCCAGCGGCGAAGGTCATGTCTGTGTAGGTCCCGTCACCGTTGTTGCGATAGAGGGTAGAGGTGTCGTCGGAGAAGTTTGTTTTGAAGAGGTCGAGTTTACCGTCGCCGTCGTAGTCGGCTGCGGTGGAGCCCATGCCCGCCTGTTCACGGCCGTCTTCGTTGAAGGCTACGCCAGCGTCTGCGGCAGTGTCTTTGAAGGTTCCGTCGTGGTTGTTGCGATAGAGGATGGCAGGGGTGGAGTCGCAGGCGACATAAAGATCGGGCCAACCATCGTCGTCGTAGTCGAGAGTAGTGACTGAGAAACAGTAGTGTCCGTTGGTGTGTTCGAAGCCACTAGGCTTGCTGACGTCTTCGAACTTTCCTCCGCCGAGGTTGTGATAAAGGATGTTTGGTGCGCTCTCGAGGCCACGAGGACCACACATGACGGGAACACCTTTCCAGATGCAGCCTGATGTCTGGCCTGGGGTGGGCGTGTGGGCGAGGTCGAAGTGTACATAGTTGGCAACGGCGAGATCGAGTTTGCCGTCGCGATCATAGTCGACGAAGGCGCAGCCCGTTCCCCACTCTTTGCCGGTACCGGCAACGCCTGCCTGCTCCGCTACCTCTTTGAAGGTTCCGTTGCCCTGGTTGTGGAAGAGGCGATTTTTGCCATAGCCGGTAACGTATATGTCGTCGAACCCATCGTTGTCATAGTCTCCGACACAGGCGCCTTGACCCCACCCGGTTGAGACGAGGCCTGCCTTCACGGTGACATCTGTGAAGGTGCCGTCGTGATTGTTGTGGAAGAGATGATTGGTGGGTTTGGCCTGGTTGGGTGCAAGAGTTGTGCCAGGCATGTGCGTGCCGTTGACGAGGAAGATGTCGGGCCAGCCGTCGCGGTCGTAGTCGAGAATGGCGACGCCCGAACCAGTCGCTTCGATGATGTAACGCTTGGAGTCGACGCTACCGTTTACGTCGCGAATGGTGATCCCGGCTTTTAGTGCTACATCGACAAACCAAGCGGGGGGAGGGTGATCGGTGGTTGGTGGGTAGGACTGCTGGCCGAAGGCCGTCATCGCAACCTTAGCGACGACGGCCATTCGAAAGAGTGCTCGAAGCTTCATGGCTTTGAGACCGGGGCAGGCGTGGTCGGTGTTTTCGATTGCGATGATGCGCCCATAGCGACAGTTTTCAGAATCTTTCCACCTTCCTGAATGACGTAAAGATGGTTTGCTGCGAGGTCGGTGAGCGTGTCTGTCGATCCGGATGGCCACTTGATTTCAACCGAATCTGCTTTTGTGGAGTGGTCGAGACCGAAGTGGATACGGAGATCATTCTGCGAGTAGTAGCTTCCGCCGCTGCGGACTTCGTCGATCTGGATGAAGGGTTTGGGCGCGCCTGGCAATGCTGTTGTGACGCTGATCTTTGCGCCGATGCCTGAACGATTGGACTTTGTACCGACCGTGCGAATCTTGATCCAGTTTCGACCGGTGGTTGATTCGCAGTGAAGCAGTTGGGGAAGGCTGTTGATGCAATTGACGACGACGTCCAACACGCCATCGTTGTCATAGTCTCCAAAGGCGCAACCACGACCGGGGGCCGGAGTCGTGATGCCGGGGCCTCCTTGCGCGGTTACTTCTTCAAATTGCCCGTTGCGCAGATTGCGGTACAGATATTTGTGTTCAGCGTAGGGTGCGTCGATGGCGGTTCCATCGACTTCGGGGTAGACGTGGCCGTTACAGATGAAGATATCGGGCCAGCCGTCGTTGTCCATGTCGAAGAAGCCAACGCCCCAGCCGAGATAGCGGGTGTTTACGCCGAGTCCGGACATGTAAGTATGGTCGTCGAAGTTTCCGTCGCCGAGGTTAACGTAGAGCGAATCGGTATCACCGGCGAAGTTCGTTTTGACGATGTCGAAGCGGCCATCGCGATTGAAATCGCCAATGGAGACGCCCATGCCGGCTTGTGGCTTGCCGTCAGGGGAGTAGGCGATACCGGCTTCGATCGCTACGTCTTTAAAGGTGCCGTCTTTTTGGTTTTGGTAGAAGGTGGCGGCGGTGGAGTCGTTTGCGACATAGATATCGGGCCATCCGTCGCCGTCGATGTCGGATACAGCTACCGAGAGGCCATAGGTTCCGATGGTGTCCCACATGCCCGCTTTTTGCGAAACGTCGGTGAAGGTTCCATTTCCATTGTTGCGATAGAGAATGTTTTTGCCGCCCTGAAGGCCGGGAGGGCCACAGGCTACCTGGATTCCTTTGTAGGCGCAGCCGGCGGCTTCGGGGAGAGGTGCGGTTTTGATGTCGAAGTCGATGTAGTTGGCGACAAAGAGGTCGAGATGCCCGTCGCGGTCGTAGTCGAGAAAGGCACAGCCTGAGTTCCAACGCGTCTTCGATTGGAGCAGGCCCGCCTTCTCTGTGACGTCGGTGAAGGTTCCGTTTCCGTTGTTGCGGTAGAGGACATTTTGACCGTAGTAACTGACGAAGAGGTCGTCCCAACCGTCGTTGTTGTAGTCGCCGACGCAGCAGCCCTGACCCCATCCAGCGCGGCCCAGGCCGGCTTTGACGGTGACGTCGGTGAAGGTGCCGTCGCGATTGTTCTTGAAGAGGCGCGAGATGGGCTCCTGGCCCTTTGGGAAGCCGTTGAGTCGAGTGCCGTTGACCAGGAAGATATCGATCCAGTCATCGTGATCGTAGTCGTAGAACGCCACGCCGCAGCCGGTGGTTTCGAGCAGGTATCGATTTTTGTGCTCACCTCCGTAGATTGTTTTTGCGTTCAATCCCGATTGACGTGCCAAGTCGGTGAAGCTGACGCCGAGCGGAGTTCCGGCGACGGGAGAGAGGAGCCCTTTGGGTGCGGGGCGAGGAACAGCGTCATAGGTGGGGCGCGACCCCGGCTGTTGGGGTGGTTGGGGATTTTGCGGCGCTGCCAGGGCCAGAACGTCATCGAGCGAAAGAACCAGTGCAGTGGTGGAGAGCGAGGTGAGAAAGCTACGGCGGGACCAATTCAAAAGGACACTCCTCGGGTAGTTGACCCGGAACCGGCGTTCGGGGTTCCCTGTTCGACGTGTAATTGTAATCACAAAATTGGGAAGGGTTGAAAAGAGTGTTGTAAGCGGCTTACGCGCGGGAGAGAGCTTATATGTCGGCGGATGAGAGTGCTGCCTCTATGGATGAGCGGAAGGAGCATCGGCAGGTGAGGCGGTGTTTGCGATGAGCTTCTTGGCTTTTTGTCGTTCGAGGGCGGCATCGGCGCTTCTTCCCTGCCTGTCGAGAGCTTCGGCTAAAGCGGAGTGAGCTTCGCTGTAGTTTGGGTCAGCGTCTACGGCGGTTTGCAACTGTGCGATTGCCTCTGCAATTTGACCTTGTTTTAGAAGGGCTTTGCCACTATCGAGCGCGAAGTTGGCGCGCTGGCGGCTGACAGCGACGCGGCTGAGAGTGGCGGCTTTTTTTCGTTCGGCTACGGCGCCCTCTGTGTCTCCCTGCTGGCTGAGGACTGCAGCAAGGCTGATGTGCGGGCTGGGCTGGTTAGGTAATAGGTCGATGGCTCGTCGTATCGCGGCGGCGGCCTTTTGTGGATCGTCGTTGTTCTTATAGACATTGCCGAGGAGGGCCCAGGCATCGCCGTTATCGGGACGTAGAGTGGTGGCCTTTTCGAGTTCAACCTGGGAGTCCGCGAAGCGTCCGAGTTGGAGATAGAGAACGCCAAGCGTGTATGGCGGATCGGGTAGGTTCGGATCGAGTTCTTCTGCGCGTTGGAACTCTGGCACCGCTGCGGTCGGGTTGTCTTTTAGCTTTAGCGCCAGCCCAAGATCGTAATGTAGGTGTGAGTTGTCAGGTTCGACAAGGAGGCCCGCACGAAACTGCTCAATGGCGTGGTCGAGATCGCTCTGCTGAAGGTAAGCGACGCCGAGGTCCTGAAGCAGGGTCGCATTCTGCGCGTACAGCGCGAGGGCGCGAAGGTAGAAGACAATCGCACCCTTTGCGTCACCCGTCTGCACGAGCGCGAGTCCGAGATTCGTAAGTGCGGCCGAGTCCTGAGGGCGTGCCGACACGACCTGTTTGAAGAGAGGTAGAGCTTCGCGGGGGTTGTCATTGGCTTGCAGGGTAAGGGCGAGTTCGTATTGGATGTCCGTCGATGCAGGGTCGACCGCCAATGCTTGTCGCAACACTGTGAGGGCGGCCTCTTCCTGATCGTTTGCGCGAAGGGCGCGGCCAAGCTGTAGTACATACTCGACATTTTCTTTGGCGAGCCCGTTCGCTTTCGTGAGTTCGCTAACGGCGGATGCGGGGTTGCCTTGATTCAAAGAGACTGAGCCGAGGTGATAGTGGGCGGATGCCAGCGATGGGTCTAGTGAGATAGCACGTTGGAAGTGAGCGGTGGCATCAGTGTAGTTCTGCTGTTGCGCAAGGATAGTCCCCAGACTATCGTGCAAAGCTGCACTGTCGGGTGCGCCGGCCAGAGCTGCCTCCAATTGCTTTTGAGCTGCTGCTGGCTCTCCCGTTGCGGCGAGCGCGGCGGCGTAGGCGATGGAAGCCTGCGGCGTGAGCGCCTGCGTTGCGTCGACTTTCGTTCTATCTAGGAGCTGAAACATCAGCACCGATTTCTGATATTGGTGTAGTTGAGAGTAGGTAATCGCCAGGTTGAGGGTGGCGTCCGAATTCTGCGGGGCTAGTCTGTGCGCCAATTCGAGTTGATCCGCGGCGTATGCAAGATCTCCTTCAGCAAGCAGGACGGTTCCGAAGGCACTGTGCCCGGCGGCAACTTCAGGGGCTAGTTTGACCACCTTTGCAAACTGTATGTGCGCGGAAAGAAGGTCATTTTGAAGATAGGCTGCGGATCCAGCACGGAACGCGTCCTCGGCTTCCTTCACTCTGTCGGATGTGGCGGTTGGTGCCGGAACTTCCGGCATAGAGGCAGTCTGTGCGAAAGCAGGGGGGATTATCGCTAATAAGCTGAAGATCAGAAGCGAACGTGTCTGGAAGAGTTGCATCTCAGCCCGATTCTAATCATGGATGAAGGGAAGTGGTGTTGTTCGTTTCGAGGGACCGGGCGAAGTCGATATAGTCGCGACCTACGTAGAGTCGGTATCCGGTGCCGTTGGGCGCGGGAAGTACCTGAAGGGGAGTGGGCCGGTGGAGGGTGGCGTCCTTGGTTGAATGGATGGAGAAGAGATCGTGGCCTCCGATGTCCATGACGACGAAGGTATTGCCGGCGATGAAGCCGCAGCCGTATGCGCCTGGCGGAAGCCGATGCCCTTCGATGTCGAGGGACGCCTCAGTGATCAGATAGGCTTGATATTTTTCCTGGACCGAGCTTGAGTAGCCTGAGGTGTCCACGAGGGTAACAAGAAGCAGTGTGTCTTTATTGAACTGCACTCCGCTTGAGTTTCGCGCTTGAATGGGTGCGCTCTGACCGCGGAAAAAGACTGTCGCGGGCAGGAACTTCGCCGCTTCTGACGCAGGCAAAGCTCTCGGTTCATTCGCAGTAGCTGGATCGCTCTGGTATGAGCTGACAGCGGGAGATGCTTCGGGCAAAGAGAGAATCGCAAGAGTAAACAAAAGGATGGAGCGCAACGGTGCATGAAGCATGATCGGCCTCTTTATCAGTGGCATCGTACTTGGTTCGGAGGGAACACAGCAACATGTAGACTGGTGATCTTTTGAAGATGGAGGCTCTATGCGGGCTGCTTTTTCTGTAGTCGTAATGCTTGCCGGAGTAGCGGCCGCTCAGACAGGGATATTGCGGCCGGTCGATGCTTTTCCAATCAGGGAAGATAGTTTGGCGATCCGACGTCACGTTGAGGCGGGTAAGCCTTTCACTGTTGCCGGGACGCGCGGCGCGATGCCCGGGCAACAGGAGGGAACGTTTGAGGCATGGTTGCTGCCTGTAAAGCTGCTTAGCCACTTCGCCATTCGGGCCGATGTGGAGGGGTATTCGGTGCCGATCGACCTAAATGCTGATGCGGCGGAGATCGAGGTGTTTCCTGACCATACGATGATCACGTATTCGCACATTGCGTTTACGGTGAGGCAGATTATGTTTGCCCCGGATGATGCGGAGGATGGTACAGGTGCGGTGGTGTTGTTTCAGGTTGATTCGACCCGACCGGTGGATTTGACCTTCAGCTTTACGCCCGAAATACGGCCGATGTGGCCACAGCGAAGTCAGGGACTTCCATCAGCGGAGTGGGTGAAGCAAGGGAGCGGGGGATTCTATGTGCTCCATACGGATTTTCCCGATCTTGCGGGGGCTGTAGCGATACCGAATTCGCAACCGGGAATATTGGCTCCGTATCAGGAGAAGCCACGGTTTTATCCGCTGGAACTGAAATTGCATTATGACCCTAAACGAGATACGAATCGCTACTTTCCTCTGTTGATGGCGGTGGGGAACACGGTGGAGACTGCGACCAACGCCACTCTGCAAGGGAAACTGGATCGCCTGAACGCGGAATTGCCGCAAATATACGCGAAGCATGCGGAACGATATGGGCAGATGCGAGATAGCCTGACCGCGATTCGCACTCCGGATGCTGGACTGAACGACGACTTTGCATGGGGTGAAGTGTCGATTGAGCAACTGAGGGCGAAGGCGCAACCGAGTGGGGAGATTGGGTTGGTTGCTGGGTACTATTCATCTGGCGATTCAGCGCGGCCAGGATTTGGTTGGTACTTTGGGCGCGATAGCTTGTATACGCTCTATGCGGTGAATGGATTTGGAGATTTCGGGCTGACTCGTGCAGAGCTTGAGTTCCTGATGAAGAGGCAGCGCGACGATGGGAAGATCATGCACGAATACCCGCAGACCGCGGCGTATTTTGATTGGAAAGACTTTTCGTATGCGTATGCTGCTGCGGATTCGACGCCGTTGTTTTTGACCACGATGCTGGACTACCTGCGGACGAGCGGCGATGTTGATTTTCTTCGGCAACATCGAGAGGCAGTTGAAAGAGCGTGGCACTTTGAGACGACCCATGACACCGATGGCGATGGCATTTATGACAATTCGCAGGGGACGGGTTGGGTGGAGAGCTGGCCGTTAGGGATGCCGCATCAGGAGATCTATCTTGCGCTGCTCGATCAGCAGGCTTCGATTGCGATGTCAAAGCTTGCAGAGTTGTTGAGCGATAAGACCACGGCGGATGCCGCGAGTGCGCGTGCTGTGGACCTGTCGAAGAAGATTGAGGCTGAATATTACGATTCTGCACGGCAAGAGTATGCCTTCAGTAGAAATATTGATGGGACTCTTGATCGCACAGCCACAGTTTATCCGTCGATTGCTTGGTGGAATGGTGGCCAGGGGTTGGCGCATCCACAGGCGAGTTTTCGACGGTGGGCGTCGCATGATTTTGCGACGGACTGGGGGTTGCGCGATGTGGCAGAAAGCGAACCTGTGTACGATCCGATCAGTTATCACCAAGGATCGGTGTGGCCACTGTTTACCGGGTGGGCTTCGGTGGCGGAGTACAGAGCGGGGCACGCGCTGGCCGGCTATGCGCATTTGATGCAGAACGCGGATTTGACTACTGCTCAGGATTTGGGTGCGGTGACGGAGTTGTTGTCGGGCGCGTTCTTCCAGCCTTTTGGTCGGAGTACCAGTCATCAGCTCTGGTCTTCGGCGATGGTGATTACTCCGGCTTTGCGGGGTTTGTTTGGCGTAGAGGTGGATGGGCTTTCGAGTTCGATCTATCTTGATCCGCATCTTCCAGCCGATTGGAACTCCGCTACTGTCGTGAGGCTTCATGTGGGTGCGTCTCTGTGCTCGCTCGAGTATCAGCGTCAGGGCAAAGATCTTGTTGTTAAGATTGCGACCATCTCGGGTCCTACTATCAGGCTGAATAGCTTGGTCAAGGACTCGCGAGTTACATATGGAGGGTCGTCGATCATTTTGGCGTTGCCGCCAGTTGAAGTTGCAGTGCCTCACGGGCTGCCGTCACCTGGTGCGCGCACCTCGCAGATGAAGGTGCTTAGCGAGACGGCGGGGCCACATTCACTAAAACTCGAATTGGAGGGTGAGGCAGGATCTTCGGTTGAGCTAAAGGTTCGGCGGAATGAACCGAAGCTCTCACTTCACGCCGAAGGTGGCACGATTATGAGTGCTGCGACCGGATCTAATTCTGGTCTTGAGCAGCTAGTTGTGAAGTTTGCGGAAGGCACCGGCTACCAGCAGCAATTCGTCACGCTGAGTTGGTAGCTTTCAAATGTTGAGCGTAGTGATGCTCTACTCGATGATGGCGTCGCAGCCGCAGCGCATATAGCTAGTTGCGTGACCTCATCTCTATTGGACCTCTGCAATCCAGGTTGCGTAGGGTGCGAGGGTGATTGGTCTGGTGAGAGGTGCGCTGGTGAGGGAAGGGTCGTTGGTTTCGAGTGTTTGGGTTGCGCCCTTGATTAGGCCTAGCGCGGTGTAGTCGTACTTCACGGTTTGGGGTTTGCCCGAGAAGTTTAGCGCTACCAGGACGGAGGGTTTGCCAGCGGGACCTTTGCGAAGGTAGGAGACGACGTTTTCGTTCGGGTCGAGCATCTGCATGCTCCCTTCATAGAGGGCGGTGTTGGTGCGGCGTAGCTCGAGGAGGCGCTTGTACCAGTTGAGCATGGAGTCGTGGTCGGGAGACTCGACGGCGACATTGACGGATTTGTAGTCGGACGCGACGGGAAGCCAGGTGGTATTGGAGGTGCTGAAGCCTGCGTTCTTCGAGTCGTCCCATTGCATGGGAGTGCGTTCGCCGTCGCGGCCCTTTTGTTTTGGCCAGCCCGTGATGCCTTCGGGATCGCGGACGTCTTCGATTCGAGTGGGTGTGGAGGTGACCATGCCGATTTCGTCGCCGTAGTACATCTGCGGCGTGGCGCGCGAGGTGAGAAGCAGGGCAGCCATCATGCGGGCGATGCGTGCCTTCATCGCTGGATCGTTGACGCCGATGCCGTAGCGATCCCAGATGCGGTCCTGATCGTGGTTGCCGAAGAAGAAGTATGGCTGGCCGTGGGCTGGATTGTTCTCGACTTCGTCGAGAAGCTGGCGAAATTTAGGAGCGTTGAGTTCGTTGACGTCGGCTACCTGGAAGTCCATCGGCAGTTGGACCTCGTCGTTGTTCTTGCCGTACATCTTGGAGAGCTCGAAGATGTTGGGCTCGTCGGCTTCGCTGATGAGGACAGGGTTGCCGGGGTATTCGTCGATGACTTTGCGCATCTCGCGCAGCATGTCATGAACTTCGGGCAGGTTGTCGGTGTACTTGTGCTGGATGTTGGGGTCGCCGAATGCGTTGAGGCCGGGCTGGATGGGATCGTCGTGCAGGTTGGGATCTTCGAAGAGGCGCGAGACGGCGTCGACGCGGAAGCCGTTGACACCTTTGTTCATCCAGAAGCGAAGGACGTCCATCATGGCTTTCACGACTTCCGGATTACGCCAGTTGAGGTCTGGCTGCTGAACGTAGAAGTGGTGGTAGAAGTACTGCTTCGTTGCGGGGTCCCACTCCCATGCGGAGTGGCCGAACCAACTCTGCCAGTTGTTTGGTGGAATCGGTTTGCCGTCGGCGGTGTAGCCTTTGGGGTCGCGCCAGATGTACCAGTCGCGTTTGGGGTTGTCGCGAGAGGAGCGCGACTCTTTGAACCATGCGCTTTGGTCGGAGGTGTGGTTGGGTACGTAGTCCATGATGACGCGGATGTTGCGGCGCTTGGCCTCCGCAGTCAGGTGTTCGAAGTCTGCCATGGTGCCGTATTGCGGATCGATGGCTGTGTAGTCGGCGATGTCGTAGCCGAAATCGATCTGGGGCGAGGGGTACATGGGGGTGATCCAGATGGCGTCGATACCGAGTTGCTTGATGTAGTCGAGGCGCGAGGTGATGCCTTTGATGTCGCCGATGCCGTCGCCGTCGGTGTCCTGAAAGCTGCGCGGGTAGATCTCGTAGATGACGCCGTGCTTCCACCATGGATCGGCGGCGGTGTTCTTTTGATCGACTGCAGGTGGGACGTGCGTTGCAGTCTGCGCCCACGCGCCCGGCATGAGACTACCGAGCGCGATCACTGTGCAGAGGAGATAGTTCGTAATAGAGGACGTGAGAAACCGCTTTTCGTTCACGAGCGTCTCCTTCTGTCGTAACTGTTGCTATTTGATGGAGCCGATCTGTCCAATCCACGACGCGTACGGCGGCAGGGTTATGTTTTTCAGGCTGGTCGTTCCTTGCAGCGAAGGCGCGTCGGTGAGCAGCGTGTTGACTGCGCTGCCTGTAACGTTCGCCTGTTTGGCGTTGAGTGAAATGGTCTGCGGCTGCGCGGTGAAGTTCATCGCCACGATGACTGAGGGGTGGCCGTCGACTCCTGCGCGAATGTAGGAGAGGACGGAGGGGTTGCTCTCGTCGATCATGATTTGCTCGCCGTCGCGCAGCGTGGGGTCAGTCATACGCATTGCGATCAGCTTCTTATGCCAGTTCAGGAGCGAGTTGGGATCGGCTTCCTCGGTCTTGACGTTGACGGTTTTGTAGTTCGACGCGACGGGGAGCCAAGTATTGGACGCGTCGCTGAAGCCTGCGTCTTTAGAGCTGTCCCATTGCATTGGGGTGCGCTCGCCGTCGCGGCCTTTTTCTTGTGGCCAGCCAGTGATGCCGATGGGATCCTTGACGTCTTCGCGCCTTGTGGGCGTGGAGGTGACCATGCCGAGCTCCTCACCTTCCCACATGAGAGCGGTAGCGCGGCTGGTGAAGAGAATGGTGGCGAGGATGCGCGCGATCTCCTGATTGTGAACGCCGTCTCCGTAGCGCTCCCAGGAACGGACGTTGTCATGGTTGTCAAAGACGAAGAGGGGTTGTGAGCCATTGATCTGGGTCTCAGCTTCATCAATGAGCTTGCGGAAACGCGGGGCGTCGAGTTTGTCGTGGTCGCCATGGAATCCGACCAGCATGTCCATGGGGAGTTGCAATTCATCGTGCTTGGCGCCCCCGTACCAATCATTGAGCGACGCTGTGTTGGGAAGATAGGTTTCGCCAATGAGGACGCGGTCGCCGGGGTACGTTTCTATCATGGCGCGCATGCGGCGGATGACGTCGTGAACCTGGGGTAGGTTGCTGGTATAGATGTCCTTGAGATTGGGATCACCCTGGGCGTTGATGCCGCCGACTTCGGGTTCATCGCGGAGTTGGGGGTCTTCAAAGAGAGTGGGGATGGCGTCGAGACGGAAGCCGGCTACGCCACGGTCGAGCCAGAAACGCATCGCGTCGAAGCAGGCTTTTTCGACGGCGGGGTTGCTCCAGTTGAGGTCGGGCTGCTGTTTGTAAAACTTGTGGTAGTAGAACTGGTGGACGGCCGGGACCCACTCCCACGCAGAGCCGCCAAAGCCGGATTCCCAGTTGTTCGGTGGTACGCGGCCTTCGTGTTCGAAGCGTTTTTGATAAGCGGTGACGTTGGGGCCGTTGGCGGGGATGCCGTCGTTCCAGACGTACCAGTCATGCTTGGGATTGGTGCGGGAGCTGGCTGAGTCGATGAACCACTGGTGCTTGTCCGAGGTGTGATTGAGGACCATGTCCAGGATGACGCGAATGTTTCGCTGCTTGCCCTCGGCGATGAGGTGGTTCATATCGGCAACGGTGCCGTACTTTGGGTCTACCGACTGGTAGTCGGAGATGTCGTAGCCGAAGTCGACCTGAGGTGAGGGGTACATGGGCGCAATCCAGATGGCGTCGACACCTAGACTCTTGAGGTAGTCGAGGCGTTGGGTGATTCCGTTGAGGTCGCCGATGCCGTCGCCGTTGGAGTCCTGAAAGCTGCGGGGATAGATCTCGTAGACGACGGCGTGTTTCCACCAGGGGCCATCGTCGTGATGGGAAGCGACGGTTGTTGCCTGTTGCTCCTGGCCACGTAGGCCTCCGGAGTTCCATGAAACGGCGGCTGCCAGTATCGCGAGGGCGGCAAGGTGACGCAACCAGGTAAGAGATGGTGCGTTGCGATGGCTTTTATTGTTGGTCAAGTTGCGCCTCCCGGAGTTCGCAACACTATAGCATTTGGCATGCGGGTTCGGACTGATGGTCATAGCGTTAAGGTTACGACCTAACTCGGCGGAAACAGGTTTGATTGCGTGGAATCTAAGTGAGTTTGTGGGCCGATGATGGATGAGTTCCGCATGAGCTGCGAAGCACTGTCTTCGTCTGCAGGAGGATGTCGCGTGTGGGGAGATCGGGTTTCTCCAGCCGTTGGAGCATTGTCACGAGCGCCATGGAACCAATGTCGCCGCAGTTTTGATGCTGGGTAGTGAGAGGAACCGGCAGAAGGCTAGCGTATTTCACGTCATCGATTCCAACGATGCGAATGTCTTCCGGGACACGAACTCCGCGAGTTGCGAGACCCTGCATGATCCGAGCTGCAGTGATGTCGTTGGCACAGACGATTGCGTCAGGACGGCAGTCTCTGAGCACGCTCTGAAGGAAGTGAAGATCCTCTGGATCGCCGATGCATACAAGGTCTTGCTGCTGGGTGAGTCGGCGAGCGAAAAGAGCTTCGCGATAGCCGGCGATTCGTCCGTGAACGGTTGAGGCAGAGAGACGCCTGGCGACAAAGGCGATGCGTTTGGCTCCATGAAGGATGAGGTGCTGCGTGATGAGAAAACCCGCACTGCGATTGTCGATCCCGACGAGGTCATACTTTGAACGAAGTGGATATGGCGCGTAGCACCGGTCGAGAAGCACAACCGGGATGCCTGCGCGATCAAACGCGGATGCGATTCGCCGGTTTACGATGTCTTTTTCCGGCGTGAATTCCAGCGGTGCGAAGAAGACTCCTGAGACCTTTTGCGCGATGTACTTGTGGCAGAGTTGCTCTGCTTCCTTTTGCTGTTGAGCTAACTCGCCCATGGAATGTCCCCACAGGAGAGAGTGTGACTTGGAGAGAGGCGATCGCATCATGCCGTTGCAGATAGGCTCGAAGATCTCGGTTCTGCCAAGATCGGGAATCAGTAAACCAAAGACGTGATCGGTGGAAGAAACAGGGGTGAGGACGTGGGTACCTGAGCCGGGGTGGCGTGATACGAGGCCTTGCAGCTGTAGTTCTCGTACTGCTTTCGCTACCGTGATGCGTGAGGTGTTGTAGCGTTTTCCGAGTTCGGCTTCGCTCGGAAGGCGATCTCCTCTGCGGAGAGTGCCAATTTTTATTGCCGAATGGAGGTCCTCGTAAACCAGTCGATATTTCGGCGTATCAGCCGCCTTTTTCTTATTCTCTGAGCGAATTTCTGGGTTGCTCGCTCCCGGCCTAGCCTCTGAGCGAGGGGTCTGGCTACTCTTCATACAATCCATCCCGAGGAAATTCGTCCAAGGATTTGTTGTTAATGTATAGACAAAGATATTCCCAGATAAGCCGGAACTTTACTAGCCAATCAGCCCGTGGTCAACCTTTTGGTTGATATTTTGTTGCATCCGATGGTCTTCTGGGCTGTCGGCTCCATAGGCGTAAATGGTTATTCACTCATTAGCTTGGCGGGTGATCGATCTTAAATCAAGTGATTTGTTTTCGGATAAATGGTCGGACCAATTATCCTTCTTTTGTCCCGATTCTTGTATCTCCGATCGGATTGTCAATAACTTGCAAAAATCTACCAAGCAAATTGTTGACATGTGGTGAACCTCTCGGTTATTTTCGGGCGATTCAAAAAGTGCGGATCATGTCGCGTTCTAGCGGGATGAGGACTAAGGGCTCGGTTAGGAACGTAGAAAGCGTTTGACTATCGGCGGAGTTCGGGCAGCGCTAACAAAATGATTGCCACAGCTACCGAATGCAGCACCTTTTTGGAGGTTCGTTATGAGATTTGTGACGCGCGTAACGGTGGGTTTGCTATTCGCCGTGTGTCTTCTGGCATTCTCGCCAGTTGCGTATGGCCAGGCGGTCTATGGCTCAATCTTTGGGTCGGTCGTTGACACAACAGGTGCCGCGGTTCCTGGCGCGACAGTTACCGTCACCGACTCGGCAAAGGGAACGTCGGTCACTGCGACGTCCAACGCGAGCGGCGAATTCACTATTGAACATCTCATTCCAGACCTTTACGACGTTACTGTAGCCGCACAAGGTTTTAAAGGGTTTGAGCAAAAAGGCATCCAGCTTTTTGCAGATACCTCGACCAAAGTTGTCGCTTCGATGACGGTGGGTGGATCCGATCAGACTGTTGAAGTCGATGCAGATTCGGTTCCGCAGTTGAAAACAGATCGTGCTGATGTGTCGACGATCTTTGGCACGAAGGACATTAGTGATCTGCCAGTAGGTCAGCGTAACTTTACTAACCTTCAATTGCTGCTGCCCGGTGCGCAGCTGCTTGGTTGGAGCCATGCGCCTGACGAAAACCCACAAGGAAGCGCCCAGATTCAGGTGGATGGACAGGCCTTCGGTGGCGTGGCTTTCATGCTGGATGGAACGGATAACCAAGATCCGATTCTTGGAATTATCGTCGTGAATCCAAATCTGGATTCTCTCTCAGAGACGAAGATCACAACGCAAAATTTCGATGCGGAGTTTGGCAAGGCAGTTTCCTCGGTTGTAACTGCGCAGACGAAATCCGGCTCGAATAAATTCCATGGCTCGGCCTTTGACTATCGCATCAGTACTGCAAACCTTGCGAAGGACCCCTACACTCAATTTCCGGCGGCGGGAGGGCAGGCAGGAAGTTCTATACCTCCAGGGCTCAAGAATCTGTTCGGGGGTTCGATTGGCGGCCCGATTTGGAAGGATAAATTTTTCTTCTTTGGCGACTATCAAGGAGCGCGTCAGAAAGTAGGAACCACTTCTTCTACCATCGTTCCGACTTCGCTGGTTACCTCGTCCTGCTTGAGCGGGAATGGATGCAATTTTAGCGAATTCAATAACCCAGCTCTAAAGCTGAATTATCCCGTCTACCATCAGACTGCTCAAGGGGTCGTGGAGTATCAAGGCGACATCATTCCCCAAAGCGATCTGTCTACTCCTGCGTTGAACTACATCAAGGCGATTTCTCAATTTGCTCCGAACAAGATTGGAGCTAGTGGTTTGCTTGATACCTATGTCCAGGGTGGAACGGGTATCTTCAACAGCGATCAGTGGGATGTGCGCCTTGACGGGCAGATTACACAGAAGGCGCATGCGTTCGTCCGGTTCAGCCGGTTCACCGATACTCTGACGGGGACCCTGCTTCTTGGAGCGGCGGGCGGTCCGGGATTCGGGCTGGGTGGCTATGGCGGCAATTCCGCCGGTGCAAATGACAGCGTGGCCAGTGGTATGGACATAGCAGTCAACTCGACTTTGGTGACCGATTTCCGTCTCGGATACTATCGCTATAACATCAACGACCAGAAGTTCGACGCCGGAACGACAGCGGCTGCTGACCTTGGATTCGGCGGTCTGAATACGGCGGACCCGATTACCAGCGGGCTTCCAGGCTTCCAGATCAATACATTCAATACCAACACCCAGACTGAGTGGGGTGCCGGTCTCAACATCAATCGCTGCAATTGTCCGTTGATTGAGAAAGAAGACCAGTATCAGATTGTTAACAACTGGACGAAGACGATACGCAACCACGCGGTGAAGTTCGGTGTTGATCTGCGCTATGCGCGCAATCTTCGCGTACCGAGCGACGTGGATCGGACTGGATTGTTCAATTTCAACGGAAATGCCACTGCTCCGGCGGACGGCTCTACCCCCGGTCTAGGCATTGCGTCCTTTGTAAAGGGGGACGTCAACACCTTCAATCGGTACGTCAGTACTTCAACCAACGCGAAGGAGTTCCAGAAGCGCACGTTCTTCTACGCACAGGATACTTGGCGAGCGACACCAAAGCTTACGCTCAACTTAGGAGTGCGGTACGAGCTGTACTTCCCTGAAGTGGTCAATGGAGACGGCAATGGCGCGTTGCTGGACCTCACGACAGGCTATCTGCACGTAGCGGGAGTTGGCAATGTGCCAACTAACATGGGGTGGGCAGCTGGGAAGAATACCTGGAATCCGCGTGTTGGATTAGCGTACCAAGCGACGGATAAAACCGTTGTGCGTGCTGGTTATGGTCGAAGCTTTGACCTCGGGGTATTCGGCTCGATCTTTGGCCACGTTGTTACTCAGAATCTTCCAGTTCTTGCAAACCAGGCGATCACAGCGTCAGGATCGAACGCTTCGAGCTATGCCAAACCTTTCGATCTTGCAACTGGACCAGTGCCGAATCAAACGGTCACGGTTCCCTCCAACGGGCTTCTTCCCAATCCTGGCTCTTTAGTAAATACCAAGGCACGTCCTAATCCGTTGAAGCTGCCAACGCTCGACGCATGGAATTTGAGCGTTCAGCAATCTATTACTCCTACCTTATCGTTGACTATGGCCTACGTCGGCAACAAGGGAACGAACACGTTAAGTGCGGGCGATACCAATAACACGAATCCTAATGAGCCAGGGATTTTCCTTCCTGCTTCAGACAGCGTGACGGGTACTCCGCTTCACTACGATCCGAATGGCGGTCAGTGCTGGCCGGCTGGGCCATTTTGTACAGTAGCTGGACAGGTTGGTCCCGTACTTCCCAACGTGCCCGCAATTCAAAAAGTGATCAACCCTGCAACAGGCGCGGTATCTACGCAGAAGTTCCTAGAACGCTATTACGGGGGGGGGCTTCCGGCCTGCCAGGATCCAAACTATTCTCAGCCTACCGGCGAAGCTCTTGCTCCAGGGGCTTGTGGATGGAATCAACCGATTACCTATTACGGAGACAACCAGAATACTCATTTCAATGCGTTGCAGGTAACAGTCGCCAAACAGATCTCTCGTGGGCTGTCGTTTACGGCGAATTACGCATGGCAGCGTGGATTCAACTACAACAACAGTTACGCTACGTGGTTGAAAGCGGCTGCTTATGGCCGCGACGATTCGATTCGTGAACAACAGTTTGTGATCTATGGTCTTTACGAGCTACCGGTAGGTCGCAATAAGCTCTTGCTTTCTCACTCATCACGACTAGTGGATGAGATTGTTGGAGGATGGCAGCTGAGTCCTGTTCTAAACATCTCAAGCGGTCTTCCCTATAGCCTCTCCATGTCAAACTGCGCTTCCTCTGTTGGAGGAACTGGGATAGGAGATAACAGCGGTCACCCAACGGCGGCTCCCTGCTATCCAAACGGAAACCCGGGCGGCTTCAATCCGAAGCAGGGTTCTTTCAACCCGGTCACTCACTCCAGGCCATACTTCCCAGGCTTCGCCGCTCTCTGCCCGGCGACGGGGTCCTCTTCTGGAGGGTTTACCTGCCCTGCTCTCGATCAGATCGGGAACACCGGACGCAATAGCAACTTTGGCCCGCATTTCTTCAATACCGATCTGGCAGTGCAGAAGACCTTCCCGATTAAAGAGAGCATCGCTGCAGTGTTTCGCATGGATGCGTTCAATGTATTCAACTACATTAGCTCTGGCACCCCGAATGGCAACTCTAACAGTCTCAACATCGATAGCCCCGCTAACATCACCAATGGTATCGGAGGTAACGGTATAGGACCTGTTGGAGCTTCGAGTCCGCGTCAACTTGCGTTTACCGCTAGAGTAACGTTCTAGGTAGGCTGCTTACGAAGAGGGGGGAGCTACGGCTCCTCTCTTTTTATTTGAGTTACACTCGGTCCAGATCTTCTATGTGCAGTCCGTTCAAAGTGGCTTTACTTCGCTTTCTGTTCCTTCCGGCGGTGCTGTCCCTATCACTTGGATTTGCGCAGTCCTCGACATCAAATGCACCTACAACGCTGACGCCAGATGCAGCGGTCTCCGCGCCAGGAACTGCTTCTGCCGACGCTTCGTCGAATCTGACGCAGTTGCGAGCGATGATTGATCGGGGACGTTCTGACGATGCCCTGAAGCAATTGGACGCATTGGCTGTGAAACAGCCGGTGGCTGCAGGAGTGAATCGGCTGCGTGGTCTTGCGCTGTACTCAGAGAATGACTTTACTGATGCGGATGTTGCGTTCACGAGTGCTCTGAAACAGGACCCTCACGATCAAGAATCGGCGCAGCTACGTGGGCTGACGTTATTTCGAATGGGACGGCCGGCGGATGCGATTCCTTTGCTCGAGTCCGCTTCGAACTGGAACTTGCAGACGAAGATCGATCCAAACTATGTGCTCGCACTTTGTTATCTCGATACCAATCAATACGACAAGGCGCGCGGGGCGTTTGCGACGCAGTACGGATTTCCGGTTGATTCGGCGCCGGCGTATCTTCTCGCCGCTCGAATGCTGTTGCGTCGGGATTATCTGCCAGTGGCTCAGCAGTTCGCTACGAAGGCGCTGGAGTTGGACCCGCAGTTGCCGCTTGCTCACTCTCTGCTTGGTGAGGTCGCACTCGCGGGCGAACATCTGGACGTAGCTATTGCGGAGTTTGAGAAGGAACGGGTGCGCAATCCGCTGGACGGCAGTATCTATGACCGGCTGGGGGACGCTTATAGCCGCGCCGGCGACTATACGAAGGCGCAACAATCCTTACAACGTGCTTTGCTTCTGGAACCGAATTCGACGGGACCGTATATTCTGCTGGGAAAGGTTCTGCTGAAGCGGCAAGATCCTGCAAGCGCGTTGATGTATCTGGAACGGGCTGAAAAGATGGACTCGAGTAACTACATAACTCATAGTCTTCTGGGACAAGCGTACCGGTCGCTAGGCAGGGCAGACGACGCCAGCCGAGAAACCGAGATCTCCCATAAGATTCAGGCTGCGAGCGAACCCAAACTCGAAACGCTTCACTGAAATCGAGGGGGTTACTTGTCGCGGATGACGCTACGGTGAGTTTCATCGCAGGGTGAGTCTTCTTCGTGGAGCGGTCCGTCTTTTCAGAATGAGAATAGATCCCCGTGGACGGATGCGAGTTTGCCGGCGGCTGGGTACGATCTTTTTTCTAATTTTGTTGGCGATTTCTTATTGGGTGCCGAAGTCTCAAGTTTGCGCCTTTGGTCATACTCGCGAACAACAAGCCAATGTGGCTGAACTACGAGCAAATCCAGATGAAGTTTGTGCAAGTTGTCACAAGGAGGTCTACGAGAAGTACGAGCTTACCCCGATGGCGCGAGCTAGTGGGACGGCTATGGAGGGACTGTTGCAGGGGGGCTTCCTTCATGTCGCTTCGGGCATTCGTTATAAGGTTTTTTCGCGGGATGGTAGAGCTTGGATGTCGTATGACCGCGACGATGCTCCGGAGGCATCGAATGAGCGATCCGTTCTGGACGGTGAGAAAGAGTTGCACTACTTTATCGGCTCCGGACGCCGTGGCCGTACTTACCTTTATGAGGAAGAAGGGCAGTGGTTTGAGATTCCCATCAATTTTTATGGGAAGAAGCAGTTGTGGGACATGGCTCCAAACTATGGCGCAACGAAGACCATGCCTGCGGCGCTGCCTGTCGATTCCAACTGTCTCCATTGTCATGCTTCGGAGGTGCAGATGGCGTTACCTGAAGCTCGTAACCGATACGCGGGGTCCCCGTTCCTACAGGGAGGCGTTGGATGCGCAGCCTGCCATGGTGATGCTTCGAAGCACCTGCTGGCGCAGGGGAGGGGGCCGATTGTAAATCCGACTAAATTGGCTGTCGCGGCGAGGGATAGCGTTTGTCTCCAGTGCCATCTTGAAGGCAATGTAGCTGTTTATCGTGCGGGAAGATCGCTGGCAGAGTTCCGGGTAGGAGACGATCTTGCGGATTACGTCGTTTACTCCGTGAAGGCAAGCGCAAAGACGGGCGGCGGTCGTGCGAGTAGCCAGTATGAGGCTCTTCTACGTAGCGCGTGCAAGCTCGCCAGCGGCGATAAATTGACCTGCACTACCTGCCACGATCCTCACAGTTCGCCAAGTTCGGAAGAGCGAGTCAACTACTTTCGCGACAGGTGTCTAACGTGCCATACGGGCTCGAAAATGGCGACAGCACACCATCCTGAGCAAAAAGACTGTGCGGTCTGTCACATGCCCACGCATGAAGCTGCTGACATTTCTCATGAACAGGCGACGGACCACAATATTCAACGGCGACCGCACTCAGCTTCTCCAACCATACGGCTTTTGGACGCTGCAGAGGAGGACGATCTGTTGCCGGTTGGTAAGGTATCGGCTGGGGATAGAGAGATGGGATTGGCGTACGCACAGTTAGCGGAGAGCGGGAACCAAAAAGATGCGGAAAAGGCATTGCGTCTTCTCCTAAGAGCTGAAAAAAACGGTGCGAGTGACGTCGAGCTTCATACGAAGCTTGGATTTATCGAGCAGATGTCCGGGGATAAAAGCGATGCTCGTAAAGAGTATGCCGATTCGTTGAAGGAAGATCCGTATGATGCTACGGCGTTGGGAAACCTTGCGGTTCTGGATGCGGTATCGGGACACACTTCCGATGCGGTCGATCTGCTGCGGCGAGCGGTGGAGGCTGATCCGAGCCAGATAACGGCCGGGCTAAACCTGGCGTTCATCGAGTGTAGGGTGGGCAACAAAAAGAGAGCTCTAGAGATTCTTACTCGGCTGGCTCGATTTGACCCCGACGATCCTACGCTTCGACAGTTTCTGTCGTCGGGTATCTACGCAGGCGAACGATGTAGCGTTGGCTAGAGGAGTGTCCGACGAGACGGTAAAGAGAAGGATCGTTAAGGATGGTCTGAGTCCTACGCTCCATTTGCAGGTGCGCGAGATAGTTATTGACGTTTAGAGAGGCTAGATTTTTTGCTTCTGTAGATGCTTTGAGCAAAGTGCTTGCCTGGAGCAGCGGGAATACTGTCTACTCGGAGAACGATGCGGCGCCCTTTGTTTACGATCTGTGTGTTGGCTTCTGCGTTCCTCTATAGGGGGATCGGTCAGGCACAGAAAATGCAGGCGACCTATGGATACTACCTGAACGGAGAACCTGTCGGGAGCCTTGCTCCGTCCGGTGCTTCCGCCGTTGTTCTTTTTTTTGCTGCGTCCGACTGTCCGATCTCTAATCGCTACGTGCCAGAGATGCGACGCATTGAAGAGGAATTTGCGGCTCGGGGTGTGGTGCTCTGGTTTGTGTATCCAAATTTTGGAACGACTGCAGATGCTGTGAAGCAGCATGAAGCAGCTTATGGCGCTGAAAATCACGTGCTTCTTGATCCGGATCATCAACTCGTTACTCTTGCTCACGCGAAAGTCACGCCTGAGTCGGCGGTTCTTGTTCCGGATCGGCGCGGTGGGGGCACTTTTCGTGCAGTGTATGAGGGACGCGTTGATGATCGCTATCTTAGTCTTGGGCAGGAACGGTCTAAGGCGACTCAGCATGATCTGGAAAGGGCCATCTCCGACGTTCTCGAGGGTCGTGTGGTGGAGCAGCCAAACGGACCTGCGGTGGGCTGCGGAATCATAGGACGTCCATGACCTTCCCTGGCGCGAAACAGTCTTCGGCGGCACTCCTATGTGCGGGTATATTTCTTGCGCTTTGGGCAAAGCCGACCTCTGTCCGTGTTCAGGCTGCGACGACACCGATTACTTTTAGCCGGCAAGTTGCGCCCATCTTATATAAGCAATGCAGCAGCTGCCATCATCCTGGCGGCTCTGGCCCTTTCAGTCTGCTTTCCTATACCGATGCGAAGCGATGGGGAACACAGATTGTGACCGTTACTCAAAGCCGTTACATGCCTCCCTGGTTACCCGAACCAGGCTTCGGTAATTTTGCCGATAGCCGTCGACTCTCTGCAGAGGATATCGCTTTGCTCAAGGAGTGGGTGGAGGGTGGTATGCCTGAGGGAGATTCCCGAGAGGCGCCGAAAGCACCAGTCTTTTCGGAGGAATGGCAACTTGGGACTCCCGATCTCGTTTTGAAAGTGACTTCGCCCATGCAGGTTCCCGCGTCCGGAACGGATCTCTTTCGCAACTTTATTCTGCCTGTGCCCATCACGGAGACCAAGTATGTTCGAGCGATGGAGATCAAGCCTGGCGCCGCACAAGTGGTGCATCACGCGAATATGCTGATCGATCGCACTGCCTCGTTGCGTCGTCAACATCCGGACGACTGGAAGGAAGGAGTTCCTGGTATGGAGCTCACGGTCGATTCTGGCGACTCTTTCGATCCCGATAGTCACTTTCTCTTTTGGAAGCCGGACTCTCCGGCTCTTGTCGAGCCGAGCGGTATGCCCTGGCGGCTTGATCCAGGTAATGACCTGATTCTGAATATGCATCTTAAGCCCACTGGCAAGATAGAGACTTTGCAAGCCACGGTTGGTCTCTATTTTGCGGACAAGCCTGCTACGGCACATCCTATGCTTTTGCAGTTGGAGCACGACGGCGCTATTGATATCCCTGCTGGAGATGAGGCGTTTGTCATCGAAGATGAGCTCAAGCTTCCTGTCGACGTCGATGTACTGGGCGTCTATCCGCATGCCCATTATCTTGGAAAGAGACTGGAGGGTTACGCCATACTGCCCGATGGAGAAAAGAAATGGCTGGTCCTTATTCGAGATTGGGATATCGATCGGCAGTCAGTCTACCGTTTTAAATTGCCGGTATTTCTGCCGAAAAATACGGTCCTGCACATGCGCTATACCTACGATAATTCGAAGGGCAATGTTCGCAACCCAAACGATCCGCCTATACGGGTGAAGGGCGGGAACCGCTCTGTCGACGAGATGGGCCATCTGTGGCTTCAGGTTCTGCCGCGACCTCTGCCACATACCGAGGAAGATCCCAGGGTTCTTCTCGAGCAGGCATGGATGCAGAACAATCTGCGGAAAGACCCCAAGGATCATACTGCGCTTTACAATCTTGCTTCTGCAGACATGATCTCAGGCGATTATAGGCCTGCTGTCGACCTCTATCGCCGAATTCTAACTGTGACACCGACAGATGTCCGAAGTCTGATTGCCCTTGGAACGGCGCTCGACGGCACCGGAGACTGGCAGCAGGCACGGGGGGAGTACGACAGGGCGTTGACTATCGACCCTCAGAGTGCGGATGCACGCTTCGACCTCGCGCATCTTGAGGCCAAACACGAGAACTATGTGGCGGCTGAACAGGAATATCGTCGCTTGTTGGCGGAGAATCCAAATGATGCTGTTGCACACAATGAGCTGGGGGGGGTGCTCGTTACAGTTGCCCGGACTGCAGAGGCGCGGCAGGAGTTTGAAGCGGCGATCGCTATTGCGCCGAACTTCGATGCGCTGTATAACCTGGCCGGCATTGAAGCGGATAACAACGAGTTGCCCAGCGCGGCGGGGTTATTAGAGCGCGCTCTGAAGCTGCGGGACGATGCTGATGCGCATCAGTTACTAGGGAACATTTATGCTCAGTCCGGAAGGCTCGCGGACGCTCTGGATCAGTTCAAGGCGGTTCAGACTCTGCGGCCTAAAGAAGCGGTGCCGCATCGGCAGCTTGCCCAGCTCTATTCGCAGATGGGACAACTGCGCGACGCAATTAGTGAACAGAATGCTGCCATTAGAATGGAGCCAAAGAATGCAGATGATTGGAATAATCTAGGTGTATTGCACGCTCGCAATGGGGAAGCTGTGTTGGCCCGCAAAGACTTCGAGCACGCTCTGATGTTGGATCCTCAACATGCGGCGGCTCGGGCAAACCTGGCGCGTCTCTGATTGTTGCGCCGTTATTCTCCACCGCCGTTAGACCTAGTTAGGTAGCGATCTTCTTTCGTGAGAGACAGGATCTGAGTTCGCCGCAAATCAATGGATAAACTTCCGCAAAACGGGTTCTCTGCTTTGAAGGCGATATTGATTGGTTCGATCGCTCTTTCGACCTTTGGATCCTCGCAAGAACCTTCGGCTGCATTAAGAAAAGCAGATGCGGCGTATCGTGCGGGGCAGGCCGCTTTGGCTCAGAAAGATCTGAGCGCGGCGCAGGCTGACTTTGAGCAGGTGGTGCAGTTGGCTCCTCAAGCTGAGCAGGGACATAGCGCGCTTGGTGCAGTGCTGGTAAATCGCGGACATGTGAAGGAAGGTATTCGCGAACTTGAAAGAGCGCTCGCGATCAAGAGCACTGACAGCACCGCGCAGATGAACCTCGCGATGGCTTATGAACAGATTGGTGCGTCCGAGAAGGCAGTAGTTTTGTTCTCAAAACTGGAGGCGGACTCACGCTTACAGAAGTATGCACTTCCTTCTTATGTGCTGGAAGGGTACGCTCGCTCGCTTGCGGCGAATCGACAGCTCGGTTCGGCAATAGCGAAGATGAAAGCTGCGCTCGCGACAGATTCGCAGAATGCAGAGTTGCATGATGAGCTGGGATCGCTTTATGCGCAGGAGAAGGAATGGAGTCATGCACAAGAGGAGTTTGCGACCGCGATTCACTTGAATCCGGATTTAGCAGCCGCACATTTACATCTTGGTTTGGCGATGCGGGCCCGAGGAGAAGGGGACGCGATGCCGGAAATGATGGAAGCAGCACGAATAGCTCCACGGAATGCGACGATCGGGTTGGAGCTCGGTAAAACGCTTGTGGCGGATGGAAAGGACGAGCAGGCGATTCCGATCTTCGAACATGTGTTGCAGCTGGAGCCAGGGTCGATCCAGGCATCGTATCAACTCGCTCTCGCATTGCAACGATCGAACCAAGTGCAAGAAGCGATTGCATTATTGAAGGAAGTAGTAGCCGCCGAACCGAGCAACGCTGAAGCTATGACGAATCTTGGAATGGCGCTCAGTCAGGCACAACAGGCTAAAGATGCGGTCCCAGTGCTGCAACGCTCCATTGCTCTGGCCCCGGAGAGCGTGACGGCGCATCAGAATCTTGCAGCCGCTTATGTGCAGTTGAGTCAATTTGGCGACGCAGTGGCGGAACTGCATCAGGCACTCAAGCTGGCGCCAGATGCGCCTCAGCTGCATTATGACCTCGGCCTTGCGCTCAAGATGCAGGATGATGCGGCGGGCGCTATACCAGAGTTAGAGACGGCCCAGAGGCTTGACCCGTCGGCGGCCGAGGCTCCCTATCTCCTTGGCGTCCTGAACCTGCAGACGGGACGGTATGAGGATGCGGCGCGTGAGATGAATATTTCCCTGAAGCTTCGTCCTGAGAACGGAGATGGATGGGCGACGCTGGGGAGCGTATACGAGAAACTGAACAAGCTGCCTGAAGCTACTTCGGCGCTGTATGAGGCTATCCGTCAACTCCCTAATCAGCCTGACCCGCATCTGACGCTCGCAACAGTGTTGACGAAACAGAATCAGCCCGGCGAGGCAGCTGCAGAACGAAAGAAAGCTGCCGAGCTTATGCGGGGCAATATGAACCGTCAGCGTGCGGAGGTCGCTACCAATGCCGGGAACTCTGCGCTGCGCGGTGGCGATGTAGAAGGGTCCATCACGCAATTTCATGATGCATTGAGTTATGACCCGAACTATGTGGAGGCGCATCTCGGCCTTGCAGCAGCGCTGGAAAAGCAGGGCAAGACCGCGGAGGCAGCTGCGGAGCGCCACAAGGCTCAGGCTTTGAAGACAACCGGAACTCCCTAGTTTTGAGCGGAACATCCAATGCGAAGCAAGCGCCAGATGTAGCAGAAAGGCGCCCGTGTACAGTGTCTTTGAGGGTTCGCTATAATTCAGCGCACAGCTGACAGGGGACGACTTAGGCGCGCCTTTTTGCGAGTTGTCCGAAAACATCAACCTGCGATATACCTCCGGTGTTGGGGCTAGGGGAATTTTGAAAAGACAATTCACTGAGTTGAACCGTCGTAAATTTATCCGATCTCTCAGCCGCACCGCACTGGTGCTTCCGTTCGCGGATATTCTGGCGCTGGCTTGGCCGCTGCAGCAGCAGACTCCGCCACCTGCCAAGGGTATAGGCCCGCAGGAACGCAGCTACGATGCAAAGCCCGCACCTCCGCCGCCCGGACAGAAGTCTCCAATAGAGGACACGCCGCTGGGATTGAGTTTCCTTGATGTCGCGAAGGAAGCTGGCCTTACGACTAAGACCATCTATGGGGGGGAAGCAAAGAATAAGTATCTATTGGAGACTACTGGCTGCGGGCTGGCTTTTTATGACTACGACAATGACGGTTGGCTTGATCTGTTCCTCGTGAACGGATGGCGCCTGGAGGGTTTTCCTGTGGGACAGGAGCCCCGGTGCCATCTGTTCAAAAATAATCGAGATGGAACGTTCACAGACGTAACTGCCGGCTCCGGCCTGGAGCATAAGACGGGCTGGGGGCAAGCCTGCTGCGTTGGTGACTATAACAACGACGGTAATGATGATTTGTTTGTGACGTACTACGGGCAGAACGCCCTGTATCGCAATAACGGCAACGGAACCTTTTCCGACGTGACACAACAGGCGGGTCTTATTCAGCCTGGACCGAAGGTGCGCTGGAATACAGGATGTACGTTTGTCGACTACAACCGTGATGGACACCTCGATCTATTTGTTGCCAATTATGTCGATTTCGACTTGAAGACCGCACCCTTGCCGGAGGACGGTCCGTGTACTTATAAGGGAATGCTTGTGGCGTGCGGCCCTCCGGGTCTGCCTGGCGGCCGGAACATTCTTTATCACAACAATGGCGATGGAACCTTCAGTGATGTCAGCGAGAAGTCCGGAATGTGGACTGCCGTAGGAACCTATGGGCTTAGTGTTGCAGCGTCAGATCTGGACAATGATGGTTGGCCCGATATCTATGTCGCGAATGATTCTGCACCGGCCACGCTCTACCTGAACCAAAAGGACGGAACCTTTCGCGATATCGCGATCGAAGCCGGAGCGGCATTGTCGGCCGAGGCCAAACCGCAGGCAGGGATGGGCGTTTCGATTGGAGATTACAGCCATAGCGGCAACCTTGACATCGTGAAGACGAATTTTGCAGGTGACACGGATTCGCTTTACACGAACATGGGGGATGCGACGTTCGAAGACCATACCTATCCAAGTGGTCTGGGGGAAAATACACGACTCCTCGGGTGGGGAGTTGGCTTCTTTGACATGGATAATGATGGGTGGCTCGATATTCTGATGTCGAATGGCCATGTTTATCCTGAGGTGGACAAGTCGAAGGCCGATCTAAAGTACGCGGAACATAAGTATCTTTATCGGAATTTGCGCAACGGCCGTTTTCAAGATGTCACGAATAAAGGCGGCCCTGGGATTCTGGAGGATGTACCTGCACGCGGCTGTGCGTTTGGCGACTACGATAACGACGGGGATTTGGACATCGTGGTCAACTGCATAAATGCAGCGCCTCAGCTTTTGCGTTGCGACTCGACCCTGAATAGAAACTGGATCAAAATTAAACTGGTTGGAGTGAAGTCTAATCGTTCAGGGATAGGAAGCCGAGTGATTGTAACTGCCGTAACAACGCCTGATGCTGCTAAGCCTTCGAGACAGGTTGACGAGCTACGAAGCGGGGGAAGTTATTTCTCGCAAAACGATATGCGACTGCACTTCGGGCTGGACCAGGCGAAAAAAGTGGATTCGGTGGAGATAAGGTGGCTCAGTGGGCAGGTAGATGTACTGAAGGATCTTGAGGTCAACCAACTCTATGTCGTTCAGGAAGGTGGGAAGATCTTGAAAGCGGGCCCACTCAAAGCTGGAAAACGAAAAACTTAGTCGCCTTGATTCGCCTCTATAGCGCGAAATTTGACTTAGTATCGAAGGAATCGTAGCTCGTTTGGTTACCTCTTCTGTTGACACCGTAGCGGGGAACGTTCAAACTCAAGCTCCATGCGACTATCTATTCTCAGTCTTGCAGCAATCGTCTTGCTGCCGTTGCCAAGCCGGGCACAGGTTCCTGTCTTCAAAACGACTCCAGAGGGCAGTGCGATCAAATTTTATGTTAAGGCCTCAGTCGCTCTCGTCGGAAAATTCGACAAGTGGGATGCCAGTCTGACGTTTAGCTCTTCGGATGTAACGACAGCTGTTCTGGATATCAAGATTGCCGCAGCTACAGTGAACACTGGAAGCGGTGTAAAGGACGGCAAGCTGAAGAGTAAGGATTTTTTCAACGTCGAGCAGGATCCGACGATCGAATTCCGGTCAACGAAGGTCGTGCAGACTAGCCCGAACTCTTTTGACATCATGGGGAATTTCTCCATTCGGGGTGTCTCCCGACCTGAGACGTTGAAACTGACGGTTACGGGCAAGGGCACTGGCGCGGGCGTTATCAAAGGTGCAATGGCGTTCGATCGCAAGGATTATGGCATGACGAGCGGGATCCCGTTTGTGAAGATCGCCGACCGCGTTGAGGTCGATGTGGATCTGAAAGTACAGCAGGTTAGCGGGCCCCGGCTGGTCTACAAAGAATAAGCGTTTGTCGCTAATTTTCCGTGCATTGCTGTCGATGGCTAAAGCCGCAGGCAAATTCTTCCTCTGAATTCAGATGAAACCCAGGTTTAGCCAATACCGTTTGCCTCCCCAAACAGTGGGGCTGGCGAGACCGCGCCGCGAGAGGATCGATACTCATCTTCGAGACTTCGTCGCGCACAAACTCGTCACGTCTTTGCGGACCTTTTGTGACTTTTCGAATATGGTTTTGGGAACCATGGGAGTAGCAACGGTTTTTTGACGTTGCAGTGGCTATGTCAAACGTCGCCGAGGTGGATCTGGTACCCGAGGTTGAATGGTGAATCAATGGTGTCGAGGCTGTTTCGGTAGCCACGAACGGGGCGGAGATGTTTCACACTCGTTGCATCATCTTGGCGGGATTGGTCTGCGAAGCGGTATTACTGACCGTATTGCCGGGACACGCATCGCAACAGGACCAGCAGAAGGACAGCATGGCCGGAATGAACATGAGTAGTGGCGGCAAAGGCAACATGAACGATATGGCTGATATGAAAAATATGGGTCCGAGTATGGCTGCCATGGCCGGTCACATGACCATTACTCCGGTGCGGCCGAAGCAGCCGGGCGATGAGGCGAGGGCGAAAGAAATAGTGGCCGAAGCCAAGGCGACCATGGAGCGTTACAAAGACTATCGAAAGGCTCTAGCCGATGGATATGTGATCGCGAACCCGAAGCTCGAACAGCCGCAGTATCACTTCAATAAAGAGGCCAATGCTCGGGATGCTGACCTCCGCTTCGACCCAACCAAGCCAACCTCGCTGCTTTACCGTAGAACTCCTTATCAGCAGTACAAACTAGAGGGCGTGATGTATACGGCGCGGCCAAACGCAACCGAAGAGGACCTAAACAACCGCATTCCGCTCAGTGTCGCGCGCTGGCATGAGCATACTAACTTCTGCGAGGCTCCTGCAGACCGGGTGAAGGACTACCAATCCGCCCATCCGAAGTTCGGCATGTTCGGCTCCATCAACACGAAAGAGGCCTGTGAGGCGGAGGGTGGGATCTTTCACCCCTACATGTTTACCTGGATGATCCATGTCTTCCCCTATGAGAGCGACTTTAAGGATGTCTTCTCGATGAATGACGACATGCCTCATGTCCATTGACAATTTTCGGAAGCAGGAATGATTGCTATCTCGAGATCACAAAGGATTTCAGGTGGGTGCCATCGTAGTAGAACTGCTTTGCAGGGCCTACGAGTTTTTCGTAAACGAAGGACTCTCGGGAGATCGTGGTTTTGGTGCCGTATAGGTCCTGGTAGTGACCGGGCCGGAGTTTCCAGACGACGAAGGGGTCTGCGACCTGTGTGGGAGGGACGACGACTGCGGTGACGGGAAGATCTTTTTTGAAGAAAACGAGGGTGAGTTTCTCAATCGGGTTTTTCTGATCGTCCCGCTGGATCGTCGCCACTAGAAACGACGACTTTCCTTTGGGGTAGAAGTTTCCAGCAGTTACTCCCGGGCATTCGCCTGGATGATTGACCCTGAAGACTTGAGGATCGTTGCCTGAGAGATCCTGCGGTTGCACGATCGTCCAGTTGTCCTGCTCGACGGCCGACCTGACAGACTGGGGCAGATTACTCAGGCAGTCTTGTGCGCGGGAATATGTGGCGAGGCAGGTAAAGATCGCCAGGAACATGCCTTTATAGAAGCTCATGGGATTAGCTTCATACCGCGTACTGGGTTTGGGCGATACATCCTTTGGGGGAGAGGGAACGGTTTGGGCTCCAAGCGCAGGTGCCCACATCTCCGACATTGAGATGTGGGGGCGGTAGAATGCCAGGCGTCTTCGCCAGTCAGTGCGGCTGGAGTTAGAGGTTTCGAGCTTTGTTTCCGGTTACCAGGCGCAGGAGCAAGGTAAGAAGGACTGCTCCGATGATGGCTACGATGACGGTGTAGATGAGGCCACCGGAACCGGCAAAGCCAAGTTTCTGCATGATAAAGCCGCCAACGACGGCTCCAATGATGCCGATGACTATATCTCCGATTGCGCCGTAACCGCTGCCCTTCATGAGCTTGCCGGTGAGGAAGCCAGCGATGAGGCCTACGATGATCCACCAAATGATGAACATTCGCGTTTCTCCTTATTGTTTTGAATTGGGGCCCGTGTGGAGTTGCCTGACAGACAAGCGGAGTGGTGTCCGATCGTTACCCGCGGCTCACATCCGGGGTCTTAGGTGTCAGACCCGTTTCTTTTGCTGCGGGTTGTTTGTCTTCAACACTTTATGCTCAAACTCGACGGATGTCTCAAGAAAAAACTCAGGGATTGGACCACCGCAGATGGTTGCCTGGCGACCGTGGATGGGATGCCTCCCTTGAGTGTGTGACGTAGTATTGGCTGCGTGATAGCAAATCATTTTTCCTGGCACTCTGCGGTGGTGAGCTCCCTGGGGCAAACGACTTTTGGGCGGCTCCTGTCGGCGTTGACTCTTGGCGCTTGTGTGGGTGCTGAGCGACAGTGGAGACAGCGCGCGGCAGGATTGCGTACCAATACATTGGTCTGTTTTGGGGCGGCGGCTTTCGTAGATCTAGGAGTGACGATTGCGCCGGGAACGACGCAGGTGATCGCATACGTGGTATCTGGCGTAGGGTTTCTCGGCGCGGGCGCCATCATGAAAGACGGTGGGAATGTGCGCGGGTTGAACACAGCCGCGACACTGTGGTGCTCTGCGGCTGTGGGAGCGTATGCCGGTGCAGGAAAGGTGTTCGAAGCCGCGTTTGTAGCGGCTTTGTTGATTGCGATCAATTCGGTGCTGCGTCCGCTGTCGCGGTTTATCGATCGACGTTCTCTGGCGGTGGTGGAGACGCATTCGCTTTACCGATTGAGGCTTGTCTGCGATATGGAACATCAGGTGGAGGCGGAGTATGAGTTGACTCGCGCGATCGCTGAAACTTCCCTGGTGTTGCGAAAGACGCACGCTGAGAGGGTGGAAGATACGGACCACTCGATTATCCAGGTGATTTTGGAGTCGCCTACGCACGATGCCAATGTCTTGAATGCGTTGGCGGCGGAGATGCGGGCGTATCCGTGGACGGAGTCTGTGGAATGGACTGAGACTGGAGGCGAGGCGGAATAGACGTTGTGCTGTCGTCGACGGTTCGAAATGTGGTGTGTCGCACTATTTTTTCTGGCGGGAGATTCTGGTGTTTTTGCTGGGTGTTTTTCGAAAAAGGCGTGTTTGGATGTGGTTTTTTGGTGGCGAGAACGTGGTGGAATGCGTGGTAAACGTGGTGTTTTGGCAGTCACTTTTTCGGTGGTGAAAAATGCGCCAGATTTGGGGATTTATTTTTCGGGCTTCCAGTTTTGGAGCGAGACACTGCGTGAGCGTCGGGAGCGCTGGCGGGTTTCGCTGTTGCTCTATTGAACCTCTGCTGCTCGTTAGTGAGTCAGGTTATTGAACAGGCTCAAACGAGAGAGGACTACCTGTTTCACTGATTCGACTGCCGAGGGCAGGATTTTGTAGGGGACGACTTCGTCCGGGTTTTTGGCTAGGCCTTCTTCGAGGCCACGGCGCCATGCAACGCGGAGCTCGGTGTTGATGTGGATGATGTTGATGCCGGCGGCGATTGCCTTGCGGAAGTCTGCATCGTTGGTTGCCGATCCGCCGTGGAGGGTGATGAAGGTTTTGACGGCCTTTTTGATCTCGGCAATTCTTGGAATGTCGAGGTGCTTGGTTGTTTCGCCGTGGATCATGCTCTTGAGCATGCCGTGCATGTTGCCTACGGCAGGGGCGAGGATGTCGATTCCGGTGGCGTCGACGTATTGTTTTGCCTGTTCGGGAGAGGTGAGGCCGCGGGTCAGGTCGGGGGCTTTGTCGTGTATCTCGGAGCCGGTGCCGATGTCGCCGATCTCGCCTTCGATGAGGATGGCGGGGTTGATCGCTTTGAGGGTTTCGACGGCTTCTTTGGTTTGGCGGACATTTTCTTCGAACGGCAGAGCGGAGAGGTCGAAGACGATGGAGTCGAAGCCGGCTTTGGCTGCTTCGATGGCTTTCGCAAGCGAGTGGGTGTGATCTGCGTTGAGGAAGATCGGGAAGTCGGACTCCTCGCGGATGCTACGCACGAGAGCGCCGAGCTGACGCGTTCCTAAAAACTCGCGTTCGCCTTCTGAAGCTCCGACGATGACGGGAACGTTCAGTTTTTGCGCGGCAGCGAAGACCGCCTTCAACAGAACCAAGTCGGAGACGTTGAAGTGACCGACTGCTACTCCGTTTTTCTGAGCTTGCGCTAAGACATCTCTCAATAAGTGCATATGAATCTCCCCTCGGTGCTGATATCTGATGTACCGCCAACACGTGCAGAGTTTACATCCGGCTCTTCACAGAAGTGTGAAAGATAGACAATCGATATTGAGAGTCTGCGATCGCGCTGTTGGATTTATTTCTGGGGGATGGATTGGTTGGTAAGGGGTTTGACGTCGCCGCAGTTGGAGGAGAGAAACTTTGCGGTGAAGGTTTTGCTCATCTCCATGTTGATGGGATGGTCGTGGGAGGTGCCGACGACTGTGGAGTGGCTCGAGCCGGTGAAGTGTTCGGAGTCGGCGAGCTGGAAGTCGGAGTGAGACTTTGAGGTGGCGTTGGGGCTGGTGCAGGTGGTGTCGAAGGCGATGTGGTTGCCGGTCTGGACCTTGTTGGAGATGGTGCACTGGACGTTAGGCGCGGACTTGGTCATGGCGGCGAGATAACTGCTGATGGTGGTTCCGGCGGTGAAGCAGGCCTGGCTCACGATGGGTTCGTTGTCATTGTCATTGAGGCCGATCTTTGCGACGACCTGAGTATTCCAGAGTCCCGGTTTGATGGGGATGTCGGCGAGTTGGCCAGGCAAAGCTGAGACACCGATGAGGAAGAGGGATGCGGTGCAAAGGGTGAGGTGGCGGGAGGGTCTCCGAGGGTTCATTTGGATGCTCCTGGAGTGGATTGTTGCCGGTGCACGGGAGGAGTTTAGCACGTGGGTTGGCTGAGGGTTGGAGCGTAAGAGACGCATGCTACTGCACGAATGCTCACTCATGCGATGAAGCCGCATGAGTGAACACCGTGGGATGCAGTGCAGCTATTCACTTACATCTGGTTATCGTGGATGTTCCCCGCCGTGGTTCTCTGCGCCGTGGTTCTCTGGCTGGCGTTGTTGCAGCTGTTGCTGTTGCGCGGTGTGCCGCTGTTCCATTTGCTGAGTCTGCTGTTGGTGCTGTTGCTCCATCTGCTGTTTTCGCTCGTCGTTTGCAGCCTGCTGCGTAGCTCGCTGATGCTCAGCGTCTTGTCTTTGCTGAAGCTGCTGGTGCTCCTGGTTTTGTTTTGCGATCAGCTTGTCTTGCTGTTGCTGATACTTCTGATCGAGTTTGGGGTTTCCGGTGTTGGGCGACCCGGGCGACTGGTGCGGTTGCACCTCGCTTGCGTGGTTAAAGTTCGCCGGTTGAGATACTGCGTTTGGGCGAGTGTTTGGGTCGGGACGATTGTCTGAATGATAGGGTGCACCTGCTTCGTGAGCGGCGACTACGTCGTGGCCGCTAAACTCGCCGGGTCTCGCGGTTGCGGCGATTGGAGGCTTGCCCTGATTGGTTGAAGCGCGGAGCTGTGGGTTCGAACGCGCTGCCTGGAGGTGTTGCTCCTGAGCGGCGACGGGTGCGATGTGGCGTTCGCGCTCTGCGGCTTCTTCTTGTGAGGTGGCACGTGCTTCGATGCCGCCGTTGCCGCCGTTGTAGCTGACGCGGTTAATGACAGTGGTGTTGTGGACGATGGTGGTGTTGTAGGTGTTGTGAATGTTGGTGACGTTTATGTTGTTGACGGTGCGGTTATAGAAGAAGTGTCCACCGTCCCATCGGCCTCCCTCGTAGCCGTTGCCGAAGTAGCCGAAGCCGTAGCTGATTCCGCCGTAGAAGCCGACCTGCGAGCCCCAGTAGCCCTGATGGAAGAGGAATCCGCTGCCGCCCCAACCCCACCAGCCGGGGGTCCAAAGATAGCCGACCTCGGGAGCGAGAACCCAGGTGCCTGGGACCCAGTAGTAGTCGCCGTAGTCGGCGTCCCAGGCCCAGTAGCCGGGGGTCCAGATGTAGCCGTCGCCTGGGCAGAGGGGCTGCGTGTAGACGGGGAGTGCGGGTGGTCCGAAGGAGACGGAGATGCCGATCTGAGCGAAGGCAGTCGAGGAGATGACTGCTAACAGGAAGCCGAGTAAAAGATTTCGAATGGATGGTTTTGTGCGCATTGTGTTTGCTCCTGAGAGAAACTAGCGTTGCAGTTATGAACAAGGGAATTGAGGTTTAGTTGTCGTTATCTTTGACAAAAACGGTCGTCCCTCATGTGCCGTCAGGGTAGACCACGAGAGCCTCCCGTGTCACATTCTTATGTCGCGTTCTCCGACGATGGTGAAGGCCGGGAGCAAGTTGGTCATGATGAGCAGGTCTCGAACCTTTTTGCCGATGTGGCGCAGCTCGAGCTCGCAGCCCTTAGTGCGGGCAGAGACGTAGATACGGACGAGTGTGCCGAGTCCCATGCTGTCCATGTGGGTGAGGTCTGAGAGGTCGAGGATGAGGCGTGGGTGGGTGGGGAGGAGCTGTGAGACGGGCACGTAGAGGAGCTCGGTGAAACCAGCCAGCAGTTTGCCGCGACAGTGTACGACGGCCAGGGTGCCGCGATCTTCGATCTCGAGCGTGAAGGGTGGTGTGGCGGCGACAGACATGGGTGCTCCTTTGGGAAGCCCATTCTATCGTTCAAGGCAGATATGCGGTACGTCTGCCCGGTTAGTTTCCTTTGTCCGAGTTGGATGTGTGCTTGCGCAGGACGAACTCCTGTACCAAGGCGTTGGCGATTCGACCACCGGTGTTGATGAAAAAGGTGGAGAAGACCAGACCTGGTCCACGATTGCTATTCGGATAGTAGGTATTCGCGAGGGAAGACGCGATCAGATCGCCGCCCATGCTTGAAAAATTAACCTGCTGATGGCCGTTGTCTCCCCTGCAGATGAATGGGGCTGATATCGCGTGGAGCGCGCGAGATTTGCCCGTGCCGGTGCCCTGATAGAAGTAGCGCGGGTCCTGATGGAGAACCGACGGCAGAAGGCCACCGCCGATCATGATGTTAGAGAAGCTGTCAGCATAAGCGGCACCGAAGCGTTGGCCATATCCCTTCCAACCTTGCTGGTAGTCGGGAGTGTCGGCCGCCTGATTGAGTCCTGCAATGAAGAGGTCGCCGGCGATGCTGGCGATATCAGTGCCGGCTTTGAAGGCAAGTTCAAACTTCAGCTTCGAGGTGAGCGGGACGGGGTTCTTCTCGTAGGAGACGTAGAAGTTGGGAATGATGCCGAAGACGCGTTGCTTCTCTGCGTCCTTCGTCTGTTCGATGGCGAGCTGCTCCATTGTGACGGCCGTTACTGTGGTTTCGACGACTGCCGCTTTGAGTTTGATGTCAGTTAGTTCGAACTGCTGGCCGGGGCTGATTGTGACGGGAGGCGCGGTCCAATCGCCGAACCCATTCGCCTTTATGACAATCTTGTGAGGGATGGTCGGGTCGATGTTTTTAAGGACGAAGAATCCTGTCTCGTTCGCGGTGACGGTCTGAGAGTCGCTTGAAGATGGTTCATCGAGGGTGATTGTGGCGTCGGGGATCACGAGGCCGTCGACATCGGTCACGTCGCCGCTGATGCTTCCGCGCTGCGGTCCGTTCGCGACGGCCCGTTGGCCTAACGCGGTGATCGGAGCGACACCTAGAATGAGGGTCAAGAAAAGTCGGCGGAAGCGCATTCAGATTAGCCCTTGGCGACGGTCTACTAAAAAAGATGCGGCAGACTTGCTGAAAGGTTCAGGCATTCATCATTCTTTAGACGAAGGGAGGGTCGTGCGCGTTTGTTACTCAGCTTATGTTGAAGATCGCAGGTGCTTTATCGTGGCTAGCCGGCGAGAAGAAATCGGCACCGGGCCGGTCATTTCCGTGCGACATCGGGATGCGGTGTCGGGCGAGCAGAGCGCCGCAGACTTGTCAATTTTGACGATAACAGCTGAGGAGGAGCAGTGATAGCGTGGCGGAGCAAATTTAATGGAGCACCGCGTGGAGGAACCATGAGATTGGATAGCAAGATTCAGACGGCAAGCTTCGATGCCGGAAGCGCCCCCTGTTAGTTGGGCCTGCCGAGCCAGGAGTATTGCCACGCTATTGAGACGTTCTGATAGTTCCCGCCGAAGCGGATGTATGTGCCGTCGCTATAGTTGATCTTTATGGATTGGTGCTTGCCGAGCGGGACGGAGGCTGTACCTCCGATGCGGGAGCCGGTCTGTCTGGTCTGCAAATTCTTGATGCCGTTGAGGGTTGTGACACCGCCAAGCCAGAAGTTGCCATCGAGCGATATCCAATAGCGCGGCTTCAGGTCATAGCTTAAGTGGCCTTCCAAGGAACCGATCGGTGCTTCGGTTTGAGGCTGAGGTGTAGGTAAAGCGAAGGACGCGGAATTGGTGGTGTAGAACCACGCTCCACCGTAACCGTCGAGAACCCAGTGGTTCCAGCGTTTTGAATAGCCTAGCTCCGGTTTGAAGGCCCAGCGATTGATGCCCCAATTCACGAGCTTCGTCGGGTCATATTGCCCGGTCGGAGCAATGATCTTTACGCTTAGGCCGATCAATGTCTTTTGCTTCCATTTCGAGAACACCTGCGGCGTCATTGCGGGACCGCCCTTCAGGTTTACTGAAAATCGAAGGGACGTATCCAATAGACCGGAGCGATAGAGCGTTTGCTGTTCGCCGAGCACTTGTCCGGTGAAGTTTCCAACGGCGTACGGCAATGACGCCGTGAGATTGGCGGAACGTCCGAAAAAGTTCAAGGTATGGTAGAGGCTGAAGATCGGGACGTTGTAGGATCCGGTTGCGCCTGATATGGGCACTGTTCCGTTGAAGTCCACACCTCCATCAAAGAAGGCCCAGGTAAGGATGACTGCGTTGGTGTGGATGGGCGTGATGACGTAGGCTCGCGGCGACAGATCCTGGGCATGGATTGCCGCAGAAGATAGCGTGACCAGACTCGACAAGAGCAGGACGGAGCGACGTCGCATGGCATACCCGCTCCGCTACTATACCAACCTCTTACAGGCGTTCCGTTCGCTCCTGATACAAGCTGCCGAACACCACGACGGGCATGGATATGTTCTCGACCTTCTGGACAAAACTGAAGGCGAACGGTCCCCGCTCAAACAGCGTTATGTGGCGGAGTAAAAGTCATTCCGATTTCATCGAAATTTTGAAACGCCCAAAGGGTACTTGCCTTGCTGGCCATGTTAGTTTGGCCTGTCGAGCCAGGAGTATTTTCACGCTTTTGAGACGTTCTGATTGTTCTTATGGGATCGACCAGGGAAGACTTTGCGAAATGCATGGGGGAGGGAATCAACGCAGCCTGCTCAGGCATCTCTCTCGTAGCCGCATTGAAGTTCAAATCTTTGTGATGGAGCCTGATTGCGTGAACGGCGCGCTCGTGGAGCGTTGCGGCGGGGCCAAGGCGTCTAGTTGAACCCAAAGGAGCAGCGAGGATGCAGATTACGGCAGAGCAAGCGGAGCGGGTCTTGAAGGCTTCCATACTGAAGGCGAAAGAACTCGGGGTTTCAGTTTGCATTGCAATCCTTGATTCGGGAGGCCACTTGAAAGCATTTCATCGCATGGACGGAGCATGGCTTGGAGTGATCGATGTGGCGCTAATGAAAGCGAAGACATCTGCGCTTTTCGAAATGGAGACGCAAACCGTCGACAACTACAGCAAAGCAGGGGGAGATGCGCATGGACTTGAGCTTACCAATGGCCACCTCGTGACGTTTGCCGGCGGAATCCCCTTTAAGAATGTCGATGGGCACACGATCGGGAGCATCGGTGTGTCGGGGGGAACGTCGGCTCAAGATTATGCAGTCGCTCAAAGCGGTCAATCGGCGTTGAAAGGCTAACTACAAGAAAAGGGAGATCACTTATATGCAGGAGATATTGATCACGGGAGCAGGCTCCGGATTTGGTGAAGGAACCGCTCTGGGATTGGCGCAGAAAGGTCACAACGTAATAGCGGCTGTTCAGAGCTGGCCACAAGTGACTGCTCTGCGGGAAAAAAGCAGCTCGCTCGGCCTGAAAACACTGCGAGTCGAGAAGTTGGATCTGCTCGACAAGTATGATGTGGCGCACGCGCTCAAATTCAAGTTCGACATTCTGGTGAATAACGCGGGCATTGGTGAGGGAGGGCCTATGTCCGAGATTCCCGTTGATCTGGTGCGAGAGAATTTCGAAACGAATGTCTTCTCGGCCTTGGATTTTACCCAGCGCGTGGTGAGGAACTGGGTGGCCACGGGCGTTAAGGGAAAGGTGGTATTCACGTCCTCAGTTGTTGGACTTCTCACGGTCCCGCCGATTCCCGCATATGCCGCGAGCAAGCATGCTGTGCAATCTATCGCTGAAGCGATGTACGAGGAGTTGAAACCCTTTGGAATTCAGGTCCAAACCATCAATCCCGGACCCTACCTTACCGGTTTCAACGAGACTGTGGTTGAAGCCGGTCTTCGCTGGCTCAACGATGACGTGAACTTCATCAAGCGTGACGCCTTCAAGAAAGTGGTTGACGGGCTGCTTGGTAAACCAGAGGGAAGACTCGATCCAAAAGACATGATCGCAAAGATGATTGAAGTGATTCCTTCTCGCGAGGGGAAGTTTCTCAACATCTTTCCTCCTTCGTCGGAAGAATGGGTCAAGAGTTACCAGCAGCAACTCTACGATCGCACTATCTGACAGGCGATTATTGGCGACCGATGGCGAGCTAGCTTTCGTCATCGGTCGCTGTAACTCGCCAGCACTAGCGTCCGGTCCACTAAAGCTCTGCGAGAGCTCGATGCACCAGACTCACGGAAGTAGATCCTTCACCAACGGCCGAGGCCACGCGCTTGACGCTTCCAGCCCGGACGTCGCCCACTGCGAACACTCCTGGCAGGCTGCTCTCAAGCATGAAGGGTGAGCGCGAAATAGGCCACGTAGAATTCCGAGCAGGATCAATTGCCGCTGGCAGATCGCGCCCTGTGAGAATAAAGCCCTTCTCATCGAGAGCCACACTGCCCTGCAGCCAGTCAGTGTTCGGGGAGGCGCCGGTCATGATGAAGAGGTGACGCGTTGGGACCGAACGGACCTGTCCGGTCAGCTTGTCAATCCAACTCACTTTTTCGAGGATGTTCTCGCCTTCAAGACCGCATAGTTCGGAGTTGCAAAGCAACTCGATGGACGGATTCCCGGAGATGCGTTGAATGAGATACCGCGACATCGATTCAGCCAGGTCGCACGCTCGCACAAGCATGTACACCTTGCGTGCTGTCTGCGAGAGGTAGACCACGGCTTGACCGGCGGAGTTGCCGCCGCCCACCACAATGACCTCTTCGTGCTCACACAGTTGGGCCTCGATGTAGGTCGCGCCGTAGTGAACTCCGCGACCCGCGTAGCGGTCCAGGGGGACTGCGGCTGGCTTGTTGTAGCGGGCGCCAGTCGCAATGACAATGGTCCGTCCGAAGAAGACAGTTCCATCGTCCCTGACGAGTTCGTAGGGACGACGGTGGCATCGAAGTTCAACAATCGCACGTGCCAACGCCATCTTCGCCCCAAACTTCTGTGCCTGCTTGGTTGCGTTCGTAGCGAGATCCTGCCCGGAGACCCCGGTTGCAAATCCCAGATAATTTTCTATCTTTGAACTGGAGCCCGCCTGCCCCCCGGGCGCATGGCTTTCAATCAGAAGAGTATCCAATCCTTCCGAGGCTCCGTACACCGCCGCTGCCAGACCCGCCGGCCCAGCGCCCACGATGATGAGGTCGTGCAGCAGGCCGGTATGGATATTGTCGTTAAGTCCGAGGCAGTCGGCCAACTGTGACGTTGTCGGATTGCGCAAAACCATCGTCCCGTTGCCGATCACTATCGGGACCTCAGAGATAGCGATTGAAAAGCGGTCGAGAAGATCCCGGGCAGTATCGTCCGCATCCAGGTCGATAAAAGTATACGGATGACCATTTCGGGCTAGAAACTCCCGAATACGCAGCGTGTCTGAAGAGTGTCGTGAGCCAATGACACAGACATTGCCCAACTGCCGATTGATCAGCATAAGCCTGCGCAACATGAACGCGCGCAAAAGGGTCTCACTCAGACCAGCATCGCGCGCCACAAGAGCGCGAAGCTCATCAGGGCGAATCTCCAGGATCTCACCTGCTTCTATCACTCGGCCCTGCACTACGGTTCGCTGCCCTGCGATCGAGCCCGCCTCGCCGGTGAACATTCCTGCGCACATGTGCGCGACCAGTCGTTCGCCGTAAACAGTTGGCTGAACGATCTCCAGGTAGCCTGATAAGACAAGGAAGCACGGCCTGCCCACCTCTCCCGGCCGATACAGAATCTCGCCAAGCTCGGTTCGGCGCGTCCGTCCATACGGTCGCGCACGATCTATCTCGGCCTCCGTAAGGATCGGCCACATCTCCCTATCCGTGCTGAGCCCACTGAGCGATGGCGATGAGGACATGGCTATAGTCTGAACTCCGAATTACGCAAGTGATTAATGCTTTGATCGTGAGCAATTATTACTGTCGATGTACGAGAATTCGCGAGAGGAAACGGGAAACCCAAGAGAAGCTTTTTCATTTCGTCTGAAGGAGTGCTTGCAGAACTACAGTTTTGTTGTTGTCCTCATCTTCGCTTCACAACAGGGGACGGGCTCTTAGTCCGGAGCTGGGTAAGCACAGTCTAAGCCGGGTCGTTGGAGAACGGCAAATCAATTGACATCTTTAAAGTCCAATCGAAAATTTGATGATGTCTCTTGCCATAGATTTCTCCAGTGCTGACTGGACGACCCGGATACGCTTCGTCCTGGCGTCGTATGCGTGTTCGATTTATTGTGGGTGGCGTTGTTCGAGTAGAAGTTGAGTCAGCCCCTGAAGGCTCTGTTCGGAGGGGCCGGCATAGTGGCGGACCTTCGCAGGGTGCTCGGCTTCTTCGCAGATCAGATAGATGAGGTTCGAGAGAGCTTCGGCGTGATTTGCTGCCTTGCGGAGAAATGCGTCGTTGGTTGGCTGAGATGTGTTGGTGTCAGGGTCTCTCATTGTTGCCTATTTCCAGCCGCGGGATTAGCGTATGGCCAAAGCCTTGGGTTCTATTGATGCAGTCGATAACCCTTGAGATGTATAGACTTATATGTCTGTTGCGCGACATTCTGGAGACGAAGTAGACTTCTAGAACTTTCGCAGCTCTGGCCTGGGGGTCCTACATACCTTGTCCCGACGAATTATGGTGTGTGGCAACGACGCGGCGCTTCTGCAGACTCGCTTGCTGGTGCTCAAACAGGCGGGGTTCGCTGTCATATCGGCATGTTCGCGAGACCAGATTGATTCTTTGCCGCTAGAACCCGCAGTCGAACTTGGAGTTCTTGGACATTCGCTCAGCGAAGAGGAGCAGGCTTCTATTGCTGAGAGGCTGCGTGCGAGGTGGCCGGGCGCGAAGATTCTATTTCTGACAGAGCATCGAGCCTCGCTGAAGAAGGTGGCTGAGAACGTGTATCGATCGGATAGTTTTCAGCCCAGTCAGTTTGTGGCGGATTGCCGCGAGATCCTGGGCGCTTAGGAGGGCTCGTACTTTCGCACGATTGCCTGCATCTCAAAATCGAGATATGGGCACCCCGCCAAATGGTAGACTGTTCTGCCATGCCACATGGTGCCACAACCCTGCTGACCGAGAAGCTGGACGCGGTCGCGATCGACATTGAGGCCATCGAGCGGCTGATCAACACGGAGCCGCTGGACACATCCGATCAGCTACTCGCACTACGCACGATACAGGAGTTATATCGGCGGCTTGCTGACGACCTGCGTGTCGCGATTTCCCTCTTCGAGTGAATCTCATAGCGAACCTGGTTCACGCCTTCGCGTGAATGCCCACATCTCTAAATCCAGCTATGGGTCACCCACTGGCTAATAGTTCAGTGTGATGTGGGAATAAGTCGGGTCGCGGAAGGTTTGCTAAGTGCTTCCTGCAGGGCGTTACACGTATGTTGAATATCGGAGGCGTTCGGTTGCATTGATGTTATTGCGTACGAACTCCTCGGGCACGATTCCACAGATCTGTGCGTGTGCGATGACGAGAGCGTCGCAGCCGGCAAGCTCGGCCTGCTATTCAGGGGGACGGCTTTCGCTTGCGGCTAGATCGCTCCGCAACAAACGCGCGGTGGGCCAGTTTTTTGGGAGGATTACAGTGTCGGTCGGATGTTTATCGATCGCATTAAAGCCCCGATCCAAGAGGCGTGGAATCAAATCTGGCCAACGAGCCCTGCCGCGCCAGTGATAACAACTTTCTTTTTATATCCAGAAGCACTAATTCGATTCGGTTAGCGTGATTTGAGTACCAATTGCAGAAATGTCGGCTCGTTTCCAAGCATAAGGTATAAGCGAGGTGCCCAGCCATGCAGTCGCCAACACGAAGGTCAGCCCGTCGAGAATCTCACGAAACATAGACAAAGAGAAGGATCCCCACATGAGAAGAACAAGGAGAATGGCTGTAGGCACGGAGCGCCGAGTGGTGCCGTTGTCGATGTCTTCGACAAGATATGCCAGTATACCCAAGAGGAAAATGAGGCGATAGTTGTAGCTTGCACCTGAGACAAAGACGAAACAAAAGATCGCAAGACCAGAGATGGCGAGACGGCCTCTGGCATGGTCGAAATCAAGCTGCGGAAAGAACTGGTCGACTCGATCGCGGTAGATGAATGCAGCAACCAGCGACAGGGCGCCGAGGGCGACTCCTCCAAGTGAAGCGACAACACGATGGCGGAATACGGGTGGGACGGAAGCGAAAATGGAATGGCTACCTATTGCCATGAAAAAGGGAAATGCCCCAAAGGACCATTGTGAATCTCGCGGTGTATTTGACAACACGACGGGAAGGCTATGTCCGGCTGTGACTATGAGAGCTGCAATGGAAAGCACTGCGACCAGAAGCGTTTTCATGAAACCGTTTCGATTGCGGATGAAGACGACAGCGGTCACGACAGGATAGATCTTCAGTACGGTCAAAACGCCAACCAGGATACCAGTGAAGAGGGATTTCAGTTCGGCTCGCTGCCGGTCGATTAAAAAGAAGCCGAAGACGAGCAGAAAAAAAATCAGCTGGTCTATGTTGCCACGCTCCACAAGAAACAGGGTGGCCTTCGATGTCAGAGCGAAGAAGACGATGAGTGCGCTCACCCATGTCTTTGTGCGAAATAAGAGCAGGCAAGCAGCGATCGTACTAAGCGCCAGCATCGTTCCAACCAGATTTGTCGAGCGCGAGGTGATACCGAGATATCGCGCCTTGAGCCAGATGGGAGGGTAGTTATAGAGGCGCTGGAAAGGGTCAAAGCTGCCCACCTTGTATGGGTTCTGGCCAGCGAGAAGGCAATCAATGGAGTTGGTAACGGTTATAGTATCTGCAAAAAGTGGGTTGGTTGAAGGGATCTGCATCATCTTCCAGGCAGCCGCCACGTTTCCCCGAGTATAAGTGCCGATGCATAAAAAGGTTGCAATCGTTATAACTGCGACCAGGACAGGCATCCTTGAACGCAAGGGATCCGTCAACTTCTGCACAAATAAGCTCCTCAGTGTTGGAAATGTCGCAATGCGTCAAGAGTAAACCATGTGAGTCGAAATGGCTTGCATCCTTAAGAGTGGAGCTGTTTGGTGTTCTGGTAGCGTACTAGGCCGGTCGGCATGGTGTGTGTGCAGTTTACCCTTCCTGCCCTTCGCAAAAAAATGCGAAGGATGGGGCACGCGATGTTGTGGTTTGATTTTATGTATGGGCCACCCGCCAAGTTTTTTCACGGGCTACCTCTGCTTCTTGGATTGCTCGCCAGTATGGATCAGGAAGTTCTATTTGCCACCGAATTGAAAATTGACGCCCGCCGAATATTTGAAGTTGTTCTGATTTCCGGTATAAGGGGTTCCGTTAACTCCAAAGCGGGTTAGCAGGTAGTCGACCTCAACTGGGCGAAGCTCCACGTAGGGGATGATCGCGTAATCCACGCCGCCGCCGAACTCCATCGCGAAGGCACTGTCCGCACTGCTCTTGTTCGTGATGCCCTCGTCCTCGAGGATCTGCGCAAACTCATTACTATGCGCGGTACCAAAAAGCGCTTCGCCGAATGGCTGGAGTTTGCCGCTATGTTTTTTAAACTGCGGTCCGAACATATAGGTAGTGAGGTTTGCGCTAAGCTTGCCCGGTGGAAAGCCGTCATGTTCGAGCGTGTTCCGCACGCTGGTGCCTTGAGTGTAGAACTGGAAGTCGGCTTTGATCCCAATGAACGATGCGAAGTTGTAGACGCCTGCTGCACCACCGCCGAAGACATTGAAGCTGGTGATTGCAGGGAGATCAGGATGAACATTAACGAAGGAAAAATCCACAGGAATCTCAAACTTCGGATAGCTCGTTTGAGCCTTCGAGATCGTGGCAAGTAACAGGACGCACATGCTGGTCGCTAGATATTTAAACATGTTCATCACCATCGAAACGGTCTTTCTGACTGGACGATTCGGATGCAAGGTTTGTTGTGTTGGAAGTGCTTCAGGCCGGTGGGCATGACTGTGTTGGACAGTTTACATCCCACCCTTCGCAAAAGCGCGAAGGATGAGGCACCCGGTACCATAAAACTTCTTACCAAAAAGGACTATTCGCCCAGAAACCGAGTAGCGGCACCAGTCCCTATCCGTCTGAAAGCTCGATGGCTAGGCCGGAGGGAACTTACCTCTGTTCCTGTTCGATGATAATTGTCTGCTTCGCCGTCAGCGCTGGTTAGAAGAGTCATGGTTATCACGGAAACGGCGGTACCGGTCAAGAAGGGATGCTGGTCCGCGGGCTCGGAGAAAGACGAGGTTTCCTTCGAAGCGTTTCTCGTCGATGATAGCTCCGCCTTCGAGCGAGGCGAGGATGGAGCCTTCGGATTGCGGGAGCCGAAAGCTGGATTCGACGAGCGGGTCGACCACGAGCGCGGCATCGATGGCAGTCAGGAGTTGTTCAAGGCCGGTGTGCTGAAGCGAGGAGACGGGAATCGCTTCGCGATCGCTGGAGAGGTGGGCGAGTTCCTGGGGCGGGACGAGATCGACCTTGTTCAAGACCTGGATGACGGGCTTGGTCGAGACTGCAAGCTCGGCTAAGACTCTTTCGACCTGAGTTTTCTGCTCTTCGCGGATAGGGCTGGCGGCGTCCTGGACGTGAAGAAGAATTTCGGCTCTCTCGACCTCTTCGAGGGTAGCGCGGAAGCTCGTAACGAGTGTGTGAGGAAGGTTGCGGATGAAGCCGACGGTATCGGAGAGCAGGATCTTGCGGCGGGAAGGAAGCTGCAGCTGTCGGAGCTTCGGATCGAGGGTAGCGAACATGCGGGCCGATTCGAGCACGCCAGCCTCGGTGAGTGCATTGAAGAGGGTGCTCTTGCCGGCGTTGGTATAGCCGACAAGGGCGACAACGGGGACCGGGACTGCCTCGCGGCGCTGCCGCTGCTGATGGCGAATGCGGCGGACGTCGTCGAGCTGGGCCTTGATGTGGTCGATGCGAAGGTTGATCTTGCGGCGATCGGTCTCGAGCTGAGTTTCGCCCGGGCCGCGGGTTCCGATGCCACCGCCCAGCTGCGACATGGCGCGACCGCGTCCGGCCAGTCGGGGCAGCTGATATTCGAGCTGGGCGAGTTCTACCTGGATCTGGCCTTCGCGGGTCTTGGCGTGGCGGGCGAAGATGTCGAGGATGAGCTGCGAACGGTCGATGACGTGGCAGGGTAGACGGGATTCGATGTTGCGGAGTTGCGAGGGGGTGAGGTCGTGGTCGAAGAGGACAAGCGAGGCGTTGGTGGAGGCGACGGCCTCAACAATTTCATCGAGTTTGCCTTGACCGACGAGACTGGAGGGATCGGGCCTCTGGCGACGTTGGACGAGGGTGGCGGCAATGGTCGCACCGGCTGATCGGGCGAGTTCCTCGAACTCTGCGCGGCTGGCATCGAAGTCGAGGGTGGAGGCTGCATGGCCCGGGAGGTCTTCTTCTCGAGCCATGACGGCGGCCGCGGTGCGGGCAAGGCGAGCGGCTGCGGTAATCTGCTTGCGCTTGCGAAGTTCTCCGGTGAACTCGACCACGACAATCACGGCAAGTTCCTGCTGAGTTTGCGAGGTACGGAGTTCGCGGGCGAGGAGTGCCGCGTCCTGGGCCTCACTTGCTTCGACAAGACTACGACGGACGGTCTTTCCGCGATTTCGGCGTGATTGCGCTTGATCCGGGGTGCCGTCAAGCTTGGCCTTCTTGCTGGTCAAAGGTGTCTCAATTCAGGGTCGGGCTTCCGACCGACTCTCATAAGGATACTGGATGGGGTTGCGGCACCGATGGCAATCGTTCCTTCCGGCGAGCGCCATCACGCAGTCACCATTTTCGCCGACCAGATCTACACAAACGCTCCGAAACGGTCGAACGCCTTGGAAAAATTGTCTCCGGCGGCGGCGAAGCCCAGGCGGCGAGCGGCTCTTCCGGCGACTCAAAGGCTTCCGCAGAACCTTCTCTCGCTTCCAGAAACTCGATGTCCTCTTCCTCGGATTTCTCAACTTCGCCCCCATTATCGCAGCCCTTCGCCAGGGTGAACACGCCCTAGTTGGAATTGGGATTTTTAGAATGGGCCACCCGCCCTGATAGAGAAACTGGAGCGAACCTGTGACGCAAATCTGAAAGACGAGAGCAGTTCGTGCTTTCGCACGAATGCCCACTCATGCGTGAGACTGCATGAGTGGGCGTTCGAAGAAATGATGGATGTTATTGATTGTTGGCTCGGAGGTGCTTCACACGACGGCGCATCAGGCCTGCCACTCCAACGAACCCACTCCCTAGCAGAATGAAACTCGATGGCTCCGGGGCGATGTTTACGGCATCCTGAGTAATTGTAAAGGTGCCGCCATTCGGATTTAGATCCTGAACTGCAAGATAGATGTCGACCTCGTCTAAGCCGGCAGTCTTGTAAGGTAACGAGACATTGGCGAAGTTGCTGCCGCTACTTCCTGTCAGATCTTGATCGAAGGAGTAACAGTAGTTTCCAGTGTTTGGATTGTCCGAAGGGCACGAGGAAAGACCAGAAGACGGAGGTATCCCAATATCCGGAATGCCTTGCGGTGGCCCGGTGAGATAGAGCGACGCTCCCGTGATTCCCAAGTTCAAATCAAGGCCCTGGGGTGGAAGCAGATATCGGAGGATCAGACGATCGCCTGGTCCGGTTGATGCGTAGTCGAAATCGAAGTCCGAGCCGTAGGTGAAGGTGATGCTGGATGTGCTGACATCCTCAAAGAGCGTGATGGGGATGATAGAAGCACCAACGATGCATGGGCTTACTCCGCCACAGCCTCCTGGGTTCCAGTTCGTGAAATTTACTAAACCGTTTGTCACCGGTCCGACTTGGGCGACGTTGAGCCTTGAGCTCGTCGCCGAGATAATGTCTGCTTTACAAGAGATACTTACTAGTAGGGTGAAGCCCAGACAGAAGAGTGCTTGCAACGATCTTTTTGTAGTGATCATCTAGTTCTCCGAATTTTAAGTTAGCTGCGGCACATTCTTCGGAATGGAGATGTGGACGGAGCAGAGTCACGTCTATGCAATCCGACAGCCAAATGGTTTATTCAAAAACCGGAGGTTATTGAACAGATTCTCCCGATCGCGAACTCGCAGCTGCATTAACTTGCGGCCCAAGATGGAAGTACCCACGTTGACGGACAGAACGAACTTCTCGCAGAGTTGTCCTCCTCGCGGCTCTCGATACTGACAAACCGACCGATTGGAAGCAACGAGCATTACCCAGGCGGTCGACCTAACCGCTTCCGGCCTAACGCCGTACAAAAATAGGGCTCAAGGAGGGATCACGATCTAAGGCCAATGTCGAGTTCGCGATGCTCTTTCTCGGGTGGAGTTGACGGGCCCTAGGGCGTGGGCATCGCAGGAGATTGCTTCAGAAACGAAGGATATATGTCCGAAACCTAAAAGCTCAACCTGACACCTAATTGCGCGGCAAAAGGAATTCCCACAGTAGTCCCAGCACCGAAGAAGTCGCCCAACGCTCCGGCTGACACGCCAAGCTGCTTGAGGCTGGTGATAGGCTCGGTCGCGGTGCAATCAGAATTGGTGCAAATGTCACTGACATTGCCGGCCTGGGCCTGCGCCGAAGGGACAGGCAGCGACGCAACGTTGGTGACGTAGTTCGCACCGGGATTGTTACGGTTGAATAGATTGAAGAACTCGGCAAAGGGCATGACGGTCCAGCGGTCGCTCAGGCGGATGGAGCGGCTGACGCGCAGGTCGGTCTGGATATAAGGAGTGGCGCGGAACTCGTCGAGCGAGGTGGGCGTTCCGTTGACCGCGATGCGTCCGCTGTTGTCGGCGGTGGTGATGGTGAAGGGACGAGCGCTCTCCGCCTGCGACAAGGTGCTAACTTGAAAACCCGCCGGGGCATACCAGGTGAAGGCGAGAACAGCGCGATTGCGCACATCTTCGCCTGATGGGCCGTAGTCGCCGGGCCCGAATGCGTTGAGGGGATCGCAGACCCCATTCACATAATCGAAGAGCTCGCCGAGAACACAGCCCCACGTCTCAGCCTTGGAGAAGGTGTAGTTTGCGACCAGGCTCAGCTTTCGACTCATATTCCCTTGTAGGTGAATGAGCAGGCCGTTGTAACTCGAACGATTGTCGGAGTGGAATACGTTGACGTCCGGGACGTAAGTTGTCTGGTCAGGATCGTTAAGTGGAAGCTGGGGCGTGAATAAGTTCGTTCCGCCAGTGTAACTGTAGGCGCGGTAGCCGTGGTTGCCCTGCTCGTGGATAAAGTCCGCGCTGAGGGACCAACTCGCGGAGAAGGCGTGTTGGACGCCTCCAGAGATATGGATCGCGTAGGGGGTCCGGTACCCGGAGTCGATGATGTTGGCGGTCCCTCCGGCGGCGTCGCACGGGATGCAGCCGGCGTTCTCGGGGCCTCCGGGATTCTGAACTGGATCCACGCAGGGGCCGGGCGGGGAATTCACCGCCTGCAATGCGGTCGCCCAACCATTCTGCGCCAGGTCGTTGAAGTAGAGACCGAATCCGCCGCGCACCACCGTGCGGCCCGTGCCCCCGGGTGACCACGCGAAGCCCAGCCGCGGCGCGAACTGCTTGTGGTCGTCGCCCGGGGCGTGGGAGACAAGAGGGATCCCGAGCGCGGCGAGGGTGATGTCGCCGGGGTTGAAGGCTTGGGTTCGTCCGGACCCGTTGAGCAGGCCGAAAGTAGTCGAGTAGCGCAGGCCGTAGTTCAAGGTCATGTTAGCCGAAGCGTGCCAGGAGTCCTGCGCGTAGAGAGCGAGGCGCTGGACATTCTGCGAAAAGCCGCCACCGAGATTCGATGCCGACGCGCCGTTGATTAGATCTGAGCTGAACTGGGCCTCGTTGTGGAGATAGTAAGTCGGGTTTTGCGGAAGTGCGTAGAGTGTTTCGGTATTGTCGGGGAACGCACCGCCCAAGACGGGCTCATGGATGAAACTAACTCCAAACTCTACGGTGTGTGCGCCCTGGACGTGAGTCATGTCATAGCGAAGCTGGTATTTTTGCTGGTTGCGCAACGACGGGAAGTAAGTGATGGGAGTTGCGAATTGGTTGTCGCCGTAAGTTTCAAAGCCTGAGATTGTGAGGGCTGTCGAACTGAACGGAAATGCAAGCGCAAAACCCAGATTGGAGTTGCGTGATTGCGTGAGGTGCAGTCCGCCGGCGTCGAGCACCAGTTTGCCTAGCCAGGTGGGCGTGAATGTGAACTGGTTTCCGATCACAAGGCTGAAGTAATTGTTGTGCGATAACAGGCCCGTCGATGGCAGCGTGCCTTGCTGCACCAGGTTATTGTTCGTGGTGTAGGTGTCGTTTGAAGCACGGAGGAACCATTCGGACCTGGACGATTGCGACCAGTCGAAGCGCAGCAGACTGAAGTAGTCGCGAAAAGGGATGGGCACGAAGGACGGCACGGCGATGGACGTAACTCCGGGGATTAGCCCCTCGGCGGCCAGCGTGGCCAGTGCGTCGAACTGGGTGATGCTGGTAGGGCTGTACGCGATGCTGGCATCTTCATGGACGTTCTCGAAAGCGGTGAAGAACCAGAACTTGTCTTTGACGATCGGGCCACTGAGCGTGCCGACATAGTTCTGCCGCGAGAACGGCTGTTTCGGGTTAGGCGCGGGGTTCTCGATCGGAAAGCGAGCGTTGAGCGCAGCAGCGCGCTCATAGACGGCCGCCTGGCCGTGCCAGTCGTTGCTCCCGCTGCGCGTAGTGATCACAATGGAGCCGGCGGTGGTGCCACCTGTGTCCGCGTCCTCCTGCGAGGTTCGAATGGCGAACTCCTGTATGGAGTCAGGAGAAAAGTTTTGCAGGAAGCCTCCGATCCAGTCGTCGGAGTTATCGCCTCCGTCAATAGAGAGTTCGTTATTGAGGCCGGAGCTGCCCCCGGTCGAGACTGCGGTGATACGCGCTTTGGTTGGGTCGGATGGCTCAACCGGCTCGGTGCCGGGCGCGAGGTAGGCTATGTTCGCGAAACTCCGCCCGGGCAGCGGCATGTCCTGAAGGTCCTGGGTAGTGACCACTGCCTGGTGAACATTGCTGGCGAGGTCGATCGGTTGGGTGGCGATGGATGAACTTTGCGATGTGACGTTGACACTTTGACTCACATGAGAGGGTCGCAGTGTCACGACGATGTCGCGCACGGTGCTCACGGCCACGGACACGTCCGCTGCGGCTCTCGCAAAGCCATGCGCTTCGACGCTCACTTGCCATTCGCCGGGGGCGAGGTTCTCAATACGGAACTCTCCTTGATCATTCGCGGTCACGCTGCGCGTTTGCGTGGAACTCGGTCGCGTAACTTCGATGGCCGCGCCCGCGATGCGGGCTTTGGTAGAGTCCAGCACCACTCCGCGGATGCTTCCACTCGAATTCTGCGCGTACAGAGAGATTGCCGGGCAGAGACACGCTATGAACGCGAACGCTATTGGGGGTGCTAATCTCGCCGTTCGCATCAGCTCACCGTCTCTTTCGTGGAATGAGCGCCGCACGGAGCACACGTCGTCAATGACGACTTCGTCGTGGAAAGTTTACAGGTTATGCTGCAAAAACCCGTCCGCTTGCCAGCAAAATTGATAATTTAATGGTTTTCCTCTGCTGCTATCTGTATATTTCGCAGCATCGCACAGTCTCTCGGTGAGAACCTCAAGGTCGGCATGTAGAGGGATTTCCGATGAAATTAGTTACAAAGTTACTGATATCGTCAACCCTATTTGCAATAGCTACGTCGGCACGAGCTTGGGATTGTCAGACCGACGGCAGAGTCCACTCCCTGACGGTCACGCTCCAGAAGATGGACATCTCGGTTCAGCCGGTTGGCGAAAAATTCGACGTAGTCTTGCAGATAAAATGTGTCGACGATAAGGTCACACTCGAAATTCCTTCTATAAAGCAAACATTCGAGTCGAGCGAACTTAGTCCCAATTTCACTGCCCCTCCGGGTTTTGTTCCTGACCCGGATGCTCCACCGACGGTCTTTCCAACTTTGTATCCTGCTCCCCCAAAAGGGGACCCGATCCCAGCGTCCTCTTATCCATGCCTGCTTCCTGGTGACAAGACGCCCGCCGATAAGGATTTTCCATGTTTGCCTCCCAACTATCCTCTGGGCGGATTCATTGACACCGTCGAGAACTCCATCCCAGCTGGCTTTCGTCCCACATCCGGACTTCCGTTTCGATTCGAAGTCGAAAGCAAGGTCACTCCCGGTCTGCGCTATAGAGGAGATATCGACAGCCAGGGACGGTTGCAATTTGCAGCTCTGGGCAACTATCCGCTCGAAATAGGAAGATTTGAAACATTGCCAAAGAGCGTAACCTATTCCATTCAGCCGACGACCAAAGTAACTCTCCACAATTTCAGGATTTCCCCCGGACCATCGAACGCCGCAAAATGGGAGCCGAACCACTACGGATGTGACACCAGCGATCCAGACGAGGTGTCCAATGGCACAGAGCCCCCGGGGAGTTGCGATAAACGAATGTCTATACACTTTGACTTTGGCGACTATGACGACCCTCAACGAGGGTTCTTAAACGGTACTTATTATTCGATATGGGCCGATAACTCCGCCGCACTCCACGTTCCCCAAACGAAAGGGTTCAAGAACTACGCTCTCGCCAAGATCAAAGTAGAAAACTTTGGTGAGGTCCATAACATTGAAAAAGTCATTAACCTAACCCGCGATCCGAACGGAGACAAACTATTTGCGGACTATACCTACGCTGAAGGGTCCGTGGCAATTGATCCAACCAACGACAAGAACGTTGTGGTTGCGATTCAGGAACGGAAGAGGAGCCGTATTGGCTTCGTCCTCTCCCGTTCGGCTGATGGGGGTGAGACTTGGACCAAAAAGCGAATAGGGCTGGCCTGCACTGACGCTAAATGTAACTGCACTACGCCCAACCAGAGCTGCCCTGACGCCCCACATTTTCCGAATGAATGCTATTCTCCTGCCTTCCCGTACGACGGCCCTCAACCTTTGGACAAAACGATTCCAACTGGCGGAGTCGATTTCCATATTGGTTTTGACCGGTTCGGAGGACTGTGGCTTAACTATCTAGCGGTCGCCAATCCGCCCGATCATGAACAGCTACTTTATAGTTCTGACAAAGGAGTAACATTCACTCCCATCGTCGAAATGAATGTGTATCCGTGCGACACGGCTGTGCCGGACTCGCCGGTGAATGTTCGGCGCTTATACGAGGGTCTCGATTACGACTATCTCGCTATTGGACCTGATGCGACACATTTAAACTACGACACTGTCTGGACAAGCGTCGGATCAATGCTAAACAATTCCACCCCAAACGAAGACGGTCAAATCGTCAGGGGGATTCGCGTAAAAGGTCTTGGCAAGGAAAATATCGACTTGTCATCCGTAAAGAAATACACCTTACCATCCAGTAAAGAGGCCGGGTTTCCTTCGATCGACGTCGACCCCAGGGGTGCCGTTATCATCTCGCTTCGACAAACCAATGTGAGGGGCACATTTCTCGATCAGATCCAAAACAATGAACGTGGTTGGATTAATGTTCTGGAAAATGGCCTCGCAGACGATCAGTTTTCCGGAAAACGCGAGTTTGCTCTAACTGCCATTGGCAGTGGATATGGGTTGCCGGCCAGGCCGCATAACACGTTTCTGACAACGGGAACTTCCATGCTCGCGATTGATAAATCGAGTCAGCATCCCGGAAGGATTTATATCGTATACGCGAACAGGCCCGGTATTTATAGCAACGCAACCAGACCCTACTTAATCTGGAGCGATGACAAGGGGTTGACCTGCAGCAATCCTATCAACGTATCTACAGATAAGTCGGCATCGACGGTCATCCTTACAACCATCGCGATCGACCCTACAACCGGAGTTGTTGCGCTGGCCTGGGGTGACACGCGTGGCAGCGCGACCAATGAAGAGGTGAATCACTACGGCGTGTTTCTTGACCCGCGCGAGTTACATTAGGCCCCATTGAGGCTCATAGAGTAAGGGAACCCAATGAGAAGAAGTTTCTTCCGCGCGGTCTCTGTCCGTGGCGTTGCCGTCATAGCCAATCCAACACCTGAAATACTGGCCGACTGTTTAAAGAAGTGATTGCCGCCGCTAATTCGCTGCGCTTCTCAATGAGGGTAAATTGCCAACGTACTCAGCGAGGGCCGGGTTAGGTAATGATCTGGCGTCTTCGTTGGCCGATCACGATCTCAATTAGCGACAACAGGCCCGATGCGCTTCACGCAAAATACCTAAGGCACGCTATTGAACTGAGCAGCGAGTTTCTTGATTTGCTGCATCTTCGCGGATAACTTCACCAGGCTCTTGGAACGCTCGGGGCGACAAGCGGGACGCTGACTTTCCTACTTTCAAAAGTTCAAAGAGGAAATAAGGTTCGGCGGAAGCAGTGACCTCAAGACGAAAGTGTTATGTCCAGGTGAATACACTCTGGATATTGTGTATGTCATTAGCAGTGTAAATCCGTCGTAAGTTTAGGAAGGCAATAGAAATGATAGAAGCAAACGTGCATCGGACGTTGATAGGCAAGTCTCTCATCATCAAAGGTGAGGTTACAGGTATGGAGGCTATGCATATCGAAGGCCGAGTTGAAGGCTCCATTGCGCTTCCCGGACAGACGATCACGGTGGGACGAACCGGTCAGACGGAGGCTCAGCTGACAGCCAACGAGATAGTTGTGCTTGGACAAGTTCGAGGGAACTGTCAGGCAAGCGATCACCTTGACATTCGAAGTGAGGGGTCGATGAGTGGGGATGCGATTGTATCGAGAATATCTATCGCAGATGGAGCTTTCGTCAAAGGAAAAATCGACGTTCGCCGCTCTTGAAGCAGGCGATGACACGAGAGACTCTAGCTGCTAAATATTCCTCTTAAGCCTCAGCGATGACGGCGATTGAAATTTTGAGGCCCGGAATGCGCGCCGGAAGTTTGGCACCTTGACGCGCCGGCGGATTCGTGGGAAACCATCGCATCCACTCCTCGTTCATCCCCGCAAAATCATCCTCGTCCGCCAGAATGACCGTAGCACTGGCGATCTTCTCCATTGATGTTCCAGCCGCTTCTAGAATGGCGGCAATGTTATTCAGACATTGCCGTGTCTGCTCTTGAATAGTAGTTCCGTTGATGTTACCCGTCTCCGGCTCTATTGGCGCTGTGCCAGAAACGAAGACGAGACCTGCTGCCTTGACCGCTTGGCTGTACGTCGGTGACGGCTTTGCGGCCTTAGATGTAAAGATGATTTGGCGCGCCATAATAAACTCCCTTGGAGCTTTCACTGAAATGTGCGAACTCGGGCCGTGCGTGCTGCAAGGTCAACCGCGCATCGGTGTGAGTTATCTTGCCAATGCGCCTCAGAATACTGTGCGACTGATAATCATGCAATTTTGAGCGAACTCTACTCCCCGCGGAGGGTGTACGTTAGACAGAAACGCCAGTTCTCCCGAAGATGATTGTCAATGTACGGAATCGTGACTTTGGACCTTCATAGTTCAACCCACGAATTATGATGGGGCTTGATAGTCCACTTTAGACTGTTGCCAAATTATCAATGCACTCGCCAAATATTGCGGGCTGAATTGTATACTTCGGAACTCTCAGAGGGGTGTTATGGAAGTGCACCTGATTGATGGAACCTACGAGCTCTTCAGGCATTTTTACGCCCTCCCATCCGCTAAAGACAGCGAAGGTCGCGAGGTGGCTGCCGTGCGCGGCGTTCTCGGCTCACTCTTGGGCATGATGCAGGCCAATATGACGTACATCGGAGTGGCGACAGACCATGTGATTGAATCCTTCCGGAACCGAATGTGGCCTGGATATAAGACCGGACAGGGTGTGGATTCCGAGCTGCTAGCCCAGTTCCCATTGCTGGAAGAGACGCTCTACGCACTCGGAGTGGTGGTGTGGGCGATGGAGGAGTATGAGGCAGACGATGCGCTGGCGTCGGCAGCTTTCCTCGCACGAGAAGATATTCGAGTTAAGCGCGTGGTCATTAGTACCCCGGATAAAGATCTCGCTCAGTGCGTTCAGGGAACGCGAGTTGTGCAGCTTGACCGACGCAGACGTCTCGAGCGGGATGAACAGGGAGTCATAGAGAAGTTCGGAGTCAAACCAAGCTCCATTCCGGACTACCTTGCCTTGGTTGGTGACACAGCAGACGGCTATCCGGGGCTGCCAGGATGGGGTGCAAAGTCTGCTTCAGCCGTCCTATTGCGTTTTGGCAGACTGGAAGCCATCCCACTTAACGCACAGGATTGGCAGGTGAACATCTCCAACCTGAAAAGCCTCTCCGAAACTTTCAACAGTAAGCGGGATCTGGCCTTTCTCTTCCGAGACCTTGCTACGCTTCGGACTGACCTTCAGCTCTTCGAAACTGTTGATGAGTTGCTCTGGACGGGGCCTACGCCTGCCTTTCCACCCATGGCAGATCGCCTGGACAAGGCTAAGTTCTCGGTGAAACGCGTTTCGCGCTCACATGACGGCAAGATTTCGAACCGCGCCAAGCCTTTGTGACTCGGCCAATCTTCTTCCAGGGAGCAGTAGCTGTCTACCAGGCGGCATATCAGTACTAAATCCTTGGCGAACCATAAACCGCAGGCAGTTTCGCATTAGTTGCGAATTGATCTTGTCAGAAATCTCGTTCTTAACAGCTTATCGCCGAGGGTTACTTGTCCGAGAAGCCGACTATTCGGCCACTGAATAACTTCCGGTCTGCCGACAATTCCGTCCGGAATCCTGAAACGTGGCGCTTCTTGAGTGCTTAGCCCTGTTATCGACAACTGAGAACTATAGTTGCCGATAGGTCAACTTTTCGGGAACTTCGGAATGAGCGCGGTCCTCTTGAAAGCGTGAATACCTGAGGTCGTTAGGAAATCATCGGCAACGGGTATGGGCCTTTAATTCGTACTCGTGATTGTTAGATTTAAGCTCGTGCTGTGGGATGATCCCGCCGATGTGGAAGCTGCCACGCTTACCGTACTGGTTCCGGAATAGGTTGTAGCGCCGACTTTTTGATTTCCCTTGCTGCTCGATCCGCAGCCCGTGGCGATCCCCATCGTGAGCACGCTGAGGACAAGAAATAAGTTGATGCCAATCCGCCTGCGTCGGCTTAGCTTTCTTCGGCGGAGACCTACACACCCCAAGGCACTTGCGAATCCGCCCGGAACAAAGAACATGACGGCGGACAGCCAAGAGTTGCGCGGCATAGCAAGTGACGATGTCTGGACATTGGTGCTTATGGTTAGAGTTGAGACGACAGCGGCTCCGTTTGGAGTGACGGTAGCGGGGCTGAAGGTGCATAAGGAGTCAGCCGGGAGTCCGGAGCAGCTGAACTGTACCTGTTGGTTGAACCCGCCAGTTGGAGCAATGGTAAGAACGACATTGCCTGTGCTCCCTTGTCCGACGGTAAGGGCAGATGGATTGATCGCGATCGAAAAGTCCCGCGCAATGGGCGCAATGGGCGCAATGACGGTCACGTTCGTACTGGAGGATGTGGCGCTGGCGAAGTTTGCGTCACCGGCGTACGAAGCTGTGATGCTGTCGGCTCCTACAGGCAGGGAGGTCACATTCAGGGTGGCTGCTCCGCTCGAGAGAGTCGCAGTTCCTAGACTCGTGCTGCCGTTGTAAAAGGTAACCGCCCCAGTTGCGCTGAGACCCTGTACTCGGGACGGGCTTAGGGTTGCAGTTAAAATAACCTGCCCCCCAGGTGCGGCGTTGGTTGGATTCGCGCTGAGTGACAAAGTCGTCGAAGCTGGCAGCGGCGCGGTGATTGTCACACGAATGCTGGAGGATGTGGCACCGGCGAAGTTTGTGTCACCGGCGTACGAAGCTGTGATGCTGTCGGCTCCTACAGCCAAGGAGGTCACATTCAGGGTAGCTACTCCGCTCGAGAGTGTCGCAGTTCCCAGACTCGTGCTGCCGCTATAAAACGTAATCGTTCCAGTTGCATTTAAACCCTGCACCAGCGGCGGGCTGACGATCGCGGTCAAAACAACCTGGCCCCCATAGGTGGCGTTGGTTGGATTCGCAGTGAGAGACAGGGTGGTCATAGCCGTCTGAGCGGTTAGCGTGGTTGTGCCAGATACGCTGGCGCTGTAGTTGACGTCGCCCGGATAGCTTGCAACCACAGCATGGGGTCCAGTGCCCAGGGGTGAGACTCCACTGACTGTCGCCGTGGCCATCTCTGTCAACTGCGACAGCAGCACGGTAGCCGAGTTGGTATTGTTATTTATCGCCACCAGATCTGCGAAGCCGTCGCCATTAAAGTCTCCCACCGCAGCGAACAATGGATCGCTGCCCGCAGGTGGACTCGCTGCCATCGTAAATGTACCATCCCCGTTTCCAAGGAATACCGTCGCCGTGTTGCTGCCGACGTTCGAGGTCGCCAGATCTGCCTTGCCGTCTCCGTTGAAATCTCCCACTGCAACGGAATAAGGTAGGGAGCCGGTGGCTGGCATCGCAGCACCCGGTGTAAATGTGCCGTCCCCAACACCAAGCAATATCGTTACCGAGTCATTGTCCCCGTTTGCCACCGCCAGGTCGGCATTGCCGTCCCCGTTGAAATCCCCGGTTACGATAGATAGCGGGTCGCTGCCTGTTGCCGGCGATGACGCTGTCTCGGTGAAGGTTCCATCGCCTTTGCCAAGCAAGACTGTCACCGTGTTGCTTTCCTCGTCTGCCACTGCCAAGTCGGCGTTGCCGTCCCCGTTGAAGTCCCCCACCGCGATGGAAACAGGAACGCCGCTCAAGGCCGGGGTCGACACAGTGGTAAACGTACCATCTCCGTTTCCCAAAAGTACTGTCACATTGCGGCCACTCGGGTTTGCCACGGCCAGATCGGCCTTACCGTCCGCGTTAAAATCTCCAGTCGTAACGAAAAAGGGTATGTCGGCGTCTGTTATCTTCTGCCCCTGAGTGAAGGTTCCATCTCCGTTACCAAGCATGACCAAGAGTGCATTGTTGTCGGGGAGCGTTATGACGAAGTCTGGTTTGCCGTCTCCATTGAAATCCCCAGCCACGATGGAACCGGCATTCATGCCTGTCACCGGTACAGCCGGAGCAGTTGTGAAGGTTCCATCGCCATTGCCCAGCAATATGCTCACTACACTTCGTGAACTGAAGATGCTATAAACCGAAATCGCCAGGTCGGCTTTGCCATCACCGTTGAAGTCCGCCACTGCGACGGATTGGGGATTGGGATTCGTCCCGGGATTTGAGGAGTTCAGAAATCCCAGCGCATGAACACTTTGTCCTGTGCCCAGCAACGCTGTCGCCAACACAAAGTTCGTGTTATTCGTGTCGAGAAAAGATACCGTGCCGGTCGGCACGATGCCCTCGTTGCCTGACAATGTCGCGGCCAGCGTATAGTTGCCCGCGATGCCCGTCTCCACGATCGACGTTATAGTCGGATAGCTTCCTGATCCCGTGACCGTCAGCGATGACACGCTCGAAGAGCTTGCCGCATCGCTGCTCGTTCCCTGGAAGACAGATTTATAGCTGTGGCTGCCAATGCCGGGGACGAAGTTCAGTGTTGCTGTTCCGGCGGTGGACAACTGAGCCGTTCCAAGGATGTGAATGTCCGTGCAATACGGCGCTGACGCGTCGCAGAAGTTCACTTGCCCGGTAGTGACGGCTGCGCTCCCGGCCAGCACCGTCGCGGTCAACGTTATCAGGCTTCCGGAAGATACGGTGTTCACCGTGTTTCCACCTGATGTCACTCCCAGTGTGGTTGTCGTCGGCACGCCGGCGAACAGCGGCTGCGAGCCTTCGCAGAAGAAAAGCCCGATCGCCGCAATCCAAAGGGCGACAACCTTCAGATAAGAAGATCGGTGAAAAGACAAAGATCGCGGGCAGCAATAACTGGACCTTGAGAACATGAACGAGGAAGTCTCCGGAACATCTGCGGAAGGTTATCCAGAAGCACGGACAGAGGCGCCAGCCAATGCAATGGAAAGTGGATAGGAGCTAAAGCGGCTGTAAGAGGTTAAATGGAAGAGTGCGGCCGGAGCTGTCAAGAAGACGATAGGCAGATATTTCCATGATTGATCCCCAAACGTTGAGCATTATGCCATTTGTAATCAATCAGGAAGGTAAGGCCGCCAGCAGATAACGCCTATAACACGAAGGCGGTATGCCACGATAATCGCCAAGGCACTCCGGACGTTATCGGATTAGGGAAGGATTCCCGGCGATGCGCAAGTTGATGCTCAATCAAGTCAAGATAAGCGCATTGGTTGTGACTATTTCACTCGGTTGAGCCTGGACCACGTGGAGAAGGTGTCTGGCGCTCAGGTTGATCGGTCGTTGCCGATGATGACCAGCTCAAGAGAAAGACTAGCCATCGACCAGCTTGCTTCCGCAATTCCCATCTGTGGCTTCCCGCCGCCTGCCTGGGAGCGGGGTCTCCCGCCAGGGAAAACGTAGTTCTATAGTTCGCCGTGAGAGACACCCTCTCGCTTGATCCACAAAGGCGGCGATCGGATATCTCGATCGAGTGAATCTGAGCATTTCCCTCTACTAAGTACGCGAGAACCGCATCGCGGCCATACACCGACGGGCCGTCCGGAGGACGTAATTCAATACCCTCAGCGCAGTAAGCCAGTAAGCCTTGTGCTTCCCCAGCCACTTCAAGGTCGATCCACGCTGAGTGGAGTCGCTCGATTGCTTGGATAGTGTGTTTCGCAAGGTCCATAGGCTTTCACATAAATCATAGGCCGATCAATGGTTCGTTCCTAGAGTTGGTCCATTGCTCCCGGGTGACGGGCAAACAGGAAGTAATCCCAAGGTAAGAGTTGCCGACCATCTAGGCTTGACGATCGCAGAGTGCATCGCGCGAGAACATGGAGGCGACGTGTATCTCGAAGAGTCGCGGCCTGGGAGAACAAGTTTTGTTCTGAGGCTTCCAAATCCGGCTCTGGGAGTGCTCTGTACAAATGTTTCTCGATGACAACCTGCTCTCCGGTTCGTTCCCCAAGACATCCCGCAGAATTCGGCACCCGAATCTGCTAGTGGCAGCGAGTCAGTCCGACATCGGTGGCCGCTGTCTCGGCGAGCGTCTTGAATTAAACTCCAGACCTCGTTGAGGAGATCGCTGGAGCACCGATTTCAATTCCAAATCCGAATTTTGCCATCCGAATGCTTTTACTATGGCCGTTAACTATGTCGCGGGAGCAAGGTTCGATGGCGCCGCCATGTCTATTCGGAAGTGCGAAGCGACGAGCGCATTCAAACTCTCCTCTCTGCACCCGAAGGCTGTCTATGCTGATAGACAATGCATCCATATAGGACTACGCTTAAGCCTCACCTAGAGAGGCCCAAGATGATCGCGGTCGGATGCCGCGCTAACTAACCCAGCTTTGTCCATTTTTCTGAAATGAACCGCATTAGGCGGTGATGATGGTAGATATCAAATTTTCCCACCGCTTCAACCCTGACGGCATGTGGCAGTCAATCTGCCCAGAATGTTATAAAACGGTGGTAGAAAGCCGCGAAGAGGAAGACTTACGGCCAGCCGAAGGTACCCATGTTTGCCTCTCACTAAATGGGCGCTTGGTTCGGATCGACTAGCCTTCTTCGCTTGCGCGCTACGAAGAAGAACCTGCATTTCACCCGCGAACTCAGCAGACCCTGCTCCGAACGCCGCAAAGAACGTGGAGGTAAACGTGCGCTCAGAACTTATCTTTCGCGCCAGGGAAACAGTCGATAACAAGTACAAGCTATGCCAGACAACCTCAAAGGCAACTCGCCGCCTTCACATCGCCGCGAAAAACACCACAGACACCATCAACGATGTCCTTGCACGAATAGCTGGTGGCGATGAGTTTTCGCTACCTGTGAATCCCATTCTTGCGTCGTCGTAGCAAGCGTTTGTTCCAGATGAGCATCATTCAGCTAACCTAGATTCAGTATGGAGTCATCGCAACGAACTCACTGCGCTTAGCTGGTCAGCTGGACTTCGCAGATTGCTAGGTTCTCCTAAAGGGTGCCCATTCTGTACTTCGATCGAGTTTACCGAGGCGGAGTTTCATCCTCTCGACCGCACCTTATCCTGGTTCGCGTTAGATCTAATTCGCTGAGTAAATTGTTGGCAAAGGTACTCCGGCTTCTCGATTGCGAATAATGCCAGCCAATGACGTGCCGCATTTTCCCGTGGCGCGGCAGCTCTACTAGAGGAGGAATATGGAAGATACTCGATCTCCATCCGGTGATACCTCGAATGACGTCTTCTTTCGGCTTGAAGCGTTGCACTCTGCCGATACTTTGAACTACCGAATCATCGTGCAAAGTGAAAGCGAGGTACGAGATATTCAGAATGCGCCTGCCATAAGCATGAGCTATTTCATCACTGAGTCAAACCAGACGAAACTACTGACAACCCTGAGCATCTACAGCCAGAGAGGCGAAACCAGTGATCAGGTGCGCCTTCTTTATATGAATGATGTGGCGTTTTCCATCTGGAAAGCCATGGGGAAGGAGCCGAAGATTATCGGCTCACAACATCGACCACCATCAACGGCCCTGCTCACGTTTGGAATCCCGTTCAGTGAGTAAGACCCTGCATAAGACCGGCTTACCTGGTGATCGCTGCAGATCATCGAGCCGAGGTCTATGACGGAATCGGACGGCAGAGTTCACGGGAGGCAGAAAGCAGATAGGGCCTCGCTGCATTATCAGTTTCCGGAAAGTCACATTATCGGCAACTTCGATCTGTGTCCACTCGTGAGCTAACCATGTTGTCGGAGGCTACTTGCAGTCGTCGCCGCACCAAGAGTTCGCCAGCATCGACATGTAGCTCGAAGGTGAGACGTTCGCCTTGTAGTCCTTGTCAATATCCACCTGATGCACGATCACCATGCCCAGCGCAGGCAGGACGGTGATGTAAGTCCCGCCCGTTCCGGCGGCGGTGTACGCGCCCTGCATGAACCCTATAAAGGTCTCGCCGACGAAATATTCTGGTCCCATACTCACCAGAGCAGACCGTAGCCCCAGCGCTCCGGCTCGCCGTAGTTGCGGAAGCCGGTGGGGTTGACGTCGCGGAACGGCGTATGGCGATAGGTACTGTAGCGCGCCCAGTCGCAGGAGATGATCGTCTTCCCACCTCACTGACCGCAGTCCAGCATGAGTAGGCCCAGGCGGGCCATATCCCGCGTGGACAGATACATCGCGTACTCGGGATGAACGCTCGCCGGGTCGAAGTTTTCTTCTGTTTTGCAATGTCGAAGTCCTGAAAGCCAAGAGGTTTGGCGAATTAAGGCGTAGAGACCGGCTAGCAAAGGGACTCCTGGCACAGGCACAGATGGAAAAGCTCTCGCTCTGCGACTGTGCCTGGAGTTGGTCTAGATCCGGACCCTTCCATGCGTCGCTCAGTTCACTCCGACAGTAACCGAGGTAGACTGCACGGTAGCTCCGCTCGTACCGGTCACTGTGACGGTATAGGCGCCGAGGGTGGTACCGGGGTTGGCGGGCGTCGTCGCTGCGTTCGTCGCGCCGCCGCATCCGATGACGGCTCCCGCGATGGAGGCAAAGAGCAACACGGAAAGCAGCGTCTTCCATCGACGACGGCGAGCCGGGATTCCGAAGAGAAGCAGCAACGACATGGAAACGCTGCCGCCAACGGTGGAAATTCGCTTCAGCGGTTTGTCGAGCTTCGCAACGTGCCCAGTTGGGGCAGACGCGCCAGTACCCGTCGTATAGACGGTGAGCGTCGCCGTCACCGCCCCCGCTCCCGTGATTATCGCGACTGGTGTGGGAACTGCGCAGGTGGGTGGATCGATCGCCGCCGCAAGACCGGCGACAGTACATGAGAGCGCCACAGTACCGGTAAAACCGCCGCTGGGCGTGAGGGTGATGGTCGAAGTCCCGGTTGCTCCGGGCGAGGTGATGTTGACTGCTGAACTGGTGAGCGAGAAGGCTGCCACGAATCGACGATTTCGGTACAGGCTATTCGACTCTCCTGCACTTGAAGAGGTTTCCGGCCAGCGAGTTCAAAATCGACCGCGGATTTGTTCGCGACCTGGCGAGAGGCACTGAAGATGTGGCAATTATTTCTGCCATCGTCGCGCTTGGCCGCTCGCTCAATCTCAATATTGTGGCAGAAGGAGTCGTGACTTCTGTGCAACAAGAGTTACGCACTCGTTTGGGCTGCACTTCTCTTCAAGGCTATCTACTCGGTCGGCCCGTCGGTCCAGACCTGATAACTGAAACTGTTCCTCAACTAACATCAACTGTTGAAGAATTGTCTCCTCGCTTGAGTTTTTTGCAGATAACTGGCGGTTGACAGGCAAACTGGAAGTAACCCTGTAGTTCCCGCAAAGTCACGTTTGTGGCAGTTCGGAAGCTTTGGAAAATAAAAGTTGCCGACAACTCCCTTTCAAGGGAACTTTTATGAAGAAAGAGAGACGACCAACTTTTGGATTCATCCACGACGCGCCGACCGCTCATATTTCCACACTCGAGTGAAGAAACCGGCGTAGGCTCTGTTCATGGGAGAACTGACATGATTCTCGTTGTTGGTGCCACCGGCATGGTGGGGATCGAGATTTGCCAAAGACTATCGAGACGAGGCGAAAAGGTTAGAGCGCTGATTCGCACGACAAGTTCGGCAGAAAAGGTGGCACTTCTCCGGGAATGGGGTACGGAAGTATTCGTGGGCGACCTCAAAGATCCCGACTCGCTAGCTGGCGCCTGTCGCGGTGTGAATGCTGTCATCTCGACTGCGTCCTCGACCCTCTCCCGGCAGGCAGGTGACTCGATTGAGTCGGTCGATGACACGGGACAACTGCACCTCGTGGAAGCGGCAAAATCAGCTGGTATCAGTCGGTTCATTTTTGTCTCTTTTCGGCCTCCGGCCGGTATCTCCTCCCCGCTGGCAGACGCAAAAGCGCACGTGGAGCATGCGATCACGGACCTGAACTTTACTACGATCCAGGCTAGTTGGTTCATGGAAGTATGGCTGAGCCCGGCGCTCGGATTCGATTACTTGAATGCTTCGGCTCGCATCTATGGACCCGGGACCAGCCCCGTGAGTTGGGTCTCGCTCCTGGACGTTGCCGAAATGTGCGTTCTTGCTCTGCGGCATCCGGCAGCAGAGCGCAGGACTATCGAATTTGGCGGGCCCGCAGCGCTGAGCCCACTCGATGTTGTTGCCCGTTTCGAAGAGATTGGTGGCAAGCCGTTCAAGCTCGAGCACATCCCGGAGGAGGCGCTACGCACACAGTTTGAGGGAGCAACGGATTCGATGCAGAAGAGCTTCGCCGCCCTGATGTTAGCCTACTCATCTGGTGACGCGATCAACATGACGTCGATCCAGCAAGAGTTTGGAATCAAGCTCACGAGCATTGACCAATTCGCCCGCATTGTTCTTAGACAGACAACGACCTATTGAGTTCAATGTCAGATTTGGGGCGAATAGAAGCAAGACCAAGATCGTTCTATCGTATTGGCCTCTGTTTCGACCACGGGATGCCAATTCAGTGTGGAAATACTCGGACTGCGCCGACTTCCGTAATGCGCGAAATGTTACGTTTTCGGAAACTAGGAGGTTGGTCGGCGGAGATGGATTCGTAACCCTTCAGCGTTCTCCGCCGACAAAGTTGGAAGCTGTCGAATGATTAGTGGTCAGCTCATCGCCGGTATCGAAGCTGCCGGTGACGGGCCGTTTTGAGGCTCGGGGGCAGGGGGCGACGGAACGGGAACTTCACCCAAGTACGCCGCGACGGTGATCGCCGCGATACCCAAATTTTGCGCGATCTCCGAAGGACTCTGGCCCTGCTGCGCGAGAAGTTGGATCTGGGCATCCTGCGACACCTTGACGCTGTCCTCGGAGTTCCCTGTGGGCTTCGAGGCTAGATCGGGGGTTGATGGGGACGCAACGGGCTGAGCCGTGGCCAAGTCGGAGATGGAGATAGCCATAGGGTCTTCCTTCCTGTACACAGTCGAAATCGGCAGACCATTGCGATGGATCATGAGTGGATCAAGAGAGACGAACACTCTTCTGCCAGAGCAGGAAGCATCCTTTCTAGTCAGCTTTGCGGCAAGTTCAAGGTCGAAGTTTCTCATAACCCCGTTTTCAAGGAACTACGGGACGCCACTTGTCCGAGAAGCCGACTTTTCGTCCAAGTGAAAAGTCGCCCACGGGAAATCAGTAAACATTCGTGCGTTCCTCACTAGTTCAATCAAGGGAGCAATCAGCCCAGCCAGCGCGGCAGCTTGATTCCGACGACTGGAATAGAGAAAATGACAGGGTAAAGCTGGGCGCCAATCTTTCAGGGTTTGAACAGCTAGTCGTATGAGTTTTGAAGGAGGTCAGCTTGGGAGCTAAGGGCTTAATTCACTAGTCAGTGACATCTCACTGAAAGTTTTCGGCCAGGGCGATGGAGCTAGTCAGCTTGTACTGCACAAAGTAGAGTGTAAGCCCATTGCGTGACGCCGCCAGACTTGCCGTCCACGGAAGGGGATTTTCCTTAAGCGTGAGCACGGGTGTAGTGCGACGTTTGTGGAAGTCATAGAACATTATCGTTGGACCCGGCTCTGCATCTGCGTCCAGAAAGTAAATTCCGGAATCGACCACCGAAAAGTGGCCCCAGTAGCCATGATGCAGAGCATCCGTGATCTGTTCCTCTGCGCCTCCATTCACCGGCACAGTCCAGATGCCTCCGCCTTCGAGTCTTGAATAATAGAGCTTCTTGCCGTCATTGGACTCGAACGCCGAATAGCCCCCTTGATGAGTGATTTGCGTTTCTTCTCCCGACGCGAGGTCCTGTCGCCAGACCTGCCAGTCTCCCGTATTGTTAGCCGTAAAGTAGATCGACTTGCCGTCACGCGACCAGCTTGGAGCCTGCTGCTCAAATCGATCAGAGCTTACCATGTGCGGATTGCGGCCCATCGAATCCATCACATAGATATGGCTTCTCAATCCCGGCCGATAGTCGAACGCTATCGACTTACCATCCGGCGACCAGCGTGGAGTTCCGGCATGACCATGAAAGTTAGTTAGCTGCAGCGGATCGCTTCCGTCCGATCTGCTTTTCCAGATTTCCATCGTCCAGCCTGCGTCCTGCGCCAAGTCCGACTCGAATACCAGCTCTCGATCGTCGGGTGAGGGTTGAAGAGCCGAACTGGTGCTCCCCGAAGCGAAAAGTGCTTGCACTCCGAGAACTCGTTCACCAGTCCGAGATAGCGTAACGCGCACAGCTTCTGTCGGCCAGGTTCCCGGACTTTGAATATATGCGAGTCGCCTGCCATCGTGGGATTGCGAGCCAACTTCCGGGTAGACGTGCTCGGCTGTCACGGGGCCGCCGTCGAGGGACACTTTCCAGATTCGATTGATACCCTGCCTCGGTGACCGGAAGATAATGCGCTTTCCGTCGGAAGACCACATCAGCGCCCAGAAACTTCCTCCATCCGGCGTGACGACACGAGTGGTGCCTCCCTTCAAAGGGATGGTACAGATTTCATTCACAGTCCTGGAGTGCATACGGATAAACGCAATCGTGTTTCCGTCAGGAGACAATACCGGACTCCGGTCGCCACGGTCCCCCGTCTCCGGATGAGACAGGCACTGTTTCTCGCCGGTTGCCAGTGAGAAGAGAACGATGCCGATCGCACCCTCCGGCGCACAGTGGTCAGCGATTACCAGCGACTTGCCGTCTGCGGTCCAAATGGGCCAACCGGCATTCCCGTAGATGCAAGCCACGCTAGTAACTCTGCGCTCCGCACCGCCCAACGCCGGAACAACAAAGACCGCTCCTCCACTGTCATCGCAACGGCCAAACGCTATCTGATGTCCGTTTGGCGACCAGCTTGCACAGCATGTGAAGCCGCTCTCAGTGTGAGTCAAACGCAGTGGTTTTTCGCCCCCGATCAAGTGGACATACACATCCCCGCGCACTGCGTTCTCCCCATCCCACGTGAACGCAATCTCTTCCGCGTTCGGAGAAAGGGCCGGATCACTGACTCTCCCCGGAAGACTGAGGATCGGAACCATCTGCATTCGGGCCGATGTTCTAGAGACATGTTCGCTGCGATGATTTCTGGCGCGCAAAATCCACCCTGCGACAAAAACTATGATTACAACGCACACGATAGTACCCAGGATGTGGAAGCCGCGTTGCCTGGAACTTTCCGGTATATCGAGCACCTGAGGAATGGGAGGTGTTTCCCTTGCCGTCAGTGCGGCCTGGGAATGGCTCAGACCCGCGGGAGGGTGGTCTGCAGCTGCCGATTGATTCTCGGCGAGAACGACGCCGGCTTGTTCTTCATTTGCGATATCCGACAGCCTTGAAGTATCGCAGACAATTTTTCTTACCGCAGGCGTAAATCGATACCCGCGTTTGTGCACTGTCTGGATGATCGAAGTTCCGTTTTTCCCGTCCCCAAGGGCCTTCCTTAATTGAGAAATATTCTGCGCAAGGGTGACTTCCTCAACAAAGACTTCAGGCCAGAGTTGCCTGATGAAGCTATCTTTTTCAATCAGCCGGCCGTCGCTCTGAACCAGGATCAGCAGCGCCTCAAAGACCTTCGGAGTCAAGACTACCGGCCGCCCATGCCGTAGCAGAAGCTGCTCAGCAGGATCCATGCGGAAGTCGCCGAATTCATAGATGTACTTCACGGATATAGAGATACCTACAAGAACTCGGGCCTCAAAATTCTATCAACTAATTTTCACACTTCTGTCAGGACTTCTTCCTCTGATCTACTGCAAAGTCTCCCTGTCGTTGCGTTGCGGCTCACATTCCCAAGGAGGGTCTATGAAAAACAATTCGACTTTAGCCCCACTGAGCACTATCACACGGAAATTTGCAGTTGGCATCATCATGGCATCGGCCACTTTTGCTCTTGGCCAGTTAAACCATTCAAGCGCCCTCGATGATCGCAACGAAGGGCAGCACAAAAAGTGTTCAAACCGCACACTGACTGGCGACTATGGAATTCAGATTGAGGGCAACAGGACGGATGTGAATGATGCCATCTTGCGGACCCTAGTTCTCGCTCACTTTCGGGGAGACGGCACCCTCACAGAGATCGACCACGTCGTTCTCAACGGCCAGCCTCCCATCGAGGAGTGGAGACCGAGCACCGGCACCTACAACGTCAATCCGGATTGCACCGGATCGGCCTCGATCGACGTTGCGCCCGGCTTTCCTCCGCTTGGCTACCACTTCATCGTGGTGAACCAGGGCCGGAAATTCATCCTGGTGGTCGACGGCGGCGCGATCAACGGGGTCGCTTACAGGGTTGATTGAGTTTGGCCAAGTCAAACATCTAGCCTCGATGAGTGGTAAATCGCCTTATCACTCAATGAGTGCATCAGACTGTTACCAATCGCCGAGATTCACCGGGAGCAACCGACTTGGGCTACGCGGATCCGCCCCTGAGGGGGGCGCGCATTTCATCCCGCGCGGAGCCGGGCCCAATGGTGTCAAGGGACCGTCTCAACGCGCGACAGACCAGTCAAGAATGCACGTCGAGTGCCTCATGCAGCACTGCAGAAGGCCACGGTAACCCGCCGAAGCGCAGTAAGGTCTATTCAGCGACTTGGAGCCGCGAAACCAGGTTCATTATGGCGCTCCTGCCGACGGCGATTTCGCCAGCTACGGTACCGTCAGATGAGAGCAGCACCGCGGAGGGGGTCCCGCCGATGGAAAAGGCGCGCCCCAGCTCAAAGGAGGCATCGTAGATGCTGGGAAAGTGGAGCTCATTTCCATTGCTGGGCGGCGCTGCGGCGCTCTCTATGACAATCAACTCGGGATCGCCGGGGGAGCGGGTCGCCTCCCACTGTCTCAAGTCGGGGAGCATGGTTTGGCAGAAGCCGCAGGCAGAACTCCAGAAGAGCAGCAAGAGAGATTTGCCCCGGTAGGAGACGAGGTCGGCCCCAGCTTCATTTAGCTTGAGCGCAAGCTCACCTGGGAGCGGAACGCCGGGCTGCAGGATCACCTTTGGGCGGTTGGAGGCGGGGATGTGATTAGAGGCGCGGACTCGGCCAGAATCCGGCTGCGGCACGCTGTTAGTGGGTGAACTTTGAGTGGTGAGTCTTTGTGGTGTAAGCGCCACGGATGCAGTGCCAGGGCTTGGCATAGAACGCAGTGCTGAGACGAGGGCGCCGATCTGTTCGCTACCTTGGGCGACTCCGCTGCCAATGGAGCCGTCGGGTGCAACGTGGAGCATGCTCGGAGTGCCAAGGGCCTCGTAGACCTGCTGAACTTCGCGGTCAACCTGAAGAAGGACGGGGATGTTGCGGGCGTTGGCTACCTTCTCGAGGTTCTCCTCTGCGGTGCCTCTGGAGATGAGGATGAACCTCAGCCGGGGATCTTCGTGCTGCCATCGCACGAGCGAGGGCAACAGCGCATGGCAGGGCCCGCAGCCGGGATCGACAAAAGTAAGCAGCAGTGGGGAACCACCGTGAAGAAGATCGGCAAGCGTCCGAAGGCGGCCGGAGAGTTCAGCAAGCTGAAAGTTCGGGGCGCGCGACCCGATGGGTAGGCCTACTCCCGTGTTGATGGCTCGGGAAGTTGCTGCGCCGCTGAGAGCGGTGCCAGGCTGGCGTGAGGAGAGTTCTTCGAACGCGAGCAAGATACGGCCATTCTGCGCAGTGAGTTGGAAAAGAAGGAAGACAATGAAAAGGCCGAGGCAGATTCCGAAAACCGCGAGCAGCAGGGCGGCCTGCTGAATCGGTAAGGCGAGCGCAGTATAAGCGGAGGGCCGCCACAGGACGACGCCGGCCAACGCCATGAGCAGAAGGTTTCGGAAGATAGTGTAGCGGCTGACGGGAGAGGAGCCCAGCTGGCCAAAGCACTGGCAACTAGGACGGCGGCCGAAATGGAGATTGACCCCTATGCCGACACAGAAGGCGCCTAGAAGGGTCAGAGCGGCCACGCCCCCGGACCGTGCCGAAGGAGTGATGAACAGGGCGACGGCGACGCACAACTCGGACAGAGGCAGCAGGATGATCGACACAGGGACGAGAGAGTCGGGCAAGCCGAAGTCTTCGAGCATCTCCCGGGTGGATTGTCTGCTGACAAACTTTGCAACTCCCGCAATCAGGAAGACGAGAGCGAGAAACAGTCTGCAAATCAAGAGCAAGGCGCCCATTCGCTACTCTCCTCGCCATCCATCAAGAGGCGGTGAATGTAACCTCGGCCGGGGCCAACGATAGGGACAGTTCCGCCACGGTCGTGAGCGTGCAGGCAAGAAATGCTTCGCGTTGGCGCAGGCAGTTTGTTGCGTCCGATTCGATGGCTGGCGTAGTATACACGGCAACCGAACGCTTACGACCATTCAACGTTCCACGATCGGAGTGTTCCAATGGCACACTGGTTCGACGGACTTTCGAAGAGCATAGGACGCTTGGAATACTTCAGAGGAACACCTTCGGTTGCGAAGGTGGTGCGTGCGCGACCCGCGCGGCCCTCAAGAGAAAAAGCACGCGTGGCGCAGCGTGGCCCGTGCACCATGTGGCGCGAGAAAGATCTGCTGAGCCAGACCTTTTCCGCGCAAGCCGCGACCTCGTCGGGCCACTATCTCACCTATGACGTCCTCTCTTCCAGAGATCTGAAGACCGGTGCGACCTCTGCATCGACTACGATTCGCAGGGATGGAGAAAGGCTCCTCCAGGTGAAGACGGCGTCGATGCCTGGTGAGGCGTCGAAGCTCTGGGTGGAGTTCGGCCACGAGGTGCAGGGCGCTCCCCACATGCAGGTTACAGTCCGTGGTGAAAAAGCTGAGACAACGCTCGAGGATGGCCACTCCTTCGCGTTGGACCCCAGGGCGAAACGGTTGCTTCACGGAAAGCACCTGGAGGATTCGGCGGCAGTGCTGGATGCTCTGGGTCTTGCCGCAGAGATAAGACTCCCGCAGATATTGCTGGACGGGCGTACACGGGAGGAGATTCGGGAGATCTCCCAGCGGGCCTCGCGGGAGATGCTGGACTGCTTTCTTTTTCCCGAACAGCAGGTGCTCGACCAGATGCTCGACTATGTGCCGGCGTCGTTTCCAGGTTGCAGCGATTGCGAGGACGAATGCGGTAAGAAGCAGACCACCTGTATTGCGGAGGCGGCTAGTGAAGCGAGCGCATGCGGATTTTTCTATGGGGTCTGCTTCGGAGTGCTCGGAGCGATGTGCCTCTCCGACGACGCGGATTGTCTCGCTGTCTGTGACAATCCGCCGGGAAAGTGCTGCCCGGTGCGATGCCAGAGAGGCGGGACGGCGGAGTGCTGCGATGGCGGCAGGCTCTGTTGCGGCGGTCGTTGCTGTCCGGAGGGACAGGTATGCGCCGACCCTGGGAGCGATCTCTGTTGTGCGGTGGGAAGCGGGCCGGCATGCGGCGATTTTTGTTGCCCCTCCGGAACCAAGTGCGCGAGCCACTCACAGGGAGTGTGTTGTCCCGCTGGCGCCGGAGACTATTGTCCCGACGAGTGGGGAACTCCACAGTGCTGTCCCCCTGGAGAAGTGTGCGTCGATCCGTCGTCGGGGCTGTGCTGCCCACGCGATCACGGGCCGGCTTGCGGCGAGTTCTGTTGTGGGCCTAACGAGGTGTGCATGCACGGACAGTGCTGCTCTCCTAATCAGCTCTGCGGCGAGGGAGACAACGCTGTCTGCTGCACCGGGGTCTGCCGCAACGGCCAATGCTGCGAGTGGCCCGCGCACATGTGCGGGCACGTATGCTGTCCACCCTTCAATCTTTGCTGCCAGACTTGGGAGACGTTCGCGACTGGGTTCGGAAGCGGAATCAGAACTCAATGCTGCGGGGCGGGTGACCTCTGCACCGGCGCCGGGTGCTGCCCTCAGGATAGGATCTGCGGACAGCGTTGCTGTCCCGAGGGGCAGCAATGCACCGATCCGGCGAAGGGCGTTTGTGTGCCATGCTCTGGGGAACTCGCGCCATGCCGGACCTACGTCAGGGGAGCCTTCGAAACGATATGCTGCCCGGTAACGCAGACCTGCTGCCTCGGCAAGTGCTGCCCGCCAGGGACCACCTGCTGCACGATCGGAGAAGAGACGGGGTGCTTCGCGCCGTACCAATGCGTGCACTGATTCAGGAACCACGCGAATGGGTGGAGGATCTCCAACGAAGCGTCGGCATACCGCTTGAGCGGAAGTACAAGTAAGCGGATACCCAAATGTTCATTGGCGAGCTACCACCAATGGCCTGCATGCTGACGTGATCATCTCTAGGCCGGCTCGCATGGCAATTTGCCGAAAGCAGGTTGTGTGTAAGTTCACCAGGCGAAACTAGTTAAGTGATGCTCGCCTTATCACTCAATGAGTGCATCGCCCTTTTATCCCCATTAGGGGTAGCCTTCCGTTTAGTTAGTCTTCTGACCGAGTGAAACCCTGGAAGTTGATTGTCTGGTCTTCCTCGGATTCCTCAACTTCGCCCTCATCGTCGAAGCCCTTCGCTAGGGTGAACACGCCCTAGTTGGAACTGGGATTTTTAGGATGGGCCACCCCCCTTCGAAAACTTCTCTGGGATGGAGATTTTTTTTGTGGTGGGGAGTTGTGGTGTTTTTCAGGGGATTTTGTGAAAAAGAGATGTTTTGAGGTGGTTTTTTGATGGTGAGAACGTGGTGGAATGCGTGGTGAACGTGGTGTTTTGGCAGTCACTTTTTCGGGGTGAAAAAATGCGCCAGATTTTTGAGATTTATTTTCGGGTGCTTCCCGTTTTGGGAGTGCGGTTCATTCTGGGTGGCTTAGGAGTTTAGATCGTTCGCGAAGGCTCGCAGTCCATTGAGACTCGATTTCGATGGGGCTTGATTCTCCGGTGGCGTAGTGGTTGAAGCTGCTCCAGCGGTAGTCTTCGGGTTTCGTGACGAGGCCGCGGGTGGTGACCGGGTTGCGGTGGGCACCCGAGCTTTTGTGTGTGGTTGGAAGCGGGAGGGTGGGCCACCCGCCAAAGCCTAGTTGCCTTTTTCTTGTTGTTCAATTCGCTTTTTTAGTTCATCAATATCCAGGCGCGTTTGACTATGAAGCGGCTGATCCTTAGATATAGATAAGAGTTCATTATCATTTTGGTCGCGAACAGAGAAAACGACCGGGGTAGGTGATATGTCTATATCATTGCCTGGTGGGGTGGGTCTGCCTTTGGTGTTTGCTGTGAACCGAAGGACCAAATCGGCGCCCTTTGCGTCCTTCACGATTTGGAATCGCCCCCACTTCGTTAGTTCATCGTAGGCTCGGTCTGTAATCTGTGCGTGGCCCGTTTGATTGTCGATGTATACAGTTTTTGCAGCTAACACGCTGGCTGGGAGCGGAGCAAATTTATCCTTCGCATGAATCGGGGACACGGCGAGAACGAGGGCAAGTGCTACTGTGCTTGCTGCTTTCATGCGGTATCTCCTTAAGAACCATAATCCACTGACTTGTGGAGCACACTCATCGTTGAGGATGGCATTATAGGCTTTCGCCGGAGCTTCGGCTCGCGTTCTAAGCCTAAGGGCATGGTTGGATTTTAGCGGTAGGGGAGGAGAGCGGTTCGTGCTTTCGCACGAATGCCCACTCATGCGGTGAGACTGCATGAATGGGGCACCCGAGGTTAGATCTGGCCATCTGTCTTGGTGGTAGTCCACCCGCGATCAATTTTGATTGGAGTGGGAGTGTTGGCAGCGTAGTGGGTGAAGCTGCTCCACGGATAATCTTCGGGTTTGGTGGCGAGGCCGCGGCTGACGGGGTTGCGGTGAATGTAACGGACCTTCTCTACGAACTTTGCGGTGGTGAAGACGTTGAAGTCGTAGTAACGGGGCTGCCAGAAATGATCGCGGGAGCCTTTGAGGAGCTTTGAGGATTGTCCTTTGAGAACTCGGATGGTGGAGGAGAGGATTCGGTCTTCGGGTTCGCTGAGGAGAAGATGAACGTGCTCGGGCATGAGGACGTAGGCGTAGATGATGAGGTTGTGAGCGCTACGGGTTCGTTCGATGACTTGTTCGAGGATGTGTTTGGGGTCGGGGTTCTGGAGATAGGGGAGACGGTGGTGACAACTGAAGGTGATGAAGTGGAGTTGGCCGGTATTCTGGCGACGTTCGAGGCCTCGAGGCATCTTTGGATTTTAGCGTGGGGGGGAGGAGAGCGGTTCGTGCTTTCGCACGAATGCCCACTCATGCGGTGAGACTGCATGAATGGGGCACCCGAGGTTGTGGCTTGATTTTATGTATGGGCCACCCGCCATCATAATCTCCGATCTTCATGATGAATCGAATGTGATTTTACTGGTGAGTTTACAAAATGTGCACAAAAAATTCGAACGAACAATGAAGACTTTACTCGTTACTCCACGGTGACGCTCTTGGCTAAGTTTCTGGGTTGGTCTACGTCGCAGCCTCGGCGGACGGCTATGTGGTAGGCGAGGAGTTGGAGGGGAACTACTTCTAAGACGGGTAGGAGGAGTTCGGGGGCCTGGGGGATTTGGATGGTGTGCTCTACCAGGTGCTTGATCTCTTCGTCGCCTTCGATGGCGATGGCGATAACGCGGCCGCTGCGGGCGGTGACCTCTTGTATGTTGCTGAGGGTTTTTTCGTACTTGAGGACGCTCGAGGGATCGGTGGGGTCCTTGGTGGCGATGCAGACGACGGGGAGGGTCTCGTCGATGAGGGCGTTGGGGCCGTGCTTCATCTCGCCGGCGGGGTAGCCTTCGGCGTGGATGTAGGAGATCTCCTTGAGCTTGAGGGCGCCTTCGAGGGCGATGGGGTAGTGGATGCCGCGGCCGAGGAAGAGGAAGTCGTTGGCGGTGTGGAAGGATTTGGCGAGCTGGTGGCACTGGTCGTCGACTGCGCGTAGAACGTCTTCGACTTTTCCGGGGAGTTTGCTGAGCTCGTTGACGAGGTGGAGGGATTCGGCGTCGGAGATGGTGCCGCGTACCTGGGCGAGATGGAGGGCGAGGACGAAGAGGGCGGTGAGCTGGGCGGTGAAGGCCTTGGTGGAGGCGACGCCGATCTCGGGGCCGGCGTTGGTGGTGAGGGTGCCCTGGGCTTTGCGGGTGATGGCGGCGCCGACGACGTTGCAGATGGCGAGGGTTTTGCTGCCTTTGGCGGCGAGCTCGGCCTGGGCGGCGAGGGTGTCGGCGGTTTCGCCGGACTGGGTGATGAGGAGGCCGATGGCGTGAGGGTCGGCGATGGGGTCGCGGTAGCGGTACTCGCTGGCGTAATCGACTTCGACGGGGAGGCGGGCGAGGCGCTCGATCATGAACTTGCCGGCGAGGCCAGCGTGCCAGGAGGTTCCGCAGGCGGCGATGGTGATCTGGCTGGCGTTTTTGAAGTCGGCGTCGGAGAAGTGCATCTCGGTGAGGTGGACTTTTCCGGTGTCGAGGGAGACGCGGCCGAGGGTGGTGTCGCGGATGGCGCGGGGCTGCTCGTTAATTTCTTTGAGCATGAAGTGCTTGTAGCCGGCCTTTTCGGCCTGGATGGGGTCCCAGGTGATGCGCTGGATTTTTAGTGGGATCGGCTGTGCGTCGAAATCGGTTAGGTGCACGCCTTCTTTGGTGAGGACGGCTAGTTCGCCGTCGGCGAGGAAGTGGATGTTGCGGGTGTGGTGGAGGATGCCGGGGACGTCGGAGGCGAGGAAGAACTCGCCGTCGCCGATACCGATGACGGCAGGCGGGCCCATGCGGGCGGCGACGAGCTTGTTGGGCTCGTGCGCGGAGAGGACACCGATGGCGAAGGCTCCGGTGATGCGCTTGACGGCGCGGCGGACGGCTTCTTCGAGGGGGATGGTGGGGGCGGAGCCGTTGAGGGGGAGGGTGAGGACGGCTTCGGAGGTGTTGGCGTCGGGCGCGGCGACGGTGGGATTTGGGTTTTTGCCGGCGGCGAGGTTTAGCTCGTCCTCGATGAGGTGGGCGATGATCTCAGTGTCGGTTTCAGAGACGAACTTGTGGCCTTTGGCGATGAGGGCGCTCTTGAGGGAGAGATAGTTTTCGACGATGCCGTTGTGGACGACGACGAGGGTGCCGGAGCCGTCGCGGTGCGGATGGGCGTTCTCTTCGGTGGGGCGGCCGTGGGTGGCCCAGCGGGTATGGCCGATGCCGAAGGAGCCGTCGATGGGGGAGTCGTGGATGACGGTTTCGAGGTTGCGGAGCTTGCCGGGGGCGCGGCGGAGGGCGAGGCCGGTGGGGCCTCCGGCTACGGCGATGCCGGCGGAGTCGTACCCGCGGTACTCGAGGCGGCGAAGGCCTTCAATGATGACGGGGACGACAGACTGAGGGCCGATGTATCCAACGATTCCACACATGGAATGAGTTTAGATGGCGACGACCGATTCTGCCTCAGGGAAGGGCTGGGACTTTTGGGGGAGGTGTTCTGCGAGGGCTGACTTGCGGACGAAGATGGCGTCGACCTGGAGGAGCCTGCCAGTGGTGGGGTCGCGGAAAGAGGGCTCGAGGTCCCAGAGATTGAAGCCGTGGTCGGACATGGCAGCGGACATCTCGGGCATGAGGGTTTCGCCCTGGTAGAGGGGGAGGAGGGACATCTCCAGCTGCACGGCGAGGGCCTGCGAGAGGATTCTGGGAGCTCCGGTGAGGACCTGAAGCTCGAATCCCTGTACGTCGAGTTTGAGGAGAGTGCGGCTTTTGAATGCGGGGGGAGGGAGGACGTCGTCGAGGCGGCGGATGAGGACTTTTTCTTTGTGGAGATAGCCGGAGCGTGGCGCGGCGGAGAGGTGCGAGTCGAGCATGGGGAGGAGGGAGCTGCAGAAGGAGTCGGCAGAGACGTTGATCTCGGTTTCGCCGGTGGTGGCACCGAGGGCGATGCCGGCTACTGTCCAGAGGGGATCGGATGCGGCGGCCGTTTGGAGTTTTTGATATGCGGTGCTGCTCGGTTCGAAGGAGAGGATTTTGCCGCGGTAGTCGACGGTGCGGCAGAGCTGCGCGAATTGGCCGGCGTTGGCGCCTACGTCGAGTATGAGGTTGAGGTTGAGAAGAGAGAAGAGGCGGCGATAGCGGAGTTTTTGTGAGCTGTAGACGTCAGTCTTCCGAATCTGATGGCCGGTGGCTTCAACTACGGAGCGGATGGAGTGTCTTATGGAGTGCGTCATGTTGTTGTCTCGAGGAGGGCGGTTGCGAAAGTTGAACAACTGCGGACTCCTATGGGATTACTGTCTCGACGGGCCGGATAGGTTGGCGAAAGCGCGGAATGTTTTGAAATATGGATGACTCCTTACGATTCTTGAAGTCGTTGGGCGTCCGTTGTTAGAAGTGGAGAACGGAGAGTTGCAGCAACTGGAGACAGATTCTCAAACGGGAGATATACGGCTGCCGCGACGACACACCAAAAGCAGAAGCCTGCCGGTTCAGCCTGGAGCTCTCCGCCGACCGCATTGAGAAAGAGCGCGGCACAGAATAATCCGACGACGGCGAAGCCAGTTTTTCCGGGACGGCTGAGATACAACTTGAATATTCCCCAACCCAGAACTGCCCAAATCAACAGGAAGGCGACCAGGCTCACAAGGCCACCACCAGAATATATTTCGATAAACGCCGAATGGGCGGTGCCCAACCCTGGATTGATCTCGGGCCCGTAGATCCTGGACACGGCGACGTACCCCAATCCTAACCACGGTCCCTTTTCGACAGTAATTTCGATCAAGTGTGTCCAGAGCTCGAGACGTCCGCTAATGGTCAAAAGATCCTCGATCTTGCGTTGAGCATTCAAGGCTGTAATGAGGCTGTCAGCTATAAAAGGCAGAGTTAAAAGAGCCAACGTAGCGGTCTTTCGAAGCACGGGGATTGGTGGACGTCTGAGAACGGCAAGTATCAGGAATGCCAACAATATTAAGTAGCTTGTACGCGTCAAGGAAAAGACAAGTACACCGCCAAAGATGATCGCCCAGAAGATGAATTTTTTTCGAGGCAAGTCACTCTTGATGGTCAGCAATAGAATTAAGCCGATGACGGACACGGTGCCAGTTTGTGCAATCAGGTCGCCTCGGAAACGTGTCGATTCAAAGTCGGATTGGACGAAGACCAGGTCAGGCATTAGAAATGCTGCCGCTATGTCCGCAATCGTCAAAATACCGCATCCGAGGAACAGGTTATGCAGAGTCTCTGCGATTCCAAACCTGCCAGTGAAACGCATGATGAATGCGACCATTACGCCGAGTTGATACACTTTGAACGCTGAAAAAACCGGTGCCTCGGAGAAGAATACGGACACTCCCAAGAGACCAATCAGGATGATGCTTAGTATCTGTAGATTGGAAAGACGGAACTGAGCGGTTGCTTGGGGTTTGGTCTGATACGAAGTGTCGAGGAATAACCAGCAACCTGCTACTCCCCAGACGATCACCTGAAGCAGGATGACCCAGTCAAGCGTGTACGACAACGAGTCAGTGGCGTCTCGCAGTCGAAACTTCGGCGGGCCCGCAAGAAGAAGAAAGAACAGGATTCTGTACGTGAGCGTAGGGTGGCTTGGATGCGAGGCATCGTCAAAGGTATCTGGTGATGAAATCCTCTGTGCCATCAGATTGATGGGGCATCATGTCGGGTTAGGAGCATCATGCCGAACCTCCGATATACCAACCCTACGTCCGGGACTGTGCTGTTTTGTCAGTATCTTGTCAACGATTTGCAACGATTCATGCTGATTGCCTGATCGCTCGAAGTTGCACATGAAGGCAGTGGATCCTGGCCTCCGCGATGGTGTCGCTAGTGCTGGCGTTGACCGCTGCGGCTTCGCTGCAGTTGCGGGGTTGAGAAGCGATCGACAGGATGAATAAGGTTTTACGGGGAATTTACGGGTGGTTGCGGTTCCCAGTGTACCGTAGCAATAGAGTGAGGTGCTGTGCACGTACTCGTTATCAACAGCGGATCTTCGTCGATAAAGTTCTCCCTTTTTGAGGCTGGGGAAGATGAGGCTCGGTCATTGTTTGAGGGAGAGGTGACCGGGATAGGCGGAACGAAGGGGGCCTTCAAATTTCGCGACGCGGGTGGGCGGGATTTGAGCGGTGGACGTAGCGAGGTAGAGGCGAAGACGCCGCTTCAGGCGATCGGGCTGGTTGTTGGGGCGGTGTGTCAGAAAGATCTGCCGAGGGTTGATGCGGTTGGATATCGGGTCGTGCATCCGGGGGCGAAGCTGGACCGACATCAGAGGATCACCGATGAGGTGCTGAAGGATCTTGAGGAGGCGGTGGTTTTTGCGCCGCTGCATGATCCCGCGGTGATTGAAGTGATCAAAGATACGATGGCGAAGTTTCCGAGTGTGCCGCACTACGCTTGCTTCGATACCGTATTTCACCAGACGATGCCAGAGGAGGCTACGACGTATCCGATTCCGCTGGAATATCGGGAGCGAGGAGTTCGTCGGTATGGGTTTCATGGCCTGAGTTGTGAGTCGATTGTGCAGAGTCTGCGAGCGGAGGAGATGATTTCGTTCCCGAAGCGAATGGTGATTGCGCACCTGGGGAGTGGATGCAGCGTGACGGCGTTGGTCGATGGATGTTCGATCGATACGACGATGGGGCTGACACCAACGGGCGGCGTGGTGATGGGGACGCGGCCGGGAGATCTCGATCCGGGGCTGGTGCTTTATCTGCTGCGAGAGACGACGGGCAATCAGGTGGGCGCGCTGGAGAAGATGCTGAATCATGACGCGGGGATGGTGGCTCTCTCGGGGCTGCCGAACGATATGAAGGCTGTTCGCGAGGCTGCGGCCAAGGGCGATGCGCGGGCCCGGCTTGCCACGGAGATCTTTACTCGAAGTGTAAAGAAAGCGCTGGGCAGCTTTACTGCATTGATGGGCGGGATTGATGCGGTTGTATTTGCGGGTGGCATCGGGGAGCATGATGCCCGATCGAGGGAAGAGATTGTTGCAGGAATGCGGGGCTTAGGGATCTCGATTAATTCTGAGTTGAACGAAGCCGGGAGCGACGCCGCGCGGGTCGTAAGTGCATCAGACTCTATAACGGCGGTGCTTGTTGTGCCGACGAAAGAGGATTGGATGATAGCGATGCACGTACACGAGCTGGCGGGATCTAACAATTAGTTCCATGTAAGTTACAAATTTATTTTTCTCTTTCCAACCTAGTGAATTCCGATTCAAGGAGCTTTTTATGAGCAGCACGTCTAAAGAATTGGCCAAGGATAAGGGTCAGGGCGGTAAGCCGCTTTCGGCTGGTGAACTACAGAAGATGGACGCTTACTGGCGGGCGTGTAACTACCTTTGTGTTGGGATGTTGTATCTGCGGGCGAATCCGCTGTTGCGGGAGCCGTTGAAGGCAGAGCATATCAAGAACCGGCTGCTAGGGCATTGGGGATCTGATCCGGGACAGACGTTTGTGTGGGTGCATTTAAATCGTCTGATAAAGAAGTACGATTTGGATTTGATTTATCTGTCAGGGCCGGGGCATGGGGCACCGGCGACACTGTCGAACAGTTACCTGGAGGGCGTTTATTCGGAGGTATATCCGGATAAGAGCGAAGACGTTGCGGGAATGCTGAAGTTCTTCAAGCAGTTTTCGTTTCCGGGTGGGATTGGTAGTCACTGTACGCCGGAGACGCCGGGATCGATTCACGAAGGCGGAGAGTTGGGATACAGCTTGTCGCATGGGTTTGGTGCCGCTTTTGATAACCCCGACCTGATTGTGACTGTGGTCGTTGGGGACGGAGAGGCGGAGACTGGGCCGCTGGCGACCTCGTGGCACTCGAATAAGTTTCTGAATCCGGTGCGGGATGGTGCGGTACTGCCAATACTGCACCTAAATGGTTACAAAATAGCTAATCCTACGGTGTTGGCGCGTATTACGCCTGAAGAACTGGAGTGGATGTTCAAGGGATTTGGCTGGGAGCCGCATGTTGTCGAAGGAGATGATCCGGCGACGATGCATCAGCTGATGGCTGGAGTGATGGAGGATTGCGTGAAGGAGATTCGCGCGATTCAGAAAAAGGCGCGGAGTGCTCCTAAGGGAACAGAGCCGGAGCGGCCGCGGTGGCCGATGATTGTTCTGCGCTCGCCCAAGGGATGGACTTGCCCGAAGGAGATTGATGGACACAAGCTGGAGGGATCGTGGCGAGCGCACCAGATGCCGATTTTGGATCCGGTGACGAATCCGAAACACTTGAAGCTGGTTGAGAAGTGGATGAAGAGTTATAAGCCTGAGGAGTTGTTTGATGAATCGGGCAAGCTGATCGCTGAGTTGAGAGAGATGGCGCCGGTAGGAAAGCGGAGGATTACTGCGAATCCACATGCGAATGGGGGTTTGCTACGGAAGCCTATGGAGCTGCCGGATTTTCGGGACTACGCGGTGAAGGTGGAGAAACCTGGGCAGATCGAGGTTTCGCCGACTGATGTGCTGGCACACTTTTTGCGCGATGCGATGAAGATGAATATGACGAGCTTTCGCGTCTTCGGGCCGGATGAGACGGCTTCAAATAAGCTGCAGGCTATTTATGAGGCCAGCGGAAAGACGTGGATGGCGAAGCTGCTGCCAGAGGATGCGGATGGCGGAGATCTCGCACGCGATGGCCGCGTGATGGAGATTTTGAGCGAGCACACGCTCGAGGGATGGTTCGAAGGCTATGTGCTGACGGGGCGGCATGGATTCTTCTCGTCGTATGAATCGTTTGTGCACATCATCGATTCGATGTTCAACCAGCATGCGAAGTGGTTGGAGAAGAGCAAGCTGGAGTTGAGGTGGAGGGCTCCGATTTCGTCGATCAACTTGCTGATTACTTCGCTGGTGTGGCGGCAGGACCATAACGGATTTACGCACCAGGATCCGGGATTTCTGGACGTTGTGACAAATAAGAGCCCAGAGATTACTAGAATCTATCTGCCGCCTGATGCTAACTGTTTGTTAAGCGTGGGGGATCATTGTCTGCGCAGCTCGAACTACGTGAATGTGATCGTCGCGGATAAAGCGCCGCATATGCAATATCTCAATATGGATAATGCGATAAAGCATTGCACGAAGGGAATCGGCATATGGGATTTCGCGAGTAACGATGCAGGAGATGAGCCAGACGTAGTGATGGCTTGCGCGGGAGATATCCCGACAGAGGAAGCGTTGGCGGCTGTGGCGATTCTGCGAGAGCACTGTTCGGATGTGAAGATTCGGTTTGTGAATGTTGTGGATCTGTTCCGGTTGATGCCGGATACCGAGCATCCGCATGGGCTTTCGGAGAGGGAGTTCGATGGCCTGTTTACGAAGAATAAGCCGGTGATCTTTAATTTTCATGCGTATGCTTCGTTGGTCCATAAATTGACGTACAAGCGGACCAACCACAAAAACTTTCATGTGCGTGGGTACAAGGAGAAGGGGAATATCAACACTCCGCTTGAGCTCGCAATCTTGAATCAGATCGATCGATTCGATCTGGCTATTGATGTGATCGATCGAGTGCCGCGGCTACAGTTGACGGCGGCGCATACGAAGGAGTGGTTGAAGGGGCAGATTATTGAAGCGGTGAACTATGCGCATGAGAACGGCATCGACAGTAAGGAGATTCGTGAGTGGAGATGGCCTCTGTAGATGGCAATAGCCGGACATGAAAAAGCCCCATCCTGCAATGTTCTGCGGATGGGGCTTTTTGCTGCCGGTTTGGGTTAGAAAATGATCTTTCCACCGAATTGAGTGTTGAAGGCTTCGCCGGCTCCGATACCAGGTGCTCCGTTGAAATCGCCGATGGTGTCGCTGAGTTGCGAGCTGCCCCCAACTGCAGGGGAAGGCGGAGCGAAGTTGTTACGGTTGAAGAGGTTGAACATCTCCGCGCGCAACTGGATGGTAAGTCGCTCGCCAATCCTCGTGTTTTTGAAGACGGAGAGATCGACATCACTATATCCGGGGGCGTAGAAGGAGTTGCGGTGAACGGTGCCGAAGGTGCCTAGAGCAGCATTTTGGAACGCGCTGAGGTCGATCCAGTTCGCGGTGGTTGACTGGCCTTGATAGCCCGCGTGTGCCGGAGCAATTTGAACTGCGCGATCGTTGCCTTCATTGGTTCCGCTGATGTCACCTGAGGAGTGAACGGTGAACGGCTGGCCCCCGTGGAAGGTAAGCAGGCTGTTGACCTGCCAGCCGCCTGTGAGGCCCTTCAGATGCTGCGATCCAGGAACTTCGTAGCTCACGAAGCTGACGAAGGTATTCCGTGTATCGAAGTCTGAGTTGCCATAGTCCCCTTTGAAGTTGGTGCTGTCCTGAGGGAGTGCGCCGCGGTAAGCGGTGACTTCGTCAAGAGCGTGAGACCAGGTGTAGATGGTTTGTGTTGAGAAGTGATGCCAGTTGGTGATACGGATTTGTGCCTGAAGCGAGTTGTAATTTGCGGTTCCGATGCTTTCGATCTGGTTGATGTTGCCGTATTGCGGATAGAGGTTGTAGAAGGGGCGCGTTACTTGGCGGTCAATATCGGCATTGTAGACGCCAGGTACTGCCTGGTTGATGTCGAGAAGGCTAAGGAGATGACGTGCTGACGATCCGACGTAGCCTAGCTGGAAGATTACGCTGGGGGCCAGAGTGTGCTCAATATTGAAACTGTAGTTTTCGTTATAGGACGGCCGAAAGTTGGGGTTTACAGAGAAGACGCCGCAGGGTGAGGTTGCCGCACAGGGATATCCGACTGAGGAGGGAAAGATTGGAACGCCCTGCACGATGGTGGTGTTCGATCCTCCATTAGCAGCCGCGACTGAGTAGACAGGGGCTGGACCGCCTGGATTACCCTCAACGCCGTTTGGAGCGGCATTACCGGGACGGTTGTCGAGGAAGGGGTTCAGGTTTGGAGTGTCAGCGTACCATCCGTAGCCGGCACGGATGACGGTGTTGGAGTCGAGAGCGTAGCTGAAGCCGACGCGGGGGCTGAAGTTCTTGTAGTACTTGGAGTAAAGAGAGTCGATCTCGGCCCCCTGGAAGGCGAGACCGTTGGTGGCGGTCAGTCCTGGACGGAAGACCGACATATCCTGGTACGAGTTATGAAGCGGGCCTTCGTAGTCGTATCGAATGCCGTAGTTAACGTTCAGCTTTGGCGAGAGTTGCCACGAATCCCCGGCGTTGAGGAACCAAGTGTTTACGAAGACCTGACGCTCTGGATCTCCGATGGTAATGTTGGCGGCCGATGTTGTTCCGGCGAGAAAGTCCGCGAGAGAGTAGCGATATCCGTCCAGACCGTCGGGACTGGGCGTTGGTGCAACGCCTCCGTTTCTGGCAGTAGCGACCGCTGTGGTTTGAGTTCCGTCGAAGGTGAAAGAGCCTGTGGCATGGCGATGATAAAACTCGTCGAGTTGAGCCTGACGATACTCTCCACCGAAGCGCATCTGGTGCTTGCCTTTGGTCCAGGAGAGTTGATCGGTGAGGTGGCCAGTGATGTCGTTGCGACCCTCAGGAGGTGTGAGGCCGACGGGATCGAAGTTGCTGCTTGCGGCAGTTGTGCCGCCACCTGTGGTCGCGGGCCTGCCAATCGTAATGTTTGGAGCGTTCGGGAAGATGGCGCCGGTGATGAAGCCAAGGCTTTGAACATCCTGGCCGGTCTCGTTGTCGTTGAAGACCTGATTGAAGTAGTTGACTCCGGCGAGGATCTGGTTGGAGATGCTGGAGGAGATCACGCGGTTGTAGACGATGGCGATGTTCTGTACGTGTATTGGTGCGACTTCGTAATAATCGAGGAGCTGGGAGCCAACAGGCGCAACCTGACTGCCTTGACCGACAAACCAGTGGGCGCTTAGGTTGTCCTTGTCGCTGAGGCGATAGTCGACCTTTCCGAGACCGTTCCAACTGTACCCGAACTCTGGGTCACTGGAATGGAAGTTGTTAACTGTACCTACGGTATCTTGGGCGAGGGTGCTGGTTCCCCATAGTCTGTTGAGGACGTTTACCATGAGCGGGTTTACCGCAAGCCCATTCTGGGCAAGGACTGCCGCGGCCTGAGCCTGCCAACCTACGGAGGGCTCGGTTGCGGTTCCAGATTGGCCGATGACAAAGCGTTGATGTTCAAAGGTAGCGAAACCGAATAGCTTGTCTTTGAGGAATGGTCCGCCTACAGAGAAGCCAGTGTTATAGTTGCGAACTTTCTGCTTGGTCGGAGAGAAGGGGCTCTTGGCTCCGAAGAGTTCGTTGCGATTGAAGTAGTAAGCGGTGCCGTGAAGCTGGTTGGTGCCGGAACGCAAGGTGAGGTTCACGGTGCCGCCTGGGTTACGGCCGCCTTCGGGACCGGACTGAGTCTGTGCGGAGAATTGATCGACCGCATCGAGTGGGAGAATGATACCGGCGATGCCGGAGACGCCGCCCTGGTTGACGGCAGGAATGTTGTGCCAGAGGTCGTTATTGTCGACGCCGTCAATCTGCCAGTTCATCTGGTTGGCGCGTGTTCCGTTGAGTGAGCCGAAGCCGCCGCCGCTGTACCCGGCATAGCCCGGGGTAAGGGAGATCATCTGGGTAAAGTCGCGCCCGTTGAGTGGAAGGTCTGACACTACCTTGGCGTCCAATACGGTCGTCTGTGTGGTGGTCGTTGTATCGAGGGCAACGGCAGCTGCATCAACTTCTACCGTTGTGGCCGAACTCGATAGTGGAAGAGAGACGGGAAGAGTGAAAATAACTCCGGCTTGTACGGAGATCTTGTCGGTCTTGACGGTTTGGAAGCCGGAGAAGCTAACCGTGACGCTGTAGCTGCCGAGGGGAAGATCCTGGAAGAGAAATTCTCCGCCGCTTGAGCTTGTGGTTGTGTGCTTGATGTCCGTGTCGGTTTGAACGGCGACGACGGTTGCATTGGCGATGGCGGCCCCTGTGCGGTCAGTTACGGTTCCATTGATACCGCCGCGGAAGGTTTGTGCGTTTGCAACGGATGATCCCAGGATGGTTAGCAGAATGGCGGCGAGACTGTAGAGCACAGCCTGTAAGGGTCTTACTGACGACCTATGCATTTGAACCTCCGAAAAAGACAAAGAATCTCCCTGATCGCTTTGGAGCGATTTTTTTTGAGGTCGTTTTAAACAACAAGCCTGCGTCGCAGCGGGATGCTGCGAGTACGTCACTATGTTCCAAGGGCCAAACGGCTGCTAGAAGTGTGGCGAAAACGGCAAATTAAGAAAGAGTGAGCCAACCCTAAATGGATTTCGAGAATATTGCAAGAATTTTTTTGAGATATCACGCAATGAGATTGAGTGGATTTGAGGGGTTTGGATTAGCGATTCAGTCAGGAGATTTGTAACTTCGAGAGGTCCGAACGAATCTCATCGTGTGCTGAAGCCAGGGAGTTGGCTGAGCGATCTGGCCGCCGGCGTAGTAACGCTACTCTACGAAAATAAATTATGATTATCATGTAAGCCGAATATTCGCAGGGCGGGTTTCATCGACTGCGGGTGATTTTGTGACGACAAGTGAGTGCGGCAAAACGAGGGAATTACGTGGCTTCGAAGATGAGAGAACAGTTTCGCGTCGTCGTGACGGGGGTTGGACTAGTGAGCCCGGTGGGAATTGGCACTGAGGAGAGCTGGGTCGCGTTGCAGCGGGGAGATTCCGGAATCGACAGGATTTCACTCTTTGATGCAGAGAAGTACAGCTGCCAGTTTGCTGGAGAGGTTAAGGGTTTTGCGCCAGAGAACTTCGTCGATCGCAAGGATGTGAAGAAGATGGGACGCTTCATCCAGTTTGCGATGGCGGCGGCGCAGTTCGCGATGGAGCAGTCGAGGTTGGATATGTCTGCGGAAGATGCGGAGCGCGTCGGCGTGTATGTAGGGAGTGGGATTGGCGCATTTGAGGTGATCGAGCGCGAGCATACGAAACTTGAGAGCAGCGGGCCGGATAGGATCTCGCCGTTCTTTATTACGGCGACGATCGCAAATCTGGCGGCCGGACAGATCTCGATACGGTATGGAGCGACGGGGCCGAATATAACTTGTGCGACTGCGTGCACGACGGGAGCGCATGGAGTGGGCGAGGCGTTTCGAATTATTCAACGGGGCGATGCGGATGCGATGATCTGCGGCGGGAGCGAAGCAGCTGTTACTCCGCTGTCGGTAGGAGGGTTTAGCGCGATGCGGGCTCTGTCGACACGAAATGATGATCCTGCGCGGGCTTCGCGGCCCTGGGATCGCGGGCGCGACGGGTTTGTTGTGGGAGAGGGCGCGGGAATTCTTGTACTTGAGGAGCGAGAGCACGCGCTGAAGCGGGGAGCCACCATACTGGCCGAGATCGTGGGGTATGCGGCGAACTCGGATGCGTTTCATACGAATGCTCCGCCGGAGGATGGGCGTGGAGTTCGCCGGGTGATGCAGTTGGCGCTCAAGGACGCTGGTCTCGAGCCGAGTGCGATTCAGTATCTGAATGCACACGCTACGTCGACTCCGCTGGGAGACAGAGCGGAGGCGAGTGCGATCGGGGAGACGTTTGGCGATCACGCGAAGGACCTTCTGGTGAGTTCCACGAAGTCGATGACGGGACATCTGCTGGGTGGGGCGGGCAGCCTTGAGGCAGGGATTACCGTGTTGGCTTTACGAGACCAGATCGCTCCGCCGACAACGAACATCGAAGATCTCGATGAGGTGTGTCAGTTTGGACTGGTGAGGGATCGAGCAATCAGTGCTCCGATGGAGTATGCGATGTCGAACTCGTTCGGTTTTGGTGGAACGAATGCTTCGTTGATCTTCCGGGTACATCATCCTGATGTGTGAACTCATGCGCCGCCGCGACGAAGCTCTTTGGTCTTGAGGACGATGAGGTACTCGTAGAAGGCCTGCAGGGTGGCGTAAGTTAGGCCGGCGGCACCGTCGAGGATGGCGCCGCGAAGGAAGACCATGTAGAGCCACTTGATGAGAGGCCGACCGGGAAGGCGGTAGAAGATGGCCTTCTGGTGGAGGCGGCGGGTGTGGAAGTCAGGGTCGCGGAGGGCTGTGACGAGAGATGGGTCTTGCAGGCCCTGATTGCGGACGATTAACTCGGCTTCCATGGTTGAGTAGAGATTGTGCTTCTCGACCCAACGAGCGATGCCTTTGGAGAATGGGAAGTGATCGAGCGGATAGCTCAGTTGGGCGACGGGGCCGTTGATCTCGAGGACCTCGTTGATGGCGCGGGTGTAGCGTGCGCGCTCGGGGCGGACGAGGCGGATGTAGAAAGGCGAGATCTGGGCGTGCTGGAGCCAGGTGTCGAAGAGGAAGTCGCGGCGGCGCACACGAAACGCTGCGGTCTGATCGGGTGCGGCAAGAGCGATCTGCTGCATCTCGCGGGATAGATCTGCGGTGGGGCGCTCGTCGGCGTCAGGGAGGAAGACCCAGGGGTGCTTGAACTTGATGCTGGTGAGGGCAGCGTTACGGTGAGTGGCGTAGTCGTCGAAGGTACGAGTGTGGACCTGGGCGCCGGCAGCTTTGGCGATCTCCACGGTGTTGTCGGTGGAGTGGGAATCGAAGACGTGGATGTCATCGGACCAGGAGACAGAGGCGAGGCAGTCGGGAAGATCGCGCTGCTCGTTGCGGGTGAGGATGAGAACGGAGATCATCTATCGGGTATGGTATCGCGACGATCTCCGATTATGGCTAGAAGCGGATGACGAGGCCGGTGGTGAGGCTTTGCGGATGGCGAGTGACGCCTTGTTGGGAGATACCGGCGGGGCTATAGCTGTAGTCAGCAATGCGCCAGTCGAGGTGAGGGAGGATGGTGGTGTCGACGCCGCCTACCCAGCGGTAGTTCGCGCTAGTGGTGTCTTTCGCGCCGTTGTTTGTGCTGCTGTAGGAGGAGAACCCGCCAAGGATTTCGACGTAAGGTTTGAGGGGAAACAGGGGAAGGTGAAGTGCGACGCGTGGGCCGAAGAGGCCGCTATTGATATTGTCGGAGAGATCTCCGCGGGCGTCGACGGAGATCGCGATGGGTCCTGCCTTGAAGATTCCGTAGTAGAGGCCAAAGGTTCCGGCGGTGGTCCAGCCTTCGTTTGCGACTTCGGTCTTCTCGCCGCCCACCGTTCCGTAGATCGCGAGTTTTGCTTGCGCGTTGAGGCTCGGAGTGAGAGCTGTGAGCAGAATGAGGGGGAGGAGTATCTTCTTGCAGTTCATGATTAACGGTAGCTGTAAGTCTCGGTGCTGCACAAGTAACAGACTTTGGACGAGGATCAGCGAGAGGCCGCCGGCAGTGAGATTTACGGGGAGATTCGCATCGGCGCCCCGGACATTGTTACTGGTATCATCGGCGGCGGTGAAGAACAATGCCGAATTTGCCTTGTGAAGAAGGCGTGATGCGTAGTGTGCCCGGTGCACCGGGCCAGACGCGGCGAGGGGTATGGGTTCTTACCGCTACGATTCTTGGTTCGAGTATGGTCTTTATCGACGGGACAGTAGTGAACGTTGCTCTATCGGCTTTACAGCGGTCTTTGAACGCTACTGTGACCGATGTGCAATGGGTGGTCGAGGCCTATGCTTTGTTTCTGGCGGCGCTATTGCTGGTGGGGGGATCGCTGGGTGATCTGTACGGGCGGCGGAAGATTTTCGTGGTCGGAGTCGTGCTGTTTGCAGGGGCCTCGGCGTGGTGTGGATTTGCTTCTGACATCCGTGCATTGATTGTGGCCCGGGGTCTACAGGGAGTAGGTGGGGCATTGCTTGTGCCGGGGAGTCTGGCGTTGATCAGCTCGTCGTTCTGCGAAGAGGAGCGCGGGCGAGCCATAGGGACGTGGTCTGGGTTTACGGCGATAACGATGGCGGTGGGGCCGGTGCTGGGCGGGTGGTTGATCGATCATCTCTCGTGGCGGTGGGCGTTCTTTATCAACCTACCGTTGGCTGGTTTAGTGGTGTTGATTTCTTTGGCGCGGGTGCCGGAGAGTCGCGACGAGAAGATGGTCCAGAGGCTTGACGGGTGGGGTGCGGTGCTGGCTACCGTGGGACTGTGCGGGATTATATTTGGCCTGATCGAGGCTGGGCGGGGTAGCGGGCGTGCGCTGGGTGCTGGCGTTATTGGCGTGGCGGCGCTTGCGCTGTTCTTTGCGGTGGAGTCGCGATCTGAGGCGCCAATGTTGCCGCTGGGTTTGTTTCGGTCGCGGACGTTCAGCGGTGCGAATCTGATGACTTTGTTTTTGTATGGTGCACTGAGTGGGGTGCTTTTCTTTTTGCCGTTGAATCTGATACAGGTTCAGCACTATTCGGCTACGGAGGCTGGCGGGGCATTGCTTCCGTTGATTTTGCTGGTGTTCTTGTTGTCTCGGTGGTCGGGTGGGTTGGTTGCGAAGTATGGTGCCAGGATGCCGCTGATTGTTGGGCCGTTGATTGCTGGCGTGGGGTTTGGCCTGCTTCATCGGGTTGGGGTGGGTGGGTCTTACTGGGTGACGGTGTTTCCGGCTGTGATTGTGCTGGGGTTGGGGATGGCCGTGAGTGTTGCGCCGCTGACGACCACGGTGATGAATTCGATCGATCAGAGCCGGGCGGGTGTGGCTTCGGGGATCAATAATGCGGTGTCTCGCGTGGCAGGATTGCTGGCGATTGCGGCGATGGGGCTGGTGTTTTCGACTGTCTTTTATGGACGGCTGGAGCGGGGGCTGGATGGGTTGGGACTGCGTGCGGCGGAGCGCCAGGCGGTGGAAGCTCAGAGGGCGAAGCTGGCGGCTGCGCGGAGCGAAGATGTGCGGGTGCAGCGGCTGATCGGTGAATCGTTCGTTGGAGCGTATGGGGTGGTGTTGTGGATTGCGGTGGGACTTTCGGTGGCGAGTTCGTTGAGTGCGGCAGCATTAATTGAGTCGAAGCCGGCGCCACAGCAAGGTAGTTGAGCTTTTTGTAATGCGGCGTGGGTGCGAAGGTATTACTCGGCGGGGCGGAAGGCCAGGACGGCGTTGAGGCCTCCGAAGGCGAGGGAGTTTGAGAGCGCGAGTGTAGAAGTGGTGGCGCGGGGGGAGCCCAGGATGATGTCCAGTTTGATGGCGGGATCGATTTCGGTGACGCCGGCGTTGGCTGGGAGGCGATTTTCTTCAAGGGCGAGAACGGTGGCGAGGGCTTCGAGGGCGCCGCTGGCTCCGATGGAGTGGCCGTGGAGGGATTTGGTGGAGCTGACGGGGATCTTCGCGGCGTTGGGACCGAAGACTTGATAGATGGCGGCTGCTTCGGTGGTGTCGTTGACCTGGGTGCCGGTGCCGTGGGCACTGATGTAGCCGACCTCGTCGGGCGAGGCGTTGGCGTCCCGGAGTGCGTTGCGCATGGCGGCGGCAGCGCCGTCGGGGTGAGGCTGGGTGACGTGGCTGGCGTCGGCGGTGGAGCCGGTGCCGACGATCTCGGCATAGATGTGGGCGTTGCGCGCGCGGGCGGAGTCGAGGGATTCGAGAGTGAACATGGCGGCGCCTTCGCCGAGGGTCATGCCGTCGCGGTCGGCGGAGAAGGGGCGGCACTGGGTGGGGGAGACGACGCGCATGGAATCCCAGGCTCTGAGGAAGCCGAAGGTGAGGGGTGCTTCGTGGCCTCCGGTGATGGCGGCGTCGATCATGCCGGAGCGGATCATCTGGAAGGCGAGGCCGATGGCGTGGGCTCCGGAAGCGCAGGCGGTGGAGATGTTGAGGGATGGGCCGGTGATCTTCTGGTCGATGGAAATATTGCTGGCGCCGGCGGAGGCCATGGTGCGGACGACGGTGAGGGGATGGACTCGTGCGTCACGGGTGTAGAGCTTGTTGGTCTCAGTCTCTTCGGCCTGGCGGCCACCGCAGGCACAGCCTACGACGATGGCAATCTTGTCTGGTGCGTAGTGGTTGGTTAGTTGGGACTCTGCGGCGGCCTGACGGGCGGCCACGACGGCGAAGTGCACGGTGCGGTCGGTAGCGGTGATGACGCCTGAGTCGAGGTGCTGGCTGGCGTCGAAGTTTTTTACGGCGGCGGTCTGGGTGAAGCGGAGGCCCTGGGTCTTGTCATGAGCTTCGCGGGCTGGGGCTTCGGGGTAGGGAGGGAAGGGGGCGATGCCGGTCGCTCCCGCGAAGAGCGAGGTGCGGAACTCTGCTACGGTGTTGCCGATCGGGGTGATACATCCGAGGCCGGTGATTACGACACGATTCACTTCTTCTCCCTGATGGTGCTCTGGTGATTGTAGATTCCTGGAGGACTAGCTTACCCCTCCCCCCTCCCCCTGGGGGGTATTTTGTAGCTAAGTTACTTGTTTTGATGAGTTTGCGGGTGGTGTGTGCCTGTAAAATATTGCATCTAAAGGGGTTACCTGCAAAATATTCCATCTAAATGGGTTAGGGCGCTGAATAAGTAAAGCCCCTGTTGGTGGCAGGGGCCTTTGTCGGTCTGATTTCATTATAGCTGGGTGAGCGAAACTCATGCGCAATGCGTTTGTGCTGGATTGGCGCGGGGATTTGGTGGTTTGGGGCTTGACAAGAATTTGAACCCGCAAGTTCGGCAATCTACATCACGAGATCGATTGGTCAGGGCTTCAACGCGTGGTATCGTTCGGAGCATCCATGCTGACCCGCATTCTGTTTGCCGCTGTTTTGTGCCTTATCTCCTCTTGTGCTGTCGCGCAAACCGACACTGGCCCTGCGACAGATGTTGAGGCTATCCACAGGCTCATTAACCAGTACACCAAAGCTGTCGATACGGTTGATCTGCAGTTACTCTCACAAATCTGGTCTCATTCGCCAGAGGTTTCATTTATCTATCCATTGGGCGAGGAACACGGCTTAGACGCTATCGAGCAGCATGTCTTTCAGAACGTAATGGGCGGCATGTTTTCGACCCGCGATCTTCTGACAAACAGGGTGGAAATTCACGTGACCGGCGATGCTGCGTGGGCCGAATTTCACTGGGTTTTTCACGCGACTATGCGCAAAGACGAATCAGCTGTAACCACGCGCGGCGTCGAAACCCAAGTCTACCGCAAAGAATCCGGCAGCTGGCGCCTGGTGCATGTGCACTATTCCGAAGATCGTCAAGCCGTCCCTTGAGTACTTGGTTCCAGGACAAAACCCCGATTGGTCCAGCAGCTGGGCGTGAGCTGTACCCCCTAATAAGGAGTGAGCTGAGTTCCTTATCCGACACTTTGGTAGTCGCAGATGAGGAGGGTCAGGTCGTCATTCTGGGAGTTGGAGGACCACTGTTCCAGCGAGGAGATGATCCTGTCGGCTGAGTCTTCGGCGCTGAGATGGGCGACGTCTCTGAGGAGGGCGTGAAGGCGGGTCGACCCGAACTCTTCGCCTTGAGCGTTGGCGGCTTCGAGGATGCCGTCGGTGTAGAGGAGGAGGCGATCGCCGGGTTCGAGTGGGTGCGCGACCGTGGCGTAGGTGGCGAAGGAGAAAGCTGCGAGCATGAGCCCGTTTTCGACGACTTCGACGACGTTTCCCGCGCGCAGCAAGAGCATGGGTGGGTGCGCGGCGGCAGAGTAGCGCAGGGTGGAGGTCGCGGCGTCGAGGTAGACGTAGGCGGCGGTGACGAACTGGTCCTGCGTGTTGCCGCAGAGGACGGAGTTCATTCCGGTGAGAAGTTGGGCGGGATCGGAGGCGTTGGCGCGTTGCGAGGTGGCGGCGAGTTTGACCATGGAGGCGATGAGCGCAGCGGGGACACCGTGACCGGAGACGTCGGCGATGAGGAGACCGGCTTCGGTTTCGCTGCTGATGAGGAAGTCGTAGAAGTCTCCTGCTACGGCAGTCATGGGGACGTAGCGGGCGGCTACCTGGAAGTGAGCGGATTGAGGGTAGGGCGACGGGAGGATCGAGGTCTGGATGCGGCGAGCGATCTCCAGTTCTTTTTGGAGGTCGTTGAACTGTTGATCGCGATGAAGGCTGCGCTTTGCGGCCACGTAGCCGAGCGTTCCGAGGAAGAAGGTGAAGGCGAGCGGTTCTCCGTTGGGAAAGTGTCCGAAGGCTCCAGCGATGTTTTCGAAGATGGCGAAGGCGGCAAAGACCAGGATGCCTCGGCGCACCAAAATGTAGTCGCGGTCAGTCTGCCTTCGGGCTACAGCCTGAATGATCAAGACGACGAGGGTAAGGATGACGATGAGGTGGTTGATCAGCTCAAAGGAGATCCTGTTGCCAAACCAGAATGTGCCTGCGAAGAGGCACAGGAAGGGAATCGAGAGAGCGAGTGCGATCCTGCGTCCTGAGAGACGAGGAAGAAATCCTGCGGCATCGAAGTAGAAGAAAGCGGGAATGGGTACCAGGTATTTGATGGCATCGTGGAGATTGTTGAAGAAGTCCGAAGGCGGGATCATGAGGCGGAGCAAGCCCAGGTCGAGCCACATGCGCTGACCATAGAGAATGGCGAAGAGGCCAAGCCAGAAGACCATGGCGTCGAACTTGCGAGTAAGAAAGGCGAATACCACCGAGATGAGTCCGAACGTGGTGCACGCCGCGCCGAGGAAGAGGTAGAGCTCGTCTCGATGAAAGGTCCGTAGGACCTGGCTGGCGGTCAGCTGAGCGTCACCTGCGTACATACGAGCGAATGATACACGGATGGTTGGGACCGGCCGGCATTGGGTGGCCGTTTGGACGCTGTTGAGGGATCAAATTCAGATGATGAAATTTTTCAGTGAATGAAGGTGAAACAACAGATTCCCTTCGGGAATGATGACCAAGAAAGACAAACGCAACCGAAAAGCAAAATGCGGGGGTCTCTCCGCTGCGTCGCACGATGAGGCCGTGCGACGTCGGTCGAGATGACGAGCTTTTGGGTGAGGAGGACGGAAACAACAGATCCCCTGAGGGGATGACAACTAGAAATGCAAAGGCAAAAGCAACTTCAAAGGCGTTGCTAGTGGGTGGTGATGGTGGAGGGGGTGGTGGCGGTGAGCTTTGTTACGCCTTCGACCATGTCGCCTACGGTGCGGAGAGTGCTGAGGGCTTCGTCGGGGATCTCGATGTTGAAGGCTTCTTCGACCTCGAAGGAGATGTTGATCTTGTCGAGGGAGTCGATGTTGAGCTCGTCGAAGGTGCTGGCCAGGGAGATGGTGTCCGCAGGAATGCTCTTTGATTTGGCGATGATGTCGATGCAGCGTGTAGCGATGTCGTTCATGTTGCTCCGGCGTCCTGGGATAGCCCCAACTTACAGGGATGCAAGGGCCGCTGTAAAGGTTATGTGGCTACCCCTGATTAACCTCAGCTTGTCAGCAGGTGTAATCCGGTTGCAAGCCATTCGTCAATACACCAAAAGGGCAAGGTCGATGACCGATGTGGAGATGGAGGAGATATTCGAGGAGAAGAGGGCGTCGCTGGAAGGCGCTGAGGGTGAGGGCGCGGAGGTGGGGGAAGCGGTCGATGAGGAGCAGGCAGCGGGAGATGATGCGGGACGGGCGCTGGATGTGGCGGTGAGCGTATTGGTAGGCGGCGAGGTTTTCGGTGTGGAGAGAGTTGGCGAGCGCAATCGCCTGATGGAAGCAGAGGCCGAGGCCGGAGCCGGTGATGGCGTCGACCGATCCGGAGGCGTCGCCGATGAGGGCGATGTTGTTTGTTGTGACGCGGCGGAGAGTGCGGCCGAGCGTGATCGATCCGCGAGGAGCGCCGCTGAGGGTTGCTGAGGCTAACTGGCGTTGAAGAGCGGGGAAGTAGGCTAGAGCCTGGTCGACGGTGGGGAATTTTTTGTTTGAGACGAAGGCGACGCAGACCTCATTGGCGGAGGTTGGGGTGACGTAGGCCTGGCCGTGATTGCTCCAATAGACTTCGACGAAGTTGGTCCAGGGGGCGATGGTGAAGTGCTGGCGGAGACCGATGCGGCGGGAGTGGATGGTGGCTTGGGTGAGGCCGGCCCAGGTCGCGATGCGGGAGTGGTGGCCGTCGGCACCGATGAGATAGCGGCCGCGGAGTGTTTGGCGATTGGTGCGGAGGAGGTGGCCGGTGGAGGTGGGCTCGATGCTTTGGACGGAGTTCTCCCAGTGGAAGCGGACGCCGAGAGCGAGGGCACGGTCGAGCAGAAGCTGATGGAGGACGGTGCGGCGGATGCCTCGGCCGGGGCTGCCGGGGAAGATGGCTTCGGCGGCGGCGGGTTGTTGGTTGAGAAAGCGAAGGCCGCGGAGGAGATGGCTTTCGACGTTGCGGAGATCGAGGTTGAGATTGAAGCCGAGATGGCCGAGAGAGCGAATGGCGTCGGGCATGAGACCTTCGCCGCAGGCCTTGTCGATGGGGGGCTGCATGGCGTCGATAACTTCGACGTGAAGACCCTTGCGCGCGGAGGCGATGGCAGCGGCGAGACCGGCGGGACCTGCGCCCGCGATGAGGACGTCTGGTTGCGCGGCTGGGGTGCTAGATGGCATGGAAAAGCGGATCCTCTGAAGATAGGACGTCGCTGGAATGAAGAAGATAAGGGGCTTACAACCAAATTACGAAAATGAGACGAGAGTGTGACCGGTGGTGCTCGGTCAGAGTCCGTTTGTTCTGTGACGTGAAAAGAGAAACGGCTGAATCCTCTTGCGGATTCAGCCGGTGTGTTTTGAAGGAGGCTTGAGTCGGCGCTACCACTGCAAGAGAACGAGCTCCGAACAGAAGGCTGGGCCCATCGCGGCGAGGATGCTGTAGGTGCCAGGCTTGCCAGGGGCGTTGACGAGGACGTCTTCGAGGACGGCGAGGACAGAGGCGGCGGAGAGATTGCCGACCTCGCGGAGGCTGCGCCAGGAGGGCTCGAGGGCGTTGTCTGGGAGGCCGAGGGTGTTCTCCATGGCTTCGAGGACCTTGGGGCCGCCGGAGTGGAAGATGTAGCTCGAAATGTCGCCGAGGGTCAGGCCATTGTCGGTGAGGAAGGACTCAACGTTGCCGCGGAGATGCTCGTTGACGACCTTGGGGACGTCGGGAGAGAGGACGATCTTGAAGCCCATGTCACCGATGTCCCAGCCCATGATGTGCTCGGTGTGTCGGTAGAAGGTCGAGCGCGTGTCGAGGATCTTGGGGCCGGAGATGCAGGTGGCGCAGGTGCGCTTGGCGAGTGCGGTCTCGGAGCCTGCGATGACGACGGCGGCGGCGCCGTCGCCGAAGAGGCCGCAGGAGATGAGGTTGGCGATGGACTGGTCGTTGTCCTGCCAGGTGAGGGAGCAGAGCTCGACGGAGAGGAGCAGAGCGTACTGGTTGGGGAAGGCGCGGACGTAGTCGGAGGCACGGGAGATGCCGGCGGCACCGGCGACGCAGCCGAGACCGAAGATGGGCGTGCGCTTGATGCTGGTGGGGAAGGGCATGCGGTTGATGAGGCGCGCGTCGATGGTGGGACTGGCGATGCCGGTGACCGAGGCGAAGAAGATGGCGGAGATGTCGGCTGGGGTGAGGCCTACGCGGGCGAGGGCGGTGTCGATGGCTTTTTCGCCGAGTTCGACGGCCGCTACGATCCAGGCATCGTTGGTGGGGCCGAATCCGGAGAGGTTCTCATAGACGTCGAGGGGGAAGACGAGATTGCGGAAGTCGACCCCGCAGTTGACGAAGAGCCGGTTGATGAGGCGAGGCTCCTCCATGCGGTCTTGCCAGCGCGCCGTAAGTGCTTCTGAGATTTGTGCCTGGGAGTAGCGATGAGGTGGATAGGCGGTGCCGACGGATGCAATACGCATGCTGATGAGAACCCTTTGTGGTGACTTTTTGAATTGAACTGCATTGGTAATGGTGCACGATTGAGTAGCACGCCTCAGGCGGTGTCGGGAGACGTGGGATTGCGAGATGGGTTAAAGGTACACGCTGAACGAGGTTCAGTGTTGAATTTCAATAGGCGGAGGGCGCGGAGGCTAGTGAAGGCGGGCTATCTGGCGCTGGTAGAGGGTGTTCTTGGGGAACTCCTGGGAGAGGCCGATGAGGATCTGTTTGCCGGACTGGGTGCGTCCGTCGCGAAGCTCTCCGACCGCCAGCATGAGGCGAGCGAAGGGTGCTAGGTAGTGGCCCTGCTCGGCGGTGAGTTTGAGCAGGCGGACGCCTTCTGCTTTGTTGGTGCCGGCGCCGGCCATGCCGAGAAACCAGCGGATGGGAGCGGCCTTGAGACTGAGCATGTAGTTCTCGATGCCGACGGCCAGATTGGCGTCGTAGAGTGTGGGGTTGATTGCGAGGGCCTGCTTGGCGTATTTGCTGGCCAGTTCGCTGTATTTGAAGGCGCCGTACTCGTGACGGTCGATGAGAGAGGCCCAGTCGGCCTGCATGCCGGAGGTGACGGCTTTGCAGTAGAGCGCGTTGGAGTCATTGGGGTTGTGCTGGAGGGCTGCGTCGGCGAGGCGGTTGGACTGGTCGATGCGGTCGTTGAAGCCCTTTTTGAGAACGGGGTCGATCGGGGGACGGGTGCGGGAGGTGAAGCGGTTGTCGTCAGCGAATAGCTCGATGTCGAGAACGCCGAGGATGTTGAACTCCGTGAAGATGTAGGCGGCGGCGTCGGAGGCTGAACCCAGGCAGTCGTCGGGGTGGGCGGTCATCCATTGGCCGAAGTGCGCGTGGGCGGCGTCGAAGTCGAGATTATAGAGGGCGTAGTAGCCATCGTTCAGCGGGGTTCCGGTGAGAGGTGCGCTGAAGGCGAAGGCGGAAGCTGTGAAGAGAAGCAGAAGGAAAGATCCGGAGAGGGCGATGCGCCGGGCGATTCTGGCCGAGGTGTGAGCAGGCGATGCTGCGACCGGAGTTGAAACATGCATTCTTTTCTTTTACCTCATGGACCCGAAACATCGTCTTTTGATTTGACACTTTGCGCAAGGAATTTTCCGAGCGCGATAGGGGCATAGCCTGACCCTTGATTGAGATGCGAAAGATGATCGTGGACCTTCGACATGCAGAATGGAAAATGTGTCATTTTTGGGCAGAGTCAAAAATGCAAAACTGCCGCCGGTGTCAGTTTCCTCTCCTAAATTGCTGATCTGAAATAGGTTTGACGATAAGTTGGCAGCTGATCCGGAAGGATGGGCCATCGGCGAATCATTAATGTGCAGATTCGATTACAGCCGGATCGTCCGGTAGGCGCCGGTTTGTCAGGCCTTGAGCGCCGTCACTTCCTTTTTCTGTTTTTCTTCCAGGTACCAGGCAACGGTCTTCTTGAGGCCTTCGTGGAAGTGGGCCTTGGGTTGGTAGGAAAGCTCCTGCGTGGCGCGGGTAATGTCGGCGAGAGAGTGCTGAATGTCGCCTGCTCTTGGGGGGCCATAGAGCGGCTTGGCCGTGAAGCCGAGTTGGCCGGCAATGGCGGCGTAGACCTCGTTGAGGGTGTGGCTCTTTCCGGTTCCGACGTTGAAGACGCGGCCTGTGGCTACTTCGCTGGGCGCGATGCAGGCGAGGAGGTTGGCGCTGACGGCGTTGTCGATGTAGTTGAAGTCGCGGCTGGTGAGGCCATCGCCGAAGATGGTGGGAGTGATGCCCTCCATCATCTTGAAGGTGAACTGGGCGATGACGCCGGAGTAGGGCGAGTCGGCAGCCTGACGGGGGCCGAAGATGTTGAAGTAGCGCAGGCAGACGCCTTCGAGCCCGTAGGCGCGATAGAAGGACTGGATGTAGTACTCGCAGGTGAGCTTCTGGACGGCATAGGGTGAGAGCGGCCGCGGGAGCATGTCTTCCTGCTTGGGCTGGGTGGGCTGGTCGCCGTAGGCCGACGACGAAGCCGCGTAGACGATGCGGCGAACCTTGGCGTCGCGCGCTGCGATGAGGAGGTTCAGGGTTCCGTTGATGTTGGATTCGTGCGAGGTAAGGGGATCTTTGACGGAGCGCGGAACCGAGGCGAGGGCTCCCTGATGGAGGATGTAGTCGATGCCCTCGCAGGCGGATTTCATGCCGGCTGCGTCCTGGAGGTCCATCTCCTGGAAGTCGATGGAGCGGCGAATGTCTGCCAGGTTGTCGAGATCTCCGGTGGAGAGATTGTCGATGCCGCGTACGTCGTGTCCCTGTTTGACGAGCGTGTGCGCCAGGGACGAGCCGATGAATCCTGCAATTCCGGTGATGAGATATCGGGCCATCTTTCCTCCGCCCAGACGTACCGTGCTGGGAATCTTCCATAATGTGTCGCGCCTGGGAAGCTTCTCTTATTATCAGGGTTCGCAGGATGAAAGCGAGTGCAGGTCGCGGACTGAACACATGATTTAAGTTTGGCGACCAGGAAGATGCAAGTCAATGCGACTTTTGTGCGACGCAGACGACGGAAGAGGGCTGATCAGTTTGCAGAGAGATGGGCTAAAAAATAACAACGGACTTTTGGGCCCTCTTCGAAGGAAATGCAGTATTGTTCCACTCGGTTTGGGTGTCGAAGATGATGTAGTTGGCTGACAGAATAATTTCTCGGGAATTCGATCGTTTTTGTCGAGTTTCGAAAGATGGAGGCACAGAAGGGTGGATGCGATAATCGAGACTATGTCGACATTGAGTCAGGTTGCTTTACCGAAGATTGCACAAGTGCGTATGACGCGTCTGGAGAACCGTACCGCGAAGATCGGAGTGATCGGGCTCGGGTACGTGGGGTTGCCGCTGTCTCTGCTGCTGGCGGAGGCGGGTTTCAAGGTGACGGGATTTGATATTGATACCAAAAAGGTTACAGATCTCGAGGCTGGGCGGTCCTATATCTTTAGAATTCCCGCGGAGGAGATTCAAAGCGCGCGCACGCAGGGCTTCAAGGCTACGGCGGACTTTGCCGGGCTTTCGGATCAGGACGCCATCATCATGTGCGTGCCGACACCGTTGACGGAGCATCGCGAGCCGGACCTGAGCTATGTGGAGAATACGGCGAAGGCGGCCGCTCCCTGGTTGCAGGAAGGGCAGCTGGTGGTGCTCGAGAGCACGACCTATCCGGGGACGACAGAGGATCTGATGATCCCGATCCTCGAGGCGGGGAACCGCAATGGGCTGAAGGTGCAGAGCAAGGGGACGGCCGCTGAGCAGGGAGTGTTTTATGTTGCGTTCTCGCCGGAGCGCGAAGATCCGGGCAATACGACTGTGGCGCGACACGATATTCCGAAGGTCGTGGGCGGTCATGAAGAGATTGCGACCGAACTTGCGGCGGTGATGTATGAGGGCATCTTTACTCGCTCGGTGCGGGTGTCGTCGACGCGCGCGGCTGAGATGACCAAGCTGCTCGAGAACATCTATCGCTGCGTGAATATCGCGCTGGTGAATGAGTTGAAGGTGCTGGCGCTGAAGATGGGGATGGATATCTGGGAGGTGATCGACGCTGCGGCGACGAAGCCGTTCGGGTTTCATCCGTTCTATCCCGGGCCAGGGCTGGGTGGACACTGCATTCCGATCGACCCGTTCTATCTGAGCTGGAAGGCGAAGGAGTACGACTTCAATACTCGCTTCATCGAACTGGCGGGCGAGGTGAATGAGGCGATGCCTGCGCATGTGGTGCAGTATGTTGCGAAGGGCTTGAACCAGAATAAAAAGGCTGTGAATGGGGCACGGATTCTGATGCTCGGGATGGCTTATAAGAAGGACATCGATGATCTGCGGGAGTCGCCTTCGCTGACTGTGATTGAGCTGTTGCGGGAGCAGGGGGCGGAGGTGCAGTACAACGATCCTTACTTCCCGACTGTGGGCAGGGGACGGCACTACAACCTGAATATGACGTGTACGCCGCTCGATGACCTGGGGCAGTATGACTGCGTGCTGATCATGACCGACCATACGGATTACGACTACAAGGATATTGTGAGCAAGTCGCGGCTGGTGGTGGACTCGCGGAATGCGACGAAGGGGATCAAGTCGGACAAGATCGTTCGTTGCTAGATCGTTTAGCAGCCGGCGCTCCGTTTCCCAGCTTAATGATCGCGCCCGGTGCTATCGATTGCGGTGCATTTTGAAGGAACGCATCGGTCGGCAGATGGTGTCGTTTCGAACGGCCTCCTACTCAGCACCGCAGTGAGGTCGAAACTTTCTCGACAGTCCCTCTCAGATACCTGCCTTAGAGTGCGCAAAAGGAGGCGGCCGCGTGGAGTCACGCGGCCGGCTGGATTCAGGGTCTGTTTATGGTTCCATGGCGCCGATGGCTGGCGGGTTGGGTCTGGTGGTTCCGTTGAAGTCGGTGGTGATTCCGGAGATGGCGATACCGGAGTTGATGGCGGGGCTGGAAGAGGTGAGATTGGGATTGATGTGGTTGATGTCAGACTCTGCCACCAGACCGGGATCGGCGCAGGTGTAGATCTTCTCAATGCCAATCGTGCTGTCCGGGCATCCTTCATCCATCGTGCTCCACAGGTTGTGGTCGGCTACCGACCCGGCGTTGGCGAAAGGATTGCCCATCCCGAAGTAAAACCCCGAAGCGAGCCTGTTTCCGTTGCCGGGATCGGGATATCCCTTGCTGATGTTGTTTTTGAAGATAAATGTCGCTCCGTTGGAGAAGCAGTTCGGTGCGAGCGCAGCACAGCCGACGTCGTACATGGTCGTGCCGTAGCCAACGGACGTATTGTTCTCCATCGTGATGACAGTGCCGTTGTTCTCTTGGAAAGACCATTCATCACCGGCGGCCCGGCAGGAATCTGCTCCGTCCAGGGTCCAGCCTGAGGGGTTGAGGGGGAACGCGGAGGAGATGGTCAGAACCCGGCAGTTGCTGATGGACACGTTATTGATGGCGGTCGAGGAGGCTCCGGCTCCGATCTTGAAGGTTGCACCGGCATTGCCCTCCGACCAGGATGTTGAGATGTGAATCGCCGGAGCGGTCTTCACGTCGTCACTGAGATGGAGCCCGTCGAAGCCGTCCTGCGTATTCCAGCGGAAGTAGCTGTGATCCACATTGAGGCTCATGTTGCCTGCGGCGATCTGGACGAATCCGTCGCCGTAGCCTCCGTCACTCTGTCCGTAGCAGTAGTTGAAGGCGTTCTGCGTGTCGGGCTTGGTCATATCGTAAGGCTCGACGGCGACGCAGCCATTCCAGTCGATCGTCGCGTACGAGATATTCATGGTCCCAACGGTCTCGCAGGAGGTGCCGCAACCTCCGCCGTCTCCATTCCAGCCAGCTCCTCCGTTGCCGATGACATAGACATCGGTCGCGGAGAAGACATCGCTGCTGGATTTGTTGAGATGGCTTCCGAGAATGCCGCTTCCCGCAATACCAACCACCGCGACATCCTGGAGGGTCAGGTTGGACGGACCTTGATCCGTCCCGTAGTTGAGAATGAGACCGCCGTAGTGGACGTAGTTCGCATTGGATCCACACTGTCCTGCACCCACGGTATTGGTGCAGGTGTCGGGCTGGGTGATCTCGATGCAGGAGATGTCTACGTAGTTCGTTCCGCGGGTATCGAGAACCGCGAAGGCGTTATCTATACCGCTGAGTACGGTCGGATTGACCAGGTGGGTGTGCGCGGAGTCGTGGCAGCTACCGGCATTCTGGCCGAGGATGCGGGTGTGCTGTGCGGCTGTTCCCGAGGGAGGAGCAGGAAGGATGCAGCTTGAACCGGCGCCCCCACCGACATTCGCCGCAGCACAGAGTCCCCCGAGCTGCGTGTGCCAGTCTGTTCCCACGCCCGCATTCTGCTCGCCCATGTAGTAGGTGTGGGCGGCAGAGGAAGAGTCGGCAAACTGGATGGTGTCGCCGCCCGCCATGTTCGCCCAGCCGCCAGAGTAATTCAGCATCTGATAGGGATGGTTGAAGGCGCAGGCTTGGCCCGTGCCAGACCCAGGATACGCCGCGTTGGTTTTGCCCGTGCACTGCGTGTTGGTGCCACCATCGGCGCGGATATACCACGTCGTGCCGGGGCCAGGGGGTGGCTGTGCTGCACTTAACGTGATCGAGACCGAGACTGACTTCGTCTGGACGGGATTGCCGTTGTCGCTTACGGTTGCGGTGAAGCTTGTCGTGCCAGTGACTGAGGGCGTACCAGAGATCACGCCGGTAGTAGCCGCTAGCGTGAGTCCGGCGGGCAGGCTGCCAGTACTGATCGACCAGGTGTAGGCAGGAGTTCCTCCGCTTGCCTGCAGAGTGCCCGAATAGGCTGTGCCATCGGTGCCTGAGGGCAGAGTTGATGAAGTGATTGTGAGTGGGGGAACGGTAACGACCAGTGGTATTGTGGCGGACGCGGTCTTCGCTGGGCTCTGACTATCGGTGACGGTGACTGCGAGGGAGAAGTTGCCGGTTGTGGTTGGGGTTCCAGAGATGACGCCATTGCTGCTGAGGCTGAGTCCTGTCGGCAACCCAGAGACGGACCAGGTGTAGGGAGCGGTTCCGCCAGTCGCGCTGAGTGTGGCACTGTAGGACTGGTTGGAGGTGGCGCCTGCGACTGCGGTGGAGGTGATGGTGAGAGGCGCGATGGCCGCGGTTACCGAGAGAGGGAGGTTGGCCGATGCGGTCTTGGCTGGACTCTGACTATCGGTGACAGTGACGGTGAGGGAGAAATTTCCGGTTGCGGTGGGGGTTCCCGAGATGACTCCGTTGCCGCCGAGGCTGAGTCCTGCGGGCAACCCGGTGATGGACCAGGTGTAGGGGGCGGTTCCTCCGGTAGCGCTGAGTGTGGCGCTGTAGGGCTGGTTGGAGGTGGCGCCTGCGACTGCGGTGGAGGTGATGGTGAGAGGCGCGATGGCCGCGGTTACTGAGAGAGGGAGGCTGGCCGATGCGGTTTTGGCAGGGCTCTGGCTGTCGGTGACGGTGACGGCGAGGGAGAAGTTGCCGGCTGCGGTTGGGGTTCCAGCGATGACGCCGTTGCCGCCGAGGCTGAGTCCAGCAGGCAGCCCAGAGACGGACCATGTGTAGGGTGCGGTTCCGCCGGTCGCGCTGAGCGTGGTGCTGTAGGGCTGGTTGGAGGTGGCGCCTGCGACTGCGGTGGAGGTGATGGTGAGAGGCGCGATGGTCGCGGTTACCGAGAGAGGGAGGCTGGCCGATGCGGTCTTGGCTGGACTCTGACTATCGGTGACAGTGACGGCGAGGGAGAAATTGCCCGTTGCGGTGGGGGTTCCCGAGATGACTCCATTGCCGCCGAGGCTGAGTCCCGTGGGCAACCCAGTGACGGACCAGGTGTAGGGGGCGGTTCCTCCGGTAGCGCTGAGCGTGGTGCTGTAGGGCTGGTTGGAGGTGGCGCCTGCGACTGCGGTGGAGGTGATGGTGAGAGGCGCGATGGCCGCGGTTACCGAGAGAGGGAGGCTGGCCGATGCGGTCTTGGCTGGACTCTGACTATCGGTGACGGTGACGGCGAGGGAGAAATTGCCCGTTGTGGTTGGGGTTCCCGAGATGACTCCGTTGCCGCCGAGGCTGAGTCCTGCGGGCAATCCGCTAACGGACCAGGTGTAGGGGGCAGTTCCTCCGATAGCGCTGAGCGTGGTGCTGTAGGGCTTGCTGGAAGTTGCGCCTGCGAGTGTAGCGGAGGTTATGGTGAGAGGCGCGATGGCCGCAGTTACTGAGAGTGGGAGGCTGGCCGACGCGGTCTTGGCAGGGCTCTGGCTATCGGTGACGGTGACGGCGAGAGAGAAGTTGCCAGTTGCGGTTGGGGTCCCTGAGATGATGCCGTTACTGCTGAGGCTGAGTCCCGCGGGCAACCCGGAGACGGACCAGATGTAAGGGGCGGTTCCTCCGGTAGCGCTGAGCGTGGTGCTGTAGGGCTGATTGGAGGTGGCGCCTGCGACTGCGGTGGAGGTGATGGTGAGAGGCGCGATGGCCGCGGTTACCGAGAGTGGGAGGTTGACCGATGCGGTCTTGGCTGGGCTCTGACTATCGGTGACGGTGACGGCGAGAGAGAAATTGCCAGTTGCGGTTGGGGTTCCTGAGATGACGCCGTTGCTGCCGAGGATGAGTCCTGCGGGCAATCCGGAGACGGACCAGGTGTAGGGAGCGGTTCCTCCGGTGGCGCTGAGTGTGGCGCCGTAGGGCTGGTTGGAGATGGCGCCTGCGACTGCGGTGGAGGTGATGGTGAGAGGCGCGATGGTCGCGGTCACCGAGAGTGGGAGGTTGGCCGATGCGGTCTTGGCTGGGCTCTGGCTATCGGTGACGATGACGGCAAGGGAGAAGTTGCCGGTCGCGGTTGGGGTCCCAGAGATGACTCCGTTGCCGCCGAGGCTAAGTCCTGCAGGCAGCCCAGAGACGGACCATGTGTAGGGGCCATTCCCTCCAGTAGCGCTGAGTGCGGACGTGTAGGGTTGGTTGGAGGTTCCGGGTCCGACTGCGGTGGAGGTGATGGTGAGAGGCGCGATCGTCGAGCTTACCGAAAGTGGAAGGATGGCCGATGCGGTCTTGGCAGGGTTCTGGCTATCGGCGACGGTGACGGCGAGGGAGAAGTTGCCGGTTGCGGTTGGGGTTCCAGAGATGATGCCGTTGCTGCTGAGGCTGAGTCCTGCGGGCAATCCGGAGACAGACCAGGCGTAGGGAGCGGTTCCTCCGGTGGCACTGAGTGCGGCGGTGTAGGCTGAACCATCCGTGCCGGAAGGCAACTTGACGGAGCTGATCGTTAGGAATGAGGGCGCGATCGACAAAGGTAGCGCAACAGAGTCAGTCTGCGCGGGAATGGAGGAATCTGAAACCGTGAAGGTTACAGAAGTGCTGCCGCTCGAGGTTGGATCTCCGGAGACGACACCGTTGCTTCCGAGACTCAGTCCTTCGGGCAATGCGCTCGATGACCAGGTGTAAGGCGCCGTACCCCCACTTACTTGCAGCGAACCGGAGTAAATTGAGCCAACTACGCCCGCGGGGAGTGAAGGCGTGATTTGTAACGGTGTGGGGACGGTCGGAGGGGGCGGCGTCGAGACAGGAGGTGGAACGGTCAAGCCGAACTGCATTGCTGCCGTTTGTGCTGGGGAACTGGAGTCGGTCACTGTGATAGTGAAAGAAAAAATTCCGTTCGAAGTGGGTGCGCCGGAGATAACTCCTGTCGTCGCGGACAGGCTAAGTCCAGAGGGTAACTGTCCTCCTGTAACCATCCAGCTATATGCGGGAGTGCCTCCGCTCGCGGCCAACGCGACACTATAAGCGGTACCTTGAGTGGACTGGGGTAGAGATGTCGTCAAGAGCGACAGGGGAGAGACGGAAGCACCGTTCGCGGGCGTCGTGATTACGACGGGCACGGAGCTTGAAGAAGCTTTCGTATTGGTGTTCTGGACCTGCAACTGAACCGTGGAGGGTGTTGCGACGATGTTGCTCGCAAGAGGGCTCGAGAGAGTGTTTGAGTCAACGACGGATGTTGCGATTGCAGTCCCATTCCAGAGGATGACGCTGTCGCTCGTGAAATTTGTTCCCGAGACCTTGATGGTCAGGTTTTTTGAACCTGCGGCGATGGTTTGGGGGATGACCTGATTGATAGCGGGTGTGGCCTCTACCTGAACCAAGCCGGAGCCACAGCCGAGACAAAAATGTAGAAGCGCGAGGCTTGCGGTTGCCGCAATCGCCCGAGAGAGTTTCGCCAATTCGCACCTCGATCTACTTCAAGACTTATCGACACTGGAACGACTTAGAGTTTGTAAAAATTACTCGAGGTCGTCGCATCAACTGAAAACTACAGTGAGAAAGTGGTTACTACAGCTACCCAATAGGGGATGCTGGAGTGCCACTTGCGTGTGATTAAGGCAAAATTGTCTCGGCTTTAGGCGCAGAACGCCTATGCAGAGAGAGGAACAATGTGGCAGGCGAATCAGAGGTACTAGTTTGGTTGGAGACAAACCAAAGTAATTCGTGACAAGTATCAAAGAACGACCGCGTCCGGGACATACCACAGAAGTAGTACGAGAGATAAAGGCAGCTTATCGAGGTGTTTCTTTTTCGGACACGATCGATCCGGGCCAGAGGCCCTGCGGTTTGTGACTGCTGAAGTTACTTATTTCAAAGGTGATTCGTGGATTCCAAGAAATAGCTCGTGAGCGTTCTGGAGAAACAAGCAGATCCTCAACGCTTGCGAGTCGAAATGAATTCGCACAGGCCTGTCGAAGAGTTTTGCGTCAACGAGTGGTCTGGAATGAGAAAGTGGGGGAAAGCGAGGATCTAGGAACCTGTCTTCAGTTTTTCTGTCGACGGCACCGGGGAAGGAACACACGCGGCTCTTGTGACAAGGTAGGTTGTGAAGATTAGGAGTAGTGCGAGCAGGCAGCAGTTAGTTGCAAGATAAGTGTTGGTATCGTGCAGAGAACTACGATCGAGAAGAGGGAGAAGGAACCAGAAGGTCAGCACCCCGCCGAGGAGGATTCCTTTAATCTTTCTGCTCTCCTGGGTAAGGGCGAAGCAGAGCAAGACAACCAGGAATACGTAATCGTAGACTAGATGCTTGACGAAGAAGAGGCTGGCAATTGAAATGAGCGTAAACTCGGCAGAGCGCGAAAGGCGGAATCGGCTCAACAAGAGAGCATAGGCCGCGCTACCGAAGAGTCCGATCGCATAGGCAATCTGACGTGCGTGAGGGACATGGGATTTGAGAGTTTGCTCAAGCAGGGTCATCAAGTCCGCGAAACCTGGGCTGACCGCGGTGGGAGAAGAGGAGACGGCAAGCGGTTCGAGCGCAAGTTTGAGAAACGGCGTCTTGACGAGCAGCCAGACGCCAACCAGCCCAACGAGAGGAACAGCGGCAGCATAAAGAAGAAAACGCAGCCGACCACGGAAGAGAAAGAGCATGACGGCCGCAGGCGAGAAGCTGTATTTCGCCAAGCTGACACCAAACGACAAGCCGCCAAGCGCGGTCGAAGTAGCGAGAAACGCGCCGGTCAGGAAGAACAGTTCAAAGAATGACATTTGGCCGACCTCCAGCGTGACGCGGAAGGGAGAACTCATCCAGAGCAGGCAGAGCGCCAACAGGGTGTGGAAGCGGCTCAGTTTGAAGAGCGATTGAAGCATGAGCATGCAAATGATCGACAAGACGACCGTGGTTGTCGTCCAAACAATCTCAGCAGAATCGAAGCTAAGAAGACCGAAGGGGAACAGGAGGAGATAGAGTGAGTGAAGATAGTTGGGTGTGACGAAGTGATCGTAGTGATGAGGGAAATGCGCGAGTTCCTCTTGCCACGGATCAATCCCTTGTCCAACCAAGCGAACCCCCATCCACTGGAGATCGTGGCAGCGGTACTCGATGGCGTGACGGATTCCCGTGAAAAGCGAGACGAGCGCAGCGATGCTCAAGAGGACAAGGACAGCGCCTTGCATCCTATCCAGCTTCAAGGCGTTGCGCATGGGACTTTCTCATCTCTTTTATGCAGTTGAAATAGTTTTCTCTGACTTATTGAGCAGCAGAATAGCACATGAAACAATGCTGCTTCTGTGTGATGTGGTTCGTCATACCGAAGAGGCATATCATGTTGTTCACGAGTCATTAGTTTAAGTAATATGACGATGTGGGCCCCTTCTTTTCTTCCAGTAGTGACACGCAGCGAGTGGGGATCAGAACCGAAATGATAGTTGGTTGCGATGGGCCACGATCATGGGGACTGAAAGTGTTCGAGGTTGTCCTGAACTATGCAGGAGTCAAGTGGGTATCGCGTTCACACTTGGCGGCTCAAGGGTCTGATTGGAGATTAAACGATGTCGTTCATTGATCGCTCACCGATACTGGCCGGGCTCAATTACACAAAGGGTCAAGTTCTGAATCGGCTGAAGCTGCGTGGGCATCTTTCAGGGTCGACAGGCCTGAGCATGTCAGTCGAAGACGCTGCCAACTATGCTCGCCGAGTGGTAGCCGATTACATCACCTACGGAGCGGATGGCGACCCAGAGCGATTGAATGGGAAGGACGTTCTTGAAATTGGTCCGGGAGACAATCTCGGAGTCGCTCTTCTTTTATTGGCACGCGGCGCGCGTACGGTAACTTGTATCGACGGATTCGCACCAAATTTCGATGCCGAACACAACTCACACATTTACCGTTCGATTTATGATGGTCTCAGCGCTGCGGAACGGGAGCGCGTTCACGACGTCGTAACGCTTCAATCTGATGGAACTGCCACCGTCGGGGGTGACCGTCTCATCAGCCGCTATGACGTGCCGATAGACGCGGTTGCGACGCCTCTTGAAGCTAGAAGTTACGACATTATTATCTCTCGTGCCGTGTTGGAGCATCTGGGAGACCTCAAGCGGGGTTGGAAGAATATGGTCACGTGTCTCCGCTTGAACGGCGAGATGTGGCACAAGGTGGATTTCCGAAACCACAATCTCTTCGGCGAAATTCATCCACTCTATTTCCTGACTATCTCCGACAACCTTTGGAATCTGATCTCACGTCCCGACCCAACTCTGAATCGCCTACGACGACCCACCTATCGCGAACTGGCCGCTCGCGATTTTCATGATTCGCGTTGCTACCTCACGCACATAATCGGAGAGAGCGAGATTGCGCCACATGTTGACAGCCTGGTCCCGGGGACGCACTACAACCAACGACACCTGGACATGGTTCAAGCGATTCGGCCGCGGCTATTAAAAGATTTCTCTGACTACAGTGACGAAGACTTACTTGTGACGGGCGTATTTGTCATAGTTCGCGGTGTTCGCACGTCGACAATTCCAAAAGATTCTTAAGGTGTGAAAGTACGCAAGATGGCTAAGGTCGACGTTATTATCCCCGCGTTCAATGCTGCTCATTACCTGCCGTTTGCTATTGAGAGTGTCATGTCGCAGACGTTCGAGGATTGGCAGATTTGGCTCGTGGACGACGGTAGTACCGATAACACTGAGGAGGTGATCGCTCCCTTCCTTCTCCGTCTTGGGTCCAAGATGAAGTACATCAAACAGGAAAATCAAGGACAGCCAGGGGCGAGAAATACTGCTGTTCGCGCCTCAGTCGGCGAGTTCGTTGCTCTGCTCGATGCAGATGATGTGTGGTTGCCTTGCCGCCTGGCCGAATCGTTGAAGATCCTTGCTGAGCGACCGGAGGCTGGTCTTGCTTACGGCGCGGTGACAAACATCGACGCAGAAGGTCGGCCCGCAGGGACGTTTTGGGGAAATCCAAAATACTCCGAAGGACACATCGCCCCGCACATTTACATGCGCAAGGTTGAACTTCCGTGCCCCTCTGTTACGTTCCGAAGGCGATGCATCGACGAGGTCGGTGCCTTTGATCCGGCGATGAAAACGATAGAAGATCGCGATCTTTGCCTTCGTATCGCGTTGCGACATGAAGTTGCGTTCATCCCCAAGGTCATCGCCTACTACCGGGTGTCTGCGGGCTCTATGTCGAGCGATCCCGACCGAGTCACGAGGGCGCAGTTAGCGTTCATTCGGAAGCACTACGGCGAGCAAGGTTGTGGATTGCGCGAGCGCCAGATCTCGTTGGCACGTGTTTACAAACAGCGAGCAGAAGCGTTGAAGCGGCAGAGGCGGCCATGGGCGGCCCTGATGAGTTCCTTGCGAGCTGTAGCCCTCTATCCCTTAGACATAGATAATCCCAGAACCGCAGGGTCACTGCTCTTAAATCTGATTGGGCGCCCCAGGTTCGGCTAGGCCTTCGTTGCTCGTCCACGCAGGGATCGCCATGCCTGCCACACGCCTGTCACGACCACTACAGCTCCCAGGGACTTCATCACCGTAGAAGCATGCGAGGTTGCGTTAGGAGTTTCAGATGCAGGCTGCGAAGAGCTCTTGTCTACTGCTTTAGGTGAAGCATCCCCGTAGCCGTACGGGTGCCAGGTTTCATCCTTCAAGTGCGGGTCACTACAGCTTCCACCGGTCTCATGCAGCCGGGTCGCAGGACACTTCCAATCGCTTTTTGGGCGGAAGGTGACATTGTTGCTGAAGCTAGCTCCCGGATTGGTCAACATCTTGAGGTCGGAGTTGCTGTAAATCGGCGACGGGTTGTTCCCTTCCGAGTTGGGGAAACCGATAAAGATGTTGTCGTCATATTTGATAGCGGCCTTGGGCGAGGGATCTCCCGCATACTCGACCTCCAAAGCAACGTGGTTATTGGAGTAGATAATGTTGCGTTGGAAGATCGCAGGCCGATCTTCCGGCATGGTGATGTCGATAGCGGTATCGCCCGCGCGGCAAAACAGGCCCAATTTGGCGTTGTATGCGGGAGGCGTGCCTGGGATCGCATGCGACATAGCGTCGCAGTTACCGACGATGTAGTTGCCGATCAATGTCGCCGTCGCGCCACCTACTTTAAGCTGCTGTCCCATGTTGCTGAAAGCGAGGCTGTCCGTAACGGTCATGCTGGATCCAGCTCCGCCGATATGGAGCGCGTCCAATCCGTCCTGCGTGTTGTAGCTGGCAGTTCCCTTATCGAAGTGCACTTGCCAGCCGGGAGGGTCACTATCTTTTGTGGCCGTTCCGAAGCCATCGCCATATCCGCCATGGTCCTGATCGGTGCAGTCTCCATAGGGCAACGGATGCACAATGGGGTATTCCTCGGCGCAACCGTTCCAACTGATGTCGTAGTGTTGCACCAGCAGGCTACCTTTGCCGGTGATTCCGTCGTTCGCGTCTGCGTTCCAACCAGCACTGGCGTTGCCTAAGATGTCGATGTAATCCATGACGACGCCATCTCCGGTAGGGCCAGCGATTCCTGAGCCAGCGAGACCATGAATATGAAGGTCAGTAAGGGTGAGGTTTGTCGTCTTGTTGCTGAGCCGGATTCCGACCTGCGCGAAGTCCTGACTCGAATCGCAGCCAAGTTTCTGCGAGGCTCGGCCGCAAGCCGAGAAGTCTGTAATGTCTAGACAAGCGACATCAACATACGATGTGCCGGAGAGGTCGAGAACGTTGGTGGTTGCCCAGCCGCCGTGAAGCTGTGTCTTGGCCGAAGGGCTTCGGCACGAAGCATAGTTCTCGCCGAGAATACGGGTGTGCTGCGCGGCAGTGCCCGATGGCGGCGGAGGTGCTCCGGAGGCGTAGGGGTCTCCCGCAATACCCCAACACGTGTTCTTCTCACAAGACCATGAGGCATGATCCCACCCGACCCTATAGGAAACACCTGTCCCGATCGAACCGCGGAGAATTACTGTATCGCCTCCAGCGATGACCCACCCCCAGTTGGGAAATTTCGTACCTGTGGCGTAGCTGCCATCCTGCCATAGCATACGAACGTCCTTGAACGCGCAGTGCTGGTTAGCTTTTCCGCCAGACGGCGCGGCATCGGCCTTTCCATCGCATTGACCGTTCGTAACATTGGTGGAGTATCGAGTACCTCCATCAGGCCGCACATACCAGGTTGTGCCATAAAGCGGCAAGGAGACGCATCCCGCAATGAGTACGCAAAGCACCTTGAGACAAATGCGAACGTTCATAAGCTCCAGTCTCCGACGGACTCTGGGAGAGTTGCCAGTATAGACGGTCGGGATTCGAGGTCGTCGCGAGCGCTGATAGAAGTGAGCAAGTGCATTTAACGAGACGCAAAAAAGCCGGCCGCGTGGAGTCACGCGGCCGGCTGGTTGGTTTGTGGTTTTGTTTATTCCGTGGCGCCTATAGCTGGCGGGTTGGGTCTAGTGGTTCCGTTGAAGTCGGTGGTGATTCCGGAGATGGCGATTCCGGAGCCGACGGCGGGGCTGGAGGAGGTGAGGTTGGGATTGATGGCGTTGATGTTGGACTCGCTCGCCAGACCGGGATCGGCGCAGGTGTAGATCTTCTCAATGCCAATCGTGCTGTCCGGGCATCCTTGGTCCATCGTGCTCCACAGGTTGTGATCGGCTGCCGACCCGGCGTTGGCGAAAGGATTGCCCATCCCGAAGTAGAACCCGGAAGCGAGCCTGTTTCCATTGCCGGGATCCGCATAGCCCTTGCTGATGTTGTTTTTGAAAACAAATGTCGCTCCGTTGGAGAAGCAGTTCGGTGCGAGCGCAGCACAGCCGACGTCATACATGGTCGTGCCGTAGCCAACCGACGTGTTGTTCTCCATCGTGATGACAGTGCCATTGTTCTCCTGGAAGGACCATTCATCCCCGGCTGCCCGGCAGGAATCTGCTCCGTCCAGGGTCCAGCCCGAGGGGTTGAGGGGGAACGCGGAGGCGGTGGTCAGAATCCGGCAGTTGCTGATGGACACGTTATTGATGGCGGTCGAGGAGGCTCCGGCGCCGATCTTGAAGGTTGCACCGGCGTTGCCCTCCGACCAGGATGTTGAGATGTGGATCGCGGGAGAGGTCTTCACGTCGTCACTGAGATGGAGCCCGTCGAAGCCGTCCTGCGTATTCCAGCGGAAATGACTGTGATCCACATTGAGGCTCATGTTGCCTGCGGCGATCTGGACGAATCCGTCGCCGTATCCTCCGTCACTCTGTCCATAGCAGTAGTTGAAGGCGTTCTGCGTGTCGGGTTTGGTCATGTCGTAAGGCTCGACGGCGACGCAGCCATTCCAGTCGATCGTCGCGTAGGAGATATTCATGGTCCCAACGGTCTCGCAGGAGGTGCCGCAACCTCCGCTATCACCATTCCAGCCTGCGGCTCCGTTGCCGATCACATAGACATCGGTCGCGGAGAAGACATCGCTGCTGGATTTGTTGAGCTCGCTGCCGAGGATGCCGCTTCCAGCTATGCCAACCACCGCCACATCGTTGAGGGTGAGGTTGGAGGGGCCTTGGCTCCCCGCGCCATAGTTCAAGATAAGACCGCCGTAGTGGACGTAGTTCGCATTGGATCCACACTGTCCTGCACCCGCGGTATTGGTGCAGGTGTCGGGCTGGGTGATCTCGATGCAGGAGATGTCTACGTAGTCGGTTGCGCGGGTATCGAGAACCGCGAAGGCGTTATTGATTCCGCTGAGTACGGTCGGATTGACCAGGTGGGTGTGCGCGGAGTCGTGGCAGCTACCGGCATTCTGGCCGAGGATGCGGGTGTGCTGTGCGGCTGTTCCCGAGGGAGGAGCAGGAAGGATGCAACTGGTTCCAGCACCGCCGCCGGTATTGGGTGCAGGGCAGATACCGCCAAGCGTGGAGCTCCAGTCGGAGCCCACTCCCGCATTCTGCTCGCCCATGTAGTAGGTGTGGGCGGCAGAGGAAGAGTCGGCAAACTGGATGGTGTCGCCGCCCGCCATGTTCGCCCAGCCGCCAGAGGAGTTCAGCATCTGGTAGGGATGATTGAAGGCGCACGCTTGACCTGACCCCGAACCGGGATAAGCAGCGTTCGTCTTGCCCGTGCACTGCGTGTTGCTCCCACCGTCGGCGCGGATGTACCACGTCGTACCAGGGCCGGGCTTCTGTGATGTTGACACTGCAACGGTAATCGAAGTCGCGGCGGACTTGATCTGGTCCGGGTTGCTGTTGTCGGTAACGGCTGCGGTGAAGCTGGAGGTGCCGGTGATCGAGGGAGTACCGGAGATCACGCCGGTGGTTGCAGCCAGAGTGAGTCCCGCAGGCAGCTTACCGGAGGTGATCGACCAGGTGTAGGCTGGGGTGCCTCCGCTCGCTTTCAACTGCGACGAATAGGCCGCGCCATCGGTACCGGCGGCGAGCGTGGCCGAGGTGATCGCGAGTGCAGAGGTGGTTGTCTTGCCTGCTGTCACAACCAGCGAGAGCGACTCGGACTTGGTGAGATTTGGGCTAGAGGAGTCCTTGACTGCGACCGTGACGGGAAATGTCCCTGAGGCCGTGGGCGTGCCGGAGACTACACCGGCAGATGACATGGTGATTCCCGCGGGCAACTTGCCGGAGGAGATCGAAAAACCGTAGGAAGGGGTGCCTCCAGTCGCCTGCAACGTTGTCGCATATTTTGTGCCTTGCGTGGCTGCACGTAAGGATGTGGTGGCAAACGCTAGAGCTGGAGTTGCAACCACGACGGTCAGTTGGACAGTCTTTACCTGAGCGGGCTTGGATGCATCCGTAACGGAGTAGGTAGCTGTGAATGATCCTCCTTCCGCTGGTGTTCCATGAATTTGGCCTGTGCTCTCACCGAGAGACAATCCTGGGACGTGAGTTCCGGAAACGAGTCTCCACTGGTACGGCGAAGTGCCGCCAGTTGCTTTGAGAGTAGTGGTATAGGCCTTTCCAAGAGTCGCTTGCGGTACCGATGTGCCGGTGATGGCAAGTGCCGTGGCGGCGTTCGCGGTCTGTGACGGCGAGGCCGCATCCAGACAAGAAAAAATAAGCGCAAGGGTGATGCTCGCTACAAGGGTACTGAATATTTTTCGCAAAATAAGCTCCGTACAAAAAGAGAAATTGGTTAGTCAAATCACGCTGCCTGAGCCGAAACTAACGCGGGACCCAGACATCCGGACGAATATTTTGTTTGGAAATGGTTACTACAGTTACCCTGTAACGGAAACCGGGGCCCACTTCATGTATCGCGAGGCAAAGGTCCTCATCTGCATGTCCAGCTTGTGTTACATGCAGTGAATTCGCAAATGGAACAGGAAATCACAAGATGGGGGATCAAGGGATTAATTACTATAGTAACTCACCCCTGCAGTACAAGCTACTTCGGCCGATAGAACTATCCCACGTTGGTTGTACACACGATCCGGAGCTCGACCAGGCAACCGTCGCAGCGTCCGCGAATATCTTCGGGACAACGGACCAGGTCCAGCACGATGCATGGAGTTTGGGAACGAAGAGGATTCGGATTTGTAAGCTCTATAACGAATTATCTTGCCCGCCTGAGAGAGAGATTGCTCTTGAAAGAGAGCGAATCACCTAACACATCAGAACCGGCAGATAGAAAGAGCGACGACTTAAGAACGAACGCTTCAGAAGAGGTACTTAATTCTTATATCACAGCTGGCCACGCTGAACGAATTTGTAACACTCAATTGTTTTCGCCGCAATTGACAGCCATGATTCCTCTCCAAAGTTCATGCTTCGCACATTATTGGCAAGTTGTGCCCTTAGAGGAGCGTCCTTCGACAACTCGGTGAGTGCGTTGGCGAGTGCGAGCGAGTCTTGAGGGTCGACCAGTAATGCATTTTCTTTGTCCGTGAGCAGTTCACGAAAGACTGGGAGGTCGCTCGCGACGATGGTTTTGCATAGAGCCAGGCCAGTCGCAAGAGCACCGCTCGTCGTGATTGCACGATAGGGATAAACCACGATCTCCGCTGCGCGGTAGAGTGCGACGAGCTCTTCTGCGGAGATGAAGCGAGGATGAAGCTGGACGCGTTGCAGGTTCAGGCGGCGAATTTGTTCGCGAATCTGTTCGAGCAACTGAGGGGAACCTGTGCCCGCGATCAGGAGGTGCGGTTGCTCGGTGGTTGCTTCAACCCGTTGCCAGGCGTCCAGCAGAAGATCAATTCCTTTGTAGGGAGAGATGATGCCCTGCCACAGTACGAGGAGCTTTCGCGGGTCGAGCGCGAAACTTTGCAAAATCTGCTCGGCAGTTACTGGCAGATCGTAGAAGAAGGGACCATGAGCAATCACGGAGACCTTTTCCTCCGGCACGGCGAACTCCTCCGCGAGCCTCTCTCTGACGGTGTCGGAGTGGCAGATGATGCGATCGACCATTTGATAAAGATCGTGGAAGATCCGCTTGTGGCTTTGGCCTGTGTTGTGTGGCAAAAGATCGTGAACAGTTAGCACGATCTTCGAGCCGCGCCGTTGGCAAAGGCGGACGAACCAGAGATCGAACGGCAGGCGCTGGGTCAACATGGTGAGGAACTGTACGTGAACGATGTCGGGCGGGGAGATGGCGAAGCGTATCGATAGTGCGGCCAGATTGAGCAATGACTCGAGGAGCTTGAAAACTCGGCGTGGCAAGCGGGGTAACCGAAACCTGCCGACTACGTCCATGAGCCCGGGGTCGAGCTTGATGCCTCGGCTCGAGAAACATTCGGGGTCGAGATAGTAGGAGATGGACCCGACGGTCACGTTGACGCTTTTGGCGAGGAGCGCCCTCGAGAGATAGGCCGTGTAGTAAGGGACGGTGGCCCAGAGATCCATCATGAAGACTGTTGGCTGCCGTGTGTCTTCGTTCACTTTGTCTTTCCTTGTGAGATTGCGGAAGAGATTGAGTGAGCGGACGCTTGTTGCTTTTTTGCCGCGATTGCCTGTTCGTAGATGTGAAGATAGTCCGTTGTCATCCGCTCTGCAGAAAACTCTTCTTCGATTAGTCTCTTTGCAGCGGCTCCCAGATTTTCTCGTTGCGCTGCGTTGTTCAGAAGGGTCACGATCTTTGCAGCCAAAGCCTCGACATTCTCAGAGGGAACGAGCACTCCGGTGTGGCCATCCACAATTACGTCTGGCACCGCGCCCACCGCTGTTGCGATGACGGGACGGCCACTTGCCATGCCCTCGAGAATAGCCATCGGCAGTCCCTCGTGGCGAGAGGCCGAAACCATGATGTCGAGCGAGGCGTAGACGCTCGGCATGTCGTCTCGACGTCCCAGCATGAAGACGTTATTTCGAGTTTGCAACTCATCGATGAGTAACTCAAGTTGTTCGCGGTCCGGCCCCTCGCCGATTACTACAAACTTCGTGGCCGGGAGGTCTGCCAGGACGCGTGCAGCAGCTCGAAGAAAGATGTCGACGCCCTTCTCTGTGGCTAACCTGCCGATGAGTCCGACAATAGGAGCATTATCTGGTGAGGAGATCTCACGCAGCGAAGGAGCGGCGTTGTCGAAGGGGCGCAGGTCAATGCCATTCCGAACGATGTGGATTTTTTCTTTGCGGACTCCCGCTTTCAGGAGGCGATGTCTTACATCTTCCGAAACCGCTACTACAGCTCCGTAGTTTCGCAATATGAAGCGGTCCGCCGCTCCGTAGAGGGAGACCGTCAGATCGTTGTCGTACCAGGTGTGGCAGGTGGAGACGAGCGGAAGGCTCGATCCGCGCAAGGCGAAGTAGCAGTAGATATCTGCCTTGTAGCCATGGGCGTGGACGACGTCAGCATTCGCACGAGCAACAAGTTCTCGAATGCTCGAAGGTACGGTGCGGTCGATCTGTCCGGCGCAGGAGATCAGATGGGACTCGATGCCCTGGGCGGTCGCGACCTCGTGAAGCTGCAGATTCGGATTTGCGGAGTTCGAAAAAACGCCGAGAATGCTCGAGTGCGAGTTCTCGTTCAGCGTGCGCGACATGTTCAGGATCACGGCCTCTGCACCGTACATTCCGCCGCTACTAATGATGTGCAGGATCTTCATAGGCTGCAGCTTCTCCTGCGTCGGTGGCGGGCTCGTGTCGATTGAGAAGAGCCCAGAGTTTTTCGTAGAGCCGGTCGCCCAGCAGAGTTTTTGCGGTGGCTTTGATCTGATGTTGCCGCTGAAGACCGGATAAAATACCACTCTCAGGTTGCAGGAGCTTTGAGATCCACTCGATCGTCATGTCGCCGCGAACATTGAGGCGACCAACGGTCGGCCCTGCTGGTTGAGGCTCTCCTTTCGGGACCGACGTGAAGACCTGCGTATAGCCGGATTCTCGGCAGGCGGCCAGGATACGCTGATTCGACCTGCCCCCGGGTAACGACATCGCCGTGATGGAGGTTCCCAGTTTGTCTTCGAGCGTGAGCCGTGCTTCAAGGAGTTCTTTTTGTAACTGTGACTGATCGCAATGGGTAAGGAGAGTGTGGGACCAGCCATGAGCGCCGATCTGCTGGCCGGCTTCCTGTAGGGCGCGCAACTCTGCCCAGCCCATGTAGCCTGGCTTTTGGCCGGTCCAGCCCACGGTGATAAAGAACCATGCCTTGATTTCTCGTGATTGCAGGATGGGCAGTGCCCGCTCGAAGTTTGAGATGTGCCCGTCATCGAAAGTAATTTCGGGATAGAAAGCCGAGGTCTTCTCTTCGCTTCTCAATTTGAGAAACAGGTCGACTTGTTTCTCAAATTGGCTTGTCTCGACCACGTAGGAGTAATCGCTTCGGCTTGGCCGAAGTTCGTGGTAGAGAAGGTAGAGTCTGTCCGACGGTTGAGTCACCTGGGTCGTCTCGATTCAACGAGCAATAATTTGTGTTTCAAACAGATTGAAAACCTTGGCTGAATCATACAGATTGTATGGACTAAATCGGAGCCTCGACGAGCTCGAATAACTGCTTGGAGCGCGTGTAGATCCAGGCGATTCTGCGGCCATTGAAGGCGACAGCGGGAGCTGGCGGGCTAACGATGATGCAGCCGTTATCTTTTGCATGAGCCACAGCCTGTTCGATGTCAGTTGTTTCGAAGCAGAGGTGGTAGGCTGCGCCGCCGCCCTTGGCGAGCATCGACTTGATGGGAGAGTCTTCGCTCAGTGGGGCTATGAGCTCGATCTCGGCTACATCGTTTTCTGACTTCGCGAGGAAGTTGACGCTGACCTTTTGAATGGGGTCGTCGAACGGGCCGGAGACGACCTTGTACCCGAACAGTGCCTCGAGGGCGTCGGTCGTCGGCCCTAATTTCGGAACTGCGACTCCTACATGGCGGAGTTTGAAGCCGAGATCCTCAGCGTTCAAAGTGTCGCTCCCTTGGCGATCAACTCTGCCTGGATGAGCGAGACGGTGGTCAGTTCCGGGATGCGGGAGGGATCAAACTGAACGCTGTACTCTCCTTCGACCGCGAGGATCGCCTGCAAGTGGCGAAAGGAGTCCCAGTTGTCGATGGTGCCGACCCCAAGCTCGGGTGTGACCTCTTCAGGCGAGATTTCGAGGACATCGGCGAGAATGTCACGAAGTGACGACGGCACTTGCTGAGAACTCATTCGATTCATTTCCTTCCAGGGTTAGCCACCTTGGGCTCTCAGGAGCCGCGGTGGTCAGATCAATTTGATAAAAGATGGAGTCGGGAGAAGCGTCTCTCGACGTAGCGTCTTTGACAAAGCCGTGATCGACGTAGAAGTCGGCACACGGTGCGTTCTTTTTTGTCGGAATGAACTCGCCCACCAGACGGGTCGCTCCTGCCGTGATAGCGTTTGCTCCGAGATGAGCCAACAGCGCGGTTTCGATGCCGCGTCCGATCACACGGCACGATAACAGCAGGGAGTCGATGGAACAGGTATCACCCTCCGTGCGCGCTAAGGCGAGACCGACGACACCGGCATCGCCGAAACGATCACGTACACGAACGGCGACTGCCTGACCTCCAGGGGAGGAAGCGAACGCTTCGACCTCGGGTGCCGAATGGCGGCGAGTCGTGAGGTTGAACTGATTCGTTTTGGCGAGAAGCTGAACCGAGCGTGCGAGTGGAGCGTCCAAAGCGCTGAGGAAAGTGCAGACGATCTCGAGGGAGGCGAGAAACTCGTCACGATTGCCGACACTGCTGGCCAGCTCTGCTCGTTGGGCCTGCGCTTTATATTCATTCAGGCGATTGACATCGTCATCCGTCACGACGGCTGCATCGAAGAACGGCTGCGCGGATAGAAGATCGACCAGCTTCCAGGGCTCTTCTACCGGCGCCGCGATGACGGCTACCTCCGGCAGTTGCTGGCGGATGGCTTCGCACTCCACGGGGTTGTCGTCGACGAAGACGAAGGAATCGAGGCCGAGAGAAAGCTCTTCTGCGAGTTCGCGAATGGAGGCTGCCTTTTCGTTCCAGCTAATCTTCGTTGCAACGAAGTCGTCCAGAGTAAGTCCAAGGTCGGCGGCTCGGATTTGAAAGGCTTCGCGAACATCTGCGTCGTTGTTCTTCGAGACGATGGCGAGCAGGATGCCTCGAGACGATAGCTGCTTGAGGTATCTCTGATACTCGAGATAGCAGTTGCCTGGGAATGCAGTTCCGGTGGCGATCCCTTCGGGACCTTCTTCTCCGAGAACTCCGCCCCAGAGGGTGTTATCGAGGTCTGTACACAGGACCTTGCGGGGAGCACGGAACAGTGGTGAGAATGACCGGACCAGGCCGCGTGCATAGGTTTCGAAGGACGCTGATGATACAGGGAGCCGCGATGCTAAAAACATTCGCGCGTCTCGCCAGCTTGCGCGGCCATGACGAGCCGCGAGATGATCCACATCGAAGAAGACGCAGTCAGAGACAGTGCGGCATAATGCAGCGAGTCTGTGATTCAGCTGGTAGACGGCGTTGGTCAGGCTGTGGCGGAGATTCGCTTCGCCGACGTCGCCGAGCGAGGTGTGGTCCGGGACGACGCAACCCTGAAAGAGGATTCGAGCGGAGTTGCCGGAGCGACAGTTCCTGAGCAACTGCTCCACTCGGGAAATGGATTCTCCGATTTCTGCTTCGACTGCATCGCCGATGCCATCTGCGCACAACTGCGGCAGGCGACCTGCAATGTCTTCGAGATCAAGAACAATGAAGATGAGGTCAGGCTCGAATTTGGCGAGGGCACTTTGCGGATTGAGCAGCTCATCCACGTAGGAGCCGTAGCCGCCAACGGTGAGGTCGAGCACATAGTTCGACAGTACCGCTTCGGTCGTCAGGAAGGGGAGGATCGGCTCGATCGTTACTGAGCGGACGATGTAGGTTTTGAGCCGGTTGGCCCGCAGTTGACTGGTCAGAGCGTCGGCTATGCCTGTGAACGTCGAGGCGCAGAACATAACGTCGGCTGGTTTGCCGGAGACGGCGAGGAGTTTTCGCGCGAGATTGACCGCGGTGCCTGCATCTTGCGACGAGGCGGCCTCTTTGATGCGCCGGCGCAGATCCTGTCGCTTTGTATCATTTTGCATCGGTGGTCTCCGCTACGGGCGGTGCAGGGGATTCGACAGGCTTCGGCGCACGCATGATGATGCGACCGGGTACGCCCATGACTGTCGCGCCGTCGGGAATGTTGCTCATGACTAAAGTATTTGCGGCGATCTTTGCACCGCTGCCTATCTTGATCTTTCCTACCAGGGTCGCGCCTGTGCCGATGTAGACCCTGTCGCCAAGGACAGGCGCGCCTTTTCGGCCCATCGCGGAGGCGCCGATGGTGACGCGATGGGCGATGTCGCAGTTGCTCCCGATGATTGCTTGAGGGTTGATGTGAACGCCGCCGATGTGCGCGATGTAGAGACCGCCGCCGATCGTCGCCTGGGGATCAAGGCACATCTCCATGACAACTTCTGAAAACATATAAGCGAAAAAGTACACGATCTTCAGGGGAATGCGAATCAGAATAAAAGGGTTCGCAGAGTACAACCAATGACCCAATCGATAGACCGCGATTGCCCACAACGCCGAATTCAACCAGAGCCGCGTTCCGCTATGGCCCAAGGACCGGTATCGTGCAACATCTTCCGAAAATTTTGACATGCTCAATGCCGGAAAACTCCTGGCTCGTCGCGGATTATATCTTGGTACAGCTGAATCTTATCAGTCCGGCGTGGAGTTCCATGGCATGACCAATCCCTCTAAAGTTTGCACCGGAAGGCTTGACAAATGCGTATTGCTGAGACGGTAGACAGGTTGCCAGAACCGGCTTTGTGGTTCACATACTGAGTCAAGATCTCACTTGCTAAACCTTTGCGTGTGCAAGTAGGTTAGGCTTTGTAAGAGTTAGCGGATTGTTCGTCAACGATAGGAATCGCAATGGTTTCAAGCCCCCAGGAAGGTTTTTGAACCACCGTGAGAACGAAAGTTACAATTGTCGTTCCCGCCTATAACGCTGAGCGGTGGCTCCGGGACGCGTTAAACAGCGCGGTCGCCCAGACCTGTGAGGCACACGAAATCATTGTCGTCGACGATGGTTCCGAGGACCGCACAGGAGAGATAGTGCGCAGCTTCGGCGGCAAAATCATATACATCAAACAATCAAATCAGGGTGTTTCGGCTGCGAGAAATACGGCTCTTCGGGCGGCGACTGGTGACTGGATCGCACTTTTAGACAGTGACGACTTGTTTGTTCCTGAAAAGCTTGAGAAGCAAGTAGACGTGATCGAGGCCAATCCAGAGTTGGTCGTAGTTTATTCTGCCTTCCAGTACCTGTTTTCGAATGGGGAAACCCATCCAATGCCTTCTTTCCCTGCCGTGAAGCTCTGGCCGGGACTTCGCTACCGTACGCCAATTCTGCCTTCAACTTCCATGATCCGGCGCTCAGCTCTTGAGGAAGTTGGTGGTTTTAGCACGGAATACCACCACGGCGAGGACTGGGAACTCTGGTTTCGTCTCGTAAGGCGCTACAGTACGAAAGCATTTCAAGACGTGCCTGAGAACCTAACGACCTATCGTCACTGGGAGAATAACGTCACGAAGAATTTTGCGCGAACCGCGGCCGCTGCGTTGCGATTGCTGGATACAGTTTTGCTCGAAGATCTTAGCGGCATCAGAAGAACTATTTGGAAACGCAAGATCGAGTCTAGAATTTTTTTCCACGTCTCTCTGAACTATAGAGAAGCCGAGAGCGAACGCTATTGGGCTTATGCAATCGAATCGCTTCTCAAGTGGCCTTTGTGGGGAGCTGTGGTGCCTGCCTACAGGTATAAAGTCTTTGCGGTTATGCTGTATACGAAGTTGCAAAACTTCCGCTTGAGTGCAACCTACTGGTGGCCGGAACGACGGTGCCGCGAGTCTCTTACGAGACAAGCTGAACTCCCAAGCGAAGTGTCCGTCTCCTGACAACCGGCAAATTCTGAAGCGACCAGCCACAGGGACCTTCAGCCCTAATCTTGTCAGGCCATCCCCTGGAGTACTGGGCGCCGCGATGCCTGCCATCGTCTAAATGCACTCGACAACGGTTTGTGGAAGATTGCCAGTACTGCAAGAAAATATACCGGCAAAGTGAATAAGACCTGACCAAAAAAGGCAACCAGAGAGCCCGGGTGCAGATGACGATCCACTAGCCTGGATGCAATTCCGAACGGGATCGAGCAGAGTACAATCTTCCCCCAACCATCCCAAAGATAGCTTCGGGGCGAAACGCCAAGTTCCTTGCTTACGAATCGTGGCCAGAAGATCAGATGAGCGATGGCCATCGAGATCGATGTGCCCCAGGCTACTCCGTATAGTCCTACGACCTTCACCAGCACAAGGCTGAGGGCCAGATTAAAAACGGCTTCAAGCGCTGCGCACGTGGCAACCGATTTGTGTTTATCGACTCCATACGCGATCTGTCCTGCGGTCGAGTTGCCGATGGTGAAGAATTGACTGATCAATAGGATTTGAAGAATTGTGCCAGAGGTTTCGCTGAACTGCGGTCCCATCCAGAGGCCGATGAATGTCTTACCCCGCAATAACAGAGTGAGGCCGATTGGCAGCATGAGTCCAAGCATGGCCTGGGTTCCGCGAATCAGGAGTTTTTTCAGGCTAGCCGAGTTGCCGCTTGCATCGAGACCGCTTGCCATGGGGATGAAAGTGGTCCCCATCGCGGTGGATATCTGTCCCGAGTACATCGCTAAACTTCCGGCGATCGAGTAGAACGTGACGACGCCCACAGAGAGGAACGCGCCTACTACGATGTTGTCCGTGTAGAAGACGATCTGCACGGCGACGATGATGATGAATGTTTTGAAGCTATAAGACCAGATGCTCTTGAGGGTTTCCATATCGGGTCGAAGAACCAGAACCCGGCACGGCGGGTACAGTTTCAACGCCGAGAGCATCTCTGCAGTGCTGGACGACAGGACGACTCCAAATTCCCAGATGGCCAAGACCACGAGACCATGGCCACTGCGAAGAATGAGAATGACTCCAACCGCTCTTACCAGAGTCTGGGTCATGGTGATCGTGCTGAGGACATCGAAGCGGTTGATCGCTCTAATCACTCCAGTGTAGACACCCGACAGCAGCGAAGCAGCGACTCCTAAAGCGCATAGCAGAACGGTGATTTGTGCTGGCCGTTCTAAATCATGCGGGATTTTGAAGATCTGGGGGAACCAGACGGCTAACCCGATGCTGATGACTACCACAAATGCCGCGATCGCCATGCGAAACCAGAGTGCAGCGCCGATCGCCTTCTGGGCGTCCCGCGTGTTGCCCTCGGTTGCGCTCTTGGAGACGAACCGGGTGATTGCGCTACGCAATCCCAGGTCGAGCATATTGAGATACGAAACTGTGGAGACCGCCAATATCCAGATGCCGTAGATTGTCGCGCCCAGATGACGAACAACGAAGGGAGCTAGAAAGAAAGGGACGACCATGCTGACAGCCATGGCTATCCAGTTCGTTACGACGTTGATCGCGAATCGCTTTTTGCTGGACATTGAACTCGAATCGAAACGTACTCGAACATGACGCGCGTGGCGGCCGGTTTTTGAAAGACGTTGTAGATCTCTACCTGATCACGGTTCTTGAAAAGCAATTCACTTTAAAAACCGGCGGTAAGGCGCGCTACCAGTTTAGTCGAGAGGTCGGATCTACCAGCAGCGATGGTTACGCAGGCTGCCCCGAAAGAGGTAGGCGGTCCGTTTTGGGATCAACGTATCATTCCTTAGATGATATCGCCGAGGAAACAGAACTGGGCATGCCATTCGGTCGCATACTGATCCAACAACGCCGTTTAGTAGAATGACGTCAATCGAGGGATTGTGAAACTTGGAGCTGGTATCTGGAGGATTGCAGGGTCCGACGGGGAGAGGCCGGTTCTTTCCTTTGCAACGAGCCGGAGCTGCCGTTTCCTGTTTCCTCCCGTTACGAATATCGGTGTTGGCTCCAACAGGATCGAACGGTGAAGTTTCTTTTCTGGATGTGCCTCGCGCTTACAGGCTATGCGTACTTTGGGTACGCCGTCCTGCTGTGGATGTGCGTATACCTTCGTAAGCAATCGATCCAGAAAGCAGACTACACTCCTGACGTTTCTATTATTATTGCGGCGCGCAACGAGGAAGCAAATCTGCCGTCGAAGATGGCAAACCTTCGTATGTTGGACTATCCAAAGGAGCAGTTAGAGATCGTGGTTGCCTCGGATGGATCGACCGATAGGACCGCAGAGATTCTTTTGGAACAGCCTCCGCCGGTTGTCCCTATTCTTCTTGAAGAGTCCGCCGGCAAGGCTCGTGCCTTGAATGCGGCTGTCGATCGCGCTAAGGGAGAGATTCTGGTTTTTCTGGATGCGCGGCAGTTTCTCGAACCGAATGCTATCTCGGAACTTGCGTCCTGTTTTGCAGATCCAACCGTGGGCGCAGTGAGCGGAGAGCTGTTACTTGAAGATTCTGGAGCGCGTTCGCACGAAGGGCTCGGCATCTACTGGAAGATCGAAAAGATGGTGCGGAAGCTTGAGTCTGCTTCGGGGTCAGTCGTTGGCGTGACCGGTGCAATCTACGCCATTCGCCGTGAGCTCTACATCGCGATTCCTCCGGGTACGATCCTGGATGATGTCTTTGTCCCAATGAATGTCGCGCGGCATGGAAAACGGGTTGTTTTTGAACCAGCAGCGATCGCGCGGGACCGATTCTTTAACGAAAAAGGGAAGGAGTTCTCGCGAAAAGTTCGCACCTTGACCGGAAACTACCAGTTGCTTCAACTCGCTCCGTGGCTGCTTTCGCCGTCAAATCCGCTTCTCTTTCGCTTTGTCAGTCACAAACTGCTTCGCCTGTTGATTCCAGTCTTTCTTCCGCTGATGCTGGTCGCGGCAGGTATCCTCGGAGGACCTTTTTACGGCGCAATCTTTTGGCTTCAGGTGCTATTCTACGTTGCAGCCACGTGCGGATCCTTGATTCCGTCCGCCAAAAGATTCAAGCCCGTTGGCATCGCCTGCACTTTTGTGATGCTCAATGCGGCTGCGGCACTCGCGTTCTATAACTTCGCTGTGGGGCGGAAAAAAGTATGGCTCTGACAGCTAACGCGAAACTGTGGCGTCGAGTCTGGTCGGATAGGTTTGCCGGCAGTGGGAAAGGTGAATTTTGGGACTAGGACTCGCACATTATGTTCCCCTGATCGCCTATTTGGGGTTCTGGATCATGTGTATCGTCTCTTTGACGGGACGTCCCCTACTGGGTCTCTACTACATGATCCCTTTCTTGCCTTATCGCACGATGCGGGATCACTTTTTGAATTATCCGCTCGGCGGCAATATGCTGACCATTCTCGTATTTGCCGTCATTATCGGTGCCCTCCTTAAGGGAAAATCGATCCCCAAGTCGTCGCTCTACACCATATGGCTGGTGTTTGGTGTCTACCTTTATCTATCGATGTGGTTTGGCACGGCGCTCGGCAATGCGCCTCCGCCGCTCTGGCTCGGCGACGTCAACTTCGAGACGTGGAAAGACTACATGCTGATTCCTTTGGTCTTCACCGCGGCCGGCATGGTCGTCGAGGACAGGAAGGCAATACGGACGGTGGTCCTTATCACGGCGGTTTCCCTCTTAGCAATCGACAGAAGTTGTCTGCTCGAAAGTATGTCCAGAACCTGGGGCAGTTTCGACGAGAATAAAAGAGATACGGGCCCGCTCGCGTACGGTTCGAATCAGACAGCAGCCTTTCTCGCCCAGTTCGCCATGTTTTTCTGGGGTTTCGTACAGTTTGTCCAAAGAAAGAAACTCAGGCTGATCTTCTATGGGCTTGTGGCCCTAACAGTCTTTGCTGACTTGTACACCTTCTCTCGCGGATCGTATGCGGCTCTCCTTGTCAGCATCGTCGTTCTGGGATTCCTGAAGGACCGGAAACTTATCGTGATTGCTGCAGTCTTCCTCTTTACGTGGCAAGCTATTGTTCCAACCGCAGTTCGTGAGCGTGTCGAAATGACGCAAAACTCCAATGGAAAGCTGGAGATTTCGGCACAGGAACGAGTCAACTTGTGGGAGGCAGCAGAGGAATCCATTCTCAGCAGTCCCGTCCTAGGAATTGGCTTCGCCACCTATCAGATAGGGAATCACGTGGATGGGCTGAAAGATACCCATAACTGGTACGTCAAAGTGATGGTGGAGACAGGAATCATCGGAATGATCATCGTGCTTGCGATGCTGCAGCAGGTGCTTGCAGTAGCATACCGCCTCTTTAAGCGAGCAGAGGATCCGCTCTATCGCGGGCTTGGATTGGGATTGTTTGTCGGCATGTGTTCCTGTATTGTCGCGAATTTCTTTGGCGATCGATGGACCTATCTCGAGATTACGGGCATACTTTGGATTCTTGTGGCAGCTGCGATTCGCGCACTTCAATTGGCCGAGACCGAACCCGCGACGGAATCAGCTATCTCCGAAGCCGTCGCAGCTAACCCGTTCCTGGCGTACCGATAATGTGCGGGACCACCGGGGTCTTCCGCCCAGCACCACAGCGACTTTGGCTTCGGGAAACTCTGTATAAGAATGATTAGGGCGCTACACCTTGAGGAATCGACCGGCAACGACGCAAGCTACTTTGAGATGCCTCACGTGCTGCTGGTCCTCGATCAGTTTCCGAGAACACTCGGCGGCGGCGAACGGATCGTACTCAAGCTCGCGGACCTTCTGCCGAAGTATGGATACCGCGTCTCGATCCTTACGTTTTCCGCGGATCCGGCGAGCGCTGGTCTCCAGTCGCCGCCATGCTCCGTGTACCTGCTGCCTTTGCAACGGACCTATGATCTGACGGCAATGCGAGGCAGTTTCGAGCTGAGGAAGTTTCTTAGAGAGCAGAAGATCCGGATCGTTCAGACGTTCTTTGAGAGCTCCGATCTCTGGGCAGGATTTGTAACCAAGGCGATGTCGGGCGCGAAACTTATTTGGAGCCGCAGGGACATGGGCATCCTTCGGACTGGCAAGCATCATGCCGCTTACCGGCTAATGGCACGCGCTCCCGATCGAGTGTTTGCCGTCTCCGAGCAGGTTCGCCAGCATTGCATTGACGTGGATGGAATCAATCCTTCGCGCGTGCAGACAATCTACAACGGACTCGATCTGGCTGACTGGAGCTCGATCTCTCAAGCAGCAAAACATGCAGGCGAGGCTCTTGTCACGACGGTCGGCAACATTCGTCGGGTGAAGGGGCATGATGTTTTTATCAGAGCAGCTGCGTCTGTTGCGGCACAATTTCCCAAAGCAACATTCAGCATCGCGGGGGATGTGCTGGAACCGGATTATTTCGCGGAACTGCAGGTGCTGGTGCGAGACCTGAAGCTGTCCGACAGGTTTCGTTTTGCGGGCGGCGTAAAAAACCTCAGGGAGCATCTTTCCTTGGCCGACATCTTCGTACTACCCTCACGAAGCGAAGGCTTCTCGAATGCAATCGTCGAGGCCATGGCCGCATCGCTACCGGTCGTCGCCACGAATGTCGGCGGAAATTCAGAGGCCGTCCAGAATGGCGTCAGCGGAGTCATCGTGCCGCCGGAGGATCCCGACGCTCTGGCGGCGGCGATTGTTGATCTGCTCTCCGATCCTGCGAAAGCGAGGCAGATGGGGGTAGAGGGTAAGAGGTCGGTGGCCAAAAAATTCACGACCGAAGCCATGATGACCCAAATCACCCGTGTCTATGGAAGTCTGCTCAGGCGTTAGCCTAACCGTGCGAGTTCTCTATCAGCGTCCTTCTCAATCTGGGTGTTCGGTGCCAGGGCTACCGCTTTTTTCAGATGAGTCAAGGCCTCGGCGTTGTTGGACAGCTTGGTGTACGTCATGCCCAGGTGATAGTGGATCGAAGCACTGTTAGGAGCCGTTTTGACGGCATCCTCTAGAAGATCGCGGGCTGAAGCGAAGTTGCCCTTCTGGTAGTAGATCCAGGCCAGGGTGTCAGCTGTGTTCGGCGAAGACGGCATGCCACGCCGCGCTACCTGGGCCAGAGAGAGGGCAACGTCAAGATTCTGTCCGGTGTCCACCATGAGGTATGCAAGGTTGTTGGCGGCGATGGGCTGCTCCGGTTGAATCGCTAGGGCCTTCTTGTAGGTGGCCATGGCGCCGTTGCGATCACCCTGCGACTCCTGCATGGTGCCCAGCATGGTGAGTCCCTGGACGTCGGTGGGGTGGTCAGTTGTCCACTGCTGCCACTTGGCCACGGCCTTGGCAGGATCGCCCGTGGTGACTTCGGCTCGAGTGTAGGTGATGACGGCTGAGCTGTCGTTCGGGTTCAGCTGCATTGCCTTTTCTGCAGTGGCCAGCGCATCTTTGGCATCGCCTGTGTTCAGCTGCAACTCAGCGAGCAGGGTGTACATGTCGGCGTTTTGCGGAGACTTCGCAATCTGTTCCTGCACGCGGCTGATGGCGTTGGCCGGCTGCTTTTCAAACATGAGAGCTGAGGCGAGCAGACGCAGAGAGCGGGAAGAATTCGGGTTCAACTCGAGAGCCTGTTCGAGGAGCGTTTTGGCTTCAGGGGTCTTCTGCTGAAATAGGCGCAGCTGGCCGAGTTCCAGATAGCCGGCGGCGTTTTTTGGATCGAGCTTGATGGCCTGATGGAAGTCCGCGTCGGCTTTGTCGTACTCTTTCTGGCTGCCTTCAGCAATGCCGCGCCAGATGTAAGGGGCAGCGACCTGCGGATTGATTGCAATAGCGGTGTCGGCTACCTGGTGGAGCGTGGTGAAGTCGTGGGTATCGATGGAGATCTCGGCGAGGCCAGCCTGCGCTTCCAGACTGCTTGGGCTAATTCTGGCGGCGTCGCGGAAGCTCTGCTGGGCAACGCTCATGTCGCCCTTAGCGCGTGCTGCGCGGCCAAGCCAGAGTTTGACGACCAGATTGTCGGGATTGGCCTTGGCCGCCTTCTGCAGCGAGTTGAAGGCATCGGCGGTCTTGCCGTCGTTAAGCAAAAGCATGCCATTGAGAACGGCGACTTCGGGAATGTTGTTGTCGGTCTTGGCCAGCTCCGCGCCAACGGTCCTCGCCTTGGGCAGATCTTTGTTAAGAATCAGCAGGCGAAGATATGCGATTTTGAGTGGAACGCTCTTTGGGTGCTTCGCGACCAGGTCTGCGTAGGTCGCCTCCCCCGGAACTAGCTGGTTGGTGCGGATGTAGTAAGTTGCCAGCATGCCCGCACCACTCTCGGAATCAGAGAGATCCTCGGATGCCTGGCGAAGGGTCTGCTCGGCCTTCGCAGTATCTTTTTGGCGCATGTACAAATCTGCGAGGCTGGCGCGCGCCATCACGCTCTTTGGGTCAGCGGCGATTGCGGCTTTCATCTGTTCCTCCGCGCCCTGAAAGTCCCCTTTCTTCTGCAATAGCGATGCGAGGACTACGTGCGCGGTTACGTTCTTCCCGTCCAGAGAGACGGCTTTGCGAAGTTGGTCTTCGCCCGCAGCGGCCGTAGCCGGGTCATTGCTTTGCAACAGGCCCAGAGTGGCATGGAAAGTGGCGCGATTGGGATCTGCGGCGAGGGCCTGCTGGATCTGGGCCAACGCTTCGATGCGATCTCCTTTCGCTGAGGCGATGTTGGAGAGCAGTGCATGGGCGTCAGCATTATTGTTGTCGATCGCCAGTACCGCCGTGGCCTGCGCGGCGGCGCGGTCGACCTGCTTGCCCGCAAGCAGAATGTTGCCCAGATCAATGCGCGCCTGAAGATTGCCAGGTTGCAGATCGACCGTGCGCATCAGCTCCCCATACGCGGGCATGACTGATCCTTGCTTCAGGAAGACCTTAGAGAGTTGATAGTGAGCGTCGGCGTAGTTGCGGTCGACCTTAAGCGCGTTGGCAAACTGTATGGTCGCCTCTTTGTACTTGCCCTGGTCGGCGTAGCGCTTGCCGCTCTCGAGGTAACGCAGCTTCTGCTTGTTCGGATCGCGATGGCAACCGGAGGTGAGTCCGAGGGCAAGCGAGATGGCCAGCACTGTAGTGATTCGACGTGCTACCAAGGGAAGGGGAGTTCTCATCGCGTATTTCCTCAACTGATCTTCAGAACGATCTTGTCATTCTCGCACTGTCATTCTCGCACTGTCATCGACACCGACGGAGCTGACGTGGCACCACGATCTACAACTTACGTGAAACTCCGGCTCATCGGTCGTTAGTCAGGGATAAACCGTGGCAGGTTCGGAGCCATCTGCTGGGTGAATTGAGTAGCCCGCTCTCTGGCGCTTTCTAACGACTCCGACGGCAGAACCTGGGTGATGACGCGAACCAGGGCGCCATCGGTGCGGTTCATCCGGATAGCATCGGCGATCATATAAAGCTTCGCCTTGTACTCGTTGGGGATGCTGCGGCCATGCGCTTGATACCAATAGATAACAAACTGTTTGATCTCCCCGTTGCTGATGACGTATTCGCCCACCCTGTAGTTTTTGCCGTTGATGTCCTGAAAGCTGACGTATCTCTGCGAGTCAAAGGTCCATCCGGCGCCAGGCAGGCAGTTCTGCGGAGAGTGCATGGTTTGACCCGTGCGCTGGCTGGGGAAGTAGCCAATAAAGAGGCTGATAGGGATCGCGTGACTATTCGTGGATGTTAGCGGACCCACGTAGATGCGATTGAGGAAGTCACCCTTACCGAGCACAGCAAGGGTATCGTCGGTGAGCGGAATGTCCTGGGCGGTCAAGCCGTCCAGTTGCTCCGGCATCTGGTTTAGCGGCTGACTGGCGGGCACATAATCCGCATCGCCACGGGTTTGCAGAACGAAAGCCGTGGCGGCAAGTAGAAGAATCACGAGCCAGAAGCGTGGGGATTTCATGTGGTTTGTGCCTTTTCGGGGGAGATCAGCCGCATGGCGCGGTGGACCAGATAGAGACAGGCGAGAGAGATGACGAACATTACCCAGCCGGAGAATTCGTGGAAGAAGCCAAGCGCCTTTTCCGGGTCCCAATACTGGACACATAAACCTGTGCCCACGATGCGGGCTACGTTGGCTGTGACAGCTATGGGGATGCTGGCCAGGGCGAGAATGACGCGGCGCCTCGTGGTGTGCTCCAGAAAATAGCCGTAGAAGACTGAGAGGGTAAACAGACTCATTAGCGAGCGAATGCCGCTGCAGGCCTCGGCTACCTCGAGCTTCATGACGGGCAACTCGATCACGTTGCCCTCATGCAGCGTCGGCACTCCGAGCAGTGGCAGGATGTCACTGGCAATTCGCGAGGCCAGCAGTTGCAGCGGGAACGTGATCTGGTTGAAGACAATCGCGGGAAAAGGAATCGCAAGAACAAGTACCAGAAGAGGGAAGCGTAATGCCCGTACCATCGCCCAGCCGAAGAAGGTCCAGATCAGGCCAGCCATCAGGAAGATGAAGGACATGCGCGAGGTGAACAGTTCGACGCCGTAGATGCCGAGAATCAGGACGGCCAGAGAGAAAACGACGAGTGGCACTCCGAGCCAGCTCTGGCGGATCGGCGTGGACTGCAGCACCTTCCTCTTGTCCCAGATCAGGAATGCGACGAAAAACGGGACCAGGAAGCCGTGAGAGTAATCCGGAAGAGTCGACCAGTCGTATACCAGTTTGATCGCGACGCGGTAGTACAAGACGGCGAGCAGAAGGGCAATTGAGGCGTAGGGCAGCCACTCAAGCCGGGCCTTAGCACCGGAGAGGGAGGTTGGCGGTGGCTCTGGATTGGCCACCTTCGCGGCCGAGTCCACTGCATAAGGCATCGTGTGAGTTGTCCCCCGTGTTGCTCGTATGACGTTATACTTCACCTGATCCCTGTAAGCAATTTATATGCCTCTTCATATTTACCTCTTCGGACCTCGGTTTCTGTATCCGTTTAGGGTCTATCGACACGAAAGTGGTACGGAGAATACCCCCAAAGGGAAAAAACTTTCACACTTGCACTGATAATCTGCACATCGAAGGACCCCATGACGGGCAACGCGCTGGTTTTCTCCCGAATCTATACATTTTTTCCAATTTCCTCGACAAAATTTGGCACAGATCGAGCTTTGGCACGCGCATTGCCTGACAGGTAATAATTGCCGAGAAGATTGGTGAGCTTCGCTGCGAAGTCTGAGTCGACGAGGTACAAAAGAGTGTTCGCCTATGCCTATCTATGACGAAATACTCTCGCCTACCAAGGGGATGCGTCAGAATGGATGTGTCGATCCACGGGAGTCAGGCGAAGGAAGGATGAGGGTTACTTTGATAAAGCAGTTTTGTTCCATGGGTGCTGTGCTGCTGCTCTTACCGATTGCAGCAGGGTCACTTGCAGCACAGGTCACATCACAACCTGCGGCTACCGCAGGCGCAACACAGAATACCGCGCCGAACGGACAGACCACGGCTCCAGCTGACCCAAAGGTTTCCCCAGCCGCGAGCGCCAACTACGCAGGCCCGATGGATGCGAATCGTTACGTGATCGGGCCGGAGGACTCCCTGCAGATCACCGTCTGGAAGGAGCCTACGCTCTCCGGTACGATTCCGGTGCGACCCGATGGGATGATCTCTCTCGTGTTGGTGGGAGATATTCCGGCAGCCGGAATGACGCCCACGGCGCTTTCGACTGACATCGGTCAACGGCTCAAAAAGTACATTCAGGATCCAGTGGTGACGGTAGTGGTTCTCGGAGTCAACAGCCAGCGCGTCTTTCTGGTTGGCGAAGTCGGGAAGGTTGGTCCGGTCGTGATGACTCCGGGCATGACTCCACTGCAGGCGATTGTCACCGGCGGCGGAGTGACGCAGTTCGCGAACGCCAAGCGCATCTATATTCTGCGAACGACGGCAGGAAAACAACAGAAGATCCCGTTCAACTATAAGCAGGCGCTGAAGGGGGAAAATTCGGGGGTCTCGCTTCTTCCCGGAGACACAATCGTCGTCCCATGAAGGAAGGTATGAAGATCCAAACACTGATTTCGGTCTTGTTGCTGTCGATGGGTGCTTCCATCGCACAAGGCCAGGCTTTGCCGACAGCGGAGTCGTCGATGGCTTCCACCCTGGGCCCGAACTTACCTAATCTCGACGGGGTTTTTCACTACTCACTCAGCGCATCGGAGGTCATCCAGTTCGGATACTACGGATCGGGCGAGACGACATACGCGACTGACCTTTCCGGCAATGCCGCCTACACCTCACAGAACACGACACGGCCATTCAGCATGCTCTTCGCGGGCGGTGTGGTTCTGGCGGACCAGACGGCCGGGGGGACCACGTCTTTTTGGAACATTTCGGCGTCACAGGGCTATGTGACTCGTCACTGGATCTTCAATATCTCTGACTCCTTCAGTTATCTGCCTCAGTCGCCCACGACAGGGTTATCGGGAATCGCCGGCGTGGGAGATCTCGGAGCAATTCCGACCCAGGGGCCAGGTGCAGGGCCGATCGGCAGCATCATAACCACCTCCGGCAATCGCATCGGTAACGCCGTCAGCGGCAGCGTAGAGCGGACGCTCACGCGCAATACGTCCATCAGCGGTTCAGGTTCATGGGGAGTGCTTCACTATCTCGACAGCGATGCCGATGCAGGGCTCGATACCAGCCAGGTTTCAGGAACTGTCTCGCTGAATCAACGACTCGATGCACGAAGTTCAATCGGTGTTGCAGCGGTCTATTCGACTTACTCGTATAGCGGCGAAGGAGCCGGCCTGAATACGCCTGACATCGAGACTCGCGGTATCAACGTTTTCTACCAACGCGTATTGAGCCGCACGATCAGCGTCAACGCCTCAGTCGGTCCGCAGTGGGTTTCGAGCTCGAACAGCACCCTCGTCCCCGACTCGACCGATATAGCGGTCAACGCGGGAATCTCTTATGGCTATCAGAATGTGCATGCGGGCATCAACTACAGCCGGGGAGTGAATAATGGATCCGGCGTGTTGCCCGGTGCGCTTTCCGATTCAGTCGTGGCGTCCGCAGGCCGTAATTTTGGCCGGGACTGGGTCGTTGGCCTCAGCGCGTCCTACACGCACAGCGCCGGCCTGGCGCAGTCTTTGAACGGCACCTCGCTCGTCACGACTAACACAATCTATGACACTGTATACGGGGGCGCACAGGTTACACGCCGGATCAGCCCTCACTTCTCCGGGTATGCGAGCTTTACGGCGGCGAGCCAGTCCATCAACAATCTAGTTGAGCCTGTTGCACCAAACATACTCAATAGCAACTTCCAGACATTTGGATTTGGGATCACGTTCACTCCCCGATCCACGAATCTGGGGCAATTCTAAGGAGTCATCATGCTTGGCCATCGCGCATTGACGGTGCAGGACTACCTCAACATCCTGAAGCGAAGATGGTGGATGATTGCCGTCCCCGCGATTATCTTTCCCATCGTCGGGTATCTCCTTACTTTTCTGGTGCAGCCGCAGTATGTCTCCCAGACGCTGGTTTTGGTGGAGCAGCAGAAGGTTCCGGAGTCTTACGTCAAAGCGGTTGTCACCGAGGATCTGAGCGGACGGTTGGCCTCCATGAAGGAGCAGATCTTAAGCCGTTCGAGACTCCAGCCCATCATTGAACGCTTCAACCTGTTTGCCAACGGGAGGCTGTCGATGGACGATCGCATCGACCTTACCCGCAAAAATATCGGGATCACGCCCATTCAATCGGAGATTGCGCGAACCAACGGACTACCAGGGTTCTTCATCTCCTTCAAGGCGAACGACCCGCGCACGGCCCAGCTGGTGTGCGGCGAAATTCAGTCGCTCTTCGTCAGTGAAAACCTCAGCGACCGGGCAGCCTCGGCCGCAGGTACGACCGAGTTTTTGAAGAGCCAGCTGGCCGATGCCAAGGCAAAGTTGGACGAACAGGACGCACGTCTTGCCAAGTTTCAGCAGACTTATATGGGTAAGCTGCCGGGTGCGGAGTCGTCGAACATCAACATGCTGACGACGCTCAACACCCAGCTGGATGCCGCGACCCAGGCGCTTGCTCGCATGGAGCAGGACAAGAGTTACGCGGAATCCATCCTGTCGATGCAGCAGGCTCAGCAGGTCCAGCAGTCGCAGAGCACAGAGCATGGAGCTGTGGCCCCCCAGGCCCAGCAGTTAGAACTCCAGCAGCTTCAGGCGCAACTGGCGGATCTGAAGGCACGCTACACCGACGACTACCCCGATGTGGTCAGCGCGCAGAGAAAGGTCAATGAATTGGAGCGCAAAATGGCCCAGGCACCCGCAGCGCCAACCGTGCCGGCGTCTTCCGCGCCGAAAACCACCGACTCCCTTAACGTGCAACAGATGCGCGCTCAAATTCGCGCAATGGAACTCGGCATCGCTCAAAAGAAGCGCGATCAGGCTGAAGTTCAAGCGCAGCTTCGGACCTATCAGGATCGCGTTGCCTCCAGCCCCGCCGTGGAGGAGGAGTACAAGAGCATCACACGGGATAACCAGACTGCACAGGCGTTTTACGATGATCTGCTGAACAAGCTGAATCAATCCAAGATGGCAACCGACCTCGAGCGGCGCCAGCAGGGAGAGCAGTTCCGGGTCATGGATGAACCAAACCTACCCGAGTCGCCCTCTTCTCCGAAGCGATCCGTCTTCGTCATGGGAGGCCTTTTCATTGGGCTTGCGTTGGGCTTGTCCTTCGTAGCTTTGCTCGAGTATCTGGACACCGCGATTCGCAGCGAACGCGATATCTGGGCGTTTACGAAGCTGCCCACCCTCGGCGTCATTGGACTTACCGGCGAACCGGAGCCTGTGGTCGCGAAGCGCAAGCTCTTCGGCCGCAGCAGTTCGGACATAACCGCGGGCGGCAAGCCGCTGATGAATGCGGGGGGCTGAGATGTATAACACCTTCTTTAAACTCCAGAGCAGTCCATTCGGAACCAGCCCCGATCCTCGGTTTCTTTACATGATGCCGCACACCCGCGAGGCGTTGGCGTGCCTGGAGTATGGAATCTCGGCACGAAAGGGCTTCACTGTCTTGACAGGCGAGGTCGGCACAGGCAAAACAACATTGCTGCGGCGCGCATTGAGCTCCTTCAGCGGCCGCAAGGTCTCGACCGCCTTCGTCTTCAACCCGCGTCTCGATGTGTTGGACTTCCTCGAGTTTGTATTGACCGACTTCGGCATTGTGCCGGCGACGCGGACCAAGTCCGGCATGCTGCTGCAGTTGAACCGCTGGCTGATCGAGCGCTTTCGCATGGAAGAGACCTGCGTGGTGGTCGTCGATGAGGCGCAAAATCTGTCGTGGGAGCTGCTCGAAGAGATTCGGCTCCTCACCAACCTTGAGACCTCATCCGAAAAGCTGTTGCAGATTGTGCTGTCGGGACAACCTGAGCTCGAAGAGAAGCTGCGCCATCCAAGCGTGCGGCAGCTCCGGCAGCGTGTTTCGCTGTGGTGCCGCACCCAGGCCTTGACCGAGAGCCAGACACACGCCTATGTGGCCGAACGTCTACGGATTGCAGGAGCAAGCTGGTCGCTGTTTTCCCTCGAGGCGCTGGATCTGATTCACCGGGCCAGCCGCGGAATTCCGCGCATTATCAACCTGCTGTGCGAGCATTCGCTGATCGTGGCTTATGTGGAACAGGTGGAACAGGTGACCGCCACCATCGTAGAAGGCGTCGCGGCAGAACTGGAGTTGGAGGTACAGCCTTTCATGCTCTCTTCGGCTGTGATCGGCAACGGGGACAAGCAGTCCGGTCTGAACTCGAAAGAAGATAATTTTATGGCAGCTTTCAATAAAGAGCCGGGAAGGCACGATCGATGAGCCGAATCTACGAAGCACTCCAGAAGGCAGAGTCTGACCGCAAATTGGACCGGCGCGAACCGGAGCCGCGAACTCCGGAGGCCTCGGTCAAATCAGCCATCTATGCGACCGCCGTGGCCACCGCTGAGGAAGATCAAGCCAGTGCACCTGCAGAAGCGCGGTCGTATGGTGAGCCCTACGTCACTCCAGTGGACCCCAACGCGCTCGACCTCAGCAGGATTCCGGTCCGCCCCTGGGCACTCTCCCTCGAGCAATTACCGTCGCTGCTCGAGCGCGGACCCGCGGTTGAGCAGTTTCGCAGCCTCCGCTCGCGAATCTTCGAGCTCCGCGATATCAGCCCGCTCAAGACCATCATGGTCACCAGTGGCGTGCCGCAGGAGGGCAAAAGTTTCATCTCGACCAATCTGGCCATGAGCCTCGCGCGCCACAAGAATAGCAAGGTACTCCTGATCGATGGAGACATGCGGCGCTACACCCTCCATCAACTTCTTGGCTGCGAGTCTCATCCCGGTCTTGCGGATTATCTCGGCGGCAAGACGAGCGTGACCGAGGTGATGCAGCGGTCGGATTCGTTTGAGGGGATGACCCCGGGGACTGCCGCGATCGCGCAGAACCTGACCTTTATTGCGGGGGGCAATGGCGGCGACAAGGCAGCTGACCTCTCCGGAAGCCCGCGCTTCGGCGAGTTGATTCGGCTGGCGGCGCCGCACTTCGACTGGATCATCGTTGACTCTTCACCGGTTCTGCCCGTCTCCGATGCCGTCAACCTGGCCCGTTCTTGCGATGGCGTTCTCCTGGTTGCACGCAGTGGAGAGACCAAATTCCCTATTGCGCAACGGGCGCAGAGTGAGCTGAAAGCCTCGAATATTCTTGGATTTGTTCTGAACGCCGTGCACGAGCAACCTCAGGTCGGCAGCTACTATGGATACGATGCCGCCAAACCGTAAGTGGGAGCAATTGACCAGATGATCCGGCTCTTCAACGTGTACTACCCCACCCGTACCATCGTTCTCTTGCTGTGCGAAGCGCTGATTGTGAGTGGTTGCTTCCTACTGGCGACGGTGTTGCTGATGGGGCCGGATACCTACCTCGTTCTGAATTATGAGAACGGGGGATTGAAAATTCTCGGTCTTACGATCCTGACGCTGCTTTGTTCCTACTACTTCGATCTCTACGAGCCACAACGCATCTCCGCAAGTTGGGAGATCTATTTTCGCCTGCTGCTGGTTCTTGGATTTCTGTCGTTTCTGCTGTCGGCGATCATCTACATCTTTCCCGCCCTCGACATCGCTCAATATGTCCTGCTGCTCGGTCTCATCTTTCTCACTCTCGCGCTGGTGGCGTGGCGAAGCGCCTACGAGTGGGTCATTGGGCGAGAGATCTTCCGGGAACGGGTTTATGTTCTGGGTGCAGGCGACCGCGCGCAGGCCATCGTCAACCTGCTCGAGGCACGCAAGGATGCAGGCATGGAGGTGCTCGGCTGGGATGGCGTAGTGGCCGATCGAGACCAGCGCAAAGAGGCCATCCATGTGGCTCTCGAGAAATTCTCCGGGCCGAAGCCGCCTGTCGATCGAGTCATCGTCGCGATTGAGGACCGTCGCGGCGAATTTCCCGTTCGCGAGTTGCTCAAGTTGCGATTCAACGGCGTCGTCATCGAAGATGCGGGAGCTCTGCTCGAGCGGCTTACCGGCAAGCTGCATCTCGACGGGCTGCATCCCAGCAGCTTCATTTACAGCGAAGGCTTCCGAGTCAAGCCGTCTCAGCAGATTGCACGAAGGATTGTCTCGACACTGACAGCCGCAGTTGGATTGTTTCTCTTTCTCCCCTTTTTCCCGATCGTTGTGCTCCTGGTTCGCCTCTCCTCGCCGGGACCGATCTTCTTCCGGCAGACGCGAGTAGGTCTAGGCGGCAAGAACTTCTCGGTCTACAAATTTCGTACGATGCGCACCGATGCCGAGGTCACCGGCGCAAAGTGGGCGACCAAGAACGATCCTCGCGTGACGCGCGTGGGTATGTTCATGCGGAAGACCCGCCTCGACGAAGTCCCGCAACTCTGGAACGTTCTGCGTGGCGATATGGGCTTTGTAGGTCCGCGTCCGGAACGGCCCGAGTTTGTGCCATGGCTCACCGAACAGATCCCCTACTTCAATCTTCGCCACATGATTCGCCCAGGCCTCACGGGCTGGGCTCAAGTCCGCTATGGCTATGGCTCGACTCTGGCCGAAGCTCGCGAAAAGCTGGAGTTCGATCTCTACTACATCAAGCACATGACTCTTGGGCTTGATCTGCTGATCATGTTCGAGACGATCAAGACGATCATTCGGCGGCAGGGCGCACAATAAGACCGCTGTCGAATCTCAAACGAATCAGCTTCGAGTAAAGGATGCGCGTGTCGGTTCTGCGTGCTAACGAATCAACACGGTAAGTCAGTAAATCCGCGTCCGAGACGACAGCGCAGTCTTAACCGTGCGCTCTTCTTTTTTTACCAGATGAGGGATACGCAGGGGCCGAGGGGGCACCTCTGGCATTCCGACCTCGCTCAGTTTGTAGAGCAGCGACCGGTAGCTGATCTGCAGCCACTTCGCCGTCTTTTGCCGGTTCCAGCTATTTTCCTGCAGCACTTTGAGAATGATCTGCCGTTCCAGGTCCTGGGTCGCCTTTTTCGTAATGTTCTTGAGCGAAATCGGCTCGCTGAGGTCGATATCGGTTGTGATTCCGCCGCGCGGAGTTTCGGGCATAAGTTCCGCTACGAGCGCCTCTTCGCTGCCGATCAAAACATAGCTACGGATCAGGTTTTCCAACTGGCGTATGTTTCCCGGCCAGTGATAATTCTGCATAAGGCGAACCGCGCTCTTAGAGAGCAATTCCGGTGCACTGTGGAAGATTTTTGCATAGTGATCGATGAAGTAATCGATCAGGATGGGCAGATCAGCGATCCGTTGGCGTAGAGGCGGCAGGTTGATAGTTACCGCATTGATGCGGAAGAGAAAATCCAGACGGAAGGTTCCATCCTCGACCTGGCTGCGAAGGTCGGTGTTGGAAGCCGAAACCAACCTCGTGACAATATTTCTGGGTTCGTGACCGCCCACTCGGACGAAGGTTCCGTCCTGCAGCACTTGAAGCAGTTTCGACTGAACTCCCAGGTCCAGGCTCCCCACCTCATCCAGAAAGAGCGTGCCGTGGTGCGATTGCTCAACGCGTCCCAGCTTCGTGGACATAGCGCCTGTAAACGCGCCCTTTTCATAGCCGAACAGCTCTGTCTCGAGCAACGTGTGGGGTATCGCAGGGCAGCTTACTTTAACCAGAGAACCCCTGCTCCGCAAAGAGAACGCATGCAGCAGGCGCACGCAGATTTCTTTGCCGGTGCCGCTTTCCCCTTGGATCAAAACGGGGACATCGGTCTCGGCTACTCTCTCCAGCTTGTTTCGAACCGCTTGCATAGCGGCCGTCTTGCCGAAAAAAATTTCGAGAGGCGGGAGATTGAGCGAGACAGCGGATTCGACGTGGTGATCCAAGGTCATTTTTTCCTATCGGCGTTGGGCAAAAACCGCAACTTTGCAATACGGTTCACATATGCACGTCAAGCGCCATTTCTTGTACGGAAACGGATGAAAGCGAGGATTTCGTGGGCCTAATTGCAAGCCCAAATATACGAATAAACTTCAGAATCGGATTGAAGTAGCACTTTTGCATGGGATTTGAAGGTCACCAGGGTCACTTTCACCAAAGTAACCCGCAAAAAAAATTCCACATTTTTTTAGTTTCACTCATGCCAGTACCATGTAAGCTAGGCCTACTTGATAGGAGAGTGGTAAACCTTTATCTCTTTTGTCGGCAAAGTTCGTAACATTTTTTTGCAAAATGCTGCGTCGGACGAGCTAGAATCTGCTGGCGTGGGGGTGGTCAGGACGACCGGCTCCCGTTTGCAACTGTCTAGATCGAGTACAGCCTGACCCTGGGGGCCAACCAGGTTCAGGATCACCGTAGGTTTGGAGAATAGCCAACCTGCAATTTGAGGTACTTTGTATGTCAGCTGCGCTGTCCTATCCCGTCACTGCCTTGAAGTCTACTCGGCCACGTGCTCAGATCCTTATTCTGGAACCGGATCTCGCCGTTCTCGATTATCTTCGCTCTACCCTCGGATCCCGATATTCACTGAGCCTCTTCTCGGACGAGCAGGCGCTGCTCGAGCGGTTGGACAAGTCGGAACAGCCTGATCTGCTTCTGCTTGCCCTGCATACCAACCGCGACCCGATGCCTCTGTTGACCCACATCCGGTGCACCAAACCCAATCTCGCGGTGGTCGTCCTATCCTGCTCGGCGGAACTTCGCGACTTGGAGATGGTGATTCGTCTGGGTGTTCGTGCGATCGTGATGAAGCCGTTTACCGGCAGCGACGTCGAACAGGCTATTGAGGAGAACCTCGCCTCGGCGGAGAAGAAGGTTCCCGCAGCCGATGCCCTGAAAGAGATTCCGCTAAACGAAACTCACTCATTTGTACGTTCCAGCAAAAGGATGCGCGAACTGGAAGCTCAGGCCGCTCTCGTAGCACGTGCCGACATTCCACTCCTGATCCTGGGGGAGAGCGGAACCGGTAAGGAGATCCTCGCGCTCTACACTCACAAAATGTCTGCTCGCAGCCAGAACATCTTCCTCAAGGTGAACTGCGCTGCAGTCCCCGCCGACCTGCTCGAGAGCGAGCTCTTCGGTTACGAGCAGGGTGCCTTTACCGGAGCGGTCAAGACCAAGCCAGGCAAGTTCGAGGTCTGCACCGGCGGAACGATCTTTCTCGACGAAATCGGCGAGATGCCCGCCATCCTTCAGGCCAAGCTCCTGCAGGTGTTGCAGGACGGAACTTTCTCTCGCCTTGGCAGCAGGTCTCCCATGAAAGTGGATGTGCGCGTGATCGCCGCCACCAACATCAATATGAAGGATGCGATGGCCAACAAGACCTTTCGCGAGGATCTGTACTACCGCCTCAACGGATTCACCCTCAGCATCCCTCCGTTGCGCGAGCGCCGCGAAGAGATTCCGGTGCTGTCGGAATACTTTATGCGTAAGGGCGCCAAGAGGTATGGCCGGGATCCGCTGCCCTTCTCGCAAAACCTGCTGAACGCCTTGGCTGATCACTCATGGCCCGGCAATCTGCGCGAACTCGAAAATGTAATCAATCGGTACCTGGTGCTTGGTGAAGAAAGATCGATCGTCGAAGAACTCTCTCCCGCAACGGTCTATCAGGGCGGAGCAGCGGCAGCAGCGGTAGCCCAGGAGTCACCCAATGGCGCCGGGCTCAAAGCGATGGTCCGCAATCTCAAAGGGGATGCGGAGTCGACGGCAATTGCACAGGTACTGGAGGGAACTGGATGGAACAGGAAGGCCGCGGCAAACGACCTGCAAATCAGCTACAAGGCGCTCCTGTACAAGATCAAGCAGTACGACCTGTCACCACGGAACAACCACGCATCCTAAAATCTCAGGGCAAATCCCAAGTCGCCGAAGAGCTGTCTGAACCGTATCGAGTTGTAGTCCGCTACGAGAGCCATGCCGTTCGCGGACTTGCCGAGTCCCGCGAACTTGGCTCCATCGAGCAGCTTCTACGCAACGACCCCGTCTATCCGCTGGACTCCATCCGGCTGAAGCTGCTCGACTCAGACACAGTCGAGGACGTTCCCACCCGCGATGCCAAGGCTGTCTTCTTCGTGAAGACCTTCGATGGTGATCTTCGCCACCGTGCTCTTCACTTTCACGAGCATGCCCCGATCGTGCCAGGGCTGTGGGTACGCGTCTATTTCTATGACGGAGAGATGATCGAAGGAATTATCAGCAATACCCGAGACTTTGTGCTCGAGTCAGGCTTCTTCCTGAGACCGACCGATCCGAACGGAAACAATACGCTGGTCTACGTTCTCAAGGGCGGACTCAAGGACTTCCATGTCCTCGGAATGCGAAACGTCCCCAAGAGCTCGAATTAGTCCGTTTGAAGAGCGGGATGACCTCGATGACACCGATAGTCAGCCGGCTAACCGGCGAGCATTACAAATGGGGTGGTCCGCGCGGAGACGACTGCGACGGCTGGCACCTCGTCAGGACACCAAACCTCAGCATCATCGAAGAACTCATGCCACCCGGCACTATGGAAGTCCGTCACTTCCATGTTCATTCACGGCAGTTCTTTTACGTTCTTGAAGGCGAGTTGACCCTCGAAGTAGAACAGCACAGTTTTATCCTTCAAGCTGGTGAGGGCCTCGAAGTATCGCCTGGACAGGCGCATCAGGCCTTCAATCGAAGTGACAACCCGGCTCGCATTCTCGTCACCAGCCAACCTCCCAGTCATGGCGATAGAGTGAATGCTAAGGACAAGGGCCAAACAAAGTAACGTGATTGATTTAGATCTCGCTTCACTCTCAGGATCTGCTCCTTACCTGTCCAACATTTTAGGTATCTAATATCCTGAACTGACAGATTCGCCAACAAGGTGATTCAACAGCACGGAGGATGTTGAAAGTGGAACAGGAAAAAGATCAGGCAAAGGTAAGCCGCCGCAGATTTCTCGAAGCCAGTTCGGCGTTGTTGGTAGCTGCAACAGGCATGCAGGTCGCTCAGGGACAAGAGAAACAAATTCGTTCGGCAGACCACCACCTTCCGAATGAATCACAGCCCGTTCAGAACAACGACCCGCTCGATAAAGAGAATCCGAGTTCCGTATGGGCTCCTCCGACCGACTCCGGCGGACAGCCTCCATTCAAATACTCTTTTTCACTGTCCCACAAGCGGCAGGAAGAGGGCGGCTGGACGCGTCAGGTCACCGTACGCGATCTCCCCATCTCGAAGAAGATGGCCGGCGTTCAGATGCGTCTCATCACCGGCGGCATCCGCGAGTTGCACTGGCACGTCGGCGCCGAGTGGGCTCTCATGCTTTACGGCAACGCCCGCATTACAGCAGTCGATCAGGAAGGCCGCAGCCATGTCAGCGATGTCACCAAGGGGGATCTCTGGATCTTTCCCGGCGGAATTCCGCACTCCATTCAGGGGCTCGGGCCCGACGGCTGCGAGTTTCTCCTCGTCTTCAATGATGGCAACTTCAACGAGTTCGACACCTTCCTTTTGACCGACTGGATGACCCATACACCGCCCGAGGTGCTGGCGAAGAACTTCGACGTTCCAGAGGCCACCTTCGATAAGGTGCCGAATAAAGAGCTGTTCATCTTCGAACGTCCGCTGCCGCGTTCTTTGGCCGAGGAGCAGAAGCAGGCGGAGGCAGGCACTGGCCGCGTCCCACACAGTTTCGACTTCAAACCAGCCGAGATGAAGCCCACCAAAGTCTCCCGTGGCGGCGAGGTAAAGATCATCGACCAGAAGATCTGGCCTGCGTCCAACATCGCTGCGGCAATCGTTACTCTGAAACCGGGCGGCCTGCGTGAACTGCACTGGCATCCCAACGAAGACGAGTGGCAGTACTACGTCACGGGCAAGGGCCGCATGACGGTATTCTCTGCTGGCGGTCATGCCCGCACCATGGACTTCCAGGAAGGCGATGTCGGCTACATCGACAAATCTGTACCCCACTACATCGAAAACACGGGAGACACAGACCTCACGTTTATTGAGGTATTCCCAACACCGTTCTACGAAGACATCTCCCTCGCAGAGTGGTTGGCTCACACACCTTCGCGACTGGTCGACCAGCACATTCAAGTTGGCGAAGATTTTCTAGCGAAGATACCGAAGAAAGAGATGGTCATTACCCCGGAATAACGGCGCAACGGCATCGCAAAAGAAAAAGGCAGCCACTATGGCTGCCTTTCCTTTTTGTTACCAACGCGGTTACTTATACGCCGACAGGCTCTGCCACCTTCACATTGACTGGAGTCAGCCAGTTGTAGCGGTCGGGAAGCGTGCCATGCACGATGCCGAAGAACTCATCGTGCAATGCTTTTGTGATCGGGCCCATTGTGCCGTCGCCAACAAGAATGCGATCGACAGAACGAAGATGCGTCACTTCAGCAGCCGTACCGGTGAAGAAAGCCTCGTCGCAGATGTAGAGCATCTCGCGGGGGAGAGCCTGCTCGACGACTTCAATGCCGAGCTGCTTCGCCAGCGTAAGAACCGAGCTGCGCGTGATTCCGTTGAGCACCGAGTTTGCCAGCGGTGTGGTGTAGAGAACGCCACCGCGCACCAGGAACAGGTTCTCACCCGAGCCTTCAGAGAGGTAGCCGTTCGTATCAAGGCCAATCCCCTCGGAGTAGCCGTTGATCTCGGCTTCCATGCGAATCAGCTGCGAGTTCATGTAGTTCGCGCCCGCCTTGGCAAGCGCCGGCATTGTGTTCGGCGCTAACCGGCTCCAGCTCGAGACACAGACATCCGCGCCAGATGTGCCGGGAACATACTTGCCCCACGGATAGTTGGCGACATAGACCTCAACCGGCGACCGCAGCGGATTAACGCCGAGCTCCCCATACCCACGAAACGCGATCGGCCGAATGTAGCAAGGAGCGACGCCATTGGCCTCCACAACATCGATCACCGCGGTCGAAAGTTGCTCAACGGTGTAGGGAAGCGGCATCCGGTAGATCTTGGCCGAATCGACCAGTCGCGCCATGTGCTCCGGCAGGCGGAAGATGCCGGCAGCGTTCGGCTGCGCGTAGCAGCGAATGCCCTCGAAGACGGACGAGCCGTAGTGAACGACGTGGGACATGACGTGGATCTGGGCTTTGTCCCAAGGAATCAGGTTCCCGTTGTGCCAGATGTTCGTGGTGGTCTGTATGGGCATTCGTACGCTCCTAAGCGTTGAAGGACCATTATAACGGCTGCCCGGCATGGGAGAATAGAGAGTGATGTTCAATCCACATGCCGTCAGTCTCAGAGGGCTGGAGCATTCGGCGTACGTTCAGTTTTCTGTTCTCGCGCTCAGCTCCATCTTCTTTCTCGTCGATCCGTTCGCTGCTCTGCCCACCTTTCTCGCGGTGACCGCAGGGGCAGATGCGCCGCGTCGACGAAAGATGGCGTGGAAGGCTTCCATTACCGCGCTGGTCGTGCTCAGCGCATTCGCCGTCGCGGGGCAGTACATCTTCAAAATGTTTGGCATCACGCTGCCAGCCTTTGAGATCGCGGGCGGCGTCATCCTCCTGCTCATCGGCCTGGATATGCTCGAAGCCAAACGATCGCCCACGCAGGAGTCGACCGAGGAGACCACCGAAGCCGCACAGAAAGAGGATGCTGGCATAGTTCCGCTCGGAATCCCAATGCTGGCCGGGCCCGGATCGATCACCAGCGTCATGGTACTGGTCGGTCAGGCTCAGACCCGCTGGCAGATGGTGGCGATCCTGGTTTCGATCTTCATTACCGCAGCAATTTGTTATCTCGTGCTCGGAAACTCCGACCGCGTCGCTCGCGGTCTGGGAGAGACCGGTGTCAGAATTCTCGTCCGCATCATGGGTTTGCTGCTGGTGGCGCTCGCAGTGCAATATTTTGTGAACGGCATGGTCGATCTCGGTGTCATCAACAAACCTTAGCCGTCAAAGCCCTGGAACGGCTTTGAGCCGCTTCTAGCGAGCGTTTAAGCATCAATCAGGCCTCAACCCCGGTAACCTTTTCGGCAACTTCGCATTCTAACAAAGCATCAAAACTTTGTTCGCCATCTCTTCACCAAGCGAGAAGAACATGTCCCAGATCGTAGAAGCTACCCCCGCAGCAACTTCGCTCCTCGCCCGCTACAAGGCTGTTCGCCATGCGACCACGCATCTTTGTCGTCCGTTATCACCTGAAGACATGATGGTTCAGTCCTGTCCAGAAGCCAGTCCGGTGAAGTGGCATCTCGCCCACACTAGCTGGTTCTTCGAGACCTTCGTTCTCCGCGAGTTTGCCGCTGGCTACCAGCCCTACCATCCCGACTTCCACTGGCTCTTCAACAGCTACTACAACTCGCTAGGCGAGATGCCCGACAAAAAACTCCGCGCATCTTTCTCCCGTCCTCCGCTCGACGCTATCCTCGCCTACCGCACTCACGTCGACGCTGCAATGACAGCTCTGATGCAGCATCCGCTAGAAGATGAAGCTGCCCGCCGGATCGCTCTCGGCCTCGAGCACGAGCAGCAGCATCAGGAACTCATCGCCACCGACATCAAGCATGCTCTCTTCACCAACCCGCTGCATCCCGCGTACGTCCAGTCGTCTGCAAAGGAAAAGGTCGATGCCATCGCGCCGCCTCTCGACTGGATCGACTACGCCGGCGGCCTCACCGAGATCGGTTTCACTCCAGATCTTGCAGACCCCATCCAATCCGTCTCCTCCTTCGCCTTCGACAATGAGACCCCCCGCCATCGTGTCTACCTCGGGCCCTACCGCCTCGCCACGCGCTTGATCACCTGCGCCGAGTACCTCGCCTTCATTGACCAGAACGGCTACAACCGTCCCGAGCTCTGGCTCTCCGAGGGTTGGACCACCAACCGCGCCGAAGGCTGGCAAGCGCCCCTGTACTGGCGTCGCGATGAAGCCACCAACTCCGGATGGTCGATCTACACCATGCACGGATTCCGCTCGCTCGACGACCTCAGCGAGACCCCTGTCTGTCACCTCAGCTTCTTCGAGGCTGACGCCTATGCTCGCTGGGCCGGCCACCGTCTCCCCACCGAATTCGAATGGGAACACGCCGCCAGCCAACTCGGGCTCCAGCGCAAAGAAGTCGACTTGCAGCCCGCGCTCCTGACGTATTCGCCGCAGACCTCGCCGCAGACGACACCCCCCACCGTCCAGGGCAATCTCATCGAAACCGGCAACCTCCATCCAACCCCAGCCTCAGCACTCCCCGGACTGCAGCAGATCTTTGGCGACGTGTGGGAGTGGACTGCCAGTGGCTATACCGGCTACCCCGGCTACAAGCCTCTTCCCGGCGCGCTCGGCGAATACAACGGCAAATTCATGTCCTCGCAGGTCATCCTTCGTGGAGGTTCTTGCGTCACGCCGGCCACCCACATCCGCGCCACCTATCGCAACTTCTTCTCGCCCTCAACCCGCTGGCAGTTTTCAGGTCTCCGTCTTGCCCAGGACGCGCCTAAGTAAACCCAACACCAACGAAAGTTTCGAATGAAAAGAAAGTCCTCCACGACTCACACTCGCTGGAGGCTTTCCTCTTTTACGAACACTCTGCGAAACTCCTTCACGTAAGCCGATTCGAAGCCGCCACCCGTCCATACCAAAGTCCGGAATCCTTCACGATTCGCCTCTGATCGCGAAAATCTACGTACGTCAGTCCATACCGTTGCGTATATCCGTCGGCCCATTCAAAGTTATCGACCAGGCTCCACGCATGATACGCACGAACATTCGCTCCATCCGCAATCGCTCGCGCCAATTCCGCGAGTATCCCCCGATGAAACGCAATCCTGCGCACATCAGGCACGCGCCCACTGTTGTCAGGCCCATCCAGATAGCAGCAGCCGTTCTCGCTGATCTCAATAATCGGATGGTCGTATTCCCTAGAGATCTGTGTCACCAGGTCATAGATGCCCCGCGGCCATATCTCCAGCCCCGCCTCAGTCAGCGGCCCCTCCGTCGGCATCTCCACATGCATCTGCGTCAGCGGATCCCGACCCGACGACCCACCCTCGCCCTCGGTCTCCGTGCCAAAGTGTCCTCCGGCAGCCTGAGCGCCGTCACTGGCATTCGAGACAATCCGCCGCGTGTAGTAATGAAACCCAACCCAATCCAGCGGCACTTTCATTATCTTGTCATCGCCGTCCTTGTATCCCATCGCCTCATAGGGCGTCGCTCCAACAAACGCTTTCGGATACTCCCCGCGCATCGCCGGGTTCAGGAAATAGAGATTATTCATCGCGTGATACCGCGCCGTCGCCGCTCGATCCGCCTTGCTGTCCGTCTTCGGATAAGCCGGCGCCATCCCATAGGCGCTCCCCACGGTAGCCTTCGCAGACGCTGCCTTGATTGCCCGAAACGCCTCGCCCTGCGCCAGGTTCACCGTATGGGCAGCCTTCAGAAACTGATTGAAGTCAGCCTTGCACGGAGGAAAAACTCCAACACCGTACCCATAGTAGGTAAACGTCCACGGCATATTGAAGGGCGCCCAGGTCGTGATCCGATCACCCAGATGCTTTGCCAGAATCCCCGCGAAGTCTGCATAGTACGACGCCAGATCGCGATTCGGCCATCCACCGCGATCCTCCAACGCCTGCGGCAGATCCCAGTGATAGATCGTGCAGAACGGACGAATCCCCGCCTCCATCAACGTATCCACCAGCCGGCTGTAATGATCGATACCCTTCTGATTTATCGCCCCTGTTCCACTCGGCTGCACACGCGCCCACGACGTCGAAAACCGATAGCTCTTCTGATTCAGCCGCTTCAAAATCGCGATATCGTCTTTATATAAATGATATTGGTCGCACGTCACATCGGCGGTCGCGCCACCCTTCACCTTCCCGACCGTGTGCGCGAAGCGGTCCCAGTTGGATTCGCCCTTTCCATCGATGTTCCAAGCCCCTTCCACCTGGTACGCCGCCGAAGCCATCCCCCACAAAAAACCTTCCGGAAACCGCGCGGCTTCAACTTCGGCCTCTGTCACGGCTCCCGGAACGCTCTCCTGAAACGCCTCCGCACCCGCTGTCCTTGTTGCACCTGCAAGCAGCGCGGCACCTCCCGCAGCCAGGGAACTCCTAAGGAAATTTCTACGATTCATCCCAGACCCTCGTTAGAAAACAGTCCCGCAGCGCACCGCCTGCGGATCTCAGACTGGACTAGGATTATCCCAGCAATGCAGGATCCCATCAAACCCGTCGTCGCCCCACCAACCCCACCGCCCGAAGACACCCCTCCAGAGCTCCTGCCCGAAGACTTCTATTACGAAGGCCCATACCTCGTATTCACCTCCATCTACCATCGAAAGCGCGGCTACTGCTGCAACTCAGATTGCCGTCACTGCCCTTACAAATAGTCCAGTTCACGCAACTTAGTCATGGGCCTGTGGCAGTGGAGGCACTCCGCCGGTCCGCGCGTCGGCAACCGAGGTCTTCGAGTTCCGCAAAGCCGTCGCGGTCCGAACCAGGGTGATCACGCGCGGGTCTTTGCGATACTTTGCCAGTACCTCATCCGAACCCATCGATCCCAGCACATCAAACCCGCCCTCACTCGAGAGCGTCAGGTAGCGAAGCATATTTTCTTCGTCGCCCCGATGAGCATAGAGCCGGGCTATCTCGAAACAATAATGCGCATGGTCCGCCGGCGAGAGCATGTGGGCCTCTACGCCGCTCGCATCGTGATGTTGCATCATGTCCGGATCAAGCGTCAGCGCAATATCAAACTGCTGCCGCGCCCTCTCGAAGTTCTTTTCTTCGAAGTACGCGGTTCCAAGGTTCGAGTGATAGATCGCCGATTTCTTGTCCAGCTTGATCGCCTTGCCGTAATCGGAAATAGCGTTTCCATAGCGCCCATCCACGTACTCGGCCGCACCAAGGTTGTTCCATCCCTGTGCGTTCTTCTTCTGCAGACGAACCACCTGCAGGAAATAAGTCCGCGCAAGCGCGATGTTTCTCAGTTCAAGTTCCGTCACGCCCATACGAATCAGAAGCTCTTGTTGCGGACCACCGCGTTGCATCGCGTAGCCGTAGTAAACCAGGGCATCTTCCGGAAAACGCCGGGCACGTAGTACATCGGCCGCAACCTCCAGCTTTTGCCAAGTGGCGGTCTGTGGATTAGGAAGGTGTGGCTCGATTGTGAACCAGTCTGCGCTTTGGTGTCGCAGGTCGCGGTCAGCGTTGGGAGTGGCGGGCGTCGCAAGCTTCTGCGAGGACATTGGAGAGTTTGAAAACACCAGACCAAGTAAGGGGAGGAGGATAGTAGAGCGAAGAATCGGTCTCATAAGAGGACCTCTCGGACTTCGCCATCATCATCGGCCCCTTATTTAACCCCTGTCAATAGCCACCTTGCCATGGTTTCATAGGACCACCGGAGCCGATTCCAACGAATGGTTTCAAATGCTTAGCCCTCTCCTCAGATCGTCACCTCGGCCGGAGCAGCGCCGCTACCCCCAACCGGAACCAGGGGAGTAGCGTAACGGGGGTGCAGCAGCCGTCGTAGCGGCTTCTCAATGAACAGGAACACCAAAATAGAAGCAAGGATCGACAGGACAACGCACGCCACGGTCACCGCGAAGAGGTGTTTCGAGTGGGCGAATTGGAGAGAGTTCCCAATGAACGATCCATGGATCAGATACAGGCTGTAGCTTGCTTCTCCAAGCAGAATCAAGGGCTTGGCGGCAAGGAAGCGGCTCCACGCGGGCTGCGTTGCAAATCCGAAGATCAGCAGCGCGAACGCGGGGGCGAACGCGCCTGAGTGCATCATCGCGAAGGGTATCCATCGCTGCAGCCCGATCCCAAGCAGCAGCAGCCCGCCTCCCAGCGCAATCGGCCAGTTGCGGCTCCGCGTCGGAAGGCGCAGGAAAGCAAGCCCCGTGGCCACCCCAAGCAAAAACTCAGGCAGGCGAACCAGAGGATTGAGCTTTACCACGCCAAGCCAGAACAGCTGATTGTCGTCTATCCCTGGGTGGGCCACTCCGTCAGGACGCAGTAGCACATAGGAGCCCGTGATCAGTAGGCTGGCCAGCCAGAAGCCCACCATCGTCAGCCGCAGGCGAGGCCACGCCAGCGCGTCCATCCGACGAATAGCAAACGGAAAGACGAGATAGAAAAAGGCCTCGGCCGAGAGACTCCAACCGACAGGGTTCCACGTGAGCAGAAGCTTTGGGAACCACGCCTCGAGAAGAAGCGGATTCGCGGTAAGGGCAAGAAAAGTCACGTGCGCCTGCTTGGTCATCGGCCAGAACATCATCAAAACCGGGATCGTCAACAACAGGGAGAACAGATACGCGGGATAGATCCGCGCAAATCGAGCCTGCCAGAAGCGCCGCTTCTGAATCTGCCGTCCCGAATAAACATAGACCAGGATGAATCCGGAGAGGACGAAAAAGAAGCTGACCCCGACATATCCCAGCAGAGCGAAAGCGAGATATACCTTCGGCCCGCCGCGGTTCAACCCTATCGCATAGACGTGAAAGAGCACGACCCACAGTGCGGCAAAGAAGCGCAGAGAGGTAAGTGCTGGGATGTCTGGTCGACGCGCGGCTGCTGTCTCAGACGGCATGCAAAGGTCCTCGTACCGGGCCCAATGCGGATACCACATGCTAGGCAGTCATCGAGCGAACGTCAACTCACTATTGTGATATCGCGGGCGTCGCCGCCGTCGCAGGAGCCACCACCGGCGTGGCCCCCGCCCACACATTCATCGCCATCCGGGGAAAGCTGAAACTCCCGCCAGCATCGTCGATCACGTTCACCTGGCATACATAAGATCCCGGCTTCAGCTGTGTCAGCGGCACATCGAACTGAAACGCTACAGCTCCACGTTCCGGAATATTGACCACCTTCGCCTCAACTAGTGGTGTTTCATACACTTTCACACCGCCAATCAGAAACTCAATGCTGGTCAGCACCCGCACTGGTCCGCCCTCACGTCGCGTCAACCCAGGAGAACTCGCTGGCTCCGCCGCACCCTTATCCCTCGTAGGGTCGTACACCTCATACAGGAAGTAGAGATGCTGATCCTGCCGAAACACATGCGGCACGTTCGGAATCCATTCCACTCCATCCCGCACCAGGGGGCTCGTCGTCTTCTTCGCCGTATTCGGTACCCGCTGGCTCGACAGCACAATCGAGCTCAGCTTCAGCGGACTCTTCTTCAAATCCGGCACCTGCAGATCAGTCTCGAAGCTACCCATCGCCCCCGTCTGGTTCTCCCGCACCACAAACTTCAGATGGTATCTCCCAGGAGCCAGCGTGAATCCCGTCGAATACTGAATCTTCTTCTGCTGAACCTGCTGGGCCGCATCGAGCGCCAGCTTCACCGTGTCGCGAACATTGCCGACGATGATCCCTTCAGCGTTCTTCACCTGGCCAATGATGTCGATATTTGCCTTATCCCGGTCGCCGTTCTTCACAATATGAATCTGCGATCCCGGAATAATCAGCGACACCGGAACAAAGAACTTGTTATCCCCCATCCGGAAGTACAGCGCTTGCAAATAGATCGCGACATCGGTCGCCGGAAGATCGCTTCGCAGCTCCTCTATCAAAACCTGCTCCCGATCTTCTGTCTTCTGGTGCTGAAAGTCTGCCGGAGCGTAGTATCCAGGCCGATATTCCAGCTTCACGTCCTTCACGTCGCTGCGATTCAGCCGGACCGTCAGATGCCGAAAGCTTCCATCACGCGCCGTGTTGGTCGAGCGGAACCCAACGATGTAATAAGCCTCAGTGTCATGCTGCACCTGCTGAAATGCCGGAGCGAAATCATTTGAATCAAAGAAAGCCTTGCCACCTGTATCAGAGGAGAGCGTTGCCAAGGTCTCCTGCGAACCGAAGTTCGCATCCAACTGACTTTGCATCGCGCCCCCGCTATAGGCCGCTGTTCCACGTAGGCTTCCAGTCGATGCGTTGCCCACCGGCGGCAGAGCTTCCAGCCCCCGCGAATCGACGCTGTAGATCGCCATGTTGGCCTTCACCGCTTCATTCGTCGCCGCACGCATACTCGCCTGGTTCTCGATACCCTGACGCGTCAATCCGCCGCTGAAGTACAACAGGCTCTTCCGCTGGTCCACTCTCTCCAGACTCTTCGCAATCGTCCGTATCGCATAAAGTTCGCGATCCGTGTTCAGCGCGTTGTACTCGCTGTCGTCCGAGGTAAAGCTCGAAGCATCATCCGCCGTTCCGCCCGAATTCCCCCCTTCATTTCCATTCGCAAACCCGGTGCCTTCCGTTCCGTTGTACTTGCCGAGCCCTCGCAATAGCGCCTTTTTATCCGACGTAAAGTCCTGATCCATCGTCAGCCCGGTGGACATACTCACCAGCGCCACAAGGTCTGCCGGCTGCATCTTCTTATTCACATAGTCCTGCGCGGATTCCACCGCACGGTCGATATCCTCTGGCTGCATGCTGCTCAGGTCGAAGAACATCACAATCAATCGGTGATCCCGCAGCGTAGCCGGATTCGCCGCAAACTCCCCATTCACCAGATCCGCAATCGTAGCCTTCCCGATGACGGTCGACTTCTCCCGCAACACCGCCGCTTCATCGACATTCTGATAGTCGAAGCTCTCAATCTTCTGCGGCTTCCCATTCTCCAAAATCGTAAAGTCGGTCGCCTTCAGCCCCTTCACCACTTCACCCGTCTTCTTGTCCCGAACCACCACGTTGGTCAGCACGATGTCGCTCTGCACCTTCAGCGTGAAGCCTCCCGACTGATCCGGCTGCTGCGCCCAGCCATCGCCCAGAGGCATGCCCGCAACCACACCCACCAGCATCGCGACCATAGCTCGACGCCAACTGAAATTCACCGCCTGTCGCAGGCTCATAGCCAGTCGCAAACTCATCGTCCCGCTCCTCAAAACCGGTACCGCGCGAGAACCGTCAGCCGCCGCATCGCCGCTGCCGAGGTCACCTGCCCAAACGTCTGCGAGTTCAAAGTCGTATCGATCCCCGAATACTGAACCGTATTGAACACATTTGTCGCCGTCACCCTCATCTCAAACGACCGCGTCTCCCCAAGCGCAACCGTTCGCGACAGGGAAGCATCCGCCACAGCGATTCCTGGCCCCTCAATCGACCCACGCGACGCCGTCCCGTATCCATTCGGAGCCGCAAACGCCGCCGTATTGAACCAGTCCAGAATCGTCCCCTGCCCTGAAATCGGCTGCGAAAACACCCTGTCCGGCCGCAGCGTATTGTTGGTTCCCGTTGCCGTCTCCGCCACCGTCGAAACATAGTGCGGCGTAAAGTAAGTCCCCGAAGCAAACGTAAAATCCCCCGACAGCGAAAACCCGTCCAGCGCCTTCGACCAGAATCCACCCTTCGTCAGGAAAGCCCGATTGGGCCCAAACGGCAGCTCCAGTACCCAGTTTCCCGTCACCTGGTGCCGCACGTCGAACGAGCTGTTGCCCTCCTCCGCATTCAAATCCATATCATTCTGCGCCGGCACAGCAGCGGTCCCCCCAATGGAGGAAGCGTTATCGATCGAGTGTCCATAGTGATACGTCGCCTGCAGCGAAACTCCCTTCTGCAGCCGCTTCCGCACATTCACGCTCAACTGCTGAAACCGCGAAAATCCGAGCGAATCCTCATAATTGAACGGCTGCGCCCCCGGATTCAGCACCCCCGTCGCCGTCCGATTCGGCGCCCTCACAATATCCAGCTCCCCACCCTTCGCTCCGTTGTACCCAATGTTCGCCACGATCCCGAGCGGAAACGTCCGCTGAATATCAAGGTTCCAAACCTGCACATGTCCCAGTCTGTAGTCCAAATTCGCTGCATAGTTGTTCTGCACCGGCGTCGTCGAGCAGCCAAATCCATTCGCCAGCGTCAGCGTCGTCGGCGAGCATCCAGTCTGCCCCACCACGTTCGTTTGCGTCAGCGCAAACGGCACCTGCGACGACAGATTCCTCGCCAGCGTCGCATACTGCCCCGTATTGAAGTTGATCCCATAGCCCCCGCGCACCACCGTATCTTTGAAGATCTTCAACTTCGGCCGATACGCAAAACCCACGCGCGGCGAGTACATATTCCTATCCGGATTCACCAGCGACCGCACCGTCCCCGCCCCGCACGACCCCGCAATCGCCACCGGACACACCGGTATCACCACCGAAAAATCCGCATTATGATCCAGATTCACCAGCCGATTATCCTTCTCCACGTAAGGCGAAAAATACTCATACCGCAGTCCATAGTTCAACGTCAGGTTCGCCAGTACGCGCCAGTCATCCTGCGCATACCAATCAAAAACATTCGCTCGCAGATACGTCTTCGCCGTCGCTGCCTGTATCGCCGACTGCTGCGGCAACCCTAGTAGAAAATCCGCCAGCCCATACCCGCTGGCCGACAAAACCGGACAAGTCACCGTCGACGAAGGCGTACAGCTGCTCGCCGGATTCTGCGTCGCATATCCCGTAAACGTAAAGGACCCCACTACATTTGTTCCGCCCACCGAATCCGCATGCACCCGCCGGATATCCAGCCCATAGCGCATACTGTGTTTCTTGTATCTGTAACTCACAAAGTCCGAGAACGAAATCGTCTGATTCACCACATCGCTCGGCAGGGCTTGCGTCAGCCCCGTGAAGTTCGAAATAGCCACACTCGGCAACCCGTTATAGATCCCCGGATTCCCGCCAATCACCGGCTTCGGAACACTGATGCCCGTCCCATCGAGCGGATCGGTCCCATCCGTAAAATAATTCCGCGCCATACTGTGCGACCGGTTCCAGTTGATCGAAGCATTATTGGTCAGCTTCCCATATCCAATCGTGTAGCCCGCCGTCACGCCATACCCATCCGTCTCGGTCGCGCCACCAAGCGGCAAAAAGATATTCCGATTATCCGCAGCCGAATGCGAGTAGCTCCCATTGAAGTTGATATTCTGCCGCAGCGTCGCGGGCCCGCTGCCTTGCTGCTGCCTGCGTCCGCCGCCAACGCTATTGTTCTGCCCAAAGTTCCTTACATACCGCAGCGCCGCCGTCGTTGAATTACTCCCTGCAGTCGTAATCGTCTGGTAGTTGTACCCCTGCCGTCCCGTCGCCGGAATATTCGGCCCGGGATAAAAGTTCAGCAGCGCCGCAGCCTGCGGAGACACAGGCAAGCGGTTATTCGCAAACGGCTGCCCCGTCGTAGGGTCATACAGCGTCACTGGAGTCGTCACGCCGCCCACTGTCTGCGTGAGGCCAGAAAAATCTCCACCACGCTCCGCCAGAGTAGGCACCGTGCCATACAGATTCGAAGGCGTAGTATTCCGCTGTCCCGTGACGTTGAGGAAGACGAATTGTTTCGTGCTCGCCTTCACCACGCCCGGTATAAACGGAGACCCCGTGAAGCTCACTCCAAACCTGTTCGTGCTGTAATCCGGCTTCACCACGGGAGCACCCGTCAACGAAAAGTTCGTAGCATCCAGCGCGCCGTTTCCTCCCTGGTAAAAGATCGCTCCATGCGGCTGTGTAGGATTGAACCCTCGAAATCCGCCTCCTCCTCCACCACCGCCACGCCCGCCCCCACCACCGCCTCCGCCCCCAAACCCTCGTCCACCACCACCGCCACCGCCGAATCCTCCGCCACCAGCCAAACCGCCCAACATCCCCGCCACTGAATTCGCAATATCGCCAACCGCGCCGCCCTGTCGTTGCGCCTGTGCAATCGCATCCTGGATTCGCTCCCGCACGTCATCCTCGCTGAATCCCGCAAGTCCGTTCGTCTGCCCCACCGCGCCATTCACCGTCACCGAATCGCTCGCCGCCGCCTCGCCTCCTCCAAGCCCGGACAGCGTCGGCACCTGCGCCCCCGCAGTCCCTCCTCCACCCGCCGTCGCATCCGCCGACCCCGACGTATCTCCAGTGACGCTCAACGCCTGCAACCCACGCGCAACTCCAGCGCTCGTCGCCGCAGCCTGACGCTCCTCCTGCTGCTGCACCCTCGAGGCCAGTTGCAATCCAAACTCCGCCACTTGCGCCGGTTTCCCGCCGTTCTGTCCAGCCGCGTTAATCAAAACCTCTTTTGTATCGGCCGTAAACGCCGCCAGCTCCGCCTTCACCACATAACGGCCATTGCGCGGAACCGTCACCGCAAAGGCACCGTTCACATCGGTCGTCGTCGCGTACTTCTTGCCGGTCAGCGTATTGCTCGCAGTCACTGCAACTCCAGGCAACGGTACCGCTCCCGCCTTCACTATCCCCGAAATCGTCCCACCGCTCGGTTCACTCGTAGCAGGCGTCGTAGCAACCGCAGCAGGTGTCGTGGCAGTCGTAGCAGGTGTTCCAGACGCATTCTGCGCATCTGCCGGTGGTTGAACCGGCGGCACAGCTTGACCCCACACGCTACCCGTCAGCACCAGGCCCACTACCATACCTTGAATCAGTCCCTGCACCTTTACCTCGCCTCGCTTCATCAACCAAGAACACATGATTCTCATCTATTGAGGCGCCGTAGCAGTCTTCGCTGGAGCAGCCGCCCCACTCGGAGCTGCCGCAGATCCGCCGCCCTCAAGCTCCCGTCGTCGTCGCCGCGTCGAAGGATCTGACACACCTAACTCCGTCGGAACGAACGTTCCATTCTTCAGTGCCCCTCGTCCAGCCACAGCGTCTCCAACCTTCACATCCGCAAGCGTAATACTCTCTCCACCAGAGCTGTTCCCACTTCCTGCTGCATTGCCTGAAGCCGCTCCACCACTACCACTCCCTCTTCCGCCACCCGACCCCAACTCAGTCACGCCCGCACCACTCGCAAGCATCGACATCCCGCGCCCGCCGCGTTTGAACGACGTCTGCTCATCCACCTCAATCACCTGGCTCACACCGTCAGGCCGCAGCACCGTGATCTTCAGCGCATCCATATCGATCGCCGTCACGCGCCCCGTGATGAAGACCTTGCCCATCCCTTCGCGCGCCTTCTTCACCTGCTCCGCATCCATCACGCCGATAAAGACTGCATGCACTGTCTTCGTCGCAGGGTCCAGCACTCCCATCGCTCCCACGCCATCTCCCGCCTTGATATCGACCATCTTCGCCGGCTGCCTGTCTTTAGTCACACGCGTGTTCGCCGAGACCGCCACCTGGTACACCTCGCCCGCCTCCGTCTTCACCGTCAGATGATCGGCACTCGCGGTCGTCACTGTGCCGCGCACCATCTGCCCACCCGCAAAAGCCGGCCCTTCCCGTTCGTCATCGCCCTGCTGAGCATGCACCGGCAAAGGCAATACTGCCATCGCCATCAGTAGCAACTTCGCTCCCGAACGCCACATCCACTGCTGTCTCATCCCGCACCATCCGAGTTGCTTTTATCCGAGTCTCGTGCTCATACAGACGGTCTGCCAACGCGAAAGACTCCCCGGCATCCGCAAAAACCTCCGTCAGACCGATCGCAACGCACATCGCTTGTCTTCCTTCGCAAACCCTGCACTAAACTACGGGAATGCATGAGGTAGCACACTCACCCCACACCCACGGCCCCCACATCGAAGGCCACTTCGAATCTACGGAAGTCGTTCGCGATATCGTCATCGGCCTCTCCGACGGACTCACCGTTCCCTTCGCACTCGCCGCAGGTCTCTCCGGTGCCGTTGCCTCTTCGCACATCGTCGTCCTCGCTGGTCTTGCAGAGATCGCCGCCGGCTCCATCGCCATGGGCCTCGGTGGTTATCTCGCCGCTCGCGGCGATGCCGAACACTACGTCTCCGAGCGTCATCGCGAAGAGCGCGAGATCATCGAACGCACTCGCGACGAAGAAGAAGAGATCTACGAGATCTTCGAACAGTACTCAGTCAGTCGCGCCAGCGCAGAGCCCGTGCTCGCAGCACTCAAACAAAACCCCACCGCGTGGGTCGACTTCATGATGCGCTTCGAACTAGGCCTCGAAGAACCCGCCGCAAACCGCGCTCATCGCTCCGCCCTCACCATCGCGATCTCCTACATCGCTGGCGGCCTCATACCTCTACTCCCGTACATGCTCGTAGCCGACAACCTCACCGCTCTCAAACTCTCCGTCGTCATCACGCTGCTTGCGCTCGCTATCTTCGGCGCACTCAAAGGCAAGCTCGTCGGAACCGGCTGGCTACGCAGCGCACTCCAGACCGTCCTCATCGGAGGAGCCGCAGCCGCAGTAGCCTATACGCTCGCCAACCTTCTAAACACCCATTCAAGATGATCGAAACACGGCCGTTTGGGCCCTCCGCTTCACGCTCATGCCCACGAAAATGCGTTTGCGAACACACGCTGGAGTTGAAAATCCAAAACCCGACCCCCCAAAAGCCCTCACACGCCTGTCAAGCCCACAAATCCCGTAAACCTCTCTGGAACAACGACATCCACGTGGCGTATAAGTTGCCGCCGCTCCGTTATAATGAAAACAGAACAAGACAAAGCCCCGACCATCTCGGGGCTTTAACGTTTGGAGCCTGTAAGTCCTTTAGGGAGACGAATTTGCCTCTAACCCATCTGGAATGACAAATTTGCATCCTGTGGAAATCGTAAAGCTCTGAATACAAGAGGCTTACAGTGGACAACCGGGGGGTGGGTACCCCTCATAGAACGTCCTAACGAACCAGCAGCGCCGAACACGCGACGACGATACCGGCCGCGCCGAGGGTAAGCCCAAGCAGGAAGTAGTGTCGCCTTCGCGTAAAAAGCGTAATGGAGCAAAGCACCACTGCGATCTGCAACAACGCCTCGCCAAGATCGTAACGAGAAGCCTTGGCCTCAGCTTTGGTCACCTCAGCCTCGAACTCACCAGCCTTCGCCTGCTCCTCCACGAGATCTTCCTTCCACTTCTCAACGTGAGCTTCATACTCCTTCCGCTTCGACTCCAGCAGGGAAGAGTTCACGGTGGGCTCTATCGCAAGAAGGTCCAGCGTCACCGATAAGTTATCCATGCGAATCTTCTTCGCCTGGTACTCGTTCCACTGATCACCCGCACGCGACTGCATCAGCACAGCCTCAGTGTGAGTGCGATGTCCAAGCACAGTGACCATCGCAACCAGTACGGCAAGTATCGAGATGCCGAGCGAGATACTCTTCAGCGACTCTTCCCCACCGGACTCCCGCATCTGATTGGCAAACTCTGAAACTTCGTTAGCTTCCATAGTGGAACGATTCTAGACCGTCCCACCGGATTGTCAGCAGCCAAACCATCACCGAGGCCACTATTCAAACAATGTCAAAATAGTCGGAACTTTTATCACCCCGTCTTTACTGGTCGAAAGCGACTTTTCGACAGGAAACCTAGATTATTCACAGCCTTGAGCTTGCACAGAGGCTCCGTCGCTGATAATCTCAGGAAGTCGCAAAGAGGCATACGGCAAGAAACGAAGTGGAAAGCATCAAGCTTGCACGGAAACAAAAAGCACGATACTCTAGGTGAGAAGTAAAGCTACACTGCTTCGCACCTTGGCTCTGGCAACACGGGAGCGAGTAACAAGGGAAGACGGAGCGCAGTCCAAGCGTTTGATATCGGTTCAGAGCCTAATGGCCTACCGGCAATCCAAACCCAAGCCACTGCAGTTGATTCAAGATTTATCAGGAGCTAAGTGCTCCGCGCTCATTTTGAGCGTCACGATGTTTTGATATTTTGTGCTGAGTGAATGATTGTCGACTTTCTTTGAAGTCTTCAGGCGGAAATAGAGCTTGAAGAAAACAAAAATAAAAGTTGACAAGCGAGATGAGAGTTGATAATCTCGAAAAGTTCGCTAAAACGTCAAGCGCTGCTGAAGCGCTCCTCGAAGAGCTGAAATAAGGCCAACAGAGAGAGTCAAAAGTAAGTAGCAAATACAGACGACAACAGCGCATCAAGTTCGAGGACACGAATATGGCTTATGCCGATTCAGTCCTTGATCCAAAGCTGCCCGCTTAGGTGGATGCAGTTAGGATCTTTGACAACATAGTTGAACGTGCCAGTCGTGAGATGATACGAAATTTGGTTTAGTCATTCTCACTAGTTATATCCTTCGCTCCTTTCGAGCGAGCGAGGGCGCTCGATCCATCCCGACCCCTGTCGTTGGATGGCGAGCAAACCAAGATTAAACGAGAGTTTGATCCTGGCTCAGAATCAACGCTGGCGGCGTGCCTAACACATGCAAGTCGCACGAGAAAGGGGCTTCGGCTCTGAGTAAAGTGGCGCACGGGTGAGTAACACGTGACTAATCTACCCTCGAGTGGGGAATAACTGAGAGAAATCTTAGCTAATACCGCATAACACTTACGAGTCAAAGCAGTAATGCGCTTGGGGAGGAGGTCGCGGCCGATTAGCTAGTTGGCGGGGTAATGGCCCACCAAGGCGATGATCGGTATCCGGCCTGAGAGGGCGCACGGACACACTGGAACTGAAACACGGTCCAGACTCCTACGGGAGGCAGCAGTGGGGAATTTTGCGCAATGGGGGAAACCCTGACGCAGCAACGCCGCGTGGAGGATGAAATATCTTGGTATGTAAACTCCTTTCGATGGGGAAGATTATGACGGTACCCATAGAAGAAGCCCCGGCTAACTTCGTGCCAGCAGCCGCGGTAATACGAGGGGGGCAAGCGTTGTTCGGATTTATTGGGCGTAAAGGGTGCGTAGGCGGTTTGATAAGTCTGATGTGAAATCTATGGGCTCAACCCATAGTCTGCATTAGAAACTGTCGGGCTTGAGTATGGGAGAGGTGAGTGGAATTTCCGGTGTAGCGGTGAAATGCGTAGATATCGGAAGGAACACCTGTGGCGAAAGCGGCTCACTGGACCATAACTGACGCTGATGCACGAAAGCTAGGGGAGCAAACAGGATTAGATACCCTGGTAGTCCTAGCCCTAAACGATGATTGCTTGGTGTGGCAGGTACCCAATCCTGCCGTGCCGAAGCTAACGCGATAAGCAATCCGCCTGGGGAGTACGGTCGCAAGGCTGAAACTCAAAGGAATTGACGGGGGCCCGCACAAGCGGTGGAGCATGTGGTTTAATTCGACGCAACGCGAAGAACCTTACCTGGGCTCGAAATGTAGTGGAATCCGGCAGAAACGTCGGCGTCTAGCAATAGACCGCTATATAGGTGCTGCATGGCTGTCGTCAGCTCGTGTCGTGAGATGTTGGGTTAAGTCCCGCAACGAGCGCAACCCTTATCTTCAGTTGCTACCATTTAGTTGAGCACTCTGACGAAACCGCCTCGGATAACGGGGAGGAAGGTGGGGATGACGTCAAGTCCTCATGGCCTTTATGTCCAGGGCTACACACGTGCTACAATGGCCGGTACAAACCGCTGCAAACCCGCGAGGGGGAGCTAATCGGAAAAAGCCGGCCTCAGTTCGGATTGGAGTCTGCAACTCGACTCCATGAAGCTGGAATCGCTAGTAATCGTGGATCAGCATGCCACGGTGAATACGTTCCCGGGCCTTGTACACACCGCCCGTCACATCACGAAAGTGGGTTGCACTAGAAGTCGGTGCGCTAACCGCAAGGGAGCAGCCGCCCAAGGTGTAATTCATGATTGGGGTGAAGTCGTAACAAGGTAGCCGTAGGAGAACCTGCGGCTGGATCACCTCCTTTCTAAGAGAGAACGTCTTGGCACACTTCAGCGTCCTGCGATTGCAGGCAGCCTGGTTTTGCGATCAGGTTGAGCTTGATAGTGATGTTGCCAAGTACCATTTGCATGCGCTTCGGTGACTGCAGATGAGCCTGAACTAAACCTTCTCTTTTTCGATATCTTGTCAACACCGATGGTCAATAGCGGCGTAGCTGCTATGCACGTTCAACTGTGTCCTCGAAACCTTTCGAGAGAGCTCGATTCTTGATTCTTCGGAGTCAACAACAGAGCAGCCTGCGCATCAGGCTCCTTGCTGATAAGCTGGAAGTCTGGTGCTGTAGAGTCGGGCCTGTAGCTCAGTTGGTTAGAGCGCACCCCTGATAAGGGTGAGGTCGGTAGTTCGAATCTACCCAGGCCCACCACCTTTATCCCGACGGTTAGTTATGCTAACCATCAAGGGGCTGTAGCTCAGTTGGGAGAGCACCTGCTTTGCAAGCAGGGGGTCAACGGTTCGATCCCGTTCAGCTCCACCATGACTTCTCGATTGGCATGTTCGACATGTAAAGCAAGCGATGTCTGCTTGAGGTTGAGTCTCTGCACTGCGGAGATTGAACCTTGAGCAGGAATGCTCAAGCCGCCCGAGGGCGCGAAGTGATGAAGCAGCAATGCGAATCGCTCCATGATTTTTGACAACTGAATAGATTGGGTAAATATAACTACAAGGCTGAGCAGCTAGCTTTCAGGTTGTTTCTGATTGCGACGCTGTCGTCAGTATTGAGTGTCTTTAGAATAATTTTCGTGTTACCGACCTGATTCTCGCAAGTTGAGATGAAGGTTGTACGACACAGGCGTGGACTATATCAAACGTAGATAGCTCTAGGTTGCAGAGGTTGTCACTCTGCTGCGTGCGAGTAAATTCTATGGTCAAGCTACTAAGGGCGCACGGTGGATGCCTTGGCAGAAACAGGCGATGAAGGACGCGGCAAGCTGCGATAAGCTTCGGGGAGCGGCACACACGCGTTGATCCGGAGATTTCCGAATGGGGAAACCCACCCAGGTAAAACCTGGGTATGTCCAACTGAATTCATAGGTTGGAACAGGCGAACGGAGGGAAGTGAACCATCTCAGTACCTCCAGGAGGAGAAAGAAACCTCGATTCCGATAGTAGTGGCGAGCGAAATCGGAACAGCCCAAACCCGTACTATTTCGGTAGTTCGGGGGTTGTAGGGCCTGCAAAAGTAGAGTTACCAATCTGGTTGCTAGTCGAATCTTCTGGAAAGGAGATCCAAAGAGGGTGACAGACCCGTAGACGAAAGCGATCCAGACTCGAAGCAGGTACCTGAGTAAGGCGGGGCACGAGAAACCCTGCTTGAATCCACGGGGACCATCCCGTAAGGCTAAATACTCGTTTCTGACCGATAGTGAACCAGTACCGTGAGGGAAAGGCGAAAAGCACCCCATTGAGGGGAGTGAAAAGTACCTGAAACCGTGTGCCTACAAGCAGTGGGAGGACTATGCCCGTAAGGGAATGTCTGACCGCGTGCCTATTGCATAATGAGCCGGCTAGTTATTCTTGTCAGCAAGGTTAAGCGTGAGCGAGCCGCAGCGAAAGCGAGTCTGAATAGGGCGATAAGTTGGCAGGAATAGACGCGAAGCGGGATGATCTACCCTTGGCCAGGTTGAAGGTGAGGTAACACTCACTGGAGGACCGAACCGGTGTTTGTTGAAAAAAGCTCGGATGAGCTGAGGGTAGGGGTGAAAGGCTAATCAAATTCCGTTATAGCTCGTTCTCTCCGAAATAGCTTTAGGGCTAGCCTCGGGTGATTTGGATCGGTGGTAGAGACATGGATAGACTAGGGGGCTTTCCGGCTTACTGAATCTAATCAAACTTCGAATGCCGATCACAACCAGCCCGGGAGTCAGACTGTGGGGGCTAAGCTTCACAGTCGAGAGGAAAACAGTCCAGACCGCCTGCTAAGGTCCCAAAATTACAGTTAAGTGGGAAAGGAAGTCGGAACGCTCAGACAGCCAGGAGGTTGGCTTAGAAGCAGCCATCCTTTAAAGAAAGCGTAATAGCTCACTGGTCAAGCGGTCCGGTGCCGACAATACAACGGGGCTAAAACTGTATACCGAAGCAGCGGATGCACACCATTAGGTGTGCGTGGTAGGAGAGCATTCTGTCGTGGATGAAGCGCAACTGGGAAGATGCGTGGACATTACAGAAGAGACCCTGCCGGCATAAGTAGCGATAATGAAGGTGAGAACCCTTCACGCCGAAAGTCTAAGGTTTCCTGAGGAAGGTTAATCCGCTCAGGGTTAGGCGGTCCCTAAGCTGAGGCCGAAAGGCGTAAGCGATGGAAATCCGGTTAATATTCCGGACCTCCCAGTTTTTCGTTATCACGATGGGGTGACGCATAAGGATAGGCAGGACATTATATGGCTATGGTGTTCGATACGCGTAAGCTGGATTCTCTAGGCAAATCCGGAGAGTCTTAACAGTGAGGCGTAAAGCAGTAAGCCGAATGGCTGAAAGCTGCTGATTTCATGGTGCCAAGAAAAACCTCTAAGGAGAGAAATTGGGAACCGTACCACAAACCGACACAGGTAGACGAGGAGAATATCCAAAGGCGCTCGAGTGAAAGCTTGTTAAGGAACTCGGCAAATTAGACCCGTAACTTCGGGAGAAGGGTCGCCCTTCAGGGTGCAAGCCCAGAGGGGCCGCAGTGAAACGCGAACGGCGACTGTTTAACAAAAACACAGGTCTCTGCAAAGTCAAAAACGACGTATAGGGGCTGACTCCTGCCCGGTGCCGGAAGGTTAAAGGGAGAGGTTAGGGCGCAAGCTCGAAGCTTTGAACTGAAGCCCCGGTGAACGGCGGCCGTAACTATAACGGTCCTAAGGTAGCGAAATTCCTTGTCGGGTAAGTTCCGACCTGCACGAATGGAGTAACGATCGTTCGACTGTCTTAACGAGTTGCTCGGCGAACTTGTAGTACCGGTGAAGATGCCGGTTACCCGCAGCTAGACGAAAAGACCCCGTGCACCTTTACTATACTTTTACTATGAGTTACGGCCACTGCTGCGCAGGATAGGTGGGAGGCTTTGATACCGGACTTTTGGGTTCGGTGGAGCCAACGGTGAGATACCACCCTGCGGTTGTTGTGATTCTAACCTGCTCCCGTAATCCGGGAGAGGGACATAGTAAGACGGGTAGTTTGACTGGGGCGGTCGCCTCCTAAATTGTAACGGAGGCGCGCGAAGCTACACTCAGGTCGTTTGGAAATCGACCGTCGAGTGCAAAGGCATAAGTGTGGTTAACTGCGAGACCTACAAGTCGAGCAGATGCGAAAGCAGGCCTTAGTGATCCGGTGGTTCTGTATGGAAGGGCCATCGCTCAACGGATAAAAGGTACGCCGGGGATAACAGGCTGATCGAAGCCAAGAGTTCATATCGACGCTTCGGTTTGGCACCTCGATGTCGGCTCATCACATCCTGGAGCTGTAGAAGGTTCCAAGGGTTCGGCTGTTCGCCGATTAAAGTGGTACGTGAGCTGGGTTCAGAACGTCGCGAGACAGTTCGGTCTCTATCTGCTGTGGGCGTAGGAGATTTGAAGAGGGCTGTCCTTAGTACGAGAGGACCGGGATGGACGAACCTCTTGTGTTCCAGTTGTCCTGCCAAGGGCACGGCTGGGTAGCGAAGTTCGGTTGTGATAACCGCTGAATGCATATAAGCGGGAAGCACGCTCTAAGATGAGATCTCCCAACCCAAAAGGGAAATGAAGGGCCCTAGAAGACCACTAGGTTGATAGGCTGGAGGTTGAAGTGCAGTAATGCATGTAGCTTACCAGTACTAATCGCCCGTTCGGCTTGTCCATAGAATTTACTCTGCGCAGTGAAGTCCACTGTTCTGGAGTCATTCAATACAAGCTTTGTAGTTATATCTTTTGGAAACTACGCAACACGTAACAAACGTCTAATCCCAATCTATTCAGTTGTGGAAGATCGCGAGAGCGATATTTCTAAAGTTTGCCGGTGAGTTTACCGCGAGGGTCACACCCGTTCCCATCCCGAACACGGAAGTTAAGCCTCGTTGGGCCGATGGTACTGCACGCGTAAGTGTGTGGGAGATTAGGTGATCGCCGGCATATTACAGAGCCCCATTCTTTCGAGAATGGGGCTTTTTTATTTCATGAGCTACCCCCAGCTATATATTCGCTATCACTGTAGCTCCGCATGCAGAGTGGCTATGAGTTAGATTCATAGTTACCGCTACTTCATTCTTCCGGAGTTATGACTTTGAGACACGTCAATTTAGTCAGAAAAGCTCTCTTTGCTTTGGTGCTAGTTGGTTTGTACGGATCGGCACAGTTGACTCGCGCACAACAAGCCTCATCTGAATCGCAGTCTCAAAGCGTAGCAAAAGCGCTCCGCACGATCGGGTTCATGACCGACTTCGATGTGAAGGACGATGCTGTGGGAATCTGCAAGGCGGTGATGAACGATGTAGCGCCTGGAGTCCAGGTCATCGACATTACGCACCAAGCGACTCCGTATGACATCGCGGAGGGGGCTAGGTTTCTCGCTGGCTCGGCTCCTTACTTTCCGAAAGATGCAGTGTTCGTGGTGGTCATCGATCCTACTGTAGGGAGTACGCGGCGAGCGATCATCGCGCGCTCCAAGAAGGGGCAGTTCTTTGTATTGCCGGACAACGGCCTGTTGACCTTGGTGCAGGATCGAGACGGGATCGAAGGGGCAAGAGAAATAACCAATCAGGAGTGGATGATCGGGGCAAAGACATCGTCCACTTTTCATGGAAGGGACATCTTTTCTCCGGCTGGTGCGCACTTGGCCCGGGGTGACGATTGGGCTACGGCTGGCCCCCCCGTTGATGTTGCCAGTCTTGTGAGGCTAGATCTTCGTACAGCGACCGTGGATGACGCGGGGTTGCATGGGGAGGTGATCGGCACTGATGGACCGTTCGGAAACCTAGTGTTGAATGTACCAGCGGAAACGTTTGCGAAACTGGGGTACAAAGTAGGCGATACGGTGCCGGTTCAGGTGAATGGACGTACCTATCAGTTGCCCTTTGTGAAGACCTTCAGCGATGTAGCGGTCGGAAAGCCGTTGGCCTATATTGACTCGCGCGGGCGGTTGAGTCTAGGAATCAATCAGAGGAGCTTTGCCGAAACTTATGGGATCCACCCGCCGGCCGCAGTGATGATCGCGAAAAAACAATGAGACGCACACCTAGCAAGCTCGCGCTTTCTCTGCATGGAGTCAGAAGAAACCTGATCCATTGGGTTGAGCTTATTCGTTCGGATCTTTTTGCTGTTTCGCATCTTTCGCCGCGCGGTTAGCTTCATCGGCTGCTTCTTTAGCCTCGCGTCTAGCTTCGTCCGCAGCTTCCTTTCCTTCACGCTTGCCTTCCGCAGCGGCCTCTTTGCCTTCACGAGCAGCTTCACGCGCCTCCTGCTTCGCCTCTTCCATGGCTTGACGCGCATCGGGTGGCATCGAAGTAATCTTTGGCATTGGAGGCATTGGAGGCAGTGGCATCACGCTTCCTTTCTTCACCGAGATGTCGCCCTGACTCGTGGAGATATGCAGAAGTGGGCCTCCCTTGCCAATCGTGCCGCTGATGACGTTCTTTTTGTCGTCATCGTCGTCGGACTTGATTTGAGAGAAGTCGCTTTCAATGTTTCCATTAGTGGCATCGAGCTGGTAACCGAAATTAGATTGTTCGGGAAGAGTCAGATTCACGGAGCCGTTGCGATTCTCCACGGTGACATTCCCAAGGGGAGGAGCGCTCGTAAGATCGACTGACCCATTGCGGTTGGTGACAGTGACGTCTCCGGCGACTCGGTCGAGTGTGACGTTGCGATTGCCTGCGGTCAGAGTCAAAGGGCCGACGGCTTCACTGGCGGAGATGTCGGCGTGGCTGATATCGATCTCGCCATCGAGACGGGCAAACTGAAGATCTGTGCGACTGGTATGAAACTTAATGGGGCCGCGAATGCGCTCGAAGTGGGTGGTGCCGAAAAAATCACCGCTCATATTGACGGGACCGCTGAGATCGGAGAGAGTCGTGTCATGGCCGCGACCCTGAATGGTGAGAGGCCCCGAGACGCTGTGCGCAGAGAGGTCAGAGTCGCTATTGTTGACGTGCGTAATGACCGGACCGGTGATTGCGCTAAGCTCGATGTTGCCGTGGTTGGCGGTGACTTGCAGTGGCGCCTTGAGGGCGCTGACGTGGACGTCGCCATGGTTAGCAGTGATGATAGTAGGAACTGTCGCCGGGATCGTGATGGTGAGATCCGCGCGGGTGCCGTCGATCGCGGGTATGGAAAGATTTAGAGTGTTTCCGCCAGAACTGCTGAGGCTTGGATTGAGGCGTTGAGCTTTGCCGTCGGCGTCGGAGTCAGAGCGAGTGTAGACCTCTTTGTGAACGGAGACGTGGATCTGGTTGTCGTCGCTGGTACCGGAGATGGAGATGTCGCCGCGAGGATTGTCGACGGTGAAGCCTGAGTTGGCAGGGAAGGACTGAGAAAGAGTCTGGTCGCTCTCATGCTTATCGCCAAGGAATTCGTCAATGTTGTCCTGGTTGAGGTTTAGGCCGTTGAGGACGTAGTTGTGACCGTTGCCGTTTCGAACGCTGCTGAAGACAATGCCCGTGATGCCCAAGATCAGCAGCAGCGTGAAGACGCCACCACCGAGACGGCGACGATATCGGGGTTGGGTGGAGTCCGACTGCATGTACTGGTCGTATGCCCATTCCAGAAGCATGACAACTCCGGCGCCGACCAGCAGGAGCGGCCAAAAGCGCCCGTACCAATCCCACAAGCTGTGAGCTCCGATCCGTCCAGTCTGCACGAGCAGAAAGAGGATGCCGATCGTGATAAGTAGCAGGGGCCCAAGGATAGAGCTACGCCTGAGACTGCGAGCTTGGTACCGGTAGGCATCACGCTGAGCGCGGGCTATGTCGCGTTGTGCGCGGGCTTGTTCCTTGAGAACGCGACGCTGATATTTCCAATCGCCTCCGTAGGGAGGGCCGGGCGGTGGTGGATAAGGTGGCGGCGGATAGCTTCCCATTGACTAGCTCCCTTCCTGATCGTGCTGGCTGGAGGGAACGATGTTGGTGCTGGTGGGAGGAGCTGCGGCCGGGGGAGCGGGGGCGACTCCGTACGGATAAGCAACTGCGGCGGCCGAGTTGAAAGAGGTGCGCTGAAAGACTGCCATTAGACCGGCAACGATGATGAAGAATGGCCAGCTATGGGACCAGGAGAGGATGTCAAAAGAGTCGAGCAGGAACAAGACGCCGACGAGGATAACCCAGATGGAACCGCGAAGTGCGCTGAAGAGACGATACTGGTACGCGGGGGTGCCGTCGTCGGAGAGACCCGTTCCTGTGCCGGTCATCTTGTGGACGAAGAGCCAGACGCCGAGTCCGATGAGGAAGAAGGGGATGATTCGGTGGATGGGAAAGTGATGGAAGAGGCCAGCATTTCCGACCAGGAAGACGCAGCCCAGGCCGATGAGCCAGAGAGCGCCCGCGGGAAAGCGATTACGCGGGAGATTCAGGTTGGGATCGACTGGGTAAGCAGCTGTGCCGTAGGGCGGGATGGGAGTTACGGGTGGTGCGGCGTAGCTTTCCCACGGAGATCCCCAGGCAGCTGAGGGTTGTTGGGGAGGGTAACCTGTGGCAGGTGGGGTGTAAGTGCTGCTCGCGGCGGAATCTGAGGTGGCGGTCGTTGCGGTGTCCTGCGGAACGAAGGGAGCAGGAGAACCCGAATGGCTGGTGCCAGGCCAGGATTTTCCGAAGCCAAGACGCTCGCCGAGATCATTCAGGCCAAAAGGATTCGGGAGAGGAGTGCCATCGCGACGGGCTCTAGCAGTGTGGTAGGCCTCGATCACCTGATAGCACATCCAGCCGGCGATGAAGATGCCGAAGATGCCGTGCTCGTCTGCGAGGCTGACAAGAATCGCGAAGACTACCAGGTGCACGACACCCTTGGCGTACTGGCCGTTGTACATGGCGCCGACGCCGGGAATGAAGCCCAACAGCGCGGCTAAGCCGGGATTGGGTGCTCCGGGAGGAGTAGGGGGTGGGACAACGCCGCTAACGGAGTAGTTCACGCCAGCTTCGCTTCCACTGTAAGTGTAAGTGCCGCCCGAGGGGCCGGTTGTGTAGGTTCCGCCAGCAGGTGGGGGAGATCCAGCACCCGCGAGTCTGGCAGCAAGGCAGGGTTCGCAGAAGACAGCAGAGCCGACAGTGCGGGTGCACTCCTGGCAGAGTGGCTTGCCGCAGTTCTGGCAAAAAGCAACACGTTCACGATCAGGATGGTTTGCGCAGTTCATACCAATCCCCCTTCCAACTTAATGACACTGGGAGTAAAGACAACAAAATTCTGAGACTGGAAGGGGAGAGGGGCCCGGGTACTAACAGACGCTACTAGCTGGACATTTCCGCCGGGAATTTCGCGCCGGCTGGAGCCAGGGTTGGGTTTGGGGCTGTTCTGCTTCTGGTCGTTCTTCTGGCCGGGCTTTTGATCCTTTGGATCATCCGGCTGCTGCCCTGCAGGTTTGCGGTTCTGCTGGGCGGCGGGGTCGTTCTGGTTGGCCGGCGTGCTAACCGTTCCGGCCGATCCCTCATCATCCGATGAGCGTTGCAAATCGCGGACGCGAGACTCGAGTTCGTAGACGACCCGAAGGTTGTCTGAGTAGCGCACGACCTTTGCCTTGGCCTCGTAGCAACTGCGCAGGATGCTGGAGGGTTTGAGGTCGCTGGCGTGAAGCTGACTGAAGCGAACCCCGGTGAGGTTCATAGTGAGTGCGATAGAGAAGAAAGCCATGGCAGCAGTCATTGCGAGACGCGGCTGCAACATCGTCTGGCCTAAGGAACGAAGCCCATGGGTGACGCGAGTACGGAAAGGAAGAACCTTGCCAGAGGCGAAAGGATTGGTTGCGAGGGGTGCGCCCAAGGGAGGGAGTAGCGACGAATGGCCGGGGAGAGGGGTCGGTGTACGAAGGTAATCAGTTCTACCGAGGACGATGGGGGGCTGGTCTTCTTTGACGGGACCAAGGGACGATTTGCCGCTGGTCTGGGCGAGGATGCTCTCAAAAAGCGAGGCGGGTGGCTCAGGACGGGGAGACCTAAGCATCTCCATCCACGCCGCTCCGCGTTGAGCATCAGCGAGCAGTGCTGCACAACTGGGGCAGCCGATCATGTGGGTGTCGAAGGTGGCCTGATCTGCCTTCGACAGAGTGCCATCGAGTGCATCCACGAGCATCGCTTCGCATTGCGCGCAGTGCTGTGGATCGCCGGGTCCACCGGGCCCGCCGCTGCCGAATTTGTTGAAGTCTGCCACTTTAAACCACCTGCCCTTCTATACGTTGCAAAAGCCTTGCAAGTTCCCCGCGACCGCGACTGATGCGGCTTTTTACCGTACCTTCGGGTATGCGGAGAACCTGGGATATCTCTTTGTAATCCATATCCTCGAGATCGCGCAGAATAACAGCTTCGCGAAGCTCAGGGGAGAGTTGTTTGAGTGCGTTCTGAACCCGAACTTTGAGTTCCAGACCGGCGACATGATGCTCCTGAGATGGCCGGGGGTCAGCAAGCCGGTCGCCCATGGTGGGACCATCTTCGTCGCCTTCAAAGGTAGCGTCCAGAGAGTCGGAGGCACGCTCGAGGCGAGTACGGCGGAAATGGTCGACCAGAAGATTGCGGGCCAGCGTGGTAATCCAGGTCTGAAAGCTGCCCTTTTGCGTGTCGAAGCTGGAAAGGTTCTTATAAAGCTTGAGAAAGACCTCTTGCGTCAGATCCTCGGCGTCGCTACCTGAGCCGGTAAAGCGGTAGCAGATAGCGTAGATGCGGCGATGTTGCGAGGCGACCAACTGCTGCCAGGCCTGCGAGTCACCTGCCATGCACTGGCGCACCAGTTTGGCGACTGCTTCCTGCGCGGCTTCCTGTTCCGGGGTACGCTCCAACTTCGCCTCAAGTGATTTTGTCGGTGGGAGCAGTGTACCGCGTGGAGCGGGAGCCGGATTGATTTGTTGGTGGACCTGTAGCCTCTCAACAAACCCGGGAGCCGGTTGAGTGAGGTGCTGTGTAGCAACTCGGGGCAGGCGGCGCGCCACGGACTTGAGTCCTGCGTGTCGGCTCACCGTCGGAATCGCCATGTGTAAAACGCCCATGCGTGACTATACGCACAGGCGTTCTGATTGGTTCAAAACACAGACATTGCGTGTGGTTAGGGGGTCGGAGCTGAGATCACGCCACAAGCGATCCGATTGCCGGAGTTACCTGAGGGGTCAGTCTTCATGTCGTCTGCCTTTTCGTGGATGACGATCGAGGTACCGCCATTGGCGAGGATGCTGTTCGCTGCGGTGGGGTCCATCGAGAGGTAGTCCACGTTGAAGGTGGCTTGGCCGAGATGGCCTTCTCCGATGGTGACATTCGTCGGGAGGTCGCCCGCGTGATGGCCCGCCGGGTTCTGGAAGCCGTGCTGTTTGTCGGTTGGATTGAAGTGGCCACTGGCCGTCTTGAAGTCAGGCGCATCGCAGAGTGGCTTGGCGTGGATGTGGACGCCGTGATCCCCAACGGGGAGGTCCTTGAGATCGAGTTTGATATGGACACCCTTCTTGGAAGGACTGAAGGTTGCGGTCCCTGCGTCCTCGCCAGTGGCGGTCTTGATGGGTACGACGACAGCATTCTTAGGCTTGGCGAAGGCGGGAACTGCGAGAAGGCTGAGAGTCACGGCGGCGGCGAGCGTCTTGCGCATTGGCATATCTCCAGATCGACTACCTGATGAGAATACCGAAGTATTTGTTTGGGTTGCGTGAAGGCTCGCAACATCTATGTAAAATTTGGAGATGATTTCAGCGCGACCCCTGTTCCTGTCGAAGTTCCTCGTTTTTTCTTTGCTCCTTACAAGTTTCTCTCCAGCTGTCCCATCCGCAGTTGCGCAAGCTGCCTCGGATGCGAAACCTGCCGACGCCAAGCCTACCGATGCGAAGTCTGCTGCAACGGCGGGAATGTCCACCACGTTGCCGCCCCTGCCAGCGGACGCTCATGTAGAGCAAAGCATGCAGATGGAAGGCAAGACGCTGCACTACACCGTAACGGTTGGAACTCTGCCTGTGCGAGACAGCAAAGGCGCGTTGAGCGGCGAAGTCGTCTACACCTCCTACGTTGCCGAAGGTAAGGACCGGCCCGTAACGTTCGCTTTCAATGGCGGCCCAGGCGCAGCCTCGGTGTATCTGAACCTGGGCGCGATCGGACCGAAGAGAGTAGCGTTTGGCGCTGAGGGACAAAGCCCGTCAGACCCGGCGACGCTGACCGACAATCCGGGGACGTGGCTCGACTTTACGGATCTGGTGTTCATCGATCCGATCGGGACGGGTTTTTCGCGGTCGCTGGTTTCCGAAGAAGAGGCAAAGAAGCAGTTCTATGGCCCGGACCAGGATATTGCCTATTTGTCGCGGAACATCTACGACTGGCTGGTGAAGAACGGGCGACTGCAGTCTCGCAAGTACATCGTGGGCGAGAGCTATGGCGGGTATCGCGGACCGAGGCTGACAGCTTATCTGCAGTCGCAGACCGGCGTCGCCGTGAATGGACTCGTCCTGGTATCTCCGGCGCTCTCTCCGCAGGCCGGTTCTCAGGATCTCTCGCCGATTCCATGGATGATGACGCTGCCGTCGATCGTCGCTGCAAACTATGAGCGGCAGGGCAAGCTGACGAACGAGAGTATGGCCGAGGTGATCGACTACACACGCGGGGAGTACGCGGTGGATCTGATGAAAGGCAACAGCGATCCGGCCGCGACCCCTCGGCTGGTAAAGAAGGTGACGGAGCTGACCGGGCTCGATCCGACGTTCGTCAAGCAGTCGGGTGGACGGCTGGAGACGCAGGCGTTTCTGCGCGAGGAGTTTCGCGAGACGGGCAAGCTGGGCAGCCGGTATGACCCGAATGTGACGGCGTACGATCCGTTCCCTTACAACCCGACGCAGGAGACACAAGACCCGATTTTGTTGAGCATTATTGCGCCCACCACTACCGCAATGGTGGATTTTGTCACGCGAACAGTTGGCTGGAAGACAGATGCGAGCTATAACGCGCTGTCGTTCGAGGTCAACAGAATGTGGGATCAGAGCGGACATGATGGCGCCTTCTCCGGGTCGGCTGCTGCGTCCGATCTGCGAGTCGCGGTAGCGACCGATCCCAAGCTGCGTGTCGTGATTGCGCATGGATGGGCGGATCTGTCCTGCCCGTTCATGGGATCGGTGCTGACGGTGAGCCAGATCCCGACGATGGGCGATGCGACGCGGGTGCAGGTGCACGAATACCCCGGTGGGCATATGTATTACGCACGGCCGGCTAGTTCGTTGGCGTTGCGCAAGGATGTGATGGAGATGGTGTCGAAGCACTGATCTTCGTCGCCTGAATTGAAAGCAAAACGCCAGGGAGACTTGCTCTCCCTGGCGTTTTTGTTGGCCTTTTGACGTGATTCGTCAGATGGAGACGATTGCCGGAAGTTCGAGCTGCTCGGAGTGGTGTTCGTCGAGCAATGGTTCGAAGTGGGTGCGGCAGCGCGCTTCGTAGAGGCCGGCAGCGCCTACGAGGACGAGCTCCTGGCTTTGGCCGAGGCGCTGGGTGTGAATGGCGGGGGCACCGCAGACCATGCAGACGGCGGAGAGTTTGGTGACCTCGTCGGCGATGGCCATAAGGTCGGGAATGGGGCCGAAGGGTTCGGCGCTGAAGGTGGTGTCGAGGCCGGCTAGGATGATGCGTTTGCCCAGATGAACCAGCTCTACGGTGAGTGGGATGATGGCGTCGTCGAAGAACTGCGCCTCATCGATGCCGATGACGTCGATGTCGTCTAACTGTGGGAATAGCGCGGCTTTCAGGTGCTCGACGTTGGTGACGGTGGTGGCTTCGTGGGTTTGCGAGCTGTGGCTGGCGATCGAGGTGCGGTGATAGCGGAGATCGATGTCGGGCTTGTAGCAGGCGACGCGTTGGCGGGCGATGCGGGCGCGCTTCAGGCGGCGGATGAGTTCCTCGGATTTGCCGGAGAACATGGGGCCTACGATGGCTTCGATTCTGCCTGGGATGGGGTGGGTCATTGTGCGGAGGCCTTTGATCGGGGTATCTCGCTATCCTAAACGCGGGGTGCGGTGGATTTCCGGTCCGTATTTTTTCTTCAGGGAGATTTGTGGTTTTTGCTGGGGGTTTTACGGAAAAGAGCGTTTTGAGTGTGGTTTTTTGCTGGTGAGAACGTGGTGGATTGCATGGAAAACGTGGTGAATTAGTAGCGTGTTTTTATGCTCTGAAAAATGTGACACGTTTGTGAACTTTATTTTTACGGCACGCAAAAGTGATCCGGACGCTTGACCGCAGGGACGGGGCAACCATAATATTCGTCCACCGATCCCCCGGGCCCCCAAAGAGGAAGCTTCACAGTCCTGCTTTCGTTGCACGCCGATACTTCTCCCATAACTGATTCGAACGGACAACCCAATTCAACGAGGATATTGCTATGACGCAGCACTCCTTTCGTAATCGTGTGTCTTCTCCCCTAACCTTCGCAGCGCTTGGAGTTATGGCGCTGCTGGCAGGTTCGGCATTCGCTGCCCCAGCCGGCCAGACCGCGAATATAGTCGGGCCGGAAGACGAGTCAAAACCGATCTCAGTGACGGTCTGGCTCAACCCGCATAACAAGGCAGCTTTGGATACGGCTGTCGACCAGATGTATGACTCAAGCTCTCCGAACTACCATCGATTCCTCACGCTGAAGCAGTTCAATGAGCAGTATGCCCCGACGGATAAGGAAGTGGGGACGGTTCGCGACTATCTGACGGCTCACAACCTGAAGGTGACCTCGACGGAGAAGAACAATCGCTTTGTGGTGGCGCAGGGTAACGTCGGGGCCGCGCAGACGGCGTTCAATACCAAGATCAACAAGGTGATGGTGGATGGAGTGATGCACCATGCCAACGCGACTCCAGCCACGGTTACCGGAGCAGCGAGTGCGCTGGTGGCTACGGTGCAGGGGTTGAGCGATCTTCGGTACAAAGCTATGGTCAAGCGTGCTGCCAATCCTGAAACAGGTGTGCCTTACGCGGGGGTTTCTCCTTCTTCTGCCGGCGCCGATGGACTGTTCTTCAGCGGAGATTGTCTCCGTCCAGCGGAATCGCATGTCTTCAAGACCGATGGGAGTTTCCCGGAGGCGTTCTATGCAGGCAATCGCTATGGAGCCGACATCACCAATACCGCGCCCAATCTGCCGCCGTGCGGCTATGACGCGAATGAGATCCAAACTGCGTATGGCCTAAAGCAGCTCTATAAAAAGGGTTTGGATGGTACGGGCCAGACCATCGTCATCGTGGATGCTTTCGGTTCGAACACAATTCTTTCCGATGCCAACTTGTTCTCTCAACTCAATGGATTGCCCGCTCTGACCTCTTCAAATTTCCAGATCGTCACTCCGACCGGCCCGGTGACCTGTACCGCGACCAACGGGTGCATCGCAGGGGACTGGCAGCTTGAAACGACGCTGGATGTGGAATGGGCGCACGCGATCGCTCCCAACGCCAACATCGTCCTGGTGTTGACTGTCGACAACTCATTGACCAATCTTGATCTTGGAGATCTGGCTGCGATCGGGAACCAATATGGCAACGTGATTTCGAACAGCTTCGGGATCTCGGAGATAGCGCTGAAGGAGTTTGATCCAGCGGAACTAGTGGTAGAGAACGGTATTGCGCAGATTGCTGCTGCATTAGGGATCTCGCTCAACGTTTCCACCGGCGACGATGGCGATCAACTTATAACCAATAATGAGGACTTCGGGATCAACGCGGTGTCAGTCAACGCGAATGCCGACTCTCCGTTTGCGACGGCGGTGGGCGGTACCAGTACGTTTCTAGACCCCAAGAACGACATTAAGCTGCAGACGGGTTGGGGCTTGAACGTTGCCTTTTTGACCACTCCAGCTCCTAACGCGCCGCTTGTTCCCCCCACGTTTCTCGGCTTTCAGAGCGGGTCTGGAGGCGGCACAAGCGTTGTTTATGCGAAGCCAAAGTTCCAGAAGAGCCTGAAAGGTAAGTTCCGCCTGTTGCCTGATATCTCCATGAATGCGGACCCACAGACTGGCAGCGAGATCATCGTTTCCCCTGATGGCAATCCTGCAAATGTGACGGTTATAGTGGCCGGCGGGACCAGCCTGTCTTGTCCGATGTTCTCCGGCCTTTGGGCGATTGCGAACCAGGCGGCAGGAGGAGGGCCGATTGGAGAGGCGGCGCCGATCCTCTATGAACTGCCTGACAAGGCGATCATCGACGTCAATCTGACGCCCGTTGATACGCTGCTGAATGTGTCCGGACTTATCATCGATCCGCCGAATGCTCCGATCTTTGAAAGCCAGACTGATTTGGCGCAGCCGCTGCAGAACACGAAGCTGTTTGTCAGCGCGCTATACAACAGCCACAGTTCGACTCGCTGGGATCTGTTCACGTTCGGAACGGACTCGTCGCTGTTCACAGCTCCCGGTTGGGACAACGTGACTGGCCTGGGTACGCCGAATGGTACGACGTTCATCAATCAGGTCGTGAAGGCTGTTCAGTAGGGACGCTGCAAAATTCTGCGTTTGGATTATGGGGCAGGCGTTCGTTAGAGCGCCTGCCGTTTTATTGGGGGCTTAATAGAGTCAGAAAATATGCAAATCACCGAACTTTGTTGTTGTCTCACGCAAAAATGATCTTGACGCTTGACCGGAACGCCGGAACGACCGTAGTATCCATCCACCGACGGCACCTCGCTCAAGACCCTGCTCTGGCAATTCCACGTTCGTTGTACGTCTTGTCGTCCCATGCAATGGATTCAGACACGCAAACCAATTTAGTGAGGCTACTTCCATGAAGCTACGTTCTCTTCGCACCGCGATGGTGCATTCTATCTGCCTGACGGCGGTAGGAATCGCTCTGCTGCCTCTGTCGGCGAGCGGACAAACAACCAGCAATACCGTGAAGGCATCGGATGTCTCGATCGGCAACGTGCTTGCGGTGACTTTTTACCTGCCACTCAACAATTCGCGCGAGGCGGAGGCTGCTGCTGCTGAGCTACAGGATCCCTTCAGCCGGAGCTATCACCAGTTTCTCAGCGTTTCGGAGTTTGTGAACCGCTATGCTCCGAGCGATGCGCAGGTGGAAAAGGTAGAGCGGACTCTCAAGGGCATGGGATTCACGATTCAATATGTTTATCCTAACCACCTTGCGATTGAGGCCATCAGCCCGACCGCGAATGCCGCGAGTGTGTTGGGTCTGAACCTGAAGACCTTCACGGTCAAGGGCCGCACGGGAACGGCTTCAACGACTCCGGTGACGCTGCCCTCTTCCTTGCAGGGCTTGATCCTCGGCGTCGGTGGCATCAATACGATGTCTCATGCGCATCCGATGCACCTCACCCCGGCGGTTGGGCATAGCGTGACGCCAAAGGCTGTACCTGGCGCGCTCACCGGTGGCACGCCTGGCGATTATCTTCCTGCAGACTTTGCAAACTTTTACGACGTCAACCCAATCTATGCACGCGGGATCAGCGGCCGTGGAACCACTATCGGAATCGTAACGCTCAACGACTTCAAGGAGGCCGATGCGTATCTCTTCTGGAAGCTGATTGGACTTAAAGTCTCGCAATCGCGAATCACCAAGGTGAACGTCGACGGCGGCGTGACTGCTTCGACCAACAATCTGGATGGTGAGGGTGAGACAGACATCGATGTGGAGGAGTCGGGAGCGCTTGCGCCTAACGCAAACGTCCGCGTCTACATTGCTCCGAACATCACCAATGCGAACTTCATTAATGGGTTCGAGGCAGCGGCTTCCGAGAACATTGCGGATACCGTTTCGACCAGCTGGGGTCAACCGGAGCTGGACTACTTCTACGACATCGCGACCCATACTGCATCAGAGACCTGGATGCTGCAGGCTTTTCACGAAGCGTTCCTGGAGATGGCCCTGCAGGGACAGACTCTCTTTGTAGCGACCGGCGACTCGGGCGCCTTTGACACGGTTCGTGGGTGCCCGGTGACGGGTCCACCTGCTACAGAGGATGATCCTCTCTGCAACTCACCTTACGCTGTCGACCATCCGGCAAGCGATCCGCTGGTGACGGCGGCGGGTGGGACTACACTTCCGTTCTCGTTCTCGCTGAATGACGGCGTTGTGTTGACCGTGAAACACGAGCAGGCGTGGAGCTGGGATTACATCTCAACCCAGGCGGCGGAGCAGGGACATGCGGCAGACATTCCGGTGTCGGCCGTGTTCTCGGTGGGTGATGGTGGCGGAGTCAGCTCCTACTGGCCGCTGCCTACTTATCAGTTCTTTACTCCTGGCTTCACTTTGACGAAGCCGGGGCAAACATTCAAAGAGGACACCGGTTCGGGGTTGGTGTTGCAGACCGTACTGCCGCCGTTTTTCCTGGGCCGCAACATGCCAGATCTTTCAACCAACGCAGACCCGGAGAGCGGCTATCAGTTTATCGAGGAGGACTCGCTTGGTGACTTCGAAGGCGGCACCAGCTTTGTGGCACCGCAGTTGAACGGCGTTACGGCGCTGTTCGTCGAGGGTCTGGGCCATCGCGTTGGGCAGCTCAATCCGGCTCTTTATCGTCTTGGCGCGAGCGCTACGACGGATATCAGAGACGGCGATAACTGGGGCTACAAAGCCGACTTTGGCTACGACAATGCGGCGGGATTGGGAGTGCTTGACGCAAACAAGCTGTTGAACGGCCTCAAGCACTAACGCCGGAAAGAATGACAGGGCCTCGAACGTTGGTTCGAGGCCTGTCTTCCCTCTCCTTCACAAATTCATCCCTTGTTGTGACGAGGTGCATCGGCTGGCGTCCCATGGGCGCCAGCCTATTTTTTAGATGAATATGTCTGGGGCTTGATAGATGGATTCCTCAGGGGTGTCGGTGGGGCTCTCGAAGTCTAATTTGTAACCGTCGGGGTCCGTGAGGATGACGACCCACATTCCGTTGCCGACGAAGGGGCGTTGCGGGTGAAGGCCTCGCGCAATGGTCTGGTGATAGATGGCAAGAGCATCGTTGCACTGGAAGCAGATTGAGACCCCTTCGCCTCGTTTGGTCGAAGGGGCTTTGCCTGGCTCATACTCCTGGAGCATGTGGGCTGCGCCGTCTCGTTCGAGCCAACACCAGCGGAGCTTTCCGTTGTCGATCCATTCTTTGGTTTTGGTGAAGCCGAGGCCGTCGACGTAGAAGCGGAGGGATGCTTCTATGTTCGAGACCCAGAAGAACGGTACGGCCTGCTTGATGTTGAGGATGCTCTTTTCGGATTCGATCTCGAGAGTTGGCATGAGATTTCCTTTCGACGAAAGATGACTAGTCTGCGAGGGGTTGCCATAGTTCGATGCGGTTGCCCTCGGGATCGGTGATCCAGGCGAAGTGGCCGTAGTCGGCGCTCTGGCGGTCTGGGTCGATGGGGATGTTTTCGGCGGCGAGTTGCGTGAGGAGTTCGTCGAGGTTGTCGACGCGATAGTTGATCATGGCCTGTTGCGGGCCTTTTTCGTTGCCTGGGCCGAAGTTCTTGCTGTTTTCTGGAAAGAGGGACCAGGTGGTCATGCCGGTGGCGGCGGGGACTTCGTCAGTCCAGAGGAAGGTGGCGCCGCCGTAGTCGGAGAGGGTGATGCCGAGGTGTTTGACGTACCAGGCTGAGAGGGATTTAGGGTCGCGCGCGCGCAGGAAGACGCCGCCTATGCCGGTGACTCGGGCCATGAAGCCTCCTTGAATTGAAGTCGAGTATATACACAAGAGATTGATTGCAGGGGGTCTTGGAGGCGGCAGGGGTTGCGCGTTGACCTTTGGAGTTGGTGGCGCGTATGCTCGTCGGCAGTTGATGGGCCCCGAGGATCTGCGCGACGTAACGTGCCGGTACGTGTGGCTAATCAAGAGCTCCTGCACATTCAAGGACGTTACTGCGATCCCGGATTATTTTTTCCGAGGAGATTGCGATGTCTACAACACAACAGGCCGCTCCACAGGGGCGGACGATCAATCCCGATGCGCTGAATGCGTTGTTGGGGCGTGTCGTTCAGGATATGGGTGCGGCGATGAACGCACCTCTGATCCTGATCGGCGACAGGCTTGGCCTCTATCGTGCGATGGGGGATGGAGTTCCGGTGACTCCGGCGGAGTTGGCCAAGCGGACAGGGACCGCGGAACGCTATGTGCGCGAGTGGCTGAATGCAAATGCCGCCGGGCGTCTGGTGGAATACGACGCGGAGAAGGGGACGTTTTTTCTGACTCCTGAGCAGGCGATGGTGATGGCGCTGGACGACACGCCGGTGCATCTGCCGGGGTTTTATCATATGCTGGCTTCGCTCATGAAGGATGAAGAGAAGCTGACGGAGATCTATCGCACGGGCAAGGGGATGGGTTGGCACGAGCATGAGAAGGGGTTGTTTGAAGGGTGTGAACGGTTTTTTCGACCGACCTATCTTGCGAACCTTGTCTCAAGCTGGATTCCTGCGCTCGAGGGAGTGGAGGCGAAGCTGAAGGCCGGTGCGCGTGTTGCAGATATCGGCTGCGGACACGGAGCGTCGACGCTGCTGATGGCGAAGTCGTACCCGGCTTCGAAGTTCTTTGGGTTCGACTATCACAGCCCTTCGATTGAAAAGGCACGCGAGAAGGCGAAGGCTGCGGGAGTCGCGGATCGTGTGACGTTTCAAGTGGCTCCGGCGAAGGCGTTTCCGGGGAAGAACTATGACTTTGTGGCCTTCTTCGATTGCCTGCACGATATGGGAGACCCAGTGGGAGCCGCAAAGTATGTGAAGACGACTCTGGCAGAGGGCGGGACGTGGATGATTGTCGAGCCGTTCTCGAACGACGATACTGCGACAAACCATAATCCCGTGGGACGGATCTACTACTCTGCTTCGGCGACGATCTGTGTGCCTTGTTCGCTTTCGCAGGAGGTTGCGCTTGGCCTCGGTGCGCAGGCTGGTCCTGCGAGGATCGAAGACGTGGTGCGAAAGGGCGGGTTCACGCACTTCCGCAAAGCTGCAGAGACGCCATTCAATATGGTTTTCGAAACGCGTGCTTGAAGGGGAGTTTCGTTGCGTTACTGCTTTTCGACGACGACCGCGGTGCCGTAAGCGAGCACCTCGGTGACTCCGTTCATGAGCTCGTTGGCGTCGTAGCGGAAGGCGATGACGGCGTTGGCGCCGAGCTGTGCAGCGTGGAGTGTCATCATGGCGAAGGAGTCCTGACGAGTCTTCTCGCAGAGCTCGGTGAACAGTGTGATGTCGCCTCCGACGATGGTCTGGAGGCCTGCGCCGATAGTCGCAAGGACGTTGCGCGATCGGACGACGATGCCGCGGACGATGCCGACGTTCTGGACGATGCGAAAGCCGGGAAGTTCGAGGGCCGAGGTGACGAAGGCGGGGTTGATGGAAGAAGAGGGCGGCGGGTAGGTCGACATGGTGGAGAGAGCTCCTTACTGCTGGAATGAGGTACGAGGAGGGAGTGGGTTTGGTTCCGGTTGATGAGCCGTCGCTAGTCGATGTGGAAGACCTCGTCGATGGGCGACATGAGTTGGTCGGGGTCTTTGCCGGCAGTTTCGACGAAGAAGTCCTTCATTTCGGACTGCCAGCGTGCATTGACGGGTTCGTCGCGCATCTTTCTTTGTGCGAGCTGAAAGTTGTCGGTTTCGAGGTAGCCGATGAGCTCTCCGCGAGGCGTGAGGAAGAGGGAGTAGTTCTGCCAGCCGGTGCGTTGCAACGCCTCAATCATGTCCGGCCAGACGGCTGCATGACGAAGACGGTACTCTTCGAGGCGGTCGGGTTTGACTTGAAGCATGAAACAGACTCGCTGCTTTCCATTCTGTTTGCTGGTCATGTCTGCTCCACTTCTCGCTTTAGGATTTAGTGCTCAGGCTGGCGATGAGTTTGGTGACGGCTCCGGAGTCGATGGTTTTGGCGGCGAGTGCGATGCCTGTCCGGAGGTCGAGGGCAAGGTCGGCGACGACGAGGACGGCAGCAGCGTTGAGGAGGACGATGTCGCGGCGCGGGCCTCGCTCGCCGGAGAAGATGGCGGTGAGGATGGCAGCGTTGGTTTGCGCGTTGCCTCCTCGGAGCGACTCGAGGTCGGAGCGCTGGAAGCCGAGATCTTCGGGTGTGATGGTGGTGATCGTGACGACACCGTCGTGAACTTCAGCGAGTTGGCTGGGGCCGCTGATGGAGATCTCGTCGAGGCCTTTTTCGCGGAAGGTGTTGCCGTGGACCACGAAGGCGTGGCGAGTGCCGAGGAGAGCCATGGCTTCGGCGACGATGGAGACCATGTGCGGAGAGTAGACGCCCATTACCTGCGCGGATGCTCCAGCAGGGTTGGTGAGGGGGCCGAGGACGTTGAAGACAGTGCGGACTCCAAGGGCACGGCGGACGGGCATGACGGCCTTCATTGCCGGGTGAAGGCTGGGGGCGTGAAGGAAGGCGAAGCGGTGGGAGCGTAGATTCGATGCGGCGTCGTCGGGGCTGAGGTCGACGGGAATGCCGAGGGCTTCGAGGACATCGGCTGAGCCGGTCTGCGAGGTGACGGCGCGGTTGCCGTGTTTGGCGACCATGAGGTTTGCGCCAGAGGTTGCTCCGGTGGCCGCTGCGACGAGAGCCGCGGCAGTGGAGATGTTGAAGGTACCGCTCGCGTCACCACCAGTGCCGCAGGTGTCTACTAAATTGAGCCGTTCTGCGTCGGTGAGTTGAATGGCCGTGACGGCGGTGCGCATGGCGTCGACGAAGCCTGCGATCTCGGACGCAGTTTCGCCGCGGGCAGCGAGAGCTCCAAGAAGAGCGGCGATCTCGATGTCGGTGAGTTGGCCGCTTAGGATCTGATGCATCAGGTCGCCGGCTTGTTCGCGGGTGAGAGGAGTGCGGACTTCGAGGATCTGCTGAAGATAAGGTTGCGGCGGCATCAATTTAAAGCGTAGCAGGTGGAGAAGAGCAGCGAGTCGTCAGTCAAACGGTTAGCAAATTCGCGAGTCTGTTAGTGTTCGACATTCTTGTTGATTCATTAATCTGTGTTGCGCGGTAACCGCACGGTTGTGCGAGTTTGCGATTGCGAGCTGTTGTTCGAGTCCGCTACACTTCTCGCGCGGGCGAAGTTTTTCGAAGACAACCTATGAAAATTCACGAGTATCAAGCTAAAGAGATTCTGCGGAAGTATGGTGTGCCGGTTCCGAACGGCGAGATGGCGACAACGCTGGAGCAGGCAGACACTGCTGCAAAGAGCTTGTTTGGCGCGGGAAACGCTGTTGCGGTGGTAAAGGCGCAGATTCATGCCGGTGGTCGTGGCAAGGGTGGCGGGGTGAAGCTGGCGAAGGCGCTGCACGAGGCGAATGACGCTTCGAAGGCGATTCTGGGGATGCAGTTAGTGACGCATCAGACCGGACCCCAGGGGCAGAAGGTGCAGCGGTTGCTGATCGAAGAGGGGTCGGCGATTGATCGGGAGCTTTATCTTGGGTTGGTGCTCGACCGGGCTTCGGCGAAGGTGGTGTTTATGGCCTCGCAGTCGGGTGGGATGGAGATTGAAGAGGTCGCGCATAAGACTCCGGAACTTATCTACAAGGAGTACATCGATCCTGCGGTGGGCTTTGCGCCCTATCAGGCGAGGAAGCTGGCATTCAAGCTGGGGCTGAAGCCTACCCAGATCAATGATGCCGTGAAGTTTATGACGGGCTTGTATAAGGCTTTTGTCGAGACGGATTCGACGCTGATGGAGATCAATCCTTTCATCACGACGAAGGATGACAAGCTGCTGGCGCTCGATTGCAAGATCAACTTCGACGACAACGCGATGTTCCGGCATAAGGATCTGAAGGAGCTTCGCGATCTTGCGGAGGAAGATCCGCTGGAGGTTGAGGCGAGCAAGTTTGCGCTGAACTACATCAAGCTCGATGGCACGATCGCCTGCATGGTGAATGGCGCGGGACTTGCCATGGCGACGATGGACATCATTCAGTACGCCGGCGGCAGTGCGGCAAATTTCCTTGACGTCGGTGGCGGAGCGAATCAGGAGCAGATCGAAAATGCGTTCGGGATTTTGCTGAGCGATCCGAATGTGAAGGCGATCTTCATCAACATCTTTGGCGGAATTCTGCGCGTGGATGTGCTGGCTCAGGGAGTGGTGAACGCGGCGAAGAAGCTCGGCGTGAAGATACCGATCATTCTTCGCCTCGAAGGCACGAACGTAGAAGAAGGCCGGAAGATTCTGGCTGACTCGGGATTGAACTTTCAGGTGGGGCAGACGATGAAGGAAGCCGCGGATCTTGCTGTGGCTGCTGCGAAAGGTGGCAAATAATGGCGGTTTTGGTTGATAAGAATACGCGGCTGATTGTGCAGGGAATTACGGGGCGTGAAGGGACTTTTCACGCGAAGGGCTGCGCGGAGTACGGCACGAAGGTGGTTGGTGGTGTGACGCCGGGTAAGGGTGGGACCACGCACGAAGGCTGGCCGGTGTTCAACACCGTTGAAGAGGCGGTGAAAGAGACGGGCGCAAATGTGTCAGTGATCTTTGTGCCGCCGCCGTTTGCTGCGGATGGAATTCTGGAGGCTTCGGCTGCGGGTGTGCCTCTGGTGATTTGCATCACTGAGGGAATTCCGGTTCTCGACATGGTGAAGACGTGGGAGTTTGTGAAGGGAACGAAGACACGGCTGATTGGACCTAATTGTCCGGGAGTGATTTCTCCGGGTAAGGCGAAGGTCGGGATTATGCCGGGGCGGATTCATAAGGAAGGCTCAGTTGGGATTGTGTCGAAGTCGGGAACGCTGACTTATGAGGCGGTTTACCAGCTGACTACGCGCGGGATTGGGCAGTCTACGGCGATTGGAATTGGCGGCGATCCGATTATTGGTACGACGCATATCGATGCGCTGAAGCTGCTGAATGAGGATCCGGAGACCGAGGCGATCATCATGATTGGGGAGATCGGCGGCTCGGCCGAAGAGGCGGCGGCGAAGTACATCAAAGAGCATGTGAAGAAGCCGGTAGTTGGATTCATCGCTGGACAGACGGCTCCTCCGGGACGACGGATGGGGCATGCGGGCGCGATCATCTCTGGCGGCGAGGGTACGGCTGCCGAGAAGATGAAGGCGATGACCGAGGCTGGGATTACCGTGGTGAAGTCGCCAGCGGAGATTGGCGAGGCGATGGCGAAGGTGCTCGGGAAGGCTTAGCGATTTCGTATAGCGAAGACAGTTAGTTAAATGAGAAAGGCCGCAGAGTGATTGCTCTGCGGCCTTTCTGTTTTGAGTGCGTTATTTGATGAGGTTGCCGGTGGTGTCGCGGTACTCGATTGGACCGAGGTTGAGTTCCTTCAGGCTCGGTTCGATCTTTGCGCGATCGCCAACGGCCATCAGGATGAGCTGGTCCGGATGGACGTCGGTTTGAGCGGCTTTCGAGACCTCGGCTGGCGTTACGGCTTCGTATCTGGCGGGTAGCTTGGCGAAGTAGTCGAGCGGGAGGCCGTAGACGAAAAGTTGACGCAGTCCGCCGATGGAGGCTTTGGTGGTTTCAAAGTCGCCGGGGAGTGAATGGAGGAGAGAATCCTTTGCCAGTTTGAGTTCGGCATCGGTGGGGGGATCGGTACGGATGCGGTTGAGCTCCAGCATGAGCTGCTTGGCGGCAGGAGCGGTGACGTCGGTACGGACCTGGGCGCCGCTGTAGAACGGGCCTCCCGTGCGGTACATCATGAAGCCTGAGGTGGCCCCGTAGGTGTACCCGTGCTCCTCGCGGAGGTTCATGTTGATGCGGCTCGCGAAGAGACCGCCGAGTACGTTGTTCATGATCATGACGGCGGGGTAGTCGGGGGTGGTGCGGGGAAGGCCGAGACCGATTGCGAAGAGCGCGGTCTGCGGGGCACCGGGTTTATCCACGATGACAATCTTGAGGCCGGGTGGGGTGGGTGCAGCAGGAACGGCGACGGCTGTGGAGGCTGCACCCGACCAGGATTTGAAGTATTTTTCGGAGAGGTGTTTAACCTCGGATTCGCTGATGTCGCCCGCGAGGACGAGCGCGGAGTCTTTGGGGCCGTAGTGAGCCTGCCAGAAGCTTGCGATGTCGTCGCGTGTGATGGATTTGATGCCATCGGTGTTTCCGATGGGCCGGATGCCGTAGGGATGGTCTCCGTAGAGCGTGTGGAAGCCCACGCGAAGGACGGAGGCTACGGGCTGATCGCCTTCCTGGAGGATGGCGACGAGGCGCTGTTTGCGGATGCGTTCGACCTCGTCAGGTGCGAAGGTGGGGTGTTCGATGACGTCGGAGAGGAGATCGAGGCCGGCTTCGGTGTTGTTGCTGAGCGCGTTGAGGCTGGCATTCGCACTGTCTACGTCTGCGACGGAGGTAAGCGCGGTGCCGATCTGCTCGGCGTCGTCAGCGAGCTGCGTGGCGGAGCGTTGGGTGGTTCCTTCGGTGAGGAGGCGGGCGGTAAAGCCGGCGAGGCCAGCTTTAGCAGGGGTGTCAGACTCGCTGCCGGCGCGAGCTACAACCGCAGCGCTGAAGACCGGGAGCGAGTGGTCTTCGAGCAGATAGACCTGCAGGCCGTTGGCGAGGGTGAAGGTTTTTGGAACGGGAAGATGGAAGGCCGTGGTTGGGCCGGGCGCGGGTGCGGTCTTGCGCCAGTTCTGTTGATCCTCAAATTGCGCGGTGTAGGGAGCCGTGAGCTTGACGTCGGCATCGGTGTTGTCAGGGCTGCGGGGGACGTCGTCTACTACTTTTTTGCCCGGGACGCAGCTGACGACGACGCTTTGATCTTTGCCAAAGTATTGCGCGGCGGCCTGCTTGACCGAGGCGAGGGTGGCGGCCTGGTAGCGAGCGATGTCTTTCGGAAGATAGCCGGGGTCGTCGAGGAACTGGTTGTAGCGGTCGAGCGTGTCGGCAACGCCGCCGAAGCCGCCGAGGCGCTGGAGGCCGGTGATCTTCGCAGTGACGTCGACGGTGCGGGCGCGATCGAGTTCGGCCTGGGTGGGGCCGTCTGTCTGAAGACTGGCTACTTCTTTCCAAAGCGCTGCTTCCAGGGTCTCGAGCGAGACACCGGGTTTGGCGGTGATGTCACAGTTGGCGACCGAGCCTAGCTTGAGGGTGTTGAGATCGCAGGTGACGGTTTGTGCGACCTGCTGCTCATAGACGAGCTTGCGATACAGTCGGCTGGCTTTGCCACCGCCGAGGATGTGAACGAGGAGGTCGGTTTCAGCGTCGCCTGAAGTGAAGACGGGAGGGGTAAGCCATGCGACGGTGAGGCGCGGGAGTTGGACAGTGTCCGTGACAGTGGCGCGCTTCTGAGCGGTGATGGGCGGGGTTTTTACGGTGACTGGCTCGACGGCAGGGCCTTGTGGGATGGGGCCGAAGTATTTTGTGAGGAGCGCTTTCAGCTTTGCTGCGTCGAAGTCACCGGCGATGGCGATGCTGGCGTTATTGGGCGTATAGAAGTGCTGGTGAAAGTCGCGGATGTCGTTGATGCGGGCGGCTTCGATGTCGGCATGGGAGCCGATGACGGAGGCGTAGTAGGGATGATCCTGCGGGAAGAGCATGTGGTAAGCCTGCTCGTCGGCCAACGCGTAGGGTGTGCCTTCGCCCTGGCGGCGTTCGTTGCGGACGACGTCACGCTGGTTGGTGAGCTTGGTCCGGTCGAGGCCTTCGAGGAGGAAGCCCATGCGGTCGCTTTCGAGCCAAAGGCCGAGCTCTAGCTGATTGCTGGGCAGGGTTTCGAAGTAGTTGGTGCGGTCGAAGTCAGTGGTGCCGTTGATGTCGGTAGCGCCTGCGCCTTCGAGATATTTGATGTGAGCTTTTTCGCCGACGTGCTCGGAGCCTTCGAACATCATGTGCTCGAAGAGGTGAGCAAAGCCGGTGCGGCCTGCACGCTCATTGAGAGGACCGACGTGATACCAGAGATCGATTGCGACGAGCGGCAGGCGATGGTCTTCGTGAGTGAGGACGACGAGGCCGTTCGGCAGAGTGTACTTTTCGTACTTGAGTTCGGGGAGCTTCAGCGGCTTGGCGGCCGGCAGATTGTCTGCGGCCATCGCCATCGACGCCGTTGCGAGACCGCAAGCGAGCGTTGCTGCTGCGAATTTCTTGAATGCGAACTGGGGTGCTTTCATCTTTTCTCCACGGAGGCCCGGCCAGGTCTTTGAGAGAGTGCCTGCTTACTCGGATAGGAACGGTGAGAGGATGATACCAATCCCACAGGACAGATGGCCCGAAGATAATGCCGCTTGCGGGGACGCTGCTTTGTATACTTGCCCAATGCGTCTCCTTTCGATCCCTTGCGTCATTACGTTCGCTGCCGTCTGTGTGTCTTTGTGTGCTGAGACTGGGAGTGCTCAGACCGGTGTTCAGGCGGTTTCGGTTTCTTTTCCTGCTGCGCAATCGGCGAAGCCGCTGGACGGGCGGGTGCTGTTTCTGTTGTCGAATGATCCGTCGGAGGAGCCCCGGATGCAGATTGACGACACGCCACGGAGCCAGATCGTCTTTGGTGTGACGGTCGATGGGTTGAAGCCGGGACAGAGCGTTGTGGTGGACGACAAGGCCGCGGGATATCCAATCAGGAGTTTGAAGGATGTTCCTGCGGGCGACTATACGGCGCAGGCAGTTTTGGATGTGTATCAGACATTTCATCGTGCGGATGGCAAGACGATCAAACTGTCGCCGGACCGCGGTGAGGGGAAACATTGGAATCTGGCGCCGGGGAATTTGTATAGCAAGCCAGTGAAAGTTCACGTCGGCCCGGGCGGTGCGCCGATTGCGATTTCGCTGGACCAGGTGATCCCGCCAATAGTGCCTGAAGCGGATACAAAATATGTTCGGCATATCCGCATTCAGAGTGCGTTGCTGACGAAGTTCTGGGGAACGCCGACGTTTTTAAGTGCCGTGGTGCTGGTGCCCGAGGGCTTCGAGGAGCATGCGGAGGCGCACTATCCGTTGGTGATCTTTCACGATCACTACGTGACGGGGTTCGATGATTTTCGCACGACTCCACCTGATCCGAATTTGAAGCCGAGCTACTCGGAGCGGTTTCATCTTGAGGGATACAACCGGATTCAGCAGGAGGAGGCTTACAAGGAGTATCAGCAGTGGATCAGTCCTAAATTTCCACGCGTTCTGGTGATGAAGATTCAACATGCGAATCCCTACTATGACGATTCGTATGCGGTGAACTCCGCGAACCTGGGGCCGTACGGCGATGCGATTGAGACCGAGCTGATTCCTGCAGTGGAGAAGCAGTTTCGCGCGATTGGACAGGGCTGGGCGCGGTTCATGTATGGCGGATCAACCGGTGGGTGGGAGTCACTCGCGGTGCAGATCTTCTATCCCGACCATTACAACGGAGCGTTTGTGGCTTGCCCGGACCCGGTGGACTTTCATGCGTACATGACGCGGGATCTTTATAAAGACGAAAACATGTTTTACCTTCAGGGCGCGAACAAGAGGGTGGAGCAGCCGGCGATGCGTGACTATCTGGGACACACGCTGATCTCGATGCGCGACAACATTGCGTACGAGGCAGCTCTGGGCGACCACGGGCGGTCGGGCGATCAGTTCGATATCTGGCAGGCGGTGTATTCTCCGCAGGGCAAAGATGGATATCCGGAGCCGATCTTCGATAAGGTGACCGGGGCGATCGATCACAAGGTCGCAGAGTATTGGAAGGAACACTACGACCTGAACGCGAAGCTACAGAAAGACTGGGAGACGCTGGGGCCGAAGCTGCAAGGGAAGATTCATCTGTATGTCGGTAGCGATGACACATATTTTTTGAACGATGCGGTCTATCTGATGGAGGATTTTCTGAAGACTACGGGGACACCCGGGCATGGCGTGCCTTACGACGGCGAGGTGCTGTATGGGCCGCGGGCGGAGCACTGCTGGAATGGGGATCCGACGCTGCCGAATGCTTTTTCGCGGCTCCACTACAACACGATGTACCTGCCTAAAATCATGGATCGAATTGCCAAGACGGCGCCGGCGGGAGCGGACGTAACGAGCTGGCGATACTAGGACAGTAGGTGGGGTTGTATAGCCCACCTCGATCTGAGCAAGTAAATCGACCTTTCTTTCGTGTAAATCAACTTCTCTTTGCAAAGAAGTCAAAATAGCAGAGAATAATTGGCACGAAACGCCTCCCAGGTGCATCAAATCGACGCAGCGGTGGGATCGACGCTGAGTCATACTTTCCATTCAGCCATCAATTTATGGGGGACACAACGTGCCATCAACGACCTTCGCGCTAGACGAGCCGGTGATAAGTACTCTTGATGCCGTTGGATACGAGGCACGCCTCGGTCTTTCTAACAATCCTAAAACCCTCACCCCGTGGCTGTTCTATGACGAGCTTGGATCGCATCTGTTCGAACAGATCACCGAACTCCCTGAGTATTACCTCACCCGGACGGAACGCAGCATCTTCACGGCACATGCCGATGAGATTCTTCGCGAAGCTGCGCTTGGGCAGGGGCCAAGAGGAAAACTCACCCTTATCGAGCTAGGGGCTGGCACTGCCACCAAAACCGGCATCCTTCTGGCCGAAGCCGTACGCCAGCAGGGAAGCGTTGTCTACCAGCCTGTTGACGTCTCCGAGACTGCCCTCGCCGAAGCCAGCGAGAACATCCTGGCCAACATTCCCGGCGTCGCCGTCCGCAGCCAGGTTGCTGATTACACACGCGAGGCTCTTCCGCTCAATCGACTCGTTGAGACGAGAACGCTGGCCCTCTACATTGGTTCAAGTATCGGGAACTTCACGCCCGAGGACGCGAAAGATGTCCTTCGCAATCTCCGCGCCCAACTTCTTCCGGGGGACACTCTTCTACTTGGCACGGACCTCGCGCCCAGCGGTGGCTCCAACGCCAACAAAACTGCAGCCATGCTGCTTGCCGCCTACGACGATGCCGCCGGAGTGACTGCTGCCTTCAATCTGAACGTTCTGACTCGGCTGAATCGCGATCTTGGCGCGGACTTTGTGCTTCGAAACTTCCGCCACCGAGCTTGTTGGAACCCAACCCAGTCCCGGATCGAGATGCATCTGGAATCGCTCGCCGACCAGCGCGTTCATATTCCCGCCAACGCCAGCGGCCCCGCATTTACGGTCGATTTCGCCCAGGGCGAAAGCATTCATACCGAGAACAGTTACAAATTTACCGCCCCTGCAGTTGAGGATCTTCTGGACTCCGCTGGCTTCAAGCGGACAAACTCTTGGCAGGACCCGCAACATCTCTTCGCCGTCACCCTCGCGGCTGCTGTCTGACCTAAAGACGGCGATAGTCTCCGCTCTTCCCGCCGCTCTTGCGCACCAGCACGACCTCACGGATTCGGATTCCTTTGTCGAGCGCCTTGGTCATGTCGTAGACCGTCAGCGCTGCAATTGAGGCCGCTACCATTGCCTCCATCTCCACGCCTGTGCCAGCGACTGTAGCTGCGGTCGCCTCTATTGCGACGCCGCCGTCTACCACTCTTGCCTGCACGTCCACGTAGCTGAGCGCCAGTTGGTGACACATCGGGATTAAGCTGGAGGTTTGTTTCGCGGCTTGAATTCCTGCGAATCGCGCGACCTCGAGTGGATTGCCTTTGGGGTTCTGCGGCAGCGCGTTGAGCACCGCATCGGACAGCTCGACAAACGCCGCCGCCACAGCCTCGCGTCGCGTCAACGCTTTCTCGCTCACATCCACCATGTGAGCCTCGCCCGCTCGGTCGTAGTGCGAGAGGTGCAAGGGGACCGGGGTTCGGGGCGGAAAGTCCGCGTCATTGCCGAGAGGCTCGGGGTCGTCATCGATCAGACGTTCGGAGGTGTAGTCCACATCATCCATCACACAAGCCTACCGCAGCAGCCCTGATCTAGCGCAAGAGCACCGTAATGACGTCGCCGGCCGCGAACCGCTCTCTCTCGGGCGGCAGCACGGCGTAGCAGTTTGCCCGCGCATTTGCGGCCAGATCGCCAGACCCCTGCCACCCCACGAGCCGCACCTCCGGCCGTACGCGGTCGGCAGTCCATCGCGCAGGTAAAACCCGCATCAGGCCGGGCTTCCCGGCGACATCCTCGGCCAGTGTCGCCTGCACGAAGCGCGGCCCCTGCGCGGTGGCCCCACCCATCGCTCGCAGCAGTGGTTCAACAAAACAATGAAACGTCACCTGCGTCGAAACGGGATTTCCGGGCAGGCCGAAGAAGAATTGTGAGGGGAACTCGTCAGTGGCCGGCAACCGTCCAAAGACGAGAGGCTTTCCCGGTTGCATCTTCACTCCGGTGAAAAAGAACTCCGCGCCGAGGCCTTCGAGAACCTCCTCCACCAAGTCATACTTGCCCATGGAAACCCCACCCGACAGAAGAATGAGGTCAGAGTCGCGCGCTGCACGGATGGTTCGTTCAAGCTCCGCTCGTCGATCCGGAGCGATGGGCATCTGCACCGGCACTCCCCCTGTGCGCGCCACAAGCGCCGCCAGCCCATAGCTGTTGGAGTTTCGAATCTGTTGCGGTCCAGGGGTTGCATTCAAGGTCACTAATTCATCGCCCGTGGCGACGATTGCGACTCTCGGTCTGCGGAACACCTGCAGGTCTGAGCGCCCGCAAGCCGCCGCAAGCGCGATTTCAGCGCCTTCGATTACAGTTCCAGGGAGTAATACCGATTGCCCCGCCCTGGCCTCCGACCCCTGCGGAACGATATTCTCTCCGCTTCGAATCGTTCGCCCGGCGGTCAGACGAATCGAGTCTTGATCGCGTTCGATATGCTCGATCATTACGACGGCGTCGTAGGCGAGCGGAATAGGTGCGCCCGTCATGATTTCAACGGTAGTGCCATGCTCCAGTGCGCCGCCCTGCCACTGCTCGCCGGCCCTTATCTGGCCCACGACCTTCAATGGGGCTGCAGTATCGGCTGCACGCAGCGCAAATCCGTCGCGGGTCGACCGGTCGAACGGCGGCTGGTCACGATCTGCGAGGATGGTCTCCGCCAGCACGCGGTCTGCGCAAGCCATCAATGCAAGCGTCTCGCTCTGCGGGCGCGGAAGTGCGGCTGCGTGCGCCAGCACTTTTGCGAGAGCTTCGTCGAAGCCCAAAACTCTAGCCGCAGCCTGCACTCTTTTCTCCCTCTCAGCCACTAGCCTGAAAAACAAAAGGCCCCGAGCAGCGTCGCCCGGGGCCTTCCACTTCTTTCAGAGATTACTTCTTTCCAGCCTTGAAGCTCGACTTCACCGGTGCCCCAATGCCCTCGAGGATACCCTTGACATCTGCAGCATGGGCGCCGTCGGGTGCCAGTTCGAGATACTCCTGATAAGCCTCAACGCAGCCCGGGGGGGCCACGATCTTCTGAGTCTTGGGATCGACGGTAGCCAGCGGAATCAGTGCCTGTCCCTTGATGTAATAAGCATCTGCCTTCTTCGGATCGGCTGCGATTGCCTTGTCGGCCGCGGCACCCGCCTCAGTCATCTTGCCTGCGTTGTAGAGCGTTGCGGCTTCGTTGTAGTAGTACATTCCCGCCTTCTCCGGTTGGGCCTTGGCAGCCTGATCGTAGGCGTCGGAGGAGGCCTTGGCGTCCCCTAGATCCGCTTCTGCTTTGCCCAACTGGTTGTAGGCCACGCCAGAGGTCTCGGGGTTTGGCTTCTTAGAGGCGGCGTTTAAATCAGCCGCTTTTTTGTAGGAGGTAGCAGCATCGGTGTACTTCTGCAGGATCGCGGGATCATTTGCAGAGGTACCTGCCGTTTTAGCCGCTTTGGCCGCAGCCTCTCCGCTACCAAGCTGTGCATCTCCCAGTGTGACCCAGAGGATTCCCTCGTCGGGTTTGCTCTCAGTGGCCTGCTTCATAGCAGTGATCGCCGAGTCGTAGTTTCCTGCCTTATTGTCCGCGCGCGCCTGGGTCAGCAGAGTGTTCAGGTTCGCAATCTTCGAATTGTTGGCGACTACTTCGGCGTTCCGCTTCTTGTACTCCTCGAGCGCCTTCCGATCTTCCGGACTCATCTTGCTGATGTACTCGGGACGAGACATGTCGAAGTTCACCAACTTGTCTTCATCCTTGGCGATTGGAACAGTCTCGTTAAAGTCCAGGCTCTTGTCGTCCTGGAAGACGAATACGACATAGTTTCCCGGAGTTATCCCGGTGCCCTTGTAGTCTCCGTTCTGATCGATGGGAAATTTATACGGATACTTGCGATCTTTCGCTTCCGACGAGCGATCCGTCGTCAGTCTAACTTCGCCATGAGTGATGGCGATGCCTGCAGGATTGAGAACATGTCCGTGAATACTTGCCGTCGCCGCTGCTGCTGCCTGTGCTGTCAAGCGAGTGGGCTGGGCCATCGCCAGGATTACCAGCAGAGCGGCTGCCGCGGTGCTGCTTATCTTGAATCCGATACGTTTCATGCTCTTTTCTCCTGGCCCATCAACCTGGGCATAAGTCTTTCTTGCGAAGCGGATTGTACTTCCTCTAGTTTGATTCACTCAATTTGATGCAAAATGCGGCGATCACAGGACCGCATACGGTATGGGATCGGCCGCGCCGGCTTCACGAAATGCCCGCAGTCGCAGAACGCAGCTCTCGCACACGCCGCAGGCCTTGGTCTCGCCGGAATAGCATGACCAACTTACATGGAACGGTGCACCCAGTTCAACTCCCAGCCGGACGATCTCGCTCTTGCGCATCTCGATCAACGGTGTCGCGACCTGGATTTTTCCGTCTTTGGTGCCCATTCTAATCAGCTGATTGAACGCGTCATAGTAAGCGGGACGGCAGTCGGGATAGCCGGAGCTGTCCTGCTCAACTGCTCCGATAAAGACCGTCTCTGCGCCCAGAACCTCGGCCCAACTCACTGCTGCCGAGAGGAAATGCGCATTCCGGAAGGGAACATAGGTCACCGGCACCTCGTTTCCGATGGCCGCCTCATCCCCTGCCACCGGCACCGCGATGGCGGTATCGGTCAACGCCGACCCACCGATCCGCCGGAATAGATCGATCTTCAGGTGCAGCAGCTCTTTTACTCCAACAATGCGGGCAACCTCCTGGGAGGAGCGCAACTCGCGCGCTTCTGTCCTCTGGCCGTAGCTGAAGTGGACGGCGAAGACGTCGTAGTCCCGAGCCGCGAGCGCCGCACACACACTCGAATCCATCCCACCGGACAGGCAGAGCACGGCGCGTGGACGGCTGTCTTCAGCCTTTGTCATCGCCAGCCTCCAACTCGTGCCGCTCCTCTTCGGTTAGCTCGTCTCCGGTCAGCTCTCCAACTGCCTCGCCCAGAATCTCGCGCGCTGTATCTTCGTCCTGCTTGTGCACCAGCAGCCGGGCGCGAAAAGCCAGCGCCAGCAGACTGTTGGCGTTCTCGCCCTGAAGAAAACATTCAATCCCTGCCGACTCGAGCATCCCCTTCGCCATCTGTGCATTCACAGGCTCGAGAAACTTGCCCACAGTTACGAACTTGTCCGGATCCGGTCCTGAATCCTGCGTTGAATCTGTCATCAAAAAGCCGTCTTTCGTCTTACTTCGTTTCGTACGACTGCAAGTGGAAGGTGATCGTTCCCCAAAACAGTCGCGCCTGAATCTGCACCGGCATATGCCGCGCGTCGTCGGTATACCACACCCAGATGTGCCCTCGGTTCTTCACGATTCCCTCGTCGGCAGTGGGCTCGACTTTGAGCGTCTGGAAGGTTCCCGCGGGTGTCTTAATCTCTTCCTTGGATTCCACCTTCATGGCCACCGTCACGGTACGCATGGAGTCGGCCAACGGAAGGCGGATACTCTGGCCCACGGCCATTGGCTGCGAGGCAGCGTAAAACATTGCTGAGAGCGAGTCGGTTACGCAGGCTGGAATCGACGCTACCTGCTCCTTCGACGTTCCCTTTACGAGATTCTTCTCAACCTGTTTCTGCTTACCTTGCGAATAGTCGAAGCTCAGCTCGCTCGATACCTTCCGCCGCCCCTCCTGCACCTGCTTGCTGAAGCCGGTCGAGCAGCCTGTTTTGGTGTCGAAGCCGGCCTGAAACTTATCCACCACGGGAAACAACATCGTCACCGCGCCGGTCGAGTCGGCCGTAGCTGTAATCTTCTGCACCGTCCCCTGCTGCTCTATCTGAAAAACGGCTGTGCCTGCCGTAAAAACTCGCCAGTCAACGGTAAAGGTCAGGGTCTGTTTTTCAGGGAAGGCAAAACTCGGCAGCGGTGGCTGCAAGGTCGGAATGACCACTGGCGTCGGTGCCGGCTTCGGTCCCAGCCCCAAAAGCTGTGCGTTCGCGGTGAGCGAGTCGAAGGAACACGACATCAGGAAAACAAACGCAAGAAAGATCCGTTCCGGCTTCAGCAAAGGGCAGCACTCTCACGAGTTGAAGTTTGTGGGCCATTCCGCCCCAGCCTCCGCGCCTTCAGCGTGGACCCCCCGTCACCCCATGGTGATTGAGAAATAGCCGGACCGCCAGCGCAAGATAGATTGCGCCAGCACCCATAAGAGCATTGTACTCGCGGTGGTGTTGCCACTGTCCCCAGGAGAACCTGCCCAGGCTCGCGTTCTGGTCGGCCGGAAACGACGCCGGCGTGAGTCGTGGCAGCAGGCGCGGCACCTTCGCCGCATATTCGTCGAAGCCCGCAAACTGCTGCCGCAGATAGCCTTCCTCACTTTGAATGGTGGGAATATAGATGACCGCAAACAGCGCCGCCAGCGCAATCAGAATCACCCAGCTGCCTGCTGCAGCCGCGAACCCAAAAGCGATCAGCATCGACCCCAGGTAGAGCGGATTCCGCGTGTACGCATAAGGTCCGGTGAACGTCAGCTCGGCATTCTTGCGAACGTACCCAGCCGCATAGGCCCGCAGCCACACACCCGGAATCACTAGCAGCAGGCTCAGCAGCATTGTCTTCCCGGTTGGTCGCGCCAGCCACAGAAACACCGCGGCAAAGACAAATCCCAACGGCACGCGAATCCGCCGCGCAATTCTCTGCCAACTCGTTCGTTCGCTCACACCTTCACTTTATCCTGTCCGGTACGCAGCAACTCGAGCGCAGCCTCCACGACCTCCTCCACGGTTATCTGCATCAACCCCGATTCGGTACGTGAGTGTCGCGAGTGGTCTGTCGTGCTGGACTCATGCCGCAACACTCGCGCCCTTGCGCCATCGGCCATATATGGGCCATTCCTCGCGGGATCGGTCGGCCCATACAAGCCAACCACCGGCCGCTCCAGCGCAGCAGCCAGATGCAGCGGTCCGGTATCCCCTGCGATCACGACCCCAGCTCTGCGCACAAGCGCGATCATCTGCTCGACCGAGCAGGGAACCGAAATAGCCACGTCGCCACTCGCCTCGACGACTGCATCGGCGAACCGATGTCCCGGGGGGTCATTCACCAGTACGTGGTATCCAGCCCGACCCAAAGCTGCCGCGACGGCGCCGTATCTCTCCGCTGGCCATTGCTTCGCGCCCCATCCAGCCGTTGGTGCAAGATAGGCGAACTTGCCCTTGGTCGATGAGGTCTGAGTCAGGAGTCTGTCACACCATGCTTCCGCCTGCGGATTTATAGGAAGCGTGACCGCCGCTGGCTTCAGAGTCTCGCCCACCGCCGCACCCAGCAACTCGCATCCCTGCTCGACCACATGGGTCGTGCTGGTCGTCACCCGTTGCCCGTAAAGCCGCCGCGCCGCTGCCTCCCGAGGCTTCGCTGGTCCCACAAACACCTGCGCCCCCGCCATTCGCCCCGCAACAGCAGACTTGAGCGATCCCTGCATGTCGACGCACAGGTCATACTCGGCCGCCCGCAACTCACGGCGCACCGTGTTGATCTCCTTCAGGGTAGATAACGCAAAAGGCCGCCTCTTCCACTCTCTTGCAGGATACGGGTGCCACTGATCGACCAGCGGTCTGCTCTCGCTACGCCTCGCTTCCTGCGCAATTCGATGGTGATCCGTCGAAGCCTGCAGCAGAACACTCCAAAAAGGCTCGATCACCCATCCGATAAACCACTCCGGATGAAGATCGCGAAGCGCAGCCACCGCCGGCATCGCGTGCAGCACATCTCCCATCGCGCCAATCCGCACAATCAACACACGCTTCGTACGATCCGCCGCGTGGCTTGCGATATCGAGCGACGAAGAGAGCGTGCGTTCAATGGCCAAGGCTCGATTTTCTCATGTAAGACTTACGCTTCAACATCTCTAGCGTTTGCGTCGATCCAGCCGGCCCACCAGGCTCACCAGCTGCTCCAGCGACTCTTTCTCGTCCAACAACTCCACGTGCAGCCGAGCTACCACGATGGGTCCCACCATCTCCAGCCGGTCTCGCATCATCGGCGTCAACTTTACGGCATCTTTCTCTGTCGTCACAAATCCATTCGCTTCGACCGCCCGTGCCTCGTGCATCAGACGCGAAATATCAGCCTCGGTGTAAGCGTGGTGGTCTTCAAAGGCGACTGTCTTCACCGCTTCATAGCCTTGCCCGGCGAGCATTCTCGTAAAGCTGTCAGGCCTCGCAATTCCGCAAAAAGCAAACGGCATCGTCGGCAGCGCCACCTCTCCAGCCTCACCCAGGCTCAGCTGCCGCCGCGTCACCCAGATCGCGGGCTTGTCCTTTGACTCACTAAATCCGCAGATTACACTCCTCAGAGAATCCGCCTCCTCCTCGCGCAGAATCACGATATCCGCCGCCGCCACGGCCTCGAGCGGCTCTCGCAGATTGCCAGCGGGCAGCAGCGTGTCTTCGACATCCTCCCGCGTCAGAAGAACAATATCGATATCACGAGCCAGTTTCCGATGTTGAAATCCATCGTCCAGCAGATGCACAACAAGTTTTTGCGACGGCTCGCTCTGTTCGGCCATCACGCCGGCCTGATAGCGGTCCGCTCCGACGTACACCGGCACTCCCGATCGCTGCGCCAGCAGCACCGGTTCATCTCCATGCCATCTCGCATCGTCAAACGGCTCGACCCTTGCAATCGCCTCCGAGTCGCGTTTATAACCTCGCGTCAGGATCCGCACTGCGTAGCCACGGTGCCGCAGAATCTCAGCCAGCATGAGAACCACAGGTGTCTTGCCCGCGCCGCCCGCAGACACACTGCCCACACTAATCACGGTGCTCTCAAGATGGAATTGCTTCAACCATCCCCACGCGAACAGCTGCCTCTTGAACGCAAGCGCAGCCCCGTAGAGCGGAGTCAGCGGCAGCAGCCATGGTCGTCGTATCTTCATCGCGCTGCACCAGCCCTCTGCTCCAACAGCGAAACCAGGGCTTGTGCCGTTCGCACAGTTGCGCCCGCCTCTGCTTGAAACACGGCTCGTCCTCGTTGCCCAAGCGCCCTCTCGTCATTCGTCCCCCGCAGAATACCGATCAGAGTCTCCGCGAGTTCGTCCTTGGCAACGATACGAATTGCCTTGGCCTCTTGCATGGTCTTCACGATCTCACGAAAATTCTCGAACGAAGGACCGGTCACCACCGGCACCCCAAACTGAGCCGGCTCCAGCGGATTGTGACCGCCCTTTGGAACCAGACTCCCCCCAACGAAGGCCACCGCTGCCACTCCATACACCGATGCGAGATCTCCAATCGTATCCAGCAAAAGGATCGTGCCCTCGGCGACAGGATCGTTACTCTGCGGCATCTGGCTGCACCGCAAAAACGGAGATCCGCTCCTCTGAATCAGCTGCCAAACCTCTTCAAAACGGTCCGGATGCCTCGGAGCTATCAGCAGCGATGCATCGGGAACCCCCTTCAAAATCGCGGGCCACGCAGCCAATAACGCCTCTTCCTCACCCGCCAGCGTACTCCCCGCGACGATGAGTTTCGTTCCGGAGAGCATGGACGCGATCCTTCTGGCCATCTGGGTGTCGCTTCTCGACTGAACGTCATACTTCAGATTCCCCATCACTCGCACCCGCGTCGTCGGAGCACCAATCTTCTCCAGCCTCTCTGCGGACTCTCTACTCTGCGCAAGAAACAGTGAGATCATCTCCAGGAACGGTCGCCACAGACGCCGCAGCCGCATGTACCTGGGAAACGACCGATCCGAGATCCGCGCGTTGACTACTGCAATTGGTACGCCATCCTTCGCGCACTCTTTGATCAATCGCGGCCAGAACTCGCTCTCCATCAGCACCAGCATTCGCGGCTGCAGCACCCGCAAATACCTCCTCACGGAAAATTTGAGGTCCAGTGGCAGATAAAACACAGGCGAATCCGGCAGTCTCTCCTTTGCCAGTCTCTGCCCCGTCTCCGTCGTCGTCGAAATCGCTACTACCCAACCCGGCAATCTCTCCTTCAGTTCGCGAATCAACCGGGTCGCGGCCATCACTTCGCCCACGCTCACTGCATGGACCCACACCACACTTTGCCCGCTCACCGCCGCATGCAGCCCTCTTGGCACCACCCCCAGACGTCCCCGCAACCCGGCTCTGTATCGTCCGCTGGTCGCCATCCGCACCAGCCAATACGGGGCGCCTACCACCAGCACGGCCAGCAGCAACGAGCTATACATCACCATCATCACCGTCGCCGTGTCCTCGCTTTACCTTGTACGCCAGCGCAGATGATAATCAACTCTGGCCATGATGTCCTACCGGTTCCCCACGATTTCGATCCTACTAGTAACAATTTTCTGCATCTTTGCAGCCACTACCCGGGCCGCCGACAAAAAGGCACCCCCCGCAAAACCTGCCAATCAGTACGCGGCCTTCGAGACGCACGCCAACGAAAAAGTCACTGTTGCCGCCGATCCCTGCGACGATTCCAAAGACTGCGACTTCTTCCGCCTCCCCTACATCCAGCACGGCTTTGTTGCGATTCGCGTCATCTTTACCAACGACAGCGACACACCGCTCTCCCTGGCCGATGCCCGCATCCAGTTCATCTCCATCAACAACGACAAGATTCCCGCAGCCACCGACGATGATCTCCAGCGTCGCCTCTTCTCCACCAAAGGCACAGCCGGCCGCAAGATTCCCATGCCGATGCCCCTGCCGCCCATCACCCTTCACGACAAGGATGTCGACAAATCGATCATCAAGGATGACAACGATTTTGGCTTCAATGGAACCACCGTCGACCCGCATAGCACTCTCGCCGGCTACCTCTTCTATGACGTCCGTTCGCTTCCAGACCAGCCGCTGAAGGGCGCTGAACTCTACATCAAGATGGTCCACACCCTTGACGGCAAAAAGCAGCTCTTCGACTTCAACATTCCCTTCGACAAATGGCTCGCCGCTCAACCTGGTGCGAAGGCCGCCGACGACTCGTCTAAACCATGAGCACAGGAAAATCAGCGATGACCGACCGCCAATCACGTACCGACGACGCGCTCAATCTCCGCCCCGCGACCCCTGCCGACGTTCCGCAGATCCTCAAGTTCGTTCGCGATCTCGCCACCTACGAGCGCGAACCGGACGCGGTCCTCGCCACGGAAGCCGACCTCCTTCGCGATGGCTTTGGCCCCACCAAACGCTTCGACTGCATCATCGCCGAGCTGATCAGCACAGACACGACCACCCCCGCAGGCTTCGCGCTCTATTTTTATAGCTACTCCACCTGGCGCGGCCACGCCGGCATCTATCTCGAAGACCTGTACGTCAACCCTGAGCATCGCGGGAAGGGAATTGGCAAAGCCCTCCTCACTCGCGTCGCCGCGATCGCCGTAGCTGAGGGTTGTCCTCGCTTCGAATGGGCCGTGCTCGATTGGAACACTCCGTCAATCGACTTCTATCACCAGCTGGGAGCTGTGATGAAGTCGGATTGGAAGGGCATGCAGGTCTCCGGCAATGCCCTGACCGCCTTGGCCGCACTATCCAAGTAGAAAAATGATCTAGGCGCCGAGGAATTTGCCCATGGTGCCGTAGGTCCGCTCGTGCTTCGGCTCCTCGCGAAGTTGAAGTCTCGAAGATCCCGCTCGTACCGTCGGAATCTCAGTCGGAACCATCGTGACAGCAACGGGAACCGCTTGAGGGGGACGCCTGGCGCTTTGAATCCAGTTGCCGATCATCGTCACGATGCGTGCTGCCGCCAGACGCTGCGATCCCGCTTCGTCCTTCGTCCCACCTTGAAATTCGCTCAGGACCTCCATCTCATGGCCGTCTGCGAGCAGCCGAAGAGTCCAGGTGTTGCCTTCATTGGGAGACAGAAGAAAGATGGCCCGTAGACTCCTGACCACAAACTCGACGACTGCCACGCCGCGCTGCACATCAAGACGTGGTTCCAGCTCGAGCTTTTCCCTGCTGGTGAAGTCGAACGCTTCTTCGATACGAGCGCCGAGCGTCTGGAGCAAACCTGCCCGCTCACCCTCTCTGCGCCGTTCCTCTTCTTCTGCGACCTTGCGGTCCGCAGCCGCTACAACTATGCGAGCCTCTTCAAACACATCCACTAGCGTCTGTTCCATGGGGAACCTCTTGAGTTAAGGTCATTATGATCGAGACACCGCTAGCCCCCAACTACACAAATGGGTTATACCCAGCGACGCGATCTTTTATGTAAATCCCTGACGACACCGTCTGCATGACTCCCTCTCGCACCCTTGTGCTTGACGCGGCCGTTATAATAAGAGGCAGGGGGCAAGACCGAATCCAAGCCACTTCATCCTGCAACACCGCAGGTAACTCCTGTGGATGGAATACTTTGCCCGGAGTTGGTCCTCGGTATCAAGGGCTGACGCTCTAAGTCCAGACGTAAACCGTTTTATTGGAATACTTTGACCAAAACAAAGGGGAGAGGGGAAGCCCGTGACAACTAGACGAATCAAAATCATCGGCGGCGGCCTCGCCGGCCCCGAAGCAGCCCTTCAAGCAGCAAAGCGCGGCTGCGAGGTCGACCTCTACGAGATGCGCCCCACGCGCTCCACCGAAGCCCACCAGACCTCCGACTTCGCCGAACTGGTCTGCTCCAACTCCCTGAAGTCCGAGTCCGAAAATTCAGCTCCCTGGCTGCTCAAGCAGGAGATGCGTCGAGCGGGCAGCATCCTTCTCGCCGAAGCCGATGCCACTGCCGTCCCCGCTGGCCACGCACTCGCCGTCGACCGCGTCGAATTCTCCAAGCGCGTCGCCGAACGCATCGCCGCCGAGCCCCGCATCCGCGTTCACCGCGAAGAAGTCACCAAGCTCGACGAGCAAGCCCCCGACACAGTAACGATCCTCGCCTCAGGCCCGCTCACCTCGCCTGCCCTCGCCGCCGAACTCCAGCGTCTCACCGGCTCAGACCATCTAGCCTTCTACGACTCGATCTCCCCCATCGTCGACGCCACCACCATCGACATGTCGAAGGTCTACTTCGCCGCCCGCTACGACAAAGGCACCGCCGACTACATCAACTGCCCCTTCACCAAAGAAGAGTACGAGCGCTTCATGGAGGCTCTCACCACAGCCGAAGCCGTCGAATCGAAGGACTGGGAGAAGTTCCCCGTCACCGGCACACCAGAAAAACTCCAGTACTTCGAAGGCTGCCTCCCCATCGAAGAGACCGCCCGCCGCGGCCGCGACACTCTCCGCTTCGGCCCCATGAAGCCCGTCGGCCTTACCGACCCGAAGACTGGCCGCTGGCCCTACGCCGTTGTTCAGCTACGCCAGGAAAACCTCCGCGCCGACAGCTACAACCTCGTCGGCTTTCAGAATCACCTGAAATACGGCGAGCAAAATCGCGTCCTCAAACTCATCCCCGGCCTCGAAAACGCAACCTTCCTCCGCTACGGTCAGATCCACCGCAACACCTACATCCACGCCCCATCGCTGCTCACCGAAACCCTCCAGCTCAAGGCTCACCCGCACATCATGATCGCGGGCCAACTCAGCGGCGTCGAAGGCTACACCGAATCCATCGCATCAGGCATGCTCGCAGGCATCTACGCCGCCGCCATTGCGAACGGCGTCGCGCCGCCAACCGCTCCACGCCTCAGCGCCAACGGCTCGCTCACGCACTACATCACTCACGCTGAAACAAAAAAGTTTCAACCCGCCAACATCACCTTCGACCTGCTCCCACCACTCGAAGAAGATCTCCGCAAAAAGATCCGCGACAAGAAAGAACGCCACAAGATCCAATGCGACCGCGCCCTCGCCGCATGGAACGAGTGGCTAGGTTCCTCGCTCTAACAAAGCCTCCGCGAGCAAGCCGATTTATGAATCGGAAAGTTGATTTCTGAATCTATATATATCGTAATACGATATAATTTCGATATGGCGAAACCTCTTCCAAACGAAGACCGACAAAGACTGCAGACCCTGGCAGAATTTCGATACACGCTCCGGCAGTTTCTTCAGTTCAGTGAACAGCGCGCTGAGCAGGCCGGTCTTCATCCCCAACAACATCAACTGCTTCTACACCTCGCCGGAGCTCCTGACGATGTCGAGACCACGGTAACGTATGCCGCCGAAAGACTAGGACTACGCCATCACACCGTCGTCGAGCTCAGCAATCGCTGCGTCGACGCTGGGTTGATCTTTCGCAAACAGGCTGCGTTGGATCGCCGTCGAGTATTGCTGCAGGTTACGCCAAAAGGACAACGAATACTACAGGCTCTGTCGGACGATCATGAGCGTGAGCTGTACGAACTGGTTCCCAGGATGGTCCGCGCACTGACGACGATTCGTAACTCTCACCGACTCAATGCTGGCGAAGAGGCAAGCCCCGCTGCGACTAAAGGAAACTCCAAATGAAGTCAGAACCATCTGCTCTACGAGACTTCACCGTTGACCGAAGGGTATGGCTGCTCTCAGGAGTCTCGATCGGAATCGGTGCCTGTGCGACAGGACTGGCTGTCCTGCTGCTGCGCCTGATTGCTCTCTCTACCAATCTGTTCTACTACCATCGGTTCAGTACTGATGCGATCTCCCCCGCTGGCAGTCCACTGGGACACTGGATGGTCGTGGTGCCTGTAGTCGGCGGCCTTATCGTCGGGGTCATGGCCCGGTTCGGTTCGGACAAGATACGCGGGCACGGCATACCCGAGGCCATCGAAGCGATTCTGCTTCACCGTGCGAAGGTCGATCCGAAGATAGCAGTGCTGAAGCCGGTCTCCGCCGCAATCGCGATCGGATCAGGCGGACCGTTTGGAGCCGAGGGCCCCATCATCATGACAGGGGGAGCTGTCGGGTCGCTGATCGCGCAATGGATGCACGTAACCGACGCAGAGCGGACAACCCTGTTGGTAGCCGGAGCCGCAGCGGGAATGTCGGCCACCTTCGCGACTCCCGTGGCCGCGATCCTTCTCGCCGTTGAGCTGCTTCTCTTCGAATGGCGGCCACGCAGCCTCGTTCCAGTCGCCATCGCGAGTGCAACCGCGGGCCTCCTGCGTGTCTTCTGGCTGGGTGCGGGACCGCTGTTCCAGATGCCCGTTCTCAGTGGAACTCACCGCATTGCCTTTGCCTTGGGTGCTTTGATGCTGGGTGCTTTGCTGGGGCTGGTATCAGCTGGAATGAGCCGCCTGATGTATGCATTTGAAGATCTCTTCGAGCACCTTCACGTTCACTGGATGTGGTGGCCCGCAATCGGAGGAATCGGGATTGGAGTCGGAGGACTGTTCTTCCCGCGCGGGCTGGGCGTAGGTTACGACAACATCGCGGAGCTGTTGCATGGCAACGCCACCATCGGTCTCATCGTTGGAATCCTCATTGCAAAATCGCTGATGTGGGCCTTCTCCCTCGGGTCAGGAACATCAGGCGGTGTGCTGGCGCCCTTGTTGATGATTGGTGGCGCAGTCGGCGCGATGGCGGGACATCTGGCCCACGCATCGGTCGAAGCACAGGCGTTCTGGGCACTGATTGGTATGGGATCAATGCTCGCAGGTGCCCTTGGCGTTCCTCTTACCGCAATTCTGTTCAGCCTGGAGGTCACGCATTGCCTGCCGGCGCTCCTCCCGCTCACCATGGCTTGCATCGCTTCGTACCTTGTGACGTCGCTGCTCATGCCGCGATCGATCCTCACCGAAAAGCTCAGCCGTCGTGGGTACCATCTGACCCGCGAATATGGCGTGGACCCGTTGGAGTTGGTCATTGTTCGAGAGCTGATGTCTCCCCTGAGCGTTTCCGCGCCGGTTCTGGGAGCGAATGCCAAACTCTCCGAGTTCTATGCGTATGCGGACGGAACCGCGCGCGGAGCCGCTGAGATCATGGCTACGGAAGGTCTGGAAACCTTGATGGTCATCGATCGCGCCACCAGGCAGGCCTGCGGAACGATTTCGCTCAGCGACCTGTTACGCGGACGAGTCCGAACGGTAGAGCGCGAGAACGAACGCCTAAGGCTGTTTGACCATGTCCCGGCAGAGAGCGGCGGCCACAATTGATCGGATCGATACCGAGTAAATTCTGTCAAGCCCCAAAACGCATGAAACCCGCTCCAATCAAGGAGATTCGCGTGGCGTATTAGTTCTGTGCAAACTGCTAAAATTGAAGTATGAATTCAAACAAGCCCTGGCCCAAAGGCCGGGGCTTTGTCTTTATAAGAGGGATGCTATGGACCAACGGCAACAATGTATCTGACTCGCCCTTGCTTCACTTGGAATTTGCGATAACCCAGCCATAGATCGTCTTCAGATCCGCTGTTCGCTGGCCTGTTAGTTCTTCCAGGCAAGCTGAATAGGCCGGAGCTGACGCAGTTCCACCGCTGTAGAGGCCGCTCTCTGCCGTACAGGTTGCGTCTCGAAACTGTATCCAGATACGTTGCGCCACTTTTAGCCGTTGCAGGTCGTCCGGTTGTAATACCTGGGATATCTGGCCGTACAACTGATTTAGTCCGCTATCAGCTGCTTTGTATGCTTTATCGAAGCAATTTTCCATGGCTACAGTTACCGCAACGTTCCGGCAGGGCGCGCTTGGGGAGTTCATGTGCTGGGCTGTGCCGATGGAGTCGAAACAAAGGAAGGCTGCAAGCAAAAGCAGCCAGAAGCGGACAAGGCTGATCATAGCTGAACGATAACAAACGCTCAGTCGACTTCTGTTCGACCGAGCGTGAAATACGACAGAGAGTTAACGCGGGTGCAAAGGCATAAATATACTTACCTCAATCTTCGACTCAGGGTTTTCGCCGAGTTTTCTTGTCCAGATAATTCACGCCGATCACGACGAGTAATATCGGAGGAAAAATTACTAAATCTTCCTTTCCGTAATGTCTCGGAAACTGAAGAATTGCAAGATCTTGAGGATTCATAGAGTTGGGTTAAGCAAGTATATTTATACCGCCGCAAAGTATTGAAAAGAAGTATTTTAGCCGTAAACCATTTAGATACAATATTTTGCAGCGACTACGCCTCTGTATGTCGAAGAAAACAGGAGGCTTGGGGATAAAATACCCCCCGGGGGGAGGGGGGTACCTCGGTAAATAGCTATTCCGTCTTCTTCTTGTTTCGCGCCTTGATTTTGAACCAGATCGGGCTTCCGATGAACCCAAAGTTTTCGCGAATCTGGTTGCCCAGGAATCGCTCGAACGAGAAGTGCATCTTCACATCCTTGTCGGTGAACAGCACGAACGTCGGAGGAGCGACCGCGGCTTGCGTCATGTAGTAGATCCGAACGCGCTTGTTCATCGGCACACTCGCCTTCTGGAAGTCCACCTTCTCCAGAAACCGATTCATCTGCCCGGTGGTCACGCGCTTGCGTCGCTCGCGCGCGACCAGTTCCACCTTCTTGAAGACTTGCTCAATGTTTTTTCCATCAGCCGCAGAAATGAACAACAGGGGAGCATATTCGAGATACTTCAACTTGTCTCGAACGTCCTGCTCATAGAGCTTTTGGTCCGCCGGAGGTTTGCCATCAAACAGACGCATCCCATCCTTGCCGGTGCGGGTCATCAGATCCCACTTGTTCACCACGATAATCACGCTGCGACCACTCTCATGCGCATAACCGCCAATGTTCGCATCAAGCGCCGCGACGCCCTCTGCCGCATCGATGATCAGCAAAGAAACATCCGCCGCTTCAAGATGCTTCCGGGCCATGATGACCGAAAGCTTCTCGGCCATCAGCTTCGTCTTGCCCTTCCTGCGGATTCCCGCAGTATCGACGAATCTGAAGCTGTGCCCATCCCTCTCTACGACCTCATCCACCGCATCGCGAGTCGTTCCAGCAATCGGCGAAACGATCGCTCGCTGCTTGCCAGTCAGAGCATTCAGCAGCGTGCTCTTGCCTACATTCGGACGCCCAATGATGGCAATCTTCGTCTCACGACTCTCATACTCGCCATGCGACCGAAGCATCCTCGGACGTCTCGGCGCAACAAGATCAGCATCTTCGGAGACGAGCGCAGCTCCAGGAGCAACCGAATAGTCCGGCCCGGTTTCGTCCTCCTCAGCCTCGTCGTTCTCCGTGAGCATTGCCTCCGGCTCTTCGATCACCTCAGCCTGCTCCGGGAGAACCTCAAACACCGCATCCAGAAGATCGCCGATGCCAGAACCGTGCTCCGCCGAGATCGGCAACACATTTCGGAAACCCAATCGCCGAAAGTTCTCGGCTTGCGACTGCATCGCATCGGTATCCATCTTGTTGACCGCGAGAAATACTGGCTTACCGCCGCGGAGAAGCAGACGAGCAAGTTCGAGATCTGGCGAAGCCAATTCTGTCCGCCCGTCGACCACCATCACAATGGCGTCCGCTTCTTCGAGCCCAACCTTTGCCTGCCGGAAGATCTCCGCTGGAATCAGCGCTTCATCATCAGGCACAACTCCGCCCGTATCGACGATCCTCGCATCGCGTCCCATCCATTCGATCTCGCCGTAGATGCGGTCGCGCGTAATCCCTGGCTCATCGCCCACAATCGACCGTCGAGAGCCCGTCAGCCGGTTGAACAGGGTGCTCTTACCGACATTTGGTCGACCACAGACCGCTATCAGTGGCAGGTCACGAGCATCTGCACTCTCGGTCTCGGTGACCATCTGCGAAGCCAGCAGCTCAATATCGCGCCAGTCTTCCTCACGCCCGTCCATATTCGACGACCGTGGCGTCTGTCGTCCCACAATCCCATCGGCTGGCCTCACCTGTTTCACCCGCGGAGCTGTGCCCTTCGGCGTCTTTGCCGAAGTTGCCCCATCTGTGCGTATCGCCTTTCGCCGTTCACGTTCTGGAGACTGCTTTGTGATCCGCGAGGCTTTATCCGCCGCTGCCCGCTTGGTCGAAAGGACCTTCCGCTTCCGAGGATCCACCGCCCCGGTCGTGGGCGTAGCCTTAGGAGCGCGCCCCTTCTTCGGTCGCGTAGACGCCTGCCTGTGCTTCTTGCCTAACCGCTTTCTGTCGTCTCGTTGCGCCATTGATCGTGCCTTCTCCCGGGCACCGGAGCGCCTTTCCTATTATATGGAGCCTTGCTCATTCACTCCGAAGGCTCCCCGTCCGACTATCATGGGATAGCCCTACCTGATGTCTACAGTCTCCCCCATCTCGATCACACCGGCCCCACCTGAGAAGCTGCCGAATCTCCGCGACTTCTTCGCTCAAGGTGGAATACTTTCGCGGTCTACCCTGTCGTTTGAATACCGTCGCGGCCAGTACGACATGGCAAAGGCCATCGAATCAGCATTCAAGGAAAAGCGCCATCTCATCGTCGAAGCCGGTACTGGGACCGGGAAGACCCTTGCTTATCTACTGCCGGCTCTGCGTCTAGCACGCGAGCGAAACCAGCGTGTCATCATCTCCACCGGCACCAAAAACCTGCAGGAACAGCTCTACTTCAAGGATGTCCCGTTCCTTGAGTCGCTGCTCGGTCCGCTCAAAGTTTGCTACATGAAGGGGCGCGCCAACTACCTTTGCCGCAATAAACTCTATGCTCTTCGCGATAATCCGCTCCTCAACGGCCTGGAAGAGATCGACCAGTTCCACCAGATCGCCATGTGGGAGAAGGTCACGGACACCGGCGATCGCGCAGAGCTTGACCACCTACCCGAGTCCTCCGCCCTCTGGCATAAGCTGGACGCCCGCACCGAGGTCTGCCTCGGTCAGTCGTGCCCAGACTGGGAGCGCTGCTTCGTAACCGCGATGCGCCGCAAGGCCCTCGAGTCGGACATTGTCATCGTCAACCACCATCTATTTTTCGCCGACCTCAACATCAAACAGCAGGCCGCTGGGGCGCCCGACGCAGGCATTCTTCCTGAAGCTGCCTGCGTGATCTTCGACGAGGCACACGAGCTCGAAGAGGTCGCCTCCAATTACTTCGGCATTGGACTCTCGACCCAGCGTATCGACGAACTTACCCGCGATGTAGAAATCCTCCTTAAAGCAAAACAAGCTAGCAGCAGCGCGATCGAAAGTGCTTGCGCCACCCTCAAAGACCACTCCCGCATGTTCTTTTCGGTCCTTCCGGCTGACTCTGGTGGTAGTTTCAACGGCGGTGGTCGCATGCCATTTCTCCACCGCGAAGCCTTTCTGGAAGAAAGTGGCGACACTTACATTGCGACCAAGAATGCTCTCACCCGTCTAGAGGGCGAACTCGATCTCCTCAAGAACGTCGAAGAGTCCTCGGGCCTTCGCAAACGCACCGCCGACATTCGCGCCCACCTCACCTTTCTTCTCGAGTCTCCCGACCGCAACACGGTCTTTTGGATCGAGCGACGTGCTGCGGGTGGTGTTCGTAACGTCGCTCGGAGTGCACCCTACGTGAGCTTCCACACCCATCTCCAGGCCACGCCCATCGACGTCTCAGAACTGCTTACCACGACCCTCTTTGACATCTACAACTCCGTCATTCTCACATCTGCGACGCTTACGGTCTCAGGTGGCTTCGATCACATCCGTAAGCGCCTGGGGCTCCATACCACCCGCGAACTCATCGTTCCTTCGCACTTCAATTATGAGAAGCAGGCTCTTCTCTATCTGCCGCCCAATATGCCTGATCCGCGCGAGCCAGATTTTCCAGAGCGCGCCGCAGAGCGCATTCGTCGCGTCCTCGAGATCACCAAGGGGCGGGCTTTCTGCCTCTTCACAAGTTACTCGCAGATGCGGAATACGTACGAGCGACTGCTTACCGAGCTTCCGTATCCTTTGCTGCTGCATGGCTCCGCTCCTCGCCACGTTCTATTGCAGCAGTTTCGCGATACCCCTAACGCCGTTCTCTTCGGCACCTCGAGCTTCTGGCAGGGAGTCGATGTGCAGGGTGAGCAACTATCTTGTGTCATCATTGACCGCCTCCCTTTTGCTGTTCCCTCCGACCCTATCGTCGAAGCTCGCATGGAAGCTATCGAAGCTCTCGGCGGCAAGCCTTTTTTTGACTACCAGATCCCTAACGCCGTCATCACGCTCAAACAAGGTTTTGGCCGCCTGATCCGCTCGCTCAACGACCGCGGTGTACTCATGCTCCTCGATCCACGCATCCAGCGCCAGCGCTATGGCCGGATCTTCCTCGAATCCCTCCCGCCCTACCGCCTCACACAAGATATTACCGACGTTGAACAGTTCTTTGAGCATCCCACTTAGCACCAGCTTGACGCGTCAGAAACTTGCGTAGACCATAGTCCGGTGAAGACTCCCTCTCTCGCCGCCTTCCTGCTTGCTTTCGCCGTCCTCGCGCCTGTGCCAATCCAGTCAGAAACCGCTGCCCCTGCTCCTGCGGCCGCCCTCGTCAATGGCTACAAGCCGACTTGGTGGAAAGAGGCCGTTGTCTATCAGATTTATCCGCGGTCCTTCAAGGACTCGAACGGCGATGGCATCGGAGACATCCCAGGAATTACCTCCAAGCTGGATTACCTCCAGCATCTGGGCGTCAACGTCATCTGGCTCAGCCCCCATTACGACTCGCCCAACGCTGATAACGGCTACGACATCCGGGATTACCGCAAGGTCATGGCCGAGTTTGGAACCATGGCTGACTTTGACACGATGCTCGCAGGCATCAAACAACGTCACATGCGCCTCATCATCGACCTCGTCGTCAATCACACCTCCGACGAGCATCACTGGTTCGTCGAAAGCCGCAAATCGAAGGACAATCCCTACCGCGATTTTTACTTCTGGCGCGACGGCAAACCCGGCCCGGCAGGACCCGACGGGAAGCCCACGCTGCTCCCACCGAACAACGATCCGTCTTTCTTCTCCGGCTCCGCCTGGCAGTTCGATCCCACCACCAGTCAGTACTACCTTCACTACTTCGCAGTAAAACAACCCGATCTGAACTGGGACAATACCAAAGTTCGCGAAGAGGTTTACAGTCTGATGCGCTTCTGGCTCGACAAGGGCGTTGACGGCTTCCGCATGGACGTCATACCCCTCATCTCGAAGAATCCAGCCTTCCCCGACCTCACTCCCGACCAGCTCCATAATTATGGCAATGCCTACGCCAACGGTCCCCACATGCACGAGTACCTTCAGGAGATGAATCGTAACGTTATGGCGAAGTATGACGTCATGACAGTAGGCGAAGCCCTCGGTATCTCTCTCGAACAGACTCCACTTATCGTTGGCGACGACCGCCACGAACTCAATATGATCTTCAACTTCGACGCCATCCGCTCTAACCGCGTCGGACGCGGCTTCAAACCCACAGACCCTCCCACTCTCAAAGCTATCTACACCCGCCATGCCGAACAACTCGATGCCCACAGCTGGGACACAGTCTTTCTCTCCAACCATGACAACCCGCGCCTTGTCTCGACCTTCGGCGACGACTCCCCCGAGTTCCGCGTTCCCTCCGCCAAGCTTCTTGAGACCATGCTTCTCACGTTGCGTGGCACTCCCTTTCTCTACCAGGGTGACGAACTCGGTATGACCAACTATCCGTTCAGGACGATCGCAGACTTTGACGACATCGAAGTAAAAAATGCCTACAAGGCGGACGTCGTCACCGGCAAGATACCCGAAGAGACCTTCATCGCGAACCTTCGCCACACGAGCCGCGACAACTCCCGCACACCCATGCAGTGGGACTCTTCCGCTAGCGGGGGCTTCACCACCGCACCCAAGCCCTGGCTCGCTGAAAACCCAAACTACACCCAGATTAACGCGGCTGCCGAGGTCGCTGATCCAGACTCGGTCTATAACTACACCAGCAAACTTATCGCTATTCGTCACGCTCATCAGGCCTTCATATACGGCGACTACAAGGACCTTGATCCCGATAACAAGGCCATCTTTGCATACACTCGTACCCTGGGCACAGAGCGTTACCTCGTCGTCCTCAACTTCTCCAAAGTTCCCGTCGCCTACGCGCTGCCCGGCGCCCTCAAGGCCGAGTCTCTTGTCCTCTCGAACCTCGCGACCAGCGAGCAAAATACGAGTACGCTTCATCTTGCTGGTTGGGAAGCCCGCATCTATAAAGTGCAATAGAGGCGATGGTCCTCGCTCCGCCGCATCATAACGCGCCTCGCACTAAAGGCCGATGCTCGTCTCGCCGTAAAATAAATTATCCGCATGGGACGCAACCTCTTCATTCTCGCTGGCAGCCTAGTCCTGTTCGCCTTCATCTCTTGTGGCGTTGCTTACACCAATATCGCCCAGCAGCCCGGTTCGCCTGGCGATGCCTCTCTCTGGCGTACTATGGGCCTCGGTCTCTTCGTCGTGGGCCTGCTTGTTGCGCTCGCTGGCATTCTTTCTTCGCTCTTCGAACAGGCTGAACGACGTGCCGAGGAAGATCGCCGCGCGAAACGCCGCCGCTAGCCCCGTATCGCCACGCAAAACGGTACAATCGAAGTGAGGCTGCCGCCACGTCCCCAGCCCACGCTCACCCCTCCAGACGCGGCCACTGAAAGATCGAAGGGATTCCCAGACTCATGTTTGAAATAACCGTAGAAGCCGGGTTTTCTTCCGGCCACTACCTCCGCAACTACAGAGGCAAGTGCGAAAACCCGCATGGCCACAACTACAAGGTCTTCGTCACCCTGATCGGAGAAGAACTCGATGAAGCTGGTATGCTCCTCGACTTCAAGCTACTTAAGCAGGTAATGCGCCCCACTGTCGACTATCTTGACCACTTCATGATCAACGACCTGCCCCCCTTCGACAAGGAGATCAATCCCAGCGCCGAGAACCTTGCAAAGTATTTTTACGAACAGACCAGCAGCCAACTCCACGAGATGACTGGCGGACGCGTCCGCGTGAAAGACTGCACCCTCTACGAGACCGACACCAGCTTCGCTCGTTACTACAAATAGTGGCGTTTCGCTAGAGAGACAAGAAATGCATCTAATCGAACTTTATAAATCCGTTCAGGGCGAGTCCTCCTTCGCTGGTCTCCCTTGTATTTTTGTCCGTCTTGCGGGCTGCAATCTCCGATGTGCTTGGTGCGACTCCGAATACACTTTCACTGGCGGTAAACCCTATAGTGCCGATGAGATTGTTGCGGAGATCGAGGGTCTCGCGCCATGCCGCCTCATCGAGTTCACCGGTGGCGAGCCCATGCTTCAGTCCAGAGAGCTACTTCCTCTCATGGAGCGTTTGCTGGCTCAGAACTACACGCTCATGATCGAAACCAGCGGCGAACGCCTTTTGGCTGACGTTCCTAAAGCCGTCCACAAGATTGTCGACGTCAAATGTCCGGGATCAGGTAGTGCAGCCAATAGCTTCCGCATGGAGAACCTCGAAGCCCTCACAAAAAATGATGAGGTAAAGTTCGTTATTTCCCATCGTGAAGACTACGACTTCGCTCGGGACTTCATTCACACGTATCGGCTTCTGGAAAAGGCAGGCCATATACTTCTGAGCCCTGCCTTTAGTAAGGCTCCAAGTCTGCTCCGTACAGCCGACAATGCCACCCTGGATCCTCGCATCCTTGTGGAGTGGATGATGGCTGACGGCATCGACGCACGCTTGTCGCTCCAGATACATAAATTCATCTGGGAACCTATCAAAAAGGGCGTTTAGCTCGAATCAGTTAAGCAAGCCGAGGGAACACACCGCAGCAGCCATCGTGATCAGGACGGCCGTTTCATATCCACTTCCTTTCTTGGTGTGGCTTGGACGCTTCATTTCGACAACCCGACCTCTTTCGCTTTGTCGCTCGCGTTCAGGTAACTTTCGCATTGCTCTTTCACAACACTTGACCAAGGGAATCCAGGCGGCCATCACAACAAAAAAAGCGACGGTCACCACAACAGCAGCAGTATCAGACATTGCAGTCTCCTTCCTTCTAATGCTGGAATAGTGCGTTCATCCATACCCGCGTTACAAGGGGAAGACCGGCGGCTACGCTACCATTACCTATGCGCATTCTTTCTGCCTTTTTTTTGCTCGCGACCATCGCCTGCGCGGCCATCGAAGCTACTGCACAGAACGACCCTCCGCCTCCACAGAAGCCCCTTGAAATCAAAGTAGTCGTTATCAACATGTTCGAGGTCGGAGCAGACACTGGCGATGCGCCGGGTGAATATCAATACTGGGTTGAGCGAGAGCACCTGGACACAGTGCTTCCGTTTCCTGCGGGCTACCACGACCTGCGCCTCAACGAAAAAAGCGGAATACTGGGGGTCCTAACGGGCGTCGGAACTGCTCGCACCGCCGCAACGATCATGGCTCTTGGTCTCGACGCACGCTTCGACTTAACTCATGCCTATTTCCTTGTGGCTGGCATCGGTGGTATGGACCCTCGTATGGGTTCGCTTGGCTCTGCAGTTTGGTCTGATTACATCGTCGATGGCGACCTTGCCCACGAGATCGACGCTCGAGAAATTCCCAAAGATTGGTCGACGGGATACGTTCCGCTTGGTAAATCCACTCCATATGAGCAACCACGCACTGCCCGCTTCGGCGACGATGGAAACGTCTATCACCTCAACCCTGGCTTAGTAGACTGGGCCTTCGCGCTCACTAAGGACACGGTGCTCCCGGACACACCGGCGATGGCTGCTCGCCGTCAACAGTACACCGAAGAGGCGGCTCACCGGCCCCCCTTCGTCCTGCGAGGTGATAATCTCTCCGCTTCGACTTTCTGGCACGGCAAGCTCCTCAATCAGTGGGCTCGCGACTGGGTTAAATATCAGACTGATGGCCATGGTACTTATGCCATTTGCGGCATGGAGGATACCGGCACCCTGCAATCGCTAACGTGGCTTAGTCATGCGCACAAGCTCGATATCAGCCGCGTTCTGGTCCTCCGCACCGCTTCTAACTTCGATCAGCAGCGACCCGGTGCAACCGCCGCGGAAAGCCTTGGCGAAACCAAAATCCGTCAATACAGCGCGTACCTTCCTGCGCTCGACGCTGCTTATCGCGTTGGGCACCTCGTCGTCGATAATCTGGTTGCGAACTGGCAGCAGACTCGAGACCACATACCCACTAGTGCTACCTCGCTAAAATAATCTCTGGAGCGCACACTGAAGATTCTCATTCTCTCCCCACACCGTGATGATGCAGCCTTCTCGCTTTCGCTTGCGATGATTCATTGGCTTACCTCACGCCACACGGTTACGTTGCTCAACGTGTTTACTCGCAGCCGCTATGCTCCTTACTCCGATGCTGGGTTCGTTCACGAAAACGACGAACTCTCTTACGTCTCGGCGATGCGCCTTCGCGAAGACGAACTCTTTCTTCGCCGCATCAAGGAGTCCCTTCCAAAGGGGCTGAAGAACAACCTGAACATGCATGATCTGAACCTCAAAGATGCGCCCATCCGACTGAGAGTGCCGATTGATCAGGTTTGTAATACTCCGGTCAACTCAGCAGACACTTCATTGGAAAAGATCCGCAAAGCTCTCACGCGCCAATCCGAATTGGGAACGATGGAGGCCATTGTCCTTCCTGCCGGCCTGGGCAAAGATGTTGACCATCTCACCGTCCGCGAAGCTGCTATGCCCTTCACTGCATCGCTTCCGGCTGCCTTTTACGAAGATCTTCCTTTTATGGCTACCCACCCTTCCGCCAGAGCTGACCTAGAGACTCTGACTTCGGCTGCTACCGGACGGAATGATCCCCTTACTGAGATCATTTGCCATACCGGCGATTCCGCAGCCGAGGCCATTGTTCGCAAGCGAAAGCTGGTTCTCAACTATGCATCGCAGATTGACGATGAAGCTGGTGTGGTCATCAGCAACTTTGCTACTCACTACGGCGGCGGAGAACGCCTATGGGTCAATAAACTGTGGCACTCGTCCTTCGCCTAGTCATTGAACGGCGAGGAAGGAGTGCCACGGTTCTGACATTCCCTGCGTTGAAGCTCTACCCCAACATCTTTCTTGCTTTCCGACGAACTGTCTCGGTCACGACTCCGTACACAACGTGGGTGGCCATCTCGCTGGTGCGTTCGCGGGTTGTTTGCTCGTGCGAATCGTCTGGAAGACCCAGTGCAGGTAGCCCGGTTCCATGAGTCAGAGAAGTCAGCGCCATTCCAAAGGCGGCACCGTCCTTCGCTGTAGCTTGCGGGTAGTATTCCGCCAGCGCTCCGTATGCGGCACCGGTTAGTGCTCCGAATCCCCAGTGAAGCGTCTCCACCGCAGCGGTCTTCTGCGAGCCCACAAGTTCGTGCCCGACTAGCTTCTCTGCCAGTATTGCGAGTGGGTCTGGCTCTCCATGAGTTCGCCGTCGGTAGATTTTCTCCGTAAGCGTTTTCGCTGCCGTCGCAACTAATCCACCGATCAAGCCTGCCAACATCCCCTTCGCCAACGACCTCGTAACCGTCTTCTCTTTCAACTTCTTCATCGCTCGACCTCAAATCAGTTCATCTAGCCTACGATGCGTCGCAGGCTCCTTTAGGTGTGTCGCATGAAACATCGTTTTTTCTCGATCTCTTGTCAGGTGGTACTGAGGGGGAGAACGGCGTCTCGTCACACTACAAAAGGCGCTGCAGGAATGCAGCGCCTCTGTATTGATGCGTGACGATTACTTGGATTCGACCTTGCTGTGCCAGGAGTGGGCTGATTTTAGAGCGTTGTTGACGTTGGTGATGTTTTCCACGCCGGTGGTGTTGAGCCAATCTTCAAAGGCCTTGGCGCCCTGCTTGGCGTAGATGGCGATGCCGTCTTTCCATGTGGCGCGGCCGCAGAGGACGCCGTTGAATGTGGTTCCGGACTCGACGGCCAGTTCGAGGGTCTCGATGAAGACTGGGTTGGAGACGCCTGCGGAGAGATAGATGAAGGGCTTGTGCGTCATCGTGGCGGCGTCGCGGAAGTGCTGGAGAGCTTCCTTACGGGTGTAGGCTTTCTCGCCCTTGAAGGACTTGGTGCCTTCGACAAAGGCCATCTCGACGGGAACTTCGACCTTGAGGACATCGACGTTGTAGTGTGCTTTGCCGAACTCCGCCATGGAGCCTGAGACGATCTCGGGCTTCTTCTTGGCGTAGGCGACTGACTTCTCATCGCCGCCGTCGGCGTCGTAGCCTACGAATTCGAGGAAGAAGGGGATGTCGTGGGCGACGCACTCGGCGCCGATGCGCTCGATCCAGGCCTGCTTGAGGTCGTTGACCGAGGTCTTCTCGTAAGGGGTGTAGTAGAGGAGAATTTTGATGCAGTCTGCGCCAGCTTCCTTCAGCCGGCGGACGCTCCAGACGTCGAGGAGGTCGGGCAGGCGGCCGGGGGTGGTGGCGTCGTAGCCGGTCTTTTCGTAGGCGAGCAGGAGGCCCTTGCCGTTGCGGTGCTTGGAGGCTGGGAGGCCGAACTCGGGGTCGAGGAGGATGGCGGAGGCGTGCTTGGTGAGGACGGAGGTGACCAGGGTCTTGAACTCCTCGAGGTCGTGGGCATCGGCGGCTGCTCCGCGCTCCTTGGCGAGGGACTTCTGGAGGGATCCGCGCTGGTCCATGGCGGCGGCGGCGATCACGCCACGATGGTCGGAGACGGCCTTAAGGCCGGCTAGCTTTCCTGGTGTCAACTTGATCATGGGGTGCATGTCTCCTGAGACGGTTCGAGTGATGGTAGGACTACGCAGGGTAATTCTACACAGCGGAGGGTATGTTCTGCGTGAAGCGCAAAGCCATCTTGCGAGGTTGCGGATGGTCTACGATTTCGATCTGCGACGGTGCAATTTGTTACAGATGAGATGCTGCGTGGGTTCATCCGGCGTTACCGTGGGTTGCGGCGGTCGGGTGGCAAACATGGCATGGCGTTTTGGGCAGGCCCTACCCATTCGCTTCCTCGTGGACGCGGGCGGACTGTGTGTCAGCCGTTGAACTCACTCCCCTGGGGGGTGCCCCCCGGGGGGTACCCTAGTGTAAGTCTAATGAATACAGTGAGATAGTAAAACGATGGCTGCTAAATTCTTGCAGGTAAAGGGGTTACGGGCAAATTCGTCTCCGGAAAGGACTTAAGGTGTTTCGTGGCTGAACGAGTGTGTCTGCGGCAGTCTTTTCGTCTCCCTTCGATCCACTTCCTTCTAGTTTACGGGATTGAGTGTAACTAATGCGCCACGCGTAAGTGATTGTGGGGAAGGGGGTTAGCATCTTTTGGATCTTGACAGGTTTTCGGGTTGCGGGATTTCCTGAGGATCGTGAAAATCCGGGAAACACCACTTCCGCTGTAACGAATGCTTTCGGTTTGTCCTTTACAGGACAATCTCCACGCGTGCCGTTTGCGCAAACAAAGTTCACATCCGTTTCGTCCCATGGTGAATCTGAGGAGAAAGACCAACGAAGACGTCTGCATAAGCACGGAAGAACGAGCGGCGGGACAGCTGAAATTCTTTCAGGAGAAGCAACATGAGCACTTTGACTGTAGACCGAACCCTATCGCTCTCTACCGTGACCGCCATCATCAACGCGCCGATCGAGAAGGTGGATATTGCAGACTGGCTTCTGCATCTGCCGGATGCGGAATATCAGCGCTGTTCGCACGCACACATTGCGGCGGGGAACACGACCACCGATGATGGTCGTCCGATGTCGATCAATGTCGAGACTATTGGCGATGCGCTGATGGTTCAGCACTACATTGCAGAGGTGCACGAGCCGCATATATGCAAGATGGTTTCGATCTCGGATTCAATTACGGCGAATGGCCGCACTAAGGTGAATGTGGAGTGGACGTTGAGCGTGAAGAAGATTGACGACAAGACCTGCGAGCACAGCAATCACATTCACGGAAGTGCGATCGATGAGTCGATGGCTTTCTTTGAGAAACAGGGGATCTCGCTTGGGAAGGCACGGGAGGCGCGACAGATTGCGTCGGATACGCACAATAAAGAAGAGACGCCTAACTTTGCGAAGAGTCTGGAGCGAAAGGTGTTGGCGAAGTAGCAGAGAAACTCCGGTGCGCTCTCTCGGATCTTCTTGATAAAACAGAGTGATGGTATCGGTTTGACCCCATAGACTGGAAGAAACGAGGTTCGAATGGTTCAGTCTCCTGCATCATCGAAGGATTTTCGGCTTTGGCCGTTCGTAGTTATTGCTGCGGTGATTGGCATCGCCGCGATCGGTTTCGCCTATACGGCTGGATGGCTGTCTCCAAACAGGCTGACGCCCAAAAAGCTGGTAGCTGGTTTGGCGCCTCCGGGCGGACCGGCATTGGGGCATCGGCGCAACCACGCCAAGGGCATCTGCTTTACCGGAACGTTTGAGGCAAACGGCGAAGGTTCGGCACTCTCCAAGGCGCCGGTTTTCGTTCGGGGCCAGTATCCGATTGTGGGACGGTTCAACCTTGGCACTCCGAATCCGAATGCTGAGGACGCAATGGTGCGTACGCGCGGCCTCGGCATCAGCATCACCACGCCGGACGGGCAGGTGTGGCGCAGTTCCATGATCAATGCGCCGATCTTTCCCGTTTCGACTCCGCAGGCCTTCTACGACCTCTTGACTGCCTCCGGGAGTAAGGACCGCGATGCGATGAAGAACTTCATTGCCGCAAATCCGGAGTTCCTTACGTTTCTCCCCTGGGCTAAGAGTGACCAATGGACCGAGAGCTATGCGGAGGAGCCTTACAACAGTCTCAACTCGTTTCTGTTTGTCGATGAGTCGGGCGCGAAGCATGCGATCCGTTGGTCGTTGATCCCGGCGGCACAACCTGTTTCTATTTCGCCAGGGGAACTGGCCAAGCGCGGTCCCGATTATCTTGAGCAGGAGATCACGCAGCGTGTGGCGGCGGGCCCTCAGCACTGGAACTTGATCGTCACCGTTGCCAACCCCGGCGACCCGACTGCAGATCCCAACAAGGCGTGGCCTGTGGATCGTCGCACGGTCAACGTTGGAACAATGACGGTACAGCAGATCGAGCCGGAGCCCGACGGCCCTTGCCGCGACATCAACTACGACCCGACCGTCCTCCCGGCCGGAATCACTACGTCGGATGATCCATTCCCGGCTGCACGCTCGGCAGCGTATTCCCGGTCGTACAACAGCCGCACAGCCGAAGAGGCAGACTATCCGCGTACCGCGACAGGAGCCAAGCAATGATAATAACCCGCACACGCTTTGCCGCGCCGCAGCGATTGCTTCACTGGCTCATGGCAGTCTGCATTCTGTCCATGTTGTTTATCGGTGTAGGTATGGTGTCGACCATCACCACCAAATACCTGACATTGGTCCAGATTCACAAGCCACTTGGTATAGCCATCCTAGTGCTGGCACTTATTCGTCTGGCGTTCCGGCTCTATTACGGCGCGCCTGCGCTGCCGGCCGATTTGCCAGAGCCGATAAAGCTGGCCGCGAACCTGTCGCAGTACATCTTTTACGCGCTGATGATCAGCATGCCGCTGATCGGTTGGGGTATGTTGTCCGCAGCGGAGTATCCAGTGGTGCTTTTCGGCGGTGTGCATCTACCATCGATCCTGCCTGTAAGTCCCAGCCTGCATACGCTGCTGTGGAACGCACATCACTACCTGGCATTTGCCTTTTTCGGAGTCATCCTGATGCACATCGCCGCAATCCTCTTTCATAAGCTGGTCAGAAATGATGGCGTGTTTGAAGCAATGGCTCCAGGGTCCTCACACAATCAGCCAGAGAGACGGGATTGACCGGAATAGTCGGTGGGCGAGCACATCACGGAGCATTCCTGCTCTCCTTGTCCAAACCCATCCTTCGATGTTCTCGAAGAGGCTGACATCAATTTCTTCTTAGTGCGGTGTCACCCGATCTGCTGAACCCACTGGCTCCGCCAAGGCGGCGCCTCGAAGGGGTCCGAGAAATACTGTGTCTCGTGCGCGACCTTACCGTCGCGGAATTCCATGATGCTCACTGTGTATGCTGGACGTCCCTGGTAGACGATGGTGTATTCAGTGATCCAGACGTCACCTTTTCCGAGAATGCGCTTGACACTGAAGCCCGACGGCTTTCCGGGATGATGACTCCGCAAGGCCTGCAAGTTGTATCGGCCGAAGATTCGCTCGCCTGACTGCGGATAATCGCAGATGGCGTCATCGTGGTAAATATCGTGTTCGGCGTTTGCATCGCCAGCTGCCGACGCATTCCAATGTGCGTTCAGGGCTTCACGTATCTGTTCCTCTTGCATGGCCGCTCCAGGTGTTGCTTGGCTTTTTTATGTTGATGAAACGCGTGGAATGAAGCCCGGGCTGCCGGTATTCACGACATCATTGAGTCTCTGCCTTGTCTGAATGCGATTGATTTCGTCAAACTCGTCTTCCGGCAGGGGGGATATGTCGAAATTCTCTTTCGCGCGACCCGGACTTTTTGGGGTGGTGAGCAAAGCCGTGCCGCGCTGCACCGCCCATGCCAGCAGCACCTGCCCCGGCGTCTTTCCAACTCGTGCGGCGATTGATGAAATGACCGGATCGTGGAGTAGCCCCGGCTTCATTCCGTGACCCAAGGGCGCGAAGGCCAGAAGCACAATGTCCTTCTCCTTACAGAACTCCAGAAGCTCCGTTTCCGGCAGATAGGGGTGTGATTCGACCTGGACCACCGATGGTTTGATTCGCGCCGATTCGTAGATGGGCAACAGTTTTTTCAGGCTGATGTCAGACAGTCCGATGGCGCGGCATTTGCCGTGGTCCACAAGACTCTCCAGCGCCCCCCAGGTGTCGAGCAGAGTCACGCCGTCGTCGTAAATTACGTTGCCGCTTTGATCGCGAGGATCCTGGTTGTCTCCGGGTTGAAATGCGAATGGAGTGTGGATGAGATAGAGATCCACATAGTCGAGCTTGAGTCTTTTCAGACTCCCCTCAAAAGCTGGCTCGACGCGCTCGGGTCGATGATTGGTGTTCCACAACTTTGTGGTAACAAAGATGTCTTCGCGCGCAATCCCACCCGCGGCGGATCCCGCCTGCAACGCCTCGCCGACCTGAGGCTCGTTCAGGTATCGTTCTGCACAATCGAAGTGCCGAAATCCGGCTTCGAGCGCCTCTTTGGTAGCACTCAGCGTCACGGCTGGGTCGGGAATCAAGGTGCCAAACCCGAGTGCCGGTATACGGCCCCCTCCGTGGTTGAGTGGGATTCTCGTAAACCGAAAATCAGAAGGCTCGATCATAGTGTGGCCTCCGCACAAACTTGGATTCAGGTTTGTTGCCTCGAGAGGCAATTCTTTTCTCAACAGACGGGTCGGCGCGCGATTACATATTACGATTCATGGCTACTTGTCCGGATAATCGGCTACCGGACACTTAGACCTACGGGAAACTTGCTCTAGTGGCCGGCGGCTGCGTGGGATGCTTGTCTGGGGTCCTGTTCGATGTCTTTGCGACGAGAGGCGAGGAAGCCGAAGAGCGCGATATAGACGTAACAGATCGTCGGGATGACGAAGGCGTGCTGGACTCCGACGCGGTCGGCGAGGTGGCCTTCGGCGAGCGGGAGGATGGCGCCGCCGACGATGGCCTGGACCATGAGGCTCGAGCCTTTGCTGGTGAGCTCCCCCAGGCCGGCGAGGCCGAGGCTGAAGATGCTGGGGAACATGATGGAGTTGAAGAAGCCGATGGAGATGACGCTGATCATCGCGACGTGGCCGGTGGTGAGCATAGTGGTGACCACGAGACAGAAGGCGATGAAGGCAGCCGCAGCGAGTGCCTTCCCGGCGCTGATGTAGCGAAGGACGTAGGAGCCGATGAAGCGGCCGATCATGGCTCCGCCCCAATAGAGCGAGACATAGTGGGCGGCAGTCCGTTCGGGAAAGCTCATGATCTGAGGTAGGCCGAGGTAGTTGATGAGGAAGCTGCCAATGGAAACCTCGGCACCGACGTAGACGAAGATTCCGAGGGTGGCCATGAGGAGATAAGGCTGTTTCCAGATGCTGCCGGCAGGGCGGCTGGCGAGTTCTCCGGGTCGGAAGTCGCGAGTGAAGTCGGTGGTAGGGAGTTTGATGAGGCCGATGGCGACGGCGAGGACCAGGAGGGTGAGAGCGATGGCGAGATAGGGCAGGCGGACCGAGGAAGCCTGCTGCTCGCGGTAGGTTTGTAGAGCTGCAGTAGAGAAGGATTTGAGCGTCTCGGGAGAGGCCTGGATGGCGCCGAGGATGAGTGCTCCGCCGAAGAAGGGAGCGATGGTGGTTCCGAAGGAGTTGAAAGCCTGGGCAAGGTTGAGGCGGCTGGCGGCGGTGGCCTGCGGGCCGAGGTTAGTGACGTAGGGGTTGGCCGAGACCTGGAGGCAGGTGATGCCGGCGGCGAGAATGACGAGTGCGGAGAGGAAGAGCGGAAAGGATGCAGTGCTGGCGGCGGGCAGAAAGAGCAGCGCTCCGGCAGCCATGACGATGAGGCCGATGACCATGGACTGTTTGTAGCCGCGCCAGTCGACGAGTTTTCCGGAGGGCAGCGCAAAGATGAAGTAGGACGAGAAGAAGGCGAACTGGACGAGCAGGGCCTGACCGTAGTTAAGGCTGAAGATGCCCTTGAGGTGGGGAATGAGAATGTCGTTGAGACAGGTAAGGAAGCCCCACATGAAGAAGAGCACCGTGGCGATGCTCATGGCTCGAACGTCGGTGGCCTCGGGGTCGCGGGTGTAGGTGGTCTGCTGGGTAGTAGCTATATTCAAGGTTTTTCCCTGCCTCTTCGGTCTAGTTATGTTGGCGTGAAAGATTCTACAGCGTTAGAGCGGGATTATCAGCATTCGGACGCAAGGGAGTACCTGGCGATTTGCAAGCCCTTGAAAGGCGACGCCATCGCAGGCTCGAGAGACTGCTTGAATGCTGTGGTTAGATTGCGTCCTTGAGGGTGGCGAGCTGGGCGGCGAGGAGTTCGTGGATGCCTTTTTCGGCGAAGTCGAGCATCTGGCCAAGCTGGGCGCGAGTGTACGAGTCGTGCTCGGCGGTGGCCTGGGTCTCGACGAGGCCACCGTTGGCGAGCATGACGACGTTCATGTCGACGGCGGCGCGGGAGTCTTCTTCGTAGGCGAGGTCGAGCAGGACGTTGCCGTCGACTATGCCGACGGATGTGGCGGCGACCATTTGCTTGAGTGGGGATGTTTTGAGGGTGCCGGCTTTTACCAGCTTGCCGAGAGCGAGGGCCAGGGCTACGCAGGCTCCGGTGATGGCAGCGGTCCGAGTGCCGCCGTCGGCCTGGAGGACGTCGCAGTCGAGGATGATGGTGCGCTCGCCGAGGGCCTTCATGTCGACAACGCTGCGGAGGCTGCGGCCAATGAGTCGCTGGATCTCGTGGGTGCGGCCGCCGACTTTGCCGCGTTCGCTCTCGCGGGCGGTGCGGGTGAGGGTGGCACGGGGGAGCATGCCGTATTCGGCGGTGACCCAACCGCGGCCGGAGTTGCGGAGCCAGCCGGGGACGCCCTGCTCGATGGTGGCGTTGCAGAGGACACGGGTGTTGCCGGACTCCATGAGGACGGATCCTTCGGCCATGGCGACGTAGTGCGGGGTGATGCGGATGGGGCGGAGTGCGTCGGCGGGGCGGTGGTCGGGGCGGAAGAGCTGGGGGGAGGGTGTAGCGGTGGTTACAGACATGAGGGAATTATAGTTGGGGTGGTTCTTTGTGCGATGGGAAGGGTTCGGGCGTGAGCCCTTTGTGGGAGTGTTCCGAAATGGGATTGGTTCCATAATGGGAGGACTTGGTTGGATTGGAGTTTTGTTGGGGATTTTGCGCGGCGACGTTGTTTGTGGTTCCGATTTGGGAAGTGGCCGCCGTGAGCGAGGGAGGTGGACAGGAGGCGTTTTCGGTTGATGTGTAATCACTTAGGAAAGGAGTTCCAGTTTGGCACTTGAAGTGATTACAGAAGTGTATCCGCGGTAACCAATATCGAAGCGGAGGAATGGTGGATTTACGGAATGCAGGCAACGCAGAGCAGTACTGCCTTGGGGCCAGAGTTTTGTTCGGGGAAGTTTGCGGCGCTTCGCCATGTGACACGCCAGATGAACCTTAATGGTTCGGCGATGCCGACGGCACGGAAGACGCCGGATGCGCCAGCGGCAGAGGTGGCTGCAATCGCAGGCGTGGCTGAGGGCGCGGGATTGGCGCATGACGCGGGAAATCTGTTGGGGGCACTAAGTCTTTACTCTGACTTGCTGGCTCTGCCTGGCGTGCTGCATGAAGAGCACAAGGAATATGCCAATGAGTTGAGGATGTTGAGCGATCGCAGCTGGGCAATGATTGACCGGCTGGTAAACCATGCGCGTGCAGGTCGCCCCGTGAAGGTGCAGGGGGAGTTTTCGGTGTTGCCGGATGTGGTGGACCGGTTGCGTGGGCTGCTGAGCCGGGTGGCTGGCCGTACGGTGGAGATCTCGTTTGGTGTGGGGGCGTTTCAACCGGTGAAGCTACCGGTGGAGTCGGTGGAGAGAATTTTGACGAACCTGGTGAAGAATGCCGCGGAGGCAACTCCGTGGGTCGGGGCGATCTCGATTCATGTGGAGGGCGTGCGGAGACAGGCGGAGCACGAAGGGGAGGAGCCGCTGCGCCAGGTCGTGATGACGGTGACAGATCGTGGCTGCGGGATGGATCAGGCGGCAGTGCGGCGGTTGATGCAGACTGGCGGTATCTCTTCGGCGAATGGGCGTGGGCTTGGTTTTCGAGTGGTGCGGGAGTTGGTAGCCATCTCGGGTGGGGCTCTCACGATTGAGAGCCAGCCGGAGGTGGGAACAAGCATCTCTGTGGAGTGGAGTGCGATGAAGCAGGTCGAGGCAGTGGCACAACAGCGGAAGGATTTGGAGAGGGAGGCAATCAGGATGAATGACTCTGGAGTGAAGACGGTTGTACGGGGAGAGGCTGGGTGGATCGCATGCTAAGGACGACGGGTTTTGTAACGGCAGGAGCGCAAACCAATGGCACGGGGAATGTGTCGGTGTTGAGCGAGAGGACCAATGAGGAGCAGATGAGAGAGGATGTGGGCACGAATTCGCCGTCGGGTGTGCTGGTAGGAGTTTCGCCGGTTGCGGCGCCGGATGCGCGAGCGCACGCGGTGAGCCCTGCGGAGCACCTGGGGCTGCTGCATGTGCTTGTGGTCGACGATGACGAGGCGGTGCGGAAGGCCTGCTGCCAGATTGCAGCGGGAATGGGGTTTGAAGTGGTGGGCGCTGAGAGTGCAACGGCGGCACGGGAGATCCTCAAGCAGCGGCGGATCGATCTGCTGCTGCTGGATCTGAAGCTGCCGGGCGGAGGTGGGTTGCCGCTGCTGGAGCAGGTGAAGGCGCTGCATCCGGATACGGCGGTAATTGTGATGACGGCGTTTGCGACGGTGTCGTCTGCGGTGGAAGCGATGCGGATCGGTGCTGGCGATTATCTGACCAAGCCGTTTGCGCTGGAGGAGTTGACGGCGGTGCTCGAGCGGACGGGGCAGCAATTGCACATGGATGTGCAGAGCCGGCAACTGCGCGAGAGACTGAGAACGCAACAGGGAATGGGCGGGCTGGTTGGCCGCTCTCCGGAGATGGAGAAACTTTATAGGATCTTGTCGAAGGTGGCTTATTCGACGCATCCGGTTTTGATCCTCGGCGAGAGTGGAACGGGCAAGGAGCTGGTGGCACGATCGATTCACTTCAACGGGCCGAACGCGGCGAAGCCTTTTGTGCCGGTGGACTGCGGGTCGCTTGTTCCGACGCTGATTGAGAGCGAGTTGTTTGGGCATGTGAAGGGAGCCTTTACCGGGGCGGATCGCGCGAAGGAGGGGCTGCTGGCCTCGGCTGACGGCGGAACGGTGTTTTTGGATGAGATTGGAGAGCTGCCGCTCGATCTGCAGGCGAAGCTGCTGCGTGCGCTTCAGGAGAAGGAGGTGCGGCCGGTGGGAGCGACGCAGGCGAGGCCTATCTCGGCGCGCGTGCTGGCGGCGACCAATCGTGATCTTGCGACGATGGTGGAGCAGGGGCGATTTCGCAAGGATCTCTACTTTCGTTTGAACGTGGTGAATCTGCGCATTCCTCCGCTGCGAGATCGGCGAGAGGATATTGCGGTGTTGGCGACGCACTTTTTGAAGCGGATGGAGAAGGAGACGGGAGTGGAGCGGAGTTTCTCGGACTCGATGCTGCGGACGATGGCGGAGTATGACTGGCCGGGCAATGTTCGGGAGCTGGAGAATGCGGTCGAGCGGGCGTGTGCGCTTTCGTCGGGGCCGGTGCTTCACCTTGGCGATCTGCCGACGCAGTTGCAGAACTTCCGTATGCTGCAGGGGGCTGCGATTCACGCGATGGATGAGGACGGGCTGGAGCAGAGTGGCTCGATGGGGGTTCCGGAGGGCGGGATTGTGTCGATCGCCGAGATGGAGAAACAAGCCATTCTTGGGACGATCCGGCAGCTAAACGGCGATAAATTGATGGCGGCGAAGTTGCTGGGGATCGGTAAGACGACGCTTTACCGAAAGCTGAAGGAGTATGGGATTACCGAGGGCTTGAGTGATTGATGGGGAGTCACTGAGCGACTTCATCGCCTGCGCAAGCTTGGTCGATGTGTGATTGAGAATTAGTGGGAAATAAAGAAGTGTGCGGGAGTAGAGCAAGGAGAGCCGCGGCGGTTTGCGGTGGTCCGTGCGCTGAAGGGTAGAATCAGGGCGAAGGAAGGTGCACGGAAATGGAATGTACGCACATGGACCAGATTCGGAAGGTGAAGCCTTCGGCGAAGGGTTGCGAGGAGTGTTTGAAGATCGGCAGCACGTGGGTGCATCTGCGGATGTGTCTGGAGTGCGGCCATGTGGGGTGCTGTGATTCATCGCAGCATAAGCATGCGACCAAACATTTTCACAAGACCCAGCATCCGATTATGCGGTCGATCGAGCCGGGTGAGAGTTGGGGATGGTGCTATGTGGATGAGATGGAAGTCAATGTGGTGTGACTGAAGCTTCTTGTCTTCGATGGTGCTGGAGATTGCTTCGTTTTGAAGAGAGGCTGAGTTTGAAGGCGGAGTCTTCTCGGATTTGGCCGCGGATGGATGGTGTGGATCTTCTTCGCGGACTTGCGATTTGCCTTGTGCTGATGAATCACGTCAACATGCAGCTGTTGGGTGCCAAGGTTCCGTTTACGCACGGGCTGCCGCCTCAGTTGGTGTCTTCGCTGGTATGGAGTGGTCAGTTTGGGGTTCAGATATTTTTTGTGATCTCCGGATTTCTAATAACCTCGACAGCACTGCGGCGTTGGGGTTCCGTGTCCTCGGTAAACGTGCTCGATTTTTATCGGTTGAGGTTTGCTCGCATTGCTCCGCTGCTTCTGCTTCTTCTTTTGATTCTCAGCGTCCTGCACCTGACGCAGGTCGAGGGGTTTGTCGTCGGTGAGAAGACAGGCGGATTGGGACGGGCTCTGGCCGCTGCGCTTACCTTTCATGTCAATCTGCTTGAGGCCCGACGAGGATATCTGCCAGCGAGTTGGGACGTCCTATGGTCGCTGTCGGTTGAGGAGACGTTCTATCTTTGTTTTCCGTTGGTGTGCCGAATGTTTCGCCGCACCAGTTTTCTGTCGGCGCTACTTTTTATTTTTGTCTTCTTAGGACCTTTCGCCCGCTCGGAGGCGTTGAACCATAATCCAGTGTGGAGAGAGTACTCCTACCTGGGAGGCATGGACGGCATTGCGCTGGGTTCTTTGACTGCGCTGTTCTGCACGAAGCTTCGTCTTTCCAAGACGAAGCTTCTAGTGGGGGGCACCGCAGGAGTTTTGATGCTTGTTTTTATTCTTTGTTTTTCGATTCGTGCCGACCGTTTGGGGCTTGGCCGTAGTGGACTGGATATGACGGTTCTCGGTTTAGGCACTTGTCTGGTGCTCGCTGTGGTTTCGCAGACGCGATGGAAAGCTTTGGGATTTGCTGGGCCTTTGGTGCATCTGGGGAGACTAAGCTACGAGGTTTATCTGACACACATCTTCGTTGTTTTGAGTGTGTTTCATCTTTTTCTGGTTCTGAATAAGCCAGTCCGAGTTGTTCCGGGAATGTTCCTTGTGGTCCTCTTGCTTTCGGGGTTATTAGGGGCCGTTGTCTCGCGGAGTTACTCTGAGCCGATGAACCGATGGCTCCGAGCGAGATGGGTGAAAGATACGACGAGGCTTGGCTCGATTCCTCGAGGAGAGGCGATGAGCGTCTAGAGAGATACCACTGTCTCGTCGTTGTGATGAGGTGATGGCGCGTCGGTGGAGGTGTGTCGTGACGATTTGCGGCTACGGATTTGCTATGCTGAACTCATCCTTTGTAAGAGAGAGAGTAACGAGCGATGTCGGAAGAAGCGGTAAAGATTACAGTTCGGCCCAATGGTCCACTGCGGGTCGAAGGACACATTGTTTTGAAGGACGCCGATGGCAAGGAGTGGGATTTGACTGGTAAGCCGGCGATCTCGCTGTGCCGCTGCGGGGCAAGTGAGAAGAGGCCGTTTTGCGACGGCTCGCACAACCGAGTGGGCTTTCAATGTGCGGCCAGGCCTGAAGCAGTTCTCACCTAGAACAAGACCGCAGACTTCCTAGAAAGCGCCGGGCCAAGAGTAGCTCTCGACCGGTTTCTTTCAAAGTGTCTGCGGTTTTTTTGTTACACGCAATGATTTCATTTTGAGGGTGGACTTAATGAGACTTGACGGCCGTTGCGCGGTGTTTCTTTTTGGGTGGATGATGGCTTCGGCAGCGGTGCTCGGGGCGCAAGGGGTTCAGGCAGCGGAGAGGACGCATGCGATCGCACTGCCGGCGGGGCAGGTAGACGAGTATGTGGGGCAGTATCGCGAGACGACCGAGCCGGATGTGGTGAACTCGGTATATCGGGACGGCAACAAGTTGTTTATCGAAGGGGAGCGGTCGCCGCGGTTTGAGTTGCAGGCGGGGTCGGCGGATCATTTTTTTGCGCCTGGGCTGCGCGTGGTATTTGCACGGGACGCGATGGGTAAGGTGTCAGGTTTGACGCGCACGTTGAGTGAGCGCGGGGAACAGGACGTTGTGTGGAAGGAGGAGCGCTTCAGCGATGTAGGGGTGCGACTGAATCAGTTTCGCGAGTATGCACGCAGTGAGGCGATGATTCCGGTGCGGGACGGGGCGAAGCTGCATGTGGTGATTCTGCGGCCGGTGGGGTCGGAGACGAGTGGTGAGGCGCTGCCGTTTTTGATGCAGAGGACCCCGTATGGTACCTCCTGGGTTTCGTCGGCTGTAGTAAACGGCAGTAAGCCGGAGTTGGCGGCGAGTGGTTACATCTTTGTGTTCGGCGATATTCGCGGACGGTACGAGTCCGAGGGCAAGTTTGTGATGAACCGCGCGATTGTTGCCCACACGACGAAGGACGATGTGGATGAGACAACGGATACGCGGGACACGATTGACTGGCTGCTGAAGAATGTGCCGAATAACAACGGCAAAGTGGGTGTGCTTGGGGTTTCGTATCCGGGGTTTCTGGCGATGTCAGCGGGGATCGATGCGCATCCGGCGGTGAAGGCGGTTTCGCCGCAGGCTCCGATGACGAATGTGTGGATGGGGGATGACTTCTTTCACAATGGCGCGTTCCGCGAAACGTATGGGTTCGACTATGTGCAACAGTTGGAGGCACAAAAGACGGATGCGCGCGTGGAGAGCAAGGAAGATACCTTTGATTTCTTTCTGCACAATGTGAACTTCGCTGGTGCTGCGGACGCTGCAAAGATGGAGAAACTGCCGACAGCGAAGGTTTTTTTGACGCAACCGGCTTATACGAAGTTCTGGCAGGATATGGCGGTTGAGAAGCATCTGACGAAGGTTGAGGTGCCGACGCTTGAGGTGGGTGGATGGTGGGATCAGGAAGATATGTGGGGGACGCAGGCAGAGTATGCAGCGTTGAAGCCACATGATGTGAAGGGTGAGGTGTTCATGGTGCTGGGGCCATGGAATCACGGTGGGTGGGGGCCAACGACGCGGCATCTCGGAGTTTTGGATTTTGGGGCAGCGACGGGGGACCAATATAGGAAGACGATTGAGGCACCGTTCTTTGAGAAGTATCTGAAAGGTCGGGCGGGATTTGATTTGACCGGTGTGGCTAGCTTCAGGACTGGCGTGAATACGTGGGAGCGTTATGAGGCGTGGCCGCCGAAGCAAGGGTTCAAAGCGGCGAAGCTCTATCTGACGACGGATGGTGGATTAGAGATGACGGCGCCTCCTGTGGCAGGTGGAGTTGGCGGCAAGATTGCAGTTAACTACAGCGCTAATCCCGCGAATCCGGTGCCTTATCGTAATCGGCCAATTCAGTCGACGTATGGGGATGGGTCGAAGTGGCGGACGTGGCTGGTGGAGGATCAGAGGTTTGTGAGCGGGCGAAAGGATTTGGTGAATTTTTCATCTCCTGTGCTCAGGAAGGATGTCACGGTAACGGGGGATGTTGTCGCGGATCTGTTTGCCTCGACGACTGGGACGGATGGGGATTTTGTGGTGAAGCTGATCGATGTTTATCCGGAGGATGCGCCGGCGCCGATGGCGGGCTATCAGCTGATGATTGTAGATGAGATATTTCGTGGGCGATATCAGAAGAGCTTTGAGACGCCAGAAGCTGTGACTCCAGGGAAGGTGACCGAGTACAAGTGGAGCCTGCATGGCGCGGATCATACCTTTTTGAAGGGGCACAGGTTGATGGTGGAGGTGCAGTCTAGTTGGTTTCCGCTGTATGACCGGAATCCACAGACGTTTGTGCCGAACATTATGACGGCTCCTAAGGGAGCTTATGCAGGGCAGACGATTTCGATTTATGGGTCGGAGAAGTATCCGTCGCACCTTGAATTTTTGGTTCCTGACTAGGCAATGAGGGCGACGGCCGGATGGGGGTGTTGTGAGGATCAAGACGATTAGCAGCCGGGAGGTATACCGGAATCCCTGGACGAGCGTGCGGGAAGATGTGATTGAACGGGCGAATGGCAAGCGCGGGATCTACGGGGTGGTCGATAAAGATCCGGCTTGCATTGTGATTCCGCTGGAGGTGACTGCGGAGGGAGAGTTTGTCTATTTGATTGAGCAGTTCCGCTATACGGTGGGGGCGCGGCACTGGGAGCTTCCGCAGGGTGGGTGGGAGGTGGCGGAGGTGGAGCCCGAAGATCTGGCCCGAGGAGAGCTACGGGAGGAGACGGGTTTGATGGCGGAGCGGATGACACTGCTGTCGACACTGCAGATTGCGTATGGAGTAATGAATCAGAAGCATTATGTGTTTCTGGCTGAGGGGCTGACGATGGGGGAGCCGGAGCCGGATGCGGAGGAGAGCGATCTGGTGGTCAAGAGGGTCGGAGTGCGAGATTTCGAGGAGATGATTCTGGACGGGACGATCGTGGACAACTGCTCGGTGGCGGCGTGGGGGCTGTACCGGTTGTGGCGGGAGCGACGATAGGGGCTTTCCGCTCGAACGGCTTGTTGACGGAGGTATGTGGCAGATGCTGAACTTCGCGTGGCGTGTCTGCATCTAACAAAGTCATCATGGTTCTGCGATCGATCTTCCTTCTCATTACGGTCTTGATTGGGAGCTTTTCCGGGCTGGCTCAGATCGTTACGACACCGCAGGCCCCAGGACGGCAGACGCCTGCGCAACAAGTGGTGGTGCTGCGAAACGCGAGGGTTATTGATGGGACTGGCGCGGCTCCGAAGGAGCATGTTTCGCTGCTGCTGCGCAATGGAAAGATCGAACAGATAGGCGGGGCGGAGATAATGGCGCCAGCGGGGGCGCAGGTTCGCGATCTGACAGGAAAGACGGTGTTGCCGGGATTGATCAGCGCGCATTCGCACCTTGGGTTGATTGTGGATGATGCCGAGTCATCCGCGAGCGGATATACGCGTGAGAATGTGACCGCGCAATTGAAGCAGTATGAGCGATATGGGGTGACTGCGATTTTGTCGCTCGGCCTGAATCGCGATCTGGTATTTGTGTTGCGGGATGAGCAGCAGGCGGGAAGGCTGGGTGGGGCTTCTATCTTTACTGCGGGGAGGGGGATTGGAGTGCCTGAAGGGGCGCCGCCGCTGCCTGCGGCGACGGACCAGATCTTTCGTCCGGCGTCGGTGAAAGAGGCGCGGAGCGATGTCGATGAGATGGCCGCGCAGCGGGTGGACCTCATAAAGATCTGGGTGGATAAGCTGCATGGCAAAGTTCCGGAGATGTCGCCGGAGATCTACAAAGCTGTGATCGATGAGGCGCATAAGCGACACGTGCGGGTGGCGGCGCATGTGTATTCGCTGGAGGATGCGAAACAACTGGTCGCCGATGGCGTAGATGTGCTGGCGCATTCGGTGCGGGACCAGGTGGTGGATGATGCGTTTGTGCGATCGATGAAACCGCACAATGTTTGGTATGTGCCGACGTTTACGGTGGATGAGTCGGCGTATATTTACGCTGAAAATCCCGCGTTTATGAAGACGCCTTTCTTTCAACAGGCTGCAGGACCGAAGCTGCTAGCGAAGTTTGCGGCGCCTGGATACTCGGAGAAGATCAAGCAGGATCCGCAGACGGTGCAACATCAGAAAGACTTCGAGATTGGGCAACATAATCTGAAGAAGCTGTTTGATGCGGGAGTCAGTGTTGGGTTTGGAACGGATTCTGGCGCTTTGCCTGGGCGCATTCCTGGGTTCGCTGAGCATCATGAACTTGCGTTGATGGTGCAGGCGGGGCTAACTCCGTTGCAGGCGATTACGGCTGCCACGGGAGAGAATGCGAAGCTGCTGCATGCGAGCGATCGTGGGACGATTGCGGTCGGAAAGCGCGCGGATCTGTTGGTGTTGGATGCTGATCCGCTGGTCGATATCGGAAATACGCAGAGGATCTTTGCGGTGTACCACGATGGACACAACATCATTGATCTTCCGGCGCGGGCGAAGTAGCAGGTTGATTCGTAATTAATTTGCAGGTGAGTTCTCTTCGAAGGCGATGCTGCAGGTTTCTTTGTCCGATGCGGCGAGACGGTTGCAGTTTTTGAGAGCGTCTTTGCGAGCATCGTCTGCGGTCATTTGTGCTACCGATGAGGCGTAGTGATGGGCAGAGAGGGCGAAGGCCTTGTGTGGGCCGAGGGTGAGATAGCCGCGAAAGGCTTGCTGACCGCGGTCGGAGAGTCCTGCCGGTGGTGGAATGTTGGGGGGAGTGATCTCGGGAAGCGGCTGCGGGAGAAGAACAAGATTGTGGGCTTGGAGGAAGTCGTCGACCATGGGGGACCAGATAGGAATGCCGTGGCTGAAGAGGGTGTGCCCATCTTCGCCAAAGGCCGGAGCGTGGAGGAATTGATCCTGCCCACCGGTGGAACGGAAGGCAGCGTCGAACTGCTGCGCTATCTCAGGCCAGAAGTATTTGTCGTTGTCGGCGTAGATCCAGAGCATTGGTGTGCGCGAGTGCCGGCCAAAGTTGCGATATGCGGCGACGAGACTATCGGAATTGCAGATATCGTGATCGGCGCTGGAGCCGCGGCCTCCAGCGAAGTTGATGGCTGCGACTAGATTTGTGGGAGCGTTGGCGGTGAGAGCAACGGTGGCCATGCCGCCGGTGGAGATGCCGACGGCGAGAACGCGGGCGGGGTCGACGGGTGGGAGCTTGCTGCCGAAGTCGATGGCGATACGGAGATCTTCGGCGGATTTGCGGGCGGCGCCCTCGTAGTCAATCTGGGGGCAACGGCCATTGCCGAGGTAGTCGGGGTTCCCGCTGGAAGAGCCATAGCCACGACGTATGACGACGAGGGAGACGAAGCCACGGCGAGCAAACCAGCGAGCCTGGGGAAGGAAGAGCCAGGGAGTGATGTTGTTGCGCGGTTCGAGCTCGCGGGATGTTCCGTGGGTGATGACGACGAGAGGATGCTTGCCGGGAAGGTCGGCGTAGACGAGAAGTGCGCTCAGACCGTTGGGCGCGGCCTGAGTCCATGGGATGCGGATGAGCTCTTCGTGCATCTGCACTGCTCGTGCGGAAGGCGCCAGCAGGAGGAGCAGAAGCACGAGATCGACGATGCGGGGCTTTGGCGGCACGGATAAACGTAACTTAATCGGATGCGGCAGGATGGGTTTTTATTTGAGGCGTAACTTTTTATGCCGATTTTCCCACTATGTTGCCTGAGATCGAATGTCTTTGCACTGGAACGTTTCATAGCTTTTCGGCATCAAAAAATATCACGTACGTTGTGATGAAAGAAAAGCATGAATGGAACTTTGAACGACCCGAAGGCTGTGAAGCGCCGAGGCGTGTGGGGCTGGATTTCGATCTCCTTGCTGATTGCAGTGATTGTTCTCGCGGTGATTGGCGAGATTGCGGTGCATCGTGCGATGCCGATTTTGAAGGGCAGAGTGATCGAGACATTGAGCACGCGTTTCAATAGCAGAGTGGAGATGGATGCCTTCTCGGTCTCGGTGCTGAAAGGGCTTGAAGTTTCGGGGGATGGGTTGCGGATCTATCCGGAGGATGAAGTAGTCGCGGCAGGGGCGAAAGATCCCCTGATCGCGCTTGGGCATTTCTCGTTTCATGCGAATATGTTGGGGCTGTTTGTGAAGCCGATGCATGTTGGGACGGTGCATATCGCAGGGATGGTGATACATATTCCGCCGCGGGAGATGCGCCAGCAGGCCCCGAAGGGGCAACGGCATCTGGGCAAGATCAAGATTCTGGTGGAAGAGATAGTGTTTGACGATTCAAGTCTGGTCATTGGAACGATCAAGCCGGACAAGGAGCCGAAGGAGTTCGAGATGAGCCGCATCGTGATGCGGAACGTGGGACCTGATGCACCGTGGAGGTATGACGCAACACTCGTCAACGCGATTCCGAAGGGCGATATTCATGCGACGGGAACCTTTGGGCCGTGGAACAACGAGAGTCCCGGCGATTCGAGTGTGTCGGGGAAGTATACGTTTGATCATGTCGATCTGAATACGATCAGAGGGATCGGCGGGATGTTGTCCTCGGTGGGCGACTTCAGTGGGCAGTTGAACAAGATTGTGGTGGATGGGACTACGGAGACGCCGAATTTTTCGCTGGATACTGCGAACCACGGCGTGCCATTGCATACGAAATTCCATGCGATTGTGGATGGAACGAGCGGGGACACGTATCTGCAGCCGGTGGAGGCGCGGTTGGGTGGATCGGATTTTACGTGCAAAGGAGCGATCGTGAATGTGAAGGGGAAGGGGCACATCATCGATCTGGATGTGAATGTGCCCTCTGGTAAGATTCAGGACTTTTTGCAGCTTGCAGTGAAAACTTCGCCGGTGGTGATGACTGGAGCGCTACAGATGAAGACGAAGCTGCATATCCGACCGGGACCTGAGAGCGTTTCGAAGAAGATCGGATTAAAGGGCGGCTATACGCTGCGGCAGATTCACTTTACGAATCCAGAGGTGCAGGACAAGGTGGATATGCTGAGTCTGCGGGCGCAGGGGGATCCGAAGGCTGCTAAGCCGGGCGCGGAGGATGTGCGCTCGCAGATGGTGGGGCAGTTTGTGATGGCGGATGGAAAGCTCAGTTTTAGCAAGCTGAATTACACGTTGCCGGGAGCTGATGTGTCGCTGGCTGGGGAGTACACGCTGGATGGAGAGCGGTTCGAGTTTGAAGGGAAGGTGAGGACCAAGGCGAAGGTGTCGCAGATGGTGGCTTCGAAGTGGAAGTCGCTTCTGCTGAAGCCGGTGGATCCGTTCTTCAAGAAGGATGGCGCTGGAGCGGTGATTCCTGTGAAAGTAAGTGGGACGAGGTCTGCGCCGCAGTTTGGATTGGACCTCGGGCATAAGGGGAAGAAGGATAAGGGAGAGCAAGGAAGGTAAGTCGTTATTGTGCGGGGGTGGTGGAGTTTCAGCAGTTCTGCTCGGTCTAATGGACGGTCTTCATGCGGCGGGACATGAAGTCCATCAGTAGATAGTTGCCTAGGTTTTGCGGGGTGGTGAAGTAGGCCTTGCCGCGGCACATGGCGCTGACCTGCTGGACGAACTGCATGAGAGAGAAGTCGCTCGCGAGCATGAAAGTGTTGATCATGATGTTGGCGCGCTTGCAGCGTGAGACCTCTTCGAGAGTTTCGGAGATGACGAGTGGGTCGAGGCCGAACGCGTTCTTGTAGATGCGGCCGTCGGGGAGAGTGAGGGCGGAGGGTTTGCCGTCGGTGATCATGACGATCTGCTTCATGTCCTTGTTTTGGCGGGCGAGGATGCGCTGCGCCATGCGGAGGCCTTCGCGAGTGTTGGTGTAGTGCGGGCCGACCTTGACGCGAGAGAGTTGCGAGACGGGAATCTCTTCGGCGGTGTCGTGGAAGAGGACCAGATTGAGGGTGTCGCCGGGGAACTGCGTGCGGATGAGATGCGAGAGGGCCATCGCGACGCGCTTGGCTGGGGTGAAACGATCTTCGCCGTAGAGGATCATGGAGTGGGAGCAGTCGAGCAGGACGACGGTGGCGCAGGAGGATTGGTAGTCGGACTGGTGGACGTGGACGTCGGAGTGGTAGATGTTGAGTGGAGCGTGCTCTTCTCCCTCGATAGCAGTGGCTAGACCCTCGCGGGCGAAGACGCTGGAGAGGGTAGCGGTGATGTCGAGGTTGAGAGTGTCGCCGAACTCGTAGAGCTTGCTGCTGCCGTTGGTTTCGACGCCCGCGGCTTCGTGGCGAGTGTCGTGGCGACCAAGGTTGGATTTGCCGAGTGGGCCGAGGAGTTCGCGGAGGGCTTTGTAGCCGAGGAAGTCCATGCCCTTGTCGGTGACCTCGAAGCGGGCTTCTCCGTTGCCGTCGCCTTGTTCGCCCTGACCTTGTTCGGGCATCTCGGCGTTGATGAAGTTCTGCTCCTGCATCTTCTGGATGATCTGGTCGATGAGTTCTTCTACTTGGTCTTCGGATAACGCTTCGTATTTTTCCTGGGCTTCGTCGTCGAAGATCTCACCGGAATCGAGAGCCTGGCGAATGGCTTCGCGGAGATTCTCCATGGTCTGATCGCCGTCGAACTCCTGGAAGCGCGACATGGGGTCGTTGAAGCCAGAGTCGAGCAGGAAGTCGGAGAGAGCCTGCATGAGGTCTTCGAGGCCGAAGGAGGAGGCGAGGTCGCCGGTGAACTTTGTGTATCGGACGCGCTTCATAGTTTGGACCTAGTGGACCCAACGGGTGTTGACGACGGTGAGTTTCGTGCAGCCTGCCTTAGCTGCGAGTTGCTGGTCGGTGAGAGCGGGCGCTTGTGATTGCTGCCTGATCTTTGATTGGAAGGATTTGATGTCGTCGAAGCGAAAGACTTCGCAGCCGCGGAGGAAGTCGACTACTTCGCCGGTGGAGCGCTCGATGGAGTACATGCGGACGAGGTGGGCTTTTTTGTAGATGCCGATGCTGTCGAAGCCGTCGTCGGTGTCGGGATGCATGGGGTCGAGCGTGTAGTCCGGGTCGCCCAGAGGCCAGCCTTCGTCGTGGGCCAGGATGGTGGCGATGTCGTTGAGCTGCGCGGCGGACATGTGAGGGCGCGGCTTTTCCGGCGGAACAACAAGTGCGATGAGCGCGAGTGTGGAGGTCAGGAGCATGGGATCCATGTACAGGCCAACTGAGGAAGACCCGAGTTTATGTGTTTTCCTCAGAAGCGGCTGTGGTTAGTTGAAGCCGCGACGGGTGCGGCTACGGGCGGCTTCTTCGCGGTCGATCTCGCGTTCGCGCATGCGTTCTGCATATTGTGAAGCTTGATCGGTGCGCGATTTCTTTTCTGCGGCGCTGAAGGCGCGCTCTTCGGTGCGGCTGAGGCGCTTGTGGGCGTACATTCCTTCGAGAAGAAACTCAGCGGCGCTTACGGCGATCTCCGGTTTAGACTTTGAGTTGATCTCGAGCGGTGAGAGTTTTTCGATGAGGCCCTGAATCTGTTTGAGCTCTTCGAGGGAGCCGCTGGCGGGTTGCTCGTCGTTGAGTTGAACGGTGCCGCCGAGGTTGAACCACTGCTCGATCTGTTGGGTGTTGGTGTTCGCGAAGTACTTGTCGAAGACAGTGGCGACGGACTGGCGGATGATCTCGCGGATGACCGTGTCTGCGCCGCGCATCTCGCCCTCGTACTCGAGTTCGATCTTGCCGCTGATACCGGGAAGGGCGGTGTAGATGTCGCCTACGCGTGGGACTGCGATGGTTTCATCGTGGAGAAGGGCTCGGCGCTCGGCATTTGAGATGACCAGCTCCATGGTGCTGATGGGGAGCCGCTGAGAGACGCCGCTGCGCTTGTCGACTTTTTTGTCTTCGCGTGCGGTGAAGGCGATCTGCTCGACGATCTGGCGGATGTAGTGGGGGATCTCGATCTTGGAGGCAGGACGTGTGGACCAGGCTTCCTGAGCGGTGATCGTGATGCCTTCTTCGACGTCCTCGGGGTAGTGAGTGCGGATCTCGCTGCCGATGCGGTCTTTGAGTGGTGTGACGATTTTGCCGCGAGCGGTGTAGTCCTCGGGGTTGGCGGAGAAGACGATGGCTACGTCGAGAGGGAGGCGGACTGGGTAGCCCTTAATTTGTACGTCGCCCTCTTGCATGATGTTGAAGAGAGCTACTTGAATCTTTCCGGCGAGGTCTGGGATCTCGTTGATGGCGAAGATACCGCGGTTGGCGCGGGGAAGCAGGCCGTAGTGCATGGTGAGCTCGCTGCCTAAATCCTGGTTGCTGCGTGCGGCCTTGATGGGGTCGATGTCGCCGACGAGGTCGGCCACGGTGACGTCGGGTGTGGCGAGCTTTTCGACGAAGCGGTCGTCGGGCGTCATCCATGCGATGGGGGTTTGGTCGCCCATTTTGGTGATAAGGTCGCGGCTGAACTTGGAGATCGGCGCGTATGGGTTGTCGCGAACCTCGGAGCCGGCGACGTAGGGGCAGTGCGGGTCGAGGAGTGTGGTGAGCGCACGGAGGATGCGGGATTTTGCCTGACCGCGGAGGCCAAGGAGGATGAAGTTGTGCTTGCTGAGGACGGCGTTGACGATCTGGGGGACGACTGTGTCCTCGTATCCGACGATGCCGGGGAAGAGCGGAGTTTTGGTCTTCGCGGAGGCGCGAAGTTTGGCGATGAGATTCTCGCGGAGCTCGTCCTTGACGCTGCGAGCGAGGCGGGCCGGGGTGAATTCGCTGGCGCGGAGAGAGCCTAGAGTGGTAGGGAGTGAGGTCGCCATGTCTAAGTATAGATGTTTGGCGGAGTCGAAGGGTTCGGGGGCATGTGGCGATGAAAGAAAAGGCGAGAATTTTTGTGTGCGAAGGCGTTTTTATTGTTCGCCGGTTTATGTAGTGATGTCGTCGCGCAGGGCTTCCATTTCGGCGAGTGCGTGCTGGTTGTTAGTGCGATTCGCGGTTGCGATGCCGTGGTGAAGGCGGTCGATAGCTTCTTCGGTGCGACCTAGTTTGGCAAGCGTCTGGGCGGACATCTGGTAGGCAGGGACGTAGTCGGGGTTGTGCTGGATGAGGGTGGTGAATTCGGCGAGGGCGGTGTCGGTGTGGCCCTGGCTGATGTGCTCCATGGCGAGGCCGTAACGGGCGAAGGCGTTGGTGGGGTCGGCGGTGAGGATTTCGGTGAGAGCGGCGATCTTGTCCATAGACCGATGGTGCTGTGTTGGAGGTAGGGTTGGCAAGTTTTGTGATTTGGATTGTGTTGTTAGCGTTTGGGTGGAGGCAGCTTGTCTTCGCAGATATTGTTGTGGCGATTTAGACTTGTAGGAATGAGTGATTTGGTTTTAGAGCGGACAGTGGCGGAGTCGCAGTCAGAACGTAGTGAGATCGTGTTGCCGGCGGATTCGAATGCTCTGGGAAGCCTGTTTGGCGGGCGTTTGATGCAATACATCGATCTGGTTGGCGCTATGGCAGCCAGCCGACATGCGCGAGCATTTACGGTGACGGCGAGTATGGATCATCTGGACTTTGTTGCTCCCGTGCGGGTTGGGGAGCTGCTGATTTTGAAGGCGAGTGTGAATCGGGCGTTTCGAACATCGATGGAGATTGGTGTGCGGGTGATGGTGGAGGATGTGCGGGAACAGAGGTTGCGGCATGTCTCTTCCGCTTATTTGACGTTTGTGGCGGTGGATCGCGAGGGAAACCGGTTGGTTGTGCCGCAGGTAGTTCCAGAGACGGAACATCAGAAGCGCAGATTCGAGGATGCGGGTCGGCGCAGAGAGATGCGGGCGGGAGAGACGCAGAGGAAGAAAGAGATGCGGGCCGCTTTAGGGGCGGGCTGGCATGTTTGATCAGTTGCGTTTTTTATCGTGACGCGGATGCTGGATTAATGAAGGTTTAGGAGACGGTTATGGGACATATGGGAGCCGGAGCACCGCAGGGGCCGCAGCCTTTGCCGGGAGTGGCGCATGTTGTGGCGATTGGAAGTGGCAAGGGTGGGGTTGGGAAGACCACGGTTGCAGTGAACCTGGCGGTTTCGCTGGGCAAGCTGGGGTATCGGGTTGGGTTGATCGATGCTGATATCTATGGGCCGAATGTGCCGATGATGCTGGGCGTGACGCGGCAGCCGAATATTGTGGGTGAGAACCGGATCGAGCCGATTCTGTCGCATGGGGTGAAGTTTATTTCGGTGGGGTTGATCTCGCCTGGCGATAAACCCATGGTGATGCGTGGGCCGATGCTGCACCAGATTATTAGGCAGTTTCTGCAGCAGGTGGAGTGGGGAGAACTGGATTATCTGATTGTCGATCTGCCTCCGGGGACGGGCGATGTGGTGATTTCCCTGGTGCAGACCGTGCCGCTGACTGGGGCTGTGGTGGTTTCGACTGGGTCGGGTGTTGCGCTGCAGGATGCACGCAAGGCGCTTGAGATGTTTCACCAGGTGAAGGTTGATGTGATTGGCCTGGTGGAAAATATGTCGCAGATGACGCTGCCGGATGGGCAGGTGATCGACGTGTTCGGCGCGGGGGGAACAGAACGGACCGCGGCGCAGTTTGGCCTCGAGTTTCTTGGGGCTGTGGAGCTCGATCCGCAGATTCGTGAAGGCGGTGATAAGGGTTTGCCAGTTGCGTTGGCGGGACCGGATTCGAAACTCGCGAAGGATTTCTACCAGATTGCGGCGAAGGTTGCGGAGAAGGCGAAGGCAATTGCCGCTAAGAGTGAGGATGTGCTGGAGATCTCGTAAAAATTTGCCCCTGCCGGACAGGCCCGCTACGCGGGGCGGTCACTTCGTGACTCGTATACCCTTCGAAACTGTTTGATCGTTATCGGTCCTCCCGTTGGTCGGATAGCGGGCTTGACGGCTGGCGTAAAGTTATAGGTGGAGGGAAGAATGGCGGATGCGGAGCGGGTTACGGCGCGGCAGAGAGCCATTCTGACGGCCATTATTGAGAGCTATATCGAGACGGGCGAACCTGTGGGGTCGGGGACGATTGCACGGCTGCAACATGGTGAAAGTGGGGGTCTTAGTCCGGCGACTGTGCGGAATGAGATGGCGGAGTTGGCCGATGCGGGGTTGCTGGAGCAGCCTCATACGTCGGCGGGACGGGTGCCGACGGCTCGGGCATTTCGGATGTTTGTGGAGCAGTTGAGTGGTGGGGTGAATCCGCGGATTGATGCGGCGCGGTTGTCGGCGCGGTCACGATCGCAGATTGACTCGAGTTTTGTTGGAGTTGCGGGAACGCAGGCGGTGCTAGAGCGGACCTCGCATGTGCTGGCTACGCTGTCGAGTGGGGTGGGTGTGGCGATTGCTGCGGCGGCAGATGGGGACATGCTGGAGCATGTGCATTTTTCCCGGTTGGCGCAGGCTCGGGTGCTGGCGGTGGTGGTGACGCGGAGCGGGCTGGTGCGGGATCGGGTGCTTGCGCTCGATAAAGATTTGACAGTGAGGGAGTTAGAGGTCGCAGCGAACTTTCTGAATGAGAACTTTCGTGGGTGGAGCGTGGAGCGGGTGAGGGCAGAGATTGCCAGGATGGTGGAGCGGGAGCAGAGCGAGTATCAGCGGTTGCTGAACTCGGTGCAGCAGCTTTGGGTGAAGACGGTGCCCGAGACGGAGTTGCCGATGCAGACCGTTTATGTGGACGGTGTCGCGAATCTCGTTGGTTCTCAAGAGGATAGGGAGAGGCTGCGGGAGGTTTTGACGGCGCTGGAGGCGAAGCAGCGGCTGGTGGAGCTGTTGAATGCTTACATCGATGCGCGGCAGGAGAGCGTGAGGGTGGTGTTTGATCTGGAGGAGCAAGCTCCTGAAATGGCGGGACTTGTGTTGATTGCGGCGCCGGCGCGGATGGGAGGGGAGAGTCGTGGGACGGTGGGTGTAATTGGGCCGAAGCGGATGCACTACGAGAACACGATGAACGCCGTGAGTTACATCGCGCAGGTCTTTGACCGGATACTGCATCCGGTGGAGTGATTTTTTTCTGGGCGTGGTGAGGGTGGCTTTTGCTGGGGTTTTTGAGAAAATAGACTGTTTGGACGTGGTGAATTTGTGGTGTAGGCGTGGTGTTTTGCGTGGTGGATGTGGTGTTTTGGACGTCACTTTTGAGGATCGAAAAAAGTGACACGGTTTAGAGATTTATTTTTTGCGGGTTGTTTGCGGGGTGGGTTTTGAAAAAGTTTAAGGTGGGGACGTTCGGTGTTGGAACGGTTGGCAGAGGATTTTCGCGATGAACGCCAAGGACCAGTTCGCGCGATGGGCCCGAATGGGCAACAATAGAAGAGGTAATTCGATGAGGAGCTCTAAAGAGATGCAGGATGAGATGAACGGGCAGGGAGTTGTTGATCCGGAGGTAGCTGTGGGTTCTGAGGCCGAGCCGATCAATGAGACGAACCCCGCTCAGGCGGAGTTGGAGCAGGTGAAGGGCGAGCGGGACCAGTTGCTGGACCGGCTGGCGCGACTGCAGGCCGAGTTCGACAATGCGCGCAAACGTGAGGTGAAGGAGCGCGCCGACTCGCGGGACTACACGATTTCGAATACGGTTGAACCGTTTCTGGGCGTGATGGATAACTTTCAGCTGGCGCTGAAGGCGAATGGGACGGCAGAGCAGCTGCGGGGTGGTGTGGAGCTGATCCTGAAGCAGATGGAAGATGCGCTGAAGGGGTTGAATGTGCAGCCGGTTGAGACGGTTGGGACGCAGTTCGACCCCCGAATCCATGAGGCGCTGGGAAGCATCGAAACGAAGGAGTTTCCGGACCACCAGGTGCTCGAGGAGATTCGGCGGGGGTATAAGATCCGCGAGAAGCTTTTGCGTCCGGCGCTAGTGAGGATTGCGGCGAATCCGGATCAGGTTGCGGATTAGAAGATTGATGGGCGGGCTTGTCGGCTGGCTGGCTAGCCCGTCTTGCTTTTGGTAGCGAAGTTGAGAACGACTGACGCTGATTCCTACGGGACGAGAACGAGTAACGACAACGACAGAAGAAGCAGATCCCCTTCGGGGATGACAGCAAGAGAACGAGCAGCGGCAACGACAGAGCAGCGGCAACGACAGAGCAGATCCTTGCCGGGTGACAGCAAAGGGACAAGCTTTGGCAAGGTTTTGGAGATAGATTAGAAAGAGATTTCAGGGACATGGCGACGGCAAACGTGACGAAGGTTGACTACTACGAAGTACTAAGTGTTTCGCGAGATGCGAACGACCAGGAGTTGAAGACTGCATATCGCAAGCTGGCGATGCAGTATCACCCGGACCGTAACCCGAACAATCCCGCGGCAGAGGAGAAGTTCAAGGAGTGCGGCGAGGCTTACTCCGTGCTGAGCGATGCGGAGAAGCGTGCGGCGTATGACCGGTATGGTCACGCTGCGTTTCAGAACGGCGGCGGTGGAGCTGGCGGTCCGTTTGGTGGTGGGTTCAACGGCAATGCGCAGGACCTGGGAGATATCTTCGGGGATCTGTTCGGCGAGATGTTCAACATGGGCGGCAATGGCCGTCAGCAGGCTTCGCGGGTGCAGCGTGGACGTGATCTTCGCTACGACATGAAGCTCGAGTTCGAGGAGGCGGTCTTCGGCAAGGAGAGGGAGATCACCATTCGACGCATGGAGACTTGCATTGATTGCAAGGGGTCGGGTGCGGCGAAGGGTAAGGCTCCGGTAACTTGTACGCAGTGCGGCGGGCGCGGACAGCAGAGATTTCAGCAGGGATTCTTTTCGGTGGCGCGGACCTGCTCGGTGTGCGGAGGGACGGGGACGCTGATCGTTGAACCGTGCCAGACGTGCAAGGGCGAGACGCGCGTGACCACAGAGCACACGATTCTGGTGAAGGTGCCGGCGGGCGTGGAGCAGGATACGCGGATCCGCTACTCGGGCGAGGGCGAAGCGGGTAAGTTTGCCGGGCCTGCAGGTGATCTGTATGTTGTGCTGAGCGTGAAGGCGCATAAGTTCTTCGAGCGCGATGGCGATGATCTGCATTGCGTAATGCCGATCTCGTTTCCGCAGGCGGCGCTGGGGACGGAACTCGAGATTCAGACGCTTGAGGGTGCAGCAACGATCAAGGTTCCTGAGGGGACGCAGAGCGGGAAGGCGTTCAAGCTGAAGGGCAAGGGCGTGCCGCATCTGAACTCGCATGGGAAGGGTGACCTGATCGTGGAGATTCGGGTGCAGACGCCGGGCAAGCTGAATAAGCAGCAGCGAGACTTGTTGAAGCAGCTGAGCGAGACGATGGTGGTGGAGAATACACCGACTTCGCGAGGGCTGTTTGAGAAGGTGAAGGATATCTTCAGCTAGTCTGTCAGAACTCCGACCATCTGGAACGCAGGTGGGCACAACACTCTGAGATACAACGCGCGTCTTTCGGGACGCGCGTTTCCTTGTCTGCTTCACATTGGCCAGACCACAATCGCGACCCAGTATCCGGGTAAGAAGATGAGTGGATATAGACTTGGAGTTCGCCGCGGCCTTTCACGAAACACAGACGGGTCTGGCGAACTTCGAGGATGGCGATAGCGAAGTCAAATCCTCTTGGATGCGGCGTCGACGGGTCGTCGTATAGCTTTGCTTCGGATGACTTGATCAGATCTGCGAGTTCATTGCGAATCTGCGATTCAAGTTGATCTTGGTTTTTGATACTCAATCGGCGGTCTAAGCCCGAGAAGAAAAAGCCATAGATTGCTGCGATGACTTTACCCAAGGTCAGCATGTAGCAAGCGTACTAGATGATGTTCTGAGGTTCGGTAGGAAGGCATAATCCCAGGGGTTGCTGCGGGGCCGCGGAAGGTTAGTCATGGAGGGTGGCATGGTCCTGGCGATTTGGCATGCGGTGGTGATGGCGCTGACGATGGGGTGGGAGATTTTGTGGGCGCTGATTCTTGGGTTTCTTCTTTCGGCGGTGGTGCAGGCTGTGGTGTCGAAGGAGGAGATGTCGCGGTTGCTCCCGGATGACAGGGCGGGGACGATTGTGAAGGCTTGCGGGCTGGGCGCGGCGAGTTCTTCGTGCTCGTATGCTGCGGTGGCGCTGGCGAGGTCGATGTTTCGGAAGGGCGCGAATTTTACGTCTTCGATGGCGTTTCAATTTGCTTCGACGAATCTTGTGATTGAGTTGGGGATCCTGCTCGCGGTGTTGATGGGGTGGCGATTTACGGTGGCGGAGTTTGTGGGTGGGCCGCTGATGATATGGGTGCTGGTGGTGCTGTTTCGGATGTTTCTGCCGCGGCCGTTGGTGGAGGAGGCGCGACGACAGGCGGATCTGGGAGTGCAGGGGCGCATGGAAGGCCATGCTGCGATGGACATGAGCTTGCATGAAGGATCGTTGTGGCAGCGGGCCTCTTCGCAGGAGGGACGGACCGCGATTAGCCATTTCTTCGTGATGGACTGGGCTTCGCTGTGGATGGATCTTGTGGGGGGATTGCTGATCGCGGGGGCGCTGGCGGCGTGGGTGCCGAAACATTTCTGGCAGGCGTTTTTCTTTGAGGCGCACCCGCTGCTGGCCAAGATCTGGGGGCCTTTGATTGGGCCGGTGGTTGCGGTGGTTTCGTTTGTTTGTTCGGTGGGAAATGTTCCGCTGGCGGCGGTGTTGTGGAATGGTGGGATCAGCTTTGGCGGTGTGATCGCGTTTCTGTTTGCCGATTTGATTATTCTTCCGATCCTGAATATCTATCGCAAGTACTACGGGTGGAAGATGAGCGCGTTTTTGTTGGTTACGTTTTATGTTGCGATGGCGGGGGCTGCGCTGGTGGTGGAGTTGGTGTTCGGTGCGCTGCATCTGATTCCGCAGGAGCGGAACGCGAAGGTGATGGAGGAGGCGATCTCGTGGAACTATACGACGTGGTTGAATATTGGGTTTCTGGTGGTGGCGGCTTTGCTGGTGGTTAGGTTTCTGCGGACGGGTGGGCCTGCGATGTTGCGGATGATGGCGACAGAGAGTGAGCCGAGTTCAGCCTCTACTTATCAGAGAAAACACCACTAGACGGCGAGGGGCGGGCCGACGAGTTGCATGTCGAACTCGTGGAAGAGGGCGGCGTCCTGGGTGACCATGGCGTTGGTTTTGCTGACTCGGCGGAAGAAGGCTTCCATCTTTCCTGCGGGCGTGAAGGAGATGAGCAGCTTTCCGGGGCCGTTTCCGGTGAAGGCCCAGGCGTGGGGCAGGTTTCGGGGGGCGAGGATGGAGTCGCCGGGGTGCAGGGTGCGGCGTTCGCTGCCGACCTCAGCGAGGAACTCGCCTTCGAGGACGTAGAACCACTCGTCCTGGTGGGGATGGATGTGGCGGGGTGGGCCGCCCTTTTGATGGTTGGCGTGCTCGATGACGAAGAGTTCGCCGTTGGTGTCGGTGGTAAGGACTTTGAAGGCAATGGTGGTGATGCCGAAGTTGTGGATCTCTTCGAGGCGGTCCTGGCCGGAGGGGACGGGGTGGAGGGAGGAGGAGAGAGGGGCGGGGGCTGATTGTCCGAAGGCGGCGGCGGATGCGGCTCCGGCGGCCAGGGAGAGGAACGAGCGACGATGCATGGATGGCACCTCGGCGATGACTGTATCGATTTTCGCGGGGAAAGTCGATTAGAGGAGATCGTGGAGGTGGTGTGTTTTAAATTGGCTATTCCTTTGCGGTGGCGGAGCGGTTATAGATTGCCAGAAAAAGGATGATGAACGGAGTGACGATCTCGGCGACGAGAAAGATTCCGGCGTTGTTCGCGGCGTGATTGTTGTTGATGGTGATTTGGCGGATGTGGCCTACAGCGTCGCCGAGGAGCCATACGGCGTTGGCAATTGCGGTTGCCAGCCAGAAGTTTCCGCGAAACCAGAGGCAGAGAACTCCTAGTACTCCGACGGTGAGATCGGCCATGCCGACTTCGTATTCGTAGGGGCTCGTGGACCAGCCGATGGAGGCCGAGGTCTCGATTGGACGAAAGACGTGCGCGTAGGCGGTGAGCAGTCTCATAAGCCCGACGTAGATGAAGAGGAGATACAGGAGATAGGTGCGGGCGATAGCTGCTTTGCTGCTCCGGCTAGTCGGGGAGAGCGCGAGGTGGATCGACGCGGCGACGAGGGAAAGGAGGACGAAGACCACTTGAAACATGGCGATCCTTTGTGTTTTGAGGATAAGAGAGCCTACCACCGGGCCGGATCGGCAGTTGTCAGATGAGGTGGGTGGAGGCGATGGCGATGGCGGCGATGGCGGCGGTTTCGGCGCGAAGGATGCGCGGGCCGAGGGTGACGGGCTGCCATCGATGCTCGGTGAAGAGGGACATCTCTTCGGGGGTCCAGCCGCCTTCGGGGCCTATGGCCAGGGCGGTATCAGTTTCTTGTTGCGATGAGGTTGCGGCTTTGAGGGCGGCGGTCAGGGTGAGGGCCTGCTCGGTTTCGCTGAGGAGAATGCGGGTGGGGGATTTTTCTTCGGCGAGGGCCTGCTTGAGGGGGATGGGGTCGGCGATATTGGGGATGTCAGTGCGGCGGGATTGTTTACTGGCTTCGAGGGCGATGCGGCGCCAGCGTTCGGAACGCTTGAGCGCGGATTGGGCGAGGTGCTTTTCGGTGCGGCGGGCGAGGATGGGAGTGATGCGAGCGATGCCTAGTTCGGTGGCTTTTTCGATGGCCCACTCCATGTGGTCGAACTTGAAGACGGCGAGGAGGAGATGGAGGGGGAGGGCGGCGTCGGATTCGAGCTCTTCGTGGAGGGTGAAGAGGACTTCGGCTTCGGAGACGCTCAGGATCTCGGCGCGGTGGAGGAAGCCGTTGGAGACGACGTCGTAGACCTGGCCGGGTTCGGCGCGGAGGACGCGGGCAAGGTGGGCGGCCTGGTCGCCGGTGAGAGATGCGGTGGTGGCGGTCCAACGGTCGGCGATCCAGCGACGGCGGGTCATGAGTACAGTTTACGGTTTTGGATTGCGGTCGGGCTGCGCTTCGCTCGAGGTTAGTTGGCGAGCTTTGAGTTGGAGTTGGGGATCGCTTCGCTGGCGCGGCTGATCATGACGCCCTGCTGGCCCTGGTGGTAGAGGTCGACGTTGAGGACAGCGGTGCGGCGGTGATCCCATACGCCCTGGGTGACGGGGAAGTGGAGGAGGATCATGCCCTGGACGGACTGGCCGGGGGTAATCATGGTCTCGCGGAGCAGGGGTTCGGAGGCGAGAGGCTTGAGGGCGGGAAAGGCGGAGTAGACGCTGGCGATGTCGTCTTTTTCGACGGCGCTGGTGGTGATCTCCTGGCCGTCGCCGGTGGTGAGAGTGGCGGTGAAGTCCTTGAGGAAGAGGGGGAGACGCAGACCGTCGGTGACGCGAAGAGTGGTGAGGACGTAAAGGTCGTCGCGGGCCTGGTCGTGGCCAACGAGGATGGATTCACCTTTGAAGACGGTGTGGGCGGGATAGATGGCGGTGTGCACGATGTCCAGATCCGCGGTTTTGTGCGGCGTGAAGCGGACGGCCAGGGCAAGGGTGATGCCCAGGATCAAAAACGCCAACAGGACCGGTGCCAGCAGGTTGCTTCGAGCGGGTTGGGCAAACTTGAGGTCGGACACTGGCATTGAGAATAGCAAGGGTAATTGGTTTTCAGGAAGGTTAAAAGAGCCAGAAGTTTACGTAATCACCTAGATGCGGTTTCGGTAAGCGCTGACTGAGGTGGGAATGCAGGGTTTGTACCACAAGAGTTGTAGGGATGGGGTGAGTCAGTCCTTGTGGACGGCGTACTCCTCCAGAAAGACAGTGATGAGAGCGGCGGTGGGGACGGAGACGAGGGCGCCGACGATGCCTGCGAGGGCGGTTCCTAAAAGCAGGGCGACGAGTACGGTGAGTCCCATGAGATTGACGCTGGAGCGCATGATTCGAGGGGTGAGGATGGCGTTTTCGACGTTGATGTAGATGGCGTAGAAGATGAGGACGCCGGCCATCTTGGTCCACGAGTCGAGGGCGGCGACACCTGCGGCGATGACGATGGTGATGACTCCGCCGGCGATGGGGATGATGTTGAAGAGACCCATGAGGAAGCCGAGGAGGAGGAAGTAGCGCACGTGCAGGAGGCCGAAGACGATGGTGCTGGAGACTCCGAGGACGAGCATGAGGAGACCCTGGCCGAGGAGCCACTTGCTGATCTTGCGCTCGGCCTTTTTGAGGGTGTTGTTGAGGCGGTTGCGCTGGGTGCCGGGGAAGAGAGAGAGGAAGAAGTCGTAGGCGTGCTCGCCTTCGAGCATGAAGTAGACGCAGAGGAAGGCGGCGGTGAGGATGTCGAAGACGTGGGAGAGCCAGAGGGGGAGCGAGGTGAAGATGTAGCCGGCGGTGGCGTCAAAGTAGCCGGCTGCGCGCTGAGCGAAGGAGTCGATGCCGAACTTGTCGGCCAGGGGGAACTTCTTGATGCGGGTGACGATCTCGGGAATGCGCTGGGGGAGTTCGTTGGAGAAGTTGCGAAGGTCGCTGAGGACGGGCGGCAGGCCGGTGGTGAAGAAGAGGGCGAGGACGGCTGCGACAGCCGCGATCAGGATGACGATAGCGATGCCGCGGGAGGGGCGGTAGTTGCGGATCTTCCACTGCCGTATTTGGGTGACCGCGGGCATGAGAACGACGGCAAAGAGCGCGCTGACGTAGAGGATCAGGAGCTCTTTTTGGAGGGTCCAGGCGAGTGCGAGCAGAAGGATGATGGCGAAGATGAAGAGGATGTTGCCGCGAACTTCGGTGCGGGTTCGCTTCTCGTAAGGGGTGAGGTCTTCTGGCGCGGAGTTGGTCAGCCGGGTTCTCCTGTGGGTGCTGACGTGTGAGATGCAGAAAGTGTCTCCGAATCGGTCCGGTGAGGGAGTGCGGAGTTTGAGTCGTGGGTATTGTGTCGAGGAGCAGGTTTAGCCGCTGAGGCGGCAAAGTGCGCCATCTCCGGTGGACGATCGAAGGTCCGTGAGGGGATCGGATCTCATTTTTTTGCCAAGGCCAGGAGCAGAGCGTCGACGGTCTGGGCGGGGCTCTGGTCGGAGGTGGGGATGGTGAGGCCGGCCATCCGGCGGTAGAGGGGGTGGCGGCGCTCGAAGCGGAGTTGGGCGGCGGCGGGGTCTCTGAGGACGGGCCGGGCGAGGGCTGGATCACCGAGATCCTGGAGCATGCAGCGGTCGTAGAGCGTGGGGAAGTGTGCGTCGAGGAAGATGGTGAACGTGTCGGGGGTCTGCTCGAGGAGGAGGCGATTGGTGAGGTCTTCGGGGGTTCCGCCGCCGAGTGCGAGGACGATGTTGCTGTAGCCGAGAGCAGAGGCGAGGGCGGTGGACTCGAGGCGGCGGAAACGGGCTTCGCCGTGCTGCTCAAAGAGCTGGGGGATGGTGGCGTTGGTGCGGGACTCGAGGTGGGCGTCGAGATCGAGGAAGTTCCAGCCGATGCGGGCGGCGAGGAGGCGGCCGATGGTGGACTTGCCCGCTCCCATGAAGCCGGTGAGGACGAGACGTTTGAGGTGGGTTGGGGCTTCGGTCATGGTTTCGATTTGGGGCTTGGATTCGGTTGGGGATTCGGTTTGGGGTTCGGTGGACGTCATTGCCTCTCCTTAGTGTGCCTGTAAACGTTGCAGAAAACGAAAGAGCCGCAACCTGGTGTGGGTTGCGGCTCGGGAAGGTCGAAGACTCTGAAGTTTTTAGGTTTTTTCAGAGATGCATGCGAGGACTCCACTGGCCGCAGGGTTGCGCCAATAGGAGCAGGTAAAAAAAGCGAACTGGAAGCGGCTCGACATGCTGGTAAGACGATACACCGGGGGTTTGGAGGATTGCAAGGGGTTGTAACGGTCACTAGCAGAAAACGCGGGGCTCTGCACTGCGCGTCGGACGTTCTCAGCTCACGCTAACAGGCCAATGCGCTCATTGACTCGGGTTGGCTATACCCATGAAAAAACTCGGCGCAGCACCTCATCGCGGAAGCGTCATTTGCCGAAACTCTGTTTCTACTAAAAATCCCGCTACTCTATTGGGTAATCACTTAAGCTTCAGAGGAGTAGTCCGTGAGCTTAGCTGTTACCCGCACATCATTTTTGGCCGGCCTTGCCATGTGCATCTTGTTGACCGTTGGGTGCGAAACCACGAAGAAGCCCGCAGAACCTGGTCTTTCGCTCTCCGAAGCGCAATCGATTGCAAAAGAGGCCTACATCTACGGTGTGCCGATGGTCGCACAGTACAAGACAATGTACGCATACTCCATCGACAAGGGTGGCCACCAGTACATGGGCCCCTTCGATTCCATCCTTAATATTGCTCGGGTCTTCACGCCTGCCGACACAGCCTTCGTTACGCCCAACTCCGACACTCCTTACTCTTTCGCCGGTCTTGACCTCCGCGCCGCGCCAGCCGTCATCACCGTTCCAAAGATGGAGAAGAATCGCTACTTCGTCTTTCAGTTGATGGACCTTTACACCTTCAACTTCGCCTACATCGGCAGCCGCACCACCGGCAACAACGGGGGAATCTATCTCATCGCCGGACCCGAGTGGAAGGGCGAAGCGCCGAAGAACATCACCAAGACCTTCACCGCCGAGACGGAGTTCATCAGTGTTGTGGGCCGCACTCAGCTGTTCAATCCTGCTGACCTCGTCAACGTGAAGAAGATCCAGTCGCAGTACAAGATCCAGCCCCTCCACGAGTTTCTCAAGACGGCCGCTCCTCCCGCCGCGCAAGCCCGACTGGCCAAAGCCCATCACTCCTGCCGAGCCTTCGCGCACAAGTACTTCCCGAAAGGCGATGCAATCGGCCACTCCATTCAGATGGTAGTTCTAAAAACTCCACCTACATCTGTGACCTGCGCGCCGGGAGCGGACGGCTGGATTCAGATCGTAGGTGTCATCGACGACAAACTCGACGACGGCCTCTGCAATCGAATAATTCCCGAGATCTTTGTCCCATTCACCATGGCGATGTGGAACTACACCCAGTTTCTAATCCGTACCGACGGCGCACCCACAGCCCTCATTCACACCATCGGCCAGCAAGTTGCTTCCGTAGAGCGCGAGCAGCAGATAGGTGCATAGGTCCGTGATCTGGAACACTGGATCAGCACTCAACCTGAGTACGCCGAAGGCCAGCTTCTCTCATGGCTCTTCGGCGCCTTCGCCCTGCTCGCTCTCCTCCTAGCAGCGGTCGGTCTCTACAGCGTCGTCTCCTATACCGTCTCTCATGGAAGCGCTGCGCTATGAGTAGCCGGCGGCCAGCCGCGGCGCGATGTCTTCGCGATATCTCGGCTCGATTGCAAGTCGAAACACTTGCGACTATTCATAGCGATGATGCGAATACCTGCAATTTCCTGATCATCGCCCCTGAGTGATTCAAGCCGAGTCAATCCTTCGGTTTCAGATCAGGAGACTTGCTCTTCACATCCACCTTCAGGTTTTGGCATACGCCTGCCAGGTCGTAATGGTGGTACTCGGCCGGCACATAAACATCAGCTGCGCGATGGCCGGCCTGCTCATCGGCGTTGGGCCGGATGCGAACCGGAGCAGTTGTATCCACTCGCGCAGCCGCCACGATATCGCCGTCTTTGTTGTATACGACGTGTAGTTTCATGCTCGTACCTCCTCTAATGACTCGGCATAACGACGACCGCAACCCGGAACGCCACGATCCCTCCGAGGTCGCTGTGGGCTCGAGTGGTTTCAGTAATAAACGGGTTTTCATTGTTGTCGGTATTGAATGATTCAGAAACCCGTACGAGTTGTGTGTCGACAAAATCACTGAAAAAGCTGACTGCGGCAAAACGGGCTTCGTCCAGCATTCCAGGCCAGCTGATCGTCCACGATACTGTTGATCCGGATGCCTGTCCCACCCAATCCGTCAGACCAAAATCTGCTTGTACGCTCATCATTGGCTCCTTTCACAGCTCACACCGGGTAGTGATCTTAAAGTGACAATCGTTTCTAGGGGAGAATGCCGATCTACAGGAGAGGGAGGAGATCTTTCGGCATGGCGACGGATTATATCTCAGCAACAGGATCAAGCGCGATAGCGGCAGTCTCGCGAGTTAGATCGACAACAGTAACCGCGCTTGTCGCCACCAATCGAAGTGGGCGCGCCTAACCATTCTCGCAATCAACTGGCCGACGCATTGCTACGAAGATTTGGAATCAGGAGCATCCAGGCAACCTTGAAACTTCTCCACGAACTGCGCCACATGCAGGCCATCCGCCAGAGCGTGGTGCACATGGATCGATACGGGCATAGTGTAGCGGCCACCCGCCTCAGTAATTTTGCCGAATGTGATGCGGGGCGCGGAGTCTTCGTGGGAGAAGTCGCGAGCGTGCGAAATGGATGTGAAGTCGAACCAGGGAAGCACCGAATAACGGATCAGGTTCGCCTCCGGATAGCGCTCGATGTCATCTCTCTGCCGCACCCGGTCGAGTTCGATAGCTGCCTCCCGCACGAACTCATCGATTCGCGGTCGGAACTGATAGTGTCCCAAGCCAATGGTGCCATTCTCGCGTCCCACAGCGCTTCCGCCATTGATCAGTTCATAGCTCCAGACGTCGCCGCCAACAATGCGCGTCTTGAAGTTCTCAACTTGGTGCGCAGCGACAAGCGAGCGATGCAGCAGTGACAAAAAGACTGACAGTTGATGCTGCTTGGCGTAACGGTAAGTCTCCGTGCAGTCAACGCGGAGACAGACGCCGTGATAGGGCTCGGTGAAACCCTTGAAGAACTGAAAACTCGCGCGTCGCTCCCAAGTTTCCAGGTCAATCTTCTGTCTGCGGCCAATCACAATTTCCTGCATGCCCCCATGCTAAATCGAAGAAGCCTTCTTTATCGTTGCTGAGGAGAAGCGCGTCGATGAGGACTAATTCTGCCTTTCGGTCGAACACGTATGGGAGACGCTGCACGGATGGCGACTTCCAATCGCCATCGAGCAGCTCAGCCTTCGGCCAGTAATAGCGGACGGTCAGCATGAGGGACCTTCGGTGCGGGCAGCCAGTTCGCTTGCTTCTCTGCTCCCGGGGAGTCGGCCTGGATGTAGAGCGTGAGGCCGCCATCTTTGTCGAGCTTGAGGTGCGGCAGCATCGGCGAGTTGATGAGATAGCGATTGATCGAATTCTTTACCAGAAGCTGGCTCGGGAGGTCGTACATGGTCAGCGACCAGAAGGCGTTGACGGGCAGAAACTGTCCTTTTGCAGAGTGCAGCGGGTATTCGCTCTTGCTGCCGTCGAAGGGCTGGCCGTCGGCGTCCTTGTCCAGAATGGGGTAGAGGGTTTCGTCACGTGAGTTGGCACCGATGCCCATCTGGGTGCCGGTGGCGCGGGCGAGGAAGTGATTGCGGGAAGCTGGCGCAGTTGTTGCCATTGCGCGGCGGTGATCTCCAAACCGTTGTAGCCGTTGCCCGTGGTGCCGCCAGGGGCCGAAGTGCACCATGCGATCGGGTGCGGCGTAGGGATAGGGGTTCATCACAACTCCCCACACGACACTGAAGACGGCGGACGTTGCGGCGATTCCACAGGCGAGAGAGAGAATTGCGGTGATGGTGAAGCCGGGACTTTTGAGTAGCTGGCGGATTGCGTGGCGTATGTCTTGAATGAGAGAGCTCATACAGACTCCAGGTCGCAGCCGATTGGATCTGGAGAGAGTTGGAGCATGTGAGCGACCAAAGCTGTTGGACGGCGGAATGCCTGTTTCCTAGTTTTTGCTGGACTTCTGGAGGTGTTCAGAGGAAACAGTGGGTGAAGCGGTGTCCTCTTATGGACGAGGGAGTCCATAAGCAGACACTCATATGCCCTGGGTAGCGGCTTGGAGTCAGGCTTTTATCGATGGGGCCAGGTAGCCTTCGGTGGCCAGGTGTTGGCCCATTTTGGCGTACATTGCGGGGTCTTCGGGCTGCCAGGTGGCGAGGCCGTCGACGTAGCGGTTGAACATGCAGAAGGCTGCGGCGATTAAGACGGTGTCGTGAATTTCGAGGTCGGTTGCGCCTTGTTCGCGGGCTTTTGCGACGTCTTCTGAGGTGACATGTTTGCCGCCTTGTTGGACTTTGCCCGCGATTGTGAGGAGGGCTTTCAGTTTGTCTGAGACGGGGGCTTGTTCGTAGTTTTGTCTTACCTGTTCGGTTAGACCCCAATCGTTTCCGAGGTGCGCGGCGGCAGCTGAGGCGTGACTGGTCTGGCAGAAGTAGCAGTCGTTCTGACTGGAGACGTAGGTTGCGATGAGTTCGCGCTCGGCGGGGGTTAGGGAGTTGGAGTCGTGAAGGAGAACGTGGGCTAGCTCGCGCATGGGTTTGGCGGTTTCGGGGCGGTAGACGAATCCGCTGCTGATTCCTGCGAAGCCTTCGGGAAGTTTGATGTGGGGCATGAGGTCTCCTTAGTGTGCGGTTTCGGCTGGTAGATATTCTTTGCTGACGTTGACGTATCCTTCGCGGGCGATCCACTTGCCGCGCTCGCGATACATGGCTTCGTCGCGTGGCTGGATGGTGGCGAGGCCGTCGACGTAGCGGTTGAACATGCAGAAGGCGGCGGCGATGAGGACGGTGTCGTGGATCTCGATGTCGGTTGCGCCTTGTGCGCGTGCGGCTGCGACGTCTTCGGTGGTGACATGCTTGCCGCCGCGCTGGACTTTGCCTGCGATGACGAGGAGAGCTTTTAGTTTTTCGGAGATGGCGGCGTTGTGGAAGTCGTGTTTCACCTGCTTGACGAGCGCTTCGTCACCGTTGAGGCTTGCGGCCGCAATGGCTCCGTGGATGGTTTGACAGTAGTAGCAATCGTTTTCGGAGGAGACGTAGGTTGCGATCAATTCGCGGTCGCCGGGGGTGAGGGAGTTGGGGGCGTGGAGAAGGACTTCTACAAGATCGTTGAGCGGCCTTGCGGTTTCGGGGCGGAAGGCCATTGCGCCGCGTATGCCGGGGAGACCTTCGGGAAGTTTGATGTGTGCCATGTGCGGTGTTCCTTTCAGGATGGAATTTGTTCGGGGAGCGGGTTGGTGTTGATGGTTGTCTTCGCGAAGAAGACACGGCGGATCGGGTCGCCGCAGAGCACGATGACCAGACCTACAAGGGCAGGGATGGGATCGTGCATCAGGATCATGAGGTTGATGATGGTGCAGCCGAGGAGGAAGACGATGGGTGCGGCGGGGAACCACCATCGGCGAACGGGCTGCGGCATGCGGAAGAGAGTGGTGACGGAGAGTGCGAGAAAACAGACAGCGGAAAAGATGATGAAGGAGAGGATGCGGTTGAAGGCTCCGAAGCAGAGGACCAACAGGGCGAGGGTTGTTTGCAGGAGGACGGCGTTGGCGGGAGTTCCGAAGCGGGGATGGAGTTTGCCGAAGGGGGCGAAGAAGGCTCCGTCTTTTGCCATAGCGTAGTAGACGCGTGGAGCGGCCATGGTGATGGCCATGAGTCCGCCGAGGACGCAGAGAAGCACGCAGGCGGAGAGGACTTTGCCTCCGGTTGTGCCGAAGAGCGCTTCGCCGAACTGGGCTACGAAGGCGGTGTTGGAGACGATCTTTTCGAGTGGAACGACCATAAGGAACGAAGCGCTGACGAGGAGATAGACGGCTGTGACGAGAAGTACGCCACCGGTGAAGGCGAGCGGCATGTTGCGGCGCGGGTTGCGGACTTCGCCAGCGATCTTGGCGGCCTCCCACCATCCGCCGAAGCTGAAGAAGGCGCTGATTATGGCTCCGGCGACGGCAGCGAAGAGAGGTTCGGAGCCTGGGCGGCGTTCGGTTAAGGGTAAGAGGTTTGCGACGGTAGCGTGTTTGGAGATCGATGCCCAGATGACGAGGCATATGAGAAGTGCGATCTTCAGCAGGTTCGCGGTTGTCATGACACGACGGCTAAGGCGAGTGCCGACGTAGTTGAGTAGAGCGAGGCCGATGAGGATCACGGCGGGGATGACGATTTGCGCGCGTGAGGGGAGACCGAAGAGGGAAAGGACGTAGGGGGCTGCGCCCACGGCAAGCGCGGCGGCGATGCCTGGATCCATGACGGCGGCGGACATCCAGCCGTAGAGAAATGCGAGGCGGGTGCCGTAGCCCTGGCGGAGGTAGACATACTCGCCGCCGGTGAGCGGGTAGGTGATGGCTAGTTCGGAGTAACAGATGGCTCCGCAAAGCGTCATGAAGCCCATGCCGCACCATACGGCGGCTAGCAGGAGAGGAGAGCCCAGGGATCTTGCCATTGCTGCGGGAGTGAGGAAGATGCCGAGCGCGATCGATTCGCCCGTGACGACGGAGAGGGCGGCGGCTAAACCCATCTGGCGGCGTTGTTCCATTAGGGAGCCATGCTACGCGGCGGAAGGGAAATCGCCCATCCATCAAAGGGTGGAGATGTGTGGAGGGGTCGTTAGTTGGTGGATGTTCGAAGTGCGGTTGCGAGGACGGAGATGCCGCGGCGGAGTTCGGCTGGGTTGCAGCCTGCGAAGCCCAGGATGAGTGCGGGTTTTGTGGTGTGTTTTAGGGCGAAGGTTGAGAGGGGGAGAACTTCGAGGCCGAGTTTGGTGGCTCGCTGGGCGGCGGTTTTGTCGGAGATGCTAGTCTTTTGGGTCTTCAGCCACGCTATGGTTCGCATGCCTGCGGCTGCGTCTACCACGTCGAGTTGGTCAGAGAGGTGAGCGAGGGCGGATTCTTTTAGCACCGACATGCGTTCGGCGTAGGTTTGGCGCATCTTGCGGACGTGCTGGTGGAAGTGGCCTTCGGAGATGAACTCGGCGAGGATGGCTTGGTCGAGTGTGGGGGGATGGCGGTCTACGAAAGTTCTTGCTGCTTCGAAGATCTCGACGAGGCGTGGGGGCAGGACGAGGAAGCCTATGCGAAGTGCGTTGAAGAGCATCTTGGTGAAAGTGCCGACGTAGATGACGGAGCCGGATTGGTCGAGGCTTTGAAGGGCTGCGACGGGGCGGCCGAAGTAGCGGTACTCGGCGTCGTATTCGTCTTCGATGATCCAGGCGCCGGCGGTGGAGGCCCAGTGGAGCAGTTCGACGCGACGCTCGGCCGACATGGTGATGCCCAAGGGGAATTGGTTTGCTGGGGTGCAGTAGACGATCTTCGCTTGTGGAGCGAGTTTGCGGGCCGCGGTGACGTTGAGGCCTTCGCTGTCTATAGGGACGGGGACGATTCTCGCGCCAGCGGCACGGAGAGTCTGCCATGCGCCGGAGTAGCCGGGGTCTTCCATCCAAACCTGGTCGCCGGGGTCGAGAAGGAGGCGGCTGATGAGGTCGAGGGCCTGCTGGGCGCCGGAGGTGACGACGATCTGCTCGGCTGTGCAGTGGACGCCGCGGGAGGAACCGATGTATTCGGCGATGACGCGGCGGAGGGGTTGATATCCGGTGGCGCTTCCGTGGCCGTAGAGGGAGCGCGGCGCGTGGCGAAGGACTCGGGCGGCGACGCGTGCCCAGAGTTCAGTGGGGAAGAGATCGATTGCGGGTTCGAAGGAGCGGAAGGCTTTGCCGATGGAGTGCGATGTGGGAAGGACATGTACGTCCTTGAGCATGGCGCGGGTGCGTTTGGAGACTTTGGCTCTGGAGGGCGGTAGGTTGGGCGTGTTGCGGGTGGGGATTGCTTTCATTGCGCGGTCGGGGAGGCCGAGGGTGACGTAGGTTCCGGAGCCGACTTCGGTAGAGGTGTAGCCTTCGGCTTGAAGCTGATCGAAGGCTGTGACTACGGTGCCACGCGAGAGTTGATATTGGTCGGCGAGGCTTCTGGTTGAGGGGAGGCGGGTGCCTGATTTGAGACGGCCGTCGAGGATGGCCGCGCGAAGTTCGGTGTAGAGCCAGCGCCAGAGGTCCTGGTTGTTTGGTGGAGGGTTGAGGGAGAGGTCTTGAAAGGTGTCGGTCTTGGGCATGGGGCTTTCTGCTTCATTACAGGAACGAAAAGTGGACTACTCGGTAGTCTGATTATGGACCTGTTCGATGATCCACAGTTCTACTAGTCTGAGTGTGGAGGAAATAACAATGAAAGCAAGAATGGAACCTCACAAGGCTTCTCCGGCGGCGTATCAGGCGATGATGGGTCTGGAGATGTTTGTTAGTAAGTCGTCGAAGCTGGAGCCGTCGCTGCTGGAACTGGTAAAGATGCGGGCGTCGCAGATCAATGGGTGTGCATATTGTTTGGATATGCACTCGAAAGATGCGCGTGCGAAGGGAGAGAGCGAGCAGCGGCTTTATGCGTTGAACGCGTGGCGGGAGACGCCCTTCTTCACGGATCGCGAGCAGGCGGCTCTGGCGTGGGCTGAGGCGGTGACTCTGGTGAGTGTGGATCATGTTCCGGACGCAGTGTATGAGCATGCGAAGCAGCACTTTTCGGAGGAGGAGCTGGTGAATCTGACGATGGCTGTGATCGCGATCAATGGATGGAACCGGATTGCGATCTCATTTCGTATGGTGCCGGGTGAGTACCAGCCGGTGGTGCGCAAGACAGAGAATAAGTGAAACTTTTGAGGGGCGAGGGCGCAACAGGAGACGGGTTTCGTCCTCGCTGGCCGGAGTGATTTGTTGACTGAGTTTTAATTGTGCCTGGGAACTTCGATAGGCTAGTAGACGTATTTGGGGGCATGAGTTTACTTGTGCGCTCAGTTTTGCTTTGTATGGCGATGGGAGCCTGCTGTTGCATGTATGGACAGGATGTGGTGCCGGCTCAGGCGGATGCTCAATCCACAATTCACGTCTCGGCTAAGTTGGTTGTGCTCGATGCTGAGGTTGAAAACAAGAAGACGGGGAATCTGATTGGAACACTGAAGTCTGACGATTTTGTGCTGTCGGAAGATGGAATTCCGCAGCAGATTACTTACTTCAGTCATGATCAACTGCCGCTGTCGGTGGTCTTTCTGTTTGACCTGACTGAGACGGTGCGTCCGGCCCTTGCGTCGCTTGCTGGGGGTGCGCGTGAGGTGCTGGGTCATCTGAAACCGCAGGATGAGGTGGCGGTGATGGCCTTCTCTTCGCATGCGGAGCTGCTGCAGGGTTTCACTACTGACCGTTCGCTTGCCGCGGATGCGATTGGAAAAGCTTCGAATATGAAGACCGGCGACGGCACGTTTATTCACGAGAGTATGTATGAAGCCGTGGACGAGGCGATGAAGTCGACTACCCCGGGAAGCAGAAAGGTGTTGGTGTGGCTCACGGACGGAACCGCAAATCAGGAAAATTCGCGGACGCGAAAGATCATGGGGAAGGAGGCTCCGGCGTATTTGCATACGAAGGAAGAGGCAACGGCGAGCCTGCTGCGGTCGGGGGTGGTGGTCTCGGCGTTGATCGACCGCACTGCGGAGACGGATGCTGTGATGGTTGCTTTTTTCTTTGTCGCGCATATGGGGGACATCCGCAAGTATGCGGATCAGACGGGAGGGCCAGTTCTGAATACGAGCAAGAAGGAAGTTGCGGACCGGCTCGCCGAGTTGATCGATCAGCTTCGGGGACGGTACACGCTGGGATACAAGCCTACGAACGTGAAGCCGGATGGGACGTTTTGCAAATTGGAGCTCCGGCTTAAGCCGGATGCTTACGCGGAGCTGCCTGACAAGCAGGACGTTGTTGTGCGCACGAAGACTGGCTACTTTCGATAGTTGCCGTCTGCCTGAATGCGTCGCATGTGGATGGGTGTTCGGTTGTACTTTACGTTGGGGTCAATGACAACGACCGCAAAAACAAAGACGAAATACAGAGATCCTTCGCTCCGCTCAGGATGACGACTTCTTAAACTCAATCGGCCACCTCTAAAGGTGGCCGATAGGGTTCATAAATTGGCTATACGGTTTGTGGAACGGGGAGGTCGTCTTCACCGCTGACGCCTTGTTTGAGCTTGTTCTGAATGTTGCTCCAGACGGCTTCGCTGGGCTCTTCGGTTGGCTCGAAGAGGCTGCGGGCCTGGTCGGCTATCGCTTCGAGATCGCGGACGAGAGCTGCGCAGTCGGGATTGTTTTTGAGGAAGGTCTGGAGGCGTGGGTCGGTGCTGACGTGACCGTCGCCGTTGGCAAAGAACTCAGGCAGATATTGCTCGAAGTCGGCCGGGGTCATGGTGTCGAAGTCGAGCGATTGGAATTCAGTCATACTGCTACCTCCTTGAGGCCGTTCGGCTGAGTAGCCGCTTCGGGCTGGCGGAGGAGTTCGCGAAGCTTGAGGCGGGCCTTGTGGAGTTGCGACTTGCTGTTGCCGGTGGAGCACTCGAGCATAGTGGCGATCTCGTTGTGTTCGAAGCCCTCGACGTCGTGCAGGACAAAGACCATGCGGTAGCCGGGGGGCAAGGAAGCTACGGCGCGCTCGAGGGCTACGCGGTCGACTGAGCCGGTGAGAGCGAGGTCGCGGCTGCCGAAGTCGCGCTTGGGTGCGTCTTCTTCCGATGGGTTGATGGTCTCCTCGAGCGAGACCAGGTTTAGGCCTTTTTTGCGGAGATGCATGAGGACCAAGTTTACCGTGAGTCTGTGAAGCCAGGTGGAGAAGGCGGACTCTCCACGGAAGCTGCCGATTTTTCGGAAGAGATGCAGGAAGGCTTCCTGGGTCATGTCTTCGGCTTCAGAGACGTTGCCGAGCATGCGGAGACAGAGGGTGTAAACGCGGCGTTTGTGCAGGGCATAGAGACGGGAGAACGCTTCTGCATCGCCATTCTTTGCTGCTTCGATGGCTTCGGCTTCACCCGCGATGGGTGGATTGCGTTTGAAGACGCCGGGAGTTGGTGATGTTTGTTGGGTCATTTGTAGGCCTTGGACGTCCATAGCTAGACTCCGGACTGATTCGTCATTTCACAGTTTAAGTTTTCGCCTGCATCGAGCCTACCGCAAACGGAGGTAATGTACTGCGCAGATAGGTTGGATGGAGGACAGGGGGGAAGGGTTGTTTGCGGCAAGACATGAGGGCTAAAGGGTTTATGAGCCGATGAAACGGGCGTAGAGGGAGCGCGCGAGGGTGATGTCGGTGGTGCCCTGAATGAGAGCGCGTCCGTCGGGGAAGAGTGTAAATGTGTGCGGGCCGCGTTTGAAGCGGAGGAGGAGCTCGTTGAAGCGGAGGTCGCGGATGTCGGTGTGGGGGGATAGGCGATCGCGCATGGCTTTGAAGTCGACTGGGCGATGGTGCTCGTGGATCTGGACGGAGTTGCGACCGCAGAGAGTGATGTGAGGGCGACCGACGCCGGCGAGATGGGTGAAGATGCGCTGGCCGCAGACGGTACATGCGGAGTTGGGTGTGGTGGTGGTGATTTCGCTTTGTTCGTTCGACCAGAGGTCGTGGGAGAGCAGCGTGCGACGCATGAGATGGGACTGATTGGTGAGGAGCTTGAGGGCTTCGGTGGTCTGGATGGAGGCTGCGAGGTTGACGGCGGTGGAGAGAATTCCCGCGGTGTCGCAGGTTTCTACCGGGCCGGTCGGCGGCTTGGGGAAGATGCAGGCGAGGCAGGCTGTGGGGATGTAGGTTGGTACGTCGCTTCGCTCCGCTCGTTGAGATGGAATGCTGGTTTTGTTCGACTCGGCGGCTTCGCCGCCATCGCTAAGAATGACATCTTTTGAAGAGTCGATAGGTTTGGGCAGGATGTTCATGGTGGCGGCGTAGGCGCCGATGGCTGCGGCGTAGATCCAGGGTTTGGATTGCTGGACGCAGTAGTCGTTGAGGAGGTAGCGGGTCTCGAAGTTGTCGGTGGCGTCGAGGACGAGATGGGCGGATGCGAGGAGCTCGTGGATGTTGGCGGGGACGAGGTCTGCGATGTGAGAGTGCACCAAGACAGCCGAGTTGAAGAGGGCGATCTTGCGGCGGGCGGCTTCGGCCTTGGGGAGGGCTTCGCGGGCGTCGGCCTCGTCGAAGAGGATCTGGCGCTGGAGGTTGGAGGGCTCGACGAAATCGCGGTCGATGAGGGTGAGGGTGCCTACGCCGGCGCGGGCGAGGAGAGAGGCAGTGGCGGCTCCGGTGGCTCCGATGCCGATGATGGCGACGTGGGCGAAGGCGAGGAGATGCTGGCCGGCGGCTCCGATGCCGGGGAAGAGAATCTGGCGGGAGTAGCGGTCCGACTCGGGGATGGCGCGGTCGGTGGGGTTAGGCAGGGGCGTTTCGGAGGGCAGCGTGTCGGCGGGGGTGCCGATGTGGATGCTCGCGGGCCGTTCTTCAAAGGTGGTTGCGGGATGCTTTGACATGATGAAGATCGCACCGTCTAAAAAAGACGGCTGTTTCGTAGTATAGGGAAGGACGGATGTGCAGGAAAACTCGGCTGCAGCCCAAAGGCTTTCGGCATCCTAAGGAGAAGGAGAGTTGCCGCGATTGCGCAGCTTCGGATGCGGACTCGCTGTGCATCATGAAAGACTTGCTGGGCTCCTCAAATTAGATAAGGAATTATGGGTGGTTTTTTGGGTCAGGTGCTTCGAGGTCGTGCGCGAATATCACGGTGGATGAGGTGCGGATGTGGCGCGGCGGCGTTGTGGCTTGGATTGTGGGTGATGGTGGGTGTGGCCGCTGGACAGGAGGTGCCGCAGACTCCGACGCCTCCTGATTCGCAGAATGCCACTCCGGGATCGACCGGCGCAGGAGCGACTCCGACGCAGGGGCCACAGACCAAGCCAGTTGAGGAGAAGAAGACAGATACGTCTCAAGATGCGGAGCCGACGACTTCGGTGTGGCAGTGGAAGGGGCTCATTGTCGAAAAGATCCTGTTCGAGGGCGTGACGTTCGATGCGACTGATACGCTGCCGAAGGAGCTATCCCAGAAGGTTGGTCAGCCGCTGGATCCGCAGGAGGTACGTGCCAGTCTGCGGCGATTGTTTGCGAGCGGGCGGTATCGGGACATTGCGCTTCGTGGCGTGCGACAGGGGGATCAGGTAACGCTGATCTTTGCTGGCGTGGCGCGGTACTACGTGGGGCGAGTGACGATTGCTGGAGTAAAGAACGAGCGCCTGGGTCCGCTGCTGGAGTTTGCGACAAAACTTTCGCCCGGGACGGCGTTCACCGACTCACAGATACCGGCGGGAACGGAAGGGATCAAGGAGATTCTGCAGCAGCAGGGGTATTACGAGCCGACGGTCTCAGTGAAGTCGGAGACCGATGAAGTAGGCCACCAGATAAATGTAACCTATACGGTTTCAATTGGGCCGCAGGCAAGAGTGGGACAGGTTAAGCTTGTGGGCGACGACACGGGGTTGACGCCGGAAGAGTTCCAGAAACAGTCGAAGCTGAAGGAGAATAGCAAGGTGCGGCGCGATTCGACCAGCAATGCGCTGGACCGGCTGCGGAAGCTGTACCAGAAGAAAGATCGACTAGAGGCGACGGTTTCGCTGCAGAAGCAGACGTATGACAATGTGCGGGACAAGGTTGATTACGAGTTCCATGCGAACCAGGGGCCGCAGGTGAAGGTGTCAGTGGAGGGTGCCAAGATTTCGACGGGTCGCCTGCATCTGTTGGTCCCGATCTTCGAGGAAGGGACGATTGATAACGATCTGCTGAACGAGGGCGTCTTCAACATTCGCGACTTCGAACAACAGCAGGGGTTCTTCGATGCGAAGGTAGCAGTGAAGGTTGTGGGGAACGGTACGACGACGGAGCAGGTTGTATTTACTGTAGAGCTCGGGGTGAAGCACAAGGTCGTTGCGGTGGACCTAAAGGGAAATAAATACTTCACGGACGATCTGCTGCATGAGCGGATGCGGGTGCAGAAGTCGAATGCGTATCAGCGGAGTGGACGGTATAGTCCGGCGCTGGTGTCCGGCGATGTGAGTGCGATTCAAGCGTTGTATCGGGCGAATGGTTTTGATGAGGCGAAAATTACGACGGATGTAAAAGATGTAACCGTCGGTAAAGACGGAAAGCCACTGAAGGCGGGTGAGATTGCTGTGACCTTCACGATCGTTGAAGGGCCGCAACAGAAGTTCGGCAAAGTGGACCTGGTGGGAGTGGATGCGAGCCGGCTGCCGGACGTGCGGGGATTAATGAATGCTCAGCAGGGCCAGCCTTTTTCACTGGTGACGCTGTCGGGCGACCGCGATACGGTGCTGCAGTACTACCTGGCGCATGGATTCGACCAGGTGAAGGTTGAGATCAAGCAGACAAAGGAGGCAGCGGACGCGGACAAGACGGACGTGTCGTTGGATGTGACCGAGGGGCAGCAGGTGTTTGTGAACCGCGTACTGCTGTCTGGAGTGGAGAAGACCAAGCCGAGTGTTGTGGCTCAACAGATTCTGGTGCATGGGGGTGACCCGCTGGACCAGACGGCTCTGCTCCAGACGCAGAGAAATCTATATAACATTGCGTTGTTCAATGAAGTGATTGCGGCGGTGCAGAATCCCGCGGGAGACGCTCCGCAGAAGAACGTGGTGCTGCAGGTGACGGAGGCGAAGCGGTGGAACGTAACCTACGGGTTCGGCTTCGAAGCGCAGACGGGAACGCCGCAGCCTGGAACGATCTCGGAGGCGTCGTGCATCCAGCTTGGACTGCCCTATCCCTGTAACCAACTGTCTCCGGAGGGCAAGCCCGGCGTGAGCCCACGGGTTTCGCTGGATGTGTCGAGGATCAATCTGCGGGGAACCGAGGATTCGCTGACGCTGCATACGTCGTATGGATTGCTGGAGCAGGTGGCGATTTTGACGCTGCAGAATCCGCATCTATATGGGAGCAAAAATTTCAGCGCGGCGATCTCTGGCGGGTATTCGAATGTACAGGACATCACGACGTTTGCGGCGTCGACGCTGCAGGGTGATTTTCGAATCACGGAGAAGTGGCGGCGGACGCATACGTTTATTTACGACTTCCTGTATCGCCGCGTAAAGGTTGACCCGAACAGCCTGCAGGTGTCGGCAGATCTGATTCCGCTGCTGTCGCAGCCAGTTCGCGTAGGTGGGCCGGGAGTTACGTGGTTTCACGATACGCGGTCGCCGGGTCCGCTGGATGCGGTGAAGGGAGAGTACTCAACGATACAGGGATTTGTGGCGTCGTCGAAGTTTGGGTCGCAGACGGATTTCTGGAAGCTGGATGGAACGAACTCGACGTACTACCGGTTTGGCAAGCTGAGGTATGTGTTCGCACGCGAGACCAGGATTGGGTATGAGAAGGCGTCGGGGACCAATCCGAACGCGGGAAGCGATGCATGCGTTGGCGTTTTGTTGACGACGAATCCGAGCTGCAACGCGATTCCGTTGCCGGAGCGGCTATACGCGGGCGGCGCGAACTCGCATCGAGGATTTCCGATCAATGGGGCGGGGCCAAGGGACTTGCAGACAGGTTTTCCGGTGGGTGGTTCGGCGGCATTTGTGAATACGTTTGAACTGCGGCTACCGGCGCAGACGTTGCCGGTGGTGGGCAATAACGTGAACTTCGTGATCTTTCATGATATGGGCAACGTGTTTCAGAATGCGAAGGACATGTTTCCAAGTTTCACGCGATTCACTCAGCCGAACAAGCAGACGTGCGCGAATGTGTCGGGGAGTATTGGGACCTGTGACTTCAATTATTTTTCGCATGCCGTGGGGCTGGGGGCGCGCTACCGGACGCCGGTGGGGCCGGTTCGTGTGGACTTCAGCTATAACCTTAATCCACCGGTATATCCGATTATTTACGACTTCAACAATAGCCCTCCGCATGAGAGCCAGGCTTCACACTTCAACTTTTTCTTCAGCATTGGAGAGAGCTTCTAGATGCGTTGGATGACGCACAATACGATGGAGCGGTTGTTGCTGGTGGCGTTCGCGACGGCGCCTGTGTTGATGGGGGTGCCGGTCTGGGCTTCGGTGCAAGCGACCTCTGGGCAGGCCGCGACATCGCAGACTGGGGCTGCGAGTTCGACACTAAATGCTGCGCCTGATTCGGTTGCGCAGCAGGGAGTGGTGCTGGATCGCGTGGTTGCGGTGGTGAACGACGATGTGATTCTCGAGAGTGATGTGGATGAGGAGCGTCGGTTTGAAGAGATTCAACCTTATCGACGAGTTACGGGAGATAACACCAGGGAGAGAGTTCTTGAGCGGCTGGTGGATCGGGCTTTGATTTTGCAGCAAGCGGCGCTGGAGCCGGAGGATGCGGTCTCCGACAAAGACCTCGACGACCAGCTGATGACGTTGCGGAAGGATATTCCCGATTGCAAGCTGCAGTATCACTGTGAAACCGAGGATGGGTGGAAGAAGTTTCTGGGTGCTCACGGGTTTACTGAAGAGGAGTTTCGAGAGCGTTGGCGGCAGCGGATGGAGTTGCTGAAGTTTATCGAGGTGCGCTTCCGGAATGGGATCAAGATCTCGGATGCGGAGATCAAGGAGTTTTATGAGAAGAGGATGCTGCCGGAGTATGCGAAACGGAATGTGACTCCTCCGAAGCTGGATACGATCTCGAAGAGGATTGAAGAGGTGGAGCTGCAGCAGCGGGTGGGCGCTCTTCTGGTGGATTGGTTGAAGTCGCTGCGGGCGCAGGGCAGCGTGAAAATTATGACTCCAGGTGAGGTGGCGCCATGAGCGATCTGGAGAAAAGACTCGAAGAAAAGAAGGAGGAGCTGGAGGCAAAGGTTGCCGGCGAGGTCGCGAAGGTGAAGCGGTCGCTGGCGAAGCGGATGTTGGTCTGGATTGGTTGGATAGTGGTGGTGCTGCTGGTTACGGTGCTGGTGTTGTTTGGGTTATTTGCGTGGTACTCGAAGACGACTGACTTCAATCGGCGAGTTGGGAAGGAGGTCGTCAAAGTCCTGGAAGACGCCACGGGCGGGAGAGTCGAACTTGGCGAGATCAGCTTTGATCTGTGGCACCTTGCGGTTGAGGCCGATGGGCTGGTGATTCACGGGTTGGAGGGGCCGGGTGAGGCTCCTTATCTTGCGGTGAACAAGATTCTGCTTCGAGTGCAGATCTTCGACTTCTTCACGCATGTGGCTGGGAGCGGGATCTCGTCGCACATACGACTGAACTATCTGGGCGTGGAGCATCCACAGTTTCATCTGATCGTGGACAAGGATGGGAAGACGAACCAGCCGGTACCGAAACATCGGAACACGAGTAAGACGTCGGTCACAGACACGCTGCTGGATCTGAAGGCGGAGGAGGTGACGCTGTCGAATGGATTGGTGCTGCTGAATAACCGGGCGATCCCGTTTCATCTTGCGGCTCGGGATCTGAGTGCGGAGGTGCACTATATCGCTGCGACGGATCGCTACGGCGCGACGGTGGATTTGAAGGATCTGCGGACGAAGATGGGTAAGCAGGTGGAGGCGCAGTCAGCGTTGAGTCTGGTGGTGGAGTTGGGAAGAGACGCGATTGACCTGCAGCGACTGGACTTCACGACTGGGAAGAGCTCGAAGCTGGATGCTACCGGGAGTTTCAAACACTTTGCCAAACCGGAGTGGCAGGCGAAGGTGACGGGCACGATCGAAGTGAAGCAGATCTCTGTGCTCGCGGATGTGGATGGTTTGAATGCGGGTACGATCGATCTGGATTTGAACGGGCATAACTGCGCGACGTCGCCTTCGGTTGCGCAGAAACATCCTCCTTTTTGGGAGCGAAGCCATCCGAAGGAGACGCGAGTGCCGCCGCGGCCATTGCCGCCTGATCCGGATTGTGTGGCCGGGTATCTGCTGGCTGGAACGGCGAAAGTTCATAAGGCTGCCTACAGGGATCAAAATGTGCGATTGCACGATATTGATGGCGGCGGGACACTGCACGTTACGCCAACCGAGTTGTTGCTGACGGCACTTACGGGATATCTGCCCGGCGGTGGAAGTGCGGCGGGTGATTTGCGCATTGTGAACTGGCTGGGCGAGGTTCCGCCGCAGGATGTTACGGTCAGCTCCTCAACGGCCAAGGCCGCTGTGACGACAGCGAATACGACAGCCAAAACGATAGGGGCAAAGGAGCCGATCACGGAGCCAGTGAAGGTGCCGCCGGTGCAGGTTGCGCATGCATACCTGAAGGCGATGGTTACAAAGATTCCACTGCGAACGATTATGGATGTGACAGCGCCTGAGCACTATGGCGACCTGGGATTCGACACAGCAGTCAGCGGGCCAGTGACGGTAGAGTGGGGCGGGCCGGCGAAGAGTATCGATCAGACGGTGGAGGTGGATGGGAGTTTGACGTTTGCGCCGACGGGGGTGAAACGCCCGGGAGCGTTGAATGATGTGCCAGTGACCGGGCAGACGCAGGCGCATTACACGGGCCGGAATGAGACGGTTCGAATTCAGCGGATCTCGCTGCAGATGCCAGAGATGAACTTTGAGGCGTCGGGAATATTGGGGGTGAATGAGGGCGACCCGCTGACTGATTTGCGAGTCGATATGACGGTGCGGGATCTATCGGAGTACAACCAGTTGCTGACTACGCTGGACCTGGAGGGAAATGGAAAGCGGGGTGCGGCGGCTATTCCGGTAGTGCTGCATGGCGCGATGCAGTTCAATGGAACGGCGCAGGGGAAGATTGCGAATTTGGATGTGAAGGGCCATCTACAAGCGACGAACGCGGAGTTCGCGCTGGGAACGACGGATGTGCTGATCGATTCGGTGGTGACGGATGCGGAGTACTCGCCGAACACTGGAGTGATCGTGGCGAACTCGACGATCAAGCGTGGGACTGCGGTACTGAATGTGGAGGGTAAGATCGCGCCACGTAAGGTGGTGTCGCGGCGCGGGGTTGCGACCTATCTGTGGGATGACGGGATGTCTTTGGATGCGAAGGCGCAGCTGGCGAACGCGCAGGTTGTCGACGTTTTGCAGATTGCAGGGCAGCAGGAGAAGGTGCCGCTGACGGGATTGGTTGCGTTGAATGGCCACGCAGAAGGAACGCTGAGGAGTTTGAGTGGGGAAGGCCACCTTTCGCTGATGAATGGTGTCGCTTATGGAGAGCCATATGAGTCGGCTTTGGCTGATGTGACGGTGCAGGGGAAAGATCTGGAAGCCAAGAATGTGGTCTTGCGGCTGCATGGCGTGCAGATTGCAGGTAATGGCGGATACGACATGGGCACAGACCGTCTGCATGGACATGTGGAGGGGCACGACATTTTGCTGTCGAAGTTCGAGACGGTGAAGAAGACCGAGAGCGAGGTTGACGGCACTGTGAACATGCTTGCGGATGCGAATGGAACGCTGACGCAGCCCGGGTTGAAGGCGAATGTAACACTGCGTGGCGTGACTTATCGGGGACAGGGGATTGGTGAGGCCGCGGTGGAGGCGCATAGCCAGGGAGACATCGTGTACTTCACGGCGAACTCGACGCTGGTGGGGGCGAAGCTGGATGCTTCGGGACAGACGCGGCTGGATGGTGATTACCAGATGCAGGCGAAGATGACGCTATCTGGGCTGGATATCGGCAAGCCGTTGGCGATGTTTGGGCCGGCGACGATGAAGGCGCAGTCCTTGATCAACGGAACAGCTACTGTGAGTGGGCCGCTGAAGACACCGAAGGCGCTGAGTGGGGAGGCAGAGTTCAGCCAGGTGGATGTGAAGTTGCAGGGGATAGAACTGAAGGCGGCTGAGCCGCTGCGCGTGGGGCTGCGCGATGGTTTGGCGACGCTCGATCAGGTTCATATTACCGGGCAGGATACGGACATGCGGGCGAGCGGGACGGGGCAGCTGTTTGGATCGACGGATCCAAAGGGCGGCAAGCTGGATGTGAGCGCGAAGGGAAGCGTGAGTATGACGCTGCTTCACACCTTCGATTCGGACATTCTTTCGACTGGCAAGGTGGAGTTCACCGTGAGTGCCGGCGGGTATGTGATGAATCCGCAACTGGCGGGGAAGGTGCAGTTCGACAACGTGAATGTTGCGGTCGATGGGGTACCAAATGGGTTGAGTAATATGAACGGCACGCTGGTGTTCAGCGACGACCGGCTGCAGGTGCAGAGCCTGACCGCGACGACGGGTGGAGGCACGCTAAAGATCGGTGGGTTCATTCGCTATAAGAAGGGTTTGTATGCTGATCTTTCGGCGACTGGCGATGTGGTTCGGGTGCGGTTGTATGGGTTGAGCGCGACGGCGAACGCGAATCTGAAGCTGCAGGGAGCGCCGGACAGCGCGTTGTTGAGTGGAACGATTTTGATTACTCGGTTTGGCGTGGGAGCGGACGTGGATTTTGCGGCGTTCGGCTCCGCGGGTGGAGTGGCTCCGCCGCCTGATCCGAACACGCCGGCAAACAAGATTCGGCTTGACGTGCATGTAACGAGTGCGCCGCAGCTGGACTTTCAGAACTCATACGCCAAGCTGGCCGGGATCGTGGACCTGCAGATTCGCGGGACGGCGGCGGTGCCTTCTGTGCTGGGGCGCATCGAGATCAACGAGGGGAGTGCGACGTTTGCGGGCACGAAGTATCAGCTACAGCGCGGAGAGATCTATTTTACGAACCCGGTGCGGATCGATCCGATTATTGATCTGGATGCGACGGCGCAGGTGGAGAACTACGATATTACGATCGGGCTGCATGGGACGGCGACGAACCTGAAGCCAACGTATCGGTCGGAGCCGCCGCTGAGCGAGTCGGATGTGTTTGCGCTGTTGGCGTTGGGTAGGACGCAGGAGGAAGCTCAGCTTTATCAGGAGCGGCAGGCTCAGCAGGGGACCGATCCGACGACGAGTGCGCTGCTGGGTGGTGCGTTGAACGCTACGGTGAGCAATCGCGTAGAGAAGCTGTTCGGTGTGGGGAGCGTGAAGATAGATCCGGCGTTTGTGGGAACGCTGGGCGGGTCGTCAGCGAGGATTACTGTACAACAGCAGTTGTCGCGGCAGATTACCGCCACGTTTGCGACCAATGTAAATACTTCGGCGCAGCAGTTAATTCAGGTGCAGTATGACCTGAATCACGACAACTCGATTGTGGTGGCGCGTGATGAATCGGGCGTATTCAGTATTGTTTATAAGCTGCGAAGAAGGTATCGTTAGCGCGCTGAGCGGATGCTGCATCGTATGAGTGTGAATGATGAGGCTTCAGGTCGTTTATCGCGGCGCTAGGAGTTTCCGGAGGCAGGTATGGAGAGGGTGAAGAATTTTGCGTGCGTCTGTGCGCTGGGATTTGCCGGTCTGGCTATGCTGGGCGGGTCATCGATTGGCGTGGCGCAGAGCACGGCCAGTAGTGTTAGCCCAGGGCCGAACGATGCGCAGATTGAGGTCGATGTGACGAAGGCGCTGGATAGCAAGCGCTTCAAAGATGTGAAGAGTTCGGTGCAGAACGGCGTGGTGACGTTGACGGGAACGGTGGAGCTTTACAGTGCAAAGATGGACGCGGACGATCGCGCGCACCATCGCAAGAATGTGAAGGGTGTCGAAAATTTGATTGAGGTTGCTGGGCCTGAAGTTGACGATGTGACTCTGCGGAATAAGTTGGCGGAGAAGCTGGCATATGACCGGGTGGGATATGGGACAACGGCGTTCAACGCGTTTACGATCGGCGTCGAGAAGGGCGTTGTGACTTTGGGTGGTACCGCGTATGGGCCAACGGATAAGGATTCGGCACTTAGCCTCGTTGAAAACTATCAGGGCGTGAAAGACGTGATCGACAACGTGGAGGTGGCGCCTGTGTCGCCGATGGATGATCGGATTCGATTGGCAGAGGCGCGGTCGATCTATGGGTTTCCGCAGTTGAACAAATATGCTATCGACCCGGCGAAGCCGATTCGGATTACGGTGGTGAATGGGAATGTGACCCTGTCGGGCGTGGTGGATAGCCAATCAGATAAGGATGTGGCGAATATACGAGCGAATGGCGTTCCGGGTGTGTTCAAGGTGGTGAACAACCTGGAGGTAGTTGGTGGTGAGGCGGAGAAATCGGACAAATAAATCGGTTTTGGACGTTTCGGGGCCACGTCGATTAGGTCGGCGTGGCCTGTCTCTTTTACGATGGAGAGATGGCATCGTTGTGGAAGAGTACGGTTGTAACGCTTGAGATGATCAAGTGGGAGCATTCGGTGTTTGCGCTGCCGTTTGCGCTGACAGGAGCAATGCTGGCGGCGGGTGGCTGGCCGACACTGCGAGTCCTGGGCTGGATTATTGTCTGCATGGTGGCTGCCCGGTCTGCGGCGATGGCGTTCAATCGACTGGCGGACGCGCAGCTGGATGCGGCTAACCCGCGTACAGCGATGAGGGCTTTGCCTGCGGGCACATTGAGCAATGGGTTCGTTGCGGGATTTGTAGTGGTGTCGATTGCGCTTTTTTTGTTGGGCGCTGCGATGCTCAATCGGTTGACGCTGGAGCTTGCTCCTGTTGCGTTGCTGGTGGTGCTGGCCTACAGCTACATGAAGCGTGTGACGCGGTGGTCGCACCTTGTGTTGGGGTTGGCGTTGGGAATCGCGCCGTCAGCGGCATGGATCGCAGTTAGGGGATCGCTGGACATAAGGATCATCGTGCTGACGGCTGCGGTGTTGCTGTGGGTTGGCGGATTTGATGTGCTCTATGCATGTCAGGATTTCGAGCATGATCGTAGCGTTGGATTGAACAGCGTCCCTCAGGCGTTTGGTATTACGGCCGCGTTCTGGATTGCGCGCTTGATGCACGTGGGGATGCTGCTGATGCTCTGCTGGCTGATGGAATTGTTCGGATTGGGACGGATCACAATGTTGGGAGTTGCGCTTGTTGCGGGCCTGCTGTTGTATGAGCACTCGATTATTTCGCCGAAGGACTTGCGGCGAATGAATGCGGCTTTCTTTACGCTGAACGGCGTGATTTCGGTAGTGTTCTTCGTGTTCGTCGCGGCAGATGTCTTAGCGCGCAAATAGAAAGGCCCGCTGGACGCGGGCCTTTTGGGGAGAGCATTCGACTTCGCTTAGCTGCGATGCTCGCGTTTGAAGTTGTCTAATTTTTCGTTGACGCTATCTTTGACGTGTTGCGCCGTCGCCGCTATTTTTTCGCGTGTATTGTGAGCGGCATCCTCAGCGCGTTCCTTGTAGTCTTCGGTCCTAGCGTCAGTGCGAGCGTGGGCCTTATCGTTTGCTACCGCAGCAGCATCTTTGGCAGTGCCCCACGTTTCCTTGGCGGCACCTTTCACCTGATCCGCTACGCCGGAGTTGGCGAGTTTTTGATTACCTACTGCTTCGCCTACGCTCTGCTTGATCTTCCCTGCTACCTGGTCGAATTTACCTTCTACCTTTTCTGTGTTCATGGGTTACTCCTTAAGTCTGTGGTGAGTGGGAGGGCTGCGTATTAGCTGTCTTGTTGGTTAAATGGCTCGTCTACCCGACATCAAGTTGAAGATGAGAACGATGATGGCAAGGACCAGAAGGATGTGAATCCATCCACCCAGCGTGTAGCTGCTTACGAGCCCAACGACCCAGAGAATAAAAAGAATAATCGTGATAGTCCAAAGCATTTCGTTCTCCTAGACGATTGCCGGCTATATTCTCCGGTTCGCCTGTGATGGCATTCACAAATTTCAGATCCTTCTTGTGGTAAGTTGCCGGGTTCGTCGAGGGGGTTGCCAAAGGGAATAAAATATGGATCGAGCAGATACGGATACGCGAGGTGGTTGGATTGAAGGTGGCGATTCAGGGGGAGCTGGGCTCGAATAGCCACATGGCGACCGTCGAGATGCTGGGCAACCCAGCGGATTTAGAGATCATCGCATGCACCCTATCGCTACAGGTGCTGGGGAAGGTAGTCGCAGGGGAGGTCGATGCGGCGGTGCTGCCGATCGAGAACAGTTTGCATGGGTCGGTTGCCGAACACTACGATCTGCTACTGGATTCGCCGGTGCAGATTGTAAGAGAGAGCTTACTGCGGATTCGTCACAACGTGATCGCAATGCCTGGCGTGAAGTTTAAAGAGGTGAGGAGAGTGATGTCCCATCCAGTGGCGTTGTCACAATGCCGGAGATTTCTGGCCTCGCATCCTGAGTTGGAGGTGATTCCCTTTTATGACACTGCGGGAAGTGTGAAGCACGTTATGGAGGCGGGTCTGCGTGATGTGGCGGGAATCGCTCCGATGCTTGCGGCCACGGAGTACGGTGCTGAGGTGGTCGTAGCCGGCGTCGAGGATCACGCAGAGAACTACACGAGGTTTTACCTGGTGCGGGCCGACGGAACGACTTTGGCCGAGGCGGACGTGGCACGCAAGAACAAGATGAGTTTGGCGTTCGCCATTGAGAATCGTCCTGGAACCCTGGTGGCTGCTCTGCAGCGACTGGCGGAGGCCGGGGTGGACCTGACGAAGATTGAATCCAGGCCGGTGCCGGGGAGCCCTTGGGAGTACGTTTTCTATGTCGATGTGAGGTTTGATTCGATGGCGGAGGCCGAAGCCGCTTTGGGTGCGTTGCGCGAACATTCCCGAATGGTGAAGGTACTCGGACGGTACCGGGCGGCCTAGAAGGGGCGGGAGCCGACTGGTCAGACTTGGTGAATCTTTGGGCTTTGGCCGACAGTGGCGCGCCGGAAGGTGGAGGCGTAGCATCCCCATTACCGTGAGTTGCCGGGGGACGATGTACGGCGACGGTCTCCTATTTCAGCTCGCGGTGCTCCCGGGTGAGGCCGATATTTGGCAGGACTCGGATAGGCCCTTTTGTTTTATTTGGGGATGAGGCCGGAGAAGTCTTTCTAAATCCAGTTAACCACAGATGGGAATGGGGTTATGGCCGATGACGGAATGTGACGAGACACGATCTCCGGAGTGAGGGCCAGAGTTTGCGACCAGATGAAGACCTGCTGCATCGAATAGTGGATAATCTGATAGAGGTACACTCAATGCCAAGCGACTTTGTAAGTGTGATTCAACCTACGGCGACGAAAAGCGGTGAAGGAGCGGGTGCCGAAGCGGTCGGAAAACGCCCTGTTCCAGTGTTGCCAGTACGGGATACGGTTTTATTTCCCCATGCAGTCCTGCCTCTGACGGTAGGACGCGATAGCTCGATCCAGCTGATTCAGTCGCTGGGCGAGGAGAAGACCATTTTGGTGGTGGCGCAGCGGGATGCGCGGCAGGATGCTCCGGTCGCCGCAGATCTGTTCGCTACTGGTACACGGGCGACGGTTCATAAGGTCGTCAAGATGCCGAACCAGAGCCTGTTTGTGTTCACCGAGGGCAACGAGCGGGTTCATCTTGGCGAATTTGTGCAGCTGACGCCGTTTATGACCGCGGAGTATGAATCGATTCCTGATGTCGAGCCACAGCAAACACCCGAGGCGGAAGCTCTGCAACGGAATGTGGTGAGCCAGTTTCAGCAGATTGTGACTTCATCGCCAACTTTGAGCGACGATCTGCAAACGATTGCGATCAACATCGATGAGCCTGGCCGGCTGGCCGACTTTATTGCTTCGTCGTTGCCGTTTTTGACTACGACTGACAAGCAGGAACTGCTGGAGACACCCGATGTATCGGCTCGTCTGGAGCGCATTAATAAGCACCTCGCGAAAGAGCTGGAGGTGCAGCAGCTGCGCAACAAGATCCAGACCGAGGTTCAGGATTCGGTGCAGTCGTCGCAGAGGGACTATTATCTGCGCGAGCAGTTGAAGGCGATTCAGAAGGAACTGGGCGATGTAGATGACACGCAGAAAGACATCGCTGATCTGAAGGAAAAGATCGAGACGGCGGGGATGCCGGAGGAAGTGAAGAAGGACGCTCTGAAAGAGCTTGGGCGTCTGAGCCGGATGAATCCTGCTGCCGCGGACTACTCGTTGACGCGGAACTATGTGGAGTGGCTGGCCGTGCTGCCGTGGTCGAAGACCTCTTCAGGCGAGGTGGACATTCTGAAGGCGAAGGCGATCCTCGATGAGGATCATTACGGCTTGAAGAAAGTTAAGGATCGCATCCTTGACTACCTTTCTGTGCGGCGTTTGAAGCCGGATATGAAAGGGCCGATTCTGTGCTTCGTTGGGCCTCCAGGCGTGGGTAAGACCTCGTTGGGGCGGTCTATTGCGAAGGCGCTGGACCGTAAGTTCTCGCGTATTTCGCTGGGCGGTATGCATGATGAGGCGGAGATTCGCGGACACCGGAGAACGTACATCGGTGCACTGCCAGGGCAGATTATTCAGCACCTGAAGCGGGTTGAGGTAAAGGACCCGGTGTTCATGCTGGATGAGATCGATAAGCTCGGCCGAGACTTCAGGGGAGATCCTGCGAGTGCGTTGCTTGAGACGCTGGATCCGGAGCAGAACAATACGTTCCGAGATAACTATCTCGATCAGCCATTCGACTTGAGCAAGGTGCTCTTTATCTGCACGGCGAACCAATTGGATACGATTCCCGGGCCGCTGCTGGACCGCATGGAGATCATTGAGCTGACCGGTTATACGGAAGAGGAGAAGGTGAATATCGCCATCAAGTACCTTATTCCCCGGCAGATTAAAGAGAACGGCATTACGGAAGAGCAGATCGAGTTTCCCAAGGACAGCGTGCATCTGATCGCGCGGCACTACACGCGTGAGGCTGGTGTTCGTAAGCTCGAACAGCAGATTGGGACAGTGTGCCGCAAGGTCGCGCGCAAGATCGCGGAGGGCGCGACGGAGAAGGTTGTGATTACTCCGGAGGTCGTTCACGAGTTTCTTGGAGGCATTAAAGTTCGCGTGGATACGGAGATTGCGGAGCGGACCAAGCGGGCCGGCGTTGCGGTTGGACTGGCGTGGACACCGGCGGGCGGCGATGTGTTGTTTATCGAAGCGAATCGGATGAAGGGCAAGGGCGGCTTCACAATCACTGGTCAGATTGGTGATGTGATGAAGGAGAGTATGCAGGCCGCGTTGACCTGGGTGCGATCGAATGCCGCGTCGTTAGGGCTCGATGAGGACTTCACGAAGGATACGGACCTGCACATTCACGTGCCTGCCGGGGCGATTCCGAAGGATGGTCCTTCGGCTGGCGTGACGATGGCGACTGCGCTGGTGAGCTTGTTGACGGACACTCCGGTGCATCCGCTGACGGCGATGACGGGCGAGATTACGCTGAGCGGCAATGTGCTGCCGGTTGGTGGAATCAAGGAGAAGTTCCTTGCTGCGAAGCGAGCTGGCGTGCGGGATGTCATTCTGCCGACGGACTGCAAACAGCAGGTAGATGAGGACTTAACGCCGGATCAAATTGAGGGCGTGACCCTTCATTACGCTACTCGGATTGAGGATGTACTGGCGGTCGCGTTGCCGAAGACGCAGGTCGAAAAGGTCCGGGATGAAGCGGTTCGCGAAGAGGTCATTCACGCTTCCGTGTAAATTGGATTGAGAAAAAAGTGGGCGGTTCGGCTGTTGCCGGACCGCTCTTTTTTTGTTTTAGTGCTAGTTTTTTTTGTTTTGTGGTGCAGTGGCGTTTTTGCGGGGGTTTTTGTGCGGAATGCGTGTTTTTGTGTGGTGTTTTTGTGGTGAGGATGTGGTGATTTGCGTGGCTGATGTGGTGTTTTGGCAGTCATGTTCTGGGCGTCTAAAAATGTGACACGTTTTTGAACTTTATTTCTGGTGGTGAAGGGGATGATGACGATTGGGCACTCGACGCTGGAGATGGAGACGTTTCTGCGGGCACTGCGGGAGAACGGGTGCCACACATTGGTGGATGTGAGGCGTTATCCGGGATCGAAGAGATATCCGCAGTTTGGGCAGGAGAGGTTGTTTGCTTCGCTTGAGGGGATTGGGATTCGTGGGGTGTGGCGAGTGGGGTTGGGTGGGCGCAGGGCAGCACGGAAGGATAGCGTGAATACGGGGTGGCGGAATGAAAGCTTTCGGGGGTATGCGGACTACATGCAGACGCCGGAGTTTGTTGCGGAGATCGATTGGTTGATGGGGCTGCCGGAGCTAGATCGGACGGTGGTGATGTGTGCGGAGGCTGTGCCCTGGAGGTGTCACCGGTCGTTGATTGGCGATGCGGTGCTGGCTCGCGGCGGCCTGGTGGAGGACATCTTCGTGACGACGGCAGGTGGGAGTTCACGGAGGCCACACGGTATGACGGAGTTCGCGCGGGTGGAGGGCGAAAGGCTTTGGTATCCGGGCGTTCAAGAGGAAAGCCTGTTCGATTAAGTTTTGGACCTCTTCTTCCGGTGGGATTTTTTACCGAGCGCGTGGAATAACTGAAACGTTCTGTGCCTCGATCTCACGATCTTGTCGAGCGAGGACGTACGAAGGGTTTCGCGGATAAAGTCTTCAGCAATTCGACGACATAAACGCCTGTGAATTGGAGTATCGATTCTTTCGAGGATTTTGTATGGGTTGTCGATTCTTGCACAACAAACACGTTTGTTCGGAAAGGAGCAGCGATGAACGCATTCAAATGGGTTCTTATTGATTCAACCAAAGGTGCAGCCACGCAGGACGGCTCGAAGCTCTCGCCTGCCGTGCTCAATCAGATTGCCGAGGCAGTCCAAGCCCAGGTCAACCAGGAGTTCGCCGCGGAGTGGGGTGCGCAAGCCACGATACGCGTGGGCACCGCGGATAAGATTCAGCCTGGTGAATGGGCGTATGGTTTTGTATCAACACTTCCAGATGCGCCTGGCGCCAGTGCTTACCATGACATCAATAAAAAGGGCGTCCCCTTTGCCCTTTGCGCTGTGACAACCTGCGGCAGTCTCCTGGGTCCGACCGGCGTGAGCGTGGATGCCTCTCACGAGATTCTCGAAACAGCAGGTGATGAGGGTGCAAACCAGTTTGCCAACGATAACAAGGGTACGATGCACGCGCTGGAGATGTGCGACGCCGTGGAGGTTCAGACATACGGCAAGACCTGCAAGGATGGTACCGTCGTTCAGGTCTCGAATTGGCTGCTTCGAGCGTGGTTTGCTCCTGGAGCGGCGGGCCCCTATGACTACATGAGTTCTGCGAAGCTTGTCGGTGCCGTAGCGCCTGCGGGGCCGCTGCAGACTGCGGCCGGACACGGCGGTAATTATCAGATCATCAGCAAATGGGGCGGCGATAAGCAGGTCTTCGCTGCTGCAAGCCACATCGTAGGTACTCGACGCAAGGGAGACGATCCTAACTGGAGTTCGCGGGCCGCCCGCCGGCTGAAGGAAATAGAGAAGATGGACCAACTCGCACGAGCCTCGTGAGCGGATCCGGCTACTCGCGAAGTATTCGAGCGCGATCACAGCCATCCTGTGGTGAACAAGATTCTGCACACACTGACGGGCTTATCCGGTCTTCAGAGGGCCGGCGACTTTGTAAAGACTGAAGATGATGCCGGACGGCATTGCTTTGATGCTGATGAGTTCGAATGAGCGTGGCGGGGTTCCGTCCGCGAAGATGCGCTTGCCAGTGCCGAGAAGGACTGGATAGACGATCAGCAGAACTTCATCCGCAAGGCCATGTTCGAGCAGCGTCGATGTCAGTGTGGAGCTGCCCCAGAGGATAACGTCCGAGCCGTCCTGCGACTTAATGCGGTGAATGCCCTCGAGGGCGTTCGGTTCAACGCCCTCGAATGGACCCCATGCAAGACTTTCGGGATGGTGGGTAACGACATATTTTTTTGCCGCGTTGAGGCGGTCCGCCATGGGACCGCTCGGCGCCTTTGGCCAGAACCTCGACCAGTTATCGTAGGTGCGACGGCCCAGCAGCAGATCGAAGCTCTCGGGATGCTCCGCGAGGAGTGCGTCCCGGCCAGCGGGAGTCCGATAGGGCGCGGTCCAGTCGCTGTAGGGGAATCCATCGTCATCGGCGGAGTGCTGGATCACGCCGTCCAGCGAGATGTGTTCCATGATTCTGAGTTTTCTCATTTGCGTCTCCGTGTCCTCGGTTGGCGTTTCTATTTTGTTGGTCTTGTGAGGAACTCGCGCACCTCGACCGATGAGCGGCACGCGACGACGGCTTTGCGTCCCCATGCCACGGCCTCGTCCATGTTGGCTGCGTTGAGTATCCAAAATCCACCAATGTGTTCCTTGGTCTCAAGGTATGGTCCATCGGTGATGACCACCCCTCCGCCGGGCTGTTTACGCAGTGATTTCGCGCGGGGCGCCGATTGCAGGCCGCCGGCGAAGAATCTGGCACCGGCAGCCTCCATCTCGTCGTTGAGCGCATAGATATTCCGGACCATCTCTTCGTCCTCTGTGGACCCGTCGTAGCCGTCGGGGTGATGAATAGCAACCAGATATTGCGGCATGTCTTCTCCTGTAATGGTCCTTCAGGCGGGGTTTTCTGCCCGGCCTTCACTATAACGACGAACGGCGAGACCGGAATTCGACAAGCCGTCGGAAAAATCTATTTCCTGGAATTTTGTCTCGTACAAGGCGTCCCCCATGAGCGCATTGGCGAGCCAGTTGTGCTGATTCTGTCCGTTTGCTAGTTTGGCATGCATGCCGCTGAATGCGCCCGAAGATCTGAGCAGGATCATTGAGACTCTTTACCGGTGTGAATCGGGCAGGATTCTGGCTACACTGGTGGGCCTTCTCGGCGATCTTGATCTCGCCGAAGAGGCGATGCACGAGGCCTTTGCCACCGCTTTGGACAGATGGCCACACGACGGCATACCGGAAAAACCGCGCCCCTGGCTGATTTCAGCCGCGCGCTTCAAGGCCATTGACGGAATACGGCGACGGACGCGCTTTGACGGAGTAGAGAAAGATCTTGCGCTGCACCTTGAAGCGCAGATGAACGAAGCACGCATCAACGAAGCGTCGCAGGAAGAGGAGATCGAGGACGATCGACTACGTCTCATCTTCACGTGTTGCCATCCCGCGCTGCCACCGGAGGGACAGATTGCGCTTACACTGCGTGAAGTCTGCGGCCTGCCAACAGAGGAGATTGCCCGGGCGTTTCTCGTTACGCCGGCGACGCTGGCACAACGTATCGTTCGCGCGAAAGCCGTCATCCGCGATAAGGCGATTCCTTACCAAGTGCCCTTGTCGCAAGAGTTATCGGCAAGATTAGGGGCCGTGCTTCAGGTGGTGTACCTGGTCTTCAATGCGGGTTATTCGGCGGTGGCAACGGGAGCCGAGCTGAGCCGCGAGGCGATCCGCCTGGGTAGACTGCTCGTTGACCTCCTTCCGGAACCCGAGGTGATGGGCCTGCTGGGGCTGATGCTGCTGCAGGAGTCGCGTCGCGTTGCGCGAAGCTCTGCGGAGGGAGAACTGATTTTGCTGGAGCAGCAGGATCGGTTGTTGTGGAACAGGGATCAGATCGCGGAGGGCATCTCGCTTACGGCGAACGCTCTTGCATCGCGCCGTTTCGGTACCTACACCCTGCAGGCGGCCATTGCGGCAGTTCACGCTGAGGCTACCTCGACGGCGTCCACGGACTGGCGCCAGATCACGCTGCTCTACGACGGGCTGCTTCGTATTCACCCATCTCCGGTGGTGGAACTGAACCGCGCAGTTGCCGTCGCGATGTGCGAAGGTCCAGAGCAGGGTTTACGTCTCATTGATGGCTTGCTGGCGCGCGAGGAACTCGCCAATTATCACCTCGCGCATTCTGCTCGCGCGGATTTGTGTCGCAGACTGGGACGGCTTTCGGAGGCCCGTGCTTCGTATGAGAGGGCGCTGGCCCTGGCGGGGCAGGAGCCGGAGCGCCGTTTTCTCGCGGGGCGGCTGCAGGAGTTGATTTAGAAGAACTGGCTCTGTCGATTTTCTCTACGCTCGACGACTATAGGGTGAACAATCCAGCGCGCAAGGTTCCGCCGCTAGCCAACAAGAGGAGAGGTCCAATGAAATACATCTGTCTGGGATACTACGAGCCAGCAAAACACGCGAGCATGACCGCGGACGAGCGAAACGCGATGTTCGACGAATGTTTTGTGTATGACGATTATCTGCGCGCCAACGGGCACTTTGTTGGGGGAGAAGCTCTTCAGCCTGAGGAAACTGCGTTGACCGTGTATTGGAAGAAAGGGAAAGTGGCGACGACTGACGGTCCCTATGCGGAGACCAAGGAACAGCTCGGCGGCATTCTCATGCTTGAGGCACGAGACATGAATCATGCCATTCAGCTCATGTCGCAGCATCCGTCACTGAAGTATGGGACGCTATTCGAGATACATCCAACTTTCGATATGAGTGGAATGATTCAGGAGAGCGAGCAGCGACGGGGAAAGGTCGCCGCGCGATGAGGAAAGGCGCGTGGCTTCTCTCACCACGCCTCGTTCGGCTGGGGGATAAGATCACTCATGGTGATTCATAATCTATCTACCGTTTGGAGAGAACTGTGTTGACCGGACTTTTACCGCGAAGTGTTGCCGAGGCAGAAGGACCTGCGTTCTGGTTCCTCAACAATCTGTGCATCGTCAAAGCGACAACGGAGTCAACCGGCGGAGCCTTCTCGATGGTGTATCAGATTGCAGCGCCGGGCCATGCCACTCCCTACCATCTTCATCATGTCGAAGATGAAGCTTTCTATGTGCTGGACGGGGAGTACACGTTTATCTGCGATGGTGTGAAGACGGTCGTCGGACCGGGAGGGTATATGTTTCTGCCACGGGGAATTCCTCACGGAATTCGTGCGAGTGGTTCTGTTCCCGCGACTATGCTGATCCTGGCGACTCCGGGAACTGGGTTCGTCGGAATGATGGAAGAGATGGCAGAGCCTGCTCTAGAGCGGGTCTTGCCGAAGCCGACGAAGCCGGATTTGGAGAAGCTCAATCGCCTTTGTGCCAAGTACCAGATCGATATTCTTGGGCCACTACCGAAGTAGCAACTGCCTCCGTCTCATTCAGATCCTTGCGGTCTCGGTACGTTGCGAGGCCTCTTGCGATTGCTGTCGCAGAATGGCGGCGGGGAGCGCTGGAGTTCCGGTGTCAGGAGGTGGCAGCTGATATCGGGTGTGGCCTTGACCAGGTACCTACCAGTGGGTATGGTGATCTGCAGAATTTCCCGGGCGTAGTTTGTGCTCTTTGGGAGTGAACTTGATTCGGGTTCTTGCGTAGTTCTGAAGACGGTGCTTCGTTGCTGGCTGGGCTCGGCCGGTTTAGCGAAGACCGTAACGGTGACTTCTGTTCGATCAACGAAAGGAGAAGACGATGACGCTTCAAAATGGGAAGGGCGGGCCCTCGAACTTTGTGTGGTATGAGTTGGTGACTTCAGATGCAAAGGCTGCGGAGGCTTTCTATCGCGGCGTGGTGGGATGGGAGGCCGATGTGCAGCCCGGAATTACTCCGGGGGAGCCTTACACGATTCTTAAGGCCGGCAAGGTGCCGGTTGCGGGAATGTTGGCGATGCCGAAGGATTTCTTCGCGAGCGGGAACAAGCCGGGATGGATCGGCTACCTCGGCGTGGACGATGTGGACGAGTACACGAAGCGAGTGCAGGCGGCGGGGGGGAAGGTGCATCGGCCGGTGCGGGAGATTCCGAGCGTTGGACGGTTTTCTGTGGTGGCGGATCCGCAGGGGACGGTGTTTGTGTTGTTTCAGGCGAAGGAAGGGGCGCAGAGGCCGCCGCAGCCGCCGCCCGCAACACCGGGTTTTGCGAACTGGCATGAGCTGCATGCAGTGGATGGGAAGTCGGCGTTCGAGTTTTACTCCGGAATGTTCGGCTGGAAGAAGACCGAGGTGATGGATATGGGGCCGTCGGGGGTGTATCAGATGTTCGCGGCGGATGGTCCTACGATGGGCGGAATGATGACGGCTGAGGATCAGGCGAATCGTCCGGGTTGGATTTATTACTTCAATGTGGACAGCGCGGATGCGGCGGCCGGAAGAGTGAAGGAGAAGGGCGGCAAGGTGTTGATGGGGCCGCATGAGGTTCCGGGCGGGAGTTGGATTGTTCAGGGAATCGATCCGCAGGGGGCTTTGTTTGCGGTGGTTGGGCCTAAGTAATTCCTCAAGGGCTGAGACGAGATTCTCGACCGAAGTTGCTCACCAGGGCGTGAGCAGCTTCGGTCGGCAGTTGCAGAAACAAAGGGGAACGGACAATCGCGGGCAAAGAGGACGGCGGAGATTGAGGAGCGTGGAATGCAGACAGTAATGGTGTTCAACAATGTGTCGCTTGATGGCTACATCGCGGACGATAAGGGTGACATGAGCTTTGCTCGCAATGATGACGCAGAGTGGGATGAGTTTACGCGAGGAAATGCCAAAGGCGGCGGGATGCTTTTGTTTGGAAGGAAGACGTATGACCTGATGGTGGGCTTCTGGCCGACGCCCGTCGCGGCCGCGATGATGCCTGAGGTCGCGGAGAGGATGAATGGCGCGAAGAAGGTCGTGTTTTCGAAGTCAATGGAGAAGGCGGAGTGGAAGAATACGACGCTGGTGAAGAGCGATCCGGTGGAAGCGGTGAGGAAGATGAAGGCGGAAGCCGGGGAAGGGATCGTGATCTTCGGGAGTGGGACGATTGTTGCACAACTGGCGGGAGCGGGGCTGATTGATGAGTATCAGATTGCAGTGATCCCGGTTGCACTGGGTGGCGGCAGGACGATGTTCGAGGGGTTGAAGGAGAAGCAGCGGCTGAAGCTGACGAAGCATCGCGTGTTTGGCAATGGGAGCGTGTTGCTGAACTATGAGCCGGTGCGGTAACTGCGGATTTTGTGTGATGCAGATGGTGCGCGGTCGCCGTTGAGGGTATGAATACGATTCGAAGTTGAGAGCCACCCGTGAAGATTGTGGGTGGCTCTTATGCTTTGAGGTAATTTTTTATGGCAACGATGAAGAAGAGTGTGGCGAAGAAGGGTGCGCCGAAGACGACGGCGACGAAGTCGATGCCTGCGAAGGGGCGGGATCCTGAAGGTGGACTGACTGCGGCTGGACGGGAGTTTTATAAGAAGACTGAGGGGGCGAATCTGAAGCCCGGAGTGAAGGGGAATGCGGATACTCCGGAGAAGATGCGAAGGAAGGGATCGTTTCTGACGCGGCACTTTACGCATCCGCGTGGGCCGATGGTGAAGGATGGACAGCCGACGCGGCTGGCGTTGAGCGCGCATGCGTGGGGTGAGGCGGTTCCGAAGACTGAGGCTGCGGCGAAGAAGCTGGCGGTTAAGGGGAGAAAGCTGTTGGAGAGGTATCAGGCGGCGAAAGAATCGTAGGTTAGGCGGTCGCCCTGGGAGGTGATCGCTGCTGGAAGAGCGAAGTTGCTCGCTGGGGCGGTGATGTTGAGCTTGTGGTGACGTCAAAGACTCGTGCTCGCGTATTCTGATGGGATATGCGGGTGCGAGTTCTTTATTTTGGTGTGCTAAAGGATGCTTTTGGCCGGGGTGATGAGGAGATGGTGTTGGCGGAGGGAGCTTCGGTGGCGGATTTGATTACTGCTTGTCGAGGGCGTTATGCAGGGGCGGGGAAGATTTGGGATTCGATGGCTGTGGCGGTAAATCAGGAGTATGCGCGGGCAGAGATGGTGTTGGGGGAGGGAGATGAAGTGGCTTTGTTGCCCCCGGTCAGTGGTGGCTGAGTTGGTGGAACTGGAAGATAGGCATCGGCAACAACAGATCCCCCTTCGGGGCTGACAACAAGAAATACAAAGGCAAAAGCAAAGGTAAGAGCAAAAGCAAGGGTAGTGGCGACAGTGAGGTTTGGGAGACGGAAGTCGATGCGGGTTGAGATTACGGATGAGGTGATTGCGGCAGAGGAGATCGTCGCGGAGATTAAGGCCGGCGAAGATGGTGCGGTGTGTGTGTTCGACGGGATCGTGCGGAATAATACCCGGGGAAGGAAGACGCTTTATCTGGACTATGAAGCGTACCGGGAGATGGCGCTGGAGAAGATGCGTGGGCTGGCGGACGAGGCGGTGGAGCGGTTCGGCGTGAGGGAGGTGGCACTGGTGCATCGGCTGGGCCGGCTGGTGGTGGGGGAGACGAGTGTGCTGATTGTGGTGGCTTCGGCGCATCGTGGCGCGGCGTTTGAGGCTTGCCGGTGGCTGATCGATACGTTGAAGAAGACGGTGCCGATATGGAAGAAGGAACAGTTTGTGGATGGGGCTATCTGGGCGGATGGAGAGCCGTTTCCTGATGAGATTGCGGTTGCTGGGCCGGAGAGACAGGGATGAAGTGGTCGGGGCTCGTGTTAGGTGCGGGGCTGCTGTTTGTGCGGGGGGATCTGCTTGCGCAGGCTCCGGTGGTGCGGGAACCTCCTCCTGTGGATGGAGCGCAGGCTCCGAAGGATCCGGACGATGTGGTGAGTCCGCCGGTGGTTGTGACGCAGACGGGCGGTAAGACGAATGGCTCGCAGAGCGGATCTCCTACGGGTGGATTTCCGACGATCAAGGTTGAGACGCGGTTGGTGAATGTGGCGTTGAACGTGGTCGATGCGAAGGGTTCGCCGGTGGGTGGGCTGGGAAGGGATGACTTCGAGATTCTAGAGGATGGGAAGCCGCAGAAGATCGCGGTGTTTGAGAAGGAGGCTACGACGCCGCTGTCGATTGTGCTTGCCATTGATGCGAGCGAGACCGTGTTGAGCAGTGAGCGGCTGGAGAAGGAGGCGGCGAAGCACTTTGTGCGAGCGCTGCTGCGGGAGCAGGATGAGTTGGATCTGATGGAGTTCGCGGATGTGGTGCGAGAGATTGTGCCGTTTACGAATCAGCCGAAGAGGATTGAGGCTGGGCTGAATCAGATTCAGCATGGGGATGCTACGGCGTTGTATGACGCGATCTATCTGGCGTCGGACAGGCTGGCGGGGACCTCGGCTGCGAATGGGCGGCGGCGGGTGATTGTGCTGATCACCGATGGCGGGGATACGGTGAAGGGGGCGCGGTATACGCAGGCGCTGGAGCAGGCGCAGAGGGCGGGTGCGATGGTGTACTCGATCATTATTGTGCCGATCTATGCGGATGCGGGGAGGAATGAAGGCGGGGAGCATGCGTTGATTCAGATGGCGGAGGATACGGGTGGGAAGTACTACTATGTCGTGGATCCGAAGGACCTGGAGCCGGCGTTTGCGCATGTGTCGGATGACTTGAGGACGCAGTATTTGTTGGGGTACTATGCGCCGCGGCGAGGAGCGGATAATTCTTTCCGGCAGATCAAGGTGCGGATGGCCGATGCGGAGCTGAAGGGGAAGTATGACCTTCGCTACAGGTCGGGGTATTACGCGGATGCGCGGTGACAGTTATGCGGTCATGCCGGGGCGATGGTGTTCTGGATGAGGGTGATCGTGTTCGCGGGGAAGCCGCCTTCGAAGGCGTTGCGGCGGATTACCTCTTCGTCGGGTGCGATGTAGATGCAGTAGATCTTGTCGGCGGTGACGAAGGAGGTGATCCACTGGACTTCTGGGTCCATGCCGCGAAGGGTGCGGCAGGAGCTCGAGGAGATGGCGAGGAGTTGCTCGGGGGTGAGTTGGCCGGCGTCGGGAATGTCGCGTTCGATGAGGAATTTCGGCATGTCTTGACCTCGGTGTGAGTTCAGCGAGCGGAGTTTCGAGGCAGGCTGGGCCGGGCGCAGGATACTCTGGTGGAACGATAGCACTGGAGACAGTTGCGGTCGATGGGAGGGTTACGGTGAAGAAGTTTGAGTTTGCGCATATTGCCGAGGGGATTGCACGGCAGGCGGGGGCGTTGCTGCGTGGTTTTTATGCGAAGGGTGTGGCGACCGAGTACAAAGGCGATGTGGACCTGGTGACAGAGGCCGACCGGGCGAGCGAGCAGTTGATTGTGGAGAAGCTGAAGGCGGCGTTTCCGACGCATGGAGTGTATGGCGAAGAGGGGACGCGTAGTGGGTTGGAGAGCGAGTATCGGTGGTATGTCGATCCGCTGGATGGGACGACGAACTTTGCGCATGGGTTTCCGGCGTTTTGCGTGGTGCTGGGGCTGGAGAAGCGTTCGGCGGGGCTTGCGCCTGATGCGGATGGGGAGATGGCTGCGGGTGTGATCTACGATCCACTGCGGGATGAGATGTTTTCGGCGGAGCGGGGGAAGGGCGCGTGGCTGAATGGGCGGAAGATCCATGTGTCGAAGACGGCTTCGCTGCAGGAGTCGCTGACGGCCACTGGCTTTCCGAGTAAGAAGCGGCACGAGAGCCCGAATATTCACTTCTATAACGAGATTACGTTGCGGTCGCATGGGGTGAGGAGGGCGGGGAGCGCGGCGTTGGATATGGCTTATGTGGCAGCGGGGCGGCTGGACGGATTTTGGGAGTTCAATCTGAATCCGTGGGATACTTCGGCGGGATATCTGCTGGTGGAAGAGGCTGGGGGGACGGTGACTCACTTTGATGGAGGGAAGTTCACGCTGGATAGCCGCGAGACTCTTGTCACGAATGGGTTGATTAAGAAGGAGATTGTGCATCTGTTTACGGAGATGTTTGCGGGGCGGGAGTTGACGGCGATTCCTTCGGCGGCGGAGTTTGCGGCGAAACGGATGGCGGCGGAATAATGGGATTGATGGATGCTCCGGAGTATAAGTCTCGACCATCCATTTTCTTCAAGTTGCGTATGTTCTGGCTCAAGGGGGAACTCTGGCAACAGCTGATTGTTGTTCTCAGTTTGGCTATTTTTACTCAGCTACTTGGTTATGGATGCGGCAGAGCTATCGATTGCAAGCCCGGCCAGCAGGATGGTCAATGCGGATTGGGCACCTCTATGGGATTGCTTGTCGGCTTTTTTGCGGCGTGTGGAATCGTGGTTTTTGGAGTCGCCGGAACTGTACTCAAAAAAATATCAGCTAAACGGGAAAAAACAGGGAGAAGGCCAATTGCAGTTGGCAAAATTCTCGGCGTTGGCCTTGGCCTGATCTTGTTCTATGTGGGGTCGCCTACGCTTTTTCAGTATCGAGCATATTTAGCCGCTGGGAATTCTAGCGCTGTCGTGCTCAGCGCGGTCGAGGTTGTGGCAGGGTGTTGGCTTATCTTGCGCGCATTTTTCAAGCGCTCACTATCTTGATTCACTTTGCAGCGGAAAAAATTTAGTTTCAATAGCCGTGGCGATTGAGGGTGCGAGGTAAGGTGCGGAAGAGGCGGACGGCTCGGGTGATGTTGTTTGATGAGGCTGGAGATGTTTTGCTGATTCGTTTTGTGGTGCCGCGGGACGGTGGGGAGTTTGTCTTCTGGGCTTTGCCGGGTGGTGAGATTGAAGGGGGCGAGACGGAGCCTGAGGCGGCGGTGCGCGAGGTGAAGGAGGAGCTTGGGCTGGAGGTTCGCGTCGAGGGGCCGGTCTATTGCGATCGCAATCAGTTTCTTCATCAGGGGGAGATGCAGGACAATACGGATTTTCTTTTTTGGGCGAAGTGTCGGCGCGAGGAGCCTCAACTGATGGGAGTTACAGCCGATGAGAGGGAGATCATGCGGGAGATTCGGTGGTGGAGCGAAGAGGAGATTGCGTCGTCTCGGGAGACGATCTTTCCGGAGAACCTGGCGGAGCGGATGCGGGAGCAGATTCGTCGAAGTGAGTTAAATAAGGGCTAAAGCGGTCGTAGTTGCATTGAGGAGCGAGTTGCGGATGAGTGCGGTTGTGCTGCTAAAATCTAGGAACGAGCATATTTTTGCGCGACGAATTTAGACGGGAATAAGGGAGATTTTTGAGATGGCTTATGTGATTGCGGAACCGTGCATCGGGACGAAGGATTCGGCTTGCGTGGATGCCTGCCCGGTGGATTGTATCCATCCGAAGAAGGATGAGTCTGGGTTCGGCGAGTCTGAGCAGCTGTTTATCGATCCCGTAGAGTGCATCGATTGCGGCGCGTGCGTGCCGGTGTGCCCTGTGTCGGCGATCTATGCGGGGGATGATCTGCCGGAGAAGTGGGCGGAGTATCAGACCAAGAATGCGGCTCACTACGGGCGGTAAATTTCGTTTGGTGATTCGAAAAGAGACGCGTGGCCTTCGGGCTGCGCGTCTCTTTTTGTATGCGGTCTGGTTCAGTTGAAGATGAGACCACCGCTCATCTTGTGATGGTGTCGATGACCAGGCCGTGGGAGCCGTTTCTTGCGTAGTCCTTTCCAGTGACCGTGACGTGCTCACCGGCGTAGGGGAGGAGCTTCGGGTTCTGCGATGCCGAGGGTGTGGCGCTGTCGATCGGCAGGTAGATGGTTCCATCATCCTGCAGGATGACAAGAGGAGAGCCATTTTTGGCGCAGCCTTTCGCGCAGGCTACTCCGAGGGGTTTGCTGAGGCCCTTGGTGTACGCACATGCCGAGTCGATGACCCAGCCGGTGACTTTGATGTTTGTCCCGGGTTCTTCTGCCATTGCGATTAGGGAGACCGTCATTGCGGCTGCGATAAAGAGTCGTTTTGTTTTGTTCACGCTTATCCTCCGGAAGTGTTGCGGGCGGCAGAGGGGTTTGCTCGCCGAACGCAATGCTACACCTTGCATGGCTGGAAGAGAGCTATTTTGCGCTTATTTGGAAACCTCAATCGATCGATTGAATCCATTAGAGTGCCAGGTTTTCGTCTGGAAGATGTGGATTCGTTCATCTAGAAAGGTTATATGTCGAAGGTTTGGTTGATTACGGGAAGTTCTCGTGGGCTTGGACGGGCATTTGTGGAAGCGGTGCTTGAAGCGGGCGATCGCGTGGTAGCGACGGCACGGAATCCGGCGCAGCTTTCGGATTTAGTAGAGAAGTATGGGGAGCGGGTTCGTGCGGTGTCTCTGGATGTGACGAGCGAGGCGCAGGCGAAGGGCGCTGTGGATGCGGCGATTGAGAGCTTTGGAGGGTTGGACGTGCTCGTGAATAACGCGGGCTATGGGAATGTTGCGCCCGTGGAAGATACGACGCTTGCGGAGTTTCGTGCGCAGATTGAGACCAATCTCTTTGGTGTGATCATTATGACGAAGGCGGTAATTCCTTATTTTCGCGAGCGTAGAGCGGGCCATATTGTTCAGGTGACTTCTATCGCAGGGCGGCTGGGGCCGGTGGGACGTGCTCCTTACGCTGCTGCGAAGTTTGGAGTTGAGGGTTTCTCGGAGTCGTTGGCGAAAGAGCTTGGCCCCATTGGGGTGAAGGTGACGATTGTTGAGCCGGGTGGGTTTCGTACGGATTTTGCGGGCTCGTCGACTGAGCTTCGGGAAGGGCGCGCGGAGTATGACTCGAGCGTGGGAGCGACGGTGCGATTTCAGCGGAACTACAACGGGAAGCAGCCGGGTGATCCGGCGAAGGCGGCTGCGGCTCTTTTGAAGCTTGTGTCGATGCCGGAGCCTCCTCTGCGGCTTTTGCTTGGGAGCGATTGCTACGGGGCCGCGGAGAAGAGCGCTCTGGCGACGATGGAGTCCGATAGGAAGTGGAAGGATCTTAGTGTCTCGACAGACTTTTAGTGGCTTGTCTGAGTAGATGCATCGGTCAGGCGGGTTAGCGGTGGAATAGTCTGGTAGGGATGATTGAGCGGCAGGGAGAGGCGATCGTGTTGCGGGTGTGGCCGTTCCAGGAGGCGGACCTGCTGGTGAGCCTGTTTACGCGAGAGCAGGGCAGAGTAAAGGGCGTGGCTCGGCATGCGATGCGGTCGCGTAGGCGGTTTGGCGGGGCGCTGGAGCCGATGACCCATGTGAGGGCGACCTATGCCGAGAGGCCGAAACAGGAGTTGATGCGGCTGGATGCGTTTGAGATTTTGAGTTCTCCGCTTTCGCGACCGATTGATTATGCGCGTACGGCGGCGCTGCAGTTTGTGGCGGAGGTGGTGGAGGAGGCGCTGCCGGAACAGGCTCCTGAGGATGCGGTGTTTCGGCTGGTGCTGGCGGTACTCGACCAGATACAGGTGGGTAAGGTGTGGTTGCCGGTGACTTATTTTTCGCTGTGGATGAGCCGTTTGATGGGGTGGATGCCGGAGTTGGGACGGTGCGTGGTGTGTGGGTTGGTGCTGGATCCGAGACACGGGGGCGGGGAGACGGTTTGGTATTCGGCTACGAGCGATGGAGTGACTTGTGCGGATGACCGGCGGGGTGGGAGTGTGGCGCTGTCAGCGGATTCGGTGGGGGAGGCGGTGAGGATATTTCGCGGGACGGTGGGGGAGTTGGCGAAGGAGGATTGGCCAAAGTCGCGTGCCGCGGATTTGAGGAGGTTTGCAGTGGAGACGCTAGAGCGGCATCTGGAGCGGCGTCTGGTGAGTGCGCGGGCGCTGGGTAGAGCTTAGAGTTCTTTGCGCGTGGCGTGAATGTCACTCGATTGATTAGGTGTGTTGTTCAACCTTTTGGTGGATGTCGGAGGTGTTTGGTGTGAGCTAGACTTGGCTTCCTCATGGGCTCAACCAGATTTGCTGCGCCGAGTTCGTCTCGACGGTCGCTAGAGGTCTCTCTGGCCGCGCTGATTGCTGTGGGGGTACTGCTGATTTTCTGGAGTCAACAGCGTTACCCTGCGTTGTTGAAGAAGCTTCATGCTGGCGCGGCGATCAAGGTGGCCGGGCCGATCTCGTTCGATGCGTTGCTGAAGGTGACGCCTGCGATGCCGGCGCCCACGAGAGTGATGCGGACCAGCGTGAACTGGCTATATACGAATCGGTTTGGGATGTACTTTGCGCTGCCGTTTGGAGCGGCGATGATGACGCTGCTGGCAGGTGTGGGAACGCCGCCTAGACGATTTTCTTCGGCGGCAGGGAATGTGTTGTGTGGAGCGGTGGCTGGCGCGCCGATGGGAGTGTGTACGAACTGCGCTACCCCTGTGGCTCAGAGTCTGTTGTTGGCGGGAGCGAGCACGCGGCTGACGGTGGCGGCGATGATCAGTTCGCCGAGCTTCAATCCGGTGGTGGTGGCGATGGTGTTTGTTCTCTTTCCACTGCCGCTGTCGGCGATGCGGATCGTGGCTCCGACGTTGTTGCTGGTTGCTCTGCCGTGGGTGGTGCGTGAGAACGAGCTGACGGTAAAGAGCTTTGGGGTTTCGTCGGGCGCGGAGGGTCTGGGCGCGCGGTTGATTGCGTTTTGCGGAACATATTTGCGGAATCTCTTGCGATTGACGGTGTTGACCTTGCCCTGGATGCTGCTGGCGGCGGTGGTGGGGGCGACGGCGGCTGAGATGATTCCTGCTTATGGGACGCATGTGCCGGTGTCTTTCGTGGGAGTGGTTCTGGTTGCGCTCCTCGGAACGCTGCTGCCGGTGCCTATGGCGCTTGATGTTGCCTTGGCTTACGTGCTTTATCACGCGGGCGTGCCGACGCCGTATGTCGCAGCGATGCTGTGCACGCTGGGGCCGGTGAGTGTCTATTCGTTGAGTGCTTTGGGGAAGGAACTGGGCTGGGCGACGAGCCTGCGGTTGGGTGGAGCAGTCGCGTTGCTGGGTTGCATAGCCGGGTTTGTGATGATGCGATGGCCGGTTTCGTGAATTTGTGCCGCGTCGAGATTATGGGTGCTGCTGCGTCGAAGTTTGATTTGAAGCAGACCGAACAAAAATCATGATGTCGTTTGGCATCTATCGTTTGGCAATTCGCTAAGGGATGTCTTATGAAAATGTGCTAAAGTCACAGGTCCCGGGCCCCCACTTATTCATGATGCACTCTGTGCGAAGGGGGAAGCATGTCCATCACACGCAAACGCCGTTTTTCGATTTTCATTTGCGCGGTAACCGCTATCGCAATCTTTGCGTTTTGCGTGCCCATCGTTGGACATGCCGCCGATAAGCCCCCTTACCTGACGGCTACAGCCGCTGAGGTGCAGGCGCAGATTGGGCTGTCGCGAAAGTTAGGTGAGATGGATGGCGATATTTATTATTTCAAGCCGGCGGGCGCGGGAACGGGGACCGGTCAGATATTTCGAGTATCGAGCAAAGACCAAACCAAGTTTGCTTTCGTTGGCACGATTATCAGCAACCAGTACATGATTTCGACTGCGGAGAAGAGCAACTTTTTCGCGGTGGTTACGGATACGCCTCCAAGCGCGCTTACGGGTGACACGTCTGTTGTGCCAATCGGTTCGGCTCGGCCCGCGAATGTAACACCGACCCCAGTGCCGCCGACGGGCGCAGCTGATGCGGGCAAAGGTGTGGTTTCAGGGAAGGCGTCCTGGGGCGATGGGCACATTCCCGTTGTTCACTTCAATCAGGATCCTCACTTTCATGATGATGTGGTTGCGTGGCGAAAGGGGCATATCGAGATCAGTCGTGATGGCAGCAAGTTTGCCGATCTGGGTTATAGCGGCGGCGGTTATGGGGAAGGGGCTGCTACGAAGGGAATGAAGATGACCATGAATGAGATCGTCGGAGGGGTGAGCAACGGGCGCAAGGCGAATGTCACCAGTTTCGGGTGGGAGATAACGACGATCAAAGGAGGACGGAACACCTCTGTCGATACTGCAGCGTCGATGAATGGGATTTACCAGAAAAGTCCTTATGGGCTTGAAGGAGAATCTGTGGCTGCGACGGAGTTATTCAAGCAGCAGGTGGATCCGACGTTTACTTATCCCGGATATGACAAACTGCGACAAGCCGCTGGTCTTGAGCCTCACCCGAATGAGCCTCCTCCGCAGTGAAGTGCGTCGAGGGTAGAGCTGGACGTGCAAAATTCATGACATGGCGTTCTCTTCAGTACGCACGGGCTGACTCAGCACTTAATCTCTTTATTAGCTCCGGGACGTTTGGAGACAACAGAGGCGAGAGATATTGAAGCAGTCAGTGCATAGTCTTGAAATTTCGACGCGTGGGCAGAGATTGTATGAAATTACGTCGGCTGTCAGCGAATGGGTGAGGCAGCAGAGGATGCAGACCGGTCTGCTGACGCTCTTCTGCCGGCATACGTCAGCATCACTGTTGATCCAGGAGAATGCTGATCCGACTGTGCGGAGCGACATCGAAGCGTATTTCGATCGTATCGCGCCTGAAGGTGGGCCTTACAGGCACGACTCCGAAGGGAGTGATGATATGCCAGCGCATCTGAAGACGGCACTGACTCAGGTGCAGCTATCGATACCGGTGATAGAGGGCGGGCTCGCGCTTGGGACTTGGCAGGGCATCTACCTTTTTGAGCATCGAGTCCGCCCTCATAGACGGGAGATTGTGTTGCACCTGATTGGGGAATAGGTGCGTTCTTTCCACTCAGGATGGGATAGCGAAACTATCGGGACAGCTCGCTTAGTGGGAGTTGCGTTCGAGAAACATGAAGTTGAGCGGCGGGATTCTTTGTGGAGATGTTCCGTCTAAGCTCTGTCATACTTCTGGGATGGCGAAGGTGAGCTTGTTCGCGTTTTGGCGGGGAACGGTGAGGGGATTTGCGGGGTTTCGAGTCTGGGCCCTGTGGTTATGGATCGCATGGGGCTGTTCGGCGTGGGCTCAAGATGCGGATGTTTTAACGTTGCATGTTTATACGAACACGATCCAGATTCCTGTGCTGGTGTTGGGGGCGGATCAAAGGAAGCTTGCGCCGTTCGCTCCAGACAGGTTCAAGGTGAGCTTCGATGGGGGACCGCCGTTCCGCGCCTCGCATGTTCGTCTGGAGGGAGACGATCCGATTTCGCTTGCGATTCTGCTGGATATGAGCGGGTCGGAGCTGGAGCTATCAGCGAAGCTTGAGAACGCGATCGCTAAGCTTACGCCGCTGTCTCTGGGGGCCAAGGATCATGTTTCCATCTACGGGCTGGATTGCGAGTTTACGCAGTTTGCGAGTGACGTGCCAGCAGATGAGGAGCACTTAAAGAAGTCGATTCATGAGGCGCTGCAGTCAGCAGGTGACCGACGACACGCGAAACATGGTCCGAAGTGCGAGTCGCAGGTGCATCTGTGGGATGCTCTGGCCTTCGCGACTAATCAACTCTCCGGGCTTCCAGGACGGCGGGTGATTCTTGCGGTGAGTGATGGGCAGGACAAAGGAAGCACTCATAAGTGGAATCAGGTGAGGGTATTCGCGCAGAATAGTGCGGTGGCGGTCTTTGGTATGAGATACGTGCCTTGGCTTTCGGATGACTCTCCAGCTATGGGCAACGCCATGGAAGATCCTTTTCGTTCGATCTGCGAGCTGAGTGGTGGCCTGGTGTTTTCGGCGAATAGGGCCGATGTCGAAAAGAGGCTAAAAGATTTTGTGGCAATGGTTCGCGGACGCTACATTGTCGAGTTTCCTCGGCCGCGGAACTCGACGAAGGGGCAGCACGAGTTCGTGGTGACCATCGATAAAAGTAAGGCATTTATTCGCTCGACGGGGATTTCTGTTCCTCTGCCGGACGCGAAGGTGCTGGCTGATCCTACGACCGTTCTTCCTTCGGAGAAGGACCCGGCACCGGAGGAGGGAACACGGCACATACTCGAAACTCCTCAGTGAAGTGGGACTCGGGGTGGGTATGTCACAAGAGACGAAGGCGTTGCTCTGGGAGATGCCTTCGTTGAGCGGTTAGAATCGAAAGATTGCGGGAATTGAAGAGAGATATATGACTGGATCGGTTTCTGAGGTTACTGGGAAGAAGCGCGCGCTGACGTTTCAGGAGCTTTTGTTTACGCTGCAGAGGTTTTGGGCGGATCGGGGTTGCGTGCTGCAGCAGCCGTACGATGTGGAGGTTGGGGCGGGGACGATGTCTCCGGATACGTTTTTGCGGGTACTGGGGCCGAAGCCGGTGAGGATTGCTTATGCTCAGCCGTCGCGCAGGCCGGCGGATGGACGGTATGGTGAGAATCCGAATCGGCTGTTTCGGCATACGCAGCTGCAGGTGATTTTGAAGCCGCCACCGGTGCGGATTCAGGAGATGTACCTCGAATCGCTGGTGGCGATTGGGATTGACCTGAAGGAACACGATATTAAGTTTGAAGAAGATAACTGGGAGTGGCCTGTGGGCGGCGCGTGGGGCGTGGGATGGCAGGTGATGCTGGATGGGCTGGAGATTACACAGTTCACTTACTTTCAGCAGTGCGGCGGGATGGATCTGGATCCGATTTGTGGCGAGATTACGTATGGGCTGGAGCGGATTGCGGGATTTCTGCAGGATGTGGATTCAATCTACGACATTGTGTGGGCTGTGGAGCCTGATACCGGGCGCAAGGTGACCTATGGCGAGATGCGGCTCGCGGAGGAGGAGCAGTTTTCGGCTTACAGCTTTGACTATGCCAACGTGGGGAAGCTTTGGGAGCATTTGAATTTGTATGAGGCGGAGTGTTTGGCGCTGTTGTCGCAGGTGAAGGATTTTGGCGACATGGACGAGCTGAAGTTGAAGCGTTTTCCGGTGCTGGGAGCTTATGAGCTGGCATTGAAGTGCTCGCATCTGTTCAATCTGCTGGATGCGCGCGGGGCGATCTCTGTGACGGAGCGCGTTGGTGTGATGGCGCGGATTCGGGCGCTGGTGGTGGGAGTGGCAAAGGCGTATGCGGCGCAAGGTGATCGAGTGAGCGAGTTGGCGAGTCAGCAAGTCAGTGGGATGGTGGGATAGAGATGGCGGATTTTCTGTTTGAGATTGGATTGGAAGAGGTTCCGGCGCGGATGATTGCAGGAGCGCAGATGGAGCTGGAGCAGCGCGTGGTGAAGATGCTGGAGCGCGAGCGGCTGGTGCGATCGGGTGCGGTGGCGAAGAGTTTCGCTACGCCGCGGCGGCTGGCGGTGCGGGTCTCGGGTGTTGCGGAGCGGCAGGAGGATGTGGCTGAGGAGTTGGTGGGGCCTTCGGTGAAGGTGGCCTACAAGGATGGTGTGGCGACGCCTGCGGCGGTTGCGTTTGCGAAGAAGGCCGGTGTGGATGTTGCCGGGTTGAAGACGATTACCAATGCCAAAGGGGAGTATCTTGCGGCGACCTCGGCGAAGGCTGGGCGGGGTGCGGTGGAGGTTATTGCCGGAGAGATGCCGAAGGAGTTGGCTGGGATCTACTGGGCCAAGAATATGTACTGGCGCGCGGGGCGACCGGAGAGGTTCGTACGGCCGGTGCGTTGGATGGTCGCAATGCTGGGCTCGGAGCCGGTGCCAGTGGAATTTGGTGGATATGTAGCAGGGAAGGTTACGTATGGGCACCGGGTTCTGTTTGGGGAGCAGGAGATTTTGTTGAAGGCTCCCGGTGATTATGAGGATACGCTGCTTGGCGGCTTCGTGATTGCTGAGGTTGAGGTGCGGCGGCAGAAGATTCGGAAGGCTCTGGATAAGGTAACGCGGGCTGGCGATTCCGACGGTGCGGGGTTGCGGTGGCGTGAGGATCATGAGCTTGTCGATAAACTGACGCAGTTGACAGAGTGGCCATCGGTGCTGCTGGGTGGGTTTGAGAAAGAGTATCTGGCACTGCCGGAGGAGGTTCTGGTGACGGTGATGCGGGATCACCAGAACTACTTTGCGGTGGAGGATAAGGACGGGAAGTTGGCTCCGCACTTTCTGGCGGTGTTGAACACGGAGGCCGATGAGGCTGGGGTCGCAGTGATTCGGCATGGCAATGAGCGGGTGCTGAGAGCGCGGTTTAATGATGCGAGATTTTTCTGGGAGTTCGATCAGCGGGTGTCGTTGATGGACCGGGTTTCGTTGCTCGAGAACGTGACCTTTCAGAAGGACTTAGGGAGCTACTTTGCGAAGTCGGAGCGGGTGCGGAAGGTTGCCTCCGGCCTTGCGGGGCTGGTTGCTGCGCGAGGAGTTGCGGTGGATGCTGTGTCGCTCGATACTGCGGCATTGCTGGCAAAGGCCGACCTTACTGCGGAGTTGGTGAAGGAGTTTACGGAGCTGCAGGGTGTTGTGGGCGGGCTATATGCGCGGGCTCAGGGCTTTCCGGCGGCGGTGGGAGATGCGATTTACGACCAGTACAAGCCTGAGTCGATGGAAGATGTAGTTCCGAGGACGGTGGAAGGTGCGCTGTTGGCGGTAGCTGACAAGGCGGATACGATTGCCGGGATGTTTGGGTTGGGGCTGGAGCCTACAGGGTCGAAGGATCCGTTTGCGTTGCGCAGAGCGGCGAATGGGATTGTGAAGATTTTGGCGGAGACGACGGTGGAGTTGGCGCTTTCGCTGGATGAGATTTCGGCGCTCGGCACCGATGACGTTGCTGTTGCTGCGAAGACCCGAGGGTTTTATGCGGAGCGGCTGGAGTTTTATCTTCGCGAGGTGCACGGGCAGGCTTATGACATTGTGAAGGCGGTGCTGGCGGCTGGTGCGAGCGATGTAAGGGATGCCGTTGCGCGCGCGAAGGCGGTTACGTCAGTGCGTGGGTCGGAAGATTTTGCTGCGGTGACCGCGGCGTTCAAGCGGATGAAGAATATTCTTTCCCAGGCCAGAGAGAAGGATATCGCGGCGGCGCCGGGTGTTAATGAAGGGCTGCTGACGGAGCCTACGGAGAAGGCGCTGGCGGAGAAGTCGGCGGAGTTGGCGGAGAAGGTGAGTGCGCTGCGCGGGAATGAGAGCTACACCGCCGCACTGGAGCAGATTGCTATGCTGCGGCCTCAGGTGGATGCATTCTTCGAGGCGGTGATGGTGATGTCGCCCGATGAGGCTGTGCGGGCGAATCGGTTGGCGCTGCTCGAGAAGGTGCTGGGAGACTTCTCCGGGATCGCTGACTTTTCGGAGATTGTGGTCTCAGGCTAGGTGGTGATGAGCATGACGCCGAGCATGAGGAGGAAGACTGCGAAGAGCGAGCCCAAAGGTATGAGGACACCTTCGCAGAGGCCACTCCAGCGACTGCAGTCGAGTTGACCGTCTTCGGCGCGGGAGTTGGACTGGAACGTGGGTGCGATCTGTGGTGAGTCAATGTAGTTCATCTTGTTTTTCCTGTTCGAACTTCGTTTGCTCCGGCAGAACGTTTAGACAAAGACTGCAAGGTTCTGTTTCGCATAAAGCTACTGGTTGCGGGATGCGAAGAATGCGGTGAAGGTTGCCATTCTACGCGGGTTTTACGATGTTTGTCATGATGCATGATCCAAACTGTTGACGGCAAGGGTAACCTGAAAAGGCAGTGCCTTGAATGACACTTCCGGGTGATTGGTCAGACCTGCAGTTGTACCAACTCTGTGGGTTGATAGTGTGGGAAGAAGTCGGTTCGTGACAGATCTCTTGGAGTTGGAAGCTCGCCGAATGCCATCGCGGTCTCGTCGCAGGCGTGGCGACGGGCGCAGTGGAGGCAGTCTTTGAGCACCTTGTCGCTGAAAGCTTGGCGATCGTAGGTGCTGAAGTGGAAGTGCTCGAAGAAGTTGGGGATGCGGGTGAAGAGGCAGAGGCACTTGATGCTGCGCGCTTCGGCCTGGCGCATGAGTTCGTGGACGAGCTGGCCACCGGCTCCGCATCCTTTGATATCGGGACGGACGACGATGGAGCGGATCTCGGCGAGGTGCGGGCCATAGACGTGGAGGGCTGCACAGCCGAGGAACTGATGGGTGTGAGTTTCGACGATAGTGAAGGTGCGGATGTTGGCGCAGATTTCGGCGTAGGAGCGGGGAAGGAGGGTGCCGTCGTGAGAGAAGCTGTCGATCAGCTGATGGATGGCGCGGGCGTCCTGCAACTGCGCTTTGCGAGTTCTGAGGAAGATGGTTTTGAGGTCACTGCGGAGGGTGGCGGAGCGGTGTTGCGATGGAGTGAAAGGAGTCTGTGCTGTTGGCGCGATGGGGGATTGGGAACTCGGAGGTTCTAGTACAGGGGACAATGCCATAGGACACTGCGCTTTTCTCTTTGGTGAATCGTGGGCCGGGGCCGGTTGGTAATGGTTACGGTTTGGTTTCTGACTTGAGGAGTTGCTTAGCTGCCGTAGTGGCGGCCTTCGCTTGAGGACTCCCAGGGAATGGGGGCGAAGGTGCGCTGGAAGAAAGTGTTGTCTACGATGTAGCGCTCGTGGTTTTCGCCTTCGATGATCCAGTCGCCGGGATAGGCTTTGCGCTGACCGGAGTCGGTAAGGATGAGGGTGGGGTGGAGGCACTGCGTTGCGTTTACAAGAAGCGGTCTGCGGGTGCGGAAGGTGTTCATCAAACTCTCCTGTCGGCTCTTGTTCTCGTCGACTTGATATATTTCAGCACTGCTTTCGTAAAGATTGCATAAGAGATTTCGATGAAGTTCGTAAAGGCGCTTCGTCTTTGTTTTCTTCGTTTCCTAGGGCCTTTCGGGGTCTTGAAATTTGGACTTGAACGTTGGGTCGACTGAAGCGGATTGGTTGTTCGAACGTCTCATCCTGAGAGGTGGAGTGGCTTTTTGGCTGGATCAATAAGAAGCAAATTTTGTGAGATGCCGCTACTGCCTGACCGCCTATGCTGAAGGTGGCCTTTTTCCGGCGAGGGTTTGACCTGTGATCGTGAGCGATCCAAAGACGCAGAGAAGGCCGGAGCTGGACGCACTGCGTGGGCTGTTCCTGGTGTGGATGACGTTCACCCATATGCCGACACACTTCAGCGACTTTGTGAATCAGCCGGTGGGATTTGTGTCTTCGGCTGAGGGGTTTGTGTTTTTGTCGGCGATGCTAGTCGGCACGGTCTATCTGCGGGAGGCGATGGAGGATGTTTCCGGTGTGATTGTGAAGCTTTGGCGACGGACGCTGAAGATATACGGCTATCACCTGTTGATGCTGGCTTTCGCGTTTACCGTGGCGGCGTTGTTTGCGGAGAAGACGCACCGGGCAGCGATCTATAACCTGATCAATTTTTATCTGGCGCACCCGAAGACCGCGATCATCGGAGGAGTCCTGCTGATTTACTGTCCTCCGCTGCTCGATATTTTGCCGATGTATGTGTTGTTCATGTTTTTGACACCGAAGGCGCTGGCGCTTGGCTTGCGCTATGGCTGGAGGTGGGTGCTGGGTGGGAGCGCGATGCTCTGGATTGCAGCACAGTTCGGATTGAGGGAGCTGGTGCATGCGTGGATCGTGAGGATCACACATTTGCAGATTCCGCTGCAGGAGACTGGCGCCTTCAATCTGTTTGCGTGGCAGGGGGTTTGGATCGCGGGGTTGTGGCTGGGGGCGAAGAGTGTTCAGGGCGAGATGCCGCTGAAGCGGGTTCCGGGATATGCAGTGGCTGTGTGCGGTGTGGTTTGCGTGTTCTTTCTTGCGGTGCGGCATCACTGGTTAGGGCCTGTGTTGAACCAGGAGTCGCTGGGAATTAGCTTGGACAAATGGCAGATTGGACCGATGCGCGTGGTCAACCTGACGGCGTTCGTCATTGTTTGTTACTGGATGCGCCGGTATCTAGTGCGGCTGATTTCTGTTGAGCCTTTTCTAACGTTGGGGAAGGCGTCGCTGCAGGTGTTTTGCGCACACGTGTTTTTTGTCTTCATGGGGCTTGCGCTGTTGTATGAAGACGTTCCGCAGCTGCATGGTGCGCGGGCTTATGGGATGTTGTCTCTTACTTTCGCGGGGCTGATGCTGGTGGCAATACGGGAGGCGAGGCTGCGCAGCGAGGCGAAAGCTGCGGCTGCAGCGGCGAAAAATGCGGCTACGCAAGGGCAGGCTGCGGTGGCCGAGAGTGCTAGTTGACGCGTTGCAGACGGTCGATAAGCTTCTGGGCGAGGGGTTCGCCGGATTCGGTCCAGAGGAGACGGCTGCTGATGCCGCAGTTTTTTTCGACCGAGAGGGTGAAGGCTAACAGCATCTCTACGTTTTGCTGGATGTGCTTGGTGGCGTCTTCGTTGAGTTGCTCGTCTTCGAGGGTCTCGGCGAGCCACGGGGTGTCGAGGCCGAAGTCGATGCGGATGTGGCCGTTCTGGTCGAAGCTGGCGTCGTCGAACTTCGGGCCGAAGCCGAGGATGCGGACGGTGGCGGGCTGGAGCTTCCAGAGCGGATCGAGGGTGGCGGATTCATACTCGGGATCGACGTCGTAGTCGGGGTCGGATTCGGGATTGATGTCGGGGTAGCCGGAGGCGACTTCAGGGGACCAGAGCTTCCAGCGCATCTCGAACTCGTAGGCCATGTCGTCGTGGAGCTGCTCGGTGGCTTCGGCGACGGCATTTTCGATGATGGAACCTGAGGTGTCCTGGTTTTCTTCGGCACGGTCGTCGTTGACGTAGATGCGCTGGTAGGTGGGAGCCTCGGTGAAGCTGATGGGGTAGACGCTGGCCGCAGTTACGCGCTTTTCTCCGCTGATGAGCGCAAACTGGCGCATGACCGAGACCATCGTCGCAGGGAGGGTTTCGAAGCGGAAGTTGGGAAACCAGAGACTGAGGTAGAGCTGATCGGCCATATCTCCAGTTTAGACCTTTTAGGCCTGCTTCGAAGACATGTCCTGCCGGACGGGCCCACTACGCGTGGGGCGGTCACTTCGTGACGCGTATACCTGTCTGGGCAAGATCAGCAGCATCGGGCCTCCCGCTGGTCGACATCATCTTTCCTCCGACCAACGGGAGGACCGTTTCGCCTGGACAAGGAACAGAGGTCACGAAGTGACCGCCCCACGCGTAGTGGGCCCGTCCGGCAGGACATGTAGAGATGAGAAGATAGAAGGTGAATGAACGTTTCGGTAGAGCGGCTGCGGGTCTGGTTGCTGGCGGGCGCGGGCCTGTTGGTGATGGTGATCGCTTCTTTTCTGGGGTATGCGCACTACCGAGCGCACCGGTTCTTGACGAATCTGCCAAAAAAGCTGGGAGTGAATGTCCGGCGAGAGACCAATGGCTTTACGTACTCGCAGTCGGTGCAGGGTCGGACGATCTACACGATTCATGCGGCCAAGGCGGTGGAACGCGCGGATGGCAAGGTGACGCTGCATGACGTGGGAATCGTGTTGTATGGGCGGAAGGAAGATCGGGCCGATCGAATCTACGGGAAAGAGTTTGAGTATGACCAGAAGAACGAGGTCATTCGTGCTGATGGGGAGGTGCATATTGATCTGCAGGCCCCTGCAGCGGCTGATGCAAACGCGAAGATGGACTATGCGGCAGGAAAGGATTTGCATCAGAACCCCGAGCAAAAGCAGGAGCATGAGGCTAAGGATGGGCGGCTAATTCATGTGACGACGAGCGGACTGGTGTTTTCGCAAAAGCAGGGTGTGGCGGCGACGGATAATGACATCGAGTTTGAGACAGGTGGACTGACAGGACATGCCGTGGGGGCGGATTACAACTCTGATTCGGGAGTAGTGGTGCTGCACTCGGCGGTGAGGGTGACTGGGCTGGAGCGTGACAAACCGGTGGTGTTGACGGCTTCTCGTGCGGAGTTGGATCGGCAGCATGAGAGAACGTTACTGACTCAGGCGAAGTATGTCGCGATGGGGGGTAAGGGCGGTACGGGAGAGACCGCGCAGGCGAGAGATGTTGTCGTGCATCTGAGGCCGGATGGAACGGTTGAGCGGGTTGAAGGCGAGGGTGAGGTGAGGCTGACTAACGGATTAGGCAGCTCGATGGAGGCTCCGCGGGGGGAGATGACGTTGAGTGCGCAGAGTCAGCCGCAATCGGCGATTATGCAGGGCGGGGTGAAGTACACGGCGGATGAACCGCTGCGACAGGGTAAAGGTGAGGCGGCGGAGGTACGGACTGCGTTCGATAAGGCGGGTCACCCGGAGCATGTGGTGATGACTGGCGCGGTGCACTTTAAAGAGCGGGTTCGGACGGACGCGACGGGAGAGGCATGGGGAGAGCGCGAGTTGAACGCTGGACAGATGGATGTGGCGTTGTCTGCGGATAAAGCGGGGAAGACGCTGCTGCGAGATGCGAAGGCCACGGGAAATGCGCATTTTAAGGTGATGAATCCGGCTGTCAAGGGTGGCGGGGCCACTAGCAGCTCCTTGGCGGGGGATGTTTTGACGGCTCATTTTGTGAGAGTGGGAGATGCAGACCATCTTGCGGAGGTGCACGGAGATGGACATACCTCGATGCACAGAGTGGATGCGAAGGGAGTGGTCGAAACGAGCTCTGGGGATTCCTTAGTGGCGTACTTCCGTCCAGTGATTGCGGGTGCGACGCGTGGATCGGACGGCAAGGGCCAGGGGGCGGATGAAATTTCGAGCGCAACCGAACAAGGTCATGTGGTGATGACGGAGCTGCCGGTGAAGAAGCCGGGGGACTCGGCCGCGCCGGTTGAAGAACGCGTGACGGCGGAGCGGGCGGTTTATGACGGCGAGTTGGAGCGGACAACGTTGACCGGTAATGTGCAGGTGAGCGATGGAACGAGTGTGCTTTGGGCGGATCGTGTGGTGAGCGAGCAGAAGACGGGGGACGCCACTGCGGATGGTTCGGTGAAGGCGAGTTTTAGTCAGGCGGGCAGTGCGCAGGAGCCGGCGCACGTACTGGCGGCAAGGGCAGAGCTGAAGCATGACTCCCAGGTAGCGATATTTTACGGAGTGACTGGCAAGCCTGCGCGATTGTGGCAGGGGGCTTCGCAGGTCGATGCTCCGGTGATTGAGTTTGAACAGAAACATAAGAGACTGCTGGCGCATGGCGAGGGGCTTGGTGCTCCCGGGGCGGTGCATACGGTGTTGGTGAGTGGTGGGTCTAACGCGAAACCAGAGGCGGCCAAGGCTGGCAAACAGGTGGTTGGTGGGAAGACGAGCGTGGTGCGGGTGGTCAGCCGGGAGTTGGTGTATTCGGATGAAGCGCGGAGGGCAGACTTCACGGGCGGGGTGCAGGTGGATGGCGCTGATGGGAGTATGCGGGGGGAGCGGGCTGTAGTTTATCTGCAGGCGGCGAAGACGGCAGTTGCGGGGGGTGCTGCGGGGGAAGGGTTTATGGGCGGCAGTGTGGAGCGAGTTGTGGCGAGTGGGCATATCGAGATGCAACAGCCTGGCAGGCGGGCGAGCGGAGAGCAGTTGGTGTATACGGCCAGTGATGGCATGTTTGTTTTGACTGGGACGGCGAAGGTGCTGCCGAAGGTTGTGGACGACCAGCGAGGGACCGTGACAGGTACATCTTTGCGATTCCATGCCGGGGATGAGAACGTCGTGGTTTCTAATGAAGGAGACAGTGGCGTGGGGCAGCACGTGCGCACGGAGACGCGGGTGAAGAACAAGTAATGAAGACGTTATCGACGGAGGAGATAGGCAAGTCGTACGGTGGCCGCCAGGTGGTGAAGGGGGTGAGCCTCCAGATCGAGCAGGGCGAGGTGGTGGGGCTGCTGGGCCCGAACGGTGCGGGGAAGACGACGAGCTTTTACATGATCGTTGGGCTGGTACGTCCGGACGCAGGACGGGTGCTGGCGGATGGTCATGACATTAGCCGATTGCCGATGTATCTGCGGGCGAGGAACTATGGCATCAGCTATCTGCCGCAAGAGCCTTCGGTATTTCGCAAGCTGACGGTGCAGGACAATATTCTGGCGGTGCTGGAGGCGCAGCAGTTGAGCTGGGAGAGTCGCCGGACACGCACCGAGAAGCTGATTGAACAGCTAAACCTGGGGCATGTGCGAAAGACACGGGGGTATGCGTTGAGCGGGGGTGAGCGCAGGCGCGTGGAGATTGCGCGATGCTTGGCGATCGAGCCGACTTTTATTTTGCTGGACGAGCCCTTTTCGGGAATCGACCCAATTGCGGTGCTGGATCTGCAGGAGATTATCTTCGGATTGAAGAAGAGCGGGATCGGAGTGCTGATTACCGACCACAATGTGCGAGAGACGCTGTCGGTGACAGATCGCGCTTATATCATTGCGGAAGGGAAGATTTTTAAGACTGGAACGCCTGGGGAACTGGGGCGGGATCCTGAGGTACGACGGATCTATCTGGGCGAAAATTTCTCGATGGGTTGAAGGGCCGCGAAGTTACAACTTCTGTTGTAAGACGAAGATGCTATCGGTGCAGGGCGCTCAGCCTTTGACAGGGTTAGACTTACAGCGAGATCGAGATAGGCAGTAGACTGGCAAAGCCCAAGGGGAATAGCGTTCTGTTTGTAATTAATTGCACAATGAGCACGAGACGTGCCAAACGGCATACATTCAGAGCAACGTCAAAGTGATCAAGTCGAAGAGGGGTTAACGTGCTGCTGCAACCGAAGCTGAACTTGAAAGTCTCGCAACGACAGGTGTTGACGCCTGGACTGGTGCAGATGGTCAGCGTGTTGGCGTTGAACAAGCTTGAGCTCAGGGAGATGATCAACACCGAGATGGTGGAGAATCCGGTGCTGGAGGAGCTAGAGGAGACGGTGGTTTCGCTCGACGAGAGAGCGGGGATTGAAGGGGACCGGGAGCGATCGGCCGAAGAGGTTGCGGCGGAGAGCGAGAGGGTAGAAAAGGACCCGTTCGATGAGATCGATTTTGGCAGCTACTTTCAGGATTATCTCGATCCGGGTTTTCGTACAGCCTCCAATTTTGAAGAGTACGACAAGCCATCGTTCGAGAACTTTCTTTCGCAACCGAGTACTTTGAGCGATCATCTGGCGTGGCAACTGGGTTCGTTGACGCTGACTCCAGAGGTCCGGGCGGCTGCAGAGCTCGTCGTAGGGAATCTGAACGAGAATGGGTATCTGACGGCGAGCGACGAGGAGCTGGTCGAGGCTCTCATGCAGATGCGGGAGCCGGAACGGTCGGAGCCCATTCCATTTGAGCGGGGAACCAGGAGCAAGCCGCCGCATGTGTGGGATATTCCGGAGGTCGGCGGTGTGGAAGACGGCGCTGTGCAGGATGGGTCGGTCGATTTAGCGGCTGCGTCGGACGAGACGGTTGGGGCGTTTTTAGCCGCTGTCCGCGAGGCGCGGAAAGTGGTGAATTTTCTTGATCCGGTGGGAGTGGGGTCGAGGGATTTGCGCGAGTGTTTGCTGATTCAGATATGCGCCCAGCAGGGTGAAGCGGCGTTGGTGCTTCGACGTCAGCAGGCTCACACGGCGGCTGCGGCGGCGGCAAAAAATGGTGCGGCCAGCGAAGAAGATTATGGTGCGGTAGAGGCGGTTGCAGCTGTCGACAATCCCGGTCGCGAAGACGTGTTTAGCATCGCGACGCACATCGTGACGAACTGCCTGCCGTTGTTGCAAAAGAAAGATATGCGCGAGCTGACACGGAGCTGCGGACGCACGGCGGATGACGTGAATGCTGCGGTTGAGTTTATCCGGACGCTCGATCCGAGGCCGGGGCAGCGCTATAACCAAAGCGAAACGCGGCTCATCGAGCCAGATGTTGCTTTTGTGAAGCGCGATGATGTCTATGTCGTATTGATGAATGAAGAGGATATGCCTACGCTTCGGTTGAATCAGGGCTATCGCAAGATGCTGCAGCAGAAGCAGACGGAGAAGGAAGTCAAGGAGTATGTGAAGGAGCGGTACAAGTCGGCGATCCAGCTGCTGCGAAATATTGAGCAGAGGAAGAATACGATCGTGCGGACTTGCGAAGTGATCGTCAGGCGGCAGCAGGAGTTTCTAGAGCATGGGGTGAATGCGCTGAAGCCGATGATGATCAAGGAGGTTGCCGAGGAGATAGGAGTGCATCCTTCGACGGTCAGCCGCGCGGTGGCGAACAAGTATGTTCATACTTCGCAGGGAGTGTTTGAGCTGCGCTTTTTCTTCTCCGAAGGAGTGAACGGGCCGGAGGGCGGCGATCTGCCGCTGGTCCTGCTGAAGCGCAAGGTGAAGAAGCTGATTGAAGAAGAGGACGAGCGCAAGCCTTTGACCGACGACCAGCTGGCGGCTGAGCTGCAGCGGCAAGGGATTCAGGTGACCCGCAGAACGGTTGCGAAGTACCGAGAAGATATGCAGATTCCAAGCACGCACCAACGTCGTGTACGCTGATCGTCTGCGAGAGATACGAATCGATCGCAGGGACGAGGTGAACGTATGGACGTGGAGTACACCGGCAGACAGACGACCATCACAAAGAAATTGAAGTTGCAGGCTGAGGAAGGGCTGGCGGCGATTGCGAAGATTGTCGGCAACTCCGCTAGCGTGCATGTGATTCTTTCCACGGACAAGTATCGTCAGATCGCCGAAGTGACGGTGAAGACCAAACACCAGAAGATGGTGGCGCGGTGCGAGGATACCGAGATGATCGTCGCGTTGCATGACGCGCTCGCGAAGATCGAACAGCAGGCCATCCGCCATAAGAAGAGGTATGGGACGATCAAGCGGCATCCGAAGTCAGATTCGAAGGCCTCGGCGGCTGGGGTTGCGTCGCCGGTTGCGCGGAAGACTGCCGTGGTGAAGGTGGCGACAAAGACCAGCGTTGGGCGTAAGGCGGTACCTATGCTGGTACATTCCTTTCCGTCGCACTCGCCGCTTGCGGAGCCGCACGTGGTGCGCTCAAATGATGCGGTTGCGCTGAGGCCGATGTCGGTGGAAGAGGCGGTGAAAGAGGCCGCGTTTCGTGACCGCGAGGTGTTTGTGTTTCGCGACCACGCGGGACAGGCAATGGTGCTCTATCGCAAGCGCGACGGAAAGATGGAGCTGATCGAGGTTCCTTAAGCCGAGGTGCTAGGATTTCTCCATGGCGAGGAAGCAGGTTAGGAAGAGTTCTGTGAGGTCGTCCGCGAAGACAAGCAGGAAGAAGGTAGTGGAGGCCGTGCTTCCGAAACATCAGGGAGAGTTGGTCATTCTGACTGGGCTTTCCGGGTCGGGAAAGCTGTCAGCGCTGAAGACATTTGAAGATCTGGGCTATTACTCAGTCGACAATCTACCGCTGGAGTTAGTGCCGCGCTTCGCGGATCTTGTGCGACAGTCGGCGGAGATCAAACGTGCAGCGCTGGTGGTCGACGTACGTGAGGGAATGCGGCTCGATGAGTTTCCGGCGATTCTAAAGAAGGTTCGCAAAGTGCTCCCGACACGGGTGGTGTTTCTGGAGGCTAGTGAGAATGCGCTGATTCGGCGATTTTCTGAAACGCGCCGACCGCATCCGATGGGACGCAGCGATACAGTGGTGAAGTCGATTCGAGCAGAGCGTAAGCGGCTGGATCCCATCCGCAACGTTGCCGATATCGTGCTGGATACGACCAAGTTTAACGTGCATGACCTTCGAGCGCATATCAACTCGCAGTTCGAACGTGAGGAGACTGGCCGGGGCCTGGTGATCTCGTCCAACAGCTTCGGGTTCAAAAATGGTGTGCCTACAGAGGCGGATCTTGTATTCGACGTACGCTTTCTGCCGAATCCTCATTTTGTACCGGAGTTTCGCAAGCTGACGGGAAAACATCCCAAGGTGGCGAAGTACGTGCTGCAGTTTCCGCAGACGAAGGAGTTTCTAGATAAGACAACGGAGATGTTGAAGTTTCTCTTGCCTCACTACATCAAGGAAGGGAAGAGCTACCTGACGGTGGCGTTTGGATGTACAGGAGGGCAGCATCGGTCGGTCTTTATTGCGGAAGAGATGAAGAAGCGACTGGCGCAGGAAGGGTATCGGGTGAACACCGCGCACCGCGATATGCCCAAGTAACAGGTCACGATTTGCAAGGGCGCAATAGAATACTAAGATGCGCAGTGTGATGGCAACGATCGGGAGAGTGACGGCTTGAGGCGCATCTGGCGATTGCTGCTGTACGTTCGTCCGTATGCTCTGTACTCTTTAGCATCGGTGGTATTGATGGCAGTGGTCGGCGCGATGGCTGCATTCCGCGTACTGCTGGTGAAGCCGATCTTCGACAATGTGCTCAGTCCGGATGCTTATACGCATGACGTGTTGGCATTTCCCCATGTACCCATTCTTGGAAGACCTCTAAATCTGCACTTTTTAGTGCCCAGTTCGTTCCACAATGCGTGGACGGTGGTGGCGTACGCGTTGGTGGTCTCGGCGCTGGTGAAGTCGGTATGTGACTACGCGGGGACGTACCTGGTGAACTACGCAGGCTTCGGGATGATTACCGATCTGCGCAATGACCTGTACAACGCGGTATTGAGACGGTCGGTGGGTTTCTTTCAGAAACACACGACGGGCACTTTGCTGTCGACACTGATCAACGATATTGAGCGTGTACAGACGGCGATGTCGAGTGTGCTCGGCGAGTTTCTACAACAGATCTTCACGCTGATTTTCATGATCGGCGTGGCGATTTTTTATGGTGGGAAACTTGCCTGGGTGCTGCTGCTTTTTGTTCCTGTGGTGATCTCCTCGGCGCGACGTATTGGACGCAGGGTGCGGCAGACTACGCGTAAAGGGCAGGACAAACTGGCGGAGATACAAAACATTCTTCACGAGACGATTACAGGCAATCGAATCGTGAAGGCCTTCGGGATGGAGTTGTGGGAGATGAACCGCTTTCGGCGCGCGGCACGGCGGTTATTCAGCGCCAACCTGCGGTCGGTTAGCGTGCAGGCGATTAGTTCTCCTCTGATGGATGGGTTGGGTTCGGTTGCGATAGCTCTGCTGCTACTGCTCGGGCGCGAACGCATCAAAAGCGGCTCGATGACGATCGGGTCCTTTATTTCTTTTCTCATCGCCGTGTTTACGCTTTACGATCCCGTACGGAAGTTTGCGCTGTTTTATAACAGCTTTCAACAGGCGCTCGGTGCGAGCGAAGAGATCTTCAAATTTATGGACGCGCAGGATGATGTGCAGGAGAAAAAGCGCGCTTTTGTGTTGAAGGGATTTAACGAAGAGATTCGATTCGAAGATGTCGGCTTCGCCTATGAGAGCGATGGAGAGGTGAAGCAGGTTCTACGTGGGATCAATTTGAATGTGAAGCCCGGGGAGGTCATTGCGTTTGTGGGACCGAGTGGCGCAGGCAAGTCTTCTCTGGTGAACCTGATTCCTCGATTCTTTGATGTAAATGAAGGAAGGATCTTGCTGGACGGACACGACCTTCGCGATGTGACGATTGCGTCGCTGCGGCAGCAGATTGGGAAGGTGACGCAGGAGACGGTGTTGTTCAATGACACGGTGCGGAACAATATCGCATACGGTCAGCCGGATGTTCCGATGAGCACAGTGGAAGAGGCGGCGCGGATGGCGCTGGCGCATGAGTTCATTCTCAACATGCCTGAGGGATACAACACGATGATCGGGGAGAAAGGTACTCGGCTGAGTGGGGGAGAACGTCAGAGGCTTGCGATTGCGCGAGCGATTTTGAAAAATGCGCCGATCTTGATTTTGGACGAGGCGACGTCGGCGCTCGACATGGAGAGTGAACAGTTTGTCCAGGCGGCGTTGGCAAATCTAATGCAAGGACGGACTGTGTTTGTGATTGCTCATCGGCTGTCGACGGTGCGGCGAGCCTCTCGGATCGCGGTGATTGAAGGTGGGAGAATCACGGAGATCGGCCCGCATGACGAGCTGATGCAGCAATCAGGGACCTATCGACGGCTTTACAACATGCAATTTAGCGAAGATGACATTGCCCCGGCCAGCAGCGAAGGCGCTTTGCAGGTCGGGTTGGAGGGGATTGCGTGAGGGATATTTATTCGATGACCGGGTACGCCAGTCTGCGTGGTTCGACGCAGGATAGCGTTGCCTTTACGTTAGCGATGAAGAGTGTGAACCACCGGTTTCTGGATCTTCACCTCCGGCTGCCTGGTTCCTGCGATGGGTTGGAGGTTCAGTTGCGCAGGATGCTCAAGGAGAATCTGCGGCGTGGTCATATCGAAGTAACGCTGCAGCTGGAGCGCAGAGGAAACGTTGAGATCCAGCTGAACCCGGGATTGCTGGAGGCCTACATACAGGCCTTTCGCGAGGCTGCGAGATTGCATGGAGTGGAGAGCGAGCCGGACCTGAATTCGATGCTGCGAATACCGGGTGTGATGAGCTCTGAGAGCGTCGGTGGAGCGGCTGAGATTGAGGGACTCGAGACGGCAGTGCTCGCGCAGATTGTGCCGTTGATTGGGATGCTGAACGAGGGGCGAGCGCTTGAGGGTGCTTCGCTGGCCGCGGAGTTGAAGGCTTCGATGTTACGGCTGCAGGCGTTTGCGGAGGAGATGGCTGGCTTGAGGAATGGAGTGCGCGAGGCGCAGTTCGAGCGGCTGCGGAGCCGGCTGATGGAGTTGACGCAGGGCGTTCCGGTTGGTGAGGAGCGGCTGCTGGCTGAGGCTGCTGTGCTGGCGGAGAAGAGCGATATCGAGGAGGAGATCGTTCGGCTGCGGACGCATGTGGAGCGCTTTGTGGCGATGCTGGAAGAAGGTGGTGAGTTGGGCAAGCGGTTGGACTTTCTGCTACAGGAGCTGAATCGCGAAGCGAACACAATGCTGTCGAAGACCAGCGGAGCGGCGGGCGAGAACAGTCTGCGGATTACGGAACTGGGACTCGAGATGAAGGCAGAGATCGAGAAGGCGCGGGAGCAGGTTCAGAATCTGGAGTAGTTCTTTTGGGTTCGATTGTTAGACTGGCAGAAACAAATTGAACAGGTGATTGAGGCGCATGGCAGGAATACTTTTTATCATTTCGGCGCCGTCGGGTTCGGGAAAGTCGACGCTGGTGAGTCAGCTGCGGACGCTGGTGGAGGGGTTGGATTTTTCGATTTCGTATACGACGCGGGCGCCACGGGGGTCGGAGACCGATGGGCGGGAGTATCACTTTACGACCCGGGAAGAGTTCGAGCGAATGATTACCGCGGGAGACTTTCTCGAGTGGGCGGAGGTCTTCGGGAACTACTACGGGACGGCAGTGTCTGCGCTGGCGCATGCGAAGGATGCGGGAAAGGACTTGTTGCTCGACATCGATGTGCAGGGCGCGATGCAGGTGATGAAGAAGATGCCGGACGCGGTGTCGATCTTCGTTCTTCCGCCGAGTCCGGTGGTGTTGGAGATGCGGCTGCGGAACCGGAGTGAGGCGGAACATGTGACCTCTGAGAAGGTGATTCAGAGCAGACTAGCCGAGGCTCGGACAGAGTTGAAGCGGATGTGGGACTACAAGTATGCGTTGGTGAATGATGTTCTCGACCAGGCTGTTGCTGAGATGCGAGCGATTGTTCTGTCCGAGCGCGGCGAGCGGGACGGGGTCCAGACGCTGGCATCGAGTTGCAGAACTGATGCTGCTTCTCCTCGGTTAAAAGCCGCATTGAGTACCTTTCACGAATAAGTACTAGTTATTCACCACGAATTGTGTATGGCTTTTCGCCCGGGTGAGTTATAACTTCTGCATCGGGGTGAAACGCATGACGATTGAAAATGCATTCCACAATAAGTACAGCCTGGTTAAAGGTGCTGCGCGTCGGGCGCGGCAACTACAGTCTGGCGCCTCTCCTCTGATCGTGGCGAAATCGATGAAGGCTTGCCGCGTAGCACAGGATGAGATCAAGCAGGGACATGTGAAGTTTGTTCTCCCGGAGCGTGTTGTAGAGCCAGTGGTCGATCTTCCTCCGCAATAACCGCGATACCATAGAGCCATGGCAGGTGAAGCAGAGCAGCAGCTGCGGGCTTACGTGGAATATCTTCGCGACATCGGCGTCTATGACTTCTATCGTCAGGGCGAACCGGTGTATGGCGATGACGTTGTTGTTCCTTCGGTGGCGGCGATTGATCTAGCTGCTGTTGCCGAGACTGTGGTGGAGACGCAATCGCTGCCCACGAAGGCGGCGGTCGTCGAACGTCAAGCTGCTCCTGTTCCAATTGCTGCTGCCCAAAGTTCTCCTGCCCCAAGTCGACCTCAATTTCTGGAGCCTCCGATTGCGAAGCTTGTGAGTTTCGACGATCTTGTTCCCCTGCCTGCGACCCGGGTGGATGCGGCGCATAAGGCTGAGGCGTTGGCTACGATTCGTGCTGAGATTGGCGACTGTACGCGTTGCCCGCTGGCGTATGCGGGCAGGCGAACGATTGTGTTCGGCGATGGCGATGCGAATGCGCGGTTGATGTTTGTCGGCGAGGGACCGGGCGCGGATGAAGACACCTCGGGAATCCCGTTCGTCGGTAAGGCTGGGCAACTGCTCAACAACATGATTCAGGCGATGGGCCTGAAGCGGGAGCAGGTTTATATCGCGAACATCGTGAAGTGCAGGCCGCCGGCGAACCGGGTTCCGGAGCCGGTCGAGGCGAATACCTGCGATCAATTTCTGTTGCAGCAGATCGACGTGGTGCAGCCCCAGGTGATCGTAGCGCTGGGGTCTACGGCTGCGACGTACCTGCTGGGTGTGAAGCAGTCCCTGAGCGCCCTGCGGGGCAAATGGCATAGTTGTAGGGGAGCGAAGCTTGCAGTGACGTACCACCCGGCGTTTTTGCTGCGTGACCCGGGGATGAAGGGTGAGGCGTGGAAGGATCTGCAGAGGGTGATGGCGGAGATGGGGCTGAAGGGCGCGAGCCGTGGCTGACGGTGGGGTGGCCCCCCGGGGTCGTCTGGTCTAAGTTCCTTTCTTTGAGTAACATCCATTTTTTGGCCTCTCCAAATTCGTCTAAATAAAAGGGTTGCGGCTAAATTCGTCCAGCCAAAGGGTTTAGGTGCTTAATGGCGAAAAGCCCGCGCAAACGCTCGGGCTTATTCTCATCTCTATTCAGTTTACGAGATGGGAGGTAACTAATACGCCACGCTTATGTCTTTGATTCGGCTTGGCTTATGGGCTTATGGGGCTTGACAGATGTTTTCGTCTTGATTGGAAGGGACGAGCGTGCCATTTGCTCTAAGTACCGAATGAGGTAGTTGTTACCAGTGCCATATTTGAAGCCTGAAAACTAACGTCAGTTTGGACTGAGGTTTCCGAAAACGTGACTTTCGGGAGATGTGCGCAAGACTTCCCATAGGAGGTTCCGATTAGGAAACAGAAGCGCGTTTGGGTTATCAATCCACATCTGCGATGGTTTAGAAGGTGACCTTGCTTATGGATAAGAGAGCACGTCAGTGCCGTCGTGCCAGTGGTTGGGTAACCGGTGGCGAATTAAGAGGGGGCAGATCTCTAACACTGTCGACGGGGATTTCGACCGCACCGTCGTGATCGGCGACATCGTCGTGGACTCCGATACGAAGGTAGAACTCTCCTTTGACAGGCACGCTGATCTCCTGATGGAAGAAGAGACCAGTGTGAAGGGCGCGATCGTAGAGTGCAGGCGCTAGGTCTGAATCGTCGATTCTGTTGGAGGCGTTGATGAGCCTGCCGTCACTCGAATAGACATAGGTGCGGAAGAGGAGGCTGGCGTGATGGTTGCCGTCGGCCGCCTGGGTGAAGATGATCGCGCTGGGATCGGCGGCGATGGTGACGTCATAACGGCGGTACGGGCCTGTGATGTTTCTGGAGGCAATATTGCCGGAAGCGAGGCTGTCTTCCGGATGGCCGGCGGCGGGAAGGATGAGAACCTTGAGGGTGATTTGGGTGGGAACGGGAGAGCCGAAGATCATCGCGTTGTGCATGGGGTCGGCCACATGGTCCGTAGGCAAGGCTGCGAGTGGAACGAAGTGAGAAGTGGTGTTGGAGACTGTAACTGGCGTTGGAGCTTGGGCGGGAACGGGAGCAGCGGCGTAGTAACCGCGACGGTATGCGAGTGAGTAGCCGTTGCGTCGAAGTTTGAGCTGGATCTTGCGAAATTTACCGTCGTTGGCGGTGTCGGTTGGGGAATAAGTAAGGGTGTAGTAGTTGGATCCGGCTTCGATGGACTGAGCGACAGCATCTGCGAGACCGTTGGTGTTGATATAGGCATGGCCACCGGTTTGTTCGGCCATCTGGAGCATGGTGGAGTTGTCATCTGCGTTCTGGCGAATGGAATCGTTGAGATGGTTCGTAAAGACGTCCTGGTTACGACCTTGATTGGGGTCGAGCGTGGGGTTGTACTGCACGCCTGAGCTTTCGACGGAGTATACGGACGGGGCAGCGAGGCCGCGAGCGTCGATCGGATAGACAGCGACCTGGCTCTTGGCGAGCAGGTCCGTAGTCTGGCGAAATTCATCCGAGGAGTCTGCGGCAATCGCGAAGGGGTTGAGGATATTGTCGTCGGGCAGGATGCTGATGGGAAACGAGCCGGAAAACCAGATGAGATTTTTCCTTCCAGGTAGACCGGCGAGGTAACGGGCCATCTGATTCAGTGCGTTGAGTGTGTATCGCGTCCGGAGTTGGAGGTTATCGGAGGAATGCTCGGCTTCGAACTGCTGCATGCGCTGGACGATATACGGGGGCGTATGCCCTACTGACATCTCTAGAGAGAGGGTGTCGGATTTGTCGCCCGTGGCTGCGTTGTCCATCAGCGAAGAGGTCCTCGGAATCTTGTGATCAACCGCGGCCTGGAGCAGGCGGGGATCTGCGGTGAATGGCTGCAGAAGCCAAAGGTGTGTGCTGAGACCAAAGATCGCGAGGGGGACGTTCGGCGGAGATTTCTTGAGGAAAAGGCGAATCTGATTGCGGACATAAGTCTGGGCGTCGTTCGGTGTGTTTAGGGTGTCGAGCAGAAGAATGTTGAGGGGGGCACCCGCAGGGACGTTTGTGTAGTTGGTGAAGTTGCCGGGTGGTAGAACGAGAGGTGGCTCGGGCTTGGCGGGGCTTGCGGTCGTGTGCTCCTCGAAGCTCTTGATGCGTTCGGGAACGTTGTTCTCGAGTACGGTAAAGTCCGAGGAGGTGAGATTGTGAACAGGGTTCTGTTTGTTATCTGTAACTACAACATCCACGATGACGAGCTGTGTCCGGGCCGTCAACGTAGGCGAAGATGCTTGAGGCAGAGCCGGGAAGGTTACGGCGAGGAGTATCGCGAAGAGGGTAGGACGGATCGGCATTGGATACCCGGTGAGACGTCATCCATTTCAACATAGTTGCGGAATTCTGATTCATTTACACGGTTTTCTTGCAAAGTACCGCCAAGACGGCTTGTCGGTCGTAGCAATTCTCTGACCTCGTATGATCGTTCCCTGAAAACGGAGTTGTGGGCAACTTGAAACGAACGGCTGTTCCCACAACGGAACCAGAGATAACTTTGGTTGTGCCGGAGCTCAAGTTGCGCGGCAGCTCAAAATGAATTCTGCCAGGCATTCAGGTGCGAACGTACGTACGAGGACCTTAAATTCTTGCTTATAGAATGAGTCCCATGCCAACCTTCGCCGCCGTGGACACTGGAGAGAACCGGTGCGCTTGAACGGTATTAGAATCGCTCCCTTTTTGTTGGCCTCTATGGCCTGCGCGCAGACTACCTTTCACTTCACCGAGAAACCGGGTCCCCACGCAGTGGGCCTTAAGGTCGTTGAACAGTACGACACTTCGCGAACCTATCGACCTGCGACCGATGAGCTTGGCAAGCCACTGACTGGAGAACGCTCGCGGCCGCTTCAGACGCTTATTTGGTATCCCGCACAGTCAACTTCTGAGAAGGCAATGACCGTAGGCGACTATGCCCAGCTGGCGGCGACCGAGACCAGCTTCGGCAAACCCGACTTGTCGCCTGATTGGAAGGAGTGGATTGACGGGATAAAGCCTACGCTGAAGGACGCCATGTGGGCTCGACGCGATGCGCCGCTTACCGCAGGGCGCTTCCCGGTTGTGATCTACGCGCCGAGCTTCTCTTCGATGTCGTGGGAGAACGCGGACTTGTGCGAGTATCTTGCGAGCCACGGATACGTTGTGATCGCAAGTCCTGATATGGGCACTACGACACGCGATATGTCGGGCGACGTAGCTGGCGTGCGCACGCAGGCTCGCGACATCTCCTTTCTTATTGGATACGCTCAGACGCTACCTGACACCGATATGTCTGAGGTTGCGGTAGCGGGCTTTTCCTGGGGAGGGCTCTCGAACCTGTTTGCCGCTGCTCGAGATTCGCGGATTGATGCGCTTGTGGCACTCGATGGTTCGATGCGCTACTTTCCTGGGCTCATCAAGGATTCGGGAGAGGTGCATCCTGAGGACATGACTCTTCCGCTGCTGTTCTTTACGCAGGGTGAGATCTCGCTTGAAGATTCGGAACGAAATCATTCTGGTCCTTCGCAGACGGGCCCCAACGCTCTTAATGCGTGGACGCATGGCGACCTTATCACGGTTCACGATCTTGCTCTGACGCACACGGAACACAGCTCGATGTTTCAACGCAACGAAGATATCTGGAAGGGGTATGCCCAGGCGCAAAAGGGAGACTACAGCCGCGAAGACGGAATCATTGGCTATGCCTGGATATCGCGTTACACGGTGAATTTTCTCGACGCCTATCTGAAGCATGACGCGACTGCGCTCGCTTTTTTGAAGAAGACGCCAGCGGAGAATGGCGCGCCGCCGCACTTGTTGAGAGTGGATTTTCGGGCAGCGAAGGGAATACCAGCGTCGCTCGAGTCATTTCGCGCGGAGTTGGGGCGGCTGGGGTTCGATCACGCCTCTGAGATCTATAGCTCCATGAAAGAGGAGAAGCCGGATTTCAAACTCGACGAGAGCGCGATGAATGACTGGGCGTATCACCTGATGCAAAGTGGACACCTGCCGGAAGCGACTGCGCTGATCAAGCTGAATATCCAGAATTACCCTGATTCGAGCAGCTCCTATACGACTCTCGGTGAGATTTATGCGAGATCAGGTGATAAGCAGCTGGCTCGTGAGAACTATAACAAGGCGCTGAAGAAGGATCCGAATAGCTCTGAGGCCACGGAAAAACTCAAGGAGCTTGATGCTCCTGCGCCTGTATCGAAGTAGTGCGCTGCCATAGAGACTGCCGGTGTTTCGCTACGAAATTTATGGTGGGGTGATTCGGACGGAGTTGGCTCGGCAGGAGCGGATTGGGCCGCAGGGGGTGGGATGGGCGCGCTTGTCGAGGCAGACCTCGACTGCGGTGAGGTAGTTGTTGCCACAGCTGATGGCTAGGCTGGTGGCGGGGATGGAGGGGTTCGCCGTCTGGAAGAGGTCGATGAGCTGGTTGGGGGTGAGCGAGATCTTGTGGTCGAGCTGGGTGAGCGTCGGCGGAATGGCGACAGATTTGTATGCGGTGCGGGCGAGCGTGAAGAAGGCGTCGGGGGAGAGGCCGGAGCAGGTACCGTGGGTGCGCCACTCGTGCCGAAGGAGGCCGGGGTCGGGATAGATGTCGGAGTAGGAGGAAGGGTCGCGCGGGCCGGGGTCGGTGGAGCAGTTCTGCGGATAGCCACCGTTGGTGTTCTGGGGCCAGAGGCCGTGGAGGACGAAGGCGGGGCGCTGGGCGCACTCGGTTGCGGTGGGGTGTGAGTGGCAGAACTCTGGCGACCAGGAGAGGTTGAGGAGGTAGTAGTCGAAAGGCTGGTCGGTGACAGTTGCAGGTTCGATCGTCTGCGCGGCTGCCGCAGTGGGGCGAGGGGTAGGCTCAGGCGTTGGCCGAGGGGGCGGATTGCAGGCGGCGAGGAGAAGAAGGATCAGAAGCGAGGGTGAGGCTTTCTTCTTCATAGTGGGAGAAGGATAGCGTTTGCGGAGCGATGATGCCAGCGAAGGTCGGTCCTACTTGCTGAGCCATTGGAAGGGCACAGCGGAGAAGCTTGTGACGGTGCGTCTTTAGTGATCATTGACCGTGTCCGACTATGGTTAACCAAATATTTTTGAATCCAAAAATGAGGGCGTATTCTGCATATAGAATGGCGTGTTTCGCATATCAGTGACCAACGGTGAAGGTCTACATTTGAACCATGTACAACGCAAAAGCATTCTCTGCTGCCAGTGCGTCATCGCCGCTTGCATCCACAACGATCGCGCGGCGCGATCCAACCGAAACAGACGTGCAGATCGAGATTCTCTTCTGTGGGATCTGTCACTCTGATCTTCACCAGGCACGTAACGAGTGGAGCGGTGCGCTGCCCACGGTCTACCCCTGCGTTCCGGGCCACGAGATCGTGGGGCGTGTAACCAAGACCGGCTCCGCGGTAAAGAAGTTCAAGACCGGCGACGTTGTTGCGGTGGGTTGCATGGTCGATTCGGATGGCACATGCGAGGAGTGCAAAGCGGGCTTTGAACAGTTCTGCCACAATATGACGCTGACTTACAACTTTCCTGACAAGCACACCGGCGGAGTCACATACGGAGGCTACTCGGACAGCGTTGTCGTGGACGAGAGATTTGTTCTCAAGGTGCCCAGCAACCTTGATCCTGCGGGCGCTGCACCTCTGCTCTGCGCGGGCATTACGACCTACTCGCCGATGCACCACTGGGGCGTGACGAAGGGCAAGAAGGTCGGCATTGTGGGGCTCGGCGGACTCGGCCATATGGGCGTGAAGTTTGCTCATGCGCTGGGTGCGCACGTCGTCCTGTTTACGACTTCGCCGAACAAGAAGGACGATGCTCTGCGTTTACGAGCGGATGAGGTCGTGATCTCTCGCAATGCTGACGAGATGGCGAAGCATGCTGGCAGCTTTGACTTTATTCTCGATGCTGTGTCGGCTGACCACGACATCAACGCCTATCTGGGCCTGCTTCGTCGCGATGGAAATCTCTGCCTCGTGGGCGCGCCGGAGAAGCCGTTGTCTGTGTCTGCGTTCAACTTGTTATTTGGTCGTCGCAGTCTCTCGGGTTCGCCGATCGGCGGTATTGCGGAGACACAGGAGATGCTGGACTTCTGCGGCAAACACAACATCACGGCGGACATCGAGAAGATTCCTATCCAGAAGGTCAACGATGCTTACGAGCGGTTGCTGAAGCAGGACGTGAAATATCGGTTCGTCATCGATATGGCATCTCTGAAGGGCGGGGCGTAGTTTCACGATGAGCAAACACTTTCGGGTTCCCGGCCGTTTGTCGTCGAAGTTGAACGAATCGGGAGTCCGTGTGTCTTCTGTTCTTGAGAGTGCGGGGTTGCCTTCGGGACTCTTCGATCAACCTCGGATTCTCCTATCGACCGAAGAGTTTTTTGCGCTGTGGCGGGGGATTGGGCAGGCGAGCCCAGACCCCGCCATCGGGCTTGCGTTGGGCACGGAGACCAAGACGGAGCACTTCGATCCTGTGGTGCTTGCGGCTCTTTCGACGAGCAGCTTTGGGGAGGCGATGCGGCAGATCGCTCGCTATAAACAGCTCTCGTGTCCGGAAGAGGTTGTGCTTGATCCGGGTGATGAGGAGTGGGCGATTCAGTTTCGCTGGCTGTTGGCGAATGAGACCGAGCCCGCGGTGCTGACCGATCTGTGCTTCGCGTGGGTGCTTTCGATTGCGCGGCATGGGACGGGAATGCGGATTTCCCCGGTGCGTCTTGAGCTGCAGCGACCGCGTGCGAATGCAAGATCGCTCGAGCGACACTTTGGCTGCACGGTTGTGTTTGGCGCGGCGCGAAATGCGATTGTGTTTCGTGCGTCGGATGCTGAGCTACGATTTGTGACTCGCAACGCGGAGCTGTTGGCGATGCTTGCGCCGCAGCTGGATGAGGAGTTGAAGCAGCATAAGGGCGAGGAGAGTTTTCCTGAGCGTGTTCGCGCGACGATTCAGCGGAAGCTTACGGGGAGTCGTCCGAAGATGCAGGAGATTGCGCGTGAGCTTCATATCAGCTCGCGTACGCTGCAGCGGCGTTTGCAGGATGCGGGATCGAGTTTTCAGAAGGCGCTGGAAGAGGCGCGGCATCAGCTGGCGCGGCACTATCTTACGAACTCGCTTCTGGAGTTGAGCGAGACGGCGCACCTGCTGGGGTATGAGGATTCGAATTCGTTTGTGCGGGCGTTTCGGGTGTGGGAGGGTGTTCCGCCCGCGCACTGGAGGGGAACGCAGCGGGAGAAGGCTGTTTCGTAGACTCGTCACGAGTCGGGTGGAGATCGGCAGTGGTCTGGTCGGCTAAGCTGGTGGGATGGCTTTGTTTTGTGATGTTGCTTTGCCGGTGCCGCTGGACCAGACGTTTACCTACGCGGTGAACGGTGTGGTGCCGGTTGTGGGAGCGCGGGTGCTGGTGCCGTTCAGCGGGCAGAGGCTGATGGGTGTGGTGGTGAGGGTGCACGAGGATGCGCCGGTGGAGGAGTTCGAGATCAAGCCGGTGCAGCAGGTGCTCGACGATGCGGCGCTGCTGCCGGAAGAATTGATGAAGCTGGCTGGGTGGATCGCGCAATACTATGTTGCGCCGCTGGGTGAGGTGTTGCGTGGGATGCTGCCGCTGGCGGCGGAGGTGAAGCGGCACTTCTCTTACCGGATCGCGGAGCAGGGGAGGAAGGTGCTGTATGAGGGCGCGATGAAGGGGTCTTCGCGGCGGTCGAAGCTGTCGGTGGAGGAGCAGGATCGCGAGTACTCGGTGCTGAACTATCTGGAGGGCGGGGAGGCGGCGAAGATGTCGGCGCTGCGGTCGGCTACGGGGGCGAATAAAGGGCTGCTGGAGGGGATGGTCAGGAAGAAGTGGCTGTTGCGCGAGGTGATTGCGGAGGAGAGAGACGCGCGGCGGCTGGAGAAGGTGGCGGTGCTGGTGGCAGAGGCGCGGCTGCCGAAGTTGAATGAAAATCAGACGGCGATCCTGGCGGAGCTTGCGGCAGTGGGTGGGCGAATGCGCGTGCGCGATCTGCGGTTGAGTCTGACGCGTGCGGGAGTGCCTGAGTCTACGCTGGGGACGCTGGTGAAGCGTGGGCTGGTGGTGGTGGAGGAGGTCGCGGAGGAGTTTCACCTGGGCGGCGTGGGGGCGCATGGGAAGAAGCATGCGCATGAACACGCCTTGAATGAGGCGCAGATGGAAGCGTTGGGAACGATTGCGGCGGCGATGGAGAGGGGTGGGTTTCGGCCGCATCTGCTCTACGGAATTACGGGGAGCGGGAAGACCTCGGTTTATTTTGCTGCCATGCAGAGGGCGCTTGATGCAGGGAAGTCGGCGCTGCTGCTGGTACCGGAGATTGGATTGACGCCGGCGATGGCGGGGCAGATGGTCGCGGCATTCGGCGGCGAGGTGGCGTTGCTGCACTCGCAACTGACGCCTGATGAGCGCGCTGAGCAGTGGCACAGGATTCGGCGAGGTGAGGCGAGGATCGTCGTGGGGACGCGGTCGGCGGTGTTTGCGCCGATGGTGGATCTGGGGTTGGTCATCGTCGATGAAGAGCATGACTCGAGCTACAAGCAGGAGGAGACGCCGCGGTATCACGGGCGTGATGTGGCGGTGATGCGGGCGAAGTTCAATGAGGCCGTGGTGGTGCTGGGGTCGGCGACACCGTCGCTTGAGAGCTGGTCGAATGCGGAGAAGGGTCGATATGCGCGGGTGGAGATGCGCGCTCGCGTGGCGGACAGGCCAATGCCACTGGTGGAGTTAGTGGATATGCGGGAGGAGTTTCGCGAGACCGGGCAGGAGCAGATCTTTTCACGGAGGTTGATTGAAGAGACGCAAGCCACGTTGGACCGTGGTGAGCAGGTGATTTTGTTGTTGAACCGGCGGGGGTACTCGTCGACGGTGCTGTGCCGGAGCTGCGGGGAGAAGATCGAGTGCGAGAACTGCGCGGTCTCGATGACTTACCACAAGCCCGTGAGTGGGAACGATGCGATTGCGCAGCCGGGGCAGCGATTGGAGTGTCATTACTGCGGGTCTCGCAGGTCGGTGCCGAAGGCTTGTCCGAAGTGCGAGAGCGAACATCTTTATTTTCTGGGGGCGGGATCGCAGCAGGGCGAGGAGAGATTGCAGGAGCTGTTTCCGACGGCGCGGATCGGGCGGATGGATCGCGATACCGTGCGCGGGAGGAGCGACATGGAACGGCTGCTGGCGAGGCTTCATGGAGGCGAGATCAATCTGCTGGTGGGCACGCAGATGATCGCTAAGGGGCATGACATTCATGGAGTGACGCTGGTGGGGGTAATTGGGGCGGACTTTGCATTGGGGCTGCCGGATTTTCGCGCGGCGGAGCGGGTATTTCAGCTACTGACCCAGGTCTCAGGCCGGGCAGGGCGCGGGGATCTGATCGGCAAGGTGCTGGTCCAGACATATCATCCCGAACACTATGCGATTCAGTTTGCTGCAAAGCATGACTACCCGGGGTTTGTGGCGAAGGAGATGCAGTACCGGCGATGGATGCACTATCCGCCGTTTGCAGTGCTGGCGAACGTGGTGATCCAGAGCGAAAAACTGGAGGAGGCTACAGCGTGGGCGGGAACGCTGGGGCGGTGGTTTCAAAAAGCCCGGCTGGATAAGGTGAGGGTGCTGGGACCAGCCGCGGCGCCGATTGTGAAGCTGAAGCGGATCTATCGTTTTCACTTCGTGTTGAAGGCGGAGCGGCGGCAGACACTGGGTGAGACGCTTCGGGCGATGCTCGCCTATGCGGAGACGCAGGAGATCGCGCGCCGGAACCTTGTGGTCGACGTGGATGCGGTTCACCTGATGTGACGCTGCATCGCTGCCATGAATTGTTGGGGAGGTGTGTTGCAGACAACTCCCGGACGCCGGTGCGGCAGGAGATGTTGTGGTGCTTAGTCGAGCAGGTGCAACTCTTTGCCGGGCTTGAAGCGAACTGCCTTGCCTGGGGCAATGGTGACTTCGGCTCCGGTCCGCGGATTGCGACCGATTCCGGTTTTGCGCGGCTTGACGGTAAATACACCAAATCCGCGGAGTTCAATGCGGTCGCCCGCGATAAGAGTCGCCTTCATGCTTTCAAAGATCGCATCGACAGCTGACTCTGCTTTTGTCCTGGGAAGGCCGGTTCTTTCCACCACCCTCTGTATGAGATCCTGCTTAATCATCTTGGCCGCCCTTGGGCTGTAATTTGTTTGAAACTGGATGCTGACCTGGTAGTACGGTGATGTTAGAAACTCAAACTCAGATTGTCAACGAAAGAACGCTACCGTAAGATGAAGAATCTAATGACGCAATGGGACCTGGGAGACTAACGCACCCAATTTACACCCTTCTGCGACAATTAGGGATACCACCATCTGCGAGAATTGAAGAAATTTCAAAAAGCAGGACCGAAGGGGCACCAGAGTGGCAATTAAAAGCGACCGTTGGATTCGCCAGCAGGCGAACGAGCACGGAATGATCTCTCCGTTTAGCGAAAAACAGGTTCGAGAGGGTGTTATCTCGTATGGACTCTCTTCTTACGGGTACGATCTGAGGGTCTCGGACGAGTTCAAGATCTTTACCAACGTCAACAGCGCGATCATTGACCCGAAGGCGTTTGATGAGCGCTCGTTTGTGACGGTGCAGGCTGAGAGCGTGATCGTTCCTCCGAACTCGTTTGCGTTGGCGCGGTCGATTGAATACTTCAAAATTCCTCGCGACGTGCTGACGATCTGCGTGGGTAAATCGACGTATGCGCGATGCGGGATTATCGTGAACGTGACGCCGTTCGAGCCGGAGTGGGAGGGTTTTGTAACTCTCGAAATTTCCAACACAACTCCGCTGCCAGCTCGGGTTTATGCGAACGAGGGGCTGTGTCAGATTTTGTTCTTTCAATCCGATGAGGTGTGCGAGGTCAGCTACGCGGATCGTAAAGGAAAGTATCAAAATCAGCAGGGAATCGTTTTGCCGAAGCTGTAGACGGGTTACGATCTTCTGAAGCGCTGATGACGGCCTACTAAATGCAGGATGCTGAGTAAAGGGGCTGCACAGTCGATGAAGGACAAGAAGGTTAAGAAGGACAAGGGGGCCCTGCGCGTCGGTCTTGTGGCGGCAGACCCTTTACGGGTGTTGGGGCTGCAGACGATCTTCCCCGAAGGGGGCTCGGTGGAGATCGTTCCTCTGTCGGTCCCGGGGGCGCTGGACGCGTCGGGCGTATCGCTGATCCTGATCGATTCGGCTTGTACGGAGCACATCTTCGAGCTGCTGGAAACGTTTCGTCGAAGCCGTCCACGGTTCAGGGTGATCGTGCTGGGGCTTGATGAAGGTCACGATCATATCCAACGCATTATTGGCGCCGGGGCGAAGGGTTACCTGGCCCATTCTGCCAAGGAGAGCGAGATCCGAATGGCGATCGACATCGTGCAGGATGGGTCGGTGTGGGCTCCGCGCAAGGTAATGGCGCGGTTGCTGGAGTCGACCTCGGCAGAATCGAAGGCGACCGCCAAGCCCGCGAAGGTGCCTAAGTTTACAAAGCGGGAGCTGGAAGTGCTGCGGTTACTGGCCGCGGGACATCCTAATCCGGCGATCGGGCGCGAGCTTGGGATCGACGTGAATACCGTGAAAAAGCACGTCGGCAACCTGATGCGGAAGGTTGGGGTTGATAACCGGATCGCCTTGTCGGTTCAGGTGGTGAACGAGAAGCTGTTGTTGAAGCAGTTAACCTAAATTTTGATGAAAAAATTTGGTGATTCGAGGCGGCCATTTTGCCTTGGCGATTAGCAAGTGTTGATACATGTCTACTTAAGCCTAACTTTCGCAACACTATCTTGTTAACCATTAAGTTAACAAAACCTGCTCAAAGGTGTACCCACCTTCGTACCGTTGTGATCGAAGGTAATGTGGAGCAAAGTACTAACAAGCAACACAGACCTGGGAGAGGGGTTGTAGAGATAGCGTCGGAGTTCTACCGACATTATCTCTACAACCCCCATTTTTTTTGCGTGTGTAGGTGTATCTCCGCGTATGCTATTCCCGTCGTGTAGTGGACAACCTCGAGTCGATTTCAGCCGTCCTATATATTGTTGGAAATAGGCAGCTTGTTGGGCCCCCTCCAAAATCCAGAACGATAGACGTGAAAGGGATAACGATAATGCTCAAGAAAATTTCGGTGGCTCTGTGTGGTTTGGCGATGATTGCTGGTTCTCTGTCGGCACAGGCGGAGGGCGACAAGTCAAAGGTGGCAGAGCGTCTTACGGCTGCGGGCCAGGTGATTAGCGAGATTATGGCGACACCGGACAAGGCAATACCGGGTGGGATCCTTGCTGGCGCATCGTGCGTCGTGGTGATTCCGAGTTACAAGAAGGGTGCCTTCGTTGTGGGTGCACAGTATGGCCAGGGCGTTGCCACCTGCCGTACGCCAAGCGGAAAGTGGAGCGCACCTGTATGCGTTCAGCTCGCTGGTGGAAGCTTTGGATTTCAGATTGGTGGACAGGCGACCGACCTGGTACTGGTGGCAATGAACCAGCAGGGTCTGCAAGACATGTTGAAGAACAAGTTCAAGCTGGGCGCGGATGCTGCAGCTGCGGCTGGTCCTGTGGGACGCAATGCGCAGGCAGGAACGGACTGGAAGTTGAATGCAGAGTTCCTGAGCTACTCGCGTAGCAAGGGGCTGTTCGCAGGTATCAATCTGGACGGTACGGTGTTGTCGCAGAATCAGGATGACACACGCGCTCTGTATGGAACGGACATCGGATTCGACCAGATCCTTGGCGGCAAGCAGGTGACGCCGGTTGAGGCTCGTCCCTTCGTGCGGACGGTGGCGAAGTACTTTGTAGCTGCTCGGAATAAGTAACGAAATTCTTGTTTGATTGCGGAGGGGCGGCTTATTCGGCCGCCCCTTCTGTTTTTGCTGCGGCTGGGGTTGGAATCGGTAGACTAGAGGCTTGAGCAAAGTCACGCAAAAAGAGCAGATTGACGCGGAGGTGACATTCCGCGAACGGGTTGAGTTTGCCGTGGTGTGGAGCGGGGTCCACCTGATGCGGTTGTTGCCACGAGGATTGGCCAGAGCGGTGGGCGCTGGCATCGCGGGAGTGGCTTTTCATGGGTTGGGTCGGCTTCGGGGGGTGGGTGTTCGGAATCTAGAGCTTGCATTTCCGGAGATGCCGGAGGGGGAGCGAGAGAAGATCTTGGGTTCGGTGTATCGCAATCTGGGGAGGCTGCTGGCGGAGTTCTGCCTGATGTCGGGATATACGCCTGAGGGGGCGAGCCGGTTTATTCGCTATGAGGGGCTCGAGAACTATGTGGCCGCCCGTGAGCGCGGGAAGGGAGTGCTGGTGTTGACCGGACACCTGGGGGCGTGGGAGCTGTCCAGTTTTTATCACTCGCTGATGGGGATGCCGATGGGGATGGTGATTCGTCGGCTGGATAACCCACTGGTGGATGAGTTTGTGAATCGCATTCGGTGCCTGCATGGCAATCGGGTGATTCATAAGGATGACTTTGCGCGGGGGCTGATTGCGTCGATGCGAGCGGGCGAGACAGTGGGAATTTTGATGGATACGAACATGACACCGCCGCAGGGAGTGTTCGTACCGTTCTTCGGGGTGGAGGCGTGTACGGCGTCGGGAATGGCGCGAATTGCGGCGAAGACGGGGTCGGCGGTGGTGCCGGGGTTTCTGTTGTGGGAGGAGAGCGAGCAGAAATATGTGCTGCGCTTTGGCAAAGAGCTTGAGGTGGTCTGTACCGGCGATTCTGAAACGGATGTAGTTACAAATACAGCGGCGTTTACCGCAGCGATTGAGCGGACTATCCGGCAGTATCCTGATCAGTGGCTGTGGATGCATCGGCGATGGAAGACGCGACCGCCGGGAGAAGAGGGGATCTACTGATGGCGACGATGAGCAAGGTGGCGGATTGGGTTGGGGTGAGCGCGCCGCTGCTGGAGGTGGAGGTTGCGGCGGTCTCAAGCATCGAGGACGCCCAGGAAAACTCGGTGGTGTTTGCCGTGGAGGGCGAGACGCTGGGACGGGCGTTGGCCTCGAAGGCTGGTGTGATCCTTGCCAGCAGAAAGCTGGAGTCGGCGGAGCTGCCGCTCGATCCGCGGGTTTTGTGGGTGAAGGATGCGAGGTATGCGTTCGCAGTGGTGGCGCGCAGACTTGCCGGTGGTGGTGTGCGCGAGGGAGTGCATCCCTCGGCGGTGGTGGGGCAGAAGGCTGCGATTGGCGTAGGAACTTCCATCGGGCCGGGAGCCGTGCTTGGAGATGGCGTGGTGATTGGGAGTGGTTGCGAGATTGGTCCGCGGGTGACGATCTACGCAGGGACGGTGTTGGGGGATCGCGTGGTGGTGCAGGCGGGGGCGGTGCTGGGGTCAACGGGGTTTGGATATGTGCGGAGCGACGAGACAGGGGAGTACCTGATCTTTCCGCAGCAGGGAAGGCTCATCGTCGAGGATGATGTGGAGATTGGCGCGAATACTACGATCGATCGCGGAGCGTTGGGGCAGACGCGGATTGGGCGCGGGACGAAGATCGATAATCTGGTACACATCGGGCACAACTGCGTGATCGGCAAGAACGTGATCATTGCGGCACAGACGGGGATCTCGGGGTCGAGTGTGGTCGAGGATGGTGCGATTCTGGGTGGTCAGGTTGGAATTGGAGAGCACGCAACCGTAGGCGCGGGCGTGATTCTTGGGGGTGGTGCCGGCGTGCTGAGTGGGAAGAAGATGCGCGGGGCTGGAGAGGTCTTCTGGGGAAGGCCGGCACGGCCCTTGAAGGAGTATCTGCGAGATCTTGCGAGATTGAAGCACAGATGATTGCGGCCTGTGCTGCGGATTGTGTGGTGAGCGATGGCGATTGTCGTGGTTGGCGGACATACAAGAAATATCGGCAAGACGAGCGTGGTGGCGGGGCTTATCGCCGCGATACCGGAGATGCATTGGACCGCGTTCAAGATTACGCAGTTTGGACATGGGATGTGCTCGGCAAACGGGGAGCCGTGTGACTGCGAGACGGCGGAGCATACGGTTGCAGTGAGTGAGGAGCGCGTCGGTGGGGACGCTACAACTGACTCCGGACGGTATCTGGCGGCGGGAGCGGTGCGGTCGTTCTGGGTCAGGACTCGCGCCGGAGACTTGTCGGAGGCGATGCCGCGCATTCGGAAAGAGATTGAGCGAGCGGAGAACGTAGTGATCGAGTCGAACAGCATTCTGCGGTTTCTGCGACCTGATCTTTACCTGAGCGTGCTCGATCCCGAGACGGCGGACTTCAAAGAGTCGGCGAAGTATTTTTTGGATAGGGCCGACGCGGTGCTGGTTGTGGAAGGTGTCCTGAAAAGGCCCGAGTGGAATGGAGTTTCGTTGAAGCTGGTGGAGGGAACACCAGTGCTGGCGATGCGCCCGCCGGTTTATGTGACTGAGGAAGTTGTGAGATTTGTGAGAGAGCGACTGCGGACCAGGGCAGCCGTCTAATCCGCGTCCAAAACAAAAGAGCCGCAGGCTGGGATCGCCTGCGGCTCTTCTTTGGTGCGAAGAGTTAAGGTTATGAGATGGTGCCGTTGAGGCCACTGGGGAAGAATCCTCCCGTAAACGCCGTGGCGGTTGCGGGGTTTCCGGTGACGATTGCCAGGATCTGAGTCGAGTTGCGCGACCAGCCCAAAGCGTTGAGGTCCGTGTCAGCGATGGTGGTAGACGTGAAGGCAGGCGATGTGCTGCTGCCATTGAGACTGACTGGGGTTGTTTGGACTCCCTGATCGTCTGCCGTCAAGCCTGCGTACGTGATGAACGGGCTGGTGATGGGGTTCTTGGGATCCGGATTCGCCAGCGTGGAGCGTGCCGCCGAGATTGCCTGCGTAATCGTGCTGAGTGGTCCTGTGCTGACGCCGTTATCGTAAGCGCTGATGACGGTGCGGATCAGACCGGCGTGGTAGGCCTCGACAGCATGAAGCCCGAGAGCTGCGGGGAGGATGCCTTTCTTGTCCGCGATCAGAGGAGCAGCGCCATGGTAGGCCGAGACTCCAACATCTTCGAAGATGTAAGCGCCGATGAGGAAGTTCTGGTCGTTGGCGAAGGGATCGAAGGATGTTCCGATGCCTGCCAGGTTAGCGAGTGCGTTGAAGGATTTGAACAGGTCGATATCGGGCATCGAAACCGCAACGCTACCAAGCGTCTTCTGCAGGAAGAGGACATGCTTGCCTTCTTCCGTGGCCGTCTCTGCAGCATAGGCCTTGACGATGGACGATACGAACGGCACCGCGGCGAAGCTGGGCTTGAGGGTGACGGTACCAGCGGTTCCTCCGTTGACAGCGACGGGAATCGGTGTCGGAAGATTGTCGATGGTGACGCCCGAAACGGCGAGGTTGTAGAACTGTGCTTCGAGGTACTCGAGGTTGAGAGCGAAGTTGAGGATGTCCTGGTCGGGGGTGGTGGTCGACTGGGCCTCTGCTTTGGTTGTACCGCCGAAGGCGAGCGCAGCGAGAGCGGCGCCTCCCATTGTGAGCATCTTACGGCGGGTCTTTACGATGATTTCGTCGAGCTGCTGTGTCTCTAAAGTTGCCATGATCTCTCCGTCCTTAGGATGCCGTTGTTGTGATGGTGCCGTTTAGGCCATTGGGGAAGAAGCCGCCTTTGGACAGGCCTGCTCCGCCAGCCTTGCCGTAGACAATGTGCAGAACCTGATCGGTTGTGCGAGCAAAGCCAAGGGCATTGGTGGGATCAGCAGCAACGATACTGGAGAGGCTAAGCGCGGTTTCGTTTCCTCCGCCCAGAGTGGCGCGCAGTGCAGAAATATCGTTCGCCCAGTTGAGGAAGGTTGCGTCGCCGGTGTTTGCCGCACCACCTGCGATTTGGGTACGGACAGCGGCTGCGTGATAAGCTTCTGCGGCCTGGAGGCCTGCCACGCCCGAGAGGAGAATGTTGCTGATGAGTGCGGGACCTCCGCCGGCGTAGGCGGTGACACCCACATCCTCAAACGTGAAGGCACCGACGAGGAAGCTGTTGGGATCTGCAAACGGATTGAACGGTGTGGTGATGCCGGCGGCGGTTGCGAGAGAAGCGAAGAAGGTGAGGTCGATGGCGGGGCGTGCAACCGGTGTGCCGGTGTTCGCCGTAATAGCACCCTGGAGATAGCGAACGTGATCGAGTTCGGTCTGGGCGAGCTCCGCAGCGAATTGTGCCTGAACCGGCGATGTCCAGGGAACGGCCACGAGATTGGCCGGAACGATGGTGGTGCCTGCGCCGGCAAGGGCATCGGCTGTGGAGAGGCCAGATCCGGTAGCGGCATAGAGATAGAACTCGGCCTCAAGGTATTCGAGGTTGAGGGCGAAGTTCAGAATGTCGTTGTCGGGAAGATCGAGGGGGGTCGGCGTCGGGGTGGGTGTTGGCGACGGCGTGGTTGTACTGCTGTTGCACCCGACTACGAGCGCTGCCGCCGCAGTCGTTCCTGCACCTGCCAGAAACTGACGTCGTGACAGTGCCTTATCAATAAGGTCGTTTAGCTTTTTCTCCACAATTAACCTCTCCTTGGAACGTACTGCAGCTGCATCTATGTTTTGATGACGTACCGAGGAGTGTAATGGATTTGCCGTGGATTGGAAACAGTACTTTAAATGGATTGAACCGGAAGAAGTATCAGGTCATCAACTAGGCCGACTTCTTTTTGAACGAAGGGCTCTGCATAGCGGACGCCAGCGAGCAGGCCATAGTGACGGGCAGTCGCGAAGGTTCGTTCGCGAATCTCTTCTTCGGGGACGAAGATGCCGGTACCTTCAGGTTGCGCGCCGTATTGCGAGCGATAGGCCAGCAGGGATTGCAGGCGCTGCTCGGCAAAGGGTGTGATGTCGACCACAAAGCTGGGGCGGACATCGGCGTAGAGGCTGGCGTACAGAATCTTGAAGGGTCGATGCGGTGGATTCGATTCGCCCGGGGTTACAACTTTGGCAAGGCCGCTGACGAAGCAGGCTTCGTAGCCTAACGTTGCGGTGGTGTAATGGTCGGGGTGCCGACCCTGCCAGTAGGGCAGAATGACGACGCGGGGACGCAGACGGCGCAGGACGGCGCCCAGCTTCAGACGATTGACCAGTGTGTTTTCGACGTTGCCGTCGGGCAGGTCAAGCGCTTCGCGATGGGAAACATTGAGGATGCGGGCGGCAGCGGTGGCTTCGGCCTCGCGCTCGGCAGCCGTGCCGCGGGTGCCGGACTCTCCCTGGGTGAGATCGAGGATGCCGGTAGTCCAGCCACGGGCTTGCATGGCCAGGAGAGTGCCGCCGCAGGTTTGTTCGACGTCGTCGCGATGGGCTGCGATGGCAAGAATATCGAGTTGCTGGGGTGAGGACATAGGGTGAAGAGCTTAAGGGTCACGGCTTCGGGGTAGGGCTCGGTGGGAGACGTCCTGAGCCCTGTTCCCTGAGCCCTTCATTGCATTAGTTTGCTGCGTCAGTGACGGCGTCCATGTAGGCGACGTCGAGGGCTGTGCCCTGAACGATGATGTTCGCGTTGTTGATCTCAGAGCCGGCGGCGGGTGTCGTGCCAATGGCGGGATCCATCGGGGCGGTGATCGCTCCGCCGGTGTAGAAGGCGTGGACCTGCCCCCCGTAGGCGGTGTAGACCTTGTGAAGGCCTTGGACCCAGCAGAGGCCCGTGAGGTCGCCGTAGTAGAACTGGTTCTGGTTGGTATTGGGGTAGGGGACGACGACCGGCGACGTCGCGCTTTGTGTGACGGCGGGAACGATGGCAGCGCTGATTCCAGCAGAGCCTGAGGGCAGTGTGACGAGGGTAAGGCAGTTGTAGTTCGCCGTCTGGTCGGTGGCCTGTCCGGCTGCTATCTGTTGCGCGGCTCGGGCTGCGCGCTCACCGCTGGCGCATAACTGGGAGCCGATCCAGAGCGTGTTGTCGTCGGCAAAGAGGATCTTGGTGTGAGTGCCGTCGGAGATGGAGGTAGTGCTGGTGACGGTGTTGCTGGCAAGGTTGATGGTGGAGAGGTTGCCCGCGAAGAGACCATCGGGCTGGAGCTGTTGGCCAGCCAGGTAGAGGGTCGTCCCGTCAGAGACCGCCGCTGTGACTCCTCCTGCGACTGGAACATTGCGAACGAAGGAGTTCGGATTCTGCTGAGCTGGGCTGGTGCTGTCGGTGTAGCTGTTGACCTGAAGCGCGCCGGGCGAGAGATAGGTGACGCTGGAGGTGGTTCCGCCGCACTCGGCACCGCAGTTGAGAACGTAGACGACACTGCCGTCCAGCGAGACGTAGGCTCCGACAGGACGGTCGAAGGTGCTGGCGGTGGGAGCGGCGGGATTCACGCTGTTGACCGGGATGACGCAGTAGATCGGCAGGTTGAAGGGCTGGCAGTCGACCGCGCCGATGCCTGCGATGGCTGCGGTCGAGGTGAGGTATTGGTTGGCGTTCAGCTTGATGACGCGATAGAGCGAGTTCGAGTTGCGAACCATGGCGAGTACGACCGTGTCGCCTGTGTTGACGACGACCTGAAAGACATTGGGCAGGTTGAGCGCGAAGGTTTTTCCGGCCGTGTTGTCGACGATGCCGAGCAGGCCGGCACCCTCCTCCGCAGAGTAGACGTGGGCGAAGGTCGGGGGAACGGCGATGCTGGTGGATTTCGCGGGGAAGGGCCCGACAGGGCCGGTGACGGCTTCTGTGCCGTAGTTGATGGCCTGTACGTCACCCAGCGTGTTGGAGTAGACGTAGCCAGTGATCTCTGAGGGGAAGTTGAGGATCAGATTCGGAAAGCCGGAGGAGTAGCCGCTGATAGAGAACGAAGTCTTGGTGTTCTGTACGTTATTGCGGAGCGCGCGGAGGGCATCGAGGATCTGCAGGCTGCCGGTGGTTCCTCCGTTGGCGGTAACACTGACCATGACACGATTGGCGAGCTTGCTGGGAGGAATGGGGCGGTTAGCGAACGTAAATTGAGGGAACTTGTAGTAGTACGGGCCGCAGGCTGTGAGTCCCAGAGTGGCGGCGGCGATCAGAAGGCCGCAGAAGATCTGGGCACGGAGAGACTTGGTAAAAAGACTTCGATTCGTCAACGGTAACTAACTCCAACCTGAGCGCTGCGGCAAAATTTTCGGGACCACCGGCTATGTGCCGAGTATAACAAAGGACGCGCCAGACCACGGTTTGGAAGCAATCGGCAAAGGCTTGAATTTTATTGGTTTGGAGCAGGTCCGTCGATTGGCTTAAGATGGTGAGAACACTTGGAGACGGTTATGGCGGATGCGGTAGATGGTGCGAAATCGATCTCTGTTGCAGGATACGCTGCGGTCGACTGTCTGTTTGAAGGCGGCAGGACTGTGCTGTGCGATGGAGCCATGGGCACGATGCTGTACGCGCGCGGCGTCTTCATCAACCGGTGTTACGACGAGCTGAACCTGTCGCAGCCGGAGATGGTGCGGGAGATCCATACCGAGTATCTGCAGGCAGGTGCAGAGGTTGTCGAGACCAATACGTTTGGCGGCAACCGGTTTCGGCTGGGCCTGCATGGGCTGCAGGATCAGGTGCGCGCAATCAACGTGGCCGGCGTGAAGCTGGCGCGGGAGTCGGTGAACCAGATACGCGATAAGCAGGCGTGCGAGGCGTTTGTGGCCGGTTCGATGGGGCCGCTGGGCGTGAGGCTGGAGCCGCTCGGCAAAGTTGGCCTCGACGAAGCACGGGAAGCTTTCGAAGAGCAGATTCGGGCGCTGGTGGAGGGTGGGCCGGGCGTAGGCGTGGATCTGCTGATCGTAGAGACGATGACCTCACTGGCCGAGGCGCAACAGGCAATTCTGGCAGCGCGGCATGTAGCTCCAGGAATTCGCGTGGTGGTGATGATGACCGTCGATGAAGACGGGAACTGCCTCGATGGGGCCTCGGCAGAGGTTGCCGCGATCAAGCTGACCGAGTGGGGCGCCGATGCAGTGGGATGCAATTGCAGCGCGGGACCTGCGACAGTGCTGAGTGTGATCGAGCGGATGCGGCCAGTGACGACGCTGCCGCTGTCTGCGATGCCGAACGCAGGAATTCCGCGCGCCGTCGAGGGCCGCACGATCTACCTGACTTCGCCCGAGTACATGGCCAGCTTTACGCGCAAGCTGGTCAAGGCGGGAGCGAGCATCGTCGGCGGATGTTGTGGAACGACGCCAAGCTATACGCGAGCGATGAAGAGTTCGTTGCGCGCGCTGGGTGCGATGGAGGGTGGCATCGAGGTGATGGAAAACGCTCGTCCGGGCAAGGCGACGACCATCAAGGAGAGCAAGGTTTCGCCCCCTCCGCTGGCGGATCGGTCGAAGATCGGTTCGATGGTAGCCGCCGGCGATTTTGTGACGATGGTGGAGATCGTGCCGCCGAAGGGGATCGACTGCAGCAAGGAGCTGGATGGCGCGGCACAACTTCACAGGCTCGGTGTGGACGCTATCAATGTGCCGGATTCGCCGCGTGCCAGCGCAAGGATGAGCGCGCAGAGCCTGTGCGTGCAGATTCAGCAGCACGTAGGAATTGAGACGATTCTGCATTACACCTGCCGCGATCGGAACGTGCTGAGCATCCAGAGCGATCTGCTGGGAGCGTCATCGATCGGGCTCAAAAATATTCTCTGCCTGACGGGCGATCCGCCGAAGCTCGGCAACTATCCCAACGCAACGGCGGTGTTCGATGTCGACGCAATCGGGTTGGTGAACATCGTCCAGAATTTGAACTACGGCTTGGATATCGGGAAGAATCCTATCGGCGACTCGACCGGCTTTACGATCTCTGTCGCGGCGAACCCCGGCGTTCAGGATATGGACCAGGAGGTGCGCCGGTTTGCGTTCAAGGTGGAGGCGGGCGCAGAATTCGCTATTACGCAACCGGTGTTTGACCTGCGCGTTCTCGAAGAGTTCCTGCGCAGAATCGAAGGCTTCCGCATCCCGGTGATCGCGGGGATCTGGCCGCTGACCAGTCTGCGCAACGCGGAGTTCATGAAGAACGATCTGCGAGTCAGCATGCCGGAAGAGATCATGGCGCGGATGGCCGCAGTGGCCTCGCCTGAAGCGGGCCGGATGGAAGGCGTAAAGATCGCGCAGGAGATGTTGGCAGAGGCGCGGCCGATGGTGCAGGGCGTTCAGGTAAGTGCGCCGTTCGGGCGCTACGGCGTCGCGGCCGATGTGCTGGGGCTGGCCGAAGTCGAGGTTGTGTGATGGCAAACTTTGAAGAGCAGTTGATGGCCTTGGAGTCGGTGGTCGAGAAGCTCGAGCGTGGGGAGCTTTCGCTCGATGAGTCGGTGCATCTGTTTGAGGAGGGCGTGAAGCTCTCGAACGCGTGCAAGAAGGAGTTGGAGGCGGCAGAGGGTAGAATCCAGGTGCTCGTGGAGCAAGGCAGAAATGCGATGCGGGTGGTGAACCTGGACGTCGAAACGAGTGGCGAGGAGTAGGAGCCGGGTGGGCTGTCTGCTTTCGCGATCTAGAACGTAAGTCCATAAAAATAAAGAGGCTAAGAAGTTTTGCGTCTACAACTTCCGAGTCAGAGACTCGCGGCAGGGGGCGTGATTTTCTACAGTCGCGGATTCGAAATCGAGTGCCGTGACCATTGGCGAGATCCGCCTGTTGTGAGTGCTGTGCCATCAGGGCAAACGGCCGATGAAGCCTTCAGTCGGGAAGGTGATCTGGCCGCGGATCGTTCTCGTTGTGAACAGGAAATTTTCAAGAGGAGGAGCTTTGAAGGCTCTGCGTGTGTCTGCACGGAATGATCGCGCGCTAATGCTGCTGGTGCTGGGTGCTTGTCTCGCCGTCTCGGGTTGCGGCAGCGGGGGAGGCTCGACGCTCGCATCTGCAAGTGGCACAAGCTCTAGTTCTCCATCGACGCCGACCCCTACGCCAACACCAACACCAACACCAACACCAACTCCCACACCAACACCTACGCCGACTCCCACACCAACGCCAACGCCCACACCAACACCTACGCCGACTCCCACACCAACGCCAACGCCAACTCCCACACCAACGCCAACTCCCACACCAACGCCAACACCGACACCAACGCCTACACCTACACCGACGCCCACACCGACGCCGACTCCAACTCCGCCGTCGGCGTCTAAAAGCGCCAAGCGTGGGATTGCCTATGATCTGGCGTCGCCGACCGACCTGTCTGCGCTCTCATCCGGTGTGAGTTGGTGGTACAACTGGAGCCCGAGTCCGAACGCGGCCGTTCCGACCGACTATGCGACGCGCTACGGGATGGTTTTCTATCCCATGCTGTGGAACGGGAGCTTCAACGCGGCCGATATTGTGACTTATTTGAAGGCAAATCCGACGATCCAGTACATGCTGGTTTTGAATGAGCCGAACCTGGTGAGCCAGTCGAATATGACGCCGCAACAGGCCGCTCAGCTGTGGCCGCAGTACGAGGCCATTGCCGCGCAGACGGGAGTGAAGATCGTCGGGCCCGCGATCACCTGGGGAACGATGACGAACTACGAAGATCCAGTCGCGTGGCTCGATGCGTTCTACGCCGCCTATGAAGCGGCGAACAGCAACCGCGCGCCGCAGATCGACTACCTCGCCTTCCACTGGTACGACTACGGACTGGATGCGCAACTGGACCGGCTCACCAAGTACGGAAAGCCTTTCTGGGTGACGGAGTTTGCAAACTGGCACAGCCAGAATGACGGCGCACAGATCGACACGCTGGCAAAGCAGGAGGCTCAGATGACCGACATGGTCGCAACCTGCGAGAGCCGCACCGATGTCTTCCGCTATGCGTGGTTCACGGGGCGAGTAAGTCCCGATCCACACTTCTCGAGCCTGCTGGGCGCGACCGGCGTGCTGACCGATCTGGGGACGCTATACCTGTCGTTACCGATGCAGTGATGTAGTCACAAGACCTGATTTCCTGATTTAGGCGAGTTTGAACATTTTCACGTCGCCGTCAATTTCTTTGATTTCAAATCTCTCTTTTGGGAGAGAGAAGTTATCAGTGTCGATCATTCGAATTTCAACAATTGTGAATTCATTTGGAATGTCTACGCCATCAATCACAAAGTCGAAGCCGTGAGAGTTCTTGCCTTTTTGCTTCTTTACCCAAGGTGCGACCCAATTTTCGCGTGACATGTTGGCCGCAACAATGAGATATCTTGCCACACCTATTTCCAAGTCAACAGAATCAGTAGGCTCCTCTAGCCAACAAGCGGAGGGAATGTCTAACAATTCGTTGCCGGATGCATCGCGATAGATTACATGCGCCCTAACTCCATGCAGGCTATGGGCCGACTTTCCTGCAATCCCGTCGTTTCTGAAACCGACTACTAAAGCTGAATACCCTTTGGCGTCGGCAACAAAGCTATCTTTGAAGAAATTAATACTGGTCGTCCTATTCAAGATGGCGACGATGCTAAAAGCTGGTTTGGGTGTAGCAGGAGCGGCGACTCTAGCAGGTTTCGGAGGATAAGCGTAAACCTCAACATTTTGAGTTGTGATGGGACCTGCTGTCCAAGGCGGGTTTGAAGAACTTGTGTTTTTAGTCTCGTTCGGATGTGTGGGAACAGCGCCTTTGCCGTCGTGGGATAACAAGGACTTAGCAATCCCGAAAGCCATTATCAAAATACCGACGAGCATCAAAATGAAAATGGCCTTTTGGTCGACCATAAGGATCAACTTCTCAGGCAATAGATGCTCTAACAAATTGAAATAGTGAGCGGCTTCTAAGAGGCACGCGAGGGTAAAAACTATAGCCCCTACCCGAATCTCTATTCGATGTAGCATCTACGCTTATCCCTCATAAGCGCAATGCTCTCACTAGGATGTAAGCAAGTCGAGGCTAAAAGTTAAGTACCTTGGATTTGTCCATTTTCCAGGACGGGCTTTGCCATTTGGGGTGTCGTCGGTTTGCTCACCGCATCCTTGAACCTAGCGGTCGCGTGAGGTGACGAAGCCGGGGACCCAAAGAAGGGCGCGCTTGGCTTCGGAATCGGGCAGATCGGCGATGGTGAGCCGGGCTGCTTCGGCGTAGGCGCAGGCTGTGTCCATCGCATAGTCGATCGAGCCATGGCGCTGCAGAATCTCGAGAATCTGCGGATGAGAGACTCGGGTGAAGCTCCGGTCGGCGAGAACGGTGCGAATGGCTTCGCGGTCGGCTCCAGTGCCACGCTCGAGTGCGTGAATGACGGCGAGTGTGGCCTTGCCTTCGCGTAGATCTGAAGCTACGGGCTTGCCGAGCACGTCTTCGGCGGCTGTCAGGTCGAGAACGTCGTCGACAATCTGGAAGGCGAGGCCGAGATTGCGGCCATACTCGCCAAGCTGCGCTTCAATCTCCTCGGGGTCGCCGAAGTCGTGGGACGGCGTGACGGCAGCGCCCAGCTGCATGGAGACCTTGAAGAGGCACGCGGTCTTGCGGAAGATGAGGTCGAAGTACTCCTCTTCGTTGATGAGGTGACCAAGCTTTTCGATCTGGAGAAGCTCGCCTTCGACCATCTGCTGGGTGAGCGAGATGAGCAGCTCGAGGACACGGAAGTTGCGCTCCTCAAGCGCCGTCGAGAACGACTGCATGTAGAGCCAATCGCCCGCCAGGACGCACTTGGCGTTACCCCAGGTAGTGTTTGAGGAAGGACGGCCGCGGCGCGTGTCAGCTTCGTCGATGATGTCGTCGTGGACGAGCGTTGCGGTGTGAAGCATCTCCACCACGGCACCGAGCCGGATGCGGCTTTCGCTTGTGCAGCCGAGCGCCTTCGCCGAAAGCAGCAGCAGAAGAGGTCGAATGCGCTTGCCGCCGCCCGCGATCAGGTAGCGTGCGATGTCGGTGATGACCTCGACGTTTGAGGCCGATTGGCGGGAGAACTCCTGCTCAATGGCGGCTAAATCGTCACGCAGGAGGTCGAACACCTCGGCTGCTGTCGCGATGGAGAGCGTACTCACTTACTAGTCAGAGTATCAGGATGTGGATTTGGCTTCAGAGTAAGCTCGAAAAAGTAAGCAAGATTTTTGATCCGGGCAACGCTTTGGCAAGGCGGCAGCAGGAATGGGCTTGCTGCCGCGCTCGCAATGAGAATCCGTCTTAGTTAGAGCGGAAGTTCGTAAACTGAAGCTCGACGCCGATATCTTTGCCCTTGAGCAGCGCCATGACCTCCTGCAAAACGTCGCGGTCCTTGCTGACGACGCGCACAGTATCACCCTGAATGCTGGCCTGTGCCTTCTTCTTCGAGTCCTTGATCGCGGCGACGATGATCTTCGCCTTCTCGGACGGAATCCCCTGCACCAGCTTGATTTTTTGCCGCACGCTCGAGTTCGCCGCAGGCTCGATCTTCTCAAACTCGAGGTTCTTCAGCGACACCCCACGCTTCACCAGCTTCTGCGACAGAATCTCGGTGACCGCCTGAAGCTTGTACTCATCCTGCGACGCAAGCTGAATCGTGTCGTTGCCCTCAAGCTCGATCTTCGACTTCGAATCTTTCAGGTCGAAGCGAGCGTGAACCTCTTTCGAGGCCTGGTCGATGGCGTTTTTTACTTCTTGAATCTCTACTTTGCTGACTACGTCGAAGCTGTTATCGGATGCCATGGGTATGTTCCTTCGTCTGTAACTTTGTCGCTCTCTATTATGTCAGCGCCCGAGTGTTTAGCGCGTCGAGGGGAAGAGATTTTTAAAGTTGGCGGTTGTCAGGTCCGCGAGCTCTTCTGGTGTGATGCCGCGAAGCTCAGCCAGGGCTGCCGCCGTTTGCGTGACAAAAGCGGGCTCGTTGCGTTGACCCCGAAGCGGAATCGGCGCAAGAAATGGCGCGTCCGTCTCGACCAGAATCCGATCCGCGGGGGCGAGCACGGCGGCATCGCGAATACCCTGCGCCTTCGGATACGTCAGGTTCCCCGCAAAGGAAAGATAAAATCCCGCAGCGAGAGAACGTTCCGCCTCAGCCGGAGTACCGGAGAAGCAGTGCATGATCCCAGGCAGCGCGTGCGGCGTCCAATGTTCATCGATCAGCGCAAGAAGATCCTCCCACGCATCAGCCTCGCCATACTTCTCCTTGGCCTGCGGCGTCGCAAGTTCGCTGGTGCGGCAGTGGATCAGGATCGGCTTGCGCAACTTCGCTGCAAGACGCATCTGCGCGATGAAAGCCTCCTGCTGCGTCGCAATGTCGGGATTATCGAAGTGGTAGTAGTCGAGGCCGATCTCTCCGATGGCAACACATCGTTCCCGAGCGGCAAGCGCAGCCAGCTTTTCGAGCGCGTCCGGCCCAGCGTGAGCCGCCTCCTGCGGATGAATTCCAGCGCTCGCAAAGACCTGCGGAAGCCCCTCCCCCGAGGCCGTTTCGGCAATCTCGAGCGCCTGGTGCATCGTCGCGGGGCCATCGCCAATGCCGATCGCCAGAACCGTGTGAACCCCCGCGGCGTAGGCGCGTCGCAGCACCTCCACGCGCTCGGTCGGAGTCTCGTTGTAAAAGTCGAGGTGGGCGTGAGAGTCGATCAGAGGCATCTCTTTCAGGTTATCGCATGAGGCGGGAATCGCAACGCCGGCACAAGCACAACAAAGCAGCAGATGACTGATTTAGTTCGGACCGCGTAGTATGTCCCCATGAAAAATTTGAACCGTCGTGAACTTTGTGTCGCTCTATCGGCTCTTGCAGCGATGGGCGGTGCAGTGGCAGAAGGACAAAACAATGCGCCCGGTGGAGAGCCGGTGCTCGCCCACTCCGAGATATTCTCCTTCGACAAGTTGCCGGTACACGCCTCAGCGAACGGCGGCGCCAGCCGAGCTGTGGTTCAGGGCCGCCTCGCAACGGGAGAGTTTGTCGAAGTCCACGAGACCGCCTTGCCGCCGGGCCAGATGCCGCATCCACCGCACCGGCACACGCACTCGGAGTTCCTCCTGATTCGCGAAGGAAAGCTCGAAGTCACCAGCGACGGCAAGACGGGGATCGTCGAGCCCGGCGGAATCATCTTCACCGCGTCCGGCGTGTTGCACAGCTTGAAGAACGTCGGCGACGTGATGGCCAACTACTTCGTCGTCGCAGTCGGAGTCCAGAAGGTCATCGCCTAACAGGGAATCAGCCTGGCGAAGTTAGTTCGCTGCCGAACCGGACCTCGACCCAAGCCTCTTCCGCGCAACGCCGATCAGACCCAGCAGCCCGGTGCCGAACAGACCGAGCGTGGACGGCTCAGGCGTCTGCGCGGTCGTCTCCGGCGTGATGCTGAGGCTGTAGTCAAGAACAGGTGGATCGCCCTTAGGGTTGATCGCACCCAGGTCAAAGGTGCCGATCAGGAAGGTGGGATTGGCCGCGTCAGGCGCGAAGAGCACAGGGCCGTAGAGTCTTCCCGGAACCAGGCCGAGGCTCAGCCCCCCAAGGAAGCGGAGCGTTGGAAAATCAATGGATTCCATCTCGCTAACCCCGTTCGTGGTGACCAGCGTAGAGACGGTAAAGGCTGTCTCTGAACCGGGCAGGCAGGAGGTGATGATGCCGATGGGGCAGGTACTCTCATTGCCCGGAGGCGAGGCAGGCAGGGAAAACGTGACATCGAGGCCGTTGCCGGTAAGGACGAAGTTATCGATTGTGTCGGCGTGGGCGGTGAGAGAAAGAACCAAGGCAGAGGCGAGTAGGGTAACGGGGAAGACAAACTTTCTCATCGGTAAGAGCTTCTTTCCGTTGATCTGGATAAATTTACGGACAAGCATGCGTCGGCCCAGAGAAGTTGTCAAGCAGATTTTCTCTGCTCCACTTCGAGCACGCAGACTGCCCAACTCATCCTCACAGCCTTCCTCACCCCCAGGAAAGCTCTCGTTTCAACCCAAACGAACTGCTCGCGGCCCCGTCGATCAACATCGAAACTTATTTCAATCGTGAGCCCACGGGGATGTCTTCGGCGAAGGTCGCGAGAACGGGTTTGCCGTCGTCGCCGTGTGAGGCGGCCAGCAGCATGCCATGAGACTCGAGGCCGCGCATCTTGCGGGGCGCGAGGTTCGCAATCACGACGATTTTTTTGCCGACAAGCTCTTCGGGCGTGTACCACTCTGCGATGCCGGAGAGGATCTGGCGCTTTTCGTAGCCGAGATCGACTTCAAGGCGAAGCAACTTATCGGCCTTCGGGATGCGCTCAGCGACGACGATCTGCGCGACGCGAAGATCGACCTTGACGAAGTCGTCGATGACGATCTGCGGGGTGTCGGGAATATCCGAACGAGCCGCCGAGTTGGCAAAGACACCTGAGGCGCGTGCTTCGGTATGGGACGGAGTGCCGGGACGCTCGGTAGAGATCGCATAGCTCCCTGCGACCGTCATTCCGGGCGCTCCTTCGGGCAGCGACGAAGTTCGAGGCGCAGCGGCGGGATCGGTCGGATCGGACGGTGCGGGAGAGGTATGCGTCGTCGTCTCATCCACTAACTTTGAGGGCTTCGGCTGCTCAGGCTTTTCAGACGTAGAGTTGGGATTTTCCATATCAATCATGATCTGCGCGAGTCCTTTGTCTGCTCGTGGAAAGATGGGAGCGAGCGCACCGAATTTCGTTCCAGGTTTCAGTCCGCCCCATTCGAGATTGTTTAGTTCGCCGTTCTTTGCGGCTTGTTCAATATCGCCGAGACCAAGTTGCGCCCATACCTTTGCGGTAGAGAACGGAAGGATAGGGTACAGCAGGGCAGTGACGATGCGGATCGATTCCGCGGCGGCATATAGAACTTGTCGCAATCTAGTCGCTGACTCACTGGTTCCAGCTTTCGCCAGCTTCCAAGGCGCCTGATCGCTAATGAAAAGATCCATTACCGCGATCAGACTCCAACTGGATTCCAAAGACTTACCAAAATCGTACGTACTGAAGCACTTAGTTACTATTTCCAGAACTGCTTCAGGGAAAGAGAATTGATCCGAAATTTCGTTGAGTTCAAACGATGAGTTGTTGTTCTCGAGAAGGGGAATTAAGGAATCACCGCCAGGCCGTCCCTCTGTCTCACCTGCACTGAAATACTGCCGGATCATACTCAGAGTGCGGCTGACTAGATTGCCGTAGCCGTTTGCCAGATCGGCGTTGTAGCGGGTGATCATCGCATCAAAGCTGAAGCTGCCGTCTTGTCCGAACGGGATCTCGCGGAGAAGAAAGTAGCGGAGTACATCGGCGGCGAAGAGATCTTGTTCTTTCTTCGTGCTGTCGGGGAACTGCTTTTTATAGACCTCCGTGCCGAAGGCATCGAGAATCGTCTCGGTGCGGACGACGTTGCCCTTGGACTTCGACATCTTGCTGTCATCGAAGAGCAACCAGCCGTTGGCGACGACGGACTTTGGCGTGGGGATGCCTGCGGCGAGCAGGAACGCAGGCCAGTAGACGCAATGGAAGCGTGTGATCTCCTTGCCCACAAGATGCAGATCTGCCGGCCAGTAGCGCTTGAACTTTTCCTGCTCGGCGGGGTCGTCACTTCCGTAGCCGATGGCGGTCATGTAGTTGGCCAGAGCGTCGAGCCAGACATAGATGACGTGCTTCTCGTTGCCGGGTACAGTGATGCCCCACTTAAAGCTGGTGCGCGAGATAGAAAGGTCTTTGAGGGCCCCCGGAAGATAAGGCTTACCGAGGGCCGACAGTTCGAGGACATCGCCGCGTTCACTTGCTTCGGCGACATTGCCGCGAAGAAAGCTCAGGACTTCGTTGCGGCTCGACTCGGGCTGGATGAGAAGACGATTCTCGGGGTCTTCACTCTCGATCAGATCGATGAGGGGGAGCTGGTATTGGGACAGGCGGAAGAAGTAGTTCTCCTCTGTGACGGTTTCGGTCGGCTTGCCATCGGGCCCGATGGTGCCGGGAGGCCCGTCGACGAACATCTCCTCGCCGATCGAGTACTGGCCGGTGTAGCTGCTGAGGTAGATCTTGTCGCGGTCGAGAAGAAGCTGAAAGAGCCTCTGGACGGCTTCGGTATGACGAGGTTCGGTGGTGCGGATGTAGTCGTCGTAGGTGATGCCCATGCGGTCCCAGAGGGCGCGGAAGGTGGCCGAGACCTGGTCGGCGAATTGAAGGGGCGGAATGCCCGCAGCAGCGGCGGAGCGCTCGACCTTCTGGCCGTGCTCGTCGGTGCCGGTCAGGAAAAAGGTGTCGTCACCGAGCAGGCGGTGGCGGCGCGCGATCACGTCGGCCGCAATGGTCGAGTACGCATGGCCTATGTGTGGGCGTGCGTTGACGTAGTAGATAGGGGTAGTGAGATAGAACTTTTTCTTGGGCATGGGCCAGAGCCCAGTTTAGCAGGGTGACCCGGGAGTTTTCGGGCAAGCGCGTCGTCGCGAGCCACGCACCGAAAAATAAATCTCAAAAAGTTGGCGTATTTTTCAGAGCCAAAAAAGTAGGTGCTAAAACACCACGTTTACCACGCAAATCACCACACCCACACCGGCAAAAAACCACGTCCAAACACACTTTTTGCCAAAAACTCCCTGCAAAAACGCTGTTCCACCACGAAACTAAAAAAGTCCTGAAAAGTCTATCGATCCGGAAGGATTACGTCGGCCAGAGGAGCCGGAACTTCCTCAACGGGAGGCTCAACATGTTCGGTTTCGGAGGCCTGGGCGAGCCGGGCGAGGTTCAGGTGCTGCTCCATGGCGCGACGGGCCTGCTGGGGGTTGTGAGAGCGGATGGCGCGGTAGATCTCGCGATGCATTTCGGAGGATTCTTTGAGATCGACGGCGTTTTGTATGGTCTTGCTGCGAAGCTGATAGAGACTGGCGGTGAGGGTCTCCATCAGCGCGCCCAGGATGGGGTTGCCGGAGGCTTTGGCGATAGTGCGATGGAATCGAACGTCGTGGATCAGGTACTGCTGCGGGTCTTCGAGGGAGGCGTACATCTCAGCCACTTCTTCGGCCAACTCGGCGATGTGCTCGTCGGTGGCGCGCTCGGCGGCGAGTGCGGCAACGTTGGACTCAATGACGATGCGGGCTTCAAACATCTGCCATGGATGAAACCCGTGCAGAGCTCCGAGGACGGAGAAGGAGCTGGAGTCGAACGATGGCGGCCCAGAGGCGACGAAGGTACCGGCGCCGTGGCGGCTCTTCAGGACCCCCATGGCGGCAAGAAATCCAATGCCGGAGCGGAGGCTGGAGCGGCTGATCTTAAGCTGACGAGCGAGATCGCGTTCGGGAGGGAGGCGGTCGCCGGGCCGAACCTCGCCTGAGCTGATGAGAGAGCGAATGTGCTCGACGACGTGCATGGTGAGCTGGCTATGTCCAGAGACCTCGTCGAACTGCTCTTTTGCCTCTTTTTTCACGCTGCGTGCTGCTCCTTGAGCGGGATTTGATGAAGGGTAACACGGCGATAAAGGCGCGTGTTTTGGGAGAGGCGACGGAGCCGGACGCGCGAATGGTCCAATTTGAGCAACATTCGTCAGGTCGTGGGTAAGGCGAGAGTTAGATGGTCTGCCGGGCGCCGAGACGGGGTATGAGTACTTGGAAGATGAGGAGAGCGGTCACGTAGGCGAGGCCCGCCATCGTGAAGATGAGCAAAGGGTGGAGGGAGAAGAAATGAGAGACGAGCCAGGTGAAGCACGCGCCTCCGAGGGCGCCCGCCGCGCCGCCGATACCTACAACGGTGCTGACGCTGGTGGATGGGAACATGTCGGTTGGCGTGGAGAAGAGGTTGGCGGACCAGCCCTGGTGAGCGGCGGTGGCGAGGCAAAAGAGGCCGATGGCCGGCCATGCATTATCGGGGAAGAGAGTGTGCATATGCGGAACCAGCATGATGGGAAGGACGCAGATTGCGCAGATAAGAAGAGCGAATTTGCGCCCGGAGTTGACGCTGTGGCCGTGTTTCATGCGGAAGCCGGAGAGCCAGCCGCCGGCGATGGAACCAACGCTCGCTGCAGCGTAGATGACAATCAGCGGATATTTGACATGACTTAGATTGAGGCCGTAGTTGTCGTTGAGAAACTTAGGGAGATAAAAGAGATAGAACCACCAGATAGGATCGGTGATGCCTTTAGCAATGCAGAAGGCCCAGAAGCCACGGTGGCGGAGAAGGATGGGATAGATCGAACCGCCCTGGGTGACGGGAGCAAGGTTGGCCTGGGTCTGGGTAGCGCCACGGCGGAGTTTGTTGTACGGGAAGATGACCCATAGGATCGCCCAAACGAGTCCCATAGAACCTGTGCAGATGAAGGCGGCGTGCCAGCCCCAACGGGCGGCGACGGCTGCGATGAGGACGGGCGCGATAAACGCGGAAGCGTTGGTGCCGGAGTTGAAGAGCCCGGTGGCGAGAGCGCGCTCTTCGGAGGGGAACCACTCGGTGGTGGCTTTGATGGCGGCGGGGAAGTTGCCGGACTCGCCGAGGCCGAGAAAGATGCGGGCAATGCAAAACCCTGCGACGCTGGTGACGACAGAGTGGCTGATCGAGGCGCAACCCCAGACCAGGATGGCGAGGGCGTAGCCGGTTTTGGTGCCAAGCTTGTCGATGATGCGGCCAGCGAAGAGGAAGCCGATGCCGTAGGCGATCTGGAAGCAGATGAGTACGCGGCCGAAGTTGAGGTTGTAGGCGGTCTGGTGGGCGGCGTCCACGCCCGGAATCCAGCCCATGAAATCGAGGTGGAGGAGCGGCTCGATGAGGGAGAAGACCGAGCGGTCCATGTAGTTGATGGTGGTGGCGAGGAACAGAAGACCGCAGACGACCCAGCGGATGTTTGATTTTTCCGGGGTGGTGGCGGAGAAGCCCGAGTCAGGCAGGCTGGCAGTATTGATCGACATTAGTTGCAACTCCAGCGTAAATGTTGGTCTGACGTGTGCCCCGGACTGGTCCTGCTGCGGCAGATTCGGTGCAAGGGGTGTTGAGGAAGAGGATAGTCCGTATTGGGCACTCGGTGTCAAGCGACATCCTAGCCAATTTCCCGATCATTCCCGGTTACAAATATCTTGCTAACTGCCGAAGCCATGATAATGGGTGAATTCAGAAGATCTGCGCTTGGCGCAGCCCGTGATAGGCGAGCCAAGAGCACGGTATCATCGCTGACGTGGATGAGGTTTTTAATACGGACGGGACAAGTGTCGTGAGTATGGTGTCGCGGCTGCGGTCGGGGGATGTGCGCGCTCTCGCTCGGGCGTTGTCGATCGTGGAGGGTGGCGGCGCGGCGGCGGCAGCGTTGATTGAGGCTTGCCGTGGGTTTGCGGGGAACTCGCTACGAGTGGGAGTGACGGGACCGCCGGGGGCAGGTAAGAGCACGCTGGTAGACCAGATGGTGAGATGGCTGAGGCAGCAGGGGCAGAGTGTTGGGGTGGTGGCGGTCGATCCCTCAAGCCCGTTTACGGGGGGCGCACTGCTGGGGGACAGGATTCGGATGCAGGGTTTTGCCGGGGATGATGGGGTGTTTATCCGCAGCATGGCTTCTCGGGGTGCGATGGGTGGTGTGACTCGCGCTACTGCGGATGTCTGCGTGGTGATGGAGGCGGCGGGGCGGGAGACGATTCTGATTGAGACGGTGGGGGTGGGCCAGGATGAAGTAGATGTGATCGGGCTTGCGGATGTGACTGTGCTGGTGTTGGTTCCCGGGATGGGCGATGAGGTGCAAAGTCTGAAGGCCGGGGTGATGGAGGTGGCGGATGTGTTCGTCGTCAATAAGAGCGATCGTGGGGGCGCCGAACTGGTGGAACAGGAGATTGTTGCTATGCAGGGTTTAGCGTTGGGCCCAGATGGTTGGGTGCCACCGGTTGTGCGGACCGTTGCGACGACAGGGGAAGGTGTGCAGGAGTTGATGGAGAAGGTGAAGCAACGCGCGCTGGAGAAAGTAGCGCGAAAGGTGAGGATTGACGGCGCTGCGGGGCTGAGTGCTGTGCGGCAGCGTGGACTGCGGCTGGATCATCTGGGTGTTGCGGTGAAGAGTATTGCGGGGGCGCGTGGATTTTATGAAGCGTTGGGGTTAGCGGTGAGTCACGAGGAGACTGTGGAGCATGAACAGGTAAAGACGGCGATGCTGCCGCTTGGCGAAAGCCGGATTGAGCTGCTGGAGGCGACGGAGGAAGACTCTACGATTGGAAGATTTCTAGCGAAGCGCGGTGAGGGGCTGCATCACGTTGCTGTGCATGTGGATGGGATTGACGCGATGTTTGAACGGCTGACCAAACAGGGAGTGAGGTTGGCAAGCGATGCGGTGAGGGTGGGGGCAGGCGGACACCGGTATTTCTTTGTGCATCCGGCGAGTACAGGAGGCGTGCTGTTGGAGATTGTGGGAGATGCTGAGCCGCATCAGGGTGCGGAATGATGCGGTTTTTAATGATTCATACGGCTGGTGCGGAGGGGAGCGTCGCGCTGGGAGACGCAGGCGCGGCACAGACGATTGTTGCGACTGAGATGTTGCCGGGGAGAACTTCGTCGGAGCGGCTGGTGCCGGCAGTGCGTCGTCTGATGCGGGCAAGTGGATGGAAGCTGAGTGAACTGACGGCCGTGGTGGTGGTGCATGGACCTGGATCTTTTACTGGTGTAAGAGTAGGCGTGAGCGCAGCCAAGGGGTTGAGTGAGGCGGGTGGTGTGCCGCTGATCGCGGTGTCGCGTCTGGCGTTGCTTGCCGGCTCCGTCGATGACGGCGGTGAGAAGGTGCACACGGTGCTCGATGCGGGGCGCGGTGAGTTTTATTACGGCGAATATGTCGGGCGAAGCTGCGTGCGGGAGGCCTTGATGTGCGCGCAGGATGTGATGGTTGCGGCATCGGGTGGGTTGGTGGTGGTGTGTGAGGCGAAGGTAGAAGAGAGTTTGGTGGAGTTGCGGTTGAGGCTAGTGGAGGAGCCATTGGCTGGGGATGCTTTGCCGTTTGCGGTGGAGCGGGTTGTATCGGGGGAGTTCGACGATGCGGCTACGCTGGATGCGAATTATCTGCGGCGGACGGATGCTGAGATTTTTGCAAAGCCTGCCGTGCCGAGATCGGCTCGATGAGTGTTGTTGATTATCGAGTCCGGGAGGGTGTCGCTGCGGATCTTGTGGGGGTGATGCGGCTCGAAGAGGAGACTGCGGAGGCTCCGCATTGGGCTGCGGCGGAGTATGCAGCAATTGTGGATTCGGGCGGACTTGCTGATGGTGCGGTGAGGAGGCGCCTCTTCGTTGCGGAGGACGAGGCGGGGTTGCTGGGGTTCGCCGTGGGGAAGGTTCTGGTTTCAGAGGTTGTGAATTTGGGGGAGCTTGAAAGCGTTGCGGTGGGCGTGTCGACGAGGCGAAGTGGGGTTGGCAGGATGCTTTGCGAAGCGGTCATTCGCTGGTGTGTGGAGCGGGGCGCGACGGAGATGGAACTCGAGGTTAGGTCTGGGAGTGCGGGGGCGATTGCGCTTTACAGAGGGTTGGGCTTCGTTGCCGTCGGTGAACGTGCTGGATACTATCGAGATCCCGACGACGACGCGTTGCTGATGCAGTTGAAGTTAGCGGAAGGTGCGTAATCCACATTGCCCGTGTTGATTGCGCTGTGATAGTTTGTCGGCCATCAGTGCGTTGTTGTCTGTGCTGGAGGTATTCTCACGTGCAAACTGGCAAGTTCACCGAGCTGCCCCACCCTGCGTCGTTTCCTTCCATTCAACAATTGATGCAAGAACATAGCCTGTATGATCGCAGGCTGGATACGTTGCGATCCAAGTTGTTTCTGACGGATTCCGAACAACTGGAAGAGGTACGTTTGAAGAAGTTGAAGCTCAGACTGAAGGATGAGATCGAGCGGCTTCGGCGGCTGGGAGTAGCATCCTAAGGTCCAAGAGACAAGGCTTCGAGGGCACGGTGGCGATCGGCTGGGGCGAAGTCGCGCCCAAGTCCGAGGTGTACGTGGCCTTATAATCGAGTCACTTATGGTGCGAGACGGTTTCTTCTATGCCTTAGGGCTTGGGTTGGTTGCGGCAGTGCTCTGGTATTTGAATATGCCGATTGCGCTGGTGGCGTTGCCGGTGGTGCTGGCGGCTTTCTTTTTGTGGTTTTTTCGTGATCCGAACAGGACGATTCCTCAGGCGCCGGGACAGATTGTGTCTCCCGGCGATGGCGTGGTTACGGAAGCTGAGTGGATCGAGACGATTAGTGGAAGCCGGTTACGGCTTAGCATCTTTCTGAATGTCTTTGACGTGCATGTGAACCGCTCGCCTGTGGGCGGTGTAGTGAAGGTGTGCGAGTTTCGCAAAGGCGAATTTATGAATGCGATGAAGCCGGAGTCGGTGCTCAATAACGAGCAGACTTTGATCACGATCGACGCCGGCGGTTACGAGGTCAGCTTTAAACAGATTGCGGGGCTACTGGCGCGACGCATCGTTTGCAATCTGAAGGTGGGTGACCGGGTGGAGCGCGGACAGAGAATCGGCCTCATCAAATTTGGGTCGAGGGTAGATGTTCTGATTCCTGCTGCTGCGAACCTGAAGGTGAAGACGGGGGCTCGCGTAAAGGGCGGATCGACTGTACTGGCTGTGCTTCCAGAGCAGGCGCTCAATGAAGCATCGGCAGTGGTGGCTTGATGGAGGATGCACAGATAGGCACTGACGGTAAGATGAGGCGTCAGCCCAGTCGCGGGATGTATGTGCTGCCGTCCCTGTTCACGGCGGGCAACATGGCTGCGGGATACTACGCGATTACACAGAGTATTCAAGGGTCGATGGCGGACCAGAGTTACTTTGACCGAGCTGCACTGGCCCTAGGAATTGCGGTGCTGTTTGATGGGCTGGACGGAATCATCGCAAGAATGACGAATACGACGAGTGACTTTGGTAGGGAACTCGATTCACTTGCGGACGTGATTACGTTTGGCGTTGCGCCGAGTTTACTGGCTTACATTTGGGGCTTCCGCATGTTGCCGTCGATGGCGCATCCGGAGGCGCGGCAGCAGATAGTCCATATCGGGGTGTTTGTCTGCTTTATTTTTTTGATCTGCGGCGCCAGCCGGTTGGCTCGATTTAATATCAGCATCAATCCGCAGCCGCGCAATCCGGGTCGTCCGGGCAAGAAGTATTTTGTAGGGATGCCGATACCGGCGGGTGCGGGCGTGATCAGTTCGGTGGTTCACTTTCAGCGTGGATCGCCAATCGACAACCCGTGGGTTTCAGTGGTGTGGCTTTGCCTGTTGTTGTTTACCAGCTTTCTAATGGTGAGCAACTGGCGCTTCTGGAGCGCGAAGGAGATTACGGTTGGAGCACGACACCCCTACAGGCTGTTTGCGGTTATAGCGGTAGTAGGTGCGTCGATTGTGCTGTATCACCAATACATGCTGATTATTATCGCGATGGCGTATCTGGTATCTGGCGTGGTGGCTCGGCTGGCGTATTCGTGGGGCAGAGAGCGACGGCATTCGAGTGCTGCGATTCGGTGATGCAGGGTGAACAGATAAAATAGTGGTCTGGCTCTTCAGATCCCTTATCTAGACGACTTTTCAGGTAAATATGACGGACACAATGTATCGAATCGGAATTGTTGGTGCGTCCTCGCTTGCCGGTAAAGAGCTGAGCGAAGAGTTGGGTGAGTCGTTGCTGGGAGCATCGGACTTTGTGCTGCTCGACGAAGAGGAGGCGGCGGGACAAGTGACTGCGGCTGGGGATGAGGTTGCGTTTATACAGCGGCTGGAAGCATCTTCTTTCGATCGGATGGACTTTGTTTTCTTTTCGGGCGATGCGGCTGTGACGAAGAAGCATTGGCAGGCCGCGCGGCGTGCCGGCGCAAGTATTGTCGACCTAACCTATGCATTGGAGGACGAAAAGGATGTTCTGGTACGGGCGCCATGGGTGACGGAGATTTTAGCGGACAAGAACCGACAAAGTGGACCGGAACCGGACCTAAAGACGCCTGCCGTTGTCGCGGCACATCCAGTCGCCGTAATGCTTGCCTTGGTTGCGGGAAGGGTGCAAGAGAGATTGCCTTTGACGAGTGTTGCTGCAACCGTCATGGAGCCAGCGTCGGAGTATGGTCGCGCTGCAATGGATGAATTGCATCAGCAGACGGTCACGTTGCTTTCGTTTCAGACGCTGCCGCGGGAACAGTATGATGCGCAAGTGGCTTTCAATCTACTGCCTTCGCTGGGCGATACCGCGAAGGTGAAGTTGCGTGCCACTGAAGAGCGTATCCGCAAACACTATGCGGGGTTGGCTGACTCTCGGCTGCCGACACTTGCGCTGCAGATTGTGCAGGCTCCTGTGTTTCATGGATATGTTGTTTCGATGCTGGTGGAACTCGCCGCAGACAGTACGCGGGAAGAGGTGGAGGCAGCGCTCGGCGGGGAGCATATCGACGTCGTCAGTGAGGAATCTGACCCGCCTAGCAACCTGAGTGCGGCCGGACAAGAGGACGTCATGGTACGAGTAAGTAAAGACGCCGGTGAGGGCGAGCAGGGAAGGCGGTTCTGGCTTTGGCTAGCCGCAGACAATCTGAAGCTAGCGGCGCTAAACGCGATTGCGTGCGGCACGGAGCTGCGACGGTTGCGTCCCTTTGGCAAGATTCAGTAGGTTCGTTGTACCCCATTTTTAGAAGGGTGAGCGAGAAGATTGGAAGGTTTAATGACAGAGAGCGGAATGCGCATCGGGATTGATCTTGGTGGAACGAAAATTGAGGCATTGGCTATCGATGGTCGCGGTACAGAGTTGGCTCGACACCGTGTCGATACGCCGCGAGACGACTATGAGGCGACGATCAAAGCAATGGTTGCGCTTGTTCACCGTATGGAAGCGGAGACCGGTAAGACTGGCACGGTGGGAGCAGGAATTCCAGGAACCATTTCAAGGGTTACAGGGCGTGTTAAGAACGCCAATTCAACATGGCTGAATGGCCAACCATTTCACACAGACCTGACCGCAGCTCTTGGCCGTGAGGTGCGAGTCGCTAATGATGCAAATTGCCTTGCGGTGTCAGAGGCGACGGATGGCGCTGCCGCTGGGGTACGTTTTGTGTATGGCGTGATTCTGGGGACTGGATGCGGAGGCGGAGTGGCTTTGGAGGGGTGCGTCCACGACGGACCGAATGGAGTTGCGGGCGAGTGGGGGCACAATCCACTACCTTGGCCGAAGCCCGATGAGTCTCCTGGGCCTGCATGCTACTGCGGGAATCGGGGATGTATGGAGATGTGGGTCTCGGGGACGGGAATTGCGCGGGATTACAAAAGTGTGACGGGTACTGCGAAGACTACGCGGGAGATCGTTGCAAACTTCGCTGCGGGCGATCGGGTGGCCGCAGAGGCTATCGAGCGGTTCGAAGATCGTCTGGCGCGCGGGCTATCCAATGTGATCAACATCCTCGACCCAGATGTGATTGTGGTTGGCGGGGGAGTATCCAGGGTGGAGCATATTTATGGAGCGCTGCCTAAGCTGTTGCCGCAATATGTTTTCGGAGGGGAGACCTCGACACCGATCGTTCAAGCAAAGTACGGAGACTCTAGCGGTGTCCGCGGGGCTGCCTGGCTTTGGCCTAACCGTCGCGGTTGAAAGTATGTCGGTAGACGAATGCTATGCGATACTAGAGGCATGAGGTCACTAATTTAGCAGGCCAATCTTAGGCGCTCTAGTTTCGCATTGAGTGCTGGAGAGCAAAGAATAGAGTCTCTCAGAGATTGCAAATATAGCCGGGATGGCGGAACTGGCAGACGCAGCGGACTCAAAATCCGCCGAGGGCAACCTCGTGGGGGTTCGACCCCCCCTCCCGGCACCAATACGACAAATGACTTACCAGTAAACGGATCACTTCTGCGCGAGTGCCATTTTTCCCTATGCATGGTCGGTGCCTGTTGCGCCTTTCAGTGCGTGCGGAACGCCCCCCGGATGTGCTTCGGTGTTCACTGATGCGCACCGAGGAGACCGATGGTAGGAACTTCAGAAGCAACCTCGAACAATGAGCGAGGTTGCAAGCCTCCCGCTCCTTAAAAGCCAAAAGTAATCCAGGGCTATGTGATTCTGATTGACCACGGATCTCACATAGCTTTAGTGCGTCCGACTACTGATTTAGCGCTCGATCTTGGAAGGGTTGAAAACACAAGCACACTTCTACTACCCAGCTATTTTCCTCGTGTGGTATGTTGAGCAATTACATCGTATTGCGATGTATTCTCTTGGCAAGAGTTGGCTGTGCCATGGTTAGCTGACTATCAAGTGAGACGAGCTACACGCGGAGCATAGAACATCAACCGCTGTTCGCCGGACTACGAGCGTTCGCGAGTAGCAAGGCAAGATAGACAAATTTGGTCTTGGGGAGATGTCCATGATCTTCTATGTGTTGTTATTAGTTCTTTTTCCGCTGGTTGGAATCGTCGCCGCTGTCGTAGTAATTACAAAAGATTCCATTCAGCGACGTGATCTTCATCGCAACCGATGAAGATGAGGCAAGTGTTACCGTCCCGAATGTGCACTTGGGTCCATCGCAAGGGATTACACTGTTCTTACGCAAAACACAGATGCAACTACGCTAAAAAATAATATGGATGACCCAATGAACCCTGGGTTCGCAGGGACTGGACAGGAAGCACAACTCATCGCCTGGCGAGAACAAAAAAGGTCAGAGCTTCTTGAATTGCGCACTTCCTTTCCTGAAAAGCAACGGACCAGCGCAAGCGATGACGTCCTCAACGGGGTGAATTCTATATTCCAATCCCATGGGACAAGGATTGCTGGTTTCTATTGGCCCTTTCGGGGCGAGATCGAAGTATTTCCTCTAATCCATCGTTTTCTCGCTGAAGGAGGAACTGCTGCACTCCCGATGGTTGTTGGGCGATCGCAACCGCTCACTTTTCGCCTCTGGACCCCAGGATGCCGTATGGTTGCCGGTGTGTTTGGTATTCCTTATCCTGCAGAGTCTCGCGTTTTGGTCCCCGACACTTTGGTAGTCCCGCTGGTTGGTTATGATGATTGCTGTTATCGGCTGGGGTACGGTGGTGGTTATTACGACAGAACGTTGGCAGCGGCTGAACCGAAACCTCTTAGTATCGGCGTAGGCTTTGCGGCCTTGCGACTCGAAACGATTTGGCCCCAGCAGTATGATGTGCCGATGGACTACGTCGTTACCGAGGCCGAAACGATACGACGAAGTGTTTAAAGAGTCTTGACGTCCCGCGTTCTTTGTTGACGAACCTTTCATCTATTTGCGCACATTTGTCAGTCTAGAGTTCCAGTTCTAGCAAATGTACCCGAATATGATCTTGAGTTCAGTAGCTAAGCCCGTACCCGTACGCATAGAGCGGGGGAGCCGAGTCATGTGGTTCAGCGCCATTCTGCTTCATCACTCCATTGAGCGATGAGGGTAGCTCAAAACGCAGATGACCTTGAGGATTTGCGCGACCCTGTAGAACCTCCAGCACCTCTTTGCTATCGATGCCGAAGTCTCCCAGAAGCGCAGTGGCCTTGTCCTTTACATTCGTCAGGATCAGCGGACGTTCGAGGGTAGTCACAAACACTGTCGGTACGACTTTGCTCGCCGCCACGAGTGCCTCATAGTCCGGATCGGATTCGATGTAATTCAGCCTGCCCTCATGCTGACGACTGCCAAAAAAATATCCCCGATGTTCGCTGGCAAACGGAGGTGCTGCGTGGATCACCGCCAAGTCCGCCTTGCTGACCTCCGAAACCACGGTGAAGCCAGCCGCTTCTGCAACCGCCGGATCGATGCCTCGCACATAAAGGCGGAGCTTACTTGATGGCAACGGAAGCAACTTTCTACCCGTGTTCGGGATGGTCTTGTTTTCGAGGATGACAACCGCACGCGCCTGCGCGTCCCCGCCGGCCTTCACGAACTCCCCATTCCCAACGATCTTGCCCGCAGCGGCAACATCCACATACGGATCCTCGAACAGCCCCATCGAGAACTTCTGTTCCAGGATGCTTCTGGCTGCCATTTCTGCTCGATCCCGAGAGATGGTCCCGTTCTTGACGCAGGCCACAATCGCATCTGGATTGTTTGTGCCGCCAATTTGGTCAACTCCTGCATTGATCGCCTTGGCAAATCGTTCCTTGCGGCTCAACGACTCTACGCCCCACGGCACCCCGATATCGGCGGGAGTCGGTTTGGAGCCTTCAGGTTCTCCATTCATGCAAGCTTCCGTACAGTCTTCCGTGATTCCCCAGTCGCTGAGCACCAGACCAGCGAACCCTTCTTTCTTCCTTAGCAAATCGGTCAACAGTTGTTGGTTGAAGCCTGCTCCCACCTGCTCCAACGCTGTTCCGTTCAGAGTCACTCCCTGCAGGATCGCGTAAGTCGGCATCACAGTCGCTACATGAGACCGAAAGGCCGCCACAAACGGGATCATGTGCATTGCTAATTCGTGATCGTCGAGTGCAGCGAATCTGCCGTAGAAATTGTGGCTGTCCCAGCCGTCTTTCACCGCGCCGTATCCCACCCAGTGCTTTACGACCGCGGCAACGCCGTTGCGGTTTAGGCCGTCCTTTCCGTTTTGAATGCCTTCGATGTAAGCCGCAGTCATCTTGCCCGCAACCTCGGGATCTTCACCGAAAGTCCCGTCGATCCGCGCCCATCGGGGCTCTGTTGCCAGGTCGGCTTGGGGCGCTAGCGATTCCCGTATACCGACCGCGATATATTCTTGGCGCACAATGTCTCCAAACCTTCTGGTTAAGTCAACGTCGCCGATGGCGGCGAGGCCGAGCGTCTCGGGCCATTGGGAGAACGCCGGATTCACTGAACTGGCTCCCAGAATATTTTGAAAATGGTGGCGCGGATCGGTCGAGATCGTAATTGGAATGCCGAACGGCGAGGATTCCGCCAGCTCCTGGATTCGATTGTTCTGCTCGGCCAGGCCTTTCGCATCGCCCCCCATACGAGTAATAAAGCTGGAGATATTCCGATTCACGATCAGATCACGTGACTTTTCCAGATCGTATTGATTCCCGGTGCCGATAGCCGCGAGAGCTCCTGAACCCGGCAGCGTTCCATGCACCATCAGTCCGGCCAACTGCTCTACGTTCAGACGCTTGACGAGGTCTGCGGCTCGAGTCTCCGCCGGCAGGCGCCAGTCTTCATACGGATCAAGACGGCCATTCCGATCCAGATCCTTGAACGTCAATCCGTCGACGGTCAGCAGCGGCACGGACCGATGGCCGAACACGCGTTGCGTGGTCCCGTGTTTAAATGACTGCCCAATTCCGACAACACCAGCGCCCACAAAGCAAACCGACGCGAGTAATGCAAGCATCTTTGTTTTCACCAAAGCTCCTCCTCATTTACCGGGTCGCTGCAAGATCGTCCATCGTAAACGCATATCTTCCCAAGATGCTGATTACTCTCCTGAAGGTGAAACGCGTCCGCGACTCTCGTGAACGGTAACATGCATCCTTCGGAAGCGTGAGATACCTAGCGCGTCCCAGTGAAACTACGTTCAGCAGTGGCAATCCAGCGAAGCGCAGTCTCAGGGAATCTATTTAGAAAACCAACTTGCCCGATCTATCCGTCAAATCAGTATCGATGCTGAGGACCCTATGTCGACGCAAAGCAGACCAGTTCTATATCCCACCTTCGTATGATTGGTCAGTCTCGAGTATCCTTCTATAAAGCAATTGGCAAGTGAGTTATTCTCCTTGACGGGGTTAGCTGATCCTGGCTAACCATTGGGGGATTTCGCGCCTCTTGTGTCCTCTCTCACCGGTAACGCGGAGCACGAGTAGCATGTGGTTGGGAAAGATTACGAAGCTCGCTGTTGTCTCGCTTCTCGCTTTAGCGGTCGTTTTCGCGCATGCGCTTTCAGCCGACAATCCCTCCTTCCCAGCGTCTGCCATAGCAGACAAAGTGCTAGTTCTTAAGGGGGAGAGAAAGCTTCTGTTGATGAAGGGCAATGAAGTGCTGAAAACGTACACCGTATCGCTAGGAGGTAATCCGGTCGGCCTTAAGGTCAGGGAAGGCGATCTCAAAACTCCTGAAGGCAACTACGTACTCGATCGGCATAACGCACATAGTCAGTATCACAGGTCCATTCACATCTCTTATCCGAACGCGGAAGACGTGGCTCGCGCAAGAAAACTGGGTGTCCCAACCGGTGGCGACCTGTTCATTCATGGGCTGCCAAATGACTTCAAAGGGCCAGATCAGCGACAGGGTGACTGGACTAACGGGTGCATCGCAGTAACCAATGCAGAGATCGACGAAATCTGGCGAGTGGTAGTCGACGGCACACCGATTGAGATCAAACCCTAATTACATTCTAGTCGCGACCATCTGCGATTGAGGGGCGCTTGAGTTCATTTGGGATAAGGGTAACCCAAGGCCAACTCCTGCTTGAGCGTTCTGTCGTGGTCGTAGATATCGTGAAAGAAGTGAACGTCGCCGTTCTCTTCCACGACAACAGTCATGTAGAAGATCATCACGGGAACAGCTGGGGCGAGATTTACTTGCAGGTTATCTCGGCCGTCGTGCATGGCCTTCTCAACTCGGTCCGAGTCCCAACCGGGAGTGTTGCGGAGGAGCCAGGCTGCAAACTTGGCGGGTTCTTGTAGGTGGATGCACCCATGGCTCGCGACGCGTTTCAACTCTCCTTCTTCGCCTTCCGTTGCCTCAGAGAACATATCGAGGCTCGCAGGAGTGTCGTGGATATAGACGTCGTGTTGGTTGGGGAACATAAATTTGACGAGTCCCATTCCATTCTCGGGACCGGGAGGTTGCCTCACCGTCAGCTGTCCTGATCGAACCTGCTGCAACATCGCAGGAGTGACGTTCCCGGAGCGGATGACTTTCCCGCTTGCGCTGACCAGCTCCAGATTTTGGGTTTCCAGAGAAGGATTTTTTTCCATATCGGGGATGATCTCATTGCGCAGAATATTCGGCGTGGGAGTCCAATAAGGACGAAAGACGAGGTACTGGATATTGCCTTCAAACATAGGTGTTTGGTGGCTATAGTCCTCGCCCACATTCACTCTCATCGTGAGACCCACTTCATTTTTTTCGTTGAACGCGTAGAGGCGGAACTCTGGAACATTGATAACAATGGGAGGCTGTTTGAATGTGTATGGTAACCAGCGGAACCTTTCCAATCCCAACTGCATCTGCTCAATACGATCGCTCAGCGGCACATTCATCTCGACCACGGTTTTGTAATCGAGTTCTCCGGTTGGCCGCAAACCAAAACGTCTTTGAAAGTGTTTGACTGCATCGACCAACGGTCCGTCATAAATCTTGGCGTCAGGTGGTATCGTGACGTTGTCAGGTAGATCGCCCAACAGTCGCAATCGGCTTGTCAGTCCTGCGATCCCTGCGTACTGGCCGCCCGGAGAAACTCCACCGACGTCAAGCACTTTCTCCCCGTCACCGCTCTTCTCCAGTTCCATATAGTGCAACAAAGCGGCGCGGAGTCGTTGGTAGCTTGGGAAAGGGGGCTCGATCCCGGCCAATTCTGAATGTAGATCGGAGCCATCAAACAGTCGTTCGCGCACAAAGTGCGGCAAGTCTAATTTCTTGTGAGAGACATCAAACTCGAACCCTAGATTTTCAGGGTTGATCCTTCCAATGTGCACGTCGGAGACATAGCGCATGATGCACGCGGTGAGAGCGGCATCGAAGCGCGCTTCGTCAGCGCTTTCATGCGGCCCCCGCAACAGTCTTAGGCGATCTGCCCAGCGTGAGGCGTCGTAATCCTCCGCTCGAAGGCCCTCCCGATCGGCGTTCTGCAATATCTGGATCAGCTCGATGGCCTGGGGGGTCGGCTCGCCGTCGCGAACCCATGCCAGTTTGTATCCGGAAGGGCGGTAAAAGTTGACGAGGTGCAACCGGTAGTCTGAGAAGTTGGGCCAACGAAGATCCTCAAGGCGCCCAGAGGCGACGATCGCACTCAACTGAGCCGCTGCACCGTCTGGCTTTTGTGTGGAACTAGCTTTGGCGCTGGCCACGACAGGTGAATTCTTTCCGTTCTGCGCGAAGGTCTGCCTGCTGAACGTCATTGATGCGAAAAAAAGCAGAATGGCAATCTTGAGCTGTCGTGGAGATCGCACAGGGTCATTCCTCTCGGAGTACTTCGCAATGATAAACAGGGGGCACCACAGAGGTATGAAAGTGGCTAGGAATGGAAAGGCCACCGAAAGGCAGATCCGCCACCAAAGGTAGGGATTTTTTGCGCTCGGGCCCGCGTTTGCATCTCCTCGGGCTATGTCACCAGACATCTTCCGACAGACGGCACTTTTTACGATCAGGTCATCTGCAAAACTGAAGTTCAAAGGGGGATGAAGCCCCGACGAGAACTTGACTCTTTCAGGCACTCTGAACACTCTTTGCAACTGACCGCAAGTTTTTGGATGCGTTGTCGGAGGCGGACAAAAAGAGAGCCGTCACCCTTCGAAACCTACCTCTTGGCGCATCAATCTAACCGCATAAGCCAATCATTAGATCGAGAAACAACTCAATCTACTGGACCACGACAATGTTGAGCCGTGCCGGTAGTATTGCGTCGCTGTAAGCCGACCACGAATTTCCGCGGCAAAAACGTATGAGAGGGTGCGCCTTGAGATACACCCTCGTAGATTCGTGCGGGTATTGGAGTGCGACGATGCGTAAGACCCTCGCAGTACTTGTTTGCATGACGGTGACAACACTGGCTTACGGCCAACTTCCCAGCAGCACACTCAACGGCAGGGTCACCGATCCGCAGGGCCTCAGGGTTTCCGAGGCACAAGTGACCGTCACGAATCTGGCCCAGGGCACATCGCGCGAGACGCAGACCAATGCCGAGGGTCTCTACGTATTTCCTTCCCTGGAAGTTGGAACCTACGACCTGCGAGTCGAGAGTCCGACCTTTGCGGCGACCGAGACCCACGGCCTCATTCTCGCAGTGGGGAAGACACAGACAGTCGACGTTGGTCTGCACGCCGCAGGCGCCAAAGAGACAATAAATGTCACTGGCGTCAACCAGGCGGTCGATCTTACGCAGTCTATGATCCAAGGCCAGATCACATCGCAGACGATTTCGAGTATTCCCCTCAACGGTAGAAACTTCCTCGAGCTCGCATATCTCGTCCCGGGTAACCGCCCGGCGCCGACCTTCGACCCCACAAAGACGAACACGCTCGAAGTGAGCTCAGCGGGCGGCTTCGGAAGAGGCGGCAACATTACTGTCGACGGAGGAGACAACAACGACGAAGTGGTTGGTGGCACGCTCGCAAACTTCCCCGAAGACTCCATCCAGGAGTTCCAGATAGCGACCGCAAGATTCACAGCCGAGGTCGGACGTTCGGGCAACAGCATCGTCAACATCGTCACCAAGACCGGGACGAACCAATATCACGGCTCGCTCTTTTTCTACGAACGCAATCGCAATCTGCAGGCACTCCCAGCGACGTTCGACCGGTCCCTCCGGACGCCGCCATTCGACAGAGAACAGTATGGCGCGACGCTCGGTGGTCCTATCCGAAAGGACAAGGCCTGGCTCTTCACAGGTTTTGAATACCGCGACCAGAATGCTGCGCTTCAAACCGGCACGCGTAACTTCACGACCTCTCAGATTCAAAACACCTCCGCTCCCTCCCCACTTCGCGAAGCGCTCTGGTCAACGCGATACGACCAGCAACTCGGCTCAAATAACAACCTCATGGTGCGCTACTCCTTCAATCGTTCCACGGATACAGGGGAAGCCACGCCCTCCCAAACCACACCCTCCTTCACCGCCGCAGAACGGCAGAACTCGCTCAACCGGTTCAACTCGCTCGCCGCTGGTCTCACGACAGTCCTGTCTTCCACCCGCGTCAACAACTTTGCGTTCCACTACGACAACTTCTACAACAACATTCCGCCCTACTCACCAAATGCGCCCACAACGAATCCCCAATTGGGCCTGACCAACGAACTCATCTTTCCAGACCTCGCAGACGGAGCAAACTTTAACCTTCCACAGGCCACCTATCTGAATCGGTATCAGTTCGGCGATGCATATTCCTGGGCCCTTGGGAAGCATGCCCTCAGGTTTGGCGGCGAATTTCAGCACTACACCGCACATGGAGAGATCAACGTCTTCGGCACCGGCACGGTAATCCTGACGACCAACTTCGGCTTTGCCGACCTGAACGGAGACGGTCAGATTAACGATCTTGATATTCCCGAGGCAGTTGGAATCGAGAGCAGTGCGCCGGTCACTCCGGTCCCGATCCCAACAGTCTTCAACAGCTATTTTGCGTTCTATGCCCAGGATGACTGGCGCGTCCTGCCCAAACTGACTCTCAACCTTGGTCTGCGTTGGGAGTATGACTCGAACCTCACCGGGACCTCCAGTGCTCACGACCCGTGCCCCAACCTAACCACTGTGCCGACCGTCCCATGCACCTGGATGGCGAATGTTATCGACCTCAAAAAAACACCCGACAAGAAGGACTTCAGCCCCCGCATCGGTTTCGCCTACGATCCGTTTGGCATGGGGAAGACAGTCATCCGCGGCGGCTATGGCATCTATTACGACCGCATCATTCTCGAAAGCGGTGCTGAAGAGCTCGTGCAGAACGATCGCGCTTTGACCGTCACCCAATACGCGGGCTCTTACTGTGTCTCTCCTTTTGTGCCAGGTCCGCCCAGTCTCAACGCCTGCTTTGCTCCTCAAGCAAGCTTTGGCACAGGCAGTCCCAGCCTCGCAGCGCCATTCAGCGGCCCTCATCAGACCGGCGGAGTGGGCATGATTGGCATGGGCCCCGACGCCCATCATCCTCTCGTTCAACAATTCTCTCTTGGCTTCCAGCAGCAACTCGGCAGCAGCTGGGTCATGTCAGCCGACGGGCTATACGTCTTCGCCAATCGGCAGTTGAACGGCCATCTGCTTCGTAGCACAAGCTCTACATCTCCATACGTCGAGTGCCCAGGCAATGACGTACCGTGCAGCTTAACCGACCCGCTCAACGGAGTCTCCGACAACATCACACTCATCGAGTCCAGGGCAAAGTCCTGGTACGACGGCCTGATCTTCAGTCTTCAGCACCGGCAGTCGCAACTGGGCCATATCGGTTATCAATACAACATCAGCTACACGCTATCGAAGACGCTCGACTACTCCGATGACGATCAACTCACCAACAACAACGCCAACGAACAGGTCAATCTAGTCGAAGGGATCGACCAGCCTCAACTCGAGAAGGGATACGCCGTCACCGATGAGCTGAACCGCATCACGTTCTACGGCGGAGTCCAGTTTCCGTGGCAAATCTCCTTCGCGCCAATCTACACCTTCGGATCGGGTGTGCCCGCCGACACCTTCCTTCCCGGCACAGCGATCAATGGAGCCAGCGGCTCTCGCCTTCCCCTCATCTCGCGCAACTCCCTCGGTCGCGAGATCAAAAACAGCAACCAGCTGAACGCAATGATCGACAAATGGAATGCTCTCCCCGTGTGCCCCGCGGCGTTTCCGTGCCTCGCCGGGGGGACGCTTCAGAACGTCCCGGCTAACATAAACTTCTTCAGTCCGTTCAGCTCTCTCGACTTTCGCTTGCAGAAGCAATTCAAATTCAAGGAAGGAATCGCCCTCAACCTAATCGGAGAAGCGTTCAATATATTCAACGAGACGAACATCCGTGGGACCAGCAACAACAACTACCCAGGCCGCAACATCTCGATCGGCCCATTTCAACCGGCACAAAACGGTCAACGCCCGCAAACAGTGCAGTCGAATTTCTACTCCGCAGTCACAACCGCAGGAGGGTTCTTTGGTTCTGGCGGCCCCAGGGCTTTCCAGCTCGCCGCACGTCTAACCTTTTGATTTCCGCACTCGAAGACCAGGCTCTTACAGGCAGGCCAGACCAATGACCACAATCGCTACCATCATACCCATCGTGGAGGAAGATGCAGCAACCGGCGCAGTAGCGGAGGCATACGCCGACTACCGCACCCGTTTCGAACGAGATCACATCCCAAGCATCCTGAAATGCTTCGCGACTCATCCGCCGCTGCTGGAGCAGATGATCGCACTGGCTTCCACTCTGCTGTTCACCGAAAGCCATCTCAGCCGAAAGATCAAAGAGATGATCGCAACCTACATCTCGGCGCTCAACGCATGCCCCTATTGCCTCGACAGCCACGCGTCCTTCTTGCGAACACAAGGAGGCAGCAACGAGTTATTGCAGGCACTGTCCAACGCAAACCTGGATAGTCCGTCGCTGACTCTCAGGGAGAGCCGCATGCTCGACTTCGTCGGCAAAGTCACGATCGAATCTCACAGAATATCCCCGGACGATATCAACCTGATGAAAAGCGTCGGATGGGCTCAACAAGAGATCGCTGAAGCAGTCCACATCACCGCCCTCTTCGCCTGTTTCAATCGTGTCGCCAATACCTTCGGACTGCCGTCCCAGAACCTCCTCGATCACGGTCCCAATTTGGTGCACGCAAGGGAGAAAGCATGAATACGTTGAATACTGAGCAAGCCCCCATATTTCTTCGCGGAGTCGAAGAGAACCCCAAGCCTAGCGTCTACCGCGATCTCATCGAAAATGCGAAAGGCGCCGGCACCGACTATTGGCAGATTTGGCATCTCCTCGCCTTCGATCCTGAAGCCGCCCATCACCTCGCCGCCCTGTCGCACACCCTCATGCACAGGGAGTGTTCCATCAGCGCCGGCCTGCGAGAACTCATCGCAGCCTACACATCGTCGCTCAATCAATGTGAGTTCTGCATGAAAGCTCACGCTGCCGTAGCCTCACAGTTGTTGGGTGATGAGCCGCTCGTCTGGAGCATCATCCGCGACCTCGACGCCTCTACCCTCGGAGACAAAGAGAAAGAACTCCTGCGATTTGTCCGCAGGGTCACGCTGACCCCATCCTCCATCACCGCAACAGACACGCAACAATTGAACGCCGCTGGTTGGGACGACGCTTCAATCTTCTACGCTATCTCTGCCTGCGCTCTGTTCAACTTCTACAACCGTTGGATCTCGGCAACGGGCGTGAATCCAGTAAGCGACGAGGCCTTCAAGAATCTGGCCTCCCGCATGGCAAGGGTTGGGTACGCCCGATAACGCTCTGGTCTACTCCCCGCGAATTCGAATCTACTCAGGGTGCCGCCCGCAAGCTTTTGAAAAGAAGGGATAACGTAAATGGTCGGGGCGAGAGGATTCGAACCTCCGACCCCCTGGTCCCGAACCAGGTGCGCTACCAGACTGCGCTACGCCCCGAATGTACTGCGGTGAGATGTCGATGAGTGGTGCTTTCCGTAAAACTCAAGCGCGCGGGAAGGCTTGCTGGATCGCTGTACCGACTGAGATAGTTTAGCAGATATCGTGGCTGGGGGCGAAGAGGGGCGGGAGCGGGGACTTCGGTTGGACCGGGTTGGGCGCGAATCTAGCGTGTTGAAGAAAAGGAGCAATCAACAGCGAAGACCAGAGGCTAGGCGATAGTCTGCGCCGATGTGTGGAAGTGCTTGGGCAAGGCAACGATGTCGCTCGGGTGCTTTCGCTCAATAGTGATTCGAGGTCAACGGTGATTCGCAAAATTGGGGAGAGATCTGTGGAGATCCTCCCCAATGAGGAATGGAAGGTTTATTGACTTGGGCGGTTAGTGATTCGTAGTGGTTTTTGGTTTGGCGTAAGGCTGGCCCACCCGCTTCACCGTATCTGCGTCGAAGGTTGAAGTGTCGCCAGGTATGAAGGTGGCTCCGTCCGGAACGAGAGTGCTATCGAGAATACGGCCGGGTTGACCGCTGGTTCGCATAGAGATACGTGCTGGGTCGATGCCCTTTTCGTCGACGAGGTACTGCTCGACGTTGAGGTCGCGTTGGGCGGCGGCGTCGGCGGTTTCGTCGTCAGAGTGTCTGCCAACGATCACGAGTTTGGAGGTGGTGTCGCGGTTAAGCGTGAGGGCGATGTCGTCAAGGCAGGCCTTCCCTTCGTTGTCGACGCGGATGGGACGCTTAATGTCACGCTCAAACGAGACGCTGCAGAGGGGACGGACCTTGGGGACCGGAGGTGGTGGAGGAGTGACGATGGTGACAGTGGTGTCGGCGGTGGCGTGTTTGCCGAGATCGTCGACGACGTTGCAGGTGACAGTGACCGTGCCTGAGGGAGCGCCACTGGTGATAAGCGTGGCAGTGGGGGTCGTTCCCGAAATCTGGCCGGCAGTGGAAGAGTAGGAGTAACTCAGTGTCAAGCCTTCCAAGCTATTGGCGTCGGCTGTGATTGTAGAAGGGTCGCCGGGCATGACAGTGCTTGGGTTGGCGGAGCAAGTAATGGTGGGCGGTGCGGGATTGTGGACACGGAAGCTGGTTGTGCAAGTGGCGCTCTCACCGGGGCGTTTGCCTTCGCTGAGATGGCCGGTGACGGTATAGTCGCCTGGAGCGAGGCCAGCAGTGTTGATGTTGGCGGTGTCATTATTGCCAGTGACTGCGCCGCCGCTGGCGGTCCAGGTGTAGGAGAGCTTCTTCTTCGGTTCGAGATTTGTTGCGGTGCCCGTAACGGTAACAGGGTCGCCAGAGTAGACATTGGTTGGCTGAACGGTGCAACCGAGCTGGACGGGTGGAGGCGGCTTTTGCTGTCCGAGCCGCAGAACTACTCCGGCGGAGAGGCGGTAGGCGGTGATCTCGCCAACGCCTCCGGTTACCTGAGCGGCATCGAGAGGACCGTAATCGACATGGGAGTAGTTGAAGTCTGCCTGGATTAGGCGAAGTGCGAGGTGGTTGTTGAAGTAGGGGAGAACCAGGTCTAAACCCCCTCCGGCGGTCACGCCCCAGCCCCAGGTGCAGGGTTGGAAAGCTGGGCCTCCTGCCCTGGCTCCTCCACCGAGGACGTGGGCGAAGGGGATGAGGCGGCCCTTCTGATAACGCAAGATGGGTCCTGCCTGTGCTGTGAAGTAGCAATCATTCGGGCCGTCGGGGAAGAAGCTGCCTTCAGCCTGAACACCAAGGTAGCGATTGAAGTAGGCCGTGGCGCTGGCGACCGCGCCGGGGTTGATGGGTTGATAGACGAAGGGACCGATTTCGCTGTTGAAGGGATGGAAGTAGGCGTAGCCGCCGTAGAGGTCGAGGCGCGAAAATTCGGGAGGAGGCGTGGAGGCGGTTTTGACAGCCTGCGCTATAGCGGACAATGGCGAAGCTGCGATGCAAAGGGCGACGAGGAGCGTAGTTCCGAAATTGAGAATGCCACCGGCGAGACGCACGGTCGGGGAACTCGATCTTTCGGCGCTCACGGGGCGGAGATGCATAAGGATGAAACCTCCAACTGCGGTGCTTCCTGATTTTTTCTTAACTCCTGTTCCTTGCGAGATCGACAGGACAGACGAGTGACAATGCTGCTACTGACCGACGGACAGAAAGACCGAGGTGGATTGAGCCGGCGTTGTGAAGCTGACGCTGGTGCCCGTAATGTTTACGGTGTAAGTCTGGAATGTGGTATTGAAGCAGCAACCTGCCAGGCCAAGGATACCGAAAGAAAGTAGGATCGCGGTGAGAAGACGAATCTTCGGAGTACCTGGCTTTCTACGGCGACGGAATCCGGCAAACAAGACTCCGAGGCCGGTTAGTTCAAGTGGAAAGACTGCGGCAACGGTGATGGGCGCGAATTCTGTTGCATTGAAAGAAGGGATCGCCGGATTGCGAAGTCTGGCGTCGGCTGCGGTGGTGTTGATGGTCAGGGCGACGGTGGCGGAGCTTCCCGCAGTGAGCGTCGGGTTACTGGCGAAGGTGCAGGTGGCGTCAGCAGGGAGTCCGGAGCAGGAGAGATTGATCTGACCCGCGAAGGCTCCTACTGAGGTGAGAACAACCTGGTAGGTCGTCGTACCGGGACCGCGGATGAGCTGAGTCGGGGGCGTGGCGGAGATTGTGAAACTGCCCACGGGAGTGTTGATGACCTGGGTGAGCGTGGCGGAGCTGGTGGAGAAGTTGATATTGGCCTGGAAGGTGGCTGTAACTGTATGACTGCCGGCGGTAAGTGTTGTGGTGGAAAATGTTGCGACGCCGTTACTGTTTAGGGTGCCGGTTCCGAGGAGGTTGCCGCCGTCAGAGAAGTTCACCGTGCCGACGGGTACTCCGTTTGCAGTGGTGACGGTAGCAGTGAAAGTGACCGAGGCGGCTGCCGCTGCGGGCGAACCAGAGCTTGTGACGGTGGTGGTGGTGGCGACGGGGCTGACATCGAGCGTGCCGGGATGGATGGTCGCGACGTAGTTGCCAGCGGAGGTTCCGGAGACGCTGGCGCCGATGGCGTATTGGCCTGCTGGTGAGGCAGGCGTGGCTGTAGAGGTGTAGTTGACGACCACGTCGTCACCGGGGGCAATGCCAGTGACCGTGCCGGTGAAGGTGGGGTTCGGTACTCCGTAGAGGCGGTTGGCGCTGTTGACGCTTATGACCAAAGCGGCCTGGTTTTGCGTGATGGTGAGCGAGCCGTTGACGAGATTGACAGAGTAGTTGGAGAGAGCCGCGCCGGAGACGGCGGGGATGATCGGATAAGTGCCCACAGCGGAACTGAGGACGGCGGGGCTGGTGAAGGTGGTAAGAACGGTGTCTCCCTTAAACAGGCCGGTGGTTGTGCCCGTGAAGGTTGGATTTGCGGTGTCGTAAGCTCGGGTGGCGTTGTTGGCGGTGACGGTAAGCACAGCCGGCGTGACGATAAGGGTTCCGTTGGTGGTTGTGATGTTGGTGTAGTTTGCGGCGGCTGGGCCGGAGACAGTGGGGATGATGGTGTAGGTGCCGATGGGCGAGGCAGGAGTGTCGGTGGTCGTATAGGTGATGGTGAAGGTGTCGCCGTTAAGAGCGCCGGTGACAGTGCTGGTGAAGGTGGGTTCGCCTCCGCCGTAGGGGCGGGTGGAATTATTCGCAGTTACGTTTACAGCGACGGACGTCGGAGTGATAGTCAGCGTTCCAAGGGTAACGTTGACGGTGTAGTTGGAAGCTGCGGGGCCACTGATGGTGTCGTTGATGGGATAGGACCCGACCGGTGATGCGATGTTGGCCGGAGTGGAGTAGGTGTTGGTGAAGGTGTCGCCGTTGAGGGCGCCAGTAACCGTACTGGTGAAGGGAGGGTTGGGTGTTCCGTAGGTGCGGGTTGTGTTGCCAACTGTGACGGTGAGCGTCGCCTGTGTGACGGTGAGGGTGCCGGGAATAACGATGATGTTGTAGTTGCCTACGTTCGTTCCAGAGACAGTCGCATTGATAGGATACGATCCAGCCGGCGAAGTGATAATAGAGGGAGAGGAATAGGCGATGGTGAGTACGTCGCCGTTGACGGTGCCGCTGCTAACCGTGTTGCCGTTGAGGACGCCGAGGGTAGTGCTGTTAAATGGAGGATTGGCCTGAGCGTACTGACGGGTTGCGTTGAGAACTGTAACAGTGATAGCGACCCGAGTGATGGTGAGGGTTCCGGGCGTGTTGATGACTGTGTAATTGGAGAGCTTTGTCGTTCCGATTGGCGTAAGAGTTGCGATGATGGGGTAGGTGCCTACAGGGGACGTGATTGTCGCGGTACTGGAGTAGGCGACGAGTATGGTTTCGCCGGAAACCACGCCGGTGATGGTGCCGGTAAAGGTGGGATTTGCTGCTCCGTAGGGGCGGGTGAAGTTGTTGACGGTAATTGTAAGTGGAGCCGGAATGACCGTGAGGGTCACATTGCCAGTGGCGGGCGCGTAGTTGGTGTCGCCGGAGTAGGTGAAGGTGACACCGTAGGAGCCCACAGCCAGCCCGCTGTTGAGAGCGTTGCAGGTGGATCCGGTTCCGAGGGTCGCCGTGACGGTGCATAGAATCTGAGTGCCGAAGCTGAAGGTGATTGTGCCGGTTGGAGAGGGACTGCCGTTGGTTACGCTGACATTCTCGGTAAAAGGCTGGCCGTAGACCTCGGTTTCGGGGGGCAGTGTGAACTGAAGCGGTATAAAGACCCGTCCGGTTCCGGTGAGCGTGAGAGTCTCAGGGCTGTTGTAAGCGTTTGAGGGGATATTAACAGTCGCAGTTAGCGGGCCCTTGGCGGTCGGAGTGAAGATGAAGCCCAGGTTGCAGGTTGAGCCCGCGATGATAGTGGTGCCGCAGGTTGTGGTGCCGGGATCGATGGTGAAGTGAGGGTCCGAGGTGGTGATGGCACCGTTGAGGGTGAAGGGAGCAGAACCAAAGTTGCTCAGGCTTTGCTGGATGATGACTGAGCTTTGGCCGACAAGAACTGTGCCGAAGGCGATAGTGGGATTCGGATAAGTGATCTCGCGGATAGAGCTGTTGCCGTTGTCGACCTCGAAGAGATCGCTGTTGCCTTCAACAGCGATGCTAAGAGGATTGTCGATTTGGGCGAGATTGGCGAGGCCTCCGTCGCCCGAGTTTCCAGCGGTGCCGGTACCGAGGATGGTCGAGATGTTGCTACCGTTGCTGGTTGTAGAGACGAAGACGGTGTAAACGACGTTGGCGGTGGCATCGGCGATGTAGAGATCTCCGGCGGCGTCGAAAGCGAGGGAGGAGGGAGCGATGAGAGCGGTGCCAGTGGCTTGGCCGGGGACGGTCGTAGTCGTGGTTCCGTTGCCGGCTATCTCATGAATGATGCCGAATTTATCGACTGCGTAGACAACGTGACCACCGGTGTCGGCGATGTAGAGGATGCCTGCGGCGTCGAGAATGATGCCGCCGGGTGAGACGAAGCTGGCGGTCGTGGCGAGGACGCCGTCGGCCGAGGAGTTACTGCCGCTGCCCGCGATGATGCGGCTTCCGCCGCCGGCGTAGACCTCAATCACGTTATGCGTCGCGCCGGCCTGCGCAATGAAGAGGTTGTCAAAGCCGTCGACGTAGATGGACGTGGGGGTGTCAAGTCCGTTGACGTAGCCATTATTGAGGCTGCCGTCAACGCCGAACCGGGCAACGGTGCCGTGAACGGCGTCGGTCATAAAGTAGTTGCCAGTAGAGTCGATGGTGATGGCTGACGAGGTAAGCAGACCAGATCCGCCTGGGATGATGGGGACCGGTGTGCCGCCGCCAGCCAGAAGGAAGAGGAGGTTACCAGTGCCTGGGGTCGCGCCCGTATCAAGTATGTATGAGTTGCCTGCCGGATCTACCGTAACGGCGGAAGGCGCGTTGAGAGCCTTGACGACAGTGTTGACTGTGCCTGGGGTGAAAACGCCCAGCGAGCCGGTCGCTCGGGCCTCAAGCCCTTGGGAGACGCTGTTTCCGGAGATTGAGTCCGCGAGCTTGATGGGTGCGCTGCGAAGACCGAGAAGAGTAGGTGTAAAGCGGACGAAGACCTGACAGGTGACAGGCGGGGTGCCCGGTGCGGAAGGGGTAAGAACGCCCGTGCAGGTGTTTGTGATGATGTTGAAGTCTGGTCCTGAGGTGACGGAAAGATTTACCTTTTGATTGACGACAAAGGTGACTGGGAGCCCAGCGCTGACACTACCGATTGGAGTGGTGGGAAAGATGATATTGCTGCTGAGTTTGCGCAGGATACTGTTGCCGGAATCGGCGAGGGAGAAGTTGCCAAGGTCGTCGACTGTAATGCCGCGTGGACCATTAAGCGGAAAGTTGAGAGTGGAGGTTCCGTCCTGAGTTGGGCTGTATGGGCCGGAGGCGCCATTGGGCAAGCCCGCGGCGATGGTCAGGTTACTTGACCCGAGGACATAGCTGACGACGACATCTGGACTGGTCTCACTAACGTAGAGCAACTGCGTCGGGGAAAAGGTCAAACCGTAGGGCTTGTTCAGCGCCGTGGCGAAGGTTCCCGAGTTGTCATTGGAACATTGGCCGACGGCTGTCCGATACGTTGAGAGACCGACGATTTGGCGGACGCAGTTGTTGCCGGTATCTGCGATGAAGAGGTCGCCCGCGCCATTGATTGCGAGACCCGAAGGAGCGTTCAACGTGACGCTGCTGGTAATGCTTGGGCAAATTGTGGGTACCAGGGCAGACGGCGCGCCTGCCATGACGCACAAACTCGCACTAGGCGCCTGAAGCAGGACCTGATAAGTGCTGAGCGAGGCCGGGACCTCAGTATCTTGAATTGCGATATATAGATTGTTACTGACGTCGAGGACGAGACCGTTCGGGTTCGGGGTGGCAGATGCCGCGGAGCCGCAGGTGCCGGCGATGGTAGTGAGAGAGGCGACTCCAGAGGCTCCGAAGGGGAGTTTGCGGACGCAGTTATGACTGCTGTCGGCGATGTAGAGGTTGTTAGAGTTGTCCACGGCAAGTCCGGTAGGTTGGTACAGGCCTTGGCCCGGGGTAGGGGTGTTGTTGGTCGCAGTGGAACAGGTATCGCCCTTGCCAGAAACCGCTAGTCCGACCAGAGTGCTCATGGAACCCGTGGTATCGATCTTGCGGACGCAGTTGTTCAGGGTGTCCGATAGATATTGATTTCCATTTGAATCGAAGACGATATAGGACGGAGTATTGAGACTAACCGTCGTCGCAGGCCCGAAGTCCCCGTTAAAGCCTGGCGTAATGGTCCCGGCAAATCGGGTGCCACTCTGCACCAGAGTCAAAACCTGGGCAGATGCGAGAGACGGCAGAATGGCGAATGCAACCAGAACGACCAGAGCAGAGAGGGCCTGGACACCAGAGAGGCGGTTGAAATGCATGGGTGAAGCTCCTAGGTTCGTGCCGCAAAGTGAAGCAGGTGAGTCGTAAGTTGCAGGTAAAGCGGTTCTTGCGGAGTTTTGACCCTTCCGCTGAAAGTAGGTATCCGGTCTCCTGCGCCAAAAGTATTGCATGTAGAGGATTTGAAGGAACTACCTATAAAGTGGCAGTCGAATACGCTTCAAAACGGTTGAACTTAGAGGCCGGAACTGGTTTTCGAAAAAGGCTAACTGCTCAGGAGAGAGGATTGGTAAGAGCAACCAGAGGAAGGAACCTTCGCTAGCAGGCACAAATTTTGTCCGCGAAAGGCCTCCCCAGCGATTTCGAAGGGCCATTCTGGCGTGGGTCGAAGATTCTGCCTATTGCCGCGATGGACAGATGAGACTCTGGGCGGGGACAATGGGAACTGGTGCCGATCAAGACAGGACTTTGGCGTGAGAGAAATTCGACAGATCGTTCGACTTTGGCATCAGGATACGGCTACCGTATTTGTGACCTTGGTGCGGACCGAGGGGTCCAGTTATCGCCGACCCGGGGCTCGCCTGCTGCTCGGGCAGCAAGGAGAGTACGCCGGGACGATCAGCGGAGGATGCCTGGAGGCTGAAGTCGTGCGTAAAGCAGGATGGCTAGTCCAGGGTGGGGCCGTGGTGGAACGGTACTCGACGATGTTTGACGATACGGCAGAGATACCTTTTGGATTGGGATGCGGGGGCGTGGTCGATCTGCTTCTCGAGCCGGCTGATACTCCCGAATGTCGTGCGGTGCTCAAAGCTCTGGAAGGCGCGCTTGCCGGGGATGAGGCAACTGTGCTGACCTGGCTGCCACGTGAGGGGAGGGGATTGAAACGCGCAATACTCGCGGCGAACGGGGATTTTGCGTACGCCAGCGCGGGGCTGACTGAATCCGAACTGGTCGAGGCGAGGGCAGCCGCGTTATCCAGAGGTGAGTTTGAGAGTGTGTGCTCCGAGATTTTTGTGGAGCGGATTGCAACTCCGCAGCGGTTGTTCATTTTGGGGGCGGGTGATGATGCGAAGCCGGTGGTGAGTATGGCGGCGTTGCTGGGGTGGAGCGTTTCAGTGATGGATGGACGGGCGCAAATGGCTCGCGCGGAGCGATTTCCGGAGGCGGAACAGGTCATTGTGACATCGGCCATATCGCGTGAAGTGTTGGTCATTCGACCTGATGATGCAGTGGTTTTGATGTCGCATAGTTACGAACAGGACAAGGAGTTACTGGCTGCGGTGCTGCCGTTGCATCCCAAGTATCTTGGGCTTCTGGGTGCACGCCGCCGAAGTTCGTTGCTGGTGAGCGAGGCGGCAGCGATCCTAGGGTGGACGGTTAGTGAATGCTGCGACCGAATCTTTGCCCCGGTTGGGCTGGACCTGGGTGGTGACGGACCAGAGGCCATTGCTCTCGCGGTGATTGCCGAGGTTCAGGCTTGTTGCATGGGCAAGGTCGGTGCTTCGCGCAGGTTGTCGCCGGAAGATATCGAGAGGCATCTGGCGGAAGGTGATGTGGGTCGCTATCTGCAAGCCCAGTGCGCGCTGGACCTCGCCTGAGGCGGGGTTGGCGGATTATCTTGTGGGCGGAGCTTGGAGGCGGTTGCGTGAGCCGGTAGAGACGACGAGGCATGACGAACGCGCGCACGCTTATTAGATTAAGGTTCCTGTCCGAGGAGTACTAGAGGGTCTGCAGGAATTCTTCGATAAGGTTGGCGGCCACGACGGAGCGGTATTTTGCGGTGCTGCGAATATCGTCGATGGGAATCGTTTCGCTCAGAATCGCGGCCCGGACCTTTGCGATCGTCGCGAATGCGATGGGCTGGCTCTGGAGAGACTGTTCGGTGGCGATCAGACGCGCGGGAGTCTCGCGCAGGCTTGCAGCCCCGATGCGGATGCTTTCAATGATGCCGAGGTTGGTGCGGGCGACTATGGCGATGGCAACCTTTGAAATGGCCTGGGCATTGCGTGTGCCCACTTTGCGAATATAAGTTGTGTAACCGTCTATGTTACGTGAGAGCGTAATGCTGTGGAGAAGTTCGTCTTGGGCGAGATCGGTTTTTTTGTAACTGAGATGGAAGTCGCGGTAAGGGATAGTTCGGATCCCGCGAGTAGAGACGAGGGTGACGGCTGCGTCGTAAGCGAGGAGCACTGGAGGAGAATCTGCTGCGGGGCTTGCGTTGACGATGTTGCCGCCGAGTGTGCCACGGTTCTGGTTTGCGATGCTTCCAGTCCAGCTGGCAGCCTGGGCGAGGATGGAGAATTCGGCGGTGACGATTGGGTGCTTGCGGATGTCGGCGAAGGTTGTAGCGGCACCAATGATTACCGCATCGGGTGTGACCTCGATGAATCGGAGTTCTTTGAGATTCCACAGAGAGATGAGTTTTTTGGGCTGAAGACGTCCCGCGCCTAGTGCTACCATCAGCTCGGTGCCACCGGCGATTGGGGTGTAGTGGTCGGGTGAGTCAGCGAGGACCTGGAGTACGGCGTCGAGAGAGCCTGGGGCCGTTAGTTCGTATTCGGTGACGTTGGAGCGCATTGTTTTCTCTATTGTTGAAGTGGGTTTGTTGGTACACGCACGACGACTATTGTGACTCCGATTGTGAAGTTGCTTTTGCAGCTGCGGCATGCACGGCGTTGAAGATTCGCATGTAGCCGGTGCATCTGCAGAGATTCCCGTTGAGACCTTCCTGAATCTGTAACAGTGTTGGTTGCGGAATGTTTTCGAGAAGGTGATATGTGGCGAGGATCATACCGGGGGTGCAGATGCCGCACTGGGCGCCGCCTTGTTCCAGGAAGCATTGCTGAATCGGGTGGAGTTTCTTGTCGATTGCAATGCCTTCGATTGTGGTGATCTCGGCGCCCTGAGTTTGCAGGATCGGGACCAGGCAGGAGTTGACGAGGTCACCATTCATAAGTACAGCGCAGGCTCCGCATTCGCCTTCGCCACAACCTTCTTTGGCTCCAGTGAGATGCAGATCTTCACGCAAGACGTCGAGGAGGCGCTTCATTGGCGGGGCTTCGATGGCTCTTTTTTCATTGTTAACGGAGAGAGTGACTCGAGTCATTTAGAATTTCCCGCGGTATGCTTGCACCAGTTTGCTTGAAAGATACTTCTCATGATCGCGAATGTTGTATCGTTCACGCCGGCACCTCTGTACTTTCGACCTGCGTGTCACGATCGATGCTGTTTAGGTTTTCCGTTCCAGAGTCAGGTAAGCGGGTGGTGCGCTCGAAGATGTCTTCGGGCAGGAGGGGTATCTCGTTGAAGGCGAGACCGGTGGCGTGCTCGATGGCGTTGAGGATGGCGGGTGCGGGGCCGTCCATGGGGAGCTCGCCTATGCCCTTGGCTCCGTAAGCGCCGTGTGGTGAGGGGACCTCCTCGAAGCTGACATGGATGGATGGGAGATCGGCACTGGTCGGCATAATGTAATTTGTCATCTGGTTGTTGGTGAGATGTCCATTGCGCCAGAGGCACTTTTCATAGAGAGCGTAGCCAATGCCTTGGGCAACGCCACCTTCGATCTGGCCGGCAGCGAGGATTGGATGGAGGACTTTGCCTACTTCTTGTAGGGCGTAGAAGTTGGTCAGTTGCGCGGAGTAAGTAGTTGTGTCGACGGTGACTTCGGCGACGTAGACGGCCCAAGCGTAGGCCGGATAGGCTTCACCACTGTAGGTCTCGTCGTCCCAGAAAATGTCTCCGGGGGACTCGTAGCGAGCTTCGGCCTTGAGGGAGCCGTGCTGGGCGAGGTATTTGAGGGCGGCACGGCAGAATTGAGCTGGCGTGTATCTGGAAGGGGGCAAAAAGGGAGCGAGAGCGGCAAGCAGGGATTGAGCGGCGCGTTCGACGAGTTTACCGACGACCATGGCGGTGCGGCTGGCGACGGTGGGGCCGGAGTTGGGAACCAGAGTTGTGTCAGGTTGTGCGATCAGGACTTCTTCGTAGGGAAGGCTGAGGGTGTCAGCGGCGATCTGGCAGAGGATGGTGTTGGTGCCCTGGCCAAACTCGGTGGAGGAGACCAGGATGCGAGGTCGTCCTTCAGATGTCAGCTCGATCTCGACGAGGGAGTTGAGGCGCCGCTCGCCGGAGCCGGTGAAGCCTGCTCCGTGGAAGAAAGTGGCGAAGCCTATGCCGCGTTTGATGGTGCTGGTCGGGTTTTCAGCGTCGAATTGTTCGCGTTTGGCGTGATAGCTCGATTCTTTAAGAGCTCGTGTGAGTAGATGCTGCATGTCCACGGGGTCTTTGAGGAGTTGACCGGTGGCGGTGCGGTCGCCAGTTCCCAAAAAATTTCTGCGGCGGAGCGCCTCGGGGGTGAGGCCGACGACTTTGGCGATCTTGTCCATGTGGCGCTCGAGCGCGAAGATGCTTTGCGGGGCGCCGAAGCCGCGGAAGGCGCCGTGGGGCGGAATATTTGTTGCGACTGCTTTGGCGCGGACGGTGAGGTGGGGCCAGTGGTAGGGGCCGGGGGCATGGATGGTGCCGCGGGAGAGGACTACTGGGGAGAGGGTGGCGTAGGCTCCTCCGTCGATGGCGAAGTCTATCTCACCGGCGAGGAGCTTGCCGTCCTTGCTGACGGCGGTGCGGTGGCGGGTGCGGGATGGGTGGCGCTTGGTGGTGGCGGCCATGTCTTCGGCGCGGTCGTAGCAGAGCTTAACCGGGTGGCCTGACTTCATGGCGAGGAGGGCGGCGTGGCTGCCGATGACGGAGGGGAAGTCCTCCTTGCCTCCGAAGGCTCCGCCGGTTTCGGTCTGGATGACGCGGCACTTGTCGGCGGGGAGGTTGAAGACTAGCTCGAGGGCGTGGACGAGGTAGAAAGGGCATTGCATGGAGCCGCGGACTGTTACTCCCTTTTCTGGGTCGTACTCGGCGATGACTCCGTTGTTCTCGATGTAGAGCTGCTCCTGAGCTCCGGTGCGGTACTCGCCTTCGACGATGTAGTCGGCGGTCTGCCAGATCTCGTCGGGGATCGGCTTCTTGTCCTTCTGCATGAGGTAGGTCTTGAAGGTGTTGGCGCTTTCGCCTTCGCCCCAGATGACCTGTTCTTTTTTTTCGGAGTCTTCGATGGTGTAGATGGCGGGGAGTTCTTCGTAGGTGATGTGGACCGCGGCGACGGCGGCGGGGAGTACAGCCCGGTTGGGGTGGGCGAGGAGGAGGATGGGTTCTTCGCAGTGGTTGACGTGGGTGACTGCGAGGCAGGGGTGGTCTTTGGTGAGGTGGACGATACAGTTTTCGCCGGGGATGTCGGCGGCGGCGACGATGGTGTACTCGTGCCAGGGGATGGCGGGGTCGAAGGAGATGGAGGTGATGCGTCCGCGTGGGATGCTGCTACGGACGGTGGCGCCGAACCACATGTTGGGGAGGGTGATGTCGTCGATGTACAGGGCGCGACCGAGGACCTTGTCTCTTCCCTCCTTGCGGATGGGGGAGCTGCCAACGATCTGGGGGCGGCTGGTCATGGAAGGTGTTGCATAAGCATAGACCAAGTTTTCGTGGCGGGGGAGAGGATCGTTCGGTTGGGGTACCCCCTCCCCCCTTGGGGGTATTTTGTGGCCAAGTCTTTTATTTTGAATAGTCTGCAGATAGGTTGTGTCTGCAAAATATTCAGGATAAAGGGGTTGCGTGCAAAATACTTGTTTTCAAAGAGATGCCGGCGATTGGCGAAGTGAAAGAGGCGGGTCGGGTCACGCTGATCTTTCGGTTTCGGACGCTGTATTCAGTATAGAAGGTTGGAGGTAACTCATACGCCATGCGATTTCGCTGGATTGGCGCGGGGTTTTGCGATTAAGGGGCTTGACAGTGTTTTTTGCTAGTGAGACGGGCGGGATGACAACGAAAAGAGCAACTGCAACAGCAGATCCCCTTGCGGGGATGACAACAAGAAAGGCAACTGCAAACGCAAATACGGGGATCGTTCCTCTTGAGCTACGCTCAGGGGCAGGATGACGGCGAAAGCGAAGACATCTGTGGGCTAGTGGTAGGTGACTGTGTCCTGGGCTTGATGGGTGAAGTTGTCGTAGAAGAGTCTGTAGCCGGCTTCGTTGCCTCCCTGGACCTGGAAGAGTAGTTCGGAGCGGCCTTCGTGGGCGAAGTCGGCGGTGCCGGCGAGGTGCATGAGCCGGCCAAGATGGTGGACCTCGCCCGTGGGTGAGATGGCGAACCAGTGATCGACGTAGGCGTCATCGGGTGGGCCGTCGCAGAGGTAGCCGCCGAGGGTGATCTGGAGCATGCGCCAGTTGGTTTTGTTCGAGAGGTAGGAGGCGTCCAGCTTGATCTGGGAGTCTGAGTAGGGGGAACTGTGGTAGTTCGGTGGTGAGTTGGTGGTGTTTTGCGTGCAGTTTTTTGGCTGCGGATAGAGCTTGTGAAAAGCCTGGATGACGTGGGTGAGGTCGAGTGGGAAGACGGCGGCGGGTTGCCAGTTGTCGGGGTCGGTGAGGGAGGAGAGGTTGGTAGCGAGGATGGTGTGGGGCGGGTCGGGGCGGTCGGGTGTTGGGCGCGGTTCGAGGTGGAGCACGGCGGCGGGGTTGGTGATGGCCTGGACGCCGATCTCGGAGTAGGAGTGATAGGCCGTGGGTGTGGTTGCGGCTACTTTCGCGACGGATTTGCCTTGTTTGACGAGGGTCCATGTGGTCACGGGCGGATAGAGGTGGACGATGGTTTTGAGGCAGGCTTCGTCCTGACAGGTGGCGTTGTAGGAGCGCCATTGCCGGCCGGATTGATAGAAGAGGACGCGGACTCCGGGCTGGCCCAGGTTGTCGCCACTGCCGGAGGAGGTGGATTCGAAGATGCCGATGATGGGTCGCTGCGCAGAGGCTGTGAGTGCGGGGAGAAGCAGCAGGAGGGTGAGGGCTCGTGGCTTCATGTGAAGTTAGTGTACGCATCGCCGGAGAGAGATTATTCGATTTTTTCTTGATCCGCGAAAGCTTCGTTTCCCTGAGGGCCTGGGAGGATTTCCATGAGATGGCTTCGGGATGTCAGACGCTGTCAGAGCAGCTTCGTTCCTATGCTAGCCTCGAGAGGAGTGAACGCCTTTGCATCAGTCGTGACCGCCACTGTCACCACATTCGCGGCGACCAACATCGATGACATCCTGCTTCTGACAGTTTTTTTCGCACGGCGCGTACCGACGCGGACTATCGTGGCTGGCCAATATCTCGGTTTTCTGGCAATCATTTTTCTAAGTTGTGCAGGGCTTCTTTTAGCGCTCGCAATTCCCCATCCATGGATTCGCGCACTCGGTTTCATCCCTCTTGCACTAGGAATAAAGCAGCTAGTCCTGCTGTTTCGACACGAGGCAGAGGGGAAAAATATAGCGGCCCGACAAAGCGTTGCGTCCATCGCTTTGCTCACGCTGTCTAACGGAGCAGACAATGTGGGTGTCTATATCCCTTTCTTCAGTGTCAATCGCCAATATCTTTGGTTCATCCTGACGTCGTATGCGCTCTTTGTTGCTTTGTGGTGCATGTTGGGCAGGTGGCTCGGAAATCACCCAATCATCCTGAGCACCGTGAACCGTGTCGGGCGCTTGTTGGTTCCAATCGTGTTTATCGGTCTGGGAGTTCGTATCCTGATGTTCTGACCGCGACGATTCGAGATGGGCTCGCCTTCTCAATGAGCGTTAAGTCGCTCAGTCACTCATCCAGACCGATTTGACTTCGATTTGGGTCACGGTATCGAGACGGCGACGCGTCTGATCTCGGTCTTCAGGATTGTCACGCCGGGAGCGGACCATTTTGTTGCCGGAGGCGTTGCTGCTGCGGCGTCTTCTTCGGTTTTGAAGAGGAGAAAACCAAATCCTTCGCCGTTGATGGGATCGACCCAGTATCCGGAGACGAATCCTGGTGCCGTTCTTACTTTGGGCAGGATCTCGTTGTTGAAGGCTTCGGCGGCCTTTGGGGCGAGCGTTGGATCGATGGTGAGATGCATTAGCGCGGCGTGCATAATGGTCTCCTGCGGTCGGCGTGAGAGTGACACGGCGGACCGGACCTTCATCTCTGAAGGTCGGTTATTTTCTATCGAGACCTTGACGGCTTACCTCTGCTGATGGGGGATTTTTTCGCGGCGCGCTTTCTGATTGGTTTCTTTTTGCTGCCTTTGGATTTGGCGGAGGATGTAGACGAAGGGTTTACTACGGTGATGAGTTTTGTGCCGATGGGGGAGCCGAGGCCGGTGCAGGCGTCCCAGCCGGGGCCGGCGGTGAAGCCTGTGGGAGAGCCGGAGTAGTTGGTGCCGGAGGTGATGTCGTTGAAGGCTGCTTTGCCTTTGGCGGCGTAGATGGCGGGTTGGATGAAGCCGGCGGAGGTTCCGTTCTGCGCGTTGGCGACGGCGATGAGTCCGGCCCAGAGAGGCGCGACGGCGCTGGTGCCGCCGATGACCATGTTCTTGCCGTCGACGCGGATGATGTAGCCGGTGGAGGGGTCGGCGTCGCCGGAGACGTCGGGGACGCCGCGGCCACCTGCGGAGTTGGTGGGGGCGGGGACGTTGGAGTTTGCCTGCCAGGACGGGAGCGGGAAGAAGTTGCTGACGCCGCCGCCGGTTGCGCCTTCGTTGTTGGTGAGCTCGTTCCAGACGACCTCGGAGCTGATGGAGGAGCCGCTGGCTTCGAGTTTGGTTCCACCGCAGGCGAGCACGTGGGGGCTGGAGGCGGGGAAGTCGACGTGGTTCTGGCCGTCGGTGAGGCCGTCGGTGGAGCCGTTGTCTCCGGCGGCGACAGTGATGGTGATGCCGAGGGCGGCGGCGGATTGGCAGGCGGCGTCGAGTGCGGTCATGGCCTGTGCTGTCCAGCTGGATTCGGGGCCGCCCCAGCTGATGGAGATGACGCTGGGTTTGTTTGTGGTGTCGTGGACGGCGGTGGCGATGGCGTCGATGAAGCCCTGGTCGGTGTTGGGGGTGAAGTAGACGACGATGTTGGCGCCGGGTGCGACGGCGGCGGCGACCTCGATGTCGAGCATGACTTCGCCGTCGGCGCTGTTGGCGTTGCTGGGGCTGTTTTTGCCGCCGTCGACGGAGACGGTTTTGACTTTGGGGGCCTTCTGGCCGAGGGATTTGAAGTAGGTCGTGAGGTCGGTGGTTTTGTAGCCGCCGCCTAGCTCGATGATGCCGATGGTTTGGCCTGCGGCAGTGGCGTTCGCGGGGAACTGGTAGAGCTGTGCGACCTGGATGGGCGAGTAGGAGGTGTTGGCGCCACTGGCGTGAGGATGGGCGAAGCCTCCGGCCTGGGCGATGTTGGCGGTGATGTCGCCGGCTTCGCCTGCGATGCGAAAGTGGGGCTGGGCTTGCGGGCGGTTGTCGAGACCGAGGACGGCTTCGATGGGGCCGACGAGTTCGCTGGGGAGGGTGATGCTGCCTTCGCGGACACGGTAGGTGGTGCCTTCGTGATTCTTGTGGACGAGGGTGACGCCGAAGGCCTTCTGCATGGCAGCGATGGTGCCGATGAGCTTGAGGGTGCGGCGCTCGGGGCCGGGGGTGTCGGGCGCGACGGTGAGGCCGAACTCCTTGGCGAAGGTGCGGACGAGCTTTACCGCGGCTGGATCGGCGCCATGGTTTTTCTTGTACTGGGCGTGGGTGAGGCGCTGTTTGCCGGTGCGGTTGGCGGCCTTGAGAGGGGTCTTGCGGCGGACGACGACCGAGACGGTGATTCTGGTGCCAGAGGGCGCGGGCTTTTCGTCTGCGGTTTGAACGAAGGCAGACTTTTCGCTGCCGGGAAGTACGGTGCGAGGGGAGGCAGAGATGTGAGGAGTGGATTTCTTTTTCGTCGCCATGGGGTGGTCCTCTCGATTTGCGGATGAATTGGTAGTGAGGGGCCGATGAGTGGAGCGAGATTCGCGAAAACCCATACTATGCCTGCGTCGTTGCGGATGGAAGCAGAGTTAGACAATTATTCGCTACGCCTGAAGGGATAGTGAGCGGAGGTGAACGGCGAGAGAGCAGCAGCGAGGTGTGAGAGCGGAGTCAAGGAACAGCGGATCCCCTTCGGGGATGACAGCCAGAACGACAAAAATGCTCGCACTGGATTTAGGCGCACTGGACGCTTGAAATTGCTAGAAGTGGCGCAGGGGTTCGGAGGTCGTGGAGGATTTGTAGTCGGGGTCGCCGGGAATGGGGTCGAGGTTGGAGCGGAGATCGGCGCTGCGTTCGAGCGAGCGGCTGACGATGTCGCGGGAGCCAAGGCCGACGGCGAGAGCGAGGGTGAGGACGATGCCTCCGAAGAGGATTCCAAAGGCGAGCTCGACGACGGCGCCGCCGATCTGGAGGTGGTCAAGAACCATGGCGGCGGTAAGGACCAGGACGAGCCACTTGATGCCGAGAGAGAGGAAGCGAGCGTACTGGAGCTTTGCGTTGACGGCGCCGATGAGGACTGAGCGCTCGAGGAAGCGCGCGATGAGAGTGCCGGCGATGAGGAGGAGGACGGCTCCGATGGAGTGGGTGAGGTAGGGAAGGACGAAGAGAGAGATTTGGGATTCGCCGGGGAAGGCGGCGTCGAATGCCGAGATGCCGATGAAACAGCCGATGGCGACGCAGCCCCAGAAGACGACACGGGCGAGCAGCGCGGTGGGGCTATGGGCGGGGGACCAGTCGGAGATGGTGGCCGAGGAGTTGCGGGCGAGACGCTCGTCGAACTTGGCCGCGGTGAGGCTGCGGCGGAGAAGCGCGGCGAGGCCCATGCCGATGGCGGTCATGATGACGAGCGCAAGCAGAAGTGCGATGAGAGCCGGGAGAAAGCTCGCCAGTTTGAAGAGGACCTGGTGAGTGGATTGGCGAAGTGCCTGTTCGACTTGTTGCCACATGAGAGGGTCTCCTTACGGGTTGCTGGCCTATTAGTTGCCGCTTGATGTCTATGGATTGAAGCGGTCTGGCCAGCGCCAGCGTGATACGAGATAGGGTTTGTCGGCTTCAAATGCGACGGCGAGATCCTGAATGTGTTTTTCGGGCGCAGTGCCTGTGCTGATAAGAGTGAGATGGGAGGCGACCCAGGCGAGATAGAGGGGCGTGAGCGCTCCGAGAAGGTGACCGCGGTTGATGGTGCGGAGGCGATAGGCGAGGACGAAGTCGTAGACGATGCGGGCCCAGAGATTGTCGGGCATGCGGAAGTTTTCGGGCTGCAGGATGGAGAGCTTTTTGAGTCCGAGGAGCGAGTTGGGTGGCAGGACGAGCGACCAGATCTCGTGGAGGTTGGTATAGGCGAGGCGGAAGGCTTCGAGCATGGGTGCGATGTCGGGGGGCTCGGAGACGGAGGCGGTTTGGGGAAGGATCGGGGCGGGATGAGTGCCACGGGCGCGCTGCCAGAAGGAGGCCTTGGCGTCGATGTCGGAGAAGAAGGAGCCGGCGATGAGGCCGAACAGGCTGTTGAGATCGCGTGCGCTGGGTTGCGGAATGGTGCGTGGGGTGACCTCAACCTCGGTGATGGTGAAGTTGGCCGAGGCCGCTTCGGCGAGTGGCCAGAGGAAGGAGTCGTCCTGCGAGGTGGCGGCGGAACGTTGTGCGATGTTGGCGAGACGGCCGGCCATGCGGAGAGAGAGGCCGAGGTCGAGGGCGAGAGGAAAGCGGGGGCGTGTGCCGAAGAGGGCGCGGGTGACAGGGTAGAGGATCGCAGAGTTGGCGAGGCCTTCGCGGGGGCCGAGATCGTAGTGGGCGACGGAGAGGTCGGAGGTGAGTGCAGATTTTGCGAGAGCGCGAATGGCTTCGGGGCGGAGGGACTGGCACTCAGCGCCGAGGAGGAGACAGGTAGCGGCGTTGTTCTCCTGCGCGAGTTTGTACGCGTTGAGATAGTCGGCTGCTGTGAGGACCCAGGGGGTAGCGGAGACTGCGGTCGGTGTGTATGGAATGAGGCGGAGCGGACTGCCGGAAGAGAGTTGAGGTGCGGCGTCCGGTGTGGCGACCAGGACCGTGTCGTTGGGAAACGCAAGGGCGAGGTTGGCGAGAGTGGCCTCGAAGGCTTCCTGCGGGAGGGAGCCGAGGCTGATGAGCAGACTGCCGGTTGCGGTCGTCGAGGTCATGGCGTTCGAGGTGAGGTCGATATTTGTCTGCGCGGAGGCCATCGTACGATCTGGACTTTCTCGGGTCGGTTAGTGGCGGCTCAGATTCCGGGTATCTGACGGAAGGTTTCGGTGGTTTCGGGATGCACTTTGCAGATGTGGTCTGCCGTGAGTGTACTGCCGATTTCGAGGCGGCGCGAGTGGTCGAGCGAAGGGTGCCCAGATTTGGGGAGGGCTGGTTGTGGGATTATTATTTTTACCGGCATGGTTCGGCGCATTCCATGAGTTCGTCGTTTGTGCATCTACTCTTTTGCGATCACTCCTTAAACAGATGCGCTAAGTGGCATATGTGGTTGCTGGCACTGTAAATACCCGGGAAGGCTGGAGGCGTTTGGGATGGGTAGGAAGAAAGATGGGCCGGTGGCGGGAGAAGACTGACGGCAACAGCGGATCCCTTCGGGGATGACAAACAAGAAAGGCAAAGACAACAGCAACGGCAAGGCAAAGGCAACATCTGTGGGAGGAGTTGTGGCAGAGCCGAAGAAGAAAGAGACCGGTCCGCTGCACGGTTCGAGAATCGAAGACTATTGCATGATCGGGGACTGTGAGACGGCGGCGCTGGTCTCGAGGGAAGGCTCGATCGACTGGCTGTGCTGGCCCTCGTTTCCTGCGGCCGCGTGTTTCGCCGCGCTGCTGGGCACAAGTGATCATGGGTTCTGGAAGATTGCGCCGAAGGGTAAGGTGAAGGCGATTCGGCGGGAGTATGTGGGGTCTACGTTGATTGTGCAGACGACCTTTGAGACGAGAGAGGGAGAGGTCTGCCTGACCGACTTTATGCCGCCGCGAGAGAAGCACTCACACGTTGTGAGGATGGTGCGGGGTCTTCGAGGACGGGTGGCGATGCAGATGGATCTTGCCATCCGGTTTGATTATGGACGAACAATTCCGTGGGTGACGCGCACCGCGGATGGATTGCGCGCGATTGCTGGCATGGACATGATTACGTTGAGGACGAGGGCGAAGTTGCGTGGAGAAGGGATGACCACGCGGAGTGACTTTACGGTGCGTAAAGGCCAGACGATGACCTTTACGTTGACGAACTCCTCTTCTCTTGAGAAAGCTCCGCCTGAACTCTCGACAGAGAAGGCGTATGCGGAGACAGAGAGATTCTGGACTAAGTGGAGCAAGAGGAATGCTTATACCGGCCCATACAAAGAGGCGGTCGAGCGGTCTCTGATCACGCTGAAGGCGATGACGTATCGGCCGTCGGGAGGGATTGTGGCGGCGGTGACGACTTCGCTGCCTGAAAAGATTGGCGGGCCGCGGAACTGGGACTATCGCTACTGCTGGCTGCGGGATACTGCGTTTACGCTGCTGATTCTGATGCATGCCAACTATATGGACGAGGCGGTGGAGTGGCGCAAATGGTTGCTGCGCGCGATTGCAGGGGCTCCCGACCAGGTGCAGACGATCTATGGAATTTGTGGAGAGCGGCAGTTGGTGGAGTGGGAAGCAGATTGGTTGCCGGGGTATGAAGGTTCAAGCCCGGTTCGGATCGGGAACGCGGCGGTGGATCAGTTTCAGCTGGATGTGTTCGGCGAGGTGTCATCGGCTCTGTCGCGAATTCCGCAGGCCGAAGATGAGATTCGCGTTTCGGCGAGTTCGATGCAGGCTTCGTTGACGGATCATCTGTGCAAGATTTGGGAGAACCCGGATGAAGGGATATGGGAAACGCGTGGAGGGGCGCAACACTTTACTCACTCTAAGGTGATGGCGTGGGTGGCGCTCGATCGGGCGATCCGACACCATGAACAGTTTGATGGCAAGGGGGACGTGAAGCGATGGAAGAAGAATCGCGAGATGTTGCATAGGGAGATTTGCAGGAAAGGATTCGATAAAAAACTGAATAGCTTTGTTCAGTCGTATGGGTCGAAGCAACTGGATGCTTCGTGCCTACGGATTGGGCTGGTGGGATTTTTGCCGATGGACGATCCGCGGATTATCGGGACAGTGGAGGCGATCGAGAAACGGCTGATGAAGGATGGATTCGTCGAACGGTACGACACGAAGAAGACCAAGGATGGGCTGGCTGGAAGTGAGGGAGCGTTTCTGGCGTGCAGCTTTTGGCTGGTTACGAATCTGTGGTTGATTGGTCGGAAGGAAGATGCGAAGGCGATGTTTGACCGGCTGCTGGCGCTACGCAACGATGTGGGTTTGTTGTCGGAGGAGTACGATCCGGTGGGAAAGCGCATGGTGGGAAATTTTCCCCAGGCGTTATCGCACATTGCGTTGATCCATTCTGCGTTTGCGATGTCGGGTTTGTGGACGCCGATGGGGAACGCGAGAGCCGAGGCTGGGCGTCGTCGCAAGACTTAAGGGGATCGATCCATCGGTTTGTGGGTATGTTTCTATCGCGATTTGGATCAAGATTTGCGAGCGCGGATTGTTGGCTGAGGATCCAAATGCAACCAACGCGAGGCTTTGCGTCTCTAAGAAGAGACCTGGATCATTTTTTGTGTGGGTGCCTGCGTAATATTTCCTGCCTTGTTTCCTGAACGCCATTTTTTGAACGGTTGATGATGCTACGAATTCCAGGTTCTACTTATAGGCTGCAACTTCATAAAGACTTTACCTTCGACGATGCGGCGAGGATCGCCGATTATTTGCATGAGCTTGGCATCTCGCATGTTTATAGCTCTCCTTATCTGCAGGCTGCGCCGGGGAGCATGCATGGTTATGACGTGGTCAATCATCAGAAGGTGAACGAAGAGTTGGGTGGTGCGGAGGCGCACAGCCGGTTTTGCAAAAAGCTGGGGCAAGCCGGGCTGGGGCAGGTGCTGGACATCGTGCCGAACCACATGTCGCTGGGTAAGGAGAACCAGTTCTGGTGGGATGTGCTCGAGAACGGAACGTCGAGCCGGTATGCCTCGTTCTTCGATATCGACTGGCAGCCGCAGGAGGAGCGGCTGCGGGATAAGGTGCTGGTGCCGATCCTTGGTGATCAGTATGGGCGGGTGTTGCAGGCGGGTGGGATCAAGGTGGTGCGGCGCGGGATCAAGTTTCAGGTGGAGTGTTCGGAGCAGTCGCTGCCGGTGTCGCCGCCATCGTTGCCGGTGATTCTAGGGAAGGCGGCGGAGTATGCGAAGTCAGATACGTTGAGTTTTCTTGCAGCTTCGTTTGGTCGCTTGCCTGCGCCTGAGTACGTGGATCGCCGGACGATTCTGGCTCGGCATCGGGATAAGGTGGTGCTGTTCACTCTGCTGCAACGGTTGTGCGCGGAGGAGCCTGAAATCCTCGTGGCAATGGACCGGTCGATGGCGGAGTTGAATGAGAATTTGGATGCGCTGGATGATTTTTTGAATCAGCAGAACTATCGGTTGGCATATTGGAAGACTGCGGATCAACAGTTGAGCTATAGACGTTTCTTTGATGTGAATACTCTGATTGGACTGCGCGTGGAAAGGGAGTATGTGTTTGAAGAGACGCATGCGCTGCTGTTGGATTGGTTGAAGCGTGGGGTTCTTGATGGTCTGCGGGTGGATCATCCGGATGGGTTGCGTGATCCGATGGAGTACTTCAAACGACTGCGGGAGCGCGCTCCGGATGCGTGGGTGATCGGGGAGAAGATTCTTGAGCCGGGTGAATTTTTGCGCGAGGGCTGGCCGATTCAGGGGACGAGCGGGTATGACTTTCTGAACGTTGCGGCGGGCGTTCTGGTGGCGCCTGAGGGCTTGATGGAGTTGAGTTCGATCTACAGCGGCTTTACGGAACAGCCTACGGACTTTCACGCGATTGCCCATGAGAAGAAGATTAATGTGTCGCAGGAGGCTCTGGGTAGCGATGTGAATCGGCTGACGTCGATCTTTGTGGAGATATGCGAGGCGAATCGCGACCGGCGTGACTACACGAGAGCGGAGGTGAGGCGCGCGATTCGGGAAGTGGCAGCGTGCTTTTCGATCTATCGGACGTATGTGGTGCCGGAGCGCGAGGAGATTACCGAGGAAGATCGAGAGTACATTACGCAGGCGACGGAGTGCGCGAAGGAGAATCGACAGGATATAGATGCAGGGCTCTTTGATTTTCTGCGCGATGTTCTGACGATGGAGGTGAAGGGGAAGCTGGAGAGCGAGTTTTTGATGCGCTTCCAGCAGTTCACCGGACCAGTGATGGCGAAGGGTGTGGAGGATACGGCGTTTTACTGCTTCAACCGGCTGACGGGGATGAATGAGGTTGGTAGCGATCCGGGGCGCAATGGATTGAGCATCGAGGAGTTTCATTCTTACTGCGGCAAGATGCAGGAGACGCATCCGCTGACGATGACTACGCTGTCGACGCACGATACCAAGCGCAGTGATGATGTGAGGGCGCGGCTCGCGGTGTTGTCGGAGATACCGGCGAAATTTGGTGAGGCGATACGGCGCTGGTCGCGAATGAATAACGCGTTTCGGGTGCGAAAACCCTGGGGGGATCCGCTGCCGGATCGTAATACGGAATATTTTTTCTACCAGACTTTGATTGGGGCGTGGCCTTTGCCGATGGATCGCGCGAAGGCATATATGACGAAGGCGGTGCGCGAGGCGAAACAGCAGACGACGTGGGTGGCGAATAACAAGGAGTTTGAAGACGCGCTGAATTTGTTTATTGAATTTACCTATAGCTATGCGCCGTTTCAGCGGGAACTGCAGCAGTTTGTGGAGAGGATTCTGGAGGCGGGCCGTGTGAATTCGCTGGCGCAGACGCTGTTGAAATACACTGCACCGGGTGTGCCGGACCTTTACCAGGGGACGGAGCTGTGGGATCTAAGCCTGGTCGATCCGGACAACAGGCGGCCTGTGGACTATGCACTTCGGCAGCGGTTGCTGGAGGAGTTGAAGCTGATGACTGGAGATGATGCACCGGCAAAGGTGCTGGCAAAGGCCGATGAGGGGTTGCCGAAGATGTGGACGATTCATAAGGCGCTTCAACTGAGACGAGAGAGGCCTGGGTCGTTTGGCGCGGAGGCTGACTACGTTCCGTTGATGGTGGATGGAACGAAGCATGATCACGTGATTGCGTATCTGCGGGGTGAAGATGTGGTGACGGTTGTGCCAAGGCTGACGCTGAAGTTGGGTGGAGCGTGGAAGGATACATCTGTGACTCTGCCGGAAGGACGATGGAGAAATCGGCTGACCAGAGAGAATATTGAAGGTGGTGAAGTCGGGGTGAAGGAGTTGCTCAAGGATTTTCCGGTGGCACTTCTGGCGCGCGAGGACGTGGGGGGGAAGGCTGATGCATGAGTTCAAGGTTTGGGCGCCGGGTGCTCAGAAGATTGGTGTGAAGATTGGCGATGCGACGTATCCGATGAGCGGTCCAAATGAGCATGGATGGTGGACGGCTTCGGTGAAGCAGGCGGGACCGGGAACGGATTATGGATTCGTATTGGGGGATGATCCCAAGGCGTGGCCTGATCCGAGGTCGCAGTGGCAGCCTGATGGAGTGCATGGACTGTCGCGTTTGTATGACCAGGCGACGTTTGCGTGGAGCGATCGGGGCTGGGATGCGATGCCGCTGGCGCGGGCTGTGATCTACGAGTTCCACATTGGAACATTTACGCCGCAGGGGACGTTCGATTCGGCGATTGATAGGCTGGAGTATCTGATTGAGCTTGGCATTACGCATGTGGAACTGATGCCGGTGGCTGCGTTTCCAGGTGGCTACGGATGGGGGTATGACGGGGCATCGTTGTTTGCGGTGACAGAACAGTATGGCGGACCGGATGGGTTGAAGCGGCTGGTGGATGCTTGTCATGAGCGCGGGCTCGCGGTTCTTCTGGATGTTGTCTACAACCACTTTGGACCTGTGGGGAACTACTCCGGAAAGTACGGACCGTACACTACGGAGAGGCATCACACTCCGTGGGGCGGGGCAATCAACTTCGAAGGCGAGGGAAGTGATGAGGTGCGGCGGTTCTTCTGCGACAACGCGCTGATGTGGATGAGGGACTATCACATCGATGGTCTGCGGCTGGATGCGATACATGAGTACGTTGACCGGTCGGCGGTCCACTTTATGGAGCAGCTGTCTTCTGAGGTGAAGGCGTTGTCGAAGGAGCTGGGAAGGCGGCTGGTTCTGATCGCCGAGAGTGATCTGAATGATCCCAGAGTTGTTACCCCTGCGAGAGATGGCGGCTACGGGATGGATGCGCAGTGGAGCGACGATTTCCATCATTCGCTGTTTACGGTGCTTTCGTCGGAGGGTGAGGGTAAGGGCTACTACTCCGATTTCGGAACGCACGAGAAGCTGGCGAAGGCGTTGACCAAGAACTTCGTGCAGGATGGCAGTTATTCGAAGTATCGAAGACGTTCGCATGGACGGCCGGCCGATGATTTGTCGCCGCATCATTTTCTGGGGTACATCCAGAATCACGACCAGGTAGGGAATCGAGCGGTTGGCGACAGGGTGGATCAGACGGTGGGAATCGACCTTGCGAAGGTGGCGGCCGCGCTGGTGTTTACGGCCCCGTTTATCCCGATGATTTTTCAAGGAGAAGAGTTCGCGGCTTCGACACCGTTTCTGTACTTCGCGGATCATGAGGATCCGGAGATGGCAAAGGCAGTAAAGAACGGTCGACGGGGCGAATTCGCTGCGTTTGGATGGAATCCGGAGGACATTCCTGATCCGGAAGATGCGGAGACGTTTCGGCGTTCGAAGCTGAAATGGGATGAGATTCACCAGGGGCGCCATGAAGAGATGCTGGATTGGTATCGCAGGCTCATTCAACTGCGGCGCGAATCTGTGTCGTTGAACGACGGATTGCCTGGGCACGTGAAGGCCAGGTTCGATGAGCGAGGTCGATTGCTTGTGATGGAGCGCGGGGCGGTGGCGGTGATGTGCAATTTTGGGTCGGAGCGGGCGGAGTTTGCTCATCCACGCGATCTCCCCTTGCTGCTTGCTTCGCGGCCGGGAGTCGAGATCAAAGAAGGCTCAGTGATTTTGCCTGCGGAGAGTGTGGCGATTCTGTCAGGGGAGCAAAGCCGCCTGGGTTCTTAGCTTCGCGACGAGTTCGGCGGCGTGGTTGTAACGCTTCGAGCTGATTTTGGTTCTCCCGGAACTTAAGCAGTGGGCGCGGGAGAGCAAAGCGTTTAGCATGGGGCGGTGGGTTTGAATCGGTTCGCTACGGTTTCACCCTTCTTCAAGGCAAAGCTTCTCGATCCCAGGGAAACTTTTGCGTTGCTGGCTCGTCTTCCTTAGTGAATGGCGACTTGGATGAGTAAATTCCAGGCGACCGACGAGAACGTGACGTATTCGGGCTAGAGGAAGTGACCATGTTTAAGATCACTCAGTTTTTTGGGGCGGCGGTATTGGGTGCCGTGATTTCCCCGATGGTGGCATTGTTTGCCTGTTGCGGTGTCTCGGTGGCGCAAACTCCAACAGCTTCCGCACCTGCGGCTGCGCGTCAGATTGGCACCGTGAAGGCAGTGGCGGGAGGTAGTCTGACCCTGACGACTGATGCGGGGCAGGAGGTTGTTGTCAGCGTGGCGGATGGTGCGCGGGTTCTGCAACTGGCCCCGGGTAGTACCGATTTAAAGACGGCACAGACGATTGGCTTGGCGGATATCGCGGTAGGGGATCGTGTGCTGGTGAGTGGTAAGGCGGCCGATGGCGCTGGGTTTACGGCGTCGCGCGTGATTCTGATGAAATCATCGGACATTGCGCAGAAGCATGAAGCGGAACAGGGCGACTGGCAGAAGCGCGGGACTGGTGGCATCGTGAACTCTGTGGATGCTGGCAGCGGTGCGATTACGGTGTCGGTCGGCGCGAAGAAGCTGATTGTGAATACGTCGAGTACGACGAAGTTTCGGCGATATGCGGGCGACTCGGTGAAGTTTGAAGATGCGAAGCCGGGAACGCTGGCGCAGATTCAGGTCGGAGATCAACTGCGGGTACGGGGAGCGAAGTCGGACGATGGATCGTCGATCCAGGCCGAAGAGATTGTCAGTGGGTCGTTTAAGAACGTGGCGGGGCTAATCTCGTCGATTGACGCGGCCAAGGGGACGGTGACCTTGAAGGATCTCGCCACGAAGAAGACAGTGACGGTTCTGATTACTGATAACTCGAGCCTGAAGGCGCTGCCACCGCAGGCTGCGGCGAGGTTTGCGGCGCGGGCCAAGGGCGGGGCCTCGGACGCGGGTGAGGAGTCACACGCTGCGAGCCAGACCAGTGGTTCGCCTGCGGAACGAACGGGCGGTCAGGGGCGGTCTGCTGGAGCGGATCTGTCTCAGCTGGTGAGCCGGCTGCCGAACCAGACGGTTGCGGATCTGAAGACGGGAGATGCGGTGATGATCGTCGCGTCACAGCCGGATTCGACCAGCAGCACGATTACATGTGTGACGTTGCTGTCTGGAGTGGAACCTATTCTTGCGGCAACGCCCAGTGGGGGGCCAGCGTTGACGTTGTCTCCGTGGAGTCTTGGTGGGGGCGACGCCGGCGCGCAGTAGCCGGGGTCCATGAGCGAACGATAAAAGTTTGAGGAGCAGTATGTCATTTCGTGCGGTTCTGAAGTTCGTTGTGTCTTTTCTCATCGCGTTGAGCCCGGTGGTTGCGCGGGCGCAGCAGGTGGGCGCTACGGTGCATGGAACGGTGGCGGATCCTGAAAGTGCTGTGATTCCTGGGGCGACGGTGACGCTTACTCCTGCCTCAGGCAAGGCGTTGGTTACGCAGTCGCAGAGCGATGGAACTTATACGCTGCGTGGGGTTGGTGCGGGAACCTATTCACTGACCGTGACGATGAAGGGGTTCGCTTCCTACGTGAAGCTCGGTGTGAGGATTGCGGCGGGGCAGAATCTGGCGCTGGACGCGCGAATGGCGATTGAGGAGGAGAAGCAGGAGGTCAACGTCAACGCGCAGGGTGGGCAGGTGAGCGTCGACTCCGACAACAATGCCAGCAGTACCGTGATTAAGGGGAAGGACCTGGACGCGCTGTCGGATGATCCTGATGAACTGTCTTCAGAGCTGACTGCGCTGGCGGGGCCGGCTGCGGGCCCGAATGGAGGACAGATTTACGTGGATGGTTTTACCGGCGGACAGCTTCCTCCGAAGTCTTCCATTCGCGAGATTCGCATCAATCAAAATCCTTTTTCGGCGCAGTATGACAAGCTCGGTTATGGGCGGGTTGAGGTTTTTACGAAGCCGGGTACGGATAAGTATCACGGCAATATCAGCGTGCAGGGTGGGGACAATGTGTTCAATACGTCGAATCCATTTTTGGGGGAGTCGAACACGCAGCCGCCGTATTACACGACCTTCATTCTGGGGAGCGTGAGCGGACCTATCAACCGGTTCGCGTCGTTCACGGTGGGTGGATCGCATCGGACGATTCAGGACAACAATATTGTGAATCCGAGCGGGTTTTATGCGAGTTCTGCGACTTCGCTTACGCCTTGTTTGCCCGGGGATCTGACGTGCTCGTATTTTTCTTCTTACCCGGAGTCGGCGCGTGCTTTTTCGCATCCGCAGACGCGCAGTGATGTGGCTCCGCGCGTTGATTTTGCGCTGGGAGAGAAGAACACACTGACGGTGCGCTATCAGTACAACGTGAACGGACAGAACAATAACGGTATTGGGAACACGAATCTTCCCACGGCGGGTTACAACACGGAGTTTACAGAGAATACGGTTCAGATCAGCGATACGCAGATTCTGAGCCCGCGCGTGATCAATGAGACGCGGTTCGAGTATCAGCGGGACTACTCGACGCAGGATCCGTTGAGCACCGATCCGACGTTGTCTGTGCAGGGAATCTTTACGTCGGGTGGATCGAGTCTGGGGACGCAGCAAAGTACCAGCACCCATCTTGAGGTGCAGAACTACAGTTCGATTGCGACGACGAAAAACTTCATTCGGTTTGGTGGGCGGCTGAGAACTACGAATGAATCTCTCTCCTCGAATGCCGGGTCGAACGGGACGTTTACTTACTCTTACTTACTGGATCCTTGTACAGATCCGAATCCCAGCATCAAGAGGCCGAGCAATTGCGCTATTGGTGTGACGGTACCGTGCGCTTCGGCGAATGCGACCATCTCGTCGTACCAGTGCGGGCTGCCGGGGCAGTATGCGACGACGGCGATCAACAAGCTGACGGTGGACGGGCGCGTGACGGATGTTGGGCTGTATGCGGAGGATGACTGGAAGCCGAAGGGGAACCTCACAATTACATACGGTATCCGGTTGGAGGCGCAGAACGTCATTAGTAGCGCGCATGACTTTTCGCCGCGTCTGTCGTTTGCTTACGGAATTCCGCGAAGTGGCGGCAAGTCGCCCACGACGGTGCTGCGAGGTGGATTCGGAATCTTTTACGATCGCTTTACGCTGGCGAATTATCTGACGACGCTGCAGGAGAATGGCTTCAACCAGATCACCTCGACGGTCATTAACCCGGGGAGCGTTTGTACGCCGGTGCCCCCTATCAACTGCGGCAGTCCGACCTCGAACAAGATTACGACTTACGGTCTTGGAGACGGGATACGGAGTTCGTACACGATGCAGGAGGCGGTTGGGGTCGATCAGCAGCTTGGGCGTGCGGCCACGATGTCGGTGAACTACCTCTATGCGCGTGGCGATCATCAGTATTTGAGCAGAAACTTCATCGTCGCCAATGGTTTCGATCAACAGTTTCAGTCTGGCGGGGTCTATAAAGAAAATCAGTTGTTGATCAATGGGAGTGCGCGATTGAAGAAGCTGACGTTGTTTGGCTTTTATTCATTGAACCTTGCGGCTGCCAATACGTCAGGAGCGTCTTTCTTTCCGACCAGCAATACGGACACGAAGGTGGACTATGGACGCGCCTCGTTTGCGCACACAAGCTTCGCGGTGGTGGGCGGGAGCTGGCAGCTTCCTTATGGGTTCTCCGCAAGCCCGTTTGTGATTGCGCAGTCCGGGACGCCTTATAACCTGACGAGCGGGCTCGATCCTACGGGTTCGTCGATTTACAACGCGCGTCCGTTTTTTGAGAATGGGGACAGCGGGAACTGCAAACTTTCGTCCGACTTCAGCGCCACGCAGACGGGTAGTTTGACGCCGGTGCCGATCAACTACTGCTACGGACCTACCAACTTCACGTTCAATCTTCGCGCTTCGCGTGTATTTGGATTCGGGGAGCGGTCTGGCGGGGCTGCAAATTCTACGCAGGGAAGTGGCTCGGGGCGCAACAATGGTCCGGGCGGTGGAGGTCAGGGCGGTGGGGGCCTTCGGGCTGGTGGGCCCGGCGGAGTTCGGGGAGGTTTCGGCCCTCAGGGATCCAGCTCGGGACATAAATATACCTTCACGCTGGGAGCGCAGGCTTTCAACCTGTTCAACGTCGTTCCTTTTGGAACGCCAACAAGCGTTTTGAGTTCGCCGCGATTTGGAGAGTTCACCACGCTGGCGGCGGGGCCGTTCAGCTCAGCAACTGCTGTGCGCCGAATTACGCTGCAGGCTTCGTTCAACTTCTAGTTCGATTGAAGACAGCATAGGCGCGACCTTGGTCTTCGGTCGCGCCTGTGCTGTTTGTGTTGGAGGAGCTTTTACGGCTTGAAGTTTTTCTTCAGGGCCTGCCAGCAGGTGTAGTACTCGCTTTGGCGGGCGGCGGTGTCCATCGCGAACTTTGTGGGACAGCAGACGAAGCGGGTTTCGAACATGAAGGCGAGGGTGCCGTCGAGTTTGACTGGCTTGAGTTCGGCGTTGCTGGCGCGGTCGAAGGTTTCGGCGTCGGGGCCGTGGCCGCTCATGCAGTTATGCAGGCTGGCACCGCCGGGAACGAAGCCTTCGGCTTTTGCGTCGTACTCGCCTTTGACGAGACCCATGAACTCGTTCATGAAGTTGCGATGGAACCATGGTGGACGGAAGGTGTGTTCGGCGACGAGCCAGCGTGGGGGGAAGATGGCGAAGTCGACGTTGGCGGTGCCGGGAATCTCGCTGGGCGAGGTGAGCACGGTGTAGATAGAGGGGTCGGGGTGGTCGAAGCTGACGGAGTTGATGCAGTTGAAGCGCGCGAGGTCGTATTTGCAAGGCGCGTAGTTGCCGTGCCAGGCGACGACGTCGAGTGGTGAGTGGCCAAAGTCGGTGGCCCAGAGATTGCCCTGGAACTTTGCGACGACCTGGAAGGTTCCGTTGTCGCGGTCGTCATAGGCGGCGTGAGGGGTGTGGAAGTCGCGGCTGTTGGCGAGGCCGTTGGCGCCGATTGCTCCGAGTTCGGGGAGGCGAAATTGCGCGCCATAGTTTTCGAGGAGATAGCCACGAGCCTCTGGGTCGAGAAGCTCGACGCGGAATTTGATGCCGCGCGGGACGAGGGCGATTTCCCCGGGAGTGATTTCGAGGATCCCGAGTTCGGTGTGGAGCGTGAGGCGGCCGAGCTGCGGGACGAAGAGAAGTTCGCCGTCGGCGGAGTAGAAGAAGCGGTCGGTCATGCTTTTGGTCGCGGCGTAGATGTGGATGGCGACGCCGGAGTGCATGGAGAGGTCGCCGTTGCCCGCGAGGGTGGTGAGGCCGTCTACAAAGTCGACTGAAGTGGTTGGCAGGGGTAGAGGATCCCAGCGGAGTTGGCTTGGGGTCGTCTCGACTTCGTTGAAGGGGGTGGAGCGGACCATGCCGTTTGCGATGCGCTCGTAGGGTTTGTGCATGACGGAGGGGCGGATGCGGTAGGTCCAGGTGCGGCGATTGAGCAGGCGGGGCGCGGTGAAAGGGCTGCCGCTGAGTTGTTCGGTGTAGAGGCCGAGCGGGGCCTTTTGCGGGCTGTTCTGACCGACTGGGAGGGCACCGGGGTGTGCCTCGGTGGCGAACTCATTGCCGAAGCCGCTGAAGTACTTGAGATGGGGCATGATGATCCTCTTGGTAGAAAATATCTCGGGTCGATGTTTGCTTCGCGACGAGCGAAGAAGGCTTCTTGACGACACAGAAGCTTAGCCGAAAACAGCCGTCTCGTGTTGAGAGAGCTACCGGGTGAGGGAGGGGTCGGCGGTGTCGACCAGATAGGGTTTGGTGGCGGGCTCGTTCGCAGAGGTTGCCGCGGAGATGACGACGGTTTTTGCGTTGAGGAACTCGCGCATGCCTGCGGCAGAGAGCTCGCGGCCGTAGCCGGAGCGTTTGATGCCGCCGAAGGGGAGGCGTGGGTCGCTGGCGACGATCGCGTTGAGGAAGACGCCGCCGCACTGCAGCTCGGAGATGAAGCGCTGTTGTTCGGCGGGCTCGCGAGTCCAGACGGAGGCGCTGAGACCGAAGGGTGTGTCGTTGGCGATCTCGATGGCCTCCTCGGTGTCTTTCGCGCGGAAGAGCATGGCGACGGGGCCGAAGAACTCTTCGCGATAGACCGCGGAGGTGCGTGGAACGCCAGTGAGGACGGTGGGTTCGAAGTAGTTTCCGGTGCCGAGCATGCGTTCGCCGCCGGTGAGGATGCGTGCGCCGGCGTGTGTGGCTGCGTTCACCTGTGCTTCGAGAAGTTCGAGGGCGCGAACGGTCGCGAGAGGACCGATGTCGGTGTCGTCTTTCATGGGATCGCCGACGCGCATGGCTTCCATGCCTGCGACGAAGCGGGATTCGAAGACGTCGTAGATCTCGTCGGCGACGATGAAGCGTTTGGCTGCGATGCAGGATTGTCCGCTGTTGACGCAGCGGGCGCGGACGGCGATTTCGACGGCCATGTCGAGATCGGCAGAGGGCATGACGATGAAGGGATCGCTGCCGCCTAATTCAAGGACGGACTTTTTGATAAGCCAGCCGGCCTGTGCGCCGATGGCTCGACCTGCGGCCTCGCTGCCTGTGACGGTGACGGCGGCAATGCGCTCGTCTCCCAGGACTTTTTCGACCTGAGGAATTTCGAGAAGGAGGTTCTGGAAGGCGCCGCGTGGGAAGCCCGCTCGACGCACGAGGGATTCGATGGCGAGAGCACATTGAGGGACATTTCCGGCATGTTTGAGGAGAGCGACGTTGCCGCCCATCAGTGCGGGAGCGAGGAAACGGAAGACCTGCCAGAAGGGGAAGTTCCACGGCATGACGGCTAAAACGACGCCGATCGGATCCCAACGCACGTAGCTGTAGCTGTCGTCGGTGGGAATGGATTCCGGTGCGAGGATGCGGGCGGCGTGCTCGGCGTAGTAACGGCAGACGCTGGCACATTTGAGGATTTCGAAGTGTGCGGCCTCGATGGGCTTTCCCATCTCCTGGGTGATGAGCGTGGAGAGATCTTCGATCTCGTGTTCGAGAAGGAACGCGAGCTTGCGCATCCAAAGGGCGCGATGCTCGAGCGGCACCTGGCAGTAGGTGGGAAACGATTCGGCGGCGAGAGCGATCTTCTGGCGCGCGGCTTCGTCGGTGAGGGGGTCGAAGCTGCGTAACAGCTTACCAGTGGCGGGATTGATCGATTCGATGGCCATGCTGAGTGCAGAGTTACTCCGACGCTAGTTTAGCAAGGGCTGAGGCAAGCACCTCTACCCCGAGAGTGGTATCCGATGGAGTGGCGTATTCGTCCGGTCTGTGGCTTACGCCGTTGCGGCACGGGATGAAGATCATGGCGATGGGTGCGATGCGGGCCATGAAGAGGGAGTCGTGATAGGCGCGGCTGACCATCTTTTTGTAGGGGATTTTTTGGTCGGCGCAGGTCTGTTCGAGGAGTTCGACGATATGGGGCGAGGATTGTGCAGGGGCGTCGGCGTTGACTAACTCTTCGGTAATTGTGACTTTGCGGCGCAGGCGTAGTTCTTCGCAGTCGCGGCGGAGGGCTTGCATGACGGATTCGCGGCGGGCGGGGTCGGTGTCGCGGATGTCGAGTTGTAGGACGACGCGGCTGGGAACACTGTTGACCGCGCCGGGATGCACGTCGCAGGTGCCGATGGTAGCGACGGTGTCGATGGCTCCGGTGGCGTGGGCGTGCTTCTCGACGGAGAGAATGAGTTCAGCGGCGGCACAGAGGGCGTCTTTGCGATCGGGCATCAGAAGCGCTCCTGCGTGGCCGCCGAAGCCGGTGATGGTGAAGCGATATCCTGCGGGCGCTGCGATGCTGGTGACGAGGCCTAGTGGGATGCCTTCGCGTTCCAGGAGGGGGCCTTGTTCGATGTGGAGTTCGAGCCAGGCGTGGTAGTGGTTCGACGGAAGCTGCACCGAGGCGAGGGAACCGGAGAAGCCTGCGGTCGCACGAACGGTGGCTAGTGTCGCTTCATCTTTGTCCTGCATGGCGTCGGCTCGGCTGGGATCGAGAGTTCCGGAGATGAGTCTGCTGCCGAGACAGCCGATGCCGAAGCGGGTGGGCTCCTCGGAGGTGAACATGACGAGCTCGATGGAGCGACGGGGTTGCAAGCCGCCGCGCTTGAGCGCTCGCATGGCTTCGAGGCCGCCGAGGACTCCGACGGTGCCGTCGTACATGCCGGCGTGAGGGATGGCGTCGGTGTGGGATCCGGTGGCGACGGCAGGGAGTTCCGGCTCTGTGCCCGGCCAGCGGATGAAGATGTTGCCTACAGCGTCGTCGTGGACTTCGAAGCCTTCGGCGGCGGCTAGTTCTTTCAGCCAGGCGCGGGCGCGGAGGTCATCTGCAGAGAAGACGATGCGGGTGACGGAGGTGCCGTTGCTGACGGGCTCGGCGTGGGTGAAGGTGGCGAGGGTTTGGAGTTCGCTTATCAGCCGCGCCTGGTTGATCTGGATCTGGTGTGTCAAAACTTTTCGCCTCGGGTTGCGTGGGATTTGTCGCGGATCTGTCGCGAAATTCAGGCCAGTGGGTGACGGTTCCAGTCTTTGTAGATGAGGTATTTGGCGGGGTGTTTTCCGATGGCGCCAAACCATTGCGGACAGTAGGGTCCCATCCAGATGAAGTCGCCTGCGGTGACTGGGTACCAACTGTTGCCGAGGCGGTAGATGCCACCGCCTTCGAGCATCAACAGGCCGTGCTCCATGATGTGGACTTCCACCATGCTGAGCGCGGCGCCGGGTTGATAGGTCATTGTGTTGACGGCGAAGTCGAAGGATGGCGAGCCGGGCAGGAGGCTGCGAACCTGAACGTCGGGGTCGTCGTTGAGCGGGACCGAGAGTGTTTTGTCTTCGTGGCCTACGAAGGTCTCTGGTGCCGGAGCAGATGCGATTGTTTCGTAGGGCTTTTCGATGACGACGAGTCGTGTGGGCTGCTGTGCGGTGAGGGTGTGTGTGGCGTCCTCGGGGATGTAAGCAAATCCGCCGGGGATCAGTGTGTGGAAGCTGGTATCGGTTGCGAGATCGGCTGCGCCTTCGAGCGCATAGATAAAACGTTGGTTCGACGTTGATCCGAGCTTGCCGCCGGGCTCGAGCTCTGCTGTGTACTGGGTGAAGGCTGCGCCGCCTGCGGGTGAGATGTGAACGACGGCGGCGGCGCGCTCCATGCCTGGCAGCACTGTGCGGACGAAGGTGTCCGGCGTGTGGAGAAGATGATCGCGCTGATTGGTGCTGCGAGTGTGTCCCAGATTATGCATGGTCGTCTTTGGTTTTATCATCACTCAACTGTTCGAGGAACTCCATTGCTGTTGCGAGGGCGGCCTCTACGTCCTGTGGAAGCACGGCTTCGTCGGGATGATGGCTGAGACCTCCGGGGCTGCGGAGAAAGAGCATGGCGGAGGGAATGGTTGGGGCAAGAATCATTGCGTCATGGCCGGCGCCACTGGTCATCCTGCTGTGGGGAAAGCCGAGTTTCGACGCGGCGTTGTGCAGTATGGTCGTCAGGTGCGGATCGAGCGGTACGGCGGGCTGATCCATCTCGATCTGTGTTGAGACTTTTATGCCGCGTTTAGCGGCGAATGAGGTTGCACTGTCGATCAGCGCAGTCACGGCGGCGTGGCGCGTTTCGTCCTTAGCGTGGCGCACATCGAGCGACGTCCGCACTCTTCCGGCGATTACGTTTCCAGCGCCAGGGGAAGCTTCTAACTTCCCAACGGTTGCGACGAGGCCTTTGTGGGAGATGGCGTACTCTTCGACGGCGACGATCCATTTGGCGGCTGCGGCCATCGCGTCGTGTCGCAGGTGCATGGGCGTAGTTCCTGCGTGATTTGCCTGTCCGTCAAAGATGAACTGCATTCGGGTCTGTCCTACGAGAGCCTCGACTACTCCCAGTGAGGCATCTTCGTTCTCGAGTACGGGACCCTGTTCAATGTGAAACTCGAGATACGCGAAGACATCTTTAGATAAAACTGCGGCAGGAAGATGCGCAGGATCGAGGCCGTAGTGCGCGATCGCGTCGGCCACGCTGATGCCATCTTGATCTGTGCGCTTCAGTGCTTCGTCATCCAATCTTCCGACAACTGCGAGGCTGCCGAGGAATGGCTTGGTGAAGCGGACGCCCTCCTCTTCTGAAAAGCCGATGACTTCGATGGAGAACGGAAGTTGACGCCCCTGCAACTCTTCGATAACGGCGATACCAAGGACGACTCCGAGGATTCCATCGAAGGCTCCAGCGTTGGGGACAGTGTCCAGGTGCGACCCGATGATGATGCGCGGTGCATTGGAAGCGGAAGATTGCAACAGTCCGCGAATGTTGCCGATGGCATCAATTTGGACCGTCATTTCGGCCGCTTCCATCCACTGGCGAAGCGATGTGTGAACGGCGTGCATCGGAGGGGTTAGGAAACGGCGTGTGATCTCGCCCGGGACTTCGGTGAATGCGGCAATCTCCCGGCAGCGGGCTATGATCCGAGTGGCGCGATCTATATTTGTTACTGGCATAGGTGCTTATTTGACGATTTAGGATTTGCGACGAACGCGAGCTTCGATGTATCCATGCGGCTCGTCGGTGGGAACGAAGATCTCGTTGGGATTGTCCTGGCCGAAGCGGGAGAGGTCGACGAGGAGGCAGTGTTTGTTTGGCATCGTGATTTCGATCTCGTCGATTTCTGGTACGTCTTCGAGCGCGCTTGCGGCCATCGCGTAGAGAGTTTGCTGCACGGACTTGCTGTCGTGGTTGGCGAAGGTGCGGAGCATGGTCTCTCGAATTTTTATGCGAACGGCTTCGAAGTCGAGGGTAGCGGAGGTATATTGCCACTCGGCGCGGACTGCGGTTCCGAAGAGGCGATCCTTGGTCTCGGGCAGAGTGGTGAGCGAGTCCTTGATGTAGCCTTCGAAGCTGGAGTGCGCGGTCTTGAGCAGGACGAGATTGTCGAGGCCCGAGAGGATAAGGAAGCTCCCGCTCTGTGTGCGCTCTACGTTGGTCGTTTGAAGTTCACCGCTGCCGCGCATGAAGGCGCTGGGATGAGGGTTGCCGTCAACGGTGAGATGCTTCCACATGGTGCTTTCGATGCTGACCGAAGCGGATGAGACCTGCGGATTGTGCCCTAAGAGGAAGTCAACGAGTTCTTTGGCGAAGTCCTCCATCGAGGTTGCTTGGGAGGTTCGGGCAAGAGAGTAGACGGTGTTCTTCATGGTGTCCGTCGACAGAATTTTGCTGTTGTCGCCGTCAAGGTGGGCGCTATCGAAGGCTCCCTTTAGAAGTACCTGAACGGTCCACTCGCGCAGTTCGTGGCCGTGGGAGTGACGGGTCACCTTCATCAAGCGGACGCGGGATTTTCCGTAACGATTTTGAGCCAGCTCAATCATCGGGTCAGCTTCCTCGGTAGGTGGTGTAGCCGTTCGCGGTCAAGAGCAGAGGGATGTGGTAGTGCTGCTCACCTTCGGATACGGTGAAGACAATTTCGACGTAGGGATAAAGGCCGTGTAGCTGGTGTTGTTTGTAGTAAACAAGGGTTTCAAAGTGGATACGATAGATGCCCGGTCGCAAGACGTCTGCTTCGGGCAGAAGATGTTTGCAGCGACCGTCTTCGTCGGTGGTTGCTTCTTTCAGTGTGAACCACTCTTCGTTCGTTATGCGGGCGAGAGTTATTGGAACGCCCGCGGCTGGCCTGCCAAGCGATGTGTCGAGGATGTGCGTGGAGATGCCCATGATTACTCTGACTCTAACCAGCGGTGAAGACGAAGGTGTGTGATCTGGCGTTGTTGTTCGGCTGCTTCACGAAGTTCGGTTGCGTTGTCGTTTTGCATTCGCGTTTCCACAATGGCGAGGATCTCTGCTGAGGTTTTTCCTGAAGCGCACACAATGAAGATTCGGCCGAATCGCTCTTCGTAGCGACGGTTTGCGTCTTCGAGCGCTAGTTTAGTGGCTTCATCTTTTGTGAGCGCGGCGCGCTGCTCCCGTGCCGACCAGCGCAAGGACTCTCCAGTTGCGTGAACCTGAGCATGATTTTGGCCGATGCGGGGATGACTGTCGAAGGCCTCCTGCCATGCGTCCTCTGGGAGACTGAGCCAGATGGAAGAAGATTTTTCGATAAGCGATCCTTCGTCTTCGATCGGACGCGTGGAGGCGAGTGAGGTCGCCCACGCCAGGGAGCCGCAGCAGGGAAGAGCTTCGCGGGCGGCGGCGGCGAGATCGAGTGAATTCCATCGGGCCAGGACTTTGTTCATGAGTGTCTGCCTACTATAACTTGACTTCTCGGCCTGAGGGTGTCGAAGCAAAGATGCCGTTACGGTATACCGGTTCCCCGCGCAGATAAGTAGCTTTCACCACGCCCCGGAGAGTTTCGCCCATGTAGGGTGAGATGGTGTGGCGATAGTGCAGTTTGTCGAGAGTTACGGTGAACTCTGTTTCGGTGTCGAAGAGGATGAAGTTTGCGTCGCGGCCTGATTGGAGAGAGCCTGCTCGATGGGCGAGGCCGGCGAGTGCGGCTGGTGCAGTGCTCATCCAGCGGGTGATGTCTTCGAGCGTGCCGCCGCGATGAGAGGAGTCGGTGTGGATGATCGAAAGGGCGAGAGGAAGGCTGGCGATGCCGCCCCAGGCTTGATCGAAGCGGCCAGTATCGATGCGCTTCATCGCGGGCGGGCAGGGCGAGTGGTCCGTGACGATCATGTCGATGGTTCCGTCGTGCAGGCCGCGCCAGAGGGCGCGCTGGTTTTCTTTGCTGCGGATTGGAGGTGCGCACTTGAGTAGAGTTGCGCCGTCTGGGATATCTTCGGCGGCGAAGTGCAGATAGTGTGGGCAGGTCTCGACGGTGAGGGGAAGGCCTTCGCGGCGTGCAGCTTTCAGTTCGGAGAGAGCGAGCGCGGTGGAGAGATGAACGATGTGCAGGCGAAAGCTGTACTGGCGGCAGAGACGAATCATCAGGCGGATGGCCTGGAGTTCAGCTTCGTCCGGGCGAGACGCGAGGTAGGTCTCGTATCTTCGCCAGTCTGCGTTGGCTAATCGCTGGGTTGCTGCGTCGATAGGGCCGGCGAGTTCGGCATGGACAAGGAGGGGGAGGCCGGACTGCGCGATGGATGGGAGTGCGGCTTCCAACTGCTGTTGGTCGATCATGGTGAAGCCGTCGCAGCCGGGGTAGATGAGAAAACATTTGAAGCCGAGTACACCCGCGTCGGCCAGAGGAAGGATTTGTTGCTGATTGTTTGCAACGGCTCCTCCCCAGGTGGCCCAGTCGATGAAACACTCTCCCTTTGCAGCGTTGCGCTTCTGCTCGAGTGCGGCGACTGTTGTGGTTTCAGGAAGACAGTTCAGCGGCATGTCGATCAGGGTGGTGTAGCCCCCGGCGGCGGCAGCACGTGTTGCCGTGCGGAAACCCTCCCATTCGGTGCGGCCCGGTTGGTTGATGTGGACGTGGGTGTCGACCAGTCCGGGGAGCAGAGCGTCGTTGCCGCAGTCGTGAATGATGGCGTCGGCTGGCACCTCAGATGGGCGGCAGACGGCGCGTATCGTTCCATCTTCTACGAGAAGCGCTCCCGGTTGTGTGCCTTGGGGCGTGACGATGCGTTTTGAGAGAAAGGCATGTGCCATAATTTGATATTCCATCACTTCCGCAACAAAATTGTGATCTAAGGATACCGAGCCGAATGCAGGGCAACCGAATCTTCATGCAGAAAGCGATTGCGCTGGCGACGGAGAACGTCCGGTCCGGTCGCGGAGGGCCGTTCGGCGCGGTGATTGTGCGTGGCGGCGAGATCATTGCGACTGGCGCGAATCTCGTTACCGCGACCAATGATCCGACGGCGCATGGCGAGATTGTAGCAATCCGAAACGCGTGTGCGGCACTCGAGAGCTTTCAGCTTGTTGGCTGCCATATCTATACGAGCTGCGAGCCTTGTCCGATGTGTCTTGCGGCAATCTACTGGGCGCGATGTGAGGCGATCTTTTACGGCGGTTGCGCAGCTGATGCTGCAGCGGCCGGATTTGACGACGCTTTTCTTTATGAAGAGATGAAGCTGCCGCTCGACCAGCGCAAGATCCCGGCGGTGAGACTTCTGCCTGAGGAGGCGATTTCGAGCTTTGAGGCCTGGCGTGAGCGCGTCGGCAGAATCGATTACTAAGACATGGCGATAAAGCAAACGAAGAGAGCTGCGGTCAAAAAAAATAGAGCGAATTCTGGTGTGAAGGTTGCGCTGCTCGGATTCGGCACCGTCGGAGGGGCGGTGGCACGGGTGCTTGCTGCGTCGAGATTTCAGGGTGTCGAGCTGACGCATATCTTCAATCGCAATGTGGATCGGAAGCGTAGCTCGGCAGCCGCGAAGGCCGTACCGGCTTCGGTTGTGTGGACCGATAGCATCGATGTGATTCTGCGGTCGGATGTTGATGTTGTTGTTGAATTGATGGGTGGCCTCAATCCGGTGGAAGGGTGGTTGCGCAAAGCTCTCACGGCGGGTAAGTCTGTAGTTACGGCGAATAAGCAGCTTATCGCTTACCGAGGGACCGGCCTGGCGAAGCTCGCCGAGAAGCACAACGTTCATCTGCTGCACGGTGCGGCGGTCGCGGGTGGTGTGCCGGTGATTCCCGGGATGTTGCAGGGGTTGTGTGGCGATCAGGTGACGCGGCTGAGCGGCATCGTCAATGGTACGTGCAATTACATTCTTAGCCGCATGGAAGCTGGGGCGGATTACAGCACCGTTCTGGCTGATGCACAGCAGCTTGGGTATGCGGAGGTTGATCCGGCGGCTGATGTCGATGGGTATGATGCGCGTGCGAAGCTCTGCATCTTGTCGCGGATAGCGATGCACGCTGAACTGGACCCGGATGCGGTGGCGATGCAGACGATTTCGGCCATTGAGGCGATCGATTTTTCTTATGCGAAAGAACTGAACTGCACGATTCGCCAGGTTTCGCGTGCGGAGCTAGATGGGAAGCTCGTGCATGCGCGCGTGGCGCCGATGCTGGTGCCGCTGGCTTCGCCTATGGCGTGGTCGCATGGGACGCAAAATATGGTGGTCGTGAGTGGGAGATTCGGCGGAGATGTTGTTTTCTCGGGGCATGGTGCAGGCGGGGAGCCAACGGCGGTCGCGGTGGTGTCCGATCTGTTGGCCGTGGCTCAGGGTTGTAAGAGCGTGGAGCTGCCATTGCGAAGACGCGAGGTGACAGGTGATTTTTTTGCGCCGCACTATCTGCGGTTTGTCGTTGATGACAAGCCTGGGATTGTCTCTGCGATTTCGGGTGCTCTTTCGAAGGTTGGGGCGAATATTGATTCGCTGCTGCAACGGCGCGGGTACCCGAAGCATCGACTGCCATTTGTAGTGACGACCGAGCCGTGCCTGAGCTCGACCATTGAGCGTGCATTGGCTTCGGTTGCTCGTATGGATTGCATGTTGGAGAAGCCATTGTGTCTGCAGATGCTTGAGGTGGAAGACAAGGCAGAATAAAAAAGCGGCGCAGGGTGAGTGCGCCGCTTCTTCCGTTGCTGGTGTGGGGTTAGTACTTTGGCAGGGAAGGATCGATTTTGTCTGCCCAGGCGAGGATTCCGCCTGTCAGGTTCGATACGTTCGTAAATCCAGCCTGTTTGAGAGCGAGTGCGGCTCGTTGACTGCGAGCGCCGGACTTGCAGTGGACTACGATTTCGCTGTCCTTCTTGTCAGCTAGTTCAGCGGTGCGAAGAGCGATCTCGCCGACGGGAATAAGTGGGGCGCCGAGATTTACGATCTTGTACTCGTGTGGCTCGCGAACGTCCAGGACGAAGACGTCTTCCTTGGCATCGAGCTTGCGTTTGAGTTCCTGAACTGAGATTTGTGGGATGCCATCGACGACGGGAAGGTCGGTGACAGCCTTGTCGCGGGCGACTTCGAGGGGACCGACTTCGCTCGGCGGCGTGATGCCGCAGAACTGGTCGTAGTCGATCAGTTCGGTTACGGTCGGATTGGGGCCGCAGACGGGGCACTCCGGATTTTTGCGCAGCTTCAGGGTGCGGAAGCTCATGCCGAGAGCGTCGACCAGGAGCAACCGGCCGATGAGTGGCTCGCCGATGCCGAGAATGAGCTTGATGGTCTCGGTCGCCTGGATGACCCCAACAAGGCCGGGAAGAATGCCGAGGACGCCACCTTCAGCGCAGGAGGGGACCAAGCCCGGCGGTGGCGGCTCAGGGTAGAGGCAGCGGTAGCAGGGGCCTTCTTTTGTGCCGAAGACGCTGGCCTGGCCTTCAAAGCGGAAGATTGAGCCGTAGGCGTTGGGCTTATTCAGCAGTACGCAGGCGTCGTTGACGAGGTAGCGGGTCTGGAAGTTGTCGGTGCCGTCGGCGATGACGTCGTAGTCCTTCAGAATCTCGAGCGCGTTGGCGCTGGTGAGCATGGTGTTGTGCTTGATTACTTTGACCGTGGGATTCAGGCCCTTGAGCATGATCTCGGCGGAATCGACCTTGAGCTTGCCGACGGTTGCGGTGGAGTGGATGATCTGGCGCTGCAGGTTGCTGGCGTCGACGGTGTCGAAGTCGACGAGGCCGATGGTGCCGACGCCTGCGGCAGCGAGATAAAGTGCGAGGGGTGCGCCAAGACCGCCGGTGCCGACGCAGAGTACCTTCGCGGCTTTGAGCTTCTGCTGGCCTTCCATTCCTACTTCGGGCAGTATCAGGTGACGGGAGTAGCGGGCGATCTCGTCATTGGAGAGCTTTGGGAGTTCTACAGTCTCTTCGATTGCTGTTGGCATTTTCTTTTCCTCTGCCTCACTTGGAGGGCGTCAAAATCTTCACTTCATAAAACCGCCTTGACGGTTACAAATAGGAAAATTTTAGAGTCGACAGCTCGTTCCCCCGGCGATGGAGGGAATGATGGTGAGCTCATCAGAGTCATTTGCCGCGGTCTCTTCCTTGTTGGGGAGATAGCGGATGTCGTCGTCATTCAGATATACGTTCACGAATGAACGGAGCTTGCCTTCTGGGGTAAACAGGTGCGGTTTGAGTTCGGGGTATTGGACGGTGAGCTGCTGAAACACGCTGCTGACGGTGGTTCCCGCGACGCTGACGGTTTCGAGCCCTCCGGTGTAGGCGCGCAGCGGGGTGGGGATGTGAATGTTCATGCCTGACCTTTCTGGGTTTGCGCCGCTGCTTCGGCGACGTTGGGGGCGATGTCTATCTGAATGGGTTCGTCCTCGAATGTTTTATCTTCTTCCGTTGTGCCGCTCAGCAGGAAGGAGTTCGTCAGTGCAGCTTTGCCCTGTTCGACGCTGGTGATGACGTAGGAGCAGCCGAGCCAGTGGGCTTCGGCGAAGTCGGTCTTCGACCACTGCGCCGGGTGGTCCGGATGAGAGTGGTAGAAGCCGACGATGTCCAGGCCCAAACCGCGTGCCTGCCGCTGGATCTTTACGAGCTCCTGCGGGGCGATGTTATAGCGGTTGTGAGCGGAATCGGTGCGGGTGTTGCCGGCGCGAACGATCTGCTGCACGTGGTTGACTGCCTCGGCGTCATTGCCCTCATCGGCGATGTTCTTGCCGAGCAGGACGCCGCAGCACTCGTTCGGATAGGTCTCCTCACCGTGCGTGCGCAGGGCCTCGTAGTCAGCGTAGTGGATGCGAAGCATCTGTATTACTCCTCCTGCCAGAAGCGTTCGCTCATGTATTTTTCTGCCGAATCGCAAAGGATGGTGACGATGACTGCCTCGCGGCCAAAGCGGGCCTCTTCTTCGCCGATCTTGAGAGAGGCTGCGACGGCGGCTGCGGCTGAGATGCCTACCAGCAAGCCCTGGTTGCGACCGAGATTTTTCACCATGCTGTACGCGGTTTCGGTTGGTATTTCGATGTTCGCGTCGGCGAGGGAGGGGTCATAGATGCGCGGGACGATGGCGGTTGCCATGTGCTTGAGGCCTTCGAGGCCGTTGAAGGGCGAGTCCGGCTGCATGGAGATGCATCGGATCGATGGGTTCAATTCTTTCAGGCGGCGCGTTGTGCCCATGAACGTACCGCTGGTCCCGAGGCCTGCGACGAAGTGGGTGATCTGGCCTTCGGTCTGCTCCCAGATCTCGTTTGCGGTGGTGCGGTAGTGCGCCTTCCAGTTCTCGTCATTCGAGTACTGGTCGGCGTAGAAATATTTATCTGGCTCTGCCGCGGCGAGTTCGCGAGCTTTACGGATCGCTCCGTCGGAGCCGTTGGCAGGGTCGGTCCAGAGGACTTCTGCTCCGTATGCGGCGAGATAGCGCTTGCGCTCGGGGGAGACATTCGATGGCATGCAGAGGGTGACCCGGAACCCCAACGCTGCGCCCAGCATGGCGTAGGCAATGCCGGTGTTGCCGCTGGTGGCGTCCAGCAGGCCACGGCTGTCGGTAAGGAGACCTCTACGCTGTGCGTCGGCGACGATGGCAGAGGCTGCACGATCTTTGACGGAGCCGCCGGGGTTGGCCCATTCGGCCTTCCCAAGTATCTGGATGCCGGGCAGATGGGCGCCTAGGCGCTCGAACCGCACCAGCGGCGTGTTGCCGACGCGCTCGAGGATGCTTGTTCCAAACGGTTTGAGGGTGGTAATCATGCGGCTTCCATCTTCAGATCTTCATGGTGTCATTTGATTCATTTGAAGCGTTCGCACCGTGCCGATTGAAGGACTTCGGCGGATGTGCGACAGTTAATCGAGTCTAACGTATTGCACTTATGGCGAAAAAGATCCCAGTACGAAGCTTCAATGATGTTCTCGGCCTTCTCGGTGGCCAGAGATTCGATGTTGCCCCTGCTCAGGAGGGTGCAAAGCGAACGCCAAATGCTGTGCAGGTAAGGAAATACGGCTGCGCGGCGGAGATTGCTGCGTCACCGGACGGCACCGTGGAGATACTGTCCCGCCCAGGCTGGCTGCTGAACGGCGAGATCGCACGCGTGCTCGACCGGGGCTACCAGAAGTTTCTCCGGACCAGCAAACTTGAAATTCCGGCGATGGCGGATCATCTGCGCTCAATTCACGAGTTTACGGAAGAGCTGAACGAAGCGATTGGAAAGACGAGCCTGTATAACCAGGCGTTGGGGACGACAAGCAACGTCTATCACTACGATCGCGTCGAGGGACGGGACGACTAAGTCTATCCGCTAATAGGCCGCGGCAGGGAAGCGGCTTAGCGGCGCCGATTCTGCTCGCGCTGTAACTCGCGATAGGCTTCGCTTTTGCCGATGCCACGTTCGCGAGCGACACGTTTGAGGGCGTCCATTTCGCTGATTGCTTCTGATTTCATCAAGGCTGCCACCTCGGCGGCCAGAGTTGTCTTCTTGTCTTCGGAGGCGCTTTCTGTTGGCGTAGGCGTGAGCATAAGCACGATCTCTCCGCGGACGCTGGCGCGAGATGCCAACTGTGACCGAATGCCGGCGGCCGATCCTCTCAAGAACTCTTCATGGATTTTTGTTAGCTCGCGCGCAATGACGACGTGCTGCTCTGGACCGAAGACGGCCTCGACATCTGCAAGCGTGTCGAGGATGCGGTGGGGGGCTTCGTAAAAGATGTGCGTTCCGTCGTCTCGTGCAAGTTCTTCGAGCGCGGTCTTGCGCTGACCCGCTTTGGCGGGGAGGAAGCCGTGGAAGGTGAATCGCTCGGTCGTAAGGCCGCTTGCGATCACTCCGCTGATTGCGGCGTTTGCGCCGGGAATCGGGAAGACATCGACTCCGGCAGTGAGGGCCGCAGCGACGATCTGGCCACCGGGATCGGCTATGCCGGGAGTTCCGGCGTCGCTTACTATGGCGATGCGTGCGCCATTTTTTAGCTCTGCTATAAGTTCTTCTGTGCGCGAGCCTTCGTTGTGCATGTGATAGCTCACGGTGGGTGTGCGGATCTCAAAGTGGTTGAGCAGCTTCTGCGTCTGCCGGGTGTCTTCGCAGCCGATGCGGTCTGCCTGGCGCAGCACTCGCAGCGCACGCAGAGTGATGTCTTCGAGGTTGCCGATGGGTGTAGCTACGAGATAGAGTCCCGGTGCGAGGGGCCGGTCGTCTTTGTCTTGGTTCGCGGACATTACTCTGTCTGCCGCAGTTTGCGGCGCTGGTTCAGCATTCCCATGGAAAGCGCGAGATTTTGGGGAGTGATAATGCCGACGATGCGGTCACCCTCGAGGACGGGAACCATCTGTGCGCCCTGACCGGCCATGATGCGACGCAGGGTCTTCACGAGGGAATCGTCGGGTTGTGCAGTCTGGAAGGAGCGCGTCATGACGCCCTGGACGTAGCCGTTACCGTCGCTTTGCAGTGCATCGACGATGCTCTGGCGCGAGACCGCGCCGACGAGGTTCGCTCCCCGGACGACGGGGAAGACGTCCTGCAGGGTGTGGACCGAACGCTGAAGCGCGTCTTCAAGGGTGTCCGAGGCGGAGAGCATGCTGAACTGTGTCAGCATCACGTCGCGCATCCGGACGGCGTCCACATCGGTTTGCAGCAGGAGGCCCTGGTCTTCCATATGCGCGCCAATCATGAGGAAGGCGCCGATCATGACGAGCCACATATTTGGCCCAAGCAGGCCCGCGACGATGAGTGCGATGGCGATGAACTGACCGAGTCCCGCTGCGGCTCGGGAACTCTTCATGACGCCTTTGGTCTTGGCAAACTCGCCGCGAAAGACACGTCCTCCGTCGAGCGGGGAGGCAGGCAAAAGATTGACGACGCCGAGCAGGATATTCATCCACACCGCAGCCCGTAATAGGTGGAGGGGTGACATCCACGGACGCTCGAAGAGGCTAACCTCAGGCGCAATTGTCAGGGTCATTGCGGCCAGGAGCAGGCCGAATCCGATATTTGCTGTGGGCCCGATCACAGCCATGCGCTTCTGCATCTCGGGAGTCGAGGCTTTCTCTGTGGCTTCGGTGGTTGCATAGCTCATCAGGCCACCGACCGGTAGCAGGAGAATACTGCGAATGTCGAGCCCGAACCACGCGGCAGCGATGGCGCGAGCTACTTCGCGAACGACCACTGCGAGCAGCAACAGCAGCCAAAGTGCAAATCCACGGCCTCCCGTTGAGCCGGTCATCGAGGCATAGCTGATCGACAACCCAAGGATGAGGAGGAAGAAGGTGTGGATGCGGACATCCACGCCGAGAAATCTGCCGATCGGAAAAGACCACCCACGCATGTCCTCCATTGTATGCGCAGCGGTTTAGCATTCCGTGTTCCGACGGCTTACCATGATGAAGATGCGCATCATTGCAGGTATTTACCGGTCTCGCCAACTCGCTGCTCCCCGTGGTCTACAAACTCGTCCCACCAGTGATCGGCTACGCGAGACGATCTTTAATATTCTTGCGCCGCGCGTTGAAGGTTGCCGCTTTGTCGATCTCTACGCCGGGACAGGGGCGGTTGGAATCGAAGCGATTAGCCGGGGGGCGGAGCATGTTTGGTTTGCGGAAAATGCTGAACCCGCATTGGTTTCGCTGCGAGACAATCTTGCTGCTCTGAAGATCAGTCGCGGCTTCACCCTGGAGGACCTCGGCGTCGGTGCGATATTGCAGCGTCTTGGCAAGCTGACGCAGCCGGTTGATGTCGTTTATCTCGATCCGCCGTACGAGGCCGAGGACGAATACTCGGGGACGCTCAATTTTTTTGGAAGTGTGCGAGGCCGTGCGATCTTGAGCGCAAATGCTCTGGTTATCGCCGAACACAGTAGCAAGGCGAAGCTGGCGGAGCGCTACGGCGTGCTCGAACATACTCGGCTTTTGAAGCAGGGCGATGCTGCTCTTAGCTTTTTTGCCCCTGCGGCGGCTGAGAAAACCCGCCCCCCTGATGGTGGCCAGTAAGCAGATCGACTTCGAAGGCGACCTCGCGGTCGGTCAGCAGGTTCCATCCCATGCCGTGCAGTGTGCCTGCTTCAATGCTTGTAATACGTACGCCCTCCCAACTGAGGCGCGCCGTCTCCCAAGCTGAGCCGCTTGGACCCCAGGCGATGATTGAGTGAAAGCCGACGAAGAGCAGGAGCTTTTGCGGCACGAGCGGACGCACTTCGACTACTGGCTTCATCGCGACATGAGTGCAATGTTCCGGTTGTGTCGTATAGATCACGTAGGCGTAACCGCCAGCCACAGCGCAGATCTCTCGCGCATCGGGGCATGCGAAGACCCCGGTTGGCATCGTTGGGTCTGTAAATCCAAGAGCGCAGGTCGCGAGAAACGTGCCTTCGCTCGCGGGGTGAACCATCAACTGGAACGCGCCTCGGGCGAGAGCGTCTTCTTCGCCTGCGATCTGCTGCGGGTAGATAAACTGTCGAGCAGGCGCGATCAGAGGAGGCGTCTTCAGGATTTCGACGCTCCAGTGGTGAGGAAATTGTTCGGTCTCATCTGGCGGTCGATCGAGCATCATCGGACCGCGTCCAGTGCCTGCGCTATATCTTCGATGAGGTCCTCGATGGCTTCGCAGCCGACGCTCATGCGGATAAAACCATCGGGGACCACGTCCCCACCCCACTTCGCTCTACGTTCTGCTGTTGTCGTCACACCGCCGAAGCTGGTCGCGTCGGTTAGCAACATCGACCTGGAGAGAAAGGTTTCCGCGGCGGTTTTATCTTGCAGGACAAAGCTCAACACTGGTCCGAAGTAGCGCATCTGTTGCTTCGCGAGCTCGTGGCCCGGATGCGACGGCAGGCCGGGGTACAGCACGCTTGTTACTTCTTTCCTCGTCGTGAGAAATTCGGCGATGCGTTGCGCGTTCTCGCAGGAGCGCTCGAGGCGCAGAGGGAGTGTCGCGATTGAACGCAGTGCGAGCCATGCTTCCATCGGGCCCAGGGCTGCGCCGGTCAGGGTGCGCCACTGGTCGATCTTTGCATGGAGCTTCGGATCGCGCACTGCGACGTGACCTAAGAGAAGGTCGCTGTGGCCGGTCATCGATTTCGAATCTGAGGCGACGGAAAAGTCTGCACCGAGCGCGAGTGGAAGCTGCCCCAAGGGCGTTGGTGTGGTGTTGTCTACCGCGACCAGAGCGCCTGCACGGTGCGCCGCTTCGCTCAACAGGGCGATGTCGCAGATCTCCATCCCGGGATTGCTGGGCGACTCGATCCACAGTAGCCGCGCGCCCTCCAGTAGCTCGGCCTGTGCGTTTCCGGCGGTGGGCGACATACGCAGCGTGACGCCTATGGGAGCGAAGTGTTCTTGCAGCAGATTGCGAGCGGTGTAGTAGGCGTTCGAAGGGAGAACGACCACATCGCCTGGTCGAAGGACCGTTCCAAACACCGCAGCACACGCGGCCATGCCGGAGGCGAAGACAAGCGCGCTTGCCGTGTAGCTTTCGCCTGAGGCGAACTGCCCGGACTCCATCTGGCCGATGGCCTTCTCAAGAGCGGTCCAGGTTGGATTGTGTGAGCGCGCGTAGGTGTAGGGAGTGTCCGATGAATCGCCCGGCGTATGGTACGGCGCGGCGAAGACAGGCCCCGCACTCAGCGGCTCGCCAGGTACGGTTCGGCTCAGTGTGGAACGAATGATTTTTGTGGCGTCGCGCATAGCTTCGAGATGCAGATTGGATCGAACCGATTGATGGTAGCAGGCTCAGCGTGCTTTCTTTTTCGCGTTGCGGGATGGTTTGGCGAAGTGCTCCCATCCGCCTTGCTTCAACTCTTCAGGGCCGCTGTCTGGCACTAAAAGCGTCATGAGAGGCTGACTGGTACGACGAGCCTTGAGGGTTCCAATTCGTGTTAGCGGCACCCCTGCGAGCGAGGTTGGCATCCGTGCCGAGGCGGGCGCGGTGAAGAGTAACTCGTAGTCCTCACCGCCGTGCAAGGCGGCATGCAGGGCAGATTTGGCACCGAGCCTGGCGGCGAGCGGATGGATGGGCAGCGCCTCCTGCTCGATCTCTGCATTCACTCCGGAGGCGCGGCAGAGGTGAGCCAGGTCGGTTGAAAGGCCGTCGCTGATATCGATGCATGCGGTGGCAACGCCTCGCCGCAGAAGGGCTTCGGCGACATCCAGACGTGGTTCGGGAAACATGTGCGGATGGTCTTCGGTGGTTTTTACGCTGGCGATACGTTTTCTTCGGCCAAGCATTCCGGCTAACTCTGCCGCGGCACCGCCTAGTTGGCCGGTCACGTACAGAGCATCTCCGGGAAAGGCTCCCGAGCGTCGCAGGGCCTTACCCTTTGGGGCATATCCGATGAGAACAATGTCAGCCAGGATAAGGGCATTCTTGCCGCCGGGCGACTCCGAGGTGTCTCCGCCCGCAAGAGGCACGCTGTGCAACTCAGCCAGTGCGCGGAGGCCGCTGAAGAATTTCGCTATCCAAGTCCGGCCCTCAGCTTTAGTAAGCATGGAGGAGGGAAGCGCAAGGGAGAGGAAGGCAGCGAGTGGGGTCGCGCCCATTGCAGCAAGGTCGCTCAGGCCACGTGCCAGGCAGCGATGGCCTACCGACTCGGGCGGGTGGGCGTCGCGGCGGAAGTGTCGACCCTCTAGCGTAAAGTCCGTGGTGACAAGTACTTCGCATCCGGCGGGAGGGCGAAGGATTGCGCAATCGTCGCCGATGCCGAGCTTTACCGCGCTGCTGTTCGTGGCGAAGTCGCGCTGGATTTGCTCGATGAGTCCTAATTCTCCGGAGGGTAGCGAGCGCTTTTTCATACTGATGGCAGCATAACCGGAAAGCGCAAATGTGACTCTTTTGTGGGAGTTACAGGTTGAAGATCTCGACTATGCTCGTTTGCACAGCGGGTAACTGGTTTGGTACCCTCTAAGAGGACGCTCAAGAGAGACGAGCAATCAGGAATGGCGATTCCAGAAGTCGATTCGCCTAGCATGATTCTTCCGATTGCAACCTCTCCGAGCCGCGGTTTCGCTTCGCGGTCAAATCTGGGCCAGGGATTTTGATTGAAGCTGAAAAAACGTTACTACATCATGCTCGTCAGCCGTGACGAAGACGGCAGCCTGAATAAGGTTCCGGTCCCCTTACATTACGCATATATGTTTGTGGCAGCCGCGGTTATCGGCATGTTTACCATTACCGGCCTGGCTGGTTCTTATTCACGGATGCTGATCAAAACCGCCCGGTTCAACCAATTGCGCGAAGACCACAACTCGCTTCAGAAGGACTATGCCCACCTTGAGAAGGCTGCGCATGAGAAAGACATTCAAGCAGCTTCGTTGGGTTCTCTGGCAAGCGAAGTTTCCGTTCTGTACGGTCTGACGGCGAGCAAACTTGCTTCGCCCATGGGCAGGCTCACCGACAAGCATCACGCCAAATCTTCGGGAGTAGCCGAAGCGATCGCGACAACGCCGCTCACTGGGACCTCCGACTCGTCGGATAACTCGGAGCAGGGCTACTACAAATCCATCGACGCCTTCTACTCGCTTCGCACGTCCGCGATGAGCGGTACGGCTACTCGGGCGATCTCGAGTCTCAATGGCCCGGGCTATCTCTCCACCGATCTGCTGGGAGCTGGCAGTCTGGAAGTTGCGTCGTATGTTCCGACCCTGTGGCCGATCATGGGGCCCATCACCAGCAGCTTTGGCCAGCGCGAAGATCCGATCCTGGGTAACGGCGAAGGCGAGTTCCACACCGGAATCGACATTAGCGCGCCGAATGGAGTACCAATCCGTGCAACAGGCGACGGCATTGTTCAGCTCGCTGAGATGTCCAACGGCTATGGCCGAGAGGTCGTCATCGACCATGGGCACGGAGTCGAGACGGTCTACGGACACATGTCCGGCTTCGCGTGCATCGCAGGGCAGACGGTGGTCCGCGGTCAGGTGATCGGCTACGTCGGCCACAGTGGACGCACGACCGGCTCACATCTGCACTACGAGGTCCGTATCAGGAATACGCCGGTCAATCCCCACAAATATCTGCGGACGACGCTGGCGGACCTAGGCACTGAGATAGCTAAGGGCCAGTAGTTTCAAGGAAATCCAGACGGCAGAGCTGATATCAGCCTGCCGTTTTTTTGCGTCCGTGATTCGGTGTGACGAAGAAATCAGCCGAGGGCGATTCCCACATAGGGAAAGTCTTTTCTTTCCTTCCTTCGTGCACCATTTGGGTAATATCCACCCCCATTTGCCGCCGATATAGTGACCGATGAAGATTGAAGTGCTGCAATGAATCGCGCCAGTCAGCCTTGGGATCAAAGAAGCGAATCCAATCTGGCTCCACGAAAGAGCGAGACATACATGACTCAAACCTCGGCTGCTTTTCGACGTGACACGCAGAGCCTCGACGGATCCATCTCACTGTCGGAGATTATTTCGGCACTCTCCTATGCGCTGGACCTGACCGAAGGCGCAGTGCATGGGCACGCTCTGCGCAGCTGCCTGCTGGGCATGCGCATCGCCCAAGAGGCGAAGCTGCCGTCGGAACAGACCAGCAGCCTCTACTTTGCGCTCCTGCTCAAAGACATCGGTTGCAGCCGCAGCGTCGGCCGCATGAGCAAGATGCACGGCGCAGAAGACCGCCCCGCAAAGGCGGGTTTGGAATCAGAAGATTGGACCAGGGCGCATAAGCCGAGTCTTTCTACTTTGAAGCTGCTCTGGAGCAATGTTCTTCCTGAAACTGGATACCTGGGCAGGGCCGCTCGATTTGTCAGGAGCGGGGTGACGCATCACCAGAACATTTCTGCACTGAGCAGCCTCCGCGATGATCGTGGAGCCGCCATTCTCAGCAAGCTAGGCATGGATCAGATTGCGGCCGACGCCGTACGCAGCGTAAAAGAGCGCTGGGATGGAAGCGGTCATCCGGACAGTCTTAAGGGAGAGCAGATTCCGCTGCTGGCCCGTATCTGCTCCGTGGCACAACATCTGGACTTCACCTCCGCAACGGATGGGATGCAGAGCGCGATCGACACACTCGAACAGCGCAGCGGCACCTGGTTCGATCCGGAGCTCGTCCGGATGACTCGTTCCTTGCACCGTCGCGGGACTCTATGGAACAACTGCTCTCCTGATAACGCCGAGCAGGATACGCGACAGGCTGTTCTCGACCTGGATTCAGGTAGGCGGCATCAGCTGGAACCAAATCAGATCGATCGCATCTGTGAGGCATTCGCGGATGTGGTCGATGCCAAGTCTCACTTCACTTATAGTCACTCGCAGGGGGTTGCGGACGCCGCCTTCGGCATCGCACAGGCTATGGGACTCTCTCGAGATCGCGCGCAGCTGGTTCGCAGAGCCGCGCTGCTGCACGACATCGGCAAGCTGGGTGTAGCGAATACCATCCTCGACAAGAAAAGCCAGTTGAGTCCGGAGGAGTGGAAGACAGTCTACGAGCATCCACGCATCACTCGACGCATCCTGGAGCGGATTGCACCCTTTCGCGAGATGGCTGTCATTGCAGGCGAGCACCATGAGAAGTTGGATGGCTCGGGCTATCCTGACCATCTGAAGGCGCCTGATCTCTCGATCGAGTCGCGCATCGTTGCCGTTGCGGATGTATACGCGGCGCTCTCGGAGGATCGTCCGTATCGCGCAGGCATCGAGCTTGATGAGACGATGTCAATCATGTCGAAGCTGATCCCAAGGCAGCTCGATGAAAGCTGCTTCGAGGCGCTGGTTTCAGTGGTCTCGGGTCAACAAGAGGCCATCTCTGCGCCAACGGTGTTAATTGTGGGTTCGCCGATGGGCTACCCGTTCAAAAATGCGGGCTTCAAAAACACAGCTTTTGAGAGCGCCCTCTGACACAACAGCTCAGAGGAGCCCTACAAAACAAAAGAACGGCCGATGTGATCGGCCGTTTTTGTTTTAAGTTTGTGTCCCGGGACGAGCTATTTGCCGGTGTAGCTGACGTGCCAGATCGTCTTTGAACCGTCGTCGGTGACGAAGAGCGAACCATCTTTCGCCACGGTCACGCCCACAGGCCGTCCCCAGACCTTTCCGTCTGAGGTAACAAAGCCGGTGAGGAAGTCCTCGTACTCTCCGGTTGCATGGCCGTCCTGCATGGGGATGCGGATGACTTCATAGCCGGAGCGGTGGGCGCGGTTCCAGGAGCCGTGCTCGGCTGCGAAACCGTCACCGTCGTAGGTGGAGGGGAACTGCTTGCCGGTGTAGAAGGCGAGCTCGAGCGACGCAAAGTGCGACTGTAGGATGACGTCCGGGGTGATGACTTTGTCCTTCAGCTCCGGGTGAGTGCCTGCCAGGCGTGGGTCCTGGTGGCCGCCCATGTAGAACCAGGGCCAGCCGTAGAATCCGTCCTCCTTCACGCTGGTGATGTAGTCGGGGACGAGGTTGTCGCCAAGGCGGTCACGTTCGTTGGTGGAGCACCAGAGCTGGCCGGTCGTGGGGTTGATTGCTTCGCCGACGCAGTTGCGAATGCCGCTCGCGAAGATCTTCACGAACTTGCCCTCAGGAGAAAACTCAAGAACGTCGGCGCGGCGGAATTCGTTGGGGTGAGTGTCGGGATCGTCGGCGTTTGAGGCTGAACCGACGGAGATGAACATCCGCTTGCCGTCCTGGGAGAATGCGACGTCACGCGTCCAGTGGCCACCACCGCGAAGCTGAGCATATCCGGGCAGCACCGGCACAATCACCTCAGGTGCGGCACTGGCCTTCAGGTCGCCTTCCTTGTAAGCGAAGCGGACGACGCTGGTCGTGTTCGCGACGTAAACCCACTTCGAATGCTCGCCGAGCGGATAGAAGGCGATGCCGAAGGGGTGGTCGAGTCCTGTCGCGAAGACCTCAGTCGTTGTCGCTTTGCCATCAGATCCGACGCCTCGCAGTACCTTCACCTGGCCGGCTTTGCTGTCTGCGAGAAAAAGATCGCCGTTGGGTGCGGTGCGGATCAGACGTGGCTCCGTGAAACCCTGCGCGTACATCTCAACCTTGAAGCCTGCGGGCGCTACGGGCAGCGCGCCCTCAGGCCGCGGAACGACGCTGGGACCATTGTCGACCGACTCGTCTTCCTTTGGCTCGGGCAGGTCGGCAAGGGTGATCTTGCGGCGGACGCCGGGGTGCTCCTGCGTGTAGTCGGCGAAGGCGGCCTTCCCGGTGATGACTGCGTCGGATTGCGCGAAGGCAGAGAGCGGCAGTATCGACGCCACAGAGGCCAGAGCCAGGACTCGAAGAGCGGAGGGAGTAGAGCTATGCATGAGACGATTCTCCTTGGAGCGTAAAAGTTGTTAGATGCTGCTGCCCAACCATTCGAAGTTGACCGTTGACGGCCTCGAGCTCAACCGCTTCGAGGTTTTCTATGAAGTGGACGAAATGAAAGCGTCGAAAGTTTGAGATCAGCTGCTGATCGGTCGCGGTGGGGAACAGCAAGAGGATACGAACTGCCTGCATAAAGAAGCCGTGCGTGAAGACGACGATACATCCGTCAGATTTCAATTGAGTCAACCGCTTGATCACGTCGCGAACGCGTCCTAGGAAGACGCTGAATGACTCAGCGCCCGGGCCATCGGAGTGAGCGGGGTCGTCTTGCTTCCAGAACTTTAGAATGTGCGGCATCTGCTGTTCTTCGCTGGTGTTTTTGAGCCGCCCAGGCTCCAGATAGTTGAACTCATAGATGGGCCACTCCTCGATCGGCACTTCCGGATAGCGCTGACGGAGGGGCACTGAGGTTTGCTGTGCGCGGGTATAGGGCGAGATGAGGAACACTGTAGGTTCGCAGGAAAATCCATCCGCGAACGCCTTTGCCTGCGCGTGACCAAGTTCAGTCAGTGGATTGGTGATGTGGTCTGGGGGCGTGCCACCTGCGTTTGCGACGCTCTGGCCGTGGCGAATGAGGAGAATCCTGGTCGGTTGCTGCGCGGTATCGTCGTTCATCATGGCTGAGAATCGGGATTGGTTGCTGCTAGTTGCTTAACGAGTTCGAGCGGGATGTTCGCGGTTAGAACAGCTCGATCTTTGTGCTGTTCGATCTTCGTCGAGTCGGTCAGTTCGCGAAACGCCGCATCAGTGACGGGATGCGGTTGCATCTGTGCCTGAGCCTGCTGCACGGTCTTCAAAAGAGTGAGCAACGTGTTGAGAGTTTCTGTTGCGTGGGCTGCATCGGCATCGTTGGGAGTGATCTGCTCGATACGAAGATGAATCGTGCCTAGGTAGCGCAGGCTGGCGACGAAGGTTGTGTCCTCCGGCAGAGGCAGCTGTAAGCCGAAGACGCTGACGAAGCCACGGTCAGAGAAGGGAAGTCCTATGTGGCCGAGCGCCCAGACACTCGAGAAAGCGGGCACATCACGATAGCGTGCCGATAGCAGAGACGAGCCTGAAAACGGCGAAGCCGCAGCACGATGCCGATCGAGGATGGAGTGAATCTGCTCGGCCGTCGGCATGTTCGAGGCGGCGATGGTGTCATAGCCAAGCTGCGCGACTCGCAGAGGCCTGGTCGCTTTTTCGTCGCCGACCCGGACGGTGAAGATATCGTGACCCGCGTAGGTCTCCTTTGCCGTGGCTATCGTTGCGAGGTAGCGAGCGAGGCGCTCTCCGTCGAAGCGGCCCTCGAAGACCTCCGAATAGCCAACGGGGCCGTTCGGTCCGTTGGGATTGTCCATGCGATGCAGTGCAAAGGCGGCTGAGTCGAGATCGCGTTCGGGCACAATGCCTGTGGCGTCGATGAACTGCTGGTATTCGGGACTGCGGTTTATCGGGGAGCGATCGAAGTGGGTCGCGGCGCGCAGCGGCTTCAGGTTGGCGTAGACGATCGCGTCGGACTCCGGCAGAAGCCTCGCAACTTCAGGCGGAGCGGCCTTGCGCAGCACCAGCGCGACCACCAGCGCAGCCATCAGCGACAGCATCAGCAGCAGAGAGTAGCGTGTGCGCTTATGCATTCGTAGGTGCATCAGGGACATGGCCCGTCGGGCAAAGTGTCAGCATAGTCAATACGATTCACGAACTGCAGCGCCTCAAGCAATAAGCATAGCCCATCCTTCTGCCCGATCGCGGATATACGAAGCGAGTTGCCGCGATGCTGGATGTTGCGCAGGTGTGTGAGCGTGTTTTGACGCTACTCGACGATGGCGAAGGTATAGATCTTTCCGCCATTGGTGACGTTGCCAGTGCCTGGCGGAAGGATCCCAAATTCACCGCCTGCGATCTTGTTTTCGACCGTAAATTCGTAGGTGCGCGGAGCGGTTCGCTTCGCTGTAAAGGGGACCTCATCCCGGTCCGCACCTCCACTGGAGTGAAAGACTCCGCCTGTAAGAATGCGGAACTCGCGGTTGCTGGAGTTGAGGCGAAATCGAACGAAGGTGTACTCGCTTGCAGCGACGCCCTCCGGCGTGTAGAGCAGAATCTCAATCGGATGTTTCAGTGCAAGCGCCGATTCCCGGCCATTTACGCGGCCATTGCGATCCTGCTTGATGATTCCGTGAGTCGCAGTCGATTTGATGAATCCGCCCGACTTGATGTGAACGATCTCCGGATCGATCGCGATCCACTTGCCTGAGTGGTCTTTGTAATAAACCCCGATCTCGTTGACGTCGGACAGAACGACAGGCTTCTCTGTCTCGGGTAGGTTGGTGATCTGGCGGCGGCTTTTGTTCATCATCGCGGCGATCACGCCGTCGGAGAGCCCCGCAGTCTTCAGCGCGACGAGGGAGTCGGCGTCGGTGATGTACTTGCCAGGCTGCGTGTTGATGGTCTGGATGATCAGATCGTCACCGAGGCCTGCTTTCATCATTTTGACCACGGAGTCGTTGTTCATCACGGCCGTTTTTGGCGGGGGAGCAGACTGCGAACCTTCAATCAATTGCGGCACATTGTCCGTGCTCTGCGCCACTATCGGGAAAGCGCTGAAGAGAAGAGAAAAAAGTAGAAGCAGCAAACGCATGAAGTTAGTCCGACCGGGTCCCTGGATTCAAACGGATAGAAACAGAAATGCTCGCATAGCCTAGCACGGGATCGCGTTTTGGACGATCTCATGGAGGGCCTCGTGAGCGGAAGAAATCCGCAGCTTGCGCACCATTGCTCCGAGGTTCCTGCTATGCTAAAGTTACGTCTGCGGCGCACTCTGCGCGGGCACTGCTGCGCGTCGAGCGGCTGAGCTTACAGAGAGCAAATGGCTGTTTTGGGCTGGCGTAGCTCAGCTGGTAGAGCATCTGATTTGTAATCAGAGGGTCGGGGGTTCAAGTCCCTTCGCCAGCTCCAGTTTCCAGGCAGCAGAAAAAGAAAGATGGTTTTGGTTGTACTGCTTGCCGTTCTGGCTCAGCAGGCCTCCTGGTCCTTCCTTCAAGGGTAACTACTCGCCCGATTCGCGGTTTAGAATCGTAGTGCGGGCTTGAAAGATTGAGATGTGGGCTGCGCGCTGGAGTTCAAGCAGGATGTGCACAGGTGGCCGAGTGGTTAATGGCAGCAGACTGTAAATCTGCCACTCTTCGAGTTACGGAGGTTCGAATCCTCCCCTGTGCACCATAATTTTGTACTGCTGTTGTTGAAGGTTGCTGTAACTGGTGGTGTTGTGGATCTAAGTCCGGCAAGCAGCGGAAGAATGTGGATTGCGCTGGTTGTGCTGGGGCTGTTGGCGGTAGCGGTCTGGCAGACAATGGAGCCGGGCAAGTATCAGCAGCTAACTTGGATCCTGTTAGGTTTTTTTGCCTTTCGTGTCATACTCGGACGGTTGCGTTCGAGGTAAGATTGAAAGGTTAGTTTTAGATGCTGGCGTAGCTCAGTGGTAGAGCACTCCCTTGGTAAGGGAGAGGTCGAGAGTTCAAGCCTCTCCGTCAGCTCCAGATATTGAAGCAAAGGGCTCGGTCCCTGCAGGTAAGCGGGAGTAACTCAGTGGTAGAGTCACAGCCTTCCAAGCTGTTGGTCGCGGGTCCGATTCCCGTCTCCCGCTCCAAAGATTTGTAGACGCGGTCAGGCAGCAGCGATCGCAGGAGAGTGTGTTGAGCAGTCTGTATCAGCAACCCGTACTTACCGTCTCCGATCCGGAGACCTTCAACGCGGTGAAGGCAGCGGTCGAGGCCTCCTTTTCTTCCGGTCGCGTCGTGGACTTCCTGAAGTCGCTGGAACGCTCGAAGCTGCGGATTCGCGACTTCGAGACGGTTCTCGGCAAGGGAAATCTCGGGGCAGCCACAGAGGCTGAGTACCACAAGCTGGGCAACTCCGATCAGGGCCAGATTCGCGAACTTTATCTCGCCAGCCTGGAACGTGTCGCGCCTGAGCTGCGAGATAAGTTCTTCAAGTTGTACGCGTACTACTGAGATCCAACCTCTCCAATCAAGTTTAGTTTTGCGCTTTCAGTTTTCGTTTGAAGTATTCACCTGAACCCCGGTGCACGCGCCGGCCAACACGAGGAGACGAGCAGTCATGGGCAAGGAAAAGTTTGACCGGTCAAAGCCGCACGTAAACATCGGGACGATCGGGCACATCGATCATGGCAAGACGACGCTGACGGCAGCGATTACGAAGGTGTTGTCGAAGCACAACCCGAAGAACACGTTCCGTTCGTTCGACACGATCGACAACGCACCTGAAGAGCGCGAGCGCGGTATTACGATTGCGACCTCGCACGTGGAGTACGAGACCCCGAACCGTCACTATGCGCACGTCGACTGCCCGGGCCACGCGGACTACATCAAGAACATGATCACCGGAGCGGCGCAGATGGACGGCGCGATCCTGGTGGTTGCCGCAACCGACGGCCCGATGCCTCAGACCAAGGAGCATGTGCTCTTGGCGCGTCAGGTTGGCGTTCCCTTCATCGTGGTGTTTTTGAACAAGTGCGATGCGGTTGAGGACGAAGAGCTGGTCGAGCTGGTGGAGATGGAAGTTCGTGAGCTGTTGTCGAAGTATGACTACCCTGGCGACGACACTCCGATCATCCGTGGCTCTGCGTTGGGCGCGCTGAACGGCGAAGCCCAGTGGGAAGCGAAGATCGACGAGTTGATGGCAGCGGTGGACAAGTACATTCCGCAGCCTGAGCGTGCGGTGGACCTGCCGTTCCTGATGCCGATCGAAGACATCTTCTCGATCTCTGGCCGTGGAACTGTGGTGACGGGCCGTATCGAGCGCGGCAAGGTGAAGGTCGGCGAGGCCTGCGAGATCGTGGGTTTTGGCGACACGCAAGCAACGGTCTGCACCGGCGTCGAGATGTTCAAGAAGCAGCTGGACGAGGGTCTGGCGGGCGACAACGCTGGTCTTCTTCTGCGCGGTATCGCGAAGGAAGCGGTTCAGCGCGGCATGGTTCTAGCCAAGCCTGGTTCGATCAAGCCGCACACCGAATTCAAGGGCGAGGTCTACGTGCTCTCGAAGGAAGAGGGCGGACGTCACACCCCGTTCTTCAACGGCTACCGTCCCCAGTTCTACTTCCGTACGACGGACGTGACCGGATCGGCGAAGCTTCCTGCGGGCACCGAGATGTGCATGCCTGGCGACAACATCCAGCTGGAGATCACGCTGCATACGCCGGTCGCGATGGAGAAGGGTCTGCGCTTCGCTATCCGCGAAGGCGGACGCACCGTCGGAGCAGGCACCATCAGCGAGATCATCAAGTAAAGAATTTCAAACGACTGGCGGCAGGGAGGACTCTGCCGCCTATCTTTTTGATTTATTGCTACATTGTCCTACTCGGCGGCTATCGTTCTGACAGTTCGGAGCTACGGCTTTCCTGAAACACTGTTTTAAGAGATAATTTATGAGGACGAGCGTGGCCTGACCGCTTTTCTTTCCGTCTTACAATCAGGATTTGGTTGCAGGGGCCATTGCCCTGTGTTGCGGCGTGTCACTACGCTGCTTGCCAGCCGAAGTGGCTGGCCACGTTAGAAGGAGATTTACTATGCGCGAGATCATTACTCTGCAGTGCCCGGAGTGCAAGAACAGGAACTACTCAACCACGAAGAACAAGAAGACGACCACCGGCCGTCTCGAGTTCTCGAAGTTCTGCAATACCTGCCGCAAGCACACGGACCACAAAGAAACCAAGTAATCTCCAGCCGGATTTGGGGTGAGACGAACGGTCTCACTCCGCACCACGGGGGAGTAAGCTCAACGGTTAAACTGTCGGTCTCCAAAACCGAACTTCTCGGTTCGAATCCGAGCTCCCCCGCCAGTTTGCCCGGTCCCTCAAGTCCGGGAAGAGACAACAGAACGCACTACGAAGATTGAGGCAGTACTATGGCCAAGACAATAGCGGTAACCGAACAGCCCAGCACCGGATTGCAGCAGTTGAAGGCGCAGCCAGCACGTCTCGGCGAGTTCCTCAAGGACGTTCGCAGCGAGATGCGGAAGGTGATCTCTCCCTCGCGCGCCGAGGTGCAGTCGACCACAATCGTCGTCCTCGTCACGGTGTTCATCTTCGCCGCGTACTTCTGGCTGGTGGACAACATCATCGGACGGGCGATCGAAGCATTGCTACATCGCCTGACCCAGCACTAAAAGATTTCGTATTCCGAGTAATAGCGGTAGAGAGAAGTACACGATGCGTGAAGAAGGCATAACGATGGCGGCAGAAGAGCAAAATCCGGTAGAGCAAAATCCTCAGGGAGATTCCACTGAGCAGCTCGCTCCCCCGGTCAATGAGAACTTCAAGTGGTACATCATCCACGCTTACTCGGGCTTCGAGCGCAAGGTGCGCGAGTCGCTTGAGAGCCGCATCACTGCCTTTGGCCTGCAGAACCGCATCGGTCGCATCATGATCCCGACCGAACCGGTCACCGAGCTGCGAAACGGCAAGAAGTACACCATTGAGCGGGTCTTTTTGCCTGGCTACGTTCTAGTCGAGATGGATCTCGACAACGATTTGTGGCACGTCATCAAGAACACCCCGCGCGTCACAGGCTTTTTGGGAACCGGCGACAACCCGGTTGCGCTGTCTGAGCAGGAAGTCAGCTCCATCCTCTTCCGCACCGAGACCGCAGGCAACAAGCCAACCATGAAGGTCAAGTTCGACAAGGGCGAGCAGGTCCGCATCAACGAGGGTCCTTTCGCCAACTTCACCGGCGCAGTCGACGACATCAACGAGGACAAGCAGACCCTCAAGGTCATGGTCAGCATCTTCGGTCGTTCTACCCCGGTCGAGATCGAGTTTTCCAAGGTCGACAAGATCGTCGACGAGTAGTTCGAGAGTTTTGAAATAACATTAAGCAGCAGGCGTTTCGACACATCGACGCCCGCCGCTGGAAGAGTAAAGAGGATTTACCCGAATGGCACCGAAGAAGATCACTGGATACGTCAAGCTTCAGATCCTGGCCGGCAAGGCCACCCCTGCACCTCCGGTCGGCCCCGCGCTCGGCCAGGCTCAGGTCAACATCATGGAGTTCTGCAAGCAGTTCAACGAGCGCACCAAGGCTCCTGACATGGCCGGACTCACCATCCCCGTCGTCATCAGCGTCTACGCGGACCGCACGTTCAGCTTCATCACCAAGACGCCTCCGGCTCCGGTGCTGCTGCTCAAGGCTGCCGGCATCGAAAAGGGCTCGGGCACTCCGAACAAGGAGAAGAAGGGCAAAGTGACCGAGAAGCAGATTCTCGCCATCGCGACGCAGAAGATGCCGGACATGAACGCAACTACGGTCGAGGCTGCAGCGAAGACCATCCGTGGCACCGCCCGCTCGATGGGCATCGAAGTCGTAGCCTAAGCTCGCGGTATCAACTAGCCTCCGTTTTCACGGGCGAGGACGCAAAGGAACCATTACCGACTCTGTCTGTCGGCCATGGCATCCAGGCGTCCTTTTTCGTCCTTAACTTCGCTTTCTATTTTTTCAGACCGGGGGCCAGGGGCGGCATCGTCTCGGAGGTCTTCGAGTCAAAGGTTGGCAGTATGGAGCGACATCAAACCTTCTCTTCAGATTTGAGAGTCGCGCCCTACGTCGCCTGTGACTTTGTCTTATCGTCCTTGCAGGCCGGATCCTCCACCACGTTCGCATCCCTCACCTCTTCTGAACTCTAGGCAAACAATCTCTGCTGTCTGACAACGGTTGCCACATTCTGCGCCGGCCTTTTGCCTCCGCCTTCTTCGTTCCGAGTCAGCAGGGCATCGCTCGAACGCTTTCCCAGACCGTGGCGCCGGCACGCACCATCGACCATCTTTGCCAGCCGCTCGCGATACTCTTTTCCGGCAAAGTCAGCCGTCGCGAAACGTTTCGCGTAGTCAGTCTGCAGGGTGGGGAAGTGCTCACGAACGAAGCTCAGGTAAGTAGGACGTGAACACGGCTTGAGGAAGAGCGGATGCGCTGCGAAGAAACTCGCACCCACCGCGGCGGCTCGGCGAGCCAGGCTGTCCAGCGCTTCTTCGGTATCTGTAATCCCCGGCAGCAGCGGCGATCCAAATACCCCTGCAACGATTCCCGCCTCTCGCAGCCGCTTCACAGCCTGAAAGCGTAGGTCCGGCCGAGGCGCTCGAGGCTCCAGCAAGCGCGCGAGTTTCGCATCGGGTGTCGTAATCGTCACATGCACTACCAAGGTGTTCCTGCGTGCGATCTCGACCAGCAGATCAATATCTCGTTCAATCAGGCGCGATTTCGTCACGATCCCGAGCCGGTATCCATCCTTCCGCGCAAACACTTCCAAGAGGCTGCGCGTGATCCTCGCCCGCCGCTCGATCGGCTGGTAGGGATCGGTCGCGGTGCCCAAAGCGACTTCATCTCGCTGATCGATCTTTTTCAACTCCTGCTCAAGCAGCCACGCCGCGTTTTGCTTTAGGAAGATCATTCTCTCGAAGGTGAGCGGATCACGGAAGTCTGCCGCGGGGGCTATCCCACCCGGCATCGATTCCCCAAGGGTCTTCGGCGCGATGAACTCATGGGTATACCGCGCGTAGCAGTACTTGCACCCGAACTCGCATCCCCGGTAAGGATTGATGCTGTAAGCCAGCGACAACTGCCTCTTCGAGACCGATCTGTTCAGAATGCTGCGTACCTCAAGCGTCTTGAATTCAATCAGGTGACCGTCATCGGCGTGCTCTGCTGCGGCGGCCATGCGAGCGATTCCGACTGGCATTTGAGGAAGAATCGGGAAGAGTGGAGCGTCATTTGATTTCGCCATTTGTTCGCCTTATGATGTCGAGAGTAGGCGCGCATTTCTAATCCGTCAAGGGCCAATTTAGTAGACTTCCCCGTATGAACTCCGCCCTGGCGGGAAAGCGACCGCCGTTTCGCTTCCGGCCCGAAACCCCGATGAGCGATGAAGACCTGATGCGCTTCTGTGCTGCGAACGACATTGCGCGTGTAGAACGCGAGGTGGATGGGGAGATTCTTGTCATGTCGCCCGCAGGAAACCGCACTGGGAGAAGAAACGCGGCCATAATCAGCGCACTCGACACATGGGCCCAGAAAGACGGACGCGGCTATGTCTTCGATTCGAGCACGGGCTTCACTCTGCCCGACGGCTCTATGCGTAGTCCCGATGCGTCGTGGGTAGAAGCCTCCAGGTGGAACGCACTTAGCCGCGTCGATCAAAATCGCTTTTCGCCAATATGCCCTGACTTCCTGATTGAACTGCGTTCGCAATCTGACGAGTTATCGGCTCTGGAAGCGAAGATGACAAGATGGATTGCGAGTGGCGCGAAGCTGGCGTGGCTGATCGATGCCGAGCGAGAAATTGTTGGCATCTATCGTCCCGGTGCTGCACTCGAAACCTTTCAGCGACCGGGTTCGATTCAGGGTAGCGGAGTTGTTGATGGCTTTACCCTGGATTTGGCGAGAATCTGGGCCTAGGTGGGACAATTCTTCATCTCTCCTCTCAATCAGGCCTATTGTTGTTGACGTTTCGTTGAATTCACGGCATACTTATAAGAGTGTCTCAATGTCAAATTGAGGCCAGTCGAGAACCACGCCCGAAGAGAACAGCTTCAGAGGGGTGGGAGACGAGGAAAAATGGCAAGGAAGCTCTCTAAGAATCTAGTGAAGGCGCGTGCGCTCGTAGAGCCCCGTCCTTATCTGTTAGCGGACGCAGTTCCGCTCCTGCAAAAAGCAAAGTATGCGAAGTTCGACGAGACCGTCGACCTGACCATGCGTCTCGGCGTTGATCCCCGCCACGCGGACCAGATGGTTCGTGGCACTGTGGTGCTCCCGCACGGTCTCGGCAAGTCCAAGATCGTTGCCGTTATCACCTCCGGCGATCGCATCAAGGAAGCAGAGGCCGCTGGCGCCGAGTTCTTTGGTGGCGAAGAGTTGGTCGAGAAAATTCAGAAAGAAGGCTGGACCGCCTTCGATGCTCTGATCGCGACCCCCGACATGATGCGTTCGGTCGGACGTCTCGGCAAGGTGCTTGGCCCCAAGGGTCTGATGCCCAATCCGAAGACGGGTACGGTCACTACCGACGTTGCCGCTGCGGTCAAGGAGATCAAGGCCGGTAAGATCGAGTTCCGCACCGACAAGACTGCGCTGGTTCACGTTCCTGTTGGCAAGCTTTCGTTCGATCCGCAGAAGCTGGTTGATAACGCGATGACTGTCATCACGAGCGTTGTGAAAGCCAAGCCGTCTGCAGCCAAGGGCAAATACATCAAGGGTGTCACGTTGAGCTCGAGCATGGGCCCTGGTATTCAGCTCGACTACGCCGCTGCAGAGGCAGCCGGCAAGGCCTAATTTTTAGCCAGCATCAACCCCTCTGGCCGCGGAAGCGAGGAGCGGGGAAGCGAAAACGAAGAGGATTCAGTCATGGCATTGTCCAGAGCATCAAAAACGGAGAAGGTGAAGCAGCTCGCGACCGAGCTCGAGCACTCGACCTCCGCTATCATCGGCACCTTCAAGGGCCTCACCGCCGCGAAGGACTTCGAGCTGCGCAAGACCGTTCGCGCTGCTGGTGGAAACTATCACGTTGTCAAGAACAAGCTGGCTGCACGCGCCAGCGAAGGCACCAAGATCGAGTCGGCACTTCAGGGGCTCAAGGGCGTGTCGGCTGTTGCCTACACCTCGGGTGACCCTGTTGCCCTTGCCAAGGCCCTTTCGACCTGGGTCAAGGACAACGCCGAGTTTACTTTCAAGCTGGGCATCGTTGACGGCAAGGTGATCGACGTCCGCGAAATCGGCGATCTCGCCACCATGCCGGGCAAGGAAGAGCTCTTCTCGAAGCTTCTCTTCCTCATCCAATCCCCTGCGCAGCGTCTGGCTACTGTCATCAACGCCACCGGCCGCGATCTCGCGGTTGTCATCAATCAGGGCGTCGAGAAGGGCAAGTTCGCTGGCGCAGCCGCTCCGGCAGCTGCAGTAGTCGAAGCGAAGGCAGAAGCTGCGGTTGCCGAGGCTCCCGTTGCTGAGGCTCCGGCAGCAGAAGGTCAACTCGTCGCCGAGGCTCACGCTGTTGAAGCTGCGGCCACTGAGCAGCCTGAAAACTCCACCGCATCGCAGGGTGGGGAAGCCGCGACCACGGACCCGGTCGAAGGATAAACCAAGTTTCGCCTGGTCTTCCCGGGGGCGCTGGTCTGGGCGCAACGGAAACCCTGGAAGGCATAGGCAGCCAAAGCGCATTCAGGCTTTGGTAGAGCAATAAGCACCACAAAGTTCAGTTCTAATTGGAGAAATAAAATGGCAGACATCCAGCAGTTGGAAGATTCAATCGTTAGCCTCAGCCTCCTCGAGGCTTCGGCTCTGGTCAAGAAGCTCGAAGAGCGTCTCGGCGTTTCGGCAGCAGCAGCAGTTGCAGCCCCGGCAGCAGGCGGCGGCGGTGCAGCGGCAGCAGCTCCGGCCGAAGAGAAGACCGAATTCACCGTCATCCTGAAGGATGCCGGCGCGAATAAGATCAACACCATCAAGGCTGTACGCGAAGTAACCGCTCTTGGGCTGAAGGAAGCCAAGGACTTGGTTGACGGCGCTCCGAAGCCTTTGAAGGAAAACGTTTCGAAGGATGACGCAGCTGCCATCGCGAAGAAGTTCGAAGGCGTTGCAACCGTAGAAATCAAGTAATTAACAGTTAGCTTGCACGTTAGGGCGGAACGCGATATTCTTGAGGTTAGAGAAAATTCGTTCCGCCTCGGCGTGCTCCTTGGCGGACTGCGGTATCCAGTACAAAACTTCGTTGTCTCCGGATCATCCTGTCTTCACACAGGCTAAGGAACCGGCCACTATACGCTTCGAGCGGCGGATGCGCATAGTGCAATAAGCAACATGCGAGCGGCACAACTTTGGGGTAGGCGAACCTCAATGGCGGCAGGCATTAATACCACCTATATAGAAACAGTGCACAAGTCGACCTTTGCGCTCATGGGGCATGCTGTCCCTGCGAGCGCTTTGCCGTGTTTACAGGCATCCCCGTTGCTCAAGGGGCAAGCAGCATTCTGCACGCGTTCTTTATAGCAGCTTCGAACGCTCGCAGGTAGTAAAAGTTTCAAGTTTTATCCGTGCCGCGGACCATTACGGCAAAACATTTTGCGCATGGGGCTCGCTGCCATCGAGGACAGCAAGACCCGAAGATCTTAGACACTGCGCGATCAGAAGCAAACCCGGAGGGCCTGACCGAAGCCCTCCCCTAACGAGTGAAGCCAGCAATACGATGCCGGCAAACGCACTCGGGAGGCCTCGACGGTCAGTTTTCAGGAGAGAGCATGTCTGGCGAGTCCAACAACAGCGAAATGCGCGCGATCCGAAGCCGTCTTGATTTTTCCAAGATCCCCACATCCATCCAGATTCCCAACCTCATTGAAGTTCAGCGCCGCAGCTACGAGCGCTTCCTGCAGATGGACAAGCTCCCGCAGGAGCGCGAAGACAACGGCCTCCAGTCCGTCTTCACCTCCGTCTTCCCCATCACCGACTTCCGCAACGTCTCCGAGCTTGAGTTCGTCGACTTCTCGATCGGCAACTGGGAGTGCAAGTGCGGCTACCTCAAGGGTCTCAACCACCTGCGCACGGCCTGCACCAACTGCGGCCACATGGTTATCACCGACCCCTTTCATCCGGGCGACGTTCTTTGCAACTTCTGCGGAACCTACAACAAGAACACACCTGACTTCTGCACCAAGTGCGGCGACCCTGTCGGCCTGCAGCTGAAGTACGACCAGGCAGAGTGCGAAGAGCGTGGCATGACCTACTCCGCCCCTCTCAAAGTCACCATCCGTCTGAAGATCTACGACAAGGACCCGGAGACCGGCGTCAAGAGCCTGCGCGACATGAAGGAGCAAGAAGTCTTCTTTGGCGACATTCCGCTCATGTCGCAGAACGGCACGTTCATCGTCAACGGCACCGAGCGCGTTATCGTGTCGCAACTCCACCGCTCGCCCGGTGTCTTCTTCGAGACTGCGAACAACCGCACCTACTTCCTCGGAAAGATCATTCCGTACCGCGGCAGCTGGGTCGAGTTCGAGTACGACCAGAAGAACACCCTCTACGTCCGTATCGACCGCAAGCGCAAGTTCCTCGGCACCATCTTCCTGCGCGCGCTCGGCCTGCGTACCGATGAAGAGATCCTCAAGACCTTCTACACCGTCGACACCATCAACGTAGCCGACGGCAAGCTGCACTGGAAGGTCGTTCCTGAAGGCCAGCTCAGCAACCTGCAGGGAACTCGTCCGGCCCATGCCATCACCGTCAAGGGTGAAGAGATTGCTCCTGCCACACGCAAGATCTCCGCTCACACTGTGAAGGGTCTACGCAGCCACAAGATCGAGTCGGTCGAAGTTGAGACCAGCGAGTTCGACGGTGCGATGACTGCCTCTGACGTCGTCGATCTCACCACCGGCGAACTGCTCTACGAAGCCAACCAGGAGCTGACCGCCGACAAGCTGCACAAGATCATCCAGTCCGGCGTCACCAGCATCGAGGTCTTCTTCCCCGAGCGTGACGACGTGGGCAACATCATCACCAACACTCTGCGTCGCGACTCCGTTCGCAAGCCTGAGGAAGCTCTCATCGAGATCTACCGCAAGCTGCGTCCAGGCGACCCACCGACGCTCGACACCGCGACTGCACTCTTCGAAGGCATGTTCTTCGATCCGCGCAAGTATGACTTCTCGCGCGTCGGCCGTCTCAAGTTCAACATCAAGCTGTACGAGAACCAGGATCCCTCCGGCCTCGACAACCGCACGCTCACGCCTGAGGATTTCTACGGCACCATTCGCTACCTCCTCAAGCTGCGCAAGAACATCGGCGTCGTCGACGACATCGATCACCTTGGCAACCGCCGCGTTCGCGCTGTCGGTGAGTTGATGGAGAACCAGTTCCGTATCGGCCTCGTCCGTATGGAGCGCGCCATCAAGGAAAAGATGTCGGTCTATCAGGAGATGTCGACCGCGATGCCGCATGACCTCATCAACGCCAAGCCAGTCATGGCCGCGATTCGTGAGTTCTTCGGCTCCTCGCAGCTCTCGCAGTTCATGGACCAGACCAACCCCCTGTCGGAGATCACGCACAAGCGTCGCCTCTCCGCCCTTGGGCCCGGTGGTCTGTCGCGTGAGCGCGCTGGCTTCGAAGTCCGCGACGTGCACCCCACTCACTACGGCCGCATCTGCCCGATTGAGACGCCGGAAGGCCCGAACATCGGTCTTATCTCGTCGCTCTCCTGCTTTGCGCGCATCAACGAGTACGGCTTCATCGAGTCGCCGTATCGTCGCGTGAAGGATGGCCGTGCGCTCGACTACGTCTCCGTGTCGAACGCCGGCGAGTCCGGTCTGCGTCAGGGTGACTACCTCGAGATCGAAGAGGCCCGCGCCAAGAATGCAGAGCTGAAGAAGGCTGGCAAGCGCACTATGGATCTTGCTCCGTTCAGCTTCTACCTCTCGGCTTGGGAAGAAGACCGCCACACGATCGCGCAGGCGAACATCGAGCTCGATGAGAAGTTGAACATCGTGCAGGATGTCGTCGACGCTCGTCGTCAGGGTAACTTCGTCCTCGTCAACAAGTCCGAAGTGGACTACGTTGACGTCTCGCCGAAGCAGCTCGTCTCGGTTGCCGCTTCGCTCGTGCCGTTCCTTGAGCACGACGACGCCAACCGTGCGCTGATGGGCGCCAACATGCAACGGCAGTCGGTTCCTCTGCTCGTCGCTGAAGCCCCGTTCGTCGGTACCGGTATGGAAGGCGTCACCGCCCGCGACTCCGGCGCCGTCATCCTGGCCAAGCGTAACGGCATCATCGACTCGGTCGACTCCGAGCGCATCATCGTGCGCGTAGAAGGCGAGCATCACCCCACGCAGCTCTCGCGTGAGGTTGGTTCGGACATCTATCAGCTCACGAAGTTCAAGCGCTCCAACCAGAACACCTGCATCAACCAGAAGCCGATCGTTCGTAAGGGTGATCGCGTCGTCAAGGGTCAGGTCATCGCCGACGGTCCTTGCACCGAGCAAGGCGAACTCGGCCTCGGCCGTAACGTTCTGGTCGCCTTCATGCCGTGGCGCGGTTACAACTTTGAGGACGCGATCCTCATCTCGGAGAAGCTGGTCCGCGAGGACTACTACACCTCGATCCACATCGAGGAGTTCGAGATCGAAGCCCGCGACACAAAGCTTGGGCCGGAAGAGATCACGCGCGATATTCCCAACGTCAGCGAGCACGCATTGCGCGATCTCGATGACTCGGGCATCATCCGCATCGGCGCGAAGATCGGTCACAACGACATCCTCGTCGGCAAGGTAACGCCGAAGGGTGAAACGCAACTGACGCCGGAAGAGAAGCTCCTCCGCGCCATCTTCGGCGAAAAGGCCGGCGATGTTCGCGACGCTTCGCTCACGTGCCCTCCGGGTATCGAAGGCACCGTCGTCGACGTCCGCATCTTCTCCCGGAAGGGTCAGGAGAAGGACGAGCGCGCCAAGCAGATCGAGCAGGAGATGATCGAGAAGCTCGAGCGCAACCTCGCCGACGAGATTCGTATTCTCACCGACGAGCGTCTCAAGCGCCTCGAGGCCATCCTCGGTACGAAGGAAGTTCTCGCAGACCTGCACGACGAGCGCACGAACAAGAAGTTGCTCAACAAGGGCGATATCCTCGACCGCGACACCATCGAGCTCATCAGCACTCGTAACCTCAAGCGCATCCGCTACGCCGACAAGGACCCCCGCGTCAACGAGCAGATCGATGAGATCGAGGAGATGACCTCACGTCAGATCGATGTTCTCCGCAAGATCACCAACGAGAAGATCGGCAAGATGCAGAAGGGCGACGAACTCTCGCCTGGCGTCATCAAGATGGTCAAGGTCTACATCGCGATGAAGCGCAAGCTCTCTGTCGGTGACAAGATGGCCGGCCGCCACGGTAACAAGGGTGTCATCGCACGCATTCTGCCGGAAGAGGATATGCCGTACCTCCCCGATGGAACTCCCGTCGAGATCGTCCTCAATCCGCTCGGCGTGCCTTCGCGTATGAACGTCGGTCAGATCCTCGAGACGCACCTCGGCTGGGCTGCACACGAGCTTGGCAAGCAGGTCGCCGAACTCGCCGCAACCATGCAGTCGGCCAACGAAGTCCGCGAGCTCTTCAAGGCGCGCTTCGCCGGTACCGCTGCGCTGAACCAGCTTCTTGACCTCGACGACGAGCAGACCCTGCGCGTTGCCGCCGGCATGAAGCGCGGTATCTGGTTCGGCACGGCAGTCTTCGACGGTGCACGCGAGACCGAGATCAAGGCGCTTCTGAAGTCCGCTGGTCTTCCCAGCTCGGGCAAGTCGCAGCTCTACGATGGCATGGTCGGAGAACCTTTCGAGCAGCCCGCCACCGTCGGCTACATCTACATGCTCAAGCTGTCGCACCTTGTCGATGACAAGATCCACGCTCGTTCCATCGGACCGTACTCGCTCATCACTCAGCAGCCGCTGGGTGGTAAGGCACAGTTCGGCGGACAGCGCTTCGGTGAGATGGAAGTCTGGGCCCTTGAAGCTTACGGCGCCGCCTACATCCTGCAGGAGCTGCTCACCGCCAAGTCCGACGACGTCTTCGGTCGTACCAAGATCTACGAAGCCATCGTCAAGGGCGAAGCTGCCATCGAGCCGGGTGTACCCGAGTCGTTCAACGTTCTTATCCGCGAACTGCAGTCTCTCTGCCTCGACGTCGAACTGATCAAACAGGCCGACCAGAAGAAGCAGCCGCTGCCAGCTATCGCCGCAGCAGATTAGTCGATACCGCTCCACCCCAGGCACGGTCCTTCTGAATGAGGCTCACGCTCAACATTCACGAAGGGCCGGCCAAAAGGGAAGAGCAACAAATTGAAGCAGGCAGTGGACCTAACCACCCACCGCCCAGCAGAAGTAAAGCAGCAGTAACCAGCAGCAAGGCGCAACAAACGCCAGACACTGCATACGGAGACGTCAAATATGTTTCGCTCCAGCCCATTTGAACTGACCGGACCCATCGCCGACTTCGACGCCATCAAGATCCAGCTCGCCAGCCCCGAGAAGATCCGCAGCTGGTCGCACGGCGAGGTCACCAAGCCAGAAACCATCAACTACCGCACCTTCAAGCCCGAGCGCGACGGCCTATTCTGCGCACGCATCTTCGGACCCATCACCGACTGGGAGTGCCTCTGCGGCAAGTACAAGCGCATGAAGCACCGCGGCGTCATCTGCGACAAATGCGGCGTCGAAGTCACCCTCTCGAAGGTTCGCCGCGAACGCCTCGGCCACATCGAGCTCGCCAGCCCCTGCTCGCACGTCTGGTTCTTCAAGGGCCTGCCCTCGCGTATCGGCCACCTGCTCGACATCAGCCTGCGTGAGCTCGAAGCTGTTCTCTACTTCGAGTCCTACGTCGTGGTCGATCCAGGCGACGCGCCCGTCAAGGAGCGCGAAGTTATCAAGGACGAGACCAAGTTCCGCGAACTCGATCAGCAGTACCGCCCCTCCGGCTTCAAGGCCATGATGGGCGCCGAGGCCATCAAGGAACTCCTCAAGCGCGTCGAAGTCAACGAGCTCTCCATCGAGCTGCGCGAGCGCATGAAGTCCGAAACCTCGCTGCAGAAGAAGCTCAAGTACTCCAAGCGCCTCAAGATCGTCGAGGCCTTCCGCAAGTCCGACAACCTGCCCCAGTGGATGATCCTCGACGTGATCCCCGTGATCCCGCCAGAGCTGCGTCCTCTCGTTCCGCTCGACGGCGGCCGTTTCGCCACGTCCGACCTGAACGACCTGTATCGCCGCGTGATCAACCGTAACAACCGGCTCAAGAAGCTGATGGACCTCCACGCTCCTGAGGTCATCGTCCGCAACGAGAAGCGCATGCTGCAGGAGGCCGTCGACGCTCTGTTCGACAACGGCCGCCGTGGCCGCGTCCTCCGCGGTGCGAACAACCGTCCGCTGAAGTCGCTCTCCGACACCCTCAAGGGCAAGCAGGGTCGCTTCCGTCAGAACCTTCTCGGTAAGCGCGTCGACTACTCCGGTCGTTCGGTCATCGTCGTCGGTCCCGAGCTGAAGCTGCATCAGTGCGGTCTTCCCAAGAAGATGGCGCTCGAGCTCTTCAAGCCCTTCATCTATCACCGCCTCGAGCAGACCGGTCACTGCACCACCATCAAGCAGGCCAAAGAGATGGTCGAAATGCAGGAACCCATCGTCTGGGACATCCTCGAAGAGGTCATCAAGGATCACCCGGTTCTTCTGAACCGCGCCCCGACGCTTCACCGTCTCGGCATCCAGGCCTTCGAGCCCGTGCTCGTTGAAGGTAAGGCGATCAAGATCCATCCGCTCGTCTGCACCGCCTTCAACGCGGACTTCGACGGCGACCAGATGGCCGTTCACATCCCGCTCTCGCCTGAGGCCCAAATCGAAGCCAGCGTACTCATGCTCGCTTCGCACAACATCCTCTCGCCCGCCAGCGGTCAGCCCATCACCGTTCCGACGCAGGACCTCGTCCTCGGCCTCTACTACCTCACCAAGGCGAAGGTTAACGCCAAGGGTGAAGGCCGCGTCTTCGCCAACATCGAAGAGGTCTTCATGGCTCTCGAAGCGAAGCAGGTCGAGACCCTCACCCCGATCCGTCTGCGCTACACCGGCCCTGTCCTCGACATGACCACCGCGTACGACGATCAGGACCTCACCCACACCGAGCCGGTCGAGTTCAACAAGCAGTACATCAACACGACCGTCGGCCGCGCCATCCTCAACGATGCGCTTCCCGAGGGCATGCCTTACGTCAACGGCCTGCTCAAGAAGAAGGGCATCGGTCAGCTCATCAACTACTGCTACCTGAACCTCGGCCTCGAAGTCACCGTCAAGACTCTCGACCGCGTCAAGGATCTGGGCTTCACCTATGCCACGCGCTCCGGCCTTTCGGTCGGTCTCGACGACATGGTCATCCCCGACTCCAAGTACACCGTCGTGGGCGATGCCGAAAAGCAGGTTCTCGCCATGCAGCAGCAGTACCTCGACGGAGCCATCACCAACGGTGAGCGCTCCAACAAGGTCATCCAGATGTGGTCGGGAGTTACCGAGCGCGTCGCCGATGAGATGTTCAACAACATGAAGCGTGCCGACAAGGAAGGAGCCATGAACCCGATTTACATCATGGCCGACTCCGGTGCTCGTGGATCCAAACAGCAGATCCGTCAGCTCTCCGGCATGCGTGGTTTGATGGCCAAGCCCTCCGGCGAAATCATCGAAACCCCCATCACGGCGAACTTCCGCGAAGGTCTCACCGTGCTGCAGTACTTCATCTCAACGCACGGCGCACGTAAGGGCCTCGCCGATACCGCACTCAAGACCGCCGACTCGGGTTATCTCACCCGCCGTCTGGTCGACGTTGCGCAGGATGTCATCATCTCGCACAACGACTGCGGCACTGTCGAAGGCATCTACGTCACCCCCATCATCGAAGCCGGCGAGACCATCGAGCCCCTGCGCGACCGCATCATCGGCCGCGTCTCGCTCGAGAAGCTCAAGGACTTCGAGGGCAAGACCATCGTCGACATCAACCAGGAGATCGACGAAGATCTCGCCAACGCCATTCAGGCCGCGGGTATCGAGCGCGTCAAGATTCGCTCGGTTCTCACCTGCGAATCCAAGCGTGGCGTCTGCATCCTCTGCTACGGCCGTAACCTCGGCTCCGGCAAGATGGTTGAGATGGGCGAAGCCGTCGGCGTCATCGCGGCGCAGTCCATCGGCGAGCCCGGTACTCAGCTCACCATGCGTACCTTCCACATCGGCGGTACGGCATCACGCGTATCCGACGCTTCGCACCTCGAAGCCAAGAACGTCGGTACCGTACGCTTTATCAACCTCGTCACCGTTCGCTCCAAGGACGGCGGCCTGGTTGCCTTCAACCGCAACGGTTCTCTTGCCATCGTCGATGACAAGGGCCGCGAGAAGGAGCGTTACGCTGTCGTCTACGGTGCCAAGCTCAAGGTCGAAGAGGGCCAGCAGGTAGCGCAGGGCGATCGCCTCGGCGAGTGGGATCCGTACACCTTCTCGCTCCTCACCGAGATCGCTGGAACCGTCCAGTTCAAGGACCTCCAGGAAGGCGTCACCCTCAACGAAGAAGTCGACGAAGTCACCGGCCTCAGCCGCCTGGTCGTTGCCGACTCCTCCGATGAGAAGCGTCAGCCCGCGATCATCATCAAGTCCGCTCACGGCAACAAGCGTTACCTCATGCCTTCACGCGCTCACCTCATGGTGGCCGACGGCGACGAGATCTTCCCCGGCGACATCCTTGCCAAGATCCCACGCGAAACAACGCGTACCAAGGACATCACCGGCGGTCTCCCACGCGTCGTCGAACTCTTCGAGGCTCGCAAGCCGCGCGACCCGGCAATCATCAGCAAGATCGATGGTGTCGTTCGCTTCGGTGAAGTCTCGAAGGGTCAGCGCAAGGTCTACGTCACTGCGGACAACGGTCAGGAAGAGGAGTACAGCGTTCCCCGCGGTACGTACGTCAACGTGCAGGAAGGCGAACGCCTCCGTGCCGGTGATGCGCTCATCGACGGTCCTCGCAACCCGCACGACATTCTGGAAGTTCTCGGCGAGCGCGCATTGCAGCAGTACCTCGTCAACGAAATCCAGGAAGTCTACCGGCTCCAGGGCGTTACCATCTCCGACAAGCACATCGAAACCATCGTTCGTCAGATGCTTCGCTGGGTCAAGATCGAAGAAGTCGGTGACACCAGCTTCCTCGTCGATCAGCAGACCGACCGCTTCCGCTTCAACGCCGAGAACCAGCGCGTGTTGATGTCCGGCGGCAAGCCTGCCATCGGCCGTTCGCTCCTGCTCGGCATCACCAAGGCGTCGCTCTCGACCGACAGCTTCATCTCGGCCGCCAGCTTCCAGGAGACCACCCGCGTACTCACTGAAGCCAGCATCAACGGCTCCATCGACACGCTCCGTGGCCTCAAGGAAAACGTCATCGTAGGCCGCCTCATCCCCGCCGGCACCGGCATGGAGTACTACCGCAACGTCCAGCTCTCACCCGAGCTAGAGGAAGCGGCAGCCCAGGTCCAGCAGGAAGTGGCATCCGCCATCGAAGCCGAAGAGCGCGAGCTAGAGCAGATGCGCATGGAAGGCGAACAAGAAGAACTAGCCGCCGAGTAGGTACTTCGTACCGTTCTCGACGCTTCGCGTGAAACCTTAAACTACAGCAACAACAACGGGCGGACTCGAAAGAGTCCGCCCGTTGTTGTTGACGAATTCCCAAGCGAGCTAAGGTGTAAAAGTTTGCAATCCATTTTCTATGAAATTCGAATTAGAAATATCACTCCCAAAAAATCTACGGTAGTTCTGGCGAGTGCGATCCAAACTCTCTGGGTAGCCCCCGCTAATCACAATAATTTCGGGTTGATTAGTCCTACATAATTGCATTCGTTTTAGTAAGTACTTAAACTCGAAGTCAGCAGATGGCAAAGAATACCCTATAAACACCCATCGGGTAGCTTCGCGTAAGAGTCGCTCTGCTGCGAACCAAGACTTCTGAAACATCGGAAATTCTAATGCCTTTCGATAACTAAACGTGGCAATCCTTGTGCCCAACGGTACATCCTCCGCACATATACACGTAACCTTCGGTATTCTGCTCATTCGCTCCACGGTTGCTTGAGCCCTTGTTTTCTTTTCGCCGATCGATTTCCCGATTCGCTTCAAATCCTCCACCGTCGTTAGCTGATTTGCGATTCGTATTGGCGGGTGGCCCACACATAAATTTCACTAGAACGGGTGCCCCATTCATGCAGTGTCATCGCATGAGTGGGCATTCGCGCCACGCGCGAACCGTCTCGCGGCTGAATCTAAATCTTCAGCGGATGGCCCACCCTTACGACAGCCACAGATGATCGGGTGCCCCATCCTCCGCGCACTTTTACGAAGGGTGGGAGAGTAATTGATCAACATTACAAGCCCGAACGAAATCTCCGTCGCAACGCTCCTGCCAAACCAACCGCGCCGGTGGCCAGCAGAACAAGGGAGGACGGTTCAGGTGTCGCGGTCGTCAAAGTTACCAGGCTTACGTCGTCCACGCCCATATTGAAGTAGCCGTCGTTATCGGCTTCGGCAAAGCGTAACTGGTAGGTTCCGGGAGCGAGCCCCGAGAGATCAAACGTGTAAGAAATGTAAGGATTCACAGTTCCGAGAGGAGTGTCGGACCCCTCGATCAGATTTTCGACGACACCCGAGCCCGTATCAAACGCACTCGCACCTGCGGTGAGGATGTCCACACGGTCGCATTCCACCGAGGAGACCGTGTAATCTAAGCCGCCGCCGCAGACCGTGCCATCAGAACCGTAATTATTGACGAACATGTCGAAGCTCAGAACAGCACCTCCGCCCGGGAGGGTGAAGGTCTGGGTAAGAGAGTGGGCGCCGGGATCGTCCTGATCAGTCACCGCGTAATAGGTGCCTGAAGCTGGTCCAACCGTGGTGCCCACTGATTTATTGTTAACACTGGTCCCGGAAGAAAGGTACCAGGTACCACTTCCCCCAGCTTGGTCTGTTTCGGTCCAGCCGGCTAATGTGCCAGTTTCAAAACCGCCATTTTGAATGAGCTGGTCGGCCAATGCTGGCGACGACGCAACGAGGAATGAGAAAAGGCATACAAGGACCTGACGCAGAATCCGCATAAGGATTCCTCCGATTTAAAGTGCCCCCCGTAAATCTGCTCGGGTGCAGAGTTAATGCAATCGAATCGCCAATGTCCGTTAGCCGCAAGTGGGCAATTGCACAAGCAAATAACTTTTCTTTTCAACATCTCGGTTTCACATGCAAAAAAATGCAACGCTAAGGGGAGTTTTTTCCTTACATCCCCATAAATAGCGGGTGGGCCGGGTGCCCCATATCTCGATTCTGAGATGTGGGCATTCGCGCTGGCGCGAACACCCTTATTCCACGAAGTTGATCAGGACTTTGGGGAGCGTCGGTGCAGATGATAAACGAGGCCTGCATCTAGGAAAGCGGAACCGACACTTTGATTGGAGCCACTCGCGACCGCTCCTAATTCGAACACCCGAACATCGAAGGAGTGATTGAGGCGAACATCAAGACCGCCAGCGAACTCGACATCGCCACTGGTAAATCGAGTGGGTTGTGTAGTGAGATCTTGGGCAGCAGGGCCTGTAATGTCGTTGATCTTGAAAGTTGAGGTAACCACTCCGCCTCCGAGCATGAAATAAGGCCGAAGCGCGACATGTTCGGGTACGAACCCGATTCGTAAAGCCGCTGTTGCCAGGCCTCCTCCACGAACGCCAACACCGTAGGAGCCGCGTACATCCACTCCAGCCGTCAGGCGACTCTGTATCGGAAAGTTATAAAAGACGCCACCGATGAACCCGGCCGTGTCACTCTTCGCTGCGGAGGTATTGTTATTTTCGAAGTCGTAATTGACGAGCGCGACCGATCCGTAGATGGATGTCTGCGCAAGTGCATTCTGTTTGGGAGCGAAAACAAGTAATAAAGCGAGCAACGACGCGAAGCAGCGAAAGAGGGGCACCATGTTCCTTATGTTGGGTATTGGGAAGTCGCAAACTATCGTGGAGTATACCCAAGGTCAGTAACGGCGGGTGGCCCACGTTAGTTGTACTCATTTAATCCAACCACAGATGATCGGGTGCCCCATCCTCCGCGCACTTGCGAAAGGTGGGATGCAAATCGTCCGTACCAGAGGTTTAGGGTCGTCGCGCTTTCCCAAAACGGGAAAGCCCCAAAATAAAATCTAAAAAAGTGGCGTATTTTTCGTAGCCGATTTGAGGTAGTTTTCTGACCATCTTTTACCAGCATTCCACCACAATTTCACCATCAAAAAACCACGTTCTGCACCTCGTTTTTCGCGAAAACCCCTGCAAAAAACAAACTCCACCACGCCAGAAAAAAAGGAAAAACTTACTTGCCGTGTACCCCACATCTCGACTTTGAGATGTAGGCATTCGCGCCACGCGCGAACCCTCCCCGCTCAGCGCCGCGCCCTCACATCACCATAACCACGATCATCTCTGATTCTCAGCCATGATCGCTTTTAGGCCATAGTAGCTGATCAGATAGAACGCAACTCCGAAAGAGATAATGTCCTTGAAGAGAAACAGGCCGGTGTTGTTCATGTAATGGATTCCGTGAACCACGACGGTGTCATCCGGAGTCGTGATCAGCATGCTGCTTGTTGTGAAGAACATGCCGACTAGAATGATCCCGCCCACAATGCCTGATTTTGGCTTGAAGTAGCCAATGATCAGCAGGACTGCTGCTGTCCACTCCGTGATCCCGATCATATCCCCCAAAACATATGGCCCAAAGTGCTTGAACTGCCAACTGGTCAATGGGCTGTTACTGACAAGCGGGATGATGCCCTCTGCTCCGGGTGCTGTCATTTTGAATTTTCCCGCCCACAGCAACATCACGATCATTCCAATGCTGCACACAAGGAAAGGAATATTTCGATCTGCGACAAACGCCGCGATCTTCGTTAGCACACTCTTCGCTTGCAGTCCGTTATCGCCCCATGCCCCAGCAGATGTGGTTTCAGCCATAAAAAGACTCCTTCGTGTAATGTCATCATCGAGCAGATGGCCCACATCTAAAAGTCTCGATACATCTGGCCCTATATCTCGATTTTGAGATGTAGGCATTCACGCTACGCGCGAACCACTCTGCGTTTCCGAGGCAACTATATCACCGCTCAGAGAAGCCCCAACTTCCCGCTCTCGGGCATGGCTCCCGTTCCCCTATCCCGATTTTGAAGTGTGGTTCATGCTGGCGCAAATCATCTTCACACACCTATACTGGCGGCTCACTCCCAGGAGCCACTATGCTCAAAACGATAGGCCTCATCGTTGTTCTGGCTGTAGCTGCAATTCTTCTTCTTGCGCTCACCAAGCCGAGCAGTTTCCGAGTCGAGCGTTCCACCACCATCGCCGCTCCGCCCGAAAAGATCGCCGCACTCATTGACGACTTCCATCAATGGAACGCCTGGTCGCCCTGGGCGCAGCTCGATCCTAACATGAAGACCACCTATTCTGGACCCACCAGCGGCGTCGGCTCCATCTACGAGTGGGAAGGGAACAGCACAGTAGGGAAGGGCCGCATGGAGATTCTCGCCGTCGAACCCACAAAGACCACCATCAAAATCGACTTCCTCAAGCCCTTCGAAGGCCGCAACACCACCGACTTCGTGCTCGAACCGCAAGGCACCGCTACCCGAGTCAATTGGATCATGAACGGCCCGATCAGATTCTTTCCCGGCAAAGTGATGAGCGTCTTCACCACAATGGACAAGGTAATTGGCCCCGACTTCGACAAAGGCTTAACTAATTTGAAATCCGCTGCCGAACACTAGGTAAGTGGCCCCATCAGCTGAGTGCCCAATTCACCTGTCAACTGAAGCCTCTACTTCCCGCTCCTTGACATAGGTTCCCGCATCGCTCACTGAGCGCAGCTGATTCGGCACAGCAAGCGAGATGCGGAGGCCAGGTGACGCATTCATGGCACTGATGACCCCATGATGCGATTCAATCGCTCGTCTCGCAATGCACAGGCCCAAACCCAGATTGGTTTGCGACGGCGAGCGGGCAGGATCCACCTGAAAGAACGGATCAAAGATTCGATCAAGTAAATCCTTCGGCACGCCCGGTCCAAAGTCGCGCACCGAGATAGTGGACCACTCTGCGCTCTGCTTGAGAACAACTTCGATCGTCGCCCCTTGCGGCGAATATCGGACGGCGTTCCGCAGAACATTGTCGATGGCTCGTTTCAGATCCTCTGGGCGACCGAGAATAAGCTCCGGCGCCGAGCCCGTGCATACAATCGAGCACTGCTTCGCAGTCGACTCCAACCTGCAATCGTGAACCGATTCGGCAACCATCGTCTCCAGATCCGTCAGGGTGTTCCGCCTGTCGTCCTCGCCTCCGCCCAGCGGACTGATGCTAAGAGCAGTCAACTCCGAGACGAGGAAGCCGAGACGATCCAGATCCCGCTTCACCTCGTCCAGAGCGGCTTGTTGATCTTCCGCAGTGCGGGCCAAATTCGTCGAAAAGCTCAATCTGGCTAATGGAGCGCGTAGTTCGTGAGAGAGGTCTTGCAACAACTGCCGCTCCCTTTTGAACGCACCCTCAATCCGATCCGCCATCGAGTCATACGAGCGAGCCAGGATGCCGATCTCGTCCTTGCGTTTCGCTCGTATCCGCACTCCCATATTGCCGACACCAAAACTCCCCACAACCGCCGCGGTCCGTCGTAAGGGAAGTACGATATAGCCCGTGCAAAGCGCGCCCAGGCTAAGCACGATGCCTATGATGAGCAGATAGAACGAAAGGAAGGATACAGGTCTCGATTGGATTGGCTTGGTGGCAATGAACCAGTAGGCTCCGTCGTCGGATTGCTGTTCGATATCAAAGACGCCATGATGTTCGCCACGCGCATGGGTCAACGGCGTGGGCGGAAGTAAGTCGAAGTGGTTGACACCATTTTCAACGTCTCTTCCAGAACGATCGAGCAGAAAGTGTTCCCCCCCGAAGTCAGCATCGAGCCTGGCAAGATACGTCCGAAGGGCAGGAAGCCCGCCGTTTTCGAGCGCCGAACGCGCGTCCTGCAGCTCGATGCGGTCCATGGTCTGAAAGACAGGCTGGATGCTGACCCGGTCCATCTTGTCGAAGAAGCCGTGTGCAAGCATTAAACAAATAACCAGAACGAAGAGGCAGCCGATGCTAACCGCGGTGGAGAGCGAGCGCATCATCGTACGTACTCTTCTGTGGCAGCGGGTCGTAAGGCTGTGGGATCTCCGGTGGCTAGCAAGTATCCAACACCGCGCACCGTCTGAATTCCAGCTCCCGCCCGTCCAAGCTTGGCGCGTAAGTGGCTGATGTGCACGTCCAGGCTTCGATCGAAGAAGCTGGGCTTGCGCTCCTGTATCGCTATGGTCAGGGCATCGCGCTTCACCACGCGGCCGCCAGCGCGGCTCAACATAAGCAGCAGGTCGAACTCGACGGTTGTGAGGTCGACCTCAACTTTGGCGCTCAGCACCTGGCGGCTTGATTCAGAGATGCGAATGGCTCCAAAGCTCTGCCACCCAACCTCCTGTTTAGGGGCCTGGGAACGTCGAAGGACGGCACGAATTCTGGCAACAAGCTCTTCGGGTTCGAAGGGCTTGCAGAGATAATCATCCGCTCCTTTGTCAAAACCATTGAGCCGATCGGCTGACAGACTTCTGGAGGTCAGCATGATCGTCGGAATGCTGCTGCTGCGGCGCGTCTGACGCAGGACCTCGAACCCATCGAGGAGCGGGAGGGTAACGTCGAGCAACATCAGGTCGTAGGCGCCTGAAAGCGCCTGTGCCACGCCATCCCGCCCATCGACGCTACAAGTCAGTTGGTATCCGGCGCGGTTGAGATAGAGCCGCATCAAACGGCAGAGTTCAACATCGTCGTCGACAAGAAGCAAAGACGGCCGCGACTCAGAAGATGAGGACGAGCCTGGGGCGGAGCTCATCATGCGTGAATCCCCCGCGCCGCCGCGGCTGCGTCCTCTCTGAATCGTCCGGTCATAACTGTCACTACTGAGCAGCGTTTGTGTTGGAGCTCTGCTTAGAATCTGAATCTACAATTGTGATGCTTGTCGACTGCACTTTCAAGCCTTGAAGCACAGACTTATCTCCTTCGTGAGTGACGGAAAGAGCAAGCGGGCCAGCAGGGGCTGCCGCGGTGGTAATCGGTACCGAGAAGTTAGCTTTATTTCCAGTGATAAACAACTCATTGGAGCCGTCCGCCCACTTGACCGAGTAGTCGCCTGGATTGAGCAGGTGGCTTCCCACATAGACCTTGTCATAAAGCGTGATGCTGGTAGAGTGCTTCCCTGCGGCATACGAAACGCTCGCGAATGAAACCATGGCTAGGATTGTGATCAATAGCTTTTTCAAGTTACCCCCTCTTCGCTCCAGCTAGCTGGTAGCTAGATTGATTGAAGCATCGGTCGTCGGCCGCGAATCATAAGAAGTCTTAATTTGGCGCCTAAGGGGATCGGCCGACCTCGACAAAGGGCTTGACATTGAACGTCAAACCAACAATCCTTCAGTCGCGGTCAAGGAGCCAATATGAGCGACAGCCCCAAAAATCCAGGACTCGACGGTCGTGCCCGTGACAAAGACGGGCAGATCGATCACAAGCATCCCACCACAAAGATCAAACACCTGCGGGAACACTATGGAAAACACTTCGCCCCTGACTGGGACGGCGAGCGCACCCTCGGCGAACTCCTCAAGGAATCCAAGTTCGAATCCCTCTCGCAGTAAGTCAAGCATCACGGGCATCATCCCGCGAGCTGAATCTTTCTAAAGCGAAACCGAAACCGGAGCCGCAGTCGATGCTCCGATCCGCATCGGCTGCCGCTTCCAATATGTCAGAGAGCGCCACACCCACTCCATCGGTCCAAACTCAAAGTACCGCAGCCATATTGAGCTGAACGTCATGTTGAAGATCCACATCCCCAGCACGGCATAGTAGATCTTGTAGTACTCCACATAGCCATACCAGTGCCACGCACCCCACACGAAGATCGTCTTCATCGTGAGACTTGTCAGCAAATAGTTCGACAGCGCCATCTGTCCCACCGCGGCAACCCGCGCCAGCAGCCACCGAAACACCCCCGCCTTTATCAAAATCAACAGCAGCGCAGCATTCCCCAGTGCGCCCGCAATCCTCCCAATGTCATACGGAGATTGCATCCAGATCAACGTATTGAACATGTCGAAGTGTCCGGTCCACGCCTTCCAAGCCCCGATGCCAGGCACCACCCAGCCGATCGGAAGCCCGATCACCGCGATCCACACATATGTCTTCATACTCAGTCGACCGGGCAGAAATCCATTCTTGAACAGAGCCATGCCCAGCAGCATCAATCCCACCCAGTCGCCAAACCCGAAGTACGCTCCCTTCAACTCGCCCAGTAAAACGTTTTGAGCCACATGCCCCTGCGCTGACCAGTACCCCTTCTGCATGGGTGCGATGTCTTCGTACTTTTTCTTATCGGGCGCTCGCCAACGGTCTTGAGCGTTCTGCCACTTCTTCAGATCGCCAATCTCATCCTCCGTCAGTGTCTGATGCTGCGCCAGCTTTGCGTTAGCCTTCGCCGCTGCCTTCTTCGCGCTATAAGCGGAGCCGTACTGGCCGCCCATCATCAATATCGAGTTGAGAAACAAAATAATTCCCGCAGTCCACATCAGCCGTTTCACGCGAACATTGCGGAACGGAAACAGAAACAGCAGCGCCGCCACGCCATAGTAGAAAAGTATGTCGCCGTCCCAGATCAGGTATCCATGCAGCATTCCGATCAACACCAGCCACATATTGCGTCGCGTAAAGATATCTGCTGCCTTGATCCCCGCCCCACGCGACAGCGCCCGCTCCGTCAGCAGAATCACGCCCGCACCAAACAACATGGAAAACAAAGCGCGCATCTTGCCCTCAGCAAAGATCCAGCGCAGAAACCACATCGTGGTATTGATCTTCCAGTGCGGCCCATCGAATACCGGCTTCACCGTGCTCAGCGGATACGCATAGTTATTGAATCCATACGCAAAGTCACAGATGTTCATCACCAGGATGCCCATCAGCGAGAAGCCCCGCAGCACGTCCATGCTGCTGATCCGCTCCGCACGCGCAACCGGCCTAGTAGCACTCAACTCCTCATGCGCCGGTCCAGCCAGTTCCTCAGGAGCCCCTGGCGCAATCATCCCCTCATCGACACCCACTCCCGTAACACTCGCCATCAATCCTCCAGGGACATCGCAAGTCTTTTGGCCCGGGAACCTCGCGCGCAACAATTCGTTCACCGTATATTTAGCCGAAGTATTCCATCGGCAACCTCGCTAATCAAGCGAAATCGCTTGCTCCTGCTGATCATCCACGATTCAAAAACACGGGTCGTTCGCGAGAAAGCCCCTCGCCACGCCCTGACCAATGAAAGAAATCAATCTTTATAGCTTGCACTTACGTTTGCCGCGTATTTTTAGTTCCCTCAATTTAACTCCATCGATTTATGCGCTCCGGCACGATCACATCATCAAAAGAAGCACTCAGCCGTCACCCGCTCGCAGAACCCATCCAAAACCCCGCTCCACCGCATCAGAAAAAAATCGCACCCTCGTGCATTCTGCATCCAACCACCCATGGCACCCTCCCCCATCCCGCCGCCTGACCAACGACCAGCCTTCTGCAGTCCACTCCTGCTTATTGTCATCACCTGCATCGTCATCGCTTCGATTGCGCTCTTTATCATCTTCCATCCGAATCCCAGCGGCAAAGGCCCGCAAAGCCCCACTGCAACTCCCGCAGCCTCGCAATGACGACCCATTCGCGCCAAAAAAAAAGACAGACTCGAATGAGCCTGTCTTTTCTATTTCAATGCAACATCTAACGCTTTGTAGGGAAGGGCTGCGCTAAAACGACTAATTACCGAGACGCCTTCAAAATCACCGCCAGATTCACAGGAACCGCAGTGGGCTGGTCATCCAGGGTGCCCGGAGTGAAACGATACTGGCTGACTGCGTTCAGAACATTGCGGTCCATTACCGGGTTCACCGACTGAACGATCTTCAGATCGGTCGGCTTGCCGCTCGCGTCGACCGTCATCGAAACAACAGCAGTTCTTTCAAATGAGGTCGCTGGAGAAAAGTCGGAGTCCGATTCCACTCCGACGGTGTAGACCAACTTAGGAGCGTTGACTCCGGTAGAGACGCGGACAGAAGACGTTGTGCCGACGGAGTCCGTACCGGTCAACGCTGGGGCAACCAGCTCAGAGCGCAGGGTGTTGGCGGCAGTGGTCTGGGTTTTTGCAGGCGAATTTGCCTGAGCGTGAAGCAACATAGGGGACAGGGCGAGGGTGGCCACAATGACTCGACGCATAATATCAATTCCTAGGGCAAATGTGCCCATCACCACAATAAACCAGGCTAAACATAGTTGTCAATAAAAATGTAGAAGAATGTATAACCAACTTATTTTGAATGATTTATTTCGAGAAAAAGCGACCAAGACAGGAATATTCTTGACCAATTCATTATTTTAAATTCGCTTTTCTTTTGCTTTAAAGTTCCTGGGAGAATCAACAAAGACTGCTCACAACGCGATCAATGAAAACGCCAACCTTTGCTGAGACACAGACATGCAGATTTCGCCCAAAAAACGCATGTCAACCCCCGACGACGATAAAACCCGCGTCCTATAAGGCTTTTCGTGTTGCGTATTAGTTATGCACCGTTCTGTAGAATTAAATTAGGTTTTGGGGCGAAAAGGTCGAAAAACCTCGTCATTAATAGACAAAAGCCATAACCTCAATGGAATGACGATTTTGCGTATAAGCCCTTTGCTGTGACGATTTTAGAGAGAGGCTAAATTGTAAGTAGCTGATAAAGCGATACTTGGGTGGTATAAGCCCAGGGGGGCACCCCCGATTCTGGGTCCGTTTCCGTCAATACGCCCAAAGGTATCCGCAACGCTGCTAACATCCAATTCAATGAAAGTTCTGGTCATAGACATAGGGGGCACCAACATCAAGGTTGCCTCGACCGACATGCGCGTCCCCGTCAAGATTCCGTCCGGTCCTACCATGACCGCGGAAGAGATGACCAAGGACGTCCTCGCCGCCACAGCAGGTTGGGCCTACGACCGTATCTCCATCGGCTACCCCGGCCCGGTGGTCCACCATCGTCCCATCGCCGAGCCTCATAATTTGGGCGCAGGCTGGATCGATTTTCCTTACGAGAAGGCTTTCGGTAAACCGCTCCGCTTCATCAACGATGCAGCCATGCAGGCTCTGGGTGGTTACAAGGGTGGCCGCATGCTCTTCCTCGGCACCGGCACCGGCCTGGGTTCGGCGATGATCTTCGACGGCATCGTCATTCCGCTCGAACTCGCTCATTTGCCGTACAAAAAAGGCCTCACTTACGAACAGTACATCGGTGTCGCTGGCCTCGAACGCCGGGGTGTCAAGCGATGGAGAAAGTCAGTCCTGGACATCATCAATCGCCTTAAGGCCGGCATGGTCTGCGATACCGTGCTCCTCGGCGGCGGTAACGCCAAGCTCATGAAGGACCTTCCGAACCACGTGATCCTCGGTGCAAACAGTAACGCCATCGACGGCGGCATTAAGCTCTGGCAGGACGTCGATCCCGAGCTGACAGGTAACGGCCCCGCCAAGCAAAGTTCGACCAAGCAAACAGCAAAGGCCTGACCAGACGGGGAGCATCCACGACGGTTCGGCAAGCGATAAATCGGTCGCAGCAAGACCGCATCTTCGCTCGCACGATCTCGTGCGAGCCCCAATCGCGGCCTCTAAGGGTCAGAAACAATCCTCACAGGAGAGACACTATGGCGAACAGATACGGCGAAGCCGCTCTCATCGCGGCCCGCATGGAGACCTACGGCAAGGCCATCACTCCCGCAGCCCGCTGGGAGCAGGCGACCGCCAAGCTCTATCCCACCAGCCCCTCGGCCCAGCGAAAGGGAGGACCTCGTTTCGCCTTCCTTAGCCTCTGCGAAGCCGGTCTGGTCAAGGGCATCCCTGCCGGCCAGTACGCCCCCTCCAACAAAGCCAAGGCTTACACCCTTCGCGCCGTGTCGCTTCTCAACGCCGGAACCCATAAGACAGTCAACGCCCTCTGGGCAGAGGTCACCGACGGCGAAGACATCGCTCACAACAGTCAGATGGATGTCGTCCTCGCCCTCTGGAAGAACGGCCTGATCGTCCGCAGCGCCTGAGCCCACGGCACCCACGCCGTCGAACGAAATCTTGACACCTGGCAGGATCAACCTCTTGCATCGGCGGAAAGTAGGAGTATTCTTCTCCCATCAATCGAGACGTCTCCGGCCGCCCCGGAAACCAACATGGAGGACAGCTATGCTGCATCTGATTTGGACGGCTCTCATCGGTCTGATCGTCGGCGCGCTCGCCAAGCTCATCATGCCAGGCAAGGAGCCCGGCGGCATCTTCATCACCATGTTGATCGGTATAGCGGGCTCCTTCCTTGGAACCTTCCTCGGACGGGCGATCGGTCACTACGAGCCTGATCAATCGGCTGGTTTTCTAATGTCGATGGTAGGGGCCCTTATCCTGCTAGGCATCTATCACCTGATCAGGCGCAGTCGGGCGACTACCTAACGATCACAGCCAAGATTTCGAACATTTAGCAATAGCGATTGCAGCTTACCGGACCAGCCCAGACACCGGCTCCGACTCTGGAGCGGAAGGATTGTTTGCGTACCGACGGACTACCTCACAGAACTCAGCCTGAGACACCGGCTTCGCAATAAAATTCCCTTGCGCTTCGTCGCACTTCCTGCGCAACAGAAACCGCATCTGTTCGTCGGTCTCGACGCCTTCTGCCACGACCTTGATGTTGAGTCCGTGAGACATTGCGATGATAGTTCGAACCACCGCTGCAGCGTTTGCATCGGTCCCTGCCTTCTTCACGAAACTCTGATCGATCTTCAATCGATCGACCTGATATTCGAGCAGATACGAGAAGCTGCAGAATCCAGTGCCGAAGTCGTCAATCGAGATACGGACTCCCAACTCCCGCATTCTCTGCAGCTTGTCCAGAACATGCTCGGAGTTCACCATCAACATGTTTTCCGTGATCTCGATCTGCAGTTTGTCGGGGGATAGGCCGCTCTTCGAGAGCGAATGTTCAATCACATGAACTAGATTCTTTTGTTGAAATTGTCGTGGCGATAGATTGATTGAAACGGTCAGATCCATATCAAGCTCGTCTCGCAAGGCTTTACCCTCGCAGCACGCGGTCATGAAGGCCCATTCCCCGATCGGAACGATCAGCCCGGTTTCTTCAGCCAACGGAATAAATTGCGACGGCGAGATGCTCCCTAGCCTAGGATGAGTCCAGCGCAGTAAAGCTTCCATGCCGGTCACTCTTCCAGTCGTCAACGAGATTTGGGGCTGGTAGTGCATGCTGAGCTCTTTGTTTCCCAGAGCGTGGCGCAACGCATGCTCCATCGTGAGACGTTCGGCTGTCTCTTTGAGCATGCTCTCGCTGAAGATCTGGAACTGGTTTCTCCCATTCTCTTTCGCCGCGTACATCGCTGAATCTGCTCGTTTGAGCAGGTGCTTGGCATCGCTTGCAAAGTCAGGGTAAATGCAGACACCGACACTTGCCGTCACGTGCACCAAGTGTCCTTCGATTGAGATCTCCGGCGCCAACCTGGCTACCAGATTGGCCGCACACTGCTCAACGTCGTCGACGGTGGTGATGTCTGGCATCACCACCACAAACTCGTCTCCACCTACCCGCGCCACCACATCCGTGCTGCGTACCGAGCGACTCAATCTCTGCGCCGCTTCGATCAAGATCTGGTCTCCCGCAGTATGTCCCAAGGAGTCGTTGATGCGTTTAAAGTGATCCAAATCGATCACAAAGACCGCGACCTTCGTTCCATAGCGTCGTGCCAGTTCCACCGTCTGGACCGTCTTGTCCTGCAGCAGCGCTCGCCCTGTCAGTCCTGTCAATTGGTCATGCGTGGCCAGATGAGTGACATACTCCATCATCTGACGGCGATCAGTAATATCGAACGCGATGCTCACAAAGCCGCTCACCTGACCAGATGGAGTGGTCACTGCTCTCACGGCAAGATTGATTGGAGTTCTCGCCCCGTCGCGTCTAATCAGCGTCCACTCTTGCTCCTCCATCTCTCCCACGGCTGCTCCAGCCGTCAGAACTTCGAACCCATATTCTTCTAATGTCGCGGCAGAGTCGATAGCGACGGCCCTGCCCAAAAGCTCTCGCTCATCGTGGAGCCTCGTTAGCGAGGCCTTCCCGACTAGTTCCTCACGGCGATAGCCTGTCAGCTTTTCTGCCTCGCTGTTCATCGCTGTAATCATTCCCTGGGTATCGGTTGTGACGATGCTGAAGGGAGCATTCTGAAAAACGGAGTCAGTGAACTCCGCAAGGTGCTCATATCGCTCTTGGGTCTCCTTGGCTCCGCTAATATCACTGAAGGTAATTGCGAGCCCATCTCCGAGCTTCACGACCTGGATTTGCAACCAGGACGCCTTAATATTCGCAGTGCTTACCGGGAACTCTTCATTCAAAGATTCGCCGGTCGCGACAACCCTGCAAAACCTGCCGAACAACGAACCTGAAGCCTTCATTGGAGTCACTGTGCAGAGGGTCTTTCCGAGGAGTTCGGATCGTGATTGTCCTACCAGTCGTTCGATGTTGGCATTGACGTACAACACACGGAAGTCCAAAATCCTGCCCGCTTCATCTCGCACAGATTCAAAAAGCCCAAAGCCATCGAGGCTGGTCTCAGCCGCTGCCAAAAACTGCGAATGCGCCTGCTCAACCCCTCTCATCTTCCCCACGCGGCTATATTCGCGCCACAGCGCCCACACTGCAATCGAGGTGCCCGACATCATGATGATGATGGTGCTCAACTTCCCAACCCCGGCCCCATGATCGACTCGCCAGAGTTGCGTCACCGTCAGCGTAACCGCCACCGCTGAGAGAATTGTCTTCCAGACCCAGGGTCGCTGGGAGTCGAGCGCAGAAGCCTTCAAGAAATACCTCGAAATACAAGCCAGGATTGTGCCAGCATCGTGTTTCCTACCGTCTGCCAGCGTAAACAAACGAAGCCACTCTTTCGCAACAAAATATGTAGTGTCCGGATATCTCCTAAAACGCTTGTTTCGACTCCTTATTCCGCGGTATTCTGCAGCGACGCCTAGTGCAGTCTATTTGTTCCTTGCAGCCCAGGATCAATTATTTCAAGTCCATCTTGCTTGGAAGATCTTCACGGCATATTACTCCTGCGACATCCAGCCGTGCATTTCCATCCAGTTTGCGACCAATGTGGGATAGATGGCTAGCTCGGACATTCCCTTCATCCCTTGCGCCATTCCGGTCCCATGTTGCCCAAGCTCGAAGATGTGCAGCTCCACAGGCACGTCTGCCTGTTTGAGTGCGTCGTAGAACGCAGTTGCATTCATCGGATTTACCGTCTGGTCGGCTGTAGTCGAGAAGATGAAGCAAGGAGAGGTATTTTTCGTCACTCGCTTCACCACCGAGATGGAGTCCAGCATCGCCTTCGTAGGATGATCACCCAGCAACCCTTCCATATTCGTCTTCCTGGGTATCGAGTCGTCCAACGTATATCGTCCGTAGGACACAATGGCGAAGTCCGGCCGATCGCTAACTCTATCGATTGGATCCTCAGCGCCTGAAGTGCCGTTGTCATTCACTGCCGCCAGATAGCTCGCCAAATGACCACCTGCCGAGAAACCCCAAAGCCCAATCTTGTCTCTCGCTACTCCCAGTTCTGCCGCGTGGCTGCGAACATAGCGCATTGCCCGTGCACCATCCAACATTGGAGAAGGAAAGTGGTATCTTGGGCCGAGTCGATACTCCAACACAAAAGCAGTCACGCCGTGCGCATTCAGCCAGCGCGCCTCCTCGCCCCCTTCCTTTTCGATCGCCAGGTGGACGTAACCGCCCCCTGGGATCACGATGACCGCGGAATGTATGCCGGGCCCCGGCGCCGGATACACATAAATCTTAGGGATATCTCCCTCGCCGTCACCCAAAGCACCGGGTGCCCCGTTTGGCCATAGCGCCACAGCCCTTGCGAAGCCTTTCGGAGGCTTCGTAATGGTTGCCGGTTCTACGGCGACGGAGTGCACTGAGGTAGCAGCCGTAGCCGAGGTCGAGGCGCACCCTACTCCAAGGCACCCACAGAAACAACCAAGTGATAGCCAAAGAAGTTGTTTCATCGTCCCGTTAAGATACATGCTTCTCATACGTGGTGGCAGTCCTAAACTTCAAGCCGTTGAATCCGCAGTGGACATCTCGGTTCGATTTATTACGGCAGCTGCAGACTCCACCCGGTTACGTCCCAAATACTTCGCACGATACAACGCGTGATCGGAGGCTGTGAGCAAAGATATTGCCGCGGCGTTCCGGTGCGGTACTCCGGCCGCTACTCCTACACTGATTGTTTGGATCCCAAGTTGATTTCCCGAGTGCGGTACCTTCATGCCAGCCACCGCATGCCGGACGTCTTCGGCGACTTGCACCGCGGTTTCCACAGTCGTGTTCGGAAGGATGACGGCGAACTCTTCGCCTCCAAACCTCGCGGCAATTTCAGCTCTACCTTGTAGTGCGCTCGCAATCACTTTCGCGATGCAGCGCAGACACTCATCTCCACCGACATGTCCGTAGAGGTCGTTATAGGCTTTGAAAAGATCCACATCGATCAGTAGCAGCGCCAACGATTGCTCGTTGCGAGTCGCCCAATTCCAGGCCTCCTCCAACCTTTCATCGAAAGCTCTGCGGTTCGCTAGTCCCGTCAATGCATCCGCGTTAGCCAACTCGCGATATCGCAGTTCGCTCTTCTGCAGCGATATTTCGAGTGCTTTTCGTTCCTCAAGCAGGGCAGCTACCGGGAAGAACGTGAAAAGGGCTACCGCAAGAAAGATCTGCTCAATCACAATCTTGTGGAGCAGATTTGTCCCGGTGATCAGCATTAATGGACCATGTCCGGTAACTGTGAACCAGATCGAGATCAGCGCAATCACAAACACGGCGAGCACAGTGCCCGGAAAGCCCAATCGGAACGTTACGAGCAACAGCGCGGGAAAGATAAAGAAAATTAGCGGGTCCTTGCTGTGACTAAACACCAGTGCCGTCGCGGCAGCCGGCACCAACAGTAACAACAGTGTCCTCGGTAGTTGCTGACTTTGCAGCATTGTGAAAAAGCCTGGTCGCTGCAGAATGAAGACCAATGGCGCAATGATGGCCATACCCAGGACATCCCCGAGATACCAGGTGCGAAACAGCATCCACCAGGGGCCTGCGTTTACAAAGAGCAAAGTCCACGAAGCTCCCAGGGCACTGGTCAGCGCTGTCGCACCCACCACCGCGATTCCAAGAAAGCCCAGCAACGGAAGGCGTTTGGTTAGCTGCAGAGGACTGCCGAACCACCGCGTCAACAGCACAGACGAAATGATCACTTCCACGGAGTTGGCGACCGCCACGCCGATTGACAGCCGCAGCGGATCCCCATAAATCACATCGGCCAACGTATCGGCCAGGAAACCCGCAATAAAATAAGGAATCCAGGTGTTTTTCGGTCGCGCTACCACTAGCGCAAACAAAAGTCCGTTGGTGAACCAGATCGTCGCGACACCGTCAGATTGTCGCGAAAGCACGATTCCCAGCCAGGAAAACAAAAGCAGAACTAAGAATGTCGCAGTCAGATGTCCCCAATGAAGGGGCTTGGACTGTGTATGAGCATTTGGGATCTCAGCGGCAGCACAATCATTTACCTCCACATCGAGCGACGCTTCGCCAACACTTTTGACTATGTCCATCGCATTCTCGTTCCGCATCTCCCAACGATCTCAGCATACTGCAAGGGGGTTGTCTGACAGGTTCAATGCACAGAGCACCCCATACTATCCTTCGCCCGCCTCTCTAGGAATTGTTGATCCCTAGGATTCGCCGGTGATTTGAATGGCCGCAGAAGTCGATGACACAGAATGACCTCACGAGTGCAGAACCCACCTTCTGCCAGCACCTCACTAGAATCCGAAAACCGGAAAACAGAAGAGCAGATTGAAACGATGACTCGATAGTAGCAAGCCGGAGATTTCTCGTCAGCAGAAACGTCTGGTCAAACCACCCCGGATTGAAACCCCAACAATCCGAAATCGTCTAAACTCACATGATCACCCGCCAATTGCTCCGGCCCGTTCTAGTGGCCGTTGTCCTATTCATGCCTAGCCTCTCCGTTCCAGGCCACAGCGAACAGCAAAAAACAGCTCCGCCTGATGGGTCGCCCTCCACCGCGGTACCGACGATCGCCGTCGACGCCCGCCTGGTCAATCTCCCGGTTGTCGTCCGGGACAAGAAAGGAGCGCTCATCCAGAATCTTAATAAGGACGACTTTACCCTTCAGGTGGACGGCAAACCACAGGCCATCCGCTACTTCGATAAGGATATGAACCTCCCGCTAACCTTGGGTCTGCTCGTAGACACGAGCCAATCCCAACGCAGCGTCCTCGGCGAAGAGCGTACCGCCAGCAGCACCTTCCTCGACCAGATGCTGACCAACCCGAAGGATCAGGCCTTTATCATCCAGTTTGCGCGTCAAACCGAGTTGTTGCAGGATTTGACGACGTCCCGTCCGCTCCTCCAGAAGGCGCTCAAAGAAATCGACAGCCCGGGTGCATCCTCGACCGACGACGACACCGACACCCGGAGTCGCGCTCGCGGAGGCACGGTTCTCTACGACGCTCTGTTTCTTGCCTCAGACGAACTGATGAGCAAGCAGACTGGCCGCAAGGCTCTCGTCATCCTCTCCGATGGAGTCGACCGAAACAGTAAGGAGAATCTCGTACGCTCCATCGAAGCCGCCCAACGAGCCGATACCATCATTTACGCCATTTATTTCAAAGGCGAGGAGTCCCATCCACAGAACTACAACCCTCAGCACGGGCGTAGCGGTTATCCTGGGGGTGGTTTTCCTGGAGGTGGATATCCTGGCGGTGGCTACCCAGGTGGCCGTGGGGGATATCCAGGGGGAGGTAATGGTGGGGGTAATGGAGGCAATTATCCGAGCCAGAGTCACGTTGACGGTAAGAAGATCCTAGAACGCATGGCTCAGGAGACCGGTGGGCGCCTCTTTGAAGTAAAGAAGAATCAGGATGTCGCCCAGATCTACAACCAGATAGCTGAAGAACTCCGAGCACAATACCGCCTCGGTTATACCCCCACTCAGGAGGCAGCGTCCAACGGCTACCATCAGGTTGCAGTGGACCTACATCAGAAAGGTCTGGTTATTCAGACCCGTGATGGTTACTACGGCGGAAAGTGACTCTTATCTCGGTCTTTCTAACCTTAGTTTTGCGTCACGCTGCAATCTTCGTGCATCATCTGTGAATAGCGGCAACGCTTCATCGCACAGCCATATGCCACTTCCCACGAAACCCGCACAAGGTTGTCTCATGAATACGAAACTCAGCAATATCTTTCTTGCGGTTGCAACAATGCTGGTGCCGCTCACTGTCAGCTCTCTTGCTCCAGCTACTGCACAGTCCGTCTTCATGGTCAACAGGAACCTCTATTCAGAGACCGCGAACGCCAGCGCCGATATTGCGGCTGCAATGGTCACCGCGCGCCGCGAGCACAAGCGCATCATCCTCGACTTCGGCGCAAACTGGTGCGGTGACTGCCAGGTTCTCGACTACTACTATCGGCAGAGCCCCAATGCAGAGCTTCTCGCGAAACACTTCCTTGTTGTGCATATCGATACCGGGCATGTCGACCACAACGTGGACGTGGCAAAGAAGTATCATGTTCCCATCGCCCATGGCATTCCTTCTCTCGCTGTCATCGACGCTCACGGCAACCTCCTCTACGCCGAACACGAGAAGGAGTTCGAACACACCAGTGTTGAGGCTGTCACTGCCTTCCTCAATCGATGGAAGGCTTAGCCTGCCTCTTTCATGCTTCGGACCGTTCCCATGAGGAGACTCCTTCGTCTTCCCGGGATCCTTCACGGAACATTGCTCCGCGCGATGAGGCACGACAGCCTCAACCTCGCCCAGTCCACCGCCTACTCCGCGATCGTCACGCTCTTCCCGGCGCTCATTGTCGCCGCCGCGATGATCAGTATGGTTCCTGATACCGCGCCGCTGCGTTACCAGTTCTCCATCTTTTTCGATCGCATCCTCCCCCCGGACGTCAGCCCCCTCCTTCAGAGCTACTTCGTCTCCTCGCCGGAAACCGCCCGTTCCACGCATGCTCTCAGCGTCGCGTTCCTGGTCAGCCTCACAGGAGCCTCAAGTGTTCTCGCCACAATTATGGAGGGGCTCCGCCGTGCCAATGACCTTCCTGTTAATTGTTGGACTTTTTGGCAGCGCCGCCTTCGCGCTCTCGTGTTGGTTCCACTCTCACTAATACCTTTTGCTCTGTCCAGCGTTCTCGTGGTCTTCGGTCACTTCATCACGACCTGGCTCGCTGTGCACATTACTCCTTCTGCCCGCACTCCGGTCTATATCTTCGCGCTTCTCATCCGTTGGAGCGTCGCACTCACCGGCAGCATTGGCATCACGGCCCTGATCTATCACATGGGAACGCCTATGCAGCAGTCTTGGAAGCGCACCCTTCCCGGCGCTTTCGTCTCAACAGCCATGTGGTTCCTCGCGACGGTCATCTTTGGCTGGTACGTCACGCGCTTCGCCAACTACTCCCAGGTTTATGGATCACTCGGCGCCGGCATTGCGCTGCTCTTCTGGCTTTACATCATCTCGCTCTGCGTTCTTTGCGGAGCCGAGTTCAATGCCGAGTTCCACTCTCGTTTTTTTCACCCTCATTCCCGGCCCCCTACGCCAAATAACATCGCACCCGGTTAGAATTGCGAGGGAAGTCAAACCTACTGGTCATACCATTCGTAACCTTGGGATGGTGAGAAAGTTTCCGCAAGCTGCCCATGAAGAAATCTTTGAACTCAATGCCCGACGTTGCCCCCTTTATCGCAATGGAACGAGGCCGCCGCGCCAAGATTGTGGCCACGCTCGGTCCCGCTTCAAACACCCCTGAGGTCTTCCGCCAACTCGTACGGGCTGGTCTTGACGTCGCTCGCCTCAATTTCTCCCACGGCAGCCACGATCAAAAGGCCGAACTTATCCGCATGGTCCGCACGATCTCTAAAGAGGAGCGCAAGCCCATCTGCATCCTGGCCGATCTGCAGGGTCCCAAGATTCGCACAGGCAAGCTCAAGGGACACAAGCCGGTCCAACTGGTCGCGGGCAAACGCCTAACTATCACCCCGCGCGAGATCGAAGGCAATGCTGCACTCGTCGGCACCACTTTTAAGACACTCGCTGAAAACCTCGAGCGGGGTTCGCGAATCTTGCTTTCCGACGGCCTTATTGAGCTGCATGTCGAGTCCGTCAAAGGAGTTGACGTTGTTTGCGAGATCGTCAACGGAGGCATGCTCGGCGAAAATAAGGGAATTAACCTTCCTGGCATCGCGGTCAACGTTCCGTCTCTCACGGAAAAGGACGAAGAGGACCTTATCTTTGCCATCGCTCAGGGAGTAGATACGGTCGCTGTCTCTTTCGTTCGGACGGCCGATGACGTCCGCCATGTGAAGAATCGTCTGGCCGCTCTCAAATCTGACGCATGGGTCGTCGCCAAACTCGAAAAACCACAGGCCATCGAGCATCTGGATAGCATTCTTGAAGTCACCGATGCCATCATGGTCGCCCGTGGCGACTTAGGCGTCGAGGTTCCACCAGAGAAGGTTCCAGCTCTTCAGAAGCACATCATTCGGCGCGCCGCGGAGTTCCGAAAGCCCGTTATCACCGCGACGCAGATGCTAGAGTCGATGATCGACAACCCGCGCCCCACCCGCGCCGAGGCGTCAGACGTCGCCAACGCCATCTACGACGGCACTGACTCCGTTATGCTCTCAGCCGAGAGCGCAGCTGGTAAATACCCCGTAGAAGCCGTTGCCATGATGGCAAAGATTATCACCGAGACCGAGCACCAGATCCGCCTCGATCCTCGTCCTGCGCTTGGCCATCACCCTAGTGTCCGCCTCTCCATCGCGGAGACTATTTGCGAGTGTATGTCCCACGCGGCGGACGACCTCGACGTGGCAGCTATCGCTATCTTTACCGAAAGCGGCATGACCGCTCGGCTTCTCTCCAAGTATCACCCTGAACCGCCCATCTTCGCGCTCTCGCCCTTTGAGAAGGTCATCAATCGCTGCATGCTTCTGTGGGGCACTTATCCCATCCTGTGCGCTCGCTTTCGCGATACAGACAAGCTCGTCAACATGGCTGAACAGATCCTCGAAACGCAAGGCCATGTTCACCAGCGCCAGATCGTCGGTATTGTCGCCGGGACTCGAACCAAATCTGGTGCGACGAACTTCATGCGCCTCCATATGGTCGGCGACCGCGATACTGAAACCCCCAAATCCAGGTCGGTAGCCAGGAAAAGAAGCAAATGATGGAATAGAACGCCGGACTCGACTCTCTGTTCGACAAATAAAAAGCTGCTTCGTTGTTCCGAAGCAGCTTTTTATGTAACCAGAGATCCAGCAAATCAGCCAAAACGCAACTTGAGGCGTATGGCGCCAGCGATACCAAAGATGCCTGTACCAAACAGCGCAAGGCTGCTGGGCTCAGGAACTGGAGAATTTTTAACGATGCCGATGGTGGCGACCTCGGGAAGGGCGAGTCCTTTCGGCGCGCCTATCACTGCATATCCGGATCCCCTGGAATCGTTCACATTAATAACGTCCCCGTCGGCGAGAGCAAAAGACACGCCGTTGGCGTCAAAAAACTTAGTGGGCAAGAAGAATGGAGAGGCGACGCCAGAAAAGATCAACTTGTTGTCGTTGCCGTTGAAGTTGTTCAGTCCGACAAGTGATGAAATGTTCGAAGATCCCGCCCAATCTCGGATAGTACCTGTGGCGCCAGTTACGTCATAAACGTCTGTAGCGCCTTCCTCTGTTGCCGTGAATGTACCTGAGCCGGAGAAGAGGATACCCGAAAAACTGAAATCGAAGGTGTCGGCGTGAGCAGTGGAAGAAATTGCGAGAGTAACCAAGGCAAGAATGCAAAGTCCCAGTGTTCTGTGTTTCATGAGGCTCCTAAGAATTGCAGGACGAGTACTTGCAACGGTTCGTAGCATTCTGATGGCCAATTCGGAGACTAGGAAACGCCTTCATATTGGCTTTTGTAATGACAATCTGAAAACGAGTTACATCGATATGCGCAAAAAAATGCATGTTAAAGTGGTATTTATCTGCTCAATTGGGTATTGAGTGAGAATCTATTTCCCACACGAACACAAAGTCGTCTCTCTCGACTTGCTGAATGCTTCTGTCTCTCAATCCAGCAAGCGCTCGGATCCTCGTACAATCGATCTCATGGGCCGCATTCGTATCCTCTCCGACCTCGTGGCGAATCAGATCGCCGCCGGCGAAGTCGTCGAACGCCCGGCATCCGTGGTAAAGGAGCTCCTCGAAAACTCGCTGGACGCTCAAGCAACCCGCATCCGCATCGAGGTCGAGGGCGGTGGCCGAAAACTCATTCGAATAGCCGACAATGGCCACGGGATGGTGCGGGACGACGCCCTCCTTGCTTTTGAGCGCCACGCCACCTCTAAGCTTCGCAATGCGGACGATCTCCTCTCCATCGCGACTCTTGGCTTTCGTGGGGAAGCCCTGCCTTCAATTGCCAGTGTCTCCCGCCTGCAACTGGAAACTCGCGTTGCGGACGAGGTCTCGGGGACTCTGGTTGAGATTGCCGGGGGAAATATTCTTCGCGTCGAAGATGCTGGCCTTCCAGTCGGCACAACCATCACTCTTCGCGACCTCTTCTTCAATACACCCGCTCGTCGTAAATTCCTTAAGTCCGAACAGACTGAGCTATCGCACATTGCTGCTCTCGTCACGCATTATGCCCTCGTACATCCCACAAAACACTTTGAGCTTCACTCCTCCACGCAGGCTCTCCTTGTCGCCCCAGCTGTTGGCAACAGCGCAGATCGACTCTTCCAGATCTTCGGCAGAGAGACCAGCAACTACATGCTCCCCACTACGGCCGAACTTGATTTCACTCGCATCGGTCTGCCCGAGCCCCCTCCCTGGAAGCGCGAAGAGGACTACGTTGCACCCGACCCTGGTTTTCTTCGTCTCACTGGCTTCGTCTCCAAACCCGAGTTGCAGAAGCTCAACCGCAACTCAATTTATGTTTTCGTCAATCAACGCCTGATCCGCGACAAGCTCATCCTCCATGCACTCTCGGAGGCTTACCGCAACATTCTTCCTCCCACTTCTTACCCCGTGGTTCTTCTCTACCTTGAGATGCCGCCTCAAGAGGTTGACGTCAATGTTCATCCGGCAAAGACGGAGGTGCGGTTCCGCCAACCAAGCTTCGTCCATGATTTCGTCCGAGACAGCATTCGTACCACGCTCACTCAGGCGCGTCCCGCTGCAAGCTTCGTTACCGCACTCCAGAATGGCCCGCACGGTGTATCGAGTTCACTCCTCCTGGATGTGAGTCCACTTCCGGGCTCTCCGGACGGCGGGGACTCCATCCCCCAGCCGGTCTTTGGCGCAACCTTCCGACCTACGACATTTGAAGACGGTCGCGCTGAGCCTATGGGTGCTAAAGGGGAAGGAGCTGCCTATTTCTCAAATGGTTCTGAAACCGCCCAGTGGGATATTCCAAACCCCGCTGAGCCCGTAAAGTCCCCCACCTTCGAACTTGCCGCGCCGATCGTTCCACCCTCCCCAGGGCGCTTTGCCTTTTCCGGACACTGTATCCCTGTCGGTTATGATTCCGCGGACGCTGAATCCAATTACGAATCAGCGGCGCCACAGCAAGCAGATACACTCACCGCTCTTTCGACCCTCAAGCCCCTGGGTCAGTTCCGAGACTCCTTTATCCTTGCTACTAACGATGAGGGTCTGTGGATCATCGACCAGCATGTGGCTCATGAACGCGTTTTATTTGAAAAAGTCCTGCACGACCGCGATACAGAACAGATCCAACGTCAGCGCCTCCTCATGCCGCTCCTGGTCGACTTGCTGCCAGCGCAGATGATCACCTTTGCCGAAATTGCCGATGAGTTGGAACGCAATGGTTTTGAAGCTGAACCCTTTGGTCCCCGCACTCTCGCGGTCAAAGCCGCTCCAGTAGGTCTCCAAGGTCGCGAGCTCGAACACCTGCTCGAAGAGATTCTGGCCATTCCGGACCGGAATCGGCAGACCGAGAACTCAGAAGCGCGCCGTCGCCGCATTGCGGCTTCGATTGCGTGCCATGCCGCCATCAAGATCAATCAGCCGCTTGAACTTTCGAAGATCGAATGGCTGCTCGATGCCCTGGGAAAAACCGAACACCCCACAGCTTGTCCCCATGGCAGGCCTATTGCGTTGCGTTATTCCCACAAAGACATACAAAAGGCATTTCAACGCATTTGAGTCACTCGCAACTTTATGAATATTCGTGGAATATCCTTCCCGCCAGCAACCTGCTCTCTGTTTTTGTGCAACCAATCTAAGATCAAATACCGCGTTCTATGGAGGATCTCTTGCGTAAATCTGCCGATAACTCCTGTGTACGACTCCGAGCGGGATATGCTCTCTGTCTGGCATCCACACTTTTTGTTGTCTTCACGGGTTGCAAATCAAGCTCCAGCGGTGGTGAAGGTCAGAGCGTAGAACTCAACGGGGCAGGAAGCACCTTTGTTTATCCCGTAATGTCCCGGTGGACCTCCGCTTTCTCGAACGCGCATTCCAATGTTCGCATCAACTATCAGTCAATAGGCTCAGGCGGCGGCGTACAACAGGTTAAGAACGGCACAGTTGATTTCGGAGCTTCAGATGCCGCACTCAACGACGATCAACTTAATGGCATGAAGCCCACGATCCAGATTCCCGAGTCGGCTGGTCCCGTCTGCATCACCTACTCGTTACCCGGTCTAGACAAGCCAATGCAACTCTCATCGGACGCCATCGCCGGCATCTTTCTCGGTAAGATCACCTCTTGGCATGATCCACTTCTGGTCAAAGACAATCCCGGTGTGAACCTCCCTAATACGAAGATCCTTGTGTCTCACCGTACGGACGGCAGCGGCACGACCAATGCCTTTACTACTTACCTCGCTGCCGTCAGCCCGGAGTGGCAGCAGAAGGTTGGTGTTGGTAACTCAGTCGACTGGCCCGTCGGAATCGGCGGCAAGGGTAGCGAAGGCGTGACAGCGCAGGTTCGTCAAACTCCTGGTGCTATCGGGTACGTTGAGCTCACTTTTGCCCAGCAAAACAAGCTCCCTGTAGCCGCAGTAAAGAACCTTTCCGGCAAATATGTTCTGCCCGACACCGCCAGTACCACGGCTGCCATTGCCGCGTTTACCGATCAACTCTCGAAAGACCCACGGACGCCGATCGTCAACGCCCCGGCTTCAGCTCCAGATGCTTATCCCATCTCCACTCTCACGTTTCTAATCATCCCGAAGGATGGCCCCGACGTGGCCAAGCGTACCGCTCTTAGAAACTTCGTCCAGTACGTCATCACGGATGGTCAGGCTGCTGCAGCGACACTCAACTACGCGCCGCTTCCCGAGGGGGTCAAGAGCTACGATCGGCAACAACTTCAGCAGATGACTGCGGCGGGCCAGCCTCTTCCTTAGCTGAACGCATTTTGGCCGTCTTCTCCGGGTGAAAGATGAAGGTGCTGATGGGGCGGCTTTACCGTTTGCAGAGAGAAACCGCAGATCCTGCTACCTCTGCGGGGGCAGACCAATCGCTTTGGGGTATCCTTATAAAGACATACGAAGCATTTCAGCGCATCTCGCCGATCGTCGCTTGAATCCGAACATTAGTGTCATCCTTTTAGCCCAGGCTAAGGATATGTTGTCGTACGAGCATCGCTCGGCGCAGCAGGAAGGCAACACCTTGAGCAACCTAAGCACCCCCACGGCTGACCAGCTCGCCGCCGCTCGCCTCGTGCATTGGCATCACAACGCCGATCCCATTCTTACAATCAACATGCTCCGCGATTGGCTCAACACTTCAGGGTTGGTCTTCTTTACACCTCGCGCAGCGCAGCTTTCCGCCCCTGCTCCATCCTTCGTTGAAGCGACCCTAGGTACTCCCAATGCTGCCCCGACCCTGGCGGATACTGAACAGTCCCGAAGCCTCCTCTCTCGGCTCATTCTCGATGGCGGCGCGATTCCTCTAAATCTTCTCGGCTCGCCCACCGGCACCGGCAGTGAGATCCCGGACTTCATCGTATCCCCGCTTGCTTTTCCCTATATCTTCACGCTCCGCGGCGACAAGGCCTGGAAGCAGCCGCCGACAACAAGCGGAGCCAGCAAAGTCTCCCCGCTCGCCTTGAACACATACAATCTCCTAGCCGAGCGCGCCAAAGACCACGCCACCGGTATGAGCTCCTATGACCTCACGACGCAGCTCGGTAAGGAGGTCACCGAGACAGCGGTGCTCCGCTCACTGACTGAGCTCTGGCAGCACCTCCGAGTTATTCCAGTTCCGCAACTTGATGGTGCCTCCACCCTGTGGGAGCTCACCACTACTCGTTTCACCAAGCAGATCAAAGCGGGAGCCAACACCGGACAACCTACGGCACTCTCAGCCCTCATCTCGCTGTACCTCGGTCAGGCTATCGTAGCGTCTGAAGAAGACATAGAAACCTTCCTTTCCCCGGTCGCCGCTCGTTCGCGTATCCGCGATGTCATCCATGCGCTTATCTCTGCGCGCCAGCTCGAAACCATCGCCGTAGAAGGCCGCACGGTCCTTCATGTCACCGGCGAGCTTCCTGTATTCCTCGCAGTTGCTGTCCCTTCCACCACTGATATCGACTCTGTCGTCGCGATCGAAGGCGAGAGTAGCGAAACCGGCGAGACGTCTGGTCGCATCACCAAATTCATCCCCAAACCTCGCAAAGTCGGCACGGGATTTATAAGCAAACCGAGTCGCGACCCTGGAGCCGCTACAGCACGCGAGCGCCGCCCCTTTACCCGCGAATCGAATCGCCCTGAGCGGCCAAGCTTCACCAAGCCTTGGGAGGAAGAGAAGGCCAATCAATTTGAGGCCAAATCGTCCTCGCGGCTTTCAGAAGATGGCGGCGATACCGCAAGAACACAGCCTCGCGTCGCCGAACGCAAAACCAGTTTCGACAGAGCAGGGAAACGACCTTCTTTTGGCTCCAAGCCGGCGTTCGGTTCAAAGCCAACATTCGGGGACAAACCTCGCTTCGCCGGCAATCGTCCATCTTTCGGCAAGGACAAACCCTCCTTCGGTCACGATCGGCCGACCTTCCGCCGCAGCGAAGGCTCCAGTGAGAGCCGTCCGCCTCGCCGCGAATTCACCCAGCGACCTTACAGCGATGCCCCGGTTGAGGGCAACGACCGTCCTCGTAGAACGTTCTCCAAATCAAGTACCTCAGGCCGCGATCGTGAAGGCTTCGCCGGCAAACCCAGCTTTGGCCGCGATAACAGCGAGAGGCGTCCTCCTCGCCGCGAGGTCACGCCTCGGCCGGTCGGCGAGTCCCCCGACAGCCGTCCTGCACGACGTACCTTTGGAGACAGATCAGCCAAGCCTGGCTTCGGCAGCCCACGTAAGGCGGCCAGCTTCTCCTCCCGCCCACAGCGAAGTATCGACGGTGGCGACCGCACCAACGGCTTCGCGCCACGGAAATCCTTTGTCCGTCGCGACGAAGCGGCAGGACCTTCTCGCTTTGGCGGCAAGCCCAGTCCCTCCCGCGACCGTAAGGATAGTGGGGGCCGAAGCGAAAGTGCAGCAAGCCGTCCCAGTGGACCACCATACCGAAAGTTCGACGCTCCGCGCAGTCCTCGTTCCTCCCCGTCCGACCGGTCGGCGCGTCGCGAAAACTCTGGCGATTCCTCGCCGAGGCCGAGTGGCGGTTATGCAGGTAAATCCGGTGGGGGATTGGGTGCCAAAAAGCCCTTCGGTAAACCCGGCGGAGGCTATGTTGGAAAATCAACAGGTGGCAGTTTCGCTGGCAAAAAAGCCTATGGAAAATCTACGGCAACGACTGGAAAACCCGCTAGCACTTTCGACAAGTTCAAGGGTAATAAGAAGCCCTTCGGCAATCGACCTCCCGCACGTAAGTTCAAACGTGAGGAAGGGGAATAGGCCGGATGACCCAGCCGCACCAAGACTCTGCCGCTACATCACAGCCTGAAACAAAAAAACGCGAGCGCCCCATCATTGCCATCGACGGGCCTGCCGGTGCCGGCAAGAGCACCCTTGCTGCTCACCTGGCCCGTCGCTTCGGTTTCCTTAATCTCGAGACAGGAGCCATGTACCGTGCTCTTGCCCTAAAAGCGATCGAGAACGACTACGATTTTGATGAAGAAGCTCCCCTGATGGCTCTTGCCGCCCAAACCCGCATTACCCTCGAGCCTCAACTAGACGGTAATCGGGTCCTGCTGGACGGCATGGACGTCTCCCGCCGCATCCGCGAGACGGACGTCACCTCCGCCGCCTCCAAGGTATCCGTCCATCCGCACCTTCGCGCTTGGATGGTCCAGGAGCAGCGCACTCTGGGTGAGGCCGGCGGAGTCGTTATGGAGGGCCGCGACATCGGCACCGCCGTCTTCCCGGACGCCGAGGTCAAGATCTTCCTCGACGCTGCTCCCGAGGTTCGCGGTAGCCGCCGATACCGCCAAGCTGCTCCGCGCTCGCCTGCTCTCGAAGCGACTCGGGAGCAGAATTCGGCGCGCCAAACATCAGATCCAGTGACCGCAGAACAGCAGCGACTCGACGAAGAAGTCATTCTGCGCGAGCTGAAAGATCGCGACTATCGCGATCGCAACCGGGCCGAGTCACCCCTTAGACCTGCCGCCGACGCAGTTATCCTCGACTCTACCGCGATGACTCTCGACGAGGTCCTTCTACAGGCCGAAAAGATCGTCCGCTCACATCTAAAGCATGAACCTGCGTGATATCTAACATCCTCGGAGTACGTTTGTCGAATCCAACTGAGCTTGAATTCCTAGTTTCTGCGCGGATATTCACATTTGTTGCACCATAAATAGTGCGACTGTAACTATTTAGGAGATTAAGTAAAAAAAAAATGCCAAGTGTGCTAACCTTCACACATCGTTTGAAACAGATTGGATTTCTGCAAAGCTCGTACTGTACGAACCCCGATTTGGATCTGGCGGCAAATTCAATAGCAATAAGGAAATAGCGAACATGGAACAAGGAACAGTTAAGTGGTTTAACGATGCCAAGGGGTTTGGCTTTATCAGCCGTCAGAACGGCGAGGATGTATTCGTACACTACTCGGCGATCAATTCGAACGGTTTCAAGAGCCTTCAAGAGGGCCAGGCTGTACAGTTCAACGTGGTAAAGGGACCCAAGGGTTGGCAGGCGTCTGACGTTCAGCCTCTCTAGTCTTTAGCACTACGGCTACAGCAATAACCAAGTTTTGCGAAAGGGATGGCGGTTGCTATCCCTTTGCGCGTTTCTGAAGCCGTCGCTCGGCCGGCATTGACGAGGATGTCATTTTGTTGGCGGACTCGGTGGGACTGTGCTTTCTACCGGCACAATGGTCGAAGTCGCTTTGAACTTTCGATAGTCCGACTCTACCCCATGCACGCTCCCATGCAAATTGAAGAACAGAAGTGTTCTGGCTTCCCCTTGCCCCTCAACCATCGCTGGCAGCCAGACTTCGTTGTTGACCTTGCGCTGCTCCATGGAGAAACTGGTCCCCTTTTGGATGTTCGCCACCAGGCCGCCGCCGATTTTGAAGCTATTTAGAAAATGTCCCTGGGCCTTTACAAGCGTCTGGTCCTGTTCGTCGACCCACGCTGTGCCGACCATATCTCGAATGACCTCTTCGAACCGGGTTTTGGTTTTTGCATTTGGATCGCCCGCGAAGTCAACGGCGATCGTGTCTCTCCCATTCCATTGCACGCGTCGCGCATTTGTGAATCTGCCTAACTCCAATAGTCGCGAGACGGTAACTTCCTCCTCGCCATGCGGTCCAGTCTCTTTTCCCTTCTCGTCCGCTTTCCTGCGTTTCTCCTTGACCTTGAGTATCTCTTTATCTATCCGCTCGTTTTCCTTCTTTTGATCGTCCGCGCTCAGATCTTTTCCGTTCTTCTTCATCAAACGATGAACGGGAACTCCTTCTACCCAGAAGACGTCATATTCTTCTGTCTCAGTCTTCTTGACCGCTCCGTGCCCATCGAGTTCTTTCAGCGTCCACGTCGATCGGTATAAATAGTCCTTCTCGATTGTCTCCGCTGCTCTCTGGTTCGTCTCCACTGCGTGCATTAACCCCTCGATATCAGGTAGTGGACGGTTGTCGATTTTCGCTGTATCGGGAATCGTCACGTCGGTGGGAGTTGCACTCTTTGCACGCGTCCTAATCGATTCGTGCGCAGCGGAGGGAGCTTGGTCGACGGAAGCAAGACCGAACCCCGTCGACAAACTCATCCAACTGAATGCGCAGGCCAAAACCAAAGCCTTGTGAAATACAAATTCCATGTTTTAAACTATAGTTGTGAATCGCAACTCGGTGCAGCGCAACTCACTTAAGTGTCTGATCGTGATAAGGTTCGCGAAACGTCAAGCCCAGAGGTCTTCGTAATTGACCACATTCGTGGCGAAGTCGCCTGTACTTCTCGTATGTCACGAGCGGGCAGGCAAAGGGTCGATCCCTTCCAAGAACAAACGATGTTCGCGGACCGAATGCGTTTACATAGAGCCGGTCATTCATCGCCATTTTGCGCTCGACAAAGGTGCGCCGATTCTTGATCTCGGCTGCGGACGCGGAGCTTCGTACATGTTCCGCGTCTGAACGGTTTTACTTCGGTCAGCGGTGTCGATGTTTCGGAAGAGCAAATAGCTTTAGCGCATCAACTTGGGATGGACGGCAACTCAAGGAGAACTGTTCGACTACTTGCAGCGCACCGAAAAGCAAATCGGTGGGGGCACTCCTTAGGATATCGTCGAACAGCGCACGCGCGACAGTAGGCATTTTTAGTAACTGACTAAAATGGTGGGGTTTACGAGTCTGCACAGAAAGTAAAGACCCAAGCTCGACGAGCCTCGGTCTCCGTTGAGTGAATCGCGAACCAGAAGCTTGATTTGTTTCCAAGATGGTGAGGGGTGCAACTTTATGGTCAATCGTGCTCATCGAGTTCCCCAGGGCACGTGCACCCTTCCGCCGAAAGGTCTAGCATAGAAGTGTACGCGAAAATGGCTCGCGAATAGATCTGAAATGAGGAAGCAATGGCTACAAAGGCAGGGACCCTGACTGAAGCAACACCCACACTGGAACAACACGAACGCGAAACAATCTTCGACATCTTTCGGCGTTGGGGATATTTGCAGGCTTCACTTGACCCTCTCGGCCAATACCTTGCCCCCGAGCCATTTCCTACACCCGCACCTGAGGGCGAAGTCGCCAAAGAGGCGCGCGGTTATTACTGCGGAACCATCGCCGTAGAGTTTATGCATATCCCGAGCCCTGAACAGCGGCAGTGGCTGCAGGAGCGCATCGAACAGATCCCTCCGACTCCCGATCAGGCCCTCATCCTTACCCAGCTTATCCGTGCCGACATCTTCGAACAGGTCATTCAGTCGCGCTACCTAGGCACTAAGCGATTCTCACTTGAAGGAATCACCGCACTGATTCCATTCCTTGATCGAATTCTCGCAGTGAGCGCCGGATCAGGCATTACGAAGGCAATGATTGCAATGAGCCATCGCGGACGATTAAACGTGATGACGAACACAATCGGTCGTTCTCCGTCGGAGATCTTCACCAAGTTCGAAGACGTCGATCCACGTAGCACCATGGGCGGTGGCGACGTGAAGTATCACGTGGGTGCGACAGGCGAATATCATTCGCCCGAGGGGAAAGTTATTTCGCTACACCTCGCTTCGAACCCAAGCCACCTCGAAGCGGTCGATCCTGTTGTACTCGGACGCACTCGCGCCAAGCAGGAACGCATCGGAAAAGACGGGAACAATCAGGTGTTGCCATTGATCATTCATGGCGACGCCGCATTTGCAGGACAGGGCATTCTCGCCGAGACCCTGAACATGGCAACGCTACATGGCTACAACGTCGGCGGGACCATCCATGTCATCGTCAACAACCTCCTCGGGTTCACCGCAATCCCTGAAGAGTCGAACTCCTCGCGATTCGCCACGGACATTGCAAAACGTCTTCCCATTCCCATCTTCCACGTCAACGCCGAAGACCCAGATGCCGTCGTGAGAGTCGCTGCAATCGCTGCGGAATATCGAACGCGCTTCCACTCTGACATCGTTATCGATCTCGTAGGCTACCGCAAACATGGACACAGCGAAGTCGACGATCCCACCGTCACCCAGCCTCGTCGGTATGCGATTATCAAGGACCGTCCCGCACTCTACCAGTCATACGCAAAGCAAATCGGTGTCGATCCCGCCGCCGAGGTGCAGAAGATTCAACAAGAACTCCTTGACGATCAGAAGGCGGCAACGCAGGCCGATCACAAGCCGCAACTAGCCTACCTTCCCGCTTATTGGGATCCCTACAAAGGGGGTGAACTGGAGCCCCAGGACGATGTGCCAACAGGTCTCTCCGCCGAACGGATCAATGCGCTTGTGACCTCGCTGACCTCATACCCAAACGACTTCCATATCCATCCCAAGGTGAAGAAGCTGTTCGAACAGCGTCAGGAAATGGGCGCTGGCTCGCGACTCTTCGACTACGGTATGGCCGAACTCGTAGCTTTCGCTTCACTGCTGGAAGCAGGCACTCCGGTACGCCTCAGCGGACAGGATTCACAGCGGGGAACCTTCAATCAACGCCATGCTGTTATGGTCGATACCGAGACCGAGGTTCGTTACACGCCGCTCGCCCATTTCAGTCGGAAGCAGGGTAAGTTCGAGGTGTACAACTCACTTCTCTCCGAGGCCGCTGTCTTAGGCTTCGAGTATGGCTTCTCGCGCGACTTTCCCGAGACTCTCGTACTTTGGGAGGCGCAATTCGGCGACTTCGCGAACGGCGCGCAGATCATCATCGATCAGTTCATCGCGGCCAGTGAAGCGAAGTGGGGCTTGCTCTCTGGAATTGTCTTGTTGCTGCCGCACGGATACGAGGGCCAAGGCCCCGAGCACTCCAGCGCACGCATCGAACGCTATCTACAACTCGCCGCGAACGACAACATCCAGATCTGTCAGCCGTCGAACGCCGCGCAATACTTCCACCTTCTGCGGAGACAGGCGCTTCGGCCGTGGCGTAAGCCGCTCGTCGTCTTCACTCCTAAGAGCATGCTCCGCCATCCAGATGCCTCCTCCACACTCGCGGATTTTGCCATCGAACGATTTCAGAACGTGCTACCGGACAATGACGTGAAAGACCCGCGCAGACTGCTGGTCTGCAGCGGAAAGATCGGTCACAATCTTCGCGTCGAACGCGAGAAGCGTAAGGACTTCAGCGTTGGCATCATCTTCCTTGAGCAAATGTACCCTTGGCCCGAGGATGAACTACAGGCCGCCCTCGACCAACATCCAGACGCGCAGGAGATCATCTGGGTTCAGGAAGAGCCGGCCAACATGGGAGCGTTTTCCTACGTGATGCCGTTGCTGCGACGTATGGCTGGTGACCGCGCTGTACTCAGCGTCAAGCGCAGTGCGAGTGCAACGCCCGCAACTGGTTCCGCAAAGGCTCACGAGATCGAGGAAAAGACTCTGATCGACCTTGCCCTGGGCTCAGCCGACTAGCTCAACCTGGTAAAATTCCGGGCATACTCTCCTCTACTGTTATGCCTTTGAGTTCAAGGTGCACCGTCAGACGTCGGTGAATGCTCGCGTACTGGATCCGCGACCTCCCTGGCATAGATCTGGTAGGTCGTCTTCGGTGGCTCGTCGTGCTCGTGCAGCGCGCGCACGCGAGCACGGATCGTCTCGTCAGCAGCTGTGATACGTTCGCGGGAGCGGAGGTAATCCAGCCACGACTCCATCACGAAGGTCTCGTTAAGGTGCTTAGGATCGATTGCGTCACGGTAGATGCCCCAACGGATCGCGCCGTCGCGGAGTCGAACACCTCGGAGCTGATGGATGGCAGAGGTGAACTCCGCGTAGTTTTCGAGCGGCACGCGATATTCGATCGAGATGCGGACGGGGCCGTCGGAAGGTTCGGTGTCGAGTGCAAGCTGCGGCGCCGGATGCTTCCATTGATACGGTGTGTGGTCAGGGAGCGGACCTTGCAGGATGTGAAATCTGCGTGCAAATGGAAAGGTGATCAGCAATCCACACGCCGCTGTAGTCAACGCGATCGGCGTTGACGTGTGTTCTGCAATGTAACCCCAGAGAATAGCGCCGATTGCCATGCCTCCCTGAAAGGTTGTCATGTAGGTGCCCAGTGCGCGAGCCTGAACCCATGCGGGAACGGAAAGCTGTACCGAGACGTTGATCGTGGACATGGTGCTGGTCCATGCGGCGCCGGACAGGATCAGCGTGGGGATGATGATCGAAGGGCTGCGTACGAATGCTAGCACCAGCAGCACAACTACGTTGTAGAGCGTCGATGCGGCGAGAATCTGATCTGCGGAGAATCGCTGGCGAATGCGATGGAGCGTTGTAGCGGCGACGACGGCTCCGAGGCCGAGCGAGCCGTTCAGGATGCCGTAACCGAGCGGGCCTTGCTTCAGATCACGCTTTGCGACGACTGCGAGCAGCGACCAAATTGCGGAGATGAAGAAGGTGTAGGTGAATGCCCGCACCAGCGAGGACTGAAGGTCCGGGGCGTATCGCACGTAACGCAGCCCTGAGCGAATCGAGCCTGCAATGCGCTCGGACGGTAACGCTGACTTGAACAGCGGGATACGTTTCCAGTTCACCAGGACCCAAATAACGCCGGCGAACGAGAGTGCGTTGAGGGCGAAGACGGACCCCGCGCCGGTGTGCACTCGCTGAAAGCCTGCAACCATCAGTCCGCCGAGCGCGGGACCGACGGCGCGTGCGAGGTTGTTGCTTGCGGCGTTGAGAGACACGGTGTCCGGGATCAGTTCGCGGGGGACTAGCTCGGGGACGATCGCCTGCCATGCTGGATTGTTCATCGCCGAGCCGATGTTCAGCAGGAAGGTGAACGCCAACAGAGCCCACGGCGACACGTAGCCGATGAAGGTTAGGATCGCGAGGAGTCCCACCGAGGCGAGCATCCAGGTCTGCCAGAAGATGAGCAGCTTGCGGCGGTCGAAGATGTCGGCGGTTGCTCCGGCCAGCAGTCCGAGCAGCAGCACCGGCAGACTGGCTGCGGTCTGCATCAGCGCGATTAGCAGAGGCGAGGCGGTCAGCGAGGTCATCAGCCACGTGCCTGCTGTGTCCTGCATCCATGTGCCGACCGACGAGATTGTGCTGGCGATCCAGCGATCGCGGAACAAGGGGATCGTCAAGGGAGTGAAACCGCTGGACTTTACCTCAGTGTGATCGATTGGGCCAATGTTTGGGGATTCGAGAGGCATCGCTGGGTTTAGTTTACGGTGTTGCGCAGGGACTTGAAGATGTCAAAGAAGGCTGCGCACAGACGACAGGTGGGTTAAAAAAGGAAACCCACGCAGCGCGGTGGGGGCTGTTGCGTGGGTATTCCAGTAAAGCAACGAAGTGGGTGGACTTCGTTATGACTGACTCAACCCGAAGGGAGTCTTGCCACTCGTTAAACATAAAGGCAAAGGAGATGGTAGTCAATAGGCATTTGTGGGGAGTGCAGCGTCGTTACGCGCGTGTTTGACCATCTCGACCAGAACGGAACGGGTCTCTCTGGGGGTGGTGGCTTCGCGCGGGAAGGCTATGCGGGCACCCTTGATTCCTGCGGGTGTTGTGGCGCGAACGTGGAAGCCCAGACGGTCGACCGAGGTCATGGTGGCGGACTCGGCTTCGAGCTTTGCGTGGGTCCTGGTGAGGAGGACGAGGGCGTCGCTGTGGTCGGCGTTCATGTGGTCCAGAATGCCCTGTGCGGCCTCGGCAAGGGGGTCAGGAGAGGCCGCGGAGTAGTCGGGGGCAGTGACCCAGCCCATGACGCCGAAGCCGCCGACGTAGTAGACGTCCACGGGGTCGAGGCGGAAGAAGGCGAAGTCGTTGAAGTCGACCCAGTAATGGCTGTTGGGGTGGGCGCTGAGGTAGAGGTCGCGTGCCTTTGGTTTCTCTTCGTCGGCGATCTGGTGGACGTTTCCGACCAGGGTGACGCGGGCTGCTCCGAGGACGTCGCCGTCCGGCGCTGGCTGGGTGACGAAGAGACTGGCGCGTGGGTCCGCCTTGAGGTTCTGGGTGTGCATGGCCATGGTGCTGATGAGAAACAGGGGGCGCCCGGCGGGGTCGAGTGCGTAGGGCATCAGGGAGCCGAAGGGGAAGCCGGGTTGCTTGCGGGAGACGGTGGAGAGGGTGGCGACGCTGGCCAGGTGGAGCAGGGTGCGGGCACGCTCCGCGTGGGTGGGCTCGGGGATGGGGGGCTGCGGGTTGGGGTTGAACGGTGCTGCGTGCTGGTTCGACATTCGTGTGCTCGATTCCGGTTCTGACTTGCTGCGGCTTGGGGGGTGCCCCCCGGGGTGCCTGCGTATAAGTCATTTAGAATGAATTATTTAGGTGTAGGTGCTGCTTGCAAAATCTTCATAACAAAAGGGTTACAGCTAAATTCGTCCAGTCAAAGGAGTTAGTGGTTGCGGTTAAGCCGTAGAAGCCCCGGTTTGGCCCGGAGCTTCTTCTCTGCTTCCAGTTTACAGGATGGAGGGAAACTCATGCGCAACGCGTTTGTGCAGGATTGGCGCGGGTTTTGGCTCGTTGGGGGCTTGACACGGTTTTTTGGGCAAGTTGTCAGCGACGAAGAGGAGAGACTGCGTCGGCGAACCTGTAACAGGCCAAATACAGGGATCCTTCCCAATTCGACTGCGCTCATGCGCAGGATTGACGACAGCCCAATGACAGCGACATTTTAGTGAGGACGACATCCCGTCAGGCCAGATCACGAGGCAGCGCACATAATCGTGACTAACGTTTAGCGCGGGTGGGTGAAGCCGCAGTCCTTCCATAATTTTTCCCAGCCCCAGATTTGCTCGGCGGCTTTGGGTGGGAGAGGGTATCCGAGCTGGTGGGCGAGCATGCTGACCTGGCCGCGATGGTGTGCATCGTGGGTGATCATGTAGGCGAGCATGGCGGGACCTGCGGGCCATGGTTTGGCCCATCCGTCGCGGTGGAAGGTTTCGATACGGTTGGGTGCTTCCGACAGTGCGCTGGCGAGCATCTCGGAGCAGCGGGCGGCGCTTTCGAGAAGAGCGGTCTGGGTTTGTTTTTGCGTGGCTGTGGCGCGGTTGAGCGTGGCGGGGAGCTGGAGGTGCGGGGCGGAGAGTCTTAGCCACTTGCGGCGAATGTTGTGGACGTGGGTGAAGATGGCGGCGATGGTGCGGCTCTTGTTGCCTGAGAGTTGAGCGCGCCATGCTGCGGGGTCGAGATGTTCGAGGATGAGTTGATTCATTCTCTCGTTCACGGCGTAGCTTTCCACTAGCACTTTGTTGAGGTCGGTGTTGGGGTCCGCTTTAAGTTGGGCCATGGCGTATTTGCAGATGCTTCGCCGGTATGGAAAATTTTTGATGCTCACCCGCGGTGCTGATCGATAAACAAATATACAAACAACGACAACGCAATGGCGCCTTTCAGGTTTGATGCGCGCTCATCTAGGCATGGGGGTCTCCACGAAGTTGAAGGTGATCGGCGTAGTGACCTCTACTGGCTTTCCATTGAGGAGCCACGGTGTGTAGGTCCAGGTACGCACCGCAGCCACGGCGGCGAGGGCGAGCTGGGAGTTCGATACCGTGGTGAGCCACACCGAGCGGACATGCCCGTCGCGGCCGATGGTCGCGTTTATCACGACCGTCCCCCTGTATTGGCCTATAGGAAGCTCCCCGCTGAGTTTATGCCCAGCCATCACGTTGCCAGCGACGGGAGTTGCGGGCTCCTGCTTCTCGATGGACTCCGGATCAATAGCAGGCGGGGTAAGGGCGGAGTTGCTCTCTAACGTGCTTAGGTGAGCTGTCGCCTTCTTCTTTCCGTTGTCGAGAACGGTTAGGTCCAAGGCGACCTCGCGTCTTTGAAAAACTCCCATGGTGTTGCGAATAACAGCCTGTGAGCCGAAGTCATAGATCATCCGCAACGAGTTGGTTCCGGGCCCGAAGCAGTAGGTCGGAAAGAGGCTGAGCGGGGGCTCAGAGTTGTCGTCGATCTTTCGCGCGATCATGACACACTCCAAGGGGATCTTCTCCACGGTAAGGTTACGGAGCACGGGGGTGGACTGGGATATCTCTTTATCGGGCGCCATCGGGGCTACAACCTGACGAAGCAGAAGGTGCAGAAGCAACGGCGGCAAGTCTGTACCCTTCGTTCTGCTGTAAACATTGCCGCTGTGGATGAGCGACGCGGTGTAAGACGGAAAGGTGTAGGTGATCTGGTAGGCAGCCGGGCTGGTCCACCACTCTTCGATGGTGCCTTGTTCGGTTGGCTGGGCCTTGTCGCCAAAGAGTTGGACGTCGAGTTTGAGATGCCAAGGTTGAAGTTCTGGACTTCCGATCCAGCTGGAGTGGCCTGCTTGAATGAGCCGGTTGATGAGGGCGGTGGTGTCGGCGGCGTGGGCGGCAGAGAGCAAACAAAGGCTCAGGAGTGCAGTTTGAGCAGACTTACGGAAGAGCATTTGAGGCGAGTCTATCGCGGTTAGAGAAGCCGGACAACTGAGAAATACGGGGGCGTTGTCATGCTGAGCCGACGATTTCTTGAAATAGAGCGCCAGGGTGAAAATAGGCTGCCTCCGTTCTGGTTCTTGGGACATCGAAGGCTCAACGAGAAGCACACGCTGGAATCGGGCCTAGAAAGCTTTCTTATGAAGGAGAACTCACGATGCCTGAATCTGGTTTGATGTGGATGGGTGGCCGGCGCGGTTGTGACTGCTGCGTAGCGCTAAAACGCAAGTTGATGGTTGGCGCGATTGGTCTAATGTTCGGCGCCTTGCTCCAGGGGTGCTCAGCGGGCAAGCAACCTTCTCAAGGGGAGACGAGTTTGGCCGATGCGGCTAAAGACGTTGCGATTCCCTTGGAGGCAGGCAAGATGAATAATCCGCTGCCTGAGACTGGTGAGGTCGTGAGCCAGGGCCAGGAGGTGTTTCTTGGGTCTTGCGCCCAATGCCACGGTGCGGATGCGCGTGGAGACAGCGACCTCGGGCGCAACATGACCCCGCCCGCGATGGACCTGACCTCAGCTCACGTGCAGCACTGGAGCGACGCGGAGCTGTTTTGGATTATCCAGAACGGAGTTCGCCTGACAGGGATGCCCGCGTGGAAGTCGAGCATCTCTGACAACGACACCTGGAAGCTTGCACGTTACATCCACAGCCTTCCGCACGCTGGGGCTGCGTCCGCCTCCACAACCGTCCCGTCGCAGGCACAGGGCGTTACTTCAGCACAGGACAAGTACACCCTCAAAGTGCCGAATGGCCTCGCGTTCGCTGAGTTCAGAGGATACGAAGGCTGGCCGGTGATCGCCATCAGCCATAACGGAGGTGCGGTCGCTGCGATCCTCGGGAATCCTGCGATGATCAATGCCTATAAGGAAGGAATTCCCGGTAACGGCAAGCCGTTTCCGGATGGTGCCAAGATGGCAAAGGTTCATTGGGTCGCGAAAGTGGACGCCGGTGAGCCTGGTGCTCCGACGGTGCCGGGCGTCCAGCATGACGTTGACTTCATGGTGAAGGACAGCAAGAGGTTCGCGGATAGCGGCGGATGGGGTTACGGCGTGTTCGAGTTCGACGCCGCGTCCGGTAAGTTCAGGCTCGGCAACTTAGGGGACAAGCCGCCGCAGGGGAGCGACGCCAAGTGCGGGTTCGCGTGCCACACAGCAGTGAAGGCGAAAGATTACGTCTTCACTGCTTATGGGCAAAGGTGATGCGGTCGGAGTCGGGTCACTCTGGTGTGAGGAAGCTGCCGCCTCTGAGTTGTTAGAGGCGGCAGATTAGGAGTTCGCGTTCGTAGATCATCTCGGGGGGGAGATGGTCGTGGAGGGCCAGGAAGAGCTCTTCGTGACCCATGACCTCTTGTTTCCATTGGGCGCGGTCTACGGTTTGAAGGGTCTCGAAGGTTTCGCGGGGGAAGTCGAGGCCCTTCCAGTTCATGTCGTCGAAGTGTGGGGTCCAGCCGATGGGAGTCTCTTTGCCCTGGGCGCGGCCGCGGACACGGTCGACGATCCACTTGAGGACGCGCATGTTTTCGCTGTAGCCGGGCCAGAGGAAGCTGCCGTCGGGGGCTTTGCGGAACCAGTTCACGTGGAAGACGCGTGGTGTAGCGGAGAGGTTGCGCTGCATCTTGAGCCAGTGACGGAAGTAGTCGCCCATGTGATAGCCGCAGAAGGGAAGCATGGCCATGGGATCGCGGCGGACTTTGCCGATGGCGCCTCCGGCGGCTGCGGTGGTTTCAGAGCCCATGGTGGCGCCGATGTAGACGCCCGCGGACCAGTTGAAGGCCTGGTAGACGAGCGGCATGGTGGTAGGGCGGCGGCCTCCGAAGATGAAGGCGGAGATGGGGACGCCGTTGGGGTTCTCCCAGTCGGGGTCGATGGTGGGGCACTGGGCGGCGGGGGCGGTGAAGCGACCGTTGGGGTGGGCGGCGGGTTGGTTGGTTTCTTTTGCGATGGCTGGTGTCCAGCGGTTGCCGCGCCAGTCGATGAGTTCGGCGGGTGGGGTGTCGGTCATGCCCTCCCACCAAACGCCACCCTCAGAGGTGAGAGCTACGTTGGTGAAGATGGTGTTTTTGGCCAGCGCGGCCATGGCGTTGGGGTTAGTCTTTGCGCTGGTGCCGGGGGCTACACCGAAGAAGCCGTATTCGGGGTTGATGGCGCGGAGCTGGCCGTTGGCGTCGGGCTTGATCCAGGCGATGTCGTCGCCAACGGTCCAGACCTTCCAGCCTTCGAAGCCGGCGGGTGGGATCATCATGGCGAAGTTGGTTTTGCCGCAGGCGCTGGGGAAGGCGGCGGCTACATAGGTTTTTTCGGTGGTGCCATCGGGGCGCTTGGGGGATTCGACGCCGACGATGAGCATGTGCTCGGCCATCCAGCCTTCGTCGCGAGCGATGTTGGAGGCGATGCGGAGGGCGAAACACTTTTTGCCGAGGAGCGCGTTGCCGCCGTAGCCGGAGCCGTAGGACCAGATCTCGCGGGTTTCGGGGAAGTGGACGATGTATTTTTCATCGTTGCAGGGCCACGGGACGTCCTGCTGGCCGGGGGCGAGGGGGACGCCGACGGTGTGCATGCAGGGGACGACACGCTTTTCGTCTTTGTCGATTTCGGCGAAGACTGGGGCTCCGATGCGGGCCATGATGCGCATGTTGACGACGGCGTAGGCGGAGTCTGTGAGCTGGACGCCGATCTGCGACATAGGCGAGCCAATGGGGCCCATGGAGTAGGGAAGGACGTACATAGTGCGGCCGCGCATGGCTCCTTTGAAGAGGGCCTTGAGCTTTTTGCGCATGACGAAGGGGTCTTCCCAATTGTTGGTGGGGCCGGCGGTGTCCTTGGAGAGGGAACAGATGAAGGTGCGGTCTTCGACGCGGGCGACGTCGTTGGGGGCGGAGCGGGCGAGGAAGCAGCCGGGCCAGAGCTTTTCGTTGAGCTTGGTGAAGGTTCCGGTGTGGACGAGCTGGTTGCAGAGGAAGTCGTACTCGGCCTGGGATCCGTCGATCCAGTGGATGCGGTCAGGCTGGCAGAGGTCTGCCATCTTTTCTACCCAGCGGATGAGGTGTTTGTTGGTGGTGGGTGGAACTGCGATGGCTGCTTCGGTGGTTACTGTCTTCATAAGTCGGGGGGCAAATTCCTTCGCGTACAAGTCTTCGCCTTGGCGGTGGGACTGTCAACCCTGGGGGAGTGAGGGCGATTTTATCGCGACTGACGGCTAGAAGTCTTTTTCGCCAATTCCTTCATTTCATGAGGATTTTTCTTCGCTCGTTGATTTGGGATGAGTTTGAAGCACAATCTGGTTGCGCGCGCTGATAGACTTAAAGTTCTGCGCCGTGACTTCGCGCAACCAGTTCTCTTGAAGCGGTAAATCCGCGACGAGCAATAAAGGAAGAACAAGACAAAGTGGACCAGCAGACCAAGCAAGCTCTTAAGCATGACCAGTTCGTCGATACCACCCAGCATGGGCTGGAGTGGGCCAGTGAAAACCGCCGTTCCTTGATCGCAACCAGCGCCATTGTGCTTGTGGCGCTCCTGGTAGTGGTAGCCGGGGCGCTGATTTACAACAGCCGCGCGGAGCAGGCCTCTGTTGCGTTTGGCGCAGCGATGCAGGCTTACCAGACGCCGCTTGCTTCGCCGGGGCAGCAGGTACCTCCGGGGGTAAAGACGTATGCGTCGGCGACGGAACGGGCCAAGGCCGCGAATGATCTGTTCAACGGCGTAGCGGACAAGTACGGGATGACTCCGGATGGGCGTGTGGCTCGCTACTTTGCTGGGCTGACCTACATGGAAGAGGGACAGAACGGCCCGGCCGAGAGCACGTTGAAGCAGGTGGCGAGCGGATGGAATGGTGACCTTGCAGCACTAGCGAAGATTTCGCTGGCGCAGCTTTATCGGCAGACCGGACGTGATTCGCAGGCTGTGGATCTTTATAAGGAACTAACCGCCAAGCCAACGACCACCGTGCCCGCTGGGCTGGCACAACTGCAGCTTGCTGAGCTGTATGAGGCCCAGGGCCAGCCGGAGCTTGCGAAGAAGATTTATGCGCAGCTGAAGGATAAAGATGCCAAAGGTGCGGCGGGGACGCTGGCTGCTCAGAAGCTGAATCCTGCGCCGACCGGGCCTGGAGGGCAGTAGAACGTCTTTTGTTGGAAGTGGGTTTGGAGTGAGATCGGGATGCAGGGTTTAGCCCTTGCATCCCGAATCTGCGTTAACGGGGAGCTCAGCCGTGGTCTTCGTCGAGGAAGAAGGGAGAGGGATCGCCGGTGGCTTTGACCGCTGTCGCTGCGTCGGTTCGCATTCTCGTGAGGATGCTCCACTGGTCGTTTAGTTTTGGTGGCGCTACCCAGACGGGGAGTGACACACGAAGATACTCGGAGAGAGCGAAGGCCTGGGGTTCGTATAGAGCACGGAGTGTGTTGAGGCGTTGGGCAGCGGCGGGGTCGCCACAGAGCCGGACCTGATTTTCTCCAAGGGCCTCGCACAGATGGTAAAAGTCGTTGGATGGGAGGCGGTCGAGGGTGGCTTGATGCTGTTTTGGTTTTAGTTTCATGAGGCCAAAGACCTCGCTGATGTCGGTAAGCGCGTGACGGGACATGACAAAGGTAAGCTGAGCCTGGCGTGAGTGGGTGCCCTCGATGACCGAGATCAGAAGCGCGCAGGCGTCAAGGATTGAGACAAGTGCGGCGAGCCAACTTTGGGTGTCGTGCTGCGAACGGTAGAAGCAAAGAATGGGGTAGGAGATGTGCGATTCGAGAATCTCTGCCGACCAGCGCTCCCACTCTTCGAGGAGCGCGATGACGGCGTCCTCGCTGCCAGTGAAGGAGTGGCGTCGGATAAGTTCGGCGGCGTTGGGCGGAGAGCCGGCTCTTGCATCGAGTAAGGCTACGCTGATCTCGCGGCGGGAAAATGCCTGATACAAAACGGGAAGATAGCCGATGACGAGGGCCACGAACCCGAGGCCTACGCCTGACTCGAAGATGATGAAGGCTCGAGCGAACGGGCTGTGGGGAACGACGTCGCCGAGGCCCAGAGTGAAGAGGGTTGTTCCACTGACGTAGAGGTCGGTACCGAACTTTGCCCACGCACTGTTGCTGTGGCTCATTATGACGTCGCCAAAGGGGGAACGCATTGAAAAGTAGAACAATCCAAAGCCGAAGATGAGAAGAATTGCCCAACAGAGAAGTAGCAAAAGGAGAGACAGCGGGCCGTAGATGCTGTAGATCTGGTCGCGTATTTTTTTGTTTGAGGCGTGGTCAGCCATGAATACCCAGGGCGCCCAGGTGACGATGAAAAAGATGCGGGTGATTCGGAATCGACCTGTCGGACGCCTGGGAAGGATGATGGTCTGGAAGGCGTCGAGTGCGACACCCCAGCAGAAGAAAAAACCGGCGATGAATGCGGCGACGCGCAAAAGAGGATCCTTAGTTGAAGTCAGTGTTCTGAGGTAAACCTTACCAGAGGTGAAGTTGCGATTCTCTGCGGATAGAATCGCAGGTGATCCCGGCAAACTTGCTTGTGCAAATCTCGTTTTGTGACGTTGCCTGAAGAACGGAGTCTAAATCTTTAGGCGATGAAATCATCGATTTTTGATTAGACAAACATACTTTTTGAAGCCTAGTCTAGACCCATCGGATAAGTGTTCGCGCGCATTTCGCACGGAGGGCAACCATGAAGCGAGTTCTGGTGGTTGATGATGATCGTCTTGTGGCTGACACGCTCACTCTCATCTTCGAGAAGAGTGGTTTCACGGCGAAGGCCGCTTATTCGGCAGATCAAGGCTTAGAGTGTTCGCGTGAATTTGAGCCGAACCTGCTTCTGTGTGATGTGACGATGCCGGGACGAGATGGACTTTCGCTGGTCAGCGATGTGACGCGTGAGTTGCCGGCCTGCCAGATTCTCGTTCTGACGGGGTTTTATTCCAATCTGAAAAATGTGCGGGAGCAGGCGCGCAAACTGTCGCGGCCCGTTGGCATTCTTACAAAGCCGTGCCAGCCGTCGGAGCTTTTGCGTGAGGCTGCCGCGCTGCTGGCAACTGCTTAGAGAAGTGGTGCAGCATGCCTGACCTGGGCCGTACTCTCATCTTTCTCGGTTTGCTGCTGGTTGTGGTTGGTGGGATCGTTCTCGGGTTGAATCGACTGAATCTGCCGGTTGGGCGGCTTCCTGGCGACCTCAACTGGCGTGGCCGGGGATGGTCGGTGTCGTTTCCCATTGCAACTTCAATTGTGATCAGCGTGGTGCTGAGCTTGATTCTCTGGGCTGTGGGAAGACTGCGCCGTTGAACGTCTGAGGAGCCGCGTTGCGGTGCTAGACTCAGGCAAGAATGTCCGAAAGAGAAGACAATCCGCCGACACTGGCCAGCCTGCGAGCGCGGCGAGGGAAGATCCGGACGGGAAGGCGGCCAACAATCCTGAAAACGGCGTCTGGGCCGGTCTTTCAAACGGCACTTTTTTCTGTTTCTGAAGAGGATGTGGCGTTGCCTGTCGCGGCTTCGGTTGAAGATGTTATTCGCGACGAAGTGAGTGAGACTGCGGCGGGGCCTGCGCCGAGAAAAGATGTAGGCAGGAATGACCTGATGACGGAACGCCGGATCTGGAGTGTTCGTGCGCTAGTCATCAATGTTCGTCAGCAGATCGAGACGACGTATACGGACCTTTGGGTCGAAGGTGAGATTTCGAACTGTCGGCACGCGCCTTCGGGACATATCTATTTCACGTTGAAGGATGGCGAAGCTCAGCTGCCGGTTGTGCTGTTTCGGCGTCAGGCTGTTTTGCTGCGCTTCCGGCCTGCGGATGGCCTTGCGGTTTTGGTGCGGGGGCGCATCTCGGTGTATGAGAGCCGGGGTCAGCTCCAGCTGATTGCAGAGACGATGGAGCCACGCGGGGCTGGTGCGCTGCAACTTGCGTTCGAACAGCTCAAAGCGCGGCTGCTCTCTGAAGGGCTGTTTGATGCGGCTCGTAAACGGCAGTTGCCGTCATTTCCGAAGTGCATTGGGATTGTGACTTCGCCAAGCGGAGCTGTGATTCGGGACATTGTCAATGTCGTTCGTCGCCGTCATGCGCGGCTCAATTTGCTGGTGTATCCGGCGACGATGCAGGGAGTGTCGAGCCCAACATCTGTGGCTGCGGGAGTTCGCTGGTTCAATGCGAATCCTTCGCTGGCGGACGTGATTGTGATTGCGAGGGGCGGCGGGTCGATGGAAGATTTAGTCGGGTTCAATGACGAGGCGCTGGCGCGCACGATTGCGGCTTCTGCAATTCCTGTGGTCTCGGCGATTGGGCACGAGACTGACTTTACGATTGCCGATTTCGTCGCGGACCTTCGCGCACCGACGCCATCGGCTGCTGCTGAGTTGGTCACGGCGGCACAGCATCGCATTGAGGAGCGCGTCGGTGCGTTGAGTGCGAGAGTGCAGCGGGCTGGAAGATTTCATCTGATGCATGCGAGACAGCGCTACGCACGGCTTTCTGCAGAGGTTGTGTTGAACCGTCTGCTGGACGCCGTTAGCCGCAGGGGCCAGCGGCTTGATGAGCTTCGGCTTCGTCTTGATGCGGCGGTGCAGCGTAGCGTTCGTATGCCGGGCCAGAGGTTGAATCTGGTGAGGGAGCGTCTTCGCCGGCAAGACACCACGGTTCGCATCGCGGCTACGCATCATCGTCTGGAGGCTTCGACGCAGCGATTGGAGCGAGCCGCAGGTGAGACCGTTGCGAGCCGGCGTACGCGTCTCGAGAGGACGTCAGCGAGGTTGAACGCGCTGTCACCGCTCGCGGTTTTGTCGCGGGGTTATGCCCTGGTTTATCTGCAAGGAGGAGGAGCTGCGGATGACACGTTGCTGCGGTCTTCCGCAGATGCGGTTGCGGGGCAGACAATATTAGCGCGGCTTGCGCAGGGAACGATTGAAGCAGAGATAACACGCACACACCTGGACGTAAAAATAATGGAGACCAGCAAGTAATGAAGAAGCTCTTTGGAACCGATGGCATTCGCGCTGTCGCCGGGCAGTCGCCGTTGGATTCAACCACGGTGTACGCTATTGGACTTGCGCTCGCACAGATCCTCGGAGCGAAGACGCAGAGGCCACGTGTTTTGCTTGGTATGGATACTCGCGAATCGAGCGAGTGGATCGCCGCGACACTGACGGCTGGGCTTGACGCGGGCGGAGCTTCTGTCGAAAACGCGGGCGTGATTACTACTCCGGCGGTTGCGTTCCTGACGCACACGCATGGTTTTGCTGCGGGTATTGTTATCTCGGCCTCGCACAATCCATGGCAGGACAATGGGATTAAGTTGTTTGGGCCTGATGGCTATAAGCTTCCGGATACGGTTGAGCTTGCGATTGAAGAGGAGATCTTTCGCAAACTCGCGAGCGCGACGTCAGTGACACGACAAACGGTTGCGCCTACCGTAAACGATGCCGATCGCGCGGAGTATGTTCGCTTTCTGCTTGCCGCGGTTCCTGGTCTCTCGCTCGATGGGAAGCGCATCGTGATTGATTGTGCCAATGGAGCTGCTTCTTCGGTTGCCCCTCAACTGTTTTCTGGTCTGGGCGGGGAGGTTTTGATTACCCATGCCAGTCCGGATGGACGCAATATCAATGAGGTTTGCGGGGCACTACACCCGGAGATCGTTGCGGAACAGGTGAAGAGTCGGCGGGCTTCGATGGGGATCACGTTTGACGGTGATGCCGATCGTGCGCTGTTTGCCGATGAGTTTGGTCGCGTGGTTAATGGCGATGCGGTGTTGCTGCTTGCGGCACGCGATCTGCAGAGCCGGGGGCTTTTGACGAACTCGACGGTGGTTGCGACGACGATGTCGAACATGGGGCTGGAGGCGGCCCTAAAGCGGAGCGGGATTGGGATGCTGCGCGCGGCGGTGGGGGACAAGTACGTTCTTGAGCAGATGATTGCGACGGGCGCGGCTTTAGGTGGCGAACAATCTGGACATATTATCTTCAGTGGGCGCAGCACGACGGGGGATGGTCTGTTGACCGCTTTGCTGTTGCTGGATGTCGTGCACAGGAGCGGGAAGTCTTTGGCTGAATTGATTGCGGATCTTAAGGTCTTTCCGCAGGTGATTCTCAACGTGAAGGTGAGAGAGAAAAAGCCGCTTGAAGGGATCCCGACGGTGGCTGCTGCGATTCGCGCTGCTGAGGTCGAGCTTGCGGATTCGGGCCGAGTGGTAATTCGTTACAGCGGCACGGAGGCGCTGGCTCGGGTGATGATCGAAGCTGAATCGGAGCCGCTCATGCGACATCATGCTGACACGATTGCTGCCGCGATAAGGACTGAGATCGGGATCTGAAGAGGCTGCGTCCAATGGCACGGGTCTGACGGTGAGGGTTTTCCGTTCTTTTTTGTAAAAGGCGAGGAACTTTTATGCTGCCTGCCGTCTCTCATGGCAATAAGAGGGCATTTTGTGGAATACGAATTCGACTTTAAATCATCCATAGCAAAGAGATGCGTAATGGCGAGGTTGAGCTTGTAGATTCGAAGCAGTGACAAAAGAAGACTTTCATTAAAATTTCGGAAATGTTTTAGGTTTTTTCGGCTTCAACCTCCAAGGCCGTACTTGTAACAGAAATGGATAGTAATCTTGTCTGGCGGGAACATACAGAGATACGAGGAGTAAGCAGATGACGACGAAATTGGCGCCGCTCGGCGAGCGGTCGGCATGGAAGGCGCTGGGAGCGCATTATGAGCAGATTCACGGTACGACGCTTCGGCAGCTGTTTGCCGATGATCCGGCGCGCGGGGAGCGGCTCACCCTTGAAGCTGCCGGAATCTTTCTCGACTACTCGAAGAATCGGATTACAAACGACACGCTGAAACTTCTTATTCAGCTGGCGGAAGAGTCGGGGCTGAAGGCGCGGATCGATGCGATGTTCAGCGGAGAAAAGATCAACATCACCGAGAATCGTGCTGTGCTGCATGTGGCTTTGCGCGCGCCGAAGGGTGAGAAGATCGTCGTCGATGGCGAGGACGTTGTGCCGGCGGTACATGCTGTGCTGGACAAGATGGCGGGCTTTGCGGATCGCGTTCGGAGTGGGGCATGGAAGGGACATACGGGCAAGCGGATTAAGAACGTTATTAATATTGGTATTGGCGGGTCCGACCTTGGGCCGGTGATGGCGTATGAAGCCCTGAAGCACTACAGTCAGCGCGATATCACCTTCCGCTTTGTTTCGAATGTCGATGGTACGGACTTTGCGGAGGCGGTGCAGGATCTCAAGGCGGATGAGACGCTCTTTCTCGTCGCTTCGAAGACGTTCACGACGCTGGAGACGATGACAAATGCTCACACGGCTCGCGACTGGTCGCTGGCTGGGTTGGGCGGTGACGAGAAGGCCGTTGCGAAGCACTTTGTCGCAATCTCGACCAATGAGAAGGAAGTTACGAAGTTCGGTATCGATACGGCGAATATGTTCGAGTTCTGGGACTGGGTCGGTGGGCGGTATTCCATGGACTCGGCGATTGGGCTGTCGACGATGCTGGCGATTGGGCCGGATAATTTTCGTGCCATGCTGGCCGGCTTTCATGAGATGGATGAGCACTTCCGGACGGCGCCGTTCGCGAGCAATCTGCCGGTTCTGTTGGGCCTGCTGACGGTCTGGTACACCGATTTCTTCGATGCGCAGACGGTTGCGGTTCTGCCGTATGAGCAGTACCTGAAGCGGTTTCCAGCATATCTGCAGCAGTTGACGATGGAGAGCAACGGCAAGCATGTAACTCTTGATGGAACACATGTTGCAACGGAGACGGGACCCATCTACTGGGGCGAGCCGGGTACGAACGGCCAGCACTCGTTTTATCAGCTGATTCACCAGGGGACCCGGCTGATACCTTGCGACTTCATTGGGTTCTACAAGACGCTCAATCCGCTGGGAAAACATCATGACACGCTGATGGCGAATGTGTTTGCGCAGGCTGAGGCGCTGGCGTTCGGCAAGACTGCAGAGCAGGTAAAGGCGGAAGGGACACCGGATTGGCTGGTTCCGCACCGGGTGTTTGAGGGAAATCGTCCGTCGAATACGATTCTTGCGGATCATCTGACTCCGGAGGTGCTGGGCAAGTTGATTGCTCTCTACGAGCACGCGGTGTTTACGCAAGGTACGATCTGGAGCATCGACTCGTTCGATCAATGGGGCGTTGAACTTGGCAAGGTGCTGGCGCAAAAGATTATCGGGGAACTGGAAGCCGCGACAGAACCTGCGCTTTCGCACGATACTTCTACGACGAACCTGATTCGGAGATACAGGAAGAATAAATAAGCCAGGCGGCAGCGGACGCGAGAAGACTCTGCGCCGGCTTTCGATGTCCAGTGAATCATAACTACTGAAAGGGAGAGTTCAAATGCAACTTGGAATGGTAGGCCTGGGTAGGATGGGTGCCAACATGGTTCGGCGGTTGGCGAAGAATGGCCATGAATGCGTCGTCTTCGACATGTCGCCGAAGGTTGTTGACGAGATGGGTAAGGAGAAGGGGATCACGGGATCGTCTTCGCTTGAGGATTTCGTGAGTAAGCTCTCCAAGCCGCGTGCGATCTGGTTGATGATTCCTGCGGGAGTAGTCGATCAGACGATCGCTAAGATCGCGCCCCACCTCGAGAAAGACGACATTCTGATCGATGGCGGGAACTCGTACTACATCGACGATATTCGGCGATCGAAGGAGCTTGCGCCTAAGGGGATCCGCTATGTGGATGTGGGTACGAGCGGCGGCGTTTGGGGTCTGGAGCGGGGATATTGCATGATGATTGGCGGACCGAAATCCGTTGTGGAGCATCTGGATCCTATCTTCAAGACGATTGCTCCTGGGATTGGAGATATCGCGAAGACTCCCGGACGCGAGAAGGTTGGCGGGACGGCAGAGGACGGCTATCTGCACTGCGGAGAGAGCGGCGGCGGCCACTTCGTAAAGATGGTGCACAACGGAATTGAGTATGGAATGATGGCGGCTTACGCTGAAGGCCTCGGCGTGTTGAAGGCGGCCAATATTGGCAAGCATACGGCTGAGATCGACGCCGAAACGACGCCGCTGCGTGATCCGGAACATTATCTGTATGACTTCAATCTGCCTGACGTGGCAGAGGTGTGGCGCCGCGGGAGTGTGATTGCATCGTGGCTGCTGGATCTGACTGCGTCGGCGTTGACTGGAGACCCTGAGCTGGCGAAGTTTGGCGGCCGGGTTTCGGATTCGGGAGAAGGACGTTGGACGATCAAGGCTGCGATTGATGAAGGTGTTCCGACACCGGTGTTGACGACGGCGCTCTATGAACGGTTCAGTTCGCGAGGCGAGGCAGACTTTTCGAATAAGCTGTTGTCGGCGATGCGTTTCGAGTTCGGCGGACACCTTGAGAAGCCGGCCGCTAAATAATTTTGAAATTGAGGAGAGTACAAACGTGAGCCAATCTCATTCCGATGCGCTGGTTTTTTTTGGCGCGACCGGCGATCTTGCTTATAAGAAGATTTTTCCTGCTCTCCAGTCGATGGTTAAACGCGGCACACTAAATGTTCCGGTCATTGGTGTGGCGAAGGCTGGTTGGAATCTCGATCAGTTTAAGGCGCGTGCGCAGGATAGTCTTGAGAAACATGGCGGCCTCGATCCTGCAGCGTGGGAGAAGATGAAGTCGCTGTTGCAGTATGTCGATGGCGACTATGTGGACCCGGCTACGTTTGTCGCAGTACGGAAGGCGCTGGGTTCGTCGGAGCGACCGGCTCATTATCTGGCGATTCCTCCTTCGTTGTTCGAGGAGGTTGTCGAGCAGTTGGTGAAATCGGGTTCGGCCAAGGGCGCTCGGATGATTGTAGAGAAGCCGTTTGGGCATGATCTGGCTTCGGCACAGGAGTTGAACCGGATTCTGCTGTCTGCGTTTCCAGAGTCGTCGATCTTTCGCATCGATCACTACTTGGCGAAGGGGCCGGTTCACAACATGGTGTCCTTTCGTTTTTCGAATACGTTTCTGGAGCCAATCTGGAATCGCGATTATGTTGAGACCGTTCAGATCACAATGGCGGAAGACTTTGGCGTGCAGGGCCGAGGGGCTTTCTACGACCAGACGGGCGCGATTCGCGATGTGATTCAGAACCATATTTTTCAGGTGATGTGCAATCTTGCGATGGAGTGTCCGGCGCGCGGCGATGCTGAGTCGATGCGTGATGAGAAGGTGAAGGTGCTCAAGGCCATCCCTCCGATCAAGGCGAGTGATCTGGTTCGAGGACAGTTCCGTGGCTATTTGGATGAGAAGGGCGTTGCGCCTAACTCCAAAGTGGAGACGTTTGCTTGTCTAAAGCTTGGGATTAACTCGTGGCGATGGGATGGCGTTCCTTTTTACATTCGTGCGGGAAAGAATCTTCCGGTGACGTGCATGGAAGTGATGGCGCGGTTTCGCAAACCACCTCACACGAACATCACTGAGCCGCATACGGCGCAGAACTATATGCGCTTCCGGATCAGTCCCGAGATGACGGTAGCGATGTCGGTCTCGATTGCGAACGAGCTTGAGGGTTCGGGTCGCGAGTCAGTGGAACTGATTGCCAGCCGCCACCCGAGTCCAGAGGAGATGGAAGCGTATGAGCGGGTGTTGACGGATGCGATCGCCGGCGACGCTACGTTGTTTGCGCGACAGGATTACGTTGAAGAGGCCTGGCGGATTGTGGATCCTGTTCTGAAGGAAGACACACCGGTGTATGTGTACGAGCCTCAGACGTGGGGTCCGGAGGAGGCGGGTGATCATCTTGTTCCGTGCTGTGGATGGGATAAGCCGCTTGCCCAGGAGCCGGACGACTTCAGAGTCGTCGCAAGATAGAGAAAGAGCCTCGGGCCGGGGCTTTTTCAGGCTCGTGTGACGGTGATCCCTAGCTTTTCGTAAGGACGTAAGAGAGTTTTTTCTGCAGAGCGCTCTGTGATGATGCCGCTGATCTCTGAGAGGGGGACGACGGCGTAGGGAGAGGCTGCGTTGAGCTTTTCGGCGGAGGCAAGGACGATGGTTTCGGCTGCTGCGTGGCTCATGGCTCGCTTGATAGCGGCTTCTTCGTAGTCGCCTGTGGTGAGACCGGTTTTGGGATGGATGCCGGTTACTCCCATGAAGAAGGTGTCTGCGTGGATTTGAGCGATGGTCTCGATTGCGGAGGCTCCGACGGCGACGACGGAGTGTCGGAAGAGGCGTCCACCGATGAGGATGACTTCGATGTTCTGATGGTCGATGAGTTCGAGAGCGATGGTTGGGCTGTGGGTGACGATGGTGGCTTTGAGGTCGAGCGGGATGTGTCGCGCGACTTGCCTGGCGGTGGTGCCGCCGTCGAGGATTACGACCTGGCCGGGTTGAACCATCTTCGCTGCTGCGCGGCCGATGGCTACTTTGCCTTCGGGGGCAATTTGTTCGCGCTGGGTGAAATCTGCGACGGCAGGTGAGGCAGGCAAGGCTCCCCCGTGAACGCGTTGGAGGAGACCCTCTTGGGCCATCTCTCGAAGGTCGCGACGGATGGTGTCTTCCGAGACGCTCATAGCCGCGCTTACTTCTTTGGCGATGACCTGGCCCTGGCGCTTGAGGATGGAGAGGATCTGCTGTTTTCGGTGAGTGGTTAACATTTTCGCTGTTCACGATAATACTTGACTTTGCACGAAATTGCACGATATGGTTTCGGCATGATGAATTTCGTGCAGGCCCCTTCGATGAAAGATCGTGTGCGGATCAAGAAAGTTGAGACGCTGTCGGATGATTGGTACGTGTTGAAGAAGACGACGTTTGATCTGCAGAGGAGCGATGGGACGTGGCAGCAGCAGAGCAGGGAGACCTACGATCGGGGCAATGGCGCTACGATTCTGTTGTATAACCTGGAGCGGCGAACCGTTGTGCTGACGCGTCAGTTTCGTTTTCCGGCTTTTGTGAATGGGCATCCGGGCTTGTTGATCGAGACGGCGGCGGGGCTTTTGGATAAGGCCAGTCCGGAGGAGCGGATCAAGGCGGAGGTGGAGGAAGAGACCGGGTACCGCGTCGATCGCGTTCGGAAGATCTTTGAGGCGTTTATGAGTCCGGGGTCGGTGACTGAGAAGCTCTATTTTTTTCTGGCGGAGTACGACAACGGGAGCAAGGTAACGGCTGGTGGCGGCAACTTCGTTGAGGGCGAAGATATTGAGGTTCTGGAGCTTTCGATCGAGGATGCGATGGCTGCGATCGAGAGAGGCGAGATTGCGGATGGCAAGACGATCATGTTGTTGCAATATGCCTTTATTCACGTGTTCAGCGAGAGAGGAAGGACGATTTAGCCTGTTTGCTATGGGTTGTGACAGATTTCGGTTTGGAGGACTACAATTTCGAGCGTGGTGTAGGTAACGATCTCGAGGGAGTGGATTCTATGGCTACGATGACTGCGGTTCAGCCGGGGACTTTTGGGTTTCCTGTGTCGATCAAGAAACGGTATGAGAACTACATTGGCGGGGAGTGGGTGGCGCCGCTATCGGGACAGTACTTTGAGAATGTGACGCCGGTGACGGGGCAGGTACTGTGCGAGATTGCGCGCTCGAATGCGGCGGATGTGGATCGCGCGCTCGATGCGGCGCATGCAGCGAAGAAGGCGTGGGCGAAGACATCGACGACGGAACGTGGCCGGATGCTGGAGAAGATTGCGCAGCGGATTGAAGACAATCTGGAGATGCTGGCGACGGTGGAGACATGGGATAACGGCAAGCCGATTCGCGAGACGATGGCAGCGGATATGCCGCTGGCGGTCGATCACTTTCGTTATTTTGCGGGCGTGATCCGAGCGCAGGAGGGATCGATCTCGGAGATTGATAAGGATACGATTGCGTACCACTACCATGAGCCGCTTGGTGTGATCGGGCTGATTATTCCCTGGAACTTTCCGATCCTGATGGCGACGTGGAAGCTCGCGCCGGCGCTGGCGGCAGGGAACTGCGTGGTGCTGAAGCCAGCCGAGCAGACGCCGCTGTCGATCCTGGTTTTAATGGAGCTGATTCAGGATATTTTGCCGCCGGGCGTCGTGAATATCGTCAACGGATTCGGGTTGGAAGCGGGAAAGCCGCTCGCTTCTAGTAAACGCATTAACAAGATTGCGTTTACGGGGGAGACGACGACGGGGCGGTTGATTATGCAGTATGCCTCGCAGAATATTATTCCGGTGACGTTGGAGCTTGGCGGCAAGAGTCCGAATATCTTCTTCAAGGATGTCGCGAGCGCGGATGATGCGTTCTTTGATAAGGCGCTCGAAGGCTTTACGATGTTTGCGCTAAATCAGGGCGAGGTTTGTACTTGTCCGTCGCGGGCGCTGATCCAGGATTCCCTGTATGACCAGTTCATGGAGCGTGCCCTGAAGCGGGTGGGTGCCATCAAGCAGGGCAATCCGCTGGACAAGACGACGATGATTGGCGCGCAGGCTTCGAGCGAGCAGATGGAGAAGATTTTGTCTTACTTCGACATCGGCAAGCAAGAGGGTGCGGAGGTGCTGGCGGGCGGGAAACGCGCTGCGCAGACGGGCGATCTGGCGGAGGGCTTCTACATTGAACCGACCGTTTTTAAAGGCAACAACAAGATGCGTATCTTCCAGGAGGAGATCTTCGGGCCGGTGGTTTCGGTGACGACCTTCCATGATGAAGACGAGGCACTGGCGCTGGCGAACGACACGTTGTACGGGCTGGGCGCGGGCGTCTGGACAAGGGATATGAACCGGGCGTATCACTTCGGCAGGGCCATTGAGGCGGGACGAGTGTGGACGAACTGCTATCACCTGTATCCGGCTCATGCTGCATTTGGAGGGTACAAGCAATCGGGTGTGGGACGAGAAAATCACAAGATGATGCTCGACCACTACCAGCAGACGAAGAATCAATTAGTGAGCTATAGCCCGAATGCGATGGGATTTTTCTAAACGACAACAGCAGATCCCCTTCGGGGATGACAACTAGAAAGGCAAGTGCAGGTCTGGCGATGACAGAGGTACCGGAACAGGTTTTGACGACGCCTGCCGCTGAGGAGTTGATGGGCAGGTTGTCGAACAAACATGGGGAGCTGATGTTTCATCAGTCGGGAGGTTGCTGTGACGGCAGCTCCCCCATGTGCTATCCGCGGGGGGAGTTCCTGGTGGGGGATGGGGATGTGCTGCTGGCCACGCTGGGGGAGACCCCGTTTTATATGAGTGGGAGTCAGTTCGAGTATTGGAAGCATACGCAGCTGATCCTGGATGTGGTGCCCGGGCGCGGAGGGATGTTTTCGCTGGAGAATGGGGAAGGTGTGCGATTTCTGATTAGGTCGCGGGTCTTCACCGATGCGGAGATAGGGGCGCTCAGGTCAGCCGGGCGGATCTAATAGTTAAAACTCGGCCGAGATTCTAAGCTTGTTTCTTCACGGCGAGACACTTCGCCATAATGGCGGAGTGAAGGCGCTCGCGTAGACCGGGAGAGACTTCGTAGATCTCGTTGCCCTTGTAGACCTCGATGGTCTGGTGGGTCGTGTTGAGGACGACGCGGCAGTGCTGACAGCCAGCCGTGTGTTCACTGATCTCTTCGCGCAGTTCGATGGTGAGCTGGTCGTCGAAATAATCGGAAAGATGGCTCAATAGGTCCGTGCAGTTCATGCTGGCTGGCCCTCCTGCTTCTGCCGGAAGTATCGGCTGAGGCGCTCGCGCAGTTGAAGGCGCGCACGCAACAATCTGGATTTCACCGCGGGGACGCTCAAGCCGAGTGCCTCCGCAGTCTCTTCCGTGGAGAGATTTTCAACGTCGCGAAGAGTGAAGACGGTGCGAAAGCCTGGAGGAAGACCCTGGATGGTTTTGCGAAGGATCTCGGCAAGCTCGGCCTGGTTGTATTGCTGCTCGGGGTTTGGCCTCCACTCGGCAAAGTCACGAGGGATAGAGCCTTCGTCGGTTTGGACGTCTTCGTCCATGGAGACGGTTTTGCTGGTCTTGCGCTTGCGCAACCGCATGAGACTCTCATTGACCGCGATGCGGACGAGCCAAGTCGAGAACTTAGAGTTTCCCTGGAACTGGTCCAGCTTCTCGTAGGCCTTGAGGAATGCATCCTGCGTAATGTCTTCGGCGTCTTCACGGTTTTGAGTAATATGCTGCGCGACCCGGAAGATCTGGCGCTCGTACTGACGGACCAGTTGCTCGAATGCGGCGGTATCCCCTTCTTTTGCGCGCGCTACGAGCGCTACGTCGGGGTGTACCTCTTCCGTGGCTGGGGATTGGATGGCGGGCATGAGTGAAAAGGTGCGGAAACAACGCCGAAATCGCCTCGTTACGGGAGCGCGAAGATCAGTATCTACAACATAGTAAATGTCGGTGGGTCAGAGAGCAAAGTTATGGGTGTGGGTAAGCCTTTGCGGGTCTTGGTTTCGTAGCGTTTTGAAGCGGTTTCCGGAGAACACGACCTGGGAGGTTTATGTTCTCCGGTGTTGTCGAACATTGATGACGCAGGGGTTACCCGCGGGCGAACTTGCGGCGGAGTGCGCTGGCCGCTGCGACGAGACCTGTGCCGAAGAGGATGAAGGTGCTCGGCTCGGGGGTCGGGGCTGCGGCGACATTGGTGAAGACGAAGTTGTCGTCGTTGTAGTCGAGGTCGGAGCCAGAGAGCGGTTTAAGACCAGTGACCCCGAGATCTTCCATTCCTATGTAGGTGCCTGCGGGGATTCCGCTGACGCCGCCGGAGTAAGGCGTGGAGTAGGCGTGGTTATAACCATCGTCGTTATAGTTGGCCGGTGAGGCAACGCCGAAGTAGTCGACAGAGCTGAAGTACTGTCCAGTAGTGACGTCGTCCAGGATGAAGATGAGTGAGTCTCCAGCTTTGACCGAGAGTGAGACGGACGAGCCGACGGCGGAGCTGTGATTGTCGAGGGATGGCGCGGTCATTGCGCCGGAGGTCTTGTCCCAGAGGATGATCTTGTCGTCGTTGCTCGCGTCGGAGGAGTAGAAGTACGCGGAGACGCTCCCGGTTGCTGTAGCTGTAAATGTGTGGTCGGGGGCGAGCTGACCGACGTTTGCATAGGGGATGGGGTCGGCCAGGAGAGGGGATGAACCGAGGGCAAGAAGGGAAGCAAAGGTGAGAATGGTTAGGCGCATAGTGTTCCTCAGGGCGGATCTGATGACGCTTCTGAAGGAAGAGGAAGCAATCCCGAGACCAAAACAAGATCGTGCATTTTCTTGCATATTTGCACGTGTCTTTCTTTTGTCGGCCGGGAGTGGAAAATGTTTACCCTTACTGTGGAAAAGGATTTTCAATTCGTCATACTGGGATGATCCTGCGCCGATAACACTATAAGGATGCCGAAATGGGCGCATCGTATGAAGTATCTGTGGTGGTTCGTGCTCGATTGTGCTGCGAAGGTGCAGCGGGGCAGCTTAGAGTGGAAGATGTGGGTTGGAGAAAACAAGGGAACAATGGTAACCATCGGGGGTAAGGTTTGGCCGGCGATGGTTGTCGCCATTTTGATTGGGATCACCATGTCGCCCGTGGGGGACGGGCTGGTCGCGCAAACGTCGACGACGACACCGCCAGCGACGCATGCCAATAAGCCGGTGTCCAAAACCGGGACAACGTCTGCGGATGCGGGGAAGGCTGCGGGCACTAAATCGAAGGCTTCGAGTGCGAAGGCAAAGAGCGGTGCCCTGGGTAAGACGACGAAAAAGAAGGGCGCTCCGGCTGGGAAGAAACATATCGTTTCTCGAAAGCCGACGGCACAGACGATTCATTTGACCAGCGCGTTCAAGGCTTCGGAGCAGCTTCGTCCGATGGCTCAGCAGTTGGCGTTGACGCGATCGCCGGCGGCTTACAGTGGCGTACAGGCCTACGCGCGGCAGCATCCGGGTGAGGGGGCCGCTGCGGCGTACCTTGCGCTGGGACATGCTGCGACGCTCGATCATCGGTACGACGATGCGGTGCACAGCTTCCTGCTGGCGAATACGAGTGGCACAGCGTTGGATGACTATGCGGATTATCTTGGAGCGCAGGCGGCGGTGCAGGCGGGACATGGATCGGATGCGTATGGGTTGCTGGACAACTTCGCGGCGCGGCATCCGGAGAGCATCTTCGATGCGAATGCGCCGGTTCTGTTGGCGAACGCTCATCTGCAACAGAACGATACTCAAGGTGCGTTGAAGGTTCTGGTGCCAATGGCTGACTCGGCGCAGGCATCGCATGTGGATTTTCGCTATGCGCTGGCCCGGGCTTATCAGATGTCGGGGGATACGACGCATGCGGCTTCTATCTATCGGAATATATATGTCGGATTTCCTCTGAGTGTGGAGGCAGGGCAGGCATCGTCGCAGTTGCAGGCGATGAACATGCCGCTGACGGCTGCGGAGCGTAAGGTTCATGCCGATCAGCTGTTCAACGCCAAGCGATACGCCGAGGCTGGGGAGGAGTATCACTCGATTGAACGGGATGGTTCGCTGAGCGCGGCGGACCATGATGCTCTGCTGATCTATGCGGCGGCCTGCGATATGAGGATGAAGCATATCAGCCGGCGAGAGGTGGAGAAGCTGCCGGACACGAAAGACGACAGCGCGGCGTTGAAGTTGTATCTGCTTGCGGAGTTGTCACGAAATGAGAATGATCAGACTGCGCACGACGCGCTGATTGCGCAGATGGTGAGGGATTTTCCTGCGAGCAGATGGCTGGAAGAGGCGTTGTATTCGGGCGGAAACATGTATCTGTTGAAGCACGATCCGCAGCAGGCTACTTATCACTACGCTCTACTTGTGAAGCTGTTTCCGAAGAGTACGTATGCGGCTTCGGCGCACTGGCGTGCGGCATGGATGAACTATCGACTGCACAACTATTCGGAAGCGGCGCGGTTGATGGATGAACAGATAGAGATGTTTCCCGCGGGGATTGAAGCTCCGGGAGCTCTTTATTGGCGGGGGCGAATCTTTGAAGACGAAGAGAAGAACTTTGGGCAGGCGGTGAACTACTATCACGCGCTTACCGCCTCTTATGTCAACTCGTATTATGCGGGACTGGCGAGGCAACGGCTCAGTGTGCTGAAGACGCAGGCGACGGATGTTGCTCCTGCGGCGGCTTTGAGCTCGGTGCGGGTGCCGGTGATTCCGGAGTTGACTGGGGAGTTGCCGGAGAACGAGCCTCATCTGATCAAGGCGAGGTTGCTGGCGAACGCGGCGCTTAATGAGTACATCGGGCCGGAGATTCAGGCGAGCTCCACTTCGAGTGAGTGGGGGGCGCTGGCCCAGGCTGAGATCTACTCATCGTATGGTGAGACGACTCGGGCGATTCAGTCGATGAAGCATAGCGGTATCTCCTTCTTTTCGATTCCGCTCGATCAGGTTCCGACGGTGTATTGGAAGCTGTTGTTTCCGCAGCCGTATTGGGCGGATTTAGCAGCGAACGCGCAAAAGAACGTGCTTGATCCTTATTTAGTTGCGTCACTGATTCGGCAGGAGTCGGAGTTCAATGCCGGAGTTGTGAGTCATGCGAACGCGTGGGGATTGATGCAGCTGTTGCCTTCGGTGGGGAAGGCTGAGGCGAAAAAGCAGAAGATGAAGGGCTTCAATGCAAACGAGCTGTTAAATCCTTCGGTGAACCTGGAGTTGGGGACAGCGAATCTGCGGCAGGTGCTGGATAGATTTGGCGGCCAGGCTGAGTATGCGCTTGCGGCTTACAACGCAGGCGATGTGCCGGTGCGGCAGTGGATGGCAATTGGGGATTACAAAGATATTCCGGAGTTTGTGGAGTCGATTCCATACACCGAGACCCGAGAGTATGTGCAGGCGATTCTGAGGAACCGCGAGATCTACCACGCTTTGTATGCGACGCCTTAGGCGAGAACCTTGCTTGCATCTTGTGTGCAAAATGTGGGATTGACAGGGACGGGAAATCCGTTATTCTTTGCACCAGAAGTAGTGCATGGGCGACCAGGCACAAAGTCATCCAGGAGGTCTCTTCCGCAGCCTAAGTGATCAGCATTGGCGCTAGAACGTGAGTCATGAATGCAGACAACCGTTGGAAGAAGAGGCAAGCATGGTAGCGGAATTAAATCTTCTTGAAGTGTGGATCCCGGAGCAAATGCAGCCGGGTACGTTGTTTCTGCTGGAGCAGGCGGGTGACCTGGGAAAGGCGGACAACCCTTACTGGGCGGTGCTTGCGTGCCCATCATGCGGCTCGCTGGGATTGATTACGAAACAGCAGTGTGCTGGGCTGGAGGCCATGATCTGTGGAGCTTCCGATTGCTCGGCAGAGTATTTTCTTGAAGATCAGACGATTCGGTATCGACTGGCGAACTGAAGCGTCGCCACGATTGCGATTGTGCCCGTAAGGTCATTCGTGTCTTAATGCGACGACGGGGTCCATGCGTGAGGCGCGCACTGCTGGGAGAAGCCCGGAGATGACTCCGACTGCGGCGAGAATCGCGAACGAGACGAGCATGATGGTGGGGGAAGCGCGAAGGATGATGTCGCCTTCGTGGTTGGCGGTCTTGTAGATGTCGGAGTAGAGCGGCATCGGCGGGATGAGATAGGCGACGACGACGGCTACGACCATCCCGATGATTCCTGCGAGAAAGGTGAGGGTCAGACTCTCGAGGAGAAACTGCGTGAGGATGTCTTTGCGGCGGGCTCCGAGCGCTTTGAGGAGGCCGATCTCGCGTGTGCGCTCGGTGACTGAGACAAGCATGATGTTCATAACGCCAACGCCGCCGACACCGAGGGTCATAGCGCCGATGATGCCGAGGAGAAGATCGAGTGCGGTGCTGAACTGCATGATCTCGGCCGAGTCGGCGACTGTGTCCCATGTGGGCGTGGCTTTGTCGTCCTTGGGATCGAAGTGGTGTCGCTGGGCGAGAACGGCGCGTACGGCTTGCAGGGCTTTGAGGTGGAGTTCAGGCGCGCTGGGTTGGAAGACAATACTGCCAGGGTCTCGTTGGTTGCGGAGAAGGCGCATCATGTCAAATGGAACGAAGGCGTTCTCGTTGTCGGGGCCGTTGTTGGAGGAATCCTGGATTTTGTTTTTGAGGACGCCAATCACCTGAAAGACGTGGCCTTCAATCTCGACAGACTCGCCGACAGGTGGGTAGCCGTTGAAGAGTTTTTGTGCGGCGTGCGGGCCGAAGATGACGACCTGGCGATGATCGGTAAAGTCGGCAGCTTCGAAGTAGCGGCCCTGATCGATGTTGAGCCTGCGCATACCGCCGTAAGGGAAGTCGATAGCTTTGCTCTGGATGTTGACGACCTTTGAGCCGTACTTGAAGCTAAAGCCGTCGTCGGTCTCGGAGCTGACTGCTTTGAGAAAGGGAACTGCGTCGCGTACTGCTTCTGTGTCGCCGTCGAGGAACTTCACTTTTTTTCCGGATCGCTCGCCTCCCGCCTGCATGCTGGTTTGGCCACCCCACACCATGATGATGTTGTCGCCGAGGCCCATGAAGCCGTTGAGCACGCCTTCGCCGAGGCTCTTTCCGTAGCTGAGCAGAAGGACAACGGTTACCAATCCCCAGATAATGCCGAGCATGGTGAGGCCCGAGCGGAGGCGGTTGCGGAGGAGCGAGTCGAGGCTTTGGCGAATGATTTCTAGCAGGTTCATCTCTACTCTGTCCTCAAGCATTCCATGGGACTAAGGTTGGCGGCACGCAGTGCAGGGTACATTCCTGCGAAGACGGTGATGGCTGCGAGGGTGGTGAGCGATGCGACGATGGCCAACGGCGAGATTACCGGGTGCGGCACAAAGTCCGGGAGTGGGATGTACCGCATCACGATGCAGACACCGACTCCTAGCGCTAAGCCGGCGAACCCGCTCACCAGTGTGATGATTGCGGATTCGACAAGGAATTGTCGTTTGATGTCGATAGCGGTGGCACCGAGGGCTTTTCGGACGCCTATTTCGCGGGTGCGCTCCGTGACTGCGACCAACATGATGTTCATGACGCCGATACCTCCAAGAGCGAGGGTGAGGAGAGCTACTGCTCCGAAGAATAAAGTCATGACGCTGAAGATGCGCTCGGTGAACTTCGAGCCTTCGAGTGTGTCCCAGACCCAGAGAGCTTCTTTGTCATCCGGATTGTAGTGATGGCGCTCGGCGATGATTTTCGAGACTTGAGCTAGCGCTTTTTCGTGCAGCTCGGGCGATACCGGTTGGACGACGATGTTGTTGACGTATCCGCGGATGACCCCGGGACCTTCTGTGGGCGGAAAGTCGCGGGCCATGGCGGAGTAAGTAGTGAAGAGTTGCGTGTTGTCGGGGCCGCTACCGTAACTGCCATTTTGTTTCTTTTTCGCGAGGACTCCAATGACGGTGTACTGGTAGCCGCTTACCATCAGTGGTTGTCCGATGACTGCTTTACCCGGGAAGAGTTGACGGTTTGCTTCGGCGCCGAGGAGGATGACGCGCGCTCCCTCGGCTTCGTCCTGATCGGTCATGAGGCGTCCCTGCTCGACCGTGAGCGAGCGGAATTGCTGATATTGCGGCCATACTCCGCGAACTGCACGGTTGGCTGCGTTCCACTGACTGACCTCGGAGACGCTGCGGCGCAGCTCAGGGCTTACTGTTTTGACAAGGTTGGCCTGTTGCTGGATAGCGACGGCATCATCGATAGTGAGATAGATGTCGCGGCCGGCAGCGTATCCTCCGGCCTGGGCTCCGGTCTTTCCTCCAAAGATGATGGCGATGTCGGTCCCGATAGTTCGGAGATGTTCTTTTTGGTCTACGTTGAACCCGATGCCAAGCCCGACCAGCAGGATCACCGAAGTGATGCCCCAGACGATGCCGAACATTGTTAGAAAGCTGCGGAGTTTCGTGTCCCAGAGTGCAGACAGCGTTTGCATCAGAATTTCGTGGAGAGGCATAGCTGCAGATCGACCCCGGGATAAAATGCGAGCTTCGTCTAGGAAGCTACGCAGGAATGCTCGGCAATGTTCCTTTGCGGAGAGTGTTTTGAAGAATGCGTTAAGATGGTGTAGGCGGATAATTTCTCGCAAGCCCGGATGGTGAAATCGGCAGACACAGCGGACTTAAAATCCGCAGACCTTAACCGGTCGTGGGGGTTCAAGTCCCCCTCCGGGCACCACAGAGTCAATAGTTTACGGAGTTTAGACCGTTTCGCAGCGACGGTCATTTTCACAACGGCCCGCTGCGGCAATCTATGCGCTCAGTCGGTGCTGCTGAATCTTGTAGAGCAGGGTGCGATAACTAATATTCAGGTTCACTGCAGCTTTTCTGCGATTCCATCCTGAGGCAGAGAGCGCGTCCTGAAGGATGCGGATCTCTGTCTCATTCTTGACTTCGTTTACCGCGTTTTTCATGCCGGCGACAATCGGCGATCTGTTAATCGCCGTCTCCGCATGGGTTTCTTCCCTGGAAGAGAAGACTTTGGTTCGCGTCTTGCCTCGCAAGTCGTTATAGGCGGCTTCCTCGTCCCGCAAAATGAGTGTACGAGTCACGAAGTTGCGTAACTCGCGAAGGTTTCCCGGCCAGTGGTATTCCTGTGCCGCTTCAACGATCCGATCCGAGAGAATAACCGACGTTCCTAGTTCGAGTGCTCCCCTGAGAAACATCTGCTCCATCAGCATGGGGATCTCTTCGCGACGCTCGCGAAGCGGCGGGACCGTGATCGTCAAGATATTGAGCCGGTAGTAGAGGTCTTCACGAAAACGCTTTTCCGCGATTGCATCCTGCATATTGATATTCGTTGCTGCCAAGACGCGGACATCCGCTCGAGATGGCGAACGGGCTCCCAGGCGGCAATAGGATCCATCTTGCAGGACATGAAGCAGCTTGGCTTGCATCTGCGTGCTCATCTCACCGATTTCATCCAAGAGCAGAGTTCCCTTATTTGCCAGTTCGAACAAGCCCGGCTTGGATCTTATTGCGCCAGTGAAGGCTCCAGCTTCGTAGCCGAAGAGTTCGCTTTCCAGGAGTTCGGTCGGCAGAGCGGCGCAGTTGATATTGAGTAGTTTTCCCCCGGGGTTTGGGTAGTACTTGTGAAGCAGCATCGCCACAATTTCCTTGCCAACCCCACTTTCGCCGAGGATAAGTACCGGAATGTTAACCGGAGCGAGAAGCCGTACATCCCGGTAAAGCTGCATCATAATTGGGGATGCTGCCAGGAAGAAACGGTTGTTGTCTAACTCCTCCATGTGGTAGTGAGGTACATTTGCTGAAGCGTTGGCGACTGGGCTAGTGGGCGCGAAGGTCTCCTGACTTGGTTGAGCTATTAGCTTTTCGATGTCCTGCCTTAGAAGGGGCATGGTCAGCACTGTACTTATCTTCCACTTCGCCGCGTGGTGTTTCCATGATGTATCTCCGGCCTCTGCGAGGATGCAAAGCTTTTCGCTGGAGAAGTTTTGCAGAAGCGCAACGGCGAAGAGACTGTCATTTGAACTATTCCTTGTCGCATGAATCAGGAGGAGATCCGCGACCAATCCCCGATGCAAAAGCTGGAGCGCCTCCAGAGGGCAAGCAGCGCAGATGACGTTATGGCTCTGGAGTTCAAGCGAACTGTGAATCAGGTTACAGATATCCGCGTCTTCACTAATCACTAAAATTTTCACAGCGCCTAGCATTGAAACACCTCGTAACAGGTTAGGAAGCTGAGCGAACAAAGCCGGAGCCGCGTCTTGAAGCGGACTGTTCGAGTATCCTCACCGCTATCGGCAAGCATCTGCTCAATGTATGCGGGGGACTAGGACGGTCTTATAGGAGCCCAAGAGAACCTCTTGCAAAACTGCCTGCCTTGGCCGACTCGTATATGGCAAGCGAATAACGATAATCTTGCAAAATCTGCAGAAAATAGAGCGACACCGATCTCAGTTTTCTCCGGTAACGCCGAGTTAGGTTACTCGCTTGGTGTGAAAACCAAGGCTGAAAGCCGTCTCAGTCGCTGCTGAAGTGGACCGAATTTATCGCCACCTCTCAGAAGTGTCAAACAAAAAAATAGGAATCCCCCTTCACACTTCTTTGCATAATTTTGCTACGCAATCTAAGTTATTGAAGATCAACGATAGCTATGGCTCTTAAAGACAGAGATAGGGCTGACTGGTCCAAAAATTGACAATTTCGTCAACAGGCCAACTGCATATGAACGAGTTACGAACCCGCATCCCGGTAACTTCCAGGTACCTATTAGAGGTTAGGAAGGGCAATATCAAATATGGCGGTCGGAATCGAGAATCGCCCCATCGCGAACTAGCCTTGCACCAGCGGGAAGAAAGTTCCCAGTCTACGAGCGCAGCTTGTGGTTCACGGGGTTAAGGGAGCAAACACTCAATGCAAGCAACTCACCCGGTGACATGCCGTCACCGGGTGAGTTGCTTGCCTGTCACGCAAACACGTTGTCGATTTTGCTGTTCAATACTCTACGAAAGATGACTTCTGTTAAATTATCGGAACGCTTGGAGTCGAAGACGGGCGGGTCGGTTATGGTACTTTTGCGCTTATCTGATTGGAATAAGCACTTTCCGCCCCGCTTGGTGCCGTTGCTGTGACGACATAGTAGTAAGTGGTGCCGGAGGTTACGGCACTGTCGGTATAGCTCGTTGTGGCCACTACTGCGCTGTTGATTCTGGAGTAGGAGCCACCTGAGACCGTGGAGCGGTACACGTTATAGCCAGCGATTCCTGTTCCGGAGTCACTCCATGAAAGGGCGACAGAGTGTTGCGTGCCGGTTCCGGTTGCGGTGCCGGTGCCGGTTAGAGTCACCGCCAATGATTTGTTCGAAGCGTTGCTTGTGATCGTCAAGGTCCCTTTAGCAGAACTGCTAGTTGTTGGGGCAAAGTTGACGGTTAATTGCACCGATTGTTTGACCGCAAGGGTGATAGGGGTTTTCACGCTGGTAAGCGTGAACCCTGTTCCCGCCACGCTGACGGCAGAGATGGTGGCAGATGCCGACCCTGAGTTGGTGATCGTTGCGGTCAGCGAACTTGTTCCGTTTACGGTTATATTTCCGAAACTCAACGTGGTGGGACTGGAGGCCAAAGTTCCCTGCGTGGCCGAAACGCCGGTGCCGGTGAGCGAGACCGTCAATGGTTGAACAGATGAGACGGTGCTGGCAAAGTGGATGCTACCAGTCGCAGTACCGGTTGCAGTGGGTGAGAAGACAGCTGTGTAGCTCTGTGTCTTGCCGGGAGCCAGCGTAAACGGCGTCTGAAATCCAGAAATGCTGAATGGCGCTGCGGGATCCTGGACAGAATCTATGGTCACAGTCGTCTTGCAGTTGCTTGTGAGAGCAACAGAAGAGGAGATCTGGAATCCGTCAGTCGTGTTCGGGAAAGTGATCGTGGCTGGAGTCTGCGACAGTTGGCACGCGGACGAGGTTGATTGCGCGGGAACTGTAACGGATGTTTTATTGACAGTGATCTTCTGAGCGGTCGCCTGCTCCTGTACCTGCACGGTCTTACGCACACCGGGATCTGGGTCGACATTGCCGAATGATTCTTTGTCGATGACTATGCTGACGGTGGTCCCAGATTCGGCGGGAGTGAAGGTTTTGGGAGAAGTCCACTCTGCGGGCGCGGGTGCGCCCGGGCCTGCGCTGCACGCGCCGGAGGCCTTTGAGGCGCAGGTGGACGCGACCTGACCGAAGCGAAGAGTGATCGATCCTGTTGCCGTGACTGTCTGTCCCTCTTGGGCGTTCAGAGTGAACCAGACCGGAGTGGTCTGAGAGTGGCTGAGTGCGGGAAAAGCGAGAGAGAATGCGGTGATGATTACCGCCAACAGTCTGTGCATCAAATGTTCCTACCTTATCTGGGCTATCTCTAAAAACCAGAAGAGGCAGGGAGGGAGAACACCTGATGGATCAGCAGCCGTTGCACCAAAGACACTGGGGAGGGTCAGGTGTATTGGTAAAGAAATACTCTTTCCACGATAAAGAAGCGCGGTATAGGTACTAGTATACCCGATCAAGTGCGAATTGCAGGTCCGCAATCGTTTGATGATTTGATGAATTGTTCGGAGCGGGTGAGGTTTTGCTTTGTCTGTAATTATCCCACTTCGAATCTGAGGTTTCTGGGAATCAAGCCGACAAATTTGGCGCCCCCTGAGATTTTGCACTCCGGGACCTAAGACTTAGACCTAAGACTTACTTGTTACAACTCCCCCAGCAGCAAGTGGCGATGAACCATCTTCGATGTCTTAGGCCGGCGCCTCTTTTTGCTGTTAGTCGGATCGGCAACTGAACGGCCAACCATCTGGGCCTTCCTAACCAATTCGTGTTATTGTTCGACATTGCAAATGAAAATACCCTTCTAACTGAGAACTGAGGCCCGTCCCCACTCCCCTTGGCCTTCTAGGTAGTGTTTCTAAACGGTTTGTTTTCATTGCGAAATCTGGGAATGAGTTAAGCCGCCGAGCAGCTTCGATCTGCCGGACTAGGCAACCCGATTGTGCAAAGCCTGTTCCTTTTCCCTTTTATCTGCCTCTGATTTGTGCACGTTTTGCAACTTTCAAGAGGTGATGTTGGTGTCAGCTATCTACGCATTTTTGGGGTTTTCAGGCCTAGCTGTATCGGCGTCCGCTGTTTTAGCTGAAGATGCGTCTTCGAAACGAAGTGTGCAACGCATCCGATCTGGAGTAAAGACGCTTCGCTCCAGCGGATTTACCAGAGCTCTACTCTCTGTCCTGGCATGCTGCTTGACAATAGCGACGTCGGGCTGCGGATCGGGAGCAATAGATCCAGCTGCTGGAGGTGGCATTTCTGTATCGCCCGGCACCGTCAACTTTGGAAACGTACTTGTTGGTCAAGAGGTTGATAGCAGCGTAAAGGTGACGAACGGCGGTTCTGCGGCGATAGCTGTCTCTCAAGTCAGTGTTTCAGGCCAGACGTTTGCGCTCGTTGGCGGCACTACTATGCCTACGAGCATTCCTGCTGGTGGCAGCTACACTCTAAAATTTGGCTTTACGCCTACCGCCGCCGCCAACTATTCCGGGCAGGCAACGCTTATGGGTGCGGCGGGGCAGATGGTGGCGCAAGTCCCCTTGCAGGGGCAGGGGACATCTCAGACCGCTCCGCAACTAACCTTAAGCGCTGCAAGTCTGAGCTTTGGCAGCGTAACGGTGAACACGGCGACGACGCAGACGTTGACTTTGACTTCGACAGGGACCTCTCCAGTGACGGTGAATTCTGCTGCAATCACTGGGACTGGCTTCACAATCGTAGGAGGTAGTTTTCCACTTACGCTGAATCCGGCACAGGCTGCGACGTTGCAGGTGCAGTTCGATCCCACATCTCCTGGGGCGACTAGTGGTCAGATCACAATTAGTAGTAATTCTGCGAGTGACAACATGACGGTAGTGGCCCTGACCGGTACAGGGGCCACCATATCGAATCCTCAAACAAGCCCTCACTTGGCCGTGAGCGCTAGCAGTCTGAGTTTCGGCAGTGTGACGGTGAATGCGCCGACGACGCAGTCGTTGACCTTGACGTCGACGGGGACTGCGCCGGTGACAGTGAACTCTGCGACGATCACTGGTGCTGGCTTTACGATCATCGGCGGCAATTTGCCGGCGACGCTCAACCCGACGCAGTCAATGACATTGCAGGTGCAGTTCCTGCCGACAGCGACTGGATCAGCGAGCGGTCAGATCACGATCAACAGCGACTCGTCGACCGGTTCCACTGCTCAGGTGACTTTGAGTGGTACGAGCACAGCGGCGTCGAGCCCGCAGCTGACGGTTAGTTCTTCGAGTTTGAGTTTCGGTAGTGTGACGGTGAACACGGCCACGACGCAGTCGTTGACCTTGACGTCGACCGGGACCGCGCCGGTGACAGTGAACTCTGCGACAATCACTGGTGCTGCCTTCACGATCGTCGGGGGAAATCTACCCGCGACGCTCAACCCTTCGCAGTCAATGACGTTACACGTGCAGTTTCTGCCGACAGCGACTGGATCAGCGAGCGGTCAGATCACGATCAACAGCGACTCGTCGACGGGTTCGACTTTGCAGGTGACTCTGAGTGGTACGAGTGCAGCGGCGCCGAGCCCGCAGTTGACGGTGAGCGCTGCGAGCTTGAGCTTCGGCAGCGTGACGGTGAACACCGCGACGACACAGTCCTTGACGCTGACCTCGACGGGGACTTCGCCGGTGACAGTAAACACGGCGACGATCACTGGAGCTGGCTTTACTATTGTCGGCGGCAGTCTGCCGGCTACGTTGAATCCAACCCAGTCGATGACGTTGCAGGTGCAGTTCCTGCCGACGGCGACTGGATCAGCGAGCGGTCAGATCACCATCGGCAGTAACTCGTCGAGCGGGAGCACGAATCTAGTTACTCTAAGTGGTACGAGTGTAGCGGCGTCGAGCCCGCAGTTGACGGTGAGCTCTGCTGGGTTGAGCTTTGGTAACGTGACAGTGAACACCGCGACGACACAGTCGTTGACGCTGACCTCGACGGGGACAGCGCCGGTGACAGTGAACTCGGCTGCAATCACCGGTGCTGGCTTTGCGATCGTCGGGGGTAGTTTGCCAGCCACGCTAAGTCCGACGCAGTCGATGACGTTGCAGGTGCAATTCTTACCGACAGCGACGGGATCGGCCAGTGGTCAGATCACGATCAACAGCGACTCGTCGACCGGGTCCACTGCGCAAGTGACTCTGAGTGGTACGAGCACAGCGGCACCGAGTCCGCAGTTGACGGTGAGCTCTGCTAGTTTGAGCTTCGGTAGCGTGACGGTGAACACCGCGACGACACAGTCGTTGACGCTGACCTCGACGGGGACTTCACCGGTTACGGTGAGCTCCGCAACGATCACTGGAACTGGCTTTACAATCACCGGGGGAAATTTGCCAGCGACGCTGAATCCGACGCAGTCGATGACGTTGCAGGTGCAATTCTTACCGACAGCGACAGGATCAGCCAGTGGTCAGATCACGATCGACAGCGATTCGTCGACTGGGTCCGCTGCGCAAGTGACTCTGAGTGGTACGAGCACCGCGGCGCCTAGCCCGCAATTGACGGTGAGTTCTGCGAGCTTGAGCTTCGGTAGCGTGACTGTGAATACGGCGACGACACAGTCGTTGACGCTGACGTCGACAGGAACTTCACCGGTTACGGTAAGCTCTGCGACGATCACTGGAACTGGCTTTACGATTGTCGGGGGAAATTTGCCGGTGACGTTGAATCCGACGCAGTCGATGACGTTGCAGGTGCAATTCTTACCGACAGCGACAGGGTCGGCCAGTGGTCAGATCACCATCAACAGTGACTCATCGACTGGGTCCGCTGCGCAGGTGACTCTGAGTGGTACGAGCACCGCGACGCCGAGCCCGCAGTTGACGGTGAGTTCTGCGAGCTTGAGCTTCGGTAGCGTGTCTGTGAATACGGCGACGACGCAGTCGTTGACGCTGGCCTCGACCGGAACTTCACCGGTTACGGTAAGCTCCGCAACGATCGCTGGAACTGGCTTTACGATCATCGGGGGAAATTTGCCAGCGACGTTGAATCCGACGCAGTCGATGAAGTTGCAGGTGCAGTTCCTGCCGACGGCGACAGGATCAGCGAGCGGTCAGATTTCGATTAGCAGCAATTCTTCGTCTGGTAGCACTACCGTGGCGACCCTGAGCGGCACTGGCACGGCCGCGCTAAATCCGCAGTTGACGGTGAGCGCTACGAGCTTGAGCTTCGGTAGTGTGACGGTGAACACAGGGACGACGAAATCCTTGACGTTATCCTCGACGGGGACATCGCCGGTGACGGTGAGCTCTGCGACCATCACTGGAGCGGGTTTTACAATCGTCAGCGGCAGCCTGCCGGTGACACTGAATCCAAGCCAAGCTATGACCCTTCAAGTGCAATTTCTGCCAACGGCGACAGGATCAGCGAGCGGTCAGATTTCGATTAGCAGCAATTCGTTGGCCGGTAGCACGACGGTGGTGACCCTGGGCGGCACTGGCACAGCAGCGCCAAATCCACAGTTGACGGTGAGCGCTACGAGCTTGAGCTTCGGTAGTGTGACGGTGAACACAGCAACGACGCAGTCCTTGACGCTGACGTCGTCTGGGACGTCGCCGGTGACAGTGAACTCTGCGACCATCAACGGTGCTGGCTTCTCAATCGTAGCTCAAAGTCTCCCAATGACATTGAATCCGACCCAGTCGATGACACTGCAGGTACAGTTCGATCCGACTGCGGCTGGATCAGCCAGCGGTCTACTCACCATCAACAGCAACTCGACCAGCGGAAGCACGATTTCGGTTACGCTGAGCGGTACCGGTACGGCGGCGAATCCACAATTGACGGTAAGCGCTGGAAGTCTGAGCTTCGGCAGTGTGACCGTAAACACGGCGACGACGGCGTCCTTAACCCTGACCTCGACGGGCACGACGCCTGTGACGGTAAACTCTGCGACGATCACAGGGGCTGCCTTTACCATCGTTGGCGGTAGCTTTCCGGCAACGATGAATCCTAACCAGACTTTGACGCTGAAGGTGCAGTTCGAGCCAACCACAGCCGGAGCGCTCACTGGACAGCTTACGATTAGCAGCAACTCGACCAGCGGAAGTACGGCAACAGTCTCTCTGACTGGTACCGGAACCGCGGTCGCGCACCAGGTCGATCTAACTTGGAATGCGCCGTCCGGTTCTCCCGATCCTGTGGCGGGGTACAACATCTATCGGGCAACCGGCAGCGGATCTTTTGCTCGGGTAAACTCCTCGCCTGACTCGGCGGTCGATTACGTGGATACCACAGTGGTAAGCGGGAGTACTTATAGCTATCAGGTAACGTCCGCTGATGCGAGCGGTCGGGAGAGCGTTCCAACGAGTCCCGTAACAGTAACCATTCCGTAGCTCTTCACTAAGCGGGGTTCTCTCCATCGGTAAGCCAATAGGGAGCGCGTTGAAATCAGGCGGATTGACGGCGCGTTGGAGGCAAGAAACGGTGTCGATACCAGATTTCCGATTCGGGTGCGGCCGAGCGATCTTGCTGTATGCGAAATTCCATCAGTTTCATGCGCATTGGTGGCGTGACAGTGCGTAGCCTTGGCCGTGAGTAGTTGGAATTTGTATCATTTCTGTTCACAATCAAGAAGACGAGGGGACCGTCGGCGAGGGATATTCTTAGGTCACCAAGTTGCGGCTCGATATTACCAAAGTGTTATACTGGTACTCATCGCCATTCAAGCTACGAAAGCAGCTCGAGGCAGATTCTCGCGTTTTGGATGTCCTTTGTTTATCGAACGAAGTTAGAACCGAAGCTGTATAGCATCGCCTCTTTGTTCTCTTTTTTCTTTTCTGCCTTGAATGTCGGATTTTTTACCCATTCAAGAGGTGATGTTGGTGACCCGTAGTAGTTTCGTTTTTTGGCTCCTAGGCTCCGTAGTTTCCTTCGTATTTGGCAATCAGGCCCTCAAATTCCCCTCTCAAAAAAGATTACATTTCCGGACTATTCCGTCCTTGCCTGGCAGATGGTTTGGGGTGCTTTTGCTCGCGGTCTGCTGCTTGGCGTCAGGAATCGATGCTGGAGCACAGTCGAGTGCGATCGGCTTCGCACAAAAAAACTCAGCCACCCCACAAGCGGCATCAGCAACAGTGAACGTGAAGTACTCGGCAGCGCAAACGGTGGGGGATCTTAACGTTGTGGTAGTGGGATGGAACGATACCACGTCGACGGTACAGTCGGTGAAGGACAGCGCAGGGAACGTTTACAGTCTGGCGATTGGACCGACAAGCGGGACGGCGTTGCGGCAGTCGATCTACTATGCAGCAAACATTGCGGGCGTCAGCAGCAACACGGTGACGGTAACGTTCAGCCAGGCGGCGGCGTATCCGGATGTGCGCATTCTGGAATACCGGGGAGTGACGGCGGTGGATGTGACGGCTGGTGCGAGTGGGAGTAGCACGAGCGCGAACAGTGGCGCGGCGACGACGAGGAGTCCCAACGAGTTAGTCTTTGGAGCGAACACAGTCGCTACAGCGACGAATGCCGCGGGGAGCGGCTTTACGTCAAGGGTGATCACAACGCCGGATGGAGATATTGCTGAAGACAAGATCGTGACGACGGCTGGGAGCAACAGTACCAAAGCGACGTTGGCCTCCTCCGGTCCGTGGGTCATGCAGATGGTCACGTTCGGAACAGTTGCGGTCACTGCGACTCCACAGATAAGTGCGAGCGCCGGCTCGTTGAGTTTTGGCAGCGTCACGGTGAACTCCTCCGGGACGCAGTCGTTGACGCTTACGTCGTCGGGCACGGCGCCGGTGACGGTGAGTTCGGCGTCGGTCTCGGGCACGGGCTTCTCTCTCGTTGGAGGCACCCTACCGGCGACATTGAGCCCCAATCAGACTCTGACGCTGCAAGTGAAGTTCGCGCCGACCGCAACCGGATCCGCGGCGGGAAGCCTGACGATCAGCAGCAACTCTGCCAGTGGCAGCACGAGGACGGTGTCACTTAGCGGAACGGGTGCGACCACAACCCCGCAGTTGTCGTTTAGCGCAACCTCGTTGAGCTTTGGCAGTGTCACGGTGAACTCTTCCGCGACGAAATCGTTAACGTTGACATCGACCGGGACATCGCCAGTGACAGTGAATTCGGCTGCGATCACCGGTGCTGGCTTCACAATCGTCAGCGGTAGCCTGCCGGTGACGCTGAATCCGACCCAGTCTGTGACGCTACAGGTGCAATTTCTGCCGACGGCGACAGGATCAGCCAGCGGTCAGATCACTATCAGCAGCAATTCGTCGACCGGTGGCACTACGGCGGTGACTCTCGGCGGCACAGGCACGGCAGCAACAAATCCACAGTTGACGGTGGGTGCTACGAGCCTGAGCTTTGGCAGTGTTACGGTGAACACGGCGACGACGCAGTCGTTGACTCTGACGTCGTCGGGGACATCGCCCGTGACCGTGAGCTCTGCGGCTATCACCGGAACTGGCTTTACGATCGTCGCAGCAAGTTTCCCAGTGACGCTAAGCCCAACGCAGTCGGTGACGCTTCAGGTTCAATTCGATCCGACAGCAACTGGGACAGCCAGCGGTCAAATTGCAATCAACAGCAATTCCTCTAAGGGCAGCACGGCCTCAGTCGCTTTGAGCGGTACCGGTACGGCGGCGAATCCGCAATTGACGGTAAGCGCTGGAAGTCTGAGCTTCGGCAGCGTGACCGTAAACACGGCGACGACGGCGTCCTTAACCTTGACCTCGACGGGCACGACGCCTGTGACGGCGAACTCTGCCACGATCACCGGGGCTGGTTTTACCATCATTGGCGGGAGCTTTCCGACAACGTTAAATCCTAACCAGACTGCGACGCTGAAGCTACAGTTCGAGCCAACCACAGCCGGAGCCCTCACTGGACAGCTCTCGATCAGTAGCAACTCGACCAGCGGAAGTACGGCAACAGTTTCTCTGACGGGTACAGGTACTGCGGTTGCACATCAGGTCGATCTAACTTGGGATGCACCGTCCGGTTCTTCCGATCCTGTGGCGGGGTACAACATCTATCGGGCGACCGGCAGCGGATCCTTTACGCGCATAAACTCCTCGGCTGATACGGCGGTTAGCTACGTGGATAGTAATGTGGTAAGTGGTACTAGCTATAGCTATCAGGTAACGTCCTCTGATCCCAGCGGTCAGGAGAGCGTTCCAACGAGCCCGGTGACAGTGACCATTCCGTAGTTTTTTCACTAAGCTGGTTCTCTTTCTCCGGAAGCCGACAGGTGGTGGTGGAGCAGTCCGAGATTTAGACTGCTCCACTGCCAATAGGCGGAGCGCGTTACGCAACCACCTTACGCAAATGATCCATACGCTCGATCCCACAAAAAAGCTGCCTCAGAAGAGGCAGCTTTGCGTTTGGTGGCATTGATTGAGTGGATAGCTGAAATCTTAAGACCGCGCGCCAGGGATATTAGGTGGAGAAGCGATTGCTTATGATCGCAGCATTAATATTAATTGGTTGACCCGTCGATCCCTGATGCTTAGGCTGTATTTGGATATGACACTTTTGGAACCGAGTCTCCAGGCCTTTCGCGTACTGCAGAGGCATTTGCAAGTGGCCAATATAGGATGCCTTCTCGAGTCAATGTAGCAATCATCGGCGGCGGAATTGTCGGCTTGGCTACAGGCCTCGAGATTCTCGGTCGTTTTCCAGGTATGTCTCTCGCCGTGCTTGAGAAGGAATCCGAAGTTGCTGCTCACCAGACGGGCCATAACAGCGGCGTCATTCACTCCGGAATTTACTACAGACCCGGCAGCCTTAAAGCAAGGCTCTGTACTGAGGGAGTAAACGCCTTATTGCGCTTTTGCGAAGAGCACGCCATACCCTACGAGATTTGCGGGAAGGTCATCGTTGCTACTTCACTGAATGAGAGCGCGCAACTCGATGAGCTTTATCGGCGCGGAATCGCCAACGGCCTGAAGGGGCTACGAATGCTCACGGGAGACCAGATCCGTGAACTTGAGCCACACGCTTCAGGCATTCGGGGCATACACGTGCCTGGTACCGGCATTGTCGACTATAGGACTGTCGCGAAGAAGTATGCCGAACTTATAGAGCTACGCGGCGGCGCGATTCATGTTTCGCGCGAGGTAACAGCATTGCAGCCTTCGGGCAACAATACGGTAATAGAAACAACTCAGGGGCCGATTGAGGCGCGGTTGGTCGTCAATTGCGCGGGGCTGCAGAGTGACCGTGTCAGCCACATGGCAAACGCCAAACTCGATTTGACGATCGTTCCTTTTCGTGGGGAGTACTATGAGCTCGCTCCAGATAAGCACCACTATGTTCGTAGTCTGTTATACCCGGTTCCCGACCCGCGATTTCCGTTTCTCGGTGTGCATTTCACCAAGCGTATTTCTGGTGGAGTCGAAGCAGGACCGAACGCCGTGCTGGCGTTGAAACGTGAGGGCTATGCGAAGGCTTCCTTTAACGTATACGACGTTTGGGAGTACGCGACCTTTCCAGGTTTTTGGGTCATGGCCGCGAAGTACTGGAACGTGTCCGTGGACGAGTACTACCGCTCATTGAGCAAAGCTGCGTTTGTTCGATCTTTACAGCGTCTCGTGCCGGAAATCACTGCTGATGACTTGATGCCTGGTGGATCAGGTGTTCGCGCTCAGGCGCTCGGCATCAACGGGAAGTTGATTGATGACTTTCACTTTGCTCACACCAAGGGCGTCGTGCATGTGTGCAATGTCCCTTCACCCGCTGCTACAGCTGCGCTCGCGATTGCGAAACACATCGTAGAAACGATTTTGCAGCGCGAGGAAGATTTGCTAACAGTAGGGAGTTGGGCGAAATAGGCAAGCAAGGATGGGCGTCGAATTTTGATTGGAATAAAGATCATTTGCGTTATCGCGCACCATGCCAGCTAATGCGATCAGGGGATTCGGCGCCACGATGTATTGGTAATGAACCGTACCCACAGCTTTGTTGGGATGAGGAAGTGAGAGAACTCGTGGCGTGCACTGAAGCTCGGACGGTCCGGGGTTAGTTAGGTCACGCCTATAGCGGGCTGAGAAGTCTCCTATGATGCCGATGTAGATACAGTTTTGCGGAACAACTGGATTGAGGTAATGGTCCGTCATTCTGCCGGAAGGCGTCGCGCTAAGAGTCCTGCCCATAGGTTTTGTAACTGGCCGAAGCCGGAAGCAAAATCGTAGCTTCCGCCCGAAAGAACAAACTGTCCGTGCAAATCGGAATCGGTCTGTCGTCGCGTATCTAACTCGACTGCTCGCCGATCTTTATTCCGCACTCTGCGGGGTATCCTGCGGTGTAAATGCCTATCGCATCCCGATCGAAGGACGGTTATAAGTGAGGAGAATGCCCTCGATTACGAATTGGGTCTGGTATTCGGAGCCACGTGGATGCAAAACCGCGTTGCCTTCACAGAGCCATCCTGGCTGGGTATTGACTAAATCCTGTACGGAACGGCCAGGCAAAGAAGACAGCCGCTGTGGATCTGCTTTGCACCATCTGCATGACCGAGGGTGGCTGCCGGGATCAATCAGCGGGTCCTCCTCTCGTTCCGGTTCCCTGGCTGATGACCGAAGCAAGGCTGAGAGGAATCGTTGAACCGGATTAACTTGACCATGGTCTGGACAGGAGCGCGCCAGAATGGCCGGTAATTTTCAGACGCACTTCAACATAATTGACTTGGCGCCATGCGGGTAGGGCCGTCAACAATAGAAGGGCCAATCACTATTGCCACAAGTGAGCGCTAGCGACAAACTGACGACGCACGTATACGCGATGCTTCTCCGTGGCAATGGGGAGCAAATATCTTTCATATTTGCCGCGACAATGAACCGATGAGCTTAGTGGACTGACTAACACTTACTTCCCTAGGTCAAAAAAGTAGGAAGGGATCCACTATTAAGACCAACAGATCTGATGGGGTCGCTGCATCTTGAAAGGGGGCCATCGACGGAGTGCTTCTAACCCCTAGGCGCTGCCTATTCACGATCGGCATCCATCAACCCACGAGCTTTCGCCTCCGCCGCTTTGGACGAACTCGACGCCAGCTCTGAAATGGACACCTCACCAAAGTCAACTGGCTTCCGCATGAAGATGACCCCGGCCTGCTTAGTAAAGCCCTCAAAGCATAAAAGTAACAGTCTTAGCCTTGGTGTACTCTGCCGTCGATACTTGCCCAAGCGACGTCCAATTGCTGAATCCATCGAGCTGAACCCTAGCATTCAGTATGTTGTAGTAATTAATCTGTCCTGTACCTGCTCGCACCTTGTTCGCCATCGCGTAAGCTGTTTTGACCAGCTCCTATTGAGGCACCGCTTTCAACCCAGTTGGCGGGAGAAGTTGATTATTCGATTGGGCTGCCGCCTTGAATGCAGCCACTCTTCCAGCCCAAGTACCTTCCGCTTGGTCGCAACTCATAGTCCAGGTCGCTATTATGGGCGTTGCGCTTGTGTTATAAAAATGCGCCCATTCACCGTTCTGGTCCACAGGCTGTGCCCCGTTCACCGAATTTATTGTCGCAAAAGCCGAGTCAAAGAGAGCACCAGAAGGGGCGGTTTCGGCCGTACCAGTACACCAGTTTTGATTCGCGTTAAGGATTACGAGTTCACCTGCCGCAGACGGCGTTAGGCAACTGGAGCATGTCGTGAAGGACGAGACGGCAGAAGCTTGATTGCCATTCTGCCCTCCACTGTCTTTGTCAAACGGTGAGGTGTTTGCACCTGTGATGTCATAAATAAGAACTGAGTCGTTCGAGAGTGTTCCCGCTCTGGTAATAGCCACTGTTGCCGTTGTGGCCGTACTCGCATTTCCCGCGTAGTAGATCTGCGATGAAGCAGTAATGGACGGCCCTCCGGCCACTGTGCCGGTCGATGCCCACGTATTGCCGGGCGTGCTCGTTATGCCAGAAATCGAATCGCCTCCAGCAGTGAAAGACGCAACTAATAGATTGCCAGAGGACGGCATTTGAACAGTCTGGGTGCTTCCGCTATCTGGCATATTGAAATGGCCCAGATGGACAATCCGCATAGCTTGAGTCGGAGCGGTGCCTGCGCTGGCAGATTTGAACACCACAGCGCAGGAAGTGTATGGATTCGACGTTCCGGTCGTCATCTGGGGCGTAAACGAGGTTGTAGTCGAATACACTCCGTGTTGCACAGCGTAACCATCAAAAAGATCGGCGGCGTCGAGATTCCAAGTGATATTCGGCTGGGATCCAGCGGTAAAAGAAGTAGTGGCACCTACTTGATCACTAAACGAAACAAAATAGATCAGGTCGCCGCTGGTAAGAGTGCCAGTGGACGGTCCCGTAAGCGTTTTCCCTGAATTTGCCGAATTGCAATTTGGCGTGGCGTCGACAGCACTTGATGTCGCTACGTTGTAAAACTCCGAGCATGTGACAGCGACGTATCCGCTGTTGTCGCTGCTGGTGGTTACTTTGACCTGACGAACACCCCCGGGGTTGTTGGCCACATACCAGATGTTTTCGACGAAACCAGAGTTGTCTGTGAACGGAAACTGCGATCCAGCCTTCGTCCAGGTTTCGCTTTTATCGTCGCTGATCGAATAGGTTGCGCCGGCGCCGAAGGCCGAACAAACCAGTAAATTCCCCGGCTGTGTTCCCTCCGGGAAATTAATTGCATAGTAATACGCCGGATTTCCCGGCCAGCCTCCAGTGTTGTAATTTAGAGAACTCGGCCCCCAAACGGTCTGCACAAGTGTCGGTGTTTGCGCCCAACCGAGCGAGCAGCAGAGAAGAATCGGAAGGAGGTAAAGTAGGCGTCTCATAATAATTGGTCACGCTGATGTCCACGTGGTAAGTGGATTTCCCGATAGTGTAATTTTGGTTGCTAATGGCGCCGGGGATGATCTGCCTCATGGAGTGGATAGGAGATCTGACATCTCTTCAAGCCCGGTCATCATTCTAGGTTTAAGTGTACCGGTTCCGCTATGGTCCTGCAATAAAGCCACTCGAACAATAGGCAAAATCTTCCACCAAAACAGCGGCGTTGCCGGCATCGAGGTGAAGGTCCAGGCGCTCAAGTACGCTAATGACCTCTCTCAGTGGCACAGGAGGGCTAGCATCAACCTCCATCGTCTCTAAGAGATGGCAATTCACCTGCCTTAGAGACAGGCATAAACCGCTTACACCCGAAGCGTATCTGGCCCACTAACAATAGTGGGGTGTGGGGAGATGAAAGGCGCTGTGCGCTTCCCATCTCCTCACACCCCACAGGGCTACGTCCAGCACGGGGATAACGCGATAGCTGCGTAACTTGGATTTCCCATTGCACAGAACTTCGGATGGCAAAGCCGTAACCAACCGCGATCCTATTGGTGCGATCCTCGAACGAAAATCGCTCGATTCGCACTGCTCATTAGCTGATTGCTGGTTCGTATCTCATCAAACGCCTATTGTGATCGACCGCGAACAAAGTAGCTTTCGTCAAGCGTAGTGTTCGTAGAGTCCTCTACGTTGCGCATTGCGTCTTGCTTATGCAGAGAACGCAAAGTTGCTTTGATTTCTTCCCGAGCCTGATCCAAGGAAAGCTTATCTTTTGTCTCGACTTTGTAGATATCGTACCCGTTAGGATCCGTAAGGACCTCTGAAACTTCGCCTGGCCTCAAGTCCATAACTGAGACCTGACCTGGAGGTAACGAAATGCGCCTGATCACCATGATCGTGTTTGGGGCAGCCGTCTTAATGCCTGCAATTTCATAAGCATCCGCCTGTAGTTTGGTAAACCCCTCTCCAGCTATCGCTCGAGCACGTAGATTGTCGGCCTCCGCTTTCATCGTCTTTTCCGATTTGCGCGAACGCACGCTCGCGTCCGAATCACGAAGTTCTTTGTCAGAAGTTGGTAGTGATTGTTGAATTTTAGGAACATAGATCCGATCTATTTTTGCCTTCTCGAATCTTGACGTGTTGTTAGAGTAGTAGTCTTCGATATCCTTCTCAGAAATTTGTGAGGTTTGTTCCTGGATTACCTTTTCTAACTCACGGGACAAGACTTGGATACGCGCGAGTCTCATTTGCTCTTCAAAGTTCGGCCTCGTGTCTAATCCCATTTGCTCAGCTTTATTGCTCATCACTAGGACATCGGCGTAGTGGAGGGCAAACTCACGGCGCGCGTGTGCAGGCATGCCGGGCTGAATCGCGTTAATCACTTTTTCGAATTGGGCTCGAGTGATTACCGTTTCGCAGTTGGAAGCCGCGGATTCATCAGCCGATGGATTGTCACAGAGACCTGAGATTGTAATTAACGGCTTGTCCTGTGCAGTGTTTGAGATTTCTGATCTATGACCTAAATCACGGGCCGTGGTTGCCATAGTCGGAGGGGTTTGAGCTTCCAGAACGGATCTTGAAGTTGTCGCTTGATACCAGGCGAGGGATGCAAGAAGCAGCCAAAGCAATCTATGTCGTGTCATGAATAATTTAACTTTCATATTTATCGTCAGGGTAGATTTATGCGCCCGCCTGAACTGATGTCTATTTAGGGCACTAATATTATTCGTTTGTTCCCGGGCAACAGAGTTCCCCTTTTATTTCGATTCTAGGGCGCGGGAGCAAACGACGCCATAATGACGCCAGTGCTTTGTGTCCCGTCGGAAATGGTCGTCATACTGACGTTCCCAGCCGGAGAAACCGGAGATCCGCTGCTCACGAAAATCCCCGCCCCACCGATCGCTGCATCAACAAGTATCTGAGTTGCGCCCGCGCCAGCGGCTAGATGTCCGTAAGACCAGAGCCCTTGTACGACCAGCGATCCGGATGCGACAGTGGTCAATGATGTAGTAATGGAGGTACTTGCTGCGGCCGCTGTGTTCGTCGTCGAAGCGTCCGGCTGGGCGATCTGCTTGACGTTGAACCAAGACGCTGCTTCAGATATCAGGTAATGAGCACTAGCCGCGGTTACGACAATGTTGTTGGAACCGCTGGACGGGTTAACGAGGTAGTACAGATATTGCCAGTTGTTACTAGACGGGGCTTGGATCTTGCCAACAAGGGTCATCGGAACACCGGCATAAGTGACAGCCGAAATATCGTCAGCCACGTTATCCCCAATCAGATTAACTATCAGTAGCCGGTTAAGACCGCTCCCCACTGTATAAGAATACGTTAGCGATGTTGTTGATCCGCCATTGTTTCCGCCATCAGCCGAGTTGTCATATGCTATGCCGGCCGTTCCATTTGACGCGAGAAAGAAAGAACTCATTATGCTGGAGGCCGAGTCCTGACCACCCCATGTGTTCGTCATAGACAGCGGGAAAGCCTGAGTGACAGGCGATGGAACGCTCGAAAACATGCCGAGACTCTGAAAGGCCGAATCCTCAACCAGCTCAGTCGAGCCAGTACTCGGAAGAACCTGCACGGGAGCCCACATGCTCTCCGCAACTATCGCGTTGTTGGAACTTGCTGGTAAAGATGTTGTTAAGGTCACACCGGAAGCCGCCGTGGCAGTCGTGAATGCCTGGGGTTGGCCAGATTGTGCGACGTTGTACCAAGACGTAGCTTCCGATATCAGGTTGTGGGAACTGGCTGCTGTGATAACAACGTTGTTTTTTCCGGAGACTGGCGACAGCAGATAATACAGATAGTGCCATAACTGATTTGGCGTTGGCGTGTGGACTTTTGTAACAAGAGTCATCGATGCCCCACCATATGTAACGGAGGAGATATCATCTGCTGACGAGTCGCCAACTAGGTTCACCAGCAGCAGGCGGTTGGAATTCGCGCCGACGGTATACGCATAGGTAAGCGACGTCGTGCTCCCTCCATTGTTTCCACCGTCCGCTGCGTTATCGAAATAGGCTGGAATTGTGACCGTCGCCGCCACTGAATAGGGACCGTAAACGGCATTGACATCTTGAGCTCTTGCTCGATAAGTATAAGTCGTGCCGCCTGCCGCAGAAACGTCGATATAAGAGGTGCTTGACGTCGCTGCGATCTGAGAAAAATTGGAGCATCCAGCGCCAGCACATCTTTCGATAGAATACTGGCTGATCGAACCTCCATTTTCTCCTGACGCATTCCACGACAATGCCCTTAGCGAATTAGCGGCAAAGCCGGATACGATGTACGGTATGACCGGACTAAGTGGCTGGACAATGGAATATGCACTGAAAGTATTGGTAGAGCTTTGAGCGCGGACTCTATAGCTGTAGACAGTTCCTGATGAAATGGTTGTGTCTGTGTAAGTCAGAGCCGGGGCTGAGACGCTGCCGATCTGGCTGAAATTGGAGCAGTTCAGACCCGTGCATCTTTCAACGAGATAGCTAGCGATAATGCCGCCGGTAGATGGCGTCCAACTGAAGACAGCCTCATTCGGTTTGGGCGCAATCGCCGCGATAACGGTTTGCCAGAAGTCACCTGCGGAAGCAATAAAGCTGGAACTATAGTTGCCGACTGTAAGTGCAACTCCCGTTTCGGCGCTGAAGTTTAGGCCGGTAGATGCCGCTTGTCCTGTGTATGCGGTCCCCGCCGTGTAGGTGTTGTTCCCGAATCCTTTAACAATTCCGAGGAGCAGATCGTTCGGCTGAGACGTGATTAATGGACTGCTGCTGATGTACTTAGCAATTGTCCCATTGTCGCCTGTGATAAAGCTATAAGCGTCTATCGGCGAGTAGATGTTGTCGCCCAATAACGCGGCAATCGACATAACTAAGGGTTCAGGCTGGCTGAGCCCGACCGTTACAGTATGGCCTGTCCCAGTTTTCGCGTTTGGAGCGTAGAAGAATTCGCCTTCCATGGGAAATCCGCTACTCCCGACTTTGAAAGCTGGACCGGCCAAGGGAAACCAGGTATTGCCGTAGCTGTCAGTGACCGTGAAGATCGTGTTGTTATGGCAGCCCAGAAACATAACCAATAGATCCGCGCCGGTGCTGTTGAAAGATGAAGACGTAAACGAAGTGCCTTTAGTCGCGTTGTAGTACTGCTGTCCGGCGACATAAGTCGGTACTGAGGTCCCCATTAGGGCACCGGAGAAGTTGCCGGGAGCTGTAATTCCGGCTGTGACCACATAGGTAAAGGCGGTGGTGAGGCTTCCGCTTTGATTGCCGGGGTTGGTGACAGTTACGGTGACGGCGCCGGCGCTGCCCGTCGGCGTAGTGGCGGTGATGGTGGTGGTGTTGACCACCACGACGCTGGTGGCCGCGGTGCTGGCGAAGGTCACTGTTGCTCCGGCCGCGAAGTTGGTTCCTGTGATGGTGACTGCCGTTCCGCCCGCGGTTGATCCGGTGTTGGGCGAGACGCTGGTGACCGTTGGAGCTGGAGCGAAGGTGAAGGCGCTTGCGAGGTTGCCGCTGAGTCCATTGCTGTTGGTTACGGTTACGGTCACCGCACCGGCACTGCCTGCTGGTGTGGTTGCGGTGATGGTGGTGGTGTTGACCACGGTCACGCTGGTGGCCGCGGTGCCGCCGAAGGTTACTGTTGCTCCGGCGGCGAAGTTGGTTCCTGTGATGGTCACTGCCGTGCCGCCGGCAAGTGGGCCACCGTTGGGCGAGACACTGGTCACGGTTGGCGGCGCGATGTAGGTGAAGGCACTGGCGAGGCTCCCGCTCTGACCGCCTGAGTTGGTGACGGTTACCGTCGCTGCGCCCGCACTGGCTGCCGGAGCTGTGGCGGTGATGGTGGTGCTGTTGACGACTACGACGCTTGTGCCCGCGGTGCTGCCGAAGGTCACTGTTGCTCCGGCGACGAAGTTCGTTCCCGTGATGGTGACTGCGGTGCCTCCTGCAGTCGACCCGCTGTTGGGAGTGACACTGCTCACTGTCGGTGCCGGGCCGGACGGGGTCGCGGAGAAGGTCACCATTTGCATGACCCAAGGTCCGGAGCCGCTCAAGGTTGCAGTGGCGCTGTTGCTGCCCGCCGTCGTCACGATCTTGTCTTCAGCTATATCTCCGTCCGGAGTCGTGATGATACGCGAGGTAAATCCGCTGCCCGCCGCCGTTGTCGTCGTCGATACGTAGTCGGCCCCGAAGATCAACTCGTTGGCGCTGGTCGTGGTCGCCGCGCCGCTGCTGGCGGCCGCACTACTCCCGCTTGTGCCTGCCGTCACGTCCAGTGTTGTGACTCCCCGGTACTCCAGGATGCGCACATCCGGAAATGCCGCTGCCTGGCTGAAGGTTACCGTTACCGCGTTGCCGCTGCCGCCCGCTATGTTCGCTGCATAGTAGATCGATTCCTGCAAACCGGTTCCGACCGTCGGCCCGATGGCCAGGCTGTAGGTGTTGCCCGCACTGTCCTTGACGGACTGCACCGTCGAGGTGGTGTCGTTCCACCCCACTGCCACCACGTTGAGGTCTCCCGCTGTCTGGGCTGCAGGGTAGCTCACGCTCACCGTGGCGGAGGCGGCTTGCGGTGTGGCCGAGGCCACCTGGGTGAAGCTGATCGGCACCGATGCGTTATAGGTGTACCCGTTGGTCAGGCTCCCGGTCTGTCCTCCTGAGTTGGTCACCGTCACGGTCACCGCGCCTACACTGCCCGCAGGCGTGGCTGCTGTGATGCTGGTGCTGCTCACCACGGTCACGCTGGTCGCCGCCGTCGAGCCGAACTTCACCGTTGCCCCGGCTGCGAAGTTGGTGCCGGTGAGGGTCACCGCCGTGCCGCCCGACGCAGGACCGTTGTTGGGACTGACACTGATCAGCGTCGGCTGTCCGATGTAGGTGAAGGCACTGGCCAGGCTGCCGCTCTGCCCGTTCACCGCTACCGTCACCATCGTTGCTCCCGCACTGCCCGCTGGAGTGGTCGCTGTGATGGTGGTGCTGTTGACCACTGTCACCGCGGTGGCCGCAGTACTGCCAAACGTCACGGTCGCACCGCTGGCGAAGTTGGTTCCTGTGATGGTCACCGATGTTCCACCGGCTACGGGACCGCTGTTCGGGGACACGCTGGTCACCGTGGGCTTCACGATATAGGTGAAGGCACTGGCCAGACTGCCACTCTGACCGCTCGAGTTGGTCACGGTCACGGTCGCGGCGCCGGTAGTGCCCGCCGGCGTGGTGGCTGTAATGGTGGTGCTGTTCACTACCGTCACACTGGTCGCTGCCGCCGAGCCGAAGGTCACCGCCGCCCCGGCGACGAAGTTGGTCCCCATGATGGTCACTGCGGTTCCGCCTGAAGTCGACCCGCTGTTGGGACTGACGCTGCTCACCGTCGGGGAAGCCGCATAGGTAAAGGCACCGGCCAGGCTTCCGCTCTGACCGTTCACCGTTACCGTCACGGTCACCGCTCCCGCGCTGCCTGCCGGGGTGGTCGCCGTGATGGTCGTGCTGTTCACCACCGTCACGTTGGTCGCCGACGTGCTACCAAACGTCACTGCCGCCCCGGTCGCGAAGTTGGTCCCGGTGATGGTCACCGTCGTCCCGCCCCCCACTGGGCCGCTGTTCGGACTAACGCTACTCACCGTCGGCGAAACTATATAGGTAAACCCGTTGGCCAGGTTTCCACTCTGTCCGTTCACCGCTACCGTCACGGTCACCGCGCCGGCGTTCCCCGTCGGCGTAGTGGCGGTGATGGTGGTGCTGTTCACCACCACCACGTTGGTCGCTTGCCTTCTCGTTTCCAGAATCTCTACCGTGGCCCCCGGGGCGAAGTTCGTTCCCGTAATCGTTATCGCCGTTCCGCCCGCGGTTGATCCGGTGTTGGGCGAGACACTGCTGACGGTTGGGGCTGGAGCGAAGGTAAATCCGCTGGCGAGGTTGCCGCTGAGTCCATTGCTGTTGGTTACGGTTACGGTCACCGCACCGGCGCTGCCTGCTGGTGTGGTTGCGGTGATGGTGGTGGCGTTGACTACGGTCACGCTGGTGGCCGCGGTGCTGCCGAAGGTTACTGTTGCTCCGGCGGCGAAGTTGGTTCCTGTGATGGTCACTGCCGTGCCGCCGGCAAGTGGGCCACCGTTGGGCGAGACACTGGTCACGGTTGGCGGCGCGATGTAGGTGAAGGCACTGGCGAGGCTCCCGCTCTGACCGCCTGAGTTGGTGACGGTTACCGTCGCTGCGCCCGCACTGGCTGCCGGAGCTGTGGCGGTGATGGTGGTGCTGTTGACGACTACGACGCTTGTGCCCGCGGTGCTGCCGAAGGTCACTGTTGCTCCGGCGACGAAGTTCGTTCCCGTGATGGTGACTGCGGTGCCTCCTGCAGTCGACCCGCTGTTGGGAGTGACACTGCTCACTGTCGGTGCCGGGCCGGACGGGGTCGCGGAGAAGGTCACCATTTGCATGACCCAAGGTCCGGAGCCGCTCAAGGTTGCAGTGGCGCTGTTGCTGCCCGCCGTCGTCACGATCTTGTCTTCAGCTATATCTCCGTCCGGAGTCGTGATGATACGCGAGGTAAATCCGCTGCCCGCCGCCGTTGTCGTCGTCGATACGTAGTCGGCCCCGAAGATCAACTCGTTGGCGCTGGTCGTGGTCGCCGCGCCGCTGCTGGCGGCCGCACTACTCCCGCTTGTGCCTGCCGTCACGTCCAGTGTTGTGACTCCCCGGTACTCCAGGATGCGCACATCCGGAAATGCCGCTGCCTGGCTGAAGGTTACCGTTACCGCGTTGCCGCTGCCGCCCGCTATGTTCGCTGCATAGTAGATCGATTCCTGCAAACCGGTTCCGACCGTCGGCCCGATGGCCAGGCTGTAGGTGTTGCCCGCACTGTCCTTGACGGACTGCACCGTCGAGGTGGTGTCGTTCCACCCCACTGCCACCACGTTGAGGTCTCCCGCTGTCTGGGCTGCAGGGTAGCTCACGCTCACCGTGGCGGAGGCGGCTTGCGGTGTGGCCGAGGCCACCTGGGTGAAGCTGATCGGCACCGATGCGTTATAGGTGTACCCGTTGGTCAGGCTCCCGGTCTGTCCTCCTGAGTTGGTCACCGTCACGGTCACCGCGCCTACACTGCCCGCAGGCGTGGCTGCTGTGATGCTGGTGCTGCTCACCACGGTCACGCTGGTCGCCGCCGTCGAGCCGAACTTCACCGTTGCCCCGGCTGCGAAGTTGGTGCCGGTGAGGGTCACCGCCGTGCCGCCCGACGCAGGACCGTTGTTGGGACTGACACTGATCAGCGTCGGCTGTCCGATGTAGGTGAAGGCACTGGCCAGGCTGCCGCTCTGCCCGTTCACCGCTACCGTCACCATCGTTGCTCCCGCACTGCCCGCTGGAGTGGTCGCTGTGATGGTGGTGCTGTTGACCACTGTCACCGCGGTGGCCGCAGTACTGCCAAACGTCACGGTCGCACCGCTGGCGAAGTTGGTTCCTGTGATGGTCACCGATGTTCCACCGGCTACGGGACCGCTGTTCGGGGACACGCTGGTCACCGTGGGCTTCACGATATAGGTGAAGGCACTGGCCAGACTGCCACTCTGACCGCTCGAGTTGGTCACGGTCACGGTCGCGGCGCCGGTAGTGCCCGCCGGCGTGGTGGCTGTAATGGTGGTGCTGTTCACTACCGTCACACTGGTCGCTGCCGCCGAGCCGAAGGTCACCGCCGCCCCGGCGACGAAGTTGGTCCCCATGATGGTCACTGCGGTTCCGCCTGAAGTCGACCCGCTGTTGGGACTGACGCTGCTCACCGTCGGGGAAGCCGCATAGGTAAAGGCACCGGCCAGGCTTCCGCTCTGACCGTTCACCGTTACCGTCACGGTCACCGCTCCCGCGCTGCCTGCCGGGGTGGTCGCCGTGATGGTCGTGCTGTTCACCACCGTCACGTTGGTCGCCGACGTGCTACCAAACGTCACTGCCGCCCCGGTCGCGAAGTTGGTCCCGGTGATGGTCACCGTCGTCCCGCCCCCCACTGGGCCGCTGTTCGGACTAACGCTACTCACCGTCGGCGAAACTATATAGGTAAACCCGTTGGCCAGGTTTCCACTCTGTCCGTTCACCGCTACCGTCACGGTCACCGCGCCGGCGTTCCCCGTCGGCGTAGTGGCGGTGATGGTGGTGCTGTTCACCACCACCACGTTGGTCGCTTGCCTTCTCGTTTCCAGAATCTCTACCGTGGCCCCCGGGGCGAAGTTCGTTCCCGTAATCGTTATCGCCGTTCCGCCCGCGGTTGATCCGGTGTTGGGCGAGACACTGCTGACGGTTGGGGCTGGAGCGAAGGTAAATCCGCTGGCGAGGTTGCCGCTGAGTCCATTGCTGTTGGTTACGGTTACGGTCACCGCACCGGCGCTGCCTGCTGGTGTGGTTGCGGTGATGGTGGTGGCGTTGACTACGGTCACGCTGGTGGCCGCGGTGCTGCCGAAGGTTACTGTTGCTCCGGCGGCGAAGTTGGTTCCTGTGATGGTCACTGGCGTGCCGCCGGCAAGTGGGCCACCGTTGGGCGAGACACTGGTCACGGTTGGCGGCGCGATGTAGGTGAAGGCACTGGCGAGGCTCCCGCTCTGACCGCCGGAGTTGGTGACCGTCACCGTTGCTGCGCCCGCACTGCCTGCCGGAGCTGTGGCGGTGATGGTGGTGGCGTTGACTACTGCCACGCTGGTGGCCGCGGTGCTGCCGAAGGTCACTGTTGCGCCGGCGACGAAGTTCGTTCCCGTGATGGTGACTGCGGTGCCTCCTGCAGTCGACCCGCTGTTGGGAGTGACACTGCTCACTGTCGGTGCCGGGCCGGACGGGGTCGCGAAGAAGGTCACCATTTGCATGACCCAGGGTCCGGCGCCGCTCAAGGTCGCAGTGGCGCTGTTGCTGCCCGCCGTCGTCACGATCTTGTCTTCAGCTATATCTCCGTCCGGAGTCGTGATGATACGCGAGGTAAATCCGCTGCCCGCCGCCGTTGTCGTCGTCGATACGTAGTCGGCCCCGAAGATCAACTCGTTGGCGCTGGTCGTGGTCGCCGCGCCGCTGCTGGCGGCCGCACTACTCCCGGTTGTGCCTGCCGTCACGTCCAGCGTTGTGACTCCCCGGTACTCCAGGATGCGCACATCCGGAAACGCCGCCGCCTGGCTGAAGGTTACCGTCACCGCGTTGCTGCTGCCGCCCGCTATGTTCGCCGCATAGTAGATCGATTCCTGCAAACCGGTTCCGACGGTGGGCCCGATGGCCAGGCTGTAGGTGTTGCCCGCACTGTCCTTGACGGACTGCACCGTCGAGGTGGTGTCGTTCCACCCCACTACCACCACGTTCAGGTCTCCCGCCGTCTGGGCCGCAGGGTAGCTCACGCTCACCGTGGCGGAGGTCGTCTGCGGTGTGGCCGAGGCCACCTGGGTGAAGCTGATCGGCACCGATGCGTTATAGGTATAGCCGTTGGTCAGGCTCCCGGTCTGTCCTCCTGAGTTGGTCACCGTCACGGTCACCGCGCCTACACTGCCCGCAGGCGTGGCTGCTGTGATGCTGGTGCTGCTCACCACCGTCACGCTGGTCGCCGCCGTCGAGCCGAACTTCACCGTTGCCCCGGCTGCGAAGTTGGTGCCGGTGAGGGTCACCGCCGTGCCGCCCGACGCAGGACCGTTGTTGGGACTGACACTGGTCAGCGTCGGCTGTCCGATGTAGGTGAAGGCACTGGCCAGGCTGCCGCTCTGCCCGTTCACCGCTACCGTCACTGTTGTTGCTCCGGCACTGCCCGCTGGAGTCGTGGCCGTGATGGTGGTGCTGTTGACCACCGTCACCGCGGTGGCCGCTGTGCTGCCAAACGTCACGGTCGCCCCGCTGGCGAAGTTGGTCCCGGTGATGGTCACCGATGTTCCACCGGCTACGGGACCGCTGTTCGGGGACACGCTGCTCACTGTCGGCTCCACAATGTAGGTAAAGGCACTGGCCAGGTTGCCGCTCTGACCGTTCACCGTCACCGTCGCGGTCGCCGCTCCCGCGCTGCCCGCTGGCGTGGTCGCTGTGATGGTCGTGCTGTTGACCACCGTCACACTGGTCGCAGCCGCCGAGCCAAACTTTACCGCAGACCCGCTTGCGAAGTTGGTCCCAGTGACGGTCACTGCGGTTCCGCCCGAAGTCGATCCGCTGTTGGGACTGACGCCGCTCACCGTCGGGGGAGCCGCATAGGTGAAAGCACCCGCGAGGCTGCCGCTCTGACCGCCGGAGTTGGTCACCGTTACAGTCACCGCTCCCGCGCTGCCTGCCGGCGTGGTCGCCGTGATGGTCGTGCTGTTCACCACCGTCACGTTGGTCGCCGCGGTACTGCCAAAGGCCACCGTCGCACCCGCTGCGAAGTCAATGCCTGTAATCGTTACAGCGGTTCCGCCCGATAGCGGTCCGGCGTTTGGAGTTACGCTACTTACAAACGGTACGGTGCTCGTGGAAGCAGCTTTGAACGTGACAACTTGCATGACCCAGTTGCCAGCGGCGTTCAGAGGTTCCCACGAATGATAACTACCAGGCACATTTACGAGGCGGTCTGCTGCAAGATCCGAATCCGGTGATGTGATAACTCTGGGTGTAAAGGGCGCGCCGGCCATCACCGTGGTATTACTCTGCACCATGCTGGCCCCGACAATCAGTTCGTTCGCGGCATTTGTATTCACATAGCCACTGTCGGCAATATAGGTGTTTCCCGATGCGCCGGTTGATACATCCAGAGGGCTGAACGTCGCCACTCCGCTGTACTCCAGGATGCGGACGTCCGGCTTAGTTGCCCCTTGATTGAAAGTGACGGTTACCGTATTGGCGGTGCTCGCCAAAATGCTCTTTGCGTAATAGATCGACTCGCTCAATCCCGTACCTTTGGTCGGACCCAATGCCAGCGTGTAGGTGTTCCCAGCGGAATCGGCAACCGACTGCACTGCGGCGGTGGTGTCGTTCCAGCCCACGATGACAACGTTCAGGTCACCGGCGGTCTGCGCTCCGGTGAAGGGAACAGGAACCGTTGTCTGAGTTGATTGGGGCGTGGCTGAAGCGACCTGAACGAATTGAACTCCCTGGAAGGCCGGGGGATTCAGGCCATAGACCTGTAGCTGTCCGGAAAACGATCCAACGTACACTTTCCCATTGGCGATCGTCGGGGGATTGAACTTAGCCGAATTACCTACATCATCCCGTGCCAGATTTTGCGTGCTGTTCCATAGCTCATCAGTAAGATTAGTAGCGTCGAAGGCGCGGACAATCCCAGGAACCTGGGTGCCTTTCGCCCACTGGGAAATTGAGGCAGTTGACCAAAGAACGCCCGTGCCCGTCATGCTCCCATCAGCAGAAATCGAAAGGGCCGCCGCGTTAGGATCACCAGAACTATTCAGCGATGTACCTTGGGAAACTGGGGTCGTGGCAAAAGTCGATCCCTTGAACTGGAATGCCTTCAGATAGTCGCCCGCACCCCAGATGTATATGACCGGCCCAAAGTTGGGGCTATTCCAGTAGATCGGAGAGCTGAAAAAGGCATTAGATGTCGGGGAGAACTCCTGAACATCGTTGTTAGTACTTGAGTTATAGTGGCCCATATTGGCGCTGTTGACTACTCGCAGGGTTGCGTCTTTTCCCATACCTACAAGCAGCGAAGTACCCGGCATCAACATTGGGCCACCGGATCCCAGATCGGTATTATCGGCGTTCAACGTCGCCTGAGTGTCCGGGGTGAAATAGTCCGATACGGCGAGGCTCGAGCCACTGAACTTTATAAATGAATCGCCGTAGTCTGTGCCGCCCGTATTTGCATTGAAGTCACCGTTTCCGGTCATCATATAGATATTGCCCGAGCTGTCAGCAACCGGCCCTTGTCCGGCAGACCACATTCCGCCATCGTCCCCATCTGGAGTAACGTTGAATATCGCCTCTTGTTGCAGCGTTGAGGCGTTGTAGCTCATTACCCAGCCATGATAAACACCACCAATATCGCCGACTGAACCGAACGCTAGATAAAGGACTCCATTCTCGAGAAGTAATGCTGGCCGCTGATGCTGATAGGCAGCTTGAAATGCGACGATGCCACCGGAACTTCCTGTACCGGTCCCGGCTACCTGGCCCGTGATTTCCACTGGGCCGGCAAGCTCTTCGGCTCCAGTTGTCAGGCTCAATGCGTGAAGATAATCGTGATAAGTACTGTTTGTTGTGTTCTTCGTCCTGTCGACCAGATAGATGATCCCTGCCACGGGGTCGATGACGGGCGTGCTGGTGATTCCGATCTCCGGGCTAATATCGTAGTAAGGGCAATCTGCCGGATTGGTATCGCCACTGATTATGCAGATGTCCTGGCTGGGAACAGGTGTGCCCAGGTTCACTTGCCACAAGGGAGCCGGAGTGTTGGGATTGTCGGCGTCAAACGCATATACGCTGTTGTGCTGAGTGGCGACATACACGACATTATGGGTTGCCCCTTGAATCGTAAGTCCTGGAACATACAGCGGCTGGGCATAGATAAAGCCGTCAACCGTGCGCGAGAATAGCTTCCCGAAACTATTTTGGCTGACGTTCGAAGTATTGAGGGTAGTCTCATTCAGGTTCTGTCCGGTGCGAGCGTTGTCGTTGTGCTGGGTCAAAACTGAAACTTGTCCAATAGCACGCATCGGGCTGAGTAGGGTCAGCACCAGAAGGCTGGTCTTAGCTAATCGCATAATTTGGGTTTTCATTTTTCGCACGCTCAGATACACGACCTCGGGATCAATTCTTGCCAAGGCTTCGATCGTTTATAGAGACCGCATTCCAGAGCGGGGATTTCTTGCCGAGGGACAGCGGAGTTACCCCCTGTCGAAGGGAGTTAGTTCGAAGCCGAACTGAGTTGCCTACGATACCAAGCTACTGTGGTCTCAAGTCCAAGGTTGAGGGTGGTTCTGGGATGGTATCCCAGCTTGTCGGACGAGAAGGTGGTGTCAGCTGGCCGTTCCTGCTCAAACGGCCGATCTGGCAAAGCACCGAAGGTCGGTTCGATGGAAGCACCAACGATCTCAGCAATTCGCTCTACGATTTCACGAACTGACACCAATGTGCCCGAGCCGAGATCGAACGAGCAACCCTCAATCCCGGGAGTGATTGCTGCTCTCAGCAAACCTTCAACCACATCGTCAACATAGATCCAGTCCGCCCGCCGCCGACCACTGCTTAGCTTCGGCGCCTCACCGCGGAGCAGATTGAGCGTCACAAAGGGCACCAATTTCTCCAAATCTTTCTGATCGGGACCATAGGTCATAAAGATGCGGGGCATCACAACCGGCAGTTGAAACAACTGTTGGAACATGCGTCCATAAATGCTGCTCGCCCATTTCGACGCTGCATAAGGAGAACAAGCGAAGGTTGTGTCGTCGAAGATTTGCGGTTCCTCTGAGGAACTTGCCAGGACAACGCGCTGGCATCCTGTTTCGGCGGCTGCAGTTAGCAAGTGAACCGTGCTGGCAAGGTTATCATAAAAAGTTGGTAACACAGCCCCTAATTGGCGTGCACCAATAACCTGGCTAGCTAGATGAAAAACTAGATGCGGCTGTGTGTCCTTAAAGATTTGACGAACTGCAACGATGTCCTTAAAATCGGCCTGCCACCATTGAAGGCGCTCGCTTTCTGACTTTCGCCGCTCGCGTGAAACGACATGCAATCTGGCTCCGGAGGCGATAAGTCGGCGGCAAAGATGCGTACCGATGAAGCCACTGCCGCCTGACACGAGCACTGATTTCTCGGCAATTCGATCGGCCAATGTCCATCGTTCCAGATCTATGTCTTCATTGTTTGGCGACATGATCGGCTGGCCCATTTAATTAGCGTCCATCGGATGATTGGAGTTCCCATCTCCAGACAAAACTGGGACCCACTCCGACCGCTCTGACCCGCCCCCGAGTTCCTCGTTACATAGAGTCAGCGACGAAATCACCCTAGGGACGAACTGAAAAGCCGCTGCATAGCGAATTCGCCAATCAGCTCTCTTTTTATTCAAAGGCTCGAGGCCTGCATATCGACCCGGCCAATATCTTCTCAAATAAGGATCTCCTTCGTGAACCTCCTCGAGCAATTCTTCCAGCGGAACCCATCCTAAATCGCGCGCAACTTTTGTCCGGACGTCCAAGTCGATTCCAGAAACAAACACGTATCCATTCGGACTCACCAGGCGAGCAATGTTGCGCAGACACATCTCCGCGCTCGGAGGATCCATATGGCACAGAAAGTTGTTTGCCACTACGATATCTTGGGGACCTAGACCATCGATGACCTCCGGCTCTCCGACATCGCCAACGTGCCACTCGATACCTTCTTTGATCCAAGATTTCACTGTAACGGTGTCTCCGTTCCTGTGGAATAACTCTTCCATCTCAGATGGAGTCACCGCTTCAAATATCTGTGTATCGGTCAATTGCGAGCTTGCAATCGAATACATGCCACATTTCGCAAATTCCACTGCCTGTTTGGAAATATCCACCGCGCGGAGTGTAAGTTTTATATCAGGCCTCGCAGACCGTATTTTCCAAGCCACCGAGTAAGCCTCAGCACCAGTACTGCAGCCTAACACTGTCACTCTTAGGTGACCGCCTTTCGCAGTCCTCTCTAAGAGACGTCGGATCAATTCCAATTCAGGTCGATTTCGAAGAAATAACGTGGCAAAAGCTTGGGAGCGAACTTGCATGCGAGCGACTTTGTGCGAGAAATCACCGCATAGGCGCACTGCACTAAGAACAGCCAAGGACGAAGGCAGATTGTCCCATATTCGCTGATTGAGCCGTAGAAAGGCGTTGACCGGCGATTTTCCGAAGAGCCTCACTCTAACTAATCGCGTCAATAGGGATCCTCCATCTGTCCGATATGCCAAATCTTGACCGACGACATCGGCATTCCACTTGGTAAAAGTATCATTCCCGCTAAACCAGCGCGGCTTAGAAAAAGCAATGAGTGTCATTCTCCCAGAGTAGCAATATTCGATCTTCGGCGGGACCTCGATGAGCATCCCAGGCCCGACATTATATTTATGACCTCCTATAGTAAAGTAACCACTTCCGGAGAGAATGTAGTATGTGCGTGTGATCTTCTTGCTTATCATGAATACATCGTGGCCTTTTTTTACTTCGACGTAGTAGAGCTCTACATCTTTTTGACTCAGTGGGCCAAACGTATATCCCACCAAACCTTTTCCAGTAAATGAGGCTGAAGTCGGAAGCGAATATATATATGCCATTACTGTCTGTCTCCACGATGGGTCTATCCGCGGTGTTTATCCCTGTCATGTATTGGGCTGTGCAGTAGGATGCAACGCACAAGGTTTGAGGTCGAATCACGTATTAGGTATGTCTCTCGTCCCCCTAGTGCACCTTCAGACTGAACGGCTCATGCGGCGGTGTCTCATTTTCGTGCGACTCCTTTGCTGTGATAGTGCTCGGCTCGCCCTTCAGATTCTGCACGCGGCCGGAAAATCGTAGCTTGCGACCGCTCTGTAGCAACCTTCGCGCTGTATTTCTAGGATCCACAGCAGCGTTGCACAGAGTTTCTAGCGTACCCTTGACCAAACGAACATGGCTAAATCCCATGGCCGCCTTATTTAACTCCTCCTTGTGATAGTCCCAGAACTGCTTGTCACGACGTAACATCAGGCTCTTACCTAGGAATCTGTAATATTCCAGCATCAACTGCGCAAGCTGTGCTTCACCTTCCTGAGAAGTCAGGTAGTCCGGAGCATACGTGTTCAGAAGCCGCAACATACTTGGAAAATAGGTGGCCCGTGCCTCGGAAGCTGTCGTGAGCGACCCTGGCCGCACTCTGGTGAAAGAGAGTACCTGATGGACAAAGCCAAAGTCGCACATCTTAAGAAGTGCAAAACACACCTCTGTGTCTGCATGGATGTTGGCCTCGTTGTAGAAGGGATCACGGCTCCTTACCAAATCCGCGCGATAGAGGACTGCGTTTGCCGATCCAAATACATACAGTCCCTCGAGGAGATGGCGGCGACAGATCTCTAGACCGGAAACCAAGGAACTCGGATATGGTAACCCCGTCCACGCAACTCGTTGCCCCTCCAGTGCGTAGGCGCCGACGATTCCGACCGAGGGATGCGACTCAGCGAGGCCGACCATTTGTTCTAGACAATTAGGAAAGATCCAATCATCCCCAAGCACTACCTTGCAGTATTTGCTTTCAGCGGAAATCAGGCGCAATGCGAGATTGTGGTTCGAAATGACGGGTAGAAACTGTTGATTCGCGTGAATCCGAATCCGTCGGTCTCTTGCCGCATATCGGCGGGCGACTTCCAAGGACCCATCGGTGCTGCAGTTGTCGATGATGGTGTAGTTCCAGTTGTGATATGTCTGAGCGAGAACGCTCTCGATACACTCCGCGAGGTGAACCGCCTCGTTGTACACCGGAGTTACGACGCTTACTAAAGGTTGTAATGCGCTGTCCATTCCCCCCCCTTCTGCGAAAAAGCAGAGATCCATGTTCGCTAGGTCGAGTTACCTACGACGGCTCCATTCTTCTCAGATTTCAAGGCATCTAAATAGAACTCTGAATCTCGACACGTGAAAAGCTGGTCGAACTGCGTCTTTAATAACTCAGATCTCGAATACGCCTCCTTGCGAAATTGCGATTTGAGGCCCTCGGCATTTTCGACCAACGATTTAAATGTCTTCTTGAAGTGCTCACAATCAAAGCTCTCTATATTCAGGCAATGTTGGCTATGTCCCACAGTTCGCATCAAGTCGTCTATCTTCTTGTGATAGCTGAGGGCGATTACTGGTTTTTCCAAGAGGTGAGAAAATACTACACCGTGAAACTTGGAAGTAACGACGAAGTCGAACCGAGACATTTCAGTCAACAGATCTTTCAAATCGATACTTGGGGGTATAAACATCTCGCCATGATTACCTGACGGCAAGCTGTTCAGTATCCGTTCTTTTAGATCTTCTACTGCATGGACATCAACACTCAGTTCACCAGAAAATATTCGTAATGTGTAGTCTTGACGAATAAGCCACAACGAAAACTCTGTCAATTTATCTAGATAATGTAAATATGCAGACTTGTCTCGTTTTAGCCAAACCCGTGGATCACAGAACCCAATCGGATTGATTCCTACCAGCGGTCTCAAAGGCTTCACGGTTTCAGTGGCTTCATAGCTTGAAACATCAAGAGCGTAAACAGAATCGGGAAAGACCTCAGTTGTGCGGTTCACTCCTAGCCGCCGGATTAATGCTTGCGACTCGACATCACGAAGTGAAACGTAGTCAGCCAGATGGACGGCAAATTTGACGAAAATTTTGCTTAGATTACTGCTCAAAGGCCCCGCGCCTACGTTGAGGAATAACAGCCTTCTGTTTGCGAGCTTTGTAAGTATCGAAAACTTAAGCACGTTGTAAGGATGTGACCAAGGGCCGCGCCATAATTCTGTCAACTGCCCTCCGCCAGCGATGATCATGGTATCTAGGGACCGTAACACTTTGTAGGACCGGAACAGATGCGCCACTTCTCGGCATAAATGCAAAGCACGCTTGATCATCCCAGAAACAATAGGGACCCTTTTAGAAGTCAATTTGAGTTGAGACCACAGATTCGGATCATCCACCCTTGCTAACCCGGATTTGGCAAGCCCTGGATGCCAATGTGTAATTGAGTAGCAGGCAATATCGTGTCGCTTCCTGGTGTCATCGGGGTTCAGTGAAAATCCAACAATCTCAGTGTCCGGCAGACGTCGCTTGATGTTCGCAATTAATGCCTCTTGGGTAGCAGCATCACCCAGGTTTCCGTACCCCATATGATCTAACAAGCCAATTTTCATAAGCTTTAGCTTCAGCAAAACAACCGGTTCAAATCACCCCTTCGCCACATGATTTGACGCGTTAGGCAAGGTTGGCTCTTCAAGTTCTGTCTTGTGATATTTAACGGACCGATCTGCTTACTATTTCGTCAGCGAATGACGTTTCCAGTCGGTTCCCTATCGTTAGGTTTTTCCGATTAAATTCAATCTTTGGAGATTAGTCCGCGACCTAATGGTCCTTGGTGACTAGGTCCAAAATCTCATATTTACGTTGAAGCCAAATCCCCTTCTTCTCTGGCAGATGAAGGGCGTCTTAATCCCCTGACAAGATCCAGGTAAAGTGCCTTTTGTCCTGTGACGAACAGGAGCATCCCCATAAACGTAATTAGAAGAACGGTGATTTCCAACACAAGTCGAGGCAGCGGAGACAGGAACTGAATGGAAACCGAGCGCACACCGAAGGCAAACCCAGCTGCCACGAGGCTTCCGATCAGCGGTCGGCCAACGGCCACAACAATGTCTCGGAAGGATATTACTGTGTCATGGACAGACCAGATGATGCACGGGATAACCCAGAGCATCATTACTGCCGAGTAGGCGACCGCAACACCTCGGGGCCCGTAAGGCACTGCCACGAGATAGCTCAAGATCATGACGGGAGCGATGACCAGACCCATCTTCAAGCTTCGTTCGACCAATCCTAGTGACGAGAGAAGCCAAAATAAGGGATTGACAATTGCAAAGGCCAAGATCGTTGGGGCCAATAAACGAAAAATTGGTGCCGCGGCCCCCCATTTTGGTCCTAAGAAGACAGATATCATGTCATCCGCAAAAAGAGCGCACGCAACGGTGACAGGTAAGGTCAACGCCAAGATCACTGTATAGCCCTTCAAGAAGTAGTTTTTGAGGCGATCAGGGTCTCCTTGGAGTCGCGACAACGCCGAAAACGCTACCTCACCGGCCGCTGAATTCAGGTTGTCAGTTGGAATGTTGATGAGTTGGTATGCCCTCCCGTAGAGGCCAAGTGCATCAACACCCCAGTATCGACCCAACAAGACCTTTTCAAAATTGTTCGCGACGTACGCAACCAGCCCATTCAAGGTAATCGTGCCGCCAAAACGCATCATCGACCGGATTCCAACTCCTCTACGCGGCCTTCCCGGAATCCACGTTACGGTCAACCAGCAACCAACTGTGTTTGTGAACGGAAGAGTGATGCTCATAGCTACGAGGGCCCAATATCCGTATCCGGCCTTGGCTCCGCCTATGGCAATTGCAGTGCCGACGATTAAACTGACTGTGTTTATCGCTGCCAACGTAGTAAAACGCATTTGGCGCTGCAAAAGCGCCCCGTGCTGTACTCCGGCCGCGTTGAAGAGAAATCCGACCGCCAAGACGACTGTAACCATAAAAAGTCTTGGCTCATGGTAAAAGGCAGTTATGACTGGTGCTAGTGCTATGGCCAAAAGGGTAAGTAACGCACCAACAAATATGTTGATCCAGAACAATGTCGAAATCTGCTCCTCTGTTACGGTCGTACGCTGAATTGCTGCGGACGACAGCCCAAAATCGCGGAAAAGCGTCAAAACGCCGGTGAAGACCGTCACCATGCCCACCAATCCAAAATCTTTGGGCCCGAGGAGTCGGGCTAATATCATCAGGGAGCCTAAGCGAAGAAAGAAGTTAGCGCCTTGGGCACAGAGTCTTGCCAATCCGCCACGTATCGTTTTCTCCTTCAAATCTTTCATCGTGCGTTCACAAGGTGAAACGTGGTTTCCATCATGCCCTCTCGCTGGTTCAACTCAGACCGACAACTTACGACAGTAAAATGCCTCCGCGTAGCCACTGGAAGCAGCACATTCCATTCCCCGAAGCCGCATCAGAGAAAGGAATGTATCTGGTTGAAACCAGCGTTTCGCATGTTGCGACTGAAAGGCATTCATGAGGTATTCGACCTTCTTTTCGCAGACTTCTTTCTCGAGGGGTACGAAGAAGCTTGGGCGCCCCATGTCCCCGTCGTATTTCGGAATCTCGTACTCCAAAATGAAGTGATCGCGGAAAGTATTCCAAGTGAGTTGCGAAATAAAACGATGGTCCTGATGAGCATCGTTACCGTTATGAGTGAAGATAAGGTCGGGGGAAAGATGCTTTAGATCGCTTTCGAAAATTGCCTTCACTTCGCCGCCTACGTAAGGCATGAATCCGTCCTGAAACGTCTTGAAGATTGGTCCCCTTAGTCGGGAGCCAGCAAACAACTGTGCTGCGTGCCGGGCTTCCGTCTCTCGGGTTGCGATCGCGTTGAACACCACCCAGTGAAACTCGCATTCTGGATATTGATCAGCTATACGTAGGAGTGTCCCTCCGCAGCCAATTTCAATATCGTCGGAATGCGCTCCCATGCACAGAATCTTTAGCCCCCCGCCAGCTCTCACGCCGAAATTCAGATGCATCATATACGCGCCGACGCCGCCACCGGCTGGTCCTTGTTTTCTTCAAGAAGCTCACACTGGTAATCTGCCAGTGAATTCGGAGTCTGATTCCACACTTTCCACGGTGCCAACCCCTGGTTTAGCTCCTCCAGATGTTGCTTGTCCTTGAAAGTATCCATGCATTGCCAGAAACCGTTATATTTGTGGGCGAGCAATGCCTGCTTATCAATCAATCGCTGGAAGGGCTCTCGAACTAGTTCCTCGCCAGGCAGAATATGTTGGAAGATCTCGTTGCGCATAGCGAAGAATCCACCGTTGATCCACATATCGGTACGGGTTATTGGGCGAATCTCCCTCACCGTTCCTTCAGATCCCGTATAAACGATGTCAAAACTCGAGGTCGGCTGCACCAGCAGCAAAGAGGCAATGGCATTACTCTTCCGAAATGTGTCGAGCATCCCTGGAAGAGGTACATCGCTTAATCCGTCTCCATAGTTAGCGAGAAACATGTCTTCACCCTGCACGTAGGGCTCGATGGCCTTGAGACGTTGCCCGATGTTGGCATTCGCCCCTGTCTCGACGAAAGTAATTGTCCAGTCGTCCATGTCACGGTTTAGCAGTTCGACGTTCTTCCCACCCTTCGACCAAACAAAATTATTGGAGACAGATTCATCGTAGTGCAGAAAGTAGTCCTTGATACAGTTGCCCTTGTATCCAAGGCACAGGATAAAGTCCTTGTGCCCGAAGTGGGCGTAGTACTTCATCAGGTGCCACATGATGGGTCGCGTTCCAATTTGCACCATAGGTTTAGGGACGTCATCAGCATATCCACGGAGCCTCATGCCCGATCCGCCGCAAAATAAAACTACTTTCATGGCTAGCCACTCCTTACTTTTAGAGAATCGTCGCCTTGGGGATTGGCACTACAAACTTCCCCCCCCACTCACGGATGTACTGCAGTTGCTGCACGATTTCGTGTTGCAAGTTCCAAGGTAAGATCACCACGTAGTCGGGTTTTGTCTCGTGGATTCGGTCGGGGTAATAGATCGGAATGTGTGTTCCCGGCAAAAAACGCCCTTGTTTGTAAGGGCTTCGATCTACCGTGTATTCGATTAGGTCCTTTCCGATACCGCAATAGTGCAGCAACGTTGCGCTCTTACCGGGTGCGCCATAGCCCGCTACACTCTTACCCTCACGAGCGGCTTCAAGCAGGAAGCCCAGTAGTGCTAGTTTGGTCTCCTTTACCTGTTTGGCAAAACTCTTATAGCCTTCTATCGTTCCAAGCCCAGCCTGCTCCTCGTCTTCAATCACACGAGCAATACTCGGTTCTACGGGATGGGTCTCTGCCTCCATACGGCATGCGAACACACGCAATGAACCACCATGCGATGCCAACTCCTCAACGTCAAACACTCTGAGGCCATGTGCCTCCATGAGGCGAACTGTCGTCAACAAGGAGAAATAGGAGAAATGTTCGTGATAAATGGTGTCGAACTCATTGTGCTCAATCAGTTTTAGCAGATGCGGAAACTCGAGTGTGAGGACACCTTCCGGTTTCAGTAGAACCTTCAATCCTTCGACGAAGTCATTCAGGTCTGGCACCTGCGCGAGCACATTATTGCCGAGAACGAGGTCTGCGCTGCGCCCATCACTCGCTAGTTCTTCGGCCAGTTGGGTCCCAAAGAACTTCACTAGTGTGGGGACTCCTTTTTCTACTGCGACTTTAGCTACATTGGCTGCGGGTTCAATGCCAAGCACCGGGACATTGCGCTGAACAAAATACTGCAAGAGATAACCGTCATTGCTGGCCACCTCGACAACGAAGCTTTCTCCGTCGAGGCCGAATCGCGATTTCATGCGGGCGCAGTAGTTGTCTGCGTGCTTTAGCCATGAGTCCGAATATGACGAGAAATACGCGTACTCGCCGAAGATATTCTGTGGGCTTTCGTATTCTTCAAGTTGCACCAAAAAGCAAGTCCGACAAACATAAACATGAAGCGGAAAGTAGACTTCGCCGCGGTTTAGGTCAGCCGAGCCAGGGTAACTTTCGCAGAGAGGGGACATCCCCAGGTCGACAAAGGTGTCCAGTAAGCCGGCTCCACAAAAACGGCATAAGTTAACGGTAACTGCTTTTTGCTGGGTTTCAGCAGTCAGAATCATCGTAGCCATAGGCGGTATCCGAGTTCCTAAATGAATTTCGGTGCTTTTTCAGGCGATAACCTGGGCATGCTGGCTGGCCCATCGCAATGAGCTGTCAAGTTGCCCTGCTTTCATTAGCCTCTGTATTTGCGTGATTCGGATGTAGTGTCCCCGCTCTATATCTGCTGTAGTGAGCCCTACAGCACGGTAAGCGTCATAGAGTTCGCGCGCGCCTTCAAGAGCAGTCCAACGAGGTTGGAACCCCGGCAGCGCGCGACCGATCTTGTCGAAGTTGACGCGATAACAGCGAAGATCTGGGCCGCCACCAGGAGCGTACTCAATGTGGCAACCGGGAACGACTGTAGCGACAATATCGGCGAGGTCGCGTATGCGGAAGTTCTCCTCGTTGCGCCCGACGTTGAAGGTCTGGTTGTGAACTGCTTCGCGTGGTGCACTAAGTACTGCAATCGCTGCAGCAATAATGTCGCGGATATGGACAATAGGGCGCCAGGGAGTGCCGTCGCTTTTTATGTAAATACGGCCCGTGGTGAACGCCGACGCGACTAGGTCATTCAGCACGATATCAAGGCGAAGACGAGGTGAAACACCATACGCCGTGGCGTTGCGCATGTATGTGGGGGTAAAGTTATCGTCAGCCAAGACCGCAATATCGCGCTCGGACAAAACCTTCGATTCTCCATACGGCGTGACCGGGTTTACTTCTGAATTCTCGTCGAGAAGGGAGTCTCCCGCTGCACCGTACGTACTGCAGGAAGATGCAAAAACGAAACGCTTAACACCTGCACATTTTGCTAGCTTTGCCAAATGCACGGAGGCCAAATGGTTGATGTCGTAGGTGAGTTGAGAATTAATATTTCCCACCGGATCATTTGACAGTGCGGCCAAATGCACAACCGCATTGAAGCCCTCAATGTCCGCCTGAGTCAGGTCTCGAAGGTCCTTGCGAATCTCTGGGACCGCTTGCGAATTGGCTCCAAAGTTACAGCCCTCATACAGCCCTGTATCCAGGCCAACCACATCGTGTCCCTCGGCGAGCAACACAGATCCCGCTACTTCACCTATATAGCCTTTGTGGCCAGTCAACAACACTCTCATAAAAGTCCTTTGAAGAAACTCTGTTTTGATGCGATAAGTTTGGGTTCGTTGCAGATATCGTAATGAGGGAGAGTATCTCTTGGTGGGTGAAGCGACCGACAGTGAGTTACCTGAGAGCACGTCGAACAATAAGCCGAACCGATTGCTAGGGAGCTTATTGCTCCAATGACCCGATTGCGAGGGTCTGGGATTCAAAGCAATCCTCAATCGTTAAGCGAGGGAGACAAGAGGCCAGCTTCGCATAATATTCGCGCGGCTTCACTTATGATGAAGAACGGTATATTAGATCGCTCAGCAATATCCAATAGCGAATGGCCACCATCGGAAAGATTGAGTACCCAAAGCCTGGCATTGATCTCCGTCCCGATAGAATCCCCGCCTGTAGTCCTGTAGAGATTTCGCTTTCCGAGTTGTGGCTCACAGTAAGGGCTTTGATTGACGTATCGGCGATTGTCCTCCAGGACATTCACAATCGCCACGCATGCCCGAAGAGATTTGGCCAATGAATCCGGTTGGATGAAATCGAGGTTATCAGCAGAAGTGTGATATTCAGAGAAGGTTCCCCATACGCTTCTCATCAAACAGCCGACCGGGAGATTAAATCCAGGCGAACAGTACTGCCGCTCATCATAGCCGTAGGGAGAAAAATCGAGTACTTCGGCAGGTTCTTCGCAGTGTCGCAAAACGTGTGCCGCTGCGCGATCAATTTCAGCATCTCCACGCCGACTCCTTTTGTAATGAAATCCCCCGGCATCTCCCACGCATGTCAGTACCAATCCATGCCGCACCCGTTTGGATGCTTCCGTGTTTTGCGCTAACCATGTTATCGCGCCGATCGTTCCAGGAATGAATAAAAAACGGTACGAGTAGCGCCGATCGATGTCCGCTAACAACCGCGCTAGGGAAGTCGCAACGGTCAAACCTGACAGATTGTCATTCGCGAGTGACGGATGGCATGAATGCACGGAGAATAGTACTTCCTCGCTTGATTGCCCAGGTAGGTAACTTTCTCCATAAGTCAAATACCCGTCTTCAACCGTCGTGTCGATGCATACCTCGTACCCGTCCTCATCAAGAGCTAACATTTGCTTGTGAGTCAGACAGAACCCCCATTTAGGGCTATAGTATGACGTGCGATAGGGGATTCGGTCAGGATGCTCCGGCAGTGTGAATAGATGTTCTTTCAATTTGCTGAGTGATAACGTAGCGTGAATCGGCGTGCTGTAATTCAACACATGCAGGTTGTTCTCCCTGAAATCCACTACTCGCCGGCCCGCGGAATCTTTAATATAAGCGTCCCGAATGTTCCATTCCTTCGGAACCGTCCAATCAAATACTGCAGTTCCGGTAGCCACCTCCGAAATCTGGAGCGGGATTCTATCTCCAATCATAGCGAGTGTGCGCCGTATGCCATCTCCAGTGATGCTCCGGCATATTGGATAAAGCTCCGCAGCGAATTGGTGTAACTTCTGACCACTTTCCGCCAGCGTTTGTTGTTCGAACCGTTGCAGTAGGCTGATCACGTTGGCCCGAAGTCTGGGTAGATTAGGTCACGATCAGAAATGACTGCAACCGGTCCAGGCCAGACAATCCCAAATGCCGGATCGTTCCATCGCACGCCACGAGCCGATTCTGGATGATAGGGCTCCGATATCTGATAGAAGACCTCCGTCTCATCCTCCAGCGTCAAAAATCCATGCGCGCAACCCTCCGGTATGTAGAGAGCACGTTGGTTTGTCGCTGTCAGTTCAGTTCCAGTCCACTGCTTAAACGTTGTTGAACCTGGTCGCATATCGACCGCCACATCGTAGATCGCGCCTTTGGTGCAGCGCACCAACTTCGCCTCGGCATACCCATCCAATTGGTAGTGCATGCCTCGCAACGTGCCCTTCTTTGAGTTGAAGGAGACACTACATTGCGCGAGATTCGAATTTAACCCGTGTTGTTCAAATTCTTGCCTGCACCATGAACGAGCAAAAAAGCCCCGCTCATCAACTTTCCGTTCGAGCGAGATTTCGAAAACGCCGCCAAGCGCGGCTTCTTGAAAGATCATGTTGGGAATATATGGCGGATTACGACTACCTAGACGTAGGTGCTTTTAGAAGGCCAGCGTTTACAGAGTTTGAAGTTTTTCGCAACTCAGCGTCCGTTCTGCGCATATATAAAATCTCGTTCCGCGGATAGTGACCCGTCAAAATGCTCTTCCGGCTCATAGACGACAACGTCACTGCCTTTGTTTGAGAAGGCGAATGGAACACACAACAGCTTCTTCAAGCGCTCCCTCAAGGCCTGACGCTTTTCTGGTGGCACAAAGAACAGCATGAAGCCCCCATTCCCGGCTCCCAGGAGCTTGCCGCCTAGAGCACCAGCCCCGAGCCCGGCCTCGTAGATCTCATCGATGCTAGCGTTTGAGATCTTTTGCGTCAAGGTTCTCTTTATTTGCCAGCTCTCATGTAGAAGTCGGCCAAAGTCATGCAAAGGGCGACGGGGATTCGCGACGATCTCCTCGGCCTCATCAACGAACTGAAGCATGGTCTTTAGTTCTTGCTGCTTGTGAGGTGTCGCTCTTATTTGTTCCTGTGCAATTTCAGAGGCAGTTCGGGAAAACCCGGTGAAATAGAGAGCCAAATGTTGTTCGAGTTCCGCCAGTCTGTCATGTGAGGCGAACATCCTCTTTACTTCAATCGAACCGTCTTGGTGAAAATTGATGCGGTTGAAGCCGCCGTATGCTGCGCTCACCTGGTCTTGCGCGCCAACCGCCTCTCCTAGCAAGTCCTGTTCCACATGTATTGCTTCAGAGGCAAGGCCTCGCTTGTCACACATCTGATTCTTGAGACCGTAGAGCGCGTGGAGTAGTCCCACTGTAAACGCGGAGCTTGTACCCAAGCCTGTTCGAGCGGGCAGGTCCGCGACATGGTGTATTTCAACTCCCTCATCGACCCCAAGGAATTGGAGGCAGGCACGTACGGACGGGTGCTGGATAGCATCGTTCCTGCTGACGTTTTCAACCGTTGAATAGGAGATGCGACTGTGATACTCAAAAAAAGGTGGTAAGCGCCGGCAGGTGATATAACAGCACTTGTTGATGGTGGTCGAAAGTACGGAGCCGCCGTGCTCCCGGTACCACACCGGATAATCAGTACCACCACCGAAGAATGAAATGCGAAGTGGAGTGCTGGTAATTATCATATTTGCGTTCTCGCTTTGCTAAGCAACTAACTAATTGGAATGCTGGGACCAATTCGATCGCGATCCGGAATGCCACTGTACTCGAGAAATATTGTCTGTTCTACCAATTCGCTAATAATGTGGCCAATCAAGATATGGCACTCTTGAATTCGAGGCGTCTCATTCGATGGCACGCAAAGGCAAGACTCTACTTCGTACTTGAGTTTTCCACCCGTGCAACCTGTCAATGCAATTCTGCGTAGACCCAACTTCTTCGAAGTCGACATGGCGCGAAGCACATTAGCCGAATCGCCACTTGTCGAGATCCCGATCACGACATCGCCTTTCTTGCCTAGGGCCTCAATTTGCCGCGAAAACACAAGATCAAAGCCGTAGTCATTTCCGATGGCTGTCACACAGGATGTGTTAACCGACAATGCCAGTGCCGGTAGCGCTGGGCGGTCAAATGCGAATCGACCTACGAATTCGGCCGCGATATGCTGCGCATCCGCGGCGCTGCCACCATTGCCACAGATAAGTATTTTGTTACCTTGCCCCAACGCTGCCACGATGATTCTGCTGGCTTCGGCCACCATTGAAACTAGCACGTTATCGTGCAATAGTTTCTGTTTGACCTCGATTGAGGCCTGAATCAACTTGGTGACCCGCTTTTCAAAATCACTTGTCTGTTTCACACATTTGTCCTGAGGCAGCCTGTAGCCCAGCCCTCGAATGCCTGATTCGGTGAACCTTCACTCGGGTGACGACTATGAGATAGCTATCGGCGAAATGCGACATCGCTTATCCAATGCGGCAGTTGCTAAACGGCCATACATTTCACTTGCTCGTACGTAGTCGTCAGGAGTGCCAATATCGATGAATATTCCCCGATGTTCGACCGCGTAAACCCCTTGCTCCAAAAGCTGGGGGAAGACGTCCCGTTCCAGACTCGCCGGCCCATCCGGAATTTGCGCGAGGATAGAATTGCTGAAAACGTACACACCTGCATTAATGATGCCGGGCGCGTCTTGACACGACTTTTCTGCGAAACCCAGTACCCGGCTGGCTGCTCCTACATGAACCGTTCCGTAGCGGCTCGCATTTTCAACGGCCACTACTGCTATCGTGGCCAGACTGGAGTGTTTGCTATGAAAATCAATGAGGTCGTTGAAATCAACTTCGACAAACGAGTCTCCGTTAAGTACCAGAAACTCGGATTCCTGCTGCAGATAACGTTGCGCCAGTTTTAAGGCACCTGCCGTGCCCAAAGGGACCGTTTCTTTTGAGTATTCAATAGTCCCACCAAAATCAATGCCATCTCGAAATACCTCTTCAATTTGTTCTGACAGATAACCAGTGCACATCACCAACTGACGAAGTCCTTGACAGGCCAACTGCCGCACAAGCAGCTCCAGAAAGGGACGACCCCCTACTGACGCCAACGCTTTTGGCAATGACGGCACAGCCGACCGTAGCCGCGTGCCCAAGCCCCCAACTAACAAAACGGCTTTCATCTTTAGATTAATGTGTACCTACAACCACCGAATCCATCTTTGACTGCGACGGGAGTTGGACCCTGAGCCACTCTTCGAAAACTACCAGGCTAAACAATATCTTGTGATAGTCATTCCGACCCGACCGATGTTGTTTGAATATCCGCTGGACTGCCGACGGACGCAAATACCGATATAAATGAGATTCGTTGTCCATGAGAATTTGCTCTGTTTTCCCGTTCACGGAGCTACGGAACCAGTCATCAACAACATTTACAGCAAAGCCCCGTTTTTTTCTTCTCATGAATCTTTTGGGGAGGAGATCCTGACACACTTGACGATGTAACCATTTTTGGGACCCGTTTCGTACTTTGAAATTTGCTGGCAATCTCTCCACGTATTCGACCAAGTCTTTATCGAGATAGGGCACCCGAACCTCTAGACCGTGTGCCATCGAGAGTTTATCGCCAAACATGAGGAGTTCATCGGGAAGAGTTGATCTCATTTCCAGAAATTGAAAACCTCCAAGCTCATCCGTCTCGCTCATAAGAGGAAACAAATCCTTCCAGCACTCTAGGATTTCATCTCCCGCATAGTGTTCTAGCATCTCGTCCTGAAACAATCCGTCTATCTCGTTGCCTGGTAGGAGGGACAAAACATGCTGATATCTTCGCAAGCGGTCTTTGACGTCTAGTGAATAAAGACCTCTTTTCAGCGTCTCGTTCCTAGGAAGTGTAGTTATACCGGAAGCGATCGAAGAACGTATCCAGCTAGGTATTCCCATCCAGTAGGCACCATAGCGCACACCGAGGTGACGGCGATAGCCTGCGAACAGCTCATCTGGTCCCTGACCGATTAAAGCAACCTTTACCTCCTCCCGAGCGCGTTTACATAGGAAATACATGGGCACAATTGAAGAAGATGCGATTGGTTCCTCTAAACACGACACGATCGTTTGCAGCATCCCCTCGAAAGTGCTTTTGTCAAGCGTCACTTCTGTATGCTGCGAGGAGAATAGGGCAGCCGTTTCTCCCGCATCCGTCAACTCGTCGTCCGAAAAACTCGAGCCATACCCCACAGTGTATGTCCGCCACGATTTACCGTACAGATTCATCAAAGCGAGCAATAAACCAGAGTCGATACCTCCGCTCAAAAGGAGCCCGACAGAAACATCACTCAGGAGATGTTTCTTTATGGATTGCTTATATAGCTCGAGCAATTCCTCTTGCGCTTCTCCTATTGACTTCATAGGCGAGAATGGCGCTGGTTGATATCTATACCATCGCCGTAGAGAGCCAGTCCCCTTTTCACACACCAACATGGTACCCGCGGCAAGCTTGCGGATGCCTTTGAACATTGTGTAGGGCGACGGAGTATAGCGGTATCTTAGAAACATGTTCAGAGCATTGGGATCGACATCAGGTTGTTCCTCGGTCACAGATTGGATGGCGCGGATTTCCGAACCAAAGTAAAGGTGATCCCTGTCAATCTTGTAGTAAATCAGTTTAATGCCGAACGGATCCCGAGCGACAACCAGCCTCTCTTGTAGTACATCCCAGATAGCCAAACCAAACATTCCGTTCAGGTGATTAAGGACATCATCACCCCATTGTTTATAGCCGTGAACAATCACCTCCGTGTCAGACTTGGTTCGAAAGAGGTGCCCAAAGGCTTCTAATTCACGTTTGAGGTCGGGGAAATTATAGATTTCTCCATTGAAGATGACCCAAACCAATTCCTCTTGATCGGACATGGGCTGATGTCCGCCCTCAAGGTCGATGATCGAGAGCCGTCGAAAACCGAGCCCAAGTGGGCCTGCGACGTAGTAACCTTCGTCGTCGGGCCCCCGATGCGAAATGCTCTTTGCCATTCGTTCGACACTTTGGCGCGAGACCGGAGCGCGGTCGCCGAAGTTATATTGTCCGCAGATTCCACACATATAGACCCATCAGTGCTGTGATTCACGATTGGTGTTGCACGAGTTGTGATACAGCAGGGAACAGAGGCTTCTAAACAACTGTGACTGAGCCCACCGATGCATCGGAGTATTGTCCCAGCTGAGGAGTAGCTGACGGCTTCGGAAGGACCCGTCTGACTTTTGCCATTGCGTGAGATCGGTCACCCGAGACAATATTGCATCTAGTGCAGGAAACCGCCCCTTCAACAAGACAGCCAGGTTAATGCACTCAGCGTAGTCGTAAAGCTCGCGTCGATATATCGTGAGCCTCGGCCTGCGTGAGAATGGTTTGGGAAAGCCTTCGCTATCAAACAAATTCTTCACGTAGTAATCTACACCACGCTCTATCGCCTTAGTGCACTGCTGGTTTCCGGTAAGAGCCTCGATTTTTGCCAGTGCCTTAAGAACAAAGCAAGTATGGAAGTGGTCAACGAAATCTCTTTCACCGTCCGTAGAGTAGTACCAAGAGCCGTCAGCATTTTGAGATTCAAGGACAAAATTCAGATTTCTTTCCGCAACTTTAGGGTACTGTTCGTCCGAAAAATCTAATCCAGCTCTCGTCAGCAGAAATGCCCTGTATGCGCTCGCATTTATGACGCCGCCTGGCGCACTAGGTTCGGGATTATACGAGCAGCTAGAAGCATTCTCTGAGGTAATGAAATCGTGATAGTCATGAAGAGTATGCTGCGCGATCGACTGCATAATCTCCAGCCACTGTTCATTTTTATCGATCTCATACACCTGTAGAAAGGCCTCGTATACATACGGCACGGTTGTTATAAGAGGAGTTGCCTCTCGCATGGTGCCATGCCTAGTTTCCCAATTGAACGGATATCCCCAGCAATAGTAGTCATAACCTGGTGATCGAGTGGCTTTGAGCACCTTGAGAAAATGGACCGCGCGCAAATAGTACTGCTCCTCCCCTAAAACCTGTGAGAGAAAGGCAAAGCCCATCGCATAGTGGGCGTCAGCTATCGGAAACCTCTGTCGCTTCCAGAAGAGGCGACGCGCAGAGGGTACGAATGCCTCGGAGAAGATCATCGGAGACACCGCGATTTTCCCCAGCAACGGCTGTTTGTAGTACAGAGCTTTTGCGCCGCGTCCCAAATTGCTCGCGAAGAAACTTTGATGATCGTACGACGTCTCTCCGAAGCGATCTAGCCATTCCACAAAACGAACCACTGATGCCTGCACTTTTTCGATTTCCGTCATTTGAGATATTTTTGTGATTTGGACTACTCGTTGACGTGCTAACTCGGCTTAGCTTCGAAGCTGTCGATGCGCCTAAACGTCATCAAAGACCTAAGGATGGTCTTCAACTTTTGCATCTGCTCTTTGCGGTGGAACCGCATCAACTGATCAGAGACAGGTCGTTCGACCTGTCGTAGAAAAGCCCATAGATATCCAAGCCCGAGAGCAACACCATCCAGCAAGTATGGACGTTTTGTCATTCTATAGGTGACTCGAAAAAGCTCCCAGATAGGGTGGCCACCGAGATAATAGTCCTTCTCGCCATAGGAGAAGCTTGAGGCAAGGCGACCACGCTCAGCCGTTCCCAGCGTCCGATGATGAAAAAATGACTTCTCTCGAAATGATCGGGTCGTCCATCCCATCATTCGCGCAGTTGTGACTGCCATCCAATCGATGCCCCCAGCCTTGTTAGGACGATATCCGCCAATTTCCTCAAAGCATTGACGTCGAAATAGTTGGCACTGGCCGGAAACGTGGTTTCTTCCTTCAAAACTGTCCGTTTCCGAACTGTAGCCGTGCTCTTTGAATATGGTTCCGGCGACACCGAGACACGGATCTTTCCGGAACTCGGCTTGCAAGAACTCAAAGTGGTCATAATCTAATGAAACGTCAGCATCCAAATTGCCGATGACTTCGTAGCAGAGGTCCTTGACTTTCTCTTGACCAGCATTGAATGCGTATACCTTGGCGGCAAAATTCCGCTCTCTACGGACGGGAAGATCGACAACTTCAATCCATGGGTGTTTCGCGAGATGTGGACGCACAATGTCTGATGTTGCGTCAGTTGAGCCATCATTTACGATCACCCATTTGAGCGGCAATACGGATTGCTTTATCACCGATTGGATTGTCTTCTCAATGAAAGCCTGTTCGTTTCGAGCAGGAGTGATGAGAACGTAGGGTATGGAGTTGTTGCCCATCAAATCACCTCAGAGGTGCTGGTTATCTTTAGTCATCATCTAAAACTTTCGGTCCCAGTATTCAAACATGGACGATAGTGTCTGCTTGATCGAAAGAGTTGGACTCCAATCAGTGTCCTTGCGAAATTTTCTCGTACTGCCGAAGATAATTTTCTCGTCAGACGGCCGCATCAAGTGCGGTGACGATCGAATCATCGCTTTTACTCCCGATAGTTCGATCGCGGTGTGAAGCAACTTACCAATTTCATGCGTGGAGGCTGCGCACAAGTTGTAGGCCTCACCCCGTTTCCCCTTCAGCGCAGCGAGATAGAAACCCTGCACGGTGTCTCTAACATCTAAGAATGCGCGGCGCGGCTTTAGATTTCCTACCTCAATTACGGGTGGCTGCAAACCTTTTTTTATTCGGACTAACTGCCGCACAAAATCTGAGGGGGCATCATCTGTTTTTCCCGGGCCAGTGGTGTTGAATAGCCGTAAATTAACCGTCGGAAGTTCGTAGTCCAGAAAATATTCTCGGGCCAGTAGATCCAGGCACACTTTGCTAATGCCATAAGGGTGAAGAGGTCGAAGCGCCTGGTCTTCGGTGACCGGTATGGCCGAGGGCGGAACGTGCCCATATTCAGCGCTGGAGCACGCTGATACGACGATCGGAGGACGCTTCATGTGTCGCGCCGCCTCAAACAGGTACAGAGAGCCCATGACATTGGACTCGAAAGTTCCGACGGGGTCGGCCCAAGAGACAGTTGGCAGGCTCTGCGCCCCGAGGTGAAATATATGCGACGGTTGATAGTCTTCAAGAAGCCGTGTTATGCGTTGTCCGTTTCGCAGATCGCATTGCACAAAGTGCAAGTTTGCGGCCTTCTGAAATGAATTACAGCCATGCCACTGATAGCTGCCGATTACTTCCCACTTTTTGGCATGAAGAAATTGCACTAAATGGGAGCCGATGAATCCCTCGGCACCTGTGACAAATGCAGTTTTGTGTTTTGACATATTGAGTGTTAAGTAAATTGGTGTTCAGAATTAGCCCTGCTCGTTATGAAGAGGCATTTGCGTCGGGTGATGCGTTCGACAATTCACAATTCGCCGATTTCTCGGGGAACGGAATTCGAAGCAGGTCGGCATATACCTTCATAGTTGTCTGAGCGACCACATCCCAGGAATGTCGCTCGGTCGCGTACTCTCGTATCTGACGCCGCCGTACGTTCAAGTCCACATATAGATCACTCGCAAAGTACTGTTCGATGACCACGGCTAAGGCGACGGGATCTTCGGGTCTGAACGCAAATCCCGTCGAGCCTTCTACAATCTCATCTTTAAGCGACCCCACGTCGGCTGCCAGAACCGGCAGGCCAAAACTGTAGCCAAGAAACAAAACACCACTCTGGTAGATATGCCTGTATGGCAAGACGAAAACGTCAGCCGCCTTGAAGTAGAGTTCGGTCTCACAGTCTGGTATGAATTCTGGCCTGAGGATCACTCGCCCTTTCGCCACGTTTTCACTAATGTCTTCGTGAATCGACTTCCAGTATCTCTCGCAGTTATTCGGCTTGCCCGCGATGATCAGCCGGTAATTCTCGTCATGGCCTAGGAGCAGTCGAAACGCAGCGACTAGGTGTTCCAGGCCCTTATAGGGTGCGATGTTACCGAAGAATAAAACAGTCTTTTTGTCATGGCGAATCCCCAGCTGCTTCTTTGCATCGGATGGAGTGAGACGGGTATTTGGAACAGCATTGTTGATCCCAAACGGAATAACCGTGACGCGTGTGGGTTTTACACCGAACTCCTCGATGAGTTCGAGCTTCATCTTTTTCGTATGAACGAAGATATGATGGACGAGTCGATATTGGATTCGCAGTGTAAGCCGATTGAGCCAAGTGTCTCGGGAGTCTCGTCTGCCCGCATTTACATTGTGCACCGTGAACGCAATCTTTTTACCTAGTAGCCTGTAGTAAAGCGTAAGCAGCGTGCGATCCAAGAATATAAATTTATTGTTCCAGAGAATGTGGAAGATTCTCGGTTGGGAACTCGAAGCGTAGCGAATCAACTTGGCGTAATATATCGAGACTCTGAGGATCTTTCTTGCGAGGCTAGTATCCGGCCGTTGATTGCCTCGTAAGTTAAGAAACTTCACTCCGGGATTGTTTTGGAATTCGGGGCAATCGAGTTCGTCGCTACCAATCAAATCCAGTGTTGGCACTTTTGAGATGAGCGCCGTTGCCAAGCCGAACGCGTAGGGCCTGTCACCACCACCGGTAAGCAGCGCCACTGAGATCTCACGACTTATTTCGTGCGTCGTGAAAGCGGGTAACTCATCCACTGTTTCGTCGCTCTTATCCGAATCCGTGTTCATCGTGGGTCTCAGTGGAGTATCCCTGTGATCTTGAGCCATCCCTGCGTTGAGGAGGCTTGCACCAAGGCCGACCGGCGCCCGTGAACGTACCCGGCGATTTGCCGCTGCATCAATTTACGATACTCTGACACCCGTGTTCTCGGCCGCTCGGTCCGCCTCTAACCGATAGATCGCCCTGTCGCACCGCCTGATCCATGAAGTTTTGATCTGTGGAAGTGTCCTCTGAGCCCATTTTGCGGCTTTCCATCCAAATACCGGTTTCATCCAGGCGTATTTCCAACGCAAGCGGGGCTCATCCAGTCGTCCTTGAAGTTGCGAGGCTAAGCTCTGCATTTCCGCGACAATGTCGGGCCGCTCCGGATAGAAATTGTCATACCAATTCTGCATATACGTCAGGCATGCCTTCCGAACGCGTTCGCTGTCTTCAAGAGATCGGAGGTATTGAATATGCAATTTCATCCCAACTAGCATCGCGTCTTTCTTTCTGTCAGACGCACCGATGTGGCTCAGTCGACTCGATTGAGTAATTCTGTAGAACACTTTTGCCCCCGGCGCGAAACGGGTTCGTTCAGATGCCAAAAGCACACGGCAAAAATATTCGCCATCGTCGTCACTCAGGAGGCGTGTATCCCACGGTCCTGCTGCTTCGGCAAGTTCCCGACTCGTCAACCATGTCGCGGTTTGCATGTGCAGATTGTCACCCATTTTTCTCAGGAGCCACTCAACAGGGGAAAGATCTTGCCACAGCGACGTCGGGATGAAGTGGGCGCGCTGGAGCCGATAGTTGAAGTACGCCCACGACGAGGACAGCAATATTCGCCTGCTGTCGATCTCCCGCAGCGCCGCAAGTTGCAGCTCGATCTTGTCCGGTGCAAGCAGGTCGTCTGCATCCAGCCATTGGATATAGTCCCCCTGGCTGAGGCGCAAGCCATGGTTGCGGGCTGCCGCAGCACCCTGGTTCTCTTTGGACACGACGAGAACCCTCTTGGAGGCAAATCGCCGCGCGATTTCCGCCGTTCGATCCCTCGAACCGTCGTCTACGATGATGATTTCTTTGTGTGGCCAAGTTTGTCCAAGCGCGGATTGGACCGTATCGGCGATCCACTCTTCGGCGTTGTACGCTGGAATTATGATCGACACCAAGGCTTTCATAACAAAATTTTCCTAGACACTGCCGTCAGGTTAAGTTAGAGGGTGCTAGCCACAAGTAATAGCTGCACAACGAGTTGAAATCGTTTCTGGCGTGCCGCGACGAGATCCATACCCTAGCGCGTAACACGTTCGTGCCTAGACTTTTTTGTCTCATCCGGTCACCATTGATTATCGGAACTCGAAAGCACCCGTTGTATGAAAGGAATCCTCCCCCCCGGTTATGCTGACAAGACTACTGCTGTTCATAGTTTTATTTACTCCCCTTTTTAGTCTGACAACCCACGCTGCCACCTCCACCGCCGCCTCTTGCAATTTAAGCGATGTGCAGACCGCCGTAAATGCGGCTGCGGCTGGAGATACGGTAATGCTCCCGGCCTGCTCCCAAACGAACTGGTCTTCAACCCTGACGATCACAAAGGGAATAACCCTCGAAGGCGCTGGCCAAGGACAGACCATTCTGGGCGATAACGTCTCCAAGGGCGGTTCGTCCTGTTCTGGTGGCGGCCCGCTAGTCGCATGGTCAGTTAACGCCCCGAACAGCTTGCGCATGACCGGCCTGACCATCGTAGGCGTTGCGACCGATCCTGGGGTATGCCAGCGTGGCCATATCACCGTCGGCGGCTCCACGCACTCGATGCGGCTCGATCACCTCACGATCAATCCAGCGCAGACCGTAGGTATTTTTATTGACGGGGATATCTGGGGCTTGATAGACCACTTGACTCATGTCGGTACCTTCGTGAACGGCGTGCGGGTTGAGCACGTGAACTGGAATGGAACCTCGAACGACGCTTGGGGTGACCAATCGTGGGCGGCTGCCATCAACTACGGGAGCGCCGAAGGCGTTTACATCGAAGACTCGAGCTTCACCAGCACAGACCCGAACTTCATCGGCGGCGCAACCGACTGTTTCTCGGGCGGACACTTAATTTTTCGCCATAACACTGTCTCGATGTATAACAACCAGTCGCACGGAGCGGACTCCGACCAGCGTCACCGTGCCTGCCGCTGGCAGGAAGTTTACAACAATACCTACACCTATTCGAATGTTAACAACCTCGCCTTCATCAACTGGATACGCGGCGGCACGGGCGTCTTCTACAACAACACCATCACGGCAGCAGGCTACACGAACAAGATCGTTCAAGCGGTCAACTGCCGGGATGCAAGCGCTGGGTGCGGTGGTGGACCCAACTACACCCCATGGGGGGCATGCGACGGCAGCAGCTCCTACGACCAAAACAGTAACGGCGGGTACCGGTGCGTGGACCAGCCGGGTTCGGGCACTTCCAAACTCCTCGGCCCTGATCCAAGCGGAACCACCATTACTCCAGCGAATACGTGGGTTGGGAATATCCTGGACCCCATCTATGTCTGGGGCAACACGCTGAACGGTTCATCGAACAACACAACTTCCGGATCTACCAACGTGTCTGCCAGTCGCGACTACTACGTTGGAACGGCACGTCCCAACTACACGGCCTACACTTACCCACATCCGCTGCAGGGTGGATCAGGCTCTGCCCCCATCCCTCCGAACAACCTCCAAGCTACACCTCAGTGATCGGTGCTTACGGCTACCGGCACTCCTGGGTGCTCTCCAAAACCGCCTCTTTCTGGATTGTCGAGGAAGAGGCGGTTAGCGATTTCCAGGGTAAGTAATTTGTGGATCTCGGTAGTGTAGTTTCGATTTCCCTTGTGATGTTCTCGTACCAGTGCCTCTAGGCCTTTCCGATCGATATATGACCTGGAGAGACTACGAGGGTCAAGCAGCATCTCCCTAACGTATCCGGCGAGAGCATCCCTGTACCAGACCCGGAAATGGAAGATCTTGTGTCTCCCAAGGAAAATACGTTCTAGGCTGAGAGGCGAGCAGGCCTTGTCAAGCTGCGCGAGCCACTGGGGCATTCCCATGTCGTAGGCGTATTCAGCCTTGAAGAGAAACTCAAGAAAGGCGCGGGAGAAAGCCTCGCCGAAACCCCGTTGGTCCCCTCTCACGCCGCGATCGGTCGGGATGCGGGCAAGAGCCGGGTTACCATCGGCAATCAACCGCAAGGAGACGTCGTTGTTCCCGAGCGCCGATTGCGGCGCGCGAATCACTGTTCGGACCAGATCGTTATCAAGAAACGGAGTCCGTACGGAGAGTTGCGTCTCCTCAAGCGCCAGAATGCCGCAGTGATACCAGGGAGCCTGCCGGAAGGCGGCGAAGGAAACTGGGTGTCCTTGAACGACGTCGCGATAGGTTTCCTTTGCCTGACGGATATAGGGGACAAACTCCGGAGAAAACAATCCAGGTGGAGGTTCCTCCGGCTTCAAGGCCCTAGCTCCACGCAGGATTTCACCCCCATAAAGACCCGTCAGCCGCACCGGGGCGATTTCGCGTGCCCTCTCGTGTAGGTACAAATCGGGGGTGAGGCCCACGCTGACGCATCCATCGGTGAGGTAGACCGTGCGCTCGGCATAGTGAGAAAAACGCGAGAGGAATTCTTCTCCCAAGCCAATAACCTGGTGGGGCTGTTCACATAGGCGAGCCACCTCACGTGCCACGACAACGTCTTGGCAGTCGCGGCGCATCCCCCCGAAAGTGTAGCAAGGAAGTGATCCAGGCTGAGGCCTGTGCCAAGCCATGACCATCCGAGTGTCAAGGCCTCCCGTCAAGGACATAGCCACTCGCTGATGGCTTTTGAGGTACCGAGGGAGGTTTCGCGTGAAAACCTGCCGAAGTTCCCTGTAATAGGATTTCGGATCGAGTTTTTCTTGGTCCTCCCATTCACTGGGCTGGAAATAGCTGTGCCTCCGCTCGAGTGAGCTATTTCGAAAAGTCCATGCCGAGGCGGGCGGCAGGAGGTGGACGCCGTCGAAGAGCGTCCGGTTCCCCAAGACAGATCCACAGGCGACGAACTCTCCCAAGCCCTGTGGGCTCATACGCCTCAGTTCAGGACACACGGTGAGAATGGCTTTGGCTTCCGCGGCAAAATAGAACGCGTCCTTCGACTCGTGATAGTAGATCCGGTGCATCCCAAAGCGATCGTTGAAAAGCGTAGATGTCCGGCGATTCCGATCGATCAGGAGCCCGTGAAATCGACCGTTCAAACCCGCTGGAAACGAGGGATCTTCCTCGCCGAGGTGAACCAGATAGTTCGTATCGACCGCATCAAGCTCGTGTCCTCGCGCCTTCAGACCCTGGGTCGTCCCAGACTCCGAATAGTCCTCACCCGAAAACACAACAACTACTTCTCCCCGTTCGCTACGCAGGGGCATTTCAAGGGAAAAGGAGCTTTCTCGCTCAACCCACCCGACGTAGACTCCGAGCGACTCCTCGACCCACGTTCCCGCTAGATAGAAAGGCTCATGAAGAAGGGTCTCCACCATGTAGTGGAGCTGCCGGACAGCCTGCTCTCTTGGAATTTTTGTGACAAGTCCAACGATACCCGGCATTCCTGATCCTAGAGAATCCCTTCAACGGCCTTTAGTCTGCGCGCATTCCATTGGCTTCTAATTTTTAGTAGCTGACTGAGCAGAGGCTTGGGAATACTCTTTAGCAGCCCCCGGTGGAATCCCAATTTCAAGGCAATCTTTCCTTTGATAGTTAGGGGAATGTAATACCGGGGCAGGAGCACCTTCTCAAAGCCGTTTCGCCGCTTGAACTCGGTGAGCGAACTGTCCAGGTCGTTGTAGAGGTAGCTATAGTACATCAGGTAGGAGATCGCTTTTTGCTCGCAGATCTCAACGGCCTTTGCAATCAGGGCATTGGCAGGCCTCTTATCGTAGTGCTTTATCATACTGAGTATCTGAACGATGTTGGCGACCTTGTCGGCATAGGTCATTCTGATGAAACCAATCAATTCATCCTGATAGTACGCTCCCAAGAATTCGTTTCTCTCGGCGTAGGTTGAGTTTTCGTACTTTACCGCGTCAAAGTTTTTCTGGTAATGCCAGAAGGGCCTACCCTGTCTAATCGGGACCTCATTATTGATACCGACGATACCTTTCACAAATTCGTCGTCGAATTTCATCAACTTGACGACGACCCCAGCCTTAGCTGCCTTCCTAACGGCTCTTCGCACGCTGCCTTCGGCCCGGGTGTCCCACCACTCCGAAAACGTGGTTATAGGGATTACAGCAAAATTGTCCCATTCCAAGTGGTAGGTATACTTCGGCGTAGCGTGGGGCAGCTTCTGAACAAACGTGAAGATGTCAGCGTTAAGCTCCGTATCCTTCAGGTGCTGAACGAACGACGCAGGGTCGGCGACCATTTCGCCTTCTACCAAGTCCTCATCCTGAACAGCTGCTATCTTGAGCCATTTGCCGCTGGTTATTACCGTCGTTCCGCCAATCTTGACGGAGGGAACAGATACGGTTTCTCCTTTGATACGGATCTCGGTGTGCCTGACTGGCGCCACCTGGCGAGACTGCGGCATCGCCCCGTCAATTGACTGCGCAGCTTGCCCGTTCGCGCCCATCGTCGTCTGTGATGGCTTGTTAGCCATAAGCCTCCATGTCATGTGCGCCCCGCGCCAAGATTTTTGTGAAACTACCTAGATATTCCTTAGAGCTGTTCGGCCGCCCTTCAACCCCAGTATCTTCTTGCCAAGTCGTCTGGCCTTCCACGGCAGATGGTGGCTCATGTTCCTCATCAGATCGAACGTCTTACTGTGTTCAGGGTGGGGTTGCTCCGGCATATCATCGAGAGGCCGCGTGGCCATTAAAGGGGCACTGAGGAGCTGACAGGGCTGCCCTTTGATTGCTACGAAGGTAATCCTGTCGCCTGGCTTGGTTGGTTCTGCGGGGATGTGACACTCGTAAACCGAAGTAAAGCCGACGTTGCGCAAAAGGTTATAGATCGAGGAACGTGATAGCCAGAAGTTGCGTTCGTTGTCCAAAGAGGCTCCCACCCTGCTCAGCTTCACTTCTTCCGAGTCCCCAGGCCAGTGCTCTTCACCCCAGGTTCCCATGTAGGTTTCGCCGTCGCAAACGTATTGGGTCTTCGGCCAAAGCGCAACTCTCGTATCCACAATGCAGATCTTTCGGCAGACCTCGCTAAGTCTCGCGGCGAAAGAGACCAAATCTGACGCTTCCAAGTGATACAGGATTCCCAAACACAGCACGACGTCGAACTCTCCGTGCTTTTCGACGCTGAGGTTCCGGACGTCGTCCTGCACTACGCTGAGGTTATCAAGGGACAGGGCTTCTTTGACGAATCGCACCTTCTCGGCCCTCGGCTCGCGCCCTTCGACTGCCATGCACAAAGCTTTACGGCGGGCAAATTCGATCGAGTAAAGCCCTTCCCCGCAACCCAGATCCAGGACACGCTGGCCTTCCACCGTTCCCCCCGTGTGATCAAGAACGCATTGCACAACGCGCAGCAGCTTGATTTCGTCGCCAACGATCTCGGCACCCATGGTGTACAGGCCACCTTCCAAGTACACGTTATTACTATCCCAAGCGCCGTATTTGGCGACAACTTGATTCTTTAGATCCAGAATTGCCTTGGTATCCATGATCTACGACCTTTCTCTACGAACGCCGCCTGTTCCTACTGGGAATGAGTGCTTTTACTGATGTGTTGGTTAGCTCCGGACTGAACAGGGCAACTTCATTTGGGAACGCGTGTGGCTTCCGCGTAGCAGTGTGCAGGCTCAGCCGTCACCTATTCAGATCAGCGCACCCTACACCTTTACATTATCGATCTATGACCACGGGTCTCCGATGTACGTCAGCTTGAGCTCATGCTTAGTAGGTTGCGCTCCGCCACTACGACTCGTCACTCACCGAGTCTTGGTATAGCGAGACTTGTGTCTAGTTGATGAGATTCCAAGGCATCTCACCAATTAATTTCGGCTGTTCGCGGGCTACCTGCATTGTCATCTTAGCGACGCTGTGACTTCCAAAGGAACGCGGGAGAGCATCTCTTTGGCCCCAGCGCTGCCGAACGCGGAGTTGTCGAGAATGCGTGCCTTTCCCGACGGCCGTGCAGGGACGACGATCGCTCCCAGAAGGAACGTGAGCCACATCAAACCACTTCTGAAGCCGGCCTCGGTGACACTGTAGAAAAGCAATATGGTCCACAAGGCCAAAGTGAGCGACCCGAAGGCGGAAAATGACTCGAGCCTCGTGCAGATGGTTCGATAGCTGGCGATCAAGAACCAACCAAGCAGGGAGAGTCCAATGATACCGAGGTTGAGGTAGACTTCGAGAAAACCATTGTGTGCCTCATTGATGTGCCCGAGGCCAGCGTTCTGCCAGAACCACTCGAGGCGAGGACCCAGCCAGAAGCTTTCGTAACCAGTACCAAAGAGCGTGCTGGTCTTCATGCTAAGCAGGAAGCTCCATATTTTGGTCCTGTCGGTTAGGGTGGGGTCCCGGCCTACGAGCTCCGCCACCATCGCGCTAATGTTGATCCCAAAGCCGACTGCCAAGACAAGGTATCCACAGATTGCGAGCGGAATCAGTGCCGTGAGCAGAGCAGGACGGCGCTTGACCGCCTTGCTGTGTGCTGCTGCGATCACCAGACAGCCGACCACCAGGCAAATGCGGGAGGTGTCGCTGTCGGAGATGTAGAGGAGCCAGAGCGTCATGGCGATGAATGCAACGTTCAGAAGCATGATCCGTTTCGCTCGTCGCTCCTTGCGGTCGGTCCAGCGCGTCACCGTATCCCAAAAAAAGAAGAGCCCACTGACAAGACACAGTACGCCGAGCATGTTCTTGCCCGTTGTGGCACCCGAATACTGAGCGATACCGGTCCATGGATCCCATGATTTACCTATTTCGGGGTAGTACTTTATAAGCACAATGGAAAGTGGAATCAGTAGAAAGAAAAGGCGGCGAAGCAGCGCGCGGACAGCCTCCAGCGGGCGGCGATCGGACAAGGCGACAAGGATCACCATATAGTTGCCGAGGTCTCGAAACCACCGCTTTAATGCGACGAGGGAAGAGTCGGACCATATGACACTCAGCAGAGCGAAAGAAAGGAATGCCATCAGGGGGACATTGCGAGCTAAGAACTGGCCCCACCTGAAGGACCGCGATATCAGGATACCAATTGCGAGCAAGATCAAGGCAGATGAGATTGTGCGGTCCAAGGGATTCCCTTCCTCGAGAGAATGAGCCGCAATCCCCATCTGGCCGCCGAGCCACTGCGACGGCAGCCGCGACCCCAGGATGAACATCCAGATCACAGGCACCCACAAAGCCGATGAGGTCTGAGAAACATTGGCGGGGTCAAAGTGGAGTAGCCACAATAGAAGGCCAAACCAGAGTAATAGCGCTAAAGAAGGAGGCATCGTATCGCTAGGAGCAGGAATCGAGAGTAGGGGTCATAACAGCTGGACGTTAGCTTGAGCGGACGACCGCCCCAGCGGAGGGGGACTTTCTTCAAAGACCAGGCCATCCTGTGACCGGCCGGCACGAAGCTGATCAAAGATAGCGTCCATGATTTTCGCGGTGAGCAGAATTTCTCGGTAAGGAATGGGAACAGGAGTGTGCTCGCGAATCGAATGGTAAAAGGACTCAATCAAGTACTTCATGCCAGAATCCATATGGAAATCTCTCGCCAGAAATGACCTCACGTTCTCGCGCAGGTTTCCGATGTACTGTTTCGCGAATAGCACAGGCGGAACAAAATGGTCAGCATAGCTCTTGAATTTCGCGCCGCGAAGCTGCAGCAAGATTTCGTGACTTTGGTCAAGAATGAGGCCATTCTTCGGACCATAAATGCGAAACTCGTGCAGGGACGGCTTCATCTGGGAGGAGAAGGTAAAATAAGCTGTAGTTCGCTCCTCTTCGCAAATGACGACTCGAAGTTCGTCTACGAATTCGCCCTCGTTGATTTCCTTGAGAAGCGGGCTGGTGAAGCCGTACGCAACTACGTGAGGCGACTCGCTGGTCAGGAATTCTGCGATTCTCGCAATCCCATGACTGATGATGTTTTGAAGCAATTTTCCCGGCAGTCGGCGGACCCAATGATTCTTGTCACCTAGTAGCGCTCGCGCATAGCTGGGATCACCAAGGTCATACCCATAGTGGCTTTCCATATGTACGGGAGCCCCACCCAGGTAGCCACCCTCAACTAGCGCTCTCATGCGTCGCGCAGCGTGACTGAATTGGTAGTTGTGACCTGCTGTTAGCTTAAGCCCGTATTGGTTGGCTAGATCGACGAGTCGTTGCGCTTCCTCCGCATCAACAGTAAAGGGTTTCTCTACATATACATGACAGCCATTCTCGAGGCAGAATCTGGCAATCTCAAAGTGACTCTCGGGCGGCGTGGTAATGTGTACAACGTCTGGTCGGGCCTCGCTCACAAGTTCAGAAAGATCGGTGAAGTACCGTTTTGCCGGGAAGCGTTCGTAGAGCTGCTTGGCCATCAGCGGCTCTCGGTCGCACACGCCAACGATCTCACATCCTTCCAGCTTTTGGATTTGAGAGGCGTGGGCATCGGCAATCTTTCCGCATCCCACAATGGCCACCTTAAGCATACTGTTTGCCTGTTTCGTGACCTTGAAAATATCTTTGTAATCCCTCTTCCGTAGAGACTCTCGGTTTCCAGCCCAGTTGACGTTTCAATTTATCGTTGCTGTAGCTTGTCTTCTTCCACTCGCTATGCCAGCGACTCTCGGTGAAAGCGGGCGGCAATTGCCCCTTCGACCATTTCGAATACTTCTCCCACAAACAGCAGAACGCGTAACTCATCACGTGCGGCACATAAAGTGATTTGAAGTGCCTTACCTGTTTTTTGTACTGGCGCAAGAACTGCCGGCTCGAGGGAAGGTTATCATCCACGACGTTGAATATCTCGCTATCAACTCCCTTCACTAGGCCAGCTAGTGCGATCGCATCCGCGCAGTTATCAACGTATGTAAACGGGACAGAATTCGATCCGCCTAAATGTAGGAAGAGTCCAAATGTGCCGAGACCCACCCGGCCTGTAACCTCAGAGTTGGCTGCACCATAAACGCTGCCAGGTCTGACCACAACGTATGGAATGCCGAAGTTCTTTGCATAGTCGGCGACGATTTGCTCTTGCTTGACTTTGGCGTAGCAGTAGGCGTCGCCGCTGCGTTCAGGATGTAGCTCCACTGGACATGATTCGTCCAATCGCCGGGACTTTTGGCGATTCGTGTAGACGGCAAACGAACTGACTAAAACAAACCTCTGAAGACGCCTATGTCGGAGACTGGCCTCGAGCAGATTGCGCGTCGCTACCACCGAGTTCATAAATGCATCCGGAAAGGACTTCTCACCAGTCCCAGCAGCCAAATGAAGGATGACGGCGGTGTCTTTGCACGCAGCTTCGCAATCCCCACGAGAGAGGAGGTTGCCTTCGATGATCTCAATTCGTGCGCCCGAGGAACGACGGGCGATGATGGCTTCAAGACTTGTTAGTTCGCTGGAAGGCCTAACAAAACACAAGAGATTCCGAAACCCTCTATTCGCTAGGCTATCGACGACGCGACATCCAATAAAACCTGCTGCGCCCGTGATCAAGATTCGGTCATTCGATCCGACGAGGAAGGAATCGTGTGTCGTTTGCGTCACTGTGTTGATCTGCAATGATATGCCTTTACGGTTCGTCAACTTCGTCCCTGGACTATTCAATTGCGACTCCACAGGAGACGGGAACGTTAATGTTCTCGTTGAATATGATGTCAACATACTTTTCCGAGCGGTGAGCGCCGTTCTCGTTCGATTCCTGCGGACTATAGATTCGCAATCGGAGGTCAGGCCCTGAATTTCGATGATGAGCCGTGACCTTGGCGCGCACAGCATTCGGCTTACTACCGTCAATATCAAATACAACCGACCGTCGCTTTCGGAACCACGCGACTGCCTGTCCGGCCGTTGCGAACCATGCTTTTCTATCTTTCAAGTCTTGAATTAGACTCCGATAACATGCATCCCACAATCTCTCCGAAACGAGGCTACGATCATGCCAGTTAATCGTTATACAACCACCGAGATCGCTTACATTGTCTGTCAATTGCCTAAGGATTTCGGCCGCCTGCCGTTGAGAGAGGCCCATATAAGCCGGGTAAAACAGAGCAGTATCCATGGCATGCATTGGTAATTCAAGGAGTCTATTCACTTGGAGTGGCTTGTAAGCCTGCGTTGTCCCAGCGTGGTACCCCACAGTCTCTTTGTATCCGACCGTGGAATCATAGGAGGCTTCGGCACTCTCAAGCGCAGAGGCCGATTGCTGATCATAGTAGAGCCAGTGCATCCTCACGCCAATGTGAGATTCTCCTGTTAACCGCCGAATTTCCTCAAGTTCTTTCTTTCCATTAGTGCTGTCGATCCACGCGTCGATCCCATGCAATCCCACCTCGCAGCCGGCGCTCACGATTTTCTCGATCGTATCTGCAATGTCTTGAGCGCCATAGCGAGCAGCACGAAAGGCCGGTGCCAAGCCGCCAGAGTTCCTTCCGGGCTCGTCCTTGAACGGGATAATGAAAAATGTTGAAGGGAGCCCTTTTTCCAGTTCGAAGTAACGATCATCGAAACTGCTCCAAAAGTCTTTGGCGTAACCCATAAATACAAAAGGTAACTTCAGTGCAGCTGTCCAATTCTTGAGCAATGCTCGCACACCAATGCGTCCCCGGAAGAAATTGACCCAAGACCCCACGATAGCGCGATACAAGAACCCGAACATCGTATGATCCCATTTGTGTCGACGAATTGAGGGATGATCAACGTCATGGGTCAGGCAAGCTACGAATCGATATCCTTCCGGAACCGGTGGAATCTCAATCAGTGGGACCCCGCTCGCGACGATTAAATCCCGTAACAGCGCTATGTGTAGATCCAGGGTCGGTATGGCGGCGTAAGCCGCAGGCTGCCCCGCTGTTAGCAAAATACCAACTTCACTGAAAAGGTCATAGCCTAGTCGTACCACGAGGCCCATGCATGATTGGTGTTGGTGGATCACAGTCTGCTGAGATTCCTCATCAACTAACAGACGTGACACCTCTTCTCGGAAGGTAGTGCTGTCCCCATAGATCGGGATCCGGCTTCCGTTGTGCAATAAGGTGGTCTTACTTCTTCGAGAGGTACTCTCGATTTGTCCTCCGTCAAATGTTGAGTTCCCACTTGCGTAGATCAGAATCAGCCTTGCGGTGTCTCCGTCAAAGTTGCTATCTCCAGCACAGAGCAAGACATCATATCGCCGACCTCCCCGATAGAACTCCCAAGGAGTCTTGAACAGTTCGAAGAATTCGACAATAACATTATGCTCTGCTGCGTTTGCTATTACGCCGATCATGTCAGATGCTTATCTTGGAATGGTTGAAGGTTCGATTGCGTTCTGCGCCAAGCGTTAGAGCACGAAAGCTCTGACCTATCTCATCAGGCCCCCGACGACGCTGAGTTAAGCATTCTCTCTGATAAGCCCAACCACCAAACCCACAAGCGTCTCCTTCTCTTGCTGCCACGTGTGCGCCAAATAGACTTGCTGCCCACGCTCTGCAACAGCAGCGATCTCTGCAGTGTGCGTGGCCGCATATTCTATTGTCTTTGCGAGCTCCTTTGGGTCCCCGGGCTCAAAGAAGAGCAGAGAATTCGCGTCGAAGTAGTCCTGAATACCTGGTGTGAGTGGAGCAATAACCGGCTTGCCAAGAGCCAGATACTCAAAGATACGAGTTGGTGTGTTGATTTCTGTGAATGCGTTTCGTTGATTGGGGATAATGCCCACATCACAATCTTCGATTTCGTGCGCCAGTTCCTCTAATTTCTTAACTCCGCGATAATACACATTGCTTTCTAGACCAAAGCTGCGAACTTTGTTCATGACCTGCTCTAGATACGGCGTGCTAAGTCCATAGATCCGGAGTGTTGCTCTTGGGATTGTTTTGAAAAGATAAGCTAGGGCATCCACAGCCAATTCCAAGCCATTACGTTCTACTAAAGACCCGTGGTACATGATAATGAACGGCCGGTCGTGCGTGGGGGCAGGATAAGATCGCGCAGAACGATATGGAAAAAGCTTGCTGTCAGGGGAATTCATTACTACGCCTATTTTTGTGGGGCTGCAACTGCGCTCAGAGAATATTCGCCTGCAAGCCATATTGACGGTAATTACCAAATCGGCGCGCGCGATGCTCCATTTTTCGAGACGACGGATCATACAAACGCCAAGGCTTTCTTCGTTTAAGTTAAAGATCGTCTGCATCAATTCAGGCATAGGATCGTGTTGATCGAGAATGACCTTCGCACCGAATAGCTTTGGAAGAAGCGCGCTTAGGATGAGAATGTCGGGCATGTTGTGAACGTATACTAGGTCATAACGCCTCCGAAACGAACGCAAAGCCAAAATTGCGGCTGAGGCAAGAATGAAAGCAGAGTACTGATAAGCGTAGGAAAGGGCGCCCCCGCGGTAATGCTTAATAGGTATTCGTACGACCTCGAGGTTGTGCAGCAATTCCCGCCTCGTCGAACTCTGATTCCCCTCGCAAATGAGGTCTATTTCCATACCTTCTTTGATGAGCGCGTCCAGGGCGCGGCGGGGTCTTGGATCGGCAGGATAAAGAGAGAACACTACCATACCGGCTCTTTTGCCGGCCAACCGTGGTCGTGACGTTATGGCTGAGGCAGTGACGGACCGTCCTAAATCACCATCGACAACGCTGTTTGGATTCCTACTCATGCTAGACACAGCTAGATAGCAACTTTCTCGATGCTAGGTGCGACAACCTTTGCTCGGGCCTCGCGTTCGATTTTCAGTCGGTTGGATGCGCGGATCGCTTCCAGAATCACCGATTCGTCAAACTTGAGCAAAATCTCAATGTTCGGCATAACGCAATGGCCGCCAATTATTCCGGGGAAGTATTTCACAAGAGGAAAGAACTTTATTTCGTCGTAGAACGAAGTGATTTCTTCATAATCGGCTCCCGATTGATCGCAGTATCTCTCGAGCTCCTGAGCCCAGGCGATCATTAAGCCGAAGTAGGTTGTCTCAGTGAGCTTCGCAAGTTCCGTTGCTTCCGGAGATGACAGGATCTTTGTCTTCAATCCTATGGACTCGAAATGCTCGGCCGCCAGATGAGCGCTGGCTGGTTCGATCGCTCCCACGAACTTGGCATACTCGCAGAGCTCGTCAACCATGCGCGCGTGTTTGCCCCGTACGGGACTGTTCACAACTGCGGCGCCTGTTCGTTGAGCGATTAGCCGGGTCGTTCCGACCGCGACAGTACTGTTGATGATCGTTAATTTGGGCTTGAACAAGTCGATGTAACGAGTTGCCTCGCTGACGAAATCCCTGATCTGAAATGGGAAACACACATGGAGAACGTTTACCTGCTCAATTTCTTCGAGTGGTGGTGAAATGTCTACCCCAATTGTGTGGTGGTGTTTGGAAATGAGGTCGAAGAGCGGACTCCCCACTTCTCCCAGCCCGACGACAACAATGTCACTTCTTGTTTTCATGGACGTCAAGAGTCCGCTCCGTGAAGACGATTTGATTAATAACGGGCAAGCTTTGGATCAGCTGATCTCATCCATCGGTTCCGTTTTTAGTTAGGCTGTTTGCTCTTCAGGCATCAAGAAATCTCCGCCTCTGGCTCCCTTAAGACACTTGGAAGTAAAGGCCCGGACCTCTTCAGTGACTCTGGTCTGCTGGTCCCTTGTAAGCTGTGGGAACATTGGCAGAGAGACGATTTCGCCAGCAACACGTCTCGACACGGGAAAGTCTTCAAGACAGTAGTTCAGTGAGATGTAGGCTCTCTGCAAGTGCAAGGGAACTGGATAGTGAATTCCCGTCCCAATACCTGCCTTCTTCAGGTGGCTCATCATACCATCGCGGTCGCGGGTGCGAATCACATAGAGGTGATACACGGCGCGGGACCAGGAAGGCTCATACGGAAGAGTTATAGCTTCGTTGTTTTCCAAAAGTCGGTCGTATTCAGCTGCATGCTCGCGGCGCTGTGTGTTCCATTTTACTAAATGAGCCAACTTCGCGTGAAGAAGCCCGGCTTGAATCGCGTCCAGCCTGCCATTGTAACCTTCTACATCGTGGAGGTATTTTGTCGTTTGGCCATGATCACGCAGCATCTTGATTTTGTCGACAACTCGGGCGTCATTCGTAGTCACCGCCCCGGCTTCGCCACACGCTCCGAGATTTTTTCCGGGGTAGAAGCTAAATGCAGACGCACGGCCCATAGAGCCCGCTTTCATCCAGCGATTGAGGTCTCTAGAAAAGTACTCTGCGCCGTGTGCCTGACAAGCATCCTCAATCACTATAAGACTGTACTGTTCAGCTACTCTCAGGATCGAATCCATGTCGGCCATTTGACCGTACAGGTGCACCGGCACAATGGCGGATACGGGCCGTCCACTCCGAAGGCTGATGAGCTTCCCTGATCTGTCCCGTGAGCATTGCTCTTTCAAATATAGCTGGAGCTTCTCGACCGACATATTGTAAGTGCGCTCGTCTATGTCGATGAATTCCGGCGTAGCTCCGGCTTGTGAGATAGCTTCCGTGGTAGCGATGAATGTATGCGGCACTGTGAGTACAACATCGCCACGCTGAACCCCGCAAGCCATTATGGCGAAACGCAAAGCATCCGTACCACTGCTGACGGCAATAGAATGGTTTGTGCCACAAAAGGCCGCAAATGCTTCCTCAAAAGCCTCGACCATAGGACCGCCAATGAAGCACGCCGTTTGCAAGGCTCGGCGAAATACACCAGTGAGTTCCTGCTCAAGCTCCAGGTGGGGGGTGACCAGATCAAGAAATGGGATGTTGTTGGGTATGCTGTTCACGATTGGCATTAGGACCTTCCGCTGTCTGTTCCATATAACGCAGAACCCTAGCCGGATTGCCGGCTACGATCGAGTTGGGTGGGACATCTTTTGTTATGACGCTACCCGCACCCACAATTGCGTTCTCGCCGATGTTGATATTCGAGAGAATCGTCGCGCCCGATCCGATAGATGCGCCTTTTTTGATTACCGTCCGTTCAACCTTCCAATCGGTTTCGGATTGAAGGTTTCCATGCAGAGTGGTGGCACGAGGATAGCCGTCATTGATGAACATCACTCCGTGACCGATAAAGACGTTGTCCTCGATTACAACGCCTTCGCAGATAAAAGTGTGACTGGAAATCTTACAGCGATTGCCGACGCTGGCATTTTTCTGAATTTCTACGAATGCGCCGATTTTTGTCTCGTGTCCGATCTCGCATCCATACAGATTAATGAATTTCGACAGCTGCACATCTGTTCCAAGTCTTACGTCGTCCTTGATGCAATTGTAGGAGTTCATAGGTAGACGAGAGCTCCTCTTTTGCCAAGTGATTCGGTGGCTGCTTCGAGTATTTTGACTACTCGCAACCCGGCGCATCCATCGTTGGACGGATCCCGGTTACTGGAAATGCAGTCTACGAAGTAGGAAAGCTCTTGACGAAGTGCTTCGATCTGTTCTAGTTGAGGAGCCCACATGTCTCCGGAACGATAGTTAACTAGCAATTCGTAAACTCCTTCTCGGTTGGTGATGTCCACTCCCTTATCGTAAACTTTCACCTTTTCATCAGCTTCGAGATCGTTCCAGACTAGCATTCTCTTTTCTCCACCCATGAGAGTGGTTCTAACCTTCACAGGGGATAGCCAATTGACATTGATATGCGCTATAACCTTCTCGGGGAAATAGAGCGTCATATAGGCCACGTCCTCGTGGCCGTTGAGATGTTTCTGCCCGGTCGCGACGATTGCCTCAGGGCTTGTTTTAATGAGGTAGTCCATGATCGAAAGATCATGCGGAGCAAGGTCCCAAAGCACGTTGATGTCGTGCTGGAACAGGCCCAGATTGACGCGAGTAGCATCATAGTAGTAAAGCTTCCCCAGAGTTCCTTCGTCGAGCAGTTGCGAGATTTTTTTTACTGCACCGGTGAACAGGAAGGTGTGGTCGACCATGATTTTAAGATTTTTTCTCTGGGCTAGGTTGATCAACTCCTCCGCCTGCTCGGTGTTGCTCGTGAACGGCTTTTCAACGAACACGTGTTTACCATTCTCTAGCGCAGCTTTTGCCAATTCGTAGTGCGTCCAAACCGGGGTGACGACGGCAACGGCGTCTATCTTAGTCGACGAGAGCACCTCGAACGCGTCCGAAGTCACGTGAATGCCGGGATAAGCCTTCTGCGCTCGCTTACGCGCAGATGGGCTCATCTCCGCAATTGCAATCACCTGAGAATCCTCAAGACTCGTGAGGTTTCTCACGATGTTTGGTCCCCAGTAGCCGTAACCGATCACACCGAAGTTCAAGACGTTTTCACCAAGTTCATATTCTTAGGTAGTTGGAGGCGCTCTGAAGGGAAGGCAAGTCTAGGCACAGGATGGAGCGGAAGGAGTATCGACCGGAATCGGAAAGCAATTTTCGAACCGGCTGACCCGATCACATGCCTTGCACGCTTTGGTTGTAAGCTGCATCCAGCAACCAGCAGACCGACATAGCTCCGCCCTGTGGGCCACAGCCCGTGTTTTTAATGCATGGCAGGGAGTTCGAACGGTTTTGTGGATAGACGACAAACTAGATAGCACGTCTATGGCCATAGGGCATAGCCATAATAAAGGTAAGATATTTAGGGTTTCGCGCTGGATCCATAGAAAATTACCCGTGCTCACCCACCTAGGATCTCCCTGCGGTAATCCTAGAACCAGTGCCTTGCATACACACGAAACAGCAGATTGCACACCTTCCGGCTTGGAGCAACGTGAATGTCAATGGGCACCTGCGCCCCCGATCACTGCACGCGGCGTGCGCATCAAAATCTTAATGTCCAGCCAAGGAGACCAGGACGTTGCATATCGCAGATCTAGACGAACCATTTCATCGAATTTGACAGTGCTTCGTCCGGTAACCTGCCACAACCCGGTAATCCCAGGTTTGACTTCTAATACCCGTCGACGATGCCAAGTCTGATAAGCTGCCAATTCGTATGGGATTGCGGGACGGGGACCGACGAGTGACATATCTCCTTTCAGAACGTTTACCAACTGCGGCAGCTCATCTAGGCTGGTTCTGCGCAAGAATTTTCCCAATCGCGTGATCCTAGGATCGTTCGTCATCTTGTATACGTCAGCATTGCCGTTGGACGTCCTATGCTCCAGCTGGCCAGCGATCAATTTAGTCGCATACTCTTTATGAACGCTATGATCATTGTCTGCGCGCATCGACCTGAATTTTAGGAATGTAAAACATCGACCGTACTGCCCGACTCGCTGTTGTCGAAAAAGTACCGGACCTCGGGATGATGCCTTGATTGCCACCGCAATCATCAATAACAAAGGTGTGCAAACCATCAACATTAGGGAGCTGCCGACAAAATCCATTACTTGTTTTATGCGCAACAGGGAAGATCTGTCTTTATCCGGGATTAGCAGATCAGGATATAAGGACGGATTGCTTGGTCGCCCGGGATTATCTTGGTCCCAGTCATCCGGGAAGAAGTGGAAGGAAATGCTAATTTGATTGAATTGATCAGTTGTTAACTGGTCTCGCAGGGTGGTACTCACCTTGTTTATGATCGCGCTTAGAATTGAATTTTTGTCAGTGCATGAGAGCCCTGTAAACATCACGCCAACGGCAGTCCGGTCCGTGTACCATCCGATCACGTCGGTTTCTCTGATGGATATTGGGAGGACCGACAGCGTATTATCTAGAGCTTTCCCGTTCTTCTCCGAACTCTGGTGGTTGCCACCCTCAAGTAGCATAAGCAGGAAAGGTTCTCTAGATCGCTCAGTTCTCTTGCGCTCGACCGCGATCATGCGCTTGAAGGTCTCTTCTTTCAGGACCTCGCGTGCTCCAGTGGCCGGCCATTCAAGTAGGGGGTTAGCGGTATTGGGATCTTTATCTGGACGTAGCAGAGTCACAACTAACTCCTCTCTCGGTGGTTACGCCACATGTCATCGTTCCGTTATGACGGTGATGAACTGCTCTTGTCTTGTGTCCTCCCTCTCTCTGAGGCGAGAAAAAAGAGGATTGCCGTTGTTCGGTAAATGGATTGAGCTTCGGAATTGGAGTCAATCATTTGTGCGGGATGGTTGCCGGGCTGTAATAGTAGTCGCTGGTAGCCGCGTTGTTGGAGCTGTTCACCAAGGCCCCGATTAGTTTTCTGCGCTCGATCGCTTCTAGACCCCTCAGTAATTGCCGCTTCTCTGTACTTCCTTGGCGCGTAGCCAAGAGAATTCCGTCTGCTAACCGCATCCAGACGCTCGTGTCAGCCAAAGGGAGCACCGGAGGAGAATCGATGATGATCCAATCAAACCACGCGGTCAATCGATCCATCAGAGTAGACAATCTTCCCGATTGTAAGAGTTCCAATGCATTGCTGGGGGCACTGCCCGCTGGCAATATCCAGATGTCCGGCTCTTCGAGATGGTAGATACTCGCTGCTAAGCTGCTTTCGCCTTCTAACCATTCACAGAGGCCCGGATTCCTTCCAAGTCCGAACATCTTCGATAATGACGGGCGCCGCAGGTCCCCTTCCAACAACAATATCTTCTGTTGCGTCTTCACGGCGAGAGTGCAGGCCAGATTGCCCGCAACCATGCTCTTTCCCTCTTGGGGAATTGTGCTCGTTATCAGTACTTTCTTGAGCGTTTGATCGCGGCGGAGATGTCGCAATCGTACTGTTAGAAGACGGAATGCTTCCGCCGCCGGGCTCGCGCTCTCAGCGAGGCTTACTAACCGGCTCTGAGGACCGAGCGCGACCTGCAGCGACCTAAATTGACCGAATGGATTCAGTTGTTCTTCAGTCTGCGGTAGTTCGACTGCTACGGAACTTTCGGATAGCGTTTCACCATGCGGCTTACTCGGTAGACCGGACAATGCGTCGCGATCCGCGCTTTTCGGTGTATCAAGGTGCTCAGATAGAACGGTCGTCTTCCATCTGGGCGGGATGCCGCGTTCGGTGCGCTGCATCATTTCAGCTGCTTGTGACCGCTCCGACAAATCAATCCCAGAGCGTTCGGCTTCCGACCTCTTCAACGCGTCAAAGATACGGCTCATGTTTGCTCGCTTCGCCAACTAATACAGCCCCGAGAAGCTGATCGTCCGCTCCGGACCAGCGCAAGGCGGGATACGAATGATTGAGCAGCTTTGTCATACACAATAAATCTTCGCGCTTGGTCGAGGCAAAACCATGTAGGATCCAACGTGAGGTCGAACGGATTAAGCCTGAGATTGAAGAATGCTTCGCACATTCGGAAATCGGACCTAATCGTGCAAATAGCTGAGCGCAGAACCCGCCAGCATGGTGGTTATAACTACTGCGGCTAAGGCCCATCCCAAAACCATTTTCTTCCTTCTGCTTTGTTCATCCGATGCGCTCACGATCTCCGGGATCTCAGAAAGAATCGCCATTGGCAGCAGAATCTTGAGTTCTTTTTCACTGTGCAGGCGATCGTCCATAAATTCCAGTCCAACCACCACAGCGAGACCAAAGGCAAGACCGACGCCCAGCCCGATTCCACAAAATTTGAGGCGATTGGGGAAATCCGGTTTCACCGGCAAACTTGGAGGATCAATCATACTGAATCGCTCACCCTGCTGCATATGCTCCATGCTGGTAGCCATTGCTGAGTCGTTTTGCTTTTTTAGAAGCTCATCATAGTTAGCCTTAGTTTGATCATAGCCGCGGGTCAGATCTGCCAACTGTTGCTCACGTGCGGGCGCCGAGTTCAAGCGATCCTGATAGCTGTTGACTCTAGCTTTCAGCCCGGCAATTGACTGCTCCCGATTCGCAATTTCTCCCTGGTTGGCTTGGAACTGGCCTTGGAGTTGCAATAGAGGTGAACTTTGTAAAGGGTCCGTTCCGTCGTGTGCAGCGGTACCGTCGTCGACCTGCCTCCCAGCATTGCCTTTCGTCTTCAACTCAGCAACGAGTGCACTCCTCCTCTTCTCCGTCTTGGCTATTTCGTCCTTCAGGGTCTCGACTTCCGGGTAGTGATCGGTGTAGCGAGAACTAAGGTCTACTAACTTCGACTTCAATTTATCGAGTTCCTGGTCGAGCCCTGCCAAACCTGTTGGGGTACCATCGGCGGATCGGGTGGTCGCATGCAGCGTACGGTATTGTTCGATCAGTGTCTGGAGGTAGACTCGCTGCTGCTTCGCGGTGTTGAGACTGTCCTGTTCGTTCTGTAGTTGTGCTTGAAGGCCGCTCAGGATCTGAAGGTTACTTGCTTCCTGGGAAGGTAATTCACCTTCATGCTCCCCTTTAAATTCCCGAACTTTAGCTTCCTGCTCGGCCAGACTCGCACGCGCATTTTCCAATTGGCTTCCGATAAACTTGGTGGTGTCCTCTGACTGTTGCTGGCGTACTTTGAGATTCTCGTTGATGAAAAGATCGGTCAGTTCGCCAGTCACTTTTTGGGCAACCTGTGGATCGCGCGCCGAGTAGTAAATCCTGAATGCCGTGATTTGGTCTCCGTGAGAGTCACGCACTAACTCGATGTCTATGTCCTTGCGCATCAACTCGACTTTTTCATCGGAGGTGGTCTCACGATGATTATCGTCATAGAGATGCAACTTGTCGATGATCGTAAGCAGGCGCGTACGGCTTAGAATTTGTTGAGTTATACTTTGTAGGCGGTTCTGTAGATCGTCGCTTACATTGGGCTCAACATAGTTTTTCGGCATTGTAGGCTGCTCTACTAGGATCAGTGTGCCCGATTTATAGCGCACCGGTAGAGCCCAGCTCGCTCCCCAAACCACGAGCCACCCTAAAAATACTGGTACTAGGAAATGGATGTGGCGGCGGCGAACTACCTGAAGGTAGTGCCCGATATCCAGCCCTTCCGGGTTTTTTTCTTCGTAGATCTCTTCCATGATTATCTTCCCAGTGGCCGCGTGAGCCGATAGGAGACGGAAACATACCCGCGATTGCTGTCAGGAGTTTCGGATATCACTGCGACACTTCCATAACTCTGGTGTAGGTGGACATATCCAAATTCTGCCGCGAAGTGTTCGCCAATTAGATGCTGCACTACGACGGTTCCCGAAACCGTGTGCCCCCCTGGGCTTGACGAGAAGACGAGAGGGAGAACGTTTTTGTTAATTGAATAGCCTCCGGCCAACCCTACAGTCCAGGTGGGTAGTATTTGCCAGCGTGCCGACGTGTTTGCGCTATTCGAATTGAACGCTCCAGGCAAACCGGTACCGCCGCTTACAGTTCGTGAGTAGTCGGCTACGAAATTGGTGTGGCTTCGTTGCCAGCTAATGCTGGCCACTGCCGATGGCGTCCAGAAGGCGACTCTTGGCGAGGATGACTGAGTGGCGTCCAAATGCTGCGGACCTGCCGATACGTATAAGGACAGCGATGGTTTCAAAGAGATCGTGTAAAAGGGCAGAATGGTCTGCGTGTGTACTTCAGTCTGGGTATTGAAGGGATTGGCCTGAGCGTTCACTGGATTACCTGTGCTACTTAGATATTGGTAAATCACACCCATGTACTGCGCACTGGACAGGCGATGATTATAGAAAACCGAGCCTCCCAGTGAATTCGAATTGCTAAGACCGGAGGCCTGCGTTGAATCGGAGTAATCACTCTCAGCGAAGGTTCCGGCACCACCGATCATGCCATTCCGGCTAATTTGATAACTTAGTGCCGCATTAGCTACATTGCTGAGTTGGTTTGCGTAAGGAGCTACAACTTCTGGTTGCGGGGCCTGTGTTGAGCCGGATGAGAGTCCCCCCGACAGGAGAGGGAGCTGGTCGAACACATTTGAACTCTTTTGAAAAGAATCTCTAAAGCTGATGGTCGTGTGTTGACTCAGTCGGGATTGAAAATTCAGAGCTGCACTCTGGTTTGCGGCATTGAGCGCGCTGGTGTTCTGGTAAAAGGTGAAACCTGGACTAAATTGCAGCGTTAGCTGTTGTCGTGGGGTGGTTTGGTTGAGCGAAATAGAGGGGAGAATAGAGTAAATGCCGTCAGCGATCGGAGTGGCGCCGCTACCTACGATGACGTTGTCATCGTAAGATCCAGTGAGAGCCAACCCAGCAGACAGATAATTTGAACGTGCTTGAGATCCGACCGTGGTCGGATAAGCTTGACCGCTGAGAGGCGGCGGGGTCAGCATGCGATCTTCATCCGACGGCCTGGAAGCTGTCTCATATGGAATCGATCCAATCTGCGACCAAACCGGAGTGGTCGATAGCAGTATGAGACTGAGAGAAACACGTGTGCGCATAAGCGTGTTTAGGGCACGACAACGGTGTCGCGCGGCTCGAGCTTGATGTTCTGGTTCTTGCCTTTGAGGAAGTCCTTATAGTTGAACATGATGCGAGTCTGGGTGCCACCAAGGTTCTCCCGGAGAATGTATATGGATTTCTGCTTAGCAAAGTCCCGAGGCCCGCCGGCAATCGCAATCGCGTCCACAATCGTTGGCGCGAGTGCAAGTGAATATGATCCGGGCTTTACGACCTGTCCGAGAATGTTGAACTTCTTGCTGTTAATCTGCTCGACCATCACCGTGACTTGCGGTTTGGTGATGTAGTTTCGGAGTTTGGCCGCGAGGTCCTCTTCGAGTTGCAAAGGTGTCAATCCTGCCGCAGGAACCTCCCCCACAAGAGGCAATGAAATCTTTCCGTCCGATCGCACTTGAGTTGACGGGGAGGAGAAGTCAGGTTCTTTCCAGACATTGATCGCAAGGACGTCGTCATTACCAATGACGAAGCTATCATCGCTTGGCTTGGAATCCGGTATGGCTGGAGGTTGTGTGGGGGAGTTAGCTGTCGTCGCTGCCGAGGTTTTGCGAGCGGCCTGACTAGGAGCTGGCATTTGTCCCACTGCAATGCCAGAAATGGCGATCACGAGGATTCCTGATACTACCAAGTGATATGAGCTACTTTTCACAACGACTCCTGTCGGGGTTGGCGGAGGAGTTGCGCTCTGTCTGATACATTTCTATCGGGACATGGCAGAAATCCGGCCGCTCGCTTCCGAGCCCGTTCGCTCTTCTCAAACACTAAATATTTGCCGGTCACCATGAAGTGGGGATTCACCAGATCTTCCGGTTCCCACAAATTGGTGACCCAGACCTAAGCCATTCGAGCTCAGTGCTGGCGCTGGCTCCACATCAGTAGCGTCAATTTCGACCGCCACAGACTTCGCCATCATGTCCACAGAAAGAATCAGACGATACAAATTCTTTTTGCGGACCAGAACGCCTTCGACGCCTTGAAGTGAACCGCGGATGACTCGAACCCGCTCGCCACATTTCAGGAACGGATGCGGTTCAACACGAAAGGGTCCTTCAACTGCCTTTCGAATCGTTTCTACTTCGACTCCGGGGATCATCGCGACGTTTTCGCCGTGGAACAGAATCATGTGCACGCCAGGAGTCGTAACAACTTGCAATCGGCGATTTAGTCCCCCCCGCACGAATACATAGCAGGGAAATAGCGGTAGGGTAAGCTTCTTGCTTCTGTCTTTCCAGAGCCGTATCGACTCATAGAGCGGTAAGAACACCTCAAAATCCTTGGCCGACAGTATTTCGGCTACCGTCTTCTCGTGCTGGTGACGGGTGTAAACCGCCCACCAGTCTTGGGTTTCGCGTGTTCCGGCGTCAATGATTTGGGAGGTAAGCAAGTTACTTCACTTCTCCTTTGATGGAGCCGTATTCCTGCATTCAGTCACACGTAGCTCCGCCCTGTGGGCCACATCGTGACTTTTAATGCATGGCTCAGAGTTCGAACGCTAACTGGAACATTGAGAGTTGCAGCACGATGATGGCCAAAATGCGGTCGAGGGCAAGAATTCGCTTCACAGCAGTTATTGTGGGGTTAGGGGACAATTAGCGGCATGGAAACGACCCGATTTGTCCGCTCGGCTGCAGGGTCTTGCATACCCATGTAAACAATAATTTGCACTCCCTTTTCCATTCGCGTCCACTTGTAGAGGATCATTCTGTGGTTCAACCTCTTCCCATGAGGGCGGGTTTGGGGGCAAAGGCTTGAGGTAAAGGAAGTGGATCAATTTAGAGTTGTTGAAATCTTTGCAGAATGATTTCGCGCACGAACCGGAAGTGGGGTCGCACGAAATACATTTTCACCAAGACGGACAAGAATCAGCGCCTCCACTCCTCAGACACCGAATGCTGATCGATCCTCATCTTGCCGATCTGTCCAAGAATACGCGGATGGGTCGTATCAAATAGTAGAGGGCATGGAGCGATTTTGGTAGAGGGAATGCTGCCCGATCTCTCTCATTTGGTCGTAGGAGGCTAGTTGACAAGAAAAACCCAACCCGATCGCGGAAGTCGAGCAACTGGATGCTGTAAGGAATCGGGCCCGGTGGTGTGCTTCCTGGAGCATCAAACAAATTCTCCTGAATATGTTGCGCGAGGAAACGCGCGGTCGTGTCCCCTTCACAACGACGAAGGATAGTTTGAGGGACTGGGGCGGCCGCCACTCGATACGCAAGCAGTATGCCCAAAGCGAGCGTTCGGCATAACCCCGCCTCTTGAGCGTCAGAAGTGACCTCTTTCCAATCAAGGCCAGGAAACGAAGTCAGTAGTTGCGCGACATCGCAGATCCAAATAAGTCGCGACCACATATGCTTGCTCCCATGCATGCATAGCATCAGCAAAGTGATCTCGGGACTCATACCCGGAACTTCCGCCCCTGCTAGCATCGTAGTTCGTCGCCTTGGCCACACCCAATCCATACCAAGATCGCGCTTAAACCTTGGTACAGTAAGCTCAAGTCTCCATCGAAGCTCTAGCACCCTTCCGTCCGTCTTGCGTTCGAAATGGTATTCGTAATAACCCAATTGGGCTGGCGTTCCGTCCGCGTTCACTGGAGTTTCTAGCTCATATCCTCTTTCCAAGACAACAGTTGTGGCCCGCACAAGGTCCCTGTAATGGATGAGCAAATCCAAATCACCGGCAGGACGCGTCGTTAGATCATGGTAGATAGACGCCCCAAGCACAACCCCCTTGAACGGAATGGCAGGAATCATCTTGTCTTCGAGTGCTTTAATCACAGCGATCAATTCCACTGCATTCGCCAAACTGTTGAACATATTCGTTTCATACTCGGTTTGCGCACGGTTCCAGACGAACTGCGGAATTGCCGGACCCATGTCCGCAAGCCGCAAAAAGAGCATCGTCAAAACGCGATGCTCCTCCGCCAGTTCAAGGAGCGAGTCCCAGTCGTCGACATTAGCAGCAAGGCGATGGATTTGTTCTGCATCGGTCGACCGCGCCACGGCAAGCAATAATTCGCACGACTCGCGATCTGCTTGCATCAATTCCTCCGCTTAGGTAAGACACATCGCAATATGTTGCGATTTACATCCTTGAATGGAACGAAGCGTTACCGTGATCAAATGTTCTGGAGGAGTATCGGACTTCCTCTTTCCGATGCAAACTCCTGCGTGTTCCCTGTGGAGTTCTGATCAGAATGCCTGATTTCTATAACTTGCATTTTGGTTACCGAGATGCAGCACGGTTACTGCACTTGGTTCACCACTTAGAGGCCTGAGAAAAAAAGTTGTTACTAAAGATATTTGTTGCAGAACGGGCAAACTCTCGTATTCTCCTGACAAATGGAAGGGATATACGATAGACCCTACTTGCTGACCCAAAAAGAGAGGTCAATATGCAAATTGAGCGTACCAATTCAGATGCTTTGGTTATAAATAGGCTACCCGACGGTTCAACCGTTATTGTAGATGCGGAAAACGAGTCGGTTTTCGCATTGAACTCGACGGCCGGCGCAGCATGGGATGCTTGTAGCGACCCGACAACACTCGCTAAAGTGGCGGAAAATATGCAGCGATCCTTCGACCCTGGGATAAGCGAAGAGCTTGCGGAAGAGGCAATTCGGCAACTGCATGATAAGAAACTGGTCAAAACATCGGGAACGCCTTCAGAGTCATCCAGACGCCAATTCATCACAGCGATGAGTTCCATCGCCCTACCGCTCGTCGTGTCATTATCTATCGGGGAACAGCGAGCATTCGCCAAAGTAGCATCGTCTGGTGGCCAAAGGGGCGACCCAAAGCCAAAGCCAAAGCCAAAACCCTGTGCGAGTATAAGACGCGATTGCAAACCATAGAAGGCGTGCGAGACAATTGAACATATTCCCAGCGCCTCCGCCGATGCGAACTACTCGGGGTCGTGCCCCGGATATCAGGCCGCGTGCCCAGCGGTTACGCGGGGCGGATAGTTACTCGGGATTGGAGTAATGTCGGCGGCATGACTGATTAATAGATATGCCCATCTACGCTTTCGAAATGCGCGCCTTCGACTGCGACGTTCGTGTAGCAGCGGATTGCCTTGAGACCTACACGGTCCTGGAACGCTATGTCTTCCCATCGTTTCCGAGAAGAGCTAATGCCACTTGCAAAGCTGACATCTTCATCCAAATAGACAGAGTTGCGAATCAATTTCAGTTGTCCGTTGACGGCGTTATGGTGTCATCTGCTGCCCAGGCGAACATTTTGGTGCCCGATCTTATAAGGGCGCTCGATGATGTTGTCATTCGACGCCTGACGGAGCTCCACGCAGTGCATGCAGGTGCAGTCCTGTTGGGGGAACAGGCGTTGCTGCTTCCGGGCATCACTCATGCAGGAAAATCGTCGCTTGTGGCCGAACTGTTGCGGCGAGGTGCTACTTACTTTTCTGATGAGTACGCGCTGATCGATTCAGCGGGACGCGTACACCCATACCCACGGCCTTTGCTCCTCCGTAATGGCTCGCCTGAACAATCTCCGTGGCTTCCAGCGGAGTGCAATGCCCACACAGGGGACAGCCCAGTGCCAATTGGCTGGATTCTGTCGCTTGAATACTTACCTGAAAACACCTGGAGTGTCACGGTAGTCTGTCAAAGCGAGGCGCTTCTGATTCTCTTGCGTAACACGCCTCACATTTTGTCGGAATCTCCAAATATGGTTGCAGCCTTCCAACTTGCAGTCGGGGGCGCCAAATGTTACTTTGGGCGCCGCCCCGAAGCTGACGAGGCTGTCAGCCGAATTCTACAGTTGGTTGGAAGCCCACTTTGACGCATCCTGCGTCTGCCAGATGACCGGGATGAGCGCGTAGATACCAAGTAGAATGGATATCTAGGCCATGTCCATCACAGTTGGGGATCAAATCGGCGACTATGAAGTGACAGGCACCCTAGGTGTCGGGGGTATGGGGCAGGTATATCGGGTGCGTCATACGATTTCGCACAGGGTCGAGGCCCTAAAAATTCTTGCATCAGGCCGGCCTGTGACCGAAGAGATAGTTGGACGCTTTCTTCGCGAGATCCAGTTATTGGCCAGTCTTCATCACCCGAATATTACAGCGCTCCACACCGCCTTCCGTCACGAGGGCGAACTGATCATGATCATGGAGTTCGTTGAGGGCCTGACGCTTGGCGCAAAACTCAATGCAAGGCAACTAATGTTAGGGACAAGCCTCAACTACATCCAACAGGTTCTCGCCGGCTTAGCCTACGCACATGAGCGTAAAATCATTCACCGTGATGTGAAGCCGTCGAACATCATGATTGGGAGCAACGACCAGGTTAAGCTGTTGGATTTTGGGCTAGCCATCCCGGCGCTTGGCCGTGAGTTTACGCGAACAGGCACGATTTTAGGCTCGCTGCATTACATGTCGCCCGAGCAAGTGTTGGGAGAGCAAATTGATGCACGGTCCGATGTCTATTCGGTTGGAGTAACCCTTTATCAGTTGGTCACAGGACGCCTTCCGTTCGACGGTCCTAGTGAGTACTCCATAGCCAACGGGCATTTGAAGTCCGAGCCTATTAATCCGACCACAATCAACTCCGACCTTCCTGTTCGTCTTTCGGAGATTGTGTTGAAGTCGCTGGCGAAATCCCCGGCAGATCGCTTCCAGACCGCAAAAGAGTTTCTAGGTGCCCTAGGTACACTTCGGTCCGGCGAGACGACGACGTTGGTGATCTCCGCCCAGCCCGATCGAGTGCGTAATGGTCACCCGGAATATGCTGAGGCGGCCTTCGTTTCAAGCAGGCCTGAGAAGACCGTCTTCGATGCGACCGTGCTTGAGGCGATAATCCGCGATTTGGCATATCACGTCGGTCCGATAGCGAAGATTGTGGTCAGTCGCGCCGCAAAAAAGGCGCTGACCCTGGACGATCTCTATGAGACGGTTGCGGCGGAGATTGGCACGGAGGAAAGGCGCAAGACCTTTCTCGCCACTCGACGAAAATCCTCCGCCTCCAACTAGCAATTTCTACCTGTCGAGCATCTGTATTGCCTTCTTGAGGCTTACGTACATCCGGTTGAACGAGGCGGTGACCTCAGCGATCTCGTCTTTTCCCTTATAGGTGAATTCAGGTTGGTCGAGATCTCCGTTGCTGATCAGATCGGCAATTGCCGCAAGTCGTCGCACGGGTCGAATGACGATGAAGTAAAGTCCCAAATCGATGACTGCTAAGGTAGCAAGGAATGTTGCAGATATATAGATCAGCAGCGTGTGATAAAGGCGAGAGGCAATTCCTTCGGCTACCGCCGTAGGCACTGAAACAATCTGAGCCCCGATGATTTCGTTTAGCGTCCATCCAAATCCATTTGCGCTGCCGTAGGTGAGAATTTCGGTCGGAGGCGCTGTCGCAGCAGACCCGTGGCACACCAGACAGCTCTTATTTGTGGTGATCGGTTGTGATAGTGAGATTGATGTGCCCGTGGCCGTTTGCCGTTCGCCAACCAACTGCTTCTTGTCTGGATGATTTCTGAAATAGTCAATGATGTCGGCCTCCCACTGGTCTGCTCTGTCCCTGGGATTCGTAGGGTTCAGAGCCGCCTCTTTGTAGGTGTAATCCGGATAGTCTTTGCGTAGATGGTTGAACGTCACGGTTGCCGCGTAGAATGGAATGCTCTGGGGGAGGAAACGTTTCGTACTTTCAGGTGTCGTTTCAAGTAGAGGATCCAACTCCTGCTCCGTATAATCCCGGGTTGACCGCGCGCTGGAAAGCATCAGCTTCGCCTGTTGCAAGGTCTGTTCGCGTGCGTTTTCTTCAAGAAACCCGCGCGAAAGTCGCGATACGAAAAGCAATCCGACACCAAATAGCAAGATCAGCAAAATATTGAACTTCGCCAATAGCTTCAATGAAGTTAACCTCTCTTTCTACTGTCATCTATGAAGAATAGGCTATTTCGCTCTGCTCGTTTTTTGCTTGATCCGATGGTCCAGGGGGAGTTCTTGCCTTTGTGCCGTTCCGGTCAAACTAAGCCCTATTATGACAATTACTTGTGATCAAGTACTGATCTTTGCAAAAGAGCAGTGGCAGGCCTCATCAAGGTGCGAGGTGAGGATTGACGGTAGAAGTGCTACGCGTTTTGTTTCAGCGATGTATCATAGCCGTGATTCGGTATTCTGAATCAACCAGGTTAGTGCAATAGAGACTAACTCGATAGATTGAGCGAAGCGTGGGGGGACGTCCCTCCCGAGGGCAAACTCGCAGCATTTCGTTGAAGCGTATCTGTTCAAAATCGAGTCTACCTTCGCTAACAGGAATCGTTCGATTATGCGCAATGTCGTGCTTAGTTACTCCGACGCCAAGGGACATCACAGTTTTTCTCTCAATCGCAATTCAACGTCTATTGGCCGTTCGCCGTCTGAAGACATCGTGCTCGACGATCCCTGGGTTTCACGTCGGCACGCGTTAGTAGTCCAAGACGGCAATGACTATACCGTCGTTGATCGGAACAGCACGCACGGAACATTTGTGAATTCGGTACGCGTTGAGAAGTCAATGCTGCGGTTTGGGGACGTACTTCAGATGGGTTCCCTCAAAGGGCCACATTTGAGGTTTCACCTTCGAGAAGATGGTAAAACCACCTCCACTTCACGGTCCTCAGCCGTTCATCTGCTTTCTTCGCTTAGCGAACTAAAAGCCTTCCCTGACGAACTGCGCCCAGCTGTCCGTGAAATGGACAAGTTGAACTGGCTCTTACGCGCGGCGAGGCAACTCAACGAGGGAGGCGCGATTGGAGACATTCTCGGCGCGTTTCTCCATTTGGCATTGCAGCTTACGGGACTGGAACGAGGGTTTGTCTTTCTTCAGGAGGTGGGGGGGCTGCACTTGGCGCAGGGGCTTGACGTCCACGGAAACGCGGTGGAGGAAGATTCGACTGTCTCACGTAGGGCTATGGAAATAGCAATCGAGAGTGAGTCGAAGTTCTCGATCAGCGACACATTGGCCGATAAAGAAGCATCGGAATGGTCGAGCATAATGACTAATAAAATACGCAGCATTTACAGCATTCCATTGAGAACCCGAGCCTCAGAGGAAGAACCTGCCCAGTTGCTTGGTTTGCTGTATCTCGACAGCCGAATCAGGCTCGGAGAACTGAGTGAGATTGACCACCACTTGCTCGACACTCTGGCAACAGAGGCGTCAGCACTCTTGCATAATGCTCTACTTGTAGAGGCGGAATCAAATGCGCGGCAGGCACGGGAAGAGCTTGCCGTGGCAGCCAAGATCCATAGTGAGCTCATGTCTATTGCGTTGCCAAGCATCCCGTATGCGACGCTGCGGGCAAAGAGCGTCCCTTGTCTTGCCATCGGGGGAGATTTCTATGACGCTGTCGCTCTTAGCGACAGCATTTGCGCTGTCGTTGCAGATGTATCTGGCAAAGGAGTTTCTGCCGCCATCGTGGCGGCTACGATGCAAGGAATTATTCACTCTCAACTGCTCGCGGGCTTCACTCTTCCTGAGATAGCATCTCTGGTGAACCAGTTTCTGTGCAGCCGCAAAACTGGCAAATACGCAACGATGATTTTGGTTAGGTTGTTTCCGGACGGCTCGGTCGAATACCTGAACTGCGGCACGATCCAGCCTGTTGCAATTCTTGGTGGGGAAGTGCGGCGTTTGGAAACAAGCAGTCTTGTTGTTGGGCTCATCGCAGACGCGAATTACATCTCCGGTCACGTCGCTTTGCGTCCAGGGGAACGTCTTCTTCTGGCTACCGACGGAATTACTGAGGCAGAGAATAGGTTCGGCGAACAATTCGGCGATTCGGGACTGATAGCTGTTTCTCATTTTGAGGATGTGGATTCGATTCTCGAACATGTTGAAAACTTTCGAGCTCCAAACCCAGCTGAGGACGACTGCACTTTACTGGAGGTACGGTACGATGGCCCCATTGTGCCCGAATAATTGGAGGCTATTTGGGAAGGCCAGGGACTGGGTTCGAACGCTACTTTCGGGCAAAAGGGCTTCGCAGGATCCATGCATCGCTTTTAAACTTAAGACAGTAAAGAGTGGCTATGCAAAATTTTTTAGAAGTGGCCATAGCAGTCCCATACTCTTTCCCCTAAAGTCAATTCTACGAAGTAACGATTAGATTATTTCGAGTAGTTTGTGGCTAACAGGGTGTTGCGAGTTTGGATTTCCCAACTTTCGATGCGAGCCTGTCTCGTCAAGTCTCCCAAGACCGAAGGGAAGATTTTGAATGGTCCGCTGTTCTTCGGAAGATTCAACCATCTATATTGTCAGCGCGTTAGAACAAGTTCCACCCTCACAGCGTTGAACGTCGGATAAATAAAACCCAGGCGTGATTCCAATCTGTTCCATCTCGGATCGGAACTCCTCAGTGCGTGAAGCGACGGGTAAGGTGCGACCAACTTTGGCCGCTTACCACACTCATTCACGAATGGATCTGGTGGAACCCATGCCTAACTAAAACGACCGCGTCAATTGCAATTCGATTGGCGAAGGTCGACCTGAAATATAGTTGTCGACTCGCGATCATGCATCGCGATGTCGCATTGATGACTTTGCGAGGCACAGGAGACAAACCATGAAGACTCTATTAAGGGTGATAGCACTCTTTTTCGTGACTGCGGTGATCGGACAAGGGCAGGCGATCTCAGTCAACGGGGGATCAATCCAAGGCACGATCACAGACAATACGGGAGCAATCGTGCCCGATGCCGTGGTCATAATCATTGGAAATGACACCAACTCTTCAAAGACCTTGAAGACCGATGGCAGCGGTTTCTATAGCATCGGGCCATTGACTCCTGGGCCTTACACGGTGACTGTGGACGCTGCAGGATTTCAGAAGCTTACGGTGAAGACTGTTGTTCGCACTGGTACAGCAACCAGCGGAAATTTCAAACTAATCGTCGGTTCCTCAAGCGAGACTGTCGAGGTAAACGCAGGCGCACTTCAGATCAATACCGATCAGGCTGGTGTCAGCGACGTTATTACGAAGGATCAGATCGATTCATTGCCGGTTAACGGCCGCAACTTTCTCGATCTTGCCCAGATCGAACCAGGGGTAATCCTTCAGAGCGGGGAATCGTTCGATCCAACGAAAGCTGGCTACTCTGCGATTTCGACAAGCGGTGTTTCCGGCCGCACGACACGCATTCTTCTTGACGGCCAGGACATCACTGACGAGAACGTAGGGACAACCATCTTTAATGTGTCGCAAGGCGCGATCGGTGACTTCCAATTGAACCGCTCGACACAGGACGTTTCAGGCGAGGTAACTTCTACCGGTCAGGTTTTGGTGTCCACGAACTCCGGAACCAACGGATTTCATGGTCAGGCTTTCTATAACTTTCAGGATCACAGCGCGCTTTTTGCAAGAACGGCAGGTGGTATCGACACACCGTTCCAACGGAACCAGTTCGGTGGGAGTATTGGCGGACCCATCATCAAGAACAAGCTATTCTTCTTCGCAAACGCCGAACGCATCAAACAGGAGTCCCCGGTTTCTATCACAATGGCTCCTCTGTTCTCCACAATTCAAGCAGCCTTCCCAACTATTCCTTCTCCATACAGGGAAACCTACTCGACGGCTCGTCTGGATTACGACGCACCGAAGGGCGTGCACTTCTTCGCTCGTGCTAACTACGACGTAAACAGTTCCAGCTCCAACTTCGGTGCCGGCTACGAGATATACAACAACCGCGATAACACGCCAGGTCTTGCCGGCGGAGCTGACTTCACGACGGGGCACTTCACTCATTCTTTCCGAGGCAGCTACGAGAAGTTTCACAATCTCCTCATTGACGGTACGACGGGAAACAGCAGTGTCTATAACGGATTCCCTGGATTGAATTTCCGCCTTAAGACAGCCGGGCTTTTCTCGGGACCAAATATTGATTCGCCTCAGCAGACTTTCCAGTCGGATAAGCAGTTTCGCTATGACGGAAGCTGGACGAAGAGCTCACATCTGATTCGTTATGGATATAGTCTCAATCGTATTCTTGGCGGAGGCTTCGCGAGTTTCCTTGGCTTGGCTCCTCGAGCATCGCTCACGGCGTCTACCGAACTTGCTAATTGCGGAAGCGGAACTCCAGGTCCGTGCCCCTCAGATCCATTGAATGGATACTATGCGGCCACTGTGTTGTTCGGTAACGGCCAGGGCTTTTTCACGGAGAACCCCGGCTTTGATCTACCAGGCGGCGGGGTCCAAGATTGGCGCGAAGGTGCTTACGTCTCCGACAACTGGAAGATTACTCCGAGCTTCACGCTTACAGCCGGTGTCCGATGGAGTGTCGATACGGATCGGGCCAACCAGGATCTACCGACTCCTCTCTGCTCCGATGTGACGCTGACGCCTGCTCCTTGCTCCGGTAGTGCGCCACTCTTCGATCAGTTTCAGCCTGGACTGGGGAAGAAGATTCACCAGCCCTACGCAAACTTCGGTCCTCAGCTTGGGTTCGCTTTCAGTCCTGGTGATCATAAGACCGTTGTACGCGCGGCCTTCGGAATCTTTTATGAGGGTGATGTATTCAACAACACTACCAACTCACGTCAGGCTCTGATCAAAACGGGGCTATTCAACGACACAAACCACAGTGTCTGCGGTGGAACGAATTCGTTGACATTGCCGGACGGATCTGTGGTCACTAGCGATGGTGGCGTTTCCATTGCCAACATCTGTACTGAGCCGTTGAGTCAGGCAGGTCAGCATTTCATTAATCTTCAAAATCTGTTTCAGCAGGTGACGAAATCGGTCGGTCCCGCCAGCAACGGCCAGTATGTTGGGAATACCCTGACGATAGTTGGTGCGTATGCGGCCCCTTATCGGACCCCGTACTCGGAGCAGTACAACGGTGGGATACAGCGCGAAATCTTCAAGGGCGGCATTCTATCGGTTGACTACGTGCACAATTCAACTCTAAAGATTGCTCAGCAGATTGATGTAAACCGCGTAGGCGCGGCACGCACTCTGAACACCGCAGCAGCCCAGAACGCGATTGCTACAACCACTAGCTCTTTCCACTGCGCCGGCGGATATAGTTCCGCAGCGATCACCTGCGCAATCGCAGCAGGAGCGCAGATCGCTGACTTTGCAACGAGCGGTCTTGACTCGGGAAATACCTTTCTCAATAGCAACCCTGCGTCGTACAACGGTCTGACGGTGGCTACTGGAGCGGCGTTCCCAGGCTTCAATCCAAATTTGGGGCAGGGGCTCTTTCTATTTCCTGCCGGTAGATCAGGTTACGATGCGCTGCAGGTGGTCTTCCGAGAGCAGAAAGCACATCCGGTTCCTGGCGTGATGAGTTCCAATCTTCAGATCTCGTATTCTTTTTCGCGTGCGGTATCTACGGCAAACCCGGCGACAAACAACGGGAATACGGGTGTAGGGGATCAGTTCTTCTCCTCGCCGTCTTACGACTATGACAATCCGACTGCATACATCGGTCGAAGTGGGCTGGACCACACTCACGAGATCTCATTCGGCGGATCGGCGACGTTGAAGTATGGCCCGCAGATCGGTATCATCGGTCACTTCTTCTCCCCGGCGGCGACTAATTTATACCTAGACAACGGAGGAACCAGCGGTAGTGCTGTTGGTGGCATCTTCCAGTCCGATGTGACTGGCGATGGAACGATCGGCGACATCGTGCCAGGGACGCAGCCTGGAGCATTCATGCATCAGTACAAAGGAAATAATCTTAACAAGTTGATCTCTCAGTACAACGCAACCCAGGCCGGTCAGTTTACTCCTGCGGGTCAGGCGCTGATTACGGCCGGGCTCTTTACTCCGGGACAGCTGTCAGCTCTATCTGGAACCCAGCAGCCGATTTCTCAAGTACCGGAAGCGAACGGTCCAGAAAACGTCTATTATCGCAACCTTGATGTGAGTGTCTCGTATCCGATTCGTCTAAGTCGTGTGCGGGAGGGAATGTCGTTGGTGCCTGGGATCGCGTTTTATAACATTGGCAACTTCTCGAACTTTAGAGACTACATCGACGGTACGTTGGCAAATACGACGACTGCACAGGGCGGCGCACTGAGTGGTTTGCTGAACGGTCCGAACGGCTTCGCAGACCACGATCTGAATCGTGTCCAGCGCGGTTCGGGTACATCGGATATAGGTGGACCGCGGACTACGGAGTTCCAATTACGCTTGAACTTCTAACCGTTCTCGGGAATCGCTCAGCGCGTGATTATGGGACGACGACGTCGAAGACTCCGGTCTCGATCGTCGTTCCATGTTTCATCTGGACGAAGATTCGGTAAGGGCCTGAGGACGGAAATCCGTATGGGAACTCGACCGTGTTTGAGAGCGGTTCGTTATGAGCAGTCATATCCATGCCCATAGCGCCATTCATCGGCTCGTGGTTGCTCGCGTGGCTAGCGGTGTTATCGTTGGCGAGCATGAGTGCAGCCATCGCCGCTGAACCCTCGGGATGAGTATGAGCAAAGACGGTACCGTCTGTCTTGACGAATGCAGCATGACCAGCCATGCCCATGTAGGGCTGTACGTCCGTTGCGGGCTTTCCGTTTGCATCAAGTAGATGAAAACGGAAGGCGTACGCGGTGTTCGCGCTGACGGCAGAGGGACGATCCCAAACCATAACGTATTCATCGGGCAGTTTGTATGAATTGCCGAGTGGGCTCTGGCTGAGCGGCGGCGGAGATCCGCTTGCGTCGTCTGCGCCGAGCGGTCCGCCTGGCATATCGGCTGGAACGGTGATGGTCGAGACGAGTGTTTCGGGGAAGCCGTTCGCGTGAACGATATCGCCGTAGAGCTTGTAGGTGCCGGCTGGCATCGTGGGCAGCGAGATACGGAAGTCTCCTGCGGAGGCGAGTGCAGGATGCAGATGGAAGACCGCATCCATCTCCGGCTCTCGAATGGCGTAGAGATGCATCAGATGTCCATGGTCGGGAAGGAAGTCCTTGTTGGAGCGGAAGGTTCGCTCCTTGCCTCCGTCGTAAGACTGCACGTTGAGATCGAGGAGATTGCCTGAGAGTGACGGCATCACTGACATGGGATGATAGACATCGAGCGCGTAGCTGGCTGCCTCGACGTTCCACCAGGCCGCGCCTCCCCAGAGCAGGAGAGCCATGCTCACGAGGCTGCCTGCAGTAGCGAGAATGGTTCTGCGTCTGCGGTTTGGAGACGGAATGGCGCCTGGTTCCAGGCGAGCGTCACGGACTGCCGCTGCGACGATACCGGCCATGCTGACAACCAGGAAGAGACCAAGGATCCCGAGCGTGATGCCGAGGCCGTGTTGCATCTTCAGCGTCGAGAGAGCGACAGCGGGTACTGGAACCGAGACGGCTTGATCGCCGGCGTCTCCTGCGATCTCGAAGCGGACCTGCCAGGAGCCGGAAGCCATCATCCAGATGCTGCCGGTGAAGAATGCCGGGTCGGCGGTGGAGTTGGTCATTGGATCGGACGTGGGAGGATGCTTCGACGCTTCGCCTGTGATGGGAAGGGGCGTGATGTGGATGTTCTTGACGGTCGCGCCGCTTGAACGTACTTCTACCGTTGCAACACCTGGAATGACGGTTGGTGTGCGAATGGTGACGAAGAGTTTGTAGGGGCCTGCATCGACCTGCTCGAAGACATCCTTGCTTCCTACGTGTGCATGGGCTCGCGGAGTAGCGATGAAGGCGCAGAGCAAGAGGAGCAGGAGGACGCTAATTGGCTTGGACGAAGACTTCACCGTTGCACGCTCCGCATCCAGCGTCCGAAGCTCAGGCCGATCCAGGTTCCGATGGAGCCGTAGATTGCCGCACGCAGCAGCCCACCAAACAGTACGGTGCCTTGGTCGGGGTTGAAGAAGAGACGCAGGCGATCGTAGCCGTCGGGACGTGAGTTGTAATCGAAGTAGATGGTGCCGAAGAAGCGATTCTCGGATGCTTTGGAGAGCAGGAAGCTTGCGAATGGCCACTCGACGAGGAACAAGACCGCCATGAAGAGGAAGCCGGAGGCTAGAGCTACCATCCATGGTTTCCAGCTACGGGTTCGCTGCCAGAGGAGATCGAGTGCGAGCGCGGGAGCGAAGATGAGGACGGGGAACTTCGCCGGGACCATGTGGGTGACGGGATAGAAGACGGGGCCGAGCTTCGGCTGCGCGGGGAAGAGAGGAAGAATGAGAATCTCCGCGATGGCGAAGAACATGTAGACCATCGCGGCTGAGGTGGCGGCCCACTTGTACCGCGAGGCTTGGGAGAGCATGGCGAAGACTACCGGCAGACCGATTCCCATTGCGATGTAGGCGGAGGCTGAGTGCAGCTGAACGTCCCAGGTGTACTCGATCAGGAAGAACATCTGGCCCGTGACGAAGAGACCGCCGATGTAGAGCAAGAGGCGCTGCAGCGTCTTGAAGGTGTGTTCGTTGGGCTGTGATCCTTCGACTGCGCAGCGATTCATCGCGGCGAGGATGAGAAAGAGTACGCCGACTCCGACGCCGCGAATGCCTAGAATCAGCAGGGTGTGGGGTGGGCTGACAATTTTTACGTCGAGACCGTAAGCGGCGTGCCACCAGTTGTCGAACGGGGCTGAGGTGATCATTGCTATGCCACCCCAGGCGGCGATGAAGGCTCCGAGCGGGGCGCGGAAGCCGAGAACGTTTACCGAAGCGGCGCGGAGGCTCGAGGAGGAGCGCCCGAAGGTGTTGGCCAGCATGAGATAGCCGCAGATAATCGCGGCCAGAACGCCACAGGCATAGATGGCCATGTGAGCGGGTGTCCAGAAGGTGTCGCGGCCTATGGAGCGATGCCAGGAGACATCCCAGGCTCCGCCGATGGAGGCGGAGGTGACGGCGAGAGCGCCCCACCAGATGTACCAGGGAACACTCCAAGTCTTCGACACAACCAGCGTGCTGGTTTGCTTATCAGCGTAGGGAGTCGGGAAGGTGGAAGAAGCCATGGTGACCTCGCTCTCAATTGCTCCTATCTTATATGTTGCCTCGCGTTGATTTGTCAGGGGTTGGGGGGGGTGCCCCCCCTGGGATACCCTTGGCTAAGCCACTTATTTTCAGGTGTTTGCGGTAACAATGGGTGCGCAAAATCGTCATTCTAAATGGCTTACGGGCAAATTCGTCTAATCAAAGGAGTTATCTGGCTTAAATGAGGATACCCGGCCGTCTGCCGGGTCTCGGTGTTCTTCTATTCCAGTATAGCTGTCGGCGTCTAACTAATACGCCACGCGGATCTCTCTTATTTGCAGAGAGATGCGTGGTCTGAGGGCTTGACAGAATTCCGATGTCTTTGAAGCGGAACTGCGGTTGAGCAGACTATGCTTTTGTCGCGCGTGGAGTCCGAGGGGTGGTTCCCTTCTTGCCTCTTGGTGCGCGTGGGGTGCTGGTGCTTCGGATGACGTTAGTGACGGCGCGAAGAGTTTCATTGGCCAAGGTGTCGTCGTCCACAGCGCGAGCGATGACGATGGCGCCGACGAGGCTTGCGTGGAGTGCGATGGCTCGCTCGCGGCGGATGCTGGCGGAGTTGCCCTCAACGATTTCGGACAGGTAATCGATGAAGGGCTTGAGTTCCTCGGTTACGTTGTGGCGGACGGCGGTGCTTTGCCGGGCGATCTCTGAACCCAGAGCGGCCAGGGTGCAGCCTCGACCGGCATTGTCGCGATGTTTGGCGGAGAGGTAGGTGCCCGTGAGCGCACGGATGGGATCGCCACCGGTCTGCTCGATTGCTTTGATCCAGTTGTCGCGCATCTTTTGAACGGCGCGTCCGCAGGCCTGGGCGACGAGATCTTCTTTCGACTTGAAGTGGCCGTAGAAGCCGCCATGGGTGAGGCCTGCGCTCTTCATGAGATCGGCGACGCCGATGCCGTCGATTCCTCGCTCTCGAAAGAGTCTGGCGGCGACTTCAAGGATTCGCTCCCGATTCTCTGCGGCTTGGGCGCGGCTTACTCTCATCTGGTTCGTACCTCGGGGATCTAAGTTCGTATTTTATTTTATGACGATCGTCATGATTGTGATCTGTGGATAGAGGGAGCGATCCGTCTGCTGGTGAAATTTGCTGACTGGCGAGGAAGTTTTGCGATAGAGTAAACACATCTTTCAAAAAACCAGATTTTTCAGTTCCGTGCTTCAGGATATGCGGCTTCCGCAATGTCTTTGGCGGAGCTTCCATTCTTTTCCGTTGTATCGGAATGTTCGTTCTTTTGCAGACGTATTGGGATTTTAATTCGTCAGAAGAAAGAGGTGGAGTGATGGGAATTTCGCGGCGTGATTTTTTGATGCGAGTAGGGCAGGTGGGTGGCTATAGTGCCGCGTTTGCAACGATGCAGTCGCTGGGGCTGATGCCGATGAAGGGCGTGCAGGCCGAGGAGATTCAGGCGGCGGCGGGTGTGGGCAAGGGCGTGAAGGTGGTGGTGCTCGGCGGTGGGATCGGTGGCCTGGTTTCAGCCTATGAGCTGCGAAAGCTTGGGTATGACGTGACAGTGCTGGAGGCGCGCGAACGGCCGGGTGGACGCAACTGGACGGGCAGGGCCGGCGTGGAGGTTTGTTTCTGCGATGGGTCGAAGCAAGCGATTAAGTGGGAAGAGGGGAACTATCAAAACCTTGGACCGGCGCGGCTGCCGAGCATTCACCTGACGATGCTGGGGTATTGTAGGGAGCTCGGCGTTCCGCTGGAGGTGGAGATTAATACGTCGCGCTCCACGCTTCTGCAGAACGACCGGGCGAATGGCGGCAAGCCAGTGCTGCAGAGGAAGGCTATCAACGATACGCGCGGGCATGTGTCGGAGCTGCTATCGAAGTGTGTTGCACAGGGGGCGCTTGACTCGGAGTTGAGCAAAGAAGACCGCGAGCGGATGACGGCGTTTCTGAAGTACTACGGACCGCTCGACGACAAGGGCGCATATGTTGGATCCGACCGGGCGGGATATAAAACGACGCCTGGCGCAGGGGCACAGGAGGGAATACCGGAGGTGCCGCTGGATATGCGTGTGCTGTTGGATGAAGACTTCTGGTATGACCTGTTTATCGAAGAGAATTTTGACTGGCAGGCGACGATGATGCAGCCGGTGGGTGGAATGGACCGAATACCGTATGCGTTTGCGAAGTCGCTGGGGCCGATTGTTCAGTACAACTCGCCGGTGACGGAGATTCGAAAGACGTCGAACGGTGTTCGCGTGTCGTATACGCAGGGCGGAGCGACGAAACAGATAGAGGCTGCGTACTGCATTACGGCGCTGCCGTTTTCGATGCTGAAGAAGATACCGAATGACCTTTCGAAACCGTACAGAAAGGCAGTGGATGAGAGCACGATGGGCGGGGGGTACAAGATTGCGTGGGAGAGCAGACGGTTCTGGGAGCAGGACTACAACATCTATGGCGGGCTGTCGTATCTGATGGAGGGGCCGAGTCCGATCTGGTATCCGTCGTCGCGGCTGATGCACCCGACGGGAGTGGTGGTGTCGGGTTATTCGGATGAGCTGAATACGCCGTTTTACAACCTGACGCTGGAGGAGAAGTTTGCGGCATCGCGGGCATCGATCGAAAAGATTCATCCGGGGCATGGGAAAGATCTGATGAATCCTGTGTTTTGCGGATGGAGCCGCGTGCCGTGGAACGAAGGCTCGTGGATTAGCAGCTACGGCGGTGGAAAGAGCGGTTATGACGTGATCATCCAACCGGATGGGCCGATCTACTTTGCCGGAGATACGGCGAGCCACATTGTGGGATGGCAGGAGGGTGCGGCGTTGAGTGCGCGGCGCGCTGTAGGAATGATCTCGGACAAGGTGAAATCGGCGAAGCTTGCCGGGGTTGCTGCTGGTGCTGTGCTTAGCTAACTTTTTCTGCATAGGAGCGATGGATGAAGATTCGATGCGGTGTGATGGCGGCAGCGCTGTTGGCTGTTGCGTGTGGAGTGCAGGCGCAGGTCGTGGTGAAGCATCTTCAGCCGAATGAGAAGTTACCCATTGCGAATGGGGTTTGGGCTGGAGATACGCTTTATTTGAGTGGGCAGCTTGCTTCGCCGGTGACGCCTGCGGATGAGGCAAAGGGGACGGCGGCGGTTTATGGAGATACGAAGACGCAGGCCACGAGCGCGTTGAATAAGATCCAGGCGCTGCTAAAGGAGCAGGGTTTGGATATGAAGGATGTGGTGAAAATGACTGTGTTCCTGGGCGGCGATCCGGCGAACGGAAACAAGATGGACTTTCCTGGGCTGCAGGCGGCATATACGCAATTCTTCGGAACGAAGGATCAACCGAACAAGCCTGCGCGGAGTACCGTTCAAGTAGCGGCGCTGGCGGCTCCGTGGGCGTTGGTTGAGATAGAAGTGATCGCGGTGAGGGGGAAGTAGAGCTTCCTTCCCGCGCATTACTTTGTTACAGAGCCCTGGCGATTGCCGGGGCTTTCTGTTTTGAGAGTGGGTAGGATTTTTATGCCGCTCGTGCGGAGTTGCGGTTTGATGCGCCTATCGTGAGGTTGCTTGCGTGTGATAGAAAGGCACTCGTCACTGGGTCATCTGCGAGTTGGTTTGAGAGACGAGATGTTGTTTGCGCCGCACTTACAGCGTCGCTGAGGAGAGTGAGATGGCAGAAGCAACTTGCGATATCGGATTGATCGGGTTAGCGGTGATGGGCCAGAACCTTGTGCTCAACATGAATGACCATGGGTATACGGTTGCCGTGTTCAATCGCACGACCTCAAAGGTGGATGAGTTTTTGCGCGACGAGGCGAAGGGGACCAAGGTGGTGGGGACGCACTCGATGGAAGAACTGTGTGCTTCGCTGAAGCTGCCGCGCCGCGTGATGTTGATGGTGAAGGCGGGCGAGGTGGTCGATCAGACGATCGAGCAGGTGCTGCCGCATCTGGCGAAGGGCGATATTTTGATCGATGGTGGGAACTCGCTGTTTACCGATACGAACCGGCGGACGAAGGCGGTGGCGGAGAAGGGGATTTTGTTTGTCGGCACGGGAGTATCGGGTGGGGAAGAGGGCGCGAGGTTTGGGCCGTCGATTATGCCCGGGGGAAATCCTGCAGCGTGGCCGCATGTGAAGGAGATCTTTCAGGCGATTGCGGCGAAGGTGCAGGATGGAACTCCGTGCTGCGATTGGGTGGGTGAAGATGGCGCGGGGCACTACGTGAAGATGGTGCACAACGGGATTGAGTATGGCGATATTCAGCTGATCTGCGAGGCTTACCAGTTGTTGAAGGATGGCCTGGGGCTGTCGGCGGATGAGTTTCATGATGTGTTTGCGGAGTGGAATAAAGGCGAGCTCGATAGCTATTTGATTGAGATCTCGGCGGCGATCTTTGCGAAGAAAGATGATGACGGGAAGCCGATGGTCGACAAGATTCTGGATACGGCAGGGCAGAAGGGAACGGGGAAGTGGACCGCGATTTCAGCGCTTGATCTGGGGATGCCGGTCACGTTGATCGGGGAGAGCGTGTTTGCGCGGTGTCTGTCGGCGCTGAAGGAGGAGCGGGTTGCGGCTTCGAAGGTGCTGGAGGGGCCGAAGAAGGTGCTGACGATCTCGGAGAAGAAGGAGTTTATTGAAGATGTGCGGCGGGCGCTTTATTGCTCGAAGATGGTGAGCTACGCGCAGGGGTATATGTTGCTGCGTGCAGTGGAGAAGGAGCAGAAGTGGAATTTGAATATGGGCGGCATCGCGTTGATGTGGCGGGGCGGATGCATCATTCGCAGCGTGTTCCTTGGGGATATTAAGGCCGCGTTCGAGAAGGATCCGAAGCTGCAGAACCTGCTGATGGATAAGTTCTTCTCGAGTGTGTTGAACAAATATCAGTGGTCGTGGAGGAAGGCGATCATTCACGCGATCGAGATTGGCGTGCCGATGCCTGCGTTTTCGACCGCGCTGGCTTTTTATGACGGCTATCGGACGGAACGGCTGCCGGCGAACCTGCTGCAGGCTCAGAGGGATTTCTTTGGAGCGCACACGTACGAGCGTGTCGATAAGCCGCGAGGGGAGTTCTTCCATACCAACTGGACTGGACGGGGTGGGAAGGTTTCTTCTTCGACGTATAACGCTTAGGTTGTGCCGGATCGCAAAAGAGCCAGGGGGTGTGCCCCTGGCTCTTTGATTTGTGCGAATGAGTGTTTAGTTTTTCGCTGTGGAGTCGTTCCGACCGCGTGGGTGGTTGCCAAGGCTTTGGTTCGGCGGGTGCCGATGGCGGTCCGGATTACCTCAGATGCTGCCAGGCGTCCCAGGTAAATATGCCGATGATTCCCGCGGTCATGATGGCAGCGGCAACACCAAAGACACGGACGAACGGCGCAATTTTGGTGACTTTGCGGACGATCTCGGTCTGCATTTGTTGCGAGTGAGCCGGGACGCCGTCACTGAGGAAGAGTTGGTCTTCTTCGTAGCGGGTCAGTTGTCCCTTGTAGGCGAGAAGCGCGAGGAAACAGGCTGAAAACACCGCCCAGACTATTAGGAGAACAGGTAAAGCGCTCATAGCGGTTCCTCCGCCCTAAAAACAGGGCCGACGTACTGATTTAGACGGTCCAGGGGCCGATTCGTGCGACGTTTAGTCTTTCGTAGAAGGGCCGTCCGCCGCAATCATACGCTTTGGGGATGTCGGTTCGACAGGGTTTTTCGAGGGGGAGCTAAGTTGTAACGGGGCTGGAATGTTAGTGATGAGAGGCCCAGCGAAGGGCCAGAACAGCTATCGTCACGACCGTAGCGAGGACGGCAGACAACATGATGAAGATGAACCAGGCAGCGCGGATAGCCGCCTTTGGCGAGGGCTGGGTGATGCCCATGGTGTTGATAAAGGCGTTCGAGATGAAAAGGAGAAGCTTCACGTTGATTTGATGGGACCCAAGTGCAATGGTAGCAGGATATTGTCGGCACCTGGCTGAATCGAAGGAGGGTGTGGCTGCATCGTATTAGAATGAGGGCTTGCCGGGGTGGTGGCAGGCGCATACACTTAAAGATGTCTGAATGAGACAAGGAGATTTGCCGATGGCTACTGCAACCGTAACCCCTGAAGTCGTTGTTGGAGCACCTGCTTCGACTACGCCTGTAACGCTGACCCCGGCCGCGATTAATAAGGTTCGGGAGATTATGGCGACCCAGACTCCGGTTCCTGCTGGACTCCGGATCGGTGTGGTTGGTGGTGGATGTTCGGGTTTCCAGTACTCCATGTCGTTCGAAAATCAGAGCGGAATGATGGACAAGGTCTATAAGTTTGAGGATCTAAAGGTGTTTGTGGACGCGACTTCGGCGATGTACCTGAGCAACTGCACGGTGGATTACGTGGAGACGCTCGAGGCCGCTGGGTTCAAGTTCGAAAATGCGGCAGTGAAGAGCACCTGCGGTTGCGGATCGAGCTTCAGCGTTTAGTTTCTTGAGAGTTTGTTGAACAAAGAAGCTCCGGCAATGGCCGGGGCTTTTTTTGTTGTTTGGGCTACTGGCTGGCGGCTGGGGCGCAGCGCCTCGTGAGTGGTCGAGTTAGTGGCGAATAAGGAGTGCGGGTAACTCGTCGAGAACTCTGTGGAAGGCTTTGGTGTCGTCGAGGACGCGGCCAAGGATGAGGGAGCCTTCGATCTGGATGATGGCCTGCTCGGCTCGTTTACGTGCCTCGGAGGCGGGCAGGCCGCTCTCTTTGGCGAGCTCGGTGAAGGCTTTGAGCCAGCCCTGGAGCGCTCCCTTGAGGGCTGCGGTGAGCTCTGTGGTTCCACCGGCGAGAGAGAGCACTTCAAAGGCGCACGGCAGGGTGCCGTCTGCATAGCAGATTCGTAGCTGCTCTGCGACGGCACGGAGTTTTTTGCGGGGATCTCCGGGATTTTTGAGGGGCTCGAAGACGTTCTGCTGCAACCATGCGCAGGTTCCCTCTGCGACTGCCAGAGCGATCTGTTCTTTGCCTCCGGGGAAACGGTGGTAGAGGCTTGCTTTTTCGAGTCCTGTCGCCTGGGACAGGCGGCTGAGGCTTGTACCTTCAAAGCCGTAGGTGCGAAATACCTTTGCGGACCGGTTGAGCAGCTCCGAATCGCTTACGGTTGAGTGTGCCATATGAGTTCTCCCTGGTACCAACTCTATTGGAGTATCCCGAACGTTCGGTCGCTTCTTTTTATTGAATAGGACTATTTTATAAATCCTCGAAACTTTACCGAACGTTCGGTATCAAACGTAGTGAGCCAGGATTTGAGGCTTGCAGCTTATTTTCAACCAATGAGGAGAAATTTCATGTCACGTCTTTCCGCTATTGACCCCAACGTTGCAACCGGCAAGGCCAAGGATCTGCTTACCGCTGTCCATGGCGCGCTCGGGATCGTCCCAAATATGACCAAGGTGATGGCCAACTCGCCTGCTGTGCTCGAAGGGTATCTTGGGCTGAGCGGTGCGCTCGGCAAAGGTTTGCTTGATGCCAAGACACGGGAGCAGCTGGCTCTTGTGACGTCGCAGGAGAATGAGTGCGACTACTGCCTGTCCGCACATACGGCTATTGGCAAGATGGTTGGCCTGACGCCGGATCAGATTGTGGAGGCCCGCAAGGGGCATGGCAAAGATGCCCGCACGACTGCGGCGTTGACGTTTTCGCGTAGGGTTCTTGAGACTCGCGGTCAGATCAGCGATGCCGATCTGGCGGCGGTGCGTGAGGCTGGCTACAGCGATGGGGAGATGGCGGAGATTATCGCGCATGTCGCGCTCAACGTGTTGACGAACTACTTCAACAACGCTGCGCAGGTCGATATCGACTTTCCGAAGGTCTTTGCGAAGGCAAGCTAAGTTGCCAAGCTCGCCAGCTGCAGGTCTACAGTTGCCCCGGAGCCCATATCGGAGAGTCAGCGTTTAGTCTTTTGAGTTGGGTTAGGAAAAGCCCCGCGATTGCGCGGGGCTTTTTACATGGAAGGGTTTACAGGTTTGTAGGTGGCGATGAGCCGAGAGACTAAAACGCCTAAATATAGAATGCCCAAAACAGATTGAACGATCGATAAAGACCGTGCTTGATCGCTGACGGCGGAGATCCCCGCGGCTCCCAACGACGTCATTGTGAGGAAGCTGTAGTAGGTGAGGTCGGGTTGCAAGGGGAGCGTGTGGTGGTTGAGCGCCGGATCGAGGAAGAAAGCGTCGTGCTGAAACGCGACCAGAATGGAATAGATCCTGGAGAATGCGAAGCCTGCTAAAAGGTAGATCGATACGGCGCCGTAGATGGCATCTGAGGTGGTTTCGTCCTTCTGGAAGACCCTTTTGAAAACGACGATGATGATGAAGATATCGAAGGCGACGCTCATGCCGGAGCGCACAAGTTGTAATTTGCTCATCGTGATCTCACGCAGGATGAAGGGGTCAAGCAGAAGAGGCGCTGCAAAGACCAGCGCAATAATCCATGTCGCGCGGCGGAAGCTCACGGCGTAAACACTGGATAACGCGATCAGCACGTTTAATAGCCGGAACCATAGCGCGATTGTGGCGCCAGAGCCCGCGTAAGGGTAGACAAGTAACTCGATGAGCAGAAAGGCGAAGAGAAAGACAAATTTCCCGCTTGCTTTGGGAGGCTCTATCCGGTTCTCTTGATCGATCTCTTCGGCCATCAATCCGTCCTCAGGAGTGATCTATCTCTGAGCCGCAACTCGCTTGGCGATGATCAGGGTGATGTCATCGAACTGGTCGGGTGCGCTGAAGTGCAAGACCTTTTGGACGATTGTATTGGCTAACTCCGCGGAGGGCAGTCCCCTGTGGCTTCGCAGTTCTTCTATGAGTCGAACTTCGCCGAACTCTTCGTCTGAACTGTCGGAGGACTCTGTGACGCCGTCAGTGTAGAGCGCGAGGAGATCGCCTTCGTCGAGCCGGCTCTCTGAGACGCAACACTTCCAGTCTTCGAAGAGTCCGACGACGGTGCAGGTGGGTTCGAGCCGCTCGAGTGTGCCGTTGCGGCGCAGTATCAGGCCGGAGAGGTGTCCGCAGTTCGCGTAGCGCACGCGTTCGAGGCGGTGGTCGTACTCGGCGAAGAAGAGAGTTGCGTAGGAGCTTGTGGCTGTATTTTGAAACAGCAGGCGATTGACGGAACCGAGGAACTCTTCGAGATGGTCCATGGCGCTGACACATTGGCTGCGCAGGTTTGCCTGCAGATTCGCCATGAGCAGCGCGGCTGCCATGCCTTTTCCGGCGATGTCGCCGATAACCAGGGCGACGCGGTCGGGGCCGAGGTCGAGAAAGTCGTAGTAGTCGCCGCCTACGGAGCGGGCCTGAACGCAGACTCCCGCGTAATCGAGGGCGGAGATGGCGGGCAGACGCTGGGGGAATAGGCGTGCCTGCACCTGCTTCGCGATCTCCAGCTCTTGGGCCGCGCGTTGTTCGATCTCCATCTGCTCGGCGAGTGCCTGGCGTCGCGCGTCGATCTGGCGGGTGACGTCGTCGAAGCCTGCGAGCGCGAAGGCGTTGCCGTCAACATCTTCGAACCGGCAGAAGGTTCCGCCCCACGAGGGGCTTTGTGGCGGGATGGGGAAGTGTACTCCGCGTTCGGACCACTCGCGGTATTTTCCTTCGACGTCTTCGGTTAGAAAGGTGACGAGTCCTGAGTTGCCGATGAAGCGTTCTTCGTTCCAATCGGTTCTGGGAATCACCAACGCGAGGACTGCGGTGCCGTCGGGAGGAGCGACCTCGACCCAGCGATTGCCGGATGCAAACGTGACGTCGGCGATGAGGGTGAAGCCGAGCTGATCGACAAAGAAGCGTATGCTGCGCTCCTGGTCCCGGACGTAGACGTTGGCAAAGTGAAGGCGAAGGTAGGGACCTGTGCCATCCAACCTGACACCGGAGCGATTGCTGATGGCAGCGAAGTCGGCCTCTTGCGCGGCGGACACGATCTTGTCTGACATCCAGCCGCTTTCGGGCAGTGGGTTCTTCGGCTCCGGCACGGCACCCTCCTGTTCCCCAACATGCTACAGCGACATTGGGTCGAGGAACGAACCTGTCTTAGAGATGTTCGCGACGAGATGTCCGCGACAGGTTCGTTCGATTGGGAGAGACGTGTCATGCGGTTGCGTTAGTGAGCGCCTTCGGATTTGCCGCTGGGTTTGAAGGCCTTGGTGAGCAGGACGAGCGGGGCTGCGATGATGGTGATGACGCCGATGATGTGGAAGCAGTCCATGAAGGCGAGGAGCTGGGTCTGGGCGTGGAGCTGGTCGTAGACGCGCCCGTACGCTGCGGTGACGGCGTCAGCTGGGGAGAAGCCGTGGGCTTGCAGGTAGGCGGCGGTCTGGTGGATGTTTTCCTGCAGGCTGCTGTTGGAGGGAGCGAGGGTTGAGCCGACGCGCTCCTGGTGGAAGTTTTGCCGGCGCTCGGACATGGTCGTGATGAAGGCGATGCCGAAGCTGCCGCCCCAGTTGCGGAAGAAGTTGGTGAGCGATGAGGCTTTATTATTTTGTGCCGGGCTGAGCTGCGAGTAGGCGATGACCGAGAGAGGCACGAAGAAGAAGCCGTAGCCGAGGCCTTGCAGGGCGCGGGCGAGAGCGTAGTGCTTGTAGTCGGTGTCGAGGTTGAAGTGGCTGTAGTGAAGGAAGGACATGCCGACGATCATCACCGCGCCGAACAGCAAGATGCGGGGTTTGACGATGCCTCGTTGCACTAGCTGTGCGCCTACTGGTGCCAGGAAGGTGATGACTAGAGCCCCAGGCCCAAGGACCAGGCCCGCGTCGATCGCGCGGTATCCGTAGAGGGACTGGAGGAGCTGCGGAATCATCGTGGTGGAGGCGAAGAGGCCGAAGCCGAAGACAAAGTAGAAGAAGTTGGCGAACGCGAAGTTGCGTATCTTGAGCAGGCGGAAATCGATGATGGGGTCGGGAGTGTGGAGCTCCCAGAAGACGGCCGCGGTGAGGCACCCAACGCCAATAACGAACATCCAGATGATGAAGGGGGAGCCGAACCAGTCGTCGATCTGGCCGCGGTCGAGGAGGACTTCGAGAGCTGCCGAGCCCAGGCCGACGAGCGCGATGCCGATGCCGTCGACGCGGAGCTTGCCGTTGACGCGGACGGTCTTGCGCTCTTCGGCGTAAGACTCCGGATCCTGGACGAAGCGGTTGGTGAGGAAGAGGGAGAGCAGGCCGACAGGGATGTTGATGAAGAAGACCCAGCGCCAGTTGTAGTTATCGGTGATCCAGCCGCCGAGGACGGGTCCGATGGCGGGGGCGGTGACGATGGCCACCGTGTAGAGGGCGAAGGCGGAGGCGCGTTTGGCGGGAGGGAAGGCGTCTACGAGGATGGCTTGCTCGACCGGGGCGAGACCACCACCGCCGATGCCCTGAAGGACGCGAGAGAGCAGCATAATTCCCAGGGTGGGGGCGATGCCGCAGAAGAAGGATGTGATGGTGAAGAGCGCCACGCAGGCCATGTAGTAGGTCTTGCGGCCGAAGACGCGCGAAAGCCAGGCCGACATGGGCAGAACGACGGCGTTCGCGACGAGGTAAGTGGTGAGGATCCAGGTGACTTCGTCGTAGGAGCGGCCGAGGCCGCCGGCGATGTAAGGCAGGGAGACGTTGGCGATGGAGGTGTCGAGCAGCTCCATGAAGGTGGCGATGGTGACGGTAAGGGCGATGACCCACGGGTTGATAACGGGGCGGCTTCGGGGGGCGGAACTGGTTACCTTGGGCTTTGTCGGGGCGGCTAGCTCTGGTTCAATGAGGGTGGCGGTGGCCATATTTTCTCGTTCTCCTCCTGAAGCGCCGGCACGGTCTCTCAAAAAGAGACTGAACGGTTTCTTTAAGCATCTGATTCAGTAGAAGAGCCGCACGATGCGTTTTCTTGCTGCTGTAGGATTTTTGAGCAGGTATCGCGGCGAGGGAAGAGATATGGGAAAAGGTGAGTTGACGCGGCAGAGAATCATCGAGGAGGCGGCCCCGATCTTCAATCAGCGGGGGTTTGCCGGTTGCTCGATGCAGGATGTGCTGGATGCGACGGGGTTGGAGAAGGGTGGGGTGTATCGGCACTTTGCCAGCAAAGAGGAGCTTGCTGCCGAAGCGTTTCAGTACGCGTGGACGCGGGTGGCGAAGGCTCGGCGAGAGGGGCAGGACGCAATTCCCGGTGCGGTGGAGAAGCTGAAGTATTCCGTGAGACGGTTTGCGGAGACTCCGGGGGTATTTCCTGGAGGGTGCCCATTGATGAATACGGCGATCGATGCGGATGACGGAAATCCGGTGCTGCGAAGTTTGGTGTGTGTCGCGATGAAGGAGTGGAAGGCGCGGCTTGGGAGCATCGTCGAGGACGGGATCGCAAACGGGGAGATTCGGGGTGAGGTTCAGCCGCGGCGGGTTGCAAACATGATCATCGCGACGCTGGAGGGAGCGTTGATGATCAGCCGTCTGGAAGGGAACCGGACGGCAGTACAAGACGCGAGGGAGGGACTGGAGATCATGCTGGACAGGATTGTGATTTCACCTTCGGCCTGACACGTGAGCTTGTGGATATAACGCAAAGAAAATCCCCGGATGTTCTCGGGGTTTTTCTTGTTCGTTGGTCTCTCTAACCGAAGACGATTTTATCGCCGACGATCATTGCACGGTGACTTGAAAGTTGATGGCGTGCGAGAGGTTTCCGGAGGAGTCTGCCCCGGTCAGGGTTATGGTTTGGGGTCCGGCCGGAGTGCCTGGATTTGTCGGAGGGTTGTTGTTTGAGGGGGAAGAAGAGCTGCAGCCCGAGAACGAGAGCAGACCGGCAGCCAAGAGTAGTGTGAACAGGGTTGCGCGCGCGAGGCGGCGGTTTAGTCCGCGAAGTTTGCGGGGGGACAGGGTTAGCAGGATGAAGCTCGCCCATGCGATTCCCTGCAATGAGAGCGATCGATCGCGCAGGCGGGCCGTCGAAGGGGCGGTGGTTGTGATGGTCAGAACGCTGGTGGCAGCGCCGCTGGTTGGGGTTACGGAGGCCGGGGCGAAGGTGCAGGTTGCTCCGCTGGGGAGTGTGCCGCAGGAGAACTTCACGGTGCCGCCGTAGCCGCCAACTGGGGTCACTGTGAGTGTAGTGGTCGCCGACTGTCCAGGTGAAATGGTCGCCGAGGATGGGGATGCGGTGATGGAGTAGTCGGGCGTTGCGATTGCGACGGTGACGGTGGCAGAGGTGCTGCTCGAGTTGTCGACGTCACCTGCGTAGCTCGCCGTAACTGCGTAGCTGCCTGCGGTAGTGAAGGTGAAAGGCAGGGTAGCGACGCCGTTGGTAATGGAAGCAGTGCCGAGCGTGGCCGTTGCGGAGGCAAAGGTGACCGTTCCGGTCGGGTTGAGTCCCGAGACGGTTGCGGTGAAAGTGAGATGCTGATTGGTTCCGGCGCTGTTGGTCGACACAGAGAGAGTCGTTGTGGAGGTGACGAGAGCGACAGGAATGGAGATTGCATTGGAAGAGCTTGCCGCATTGTTGGCATCGCCAGCATAGTTGACTACGACTGGATAGGTGCCGATTGCAGCGAATGAAGTTGTGATGGCTGCTGTGCCGTTGGTGATAGAAGCGGTTCCCAGGTTGGTGGTTCCGGTGACGAAGGTGACGCTCCCGGTGGGTATGGCGCCCGTGACCGTTGCGGTCAGGGTGAGTTGCTGACCTGGCGCTACGCTACTTGCGGAGGCTGTAAGCACAGTCTTCGAGGGCAGCGGAGCGGGGGGTATTGAAGCTGGATTCAGCAGGTTGAGAAACGGAGTAACTGCCCCCGTTGAAAGCCCGGAGGCGTAGCTTGCTGAAGATACGGAGACGTAGTCCAATTTATTGTCGTTCGGGAGCGGTGCCTGATTGTTCAGGCGTGCAAGTGTCGCAGTCGCTGAAAAGCCAGCGGATGGATAGTATGTGTTGGGATCGGCAACAAAGTTACCTTTACCGTCTCCGAAAAAGACTAGAGGTTGGGAAGTACTCTCATCCCTTGTCAATACCTGCAAGAGTATATCCGGATTTCCGTCTCCGTTGATGTCGCCGATGGACGCACCAATTGGGCCTGCATACAAGGCCATGGAATTGGATCCGATAAAATAGGGTGAGGTCTGGAAAGTTCCGTCGCCGTTGCCGAGATATACGCCGTTTTCGATCAACAGATCGGGCTTTCCATCGCCATTCAAGTCAGTGACCGCGAGGAGCGTTCCGGGGATGCCTAGAGGCTGTTGTTGGAAGGTTCCATCGCCATTTCCAAGGCTAACAGTGTTTTGCCCAACGAAATCCAATTTGCCGTCGTTGTTCAGGTCCGCTGCGAAACCAAGATTTGCGGGAAGGTTACTGGTGTTTGCCGGTGTTGGAATCGACACGGAAGCGGCAAAGGTTCCATCTCCCTTCCCTGCAAAAAAGAGCGTACCGCTTGGAGTGGACTGACGAAGCGTTCCGCCATAAGGAACGATCAGGTCGAGCTTGCCGTCGCCATTGAAGTCGCCAACCAACGGTGTGCCTGCCCCGAAAACACTCAGAAGAACCGGGGCTGAACCTGGCTTGAAGGTTCCATCGCCGTTTCCGGCATAAAAAAACATCTGCGCGTTCTCTACAATTGTTTGATTACCCTCGTCTGCAGCACCGGGCAGGATGACGATTGCGTCTGGCTTGCCGTCACCGTTGAAGTCTCCCGAGACGATGACCGGGCTCGAAAATGAAACCTGGGGCTGGGTGCCCCCGGTGTTATGCGTTGTTGTTGTGAAACTTCCGTTTCCGCGACCGAGGGACGCTATCAGATTTCCGCCGAAGTCCACCGCGAGTATGTCAGTCAGACCGTCTCCATTGAGATCGACGAAGACTGGAGCACCTGGAACTCCTGGCCCGTAAGGAGGGATGGTCGTCAGGGGAGCCTGAAAGGTGCCGTCCCCGTTTCCGGGCATAAGGAGGTTCTGGCTCGAATTATGTTGGTAGAAAACAAGATTCGTGTTCCCGTTGGCGGCCGTTTGGGTTGAGACAGTCGCGGTCGCGACGGTTCCGACGACACTGGGCGCACTGACCCCGTATGCCGGACCGGAAGTGAATTTCCCCGTGCCGTCGCCCAACAGGATGAGCGTGTCACTGCCGACTAAGGCAAGGTTGACGATGCTGCTACTAGCAGTGTTCTTGAAAGGCAACAGGAGAGAGAAGTTTTCTGAACCTGGTATAGGTTGGCTGGGGGTAGTAGTGAAGCTTCCATTGGATGCACCCAGCAGGATTTGCATTGACGCCGGTGCCGGAAGAGAAGTGTAAGGCTGGGAGAGATACGCGATGTCGGTCAGACCGTCATTGTTCAGGTCTGCTGCGACATAGGGTGTTGCCGCTGCAGTTTGTATGGGTGTCTGGAGTGTTCCGTCGCCGTTTCCTAACAAGACTTGAGCGGGCGAACCTATGATGATGTCCTGTTTGCTGTCGCCGTTGAAGTCGCCGATCCCGATTGGCGAGGAGCCATTGGTAACGGTGAAGCTTTTGGGTGAAGCGAGGGTGCCTGGAGTGCTGGCGCCCTTATTGAGCAGAACGACCACGGTGTAGGTTTGGCTTGGCGGGATGGACGTACTGGCTCCGGCGCCGACAGCGACGTCGAGATATCCGTCTCCGTTGAGATCAACCAGCGGAGCGATCGTGGTTACACCGGGCGCAGCCTGGTATGAGGGTGTCTGAAAAGTGCCGTCTCCATTGCCGAAAAGCACTGCGACGAAGCCCTCCTGGCAGGTCAGCACGACATCCAGTTTGGTGTCTTTGTTCATGTCGCCTACCACAAGGTTCTGTGGTGTGCAGGTCAGGCCGCCGGTGACGACTGAGGTGGGAGGGTTGGTCGCACCCTGATTGAGGAGCACGGTGATTGCGGTCGCAGAGGATATGTAGACCTGGTCCGGAAGCCCGTCGCCGTTGAAGTCTCCCGTCACTTCGCCGGCGAATGCTGGCGACAAGCTAGGTACTGGGTAGATTGGGGTTTGAGTCTGTGCCAAAGCGGTGAGTGAAAGGAGTGTCGCGAAGAGGAGAGCGAGGAGAGATCGGGCTCCGGGGGGGATCTTGAACCAAGGGGTCGCAGTCATTGCGGCATGTCCTTCAAAGTTGCTCAGCGAGAATGGTTGAGGTTGTAGTGGCCGTATCCCATGCGGCAGCGTGACTCTCCTTCAAGGTTTCGTCGGAGGGCCGTACGGACTGCCACGCAGATGATACAGGATTGCGGTTTTGGAGTCCTGTATAGATTTGTGACTCGTTTGGGGGATGGTTCCCGGGCAGATGCGAGTTGCGCCCGAGGGCGGTTTTGTTATTGGAACGTCTAAGATGGATTGAGTTACTTCAAGATGGCTGGGGCGTATTAGAGGTCTATGACTGAGTTTGTTATTAAGCTGGCGGATGAGCGTGGGCGGGTGATGGAGCAGAGCCATGCGGCGGCTACGGCTGAGGAGCTGAAGGCGCGGTTTACGCAGGCTGGGTACTACGTCTACTCGGTGAAGGCGAAGAGTGCGCTGGGGGCAAGCAAGAAGAAGGTGAAGCTGGAGACTTTTCTGGTCTTCAATCAACAGTTTTTGACGTTGATCAAGGCGGGGTTGCCGATTCTGGGGTCGCTCGAGCTGTTGGGCAAGAGGCAGAAGATTCCGCACTTTCGTGCCCAGCTGGAGGACGTGGCATCGCGGGTGAAGACGGGCGAGTCGATCTCGCAGGCGTTCGAGGCACAGGGTGGATTTCCGATTGTGTATACGACGACGCTGCTCGCTGGAGAGCGGTCGGGAAATCTTGAAGAGGTACTGCAACGATTTTTGGACTTTCAGCGCGTGTCGCTCACGTTCCGGAAGAAGCTGAAGGCAAGCTTGATCTATCCGGCGTTGCTGGTGGTGATGGTGATTGGGCTGTTTATCTTTTTGATCACGTTTGTGGTGCCGCGGTTTGCGCAGTTGTATGACCAGTTGGGAACGAAGCTGCCTGCGTTGACTACGTTTTTGCTTGATCTGGGGAAAGAGGCGCAGTCTTACGGAATCTATGTGGCAGTGGTGGCGGGAGTGGTTGGATTTCTGCTTTATCGCTGGTCGAAGACGGACGCAGGCGCGAGACTGATCGATAAGATTCGTATCAAGCTGCCGGTGTTTGGCAGTGTATGGCTGAAGTACCAGGTGGGGTTGTTTTCGAGGACGTTGTCTACGCTGCTGACGGGAGGGTTGCCACTGGTCCCCTCGCTTGAGACGGCGGCGAAGTCGATCGATTCGCGAGAGATTGCGAGCGCGGTCTATAAATCGGTTGAGACGGTGCGCGAAGGGAAGGGTTTATCGGTTAGCTTGCAGGCGACGAAGGTGTTTCCTGAGCTGGCGATTGAGATGATTGAGGTCGGTGAGTCGACCGGTGCGCTGCCGCAGATGCTGAACTCGGTGGCGGAGTTCTTTGAAGAGGATGTGCAGACGAATCTTACGGCGGCGATGAGTTTGATTGAGCCTCTGATCCTGATCATGATGGGGTTGGTGGTGACGACGATCCTGATTGCGCTGTATCTGCCCATCTTCAGCTTGAGCGCGGGTGGTTCGGGAGGGCAGTAGGGAACGACGGGATTCTTCGCTGCGTATGTTTCCTTATCCTCGCGTGTCCGAGCGTAGTACGGCTTGGCCTCGCGGCGAGGAGGGCGTATGGGCGCAAAAACTCCGGTGCGCGGAATCGAGGCCGGTGTCTATCCTGGATGGCTGAAGGTAGGCTTCTGGATTTGCGTCGTGATTGCGGTTGCAGTTGTGTTGCGCAGGGTAGCGGTACTTGTGCATCCGACGCAGGCCGGGGTTGTCGGATCTTCGCCGACGGCTGCGCTTGATGCGGTGTTTGCTTCGCATGCTGCTTTGACGCTTGCTCACATTCTTCCGGCGATGGCGTTTGTTCTGCTGACGCCGTTTGTACTGCGGCTGCGAAGTGGCGGGGGTTGGGCGGAAAAGCTGTTCTTTCCGCTGGGCGCCTGGGTCGGAGTCACTGCTTATGCCATGAGCACTCATCCGGTTGGCGGATGGGTGGAGCGATCCGCGGTTCTCTTCTTCAATAGCCTTTTTTTGTTTTCGCTTGCGCGAGCATTTGTGGCTGCACGCCGGGGCGAGGCGATTGAGAAGATGCGATGGATGTTGCGGGCGGTTGCAATTCTTCTAGGGATTGCAACCACGCGGCCGGTGATGGGGGTGTTCTTTGCGACGAGCCGGTTGACACATCTTGAGCCGGGGCAGTTCTTTGGCATTGCGTTCTGGATCGGATTTTCGATCAACACGATTGCCATCGAACTCTGGCTGCGCTCGCGGGGCGATCGGCTTCCCGTCGTGGGTTAGCGGCGCGTTTGGGCCGCGATCTTCAGCGGAGAGGTTACAATTCGTCAAGCTCTGACAGGGGGAATGAGTTGACTGTGATCTCTCGACGTTGGGTGTTGCGATACGCGGCGGCGGTGGCTTCGCTGATTGTGCTGGTTGGGTGTACCAGCTCCTACTACAAGGCGATGAAGACGTTTGGAAAAGAGAAGCGCGACATCCTTGTGTCGCGGGTGAAGGACTCCAAGAAGGACCAGCAGCAGGCGAAGGAGCAGATCAAGACGACGATGGAGTCGTTTCAGGCGCTGACGGGGTTTCAGGGTGGATCGCTTGAGAAGAACTATAAGAAGTTGAATGGCGAGTACGAGAAGGCTGCGGATAGCGCGCAGAAGCTGCATAACCGGATCGACTCGATTGATCAGGTCTCGAATGATCTCTTCAAGGAGTGGCAGAAAGAGATTGACGGGATGGAGAACAAGAAGTTGAAGGCGCAGTCGGCGGTGATGCTGCGGCAGTCGCGGTTGAGTGAGGCGGGGTATATCAAGTCGATGCGGCAGACTGAGGCGCGGATGACGCCGGTGATTACGGCGTTTCGCGATCAGGTGACGTTTTTGAAGCACAATCTGAATGCGCGGGCGATTGGGTCGTTGAAGGGGACTTCGGCGAAGATGTCGACTGATGTGGATGTGTTGATGGTGAGTTTGGATGGGTCGATGGCGCAGGCGGATGCGCTGATTGCTTCTCTGAATGCGGATCAGACTTAGAAGAGGTAAAAGCGCACTACGCGTGCGGCGGTCACTTCGTGACTTGTATACCGCTTCGCCTGGTCCTCCCGTTGGTCGGCGACGGGATTTGATCCCGACCAGCGGGAGGGTTCTTGCCGCTTGGGTGCCTTGACCGGTATACGTGTCACGAAGTGACCGCCCTCCGCGCAGGAGGTCCTTCAGACTGATTGATTCAGTGCGCGTTTGGCGGCGAGCGAAAGCATGAGGCGCGAAAAGCCGCTAAAGATCATGCTGATGCCGACTAGTGTTCCGATGACCCAGACAGTGCTGGCGGGCCACGAGCGCCAGATCATAATGGCGAGGATGAGGGTGATGACGCCGTCGAACAAGAGCCAGCTCGCTCCGTGGCGGGGACGAAGCTGGAAGGACTGGATGATCTCGACGATTCCTTCAAACACCAGATATACAGCGAGGATCAGGGTGAGGACGATAAGGGCGTCGAGCGGGTGCAGCAGCAGATAGACGCCAGTAAAGAGATAGATCGCGCCGACCAGCAGCTCCCAGAGCACACCGCCTGTGGTGTGGGTCTTGAAGGCGAAGACGAAGTGTGTGATTCCACTGACGATCATGGCCCAGGCAAAGATGAGCGTGACGGCGAGGCCCGAGAACGGCGGAATCAGGACGGCGAAGAGACCAGCAAGAATCAACAAGATGCTGAGGGCGATGGACCAGTTGATGGCCTTGGGGGCGAGAGCGGAGAGGGTCGGCGGGTAAGTGCTCATTGCTGGGTCCTCCAAAAGACGTACGTATGTGAGGCCAAAGGTGTTGCGCGGAGAATACCATAAGAGCTGATTTTGCTGAATAATAGAAGATTGGACGGATGTTTTCGTCTTTGGCGGATTCCGGCCCCGGGTAGTGGCGGAATTAGCACAACAAAGATCGTTTGAACGCACCGTGAATGACGCGAAGGTGTGAGTGACGGTTGGATGTAAAGGGAGTCTTACGAATATGGCAATAGCACCATTGGCAATACCGATCAATGAAGCGGGTATGGGTGAGACAGAGCGTGCTCAGCTGCTGGCGCGTCGCTACCGCGCTGATTTTGTGGACCTGAAGAACTTCAAGATCTCACACGAGCTGTTCAAGAGCGTGCCCGTGGACATGATGTTCCGGTACAACTTCGTGCCGCTGGAGCAGATGGAGGGCAAGCTCGCGATTGCGGTCTCCGATCCTTCGAAGTTGATGGTGCTGGACGAGATTTCAGGGCTGCTGGGCCAGAGGCTGGTGACGCGGGTGGCGACACTGAGCCAGATCACCGAGCTGCTGAAGAAGACCGAGCAGAGCCAGCGCGTGCTCGATGAGGCAAGCGAAGGGCTTGCGTTCGATGTGTTGTCTGGCGACGACAACCAGGATTCGAATATTTCGATTGAGCGGCTGACGAGCGAAGACGATATCTCGCCGATCATAAGACTTGTTGATACCACCATATTTACTGCGCTGGAGCGGCGTGCCTCGGATATTCACCTTGAGACGTTCGATGATTCGCTGCTGGTGAAGTACCGCATCGACGGTGTGCTGCAGCAGGCGATGGCTCCGATTGCGCGCGAACATCATCAGACGATTCTGTCGCGTATCAAGGTCATGAGCGAGCTGGATATTGCCGAGCGCCGCGTGCCGCAGGACGGACGTTTTCGGGTTCGGTACAAGGGCAGACTGATCGACTTTCGTGTGTCGATTATGCCGACCGTGCATGGCGAGAATGCTGTGCTTCGTGTGCTCGATAAAGAATCGATGTCGGAGAAGTTCACCAAACTTTCATTGGATGTCGTGGGCTTTGCGGCGAAGGACCTCGAGAGATTCAGGCGGTACATCAAAGAGCCGTACGGCATGGTGCTGGTGACGGGACCGACGGGGTCGGGTAAGACGACGACCCTTTATGCGGCGTTGAACGAGATTAAATCTGAAGAAGATAAGATCATCACGATCGAAGACCCGGTGGAGTATCAGATCCGCGGCATCACGCAGATTCCCGTGAACGAGAAGAAGGGGCTGACGTTCGCGCGCGGGTTGCGCTCGATTCTGCGTCATGACCCGGACAAGATTCTGGTCGGTGAGATCCGCGATGCGGAGACGGCGCAGATTGCGATCAACTCCGCGCTGACGGGACACCTTGTGTTTACGACGGTGCACGCGAACAACGTGGTCGATGTGCTGGGACGGTTTTTGAACATGGGTGTCGAGCCCTACAACTTTGTGTCGGCGTTGAACTGTATTCTGGCGCAGCGGTTGGTGCGGCAGGTGTGTGAATTTTGCGTGAGAGATGTTCACTATAGCGACGCGGAGTTGCATGCCAGCGGGCTCGATCTGCATGAGTGGCGTGGGTTCAACTTCCGCGAAGGGCCGGGATGTATTGAGTGCGGCGGAACGGGATATCGCGGTCGTTCGGCGATTCACGAACTGCTGGAGCTGGACGACGAGATTCGTGAGATGTTGCTGGCGAAGAAGCCGGGAAGCGAGATTCGTAAGAAGGCCAAAGAAAAGGGCATGGCGTTTTTGCGCGATTCGGCGCTGGAGCGTGTGCGGGACGGCATTACTACGTTGCGCGAAATCAATAAGGTGACGTTTATTGAGGCCGGACGGTAGAGCGGGCCGCGAGAACACGGTTTGCCGCTGCGCGCACCATGATGGTGACGTAGTGTCAATCGATAGAGCAAGGTAGTCTAGGACGGAATGGAAATTTTACCGAAGACATTGGGCACGCGGCCGCGGCTGGCGGTTGAGGTTCGCGCAGAGGGCGTAGTGGCGGCGCGGGCCGAAGATGCGGCTGCTCTGTTGACGTCGGTGGCGCGGGTGGATCTGGCTAGTGGTGCGCTGGCGCCTGGGTTGAAGCCCGGCAACGTCGTCGATAAGACGTGCGTGTCGTTGGCTGTGCGCAAGGCGCTCGATACTGTGTCCGGTCGTGGCTCATCAGATCGCGCCGAGCGTGGTGCGGGTCGTCTGCGCGATGTGACGCTGGTGGTGCCGGACTCCGCGGTGCGGGTGCTTTTTCTGGACTTCGATCAGCTGCCGACGAAGACAGTCGAGGCGTTGCCTCTGGTGCGTTTTCGATTGAAGAAGCTGCTGCCATTCGACGCGGATGACGCGATGGTGAGCTACCAGGTGATGTCGAACGAGAAGGGAACGATCAAGCTGCTGGCGGTTGCTATACCGAAGGCTGTGCTTGAGGAGTATGAGGCCATGGTGCTTGCGGCTGGATACCTTCCGGGGGCAGTGCTTCCAAGTACGTTGGCGGCGCTGGCGGGGCTTGATGAGACCACAGCGCCGGTGCTGGTGGTCAATGCGGGGTTGGGTTCGGTGACGACGGCGATTGTGCAGGCGGGAGTTCTGCTGCTGCATCGCTCGGTCGATATGGGCACGGGGCCGAGCGTCGGTGCACCGATTGAACTTGTCGAGACCTCGATCCCTTTGGTGGACCGGGAAAGTTCGGCGCAGGAGTGGGCACAGCAGGAGCCGCTGGGGCCGGGTGGATGGGATCAGTTCGATGCGCATACTGAGATGCACCCTTCGATGCTGGGAACGGCATTGGTGCGGCACATTGAGGCTCAGGCGGCAGCGCGCGAGGTGGCGCAGGCGGTGAGTGTGGCGGCGGCTTACTTTGAAGACTCGCTGCAGACTGCTCCCGAACAGCTTCTGGTTGCGGGAACGCTCGGTGCGGAGACGCTGGCTGAGGCGGCGGAGTACGGGCTGGAGGGTCTGAGGGTGCGCGAGTTGGTGGATGCGGGAATGATGGAGGCGGGAGCAGTGACGGCGAGTGTGCCGCGAGGCTGGCTGGCCGGCGTCCGGGGAGCGCTGAAGAACTGATGCGGATCTCTGTCAATCTTGCGAATCGACCGTTTATTGAGCTGAGGCCGCTGTTTGCAAAGCTGCGGTTGGCGATGGTGGTGCTGGCGCTGCTGGCGGTGGGACTGGGGTTTGCGCTGCACTCGCTGAATGCGAAGGCCAGGGTGGCGCAGGCGCAGATGGCTGCGCTGAAGGCGAAGACGCAGCGGTATCAGCAGGAGCGCATGGCGAATGAGGCGAGGATGCGGCAGCCACAGAATATGGCTGTGCTTGAGCGATCGCGTTTTCTAAATGCTGCGTTTGCGCAAAAGAGCTTCAGCTGGACGGCTGTGATGATGGACCTTGAGAAGGTGCTGCCCGCGGGTGTTCAGGTGACGAGCATCGATCCGGTGATTTCGAAGGAAGGCGACGTGAATATTCGGCTGCGCGTGAGCGGGGATCGCGAGAAGGCGGTGCAGCTGGTGAGGAATCTCGAGACGTCGCAGCGATTCCTATCGCCTCGGCTGGCGTCAGAGCAGGCGCAAACGCAGGAAGGAAACCGAAATGCCGCGCAGCTGACGGCTCCTGGAGCGGTGCAGTTCGATGTATTGAGTGGATATAACCCGCTGCCGGAAAAGCCTGTGAAGGATGCCGCCGCTAAAGACAAGAAGGACAAGAAAGACAACGGCGATGCGACGGAGAGTGATTCGGGTGTGGTGAAGAAAAAGAGGATGACACCGAAGAGTGCGCTCCCCGGAGCTGGCGCGGTAAAGGCTCCGGCGCAGAAGGGAGCCGCGCGATGACGACGGTAGCCGAGAAGAAACGGACTGCAGTGGCGGCCAAGCAATTTGCCGAGAAGGCGAGCCGACTGGGCACGCTGAAAAACTTTCACATTGCTGGAGCGGTGGCGCTTGGGTTGGTCAATCTTTACCTGCTGGCGCATATGGCATTTGCGTGGCGCGCGGCGAACAACCAGAACGCCGCGGCGTTGGCGGACCAGACGGTACAGATGAAGACGGCGGAGATTGCGAGACAGCCACTCGAAGGGTTGGATGAGAAGCTGGCGCAGGCCACCAAAGATGCCGACAAGTTTTATAAGGAGCGTCTGCCGTTTGCGAACTCTGAGGTAGCAGGAGAGTTGGGCGCGTTGGCGAAGAAGCAGGGTGTGAAGCTGACGAGGGTGCAATATGCATACTCTCCTGTGATGGATGGAACCGCGGGGGCGCTGACCGAGGCGCGGATGGATGCCAGCCTGAGCGGGGACTATCGGCCGCTGGTGGTCTTTATCAACTCGCTCGAGCGGGACAAGATGTTTTTCCTGATCAGCGGGCTTACGTTGACTGGTCAGCAGAGCGGAACAGTGGGGCTTCGGCTTCGGCTGACAACGTACCTGCGATCGCCCGTGGGGACCGAAGGCTCTGACAAGAGTGTGGCGGGTGCGGACGAGAAGAAGGCTGCCGACAGCTCTTCTGAAAATCTTGAGGCGGGAGGCCAGCGATGATACGGCTGACTGCGGATCAACAGAAGAAAGGCGGCGCGATTGCTGCGTTCGTGCTGGTTGCGGCTGGAGTTTTGTACTACGAGCTGCGCGACGACAGCCCTGCGCCGGTAGCGCCGCCCGTCGTGGTGACCGCTCCTGCGAGGTCTGCTCCTGCTGCGGGAGCAGTAGTTGCGATTCCGTCAGGAAACATCGCTGGTGCTGCGGCCAAAAAGCTTGGAACAACTTCCGCGCAGCTTGATCCGACGCTGCGAATGGATGCGATGCTGGTCACGGAGTCGCTGGTTTACTCGGGTGGCGGACGGAATATCTTTTCCGCAAGCTCGGAGCCGGTCGATATCCCGAAGCCGATTGTGCCCGTGCGGAAGGTGAAGGCTCCACCGCCGGGACCCCCGCCGCCACCACCGGGTCCACCACCCCCGCCGCCGATCGACCTGAAGTTTTTTGGGACGGCGACCGGAGCGGATGGAAAACGCAGAGCGTTTTTACTGCACGGGGAGGATGTCTTCCTCGCCTCCGATGGCGATATCGTCCAGCGGAAGTATAGAGTTGTGACAGTGTCGGCCAACTCGGTGCTGGTGGAAGATATGGCGAATAATAATAAGCAGACCCTGCCGCTGCTGGCGCACTGAGACAGCCGGTGCGTGAGGTAGACGCGATGAAGAGACTTCACTTCCAATGCGGGCTTGATGGCCATCCCTCATCTAAGAGAGTGGTGGCTGATCTGCGAATGGAAGAGCGGCATGGAGAGCAGGGCTTCATGCTGGTAGGGTTGATCGTTGCGATCTTCATTGTTCTGCTGGTGTTGGGTATCGCCGCGCCGAAGATGGCCCAGGAGCTGAGGCGCGACCGCGAGGTGGAGGCGGTGCATCGCGGCAATCAGTACGTGCGGGCGATCCAGCTCTACTACCGGAAGTCCGGCAGCTATCCTGGCTCGATGGATGCGCTGGCCAAGGGCACTCCGGTGAAATTTCTGCGCCAGCAGTACATCGACCCATTTACCGGGAAGTCTGATTGGCGCCTGATCCACGTAGGTGAGGCAAAGACGACGGTAAAGGGACTCTTCGGCCAACCGCTGACGGGCCTGGCGCCGGGGCTGGGGTCGGCTTCCGGATCAGCCTCTTCGGGAGCGATCGGTGCAGGCGCCGCCGGTTCGGGGTCGGCGTTTGGCGGGTCCAGTGGAAGCGCGTTCGGTTCGTCCTCGTCGGGGTCGTCGAGCGCCTTTGGCTCTTCGGGGCAGGGAACGGGCGGACTGGGTAGCGGAAGCTCCTCCTCAGGGCCTGGTTACAGCAACACGAGTGGCACGGGAGCTTCCAGCACGGGAGCTTCCAGCACGGGAGCTTCCAATGCGGGAACGCCCAGCGCGGGAGGGGCGACCACCGGAACAGACAGCTCGGGGACTGGCTCAACGACGACGGGTTCAAACAGCACGCTCGGTTCGATCGCTGGAAACGCGAGTCAATCCGGCTCAGGCTTTGGGGTCGGCGGCGCGCCCTTTGTAGGTGTGGGCATTCCGAAGGAGGGAACGTCGATCGTCGTGCTGAACGAACAGAAGTCGTACAACACCTGGGAGTTTATCTACGATCCGCGAATTGAGCAGCTGAAGCAGGCCGCGGGGCTACTTGGCGGCGGAAATCAGGGGCTGGGTTCCGCAGGCGGAATGAACTCGGGCGTGGGAGGCACGGGGACTGGCACCTCGGGATATGGAGCTTCCGGCACTTCAGGGTTTGGATCTTCGTCTGGATCGAGCTTCGGTTCATCGGGTTCGAGTTACGGTTCTTCGTCGGGGTCAAGCTTTGGATCGTCGCCAAGTTCAGGAAATGGATCGTCTCCGAGCTCTGGCACACAGGGGACCGGTACGACGACACCAACAACTCCGCAGCAGCAATAAACGAAAAAAATACGCGAGTTTCTGCCGCGAGCTCGCTTCATTTCAAGGGCTATGAGCGATTAGGGCTTGTTTATCGCCGTTGACTTTTGATCGATGGTGCGAAGACGCCCGATACGTCCATGCGGACCCACGACGAAGGGAAGCGAGAGCGCGTTCCAGTTCTTGTCGGCACCAACGGGATCGGTGGATGCGGGCGTAAGCGGACGCCAATTCTTGCCGTCGTCAGTGGAGATGTCGGTACCGTTCGGGCCAACGGTGACCCAAAGTTTTTGGGTTGAGTCATAGTTTACTGAGGAACGGTAACCATGAGGTGGGGTGATGGCTTGAAAGAAATCAAGATCTGCACCTTCAAATACAGCAGTTCCGTTTATACTGTCCGGTTTCGTATAGTCTCCGCCGACAATGACAAATTTGCCATGGGTCTCTCCAATCGAGAAGCCCCCCGCCGCCTTACCCACAGCGAGTGGTAAAGATCTCGAGATGCCTTTTATGAGGTCCTGCGCCGAAATATTGGGCAGTACTCTCCAGAACATAGGACGGGCTGCGATCAATTTAGGATGAGGGCCACCGGTTACAAATGTCGGATAGGTAAAAGATACGAGCAGCGACGAGTTACTGGCCGCGAAGACCGCGTCATCAGTTTGAGCTGGGTAGATATGCTGAGAACGCCTCTCTTGGTGAAGAGCATTCCATGTCTCTCCGCCGTTGGATGTTTGAAAGAAGGCGAAGGCATTCAAGGCTTGCACCCCCTTTATTGAAACGGGATCGCCGAGGACAAACCCTTCCTGGCGATCAATAAACTGAAGCGCATCCCAGAATCCTTCTTTGTCAGGATTGGTGAAGAGGAGTTTCCAAGTCTGACAGCCGTCGGTGGTTTTGTAGAGGCGGGACTGATCGCCGGGGCCGCTGGACATGACGATGGCGGTGTTTTCATCGAAAGCCTGAACGCCGCGAAAGTCGAGCTTCTCTGCTCCCGGTGGTATCGTGCAGGTCTGCCAGAGATAGCCACCGTCTTCGGTGCGGAGCACGGTGCCGTCGGTGCCGCTGGCCCACGCAACTCCACCGCCGACGTTGTGAATGCCGCGCAGGCTGGCCGTGGTGTGGGACTCTTCGATATCCCATTGAGCATAGGCGTGGCTTGTGGCTTGTGTTGCTGCCAAAACGAGGGACAGGAGGAGAAGAACGAATCGCATCTGCTGACTAGTGTATGACGGCCGTCTGCTGCGACGTGTGTTCGCAATGTGACGCGATGGAGATTCGTTCGAAGACCGCTGCCTACTAAACATAAAAGCTGGCCGGACTCAGTTGGCGGTGAGACAGCAACTGGATGCCCGGCCGTTCCGTGCTACGTAATTGCTCCAGTCTTACGCCTTATTTGCCTCTTGCCAGAGTCCGAGCGCCGCGCCAGTGGGATCGAGAATGATGCTAAACCAGCCTGTGTGCGGAACCTCCTGCACGTCTTTCATCACCTTTGCGCCGAGGCTCGTGGCTTGCTTTGTAGCCGCGTGGATGTCATCCACCAAGACATAGGGGAGCCAGGATGAAGGTGCTCCTGGGACGGGATGTTTCATCATGCCACCGCCGGGGCCTTCGCCTTCGGGTTTGAACATCGAGTACGTCATGCCGCCGCCCATGTCCATGTCGCGGATGTTCCAGCCGAACATGGTTGTGTAGAAGGTTTTGGACTTCGCGACGTCGGTGCTGCCTAGTTCCATATGACAGAAGGGATGTGCCATGGTTTTGTCCTTTGGATTTTGAATTGATACTTCGCGGCCCCGCGTGCACGAAAGAATTTTACTTGGAAACGATGACGGGAGTTGAGTCACCATTCTTCCAAGGTGGAGACCTGCGGTTGCCTGGGGAATTCCATGACGAAGCGCCTTGGATGGATCGGTGTTCTCAGTCTGGTATGCGCTGGGGTGAGCGCTGGGCCGGTGATAGAGGCGCAGAACGGGTCAAATCGTGGGGCAGGTTCGAATGCCAGGGCGGCGCAGCCCCAATCAATGGGACACCGTCCGGCGCCAGGCGCTTCTGCACCAAAGGGACAAACGAGCAACAGTGGCCAGCACCCGGGCGGGTCGATGCAAACACCACCGTCAAGCGCTGCAAAGTTGCCGTTAGCAGGGGCGGCACAACCGCATCCCTCGGGTGTTGTAACAGCGCAGACTTCCGGGGTTCCACCAACCCCGCCACCCCAGTCGAACCAGCTATTTGAATCGAATCTTCACGGCATGAATTCGCTCGCTGTATCGCGGGGATCGGATGCCCAGGCGCAACCATCAACGGCCGGTACGTTGAAGGCGAATTCACAGAACCAGACACTGACGCAGAACCAGACATCTACTCAGAACCAGACATCGACACCGCTCTTGATGGAGGAACTGAAGCCAACAAATGGTGGGAAGCCTTGGAACGGAGTAGGCCCACCGAAGCAACCGACAACGCCGAATACGCAAAATCCGAATCCGAATCCGAATCCAAACCAGAAGCAGAATCCGAACCCGAACCCGAACCCGAACCCGAACCCGAATCCGAATCCGAATCCGAACCAGAAGCCGACACCGAAGCCGAATCCGAATACGAATCAGAAGCCGCAGCCTTCGCCGAAGGTGTACCGGCCGCCACGCTGGCCGCGACCGATAACATTGCCGTCGTTTCCGTCGCAGCAGGTACTTCCGGCGAATCGCAACCTACAGCCGGGACCTGCCGTCTCGTATTCGCCGAGCGTACCAGACCAGACGCCTCCGCCAAGCATCGCAGACCCGGCGCCGAATGGATCGCAAGCGAAGGCGCCCTCTGAAAGCCCGACAACAACGCCGCCGCATCAGGATCCGCCAAAGTCGGACCAACCAGGGCCTCAGCAGAATCGGGATGAAGGAAAGGTTGCAACGAATCGGCACACGCGGGCGCAGCATGATGTTAAGCCGGTTCGGTCAACCATTACGAACCAGCCGCCATCGTCGGTTCGACCCGCGGTGAGGAAGAAGGCCCTGGTTACTGTGTCGCTGGCTTCGATGGCTGGGGTGGGATTTTGGATCTTACACATGCTGCTGAACGTCACGACAGGCTGTCGGTGGGATGTGCCGAAGGTGACTGTCGTTGGCCCGCAGCCGCATCTGTCGTTGAGCTTTGTCCCTGACATGGGGCCTGCGGAAGAACGCATCACGTTTTTAAAAACGAAGCGAAGGTCCGGATAGGAGCAAGCGATGACCAAGCCTGAAGAGGAGAGCACAAAGAAGGACTCGGCAGTTCTGACTGAGGATTTAAGCCTGGGGGATCTGTTTTCGCTGGTCAAAGGCGGAGAGGTGGAGACCGATCTGAAGGCGGGACTTGGCGCAGAGGAGCTGACCGAGCTGCGCAAAAAAGTCCCGAAGGTGATCTCGTGGAGCAGCATTCAGGAGGGTGTAACCGATTCGCTCGAGGAGACAATGCACGTGAGTGTGCTGGCGTTGCTGGCGAACGGATGGAAGCACTATTCAAAGTTCATGGAAGACGTGCGGCGGAGCCGTGGGAGCCCGGAGACGGAGATCGTCTCTGTTCTCGCGGACCACTCGATCCACTCCACCCTGCACCCGCACGTGGATGTGCGGCTGGGAGGCAAGACCGTTCACGAGATCGCCTTCGACGTTGGCCTGGTGACGACGATCCGGGGGCTGGTGCTCGGGTTGAAGAAGGGAGAGATTGTGTCGATTGAGCTTGGAGAGTGTGAGTGGACCGGGAAGATTGCAGTGGCGGAGGTGGATGTCCTCGAACGAAAGCTGAAGAAGCTGACTCTGCCGGGACATCTTCGCCTGCAGCATGGTATTCCGATTCCGTTCGGCCGCGAGGGAGCGCTATCTGGGAGTGAGAGTTAGGGTGTGGGTGGTGGCGGCATCGACCGCGGCATTGCTAAAGGGTAGCGGAAAAGTAGTGCCGTGATACCAGGCAGGCCACTGGTCCATGAACCACGCGCTCAGAGGATTGGAAGATTCGCCGAGCACAAGGTTCAGGGTGCTGTGGTCGAGATCGGAGAGGTCGGCGGTGAAGCGCTCGGAGGGACCGAAGCTGCGGCCTACCTGCTTGACCGTGACGTCATCGCCACTTTGAGGTTGCAGGCCGGGGCTGGTCGGCACGCCGAGGATGCGCTGAAGAATGGGAGACTGACTATAGATGGGGTGCTCGATGTCGATGGGTCGGAACTGACCGTACTGCCACTTGGCGAGGTCGATTGGAGCATGGTTGTCGACGAGAGCCTTTGAGACGGCGGCTGTGAGGAGATCGTCCCAGGTGGGGTAGGCGGGAGGCAGCCAACGGCTGGGCGTGTGCATGATGAGCCACTCTTCCGCATAGGCTTTGTTGCCCCAACTGTAAAGAGCCGCTCCGGTGCGATGGGCTACGGGCTGGAGATCCGACTTGATCTCGGGCTGAGACTTGAGCTGTGGGTCGAGCAGCAGTGGCCACAGCGCGGCGCGAGTCGCGACAACGATGGCTGGAGCTGCGGCGTCTGCGTCGACGGTGCCGTTCCAGTCGCGGAGCAGGTCGGCTGCCTGATGGAGTCGCTTTGCCGCGTTCTTGTCGGTGGTGAACTCGGGTCTGGTGGCGTGATCGATGGCGTAGGCAAGGCGCTGCGCGATGACGTGATCGACGTCGGAGTAGATGTCGGTCTGGAGCGCGAGCATGTCTTCCGCTGTGAGCTTATCTTTCGTCTCGAGGGCGCGTGCGGTGAGAACCTTCCAGATGCGCTCGTTGCGGTAGGGCGCGGCCCAGTTGAGCGTGATGGGGTACGGGTAGTCGTCACCGGTCACGCGTGAGTTGGCGGTGGCGAGGATGCCGTTGGGCGGGTCGCTCGCTCGCGGAAGCAGGTCGTATGGGATTGTCCCGACCCACTCCTGCGTAGCATCGAGCGCGTCGCTGGGAACCGGGCTGATAGGGCTCGGCGTGGCGATGTTGCCGCGAATCGGAACCTTTCCGACGGCGTGGTAGCCGATGTGGCCCTGATCGTCGGCATAGACGACATTCTGTGCAGGACCGCCGAACGTCGAGAAGGCCGAGACAAGGCTGGCGCCATCAGTCGCTGAGTTGACGGCCAGGAAGGATGGCGTGATGTTCGCAGGATCGTAGATCGTCCAGTGAAGAGAGAGGCTGCGCTTCTCGCTCGGAAACATACCTGAGACGATTGGAGTCGTCATGCCACCGTGTTGCGTTGCAGGTACATCGAGCAAAATATCCTTCGCGCCTTTGACATGGATCACCTCCTGCTGATGAATCACAGGGTGCCACGCGCTGTCGGCAGATTGATACTCCATTGTGGTGCCGCTGCCGCGTATATGTTCAACGGAAACGTCCTGCACCTCGGCGCCGAGGTTGGTAAAGCCCCAGGCAACATGGGCGTTGTGGCCGACGATGATAAACGGCACCCCCGGAAGAGAGACGCCCGCAACGTGAAGTTCCCCATTTGCTGTGGGTGCCTCAAGGTCAGCCTGATACCAGATGCCGGGCACATTGTGCGCGAGGTGCATGTCGTTCGACAGCAGCGGCTTGCCGGTGACCGTGTGGGCGCCCGAGACAACCCAGTCGTTCGAGCCCGCAAAGCAGCCTTCGCAGACCGGATTTTTGAGCGTCTGCTGCAGCGCGAGCAGATCATCAATATTCGCGGTCGGAAGCGACGGCCTGCGAAGCTTCGTCTGCGATTCATCCAGCGGAACATCAGGAATGTCCTGCTGCGGCGCGGTCAGGTCGACGGTAGGTTGAGCCGGCGGATGATCGCGCCATGAGTCCACAGGGTAGAGGTCACCAACAAGGTGAGAAGGCAGAAGCGCAGTCAGCGCTTCTCGATTCAGCTGCGTCGGAAAGCTGTTGGTCAGGTCCTGAAACATCACCAGGCCAATGAGAAGCGAGTCCCGAGGAGTCCATGGCGTCGGTTCGTATCGCAGCAGCCGAAACTCGAGGGGCAGATGAGCACTCTGCGTGGCAATGGACGCGTTGACACCGGCGGCATAGCGCTCAAGCAGATGCAGCTGGTCAGGCGAAAGGGTTGTAAGTGCACGGTCTGCAGCGGCCCTGATCTGCAGGGTGCGTTGCGCGCGATCGTGTGGAATCAACGTTGCCCCGAGAATCTCTGCAAGGTTGCCAGCCGCATGGCGACGCAAGGCGTCCATCTGCCACAGACGGTCCTGCGCGGTCACGTAGCCCTGGGCCATCACGAGGTCGTCGAGCGAACTTGCCCGAAGGTGGGGAACCCCATGTGCGTCGCGCTCGACCGTAACCGGAGCGGAGAGGCCGGACAGCGAAATCGAGCCATCAAGTTGGGGCAGAGCATCGTGCAACGCCTGCCGTGTCCAGTGACGCCCGTAAAAGAACCCAACTGTAACGCAAAGAACAAGAAGCGCGGTGAAAATAACGACAAGCCGATAAAAGATCCGTCTGCGTCGAACCTGCAGGGCGGTCCGGGCTTCTTCCGGGGAGGCAGCGGCGATCGATTCGTACGGATTCATGGCCTGATCGAAGTGTAAATGGTGAGCGGCGATTGGCGCGCAACTGGAACGGCCGCCACGCACGTCAATTAATTTGGTTCACTTAGCATCATTTTTAGAGACACTGTGTGTAATGTAGCTCGAACCGCTGTGCCGGACCGAAACGGAGGTGTTATGGAAGCTGGATCCAGTCTGCATGCTGTCGAGACGGTCATCCTTTTGCTGCTGGTTCTGGTCGCGGGGTTTGCTGCGATGGCGCAGCGGATCAAGGTGCCGTACCCCATCGTGCTCGTGCTGGCGGGGCTTATTATCAGCTTCCTGCCGCGGATGCCGCGCGTGCCGCTCGACCCCGACGTCGTCTTCGTCGTCTTTCTTCCGCCGCTGCTGTACGCGTCTGCGTGGGCGATGTCTTGGCGGGAGTTTCGCCGCAACGCAATCGTGATCGGTCTGCTCGCATTCGGACTGGTCGGATTTACGGTATGGGGAGTAGCGTTCTTCTCCGATCACTTCATCACAGCGCTCGACTGGAAGGCTGGCTTTCTGCTCGGTGCCGTGGTGGCGACAACCGATGCGATCGCTGCGACCTCGATCGCAAAGTCGATTGGCCTTCCCAGGCGGATCGTCGACATCCTCGAAGGAGAGAGTCTCCTCAACGATGCGACCGGTCTGCTCGCGCTCGAGATAGGAATTGGAATCATTCAAGGCGGACACACTCCAACGCTCGGTGGCGGCTTTTTGAGGCTGCTCTATCTGGTCTTCGGAGGAATTTTGATCGGTCTGCTGATCGGAATTGTCATCGGCTGGCTCGAAAAGTTCATTGACGACGGCCCCGTCGAACTGGTGGTGAGTCTTGTCGTTCCGTACGCAGCTTACCTCGCAGGAGAACATGCGAAAGCATCTGGAGTTCTAGCGGTAGTGGCGAGTGGAATCTATATGAGCCGCAAGAGCACACAGTTCTTTTCGCCCGCAGTGCGCCTGCAGGTAAATGCGGCTTGGGATGCGTTGACCTTCATGCTGAACGGCCTGGTTTTTGTATTGATCGGCTTGCAGCTGCCCTACGTGCTGGCCGGAATTCACGGCAAGTTCAGCAAGGGAACCCTGATCTTTTATGGCGCAGTCTTCAGCGTCGTCCTAATCGTGTTGCGAATCATCTGGGTCATTCCCGTCTTCAAGATTGCGGCGTATATCGACCGGCGTTGGATGAAACATAAGGAAGAGGCGCTTCAGCCACGCGAAGTCTTTGTCGTAGGCTGGACAGGGATGCGCGGTGTAATCGCGCTCGCAGCCGCAATCTCAGTTCCCGAGATAATCGGAGATGGCAGATCCGAGACGAGAAACCTTATCGTGTTTCTTGCATTCTGCGTAATCCTCGTCACCCTGGTGCTGCAGGGCCTCACGCTGCCCGCACTGATCCGTCTGCTGGGCCTCGCAGGCAGCGCAGGAATGGATCCCGAGGAAATAGAGGCAAGACGAATCGTACTGCGCGCGGCCGTTCACCATCTCGAAGAAGCCCGCAAGCATGATAGACATGGCGACGAGCACCTTTACGATGATCTGATTCATCGCTACAGGCACAAGCTCGCAGCCGTCGGAGGAGGCGAAGATGGAGATCTCGAAACCATCGACACCGAATCCATCACGCGCTCGCGGAGCATTCTGGAAGACGCGCTACAGACCGAACGGCGCACCCTCATCTCTCTGCGCGACAGTGGGCGTATCGGAGACGATGTGCTCCGAACGATGGAGCGGGAGCTGGACCTCGCGGAGACGCGGTATCAGGGAACGCCGATCGTCTAGTTCGATCTTTTAATACCTGACGTCTCAGGACTCGATGGGACGCTCAAGCAGGCGCGTATAACCTGCGTGCGTGCGGGGCAGGGTAAAGATAATGACCAGCACGATCAGGATAATGATCGGCAGGATCACGATGCTGCCTTCCGGGCCGGTCGTGCCTCCACTCAGCAACGGCTTGCCGACGGGATGCGTGGCGAGGAGATGGTGTTGCACCATGATGCCGCTATCGGCGACACCGTAGAGGAAGGATTGTCCCCAGTCCCACGTGGTGTGGAAACCGATGGCCCACCACAGAGAGCCAGTGCGCCACAGAACCAGGCAGAACATCATGGAAGCGATGGCCGCGGTTAGCAGACCAATAGGAGACTCGCCGGGGTTGCTGCCGTGGGCGAATCCGAAGAGCGCCGAAAATATGATTGCCGAAGTCCAGAAGCCCAGAGCTTTGCTGTGAGGTGTTTTGAATGCCCACTGAAAAATACCCGCGAGGCCGCGAGTCAGCGTGTACTGAAGATAACCGCGTGTGAAGTACTCCTCTAACAAGCCAACAACGAAGAACATCAAGAGCCACTGTGCGCCGTAGCGAAAAATGTCAGTACCGAAGAGGAGGCGCTGGTCAAACACGAGAAAGCCGGCCTTCCAGAGTATGAAGATGAATGGCGACAGGCAGATAATTCCCCAGGCCAATCCCGCGATAAAGTGACGGACCTTGCTCAAGCCTCCAAGTCCGTAGACCCCGATCGGGCGACGCTCCACCTTCGACATGATCCATGTGACAAGGCAAACTCCAATCAACGGAATGGCTTCGTTCAGAAACATGAAATGAAACGGCATGGTGTTCTGCGACGACGCGTTGTGCGTAGGAGGATGAATCTTCACCGCGATCAGGTGCGCGACCACCATGAACGCCCCGAAGAGAGCGGCGAAGAGCAGGATGCTCCAGCCCGCGCGAAGTCCTTCGTCGCCGAAGAAGATGTTGCGCAGCGGCGAGGGAGGCGCACTTGGAGGCAGGGCAGTCGATGGGAGCGTAGTGTCGTCGGATCGATCGTCGGTGTGAGTCTGCAAAGGAGTTTCCTCTTGGTCTGGACTGTATACGCGGTGAACTTGTTCACCCGGGCCTTATCTTCATGCCTCGATAGGGGGCGAGGGCAGCTTTGAGGCGTAGCCCGAGTTGGTGCGCGGCAAGGTGAAGATAATGATGAGACTAACAAGGACCAGGACGAGCAGAACGAAGATGCTTCCTTCGGGACCTGTGGCCCCGCCGCTCATCAAGGGCTTGCCGAAGGGGTGCGTGGCAAGGAGATGTTGCTCGATCATGATTCCGCTGTCGGACGCGCCGTAGAGGAAAGATTGAGCCCAGTCCCATGACGCGTGAAAGCCGATGGCCCACCAGAGCGACCCGGTACGCCAGAGACTAAGACAGAAGACGAGGCTGACGAGGGTGGCGGCAAGTAGGCCGATAGGAGACTCGTTCGGGTTCTTGCCGTGGCTGAGGCCAAAGAAGAGGGCGATGAGGATCGCGGCCGTCCAAAAGCCAAGCGCCTTGCTGTGGCGCGTCTTGAAGATCCACTGGTAGATGCCGGAAAGCCCACGGCTGATTGTGAAGAGTAGGTAGCCACGATTGAGGTACTCCTCGAAAAATCCGACCAGAAGGAAGCCAAGGAACCAAAGTGTGCCATAGCGGAGCGCATCGAAACCAAACAAGAGCCGGCCATTGCTTACGAAGAGGCCGGTCTTCCAGAGGATGAGGCAGAGAAGGGAGAGGCAAGCAACTCCCCAGGCGAGACCAGCGAGGAAGTGGGAAAGCTTGCGTCTGCCACCGAGGCCGTAGACAGAGTTCGGACGTCGCTCGATCTTCGACATAATCCAGGTGACGAGGAGGGTTGCCGCGAGAGGGAGCGATTCAGCGAGGAAAGCGAACCTGAGAGTGACAGATGATTGGGTGGCGCTCCGTACGGGTACAAGATGCAGGAGCGGACCCAGGGCGTTCACACCCCAAAAAGACACTGCCATGAGCGCAACGAAGATGAGAATGCTCCAGCCCGCCCGTAGTCCTTCGTCGCCAAAGAAAACGTTGTGCAGCGTCGAGGGACGCTCAGGGGGCAATTGATCGGTCGGAGAGAGTGACGGGTCTGGAAGTAGATCTGTCGTTTGGGTCTGCAAATGGAATCCTCTTGATAAGGTCGGTATACGACACCGGCCAGCAGTAAGTTCCGTAAGTCGCAGAAATCGCCAGGAGGCGGGGTGCGCTATGCTGGACTCTTCACACCTTCGAGAAAGGTGTTGAGCGCGGGAGATGGACGATTTGGACTGTAAGATCTTTTATCACGACAAGTGCTTCGATGGAGCTTGTTCGGCTTCGCTTTTTACGCGGTTTCACCGGGAGCGCGTGAAGACGGCGGACTCGTACTCCTACCACGGGCTGGTGCACCGGGCCGGAGCGCTATTTGACGAAGCGGAGTTCACCAGCGGCGAAAACGCAATCGTGGACTTCAAATACTCAGCTTCGCCAAAGGTTACATGGTGGTTCGACCATCATCAGAGCGCGTTCCTGACGCCCGAGGACCAGAAGCAATTTGAGGCAGGACAGGCTGATGGGTCTGAGCGCATGCGAAAGTTTTTCAACCCGAACTACATCTCGTGCACGAGCCTGATCGCAGATATCGCGCAGGTCAACTTCGGCTTCGATACTGCACCAGTGCTGGAGTTGATCAAGTGGGCAGACATCGTCGATGGCGCGCGCTACGAGAGCGCGAAGGCCGCTGTCGAGATGGCCGAGCCGGCGATGAAGTTGACGATGGTGATTGAAAGCTCTTCGGACAATACGCTGGTGCAAAGACTGATTCCGATCCTGACCGAGATGAGTCTGCAGCGTGTCCTGGACCAGGGCTTCGTGCAGGAACTCCTCGGTCCCCTGATGGACCGGCATTGGGCGGCACTCGAGCTGATCAAGCAGCGATCGACAGTGGATCAGGGAGTGATCACCTTCGACATTACGGATCAGCCGACCGAGGGCTACAACAAGTTCATCCCGTACTATCTGCACCCGGACGCGACCTACAACGTGGGCCTCAGCAAGTCGAGCTTTCGGACGAAGGTGTCTGTCGGAACGAACCCCTGGACGAAGCTGATGCCGTCTGACCTCGTGAACCTCGCTGCGATCTGCGAGCGCTACGGCGGCGGCGGCCACGCTCGCGTAGGCGCGATCAGCTTTCCCCCCGACAGAGAAGACGAAGCGCGAAAGGCAGTGGGGGAGATCGTAGCGGAGCTAAGAGCAGCTTCCAGTGGTGACAGAAAAAATAGTTGAGAACGGTGGCGCATTTTTCGTGGCCGGAAAAGTGACGGTTTCCGCACCACGTTTACCACACATTTCACCACGTTCTCACCATCAAAACACCACACCGAAAACGCACTTTTTCTAAGACACCCCTCAAAAACACCAGCAAAAACAACAAAACCCCGGAGCAAATTAGCTCGCCCCGTGGTCTTATTTTTTTCTGAAATGTTTTTAAGGTTTGAGCTTCGTGAAGAGATTGAGCTTAGTCAGGTCGTTGAAGATAACAAACGCAAAGAACGCCAACAAACAGACGAACGCAACCTGATAAACCCGCTCCTTGATCTGCTGGTTCACATCCCGCCGCATGATGGTTTCAATCAACAAAAACAGGATCATGCCACCATCAAGAATTGGAATCGGCAGAAGATTGAAGATCCCCAGATTCAACGAGATATAGCTCATCAACCCAATCAACGGCATCCATCCCGGCATCTGCGCCGCCTGATGAATCTGCTGACCAATCCCAATCGGACTCTGCAAGCTCTTGACCGAAACCTGTCGCGTGAAAAGCCGCTTGAGCACCTCAACGATCAGCAAAGATCCCTTCTTGTTGAACTGCCAAGACGCAACCACGGCCTTATCAAAGGGCAAACGCTCCACTTTGACTGGCGGTTGCACCGCAACAAAACCAAGCCGATAGTCCTTTTCCTTAGGCCCACCGGGCGTTTCTGCGAGTTCGGGAGTGACCTGAATCGGAAGAGTCTGCGCTGTGCCGTCAGCTGCTGTGCGCTGAATTACGAGGGACGCGGGCTTGCCTGCCTGATCCTGAAGGTAGGACAAGAGAGCAGGAACGGAGTGCAGCTGAAGGCCGTCAATGCTCACGATTTTGTCGTGCGGCTTGAGACCGGCGCGGGCTGCAGGCATACTGGGTTCAAGAGAGTCGACCTGGACCGGAGTGGTCTGCATCTGCGGAATGATGCCCAGGTTGTCGAGTGAGAAGTCGTCGGGAGCGCCTTTGTTTTCGACGAAGAGTTTGGTGTCCGTACGTTGTCCGTCGTGAATGAAAGAGAAGGGAACGGTCTGGTTAAGATTCAGCAGCGAGCGTATGCCGACCTGATCCCAGGTGGGATTCTCGATGGTGTCATAGTGGACGATCGTGTCGCCGCTGTGAATGCCGGTACGGGCGGCGGGAGTGTTCGGCGTAACGTAATCCGTGTGCGCGGGCCCGTCGATAAACTCCTGCACCTCGTTGTGAAGCATAGAGACGCCAGTCATGAGGCCGAGTGCGAGGATGAAGTTGGCGATGGGGCCTGCGAGAGCTACGAGGATGCGCTGCCATCGGGGGTGGGCGTTGAAGTCGCCCGGATCGGTGGGCGCGACGCTGCCGGGGCTGAGTTCGTTTCCAGAAAAGCCCATCTCGCCAGCCATTTTGACGTAACCGCCGAGAGGGACAGCGGCGATCTGGTACTCGGTGTCGCCGCGGCGGAAGCCGAAGAGGCGTTTGCCGAAGCCGATGGAGAACACTTCAACGCGGATGCCGCAGAGCTTTGCGACGGCGAAGTGACCGAATTCGTGGACCAGGACCATGATGCCAAGGACTATGGCAAGCTGGATGATTGTCGACATGGAGAGAGTCAGGACCTCATTGCTGTATTTCGAGTTTTGCTACCGTCGGGCGCCGGTGAATTGGCGGGCAATCACTTCGCGCGCACAGTCACGCGCGGCAAGATCTGCATCAAGCACATCGAGGATAGACGCCGGGGATTGGCCTGAAGTTAGCTGCAGCACATCTTCTATTGTACGCGGGATGCCGAGGAAGGGGATACGTCCTTCGAGGAAGGCGGCTACGGCGATCTCGTCTGCAGCGTTGAGGGCGATGCAGGCGTTGCCGCCAGTTTCGGCTGCTTCATAAGCTAGACGTAGGCAGGGGAAACGGGTTAAATCGGGCTGAGAGAAGTCCAATTGGGAGAGTGTCGTGAGGTCGAAGGTAAGGGATTCTTTCTCGGTTACGGCGACACGCTCTGGGTAGGCGAGGGCGTAGAGGATCGGAAGGCGCATGTCAGTGACCGAGATCTGGGCGAGGATGCTGCCGTCAACGAACTCAACCAGGGAGTGAACCGTGGATTGAGGGTGGATGGTGGTTCGCACCTGTTTTGCAGGCAGGTTGAAGAGCCGGCAAGCCTCGATGACCTCGAAGCCCTTATTCATCATCGTGGCGGAGTCGATGGTGATGCGCTGGCCCATGACCCACGTGGGGTGCTTGAGGGCTTGCTGGGGAGTGATGCGCTCGAATTCTGCGATTGGAGTGTTGCGGAACGGACCACCTGAGGCGGTAAGCCAGATTTGTCTGACCTCAGCTGCTGTGCCGCCGCGCATGCACTGGTGGACGGCGTTATGCTCCGAATCGATGGGGAGGAGAGCGACGTTGTGTTGTTTGGCGGCTGCGATGATGAGCTCGCCAGCGGCGACGAGGCACTCTTTGTTGGCGAGCCCGATGGTTTTGCCAGCACAGACTGCGGCGTAGGTGGCTTCGAGACCGGCTACACCGACGATTGCTGAGACTACGAAGTTGACCTCCGCCAGGGTTGCGACGTGGATGCTTCCTGATGTGCCGTGAACTACTTCGATGTTGGTGATGCCCTCGGCTTTGAGACGGGATTTCAGATTCTCGGCTAATGATTCTGTCGCGAGGGAGATCGCCTTTGGGCGCCAGCGGAGGCACTGGGCGAACGCAGCGTCGATATTATTGCCGGCTGCGAGGGAGATGACCTGATAGCGGCCGGGAAAGGATTCGCAGATAGAGAGAGTGCTGTGGCCGATCGAACCGGTCGAACCTAGGATCGCTAACTTTTTCACAAGCTTTATTTTCGCAGAGTTTGAGGGGAGATGTTGTGAGGTCATTGTGGCGCGTGTTTGGGCGGCGTGGCTCGAAAGGTAGGCGGAAGAAAAAAGGGCCTCATCACCAGAGGCCCTCTTGCGTCGATTGTGATCATTCTGTTGGGGGTTGAAGATTAGGCCCGGTCATCTCGGGGCATTGACAACGACGTAGGTGGTCGTGGTGCCGGCCATTTGCGGTTGATACCAAGTACTGCCGCATTGTTGGTAAGCGAGACCATTGACGATGGTGGTGACGCATCCTGATGGGGGCCTGTCGACTATCGAACCGACGACGGCAGCAGTGACGACGGCCGTGGCCGTTACGGCAGCAGCCACGGCAACCGGGTGGTAGCAGCAGCCTCCGCCGTAGTAGCCGCCTCCGCCATAATAGCCACCGCCATGGTAGCTGTTATTGACGTTGACGTTGACGTTTCGATTGACGTTGACGTTGGAGTTGTAATTGCGATTGACGTTGGTGTTGTTGTTCCGATTGTAGTTATTGTTTCGATTGACGCTGCTGTTAGCCGTGCTGCGCGTCGCATGACCACCCCCGCCGCGGTAGCCACCACCACCACCACCGCGCCTTTGCGCTGAAAGATGGGTGCTGAAGACCAGAGTGGCCACGAAGAAAAGAGTGAGGAAAAGATTGGATCGCTTCATAGGTCTCCTTTACTGGGCATTCTTGGTGGTATCGGCGTTGAGGTCTTTGAGTGGGATGCGCTCGGCACCAAGGGGCGGGTCGAAGGTGAAGGCCGCTTCGTTATAGGAGGGGGCCAGGTTCCAGGTGAGTGTAGAGGTGTGCTGTGGCCTGGCATCGTCGGTAAGGGTCCGAATGACAAACTTTTTTGGAAGCGGGAAGTCTCCCAGCTGGATCCAGATTTGCCAGTCGATGCCCTCCTGACGAAAGGCGTAGTGTTCGCAGGTGATGCCCTGGACAGAGCTCGGGCCGACGTCTATTGCGGAGGTGATCTTCTTGACGGCGGACTCATCGGTTCCCCATTTAAAGAGATCGACTAGGGGTATTTCGATGCCGTACTCACTATCGACTTTATCCACCAGCTCACGAGTGGTGGGCGGGGCCGGAACTGTGGCGTAGTAGTTGAGGAGCTTGCCATAGACGGTAAAGTTTTTTCCGTCGTAGAAAAGGAAGGTGTTTCTGTCGTCACCTTTCAACTCGGCGCGGAGAAGATTTGGAGCGACAGCCAGCAACGTGCTCGATCTGGTATCTGTGATGATTTCTCCATCGTCGAGAACATCATCGTTCGTAGATTCCGAGTCGACCTGGAAGGCTTTGAGGGAGCGGAGATAAGTCCCCATCTTGTTGAGGGCGTCCATGGCGTCCGGATCGATTTCGGGCGCTGATTTCGCATCCGCTGCCTGTCCGGTCTTTGCCAGCACTCGAGTATCGGCAGGATTGCAAAGGATCGCTGCCATTCCAAGTAGGATCGCTGCAAACCGAGCTAAATATTTCAAAGAGGTTCGAGACCTCACAGATTCGATGAGGTCGGATTTGGAGGAGGAGTGATTCCAACGAGCGGGGGGCTTTTCCAGAGGGATCATTTTATGCCTCGCTAACATTTCGGGATCGAATGGTTTGAGGTGCTGGTTTGCAACTATGAAAAGCAAATAGCTTGAGAGGCGAGAATCATAAGGCAAAACAGGCTCAAAAGATATCAAGAGCTGAGCAATATTTGAATGCAGCCTAGATAGCGGACGGAGCCTAGATCACAGTAGCCATGCTGAAACTTCTTTGAGGCGCAGGCAATGAGACCTTGGTCCTATGTCCTCGCGAGCTGAGATGTATTCAGAGAATTCGAAGGCCTAAACACGGGAAGCGTCGACCGGAGGGCAACGAGTCCAAAGTTGTTGAAGGCGACAGATTCCGGCGGATTTGGGTGCTGGTGGGTTAGAAACGGCCCAAGCCGAAGTAGTCCTTGAGGAGCAGGATGTACCAGAGGACCGGCGCAGCGACGAGAAGGGCGTCGATGCGGTCTAGGATGCCGCCGTGTCCGGGAAGCATGGTTCCGGAGTCCTTGACGCCTGCGCCACGCTTGATCGCGGACTCGAGGAGGTCGCCGAGCTGCGCAGCTACGTTGAGGATTGCGGCGAGGAGGAGCGACTGCCAGAGAGGTTCTGAGATGTGGAGGATGGTGTCGCCGTGTGCGGTAAGCGTGTCGGCGATGGCAATCACGATGCCAGCGGCGATCATACTGCCGGCGATGGAGGCAATCGAGCCTGCCCAGGTTTTGCCAGGACTTAGGCGGGGTGCGAGTTTGCGTTTGCCAAAGGCTCGACCGATGTAAAGAGCTGCGATGTCACCCGCCCAAACGCAGACCATCAGAAAGAGGACGAGGGCAGGGCCGTCTTCCTGCTTCCAGAGGAGGGGAACCAGGGTGAGAGGGTAGGCGATGTAGATGAGGCCGAAGAGTCCCTGTGCGGTGTCGGGAAGGACCTGGCTGAGAGGGGCGCGGAAGCCGTTCCAGGCGAAGAGTGCAAGGGTGAGAGCGCTTAGAACTGGGAGCTGATCTTCGACGGGGAAGTTGGGCAGGGTGACGATGAAGGCAAGGGCAGTGCCGAGGGCCATCCACCAGATGGGGATGCGAAGTGTTGCCCCGTGAGTTTCGGCGCCGACTGCGGCCAGCTTGAGGTATTCGTAGGCGGCCAGTTCGGCGACGATGGCGGCAAATAGCGTGATCATCCAGAGCTGGCCGAAGAAGATCAAGGCAAAGACGGCGAGGATGAGGACTGCGGCGGTCAGAATACGTTTCATGAAGTCTTGAACAGAATATATTGAAGCCCAGAAAGACTGCTTTAATTAATATCTTGACTTATCAAGATATATCTTTATATTATCTCAACATGAGAAAACCATTTGAACACTACAACAGAGGTTGCTGCGGCAGGGAAGAAGGCCGTGGTGAGAGACACAGGGACGATCAACAGAGGGGCGGATTCGGGGACTTTGGTGGAGGGCGGCAGGGCTTTCGCCGTGGACGTGGCGGGCCGATGCGGTTCTTCGGGGCTGGCGACCTTCGCTATGTGATTTTGCAGCAGATTGCGGATAAGCCAAGCCACGGCTACGAGATCATCAAGTCGATCCAGGAACAGTTGGGCGGCATGTATGCTCCGAGCCCGGGCGTGGTTTATCCGATGCTGACGATGCTCGAGGAGATGGGACATGCGACCGTGGTCTCCGACGGGGCACGAAAGCTTTACACGATCACGGAAGAGGGATCGAAGTCGCTGGCGGAAAACAAGGCGGCCGTGGAGGCGATCTTCGCAAGGATGGACCGGGCTCGCAGCGAGCAGGGGAGTGATCGTTCGCCCCAGATCGAACGCGCAGTCGAGAACTTTCGTATGGCGCTGCGGATGAAGAAAGGTCCGCTGACGACAGAACAGATTCACGCGATCACCGACATCATCGATGCGGCGGCGAAACAGATCGAGAGGTCCTGATGAACTCTTACCGTTACAAGATCACGGTTGAGGCGCTGACGGGAGCGAAGGGAGAGCCGGTCGAAGGACAGACTCTTTCCTTTGAGGCTGCAAACCATGACGACCTTTTGGGGATCGTCGAGCGAATGCGGGCTCGTCTGCCGTTCGATGGCGATACGGTGGCTTCGCTTGGAATCGGACTGAAACTGTTCTCTGAGATAGCGTTGATGCAGCGGAACGATCCGATGTTTGCGATGATTCGTCCAGCGTTGAACGAGTTTGTGCGCGCGTTGAAGCAGAGGTCTGCCGAAGAGCTGCCGAAGAACTTGGGTCTTCTCCTCTAGAGTCTGAGAAATCCGCTGAGGGACCATATGCCTGTTGTATCGCTTGGGACTGCGGGCGACTAGCCGCCCGCGCACTGAGAGAGAGGAATGTTGTTTGCCTCGCAAAAGGAGTCCTGTGAGGCTTTCATATTTGCCAGTGAGTTTTCGGTCTCGTGGTGCCCGATGAGGACGCCTGCAACGGCTGCGCCCACAACGACGCCGCTGACGATCAAGAGGGTTCTGGCGGTGTGGTATTTGGGGACGGTGGTAAGGTCGGCGGTCTCGTCTGGAGAGAGCGGCTGACCAGCGACGACCTTGACTCGGCTCACAAGGTTGGTCTCCGCGATAGAGACCCAGCGCGCTAAGACCTGGTTCTTTCCCGTGACATTTACGGGCGAGGTAATCGTCCAGATGGCGATATGGGATTTGGGGTCGAAGATGGTGAGCTGAAAGGACGGGCTGGCGACGGAATAGACGCCCCCGCGATTCCCGGTCACCTCAGTAATGGGCGCGATGTCTTTAAGCTTGAAGACGAGATCGGCTTGGTCTGGGGAGTTGACGAGCTTGTAGCGGCCCCAGGTTTGAAGCGCCGCGTAGATATCGTTGAAGGCTTTGGTTGCGTCGATTGGAAAGTTGGGGTCGGTGCCGGAGTTGGTGAGGAAGACTGTTTGGGCTTGCTGGATTTGGGATGGGACGGGGGCCGTCGGGGTAGTTGATTGAGCAAGGGTCAATTGAGTGGAGACGAGAACCGAGGCAAGAGAAAAGCAGAGCAGTTTCCGCAACAGGGTATTCATGATTTCCTTCCTTAACTTCTTTTTCCTCTGGCTCGTTGAAACCATGAAGTTAAGGGAAGTTGTATCTTGAATTGGCTAAATATATTGATAGCAAGAAGGTTGTACGATTACGAAGGATTATTTCGGCGCGGAAATATGTCCGTTTCTGAGTGGCTTGTCGCGGGTGGAAATTTCTAACGGCGGGTGAGAACGGCGTCGGGCTTTGCTTCTGATTTGCTCTCGGCTTTGGCGTCCGATTTGGGGATGAGGTGGTCTTTGATCTCGGCGGCGACTTCCTCGGCGGGCTCGAGATTGTTGAGGTCCTCGTCGGTGAAGCTTTCGCCGAGACCCCCGAAGCGCCGCTCGCGATGCTGGTAGGCGTTGATGGCCTCAAGGAGATGCAGCCCGTTGAAGTCGGGCCAGAGGCGATCAGTGACGAAGATCTCCGAGTAGGCGATCTGCCAGAGGAGGAAGTTCGAGATGCGCTGCTCGCCGGAGGTGCGGATGACCAGGTCAGGGTCGGGCATGTGAGCGGTGTAGAGGGCGCGGGCGATGCTGGACTCATCGAGGGACTCGAGGGCGCCGGCACCGAGGAGGTCGTCGACCGAGCAGCCACGGGTGTGGGCTTCGGTGGTGAGGTCTGTAAGGAGGGAACGGACGGCGTCTACGATCTCGGAACGGGCTCCGTAGTTGAGAGCCAGGGTAAGAGTGGTGCCAGTGTTTTTCGCGGTGGATTCGGAGGCCCACTGCATGGTGTCCTGCACCTCTTGGGGCAAGTCGTGGGTGCGACCGATGTAGGCCATGCGAACGTTGTTGTCGTTCATGCGCTTGACGTTGCCAACGAGGTAGCTCTTGAGCAGCTTCATGAGGAAGCTGACTTCAGATTTGGGCCGGCGCAAGTTGTTTTCGAGGGAGAAGGCGTAGAGCGTCAGCCACGGCAGGTTGATTCGGGAGGCGGTTTCTACGACGAACTGGACAGATTCGGCGCCCTTTTGGTGGCCTAGAAAGCGCTTGAGGGCTCGTTTGCCGGCCCAGCGCCCGTTGCCGTCCATGATGATGGCAACGTGCTGAGGGATTTTTGCCGGATCCAGCTGTCGATAGATGCTCAGCTCGTCGGCAGAGAGTTCATGGCTGCGGTTGGGGACGCGGCTGGAGTCCGATAGAGGAGTTGATGCGCGCAAAGCGACCTCGCAGATATTGACGCTAGCACACCGGTGATGGGCGCGCAATCAACCGCCCCGGGTTTTGGGGAGCGATAAATGCGAAGCGGATGATGTGAATCCCGACTCGAAGTTTTTTCGCTGGGGCTGCTAGCCGTTGCATCTTTCGATTGCAGAGGGTTTAGCGGCCTTCTGAATTGCACATGGAATGGAACGGCTGCAAGATTGCCTGTTTGTGGCGGTCAATCTTTACTGGCCGACGCGTGAGCAAAAGTGGCGTCTACGCTGGCCCGTCACAGACCGACTGAAAAGAAGATTTAGCGGAGAGGAGAGCATCACCATGTCAGTGGTGCTCTCCCTGGAGGTTGTTACGAGCTAACCGAAGTTAGGCTGTGCGGCGACGGCCGGCAGCTAACTCGCGAACATGGTTGAGGAAGATGGAACGTTGAAGATCGTCGAGTTGCGAAGTGTACATCGCAATCTCAGCGAGGAAGGGGTCAGTCATGAGGACCGCGGTCTCGTCGCGATGGCGAGTGTTGGAGTCGCGCAACAGAGCGGAGATGTCGACCTGGAGAGCCCGTGCGAGGCGATCCAGAGAAGATAGGGTCGGCATCGCCTTGCCATTTTCGATCTTGGAGATATAGGTGCGGGGAACTCCCATACGGGCTGCGAGCTGGCGCTGAGAGAGATTGCGCACGTGGCGCAGATCGCGAACAGCGTGGGCAACTTGCAGGCCGCCATCCTGAGTTGTGGGTGGGGGAACCAGCGCCAATGGTGCCGGAGCCGGTTCGGGCTCTTCGACCTCTAAACATTTGTGGCAGCGGCGGCACAGCGCATTGGCTGTTCGAAACTGCACCAAACTACAGTGGTCGCAACGCAGTACCTCACGCTGTTCGACAGGTGCCATCATGGTTGCCATAAGTTTTGTTGTTGCGAAGGGACCCAGAGCAAGGACCCAGCACATGTCCGATAACGGAACATATGATGTGCCTAGATTGACACTGGGACTCGGGTGAGTCAACAAAAAAACCGCAGACAAATCCACAAAACCCTAAAAAAACCAGAAAGGAACCAAAGTGGTAACTTGCCTGCTCGTCTCGGAGCAGATAGGGGTTTGGCGTTAGATTGGAAAGGGGAGTTTCCGAATGAGCGATGGCTTTAGAAGGGCGCACGCGGTGGCGTTACTGGAAGAATGGACCAAGGGAGACAGCCTGCGGAAACACGGACTGGCGGTATCGATATGTACCGAGGCTTACGGTGTGATGGAAGCCTCGCGGCTAGGGTTAGAGGGTGAGAACGCGTCCGCGTTTGTAGAAAGATATGCAAGTGCCGGACTGCTGCACGATATGGATTATGAACGGCATCCGACATTGGGGGAGCATCCGTTTATTGGCGTGAACCATTTGCGTGAGTTGGGATGGCCGGAGGATGTGCTGCATGCGATTCTGGCGCATGCGGATTACTCAGGAACGCCACGGGAGTCGCATCTCGATAGGGCCTTGTTTGCCTGCGACGAGCTTGCGGGCTTTCTGACGGCCTGTGCGCTGGTGAAGCCCTCAAAGTCGATTCATGACGTCGAAGTTGGGGGAGTGAAGAAAAAGATGAAGGACAAGGCGTTCGCGCGGGCGGTGTTGCGAGAGGACATCATAGATGGGGCAGAGTTGTTGGGGCTAAGTGTGGACGAGCACCTGGGAAATTGCCTGAGGGCGATGCAGGCGCGGGCGGAGGAGTTGGGGCTTCAAGGGATCAAGCCAGCTAGCTAGCAACCCAGCAGCTCTGTGGATTGGATGCGCGGGATATTCGCTTGTGCAAAGGCTGCGTTCGTGCCGCTGATAGAGCCGGGTAAATCGACGGGGCGAGTGGCGTCTTCGACCACGATGATTTCGAAGCCGTGAGCTATGCCATCAAGGGCAGAGTAGCGAACGCAGAAGTCGTAGGCCAAGCCGCAGAGGAACAAGCGGGAGAGGTTGCGTTCGCGAAGATAGCCGGCGAGGCCTGTTGGCGTGGTGTGGTCGTTTTCAAGGAACGCGGAATAGCTGTCGATATGGCGGCGGAAGCCTTTGCGGAGGATGACCTCGGCGTGGGGGATGTGGAGAGCCGGGTGGAAGGCTGCGCCCTCGGTGTGTTGCAGGACGTGTTCGGGCCAGAGAGTCTGAGAGCCGTAGGCGACTTTGACGGTCTCGTAGGGCCGCTGGTCGTGGGTGGTGGCGAAGGAGATGTGTTCGGGTGGGTGCCAGTCCTGAGTGAGGACGACGTGGTCGAACTTTTTTGCGAGGGTATTGATGAGGGGAACTACGGAGTCGCCGTCTTTGATGGGTAATGCGCCGCCAGGCATGAAATCGTTCTGGACGTCGATGACCAGGAGTGCATCTTGAGGGCCTAGTGTGATGGGCATATTTCTCTTTTAGCAGGTGCCGCTATGGTTTGAGGTTTTTCGTGTCCTGGATGGTGCCGATTTTTATGTCGGAGTTTTTGCAATTTTTGTCGAGGCAGAATCCAGTGATCCAAACTTCGCCGTCACCCAGCATGACGCCCTGAGAGTTGACGAAGAGAGCTTCGTATTTCTGCTTTAGGATTACGTCGGAGATGTCGTTGGTGATGATGCGGTCGTAGTCTTTGATGAAAGCCTTGGGGGTTTTAATGGTGATGGGGTGTTTGCCGGGGTTGACCTTGATGGGGTAGTGAACGAGGGCAGCGACGGCGGCAGTATTGTGCTTCGCAACGGATGCCTGAAGGTCGGTGAGGAGACGTTCGACCTTGACGTGACTTCCGACCGAGAGATCGATGGATTTGTCCAGGTCGGTCGGGGTGGTTTGCGCTGCGCCATAGACAGTCGAGACGAATGAGCTGGAGATCAGGATCAGAGATGCGAGTCGGGTCAGGATGGTCATTCCGTCTCTCCATGGAAAGGTCAGGATTCAGTTCGAAGATAGCCTACACGGGTTCGGGCGAGACGGTGAACGTAATGTGTGACTAAGATGCTATGCAGACAAGTTTTGTGACTTGGCAGATGGCGGAGGAATTGAAGTTGGAGAGTGCGTTGGTGTCGAAGTTGGATGTGAAGGCGCTTCGGTTTGGTGCGAATCGGGCGGCGCTACAGGTGCTGATGGCAGCGTTGCGGGTGGAAGAAGATGAGATTCGGCTGGGCGGCGGAGCGAAAGCTGCTGAGGCTCAGAAGGCCAAAGGGCGGCTGACTGTGCGGGAGCGATTGGTGTTGCTGTTGGATGAGGGCAGCTCGTTTCTGGAGTTGGGGCTTTGGGCGGCTCATGGGATGTATGGCGAGTATGGTGGTGCCCCGGCAGCAGGGGTGGTGACGGGCCTGGGCAGAGTGAATGGGCGGCTATGCATGATCGTGGCGAATGATGCGACGGTAAAGGCAGGGGCGTTCTTTCCGATGACGGCGAAGAAGGTGCTGCGGGCGCAGACGATTGCACTGGAGAACCGGATTCCGACGCTGTATCTGGTGGACTCGGCGGGTGTATTTCTGCCGCTGCAGGAGGATGTGTTTCCGGATACGGACGATTTTGGCAGGGTGTTTCGTAACAACGCGGTGATGAGCTCGCTGGGGGTGCCGCAGATTACCGCGATCATGGGGATGTGTGTCGCCGGGGGCGCGTATCTGCCGGTCATGACGGACACAGTCCTGATGACGGAGGGTAGCGGATTATTTTTGGCGGGCCCTTCGTTGGTGCAGGCGGCGATCGGGCAGAAGACTGAGGCGGAGGAACTGGGCGGGGCATCGATGCATGCGGAAATTTCGGGTACGGTGGATTTTAAAGAGCCGAACGATCATCTATGCCTTGCGCGGTTGCGTTCTTTGGTGGGAAAGATTGGCTTGCCCGCGAAGGCGCCGTTCAGCGTTGTCGATTACGATTCTGCGAAGGATGCGCCCAAGTATGCCGTGGGGGATCTGTATGGATTGATCGATCCCGATCCTGCGAAGGCTGCCAGCAATGTCTACGATATGCGGGAGGTGATCGCGCGGATTGTGGATCGCAGTGAGTTCGATGAATACAAGGCGGAGTTTGGGCGAACGGTGTTGTGTGGGTATGCACGGATTGGCGGTCGCGCAGTGGGAATTGTGGCGAACCAGAAGATACATCAGTCGCAGACGGTGGCTGTGGGACCTCAGGCTGGGGAGAAGCGGACGGAGTTTGGCGGGGTGATCTATACGGAGAGTGCACAGAAAGCGGCGCGGTTCATTATGGATTGCAACCAGAGTTTGATTCCGCTGATTTTTTTGCATGATGTGAACGGGTTTATGGTGGGGAAGGACGCGGAGTGGAGTGGGATTATTCGTGCGGGGGCAAAGATGGTCTCGGCCGTGTCTACATCCGTGGTGCCAAAGATTACGGTCATTATTGGGGGGAGTTTTGGGGCTGGGCACTACGCGATGTGCGGAAAGGCTTATGATCCGCGCTTTTTGTTTGCATGGCCCACGGCGCGATATGCGGTGATGAGTGGGGCTTCGGCGGCTACCACTCTTGCTGAGGTCAGGGCGAAGCAGGTTGAGAGAGGGGGAAAGGTGCTGACGGAGGCGGACAAGAAGGCCTTGTATGACGAGATCAAGTCTTCATACGATGCGCAGGCCGATCCGAGGTATGGGGCGGCAAGGCTTTGGATCGATGCGATTATTGATCCGGTGAAGACCAGGGAGGTGCTGATAACGGCGCTAGAGGCGGCTAGTCTGAATGCCGAGGTGCCGAGGTTTAATCCTGGAGTCTTGCAAACGTAATACGGGCTCTCCGCTTCCCTTAGAATAACGACGCAAAACTAATGCCAGTGGATATATCGGTTCAGGAGTTGAGAGTGGCAACGAATGCGGTGAAGATTATTGAATGCCCGCGGGATGCGTGGCAGGGTTTACCGAAGAATATGCCGCCGGAAGTGAAGGCGGACTACCTGCGGGTATTGATTGCGGCAGGGTTTAAGCATATCGATGCGGTGAGCTTTGTTTCGCGGTCGGCGGTGCCGCAGATGGCGGACTCGGAGTTGGTGCTGGAGTATCTGGACCCGCCGGATGATGTGGAGATTATTGGCATCGTCGTGAATGCGAAGGGGGCGGAGCGCGCTGTGAAGACGGGGAGCTTGCAGACGCTGGGGTTTCCTTATTCGGTGTCGCCGACATTTTTGCAACGGAATCAGAACCAGACGCCGGAGGAATCGCTGGAGGAGTTGGAGAAGGTTGGTACATTGGCGTACAAGGCGGGGTTGGATGTTGTGGCTTATATCTCGATGGCGTTCGGAAATCCTTATGGCGAAGCGTGGGACATTGATGAGGTTGTCGCGGCGTGCGACCTACTGGCGGATAACGGGGTGACGCAGATCTCGCTGTCGGATACGGTGGGGCTTGCGACACCAAAGCAGGTGAGTGATGTCATTGCCGATGTTCTGGCTGTGCATGATGGGGTCGAGATTGGAGCGCACCTGCATGCGAGACCGGACCAGGCCGCTGCGAAGATTCGTGCGGCGTATGAAGCGGGCTGCCGGCGATTCGATGCGGCGATTGGCGGTTTGGGTGGATGTCCTTTTGCACAAGATGCGCTGGTGGGGAATGTTGCGACGGAAATATTGCTGGCTGAGTTGAAGGGTTTAGGTGCGGAGCTGGAGCCACTGAGGCCACTCGATGGGTTGCTTGCCGCCAGCGGAGAGATCTCTCGGAAGTACGGGGAGAGGGTGCAGTAAAAAAACGATTCTTAAAGCCTGGGTCTGGAGGGTTTGTGGATTATGTAACAATTTTGGTTACGGACGTGGACCAAGTCCGGATGATTACTCTGAATCGTCCGGAGCGGCGCAATGCGATGACCCCTGAGATGCAGCAGGAGTTGATTGTCGCGATGGAAGAGGCTGCTGCTAGCGACTGTAGCGTGGTTGTGTTTGCCGGCGCGGGAGAGGCGTTTTGTGCTGGGTTGGATTTGAGCTCGCTGCAGGGGATGAATGATAAGTCCGCTGCGGAATTTACCGCGGATGCTGAACGAATTGCAAAGCTGTTTCGAACGCTCTACGAACTCCCGAAGCCCACGATTGCGGCGGTCCACGGAGCCGCAGTTGCGGGCGGGACAGGGCTGGCGACTATGTGCGACTTTACGCTGGCGGTGCCGGGGGCCAAGTTTGGGTATACAGAGGTAAAGATCGGGTTCGTGCCTGCAGTTGTCTCGGCGTTTCTCGTGCTGCAAATCGGGGAAAAGGCGGCGCGCGATCTGTTGCTGACTGGGCGACTCTTTACAAGCGAAGAGGCTGAGCGCCTGGGGCTTGTGAACGAAGTTGTGCCGCCGGAGCAGCTGGCGGCGCGAACGCTGGAGTTGGTGGCGCTGTTGAAGGCGAACAGCCCTGCAGCATTGGCGGCCACAAAACGGCTGCTGAGGACGCAGAACAAGGCGTGGCTGGATACGGCGATCGCGGAAGCGCTGGCGGCCAACGCTGAAGCACGGGAGACTCATGACTTTTGCGAAGGTGTGGCCGCATTTCTTGAGAAGAGGAAACCGGTTTGGGGAAAGGGCTAACGACAATTGTGGAGGAGATATCAATCGTGGTTCACGAATTGGATAGACTGTCTTGATGATTGATGTTGTCGAGGAAAAGCGTGTAGGGGTAGCGCGGGTGCGGGTGCGGTATGCCGAGACCGACCAGATGGGCGTGGTGTATCACTCGAACTACTTGATCTGGTTTGAGGTGGGGCGGGTGGAGTTGATCCGCAGCATGGGGTTGAACTACAAGCGGATGGAAGTGGAAGAGGGGCGTGGGATCGCGGTGGTAGATGTGCATGTGCGGTACCGTGCGCCGGCCCGATATGACGATGAGTTGGTCGTCGAGACGAGGCTGTTGGCCGCACGCGGTGCGGTGATCAAGTTCGGCTATAAAGTGCTGCGGGTGGAAGATGGGACCTTGCTGTGCGAGGGTCAGACTGTCCATGTCGTGGTGGGTAAGGATATGAAGAAGCAGTCACTGCCACCGAAATATGCAGCACGTTTTGCGGCGTATCTCGATCCTCGATCATCTGATGTGCAGTAGCTGCAGCTCAGATCTGTGATGAGGTGAAGGTGAATGAGTACTGACAAGAAGGTTGCGCTGATTACTGGTGGTAATAAGGGAATTGGCCTCGAAACGGCTCGACAGCTCGGAAAGCTTGGAATCACGGTGCTGATTGGCGTTCGCGATGAGGCGAAAGGCGAAGCAGCGGTCGCAGAGTTGAAGAAGGATGGCGTCGAGGCGCGGGCAGTGAAGCTGGATGTGGATAATTCGGCGGATTATGCGGCTGTGGCGAAGTTGATCGAGAAGGATTACGGGCGGCTGGATATTCTAATCAACAATGCTGGAATCTTTCTGGATGGGCGGAAGGCAAATGAGACGTCGACGACCTCGAAGGACATTTTGCAGAAGACTTTCGATACAAACTTTTTTGCCGTGGTAGGGCTGACTCAGGCGCTGCTTCCTTTGTTGAAGAAGAGCCTGGGGGGCCGGATTGTGAATCTGTCGAGCATTCTAGGTTCGAATACGCTGCATGCTACGCCGGGATCTTTTATCTACGATGCCAAGACCTTCGCGTATGACGCTTCGAAGTCGGCACTCAATGCCTTTACTATTCATCTTGCGCATGAGTTGAAGGATACGAAGATCAAGGTGAACTCGGCCCACCCGGGGTGGGTGAAGACGGATATGGGCGGCGAGGGCGCGCAGTTGGATATCGTGACCGGTGCGAAGACCTCGGTGGAGCTGGCGACGTTGCAGGATAGCGGACCAAATGGTGAGTTCCTTCACCTTGGTAAGCCGTTGCCCTGGTAGTTTGCTGCGTTAGTTGATGAGCAGGCCGCGAGGTTTGACGTTCTCGCGGATGAAGGTGATGGTGGTTTCAAGCGGCGTTCCCGGTCCGAAGATGGCCGAGACGCCGTTTTCTTTTAATTTCGGCTGGTCTTCGTCGGGAATGGTGCCCCCCAGGACGAGGAGGATGTCTTCGGCCTTCTGGTCGCGGAGGAGGGCGGTGATTCGGGGGACGATTACGTTGTGGGCTCCGGAGAGGATAGAGAGGCCGATGCAGTCGACGTCCTCCTGGATGGCGGCGGAGACGATCATCTCGGGGGTTTGGCGGAGGCCGGTGTAGATGACCTCCATTCCTGCGTCGCGGAGGGCGCGGGCGATGATTTTGGCGCCACGGTCGTGGCCGTCCAGGCCGGGTTTAGCGACCAGGACACGGATTGGGGTGGCAATTGGCATTGAGTGGTGAGTATAGCTGGCGGTTGGGTGGTTAAGGTACCCCCCTCCCCCCTGGGGTATCTTGCAGGGAAGTACTTTAGGTTCTGTTAGTTGCAGCGGGTTCCTGTCTGTAAAGTATTCATTCCAAATGAGTTATTGCTAAAATACTTGAAATCAGCAGTTTACGTGCTCTCTGCTTATCGACAAGAACGATTGAACCAAGCTTCTGATTTCAATCAGCTCCTTTCTTCAATTATAGAGAGTTGGGCTGGGTAAATACGCCACGCAGATCGCCTGTGCTGACGCGGGTTTTCGCAGGAATGGGGCTTGACAGGATTTTGGGAGGATTTCGCTATCGGCGAAGCGGGTTTCCCCAGTTTGGATCGAATTCTTTGATCCGGGGGAGAGGCTATGGCTTTATCTGTGTCCTTGTTGTGGTTTTTGATGGTGATTGATGGTGGAAACGTGGTGTTTTGGTGCCGTGAGCTCGAGGTAAGAGGTTTTAGAACAAACCTTGGCTCACTAACTATGCGCGCGCAAGACTCGTCACCTCACCTTCTTCTTTACTTGTGTGCGTTGGGTGCTTCGAATAGGACGAGGTTGTCACGATAGTCGATGTGCATGACAAGCTGTTGGAGAGTGGGGTAGCCGAGGAAGCCATGAACTCCGTTGAATCGCGACAAATTTTGCGAGTTCATGCCGACTACCGGGAGTCTCAGGCCGGCGAAGTCAGCGGTGAAGCTGCCTGTTTCTAAAAGGTTGCTCATTCCGGAAAGGCCTCGAGAGTAGGTTGTGCTTTCTTTGGTATGCGTGACCTGCTTAGCGAAGTTCGTGTCGATCATATTGGTGAACGAGCCGGTATCTACGACGAAGAGTGTTGGCTTGCTGCTGTTGATGACGGTGGGCATGATGATCAGATGATCACGGCGGTAGATGCTGGTCCAGTTCTGCATGGTTGGCGCTTTGAAGCGGTCGAAGCTGCTGAGGTCGTTGGCGGGATCCCCGCCGAGCGCGTCCAGCGGTGCTGGAGCAGGGGATGGCGGTTGGGGAAGGGGCTCAAGCCGGATCTCGTGCTTTACGTAGTCGAGTGTGACGAGGTAGCGAGAGAAGATGTCTGTACCTACGAGGCCGCCTCCTGTATCCATGGCCTGGCCGATGTGGCCGCCCCCCAAGACGCCGAAGTTGTCGAGAACGGACACGTTGCAGTTTTTGAACTCAACGCCTCCGATACGAACCGACGCGGCGGTGAACAAGTCGATTGCGTTGGCTTCCTGATCGCCGAAGCCCCAGACGTGTGAGGAGCTGATCTTTTGCAGACCCATTCCGGCGTATACGCTTTGCGTGAGAAGGAAACCGCTGGCACCGGTGTCGATCTGAAGGGTTCTCTTGTGTCCGTTGAACGCGATTTCGAGTCCGTAGTGATCGATCCCGGCGGCGCCGTAAACGGGCGTCATCGGGATTCGCACAGGGGTGGTGACTGAGGAGAGTTCGCAGCGATTTTTCAGGCTGGAGGTGTTCTGGTTGAGTTGGGTCGTGAGATTGGTGCGGCGCTTGTCGTCGAGCGTTTTGGAGTCGTGAATAAAGCTGGCGAGCTCGGCTGTAGACTGTGCGTCGTTCAGGGAGTTGATCCAGGCGAAGCGGATGTTGTCGTTGTTGGGACTTAGCTGATGAGCAAGTGCGAGGTGCTTTTGGGCGGTGGAGTGGTAGCCGGCGAGTGATTCGTAGCCGGCGAGACCCTCATAGGCTGACGGGAGACAGGGGTCGATTTTGAGCGCCTTGAGCATGAGGGCATAGGATTCAATCCAGTCTCCTTCCGCGTAACGGAGTTCGCCGGCAGTGACGATCGCGACAGGATTTGTTGGCTCGGCGAGGGTCCAGGGGTCGATCATCTTGCGGGCATCATCAAGTTTGCCCAGGCCGATGAGACTGTCGATTTCGAGCTGGCGACTGCGGCTATCTTTGGGGTCAGCCTTGTATCCGGCTGCGGCGAGGTCGGCCGCTTTTTTGAAGTCTCGCCGGTAGAAAGCGACCTCGGTGTCGGTAGGGGGAGTCTTATCGATCTTGCAGGTTGCGTTGCTGGCTGCCGGAGATGATTGGGCGGGACTTGTTGAGGTGAGGAGAAATGAGAAGAGGAGGGAATACAGGAGCTCGGGAGCTAAGACTTTCATGTTTAGCTGAATATATTTAAGAAAAAGATTTCATGCATCCCCCGAATTAGTTAATTGTATTCGCAGTGAAACTCTAGAAGTCGTCGGCGTCGCCGATGGGCATGCCGGATGATTGCCAGGTTGGTGACAAAATGGTGTTACTTATGGGCGGCGGCTGCTTCGAAGAGAACGAGGTTGTCGCGATAGTCGATGTGCATGATGAGTTGCTGGAGGGTGGGGTAGCCGAGGACGCCGTGAACTCCGTCGAATCGTGCAAGGTCTGCTGGGTCCATCGCTGTGGCAGGGAGACGCAGGCCCGCGAAGTCAATGACGGATGTGCTTCCTTTGGTGTGCGTGAGCTGGCTGGCGATGTCAGTGTCGATCACGGTGCTGGACGAACCGGTGTCCACCATGAAGAGCGTAGGCTTCTTACCGTTGACGACAGTGGGCATGATGATCTCAGGACCTTCGCGATAGATGCTGGTCCATTTCTGCATGGTTGGTGCTTTGAATCGGTCAAAGCTGCTGAGATCGTTTGCCGGATCGCCACCGAGCGCGTCGAGCGGTCCCGGCGGAGGTGACGGTGGTTGCGGCAGTGGTTCAAGCAGGACCTCGTGCTTTGCGTAGTCGAGGGTGACGAGATAGCGAGAGAAGATGTCGGTACCGATGAGTCCGTCCCCTTGATCGACACGCTGCCCAGCGTCGGCTTCGCCGCTCACGGCGCTTGGATTGTCTACAGCAGTGACGTTGCAGTTTTTGAACTCGACGCTTCCGATACGAACGGACGCGGAGGTGAACAGGTCGAGGGGAGAGGATTCCTGAGTGCCTGGGTCATATACGTGGGAGGAACTCACCTTTTGCAGACCCATGCCGGTGTATGAGTTGTGCGTAAGGAGGAGGCCGCTGGCTCGGGTGTCGATCTGGAGGATGCGCTTGTGGCCGTTGAAGGCGACTTCAAGACCGTAGTGGTCGACGCCGACGGTGCCGTAGACGGGTGCCATAGGGATTCGGACGGGGCTGGTGGCGGAGGAGAGCTCGCAGGGATTTTTGAGGGCGGAGGTCTCCTGGTTGAGTCGGGTAGTGAGACTGGTGCGGCGCTTGTCGTCGAGCGTTTTAGAGTCTTGGATATATTTGCCGAGTTCGGCCACAGACTGTGCGTCGTTCAGGGAGTTGATCCAAGCGAAGCGGATGTTGTCGTTGTTGGGGCTTAGCTGATGAGCGATGGTGAGGTGCTTCTGTGCCGTGGCGTGGTAGCCGCTGAGTGTTTCGTATTGGGCGAGACCCTGGAAGGCGCTGGGCAGACAAGGGTCGGCCTTGAGCGCCTTGAGCATGAGCGCGTAGGACTCGATCCAGTCTCCTTCCGCGTGGCGGAGCTCTCCGGCGGTGACGATGGCGACAGCGTTGGTTGGCTCGGCGAGGGTCCATGCATCGGTCTTCTTGCGGGCTTCGTCGAGTCTGCCGAAGCCGATGAGGCTGTCGATTTCGAGCTGGCGGCTGCGACTATTTTTGGGGTCGGATTTGTATCCGGCTGCGGCGAGGTCGGCTGCTTTTTTAAAGTCCTGGCGGTAGAACGCGAGCTCGGTGTCGGTAGGGGGTGTCTTGTCGATTTTGCATGTTGCGTTGCTGGCTGCCGGAGATGATTGGGCGGGGCTCTTTGAAGGGAGGAAGACTGCGAAGAGGAACAGACACGGGACGGCGCGTGAGACTTTCATGTTCAGATGAATATATTTAAGAAAAAAGATTTCATCCATCCCTGCCGATATTTAGTAGAGCTCGACCGTGATTCTAGAAGTCGTCGGCGTTGCCGATGGGCATGCCGGGCGGGGCTTCGATGGGTTTGGCGGGGATGAACTTGGTGGGGTCGCGGTTGAAGTCGTTGATGCGGTCGATGAGGGCGGCGCGGTGGATGGCTTCGGCGGTGTCGGTTTCGGTGACGGAGGCGGCGGTGGTCCACTGCTTGAGGAGATCGTTGATGTGGGAGCGGGCGATGGCGCGGGCCTGCGTGGAGGCTTGTGGGTTGACGGCGAGAGAGAGCATGGCTTCGAGGGCGCGGAACTCTACGGCTCGTTCTACTTCGGAGGAGATGGTGTGGCCGGCTTCAGGGCGCTCAGCGGTGGTTTGGGAGATTGCTTCAAGGACGCCGCGGAGGGAGGGGCCGTCGGCGAGGCGCATGTGGTACTGAACGAGGCGCGAGGCGCGGGCGGGGTCGAGGAGGACGTTGAGGGTGAGGTCGGCGGCGGACTCGGCGGTGGCGATGGGGTCGAAGGTGAGGCCGGTTTCGGAGGGGAAGGATTCGCGTGTGCGCGGCAGGCCGGGTGGGCGGGGTGGGAGGATTTTTAAGAGCGGCTCTGGGAGGGTGAGGGTTTCGGGGGAGAGGGTTTTGAGGACGGCGGTGAGGGCTTTCTTTTGTTCGGCAGCGGGGACGATCTCCGGGGTAGGTTGGCCGTCGCCGCGGAGGTTGTAGCGGTAGTCGAGGCCGCCGATCTCTTTGATGGTGGCTTCGGTTTGATAGCGGTGGAGGAGATAGAGGGGGACGAGGGTGTCTTCGAGCTGCGCCATGGGCGTGCCTAGGGTGATGGCGTTCTCGTTGAAGCGGGCGAGGGCGGCGGTGCGGATGGTTAAGATACGGTCTAGCTCTGCTGCGGGATCAGTCCCGTTGTCCCAGAGGTGGGCGTGGGGTTGCGCGCCGCCGAGGGGACGGGCGTCTTCGTCGGTGATGTAGAGGAGACCGGTTTTTTCGCTGGCTTCGAGGATGGCGTTGAGGGCGGCGGGGTCTTCTGTTGGTTTTTTATTGCTGTCGAATTCGCGGTAGCCGTAGTTGATGGCGACCTTGTCCCAGATGCCGATGTTGACGCCGTAGCTTTCGGTGAGGGTGGGGACGCCTTCTTTGCTGAGGGTGATGTAGGGGTGGGGGTAGTCCATGACGGAGACGGACTCTTCGGGGGTGTGGGGGAAGGAGCTGGCAGCGAAGTTGTGAGCGAGGCCGAGGGTGTGGCCGGTTTCGTGGGCAGCTAACTGGCGGGTGCGGGCTAGGACCATCGCTAGCATGGGGTCGTTCGCGGGCGGGAGGGGTTTGCCGTTCTCATAGGGGCTTAGGAGGGCTTCGGCGATGAGGTAGTCCTGGCGGCTGCGGAGGGAGCCGAGGGTGACGTTGCCTTTGATGATTTCGCCGGTGCGTGGGTCGGCAACTGCAGACCCGTAGCTCCAGCCGCGGGTGTAGCGGTGGACCCACTGGATGATGTTGTAGCGGATGTCCATGGGGTCGGCGTCGGCGGGGAGGATGTCGACGCGGAAGGTGCCTTTGGCCCAGCCTGCGGCCTGGAAGGCTTGATCCCACCAGCGTGCGCCTTCGAGGAGGGCGGTGCGGATGGGCTCGGGAGAGCCGCGATCAACGTAGTACTGGATGGGGGTGACAGCTTCGCAGCTTTGTTTGCAGGAGGGATCTTTTTTGATGAGGCGGTGGCGAATGATGAACTGCTGATCGAGCGGGGCGCCTAACGGGGTTGCGTAGTCTCGGTAGCTGGTGGGGAAGTAGCCGGCGCGTGGGTCGAAGCGGCGTGGAGTGAAGCCGGGGCCGGGGAGTTCGATGAAGGATTGGTGCTCGCGGAGGGTGAGGGCGTGAGGGTCGGGTGTGACGTTGTTGACGAACTCGGCTTTGGTGGGGTCGTCGGTGGTGAAGGTGAGGATGGATTCTACTTCGGTGTTTTTGAGGAAGGCTTTGGTGGCGTCGAGGGCAATGGTGGAGCGGGTGGGTTCGAGTTTGTAGGCGCCTTGCTTGGTGGCGGTGAGGGTTTCGGCTACGCCGTGGGCGTCGCGGAGGTAGAAGTCTGTCGCGTCGATGAGGACGGCGCCGTTGGGGTCTTCGGCTTCGACCTTGAAGCCGTAGAGGATGGATTCGGGGAAGGACTGGTGGACGGCTAGCTGCTCGAGCGGGTCGGTGGAGGTGGAGCGGAAGGATTGGTTTGGTTCGACTAGGAGGACCTTGGGGCCGGTGCGCTCGAAGTGAAGGATTTCGCCGGAGGAGATTTGGCCGCGGTCGAGGCCGAGGTCGTTAGAGCCGGTGCCGTAGGGGAGGGAGTGGGTGTAGAGGAGATCGGGGCTGCGGCCGTTGGCGTCGAGGTGGGGGAGTTCGAGATAGAGCTTGCCGGTCTTGGCGTCCCAGTCGAGTGGGAGGTAGCCGTCGAGGTGCTTCATGCCTGCGGTCTTGGCGGCGATGGTTTGTGCGGAGAGTGTTGCGGGGAGGATTGCGGAGATGGCGAGGAGAGCCAGGGTCGGGCGGTTGGGCATGATTTGTTTTACACCAGCGAGGAGGCGGTTTCGGTTTTGCTCGGAGAGACTGCAGAGCGGACAAGACAAAATGGGGGCTCCGCTGCGCTGCGGTGAGGCTGTGAGCAGCTCGGTCGAGATGACGGGCTTTTTTGTTGTATGAAAAAAGGTGATGGCAACAGAAGAGACAAGGCAACAGCAGATCCCCTTCGGGGATGACAACAAGAAAGACAACTGCAACTGCAATTGCAAGAACGACACATGCAACTGCAATTGCAGGAAGTTGCATGCAACTGCAAAGCAAAATGCGGGGTCTCCATTGCGCTGCTTAGGTGAGGCTGTGAGCAGCTTCGGTTGCAATGACGAGCTGTGATCTTTTCAACGAACAGACAATTTCAAGGATGATGAAGTTAGCGGTTGCGGGTGGTTTGCCAGGCTTTGGCGTGTTGCCAGCTGGTGTAGGTGGAGTGATAGAGGTGAAGCAGGAGGCCTTCGCGGCCGTCGAGGAAGCCGAGGCGGAGGAGATAGTTTCGCAAGAAGGTGAGGATGGGCCGGACTAAGACGTTGTGAAGGAGGGCCAGGCGGGAGCTGCTGGTGTGGCCTTTGTCGATGATGGTCTGCGCGCCGAGGGTGCTGTAGCGGTTGAGGCTTTCAATGTAGCTCTCGATGGTGGGGTACGCGTGGTGGACGAGGTCATGCTTGAGGGTTTCGGTGACGCCGTCGAGGGCGATGGTCTCGTGGACGGGGCGGTTGGTGAAGCGGGCGGGAGGAGCGAAGTTGGCGGAGTGGCGGCGGAAGAGGCGGAGATGCGGGTCGGGGTAGAAGCCACCGTGGCGAATCCAGCGGCCGAGGAAGAGGTTGCGGCGGCGCAGGAGGTAGGCATCGGCGGTTGGGTCGCCGGAGAGCACGGCGCCAATCTCGGCCTGGAGCTCGGGCGTGAGAGCTTCGTCAGCATCGAGAGAGAGGATCCATGTGCCGGTGCAGCGCTCGATCGCGAAGTTTTTTTGACGGGCGAAGCCTTGCCAGGGTTCGAGGAAGAGTTTGGCTTTGTAGGAGGCAGCGATCTCGAGGGTGCGGTCGGTGGAGCCGGAGTCGACGACGATGATCTCGTCGGCGAATTGGACGCTGGCGAGGGTGCGGGCCAGATTGGCCTCTTCGTTGAGCGTGATGATGGCTACGGACAGCTTCGGCGTCATGATGGCTATCTCGCCCTCCCTGCTACGGGAGCGGAGTCGTAGGAGATTGTTTGTTTTCCGCCCCTGAGCAGATGTGCTGGGCGGTTGCGCAATTCTAACTTGCTTTGCTCGAAATGAAGATTGATTTGTTTGGGTCCGCGCTAGGGGAGGGTGATGGTGGGGTCGTTGAGGTGCTCGCGGAGCAGGCGCTGGGTGAGGGTTTTGAGGTCTTCCCCGGTCTTGGTGAGTGTGAAGGCGTTGGTGGCTTCGGCCCACTCTAGTTTGTAGCTGGTGGATTGAGCAGAGATCCAGACCTGACGGATAGGAGTGTTGGGGGTGATGACGAACTTGCTGGAGCCGTTCTCGAAGATGATGTTCATGACGCCGTTGTTGTCTTCGAACTCGAAGCCTGCGTCGTCGTCCTCGGCGGAGATGAGGGATTGCTTGAGGGATTCGAGAGCTTTGTCGGATACGCGGCGGAAGGTGGCTTCGTCGATCATGTGCTTAGTTTACCCGGTGTATTCCTCTTGGGCTGTTTCGGCGATGGCCTGCGCTGGGGTAGAACGTTGCGCGAGGATATGGCCGGCGGCGACTGAGGCGACGCATAAGACGACGGACAGAAGAACATTTGCCAACGCTCTGCCCCAGGCGCCGGAGCGCATGAGGTCGAAGGTCTGCAGGCTGAAGGAGGAGAAGGTGGTGAAGCCTCCGCAGATGCCGACCATGACGAAGAGGCGGAGGTTGTCGGAGGCGGGGAAGCGACCGCTTTGTAGCGTGAGGGTGCCGAAGTATCCGATGACGAAGGAGCCGAGCACGTTGATGAGGACTGTGCCGAAGGGAAAGCCGATGCTGCAGGTGAGAGTGAGCCGCGTGATTGTGTAACGCAGAAGGCCGCCTAACGCACTGCCGATTGTGACCCAGAGATATGACATCGTCTGCCTCGTTGTTCCTCAGATTAAGAAGATCGAATTGGCAGAGGTCATCAGCCGGATCTGTACGGCGGTTTTGGGAGACCTCATTCCCATCAACTTATCGTACCAGTATTGATGCGGTGTTTTTTTATATGCTTCGATACGAAAAAGCGGCCGCCCCATGTTGCGAGCGGCCGTGAGGAAGGACGTCTGTTGACTACTGCACTGTGAGTGCAATGGTCGTGTTCTGGGTGAGGCTGCCGGAGGTGGCCGTGATGGTCACCATCTGTAAGCCAGCCGGGGTGCCGGGCGTTGCCGGTGTGGTCGGCGCTGGGGTGGAGGCGACTGGAGCTGCGCCCGGGTTCGAAGAGCCGGAGCAGCCTACTACTACGCCGGTGGAGATGACGAGAAGAGCGAAGAGACTTAGCAACTGCAAGGGGGTTGACTTGCAGATGGCGCGTCTGCGGGTGAACACAAGAAGAGAACCGAAGGGCAGAAGGAATGCAATAGTGATAGCGGCTGGGCCTTTGGTCCAGGGAGCGTGCTTCTGGAGGTGTGCCATGCCAGCCGCAGTCTGGATGGTTACGGTGCTGGTGACTGCTGCTGTGGGTGAGACCGAGAGCGTGCTGGGTGAGAAGGTGCAGGTGACACCGACCGGACCGCTGCAGGACAAGGCTACGTTGCCGGTGAAGCTGTTGGTGGGTGCGACGCTGATGGTTGCTGTGGTGGAGTTGCCTGCAGTGACGGTGGCAGCGGAGGTTGATGCGCTGAAGCCGAAGGCTGCGGGGGCGGTGGAGGCTGTGGTGTTGGCGATGCCGGCGAAGAGGCCGTGGGCTTCGTTGGTGAGGCCAGCGGCGATGTAGAGCGTGTTGGGATCGCCTGCGCCTGCGGGGGTCGCGTTGCTTTCGCCGAAGACAATCTCCCAGAGAGAGGCAAAGGCGAGAGGCTTGCCGGTTGCGTCGGTGAGCTGGCCGAGGAAGGCGAAGGTGGTGGGGTTGTAGACGTTGATGAGGCCGTCGCCGAAGTTGCCGACGAGGAGGTCGCCGCCGAAGATGCCGAAGCCGGTGGGGGCGATGGCTACTCCCCAGGGCGCGTTGAGGTTGCCGCCGGTGATGGCTCGTGAGACGAAGTTGCCGTTGAGGTCGAATACGTCGACGATGCCGTTACCGGCTCCTACGGTCTGAACGTAGCCGATGGCTGCGGCGCGGGATCCAGATGCGGAGATGGCATAGGGTCCCACGATTGGCGAAGGTGTGGGAGTTGGCGTTGGCGTCGGCGTAGGTGTTGGGGTCGGAGTGGGCGTTGGTGCGGCGGGTGAAGCGGTGTTGGTGGCGCGAAGGGCGTAGGTGACGAAGACCTGGTTGCCGATGACGTGGACGGCGAAGGGCGCATAGTTGGCAGGGAGGTTGGTGTCGGTGAATGCGCCGGCGAGTTTGGCGGCGTGGAAGCTGGTGTCGTAGACCTCGATGTCGGTGCCGGCGCCGAAGTTTGCGGCGAGGAGGAAGGTGCCGGTGGAGTTGGTAAGCTGCGCGATGTCGGTGTAGACGGCGTTGGCGGAGCTGTTGTTGAGGGCGAGTGCGGCGACGGGGTTCGTGGTGCCGAGAGCTGCGTTCCAGCCACTGATGGTGCCGTCGAGCGTGGAGAAGAGGAAGGTTGCAGCGGAGCCATTAGGCAGCTTGAAGTTCGCTGTTGAGGAGTTGAAGATGGTGCCGGTGGGAGTGCCTGTGCCAGTTCCTGCGGCGGTGGGGATGGTTACCTTGAAGGGGATGGTTCCTGTGGCTGTGGCGACGTAGTCGAGGCCGGTCGCCTGGGTGTTGATCCAGAAGGCAGGTCCGACGGAGACACCCCAGGGATTGATGAACTGAGGATCTGTAACGGCGGCGGTTACCGATCCGTCCGAGAGGATGTTGGTTGCCTGGTAGGAGCCGGCAGTTTGAGCAAGGGCTGCAACGGTGAGAGAAGAGGTCGCGAGGAGAAGAGCGAAGAGATTTTTTGCGCTGGATTGAATTTGTGTGCGAAGACCGCGACGCGAGGTGAGCTTATTTGCTGCAGGGGCCGAAGAACAAGATTTGTTTGGCATGATCTCTTTTCTCTGCGAGTGTGTCGCAGATTGCTTGCCGGATGAAAGACACGGGTCCGGTCAAGTTGAAGAGTAGAGAGAGCAGAAAAGGGAGTTGTCAGGAGGTGGTCAGGCGCGAGTCATTTGAATGCACTATCTGAAGTTGTTGTACGCGGAGGGAGAAAAGGGTGTGGTTTTTTCATCTGAGACGTGAACTTTACTCTCGGAGCGGCGGCCTCAGGCGGGGCGAAGTATTTGATACTCCGCCCCAGCCCAACGCCACTGGCTTTGCCTCCACTTGATCTAGAATTCAACCCGCAAGGCGATCTGACCTGTACGGTTGCCAGCGTTTTCCGCAGTTTGAGGACCATTAACACCGAGCACGCCAAAGGACTGCTGGTTGCTTATGTTCGTCGGTGGGGGAGCATAGTTAGTGCGGTTGAGGACGTTGGTAAATGTCGATTCGAAGCGCAGACGCCAGTTGTCCCTGACAGCGATCAGCTTGGCAAGGCCAGCACTGACTGCGATCGTTCCGGGCGCCTCGAGAGTACCGACACCAGCGTTGCCAACCCGCCCCGCATTGAGCGGCGTGTGAGCAAACGCACTGAAGTTGAAATAATTACTTGCAGACCGATTGGCGGGAATTGGATTGCCAACCCTATCCGGGCGGACAATCGATCCATCTCCTGCCGGATCGGTGTTGGTCTGGTCAGCGGTAATGCTATCGGTTGGAGTGAGGTACGGCCCTGTTTGCAGCAGCGTGATTGTGTTGACATTCCAACCGCCGAGGATGCCGCCGACAACGGGTGAAGAGTTCAACCACTGTCGTCCCTTGCCGAATGGCAGCTCGTAGGTCCCGACTACAAGAAGACGCTGACGCCGCGTTCCGACAACATTGCCACGGTTTGCACTGATGTCGAAGCGGTTGAGATCTGCAAGACCATAGCGAGTCTCGCCCTGGAACGCGGTTGGAGCATCGCCCTGAGCGTCACTGATATTGTGGGTCCAGGAGTAGTTGGCCTGGTAAGACAGCCCCCTTCCCATCCGGTGAGTTGCTTCCAACTCAAGTCCCTGGTAGTTCTGGCCGCCAAGGTTATTCGTCGAGAAGATGACTCCCCAATTCTGGAATGGAGCGTTGGCGAAGTTATAGGGCGTGGTGCTGGGTCTGGTCTGATTCAGGTTCTCCGAAACGTTGAGCCGGTAGGAGTTCATGCCTACGTAGCTGATACGCATCGAAGTGTTCGAGGTGATCTCTCGTTCAACCGTCACGTTCCACTGTGCCGATTGCGCATCACGGTATCGCGGATTTGTAGCCTGTTCCAGCTCTCCTCCGCCAAACTGTAATCCTGCGCCAGGGGGCGTGACCTGTGGGAACGTAAAGATCGGCACGCCATTGTTGTTGTTCTGCCAGGTGTTGACGGCGGCTTGTGGGTTGCTCTCATTGTTGTTTTGCAGTTGCCCCAGTGCGGTCACAGTGAATATGCCGAAACCGGCGCGAACTACCGTCTTATTGTCAGGCCTGTAAGCGAAGCTGACGCGTGGGTCAAAGTTACGGAGATACGTCTGCCGGAGACCCGTCGACACGCCGTCCTGGCTATTTGTAACCACAGGAGTACAAGTAGCAGGGTTGTAGTTCGGATTGACACCGCCCAGGCCACAAGCGTCAAACGAGGCCAGAAAGTCGGGAGCCGGCTTGAGGCCGTTCAGCAGGATGTTGTTTACGATGACCGCGCCTTGTCCGTTTGCACCCGGTCCGTTGTAGTTGGGATCGAAGTTCGCCTGAATTCCGTTCTTGTCAACGAACGGAGGGAGCAGTTCCCATCGCAGACCGAAGTTGAGCGTCAGGCGATCATTTATTTGCCACTGATCCTGTCCATAGATGCCCGTCTGAGCGCCGCCTGCATCATCTCTCGGCCCAGTTACTGCGAAGTAGGTGGTGTTGGGAGCGCCAAGCAGAAGATCACCAAAGGAGCTTCCGGTAAATGTTTTTTGATTGAAGGTGAATAGACCGTAGTCATCCGAAGGCGTCTCGATCTCAGGCACGGCGAAGCGGACCCAACGAACATCCACACCGGCACGAATGGTGTGCCTGCCACGGCTGTAAGTGAAATTGTCCGCAATCTGTTTGGTCGTGGACTGAGTGGGCCCGACATGGTCTCTGCCGATTGGAGTGAAATTGGTTCCGTCGGAGAAGACGATGCTGGGAAATCCTTGATCTGTTGGATGGTTGGAGACGTTTACGCCCTGGGCACCACCCACCTGAAGATTCAGGCTTTGAAGAGCAGCCGCCCCTTCAATTCCGAAGTTCGGGGATAGAATCGTGTCCGTGAAGCCATAGCGAAACTCATTCAGGAATCGGCTGCTGATTACGTAGTTGTGGGAGATGAGGAAGCTACGATCATGTTCGCTATCTACATCGTTTGGCAATAGCGGATTGACTACGTTGACAGTGAGATTTTTTCGGTTGAAACGCGCATACACCTGTTGCTTCGACGTAAGCACCTGATCAAGACGAGCGTCAAAGCCATCTGTATTCGATGGAATCGGAACCAGTGTCTGGTAGTTGACGCCGCCGGGAGTGGAGGGCAGGTTCGGAAGCGGGTAATACTTGTTGAGTAGCGCCGTTGCGAATGGGCTGATATTTGGAATGGTGAAGTTAGGGTACGGTTGTCCAGTGGAAGGGTTAGTCAAAACCCCGTTAGGAAGAGTGGACGCAAGCTCACTTAAGTTGCCTGTTCTTTCGAGTGCAGTCGGTACGGTGTATTGCTCTGCTTGCGATGTCCGTCTCCTATTGCCTTCGTAGTCAACGAAGAAGAATGTTTTGTCGTGGCCGTTATAGAGATGCGGAATAACTACCGGACCACCGATGCTGCCGCCAAAAGTGTTGAAGTGTTTTGGGGCCTTCTCCGCGAAGTTCAATACGCGAGCATCAAGTGCATCGTTCTGAAGATATTCGAAGAGGCTTCCATGAAGGTTGTTCGATCCGCCCCTGGTCGTGAATGTGACATCGCCGACCTGCGCAAACTCAGCATTGTTGTTGAATGCTGTAACTTTCAGTTCCGCAATTCCCTCGGGAGAAGGATACGGATTTGCACCGGCGGCGCTGTTGAAGACGTTTGTGGTTGAGATTCCATCGACAGAGAAGCCGATCATGTTTGAGGTTGCGCCACCAATGGCGATATTTCCCTGACTATCCTGTTGCACGTTCGCAGAAGCAGTCAGTGCGGCCAATGGGCTGGTGGTTGAAGCACGGAAATTCAACGGCAATTGGCCTATTTCGCCATTTCCCTTGGAGTCTCCGATCACACCGTTCTCTGTATTGACCTGGGTTGCCGAAGAGGTGACCTCCACGGTGGTGGCCTGCTGGGCAATCGTCATCACGAGTGTGTACCGAAGGTCCTGTCGAGCGGCCAGGGTGACACCGGAAACGATCGAGTCGGCGAATCCATCGTGCTTCGCACGAATGCTGTATCTGTTCGCGAGGACGTTCTCAAATGCATAGCTACCGGTAGCATCCGCTGACACCGTGCGGTCAGTATTTTCATCGATGCTGTGTAGCGTGATCTGCGCATCTGGGATTGCGGCGCCAGTGACGTCCTGAACGATTCCGCGAATGCTACCAAATGTAGATTGCGCCTCCGAGCGAGAGTTGCTCATGCAGAGCAGCGCGACAAGAATAGTCAATAAGGTTGTTAGATAGTGCTTTTGAGCGATTCGCGGACGTGAAGGAGACGGCTCTGTGCCTTTTTCACAAAATGTAGTTGCCTGCGAGCGGATAGCCTCCAAATACAAAGACATCAAAGAATGATAAGTAGGGGGTGAAATGGGACGTATGGTTCCTCTGTAAGAGGCCATGGTTTTTCTCCAGTCTGTCAGCACAAATCGGCTGCCATGTCTCATCAAAGACGACATCCCATGACTACAACCTAAGTGAGATAGGAACATTTATGGTTTGCTTATAACTTTCTTCGTCTCGACGCAGAGTGGCGCGATAATTGCGAGTAAATCAGCAGTATTCTAATAAGTAAGAGATGAAGTCCACGCAAGTCACCAAGCGCCTGCTGCATACCGTCGTGATGGTTCCACTTATTCCATTGCTCACAGGCGCCATCTATCTAAGTCACGGCAAAGCACTGACCGCGGGCCTTATCGAATTGGTTGTTGTGATGCTGGTCGCTTTTCGATGGGGATTTCCTGAAGCGGCAGTCGCCTCAGTATTGTCGGCCGCATGCCTTGACTACTTCTACATGCCTCCTATTTTTTCACTCCTTGAACATGATCCTCAGGACTGGATCTCATCGGCGATATTCGTCACTGTCGCTTTGACGGCTGGTCACTTTGCAGACCGGATTACGGGGAAGGCCTTACAAACTGAGAGTGAACGGACAAGACTGGAGAAGCTCTATCTGACGAGCAGGGATATTCTCATGTTGGACCGGCGTGATGAAGTGGGTGCACAACTAACACGACTGATTGCTGATACGTTTCATGCTGATGTTGTGGCCCTGTGGGACGCGCGCGAAGTGCGAATGGACCGGGCAGGGAAAGATACAGTTCCGGACGATGAAGTTCGCGCAACGTATTTTCAAGAGCTTTGTGAGAATGATCTAGTATCTTGCAAATTCAAGCGCGTGTTGAGACTGGGGACCAGGCCTGTCGGCGCAATCTACCTTGCAGGCTCTTCCAATAAGAGCTGCCTGGATCCTCGATCCGTGGATGCGATTGCTTCTCTCTCGGCGATTGCCCTGGAGAGAGCGTATTGTTTTTCCGCGGAGAGTAATGCTGAAGCTGCAAAGCGGAGCGAACAGCTGAGGTCGACCGTTCTCGATGGTTTGGCGCATGCATTCAAAACGCCGCTGGCAACAATCCAGAGCGCAAGTTCAGGATTGCTGGAGATTAGCCGCCTTGAATATCCGGAGAGAGAACTCGTGTCCCTCATCGATGAACAGGCGACACGTTTAGCTAAGCTGACCGACCAGGTGCTGCGAACCGCTGAGTTAGATGAGGGGCAATTAAAGGTGGAACGCGAAAGGCTTTCGCTAGACCAATTGTTCCGGGATTGTAGAGCGCAAGTCGCCCATAGTTTGACGGATCATCCTCTACGGACCATCGACGAGACATGGGGAAGCTACGTGTGGGCAGACTTACGTTTGCTCGAAATGGCGCTTTTGCAAATGCTCGACAACGCTTCGAAATATGGAAGTCCCGGTTCGCCAATCACGCTCCGTGTGAGGTCGACCGACACGGAGGTCGTGTTCAACGTGCAGAACGAAGGATCTTTTATCGAGCCTGAAGAGAGGCTGCGGATTTTTCAGCGCTTTTATCGGTCCCCCGGGTCGCAACATAAGGCGCCAGGAACTGGCATCGGCCTTTCTGTCACCAAACGTATCGCTGAGGCGCACACCGGCAGAGTGTGGGTTGAATGCGAGTCAGAGGTAAGCACTACGTTCTCGTTCGCGCTACCTCTCATTAACAGGGAGGCCTGAAATCGACGACTCACAAGGAAGAGTACTGATAGTAGAAGACGACACGGCGCTGCGACGCAGCCTGCGCACTACCCTTGACGTCATGGGCTTCGACATAGGCGAGGCCGGCAATGGAGAAGATGGCCTCACCCGTCTGCGCATGGTTGATTACGAGGCAGTGCTGCTGGATATTAATATGCCTGGCATTGGAGGGATCGAAACCTGTCGGCGCATCAGGCGTGCGTATACGAAATTGCCGATTCTTATGCTGACGGTTCGTGACAGTGAAGATGATAAAGTCGAGGCGTTGGAGGCGGGCGCCGACGACTACGTGACGAAGCCATTTCAAGCGCGCGAGCTAGTAGCCAGGATACGTGCCGCTATTCGTAGATTTCGGGCACCCGAAACTCCGGCCGAGATGCCCATCAGATATGGAGCAATAACGCTTGATCCCGTTCGACGGCGCGTCGAGCGATCTGGGATCGAGGTCCATTTGACGCCACGTGAATTCGATGCTCTTCAGCTTCTGATGGCGCATGCCGGTCGGCCGGTTATGCATGCTCGAATACTCGCGGCACTACGTGGCCCGGACAACGGAAATGATCGTGCGTACCTACGCGTCCTCATTGGCCAGCTTCGCAAGAAACTCGAAGACGATCCCGCGAATCCAACTTATATCCTGACAGATAGCTACATTGGATATCGCTTTCGCGAGCCGTAGCCGTTTGGATTTCTATGCGTCACAGTCGACGTAGGATTTATGCGATTTGGAAATATCGCGATGTGGGAAAAGTCAAAGAACAACTTCCTACATCGTTTGGAAAACGGTGCGTGTCTCCCACTTTCGCACAGCCAGAACGGCTGCTGCTCGGTTCATTAGTTCACAAAGATAAACGATTAGGACCGATCTTTTCGTCGGGCGCGCGGCGGTGGCAACCATGCGCGCGACTGTCCATGACAGCTTCTACTCTCCAGAACGCAGGGGAAATTTCGATACCTCTAACGCCCGGAGGATGGCCTCCATGTTCTTCTTGGACGGCAGCTCTTCTCAAATCCATTGCCTGTGCATGGGCGCCACGTGGCGAGACCCAAAAAGCGTTTCTCTCCCGAAACGCAGCCACATGATACCGTGGAAGAACAAAATGCCCGATGCAATGGGAAAACTTGGGTTCGATTCGGTCGGTCGTGGCAACAAGTCACGAACTAAGGCGACGACGTTGGTAGGGTTCTGTAAATGGTTCTCGGCTGTGGTGCTTTGCAGCTTGCCGACCTGTGCGGCTCATGGTCAGCAGACGCAATCGAGCTCCGCTCCGGTGGTGGTTCAGCCTGGGGCGCCGGGATCTCCGAGCAAGCGGCTGCCGCCTTCTACAACGGGGACGGTACCGCGACGGTCGCAGGCTGATGTTGAGTTCATGCAGGGCATGATCATGCACCATGGGCAGGCGGTCGTGATGACGGATCTAATTCCGTCCCACACGGAAAATACGGAGATTCGCTCTTTGGGGGCGCGGATCGGCCTCTCTCAGGCCGATGAGATGAAGTTCATGAAGCGCTGGCTGAGGGCGCGTGGGGAGTCCGTGAGTATGGCCATGGCTGGGATGCCGGATATGGATAAGAACGGTAGCCCGATGGCGGCCATGCCGGGCATGCTGACGCCGAAGCAGATGGATGAGCTGCGACAGGCTAAGGGCGCGGAGTTTGACAGACTGTTTTTGACGGGAATGATTCAGCATCACAACGGGGCGCTGGTGATGGTGAAGCAGTTGTTTGATACGCCCGGTGCGGGGCAGGATGCTGAGCTGTTCGACTTCGCTACCGACGCTGACAATACGCAAAGGGCCGAGATCGCAATTATGCAGAACATGTTGAAGGAGAAACGATGAACCGTACGCAGTCACTCGCTTTCCGTTTGGCCGGTGTGGCCTTTGGCACGGCTTTGGTGTGTTCCAGTTGGGGAGCTTTGCTGGCGCAGGCTCCGGGCGCTCCGGCTGCTCCGACCGCGAAGGCGGCTGCGGAGGAAGACGAAGATCCGTTTGTGCCGCAACCTGCTGTGCCGCTGCCGCCGGGAATGACGGGATCTACGACGAGCGATCCGCGCGTGGGGCTGAAGGCTGGACTCTACGATGCCGGTGAGACTGCGATGGGGATGGAGCATCTGGCGTTCGTGAAGAAGCCGGAGGCGTTTCAATTGTCGGCTACCAATCCGGACGATCCTGCGGTCCAGAAGAGTCTGGACTTGCTCGGCGTTAGCAACAAGGGCAAGATACCGAAGCCCATGCAGCTGGTGATTGCGCAGCTTGCTTTCTCAAACTCGGACTTTGCGTTTCAAGGAACGCATCTGTTCCAGGGCAACTTCTATGGCGTGAACTTCTACGACATCTCGAACCCCGCGAAGGTGTCGCTGATTACTTCGCTGGTGTGCCCGGGTGGGCAGGGCGACGTGTCGGTGTATGGGAACCTGCTGTTTATGTCGGTGGAGATGCCGAACGGGCGGCTGGATTGCGGAGTGCAGGGTTTTCCGCCGTTGCCGCCACCGGAGCCGGGGCATGAGAAGGACCACAGAATTCCGACGGCGAGTCCGGACCGCTTTCGCGGTGTGAGGGTTTTTGATATTTCGGATATTAAGAATCCGAAGCAGGTAGCCGCGGTGCAGACCTGCCGTGGGTCGCACACGCATACGCTGGTGGTGGATCCGAACGATAAGGACAACGTCTACATCTATGTTTCGGGAACTTCGTTTGTGCGGCAGAGTGAAGAGCTGGCAGGCTGCTCGGGGGAGGAGAAGCCAGATAAGGATCCGAATACATCGCTGTTTCGGATCGATGTGATCAAAGTGCCGCTTGCTGCGCCGCAGCAGTCTAAGGTGGTTTCGAGTCCGCGAGTGTTTATCGATCCGCGCACGGGTGCTTTGAACGGCCTGAATAACGGTGGAAGCCACGATAAGAAAGCAGAGAAGCCTGCGGACACCAACCAGTGCCATGACATCACGGTGTACTCGGCTTTGGGGCTTGCGGCTGGTGCGTGCTCGGGCAATGGCATTCTGCTTGATATTAAGGACCCCGTGCATCCGAAGCGCGTGGACGCGGTGAACGATCCGAACTATTCGTACTGGCACTCGGCGTCTTTCTCGAACGACGGAACGAAGGTGGTGTTTACCGATGAGTGGGGAGGCGGGTTGCAGCCACGCTGCCGTCCGACGGACCCCAACAAGTGGGGAGCGGATGCGATCTTCAATCTGAAGGACGACAAGCTGTCGTTCGCGAGCTACTACAAGATGCCAGCCGCTCAGACGGAGACGGAAAACTGCGTGGCTCACAATGGCTCGTTGATCCCAGTGCCCGGGCGTGATATCGAGGTGCAGGCGTGGTACCAGGGCGGCATCTCGGTGATGGACTTTACGGATCCGGCACATGCGTACGAGATCGCCTACTTTGATCGCGGGCCTGTCGATGCGAAGACACTGGTTTTGGGCGGGGATTGGTCTGCGTATTGGTACAACGGCTACATCTATGGGTCGGAGATCGCGCGCGGACTGGACGTGTTCAAGCTGGTTCCGAGCAAATTTCTGACTCAGAATGAAATTGATGCGGCGAGACTTGTTCAGGTCAACGAACTGAACGTACAAAACCAGCAGAAGATTGCGTGGCCATCTCATCTCACCGTTGCGCGAGCTTATGTGGATCAGTTAGGGCGTTCGCAGGCGCTGTCGACAGCACAGATTGCTGATTTGAATAAAGCAATCGAGCGGGCGCAGAAGTCACACCTTGGCAAGAAGGATGTGGCGAAACTTCGTGGCATGGCGGGGTCTGTGGAAACTAGCGCTTCTGATGCGAAAGACGCGAAGGATGCCCAGCGGCTGCATGATCTGGCTCACATCCTGGAGAATCCGACAGCCTAGCCTAGAGATGGGCTGGCACACTGGCCATGATTCCGAAACGAAGGTGGTGTCGCGTTGCTGTTGCCGGATGTTCTGGCGACCCTGCACTCTCGGCTAAGAGTTAGGGAGCCAATCTGCCGGACGTGACGGTGATTACGGAGAATGTCCCCGAAGACCGGATGACCGTCTTTCCCTTATCGGTTGGTCGCTGGTCTGAGGGCACTCCCGTTGAAGATTAAGTTCTGATTCACTGTGCCGCCTATCGTCACTTGGATGACAGGAAAAAGAACGGCCACGGTACTTCGTGGCCGTTCGATAAACAAGGTGGATTGGCCTGTCTAATTTGCAATGGTGATGGTTAGCGCTACGGCGTGTTGTGTTGCGCCCGTACTATTTCCGGTTGAAGCGACGACCGAAATCTGACTGGATTGCCCGGAGTTGTTGTTTGCGGAAGACGCGCATCCGGTAAGTTGGATTACGAGAAACGCGGAAAGCAGGGTAAACAGCCGAAGGGGCTTTCTGCTGCGAATCCGACCGAAGACTGGGGATAGACAGATGAGAAACCCGAGGGCTACGGAAGTGGTCTTGCCCCAGGGGCTAGCATTCGTTGGTTTTTCGCGCAGCATGGCGGTTGAAGCTGTCGTCGCGAGGGTTAGCTGAGTGCTAACGGTTGCGCCGGCCGCCGGGGTGACGGTGATTGGCGAGAAGCTGCAGGTTGCGTAAGATGGCAGCCCGACACACGAGAACGTCACCGGCTGGTTGAAGCCGTTCGTCGGTGTGATCGTTATACCCACAGTGGTAGTCTGCCCACGTTGGACGGTCAACGTCGAGGCACTTGGTGTGAGTGAGAAGTCTGGAGGGCCAGTGATGACCTGGGAGAGAGGCGAGGACACGGAGCCAGTGAAGTTGGCGTCGCCTGAGTAGACGGCGGTGATGTTGTAGCTTCCAGCGGTTGTAAGCACATTGCTCGTAAAGGCCGCACTCGATCCGGTTAAGGGCGCCGTTCCGAGAATTGCGGAGCCGTTCATGAAAGCGACGGAACCTGTGGGGGTTCCCGAAGTAGCGGGAGTGACAGACGCAGTGAAGGTGATGCTTGCACCAGCGACGGCGGACGTCGCCGACGTGGTGATGGCGGTTGTGCTGCCGGCTTTGGTGACTGTTAGCGTGCCATTGACGGAGCTGACGGTGTAGCGGGCGAGGTTCGCTCCGGCAGCAACAGGAACAACTGGATAAATACCTGCAACGCTTGAGGCGACGGCGCTGGTAGTCGCGCTTGCGGTGACGACGTCGCCGTTCACCAGTCCGGTGACGGTCCCTGTCAGAGCGGGATTCGCAGAACCGTAGGGACGCGACACGTTTGCGCCGGTTACCGTGAGCGGAGCGGGGGTTACTGTAACCGTATTTGCGCTGGTGGCGGATACATAATCAACTGTATCCGTTGGAGTGAAGACGACTGACACCGGTTGGATTCCAGGCAGCAAAATCGTGCCACTTGCCGGTGTGAAGACGAAAGCACCCGGAGTCGATGCAGAGGCATGCAGGCTGTTCGCCGACAGAGGGATTCCATACGTTATTACAAGTGGGGCTCCCCACGTGATGACAGGGGTTGCGTGGCCAACGTTGTACGAGACGGCGTTGCTTGACGCCGCCAGGAAGTTTGTATCGCCGGCATAGTGAGCAGTAATTGTGGCGTTGCCAGACGGTAGAGAGGAGAAGTTGAATGATGCGGTTCCCGAGGCGAGCGGTGCAGACCCCAGGCTGGTGGCGCCGTTGAAGAAGGTCACAGACTCACCATCTGTGCTCGGATTCGGGGCGCCCGAGGGAGTGAGCGAAGCGGTGAACACCGCCTGATTGCCGTAGGAGCTGCTCGGCGGCGCTGCGCTCAGCGTGAGCGTTGGGGGGACAGTCCGTGCCACAAGTTCTACCGTTGCAGAGGTGCTCGGAGTGAAGATGCTGTCGCCCAAATAGCTTGCTTCGATCTGATGAGTGCCTACGCCGGTAAGGGAGATGCTGTTCGCCGTGGCTGACACCGTTACTGTGTTCTGCGCCAACAAAATGCCTAGCGTCGAATTCCCCTCCTCTCCTTGGAGAGAGGCGAGATCCGAATAGCCATCACCGTTGAAATCCGCCACAACGAGCGAGTCAGAATAAGTCCCGCTGAACGGACCGAAGAGTGTGAAGGTGCCATCTCCTTTTCCTAACAAAACCGTTGGCCCGATGACGGCGTTGCTATTGCCGGAGACAAACGCAAGATCCGCAATGCCGTCGCCGTTTACGTCTCCGACCTTCATAGAAGTGGGAAGATTGCTGGGAAAACCGTTTAATAGCGGAGTGGGAATACTGGCTCCGGCGGTGAAGGTTCCATCCCCATTTCCGAGGAAGATAGAGACGCTGTCAAGAACGTTGAAGGCAAAGTCCGCCTTACCATCGCCGTTGAAGTCGGCTACTGCAATCGTGTCCACGTCGAAACCGCTGGCTGCGGTTTGAGCAACGGCAGTAAAGGTCCCGTCTCCATTTCCGAGAAACACTGTTGCTTTGTAATCGGTCTGGGTTACGACGATGAAGTCCGGCTTGCCGTCGCCATTAAAGTCGCCGGTTGCGATCAGGGCTGGGCCGCCGTTGGTAGTTGGGCTCGGCGCTGCTATAAAGGTTCCATCCCCTTGCCCTAACAGGATCGTGACACTATTGCTTCTATCGTTTGCGACGGCGATGTCGGGTATGCCATCCATGTTCCAATCGGCTACGGTCATCGCTGCGGGAAATTGACCTGTGGCGGGTGTTCCTGCAACTGAAAAGGTTCCATCTCCGTGCCCCAAAAGGATCGTCACGTTGTTGGAGCTACCGACGACGGCAAGATCGAGATTGCCGTCGGAGTTGAAGTCGGCGGTCGCGATGCTTTCTATGTAGGTGTAGGAGAAGGGTTGTGTGGGAGTCAATTCACGGAAGGTGCCGTCTCCGTTACCCAAACCGGTGGTTAGATTGCCCAGGTTATCAATTGTTACAAGGTCGACCACGCCATCATGATTGAAATCGCCAGCTGTCGTTGCCACTCCTGACACGGTGGGGCTGGTTGCACTTAGGAAATTTATTGGTCCGGCTGTGGCCGTCTGGAGGGTAGAGATTGCCAAAATGGCACCTCCTTTGTCGTGTCAACGAAGGAGACTGCGCCGGTCGGCGACCCGCTAGAGGATGACACTATAGCGTTCAGCGTGTAAGCGCCGGGAGTACCGGTCGATGCGATTGTTGAGGTCGTCGGATGCGTTCCAGTGACGGTCAAGGTACCAACGGTAGATGAACTGGCGGTAAGACCGTTCGTCCCACGAAAGATCGCCTTGTAGCTGTGAGTTCCAATTGCCGGTATGAAGCTAAACACGGCGTTGCCGGAAGTTGTCAGCTGTGATGTTCCCAGGAGATGGACGTCAGTGCAGAAGGGGGCCGCTGCATCGCAAAATGCAACCTGACCGAGAGCAACCGGAGAACCCGCCTGACTCACAGTGGCAGTAAGAGTCGCTACGGTTCCCTGCGCAATGCTTGTCGTCGGAGTGCCGTTGTGTGTTATGGCGAGAGCCGTTGTCGATGGCTGCTGAGCCTCTAGAGGAACGGCGAATAAAGCCAACAGGACGAAGGGGATAATCGATTGTGCGATAGCGAGGAAGTTGCGGCGTAGGGGATAAAGAGAGAAATGACCCGATACAGCTTTTGAAGACATTCGGTCGAACTCCTAAGGCAGAAAAATTGCAAAAAAGATAAGAACGGAAATCGGCTTCAACCCAAGTTATAGGGTGTGTGGGTTGAATCGTCTCACAAATTCTACTCGGCTGGATTGCTTTCGACGAGAACTAGAGATCAACGAAAGTTGTACGGTGTGGTGGGTGTGACTTCTCGCTCGCTTGGTGGCCATTTTGCTAAAACTGGCCAAATTCAAGGATCAGGTGTCGTCTCAGTAGAAGCGTCCCTCGAAGCCGCTCCCGCAAAGTCCGCATTTTCGGCAATATCGTTCGGCCCCCTCAAAAAAATCCTCAGTGGACCCCCTCATTGCTCGGGCGGAGACAGTCCGCTTGGGTAAAGAAGCAAGACAAGAACATCTTGATATATTGGATATCTCAAAGCGAAACGCCAAACGGATGGCTTTGATCGCACCTCCTTTCTTGCCTGCAAACATTTCGACCAGGAGAACACATTGCGCCGTCGCTCATTTATCGCCGCACTCCCGCTTGCTATCGCTTCGGTTCATCCATCCATTGCCATTGCCCAGAGCGACGACCGGAAAACAGGCGCATCGAACACTTCGCTGCCGAAGTTCCAGCCCTCAGGCGACGAGCGCTTCGTACGGCCAGACGTTCACGCCGGCGATCGCGTTTCAGGTGCCAGCTTCGCCAGCCGTTCCGCCGCGATGGGATGCTCTGGAGCCGCCGGTACAGCCCATCCCATCGCAACCTTGACTGCAATCGAAACCCTGAAGCGAGGCGGCTCCGCAATCGACGCCGCTATCGCCGCCAACGCCTGCCTCGGCTTCCTCGAGCCTACGAGTTCCGGCATCGGTGGCGACTGCTACGCAATGATCTGGGATCCAAAGCTCGCCAAGGTCGTCAGCCTAGCTGGCTCCGGTCGTTCTCCGAAATCCCTGACACTCGAGACCGCTCGCTCCCGCGCCAAAGACGGAGTTCTCCCATCACTTGGCGCAATCACGGTCTCCACCCCAGGAGCACTCGACGCCTGGTGGACCCTCCATCAGCGCTACGGAAAACTCAAGTGGGCTGAGCTCTTCGAGCCCGCGATCCATCTCGCCGAATCCGGCGTGCCTGTCCCACAGATCATCGGCTACTACATCAAGCGAAACCTCACTGCCTTCACACGCCCTGGCTCGGGAGTCGAAGAGACGGCAAACGCGATGCACACCTGGGCACCCAACGGCAAAGCTCCGAACGAGGGTGATGTCTTCCGCAATCCCGATCTCGCCCGCACGTACAAAATGATCGCCCAGGGAGGCCGCGACGCCTACTACGACGGCCCCATCGCCAAGACCATCGACGCCTACTTTAAGCGCATCGGCGGCTGGCTCTCCGCCGAAGATCTTCGCGACCAGCACGCCGAATGGGGCGACCCTCTCGTCACCAACTATCGCGGCGTCGACGTCTACGGCATGGCCGCCAATACGCAAGGTCTCGCCACTCTCCAGCTCCTCAACATCGCCGAAAACTTCGACCTCCGCAACATGGGCTTCCAGTCTCCGCAGTCTATTCACGTTCAGATCGAAGCCAAGCGCCTTGCGTACGAAGACCGCGCCCGTTACTACGCCGATCCCCACTTCGCCAAAATCCCCTACGAGTTCCTCAACTCAAAGTCCTACGCGGCCGAGCGCGCCAAACTCATCAAACTCGACAGCATCCTCACCCCCGTACATCCTGGGCAGGCTCCCAGCCACGGCGACACCACCTACTTCACTGTCTCAGACAAAGACGGCATCATGATCTCCATGATCCAGTCCAACTTCCGCGGCATGGGCTCCGGTCTCGTCGCCGACGGCCTCGGCTTCATGTTCCAGGATCGCGGCGAACTCTTCTCGCTGCAGGACGGTCACCCAAATATCTACGCCCCCGGCAAACGTCCTTTCCAAACCATCATCCCCGGCTTCGCCACCAAAGACGGCAAGCCGTGGATGTCCTTCGGTGTCATGGGCGGAGACATGCAGCCTCAGGGTCAGGCTCAGATCATCATCAACCGAGTCGACTACGGTCTGGATATTCAGGCTGCCGGCGACAGCCCTCGCTGGCACCACGAAGGCAGCTCGCAATCCATGGGCGAAGACGCCAAAGGCCTTGGCCCAACAGGTATTCTGCGACTCGAAGCCGGAGTTCCGACAGCGACCCGCGAGTCCCTCATTGCTCTAGGTTGGCCGATGGGACCCTCCGACGGCGGCTACGGACGCTATGAATGCATAGAACACCGCATGGACGGCACCGACCGCGTTTACTCTGCGGCCTCAGAGATGCGCGCCGACGGCTGCGCCCTCGCTTACTAACATGGCCCCAACAGCTTCCGAATCTGTATGGGAATGTAAACCGCCTGCCACTCGGTACGTAACGGTCCGTGAGCGCAGCAGATAGCTTCTGCTTACCTAGTCGGCTTGCACTGGCAAGCATCATAAGCTTAGATTTCCGGGGCGATTTACGTATAAGGCCGAATTTTCTTCAACTCAGCTCGATGAGTGCACTGGCGATTTAGCGTGATGATCAATTGGCCCTTAGTTTTTCGCGTTACCAGGGGGTAAAGCCAAACAAGATTCCAGGCTGCTCGATGCACGCACTACCGGTAGAGAAATCGAGTTCGGCACCCGCTGAGTAGGCTAAACAGTCTCCTCCGATAGTGATCGACATCAACACGGGCAAGTTCGCTGCGACTGGAAATGGATTGGCCAACTGTAGATAGTCGACGGCGTCATAGGTTCTGGAGCCTGACTTAGGCCAGCAGCCTCCATCATGGTCTTCATCGAGTCCACCATTGCTGCCATCTGCCATATCCGTGCGGAGTAGCCCGTTTGGATCGATCTGCTGGATCGCGATACTCGACCGAAACTTCAACCCGAAAAAAGGTGGTGTCCAGCAAGCTCCGGGAAACGCCCACTGACAGAATCCGTTGTAAGCCACAAGCGAAAATAATCCAAAAGTTCCATCTTGCGGTGGCGTCCACAAGTAGTTCACTACTGCCGTAATACCGGGACCCCACGACTTTAGAACGGGGGTATACCACCTGAATTTCAATAGTGTGGCCCGATTTGCCATCGTGAGTGTGGCACCCGGCGGAATGCCCTGATCGACCAGCGAGGTGGAACTCGGTATCCAGAGATAACCATTCGAGACATCTTCGGGCGCGGGTGAACCTCCCGGACCACCTCCCGAACGATTCGTTCTGTTCTTCATCAGGCGGTCGATCAACTGCCGATGTCGAACCTTAACCTTCGTCGTATTAGCCTTAAGTTTCTTCTTGATGCCAGCCAACTCGCGGATGACAGACTCCACTTCCGTCTCCTGCCGCTGAGCGATCAATCCATAGTCGACTCCGGAGGCCGCGAACGCCTTCTCCATAATCCGCTGGCGATACCTATCCCCGACTCTGGCTCTCCGCTCATTGCTAGTCGCAAGTTGCCGCTCCAGATCCCGATTGAAAGAGATGCGTTCCTTCTGTTCTTTCAATCCACGCGAAATGAGAGTACGTTCGGCCTTCGAAAGTGCCATCGGCTCCTCCACCACAAGGGCCCAAATTGCAGGAAACGAGAATACCATGAGACATGACGTGCATTCGCTCGATGCTTTGATCCTCTGAAAACTTTGGATGGATCGAACCAGCCGTGGTCTTAAGCTTGCGGTGTTTCAGCATCAAAGGGTTAGTGAGTTGTGGCTCTTCGAGATTGAATTCGAAGGGCCACTTTGAATTCCGACTTATAGGTGTCCGGTTCCGCTTTATGGGGGTCGGAATTCAGCTGTATGGGATATGAATTCAAACTTATGGTGGAAACCACACCATTTGAGAATTTGTCTGGGGACTGATGAAAAATAAATCCGCATGTAATCCGCTTGTGGGTGGTAACAAGGTGACGCCACGAGAATTGGCGACGGTTTCTCTTTCGCCTGTCGAATAAGATAGAGACGAACAGATCTCTTCATGTCGACAACTCCGACCACTCACCGCATCCTTGGCATCGACTTCTTCGACGGCTCTGCAAAAGAAGCCATCGACATCATGCGCACCAAAGGCGGTCTCCTCGTAGTCCCCGCAGCCCCAGCCCTCAAGGACCTCGACCGCAGCCCCGACTATCGCGACGCTCTGCTCAACGCGGACCTCGCGATCACCGATTCTGCCTTCATGGTCCTCATCTGGAATCGTCTGCAGCCGATCCCCATCAAGCGCCTCTCCGGCCTCGAGTACCTCCGCGATCTTCTCCTCGAGCCAGACGTTCGCCAACCCGGCAACACGCTCTGGATCATGGCTAGCCCAGTCAGTACGAAGCGCAATCTCGACTGGCTCGCAGGGCAGGGAATCGTCATCCCGGAAGACAACATCTACATGGCTCCGATGTACGGCACCGCGCCGATCGACGACCCCACTCTGCTCGAGCGCCTCAACCGTCTTCGCCCTCAGCATGTCATCGTCACCATCGGTGGTGGAACGCAGGAACGTCTTGGCCTCTACCTCAAACGCAATCTCGCCTATCGCCCCGCCATCCACTGCATCGGCGCCGCCATAGCCTTCCTCTCAGGCGACCAGGTTCACATCCCCGTCTGGGCAGACAAGTTCTACCTCGGCTGGCTCTTCCGATCCCTCGCCGAACCCAAGCGCTACATCCCCCGTTACTGGGACGCCCGCAAACTCCTCGCGATCATGCTCCGCAACCGCAGCCGACTCCCTAAACTGAGATCCGAACTGAGATCTTAGCCAGACTGCCCGCTAACTTCTGACTAATCAGATACCTGTCTCAAAAACGGACACCTCAGGCCGGCGAATCGAAAATAAACTTGAAAAAGATGGCGTGTTTTTCGACGCTCAAAAAACGACGTACAAAACACCACGTTCACCACGCAATCCACCACAACTTCACCACGATCTCACCACCGCAAAACAGGCAAAATAAGTAAAAACCCCCTGAAAAGTGAGGTTTCTCCCTGCTGATTTTTTTAGTACCTAAGTTTGCAACTTCAAGCATCGTTTCTCACTTTCCCGGCGTCCGAACCGATAGGCAAACCAGGGAAAACCCTCATGCTCACCAGAAAGTTGTATTACCCACCCCGGTACCCCAAACCTAGAATGAGCTTCATGCCGGCCTCCTTCGCAGCGTGCGTCAAGTCTCTGATTTCATTACCGAAATCGCATCTCTTGTCCATCACGTTCGCAACGTTGCTGCTCGCGACTGCGCGCGTACTTCCGGCCCAGGGCCTCGAATCCTCAGGAAATCTCACAGTAGCCGAGCAATACCTTCTCGCCGCCGCGAACGAAGACCGCGTCAGTCAAGGACTTCAGCCACTTCGCTTCGACCCCGTCCTTGCAGAAGCCTCCGCCGTCCACGCTCGCGAGATGGCCGCGCACGCCGAAATCTCCCATCAATTCAATGGAGAACCCACGCTCGCGGAACGCGGATCCAATGTTGGCGCGCACTTCAGCCTCATCACAGAAAACGTAGCCGAAGCCCCCACCTCCGTCATCATTCACAATCTCTGGATGCACTCGCCCGGCCACCGTGCCAACCTGCTCGATCCCAACGTAGATTCGATCGGAATCGCTATCGTGACCCGCGATCACCAGCTCTACGCGGTAGAAGACTTCGCCAGCACAGTTCAAACGCTCTCGCTCAACCAGCAGGAGCGCACAGTTGCCAGCGTTATCGCACAATCAGGCATGCGCGTTGCCGCCACCACCGAAGAGGCTCGTCGGACATGCACAATGTCCTCCGGCTACGCGGGTTCTCGCCAACCCTGGTACATCATGCGGTATACCGCCGGAAGCTTGAACCAAATTCCCGACCAACTCAAAAGCAAACTGGCGTCGGGCAAATATCACCAGGCCGTAGTCGGAGCCTGCTCGACAACACGAAACAGCCCCTTCACGGCCTATAACATCGCCGTCCTCCTCTACCCTTAGTCCGAAACAGCAGCCCATATCCCAGCCGTCGCCATTCCTGGGAAGCAGGGTGCGATGCGATCTGGTCCTGACAGCCGCTGAAAGCATCTATGACCGATCTCTCCGGACAATGGCGCCTTGAGATGCTGCCCACAGCTCTCAGTTAGATTGTCGTCGTTTGGACTTCACAGTTGGAAACAGTTGGGAGTTACGGGCATTCGTCCAGTATGAAAAAAGGCGCTCTTTGCGCCCATGGTGACTATCTGCACGTCGCCATGACAGTAGCCTTTGACCCCTCTATCCCGATTTGTTATAACTGAACAAGCGCGTGAGTCTCCCGCGGGTCCAAAAAGACGTTCCTGAGTAGCTCAATGGCAGAGCATTCGGCTGTTAACCGAAGGGTTGTAGGTTCGAGTCCTACCTCAGGAGCCAATTTAGAATCAATAAGTTAGATCCTCCCAGACACCTCCAAAAAATGCCCCAAAATGACCGATTGTGGGGGATTTTGTGGGTACCTCAAATAAAAATCATTCATAATCCTGCTCAATTGTGAGCAATGACTCGGCCGAGAATTTCCTGCGGTGTTCGGTCGATACGAGGGGGGATGCTACGCGACCTTCGAATTTCGAGAACCCTTCGGGAGGGGCTTTTTCGTCGGTGGTCGCTTGACGATCGATTCGAGCGCTTCGCGCTTCGCTTCCATTCGAATGTGGCTATAGTGCTTGAGCATGTTCTTCGAGACATGACCGGCGATGTCCATGATGGTCTGGTCTCCTGCTCCGCTTTCGGCTAGATCGGTGATCATGGTGTGGCGATGATCATGCCAGCGTCCCTTAACCTTGGCGTTTTTGCGCACGTTGTTCCATGCAGTCTTCAGAGTCGTGACCGGTCTTGTAGGATCGCTCGGACGCGGCTTCCCGAAAGGGAACACATACCAGTCCGGCTGGATTGCTGAAAATCTCTCCTGGTACCACTCAGCATATTCGCTCATCGTTTCCGATAGAGCGGAGTTCAGGGGAATTGTGCGTCCTTCACCGGCCTCGGTTTTGCTCTTGCCTACTGTCAGGTAGCCGCGTTTCAAATTGATCTGATTCCAAGTGAGCTGTTTCAGCTCGGCATCCCGTATGCCAGCATTCAGGGCGAGCATAATGGCCGGATAGATATGAGGAGAACGCGCCTTCTTTGCTTGGTCTAGCATTCTTGCCTTTTCTTCATCGGTATAGGCTTTGCCGATGGGCTTGCCAACCTTAAGTTTTAGTAGCTTTCTCTTCCGGAGGCGGACGCGAAGAATATCTCCGAGCTCGTCTAGAATGCGAAGCAAAAAGCCCACCTCCTCGTTGATCGTTTTCGGCGCGGCGCCTTCATTGAGGCGCTCGTTTTGATAAGAAGTTAGGGTCGCTTCGTTGCAATCCACAAACATTTTGGATCCCACGAGTCTCTTGACGTGGGCTATGGCGTACTCGGCAAACGTCGCTGACTGCGGATGACGCAACTTGTAAGCTGTCAGGTAATCGTCTGCCAAATCGCCGACTGTTCTTACCCTTTCATGTCGTGTGTCTGACACATTGTTGAAGCCCTCTTCGAGCTCTCGCTTTCGATTTCGCTCCGCGGTTCGGGCGAGTGTTTTTGATGTACTCTTACTGGATTCTCTTATCCGTCTGCCCGCAAAGGAAAACTCGTACCACCAGATCTCACCACGCTGAAAGATCGCCATGCCTATCCTCGTTTTTGAATACGGCCGCGCTCAGAATAGCTGGATGCCGGGGGAATGCGTACCGTTTCGCCCGTCCCACCACTGGGCTGCGCTTCCATCCACAAGGTTAAATCGTATTCCCCATAGCGGACCAGACTTCCCAGTTTTCGAAACTTCGGTCCCCGGTTTTCTAGCCTCCAGCGTCGAAGGGTTGCCAAACTGACATGAATTCGATCGGACAGCTCGATCTCCGTTAAGAATTGGTCAATCATTCATCTGTCCCTTCTACGAAAGTTATTCAAAATAAAGGAATAACGCTTGGGATCGTCATCACAGCGATGTCAGAGCATCGGTACAGCTTTAGCGATAAGGATCGGCGAAACCATGAACCTAAGTCCAATTCCAATTGGTTAGAGCGCTATTCCTGTTGGTAATAACGAGGACTCTAATGTCCTGCGGATGCGGCATCATTCGAAGCTTCAATCCGCATCCAAGGGTGGCCAAGTTTCGCTAAACCAGTTGAACCGAAGAATGTGGACGAACGTTCAGATCAAAGTCACGGCATGACCCGAACGGAAGTGCGATCAATCCACGGTGACAGTCATTTAGGGCATATCCTTGACGATGGCCCCAAAGACCTTGGAGGACTGCGCTATTGCATAAACTCCGCGTCATTGCGCTTCATTCCCCTCGATGAGTTGGAGAGCGAAGGATACGGTAAATATCTCGAACTGTTTGAGAAGAAAGAACAGGAGTAACAACATGGCCTCATCGAACGAGCGCGCAATTCTTGCAGGGGGATGCTTCTGGGGAATGCAGGATCTGATCCGCAGCTTCCCGGGCGTGATTACGACGCAGGTCGGATATACGGGCGGCAATATCGCAAACGCGACCTACCGCAATCACGAAGGCCACGCCGAAGCGATCGAAATTATCTTCGACCCTCAGCAAGTCACCTATCGTCGACTCCTGGAGTTTTTCTTCCAGATCCATGATCCTACGACGTTGAACCGTCAGGGGAATGACACCGGCACAAGTTATCGTTCGGCGATCTTTTTCACGACAGACGAGCAAAAACGGATTGCTGAAGACACCATTGCCGATGCCAATGCTTCAGGGTTGTGGCCTGGGAAGGTCGTGACCGAAGTGGTTCCGGCAAGTGCATTCTGGGAGGCCGAGCCTGAACATCAGGATTACCTCGAGCGCATTCCCAATGGATACACGTGCCATTTTGTCAGACCGAACTGGACTCTACCGAAACGAGCCGCTTAGGCAAGTATCCTAGCCACGTAGATATAACCCGCGTGGGCTATGTATGGCGATCAGGTTTTTTGTGTTCACTGCATCGTAGGCAGGAGCTGTTCTTACAGAAAGCGATCATACGTAAGCAGTATGAAGTGGCAGGAAGACCCGAAGGGTGGTGCCGTGCTTCTTCGATTCGTTACTGCTCTCGATGCTGATCCGTCCCCCGTGGCCTTCGACAAATTGCTTGGCGACGAATAATCCAATTCCGGTGCCAACCGTAGTCCGTGTAGTAAAGAAGGCGTCAAAAACCCTCGGCAAATCCTTCGGTGCAATTCCGACGCCATCGTCTTCAACTGTCAGGACAATTCCATCATCCTCACTTGAGGCATCGCAAACTGAAACTGAGAGAGTACCACCGGGGCGCATGGCGTAGATTGAGTTCGCGATCAGGTTAGAGACCACTTGCATCATCTCGCCTCGGCGAAGCACGATCTTTGTCGAAGGGCCGATTGACCTCGATTGTGGCGCCGGGGGCAGGCGACTATCGATAAGGCGTTGGGGGAAAAAAGGTACAGGATCGGCTAGTGGATGGATGACTTGAGCCGGTCAAGTCAATGGATCGAAGAAGAGGACCTTGGGCGGACCTTTGGATGCCCTCTGCCCGAAACTCCGATTGTCTAAAACTCGTTTCGACCGCGTATTGCAGCGAGAAATAGAGATTCGGCATCCGAAGGGGAATGTCCGAGATAGACAAGATCAATGAACTGTCTGAGCCAGATGAGCTACCTCCGGTCCACGATGATTCCGCCGAGTATGATGCCGGTTTCCAAGCCGGCAAAGCGGGCAAACCGAGTGACGGGAAGACTGTAGACTGGCACCGAGGGTGGGCAGATGCGCAAGATTAGTTGATTCGCGCGGATCGACGGTTGGATTGATTGGTTCAGCAGAACTCCACTACGGTGGGACGATGCTGATGATGCGACACTTTCACAACGTTCCGCAAGATCGGGGCATCACATTGACAAGATCGGGGCATCACATTGATAAGCTGTGACCTATCTTATGACTGAGTTCAGACAAGCCAAGTTCGATGTCGCAGCCTTCCTGGCCAGCGCAGGACTGGTTAGAGCAATCGTTCACTTAAAACCTAGGTAAGCGGGCGTGAGATCAACTAAGGTCATGTGGAAACCACGACGATTCGGCGGGTTCGGGCAGAATCGTAAATTGCTTCCATAATCCTATGATCTTTGAGGCCTTCCTCACCGGGGGTGTGAGGCGTCTTGCCTTCCAGGATGCACTCCGCGAAATGATCCATTTCTAAGGCAAATTGGTCTTCTTCCTCTATCTGCGGGACTATCTCAGTCTCTCTATCGCCGTCAAGATGCGACCACTTAAGGCGATTGCCGTGGTAGCCGTAGGCGGGAGACATATCAGCCCACGCTTTTGTTCCTTCAAGCCGGAGAAACTGACTTTTGTGAACGTCGTAGCTGGTGGTGCAGGTCGCCGCAAAACCACTGGGGAACTTCAGGCTGAAACTGCAGCTCGCTTCTACTTCGGTGAAACGTGGGTCATCTTTCGGTTGAAAGATAGTGGCCATCACCTCTGTCGGTTCTTCTCCAGATAGAAAGCGTGAGGCATTCAGACAGTACAGACCCACATCAGGAAGGCAGCCTCCGCCAGACAGAGATTTTTTTAGTCGCCACTGAGTAGGATCGCCCTGCTGTTGAGAGTTCGAGGATACGAAGCCGCGCAATGCGCCGAGTTTACCTTCAGTTACCAGTTGCCGGAGCGCGAGGTTATGAGGCTCGTACTGTTGTCGATAGGCGATCATGAGCTTTACTTTGGCCTCTTTGCAGGCTGAAATCATATGTTCAGCCTCGCGGGAGCCGGTCGCCATCGGTTTCTCGCAAAGAATGTGTTTGCCTGTTCTCGCCCCACGAACGACATACTCTTCGTGCATTCCGTTTGGCAACACCACATAAATCACTTTGACTTCTGGGTTCTTGCCCAATTGATCAAAATTTGCATAGTTATAGATCGCGGTAGGGGCGATACCATATTGGCCCGCGACCTTTAGCGCCTTCTCGCGATCGCCACTCACTAAAGCCACCGGTTTGCAGTATTGAGAATGGCCAAAAGCCGGAAGTATCTGATTGAGTGAAAGTCTTCCTAGGCCGACGATCGCAAAACCAATGCGCTGGTCCATAGGAAGGAAAGGGCCCGGAGCTTTTTCATTTTGTTCGGATGGACCGTGAATCTGAGAAAGCTGAACTTCGTCAACCTGATTGATCTTTCCTCCCGGCTCTTGCGCGAACGAGCTCGCGCTCAATGCGGTGGCGGCCACTGAGTGAAGAAAGGTACGACGAGAAAGTTCAGTGATAGGCATATTGATTAGCTGCGCATATGTTCCTGCTCAAGTTAATGAGGCAGGATTTTGTATAAGTTTGGCATCGACGATCGCGCCGAACCGCTGGTTATGCTGATCCCTTTTCGGCCCACGGGTCGATCACGATTTTTGTTACGTTATCCTTCTTATCCCGCCAAACTTTGTACATCTCAGGTGCTTCGTCCAGTGTGATGCGATGAGAGATGAGGTAGCTCGGATCGATCTGGCCTTGCTCGATTCGTTCGAGCAGAGGCTTCATATAGTTATGCATGTTGGTCTGACCCATTTTCATGGTGATGCCCTTGCCGAACGCGGCTCCAAATGGGACCTTATCGAGCAGTCCACCATAGACACCCGGAATGGATACTGTTCCTCCTTTGCGAACCGCCTGTATCGCCTGGCGAAGGACGCCGGGTCGGTCCGTCTCGAGAAGAAGACTTGTTTTTACCTTGTCGTAGACACCCTGAAGTTCGGTTGAATGGGCCTCGAGCCCTACGGCGTCGATACAGGCATCGGGGCCGATTCCGCCGGTAAGGTCCTTCAACGCGGTCAACACGTTCACATCCTCCTCAGAGTAATCGACGGTGATTGCCCCAAGTGATCGAGCTAGTTTGAGTCGCTCAGGAAATCTATCTATGGCGATCACTCTTCCGGCGCCCAACATGAAAGCACTCGCGATTGTGAACTGCCCAACTGGCCCGCATCCCCACACGGCTACCGTGTCTCCGGGTTGGATCTGGGCATTTTCTGCGGCCATATAGCCTGTCGGAAAGATGTCTGAAAGGAAGAGAACCTTCTCGTCAGGAAGATCGCTTTCAATCTTCAGCGGCCCGACGTTGGCAAACGGCACTCGAGCGTACTGAGCCTGACCCCCGGCATATCCGCCCATCATGTGCGAGTAACCGAAGAGACCAGAGCCCGAGTAACCGTACGCCGCCTCCATCAGATGCGAATTTGGATTGGTGTTGTCACAGGCCGACCAAAGCTTCTTTCGGCAGAACAAGCAGTTTCCACAGGCAATCGTGAACGGAACCACGACGCGGTCTCCGCGTTTCAAGTTCGTCACATCGTTCCCGACTTCCTCTATCAGTCCCATGAACTCGTGCCCGAGAATGTCACCTGCCTCCATGGTTGGAATGAAGCCGTCGTAGAGATGCAGGTCAGATCCGCAAATCGCGGTCCGCGTGATTTTTATGATGGCGTCATGCGGATTTAGCAACGTAGGGTCCGGCACATTTAATGTCTCGAGTTTTCCTGTTCCCATCCAACAAACTGCTTTCATAATCTTTCTCCTGTTTCGTGGCAGAACTCTTAATTGATTCAGCTCGCCTTTTCGGCAGGCGGAGTTGTAATCGTCTCCCCGTAGAGTGACTTCTTCATCTTTCCAATAATTCCTCGAGGACCATGCGGCTGGCCTTGCGTGCGGGGAATCTCGCCAGTCTCCGCGAATGCCTTGAAGTGTCGGAGATTTTCGATTACAGATTGTTTTGGATTGCGTCCGACAATCGTCTCCCAGGCGTTAGCGATCTTCCCAAGATGAAACTCCTGCAAGACCGTAACCAACGTCCCTCGGTCTCCGGGGGCGGTATCGAAGATGACCTCGCCCGCATTGCTCGAATCCCCCGCGATGGAGCGCCACGCGATTCTTTTGCCGGGCTCATCGGCAAGGATCTCGGAATCCCATTCGATTTTCTCCCCGTCGGATTCCATGACCCAGTGGGAGGTTACGTCGCCTATCCGTCTCACCGACGTCATTTGCTCTTGCCACTTGGGAGCGCTCTCGACGTCCCTCCACAGAGCATAGAGTTCACTGGCGTCAGCCTGAACGATGGCGGACGTTCTCGCCCAAATCTTTCCATCTTTATCTTGCGGCGGGGCCAAATAGCGCCCGTCCATAACGACAGCTGCACTCGCTGAAAATAGAACCTGTTCGGCATTCGGTTTTTCCATCAAAGGGTGTGACATCTTAATTCCTCCGTTGTATCTCTTCGGAAAGGACTGTAAAACTAGTCGTTCGAGAATGACGACCCCACTAGGGCATCTCTCTTCAAATTAGCTAGCCTTCTTTTCGTCCTGTGGCGTTGCCATCTTTTCGTGCATGGCGGCCTTGACGCTGCCGGGGGTGAAATTCGCGAGCATCCCTTCCATCTTCGTCTTCATGGATGCGGAGTAGACATGGTCTTTGCCGTCCATGAGCGCATCAACACCCTGACGTGCTACGTCTGCCGGAGAGCTATCCAATTTCCCCTTCTGGCCGACTTCCGTGTCGTCCATCCCCGCCCGGTGAAAGAAGTCCGTATCGGTTGGACCCGGCTGCAGAGCTGTTACGCTGACCTTTGTATCCTTCAGCTCATAGCGAACGCTGTGGGCGAAAGACAGAACAAATGCCTTCGTTGCGGCATAGACCGCCTCACGAGGAGCGACCATTTCTCCAGCGATTGATGCGGTAAACAAAATCCGACCGGAATTTCGATCTGCCATGTGGCGCACAACATATTTAGCCAACTGGACCGTGCTGGCGCAGTTCAGATCGACCATGTTGAGTTCCTCGTCCAAACTAGTCTCCAGGAAGAGGCCTCCAACTCCGACACCAGCGTTGATACAAGCCACATCGACCTGGCGTCCTGATGCCATGATCTGCTTCCAGAGGATCTGAGGTCCGTCTCGTTGCGCCAGATCCACTTGGACTTCAGTCACTTGGACTCCGGAAGCGCGTAATTCTGCAGCAGCCGGCGCGAGTCGATCCCCAGCGGAGGCGACGATCAGGTCGTAGCCTCTGCGGCCTAACTCTTTCGCCAATTCATATCCAATCCCACTCGATGCTCCCGTTACTACCGCCAACATTTGTCCCATAAGAAGCTCCCACAACCGATTTGCGCACGATCATTCACGGACTGTGATGCAAAAGTTGAAGGTCGCGTTTTTTTGAGACGAAAGGAGGCGATTCTGTTCTGTCGGATTGCCGACAGGAGACCCAGGTAGTTCTTGAACCATCTAGCTATGGAGAAGAAATGCGCATCTTACAGATTGGTGGTTTCCTATGATTGTTCCGCTGGTTTTTGAAGACGAATGGCTAGCTGCTTTGGAAGATTTGCCGGTTTGGGCACCCCCACCGAAGCGCGTAGTCGTGCTTGCTCCCCACCCTGACGATGAAACTCTGGGAGCCGGAGGCTTCATCGCCGCCCAATGTCTTCGAGGCACAGACGTAGTAGTGGTGGCAGCCACCGATGGAGAGAGCGCCTACGGATACGATCCCGGTCTGGGGAAAATTCGTGAGTTAGAGCAGCGAAATGCATTGAAGCGTCTAGGCGTTTCGGCCGAGAACATTAGTCGATTGCGCCTTCCAGATAGTGATGTCGCGGCCCATGAGGCTCGATTAGTTGAGCAACTCCTGCCCTTCGTGACGAAAGACACGCATCTCATTGCTCCGTGGCGCGGCGACTTTCATCCAGATCATGAAGCCTGTGGCCGTGCGGCAGAGCGTGTCGCATTTCAGACCGGAGCAACGCTAACCTCGTACTTTTTTTGGACATGGCATCGTGGGGCGACTGCGTCGCTGGACAAGCTAACATTGCGTTCATTTCCTTTGGACCAGAGGCAACAAAAGAGTAAGTCTGAGGCTCTGAAGTGCCATAGTTCACAACTAGCACACGATTCGGGTGAGCCGATCTTGCCCGACTCCCTGCTGGCGCCTGCGAGGCGTCCTTTCGAGGTCTTCTGCATTTCATGACGACCAATACCACTAATCAGGAGTTCTTTGACGCGAAGTATCGGGAAAACGACGATCCCTGGGCATTTACCTCAAATGACTACGAGCAGAAACGCTATTCCGAAATCCTCCATGCACTGGATAGTCGTCGCTATAAGCGTGCGTTTGAACCGGGGTGCTCCATTGGCATCTTGACCGCTCGTTTAGCGTCGATTTGCGAGCATGTCGACGCAATCGAAATCTCACCGACTGCTGTAACGCTGGCGCGCCAACACTGTGCGCATCTGGCCAACGTCAACATTTGCTGTGGTTCTTTACCCAACGATGTTCCAGCTGGAACGTTCGACCTCGTCATTCTGAGCGAAATTGGTTATTACTTCGACCGCCAGGAACTCTTTCAAGTCGGATCCGACCTAGCGGGACGCCTGGAGCATTCGGGTGTTCTGTTGGCAGTTCACTGGCTCGGACATTCTGCGGATCATCTTTTGGATGGAGATTCGGTGCATGAGGTTTTGAGCTACCTCGGTGGCCTGACCCTCGAGTACTCTGCGCGTCACATCGGGTTTCGAATAGATCGGTGGATCCGAGGATGATCAGTGACCCATGGCATGTAGGCATCCTGATTCCCGCTCGCAATGAAGAGAAACTTCTTCCTCGTTGCCTCGAATCCGTCTTCGCATCGCTCTCAATGCTTCCTCCTTGTGTGACTACCGACGTGATCGTGGCAGTTGATCTTTCGACGGACCTGACCTTTCAAATCGCGAAAGAGATGACGCGGGGACGTGGCTTGGCGATATCGATCGAATCCGGTGTCGTTGGTAAGGCCAGGGCTGTGGCGGCTGAAACTGCCATGCAGCGTTATCGGGGACCGTGGAACCGTCTGTGGTTGGCAAATACAGACGCGGACTGCGTCGTACCAGACACCTGGGTCATTGAGCAGTTACTCCTCGCAAACAAGAGCGCGGAGGCGGTCGCGGGCACAGTAGAGGTGGATTCATTCGAAGAACACGGTCCTGAGGTACTGGAACGATTTCGCGCGAGTTACGTGATTGGTTCTGATGGCTCGCATTCGCATATCCACGGAGCTAACCTCGGTATTCGCGGAGACGTCTACCGGAATTCCGGCGGCTGGCGGGAACTTGCAACTGCTGAAGATCATGACCTCTGGCACCGATTGCGGGACTTGGGTGTTCGACGGGTGTCTGTCGATCACACCAGAGTGACTACAAGCGGACGAAGAACAGGGCGAGCCCCTCATGGCTTTGCGGAGGCTCTCGCCGCGCATAACGAGGTGGCCGCATGAAACGGCCGGAGTTGATCTCGCGACTTCGCACGCTTGTAGCAGAGGATCTACCGCTTCCGGGTGGTGGCGCGACTCCATTGCGCCATCAGCGCCTGATGGAGATTGGGCGAGAAGATCTCACTTTGGCTCGCTTGGCCGAAGCCCACTGGGACGCGGTTGCCATATTGGCCGAAGCCGGAAGACAGCCTCTTGCAAACAAGCTCTATGGCGTCTGGGCATCGGAAAAGCCAGGGGAAGCGTTGGAATTGAAGTCGGGTGCGAGCGGGATGACCATTAGTGGGTCAAAGATGTTTTGCAGTGGGGCTGGTTTGGTCGACCGAGCACTTGTAACAGTCGGAATTCCAATGAATTTGCTGGTCGAGATCGATTTAAGAAGAAATGCTGCCAACACTCAATTCGATGGCACCGCATGGAAGACAAGGGCGTTCAGTGAGACCAACACTAGTAACGCTACCTTCGAGGATGCAACCGTCACAGAAGCCGACGTGATCGGTGATCCCGGATGGTATACCGATCGACCCGGCTTTTGGCACGGTGCTTGCGGTCCTGCGGCTTGTTGGGCGGGCGGAGCCATCGGGTTGGTGGACTTTGCCATGCGCCAGAAACGGGACGACACTCATACTCTGTCACACTTAGGCGCAATGTTCGCATCCAGTTGGGGACTAAAGTCTTATCTCGATCAAGCCGGAAGAGAGATCGACGCTGATCCCAAGGATGGAGACGAAGCGGAGATTCGGGCGCTTTCGCTTCGGCATCTGATCGAGCAGCTCTGCACGGATGTTCTTCGCAGAATCCCGCGAGCCTTCGGGCCCTATCCTCTGGCGATGGACGAGCCCGTCTCGCTTCGATATCAGGAGCTCGATCTGTACTTGCGACAATCCCACGCCGAACGAGACCTCGACCGACTAGGTACAAGGCTTAGACAACTCAAGCATCGGAGCCAGAGCTTTTAGCCTAATGCAACTCATGGAGACAGTATTGGACTCACACCAACATCGTTCCCTGTTCCCAAAGGATTGGGAGGAGCAGTTGAACTGCTGGCTTTATTAGAAAGTGAGGAAAGATGAAATCGCTAGTAGATCCAACAAAGTTGAAACCGGTTGATAAGAAAGATGGCATCTTTCAGGTGATTGTGGAAACCCCGAAGGGGAGCCGCAACAAGTTTGCATTCGATCCCGATCAAGGGATATTTGCCCTGAAAAAAGTGTTGCCGGCTGGGATGGTCTTCCCCTATGACTTCGGTTTTTTGCCTCAGACGATTGCGGACGATGGCGACCCAATCGATGTGCTTCTGCTGATGGATGAACCGGCCTTTACCGGTTGTGCGGTTCGTGCGGTTCTCATCGGTGTGATTGAAGGGGAACAGGCCGACGGTAAAAAGAAGGTTCGAAACGATAGATTGCTTGCGGTTGCAGAAGCCAACCACATGTATTCAAACATCCGAAAGCTCGCGGATCTTCCCAAGAAGTTTCTGGATGAGTTGCAGGATTTCTTCGTGAACTATCACAATCTTGAAGGCAAAAAGTACAAGCTTCTTGGCTGCAAAGGCGCCGATAAAGCGCTTGATCTGATCAAGAAAGCGCGCAAAGCGAGCTGAAGGAGTGATCTATGAGTGAGCTAATTATCAGATTTCTCATTGGCGGGGTCGTGGTTAGCTTATTCGCAATCATCGGGGACATCTTGCGACCAAAGAGCTTTGCCGGATTGTTTGGGGCCGCACCCAGTATTGCTTTCGCTACTCTAGGGCTAACCATATCGCAGCGTGGTAGGCAATATGCGGCGACTGAAGCCCACTCGATGATCTTGGGGGCTTTCGCTTTCCTCATCTATAGCGCCTGCGTCTGCGGTGCGTTGGCTCGCCATAAAACAGCCGCGCTCCCAACCGCGATCTTTCTGATGTCAGTCTGGTTTGGAGTGTCGCTGGGGCTGTGGCACTGGTGGGGAAGACTGAACTGACATGATCAGAATGGATTTCTCATCGCTGAAAGAAACGAAGCCCCACCAATACGCCTTGCGATTCGTGTTCGGTGGCATATGCACCGTCCTGGCTGGTCTCATCGCAAAACGCTATGGACCGGGTTTGGGAGGTCTGTTTCTGGCATTTCCCGCCATCTTCCCGGCGGGCGCTAGTTTAATCGAAAGCCACGAGAAGAAGCGAAAGGCGCAGCATGGTTTCGACGGAACGAAACGAGGTCGGCTCGCGGCGAGTATCGACGCATTGGGTGCCTCTCTCGGGTGTCTCGGTCTAATGGCATTTGCGTTCACCCTATGGATCGGTCTGCCTGAATACAGTGCGGTCCGCATCCTTATGGTCGCTACCGTCGTTTGGCTTGGAGTCTCGACTCTGCTCTGGACCATTCATCGGAATCGGTTCTTTCATAAGCGAAATGCTGACGCAGATCATTAGGGCAATAAGATTCGACGATTTCACGAGTCTCAGAATCGAGAGATGGCAGCATCACCGAAGATACTGGACCTCCATGCAACAAGCCGATATTGCACATCATCCAACGGCACGAGGAGCCCATGACCACTAAAAAATCCACTGCCCAAAAAGCATCGAAACGGAAATATTCGAAGTCTGCAGGAAAAAGTGTTGAAACAGAGATGAAAGCGAGAAAGGAAGGCAAGTTACGGAGTGGCAAGAGTGGTAAGAAAGTCACAAGCAAGAAGCAAGCTATTGCTATAGGGCTCTCCAAGGCTCGCAAGGCGGGCAAGAAGGTGCCGAAGAAGAAATGAGACATTCAGCTCGAGCAGATCAGGCTTTCCATTCGGCGATCAGGATAAGTCGCGCGCTTAGTAAGACAAGCCAGACCCAAACAGCAAGAGGCCAAGCAAGTGCCGGGACAGGTTGCTGATGTGGGCGCTCCTTCTAGCCACAATCGCGGGGTGCAGGGGTTTCTAGAAGAGTTGGGTCCCGGGTTGATCACGGGTGCTGCCGACGATGACCCATCAGGTATATCGACCTACTCGGTTGCTGGGGCTTCGTTCGGATACGCCACGCTCTGGACCGCGTTATTATCTTTCCCCTTGATGGCGGCAATTCAGCTGATGTGCGCACGCCTCGGTATGGTGACTGGGTGCGGACTCGCCAGTGTGATTCGAACTCGCTACTCCCGATGGGTGCTGTGGCTTGCGTGTGCGCTCGTGGCAATTGCCAATGTTTTTAATATAGGTGCCGATCTCGGCGGGATGGCAGAAGCAACCGAAATGATGACGGGTGTCCGCGCGTACTACTGGGCGCCGTTTTTGGCGGCACTCATCTTGGGTTTGTTGCTTTGGACTTCCTATCGGACCATGGCTCGGATCTTCAAATGGCTGACGTTGGTTCTCTTCGCTTATGTCATCACCGCATTTCTCGCGCATCCAGATTGGAGGGCGGTAGCCCGGGCCACCTTCGTCCCCCACATTGAATACAGCAAAGACTATTTCGCGGTGCTGGTTGGAATTTTAGGAACTACTATCTCGCCTTATCTCTTCTTTTGGCAAGCAGCCCAGGAGGTGGAGGAAGACCGAGATCACGGAAAGACCACTGTCGCGGAAAGACGGGGAGCGACGAACAAAGAGCTTGCAGCTGCAAAACGAGACGTTGTTACCGGGATGCTACTGTCCAACACTGTGATGTACTTCTTAATTCTGACTACCGCGGCAACCCTTCACGCACACGGCACGACGGATATCCAAACGGCCAAGCAAGCAGCTGAGGCTCTGAAACCGCTCGCTGGCCAAGGTGCGTACTGGCTTTTTGCTGTCGGACTGATTGGGACTGGCATGCTTGCCGTCCCAGTCCTAGCCGGTTCTTGCGCTTATGTCGTAGCGGAGGCGTCTAAGTGGCGATCGGCCTCTCTCAATTTGAAGCCAGGGCTGGCGGCTAAGTTCTACATCGTAATTGGCATCTCGATAGTAGTCGGACTCGCCTTCGATTATTCCGGGATCAGTGCGGTGAAAATGCTGTTTTGGTCGGCTATTCTGAACGGTCTGTTAGCTCCGCCCTTGGTGGTCATCGTGGTTCTCCTCACAAGCGACAAGAAAGTGATGGGTCATTGCGTCAATTCCAATGGAATGAAGATACTCGGATGGGCATGCGCCGTCGTCATGAGCGCCGCCGCGATCGGACTGTTAGCTGCCCTTCGATAAATCTGACTTGCGGGTTTGTCCTGGTTTAACGTCCCGCAAGGTGACGTTCACCGGGCACGAAACCTGCATCCAACATCCTCAGAACAAGCGAGGAGGATATATGAACACTGACGCGCTCCCTGAAGGCCGCAGCTCTCTACAAAAGGTGATCCTGGTGGCGACCGTTGTCTCCGGCTTCGCGGCAGCTTACCTGATGTATCGTCGGGGCGAATCGTTGGGGTCTATTGCAAAACAGACGATTACCAATCCAGTTGGCTCACTGGTTTCGGAAGTGAAAAATTCGGTCTAGCGTTGTCGGAAGAGTCGATAGCCTCGCAAGTGAGGTGTCATCAGGTGGCGTTCGCGCCCGCATGTTACACTTCCGCGCATGCCTCTCATTCTGGTTCTAATCCTTCTCATCCTCTTATTCGGCGGCGGTGGCTACTATATGGGCCCCGGACTTGGCTACTATGGTGGCGGCGGTCTTAGTTTGATTCTTGCACTGATTGTCATTTATCTGCTTTTCGGAAGAGGTCGGGGGCGCCTCTAGCCCAAACTTTTTCAGGGCTTGGGTGAAACAAGGCTATAAAAGCGGTTCAAGCTAGCGTAGCCTGGGCCGAGAACCTCGACGCTTGCTTACCTAATCGCGTGAATCACAATTCGCTATCCGTCTAGGCTGCGGCAACTTTGAGTACACGCTGCATGAGTTTCATCAAAACAGTTTCCTCCCATTGAAGCTCTCTTGGAGACTCCTGGGATTGCTGCTCTCTCCTTGTTTTGGTAAACGCACCACTCATGTAGGCTTCGATCACTAGGGGGTGGATGTAGCACTTCCGACAAACAGAAGGTGTATTTCCTAGCCTCGCCGCCACAGTTTTGACGATCTCCACCACATTCTTCTTCGCTTCGCTCTCCGACTCAAACACATCGAATTCCTGCAACTTCGCGCAGGCCATAACCGTACCCGTCCAAGTTCGGAAGTCTTTGGCAGTGAAGTATTGCCCCGTCGCCTCGCGGAGGTAGTCGTTGACGTCGGCAGAATCGATTGTGTGATGCTCCCCTTCGCTGTCGACATACTGAAACAATTCGTAACCGGGGATATCTTGGCAGCGCTGAATGATCTTCGCCAGCCGTCGATCAGTGATATCCACCGCATGTCGCACGCCGCTCTTTCCCTGAAATTTGAAGGTGATAGTGGATCCGTCGACTCGGACATGTTTGCCCCGCATCGTAGTCAATCCATAGGATTGGTTTTGTTTTGCATACTCGATATTCCCGACCCGAATCAGGGTGGTTTCCATCAGACGCACGATTGCTGCCAGGATTTTCTCTCGTGGAAGAGCCGGTCTAGCAAGGTCCTGTTCGACGCGGTCGCGAATCGTCGGGAGGGCTACCCCAAAAGCCATCATGCGTTCGTACTTGGTCTCATCCCGTACCTCGCGCCAGCGCGGGTGATATCGGCTCTGCTTCCGCCCCCTGGCATCTCGTCCGGTAGCCTGCAAATGTCCCTTCGGGTTAGTACAAATCCACACATCAGTCCAAGCGGGAGGTATGACCAATGACTTGATACGAGCGAGAGTCTCTAACTCGCGTACTTGCGCTCCCTCCGCGTCGAAGTAGCGAAACCCTTTCCTCCATCGCTTGCGCGTGATCCCGGGCTTAGCGTCGGAAACATAGCGCAGACCTGCGCTTTTCGCCGATTCAACTGGGTCGGTGACGATCTCTAAGTGCGGCATTGTCTTGGCCAAAGGAATTCCCCGCCTCTGAAACTGACAATTGGATGCAGAGTTTGTATCCGCAGAGGGCTGAATCCAACCCGAACAAGGGTTTAATCAACCGACCGCTTACTAACAATGGTAAAGGGCCCGAATTGATCTAGCCACAATAGCGGGTTGCCCCAGCCACTCCATCGCAAAGTATGTGCCACAACGGTGCAACGTTCAGAAGTGGGACCGCCTCTTACACAATGAACTCATGATCGAACTGTCGTTCGGTCTCGCCGCCAACTGGAGAAAACATGAAACACACAAGTCAAATAATTTTCTGCGCAGTCCTAGGATTTGCCGCAGTTCTAGCGCCCCTAAAAGCAAAAGCCGCCACTGACGACGACAAAAAGTTTTTGGCAATGGCAGCCCAATCGGACCAAAATGAGATTGCACTTGCCAAGCTCGCGGATGAGAAATCGACCAATGCCGCCGTTAAGGCCTTCGCGCAGAAGATGATTGCCGAGCATACGAAGATGACGGCAAGCATGAAGCCGTTCGCTGAATCATGGGGTTTGACGCCTCCCAGCGGTCCGGATGCCGATACTCAGAAAGAGATAGACAAACTGAATAAACTCTCGGGAAATGACTTCGATAAGGAGTATATGAAACAAATGGTGAGCGATCACTCCAAGGCATTAAGCGCCTTCACAAAAGAGGCGAAAGATACAAAAGACATGAAATTCCAAGCGGTCGTGCTTCAAGGAAAAACGGCCGTTGCTGCACACAAGAACATGGCGTATGACCTTGAGAAGAAATTATGACGTCGGCCGTTTCGCTGACATAGCGGAAGCCCTCTTATCACTAGGAGGGCTTTCTTATGCTTCCGCGCGACGAAGTTAGTGGGGAGTGTCTTCCCCTAGAATGGGGCCCACATGGGCCACCTGCGCACCTAAGTTGCCCACGGCTATCGAATAGGCAAGTTGCCACCATCACCACAGAAGGCAAATTGATCGAGACAAAGTAAAAGCGACTCAACAGAAGACGGGGCGGTTGTTCATACATTCCTCTGCGCCAGCTGCGCCAATGGCAGAGAGATGCGAAAGGAGGTACCCGACCTACCTTGTTTTCGCGAAAACCGAAAACGCAGTGTCCCTCGATGTTTCGAGACAATTCTGTGCGAAAGCCAGAGTCCAAGTCCGGTACCCGATATTTTGCTCGTGACGTAGGGTTCGAATAGACGAGATGAGAACTCGTCTGCGATACCTTCGCCGTTGTCAGAAACAAGGATGTGAACTGATTGGCCCCTGCTCTTTACCCGGACTGAGATTCTCCCTTGGCCACGTGGGAGAGCATCCACTGCGTTCAGGATCAGATTCGACAATACCTGCAATATCTCGCTCCCAAAAACAGTTGCTTTCGCAGGTCCTTGGAACTGCCGATCAACGCTGATTTGGTGTCTTGCGAGCTTATCCGCGTGCAATCGGAGAGCGGACTCCGCGATATCGACTAGATCAAATTCTTTCGCTTCCGCATGTTCTCGATGGAATGTTAGGGCCTGGCTCGTGACTCGACCGAGCGTTGCCAATTGCTCCTCGATGACGAGCATGTTTTCGAACACTTGCCTTGGGTCACCCTTTTGAATCTTGGTGAGATAAACAAGATTTGTAATCGCCTCAAGGGGATTGTTGACTTCATGCATGATCGCCCCCGCGTAGCGGCTGGCGACCGCAAGGCGCTCACTTCTTTCTAGCGCTCGTTCGGCCTAATTGAGTCGTTCTCGCAGTGTCTGCTCATTCGTCATGTCCATTGACGCTCCGGTGCAATGTCAGTGCTCCGTGCGCACTAAAGCCTTCTACTCTCTGACTACGTTGAACTGGATAAAGTTGGATGTCATGAACGACCGGATGAAAACGAAATGGAACGGCTAAATAAACTCGTCCTCGTTCATCCACCAAACAGGCAAATCCAGTTCTGGACCAGCCGGCCTCGGGCACAATTTCCCGTTTCATGAAGGCAGCCCCGATCGAAGGTCTATGCAGCGAAAACTTAAGAGTTTCAGCGGGCACACTTCATGCTCGTCTCGCATCCTACATTCATCGGTACTTAGCTTCGCACTGCGAGAATCCCTTTCTGCGTCGACGGTCCGGTATACAAGGGGAAAATCGTGAAAAAGACAACGAACCATGCGCCGGTCAAAAAGGACCGCGACGAAACAGGGAACGGCGGAGAATTACACCAACGTGCAGGTGGAACCCATCCCCAACTGACTACCCAGCAGGGGCAAGCTATTTCGGACGATGAAAACTCGCTCAAGGCATCCGCTACTTCACGACCTGGCCCGGTGCTACTGGAAGACTTTGTTCTTCGGGAGAAGATCAACCACTTTGATCATGAGCGTATTCCGGAGCGCATTGTCCATGCGCGGGGCGCGGCAGCCCACGGCTTCTTTGAACTTACGGAATCCTTAGAGAAGTTCTCCAAGGCTCGAGTGCTCAGCAAAGTCGGAGAAAGAACTTCAGTATTTGTGCGTTTCTCGACCGTGGCCGGAAACGCCGGTTCCTCCGATATGGCGCGCGATGTGCGCGGATTTGCAGTAAAGCTCTATACGAAGGAAGGCAACTGGGACCTGGTGGGGAACAACATCCCGGTCTTCTTCATTCAAGACGCGATCAAGTTTCCGGATCTCATCCATGCTGCGAAGCAGGAGCCAGATCGGGGATTCCCACAAGCGCAAACTGCGCACGACACATTCTGGGATTTTGTCTCTCTTACCCCTGAGAGCACCAATATGTTGATGTGGATCATGTCAGACCGCGCGATCCCCCGTTCCTTTCGGAATATGGAAGGGTTTGGGGTGCACACCTTTCGTCTTCTCAACGCGGCAGGTAAAAGCACGTTCGTCAAATTCCACTGGCGGCCCAAATTCGGGCTCCAGTCCGTGGTCTGGGATGAAGCCCTCAAAATCAGCGGTGGCGATCCTGACTACCACCGTCGCGACCTTTGGAACTCCATCAATGAGGGCAATTTCCCGGAATGGGAGTTGGCAGTTCAGTTGTTTGACGAGAAGTTCGTAGAGAAATTCGAATTCGATGTCTTGGACGCAACGAAGCTCATACCCGAAGAGCAAATACCCCTTCGCGTGATCGGTCGCATGGTGTTGGACCGCAATCCGACCAATTATTTCTCGGAGACCGAGCAGGTCGCATTCATGACCCAAAATGTCGTTCCGGGAATCGATTTCTCCAACGATCCGCTCCTCCAAGGTCGAAATTTTTCTTATCTCGATACTCAGCTGTCTCGTTTGGGAGGCCCCAATTTCGCGCAGTTGCCTATCAATGCTCCTAAATGCCCCATGATGAACTTTCAGCGCGACGGACACATGCAATTCGAGGTCCCTGCGGGCCGCGTGTCGTATTCCCCGAGTTCGCTTGAGGCCAATACTGCTCGCGAGGATTCACAACTAGGTTTTATCTCTACGAAGGAGCATGTTGAAGGGGACAAGTTGAGGATTCGGCCCGAGCTTTTCGCAGATCATTTTAGCCAGGCGCGTCAGTTCTTCTTCTCCCAAACCGAAACAGAACAAAACCATATCGTCTCGGCGTTCATCTTTGAGCTAAGTAAGGTCGAAACCGTGGCGATACGCGAACGCACGCTAGGCCAGCTCGCCAACGTCGACATGGGAATCGCGCGAAGGGTCGCAGACGGGCTTGGAATGCCGGGCAAGGTAACCAAGGTCGCTACAACAGTCCCGGCACGAGAGGACCTACCTCCATCTTCAGCTCTCAGTATTTTGAAGAAGGCGAAGAAGTCTCTGGAGGGCAGTTTGATCGGCTGTCTCGTCGCCGATGGCAGCGACGCGACAATCGTTGCGAACCTGAGAAAGGCTGCAGCCAAGCAAGGCTGTAACGTCAAGGTGATTGCCCCGAAGATTGGGGGAGCGAAGGCCAAGGACGGAACGGTGATCCCTGCCGATTTCCAGTTGGCTGGGGGGCCGTCCGTACTCTTCGACTGCATCTTCCTGGCACTTTCCGGCGAGGGTGCAGAGACGCTTTCAAATGAAGCTGCGGCCGTTGCTTTCGTGCATGACGGATTCGCTCACCTGAAAGTGATCGGAGCGACAGCGGAGGCCCAACCTCTTCTCGACAAAGCGGGCGTGATTGCCGACGAAGGCGTTCTTATAGTGAATCGAGGTGCAACAAGCAGTGCCTTTCTAGAGCGGGCCGCTCTGGGGAGAATTTGGAAACGCGAGCCGTCCGTACGCACCGTCTTTTAACAACGGACCTCGATCAGGATTGCTCACTTTGGCGGATTCAGGAAAACTGGGTTCACTATATGGGTTCACTATATGTGACCCCTGAGCAAACGACCCGGGTGCTCTTGAGCATCAGATGTAGCAGTTTGTAACCAGTGTCAGAACAAAAAGGGCGGCAACTCCATGGAACAGGTATTAACTGAAAAGCCTTTCAATTCCTATTCGAGTCACTTCGAACGTAACGAAGCGCACTCCTCCGGAGTCTCCTGGTCAGCGGTGATTGCGGGCGCCTTTGCGACGGCTGCTCTGTCGCTCATTCTTCTCGCGTTGGGTACAGGCCTGGGCTTGTCCTCTGTGTCTCCCTACTCCGGCTCCGGTATTTCGGCGTCTACTGTCGGCAAATCAGCGATCATTTGGCTGATCGTCATGGAGATACTGAGTTCTGCGATGGGTGGCTATTTGGCCGGACGCTTGAGGACCAAATGGGCCAGTATTCATAACGACGAGGTCTATTTCAGAGATACTGCCCATGGTTTTCTCGCGTGGGCGACAGCGTTCGTGATCACCGTTGCATTTTTGGCCACAGCTGCTACAACCATGATCGGTTCGGGTTCGTCTCCGACGAATCCAACTAAAAGCGGTCAATCTCGAGCCGAAGGCCTCGACCCCAATGCCTATTTCGTCGACACTCTCTTTCGCATGGATGCGAGCAAACCGGATGCGACGAATGCGGCCGCCTCAGTAGAGGCGGGAGCTATTTTTGCTCATGCGCTCGCGCAGGGGGATTTCACGACGGCGGATAAATCCTATCTCGATCAACTGGTTTCCGCGAGAACGGGCCTGCCTCAAACTGAGGCAGATAAACGGGTCTCGGATGTGTTCTCCAATGCCCAGCAAAGTGTAGAGGCGGCTCGTAAAGCGACGGCCCATACGCTTTTATGGATATTCTTGGCCCTCCTTATTGGAGCATTTTGTGCAAGCTTTTCCGCGACCATCGGAGGCAGGCAACGCGACAATGTGGTCACCGTATAAGAACGAACCGGCGCTCTGAGAAAGTATTCAATTGCTACGCAACCATAGATGGGGAGAATTTCAATGCGTTCTATCTTGCTCTTGTTATTAGGCGTCCCGATCCCAATCGTCTTACTGATTGCATTATTCAGTCATTAACATCGCCTTTGGCGAGCAGCTTTGGCCCATGCGGGAAAGTGATAGGCTCATGAAATGCTTTATCGGCTTGCCTTCCAGATGACTGGAGACGGGTATCTTCGAGTCACAGGGGTGGCCCGGGATTCTTCCGCCGTCTCTGCTCTTCATCTTAATGACAAAGTATTCGGCGCAACAGTTCGAGCTGCCCAGATGGCACCTTTTCAGACTCTCCGTCTTTTAGAAGCGGCGAGAGAGGCAGGAAAACAGCCAGGTGTTGATGTCTGTTGTGAGGCTGTAGAACTGACTCCGGAGCAAGTAGAGACCATGTGTTTACAGGCTGGCCGAGTCAAGATCGCTTGACAGCGTTTTAGCGGCACTCGTGAGTTCTGCGGACCGTTATGTCGTCCTAAATTTGTCGGCAATAAACAAAACCGGAGGTGGCCATTTCGGGGGCCTCCGGTTTTGCTGGCGAGGAAAACTAAGCCGCTTTCTTAGTCTTCCCGGTAGCGGTGGATTTGTCGGTTTTCTTTGCCTTCTCCTTTGCCGAAAACTCCTCCTTCACCTAGAGCGATGGCATCGGTATCCCTAGCGAGCGAGCTCGATCATTAACCCCTCTGAGTCTTCAAGTTCGACCAAGGAATCAACCTGCTCTCCCTCCCGATCGGAACGGATCGAGGCGATGACTGTCCCAGCTTCTGTCTTTGCCTGAACTGAGTCATTGCCCAAGTTCAACAAGACTAGGAAACGCTTCCCCACGCCGCGGCGCTCATAGCGCAACAGGTTCTCGTCAGCAACAACGGAAAGCATTTCGCCACTCACCAGCATCGGATACATGCGGCGAAGGGCGATTAGCTTGCGATAGAGATTCAGGAGGGATGATTCCTCTTGCTCCTGTGAAGCGACGTTGACGAACGTGTGATCGCCTCCGAGAGGCAGCCATGGTTTGCCGCAGGTAAACCCGGCCAGAAGGGAACCGTCCCATCGCATGGGGGTTCGCTCCGGATCGCGGCCCATCCCTATCCCCGGCTGATTCTTTTCTGCAGGGTCCTGCACCTCTTCCGGCGGAATCGGCACATTCGTCATGCCGATTTCCTCGCCGTAGTATATGGTCAGCGTTCCCGGAAGGGTGAGGAGCAACATGGCTGCGACCGGAGTTTGCTGAACCCCCACTCTCGTTGCGATGCGAGCGTTATCATGATTCCCCAGCACCCAATTGGGCCATGCTCCAGCTGGCAGAGCATTCACGTATTCAGAGATGACTTGCGCTACTGCTTCCGCGTTCCATGCACTCTGGAGCAGTAGAAAATTGAAGGGCAAATTCGTCCCCTTCAAGTCCTGCCCGTAGTACGTCATCAAGTCCTTCACCGGCAGGTATATTTCGCCAATGAGGACGCGGCCGGGGTAATCGTCCACGACCGCTCGCATCTCGGCTACCAGAACATGGACATCAGGGCGATTGGAGTCGTACACATGAAGAAGGCTATTGCTGGATGGCTGGTCGGGGCCGTAACCAGGATTCGGCGGATTGTCGCGATATTGGTAATCCTTGATCATCAGCCACATCACATCCACTCGAAATCCGTCTACCCCGCGTTCCAGCCAAAATCGCAGGACGTTGAACATGGCTGACCGCACCGCTGGGTTGCGCCAGTTCAAGTCCGGCTGCTGCTTCAGGAAGGAATGATAGTAATACTGCCCCGTTGCTTCATCCCATTCCCATGCGGAGCCGCCGAAGTTGCTCAACCAGTTATTTGGTTCATCTCTCCATAGGTACCAATCTCGCTTGTGGCTTTCGCGCGAGGACCGGCTTTCCAAGAACCACGGGTGGCGATCGGAGCTATGATTCGGCACAAAATCGAGGATCACCTTCAATCCTCGCTGATGAGCTTCAGCCAGAAGGCGATCGAAGTCTCCCATTGTTCCGAAGATTGGGTCGATACCACAATAATCGGCTACATCGTAGCCGAAATCTGCCATTGGCGATGGATAGATGGGTGAGATCCAAATTGCGTCGATTCCGAGTTGCGCCAGATAATCCAGCCGCTGCAGGATGCCATCCAGATCTCCGATGCCATCGCCATTGCTGTCCTGAAAGGAACGTGGGTAAATTTCATAGATGATCGCGGATTGCCACCAAGCGAGTTCCTGCATCTAACTCTGCTCCTGAAAAGAATTCGGAAACTGAAAGACTGCTCGCATGATCAACGACCTCTGGTATAAGAACGCCGTCATCTACTGCCTTTCAGTCGCTACATATATGGATGCTAATGGGGACGGCATCGGAGACTTTCAAGGGTTGATGCGTCGCCTTGACTACTTGCAGGGAATGGGCGTCACAGCCATTTGGCTAATGCCTTTTCAGCCTTCCCCCGGCAAGGACGGCGGGTACGATGTCGCAAACTACTACGGCGTCGATCCGAGATACGGTACTCTCGGCGACTTTGTCGAGTTCACGCATGGCTGTAAGCAGCGCGGAATGCGCGTCCTCATTGATCTGGTAGTCAACCATACGTCCGATGAGCATCCTTGGTTTCAAGAGGCGCGTCGCGATCCGGAGTCCAGATACCGCGACTGGTATCTATGGTCGAAGAAGAAGCCAAAGAACGCTAGTTCGGGCATCGTGTTTCCTGGCGTGCAGAAGTCAACGTGGGACTACGATGAAGCCGCAAAGGCCTTCTACTTCCACCGCTTCTATGAGTTTCAGCCTGACCTCAACACCTCGAATCCCGAAGTCCAGGCTGAAATCCTTAAGATCATGGGTTTTTGGTTACAACTTGGGGTATCGGGATTCCGCATGGACGCCGTCCCTTTTGTCATTTCGCAAAAGGGAGCAAGTATCGCCAAACCCAAAGAGCAGTACGACATGCTACGCGTCTTCAGCCAGTTTCTGACCTGGAGGGAGGGAGAGGCGATCATCCTGGCAGAGGCGAACGTTCTTCCAGGAACCGACATGAAATACTTCGGCACCGCAGGCGAGCGGTTGCAGATGATGTTCAATTTTGAGGTGAATCAGCATCTTTTTTACGCTCTCGCCAGCAGCGATTCTCGGCTCCTTGTTAAAGCAATGCGGGCGACCAAGTCGCGTCCCACTACCGCGCAATGGGGACAATTTCTTCGGAATCATGATGAACTCGATCTTGGCCGTCTCGAAGACAAACAGAGAGAAATCGTCTTTGCGGCGTTTGGCCCCGATCCGGAGATGCAGTTGTATCAACGTGGCATCCGGCGTCGACTTGCACCTATGCTTCAGGGAGATCGGCGCCGGCTGGAACTTGCTTATAGCCTAATGATGACTTTGCCGGGGACTCCCGTCGTTCGTTACGGCGACGAGATCGGGATGGGTGACAATCTCAAATTACCTGAGCGGAACTGCGCTCGTACGCCCATGCAATGGTCGACGGAGCCGAATGCCGGTTTCACCAAGAGTGAAAAGCCTGTCCTGCCCGTGATTAGCGATGGACCATACAGCTTTCAACACGTCAACGTCGCAGATCAACGCCGTGACCCTAACTCACTTCTGAACTGGATGGAACGCATTATCCGCATGCGCAAAGAGGTCCCCGAGATTGGCTGGGGCGATTTTTCGTTTGTTTCGACGGGAACCCCGAAAGTTCTGGCAATTCAGTATGACTGGCGCAACAACGCTGTACTCTGCGTCCACAACCTTAGCGGCGAACCGCGTGAGGTGCGCCTCTCGGTCGACGCCGACGAAGAGAAATGCGTGCTCGCCAATCTTCTGTCTAACGACCACAGCGAACCCGACGCCAGCGGTAAGCACCGCATGCTGCTCGAACCGTACGGCTATCGTTGGTTCCGTGTATGCGGCCTGGATTACCTGCTCAAACGCACTGCCGTCTAACCTCGCATCCAACTGTTGAGGCTTACCGGAGATCTAGCCGGTAGGCTGGGGAGGTCTGATATGGTTCATGAATTTATAAACGGAACCTACCGGGAAACGAACCTTACGAACGACTCCGACGAGTACCTGGCGAAGCGTGAGGAGTTGCGTCTGGCGGAAATCGAGTTGATGAAACATGAAGAACGAATCGCTGCGTTGCGTCGCGAGTTGCCGCAGGGGGCAGCACTCCAGGACTACGAATTTGTCGAAGGGCCGGCCAATCTCGATGCGGGCGATGAGCCTATAAGCAAGGTAAAGTTGAGCGAGCTTTTCACGGCAGGGGAGCGTCCGCTGGTGATCTATCACCTAATGTACGGCAAGAAACAGACCAATCCGTGTCCAATGTGCACGATGTGGATTGACGGATTGAACGGCGTGGCGCAACACATCGCACAGAACATTGATTTCGCAATCGTCGCTGCTGCGGAACCTAAGGCGCTGCGCGATCATGCGCGGGCACGCGGTTGGAACAATGTCCGATTGCTCAGCGCGGGTTCAAGTACCTTCAAATTCGATCTTGGCAGTGAAGATGTTGACGGAGGGCAGGATTCCACCATCTCTGTTTTTGCGAGACACAGTGACGGCCTTGTGCGGCACTTTTATACCGCACATCCTAGGATGTCGTCGGAGATCAAGGAACGCGGAATCGACTTGCTCGCGCCACTGTGGAATTTGATGGATCTGACCCCCAAAGGACGAGGGGAGTGGTACCCGGCACTCGCCTACGGAAAGAAAGCGCAAGCGTAGGAAAACAGAGGTGGGAGGACTACCGCGCGGGGTTCTCCTTTAAAGAGACTTAGAACACAAAAGAGAGCTATTTGTTCCTCCTTCGAGTCTGGCGGAAGACGTGAGAACGTCTGGGCCAGGAGAGGACGAGCTGCCTACCATGATTTAGTGTGCCTAAAGCTACTTCGAAGGCGAGATCAGTCCATTCTCGACTAGGATGGACGGGGAGGGGTTGGATTTCTAGGTTCCTAAACATCGACCGGTATAGAAATGGCCCCGAGTTTTGAATTGGTAGTTCACTGGCCCGATAGGTGATTTTTGCAAAAGGAAAAGTCAGCGTTAGAGACGGTATCTGGTCGTATTATCGGCACTGGCGAGATGGCAGATTTGGTGCGTGATTATGACTGGAGTTCGACTCCGCTCGGCCCCATTGAAACTTGGTCGAAGGAACTTCTCACGATTGTCAATCTAACCCTGGCTTCTTCCTCCCCTGCAAGGACCATGTGGGGACCTCAGCTCATTTTGATTTACAACGACGCCTACCGTCCCATTCCTGGGCCCCGTCACCCCTTCGCACTGGGAAAATCAGCCCGTGAGGTCTACAGCGAATCGTGGCACGTGGTGGGACCCCTATTAGAACAGGCACTTGCCACAGGAAAAACAGTCTTTCACGAAAAGCTTCTGGTTCCGCTTCCGACGGAAAACGGTGTGAGGGACGCCTACCTGAATTACTCCTTCAACCCGATCTTCGAGAACGAAGCCATCGCCGGCCTCTTCGGTTCCCTTCATGACGTTACGGGAGAGGTCGTGGCACTTCGCAAGCTCGCCGAGAGTGAAGCGCGGGCTTCGCGGATTCTGCAAAGCATCGGCGATGCCGTGATCGTCACCGATGAACATGCTTGCATTACCGACATGAATCACGTCGCGGAAAGTCTGACGGGCTGGACTCTGAAAGACGCGCGTGGCGAGCTCCTGAGCGCCGTGTTCCGCATTGTTGACGAGAAATTGCGGGAACCTGTGGAAAGTCCGGCGGACAAGGTGCGCCGTCTCGGCACCATTGTCGGCCTCGCCAATCACACGATCTTGATCCGAAAGGACGGGACCGAGACGGCCATTGATGATAGCGGCGCTCCCATCTGGGACGATGAGGGCAAGCTAACCGGCATCATTTTAGTCTTTCGCGATATCACGGAACGAAAGCTCGCCGAAAGGGCCATGCTGCGAGAAAGAACCAGAGCGTTCGAGGCGCTTCAACAGGCACCGGTCTTCTTTGCCCTTTTGCAAGGACCGGACCACGTCTTCACCATGGTGAATCCGTCCTACCTGCGTCTGGTGAACAACCGTGATGTCCTGAACAAACCCGTACGCGTGGCCTTGCCGGAGGCCGCGGGGCAGGGCTACATCGACATTCTCGATAAGGTCTTGCAAGGCGAGCCATTTGTTGGAAATGGCATTCGGTTTCAAGTCGAAGCGGCCCAGGGTCTGCCGTCAGATGAGCGTTACCTCGATTTCGTGTACCAGCCATTGCGTGAGGTCGACGGAAGTGTTTCGGGGATCATCGTGGTCGGAAACGATGTAACGGATCGGCAAACTGCTGAGGAAGCGATGCAGCGGCTTGCTGCAATCGTGGATTCCTCCGACGACGTGATCCTCAGCAAGGATCTCAACGGCATTATCACGAGTTGGAATGGCGCGGCCAGTCGTCTCTTCGGTTATACCGCTGACGAGATGGTCGGCCAGTCGATTCTCAAACTGATCCCCGATGATCTACGAGCTGAAGAGAAAAGGATCATCGAGACTATCCGCGCGGGACAACGTGTAGAGCACTTCGAGACCGTTCGTCTTACAAAGGACGGCAGACTGATCGAAGTCTCCGTCACGGTTTCTCCGATCCGAGGCGATCGCGGACTCGTCATTGGAGCTTCCAAGATCCTTCGCGATATTTCTGACCGGAAACGCATTGAACGATCCTTAATGCAAGCGGAAAAAATTGCAGCAACCGGACGCATGGCAGCGACCATTGCGCATGAGATTAACAATCCTCTCGAAGCGGTGATGAATTTGCTGTATCTGCTTCGTTCGAAGATCACCGACGAAGACGGCCTGAACTACCTTTCGACCGCCGAAGACGAACTCGGACGCGTCTCCCATATAGCCAAGCAAACGCTCGGATACTATCGCGAACACACTGCGGCGACTTTAGCGTCTCTCAGTGAGATAGCTCAACACGCAGTCATTATCTATGAGCCGCGCTGCAGTGCGGCCGGCATCAACTTCAGCACATCCCTGCAATCTTCGCGTAAAGCGATACTTCGTCGAGGGGAGATGATGCAAGTTATCTCGAATCTCATTGCGAACTCCATCTACGCCACGCCGAGCGGAGGTCATCTATCCGTTTCCGTAGAGGATATTGAGGAGCCCGCCAGTGGAACATTGCTGACAATCTCTGACGATGGCGAAGGCATCGCACCCCGCGATCTTCCGAGGGTGTTTGAGGCCTTCTTCACGACTCGTTCCACTGTGGGTACCGGAATTGGACTGTTCGTTGCGAAGCAATTCATCGAGGGCCACGGAGGTCAAATCAGCATCACGAGCCAAAGGGATGTGGAGAGCCATGGGACAACAGTTCGGGTATTCGTGCCTCTGCACACGCTCTACGATGTTCCACGGAACGCATAAGATCTGCCCTCGAATCTCGTAAGGAAGCCCCGAATCCCTTGACCTTTATCCGCAAGTGTGACGTAACCAATTTACGGTCTTTCTCGCACCGATTGTTAACTGTTCAGGTCGCGGCTGTCGTGTTCAGAACTATTCAGTCTTAGGTGTGGAGTGAGATCGGATTAGTCAAATCTGACGTTAGGCGATACGTTGGAAAGATGGCAGAAATAGACGAAGTTAAAATGAGGCCTTCGAATCGAAAGCTCATCCCAATCCTGTTGTCTGGCGCCATCTTATTTGTAATCGGCAACGTATGGATTGCGCTCAGTTCCGTGCAGGGTCTCGAAGATAGTCACAGATGGGTTGATCACACATGGGAGGTGATCGCTCAAGTCGAACGCGTGATCAGCGCGGCTAAGGACGCAGAGACTGGAAGTCGCGGATATCTACTGACGGGAGACCAAAAATTTCTGGAGCCTTACCGCAAGGCGAAGACGGAACTGCCGGTAAGTCTCAGCGCATTTCAGCAGCTGACGTCGGATAATCAGAGCCAACAGGTCCGAGCAGAGGAGATGCGTCAGGTGATGGAGCATCGACTCTATCTCTCCGAACAAGTCAACGCTCTACGCTCGTCCACTGTCCCCCTGGAAACCGCTCGTATGACAGAGAATCTGAGTGCCGGCAAGGCGGATATGGACCGCATGCGTATGATCGCCGATGAAATGGAGAATGAAGAGCGGCGCCTTCTCGGCGATCGAATACGCACGGCCAGAATAGCGGTTCAAAAGGTGCGATTCACACTCGGGGCAGCAAGTGTCCTCGATGTGATCCTGATTGTGCTCATGTTTCGATATTTTGCCCGCGAGCGTGACCTCCGGCTGGCCGCTGAACAGTCGGCCCAGCGTTTAGCTTTGTCCCGTCGTGAGGTGGAGCGTAAAGCAGAAGAGATTCAACTATTGAATCAGAGCCTCGAACTTCGTGTACAGCAAAGGACCTCCGAGTTAGAAACTATTAATAAGGAGCTCGAGGCGTTCAGTTACTCGGTATCGCACGATTTGCGGGCACCCCTCCGAACGATTGATGGCTTCAGTCTCGCTCTTGAGGAAGACTATGCCGACGTCGTAGGTCCCGAAGGCAAAGACTATATCCAGCGCGTCAGAACTGGCGTTCAGCGGATGGGAAGCCTGATTGATGCGCTGTTGCAGCTGTCCCGAATTACGCGAGCGGATCTTGACCGTGAGTCGGTCGATCTGACGGCGCTTGCCCAAAGCGTCGCCAGCCAACTGACCGAGCAAAATCCTGCGCAGAAGATCGATTTCACTATCGAGAGTGACCTGACTGCCCAAGCTGATCCGAAACTCCTCCGGGTCGCTCTCGAAAATCTGTTGGGCAATGCAGTCAAATTTAGCTCAAAGAAGCCAGAATCGAGGGTAGAATTCGGATGGGATCCCACTCAAACCGCTTGGTTTGTTAGAGATAACGGAGCAGGGTTCGACATTCATTACAAAGACAAATTGTTTAATGCCTTCAATCGACTCCACGGAGATAAAGACTTTAAAGGTTCGGGAATCGGATTAGCGACGGTGGCGCGCGTGGTACGTCGACACCACGGAAGAATATGGGCAGATGCAAAGGAAGGAGAGGGAGCAACTTTTTGGTTTACTCTAGGATGACGTTATGACGGATAAAACAAAATTGATATTGCTAGTTGAAGACGATCCCGATCACGAAGCTCTGACCATTCGCGCTTTGAAAAAATCGAACATGGCAAATGAAATTCGCGTGGCGCGGGACGGCGAAGAAGCTGTCAATCTGCTTTGCGGGCCAGACGCGATTAAGCCCCAGGTCGTCCTGCTTGACCTCAAACTGCCGAAATTGGATGGCCTTGAGGTTCTGAAGCGAGTTCGTGAATGCGACGACACGCGATTGCTTCCGGTGGTCGTGTTGACCTCGTCTGATGAAGAGCGAGATGTAGTACGCAGCTATCAACTTGGCGTGAACAGCTATATTCGTAAGCCGGTAAATTTTAATGATTTTGCAGAGGCCACTCGCCAACTGGGAATGTATTGGCTTGTGCTGAATGAATGCCCGCCGAATTAGACCGCCAAAATCTAAGCATCCTTCTAGTCGAAGATAATCCTGATGACGCCGCCCTCCTCGAACGGCATCTGCGACGCCATGGTTTTTCACCCTCGATTGCCAGGGTAGAGAACGCGATCGCGATGCACTCGGCACTGGAGGGCGAAGCATTACCCGACATCGTGTTGGGTGACTACAATTTGCCGAACTTCAGTGGCCCTGAGGCTCTTCAACTTTTGAAGGCATCCGGATTAGATATTCCATTCATCATGCTCTCTGGTGCCGTCTCGGAACAGACAGCAGTGGATTCCATGCGTGCTGGGTCGCAGGATTATGTCTCCAAAGAAAATCTCACGCGGCTCATTCCTGCTATAGAGCGCGAGGTCAGGGAAGCCAGTGGACGACGAAATGCAGAAGCTACGTTACGCCGTAGTGAACAGCATCTTCAGTTCGCGATGGAAGGCGCAGGCCTAGGGATGTGGTGCTATGACCCCCATGAAAAGACCTTTATGGCGGACGCGACAATGCAGCAAATTTTCGGCGCGACCGCGCGGGCCGGTACCCTCGAATTTTGGAGTGAATTTTTACACCCCGACGACCGGGGGATGGCCGCCTCCCGTTTTGAGATTGCCATGGCAGGCGGGCCGCAGTATGACATCGAATACCGGGTTATGCGCTCGGACGGCATACGATGGGTTCGGTCCAAAGGACGTGTTGTGGGGAGCGATATCGCTTCCGCAAGCATGTTTGCCATCGTTGAAGACATTACGGATAAGAAGCAAAGCGAAGAAGACTTCAAGATCATCGCCGACCGACTGCTCCTAGCGCAGGCCGCAGGAAAAATTGCCTCTTGGGAATGGGAACTTGCGACCGGAAACTTCATTTGGGATGGAGGGACCGAGTGGACGTATGGCCGGTTAGCCTCCGAAATGACTCATGTCGACCAGATCTTTCTTTATCTCCATGAAGAAGACCGCGCCAGGGTTGCGGACGACTTGATTCCGGCCATGGAAGGCCGAGGAGAATACCGTTCTCAATTCCGGGTATTGTGGCCGGACGGCTCGGTGCACTGGTTGGAAGCCTGGGGGAAATCCGTTTTTTCGGCCGACGGCATAGTCGAGAGGGTTACAGGAATCAACGTCAATATTACCGATCGAAAACTATCCGAAAATGCCCTCATTCAGAATGAAAAACTGGCCGCAGTGGGTCGCCTGGCATCCAGTATCGCCCACGAGATCAATAATCCACTCGAATCAGTCACAAACCTTCTTTATCTAGCAGAGAAGACCGAAGATTTTCAGGAAGCCCGCAGATACCTAGCCACGGCCGATGTCGAATTACAGCGAGTGTCTGCGATCACCAACCAGACCCTGAGATTTCATAAGCAATCCAGCAACCCAACTGAAATGAATCCCCATGCACTGATTGAGAGCATTCTTGCGATCCACAACAGCCGTTTGGCGAACTCGAATATCAAACCCGAGAAGCTTGTGCGCTGCTCTCGGCCTGTCCTTTGCTTCGAAAGCGAGATTCGTCAGGTGCTGAGCAATTTGATCAGCAACGCCATCGATGCGATGCACTCTGAAGGCGGTCGTCTGTTGGTGAGGTGCCACGAGAGGATGGACTGGGAAAGCGGACGTCCAGGATTAGCCATCACAGTGGCCGACAATGGTCCGGGGATAGCTCAGGAGACGATGTCGAAGGTTTTCGACGCGTTTTTCACGACAAAAGGTATCGGAGGCACAGGGCTTGGACTCTGGATTAGTCAGGAAATAATCCAACGACATCAAGGAAAGTTATCGGTGAGAAGCAGCCAGGCTCCAAGAAATCACGGAACTGTCTTTACTGCTTTTCTCCCCTTCGATGCAGCGGTTCGCTAACGTCCAACTGATGGTCGGATTCTGAAGTTACGATGCATCGTAGCGAACTAAGCGGCCGCCTGGACAGGCAGCGCGATGCGAAAGATTGTCCCGCTCTTGCCCATGACATTGTTGCTCCGATATTTGATCGTGCCGCCATGACCTTGAACAATCTCTCGTACGACCCAGAGGCCGAGCCCGTTGCCTTCGGATTTGCCGCTCTTGAAGGAGTCGAACAAAGTCTCCCTGAATGCGTCCGGGATCCCTTTTCCATTATCGGCAATCGTAATGATCACATTTGGGTGACGCATCGCCACTCGGACGTGGAGATTTCCGGAATGGGGTAGCGCTTCAATCGAATTGAGAAGAAGATTTGTAAAAACCTGGAAGATCTCGCCTCTTTTCACAGAAGCTACCGCGGATTCAACCGATCTCGTTAGGACAGTGATTCTCTTCTTGGAGATGTGATGATCATGAAGGCGGAGTGCCGACATGGCCAACTCCACCAAGTCTATTTCTTTGGGTTCTGCTTCCACGCGAATGAAAGCGAGACTCCTGGCGGTGATCTCGCCAAGGCTGCGAAGTTGGAGGTCTGCCTCATCCAGATATTCGAGGCCCAGTTGCGGTGGCTGAGTGGGGGTTCTCGCCAGATAGATGAGATTTGTGAGCGCCGCCAGTCGGTTGTTGACTTCATGCATCGTCGCACCGACAAGCCTACCCGCGAGAGCTAGCTGGTGATACCTTCGGAGGTTTTCTTCGCAGACTCTGAGCTTCTGACCTTCGTCCTCAAAGGAGTCGCGAGGTGCGAGAGGCGAGTCCATGAAGCATTCTGAGTGGATTAGATCGATAAAGGTTGGCTCGTCAAGACTTCGCGGATGTCACAACGCGATACGTCTCTTAGCCGACGAAGATCCAGGTCGCGAGACCTAAGCTCGGAGTTTTGCAAGAAGGTCGGCCGGATGGACTGGTTTTGACAGCAGATCGAAGTCATACCCCTGCTCGCGAGCCTCGCGCAAAAGATCGGCCGTCGCGGCCTGGCCAGAGAAGAGCAGGATCTTACAGTCAGGCTGAGCTTCGCGGAAGTGAATCGCCAGTTCGACACCCGTCATGCCTGGCATCATGACGTCACTGATGAGGAGATCAGGAGCTAACTCAGCACGGGCGGCGATGGCCTTCTCGGGACGATCGAAGGCAGTCGCTTGAAAGCCTGCTTGGTTCAAAATAACGGCGAGTGTTTGGGCAATCACCGCTTCGTCGTCAACTACAAAAACCACACGTTTCATGTCTGGCACAGGCCCCTTCATTTCGTGTTCTAGGATACACTCGGTCATTCTTTGATTCCGAAACCTAACAACCCCCAAGAACCGGGATGTTCATCGTTCGTTTACACCCGTACGAGTAGCAGATGGCAGAAGGTATCTCTCCTATCGAACCCGGCGATCGGGAAAAGTTTCTGAGTCGGGAAGGCCAGAAGGAATAAGCCATCCTTACGAACTGCGGGTACGAGCCGAGACATTTCATCCTCGTCGGAACAGTTTAACTACCAAACAGATTCAATTGCGGTGCCGGAAAGATCCGTTTCTTTGGCATTTCGTCGTCGAATACCGTCCGCCCTCCGAGTAACGGGGAGGTCGCGCGTTCATGCCTGATCGCGGCGTCGAAGTCGGTAAGTGGTTCACACTCTTCTTCAACTTTGCGGGTCAATCGATCTAGACGCGCGAACCCTTCAAGCTTCTCAGTATGTCCCAGGCGAGCCGCCTCAAGACAACGCCGCAGCACGCCAAGCGAGTCATCGTAAGTCTTGAGCGTTACCGGAAAAGGATGTCCGTCTTTGCCCCCGTGAGCGAACGAAAAGCGCGCTGGATCGGAGAAGCGGGCCGGCGCTCCATGAACGACTTCCGCAACCAACGCCAAAGATTGTAGCGTTCGCGGTCCCAGCCCCTCTACAAGGAGCAACGAGGAAAAGTCCCGAAGTTCCTGCTCGTGCGCCACAGCCAACACGGCACCCAGTCGCTTCAAATCCACATTTTCGGCACGAACGTCGTGGTGCATCGGCATGATGAGTTTGCGAGCGTCATTCAAAGCACTCGGGACGGGTCCCCTTGCAATCGTGAGCAGGGCACTCTGGGCCTTCCGCGCGCGTACGTCCACAAGGTTGAGTATCTCGCCTTGGGGCTGGCCCACGATGGCTGTATGTGGCGCAGACACGAAATCGCGCACGCTGGCCGAATGCCAGTGATATCGCCGAGCCAAGTGGCTGTCGGGATTCATTCCTTGTTGGACGACAGCCCACTCCCCCGACTGAGTTATTACGAAAGAATGCAGATAGAGTTGAAAGCCATCCGCAACCGCGTTGTTATCGATGCGCGCGGTCAATCGGCTCGTGCGTGCCAAAGCATCACCATCGAGCCCCGTCTTTTGCGAAAACGCACGCAACTCGTCTGGTGTACGAACGGAGTGCCGACCACGACCGCCGCAGACCATCAAACCAAGTTCCGAGAAACGCGGATTCATTCCTCGCTTTAGCGCCCCGAGCACCGAGGTTGTAATACCGGAAGAGTGCCAGTCCATACCCATCACGGCGCCATAGGCCTGAAACCAGAACGGATCGCTCAATCGGGTAAGGAATTCGGATTGCCCATAGTTCAGGATGACTTGCTCGGCGATAGCAGTCCCCAGCTCCGTCATACGACTGGCGAGCCAAGGAGGCACACGCCCGCCGTGAAGTGGAAGATCGGCTGTGCCTGAGCGCTTCATATCGTCGCCTCGCCATACTATTTTCGCTCTTTATTCGCTTTATATCAAGCGGCGCTAGACGGTTGTCTGCAGCTCCAATCGCCCCTGCACCCGTTCGCGCAGACTCTTCGCGTCAAAAGGAGCACGCACCTTCATGTCGTTATCAAAGTAGAGATAAACGTCGCGCGCCGGAATTTTTATGCACCGTTCCCCACAAGCGAACCGGCCACTCGGCGCATCGTCTCCTCCCGCCCATGCGACGACGCGGTCGGCCCAGACATCAAGTGCTGCATCGTCGTAGCCGCTGGCGTAGAGCTGTTCCGACCCATGTAGCCTGCAATAGACGAAGTCCGTAGTTACGTCCATCAATAGTGGCCACTCCACCGTGTCGGCCACGACCGAGCCGATGTTATATCGCCGGAGTAGTTGAATGAACTCTGGAACAGCAAAACTCTCATGCCGAATTTCGACACAATGCCGAATCTCTTGCTTGGCGGTTCCTCGTTCGACTGTTGTATGCGCCCGGCCATGCAACTTCGGCCCGTGTGCGCCAGCGAGTTGAGCTGCTTGCTTCATCGTCCGGGGTAGCATTTTGAAGAAAGACTCTAGCTTGACGGGATCGAACACAAACCGTGGCGGAAACTGCCACAGCACCGGCCCCAGCTTCTTACCGAGACGCAGAATCCCCTGTGCGAAGAAGTTCGCAAGCGCATCTTCAACGTCTCGTAGCTTTTTCATATGAGTGATGAAGCGCGATCCCTTCACCGCGAAGACAAAATCATCCGGCGTCTCTTCAGCCCATTGTGCGAAGTATTCGGGTCGCTGGAGGGAGTAGTGCGTCCCGTTGATCTCAATCGAGTTGAAGTTCTTTGCCGCGAAGGCAAGCTCGCTGCGTTGCGGGAGTTTCGGAGGATAGAAAACGCCCCGCCAACCAGCATAGCGCCATCCTGAAATACCGATGCGTACTTCGCCCGCCACTAGTACGGTGTCCTTCCACCCGTTGCGCCGAAGACTTCTCCAGTAACATAGCTCGCATCGTCACTGGCCAGAAAGACAAACAGCTTGGCCAACTCAACCGGCTGTGCCGGCCGCTTGAAAACGGTATTTTCGCCAAACTTTTCAACCTTTTCAGGCGGCATCGTCGAGGGAATCAGCGGCGTCCATACTGGTCCTGGGGCAACGGCATTTACACGTACGCCCTGTTCCATTGCGAGCTTCGCGACCGATTTCGTCATACTCAGTACGGCTGCTTTCGTCGCGGCGTACGCTACCAAATTTTCACCCGGTTGATATGCCTGAATGGACGTTGTGTTCAAAATAGAGGCACCTGGCTTCAGTTCCTTCAGGGCTGCTTGGGTTAGAGCAAATGTGCCGAAAATATTGGTATCGAAGGTACGCTTTACCTCATCGAGCGGCACATCTTCTAACTTGTCGTGTGTCATCTGGAAACCCGCGTTATTCACGACAATGTCCAGTCTGCCAAACTCTTTCACTGCAGCAACGACGAGCGCCTGACAGTATTCGAGCTTGCGAATGTCGCCGGGAAGCTTAACGGCTTTACGCCCGGCCTTCTCTATGACTGCAACGACTTCTGCAGCATCCGGCTCCTCCTCTGGCAAGTAGCTCAACAGCACATCCGCGCCCTCCTTGGCGAAAGCAATCGCAACTGCCCGGCCAATGCCGGAGTCGGCTCCTGTGACGATTGCCGCCCGGCCCTTGAGCTTCCCTGTGCCGACATAGCTCTCTTCGCCGTGATCAGCGGACGGATTGAGTTTTTTCACTGTCCCGGGATGGGTCTGCTCTTGTTTTGGAAAGGGTGGCTTTGGCCCTACCTCCCGCGGATCGATGTTCATGGCGATGCTCCTTCCCACCCTGTGATGCATTAACCGCGAAATACGTTCAAGAATTCTGGAGTGTGGCCTTTCTGTTTACTTCCTTTGGAGGTTGGATGGCATCTACACCAAGATGTCGTTGCCAGGCGTATGCCAGCAAGATGACTGAGTACTGTGGATCGGCGTTTCGATGACAACCAAGGCCAAGGAAGATGCCGCGAAATTTGTTCCACGGGAAAGGACATTGCCCGTCCTTCGAAAGGCCGTACAAAAATGCCATGGCTGTGACCTCTATCGCTATGCCACCTAAGCGGTCTTCGGAGAATTAGAGACTGGACTGAACGCAGCAAAACCGAAGGTCTCGATCATGATGATCGGCGAGCAGCCTGGAGACCGTGAGGATAAGGAAGGCCGCCCTTTTGTCGGACCAGCCGGACAGCTTCTCGATCAATGCTTGGAAGAAGCTGGGATCGATCGACGCGACGTCTATGTCACGAATACGGTGAAGCACTTCAAATGGGAGCCGCGTGGCAAACTACGAATCCATAAGAAACCAAACATGAAAGAGATTCATGCCTGTCGACCTTGGTTGGAGGCAGAGTTAGAGACCGTGAAACCGACGCTAATTGTATGTTTGGGCGCGGTCGCCTCACACTCCCTCTTGGGTTCGAACCTGAAGATCACGAAGGTTCATGGCAAAGTCCAGCAGGTCGAAGGGCTTCCACCTATCATCGCGACCCTGCACCCGTCCGCAATTCTCCGGGCTCACACAGACGAAGACCGTCATCGCCAGAGACACACATTGATAGATGATTTATCGAGAGCCGCAAAATTTTTATCGCAATAGAATCCGCTTCGCCGTAGCGCGTGAGCTATCGGCGACCCGAACTCCATCTACGACCTACGCAATGTCCCATGGTGAGCAACCAGACTGCTGCTCTTAGGCGGCTTTAGTTCGCCGCGTTGTCTTTTTCGTTTTCATTCCTTGTGAGAGGCTGCTACGTAGCGCATCCATGATGCTGACCACCTTGGCGTTCTTTGGTTCTGGCTCCGGGACCGGTAACGGCTTTCCTTTCCGCTTCGCCTCGACCAGTTTTTTTACCGCCGCCTCATAATCATCTTGGTATGCGGACAGATCCAGCTTAGACGTTTTCCCCTTGATTAGCTGTTTAGCCAAGGAAAGCTCGTCTGCATCTACGGAGAATTCCTTCACACCCGAAAGGATCGATGTCGCACTACGCAGCTCATCCTCGTATCGAAGCACGTATAACATCAGACCCTTCTGTTTCGGGTCCAAAGGAGCTCCGATTGCCACGAGATGTTCACGGCCGCTAAAAGCGATCTCGCCGATGCCCAAGGTGTTCGTTTGCGCGAGGGCTTTGCGCATGATGCTGAGCGCCTTTGCCTGAACCTCATCTTTCGGGGCCACGAAATAGGGCCGGTCGAAAAGCCCAGGGGATATCTCGTCGACGTTGACAAATTGATTGATTGGCATCGTGGTTGCCGTCGGAAGGCGAAGTGCTTTTAGCTCCTCCGGATCGATCTCGATGTATTTGTCTTTGGCGTACTCGAATCCTTTAACGATGTCCGCCTTTTTGACGTCCCCTGCTTCGTCCACATTCTGATGATGCACGCGCTTATGCGTTTTCCGATCCATCTGATGAAACTGAACCTGCTTGCCAGGATTGGTAGCAGGAAAAACCTTCACCGCGATGGAAACGAGTGAAATTTGAATGGATCCAGACCAGGTCGGCCGCGTTGGCATTATCTCTCCTCTAAGTCCTAAGATCAGTAAATTAAAAGCAATTTGCCGCGTCTATGCGCGACCACTGCCAACAACTAAACGCTTCGGGATGATTTAACCCTGCTTTTTCTCCGAGGAACTCGCTCGGGCAACTTTAGGCCACGACTTGACTCTTCCCACTCTTTTACGTCTACACCTTGCTTTTCAAGTTTGGATTTATTCGCCTCAAAATATCGCCTTTGCGCTTCGCTCTTGAATGGCATAGATCCTCCTCTGTAGATAGGATGCCCATTCGCCACAAGCCGACTAATTTGCAACCCAATACTCGGCCTAGATATGCACTTTGACCGATCCGCAGGGTCTCTGGACACGTCGCGATCTTCGGGCTTTTAAACGGCTGATACAACGTCTTGGTCTCAACCCAATTCAAATAGATATTGAAAAGACGAAACCAGCCGATGGAGCGATCTACGGCGAGCAGACTCTTCGCGCTTCTCACTTTTACTGCTGGAGCGGTTGCTGCCTATTTGATGTACCGGCGAGGGGAATCTCCATTTTCCATCGCAAAAAATACCGTGCTCTATCCAATCGGGTCGCTCGTCTCCGAGATCCAGAACACGACCTCAGAAAATCATGCCTGAATTTCCATTACATGGCGTAGCCGATTTGAAGGAGAACGAGAAGAAGCTCGTCTCAGCCGGTAAGGCCAAGATCCTTGTCCTGCGACATCAGGGCAAGTTGTCGGCTTTTCAGAGTAACTGCCCACACGCCGGCGGCCCTCTTGAGAAGGGGGCCATTTGTAATGGAAGACTTGTCTGTCCCTGGCATATGGGGACCTTCCGAATCCCAGATGGACAGCTCATTGAACCACCCGCAATGGACTCACTCGAAACATACCCCCTACGAATCGAAGGCTCAAGCGTCTTCGTTACATTTCCCACAGCTAAGGCGGTCGAGCGCCCCACGAAGGTCTCGCCGTCAATAGTCGGCAAGAAAAGAATGGTCATCGTGGGTGCCGGCGCAGCCGGTTCAATGGCCGCAAAGACACTCCGTGAAGAAGGATTTTGCGGTGAAATCGTCGTCGTCGACCCCCGCCATGAAGAGCCTATCGACAGAACCATGCTGACGAAGATGGCGTTAACCGATAAAACACCGGCCAATCGCGTGCAGCTTCACTGCCTCGATCGGCTCGATGTTATTCGCCTACGATCGTCAGTGAAATCGCTTCGAGCGGATCGAGGTCTGATTACCCTGAGTGATGGTAGAACAGTACGGTTCGACGCGGCTCTCGTCGCTACCGGAGGAACGCCGAAGCGGCTTCCCATGCAACATCCAGAGAACGTACACACCATCCGGCATATTGATGACCTGAGCGGGCTCCGATCGATCGCACGTAAAGGCCGTCATGCAATCGTGCTGGGGACGAGCTTCATTGGAATGGAAGCGGCGTCGGCCCTAAGACAACGTGGCCTGACCGTGACGGTGATTGGCAAGGAGAGACTTCCTTTCGAGCAGCAATTCGGCTCCAACATCGCCTCAGCTCTACTTTCACTCCACAAACGAAAAGGGGTGGGCCTTGTCCTCGGGGTAAACACTCTCCAGGTAACGTCACGAAATGTCCTGGTAGATCAAAACGGTCGTTCCCGGCGAATCAATGGCGACTTTGTCATCCTCGGCGTAGGCGTGGAACCGAGCCTCAACTTTGAACATGATCTACCATTAGCTGCTGACGGTGGCGTCCTGACAGACGAATCGTTAAGAGCCAGAGACAAAGTATGGGTGGCTGGCGATATAGCAAATGTTGCAGGGCTTCGTATTGAACATTGGAGAGTCGCGCAGCAGCATGGGATGCATGCCGCTAAGCAAATGCTTGGACAAAGGACGCCGCTCCGCAATGTTCCGTTCTTTTGGACTTATCATTTCGAAAAGACAATCAAATATCTGGGCCACGCGGACACGTGGGACGACGTCTCCATTACCGGCGATGTTCGTCGTCTTAATTTCATTGCCCTACTAAGCAGGCGCGACGAAGTCATCGCTGTAGTGAGTTGTGACCGCGACGAGGAGACGGCGCTTCTTGCAGAACTCATGCGGAAGCCCATTTCTTCAAAACAAGCTCGCAAGGCTATCCAAAGCATCCGGCGTAACGGTTAGAACGGATTGTCATTCTGGCCGTCCAGAACTCCGCGACTCTCGAAGGATCTGATGGACTCCGCGCACGATTGGCGGAGCGCTGAGCCATTCAGGTCCGGGGAATTAGCCGCGATTGCGAAAAGTCCTGACAAGCTAGGGTCGACTACACGCGAACAGCTAATCAGAAGATGAGTCCAACACCGGACGTGAACGCAGCAGCGTTCGATGGCGGCGCATCAGCAGTACGAGAGCGCGCCGAATATAGATGGCAAGTAATGGCATCACGATGGCAGCCAAAGCAGCCCACACAATTAGTGCATGCCATTCCCACTGCCAGATGTCGCGAATCAGGCGCCAGGGATGATGGCTCAGATGCTCGAGCTGCTGCCGACTTAGCGGAAGGCGACGAGTGTGAAAAAGATGTACACCCAATTGAACGAATGGAAGAAACAGAAGCAAGTGCAGCGGCGTCATAACATGGGCACCAATCTGTGACGCGACTTGGCTTAGACCGAACATCCATGCAAGAAGAACGACCAGAAGCGTGGTGATGCCCACCGACGGATTGATCCCGATAACAATGCCCAACGCCAAACTCCACGCCAGCCGCCGCGGTGTAACCCCTCCACGGAGCAGACGCAGCAGTGGCCGCAGTATCCTGCAGCGAAGGAATTCACGTATTGACTCGGGAACTAACACATGAGCATTCGGATGCGATGAGGGTGCTCTTCGGTTGCGAAGGTAATTTCTCATACAACGCGGAGATTGCTGATCGGCTATCAAGATACCAGCTGGCCAAAGACAGCATTTAGATCAACCCGTGTGGCTACGGTCTCGACTGCCTGGCTGAACGAATCGTCATTGGAACCAAAACCGTCGCCTTGCGCTTCGCGATGACGCTGCTGTCGGCGAATACAAGAACATTCAAGACCTCCGAATTGGCGGAGCGAGCATCCTATTGAGTTGCGATGTCTTGGGTTTCAAAGGAAAATCTCGACTCCCGCTTGATTGAGAGCCGACCGTCTCACAATATTTATCCCGGAATTGAGGTGAACAATGGCCAAGCTGTCGACCTCGGCACGAAAAGCACTTCCCACTAAATCTTTCGCAGAACCTGATAAACGGAAATACCCGATCGAGAATGAAGCACACGCGAAGAATGCTCTGTCACGTGTTGCGCAATCCGGAACACCCGCGGAAAAAGCTAAGGTCAAAGCCGCTGTAAAGAGGAAATATCCCTCTATCGGAAAGAAGGACAATTGATTTAGGAAAATTGAGCCGCCATCGGAACGTTAACACTGCGAAAGACTAATCCAAGCTGTTAGGAGATGAAATGGCCGATCCGAAGAAATGCGAAAACCCAGCCTGTAGTTGTCTTCCTGCCAAGGGTGACAATTTCTGCAGTCCTCATTGTGAGGGCGCAAAAGGAACGACAGAAATTATCTGCGAATGTGGCCACCCCTCGTGTCGCGGCGACGTCACCAAAGTTTAGTTGCCAATTCGTCGACGGTTTGGGCGATCCCGCCACGGAGGCATCTCTTAAGCGAAATTAGCCGTCTACCATCGAACCCATAATGATGGCGTCCGATTGCGGAGTGGGAAGATGAGCGATTTATTCGATACGGAACCCAACCGCGAGGAGTGCGAGTGGGAAGAGCGAGAGCTGGAAAAGAATGGCTTGCACTACGAGCTGACGCGGCGCCGGTTTGTGCAGACAGCGGGAGTGCTTTCAGCAGGAGCGGCGGTTGGCTTGCCAGGAGTTGCTATCGCGGAAACTCCGATGACCCGACCGATCACCTTAAAAGTGAACGGCAAGTCTCAGCGTCTTTCGCTCGACAGTAGGACGTCCTTGCTGGATGCTCTCCGAGAGCACCTGGATTTGACCGGGACCAAGAAGGGTTGCGACCATGGCCAGTGCGGAGCCTGTACGGTTTTGATCGATGGGCGCCGTATCAACTCCTGCCTGACGCTGGCGTTTGCCGCGCAGGGGGCTGAAATCACGACGATCGAGGGATTGGCCACGAAACTGGACCCGAAGGACCTGAGCGAGCTACACCCAATGCAGGCGGCTTTCCTTGAGCAGGACGGTTATCAGTGCGGCTATTGCACCCCCGGTCAGATTTGCTCAGCGGTAGCTGCAGTAGAGGAGCACAAGCGCGGCGCGCTATCGATCGTCAGTCTTCATACTGGCAAGACGGATCCTCCGGAGATCACGGATGACGAGATCCGCGAGCGAATGAGCGGCAATATCTGTCGATGTGGCGCGTATCCCAACATCGTGGCGGCGGTTCGAGCTGTAACAAGAGGGGTGTCTGCATGAATTCCTTCAACTATGAGAGGGCGGCAACGCCCGACAATGCGATTCGCTCGGGGTCCTCGCAGGGAGCAAAGTTTCTGGCTGGAGGGACGAATCTTGTCGATCTGATGAAGTACGGTATCGAATCGCCAACGACGCTTGTGGATATCAATCATCTCGATCTGGCAAGGGTAACCACGAACGCTGACGGTGGTGTAACGATTGGCGCGTTGGTGAGGAACTCCGACTTGGCGGATCACACGCTGATCAAGAATCAGTACCCGTTGCTCTCGCAAGCACTACTGAGCGGCGCTTCTCCGCAGTTGCGCAATATGGCAACAACAGGAGGCAACTTGTTGCAGCGGACTCGTTGCTACTACTTTACTGATGTCAGCTTCCCTGCGTGTAATAAGCGCATACCGGGCTCTGGATGTGCAGCGATCACGGGTTACAACCGCATTCACGCTATCCTAGGCCAGACCGATAAGGGCGCGACGAGTGGAGAGAGCTGTATCGCGACCCATCCCTCTGACATGTGCGTAGCGATGGCGGCGCTGGATGCGAAGGTTGAGGTAGAGGGGCCAAAGGGAAGATACACCATCCCATTCGCTGAATTTCATAAACTACCGGATTCGAATCCCTCGGTTGAGACGGCATTGCGTGCGGATGAATTGATTATGGCCGTTACACTGCCGCCGCCCAAGTTTGCGAAGAACGCTTACTACCTGAAGGCTCGCGATCGAAACAGCTACGCCTTTGCTCTGATCTCGGTCGCCGCCGGATTGGAGATGGACGGCGATCGTATCCGGTCCGCAGGTCTGGCCCTGGGAGGAGTTGCGTTAAAGCCATGGCGAAGAGTGGAGGCCGAAAGAGCGTTGGTGAATAGTCCGGTGGGGATCGAGAGCTTCAATCGAGCCGCGGAGGTTCTGCTGCAGGGAGCGAAGGGCTACGAACATAATGCCTTCAAGATTGAACTGGCGAAGGAGGGTGTGGTACGAGCATTGACGCTTGCTTCCCAGGGCACAACCGAGGGGGTACGGGCGTGATGCAAGATACTGGGTCACCACCGAAGCCGGTTAAGCAGCTCGATCACCGATATGAAGGAATCGCGAAGGTGACGGGGAAGGCACGGTATGCGGCTGAATTTGCAGAGCCGTTTTCAAAGTCTGATCTCATTTATGCGTATATCGTTCAGTCAACAATCCCCAGCGGTACGATTGTATCGATCGATCGGGTTGCTGCGGATCGGGCCCCCGGAGTGATCGCCATTCTGACACCATTCAATGCACCGAAGCTGAACCCGGGACCTCCGCAGCCGCCCGCTCGAAGGAATTTGAGCCTGCTGCAAGACGCCGATGTGTTTTACAGCGGACAGCCGGTGGCCGTAGTCGTAGCTCGATCGCTCAACGAGGCTAAAGCGGCAGCGGCAAAGATGAAGTTTATCTATTCGGCGAAGCCTGCGCGGGTGAACTTCCTGCAGAGCCTGGGCGATGCGAGGTGGCCGAAGAACCCCGGCAAGGAGCCTGCCGGAAATCATCGCGGGGATTTGCAGGCGGCGTTCTCCAAATCGTCAGTCATCGTAGAGAACACCTACATAACCCCTATTCAGCACCATAATCCGATGGAACCACACGCGACGATTGCGTGGTGGGAGGGCGACAAGCTCAATATCTACGACGCTACGCAGTACATTTCGGGCGACCGAATGTCGCTGGCAAAGACACTGAACATCCCAGTCGATTACGTTCATGTCATGAATCCGATCGTAGGTGGTGGCTTTGGATCGAAAGGGTCGATGTGGTCCCACGTTCCGCTCTGCGCCATTGCTGCGAAGGTCACTGGGAAGCCAGTCAAGCTGGCGCTAGAGCGCGAGCAGATGTTTGGACCGGTGGGTGGGCGGCCATCCACGGTCAACAAGATCAAGCTCGGTGCAAGCGCGGATGGAAAATTGTTGGCCATGCAGCACGACGTCGTGATGAATGCGTCGGTGATGGAAGACTTTGTGGAACACTCCGAGGGCCCGACGAAGAATCTCTATTGGAGCGAAGCAAACTCGGTGACGGCTAAGGTGGTCGAGGTGAATCTCGGCGTCTCGACTTTCATGAGGGCACCCGGCGAGGCACCCGGAACCGCAGTACTCGAGATCGCCATGGACGAGCTGGCAGAGAAGTTGAAGATGGATCCGGTACAGTTGCGACTGGTGAACTATGCCGACAAAGACCCGAGCCATGATCGACCCTGGTCAGACAAACACCTGCGCGACTGCTACACGCAGGCGTCGGAACGATTTGGATGGTCGAAGCGGAGTGCAACACCTGGGACGAAGACCGAAGGCAATGCGCTAATTGGTTACGGCATGGCGACGGCGACCTATCCGGCGAATCGCAGTGCGGCGCAGGCGGTTGTGCGGCTACTCCCAGGCGGAAGAATGTTTGTAGGTTCGGGAACTCAGGACCTCGGCACCGGCACTTACACGATTATGGCGCAGCAGGCTGCCGCGGGCCTTGGAATTGATCCCAAGATGGTTGAGGTAAACCTAGGTGACTCCACCCTTCCCAAGGCCCCGGTATCAGGTGGCTCGCAATCTTCCGCGTCGGTGCTCCCGGCGATTCAGGATGCGACGACCCAATTGAAGTTGAAGCTGGCCGATCTGGCAATCTCCGACGCGGGTTCTCCTTTGCATGGTCTGAAGACGCTGGACATCGAGGTGGAGGGTGGCAAGCTCGTCAATAAGAGCAACCCTTCCCAGACAGACAGCCTAGTTGATCTGATTGCCCGAAACGGTGGAAAACCAGTTGAAGCGATGGGTTCGGCCGAACCATCGGAATCAAGGGACGCTATGACCTTCGCCTCATGGGGAGCGGTCTTTGCCGAGGTCGCGGTGGACAAGAGCACCCATATGGTCAAAGTACGCCGAGTTGTCGCAACGTATGACATAGGCACGCTGCTCAACAACAAAACGGGCGTAAACCAACTAATGGGAGGCATCACCTGGGGAGTTTCCTTCGCCTTGTGTGAACAAGCCCACATCGACCCTGTGTACGGACGTGTGGTCAACGAATCGCTAGCCGAGTACCACGTGCCCGTTAATGCTGATATCGGAACAATAGATGTGACTGTGTTGAACATACCGGACCTAAAATTCAATCCCGTGGGATCACGGGGTATCGGTGAGATTGGGATTACTGGGGCCGCGGCCGCTGTTGCCAATGCAATCTACAACGCAACCGGCAAGCGAATCAGGGAGTATCCGATTACGCCAGATAAAATTATGACGGCTCGAAATACAATCTGATTCGCGGAATGTAGTATGGACTGGTCTGAGGCACAGCCGTGTCGAACACGCACCTTTGTCCCAACGCAGCAGTTTTGACAGCGTGAACAGCTGGCCTTGAGCCCGTCGCCTCTTCCGAAGACCAGAATAGATGAGAATCACACGAGGATAATGTTAGGCCGCCGCCACCGTAGTAGCGACGTCGGGACCCATAGTAGCCTCCGCCATCGGGGGAGCGGTTTTGGGAGTGGGCGCCACTTCCGGGCCGCATGCCGTTCGCTGGATCTGGGGAGAGAAGCCAAAAGAGCCAACAATTTGGGGAGGAAACGAAGCTTTTGTGCGCATACGTCGATATGCCTCTACAATTCGTAACTGCGTACGAACACAATGACTGAGGGATCTGAAAATGGCTGAAAAAACGATAGTGGAAAAGGCTGCGGAGGCGGTTGGATACGGAATTGCGATGGCAGAAGATGTGGCAGGCTCCGTCAAAACCGCTGTGGGCGCAGCCGTGACCACTGTTACAGAGGTCCTGACGAAGACACCATCGAAGAAAGCCACAATCAAAAAGACTGCTCAAAAAGCACCTGCGAAGAAGGCTGTGGCCAAGAAAGCTGTCCAGAAAACGCCTGCTAAGAAGGCCGCCAAGAAAGTAGTAGTCAAAAAAGCTGTGGGCAAGAAAGCTCCCGCTAAGAAGTCATCCGCCAGGAAGGCTGCGAAGAAAGCCATAGCGAAGAAGCCCGCAAAGAAGGTTCCGGCAAAGAAAGCCGTGAAGAAAACTGCGACAAAAACCATAAAGAAGACTGGCCGGCTACGGCGATAACTGTGAGGGAAAATGGCGAACGATAAGGCAAAGAAGAAGGCAGCGAAGAAGGTCGAAAAAGCGGTTCGAAAAGCCGTGAAGAAGGGCCTAACCGAGAACGCGGTAGAGAAAGCCGTATCGCTGGGCATGGCTAACGGCGTCCAGAAGAAGCCTGTCGGCAAAGCTGCGGCTAAGGCCGACGAACTTGAAGCCAAAACTGCCTGAGTACGTTTCATTCCAAGCCTGCTCGTTGGCGAATTCGTTCTCTCGGCGCTTCGGTTTCCCGAGTCGAAGACCTAAGTTCTAAGCGGATTGATTGTCGCAATAAAAGGGGAAGGTGCAGGAGGGGGAAAGTCTCCTGCCGCCTGCGAAGGGCTCGGGCGAGATGCAACAAAATGGGGCTGCCGGTAGGCAGCCCCATTCCACGCGCGAGGAACCTAGGCAGCTTTCTTAGCTTTGGCAGCTGGCTTCGGTTCGGGTCTTACTGACTTTTTCGCCTTCTCTTTGGCGGCGAACTCCTGCTTCACCCTTAGACCGATAAGATCGGTATCGACCTTGTAAGTCATTGCCGCGTCGCGCAGAGCGCTCGATCCATTGCTCCGCCCCGATGCAAGTAGGACACTAACCTCGACAAGCAAGCGAGAGAGCGTTCCTTCGTCAGCACGACGCAGGAAAGCAGCAAACAGTTTGTCGAGCATGTCTGTTTCCCGGTCTTTGCGGATGCCATGCTGTCGCGCCAGTGTTTGCAGCTGCCACTCGTTCAAGAGCGGAAACGTCTGCATGAGGACAAATAGCAAATCGCGCTTCATCAGGCGTACTGGAACTGCATCCCCGATGGCTTTCAAGACGCGAATGCCCGTGGTGTTGGCGATGGCTTGCTCCTTGCGTTGCTTTTCCTGCTCAGCTTTCCATTTCGCATCGTCACGGTTCTCCTTCTGCGACGGGTCAACAATAGCGGCGACATCAGTTGGCACAAGAACAGAGTCTTCATCAGCGAGGTATTCCGCTTCGAAGAGTTGGCATTCGAGCTGATCACACCAGGGTTTTATAGAGTCTTCTTTCGAGACATGGAGATAGGAGAACTCAATGTGGAAGAGCTTCGTTTTAGAGCTGCACGGCGAGTGGTCTGAGTTTGCCGCCGGATGCAATCATTCCGCCACCCATGACAACCTTATGTCGCCAACGAATGCAACGTAATGCCGCCACTTGATTGGTTTCTCGGCTGAGTGTTCACAATCTCATCCACGCTGACGCGTGTGTGTGGCAGATTCTAACTCGCCTCAAATCCACCGGTTTTCATACACTGCTACAACTGGCCATTCGAACTAGTCCGAACCAGACAGATCCGGACGGTTCGCAATCGATCAGGAACTCACAAGGCTCTCGGCACAGGACTCAATGAGTGCATTGCCCCATTGGTAACAGCTGAAGGATTCAACTGAGCGGATCACCGGCCTTTAGCGTTTAAGGCGACTTGAGCACAGGCTCCAAGTAGCGCACCAGCATTTGATTCAAGGCGTCGATCATTCGCGACCGGTCAGAGGTCCTGCGACCCGCCAGGGCGGGCAGGAAACCTATCAAGGCGGTGTGGACAATTTCTGCGCTCCACAAAGCGTCCTGCCTATCGAGTTTTGGATTTCTTGTACTTAGCATCTTGGAAACGATGTCGATAAAGGTTTGAACAAGGAGGCGCTTTTGTGCGGCGGTGTCCTTCGAAAGAGGAGCCTCTGCATATAAAGTACGAAATGCAGGATGCCTCCGATGAAACTCAATCACGACTCCGGTGACCTGCCGGATGGCCTCTTCCAAAGACGCTGACGCAAGTTTCTGTGTGTCCGCAGCTCGCTCCTCTTTCGCCAGATCCATCGCGTAGCGGGCCACGAGCGCATTGGCGATAGCTTCCTTGTCTGGAAAGAACTGATACAGCGTTGCCGGGGAAACCTTCGCTCCGGCAGCAATGGCGTTCGTGGTTGCCGCGTGGTAGCCAAGCACTCCGAAAATGCGGCCGGCCATGTCGAGCAGACTTGCCACACGGCGTTCTCCCCGAACGTTTCGCTTCCGATCTGGGACAAAAACTGACATGTATTGATGTTCTCACATTTTCCAACTAAATACTTGCATCCTTTCTCGATTGCAAGTATCTACTTATATGTCGCAGGGGTCGATGCTCCAGAGGAGACAGGCGAGGAGGCAGGCAATGAGCAAGTTGAATGCAAAACAGCAAGGAACCGCGGTCGTGACGGGCATTTCGTCGGGAACCGTACGAATCGAACAGAGACATAAATCATAGGAGAAATACATGAAGAGCTGGCAGTTGAAAAAAAGCGGAAGAGAAAACCTTCACCTTGTCGAGGGTGCTACACCCCAACCGGGGCCCGGCGAAATTCTAGTTCGTACCAAGGCAGTATCGCTGAACTATCGCGACAAACTCGTTATTGAAGACAGATATCCGCTACCCATCTCGTACCCTCTGGTGCCTGGATCGGACTTGGCGGGCGAAGTGGTCGCAGTCGGTTCTGGGGTTTCTCGCTTTAAGGCGGGAGACCAGGTGATTTCGCACTTCAGGCCGAAGTGGCTCCGTGGAGTGCCTTCGCACGAGGATCTGCGCGAAAACCTTGGTGGTCCACTTCCAGGCGTACTCACCGAATATGTCTTGCTCTCTGAACAAGGTGCGCTCGCCTATCCCGATTATCTGACGCCGGCAGAAGCGTCAACGCTACCGGTGGCTTTGGTTACCGCATGGGTTGCGTTGTTCACGCTCGGCAACCTGAAGCCGGGAGAAACCGTCCTGCTTCAGGGAAGCGGCGGCGTCTCGCTGTTCGCTCTGCAACTGGCGGCGGCGCATGGCGCTCGTGTGCTGGTGACTTCCACAAGCCCAGGCAAGGTTGCGCGCCTGAAACAATTGGGCGCCGCAGAGGTTATTGATGCGAGTGTGAACCCGGCATGGGATGAGGTCGTACTTCGCCTCACCGACGGACGGGGCGCCGACCATATCCTTGATGTCATCGGAGGAGACGCTGTACCCCGGTCCATCGAGGCGGCAGCGTGGAGAGGACATATTGCCCTAATCGGGATCATGGATCGTCCTTCTACGACGATTTCGATTCCGAATGTGATGGTCAAGAATCTGCGACTTCAGGGTGTGAGCCATGGCTCGCGAGCCGACATGGAAGAATCGCTGGCATTCGCGGAAAAGCATCGAATTCAACCGATCATCGATGCCAGATACACTTTCGACGCATTGCCCGATGCCCTCGATCACCTCGATCGCGGTCCATTTGGCAAGGTTGTCGTGGAAATCAATTGAGCGGATCACCCGGCCATTCGCATTGCGAATGGCCGATTTTCCAGATCGCGTAGACAGAATTTGCTCAAATTAAGCGCTCATCTCGGCCAGCGTGAAGAACCGGTCCCTAGCGTTAGGCGGCTAGAGCACAGGCTCCAAGTGGCGCACCAACATTTGATTCAAGGCGTCGATTGTCCGCGATCGGGCAGATGTCTTGCTTCCTGCCAAGGCTGGCAGGAAGCCTATCAAGGCGGTCAGGACAATTTTGGCGCTCCAGCAAGCGTCCTGCTTGTCGAGTTTGGAGTTTCTCGCACGCAGCACCTCGGAGAGGTGGTCGATGAAAGCTTGAGAGAGGAGGCGCTTTTGTTTTGCAGCGTCCTTCGAAAGGGGAGCCTCTGCGTGCAGAGTCGCAAATGCAGGATTCAGGTTTTATTCTGTAGCAGGGTTTGCAAACGAACCTTCGCACGCAGGAGTCTCGATTTGGCGGCGGCCGACGAAATTCCGAGAGAATTACCTATCTCCTGTATGGAGTATTCCTGCGCCTGTTGAAGCTCTAGAGCACCTCGGAGAACCGGAGGCAGCCGACGAATTGCTTTCCTGAGCAGTTCCGATCTTTCGTGTCGCACATAGCCGCGCTCAGGAGTTTCCCGGCAGTCCGGCAGTTCCCGCCTGTCATCAGATATGAAGTCATCGCCACTAGCGTCGATCGAAAGCTCCTTGTTTGCGCGCTTTTTCCTCAAAATCATGAGCGACGTGTTAATCACGATTTTGGTGACCCACGTCGAAAAACTGGATCTACCTTCGAACCTATTGAGATGGACAAAAACTTTGAGAAAGGTATCTTGGAGAGCATCCTCCGCATCTTCCCAGTTTCTGGTAATTCGATATGCGGTCGACAAAATTCTAGGGGAGTGACGGTCTCTGAGTTCAACGAAGGCATTGACGTCACCGTCTTTTGCCGCCAAGACCAGCCATTCGTCGCTCATCTGTTTTAGAGTGTGGCTCAGGAAAGCGCCGCTATTTGTGGAGATTGGTAGGTTCATTGAGTCGTCCATCCTCCGAGGTAACAGCAATGAAAGCGTTTCTTGGGCGTAGCTTGATCCACACATTCAATGTCAGTGCCACTAAACTTGACTCACAAATGCTGACGCGGACACAATCTCGCCGTCCCCAAGCAATTCGACTATGACCTTCCCAGAAGAGGCCGCCCCCTAATGGGTGCGTCCTTTAGGACCCTCGTTCCCGGAACATCCACTCCTTGATATAAGGCGAACCGTGCAGCACCGCGAGGCCGTGCGCCACGCAGGCGTTCAGAAAACGAACGGCTTCGATATCCACGAGATGCACCTCTTCCAAATCCAAAGCTACTCGTGGTCCGGCACGCTCGATCTCATCCTTCAACTGATCGAGTTGCTCAGCCCGAAGCTCACCGCTCAGCCGGATTTGCGTTCTGCGTCTACCAGAAAGCCGTTCAATTCTTAGCGTCATGGATCTCTGTAAGCCAAGCCCACAGATGCCAATGCAACCAATGGGCCGTTCACGATTCGCTGAAAGAATGCGACTTCGAGTTGCCGCTGGTCCTGAATTTTGAGGAATTGCCGTCTGTTGAGGAAAATGCGGGTGGATTAGCAGGGCCGCGGCTTTCTGCGAGCGCGCCTTCAATCATTTCCTTTTCCTGGCTAAGAAGGGCGTCCCCCAGTGCGACTGTGGGACCGGCAACGCGGCTTGTGGGTTCGCGTTTGAACCATGTCTCATCCACAGAAAAAGTATCACTGTCGCTCAGGATAATGGCTCGCTCAATTACATTTTGTAGCTCCCGAACGTTGCCCGGCCAGCCGTAAGCTTGAAGCAATGTAAGGGTTTGTTTATCGATTGTTCTGAACTTCTTTCCCATTTTTTTCCCAAAGCGATCAATGAAGTACTCGACAAGCAAGGGAATGTCAGCCACACGTTCACGCAACGAAGGCATCTCAATAGGCACGACATTCAGCCTGTACAGAAGATCTTGGCGAAACTTGCCTTTGGCCACGAGCGCGTCTAAATCGCGGTGGGTGGCGCTCAGCACTCTCACGTCAACCGGAGTTGGCTTGTTGTTGCCGACGCGTTCGATTTCACGCTCTTGCAGCACCCGCAATAGTGCGATTTGGACTTCTTGTGGTAGGTCGCCGACTTCATCCAGGAAAATCGTCCCACCATTCGCCGACTCAAAACGCCCCACGTGCCTTTGTGTCGCACCTGTGAAGGCGCCCTCCTCGAAACCGAAGAGCTCTGAAGCAACCAATGATGGTGGGATTGCCGCGCAATTCACACCAATAAATGCTCGTTTCGCCCGGTTGGATCGCTTGTGGATAGCGCGCGCAATCAACTCCTTTCCCGTGCCGGTTTCGCCTAAGATTAGAACCGTGGAATCGCAAGCTGCCAGCTTGGTCACCTGGCCGAGCACCTTACCCAGGGTTTCAGACGAACCGACGATGTCCTCAAACATCGAGTCACGATCGATCTGCTCCCGCAACGCCAGGTTTTCGTTGCGTGTCCTCTCCTCGGCTTTTTTACGATCATCAATATCGGTTCCCACGGAATACCACCGTGTGATGCGCCCTTGTTCATTCCGCATTGGATTAATACGAAAATGAAACCAGCGATACTGTCCGTCCTTTCTTCTTAGCCGAACTTCGAGTTCGAACGGGGATCCAGCCAAGAATTTGTTTGGGACTTCGCTCAAAAAGCGTTCCGCGTCCTGTCGGTGAACCCGCATATTCTGCTCCGACGGGACCGACCACCACCGATGACTAGTACTCTTCCACTCCTCAAGGGTAATCCCGTGATATGCGAGCGCGGCCTGGTTGTTATAGAGAGGAATTCCATCAGGCCCAATTTCGGAGAAGTGTATCGGAGCGAGGTCGAGGAGTTGTCGCGCTTCCCGTTCGCTTTGTCGGAGTTTCTCTTCCGCCTCCTTGTGCTCGGTGATATCGACAGTAGTCCCGATAAGCTCCACGACGTCGCCCAACTCGTTCAAGATTGGATGGCCTACAGCATGGAGATGCTTGATCGCTCCATCGGAAAGAACAATGCGGTAGTCCGCCTCATAATCTTTTTTCTCGGTTTCGCATCTTTCAACGAACTCTTGAATGCGCTCCTTGTCCTCGGGATGACTCTTGCTTAGCCAAAAATCAGGAGCCGAGATGTCCTCATCCGGCTTGACATCGAATATTCGAAAGATTTCCGGAGAGACTGTGACTCTCCGCGATCTAACTTGGTATCTCCAACTACCTGTGTGGCTTATCCTCTGTGCCTCAAGCAGATCATGTTCGCTCCGCCGCAGGGTTTCTTCTGCGCGTTTCCGGTCCTCGATGTCAGTGTTTATCCCGAACCACTTGACGACGTTTCCGAATTCATCGCGTAACGGGTTAGCACGAAGCAAGAACCATCGATATTCGCCGTCGAAGCGGCGCAGGCGCGCTTCGCTCTCGCCTTGCTTACCAGAAGCCATAATGGATTGCCACGACCCAGCCAGGCTGTTAAGGTCGTCCGGATGAACCGCAACAGTCCAACCCCAATTTGTCACCTGTTCCGCGGGGAGACCCACATAATGGAGGTAATGCTGGTTGAAGAATTCCGCCGAGCCGTCCAGGCGAGCGGACCAGGCTAGGGCTGGAATCGTATCGATTGCCATTTGAAGTCCGTTTTCGCTGCTCTTGATTTCGACGAGGGCGTTTTGAAGAGCAACGTGTGTTCGTTTGGACTCGATAGCGATTCCGGCAACGCGGCTCGCGCAATCGATCAACTGGATTGCGCTATGCCCCGGATGCCGAACTTCGCCATAATGCATGTTAAATCTCCCCAGGACTTTGCCGCTGTGCGACATGATGGGGCTCGACCAGGCGGCATGCACGCCATTCGGTAGAGCAAGGCCCTTTAAGTTGGCCCACTTTGGGTCAGAAGCGATGTCAGAAACGAAGACCGGCTGTCTAAGGTAATCGGTCGTGCCGCACGACGCGACAGTAGGACCGATGTCCAATCGATCGATCGCATCGCGGTATGCCTCGGGCAGGCTTGGGGCGGCGGCACATTTCAGGTGCACACCATCCTCCGAGAGAAGGAAAATCGAGCACAATATTCCGTTACTGTGTGCTTCGATCAGGCGGATGATACTCGTCAGAACTTCGTCCAGGGACGCATCGAGGAAGATCATCCTCAGTGCATCGAGCACCGCCTCACTGGACAGTGTTTCCACGGGAGTGGGCGATTTGGGCGTCTGGCCCGGTCGGGATGTCGACGTTCGGGCGTCCGCCATGATAAAGCCGCCTAGCCACGATCCCCAGAAGTATCGCACAATCACAAACCGCGACGCACCCGAAATGGGATAATAGTCCAACCACCCCATGTGATTGAAAGACAACGAACTTGCAGAGTTCGACGGCACACGGGGGAGTCGCTCGTCGATCTAACCCAACCCCGAAATTCGAATGTGACGCACTTGCAACCCTCCGCGTCTTCCCGTACCCGCCCGATCTCTATTGCTTCCTGCGACCACAGTTATCGCGTTTCTCTAACCAAACAGGAATTCCCCAAAATTTAGGATTGGCGTCAAATCTAAGTCCAATCTCCTCATGGAATTGAGAATGGCCATCGAGTTGCATTAGTACGAGGTGGTCCACGCAAACAGAGAGTACATGATGCCGAAGAATCGAGAGAAAGGACATGAACTTCAGTTCTTAGAGAAGCGTTCTCCGGGCCCAAAGTGTTGCGAGATTCTGCTACTCGGGACGGAGGCGCGCCCTGAGCACAGGCTCCAGGTAGCGCACCAGCATTTGATTCAAGGCGTCGATTGTTCGTGACCGAACCGATGTATTGCGGCCTTCCAAAGCAGGCAGGAAACCTATCAAGGCGGTCAGGACAATTTTGGCGCTCCAGCAAGCGTCCTGCTTGTCGAGTTTGGGGCTTTTCGCACGCAGCACCTCGGAGAGGTGGTCGATGAAAGTTTGAGAGAGGAGGCGTTTTTGTTCGGCAGCGTCCTTCGAAAGGGGAGCCTCTGCGTGCAGAGTCGCAAATGCAGGATGCTTCCGATGAAACTCGATCACGACCCCGGTGACTTCCCGGAGGGCCTCTTCCAAAGGCGCTGACGCAAGTTCCTGCACGTCCGCAGCTCGCTCCTCTTTCGCCAGATCCGTCGCGTAGTGGATCACGAGCGCGTCGGCGATGGCTTCCTTGTTTGGAAAGAACTGATAGAGCGTAGCCGGGGCAACCTTTGCTTCAGCAGCAATGGCGTTCGTGGTTGCCGCGTGGTACCCAAGTTCTCCGAAGATGCGGCCCGCCGCATCGAGCAGACTTGTCACACGGCGTTCTCCCCGAGCGTTTCGCTTTCGATCTGGGGCAAAAACTGACCTGTCTTGATACTCTCACATTTTCCAAGTAAATACTTGCATCTTTTCTTGCATACAAGTATCTACTTGTATAGCGCCAAGGTTGATGCTCCAGAGGAGGCAGGCAATGAGCAAGTTGAATGCAAAACAGCAAGGAACCACGGTCGTGACAGGCATTTCCTCGGGAATTGCCTCCGACACGGCAAGTCGCCTGGTCGAATCGGGTTTCTTCGCACGTCGAACTCTGTCCAGGCATTTTCTGCTTGTCTGCATGTGCGTGGCGACTTTGGCAATCCCTCTTGCGGGATGTAAGTCAGCAGCAGACAAGAAACCATCTTCACCGGCGGCAGTAGAATTTGCGGCGGTTGTGCCCAAGCCAATTCATCTGTCTGACGAATTCAACGGCCGTATCGCATCCATCAATTCCGTAGATGTGCGGGCCAGGGTAACAGGCTACGTGGATAACGTTGCCTATCGAGAGGGAGACAGCGTAAAGCGCGGTGACCTGCTCTTCGTCATTGATCCGCGGCCTTACCGCGATGCTCTCGATAGTGCAAAGGCAAGCCTGGAACGAGAGAAGGCAGCGGCGGCATTCGCCAATATTCAGGCGAAAAGGGCGCAAACACTGAATGCTTCCAACGCGATTTCGCAGGAAGAATATCAGAATCGTGACTCTGATCTCTCTCAGAGCATTGCTCGCGTGCATGAAGCAGAAGCTGCCGTTGCAACGGCAGAGCTCAATCTGTCCTTTACGGAAGTACGATCACCGGTTGATGGACGAACCAGCCGAGCCCAGCTCACGCGCGGAAATCTTGCACAAGCCGATCAAACGGTGCTGACCACCGTCGTGTCACAAGATCCTGTCTATGTGTACTTCGATTGCGATGAGCAGAGTTATTTGCGCTTTCAGGAGAGAGTTCATCGCGGAAGCGGAGTGAGTTCGGCGAACCCCGTGCGTGTCGCTCTGGCGAATGAGACCGGCTTTCCCCATGTCGGCAGGGTTGATTTTCTCGACAACCAGGTCACTCCATCGACTGGAACAATTCGCGCCCGCGTCGTGCTCCCCAATCCTGATCACCTTCTCGCTCCTGGCCTCTACGCGCGCGTTCAGCTTGAAAGCTCCGGCGCCGTACAGGCGCTTCTGGTGGATGACAGAGCGATTCTTACCGATCAGGACCAGAAGTATGTGTACGTGGTCGGCCCAGGTAATGTGGCGCAGCGCAAAGATGTCGTAACTGGAAGCATGGCGGACGGTCTGCGCCTGATTCGAACCGGTCTTTCTCCAGGAGACAAAGTGATCGTCAGCGGATTGCAGCAAATCTACTTCCCCGGCGCCCCTGTCGCTCCCACAGAAGTCGCAATGGGACCGGTAACTGCCAGCATTACCCCCACTCCCGCTCAAGAAGCGCAGAAATAAGGAAGAGGCAGATCATGGATTTCTCAAAATTCTTTATCGACCGGCCGATCTTCGCAATCGTCCTGTCCATCATCATCTTTTCTCTCGGATTGATTGCCATTCCTCTCCTTCCATCCGGGGAATATCCCGAAGTGGTCCCTCCGAGCGTGGTCGTCCGTGCCACCTATCCCGGCGCCAATCCGAAAGAGATCGCCGAGTCGGTGGCGGAGCCGCTTGAAGAGGCGATCAACGGTGTGGAAGGCATTATGTACATGAAGTCTGTCGCCGGCTCCGATGGCAGTCTTCAGGTCGTGGTCACCTTCCGGCCTGGGGTCGATCCCGATACTGCGGCCGTACGTGTGCAAAACAGGGTCAGTGAGGCACTGTCTCGGTTACCTGATGAGGTGCGCCAGTTTGGCGTAACCACGCAGAAACAATCGCCCACGCCGCTCATGTACGTGAGCTTGTATTCTCCCGACAATCGTTACGACTCACTGTACCTGCGCAACTACGCGGTCCTGCATATCAAGGACGAGTTGTCGCGCCTACCCGGTATTGGTGATGTTCAGTTGATAGGTTCTGGCGATTATGCCATGCGTCTCTGGCTCAACCCGAACCAACTTGCCTCGCGCGGTCTTACCGCCGCCGACGTGGTCAACGCTGTACGTGAGCAGAACGTGCAAGTGTCAGCAGGACAGCTCGGCGCCGAGCCCTCGCCGAAGACCACCGAGCTTCTAATTCCGATCAACGTGCAAGGACGCCTCCGCAGCGAAAAGGAGTTTGGCGACATCGTGCTCAAAGATGGTGCGGACGGCCAAATCGTACACCTCTCCGATGTTGCACGGGTGGAACTTGGCGCCAGCGACTACACCATGGATATGTACCACGACAACAAAAAGGGTGTGGCAATCGGGATATTTCTTACCCCCGGAGCCAATGCTTTAGGGGTTGCCACTTCGGTGTATGCACAGTTGCACAAGTTGTCTGCAGAGTTCCCTGCCGGCATGGTCTACAAGCCAAACTGGGACCCAACCGTATTCGTGCGCGAATCGATCCGTGCGGTTGAGCATACATTGATCGAGGCCGTAGTGTTGGTGGTGCTGGTAGTGATTCTGTTCTTGCAGACCTGGCGCGCCTCCATCATTCCGCTCGTTGCGGTGCCAGTCTCGGTGGTGGGCACATTCGCGTTTCTATATCTCTTGGGTTACTCGATTAACACACTGACCTTGTTCGGCCTGGTACTTGCGATCGGCATCGTCGTCGACGACGCCATTGTTGTGGTCGAGAATGTCGAGCGCAATATCCATGAGGGCTTAAGTCCGCGGGACGCTGCCCACCAGGCGATGAAAGAGGTATCAGGTCCCATCGTTGCGATCGCGCTCGTGCTCTGCGCGGTGTTCGTGCCTATGGCCTTCCTTTCCGGCGTCACCGGCCAGTTCTACAGACAGTTCGCGGTAACCATCGCGATCTCGACCGTGATATCTGCGATCAATTCGTTGACGTTGTCGCCAGCGCTCGCAGCAAAGTTACTCAAAGGGCACGATGCGCCCAAAGATGTGCTGGCGCGCGGCATCGAACGCACGTTCGGCTGGCTGTTTCATCCATTCAATCGCTTCTTTGAGCGTAGTTCGGAGAACTATCACGGTACGGTGGGGCGCACTCTACGTCACCGAGGAGTCGTGTTCGCGGTCTATGCGGTTCTGCTCGCCGCGACCGCACTGTTGTTCATCAAAGTGCCGGGAGGATTCATTCCAACCCAGGACAAACTCTATCTTTTCGCCGGGGCCAAGCTGCCTGAAGGCGCTTCGCATGCCCGTACCGGCGCGGTGTCACGCAGACTGATCGACGTGGCACACAGCGTGGATGGTGTCGATATGGTGGTCGACCTCTCAGGCTTTAACGGCTTGCAGCAAATCAATACACCCAATAATACAGTTGCCTACGTTATCCTCAAGCCGTTTGATGAGCGCCGTCGGAGTGCAGCGGAGATCAACACAGAACTTAACGCCAAGTTTGCGAACATCAAGGATGGCTACTCCTACGCGTTGATGCCGCCACCCATTCAAGGTCTCGGCAACGGTTCGGGTTATTCGCTTTATTTGGAAGATCGAGCAGGGCTCGGGTATGGTGCTCTGCAGAATGCATTGAGCGCCTTCCAGGGCGCCGTCGCACAAACACCGGGAATGACCTTTCCCGTCAGTTCCTACCAGGCCAACATCCCACAACTCGAAGTGAAGGTGGATCGGGTTAAGGCTAAGGCGCAGGGGGTTGCGTTATCCGATTTATTTGACACCCTGCAGACCTATCTTGGTTCGGTCTATATCAACGACTTCAATGTATTCGGACGCGTCTACCGGGTCATGGCACAGGCCGATAGTACCCATCGCCAGCGAGTCGAGGACATCGGCAATCTGCGTGTGCGCAATGCGCGCGGTGAAATGGTTCCTATAGGCTCGATCGTGACGGTAGTGCCGAGCTATGGACCTGATCCGGTTATGCGTTATAACGGTTACCCGGCTGCCGATCTTATCGGCGATTCCGATCCCAAAAAGCTCTCATCTGGACAGGTTGTTACAAAACTGACGGAGATCGCCGACAAGGTGCTGCCCCGTGGCATCGTACTCGAGTGGACAGACTTGAGCTATCAGCAGGTGACACAAAGCCACGCAGCCGCTGTCGTATTTCCACTTGCTGTGATGCTGGCCTTCCTTGTGCTTGCCGCTCTTTATGAGAGCTGGACGCTACCGCTGGCGGTAATTTTGATTGTGCCTGTGTGCATGTGCGCGGCACTCCTTGGCGTGTGGCTTACAGGTGGCGACAACAATGTGTTTGTGCAGGTGGGCTTGGTGGTTTTGATGGGCCTGGCTTGCAAGAACGCGATCCTCATCGTCGAGTTCGCTCGAGAGTTGGAGATGCAAGGCAAAAGCATCGTTGAAGCTGCGCTCGAAGCCTGTCGCATGCGCCTGCGTCCTATCGTGATGACCTCGATTGCCTTTATCGCCGGTTCGGTTCCATTGCTTCTGGGGCACGGCGCCGGCAGCGAAGTTCGCGCCGCGACTGGCATCACAGTCTTCTCTGGAATGCTCGGTGTGACGTTATTTGGTCTCTTCCTGACTCCGGTGTTCTATGTTGCTCTGCGTACATGGACGAAGAAAGAGTTTCGCGAAGAATGGGAAGAGGTTCACGAGGAAAAGGAGGAGAGCAATGCTTAATCGCAAATCAATTCTGGCGACGGTGCTCTCTCTTGGGCTTACCGCATGTTCCGTTGGTCCCCGTTACAAACAGCCAACGCTTGCGCTTCCGCAGCAGTTCACCGCCCCCGATACAGCTTCCGTTGACGTCAGTCCCCATGCGGACGCGAACGATCCGGAGTTCTGGCATAGTTTTCATGACCCAGAACTCAGCTCGCTTGTGCAGCGCGCGCTTACCGCGAATAACGATCTGCGCGCCGCGCTTGCCCATTACGACAGCGCTAATGCCCTATTGCATGAAGCAAAGTTCGATCGTTATCCCACGGTAACGATGAGCACGAGCGTGGGTAGGCAAAAACTCAGTGCAGCCCAGGCGCTCGGCTATCCTCGGAATAGTCGCTTTTTCGACCCAGAGATCAATGCAAGTTGGGAGCTCGATTTGTTTGGTCGCGTTCGTCACAACATAGAGGCACAACGCCAGCGGACTCTTGCGGATGCAAGTGATCTTGCTGCGATGCAGGTTACCGTGGTTGGCGACGTTGCAAGTACTTATATAGACCTCCGTGGACGGCAGGAACTTCTTCGGGTAGCGCGGGAGAATGTTGCGAACCAGCAGGAGACAGTAAGGCTAGTTGACGCGACTTACTCGGCTGGTAGAGGAACACAGTTCGATACGGCGAGAGCACGTGCTCTTCTCGAGACAACTACCTCTCGCATTCCGGAACTGCTCGCTGCGATCGCACTCGATGAACATCGCCTTGCCGTGCTATGCGGGCTTTCCCCAAATACTCTCGTCTCTGAGCTTGAAGTGGCAAGGCCACTACCCGCCCTACCTGAGCGTATCACTCCCGGAACACCAGCTGATCTTGTACGCCGCCGCCCCGACGTAAGCGCGTCGGAGGAACGCCTGCATGCCGCGACGGAACAAATCGGTATTGCCACTGCGGACCTTTTCCCACGTGTCAACTTCGCGGGCCTTATTGGACTGAACGAGATTCATGGGGATACGCCATTTGACGGAGTCAGTGCTGTGAACCTGGCGGAATTGAACATCGATTGGTCCTTTCTTGACCGAGGAAGAGTTCGCGCTCGAATCGCGGCAAGCCGAGCCGATGGCGATGCGCAACTTGCCCAGTATCAGCAATCGGTTCTCTTGGCTCTCGAGGACGTTGAGAACGCTCTTGTGAGCTATGCAAGGTCGCAGGACCGTGACGTTCAACTCCAGCTCGCTGCCGAGGATAGTAAACGTGCAGCCGATCTTGCCAGTGTTCGTTTCAAGAATGGGGCGACCGGCTTACTGGACCTGCTGGACGCGCAGAGAGTTGAACTGCAGGCCGCAGATGCTTATGCGGAAAGCCATTCCAACAGCGCCCTCTCTGCCGTTCTACTGTACAAATCGCTTGCTGGCGGATGGCCGCAAACTCTTCCTCCGGCTGCGAGAGGCGGAAGACCCTGAACCATACGCGATCTTTTTATCGCAACCTATGAAACAACCTTCCTCTCTGGGGCAAAGAGTCGAATAGTGCCCTGCGATCAGGATCAATTCGAACGATAACTCAATCATCGGAGAACTGTATGAAGAGCTGGCAGTTGAAGAAAAGCGGAAACGAAAACCTTCACCTTATCGAGAGTCCGACGCCCCAGCCGCAGGCTGGCCAAGTTCTGGTTCGCACCAAGGCCGTATCACTGAACTATCGCGATAAGCTCGTCATTGAAGATAAATATCCAGTGCCCATGTTGTACCCTCTGGTGCCTGGATCGGACCTGGCGGGCGAAGTTGTCGCAGTCGGTTCCGGAGTATCTCGCCTCAAAGTGGGCGACCAGGTAATTTCTCTCTTTAGGCCGAAGTGGCTCCGTGGAGTGCCTTCGCCCGAGGCGATGCGCGAAAACCTCGGTGGCCCACTCCCGGGCGTGCTCGCCGAATATTGTCTTGCTGTCTGAACAAGGCGCTTGTCTATCCCGATTATCTGAAACCGGAAGAAGCATCAACGCTGCCGGTGGCTGCAATTACTGCTTGGGTTGCGTTGTTCAAGCATGGCAATCTGAAGCCGGGAGAGACGGTTCTGCTTCAGGGAAGCGGCGGTGTCTCGCTATTTGCTCTGCAATTGGCGGTGGCACATGGCGCTCACGTGTTCGTAACTTCCAGAAGCCCAGGCAAGATTGCGCGCCTGAAACAATTGGGAGCGGTAGAGGTTATTGATACGAGTACGAACGCAACATGGGATGAGGTTGTACTCGAGCTCACCCATGGACGCGGTGTCGACCACGTCCTCGATGTCATCGGAGGGGAGGACATATTGCCTTGATCGGCATCATGGATCGTCCTTCTACGACATTTTCGATTCTGGCCGCGATCGCCAAAACTGTACGACTTCAGGGCGTTAGCGTCGGCTCGCGAGACGATGCCAGATACAGTTTCAACGCGCTACCGGATGCCGTCGATCACCTCGTCGTCCTTGGTGGAATTGCAAATTGAGCAGCAAGGGATGAGATTTACAGGGTGAACGGCAAACTCTGGGAATTTAGACGACGGAAGGTAGTGATCGTAAGTAGATGGAGACGTGACCCCGCACATAGGACAGTACTTCAAGACCCTAAGGCCGTGTGTCGAAGAGATCGCTTTCTTTAGGTCCTTTACCCCCGATGATCGATTTGAGTAACAGCTCACCAATGACCGTCGTATAGGAGTGAGTGCCCGATTGGGTGTAATGGAATCGAGTTCATTCTGTTCAAGTGCGTCTGCGAACAGTGCGTAACTGCTGACGATCTCGTTGTGTTTGGAAACGAGCAAGGCCTTGTGATCGATTCCAGCCGACACCTTTTTGGCATCACGGATCAGAACGAGATACTCGACGTGGGGCGGATTGGTTGGAAACGCTATAGAAGCGCTTCACGAACTCGCGGGCAGGGTCATACACGATGGCCGCATCGCCACGGCTTTGTACCTGACGGAGCACCTGAAACATGAGCGCGGACTTGCCAGCGCCGGTGTCCCCGATTATCTGCATGTGCTGCGCCTCGGCACGCATGGGGATGCGGAGCATAGGAGTCATGTCGTTCGTCTTGAAGCCGACGCCGTCGCCCTTCACGGTCTTGTTGAATTGTTGCGGCGTCAGCATCTCCGGGCCTTTGAGGCGACGCCCGTACTTCAACTGTTTCTGGCGTTGAACATCCTTGAAACAAGCGATCGGCAATAGGACCAGGAATGAACCTCCGCCGCCAAGAACAGGGGGCCGGAAGAATGCGAAGAGCGTCCTCCCTTCGAAGACAACACCCTTCAGATAGAGGCTGAACCGGGCATCCACATAGCTCCTGGCGGGTGCCCGAAACAGGAGCGAATAGCCGCGATCGCGAGCGTCTGCGGAAAGAGCGAGCGGTATGAGTTGGCCGCCCGAGTCCTCAGTCTTGCCGAGAACTACGTCATCGTTCATGGCAGGACGTGGAGTGCTTCGCGGACCACCGACGAAGAGCAGACGATAGGTGCTTTTGTGGCTCTTCATGACAGAGCCGAAAGCCGAGGAACGCTCGTAGGCGGGAAGGCAATACCGTTCCAAGGGTGTCGCCAAATGGATGCGAACGCAGACAGCGATGAAGGTAAGAAACGCGACGCCAAAGGCTACTGCATATGTGTAGATCGGCATGTGGCGCGGCCAGATGACAGTCTCTTTTCGACCCCAAACAGTCTTTGCCATGACTACCTCCGCCTTTCTGCGATGAGCTTGGCAGCAAGGTCGTACTTGGTCGCACCGATCTCATTCACCAACTTGTCGAACGCTTCAGCGGTCATTCGTTGTCCAGTTCCGAGTGAACGGAGGACGTTGACCAGGAGGAGCCGAACGCCGACGATCTCAGACAGGGCGATGAGTTCGGTGTCGTTCGCTCCGCTGCGAAGGCTACGGAGAGTAAGGTCGCGAAGCCACTCCCCGGTCGTCTTGCCATCGGCAGACGACGCCCTCTCGACGGTGCGATATTCCGTCTCCGTGAGCTTGGTGCTGAGCGTCTGATTGCGGCTCTCGCGACCCCGCAGCGAGCCTCGTTTCGCTGGCCGTTCTGTATCTAAAGTCGGCATCGTTATCGCCCTCCATTTCCGAAAACTCAGGGAGCTAATCGGCTCCCGGCAATTTGCTAAGTGCTGGCGTTTCAGTGGGAACCCATTAGCTCCCGCAGGGAGCTAAACAGCTCCCTATCAGGGGTGGAGTGTCAACATTCTTCCGGTGCGAAGCACCGTTGTGGTCCTGCGACGGATTTGAATGGAGGATCATGCCTTTGATCCTGCCGCTACTGGTGTGGGAATAGATAAGGATTCAAGCGCGGAAATGGGCTTCTTTCCCGCTGACTCGACTGCTTCCGGAGCAGGCGCCTTTCGGATTCGAAGTGTGGAAGCAACTTGTCGCGCCTCTGGGGTCTTCAGAAACTCCTGGAAGTCGCGATCTTTCGAGAAGACATAGGACAGGGCTTGCTCCACGACATCGTCGGCGCAAGCACGAATGAAAGCCGCGTACTGGTCGACCTGTGTGGCGGTCGTATCGGATAGGCGAATAGAGGCGCTGATCTGTTTGGTCTGGATGACTTCGAGTAATGGCATTATGTTCTCCTGTCAGGTTTGTATTAGGCAATTCTTCTGCGGGACGATCATGCGCGCTGCGGTTGCAGTAATCTCTCGCGCACGAGCCGAGCAAAGTGTGGTCGAAATCTCGAAGCGACGGCGGCATTCGAGCATGGTGACGATGTCTTCGTGAGGAACTCCCTCGAGCATCCAAAGCCGAGCGGATGCGACGTCAACCGTTCGTTGCGCATAGTAGAGAGGATTGGGCTTATCAGCACGACGGGAAGCTAGTTCTTTAGTCAGTTTCGCGGCATCCCGGCCGTCAGCGAGTCCCTGAGAGACCCAAGCCCAATCGCTCTCCGATGTGCTGTGCAGCCCAGGTCTTTTCGGAGTCAGGTCTAAGCACTCAGAGAGCGCAGTGCCGACGGAAGCTATCGGCAACAGAAAGTCAATCGGCTTATGTACCGAATTGCCAAAATACTCAGCGCTCACGAGGTAAGCTGGATCGTATTTGCGATTCAGGAAGCCGGGTATTCGAAGTACACGATTGCAATCGGTGCAAGCTGGGTCGCCACCGAAAGCGATTGCGAGATGCTTGAGCAAATCTTCCTGACTCACCAAATCGAAGCCGTCAACACGCCAAAGAGCCTGATACTTGCCGGGCGATGTAGACAGGATGACGGTAGGTGCGGGTATAAGTTCGGTGGACCGGACCGTCGCGATTCGAGCCTCGCCGTCTGTGTCGATATCAATGTAGATATGGCGTACCGATGCGATGCTTTCTTTCGTGCGCTTCCTGCTGCCTGAACGAAGTGGATTCGCCGCTACATAGATGTTCGCGCCGGTGGTGTTTTCGTAGGCGAGCCATCCGAGATATCGAAGACCAGTTGCTTGTTTCACGGTCACGATCCGTTGCGTGACCCTGGCGGTCGCTTCGGAGCGCAATAGGAGGGCGATCGTTTCTTCCGGGGCAAAGCACCGAGTCAAGAACTCTTGGGCTGATTTCAGGTTCATTGCGAAGCCTCACAGTGATGGAAGCCCGGCGCTAGCCGAGCTTCCGTGAAAGTAATGAAGAAACGGCCTATGCGGCCGCGTCCTCCTGCGGAGTATCGTCTTCTTCCTGCTCCTCAGCCGTCGATTTGGCGGCGCGATCCAGCTTGAGAATCGAGTTGACCCGAATCTCCCAAACGGTCTGCTCTGAATTCGTCTTCTTGCTGTCATACTTCCGGCTGCGCAGCTCGCCCTCGACCTGTATATGAGCGCCTTTCTTGAGCGTGCTGGCGAACTCTCCGAGCTTGCCGAAAGCGACGCAACGGTGCCACTCGGTATGTTCGATGTACTTGCCGTCCTTTTTGTAAGAGCTCTTGGTTGCCAGCGAGAGGGTGGTCAGGCTGCGGTTATCGTTGGAGCGAACCTCTGCGTCGTTGCCGAGGAAGCCGATGAGGGTAACTTTGTTCTGGTACATGATGGTGTTCTCCGTTTCGTTGAATTTCCCGTATCTTGCTCGGGTCACTCCCGGCAAAGCCTGGCGAGCGGGCCCGGCTCCCAAGTGCCAAGCTCTGCATTTGCGGAGGGTCGGTCGTAGACGGAAACCGTAACCCGTAGGGCGGCGAAGCCGAAGCAGAAGAGCGCCGAGCCGCTGGGCGCCGGATAGGCCCCGAAGCGTGATCCCGAGTAGAGGACGGGATACGAGGCGGAAAGACTCTCAATGCACCAAAGTCACTCTTCACGTCTCGGCGATAGAAGTTCGTCCGAACTGCGGCCCATCTCGGGCGGGCTGAGACTCCGATTGAGGATGGCTTCGAACTGTGCCTGTCGCGTCCTTCGCGGCTCGGTATGGGCACGCTACGCGCTTCTTGAGACGAGTTGGGCTGTGCAGCCATATTGGCAGCTTGATCGGACATCGAAGTGACCTCAGATTCGGATTGGGTTCTTAGCTGGATTGCCTGCGTTCAGGCGGCGGAAGCACGATAAATGTCCTCCGTCTGAAAGGATTGGTCCGCATGGGTGTAACCGTTCACTTTCACCAACTCGCGAACTCGACGGCGGCCGGTATGGTCGCGTTCGCAATAAAGGACGAAGTCAATCGCTTCTGCGGTCTCAGAACGCACAAACGCATGGTTCAGATTTGCCCTCGCACTCAGGGCCAAATCAGATAGGCGATTAAGGGCATCCCACGCAGACTTTGCGTGGATGGTCGAAAGTGTTCCGCCGTGGCCAGTATTCATAGCTTGCAACAGGTCGTAGCCGCACTCATCGCGGATTTCGCCCATGATGATTCGGTCGGGACGATGGCGGAGAGCGGCGGCCAGAAGTTGGCTTGAAGTAATGGCTACCTGCCCCGGAATCGCCTCTACAGCCTCCCAGCGAACTGCATTTGGATGAGACACCTTCAACTCCGCGGGTTGCTCGATTACGACGAGACGCTCGTGCCTGGGTACGTGGTCGAGGAGCGCCTTCATTAAGGTAGTTTTCCCTGAGCCGGTTCCGCCGCTGATGATGCCGTTCTTTTTGGCGTTCATTAGGCTTACTACTTCGTTTCTGACGTGCGACGGTAGGCTGCCCGATGCGATTAGCTCATCCGAGGTATACCAGCGGTTGAATTTGCGGATGGTAAGGGTCGGGCCGTTGATGGATGATGGGGCACCAACCACGGCAACGCGGGAGCCGTCCGGCAAGCGCGTGTTAAGGATCGGATTCTGGGACGAAAGATCTTGCCCCAGGATGCGGGCCACACGCTCGATTGCCGCCTGCAGCCGATCGTTGGAATAGGGCGAAGCAAGAGGAATATGCTGGACCACGCCGTTCCGGTCCGCGAAGACGCCGGTGGTGCCGTTGATCATCAGGTCCGAAATAGACGGGTCAAGCAACAGCTCGCGCAACTCCTCGGGGAAAAACGGCAAAATCAGGTGATAACTCATCGGGAACCTCCGGCCGGAACTTGGCTGGGGAACGACTGCAGTGGTCCGGTAGTTCCGGGGGCGATCAGATCAACCGAGAGCCGGTTTTCGTGAAACTCGGTGACGGTCAAGCCGAGGGGGTTGATCGTCTCGAACTGCGGAAAGATCTTCGCCTGATCGCTAACCTGCTTTGGGTTGAGGTAATAGGTCACTGTCATCGCCCAGTGCTCGGTTCTCGGCTCCCGCGAGTTGTGGGGCGAGTAGAGCTTGTCGAGAGTAATCAGGGCATTCCCACGTGCGATTCTGGCTCCCTGAACAGTCTCCTCAGACATAGAGGTGATCGTGACATTCTTCACCTCCACATCGCTCTGTTCGATTTGGCCTCCCACGACCTGGGAGACGAAGTGATTTGCGTTGTCATCGGTCATCAACTGGGAGGCCAACGTCTGGGAGAGAAAATAGTAATTCAGGGGGTACTTCTTGGCCACCGTATCGCGGCTTATCGTGTACCGGTAGTTGGCCCAATCGGTCAGATAAGTGCGAACCTCACCCTCGCGCGGGCTGTAATTCAGGTCGCTGTAAGCGATGGCCTGAGCGCGTCCCATCTCGTCTATCCGGATGTACCGATTCGCCATCGGCCGGTGAGCCAGCGAGACATTCATCCCGATGGAGGCCAGGAGCGCAACGGCCCCACATCCAAGTGCAAATCGATAGGCTTTCCGCTCAGCATAGTGCGAGGCATACACCTCATTGCCGATCTTGTCGGCGAGGAGCGCGTGCTCCCGAGTAAGGGTGGTTTCAATGCGTGCTGTGTGTGCTGACATGGGGTTTGCTGCTCCTTTCCGAGACGGCCTTGAAGATAACGCATGCGTAGATCAAACCAGCGACGATGACTCCAATTGCGAGTAGGGCCAAGATGGGCCTCACGGATCGCTGCGCGGTGCGAGTACTACCTGCAGCAGTCCCGACGAACAGGGCTAATAAGAAGTTCCACATGCTATGCACCTCCAGCCTTCTTCATGAGGGCCATGCCGCCGATGCTTCCAGCCACTCCGGGGGCAGCCGAAACTAGTCCAGCCGCTCCACCGAATATGGCCTGCGTCATACTCGGAATGAAGAGCATATTAATGATGAACGCGATGAAAACCATCACGCAAGGGATAAGATTTGCAAGCCACATCTCCATCGAATAGTTGCCATTGAACGTCTGTTGAATGAAGGCGTTCATAAAGCCGGCCCACACGAAGATGAAGGCGCCGGCAACAGCCCTGATCATGGCGAAACCTATTAGGACGTCTAGGAAGTGAAAGAACTTCGATTGGAAGGTCTTCGTCATAAGCAAAGGTACAAAGATCGGCCCGAAGAGCGCGGTTACGCCGTATAGGATGAATGAGCTGCAATTGATGACAAAAAGGATTGCGGAAGCCAGACCGAGAAGAATCTGCACAAGGATATAGCAAAGGATCTGAGTGGGTGCCGTGATCGACGGCATCGCCGTGTTGTCTCCAGCCGTTTTAACCAGTTGAAGCAGATTGTCGAGAGAATTCTGATCGAAGACGGCCACCATTGACTGAGCGATGTAGGAAAAGAAGTGATTGATGCCGAAGCTGGCTCCCGGAAACGGATTGACCCAATAGTTTTCGAGCAGGCAGCAGACAATCAGCCGCAAGAGGAAGTTGGTCATATCGCCAACGCGTACCGGCTGTGTGTGGAAACGAAGGGTCATGCCGGTGGTATTCCAGTTGATGACCATACTGATGAGCACAAAGAGCGAGATGGCGCTTAGTTCCGTGAGTCCAAGCTGGGTCAGCGCTCCGCCGTTTTGCGTCGTCAGATTGGTGAGGTTATTCGTGAACTGGTAAAGCCAGTTCACGCCGGAACTCGCGCTTGGTAGAGCTTGGGCTAACAAAGTTATCGATGCCATCGGGACACTCTCTCATTAGGGGACGTAGGTCTTCCAAGTCTTGCCTTCGTTTGCAGCGGAGGAGCTGTGCTTCTTCTTGTCCTTCTCTACCTGCTGTCGGAAAGCTTCATCTCGTTTCTTCTGTTCTTCGGCGTCGCGCTGTTGCTGTTGGAGAATGGCGGCTGCCTTCTCGGCAGCGCGACGTTGATAGATCGCGGCACCGCCGATGACCGTCAGTGCCGCAAGGATCGCAAGTAGGATCTTCGTATTGATCGCACTCGGCATTGGGAATCAACTCCGCCCTAAGGAAGATAGGTCTGCCAAGTATTCGATTCGTTGGCAGCGCTGGTATCGTTCGTCGAGCGCTGCTGCTGGACTGTAGCGGCTGTGTTCAGGTCTAGTACAGCAGCGTTACGTTCCTGCATGTTGGCGACCGTCATCTGAGCGGCAAGACAAGCCTGCAGCGTACCTTGCGCCTGCATCTCCGACATTCTTTGGGCTTCTGCCGCGTTCAATAAGTTGAGTTGCTCGATCTCACTGTTCGTCGAAGACGTGATATCGAGTTGCTGTTGGGCAAGGAGCGAGTTGGCGTTGGAGTTCTGGTTGCGACCGCTTCGATATGTACCCACTGCAGTAAGGCAATCGGGCGAGATCGCATCCGAGGTTTCGATCATCGCGAGCTGGGCACGCTGCGCACTATTGACGTTCTGCCCCTGGAGGTAGGCTGACGTACTACCACTCATCGGCATTGTGGCGGTCTTCCACCCTGTCAGCGATGCCGACGGCGAGTTGGCATTCAACGCAATGTTGATTCCCGCCGTCTCGCCGAACATGCTAGCGACGTTCATGTTTTCGAGCTTGGTGAGAGCCGTCTGCCACTGCTGTTTTACCGAAAAGTGCTCGATGTTGCTCTGAATGGTTTTGAGCTGGTTGAGAGCCGTTGTCGCCTGTGAGACGAGGCTGGCATAACTGGTTGGGTCGAAAACGATGTCGCCTACACCGAAGATCGCGAAGCTGGGGGTGGCCGTAGCCAGAACCAAGCTTCCAACGATGAGGTACTTCTTATTCTTTGTCTTGATTAATTTCATACGGGCTCCTGACATCGGGTTGGGGTTAGCAGCATTCAGAGCTGGTGGGATCCATCCGCTCTACAGGGTTGAGTCGACGCGGTGTTCCGCGTAAGACGGAATCAAGATGTCTCTCCCCACATACACGCGGGCACGGGAACCCTCTTTGAGAGTGATGATGGGTAGGCGATTCAGGAAGTGATTGAGGACCTGCTCCCCCTCTTCGGCCATTTGCCCGGAGATCCCATTGCGAATCTGGGTGGAGGGCGAGAGGATACTGCCGTCGTTCCCGATTTGTGCGAGTCCGCCCAATCCGCCGAGCGCGGCAGCAGCGGCAAATGCCTGTAGGTAGCCGTGGTCGACCTTAGTGGCTAAGCCCGTTGTTCCAAGCGGATCGAGGCCGATGTATTTATCGAAATCCAACGAGAATCCATCTGGGCAGACGGCGCGATGGAAGGTGACGAACATCTTTCGCTGCTGGGCGCTTCCGACACTCTGAACGGTGCCTATCAACCTGGTGCCCTGAGGCATAAGAAGCTGCTGATGGTCGTGGGAGTAATAATCGGTCGTCAGCATGATCAAGATCGGTCCAGTCAGTCCACCGTCGATGTGATTCGTGACGACACCCTCGAAAACAGTTCCTTCGAAGACTCGGTATAAGCGCCCCTGATAAGCGTCGAAGTCATATCCGGCCAACGGATTGGTCTTGACGTCGGCCTTGGCAGGCTGGTCAGAAGCGGTCTGCGAAGGACTCCGCCTTATTTCGCCACTACCGGCGTCAGACGGAGTGGCCGTCTCTCCTGTCATCTTGACGGGAGCTTCTTCTCGTTGCCCAAGCACAACAGTAGGTGCCTGGCTGGAGGCTGAAGACGCTCCTCCTGCGTGCGCAAAGTCGATGGCGACCGTATCGCTATTGATAGCGTCCTGTTGCTGCTTCTCGCGAGCAAGCGCCCTTTGTTTGGCCTCGGCCTGGACTTGAGACGCGTTTGACGTCTGAGTCGGAGCATTGGGGCTATCGCCGTAGATCAGGCCCCACAGTTGGAACATCTTTGGGTGTTTGCGGACGATAAGCCACGCGCCGCCCGCCATCATTGGGAAACTGAATACGGCAATCATTCGGAACCCAACGAGGAAAACCGTTACCGTGACGAATGTGATCGCCATCCATGCCGAGAGATCCAGGCCAAGTTTGGCCCTCGGTCGATTCAGCGCTTGGTTGATTGGTAACGGTTCTCCCCGCTTGGTCGTGTGCATGGCACCCTCACATTGACTGGCCGGTCAGAGACCCGATCCAGCCAGCACCCCATCCGAGTACGCCCGCACCGAATAGCGCACCGAAGAGGCCCGGTATGGCGTCTTGAAAGCGACCGCTCATCATCCGAATGCCGGCGAAAATGAGACCGCCAAAGCAGATGACAGCACCCGCGTAGATGGCGAACGTCTTGAACGTTCCCATGAGGGTCTGAGCCCCCGAGAAGTCCATCGTTCCTTGGGCATGTGCGACTGTGGCAAATGAGAGCGCCACAAGAGCGGGTGCGAGGGCGCGTACGGCCCGACGCACGGTTTCTTTTCGAGCGGTTGTTGGCCTCCAGATGGAGGTTCCTCTTGTCGAGGGAGGGCCAGGGGTAAAAGGCAACCGAACGGATGACTTATCCGATCGAAGGACGGGTAGGATTTGGTCCACATTGCACCTCCGCTGACCGGGTGCGTCAGCATGGCGCAAAACTAGAATGACCCAATCAACCGAGTCCAATAACTTTTAGGAACACCGTTATTCCAAGAGGGAATAGTGGTTGCTATGCGATGTAGTGGCGAAGCACTTCTGGGGTACCAACTCCAGTCTGAATGAGACTGGCTTTGACCGAGGGTTTGCTCTCCAAAATGCACGAGAACGAGGTGCCATCCTCGAAGTCGATCTGCAACTCGGCGCCGTCTGGCTCAGCTCGATATAGTTTCAAACATTTCACAACCTTACCGACGATTTCAGTGCACTCGATGATGTCTTCAGGCATTTCCAGACTCTCCGCACTACCCGCACTTGGTACAGACTTGGCCATTATCACACTCATCGTGTGTAGACTCATAGTGGTCATAATCGAAGTATGGAGGTGTGCCTCCTACTTCCATTAAGTCTCGTTTCGGCTCAAGAATACGGAGCCTCCGCGATGACCGTGGATTTTCTCAAGAAGAACTGGCGGAGCGCGCCGGGCTACATCGCAATTATGTCGGCGGAGTAGAACGGGGAGAACGCAACATCGCCCTCGAAAACATCGTCAAGTTGGCGAAGGCGCTCTCAATTCCCACGCGGGATCTATTCACTGACTTTCCTTGAATGGGGAAGGGAACTGCGGTGGGCGTGTTACCGGGCCTAACGGGAAGGACCGTCGGAAAGATGCATTTTGCCGATGACCCCTGGACGCCGTTCGACTGTCGGTTTTGTTGTTTTTAACAAGAATTGGGCTCCAAAAGACTGTGGGGGATTTTGTGGGGAGAACACTTCAAAAAGGTGGGTAATCTTGAGTAGTCCCCACAGTCAGAAAATTTCCTAAGCACTCAACAAGTCTCGCTAAATAAGCAACATATGGTACCGATGAGCAATGCTGAAACGAGCAAATGTCTAGCTGTTAACCGAAGGGTTGTAGGTTCGAGTCCTACCTCAGGAGCCAATATTATCAATAGCTTACATCAATAAAATCCATGTGATAAAAGTAGACTTTGGGGATATCTTTGGGGACCCCTAGGTTTACGCACCAGCGACTGCGGGGACCATCGCCTTGCGTCTTCTCACGAGGGTTGTACGGTCGCCTGCAGGGGATTTGCGCAGAACATATCTACAATGCAGAGATTTTGATGTGTCCTAGGCGCAATCGGTTCCACGTGTACATCGGCAGACACCTTTAAGATGTGACTCCCTTTCCGACAACTCATCGCTGATCTGAGACGGAAACCCAGAAAAGGAATTGTCAACTTAAGACGCTGAGGGACATTCTGAGCTGGGAACGGTGCGGGTTTTTTGCGCTCGCTTAGGCCGCGGTCACTTCCCGCCAAACCGCGAATGACCGCGGTCGCAGGAGTCGGTGATTACTAGACCTCAATAAGTGTCGGCCCACTGGGAACAGATTTCGGACGGCATCATGGAGGGAGAGAAAGCGTTGTGCGTGTCTGGCAGATTTGAATCGGCGCATCGGTCGTTGCCGTTGGCGCGTCGGCTGAAGCGAAACTTCGACGCGATTGTTGGCGTACCGCTCCACCCTGTGAGTTACGTTGCTGAAGATGCCTCGCATGGCAGCGAAGTAGCTCTTCAATTTGTCGGTGATGATCTGCAGTGGGTCCGAACCCTGGCCACGCAAGAGTTTTCGAAAAAACGCTCTGCGGCGCGCTGATCAGATGCGGCTGGACCAGAATGTCGATCACGTCGCCGCCCTGATCCACGGCGCGCCACAAATACCTCTGATGGCCGTTGATTCGAATGAATACTTCATCCAAATGCCAGTGGTCTCCCAGCCGTCCTCTCGTAGCTTCAATCGCCGAGAATAGTCGAGACCGAGCTTCTCACACATCTCTGCCGAATCGTTTCATAGGATACGATGATGCCGCGCTCGGCCAGAAGATCTTCGACATCCCGGAAACTCAGGCAGAAGCGATGATAAGTCCACACCGCATAGCTGATCTGGGAAGGGAAACGATAGCCGGAGTAACGAAAGCAATCACTCTTCATGGCACCAGTGTTTTCAAGTTTCGTGCGCAAGTTGACAATGCCCTTGCGGAGTCCAAGTACGATTCCAAAAGAAATCTCACCTTCACAGGTGAAAAGACCCGATGTCAAACTTGCTGCTCACGATGCTGGGGGCTGTCGCGCAATTCGAACGCGAGCTCATCAAAAAGCGGCAGCGAGAGGTCATCGCGTTAGCCAAGGCGAAAGGAAATGTGTATCAGCGAAGAATGCCGAGTCTTACAAAAGAGAAGATGGCATTACTGCGATCACGAGTCAAAGCAGGGGAAGGGAAGACGACACTCGCAAAGGAGTTTGGCATATCGAGAGCAAGCGTCGACAACTACATTGCGGGAGAAAAGTGCTGAGGCAGCCTTCGGAGTCGATTCAAATACTGTGCGATGAGTATATTGGCCTGAAGTCAACAGTTGAGGTCGGAACTGCTTGCAGATCTCTCGACACTTGTCGCTTTATTCGGAATCAATCTACGCCGTCTTCAATGAAAAGTATGCCGGCGGTTTCACGACAACTCTTCTGGATTTTTCGTTGAAAAGAAAATTTAAAATCTCCTGTTGCTTTCCAAAAGGAAGCATGTCAAGATTCCTGTTGGAAACCTAAAGGTGAATCTCCGATGAAGGAAAAGCCGGATGTATTGCAGGGAACCCTCACGCTGATGGTGCTCAAGACGCTGGATGTCCTGGGGGCGCAACACGGTTGGGGAATCGCGCGGCGCATCGAGCAGATCAGCGAAGACCTTCTGGCTGTCAACCAGGGCACGCTGTATCCCTTGCTGCTCAAACTCGAGCATGAAGGCTCAATCGCCTCCGAGTGGGGCGTATCGGAAAACAACCGCCGTGCGCGCTTCTATCGGCTTACTGCGGCCGGCCGGAAGCAACTCCAGGCGGAGGCCCGCGATTGGGAGCAGACTGCGGCCATCATCGCGCGCTTCTTCAACGTCAAGGCGGAGGATCTAACGTGAAAATCCTGCGACGCTTTTTCATACGCTTATCCAACCTCGCCACAGAACGCGGTACCGACCAGCGCCTGCAGGAAGAGATCGCCGAACATCTCGTCTTACAGACAGAAGAGAACATGCGCGGCGGAATGACGCCGTCTGAGGCGCGGAGGCAAGCGACACTCAAGTTCGGGCCGGCTCAAGCCATCCGGGAACGCCACCACGCCGAGCAAAGCATTCCCTTCATCGAGAATCTGCTCTTCGACCTGCGGTATGCGGTTCGCATGCTTTTGAGATCTCCAGGATTCTCTTTCATTGCCATCGCCACGATCGCGCTGGGCATTGGAGCTACCACTGCGATCTATAGCGTGATCGACGCCACGCTGCTGCACCCTTTGCCGTACCCAAACCCTGCCGAGTTGGTGCGCGTTATGGACGACCTTCCCGGCGTAGGCGCGCAGGATGTCGGCATCTCCGTCCCTGAGTGGAGAGACCTCGAGAGTGCCGGGATATTCCAGTCCGTGTCGGTTTCCGGCACCGGCGCAGACGTGAACCTGACCGGCAGTGCACAGCCCGAACGTCTCAGCTATAAGCACGCTACGCCGAATTACTTCACGGTCCTCGGTGTAGACGCGCAGTTGGGTCGAACATTCGATCCGCACGATGCGACTCCCGGCTTCAACCTGGAGGCCGTGATCAGCGATGGGCTCTGGAGGAGGGAATTCGGAGCCGACCCGCACATTGTCGGCAAAGCGCTGCGCCTGGACAACGACGTTTATCACGTCGTGGGCGTCATGCCGCGCGGCTTTCGCGATTTGGGCTCAACCAGCGAGGAGCGGAATACGGAAGTATGGCTGGGAGCCGGCATGGCCGGTCTGCCGTTTCCGCCCCCACGGCGTGGTTTACGTCTGCAGAGTCGAGCGGTCGCGCGCCTGAAGCCCGGTCTCTCGATTGCGGCCGCACAGGAGCACCTCGATGCGCTGGTTGAATCGCTGAAAAAGCAATATCCGGAGGAATATCCGTCACAGGCTGCGTGGACCGTGCGCCTGACTCCGCTGAGCGAAAGCGTGGTCGGCAGCGTTCGACAATCTCTCATTCTGCTGTTCGGGGCCGTAGGATTGGTCCTCCTGATCAGTTGCGTCAACGTCGCCAATCTCTTGCTCGCCAGGGCCAGCGTGCGAGGCCGCGAGATCGCGGTTCGCCACGCTCTGGGAGCGCAAAGAACGCGCCTCATCCGTCAACTTCTGACCGAGAGTCTGCTGCTCTTCCTGCTTGGCGGGATCGCCGGTTGTGCGATTCTCTTCTTCACGAGGAAATTCCTGCTGCAGTTGGTTCCGGAGAGCCTCCCGCACATGAATGACATATCGATCAACTGGGGCGTTCTGGCGTTCGCTCTCGCAGTCTCCGTCGCGGCAGGAACCATCTTCGGGCTTGCTCCCGCCTGGCTTATGAGCAGTGTCGATTTGATCGGTACCCTCAGGCAGGAAGGCCGCGGCTCCGTAGGTTCACATGGACGCACACGCGCCCGCCAGATTCTGGTCATCAGTGAATTGGCGCTCTCGCTGGTGCTCATGGTCGCCGCGGGTCTTCTACTGCGCAGCTTTTGGGACTTGTTTAAGGTGCAGCCCGGTTTCAATCCTGACCGCGTTGTGGCCATTCAAACCTGGCTTCCGGGGCCTAACGATCCCAGTCAGGATATCTACCGAACCGCGACTCAGGAATCGGTCTTGCTGCGCGAGGTTCTTCGCCGCAGCCGAATCCTGCCGGGCGTAGAAGAGGCGGCCATCGGCGACGTGGATGCTCTTCCCCTGGGCCACAGCAATCCAGGCACGCTGCCATTGATCCGCGAAGGCATCGAGACGATGGACAATCAGGCTCCTGTGATCCATAGTCCCATCGTTTCGCCCGAATACTTCCACCTGTTAGGCATGCCGCTGTTGCGCGGACGCCTTTTCAGCGACCAAGACCTTGAGGACACGCCCCAGGTTGCGGTCATCAATCAGGCCGCGGCTCGCACCTACTGGCCAAACCAGGACCCGCTTGGCAAACGCGTCCGCTTGCACTTGGATGCCCGAGAGCTGTTGAACTCTGCCAAGCCAGCCTGGACCACGATCGTCGGCGTGATTGCGGATGCCCGCACGGAATCGTTGGCGGACGTGGCAACTCCGCAGATCTACCGCAGCGTATACCAGCACCCAGCCAAAAGCCTGGCCATCTTTCTTCGCGGACAACTCGATCCCAGCACCATCCTCGAACAGGAGCGAAGCCAGGTCCAAGCTGTCGATCCGGAACTTCCGGTCTTCCGTGCGGAGGCGCTGGGTGACGTGCTCTCCACCTCGCTCTCCGTTAGGCGATTCTCGATGGAAATGGTTGCGTTTTTTGCAGCGACTGCCTTGCTGTTAGCCGGGCTTGGAATCTACGGGACTATTTCCTATGTTGTGAATGAACGAAGACGTGAGATCGCCGTTCGTCTCGCGCTGGGAGCTCAAAGAGGCAATATCCTCAAGATGGTCCTGCGCCGTGGACTCGGTCTAGCCGCCGCTGGCGCCGGGCTGGGTGTGGCCGGTGCGCTCATCGTCTCTCATCTCATGACCGGACTGCTCTACGGCGTGTCGCCTACCGATCTGCCCACCTTCGCTGGCGTCACCCTTGTCCTTACCACTGTCGCGCTCGCCGCAAGTTATATCCCGGCGCTGCGGGCCATGCGCCTCGATCCAATCACTACACTCCACTCCGAATGACTTCTTGGCACTCCTCCGGACTTGTCTTCGCAGGACCTCGGCCGAGATGTCCTCAAGTATTGACGGGTATGCCATCGTCGCCTCGACGAGAGCCGGACATGCTGTCTTCGACAATCTGCTCTAGAATCTCTGGCGAAGGAGGACGAGCAGTCAGATTGCCACTGCCAAGGTCTTAAGAACGTTCTCACGATTGTCGTACGCATGAAGCTGTCCTTGACGCATCTCTTCAGGATTGCCCCGAGGCGTTGGCTTTGCAGGAGCCACTAGAATGAGGCCTGAAAGACCCTCCGGCCTCCGCGATGCGGCGAGCTACGCGACCTTGCCTCCCATCGAATGTCCAACCCGGACATATTGTTTGATTCCCAGCGCTTTGACGAGTGAGAGAGCTTCGTCCGCAAGATCTGCCAGTTTGTAGCCAGCTAAGGTCTTGTCGGACTTCCCCCAGCCACGCGCGTTATAGGCCACTGTCCTGAACTGTCCCTCAAGTTAGGCGGTAACCTCACGCCATGTGCGTGAAGAGACGAGCCAATTACGAGTGAAAGTTGCTTCATTGTTCTATGCATTCATTTTTCCTTGCCGACCGAACTGCGGTGCGGATGAGTTCGGCAGATGGAATGCCACTCCGTACCTCCGACATACATCAAACCAAAGTGTCGCCGGTTCGAAACCCCGGCTCAATATCGATGCCCACTGCCAGGGCTCTCAAAGTTAAGTGCTTCCTCAGCGGGGATGAGGAACGTCAATTTGTCGGTAGAATCTATTGACTGAATAAGTCCTAAGAATCTTCCTTCACGATCGACAAGGAGGTGCCGCTGGAGCCCAGCTCGATACCTGGCATTGAAACCGCAATGCGACTTAGGGATTCTCCCTGCGGGCCACGTTGCTCCATGACTCCGACAAACGTACCAAGCTGCAGCCTGAAGTTTCCATCGAGGTCATATAGTAACGCCACCACTGCGTCTCCAAGATCCGGCTTCGCGGGACTGAGATCGAGCGCGGCAAATGATTCTCCAGTATCGGTGGCGAGCATAGCCATATCGCTGACCGGGTCCGATTTCACAAGCTTTGCAGGCACCATTCGCCCACTTGGAGGAAGACGAGGCGACCCGCCTGATGTGTCCAACCTGCACCTTAGTATTGATCGATATTTTCGTCCAATAGATTTTATCGTCGCGCTTCTGTCGTAATCGAGTTGCCCGTGATCTAAGCAATGAAGATAGAGCGCCTGGAGATTTTGCCGACGCTTTTCGTCTTGCTCTTGGATCAAAGAGGAATCGAAGGAGGAACTCAATGAATGATCTCGGTTTGAATGATTCAGGTTTGAGGGAGAAGAAAAGATGTTGAACGGCAGGATAGTCATCTATGGGCGCGCGAATTCGGCCGCGGGTTACAAGATACGCGACTTCTTGACCCGTAACTGCACTGAGTATGACTGGGTCGAACTGAATACGGATGAGGAGGCCCGGAAGCTGGCAGGAATCTCAGGCGCCACAGACCCTCGACTTCCTGTCTGCGTTCTTAGTCAAAATACGAAACTCTATTGTCCTAGTCTGCGCGACCTGGCGATGGCTCTGGAGTGGTTCAAAGGACCTAAGTACGAGTGCTACGATCTGGCGATCTTTGGTGCGGGACCGGCGGGTCTGAGTGCCGCTCTGTATGGGGCCTCTGAAGGGCTACGCACGATAGTTGTCGAGAAGATCGCCGTCGGTGGGCAGGCTGGCAGCACCTCGAAGATTGAGAACTATATGGGGTTTCCGGATGGGATCAGCGGATGGGAGCTTGCAAGCAGGGCACGTCAACAGGCAATAAAACTGGGAGCAGAGATCATCGTAGGCCTCGAAGGAGTAGCAGGAGAGCATCAGGACGGCTGGCAGTTTAGCTGGTTCGCCAGTGGCGAGCAGATCGCTTCGAAGGCTACGATCTGCGCCACTGGCATCGAGTACTCACGACTTGGCCTTGAACGAGAGGATTATTTTCTGAATCGCGGTCTCTACTACGGTGCGGGCTCCAGCGAAGCTGAGATATGCAAGGGGCATGTGGTGATTGTGGGTGGTGGAAACTCTGCTGGGCAGGCTGCATTGAACTTCGCGCGGCAGACGCGGGTGACAATGCTCGTCCGAGGGGAGTGCTTGAAGGACACGCTTTCGACGTACCTGCTGGAGCGCATCGAAAACACCTCGTCGATTACGGTGCTGACAAGGACCAAGTTAACTAAGCTCGAAGGAGATGATGCGCTGGAGAGAATTATGTATCGCGATGAAGCTGGCAACACTGCATCCATCGAGACGAATAGCGTCTTCGTTTGTATTGGAGGCAAGCCTCGCCTCGACTGGGCAAAACCTGGGGTGCTCCATTGCGACCCAGCGGGCTACATTCTAACGGGCCCGGATCTGGACCGGTCGAGCCTGTCAGCGGAGATGTGGAGGGATGGTCGAGCGCCACTCTTCATGGAATCAAGCATTCCAGGCCTGTTTGCTGCCGGAGATGTCCGCCATAACTCTACGAAACGGTGCGCTGCAGCAGCGGGAGACGGTGCAGCCGCAGTTTCTATGGCTCATCAATTTCTGATCTCCGTGAAACACCAACCTCTAGGGCGATAGTGCGTAGTCTAATGACACATTAACTAACCAAGCCCTGAAATCCTTATACATCATGGGCATGATGATGATGTAGCAGTACTTTAACTCCGTGCTTCTAACTGCCTTCAGAAATCGGTCAGGCGAGGCGGGCTGGAGTTCCCACGGATTACGAGTGTAGGCGGCGTTGCTTCTTCCGACCAAATTCGCATTTCGAAACGGCAAGCATCGCAAACAGACCCGAGGGTTGAAGAAATTGTCGAAAGTATCCATAGTCAGAGTTTTTTCAATTTCGAACCGCGTCATTTCAATGGTTTAGAGCAGAGAAATATCCACAATAGTTGTCATTCTTAAGGCGCCACAATAGTGGCACGAATAGATATCTGGTGGCTCAAATAGATGTTCAGTGGCCCGAGTAGATGTGCGGGATCAAGCTGCAATCCGCCGCCTGTCACCGGCCCAAAGACCAGCATGCCGGAGGTCGAAGCCGAGACCGACACCAGCACATTGCCCGACGCCTGCGGCAGCGCCCGAAACGGACTGCCATAACCGCCAGTCGAATAAGTAACGCTGGAGGCCGTCACCACCGGCGTCGCCGCTCCTGAAGCCAACACCGTCACATTCGTGGTGCCCGCCGCGTTCAAGTACGAAGCCGTATTCGCAGGCGTGAAATTGGCCGTCAAGGTATCCGTTCCTGCCGTCAGCAGCCCCGCAGGCACGCTCACCACCGCCTGTCCGCCACTTACCAAAAAAGGAAACGAAGTGTAGTTTCCGCTGCTCAAAACCACCGAGCCCGCAGGCACCCCTGCACTCGACGCCACCGCAACCGAGACGCTCAGAGGCTGCGCGGTGCTGATGCTTCCTGAAGGCGACGCCGAGACTGTTACCGTCGGAGTCACCGCTTCCGTCATCGGTGGGGTTGTGCTGCCACCCGAGGAGGTTCCACTCGCGCAACCTGTTATGAGAGACAAACCGAGGGACACAGTTCCAAGCAGAAAAGCGCAGCGCCCCATTTTCGTCAGAAGATTATCTATGGCATTTCCGACCCGATTGTCACGAACTGCTTTAGGGGGAAGTGCACGCTGACCAACCAGAAGCCATGTCCAAGTCATAGGCGAGACACACGGCGAACAAACGCAGCAATCAAAAGCACGCATAGGACGGAGTGTGTAAATGAAGAACATAAAAGAGTCGTGTCGAGGGGGGCAGAAATGGCGCAGCAGACATCTCACGTTCGAAAAACCTCAGGGAACCGAAAATTGAAACGTAACACGCCTAAAGACAGGCCAAAGACAAGAAGTGGAAAACTGGGAGACGAACCCTAAAGTACACAACTCCCGCAAAAGTGCAAAGAGTCCGCGAACGATTTTTTGGGAAACAATTTTCACGCGTGATAATCCAAGGAAATATGTTACGGTCCACGGACATCACAGCTCTCTTCAACAATAGGTATTCCCAACAAGGGATAAACCCAACATTGCTGTCACCAGGGGCGATGGGGTAGTTTCCCAAAGCCCCGTAGCCGACGTTCCGCTCCGGATGGAAGGGAGCAAACAGGAGCAGCTCGTCCGCCTTTGTTTTGCTCCCTCATGACTGGCGCGGTTTAGAGATTCGGGTGTAGATCGCGCACAGGGCTAGCCTGCTCCAGAAGCGAAGCGATGTGAAGAATCGTGGACTCGGTTTGCCAGCTGCCGACGATTTGTACACCGATCGGCATTCCTTCCTTGCTCGTGCCGAACCGCATGGAAACGCCCGGCAGACCGGTAACGCTTAAGTGCGATGTGATATTCATGATGCCCATGGCGCCAATAGTCTGACCGTTGATCAGCAACTCTTCCTGGCCATGCTTAAAGGATGGAGTTGGAAGTACTGGGGTGAGCAATACGTCGTGCTTTTGGAAGTACTCGGCATAGCCATCCTTTAGCCGCTCCGCTCCCTGCACTGCATCGATGTAGTCCGCCGCCGGTGTATCGGGCAGCCCGAGCATGAATTTGGCCATGTAGGAGATCTCATCCTCGCTACGGCCGGCCGTAGCCTTCACGAATCCAGGCTTCATCTCCAGGACATGTAGACGGCTGAACACCTCGAGCCCAAAGTCGCGCTCAAGTGCAGGGATGCGTATGGACTCGACGGTGTGACCGAGGCCTCTGAGTGCTTCCGCGGCAGCTTGCACCGTTGAAGTAGTCTCCGGGTCGATCGGTCCAAAGCCGGGCTCTACAAGCCAGCCCACACGAAGAGGACGCTCGTTGGCAATACCAACTCCGGCATCAAATGGGACGGCGCTGCTGGAGTAGCCGTCCTGTCCGTCGGGCCCAGCGAGCTGCGAAAACGCCAACGACAGATCGCGAATACTCCGGGCCATCGGGCCCACATGCCAGAAGCGGCGCGGCTCACGCGGCCAGATGCCTGTCATGGGCACGCGTCCGTGGGTCGCTTTGAGCGACACAACGCCGGTGTGGGCAGCCGGACCACGGACGGAGATTGCAAGATCGGTAGCAAGACCAAGCGGAGACATGCCCGCCGCGATCGCCGCCGACTCACCACCGCTTGAGCCACCCGGCGTCAGGTCCAGATTCCAGGGATTCTTCGTCCGACCGGTGAGCAGGTTGTCGCTTTCAATCCCGTAGGAGAACTCAGGAAGGTTGGTCTTCGCAAGCAGAAGAGCCCCTGCTTTCTTCATGCGCGCGACGCTGGTCGCATCGGTCTCGGGCGTGCGTCCTTTGAAGATCGGCGATCCACGTTGGGTCAGTATCTTCGCGGTGTCGATCGAATCCTTCACAGTGAAGGGCACACCGTGAAGGGGGCCGAGTTCATCCCCCCGTAGTACCGCCGCTTCTGCATCTTTGGCGGACTTCAGGGCACCATCAGCAATCGTAACGATCGCATTCACCTTGGGGTTGACGGCCTCGATGCGATCAAGGTGTGCCTTCATGACTTCAACCGGAGAGACCTCGCGTGTGCGGATCAGTTCGGCCAGCTTCGTTGCGTCGGAATAAATCAGTTCAGTGCTCATTGTGTGCCCTCTCTACCTGCCGCTTGGTAGGTATATAGTTGAGATTCTACCTGCCACATGGTAGATTCAGAAATCGAGAGATTTTTTCAACTATTAGTGGAGGAGTGTGGTGAGTGCAAACGCTCGTGAAGACATCCTGGCCGCCGCGAAGCTTGTTGCTCAAGCTCACGGTTATGCAGGGTTGAACTTCCGTGATTTGGCTGAACAGGTCGGCATCAAAGCCGCAAGTATCTACTATCACTTCCCGAGCAAAGCCGAACTGGCTACGGCGGTGGCGAAGCGCTATTGGGAGGATGCTGCAGCTTATCTTGAGTCTCTGCTGCAGAACTCACCGAAGCCGCTGGATGCGCTGCGGCGTTATCCGGAGACCTTTCGCTGGGCTCTAGAGAACGACAATCGCATTTGCCTTTGCAGCTTTATGTCTGCGCAATTCGACGACCTGCCTGACGTAGTGAAGACGGAAGTTCAAGCTTTCACCGACGTCAACGTTGCTTGGCTAAGAAAGACATTGGTCGCCGCTAAGGTTGCTAGCCCCAAAGAAGCCGAGAAACGAGCACGTGCGATCTACTCTGGAATCGTTGGTGCTCAACTGATGGCAAGGAGCCGCGCAGATATCTCTCTCTACGACAGCCTGATTGACGGCTACCGTGCCGCAGGATTGCTTCCCGCGTGAAGGCACATTCGTACTGAGAAACGCGCTCGTGTTTAGTTATTGAATCGGAGTTCCCTAGAAGTCGGGTTTCGCATGTTCGATGGTTTAGGCGTTTCCGGGTCCACAGGACGTGGTCAGATCAGGCGCTGGAAGGGTAAGGTGCGGTACGCCAACAATCGCGTCGAAGCCTCGCATCAGCCGACGGGCCAACGGCACGGCCAATGCGCCGATTCAAATCTGCCAGGCACGCACAACGTTTTCTCTCCCTCCATGATGCCGTCCAAAATCTGTTCCGAGTGGGCCGACACTTATTGAGGTCTAGCAATCACCGGCTCCTGCGATCGCGATCATTCGCCGCGGCTTAAGCGAGCGCAAGACACGCAGCCTTCCCAGTTCAGGATGTCCCTCAACGTCTTAAGTTGACGATGCCCTCTGGATGAGTACTTTCACATCTGCGCGGCGGGATTATGGTGCGCCGCTTGCTCCTGCAGAGTGAACCTGACGGACTGCCGCAGTTTGTCGTGAAAGGAGCCCACGTTTTGCCACAATCGCCTACGCCCACGCTGCAATCAGAGATACCGACCGACGAGACCGCTGTCCGGCAGCCTGTGGAGCGTGTGCTTCAGCAGGCGATCGATCATCATCGGGCTGGCAGCCTCCTCAAAGCGGAGCGCTGCTATCGCGCCATACTCTCCCAATGGCCCGATCACGCGGATGCCAACCACAACCTCGGCGTTCTGACCATCGCGACCGGCCACGCCGCCGCGGCGCTGCAGTATTTCCAGGCAGCGATTCGGGCTGACCCCGGCCAGGGCCAGTTTTGGCTGAGCTGCATCGACGCCCTCATCCAAATCGGCCAGGCAGAAGCAGCACGACAGATGATGAATATTGGAGTGCGAAGCGGTTTGCGCGGCGACGCCGTCCACACGCTGCGCGACCGCCTGGAGCACATCGCGTCAGAGGCATCCGCCGGATCGGATGCAGCACCGATTGCCGCATTAGACGCTAAATCATCTGACGGGCCAGACCGAACACCTGCTGGTGGCAAGGGCGCAAGGGGACGGAGAGCCGCACAGTCCGCGAAGAACGGACAGAAAAAGGCCAGCTTCAATTCAGACGTTCCCGAACCGGCCGAGACCGCCTTGTTGCTCTCCCTCTTCGAGCAGGGCCGTGAGCAGGAGATGGAGAGCCTTGCTCGGTCGTTCACAGAGCGCTATCCGAAGTCCGGCTACGGCTGGAACATGCTTGGCGCGGTGCGGCAGCGAAAAAGCAACTTCTCCGATGCGGCGACCTGCTACCGGCGAGCCCTTGAGGCCGACCCCGATTGCGTCGAGGCCTGCTTCAATCTCGGGCGCATACTCCAGGAACACGGGGACCTCACAAAAGCCGAGGGCTGCTATCGGCGGGCGCTCGAACTCTATCCTGGCTTCCTCGCAGCCCACTACGGCCTCGGGGAAGTGTTCGATCTGCAGAGCCGCTTCGCGGAGTCGGAGGCGTGTTATCGACGGGTGATCGAGATTCAGTCCGACCTGGCGAAGGCGCACAACAATCTGGCGGTTGCACTCACGCGACAGGAAAGACCGGGGGAGTCGGAGGCCAGTAGCCGCCGGGCACTCGAACTGACCCCTCGTTTTGCGGAGGCCTTCTGCAATCTTGGAGCCGCGCTTCAGGATCAGGGGCGGCTGGCGGAGGCGGCAGACAGCTACCGCGGCGCGCTCGAGATCCGGCCCGATCTTCAGGTCGCACATCACGGCCTGCTCTTCTGTCTCAGCCACAGCGACGGGGTCGAGCCCGAGGCTCTCTTTGCTGAGCATCTTCGCTTCGCCGAACGCTTCGAGACCCCGCTGCGTTCCGCATGGCCGCGCCACCAAAACTCCCGTGAGCCCAACCGTCGTCTGCAAGTCGGCTTCGTCTCCGGCGACCTTCGCCAGCACGCTCTGGCCTACTTCATCGAGCCTCTGTTTTCACACTTGGCGGCCGATGACGGGCTGTCGCTCCACGTCTACTCCAATCACGCCGCCGAAGACACCGTCACCGATCGGCTGCGCGGCCACGTGCCCCATTGGAACCGGATCTTCGCCCTCTCCGACGTTGCTCTGGCCGCGAAGATCAGCGCCGACGGCATCGATATTCTGGTCGACCTGACCGGCCACACCGCCCGCAACCGCCTGTTGGCCTTTGCCCGCAAACCCGCGCCGGTGCAGTGTGGCTGGATCGGGTACCTCGGCACCAGCGGCCTCCGGAGCATCGACTACTACCTCGCCGACCGCGATTTTCTTCCACCCGGCGAGTTCGACCGCTACTTCACCGAGAAGATCGTCTACCTGCCGGCGGTCGCGCCCTTCCAGCCCAATCCGGACGCGCCTGCCGTCAATCCGCTCCCGGCGCTGGAGAGCGGCCACCTCACCTTCGGCAGCTTCAGTCGCCTCTCCAAGCTCAGCCGCCCCGTTATCTCTCTATGGTCGCAGCTGCTACGCGGCCTGCCGGAGTCGCAGATGCTCATCGCCGGAATGCCCCGCGACGGCCGCTATGAATCGCTCAGCGGCTGGTTCCATGACGAGGGCATCGCCTCCGAACGCCTACAGTTTCACCCGCGCTGCGACAGCCGGAGCTACTTTGCACTCCATCATCAGGTTGACCTCTGTCTGGACCCCTTCCCCTTTACCGGAGCCACGACCACCAGCCACGCCCTGTGGATGGGCGTGCCCACCCTGACCCTCACCGGCCAATCCGTGCCGGGGAGACTCGGCCCCGTTCTGCTTCACCACGCTGGTCTCGGAGACTTTGTCGCCCGCAGCCCGCAGGAGTTTGTGGAGAAAGGCATTTATTGGGCGCGGAATCTGGAATCGCTGGCCCGGCTCCGCGCAGGTCTGCGGGAACGCTTCCTCCAGTCGCCGATCGGCCAGCCAGCCATCGTCGCCCAGGGCCTCTCCGTCGCCTTTCGCCAGATGTGGCGAAGCTGGTGCGCCGCAGCGCTAGAACCGGAAACCGGGGTCCCATTGAACGAGGAAATCCGTTGAGCGCAGCTCCCTGAAAGTCGGGTTTCTATGAGCAGGTCACTGGCGTCAAGTGGTTTTTGTTTTTCCCTTCATAACGTCTTTGCCTTTGTTGTTGTTTGTTATGGTTGTTCCGCGTTTTTATTCTCCGCCGTGTTTCTATTCGCACTTTGAGTGAGCCGTTCCTGGCTCTGTGTCGGGTTGGGGTCGGAAGGAGAAGTCGATGCTGCCTGTTTTCGGCTTGCGTACCTTAGCCTGCAGCGGCGAAGATGGGACATCCGGTATTGGTGATTGGGGTTATAGGCTTGAGGTGCCGCGGTTGCGGTTCGATCAGTACGACGTCCGGTTCGCTCAGGAGAGTAAGGTGCGGTTTGCCGACTAACGCAGGAGTTGGTTACGGGTCCACGATAGCCGGTTAATCGCCCATGTGAAATGACGATTTGTAAACAAAAGCCGAGTAAGCCAGCGTAAGGCCCTTCTAACGCCGCGATTAGGGCGTGTTCCCCCTGCAAAGGGCTTCGATGATGAGGGCGAAGTTGAGGAATCCGAGGAAGAGGACATCGAGTTTCTGGAAGCGAGAGAAGGTCTGCGGAAGCCTTTGAGTCGATTTCGTTGCGCTTCTTGTAGAGAGCGCGGTCGTATTCCCCGGGCTCGATGCCGGAAAGCTTGCCGTTGTTGATGGATCGCGCCCACGAGGGGGGGACCAAAGCAGGCAACTGGCGCTTGGCATGGGCCCGGTCGTTCCGCCAAAGTCCAACCGCATCGGGCCGCAGTTCGGCCAGCAGAGAGCACCTTCGGGAACATCGTGCGCATGGCCGGGCACAGCGCGAAGGTCATGCCTTCGCGGCAACCAGATGAACCTTGGTGTTCCATCCGCCGCGCGACTTGCCCATGGCTTGAGATCCGTTTCCTTTAGAGCGCCGGTGCCGTCCGGATGCATCTTGATCCGCACGGTCTGCTCCGACTGCAACTGCCTAAGCGCACATTCCCACGCTGCACCGGCAAGCATTCTTGATCCGCTCATACTGCTCTTCTGTAATCTCCATCCTGTCTTGAGATCAACAAAAGATCCTTGCAAGAGTGTGACACGCCTTAGATTCGTCATTAGCTCTGCGACATTCGCGTGGTGCCACTGCGGTTCCATTCGCTAGATTGGAGAATGGCCTGTAATCTCCGTGGCCCTGCCGTTGATTTGTGAATAAACAAAGTAACAACGGTGTTTCATCTACAAACGAAAGAGAGCATATGAAAAGAAGCCGGTTGCGGTGGAAGTTTGTATTTGGATACATCTTCCTGATGATGGCCGACGTTATTATCCATTAACGAACGGTTTTTAATCGATTCGTTAGACCCCGTTTGGAAACGCTACGAACCATTCAAGTGGTGGCATCTGGTATCCGCAACTCCGTCCCATGGTTCCTGACGACTCTGATAGCGATACGTGCCTCGCACCATCCGAAGAACCCGGCAGGCATGTCGCTCGCTCGCCCGATACCGGTCGCGTAAATGATCGACCATCGGACGGCACCCCCGAGGGCTTCAGAACTTTTCTCAGCACATGCTGCAGCGTTGTCTTATCCAGGCTCAAATCTGCAACTAGTTGTTTCAACCGGCTGTTCTCTTCCTGCAGTTGCTTCATCTGCCGAGCCTGATCGGTCTCCATGCCAACGTACTGCTTCTTTCATCCACAAAAGATCTGCTCGCTGATCACAACCTTGCGAATCACCTCCGCCACAGGCACTCCCAGTTTTGCCTGCTTCAGTACGGGCACAATCTCTTCACCGAAAAGCTTCTTCTCATGCAAAATCTCCCTTGAGATTTTGCCGAAGACTAACATTTCTCCTGGCTCAAAATTACCGGGGCCGATCAAAAGAGGCCGCGAACGTGAAACGCAGGCGCGTAGGTTAGCGACTCTGAATTCCGGACTTAGATATCCGAGCGGAATGTCGAATTATCATCAGAACACCGCTATAGTTTTCCCATAGATCGCATCGGCATTCCCAGGCGACGCGTATATATATGTCTGGCGTCTGAGAACAACGCTACGACAATCCAAAAACCTGGTGCGGTAACTAGTAGATTGTGTAATCTTTTGCTTACGGAGTGACGTTTTTAGGTCGATCCCGTGGCCCTCTGCATTTCTGCCACTCGGAAAGAGGAATGGGCTTCGCTAAAAGTCAAAATATTGCGAACATTGGGAGGAATATGAAAGCTGGCCCTTGCACTTCCTCCTTCAAGAAGCACCGATCGAGTATCCTTCTCGTGTTCGTCAGCGCCCTTCTCTCTGCCTGCAATTCGAGTAGGGTACCTCCCAAGCCAAATGTTCAAATCACTCTAGTCCCCGCCGCCAATCCTGGAGGTCCGGTACAACTGGAATTCATTGAAGGACGGGCGAGCGGCGTGGAGCCCGGCCAACGAATCGTCCTTTACGCTCGCAGTGACATTTGGTGGATTCAACCTTTTGCGAATCAGCCTTTTACGGAAATTCAGCCCGACTCGACGTGGAGGAATTCGACCCACCTCGGCACTGATTATGCAGCCTTGCTAGTTGAGCCCGGCTTTCACCCTGCTACAAAGCTTCCGACTTTGCCCGCAGAAGGCAACGGCGTGATTGCCATCGCTACTTCGAAAGGTAAGTTTGTTGCACCTATCGTTCCTAAGGTCATTCACTTTAGTGGATATGACTGGAGGGTGCGTAACGCTGCAAGCGACCGAGGAGGGGAACCCAACTCCTATGATCCCTCAAATGTGTGGATCGATAAGAACGGCTATCTGCACCTTCGTATGGAAGAGCATGACGGCGTATGGACATGTGCGGAGGTGAGCTTAACCCGCAGTCTGGGTTATGGTTCGTACATCTTTGTCGTTCAAGATATTGGTCATTTGGGCCCGTCTGCTGCTCTAGGATTGTATACAAATGACGACTTTCGAACGGATGACATTCGCAGTGAACTTGACATCGAATTGAGCCGTTGGGGAATCGCAGACAATAAGAATGCACAATATGTTGTCCAACCTTTTTATATCCCTGAAAACGTCTCTCGATTCATGGCCCCCGCCGGAGTGCTGACCCATATGTTACGTTGGGAGTCCGAGCGCGCTTCCTTCAAGACGGTTCGCGGATCGATGGTCGGCCCAGGGTCAACCATCAGTGAACATATCTTTACCTCAGGGATTCCGATTCCCGCCAAAGAAACGGCTCACATGGGTTTGTACAGTTATCGACACTCGAAGAGCTCATCTCAACAACCGGTCGAGGTTGTGATTGAAAAATTCGAATTCCTACCGTGAAAATATGGTGCAGAGGCATCGGCTATTTAAAAGACTTATAACTGGAATCGCGCTCTTGTGTCTCGTGAATGCTGCTTTTGGATTAGACCCTGCCCGAAAAATCTCACAATACGTACATGACAAATGGGGAGAGGACAAAGGGTTCCTTGGAGGAAAAATCTACGCCATTCGTCAATCGGCCGATGGTTATCTGTGGATTGGAACCGAAAGAGGTCTGGTCCGTTTCGACGGGTCCAATTTCACCCTGATTAAGCGGCCTCTTCCGAACTCGCCTTTGATTAATCGCGTCCGCGGTCTTGTTACCGACGCCAGCGGGAAACTCTGGATTCGTCTCGAGGGCCCCCGCATGCTTCTTTATCGTGACGGGAGGTTCGAGGATCCATATGCGCGGTTCGATCTCCAGGACATCACCTTCACAGCGGCCATTTCCGACTATGAGGGCGGCGTCATTCTCTCCGGACTAGGGGACCGGACATTCCGATACCAGAATGGACGCATGGAGACGATAGTCAGCGCAGAGCAAAGTCCCGGCAATGTCATTTCACTTGCTGCAACGCGAGACCAGAGTATTTGGCTCGGCACACAAGACAACGGTCTGTTTCGCCTGAGCCAAGGGCACATTTCAAGGGTTGCCCAAGAACTCAAAGATTCTAAGATTAATGCCCTTTTGCCCGCGGAGAGCGGCGGCTTGTGGATTGGAAGCGACGATGGGATTCATTTGTGGGAGGGCGGCGTACTGGCCACGCTCAATCTGCCTTCTTCTCTTAAGCAACTCCAGATCCTGACGATGGCCAGAGACAGTGCCGCGAACATCTGGGTTGGAACGAACCATGGCATCGTGCGCATCACTCCATCCGGCGCTGTTTCGCTCGACCAACTCAACCCAAAACCTGGGTTCGAGGTAACAGCAATCTATGAAGACCTTGACGGAGATATTTGGTTCGGCGGCTCGCGAGGAATCGAGCGACTGCGAAATGGAACGCTCACGACGTATTCGACTTCTGACGGTCTTCCTTCAAGCGGTATTGGATCAGTCTATGCCGACTCTACGGATCGGATTTGGTTCGCGCCGCTCTCCGGTGGTCTCTACTGGATGAAGGAAGGGCAAGTTGGCCATATAACTGTCGATGGACTGGAGCACGATGTTGTGTATTCCATCAGCGGGGGCAATGGTGAAGTATGCGTTGGGAGGCAACATGGCGGTCTCACGGTGCTGACCGGAAAAGGCGATTCATTTACAGCCCGGACCTATACACAGGCGGATGGCCTTGCGCAGAACAGTGTTTATTCCGTGCACCGTGATCGCGATGGGACGATCTGGGCTGGGACTGTGAGCGCTGGCGTAAGTAGACTGAATGGCGGGAAATTTACCAACTATTCGGACTCCAGCGGACTCCCGTCAAATGGTGTTAATTCCATAGTCGAAGGTTTCGATGGGACAACATGGGTGGCTACTCCAAGCGGTCTGGCTTCGTTCGCGAATGGACATTGGAAAAATCGCACAGCTAGTGATGGCTTACCCTCGTCAATCGTAAGAACGATTTTTCAAGATACAAAGCATGTTCTCTGGATCGTAACCTCCGACGGTCTGGTGTACCTATCCTCTGGAAAGATCAGAGTTCCAGTAAGGCTGCCGGAGGCATTACGGGAACAAATTCTGGGAGTTGCAGAGGATGGGATGGGTTCGTTGTGGTTCATCACTTCCGATCATGTACTTCGGGTGAACCACGATCGGCTTCTGAGCGATTCGCTTTCTGAAACAGATGTTCAAAGCTACGGAATCGACGACGGCCTTCCGGGAGTGGATGGCGCGGGTCGCGACCGCCCTGTAGTGGCAGATCGTGAAGGCCGCATCTGGATCTCAGGCAAGTCGGGCTTGTCCATGGCCGATCCGATCGTTATCTCCAAAAATTCGACTCCAGTCACGGTGCGAATCGAATCTATGTCGGCCGGCGGAAGTCCGGTGAATGCGCAGAACTCCATCAAGATTCCCTCTGGAGTTCAGACCATTACCTTGAACTACGGGAGCACGAACTTGGCTGTGCCGGAGCGCATCCGTTTTCGCTATAAGCTCGATGGCTCCGATCAAGGTTGGAGCGACTCCGTTGCGTCTAGGCAGGTTGTCTATAAAAATCTGGGTCCTGGTACATATCTTTTCCGTATTGTTGCTTCGAACAATGTCGGCCTGTGGAATGGCCCGGAGACGTCAGTACCTTTCGTCATCGAACCCGCGTACTGGCAAACGTGGTGGTTCCGAATTGCTTGTCTTGCAGGATGTTGCCTGATGATTCTTGCCGTTCATCGTTTGCGTATTCATCACTTGACGAAACGATTGAATGTTGGTTTCCAAGAGCGGATCGCTGAGCGTACGCGGATTGCGCAGGAGTTGCACGACACGCTGCTGCAAGGTGTTTTGAGCGCCTCTCTCCAGCTTGATGTAGCGGAAGATCAACTCCCAGAGGATTCTCCTACCAAACCCCTCTTGAAACGGATTCTGCAGTTGATGGGTACAGTCACGGAGGAAGGTAGAAATGCGCTGCGCGGGCTACGCACAACGGAGTCGCCCGACCAGAACCTTGAGACGGCCTTCTCCCGACTGCGGCAGGAGTTCCCCCTCGACGGAAACACTAACTACCGCGTTATCGTTGACAGTGTTACGCGTCCTTTGCGGCCGCTAATCCGCGATGAAGTCTACCGCATTGGCCGCGAGGCTCTATTGAATGCATTTATGCATGCGCATGCGAACCGTATCGAAGTCGAAGTAGAATATGCGAGCAGACATCTTAGAGTATTGGTGCGCGACGATGGCCGTGGAATCGATTCTCGGGTGCTACATTCAGGTCTTGAGGGGCACTGGGGACTCGTCGGCATCCGAGAGCGCTCGAAAAGAATTGGCGCTAATTTAAGACTTCGGAGCCGTATTGGCGCAGGAACTGAAGTGGACCTGACCGTTCCAGGCTCGATCGCATTCGAAAAAGGTTCGAATGACCCTATATCGCGGTGGTTCCGTTGGCTCAGCCGAGAGAGGCTCGAGACGCCGAAGCATGAAAAAGAGAAACGAGTACATAAATGAGCGCGCCCCCCAGAATTCGAGTCTTCTGCGTTGACGATCATCCTCTCATGAGGGAAGGCATTGCGACCGTCATCAGAAATGAACCCGACATGCAATTGGTTGCGGAGGCGTCAACTGGACACGATGCCATCCGGGGATTTCGTGAACATCGGCCTGACGTGACACTTATGGATGTCCGGATGCCGGATATGGGGGGCATCGACGCATTGCACTCCATTCGCACAGAGTTCGCGAATGCCCGTGTGATCATGCTCACGACGTTTGAAGGAGACGCCGAGATTAAACGCGCTCTGGAGGCGGGAGCGCAAGGCTACATGCTCAAAAACATGCCCCGAAAACAGCTCGTAGATATGATCCGCAAGGTGCATGCGGGGCAGAAACAGATCCCTACCGAGGTCGCAGTTCAGCTCATTGAGCATCTTGGGGCTGAAACGTTGAGCAAGCGAGAGGTTGAGGTCCTTCAGAAGGTCGCCGGAGGAAATCGAAACAGCGACATCGCAGCACTCCTTTTCATCTCTGAGGAAACAGTAAAGGGACATATTAAGCACATCATGGAAAAACTCGGTGCAAGCGATCGCACCGAGGCCGTCGCTATCGGAATTAGACGCGGAATAATACATCTCTAGCTAAACCCACACTCCAGAAAGAAAGTACGAAGAGTCTGCGAGTAGTCCAAGAAAAGCACTCGATCTGGGGGTCCAATTCGCGGCGAAAGAAGCTAGTCTCTTTGCTGGCACGTTTTGTGTCCCGAGGAGGCATCCGCTGCAAAGACTCTTTTCCAGCTTCCCGGAGGGTTGGCCAGGCATCGGTCTCATCTTTCTGCGGCTTACAGTTGCTGTCAATGCAATCATTTTCGGAATTGACGCGCTCGATGGACCCAACAGTCACTCGATTAGCGTTTGGGCAGTTGGATCGCTCGCAATCGCTGTTGGATCGGCGATTTTCGTCGGCTTTCTTACACCTGCTGCAAATGCCGCGGCGACAGTTGGTTATCTCATGACGGGAGGTTCTTCATTTTTGATGACTAAAGCCAACAACCACCACATCAGTGCGTTAGCTGCCTTCAATCTGGCTGCGATATCCGCCGCGCTTGTCTTGCTTGGCCCGGGCGCCTTTTCACTTGATGCGCGGCTCTTCGGTCGTCGCGAAATCATTATTCCTGAGGGCCGCGTTCACCTCGTCCATGATTCCAACGAAGATTCCGCACTTCATTGAGATTGCACGCAACAGTTGTGCATACCCTTGGGGCATTAAATCCTCCCTCAATAGTGGTGTCGGATGCGGACCAGTTACTAGCGTTGAAAATACCTTCCTTTGCGGGATGCAATCATCCGAGTCTTCCTTCATAGTCACTTCAACAGGATCGAGCACGGAAGACGGATCAGAGACTTACGAATCACTAATTCTCTGAATCGGAGGAAGCTTCAATGGGAGGTTCGGTTTTTGCGATGTTCCATTTGGGCTATCTTTCTTGTTTCCTCACCATCCTAGCGACAATCTTGCTCGCGCGAAAATCCTGGATCGGACTCCTTGTCGCAATTGTCAACAGCTTGATCGTCTGTGCAATCGGATTGCGAACGTCACAGCTTGGCTTTATCCGGCAAACTTGTTTTGCATCTGCGTATACGCGTTCAGCATGCGGCCGTGGTTCAAGGAACAAATACACACAAATCGAGATCAGGCGCCGAGACAGGATAGTGGTTCGGTCGCGGACGGCCCTCGGATGAGCCCTGCTATGCAGCATCCTACCGCTGCTGCTGGTATAAGACGCTTCCCAAATGATCTCGGCAAATCTATTGGAATAAACACGGCGGTAGACGGGTTTACTTATCTCGACCCCACGCAGTTACATGATTACTTTGCAGCCGATCTGCCTGTTGAGCCGGCTGCCTTTATGGTCTCGAACGGTGGCCTGTCGTACGAGCCGGAAGCCACACAATTGAAGTAGTAGGCGCCAGTCCTTCGATCTACGTTTTCAGATCATAGGGGTAACAGTGAGAACACACCGTAGGAAAACAAAGGTTCAGGCCGCGGCAATATCCTCACGTTTGAAAAGGGTGTTGATTTGGATGAGAGCCTCATCAGCAGTGACGGTTCTTGGCCTTTGAAACGCGCTGCGGAATTACAAAGCTAGGAGTGACAACCATGGTAACTTCATTCGCATCTGTATCATTTACCCCATCACCGCGAAGCGCATCATGGTGCTTCCTGCTGCTCGAGCACTTGGATGAATTCGCGACGCTGGCATGGTATCTCGTAGCAGATGGCAAGCTCGTCGAAGATACGCTCGTGCGCACGATAGCGAAGCTTTATATGACTGCATTTGAATCTTCCATTCCCGCACTCGCTTACAGTCAAGCTAAAGATGTTCTCATCGCGCAGGCGATTGCTGTACTGTCGGACGCGCGCAGAGAGGAAAATGAGAACCGTTTTTTTCGGCCGGAGCCCTTTGGCAGTTTGCCCGATCACCCCCGCCTGGCATTCATGCTGAGATTGATAATCCGTTCATCTGAAGCCGAGGTTGCAAAGTTTCTCGGCGTATCACCATCTGAGGTGAAAGGACTTGTCAAACATGCGATTGATCGTCTCAGCGTTGTTCCGCCTATCTCAGAAGCGACAGGTTGTTATGACGCATAGGTATCTTTAGTCTGGGAGAATCGCCAGAAATAGTACAAAGACCCGCGAATTTCATGGTGGCCCAGCCACGGATAAGATTGCGCGAGCTTGTATTTGTAGCCGATTTGCTTGTTGAATCGGCCGTCTTTATGACACGAAACGCAGGTATTCAACGCAGCTAGCAATTTTAAAGCAGTCATGACTACGCCTGCGTGGAGGAGCAAGCCGAATTAGATGGTTGTAGCGAAAAAAGATAGAACGGTCGACCCGACCTTGAACGGTGGCCGCACGCGCCGGGAGCCTCACAATGGAAGTCGCAGGCGCCAGTCCTTCGATACCTATGTCACTAGAACGCAGGGGGAACAGTGAGAACGCATCGTAGAAAAACAAAGAGTTCGGATCTCGGCAATGAGAAAGACGTTGATCTGGACCTGCGAGACGACCCTCAGTGGCGTGCACCAAGCCAACCGATAGAGGCAGAGAGGATGTCGGCAATCGGTAGGATGGCGTGTTCGATATCACACGATATGCGCCACGCGCTCGCGGCGATCTACGCGAACGCCGAGTTCCTCGAGCGCCACGATATCTGTGCGAGTGTGCGGGCCGATCTGCTGCTCGAAATTCAAGAAGCAGTGCTCGAGATGACAGAGCGCATTGATTCACTACTGCAATTCGGTAGTAGCGGACGGAAAAGCCCGCTTGTCCATGAGCGCGTTTCTCTGGTTGTTGATAGAGCCGTTGCGGCAGTGAAGTTTCATCCAGATGGGCGGAACGTGTCCATCACAGTCGGCAAGTTCCCGCCGGCGGAAGCAGACATCGATACGAGGAATCTTGAAAGTGCCATCTATAATTTGCTGCTCAATGCCTGTCAGGCTGCGACACACTCGACTCGCGTGCCTGAGGTGAAGGTCCACCTTACGGAGGTCGATGAACGGATCTACGTCACAATTGTGGACAATGGCCTCGGTATACCTGCCTCTGTCCGGAGGACGTTGTTCGAGCCGTTCGTGACCGCAGGAAAACCGAACGGAACAGGCCTTGGGCTCACCCTCGCTCGTCGAGTGGCTGAAGAGCACGGTGGCAGCGTCCGCCTCGAGAAATCAAATCGAGAAACGACAGTATTCACGCTGACCCTAACGAAAAACAGATCTTTAATTTTAGAAGACCTAAGAGTAGTAGAGCCGGCTTCGAGATCTGTGGCAATGGATCTGCGAACTGCTCATAGATAGGCGCTCCTGAAATGTCTGGAGGCAGAAATATCCAACATTCAGGAGGCGGCTCTATGCCATTGTTTACCGTAATGATGAAGTCCAACGGATCAACCAACGAGAAAGACCTCCTTTCCAGAGCCATCCATGCTGCAAAACATTGCTGTTGGATATCCAAAGGACGACCTTTTCCAAATTTTCCTTTCGTTGGGAACAAGCAACTTCAGAGTTGATCTGTCCCATCCCAAACGGCGCAGCGACTGCTTTCATGCGCGATCGCAGCTACCCAACGCCGCGGACAATTTCAAGGCAGTCATCACCTCCCCTGCATGGAGAGAAAAACCGAGTTGCATGGTCGTCGCCGGGGCGGATAGAGCGATCAACCCCGACCTCGAACGATGGTAGCGTTACACATCGTCTACACCTAAAGAGTTCCAGAACTCTTGCCCCGCATTCGCAGACATCCTTGCTGGGCTGAGCGAATGGCCCGGTAACTACGTCTTCGATCTCGCTGGCGCGGTTGAGGCTTCGGCGGCGTAAAGTTGTCCGTCAGGGTCAAATTCGAGGCCACGCGGCCCGTCAATCCGGACGCGTAGACCTGGAACTTGGAGGAAAGCTGCGCGTGGGACCCTCGCCGGCACTATACTGGCGAGGCCTGCGGCGCAGGCGACAGCCAAACAGCGCTCTTGCCGAGATCCGCTATGCAATTTATTTGACTGTAAGAACTCGCACTGAGGAGGCCATTGCCCACATGCGAAAGGCAGTGGAATTGGATCGGCTATCATTCTTTGCAAACCGGTACCTGGGGAGTACGCTCTATTACGGCCGACACTACGACGAAGCGCTGGCAGCGCTAGTGCGCGCAAGTGAAATAGCGCCAGACGGGGTGAGTAACGTTCAAGGCTGGGTGTCCTACGTTTATGAAGCTGAGGGCAAGTACGATCAGTCGGTCGCTGCTGAACTCAAGGGAATCGAGACGCATGCCTCTCCGCAGCAGGTCCATCTTTTGCGCTTGGAGTACGAGAAGAACGGGTGGAAGGGCTATCGTGAGGGCCACCTTCAGTATTCACTCTCACATAATGGCTATCCCTGCACTTTGTATGACATTGCAGAAGACTATCGGGTAGTACTTGGCAGGGTGAATGAGGCGTTCGATTGGTTCGATCGTGCATTCGAGAAGCGCTGCATCTTCATGATGACACTGAACGCAGATCCGAGACACGACGAAATCCGTAGCGATCCTCGCTTTCACGAACTTTTGCGGCGGATGAATCTAGTGCAGTAGACCCTTGGCATGGATTCTGTCCATGGAACGCGAGATGCTTCGAAGGGCGTAGTTCTGTGATGCGGCATCTGCGGTCAGGGGTCCCCGGACGGCAATCAGCCGGAAAGGCCCAAACCGCAGATGAGGACTTACCAAAGCCTACCTTGGGACATCGACACGAAGAACCTGACCCTTCCCTTGGTCCAAGGTCGCCATTGTTCGTGATATACAGCGAGTAGTCTGGACCGAAGGCCATGCTTCCGGGCAGGGTCAGACCTGTGACCACGGTCTGGATGCTGCCATCGGCGTTGATCCTCAGGACCTTGCCGTCGCCGGGATTCGGAAAACCCCCGGGAGTGTCGGAGAGCTCCAGGGCATAGAGCAGGCCATCGGGGCCAAGTTTCAGCGCGACGACGGTAGTAGATCCTGCCCGGGATCCTGCGATACGGAGCTGATTCAGGCCCTCCGGTCTGTTGCCCAGGCCGGGTGTCGGATCGTGGAATCCGATATCCCAGGACAGCGTGGTGACGCGTTCCCACTGGGAGGTGATGGGAAATTGCCCAAGGTTGCCGATGAATAGACTGTTTTCATTGGCCGCGATCGATGTGGGAACGACATGTCCGAAGGTCGCTGTGATCGTGCCATGGTTGGATTCAACCACGCCATCAAGCGCGACCTCCGAACCGGCATGCGCAGCGCGGACAGCAACTGGGACTTCTGGACAAACCTTCCGGAGGCTCTGCATCAGGTCACCGTTGTCATGAGCGATCGTGGAATCCCACGCTCCTTCCGCCATATGCACGGCTTTGGCAGCCACACGTATAGCTTCATCAATTCTGAGAGCAAGCGCTTCTGGGTGAAGTTTACTTTCAAGACCCAGCAGGGCATCCAGAACCTCACGGATCAGGAAGCCGAAGCCCTGATGGGCAAGGACCGTGAGACTCATCAGCGCGATCTGTACGAGGCAGTCGAGAGGGGCGACTTCCCCCGCTGGACGCTGTATGTGCAGATCATGAATGAGGAGGATGCGAATACCTACCACGTCCATCCGTTCGATCTCACCAAGGTCTGGCCTCACGCCGACTATCCTTTGATCGAAGTCGGCGTCCTCGAACTGAATAGAAATCCCGAGAACTTCTTCGCGGATGTCGAGCAGGGCGCCTTTGCTCCAACGAACATCATCCCGGGAATCGGCTACTCACCGGACCGGATGCTTCAGGGACGCCTGTTCTCGTACGGCGACACACAGCGCTACCGCCCGGAGTCAATCACTCTTTGATTCCGGTCAGCGCGCCCAAGTGCCCGTTCCACTCCTACCATCGCGACGGCGCGATGCGCGTCGACGGAAACTATGGCGGCACCACCAGCTACGAGCCCAACCGTCATAGCGAGTGGCAGGAGCAGCCCGATTACTCGGAGCCGCCATTGGCCATCAGCGGAGACGCACAGAAGTTTGATTTTCGTGAGGACGATCACGACTACTACTCGCAGCCGGGCAACCTCTTCCGTATGTTCAGCACGGAGGAAAAGCAGCGTCTGCTTGAGAACACCGCTCGAGCTCTCGGTCCGGCCTCTAAAGTTGTCCGGGATCGCCATGTTGCGAACTGCACCAAGGCCGATGCGGCTTACGGCGAAGGTGTTGCAAGGGCTCTTGAAGCTTTCCTGGCGGAGCACAAGTAACGCGGCGGCGATCTCCTTTATCCGGTAAATTGCCGAATGTGGCTCCGTAACAAGTCTGTCGCGGAGCCATTATTCATTGAGATCTATAGCCTCGACGCGACTGCAGGCCTGCTCAAAAAAGTCTCGCGAGTTCCCAATCGCTAATTCGCCAAATTGCATAGACCGAGATCATAGAAATGCGATGGAACTCCAACAACTAAGGTCCTTTTGTTCGGTCGTTCGATATGGCAGCTTCACCAAGGCTGCGGAGCAGGAAGGGATAGCTCAGCCGACGCTCTCTCTACAGATTCGCAGATTAGAAAAATCGGTTGGATCTACCCTTTTTGTACGGCTGGTCAGGTCAGTACGGTTGACTCACGCCGGTGAAATCTTTTACTCGCACGCAAAGGAAATACTCAACAGATCCAAGATTGCTGAGTCGCAAGTTCGGCAACTGGAAGATGGCATCCGTGGACCGCTTCGGATCGGTGTTATCTCGACGGTCCTTCCATACCTGCTCGCGCCACGCCTTCCCGAATTCTGGATCCTGTATCCAGAGGTCGACATTGTTCTGACGGAAGACGTCACAATGAAGCTTGTCGATAAGCTCCGGGCAGGCGATATAGACGTGATCATTGTGAGCCTGTAGCGAATTATTACGTGAGCCACTCGTTCTTGTTGCTCCAAAGGACCACACACTTTGTCAGGCGCAACCCGCCACACTAGATCTTTCCGGTGAGCGGCTACTTCTTTTGAAGGAAGGTCATTGTTTCAGGGACGACATGCTGATCGCCTGCAGGAGAGGCCGCGCGAAGATGACACCCGTCTTCGAGTCCGATCACTTTGGATCCATCTTCCCTCTGGTAGCGTCGAGAGCCGGAATAACCTTCGCGCCACGAATGGCGGCAATCCATGCAGACCGCTGTGCTGTCATGCCATTGCCTAAGGAGCAATCGAGGCGCATTGGCTATGCACGCCTGAAGAGCAGCGCCAGGTTCAAGACGCTGATCGCATTTACAAAGTGGTTGCGAACCGTAGCGGAACAGATCGCAAAGCTAGACGCATAGAAACTAGCGTCAATTGCGCACTTCGCAGCTATTCTGAAAATGCAATATCAACTATAGTCCGCACGATCTACCTCTACGCTTGCTGAGACGATACGCTCAAGATGTTTCGTTGAACCACGCAGAGCCGACGCGAAAGTGGAGAATAGGATGAAGACAAAATTGGCGGTTGCACTTCTTTTTTCTGGAAGCCTCGTTTATGGACAGCAGCAGACTAAGACTCTCACCACAAACGCAGGCGCTCCGGTAGCTGATAACCAGGATTCTCTAACAGCCGGTGAGAATGGACCGGTCTTGCTGCAAGACCTCCATCTGATCGACAAGCTGCAAACATTCGATCGTGAGCGCATCCCAGAGCGCGCGGTCCATGCTCGCGGCGTTGGAGCACATGGTGTCTTCGTCTCCTACGGCGATCAGTCGCAGTACACGAAGGCCGCCTTCCCGAATCAAAAGGGCAAGGAGACTCCTGTCTTCGTTCGCTTCTCGACAGTGATGCCCGCCACCGGCTCGCCGGAGCAGGGCACTCGCGATCCGCGTGGCTTCGCGACAAAGTTCTACACCGAGCAGGGTAATTACGATATCGTCGGCATCAACCAGCCAGTGTTCTTTATCCGCGATGCGATCAAGTTTCCGGATTTTGTCCACGCGATGAAAGCTTCGCCGGTGACTAACCGCCAAGACCCGACTCGTCAGTGGGACTTCCTCTCGTTGGAGAAGGAATCGACCAACATGATGCCTATATGTACCTCGATAGCGGCACGCCGCAGAACTATCGCCAGATGGACGGATATGGCGTACACGCGTTCCGCTGGGTGAATGCACAGGGCAAGGTTATGTTCGTCAAGTACAAATGGACCTCGATGCAGGGGTATCTGAACACCAACCCGCGCACCGTTGCTGCCGAGTTGGTGAAGGACCCCAGGGAGCCACAGACAACCTATATCGCGAGGTCGGCAAGGGTAACTTCCCCGCGTGGGAGTTGAGCGTGCAGATCGTGACCCCGGATCAGCATCGGACCTAACTTCCAGCAGCTGCCGATCAGCCGGCCGGTCTCGCCGGTGAACAGCTACAACCAGAACGGACAATGGACACCCGCGAGACGCACGGAGAAGATAACTACCAGCCGAACCGCTCGCCGAACACGATGGTCGAGAACCCGGCTTTCGACTACTCGCAAGCGGCACTGGGCGCAACCACGGTGCATCACCCCATCCGCATCAGGGACGAGTATCGTCAGGCGGGCGATTTGTATCGCTCCGTCAGCAAGCAGGATCAGGACGATCTCATACGAATCTCTTAGGCGACCTGTCGCAGGTGACCAACCCAGACACTGTGTTGGAGATGGTGAGTCACTTCTACAAAGCGGATGTCAGCTACGGAACCCGCCTCGCCCAAGCTTTGCACCTCAACCTGCAACAGATTGAGGCGCGCGCCGCCAAGCTGTAGACCGAGTGGTGCGGGTTTCACATGGAACCCGCACCTCGCCTCTGGAGTATGTTATGAAGACTAAACTGCTGATTATTTTCGTTGCTGTGGCCAGCGCATTAAACTTAGCCTCCGCATAGACTCTCAACCTCTTTACTGCGGCGCGCCATAACGATGTGAATTTGGCGAAGGCGCTACTCAGTGCAAAAGCTGACGTGAATCAAACGGACGATGAGGGCTACACTCCTCTCATCCTTGCAACCTACAACGATAACTTCAAGGTCGCCCAGCTCCTTCTGAAGCACGGGGCGAACACAGATCAAAGACCACTCAGGAGGGACAGCTTTGATGGGTGCTTCCTTCAAGGGTAATGAGAGAGACGTCAGACTTCTTCTCGACAACGGAGCAAACGCCAATGCGGTCGATTCCAAGGGGCTGACCAGCGTGATGTATGCGGTCATGTTCGGGAGGATCTCGGTCATCCGTGTGCTTCGCGCAGGGGGGAGCGGCAAAGTCGACGACAACACAGGGTTCAAGTACCAAGTAAGAGTCGCAGCCAGAGGAGAATCTCACGATGAAAGTCAGACTAATTGCCGTCCTCTTCGTCATGATTGCGTTGACCTCGTTCCTGCATGGGTAATCTCAGGATCTCTATCACGCGGCGAGGAGCAACAAAGTCAAGATCGCCCAGACTTTGATCGACCAGAAGATCAACATAAACCAGAAGGACGAGCGTGGATATACCGCGCTCATTCTTGCGACCTACAACTAGAGCCCCGACGTCGCTGAGCTGCTGCTGAAACATGGCGCAGATGCTGAGATTGGAGACGCGACTGGCCGCACGGCCCTGATGGGTGCGTCGTTCCAGGGCGACGAGCAGTGTGCCGCCATCCTCCTCGATAACGGTGCAAAGATCAATGGCGGACGTGAATGGAGCAACTGCGCTCATCTACGCCGTGCAGTTTGGCCGCAAATCGGGGGTCAAGTTACTGATCGCAAGGAACGCCGATCCCAGCATCAAGGACATGCGGGGCTTCGACGCCTTCTATCTTGCCGAGCAATTAGACGATCCGGAGATACTCGGGATTTTGAAGCAGACCCCGAAGGCCGATTGAAGATGCGACTGTAGTAAACGGTATGCACCGAGCTCGTGGTGAAGGGAGTTGAGATGAAAAAGGAAAATGAAGCTAACGCTAAAGAAGCTGTCCTGTTGCTCGCGCACGGAACACCAGACGTGCTCGGAGAGATGGAAGAATACCTCCGTCTTGTCATCGGTGGACGCGGTGTTCCGCCTCAGGTAGTGCATGAGCTTCAGGAACGCTATGCCGCAATCGGGCTGCGTAACACACCCTCGATCGCAGGTCCGCATCTGACACGCTGGCCGATGCGGCAGGCAGGCCGTTTACGTGAGCGCATGGACTGCCCGGTATATGTAGGAATGCGGAATGGAAGCCGTTCATCCGCGACGTCGTCGATGACATTAGGTCGGTCGGGATCGAAAATATAACGGCGATTTGCCTGGCGCCTCAGAACTCGCGGACCAGTGTCGGTCTGTTCAAACGTGCAGTCGAGAATGCGGTTGCTGGATCGTTCCACGTCGACTTTGTCGCAGGATGGGCCGACCACCCGATGCTCATCAAAGCCTTCGCGCAGAGAATGCAGGCAGCGTTGAGTACCGCCCGATCGAAACGTAGTGGCCGTGTCGCCGTGTTGTTCATCGCGCACTCAGTTCCGGCGCGCACTATTGAACCCTCCGAGTCTCCAGTTGAATACCACGGGATGATCCTCGCGAACGGTCCCGACTGCTATGCGGATGACTGCAAAGAAACAGCACCGTTGGTCGCCGGAGAGTTGAAGGATAGCCTAAGCCCCGATGGCTGGTACTTTGCGTTCCAGAGTCAGGGCATGAGCGGCGGCCCGTGGATTGGTCCCACCGTCGAGGACACCTTGTCGCAGCTGAAGGCCGATGGTTATGGAACGGTTGTAATCCAGCCCGTCGGCTTTCTCTGCGATCACGTTGAAGCCCTCTACGACATCGACATCGCGTTCCAGTAGACAGCAAGAAACCTCGGATTGAAGTTGATTCGCGCTGAGAGCCTTAACGACTCCAGTCTTCTCATCGATGCGCTGGAGGACCTTGCGCTGCGCGGCAAGGATGATCCGACATTCCTCTGCCGAAATGCCAGTAGCCGCCGCTTGAATGAGCTCACTGCCTGACACTCGGGCAGCGGCCGAGATCTGAGAGATGCGACTTGGGCCGCACTCGAAGTATTTTCGGCCTCGCGTTTACAGTCTTCTGCGTGCGAGTGGAAGGCTTTAATCCCGGTCCAAGCGATCTGCACACCGGAAAAAGGACGACAAATGCGTGATCACCGTCATCCCCCGTTGCTCCTAGGATTCGCGCCAGCCGATCGGTAAATCCATAACAGAGCAAGATTCTGATCGCGATCAGAATCAATCCAAAGAGTGCCGCCAAGATTGTCAAAAGAATGGTACGGCTGATGGTGAGCCGCGTTCTCGCCCAGCGTAATCGCCGCGGAGATTGATCCAGGGCCTACGGTCAATGGCAATGTCAAGGGATAAAATACCCGGCGGATTGTGTCCTGTGGCTGGACGGCTTTCTGTACGTCCTGTTTTTCGTCGTCTCGCTGCTTTAGCAGCGTCCATCCTGTCGCAATGACGATCAGACTTCCGCCCACCTGGACTCCTGGCGGCGAAATCCCAAAAAAGGCGAGCACGTAAGTCCGGACAAAATACGTCGCAACCAGCAAGAAAAACTGTTGACGGCAATGCGCCAGGACAATGTTTTCGTGCTTCCGATGAGTATTCCCTGGTCAGCGCCAGAAAGAAAGGGTTGCCTCCGAGCGGGTCCACGATGTGCAGATGGTCGATTGTGGGCAACCAGCACGACTACGGCGAGGACGCTCTTGGCGTATCCAGCCTCACCCGGTTCCATACCGACGACAGCGTCCAGTAAAGTACTACCAGAGCACCAAATCATTTATCAGCATGGCAGCCGCATCCCTCACCGGCGACGCGGGTTGCGAGAGCGGCGGAGTCAGTTGTTTCGGCAACGGCAAGTCCCACTCAGCTTGGTGATCTCCTTTATCAAGAGTGGCTTCAGGTAAGCGTAGTTGCAATGCAGCAGAAGCTAGGTTTCCTCTACAATCGGCATTACTGACGAAGGGTCGCACAGAAGGATATCCAAGATCACGCGAAGATTAATTGCTGTGTTCGAGGTCAGTTGTTGGTAGACTGACGATCTCGACCCGAAGCGTAAGCAGCTGGATGACTTCTCCCTAAGGCCGAACGACGGCTCAGATGATCGAGAACGAGACCCGCCGCAATCTTGTAATTCTGCTCGGCCCGGTTGGGCAGCAACATGGCTTCGACAACGTCATCCACGGGATAGCCCCTCGAGATGAGATAGTTGCTGTGACTCTCATGCTGGAGCGGACGTTCTTTCTCCTCGGTTACTTCGCTCCGATCTGCCGCAAGAGCTGCCAGCATATCGGCAAACGTCACCAAGCCAGCAGCGAACCATACTCATCTACGACAAACATGTGAGTGGTTGTGCTCTTCAGCCGCTCAAAGAAGCGCAGCGCGCTGGCGTTCTAGGCGACATACCTGGGATTCTGCATCATGTTCAAGGCCAAAAACTCGCCTTTCATTCAAACTTCTTACACCATCTCCCCGCTCCGGCGAAGGCTTCCCGCGTCAAATCCAGCTTCAACCCCGCACCTTGAAGCTCCGTGTACTTCGCGCGCACCTGATCCAATCTCATTGCAACTCCCTGCAATCTAAATTCACCTATTGGGTCCTTTCTATTCTCGCCCAAATGCCAACCTAACCCGAGGTTGCGACCTAACTCGTCAGATAATCCGACAAGCGGTGCCTAATTGATGCGGCATTTGCCGAACGCTAGTCATTTTGACGCAGATGCAGCACTCAGACCGCCTGAAACAGCCAAGGCAGTGTACGCGAGGCTTCAATGATCGGCGGTTGCCTCCTGTCCTGAAGGCTGCATATGCAGAAGGGCTACCCTGTGGTAGCCCCCTTTATTTGCGGAGTTGAGGTACAACCGACGAACTACGCTTTGCGCAGGTCGTAGCGGTCGAGGTTCATGACCTTGTTCCACGCACTAACGAAGTCCTTCACAAACGATTCCTTCGAGTCGACCGATGCGTAGACTTCTGCCAGGGCCCGCAGCTGAGAGTTGGAACCGAAGATCAAGTCCACACGGGTGGCAGTCCACTTGATGTCCCCGGTCTCGCGATCTAAACCGTCAAACAAGCCTTCCGAAGTAGAAGATGCCTTCCACTCCGTCGCCATATCGAGCAAGTTCACGAAGAAGTCATTCGTCAGAGTCTCCGGCTGAGTGGTAAAGCCACCATTTTTCGAGCCTCGAAAGTTAGCGCCGAGAACACGCAGGCCACCAACGAGAACAGCCATCTCAGGAGCGGTCAGAGTCAGCAACTGGGCGCGGTCGACGAGCAAATCCTCGGCTCGCACGGTGTGGCCGAGACGGAGGTAGTTGCGAAAGCCGTCGGCGGTCTGTTCGAGCGGCGCGAAGGAGGCAATATCGGTCTGCTCCTGCGAAGCGTCCGTGCGGCCTGGCGTGAAGGGAACAGTAACGTCGTATCCAGCCTTCTTCGCAGCCGCTTCAACCGCAGAGCAACCGCCCAGAACGATCAGATCGGCGAGTGATACCTTCTTGCCTGTCGCGTTGAAGTCCTTCTGAACTCCCTCGAGCGTGCTCAGAACCTTCGCGAGCACGAGAGGTTGATTCACTTCCCAGTTCTTTTGCGGTTCGAGGCGAATACGTGCACCATTCGCTCCACCACGCTTATCAGAGCCACGGAAGGACGACGCCGCTGCCCAAGCAGTCGAGACGAGCTGCGAGATTGAGAGACCTGATGCGAGGATCTTCTGCTTCAGTGAAGCGATTTCAGCTTCGCTGATAGGTTTATGATCGACAGCGGGGACGGGGTCCTGCCAGATCAACTGCTCCTTGGGAACCAGAGGGCCAAGGTAGCGAACGAGGGGACCCATGTCGCGATGTGTGAGCTTGAACCATGCGCGAGCGAAGGCATCGGCGAACGCGGCGGGGTCCTTCTGAAAGCGCTTGCCGATCGTCTCGTAGGCGGGATCGAACTTGAGCGCGAGGTCCGAGGTGAACATCATGGGTAGGTGCTTCTTATCCTTGACGTGCGCGTCGGGGATGTTAGCTTCCTCGTTCACGGCGTACCACTGCCAGCCGCCGCCGGGGCCTTTCTTCAGGGCCCAGTCGTAGTTGTAGAGGTTGTCGAGGTACTCGATGTCCCACTTAGTGGGGTTGCTGGTCCAAGCGCCCTCGAGGCCCGAAGAGATGGTGTCTTCCGAGTGTCCCTTGCCTTTGCCGTTTTTCCAGCCGAGCCCCTGCTGCTCGATGGGTGCGCCTTCTGGTTCGGGGCCGACGTTAGGACCGGGGTCGTATGCGCCATGGCCTTTTCCGAAGGTATGGCCGCCGGCGATGAGGGCGAAGGTTTCTTCGTCGTTCATGGCCATGCGACCGAATGTCTCGCGGATATCACGCGCGGAGCCGACCGGGTCGGGCTTGCCATCGGGGCCTTCCGGGTTTACGTAGATAAGACCCATTTGCACGGCGGCGAGAGGATTGTCGAGATTACGCTCCCCCTGGTAGCGATCGCTACCGAGCCACGTGTGCTCCGAACCCCAGAAGATATCTTCCTGTGGAACCCAGACGTCAGCTCGCCCGCCGCCGAAGCCAAAGGTCTTGAAACCCATCGAGTCGAGCGCGACGTTGCCGGCAAGGATCATGAGATCGGCCCAGGAGATCTTCTTGCCGTACTTCTGCTTGATGGGCCATAGCAGGCGGCGAGCCTTGTCGAGGCTGACGTTGTCCGGCCAGCTGTTGAGGGGCGCAAAACGCTGCGTTCCCATGCCTGCTCCGCCGCGGCCATCATGGGTGCGGTAGGTGCCGGCGCTGTGCCATGCCATGCGGATGAAGAACGGGCCATAGTGTCCGTAGTCCGCTGGCCACCAACTCTGCGAGTCAGTCATCAAGGCATGGAGGTCTTTGATGACGGCGTCGAGATCGAGGGTCTTGAACTCGACTGCGTAGTCAAAGTCCTGGCCCATGGGATCGGCCAGCTTGGTGTTCTGGTGCAGGACGGCGAGGTCGAGGCGGTCAGGCCACCAATGCTCGTTGCGCGTGATCTTGCGTGAGTTGAGAGTTACGGCACCATGCATGGGCGAGGCCGTCTCTGTACTGGTGGATGGGTTGCCGCCGTGCGGCACTGGGCATTTCGCTTCATTCGACATTTCCACTCCTTCGTTCTCATTGCCGGGGAAACCTATCCCCGATTGGGCCGCGCAGGCCGACGGTTGGCGAGTTCTGTTTGTCACACCTAGGGGCAGGTGTCGGTTGTCAAATATTTCTTTTGTAGTATTCGCACATCGTGCAACTTATCCAGTTCGGTTAGCGAGTGGACGGTGTTAGCTGCGTTCTGCTTTCTGACACGCGGCACAGATTCCAATAACGTCGATAGCGTAGCGTTCCACCTGAAAGCCCCCGGGCAACCGTTGTAGTGTCGGGAGGACGCCAAGATCCTTTTCCCTGATGTCGGTGATGGCCTTGCAATGCGAGCAGACCATGTGGTGGTGGGGATGGTTATTCAACTCGACTCGAAGGGAACCGTGATGCATGCTGACTTCTTTTAGCACGCCCCGTTCAACGAAGAGATGAATGTTTTTGTAAACCGTCGCGAGGGAGATTGCGGGTATGCGCTTTTTGACTCGCACGTAGACCTCTTCCGGGCTGGGGTGGCCAGGCATCGTCTGCATGACCTCGTAGAGAACTTGGCGCTGATGGGTCGCGGTAAGCCCATGATCCGCGCAAAGTTCACGGAAGGGACGAGTCTCGACGCTGGGAGAGTGCTGCATCAAGAACTAGTAAACGATAATAATTCTCGTTCGTCAAACGGCGAAAATTTGGAATGGAAGGGACTTTGCGCATCCGGTCATTGAGCGCGCTATCAAACTCTCGCACTATTCTGCGTCACTCAGTAAATATCACACTTGCTAGCCGCTGCCATATCTCCAGCTTGGAGACTTAGAGGGCAAAAGTCGTAACACGATGGATGCGTTACGTATTTAAGAGCTACCAACAAAGATCGCAACTTAGTGAGACCTTTGAAAGCTCGGAAAGGTTAGCTAGTTTTATTAGGAGTTGTTAGTCGAGTAAGAACCAAAAGTGAGAATGGCCATGTCAAAGTAATCCAACGTGGACCTGTGATTTCGCGGAGACTGCTTCTAAGGTTGATTCGTGCTTATCGAGAAAAGAGTCTCTCGCAAAAGCACTGAGGATATTAACTATGAAACGCAGTCTGATGAACCGCATAGGCCAGTGCGGACGCGCGATGTTCGAGAAAGGAAGCCGATTAGGTTTCCTACTAACATTTTCATTACTCTTCACAATTCCCGCTGTAGGACAGCTCACAACCGCCGACATTCTCGGAACAGTGACTGATAGCACTGGCGCTGTTGTGCCAAACGCAACAGTGACCCTGAACAACCTCGGTACAAATGAAAAGCGCACTACACAGTCGAACAGTTCTGGCGATTACAACTTCACGCTCCTTCCAGTCGGACATTACTCCGTCACCGTAAAGGCAGGAGGTTTTCAGGTGTCTATCACCAGAGATCTGGCAGTGGAAGCGGGCGACCGCGCACGTGAAGACGTTCATCTACAACTCGGATCAGAATCGACCACTGTCGAAGTTACCGCCAGTACTCCGTTACTCCAGGCTGATAACGCAACAGTCAGTTCGACCGTTACTGCCAAAGCGGTGCAGGACCTCCCACTCAATGGCCGTAACTTCGTTCAGCTCGTTCAACTTGTTCCGGGCGCTAACGAAGGTCCAGGTAATGGGCTGAGCAGCGGTGGCCGCCCTGATGACCGCCGAACAAATGCTGCCGGTCTTTCCGTTAACGGTCAGGACGATACCCTCAACAATTGGGTGGTCGATGGAGTCGATGACAACGAACGCATCATAGGCACTATCGGAGTCAAGCCGAATGTAGAAGGTATTCAGGAGATCACTGTTCAGACGAATAGCTACGCTGCAGAGGCTGGACGTACTGCCGGCGGTGTCATCAACATCGTCACTCGCTCTGGGACGAACCAGTTTCATGGCTCCGTATACGAGTATTTTCGTAACGATATCTTTGACGCTCGCAATTTTTTTCAGTCGACAGGCAACAAACCCGAGTTGCGCCAGAATCAATATGGTGCCAGCATTGGCGGCCCAATATTCCGGGACAAAACTTTCTTCTATTTTGATTACGAGGGATTTCGGCAGGTTTCGGGTGTGACCGACACCGGCACCGTTCCGAACATTACTGCGTACGATGACATCAACAGTTTGAACGGCGGTTCGCCTCAGGCATTGCTCTCCGCGAGTAACGGCACGGTTGGCCGACCGATCAATCCAATCGCATTAAACTACTTAAAATTATTCCCAGCTCCTACGAACACAAATCCTTCTGTGCTCAGCAACAACTTCACCATCAGTCCAAACAAGACCCAGAATGCCAACACGTACGATGCCCGAATCGACCACAAGATCAACGATAGAAACCTTCTCTTCGGCCGCTTCTCGTACAACACTGTTGATACTTTCACGCCGCCAAACTTTGGGGTTGTGAATGGTCTGGAAATAAGCGGAGGCAGGTTTAACTTCGACGGACCGGCGACCGATGTGGCTCAACAGTACGTATTGGGTTACACGCATATCTTCACTCCGAGCCTTCTGCTCGATCTAAGAGCAGCGTTCACTCGTATCAACAATCTCTCTCTTCCACTCAACTATGGGAAGAATGCCGATCAGGCTATCGGCTTTCCTGCGAGTATGACCGCGTTCAGTCCTTTTGCCGACTCTTTAACGCCGATCAATGTTGGCCCCTTCGGCGATATCGGAGATGGCGCGTTTGTACCTCTGCAGGACATTGACAACACCTTCCAGTACTCCGGTACGGTTAGCTGGACCAAAGGAAATCACAACATCAAAGCCGGCTTAGCTTTTCTTCGCAGACAGGCTCGTAATGTTCAAAGCGCTTCTGCAGTCGGTTTCTATCAGTTCAATCTGCCAAGCGATAGTTCTCCTGACCCATTGACGCAACAGAACAATAACCTTGCCTCGACTCTAGTCGGCGCGTTCGCAGGAGAACAACGAAACTTCAACCTCTTCCCACCCGACTACCGCAGCTACGAGCCAAGCGGCTTTGTACAGGATAGTTGGAAGGTGAACCAAAGGCTTACGGTACTCGCTGGAATTCGTTATGACGTCTTTACTCCCTTCACCGAAGCACACAATCACATCTCGAACTTCGACTATCTGCAAGCGCTCACGTCTAGTCCCGCTACGGTTTCCAGCGCGCTGAAGGTAGCTGGCGTCAATGGTGTCAATTCGCAAGTGGACATCCCAACTGATTATTCCAATGTCGCACCACGCATTGGTTTTTCAATCTTGTTGAGACCCACCACTGTTCTGCGTGGCGGATATGGATTAAGCTTCTTCCCCGGCAACTACACCTCAAACGCAGACCTGAAAAACGCACCTTTCACCTCTGTCTTCACTCCCTCCTGTCAGTCCTCCATTGCAGTGGAGATTGAAGCCACTGTGCCGGGCTCGAGCACAGGCCAAAATCCTGACTGCGCGACGCAGGGAGCACCTGCGACATTAAACGAAGGGCTGCCAACCCCCGTGCCACCCACCCCAGCTCAACTCTCAAACCTGGCCACCATCCCGGGGTTGGCGTTTGTAGCTGAAGCTACTCACTTCAAGTCGGCTCTCATTCAGCAGTTCAACCTTCAAGTCGAGCAACAGTTCGGCGCGAATGTCTTTACTATCGGCTACATTGGCAACATCGGCCAGCATCTACCGGAGTCGATCAACAATATCAATCAACCTGCACCGTTCAATCCCATCACAAATCCGACTGCAGCAGCTCGTCCTCTGGACCACATTTTCAACCCTAATCTTGACCCGCTTCATCCGAGCTCTAATCTGGGTAACATCAGCTATATCGCCAGCGAAGGCATCTCGAATTACAATTCGTTGCAAATCTCCTTTCAACGTCGCTTCACAAAAGGGTTGGCATTCGACGCGAACTATACCTGGGCTAAGGGGCTAAGCGATATCACAGGCTTTTCTCAACAAGGGAACAACCAAGGGTGGAGCAATGCAGATCCAACCCATATTCGTCAAATAGAGTACGGCATTGCGGAGAACGATATCCAGAACCGCTTTGCCCTCTCCCTGAACTACGAAATCCAATACGGAAAGCAGTTCACCGGACTGAAAAAAGCAGCTTTGTCAGGATGGCAAGTCAATACGATTACCGCGTGGCAGAGTGGGAAGCCCTTCACCATTACCAACACAGGTGCCGCTGCGGACAATCCGATCGAAAGCGACGGAGTAGCACATGGCTACAACAATCGTGCGACGCCGCAAAACTCCGTCGGCCAGGATCGTCCCAACCAACTTGGGGATGCTCGGATAAGTCACAAGACCCTGGCTCACTTCTTTGACACGACCAAATTTGCTCCTCAACCGCTTGGAACCATTGGGACGGCCCAGCGCAATTCGCTGTTCGGCCCCAACTTTCGCCACGTAGACCTCTCTCTCTTCAAGAACTTTCCCATTGGGGAACGGGCCAACCTCCAGTTTCGCGTGGAAAGCTTCAACATCTCGAACACGCCTAATTTTTACTTACAGAACGGTCAACCAGGCGATTCATTTGGTAACTCCGCCTTCGGATCGATCGCTCAAACTGATCCCAATTACACCCCGCGCCAATACCAATTTGCTCTCAAAGTGATGTTCTGATGAGGGTATAACTCGGGGGCGACGATGACACTTTGCGGATGTTGCTAAGGCGATTGATCGCAAATCCTCTGCGCCGCTCCCTTTATTTTTTCTTTCGCTGATTGGCTTCATTGTCTGCCTCATTCGGCGCAGATGGCAGGGACTCGCTTGCTCAGCTCTAGTAGCAGCTGTCAGTTTAGGCTTGTGTTCGGTGCTTGGACTTCTGATATGTGGCCTAGTCAGCTCAAGATTGGCGTTCAGAGGCTTCCATCGAGTACGCTCGGTTGCAAATCTGATGTGGAAGCGTCGCCTGTTATCTGAGCGGCAGTATGGAAGTCCCTCAATCTCGGGACGTGGACAACGGAGCAACCAATCATAAACGTCGCACACGGAGACAGACTTGCCGTTTGGAACGGTCTTCAATTGCCGAGCACAGGAAGGCGGTGATGAAGCGTTTCGATCGCAAGGTGGGAAGCAAAGCCGCGGGCGCGTCGCCTCCCTAGTGGTAACGACCCGACTCTTTCTTCCTAAACACCCTCCACGGCCTCCGGTCCAACTGGAAAACGAGCGCTTGGGTGCTCTGGTTTAGAACCGGCGTACCGGCGTTCTCAGCTGTCTCAAATGGGTGCGGATCCCCGTTCGCATTTGGTTCGCCCCCCAGTACGAAAGTAGACGAAAGTTGCAGAAAAGACACGAATATTCGCTAAAGGGCACACCTGTGAACCTGCGCCCAAACCAGCCTAATCTGCTGGTTTACTTGACGTTATTAAGGAAAATTTTGGAGGCGCGGGTCGGGATCGAACCGACGCATAAAGGTTTTGCAGACCTCTCCCTTACCACTTGGGTACCGCGCCTCGGGTGGGCTATGTGATTCTGCCCTGCTGGATTGTAGAAGAAGTGTACCGCAGGCAGGATTCTATTTGGAGCGGGAGACCGGGGTCGAACCGGCGACATCTTCCTTGGCAAGGAAGCACTCTACCACTGAGCTACTCCCGCTCTACAGGTTCAAGTATAGCGGCCATGTTCAGTATGGTCAACGCGGTGTGGCGTGTTGTCATAACGGCGATTCTCTTCTCTGAGTGACATGAGTGGCGAAAACCTGCATCTCATTTGTTGACTGGCACGGAGTTAGCGAAGGTGCTGGATCGGAATGAGGCCAATGGGGCAGTCATTACTAAAGAACGAAGGGCAAATGCAGCATTGGCAAGCGCTGCTTGATTCTGCCGGAGAGGGCATATGGGGACTCGATCTGGAAGGGAATTGCACGTTCGTTAATCGGATGGCAGTGAATTGTTTCGGCTTTGCCAGCGAGGAATTGCTGGGCAACAATATGCACGAACTCGTGCATCATCACTATCCGGATGGGCGCCATTTTCCGGGCTCTGAGTGCCCGATTTATGACGTCGTGCGGAAGATTAAGGCTTTGAGGCAGTTGACGGACACGATGTTCCGGAAAGACGGAAGCAGTTTCGTTGCAGAGCTTTCTGCGCAGCCAGTGCTTGTAGAAGGATGCGTTGTTGGAGTCGTGGTGACGTTTCGCGAAGTGACCGAGCTGCGACAACAGCAGGAAAATCTGCAGAAAGCTTATGAATTAGCGGAACAGAAGACGGCCGAGCTGGATGCCGTGATCGAGAGTATGCCGCAGGGGGTCTATATCGCGACGGCTGATGCAAAACTTCGCTGCAATCACGTGGCGAAGATGATGAGCGGTGGGAAGTTTCCTGAGGGGTTGACGACGCTCGAGACGGCGCTTGCCGGCGAATGGTCGACCGAGACGGTTCGGACTTCGGATCGCTGGATTCGCAGTGTTGCTGCGCCGATTTTTCTGAATGGAAAGATACTTGGTGGCGTAGCCGTGAACACGGATGTGACACAGGCGCGGCTGCAGGACGAGGCGTTGAGGAAGTCGGAGAAGCTGGCAGCGGTGGGACAACTGGCTTCATCGATAGCCCACGAAATCAATAATCCATTGGAGTCAATTACGAACCTGCTGTATCTGATTCGACAGTCGGATTCGATGGAAGACATGCAGCACTACGCGGCGCTGGCTCAGGGGGAGTTGTCCAGAGTCACGGAAATTACTTTGCAGACGCTACGCTTCAACCGGTACCAGAGCAAACCAACCGAGGTGGATATGGCTGAGCTGCTGCGTACGGTAATGGCTCTCTATACGGGACGGACTTTGGTTCGGAACATTGAGATCGATTTGAAGCTTGCGGCGACTCCACCTGTGAAGGTGCTGGAGGGAGAGATTCGCCAGGTAATCAATAACCTGGTGAGGAATGCGCTGGATGCCATGAGTAGCGGAGGGCGGTTGAGCATAAGGTTGCATCCGCAGAGGGATTGGCATAGCTCTGTTCAAGGGGTGCGCCTGACGGTGGCTGATACAGGAGAAGGAATCAGACCCGAGATGCAGGAGCATCTTTTCGAAGCATTTCAGACGACCAAGGAGCTTACGGGAACAGGACTTGGATTGTGGGTGAGCAAGGGGATTGTTGAGAAGCACGGCGGCCGAATCCGGGCCAGGACTCGGCGAGACTATGGACATGGAACCGTGTTTACTGTTTGGCTACCTGTGTGTGGTGTTACTAGCCAGGCGGCTCAGGTAAGTTGATCGCGATTCTGGGACCGACAGTGATGTTGGACCGACGACGGGTGATGTGGGGAGTGACAAGCAGAATGAGATCGCTTGAGTCAGTCTCTGTCAGACGAGTTGCTGTGGCGGTTTGAAAACCGGGCAGCTCACTCAACACGGGATATCCGCTTAGGCTGGCGGATTCGCTCTTTGTGAGGCTGCTGACCATGAGCGCGGTGTCTCCGTCGTCGAGGGTGACATCGGATGCGAACTGCTCGCTGTTGAGGACGGGAATGTTGTTCAGAGAGGCGCCGTTCAAGGCTTCAATTTTGAGGTCGATGTGCATCTTGACAGCGCCTGACTTCTGTACTGTCGGCGTAGCTTTCAGAGTCAGGCCGAGATCTTCATACTGAATCTGCGGGATTGTCGCTGTGCTGCCGACTGCTGAGTTGAGCAGGCTGGCGACCGAGACCCCGTTGATGGTCGTATTGGGAGGGACGGAGGAGGAGCTGACTCCTGAGGAGTAGGTTGCGGTGGTGATGGGGTAGCGTTCACCGATTCGGAAGGTGGCGGTCTGGCGATCGCCGACTCGAATCTGAATGTCGTTGAGAGCGCGGGTATCGCTGGAGGAGAGCGAGAGGTTGAAAGCGGCGAATTGGTTGACGGTAACGCCGGTCGCGGTGAGGCCGCCGCCAAAAAATCCGACGGTGTTGGAGAGAAGAGTACTTTGGACGAGGCCGGAAGCGATGAGCGCAAGAGCTATGGTGATGTTGCTCGCCCCCGCCGGGACGAGGCCCTGAGCGATGGCCTGGTTGACGAGGGTTTGATTGGAACTGACGATATTTTGCGCCGCGGAGGAGACGTTGTAGATACCGGCCTGCTGCGGAAGCTGCGCGCCGATGTTGCGCTGATTGGTGGTGTCGACGGAGTAGAGCTGAAGGTCGATCAGGACCTCGCTGCCGCCGTCGATGAGATCGGCAAGAGTGAGATTGATGTAGGTCAGGGTCTCCTGTGGAGCGCGGAGAACGAGGGTGCCGGAGCTCTTTCCGACGGTAACTTCTTTGATATCGAAGATATTTTTTATGAGGGTACCGAAACTATCCAACTCCTCGTTGGTCATGCCAGGGATGTAGATCGTCTCTTGCAGCTGACGCTCGAGGCGCTGGCGGTTCTCTGGGGTATCTTTGGCGATGAAAACGCTCTTGGCATCCAGCGGCACGGCGAAGAGGTGGGTGACGTTGAGAAGGACGGGGACGGCCTGCTGATAGGACGATTCGTCAAGATTAAAGCGCAGATCGTCTTTCTGGACGGACTCATCGAACATCGGACGGATGCCGTAGCTGGAGAGTACCTGGCGGATAACATTCTGCTCATCGGAATGCAGGTGGAAGCTCTTTTGAGCGGGATCGGGCTCAAGGGTGACAGGACCCTTGATGGCTGGATCTTCGCGAATCCACGGCTCGATCTCCGGGTGGAAGGCCTTGGGCAGTTCTCCGTTGTCGACTCGAGGGCCAACGATACCATTCTCAGGATCGAGGAGGCGAGCTTCAGCCAGGAGGGTCTCGGCCTTTTCATGTTGCCCAAGGAGGCGCGCTTTACCGGCTTGCTGGATGAGTTCGGTGACGTGCCGCTCGTGGGTAAGGCTGAGCGCCAGGGCGTAGTCACGGTTGGACGAGTTGAGGGCGACCGCTCTGCGGAACTTCAGTTCGGCGCCTGTGAGATCGTTGTGATCCAGTAGACGCGCACCGGATAGGTAGGCGTCTTCGGCAGCCCGAGGATTTTGTTTTGGGGAACCCTCGGAGGTGGCGTTGGCGTTTGGCCCCGGATTTGTCTGGGCGACGGCGGCAAAGGAGACAGTGCCGATGACGAGCGCAGCCGTGAATTTTGCAATTGTGATGGCGCGGGGTTGTAAGACGGGTTTCATCGACTGCGGATTAGACGGAGCGAGGAAGCTAACGGGCGCTGGCAATATTCTGAATGTGGGGGCGCTCGCTTCTGGGTGGGCGGCGCATGCCGTTGCGGATCTGCGCAGTGTCCATGTCAAGCTCAGCGAGGGTGCGGCTGAGGGTATTGCGGTGCATGCCGAGCTCGTCGGCTGCCTTGCATTGGTTACCCTTATGGTGCGCCAGTACTTCGAGGATGTAGCGCTTCTTGAACTGACGAACGGCCTCCGAGTAAGGGATGCCGGCGCTGTGCATCTGCATGATCAAGCCGTCCATTTCGCGCTTCAAGGTTATTCCTCGCTGGCGGCTCCTTGATGGAACCACTCTCTCATTGTGCCTCTACCGCAGCGGTTTGATCCAATAGGGCACGTTGTGCTTGAGATGCTCGGCGCCGTCCAGAATCTTATGCTGAAGGTCGTAAGGTACAACGAAGGATACCGCATGTGCCCCCGCAAGGAAATAGGAAGATAGTTGTGAATTTTCTATCCATGTGGAATGAGGGATGAAGGCGGCGATGGCCATGAGGATGGCTACTCCGAGGAGGCACCCGCGGCCGAAGCCGAAGACGGCGCCAAGGATTCGGTCGAAGAAGCCTAGCCCGATAGCGTGAGCGGTGCGGTTGAGGGCTTTGCCGAGTAGTGCGCTTAGCACCATGACTCCGATGACGAGAAGGAGAAAGGATAGAATCTCTGCCGTTGCGGGTGTGGTGATGAAATGCTCAAGGTACGCGGCGAGGCGGCCGTAATTCCAACTGGCGATCAAAATTCCGGCGATCAGGCCGCCCAAGGAGAAGAGCTCGAGAATGATGCCGCGCATGAAGGCGACGATGGTTGAGTAGGCCAGAATTGCGATCAGGAGGCAATCGAAGAGTTTCATTCGCCTTAGAGGTTGGTACGGCCAGTGAGCGAGCGATAGGCCTCGAGGTATTTCTCGCTGGTCCGGAATACGACCTCCTTTGGCAACGCTGGAGCAGGCGCCTGCTTGTTCCAGTGGATTGATTCGAGATAGTCGCGGACGAATTGTTTGTCGAAAGAAGGCTGCGGCCGTCCGGGATTGTAGGAATCTGCCGGCCAATAGCGCGATGAGTCGGGAGTCAGTACCTCGTCGGCGAGAACGATCTGATCGTTTCCCGATTTATCGGTTGTAAGGCCAAATTCGAACTTGGTGTCGGCGAGAATCAGCCCTTTACTGGCAGCATGCTCCGTTGCTTTTTCATAGATCCGGAGTGTGAGTGTGCGTAGCGCATCGGCGTAGCTTTCGCCGATGGTCTTCTGGACCGTTTCGTAAGAGATATTCTCATCGTGTCCGCCTGTGTTGATCTTTGCGGCGGGCGTGAAGATGGGCTCAGGCAGGCGGTCTGACTCGCGAAGGCCCGCAGGGAGTTTGATTCCGCAGACCGAACCGGTTTGCTGGTAGTCCTTCCACCCGGATCCGGAGAGGTAGCCACGAACGACGCACTCGACGGGAAACATCTTGGCTCGCTTGACGAGCATGCTGCGGCCTTCGAGTTGGTCGAGAAACGGTTCGAGTTCCGGAGGGAAGTGTGCCGTGTCGGCCGTGAGTAGGTGGTTTGGGACGATCGGTTTGAGGAGATCAAACCAGAACAGTGAGAGCCGAGTGAGGATCTTTCCCTTGAAAGGAATGCCACTGCCAAGGACATGATCGAACGCAGATATACGGTCGCTAGCGACGAAGAGGAGTTGGTCGGCGGAGAGGGCGTAAATATCGCGAACCTTACCGCGTGCGGTCAGAGGGAGCGATCCAAGGTGGGTCTCTAATATGATTGCTGGCATTGGTTCGACGGTACCACCTTTTGAAATTTGCGATCAGGCCGCAATCTCCAGTAACAGCCTAAGATAAAGGGAAAAGCTTGTCGACAGTTCCTGCGGACTCTGAGGACCAACCCGGACAGCGGCCAAGGACTGTTTTCGTAGAAGGAAAGGGTATGGCAACGGCTGCGCTTGAGTTGCACTCGCCGTCGTTGAAAGGAATGATTCGGATTTTGTGCCGGAGAAATGGGGCGATGGGTGGCCGATAAGAGACGATAAGATCGGCTCCCGTTCTGCCGCCGCCCGTGTTGCCCCACGGTTTGACTTCATAAAAAAGATTGTCACCGACGGGCACTGTCTTGTAAGAGGGAGGGTCGAAGAGCTCGGTAAGCGGTAGAACGATACTCGATGCAAAGACGGGGATTAGCAGGATGGTAGCGCTGAGCGTGGTGAGCCACTTCGGAGACAGTCGCGAGAAGAAAAGAACCAGGAACTCATAGGCGGCAACAGCCAACCAGAATATAAAGATGTTCAGCCGATCGGAGATGGTTCCCCATTTGGTAGCTGCGAAGAACGCCTGTAGCAGAACCAGTGCGATGGACACCGTGACGATGCCAAATCTGAGACGAGGGGAGCCCCCGTTCCAGAAAAACCGCAACAGAAGCATTGCTGCCGTCAACAGAGCAAGGACGGCAGTTGTGAGCGCTATATGCATGCCATTTTAGATTAGCTGCTTTTTGCGGACGAGCGGAGAGGGCTTATGGATTTCTGCCACTTCGCCGGAACGGATTTGGTCCGACAGGACAGAAGATTTCAACGATGCTAAAAAAATGCTGGAGCGAGTGGTGAGCCGCTCCAGCTGCGCAAAGGGTTTGACGATTCACGTGTCGAGGTATCAGGCGACGGCGCGGCGGTTGTCTGTGGAGTCGCGGCGGTTGAGGTTGACGCTGACAATCTTTGAGACACCTGGCTCCTGCATGGTGACGCCATAGATGACGTCTGCCTGGGACATAGTGCGTTTGCTGTGAGTGATTACGACGAACTGAGTGGTTGCGCTCATCTCGTGGATCAGTTTTGCGAAGCGCCCTACGTTGGTTTCATCCAGTGGTGCGTCGACTTCGTCGAGGATGCAGAAGGGGGCGGGCTGGAACTGGAAGATTCCGACAAGGAGCGAGAGGGCGGTCAGCGCTTTTTCTCCTCCGGAGAGCAGTAGGATATTTTGAAGTTTCTTCCCCGGAGGAGAGGCAACGATGTCGATGCCGCTCTCGTTGGAGTTTTCGGCATCGGTGAGTTTCATAAAGGCCTGACCGCCACCGAAGAGTTTGGTGAAGGTGACAGAGAAATTCTCGTTGATGACCTTGAAGGCCTCGTCGAACTTGAGACGGGAGACGTCGTCAATCTCCTTGATGGAGGCTTGTGTGTTCTCGATGGAATCGAGCAGATCTTTGCGTTGAGTTTCGAGGAAGCTGTGACGGGTGACTGTCTCGTTGTACTCATCGAGGGCCATCATGTTGACCGGACCCATCGCTTCAAGTTTTTGCTTGAGGGCGCGAGATTCTTCCTCTTGCGTGTGAAGATCGGCGCCTTCGATGCGGACGATGGTCTGGTCTTCGCGAATTGTTATGGCTTCGGCGCCAAGGTCGTTGAGGCAGGTGGCATCGATGTGCTCGATGTCGGAGGTGAGCTTTGCGGCGCGTGCAGTGAGTGTTGCGCGCTGCTCGCGAAGGGCTTCGGTTTCATGACGAAGTGTGCGGAGACGCGTGTCGAGTTCGGACATAGAAGCACGGAGTCCGTGGGCCTCTTCCGTAAGCCGAGCGCCTTGAGCTACGGCATTGGCACGTACCTCTGAGAGTTCGGCATGCTGGACCGTGAGCGCGGCGGTTTCTTCCTCGCGGCGGAGTTTTTCTGCGCCGGCGGACGAGATTTGCTGATCGAGCTGCTGGATTCGCTGGTTTTGGCCGTTGTAGAGCCGCGTTGTCTGTTCGAAGTTTGCGGCTGCGTTGCGGCGACGCTCCTCTAACCCAGCGAGTGCGGCTGAGGCTGCTGCTGCGCCCTGTTGAAGCTCTTCACGGCGAGCGCGTAGCTCTTCGAGTTGCTCTTGAAGTGCGGCTAAGCTGGCTTCCAAAGTGCCGCGCTCGTTCTCGAAGGCTGCTGCCTCTTGCTGACGACGCACGATCAGGTCAGCTTTCTGATTGCGGGCTTCCCGATTGCGTTCGCTGGTGAGTGCCCAGTCCTGCAGACGGCGTTCAATGCGAGCGACCTCCGCCTCCATTTGCCGTAGAGCTGCTCCGGAGTTTGCGGACTCGCGCTCGGCGTCACGTCGTTCGTGGGTTTTGCTTTCAATCGTCGCGCTGAGGGCGGCAATCTGGTGCTGCAGTTCGATTGTCGCACGGTCGGTCTGGGCCAGATCGTGCTCGGCCTTTTCCAGCTTCTGCTGCACCTCTGCGAGTTCGCGTTTGAGTGCCAGGGGGCCCTGCGTGCGGGGGCGTCCGCTGGTGACTGTGACGTTGTGGAAGGTCTCGCCGCTGGGAGAGAGGAAGAATGCTTGGGGGTTCGAGAGGGCGAGCGAGCGGGCGGTGTAGGAGTCTGGGGCCACGAAACCTTCGCGGAGCTTGGGCAGAATGACCTCGAGGGATTTACCGAAACCGTCGAGAACACGGACGCACTCTTTGAGAGGAACGACTCCTTCGATTCCCTCGATGTTGGTCTGGGCCACGCTTTGCATGCCTTCGGCAAAGGCGAAGTTGGCCTGGGAGTCGTTGGGATGTACGAGGAAAGTGGCGCGGCCTGTGACATCGGTCTGCAGGAGATGCATGCCTGCGTTCGCGGCGTCCCAGGATTTGACCACGACGTAGTTGAGCTCGTCGCGGAGGAATTCGTCGACAACGTTTTCGTACTTGCCGTCTACTTCGAGGAAGTCGGCGAGAGTGCCGACAGCGGCCATGCCATCAGCGTTTTGTTTGTAGGCGTCGGTCTTGAAGAGGTTACGAACGGTGTCGGTGGAATAGCTGTGCTCGCGAATGAGGGCTTCGAGAGAGGTGCGGCGGCCGGTCAGGGTCGCGACTTCGCCTCGTAGCTGATCGCCTCGGCGTTTGGACTGAGACTCCTCGTTGCGATTGGCCTCTATCTGGAGACGGAGTTCAGCGATCTCAGCTTCAAGACGCTTGAGGTGTTCGGTAACGGATTCGAAAGACATTTTGACCTGGCCACGCTGAAGGCCGAGAGTCTCGAGTTCTTGCTTAGCGATCTCGGATTCGGAGAGAAGACGCTCGGCTTCGCGGTCGAGGCCAGCGAGGGCTGCGGCAGCTTGAGCCTCTTCGTTGCGAGTCTGGGCTATGCGCTGGACGAGTTGCATGGTTGAGCGGCGGTTTTGTTCAGCCTGCTGCTCGGCTGCGGCGACGCCACGGACGGCCTCTTGAGCCTGAGCCTGATGGCTCTGGGCTGCCTCTCGTGATCCGGCAGACTCGGCTGTGGCGCTGTTAAGAAAGCTTCGATGCTCTTCGAGCTCGGCGGCGAGGCTGGCGAGCTGTTCGCGGGCCTGCGCGAGGTCGTCGGCGCCGGTTGCGAGACGGTTGGTGAGTTCGGCGATGCGGTCGGCGTTTGCGGCGGAACGGGCTGTGATGCGCTCGAGGTCGACAGCGGATTGATTGGCCTGCGCCCCGGCCTCGCGGATCTGCTGGTCGAGGCTGTAGCCGGAGTTGACGCCCTCAGTGTGCTCGGCGTCCATCGCTTCGACGGTGGTGGCCTGAGCGTCGATCTGGGAGGCGAGCGCGGCGATCTTCTCGGTGGTGGCGGCTTGCTCGATGTCCAACTGTTCCATGCGGCTGGCGAGAACAACTCGGAGGCGGGTGCGGAGTTCGTCACGAAGCGCACCGTAACGCTCGGCCTTTGCGGCCTGGCGTTTAAGGGTGGTCATCTGGCGGGTGACCTCGTCGAAGATGTCGTTTACGCGGGCTAGGTTCTGGCGGGCGGATTCGAGACGCAGTTCGGCAAGGCGCTTTTTCGTCTTGAAACGAGTGATGCCTGCGGCTTCTTCGATGATGGATCGACGATCGTGCGGCTTTGCGGAGAGGAGCTGGCCGATTCGCTCCTGGCCGATGATGGCATAGGACTCGCCTCCTAGGCCAGTGCCCATGAAGATGTCCTGAATGTCGCGCAGGCGACAGATCTTGCCGTTGAGAAGGTATTCGCTGTCGCCTGAGCGGAAGAGGCGGCGAGTTATGGTGAGTTCGCCGGCGCGGACGGGAGCGCGGCCGAACTTGCGGCGACGAATCTTGAGGACAACATTGTTTGGGTTGGCGAGTTCTGCCGCATCTGCGTCGGTTGGAGGTTGAACGATTTGGGGGCCATTGGCCTCGCCCTCGACGACGGTGCCGGGTTGGGCTTCGGCGACAGCTTCCTCGGTTTCGTCGGCGCGTTGCTGGCGGAGGGTGGTCTCATCCCAGTCTGTGGGGAGATTTTCGTCAATGACGATTTCAGGGTCGTCCTGGAGGTTGGCGCCGTCGTAGACCTCAGGGTCGACGAGGGTGAGCGAGACCTCGGCCATGCCGGTGGGCTTGCGGTCTCGGGTGCCGGCAAAAATGACGTCCTCCATCTTGATACCGCGGAGGCTTTTGGCGGACTGTTCGCCCAAGACCCAGGTGATGGCGTCGGAGATGTTCGATTTGCCGCACCCGTTGGGGCCGACAATGGCGACAATGCCCTCGCCGGAGAGCTGAACTTCAGTGCGATCACAGAAGGATTTGAAGCCGAGGATCTGGACTTTTTTGAGCTTGAGCAAGTGCACCTCTGCGGGGCGGACCGATATGAGTGTTCGGGAACTCGCCTCAGTCGAATAGGACTGGTTCAACTGTAGCTGCGGTTGGGTGCGGAATCAACGGGTACAACACCACCTGTTGTGGATAAGACGGGCAAAACACCATAAATGGGTAGGTTGAGCAAGAGAGTCACAAGAATGAGGTGAACGAGTCCCTTGAACTTCAATTCTAGTGTTGATGGGATGGTAATCGCGAGAATCGCGCAGATATTAACTGGCATAGATGCATGTAATGGGAACGGCGCATAGCTTCGCGGGAGGAACAAAACGGACGGTTCCAACAAGGAGATTTTATGGCACACGACGCGCACAAGAAGGCAGCGGGAGCATCACGAGCATGCAGCAAAGGCTGACCATGCCGCAGCTGAGCACCAGGCAAAGGGCGATCATGAAGCCGCCCATGAGCATCTGTGAAGGCGCATGAACACTCCACCCAGGCGCACGCTCACTCGACCGAAGCTCATCAGAAGTAAGTCGCACATCAGTAGCTCATTCTGGTAAAACAGACACCCTGCTGACGCGAGTTGGTCAGGGTGTCTCTGTTTCCGTTGGTTTGTGTGTGGTTCCAGGTTGCAATTGTTCGTGTATAACACTTTTATTGCTCCTAATGGTTGAAGTCGGCTTGCGTTTCGAACAACGTCGTTTCTATAATCCGCATCATCATCCCGAGATGCCACGAACACTTCAACCGCTTGGCCGAAGGGTTAGGCGCAGCGAGGGTAACGCCGAAGCACCAGGGAGCGGTCTGTGCTTCGTTTTATTTCCAAGTGACCCCGGAAGCATCGGTGACACATTTGAAAGAAAGCTTTATTGAGGAGTGTGGAATGAAGAAGGTAGTCGTTGCGTCTCTCCTGGCGGTCGCCAGCATGGCAGGTGTCTCTGGACCTCTTGTGGCACAAACCCAGGTCAATCTTGGTTCCAACGCGCAAGCCACGAGCGGCGGCGTACAGATGTCCCCTGCCGAATACAAGGCCTACAACGACGCAATTAGCCAGTCGACTCCGCAGACTAAGGCTCCTGCGCTTGAGCAATACCTGACTGCTTATCCCCAGTCTTCGGTGAAGGCATCTGTATTAGAGCAGTTGATGCTGGCCTATGCCGGATTCGATCCAACGAAGACGCTCGATGCAGCGGACCGCCTGTTGCAGGTCGATCCGAACAACCTACGAGCGCTGACCTTCGAGGTCTACTTCCGGAAGCAGCAGGGAGAACAGGCGACCGATCCGGCGGCGAAGCAGGCGGCATTGGACAAGGCTGCCGAGTTTGCGCAGAAGGGACTCGCGGTGACCAAGCCGGCAGATATGAGCGATGCGGACTTCTCCAAGGTAAAGGACGCTGCTACTCCAGTGTTCGATAGCGCCATCGGGGAAGATGCCTTGAACAAAAAGGATACAGCGACCGCGATCACGGAATACAAAGCTGAGTTGGCCAGTGTTCCAGTTGCGCAAACGCAAACACCCGGCCCGTTGCTGCAGGACACTTTTATTCTGGGCCAGGCTTACTATCAATCAACTCCACCGGACTATGTGAACTGCACCTGGTACGCTACCCGGGCTGCAGCGTTTGCTCCTGAACCTTACAAGAGCCAGATGCTACCGCTCGCGAAGTTCTGCTACAAGAAGTACCACGGCGGCGACGATGGCTACGATGCAGTCACTGCTGCAGTGCAGACGAATCTAGTCCCACCTGCTGACTTCAAGATCAAGCCTGCGCCTTCGCCGGCTGACATTGTCGCCGGAGTTATCTCGAGCACTCCAGACCTCTCCACTTTGGCGATCAGCGACAAGGAGTTCATCCTCGCCAACGGTAAGCCTGAAGATGCGGCAAAGGTCTGGGACACGATGAAGGGCAAGTCGGTCCAATTCCCGGATTCGACCGTGATTGCCGTCTCCGATACCGCACTCCAAGTTGCGGTTTCGGATGATGCGGTGCAGTCGAAGACGGCAGACTTCACCTTCCAGTTGGCTGCGCCATTGAAGACACCACCAGCCGTGGCCGCGAAGGTCACAGTTAGTGGTACTTATGCTTCCTACACACCCAGCCCAATCATGATTACGATGAGCGATGGAGCCATCGTGGAGCCGAAGAAGACTCCGGCGAAAGCTCCTGTGCATCATACTGCTCCCCATCACTAGACTGCTGTAGATTCACAAAAAAGGCAGCCCATGTGGGCTGCCTTTTTTGCGTTTGACGAAGATTCAGATTCATTCGGTTCGCGATTCGCAATGCACTGCGGGCCTCTCAGCAAAGATACGGTTGGAGGTTTTCCAGCTGTAGCACCGGGTGGGTTATCGCTTTTCGATGGGTGTGTAAGTCGCAGGGTAGGAGGGCCCGGTGTAGTCTGCTCGCGGGCGTATGAGGCGGTTGTCGTCGTGTTGTTCGATGACGTGGGCTGCCCATCCGGAGATGCGGCTGACGGCGAAGATGGGGGTAAAGAGATCGATGTCGATACCGAGCGTGGTATAGGTTGAGGCGGAGTAGAAGTCGACGTTAGCGTTGAGTTTCTTTTCCTGTTTCACAAAGAGCTCGATCTTGCGAGACAAGTCAAACCATTTGGTGTTTCCTGCGACCTTGCCCAGTTCTTCGGACATGCGGCGGAGGTGAGTGGCACGTGGATCTTCAGTGTGGTAGACGCGGTGGCCGAAGCCGGAGATCTTCTTTTTGTCTGCGAACATTTGTTTGACGTACTCGACGGGGTCGGCACCGGCTTTGTCGATGGCATAGAGGAGACGCATGGTGGCCTCGTTGGCTCCACCGTGAAGCGGGCCTTTGAGGGCGCCGATGGCACCGGTGATGGCGGAGTGGATGTCAGCGAGCGTAGCTGCGATGACGCGTGCGGCGAAGGTGCTGGCGTTCAGCTCATGGTCGGCATGGAGGATGAGTGCAATGTCGAAGGCGCGTGTAGCGGTTTCGGAAGGCTCTTCGCCGTTGAGCATCCAGAGGAAGTTGGCGGCGTGGGAGAGAGATTTGTCGGCCTCGACGATGGATTTACCCTTGCGGATGCGGTCGAAGATGGCGACGATCATCGGGATCTGGGCGGTAAGCCGGTAGGATTTGCGGACGTTGGCGTCGTGGCTGCAGTCTGCCTCGTCAGCGTCGTAGATGCTGAGAAGAGAGACGGCGGTGCGGAGGACCTGCATGGGTGTGGCGTCGGCGGGAACGCTGCGGAGGAGGTCAACAACCTTTGAATTGAGTTCGCGTGCGGCGGAGAGATGCCTGGTGAATTCAGCAAGCTCGGTGGCGGTGGGGAGTTTGCCGAACCACAGGAGGTAGGTGCACTCCTCGAAGGTGGATCTCTGTGCGAGTTCGTGGATATCGATGCCGCGATAGGAGAGGACGCCGGCGTCGCCGTCGATCCAGCAGATGGAGGACGTGGTGGCGACGATGCCTTCCAGGCCCTTTGGTGCGACAGCGGTAGACATAAGGTGCTTCTCCAGTAGCGAATTCGATGTTTGACCAAACTAAGTACATCTGGTTATAGCGCAGCGGAGAAACGGTTGTCACGAACGATTGGCCGAATATCGGTGCTGTTGTGCGACTACGGTGATGGGAGCTCTGATAAGAACCGGTTTGGAGAGAAGGAAGTCAGTTCGGTGGCGGAGGTTTCACCGAGGATAAGTTGCGCCATAACTTTAGCTGTGGCCGGGGCCAGGAGAATTCCATTTCGATAGTGGCCGGTGGCAATGAAATGATTCGGCCGACCCGGGAGAGTGCCGAGGATGGGAAGACCATCCGCGGTCGCGGGGCGAAGGCCGCACCAGGCTTCAAGTTGTTGAGTGCTGGCGAGGATGGGAAGAAGAGTGATTGCGAGTGAGCGGAGATGGTCGATGTCGGATGGGTGGACGATCTTGTCAAAGCCGATGTCTTCGACGGTGGCGCCGACGATGGCGCGGCCGGCGGAGGGGCCGGTGGTGCGAGGGACGACATAGATGTCCGGTGTGCGGACGACGAAGTGCATCGGGAGAGAAGGAGGAAGGACGACTGAAAACATCTGTCCTTTCTTTGGTGTGACCGGGATGCCGGGCTGGTGCGAGGAGGCAGCCGCCCAGGCTCCGGCGCAATTGACGAACTGTGCTGTTTGCATGGTGCCGATGGGGGTTGTGATCTCGACTGCGTTGCCGACGGGGCGAGTAGAGAGGATCGGAGTGTGCGGTTGGAGGTCGATGGTGGTGGCATGGATGGCGGCAAGAAGCGCTGAGGCGAGTTGGCGGGGGTCGAGGCTGTGCTCGTCGAGGAGGATAAATCGGTGCTTTCTGGGCACGAGCGCGGGAAACAGATGGGAGAGATCTTTGGCGGTGAGTTCGGAGCTTGTAGCAGCGGTGCGGGTGGGAACGGACTGCAGGGTCGTGTGAGTCTGGAAGGGAACGCGGATTCCGGAGAGAGAGTGGATACGGTCGAGGTAGTTAGGATAGAGCGACAGGCTGAGGGTCGCCAGAGGCAGGAGTTGGGATGGGTTGTCGGGATCGTAGGCAGCCAGCATGCCTGCGGCCGCAGAGGAGGATTCGGCGAGTGGATCGCCTTGGTCAAATACTGTGACGCGGTAGCCGCGGTGGTGGAGTTCAAGGGCGAGGGAGAGTCCGATGATGCCGGCTCCAGCGATGCAGAGGTCGGGGTGATGCATGGAATTAGTTTAGTTCGCTTAAGGGAGAGGTTATAGTTTGGATGTGTCTGTTTTACGCGACTGATCGGTTTGTGACGTTTGGGCTCGCGATGGGTCAAATGAAGAGAAGCATTAGGAGAGAGTGATGAGCGAAGAGTACGTGGAACAGAGGTCGGTCTCGGGAGCACTGCTTGGAGTGGTAGCGGCCGCGTTGCTTGCTGCACTGGGTGGTCTGGTGTGGTGCTATGGTCTGCAAAATCATCTTGCCGCCGCTGAACAGAAGATCGTGGCAGCTGATCAGAAAAATGCGGAACTGACGGAGAAGCTGGAGGCAACTAACGCACGGCTGCGGGCGACCAGCGAGACTCTGGGCCAGAGCGTGGGGGTGGCCCAGAAGCAGATTGAATTGCGGACACAAAGCATCATTGCCCAGCAGAAGATTGCGACTGCGAAGCTTGAAGAGGAGGCGGCGAAAAACTCCAAGCAGATTGGGGCAGTGTCGACCGATGTTGCTAGCGTAAAGACGGACGTAGGCGGCGTGAAGACCGACGTTGCAACGACGAAGTCTGACCTCGAGGCTACCAAGACCCAGTTGAATCGGGTGGTCGGGGATGCGGGTGTGATGAGCGGTTTGATTGCGACGAACCATGACGAACTGGAGATCCTGAAGCACAAGGGAGACCGGAACTACCTGGAGTTCACGTTGCAGAAGGGAGCCAAGCCAACGCTTTTGTCGACGATCAAGCTGCAGTTGAAGAAGGCGGACGAGAAGCATTCGCGCTACACCTTGGAAGTGAGCTCGGACGACCGCACGATCGAGAAGAAGGATAAGGGATTGGATGAGCCGGTTCAGTTTTATAACGGCAAGGATCCCGTGCTGTATGAACTGGTGGTCAATGTGATCGATAAGAACAAGGTGTCGGGTTATCTGTCGACGCCGAAGAATGCGACGACGCGGGCGACAGCGACCCAATAGCGACGGGTTATTTCAGATGCAGAAAGGGGGACGCTTATCGCGTCCCCCTTTCTGTTTGCCTTGGTTGGATTACTTTTTGGTTGCCTTTTTTGCTGCCTTCTTCGCTGGTGCTTTTTTTGCGGCTTTCTTCGTTGCCATGTGCCTATTCTCCCTAGTGATTAGACATTGACTCTACAACTAGCTGCATTGCAGCTAACGAAGGTATAGATTTACGAAATTTAACTGTCAAGCAAAAAATGCAATGAAGGCAAATTCTTTTTTGCGTGGAGAAGCGCCGAGAGACGCTGTTTCATTGTCGAGGTGATCGTTTTGGAGTTCGAGGGAGTGATGATCCATCGCAAAAAAGTGTTCAGCGTGAGATTGACTACGACCTTTGTGTGATCAGCGTCCTGACAATCGCCTAGGTAATAAAAACTCTTTGCGGTAAAAGGCTGACGTGTTTGAGGGGGATAATCTACGAGCGATGGATCTTCTTTTATTCAATGTCTCTGGATGGGCAGAAGAGACGCGTCAAGAAAAAATGGTGAATGCGAAACGTATCAGCTGTTGAAGATTCAACGATGTCGGTAAAGGCGTTCGCCTAGTGTGAAGGGGAGACGATGGAGTAGAGTTTGATCGAGGTATTCGCTCGATGAAGGAAGTTGTGATTGTTACTGCGGTGCGGACGCCGGTGGGTAAGTTTCAAGGGGCGTTTGCAGAGATGACAGCGGTAGAGCTTGGCGCGGTTGCGGTTCGCGAGGCTGTAAAACGGGCCGGAATCGATGCTTCGAGCGTGGATGAGTGTCTGATGGGTTGCGTTCTGCCGGCGGGGTTGGGACAGAACCCGGCGCGGCAAGCGGCGTTGAACGGCGGACTGCCGGACACGGTTTCGGCGATGACCATCAATATGGTGTGCGGGTCGGGCCTGAAGGCGGTTGCGCTCGCAGCGCAGGCCATCATGGCGGGCGATGCGGAGATCGTGGTGGCGGGCGGGATGGAGTCGATGTCAAACGCGCCATATCTTCTGCCGCAAGGACGTAGAGGATTCCGGATGGGGGACTCAGTCGTGGTGGACTCGATGGTGAAGGATGGGTTGTGGTGCGCGTGTGAGGGCTACCATATGGGGATCACGGGAGAAAACGTCGCTGAGAAGCATTCGATTACGCGCGAGGAGCAGGACGCTTATGCGCTGGCCTCGCACCGTAAGGCAAGCGCTGCGTGGAAGGAGGGACGGTTCGACGCGGAGGTGGTGCCGGTGAATGTTCATGGGAAGAAGGGTGCAGTCACCGTGGTTTCACGGGATGAGAGTGTGCGGGAGGATGCGTCGATGGAGGCGCTTGCTGGCTTGAAGCCGGCGTTTAAGAAGGATGGGACGGTGACCGCAGGAAATGCACCAGGAGTAAACGATGCGGCTGCGGCGGTGGTGGTGATGTCGGCGGAGCGGGCGAAGGAACTGGGCTTGAAGCCGATGGTGAGGATCAAGGCGCAGGCTACCAGTGGCGTGGCGCCGAAATGGGTGATGCTCGCTCCGGTGACCGGGGTGCAGCTGGTGTTGAAGCGTGCAGGATGGGAGAAGGGTGACGTGGACCTGTATGAGTTGAATGAGGCGTTCAGCGTGCAGGCGTTGGGAGTCATGAAAGAACTGGGACTCGATGGTTCGAGGGTGAATGTTAATGGTGGTGCGGTGGCGATTGGGCACCCGATTGGGGCTAGTGGGGCGCGGGTGCTGGTGACGCTGATCCACGAGATGATGCGGCGGGATGTGAAGAAAGGCGTTGCGGCGCTTTGTCTGGGTGGAGGGAACTCGGTGGCGTTGGCGGTGGAACGGTAGGGCACTGGTGAGCGTTTCAGGCGTGCGTGCATCCAACGTGTGTATGAGCGAGAATACCGAGCGGTTTACCGGACGAGTTAGAGACTACGAACGACATCGGCTTCGCTACCCAGGGGCAGTCATCGAGATTCTGGTGCCACGGTGCGGGCTGAGACTCGATCACCTTGTGGCCGATGTTGGCGCAGGTACAGGGATGTTGGCGGAGTTGTTTCTGGAGCATGGGAATGCGGTGATTGCCATCGAGCCGAACGACGATATGCGTGAGGCTTGTGAAAGGCTGGCGTCAGCATGGCCGGGACTGATGGTAAAGAAAGCTACGGCGGAGGATACCGGCCTCGAAGAAGACTCGGTGGACTTGGTTGCAGTGGGAAGAGCGTTTCACTGGTTCGACGTCGCCCAGACCGCGAAGGAGTTTCGGCGGATTCTGCGACCGGGGGGATGGGTGGTAATCGCGAGCAACAGTAGAGTTCGAGATGATTCGCCGATGTCGATGGCCTATGAGGATCTGCTACGGCAGCATGGGACGGACTACGAGGCGAATCAGGAGAGATATGAAAGTAGCGGTCGGGTGACGGAGTTCTTTGCGGGCGGTGAGTTGTTTCGGGAAGAGATCCGTGGAGAACAAAAACTGACATTGGAGGAATTATTGGGGCAGACGCAGTCGCTGTCGGTTACCCCGGAGCCGGGGCATGCAAAGTATGAGGGGATGCAGGAGGCACTGCGGGCGTTTTTTGCAAAGTGGCAGGTGGATGGAATCGTTGAGATGAAGACCGTTTGCCGGGTCGCTTGCGGGCGGTTTGGCAGTTGAGTGTGTCTCTGATTTTGCATCTAACTGGTATTGCCGCCGTTCGTGGTCAACCCGGAGGAGAATTGGTGGGTAGATTTCTATCTGCATTGACCGTGTCTGTGACTGTATGCGTCCTTTGCGTGCCGATAGTTGCGCAGCAGGACAGGCCAAGAGCATACGATGCGATTCGCAGCAGTGATTCGTATCGGCACGCGGTGTTAGGGGTGTATCAGGATTATGAAAGCAGTCTTTCTACACATTGCGCGAAGATCGAAATCAATATGAATACGAGTCAGCCGAAGGTGTATGGATCGATTGAAACCGACCCAAACGGCAATATCGTGAATGCGCACTGGAAAGAGATTACCGAAGGGGTTGCTTGTGGGGAGAAGCGATCGTATGTGGCATCGGTGACGATTCAGAACGGGAAGTCGGCGGTGTACGGGTTGTTTCCGGGTGAGTCGGCGGCTGGTGCCGCGCTGCAGCACGACGCTATTCAGTATGCGGGTGCGGGCGTGGGAGCGGCGGGAATGTGCCAGGTGGATGTTCTTGAGACATCTTTACCGAATGGGGAGCCGAGTAATCCGAAAGTACAGTGGGACGAGAAGTGGACGGTGCGAGCGTGCGGCAAGCGATCGATAGTGACGATGCACTTTGTCCCGGACGCCACGGGAACGACGATCAATGTGACTCCGAAGGAGACTGTGGCCCTCCCTTGATGGGAGTGTGTTTTTCGACTAAGACGTCGTCAACATTCGATGATGTTGAGGGCGAGGCCGGCGAGCGACGTTTCTTTGTAGCGGGACTGCATATCGAGGCCGGTCTGGTACATGGTGGCAATGACCTGGTCGAGAGAGAGTTTGTGATCGCCGGTCTCGTGCATGGCCATTCGGCAGGCGTTGATGGCTTTGACTGCGCCCATACCATTGCGTTCGATGCACGGGATCTGGACGAGGCCTCCGATGGGGTCACAGGTCATGCCGAGGTTGTGTTCCATCGCGATCTCGGCGGCGTGTTCAACCTGAGCGTTGGTGCCGTTGAGTGCAGCGACGAGGCCTCCGGCGGCCATGCTGCAGGCTACGCCGACTTCTCCCTGGCAGCCCACCTCGGCCCCGGAGATGCTGGCGTTTTCCTTGTACAGGATGCCAATAGCAGCCGCGGTCAGGAAGTAGCGAAGGATGCCTTCTTTTTTTTCCGCGTCGGTGCCTTCAATGAAGCGTAGGTAATAGTTGCCGATGGCGGGAATTACGCCTGCGGCTCCGTTGGTGGGGGCGGTCACCACTCTACCTCCAGCTGCATTTTCTTCGTTGACGGCCATCGCATAGACGGTGACCCAATCAATCGGTGCGAGAGGGTCTTTGGAGCCGATGGTGTTGAGGCGCTCGGCAAGGCGATGGGCGCGACGCCGGACGTTGAGTCCGCCGGGCAGGATGCCTTCAGTGGCGATGCCGTGCTCAGTGCATTGCTGCATGGTTCTCCAGAGGGTGAGGATGCTGGCACGGATCGTGTGTTCTGCCGAGTGATCCAACTGCGCCGAAACCGGAGTTGGCTGGGGACGGTTGATGGAGTTCGTCGGGTCGTTTAGCAGAGCAATCTCGTTGGCGAGCAGGAGATCGGCGATCGTGAGGTTGTGCTGTTTCGCAGTGGCGAGAAGGTCGGCTGCACTGCGGAAGGGATACGGAACAACGCGAGTGCTGGTGGCCGATTCTGCTATTCGCTCCGCGTCAGAGACGATGAAGCCTCCGCCAATGGAATAAAAGACCTCGCCTGCCAATGATGCACCGGCCTCATCGAAGGCTGTGAAGTGCATGCCGTTAGGATGCGAGATGACATTCGGATCGGGATACATCTGGTTGCGATGGAAGAGGAGATTCACGGCTTCGGTGAAGGGAATGTCCCGGGTGCCGTTGAGATGCAGAGACCCGGTGGAGCGGATTGTGGCGATTTTAGTTTCGACGGTTGCGGGATCAACGGTGTCGGGCGCTTCTCCGAGTAGACCAAGGAGGATAGCTCGATCTGTTCCGTGGCCGACGCCCGTGAGGGCGAGAGAGCCGTAGAGCTCGACGGTGACCGATGCGGTGCGTGTAAGGAGTCCAGCAGATTCAAGTTGGCGCGAGAATCGAAGAGCCGCTCGCATGGGACCGACCGTGTGAGAGCTAGACGGTCCGATGCCGATTTTGAAGAGTTCAAAGAGACTGGTATTCACGACGTAGTCACGACTGAATTCATTGTAAGGGGAGTGATGTTGGTTCTGTGTTTAGGCGGAACGAGTGAATCATGGACGTCACGGATGATCTGATCTCGAACCAAGTGGCGCGACAGCAGTCTGTCGATGCTCGATGGTTTCATTGAGTAGGCATCCCCTTTTATCTCGGCTGCAATGCTATACTCGGCGAAAATACTCTGCGACAAGGATTTACAGGCTCAAAGAATGCTTTTCACGGCTCGCAGTGCTGCAGTGTATGGAATTGACGCTCACATCATCGATGTCGAAGTTGACTTCTCGCAAATCAAATTAGATCAGGAGCAGTTCCACACGGTGGGACTTCCCGATGCTGCGGTGCGGGAGAGTCGTGACCGGGTGAGGTCAGCGATCAAAAACTCCGGATTCGAAATTCCTCCGACGCGAATCACAATTAACCTGGCTCCCGCAGACCTGAAGAAAGAGGGGTCGGGATTTGATCTGCCGATCGCGATCGGAATATTGGGAGCTTACGGTTCACTGCACATCAAGGATTTGAGCGACTATCTGCTTGTGGGGGAGTTGGGACTGGATGGCGGTCTGCGCGCGGTGCAAGGGATGCTTCCGATCGCGGTGGCTGCGCGGGCGAAGGGAATTTCTAATCTTATTATTCCGGCGAGTAATGCACGCGAGGCGGCGGTAGTCGAAGGTGTCAATGTTTATCCGGTGAAGTCACTGCTCGAGGTTAGGGAACTTTTGAATTCAGCCGCGATGGGTGGAATTACTGCGGTCCCCCTGAAGGTCGAAACCACCGACTTGCTTAACGAGATGCAGCACTTTCCATTCGACTTCAAAGATGTGCGCGGCCAGCAAGTGGCGAAGCGTGCACTCGAGGTCGCCGCGGCGGGTGGACACAACATTCTGATGATCGGACCGCCGGGCTCGGGTAAAACGATGTTAGCCAAGCGGCTGCCGTCAATTCTGGCGCCGCTCAGATTCGAAGAGGCGCTCGAAACAACGAAGATTCATTCGGTCGCGGGCGTTCTGGACTCTGAGCAGGGACTAGTGGCCCATCGACCATTTCGCTCTCCACATCACACGATCTCAGATGCTGGGTTGATTGGCGGCGGGATGATGCCACGGCCAGGCGAAGTATCACTGGCCCACAATGGGCTACTGTTTTTGGATGAGTTGCCAGAATTTCCGCGCAATGTTCTGGAAGTGATGCGTCAGCCATTGGAAGATGGTCATGTGACCATCGCCCGGGCAGCCATGAGCCTGAGTTTCCCGGCCAGATTCATGCTGGCGGCTGCGATGAATCCGTGTCCCTGTGGATATTTCAATGACAAGTCTCGGGAGTGTATGTGTACACCACCGATGATCCAGCGTTATGTCTCGAAGGTTTCGGGGCCTTTGCTTGATCGAATCGATATCCATATAGAGGTTCCCGCGGTGCAATATAAGGAGTTGCGGGGGGGGGCAGCGGCGGAAGGTTCGGAGCAGATTCGAGCACGGGTTTTGGCCGCCAGGGAGCGACAGCACACGCGATTCGGGCAAGCGGCTGAGCGGACGAAAGGGTCCGCAAAGGCAGCTTCCCGCCAGATTTTTGCAAACTCCCAAATGAACACTCAGCAGATACGCACCTATTGCGAACTATCGTCTGATGCCGAACGGCTACTGGAGCGAGCGATGCAGCAACAAGGGCTGAGTGCCCGGGCACATGATCGTATCTTGAAGGTAGCAAGGACGATAGCAGACTTGGGGGGCGAAGAGGATATTGCCGTGAAGCATATTGCTGAGGCGATTCAGTACCGCACGTTAGACCGGAGCTATTGGTCCTAAGCTCTGTGGCTCCGATAGTTCGCGGGCACTTCTTCTGGGGTAGAGTAAAAGGTATCCCGTTTCTGGAAGATATTTATTCACGGGTTCCCGAAAAAAGTATTGACCTTAAGCGTCGAACAGTTTACTTTCCTTGAAGTCGCAGTTTGCTAGGGGTTCGTCAGAGATTCTGAATTACGAATCGAGCGATCAGCGATCAACTCACGGTTTGCCAGTTTCTGGCAGGCTTCTTGTTTCACACCATGGGCGCGGCGAGCGCTGAATCCTACGGAAGAGACAGATTCGGCTAGGAACATTAACTTAGCTAGCTTGGCAGTTTTGGGGCTAGGAGATGCAATATGTCAGATATCAAGAAGTTGAGATTTCTGACGAATTGCAGAGTCCCCGAAGAGACTCTTTGCGTCTAATGTATGAGGCTTAATCACGGCAGCAGTCTTGAAGATTAGTTGCCACATTTGAATGATTTCGGGCGAGTTAGCGCTAATAAGACGCTTCCGCTCGGAAATTGAAAGGGAGAAACTATGCGCTCGGATCTTATTTTTGGAGCTCTCACGCACGTGAACAACCGCTACGAGCTTTGTCAGCTGGCGTCGAAGGCGACGCGGAAGCTGCATAAGCCGAACACTCGTTTGCAGGACACTACCAACGAAGTTCTTGATCGCTTCAAAGACACCATCCCTATGGATGAATCTGGCGAGTCTGTCGTAGAAAAGGTACAATTGCAAGAGCGCCGCGCAGCTTAACGCGCGGCTGTTTCACTTCGCCAGCTTTCACTCCAAAACCTCTAATCCCCTCTCTCACCCATCTGCAGTTCAATCACATCAAAACGCATGTGGCCTTCCGCACGACCCCCCGTCAAGCAGAATCCCGCCTCAGTTTCAAACAATCCCTCCTAAATTCAAAATTTCCAGGTAAAACATGACTATTTCAGAGTTAAAAGAACACAATATCGCGGAGCTGGGTAAACTGGCGCGCGGTCTCGACATTGCTGGAACCAGCGGCCTCCGCAAGCAGGACCTTATCTTCAAGATTCTGCAGGCGCAGAGTGAAAAAGAGGGGCACATCTTCGCTGAAGGAGTGCTCGAGATTCTGCCTGATGGGTACGGCTTCCTTCGCTCTCCCGATTACAACTACCTGCCTGGTCCCGATGACATCTATGTGTCTCCTTCGCAGATCCGTAAATTTGACCTGAAAACTGGTGACACGATTAGTGGCAATGTCCGTCCTCCGCATGAGGGCGAGAAGTATTTTGCTCTCGTGAAGATCGAGGCAATCAACTTCGAATCGCCGGAAGAGACGCGCAACAAGATTTTGTTCGACAACCTGACCCCCCTGTATGCGCAGGAGCGGGTGAAGATGGAGACCGTTCGCGAGCACATCTCAGGCCGTGTGATGGACCTGCTGACTCCGGTGGGCAAGGGGCAGCGTGGGTTGATTGTGGCTCCGCCGCGTACCGGTAAGACGATGTTGCTGCAGTCGATCGCGAACAGCATCACCGCGAATCACCCTGAAGTTGTGCTGATCGTTCTGCTGATCGATGAGCGTCCGGAAGAGGTCACCGACATGCAGCGGTCGGTGAAGGGCGAGGTGATTTCGTCGACCTTCGATGAGCCAGCGGCGCGACACGTGCAGGTTGCCGAGATGGTGATTGAGAAGGCAAAGCGGTTGGTGGAGCACAAGCGCGATGTGGTGATTCTGCTGGACTCGATCACTCGTCTGGCGCGTGCTTACAACACGATCGTTCCACCTTCGGGCAAGGTGCTCTCAGGCGGTGTGGATTCGAATGCGCTGCAGAGACCAAAGCGGTTCTTTGGTGCGGCTCGCAACATCGAAGAGGGCGGTTCGCTCACGATCATCGCGACTGCGCTTGTCGATACCGGCTCGCGAATGGATGAAGTCATCTTCGAAGAGTTCAAGGGAACCGGCAACATGGAAGTGATTCTGGATCGCAAGCTGGTGGATAAGCGTGTGTTTCCGGCGATCGACATTCAGCGTTCCGGTACTCGTAAGGAAGAGTTGCTGATTCCGAAAGAGGATCTGCAGCGAACCTGGATTCTGCGGAAGGTTCTCAATCCTTTGTCGCCGGTTGAGGCGATGGAGTTGTTGACCGACAAGCTGGCGAAGACGCGGAACAATCAGGAGTTTCTGCACAACATGAGTTCGATCTAGTTCTACGAACTTTGAAGGCAACGAAGCGCAGCTCTTCAGGAGCTGCGCTTTTGTTTTTGCGCTCTCGTACCTGATTAGTAACCGTTGGCTATGAGGTACTCCTCGGTGAGGGTGAATTTTTCTGAGGAGTGCTGGCGTTCGGCGTATTTGCTGAGGACGTCTACCTCGATGTTCAGTGGGGAGCCCGGGGTGAGGGTGTGAAGGCTGGTGGCGGCGTAGGTGTGGGGGATGATGGCAACCTCGACCACGCTGCCAGTGATAGAGGCGACAGTGAGGCTGATACCTTCGATGGTGATGGAGCCCTGGGGAACGACGTAGCGGGTGAGTGAATCGGGTAGCTGGATGCGGAGGCGCCAGTCGGTTTCGGGTTGATCTGGCGTGATGGGGGTGAGCGACAGCAGCGTGGCGGTACCGTCGACGTGGCCCTGAACGACGTGACCACCGAGTGGCGAGCCTGCTGGAGTGGGGAGCTCGAGGTTCACGGTGGCGTCGGGACGCAGGTGGGTGAGGGTGGTGCGAGCGATGGTCTCGGCTGCGAGGTCGGCGGAGAAGCGCGGGGGGAAGGCGTTGGGCTCGATGCTGAGCGCAGTGAGACAGACACCGTTGACCGCGATGCTGTCGCCTGTGTTGAGGCGCGCGGTGAGCGTGGGCGAGGCGATGGTGATGCGCGTGGCACCTGCGGTCGGCGTGATGGCCAGAAGCGTGCCGGTGGTCTCGATCAGTCCAGTGAACATGGTTTTAGCTTATCGCTTTCGATGGCGGTGCGACTTGAGTGCGCCAAGGTTCGTGGAGGTAGCCGGTTACGCAGGTGTCCGGGCCGTAGTTGGCGCGGGTGATGCGGTGCAGGGACTCTTCGAAGAGATAAGGGGAGGCGATGCCCTGGGCGAAGGGGATGGCCTGGTCGCCTAGTTCGGTCTCGGCGTAGATGAGCACGGCCTTGTCGACGAGGTTTTGCTGGAGGAAGGCGCCGTTGAGGTGGGAGCCGCACTCGAGTAGCAGGCTGAGGATGTTGTGTTCGGCGAGAGCGGTGAGGACTGTGGGCAGGCTGAGGCGGCCAGCGTGGTCGGGGATGGTCTCGACCAGTGCGCCGAGATCTGTGAGGGCAGTGATTTTTGCGCTTGGCGCGGTTTTGCTGCACAAGATCAGCAGGTTTGGGTGGCCGGAGTCTCTGTCGTCACCGGCTGAGCGCAACAGTTGCGAGGAGAGAGGGATTCTTAGCTGAGAGTCGAGGATGACGCGGAGGAGCGGGCGTCGTCGGGGTAGATTATTGGGGCCGAGGAGGCCGCTGCGGTCGGTGAGTTGTGGGTCATCGGCCAACACGGTACCGATTCCCGTGAGCACTGCATCGGCGGCATGGCGGAGGAGTTGGACCTCGTAGCGGGCCGCGGGACCGGTGAGCCAGTGGGGTTGGTTGGGACGGCGCCACGTCGCAGGTGGGGCGAGTTTGCCGTCGACTGAGAGCGCGGCCTTGAGGGTGACGAAGGGGATTCGGTGCTGGATGAAGTGGGCGAAGGCGTCGTTCAGATCGCGGGCCTGTTGCTGAAGGACTCCGAGGGTGACCTCGATGCCTGCGGCGCGGAGCTTGGCTAAACCCTGACCGCTGACTTGTGGGTTCGGGTCCTGGGTGGCAACAACGCAGCGGCAAATTCCGGCGGCGATGAGGGCGTCGGCGCAGGGGCCGGTGCGGCCGTGGTGGCTGCAGGGTTCGAGGGTGACGTAGGCCGTGGCCCCCTTGGTGGAGAAGCCCCGTTGTGCAGCTTGTTTGAGTGCGACGATCTCCGCGTGGTCGCGGTTGGCGTAGAGGTGCGCGCCTTCGCCGATGACCTTAGGGGTGCCTCCACTGGGCGGTGTCTGGGTGAGGACGCAGCCTACCTGAGGGTTTGGCGAGGCGAGAGCGACGGTCTCCGCCGCGAGCTTAAGGGCTCGCCTCATTAACGCATGATCCTGATCGGAACGGGTTGTTGTGGACTGCTGCATCGAGTCTTCTCTTTCCGTCACCAACGCCCTTCCAAAATCTCACCGGAGGGGGTGCCCCCCCGGGGTAGGTACCATTAAGTGGTTTTCTTTGAGCCACTTGTGAAAAATGTCTCTCGTAAAATTGTCCATCTAAACGACTTAGAGGCAAATACGTCTTTCTAAAAGAGTTAGCTCCTTAATTGTAGAAAGGGCTCCGAAACTCGGAACCCTCTGTCATGCATAGAACAAGTATAGCGGATTGAGCATAACTCATACGCCACGCAAATCTCCTTGTCTGGCGCGGGTTTTCGCACGAGAGGGGCTTGACAAGATTCTTGAACGTTCGCGGGAGTGCGGGAAACCTGCCAACGAAGCATGTACCTCGATGAAGCCTGAAACGCCCGATTAGCGGACCTTACGCGAGCGGCTAAACAGCTGAGTGAGCCAGTTTTACGTCGTTTGGTCTACAATCCTCGAACTTGAAAAAAGCGTTTTGCCATGTGATCGGAGAAGACTGTTCTTCGAAGGCGTGTTCAGTCGACGACGGCAGGGGAGAGAGTTTGTGTGGGGGCTCTGATGGAGGGCTCTCTTCTTATCAGCGAAGAAAAAAGACCAGCATTTCTATGCGGAAGAAGAGGATAGTCGGCTATGTCGTTGAGGAAGAGTAAATATCTCGCAGTCGTTTTTTGTCTGGGTGCATTGAGCGTTTTCAGTGTGGCGTCATGGGCACAGGCAGTTCCGGCAGAGCATGCGGATGAGGCCCGGGTGGACCGGTTGCTGAAGCAGATGACGCTGGAAGAGAAGATGGACCTGATTCGGGGCGGGCTTGAGGATCCTTCTGTTTATCAGGGGCAGGCTGGATATCTGCCCGGAGTTCCGAGGCTGCATGTGCCCTCGCTGCGTATGGCCGATGGGCCTCCGGGATTGTTGACGCGGGTTGCGGGGCAGGCCGAGACGGCGACGATGGGTGTTGCCGCTACCTTCAGCGCCAAAGATGCAGAGGCGAATGGTCTGGTGATTGGCCGCGAGGCGCGGTCGCTCGGCATCGATGTGGTGTTGCAGCCGTTCGTAAATATCGATCGCGATATTACGTTTGCGCGCGCTTACAACACGTTTGGTGAAGATCCGTACTTGACGGGTGTGATGGGCGCTGCCGAGATTCGCGGGGCGCAGGGTCAAGGCGTGATGGCGCAGACGAAACACTATGTGGGGTATGACTCGAATTCGTACAACATCTTCATCGACCAGCAAACGCTGCACGAGGTTTATGCTGCGCCGTTTGCAGAGGCGATCAAGGCTGGTACCTCCTCGGTGATGTGCTCGTATAACCGCATCAATGGACCGTTTGCTTGCGGCAACAGCGATACGTTGAAGACGATCCTGAAGGACGAGATGGGCTTCAAGGGATTCGTGACGTCGGACTGGGGCGGAGTGCACAGCGTTCTGTTCCTTAATGAAGGTCTGGATATGGAGATGCCCGGTGCTGCGGAGGCGGACAGTCCCTTCAAAGCGTTCATCAACAACTATTTTGTGACAGCTCCGCCGGAGCCAGCTTCGAATAGGCCGGTCGATATGGATGAACTCACCGGCATTCTTGGTGGCCCCATTCCTGAGGAGCCACAGGGAGCCGGGATGGATATGGGCGCGTTCCCGCGCGATAACGACAAGACGACGATGCGGGAGGCGTTGAAGAACGGCACCGTGACGGAGGCTACGATTACGGCTGCAGCGCGGAGAGTGCTGTATGAGATCGATCGCTTTGGATATCTGGATGGCAAGCAGAAGCATGATGTGACGCCGCAGGCTATCGAAGAGAACGCTGCTGTGATTCGAAAGACGGCGGAGGATGCGGCGGTACTGTTGAAGAACGAGCATGCGTTGCCGTTGAAGAATGATGATTTACAGTCGCTGGCGCTGATTGGGCCGGGAGCTTTGCAGATTGCGGCGATTGGTACGTTTGGCGAGCGGAGTCCTGGGCTGACGGATCGGCAGATTGGACCACTTGATGCGTTGAAGAAGGGCGCTCCATCGGCCAATGTTACGTTTGCGGTGGATGACGATATGACGGGCGTGCCTGTGCCTGCATTGGCGCTGTCGCATGATGGTAGTCCCGGGCTGCTGCGCACGGAGAGTTCGGCCAGGGAGACGGTGGATGCGCAGCTCGACTTTACGCATAGCAATGGCAAGTCGCTGCCTGCTGATGGCACAGTGACGTGGAAGGGAACGCTGACGGTGCCGAGCGAAGGGGAGTACTGGCTCTATCTGCAGGCACTGGGTGCTCGAGGCAGGCTGATGATCGACGGGAAGCGCATCGGGCAGACCGGCGCGGCGAAGGGAACGGTGCATGGCGATATCCAATATGCCACGCAGGACAACGGATTCCCGACGGTCGATGGGTTGGATAATGTGCGGCGCGCAGTGCAGCTGACTGCGGGACCGCATTCGATCACGGTGATGGCGAGCGGCGATACTTCGAAGGCGCCGGAACAGATTCGGTTGAACTGGGTGACGCCGGAGTTGCGGGAGAGCAATCACAAGGCGGCTATCGATGCGGCGAAGAAGGCGCATACGGCGGTGGTGTTTGTTTGGACGCGAGGGAAGCCGGACTTTGCGTTGCCGGGGGAGCAGGACAAGCTCGTGGATGAGGTTGCGGCTGTGAACCCGAACACGATAGTGGTGATGAATGTGAGCCAGCCTGTCGCGATGCCGTGGTTGGGCAAGGTGAAGGGCGTGGTGCAGATGTGGTGGACGGGCGATGAAGGCGGTTGGGCCACGGCGGATGTTCTGCTGGGGAAGGTTAATCCGGGTGGGCGGCTGCCGTTTACGTGGGCGAAGCAGTTGACCGACTATGCGGCGAATGACCCGGCGCATCCGGAGCGGTCGGCCAAGGGTGTGGATGGGAAGACGACTTACTCTGAGGGCGTGGATGTTGGGTATCGGTGGTTCGATAAAGAGAAGATCGAGCCGCTGTTTCCGTTTGGATTCGGGCTCTCATATACGACGTTTGAGTACTCGGACCTGAAGGTTGCGAAGGCTTCGGATCACGGACTGGATGTTTCGGTGCGGGTGAAGAACACCGGCAGCGTGGCGGGGGATGAGGTGCCGCAGGTGTATCTCGATGCTCCTGAGAAGCAGCCGCAGGGGGTGCAGTTTGCACCGAAGACGCTGGCTGCGTTTGATCGTGTGACGCTGGCGCCGGGTGAGAGCAAGGACGTGAAGATGCATGTGACTCCGCGTGCGCTCGAGTATTGGTCGGTGGCGGAGAAGAGGTGGGTGCGGTCGGATGCGAGACGGGTGCGGGTGGGCTCTTCGTCGCGTGATTTGAAGCTGACTGCGGAGAAGTAGCCTTCGCGGGAAGTGAGGGCCTGTTCGGCGGGATGATTCTCTGTCCCGCCGGACGGGCCCACCGCGCGTGGGGCGGTCACTTCGTGACTTGTATACCTTTTTGGGTGGGGCGATTGCGCTTTAGTCGAGTAGGGAATCGACGAAGCTGGCGCTGTCGAAGGGGATGATGTCTTCGAGTTTTTCTCCGATGCCGGCGTAGATGACGGGGAGTTTGAGTTCGGTGGCGATGGCCAGGACAATGCCACCCTTTGCGGTGCCGTCTAGTTTCGTAAGGACGATGCCGGTGACGTGAGCGGCTTCGGTGAAGAGGCGGGCCTGGGTGAGGCCGTTCTGCCCTGTGGTGGCATCCATGACGAGGAGGGTCTGGTGTGGTGAGCCGGGAATCAGTTTTTCTGCGGTGCGGCGCATCTTGTCGAGCTCCTTCATGAGGTCGGTCTTGGTGTGGAGGCGGCCGGCGGTATCGACGATGAGGATCTGGGTGTTGCGGGCCTTGGCAGCGGCGCAGGCGTCGTAGAGGGCGGCTGATGGGTCGCCGCCTTGCTTGGTCTTGATGATCTGGACGTCGGAGCGTTGTGCCCAGACTTCTAGCTGTTCAATCGCAGCGGCGCGGAAGGTGTCGGCGGCGCATAGGAGAACGGTACGGCCCTGCGCGGTGAAGTGGGCCGCGAGCTTGCCGGTGGTGGTGGTCTTGCCGGTGCCGTTGACCCCGACCATCATGATGACCTCGGGCGGCGTGGTCGGGTGGGTGATGGGACGGGCCACATTGTCGAGGACCTGCTTGAGCTCGGCTTTAAGGAGGCGTTTAAGATCGTCGCCACCCTGGATGCCGACGCGGAGGGCTCGCTGGCGTAGGTTTTCCATGACGAGGGCGGTCGTGGGGGCGCCGAGATCGGCGGCGAGGAGGATGGGCTCGAGACCGACGAGGGTGGTCTCGTCGACTTCGCGGGTAAGTGCGATGACGGAGCTGATGGATTCGGAGAAGCTCTCGCGGGTGCGGGTGACCGCCTCCTTCATCCGGTCGAAGAAGCCGCGTTTTGGCTCCTGCGGCTCTACGGGGGAGGTGGTGGGCTGGTCGGGTTGTTGCTCGGGTTTGTCGCGTTTGCCGAAGAGGGAAAAAGCCATGCTGTAGTTAGTTTAGCAATCTCCGGCCGATGAGGCGGGCTTGTGTCTGTCAGGATTTGTTGGACGTGAGGGTGTTTTGGTAGACACGGAGGCGGACGCAGCAGGCTTGAAGTAGAGGAGCTTCGATCTGGTGGGCGTGGCCGTGGTCGAGCAGGTCGCCGAGGATGGTGTCGACTTCGACGGGTGCACCTTTTTGGAGGTCGCGGTACATCGACGAGGTGAACTTTGAGCCTTTCTCGGAGGCTAGTTTGCGGACAATTTCGAGATGAGGCAGCGGGGTAGGGAAGCCGCACGCCTTCGCGATCGCCGCGCATTCGTCTATGGCTTGGAGGGCGGTCTGCTTGCCATCGGAGACCGCGTTAATTTCGCCAACGGGACCGCCTAGCAGACAGGTCATGAGACCGAAGGAGGCGATCGTCACCCATTTGTCCCACATGGCCTGGGTAATGTTGGTGGAGAGTTCGGTAGCGAAGCCGGCGTTGCTCAGGGTTTCGTCGAGAGAGCGAATGCGAGGGGTAATCTCTCCGCTGCGTTCGCCGTAGATGACCTTATCCACGGGTGTGAGTTGAACGATGCGGCCTTGTTCGTCGAGATCGGTGGAGACAAAGGTGACTCCACCGAGGACGGCTTGTTCGCCGAAGCTGTGCACGAGTGTGCCTATGTGGCGCATGCCGTTCAGTGCGGTATAGATCATCGTCTCGGGGCCGACGGCGGGGGCCATGTCTTTGATGGCTTGGTCGAGGGCTTGGGCTTTGACGCTGAGGAAGATGATATCGTAGGGGCCGGTGATCTCGGTGCTCGTGATGGTCTGCGGTTTGAGGGTGAGGTCGCCGTGGGGGCTGATGATGCGGAGGCCGTCGCGTTGGAGTTGCTGGGCGCGAGCGGCCCTGACGAGAAAGGTGACGTCGCGGCCCGCCTGCGCGAGACGCGCTCCGAAGTAACCGCCTACTGCGCCGGCACCAACCACAAGAATCTTCATCTTGCTCCTTCGTGCTGTTTCATTTGGGAAATTGGGATCGGAGAAAAAGAGAGTTATCGGGTTCGTTCGTCAGGCGTGGATCGCTGTTGGAACAAGGCGGACCGGTCATGTTTGTTTGGATGCATAGCAGGACGATTGGATTGCGCGCCGATTCCAAATCCTGCTGTCGTGCGGGTCAGTTTGCCGGTGCAGGGGCGGCGGGGGTAGATGAGGGCGTGGGCTGGGCGGATGATGGCCAGAGAGAAGGGCGCACGAGGAGGAGGAGATACAGGAAGAGGATCGCGATAAGGACGAGGCCTCCGATGAAGATATGAGGGCGAAATCCTATATACGTTTTGTGTTGCGGGAGGTCCGGCGGAGGAATGTGTCCGTGTTCGTGCTCGTGATTATGCATGCGTATCAGCTTAGGCGTAAAACGGCGTGATTGGCTGCGCTCTTGAAAAAAAACTGCGGATTATTCGTCGCGGCCGGGGCGGGCCATGAGCTCGCGGATGGCCTCTTTGGGATTTTTGTTGTGATGGAGGATGGCGTCCATCTGCTCGGTGATCGGCATCTCGACGGCGTAGCGAGCGGCGAGACCGAGCGCAGCGGCGGTGCTGCCGACACCTTCTGCAACCTTGCCATTCAGGCTGGCAATGATTTCGGGGAGCTGACGGCCGAGGCCCAGTTCGATGCCGACGGTGCGGTTGCGAGAAAGCGAGCCGGTGCAGGTGAGAATGAGGTCGCCGGCGCCGGAGAGGCCGGCGAGGGTTTGTCGGCGTCCACCGCAGGCTACGGCGAGGCGTGTCATCTCGGCGATGCCGCGCGTGATGAGAGCAGCGGAGGAGTTGTGGCCGAGGTTGAGGCCGTTGGCGACGCCTGCGGCGAGAGCGATGACGTTTTTGAGCGAGCCGCCGAGTTCGACGCCGGGGACGTCCTCGTTGGTGTAGACGCGCAGGCTGGGCGAGGTGAAGTCGCGCTGGATGGTCTGGGCGACCTGCGGGAAGGTGGAGGCGACGACGACGGCGGTCGGCATGCCGGCTGCTACCTCCTGAGCGAAGGAGGGGCCGCTGAGGACGGCGAAGGGGTTGCTGGCGATAGAGGCGACGACCTGCGACATGCGGAGGAAGCTTGTCTCTTCGATGCCTTTGCTGGCACTGAGAATGATTTGGTTCCGCGTGAGCAGCGGGGCGATGTGTGTGAGGACGCCGCGCAGATGCTGTGATGGGGTGACGCAGAGGAGGATGTCGGCTTCGAAGATTGCGCGCGGGAGGTCTGAGGTGACGTGGATATCTACAGGCAGGGTGAAGCCGGGTAGGTAGCGAAGGTTTTCGCCCGCTTCACTGAGCTGCTCGGCGAGAGCGGCAGAGTGCGACCAGAGCAAGAGCTCGTGTCCGCCGCGACGGGCGAGAGACAGAGCAAGGGCTGTTCCCCACGCGCCTGCGCCCAGGACGGCGATGCGGCTCATGCTTCCGCCTTTTTCTTGCCGAAGCGGCTCTCTGTGCCGGCGATGAGGCGGCGAATGTTTTCGCGGTGCTTGATGATGACGAGAAGCGGAATGAAGAGCAGGCCGTCGATGACGATCGGGGATCGGTGGGGGATGAAGTAGAGGCCGAAGAGGGGGAAGGTTGCTGAGCCGATGATCGACGCGAGGGAGACGTAGCGGGTAAGAAGGACAACGACCAGGAAGACGCCAAAGGTGCAGGCTGCTGCCGCGGGACTGAGAGCCAGCATGACGCCGAGAGCGCTGGCGACCCCCTTGCCGCCACGGAAGCCGAGCCAGATGGGGAAGACGTGCCCGAGAATCGCTGCGACTGCGACGACGACGGCTAGGTCCCAGTCGCCGGGTGCAAGATGCTGGGCGATCTTGACGGCGAGGAAAGACTTGCCGGCGTCGAGAAGAAGAGTGGCGATGCCGAGGCCTTTGGCTCCGCTACGCGCTACGTTGGTGGCGCCGATGTTGCCGCTGCCGGTGGCGCGTATGTCTTCGTTGCGGAAGATCTTTACCAGGAGATAGCCGAAGGGGATGGAGCCGAGAAGATAGGCAAGCGGAATGGAGAGGAGCCAAGGGTTCATTGTCGTCCGAATGAGTCTACCAAGTGCGGAGGGGCGGTGGCTTCGGGTGGTTTCTGCTAGAGGATGTGGTGGCGTATTAGTTCGAGGGCGTGCTGGCTTGCCCACAGGCGGATCATCTCGCGGTCGCCGCGGAGGTGGAGTTCTTTGACCTGGGTGGTTTGGGCGTTGGCGAGCGCGACGTAGACCAGGCCGATGGGCTTTTCAGCATCGGGGCCGGGAGCGCCGGGGCCGGGGCCGGCGATGCAGGTGATCGAGATCCCGAGCGAGGCTCCGGTGCGTGTGCGGATGCCTTCGGCGAGGGCGCGTGCTACTTCGTGTGAGACAGGGCCCTTGGTTGCGACGAGTTCTGGGGGGACGTCGGCGAAGATGGTCTTGAGCGCGTCGCTGTAGACGACTGCGCCGCCGAGAAAATAACGCGAGCTACCGGGGATGGCGGTGAGGCGCTGGGCGAGGAGACCGCCGGTGCAACTTTCGGCTGTGGCGAGAGTGAGGTCGCGGAGGCCGAGATTGAGCAGGACTACCTCTTCGAGGGATTCGCCGTGGGAGGAGAAGATGGAGTCTTCCATCTCTGCTTCGATCTTTTCGGTGAGCTCGTCGACGCGTTGCTGAGCTTCGGCGAGGGTGGGCTTTGCACACAGGAAGTGGAGTTGGATCTCGCCTCCGCCGGCGAGGATGGTGGTCTCGACGTCGGGGTATTGGGTGTAGATGGGGGCGGTGCGGGAGTCTACGTGCGACTCGGGGATCAGGGCCATGCGAAGGAGACGTTTGGCGAGGTGGCGCGGGGGGAGAGCAGCGGCGAGGCGTGGCTTGACCTCGGCGTCGAAGAGGGGTTTCAGCTCCCTTGGCGGGCCGGGAAGGAGGATGACGATCTTGCGAATGTGGTTGCCGGCTGCGTCGAGGATGGTGGTGTCGAGAAGCTGGCCAGGGGCGCTGCCGTTGGGGTTGTTGAGGATGGTGGCGCCGTCGAGCACGTCGGCTTGCTTGGCGTTGTTGGGGGGCATCACCATCTGACGCGCGGCGAAGCGCTTGTAGAGGTCGGTGAGAATGGCAGGGTTGGAATGCAGCTCGAGGTTAAGCGCGGCGGCGGCGGCTTCGCGGGTGAGATCGTCTTCGGTGGGGCCCAGGCCGCCGGAGAAGATGACGATGTCGGCGCGGGCGATAGCGATGGAGGCGGCGCTGGTGAGGTGCGCGAAGTTGTCGCCAACGATGGATTTGAAGGCGACCTGTACGCCGAGGTCGTTGAGGCCGTCAGTGAGGTAGAGGGAGTTGGTGTCCTGACGGAAGGGCGTGAGCATCTCGGAACCGACAGCGATGATTTCAGCGATCATGTGGGATGGTGAGCTTTCTACGCCGTGAATGGCTTTTGTGATGATGATATCCGTTGCGGGACGGTTTCGTAGAAGCTCGGTCGCTTAGCACCTGACTAATGGTCAAGAAAGGCGTTTGCTTTGGATGAAGGTGTCGGGCGTTCCGTCGGCGGGGTTTACGAAGTGAACGTCGCTGGGATCGCGGCGTGGAGTGTCAACGGCGAGGACGACGAAGGGTTCTTCGAGAATCTGGGGAGTGCCGTGAATGGTGCCCTGCTTGAAGAAGATCAGTTGTCCGGGGCCGGCCTCGAAAGGCGGAGCTTCGCCGAGGAAAAACGTTGCGCGGCCAGAGAGTACGACGAGATATTCGTCGCAGGTGGCGTGATAGTGCGCCCCAACTGGATGGTAGACGCGAAAGACGCGGGAGCTGGCGTGAAGCTCGTCGGTCAGGCGAGTGTCGATCAGCATGGTGCTGGCGCTGTCTGGAAAACCTTCGGCGATCTTCTGAAGATTGAAGACGCCAGTGTTAGCGGAGGAAGCATCGTGCTTCGGCATAAGTACCTCTGCGAATTAGATGACGCAGACGGCCTGAAGCAGCAAGGATTTAACTTGCGGTGAGGTTGTTCTGCGGCTGGTGTCCGTTGAGTTTTGCCAGCGCGCCCGGGCCTCCCTGGATGGGCAGGAAGATCGAGAAGACGGTGCCGCACTTTGGCAAATTGCGGGAGCGGACGCGGAGCCTGCCGCCGTGCTTTTCGACGAGTTCGCGGGAGACCCAGAGACCCAGGCCGGTGCCGGTATCTTTTTTTGTCGTGAAGAAGGGTTCGAAGATGCTGTCGATGTGCTCGGGAGCGATACCAAGACCAGTGTCGGCAACGGTGATGCGCACGCCCAGTCGCGTGGGATCGCGTGGATCGGTGGCGGAGTTTGCCTCGAGGCGGATGGTGTCTCCCTTTGAGCAGGCGTCGAGACCGTTGGCGAGGAGATTGGAGAGGACCTGACGAAGCTCGCCTGCGGCGCCAAGGACCTCGCGCTCGGTGGTGGTGTTGACGAGGAGGGTTACACCAAGCACCGCGGCGCGGCCGGCGTAGAAGTCGCTGACTTCATGGACGACGGCTGCAGGACTGAAGTGGGTGGCGATCGAAGTCTCGCGATAGAAGCCAAGTGACTGTCGGGTGATGTGAGCGATGCGGTTAAGCTCATTTTCAGCCTGGAACAGAAGATGCCGAATCTCGTTGAGCTCGTCGGATCGGCGGGCGATGTAGACGAGGTTCGTGAGTCCTTCGAGAGGATTGTTGACCTCGTGTGCGACTGAGGCGGCGAGACGACCGGCTGCGGCAAGCTTTTCGGCACGCATGAGCGCACCCTCAGACATGCGGCGCTCGGTGATGTCACGGAAGACGAGGACGACGCCGATCATCTTGCCGGAGCTGTCGCGGATGGGCGCGCCACTGTCATCGATGCAGATTTCAGTGCCGTTCTTGGAGACGAGGAAAGTGTGGTTGGCCAGGCCGACGACGGTGCCGAGGCGTCGCACCTTGTCGACGGGATTTTCAACGGCTGCACGCGTGTCTTCGTTGAAGATAGGGAAGACCTCGTGCAGGGAACGCGCGTGGGCCTCGCTTTCCTTCCAGCCGGTGAGCTTCTCGGCGATGAAATTCATGAAGACGATGTTGCCGTCAGTGTCGCAGGCGATGACGGCGTCTCCTATACTTCGAATCGTGGTGTTCAACCACTGCTCTCTCGCGTAGGATTCGTCGACGCGTTGTCTTATCTCTCTGATCTGTTGGTTGAACGCAGAGGTGAGGATGCGGAAGATTCTCCGTATCTCCCATGCGAGTAGACCTGCGATGAGTGCGACGGCGAGGACGAGAATAATTCGCGCGTTTCGGTTGACGAGAATATTTTCGGCAGATCGTACGGCGCGCCGCCCCGTCACGATGTTCTGAAAGTCATCCATCTGGGCGCGGAGAATGTCCATATCCTGCTTGCGCTGGAGAAGATGCTGCTCGAGCGTCGCAGTGTCCTGAGGAAAGGCATCGATCTCGTGGTAAGCCTCCAGCTCCCATTGCTTATGACTTTGCTGAAGGTGACGCAATCGTTCGACCAGCTCAGGACGGTGAACCAGATTGAAGAGGGTATCGAACTCGGGTTCGATTTGTAGATCTGCGGAGTGGAGAGGCTCCAGAAAGACGGGGTTGCGGGTGAGGAGAAATCCGCGCAGGCCGGTCTCTTCATCGAGGATCAGTTTGGTGAGCCGGTTTACATGAAGAAGGACAACGTCCGCCCGGTCGACCGCGCTTGCACTTTCTTCGACACGTTGCAGACCGTATCCAAGGATCAGAGCGAGGAAGGCAAGTGCTGCAACGGGTAGAGCGAAGAGTCTAAATAAGAGCCTGTTGTAAAGCCGCGATTCCAAAGTATTTTTCCTCACACGTGAGGCTGTACATCCAGATCAGTTTAAGAGCAATGCGTTCTGCCTACTTTAGATCTTACGTAATGCACGGGCAATCTGGCGACGGAGATCGGTCGCCAGATTGCATGGGACTCAACGGTCGAAACAAAATTTTCAGCTTCGGTCGGTTGCATGACATATCTATATGAGGCGTCGGCCTTCAATGTCCAGGGCGACGTGGTAGAGGGCGTCTCGGGTGGCGAGTGCGGCGTTACCATCTTCAAGGAAGGCGAGGCCTACGACGTTACTGCCGGAGACGACGAGCGTCGCCTGATGATGGCGGTCGATGCGGATGATGCCGCGCTGGCCGTGGAGGCTGGCGGCGACGTAGAGGTTATCGTCCACGTCGAAGGCGATGCCCTGGGCGCGGCCAAGCCCCTGATAGAAGACGGTCGCATTGCCGTCGCGGTCGATGGCGTGAATGACCTGATTGGAGGAGGTGGTGGGGCCGGTGACGAAGAGTGTTCCGGCGTCGTTGAAGGCGAGGTGGTACGCGGCTATGCTGGGTTCGAGCGTGGCGTAGACGAAGATTTCGCCGCTGGTGCCGTCGGTGTTCCCGCGGCTGATCTTAAAAATGGTGCCGGAGCGGTCCCCGACGTAGAGGTTGCCGTCGCCGTCGAAGGCGATGCCGGTGGCGATACCCATACCCTCGGCGTAGGTGGAGACGGCGCCGTCGGGGGAGATGCGGTAGACGGTGCCCTCGGCGCGGGAGCTGGCGTAGAGGTAGCCGTCGGGGCCGAAGGCGATGCCGGTGACGTTCATCACATCGCGGACGAAGGGACGGACCTGGAAGTCGCGCTGGATTTGGAAGATGGAAACCGGCACGGCCTGGCCGCGGGCGCCGGAGACGGTAGCGTAGACGTTGCCGTCGGTGTCGACCGCCGGGTTGGCGACGGGATGAAGATTCTCCGCCATAGGCACCGCGATCCTCACGTTGAGCGGATTGCTGGCCTGTCCGCTGCGATGCAGGATCAGGTCGCCGGTGATGGTGCCTTCAGGGACGCGGACGGTGGCGCGAGTGGGGCGGCTGAGGAGCAGCGGAGCGGAGATGTCGCCGATGGTCGCTCGCGGGACGAAGGTGCCGCGAGGTTCGAGATGTGCGCCGTGGACGTCGATCTCCCCGCCGGGCATGGCCGCAAGGGGAGTGACGCGGTCGAGATGCGGCGCTGGTGCGTCGGGCTTGTCGGGCGTCAGAAACGAGCGGAGTGTGGTCATGGTCCTGAAGCTAGCGTAGACGGCTGCGGTAGGGAGCGCAACTGTCGTCTGCGGGGAAGGGCGTTAGAAGCGCAGATGGATCAGTTGTGCGACGGCGAGTGCGTATATGCCAGCGCCTACGTCATCGAGCATGATGCCGGTGCCGCCGTGGAGGCGCTCGAGTTGGCGGACTGGAGGCGGCTTGAGGATATCGAAGAAACGGAAGAGCAGGAGTGAGAGCGCAGCGTGCTGCCAGTCGGCGGGGATGGCGATGAGCGCGATGAGCTGGCCCGCGACTTCATCGATGACGACGTGACCGGGATCTTCACGGCCGGACTCGTTTGCGACGATTGTGGCGGCAGGGATGCCGATGAGCGTGGCGAAGATTGCGGCGACAGCTGTGCCGATGGCGAGTGCTGCGGGCGCTGGGTGCAGAATGTGCGCGGCAGCGTACCAGAGGAGGACTGCAGAGATGCTGCCGTAGGTGCCGGGGCCTGGCTTCAGTAGGCCTGCTCCGAAGAAAGTTCCGATGAGCCACGCCCAGAGGGTCTTTTTTTCTGCAGGGGGATGAATCTGGACGTTGGAGTTCGCCACTAGTTCACGTCGTCGTCGTTCTGGCGATTGTGTTTGTTCGAGCGCGCGAGTTCTTCGAGGAGATCGGGATCCTGGATGGGCGAGGAGATCTTGTAGTCACCGCTGGCCCACTTGCCGAGGTCGATGCGGCGGCAGCGGTCGGAGCAGAAAGGGAAGTCTTCGCCAGTGGCGAGGACGATGTTGCGGCAGGTAGGACAGCGGAGAGTTTTGATCTTGGTCATGAAGGCTTCTTAGGTCGGGATTCTGTGCAGATTCAGTTTGGCGCAAAGTGAACGACATATTCAAGACGCCAGTTTCAGGTCGCGCCGACTCTACTCGACAAATTAGATGTTTTGAGATCGGTTTGGATGCGGTTCATCACAGACTCTATCTCGCCAGAAGGTCCACGTTTTCAATATCCATCTGGTGATAGAGCTTGGCCTGAAGACGAAGAGCCAGCTCCCGTTCGACCTCGACCGTCAGGTTAATTCTGACCCGGTTGTCGAGCAGAGCAAGTTCGAGCGAACGTATGACAAGCGATTGCTGGTCGAAGAGCTGGACCAGTCTCATGAGTACCCGTGGTCTTGAGGCGGCGGTGATTTGATATGTCCACTTCATGGTTGATCCTTTGGGTTGCTGGACGGGTCTACGGGAAAAGAGAAAAGCCGCCAGAGCTTTCGCTGTGGCGGCTTCGAATTTCAGAGAAGAGTCTGAAGTTTACGGTGGGCCACTCGCGATCATGGGCGAGGTAATAACGGAAATCGATAGAATGCAGCAGGCAAGACGATGCAGAGGCAGGGTGCCTTGATGGGTGGAGCGCCGTAGCTGCAGAGTGGAAGTCACCGTATCCATCTTATACGAACTGGCTACGATCAGCCGACGAGATTTATTCGAGGATGCGGGCGACGACGTCGTAGTCGTGGGACTCGGTGATCTCCGCGCGGTAGAAGGTTCCGGGAACAAGCGTCTCGTGTGGGCCGAAGTCGTTGATGAAGACCTTGCCGTCGATCTCGGGCGCGTGGAGCGAGGTGCGGCCTTCCCAGAGGAGTTCGGTCTCTTCCGATTCGCCTTCGACAAGGAGGTCGATCTCGCGGCCTACCCATTCGGCTTTGGCCTTAGTGCTGATCTTTTGCTGGAGCTTCATCAGCTTGCGACGGCGGGCCTGGATGGTGCGGTTGGGGACCTTGGTGTCATCGGCTAGGTTGAACGCCGCTGCGCCCTCTTCGTCGGAGTAAGTGAAGACGCCAAGCCAGTCGATCTTCGCGGCGGTGATGAAGGCTTCGAGCTCTTTGTAGTCGGCTTCGGTTTCGCCAGGGAAACCGACGATGAAGCTAGTGCGGACGACGATGCCGGGGACGATGCGGCGCGCCTTGGCGATCAGGTCGAGGAAGATCTGCGCGTTGCCGCCGCGCTTCATCGTTTTGAGCACGCTGGCGCTGGCGTGTTGCAGCGGTACGTCGAGATATTTTGCGATGGTGTCGTGCTTGGCCATCGTCTCGAGCAGACGCGTGGTGACCTTGTTGGGATAGGTGTAGAGGAAGCGCAGCCAGCGCAGACCAGGGAGCACGGCGAGTGCATCGAGTAGCGTGGCGAGGCCGTCGGTGAAGCCGAGGTCTTCGCCGTAGCAGGTAGTGTCCTGGCCGATGAGTGTGATCTCGCGAACGCCCTGTTTGATGAGGTTTTCGGCTTCGGCGATGATCGACGACATGCGGCGTGAGCGGAACTTGCCGCGAAGCTGCGGGATGATGCAGAAGCTGCAAGGGTGATCGCAGCCCTCGGCGATCTTGATGTAGGCTGACGCTCGCGGCGTGGTGAGGATGCGCGGGGTGGCGTCGTTGTAGAGATACTCGGGGAGAGCGGCTGTGGCACCGCCCCATGACTCGCGGGAGAAGCGGCCCTGTTGCTGGCGGAGGTCGCCTTCGGGGCGGCTGGTGTTGCCTGCATCGATGCCGATGGGGAGATGGGCGATGTGGTCGCCGGTGTGATTCAGCGGCTCGTCACCGTGGGTTGTGCCGGTCTCGGCGAGCGACTGCACGATGCGGAGTTGCGGGGCGATCTCGCGGTCGTGTTCGGGATCTGCGAGCGGGCGCGAGTGCTGCGAGACGGCGCTGGGTGCGCGGTCGATCAACTGCTGGGCGCTGGCCGATTCGAGGTACGCGACTTCGCCGTCGGTCTGTGCCATGCCGATGGCGTGGGTGTGGATCGTCGCTTCTGGTGTGCCCTGCGGAAGGATGTTGAAGGGCGAGTCGCTCTGCGCATGACCACTGGGAGTGAGCCCCGCTGCTGCGAGGATTGCCTCGAGCTCGCCTGTGCCGACGACCGCGTCGACTTCAGGGATATTCTTCTGGATCTCGTCGCGGTAGCGTTCGACGAGGCACCCGGCGACGACGATGCGTTGGGCTTTGCCGCCGAACTGCTTCTTGTGCTGAACCATCTCGAGGATGGTGTTGACCGACTCCTGCTTGGCCGAGTCGATGAAGCTGCAGGTGTTGATGACAATGATCTCCGCGTCTTCGGCGCGGGGTGTCAGCTCGGCTCCGTTGTGATGGAGCATGCCCATCATGACCTCTGAGTCGACGAGGTTTTTGGGGCAGCCGAGCGATACGAAACCTACTTTTGGACGAGTCCTGGCAGGAGTTTCTACATTTACATCATCGAGAATGGCGGGTGGAGTCACAGACTCCTATTCTATCAATTTTATGGGCAAAACCCGACCCGACCAGACACAAACCCTTGCAATTCAAGCTCTCGAAGAGATCGACCTGGTCGATTCCAATCTATCTTTGGGTTGGTGCCGCTTCGGGTGTCTGCTGTGTAGCAGGCAGCGCAGGGGGATTTTCGTCGACGATTTTATAGTTGGTGGGTATCGCAAAGACCGACGCGGCGGGCTCGTGGCGTTCAACATTGCTGACGGCGACGAGTTGTTCGCCGGTGCGCGGATCGTTGTGTTTGATGATCATGTAGATGGAGAGATCGGGCGAGTACCAATATTCGTCGACAATGGCGATCTCTTTTCCTGTTCCGCTCATTCCCGCGGGAATGATGTGGGTTTTACGGATGCCAGTGAGGATAAGACCGTCAAGAGGCTGCGTGCCGATGTTCTCTTGTTTGAAGTAAGGATTGTTTGGTGGCGTACGGGTCGGCACCGTGTTCGGCGGTGCGGCAGGTGGCCCGTCGTAGATACTTTCGCGGGCGATGCGCTGAAAAGGGTTGTAGAAGATATTCAGGCGGCTCGAAGGATCGTAGATGTGTGCGGAGAGAAGCTCTGGTTCGCCTTTGAAATTTGCGGGAACGAGCTCGCGGCGCTCGTTATAGATGCGTCCCGAAGAGGAGCGCGCGACATGTGCGATGGTCGTGCTGATATTTACCGAGCCGTCGGGCAAGTTCTCGTGGGAGAGGATATCGACAGTGGCGCTGAAGGGTGCGTTCGGGACGGGAGTAACGAAGATGCCCGGGACAATGATCTGGACCCCACGATAGTCACGGGGCATCTGTTGCTGGTTCTGCGCGAAGGATAGTGTGGCGAAGAGGAAAGAGAATGCAGCAGGGCAGGAATGGAAGAAGCTCATGAGAAACCTCCCGACGACGAAAAGGATAACGCAAATGGTATGGATGGACAGGTGAATTTTGAGGTAAGTGGCACATTCCTGCAGTTCATATTGATTTGGCCTGTTCTCAATGACTGAGAGCAATAGTTGCCGCAAAGTCGGCTTTTGATAACGCCCTTTCTTCAAAGAAAAAGCCCGCTCTTATGAGCGGGCTTTCACGCATCGCAGCGCCTATGACTTCAGCGCAGACTCGATCGCCGAGATCACCTGTGGCGAATCCGGCGTTACGTCCGGCTCAAAGCGAGCGATCGGCTGTCCGTTGCGCGCGATGAGGAACTTGGTGAAGTTCCACTTGATCTCGCCGCCCACGTTAGGCGCCGAAGTGAGGTATTGGTAGAGTGGCGTCTTATCGTCGCCCTTTACCGAGACCTTCGCCATCATCGGAAACTTCACGTGAAACTTGGCATTGCAGAACTCTCGGATCTCGGCATTGGTGCCGGACTCCTGGTTGCCGAAGTTGTTCGCGGGCACGCCAACGATCACCAGGCCCTTGTCCTTGTATTTCTCGTAGACGGCCTCGAGCGCGGTGTACTGCGGCGTAAATCCGCAGGCGCTGGCAACGTTGACCACCAGCAGGACTTTGCCCTTGTAGGCACCAAGCGTGGTGGGGTCACCATCGATGGTGCTCAGCTTGAAATGGTAGGCAGGCGCGCCGGCATCGGACATGGCCACGCCGCTGAGGAACAAGAACATCAGCATCAGGTAGATCTTTCGCATTGGCGACTCCAGAAATAGTTATGTGCCCAGTGTAACTGTGCGACTTATTCGCGCGCTCATCTCTGGCGCGGGCAATCCGGAGATGGTAGTCCGGTTTGCCCGTCGAGAGTTTTTAGGCAAGACCGTTGCGGGCGATCACCTCGTGATAGAAGTGAGCACTCATCTTCGGCGTGCGCTTCTGCGTGGCGAAGTCGACATAGTGGATGCCGAAGCGATAGGCGTAGCCGTCAGCCCACTCGAAGTTGTCCATCAGGCTCCAGAGGAAGTAGCCGCGGACGGGAACGCCCTCGGAGACTCCGCGATGAAGCTGCGTGAGGTAATTGCGAAGGTACATCACGCGGTCGGAGTCGTAGACGTGACCATCCGGTGTGAGGACATCGGTCGAGGAGGCGCCGTTTTCGGTGATGTAGATCTCTTTGACGTTCCATAGCTGCGCGGTGAGCTTCGGTCCCCAGTAGAGCGCCTCGGGACCAACATGCAGCCAGGGGCTCATCATGTGTGGATAGGACTCTGGCGAAGGGATGCGCGCGAAGCCGGCAGGGGAGTCGTCGGCGCGGATGTACGTGGCGGTGTAGATGTTGAGGCCGACGAAGTCGACGGGTGTGCCGATGGCCTTCATGTCGGCATCGGTGAACTTCGGCGCGTCGGCACCGGCGTGAGCGAGGTACGCGTCGGTGTAGCGACCCTCCATGATGACGGTGAGATAGCCTGCGTTGACCTCGCGCATAGCCTTAGCAGTGGCAGCGATGTGCTCAGGTGTTTCGATGATGGGGACGCAGGCGCTCGCGTTTTCGGCAAGCCCAACTTTTGTGCCGGGTTTGGCGTGTGCACGGATGGCCTGGACTCCGAGGCCGTGAGCGAGTACTGCGTGGTGTCGAACCTGGTTGACCCCAGCAGGTGGGAGCTTGAGGCCCGGAGCGTGGCGTTCTGTGGCGTATCCGCTGACAAAGGAGCTCATCTCGTTCAGCGTCATGAAGTACTTGACGCGGTCTGAGAGGTGTTCGGCGACGTACCCTGCGTAGTTGGCAAACGCAACCGAGGTGTCGCGCGACTGCCAGCCGCCTTTGTCTTCAAGCGCCTGCGGGAGATCCCAGTGATAGAGCGTGCAGTAGGGTTGAATGTCGGCTGCAAGCAGTTCGTCGACGAGGCGGTTGTAAAAGTCGAGGCCCTTCGGATTGGGCGTGCCCGTGCCCACCGGGAAGACGCGCGGCCACGCAACGGAGAAGCGGTAAGTTTTGAGGCCGAGTGCCTTCATCAACTGCACGTCTTCTTTATAGCGATGGTAGTGATCGTTGGCGACGTCGCCGGTGTCTCCGTTTTTGATCTTCCCCGGAATGTGCGAGAAAGTGTCCCAGATTGACGGCCCGCGGCCATCTTCGTGCACGGCGCCTTCGACCTGATAAGACGCGGTCGCGGAACCCCAGAGGAAGCCTTGCGGAAAAGATCGTGCAGTCGGTGTGGAGGGAGTTACTCTCCCGGAGGCTGGTGTTGCGATGGTTGTCAGTGCTGTGGGGGCGAGTGCGGCGGATCCAAGAAGACGAGCGAAAGTGCGGCGGCTAAATCGATTGAACAAAAGATACCCCTCGTAAGACAACAGGAAGTGTAGACGGTTCAACCATCAACTGACAACGACCAGCAATTGAAGGAGAGCTTGTATCTACGCATCGCCAAGTTTTGCACGTGCATGAGATAGCCACGCGAGCGAAGGTGCGTTCGAAGTGGTAAACTAGCTCTTGTGCCGGGTCCTACGCGACGTAATCCCGCCAACCCCGCCAGGTCCGGAAGGAAGCAACGGTAACGGGTCATTACGGGCGCAGTAGGTCGCCCGGTGCACAAATCCCTCCTCTTGGATTTCCACTCATTACATTTCGAAAACCTTCCTGTTGTGGGTGGAGTGTGTCTTTTTCGGCACCCTGCTCGTCAATGGAAAGGTGACACGCGTACGCTTGTCAGAGAGAATGGTCTCCGACGGTGAACGGCGGTTCATTTCGAACCTGTTCTTTTATTAACTGTGACACTAGATGAGGTGAGAGTTTGAGTTTGACGTTGAAACCGCAGACGCGGGTGCGCGCGAAGATAAGTTCGGTAGGGACCTACGTTCCGCCGCGGTTGTTGACCAATGCAGACCTGGAAAAGATGGTCGCAACCAATGACCAGTGGATTACCGAGCGGACCGGAATCCGTGAGCGGCACATTGTGGAACCGGGCGTCGCGACCAGCGACCTGGCGATCGAGGCGGCAAAAAAATGTCTCGCAGTGCGCGGCATCGCGGCGAGTGAGTTGGAGGTGATCATCGTAGCCACAGTGACACCCGATATGTTCTTCCCTGCGACGGCTTGCATCGTGCAGGACAAGCTGGGTGCAAAGGGTGCGTGGGGATTCGATCTTTCGGCGGCATGCTCGGGATTTCCCTATGCCTTGCAGGTGGGAGCGAAGCTGGTCGAGAGTGGAATGCACAAGAAGGTGATGGTGATCGGAGCGGATGTGATGAGCTCGATCATCGACTACACCGACAGGGCAACCTGCGTGATCTTCGGCGATGGCGCCGGTGCGGTGCTGCTCGAACCATGCGAAGAGGGAGAGATTGGGCTCGTCGACTATTGGCACGAGATCGACGGTTCGGGTGCTTCGGCGCTCAATATGCCCGGCGGCGGCAGCCTCCATCCGCCGACTGCCGAGACGGTCGCGTCGAAGATGCACTATGTCCATCAGGATGGGCAGGCCGTATACAAGTTTGCGGTGCGCAAGATGGCCGAAGCTGCAGAGATCATTCTGTCGCGCAATGGTTTGGAGGGGAAGGACCTTGGTTGCTTTATCCCACACCAGGCGAACAAGCGAATCATTCTGTCGACGGCCGAGCGCCTGGGGATGCCGGAAGAGTCAGTGATTATCAACATCGACCGATTCGGCAACACCACGGCGGCTACGATTCCAATGGCCATGCAGACGGCGCTTGAGGAGAAGCGGTTGAAGAAGGGCGATCTTGTCCTGCTGGCTAGTGTTGGAGCTGGCTTTACAGTGGGAGCTACGCTGCTGCGGTGGGAGTTCTAACTCTGATTCAATAAGGCTTTCGGAACGGGTGAAGACGAGATGCTTCACCCGTTTTGTTTTGTGGGGATCTTTCTTCAGGTTTTCGAGAAGTTTTCTTGCAATATCTATCTAGAAGATATATAGCTAGTAGCTATGAAAACGAAAGGCGGCTCGACACCTAATGCGCTGCTTGGGCTTCTGACTCTCAGGCCAATGTCGGGCTATGACATCCGACAGCTCATCTCGCAATCTATCGGTCACTTCTGGAGCGAGAGCTTTGGGCAAATTTATCCGGGGTTGAAGCAGCTTGCCGCAGAAGGTTTGGTCGAGAAGAAGACCGAACGCAACAAGGGAAAGCCCGACCGGCATCTCTATTCGATCACGTCCGACGGTCGCGAAAGGCTCCGGGAGTGGTTGAAGATTCCGGTGGCAGAAGAGGTCGCGAGAAATGAGCTGCTATTGAAGCTCTTCTTCGGCGAGCATGTTTCGATCAGCGTTAACCGTGAACACGTGACCGCAAACATGGAGTTTCATCAGCGCTCCTTGAAGGTGTACACGGCAACGGCGAAGCAACTACAAATCGACCATCCTAATGATCCGCAGTTGCCTTATTGGCTTATCACTCTGAACCACGGAAAGCACTACAGCGGAGCCATGTTGAAGTGGTGCAAAGAAACGTTGGCGGAGTTGGACGCGATAGAGAGCAAGGGAAAAAGGAGGCGGTGATGCATGCACTCGATCCGTTGTGGGTAAAGATTTTTCTTGCGATTCATATAGCGGCGGGCGCCTCGTCGTTTTTGCTCGCTCCAGTCGCGCTCGTTACGGCGAAGGGCGGCAAGCAGCACAAACGTTGGGGGATGGTCTATCTATGGTCGATGGGCGTGGTCGCTGGAACCGCACTACCGCTTGCGTTTTTCTTTCCTGTGCGCTTTCTGGCGCTGGTGGCGGTATTCAGTTTCTACTTTGCCTTTTCGGCTTATCGCGTGCTGCGGCTGAAGGAGCTTGCGCGTGGCGGAAACGCAGAACCTGTCGACTGGATTGCCGGGATCGTGACCTTTGCGACGAGCGCGCTGCTGGCGTGGCTTTCATGGTTTCGTCCCGCCGCGATTGAAGTGCTTCCATCGGTGGGGGTGGTATTCGGATTCATTGGAATGGTTGGCTCTGCGAGGCAGATGCTCTCCTTCGTTCATAAACCGAAGGAGAAGATGTTCTGGTGGTACACCCATCTCGGCAACTTTATCGGGAGCTATATCGCGGCGTGGTCTGCCTTCAGTGTTGTGACCTTGACGCGTATGATCGGCAATCATTGGTATGTGTGGCTGTGGCCGACGATGGTTGGTGTGCCTGCCATCATCGTGACGACGGCGTACTATCAGCGGAAATTCGCCCCGAGAGCGAAAGCGACAGCTTAGCTCAGGCGACGGTGTTCGAGGGTTTGGCTAGACCATGCTTGCCGGGGTGGACCGCGCGCGAGGTCTTGTAGAGCTTCCAGAAGGCGAAGGCACAACTCGCGAGAATTCCTGTCCAGATCACGATAAGAACCGGGGTCGCGTACTTCGCCGAAAGACTGTTCCAGAGATGGAGGATGTGCCGGCCGTAGTGAATACCGAGCCAGGCCGCAACCGCGTGCCGCAGGCATCGGCTGATGATGAACGTGGTGAGGAACTTTTTGCGCGACATGTTTAGCGCACCCGCTGCGAGGACGAAGGGGCTCAGCGGCATTGGAGGCGGCATAACGGCGGGAAGTGCTACGGAGAGGATGGCATGGTTCTCCATCCACTCGCAGACTCGTTTGAAGATGCGTGGCGGAACATGTTTTTCGAGAAAGGCCATCCCACCGGATTGTCCGACCTGATAGCTGAACCATCCGCCAAGCCCCGAACCGATCGTCGCGAGCAGAATAAGGAGAAACCAGCTTTGATGCTGTGCTGCCATCACGATGATCATGATGTCCGTGATACCGGGCAGAGGGAGCGGAACGAAGGAGCTATCGACGATTGAGACCAGGAAGACGCCGAAAAGTCCGAAGCCAAAAAGAAAGTGAAGAATCGGATTGCGCGCTGAGTGTTGCGAAGCGGCCGTCTGTGCCGCTAGTGCGAGGTTCTTCGCGGTGATCATGGCAGCTGCGCCGACACTCATAGACATTAAGACGCGACTTAGGGAGTAGAAGTCGCTGAGATTTTTTAAGATTAGTGGAGCGGCGAGTATAGCAGAGGGCTTACAGGAAGTGGAGATCGGGGAGAGCTGGAAGAACATCGACCTCAGCGGCGTATTGGCGAAATAGTTTGATAGCACGAATGCAGTCCGTGTTTAGGACGTAGTGGATGTTGTGGGAGAGATAGTGGCGGATGACTTTTGGGCTCAGGTCGATGCGGGGAGTCCATTGTTCCACCAGATCTTCGATGTGCAGCAGACCGTGATTGCGTGAGGCTTCGAGGTCTTCGACGAGTTCGGCGGCAGTAAGGCGAGGCGGTCCAAGTGCCTCAGGCCGCACGGCCCACACCGCGGCAACCCAGGGCAGATTGGTGCGGGTATGCCACTCGTGGGCTAGATCAAACCACTCGCACGGGCCTACTTCGGCTTCGATCTGTTCTCGGCGTTCGAGGGCGAGCAGAGCTGGATCCCCAATCAGGATGGCGGCGTCGGTCTGTTGCAGCATAGCGATGGGGTCGGCCTGCGCAGGCAGGAAGGCCGGATGATTGTTGGCGAACTTGCGAAAGAGGATCTCAGCATAGGCCAATGAGCTGCGTGAGGCAGTGTCTGCAGAGACCGTCTTCACCGTGCTGAGCGTGTGAGGAGATTTGACGATGAGCTGAATCGAACGCACATCGTCCAAGGACGCAATCGTGCAGCCAGGGACGACCGCAAGCTCTGGAGTGAGCGATGCGATTGGGATGAGTCCAAGGTCGGCGCGGTTTGCGAGAAGTTCCGCAGCGCACTGCGAAGGCTGGGTGTAGTGAAGCGAATACCTGGTCGCTAGTTCTGCAGCAAGCGGCTCGTGTTCGAAGTCCCACATCAGCGGTGCAGGGTTCAGAAAGTTGATGGCAGCGACACGGAGCATGGAGGGTGAAGACGAAGTGTTCAAAGGACTAGTTTATTAGATGTGTGGGAGGAGCGCTCGATGCAGAGGCGAGTAGTGGCTTTTTATCAGGATGAGGAGCAGCATTGGGCGGCCCGGCTGGACTGTGGGCATGGGCAGCATGTTCGTCACGATCCGCCGTGGACAGTACGCGAGTGGGTGACGACCGAAGAGGGAAGGGCGGTGCGCATCGGAAGCGTGATGGAGTGCAAGCTCTGCGACGAGGAGCCGAAAAAGCCGACGTAGTAGGATTCTCACGTTACAGCGTAGGCATTTGGGAAGGGAGCAGAAGAATGAACGAATTACTCAGAGCTGGTCGCTTCTTCTTTGCCATCTCCATGTTTTGCTTTGGCGTCGAATATTTCATCTATGCCAGCGGACTGAAAGGCCCGATCCCCGGACCTCCCTGGCTTCCTGGATCGCAAGTGGGAGCGTTGTTAACGGGCGCTGCGTTGATCGCGGTTGCAGTCTGCATCACAACGGAAAAGCTGGCGCGGCTGTCGGCGGTGCTTTTGGGTTGTGCACTCTTTTTATACGTCCTGTTTCTGCAATTCCCCAGGCTCATCGCGCAGCCGCATAGTCCCGATCCCTGGACCAGCGGCTTCGAGCTTCTGGCTTTGATGGGTGGCGCTTTCGTGCTCGCTCGGATCGAGACTCCCGACGGACTCAGGCTCGAGCCGGCAAACAATAGCCTGTCGCACTTAGTACCCTTCGGGCGCGTCGTATTCGCCGTCGCGCTGGTGGTCTTCGCCGTGCAGCACTTCCAGTATGCGAAGTTCGTTGCAACGATCGTCCCCGCATGGATTCCCGCGCGTCTGTTCTGGGCGTACTTCGTCGGAGTGGCATTTATCGCCGCTGCGGTGGCAATCGTCGCCAGGAAGATGGCACGAACGGCGTCAATCTTGTTGGGCACAATATTTTTTATTTGGGTCGTTATCCTTCACGTGCCCCGCGTCGCAGCCAACCCGCGCGATGGGAACGAAGTCACTAGCCTGCTAGTTGCATTGGCGATGAGTGGCGTGTCATTTATTCTCGCGGAGAGTTTTGCATCCGATCTCTCCGCGTGAGATGCGATACAGTGACGATGAGCCCTTTGTCCGCGACGATGTTTCGAGTCGCTGACTCAGTGGACGGCAAAGCATACCGATGAAGAGGACGATGAATGGCTTTGGCGCAGCAGGATGCAGCAGTTGTACGCGAACAGGCACGGCTGGCATGGGTGGCATTGACACTGACTCCCGGGATGGGGCCCACGCGAATCTGGAAGGCGATGAATCGGCTGGGTGCGGCGGAGCAGCTGCTCGAAGCCTCGCTGACCGAGTTGGAAGGCACAGGCATGCCGGCACAGTCGGCGCAGTTTGTCTTTGAGGGTAGGGCGAAGGCCGCTGCCGAAGACGAATTGAAGCGCGTCGCCGAAGCTGGCGGCAGCATCTTGACTCCCGAAGACGAGGCTTACCCCGAACGGCTGCGCGAGATCTACGATCCGCCATCGACGCTCTGGATCCGGGGTGATGTCTCTCAACTGGCTCGGCCGGGAATCGCAGTTGTGGGAACGCGTCAACCTTCGCCGTACGGAGCTGGGATGGCGGAGCTGCTCTCACGCGATCTGGCGAACCGGCGAATCGTGATCCTCAGCGGTATGGCACGCGGGGTCGATACCGCCGCACACAAAGGAGCGATCGAGGCCGGGGGCAAGACGGTCGCGGTCTGGGGTACCGGAATCGACGTCATCTATCCCAAGGAGAATAAAAGACTCGCGGAGCAGATCGTCGCGACCGGCGGGACCATTGTGAGCGAATATCCGCTCGGAACATTTCCCGCACCGCAAAACTTTCCGATCCGCAACCGCATTCTCAGCGGCATGAGCGTGGGAGTCCTGGTTATCGAGGCGGCTGAGTACAGCGGAACCAGAATTACGGCGCGGTGCGCGATGGAGCAGAATCGCGACGTCTACGCGGTCCCCGGCAACGTGACGAACAAGAACGCCTGGGGACCCAACACACTGATAAAACAGGGTGCTAAGCTCACCGCAACGTGGGAAGACATATGGGAGGACCTGCCCTCTCAGATCAGGCTCGCTCTCGAAGACGAGCAGGCAGCGGCTGGAGGGGGTGCTGAATCGAAAGCAGGAGGGGCTGCATCTCTATTTAACGATACGCCGCTTCCAGAGCACGAACGAATCGTCTTTGAGCAGTTGCGGCATGATGAGTCCACGCAACTGGACCAACTGATTGAGCAGTTGGAGGCGAAGTTAGGCTCCGCCGAGATATTTACCGCTCTGTTCGAACTGGAGCTCGCGGGACGTGTACGGCAGCTGCCCGGAAAAAATTATGTGCGGGCTTTCTGAGCCGGAGTGGCAAGGTTGATTCCTGCAACCCGACGGCTACCGCGAAGATCAACCTAAGTTTAGGGTTTCGTTTGACTTGGCGAGTTATCCACAACGTGGACCAGCTCGTTGATTCCAGTTGCTGTGCTATGACCTTCTCAGCCGGGTTTCGTCAGTTGAGGAATCATGATGAGATGACGGGTTTGCAGAAGTCGTGTTAGGTTCGCAAGGGAATAAGGAAGTGTGTGGAACGTTTTGCTTAGGCAGTGCGTTCTGGTGGATGAAGGGAACAAATGGGTAAATCATTAGTTATCGTCGAATCGCCGGCGAAGGCGAAGACGATTGGGAAGTATCTCGGCAGCGACTACGTGGTGGAGGCCTCGATAGGCCACATCATGGACCTGCCGAAGAACGACATCGGCGTGGAGTTGAAGAAGCGGACCTTTGAGCCGACGCTGATCGTGTCGCCAGGGAAAGAGAAGGTTGTTGAGCGTCTAAAGAAACTCGCGTCAAAGGCAGACATGGTCTACCTCGCGCCCGACCCTGACCGCGAAGGGGAGGCCATTGCCGCACATCTTTCCATCCAGTTGCTGCCGATGATGAAGGACAAATCGAAGGTGCGACGCGTCACCTTTAATGAGATCACGAAAAAGGCCGTGCAGGCTGCGTTTCTGCACGCGCGGGATATCGATGAGGACCTGGTCGATGCGCAGCAGACGCGGCGCGTGCTGGACCGGCTGGTGGGTTATCAGGTCTCGCCGCTGCTGTGGGATAAGGTGCGACGCGGGTTGTCGGCGGGGCGCGTGCAGACTGTCGCCCTTCGCCTGATCGTTGAACGCGAGCAAGAGATTAATGACTTCAATCCAGTCGAGTACTGGACCATCGATGCACAGCTTGAACCGACTGCAAACAAGCAAAACTTCACGGCACGATTCGTTGGTGTAAACGGCGTGCCTGCACGTGTCGCCAACGGAAAAGATGAAGAGGGCAAAGATCTCTTTCTGTCGAATGCGCTGCCAGACAAAGAAGCGGTCGATGAGGTTGTCGGGGAGCTTAAGGTCGCGAAGTGGAGTGTCCGCTCGGTCGAGAAGAAAGAGCGCAGGAGCAATCCACGGGCACCCTACACGACCAGCAAACTGCAACAGGATGCGGCAGGCCGCCTTGGCTTCAATGTGCGCCGTACCATGGGCGTCGCGCAGCGGCTTTATGAAGGCGTAGAGATTGGCGCAGAAGGCACCGTGGGTCTCATCACTTACATGCGTACCGACTCGACGCGTGTCAGCGCTGACGCTATTGCAGAAGCTCGCGAGTACATCGGCAAGCTTGGACCGAAGTATCTTCCCGCGACGCCAAACGAGTATCTTGGCAAAAAGCAGGTCGAGGCGCAGGATGCCCACGAAGCGATCCGTCCGACCAACGTAAAGTTCACTCCGGACTCGATCCGAAAGTATCTCAGCGATGAGCAGTTCAGACTCTACAAATTGATCTGGCAGCGCTTTGTTTCGAGCCAGATGAGTCCCGCCGTCTTCGACCAGACAACAGTCGATATCGTTGCGCAGGCTAAGCTCGCTTATGACTTTCGCGTGACCGGCAGTGTGCTGAAGTTCGAAGGCCACCTGAAGTTTGAAGAGGAAGACAAGCGCACGCGACAGGCAGCCAAAGATAAAGCTGCGAAAGAAGAGGCAAACGCAAAGCCAGCCCAGGACGCAGATGCCGCCGCACAGGCTGGCACCGAAGAAGAAGACGAAGCGGAAGCCAGATTGCCGGAGCTAAGCAACGGCGAGGCGCTCCGTCTTCAGAAGCTCGATCCTCTACAGAAGTTTACCCAGCCTCCTCCGCGCTTCAATGAAGCGAGCCTCGTCAAGACGCTGGAAGAGAAGGGAATCGGTCGCCCTTCCACCTATGCGTCCATCATTAATACGATTCAGGATCGCGACTACGTGAAGAAGATCCAGTCGAAGTTTGTGCCGACCGAGATTGGTATCGTCGTCACGAAGCTGCTGGTAAAAAACTTCCCCTACATCTTCGATACGGCGTATACAGCTACGCTTGAAGGCGAGCTGGACGCGGTCGAAGATGGCAAAGAGCGATGGACCGACCTACTCAACGGCTTCTACGATCACTTCGAAAAGGAGCTGATCGTCGCCAGCGACAACATGGAAGACATCAAGCGGATGGAGGAGAAGACCACTCAAGTCTGCGACAACTGCGGCAGTCCGTTGATCCTGAAATGGGGCAAGTTCGGCAGCTTCTACTCGTGCAGCAACTTCACCAAGGTCAAACCCATGACCGTCGCGGCAGGGCCATGGAAGAAGGATTCGAAGGCCGTCCTGAAAAAAGTCACGAAGGCGCTCAACTATCCAATCATCGTCAAGGCGATGACTGACGACGTGATCGAATACTCGAAGGAGACCGACGACGCGAAGGAGCTGACTGCCGCGATCCAAGAGGCTATGGAGCACGGCAAAAAGGTGACTGCGGAGCCGTTTAGCTGCGACTTCACCAAGGAGAACTTCGCAGCCAAGCCTGACCTCAGCGCCCCCGGTGCCGACGAGGTTGCAGAAGAAGAGTTCTGCGATAACTGCGGTCGCGTGATGGTACTGCGCAACGGACCGTGGGGACCGTTCATGGCCTGCCCCGGTTACAACGAAGATCCGCCGTGCAAGACCATCCGCAAACTGAACCAGAAGGTGCAGCAGAAGCCGCCGGTTCAGCTTGAAGAGTCCTGCCCGAAGTGCGGAAAGCCGCTTCTGCTTCGCAACGGCCAGTACGGCGAGTTCATCAGTTGCAGCGGCTATCCAAAGTGCAAGTACATCAAGCAGGAGCTGCTCGACGTAAAATGCCCGAAGGACGGCGGCGACATCGCCGTACGCAAGACCAAGCGCGGCGACCTCTTCTACGGCTGCGTCAACTACCCGAAGTGCGACTTCGCTTCGAACCTGAAGCTGGTCAACCAGACCTGCCCGAAGTGCGACAGCGCCTATGTCCTCGAGGTCGTCAACGACAAGGGAACCTACCTTGTCTGCCCAAACAACCGCGAGGCGTTGCCGAAGCGCCGCAAGAAGAAAGGTGCCCCGGAGGAGGAGCCCACAACTCCCCCCTGCACCTATGAGAAGAAGATCGCTGGGCCGGCTCCGGCGCCCGTCGTCCAGCGGCCCGACCCGGACAAGACCCGGGCGGTCGTCGAGAGCGTAGCTTAAAAGAGGAAAAAGGAAAAAATGGCAATTGCAGCTGATGCGGAACTGATTCTAAAGCTCTACGAGATGCGACGCGAGGAGACTCTTCGAAAGGGAAGGCGCTTCCTGGTCTTCGAATTTCAACCAAAGACATTGGAAGAGCTTCGAGCAGTCTCAAGGGACCACAAATCGGAGCACAACCCCGCATGGAGACAGGTTCTAAGTTACTGGGAGATGGCGGCTTCGCTCGTTCTGCGTGGCGCGCTCGATCCTGACCTCTTCCTCGATTCGAACAAAGAGGGAATCCTCATCTACGCCAAGTTCCATCACTTCCATGCCGAGACCGAGAAGCAAAGCGGCAACCGGTTCATGGCGCACACCGCAGCTATGATCGACGCCTATCCCGCTGCCAAGGCCAGCTACGAGAGTTTTCTGAAGAGCTTCGGATTGAGTAAGGCATCTGCCTAGGCTCGGCCGAAGCTGCAGAACTTTCCTTTTTTGCATCATTTCTGTTACAAAGGCATGACGGCTCTGCGGCACCCGACTCTTCTCAATTTGGGAAGCCGGTGTCGTTTGCGTCCGTAACTCGTTCAAAAGAATGCAGGTAGTGGACTATGGCGAAGGCAGTTTGGAACGGCCAGACGCTGGCCGAAAGCGAAACCTATGAGACCGTCGAGGGAAACATCTATTTCCCCGAAGAGTCGGTAAAACGAGAGTTTTTGAGGCCCAGTTCCACGACCTCCAACTGCCCTTGGAAGGGGCAGGCGCGCTATTACACCATCATCGTCGACGGCCAGGATAACCCCGACGCGGCCTGGTATTACCCTGACCCCAAACCCGCCGCCCGCAATGTAAAACATCACATTGCCTTCTGGCGCGGCGTCGAAATTACGAAATAGTTCAAGTAGAAACAGCAAGCGGGAGGTGTAAATATCTCTCCCGCTTGATTTTAGTAGGCCTGTAGGCGATCGATCGGCAAGCGAACCTGGAAGCAGGTGGCACCAGGCTTCGACTCAACCGTGACGAATCCTGAGTGCTTATTGACGATCCGCTGGACCGTATCTAGCCCAAGTCCAAGCCCACGGCCGGGCGCTTTGGTAGTAAAGAACGGCTCGAAGATTCGCGACCGAATCTCCGGATCCATCCCCGGACCGGAGTCCCAAACCTCAACCAGGGCCATCTGGCCGCCGCCTCGGGTCAACAACCGCAACGTGCCCCTGTCGTTCATGGAATCGAGCGCATTCTCGATCAGCGCCGTCCACACCTGATTCAGTTCGCTGCCATAGGCGCTCACCGGCTCCAGATTCGGATCGAAGTCAAGCTCCACCTTGATATTTCTCAGCCGTGAGTTGAACATCACCAGCGTGTTTTCAAGCGACTGCGCCAGGTCGACGTCCTGAATCGGCGCCTGATCCATGTACGAATAGTCCTTGATCGCACTGATCAGGTCGAAAATGCGCACCGTCGAATCGACCACCGTCTCCGCCATCCGTTCAACACGCAGCGAGCTGGCGACCGTGGCAACCGCGATTGGAAGCACCTCAGGACCCACAATCTCCGCAAGATCATCGAGCAGGTCGAACGCAAGCGTCGTCTCTGAAAGCGAAGGCGCAATCGTCCACGGATTGGGAACGTTATGGGCGTTCAGCCACTGCACCAGCATCTCCTCGCGATCCGCGCTGGCCAGCGGATTCTGCGAAGCTTTGGGTATATTCGAGTACGCCGACATCCGCGCCCGCGCATTCTTTATCCACTCGCGGTACTTCTCCGTCGTCTCATCCGGCAGACAAAGCCGGCCCATACGATACTTCTGGTCGCCATATTCGCGCAGTTCGCCGAACAGGCTCGCAGCCGAGCGTTGTGCAGCCGACGCAGGATTATTCAACTCGTGCGAGAGATTTGCGGCCAGTTTGCCGAGCGCATTCAGCTTCTCTGACTGCTGTTCCATCCTGGTCACTTCGCGCACGCGATCCAGCAACGCCGACACGCACCGCTGCCCCATCGACGGAATCGCAGCCAACATATCCGGAAACAACGATTCATTGATATCGATCGCCCACACCGAACCCACCGAATATCCTTCGCCGCCATAGGTCTTCATCCGCGAGAAGGGAAGTTTGCCGGTCATCGACGCCGCACGGCCGATAAACAATGCTGCACTCGTATGTCGGCGGCGCACCTGTACCTCTCCGCTCAGGATGAAGTTCATGTTGCAGGCAGGCTCGCCCTCACGGAACACGATTGAGCGATCGCCGCCCACGCGCTCTGTGCCCTTGGTCGCAATCCAGGTGTACTCCTCCTCGGTCAGACCATCGAGTGCTGCAATGCTGCGCAGCCCGGCAACGATCTCTGCAATGGGGGTGGGATGAGCCGGGGGACCTACCATCTGGTCTACTACAGGAGTAGGAAGTGTCGGTAGGAGGCTTTCGTAGTTGTCAACAGTGGCCATTCCTGAAGCTCCTTCTGTCGCACCGTCATCTGAATCGGTTCGGTAGATCTACGTCTCCATTGTTACAGGAGTACGGCTTCGCGTCGCGCTCTGCTCAAAAAAATCAAACAAAGCTTCGTCCTGCCGGCGACGGTCACGATTTCGCGGATCATCTTGAAATTCAAAGAGGAGACGACATCAAATTGGATGCCGTCCCCGCCTTTTTGATTTGCAAAAAACAGACATTCCTTAGACGTACAGATTTACGCTTTGTGTACCTGACCATCTTTCACGACGACGGGATCGAGAAAAGGCATGGATTTGCGCAGCTCAGCTCCGACCTTTTCGATCTGGAGAGCAGCCTCCTGCTTGCGGATCCGCGTAAACTCATGGCGGCCGGTCTCGTTCTCCGCGATGAACTTCTTCGCGAAGCTGCCGTCCTGAATATCGTTCAGCAGGCCCTTCATCGCCTTCTTCACCTCAGGCGTGACGATGCGCGGTCCTGCCACATAGTCGCCCCATTCGGCGGTGTCGGAGATCGAGTGACGCATGTACTCCAGACCGCCGCGATACATCAGGTCGACGATTAGCTTCAGCTCATGCAGCACCTCGAAGTAAGCAAGCTCGGGTTGATAGCCGGCCTCGACCAGCGTCTCAAACCCAGCCTTCACCAGCGCACTGGTGCCCCCGCAAAGAACCGCCTGCTCGCCGAAGAGATCGGTCTCGGTCTCCTCCGTAAAGGTGGTTTGGAGCACGCCGGCACGTGTGCATCCGATGCCCTTGGCGTAGCTCAAAGCCAGAGCAAGCGCGTGTCCGCTGGCATCCTGCTCCACCGCCACCAGGCCGGGAATTCCGCCGCCTTCGGTAAACACTTCACGAACGCGATGTCCGGGGCCTTTCGGCGCCACCAGCGAAACGTCGGCAGTTGGAGGAGGCGTGATCGTGCGAAAACGAATATTGAACCCATGCGCAAACATCAGCGTTACATTGGGCTTCATATTCGGTGCGATCTCTGCGTGGTATACCTTCGCCGCCGTCTGGTCGGGCGTCAGGTTCATGATCACGTCAGCCCACTTTGCAACCTCGGCGACGGTATCGACTTGAAGCCCAGCCTTGCGCGCGCGATCTGCATTGGGCGAGTCCTTGCGCAGACCCACACGAACATCAACGCCCGAGTCCTTGAGGTTCAGCGCATGGGCATGGCCCTGCGAACCATAGCCGATGATGGCAACTTTCTTTGCCTGGATAAGAGAGAGGTCTGCGTCTGCGTCGTGGTATGCCTTTGCCATTGTGTTTGCTCTTCTTCCTTTGATTTGTATTTCTAGAGTTTACGCGTGCTCGCAGCGATGTTGGATCACGTTGAGGATGCTGGTTTGGAGATTCTGCATAACTGCGTCAGACCATAGTCCGGCGTAGCTGTTGAAGTTAGTGGAAAGCCTTTGGTGGCTGGTAAGGTGCAAAAGTGTATCGCCATCCGGTAGCAATTCAAGACGATACTCGCCGTCGAGAACGTCGAAGTAGGGACCACCAATAGTCACGTGTTCGTCGAGCGTTGTGGGCGGAATGTGAGCGGTGTCCGCCTTTATGCTGAATGCGATGCGATGCTCAGGCTCCCAGGCGGTAACCGTCTCAATAAAGACCAGGCCACGTTCGAAGCTGGCGTGGCGAACACCGCCTACTCCCTCATACGAGAGCGTAGCCTCGACAGGACGAGGAAACCCGATCCTCTGCGTCCAAGTCGGCTGCAGCTCCGCTGGGGAAATCGCGGGAACACGAATGACGTTCTGCCATATGACCTGAGGCGAAGCATGAATAATGATTTCGCTAGCAACGGTGCGGGTCCGAACTGGCGCATTGAGGTACGTTTCGGCAGGAGCTAGCAAAAAAGGCAATAGAGCTAAGCAGGAAACCGTCCGGGCACTAGTGTTAGATCTTCGTGCGACTGAGCCCCCGACCAGTCCACCTATCGTCGAAAAGACAATCGCTATCGGCAAAGCAAAAATAAGGCAAATCAAACCCTCTATTCGAAACAGAACTGAGATAAGGCAAGCGAGCAGAATACTCGGCCACGGTTGTGTGACCCACATGAATGCATTTCGAGGCACCACTCTTTCCGACATGTACACCGTCAGGAAACCAACGAAGAAAGAACCAAGGACTAGAAAAGACAAGGTCATCGTGGCGGTCCGATTCGACAATTGGCCGTGGTTGCCGCCAACCGAAAGTCGGAAGAGCAAACCGTAAACAACCCCGAGAACTGTGCCGGCTAAAAGCGAGAATCGGTGGGCTCTCGAGGCTTTATTTTTTAGTTCGAGTTCCTCGTAAAAATCCGACATGAAAGGCTAAGCCTCTTCCTCGGTAAATTCGCTCGGCAAAATCTCGTCGGCGTCAGGCTTCTCAGGAAACGAGGTTTCGTCACTATGGTCAGGATGAGGCGTACCGAGCGCCTTTAGGACACGACTGGTGTGGTGGCCACGCCGCATCGCCATCCGGCCCGTACGCGAGACCTCAAGGATCGTGTAGCCACTTTCGGTAAGCACCTGGATCAACCCTTCAATCTTGCTGGCCGCGCCCGTCATCTCGAGCATCACCGATTCTGGCGCAAGATCGACCACACGCGCCTTGAAGACCGTCGCCAGCTCAAAGATCTGCGAACGAGTCTTCGGCCCAGCCGCAACCTTGATCAGGCAAAGCTCGCGAATCACAGCCTCGCTGCGCCCCACCTCATCGACGTCCACGGTGATCTCAAGCTTATACAGCGAAGCGCGAATACGATGCGCCGCATGGTCAGGAGCCTCGCAGACAATCGTCATGCGCGACACCTCTGGCCGCTCACTCTCGCCCACAGTCAGCGAGACGATGTTGATGTTGAGTCGGCGAAACAGCGAAGCAACTCGTGTAAGTACGCCCGGTTTGTCTGAAACATGAGCTACAAAAGTGTGAAGCATGTGTGCCTTTCAGCGGGTTCGTCGTTTAGTTCGGATGATGAGGCAGGGAATCAACCGGTGGTGCAGGATACTGACGGAGATACGTCTTCGGGATCTCGTAGAGAATAAGTTCACCCGGCTTCGCGACCGGACTCGCACTGCTGCAAAGATTGCCCGTCGTGATTCCAGTACTGAGAATCGTGGCGACGGAGTAGTTCGTATAGAGCTCATCTCGCGGGCGGCAGTCCGCATACATATTCGCGAGGATGCGCATGATGCTCGCCTTCTTCGTATCCACGAGGATGACGCCGTTCTTGTCCGTCCCCATGGCAACCGATCCGATCTGATCGTCCCGGAGCGCGACGTTCAGCCTCTCATTCGTTACCGGCTGATTGGTCAACGCATTGATCACTCTGATATGAACCTCACCCGGTTTAGGTGGTGGCTGTGTCGACTGAGCAGCCTGAGCCGAACCCATCGCAGGCACCGCAGCGACAAGAATGGACCAAACCATCGCCACAAAAGCTCTCGATTTGTTCCTTCTCAGATTCAGCATCCTGCATCCTCTCTGCACTTGGCACGACAGTCCAGCCCTGCAGATCAAAAATATTTCTATAACGTGGCGTATTTTTCGAGCACCAAAAACACGTTGCTAACGCACCACGTTTACCACGCATTCCACCACGTTCTCACCATCAAAAAACCACGTGCAGAACACGGTATTTTCCAAAACACCCCTCAAAAACAAGGGAAAAACGAAGATCACTGCTCCCGAACCAGCCGCCGAAATTTTTCTCAAAATAACAAAAAAATTATTCGTCCTCCGCCGTCTCTATCAGCGGATCAACCGCAGGCCGCCGAACCATCTCATGCAGAGCCGCCCCAGGAGCAATCATCGGATAAACCCCGTCCTCTTTTTCAACCTGGAAGTTGATAAGAAACGGCTTACCACTCGTACGAGCTTTCGTAACCGTAGGAATTACATTCTTCCGTTCACTAACATGCGCCCCATCAATACCGTGCGCACCTGCCAGCTTCACAAAATCCGGCGACAGAATCGGCGAAGCAGCATAATTCTTCTCATAGAACGCCTCCTGCCACTGCCGAACCATACCTAGAAAACCGTTGTTAATCACAGCAATATTAATCGCCAAACCCTCTTGAACAATGGTCGAAAGCTCTGACGCAGTCATCTGAAAACCACCATCTCCAGCGATCACCCAGACATCCTTCTCAGGACACGCCACCTTCGCGCCAATTGCAGCAGGCAACGCAAACCCCATGGTTCCAAGGCCCCCGCTGGTGATCAACGAACGAGGCACGTCATGCTTGTAGTACTGCGCCTCCCACATCTGGTGCTGGCCTACATCAGTAACGATGACAGTCTGATCTGCGCGACCCGCTGCATGAGCCTCGCGCCAGATGTCGTTGATCACATGAGCGGCATAGAGATGGCCGTTGTCAGGCAAATTGATGATGTCGCGGACAGCCGCATCACCCTTCATCGCATTCACTTCGCCGATCCAGCTTGTATCAGTCTTCTTCGGCAGCAGCGGCAGAATAAGATCGAGGGTCTCACGCAGATCGCCAATCAACGCAACGTCGGCTTTGACGTTCTTATTGATCTCAGACGGATCAATCTCGATATGTATCTTCTTGGCGTTAGGCGCATAGTGCGCGAGGTTGCCAGTGACACGATCATCGAAGCGCATACCGAATGCGAGTAGGAGATCAGCTTGTTGAATGGCGTTGTTGACCCATGATTCGCCGTGCATGCCCATCATGCCGAGTGAGAGCGCGTGATAGGTAGGGAACGCTCCAAGACCGAGCAGGGTACTGGCCACGGGGATCTGCTGGCGTTCGGCGAAGGCGAGTACTTGTGCCTCCGCACCGGAGTGAGTAATGCCATGACCGGCGAGGATGATGGGTCGCTTTGCTTGCTGGATCAGCTCGATGGCTTTCTGAATGGCAGAGCTTTCCGCTTGCAGCATGGGGTGAGGCCGATAGTGCGCAGGGGCAGCCGCTTCGAAGTTGAAGGTTGCGCTATTTTGCTGCGCGTCTTTAGTGATGTCAATCAATACAGGGCCGGGGCGGCCGCTGGTCGCAATCTGAAAAGCTTCGCGCAATGCCGGTGCGATGTCTTCGGCGCGCGTCACGAGGTAGTTGTGTTTAGTAATAGGTAAAGTAATGCCGGTGATGTCGACCTCTTGAAATGCATCGGAGCCCAGGACCTTGGATCCAACTTGCCCTGTGATGCAGATGATAGGGACGGAGTCGAGCATTGCCGTTGCTATCCCTGTAACCAGATTCGTGGCGCCCGGTCCACTGGTGGCGATACAGACGCCAACCTTCCCCGAAGCCCGGGCGTAGCCGTCGGCCATGTGCGCGGCGCCCTGCTCGTGACGTACGAGGATGTGATGAATGGGGAATTTGCGCATAGCGTCGTACGCCGGGAGGATGGCCCCGCCGGGGTAACCGAAGACTTTGTCCACGCCCTCGCCGACGAGGGTGGCCCAGAGGATTTCGGAGCCGGTGAGTTGCGGATGTTGATTTTTCATAATTGGCCTCGATGTTAGGCGGAGCGAGTTTCGCAAAATAGAAGTGCAACGATCAATAGGAGGACGACGCTCGAAACAAGTGTCTCTCCTATCTTGTGACAGCTCCCTCGCTGGCGCTGCTGACGGAGTTTGCATACTTGGCGAAGACGCCGCGTTTGAAGCGGGGTTTGGGGGCCTGCCATGCTGCTAGGCGTTTGGCGATCTCGGCTTCGGGGACATTGAGTGTGAGTTTGCGGTTGGGGATGTCGAAGGTGATGGTGTCACCTTCGTGGACTGCGGCGATGGTGCCTCCAAGTTGAGCTTCGGGGGCGACGTGGCCAGCCATCAGCCCGCGGGTGGCTCCGGAGAAGCGGCCGTCGGTGAGGAGAGCTACTGTATCCGAGAGAGCGGGAATACCTTTGATTGCGGCTGTGACGGCGAGCATCTCGCGCATGCCGGGGCCGCCACGTGGGCCTTCGTAGCGAATGACGAGCACGTCGTTGGGGTTGATCTTCCCGGCTTCGACCGCGGCGTGGCAGTCGTCCTCGGACTCGAAGACTCGCGCTGTGCCGGTGTGGTGAATGCGCTCGTGGCCAGCGACTTTGATGACGGCGCCGTCGGGAGCGAGATTGCCGCGCATGATGACGAGGCCGCCGGTTGGCTTAAGAGCGTTGTCCCAAGTGTGAATGACGGGCTGGCCCGGGGTTTCTACGGCGAGGGCAGCCTCTTCCGCGAGTGTCTTGCCGGAGACGGTGATGCTGTCACCTTTGAGCAGACCCTTTTCGATGAGGCGCTGGGCGAGAAGGCGGGAGCCGCCTGCCTCCTGATAGTCCTTCGCGGCGTACTTGCCGCCGGGAGAGAGATCGCAGATGAAGGGGGTGTGTTCGGAGATGCGATCGAAGTCTTCCATCGTGAGCGGTATGTCGAACTCGTGTGCGATGGCGATGAGATGGAGGACGGCGTTGGTGCTTCCGCCCGAGGCAGCGACGGCGGCGATCGCATTGTCGATGGACTGGCGGGTGACGATCTTGCGTGGAGTGAGGCCGGCGCGGGCGAGATCCATGACTAGGCGGCCAGCCTGGCGGGAGGATTCGTGCTTTTCGGGCGACATAGCGGGGACGCCGGTGAGGTGCATGGGCGAGATGCCGAGGAACTCGCCGGCCATTGCCATGGTGTTTGCGGTGAATTGACCGCCGCAGGCTCCAGGGCCGGGACATGCGGCTGCTTCCAGGTCTTCGAGCTGTTGGTCAGTGATTTTGCCGGCCGCGTGGGAGCCCATGCCCTCGAAGACGCTGAGGATGGTGATCTCCTTGGTGGTGCCGTCGGGTTGTTTGAGCGAGCCGGGGGCGATGCTGCCGCCGTAGAGCATAAGGCCAGGTATGTCGAGGCGGGCAAGGGCCATGATGGCGGCAGGCATGTTCTTGTCGCAGCCGGCGATGCAAACGATGCCGTCGAAGGAGTTGCCGCGGGCGACAAGCTCGATGGAGTCGGCGATGACTTCGCGTGAGATGAGCGAGGCCTTCATGCCCTGCGTGCCCATGGTGATGCCGTCGTGGATGGTGACGGTGTTGAACTCCATAGGCGTGCCGCCGGCTTCACGGACGCCCTGCTTGACGGCCTCGGCGACCTTGCGCAGGTGGAAGTTACAGGGGCCGATCTCGGTCCATGTGTTAGCGATGCCGATGATGGGCTTGTGCAGATCTTCTTTGGTGAAGCCGACGCTGCGAAAGTAAGAGCGCGCAGCGGCTCGGGACGGGCCTTCGGTGAGGACGACAGAATTTTTCTTCGGATTGATTTCGTTGCTCAAAGGACAGCCTTTCAAAGGTGCTGGTTAGCGAGTCACCGGGTCAGCGCGAATTAAGCAGCGGTGGGTCTGGGTTTCAGCCAGAACTCAGCGTCATGTTTGTTTTCGAAGGCATCGAGTTCGGATTCGTGACGGAGAGTGAGGCCGATGTCGTCGAGGCCGTTCAACAGGCAGTATTTGCGGAACGGGTCGATGTCGAAGTGTGCGCTGAAGCCATGGTCGTCGGTGATGGTCTGGGCTTCGAGGTTGATGGTGATCTTGTGCGCCGGATTTTTTTCTGAGCGCTCCATCAGCGTTTGCACGTCCGTGTCAGAGAGGCGAACCAGGATCATGCCGTTCTTGCCGGCGTTGGAAAAGAAAATGTCAGCGAAGCTTGGGGCGATGACGGCGAGAAAGCCAAAGTCGGTGAGAGCCCAGGCGGCGTGCTCGCGGGAACTGCCGCAGCCGAAGTTTTTTCCAGCAATCAGAATCTTCGCGCCTTTGTGATGGTGTTTATTGAGGACGAAGTCTGGGTGAGGTTGGCCCGCATTGGGGCCTTCCTGGATGCGGCGCCAATCGTAGAAGAGGAAGTCGCCGTATCCGGTGCGCTCTATACGTTTGAGGAACTGCTTGGGGATGATCTGGTCGGTGTCGACGTTGGGGCGGTCAAGAGGCACGGCGTGGCTGGTGAGTATGTTGATGGGATGCATTACTTCGCCTCCTTCTGTGCTGTCTGATCTTTGAATTGCCAGGTGCGGATATCCGTGAAGTGGCCTGTGATTGCGGCAGCGGCTGCCATCTGCGGACTGACCAGGTGGGTGCGGCCTCCGCGGCCCTGGCGACCTTCGAAGTTGCGATTCGATGTGGAGGCGCAGCGTTCGCCAGGAGCGAGAATGTCGGGATTCATGCCGAGGCACATGCTGCAGCCAGGCTCGCGCCAGTCGAAGCCTGCCTCGGTAAAGATTTTGTCGAGCCCTTCTTTTTCAGCCTGCGTTTTGACGGACTGGGAGCCGGGTACGACCATTGCGCGGACCGTCGTGGCGACGTGATAGCCACGGACAACAGAGGCTGCGGCGCGGAGATCTTCGATGCGTGCGTTGGTGCAGGAGCCAAGAAAGACGCGGTCGATCTTGATCTCCTCGATCGGTTCGCCGGCGTGAAGGCCCATGTATTCGAGGGCGCGCTCGAAGGCCTTTTGATCGGCTTCGCTAGCTGCGGGGTCGGCCAACGGGACTGTGCTTTTGACGCCGGTGACCATGCCGGGCGAGGTGCCCCAACTGACGGTGGGAGTGATGTCGGCCGCGTTGAGAGTGAGTTCACGGTCGAAGATTGCTCCCGTGTCGGTTACAAGTTGCGACCAGTGGGCTACGGATTCGTCCCATGCGGTTCCGGATGACGAAAAGCGGCGGCCCTTTAGATAGGAGAAGGTTGTGGCATCGGGGGCAATCATGCCGGCGCGCGCTCCAGCTTCAATGCTCATGTTGCAGACTGTCATGCGGCCTTCCATCGAGAGGGCACGGATGGCCGAGCCAGCGTATTCAACGACGTACCCGGTGGCTCCGGCTGTGCCGATCTCGCCGATGATATGGAGTACGATGTCTTTTGCTGTGACACCGGGCGACAAAGTGCCTTCAACATTGATACGGAAGGTCTTTGGTTTGTCCTGCGGGAGGGTCTGCGTGGCCATGACGTGTTCGACTTCGCTAGTGCCGATGCCGAACGCTAGCGCGCCAAATGCGCCGTGGGTGCTGGTGTGAGAGTCGCCGCAGACGATGGTCATACCGGGTTTGGTGAGACCGAGCTCGGGCCCGATGATGTGAACGATGCCTTGGTTCGGCGATTGGACGTCATAGAGTTCGACGCCGAAGTCCGCACAATTTTTTCTCAGCGCTTCAATCTGCTTATGGGCGATCTGGTCGACGATGTGAAGACGGTCCTCGATGCTGCTAGTAGGGACGTTGTGATCTACCGTGGCGACGGTTCGATCCGGGCGGCGCAGCTTGCGGCCTGCCATGCGAAGACCGTCGAATGCCTGGGGGCTGGTAACCTCGTGGACCAGATGCAGATCGATGTAGAGGATACTCGGTTCGCCTGCGGGTTCGATGACGAGATGTTGCTGCCAAACCTTTTCGAAGAGTGTCTTGGGTGTATTAGGCGGTGTATTCATTGTTGTGCTTTCTGGTCATCCTGGGGCTTGACGGTGAATGTGTTGGCACCGATGGTGGCTGGTTGAATTTGATGCGGGGTGCCGTCGGGGTCGACGAGAATGGCGTGTGTGACTTGTTGAATCACGGTGCTACCGGTGGGTGGCTGTGCGGTCCAGCGGGCGACGCTGTGGGTTAGCGCAGGGGGGATGTGATCGGGATCGATCGGGTGATTTGCGAAGACCCAGAGGGTGTATTCAGCTCCGAGTTCGCTTGGGGTTTTGCTGTCCTTAATCCAGTCGATGGCGGCAAAGGCGACGAGGGGGTGAGGAAGTCCGAGGTCAACCCAGAGGAGACCGCGCGCCGGGCAGAAGCGGAAGACGCAGCCAGTGATCGAAAGATAACGATTGTCGTCGGCGACGACCTTATCAGGGACTGAAAGGAAGTCGAGCGCAGTCTCGTTGAGTGTCTTGTAGCCGGTCTTGGGATTGCCCCAGAAGGTTTGTGGCGCAGTGAGATATTGGGCCAGAAATGGCCGGAAGCGGGCATCGAGGACAAGCTGGTTTTCGCGACCGTCAGCCGGCGGGGGGGCGTATTGCCATAGCCATTCCAGGTTTTCTTTCGGCTGCTTTTTGTCTCTCTTTATTTGAGGCGAAGAGATCTGTGCCGACGTCCACATGGGGGTGAGTGCCAGGACAAAGATTGCGAGTTGGATAGTCGAGCGCATTAGCGATTTGTTCGTACAGACTTCTTTTGCGTAAAAACTATGAGGCCATTTACGAGGGAGAACATGATGAGCGCCGTGACGGCTAGAACAGCGAGAGGCGCGCCCTTCCACCAGCGATAGATGAGAGCGACGGCGACCGCGCAGTTCATCAGGATGAGCTTCGTCCGCACGTTCATCGGCTCACTCATACGGCATGCATGGCCTGGCGGCGATCGATGGACTCGGCCAGGGCCTGATGTACGAGCTTGCCCATCTCCTGTGTGCTGACTGGAGTCTGTCCCGGTTGCTGGCCGCGTGCGATGTCGGCGGTGCGGTAACCAGCGTCAAGCACTTTGTTGACCGCTGCTTCGACTGCCTTGGCGTCCTGTTCCAGATTTGCGGAGTGACGGAGGATCATCGCGGCCGTAAGGATGGCGCCGAGGGGATTGGCTTTGCCTGTGCCGGCGATGTCGGGTGCACTGCCATGAACAGGCTCGTAGAGATTGACCGCGCCACCGATGGTAGCGGAGGGCAACATGCCGAGCGAACCGGTGATGACTCCGGCTTCATCGGACAAAATGTCTCCGAAGAGATTTTCCGTGAGCACGACATCGAAGTTTCTGGGGATGTTCATGATGTGCATCGCCATGGAGTCGACAAGCTGGTGTTCGAGCGTAACGGAGGGGTAATCCTTTGCGACCTCGGTGACCGTGGCGCGCCATAACTGCGATACCTCGAGGACGTTTGCCTTGTCGACAGAGGTGACCTTCTGGCGCCGGTTGCCGGCGAGTTCGAAGGCGACGCGAGCTACGCGCACGACCTCATCACGGGTGTATCGCATGGTGTTGATGGCTTCGTTGCTGTTGCGATCCCACCAGCGCGGGGCACCGAAGTAGAGCCCGCCAAGGAGTTCGCGTACGAAGAGAATGTCGACGTCTTTTGTGACTTCGGGGCGCAGCGGGGAACTGGCGCTTAGCGCAGTGTAGGCGATGGACGGCCGCAGATTTGCGAAGCCTCCGAGAGCCTGCCGAATCTGGAGAAGGCCGGCCTCAGGACGCTTGTCAGGCGGGAGTGCGTTGAACTTGTTGTCGCCGACGGCGCCGAGGAGGACAGCATCGCACTCGAGTGCGGCGTCGAGCGTGGCGGTGGGTAAGGGTGACCCGGTCTCTGTGATCGCGGTCCCACCTATCAGACCTTCGACAAAGGTGAACTCGTGGCCGCCCATCTCGGCTACAGCGCGGAGGATATTTGTAGCCTGCTTGGTAACTTCGGGTCCGATGCCGTCGCCGGCGAGAACTGCAATTTTGAGGCGCATGACGCTCTTTCCTTTGGACGTGAGTTTAGTGCGTGATCACGGTGGACTTGTCCGGTTGCAGCAGGCCGAGCAAATCCTGGTCATAGATGGATTTCTTGCGGTCGGCCAACTCCGTGAAGCGATGGTAGACATCGTCGAGCTGAGCGCGCGTCAGCTTGTGTCCTAGTTCGGTGAGGCGCTGCTCGAGGAGGCGGCGACCGCTGTGTTTGCCGAGAACCATGTTGGTTGCAGGAACACCGACTGATTCGGGTGTCATGATTTCGTAGGTGAGCGGGTTAGCCATCATGCCGTGCTGGTGAATGCCGGATTCGTGCGCGAAAGCGTTGGCGCCGACGACGGCCTTGTTGGGCGAGCAGCCGAAGCTGATAAATTCGGCGAGCATCTGGCTGGTTGGGTAAAGCTGATTGAGCTTGATGTTGTTGGTGTAAGGAAGCTTGTCGCGGCGAACCATGAGGGCAGCGGCGATTTCTTCGAGGGCTGCATTGCCTGCGCGCTCGCCGATGCCGTTGATGGTGCACTCCGCCTGACGGGCGCCGGCGTGGATGCCTGCGAGCGTGTTCGCGACGGCCATGCCGAGATCGTTGTGGCAGTGAGTTGAGAGGATGACGTCGTCGATGCCGGGGACCTTGGCGATGAGCATGCGGAAGGTGGCTGCGTACTCGTCGGGTGTGGTGTAGCCGACTGTGTCGGGAATGTTGATGGTTGTGGCTCCGGCTTGTACCGCAGCCGTCACGATCTCGACGAGAAAGTCAGGATCGGTGCGCGTAGCGTCCTCGGCGGAGAACTCGACGTCGTCGGCAAAGGTACGGGCGAGACGGACTGACTCTCCGGCCTGATTGAGTGCCTCAGCGCGAGAGATCTTTAGCTTGGCTTCAAGATGGAGGTCCGAGGAGGCGAGGAAGGTGTGGATGCGAGCCTTGTCGGCGGGCTCGATAGAACGGGCTGCGGCTTCTATGTCCTCGCGCTTACAGCGGGCTAGGGAGGCTATGCGAGGGCCGCGAACCTCGCGGGCGATCATGCGGATCGAGTCGGAGTCGCCTTGGCTTGCGATTGCGAAACCGGCTTCCAAAACGTCGACGCCAAGGTTTGCGAGCTGGTGGGCCATGCGCAACTTTTCGTCATGGTGCATGGTGCAGCCGGGAGACTGTTCGCCATCGCGGAGGGTGGTGTCGAAGAAGACGATTTGATTATGCAGGGACATAGAATTTGGCACTTTCGATCTAGACGTTATCATAATGCATGCTTATGATCGCTTGCAGGTATATCAGAATTTCTAATTGCGGCATTCGATCTGCAAATTGCCGGCTGCGCGGAGGTAAGGATTGGACTTAGTCCAGATGGAGACGTTTCTGGCGGTGGCAGAGGAGCGTAGTTTCTCGCGAGCAGCGGCACGGCTCCATCGTACTCAGCCAGCAGTGAGTCAGGCAATCGCCAAGCTTGAAGGAGAGCTGGGCGAGGTGCTGTTTGAGCGCTCGTCAAGGGATGGAACGCTCACGGACGCGGGTGAGGTTTTGCGGGAATATGCCTCTAAGTTGTTGAATCTTAGGAACGAAGCGACGGGGGCTCTTACGGAGTTAAGGGAGCTACATAGCGGCAGACTGAATCTGGCCGCAAACGAGTACACCTGTCTTTATCTGCTTCCGTTGCTCGATGAGTTTAGACGACAAAATCCCAGGATCAAACTGGCGGTGCAGCGAACGTTGGCTAGCCGGATCTCGGACGAGGTGCTGATGCACTCGGTGGAGTTGGGGGTGCTCTCCTTCCGCCCCGACGACACACAGGTGAAATCAATGGTTGTGTACCGGGATGAGCTGGCCTTTGTGGTGAATCCACGACATCCACTGGCGGGGGCTGGAAAGGTATCGATTCGGCAACTAGGAGGGCAAAATTTCATCGCGCATAACATTCCTTCGCCTCAGCGGCAGAAGGTCATTCAGGCTTTCAAGCGCCACAAAACACCACTTCAGATGGGCGTAGAACTGCCGTCGCTGGAGGCGATCAAACGATTTGTAGAGATGGGTAATGGGGTGGCTTTGGTCCCCGGGCTGACAGTGCGCACCGAACTCGAGAGCGGGGCGCTGGTGCGGGTCCAGATACCCGAGTTGCAGATAGAGCGCAAGCTTAGGCTCGTCTATCGGAGGCAGGCCAGTCTGTCCCACGCGGCGCTGGCCTTTCTTAAGGTGGTGGAGGCTTACGCGGCGGCACACGGGGACCCCTATTGCTTCCAGGCAGACCGGGGCATCTGAGGTGCTGCGAATTTTTTGGGATAACGGAACCTTTGCGAAAAAAGCGCGTCTGTAGCAGTAGATTGACCACCGGAGAAACTCTTCCGGCAAACGCACTATGAGAGTGAGAATCCGATGACGAATGTATTTCGCAAACCAGTATTGCAAGCAGCTCTTTTGGCGCTATGTGTAACGGCGCTGAGCGCACTTCCCGTGATGGCACAAGAGCCGGCTCCGTCCACCCAGGATCAGGCAGGCCCACCCAACGGCGGGCATCGTGGAGCAGGTCAACGGGAGGAGCATCAGATCGACTTCCTGACAAAAAAACTTAACCTGACGCCAGATCAGGTTACCCAGGTGAAGGCAATCGACGACGATTCGCGAACTCAGATGACGGCGTTGCGTCAGGACACTACGACACCTCAAGCCGATAAGCGGGCGAAGATGATGGACATCCACAAGGCGTCGCAGGCTAAGATCCGCGCCGTGTTGACTGATGATCAGAAAACCAAGTACGACGCTTTGCAGGCGGAGATGAAGGAGCGTCGGGAGAGTCGTGAGGGCGGGCAGGGAGCACCGCCACCGCCGCCGCAGCAATAACACGTTATCCACAGATGTGATCATCAAGGCCGGACGGATGCAGATCGTCCGGCCTTCTTGCGTTGGCGGCGCGTCTTCGGGCAGCGGTGCGGTTACAATGAAACTCAGTGATTACGGCGTCCCATAACTCTGCAAACGCGTTGCCTGCGGGACAGCGTAGGAAGTTATGGACGAATTCGAAGGGATCCAGCGAAGAATGAAGAAAACGATGTTGTTGTTGGGTGCGCTGATGTTGTCTGCGGCGGCCGGTTATGCGCAGGAGAGCCGGCAGGACGTAAGCGTAAGCGCCACTGCTGCGTTTGCGCCAGAGATAACGGGGAACAGCGTGCAGAAGAACACAAGCACGACTATGGGACTCCTTGCCAGCTATCGCTACCTACTGACGCCGCGAAGCGGGCTCGAAGCGAACTATGGATATCAGCAGAATACCCAGTATTATCAGGTTTTCGGGAAGGCGAACGGCGGCATCCATACTCTGCAGCAGGAGGTCAGCCTCGCCTACGTGTTCAATCTGAACTTCAAAAACTTCAACCCGTTTCTTGAAGCTGGTCCGGGCGTAATGTTTTTCTCGCCGTTCAAGGATGCCGGGTCAACCAACCTGGATGCAAAGCGGAATACCAACATCGGCGCTCTGTTTGGCGGCGGTGTGGCCTATGAGCTAAGCCCAAGCTTTGACATTCGTGCAGAGTATAGGGCCTTCCTGGTAAAGACACCCACGTTCAGCCTTCCTGGCAACATCTTCAATACCAATCGTTACGAGGTTATCTCGACTCCGTCGATCGGTATTGCGTATCACTTCTAAAGATTGACGGTTTCAACATGAAAAGCCCCGGCGTTGACCGGGGCTTTCTGTTTGGACTACGACAGTCTGGGTAAGAGGGTCTACCGGAAGTGATACGCCGCACCTACCGTAATGATGTTAGGGGTAAGACTGGAGCCTGCGAAGTCGAACCATTGCTGGTACTCCCAATCCGCTCGGAGATAGAGGTAGGGCTTCAGTTTGTAGTCTGTGCCTACGCCGGCAGCGATGAGATTGTAGGCGAGGTTCGCTCGAAATCCGTCAGGGTTGACAGGAAAGTTGAAGACCCCGCGCCCGTAGAGGACTTTGCCGTAAGGAACGAACCGGCGATATTCACGGAAGTAGCGGCCGCCAATCTCGTAAGTTTTCTCGTAGAGATCATTTTGGTCTTTGACGAAATGAAACTCGCCAGTCAGGCCAATGTGGGGAAGAAAATCGAAGTCGAAGTAAGCTGCACCACCATTGAATCGATTCCCATAGTCGGAGTCGGCCGTGGAAAAGCCGCCACCGATCTTGAGAGCTCCCGCGCGAGTTGCTGTGGGAGTGGCTTGCGCGCTCAGCATGGATGTGGCCCCCAACAGGCCCAGAAAAATAACAACCTTTGTCAGCACGCGAACTCCTGTCGAATTGTGTTTTCCCTGACGCAGACCGGGTAGCGCAGTGACGATTCATCAAGGTAAAGCAACGTCTTCATCATGAACAGATTCTCTAACTAGCGCAGGGTATAAGCAACACCAATTGTGTAAGCGATAGGGGAAAGCCCGTGAGAATCGAATCCGGGCCACTTCTGAAACTCAACGTCGAATGCTCTCACGTTGATGTGTCGAGTTGCGCGTATGTCCAGACCGCCACCGGGCGCAAATTGGAAGTAGGTGAAGGTCGCCGCTGCTACAGAGCTGTCGGATTGGAAGCCGAAGCGACCGAAGCCCAGCAGCACCTTGGCGTAGGGCTCAAAACGTTTGTAATGCCATTTATACCGTGGACCAAGCAGGTAAGAGTTTTCGCTGATAGTGCCGGGAGTGCTGACGGAAATGTGAATGTCGCCTTCGACTCCCAGGTGTTGACCGATATCGTAGTTGCCGTAGACGGAAATACCCTTTATGTACTTCTGAGTATAGTCGGGACTGATGAAGGTTGCTCCGACGCCAATCTGCGCCGAGCCCTCACGAGAGGCGGTAGGAACGGCTTGACCGTGTGACCAGAGAGTCAGACTGAGGACGCAGGCAAAACAGCCGATGAGAAAATGCCGCTTCAACAGTGTGCCTCCTTATCAAACAAGGTTTGATGCGTGCATTGTGGCGAGTGAGATGACCCGAGACAATTAGAGCGCGGACGGTCCCAATGACCAGAGTCCATCCACGCTCTCAGGTTTAGTTTTGTTGTGCGTTCGTTGGTGGGGGAGTGGCAGCCGGTGCAGCGGCGGCTGGTGCTGCTGTGTTGTCGGCTGGCGCAGCATTCGCCGGTGTGCCTGTCGGAGCAGCAACAGGTTCTGCGGGCGCCTTGTAGTAGCTCAGTTTCAGGTAGACCGGTTCGACCTCGAATGGCATCTTGTCGGCTGCGGTGAGGAGAGGCTCAAATGCCGAGTGTAGGACGAATACCTGGTCGGTCCATGGATCGAAGCGCAGGAAGCTGGCCAACGGCATAGCCGCTTGCTGCTTCAGGTCCTTCATATCCAGCTTGGGGCCCTTTGTGGTGATGGCCTGCATCCAGAAGGTCGGATCAGTATCGCTCTTGATCAAACCATCGCCGATCATGGGTTCGTTAAGAGCCTTGAGACTCTTGACTCGCTGCTGCAGCTGTTGGAGGTAGAGACTAAAATACTGCTGGCCACCTTCCAACTCCTTCGCGTTTAGTAACTCCATGGCTTTCTTCGCTGCTGCTGTATTATCTGCGTCTGTGTGGTGCATGGGAATGCGGTTGAAGACCGTCGTTGAAGGGAAGAGCAGACGATCGTTGAAAGCGTATTTGGTGTCGAGACGGTGAGCAAGGATGATGTGGGCAATCTGGAAGGCCAGGATCGCATTGAGGTTGCCCATCTGCTGCGCGCCGTCCTGGGTTACAACGCCGGTGGTATCAAGCAGGCTCTTCGAGATAACGATGGTGTTGCCGATGGCGAGAGACTCCAGCGGTTCGGTCAGCAGAGTACGGCAGCGGATCGGTCTTGAGAGCGTGATGTTGTTGTAAGCGAGAATGTTGCCAGCGAGCGCTTCAAGAGTCTTATCGAATTCACTCGGTGCATCAAGCAAGCCTGCCTGGAAGAGACGCTCCACGATGTTGTCTTCTGCCTGCTGGACCCAAGCACGCTGGGCTCCAAGAGGGCTGACATCCTGTGCGTCGTTGCTGACGTCGGTTGCGCCGACGACATCCATCGAGGTGTTTTCGCTCTCCGGTGGAGGGACCTTCAGTACGTAGCCCCAGATGTGGTTAATGGCTTTGAATTTGAGGGTGCGGGAGACGCTCTTTGGATCGCTCTCTTCAACATAAAAAGAGGTCGGGAGCCAGAGATCGGGTTGAACATTGGTGCGCCAGCTGTCGAAGTGATAGAACTCCTTCTGGTCTTCCTGGGTACCAGCGAAGTCGCCATTGAAGCGAACCACGTTCCCGCTCCGTGTTTCGATCCAGATTCGACCAAAGAAGCGACCGTAGGCCTTCTTCCCTTCAATCGGCGTTACGTCAAAGACAGCCGTTGGGGTATTGCCGAGGAAGTCGTTGCGTACGTATCCAAAGGTGTAGTGCTGACGATCGAAGCTGTTGGAGTCCATCAGGAGCATCTGCACGAAGCCAGACTCATGGAAGTTCAGATGCAGACTGTTGCCGAGACCACCGACGAAGGAGACAGAGTGCTTGAAGAATCCAAGCTTGCCGTCGCTGCTGGTGCCCTTTGATGTCTCTTTGTTTACCGCGTAAGAGTTATCGCCGATGACGCTCTTGAAATCGACGCGGCTGAGGAAGTGCTCGTCAGATTCGGGAACCTGGCCCAGTAGAGGATCAGGCTTCATGGTCTGGATGTAGGTCTCGACGAGAGGAGCCCGCTCCTTGACGGTCTTGACGATCACCTTTTCTCGGGCGATCGACTTGTCAATAAGTGCGTTTTGCGCGGCCGTCGGCTTGCGCGTCGTAGAGAGGTCCTCATCCATCTTCTTCTTTTTGCCAGGATGTAGGATGCCTGCTCCCGCGGGGAGAGTGGTTGCGACTAGAAGTGCCAGCAGCAGACCGGCGGTAGACTGTTTCCCGTGAATCATGATTTGCGGCTCCTACGGTGACCCCTGGGGTCAGCCTGAGTATGGACTAGATGCTATTTCATGCTGCGACTACGGAACAAAATTTGTTTCTTATCCAGCGAGCTGGAAAGCTACATTGACAACACCTTCCCAATCGATCGGATGACCCGAAGCGTCGGTAGCGGGTTGAAAGCGGGTGGCCTGCACGGCGTGGATGGCAGAGTCGCCAAGGCCGTGGCCGAGATCACTGGTGACGCCGAGAACCTGGACGGCACCAGAGGAAGAGACGCGGAGGCGAACCGAGACGACACCTTCGATATGAAGGTTGCGAGCTTCTGTCGTGTACTCCGGCTTGGGTTTGAAGAGAACCTTAGGTGCAGACTTGGCCACTGCCGCAGATGGGCCGGCTGGTTTTGGCATCGGTGGTGGAGTGTTCTGGCCGAGGCTAACAACACCAGGCGAACGCCCCGGAGCATTCATTGCTCCTGTACCGCCAGTAACTCCAAGCTTGACTCCGACGACGCCGCCTGCTGCGTTGTCCCTGCCTTTCATGTTTTGGCTACCGGCCGAACCAGAACCAAGATTGACAACAGTGGACTGCGCTCCCATGCCGTTATTCGAAGCCGGCATACCGGACATTCCCTTGTTGCCGAGATTGATAGACGTAGTAGAGGGACGATTGGACGGCGCAATCGGGTTTGTCTGCGAACCCAGTGCGACCGCTGTTGGATGAGGAGAGTTGTTGACCAAGGCAGCGGGCTGAGCCTGTGCGAGACTGACCACCTTCGGAGCCGGCGGAGGCTGAACGATCTTTGGAGGTGCCGGAAGAACGACCGGCATCGGCTGCGCCATTTTGATCTCTGGTGGTTTGGGAACGTCGGGCAACTTCACGTCGGGCAACTTGATTTTAGGCGGCTCGACCTTGACGACCGGAGGGGGCGGAAGTTTTGGAGGCTTGATCTTGATCGGCGGCGGCTCATCCGGCTTCTTCATCGGAATCGGCTCGGTCAACTCGGTCAGCTTGTGCCTGGTATCGATGGTCTTTTTCGCGGCTGCTCCGATGATGATGGCGCATAGGGCAAGAACGACGTTGAGGGCAATGGAAGTGAAGAGCGAGGACTTGCTCTGGTTGCCGTCGTTCAGGACGCCGAAGTGTGCGAACTGCATATTCTGCGGTGCTGGATCATCACTGCGAAGCGGCTTTGCCATAAAAAAGTCCTTGAAGTGCCTCGTGTCGAGGTCGGGAGAGTTACACCAGTGCTATGGAAACAGAACCGGTGCGAAGGAGGAATAACTCCGAGGTGCTATGCCGGAGAGCCCAAGTGTGATTCGAACCTGTGGTCTTTGACTCACTGCCACTTTTGACATCACCAAGGGGAGGTTGGAACGTTGCGTCGGCCCGACTTAACAGACGCGAACGAGAAAGGAAAAGGTTGTAGCAGCCTCCGTGCCTCAGTGAGATGTCTCTTTTTTCAGGGCCGGGCTCTGCTCTTCGCTTACAGCAAGTATAGTGCCGTAAGCGTAAGTGATTGACACTGGCACTTTTGTGGTATCCAAGAAGGGTACTAGGAGACAATTAATGAAGATTCTGATAGCAGGTGGAGCAGGGTACATTGGCGGCACAGTCGCGAGGATTTTGCTGTCTCAAGGGCACGCAATTACTGTGTTCGATAATCTTTGCCATAGCAGGCGTTCGGCTGTTGCTGAAAACGCCACGTTTATTGAGGGTGATATCGCGAACCGGCCTTTGATCGAAGAGACTCTGCGTGAGGGCCGTTTCGATGGAGTCATGAACTTTGCCGCTTTGATCGAAGCTGGCGAAAGCATGAAGCGGCCGGAGATTTATTTCAGAAATAATACGGCTGCGACTCTGATGCTTCTGGAGGCGATGCTGGCGACCGGACACGACCGACTGGTCTTCAGTTCGACGGCCGCCTGCTATGGGGAGCCTGAGAAGACGCCTATTCTCGAAGATGCGAAGCTGCAGCCGACGAATCCTTATGGAGAGAGTAAGTTGTTGGTGGAGCATATGCTTCGGTGGATGAACTTAATCCACGGGTTTAAGTATGCCAGCCTGCGATACTTCAATGTAGCAGGAGCTATCGATGGCTACGGGGAGGCTCATGAGCCTGAGTCACACCTGATCCCTCTGATCCTGGATGTGGCACTCGGCAAGCGATCGAACATCAAGATCTTTGGCCGAGATTATCCCACCAAGGATGGAACCTGCATCCGCGATTACATCCACGTGCGTGATCTGGCCGAGGCGCACCTTCTGGCTCTCGCAGCGCTCAGCGACACGAAGAGCCGGCTGATTTACAACATTGGCAATGGTCAGGGATTCAGCGTCCTCGAAGTTGTCGAGTCGGTACGTCGCGTGACGGGTAGGCCGATTCCTGTCGAGGAATGTGAACGGAGGCCTGGCGACCCAGCGGTCCTCGTCGCGGGTTCGGCAAAGATTAAGGCGGAGTTGGGGTGGACGCCCAAGTACGCGGAGTTGGACCAGATCGTGGCTAGCGCGTGGGACTGGCATCAGAAACGATATGCATAAACGGTCTCGAACAGGACGTCGAGTGTGGCGTGCCGACGTCCTGCTCCGGATGTCGCAACGGAGTAGAAGGAGAATCACTTGATCGAAAGCATGTTTCACATGCACCTGCCGTTGTTGGAGAAGATTCTCCGACCGATGATTGTCTATATATCCCTAATCGCCTTTTTGCGAATATTCGGCAAGCGAGAGTTAGCACAGCTAAACCCGTTTGATCTTGTAGTGCTGCTCAGCCTCTCAAACACTGTGCAAAACGCCATGATTGGTGACGACAACACAGTGTCGGGAGGCGTAATCGGGGCGCTGTCACTCTTGACCATTAACTGGCTGCTGTCGCGACTGCTCTTCAACATGCCAAAGCTGAATAAGGCCGTCGAAGGCTCTCCATCGGTGTTGATTCGTCATGGAGTCGTCGATTGGGAAGAGGCCAAACGTGAAGCGCTGACGGAGCTTGAACTGCGTTCCGTGCTCCACAAGCAGGGATTTAACGACTTCAGCGAAGTGGAGAAGTGCGTCCTCGAACCGAATGGAAACTTCTATCTCGAAGGGATTAAGTCCATGAGCGACGATGCGCAAAGGGCCGAGTTGAGAAAGTCAATCGAAGAACTGCATCTTGAGGTCAAGCAGATGCGCAACGACTTGGCGGCGCGAGGAGAATTGTCAAGCTGATCAAAAAGTACTTGTCGCGATGAAGATTTGCGGCCGCTATGACTTTGCCGAGATCTTATCCAGCGCCTTTGTATAGCGTTCCGGCGGTGTCGGCACTTGGGAGTCGCGTACGGCGGCGCGATATCCTCCCATGTAAATCGAGTACATCACCGCTAGCGCACATCCCACGCCAAAAGCGAAACCCAGAAAGAAGCCGATCAAGGATGGCCAGTAAAAATTCACGATAATGGGAGTCTACAGCGCTGCGCTATGGTCTCGTAGGAGTTCCCGGCCGGCTTGATGCCTACAAAAAGCATTCGGGTTGCGCCCGAAGTGTTACTGACGTTACTCACAAAGATTGCTTAGATCACGATGTCAAATGGACCGTTTTTGTCGAGTTGCTGTGAGACCACTCCCAGATTATTTGGCAGGTGGTTTAGGCGTGGGGGTAGACGTCACAAAGATCTTTAGTGCGTTCTTGACGGTATATTCGAGCCCCCATGCTGTGGGAATGATCACAATGATCCACGCTGCGGCGATGAGAAGAGGGGAAGACTTTTTGATGCTGGAATCTGCCATGAGATGGCTCCTGAACGTCGAAAGGGGCGGAGATAAGCACTCCGTCGGATGAGGTTAATGGGCCGGTCCGTCTGCGTAGACGAGGGTCTTGTCTTTCACCCAGTATTTCTCAGCGACCGGACGTACCATGAGGTTTGCCAGGAAGCCGACGACCAGCAGGCAGGACATGATGTGCAGGATGAGTGGGTAGGCGTCCTCTTTGTTCATGTGGTTTTCGACGTAGTGGTCAAGGATGCCGTTAACGATAAGGGGACCAATGATGCCGGCGGCTGACCACGCGGTGAGCAGCCGGCCATGGATGGCAGAGACGTTGAAACCGCCGAAGAGATCCTTGAGGTACGCAGGAATGGTGGCAAAGCCTCCGCCGTACATCGAGATGACCAGCGCGGCGATCGCGACAAAGAGAGGAACCGAATCGATTTTGTCCTGTCGCGAGAACGGAAGAAAGAAGTAGAGGATGGCGCCGAGCACGAAGAAGGTAAAGTAGGTTCCTTTGCGTCCGATGAAGTCGGAGACCGAAGCCCAGAGGAATCGTCCGGCCATGTTGAAGATGCTCAGGATACCTACGAAGCCCACGGCGGCGGCGGGACTGATCTGACCCTTGAACAAGTCCTGAATCATGGGCGCTGCCTGTTCCAGGATGCCGATGCCGGCTGTTACGTTGACGAATAACACTACCCAGAGCAGCCGGAACTGAGGTGTCTTCCAAGCCTCTGTCACCGCGACGTTGTGGCTTGAGATGAGTGCGGAATGCTTGACTGACGGCACCCATCCCTCGGGCTTCCAGCCGGTCGGCGGGACGCGTATGGTGAATACTCCGAACATCATGAAGATGAAATAGAGAATGCCCATCGTGATCATGGTGTAGGGAATTGACGGCTGCCCGGAGGCTTTGAAGTGGGCCATCAGGTTGTTGGCAAGAGGTCCGCCGATCATAGCGCCCCCGCCAAAGCCCATGATGGCGAGACCGGTAGCGAGACCTGGCCTGTCAGGGAACCATTTGATGAGCGTGGATACGGGCGAGATATATCCCAGTCCGAGGCCGACCCCGCCGACGACGCCGTAGCCGAGATAGATCAGAGCCAGTTGATGGGTGCTGGCTCCAAACGAGGCGATGATAAAGCCCGCGCTAAAGCATATTGCGGCGTAAAACATCGCGCGACGGGGACCCGCTCTCTCGAGCCACGCCCCGAAGAGTGCAGCAGAGATGCCCAGAAAGGCAATTGCAATCGAGAAGATATAGCCGACCTCCTTCAGGTTCCAAGCGGAGCCGTCAGCCGCATGCAACGCCAGGAGGGGATTCTTGAATACGGAAAAGGAGTAAACCTGACCAATAGAAAGGTGGATTGCCAGGGCGGCTGGCGGTACCAGCCAGCGGCTATATCCTGCGGGAGCTACAGAGCGGTCACGATCGAGAAAAGCCAGGGCCATTGAAAACCTCGGGAGTTGTTACGTCGTACATCGTCAAACAGAAAACAGCGGAAAGCCTATCGTTTCATTCAAAATCTAGATGCGGAAACCACCATACATGATTCCAAAGGCACGAGTGTCACCTAAATGTAACGGCGGGTTGCTCGGGTTGAGTTGTATAGGGTACCTTCACCTTGCTGGATGAAATCACGGAGGGCTGTGCGGGAGATGTCTGAAGAGAGTACGGATCTGGATTCAAGTCTGCGGGAGAATAGGGTATTTCCTCCGCCCGCGGAGTTCGCCGCGAAGGCTCAGGTTAAGAGCCTGGAGCAGTACGAGACCCTATACAGGCAAAGCGTGGAGCATCCGGAGGAGTTCTGGGGCGAGGCTGCTCAGGAACTGGAGTGGTTTTCTCCCTGGACGAAGGTGATGGATGGCGAAGCAGCTCATACAAAATGGTTTGTCGGGGGCAAACTGAACCTCTCGCACAACTGCGTCGACCGCCACGCATTGGGAGCTCGTAGGGACAAAGTTGCTCTGCTGTGGGAAGGCGAGCCGGGCGAGGTCCGCAAGCTGACCTTCGGTGAACTGCACGAGCAGGTACAGCGGTTGGCCAACGTACTGAAGTCGCTGGGTATCAGGCGCGGCGATCGAGTCGCGATTTATATGGGCATGGCGCCCGAGCTTGCCATTGCACTGCTGGCTTGCGCGAGAATCGGCGCGGTGCACTCTGTCATATTTGGCGGCTTTGCAGCCCAGGCAATCTCCGACCGCGTCAACGACTCCAGTTGTGTCGCGGTCATCACTCAGGACACAAGCTATCGCCGAGGTTCCGAGGTTCAGCTGAAAGCGATCGTGGACGAGGCGCTAAAGAAGTGCTCAACGGTAAGGAATGTTGTGGTTTTTCGTCGTTCTGGCTCGCCGATTAAGATGCAGCCGGGTCGCGACTTGTGGTGGCACGAGGAGATGGAAAAGGCCGCGCCGGCGTGTGTTGCGGAAAGAATGGACGCAGAAGACCCGCTGTATCTTCTCTATACCTCCGGAACTACCGGCAAACCCAAAGGTTTATTGCACACGACCGGGGGCTACGCTGTGCAGACCTATCTCACAAGCAAGTACGTCTTCGATCTGCGCGATGACGATGTGTACTGGTGTACCGCCGACATTGGATGGGTTACGGGCCACAGCTATGTAGTCTATGGCCCGCTTTTGAACGGCGCTACGGTGATGATGTACGAGGGAGCACCAAACTGGCCGGAGTGCGATCGATTCTGGAAGATCGTGGACGACCACAAGGTCACCATCTTCTACACCGCTCCGACAGCAATTCGTGCATTTACGAAATGGGGGAGCGCGTGGGTCGAGAAACACTCGCTCGCGTCACTACGTTTGTTGGGCACAGTAGGTGAGCCGATCAATCCTGAGTCTTGGATGTGGTACCACCGCATGATCGGCAAGGAGCGTTGCCCCATCGTTGACACGTATTGGCAGACCGAAACTGGCGCCATCATGATCGCGCCGATCCCTGGTGCTGTGGCTGCCAAACCTGGCTCCGCCACCCGCCCCTTCTTTGGAATTGTTCCCGAAGTAGTTACAAAAGAAGGAAACCCCGTTCCGGATGGCCATGGCGGACTGCTTGTCATGCGCAAGCCTTGGCCGTCGATGGCTCGAACTATCTATGGCGACCAGGCACGCTATGAAGCGACTTATTGGAGTGAGGTTCCGGGCAGTTACTTTACCGGGGATGGGGCACGCCGCGATGCGGACGGCTACTTCTGGCTGATGGGCCGCGTCGATGACGTGATCAACGTTAGTGGTCACCGGCTCGGCACCATGGAAGTAGAGTCCGCGCTTGTCGCCCATCCTAAGGTTGCGGAGGCGGCTGCAGTCGGCAGACCCCACGAGATGAAGGGGCAGGCGATTGCAGTGTTTGTGACGCTCGAAGGAGGTCACCAGCCCAGCGAAGAGCTGCGGCAGGAGCTGCGGCACTGGGTGGCGAAAGAGATCGGCGCGCTGGCGCGCCCTGACGACCTTACCTTCACCCAGGCTTTGCCGAAGACGCGCAGCGGCAAGATCATGCGACGTCTGCTACGCGAACTCGCCACTACAGGCGAGGTAAAGGGCGATACCACGACGCTTGAAGATTTTACGGTGATTGCCAAACTGCGTGAGGGCGATGAGTGAGGTCTAAAGCAGGTTGGTGCTGGGTTTGGTAGGAAGCGTGAAGTAGAAGATAGTACCTTGGTCAGGGGCGCTGGTGGCCCAGATGCGGCCGCCGTGCTGGTTTACGATGCTGCGACATATTGCAAGGCCCAGACCTGTGCCGCCCATCGCGCGTGAGTCCGAGGCATCACCTTGCTGGAAGCGGTCGAAGATGTGTTCGAGCTTATCGGCAGGAATGCCTCGGCCCTGATCGCGAACCTCGATCAGCGCTTCATTCTCGTCGATGTTTCGCGCAGTGAGATGGATCTCGCTGCCCTCCGGAGAGAATTTGATTGCGTTCGATATGAGATTGTTCAGTGTCTGCAGAATGCGATCGGGATCGGCCCAGACGTTGACGCCGTGGGCCGCAAAGAAGATGCGGATATTTGGTCGAGGGGAGCGTGTCTGTTGAACGCCCGCCGCTCGTCGCAGCAGATCTTCAGCGCTGCACATCGTCGAATGCAATTCCGTCTTACCGCTGCTGATCCGCTCGAGATCGAGAATATCGTTTACCAGCCGCACTAGCCTGTCTGAGTTGCTAATGGCGATCTCGAGCATCTGCTGGGTCTTCTCTGGACGATTGGTCAGCGCGCCTCCTGCAAGGAGGCCGAGTGCTCCGCGCAGCGAGGTGAGCGGGGTGCGAAGCTCGTGAGAGACGGTGGAGATGAACTCGTCTTTCATGCGGTCAAGGGCGCGACGCTCGGTTGTATCGGTGAACGCAACGACGACACCAAGCGCTTTGACGCCGTTGGTGTCAGGAGACTGTGAATCGACCTGCGGACGCGCGACGTACTCTACCGGGAAAGAGGTACCGTCTTTGCGCCAGAAGATCTCGTTTGAGATGCGGACGGTGGCAAAGTTGGTGAGACTCTTCCGGATGGGTGAGTCGGCAGAGGCATAGGGCGTGCCGTCCGCGCGAGTGTGATGAATGAGTTGATGCATATTGCGGCCCAGCATCTCCTCTTGTTTGTACCCAAGCATCTGAGCAGCAGCGGAGTTGACCACCGTGACTTTGCCGTCAAGGTCGATACCGTAGATACCATCGCCGACCGACTCGAGGATGGAGTCCGACTGCCGCGTAAGCGTACGAAGTCTGCCCTCCGCCCGAACCTGCTCGCTGATGTCGACGCCGAAGCCAAGAACGTATGGGGCGCGTCCAGGCACGACGATGAGCTTATTCCGATAGGCAACGACGCGCATCTCTCCATCGCTGTGGGAAAGATGAAGAAGACCTTGAGCTTCGCCAGTTTCGCCTATTTTTTTGAGGTAAGCAGGCATCGAAGCTTTCTTTTCCGGCACAATGAACTCTTCGAGATTGTGTCCGGTCATCTCCTCCACGCTGCGGCCCAATGTCTCTGCGCCGTGGGTGTTGATCGACAGTAGCGTGCCGCGAAGGTCGTGTGTGCAGACCATACCCAGCGAACCTTCGACGAGCTGGCGGTAACGAGCTTCACTCTCGCGCAAGGTGGCTTCGGCTGCTCGTTGTGTCGTCACATCGATGCCTGTGGCAATGATGAATGCGACCTGACCCTGTGTATCGGTGAGGGCGGTCGCTGACCAGGCGATGCGGCGTATGCTGCCATCACGGTTGAGCCATTGATTTTCGTAGGCGGCGGGGAAGTGACCGGAGCGTAGACGTTCGAAGGTCTCGATCGCTTCGGGAATCTCCTGTCGCGGAATAAGTTTGTCCCACGCATAGCGGCCGACGAGGGTGGGGAAGTCGTACCCGGAGGCGTTTTCGCACGCACGGTTGAAACGTACGATGCGGCCGGCTGGATCGAACACAGCGACCAGCGCGCCTACGGTGTCCAGAACGGCCGAGACAAAATTGCGCTCCACTGTAAGAGCGGACTCGACGCGCTGTCGCGAGCGAGCCGCGCGATCCATCTGTCGAATGCGACCGTTGAGTTCCAGACGCGTGATTACCTGGCGACTGAGAACACTGAGCGCAGACGACTGGGCCGGAGTCAGCGTGCGGGCATGACGGTCCAATACGAGCAGTGCGCCGATGCTCACTCCGCCCGGAGTTGTCAGCGGTGCGCCGGCGTAGAAGCGATAGGGACGGCCTTCGAGAACAATGCCGTCTGGTGCATAGTCGGGATCATTGCGCGCGTCGGAGATCTCGTAAACTGTGTCGCCGAGGATGGTGGTCTCGCAGGGCAGGCTACCGAGGGAGACGTCGAGTGAGTCAATGCCAAATCGAGAGCGCAGCCAGATGCGGTCCGAACCTATCAGCGAGACGGCAGCAACCGGTGTGTCGCATATCTGTGCAGCCAGACTTGTCAGGTCGTCCAGGATGGGATCGGGCGCAGAGTTGAGTACCTCGTACTGATTGAGGGCCTCGATTCGCAACGCTTCGTCTTTGACCAGGAGAGCATTCATTTCGACAGCTCAATCGTAGGTTATGTGCAAATCGTTGCGCACTCCTACTTTTGTTGCAGCAATGATTTACGGCTTCGGAAGCACACAACACTCCCCTGTCGCGGCCGGTTCATCCGCACTCGCATCCAGGGCGACCTTCCAAGCGCCGTTGGGTAGTTTTTTCCAAACGGTAAAGTAGCGGCCTGAGATCACCACGGGCTCTCCGTTTTTGTCTTTACTGCGACCTTCATAGTGACCCCAGGTAAATCCCATGTCGTTCGATGGACCCATTTGAGCGCCTTGCGGAACCCAACTTAGTTGATAGGTTTTCGGATCCCACTGGGCCTGTGCGGCGATAGCGGTTCGACCAAGAATCGCGGGCTTTCCATTATTGAGTGTAACTCCGTCGTCCGCAAACCAACTGCTGAAGGCTTTACCGCCACCTTCTGTGACTGCTTGTGAAAAACGCCCCTCCAGTTCCAGCAAGAGCAGGGTACCGGGTGTAAGTGTTGGCTGGGACAGAGGATTGGAGATGACTCCGGGGTTCTGTGCGAAGGCGCCGTAGCCGATTGCTGCAGCGGGGCCTGCTCCAGCATCGCTTTGCGCGATCAGTGGAGCGGAGACGATAATGCAGAACAAGATGCTGCTCAGAGTCACGCGATGCATAGCGGATATGCTATCAGCGCACGAAAGTGATCTGTAGGGCATTTGCTTTCTGTTGAAGACTGATATTCTTCGCACTTGATGTTAAAGACGAACTTTCAACACATTCTGTTGCTTTCGGCTGCGATTTTACTGTCTGTCGGAATCTCGCTGGGATTGATCCACGGCCCGGGAATGCACCATGCTGGGGTGATTCTGCGGTGTGGCGCAATCGTGTTCCTGGCGCTCTTTGCGCTCCGGCGCCGCTCCCTGACGCCGTGGATCTTTGTCGCCATGGTGGCGGGTGCTGAATTGGGATTCGATGCGCCGGTGCTGGCGACCAGCCTTCGCGTCTTCAGCGACATCTTCCTGCGGCTCATCAAGACCATCGTAGCGCCGCTGATTCTCGCGACACTGGTGACTGGCATTGCCGGTCACGGAGACCTGAAGAGCGTGGGCCGCATGGGCATCAAGAGCCTGATTTACTTCGAAGTCGTTACCACGCTGGCTCTCGTCATTGGCCTTGCGGCAATCAATCTCAGCCACGCCGGAGTGGGCTTGACCCTTCCTGCAACGACTTCCGGTGAGACGGTCTCCGCACCTCCGCGGACTCATTGGCAGGAGTTCCTCCTGCACGTCTTTCCGGAAAACATTGCCAAGTCGATAGCGGAGGGCCAGATCCTCCAAGTGGCCGTCTTCGCAGTCTTCTTTGGGATTGCGCTTGCGAGTCTGGATGAAAAAAAACGCACGCCGGTGCTGCACTTGTTCGAGAGTTTGAGCGAGGTAATGTTCAAATTTACCAACGTTGTCATGTACTTCGCCCCCATCGGCGTAGGGGCGGCCATGGCCTTTACCGTAGGTCAGATGGGACTTGGAGTCCTCGTCAATTTAGGCAAACTGCTCCTCACCCTTTATGGAGCGTTAGTCGGATTCGGCCTCCTTGTTTTGCTACCTGCGGCCCTCATCTTTCGTGTTCCGGTTCGTCGATTTCTCGCGGCTGTGGGGGAGCCTGCAAGCATCGCCTTTGCAACCTCAACCAGTGAGGCAGCTCTCCCGCGTGCCATGGAGTCGATGGAGGCTCTCGGGGTTCCGCGCCGAATTGTAGCGTTCGTCATCCCTGCCGGTTACAGCTTCAACCTCGACGGCTCCACGATCTATCTCGCCGTCGCCAGCATCTTTGTGGCGCAGGCAGCGGGAGTTCATCTGTCGCTTGGTCAGCAACTTCTGATGATGGTGACCCTCATGCTGACCAGCAAAGGAGTCGCTGGCGTTCCCCGCGCAATCCTGGTCGTCCTGCTTGCGACAGCGTCAACTTTCCACCTACCCACTGAGCCGATCTTTGTCATCCTCGGTATCGATGCGCTTGCCGATATGGCCCGAACTACCGTCAACGTGGTTGGAAACTGCCTAGCCAGCGTCGTCGTAGCGAAATGGGAAGGAGAGTTTGGTACGGAGCCGATCTCAGAGGTGGTGCTCGAAGGTATAACCGAATGACAAGATCCTGAAGCTCAAAGCAAAATAGCAGATGCCGAAGCACCTGCTATTCATGGGCCGTTGCGTATTTACATCGCAGGCGGATGGTGTGGATCGATGTGTTCTTTATCAACCTTTTTCGAGGCCACGGGCTTGGATTTTATGGCGCCGTTCGGGTTTACCGAATCGCGCAGTTCCTTCGATGGCTTGAAGAAGGGAACCCGCTTGGCCGGAACATCGACCTTGGCACCAGTCTTCGGATTGCGGCCCGTTCGGGCATTGCGCTGGCGGGTTCGGAAGCTACCGAAGCCGCGAATCTCGATCTTGTCTCCGGTCTTCAGCGCGCCGATGACGGCATCGAAGAGCGTATCGACAATAACCTCCCCATCACGGCGGGTCAGGTCTCCAAGAGCGGTCACTTTATCAACAAGGTCGGCTTTAGTCATGGTGGGTTCCTTTCGTACTGGGGGGAGGGCGATAGGGGCCGTGGTGAAACAATCCGTTGTTGTTGATTGTAGACGGGATGGAGGTTAAAAGGTTGCCAAAGAAATCAAAAGTATGAAGGCTTTCATCGTTGCCCAATAAGATGCAAAATCTGTCGGTTTCGTCAGACGGTCGACAAAAAAGAGCCAGATTTCCCCGATGGCCCTTTCAGGTTGGGATGTTTCAATCTGGTAAAGCCTGAAGGAGCGTACCTTACTTCCACATGAAGTAAAAACCTGGGGCACGGTTCAACATCTGGCCAGGGTTTGGAAAGAGGTCTTCGCCGTCGTCGGCGAGCAACGTGAACAGCCCTCGCTTATTTTTTGCAGGGCGCACCACGTTTGGTTCCCCAGAGATTCCAGCTTCCCTTGCCGTTTCCATGAGCGCTACCTGGTAGCCGCCGACCTTGTCGATTAAGCCTAGTGGAAGCGACTGCTGCCCGGTCCAGACCTGGCCCGTCGCCAGCGGTTTAATCTTATCGTCAGTGGTGTGGCGTCCCGTCGCGACGTCATGAATAAATTGCGTGTACATGTTGTCGACCAGCGACTGAAAGTAGATCTCCTCCTTGGGAGTCAGATCTCGGCTCGGGTCGCCAGCGTCCTTCAACTCTCCGGCGTGTATCACCACGTTCTTTAGCTTGGCCCAGCGCAGCAGGTCGCCGTAGTTGGTCCACTCCATAATGACGCCAATCGATCCGACAACAGAGGCATCGTTCGCGTAAATTCTGTCGCAGGCGCTCGCAATGTAGTACGCGCCCGAGGCGCCGACCGACTCGATCGAGGCAACGACCTTTTTGTGACTCTCCCGCCGCACCCGTAGTACCTCATGGTAGATCTCCTGCGAGGCCGCCGCTCCACCGCCAGGTGAATTGATGTGCAGAAGGATCGCCTTCACGGACGAGTCGTCGCCAAACTTGCGTAACTGATTGTCGATGGTCTCAGGAGACAGGATCGCACCTGAGATGTCGATAACGGCGATACTTTCAGAGCCAAGCCCGAGGCCGGCTGAATTTCCGGTCATTGAACGCATGGTGAACCAGACCATACCGGTGACGAGCAAAAAGACCGCTGCCAGAGAGCCAGCGATAATGCCGATATAAAACCACGCGGATCGACGTCGCGGTGGTATGGAACCGTACGTTTGCGGATAGGGGTATTGCGAAGCCCGGGCGTAGGGAGGCGCTGGCGGTGGTGGCGGGGGTGTTGAAAAGTCTTCCTGCATGCTGTGGAGTTTAGCAGGGACCTTTGTTCTGGTGCACAGTTCGCTATTGTTGCAGCCGTACCCGCAACCAATGCGCAGCCTAGGGGCGGACACATTTAAACATCAGAAAATAGAGCTAAACAGAGCCTTTATGCGTCAAATATTGCAGTATGATAAACCGGAGCTTCCTCTGTGCATCTCTCTGCAGTTGAAAAGAAAGTCTGACGATTGCTAATGGCACATCCAGAATTAAGTATTGTGATTCCGGCGTACAACGAGAGCGCTCGGATCGAACGAGCGTTGGATCGGGTCTTGTCATGTGTCGCGGAGCAGGGCTGGGATGCAGAGGTGCTGGTCGTCGACGATGGCTCAACCGACGACACGGCCGCAATCGTGCAGCGTTGGATGACCAAATATCCGCGTCTTCACCTCGTGAAGAATCCAGGTAATCGCGGCAAGGGTTACTCCGTCCGCAACGGCCTTCTGCAGGCCGCAGGCGAGATTGTCATGTTCACGGATGCCGACCTCTCGGCCCCGATGGAAGAAGCTGAGCGTCTCATCGCCGCCCTGAACGACGGGGCAGATGTGGCAATCGGCTCACGCTGGATGGACCGAACCCGCCAGACGATCCACCAGCCGCTCTACCGTCAGTTCTTCGGTCGCTGTTTCAACTGGGTCACCCGAACTGTGATGGGCTTGCCATTCAAAGACACTCAGTGCGGATTCAAGGCCTTCAAACGATCTGCGGCTCAAGTGATTTTTCGCCTGCAAACCATCGAACGCTGGGGCTTCGATCCTGAGATCTTGTTTATCGCCCGCAAGCTAAAGTACGTCGTTCGCGAGGTGCCCGTCACCTGGGGACACGACGAACGTAGCCGTATGAGTTACCTGAGGGACGGCATCAAGATGCTCGAAGATATGGCCCGCATTCGTGGCAACTTCGTCGCCGGACGCTACGACAAGGCCATTGCAGCTATGAAGGATACCAGCAGCATGGTCACACCTCCGGTAGAGAAAGTCGTCAAGGTGAGCAGCGTCGAAGCCCGTTAACAGACTTAGTGAGCCCGTCATTCCTCTTCATCGTTGATGCGAGCGCGTTGCATTCTACGAGTCATCAACTGGCTTGGAGCGAGTGGGCATGTCCGATAGCCAATGACCAAAAAATCGAAACGCAGCGCCGGGCTACTCATGTATCGCAAGCCCAAAGACGAGCTGGAAGTGTTTCTTGTTCATCCTGGCGGCCCCCTCTGGGAGAAGAAGGATCAGGGCGCTTGGACGGTTCCGAAGGGTGAGTATGAAGAAAACGAAGAACCGCTCGCAGCGGCGCAGCGCGAGTTTTTCGAGGAGACTGGATTCATTGCAAGCGGCGACTTTATCGAGCTGGGTTTCGTCCGACAAAAGAGCGGAAAAGTCGTCATTGCCTGGGCGTTTGAGGGAGACTGCGACCCAGCCCAACTTGTGAGCAACACCTGCGAGATTGAGTGGCCTCCGAAGTCGAAGAAACGCCTTGAAATCCCAGAGGTCGACGAGGGACGTTGGTTTACTCTTTCCACCGCCCGACAGCTCATCCGGCTCGAACAAGTGCCGCTCTTAGACATCTTAGAGAATAGACTTGCGCCTAACGGGCTTTAGGAAACTCGATCAGCAAAGTGTCGATCACTGGAAAGGGCTCGTTCACAGACCTATATTCCTCAAGAATGATTGCAGAACGCCTGCGTGCTTCGCGCCCGAGCTGCCGGATTCGTGACTAGAATCCCTGCAGGGACAGTGTCTCGGAACCAGGGTGGAGTAAAAGGAAATAGTGAGGTGCACTCCAACTGAAGTTAGGTGAGTTCTGGCCCAGTCCGGTGTCGGGATCGTAGGTCTCGAAGAATGGCTGTTAATCTGCGAGTCCTTGAGCATTCGCGAGCAGCTTCTGACGCATCGATTTGGCCTCTCGGTGAAGCCATACCGCTCCATCCCTTCCACAGCAAACTCAGCTGATCCATCCTCGCCAGTATCCTTTTACGGGTGCAAATCGAGAGTCGTATGCGACGAGTGTTGGAAACGGTAACATCGTGTTGAATTTGCGAAGGTTCATGAGGACGATGAGGACGTGCGCCTGCCCCGGCGTCGCGCCACCCCGCCATAGCGGAATCCAACCCTCGGGACCGAAGACATGGATGAGTGCTCGGAAGTGGGGTTCCGCGCTTCTCTAAGTTGTTGATTTGATGGTGGGCACAGCAGGATTTGAACCTAACCCACTTCCGCCGTGTGAAGGGCTTAGGGACAATGGAATCATAAATATACTACGAAATTTTGGGAGCGGAACGGCACATTGAGAGCATTTTCCCGCTAGAAGAGTGCCCTGATTGTGCCTTCGTCTTTGCAGGGCCGACTTTTACCGTGCTCGCTGGGCGGGCACCCACGAGCTTTAGGAGATTCCCAATGTTCACACTTCGCTCTGCGGAGACAATCGTAGCAATATGTAACCTAGAAGAATACTTCCCCTGCCGCCCAAGAAAACATCCGAAACTCGCAAGAAAAACGCCTGAATCGATGGAAACAGCCGTAAACCGCATCTCCAGAAAAAGTTTCCAGCCTCACCGCTTCGATCGATGCTCTGCTCTCGGGACAAACTGTCTTAGGCAGAAAAGCCAATGGGTTGGATGAAGCCAATACCGCATTCACAGCGGCACTTCACGTCTCGAAAAGTTCGGAGCGCGAAATCCCAACGCAGGCCTTTGAACTCTACGGGCAGGCGCACAAAGCGTCCGCTGCGCAGATTCAAGAATGAGCCGCATTGATGAAAGGTCCGCTTGCTGAACTCAATCAACAATTGAAAGCGCAAAACTTGACTCCGATCACCATCGCCAGATCGCGCGGGAGATTTACTACCTGATGACTCGTCAATGCAAGACGACTCGTTCACGGAACCTGACCCTGGCGGCACCACTTACCTAAGACCGAAGAAACTCATCAATAGGGCGATGAACCTCTATGGCTATTTCAACTCGCGCGGATCAAGAAACACGCCATAGTGATTTACTTCTTTGTTGGTCACACTGCCGCGCGTATCACCCAAGCCAGCGCGACGCCTCCTGTAACAGGATCGACCGCTGCTGTAGTGAGGATGACTAGCTCCAAAGAAGGTCGCTTCTTCTTCATGCAAAACCTCCCTTCAGATTTTGCTGAAGACTAACATTTGTTTTGGATCAGAAATACCGGGGCCGATCAGGCACCGCAGGTTGGTGACAAGGCATCCTGACGTTTGGAGGGAGCGAGCGGCGACTTACGAGTTCAGCCTCATCGGTGTGGCGGATGGCTATTGTGCGCGGTGGTGCCTTGCCTGGCAGTTTACTCGCCGCATTGCGATCCGCGCGATGGACCGTACTTGGTTGCCTTTTTTTCACACCAACCTCGTGTCAACCAGATCGAGCGGGAAAAACGCGACCTTGTGCAGGGGAACGATGTCAGTTCAGTGGCGTGAGCGAGAAGAATGGCAAAGTGATAATAATTAATGCCGAAGCGATTAGTACTCTCGATCGAAGTATTACTGATGTTCGACCGGTCAGACCGCAGACGGTGCGGTGGACCGGCAATTTAAAGGGGCCTTAAGAGTGTCAATGAACAGACGAATGTTGAATCGATACTCAGTCGGTACAGGCGACCGGTTTGCGCGCCAGGCGAAGGCGCAGTTGCAGGCTTGCATTCAGGCGTTGCAGGAAGGTGTTGTGGTGGTGCCGGTATGGAACAAATCGAATCGCGAACACACCATCATTGGCTCAGATCCGGCAGCGACCCGTGCAGCTGCCGATGCCGCCGTGACGGCGCTCCATTGGGACAATTCTTACTTTTGCGACGCCGATCACATAACGCTTCAAACCGTAGATCGCTTCCTCGCCCCGTGCGACTTCTACACCATGGATGTGGCCGACGAGATTGGCAAACCAGCTTCGGCCGCAGATACGGAAGCCTTTGTGAAGCGCCACACGGAGCTCCTAGGAACGGTTACGCTGGAAGGAATCGATGAGACCTTCGAGGTTACTCGGGATCTGCTTCGCGACGCGGCTGGCAAATTTCTTTTCGCTGTTAAAAAAGCCGGCGAAGTTTACCGCAAGATCGAGCAGACAAAAGGGACAGGGAACTTCATCCCGGAAGTCTCGATGGACGAGACTGACTCTGCGCAAACGCCGGTGGAGCTGCTTATTATTCTCGCTGCGATAGCTGACGAGCAGATCCCGATTCAGACTATCGCTCCAAAGTTCAGCGGACGCTTCAACAAAGGTGTGGACTACGTCGGAAACGTTGAGCAGTTCGAGAAAGAGCTCGCGCTCGACTTCGCAGCCATCGCCTATGCCATAAAGCACTATGATCTGCCGGGGAACCTTAAGCCGAGCATACATTCCGGCAGCGACAAATTCTCGATCTATCCGGTTATCCATGACACGATGAAGCGCTTCAATGCCGGTGTACACCTCAAGACCGCTGGCACCACCTGGCTCGAGGAACTGATCGGCCTCGCGGAAGCCGGTGGCGATGGGCTGACGCTGGCGAAGGAAATCTACGCCGAAGCTTATGCTCACCGGGAAGAACTATGCGGCCCCTATGCATCGGTGATCGACATCGATCCGGCTAAACTGCCTTTTCCCCTCGAAGTAAGTAAATGGGACTCGCAGCAGTACACCTCGGCGTTGCGCCACAACCCTCGTGAACCGCGATACAACAGCAGCTTTCGTCAGCTTTTGCACGTGGGCTTCAAGATCGCGGCTAAGATGGGAACGCGCTACCTCGACCTGTTGGAGAGCAATGAAGCAGTTGTTGCCGTCAACGTGACCGAAAACCTGTATAAGCGCCACATCGCACCGGTATTTCTTGGCCATCATGAATAGAAGATACCCACTTCAGCAATCCCCCAAATTTGACGGGTAGAATCGCGGCGCAGGGAGGTTCGACCTTCGGAACGACTTCAGCATTGACTCCGTCTATCTTGACTTCGCAAGGGCTGGGAGCCTATGCCGAAGTGCATCTGGCGCACCTGTTCTCCGATCATGCCGTCCTGCAACGCGAGTGCCCCTAAATCTGGGGATCGTCGACTTCTGGTGCACGCCTTGTGAAGTCAATCGATCGTCTACTGTTGTTATTTGCCGCAGGGTTACTATTCCGGTAAACCGGCGGTTGGGCATCCTCGATGTAGCTGGGTTCTGGTGGGGTTACAGCAGTTTCCATCTTTCAATATAGAAATTCCGTTTATGGCCGTTTTATTCAGTTTTTTTAAATCTGCTGGATGAAGAGTAGGCCTCGATGATTTGTGAACCCGCTTGGGAAAGCGATTAGAGTGGCCGGTGCCATTCAACGAAACCGAGCGCCAATTCGCTGCGCAACTCTCGGATTGAATATTCTTTTCACCTCCGACATTTTGTTCAATGCTATTTCTCTTAGGTGGGCACCTCAAGAAACGGAAATTTGTGCGTTGCGTCGGGAGACAGGCAAGGAGTAGATGGTGCAAGTCCATGACGGTGAAGGAGCAGGCACAACTCCCATCCTTAAAGAAGTCAAGCGAATTATGCGGAATTGGGCGGCTTGGACCGTTCTCGACACAAAGCTAATTCGCGGGCTGAGATTATATGAAATTAAACGAAATTACGTGCGGTCGTCTTTGGCGCAACGTGAAAGACAAAAAGCATTATTGACAACCATTCGTAAGTTAGGTATAAGATGCGTCCAAGCAAAAAGGTAGAGGAGAAGGAGATTCGAAATGACATTCCGCACAGCTTCCCGGTCTCACCAGCACTCTGGGTTTTCGATACTCTCTTCTCTTATCCTGTTTCTGTTCGCTTCAATTTCGCTTGGCGCACAAACTGGGGCCACCTACTATGTGTCCACGAGCGGGAGCGACGGCAATCCCGGAACTCTCGCCGCCCCATGGTTAACCGTCCAGAAAGCGGCAAATACAGCCACGGCAGGCGCCACAGTGTACGTCTTCGGGGGAGTTTACACCGAGATTGTCAGCTTCCCGAATTCTGGAACGGCAAAGGCGCCAATTACATTCCAGAGCTATCCCGGACAGACGGCGATAATCGACGGGACCGGCTTAACCGTATCGGGCACGCAAGGTCTCATCACGATCTCGGGAGCCCTGAGCTACATCACCATCAGTGGGTTTGAACTCCGCAATTTGTCTACGAGCGGTGAGGGGGTTCCATGTGGCGTTTGGATCACGGGCTCGGGCACGGGGATCCAAATTCTGAACAATCTGATCCACAACATCGTGACCACTACAAAGAGCGGCAACGCTTGCGGATTGTTTGCATACGGCACATCGCAGACTCCCATCACCGAGCTAGTTGTCAGTGGCAACGAGCTCTACAACCTGAAGACCGGTAATAGCGAGTCGATGACCCTAAACGGGAACGTGACCCATTTTAAAGTCACCAATAACCTCGTTCACGACAATAACAACATCGGCATCGACATCATTGGATACGAAGGCACCGGTCCAGTCGGCTACGACCAAGCTAGTTATGGGGTGGTCAGCGGAAACACGGTCTATAACATCAGCGGAATAGCGAATCCGAGCGAGGGTCGTGAATATGACGCGGACGGACTCTATTGTGACGGGTGCGGATATGTCACGTTCGAGAAAAACGTGATCTTCCAGGTCGACTACGGCATCGAGACAACCAGCGAGAATCAGGTTTGCCAAGCCACTGGCACTGAGTGGTCTGGCCCAAACAACACTGGAACGGCCGCCAGAGGCAAGCTTCCGTGCTACGGCATGTTCGCTACAGTACGCAACAACCTGTTCTACAAGGCAAATTCCTGCGGTATGTCCATCGGAGGTTATGCGCTCGCGACCAAGAAAGGCGGCGGGAGTAATGGAGGAGGCAGCAGCTACCACGATGTCTTCGTCAACAACACTCTCTATGACAACGGTGCCCAACCAGGCAGCGCAGATGAAGGCACCCCAAGCGGCGACTACCAGATTCAGAACCAGGTAGGCAATGCTCAAGGAGATTACTTCGAAAACAACATTGTCTACTCCGGTTCACCCAATATCTGGATCAACAGCTACAACCCAGCTTCGACGGAGTACTCTGCCCCGCCTGCCACTCTCAATTGGAACCTGTACCACTCAGAGGCGGGATACGTGGAAGGAACGTCAATCTTGTGGGCTGACGTGAGCACCTACACGAGTTTTGCAAACTGGCAGAGCACCAGCGGCGAAGATGCAAACTCCGTGAACAGGAACCCGCAGTTCGTGGATATAGGAGACATGCCTTCGAATTTTGACATCCACCCGACTTCTCCGGCCGTCGGAGCTGGCAGCACCAGCCTGTCGTGCAGCGTTGGCTGGTGTGATCCTCACGGCAGCTCGCCCAACTCCATTTATGGAAGCACCGACTTCCTTGGTAATCGCCGGACGAAGGGCTCGAGCATTGACATAGGTGCCTACCAAAACACCGGAACCAGCGTTCACAACAAATTGAGAGTGGATTTGACTGCGGCGACGGATACTCTTAAGCCGGGTTATTCAACCACTCTGACTACTACGGTCTCTGCCATTCCCGGCGGCGCCGGTGTGCCGAGCGGTACGGTGAACTACATGCTTGGGTCGACCTTGCTGGCAACGCAAACCCTGCTGCCGACCAGCGCTACGACGTCTGAGGCAAGTATGCCGATCAGTGCGTCGCAGCTTGTGCGAGGCGCCAACACGATAACGGCAGTGTACTCGGGAAATTCGATCGCGAAGTGCTGCAGTCCAACAGAACCGCCCGGAGAAACACAAACGCCGCTTCCGGTCTACCCCAGCGCAACCTCGGCGCCCATCACTGTGTGCCGGGAGGATGATCGCCGCGATGGCAATGTAGAAATGACCCGGCGCCAATGCATCGCTGCCCACCGCAGTGAGTAGAGTGCGAAGGGCCGCACGCCAGTGAGCCTCTTACCCGCTGGTGCTGTCTTCATGGTGATTGGGCTATCTATGTGTCCGCTTGCGGTCGCAGTAGCCCACACCCAACCCTCAGTCGCCATTCTCAGACTGGCCATCGGCATCAGCGCCAGCACCACTGCTCTCACACGGATCAACGCAGTAGTGGTGCAGCCGCTGAGCGAAGTTAAAGAACCGAACTGTCAAAGACTATTTGGAACTCAGTGGGAGCTACCAAGAATGCCGGGAAACCAATGAACCGCATTATCATGATATAGCTTCCGCAACACCGGCCCAGGCAAAGCTAAACCTTCAACCTTGTGGCCACGGAAATCCAAAGTATCATCCGTTGCAAGGAAACGCCATTCCCGCGCGTAGGATGCTTCGGATCTTCTTACCATTTGATGAACATTGTCCTGTGGGTTGATTGTGTCGTCGGTACCGTAGATCAACCGATCTTGATATTTAGTTATGAAAGCGATCATATCGGCACGGGGTTGCATCATTAGATAAGGTATGCGAGAGGCAAGATCTACGGCAAAGTTGGGGTAGCGATCTAGATGCCGGGCTACTTGGCTAAAATCTCCTTCCATACTGCCAAAGTGGGCTCCAACCATGCGAAGATCTGGATTTTTTTCAAGCACATGATCGCGTGCCAGAAGGATTGCCTCCTTGGATGGGGAATGGGGGATCTTGTACATGTACCACTCTGGATGGTCCGCAAAGTAGGAGAAGTCAGGGTCAGTAGGATTTGGAGGAGACCACGCTGTGTCGGGATCTGCAACATGTGTAACAAGTGTCTTGCCGTGAGCAGCGATGTCCTTGTAGATAGGCTCAAGGGAGGGATCGTCCGGAAGGATATAGTTGCCTTTGGCATCCTTGATTTCCATTCCGACGTTCTTCCATAGTTTTACTGCGATGGCCCCCTCATCGAAACTTTGGTTAAGCTGGCGAATCGCAGCAGGCACGAAGTCGCGCTGATTGAAGCGGTACACATCGAATGTTGTGCACGCGGCCGCATGGCCGTTACTGTTGTGAACGACTTCAAAGACATCCTTGCTTTCTTTTGATAAATCTTTCCTCTCAGGGGTGTTGTTATCGGCCACGACGATAATATCCAAAATATGTAGGTGAAGCTTCTGTAGCATCGCAAAGAACACTGGATCGCTCTCGTAGATATGAGTGTGGGTATCAATGGGTTCGAGCGCTGTGAATTGCAACAGCTCCTGGTCATTGAAAGCACCCATTACCGGCGTGGATGCAGGTTTAACATCAGGAGTGCTTTTCGTGGACGTCTGTCCCCCAGACCCTCCAGCAATTAACGTCAAGGCCAACGGTAGCGCGAGTGTTTTCACAAAAACTTACCTCATCGAGTTAGGTCGCATAACAATTTGCCAATGCTGATTTGATTCGTCTGACGCGGTGCAAACTCTAATCTTGTCTTTTCGCAAGCACACTCTCTTGACACTCGATGACTGTCTCTACGAGTTGCAGGCTACAATCCCGGCGTCGACCCGCTGCTCGCTGCATCGTTGTCTCGAGTCCTGGAATCAGCCGCCAGCCCGAAGTGGAAGGGGACAAGCGAAGAGGAAGAAGTTCAACAGCTATCCGATTGGCTTTTTCCATATCGACCTGGCCCGAGGTGCGTACGGCGGAAGGCAGGCTCTATCTATTCGTCGCCATCGACCGCACCTCCAAGTTCGCCTTCGTTGAACTCCTCGAACGAGCCGGAATCCGGGTCGGATCTTCTTCTTAGAAGCGCTTTTACAAGCCATTCATTATCGCATTCACAGCGTACTCGCCGACAACGGCATCCAGTTCACAGAACCTGCGAAAAACCGCCAAGGCCTTACCGCACGCTTCCGAGGACATCCTTTCAACCGAGTGTGCCGCGCCCATGGCATCGAACACCGACCCACCAAACCATCTCTGGACAAATGGCCAAGTCGAACGGTGAATGGAACCATCAAGGAAGCCACCGCCCAGCGCTACCCCTACGATACCTGTCAACAGCTCGAAACCTATCCCTTCGCCTTCATGGCTGCCTACAACTTCGCACGCCGACTCGAGACCCTTCAAGGGACTGGCTCCATTCGAATACATCTGCACATGCTGGCAAAAAAGTTTATCGATTACCCTCGACCCAACCCATCGAATGTCGGACTAAACAGCTAGTTAGATTGATCAGGCTCGATCACTTTGGAGACTACCAGATAACGTCTGGGCCCATTCCAAAGATCCAACATTGATGATCGCGGAAAGTATGAGGCCTCACCATCCTCCGACGAGTTCCTTAGTCGCATGCTTTGCAGGTAGCATCTTCTTATTTTTTTGATGTCGAGTTAGGTTAGTCTTAAGGCGCGATTGTACGAAAATACGGAGTGGTTCAATGATAAAAGATAGCTCGATAGTGGATGATCCCGAAGAGGGTTCGGCGCTGGAGCCGGCAACCGGCGGATCGGCGGCTGAAACGCCGCTAGACGGAATGATGGCCGAGGAGCGGCGGACGCAGATCCTGCAGATCATCCGCAGCGCCGGCCGGGTGCGGGTGAATGGACTAGCCACCCGGTTTAATACGTCGGCCGTAACCATTCGCAGCGATCTGAACGAATTGCATCAGCGTGGCCTGGTACTGCGCTCCCACGGGGGAGCGGTCCTTCCGGAAACAATCCTGCGGGAGTCGCCCGTACACGAGCGCCTGAAGACCCACTCGGATGAAAAGCGGCGCATCGGCGCGATGGCGGCCACGCTGATTGACAACGGCGAAACCATTATCCTGGATTCCGGCACAACGACCTTGGAAATCGCTCGGCAAATCAAGAAAAAGCCGGGTCTGCAGGTGATTACCAACGGAGTCAACATCGCCGCTGAACTGCTGGATGCGCGCGATGTGCAGGTCTTCATTGTTGGCGGAACGGTGCGCGGTGAGTCGGCGTCCATCAGCGGCCACTTCGCGGAACAAATGTTCGAGCAGTTCTCCGCCGACAAGCTTTTTCTGAGCGGAGCAGGATGCGATCTCGACTTCGGTGTAAGCGGAGCGAACTTGGAAGAGACGATGGTGAACCGGGCGATGATTCGCATTGCGCGTGAAATTATTCTGGTGGCCGATTCCAGCAAATTTTCCAAGCGCAGCATGTCGCGCATTGCGCTGTTTTCACAGATCGACACCGTTATCAGTAACACGAGCCTCGATGAAGAGGTCCAGGAAAAATTGCGGGCCATCGGCTGCAATCTCATCCTGGTGTAGCGGGTCTTGGTCTAGCTGGACTTCCGGGAGACTGGCGTGACGCAGTCGCGTGTCCGCAGCGCCGAAGCGGGCAGTCTGTATTCAGCGTGCATCGCTGCTGCTGAAATCAGACTGCCCGTTTGCTCGTGTCGACATCGAGCTAGATTCGAATAAAGAGCTTCTTGCGATACATCCAGAACAGCATGAGCCAGTAGATTCCCAGGGTGAGAGTTCCAAGAACGATCGGCTCGAGGGCGCTTCCCAGCATATTCAAAAAGCCGGCCTCTAGATTGATGCGGATGCTGCTCTCAACAAATTCCTCACAGAGGTGAGCAATCAGATACGCGGCGATGGAGTTCATGCCGATCACGACAAGCGGGAATGCAAGGCCACGCTGTTTCTTGATTTCGATGACCCACGAAAAGGCAGCCAGATAGAAGAAGCACACGCCGCCGCTGAACAGCGTCCATGAAGGCGTCCAGACCCGCTTCACAATGGGGCAAACCCCGGTAAAGTGGAACAACAGGCCGGCAGCCATGAAAGCAGCGCCTGCCACCAGGAACTTCCGCATTGGAATTGCCGGCGATGCCGCCAGCGACCAGCGTCCCGCGGCAACCCCCAGCAGCATCGTGGCCAGCGTCGGAATGAAACTCAGGGTAAGATAGCCGCCGTCGTTGTACAGAAACCGACTGGTGCGGGGAAACAGGTTCAGGAACCAGACATCGAAGGCCTGGCCGAAGTTGCTGTTCATATTCCAATGCGCTGCAAAACCGGTGAGGAGGTGTTGATGCCAGTTGTCCGGCACACCCACCGCCGCGTAGTTGAAATTCGGACCCGGCGCTGGATAAAGAGCCCATGCCAACCAGTAGCCGAACAGGATCGCTGCCAATGCCGTCCATTGCCAGCGCGGATGAGCGAACGTCAACAGAAAAGCAAAAGTGTAGCCGAGACCAATCTGCGTCAGGGTGTCTTCGAAGGTGAAATAAGTGATGGGGCTATGTGTGGACCGTAAGAAGATTCCCAGCGCGATAAGCAGAAAACTACGCCAGATAGTATGGCCGAGCATGCGTGCGAAAGAGGTGCCTTTCTTCTGCCGACTTCGCAGCGAGTAGGGAAGGGCAACTCCGACCAGGAAGGTAAAGGAAGGCTGGATCGTGTCATGGAGACTCATGCCCACCCACTCGACGTGGGATTGGTTGAAGGCCAGGATTCGCCACAGCAAGCTGTTCGGGAACGATAGAGCTACGTGGGCAAACTGAAGGACTTCCGCCATCATCAGCAGCATGACGAAGCCGCGGTAGGCGTCCACCGCGATGTTTCGCTGCACTTTTTGCTCCTGAATCACGAAAGTTTCTCCCATGGCCAAATTTTCAGGCAGCTGATGTCTATCGATATGGGAAGCGATATAAAAGTATCATTATCTTTCGAATCTGACCTATTTAATTTCTATTTTTGGCGCTCGCGCACGAGTGTGCCGGGTTGAACCCTTTCTGCAACCGCGGAATTCCGGGCCATCCTACTTTCACCCCAGCCAGGTATCCCGCCTTTCGAAACGGCATTATTCAGGATTAGAGGTCAGCCGTCGTCAGAGGAGCCACTCGGTGTAAGTTGATAAAAATATTATCGTTATGAAGAAACTCGGAGCAGGGTCCCCGCCCGCAGGCGGCCCCCACATAATTTGTCTGCGGATGAATGAATGTCTTGACATGGGCAACTTCATCCCCTAATCTCATGTCCAAGTTCAAACGTTGCGAATTCTTACGGTATTTCCGGATACTTACGGATTGACGCATCGAACACGCAACCTGAATGATTCCGCGTTTCCGCAGATCCGTATCTGTCTGCACTCCCTGGACGTTGCCTTCGCACTGCGCTACGCAGTGTCAACCCGAACCACGCAGAGCTGCTGAAGACGAGCCTGCCAAAATCAGGACCGAGGATGAAGGAATGAATTCTGACGAGCAGAACCTTGGATTGGGATCGTGGAGCAGACGCAGGTTCGTTCAGATGGGCGCGGCCAGCGCGGTTGTGCTCGGCGCAATGAATTCAGCTCATGCCAATGCGGACGAAGCTACCACGTCCCGGACCATGATCGACGTACCGTTTGACAAGCGAAACCCGCGGGTCGCCTTTATCGGCACCGGTGGGCGCGGCACAAATTTGCTGGAGAATCTACTTGCAGCCGATGGCCAGGTGGTTGCGTTGTGTGATCTGATCCGCGACCATGCCGAACATGCCGCATCGTTGGTGGTCAAGGCCGGGCAGGCCAAGCCGCAGATTTTTGCGGATGATCCGGATGCCTACGAAGCCATGCTTGCCAAAGACGACATCGACTTGGTGCTGGTTGCAACTCCTTGGAGCTGGCATGCAGAGATGGCGATTGCCGCCATGAAGCATGGCAAGGACGTGTGCATTGAAGTACCAGGCGTGGTGACGCTCGCGGAATGCTGGAAGATCGTCGAAACATCGGAACAGACGCGCAAGCACTGCATGATGTTGGAGAACTGCTGCTACGGCTACAACGAGACGCTGATTCTGCGTATGATTCGCGATGGCAAGTTTGGCGATCTTCTCTACGGAGAAGGCGCATACCTACACGATCTTCGAGAAGAGCTATTTTCCGATAAAGGGGAAGGCCTGTGGCGTCGAGCCGAACATACTATGCGCGACGGTAACTTGTATCCCAGCCACGGTCTTGGACCGGTAGCGAACTACATGAATATGCAGCGCGGCGATCGTTTTGGCTACATCGTTTCGATGAGCTCGCCGCAGCGAGGCCTCGATCAATACCGCAAGGAGCATCTGCATCCGGGCGATCCGCGCCTGGAGGAGCGCTACGTGACTGGCGACATGAACACGTCGCTCATCAAGACCGCGAAGGGACTCACCATCACCGTCAAGCACGCTGTCGCCACGCCGCATCCCTACGATCGCATCAATTTGATTGCCGGATCGAAAGGCATCTTTCAAGACTACCCACCACGCATTTACCTTGACGGCCAAAACAAGGACGAGTCCTATATGCCGATTGAGTCGTGGAAGCAATATGCGCATCCGCTTTGGGTGAAAGAGGGCCAGCTCGCGGCAAAGCTGGGCGGGCATGGCGGTATGGACTTCATCATGCTCTACCGCCTGCTGCAATGCGTGCGCGAGGGTCTGCCGCCGGATATGGATGTGTATGATGCCGCTTCCTGGTCTGCAGTGGGACCGCTCAGCGTGAGTTCCGTAAGCCGTGGCAGTGCGCCGGTCGATTTCCCAGACTTCACTCAAGGTAAGTGGATGCAGCGAAACATATCTCCCATCGCCAGCCATGCATAACCGGAAGGAGAGCGCGGTGATTCGCCGGCGCTCTCCTCAATGCTTGTGTCGTGGATGGGGCGCGTGCTCAACGTCAACAGTAGCAGGCGCCGAAGGCACGCTTTCACCATTGGCGTTGACTGCGCGAACCCAATAAGTTTTTGTTCCCAAGTCGGCAACCGGATCGGTAAACTCCGGCCGTGTTAGTCCGGACGCAATGATTTGCGTGGCTCCTGCCTGCGAACTCTCAATGATGTACGTTCTGGCCTGTGCTACTGGACTCCATGTGAGGCTGATGAATCTGCCTTGGAGCGCGGCGTGGACGTTGGCCGGCGCATCCGGCGCAGAGCCGTTGGGAAGCAATCCGTACACGCACAGCTGTCCGGTCCCAACGTTCGCCGTGCCAAAGCTGGCTAGGTACACTTTCCCATTAGCCACGGTGGGCGGAGACATCTTGGAGTAGTTGTTGCAGTCGTCGCGCGCCGGGTTCTCGAGAGAATTCCAAAGCTCGTGATTGATGTCGTCCGCATCGTAGGCATGCAGAATGCCGGGGCGCGACTCGTTCCATGAATCGCCGGTGGCATGAATCGCGGCCCACAGAATGCCATCCTTGTCGCCGTTGGCGGACAGGGAAAGCATGGCTCCGGGATGGCCATCGTTCTTGTCCGGCCGAATCATGAACGGCGTCTCGTCAAACTTGTTGCCGCTGAGCCGATAGGCACGAGCCCTGTCCCGCTGACCCCAGAGGTAAAGCACGTTGCCGTTCTTGGCGCTCTTCCAATAGACCATGCTATGCAGATGGGAACTCGTCGCGGGAAAGTGCTGCACGGCGTGCTGATCGCCTAAGTGGCCAAAGTGCTCGGTGTCGATAACATAGAGCACGCCCTCTTTTCCGCCGCCAATCACCAGGTGCGTTCCCGGAATCAAGACAGCTCCCGAGGAGTTGAGATCGTTGTCGTTCTTATCCAATTCAAAATGGTTAGTGGGTGTGAACCAGTCCAGCAGACGGAGGTGCGGATCGAGCTTGATGAAGCTCTCGCTGAATTGTGTAGTCCCGTTCCAGCTGCCGTTTCCGGTGATGAAATAGATGTTCCCCTTGTCATCGACGGCGGGCGCCTGGCCGGATTGCCAGATGCTCGCTTCGCTCCCTCCGGGCGATGTGTTAAACACGCCGTTCTGGGTGAGCGAGGCCGCGTCGTAGCTTATCAGGAATCCATGATACGGGTCCTTGTCGCAGTGCGACGCGTAGCAAATGAGCACATTGCCGCCGGAAAGGAAGAGTGCAGGCCGCTGGTTTTGCAGCAGCGGATCAAACCCGTGAGCTGCAATGGGAACAGGGCTATGGGCGAGATCAGCTCCGGTGGCAAGGTCCAGGGCATGGAGACGTTGGCTGAACTGGCCACCTGCTTTCGTCAACGCGACGACGTACAGGGTTGTTTTTTTCTCATCGATCACCGGAGTGCCGATGATGCCCATGCTGCCGTTGATGTCCGTGCAGCCGAAATCCGCGTCGTTCAAATTGGCTGGCGTTCCGAAGTTGACATGCCAGAAGGGGACGGTGGCCTTCGGATCGTTCGCGTCGAAAGCATACACGCTGTTATTGACGGTCGTTACATAGACGACATTGTGCCACCCGCCGCCTATCTTCACATTCGTTACCAACAATGGCTGTGCGTACAGCTGATCGTCCACCACGCGTTTGAAAAGCATACCGAACTTTGCTGCGTTGACGTTGGCGGGCGTAAGAACCGTCTCGTGCAGATTCGTGCCCGTTCGCTCATGATTATTGTGATTGGTAAGAACATCCACTTGGGCGGAAGCCGCGAAGGGCAACGCAAAACAGGTGAGGCAAAGTACAGCTTGTGCGTAGCAATGCATGCGGGTCAGATCCTTTCGTTCCATAACGTCACTCCCATACGCCACTTTCAGATGAATCCATCATCATTTCGAGTCTGTTGCGCTACCCAATCTCATTGTCATCGGTCATGATCATGGAGGCGGCGCGTAGAGGTAGCGCCAGGTGCAGCGCATTTTCGCGACGGCAGCCCGGTTAGCTCTTCAGCGCAATCGGACCAGCAGCGCTGGCTGGAGCGCGAACCAGCAGCAACAAACAAGCAGTTGCCAGAATCGGCATCAGACCGGCAACCAGAAACGCTGGCGCATAAGAAAAGCGATCGACCAGGATGCCGACGGCAAATGTGAAGGCCGCGCCCACCAGCCCAGCTGCCAGCCCGCTTACCCCGGTTACCGTGGCCACCACGTCCTGGGGAAACAGATCGGAGGGTAGAGTGAGACCCATGGTCGACCAACTTGCGTAGCCCCACAGTGCGAAACAGATCAGCCCCAATGCAAAATAGACGCTGTGTACAGAGGCAGCAGGAATCCCCGCAAGAATCGGCAGGCAACTGACGACGCATACCCAGGTGCGGGCACGCAGCACCGAGACGCCGCGGCGAATGCAGTAGCCTGAAATCCAGCCTCCCGTGAAGTTGCCAAGATCGGCGGCGATAAAAGGTATCCACGCAAAAAGGGCGATGCGCTGCAGGCTGAATCCGCGTGCATCACTGAGATATTGCGGAAGCCAAAAGACATAGAACCACCAGATAGGATCAGTGAGTGCACGCCCCAGCACAATGCCCCAGACGTTGCGATTGCGCGCTAACGTGAGCCACCGTTGCACTCCGCGTTCCGCAGAGGTGGAAGGCGCGTCTTGGCCCGCGCGGATGAGTGCCACTTCGTCCTTCGTGACCCTTGGATGACGGTCTAACGGATGGTAGACGCGCAACCAGAGCGCCAGCCAGACAAAGCCCAGAGCGCCGGAGAAAAAGAAGGCGGAACGCCAGCCAAAGGCCAACGCTATGAGAGGAATCACGAACGCAGCCACGGCTCCGCCGACACTGGAGCCGCTATCAAAGATGGCCACGGCAAGGCTGCGTTCCTGGCTAGGGAACCACTCCGCAACGGTCTTGCTGGCTCCGGGCCAGTTGAACCCTTCGCCTATGCCGAGTAGAAATCGAAAAGCCGCAAAGCCGAAAACGGAGCTGGCGAAGCCAGTGAGGATGTTGATCACCGACCAGAAGACGACAGCAAGAGCAAGCCCGAGGCGCGTGCCCACAGCGTCAAGAAAGATGCCGCCAAGCAGCCACGTGAGAGCATACGAGATCTGAAACGCGCCAAGAATCTTGGATAGGTCTGTATGCGTCAAGTGGTATTGCGCCGTGATCAGCGGTGCCAACACGGAGAACGTCTGCCGGCTGATGTAATTGGTTACCGTAGAAAGGAACAGCGTCCAAACAATCCACCATCGCACGCTCCCTCTGCCGCGCGGCTTCTGCGACGCGTCAACCTCCACTGCCACATTTTCAGCATTCATTGCATCTCGCTATGCCACTACCTCACTCAAGAATCCGGGTGGATGCCGCCTCGTTGCTATGTAGACCAGGCATTCGTCGATCAGGCAGTGGAAGCTCCAACCGGATGATCGACAATTTGCTCGTTCTTCGAATCCCAATACAGCTTCCTACCGCTCCAGTAAGATTGTGTCGCCATGATGCAGATAAGCGAATGCGAGAATCCATGTTCGACGGTGGCGTTGGGCTGGCTCCGCGTCTGCATCGACTGCAACCAGTTCACCAGATGAACTACGTCATCATCGTCCGGACCCAGTGAGGTCGGCGCCGGCGCTCCGGGAACCTGGACAATTTCTCCGCCGTCTTTCGCGGGTCCAACGATGGGAAGACTTTTGTACGCCGGCCCAACGTCGAATGGATCGAACTCCTGCCTACCCCCTTCGCGCGTAACCATAAACAGCGACGCGCCCTCGCCGCCGTAATTCTCGATCGTGCCATCTCGTCCATCAATTCGCGAAAAGCTGCGATAGCTGTTTCCGAAGATCGTCTTGTACGTGTAGAGAAAGCCCTTCGGATAGACGATTGCCGTCACGGCAGTATCCGGATTTTCCCGTCCATCGTTCCATGCGAAGATTCCGCCGTTGGCAACCACGCTCTCCGGATAGGCCTCGTCCGTCCACAGATGCACCAGGTCGCAGCCATGGCTAAGCCACTGATCGAAGATTCCCGACGAAAAGTCTTTATACAGCCTGAATTCAAGATAGACATGGGGATCAAATGGACGATCAGGCTTACCCAGCAGCCACCGCTTCCAATCCGTATCGTCTTCTTTCAGATGCGATGTCCGGCCATTGAGCCATTGCTTCCACTCCATGTTGACGTCCATCAACATCTCTCTGGAATAGCCAGTGTCCGACCGAGTGAATCTCCACCGCTCTTCATTGACATTCCATTCCTGCTCAACGTGTACGATCTTTCCGATGCGTCCCGAACGAATGATGTCCCTTACTGCAAGCGGATAGGGCTGGCTGCGATGCTGTGTTCCCATCTGCACAATTTGTTTGGATTGCCTGACGATGTTGCGCGTCTCAATGGCCTCGGAGAGTACGTTCGCAAAGGGCTTTTCAACGTAGCAATCCTTTCCGGCCTTCACCACTTCGGCACACAGCTTGGCATGCTGGAAGTCGCCCGTGGCAATCATCACTCCGTCAAGGTCCTTCAACGCCAGCATCTCTTCGGAGTACTTGAAGCTTTGCGGTTCAACATTGAACGCCTTTTTCACCTGGGCCGCGCGGTGCTCCCGTGCCATGCTCCACAGATCGCAAACTGCAACCACTTCAACCGGCATCTGCTTGGAGGCAAGCGTCACCATGTGCACATGTCCCTGGCTCCGGTCACCGCAGCCGAGTTGGCCCAGGCGAATGCGATCGTTGGCGCCGAGAATGCGCGCATAGGATTGAGCACTCATGCCTGCAGCCAGCATCGTGACTCCAGCCTGCTTCACAAATGTGCGGCGATCGATTTCTTTTCTTGCGTTTTCAGCCATTGCAATCAACTCCCGGTTTTTGGATCGCAGGGTGGTGCGGAAAATCTCAAAGGAAAGGGAAGGGTCTGATTGTGCAGCGCAATCTCATCAGCGTAGCCACTTGTGTACACAGTACGACCGCATCATGAACGGACAGTAGCACATGAAAATATTTGAAAGCAAGAGAAATTTCCGAATATCGTCGAAATTTCTCTAAGTGGAGGGAATGCAAGAGTCCGCTCGATGGCCACTTCTTTCCATCTGAGGTGACGGTCAAAATCTGGAGCAACAGCTCGGGCCTGCGCAAGAGCCTTTTGGAGAGCGCACATCCTGCCTATGTTGGTCCTTAAACAAAGGTCTATATACGCAAGAAGTGCCGGTCTTTGCTTTTCGTGAAAATTATCTGGTATCGTGGTCTCAAGTCGGCGAGCCCGGTTTTCCTGCGCACTTGGGAAAGGACCATCTTAGTCATGAACGAGATCGGGAAGTACCGGGGCGTGGGTCATGGAGTCGCATGACCGACGCGGTTTCAAGGAAGAAAAAATTCGGCCTGCGAGAGATTGCTTCCGCAGCACAGGTAAGTATTTCCACGGTTTCCCGGGTTCTGAATGGGAGCCACACCGTCGATGCTGGCATCCGCAAAAGCGTACTTGCGGCCGCGGCCGATCTTGATGTCGACTTTTCTCAACGAAATAAAACCAAGGCTCTGGCAATTCTCCTCAGTAATCGTGTCAAGCACCACGCATTTCACTCCAGCGTCATTCTTGGAGCTGAGGCGGTCTGTGCTTCGCATAACTGGGAATTGATCTTCCAATCGCTCAATTACCCGGCAAGTGTCCCTGGTAAGGATCTCCACTTGCCGAACGTCGTTCAACGGCGCGACATTGTTCGTGGAGTGATTCTGGCGGGCACAAACTCCGCAAACCTTCTCGAATTACTTACCTCAAAAGGTGTTCCTTTCGTGGTCTTCGGCAATAACTTGATGGAAGAGGTTGAGCATTCCAATTACGACGTAGTCTTCTCCGATGATATCCAAGGTGGGTTGGACGCTACACGCTACCTCATAGGCTTAGGGCACCGCCATATCTGGTTCGTGGGCAATCTTCGTCTTCCCTGGTTCGCCCGGTGCTACGAGGGCTATCGGCGCGCAATGGAAGAAGCGCATTTGCAGCCTCGCCACAGCACTATGGATTCAGAAGACGAGACCGATATCGGCTATCTCGGGACAAAGTCTTTACTGGCTAAAGGCGAACAGGTAACGGCTATCTTCGCGGGGAATGACCCAACAGCACATGGTGTGTATAAGGGGCTGCGCGACAGCGGCCTGGAGATCCCGGGCGACATCAGTGTAGTAGGTTGCGATGATACCGTTGGTCCCTGGTTGTACCCTGCCTTGACGACCATCCGCGAGTTTCCTGAGCAATTGGGCAAACAGATGGTGGAAGTGCTGCTGAACAGGATTGCCAATCCCGGTCAACACCGCCAGCAGATAACTCTGCCTACCGAACTTATCAAAAGAGACTCATGCCGGGCGATCTCCGCTTCCGCCAATATTCCGGTTGTCGCCGCATCACGCAAATCGAGGAGCTAGGACCTCGATTGATAACTGCGAATAAGTCGAGAGCGGTGGAAACAAGCCTGATTGTATTCACCGTCAAAATGGGCTGAGGTCCGTTCTTCGCTGTTGTTATCGGGAGAGAAGTACGTCATCTAGTTCGCTGGCCGATTCCAAGTCTAAATATATTGTCGTATCCGGGCGAGTGCGGAGGATCGTGGCGGGGCACTCCGTGGAGATGGCTTCTTCCAAGGCGCGGCGCACAATCATTGCTTTGCGTATACCCGGAACCGATACGATCAGTTTTGGAACGCGCAGCAGCGTTGGAATCGTAAGTGTTATCGCGCGGGCCGGAACCTGCTCCACATTAGGAAACCATCCCTCTGCCATTTGCTGCTGGCGGCAGAGGGCATCGAGCACAACAATCTTGGCATCGAGAGGATCGGTGAAATCTGCCACCGGGGGATCGTTGAAGGCAAGGTGGCCATTTTCTCCAATACCGAGAAAGCATACTTGCGGATCGGCGAGCCGAAGCTTGGCGGCATAGTTCTGGCTTGTCTGTTCCGGGTCCGGCGAGTTTCCATCAATTTCAGAAAACTCTTTCATCCTCACCTTGCCCGTCAATCTTTCGCGGAGATAGCGGCGGAAAGAGGCAGGATGATCCGCGGGCAGATTCACATACTCATCCATATGAAAGCCGTGAATCTGATCCCAGGGTATATCTGTAAGTCGAGTGAGCTCATTGAGAATCTCAAACTGCGAGGCCCCGGTCGCGAATATAACTCCTATCGAATTATGAGCTTTCGCTAACTCAATCAACGCCTTGCTCGCTGCCTGCGCAGCAGCTGCACCGGCTGCGTAACGGTTGGGATGTACTTCGACCGTTGCCGTTCCAACCTGGTAATACTTTGCCGGGCTACTTGCTTCAGTCACCTTGACTCCTTGGCGGGTGAGTAAGTTTGGAAATGTCATGGAACGGCACGTACTATAACCGGCACTGAATCCCAATACGCGTCGGGAGTATCTTCACCATGAATACGATTGAGCGAAGCGCTTGTCAAGAAAATTTTCACAGGAATCAGCGTAATTTTCTTCGCGAAATGCAATCTTGGAAACGAAGATGAGACGGCAATCTGTAGGGACTAGGGGATATTCGTGTAGGAGAGCAGACTTCCCTGGATCGGGTATCAATTCGGCGGTTCTCTCGCGCAAATCCACGGACTGATGGCCTGAGCTCTTGCGCGGCAGCTATGGCATCCTCGACGTTCACTCGTCGGCGAACTTCTACCTTGATGAGGAAGCCTCGTGATAAATCTTCACACCTTGAACCACGCGGTTGATGACTCCGTCCGGGCTGGGGTTATCGGGATTTAACCCGATTCGCAAACTCAGGTAATAGCCCAGAAGTTGAGGGCCAAGTATCTCAAACGGCGTACGCAAATCGTCGTTCGCTTCTGGAGCGATGGAGGGGATGACTTCGTCGAATAAATCCCCAGATTCGCGGGGATCGGCGATTCCGACCAGGTATCCGATCTTTTTTGTACGAAGTTCATGAATGAGGTCCACTTCGTAGCGGCGCCGGACCGGATCGCTGGATAGCAGGCACATCACCAACGTGTCACGTTTGACAAAGGACATAGGACCATGACGAAGCCCGAGGTACGTTTCGGTGGCCACAGGAAAGCCCCCGGCAGTCATCTCCAGGGTTTTGAGTCCCGCTTCCCGGCCCCAGCCAAGCAATGGTGGGGAGGACAGCATCACGATCCGGTCTCGTGCACGATCTGCCACAAGCCGGCAGACGCCATCGATCTCGGGCAGCAATTCGGCCGCGCGTTTGCTGAAAACTTCAACTGCTGCCGGCACAGAATCAGGTTGCGCCAAAGCTAGTCCGGCAAGAACCAGATTGGAAAACGAACTGGTCATCACAAGGCTTTGGTCATTCGTCCGCGGATCAAGCACGATGAGCCCATCCAGACCCGAGTAAGACAAGGCTCCATCTTCATTGCAGACAATTGCAAACTGCAAAATGTCTGGCCTCATCTCTCGAATTCGCTCTACGACAGCGACGCTTTCTGGACTGTTGCCCGACCGAGCCAGTGAGATCACTGCCCCCACGTCCGCCAGATGACGATTCGAATCCAATAGAAAGTCAGTCGTAGGAATGGCCGATGCGTTATGCCAAGCCGCCGCAACCGCGCTGGCCGCGTAGGCAGATGTTCCCGCTCCAGTCACAAGGATGCCTGCATTGCAAAGTCTGGCCGGCAGTTGCATCTTTTCGGATGCTAAGAGAACCCGTTCAAGCGTGGTGGGCCAAAGGAGGGGCTGTCGAAGAATCTCCGGGAGTGTGTAGATGGGGGTGCCGTGGGTGGTGCTCTCTACGTGCACGCTGGGAAGCTCTGCCATGTAAAACTCCGTTCCTTAGGTCGAGTCAACTTCAAAGCATCGAAAATTATGTTTTCGTGCGAATAAATCGAAGTCGAAGCCTTACGTAAGAATATATGTGTGTTGCGCAACCGTCAATACTTTCACTTTGTGCTTTTCGAAACCACGATTACGGACTTTCAGCGCGAAATGATCCGCCGCCAATCCTGGAATAGTTTCGCATGCTCGACCACCCGGTTCCCCGTAGGCAGAGGTAATCGTGCTGGAGGAGTGCTCGGGTGCCCTAAGAACTTGTCCAAGAAATAGGTTGAACGTCGCAGCATTTGATAAGCGAAGGCGATATAGGTCATGGTTTCCTCGGAGCTCATGACATATTTCCATAGTCTTTGGAGAGGCGGCGTGACCAGTTGAGCTTCGCGAAGGTGCGTTTCGACGATCCTTTCAGCAGTGGCTCAAGGGTGGCGTACTGCACTTCCGCCAAATCGTTCCTCTACATGAGACCAAACTCATGCAACCGCTACCCCAGGCCTATGCCTTCCGGTATTTCCTCCATTAGTTTTGGACAGATTTTTAGATGCTTGTAGGGCAAGTCTCGGGAACTTCAGTTGTGCAGGGCGTCTCTTCCATCGTGCCGTTCCTCCTTCCTTTCGGAGGCAGATCGTCCCGCGATACTCGGGGGCCTCAAAAATCTCGATTGACACAAAAGTATTCGATTCGTAATATAGCGAAACATGATGACGTTTGAAATTTGCTATATATGATCATAATTGAAACGGTACGAAAATTGATAATGTACGCTTGACCCAAGTGATGGGCGCGTCAGGGCTGTTCAATTGAAGTTGTCAATGAAATGTTTTGAGAACCGAGGAGCCTTGGCTATCTATTAATAGTCCTTGGGATGTTGGGCGTTGAGCTCGCGGCTTTTCATCCTTGGAGCCCTGTTCTTAATGCTGGCAAACCAATGCCGGCGCCCTTTGTGATTTGTCTGCGAAGAATGAAGGAGTTCAAGTGAACCAATGGAATAGCCGAAAAATGTGCGTGCTGCTCGTTGCGGCCGCGATGGCTCTTGGAAGCCAGGCGTATGCAAACATGCAGGAGCAGCCGACCGATCACAGCGGGCCAGGGGAATTGGCCTCGATCCAGGGGAAGGAGTTGTCGGTACGCATCAACGCAGACGGTTCATACTCCATTGTACGGTCTGGAATTCCCGATCCTGTGCTGCGGTCTGGTGTGGAAGCCGACGTAGACGGCCGTCTGATGCAATCGTCTGCCTACCCGCAGCATAAGACGGCGCGGTCGGATTTTCACGACGAATTCGGTTCGGGAACGCAGCTCACGGTCACACATACGAGCCTCGCAGGTGCACCGGATCTGGTGTGTACTTTCAAGCTGTATCACGACCAGGCGTGGGGCGAGATTGAAGTCAAGGTGGTTAATACCACGAGCCAAACCATCTCTGTTCAGGCAATTCGCACTCTTCACGCTGCGGGCGGTCCGGTCATCAATCTGAATGGTCCCGCGTCGGCGGACCGCATCCTGTCGGACAGTTATAGTGAGGATCGGCCTCAACTCGCGATTCGCGACCTGGCCGACGGCCCACACGGAGTGCATAGGGCGGTGCAAAGCCAGCTCATCTTTAACCGGGACAGCGGCCAGAGCCTGTTCCTTGGCGCACTGACGTCCGACCGGCTCTTAACCATCTTCCATCTCAAAGAGCAACCGGCTGGCGGCGACACGAAGATTCTCTCGTATGAAGCAGTGGCAACGGGCACAACGGAAATCATGAAAGGCGAATCGCTCAGGCAATCGCCTGCCTCTGAGCAAGTAAGTCTGAGCCTTCCTGTTCACTCCGGAGATAGCCTTTCATCGGAGCGCCTCATGTTCTCTGTCGGCTCCGACTACCACGCACAGTTGGAGCACTATGGGCGCGCGGCGGGGTTGCTGCACAAGGCTCGAGTGAATACGCCGACACCGATCGGATGGTGGAGTTGGACTGCGTATTACTTTGGTCTCAACCAGGGAGCCGCTGTTACAACAGCGCAATGGCTCAGCGAGAACCTAAAGCCCAGCGGGTATATCTACTACCAGATCGATGAAGGATACCAATACGCGCGCGGCGAGTACACAACACCCGATGTCAACTTGTTTCCGCGTGGATTGGAATATATTGGCGGAGAGGTACGGCGCAATGGCCTCATCTTTGGCCTCTGGACCGCCCCGTACGAAGTCTCCGACCGCGCGTCGGTTTATCAGAACCACAAGGACTGGCTGCTGCACAACGCCGCAGGCGAGTTGATTCATATTGGTTATGTGACAGACCACAACGATCCCCTGTATGTGCTGGATACGACCAACCCGGGAGCGCAGAACTATCTCAAGCAGACGTATAGCACGCTCCACGACTGGGGTGTTCGTTTTATCAAGATGGACTTTATGGATGACACGGCGGTCGAAGGGGCCTACTATCGTCCGAATACAACCGCCTTGGAAGCGCAGCGGATTGGCCTTGAGGTCATCCGTAGCGCGGTCGGAGAAGACACGGTTCTAGATAAGGATGGCAGTCCAATGCTCAATCCTGTTGGGATCGTGGACGCGGGGCGCATCTCTCAGGATACCGGGCACACATTCGATGCCAGCCGTGATGCTGCTTCCGGCATCGCAGCGCGCTACTACATGAACCGCAATTTCTTTGTCGCGGATCCCGATGCGTTCACGGTCTCTTCCCAGACCGTGGATGATCACTCATGGCACGGAGGCCGGCATCCTCTCACGCACGACGAGGCAAAGGTATCGATCGCGCTGGCCGCTGTGTCCGGAGGCATGTTTGAGCTTGGTGACGATCTGCCCACCCTCGGATCATCCCCGGAGAGATTGGCTCTGGTAAAAAATACCGACCTGATCAATATGGCTCGCCTGGGCCATTCGTCCCTTCCCGTCGACCTGATGACCTATGAGCAGGCCGACAAGCAGCCCAGTGTCTTTCTGCTGAAGGAGGATAAGCGCCAGTCTATTCTTACCATTTTCAATTGGACAGAAGAGGAGCGCACGCGGTCCATAGATTTCAAGGCTCTCGGTTTGAAGGAGCCAGGTGCCTACCAGATCACGGAAGTGTTCGACGATAAACCCTGCTGCGATGCTTCAGCCGAAAAGATGAATCTTGTCGAGCCTCCGCATTCGGTTCGAATGTACAAACTGATCGACAAGGCTGTTGCTGCTGCGGCGCCCGCGTTTGAAGTGCATGCGGCAGCCTCAGCAAAAGCAGGAGAAACAATTGATTTCAGCGCCGAGGGAACGTCTACGGAGGAGCCGGTGCTGACATACCACTGGGATTTCGGCGATGGAGTTACATTAGACGGGATGAAAGTGCAACACACCTACACCAAGTCCGGAGCATACAGTGTGCAGGTGACTGCGATGGGGATCGATGCTGTCGCGAGCTCCAAGACAGTTGCGGTTTCGGTCTCCGGCACCATCCCCACACGGTTTGTGCCGGCGAATAAAAAGCGCCCAAGTGAACAATAGGCATTCGTGCGGGATCTTGAACGGAGGTCTACAACACCAACAATCGAATCCTCGATGGGCGAGGATACCTGGGGCATCACGCTCGACGTGGTCTGCATCCGTAAAGAGCACGCCTGTTCTAAGGCATGAACGATGGAGAGTATGAACTCAAGCGAAGTAGTAGGAAGCAGCCTGCAGAAAGGTTCTTCGGAGCAACCGGACGTTGCAATCGTCGGAGAGCTGAACCCCGATCTGATTGTCTACGGTGCGCCGCGCGAGCTGCCGGAAGAAAGGGAAGTGCTGGCCAGCGGCTTTACGCTTACCCTCGGTAGTTCCTCGGCCATCCTCGCGCATAACCTGTCGCTGTTAGGCAGCAAGGTTACGTTTAGTTCGCGCGTAGGCGGGGATGCGCTGGGACAGATGTGTTGCCGGTGGCTGCAGGACGCTGGTGTACGGGTGGATCACGTGGTTCAGTCGGCTTCTGGAAGTAATACCGGGATCACCGTGATACTTCCTTTCGCAACGACTCGTCGGATACTCACTTACCCCGGCGCCATGTTTGAGATGGGGATCGACGATCTGGATCTGGACTATCTGGCAACGGCCAAACATTTTCACTTATCCTCCTTGTTTCTCCATCGCAAGTTATCAGCCGATATCCCGGAGTTATTCAGAGAGATGAAAAGGCGCGGGTTGACCACGTCTCTCGATACGAACGATGACCCTGAAGACAAGTGGGCCGGTGTGCTTGAGGATGTGCTGCCCCTGGTGGACGTGCTGTTGTGCACGGAGAGCGAGCTGGCCAAGATGGCCAAGGCTGAACCCGCCGCCGAACGCATGTCTGCGAAGGTGCCGTTACTGGTTGTGAAGCGAGGAGCAGCGGGGGCCTCCGCGTACTTCGAAGGCCGGCGCATTGACGTGCCTTCGCTTCGAGTGGAAGTAAAAGATTCAGTGGGCGCGGGCGACACGTTTGACGCTGGCTTCCTGCACAAATGGGTTCGCAAGGCTCCGCTGGAAACGTGTATCGCCTATGGAAATCTGACCGGAGGCTTATCCGTCACGCGTTCCGGCGGCACGGAAGCCTTCTGTGACAGGGCATACCGCGAAATTTTTTTCCAACAACATTGGCAGCAGGAAAAGCTTGTGCCATCCAATTCGGGGACCCGATCCGTCGTGACGGTTGCGACTGAGCCGAGACCGGCCGCTGTATCCAACATGACCTCTGAGTTTGAAAAATCCGCAGCGTCACGCAATTCAGTGGATGAGATGCGTCAGCTGCTGCGGGAGAACCGGGAAGGAAAGCGCCGAGGCATCTACTCGGTGTGCACTGCGAATCGCCTGGTGCTGGAGGCGGCATTTGCGCAGGCCGCACGCGATGGAAGTTTGCTGCTCATTGAAGCGACATGCAACCAGGTCAATCAGCAGGGAGGCTACACCGGCATGGTCCCCGCGCAGTTTCGAGACTACATTCATGCCATTGCCGAGGAGATGCATTTTCCCATTGAGCGAGTCGTCCTGGGTGGAGACCATCTTGGCCCCAATCCGTGGAAGGACGAGCCTGCCAGCGTTGCCATGGAGAAAGCTTGCATCATGGTTGCCGCGTATGCGGATGCGGGGTTCAGCAAGATTCACTTGGACGCCAGCATGGCCTGCGCCGATGATGCGACGCCTCTTGCCCCCCAGGAGATTGCAGAACGTGCCGCACGGTTATGCGAAGTTGCCGAAAATGCATCGCACAACTCCGCGGCTCGCCCGGTCTACGTTATCGGAACTGAGGTGCCTACTCCCGGCGGCGCAGTGGAGGAAATGGAAATCGAAGTCACCTCAACGGAGAGCCTGCGGGAGACTCTGGAAGTGCACCGGCGGGCCTTCGAACGAAGGAACCTTCTGTCCGCCTGGGATCGGATCATCGGCGTGGTTGTGCAGCCCGGCGTTGAGTTTGGCCACGACACTGTCGAGGACTACCAGCCAGACAAGGCCATGCAGCTCAGCGAATCCATTCTGCAGCAGGATGGAATTGTCTTCGAGGCACATTCGACGGATTATCAGACGGCGGAGTCGCTTCGCCAACTTGTGAGTGGGCACTTTGGCATTCTAAAAGTCGGCCCTGAATTGACCTTCGTAATGCGGGAAGCAATCTTCGGCCTGGCACGCATTGAGGAAGAGTGGATTGCCGAGCAACGGCGCTCCAATCTGCGGGCAATCATCGAGCAGGTGATGCTTGAGCATCCCGGAAACTGGAAAGGTTACTACCACGGCGATGAGCGCCAGCAGCACATTGCCAGGGCCTACAGCCTGAGCGACCGGATCCGCTACTACTGGCCGAACGCCGAGATATCCAAGGCCCTTGCCGTTCTGCTCGAAAACCTTCGCGAACACCCCGCACCCTTGCCTCTTCTCAGCCAATATCTTCCTCGACAGGCAGAGGCAATTCGTACCGGGACAATCAGCAACGATCCGGTCTCCATCATTCATGATAAGGTACGGGAATCTCTGGCGCGCTACGCCGATGCTTGTGGGTTAGCGCTTCGTGGATGACCGAGGATCCACCCGTATGGACACAACTGTCGATCGATCCGTGGAGCCCCTTGGCCTCCGCCGCACGCTGAAGCTTCGCCACCTAATCCTTTACGGCATCATCATCATTCAACCCACGGCGCCTATGAGTATCTACGGCGTGGTCAGCAATGCCGCGCGAGGACACGTGGTGACGACCATCCTCATCGCGATGGTGGCCATGCTGTTTACCGCTGTGAGTTACGGCAGAATGGCGCGCGTGTATCCCAGCGCCGGGTCGGCTTACACCTATGTCGGCAAGGAGATTCACCCCCTGGCTGGCTATGTGGTCGGCTGGTCCATGCTGATGGATTACATGCTGAATCCCATCATCTGCGCCATTTGGTGCAGCGCGGCGGCCCAGAATATTATTCCCCAAATTCCCTATGCCGCCTGGGCCGTTGCATTTGTTCTGGTCTTCACCGGGCTGAACCTGCGCGGCGTGCAAACGTCGAGCCGCGTGAATGCTCTGCTCGCGTTGGGGATGAGCATCGTCGTGGTGGTCTTCATCGCATATGCCATACGCTACATTGCGCTGGTCGCGCGTCCCGTGGGTGGGCAATGGCTGCTGCCGTTTTACGATCCCGCTACCTTCGCTCCCGGACTCCTGTTTCATGGCGCATCGATCGCGGTGCTGACTTATATCGGCTTCGATGGTATTTCCACCATGTCAGAGGAAGTCGAAAACCCACGGCGTAACATCTTGCTGGCCACGGTCATCACCTGCTTCGCGATTGGCGTCCTGTCCGCGATCGAAGTGTACCTTGCGCAGCTTGCTTGGCCGGCACGCATTCCATTCCCGGCCTCCATGGTCGACACCGCTTACGTGCAGGTCGCCCTTCGCGTCGGCGGCAAGTTTCTTTTTCAATTACTGAATGCGACGCTCTTGATCGCCAATATGGGCTCAGGTATCGCTGCGCAATTCGGGGCCGCGCGTCTGCTCTATGGAATGGGACGCACCGATGCGCTGCCAAAGCGATTCTTCGGCGTACTAAATGAGAAGACGAGAATCCCGCGCAACAACGTGCTGCTGCTGGGCGCCGTCACGCTGGCCGGTACGTTTCTGTTGACCTTTGAAAAGGGCGCGGAACTGCTTAACTTCGGCGCGTTCATCGCGTTCATTGGCGTAAACGCGGCGGCGCTTATTCACTACAAGTTCCGCTCCCAGGAAAAGGTAGTTTTCGCGGCACTGTCGCCGCTCTGCGGTCTTGCCGTTTGCACGTTCATCTGGCTGAATCTCAATCTTGACGCCAAACTCCTGGGAGCCGCATGGGTAGGAGTCGGGCTGCTCCTCTACTTCGTGATGAAGGGAAACAAGCCTCTGGCAGCGGTGGAATGGTCGGATCCCACTAATTCCGCCTGACCAGCGCGGCCACATGATTCAGCAGGCCTGGCACCCGTTCCGAGCTGGATCCGCCTAACGCAGATCATCTCAATAAATTCCCTGGCATACGCTTCCCCGCATGTTTCGAATTGCTCCATTTTCGAAGATGCAACATATGCGCAACAAAACGAAATGTATAGAAATATCTTTGTCGTGGGTAGGAGGCGTAGATGGTGTTGCCACCGCCCTGTGGGCATGCCGGCTAGATCTAAGCAGGTACATCTCGGCTGTCGGGAGGTTTGGTAGCGCACTATTCTCAGCCCAATAGTGGGGACACAGCTTTCCTCCACCCCGCCGAAACAATGGGGCTAGTGGCAACGCACCATACCCGGAACGAATCACCCTATCATTAAAATGTTTTTTCTTCTTGACATTAACAGCCGATCAAACGTAAAAGAACAGACATGATCGAAACATTTCACAATCTAATGAAAACAAAGATTGTGTAACTAGATCCTCGCAAGGGCGAACAGTAGTTAGCATTTTTACTGGGCCAAATACTTCAGATGAGTGAGGGACAGCAGGGATGAGACCCATTGATGAAAGCCCGAATGCAGGGTGTCGGCTCTTTAACGACGTGCGGTTCAAACCAGCTGTTATCTTTTCTTCCCTGTTCTTTCTATTGCTAGCGGCCACTACGGCCTTTGGCCAATACACTACGGCGCGTCTGAGCGGCACGGTACAGGACAACTCAGGCGCGGCAGTCCCAGCGGCCTCGGTGACTGTGGAACAAACAGGAACTGGATATCAGCAGCAAGTCAAAACTGGAGACGCAGGAGAGTACCTGTTTCCGAGTTTGCCCATTGGCGATTACCAGCTGACCGTTAGCGTTGCTGGCTTCAACACCTACGTGCAAAAGGGAATTGGATTGACTGTGGGGCAGTCTGCCAGCCAGAAGGTGATCCTCACGGTTGGGGCGATAACCCAGCAAGTCACTGTAGAGGCCAACTCCAACCAGGTGACCACGGACGATGCGGCGATCACACAGGTTATCGGTCAGAAGAGCATAGAGAGCTTGCCGATGAATGGTCGCCAGGCCCAGCAGCTTGTCTTTCTTGTTCCCGGTGCAGTGGATGTGACAGGGCAGAACTGCGGCGTTGGTTGTGAAGGGGGCATTCTTCCCGGCGAGCAATATGCAAAGGTCAATGGTGGCGGTGCCAACGGCGTTTACTACCTGTTGGACGGCGTGGACTACAACGACTTTTACATCAACGCCAATTTGCCATTCCCCAGTCCGGACGCGCTGCAGGAATTCAATGTGCAAACCGATAACATGAGCGCCGCCTACGGAAACGCCACCGGCGGAGTTGCCAATGTTGTTACAAAATCTGGAACCGATCAGATTCACGGCGATGTCTTTGAGTACCTGCGCAATTACGCAATGGATGCCAGGAACTACTTTGCGGACTCTCCCAATCCATTGAAGCAGAATCAATTTGGAGGAACCATCGGCGGACCTATCTTGAAAGGGAAGCTATTTTATTTTGGTTCCTATCAAGGCACACGCCAGAACACTTCTATCAATGGCCTCAATTCGCAGGTGCCAACCCAGGCCGAGCGTAACGGAGACTTCTCGGCACTTCTCCCGGACACCGTGTTGACGAACCCCAATTCGAATTCGCCTTACCAGTTCAACAGCAACAACCAGATCAATCCCGCGGCGTTTGACCCGACGGCGTTGTACTTGTTGAATCACATTCCTCTTCCCAACGCCCCGCAGTTGGGGCCGAACTTTTTGGTTTACAACGGTGCCCCGTCCATCCAGAACACCGATGAGTACCTTGCCAAAATCGACTTCAACCTTGGCAAGCATCATCTCAGCGGACACTATTTTCAACTCAACTACACCGTCCCCATCATCATTCCCCCGCTAAGCAACATTCTTGAAGGCAATTCAGAAGCCCCGCAGAAGCTGGGACTGAAGAACGTCAGCGTTGTCGACATCTACACGATCTCCCCCACGGTTGTTCTCAATAGCTATTTCGGATGGAACAGCAAGACAGGTCTAACCCAGTCGGCGGCTCCTTTCAGCATTGCGGATGCGGGTGCGAATATTGCCCAACCCACCAATTTCGCGTCAACGCTCAACGTTGATGTATCTGGCGGGTTCATCGTGGGAGATCAACCCGCCACGGGAACGTGGGACAGCAGCCAGATTTCCGATCGTGAAGTCCTCAGCCTCGTCAAGGGCAAAAATGAGATCCAGGTTGGCGGCGAATGGACGCATATTCACATGCCCATGGGAAATAGCTACCAGGCGGACGGCAATTACAGCTTTGGTGGCAATCTAAGCGGAAACAATCTTTCAGATTTTCTGCTTGGAGCTGCATCCAGCTTTACGCAGGCAGGCGGGCTGTATTTGGACTTCAGCGGAAACGAGTGGAGCGCCTTCTTTCAGGACACCTGGCGTGCGACTCCACGGCTTACCGTGAGCGCCGGTATTCGTTGGGATCCGTTCGCTCCTTACACGGATAGCGAGGGACGCGTAGGATGTTTCGTCCCTGGAGCGCAATCGGCGCGCTATCCCAACTCACCCGCTGGTCTGATCTTCGGCGGAAGCGATCACGATGCTGGCTGCCCGGAATCTTCGATCTACAACAACTTCGGCAATGTAGGCCCCCGCTTTGGCTTTGCCTATCAGTTGACGTCCGATGCCAAGACAAGCCTCCGTGGTGGAATAGGGTATTACTATCAGGCCCCGAACGGCGTAGCCTTTGAAGATGTGGTCGGCATTCCTCCTTTTGCACCAATTGTGAATATCACCAACACGAACTTTACGAATCCTTACTCCGCCGCGGGTGTAGCGAATCCTTTTCCCGGATCATTCGGACCAATCAATCCAGGCCCATCGGCAACATTCCCTCAGGGCATCTCCTTCACAGAGATCTTCGATCGGCACTTCCGGCTTCCACAGATCCTCTCGTATAACCTCACGCTCGAACGTCAGTTGGGCTCCAGCTGGTTCATGCGTCTGCAATATGTGGGAAACAAAGGAACTCATCTGGGTGGTACCGGAGATCAGGAGTCAGGGCTGCTGCAACTGAATCCCTCGGTCTACATTCCTGGCCAGTCGACGGAGGATAATATTCAGCAACGTCGTCTCTATCCGAACTTCGGCTTTATCGGTTCAATCAACTCCGGAGTGATCAGTAACTACAATGCCGGCCAGATTGAAGTCGAGAAGCGCTTGGGCTATGGTCTCTCATTCCAAACCAACTACACGTGGTCGCACGCACTGAATAACTTCGGTCCCAATGGACAGGAGTATCTGTTTGGGATCGGCGGCATCAATACATGCGGCTGCGGCCGTTCTCTTGACTACGGCCCAGACGCCGGTGACGCTGCCAACGTCTTTAGACTGTCGGGAATTTATGCCTTCCATCATGTTCCAGGCAATGGCATCACGAACCAGGTGGTTAACGGATGGAACCTGAGCTTCATCACAAACTGGCAATCAGGTTTTCCATTTACCTCATTCGCAGAGGATGATAACTCCTTCAGTGCCATGGGCAATGACCGCCCTGACATCACCGTGGCAAACATTTCGCAGACCAAGTTGAGTACCACGCGCTCCCATGCTGCGTTGATCAACGAGTGGTTCAACACTGCGGATTTTGTCCCCAATGCCATCGGCACCTACGGAAACATAGGCAAGAATTCTCTGCGCGGTCCGAGACTTTTCACCACGGACTTAGCACTGCTCAAAACTGGAAAAGTAGGGGAACGGGTCAACTACGAATTTCGAGCGGAGTTCTACAACGTCTTCAACAATGTGAATTTTGGGAATCCCGATTTCGGACTTACAGACAGCAACTTCGGTCAGATCTCCTCTGCCGGCGATCCTCGAATTCTGCAGATGGCGCTGAAACTGAAGTTCTAACAAACCGAATCTGAGTGTACTTGTTACGCGGGAGAATAGTACTTCCTTCCGTCACAGGGGCAACGAGAAGGGCGAGCTTCGTTGAGGGCCGAACAACAGGCATCGTGCCGGTGGCAGGAAGAATAGGTCCCATCATTCGATTGTGACCCTCGGAGTGCCAGCCTGGCGTCTAAACATCCAGCCAATGCTGCGCTGCCAGTCACGGATGGCGTGCCTCAGCCATAGCGCGGACATTGGAGTTTGCGGTGCAGGAAGGATGGCCCTCCGGCGCGATCGGTGTTTTTACCGTGCCTCGAATGAAGTGGCTGCAAAGCCAGTAGCAGATGAGCGGACTGCTATGCTCAGTTTGCTTATCATCTGCGAGGATGCGGATCTCTCGAAGGCAATCCCCAAAGTTGTCGCCGGAGGGTATACGTATGCCGGTCAGAGCTGCATCTCGGTGCAACGCGTCTTCGTTCATGATTCGCTCAAAGCACAGCTCATCGATGGAATTGTGCAAGGGTTGCGAACGCTTACGACAGGCGACCATGCTGATTCCTCCACACGCGTCGGCCCAATGATCAATGAGGCGGCCGCGATCCGGGCTGAAAGCTGGATCGTCGAGATGTTGAACCTAGGCGCAAGGTTGATCTAGGCGGTAATCGAAATGGATCAGTGTTAGATCCAAATCTACTCAGCAATGTTGCAGCACGGCCCAACTCAACTGCGAAGAGGCCTTTGCGCCTGTGGTCATCGTTCGTATGGCAATTTCTCCGAGGTCGTAACATCCGTGAACCGATCGAAATACGGTCTGCAGGCGGCTATCTTTAGTATTAAGTGGAAGAATTTGGCTCAGGCGTGGAACGAACTCGAAGTTGGAGCGGGTCTGGTCGATGAATACTCTGCATGGCTTAGGGATCATCTTCCATACGGCGGGGTCAAGAATTCGGGCATCGGCAGGGAGGGGGGTCCGATCCTCCACTATGGAGGTGACTGAATCACGGTTGCTTATCCTCCCCACCGACTTTTAAAGTCCAATCAGTCCGTCAAAGATGTCGGCCTGTCACAAGGGTGTATCCGCATCCACTCATGCATTCCGGACCGGAGGGACTGCTCCTCAAGCTCGGATGGGCGAATGGGCATTCTTTCCCTCGTACTGCGTACGCAAATTCTTTTTCAGGACCTTTCCGGTGCCTGTTTTCGGAAGCGACTCCACAAACTGGACGGTCTTTGGACACTTGTAATGGGTCAGACAGGAACGGCTGAAATCGATCAACTCTGTTTCGGTCACGGCTGCACCGTGCTTGAGGACGACGAGAGCTTTGGGGACCTCTCCCCACCTATTATCAGAAACGGGGATGACCGCGATCTCGAGGATTGCAGGATGCGCCAACATGGCCTTCTCCACCTCAAGCGAGGAGATGTTCTCTCCGCCGCTAACGATAATGTCTTTTTTTCGGTCGACGATCAGAACATAGCCATTCTCGTCTATCGTAGCCATGTCTCCTGTACGAAGCCAACCGCCTCGCAGAGCCTCTCCAGTTAGTTCGGGCTGCTTCCAATAGCCTTTCATCACGCCGTCGCCACGCGCGATGAGTTCTCCGATCGCCTTTCCATCTTCGGGGAGCCACTCATCATTCGGGCCGGCGATATGAAGCTCTACCCCTGGGAAGGCATAGCCGGTCATTGCTTGTTTGATATACCTTTCCTGATCAGTCCATCCAAGCTCGGGCTTCACGGAAGCGCAGGAGAGGGCAGGAGAAGTCTCCGTCAAGCCGTACCCAGAAAAGCAAGTGCAGTCAAAGGCTTCCTCCACTTCGCGAATTAAGGTAGGTGACGACGCTGCACCACCGATGACGATGCGGCGCAGGCTGCGCAGATCATAGTCACCGCGCTTCGGGTGGTTAACGAGTACCGTAGCCATGAAAGGTACCGCGTTGAACTGGGTTACACCTTCAGTTTCGATGAAGCGAAAGATCGCCTCTGGGTCAAAGCTTTCGACCATCACATGCTTGCCGCCCAGCATGGTCAAAAAATGCGCGATACCCCATCCGTTTGCGTGAAAAAGCGGGATCGTATGAAGTTCCACCGAACCATTTTCGACGTTGAAGGCCAAGCAGGTCTGAAGGGCGTGAAGATAAATGTTGCGATGACTCAACATGACGCCTTTTGGCTGGGCGCTCGTGCCGCTGGTGTAGAAGAGTTCAGCAACTTCATCCTCATCGATGGAACTGATGTCGCAACGATAGGGGATAGCCGTGTTCAACCAATCGTCGTAGTTCTGTGGCATCAACCAATCCTTTTCCGCTGCGCTCTCTAGCGCGCAGAAGATTCGTACCGCAGGCAATTGCCGACGAAAGGACTCTACCAATGGCATAAATTGCGGGTCGATGAAGAGAATGCTCGCTCCGGAGTCGTTGAGAATAAATGACAGCTCGCTTGCGGAAAGCCGAATGTTCAGCGGCAGCAAGACTGCTCCTGCTTCCAGCACACCGTAGTACGCTTCGAGTAATCGATGAGAATTTGTGCCTAAAAAAGCTATGCGCTCTCCGCTCCGAACGCCTGCCTCCCGCAGCGCTCCCGCAAGCCGGCCAACGCGTTCTCCAAACTGCCGGTATGTGAATCGTTCCCCTCTCGAAACGACAGCTGTACGTCCGGCATATTGTCGCTCCGCATGTCGGAGAAACCGTAGAGGCGAAAGAGGAATATTCATCACTTAGTCCTTTGAATAGTTTGACGAGCGTTGGATTTCGATTCTTAACCGTATGACACGCGACGAATGATTGTGAGGCCACACTTCACGCATTTCGCTCTAAAGGCGGATAACCCCGGCTTCGCGAAGTGTCGCCAGAGTGGGAAAGCCGTCAACGGCCATAAGGAGGTCGGCTTCGGCGAGCAAGCTTCTCAGAACATGGACGACCCCGTCGGTGCCGTCCAAAGCGAGACCATAGACGTAAGGACGTCCGATGCCGACAGCCCTTGCTCCCAGCGCGAGCGCCTTCACGATATCGCTTCCGTGACGAACGCCGGAGTCAAACAGGACCGGGGTCCTTCCGCTAGCCTCCACAACGGCAGGAAGCATATCGATCGCGGCCATTCCGCCATTCGCTTGTCGGCCCCCATGATTGGAAAGGTAGATTCCATCAACCCCTCCATCGATGCAGCGTTTCGCATCGTCAGGATGACAGATGCCCTTCAGGATGAGAGGCAGTTTGGTAAGAGAACGTAGCCACGGAAGGTCCGTCCAGTTAAGAACTTTACCGAAAATTTGAGCCCACTGCATTACCGCCGCAGATAGATCGTCTTCGGGAGGCTTCGCGAGCAATGCTCTGAAATAGGGATCGGTGAAGTAGTTTTGGAGTGCGTGTCCACGCAGCTGCGGGAAGTTGGCGGCGTTGAGATCCCGCGGCCGCCATCCGGTAAGCCAGGTATCGAGCGTGACCACAATGCCTTTGAAGCCAGCGGACTCGGCCCGATGAACCAGGCTTTCAGCGAGCTTTTTATCCTTGGGAGTATAAAGTTGGAAAAATCCGGGCGTGTCGCCTAGATTTTGAGCGATGGTTTCAAGCAGGTCGTTCGACAGGGTGGACGCAACCATGGGAATTCTTGTTCTGGAGCACGCATGCGCGACGTCAAGGTCGCCGTGGCCGTCTGAAGTACAGATGCCAAGTACTCCGACCGGGCTGAGAAAGATGGGGGTGGGCAGTTTGAGACCAAAGAGCTCGATTGAGAGATCGCGTGTGGAGCAGTCCACCATCATGCGCGGGATAAGCCCCCAGTGATTGAATGCTTCCGCATTGTGACGTTGAGTGAACTCATCACCGCAGCCACCTTGCACGTAAGAAAGAACTGAGGCAGGCATCGCCGCTTGTGCCTTCTGCTCCAAGAGCTTGAAGTCGACGGGAAGCCTGGGAAGCACGTCGCGAAGACCGTCTAGGTAGATCTCGTTTTGATAGTCGCCAAAGTGAGGCATTCTTAACCTTCTATTTCAAAGCTCAATATTCAATCGTTCAAAGACCGCTTGTTACAGGAAAGTCAGAGGACACGAGCAAAGTCTAGGTAACTGAACAACCCGGTAAGATACTTGTCGCGGAGAATTATTGTCACCATAATTCGCGAGCGGAAATAAGTTCCTTTATAAAGAGGTTGAGGAGAAATTGATGAGAGCTGAGATCCGGATTCCGTCCATTCTCAAAATCGGTGGGGGATCGTTCTCTGAGGTCGCAGCATTGCTTTCGCGTCTTCAGTGCAGGCGGCCGCTCATCGTGACGGATCCTTTCCTGATGAACAATGGGCTGCCCGAACAACTGCGAACACAAATACGAGATGCCGGCCTGATCTCTGAGATCTTTCATGAGACCCATGCGGATCCGACGACAGCGATCGTCGAGGAAGGCGTTCGGGTCTTCCTTAAGGGCGGCCATGACAGCCTCGTGAGCCTCGGAGGAGGAGGAAGCCCGATCGATACGGCTAAAGCCATCGGCATGCTGGCGACCAACGGTGGTAGGGTTCGCGACTTCAAGGCCCCGAATGCTCCAACTGTTCGTTGTCCAACGCACTTTGCAATCCCAACGACCGCCGGTACCGGGTCGGAAGTCACACGATTTACCGTGATTACAGATGTGGAGACGGAAGAGAAGATGCTGATTGCCGGCGATGTCCTTCTTCCCACGGTCGCAGTGGTGGATTATGAGTTGACGTTGACAATGCCGCCGAGATTGACGGCGGACACGGGCACTGACTCGTTGACGCATGCAATCGAGGCGTACGTTAGTCGCAAAGCTAGTCCGTTCACTGACGCTCTTGCGCTTTCGGCTATGAAGACGATTTGGCGGGAGCTTCCGGTCAGCTTTCACGAACCGGGAAACCGCACCTCCCGCGAGGCCATGATGTTGGCTGCAACACAGGCTGGCATTGCGTTCTCGAATGCGAGTGTAGCTCTTGTCCATGGCATGAGCCGTCCGCTTGGAGCACACTTTCATGTTCCCCACGGACTCTCGAACGCCATGTTGTTGCCGGTCGTAACGGCTTTTTCGGTTAAGGCGGCAGTGGGACGCTACGCAGAGTGCGCGCGAACCATGGGCGTGACAAAGAGCAACGTCACGGATGAAGTCGCAGTCGATCAATTGATTCGAAGTTTGTATAGCCGGAATGCCGAACTGAAGGTGCCTTCGCCGAGGCAGTTCGGGATCGATCAAGAGCGCTATTTTGCTTTGATTCCCACGATGACAGCACAGGCATTTGCTTCGGGATCGCCGCAGAATAACCCTCGCGTCCCTGAGAGCGGAGAGGTTGAGGCAATCTACCGCCAAGCGTGGCAATAAGCAATGCATCGGTGATGCCTCTTCGATGTTGCTAACGGGAGAAGCGTAGAGCGCCATCGTCCACCTTCCCGTATCGCAGGGCAATAATGTCACGCGGATAGTTTTGGTGCAACGTCCACGGCTTCTTCAAACCTTGCTTAGGCAACTGATCAATAGCTCGTTGAACATAACCTGATGTGAGACTAATCATCGGCTGTTCGCCAACCGACCCTTCTACAAGGTGCGGGATGGCAGACCTCCAGCCGCGCCGGTCCATGTAGTTGAGAAGTCGACAGACATACAGGCTGCTAAGCTCGGCCTTCAGAGTCCACGACGCGTTGGTGTAACCGACTGTGAGCGCGAAGTTTGGGATTCCACTGAACATGGTTCCCTTATAGTTAAAGGTTTGGGATAGCTCAACACGCGAGTCGTCGACGTATATCTCTACTCCGCTCATAAGTTGGAGTTTAAGGCCGGTCGCAGTGACAATCACGTCGGCGGGTAACTCTTTGCCGGATGCGAGCTTAATTCCATCTTCAGTGAAACTCTCAATCGAGTCAGTGACGATGGTGGCATCTCCCTCGCGGATTGTTTTGAAAAGGTCTCCATCGGGCGCGAGACAAAGCCGTTGGTCCCACGGCTTATACTTCGGCGTGAAATGGGTGGCGACATCGTAGCTCCCGCCGAGATGCTTTTGGGCACCTCCGATCAGGAGGGCGCTGAATTTTTCCGGTTTGCTGCGTGCAATTCGATAGAAGTACATGCCAAGCAAAATATTCTTCCAACGTGCTAGACGAGAGGCCGACCTCTCAGGCAAATAACGTTTGAGGCCAACCACGAAAGGGTCAGAACCAGGCCGCGCAAAGATGTAGGATGGCGATCGCTGCAGCATGGTGACGTGGGCAGCTGTTTTCGCCAAGGACGGGACGAGCGTTATAGCCGTAGCGCCGCTGCCGATGATGACAACGCGCTTGCCGGCGTAGTCGAGATCGGCAGGCCATTGCTGAGGATGTACGATGCGGCCGCGAAAGCGATCAGCGCCGGGAAACTCCGGCATGTGGCCTTGAGCGTAGTTGTAGTAGCCGGTGCACATAAAAAGGAACGAGCAGGTGCATACAACAATGTCACCCGACTTACCGTGCTCCATCTCGACTGTCCAGCCTGACTGCTCGGAAGACCATCGCGCCTGAACGACCCGATGGCTATACCGGATGTGCCGGTCGATACCGTACTCTTTAGCAGTTTCCTTCAGGTAGTTGAGGATCGTTTCGCCATCGGCAATTGCTTTTTTCCCTGTCCATGGGCGGAAAGAGAAGCCCATGGTATGCATATCAGAGTCGGAACGGATACCAGGATAGCGGAAAAGATCCCATGTGCCACCAAGCGCTTTGCGGCCTTCAACAATGAGGAACGTTTTCTTTGGGCAGTGCACCTGAAGATGGTGGGCTGCGCCGATACCAGATAAGCCCGCGCCTACGATCAATACATCAAAGTGTTCTATCATTCGAGTCATCTTTCGGCTTTGTAGCGGTTAGGTTGCAATGGGCGGCGGAAAGATCCAAGACCACCACTCGACTTGAATGACGTGCACAGCGTGCGAGTGCTAACCGCGACTTGGGCGCATCGGCGCCTCCTAGCCCAGAGCGCGGTAGAGAGCCAGCAACGTTGCTATGGAGCCAATGACCGCTCCGTAGACAGTCTTGAAGAGGAGTACGTTACTTAAGCTAACGCCATCGGGGAAGATCCGCGGAAATATGAACGCATTGCAGGGGACGAGGAGACAGGTGAAAAGAAGGCCCATGACGATTGCCCTGACATAAGGATTGCCGGTAGCGGTGGTCTGGCGACCCACGTATGTGGGAAGAATTCCGGCGCGCCTGCGATGTCGTGCTATCAGTGAAGGAACCAACACGCTGAGGCCAGTCACCAGAAAAGTTTCGCCGATCGAATCCATAAGCAGGCTGCCTGAACCGGTTGCGGGTACCCTACCGCGTCCGTGAAAGAGGACGAACGCAGCCGCGAGATTCAGAATGGCATTACAAAGACCACTCATTGCAGTTTCAACGGCCAAGTAATTAGCTGCACTACCATGCATTGGCGTTCCTTTCGCGACTGCCTCGTGCAGATCTTCTCGACGATTCAACATGGATCACCCGACATTCTTTCAGCTAAGGCATCGATCTTCTTCGCGCAGTCTCTCAGAATGAAAGCTCCATGCCGAAGCTAATCTGCCGCGGAGGAGCGGAAGATTCAAATGCCAAGGGGTCGCTCAGTTGAGACGGCCCGTTGGGTCGGAAGCCTTTGTAGTTATACGGTCCGTTGAGGAGATTCACATTTCCTTCCGGGGTCGAAGCAACAGCAGACGTTGTGAGTCCTGTCGTTGGATCGGTGACTGCCGTATTCGGAAAAATATTTTGAACGCTGGTGAAATTCGTGTGGTTAAGAATGTTTGCCGCCTGTGCAATCAGTTCAAGACGCAGACTGGAGTCTTTTTTGAGCACGATGGCTTTCGATATCCTCATATCAAAACTTGCATAGCCCGGCCCTTTTCCTTGGTTGCGTTCTTCGTTGAAAGGACGCGCTTCACTGGTGTGGCCGCTCGTTCCGTTAGACTCGATTCCTGGAACCAGGATGGTGAAAGGGACGCCGCTGCGCACCGAGACGATCGGCGCGATCGTGAAATTCGAAAGCAGCGCGGATTCCACGCTTCCGCCGATACGTGCTGGGCTTGTGTACACTGCGTTGGCGACAAAGCTGTTCGTAATATTGAAAGATGACCGAGCATAATCGCGATTCAACAAGCCGGGCCGGAATGGGGTGCTCTGCGAGCTAAAGTCGCTGGTGTTATCCAGGGCGCTGCTATAGGTGTAGTTCACTTGGAATTGCAGGCCCCGGCCGTAGCGTTTGGTGAGCGATGTCGTCAGGCCGTTGTAGTTCGAGCTTCCGTCGGATGTCGTTTGATCGTTCTCTACTATCTGCGTATTTGGTTGGCCGTTCGTTGACCCAGGCTTTGGGGTGTAGAAGGGTCCCACAAATGGATCAATCGGGAGCGCTGAGTTTTGTATATAGTTCGCTTCCTGAATCTGTTGGATATGCACACCGCGATAAAACTGATAGGCAACTTCAAGCGAGAGGTTCGGCGCGAGTTGCTGCGCTATGCTGGCGCTGGCCTGGAGGGAATATTGAGCCTTGAAGTTAGGCGACACGGAGAAGAAGGCGCCGTTTTGTTGGTTGGGTCCCGAAGGCACAATGTTGATGCCCAACGATGACAGTTGCCCTAGACTGAGTGCCGGGTTGGGATTAGCGATTGTCGCGAGGCTTCGTTCGAGCGCACCCGCGCCCTCCAACTGGCCGATTTGGTTTGGAGCAGTAACGACAGAAGCATAGACATGATTAGCGTTGCCGCTTAGAGTCGTCGAGGTAAACGGTACGATGAAAAGCACCGGAGCGGTAAACAGGCCGGCACCTGCACGCAGAACTGTTTTCCCGTTGCCAAAGGTATCTAACGCGACCCCTAAGCGTGGCGAGAAAAATGTGTGCGTGGGGTAGTTATCCGGCACCGGATCGATGTCCAGCCGGCCGCCGTAGTTCAGGGTCAGGTTGGGCAAAGCTTTCCAGGAATCCTGAGCATAGAACCCAATTGGATTGGTTGTAGCGTTGTACTGTCCGTTTCCCGATCCTTGCAGCAAAGCCAAGGGTAGGCCAACAACATACAACTGAGAGGCGCTGAGATTCGTGGTGGGCGGTCCGGTTATCGGGTAGCCGTTCGTTAGGTTGAAGGCGGCGACGGACTCTTGCAGGTTTCCGTAGGGAGTCGCCCCGTAGAGATCGATGATCGGAATTGCTCCGTCGAAGTACTCATATTCACCTCCAAACAAAAAGGCCTGGAAGATGTCGTACTGCACCGGACGGTAGGACTCTCCGAACTTCATGTTGTGTTTGCCTTTGGTCCAGGAGAGGTCATCATCGAATTGATACTGGTTCTGGCGTTGGTTATATGGGAAGTCGAAGGGAGTGCCTTGAATCCCGAGACTGCCCAGGTCGAATTCGGCACCGCCAGGATGAGGAGCGACGTTCTTGGAGGAGTTATCCGGGACCACCTGGACACGGACCGTATTGACGAGGTTGGGGTTGAAGACGTGGTTCCAAGAGGTAGTGATCGTGTAATCACGCAAAGCCTGAACGATGGAAGTAAAGCGCGGAACTCCGTCTGGCCCTGTCACCTGGTTGCTCTCCCGCGATAGCGAGAAGCGCAGAGAGAAGGAGTTTGCCTGATTAGGCTGGTAATCGAGCCGTGTGACCCAGTTGTTATATCGACCCTGTTGATTCGGCGGAGCCTGAACAGCGGCTCCGTTTGCATTTCCATCGAATGTGCCGCTGTTGGGAGATATCAGCGCGTTGTAGATGGGGTCTTTGATCGGTGTAAAGATCGACGATCCCAGAAAGTAGGCTCCCAAGCCTGCTATGCGGGGATCGATCGAACTACCAGTTGCGGCCAACTGGGTCAGATAGCACGCCTGCGTGACTGGAGCGGGACAGGAAGTTCCATTAAAACCGTTTGTCTGTCCGGCGACCCCTTGCGCAGCGGCGGTATCTACCAGGTTGACAGTCACATTGCTGTCAAGCTTCTGCCGCTCGTAGGATGTAAAGAAAAATAGTTTATCTCTCTTGATCGGCCCCCCGAACGACCCTCCGTAGATGACGCTTTGCTCAAACGGTTTCGTGCCAGCCGACGGACCGAAACTGTTGAAGTAATTTGCCGCATCCGTATTCTCGTCGTGAATGTAGCCGAAAGCGTTGCCATGAAATTTGTTGGTGCCGCTTTTGGTGATCACGTTGATGGCCGATCCCACCGTGTATCCGAACTCCGCGCCAAAGGAGTTGCGGTTCACTTGAAACTCCTGAACCGAATCCTGTGGCACATGGGCTACCCGGGGTGCGCCGGAGCCGTAGTCATTCTGGCCGCCATCGATGGTGAAGAGATTGGAGCGTCCATTGCTGCCGCCGATTGAAAAGCCAGATGTCTGATAGCCTGTGCCGATGTTAGGGTCTTGAATCGATGGTGCTGTCGAATCGACTATTCCAGGTAGGGTGTAGATGGTTTGAGCGAAGTTGCGAGAAATGTTAGGAAGGTTGACCTCCTGACGATCATTGATTGTGTTTGCCTGCTGGGTCTGAGCCGTATCAATCAGCGGTGCTGAGTTGCCCGTCACTTCAACGGTTGCGTTGGCCGTTCCGATGCTCAGGTGGGCGTCGATAACCACGGTTTGCCCGACCGTGACCACGACCTGATCGGCAATCTCTTTCTTGAATCCTGGCGCATGAACCTCAACGGCGTACGTCCCCGGATTCAGCGACAAGACTTGATAGGTTCCGTCCGGCGAAGTCACGGTGCCCCTCGTTGTACCAGTCTCTGGGTTTTTCACCATTACTGTTGCGTTTGGAACTACGGCGCCCTGCGCGTCGAAGACGATTCCCCGCACAGTTCCAGTGGCATAGCCGGACTGTCCCCAGGCCGGAGGAACTGACCACAAACCTATCGCGAACAACGCTAGAAATAATCGGCAAAAAATGCTGCAAATTTGACCGCTCGCCACTTGCTTTTTGTCGTTCTTGTCGAACTTCACCGCAGACCTGACTAAGCTCATACTTGGTATCTCCGCGTGTCAATTCCTAACTTCCCCAACACGGCGGACAATCTAGTCCAAACTTGATACTCTAGTCAACATTAGTTTTTCTAATGTTCACTAAATGTGGCAGAATGCATGGTGCGCCTAGGTAATTAAGGACGGCGCTATACAAACTCTATGGTTATTTCGAAAACGAAGACCCCAAAGACCCTATCGAACAGCCGCAAGTCGGATAAGAAGCGCGAAGAGATCATTCGCGTAGCGATTGAGATCATCAATGCCAAGAGCTATGCGCAAGCCACGATGGTCGATATCGCGGCTGCGCTGGATCTGAGGGACGCTACGCTCTATCACTACTTCCACGACAAACGGACGCTTGCCTACGCCTGCCATCGCTCTTCCCTTGAGCGAGCCCAAAAACTGCTTGAGACCTCCGACGAGACGGGTGGCACAGGTGCAGAGAAGCTGCGGCACTTCATCCGCAACCTACTCGTCGAATCTAAACAAAATGGCTCCCTGCTCTATCTCGGTGATTACTCCTACCTCGACAGTGCTCAACGCAAGACAGTCAAACAGTGGGCCGACCGACTCCAGGCCGTCCTGGTGAGATTTCTGAATGAAGGCATGTCAGACGGCTCCATTGTTGAGTGCGAGCCGGAACTGGTAGTTCAACTGCTGTTGGGAATGCTGATCTGGCTCGGGAAATGGGCACGTTCGATCAACGGCTTGACGATCGACCGGCTCATGAACGCGATCGAAATATTCAGCTTTCGAGGACTTGAACGCTAATCGACGGTTCTTATCAACGTTACTTTGAGACTGGCTATCAGAAGTGTCGAGGAATTTATTATGAAAGTATTGCAGTTTGCCAAAGTCGGTCAGCCCTTACAACTTGCAGACGTTCCAAGACCCAGTGCCTTTCCAGGTGGGTTGGTGTTCAAGGTCAAAGCCTGCGGTATCTGTGGGTCTGACTTGCATGCGGTTGAAGTATCCGGCTTGTTGCAGTCAGGCAACGTCCTCGGGCATGAATACTCGGGCGAAGTCGTTGAGGTCGGCCCTGGAAGCAATGGCTGGAAGATCGGTGATCGCCTCGTCGCGCTTCCCGCGAGACCGTGCGGAACATGTCCCCAGTGCCAGTCTGGCCGCTATGCGGAATGCAGTCAGATCATCATGCAGGGATTCGATACACGGATGCCTGGCGCCTACGCCGAATACTCCACTTGTATGGCAGGATTAGCGATCAAGATCTCTGATGTGCTCAGCGACAACGACGCAGCCATGATCGAGCCTCTTGCGGTCGGCTTGAACGCCTGGAGAACCGCCAATGTCGAAGCGGGCGCAAGCATATTGATCGTCGGTGCCGGTGTTATAGGGATCGCAATTGCCAAGTGGGCTAGATTTTTCGGTGCAGGTGACATCGGCATCAGTGAGATGGTGCCCGCCCGTTTGGCGCGGGCACACAATCTAGGATTCGATCTTGTCATCGATGCAGCGCAACATGTCAATCCTGTCGCAGAGTACGAGCGTCAGACCGGCCGTAAACCATCGGTAATCTTCGAGTGCGTCGGCCGTCCGATGATCGCCAAATTGATCGAGATGGCACCGACAAATACGCATCTGGTACTCGTAGGCACTGGCATGCAACCGGAAAACTTTACGGTAGTCTCTGCGGCTTTGAAGCGCCTGCGCATGACATTTCCGGTTGCATATGTGTCGAGCGATTTTCACTTCGTTCAACGCATGCTTACCGCGCGCCGAGTGACTGTCGATGGTCTTGTAACGGCTACAGTCAACCTTCACGAGGCATCCGCAATGTTCGAGAAGCTCGGCAAACCAAACGACCATTGCAAGGTGCTAATTGTGCCCTGAGTTCGTTATAGCGGTGAGATGGCTGTCGGCGTCTGTGATGCGCTGAAGTCGGCATAAGACAGTCAATACGAGAAAAGTTGAGGGATCATGAGTGACAAGCCATTGCTGCTGCGGCCACCGCAACGATTCGCCAACGCGCTGAAGCGACATGGGGTCGAGTATCTGTTTGGGCAAAGCAATCCACCCGCACTGACAATGGCTGCAGACGATTTGGGCATTCGGCAGATAGGCTATCGGCAGGAAAATTCGGGCACCTACATGGCCGATGGCTACGCACGGGCCACAGGTAAGGTTCCGGTCGTCACGGCCCAGAATGGCCCAGCGGCAACCCTGTTGGTGCCCGGGCTGGCGGAGTGCCTTTCCGCATCTACTCCCATCATCGCCCTGGTACAGGATGTCGGCCCTAGCACTCAGGATCGCAATGCGTTTCAGGAATTGGACCAGCTGGAATTGTTTAAGGGAGTGTCGAAGTGGATTCGACGAGTGACGACTGCTGACCGTATTGAAGACTACGTGGATATGGCCTTCACCGCTGCTGCCAGTGGACGCCCTGGTCCTGCAGTTCTGCTGGTATCCATGGAGTTACTGGCCGAGAGGGAAGAAAGACCCGTCGCAACACGAAAGGCGCATCTGGGCCGCTATCCGATGGACCGTAGTCAACCTGAGCAAGCACAAATTGCGCTCGCAGCAGAGCTGTTGGCCAATGCAAACGCGCCAATCGTCTATGCGGGAGGCGGTGTAATCGGCTCAGGAGCGCAAGAAGAATTACGTGAGTTGCAGGAGATCGCCCACCTGCCTGTTGCAACCAGCACCATGGGCAAGGGCGCTGTAGACGAAACACACCCACTATCGATGGGTGTCATTGGCTACTTCATGGCGACGCGGGGTATGGCCAAATTTGTTAAACCAATGGTGACCGACGCGGATGTTGTCCTGTTGATTGGCAATCGAACCAACCAAAATGGTACTGACTCCTGGAAGCTGCTTCCCCGGGAAGCTACGTACATTCACATCGATATTGACTCTATGGAGATCGGTCGAAACTATGAGGCATTGAGGCTGAATGGCGACGCTAAGCTGACTCTGAGCGCGTTGAATTCGGCCATGGCCGCGCAAGACCTGAGCAAACGACAGTCAGCGCGTGATGCGATCGTAAGCACTATCGCAACGGCGAGGCTTCGCCATAAGGAAGAGATCGCTGGTGTGGCGCAATCAGAGGCAGCGCCGATTCGGCCTGAACGCTTTATGGCCGAGCTCGAAAAGCAACTCGCAGAAGATCACATCGTGGTGGCAGATGCTAGCTTCTCGTCAATATGGATTGCCAACTTCCTTACCGCCAAATTCAATCGCCGCTTCATCACACCGCGAGGGCAGGCCGGTCTAGGATGGGGATTCCCACTGGCGATGGGGGCCAAGATAGGAAATCCGGATAAGCCTGTCTTCTGCATAGTCGGCGACGGTGGCTTTGGCCATGTCTGGTCGGAGTTGGAAACGGCGTGTCGCCACGGAATCAAGGTCGTGGTTGCGGTCATGAACAATGGCGTTCTTGGCTACCAAAAGCACGCTGAAGATGCTGGTCTCGGACGTCATACCAATGTTTGCGATTTCACACCCGTTGACCATGCAGCCATCGCTGAAGCGTGTGGGGTAAGGGGAATTCGACTTGAGCGCGCTCAGGATATAGCAGCGACAATCAGAGAAGCGCTGGCGGCTGACACAACCGTATTGATCGACATTCTGGCTGATCCGAACGCTATGCCACCCGTTACCGCCTTCGCCAGTTTGCCTAATTATTAGCAAGGATGCACCAGCGAAACAATTTGCTCAAACCCAAGCGTGCAGGCCTCGACATAGGAGAAAATCGTGAACACCTCAGCCCCCTTCAGCCTTCATGGCAAGTCGATCTTCATCACCGGTGGTTCGTCAGGTATAGGTCTCGGAACGTCCTACCGGTGCGTGCAGGAGGGTGCGCGCGTAATCATCGCCGACATTCAGGCGCCTCCGCAATCTGTGTTGGATGCGGGCGGAATTTTCATTGAGGTGGACGTGACCGATCGCGACAAGGTGATCGACGCCTTCCGGCAAGCGGAGACATCTATTGGCAAGCTCGACGTCATCATTCACAATGCCGGAAAACCCGGGAACGGCAAGCACCTGACCGACTCTGACGAAGAGGTGCTTGACAGCGTGGTAAATCTAAATCTCTACGGAACGTATTACATTTTGAAGTATGGACCTGCGCACATGCGCGACGGCGGTTCGATCATCAATACCGCCTCGGTCGCCGGTCTGCAGCAAAATGAGGGCTTCTTTGACTACAGCGCGACGAAGGCGGCAATCATTAGCATGACCAAGACCGCTGCGGTGGAGTTAGGTGCCCGCGGCATCCGTTGCAACGCGGTCGCACCAGGTCCTGTTAAAACGCCCATGTTGCCTCCGGGACACATCTTGAACGCGCTCGCAAAAAATCTTTCGGCTCTCGGGCGAATCGCCGAAATTGATGATCTGGTCGGTGTGTATCACTTCCTCGCCAGCGATCAAAGCAGGTACATCACTGGCCACACCCTGGTCGTTGATGGCGGACGCTTGGCCGGCTTTCGCACCGAAGTGTTGGGTCGTTTGGCCGGCTAAGGTTTGCCCGGCGCTCAATATGGAGTCCAAATATCGGTGCCGAGGGATTCGCCTCCTGATTGCTATCGCTCTTACGACAGCAGACCTTACACTTTCGAGAAGGCTCGCTTGAGAGCTGATTTCCAGCCTTCCGCAAATCGTTTCGACACCGCCGCTTCTGGCGCAAGTAAGTCGAAACCATGGTACCCCCCTTGGAAGACCGCCAGTTCCGTAGGTACCCCAGCACCAATAAGCCGACGGGCAAATGTAATATCTTCATCGGCAAACAGGTCGATCGAACCCGTCCCGATCCACGCCGGAGGCAGCCCGGATAGATCGTCCACCCGTGCGGGAACTGAACCAGGCGTTAGATCTGGCGATCCGGCGGGTACCCCAAGAAATGCCGTCCACGCAAACCGGTTTGAAGCTTCTGTCCAAATATGGCGCCCCACGCAGTCGGGAACAGCCTGTGTGCTTCCAGTTCGATCGTCGAGCATGGGGTAAATCAGGAGCTGAAACATGACGGGAATCTGTTTGCGATCTCTCGCCCGCAATGCGAGCGCAACTGCATGACCGCCGCCCGCGCTTTCACCTCCGACTGCTATGCGTCTGCGGTCAATCCCGAGCATCTCTGCGTTGTCATACACCCACTGTAAGGCTGCGTAGTTGTCGTCGAGCGATCCAGGGTAGGGTGTCTCCGGGGCCAAACGGTAATCGACCGATACGACAACACAATGACAGTCGTGTGCAATGGTTTGGATGAGCGGATATATCATCGTATTTTCCGTGACATAACCGCCGCCATGAGTATGGACAAAGACTGGACGGCCCACTGCACCTGGATTCGGATCTACGATGATGACGCGGACGTCAGGTGCGCCCGGCGTTCCGGGTACGTGGCGGATCACCGGTTGGGGGAATGGTGTTGGCAGCGGTGCCACGAGAGGACGTTTTCGGGCCTCCATCAGTAACTCTGTCGAAAATTCCTGTTGTGGCCGCGTCTGGAGAACGGAGATGAGCTCTGGATCTACGAGGTAGTAGATGTCCTTTTCCAATCCGTCAGCTGGCGAAGAAAGCCCGCTCGAAGGCACGTGACTCTGCGTCCCAAACGTCTCTGACGAATTGCTATTCCCAGGACTGTGGGTCGTATCCATCTGATTAGCAGTTAGTAATTTCTTCATCATCCGGTGCTGATTTCTTCATTTTTACCAACTGCTACATTGATACAAAACAGGAGAGGGCCAGTGCTGCTTGTTCTGCCTGATTATTTGCGGTGAGCGATGAGATGCTCTTTTCGTCACGATTCAGCTCTGACGATAGAGAGGCCAAGCGAGAGAATTTAGAGCCAAGACGTTGAATTGTCTGGCCAGCCGCTGTGTTCCGATCCGGGCATCGGGAGAAGGCCAGAGTTCAGAAATGAGCACCGTGCCCTCGCCACAAGCGGTCTTCGCACCATCACGAGTTCAGCTTCGCTTAGCCGCCGGAAACTTTTCTGCCGAATTCTGAGAAGGCGAGACGAATGCGTCGAAGAGTGGGCCTTCGCCACGAACAACAATTCCACGCTGGTTTGAGAACTCGCGAAATCCTTCTTCGCCGTGGTGGCGACCCATCCCGCTCATACCCACACCGCCGAAGGCCAAAGCCTTAAGACCCGCCTGGATGGCGCATGCATTGACAGCACCTCCGCCCGACGATGTTTCGTTGAGAATGTGGTCGATGGTGGCAACATCATCGCCGTAGACATAGACCCCAAGCGGACTGTCGCTCGCGTTTATGCGTTCGATGACCTGCTCAACCTCGTCATAGGGAATCACGGGCATGATCGGTCCGAAGATCTCCTCCTGCATCATGCGCAGGTCGGGCGCGGGATCCATCACGAGTGAGAGCGGCATCCGTCGAGTTTCACGATCTACCAGCCCATCCTGCTCGAGCATCACAATGCGAGTTCCACGGTTCTCGGCCTCCGCCAGGAGGTCCGTCATTCGGTCTAAGTGGCGCTGCGAGATGATGCCGGTACACGCGGCCGAGCGGGAATAATCGGGCGCGGCTTTCGCCATAAACTGCGTCGCAATCCGGGCAAACGTGTCCAGGTCCGATCTTGGCACAAAGCAATGATCGACCGTGACGCACATCTGCCCGTTCTTGATCATCTTGACGCCGATCACGCTACCGACCGACTCAGGCGTAACGCTACCGGGCAACAGCACAGCAGGACATTTGCCTCCAAGTTCAAGCGTTACGGGCGTGAGGTTTTGCGCTGCAGCCGCCATTACCTGACGGCCGACGTTGGAGCTGCCGGTATAAAGCAGGTGATCGAACGGCAGAGCAGTAAAAGCGCGCGCGAGATCCAGACCACCCACCGCAACGTAGACAAGGTCGGGAGCAAAGGTTGCAGATACCATCTCCCGCATCAGCGTGGCAGAGGCGGGGGTAAGCTCCGAAGGCTTCAGCATCACACGATTGCCAGCCGCGAGCATGTCGACTATAGGACCGAGACCGATCTCAAAGGGGAAGTTCCACGGGGCAATGTTGCCGACCACTCCCTTTGGCTGGCTCTTAACCACGGCTCCCAAAACCCCTTTGTAAGCGGGGTCTACTTCACGTGGCATCGGCTGCATCCATTCTTCGAGATGCGCGAGCGCATACTCGGCCCGCGCAGTCACCGCGAGCACTTCAAGCACTTCGGCCATCGGAGCCGGGTGCACGCCGAAGTCCGCGCTCAGAGCTTCATAAATCCGCTCACGGTTCGTCAACATCATGGAGATGATCTGTTCCAGGCGTTTCCGCCGCTCGCCCAGGCTCGGCTGCCGGTCCAAGGCAAAGGCGCGGCGCTGGGCTTCGAACGCCGCGCGCAACTCCCCGATGGCCGCCGAATCTTCAGTCTCGGTAGCAACTGCGTGTGTTGTCTCTTCCGTTTGCAGCAATGACATGGGCTCTCCCTTAGCAGCCGCATCAATCTAGTCCACACTTGATACTCTAGTCAATACTAGTTTTTTACGATTCTTACAGGGTCTGGATTCTGGTTCGCAAAAGGCCGTGAACCAGCCGATCAAACTGTCCAATTCGGAGAAGCTGCGGCACTTCGTTCCAAGATCCTCGTCTATGGACGGTTTCTTCCGAGGCGGTCGTGGCTTGATACCCAGTCCCCGCGTACGATCGCGCTGCTAAGCGAGATCTCACCGGCGAGCACTGTCGCCGCGCATATCTCGGCGAACTTGTTTATGTGTCCTGCTCCGTAACAGCCGACCAGATCGAGGCACTCTCGTTGCGTGGGGAGAGCAGTACCACCACCATAGGTTGCGACGACCAATGAAGGGATCGTGATCGACCAGTAGTAATCACCATTGGTGAGAAGCTGAGCATAGACAATAGCGGCTTGAGACTCCGCTACGTTGGCGACGTCCTGCCCCGTCGCAATGAAGAGAGCAGTCAAGCCGTTCGCTGAGTGCGCTCCGTTATTCGAAGAACCCGCCATGAAGGCGCCTGCCTGGGAGATCTGACGCACATGAAATAGCGTCTCCGCGTCTACGCCCATGATGCGCTTAAGGACATCGCCGGAGATGGTTGCTTCCGCGATCACGCGCTTCCCGCGTGTCTCGATCGTGTTCATCTGCGAGTGTTTCTTATCGGTATCGATGTTTCCCGATAAGACAAAGTGGGGGCGATGCGGATGATTGGTCTGAATCCAAATGCAGGCAGCCAAGGTAGCTTTGCCAACCATGTTCTGACCGGCTGCATCGCCGGTGGTGTAGTTGAAACGCAGATAAAGCAGCGGCCCAATGATGTAGTTTCTAATCTCGACGAGCTTTCCGGCGGAGGTTGTAGCCTCGGCCGCCTCTCTGATTTTGTTAAAGTGAGAGTCAATCCACTCGCCTAGTGTGCGAGCTTCCAGGGCATTATTCAACTCAAACACGGGAGATCGCTGCATACTGTGCTTGACGACCGTTGTCCTAACACCGCCGCACTCCGTGAGCAACCGCATGCCGCGGTTGTAGCTTGCAACTAAGGTGCCTTCGGTCGTCGCCATGGGGATGTAGAAGTCGCCTCGCGCATGCTCCCCGGCAATTCGGAGAGGACCTGCAAGCCCGAGAGGAACCTGTGCCACGCCAGTGAAATTTTCAACGTTTCCAGGGAGCAGCGAAGGATCGAAGGAGTATTGACCAACGTGCTCGAGAACGGTGCCAGTCCGTTCTTCTGCGAACGCCCGCCGCAAAGCAGCAGCGTCACGAGTGTAGTCATCGTTCTTGTCGCGCGGTATAGGTATGCGTTCGAGGTCTTTCGTCGTCATGGTTTGCTAGGCTACCATGGCAGGCGTCCAAACTTTCCGTCCAGCGTGGGAATCGTTAATGGCAGAACGCAACGAATACCGGCATTTCTTATCCATCGGAACGCGATGGAGAGACAACGATATCTATGGTCACGTAAATAACATTGAGTACTACAGCTACTTTGACACGGCCATCAACACATACCTGATCACTTTTGGAGAGCTCGATATTTATTCAGGGACGTTGATAGGTGTGTGTGCGGAGTCGCACTGCAAGTTTGTGGCAGAACTATCGTTTCCAGAGATCGTTGAGGCTGGTTTACGCGTGGAACACCTGGGTACAAGCAGTGTTAGGTACGGTATCGGGCTATTTCGCAAAGGAGACGTCGCAGCGGCTGCGGAGGGTTGGTTTGTGCACGTCTTTGTCGATCGCTCCAACCGCCGGCCTTCCCCGCTGACGCCGGCCTTACGCGCGGCGCTGGAAGCTCTACAAGTGACGGTGCGGTCATGAAGGTTAGAGCGGCAGTGTTGCGCAGCAGCGGAAGGCCACACCCGTACGCAGAATCGCGACCACTTGGGATCGAAGAAGTGGAACTAGGGCCCCCAGGCCGAGGAGAGGTGCTTGTGCGCACCCTTGCCGCAGGCCTTTGCCATTCCGACCTCTCGGTGATTGATGGATCGCGTCCGCGTCCCCTCCCGATGGTGTTGGGGCATGAAGCTGTCGGTGAGATCGTGGAACTCGGAGAGGGCGTCGCGGGCTTTGCGATCGGGGACCGCGTTGTGTTTTCGTTTGTGCCGATATGCGGCCACTGCGAACCGTGTGCAACGGGGAGACCAGCCCTATGTGAACCCGGGGCTTCCGCAAATGCAGCGGGAGAGCTAATGGAAGGAGGTAGCCGCTGGAAGGATGCGTCTGGCCAGCCTCTGCAACATCATTTAGGCGTATCCGCGTTTGCAGAGTTCGTTGTGGCATCCTCAAGATCTGTGGTGAAGGTGGATAATGACCTCCCGCCAGAGATTGCGGCGCTGTTTGGCTGCGCCGTTCTTACAGGGGTGGGCGCAGTTGTAAATACTGCGAAGGTTTCACCGGGAGAGAGTATCGCCATCTTTGGGCTGGGAGGAGTTGGCCTCGCTTCCTTGCTGGGGTCTCGCTGCTCCGGAGCCTACCCCGTGATTGCCGTGGACGTAAACCAGGAAAAGCTTGCGCTTGCGCTTGAGCTGGGAGCACACTACGCCTTCGATGCAAGATCTGAAAGCCTCGTAAAAGATTTACGCCAGATCACACAAGACGGAGTGCAATACGCAATCGAATCGGTTGGGAACGAAGCTGTCCTTGCGCAAGCGTACTCGGCAACCCGTCGCGGCGGCACTACCGTGAGTGTTGGACTGCCCGCCCCCGATAAACGGCTAAACATTCCATCGGTTAGTTTGGTCGCCGAAGAGCGCACCATTAGAGGTTCGTATATGGGTTCGTCTGTGCCCTCGCGGGATCTGCCTCGCTTCATTGCCCTGTATCGCGCCGGTTTGCTTCCGGTTGATCGTCTGCTCACACATCGTCTGAGTTTTGAAGACCTCAACGATGGCTTCGACCGATTGGCGCGAGGAGAGGCAATTCGACAAGTTGTAATATTCGATTCTCCTTCCGCCGCGAGGTCTACTCGATGAGTGATGTATTGGTGCGAGTCTCAGGGTCTTGCGGCAGAATCACCCTGAACCGGCCGCGAGCGTTGAATGCCTTGACGCTCGAGATGGTCAACATCATGCACACCGCGCTGATGACATGGGCCAACGACGTATCAATTCAATTTGTTTTAGTCGATGGCGCCGGGGAGCGAGGGCTTTGTGCAGGCGGGGATATACGTGCTATGTACAACGCCGTCATCGCCGACAGGCGAGAGCTAGCGACTGATTTTTTTCGAAACGAGTATCGACTCAACTACCTCATCTCTCGCTATACGAAACCCTATGTGGTCCTGATGGATGGCATCGTTATGGGAGGAGGCATCGGTATCTCAGCACATGCGTCGCATCGTATCGTTACAGAACGTTCAGAACTTGCAATGCCTGAGACCGCAATAGGCTTCGTGCCCGACGTAGGTGGGACCCACCTTCTGGGGACCGCGCCGGACGAGCTCGGCACCTATCTTGCGCTAACCGGCAGTCGGATCGGAGCGGCAGACGCAATTTTTTGCCGTTTGGCCGACACTGTGGTTCTTAGCGGAGATTTATTGATCCTGACGAGTCATCTAGAGAAGTGCGAAAACCTGATCGCAGTAGATGAGGCCATACGCGCATACACTACCCAGCTTCCCCGAGGGATGACAGTAGAGCAGCGAGCTTGGATCAGCAAATGCTTTGCGGCTGATACCGTCGAAGAGATCCTCCTTGCACTAGCCCAGGGTGCGAATCCTGAAGCAAAAGATGCACTTCGGGAGCTCGAGAAGAAGTCGCCGACCGCGCTCAAGGTCACCCTCGCGGCTTTGAGGAACGCACGTAGTTTCAATGATCTCGCCTCATGCCTTCAGCAAGAATATCGCCTTGCGCAAGCCTGTCTGAGGGAGCACGATTTTCTGGAAGGCGTTCGGTCTGCAATCATTGATAGGGATCGCAGACCTAGGTGGCGTCCAGACCGGGTTGACGGAGTTACCGAGGAAGCTGTTCAGCGATACTTTGCGGAATCAGGAATGGGGGACCTGGATCTGACTTTTTAGATTCAGTTCAACCCAACGAAGAAGTTGATGGCGACAATTTTAAGTTCGCCAGAGTGCCATGGCGAAGCCTGCTAACGCTCCTGAATTGGAAGCTGCAAGTAAGACGGGTGTGCGCCGCCCGTGTGGATGACGTGCTGCCCGCTGTTGGCGCCAACGTACTCTTCGATCGCAGGCATTAGCGTCCCCAAAAGGTTTCTTGAGCTGATTACAAAACGGAGTTGCTCGCCAGGGTGAAACACAAGACCGATCGGGAGCAGCTCGATTTCGATTTCGGCGATCTCGCCCGGCGATAGCTTCTCGACGCGGTCGAAGCTATGAGCGGGCACTTCATCGGTCGACAGCGCTTCATCGAGGCGGCGGGCGGATACGCGCAACCGGCCATCTGAGCCCTTGTAGCGGAGGATGGTCGCCGCATGATCAGTGAGGTCGTGATTCACGGTACTCTGGTTGGGCACCGTGAACTGCTGGAGAGGCGTCCCGTAGGCATCAAGTTTCTGCACGAGAACAAACAAATCCATGTCATCAGCGTCGCGTGCTTCGACCCAGAGCCGAGCCTTTGGGTAGCCGACCATCACCGTCTTCTGGTCGAATCGCTTGACGAAGGACACCGCGTTTGGATTGGATTTTACGACGTAGGACGCTGCGACCCTCGTCTGACGCCGCTTCAGTAGTCAGGGTTCGCGCACGACCGTCGAGGTACAACTTCGTCAAAGCGACACCGCTTGGGGGAAAGTGATCCGCAGCGATGTTGACCATGTCGCCGCCTTCAAGATCGAGCAGAGAGTACCGAACGCGAGGAGTCTGTTCCCACCCGTTATTTTCGTCCTTCAGGTAGCGGTCGAAGAAACGACGCAAGTCCTCGCGATTCTGCTCGTCGTAATAGTCGGGCCATTCCTGGCTATTGTGGATGCGCAGCCACTTCTTGTCCGAAGCGATCCGGCGCCATGCCCGGAAAGTACCAGCGGTGTGCAATGTGTTCGAGTAACTCGCTACAACATACGCCGGCACGGTGATCTTGTCGAAGTCCGGAATCTTGTTCTCCCACAGGTCGTTCATGAGCGGGTAGCGCTCAGCCTCCGACAGGATGTCCTCCTTCTGGTTTTTGCCGAAGAAGCTGCCGTCCTGGAGTTGGCGGGCAAATCCCATGTCAGGCATACCGCCACGCATCACAAGATCGCGGTAGACGTCACTCACACCCTCCCACGTACTGATGGCGGTGAGGTGCGGAGGCTGTTCGGCAGCGGTGAACCACTGCGAGACCGCGAGATAGGAGGTTCCACTCATCGCGACCTTTCCGGTGCACCACTCCTGCTCGGTGAGCCACTCGATGAGGTCGTGGCAATCGCGGCCATCCTGGCGGTCCCACAGCACGCTGTCACCTTCGGAATCCACCACACCACGGATATCCGGATTGCAGATCGCGTAGCCCTGAGCGCACCAGTAGGCGGGGTCTGGGCCCCTCGAACTTTTCCAAACCAGAGACGATCCAGTTGGACAGGCCCACCAGGCCGAACACACCCATCACGCTCAGCGAGGTTCCTTGGCCTTTGCCGTACGGACTCCACGCCACGATGACGGGCACCTTCTCGGCTCCCGCTGGACGTAACACGTCGACGTAGATCGTCACTCCGTCACGCAACTTGACGGCGACATCCTTCTCGAAAACGATGTCGACCGGCAGCGATAGAAACTGAGGGGCAATCTTGAAGCCCGCCTCCAGCGTTCGGGCGCCTGGACCGAACGCTGTTAGCGCTCCAGACCTGGGACCTGGCAGCGGGTGCGATGGCGTGTAGATCCTTTGTCGTCGTTCACAGGAAGCTCCTTCCGTCTTTTGATCCGCAGACCGATTCTCGTGTCACCGCGAGCGTGCGTTCCTCCAGACTGAGTATGGGCGACATGGCAAGGTTTGTCAGTTGATCTGAAACAGGTTTTCAGCCCATTTCCTCGAAACAAGCTAGCACGGCTATCCATAGCACTCGGCCTAGTCGTTAAAACGCATTGTCGTTCTGGCCGTCCGTCATTGCGTGACGCTCGAATAACTTCATCTCCGACGAACGATCAGAAGAGAGACTGTAGGAAAAAGAAAATTGTGGGGAGGCACGCTCGGCCAGATACCACCGCGAACGGAGAGGACAAAAAACCACGACTCGTGGATTTGCCACAAATGCCACAAACTTGTCGCAGCCTGTGGTTGTAAGTTGTTGATTTTATGGTGGGCACAGCAGGATTCGAACCTACGACTTCCACCGTGTGAAGGTGGCACTCTACCGCTGAGTTATGCGCCCGGAATGGCTTGGATAACCGTACGCCATTTGCCTAAGCTTTTGTAGAGGATATCATTCCTCTCTCTTCAAGACCAGACTCCCGTCAAGCTATCCAGCAGTGTCCAAATACTTGGGAACACGCTTACGAGGGCGATACAATCGAGCAGCAGAATGTCCGCGCCAACTCCACAATTTCGCCATCGAGATCCCCAGGATCCCCTCTCGCAAGAGGCCCCGGAGGCGATTCCGCTGAAATTTGATGAAAAAGCGCAACCCAGGGCAGAAGACGGGGTTGAGGATGATATGGCTACGCTCGCGATCAACCCGAGACTCCTTGAAAACCTTCAAGCTGCCGAGACCCATCATTCGGCCAGTGACTTCGGCCAGATGGACGACGCTGCCATCATGTTGGAGTTGCGCACTGGCAACATGGCCGGGTTCGACTTTCTCATCCAGAAGTACCGGAAGCCCATTATTCACTTCATGTATCGCATGGTTCACAATCAGGCGGTCGCAGAAGAGCTCGCCCAGGAGGTCTTCCTCCGGGTCTACCGTTCTCGCGAGACCTATCGTGCCGAAGCTCGGTTTAGCACCTGGCTTTACAGGATCGCTACCAATTTGGGAGTCAACTATGCGCGCGACAACCGTCACGAACGCACTGCCTCTACCGTCTATCTCGATGAGGCCGATTCTGAGACTGGGACAACGCCGGATGTTGCGGACTCTACCCCGGATGTCGAAGCCAAGCTGTTGAGGCAGGAACGTCTCAATGCGATTCGCGAGCATGTGCTTGCGCTTCCGGAACGGCAACGCATGGCCGTACTCATGCACAAGTATGAAGGCATGGATTACAAGCAAATAGGGGACGTTCTCAAATTGAGTGAGTCTGCCACGAAATCGCTGCTCTTCCGCGCATACCAGACACTGCGCGAAAAGTTGAAGGCTTTTGTCTAAGTTCGTTGAAGTTTACGCGCGCATCTTTATGCGCCCTGGTAAGGAAATTGGAAGGGTCAAAATGATCTGCAAAGACTGCCAACCCGCTATCCTCGATCTGCTTCTGGATCCGGCTGCGCCCGCCAACGCGGACGTTCGAGCCCATATTGAATCGTGCCCCGCCTGCGCCGAGGAGTTCAAATCCATGCAGGCAACGTTCGCCCTCCTCGACACATGGCAGGCTCCCGATCCGTCGCCCTACTTCGATCAAAAGCTCGCTGTGCGACTTCGAGAAGAACAGACGCTGGCACCCGCGGGCTGGTTTGAGCAGCTGAAGTCCCGCCTCGTTTTCAACACGGGACGTCAGTTTCGCCCAGCACTCGCCGGAGGCCTTGCACTGATTCTTTTGGTGGGCGGTGGAACTTATGCTAATCTCACCGGCTTTCCCCATTCGGCGCCTGAGACTTCGGCGGCGGTTCAAGATCTGCAGATTCTCGATAAGAACGATCAAGCTCTTCAGACGATGGATCAACTCTTGCAGGACGACGCTCCAGCCGATGATTCCACAACACAACCCAGTAGCTAGTTTCCTGAGAGGAAGTCCGACTTCAAGAAAATTGATTGAAGGGAGATGGAACACGATAAGCTGCTCTAAACAAAAAGTTTTTATGGAACTGCAGTTCTTCTACACGCTGAAAACATGCCATCTTCCTTTCAGTTACGGCGTTTTGCTCGACTAGCTTTTGCCGGGATGCTTTTGGCATCCGCGGCGACGATTGTCTTGGCCCAGTCTGCGTATGCGCATAGAGGTGGGTCGGCTTTACGTGCACCCGTCTCCCAGGTGAGACCGGCACCTGGTCCGGGGCCCAGTCCAGCAGCACCGAAAAATAATCAGGAACACCTGGCGCAGTGGATGGACCGTCATAGCAACCTTCCTCCTGCCGAACAACAGCGCGCTCTGGAGAATGAGCCTGGCTTTCGCGATCTCCCCCCAACGACTCAGCAGAGAATGCGCGACCGCCTGACGCAGCTGAACAACATGTCGCCCGAGCAGCGTCGCCGCATTCTTGACCGTACCGAAGCCATGGAACGTCTTACGCCACCGCAACGACAGCAGGTTCGCGGTGCCATGCAGCAGCTTGGGGGGCTCCCGGAAGACCGCCGTCGCCTTGTTGCCCGAGCCTTCCGTGATCTTCGCGAGATGCCGCAACCGCAACGGCAGGCTATCCTCAACTCTGATCGTTTTCGCGGCCAGTTTTCAGATCAGGAGCGAAACACACTCTCCAGTCTTCTTGCTGTCGAACCGTATCTTCCGGTTCAACGGCCAAATGACGGGCCCTCCTACGGGAAATAAACCGCGAAAGCTCCATGCGAAGAATAGCCGCCCGAAGGCGGCTATTTTTTTATTGCGGAAAGGGGATAGGACTATGGGTGAGGAACACCGTCTGCTTTATGGCCCAGCGTCTAGAGAACATTTCTGGAAGCATACGATCAAGCCAATCAGGATTTCGGCGAGGTGATCGCTAAGTAGAGACAGATCCGAAATGTTTCCGGAACGGTCTTCCTCCCCATAGTGGATACAGTCTGCGCCCGTGCAGGTTTGCTATCCATACAACTTTGGAAGAGGGGATATGGTTCCTTTGCGCGAGGCGACGGAGCCCTTGACCTGGCTACCCCACTGGCCTAACCTAACATCATGCACCTGCAACACAATTACTGTTGTTGTCGCCGCTCTCTGCTGGCCTAACGCGCGTGCCCGGGTCTGCTGATCAAGGCGGATTCCGAATTTAGACTCCACATCACATAAGAATCGAGATCTTCGATGAAGCTCTTCGCCAGCCTCTTCTTGGTTGCCCTCTCTGCCGCTGCCCAGGGATCCAAACAAAATAAGATTGTCGGCCCTTGGACCGGCGATGCCACGGTACATGGACAGCAGGTTCCTGTTCACCTCGAGATTAACGGTAGCGGCAGTTCACTTCAGGCAGCTTTGCTCAACGGTCCCGAGAGAAGCCCAGCCTCGAGTGTGAGCTTTGCAGGCAATCACCTCGTGATTACTTTTAACTACTTCGCCAGAACAATCGATGCGACGGTCGCCGACGGCCATTTGACTGGAACCTTCGGTACGGCGAAGACGCGCTATCCCGTCAACTTGAATCTCCGTGGATCGGCTGCCACTGGCTCGGAAGCAGCGGCTCCTCAGGACATCAGCGGCGATTGGGAGGTCGCAGTCAAGTCGGCCAAGGGAGAGTCAGCGTGGCAGCTTCGCGTAGAACCCGCGAAGCATTCGAGCGAAGTCAAGGCGGTGATTCAGCGCATTGATGGCGATACTGGCTCGCTCTACGGGAGATGGACCGGGAATGAATATCTGATCGGTCATTTCACTGCCGCCGGGCCGGCCCTTTACAGCGTCAAGCCGCAGACGGATGGGACGTTGCTGGTTTCTAATCTGCTGCGCGCGGATGTGAACGAACAACAGAACCTCGTTGCGCGCAGGCCTGCACAGGCGCGGGCGGCCTCTCTCCCTGGCATGGCGGATCCGACGCAACAGACCACTGTGAAAGATCCTTCTGCACGGTTTGCCTTCAGCTTCCCGGACCTGAATGGAAAGGTGGTCTCCAATACCGATCCGCAGTTCGATGGAAAAGTTGTGATCGTAGCGATTGGAGGGTCTTGGTGCCCCAACTGCCACGACGAAGCCCCTCTGCTCGAGAGTCTCTACAAACAGTTTCATGGTCAGGGACTGGAGGTTGTGAACCTCTCCTTTGAAGAGGCGGATCAACTGAAAGATCCCACGAGATTGCACGCTTTTATTGAAAAATATGGGCTAACTTACACGGTTCTGGTAGCGGGAGAGACCGAGCAGCTGAATGAAAAGATCCCGCAGGGGGTGAACTTGAACTGCTGGCCTACTTCGTTCTTTCTGGGGCGCGATGGGCGGGTGAGGGAAGTCCATGCTGGCTTTGCCGGGCCCGCGAATCCGCCCGCACACGAGGCTCTGGTGAAGGAGACTACGGAGCTGGTGGAGAAGCTGCTTGCGGAACCGGTTCCCACCCAGACCGCATCGCGCTGAGCCAAAAATAAAGTTCAAAAACGTGGCGTGTTTTTCGTCGTTGAAAAACGACCTTCAACGCGCCACGTTTCACCACCAATCCACCACATTCTCACCACCCAAAAACCACCGCCAGCCACCCACTTTTTCCAAAACACCCCTCAAAAATCCCGCAAAACAACAAAATCCCAAGCCCGAACCACGCACTATTTTTTTCTAACCAAAAAACGTTTCTCAAAGTTAAAGCATCGCCATTTTCGGCATAGCGACCCTCGGCAGACGGGTCTTGCCGGACGGGCTCCCTGCGCGGGAGGCGGTCACTTCGTGACTCGTATACCCTGTCCGGGCCCTCCCGTTGGTCGGGACGAAGAAGTTAGTTCTTGAAGAAGTTCTTGGCCAAAAAGATGACGTTCGCAGGACGCTCGGCAAGACGGCGCATGAAGTAGGGGTACCACTCAGGCCCAAAAGGAAGATAGACGCGGACACCGAAGCCCTCGGCAGCCAGGCGGCGCTGGAGGTCGCGACGGACGCCGTAGAGCATCTGAAACTCGAAGGCCGACTTGTCCACGTTATGCTCGCGAACGAAGGTGCGCATCTGCTCAACGATCACCTCATCGTGAGTGGCGATGCCGCAGAAGACGCCTTTGCCAGTTGCTTGATTGACGAAGGTGACTACACGCTTCATGAGTTTGACGTAGTTGGCGTCGACGTCAGACTTCGCCGGGAAGGCGATGGCGGGGCCTTCCTTGTAGGCTCCTTTGCAGAGACGAATGCGGATGTTTTCGTTGAGGAGCCGCTCGGTGTCGGCTTCAGTACGGAAGAGATAGGCTTGAAGGACGGTGCCGACGGCGCCGGGAAACTTTTGGGCGAGGCGCTCTGTCATAGCGATAGTGGCTTCCGTATAGGGAGAGCCTTCCATGTCGATGCGGACGAAGGACTGGACGTGGGCGGCGTGCTCGACCATCTCGCCTACGATGCGTTCGGCGAGGGCTGGATCGAAGTCCATGCCGACCTGGGAGAGCTTGACGCTGACGTTGGCGTTGAGGCCACGGGTGTGGATGGCGTCGAGAAGCTCGTGATAGATGTCGGCCGATTTCCGGCTTGCGGCTTCGGTGGTGACAGATTCGCCGAGGGAGTCGAGGGTGACAGCGATGCCTTCTTTGTTGACGCGCTGGCAGGCGGCTAACGCCTCTTCTACAGACATGCCGGCGACGAAGCGTCCGGACATCTTCTTGCCCATTGCGGATCGCTCTGAAAAGGAGCGCAGAGACTTGTTTTGAGAGAGAGCAATAAAGGCAGATCGCAGCAAACTTGATTCCCCTGATTCGCCAAAAAGGCGCGAGTTCCATTGTTTCACGGGAAGAGCGTAAGGGCGAGGCAGCGCCTGCGAAGACTCAGTTGTCCGTTCTTATAAGGTATCTGCTGTCCTGCAGATGTTGATGGAGGTTGGCCAGGTGGAGGAGGTATTGACTGAAGCCATCTGCCATCAGCTGCATCATCCTTGCTCTTTTGCCTACTGCGGCCATTAGGTAGCACTCCTGGCCCATGGCGGAGTAGAACGCGATGTTGTGACGGTGCTTGTTCTGGGCTTGAAAAAATCCGGCGTAGAGGAGGATATGGGCGCCGGCTGATTCCATCCATAGAGGGTTCTTGGCGCTGGTGAGCTGGCGCATCATCATCTCGGCGATCTGCGTGAGGTCTGCAAACTGCCGGAACTCCTGATCGTCCGGGTGGTAGTCGGGGGAGAGAACCTCATTTCGATCTATGGATTGCAGGCAGAAGTGGCCCAGGACGCTTGCCAGGTAGACACCAGTTGAGTCGCAGATCTTGGACCAAAACTGGCTTCCCATTGCTTCATGAAGATTTGAGGCCCAGAAGTTGAGAGCTTGCTCTTCCGTGACACCGTACAGCTCATCGAAGTAGTTCGCAGATGGCATATCGCACCTCGACCCTTGATTTCCGACCGATAGGGCATTGTTATCCATCTATCGGCCGAGCCGAAAATAGTTTTAGTGAGATGCGTAACTAACTGAGTACCCCTGGTGATGTTGTTTTTATTTTTATGCTGCGGCCTTCTCGATGGGGGTGTTGACGGCAGTAGGGGTGGAGAAAATTTTAGTGGAAGTCGTGGGATCGAAGTTCGAGAGCACTGTCAGAAAGAGCCATGAGACGCAGGGCTTTTACGTGAATGACTCCGTCTTGATTCTGTAGCGGCCCTTCGGCCATGAGGAATTTACTGCGCGTGACTAAAAGGCGCTCGCGCTCGTAGAGGTCTGGAGTGATGATGACGTTGGCTATTCCGGTCTCGTCTTCCATGGAGAGGAAGATGAATCCCTTGGCTGTACCGGGACGTTGGCGGGCTATGATGCAACCGGCAGTGCGGACGTGTTCGCCGTCGTTGCGGGACTTTAGTTCGGCGGCGGAGAGGATGTGTTGATGGCGTAGCTCGTCGCGGCGGTAGTGCATTGGATGTCTGCCTATGGTGAGACCTGTGCCGGCGTAGTCAGCGATCAGGCGGTCTTCTGTGTTCATTTGTTGCAAGGGGAGAGTCTCAGAGTCTTCCTGCAGCGATGCGCGGTCTTGTCGAAGGAGGGGACCCTCGAGCTTGCCGGCACGCTCTACCTGCCAGAGGGCGTCGCGGCGATGATTGATTCCGTCGAGTTTGTTGAGTGCTCCGATGCGGGCGAGGATGGTTAGCTCTTTTCGGTTGAGCGTTGGAATGCGCAGGGCGAGATCTTCGGCGGAGAGGAATGGACCGTCCTGGGCTCGGGCTGACGCGATGGCTTCGCCTGCTTGCTTTCGCAGGCCTCTTGCGTAGCCCAGACCCATTCGTAGAGTGAGTATGCCATCGGATTCGTGTTCGATGGTGCAGGGCCAGTTTGATATTTGTACGTCGATCGGCTTTATGCGCAGGCCGTGGCGTTGTGCGTCCTTTACTAAGACTGCTGGCATGTAGAAGCCCATTGGTTGATTGTTGAGGATGGCGCAGGTGAAGGCGGCGAGGTATTTCACTTTGAAGTAGGCCGAGGCGTAGACGATGAGGGCGAAGCTGGCTGCGTGCGACTCGGGAAAGCCGTAGAGCGCGAACGAGCTGATGTTTTCGATGATAGTGGTTTGGGTCTTTACGTCGATGTTGTTGGCAGTCATCCCTGCGCGTAGGTTGGCTTCGAGTTTATTCATGCGCTCCCAGGAGCGACGCATGCCTACGGCGCGGCGGAGTTCTTCTGCTTCAGCGCCGGTGAAGTTGGCGACTGTCATGGCCATGCGGAGGAGCTGCTCCTGAAAGAGGGGAACGCCTAAGGTTCGCTTCAGGACTTCTTCTAGCGACGGATGTGGATAGGTGACTGGCTCTTTTTTTTGGCGGCGGCGCATGTAGGGATGCATCATTTTGCCGACGATGGGGCCGGGGCGGATGATGGCTACCTGTACGACGACGTCGTAAAATTTGTCGGGTTTGTTTCTAGGGAGTGAGGCCATCTGGGCGCGGCTTTCGACTTGAAACATGCCGACGGTGTCTGCTTGCTGGAGGATCTTGTAGACGTCTTCGTCTTCGGGGAGTTGGGCGAGGTCTACTTTGTCTCCGTAGTGTTGTGGGATGAGTTCGAGGCAGTCTTTGATGACGGCCATCATGCCGAGTCCGAGTAGATCGACTTTGATGATGTGGAGGTCGGCGCAGTCTTCTTTGTCCCACTGAACGACGGTTCGGCCGGGCATGGAGGCGCGTTCGAGTGGGACAACGCGGTTGAGCTGGCCCTGGCAGATAACCATGCCACCTGAGTGCTGGCCTAGATGGCGAGGCAGGTTTTGAATGCGCATGGAGAGCTCGAGATATTTGGCGATGCGCGGGTGCTTGAGATCGAAGCCGGCGTGATGGAAGGAGTGGGCCATGGTGTCGGTTTTGCCGCGCCACTCCCACTGACTGACGAGGCTGGTGAGGCGACTAAGTGAGTCCTGATCGAAGCCCATGGCTTTGCCGACTTCGCGGGCTGCGGATTTCCCTCGGTAAGTGATGACGTTGGCGGTCATGGCGGCGCCTAGTTCGCCGTAGCGTTGATAGACGTATTGGATTGCCTGTTCGCGCTTATCTTCCGAGGGAAGGTCTAGATCGATGTCGGGCCACTCGCCGCGGTTTTCGCTGAGGAAGCGCTCAAAGAGGAGCTCCATTCCGACGGGGTCGATGGCTGTGATTTCGAGGGCGTAGCAGACGGCTGAGTTTGCGGCGCTGCCTCGTCCCTGGATGAGGATGCCATTGCGTTTGCAGAAATTTACTATGTCCCAGACGATGAGGAAGTATCCGGCGAAGCCTAACTTTGCGATGAGAGCCAGTTCGTGTTCGACTTGTTTTTTTGCTCGCTCGAGCAGGTCGGGATTATTTTTGGGGTTGTAACGGCGGAAGACTCCTTCTGCGACACGCTTCTTTAGGAAGCTGTCCATGGTGTCGCCTTCGGGGACTGAGTATTCGGGGAATTTGTAACCTAGATCGTCCAGCTCGAAGTTGAGGCGGGAGGAGAGCTCTGCTGTGTTGTCGGTTGCATGGGGAATGTCGCGGAAGAGTGCGGTCATCTCGCGGGCGGTGTGGAGATGGCGTTGGCTGTTGAGCGAGAGAAGACGGCCTGCGTGGTCGAGGTCGGTGTGATGGCGGACGGCGGTGAAGAGGTCCAGAATCTCCCGGTCGCAGGCTGTGGCGTAGCGGACGCCGTTGGTTGCCAGCACGGGCAGGCTGAGAGAGTTTGCGATGCGTACTGCGGCTTGATTGCGCCACTCGGCTTCGCGCTCGTGGTGGCGTTGCAGTTCGACGTAGACGTTTTTTTTGCCGAAGACCCTTGCGAGTTTCTCTACGATTATGCGACCGGCCTCTTCGCCTCCTGTGGCGAGGGCTGCGGCGAGCGGACCTTCGTCTCCACCGGTGAGGCAGATGAGGCCGGAGGCGTATTGTTGGAGGTCTTGATCTGTGGCTGCACCTTCGCACTTGGTGCTCTCCCGCATTTTGAAGTGCGTGATGAGCTGACAGAGGTTCTGGTACCCGGTGCGAGATTCGCACAGCAGAGGCAAGCGTGAGGGCTCTGCGAGGTGCTGGTGCGGGAGCCATACGGGAGGTGTGAGGCGGGAGGGGAAGCCTGAGACGGCGATCTCTGCGCCGATGTGGGCCTGAACTCCGTTTCGTTTTGCGCTGGTGTGGAAGCGGGCGGAGCCGTAGACTCCATTGCGATCGAGGAGCGCCATTGCGGGCATCTCGAGTTCGACGGCACGCTTGATGAGTTGTTCGGGATCGGAGGCGCCTTCGAGGAAGCTGAAAGCGCTGGCTGCATGCAGCTCAATGTAGCGGTCAGTCATAGAGCGCCGCTATCTGCCATAAGTTTTGAGTGAGGTCGCGCAGGAGGCAGCATCCTAGTAGTTCGCCATCGCGGGAACGTGCGATGAGATCCCATTGTTCGTGGCCCCAGAGCGTGGGTGCCCACCAGTCGCCGCTGGTAAGCCAGGGACCGTATGCTCGTTCTACCGTGTACTGCTTTTCGCGAAAGAAGAATGCTTTGGGTTGGTGGCCGATCAAAGTGAGGGAGATGTTCTCTGGGGGGCGAAGCTGGCGGATGGCAACGCGTGGCTGGGTGGAGATGACTTCTGCGCTTGATTCTGAAGGGATCGTGAAGGGCTCGATGGTGAATCCGTCTCGCTGATGTGTGTCTTTGAGCACGGCGCGGCCTACGCAATCTTCTCCGACGATGGCCCGAATGCGAGCCAGGGTTACATCGAGACGCATTGGTTCAGGGAGTTGTGGCGAGAAGAGGCCGCGCTGGACTTTGCTTGTGCTGCCGGGTTCGGCAGTGAGTGTGAGCGCGAGGATTGCGGCTTGTGGAGGATGCGCTTCGAGGTCGAGATGAAGGAGTTTGATCCAGAGCTGGCGGTTGTTTGTAGGTAGAGCTGGCCTGACGGTGCGGGTATGCGGGGTGGCGCCTTCGAGTGAGAGGGTGATGGTGACAGAGGCGAGGGCTAGTACGCGTGTGGTTGCTCTCAGGATCAGTTGCTCCAGTAAAACGCCTACGACAAAGAGAAGGGAATCGAGTAGTTCTACGGGCGTATCAAGTTCCATATGCTCTTCGAGTGTGAAGTCAGCTTCGAGTGGAACGAAGAGGTGTTTGAGCTCTCCACGTGCCAGGAGGCGAAGGCGTCGGCCTTCCTGTCCCATTCGTGAAACGAGTGCTTTTTCTGGCAACGCCGCGAGCATCCCGAGGGTGTGAATGCCCCAGAGGGAAAGTGTTTCGGCATATTTTTCAGGAAGATCCAGGACCGTGAGGGACAGTCGGGCGAGGGCCACGCTCTCTTGTCCAGATGCAGCAATGGCTACCTGGTTTGACGGTGACATGCCGCGTGCGAGGCAGATGGCAACATGAAAGTTACCGGCTATCGCGAGGCACGCAGTGATGCCTAATGATTTCACCTGGTGCAGAAGAGTCTTTCCCATCTTCGAGGGAGAGCCCAGAAGTCTCTCGGTTCCGGTGATGTCGATCACGAGGAGAAGAGAGGTGTCATCGCTGCAATCTTCGAGGCGAGGCGAAAATGTGCCTGCGCATTCGATCAAAGCTGACTTTGCTGCTTTTTCTTCGGCCTGCGAGTGGGGCAGCACTGTGACTGATGGGAATGTATCGATCTCGACGTTTGTCATGCCGTGAGCTACGCCGAGAGTGCGTGCCTTCGTGTTGAGAGAACAGACTTGCTGCAGTGGCGCTTCGCCTTGCATCACCACGAATGGCCTTTCACGTAGTTGGGGACGCAGACGCACCATGGCCTGGGCAGGAAACTCTTTTGCGTAGAGACACGCGTATAGTTCCGCTGGTCTGGTCATCGTTGACCTGCCCATGTGGTTCTGCTGTGCCAAGAGGCGCTTCTGTCGTTTTGCGGCTGCTTTCGCATGGGAACGACGTTGGTTGGGGCGAAGCGTTCTCGTACTACTTCGACACAATGCTCGATGCCGGTGAAGACGGTGGGTTCGTTGTGTCGGGCAATGGCAGGTTGCAGGCGGAGGACGAGGCCAGCACTGCTCTTCGCGCACGCATGCTGGGTGAGGAGAAGGATGCTTGCCTGGCTTCGCTCTGCAGCGGCGCGGTAACGGAACCATGTTGCTAGGGGGATGCGCGAGGCGAACTCCGGAGCAACGCTGCCGAGATCCAGTATGATCGCGCTGAATCCGCCAGCTTGAAGGAGCAGGTCGGTTACGCGCAATGCCTGATCGATCCTTGACCAGGGTTTGAACCATGGCTTTCGTGGAGTGAGTGTTTTTTGTATGCTCCTAATCGACTGTGATGGATTCGGTTCGAAGATTTCCTTTTCGACCTTTATTTTGCATTGTGGCTCGGCACATCTTGGCGCAATTGCTTCTGGCCGCAAGAGACGACTGACAGCGGTGGAGAGTCCTTTGACTTCGGCGCGTGGGTGAGGGCCAAAACCTCCGCCGTGGAGACCTTTCTTCCCTGGTGGAGCGATCAGATATTTCGGGGGGAGGGAAAAGCATATTTGCGAAGATGGTGGGGTGATTGGATTTGTAACTCCACAACGCACCCATAGGAGTCTTTTCAAATCGATTCCTATGGCGGATGCGGATTCGGGAAATAGTGCGTTTGAGACATCGATCCAGGCGCAAACTTTGTCTGCCTGTGTGATTTGAGCTGCAAAGGAGAACGCGAAAGATGTGCGGCCTGAACACTCGGAGCCGACGATCTCTGTGATGGCACCGACAGGTAGGCCACCTTGCAAGAGCTCGTCGATAGTGCAGATACCGGTAGGCACAAGAGGGCGAATGGTCCGAGGTGCCGGCAATAGCGAGGAAGGAATTCGGTGGGCCAGTGCGGTTTCGATTTGGAGTCGTAAGGCGGCAGCGGTCTGCATGTCTTCGCTTTATATTCGCCTAAGAGCTACATGAGATGTCAACTGCGGCCTGCACTGGTTTTGGTTCAAGGAGGTGTTTGATCCTTGTTTATCGTTGATTCACTGAGGTTTATAAGCCCATCTATTTTTTTATATGGGCATGGTTATGCTTAGCGAGCCACGTTGAAGTAGCGTTCGACGACGGCGCCCATGGTTTCGAGAGCTATACGGGTTGGGTGCAGAACTTGCAGCGGGTTGCAGCTACGGGGATGTCGCCGAGGCACTGCGGGCACGGTTTGGTGGCCGGTGGGGTGGCAACTGCGGGGTGGAATTTCTTTAGCAGGTATTGGGTCGGGATAACGAGGAAAAAGTAGACGACTGCGGCGATGAGGATGAAGTTGACGATGGCGGTGAGGAAGTCGCCGTAGCGGATCTCTCCGCCGTTGATGTGACCGATGAGATAGCCGAAGTTTGGCTTACCGATGACGGCTCCGAGGAGCGGATTGATGATCTTTTCAGTGAGTGAGGTGACGATGGCCGTAAATGCGGCTCCGATAATGACGGCGACGGCAAGATCGATGACGTTGCCACGCAGTATGAAATCGCGGAATCCTTTGAACATGTGGTCAGTCTCCTAGGTCAATCGTGCCGGTAGTCACGGCTTCCGGTGCGGCGAGTATATCGCAGAGGGTTTTAGGAGATGGGGCGGTTGGTTGATGAGGTGAACAGAGCGGTTGCGATTCTTTGGGGGCTGGTTATTGGGAAAACGCGGGCTTATTGGGAGGATGCGATCCAGCGTGCGTAGGGGTAGAGGAGGAAGAAGAGAATCATGCAGAGGGCCATGAGGTCCATGTAGATGCAAAGGATGACGCCGGCGTGATAGAAGCTCCAGCGGCGTTGCATGCAGCGGACGGTGTCGGCTGTGCCTACGACAGCGAAGAGAGCGGGGAAGATCAGGAGGGGGGTGGCGTGATTGTGGGGGAAGTCGGAGAGGAGGAGAGCGACGGCGAGACTAGAGAGAACCAGGAGATTGCCGCGCAGAAGAGAGTGGGTACGCGGATTGAGGAGGGGATGTTTCACGCGGGTACTACTTCAAGGATAAGTGCGCAACTGGTTTGGTGCCAGTTTGGAGGAGGACGGGGCATCGCTCAATCTTTGAGATCCACAAACCTGGCAAGAATTAACCGTGTGGCGACAGCAAAGATCATCGCAGTGGAAACACCGAACATAAGTGCTCCATCGGCTGCTTCCAACGGCCCGAGCAACTTCCATGCTGGGCTCATAATCAGATCGCCGTAACCCAGGGTTGTGTAGTTGACCGCTGAGTGGTAGTAAGCCATTCCAAAATCTTGAAATTCACCGCAGCGTAGGAGCAAGACTGCCCAGAAGGCGATCTCAATCAGGTGTGCAGTGAACGCGATTGAAATCGTCAGCACCATGATTGCAAGATCGACGCGGAACGCCAGGCCCGCGCGACCGAGTCTTCTTTCACGGCGAAAGAAGGTTACCGTCGCGCCCATAGCCAACGAGTGGATTAAGATCGTACATAAGACGGCGCCAGTGCCAACTGCCAACGGAATCAGTATCACGACTCGATGGGCTTGCATCATCCTTCTGTGACTGCATCTTATCAGCCGCAGTCAGGGGTGCGTAGCCACTCCGTTCGCACGGCTGCCCGTTTGGGCTGCCTGAGTCCATTGATTGCGGCAAAGCGATTTGTGAAAGGTGAGCTATTTCTGGATGGGGTGCGGTGTGGCCGATTCCGTGAGTGCGGAGGCAGTGATGGGGGATAGCTTTTTTACGGAGTCGACGGGGACTTCGACGGCTCCGATGTGGTTGGTAGCGAGGTCGTGAAGACCTATGCGGAGGAAGTAGGCGCCTTTGAGGGGAACACTGATCTCCTCGTGGTAGGGGATACCTGTGTGGAGGATTTGACGATAGACAGTGGGTGAGTAGGTGGCGCGGACTGGGTTGCTTACAACGTTGATGAGGTTGTCGTTCTGATCGTAGACGTAGGTGAGGAACTGGAGAAGGGCGTGGTAGTTGCCGTCGGGGGCGCGCTGGATGTTGATAGAGGAGGGGTCAGCGGCGATGTCGATGGCATAGCGGCGGTACGGGCCCTTTGTGTCGGAGGAGGGATTGAGGGTGTTGTCTTTGGCTAACTCAGTTTCTGGTTCGGTGCCGGCGGGAAGGACTCGGGCTTTAAGGGTGATCTCGGTGGGATTGGGAGCGCCATGCATCATGGCGACGCGCATGGGGTCGGTGCGGGGAGCTGCCGTGGCGGAGTCTTTTCTGGTTTTGTTGGTGAGGTGTGTGACTATGGGCACGTTGGGGTCGTTAGCGTAGTAGCCTCGGCGGTAGGCGAGGGTGACGCCTGATTGCTGGAGTTTGACCTGGATTTTGCGGAAGTTGCCGTTCCAGTTTGTGTCGGTGGGGGAGTAGGTGAGGGTGTAGTAGTGCGAGCCGGCAGCGACGGCTTTGCTGACCGCGCCGACTAGATCGTTGTTGTTGATGAATGCGTAGCCTCCGCTGTCTTCGGCCATGCGAATCATAGTGAGATTTTCGCTGCCGTTCTCCAGATGAAATTTGATCTGGTCGGAGGCGAAACGTTTGTCGGCACCGATTTGTAGGACGTCATCCTGATAGATCGCTGTGGACTGAGAGACGTCCATGTTTGGAGAGGTCATGGCTCCGCGCACGTCGATGGGATAGACGGCGACTTGTGCTCGCGTGAGGAGATTGGTCGTTTCGCGATACTCGTCCTCGGAGCTTGCAACTGCCATGAACGGATCGTCGACGGTGCTGTCAGGCAGGATGTCGAGTGGGAAAGAACCTGAGAACCAGATGAGATTTTTTCTGCCGGGGATTCCTTCAAGGTAGCGGGCGAGCTGATTGATGGCGTCGAGGGTGTATTTGGCGCGTAGCTGTAGCTGAAAGGAGTTTTGTTGAGACTCAAATTGTTGTATGTCCTGAATGATCCGTTGCTGGAAGCCACCAGGGGTGCCAAGGGGAGCGTCACTTGAAGCGTTGGCTCCCTGGATAATGGCTGCGAAGCCGACCGCCTGATCGGAGAGCAGTGTGGAGTTGCCGCCTGAGACCCGGTCGATGAGCGGTGAGTTTTTGATGTTCTTGTTGTTGATGGCGGCCTTCAGGAGCTCTGGATCTGAGGTGAAGCTTTGCAGCAGCAGGAGCTTGGTGGTGAGTCCGAAGATGGCCATGGGGGCGCCGGGTTTTGCAGTCTTCAGGTACTTGTGGAATTGGTCGTGAAGATAAATCTGGTCGAGGACCGGCGTGTTGAGAGTGTCTACAAGCAAAACGTTGACTGCGCCACCCGTGGGAACCGGGGTGTAGTTGGAGAAGATGCCGGGAGGAAATGCCGGTATGGGTGGAAGGCCCGGTTTGGCGGTGGGGGCTGTGTGCTCTTCGAAGGATTTGATCTGCTGCTGCTTGCCGCCCTCAAGGAGAGCGAAGGCGCTGGCCTTTAGATTGAGAATCGGGTTCTGGCTTTTGTCAGTGACGACCACGTCTACAACGACGAGCTGAGTACCTGCGCGAAGGGTCGTTACTTCGGACTTTGCGGGTTGAGGAGTTTGTGCTGGCTGAGGGGCTTGTGCGAAGGATGGCGGGAGGAGAGTTGCCAGGAAGAAGAAAAACAACAGGGAAGTATTGCTCAGCATGGGGCCCTCCGGTTGTGCCAACTTAGTTGAACACAACCGGATGAGACTTGCCAGAAAAGATCTGTCGGCTAAGTTGAAGGAGGAAAGGCGGCTAGACCGTTGTGAGCTCGGACTCGGTCTGGGTGGCCATGGCCTTGATGGATTGGTTGTAGGGAGCGGTGAGGACGCCACGCTCGGTGATGATGGCGGTGACGTACTTGGCCGGGGTGACGTCGAAGGCGGGGTTTTCTATGGCTACTCCGTGCGGGGTCATCTGCTTGCCGTTGGAGTGAGTGACCTCAGTAGCTGCGCGCTGTTCGATGGGGATGAGATCGCCGTGTGCAGTGGCGAGGTCGAGGGTGGACCAGGGGGCGGCGACGTAGAAGGGGATGTTGTGTTCTTTGGCGAGGATGGCTACGCCGTAGGTGCCGATCTTGTTGGCGACGTCGCCGTTGGCGGCGATGCGGTCGGCTCCGACGATGACGGCCTGGATGCGGCCCTGTCGCATGAGGGAGGCGGCCATGTTGTCGCAGAGTACGGTGGTGGGGATATTGTCCTTCATGAGCTCCCAGGCGGTGAGGCGGGCACCCTGGAGGAAGGGACGGGTTTCGTCGGCGAAGACGTCGATCTTGTGGCCGCGCTCGATGGCGGCACGAATGACGCCGAGGGCTGAGCCATAGCCGCACGTGGCGAGGGCGCCGGCGTTGCAATGGGTGAGGACGGTGCCTTCTTTGGGGAGGAGCGATGCGCCGTGGGCGCCCATCTGCTTGCAGGCGGCGATGTCTTCGTCGTACATGCGGCGTGCCTTGGCGACGACGGAGGCTTTGATCTCTGGGATGGTGGTATCTTTGGCGACGAGCTCGACGTAGAGACTGCGGATCTCTTCGATGCCCCAGAAGAGGTTGACGGCGGTGGGGCGGGTCTCAGCGAGGGTCTTTGCGATGAGGGCGACCTCTTCGGTGAGGACAGGGAGGGTGGTCGCGGTGCTGCGGTCGATGCCGATGGCCATGCCCATGGCGGCCGAGACGCCGATGGCGGGGGCTCCGCGGACGATCATGTCGCGGATGACGGTTGCGACCTGTTTGTAGTCGGTGGCGAGGACGTAGGTCTCCTCGAGGGGGAGTTTGGTCTGGTCGAGGAAGTTAACGCCGGTAGGGAGCCATTCGAGTGTGGGAATCATGTCCCTTCTAGTTTAGACGACTTGGGTCTGCAATGGGGCGGATGTGTGGGCCGTGGGCAGCTCGTGGGGCATAGAAGCGCTGGCAGCAGCAAGTGCAGCGAACGGGGCGCAGGGCGAGGAGATTGAAGAACCGATCCCTAATGCCGCGACGGTGTGAGCGGTGGAGGGATTCCGTGTTGCAGTGGGGGCAGGATCTTCCGTCGGCGAACATCGGTTTTGAGAACATGAGGGCTCTATCGGCGACGTCGTCTCGATTATTAGGCGCGTGAAATTGTTTCTCGCAATTTGAGGCTTTTTGCGCCGGTTCTCGTCCAGAATGGGAATAGGGATTCGATCGGATTTGTGATTGTTGCGGAGGTATTTGTGAAGAAAGATGCGCTGACCAATGCTCTTCTGGGCGTGATTGCGATAGCGTTGATTGTGATTGCTGCGAGACCGTATGTGTCGCCTGCACCCGTTGCGGCTGACTCGTCCCCGGCTCATGCGTTCTACATTGAGCCGGGGGTGCAGAATCTGCGGTATCCGGATGGTACGGGGCAGGTCTACGGGAAGGTCGTCGTCGATCTGCGGAGTGGGAAGATCTGGGGCTTTCCGACTGGGACTGTGGATCCTTATCCGTCGTATCCGCTGGATAGCAAGCCGTCGGTTTCGAAGCCTTTTGCGCTCGGGCGTTATGCGTTTGAAGACACGGAGAAATAAGAGTTATTAGTCGCGTGGTAGGCTTCCCTTGCATGTCTACCCTTACTTTTGACCTGGTTGCTGCCGCCGCTGCTGAGATGGTTCGCGAAGGCTTTCATACGGAGTTTCCTGACGGCAGCGAGGCGCAGGTGGCGGCGATTCGCGCGGCTGAGGGAGCGAAGCCTGATGCGGAGGTACGTGATCTGCGCGGGTTGCTGTGGTCTTCGATCGATAACGATACATCGCGGGATCTGGATCAGATCGAAGTGGCTGAGAGTGTGGGCGATGGCGTACGCGTGAGGGTGGGAGTCGCGGATGTGTCGGGATCGGTGGGGAAGGATACTCCGCTCGATCGGCATGCTGCGGACCAGACGCAGACGGTGTACACAGCAGTGAGAAACTTTTCGATGCTGCCGACGGAGCTTTCGACGGATTTGACTTCGTTGAATGAAGAGGAAGACCGGGCGGCGATGGTGGTTGAGTTTGTGGTTGATGTTGAGGGAAAGGTGCAGGCAACGAGCATCTACAAGGCAGAGGTGCGGAACAGGGCACAGCTTGCGTACAGCCATGTGGGGCCATGGCTGGAAGGGAAGGCGGGGCCGGATGCGAAGGTGGCTGCTTCTACGGAGTTGCAGGGGCAGCTGCGACTGCAGGATGAGGCGGCGGTGAAGCTGCGGGCGCAGCGGGTGAAGATGGGGGCGCTGGAGTTCAACCGTGTGGAGGCTGATCCGGTGGTGGTGGATGGGAAGGTGCAGTCGATCGGTACGGCGTTTCATAACCGGGCGAGCGATTTGATTGAAGAGTTGATGATTGCTGCGAATGAGACAATGGCCCGGACGCTGCGGGCGGCGAAGCGGTCGTCAATTCGCAGGGTGGTGAAGTCGCCGGAGCGATGGGCACGGATTGTGGAGTTGGTCGGGCGGTATGGGACTGTGCTGCCGGCTCAGCCTGACTCTGGTGCGCTGAATGCGTTTTTGCAGGCGCAGCGTCAGGTGGATGCGGTGCATTATCCGGACCTGTCGCTGGCCATTATTAAGCTGATGGGGCCGGGCGAGTATGTGCTGGCTCGGGGCGATGAGGAAGAGCAGCAGGGACACTTCGGACTGGCGGCGCAGGATTATTCGCACTCGACGGCGCCGAACCGGCGGTTTGTTGATTTAGTGACGCAACGGGTGGTGAAGGCGATGTTGAGTGGGGAGGCTGCTCCCTATAGTGACGAGGAGCTTGAGACGATTGCGAAGCATTGCAACGAACGAGAATCTGCTGCGCGCAAGGTGGAGCGGGCGATGTTGAAGCGAGTGGCCGCGGTGGCGCTGGCGGGGAGCGTGGGGAAGAGCTTCCATGGCGTGATCACCGGGGCGAATGATAAGGGGACCTATGTGCGGGTGTTCGATCCGCCGGTGGAGGGGAAGGTGGTGCGGGGAGAGCAGGGGCTAGATGTGGGGGATACGGTCGAGGTGACGCTGCTGCATACCGACCCGCAACATGCGTTTATCGACTTTGCGCATGGGTGAGTCTGGACCGAAAGTTGCTTTCGCCTTGATGGGATTTGGTTGCTAGGTTGCGTTGCGAATGTACTTTTGTTTTGCTCGAAAGAGATCTTCGAGTTGGGTATCGTTGAGGGTTTGCGAGGAGCCCAGTTGGTGAGCGACGAGGCGTATGTGGGCGAGGTGTTCGACGGTCTCCATCTTGAGGAAGGCGTCGAGAAGGGTGGGACCATAGGCTACTGCGCCGTGATTGGCCATGAGGATGGCGGTGTGATGGGGGATGAAGGGCCTTAGGCTGGCTGCGACCTCGTCGGTTCCGGTGGTGGCGTACTGGGCCAGGGGGACCGAGCCGAGGGTCATGACGGCTTCCTGGCATAGCATCTCGTCGAGGGCGCGGCCGGCACAGGCGAAGGCGGTCGCGATAGGAGGATGGGAGTGGACGACGGCCTCCACGTCGGCTCTCATCTGGTAGACGGCGAGGTGCATGCTGAGTTCGCTGGTGACCTTTCTTGAACCTGCGAGCTGCCTCCCCTCAAGGTCAACGATGACCATGTCGGCCGCGCGCATGAGGTACTTGCTCATGCCGGTGGGCGTGACCAGCAGGCGCTCCTGATCGAGCCGGACAGAGAGGTTTCCCGAGGTCCCGGGCATAAAGCCGAGTCGAGAGAGCCATCTTCCGAACTGGACGAGTTCACGCCTTAGTTCAACTTCTGGTCGGCCGATACATTCTTCGATCATCGTTCCTCTTTCGTTGCCATGAAGTGTAATCCCATTACGGTTTTCAAAGTGCATGTTTTCCTCACAGGATTTCGAATGGAGATGGTTTTATTTGGATGATCGGAATGGAAGGCGCGGGAGTCTGCAGATTTTTCCAGGCTCTGCCGATTTTGGCGGAGGCCAGGAAGATGTGACCGGCGGTGAGCGAGCCAATAACGCGGTGGTGGCCGACCGCAGCCAGTCCCATGGAGGCGATGCAGCCACACTGTTCGCAGTCTGGGTTGCCGCCAAACTGGCAGGGTGTGATCTTGGTTGAGAGATCCGCAGAGACGGTCATAGTTGTTCGAGCGAAGATACACTCTTCAGGGCTCTTTGGTGGAGAGGAGATTTCATTTATTACAATTTCCGGCATATCGAGGACCGGATACTTCTTTCGAAGCTTGTGCAATTCGACGATGGTTGCGGCTCGTTGTGCTGGGCTGAGAATTTCGGGATCGGTGGCACCCCGCTGCGGAGTGAATAAGCTAAACCAGACCTTCACCACGGCGGGCTGGCTGCTCCAAAACTGGAGGAACTGGTCGAGGTATCCGTGGCGATCGGCGATCTGCGCGGTGACGGTGCAGTGGACGGTGATTCTGGTGTCCTGGATATTTTTGAGGATGCGCTCGTAGGTGGCGGGTTTGCGGCGTTCGTCGTGCTCTGGTTGAAGACCATCGATGGATACGACGATGTTGAGCTTTCGGAATCGCTTCCATTCGGGAGGGATGACGCGGAAGGCGCTGGTGACGATCTGGGTGTGGATGCCTCGGGCTTCGATCTGCGGCAGGAGGAGTTCGAGCTCTCGATAGCGGACCAGCGGGTCGCCGCCGACGAGCGAGACGTGCAAGGGCTTTTCTTTGTCCAGGAGATCAAGTACACGCTGGACGAGCTGGTCTCCCTTAAAGTCAGAGAGGTCGCGTAGCCGGGTACCTCCGTTGAGGTGCGCGGCGTCGAAAGCGTAACAACCGGGGCAGCGCAAAGGGCATTCTTTGGTAATTTCTATGGACAATGACGGGGCCCGACCGACGAGAATTCTGGCCCATGCTTGGATGACTTCCGATTTCTTCATTGCTTCTCCATGATCGACTGAACGGGGAGTAGGTCAGTTTCGATAAGAGCCGTAGTGACTCAAAAAAGAGACGAGCGCACGAAGACTTATCAGATTTGGAGGGGGAGGTTGGCGATGAGAAGAGAGGTTTCAGGAAGCAGACAGGATCGCATCGCCGCGATCAAATGGGACACTAATGTCGAGGCTGGCTCGACTGGTTTAAAGAGGGAAGACAGCGCGTGTCGAAGCGAGAGCAGAAGGCTAAGAACTTCTCTGCGCTGATGTGAGAGCAGGAGGATGAGACAGAAGATCGCGGCAAGAGCCAGAAGGCCGAACTCGCAGTCCTGTCCCCCGCGGAGAAACTTGTCAAAGCTCCAGAGGTACTCCGTTATAGGCATAACGGCAACAAGAATTGCAGTGAGAAATATGAGGACTCGACCTAGCAGAACGCAGGTTTGAGACGCAGGGGAGTATGTTCTTTCAACGGGCCCGTTCGTGATGGGTGTTAGTTTCAAGAACCCTCTCGTCTGCTGCGATTCTACCTTGATCCTTTGAAATAGGGTTAGCAGTAGAGAAGCGATTCTGCCATAACCTGACTACTTCTTTGCTGTTCTGCTTTATGATGCATAAATTTGGGTTGATTCTTCTGTCATCAGAAACTTTTTACTTCTTATCGACAAATTCCAAACCTCTCAGCTTTTCAATGCTTTGAGTTTTCGATCTGGATCAGGACCAGGGCATTCTGAGTGAGATTAATGTGGAGTGTTCCGTTGCGAAGCGCGGTCTGGTCTGGAGCGGGGAGTGCAGTCTCCCGATTTAGTTGCTCGGCCTGTGCGGGAGTCGGGTTTTTGGGCTTGCCCATGGAGGCCCATTGTGGCAGTACATTTCCGTGGGTGTCGTCGACTCGTTGAATCTCTACCTTCGCGTCTTGTGGGACACCGGTCAGGTGAAGGTCTAGTTCATGAGATGCTCCGTGCTTATCGGGATCTACCAGATTCCAGGCGGCGATAGCGAGGTTTGCGTTGGCCATTCTGGTGACGAGGACATTGTTGGAGGAGTTGGCAAGGCGTTGATCGCCAAGTTGGTGTAGTAGGCCGTAGGCGTAGTAGCTGGGTTTGTTGATGCCATCGAAGGCGCGGAGACCGAAGTCTCCGCGGAAAGGAGTGCTGGTGGGACCGCCTTCTTCGAAGACGTCGGAGAAGGTCCAGAAGGAGAGCATGTTTACGTTGCCGTCGCACTCACGTACGGTATTGGCCAGCGCCGGGCCGACGTAGATGGTGTCGCGTGCTTCCATCATGCCGGGAACGTTCCACTCGGTCCAGAAGAGTGGGAGATGACGCATGGGGGAGTGGTTGATTTCGTCGCGGACTTTTGCGACTGCTCGGCCTACGCGGTCGTCCATGGCGATGTCTTCGTTAGTGCCGAACATGTTGTGGACTGTGTCGTCGGCGTAGCCATGGGTTGAGACGAAGTCGACCGGGACGTGGTTTTCGGCGGTGTGCTGGAGGAACTCCGGGACCCACTGGGCGGCGGCTGTTGATGGGCCGCCGACTCTGAGTCGAGGGCTGACGGATTTGAGCGCGCGTGCGGTGTGATCGTAGAGATCGAAGTAGGACTCCTGTCGAGGGATGCCATTCCAGAAGTCGATGTTGGGTTCATTCCATACTTCGAAGTACCACTGGGCGACTTCGTCGATGCCGTAGCGGTCAACCAGGTGTTGAGCGAAGTGTTGGATGAGGTCGTCCCATCGCTCCATGCTCTTTGGTGGCGAGACGTTCTGTTTGTACCAGAATGGGTGAAGCGCGTCGGGGTTGAAGGCCAGCTTCTTGGGCATGAAGCTGATTTCGACGAAGGGGCGGACGCCGTTTTTGAGCAGGCCGTCGTAGATGGAATCGACGTAGGCGAAGTTGTAGACGGGGTTGCCGTGCTCATCCTCGTTGTAGACGCCGACCTCGTCGTGCAGGATTGCGTGGAAACGAACGTAGCGGAAGTCGGCTACTTTTTTTACGGCGCGCAGGTCTTCACGATAGGCTTCGCGCAGCGTGAGGATGGCGCGTCCGGAGCCGAACATCTGCTCCCAGAAGTGCGGGAACGGAGTTGTGGCTGCGTGGGCGTCGATGGTGACGACTTCGCTGGTGGCTGGCTGAGATTGAGAGAAGGATGGGCAGGTAATACAGAAGAGAATCAGAGATAGCAAAAGAAATCGGCTTCGGCGGCTAGTCATTGTGACCTCGTTCTGAACAGCGGGGAGGGCCAGGGTGAATTTTGTATCGAAAGGCTTGGGTTGAGGAAGGATGGCCGGCACGGGTTCACTGAAATGGTTAGCGCCTTGTCGGCCTTCGTTTGGAGGCGGCGTTTTATTTGACTACGAGAAGAGCGAGGCCGTGTGCTGGCACGGTGATTTGCAGATGGCCGTCGGAAAGCCGGAGTTTTTCTGCAGGTGCCATAGCACCGGCGGCTCTTAATGTTTTTATCTGATCCTGTGTGAGGCTTTCACGTGGTCGGCCCATAGCATCAAATGCTTTTACGGAGTTTCCGTGGTCGTCATCTACTCGGAAGACTTCGACGGTTGCTTTTGACGGAACGCCTGTGAAGGTTACCTGGAAGGTTTTGTCCGGTCCCTTGTTTGCGGGGGGTGGGGTGTAGGCGGCACCGATGCCGAATGGTGGCGCGTAGTTCCAGAGTGCAACTTCCACTGCACCGTCGCTGGATTTAGTGGCGAGGGCGTCGTCGTTATCGAGCTTGATCCTGCGGTCTCCGAGGCGATGTAGCATTGCAAATGCGTTGAGTGACGGCTTTGGAATACTGTCTGCCGCGAGTAGGCCAAAGCCGCCGTAGAATGGCGTCCGCACGACTCCTTGTTCTTCAAAGACGTCGGAGAATGTCCAGTAGCTCATCGACTCTGTGAGGCCGTCGCATTGGCGGATGTTGTTGGCCAGCCATGGTCCCATGAAGGTCGTGTCCGTTACGTCGGGCTCGTTCGAATAGCTGGCGTTGTACTCACTGAAGATTAGCGGCATTTTGGGATAAGGCGACGCGGCGATCTCGTCGTGAACTTTTTTTACGGCGCGATAGACCATGGCGTCACGTGGGATTTGTTCGTCGGTGTGAAAGACGTCTTTGGCTGTGTCGTTCGCATAGACGTGGGTGGAGGCGAAGTCGACCGGGATGGTGTGTTCTTTGCAGTGCTGGAGGAAGTCTGCGACGTAGCCGGCCTGAGCTGTCGATGGGCCACCGACGCGAATTCGCTGGTTTACTTTTTTGAGCGCGAGTGCCGTGTGATCGTAGAGTTCGTAGTAGGTGGGCATGTTGGGACGGCCACCCCAGAAGTCGAGGTTCGGCTCGTTCCATACTTCAAAGTTCCAGGTTGCGACTTCATCGATGCCGTAGCGGTCTATAAGGTGCTGGGCGAAGGCTACGATCATTGCATCCCAAAGAGCGTAGTCCTTGGGTGGCGATACGACCGGTTTGTAGAAGAACGACTGTGTCTGGTTCGGATCGGCTGCCATCTTGCGAGGCATGAAGCTGAGTTCGACGAAGGGACGAACACCGTTCGCGAGAAGTCCATCGTAGATCTGGTCGATGTAGGAGAAGTTGTAGATGCCGGCGCCTTGGACTTTTTCGGGAGGGAGGCCGGGGTTTTGTGTGGTTGCGTCTGGGTCGTAGAGGCCGACTTCGTCGAGAAAGATTCCGTGGAAGCGGACGGCGCGGAGGTCGGTTACATTCTTGACGGTGCGGAGATCATCGCGGTAGCTCTGGCGCAGAGAGAGGATGGCGCGGCCAGAACCGAAGGTCTGTTCCCAGAAGTGGGGGAAGGGAGTTGTTTCGGCATGGGCGTCGATGCGAACCTGCGCTGTTGTTTGGGCGTGGAGAGGTGTGCTGCTGAAAAGGCTGAGGCTAAGTGCCGCCAGGAGGAGTGCGCGGGTTCGAATCATGGAAAACCCCTTAGGTGTTGCAGCTTGTGGTGATTTGGTGGTTACACCATGGTTTTCTGGTGGTGAAACGTGGTGAATTGACATCGCTTCTTGTGGTGCGGAGGCAGTACTGGCGCGGGTTTTCGAGTTTTGGGCGGTAAAAAAATATGGCCGTAAAATGTGCACCATAAATGAGGCAGCGGCTTTTTTCTGAAGGGCAGAAGCGCACCGGTCTTCGATCTGGATGGTGCAAGATTGGTTTGCGTGCGACGTAGTCATTGACAGCGTATACGAGAGAGGATGCTTCCGGAGAAGCATCCTCTTTCGAGTGAGAGCAGGCAGCGAGTTAGAAGCTGAAACGCGCCTGCATATTGACGATGCGACCGGAGAGGCCGTTCTGAGCCTGCCCGAAGTTTGGAAGTTGGAAGTTGGTGACCAGGGAGCTGGGGGTCAGGTTGATGTTGTTGAAGAGATTGAAGGTGTCGATTCGAAACTCGATGTTGGCGTCTTCTCCGATGATGCGTGCTTTTGGAAGACCGAAGGACTTGGCGAGGGTCGCATCGACATCCTTATATCCGGGGCCGGTGAAGGAGTTGCGGGCGACGTAGGGAAGCTGGGGCAGGGCATAGGTAGTTCCTGTGGTTGGAATGCCCGTGGTGGGTAGCGCGAAGTAAGGCTGGGTCGGGCCCGCGTTGGGGAAGTTCAAGTTCGGCTTGCCGTTCTCGAAGGCGTCGTTGCCGGTGTTGTTTCCGGCGCCTCCGTTATAGAAGGCGGGACGGAGTGTGGAATATCCGCTGGCGGCGTAGTAGAGATTGCCGCCAGGGACGTTATAGGTTGGGGTGAAGGGGAAGCCCGTGTGCAGGTTGAATATGCCGCTGAGTGACCAGCCGTCGACGACCTTCGAGAGAAAACTGTTTCCGTGAAAGAACTTCGGCTGCCAGAGTCCGTAGATTTTGAGGGCTTTGCCGTAGTTGAAGTCGGAACGGCCGTAGGCGAGGTAAGGCAGGTAGGGGTAGGGGTCCATGTAGAAGGGACTGGAGCCTGTATCCATGGTCTTTGCGTAGTTGAATTCCGCATCGAACATGAATTGATGGGACATCTGATGTTTGAAACCCACTAAGAGGGAGTTATTGTTCGAACTGCCGGTGTTGCCGTACCGGTCAACGTTTTGCACGAGGGGATTTTGCGGCTGACCGAGTGCGAATGCGTTGACATAAAGGAATGTCTGAAGGATGAGATGACGTGTCGTGCTCCCCTGGTATCCGGCCGTCACGACGAACTGGTGGCCCAGGTCTATCTGGGTATCGAGCGAGTAGTGCTGGGTGTAGATGGTGGGTTGGTCGGCCTGGAAGTCATAGAGAAAGGCTCCGCCTGCGATAGGAAGGTTTACAGAGTTGAATCCTCCAACGGCATTTGGATTCGGAGGGTATCCGAAGAGCGAGTGCGGATCGCTTGCGATGTTGTATAGGATTCGCGGGTTAATGGCGGTAGGACTGGCGCTGTTGTACTGGGCCCCGAGAATATAGGGTGGATTGTTCCCCGAGTTGCCAGAGATGGCTATCTCGGACTGGTTATAGTTCAGACCGTATCCTCCGCGAACAACAGCTTTGCCGTGGAACATGTCGGGACTAAAGGCGAAACCGAACTGCGGACCGAAGTTACCCTTCTGGGCGTTGGTAAGGTTGCCTCCCTGACGAACCGTGAGGCCTGAGTAGGTGCTGGCCCCGGTGCCAAGGACAACCACCCCGATGTTGTTCTGCTTTGATGAAAATGGTCCGAAGTAGGAGTAACGAAGTCCGAAGTTTAAGGTGAGATTGGGTTTCACCTTCCAGTCGTCCTGAATGAAGAAGCCATAGAGGTCTTCGCGAGTATCCTGACGGTTGGTGGTGGGAATGCCTGTGGCGGGGTCGAAGTTGCCAGCTTCGCTGTGGGGAGCGTCGTTGAGAAAGTCCCAGATGTTGTAGAAGTTATAGAGCGGACGAGCGGAGTAGGTGGGATTGTTGAGGTAATAGAGCCGTGTTATCTCGCCCCCGAACTTGACGGTGTGATTGCCGAGGATCTTTGTGGCTATGTCTTTGTAGGTATATGTGTGTTGATTGAGGTCGGAGGGCCCGCCTGCTCCGAAGGTGCCGAGGCTGATGCTACCGAGATTGTCGATGATCCCGGTGGGCAAGCCGAAGGGCGCCTGTGGGTTTGAACTTACCTCATTAAATCGATAGCCCGCGTCGTTGGCTCGCGCTTCGTTAAGGAATGTCGGCGAGAAGATGTGATTCCAGACGAGAGAATATGCTTCATTGATCTGGTCGTGGTTGAAGAGGTTATAGGTGCGAACGGATCCATTGAGATTGGTCATCGACAGGGGGACCCAGTAGATTGCAAACGCGATGTGATCTTTCTTCGTGACGTTTGCATCGAGGCGGCCGTTGTATTGGCTTGCGGTGCGTATTGTCGGATTGATGGTGTTGAAGAATGCGATGTCGGCTACGTCGCTGAGACCGCCACCGAAGCCGGGATTTGTTGTGCTCTGCCAGGTGAGGTCCTGGGTGCCAAGTGGTTGGTTGAGCGGTGAGCCGATATTGAGTCCTTGTCCGGGGATGGTGCGGCAGTTCATACCCTCGGTGAGGCCAGCGTCGGTGCATGTCTGATTGATCATCGACGACGCAACTACGGAAGAACCCGGGAAGGTAAGGTATGTCTTGGCGATGCTGTTTGCGGGAGCGAGGGCTTGAAAGGCAGAGGTTTCATACCAGCCTGTGCCCGGCTGAGAGGTGTTGTCGCGTTGCGTTTCGTAAGCGAAAAAAGCGAAGAGCTTGTCTTTCAGAATAGGGCCTCCGATGCTACCGCCGATCTGGTTCGCGCGCTCGCTATCTCGCAGGAGACCACGCTCGGAGGGGGTGCCGGGGTTGAATGTGCCCGAACCGTTGTAGCGTTGATAGGCGTTGAGGCCGGGACGGCTGGCTCGGAAGAAGAAGCTGCCATGAAACTGGTTGCTGCCGGTCTTTGAGGTGAGTTGAATCTGCGCGCCGCTGAAGCGGCCGTCCTCCGCGTCGTATCCGTTCGAGATGACTTTAAGGCTGCCCACGGAGTCTTCGGTTGGAGTGATGACTGATGTTCCGCCCCAGACCGCGCTGACTGTGCTGATGCCATCGATGTTGATGCCGTTGGTCGAGGTCTGACCGCCGTTGGCGTTGGCCTGTGGACCGTTCTCGGTTTGGAAGATACCGGCAGCGCGGCTGGCTCCTCCAGGACCTGCGGTGCCGGGAAGCTGGTTACCGTTGCTTGAGTTGGAGGACTGCGATCCGTCCCCGAAGACCCCGGGCGCGAGTTGTACGAGTTGGAAGACGTCGCGACCAGAGGAGGGCAGGTGCTGGATTTGATTGCTGCTGACGGTACCGTTGATGGAGGCAGTCTCGGTGTCGAGCGCGGGAAGGGCGTCGCCGGAGACGGTGACGCTGGTGGTCGCCTCGCCGAGTTCTAAGGTTACGTTGACTGAGTTGGGCTGCTCAGGAATGATGTGGAGGTCCTGGATGACCTGTTGCTTGAAGCCCTTTGCGGTTACGGTGAGGTTGTAGTGGTCGGGTGGGAGCGCGTTGAAGTTATAGACGCCGCTGTCGTTGGAGACTGCGGTGATGGGGTGGTTGGTGTCGGTGTCGGTGAGGGTGAGCGTAGCGCCGGGGATGACGGCGCCGGAAGAGTCGGCGACGGTTCCCTGGATTGACGCGCGGAATTGTGCGTGAGCGGAGACTGCGCACAGGCTGAAGATGATGGCGACGAATGCCGGGCCCAGGACGTAGCGCAGGGACCTCGTGATGTTGCTGACGCGAAAGTGTTGCATCATGCCTCCTGATTGGGGAAACGTTTGGGAGATGCTCCACCGTCGAGGTGCTTGCCTGAGACACGGGGAGGATTAGGCAAACGTTTGACCGTCAGAACTATGCGCGGGTCTGCAAATGGCTGTCAAGGTTGGACTTTGCCGGTTGTAGGCACATCAAAAGATGTGGAACCTGTGCCTGGATGAATCGGCCGTAGGTTGCCGGGGCAGGATTTGTTCAGGACTTTGTGAAGGAGGAGATCGCCTGTTGCTCTTCGGAAAATACTTCAAAGAGGGGCAAGAGGTTGCACATCTTCAGAGTCTGCGTCACCTGCTTCGATGGATTTACAAGCTTTAAGGCTCCGCCAGCGTCTTTGGTCGAACTCATGATCATCACCAGAAGGCCGATGCCGCTTGAGTCCATACGGTTGACCCCGGTGAGGTTGAAGACGAACTGGTTTGCTCCGTGAGCAGTCAGGTTATCTATCTTCTGTCGCAGGTTATTGACCGGAATGCCGAGGACTAGTGGGCCGCTCAACTCGACCGCCTCGATTTCTCCGTATTTCGTGACTTTGATCTCAAGCGTGTTCAAATACGGCCCCCTCTTCTTGACCGCGCAAACTCAATCGCGCCAGACTGCGGCAGGATAACACTCTCGTGCGAATGCCGACATTGAAAGACGAAGGCTCGCCGGTTGAGGGGGATGATCAAAGGGCGAGCTCTCCGCTCGGTTTGGGGCGGGAGGTGTGATCAGCTGTGGGTTAGATAGCCCATTCCGGCCAGGACGCCGCGCATGTAAGCGAAGCTGGCTATGACTCCGGGCATCGGGTCGTCAGCGTGTATTTCGTATTCGAGATCGACGAAGCCCTTGTATTTGGTTTTGATGAGGGCCTCGAAGATTCCTCTCACCGGCATGATGCCCTCGCCTACGGCGACCTGGCTCTCTTTGCTCTGGAAGTTGGTGAGGTCCTTCATGTGGACGTTGAACAATCGCGGACCGACCTCGTGGATGGCCTGGACCACGTCTGTGCCGGCACGGACAGTGTGCCCGACATCGATGCAGCAGCCGATTCGCGGGTCAAGATTTTTGACGGACTTGAGGATGTCGAGAGGGGAGTGCCATAGCTTGTCTTCGGGGCCATGGTTGTGGATCGCGATGCGGATGTCGTACTCCTTCACGAATTTCTCTACGCGGGGAAGGGTTGCAGGATCGGGATCGCCGGCGACGATGACCGAGATGCCTGCGCGTTTGCAGTACTCGAACTTGCTGCGGATGTCGGCATCGTCGTCCTTGGTGAAGTAGATGGCTCCGGCGGCGTGGAGTTTGATGCCGGCGGCGGTGTAGTCTGCGAGTGCCTTGGCCTCCTCGGTTGGATCCATGGGCAGATGATCTTTGGTGTCTTTTACGTTCAGGTCGGAGACGTTGAGCTGCTTCATGAAGCCAATCATCTGTGCGCGCGTGAAGTTGCGGAAGGTGTAGCTGGCCAGCCCGAGCTGAATTGGCGAGGGCGCTCCGGTGGCGGGCGACGGTTGCATGGCGGATGAAGGGAGGGTACTCGAAGCGACAGTTGCTGCGGCCAGGAAAGCGCCGGATTGAACGAAACTGCGACGTGAGGGCTTATTTGTCATGAGAGATCTTGACTCGCGCTTTCTGAAGGATTCGTTGCTATTGTGATCGTCGCGGATCGGCGATTGAAGGCTTCCTGTCGATGTATCCGTCGCGATGGATGTCGAGCGGGATGAGGTGCGGACCGCTGTTCGGTTGCGGTCCGCAGATCGCGTTGTGAGAACTAGACGTGTGGTGCCCAGCCTTTTTCGTAGTCGCGGCCCCATCCCTTCATGGCTTCCGTGTCATGAAGTACCTTGCCGTCAGTCGCGTCGAGTTGTAGCTCGCGATTGACCTCCCAGGCGATGTTGGAGAGCTGCAGCATGGTGACGGCGACGTTGCCAACCGAGACGGGAGCGTTGAGTTTTTCTCCCTTGCGGATTCCGGCGATGAAGTTCGCGAAGTGGGCGTCGGTCATGGAGTCGCGTCCGGTGAGGTCGGTGGACGAGGTTTGATCCTTGTTTGCCTTCAACTCGCTGGTTTTGTTTCCTTTGAGGTCGTAGATCTCGTAGCCGTCGCGGTCGACTAGTACGGTGCCGGTGGTTCCCATGATGGTGGATCCACGGTCGCGACCGTAGTATTTCATCCCCTGACAGCTCTTGCCCTCCCAGGTGATCACTTTGTCGTCGTATTTGAAGCTGGTGACAAGGGTGTCGTAGAACTGCCAATCGTCCTGGAACTGGTAGCGTCCGCCGGAGGAAGCTACGCTCTTGGGCAGGTCAACACCGAGGGCCCAACGGCAGACGTCGATCTCATGTGTTCCATTGTTGAGGGTCTCGCCGGTGCCGTAGATTTTGAACCAGTGCCAGTTGTAGGGTTGCAGGTTGTCCTTATAGGGCTGGCGCGGCGCCGGGCCCTGCCAGAGGTCCCAGTCGAGCTGAGCAGGAACGGGTGCTTCCTTGCCGGTACCGATGGATTTTCTGACGTTGCTGTACCAGGCTTTCGCGAAGTAGGCGCGCCCGATGGCGCCGTTGTGAATCTTGTCGACAATCTCGATGGTGTGCGGGGAGGAGCGCTGCTGGGTACCCATCTGCACGAGCTTTCCGTACTTCTGCTGAGCCTGTACTAGCATGATGCCCTCGGCGGGGTTATGGCTGCAGGGCTTTTCGACATAGACATGTTTGCCGGCCTGCAGCCCTGCGATGGCCATGGGGGTGTGCCAGTGGTCGGGCGCGGCGATGGTGATAGCATCGACATCCTTCTTCTGGAGGATGTGGCGAAAGTCCTGATCGGTTGCGGGAGCTTCGCCCATCTCCTTTTCGGTGTCGGTAGCGAACTTCTTCATGGTGTTCGTGTCTACGTCACAGACGTAAGCGATGCGCGCATCTTTCTTGTTCGCCTTGAGCGCGGAGAGGTGTGCATAGGCGCGGCTGCGAACGCCGATGACGGCAAAGTTGACGCGGTCGTTTGCGCCGAGGATCTGAGCGTAGCTTTTGGCGGTTGATCCGACTGCAAGGCCCGCTGCTCCTACGGCTAGTGTGTCGAGAAACTCACGTCTGGTGATCATATTTTTCTCCCTTGATTGAAGCGCACAGATGTTCCGAAAGGATCAGCTGGTGGTTAGAAGGTGCCTGAGTTGACCAGGCACTGCTTCATGCCGGCCCAGCTGATTCGTGTTGAAGCTTCCGGCGTGCCTGCTCCGCGCCAATGTGTTTCGAGGCAGACGGCGTCGCGATAGCCGACCTGCTTGAGTGCGCGGAACTGTGCGGTCCAGTCGATGTAGCCCTTGTCGACAGGGGACCAGACGATCTTGCCGGTGTCGTCTTTGACTGCATTTTTGCAGTGACAGTGATGGATGCGATTTTTTGGCAGCGCGTCCCAGCCAGCTGGGAAGGCGTCGAGCTCGCCGCGCATAACGGCATTGCCTGCGTCCCAGTTGAGAGCGAAGTGCGGGGACTGGATGGCATTGAGAGTCTTCGCGGCCTCGCGGCCAGTTGCGGTGTTGCAGGCGAATTCGTTTTCGATGACGAGGAGGAGACCTTGCTGGCCGACGATCTCGGCGGTGGCGCGAAGTTTTTCGTTGATGGCCGCGCGGTAGGGAGTGACGTCATCGAGGCGCCAGAAGTCAAAACACCGAATCTTGTCAGTCTTGAATTGTTTGGCCAGGGAGATGGAGCGCGCGAGGACTTCGTCCTGCTGCTTGTAGGCGGTTTCGGCGGCTCCGTGCATGTCACCCTTGGAGCCGTATTGCGATTTGGGTGCGCCGGGCCAGTCGACTTTGAAGAGAGGGCTAGCGATATCGGTGACCTGCAGGTTGTACTTTGCGAGGATCTTGAGGGCTTCGGCGATCTCGGCGTCGGATACGGCCTGGAGGTTCTTGCCCCACATCTCGCGTAGCTCGACGTAGTGCAGGCCGAAGTCGTTCGCGATGACGGAGCAGGCGTGATCGAAGTCCTGAGAGATTTCGTCGGAGATGACTGCGATTTTGAAGGGGGACTGCGCTGCGGTGGGAAGACCGAAGAGAGGTTGGGCTGCGCAGGTTGCTGCAGTGATTCCTGCTCCTACGAGAAAATTTCGTCTTGAGACGCCTGCCATGATGCTCCTATGAATAAGTAACTCCAGTGGAACTGAAGTATTTTTGATGCCGGTCTCTGTTAGACGCAGAGACCGGCAAGTGAGTCTCGCCTAGCAAGGCTAGAAGAGGAAATGCACTGAAGCTTGCAACGATCGGCCTCCTCCAACTCCGTTTACGCTGCCCTGGCCGCTGCCGAGAGTGTTCGTGACTTGTCCGAAGCTAGCGGCTGTGCAGCAGTTATTTGTGTTGCCGAAGTTTGAGGCGAGAACGAATTGTGGCGTGTTACTCAATTGAAAGGCTTCGATTCGCGTTTCCATTGTGGCTTCTCGCCAGATGTTGAAGCTCTTGAATAGTGAGAAGTTGTCCTGGAGGTAACCTGGTCCGCGGAACTGGTTTCTTCCGGTATTACCCTCATTCACGCCGCTAGGAATAGAGAATGCTGTCGGGTCGAACCAGTGAGCGTTCGCACCAACTTTGTGAGTGACATGGTAAGTGCCCGTCAGATTTGCCGTTTGAGCTGTACCAGGAGTGTTGAGGCCTGCGCCGTTGGTCAGGACGGAGAAGGGAAGACCAGTGAGAACGGAGATGATTCCCGAGATCTTCCATCCCCCGAGCGCGACATTGGCAACGCCTGAGTTGAACATGTTATGGCCGCGGCCGAAGGGCAGCTCGTAGGTGAAGCTCTGCTCGTAGTTCAGCGTCCTGTCGAAGTCGAGTACCGCGTAGTTTTTGTGCGGGTTCGCGTAGAACAGGAGACCGCCATCATCCGGGCTGTTTGCGGGAGAGACATTATTTGAAATGTAGCCCATGGCTTTACCCCATGTGAATGCAGAGGTGAATGCCAGACTGTTTGAGAAACGCTTTGTGAGTTGTGCCTGCAGCGATTGGTAGTTCGAGGAGAACGGCAGGAAGTATTGATTGGTAGCCGCTGTGCGTCCGAAGGCGATGTTCTCCGGTTGAGAGGCCGACCCACCACCGAAGGTAGTGGGATTGTTGATGTTCTGAGCGCCGGAGATGTCGGTGCCGTGATTTGCAACGTATGCGAGTTGGAGGGAAAGATTTCCGCGGAAACCCTGTTGTATGGCGACGTTCCACGATTGGGCGTAGGCATTCTTGAAGGTTTTTGGAATGTAAAAATACGCCTGATTTTTGAGGAAGGGGGTGTTCGCCGGGATAATCCCGCTGTCTGGAATCTGGATGTTAACTGGTGCGGGGAAGCCAGCCTGGAAGGTAGCTGGTGTGGCTCCATCGGGACCAACCGCAGGAGTAAAAGGGGACGAACCAGCGGGTTGGTAGCTATTATTTGCGCGGATCGGGTAGTTGTAAGCGTAAACGTTGTCGGGGAAGGGCATATAGCTGATGCCATAGCCTCCGCGGATGACGGTGTCATCGGTAGCACGGTAGGAGAATCCTGTGCGGGGTGCCCAGTATTTGTATCGAGTCTCCATGCCAAGGTTGTCGGGATTGCCGCCCATGCCTGCTATCACGATGTTGTTGGTGGTGGGATCGTAGTTAGAGAAACCGCCAGAGTGCCTCGGTGTTGCAGGGGGATAGAACTCCCAGCGGACGCCGAGGTCTACGGTTAGCTTTGAGCTTGCTTGCCACTTATCACTGGCGAAGGCAAAGAACCACCACTGCCGATAGGCCGGGAAGAAGGTGTTAAGATCACGACCCACAAGACTGGGCAGGTCGAAGAGGAAACTGGAGATGTCATTGGAGATATTTGTCTTTGCTGCAACGCAACTGGTTGGCCCGGTCGGACAGACGTTGCTTGATGTCTGAACATCGGAGAAGGTGAATGCGCCTCGCGGGCTGAAGGTCTGATCCTGCAGCAAGTCGTCGCGGACGCGCCGAAGGTCTCCACCAAATTTGAAGGTGTGATTGCGTACGACCTTGGTCCAGTTGTTGACGAAGTCGATGTTCGATTCGCCGCGAATCCATGGGACGGAAGCGGAGTATCCGATGAGAGTTCCCGAGAAGCCGCCGTTGATGGTGAGACCGACCTGTCCGGAGGTGAAGGGTTGTCCGCCGATGTTTACGCCTGGAACGCCAAGGGTGTCTGCGTCGTTGGATCCGTAGTCGCTGGGTTGCGAGTTGTTGCGCAGGTGAGCGACGCCAAATCGCACTTCGGTGAAGAGGGTTGGAGAGAAGATGTGGTCGTAGTTTCCACCGGTGCTGTAGGCGGTCTGAACGCCCGTACCTTCAAATCCGCCGCCAGCCGGACCACCTAAGAATGAACCAAATGCGGGTGCCTGGAATGTGTTGACGCGCTGCCAACTATAGCGACCACTGAGATGGTTCTTCTCGTTGATATTCCAATCGACTTTGGTGTCGAAGCTGTTCGTGCCTTTCGTAAAGGGAAGATTGGTGGTGTAGTTGTTGGCTGGATTGATCAGAGGTGCATTGGGATTTAGTTTGCCATTGGTGGCGGCAGCGGCATTGACCATCTGCAAAATCTTAAGAGAGACCGGATTTACTGCGCTGAACGGTATCTGATTGTTTGCAAAAGGTGTGCGCGGAGTTGTCTTGCCATCTCCCGTGGTGGGATCAAAAACCTGGCCAATCTTCGTCTTGCTGGTCGGATCGACAGCTCCGAGGGCCGCACTCAGATCGATGTTCCCCTGGGCGTTCGGGGTGAAATAGCGCGCATCTGGGATCGTAAGTGTATTGCTTACTTGTTCATGGTCTGAGGTGCCGAGATAGTCGGCGAAGAAGAAGAGTTTGTCTTTGATGATGGGACCGCCGAAGCTGCCGCCATAGTAGTTGTATGACAGATGACCAAGGGGGCCACCGAAGTAGGAGCGAGCGTTGACGGCGTTGTTTTGAATAAATTCGAAGGCCGAACCGTGGAAGGCGTTCGATCCGGATTTGAGGATGACGTTGGTTACTGCGCCAGTGGCGCGGCCCAGTTCTGCTTCAAAGTTGTTCGTGGAGATGTCGACGGTTTGGATTGACTCGGCTGGGGGGATGATGATCTGCAGGAGGCCTGTGCGCTCATCGTCATCGATGCCTTCGATCTGGTAAAGATTGCCCATGCGCGGTAGACCGTTTGCTTCTGTCTGCAGAGTGCTTGCCGCATTGAAGAACTGAGAGTGCTGGAACGTTGCGGGGGCCATACCGGGAACCAGGTTGAGGAGCGTCTGGAAGTTGCGGTTGGTGCCGAGGGGCAGGTCGGCAACCTGTCTCGCTTCAATTTTTACGCTGATGTCGGCGCGGTCGGTTTGGAGGAGAGCGGGAGCGGTCGTCACTAAGACAGTCTCAGAGACGCTACCGGTGACCATTGCGATGTCGATACGGGTCGAGGAGTTGGTGAGGAGATCGACATTCTGATGGGTGTCCTTCTTGAATCCAGGCGACTCGGCAACAACCGAATAAGTGCCTGGGGGAAGGTCTGGGATCGTGTAGTTACCGCTTTCGTTGGTGACAGTCTGGTGAGCAGACCCTGTCGCAACTTCCACTACGGTGACCTTTACACCAGGAACGGTCGCGCCGCTTGGGTCGGTGATGGTGCCAAGAAGGGTTGCGTTGACTGCCTGACCGAAAAGCGATGGCGATAGAGCGAGGATGAAGAGGGGAATGATGAGTCTTAGTTTCTTGAGCGTGATCACGTGAAACCTCCGGAATGTACTACAACTTTTCAGGCCCGAAATGGTTATTGTTTGAAGAGCGAACGAACCCTAACAGTGGCGACACGCGACAGTCAAGAAAATAAACCGGGCGACAGGTGAAATCCCGCCGTTTCAACGTGGAACGGCTAGTGTGCGGGGTTAGTCAGAAGAGGCTTGGGATGGGGTCTATTGTTTGGAGCGGAGGAGAGCCCAACGATGATTGGAGGGAGCGATCAGCAGAGCGATGAAACAGAGGGCGAGAATGGAGTGCTCCAGGGAGGCACCGAAGTACTCCCAGAAAGGCGCCTGAGGGCCGGGATAGTTCGAAGAGAAGAGTAACACCAGCATCATGGTCAGACCACCGAGACTGGCCCAAGGGACGAGGACTCCAGTGATAAGGCTGAGAGCGATAAGGAGTTCGGAGATGCTGACGATTGCGCCGAAGAAGATGGTGTGGGGGAGGATGATGTTTCTGAGAAATGGACGAATAAAGGGGTAGGAGCCTTCGTTGAGGAACTGATTGATGTACTGGGCCATTCCGGTTCGGATGAACCTTGTGCTGGTGAGTTTGTACTCGGCGAAGATAAGGAAGATGATGCCGATGGAGATGCGCAGGAAGGCAAGCGCTTTGGATTGTTGTTCGACCGCGCTCATTTCGATTTTTGTTGGGCGATATGGGCGGCGCGGACGTCGGCGGCGGTGAAGACGGAGTGGAAGGGGACGCCCGGGATTGCGGCTTCGATGTTGGCGCGACCGCCCTGTTCGCGGTCTACCAGGCAGAGAACGCCAGCGACGTGCATGCCGGCTTCACGCGTGGCCTCGATGGCGGTGATGGTGGAGCCGCCGGTGGTGCAGACGTCGTCGACGATGATGACGTGGGCTCCGGGCTTGAGGAAGCCTTCGATGCGGCGGCCTGTGCCGTGAGTTTTTTCTGCCTTGCGGACGAGGAAGCCATGGATGAGAGTGGGTGCGGGGCCTTCGTCACTGCGTTCGTCGGGATCGAGTTCGAGGGCTTCGGAGAGTTGGGCGATCTCGTTGTAGTCGGCGAGCGCCCAGGCGCTGGCGCTGGCAGTGTTGGAGACGAGGGGGTCGGCGCCCATGGTGAGGCCGCCTACGGCTTCGATCTTTTCCGGGTTGGGGAGAATATCGCGGATGAGGTCGTGTAGGACGAGGCCGGAGAGGCGGCCGCCTTCGGCGTGGAGGGTGGTGATGCGGCAGTCGATGTAGTAGTCCGACTTCTGGCCGCTGGCGAGGGTGAAGTCACCTAGCTTGAAGGAGTGGGTGGCGATGAGATTGAGGAGGGTGGTGCGGCTGTCGGTTGGCATATCAGGGTCGATTGTAGAGCAGGTTGTGATAAGGCAAGCCCCGGGAGGGTGGCCCCCCCGGGTTACCCGTGGATAAGTCCATTATTTGCAGCGATATGCGACTTGTTCCTGCTTCTAAAATAGTCTATCTAAAGGGGTCACAGCTAAATTCTTCTCCTGATTGGAGTTAGGGCGGTTTAGGGGGGAAAAGCCCCGGTTCTTTCCGGGGCTGTTTTTTTATCTGAATCAATATAGCGGGTTGGTTGAAACTAATGCGCCACGTGGAAGTTGTCTGTTTGCAACTAGTTGAGCGGTTTAGGGGCTTGACATGAAAATTGACTAGGAACGGGGCGGCGAAGCTACGTGGTTTTCACCAGTTCGCGGCGGAGGGCCTCGTTGAGCCAGGTTTCGTATTGCTGGGGCGTCCAGTTTCTGTCTCGAATGAGCATGCGGTAGAGGTCGCGGCTGGTGAGGCACCAGAGGATGTCGCGCGCGGTGTCGCGGGTAAGGCCGGGGCGAAAGAGTCTTGCTTTGTGGAGTGAGTCGATGACGAGGAGCTGGCGGTCGTAGCGCTGGCAGTCGCGCTCTTCTTCGACGGACGCCAGCTCTGGCGCGAGCATGCCTGCTCCGCGGAGGAGGTCTTCGATGGGAACTTCGGACTCGTAGATGCGTCGGGCGATGCGGGAGACGAAGGTGAGGCGTTCGAGGGGTGCGGTGACCTGCTGAACCTCGTTGACGAGAGCGTGGTAGTCGTCGCCGAAGCGGGCCTGATCGAGCAACTCAGAGACGATTCCTTTTTTCGAGCCGAAGATGGCGTAGACGGTGGGGACGGCTACGCCGGCGGCTGCTGCTACGGCGGGGATGGTCATGCCGGCGTAGCCGTTGCGCGTGAGGAGCAGGCGTGCGGCGGTGGCGATGCGGCTGCGGGTTTCGTCGGCCTGACGCTGGCGGGCGGGGGACTCGTAGGTGCGCTTCTGCCGGGGCTTCTTTTTTGCGGTTGAGCGGGGGGTGGACTTTTTCTTCACATTCGCAGTATAGTCAATTATTCGATATATGCATGTATATCGAATATGAGGTGCTGTTATGAAAATCGATGCGTTTCGTTTGAAGTTCCTTCCGATTGCGTTTTCGGTGGCGATCGGCGCGATGGCTCTCAACTGCGCGGCGCAGCAGGCTGCGGCTCGTTCCATGCAAGGAGGAGGACAGATGTCGAACGTCGATGTTCATGCTGTTACGATCCATCGTTTTTATGAGGAGTGCCTGAATCAGGGGCGGACGGATTTGTTGCCCGAGCTGGTGGCGGCGAATGTCGTGAACCATACGGGGTCGAATGAACAGAGGGGGCTGGCTGTGTTTGAGCAAGGTGTGCAGCAGGTTCGTGCGATGTATCCTGACCGTCACTTCACTGTGGATGATGTTTTGACCAATGGGGACAAGGGCGCGGCGCGATGGACGATGGTCGCGACGAATACGGTGCCTATTCTTGGTGTGGCTCCGACGGGAAGACAGCTGACCAATCACGGCGTGGTGTTCTATCGGTTTGAAGGCGCGAAGATTGCCGAGGTCTGGATTCAGGTAGATCAGCTTGGTGTGCTGCGTCAGATTGGGGTGCAGATTCCCGGTCTTCCGGCGCAGGCTACGGGACGCTAAACCAGGCTGCGCTGAGCGGCCCAACAAGTGATGACGAGAGGAGATTTGCGATGCGATTGATGATTCTTGGAGCGACGGGCGGGATCGGGCGGTTACTTGTTTCTGGTGCGCTGGAAGAGGGACATGAGGTGACGGCGTTTGTGCGCTCGCCGGAGAAGGTAAGCCAGAAGAGCCCACGGCTGCGTTTGGTTGGCGGGGATCTCTTTGATGTGCAGCAGATGGCTGCGGCTGTGCGCGACAGCGATGCGGTGATCTCCGGGTTTGGTCCCTCGACGTTGCGGACGACGACGTTGCGGCGTGACTTTGGCCATGCCGTAGTGCAGGCGATGCGCGTGACTGGAGTGAGGCGTTTGATTCACGTCACGTCGGCGTTTTTGTTTCAGGACGGAGGGGCGCTGATCGCATTGTTTGGCGGTACGCTGTTTCGCAATGTGGTGAAGGACCATGTGAGGTCGGAGGCTGAGATGATGCAGCCGGATTTGGAGTGGACGATGGTGCGGCCTCCGCGGCTGGTGGATCAGGCCGCAAAGGGTCGCATACGGGAGGTGGCAGGGCATCTGCCGAAGGGCGGCACGGTAATCTCGAGAGCCGACGTGGCGAACTTCATGCTGAAGGAGGCAGTTGCGCCACACTACGTGAGGCAGGTAGTCGGGATCAGCGACTGAGTGAGCCGAGAACTCTTTACTAGCGGTTCATGCGGTCGAGGTGGCGGTAGCCGCCGGTGGCGATGAAGGCGGTGAGGAAGATGGTGAAGTTGTAGCTCGCGTGGATGAGGGTTGAGGCGAGCACAGAGCGGAGACGGATGCGGACTGCGCTCAGGATGAGCGAGACGCAGAAGAGCAACAGGATGACGGGCCAGGTGAAGGCAGTCTGCTGCCCGTGGAGCAAGGCGAAGAGGATGCTGGTGAAGACGGCGGAGAAGACGAAGGCGGGTGTGGAGATTTTGTTGTTGGAGTTCCAGAAGTCGCGGGCGGCGGGGGTGCGGGGGAGTGAGAGCCAGTCGTAGGCGATGGCGACCGCGGGGAGGAGGAAGCCGCGGAAGAGGATCTCTTCAAAGAGCGGTGCGATGAGGACTCCGAAGAGGGTTACGAGCCAGACATCGGACGGAGTGCGGAAGAAGTCGTCCATGGGGATGTCTTTGGGGATGGCGATGACGGAGGAGATCGCCTGGACCGCGAAGGAGAGGGTTAGGCCGAGAGGGATGAGGCGAAGGGCGTTGCGACGGGCGGCGTCGGGGTTGGCGTCGATGCCGGTGGTGAAGGGGCGTTTCCAGAGGAGCGGGAAGATGAACCAGGAGATGGCGAGGGTGAGGATGTAAGTGAGGGCCTCGGTGCCGATGAGGAGTTTGGGCGGGATGGAAGAGATCGCCGATGCCTTGTTGCCGATTGCGGAGGGGTGGGCGAAGCCGAGGATGAGAAGTTGGGTGAGAAAGAGGAAGAGGCCCGTGATAGCGAGGAAGAGGAGTGCGTGGCCGAGGTTGGGGATACGGTGAGGGGCATCTACGGGCGCGTCGTTGGGGGTGTTGTCCATGGGAGGCTGGAGGATGGCCTCGCCTTCGGGGAGTAAGGGGCGGACGACGGGAGCATCGGACTGGCTTCGAGTGTCGGGCGATGCGGGTGGGAGGAAGAACGAGGTTGTGTTCCGCAGGTTGTCCGCGTCGCAGGGTTGGGACGGATGGTTTTCGTGGGTTGAGACGGCGGGGGTCGGGGTGAGATCGCTCATGCTTTTTTCGTGCGTGGGACCGGTTTTGCGGATGGTACTTTTTTCTTTCCGGATTCTGCCGTTGAAGATGCTTTGCTTATTGTGGACTTCTTTGCGGGTTTTGGCTTGATGCTTTTGGGGGATCTTTCGGCGGGTTTCGCGGCACTGGCTTTGGCCAGGCCGGTTTTCTTTTCGTGGGCGATAAATTTGCCCTTTGGTTGTTTGATCGCGTCTGCGCGGGCGGCGATGGTGGCGGGCTGGGGGCCGGCGTGGCTGGTGCCGTTGCGGCTGGCGAAGTCGGAGTTGTGCGAGGTGTAGTAACGGGCAAGGAAGCTGCCGGTGTGAGAGGCGGCGACGGTGGCGATCTGCTCGGGTGTGCCGTGGGCGATGATGCGGCCGCCGCCTTCGCCGCCTTCGGGGCCCATGTCGAGGATGTAGTCGGCGTTGCGGATGATGTCGAGGTTGTGCTCGATGATGATTACGGTGTTGCCGAGGTCGGTTAACCGGTGGAGAACCTCTAGCAGTTTTCTGACGTCGTCGAAGTGGAGGCCGGTGGTGGGCTCGTCGAGGAGGTAGAGGGTGCGGCCGGTTTGGCGTTTGGAGAGCTCGCGAGCCAGCTTCATGCGCTGGGCTTCGCCGCCGGAGAGGGTGGTGGCGGATTGGCCGAGGTGGATGTAGCCGAGGCCCACGTCTACTAAGGTTTGGAGCTTGATGTTTACCGTGGGGATGTCTTTTAAGATCGGGACGGCGTCGGCGATGGGCAGGTCGAGGAGGTCGGCGATGCTGTAGCCGTTGAATTTTACGGAGAGGGTCTCCTGATTGTAACGACGCCCGTTACATACTTCGCAGAGGACGTAGACGTCGGGCAGGAAATTCATCTCGATGCGGCGCTGGCCTTCGCCCTGGCAGGCTTCGCAGCGTCCGCCTTGGACGTTGAAGGAGAAACGGCCGGGTTTGTAGCCGCGCTCGCGGGACTCGGGGAGCATGGCGAAGAGGTCGCGGATGGCGGTGAAGACGCCGGTGTAGGTGGCGGGGTTGCTGCGTGGGGTGCGGCCGATGGGGGATTGGTCGATCTGGATGACTTTGTCGAGCTGGTCGATGCCGATGACTTTGCCGTGCTGGCCGGGCTCTTCGCGGGAGCCGTAGAGTTCCTTGGCGAGGGAGCGGTAGAGGATGTCGTTGACGAGGGTGGATTTGCCAGAGCCGCTAACTCCGGTGATGACGGTCATGACGCCGAGAGGGAAGTGGGCGGTGACGTTTTGGAGGTTGTGGGAGTGGGCGTTCTCTACTGTGACCCAGTTGTTCGTCAGGGGGCGGGGTTCGGTGCGGGCTACGATTTCTATTTTGCCGGCTAGGTACTGGCCTGTGATGGACGCTGGGTTGTCCATGATTTGCTGCGGGGTGCCGTCGGCGATGAGGATGCCGCCGTTTTTTCCTGCGCCGGGGCCGAGGTCGAGGACGTAGTCGGCTTTGCGGATGGTGTCTTCGTCGTGCTCGACGACGAGGACGGTGTTGCCGAGGTCGCGGAGGTCTTCGAGGGCGTTGATGAGGCGCTGATTGTCGCGTTGGTGGAGGCCGATGGAGGGCTCGTCTAGGACGTAGAGGACGCCGCGGAGTTTGGAGCCGATCTGTGTGGCGAGGCGGATGCGCTGGCCTTCGCCGCCGGAGAGGGTGGCGGCGGAGCGATCGAGGGCGAGGTAGCCGAGGCCGACGGCGTTGAGGAACTCGAGTCGCTCGATGATCTCGCGCTGGAGGCGGTCGGCGATGATGCGGTCGCGGCCAACGAAGTTCATGTTGCGGGCGGAGGTGAGGGCGCGCTCAAGAGGGAGGGCGGTGAAGTCGGCGATGGATGCGCCGTTTACCGTTACGGCGAGGGATTCGGGGCGGAGGCGACGGCCTTTGCAGACGGGGCAGATGGTCGCGGACATGTACTGCATCATGTACTCGCGATAGCCCTCGGATTTTGTGTCTTCGAGGTTGGAGCGGAGGTATTCGAAGATGCCGTGGAAGCCGGTCCGACCGGCTTCGGAGCGCGGGGGGCCGTATAGGAAGAGGTTCTGCTGCTCGGTGGTGAGGTCTTCAAAGGGCTGATTGATGTTGATTTTGGTTTTTTCGGCGAAGAGCTTGATGAGGCGGAGGAGGTAAGCGGAGCCGCTGCCGGGGCCCATGGCGCCGTCGAGGAGGGGTTTGGACCAGTCGGTGATGGTCTTGGCGGGGTCGAAGTCGTAGATGCTGCCTAGGCCGTGGCAGTTGGGGCAGGCGCCGTAGTTGGAGTTGAAGGAGAAGCTGCGGGGCTCGAGGCGGGGGACGTTGATGCCGCAGTCGGGACAGGCCATCGAGGACGAATAGAGGGTTTCCTCTTGCTCGCGGGTATCGGGATTTTGAATGCCGACGAGAACGAGGCCACTGGCCATCTGGAGGGCTTTGGTGACGGAGGTTTCGAGGCGGCGAGTGTCGTATTTGGGGGCTGCGTTGGCGCTGTCGGGCGGGAGCGGCTTGAGAATGATGCGGTCTACTACGGCTTCGATGGTGTGGTTTTTGCGCTTTTCGAGGCGCATGCCTTCGGTGAGCTCGGTCATTTCGCCGTCGATGCGGGCGCGGAAGCCCTGCTGGTCGAGGGCTTCGAGCTCTTCGCGGAACTCGCCTTTGCGGCCGCGAACGATGGGAGCGAAGACGGTGATGCGTTCGCCGGGGGAGAGGGCGGCGATGCGTTCGACGATCTGTTCGGCGGACTGGCGGGTGATGGGGCGGTGGCAGTTGGGGCAATGGGGCTGGCCTACACTCGCGTACAAAAGCCTCAGGTAATCATAGATCTCGGTGATGGTGCCGACGGTGGAGCGGGGGCTGCGGCTGGTGGTTTTTTGCTCGATGGAGATGGCGGGAGAGAGGCCGTCGATAGCGTCGACGTCGGGGCGCTCCATCTGGTCTAAGAATTGTCTTGCGTACGCCGATAAGGTTTCTACGTAGCGGCGTTGGCCTTCGGCGTAGATGGTGTCGAAGGCGAGGGAGGATTTTCCGGAGCCGGAGAGGCCGGTGACCACGGTGAGGGTATTGCGCGGGATGCTGACGTCGACGTTGCGCAGATTGTGCTGGCGAGCGCCGCGGACGGTGATGTGTGTAATGCCCATGTGAGTTCTGTGGCGGTGTTCGGCCAAGTCTCTAGAATACGGCATTTTGGGGAGGAGAAGGTCGGGCGGGGGTGAGAGCTGATTTTGGCTGGTACAACCCCGGAGTGGGAATGATGTATCCGAAGGAACAACAAGAGCCACTTTCGGGTCATTGTAATGGCAGGTAAGTTTGCAACAATAGCCGAGATGTTAAAAGTTCAGTCGCCGTAAAAAGGCCGGCGACCTATGAATTCGAGGGTTGGGTGTGATGACGTCGATTATGTTGGTCTGTGCGGTGTTGGCTTCGCTGGCTGTAGGTGTCCTGGTTGCTTATGGGGTTTGTATTGCCATGTTTAGCGCATTCCACATGCATGCCCGTCAGGTGGCAGGAAACGCGGCCCGTCGAGTGGCGGCGACTGCACAGGCTGCGAAGAGCTAAGGGTATCGACTTTTCGAATCGAAACAGCCCCTTCCGCTTCCGCGGGACGGTGCATCTCAAGTATTCAAACAACAAATCCTAAAATTTAATGATCTCGCAAACGGAGTCCAGCCGAAGTGCCCCAGGCGGAGAGGCTGACATAGCCGGTGGCTGCCTAATTTGAAGTTTAAACCTATTGAGGCGGAGTCTGCTGGCGGAGATGCTGGAGCTGCTCGTAGATCTGCTGGGGTGTTTTGACTCCGTTGGGGGAGTCTGGCTGGGATCCGTCCGCGGGAGTGGATGCGCCGGGCGCGGCGGGAACGATTGGCGGCACGGTCCTGTTCCGGTCAGGAACCGCTTCGGCGGCGGGCTGAGGTTCGGGGGCAGGTTGCGATTGAGAGTCATCGGACTCGTTTTTGTCGTCGGAGGCGACCGCGTTCGGGTTGGGTGGAGTGGGACCGCCCTGACGTGGGGTGAGGATGAGCTCCGGCGCGGCGTTGCCATCGTGTTTTACGAAGAGCATGTTGCTGCCTGTGCCGTCTAGCAGTTCGGCGAGAATTTGATCTGGCGCGGCGGGACCGTATTGCCCGAAGACTCGCTCATCCATGACGCCTCCTGTGATCTTGATGCCGGTGTCATGGGAGATCTGCCGGAGGATCTGGTTGAGGCTGGAGTTGTCGGCCGAGACCGAGAGACTGCCGTTGACCAAGGTGACCTGAGCGCGCTTTGGCTGTTGCTGAGAGGGAGTGAGCGGGACCGTGGGCTCAATGGTGGGGGGAGTCGGCGGCAAGGTTGATGCGGCCGGAACGGTTGCGGATGGTTTGAACTGAGAGGTGGGGACAGACTGCGCAGACAGCAGGGCGGCGGAGGCGAGGCTGGAATAGAGGATGAAACGAATTGGCCCGATGCTCTGCATGTAGTTGTAGGACGCGCTGCGGCGAAGAAATGTCATCGCCGCGAAGAACCTCTTCTATAGTTTATCGCGGATGACCTGCGGGCAGCGAATTTCCATGCTTTGGACGGTTGGTTTGCCCGGCTTGGGGATGAGTCGGGAAGATGCTTCGTCCGTCGAGGCTCTGATAGAGTTTTGGTCATGCGCGCGACGGTTGTTCCGCAGAACCTGAAACGAAGAATTTTGAAAGAGTCGCTGCGTGAAGACGAGCAACGAGATGCGGCTTTTCGTAGCATCATTCGTTCGGTTCCCAAGGGCAAGGTTTCAACGTATGGCAAGGTGGCGGCTGCGGCTGGCTATCCCTTGTACCATCGTGCGGTGGCACGGTTGCTGCGGCAAGCTCCTCTTCAGGGATTACCCTGGCAACGCATTGTCGGTGCAGGCGGTGAAATTAAGCTAAGGGGTGAAGCTGCGGCGGAACAGCGGTTCCGACTGGGCATGGAGGGGGTAAAGTTTCGCGGCAAACGCGTCAATATGGAGATCTATGAACACGCGCTCCGCAGCTGGGAGACGCTGGACTAAGGCTTCGCCTGTTGGATGTGTAGGAGTAGCTGTAGACTGGGATGGCCTTTTTGTGCGTCCTCAAATGGGTTATCGAGGCTCTGTAACAGGTTGATGGTGGACGTGATGATGAGACTGAAGATTGGATTGCTGATGGTGGGGCTACTTGTGGCTGGGGTGGCGTCGGCGGAGGTGTGCACGACACAGTCGCAGATGACGGGCGGAGAGCGAGAGGCTTTAGTGACAGCGGCGCGCGGGCTGGCGGCGAAGGTTCAGGCTGGTGATGTGGCCGGTTTGCGTGCGGCTACAGCTGCCGAATATGCCAAGGATTTTGGTGGTATTGGAGAGGTTGTGAGCAGCACCGCGGCGCATGTGAAGGGTGGCACGCTGAAGGTGGAACAGGTTTATGTGCTGGATGGGACTGAACTGAAGCGTGCTGCGGATGGGTCGGTGCCGGATGCACAGTTTTTCTGTTCGCTGAATAAGACGTCCGCGGAAGCAGATTTTATTATTTCGGGGCTGGCGCCGGGACGCTATGGATTTGCGATGATGGACGTTCCCGATGGCGCTGCGCCGTGGCGGTTGTCTTTTCTGCTGCGGCAGGATCAGGGTCAGTGGGTGATGGCGGGGTTCTATCCGAAGCCTTTGATGGCGGCGGGTCATGATGGGCTTTGGTACTGGACGCAGGCACGTCTGATGACGGCTCAGAAAGAGCATTGGAATGCGTGGCTCTACTACCAGCAGGCGGAGAGTCTGCTGCGGCCTGCGAACTTTATTCAGAGCACGCATCTGGAGAAGTTGAAGGCTGAGGAGACTGCGGCTGCGCCACCTGCGTTGTCGGAGGGCGTGAGTGCGGAGTCGCCGCTAGTGGTGAAGGGTCCAGATGGAGTGGAGTACCGCTTTACCGCGTTGGGGGTGGATGACTCGCTTGGGAATGACAAGGTGGACATCACGGCGCATCTGAAGTTGGAGCAGGTGGGAGATGCGGCGACTGCGAAGAAGCATAACTTGGATGCGATGACTGCGCTCTTGACTGCGTATCCGGAGTTGAGGAAGCCCTTTCACGGCGTGTGGATGATTGCGGAGGCTCCTGGGCAGAATCCATTTGCGACTGAAGAGGCGATGAGCCAGATTCATTGAGGCGGCCGCGCAGTCTTCTGATTGGTGTTTGATTGGGTAGTGATATCTTGAGAATCGTTTCTGCAGGACGGTAAGAGATGCAGGGTAAGATGACTCACCTTCCAGGTTAGAACTGGCACTCTATTGACAGGCAAGAAAGAGAACAATGACAAAGATTAAAAAAACACTGAGTCAGGCAATCCAAGAACGTAGAGCGACACCGAGTTTTGATGGAACGCCGATTCCGGCGGAGGACCTGCGCCAGATTCTCGATGCAGGCTTGCATGCACCGAGCGGATACAATCTTCAGCCCTGGCGTTTTGTAGTGGTGCAGTCAGCGGAGCAGAAGAAGAAGCTGCGGGGCGCGAGCTATAACCAGGGTAAGGTCGAAGAGGCCTCGGTGGTGATCGTGGCCTGCGGCGATACCGATGGGTGGCGGAAGGATTTGGACCTGATACTCGAGAAGGGGCGCAAGGGTGGGATGCCGGAGAGTTATGCGGCGCAGGCACAGAGCAGCGTTCCGAATTACATGTCAAGCTTCAGTAGCGGGCAGATGCAGGCGTGGCTGAATAAGCAGGTGATGCTCGCGTTTACGCACATGCTGTTGATGGCCGAGGTGATGGGCTACGACACCGCGCCGATGGAAGGGTTCGAACAGGACAAGGTGCATGAAGTGCTGCGGCTTCCGCTGAGCTATTGGGTGGTGGCGCTGCTGGCGATTGGACATGTGCAGGGGACGGACAAGTTCGACGGCGGGCGGTTTGAGATGGGACACACGGTGTTTGGAGAAGAGTTTGGCAAGCCGCTGAAGGTGTAATGCGGAGAAGACTGGGCTATGAAGCTTGCACTGCGCGTTGTGGCTTTTCTTTTGCTTGTGGTTGTCGCGGCCGGGTTGATCTTTTATCGCTATCCGCTTTGGGTCGCGGATCAGCATACTCGATTTCATCTTTGGCGCCTCGGCGTGAAGAGCGAGTACGTCGAGGCTGGCGGATACAGGCTTCATTATTTCGAGGCTGGACCAGCGGGTGGAGCTGGGACGCCGGTGGTGCTAGTGCATGGGCTGGGAGCTCGGGTTGAGGATTGGGGGGCGATGATTCCGGCGCTGGCGGCGCAGGGATTTCATGTGTATGCACCGGATCTGCTGGGATACGGAAGGTCGCCGAAGCCCGATGTGAGTTACTCGATCTCGCTGCAGGAGCAGACGGTGGCTCAGTTCATGCAGGCGGTGCATGTTCCCAAGGCGGATGTTGGTGGATGGTCGATGGGTGGGTGGATCGTGATGAAGCTGGCGCTGGATCATCCGGAGATGGTGGACCGGCTGATTGTGTACGACAGCGCGGGCGTGTATTTTCCGGCTACGTTCGAGGCGGATTTGTTTACTCCGCATGATGTCGCGGGTGTAAGGAAGTTGATTTCGATGCTGACTCCGAATCCTCGGGATGTTCCTGATTTTGCGGCGGAGGCGATGGTGCGGAAGCTGCAGCGGAATGCGTGGGTGGTGAATCGAAGTACAGCCTCGATGATTACAGGGAAGGATCTACTGGATTTTCGGTTGCACAATATCTCGCAGCCTATGTTGATTGTGTGGGGCTCTAAGGATGAGCTGATTCCGCTGGCTTCAGGGGAGACGATTCATAGGAGTGTGCCGCAGTCTGTGCTGGATATTGTCGAAGGGTGTGGGCATCTGGCTCCGGCGGAGTGTGCGAAGCCTGTGATCGAGGGGACGGTCGAGTTTTTGCGGGCGCAGCCGCCGATGCATGGTGGCGAGAGGACGTTTCCGGCGGGTTCTTGATGTTGCGTGCTTCGGCTAGTCGGGTTGCCACTGGTAGGCGTTGGGTTGTGGCAGGCCGATGTGGGCGAGGACTCGGTTCACGAAGTTGCGAGCCATCTCTTGCGTGCTTTGCGGGTGGTTGTAGAGTGTGGGGATGGCGGGGAAGATGGTGGCGCCAGCGTCGGAGGCTAGCTGCATGTTGCGGATGTGGATGCGGTTGAACGGTGTCTCGCGGATGCAAAGGATGAGGGGGCGGTTTTCTTTGAGGCAGACGTCGGCAGCGCGGTGGATGAGATTTTGCGCGAGGCCATTGGCGATGGACGCAAGGGTGCCCATGGAGCAGGGGAGAATGATCATCGCGTCGGTGGGGTAGCTGCCGCTGGCGATGTTGGCTGCGATGTCGGTTTCGGCGTGTTGCTGGAGTTTGGGGGAGGGAGCGCCGAGGAGTTTTTCGGCGAGGTCGTTGCGTCCGCTTAGGTGGAGCTCTTCGGCGAAGACGCGGAGGGCGCTGTCGGAGGCGACGAAATTGATTTTGGTGACGCGGGGGTCGGCGGCGACGGCGCGAAGGATCTCGGCGGCGTAGATGCTGCCGCTGGCTCCAGTGACGGCTAACGTGATGTTGGTCGGTTCTGTCACTGGATTGATTATCGCTGATGGGAGAGGGTACCTCCGCATTAAGGACGCAGTGTGTCGTTCTGCGCAAAGCCCTTTTCAAGCTCGCGTCGTATTTCGGGAGTGTCTTCCAGCACACCGCATCGGTCGAGTTTGATTGGCGAGTCTTTTGTTAGGATGTCGTGCTTTTCGTCATTCCCGACGGGAAACACGATGAATCGTTTTCCGGGAACCATCCCTTGGCCTTTTTCAGGCGGGATGTCTCCATTTCCGTAGGGGTGTCCCCTGACGATAGCGCCGGGCAGCCAGGGAGAAGGCTCCTTGAGAGAAGTGACGATCCGCACTTTTGCCATGCCGGGATCGAACTTCTGGTCATCTGCCGTGGTCGGGAGGACTTCGACGGCCAAGGCGTAGCGGACGTCCCGCGCGTGCGCCCATACAGGAATGTTGCTGCAGGGAGGAGGGATTGGCATCTTGGTATAGCTGGGTTCGGGCCTTGGAGGTGGTATCGGCACAGTGGGGCTGGATTGGTATTCGTCGTAGAGGTGCCACTCTCTGGATGCAGGCAATAGATCGTCAATGTGCGCACACGCGGTGAACTGGGTGAAGCATGAGAAGTTATACGATGTGAGGCGCTCGATATCGGCAGGTGGAGTATGGGGGGAATAGTAGACAATCTCCATCTGGCAGGCGACCATGCAGCCCCCTGGTCTTCCTGCTTTGTAGTACGGGTGCTGGGCGAGCTCATCCTCGGAGTACATGTAACTGAACGGGTCTTCTATCGTCCGATGAAGCCGCTGGCGACTCTCGGCACTGATAGAGAGAGTCCAGGGCCAATCGTTATCGCTTCGCATCCTCCTGGTGGGGACTTCGACGCCAATCCCGCTGCCTGTTCTCCAGATGGTCCCGTCATGGACGGTGAAGGAAGCGTAGAACACTACGTCGCGCCCGCCGAGCCATTGGTAGAGATTGAGACGGTCGTGCGCGGAAAACCAATCCACCCAAGCGCGACGGGGAGCATTGGGGTTTTGATATCTGATGGTGCCTATGCTGATTGCGTAATGGCAAACTTGCGTGCAACTGCCGTCGTAGTGGCCCCACGCTCCCCAGCGGTGCATAAGGCGTTGGGCATCGGCCCAGGTGCTTTGGTAGAGGCGAATCTGATGCATATCTGCGGACAGCCGCTCGGCTCGCCAGCGGGATATTATCAACTGAATCTGCACTATCAGAAATGTGATGAAGAACAGGGACAGGAACAGTGCGCCAGCAAAGAGGACAATGCGTACAGCCCAGCTTCTGATGGTCATATAAGGTTAGACACCAAGGACAGTAAAGTTAGACATAAAAGACAGTGAAAGTGATTGGTTTGATGGCGACGAGTCAGACTAGTCTGCGCGATTTTGCTGCGCGACGAATTGTATCAACTGTTGAATATGAGTCCTCATTGAGATCTGAGAGGAGTGGTGGCGCGCCGGATCAGCGGATAGGTCAGGGGGTGATTCGGGGGCGTAGGGCGTAGGCGATGAGGGTTTGGCCGTGGAGGTTGTGGGTGGTGTTGAAGGCTTCGTTGCTGGCTTCTTCTTTGGCTGGGATGGTGGGGTCTAGTTCGCAAGCGGCGATCTCTTCGGTGGTGGCGTGGATGAAGCAAAGCTCGCAGGTGGCTAGGTTGACTTCGCCGTTGTCGCCTTCGCTTCGCATGGGTGGGCCGAAAGTGCGGCAGAGGATGGGGCGATGTTCGTAGAGATCGCAGGTGCCGGTGGTGAGGTCTAGGACGGGGCAGGGCTCGTCGTTGGCGAACTCTTCGAAGAGGATGGCGGCTTCGTGGTCTTCGTTGAGGATGCCGGTGGTGAGGTCGCCTGGGAACCATGGGTCTAGGCGGGTGAGGGAATCTTTGACTCGGTTGTGGATGCGTGTGGCTTTAACCGGGTCGGTTTGCTCGAGTGTGGCTAGGCCTTCGCGCAGGCGTGCTCCGTCTTCGTGGGCGATGGGGAAGACGCCGATGCAGCATTGAGAGCAGCCGGGGTGGCAGACGAGGTGAGGGTCTCCTCGCTGGTAGGCGTCGGCTACGGCTGCGTCTACGATTTGGACGAGTGTGTCTGACATTGCCAAGTACGAAGATAGTTATGGGAGTGCGAATGCTGCAACAAAGCCAATCGCAGATGACTGAACATCTTGCCATCGTGGATCATTCAACGTTTCTTCTGCCTCCAGTATTTCCGGAGCTTCGTTGAGGAAACTATTCAGCGTTAGGGAGAAGTTCGCCGCTGCTTCATGCTGTTGGTCCGAAAAGCTAAAAGCACAGTCCTGCAGAAACAGGTTGAACACACAGTCGTCCACTAGCACACTGACGACCTCATTCGGGTCCTCCCAAGCAGGTCGATCATCTTGGAGCCAGTGGGTTGATTGATAGTGCTTATCACCTATTCTCTCGACGGCTTCGACTACATTTCTCTTCCAGCGGTCGAGAGGTACCTGAGGATAATGCTGGTCGTAGTCGGATTGAGTCTTGATCATCGTCATTTTCCTAAGTAGGTTGATATCGGGTTTGTGAAGTCGAAATCAAACTCTTAGGGAATGATACGGTCGTGGCGGAGGCGAGTGAAGAGGTCGAAAAAGCTGTCGTCGGTGGGTTGGTAGTCGAGGAAGCCGAGTTTGCGGCTCTTGCTCATGTCGGTGACGACTTCGATGGGACGGCCGAGGTCGGCGTCGGTGTGCCATGCGGAGACGAGTTGGTCGATGTTGGACTCGATCAGGTTGTGGGATTTTGCGATCTTGTGCCAGATGCCTTCGGTGCCGGCTAGTTGTTGTTCAAGCGGAGTGCCCTGGCCGGAGAAGGGAGCGGGTTCTATGCCGAACCAATCGGCGAGACGAGGCCACATCCAGTTCCAGCGGAAGACGTCGCCGTTGACTACGTTGAAGGCGTGATTAAATGCTACTGGTATCGTTGCGGCCCATTCGAGATGGCGTGCGAGGAGTCTGGCGTCGGTCATGTCGGTGAGACTGTTCCACTGGGCGGCCGAGCCGGGGAAGAGGAAGGGGCGACCGGTTTCGCGGCAGATGTTTGCGTAGACGGCAAGAGTGACGCCCATGTTCATCGCGTTGCCGAGCGCGTAGCCGATGATGGTGTGCGGGCGATGGATGGTCCAGTTGAAGTCGTCGCGGTCTGCGGCGGCGAAGACCTCGTCTTCCTGGGCGTAGTAGAAGTTTTCGATTTCGAGGCGGGGTTGCTCTTCGCGGAATGGCGTGGCGGGGAGCTTGCCTTTGCCGTAGGCCTCGAAGGGGCCGAGGTAGTGCTTCAGGCCGGTGACGAGAGCTACGTGGCGGACTGACCCGGCGGGCGCGACGGCTTCGAGGAGGTTGCGCACCATGGCTGAGTTGATGCGGATGTTTTCCGCTTCGGTAGGTTGGCGGAGCCAGGTGGCGAAGAAGATGTGCGACGGCTTGAGATGAGAGACTGCGGCGCGGAGAGAGGTGGGGTCGAGGAGATCGGCGGCGATGAAGTTGACTCCGTCGATGGCGTTCGAGGCGCGTCGGGCGAGGCCATGGACATGCCAGCCATTTGCGAGGAGCTGGTGCGCGAGATTGTTGCCGACGATGCCTGTGACTCCAGCGATGAGCGCGATGCGGGACATGAGTGATCCTTGAGTCAGGTGGCTGACTTCAATTGGATGATGCTCCTGACCGATGCGATTCGGTGGGAAGGAATGTGTGTAAGACACCGGCCTGCGCGGCCGGTGCCATGACGCTACACAGCTTTGCGCTGGAAGGTTGTTTTTTTGGATCCGGCGAAGGAGTCCTTCGCCTTGACGGAAGCGGTCGACGAGGTGGCAAGAGATTTGTCGCCGCCCTTTGCCTGAGCCGCAGCTTTTTCGCGTGCGGCCTGAAGCTTCTGTGCTTTCGGGCTCAGCCCGCGGGTCTTAACTTCAGCTGCTTTTGGAATGAAATCACTCATAGAGAGATCGTATAACGGGCAGATGGTTTTCGAACAGGGCGTGCCGGTGTGTTCGGAGTTACGTTGCCGGATGCGGTTTGACGCCGGACCATGTCCAGCTTCGGATCTTCCAGCCGCTCGGCTCTGCATGAAGGACGAAGGTTGCCTGGCCTTCTTCGGCGATCGGTTTGCCGTTCTGCTTGTAGAGATAGACGGTGGGGATGATGACGTAGGCGAGGTCTTCTTCGATTTCTGTGCGCGTGGGGGCGCTATATTTGACGATGCCTTCGGTGACGCCTGTGGACGTGGCATGTTTTTCGTAGTCGGCTGCCCATTCTTTGGCGGCGTTGGGGCCGGTCCATCGATGGGGAGAGAACTCGTCGATGATGGTGATGTCACCGTCTTCGTAGGCTGCGAATGCGGAATGAGTATCGCCTGTGTTGAAGCCGTCGATGAACTGGCGGATAGGCGCCATCACGTTCGGTGAAGCGGCCAGGGCGGTGTTGGTTAGCAGGACGATTGCGAAGAGTGCGAGGATTGCTTTCTTCATGTAGAACTCCAGTCGGCGCTGCTTAGTTGCTTCGCATCGTCGCGAAGAGGTTCGAAAAGATTACCAGATTGATTTGAGTTCCCAGACTTGGCCTTCGCTTTCGATGGGCTTTGCGTCGTCGGGGAAGATCTGGATTTGAAGATTGTTGGCGACGGGGAATACCAGGTCTGTCATGGCGATGGTTCCGTCCTGGGCGAAGGCTTCGACGGAGGACCGATCGACGATCAGGGTGAGGTCGTAGGGGCGAGTGGTGACCAGCGGAGCTTTGGTTCGGACGCGGAACTCTGGACTGATGGCTGCGCCTGAGTGGGTGCGGTCGATGTAGAACTCTTTCTTGCCGGTGTCGAAGGCTACTTCGGTCCAGTGTTGCTGGTCGGAGTAGATTTTCAGGCCGAAGACGGATTCGACGGGATGGCCGAAGTGGATCCGAATTTCGAAGGGAGGTTGGATGGTGTGTCCGCTTCCATAGAGGGCAGAGGTGTTGGTGGCGAGGGCTGAGATCTCGTAGTTTTTCCCTCGGAGAGGAGCGATGATGGGCTCCTGTTTGAGGGCGAGACCTGCGGCGTCGTTGATGAAGGAGAGACGGCGAGGGATACTCATCTGTCCTCGCCAGGGAGTGGTGGGGATTTGGGCGGCGTACTGCCAGTTGCTCATCCAGCCGATGAGGACAGGTTTCTGATCCTTGGGTAGACCGTTGTAGCTGATGGCGCAATAGTCGTCTTTGCCGTAGTTGGTCCAGCCGTAGGAGCCGCGGAGGCGTGATTGGCGGAAGGTTTTGCCGTCGAAGTCTCCGAGGAAGTATTGCTCGCCAGAACCGCCTTGTGGGGCGCCGGGATTGAGGCCGACCTTGAGAGCCCAGATGCTCTTTGCACCGTTGGAGGAGGGGATCTGGAGGAGGTCGGGGCACTCCCAGTCGCCGTTGATGTCTCCGGTGGGACCGAAGTCGCTGAGTTGTGTCCAGGCTTTGAGGTTGGAGGAGGAGTAGAAGCGGATCTTGTGTTCTTTGGGGAGGGAGACGGCCATGACCCAGTGGCGCGCGATGGGGTCCCAACTGACGCTGGGGTCGCGGAAGTCTGCCAGGTGGAGATCGAGGACGGGATTGCCGGGGTATTGCGCCCAGTTGCGGCCTTTGTCGAGGCTGACGGCGAGGTTTTGAGTTTGGCGGATTCCTTCAGGGGTTTGAGTGTGGCCGGTGTAGATGGCGACGAGACAGTCGCCGTGAGTGCAGAAGCCGCTGGTGTTGCCGTGATCGACGACGACGCTGCCGGTAAAGATCATGGTGTTGTCGTGTTCGGGGATGGCAACTGGAAGCTCGTGCCAGTGGAGGAGATCGGTGCTGACGGCGTGGCCCCAACTCATGTGTCCCCACTGATCGCCGTAGGGGTTGTACTGGAAGAAGAGGTGGTACTCGCCCTGAAAGAAGACGAGACCGTTGGGGTCGTTCGTCCAGTTTTCCGCAGGGGAGAAGTGGACTTGCGGGCGGTAGGGCTGGTCGTAGTCGGAGTTCTGCGCGGCTATGGGGAGTGTGAATAGAGTGAGAGCGGCGACGCAGCGGATCAATTTGCGAAAAAAACTCTTCACCGTTGATGCTCCATTGCAGATGGATGCAGGTTCTGATGTTGAGAATATTCGCTATTGCAAAAAAGATCTATTCGCCGAGGACTCGGGTGAAGATGGCGTCTACGTTGGCTAGTTGGCGGTTGTAGTCGAAGGCGCGGGCTAGTTTTTCGGGGGAGAGGCGGGCGGTGATCTCGGGGACCTTGGCGATCTCGTCGCGGAAGATGAGGTCGTTCTTCCATGAATTCATGGCGTGGCCCTGGACGAGGCGGTAGGCGTCTTCACGGGACATGCCGGATTCGGCGAGGTCGAGCAGAAGTTGACCGGAGAAGATGAGACCGCCGGTGGATTCGAGGTTCTTCAGCATGCGGGCTGGATAGACGAGGAGCTTGGCGATCAGGTTTTCCGTCTTCGCGAGGAGGTAGTCGGCGAGGATGGTGGAGTCGGGGAGGATAACGCGTTCGGCAGAGGAGTGCGAGATGTCGCGCTCATGCCACAGGGCTACGTTTTCGAAGGCCGTCTGTGCGTTTGAGCGGATGACTCGGGCGAGGCCGGAGATCTGTTCGCTGGTGATGGGATTGCGCTTGTGGGGCATGGCGCTTGAGCCCTTTTGCTTTTCGCTGAAGAACTCTTCGGCCTCGCGGACTTCGGTGCGCTGAAGGTGGCGAATCTCGGTGGCGATCTTGTCTAACGTGCTGGCGAGGACGGCGAGAGTGGAGATGTAGGCGGCGTGGCGGTCGCGCTGGACTACCTGAGTCGCTATCGCGACTGGTTTGAGACCTAATTGGTTACAAATTGCTTCTTCGTGTTCGGGCTTGAGGTGGCCGAAGGTGCCGACGGCTCCGGAGAGCTTGCCGACGCGAAGGTCTTCGGCGGCTGCGTCGAAGCGGGTGAGGTTGCGCTGCATCTCGGAATACCAGAGGAGCAGCTTGAGGCCGAAGGTGGAGGGCTCGGCGTGGATGCCGTGGGTGCGGCCGATGATGGGTGTGTGTTTGAACTCAAGGGCGCGCTTCTTCAGGGTTTCGGAGAGGGCCACGATGCCCGCGCGGATGATGGCGGATGCCTCTTTGATCTGGAGGGATTGTGCGGTGTCGACGACGTCGGTGCTGGTGAGGCCGTAGTGGAGCCAGCGGGAGTTTTCGGGGGAGTTGATGTGCTCGGCGACGGTGGTGGTGAAGGCGATGACGTCGTGACGGACCTCAGCTTCGATCTCGTTGATGCGGTCGACGGTGAAGGCGCCCTTGTCGCGGATGGCGTCGGCAGCAGACTGGGGGACAAGGCCGAACTTGGCGAGGGCCTGAGAGGCGGCTACTTCTACGGTGAGCCAGCACTGGTACTTGTTGGCGTCGGACCAGATGCGGCCAAGTTCGGGGCGTGTGTAGCGGGCGATCATGAGTTTCCTTCAGTGTTGCGCTTGGCGAATGTCCCCGAACCATTTGATGATCTAGTTGTGCTCAGGATGACAATTTTGACAGTTGGATCAATCGAACTAAGGCTGACTTACGCCGAAGAGTTCAGACATTTCGTCGTAGAGGAAGCCTTCACTGGGTTTATAGGGCTGGATCCACTTGCCGTCGAGAACGAACTGAGGGATGGCGCGCTTGCCGGTATTCTGGATGACGAGGTCGGCGGCGCCGGGGGTGTTCTCGATGTCGATCTCTTTGAACGGGATGTTGTGTGTTGTCAGGAAACGCTTGGCTTCGCGGCAGTCACGGCACCAGGAGGCGGAGTAGACGGTGAGATCCATAGAGTTTTATTTTACCCGCTGGCTGGCCGAGGGCAGGGTATGGCTGGATTAGAATCCCTGTTATGTCGCAGCTTAAGGTGCTTTTGCTCGCGCATACCGGCTACTCTGCCTGGGGGACTCAGCAGGTTCTCGATGCCTGTACGGCTCTTACGCCCGAGCAGCGGGAAAGAGGGATGGGCGCGTCTCACTCGAATATTCTGCAGACCTTCTGCCATGTTTATGATGCTGAGCAGGTGTGGCTTCGCAGATTGGCCGAAGTTGATAACGAAAAGCTACCGCCCGGTCCTGCTCCGCACCACTCTTTCGAATTTCTCGTCGAATCGTGGCCGGAGTTGTGGGATGGGTATCGACGATGGATCGATGCAGCTTCTGAGGCGGACCTTACTCTGGAGCTTTTGACCGTGCTGCCCGACGACACGCGTTTCTGTGTTCCTCGGTGGCAGATTGTGTTACATGCGATCAACCACTCTACCTACCATCGCGGGCAGATCATCACGATGCTGCGGGCGTTTGATATTACGCCTCCGAATACGGACGTGACGGCTTACTACTCGACACGCTAGAGCTGTCCTGCCGGACGGGCCCGCTGCGCGCGGGGCGGCCACTTCGTGGCGCGTATACCCTTTTTGCTGATTTGTGCGCAGCTGGGATGTGGATTTATTGCTCGTGGTAGTTGCGGATTAGGCCGCCGTCGATGAAGTAGGTGGAGCCGGTGACGTAGGCGGCGTCGTCGGAGGCAAGGAAGAGGGCTACGCCGGAGACGTCGTCGGGTGTGCCCATGCGACCTAGCGGGATGTTTTTGAGGAGGGCGTCGAGCTTGGGTTTGTCTTCCATCAACTTGACGTTGATGGGAGTGGCGATGGCGCCGGGGGCAATGTTGTTGATGGTGATGTTGAGTGGGCCAAGCTCGACAGAGAGATTGCGCATGAGCATGCGGACGCCACCCTTGGAGGCGCAGTAGGTGGAGAAGTTGGGAAAGACCATGTCCTCGTGGACGGAGGAGATGTTGATGATGCGGCCTGGGAGCTTCGCGTCGCGCAGGCGGCGGACGAAGGCCTGGGTGAGGAAGAAGGCGCCTTTGAGATTGACGTTGAGGACGGCGTCATAGTCGGCTTCGGTGACGTCCCAGAAAGATGCGCTTTTTTCGATGCCGGCGTTGTTGACGAGGATGTCGCAGCGGCCGAGTTGTTCGTAGGCCTGGTCGACGAGGTTTTGCGTGTCGCTAAGGCTGGTAACATCGGCTCGGACGAGAATGGCTTTGCCGCCAGCGGCTTCGGCTTTGGCAGCGGTCTCCTTAGACTTTTCTATGTTGGTGCGGTAGTCGACGACAACGCTGGCGCCTTCGCTGGCGAAGCGGATGGCGATGGATTGGCCGATGCCGGAGCCGGAGCCGGTAACGATTGCGACTTTGCCTGCGAGACGACCTGGCATTGATGGCTCCTATTTTTTGATGGATTTTTTTGCAGCGGCTTTCTTGGTTGCTTTCTTTGGGGCTTTTTCCGCTGCGGATTTTTTTGCTGGCTTCGCGGGCTCGGGCTTTTCTTTGGCGATGATTTCGGAGAGAAGCGTCTTCGCTTTTTCCAGTTCGGCGTGACGTTCCTGGGCTAGGTTTTTGCCGGCACGGTTGATGTAGAAGTTCAGCATCTGCATGCCGGAGGCTGGGCCCTTTGGAGAGACTTTTTTTGTCGCGAGCGCTTTGGCTATGGCGGAGGCGTTTTTTTTGAAGAGGCCTTCGTCGGGATGGGTTGAGTCGGTGTTTACCTTTGCGGACCACTTCTTTTTTGTCGCCATGAGTGTCTCCTTCGCTGCGTCGCGGGGCGCTGCTTCGGTTTGTAGGATGCGGGCTTGGGACTTTTCCTGGCGGCGTTTGCGAAAAAAAGCGGTGAGGAGGGTGCCGCACTCTTCGGCGAGGAGGTTGGCGGTGACTTCGACTTTGTGGTTGAGTTGGGGGTGGTTCATGACGGAGAGGACTGAGCCACAGGCGCCTGCTTTGGGATCGGGCGCGGCGTAGACGAGGCGAGCGATGCGTGCGTGGAGGATGGCTCCGGCGCACATGGCGCAGGGCTCGAGTGTGACGTAGAGGGTGCAGTCTTCGAGGCGGTAGTTGCGTAGATAAAGACCGGCCTGGCGGAGGGCGACGATCTCTGCGTGGGCGGTGGGGTCGTTGTCGCGTAGGACACGGTTCTGACCGCGGCCGATGATTTTGTTTTGATGGACGACGACGGCGCCTACGGGAACTTCGCCATTTGCCTCGGCGCCATTGGCTTCTGCGATTGCTTTGCGGAGGTAGGCTTCGTCGGTTTCGTTCGCAGAGGTCATTGCAGGCTAGTTTAGCTTTGCTTCGTGATCAGAGCGGTTAATAGAGATTTGGGCCGGCTTCGGATTCGAGGGCATCGAGGAAGGTTTGCATGGTCGCGATGCGCGGGGCTGCGAGGACTTTCGAGGTCTCAAGAAGGAGCTGTGAGGGGAGATTCGTGAGGTGTTTTTTGAGGGCCGTGTGGGCTTCGGTGAAGGTTTCGAAACGCGTGTCGCTGCCTAGTTTGGCGAGGGTGCGGGTGATGCCAATGGCGCCGAGTTGCTCGAGGATGTCGGCGTCGCGGGCGATGGTGGCTTCGATGGTGAGTGGCTTGTCGTGGGGCTGGTGGGTGCGAATGACTTCGAGAACGGCGGTGATTTTTTCTTCGGGGAAGCAGAACTCCGTGAGGAGCGCGGGAGTTTTTTCGATCGCGTAGGCTACGTGGTCCCAGGTTTTGAGTGCGACTTCGTCTTCGGGGCGGTGGCCGACGAAGACGCCTAGATCGTGGAGCCAGACTGCGGCGAAGACTACGTCATCGTCATAGGTGAGGCCTTGTCCGATTTGCTGCGTGAGTGCGTAGAGGCGGGGTTGGTGGCCGAATTTGTGGGTCGGCTTGGCGTGGGTCGCGATGTAGGTTTCGAGGGCGGCTCGGTAGGACTGATCTTTCGTGTCTTTGGTGTCCAATGTAGTTGTCGTATCTGTTTTGTCTGTCATGGTATTCATGCGGGTTCTTGTTGGGAGAGGCAGTGGAGGGTGCCTAGGCCCCAGACGAGGTCGACGGCGTGGATGCCGATGATCTCGCGGTCGGGGAAGCAAGCAGCAATAATGTTGAGCGCGTGACGGTCGTTGGGGTCGTTGAAGGTGGGGACCAGGACGAGCGAGTTTGCGATGTAGAAGTTGGCGTAGCTGGCGGGTAGGCGTTGGCCTTCGAAGATAACCGGGGCGGGCATGGGCAGCTCGACTATTTCGAAGGGCTCGCCTGCGAGGTTGCGGAAGTTGCGGAGGCGGTTGAGGTTTTCGGCGAGGGGCAGGTGGTTTTCGTCGTGAGTGTTGGGCTCGACGGCGGTGAGGATCTTGTTTTCGGCGACGAAGCGGGTGATGTCGTCGACGTGGCCGTGGGTGTCGTCGCCGGCACAGCCTTTATGGAGCCAGAGAACTTTTTCGATGCCGAGATATTCGTGAAAGGCCTGCTCCAGGCGCTTGCGGGTTTCGGACTCGTCGCCTAGACCGGGGTTGCGCTGTTGGATTTCGCTGAGGAGGCACTCTTCGGTGGTGAGGAGGAGGCCGGCGCCGTTGGTGTCGATGCTGCCGCCCTCGAGAACGAGGCGGTGGGGCTTGCCGTTGGCTCCTTCGATCTCGGGTTTGAACTGGGGCATGTCGTAGTGTTTGGCGACGTGCTGGGGGATCTGGTCGTCACGGTGCCAGTTGTCGTACTTGGCCCAGGCGTTGAACTTCCAGTTGGTGATGGCGGATTCGCCTGCGGCGTTTTTGACGAAGATGGGGCCGGAGTCGCGGAGCCAGACGCGATCGGTCTGCCAGTGGTGGAAGTGGAGGCGGGCGAGGTTGGCTCCGGCGCGGCGGAGGAGGTTGGTGGCGCGGCGCTCGGCGGCAAGGTCGTTGACGAGGATGTGGACGTCTTCGACGCTGGAGAGATGACGGACGATTTCTCCGTAGACCCAGGGGATGGTTTGGAATTTGCCGGGCCAGTCTTCGGCGTTATGGGGCCAGCCGAGCCAGGTGGCGGCGTGGGGAGCCCACTCTGCGGGCATGCGGTAGTTGGTCGGTGTGTCGGTCGTACGGCTCACCCTGGCTTGCTCCTTCTTGGGAGGTACCCCTCCCCGGGTCAAAAAGTGTGCAAAGTCTTCCATCCACGCGGCTTAGGCTTGGACTTCCAAGGCATTCAAGACACGGTAGCAGCCCTGCACCACGTTTGGATGAACTGGCGTGGGCTTCGGTCGCTTGTTCGCGAAAGAGCGCGCTTATTTAAGTATAGCTGTTTGGAGATAACTGATACGCCACGCGAATGTGCTGGATTGACGCGGGTTTTATGTGGTTTGGGGGTTGACAGAGTTATGGGCGGCGCATCGATCGAGTCCTATGAAGAATCTTATGAGAGGTGATTGGTTCGAGACACCGGGAAGCCGTTGGATGCTGGGCTCGACCATCCTTCATCATCAGGAGATTTCATGCCGTTGTTTACAGTGACGTTGAGATCCGGTAGAACCGCTGACGAAAAAGACGCGATCTCCCGGGCCATACACCAGGCGAGCATCAAGGCGGGGTATCCCCACGACGATATGTTCCAGCGGTTTTTTTGTCTTGAGGAGAGCGACCTGAGAGTTGATCTCAACTATCCTGGTCTGCCGAAACCTCGAACGGAGAAGATGCTGATGATCGAAGTGCTTGTGTCGTCCGGGACTGACGCAGCCAGAAAGACACGTCTGCTGGCGGCTTTAATCGAAACACTCGACGGTGCTGGCACCGATCCGAACGACATTATGGTGTTCTTTGGCGAGATTGATCGTGCCAGCAGTTCCTTCGGGGGCGGCCGGCTCGCGCCACCGGTTGCAACCGCCTAGTTGAGATGTGGGTAACGCCGCTATCAGGGCCGAGTTTTACTGTTTGTAGATTGGCGCTCCCATGGGTGCGCCCGTGGCTCCGCCATCAATAACGATCTCAGTGGCCTGAATGAAAGAGGACTCATCTGAGGCGAGAAAGACGACGGCATTGGCCACTTCCAGAGGGTCGCCCATTCGTCCGAGAGGGATGCCTCTTTCGACAACCTTGTGGAGCGTGTGTCTATCTTCGTCGGTGGTTACGGTTGCATCCCATATAGGGGTATCGACTGCCCCTGGGGTGACCACATTGATTCGAATTCCGCGTGGAGAAAGCTCGGAGGCCATCACGCGCGCCATTGTTCTGACGGCCGCTTTACTTGCCGCATAGGCAGACAGGCCAGGCCTGCCGTTCACATTCTGGACCGAACTGTTGAAGATGATGGAAGCGCCGTCGTTCAGATAAGGCAGGCACTCCTGCACGATAAAGAAGGTCGAGGTTACATTGACGCTCAAAATCTCCTCGAACACCTCGATCGAGGTGCTGCCGAGCGGCGTGAGGGGGCCGATTCCAGCGTTTGCAAAGAGGATATCGAGATTGCCGAACTGCTCGACTGTCGCTGCGATAGCTTTCTTCATGGCTTTGCGGTCTGTTACGTCCGCTTTCATGACAAGCACCCCGGGCCCGAGTTCTTGTACGGTTGTTTCGAGCGTCTTCTGGTTTCTGCCTGTGATCGCGACTTTCGCTCCTTCCTCCAGGAATCGCTTTGCGGTGGCCAATCCGATGCCGCTGTTGCCACCTGTAATCAGTGCTACTTTACCCATTAATCTCATCTGACTTCCTTTCTGACGCAGCAGCATATTCGTGTCTGGGCTGTATCAGCCGGCCACCCAAGACGTGGCCCTGATAGATAAACACTTCTGGCGGCTAGATATTCCCGCGCGTTCACGGCTAAGACCGGGACGGGGCTCTAGTCGATGAAGCGGCTGGTGATGCCGTTGTAGGCGTCGATGCGGCGGTCGCGGAGAAAGGGCCAGTTGCGGCGAGTGTCTTCCTGGAGCTTGAGGTCGATCTCGGCGATGAGGATCTCTTCTTTGTCGTGGCTGGCTTGCGCGATGACGCGACCGAACGGGTCGGCGATGAAGCTGCCACCCCAGAATTCGAGGCCGGATTTGGGCGTGTGGTCGCCGGGGCCGCGCATCTCGACACCGTTGTGGATGACGTCGCCGTGCTCGTGGCCTACGCGGTTGACTGCGCCGACAAAGACGCCGTTGGATATTGCATGGGCGCGCTGCGTGGTCTGCCAGGCGGAGTATTGAGCGTCGCCGTATTCGGCTTTCTCAGAGGGGTGCCAGCCGATGGCGGTGGGGTAGAAGAGCGTGTTGGCGCCGCGGAGGGCGGTCTCGCGGGCGGCTTCTGGATACCACTGGTCCCAGCAGACGAGCGTGCCGATGTCTCCCTGAGTGGTCTTCATGGCTTTGAAGCCGAGGTCGCCGGGGGTGAAGTAGAACTTCTCGTAGTAGAGGGGGTCGTCGGGGATGTGCATCTTGCGGTAGATGCCCTTGATGCTGCCGTCGGTTTCGAGGATGGCAGCGGTGTTGTGATAGAGGCCGGGGGCGCGGCGCTCGAAGAGGCTGGCGATGACGACTACTTTTTCTTCCTTCGCGATGGCGCTGAGGCGCTCGGTGGAGGGGCCGGGGATGGACTCGGCGGTGTCGAAGAGGGCGTGCTCTTCGCGCTGGCAGAAGTATTGGGCGCGGAAGAGCTCGGGGAGGCAGATGACGTTGGCTCCGGCGCGGGCGGCTTCGCGGACACGGTCGGCGGCTTTGTCGAGGTTGGCTGCGGTATCGGGGACGCAGGACATCTGGATGAGGCCGATGCGTTTGTTGGTGGTGGTCTTGCTGTTCGTTGTCGTCATGATGATCCTGTTCAAGTTTATAGGCGTTTGTGAGCCTCGTCGGGCTGCGGGTGCCTTGCTTATTTGCGGAACGTTAATGTGGGCGGCAGGACACGACCTTTCGTGGGGCGGTGTCCTGCTGCGGAGTTATGATTTGCCGGGTGTGACCGGAACGGTGCGGGCTATCGGCTCGAGGCGATTGGAGCTTTGGAAGGGAAGCATCCAGCCGGGGTACTCGGGTGGCAGGGCGCTGACTTCGTCGAGCTGCTTTAGTTCGTCGGCGGTGAGCTTGAGATCGACGGCGGCGAGGTTGTCTTCGAGCTGGTCGAGGCGCTTTGCTCCGATGATGATTGAGGTGACTACGGGCTTCGCTAACAGCCACGCGAGAGAGATTCGGGCGGGGCTGCAGTTGTGGGCTTTGGCGATGGGGGCCATGACGTCGAGGATGCGCCAGGTGCGCTCTTTGTCGACGATGGGGAAGTCGAACTCGGAGCGGCGGGAGCCCTCGGGGCGCTGATTTTCGCGGGAGAATTTGCCGGAGAGAAGACCGCCCGCGAGTGGGCTCCAGACTAGGAGGCCGGTTTTTTCGGCTTTGAGCAGGGGGACGAGATCGCGCTCTAGGTCGCGGCCGGCGATGGAGTAGTAGGCCTGGAGGGTGTCGAAGCGGGCGAGGTTTTTGAACTGGGAGATGCCGAGGGCCTTGGCGATCTTCCAGGCCTGCCAGTTGGAGACTCCGATGTAGCGGACTTTTCCTTGCTGGACGAGGGTGTCGAGTGCGCGGAGGGTCTCTTCTATGGGGGTGATGGAGTCGTTGCCGTGGATCTGATAGAGATCGATGTGGTCGGTCTGAAGGCGGCGGAGGCTGGCGTCGACGGCGTCCATGATGTGGCCACGGGAGGCGCCGACGTCGTTGCGACCGGGGCCGGTGCGGCCGAAGGCTTTGGTGGCGATAACTACAGTGCTGCGCGAGATGTTGAGAGTTTTGAGGGATTGGCCGAGGGCTTTTTCGCTCTCGCCTTCGGAGTAGACGTCGGCGGTGTCGAAGAAATTGATGCCGGCGTCGATGGAGGCTTTGATGAGCGCGTCGGCTCCGGTCTGGTCGACGGTACCGATGGCGCGGAAGAGGCCGGTGCCGCCGTGGAAGGTCATTGTGCCGAAACAAAGCGTGGAGACGAGAAGGCCGGTGTCGCCGAGAGTCTTGTATTGCATGAGTGTCCTTTGGTTGAGAGGTCGGACTGACAAGTAATTAGACGTTGTCACCGGGCTCGGTGATTCAAGGTGGCGAGATACGGAGGCTTTCCTTTGGCTTTTCGCGATTGCAGCTTTTTTGTCGATGAATTTTCTGTTAGTTTTGAGGTGTAGAGCGGTCAGATCACGGTCAGGCACGCCCTCTTCCAATCACCTAAAAACATCTTTCCCAGTAGTTGCAGCAAGACGTGTATCTCATTGCAGAAGGAGTGTTATTTTGAGCGAATTTCGTGATTTTCTGGAGCTTTCCTATGGCGAACTCGAGGACCTGAACCTGGCGGCGAAGGAGCAGCGGAGGAATCGAGTTGCGGCTGATGTGATTCGGGAGGAGCGGCTGAAGTACCTGACCGATGAGAAGCGGATCAAGGCTGTGACGGTTCTTTTCAGCGATCTTGAAGGCCGCCTGCACATGCTGGACTACGACAAGAAGTTCCTGGTGAAGAGCTACGACAACCTGACGTTTGATGGTTCGTCGATTCGTGGATTTACGGCGCAGCGGGAGAGCGATCTGCGGCTTGGAATCGACTGGAGCGCGTTTTACTGGGTGCCGGCGGATGTGTTTGGCGCAGGCAAGGTGATGGTATTCGGCGAGGTGATCGATAAGAACGGCACGACGTACAGCGCGGATATTCGGGGAGTGCTGAAGTCGTTTTCGCAGGAGCTGTTCGATAAGCAGGGCTACACGCTGAACGCGGCGAATGAGATTGAAGGGTTCCTGTTTGAGGGGATCGATGCGGAACGGAGTTATCACGAGACGGGTAGCTTCGAGTATGTGAATAAAGGTGGGTACTATCACTCGCTGCCAGGCGATCCGCTGCGTGAGTTTATCGACACGACCGCTGAAGTGCAGCGCGCGATGGGCTTCGAGAATGAGAAGGACCATCCCGAGGTTGCGCCCTCGCAGTTCGAGATCAACTACACCTATGGTGAGGTTGTGGCCGCTGCGGACCAGATTCAGCTTTACAAGCTGATCTGTCGACAGGTGGCGACACAGATGGGAATGACCGCGAGCTTTCTGCCGAAGCCGGTTGTTGGCGTGAACGGCAGCGGCATGCACACCAATGTCTCGATTACGAAGGGCGGGAAAAATCTTTTCTGGGATCCGAAGGGCGAGGAGAAGATCTCGAAGTTGGCGTGGCAGTTTACGGATCGCATTCTGACGCATGGCAACGATATTTGCCTGCTCCTGAATGCGAGTGTGAATGCTTATCGCCGGCTTGATCCTCACTTCGAGGCGCCGAACCAGATCAAGGCTTCGGCTACTGATCGTGGATCGATGGTGCGGATTCCGATTGGCAATGAGAAGTCGGCGCGCGTGGAGGTTCGGTCGGTTGGGCCGGATGCGAATCCTTACCTGGTTCTGTATTCGATCTTCAAGAGCGGATTGCATGGCGAGACTTCGAGGATCAAAAACCTGCGGCAGGCCGAGCGTTATCTGCCAGACAATGTCTACACGGCGTTGGAGAACTTCCGTGGCGCGGAGTGGACGACTACATTGCTGGGTGAGGATGTGAAGGGCCGCTATGCGGATCTGAAACAGGCTTCGGCGGATCGCTGTGCGCGGTTGCTGGGGACGATTGTGAAGGCGCCTGAGGTGCAGTTCCATCACGATGTTTATAATCAGCTGCTCTGGAATAACTTCTAACGGAATTACAAATTCCAGCGAAAGCCGATGAGAGATCATCGGCTTTTCTTTTTGATGGGCATGGGATGTGGTGCGTGCTAGAGTTCGTATCGATATGAACGTTCGGGCCCTGTTTTCTCTTGCGGTATTTGGATTGTTACTGCTGACTGGTTGCGGTGCAGGGAGTCCGCCTCAAGCGAATCTAGCAGGAAACTGGTTGCTTGTTGGGCCGATGCCGACAACTGAGTTGCCGCTTACGCCGGTCACCAACGTACGGCTTGCGATGACCTTTGATGTGATCGGGAACAACATCTCCGCGTACGGGTATGTTGATTGGCCATGTGACGTCGCCGATCAGTCGGGGATTGTGGTCTCATCGGCGTCGTTCGGTGTTTCGGCCACGGGGACGGTTGAGGATGGTGGAAGATTCACGCTTCAGACGGCTGCTGGCGATCCTGGTTCGCTATCGATTCAAGGAAAAGCTCCCCAGCCCGGTAGCGGGGAGTGGTCTGGCACTTACAACATGTCTTACACGCTACCGTTCGGTGTCTGTTCGGGAAGCTCGTCGGGGCTGATTGCGGCGACGGCTTTTCCTCTGATCAACGGAATCTATGACGGTACAGCGCAGATTGTCACGGCTGGGATTCCAAAGGGAAAGCCCATTACGATTCAAGCGACTTTGAAGCAAAGTGGGACCGTGATCAACCCGGCCACCGGATTGTCTACGCCGAGTGATATTTTGCTCGAGGGTAGCGTTCAGGTAGCAGGGTCTTCTTGTTTTAAATCGGGCACGACAGGTGTAATGCCTCTGAGTGCGGTCGAAGGAGATTTGGTCCTCGCGAACTTCACGATGGACGATGGCTCGACGCTTGAACTACAAGGAACGTTGATAGACGCGGTTGAAGGAACTATCGATGCCGATTTCGTTGGAGTAGCTGGAGGTAAGTGCGCAGGTATCTATCAGACAACGGGTTTCACCCGACAAGCGCAAGTGCGGTGATCTCTTAATCTTCGGCTGGTGAACGTCTGCTGACGTGTCGAGACGAACAGCTTACATACCGGCTTCGAGCATGGCTGCGACGCGGGCGGGGCGGTAGGCGGATTCCGGGATTGTTGCGAGCCGGGAAGGATGCACCTCGTCGCCGAGGCCGAAGAAGCGGCAAAAGCTCATGATGAGAGGGCGCCATTTTTCGGGGTCGACGTGGTTGGTTTCGCCTTCGAGTCTTAGTTCGGGTTCGATGTGGACACGAAGGATCTTTACTTCGAGCGCGATGAGGCGGCCGGGAGACTCCTGGGTCGCCAGAGGATGACTTTCGGTTAATTCTGCCTCGAGTTGAATCGGGCACTCTGCGATACGTGGCGGGGCGACCAATTCGGATCGAAGCGGGGTGAATCCGGAGGCGGCAAACTTGTCGCGATGGTAGACGTAGCCCTTTTGGATTTTGTGCGGTGGCACGGGATTGGAGCCCGTGAGGAGAGCGAGCCTGTCGACGTGAGCTACCTGGTCGACCGATGGGAGATTGAGGACGCATTGGCGGGTGCGCTGAAGGTTCTGCGGGGTCTTCGAGTGTGCGCCGAAGCCGAGTACAGCATTCCAACCTAACCACCACGCTGAAGATATGGGAGAGAGGTTGGGTGAGCCGTCTTCGTTGATATGCTGACGACAACGACAGGTGTTCCGAAGTAGAGGATTGAAGGGTGGATGATTTCGTGCATTACTGTCTCCGTTGATGAATATGGATTGAGCGTAACGAAGGTGCGCCAGCGGTACTATCCGGTTTGTGACAGAGAACTCGTCTGCAGGAGTCTCGAGTTGCAGCGGTGCACAGGCTCATACCGATTGACACGGCGTTTGGCTTGCTGCATTCTGCTGCTGTTGTGCGGAGGAGGGTTCACTTGGAGACGGAACGATCTTCGTTGTTTGCTCCTGCGGCGGTTGTTGGAGTTTGTTTGCTGGTTGGATTGGTGGCGGGTGGATGGATCCTGGGGTCGGAGATTAAGGACATCAGGCTGGCGGACCGGTATGTGACGGTGAAGGGTCTGGTGGAGAGGACCGTGAAGTCCGATATGGCGACCTGGCCGGTGAGCTTCAAAGAGGCAGGAAATGACCTGCCGCAGGTGTTTGCCAAAAGTGAAGCGGATAAGACGGCCGTGCTGAAGTTTTTTGCTGGGCAGGGGATTGCGCCTGGAGAGATCACCGTGGGGCAGATCAAAGTGACCGACAAGCTGGCGAATGAGTATGGCGGGAACAACACGGGGCCGCGATACATCGTGGAGCAGACGGTGACGGTGCAGTCGAAGGATGTGGACAAGATTTCGAAGGCAGGGCAGAAGACGGCGGACCTGGTGCAGGCGGGGATCGTTGTGGGTGGCGCGAATGGGCAGCAGGGTGGGATTCGGTACGAATTTACGGGGTTGAATGCGCTGAAGCCGGACATGATTACCGAGGCGACTCGGAATGCGCGGGCTTCGGCAGACCGGTTTGCGGCGGACTCGGGCAGCCAGGTGGGGTCGATTCGTTCGGCGAACCAGGGAGTGTTTTCGATCTCACTTGCGGGCAGTGGGGCGGCTCCAGATGAGGGGGGCGGTGGAGGAGATGCGGACGCGAGCATCATGAAGAAAGTGCGCGTGGTTTCCACGGTCGATTATTACCTTGTTCGATAAACGAACTCTTGTGCCGCATACCGTTTGCAAGCCATGTTGCGCGAATGGTAGCCTCGGTCTTCGATTCTTCTGCGGAGACGATGACGATGCAAACGAGCTACAACGGGATTCCAGTGCCGGCGAATGGGCAGGCGATCGAGTACAACAACGGAAAATTTAAGGTTCCTGATCATCCGATTATTCCGTTTATCGAAGGAGATGGAACGGGACGGGATATCTGGAAGGCTTCGCAGCGAGTGTTCGATGCAGCGGTGGCGAAGGCTTATGGGGGCAAGCGTTCGGTGGCGTGGTATGAGGTGCTGGCGGGGGAGAAGGCCTATCGCCAGACGAAGAACTGGTTGCCGGATGATACGGTGAAGGCCACGGTGGACTTTCGCGTGTCGATCAAAGGCCCGCTGACGACACCGGTGGGTGGTGGAATTCGTTCGCTGAACGTCGCGTTGCGGCAGTTGATGGATCTTTATCAGTGTGTGAGGCCGGTGAAGTACTACGCTGGCGTGCCGAGCCCTGTGAAGGCGCCGGAGAAGTTGAATGTGGTGATCTTCCGTGAGAATACGGAGGATATTTATGCCGGGATCGAGTTTCGGCAGGGTACACCTGAGGCTGACAAGTTCATCGCGTTTGTTAACGATGACATGCTGAAGGGAACGAAGAAAAAGATTCGGCTGGACTCCGGTGTGGGGGTGAAGCCGATTTCGATTACCGGATCGAAGCGGTTGGTTCGCGCGGCGATTCAGTATGCGCTCGATAACAAGCGCAAGACGGTGACGCTGGTGCACAAGGGAAATATTCAGAAGTTCACCGAGGGAGCGTTTCGCGAGTGGGGATATGAGGTTGCTTCGCAGGAGTTCCGCGAGCAGACGGTGACGGAGCGGGAGAGCTGGATTCTTGGGAATATTGAGGCGAATCCGAAGCTGACTGCGGAAGAGAACGCAGCGTTGATTGAACCCGGGATTGAGTTTGCCGCGAAGGAGTTTGGTGAGGAAGTTATTGCCGAAGTGAAGCAGGTGATCGCTTCGATTGGAAGTTCGCACGGCGGAGGGAAGTGGAAGAGCAAAATTCTGGTGAATGACCGGATCGCGGATTCGATCTTTCAGCAGATTATTTTGCGGCCTGAGGACTACAGCGTTTTGGCGACGACGAATCTGAATGGTGATTACATTTCGGATGCAGCGGCGGCTCAGGTCGGCGGGTTGGGAATTGCGCCGGGTGGGAATATCGGCGATGGATATGCCGTGTTTGAGGCGACGCATGGTACAGCTCCGAAGTATGCAGACAAGGATGTGATCAATCCTGGGTCGGTCATTCTTTCAGGTGTGATGTTGTTTGATTTTCTGGGTTGGACTGAAGCGGCGCGGCTGATCGAGAGCTCGATGGAGAAGACGATTGGGCAGAAGTTCGTGACGTACGACTTCGAGCGTGGGATGCAGGGCGCGACGAAGGCAAAGACGAGCGAGTTTGCTACACGCATGATTGAGAATATGTAGTCGAAGGTGGGGACGGTCCGTTTCGAGATGGCTGTTCCCATTTTTCTTTAGTTGAACTTTAGTGCGGTATTCGCTCGTCCTGGGCGATATTGAACGTATTGGTTCTGTAGGGACTCTAGAATAGAGAAGAGATTTAGCGACTCGTGAAGGAGAAAAGATGCGGAAGAAAGTAACGATTGTTGGTTCGGGGAATGTGGGAGCTACGGCTGCGCACTGGATTGCGGCGAAGGAATTGGCTGATGTGGTGCTGCTCGATGTTGTCGAAGGTGTGCCGCAGGGCAAGGCGCTTGATCTGTTGCAGGCGATGCCGATTGAGAAGCGCGATTGCAGCATCATTGGAACCAATGATTACGAGGATACGGCGAACTCCGATGTGGTTGTGATTACGGCGGGGATTGCGCGTAAGCCTGGGATGAGCCGTGATGACTTGCTGACGACGAATCATGGGATTATGTCGAAGGTTGTGGGTGAGGTGGTCAAGGCATCGCCGAATACGATCATCATCGTGGTGTCGAATCCGCTGGATGCGATGGCACAGACGGCGTTCAAGCATGCCGGGTTGCCGCGTGAGCGTGTGATCGGGATGGCTGGAGTGCTGGACTCGGCGCGGTTCCGCACGTTTATTGCTGAGGAGTTGAAGGTGTCGGTCGAGAACGTGACCGCGTTTGTGCTGGGTGGACATGGCGACACGATGGTGCCTTTGTCGCGCTACTCGACGGTTGCGGGAATTCCTATTACGGAGTTGATCGCGCCTGATCGGTTGAAGGAACTGGAGACGCGTACGGCCAATGGTGGCGCGGAGATTGTGAAGCACCTGAAGACTGGGTCGGCTTACTATGCTCCGAGTGCTGCTGCGGTTGAGATGGTTGAGGCGATTCTGAAGGATAAGAAGAAGATTCTTCCTTGCGCCGCTTATCTGCAAGGGGAGTATGGCATCTCGGGCTTGTATGTTGGCGTGCCTTGTAAGCTTGGCGCGAAGGGGCTGGAGCAGATTATTGAGATCAAGCTGACTCCGGCAGAACAGGCTGCGCTGCAGAAGAGTGCGGATTCGGTGAAGGAGCTTTGCACGGTCATTGGGGTGGCTTAAAGTCCCTCTTTTATGCCTGAAGATATTCCTCGATCGCCGTTCATGAAAAGAAAAGGCCCGCTCGATTTGAGCGGGCCTTTTCTTTATTGCGAATGAAGCTTAGGCTACGCGTTCGATGGTGACTGACTCTAGGACGACCGGGGTCTTGGGGCGATCCATGCCGTCTTTGCTGACTTTGGAGATCTTCTCGACTACGTCGTAGCCTTCTACGACTTCGCCGAAGATGGTGTGCTTGCCGGTGAGCCAACTGGTGTCGGCGACAGTGATGAAGAACTGGCTGCCGTTGGTGTTCGGGCCGGCGTTCGCCATGGCGAGCTTGCCCTTCTCCTGGAAGCCGTGCTTTGAACCCTTGGTCTCGTCGGCGAACTTGTAGCCGGGGCCGCCCATGCCCGTGCCTTCAGGATCGCCGCCCTGAATCATGAACTGGGGGATGACGCGGTGGAAGATGGTGCCGTCGTAGAGCTTAGCGCCCTTCTTGCTGCGGCTGTTCCACTCCTTGGAGCCCTCGGCGAGACCGATGAAGTTGGCTACGGTTTCGGGGGCGTCCTTCTCGAAGAGTTCACAGACGACGGTTCCTTCACTGGTCTTGAATGTGGCGTAGGTGCCAGGTTTGTTGGGCATTTCGAAATCTCCTTGCGTAGCGGGTTGATTGCTTTGTTAGATGAGAGGCGTTTCCGTTGAGATCGCGGAGGCCTGAAGATTATTTGGGCGGCACCGCAGCGGTGGCAGGTGTCGCCGGCGTCACTGGTGGTGGAGGCATGGGTTCGCCTTCGCGCACGATGGTGACGCGATTGATTACTACCGGTGTGAGTGGCTTATCGTTGGAGTTGCGTTCGACGCGTGCGATGGAGGCGACGAGGAGGGCGGTGTGGGCGTCGCACTGGCCGAAGATGGTGTGCTTGCCGTTGAGCTGCGGAACTTCGGTCTCAGTGATGAAGAACTGCGAGCCGTTGGTGCCGCCGCCTGATGGGCCGGGGCCCGCGTTGGCCATGGCGAGGAGGCCGGGTTGGTCGAAGGTGAGTGAGGGGTCGATCTCGTCCTGGAAGAAGTAGCCGGGGTCGCCGGTGCCGTCGCCGACGCGGTCACCACCCTGGATCATGAAGTTGGGGATGACGCGGTGGAAGGTAGTGCCGTTGTAGAAGGGCTGGTGGTGCATCTTCTGAAGGGTCTTGGGGTCGGTCCAGTCTTTGCTGCCATCGGCGAGACCGATGAAGTTTGCGACGGTGATGGGGGCTTGCTTGTCGTAAAGCTTGCAGGTGAGGCGGCCCATGGTGGTATCGATGACCGCGGTGGGGCCGGTGGGGACGACGGGCGCTTTGACGTTGCTGGTGGTACTCGGAGCGTCTGGGAGGGCGTCGGCTGGAGGCGGTGGTGTCGACTGTGTTGGGGTTGACTGTGCCTGGACGGAGACGGCGAGTGCCAGGGAGAGTGCGAGAGTGCGAAGCATCATGCGGTTTGTAGCTCCAACAAACAGGTTAACGCAGACGGGCGGTGGGAGCAATGTTCCTGCCTTGCACGGCGCTCTGATAAAGATGCGTTTTTGGGTGACATCGATGAAGAGAATTTGAGTGAATTGGGGACTTTTCTGTCTCTCCATCTTCTCGGAGCGGTCTTATTTCTGTCATTTCGTTTGGAAGGAAGGAAAGCTTCGTATCCAAAACAGACTTCGCGCATCTCACTGGCTGGAGGGAATTACGAAATGGCGAAGTTTGCGCTGTATGCAGAGCTGAAAGCTAAACCCGGTAAAGAGGCGGATGTGGAAGCTTTCCTGAAGCAAGGTGCAGAGATGGCGAAGGCTGAGGCTGGGACCGTGCACTGGTATGGATTCAAGGAAGACAAAGGCGGAATCTTTGGAGTGTTTGACACTTTCAACGACGAGGCGGGACGCGATGCGCATTTGAATGGTGAGATTGCGAAGGCGCTGATGGCGAATGCTGAGACGCTGTTCTCCGAGGCTCCGAAGATTCACAAGATCAATCTGATTGCGGAGAAGGTTTAGCTGTTGCGATTATGGATTGTGATCGGAGGCAGCCTGCACTTCGCGGAAGACGCGGAGGAGGTTGCCTCCGAGTAGTTTGTGCAGGTCGTCGGCGGTGTAGCCGCGAGCCATGAGGGCAGCAGTGACTTTGGGAAGGTCGGCGGCGGAGTCGATGCCCGCAGGTGGGACAGGGATTCCGTCGAAGTCAGTGCCGATGCCGACGTGATCGATGCCAGCGATCTTGATGACGTGGTCGAAGTGATCGATGAGCGAGTTGAATGGCGCGCGGCCGATCTTTGCGGCGAACTCGCGGTCGATCTTGTCGGAGGCAGTGTAGGGGACTGGTAAGCCTTTGGCGCTGTACTCAGCTTCGAGGGCCTTTTGGGCTTGCTTGCGTTCGGGTTCCTGTGCGGCCCAGGCTTTGCGCCAGTTCTCATCGATGAATGCGGGGAAGAAGTTGACCATGACGACGCCGTTGTTCTTCTTCATGGCGAGGAGCATCTCGTCGGTCATGTTGCGTGCGGCGTGGGTGAGAGCTCGAGCTGAGGAGTGGGACGCGATGACGGGCGTGCGCGTGGTGGCGATGACATCCCAGAAGGTTTTGTCGGAGACGTGGGAGATGTCGACCATCATGCCGAGGCGGTTCATTTCGGCTACGATTTGTTTGCCGAAGGGTGTGAGGCCATTGTGGTGTTGGACTTTTTCGTCGTCGATGTCGCCGGAGGAGTCGGCCCAGTTGTTGGTGTTGGACCAGGTGAGGGTCATGTAGCGGACGCCGAGACGGTAGTAGTCGCGTAGGAGGCCGAGATCATTTTCAATGGAGTGGCCACCTTCGATGCCCATGAGGACAGCGAACTTTCCTTGTGCGTGGGTGGCGACGATGTCGTCGGCGGAGACGCAGAGGGCGAGTTTGTCAGGGTGTTTGCGGACTTGCTCGAGGGTGCCGTCGATGAGCGCGAGAGTGCGGTGAGCGCTGGCGTTGGCGGGGTATTGGTTGGGGTCGACCCAGATGGAGAAGAACTGTGCGTCGAGATTTCCTTGCTTGGCGCTCGAGTAGTTGAGCATGCCGCCGTTGAGGGGATCGGTGAAATCCCAGTGTTCATCGACGAATCGTTGGGGGGTGTCGGCGTGGGTGTCGATGACGATGGCGGATTGGTGGACGGCTTGTGGATCAGTCATTGTTTTTGTTTGGGATTTTGTCTGTGCTGGGGCGTGAAGGGTGAGGATGAGCAGGGCAGAGACGAAGATGCCGCGTTTGTGCATGTTGGGTCGCCACTCTTTCGGTCACGGATTAGCCGATTGTAGCAAGTGGATGGTTTCAGTCTGCTTATGATTTGGCGGTGTGTCTTCTTATTTTTTTTGTGCGTGGTGGAGCGTGAGTTTTGTGGGGGATTTTGAAAAAGTGGGTGATTCGTTGTGGTGTTTTTGTGGTGTGAGTGTGGTGAACTGTGTGGCTAACGTGGTGTTGTTGCACCACATTTTTGAGCGATGAAAAATGCGCCACATTTTCTGAAGTTTTTTTGTTTTTTTTGATGTTCTATGGGCTTGGGCGCAGGAGCAACCTGCGGCTGGGCGATGCCATCTGTCTAGTGAGAGGTGATGTATGGCACAGGGTATGAATTCTTCGAAGACGGGTGCACGTCCTTCCCACGAAGCTATTGAAGCAGACAGCACCGCAACAGAGGTCGGTAAGACCGATGAGCAGAAGTTGGATCATGTTGCGATGGAGAGTGCCAAACGCGCTCAAAACAGGATTCACTCGAACGAAGAGACGACACCGGGTAATTCGATTTTTTCGAAATGATGTCTTAGCAGAGCAGTAACGAGACGGTGATGCCCCGCGGGCCGGCGGGGCGTCTCCGTTTTTTTGCGTCTGGTGAGGGCGGAGAGAAATTTACATTTCCATCCATCGCGGTGAGACTGCGAGGGATGGGGCACCCGAAGCTTGGTGGTGCGCGAGCGAGAACGGTTCGCGCGTGGCGCGAATGCCCACATCTCAGAATCGAGAGATGGGGCACCCGGCCTCGTTGTTTGTTTGAGTGCGGTTCGTTATGCGAGAAGGCCGTGGGGATCGAGGACGAACTTCTTCGCTGCGCCGGAGTCGAAGGCTTTGTATCCGTCGGCTGCCTGGCTAAGAGGAATGACTGTTGCGCCGACGATCTTTGCGATGGGCAGGCGGTCGTGCAGAATTGCCTGCATGAGTTGACGGTTGTGCTTCAGCACTGGCGTCTGGCCTGTGTAGAAGCGGTGTGACTTGGCCCAGCCGAGGCCGAAGCGCATCTTAAGGTTCCCGGTTTTGCCTGCATCGTCTGCGGCTCCGGGATCTTCTGTGACATAGAGGCCGGGGATGCCAATGCCGCCTGCGGCGCGAACGATGGACATGAGGGAGTTGAGGACAGTTGCGGGGGCTTCCTGACCGTCCTTGCCCTGCGCGCGTGCTTCGAAGCCAACGGCATCAATTGCAGCGTCGACCTCTGGTTTGCCGACGACTGCGGCGATGAGTTCGCCGAGGTTATCGCTCTTTGTGAGGTCGATTGGAGTGAAGCCGACGCTTTCGGCGTGCTTGAGTCGTTCGGGGATCATGTCGCCGATCATGACGACTGCGGCACCGAGGATCTGGGCAGATGCGGCAGCGGCGAGGCCGACTGGCCCTGCACCGGCGACGTAGACGATGGAACCGACGCCGACGCCCGCTGTGACTGCACCGTGGAAGCCGGTGGGCAGAATGTCGGAGAGCATGGTGAGGTCTTTGATCTTCGCCATGGCCTGCTGCTTGTCGGGGAATTTGATGAGGTTGAAGTCGGCGTAGGGGACGAGAACGTACTCGGCCTGGCCACCGACCCATCCGCCCATGTCGACGTATCCGTAGGCTCCGCCGGCGCGGCCGGGGTTGACGTTGAGGCAGACGCCGGTCTGCTGCTCGCGGCAGGTGATGCAGCGTCCGCAGGCCACGTTGAAGGGAACGGTGACGAGATCGCCGGACTTGAGGTATTCGACGTCGGAGCCGGCCTCGATGATCTCGCCGGTAATCTCGTGGCCGAGGACCATGCCGGTGGGGGCGGTGGTGCGCCCGCGAACCATGTGCTGGTCGGAACCGCAGATGTTGGTGGAGACAACTTTCAGGATGACGCCGTGATTGATCTTTTTGCCTGCGGGATTCTGCATCTTCGGGAAATCGATGGACTGGACTTCAACCTTATTTCGTCCGAGGAAAACTACTCCGGTGTTTTCAGCCATTTGAAACCTCATTGCTTGTGCTGGGTTTAAAACTTCGCTTTTGGTGATGACGCAGTGAGTTCGATGCAAAGAAAAGGTAGCGCGATTGCCGCACTACCTTTTCGAATTTTCTGACCAATTGGGAGGTTTAGAGTGCGGCGGCGCCGGCTTCTGCGACTGCGTGATCCTGTGCGCCTGAGCCGCCGCTGACACCGATTGCGCCTACAACTTTGCCGTCCTGTTTGAGGGGGATGCCGCCGGCGAAGATCATGACTTTGCCGTCGTTGGAGGCGTGGATTCCGAAAAACTGATTGCCGGATTGGCTGTGATCGGCGAGGTCTTTGGTGGCAATGTCGAAGGCGCGGGAGGTCCAGGCCTTTTTGATGGAGATGTCGACGGAACCGAGCCAGGCGTTGTCCATACGGACGTGGGCGATGAGGTTGCCGCCGGCGTCGGCTACGGCGATGTTCATGGGCTGGCCGATTTCGGCGGCTTTCTTTTCGGCTGCGGCGATGATGCGACGGGCGTCTGCTAGTTGGATCATTTTTTCTCCTGATACGAGCATATTGGTTTGATGCTCGCGATGCGTGGAGCTTGGGTTTTTTAAAGTAGGTGGGGCGAAAATTTTACATTCCCACCCATCGCGGTGAGACTGCGATGGATGGAGCACCCGGAGATGGGCGGGTGAGCCGAAAAATTAGCCAGCTTTAAAATTGACTACGATATTGAGTTCGACACGTACCGGCTGACCGTTTTTCATGGCGGGCTTGAGCCTGTAGCTCTTCACAGCATCAATGGCACTATCCTCAAGTTTTTTCACTATCGATTCATCTGCGGGGCCATTGGCTCCTTGAATCTTGCTATCAGTGATATGAACGTTGCTTGTTGTCCCGTCCGGTTCGACATAGCATTTCAGAGTCACCTGCCCGCCAAGTTTTGCCTTCCGAGCCTCTTTGGGTAGTTTCGGTTCTGACGAATGAATCAAGACTGGCGGTGAAACGTCTTTTCCGACCTTGGTAACTTCGATCCCATCTGTCTTTGAAGTTATGGCGGGGACATTCTCCTGCGATGACTCTGATTGCGCCAGAGCCAAAAAAGGAAGAAGTGAAAATGCAGCCAGCGAGACGATCGATCTAAGCGATCGCGGCATAAAAAGATGATTCAATCGGCCGTCCTATCTAGCGAAGAGGTCTTTGACTTGTTGGATGAAGACGTCGCGGCCCATATCGGAGATGGCTTCGGTGAGGGGGAGCTGTTTGGGGCAGGCCTGGACGCAGTTTTGGGCGAAGCCGCACTCCTGGATGCCGCCGTCTCCGGCTAAAGCGCGGAGGCGTTCTTCTTTGAGGACAGAGCCGGAGGGGTCCATGTTGAAGAGCTTGGCCTGGGCGATGGTGGCGGCGCCGACGAAGTTGGTGACGTCGTTGAACTGGGGGCAGACCTCCATGCAGATGGTGCAGGAGATGCAGTTGGAGAGGGGGTAGCGTTGCTCCTGTATTTGGGGGGCCTGTTTGGGGCCGGTGCCTAGATCGTAGGTGCCGTCGATGGGGACCCAGGCTTTGACCTTCTTGAGGTTTTCAAAGAGGACGGAGCGGTCTACGGCGAGGTCGCGGACTACGGGGAACTTGCTGAGGGGAGCTAGGGTGATGGGCTGCTCGAGCTTGTCTACGAGGGCAGAGCAGGCCATGCGGGCTTTGCCGTTGATGAGCATGGCGCAGGAGCCGCAGATCTCCTCGAGGCAGTTGGAGTCGTAGGTGACGGGCGTGGTGGCGCGGCCGGAGACATCGACGGGGTTGAGCGCGATCTCGCCGAGGAGCGAGGTGATGTTCATACCCGGACGGTAGGGGACTTCGAACTTTTCGGTGATGGAGGGGGCGTCCGGGGTGGGCTGGCGCTTGATCTCGACTTTGATGGTGCTCTGTGCCATTGCGACTGCTCCTTAGGGCCTGCAGATATCCTGTGCCTTCGGCGTGGGGGTGAGCTGGAGGCGTTTGTTGCTGAGGATCGCAGTCGCTAAGGATGGAGCTAGAAGCTGCCGGTTTTGTGCAGACGTTCTTTTTCCAGTGTTGCGACTGCTATGCCCTCTTCTTTGCTGATTGGAGGTCGACCCTTGAGGGCCATGGTCCGCTCGTTGGGGTGAAGGTGCGTGGTGTAGAGATACATATACGCCATGACCAAGGCGAATATGACGGACAGCGCGATGTAGACGAGATCTATGCGTTCCATGCTCGATTAGATGGGGTTCGCGGGTTTTTGGGTAACTCGTCATAAACAAAAGCGAGAAGCAGATTCCTTCGGGAATGACAACAAGAAAAGAAAAGGCTAGGCGGTGGCGTCGTAGCGGCGGGGGCGGGGTTTGATGTGGCTGATGTCTACTTCTTCCAGTTCGAAGGCGGGGGCGTCGTTTTTGTAGCTGGCTTTGGTGGTTTTGAGGAACTTTTCGTCGTTGCGGTCGGGGAAGTCGGGTTTGTAGTGGGCTCCGCGGGACTCGTCGCGGAGACGGGCGCCCTGGACGATGACGCGGCCTAGTTGGAGCATGTTCCAGAGCTGGCGGGTGAAGGCGAAGCTGGTGTTGGCCCACTGGCTCTTGTCGGAGAGGTTGACGTTGCGGTAGCGGTCGAGGAGCTCGACGAGCTTGGCGTCGGCTTCGTCGAGGCCAGCGTTGTAGCGGATGATGGTGGCGTGCTTGGTCATGGTTTCGCCGAGTTCGCGCCAGAGCTTGAAGGGGTTTTCGGTGCCGGGGTTGTTGAGGAGGAGATTGTTGAACTCCTTCTGGCGGGCAAGCTCGGCGGCGTGGCCACCGTCGCCTTCCTGTGGTGCAAGAGCGCGGGCGTAGGCGAGGGCTTGGGGACCGGCTACGAAACCTCCGTAGATGCAGGAGAGGAGGGAGTTGGCGCCGAGGCGGTTAGCTCCGTGGATGGAGTAGTCAGCCTCTCCAGCGGCGTATACACCGGGGATGTTGGTCTGCTGGTTTGCATCGACCCAGAGGCCGCCCATGGTGTAGTGCATGCCGGGGAAGATCTTCATGGGGACTTCGCGGGGGTCGTCGCCGACGAACTTTTCGTAGATCTCGAGGATGCCTTCGAGCTTGCGGTTGAGGGTTTCCTTGTCGATGTGGGTGAGGTCGAGGTAGACCATGGGCTGGCCGTCGATGCCCATACCGTGCTCGTAGACGACTTTGAAGATGGCGCGGGTGGCGACGTCGCGGGGGACGAGGTTGCCGTACTTGGGATACCACTCTTCGAGGAAGTACCAGCGGTCGGATTCGGGGATGGATTTTGCTACGCGCTTGTCGTTCTTGTCGCGGGGGACCCAGACGCGGCCGCCTTCACCTCGGGCGGACTCGGACATGAGGCGGAGCTTATCTTCTCCGGGGATGGCGGTGGGGTGGACCTGGATGAATTCGCCGTTGGCGTAGAAGGCTCCCTGTTGATAAAGTGCTGATTGAGCTGATCCGGTGCAAACTACTGAATTGGTGGACTTTCCGAAGATTGCTCCGTTGCCTCCGGTGCAGACGATGATGGCGTCGGCGGGGAAGGTGCGGGTGTCCATGGTGCGGAGATCCATGGCGGTGATGCCGCGGCAGGCGCCCTTGGAGTCGAGGACGGCGGAGAGGAACTCCCAGCCTTCGTACTTGGTGACTTTGCCTTCGGCTTCGAAGCGGCGGACCTGCTCGTCGAGGGCGTAGAGGAGCTGCTGGCCGGTTGTTGCGCCCGCAAATGCTGTTCGGTGATACAGCGTTCCGCCGAAGCGGCGGAAGTCCAAGAGGCCTTCGGGGGTGCGGTTGAAGGGGACGCCCATGCGGTCGAGGAGGTCGATGATGGCGGGACCCTGGGCGGTCATGTTTTTGACGGGGGTCTGGTTGGCGAGGAAGTCGCCGCCGTAGATGGTGTCGTCGAAGTGCTTGAAGACGTCGTCGCCTTCGCCTTTGAGGTTCTTGGCGGCGTTGATGCCTCCCTGAGCGCAGACGGAGTGAGAGCGCTTGACGGGGACGATGGAGAAGAGGTCGACCTTGCCGCCAGCTTCGGCGATCTTGATGACGGCGGCTAGTCCGGCTAGGCCGCCGCCTACTACGATGATTCGGGGTGTTGCTGCCATGAGTTCTTCCCTTGATGAAAGATCGCTATTTATTCAGTTGCTGAAGCCAAAAAAATGTGGAAGCAATCAACAATATCAATCCAACCACGTAGACCTCGGTGAGATAACTCGATGGAAGTAATGCTCGGTGCGTCTTCAAAATCTGTATTCGTTGCCGAACCGATGGTCGGATACGGTACGAAGGCATTGCATCCATTCTTTTCAGATCGTTTGTCAATATGAACCAGGCTACGGTTACCCAAAGAACGCTGAACACTAGCAGTAAAAAACTCATTTACGTCTGTCACTTGAGCTGCTCATATTGCCGCCGGCTTCGGCGATCTTGATGACGGCGGCTAGTCCGGCTAGGCCGCCGCCTACTACGATGATTCGGGGTGTTGCTGCCATGTATTACCCTCTCGCTTTACTTAACTGTGTCCGACTAAAAAGTGACCCAAGCACATTCCGACTGCCGCCGAAACCCCTCCGATCCCGCAAAGCCAGTAACCGATCCGAAGTTGCTTATATAGCGGTCCGTCCCCTGTTTCTTTGCGGTATTTGCTGATGGGCTGATACGTATAAGCACCTTTGCCCCATGCTGCCCATGCCGGGATGCGCTGTTCTCCCGAGTGCCCGCGATTCCAATACTTCGCCATCAGATAAACAACGACATTGCTATAGATCACTCCGACAAAAAGTAAGCCCAAGCCGCCCACAGCCAACACCGCTATGAGGACATCCATAAGTCACCGTACCTCGCCCGGTTGGTCTGGGTTTGTTGAGTTTGGTGGTGGGACGGTTGGTGCGGGTAGGGCGATGCCGGTGGGTTGGGCGGGCATTACGTTGACGGGGGCGTTGGGGTACTCCCAGACGACCGCGTAGATGCTGGCGAGGCCCATGACGCAGAGGGCTAGGCCGAAGGCGGTGCAGACGTAGCCGAATTTCTTGCGGGCCTTTTCGCCGGGGGTGATGCCCCACTTGGCGGCGAAGAGCCAGATGCCGTAAGCGAAGTGCCAGGTGGTGGCGATCATCGCGATGACGTAGATGGCGAGCATCCAGGGGTTTGAAAGTTCAACCTGTACTTTATGGAAGGCGGCTCCTGGATTCTCCGGGAGGGAGATGCCGCTGAAGCGCTGCCGCCAGACGTGCTGGACGATGTAGAGGAAGGCGATGACGCCGGTGATGCGTTGGGAGACGTACATCCAGTTGCTGGCCCAGGGGTAGACGTTGACGCTGACGCGGCCGCGGAAGGCGATGAAGAGTCCGTAGATGGCGTGGAAGGCGAGGGGGATGAAGATGAAGGCCCACTCGAGGACGCGGACGAGCGGGAGGGAGTTGAGGAACTTGACCTGCTGGGCGTATGCGAGGGGGCCGTTGAGGGTCTCGAAGTTGGAGATGATGTGCTCGACGAGGAACGCGCCGATGGGGATGATGCCAGTGAGGGAGTGGAGTTTGTGCCAGAGGTAGGAGTTGCCTTCGCCTGCGCGGAGTGGCTGCACACCTTTGAGGGGCTTAGTGGCAGGAGGTGCTGGCGGGGCGGCGGTGGCCATGGGGACTCCTTGAAATCATGATGGATGCACTCACTTAAGAGATGGAAAAAGTGCAGCATCGCGATTATTCCGCCGTGGGATTGGCAGCGTCAAGGAAAGTGCCGGGATTTGTGCGGTTATCGTAATGTTTGTGCGATTTTTATTCAGGTGATCGATTACCGCTTATTCGGAGGCAGGGGTGCAGTAGAACTCGATGCGGAGACCGTTGGGGTCGTTGAGCCAGATGTAGTTCTGTTTGCCGTGGGGGTCGATGCCGATGCCGCTGTTGGGAATGCCTGCAGATTGAAGGTGGCTATGGATCTGCTCGAGGTGCTGGAGCGATTCGACACCGAAGGCGAGGTGGTTGAGGCCGACATGTTCTTTGTCGTAGGGCGTGGATGCTGGAGTGGTTGCTTTGGTGAAGAAGAGCCTGGCGGTGGTTCCGATTTTGTAGAGGAACAGGTCTTCGTTTTCGAAGACGGGTTCGCCGAAGAGGGCGCGGTAGAAGGTTTTGGATGCGGGGATGTCGCGGACGCGGAAGACGAGGTGGTCGATGGCGAGTGTTGGGAGCATGGCTTGAGTCTATCGCGGGGGGTGGGAATGGAGGCCGGAGTTCAGCTCGGAGATGAGAGCGGCGAAGGCGCGGCCGCGATGGCTGAAGGTGAGCTTGGTGGCGATGTCGAGTTCGGCCATGGTTTTGTTTTGGGCGGGGAGGTAGAAGAGGGGGTCGTAGCCGAAGCCATCGGTGTCGCGGGGGGCGGAGAGGATTTCGCCTTCGACTGCTCCATGACCGATGGCGAGGATTTTGCCGTTGCGGGCGGCGGCGAGGACGCAGTGGTAGCGGGCACTGCGCTGTGTGAGTGGGATGCCGGTGAGGTTGGTGATGAGGAGGAGGTTGTTGCGCTCGTCTGTGGTTGCGTTCGGTGGATCGGTGAAGTGGTGGTCGTCTGCGTAGCGAGCGGAGCGGACGCCGGGGGCGCAGTGGAGGGCGTCGACTTCGAGGCCGGAGTCGTCGGCGATGACGATTTCGTTGGGGGCGTGGTGGGAGTAGTAGATGGCTTTGAGGCGGGCGTTGCCTTCGAAGGTGGGCTCGTCTTCAGCGGGGGCGGGGATTTGTTTGAGGCCCGGCAACGGTGTGAGTGTGATTTCGGAAGAGGCTGTGGCGGCGAAGTCTCGGAGCTTGCCTGGGTTGGTGGTGGCGACGAAGAGATTCATCTGGCTACCTTAGCGCAGATCGAGGTGCGACTGGACGAAGTCGGCTCTCTCGTTTGGGGTAGTTGGCGGCAAGAGGATTGGATCGTAGCCGCAACGGATGTAGGCGTTCGTTGCCTGATCGAAACTGAAGAGCGCTTCATCGAAGGTTTGTTTGCGTTCGGTGTCGGTTGTGTAGATGGCGCGCCATGGCGGGGCGAGAAAGACTTTCGAGTAACGGTGGAGGGCGCAGGCTTCTTCGATGGCGTGCTGATCTTGGAGTTGAATGATATGCGCGTAGCCGAGTGTGTCGGGGAGACCGCGATCGAAGAAGGTTGGATACTGGGCGTGCTGGTGTCGGAGGAAAGATGCGATGGAGTCCCGGAGCATGAGGTTGATGTAGGTGGTGGTGTCTTGCCAGGGGAGAGCGTTGCCGCCGGATTGCATCTGTTGCTGGATGATGTGGCGCGCTACTTCGGGAACACAGGCGTAGCCGCGTGATTGGAGGACGTCGAGTAAGGTTGTTTTGCCTGCACCGGGTGCTCCGCTGATGGCGATTAGATTTTTGTTTGCTGTGTGCATGGTTCTAATGCGTCCTCTAATTGCCGGTGATTCTGAAGCGGACGAAGGCTACTACTCCGAAGGGGTGGGCGCCGTAGATGGAGATGAGGGGCGCGGGTGTGGTGTAGGTGGTGAATTGGGCGCCGGGAGCGGCAAGGAGATGTGGGGCGACGCGGTAGTCGCGGTCGTAGCCGAAGGAGTAGGCGGCTACGTGGCCGAGGGGGGATTCGGTGAAGTTGGGTGGGAGAGGGGAGCCGGGTGGGATGAGGAGTTCGTTGGAGCGGCCGGCGTTTTCGATGCGTGTCCAGACGTAGTTGCGGGTGCGGAAGTTCAGGAGGGATTCGAGAAGGTAGCTGTTTTCTTTGCTGGTGTCGGTGAGGGATTTCGTGCGGCCCCATAGGAGGGTGGTGGACCAGTTATTGGTTACTGTGGTGCCCATGTCCATGCCGGGCATGCTGGTGGTGTTGTGGTGTATGCCGAAGGGGCGGTTGTACATGATGGAGGCGGTTTGGCGTTGTTGATCCTCGTTGGGATAGAGGGCCTCGGGGCTGACGATGTGGGCGATGGAGTATTGGGTGGTGATGTTTTTTGTTGGTGCGAAGGTGATGCGGGAGGAGTAGCTGTCGACCGCGTGGCCGTTGGGGGAGGGTTGGAAGCCCCAGCGCTGCTCGGTGGGTTCGGCGCCGTGGAAGCCGGACTCTTCGAAGCGGAGCCAGCGCCAGGTGATGCCGCCGGTGAAGACGTTGAAGGCGATGTGGGTGGAGTCTTCCTGATGGTGGCCGAGGGCGGCGATGGGGTCCTCGGATGCGGAGAGGCGGTGCGGGTAAGCGGTGGGGCCGATGGCGGGGTCGCCTACGGGCGCGGCGTAGAGGCTGAGGAGGGTTTGTTTGCCGAGGCGGAGGTCGTAGAGGGCGGCGAGTTCCATGAAGAAGTCGTGCGGGTGCTGGCCGTCGATGATGGGTTTGCCGAAGGCGGTTTCGCCTTGCTGGAAGAGCTCAGGATATTGGCGGTCGGAGATGGTAGCTGGCTCGAGGGAGAGCATGGTGCGGAGGGTGAGCTGGCCGTATTGGCCGTGGTCGCCGAGTTGGCGCATGGCCATGGGCATGATCCAGTTGGTGGAGAAGAGCTTGTCGCCGCCGCGGACGACTTGGCCGGTGCAGGAGAGATTGAACTGCGTGCAGGTGTCGGGGGAGGGGCTGAGGGGATCGGATGTGGCGTGCTGTTGCGTGTCGGAGATGGAGGCGGTGCCGTGGAGCATAAGCATCCAGCCGTGATAGTCGCGCATGAGCATGGAGACGGGTGTGGATGCGGGTTCGGCGCTGGTTCCGGAGGTGGTGTGGTTGAGGATGGTGTCGATGAGGTTCGATGGCGGCTTCATCATGTTCATGTCCATCTGCATGGAGTTCGATTGCATGCCGGGCATATGGGGCATGGGGGGGTGATCTGTCTGTGACAGGGTGAGAGATGGCGTTAACAGAAACATGGGAAGCAGGGCCGCTTGCAGGATGGAGCGCATGGAGATTCCTTGTCTTGATGCGTGCGTTGTCAGAGCACAGCGTGGAGGAACGCTGTGACGCGGCTTGAGATCAAGAGGGAATCAGATACGAAGGGGAGTACTTGAACGGAGTGATGGCGGAGCGGTCCAGCGGATGACCGACGCTGTCAGCGGGGAAGAGATTTCGTTGGAAGATGCGAAGACGGTGACTGCCTGGAGTTGGAGCTGCGGCTCGACCGGTGTGGAGACGATTGCCGGCGGCTGTTGTTGTTGCGCGCTACAGCAGGCGGGCTGATCGAGGGGTGACTGCTTCGGACACTGATCGCATGAGGATCGCTTTGGTAGTGCGACTGTTACGCAGGTCGCTGCGCTGACGAGAAGGGTCAGGAGGCAGAGCAGCGTCGCGAAGAGGTGCAGAGTTTTTTGCATTCTTTGTGAGGTTTGACGAAGAAGCGAGGGCAGAGGATACGTCTGCCCCGAGAATTATTTTGCTGTTGCGATTGTATTCTCAAGTGAGTTTCAGTGGAAGGTGTGCGGCTCGGTGTTTGTTTTCATGCTCCAGAAGCCAGCGTTTGCGCTCGATGCCTCCGCCGTAACCTGTGAGGGAGCCGTTGGATCCGATGACGCGGTGACACGGCACGACGACTCCAATCGGATTGGAGCCGTTGGCGAGACCGACTGCTCTGACGGCGTTGGGTCTGCCGATTTGTATGGCCAGCTTTCCGTAAGAGACGGTTGTGCCGTGCGGGATCTCTCGTAGCGCGCGCCATACCTCACGCTGGAAGGGCGTGCCAGCAGTTCGTACGGGGAGCTCGTTTATCGCAGAAAGCTCTCCTTCAAAATAACGCTTCATCACATCGGATAAGCCAGATGGATTGTTGGATGGTTCAAGCTCGAATCCGTTGCGGCCGTAGTGAAGCCGTAGGGACTTTTGCAGGCGCTCTTCATGATCTGTCCATTCAACGGCGCGTAGGTTTCCGTCATGATCGGCTACGATGATCATCTCGCCGATCGGTGTGTCGAATCGATCTGTCAGGAGATTAAGAGGCTCAGGCATGTTGTCCTCGATTTGAAGAATTTTGGTTAGGTCCTGGTGCGCCGACCTGGTTGTCAGGCGAAGTAATCCGATGGACGAATAGCACTCATCCTGTCTCGTTATCGTGCGATTCCGTGAATGAAGTTTCTCATGGCGAGCGGCCGATAAACTCGCGGTTTTCGGACGCAATCATTGCCTGTCATCCGTCGCTCTCGTCGGCGGAAATCGTGCGAGCGCGGCCGTTCGACTTGCTTGAGTGTCAGGTCAGGTGTAGGTTCACGAACGCGGGGCTTACTTCACTCGCACGCCTCTTTACGGAAGGCGAGATCATCGAGGATAACTAATGAAGAACATCATTCACGATATCGGAGTAGCGAGCCAGATTGGGAAATATAGCGATGCCGTGGAGGCTCCTTCTACGAGCCGGCTTCTGTTTCTTTCAGGCACGCCTGGTCTGACGAGCGATGGACATCTGCCAGAGAGCTTTGAGGGGCAGGCGGAGCAGGCCTGGAGAAATATCCTGGCGTTGCTTGAACGTGCCGCTATGGGACCTGAGCATTTGGTTAAGATATCTCAGTATCTGATTCGGCCCGAGGACATCTCTCGGTATCCGCCGATTCGTGCCAAGTGGCTGGGTGATCATCGACCGGCATCGATGCTGGTCGTTATTCCTGCGCTTGTGCGTCCGGATTTTCTCATTGAGATCGAAGCGTTTGCTGTAGCTCCAAGGTAGAGGAGATCAGTTTTGATTTCGCGCTTGAAATATTTTTTTAGGGCGATCTTTTGTCGCCTACTCGAAGCGGGTTATTGAGAACCTGCAGGGTGTCGCAAAAGGATAATGTCGACGCGGCGATTTTGGGTGCGGCCGTCCTCGGTGGCGTTGCTGGCGACGGGATGAAACTCCGCGTAACCTGCTGCGGCGAGATTGGCTGGGTCCATTGGACCGTGTTCCAGGAGCAGGCGCGCGATGGCGGTGGATCGGGCGGTGGAAAGCTCCCAGTTGCTGGCGAACTGTGCGGTGTGGATGGGTACGTTGTCGGTGTGGCCTTCGACGCGGAGAGGGCCTGCGGGCAAGGTAGTAGCGAGGATCGAGATCATGGGGATCGATGCTGGACGAACCTCGGCTGAGCCGGAGGGGAAGAAGCCGGCTTCGTGAAGGGAGATGACGAGACCGTCGGGAGTGATGCGCATGGCGATGCCGCCGGGAGGGATGCCACCGGCGGCGACCTGCTCGTCGATGAGTTTGCGCAGGCGGGCTTCGGTCTCCTCCAGGCTTTCCGTGCTGGCGGAGGGCAGAGGGCGCACGATCGGCGAGGGGATTGAGTTGGTGATAGCTGAGGTATTAATATCGGTGAGCGGCGGAGTCTTCGAGTGGGCGTCGAAGGTACCGAGAGGAGTGAATGCGGTCTGCATGGCTTCAGAGAGCTTAAGTTGCTTCTTCTTATCCGATTGGCTGGACGCGAACAAGACGACGAAGAAGGCGAAGAGCAGAGTGATGAAGTCTGCGTAGGAGACCAGCCAGCGTTCGTGATTGACGTGCTCGGGATGTTTTTTCTTGCTCATGCTCTCGCCTCAGTGGCTTTCCCAGACTTCGGAGGGTGCGACTCGAAGAGATAGGTGCGGAGCTTGGTTTCGATCATTCGCGGATTCATGCCTTCGAGGATGGAGATGACTCCTTCGAGCATCATCTCCTTGATCATCTGCTCTTCACGGTGACGGAATTTGAGCTTGCCAGCGGCGGGGAGGCAGATCAGATTGGCCATGGCGACGCCGTAGATGGTGGCGACGAAGGCGACGGCGATGCCACGGCCTACCTCGTCGATGTTGGAGAGGTTCTTCATGACTTGGATGAGTCCGAGGACCGCGCCGATGATGCCAACCGTAGGAGAGTAGCCGCCGGCGGCTTCAAAGACAGCGGGGATTTTTTCTTCTATCTCGGATTTGTTGTCGAGCTCGAGTTGCATGATCTTGCGGACCTCTGCGGGTTCGGTGCCGTCGACGGCGAGCATGAGAGCCTGACGAAGGAAAGGATCAGAGACGGAAGGTAGATCTGCATCGAGGGAGACGATGCCGCTTCGGCGGGCTTTGTTGGCGAAGGTGACGATCTGGGCGAGGGTCGCTTCGCCGTTTGAGCCCTTGTGGAGGAACACCTTCAGCGCGGCCTTGAGGGCGGCGAGGAAGATGTTCATTGGGAATTGGAGCATGACGGCGCCGACGGTGCCGCCGATGACGATCATGGCCGCGGTGGGCTGGGTGATCTGGGCGATGCTGCCGCCTTCAACCATCATGCCGGCGAGAATGCCGATGAGGGCGAGAGCGATGCCGCCGATGCTGGCGAAGTCCATGGGTCTCCTCTTCCGAAGGTTTCGGGTGGCTATTCCTGCGAAGCTTTACGGTCGTGATTGCGAGCGATCTGGTCGGCGTCGTGGACGGACTTTGCGATAAGTGCCTGTGCGGCCTCGGGCCAGGCCTTGCGTAGAATTGCGGCTCGGAACTCGAGAGTGAGTTGCGAGACTTCGCTGCACGGCTCGAGGACGATGAGCTTTTCGCCGGTAATTAAGGTAAGGACGGTGTCGGGTGCGGCTTCTGCATATTTGATGAGGTCGCAGTTTACGGCGAGAGGACTACCGTTGAGGCGTGTCAGTTGGATCATGTGTGTGAGGACTCCTCCCGGATCTTTCATCGGCAGGGAAGTTGCGGCCAATAGGAAGAAGGAGGCAGGTGACTGTGACGATGGAGCGAAATGAGATTTGCGTAAAGTCAACGCGGGGGACGCCGATGAGGTGGGAGAACGCGGAGCCTACCGCACGGTGAACCGGATCTCACAACTGCTCTTTGCAGCGGTGAGTTCGCCGGTCGGACACCCGGGGCTGGCGTCGCGGTAACTCAAACCGAGCAGTATAGGAGCGTTTCCACATGTCCTTAGGTGTTCTTACAAACGTTGCAGCGATTAACGCAGAAAACAGTCTCAACTCGACCCAGAACAGCCTAAATACTGTTCTCGAACAACTGTCTTCGGGTTCGCGCATCAACAGCGGCGCCGATGATGCCGCCGGTCTTTCGATCGTAGATGGTCTCGCGGCCAATCAGGCGGCGTTGACTCAGTCCGCGCAGAATGCACAGAATGGTGTTGGCTTGCTGCAGACCGCTGATGGCGCTCTGTCGCAGGTTACCAGCCTGCTGGACCGCGCGGTCACCCTGGCGACGGAGGCTTCGAACGGTGGATTGACGGCCGCTCAGGCGACTGCCGCCGATACTGAGTTTCAGAGCATCATTACCCAGATCGGCAGCATCGGCAGCACGACGAACTTCAACAGCACGGGCGTCTTCAACCAGGCAGCGGGAACGTCGTTCGTTCTTACCGATGGAACGGCTGCTGGACTCACAACGATCACGTCTGCTGCAACTGCACTTACTACCACGAGTATCGGTGGTGTGACCTTTGCTCCTGCCGCCGACACACTTACTACCACCGCCTTGGCTGGGACGACACTGATCGATGTCACCAACGCAATCTCCGGTATTTCGGCAGAGCGTGGTGCGATTGGTGCCAACATCAACCAACTGAATGCTGCCTCGAACGTGGCCAGCACGGAGAGCGTCAACCTGTCGGCTGCACAGAGCTCCATTCAGGCGACGAACTTTGGCCAGGCGACAAGCGACCTAGCGAAGTTTCAGGTGTTGGACCAGACCGGTATCAGCGCCCTTGCTCAGGCGAACAGCACACAGCAGGAGATTCTGAAGCTGCTGCAGTAAGACTCAGGTTGAGGTGATGGCGGTCAGGATGACGATGTCCTGGCTGCCATTGTTTCATCGTTTAAAGAAACATTGGTTTTTTCTAAGAAAGAAGCAGACGTGATTGGCTGCTTGATTGCATTCTGCCGTGAGGAAATGACTGCTGGAGGATAAATGGGCACAGTTGGATTGAGTTTCGGATCGCCGACGAGTGGGCAGGGGTTTGACGTCGCATCCACAGTGGCGCAGATTCAGGCAGCGTCGTCGGCGATTGAAAATCCCTGGAACAGCCAGTTGACTACACTGCAAGCGCAGGACACCGTTTTTACTTCGTTGGGAACCGATCTTTCCACGCTGACAAGCAGTATCCAGGCGTTGACCGACTTTGAGGGCGTCTTCTCGGAGAAGGAGGGATCGAGCTCCAACACCAATACCGTCGCGCTTACCAGTGCTGCCACAACCGCTACGGCTGGCAGTCATACAATTCTCGTGGGTCAGCTTGCAACGACATCGTCCTCGGTGTCGGGCACGATTGCCAATGCCAACGATACGCTCTCGGGAAGCGTGGTGATTTCGGTAGATGGCAAGAGCCAACCGCCGATATCGGCAGATGGCGACACACTCTCTCAGTTGGCGGCTGCGATCAATTCGGCGGGCGTAGGTGTTGCGGCCTCCGTTCTGACGGACACGAATGGTTCGCGACTCTCGCTGGTCAGTTCGACCAGTGGCGCGGCTGGACAGTTGGATCTGTCGGCGAGTTCTCTGAGCGATTCAGGGAATAGCCTTGGTTTTACTACCCAGGCGGGAACCGATGGCAGTATCACGGTGGATGGGGCGACGCTCGACGTTAGTTCGAATACGGTGACGGATGCGATTCCTGGCGTCACACTGCAACTGCTGGCCAAGAGCACAGGCACTGCGCCGGTGCAGATAGAGATCACCAACGACAATACGGATGCAGAGACGGCCGTTAATAACTTTGTTCAGGCCTATAACAAGGTGGCGAATGATTTAACCGCGCAGGCGGGGAATGATGCCAGTGGTAATCCTGCGCCGCTTTCAGGAACTACGCTGCTCTCTCAACTCCAGACCGCGTTATCGGGAGCGCTCTTCAGTGGGAAAGGCAGCGGCTCGATCAACAGCCTGGATCAGCTTGGAATCGAGGTGGAGAGCGGCACCAGCGGAACGCTTACCTTGAATAGCGATACGCTCGACAACGCGCTCAATAGCAACTTTGCGGATGTGACCGGCTTCTTCCAGAATGCGGGAAGCTTTGGGCAGAACTTTGCGAGTACGCTCAATAACCTTGGAACCCAGGCGCCGGACGGAGCGATCTTTCTAGCACAGCAGCAGAACAGCAGCGAGGAGTCAGCGCTAAAGTCCGACATTACCAACGAGAATGCCTTACTGGCAACGCAGAAGACCCAGTTGACCACGGAGCTGAACCAGGCCAACCAGATATTGCAGTCTATTCCAAGCCAGTTGGACGAGGTCAACTCCATCTTCGATTCGATCACGGGCTTTAACCCAAACCAACAAGAATAGGGACAAGCAATGAGTGAGACAAGCTATCAGCAGCAGGCCTTGGCGGGCGCGACGGGAGTAGAACTTATTATCGCGCTCTACGATGGGGCAATTCGCTTTCTCTACCGTGCGATGCAGTGCGTGGAAGAAGAAGATGTTCGCGGACGACGGATTGCAGTGAAGAAGGTCATTGATATTTTGACCTATCTTCAGGCGCGGTTGCGCCCGGATCTTGGTGGACCGGTCGCAGCTTCGCTGGCGGACTTCTATGCGACGATGTTCACGATGACGCTGGAGGCTTCGCACCTTGAGTCTAAGGAGCAGTTTGAAGAGGTGATTGGATTTGTTCGGAATGTTCGGGAGGCGTGGGTTGTGGTGGCACGCGATCCTGAAGCGGGGAGGGTGCTGCCGAGAGAACTGCGGACACGGGAGGAGAGGTTTGTGCCGCAGGCTGAGGTGTATGCGCCTGTTGGTGAGGCGGCTTCGAGTTGGTCGGCTTAGTCTTGTTAGCAGGTCAGCAGGTCAGCAGGTCAGCAGGTCAGCAGGTCAGCAGGTCAGCAGGTCAGCGATAAGCCTGACGAGCAGACGAATCGTGTTTGCCAACATGCTGACATGCTAGTTAGCTGATTCGCTGACTGCTTAGGTGGCCACTGCGAGTTCTTCTTCGAGGCGCTGCTTTTCGAAGAGGCTGGTGTAGTAGCCGTTGCGGGCGATGAGCTGCTCGTGGGTTCCAAGCTCGGCAATGCGGCCGGCGACGAGAACGGCGATCTGATCGGCGTTGCGCGCGGTAGAGATTCGGTGAGAGATGAATACGGTGGTTCGGGTGTCCATGCCTTGGCGAAGGCCGTTCAGGATGCGCTCTTCGGTGTAGGTGTCCACGCTGGCTAGCGCGTCGTCCAGGATCAGGATTCGCGGTTCGCGGATGACCGCGCGAGCGATGGCGGTGCGCTGCTTCTGGCCGCCAGAGAGAGTGATTCCTCGCTCGCCGACCATGGTTTCGAAGCCCCTGGGGAACTCGAGGATTTCGGTGCCGATGTGCGCGATGTTGGCTGCGTCCTGGACTTGCTCTTGCGAGGCGTCGGGTCTGCCGAAGGCGATGTTCTGGTGAATGGTGTCGGAGAAGAGGAAGGTCTCTTGCGGAACGAAGCCGATTTGACTGCGGATGTCGGCGAGTGGGTAGGAGCGGATGGGTTCGCCGTCAACCAGAACCATGCCGGGAGCTGCATCGTGAAGGCGGGGGATGAGGCCGACGAGTGTTGATTTGCCGGAGCCTGTGGGGCCAACGATGGCGAGGGAAGATCCGGCAGGGATGCGGAGGCTGATGTCCTTCAAGACTGGTGGGGCGTCCGGGTAGGCGAAGGTCAGGTTGCGGAATTCGATTTCGCCGGCGATCACCTCGGCGTTTTCGAAACGTTCGCGTTGTTGTGGTGTTACGTCCTGATCGGTGATGGCGGGTTGTTGTTTGAGGAGTTCGTCGATGCGGACTACTGAGGCGGTGCCGCGCTGGAAGAGGTTGACGACCCAGCCGACGGCGATCATGGGCCAGGTGAGTTGCACCATATAGACGTTGAACGAAGTGAACTGGCCAACGGAGATGTGGTGGGAGACGACTTCGTGACCACCGACCAGAAGCGTGATCATCAGCGAGAGGCCGAGCACGAACTCGAGTGTGGGCCAGAGCATGGCCATGAGACGAACGAGATGCAGACTGCGCTTGATGTACTCGAAGTTGGCAATTTCGAAGGAGGCAATCTCGGCCTCTTCCTGGGCGAAGGCACGGATGAGGCGGGCGCCGGAGAAGTTTTCCTGGGCCTTGGCGGAGATGTCGGAGAACATGGCCTGAATGCGCTCGAATCGGCGATGGATGCGGTTGCCGAAGTATTGCACGAGCACGGATGCGATGGGGAGAGGCACGAAGGCGAAGAAGGTGAGCTTCGGGCTGATGCGGTACATGAAGGGCAGCGCGGCTGCGGTGAAGACAATCGTGTTGGCGCTGTACATGATTGCGGGGCCGAGGAGCTGGCGAACGGCGTTGAGGTCGTTGGTGGTGCGCGCCATGATGTCGCCAGTGCGGTGGGTGTGGTAGAAACTGGGGGCCTGGCGCTCGAGGTTGCTGAAGAGGTCGTTGCGGAGGTCGAATTCGATCTCGCGGGAGGCTCCGATGATGACCTGGCGGGTGATGTACAGGAAGATCGCGGACAAAACGGCTATGACGAGGAGGCGAAGGGTGTGGTGGACGACCTTGGCTTCGGTGATGCCGTGGTGCATGTCGTCGATGGCGTGGCCGATGACGATGGGGATCAGCACCTTGATGGTGTTATAGAGAATGACGGCGACCCCACCCCAGGCGAGATTCTTTCGGTATCGCCTGAGGTAGGGGGCTAGCGGTTTAAGTCGTTCCAGCATCTTGATTTCTGAGTGTCCTTTGGATCTGATGAGGCTATAGGGTCTCAGGGTGCGGCGGGTTGTTGGTTGGAGTGGTTGGTGTCGTTGGAGTACTTGGAGCAGTGGGCGTGGTTGGGGATGTTTGAGTCGTTGGTGCGGTTTGAGTTGTTGGAGTAGTCGGAGTCGTCTGGGTAGTCGGAGCGGTCTTTTGAGGCGATTCGGGCGCGGTTGGTGGCGCGGGAGGTGTCTTTGGCTGGGGCGGGGTGTCGGACATGGAGACTAGTTCGACGTCGAAGATGAGATCGGCTTTGGCCGGAATGACGGGGGGGCGGCCAGACTCGCCGTAGGCTAGCTGGTAGGGGACGAAGAGGCGGCGCTTTCCACCGACGTGCATGCCCTGGAACCCAGTGTCCCAGCCTATGATGACGCGGTGTGCGCCATAGGGGAAGGTGATGGGCTCGCCGCCGGGGTGATCGAAGGAGGAGTCAAACTTGGTGCCATTGGTGAGCCAGCCGGTGTAGTGGACGGTGTAGTACTTGCGCTCTTCGGCCGGGGCTCCGGTACCGATTTTGGAGTCGATATACCTCAGTGTGAAGAGAGGCTTGGGAATGCCGACTACTTTGGGGATGTTTGGGGGTGTGGTTGCGGGTTTTGCAATGGCAGTGGTGTGGTGCGGGGTCGTCGTGGTTGCTTTTGGTGTGGTTTGGGCGGTGGCGACGGTGGTTAGAGCGGCCAGAAGGGTGATCGAGGGGAGCTTTGCAATCATTGTGTTTCCAGTTTAGGACGTTTGGGCCTGGCCGAGGTGAACAGGAGAGGATTTCGTCTTGGCATAAAACTATTTAATTATTTGGTTGAATAGTTTTTAAATTTGGACTATATTCAACCGCATGGTTGAATTGTCGGTTGCTTCTTTGGATTCCGTGTTTCATGCTCTGTCGGACGCTACTCGTCGCGCGATTCTGCGGGACGTGAGCCGGGAGGCCAGGACGGTAGGGCAGATTGCAGAGCCGTACAACATGTCGCTGGCCGCCGTTTCGAAGCATCTGCAGGTGCTGGAACGGGCGGATCTGATTCGACGGGAGAAGAAGGGCAACTTTCGGATGGTGCAGTTGAATGCGGATAACTTGCGGGCGGCGCAGGAGTGGCTTGCCTACTACGAAACTTTCTGGACGGGCCAGTTGGATGCCCTTCAGAATTACCTGGAGACGGCGGAGACGCCGGGAGAGGATGTGCGGAATGGCAACTCTGGAGCTGGAACAGAAGAAGAATGATGGAAGTGCATTGCAGCTTGAGCTGACACGAGTGATTCGGGCTAGTCGGGCGCGAGTCTATGAGGCTTGGACGCGGCCGGAGATCTTGCAGAAATGGCATGCGCCGGGAGATATGAACTTTGTGAGCGCTACGCTCGATGTGCGTGAGGGGGGAACTTACGAAGTTTTATCGCAGGGGATGATGTGCGCCAAGGAGGGAATGACGGAGGAAGAGAGAACGCGCCAGGTAGCGGTTCGCGGGCAGTATCTACGGGTTATTCCGAACGAGCTGCTGCAGTTTACGTGGAACGGAAGTTGGGCTCCGACGGAGACCACGATGGTGACGGTGTTTCTGAGAGATGTCGAGGGCGGAACGGAGATTCGGTTGCGGCATGAACAGTTCGCCACGGAGAGCTCGCGTGATGGTCATGCAATGGGCTGGGAGAGCTTGTTTGGCAAGCTGGCCGCGGCTATCGAGGGCTGATGCGGCAAAGACGGCGCGGCGGACGGGTGGGTCCGCTGCTGATCGTCTTCTATCGAAGAAGCTCTAGAGGCTACTACTCCTATTTGGTCGAGATGACGAGCTTTTTTGTGTGGAATGAAAACAGGGGCAACGGCAAAACAAGGACAGCAGCAGATCCCCTTCGGGGATGACAACAAGAAGAACAACGGCAAGGGCAGAGGCGAGACGCGGGGGCCTCTCCACTGCGCTGGTCATGATGAAACTGTGAACAGCTTCGGTCGATATGACGAGCTTTTTGCTTTGGCGAGAAGCAGTGTGAGGAGTGGCGGCGAGAAGAGGGTGTGGAACTTACGTGGGAGTGCGGAGGAGTAGGTAGGCGCCGGTTATGCCGAAGAGGAGATCGGGTGTCCATGCGGCGAGGAGCGCAGGGAGGGTGTTGACGTTGCCGAGGGATTCGAAGATGAGGGCGACTACCCAATAGGTGATCGCAAGGCCGATCGCGGTGGCTATGCCGGTGAGCGAACCTTTCTTGCCCATCGATAGAGCGAAGGGGATGGCGAGGATAGCCATGACGAGGGTGATGAGTGGATAGGCGATTTTTTTGTTGAGCTGTACGCTGAGGCGTTTGGTGTCAAAGCCGGATTGCTTGAGGTCGCTGATGTAACGGGAGAGTTCGGTGTAGCTCATCTCCTGGGAGGGGATGTACTCCTTTTTGAAGTAGCTGGGCTGCTCGCGAATCTCGGGGAAGGTGGAGACGGTGAAGGGCTGATAGCTGGAGATCGTTTCGCCGGAGAAGGTGCGCTGCCAGCCGTTGTCGAAGATCCAATTGTTGACGTGGGGATCCCACTGAGCGGATGCGGCGAAGATGCGGCGCTGAAGGGTGAAGGTCGCGGGGTCGAACTCGAAGACGGTGAGGTTGGCGAAGGTGTCTTTTTCTGCGTTGAAGTATTGGTAGTAGAAGATGCGGTAGGGCTCGCCGGCGTTGTTGGTCTGGCCGGAGATCCATTGGCGGTCGGGGCGGGAGAACGTTTGGGTGGGTTTGTCTTTGATGATCGAGAGGAGTGCCTCCTGGCGGCGGTTGGCGGCGGGGAGGTAGAGCTCGTCGAAGATGAAGAGGCCGGCTGAGATGAGGATGGTGACTATTAGAACTGGCGTGATGATGCGGTAGAGGCTGATGCCGCTGGATTTCATCGCGGTGAGCTCTGAGGTGCGGCTGAGGGAGCCGAAGGTGACGAGAACCGCGACCAGGGCGCAGAGGGGCGTGACGTTGTAGAGGATATAGGGGATGAGGCTGACGAGGTATTCGCCTACGGTGATGAGAGGTGTGCGGTTTTTGAAGATGGGGCCGATGAGTTCGAAGAAGGTGAAGATGAGGAAGAGGGTGGAGAAGGAGCTGAGGACGATGGCGAAGTTGGTGGCGTACTCGCGCATGACGTAGTCGTCGAGCAGGAGAGGGAACTGTATGCGGGAGATGCTGCGGAAGCGGCGGAGGAGTGTGGCGATGTCATGCCGGGATCTCACGTTGGCCGACTCGTGACCGTTGCTGGTGAGGCGAGTGACGAGTTTGCTGAGCCAGATGCCGATGGTGGAGACTAGGCTGAGAGCGATGCCTCCGCGAGACATTTGATAGAGGAGGATGGCGCCCGCGGCGGCGAAGAGGAGGTTTGCTCCCCAGACGCCGAGGAAGGGAGAGAGCTTGCCGGATTGGGCGAAGGCTACTCCGACTGACGAGAGGAAGTAGTAGATGAAGACGAGAAGGATGGTGAGGACGAAGCCGGTGGATTTTCCTCCGCGCTTGGAGGAGATGCCGAGAGGGACGCCGACGAGCATAAGGACGAGGCAGGCGAAGGGATAAGAGAAGCGCTTGTTGAACTCGATGCGGTAGACGGAGGATTCGCGACCGCTAGAGGCTTTGATGGCGTTGGCGTTGCGCCAGAGCTCGGCGAGTGAGAGTGCCTGGATCGGCGTGTTGATGCGGCCGAGGTGGGCGTCTTCGGGGGCTTCGGTCTCGATGGGGACGTCGGTGCTGGTAAAGGTGGAGATGTTGTACTGGTTCGGGTCGGTAGAGGAAGTGTCGTGCTGGCCGCCGTTGAGGAGGTGGAGACGGATGGTCTGGGCGTCTGGCGTGTTGGGGGTGCCATTGACGACGACTGCCTGGTCGGCGGTGGTGATGTGAGGATCGGTTGGTTCGGTGAGGTCGGCGAGGAAGACATGGTGCCAGAGGGCGGCGCCTGCGGCGGGGGTAGCGTCCTGTACGTAGAGGACGCGGTCTTTGAACTCTTCGTAGAAGACGCGTGGCTGGACCTCGAAGGAAGCCTGCGAGGATTTGAGTGATTCGCCGAGGGCAATGAGGCCACTGGCGGCGCGGGGGGCGAGGTAGAGGGAGTTGAAGAGGCCCAGAACGAGGGCGACGGCGGAGACGATGGAGACGATGCGGACGAAGTCGATGGCGCCCATACCGCTGGCTCGCATGGCAGTGATTTCGCTGTCGGCGGCGAGGCGGGAAAGACCGAGGAGGATGCCTACCAGGACAGCCATGGGAATGGTGACGGTGAGAGCTGGCGGCAAAGTGAAGGCGATGATGCGGGCGACGTCTCCCGCTGTGGCGGAGTCGCGTACGACGAACTCGAGGATACGACCGAGATCGCGCATGAAGATGATGAATGTAAAGAGGGCTCCGCCGAGGAGGGCGTGCGAGGTGACTTCGCGGAGGATGTATCGGGTGATGATGCGCATTTGTTTGCTGCTTGGTTTGACTCGTTCAAGTGTATCGCGGGCGCGCCGGTTTGCTGGTTGAGAGGGAAGGGGTTAGCTCGGGAGCTTGGGGCGAGGCAACTCAGGCGGCGGTTATGCACTCCATCTTAGGGAGCACATACCGAACGAAAGGAAATCGCACGACTGGGAGTGGCCGGTGCGAGAGAAGTGTCTTGAGACGTGTCCGAAGTTACAACAGCTATAAGCAGGATTCAGGATTACGATGATTCGCTGATGTCGTTAGATATTTTCACCTCTGAACGTCGCGCCGCTGAGCTTTCGCCGAGCAGGATTTTGCTGGTGGATGATGATCCGGATATGCGTGCGTTGACGCGGACCTTTCTAGAACATGAAGGGTATGGGGTTTTCAGCTCTGGCGATGCGGAGCGGGCAGCGCAGATCTTTCGGAGTGTGCCGGAGATCGATCTTTTGGTGACCGATTTGTACATGCCGGGGAAGTCAGGCATGGAGCTGGCGCGGGAGTTGAAGGAGATTCGGAGTGAGCTGCCGGTGCTGATGATCTCTGGTGGGATGGTGGATGCCGCTCAGAAGCTGCGGCTGGAGCAGGAGGGATGGAGCTTTCTGGCTAAGCCGTTTCGACTTCCGGAGCTCCTGAGCACGGTGCATCGGATTCTTGCGCCAGCAGAGGCGCGGAGGTGGAAGGAGGCGCGGTAGGCTCCCTTCGGTGCGGGTGGCGTTAGTTCGGGTTATCTGTGTCAACGGTGGGCGTCGGAGCTAGCGTTTTTTCCATGAGGATGAAGTGGCAGGGAACGATGAGGATGTCTGGACGGACGTAGGGCGCTTCGCCGACGACCCGATATCCCTTCCGCTGATACCACGCGACAAGATCTGGCCTGAGATTAACGACGGAGATCTCGATGACGCTGGAGCCTTGTTCGCGGCAGAACTCTTCGCCGATCTCCAGTAGACGCGTTCCGATTCCGCCGCCCTGACGGTTCGGATCAATCGCGATCATTCCGATATAGCCGCGGTTGTGCTCGCGCAGTTCGGTGTAGATCAGACCGAGCAGCCCGACCGTGTCTTCGAGAAGCAGGAAGAAGCCCTTGTGGAGGTACTCTGCGACCTGCGAGGGATTGGTACGTTCGGTGCGCTTGAAGTAGTTGTCGGGGGCGAAGGCGCGGTTGATGAACGGGACCAGCAGGTCGGTGTCATCGATGGTGGCTAGTCGCAGACCGGCGACAGAATTCTCTGTTTGAAGAGTGCTCATTTTTTTCCTGACTGGTTTTGCGAGGATTTGGCGGCAGACTGTCGGTTTTTTCAGTGCGATTGTCTGGGCACTTTGACTGCTTTAGATGTTTCCGGATGCCCTAAGGGTTCGCGAGGAAGCGATAGCCGACGCCGCGGACAGTGACGAGGTGCTGGGGATCGGCGGGATCGTCTTCAATGTAGCGCCGTAGACGGACGATGAAGTTGTCGATGGCGCGGGTGTCTGTGTCCTCGTGGACTCGCCAGACATCTTCGAGAATGTCCTTGCGGGAGACGATGTGTCCTTCGCGTTCGGTGAGGTAGCGGAGGAGGTCGGCCTCCATGAGGGTGAGATGGGTGGTGCGGTTGGGGGCAATGAGCTCGAGGGCGTCGAATCGAATGGTGCGGTGGTTGAAGGAATATTCGTCGGTTTGACCGGTGGTCGAGGGCGGTGGAGTCGGGGTTGCGGTGTTCTGCCACGCGGTGCGGCGGAGGAGAGATTTGAGGCGTACGAGGAGGATATTCAGGTCGAAGGGCTTGGCGAGGTAGTCGTCGGCGCCGGCTTCGATGCCTTCTAGGACCTCTTCGGGGCGCGACCGGGCGGTGAGCATGAGGATTGGGGTGTAGCGGTGGGCTTCGCGTAGCGCTCGGACGATGGTGAAGCCGTCTGCGCCGGGGAGCATGCCGTCGAGGAGGATAGCGGCGATGTTTTCTTTCGGGGCGAGGAGGTAGGCCAGGGCGGAGTCGCCGTCGGATTCGTGATGGGTACGGTAGCCTTCGGCCTGCAGGTTGAAGAGGAGACCCTGGGCGAGGTGTTCTTCGTCTTCAACGAGGACGATAAGTGGGGAGTTGGGTTCGGTCATGAGTCTTCCCGGGTTGCTGTCGTGTTTCTATTTGTTACTGTTCTGGTCACGATTTGTGGAGGAGCTGTTCGATCAGAATGCGGAGCCCATTCCATGCAATCTGAACTCCGATGCAGAGAAGAATGAAGGCGACGACGCGAAGGATGCCGTGGGCTGTTGGGGGCGAGATGGTTCGGGCGATTTTGGGGGCGTATGCGTAGCAGAAGTAGATGAGGGCGGCGAGGAAGACTACCGCGATAAAGAGGCCCAGGTGGGCTAGCACTTTGTCCTCGATGCTTGTTTGTTGGTTGTGCACGCTCAGGGTGAGCATAACGACAATACAGCCGGGGCCCGCCGTGATCGGAAAAGTGAAAGGGTAGAACGCTTTTTGCCGGAGGCTGTAGATTTCATCTGGGGTGACGGCGGGAAGAGCGGCTTCGGTCTTCTCCGGGTTGGGGGCGCTGCTGTCTTTTTGATTCAGGAGGTCCCAGGCGATCATGGCTATGACGATGCCTCCGGAGAACTGAACGATGGGAAGAGAAATGCCGAAGAAGCCGAGCAGATACGAACCGATGAGTTCGATAACGGCTAAAAAGATAATGGTATTGATGGCGATACGGCGCGCAAGCCTGCGATAGATGTCAATGGGGGCAGCGCCGACGAGACCGAGGAAGATGAGCGCGGAACCGAGAGGGTTGATGAGTGGGAGGAGCGCGCTGAATCCCAGGGCGAAGTATTTCCAGACCAAAAGCATGGATGTTCACAAAGTTTTGGGATAACTACGAGCTTTTATGAATTGTACGTCGAGCTTTTGAAGGAGTCGTGTCGCTGGCCTGGGTTAAATGCTGCTAACGGAAGAATTGGGTGCGGCCAGGGGCAACGTGATGGTGATGGTGGTTCCCAGGCCTGGGCCGGGGCTAGTTGCGATCACTTCGCCGCCGTGCTGGCGGGCTATGTTTCGGACGAGGAAGAGGCCGAGGCCCGTGCCTTTGATCTTGGCCATGGCTCGACCGGGAACGCGGTAGAAGCGGGTGAAGATGCGTTTGAATTGGTTGGCAGGGAGGCCGACTCCGGTGTCGGTGACCTTGAGGGCAACCCATGTGTAGTTGGTGATCGCGAGAGAGCAGCGGATTTCGACGCCGTCGGGGGAGTACTTGACGGCGTTGTCGAGGACGTTGATGACCGCGGTGCGGAGGTCGTCGGCGATGCCCTGGGTGTAGAGGCGGACGGCGCCGGGAACAGGCTCGAGGACGATGCTTTCTGAGGCAAGGTGGTAGCGTTGCAGGGTGATGGCGATGCAGTCGGAGACGAGAGACTGCATGTTGATGAGGACGCGGTTCTGCTGTCGGTGGCGCTGGCCTAGTTGGCCGGCCTTCAGGACCTGCTCGACGGTGGCCAGGAGACGATCGGAGTCGGAGAGCATGATCTTGTAAAACTCCTGACGCTGCGATTCTTCGATGGGGCGGCGTTGGAGGGTCTCGAGGTAGAGGCGGATGCTCGCGATGGGTGTTTTGAGTTCGTGTGTTACGGCGTTGAGGAAGGAGTCCTGTCGCTCGTTGCGGCGGATTTCGCGGATGAGGAAGACAGTGTTGAGTACGACGAGGGCGATGAGCGCGGCGAAGAGGATGACACCAAGGATCGCGATCGCGAGGGTGCGTTTGTTCAGGATGATCCAAGTGATGTTGAGGGTGACGGCGAGGCCGACGGTGAGGACGCCCAGGGTGATGAAGGTGGCGATGGCTCCGCGGCGTCGGGTGATGTTCATAGCTTGGAGGAAGTATAGCGGGGTGGTGCTGCAGACGCTGGCTTCAACGAGGTGCAGAGCCGGCAGGGAATTGATGTCTGAGTCGCGAACGAGTGTGAAATGCGGTGTTGTCGACCGGTTTGATGGTGCAAACGTGTTGGTTGGGATAGGCCAGCTTATCCAATCGCAGTGGAAGACTATCCTGGCCGTGACGTTAGGGGTTTGCCTTCTTCCCCACCCGTCTCTTGCGCAACAAGCCTCCGTCCCTCTCGAGACGATCAAACAGCGCCTCAGCCTTCACCCAGGAGGCCATCCGTGCTCGCGCCCATCTCATTTGACTACGCAGTCATTCGCGTCGTCCCTCGCGTCGAGCGCGAAGAGTTCATCAACATCGAGGAGCCGGGGAGATAGTCGAGGGCGAGGTTGAGCCCGACGCTGGCGCGAAGGAGGTCGCGGATCTCCTGATCGGGTTCGTTGCGTCCGAGGGCGGGGTCGACCTGGGCGAAGACTAGTTCAGGAACGTTGAGGCCTAGGGTGCGGCCGATTTCGCCAGCGACGAGTTCTGCTACGAGAGCGAGGGGGCCCTGGCCAGCGCCGCGGAATTTAATGACGTAGAGGCCGAGGTCGTCAGCCTCGACAATTGCAGGAAGAGAGCCGCCTTCGCGAAGAGCGGTGACATACTGGGTGGCGCGGATGGTGCGAAGCATTGCTGCTTAGTGTAGCCGCAGAGAGCCTCTTTGGGTGCCAGTGGCTCTCTGCGGCTTGTGTCAGCGGACTTTGAAGTCGGCGCGGCAACCACGGTCTACCCAAAGGCCCCGACGGTCAACACCCCAGGTGTTGTCACGGACGCAGGGAGAGCCGCTGATTTGACGGACGAGTCGAACGTCGCCTCTGCCACCGATATCGCACCATCTTCTGTTGCCATCGTTGGACGAGCAGGTTATTACCGTGCTGGGTCCATATGCGGGAGGAGGCGGAGGTCCGCCGCCCCGACCGACAATGAACTCGGCGCGGCAGCCGCGGTCTACCCAGAGGCCCCGACGGTCGACACCCCATGTACTGTCGCGAACGCAAGCGGAGCCGCTGATCTGGCGGACCAGGCGTACGTCACGAGAGGGTCCGATGTCACACCAGTTTCGGCGGCCGTCATCGGAAGAGCAAGTAATGCGCGGCGGTGGCCCACCGTAGCCAGGTTGTGCGGTTGAAATAGAGGGGGCCGAAAATGCGGCTGCGATCAGAACGGTTGCTATTAGAAGGAGCTTCGTCGTGCGCGTCATCTTGCCTCTTTCGAGATTAAGATTTGTCACTGGCCCTTGCAGCGGTGGTTCCGGATGAGAATAGCGAGAAGTCAGGCGCTTGTCGAGGTTGGATGCGTTAAATTAGAAGGCCGTCACCTAGGAGGGATGACGGCCTTTCAATTTTGTTCGTTAGTTGGTTAGAGGACGCCGGCCGGTTTGGGGTTTTGGGGGTCAAATTTGGCGATCTGAATCTTTTCGGCGAGGCCGAGTTTGCTGAGGATCCAGATGCAGTAGTAGTTGATATCGAACTCGTACCAGGCGAGACCGTGACGTGCGCTGACGGGGTGGGCGTGGTGGTTGTTGTGCCAGCCCTCGCCACCGGTGAGGATGGCTACCCACCAGTTGTTGCGGGAGTCGTCTTTTGTCTCAAAGCGGCGCTTGCCCCAGAGGTGAGTGGCGGAGTTGACCAGCCAGGTGGCGTGAAGGCCGATCGTGACGCGGAGGAATGTTCCCCAGAGGACCATGCCGAGTGCACCAACGACATGGTGGCCTGCAGGTGCGAGGGCTGCTCCGAGAGCGACCTGAAGTACGCCGGTGATGACGAGAGGAAGGTAGTGGTACTTGCTCAGCCAGACGTGGACTGGGTCCTTGGTGAGGTCGGGAGCGTAACGGCCCAGGAGGGCAGTCTCGGAGTGAAGGGCACGGCCGGAGAGGATCCAGCCGGCGTGAGCCCACCAGGTGCCGTCGTGCGGAGTGTGGGGGTCGCCTTCGTGGTCGGAGTTCTGATGATGAACGCGGTGAGTGGCTACCCAGAAGATAGGACCGCCCTCAAGCGCGAGGCAGCCGCACATGGTGACGAAGTACTCGACCCACTTGGGAACTTTGTAGCCGCGATGAGTGAGCAGGCGATGATAGGCCACGCCGATGCCGACGTTGATCGCGAAGAAGTACATGACGAGGAAAACAGCGAGATTTTTCCAGGAGAAGAAGAAGAGGGAAGCGATCGCTCCGACGTGGAAGGTGCCCATGGCAATGGTGGTGATCCAGTTGATGCGGCCTTGCTGGTGCTCGCGACCCATGCGGAGGTCCTGCTTGATCTTCTGGGTGACTTCGGCGACGGCCGGAACTGTGGCGGCGAGATTGGGCGCTTTTACCGGAGCTTCTTCGATGGTGGTGAGGGGAGTCATAATTTGATCGCTGTCCTTGTGTTTCGGGTGCTTCTCAACTGCTAATACTGACGCTATCAGGGGTGACGAGGGACGTGGTGTAAGACTTTTGTAATGCCACCCAAACGTGGGAGTTGATAGGCTTGAAGTATGACAATTGGGACTAAAGTTGCACCGTTTAGCTTGAAGCCGTGGTTTAGCGAAAGAGTTTGGGGTAAGAGCGATCTGAGGCCCTGGTATGACGAGACCGGAACGAACGAGTTAGTAGGTGAGGCCTGGCTGACGGGGCCGCAATGTTTGGTGGAGACGGGGCCGCTTAAGGGGCAGACTTTGGCTGCGGTTGGGGAGAAGATGGGTGGCGAGTTTCCACTGCTGGTGAAGATCTTATTTCCGGCGGATAAGCTTTCCGTGCAGGTGCATCCAGATGACGCGCAGGCGAAGGCGATGGGAGAGACTCGGGGAAAGACAGAGTGCTGGTATGTGCTGGAGGCTGAGCCGGGGGCGACAGTCGCGCTTGGATTAAAACCTGGCGTGGGCGCGAAGGAGGTCGCGGCTTCTGTAGAAGGTGGGACGATGGAGATGCTGCTGGAGCATGTTCCTGTGTCGGTGGGGGACATGCTCTTTGTGGACGCAGGGACAGTGCATGCGATCGGACCCGGTGTCGTACTCCTGGAGACGCAACAGACGAGTGATGTGACCTATCGTCTGTATGACTATGGACGGCCGCGGGAACTGCATCTGGAGAAGGGTCTGCAGGTGATCAAGCCCAAGACTCAGGCCGGGAAGGTTGCGCCGCGAAAGATGGATGGGTTCATGCGGTTGATTGAGCAGAAATACTTTGTTGTGGATCGGTTTGAGCTGGGTGCGATGAGTGAAGAGACTGTGTCGCTCGATGGAGCGGGATGTCTCGTTGGGCTGGCGGGCAGAGGAGTGATCAGGACACCCGATGGGGAGTTGCAGTTGATTCCCGGGAAGGCTGTGGTCATTCCGATGGGAGACGTTAGCGTTGTTGTGGAGACGAGTTCCGGGGTTACGTTTGCGCGATGTGTGGCTCCGGTTTAGAGGAGTGATGTTATGACCGGTCGAAGCGCAAAGACTCCTGCAAAACACGTTGCTCTAATGCGCGGCATCAATGTTGGGGGGAAGAATATGCTGCCGATGAAAGAGTTGGTGGGACTCTTTTCGGCGGCAGGGTGCGGCGAAGTGGTGTCGTATATCCAGAGTGGGAATATTGTCTTCTGCGCGGAGGATAAGGTGGTGAAGCAACTCGATCGCGTGATTGCCAAGCAGGTGGAGGAACGGTTCGGGTTGAAGGTGCCGGTGGTGTTGCGGACTGCTTCGGAGCTAGATGCAGTGATCCGCGGAAATCCATTTTTGAAGGCTGGGGCTGCGGAAGAGATGCTGCATGTTTCTTTTCTGGCGGATCGGCCGAGCACCGATCTGGTGGCGGGGTTGGACTCTATGCGATCGGCGCCCGATGAGTTTGCTGTTGTGGGGCGTGAGATCTATATGAAGCTGTTGACTGGGGCGGCGAAGACGAAGCTGACGAATGCGTATTTCGATTCGAAGCTGAAGACCGTGAGCACGATGAGGAACTGGCGCACGGTTTTGAAGCTTGCAGAGATGACGGCCTGATTCGGCTTTGTTGGTTGCGTCGCGAGTTTGTTGTCGAGAGTTAGTTGAGGAAGACGCTTAGCTCGTTGGCGGCGTTGCGAAGATGGTTGAGGAAACGGCTCTGCATCTCGAGGACGGAGAGGCGGGGGGCGTTGCCGCTGAGATTGAGGGTGGCGACGACGCGGCCCGAAGCGGCATAGACGGGGACGGCGAGAGAGCGGAGGCCGACCTCGTACTCCTGATCGACGAGCGCGTATCCGTTGCGACGGACGTTGCGCAGGGCGAGGCGTAGCTTTTCGACTGAGGTGATCGTGCGAGTGGTGTGCGCGGTGAGTGTGGCTTTGGCGAGGTACTGCTCGAGTTGCTCGGTGGGGAGGTAGGCGAGGAGTACGCGGCCCATGCTGGTGCAGTAGGCGGGCAGACGGCTGCCGATATGGAGATCGACGGCCATGACGCGGCTGACCTGGGTGCGCGCGATGTAAACGATGTCTTCGCCGTCGAGTGTGGCTACGGAGAAGGACTCGCGGAGTGCGGCGGACATGCGCTCGAGGATGGGCTGGGCGGCGGTGGAGAGGGTGTTCGATGTGGTGTAGGTGTGGGAGAGGGTAAGCATCCGTGGACGGAGGGAGTAGCGCGAGCCGTCTTCTGCGCCCGCAAAGCCAAGCTTGGTGAGGGTGTAGAGGCAACGACGAACGGCGGCGCGAGAGAGACCGGTCTTTACGCTGAGCTGCGAGATGGTCATCTGGGGAGACTGCTGGGTGAACGCCTGGATGACGATGAGACCGCGGGCGAGCGAGGTCATGAAGTTGGGGTCGCCTGTGAAGATATCAAGGGATGAAGCGGGACTAGGTTTGGGTGCTGCGGGAGGAGCCGGAGGGAGGGAGGAATCGGACAATGCGAGGGTTTGGCGGGGGGTGAGGCTCATGCGGGTCTCTTTCCGTGACGTTATCGAAACGATTGTTCGATAGACGGACTATCACTACGATAAACGCACGCATTCAATATCGCAAGATATTACGAGGGGCCGGTTTGTATATCGGAGGAGGGTTTTAGCATTTACCGCAGTCACGGAGGAGCCCCAAAAGAATCACGCTTTTGTGGGGTTCTCCAGCAGGAGGGTGCTATCGATGGTCTAGAACGGCAAGCACATCTGCTGGTTCGGGGCGGACCCTAAAGTCAGCGTGAGCTTCTGCAAAGACGATGGTGTTGGTCTGATCGATGACGAAGACGGCGGGGAGCGGGAGGCGCCAGCTGGCTTCTGTGGCGTTGTGATAGCTAAGGCCGGCGTTGTTGAATGGGATGTTGATAAGAATGGACTGGTAGTAGCTGCGGAGGTCTGGCGGAATAGTGTGGGCTATGCCAAATTGCTCTGCGATGGTAGCGCCGCGGTCGGCAAGCAAGGGGTATTGCAGGCCGTGCTGCTCAAGAGTATTTGCGTTTTGGCGAGTGGTTTGAGGGGATATGGCAACGAAGATGGCGCCGCGCTTGCGCAGATCGGCGTGCAGATCGCGCCAGGCTTCGAGTTCGGTGACGCAGTAGGGATCCCAACGGCCACGGAAGAAGTTGATGACGAGCGGGCCGAGGGCGAGGAGATCGGTTGAACGGACAGGTTTGTGAGTGAGAGCGTCTTCGAGAGTGAAAGCCGGAGCTTGCGCCCCGGCTTTCAGTGTGCGGTCCTCGATGCCGGTGTTGAAGAGATCTTCGGTCGCCTTTTCGGAGATGGCGAGCCTTTCGGGCTGGACGAGGGCGCGTGTATTTTGCGTGATGCGGTCCAGTTGATCCTGAAGCGAGATGTTGAGAGCAGCGGTCACAACTACATTATTGCAGCTGTCTCTACGTTTTTGCTGGTGGTCTGGCTTTCAGCAACGTTCGTTTTGGCGTGGCAGGAAGCGGCGGCCCGGGACTGTTGCGCTACGGTTTTGTTGTGACTGGCGTTGGAGGCTACTGGAGCGGTCTTCATCTCCTTGATGAGAGTGACGAGACGGGCGAAGGCCTGTTCGCGCGCGGTTTTGTTGCCGGGCACGGTGTTGCCGGGATCTTCGCCGGCGCGCATGAAGCCGTGACCTGCCCCGTCGTAGGTGATGGGCTCATACTTTTTGCCAGCGGCTTTCATAGCGGCGGTAGTTGCGGGGATGGTGGCGCCGATGCGTGCGTCGTTGCCGGCGTAGAAGCCATAGACGGGAGCGGTGATCGTGGTTACGTCGGAGGGACCAGGTCCGTAGAAGACAAAGGCGGCGGAAAGATCTTTGCGATGAGCGGCGAAGGCGAAGGACTTGCCTCCTCCCCAGCAGAAGCCGGTGACGGCGATCTTACCGTTGGCTGCGGGGAGCTTCTTGCCGTAGTCCGCGGCTGCGTCGAGGTCGGCGTTGACGACGGCGGGATCGAGGCCAGAGACGGCTTTGACAGAGGCGTCCTGATCGGGGAAGGCGTCAGAGCCGCCGCCGTTGGGACCGAAGCCCGTGAGGAGGTCAGGGGCGATGACGATGAAGCCTTGCGCAGCTAATTCGTCGGCCATCTCTTTAGCCCAGTCGCTGAGGCCGAAGATCTCATGGATGAGAATGACGACGGGAGCTTTGGTTTTGACTTCGGGGTATATGACGAAGGCCTGGACGGTGCGGTCACCGTGCTTGAGAGAGACGTATTCATGATGGCGCGGGGAGGCCTCGAGGCGGGTTTTGGCCCAGTCCTGTGCGTGGATTGTAGCGGTGGCGAGGGGAAGGAGAAGAGCTACGGCAAAGAGTCTAATGGTGCGAGGCATCGTGAAAGTCATGGGGAGGAGTGTAGTACGCGATGGACGGGAGGGACAAGATGCCGCTCTTGATTTGTTGCCGAATTATTGTGAGTTCAATAAAGGCGCAGGAGTGATGCAACTTCGCAACGGCGATAGGTGGGCTTTTATACTTCGCGGATGGACAAGTTTCATTTGCGAGTTGCAGGGGAGGATGATGTTGCTGCGATCCGTGAGCTGATACAAGCATCGGTGCGGGGACTGCAGGCGGCAGACTATTCCTCAGAGCAAAGAGAGGGAGCGTTGGCTACGGTGTTCACCGTGGATAGTCAGTTGATTTCAGATGGCACGTACTTTGTGGCGATGGAAGAGGGCGGAGTAATGGCTGGATGTGGCGGGTGGAGCTTCCGGAAGACGCTGTATGGCGGGGATCATCAGGTGGAGAAGATTGAGTCGGAGAGGCTGGATCCCAGGTCGGACGCGGCGAAGATTCGAGCGATCTTTGTTCATCCTGATTTTGCGCGCATGGGGCTAGGAAGCCTGATTCTAGCCACCGCTGAAGAAGCCGCGAAGGCAGAAGGGTTCACTCGCTTTGAGATGGGCAGTACATTAACGGGTGTCACGCTCTACGGACAGAAGGGATATCGGGAAGTCGAACGCAGGAAGGTGCCGGTAGGCGGTCGAGAGACGATCGAGGTGGTGCGGATGGTGAAAGATATTGGCGAGATCTGCTGCGAAGGAGATCGTGAAGAAACAGAGAGCTTCTTTTTCAGATGACTCACCCCCACGCACGAGTGTCTTTTCCGAAAATTGAATTTTTCTTGGTGTGAGACTAGCTAACGAAAGATGGATCTCCGCCGTGGTCTCGATTCAAGCCGAGAAATGACTAGGTGTTGACGTTGGCGGGTGTGTAGTCTTCAGTTAGATGGAGGACCCACTCGATGGTTGAAATGCCGATGATTGCGAAAGGTGCTGATGAGCTTTACTTGCTGCCAGGGATGACGAATCGGCATGGCCTTGTAGCGGGCGCAACCGGAACAGGTAAGACCGTCACGCTGCAGGTCATGGCGGAAGCACTGAGTTCGATCGGCGTGCCCGTGTTCGCCGCGGACGTGAAGGGTGACTTGTCGGGTATCTCGCAGGCAGGGAAGAGTTCGCCGAAGTTCGATGTGCGCGTGAAAGCGATGGGATTCGGCGAGTGGAGCTTCGCTGGATGCCCAGTGGTGTTCTGGGATGTGTTTGGGAAACAGGGGCATCCGGTGCGTGCAACGGTGAGCGAGATGGGACCGCTGCTTTTGAGCCGGATTCTGAATCTGAATGACACGCAAACGGGCGTGTTGACTCTGGTTTTCAAGATCGCCGACGACAGTGGGTTGTTGTTGCTGGACATGAAAGACCTGCAGGCGATGCTGCAGCATGTGGGCGAAGCTGCGAAGGAATACCAGACGCAATATGGAAATATTTCGGCTGCGAGCATAGGTGCGATTCAACGGGGGTTGGTGGCGTTGGAGCAGCAAGGAGGAGATCTTTTCTTCGGCGAGCCAGCGTTGAACATCGATGATCTGTTGCAAGTAGATTCGAGCGGCAAAGGGGTAGTGAACATTCTGGCGGCAGATCAGTTATTGCAGTCGCCACAACTGTATGCAACGTTTTTGCTTTGGCTGATGAGTGAGTTGTTTGAGAAGCTGCCGGAGGTTGGCGATCTCGAAAAGCCGAAGCTGGTGTTTTTCTTCGATGAGGCCCATTTATTGTTCAACGATCTTCCTTCGGTTTTGCAGAATCGCATTGAGCAGGTGGTGCGGTTGATTCGGTCGAAGGGGGTTGGCGTGTTCTTTGTGACGCAGAATCCGATCGATGTGCCGGATACGGTGCTCAGTCAACTGGGCAATCGTGTGCAGCATGCGTTGCGGGCGTTTTCGCCGCGGGATCAGAAGGCAGTGAAGGCAGCGGCGCAGACGTTTAGGGCGAATCCGAAGGTGAATGTGGAGGCGGTGATTACCGAGTTGGGGGTGGGTGAGGCGCTGGTTTCGTTTTTGGATGAGAAAGGGATCCCCGGGATGGTGGAACGGGCGATGGTGTGTCCGCCGCATAGTCAGATAGGACCGATTACGCCGGAGCAGAGGGCTGCGATTATCAAGAATTCGGTAGTGGCGGGGGTGTATGAGACGGTGGTGGATCGGGAGTCGGCCTATGAGAGGTTGAAGGGGAAGGTGGGGGGTGGGGTGGCTGCGCCTGCGGGTGCTCCTTCGGCTGCGGGCTCGGGTTGGATGGGGAGTCTTGAGGCGGCTGGGAGTGCGTTGGGTGGAGTGCTTGGGTCGGGGGGATCGCGACGGGGGGATACTGTGCTGCAGGCGGCTGTGAAGAGTGCGGCTCGGACCATGGGGAGCACGGTGGGGCGGCAGTTGATCCGTGGGGTGTTGGGTTCGCTGTTGGGCGGGTCTAAACGGTAGACGGCGGCGATAGATTCACTGGCTACTTGGTGCAGGAGGAACATGTGCCGTAGACGAAGAACTCGTGGCTGGAGTACTTGAAGCCGCGGGGAAGCTTGGGGCGGGACTGCATCTCGCAGCCTTCGAGTTCGTGGACGGTGCCGCAGATGTTGCATTGGAAGTGGTGGTGGTGGGCCTTGCCGGCTACCTCGTAGCGGGTGGATTGGCCGGGAACATCGACGGGAGTGAGCCACTTGTCGTCGACCAGGCTGCCGATGTTGCGGTATACGGTGGCGATGCTTAGGGCGTCTACCTCTTTCTGGGCGAGGGCGAGGGCTTCGTCTGGGGAGAGTGGGCGATCCGCCTCGAGGAAGGCGGCGCGGATGGCGTCTTTCTGACGGGTGTTGCGGGTCTGAACCGTGGTTGGCATGAGTACGCTTGGCTAGCGTCTTATCCTAGCGTGTTGCGAAGATACTCTCAACTAGACGGTTTGATGGGGAGGGCTGAGTTGGCCCATTCGGTCGCGCGGAATGGGCCTGTCGCAGCTAGATAACCTTCATCAAGAGCAGGATGAGGACGATGAGCAGGATGAGGCTGATACCGCCTCCGCCGTAGTAGCCGAGGCCAGGTCCCATGCGATAACCGCCAAAGCCGAACACCAAGATCAGAATGAGCAGAAGGATAAGCATCTTTATTTTTTCTCCGTTCGGCGAAGTTTCGCCTGATGGAGGTGTGATGCGAATTTTGTTGCAGGCGCAATCGAAAAATTCTCTAGCCGTTCACTTTGCTGATACTCAGGTGATGTAGCGGGCACCCCCTCCCCCTACCCCCATGGGTATTTTGCAGGGAAGTTATTTGTTTGTGATGGTTTACAAAGGAGGTATCTCTGTAAAATATTGAAAACAGATTAGTTGCGCACAAAATACTTGTTTTGAGAGAGTTAGGGCGATCGGCTGAAGATTGCCCTCCTTACCCGCACGAAGGTGCCGACTAATTCGGACGCCTATTAACAGGATACCTGGTGGATAGGAGCGAATACGCAACGCGAAAAGTCGCGTCTGGAGCGGGTTTTAACGTTTCCGAGGCTTGACATGCGATTTTTAGGTTGTTTTGGTGATGAGGGATCGACTTCTCGGTATCGTTCGGTGCGGCAGTAGGGGCAATCTACCAAGTGATCCGCTGCGTGGCGGTATGCGGATTGGACTGCCTCAGCCGTGTCCATTTCGAGGGAGATGTCGTAAGGGGAGTGGGTTTCGGCGGGTAGCTCGCATTGCCGGCGCATCGCTTCGGTGAGGTTGTCTACGAGGAGGGAGCCCTCCGGACAGGATTGGATCGACATGTCGTGCCTCCTTTGAGAAAAGAGACTTCATAGAACGTACGATTTGGGTCCTGATTCGGATGGGCAATAAATGACCAGCCACATCGCATAAGTTTTGATGGGGCGCGGGTTGGATGGGGGATGTTGGTGCGTGGACGGGGAGGAGTCGCCTGAGGTCGCGGTCGATGCCTTTTGGCGTGGTTGATGAATTGGGCACGGGGCATAACATTGTTGCGTCTGAACGGTCTTACGGATATGAACGACGGCCCAAGCAGGTGAAGCGACTTATTTCATGGAGGCTGGTGCAATGACAAATCGAATGGCAGGAGCGATGGCGTCTGGCGTGGTGTTTAGTGTGGTTTTACTCGGTGCGGCTGGTGTCGGCTGGGGGCAAGGGGCCAAGGCGATGTATCCTGCGATGGCTCCGATAGAGCAGTACCGCGTGGCGAGCGTGGCGGAGGAGGTTGCGCTGGCTCGCAGTGCGGCGAATGTTGCCGTGAGTCGCGATGCCGAGGTGATGGTGCTCGGCAGTCATGGTTATGAGACTGCGGCGAAGGGGACGAACGGCTTCGTCTGCCTGGTCGAGCGTTCGTGGGCTACCAACTTCGATGATCCTCAGTTCTGGAATCCGAAGCTGCGCGCGCCGCATTGTTTCAATGCCGCTGCGGCACGGTCGGTGATGCCGGCGTACCTGAAGCGGACGGAGTTGGTGCTGTCCGGGATGCCGAAGGATCAGGTGGAGGCACGCATGAAGGAGGCGGTGGCGACGAAGGTGATTGGCGCGCCGGAGCAGGGGGCGATGTGCTACATGATGTCGAAGCAGGGCTATCTGAACGACTCGGTTGGGCACTGGCATCCGCATGTGATGTTCTTCCTTCCGACTACGGATGCTGCGAGTTGGGGTGCGAACCTCGACGGATCGCAGGTCTTCGCTGCGCAGGAAAACCCTGAGGCGGTGACGATTTTTATGGTTCCGGTGATGACGTGGTCGGATGGAACGATGGAGGAGATGAAGTGACGCTTTGAATGCTGTCGGCTAGTTTTCTTTTTCGAGTTCGACGACCATGACCTCCATCGGTTTTTCTCCGGCGTTGATGTCGGAGTGGAGGGTGTTGGGAGGCATGGCGGGGAGCCAGTAGGCTTTGCCTGTCTCCCATACGTGGGTCTCGGTGGCGCCGGACTGTTCGACGATGTTCATGGTGCCGCCGGTGAGCGCGATGATGACGCGGGGATGATCGTGGTGGTGCATGGCGAGGGGTTGGTTGGGAAGGACTACGGTCTTCCAGACCTTGACGTCTTCGTTTTCAAACTGCGGGGTGCGTTGGGTCTGGGCCGCTTTGTTTGTGACCTGCGAGATGACGGCAGAGGTGCTGAGCGCAGCAACGAGGAGCAGCGCGGCTCGGGTGAGGGGCTTCATGGGTGTCTCCTTTTGGCGATGAGTGTAGCACTCAGGGTTTCAGAGACGGTTCGCGCTTTGCGCTAGTGCCCACTCAAGCGACGAGGGTGCATGAATGGGGCACCCGGCAACCCGTCATGCGGTTTATCCCAGGTTCTTTGCGAAGTAATTCACTGTCTTTGCGCCGTTGTACAGAACGGCTTGTCCTACTTTTTCGAAACCCATTGCGAGATGGAACGCGTCCGATGCAGGGTTGGGCGGCTCTAAGTTCACTTCGCAGACGATTCGGTGTATTCCGGCGCGAGGTGCGGCAGCAAACAAATCTTCGTAGAGTAGCCTGGCAATTCCGTGGCCGCGCGCAGACTCTGCGACGATGACGCGATCTATGTAGACGAAGGATTGATACGCTCTCTTGAACCAGGCGAAGTTAGGATTCTGATAGGGAGCGGTGTGGTCCAGCGCGATCAGGAAAGCGGTTTTACCCTGATCTACACCTCTTGCATAACAAGCCATGCTCAAGATCGTGTTCAGGTGCGCGAGGTCTAACTCGGACGTTTCTTTGGCGTGGGCATTATTGAGTTGCAGGGTAATGCCTGCGTCGAGGCTGCCGAGATCTCTGTTAGTTCTCTCCATAGCCACCCTAGTCTATGGCTCAATTTTGAATTGGGCCATCCTCATCATTCGTTGCTGAGCCTTTTATGCCCCCAACACCGCCGAGTGGCTTGAACATCTTGCGCATCTGGAATGGTCGAGACGCTCTTTTTGGTTTGTTCTAAGCGAGGATGGTTTTAGGTTGCTTCTGAAAGATGCGATCTTTGAGGAGGATCGAGGGCCGTTCGAGAAGGCGAAAACTGAGAGTCGAGATAAAGGTATTGAAAGCCAAGAAGCCAAGCATCAACAAGAGACCGCCCGGCTGCAACCATGAGATCAGGCGCAGACGATGAAAGATATGCACGAAGAGGATGACACTTGCGGCGTGCCATACGTAAAAGCCATATGAGATACGTCCGAGATAGCGAAGTGGAGTCCACTCCAGAATAGAAACAAGCGGCGACCCGCAGATGCATTCTATGATCATCGCCGCAGCGAGCAGATCAATGAGAGTGTATCCCCAAGTCCAGGACGCATGTCCGTTGCGCATAAGCCAGAGCAGTCCAAACCATTGGACATGCATGTTCCACAGCAAAGAGCAGGCAACAGCGGCGGCGAGGACCAAAGCGAACGGTTTTCGCAGGACCCTAAGTTGAGAAATAGATAGAGTCGAAAGCACGGCGCCGGCAGCAAAGCCGTCGAGCTGATAGGGAGTAAGAAAGTATGCGTCCAGGTGTGGGTTGTGACTGGTCAGCACGAGTGTAGCCCTGAGAAGAGGAGAGAGGGCGACGACCGTCATCGCGAAGATGCGGAAGTGCTTTGTGGACATGAAAAAAACAATGAATGGCCATCCAAAGTAAAACTGCTCTTCGATAGAGAGCGACCACAGGTGGGTGCATAGACCAAATGCATCCGTCGGGTGAAGGACACGATGAATGTTGTAGGTATAAGTGGCTAGTGACCACAGTAAAGCTCGTTGATCTCGAAATTCGGAATTTAGATAGGAGGCCACAAAAACGAAGAATAGATACGCAAAATAGAGAGGAAGTATGCGGAGCGAGCGGCGAGCGTAGAAATGCTTGAGACGCTCGCTGAATGAGGCGATATCGTCTTTCGAGCTAAGCAAGAGGCCAGTAATGAGGAAACCGGAGAGAACGTAGAAGACCTGTACGCCAATCCAACCGATGGGCAGTACGCGAAGATGCATGAGAGCGACACCAACTGCACTAAGGGCTCGAAGCCCGTCAAGTCCCGGTACACGTCTATTCATTGAGCTCGTACTCTGCTGTTTAAGCTACGGTCACTTCAATTCATGTGATTCTATCTGCCGAATTTTTGTTTGCCTTGCATTTGGCTCATCATGCGTTGCTGGGCTTTGATGCCGCCACCACCGCCCAGGGACTTGAACATCTTGCGCATCTGGGAGTACTGGCGGAGGAGGTTGTTTACGTCTTGTACGCTGGTTCCGCTGCCGCGGGCGATGCGCTTGCGGCGGTTGCCGTTGATGATCTCGTGGTCGAGACGCTCTTTTTGCGTCATCGAGTTGATGATGGATTCGACGCGGGTGAATTGGCCTTCGTCTACGTTTTCGACGGCCTGCTGCATGCCGGCGAAGGGGCCGACCGAGGGCAACATTTTTAAGATGGACTTCATGCTGCCCATCTTTTTGATCTGACGGAGCTGGTCGCGGAAGTCGTCGAGGGTGAAGCCGTCGCCGGAGAGGGCTTTCTTGGCGAACTGCTCGGCTTTGCCGCGGTCGAGGGTGGATTCGGCGCGCTCGAGGAGGGTGGCGATGTCGCCGTGACCCATGATGCGGGAGACGATGCGGTCGGGGTGGAAGGGCTCGAAGGCGTCGGGCTTTTCTCCAGTTCCCAAAAACTTTATCGGCGCTCCCGTCACGTGGCGGATGGAGAGGGCAGCGCCGCCTCGTGCGTCGCCGTCCATCTTGGTGAGGATGGCGCCGGTGATGGTGAGGAGATCGTTGAAGGCCTTGGCGGAGTTGACGGCGTCCTGGCCGGTCATGGCGTCGGCGATGAAGAGGATCTCGGAGGGGTTGAGAAGCTTTTTGAGTTGCGCCATCTCGTCCATGAGAGAGGCGTCGATCTGGTTGCGGCCGGCGGTGTCGACGATGAGCATGTCGCAGCCGAAGTTGGCGGCTTCGCGCTTGGCTTCTTTGGCGAGGCGAAGGACGGCGTCGGTGCCGGGTTTTTCTTCGGTGAGTTTGCCCTCGTAGAGCTGGGCGGAGATGGAGCGGGCTACGATGGCGAGCTGCTCGCGGGCGGCGGGACGGTAGACGTCGACCGAGACGAGCATGGGGCGGTGGCCGGCTTTTTTTAGCCACTGGGCTAGCTTGCCGGAGGTGGTGGTTTTACCGGAGCCTTGCAGGCCGGCCATGAGGATTACAGATGGGGGCTGAGAGGCTTTCTGGAAGCGGGCAGCGTCGCGGCCCAGGAGATTGACTAGCTCGTCGTGGACGATCTTTACGATTTGTTCGGACGGGCTTAGGGCGGTGGCGACTTTTTCGCCGATGGCGCGGGTGCGGATGTGCTCGACGAGCTCGTTGACGACGGTGAGGTTGACGTCGGACTCGAGGAGGGCGAGGCGGATCTCGCGGATGGCGTCGGAGATGTTCTCGTCGGAGATGGTGCCCTGGCCGCGGAGGGTCTTGAAGGAACGCTGGAGTTTGTCGCTTAGGTTTTCAAACATGACTGCTACAAGTTTACAGGGAATGGCGGCGGAAGTGCGCCCTGCGCGGGCGGCGGTCACTTCGTGACTTGTATCACCCTTCGGTTGGCGCTCCCGTTGGTCGCGAGGGAATATCTTTGCCGACCAGCCGGAGGCTCGGGCGAAGCCGGTATACAGCCCACGAAGTGTGCGCTGCCCGCGTAGGGCGCTTTTTTAGCTTTAGTTGAGGACGCCGCCTTTGGCAAAGGTAATGGTGAGATCGACCAGGTGGGTGTTGGGGTCGGAGATAGCGTCGTAGGTGGCGGAGTAACCGGCGAGGGACTGGAGGGCGCTGTTGTTGTGGAGGAAGTTGGTGAGGTAGGTGGTGTCGTAGAAGTCTCCGGGGTTCATGTGCCAGGCGGAGTCGAATTGCTTCTGTTGCTCGGCGGAGAGGCCGAGGGCTTTGACGGTGTGGATGTGGTACTGCGGGCCGGGGTCGACGGTAATGGTGTAGGAGACGTGGTGGCTGAGGTGGTCGAAGGTGGCGGGGGCCTTCACCTTGGCGTCTTGAAAGCCTTTCGCGATGTAGGCGGCAGTGATGATGGACAGGCTTTGATTAAGAGCAGCGTCGGAGGCCATGTCCCCGGGCTTCATCTTGGCTTGTTTGTTGAAGTCGGCGGTGCTGATGATGTCGGAGCCGGGCCAGTTGAGCTGAAAGAGTTGGTAGGGCTGGCCCTCTTTGAGCGTGGCGGTGAAAGCGACGTCGATGCCACTGGGGGTGACCTGGGGCGGGGTCTGGGTGAGGTTGAGCACGGCCATGTCGAGGTAGCCCGCGTCGTGGTAGGCGCTGGTCAGTGCGTTGGTGATGGTAGTGCGGGTGGTGTTGGTGTCGAAGGGCTGATCGGTCTGGTTTTTGATTACGGGGTCGAGCCTGGGCTGCATGGTGGGCGAGGCGTGAACCACGGTGATCGTATGGACGCGGACCTGGGGGGAGTCGATGGCGAAGGCGATGGAGGTTGGGGTGGCTCCGGGCTGCGCGCTGACACCGATTGCCACGACGTTGGCGGTGACTCCTTTTTCGGCGACCATGGCTTTGAGGGCGGAGATGATGCTGTCCTTGAAGTCGCCGGTTGTGGGGACGACGCCGATGTAGAGGGGGACGCGAGCTTTGAGCGCGGCGGTGAGTTCGGCGGGAGACCACCAGACGAAGTTGGTGAAGGTGGCGGGCAGGAGATTCGAGTCCGGCATGGGCTTCAGGGTGAAGACGAGGCCTTTTTCATTGGAGGCAAAATTGATGTCTGAGAAGAGACCGGTGTCGCCGAGGTGCTGGGCGCCGGCTTGAAGCCCGTCTTGCGTCGAGGTCGCGCCGGGAGTTAGGCCGGTGACTTTGAGGAGATCGGCCTGCGAGTAGGCGGGGGCTCCTTCGAAGGCTATCGGAGGAATTATGAAGGTTTGGGCTGAGAGGGTGGTGATGGATGTTGCAAGGCAAAAGGTGAGGAGGGCCGATCGAATCGTCGAGAAGAGCATTGGAGGGAACTGTATCGCAAGGGAGGGCTTACAACAGAAATAATTTTCTGTGTGAGAAACGAAGGTGACGGGAAAGGTGCTGGCTAGGTGGGTACGTGGTTGATGGTGAACGCTTTTTCGGGGCGGAGGACGCGGATAATCGGTCTATGCAAGATGCGGGACAAGCTTCGGGGAACGTTCGAGTTGTGCGGGAGTTTGTTGCGTATCTGCGGGTGGAGAAAGGGCTTCGGCCCGCGAGTTGCGAGGCGTACCAGCGGGACTTAGAGCAGTTTGCCGAGCATGTTGAGATGCGGAATGGACTTCTGTTGGGAGCCGCGCAGGCGGATGTGAGTGGATTCATGGAGGGGCTGCGGGGGCATGGTGTGGAGTCGCGGTCGATTGCGCGGAAGCTGAGTTGTTTGCGTGGGTTCTATCGCTGGCTGCTGATGGATAAGAGAATTTCGCACGACCCGACGGTGAATGTGGAGACGCCTGCGAGCTGGAAGGTGCTGCCGAAGTCGCTGGCTGAGGGTGAGGTGGCGGAGATGCTGGAGCGGACTGCTGTTGCGGCGAGGAGTGATGATGCCGATGAGCTGGCGCTGCGGGATCATGCAATTTTGGAGTTGCTGTATGCGGGTGGGCTGAGGGTGGGGGAGATCTGCGCGCTGCGGGTGGAGGATGTACATCTCGATCAGGGGCGGGCGCAGGTGCGTGGCAAAGGCGATAAGGAGAGGATTGTGCCGTTCGGTCGGTCGGCGGTGGAGGCGCTGGAGAGGTATCTGACGGTGGGCAGGCCTGGGTTGGTGAAGAGTGGGTTGGAGAGGGCTAGTTATACCGTGCAGCGGGCGCTGTTTTTGAGTGTGCGAGGGAAGGCGCTGACACGGCAGTGGGTGTGGGAGATGGTGCGGTCGGCTTCGGGGACCGGGAGTAAGGCTAGTCCGCATATGCTTCGGCATAGCTGCGCGACGCACATGGTGGAGCATGGTGCGGATTTGCGCAGTGTGCAGACTTTGCTGGGTCATGCCGATATTGCTACGACGCAGGTTTATACGCATGTGGCGCTGGGGCATTTGAAGAAGGTGCATCGGGAGCATCATCCGCGAGGAAAGAGACGGGCTGAGGCGAGTTGAGTTGTAGTGGGATGCGAGAGCGGGCGCGCTTCGCACGATGCCCATCTCTCAAAGTCGAGACCCTTCGGCTTGTTCAGGGCAAGTTTGGGGCACCCGGTTTTCTGAGTGCCAGTCGATGCAGGTTAAGCAGAGTCCCTGAAAGTTGAGGATTTATGCGGGAAGAAGTCAGTGAATTCGACAGGTTAGCCGAGGGCTTTCTGGCGATGCTCGCGAATGAGCGCGGGGCGTCGGAGCATACGGTGCGGGCGTATGCGCGGGAGGTGCGGAGCTTTGCGGCGTATCTGGGCGAGACGTTAGGCAAGAGCTCGAACGTGGGTGCGGTGGAGCATCTGCATATTCGCGCTTACATGGGCGTGCTGTATGAACGGGGGTTGACGAAGGCCAGTGCGGCGCGGGCTCTGGCTGCGGTGAGGAGCTGGTTCAAATGGTTGGCGAAGGAGGGGAAGGTGGCGCAGAATCCTGCGCTGCTGGTGAGTACGCCGAAGCTGCCGAAGCATCTGCCGCGGGTGCCTAGTGTGGAAGAGGTGAATCGAGTTTTGAATTCGCTTGATGGCGAGGGTGCGGCGAAGAAAGATCAGGCTGAGGCAGCGGCGTGGCCGGAGCGGGACCGGGTGATCTTCGAGTTGTTGTATGGCTGCGGGATTCGGAACTCGGAGCTGGTGGGACTGAATATGGGCAGCGTGAAGTGGCGTGATGATGCGGTGTTGGTGAGAGGGAAGGGAAGGAAGGAGCGGCTGGTGCCGTTGGGAGACGAGGCCGCGGCGGCGCTGCGTGCGTATCTTCCGTTGCGGGAGGCGAAGCTGATGGCGGCGGGAAAAGGCGCGCTGGTGCATGAGGGGCCGCTGATGATGAACCTGCGGATGCGGGGGGACTGCAGGCTGACGACGCGGAGTGTGGGAAGGATTGTGAAGGCGATTGCGCTGAGCAGGGGGCTGGCGGCCGATGTGCATCCGCACACGCTACGGCATGCGTTCGGAACGCATATGTTGGAGGAGGGGGCCGATCTGCGGGCGATTCAGGAGATGCTGGGGCATGAGCGGCTGTCGACAACGCAGCGCTATACGCAGCTGACGGTGGGTCAGGTGCAGAAGGTGTATGACGAGACGCATCCTCGGGCGAAGTAATTTTTTGTGTGGTGGCCGGAGGGTGTTTTTGCTGGGTGTTTTGGTGAAAGCGGCGTTTCAGGTGTGGTGTTTTGATGGTGGGATCGTGGTGGTCTGTGGTGAGTTTGTGGTTTGTTGACCGTGCTTTTTTCGTGGTGGGAAAAGTGACAGACTTTTGAGATTTATTTTTGGGTACGTTGGTTTGAGAAGGCAGAGTTCGCGCTCACTTTGAATCCCGATGTCTTGAGAGCGACAAACGGGGTAGCCGCAGTTTGCAACTTTCTTCGATCCGGGCCGTCAATGTTTTTGCTGGCTTTGACTTTGCTTAGCATTTGGCGAAGACGTAAAAGTCGGCGAAGGATGTGTCGTCGGGATGAGCGGGGTCGTAGGGGTATTCGTTGGGCGTTGTTGATACGAGCGCCCACTCGGTCCGGTGTTTGGCGATCCAGTCGGTGAACCTGCGGTGGTGTACGTGCTTGTGGGGCCACTCCTTGACCATGTTGCTGGAGTAGACGATGACGAAGTTGTTGGCGGAGGCGAAGAGTTTTTCCATGTAGGCCTCGAAGACGTGGTCCTCGACGAGGTGGTAGATGACATCGAGGGACAGGGCGAGGTCGGCCCGGGTGCCTGGGGGGAGGAGATTGGCTTGGAAGAAGCGTTTGGTGGGGTCGCCAGTGAAGAGGCTGCGGCAGATCTCAACGGCTTTGGGAGAGATGTCGACGCCGGTGTAGCTGGGATAGTGGGCCAGTTTGAGTTGGGCGCCGTCGCCGCAGCCGTATTCGATGACGGAGGAGACTTGATTTTGTTCTACGAAGGCGTTGATGAATCGGGCTTTGAATTCGGCCAAGCGGTTGTAGCTGCCTGCACCGGAGTCGCCGCCCGCGCGGTAACGCTTGTCCCAATAGTCCACTGAGTTGGTGAATTGTGTTTTGCGAAGTTGAGCGAGTGCTGGTCCGAGTCCTGGCACGTTCTTCAGGAAAGACTTTACGCTAGCGAGCATCAAGTTCCTCATTTTCATGAATGGTGTGAGGCGTAACTCACCCTAGGTCTTTAGATGCAAGAGGAGGAGACGGGTTGGCAGACCGAAATTCTGTGGACTGTTTTTTTACGGACAGTTAACAATCTGAAGTTTTTATTTGTCCGAGTTCGTTGGCGTGAGGCCAAGGGAAAGAACGGCTTGAGGACGGGGTGGTGCATCCAATGAGCGAGAGGTACAGAATGCTGGGACAGTTTCGGCAGGGTGTGGGATTGGCGGCGGTGGGATTGGCCTTGATGGTGGGGCAGGGGTGTAAGAAGAAGCAGGCGCCTGCGGTTGCGCAGCCTGTGGTGCACGCAGCGCCGCGGCCCGCGCCGCCGGATTTTCCTGACGATCCTCCGGAGCCATTAAATGTCGATCAGCCTGTGCATCATGCTGCGCGGCACGTTGCGCCTCCTCCGGTCGTGCAGGCTCCGAGGCCGGTGGTTGATCCAAATGCGTTGGCTGAGGCACAGAGGCAGAGAGATGCGACGCTGTTTCAGCAGCAGCAGGCGGCTTCTCAAAGGCAGCAACAGGAGTTGAACGGAGTGGTTCAGCGAAGCTACAAACTTCAGCAAGATCAGCAGGCGGAGCCGCGAATCCAGGATCTTCCTGAGGTGCCGATTACGCAACAGGTCGTGCCTGGGCAGGAGCCCCCGCGAATTCAGGATAATCCGAACATGCCGCAGGCGCAACAGGCTGAGCCTGCGCCGACAGATGGGAACTCTGAGCAGCAGAGTGATCCGGCGCAACAGATGCCGCAGCCACAAAACTTCTAGGTTGCCAGTTTCAGCGGCTCGATATGAGTAGGATGTGGGCGGGCTCTGAGGCAGTGGCTGGGGAGATTTGGAAAGATTGTTGGGGGGCTATGGAGATTACGGTGCCTGGTCCGGTCTTTGTGGTGTGGCCGTTTTGGATGAGAGATGTGTTTGAGAAGGCCACCAGGACAGAGGGCGCGGATGGCGGCGGGACGGTACAGGGGGTGGTGCCGACGCAGAGGACGCGGCGGATGGAGAGGTGAGGGGAGGAGAATTCTGAGGCGTCGATGTTATGGGTGAGGGTGGCGGGGGCGGGGCCGCGGAATTCGGTGATCTTTTCGCTGAGGTGAGGAAGTTCGACGCGGAGGAAGTCTGAGGGGAGGTCGCTGAGATTTTCGATGGCGTGCCGCTCGATGATGCCGGGGCCGACGCGGAAGGCGCCGAGATGGGTAGGGGGACGGGTGATGGTGAAGGGTTTGGGTCGGTAGTGGATGATGTTTACGGGGCCGGAGTTGTTGAGGTAGACGAAGACGGTGGGGATGGCGGGGTGGTTGTGGACGGGGACCTTTTCGTGGGGGCCGTAGTGGACGCGAATGACTTTGAAGGTGTCGTTGGTGAGGATGGTGGTGTAGTTGGGGGGGAGGCTGGGGTTTTGCTGGGCTGTGAGGGAGATTGGGGCGGAGAGTAGCAATACCAAGGGGAGAAACTTGTTCAAGCGAGGCCTCCTGTGGGATGGCTTAGGGTGGCTGGGTGTTTGGGTAAGCGAGGGGATTGCCGTGGTGGGACAGCAGATCCCCTTCGGGGATGACAACTAGAACGACAACTGCAAGTGCAAGTCACTGCAACTGCAGGTGCAACGGCAAAACCAACTGCAACGGCAAAAGCGACTGCCACGGCAAAGCGACCGAAACTGCAGCGGCGTCGGTATTTGTTTAGTAGCGGGGGATGGTTGGGTCGATGGTGCGGGACCAGGCGTCGATGCCTCCGGCGAGGGATTGGGCATGCTCGAAACCCTGATTTCGCAACCACATAGTAACGCTGAGGGAGCGGGCGCCGTGGTGGCAGAGGACGACGATAGGGGCGTCGGGATCGAGTTCCGCGTGGGCGCGGGAGGGGATATCGCCCATGGGAATGAGGACAGAGTTGGGGAGGCTGGCGGATTGGAACTCCCAGGGCTCGCGGACGTCCAACAAAAGGGGGGCGTTGGGCTGCTGGCGGAGTTTGGAGAAGGCTTCTGCGGTAATTTCGGGCTCTAACATGATTTCAAGGATATCCTTGTAGATGGCATCGAGCACAGGGGCCTGACGGGTCTTAACGGGTCTTTGGTGACGATTGGTCAGTTTCAGCTGTTGAGTGGAGCGTGCCGGGTTGGGAATGTGGTTGAGCAGGGTGCATCCCGGTTGGTAAGCTTGTCGTTTTAATTAGGGAATTGATGGCTGCCTTGGAAGGTATTCCTGGGTTCTGGATTTCATTGGGGTTGGAGAGCGTGTTGGAAAAGGTTTTGATTGTTGAAGATGAGGTTCACGCGCGGAGTGGCCTTACAGAGCTGATTGAAAGCTGGGGCTATAGGGCGGAGTGTGCTGCCGATGGGATGGAGGGTCTGGAGAAGGCGGTCTCCTGGGCTCCGGCGATTGTTGTGACCGATCTGAAGATGCCGCGGATGGACGGCATGGAGCTGCTGAGCCGGATTGGCGAACTGCCGCAGAAGATGGCGGTGGTGATGCTGACGGCGCAGGGTTCGATTGAATCGGCCGTCGATGCGATGCGGCTTGGGGCGTACGACTATATTCCGAAGCCGGTGGACCCGCATCGTCTGAAGACGATTCTGCATAATGCGAGCCGGCAACGGGAGGCGGACGCTGAGCTAGAGGCGGAGGGAAGGCAGCAACGCGACACGGGCGTGCTGGGGCCGATGGTGGGCTCGTCGCCGCAGATGGTGGAGATCTTCTCGATGATCGAGAGGATTGCGCCGTCGAATGTGTCGGTACTGGTGACCGGCGAGAGCGGGACAGGCAAGGAGCTGGTGGCGCGGGCGCTGCATGACCTGAGTGCGCGGAGACTGAAGCCGTTTGTGGCGGTGAACTGCGCGGCGATTCCGGAGACGCTGATTGAGAGCGAGATCTTCGGGCATGAGAAGGGTGCGTTTACCGGGGCACTCGAGCGACGGGCTGGATGCTTTGAGCTGGCAGAGGAGGGAACGCTGCTGCTGGATGAGATTGGCGAGATGCCGATGGCGACGCAGGCGAAGCTGCTGCGGGTGCTCGAGGATCGGAAGCTGCGAAGACTGGGCAGCAAGATTGAGACGCCGGTGGATGTGAGAGTGGTGGCGGCGACGAATAAAGATCCTGAGAAGGCAGTTTCGAACGGAGACCTGCGTGGTGATCTGTATTACCGGCTGAATGTTTTTAATATCCAGATGCCTCCGTTGCGTGATCATTTGATGGACGTGTCCGCGATTGCGGAGAAGATGATCGATGATATGAACGAGCGACACCATTGCACGGTGGCTGGGCTGAAAGATTCGCTGATGAATCGGCTGGAGGGATACCAGTGGCCGGGCAATGTGCGGGAGCTGCGGAATACGATTGAGCGCGCGGTGATTCTTGCGGGCTCGGGGATGCTTGGGATTGAGCATCTGCCGCCGCACTTTGGGGAGCCGGGGTTCGCTCCACCTCCGAATAGAGTTGGTGGTATGGAGACCATTCTGGTTTCGCAAGAGGCGTCGTTCGAGGATGGTCAGCGACGGTTGGATGAGTCGAACTCGGTGCGGGTTGAGGTGGGGACTACGGTGGATGAGGCGGAGCGGCAACTGATTCTGAAGACACTGGTGGCGACGCATAACAACAAGACGAAGGCCGCGGAGATTCTCGGGATCAGTTCGAAGACCCTGCAGAATAAGCTGAAGGAGTATTCGAACGCTTCAGTGACGGAGTAACGATGCGGCTGAAGACGAAGCTCGTGCTTGCGGCGACGGGGTTGACGTTTGCGATCGTGCTGGTGCTGTCGGCACTGTTCGTGAGCGAGCTGTTGCGGCAGAGAATCGAACAGACGGCGGCAGCGAACGACGTGCTGGTGCACGAGGTTTGGCTCGAGACACGTAAGGCGGTGGAGGCAGGGCTGCGGGCGAATCCACCGGTGGACAAGAGCGATGCGGCGTTGCATGAGGCGGTGGTAAATGCGCTGCGGAGTCAGACGGCGCTGTCGGATGTGATGAATACGATTGTTCGCTACTCTCCTACCGTGCAGGACGTGAGTGTGACGGACGCGCATGGACTGACGCTGGTGAGCACGGACCCGGATGCGGTGGATGACAAGGCTGTGTTTCGGTTCAGTTTGGCGAGTGTGCAGAATGGGCCGATCTCGCGGCAGATGAGGGTTGTGTTCGGCAGGCCACGGGTGTTGGATATCTCGCAGTCGCTGGAGCGGAATGGGGTGCCGTTTCTGGTGGTGCATGTAGGGGTGCGGTCAACCTTTTTGAAGAACACGTATGAGCCGTGGCTGCTGGATGCGCTGATCTTTGCATCGCTGGCGGCGCTGGCGGCGATGTTGTCGGCTGGGCTGCTGGCGAATGTGGCGCTGCGTCCGCTTGAGGCTATCAGCGCGCGGCTGGAGATTTTGACGCGGGCTGCAGGAGCGATTCCGGAGCGGTTGGGGGAGAGCCGTGGTACGCGGACCGATGAAGTGGTTCGTGTGACCCGGACGCTGGACCGGCTGGGCGAGCAGATGCGTACACAGGAGGCCGGCTACACGGCGCTGCAGGCGAATTTGAACCAGATGCTGGATACGCTGCGCGATGGTGTGTTGCTGTTTACGGCGGACCGGCGCGCGGTGATGGTGTCGGATGCGGTGGCTTACTTTCTGGGAGCGCCTTTGAACGAAGATCACGAAAAGCTGGTGGGGATGCGGCTGGAGGAGATCTTTGCGCCGGATAGCGTGCTCGGAGAGGCGGTGTTGGAGGCGTTCGCCGAGGGCAGCCAGGTGAGTGCGCAGGCGATCACGCTGGAGGACGGGCGGCAGGTGCAATTCTCGCTGGACCGGATCGACGATGGGTTGAGCGGGGCGGGGAATGTGACGACGCTGTTGACGCTGCGGGATATGGAGTCAGTGGCGCAGCTCGGGCAGGAGATTGAAGTGGCGAGGAGGCTGGCTGCGATTGGGAGGCTGACGGCTGGGGTGGGGCACGAGGTCAAGAATCCGATTAATGCGATGGTGCTGCACCTGGAGCTGCTGCGCGGAAAGCTGGTGCCGGGTGGAGTTGAGGCGTTTGGCGGGGCGCAGCGGCATGTGGATATTCTGGCGGGAGAGATGCAGCGGTTGGACAGGGTGGTGCAGACGCTGGCGGACTTTTCGCGGCCGATGGAACTACATCTGCGGGAGCACGATCTGCGGCAGGTGGTGGGGATTGTGATGGAGCTGACGGCGGCCGAGATGCAGGAGAATCAAGTGCATGTCGTGGTGAATGCTCCGAGAGAACCGCTGACGGTGCGGGTGGATGCGCAACTGATGCAGCAGGCGCTGTTAAACTTGCTGCTGAATGGGATGCAGGCGATGCCCGATGGCGGGGCGATGGTGGTGCGGTTGAGGCGGGACCATCATTTTGCCGTTGTGGAAGTAATTGATGAAGGAGTAGGTATACCGCCAGAGCTATTACCGCGTATCTTCGAACTGTACTTCACCACCAAACCGAAGGGCAGCGGAATAGGATTGGCGATGACGTACAGGATTTTGCAGTTACATGGCGGAGCGATGGAGGTAAGATCCAGTGCGGACCCCAGTTCGGTCGAGCGAGGGACAACCTTTACGTTTCGGCTGCCGCTAGCGGCAGGAGCGGCCACCGAGAGCAGAAAGGCCGCCGCGGCTGGAGCAGTGCAGAAAGAGTTAGGGGAACGGGTTTGAAGGGTACGAGCAACATTATGCAGAAGATCGCATGGACGACTCTCTGGTTTGGTTTGGCAATAGGGTTGGCGGGCTGCCGGCATCAGCCGCTGCTCGCTCCGCTGCCGCCGGTGATGGCCCCGGTGGCGCTTGAGGACATTCCCGAGCCGGACAATCTTCCGATGGTGGAGGCGCCTCCGGAGAATCTGCCGCCGGTGCCGGTTTCGACCGAGGCGGGGAAACCGAAGCGAAAAAAGAAGCAGCCGCCGAAGGTTGTCGTGCCTGAGCCGGTGCCGGAGACGCAGGTGGCGAACGCTGCTGAGGCGCCGACGCCCGATGCTGCGGTCGGTGCGTTGACGGCGGGTGGCGAGACGAATCCGCAGACCAAGCAGGAGGCGGAGGATCTGATTGCCTCGATTGATAAGAGGCTGAATGCGCTGCCGGCGCAGAAGGTTGAAGAGCAGAAGGCCCAGGTGAGCAAGGTGCGGAACTTCTGGAAGGATGCGCAGGAGGCACTGAAGTCCGGCGATGCCGAGGGGGCGAAGACGCTGGCGACGAAGGCGAAGTTGTTGCTGGATGATTTGGAGAAGTAAGGGATACTCGTTGTTCCAGTAGCGGATCTGCGGGAGTCTCCGCTTCGCGATCTCAGCGTTATCAAAAGGTTGCGAGTTGGCGCACTTGAGCGTTGGGCGTAGTCGCGGCGCTTCGAACACAGACGATGTTCACACAATCGCGACGAGGATTATAATTCCGGCGGGCTCCGGGCCTGCTCCCCCCAAAATCTATGTTTTAGAGAGGCGATCATGAAATCGAGAATCTCGATATTTATGTCCGTGGCGGCGCTGTCGGCGCTGTCGGTTTGTATCCCGTATAGCGTTTATGCCCAACAAAACTGGAAAGCGGTGTTGGGCAGTCAAAGTAAAGATATGGGCAAGCTGGCCATCGCCTTTCTTCCGAACGAGCTTTGGATCCATGAGGGCGACAACATTACCTGGACCTCTGGCAGCGGTGAGATTCATACGGTGTCCTTCCTGATAGCTGGACAGGCGTACACCAATTTCAATGTGGGCTGTCCGGGGTTCTCGCCCAGTGGCACGAGTTTCGATGGCTCGAAGTGCGTCAGCGCCCCGCCGTTGGTGGAGGGACAAAATTTTACCGTGAGCTTTCCTAAACCTGGCAACTATAGCCTTGTCTGTCTGGTGCACCCGCACATGACTGGAGTGATCCACGTCCTCGCGGCGTCTGCGACTTTACCGCACGATCAGGCCTTCTATGACGCGCAGGGGGCGGAACAGCGGAAGAGTCTGCTGAACGATACCGATAAGCAGAGGGACATGGACGACATGCTGTCGGCGCACGTGCTGGCAAACAAGAACGGCGTGACTGCGGGCATTGGAGAGATGACCGTGACCGGCGCTGGATTTGAGTCGCTTTCCGTTGTGCGCTTTCTAAAGGGAACGATTGAAATTCACAAGGGAGACACGATCGAGTGGACCAATCTCGACCCGGCGTTGCCGCATACAATCACCTTCGGAGTGGAGCCGGCGAATCCCGTTCCTCCTTCCGGCAATGTGCCTTTGACTCTGGATGCGGACGGCGTATTGCATGCAACGATCAATTCGCAAGGGGACAACGTGCATTCGGGCCTTATTCTTGCGTCGCCGGAAAACCAGGTTGGCGTGCCACAGTCTCCTCCGGGCAACACGCGTTTCCGCATTACCTTCACGGAGGCGGGGACGTACAAATACATATGCGCGCTGCACGATGAGCTTGGCATGGTTGGCAAGGTGATTGTTCGGCCCTATTAGTCAATGACAAAGGGGCGGCGTCTATAGGCGTCGCCCCGAACCCCGCGAGGTTGCGGCAGAGAGCCGCGTCCTGGCGTCGGTTGGCACTTTTGTTGGTAGCGACAGAACTGCTATAGACTTACGCGGTGGCTCCGTGGCACTTTTTGTACTTCTTGCCGGAGCCGCAGGGGCACTCGTCGTTGCGGCCGACCTTTTCGCCAGCGTGACGAGGGCCGGTGCCGTTGGTTTCGGCAGAGGCTGAGCCTACGGAGCGGGCCTGCTCTAGTTCGCGTTGTTTCTTCTTTTGAAATTCGCGTTCGAGTGCATCGATAGTGGTGGAGGGAGCGCGGTTGGGTGGCGGTGCCGGTGCGTTTTGACGCGCGGCCGGAGCGTTGGTGTGTTGCGGTGGGCCGGATGGAGGAAGCGCGTTTTGGGGAGAGGCCGAGGCTAGCTGTTGCTGGGCTTGTTGGGCCTGGGCTAGAGCCTGCGCGTGGGCTTGTGCTTGTGCTAGCTGCTCGGCGGATTCGATGGGGGTGCCGTCGGGGCCGATGATCTGCATGCGGAAGAGGTGGCGTGCGGTGTCTTCCTGGAAGCGCATCATCATGCCTTCGAACATCTCGAAGGACTCTTTCTTGTAGGCGACGAGTGGATCTTGTTGGGCGTAACCGCGGAGGCCGATGCCTTCCTTGAGGTGATCCATTGCGAGGAGGTGATCCTTCCAGAGACCATCGAGGACCGAGAGCATGACGATGCGCTCGTGGTAGCGCATGGCTTCGGCGCCGAGGATCTGCTCCTTTATGTCGTAGCGGGCTCGAAGATTCTGGAAGATGGCTTCGCCTAGCTCGTGGCGATTGAGTGCGGTCGCGTCGATTTCTTTTTCGAGATGAGCGCCGAAGACGTCGTAGATCTGCGAGAAGAGAGGCTCGAGCTTCCACTCGTCGGCGTGGACCTTTTCGGGGGCGTTCTCGTCGAGGACGCTGGAGAGGATGGTGGAGGTGTAGTCGTCGGTGATGAGCTGCTTCTGATCGACGCCTTCCATGAGCTGGCGGCGAAGGCCGTAGACGGCTTCGCGCTGCTTGTTCATGACGTCGTCGTACTCGAGGACGTGTTTGCGGGATTCGAAGTTTTGAGTTTCGACGGCCTTCTGCGCGGCTTCGATGCGGCGGGAGATCATGCCGGATTCGATGGGGACGCCCTCTTCCATGCCGAGACGCTGGAGAAGCGTGGAGACCCACTCGCGGGCGAAGATGCGCATGAGGTCGTCTTCGAGCGAGAGGAAGAAGCGGGAGGAGCCGGGATCGCCTTGACGGCCGGCGCGTCCGCGAAGCTGATTGTCGACGCGGCGGGATTCGTGGCGTTCGGTGCCGAGGATGTGGAGGCCGCCTGCGCTGATGACGGATTCGTGCTCGGTTTTGGCTGCGCCATCGTGGGCGGCGGTGGCGGCGTCCCATGCGGCTTGTGTTGTTTCGAATTCCTGGCCGGTGTAGTAGAAGCGGACCATACCGGGGCCGGCTACGGGATTGATTGCGCCTTCGGCTGCGCTGACGGCGCGGGCTTGTTGTTTGCGGACGAGGTCTTGACGGGCCATGAACTCGGCGTTGCCGCCGAGGAGGATGTCGGTACCGCGGCCTGCCATGTTGGTGGCGATGGTGACCATGCCGAGACGACCGGCCTGGGCTACGATTTCGGCTTCTTTTTCGTGGAACTTTGCGTTGAGGACTACGTGGCGAACGCCTTTGCGTTTGAGGATCTCGGAGAGCAGCTCGGATTTTTCGATCGACGTGGTGCCGACGAGGACGGGCTGTTTTTCGCCGTGTAGACGGGCGATCTCGTCGGCTACGGCGAAGTATTTCTCCTTCGCGGTGCGGTAGACGACGTCGGGGTTTTCGATGCGGAGCATCTTGCGGTTGGTTGGGGTGACGACGATGTCGAGCTTGTAGATCTTGTCGAACTCCGCGGCTTCGGTCTCGGCCGTACCGGTCATGCCGCTGAGCTTTTTGTACATGCGGAAGTAATTTTGGAAGGTGATGGTGGCGAGCGTCTGGTCTTCCTTGCGGATGGCGACGCCTTCCTTGGCTTCGACGGCCTGGTGGAGTCCGTCGGACCAGCGGCGGCCGGGCATGAGACGGCCAGTAAATTCGTCGACGATGATGACCTCGCCCTCTTTGACGACGTACTCTACGTCGCGCTTGTAGAGGGAGTGGGCCTTGATGGCGACTTCGACGTGGTGCTTGAGGTCCCAGTTCTCGGGGTCTGCGATGTTGCCGATGCCGAGGAGGCCTTCGATCTTCTCCCAGCCCTCGTCGGTGACGGTGATGGAGCGGGTTTTTTCGTCAACGACGTAGTCGCCGGACCAGGTTTTGGTTTCGAGGGATTCGATGAGTTCGCCGAGCTCGAGCTTGGGGATGATGATGTTGACGCGGGCGTACTTGTCGGTGGTTTGGTCGGTGGGGCCGGAGATGATGAGCGGGGTGCGGGCTTCATCGATGAGGATGGAGTCGACTTCGTCGACGATGCAGTAATAGTGGCCGCGCTGAACCTGATCCTTGAGCTCGAACTTCATGTTGTCGCGGAGGTAGTCGAAGCCGAACTCGTTGTTGGTGCCGTAGGTGATGTCGGAGGCGTAGGCGTCGCGGCGCTGCTGGTCGTCGAGATCGTGGACGATGACGCCGACGGTGAGGCCGAGGAAACCGTAGATCTTGCCCATCCATTCGGCGTCGCGTTTGGCGAGGTAGTCGTTGACGGTGACTACGTGGACGCCGCGACCAGCGAGGGCGTTGAGGTAGCAGGGGAGGGTGGCGACGAGGGTTTTTCCTTCGCCGGTTTTCATCTCGGCAATCTTGCCGGAGTGGAGGACGATGCCGCCCAGGAGCTGGACGTCAAAGTGGCGCATGCCTACGGCGCGCTTGCCGGCTTCGCGGACGACGGCGAAGGCTTCGGGCAGGATGGCGGTGAGGGCTTCCTTTTCGGCGGCGTAACGCTCGTCGGCGTTCTCTGGGGTGTCGGCGATGTGGGAGATGGCCGCGGCGATGCGCTGGCGGAACTCGGCGGTCTTGTTGCGCAGAGCCTCGTCGGAGAGCGCCTGAATGGTCGGCTCGAGCGCGTTTATCTGCGCGACGGTAGGCTGGATGCGCTTGACGGCGCGTTCGTTACTGGTGCCAAAGACTTTTGCAATGACTGAGTTGAGCAAAACGATATCCTTCGGGGCGCATTTTGTCCCAAATACTAGTGTAAATGGTGCGGGAGGGTCGTGGGCTAACGGCTTGGCTGGCCGTTATTTACGCGGGAGAGAGTCGGGGCGCGGTTTAGGATTTCGAGCGCACGTAGACTGGGTCGCGTTTGAGGTAGGCAAAGCGGTATTTGGCGTCTTGTCCTGAGGGCGCGCAGAGATGGCCGGTGAAGGGGGCGTGGAGGACGTCGGTGCCGAAGGAGATCGCGACGAAGGCCGGGGAGTAACACTGGCTGTTGTCGTAGACTTCGCCGGAGACCCAGTGCAATTCGCCGGTGGCCTCGGCGTTCGCAGGGATGGCTACGGGGAGGATGATGGGGCCGGGGTGCATTCCGGGTGGGGATTCGAGGGAGATGGGAAGTTTGGTGTGAGAGGCGTCTTCGAAGACTAGCGCGGGCTGGCCGGAGACGGTGCAGGTTTGAGCACCGATGTTGCGTAGGACCAGGAGGGTGCCGGACTGCGACATACCGTCGAAGTTGCCGCCTTCGCTGTCGAAGGAGAGCGAAAGCTGCGCGGCGGTGCAGGCCAGCAGGGTCGACGCGGATTGCAGCGGGGTCGCGCTCGCGGAAGAGGCGAGGATGAGCACCACTGCGACTACTACATAGACCGCGTTCGAGGCTGGTTTGGTCACTGCGAGAATTTTAGTCTTTCTTTGCTGATCTGTTGAGATGTTTTCGTTGCGGTTGTATGCGGATGTTTATTTCGCTTGGTTGTCGGGCTCGAGGAAGCTGTATTCCTGTACGCAGCCTGGGAAAGTCGTTTGAACAGGTGCCTTCGGAGAGGGTAGCACTGATGATGTTTCGCGATGGTGAGAAGCGGAGGCACGATGTAAGCTGGCTTGTCAGTGCGGCTTTGGTTCAGGTGGAGCTTCTATGTTGAGTTACGCGCAGAGTAGCATGCTGGTGGTTGTGGCGATGCTGGTGTCAGTGTTCATGGTGCTGGTGCTCAACTGGGTGTGGCCGATTCCGAATCGTAAGCTTATCAACGATGTGACGGGATGGCAGCTGGGGATTCTGGGAACGACGTATGGCGTGATTCTGGGGTTCATGCTGTACACGGTGTGGATTGACTTTCGCGCGGCGGAGATCAATGCGGCGCAGGAGGCCAGCTCGCTGTTGAGTGTGACGCGGATTGCGTCGGCATTGCCGGCCGAGGAGCGGGAGGAGTTTCGAACGCTGGGGATGAAGTATGCCGATGCGGTGGTGCATCAGGAGTGGCCGGCGATGCAGCGCCAAGAGGAGAGTCGCGCTGGAGAGATGATCGAGGTAGATATGTGGAAGCTGCTTGCGGTGGTGAAGAACGACGCGAGTACGTCGAACAGTGTGGACCATCTGACCCAGGAGCTGAGTCAGCTTTCGGAGAGGCGGGGCTTGCGGGAGGAGCAGCTTCGAGTGCGGTTGCCGGTTGTGTTGTGGATTTTGCTGCTGGCGGGCGGAGGAGCGACGGTGCTGTCTTCGTGCATCCTGGGGAACGACAATAAATGGCTCCACTACTGCCAGGTGCTGGCGCTGACGTTTGTGGTTGCGGTGACGCTAACGGCGATTGCGGATCTGGCGAGACCGTTTGAGGGCTCGGTGACGGTGAGCCCGATTGCGTTTGAGCGCGTGCAGACGATCATGCAGCTGGATGCGCCACGGTAGCTGGAGTCACGTTCTGCGAAGGACGAGGAGCGTCATGTCGTCGACCTGGGGAGTTCCGGAGGCAAAGGAGTGGAGTGAAAAAAGGATGTCCTGTACGGCGGCCGCGGCGGAAGGCGAGTTTTGTTCGAGGACTGCGGCGAGGAGGCCCTGCTCTTCCCATTCGACACCGCGAGAGTTGATGGCTTCGGTGATGCCGTCGGTGTAGATGGTGAGGGTGTCGCCAGGGTTGAAGGCGAGGGTCTGCTCTTCGTAGGTAGCATCGGGGAGCAGGCCGAGGACAGGGCCGCCGCATTCGAGCCTGGTGACCTCGCTGTCGTTGAGCAGCAGAGGCGGATTGTGACCGGCGTTGACGTAGGTGAGGGTCTGCGCTGTGGGATCGTAGACGAAGAAGACGAGTGTGGCGTAGCGGCTGGCCGCGGAGGCTTCGTAGAGGAGGCGGTTGAGGTCTTCGATGACGGCGGTGACTGGGTCTTCGCGGTGATTGATCATGAGGCTGCGAAGCGAGGCGCGGAGGGTGGCCATGAGCAGGGCGGACGCAATGCCTTTGCCGCTGACGTCTGCGACGACACAGCAGAGGAGACCTTTCCAGGTGATGAAGAGGTCGTAATAATCGCCGCCGACCTCATCGGCGCTTTTATAAGTAGCTGCGGAGTCGATGCCGGGAACGGCGGGGAGAGACTGGGGCAAGAGTCGCTCCTGGACCTCGCGGGCGAGATCGAGTTCGCGGGTGACTTTGGCACGGTTGACGGCCTCTTCGCTGAGAGATTTTACGTGGCGGGCGGTCTCGAGACCGCGGCCCATCTGCTGGCTGAGTTCGCGGAGGAAGCGAAGCTCGTGGCGGAGGAAGTGCTTGCCCTCGGGTTTGGCTAGTGTGGCAAAGCCGCGTAAGCCAGTGCGGCCTTCGAAGGGTATGAGGAGTTGAGCTCCGAGGGCGTTGAGGGCGGCGATCTCATGGGAGGAGGCGAGGAGTTGCCAAGCGTCGGGCGTGTGCTTTTTGAAGGGGGAGGGCCTTCGTTCACGCTTGAGGCGGAGGATGGTGGCGGAGCTGGCGGGAAAGATGAAGCCGGAGGTAAGGTCGCGGGCGGCTCCCTGAGGGACGTAGTCGGAGTCTTCACGAAGCAGGATGTGGAAGGAAGAGAGGTGCAGGGCGGATGAGATGTTGCGGGGGCAGGTGACGAGCAATTCGTCAAGAGAGAGTGTGCGGCCGACTTCGAGCAGGATTTCTTCGAAGTGATCGCGAGAGGCATATCCGCTGGGGGTCAGCTTTTCCTTGAAGAAGCGGGTTATTTTCTTTTTTAGAGAAAGAGGTCTGTCGGTCATGTCAATTTTGGTGGAGCGGAGGCATGAAATCGCGGCCCCCTTATTGAAGCATAGGTATCTCCGTAGTTTCAGAGGTTCTTTTTTTAAAAGAAATGCGGGGAACGAGCACCACATTTTGCTGCGCAGTGATTTCTACGCAGGCAGAGTGCGAGGAGTTCCGTAAGAGTGGGTTTGGGTGACTAGTGGCCGCCCACGGCTTCGGGGTCGGGCTTGGCCATTTTGCTGGGCAGACGCATGATAAAGGGTAGCGGGGTAAGCAGGAAGATGGTGCACGCGAGGATGGCGAAGGCGTTTTTGTAGCTGAGCATGGAGGCCTGGCGGAGCATCTGCTGGTAGGCCTGGCCCATGGCCATCTGTGAGGCGTTGGCTGCGGACATTCCTTGCGACATCAGCATCTCTTTCATGTTGTCCATATAGAGGTTGTAAGGAACGCTGCCGCGGACGACGTTGGAGGAGAGAGCGACTTGCTGGACCTGCGAGTTGCGCGCGAGAAAGGTGGTGAGGAGCGCGGTACCGGCGCTGCCACCAAGATTACGTGCGAAGTTCGAAAGGCTGGAGATTTGATTGCTCTTGCTGGCGGGAACGCCGACGTAGTTGAGGGTGCTGATGGGGATGAAGATGAAGGCGAGGCCGATCACCTGCAACATACGCCAGAGGGTGACGGTGCCGAAGGCGGCGTTGAGGTCGAGGCGGGTGAGGTTGTAGATACCTATGGCTGTGACCAGATAGCCGAGGCAGACCATGAGGCGGGGATCGAATTTGCCGAGGCTGCGGCCGGCGACGAACATCATGATCATCATGACGAAGCCTGCGGGGGAGAGCACCATGCCGGCGCGTTCTGCGGTGTAGCCGAGTAGCCCCTGGAGATACTGAGGGATGAGGACGGTCGAGCCGAAGAGGACCATGCCAAGGACCAATTGTAAGAAGACGGCGGTGCCGAAGTTTCGATTTTTTAGCAGCTTGAGGTCGACGATTGGGTCGGGGTGGTGCCACTCCCACCAGGTGAAGAAGATGAGGGTGACGGCGGCGAGGATGGCGAAGGCGCGGATCATGGGGTCGCCGAACCAGTCTTTTTCCTGACCCTTGTCGAGGGTGAACTCGAGGCAGCCGACGCCCAGGGCCACGAGACCAAGGCCGAGGAAGTCGATTTTGAGGTGCTTGGCCTGCTCCCTGCGCTCTTTGAGGTGCGGTGGATCTTCGACCATGCGGTTGCTGAGGTAAAGCGAGATGAGGCCGATGGGGATGTTGATGAAGAAGATCCAGTGCCAGTTGAAGTTGTCGGTGATCCAGCCGCCGAGGGTGGGACCGATGGCGGGAGCGACGACCACAGCCATGCCATAGACCGCAAAGGCCTGCCCGCGCTTTTCAATGGGGAAGGTGTCGGCGAGGATAGCTTGTTCGCTAGGTGCGAGGCCGCCGCCGCCCGCGCCCTGAAGGATGCGCGCGACGATGAGAAGGGGAAGCGTGTTTGCGATGCCGCAGAGGAAGGAGCAGATGGTGAAGAGCGCGACACAGGTCATGTAGAAGCGCTTGCGGCCGAAACGGTTGGAGAGCCAGCCGGAGATAGGTAGTACTACGGCGCTCGAGACGAGATAGCTGGTGAGGACCCAGGTGGCTTCTTCCGAGCTTGCGCCGAGTGTGCCGGCGATGTGGGGCAGGGCGACGTTGGCGATGGAGGTGTCGAGGACCTCCATGAAGGTGGCGAGGGTGACCGTAAGGGCGATGGCCCAGGGGTTATGGTGCGGCTTCCAGGCAACTGGCGCGGCAAGGGCGGGTTTTGGCCGGGCGAGTGCTGGGGAGGGTGCGGTCATCGTTGCCATATCAGTCTCCTGATATGATATCAGCAGACTGATATGGTTTCTTTAAATTCGAACGGGAAAAGTAGACAGGCTGAGAGGAGACGGGCTGCGCTGATGATGAAGCGCATCCTAATTCATTTTCACAGCCAGATGGACGAGGCCCTGCGTCCTCAGGGAGTTACGATAGCGCAGCTGCGTTTGTTGAAGACGATTCGGGAAGAGCCGGGGGCGTCGGGGGCCCAGTTAGCTCGGTCGTGCTATATGACGCCGCAGTCTGCACAGTCGCTGCTGACGGGGCTTCAACGAGATGGATGGATTGTCCGGAGCAAAGGGCGAGGGAATGACCGGATCCTTGCGGCCCGTGTGACCCCTGAGGGAGAGAAGCTGCTGGAGACCGCGGAGAAGGCGGCGAAGTTAATCGAAGCGAAGTTGTGGCGGGGGGTGACCGAAGATTCGGTCGAGGCTTTGAATGGGGTGTTGGAGCAGTGTTTGGCGAATCTTGGGTCGGAATCGAATGGGGTCTAAATCGAACGGTTCTAATGGGTCTTAGGATTCGGCGGTGAGGGTTTTGAAAGAAGTCGGCCGGCATCAGGTTGGGCAGATGCCGGCTTGTGTCTATTCGGTTGATTTTTTGTGGAAGAGCGCGTGATTGATGTCGGGCCAGAACTCATGGAAGAGGAAGGTGCCGGCATCGATGCCGATGTTCTGGCCCCATCTGTCTGCTGTGTTGCCGAAGGTCCGCTCGCGCGATGGGTAGTAGAGGTTTGAGACGCCGGCTGCGGCACCAGCACCAACGACTTCACTGATGTTGAAGGTGTCGTGACCTGCGTCGTTGCGTGTGATGATGGCGCGGCTGAGAGAGTATCCTGCGCGTTTCCAGAAACCTCCTGTGCCCAGGGTGTAGTAGCGGGTGTCTTCGTGTGTGATGACGGGCACGATGAACTCGACGAAGTAGTTTTCGTTGGCTTGATCGACGAAGGCGTGCCAGTAATAACGGCCGTAGCCTGCCGCTCCCTGACCAAACTCCGGTGTGTTGTTGGTGGCCTGGTTGTAGCCTGCGACGATGCCTGGAAGGAAGATCGAGGAGTAGTCGAAGTTGTCGTGCGTGGCAGTGAGGAACTTCTCTTTTACGGTCTGCGGCGGGAGATGAACGTTTGCGCTGACGGCACGAAAGTTGGGAAATATGCCGAGGATGCGCTTGGTCTGCTGGCCTTCGCCCTGTGCGGCTTCGGCGGCTGAGTCGTGCGATGCCTGCTGAGCCTGGGCCTGGGGGGCGTCGGGATAGTCGGCGTTGCCGAGTGAGGATGAGGATGTTTCGATGCTTACTGTCTTGAGCGTGACTGGCTGATCCGAGAGGGAGGTAATGCTGTCCTGTGCGTGTGCGTTTCCGCAGAAAAGATACAGTGACAGGAACAAATTGGTGGTGCAGACTGCGTGGGATAGTTTTATTTTCATAGGCCTGGTCGTGTTCTTAGATAATTAGACGTGGATCTAGGATGTTTTGGCTAACTGAGAAGATTCATTCCGCCGTCATTTGATTGTCACACGCTCGAACCAGCGGTGTGACACGAGGTAGACGCAGATTTTCCCACTGTGATCTGTGCTTATCTGTGTTTGTCTCTGCCTAACGGAGGGTCGCGTGGAAGCGGAGACGAACGTAGTCTGCGGTCCAATTGCCGTTGGCGTCACATAGGATGGGCTCTAGCAGGGCGATGGTGTTGGTGACGGCAACGGCGCGATCGTGTGGATTGAGGCGGTCGAGGACGCCGTTGCGGAAGGTGTTGAGCCAGGACTCCATGCCGTTGGGTAGCGGCGTGGGGCGAGGAATGAGTTCGATCGATTGGACCGTGAAGCCGGCGGATTCGAGTAGTCGGCGATAGAGGGCGGGTGTGGGGAAGAAGCTCGCGGCGGTGGCCTCGGCATCGATGTGGAAGGGGGTGAGCGTGGCCTGGAGCGCTGTGCGGATTGCTGCGACGTTGCCGTGGCCGCCCATCTCGGCGACGAATCGGGCCTGTGGATTTTCGCTGCGGAGTGCGCGATGGACTCCTGAGAGCATTGCCTGGTGGCCGGAGATGCCGGTGATCCAGTGGAGCGCGGCGTTGGAGAAGACGGCGTCGAACTGATGGTTGTAGGGGAGGGCGGTGGCGTCGTGATGGTCTACAGAAAAGCTTGCGGGGCTGCGGAGGATGCGTTCATGGGCGGCGGCGAGCATGGAGGGTGAGGCGTCGACGCCGGTAACGATGGCGCCCGTCGCGGCGAGTTGTTCGGTGAGGGCACCGTCGCCACAGCCGAGATCGAGAATGTGTTCGCCTGCTTGTGGGGCGAGGAGTGCGACGACGCCCCCGGCGAGTGTGGCGACGAAGCGGCCGTTGGCGGCGTAGGCTTCGGTGTTCCAGGTCTGTCCGGTGGCGGGAGTCGTCATAGGGTCATTGTCCGACAGAGAGAGGGCGTCGATGAAGAAGATAAGAATTAACGACGGCCGGATAAGCGGAGCTGGATGGTTGGTCTTCGATTATCACGGTTTTTTGTCAGGGGATGGATGCGGTTCGGAGACCGGGCTTATCCAGATTTTTTGCGGTTCAATACTTCGAGAAGGACGACGGCTTCGTTGTGGTCGGTGTCCTTCGCGCTATAGAGGAGAGTGGCAGGTGCCTTGGCGATGGCTTGATGGAGCAGAGCCACCTGCTCGGAGTTATGTTTCAGCTCTGCCTGGTAGCGGGTTTTGAATTCGGCCCACTTTGCGGGGTCGTGAGCGAACCACTTTCGCAGATCGTTGGTGGGTGCGATCTCTTTGAGCCATAGGTCGACGCCGGCCTTTTCTTTGGTCAGGCCGCGTGGCCAGAGTCTGTCGACGAGAATGCGCGTGCCGTCTTCTTCGCAGGGTTCGTCGTAGACTCGTTTGATTCGGATGGTCAAGGTCGATTTTCCCGCCGGTGAAATCAGGAGCCGTAGCCGCGGTGCTTCATGGAGGCCAGTTCCTCGTTGCTGGGCCAGGAGATTGTCAGGAGAAAGACAGAGTCGCTCCGGGCTTCTACGTCGTGCCGGATAGAGGCGCCGAGGGTGAAGAGGGTTCCGGTGGGGAGATCGTGCGGCTTGCCGTTGACTGAGACGCGGATCTGACCCTTAAGGACGTGGAGAGAGAGGGTGCCGTCGGCGTGATGTTCTTTCATGCGGGCGTCGCTTTGCATAGAGATGAGGACGACTCTGAGGTCGTGTTTCTTGAATAGGGTCTTGGAGTAGAGGCCGGCTGGCCAGGGCTTTTTTTGCTCGGCGTCGGCAATCTCGCTGGCGAGGTCGAACTGCGCGATCTTGTCGATCATGGTGCCGTCTTGCTGGGAGGTTGTCATGGGCAGACGCTCCTTTGTTTGCTGAGAGTTTACTCCTCACACCGGAGAGATGCGATGGTGGATAGCGTGGACGAGAGCAAAGAGCGGTTGCGAGGCGGGGTGGGCGGTTGTTGCCTATACTTATGTTTCGCTGCGGTAGCAGATTGCGGCCGGCGGAAGAACGTTTTTGAGGAGTGGATCAGTGACTACGACGATGACAGCGGCAGTTGCGTTTGCGCGGGAGAATAAAGGGCGTTTTGTGGAGGAGCTGAAGGCGCTGTTGCGGATTCCTTCGGTGTCGACGGCTCCTGAACATGTGGGGGATGTGCGCCGAGCTGCGGAGTTTGTTGCCGCGGAGCTGAAGAGGATTGGGATGGAAAACGTTCGTCTGATTGAGACGACGACGGCGGGGCGGAAGGGGCATCCGATGGTGTATGCGGACTGGCTGCATGCGGCGCCGGGAGCTGATGGGAAGGCGAAGCCTACCGTGCTTTGCTATGGGCACTACGATGTGCAGCCGGCGGAGCCTCTGGATGAGTGGAAGACGCCGCCGTTTGAGCCTACGGAGCGCGATGGGAATATCTATGCTCGCGGTGCGGTGGATGATAAAGGGCAGATGTGGATGCATGTGAAGGCGCTTGAGTCGCTGATGTCGGCGGGTGGGGGGAAGCTTCCCGTGAATGTGCGTGTGATTGTCGAAGGCGAGGAAGAGGTTGGCGGCGAGGGGATCGCTGCGTTTGTGCGCGAGCATGGGGATCAACTGAAGGCTGATGTCGCGCTGGTGAGCGATACGGAGATGTTTGCACCAGAGTTGCCGACGCTGTGTGTGGGGCTTCGCGGGATGATCTATACGGAGATTGAAGCGCGTGGGGCGAAGGTGGATCTGCACTCGGGGATGTATGGCGGGGCGGCGCCGAATCCGTTTGTCGCTCTGGCGCAGGTGATTGCGAAGTTGAAGGATGAAAATGGAAAGATTTTGATTCCGGGGTTTTACGACAAGGTGCAGCAGCCTACTGCGGATGAGCTGAAGGCGTGGAAGGCGCTGCCGTTTGATGAAGAACACTATCGCCACACGGAGGTGGGGTCGACTGTATTGACGGGAGAGCCGGGGTTGAGTGTGCAGGAGCGGACGTGGGCGAGGCCGACGCTTGATGTGCATGGAATGCCGGGCGGATTTGTTGGGGTTGGGGCGAAGACTGTGATTCCCGCGAAGGCGGTGGCGAAGGTGAGCATGCGGCTGGTGCCGGATATGACGCCGGCGGAGAGCTTTGCGAAGTACAAGGCCTATGTTGAATCGATTGCGCCGAAGGGAGTGCAGCTCGAGGTGCGATTGATTCATGCGGGAGATCCGATTGTGGTGAGTACTGATAACGCTTACGTGAAGGCTGCTACGGAGGCGATGCGTGAGGTGTTTGGGAAGGAGACTGTGTTTGTACGTGGCGGCGGATCGATCCCGATTGTGGGGGATTTTGTGCGCGAACTGAAGATTCCGACCGTGATGATGGGGTTTGGGCTGCCGGATGACAACCTGCACGCGCCGAATGAGAAGTTTCATCTGGCGAACTTTCATCGGGGGATCGAATCGATTGTGCGGTTTCTGAGTGGTGTCGCGGCTTGATGCGGGAGGACCTGCCTCCGGTTGGTGGGTTTGTGCTCGCCGGGGGCAAGAGCTCGCGGATGGGGAGCGATAAAGCGCTTCTTGAGCTGGCGGGGAAGCCGCTTGTGCTGCATGCGACGACGAAGCTTCTACGGGTTTGCGCCGAGGTGAATGTTCTGGGCGGTGATACCGCACTGGGGCGATTTGCGCCATTGGTGCGGGATTTACATCCTGGATGTGGGCCGCTGGGGGGGATAGAGGCTGCGCTGCGGAGCTCGAAGTGCGACTGGAACTTGGTGCTGCCTGTGGATGTGCCGTTTCTGCCTACCTTTCTTCTGGATAACTGGTTGTGGTCGGTATTGCACAATTCTGCGGGTGAGGTCAGACTTTCGATGCTTGCAGTTGACGGTGCTCCGCAGCCTGCGTTGCTGATCATTCATCGAGAGATCGCGAGCTACCTGACTGCTTTTTTGGAGCGCGGGGAGTTTAAGTTGCTTCCGGCGCTTCGGTCGGCGTGCGATGAGATTGCGGCCAAACGGAATGTGAAGAGTGAAAGGGTTTTTGTGGAGATGCAGTGGGACGATCCATCTGCTCCGACTGTGACGGGCGACGGAGAGACGTGGCGAACGCCGACAGAAGCTCAGTGTAAGAACTCGGTTCGCTGGTTTGCGAACCTGAATACTCCGCAGGAGTTTGCAGACGCGGAACGGCATGTCGATGCGTTGGATACTTAGCGGGGGCGATGCGTTAGGCTAGATTTACGTCGTGATTTGGTTGGTGGGAGTGGTGATTATGGCTGAGCCGGATAAGAAGTTAGAGGGAGAACAGGTCGAGGTCACCGCGGATACGCCGCTTATTGAAAGCGTGTCGGAGGATGTGTCAGCAGAGGTCGGTGACTTTATTCAGCAGGCAGCTCAGCAGAATGAGGCGGCTGCGGACGCTTTGCCGGATGTGAAGAATAAGCCTGGGCCGTATATCTCGTTCGAGCATGTGTATAAGTCGTTCGGTGAGTTTGTGGTGTTGGAGGATGTGAGCTTCTACGTCTACCCGGGGGAGACGCTGTGCATTCTTGGCCGAAGCGGCGTGGGCAAGTCGGTTTCGCTTCAGATGCTGCTGGGTTTTTTGAAGCCGGATAAAGGAATGATCAAGGTCGCGGGTGAGAATATCTGTGGCTTCCAGGAGAAAGAGTTACAAGAGATTCGTCGGAAGGTGACGATGGTCTTTCAGAATGGAGCGTTGTTCGACTCGATTACGGTGGGGGAGAACGTCGCTTTTCCGATGCGCGAGCGCGGAGAGATGGCGGAAGACCAGATTCTGCAGGTAGTGAAGGGACTGCTGGAGATGGTGGGCGTGGCGGGGATGGAGGGCCTGCTGCCGTCCGACTTGTCGACCGGGATGAAAAGGTCGGTGGCGATTGCGCGGGCGTTGGCATCACAACCCGAGGCGGTGTTGTACGACGAGCCTACAACTATGGTGGACCCTCTAATGGCACATCTTCTTGGAGATTTAATCGAGCGGTTAAAACAGCAACTGCACCTGACCAGTATCGTTGTGACGCACGACATGCGACTGGCGAAGAAGTTGGCAGATCGAGTTGTGTTTTTGAGTGCAGGGAAGGCGATTTTCTTTGGAACCATGGAAGAAATGGAGCGAAGTCAGGACCCTATCCTTCAGGAGTTTCTGGCGCTTGACGAGTTGGTTACCCCAGTCTAGGAATTGTGAAGCGAGAGGCTACTTTTCTGGCTAAATCGACTTCAGTGAGTGCTTATACCGATGGTGCAAAGTATTGCGGTAACTGTTGCCAAGCTCCTGTCTGAGACGTATGCTCGAAGTAACACCAGTAATTCAAGTGACCCGCACAAACTGTAGCGATTTGCTTTTTTTAATCGACGGTATTCCTGAGCTCCGATTCAGGCATCCTAACGACTTAAGGCCCAGGATTATAAGTTGAAAGGCGTTCGCTATGGCGACACCGGATTATCTGCAGCAGGTCATTGTCTCAGAGAGAAAATACGCAGGCAATGGAAGGCGCGCGTCGAGAGCTGGCGGCGTATTCCGCAGGCCGTCGATCACTAGTACGGTCTGGGCGTCTCTTGACCTCGTGACGGTGGTGATTGCGGCGCTGGTGGCGTTACGATTTCGTGTGCAGCCGCCTGCCGATGTTTCTACTCTGCGTGTGTTACCGCACCTCATCAAATCTTCTCCAAATCTGCTGCCCTTCTACATCGGTTGGTATGGGGTCTGTCTGATCTTCTTTACGCGGTCATACAACCTGTATGGAACGATTCAGCACCACAGCGCGTTACATGAACAAAGGATGACGATCCAAGCCTCGTTGACCTCGGGGCTGCTCTTGTGTGGGACGCTTTACCTGTCGAGTGGCGAGGCGATCTCGCGGATCGTGGTTGCGTTGATGGTGTTGTTTACGACGGTGCTGCTGTGCTTGCGGCGCGCGTTGTGGCGGAAAATGGTCTACCGGCGATTCCGTGCGGGGATCGAGACGCGAAATGTTTTGATCGTGGGAGCAGGGCGTGTGGGGCATGCACTGAGGAACCATATCGACACACTGCAGCACCTGGGCTTTCGTTTCAAAGGCTTTGTTGCCTTGACCGAGCGCGAGGCGGAGTCCGGCAATGCGGACATGGTGGGTGATGTGAGGAACTGCCTGTCGCTGGCGCGGTCGCTGTTTGTAGATGAGATCTTTTTTTCTGTGCCGGCTGAAGAGAAGATGGTCATCAGCATGGTGGAGGAGGCTCGGATTGCGGGTATCGATGTCCGTGTGGTTCCGGATATGTATGACGGCCTGGCGTGGAATGCAAGGGTGGAGTATGTCGGCCAGTTTCCGACGATTCCATTGCATCGCAGGCATTTTCCAATGGGCGGATTCTTGTTGAAGCGGGTGCTCGACACTACGGTATCGGTGGTTGGTCTGTTGGTGACTTCGCCGATTATGTTGGCGATCGCTCTCGCGATTCGGTTGGACGGCCCCGGACCGATTTTTTACAAAGCGCAGAGGATTGGCCGAAAAGGGCGCACCTTCTCCTGTTACAAGTTCCGGACGATGGTGCAGAACGCGGACAAGCTGAAGGCAGATCTGGAACATATGAACGAGCGCGACAGTGTGCTGTTCAAGATCAAGAAAGATCCTCGGATCACTCGGGTCGGTAAAGTGTTGCGGAAGTATTCGCTGGACGAATTGCCACAGTTTTATAACGTGCTGAAGGGCGATATGAGCCTGGTCGGACCGAGGCCCCCCATGGCGGCTGAGGTGGAACAGTACGACCTTTCGCACCTGCGGCGGTTGGATGTGCTGCCGGGAATTACCGGATTATGGCAGGTGGAGGCGCGGCAGGACCCCTCGTTCGATAGTTACATTTCGCTCGATACGGCTTATGTGGAGAACTGGAACTTGATGATGGATCTTCGGATTCTGGCACGTACGGTGGGTGTGGTGTTAAGCGGGACGGGCTCCTAAATCGTTTTTTTGCGAGATTTGTAGATACCGCTTTTTCATGGGAAGACGGTATTGTGAGCCGCGGCTTCGATGTACGCCAAAACGAAAACATAATCTAAGCGGTAGACTTGAAGAGTGAAGATAGCGCTTGCCCAGATCAACCCGACGGTGGGGGACTTCGCCGGGAATACGAAGAAGATTCTTGAATATGCGGCTCGTGCCGAAGCTCTAAGCGTGGGTCTTGTGGTCTTTCCTGAACTGGCCGTGTGCGGCTATCCGCCAGCGGATCTTCTGGAAAAGGCGTCGTTTGTCGCGCGGGCCGAAGAGGTGGCGGCTGAGCTTGCAGAGTGGACCGCGGGTGTGGGGCGACCAGCGATTCTGTGCGGAACGGTGATGGCCACCAAAGCGAGTGTGGGCAAGCAGGTGAGGAATGTCGCGGCGCTGCTCGACGGGGGCAAGTTGAGCTTCGTGCAGCAGAAGATGCTGCTGCCGTTTTATGACGTTTTCGATGAGCAGAGATACTTTGAGCCAGCAGTGGAACAGACGCTGGTCTGTGTACGCGGTGAGCCGCTGGCCATCACCATCTGTGAGGACGCGTGGAACGACAAGAGTTTCTGGCCGCGGCAGATGTATACGGTGGATCCGGTTGAGAAGCTGATGGGGAAGTGGGAGGCGCAGTCGAAGGATCTGGTGGGCCGGCAGCGGGTTATTTTGAATATCTCAGCTTCGCCATATTGGCAGGGAAAGCCGCAGGTGCGCCAGAGCATGCTAGCTGCCCTGGCTCAGCGACATGGTGCGTTTGTGGCGATGGCTAATCAGGTGGGCGGCAATGACAGCCTAGTGTTTGACGGCTCATCTCTGGTGATTCGACCGGATGGCGAGGTGGTGGTGCAGGCTGCTTCGTTTGTCGAGGACCTGATTGTCTTCGATACCGAGGATGGAGCGGCTGTTGCAGCCGAGAAGCCGGTGGATGAAGTTGCTGCGATGTGGGATGCGCTGGTGCTTGGGACGCGGGACTATGTGAGGAAGTGTGGATTCAGCAAGGTGCTGGTGGGGCTGAGCGGGGGGATTGATTCGGCGCTGGTGGCGGCGATTGCGGTGGAGGCACTGGGCAAGGAGAACGTGATCGGTGTCGGGATGCCCACGGAGTACTCGTCGCTGGGCTCGATTGAGGATGCGAAAAAACTGGCGAAGAATCTTGGCGTGAGATTTGAGTTGCTGCCGGTTCATGACGTGTTCGCGCAGTTTCAGTTTTTGTTGCAGCCGCTATTCAAGGGGACACCGTTTGGACTGGCGGAAGAGAATCTGCAGCCTCGGATCCGCGGGACGCTGCTGATGGCGTTGTCGAATAAGTTCGGCGCGCTGGTGCTGACGACCGGGAATAAGAGCGAGATGTCAACCGGGTACTGCACGTTGTACGGCGACATGGTGGGTGCTCTGGCGGTAATTGGCGACGTCATGAAGACGCGGGTGTATGCGCTGAGCCGGTATGCGAACCGTGCGGGAGAGGTTATACCTCGGGCGACGATCTCGAAGCCTCCGTCGGCGGAGTTGCGACCGGGGCAGCAGGATACGGACTCGTTGCCGCCATATGACGTGCTCGATCCGATACTCGAGGCGTATGTGGAGCGGTACTGTTCGGCGGAGCAGATTGCCGAGGAGCAGGGCGTGGATGTGGCGCTGGTGAGATCGGTTCTGCAGCTGGTGGAGAAGAGCGAATATAAGCGGCAGCAGGCGGCTCCGGTGTTGAAAGTTACGAGAAAGTCGTTCGGAATGGGACGGCGATTTCCCATTGCGGTCAAAGTTCAGGTGTAATAGAGGAGCTGCGCGCATAGCGGCGGCGGAGGATGGTGTCTTTGAAGATTTCACAGTGGATGTTGGCAGGATTCGTGACGGCTCTAAGCGTTACGGTAACGGCGGGTGCGCAAACAGGGGCAGGAGCGGCGGCACAGCCGGCTCCGGCAGCGCAATCGGCACCGGCGGCACAGAAGGCTGGCGCTCCGTTGCAGTTGCAGAGCCTGGGACAGCAGACAAAGGCAGATCCATTTCCACCTGTGAATGAGAAGTTCTTTACGGCTTCTACGCCGACGGTGGATACGGTCAACGGTTTTTTGAAGGCGTTGTGGGGATATGATCCGAACCGCATCTGGCGGGTCGAGGCGATTCAGACTACCGCTGCTCCGAATGTGAGCAAGGTGGTGGTGTTTGTTTCGGACAAGAGTCCCAACGCAAAGGTGCAGCCGACAGCGTTTTTTGTGACACCGGATGGAAAGCATGCGGTTGCAGGCGATGCGGTCGTGCCGTTTGGCGTTACGCCATTCGCGGATCTGCGTAAGACGCTGCAGGCTCGCGCTGATGGTGCGACGCGTGGCGCGACGAGCAAGGATCTTCTTTTGGTCGAGTTTGCGGATCTGCAGTGCCCGCACTGCAAGGAAGCTCAATCCACGATGGACCAGCTGTTGAAGGACTTCCCGAACGCGCGTGTTGTGTACCAGAGCTTTCCGCTGGTCGATCTGCATCCGTTCGCGTTCAAGGCAGCGGCGTATGGGTACTGCGTGCAGAAACAGAAGAACGATGCGTACTTTGTTTACTCCGCGGCGGTGTTCGATACCCAGGGCGCTTTGACTCCGGAGACAGGGGATCAGACGCTGAAGGACGCGGTGACCAAGGCTGGGCTGGATCCGGCGGCGATCGATGCTTGTGCAGCGACTCAGGCGACCAAGGACCAGGTGACTGCTTCGATCAAATTGGCGCAGGATGTGAATGTCGAGCAGACGCCGATGCTTGCGGTGAATGGACATCTGTTGCCGCTGACTGGGATTCCTTACGAGACGTTGAAGACGATTGTGTCGTACCAGGCGTCGCTTGATGGAGTTAGCACGGGCGCGACAGGAGCGGCGGTGGGAAGCAGTTCGAACCCACCGACTTTAGGCAAGTAAGTAGAGATTGATTCAAAAGCCCCGGTCTTCCGACTGGGGCTTTTTTGTTTAGCTGGAAGAATTATTTAGCGGTGGTGGCGGTCGCCGATGAGTTTGACGGCGGCGAGAAGAAGCGTGAGGAAGCCTGTGGGGAGGCAGCCCATGGCGAGCATCAGCGAGAGCCAGCCGAGGTTTGTGTGGGGACCCTGGCGGGTGATGCCACCAAATGTCGTGAAGATGAGTGCGGCTGCGATGGCTCCGGTGCCGAAGATGAGGAGGCCGGTACGGAGGAGCTTGCGAGTGTCTGGCTGCATAGGGTGAGACGATTCCAGGCGGATGATGACGGGGATGGCGTTAGCGATAGGAGGCCAGCATGGCGTAGACGATGACGCCGGAGACGGAGACATAGAGCCATATCGGATAGGTCCAGCGCGCAAGGCGGCGATGCGCAGGAAAGCGGCCGGTGAGCGAGAGAAAGAAAGTAATCAGGATCATGGGAAGGCAGACGACGGCAAGAAGAATGTGCGGTGTCAGCAGAATCCAAAGATAGATGAAGCGAGCGATGGGATAGGCCCTGGGGAAGAGCATGTCGCCATGCAGGATGTGGTTCACGATGTAAGCGACGAGAAAGACGCTCGAGACGATGAAGGCGCCGAACATGCTGTTTCTGTGTGCAGTGATCTGGCGGCGACGGATGTAACGAAAGCCAAGGACAAGGAAGAAGGCACAAAGGGCATTGAGGACGGCGTCGAGTGCCGGCAGGAAGGCCAGGTGCGTTCCGGCGACGTCGACCGGAGGATGATAGTAGACCAGCCAGGCGAGGAAGAGCGAGGCAACTGCACTGATTCCGATGATGGCGGTGATGACTGAGGGTGGGGTGCGATAGTCGGGACTGACTGCGACGATGGGTGCGGGCATTTCGTTCCTTACTGGGTAGAAGATGGGTTAGAAGAGCAGGCGGCCCTGTGCGTTGAGAATCATGGCGAGCATCAGCAAGGGCAGATAGAGAACCGAGGTTTTGAGAAGATTGCGGGCGAGCGCGGTGTTGTCGGCCTCGTTGGAACCATGCAGAATGCGGGCAAAGCGGATGGTCGCATAGAGATACCAGAGGCCGAGAAGGGTCGCGACGATGGTGTAAGGGAGTCCAGTGATGTGGAACCAGCTGAGCCAAAGGCTGGTTGGGATCATGAGGACTGCGTAGAAGAGGGCTTGAACGACGGTGCTTTGCGCGGCGTAGCGGGCGTTCGGAAGATTTGGGGTGAGGCGGATTCCGGCGCGGGCGTAGTCTTCGCGGTACATCCAGCCGATGGCCATGAAGTGTGGGAACTGCCAGACGAAGAGGATGGCGAAGAGGGCGACGCCGGGCCACTCGATGACCCCGCGCGCGGCGGTCCAGCCGATGAGGGGCGGAAGAGCGCCTGGGAAGGCCCCGATGAAGGTGTTGATGGTGGTGACGCGCTTGAGCGGGGTGTAGATGGCGACGTAGCCGATGGCAGTGAGCAACGTCAGGGTGCCGGTGAGGAGGTTGGTGGTGTAGGCCAGATAGAGCGCGCCGAGAAACGTTGCTGCGAAGCCGAGGATGAGGCCGTGGGCGAGAGAGATGCGGCCAGCTGCCATGGGGCGGTCGGCGGTGCGGCGCATGAGTGAATCTGATTTTCGCTCGAGTGCCTGGTTGAGCGCGCTGCTGCCGCAGGTGACTACCGCGATTCCGATAAGCGCTTGCAGAAAACCTGCGTGGAAGGGACTGATTCCGCTACGGAGGCTGCCTAGATAGAAGCCGGCTCCAGCGGTGATGATGACCATCGTGGAGATGCGCAGTTTGAACAGGGTGGCGTAGTCGGCGAGCAGCGAGTGCGGCTTCGCGGGAGCGAGGACGTGATCGGTTGTCGCGGAGGTAGCCACAGAGTAAGGATAACGCGTTTGAGGTGCGGCGACGGGTTTGGCGTCGCCGCCTGGGCGCTATTCGGCAGACTCTCCGTGGACGGCTTCGGCGGCCATGGACTGCTTGGCCTGAGGGCGGAGGAGAGGGAAGAGGATGACGTCGCGAATGGATTTGGAGTTGGTGAGGAGCATGGTAAGGCGGTCGATGCCGATGCCTTCGCCAGCCGTGGGAGGCAGGCCGTAGCCGAGGGCGCGTACGTAGTCTTCGTCCATCTGGTGGGCCTCCGCGTCACCGCGGGCTTTTTCGGCCATCTGCTGCTCGAAGCGGGTCCGCTGGTCGTCGGGATCGTTGAGCTCGGAGAAGGCGTTGCCGACCTCGAAGCCGCCGATGTAGAACTCGAAGCGCTCGACCCAGTCTGGTTCGTCGGGCTTGTTCTTGGAGAGCGGGCTAACAGCCAGGGGAAAGTCATAGATGATGGTGGGCTGGATCAGCGGCTCCTCGATGCCCATCTCACCGCCACGCAGGGCTTCGGCTCGCAGCTCGAAGAGGTCGGAGATGGCTTTGCCGTAGGGTGCGCCCTTGTCGAGGACGAACTCGCGAACGAAGTGACAGTCCGCGCCGAGCCGATTGAGGGCGCGATCGAAGGAGGACTTTTCCGGATCGGCAAACTTCGCGCCTTCATTGAGCAGTGCTCTGAACTTTTCTTCGGAGGAAAAATCGTCGAACTTCGGCTGAATGGGTGCGTTTGGTGGCCACCACTTCATAATGGCCTCGCGCATGGAGAGTCTCGTCCATTTGCCTAGGTCGATCTCGTGGCCGTTGAAGTGGGTGATCGTGGTTCCATTAACTTCCTTGGCGACGTAGATGATGAGCTCCTCGCTGAGCTTCATCAGGTCGTGATAGTTCGCGTAGGCCTGGTAGAACTCGAGCATCGTGAACTCGGGGTTGTGGCGGGTGCTGATGCCTTCGTTGCGGAAGTTGCGATTGATCTCGTAGACGCGGTCCATGCCGCCGACGACGAGGCGCTTGAGGTAGAGCTCGGGCGCGATGCGGAGGAAGAGGTCGAGGTCGAGCGCGTTGTGGTGCGTGGTGAAAGGCTGAGCGGCTGCGCCTCCGGCCACTTGGTGCATCATGGGGGTTTCGACTTCGAGGTAGCTGCGTTGGTCGAAGAATTTGCGGATCGCGCGGAGGATCGCGGCACGCTTGACGAAGACTTCACGGACGTTCGGGGTTTCGGGCTCGGTTGCTTCGGGCAGCGTTTCGTTTGAGCTGGGGGCTTTGGATGCGCCGGTGTTCATGAAGAGATCGACGTAGCGCTGGCGATAGCGGAGTTCGGTGTCTTCGAGGCCGTGGTACTTGTCCGGGAGAGCGAGCATGGCCTTGGTTAGGAAGGTGATCGCAGGTAGATTGGCAAAGCTCCCGACGTGGACGGTGAGCTCGCCGGTGCGGGTGCGGAAGAGGCGGCCGCGGACACCGATGTGGTCGCCGAGGTCGAGGAGTTTGTAGAGCGCGAAGGCGTTTTCTCCGACGTCATCTTTGCGCACGTAGATCTGAAAGCGCTGGCCGCCCTGCTGAAGTTGCGCGAAGCCGGCTTTGCCCTGAACGCGAATCGCCATAATGCGGCCAGCGATGCTTACGTTGATCGGGTCGGCGTCAAACTGTTCGGCGGTGAGGGAGTCGTAGGCGGCGCGAAGCTCCGGGACGGTGTGGCTGGCAGCGTAGTGATTGGGATAGGTTGCTTCGGCGTGGCTGAGGCCGTCGAGCTGGCCGAGGGCAGCGATCTGCTGAAGCTTGTCGCGACGCTGCTGGTAAAGATTCTTTTCGAACTCCGACTCGTACACAGGGATTCCTTTGGCTTGATGTTGCTGACAACTCAGTATAGCGAGGCGAACCGAGAGGATCTTGTCGAGAGAAGTGTGCCATAAGGGAGTGTGCGTGGTGTAATGGTGCTGCTATGGCGGATGACGGAGCAGGGAAGAGCGAGAATGGCACGGGCGGCGGGGGGAAGGGTGCGCTCGGCGAGCTGGTGAAGGCGGAGTCAATGATTCAGTTGGCGATTGCGCTGCCGGCTGGGTGCGTGATCGGGTGGCTGGTGGGGAGTTGGCTGGATCGGCACTTTCATCAAAGCTGGATTTCGATTGTGGGGATTCTGCTGGGGGCTGTGGCTGGATTTACGCAGATCTTCAGGACGGCATCGCGGTACATCAAGCGTGGATAACGGGTTGGAAGAGGGCGATTTTGTGAGAACGTTGGAGAGCTTCAGCGACGCGGACTTCAAGCGGACAATCTGGAGCGCGCTGCGGTTGCTGGTGGTGATTACTGCGATTGCGGCCCCGGTGATCTGGTGGAAGATGGGATGGCAGTCGGCGGTGTTGCTGCTGGTGGGATCGCTGATCTCGGGGTCGGGCTTGTTCGAGTGGCTGCGGCTGATGACCGCCGTGATGGTGAGGATGGACGGCGGGGGGAAAGTGAAGCCGATGGGACTGATTTTGTTCGGTTTCTTCCTGCGGCTGGGGCTGACCGTGGTGCTGCTTTATGTTAGCCTTAAGATTCTGAATGGTTCGGTCTACGCGCTTGCCGCTGGCCTCGCTCTGGGTGTGTTTGCACTGACGGTCGAGGGTTTGAGGCTTATGAAAGCGTGGACGGTTTAGGCCGGGCGTTCGCAGATTACGTTTCGCAGAAGCTAATTTTTATATGCCGACACAGACACTCTTCACCCAATTTTTGAATCAGCACTTCGGTGCGTTTACGACCTCGTTTCTGCAGGCGCTGCACGTGCAGCCGAAGCACCCGGCATATCCGATTACGGATGCGTTTTCGATGGAGTTGCTGGTGTTTCTGGTTCTGGTCGCTTACTTCATCCTGGTGCGGATGACGTTGAGCGTCGAAAAGCCGGCCGGTGTGCAGCATCTGGCGGAGATTACCCATGAGTTCGTCTCGGAGCAGGGCTCGCAGATTATCGGGCATGGATCTGAGCGGTTCACGAGCTATCTGACGGCTCTGGGTCTGTTCATCCTGCTGGCGAACCTGATGGGGATTATCCCCGGGTTGAAGTCGCCTACTGCGTATGCGGTGGTTCCGCTCGGATTTGCGCTTGTTACATTCTTTTACTACCACTACCACGGTATTCGGGAGAATGGCTGGGCGTATGTCAAGCAGTTTCTGGGACCGGTGTGGTGGTTGTACCCGCTACTGCTGCCGATTGAAATCATCTCGCACCTTGCTCGCGTCCTGTCGCTCACGGTTCGTCTTTACGCCAATATGTTTGCGGGCGATCTGGTAACGCTGGCCTTCTTTTCGCTGGTGCCGGTGGGAATTCCGTTGATCTTTCTTGGGCTGCACCTTGGCGTTGCCGTGGTACAGGCTTACGTGTTCTTCCTACTTGCGGCGATCTATCTTTCGCTGGCAACGGCGCACGATCACTAGTGTTTCGCGCGGCTCGGGGCTAAACCCTGGGCTACTAAGTTTCGCTGCGTTGGGGCCTCCTCTCGCAGTGTGCAACAACACCGCATAGCGTGAGGGTGCCAGCACGGTGAGCATCAACCACCCACTGGCGGCGTATCCACGGAGGCAGGAGTAACACCATGAAGAAGTTGCAATATCTGTTTATGTCGTTGGCCGCGCTGCTTTTTGCGACGCCGGCTTTTGCGCAGGGCGCTGCCGCTGTTAGCCCCGGAGCCCAGTGGGTTCCTCTGGCTGCCGGTCTTGGCATGGCGTTGGCTGCTGGTCTTTGCGGTCTGGGTCAGGGTAAGGCGACCGCGTCGGCAACTGAGGCGCTGGCACGCAACCCGGGCGCTCGTCCTGGAATCTTTATCTTCCTGATTCTTGGTCTCGCGTTTATTGAGTCGCTGGCGCTGTTCACCTTCGTCATCATCTTCTTGAAGGTTCAGTAAGCTTCTGGATTGTTATTGGGAAAGGCCTCCGCTTCTGCGGGGGCCTTTTTTGGGGTCGGGTGTGTCCTGCCGGACGGGCCCGCTGCGCGCGGAGCGGGCACTTCGTGACTTTTACACCCCTTCGGCTGGGCCTCCCGCTGGTCGGCAATTATGATTCCGACCAACGAGAGGACCACCGCAGCTTGTCCTGCCTGGACCGGTATACGCGTCACGAAGTGACCCGAGCGCCCGTCCGGCAGGACAGTGTTATTTCACGTCGTAATTGAGTTGTAGGTTGCAGCTGTCGGGAGAGGCGGCGCACTCCTGTCGGCCTTGTTCGATCAAGGTCGAGTGGCTCGCATACTCAGCGAAGGAGACGGCTCCGCTAGGCAGGATGCCGAGAGCGCCTGTTGCGACGGCGGCTAATGCAATACCGATAGCTGCGGGGACGCTGATGCGTCGAAGCTGATTGAGGCGAGTGCTCTCGCTTCCTGGGCGGGTGTAGACGGCAGAAAGCAGCCGGAGATAGTAGAAGCAGGCGACGCCACTGTTGAGCAGGCCGATGATGGCGAGCCACATGTTCCCGCCGTGGATAGCAGCTGAGAAAACATAGAACTTGCCGAAGAAGCCGCCCGTGAAGGGGATTCCGATGAGCGAGAGCAGGAAGAAGCTGAGGAGGGCGGCGAGGTAGGGGCGCTTCTGGCCGAGGCCTGTGAAGTCGTCGATGGTTCTGGCGCGCTCGTCGTAGCCTGCGACCTGGGTAATGACAGCGAAGACACCGACGTTCATGGCCGAGTATGTTGCGGTGTAGAAGCACGCTGCGGCGATTCCATCAAACGGAAATGCGGTAAAAGCGACCAACAGGTAGCCGGCGTGGGCGATGCTGGAGTAGGCGAGCATGCGCTTAACATCGCGCTGGAGTAGTGCGCCGAGGTTGCCGATGGTCATCGACAGGGCGGCGAGAACCCACATCAGGATCGACCAGCGATGCTGGTAGAGGGGGAAGCTGGTGAAGGTGATGCGAAGAAGCACCGCGAAGGCTGCAGTTTTGGGGGCGGTGGACATTAGTCCGACGACCGGGGCTGGTGCGCCCTGGTAGACGTCGGGGGTCCAGACATGGAAGGGGGCAGCGGAGACTTTAAAGCCGAGGCCGATGATGATGAGGGCCAGCGCCGTGAAGGCCAGGGCCGGGGTCGTGGTCGTCTCGAGGCCGTGGGCGACGGCGTAGATGTTGGTCGATCCTGTGGCTCCGAAGGCCAGGGCTACGCCGTAAAGGAAGAAGGCTGTGGCGAAGGAGCCAAGGAGGAAGTACTTGATAGAGGATTCAGTGCCGGTGGCTTGTCCCTTACGGAAGCCGCACATGATGTAGGTCGAGATGGAGGAAATCTCGAGGCCTACGAAGACCATGAGGAGCTCAACCGAGCAGGTCATCAGCATCATGCCGACGGCGCCGAAGAGAGTAAGGGCGAAGTACTCGCCGGCGTGGCTGGCGTTGCCTTCAAAGAAGTCCAATGAGCCCAGAAGAGTGACCAAGACGACTGAGGCAATGACAAAGTGGAAGAGAACGGAGAAAGCGTCAACTTGAATGGTGCCCGAGAAGGCATGGATGGTGCCGAACTGAATCTGATACCAACTGGCGATGAGAGACCCGACGGTGCCGGCGATTGCGAACCAGCCAAGAGGCTTGCGGCTGGAGCCGGGCTTCAGGCATGGCTCTGCCAACATGACGAAGACGCCGACGAGTGTGAGGATGAGTTCGGGAAGGAGGGCCAGGACGTTGGATGACATTTACTTCGTGGCCTCCTGGGCGGCGGGTATCTGTGACTCCGTGTCGATTGGGATCGCCGAAGCGGCGGGTTCGACGGGTGGGGGCTCCTGCGCGAGATAGGTGCCTGCGGTGTCGATGGCTCGCAACCAGTAGGGGGATGCGACGCCCATGGCCAACATGACTGCGATGAGGGGCCAGAGTGCGAGGTGCTCGCGGGCGGTGACGTCAGGGACTGGTACGTCGGCGGTGTTCTCGTTCAGATCGCCATAGAAGACACGCTGAATCATCCAGAGCATGTAGGAGGCGGTCAGGATGACGCCGGTGGTGCCGAGAACCGTCCAGCCGATGTGGTGGGTGACGGACGACTGCATCGCGCCGGTGAGGACGAGAAATTCGCCGATGAAGCCGTTGAGCATGGGAAGACCGATGACCGACAAGGTGGTGATGACGAAGAGAGTCACCATCCACGGAAGCTTGGCTGCCAGGCCGCCGTAGTCGCGCATGTCGTAGGTGCCATAGCGCTCGTAGAGGATACCGAGGAGGATGAAGAAGGCTCCGGCACCGATGCCTTCGTTGAGGGTGGCATAGATGCCGCCGTCTAGGCCGGCGATGGTGAAGGTGAAGATGCCGAGGACAACAACGCTGACGTGTCCGAGTGCTCCGTAGGCGGCTAGCTGCTTGAGGTCTTTTTGGACGAGAGCGATGAGCGCGCCGTAGACGATGCCGATGGCTCCGAGTGCGATCAGAAGCGGGGCGATGTGGCGGGACTGCTCGGGGAAGATGCCAAAGGAGAAGCGCAGGATGGAGTAAAGGCCGAGTTTACCGACCAACACCATGACAGCGGCGGTGGGGGCTTCAGAGATCGCGTCCGTGAGCCAGCCGTGGAGGGGGAAGACGGGGACTTTGACAGCGAAGGCGATCAGGAAGGAGAGAGAGGCGAGCCAGAGGGCGGCGTCATTGCCAGAGATGTTGTGGGTGGCGGCAAGCTGAGCGAGCTCTGGGAACTGAAAGGTGCCGGTGCGCGCGTACAGCCAGAGCATGCCTACCAGCAGGATGGCCGACGGGATGAAGGCGTAGAGGAAGTACTTGATGGCGGCTCGGCGGCGATTGGCAGTGCGGCCAAAGGTGGCGATGAGAAGGGCCATCGGGACGAGGGAGAGTTCCCAGAAGGCGTAGTAGAGGAAGAGGTCGAGCGAGACGAAGATACCGAGCATCGCGACCTGCTGAAGGAGGAAGAGGGTGTAGAAGAGCTTTTTGCGGTCGCCTATGGTGTTCCATGAGATGAGGACGCCGAGGGGAGCGAGGAAGCCGGTGAGAACGATGAGCCACATGGAGAGGCCATCGACGCCGAGGTGATAACGGATGGCGGGAGAGTTGATCCACGCGGCGTTCTGCTCGAACTGGAAGGTGCCTGCGGCGGCTGCATAGTCGTAGCGTGCGGGCAGGTGCAGGGTGCAGACAAAAGTGATCAGGGTGACGGCGAGAGCACCCCATTGCATCAGCCTGCCTTTGTCTGGCAGCAAGGCCAGCAGGACCGCGCCCGCGAGCGGGACGAAGGTGATGATGGTCAGGATGGTGTGGTCGATATTCATCGTTTCCTTTAGGTGTTGCAAAAGCAAAGTGCGAATGAAACGGGTTCTTCTTTAGTGCATCCAGATGGAACGGCCAAAGATCATGACGAGCAGGACGGCGGCGGCTCCGAGTGCGAGCCAGCCGGCATAAGAGCGAATGTTTCCGGACTGAACGCGGCGAACGAGAGAGCTTAGGCCGCGAGTGGTTGCGCCCGCGGCTGCGCCTGAGCCGTTGACGATGCCGCCGTCGACGAGGCCGCCGAGGAAGAGGCGGCTGAACATGAGCAACGGTGTGATGATCAGGGCGCTATAAACCTCGTCGATGTAGAACTTGTTGAGGACGAGGTTATAGAGGGCTGGAGCGCGCCGGGCGAGAGCTGCGCCGGTGCCGGGCTTCTTGTAGTAGAAAACGAAGGCAATGAAGAAGCCGATGGCTACGACGAGAACTGAGACTGTCATGAGGCCGAGTTCCAAACCACGGGAGGACGTGGTGGTTGCGGCTTCGGCAATTGTTCCTGTGGAGAAGACGGGCTCGAGGAAGTGTTCGATCTCGTTATGACCGCCGAGAGCCGCTGGGATGCCTACCCAGCCACCAATGATCGACAGCAGCGCAAGGATGGCGAGCGGGACGGTCATGATCGCTGGCGATTCGTGGACGGCGTGCGCGTGATTGTCTTCGTGGTCGGCGACCATGACGGTGTGGGAGTCGGAGTGAGTGTGGACCGCGGCTCCATGTGCACGGAGGTCGGTGTGTTCCTCAAAGTGCTCGGGTCCGAAGAAAGTTTTGAACCAGAGACGGAACATGTAGAACGCGGTCAAGCCAGCGGTGAACAGACCCACAAACCAAAGCAGCTTGCCGAGGGGATTGGTTGAGACGAATGCTTGGTTAAGGATCTCGTCCTTCGAGAAGAAGCCGGCAAACGGCGGAATCCCTGAGATGGCGAAGACGCCCATCGTCATGGTCCAGAAGGTGATGGGGATTCGCTTGCGGAGGCCGCCCATTTTGCGCATGTCCTGCTCGCCCGAGAGAGAGTGAATGACGGCGCCGGCGGAGAGGAAAAGGAGCGCCTTGAAGAAGGCGTGAGTGAGGAGGTGGAAGATGCCTGCGGTGTAGGCTCCAACTCCGCAGGCCAGGAACATGTAGCCGAGCTGCGAGACGGTGGAGTAGGCGAGGACACGCTTGATATCGTGCTGCACCATTCCGATGCAGGCGGCGAAGATGGCTGTTGCGGCTCCGATGATGGCGACGACGCCGAGAGCGTAGGGGCTGCGGTCGAAGAGGACGTGGCAACGGGCGACCATATAGATGCCCGCCGTGACCATCGTTGCCGCATGAATGAGGGCGGAGACGGGAGTGGGGCCTTCCATGGCGTCGGGAAGCCAGACGTAGAGTGGGATCTGTGCTGACTTGCCGGTTGCGCCGAGGACCAGAAGAAGAGCGATAGCGGTGATGACACCGCCGTGCCAATCGGGATTGACACTGATCGCCTGGAAGACATGGGCGAAGTCCAGGGAGCCGAACTCACGAATGATCAGGAACATCGCTAACAGGAATCCGAAGTCGCCGATGCGGTTGACGATGAAGGCTTTTTTTCCGGCGTTGGCGGCGGAATCTTTCTGGAAGTAGAAGCCGACGAGCAGGTACGAGGCGAGGCCGACACCCTCCCAACCGACGAAGAGGAGGAGGAAGCTGTCGGCAAGGACCAGGACCAGCATGAAGAACATGAAGAGGTTGAGATAAGCGAAGAAGCGCCAGAAGCCCTCTTCATGAGCCATGTAACCGACAGCGTACACGTGGATGAGGAAGCCTACGCCGGTGACGACGCCGAGCATGATGAGGGTAAGGTGATCGACGGTGAAGGCGAAGTCTATCTGGAGGCCGGTGATTGCGATCCACGGCTTGCTGACGACTCGTAGGACTTCGGGGGCGCCATCGGCCTTCATGGTGATCCAAAGCCAAGCGACGAGGATGGCGGGAATCGCAGTGCAGATGAGTGCGACAGCAGCGACGAGTGCGCGCGAAAACTTACGGCCAAGGGTTCCGTTGATGAGGAATCCAACGAAGGGCACGATCGGGATGAGCCAGAGATAGTCAGAAGGCATAGAGGTCACGATTTCATCAGGTCGATCTGATCGACGTTCAGTGTCTGGCGGGTGCGGAAGATGGCGATGATGATGGCAAGGCCGACGGCTGCCTCGGCCGCAGCGACCACCATTACGAAGAAGACGAAGATTTGGCCGGAGACCTGATGCCACATGTGCGCGAAGGCAACGAAGGTGAGGTTGACTGCGTTGAGCATGAGCTCAATCGACATGAAGATGGTGATGAGGTTGCGTTTGATAAGGAAGGCTGCGACGCCGACGGAGAAGAGCATGGCAGCGAGGATAAGGTAGGCGGCGACGGGGACCTGCGCGGCTGCAAGAGAATTCATGGCGGCTACTGCTCCTTTCGCGCGAGCACTACGGCTCCGAGAATGGCGACCAGGATCAGAACGGAGGTGACTTCGAAGGGGAGAAGAAGCTTGGTGAAGAGCAGAGAGCTGATCTCGGTGATGTTGCTGGTGACGTGGTTCAGATAGCCGCCGATGTTCGAGGAGCCGAGGGCATGGCGCTCTGAGAGGAAGACGAAGCTGAGCAGGCAGAAGATCGCGGCGGCGCCTGGGAAGCCGACGATGTAGGCGGCGCGGCTGCCGTGGGTGCGTTCTTCTTCGCCGGCGTTGAGCAGCATGATTACGAAGACGAAGAAGACCATGATGGCGCCGGAGTAGACGATGACCTGTGAGGCGGCGAGGAACTCGGCTCCGAGCGACCAGTAGAGGACGGCGAGCGACATCATGACGACGACCAGCGAGAGAGCGCTGTTGATGGGATGACGCTGCAGGAGGAGATTGATTGCTCCTGCTGCGGCCAACCCGCCAAAGATGAGGAAGAGTGCCAGTTGCATGATGTTCCGCGATTCCTTTTTGGATCTCTTGAATCGTTTGAGACGCTTGAAACGGAGCAGACGGCGTTAGGGGCTATCTGCTGATTGTAAAACAGCTTGTTGCTACCTTTGTTGATGCTAACTGCGTAAAGCCATGACCAGGCTGGTGACGACGATATTGGCCATGGCGAGCGGCAGGAGAAACTTCCAGCCGAAGCTCATGAGCTGGTCATACCGGAAGCGGGGCAGCGTGCCGCGCACCCAAATATAGAGCAGGAGAAAAAAGAGGACCTTGGCGACGAACCAGAGAATGGGAAAGATGGCGGTGAGAATAGGGCCGCCGAAGTTATCGGGAAGAAGATGACCCAGGGGACTGGAGGCTCCCCCCAGGAAGAGGAGGCTCGCAACGCAAGCCACGGTGATCATGTTGGCGTACTCGGCCATGAAGAACATGGCGAACTTCATGGAACTGTATTCGGTGTGGTAGCCGGCGACCAGTTCGGATTCAGCTTCGGGGAGGTCGAAAGGAGCGCGGTTGGTCTCGGCGTACGCGGCCATTAAGTAGATAAAAAACGCGACGAATTGGAAGCCACCAAAGACATTCCAGCTGAGTATGCCGTGGGCGCTCTGGCTGTTGACGATGTCGCGCAGGCTGAGAGACTGCGCGCGGAGGACCACGCCGACCAACGAAAGTCCGAGAGCAAGCTCGTAGCTGATCATCTGCGAGGTGGCGCGGAGGCTGCCGAGGAGGGAGAACTTGTTGTTCGACGACCATCCGGAGAGCGCGATGCCATAGACGCCAATGGAGGTGATGCCGAGGATCACCAACAGACCGATGTTGAGGTCAGCAATCTGGAAGATATCGACTCCCGCGACCTGCGTGACCTGGCCGAAGGGAACGACGGAGATGGAGATCAGCGAGCACGCAAGCGCGATGATGGGCGCTACGATGAACAGTGGCCGTTCGGCGGCGAATGGCAGGAGATCTTCTTTGAGGAAGAGTTTGATTCCGTCAGCCATTGGTTGCATCAGGCCGAAGGGGCCGACGCGGGAAGGCCCCCAGCGGTTCTGGATGCGGCCCAAAAACTTTCGCTCCAGCAGGACTGTGTAAGCGACCGCCATCAGCGTGAGGACGAGCACCACCACAACCTTGAGGATGCTGAGCAGCAGAAATGTCTGAAATGGGCTGAGGTGGCTCACGGCGGTCGGTTGGGCTCCTGTAATTGTGTGCGTCTGCTAGTTTAGTGTTTTTCAGTCGGCTGCTGGTTGGATCTGGGTGAGGCCGGTTGGAGGACGAAGGCTCTCATTGTGCTGCAGGTCGGAGAGCATGGCGGAGTAACGGCCCAGGGTGCCCGAGGTAAACAGTGTATCGTTCGCTGGAAGGACGAGGTCGCGGCGGCTGCCGATTTGAACGAGACCGTTGGAGGATGCGGCAGGTTGAAGATGCTGGTCGTTGCCACTGAGCAACTGGAGACGCAGCAGGTTGTATCCCGGGACTAGTCGCTGGATCTCGTCGAGAATGGCGAAGGGGTCAAAGGGGCTTAGCTTCGGCTCCATGTTGTTCGCGGCTAGCCAAACGGCATGGCGGTCTGCTTCGCCGGAGTGAACACCGCGGGACTGGCCCATGTCGGCGCGGGTGCCCTTGCCGAAGGGAATCAGCTCGCGCATGTTGGCACCCATCTTGTCGGCGATGCGAACGATCATCTCGAAGTCGGTGCGGACACCGGCGCGGTCGCCAGCCTTGTTGACGAGCTGAAGGTCGCCATAGCTGTTGGTTACGGAACCGGATTTCTCATAGAGATTCGCGGCCGGAAGGATGACATCAGCCAGAGCGGCGGTCTCGGTAAGGAACATATCCTGCACCACGACGAAGGTGTTCTTCAGTGAGGCAGGATCGATGCCGTAACGGGAGACCGGGTTTGATCCGACGACGTACAGAGCAGAAAGTTCGCCGCGTTCGGCTGCTTCGAAGATCTCGATCATGTCGAGGCCGGGAGCGGCGGGAGTGTTGTACTCGGCAAAAGTGGTGTTACCTGCGAGCGGCGTATAGCCCGGTAGCAGGTCGGGAAGCAGGCCCATGTCGGCGGCGCCGCGAGAGTTGGCGTAGTCGGAGATGAGAGCGAACTTTGCTCCAGGAATGGTAAGGCCGAAGTCAATGAGCTTCTTGAGGTCTTTGCCGCGCAACTCGGACCCGATGAGGATGAGCAGATTCTCTTCCGCCTTGATGGCTTCGCGGAATGCCGCCAGAGCATTGGTGTCGGCTACAGCTTCGCTGGCTGCGGCGGCGTCTCCAGCGAAGTAAGAGGCTAGGGCGCTATAGCCGAAGGGAGCGAGATGGAGGAAGCTCTTCGCCTGGCGGCGGAGCTTGATCTCAGCGGAGTTGGCGACGTAGAGGCGAGCGCGGTGATTGCGTACATTTGTGCGAATGTTCCATGCTGTGCCGGGAGCTTGAATCGTGGGGTCACCACCCACCAGCAAAATTGCTGATGCAGTGTGAGTATCTCTGAGCGATGCTGTGCGTCCGGTGGTTCCTGCGAGAGCTTGCGCGAAGGAGACGTAGTCAGCTGTGCGGTGGTGATCGATGTTGTTGGTGCCGAGGACAGTGCGGGCGAACTTCTGCAACAGGTACGCTTCTTCGTTCGTCGTGCGGTTCGAGCCGATGACTCCAATGGTTTTGCCGCCGCGGGTGTCGCGAAGTTCGCGAAGCTTCTTTCCGGCGTGGTCGAGGGCGACCTCCCAGCTTACCGGCTTCAACTCGCCGTTCGGCTGGCGAACCAGAGGTTGGGTGATGCGGTCTTCGTTATTGGCGAAGTCGAACGCATAACGGCCCTTGTTGCAGAGAAAATCATTGTTGATCCCGGACTTGTCTCGGTTATCGCCGCGGACAATCTCGCTGCCGTCGGAGGTGGAGCGGACGCCGAGGGTGGTCTTGCAGCCGTCGCCGCAGTGGGTGCAGACGGTCGATACGTGATTCATCTCCCAAGGGCGAGTCTTGTATCGATAGGTTCCCGAGGTGAGCGCGCCAACGGGGCATGCGTCGATGCACATACCGCACTGCTCGCAGTCAACATGCGCGAGGTCGTCGGGGGACATCTGCGCTGGAACATTGGGGGCGATCACCGAGGAACTGCCGCGGGCCTGAATGCCGAGGGCAAAGACGTCCATGCCTTCGCCGCACATGCTGATGCAGCGGTAGCAGAGGATGCAGCGTGGGCGGTCGTAGTAGACGACGGGCGACCACTTTTGTTCTTCGCGGTGGTGCTTGGGCTCGGCGTAGAAGCTCTCGGCGGCGCCGTACTTGAAGGTCATGTCTTGCAACTCGCACTCGCCACCTGCGTCGCAGACAGGACAATCGAGCGGATGGTTGCCGAGGAGCAGTTGCAAAGTTGCTTTGCGCGCCTGAGCAATCTCAGGAGTTTCAGTCTGGACGACCATGCCTTCAGAGACCGGGGTGGTGCAGGCGGTCTGGAGCTTGGGCATCTTCTCGATGCGGACAACGCACATACGACAAGCAGCCTTGAGCGAGATGCCAGGGTAGTAGCAGAAGGCGGGAACCTCGATGCCGTTGGTCTTGCAGGCTTCGATAAGGAAGGTGCCTGCGGGGGCGGTGAGTTGTTTGCCGTCTACTGTGAATTTTACGTCTGGCATTAATGTGCTCCGACCAGTTGTTCTACGGTGATGATGGGGGTTCCGGCCTTGTTGCCTGCGATGTAGTCTTCAAACTCTTTGCGGAACTTCTTGACGAAGGCGATGGTAGGCATGGCCGCCGCGTCACCCAGCGGGCAGAAGGTGCGGCCCAGCATGTTTTCGGCGAGATACTGAACGTTGTCGACGTCCTTCTTATTCCCGCCGCCATTGTAGACGCGGGTGAGGGTCTTTTTGATCCAATCCGTGCCCTCGCGGCAGGGAATGCACCAGCCGCAGGATTCGTGTTGGTAAAAAGCGATGGTGCGCAGGGCGAACTCGACGATGGAGACGGTCTCGTCGAGGACTACGATGCCGCCCGAGCCGAGCATGGTGCCGGCTTTGCCCATCTGGTCGAAGTCGAGGCCTACGTCAATCTCTTCGGGAAGCATGACCGGGCAGCTTGAACCACCGGGAACGACTGCTTTCAACTTCTTTCCATCCTTGATTCCACCGGCGACGTCGTAGATCGCCTTGCGGAGCGAGTAGCCCATGGGAAGCTCATAGACGCCAGGGCGCTCGACGTGTCCACTGATGCCAAAGAGGCGCGTGCCGCCATTTCGTTCGCTGCCGAGCTTCGCATAAGCCTCGCCACCCATCAGCAGAATGTGCGGAGCATTGGCGATCGTCTCCGCGTTATTGATGACTGTGGGACCACCGTAAAGCCCGACCACAGCAGGGAAGGGCGGTTTGATGCGAGGCACGCCACGCTTGCCTTCGAGCGACTCCATGAGCGCGGACTCTTCCCCAACCTCATACGCTCCGGCGCCGGTTTGCGTGATGATGTCGAAGTCCACTCCAGTCCCGAAGATGTTCTTGCCGAGGAAGCCCTTTGCGTATGCGTCAGCAACGGCTTTTTCGACGATCTTGAGCAGGTAACGGTACTCACCGCGCAGATAGATGAAGCCGAGCTTGGAGCCTATCGCAAGACCGGCGATCATCGTGCCTTCAATGACGGCGTGGGGATCATGCAAAAAGATGACGTGATCTTTGCAGGTGCCGGGCTCGGATTCGTCGCCATTGACCAGCACGTACTTCGGCTTCTCCGACTGTTTCGGGACGAAAGACCACTTCATGCCCGTCGGGAATCCAGCGCCGCCGCGGCCTCGCAGCCCGCTGGCCTTCATCTCGTTGATGATCCACTCCGGGCCCTTAGCGATGGCTTCCTGAACAGCCTTATAGCCATCGAGTTCAACATATTTGTCGATATCAGTGGCACCCAGGCCAAAGCGGCGGGAGACGATCTTTACTTCATCGGGATGCGAGACGAGTGTTGGCATTTACTTTACGTCCTTTCCCTGGCCGTCGCGATATATCTGGAAGAGGACATCAACCTTGTCGGTCGTGAGATTGTCATGGAAGTCGTAGTTGATCTGGATGGCGGGCGCCCAGGAACAGGCGCCAATGCACTCCACTTCTTCGAGAGAAAAGACGCCGTCTTGCGTCGTCTCTTTATGACCGATGCCGAGTTTATGTTTGCAGTGGTCAAGGATCTCGTAGCCGCCACGCAGCATGCAGGAGATATTGGTGCAGACTTGCACGTTGTATTTGCCTGCGGGTTTGGTGCGCAGCATGGAGTAGTACGAAAGCACGTTGCGAACGTCCAACTCAAGGATGCCGATACGCTCAGCGATTTCGGCGATGACTTCATCGGAGATATAGCCGACCTCGTCCTGCGCATAAAGCAGCATCGGGACGAGCGCCGAGCGCCTGAGCGGGTAGATGGTAACGAGTTTGTCGAAGCGGGCGGCCAGCTCCGGCGAAAAGATCGTATTGGCTATTTCACTCACTCTGCATCATCTCCCGCGCCAGCCGTTCGGCGGCAAGGTCCATCTCTTCGGCGACACCGTTCAGTTTAACCGTTCCATCTTCCTGCATGTTGAAGGTGGAACGACCACCGTCACTCATTTCCATCATCTCGTGCGTGAAACGAAGCCATCGGCTTGCCACACGAAGTGTAATCTCTTCAGCCCCAACTTCGACTACTGCGTGATGCGTGCTGTTCATTCCGTGGGCGGCGGCGTAGGAGCGAAGCAACGAAGCCCACGATGTCCAAAGTTCAGCTCTGAGGCGCGCTTCGAGCATCAGAGGTTAGCGGTCGATCTCGCCGAGAACGATATCGATCGATCCGATGACGGCTACAACGTCTGCAAGGAGACGGCCTTTGCACATGGTTTCAAGCGCCTGCAGCGTGGCGAATCCCGGGTTGCGCATATGGACGCGATAGGGCTTGGCGGTTCCGTCGGAGACGACATAGTAGTTCATCATCCCGTGTGGCGCTTCGACGGAGCTGGTTGCCTCACCAGCCGGAACTCCAAAGCCTTCGGTTACAATCTTGAAGTGATGGATGAGCGATTCCATCTGTGTCTTCATTTGTTCGCGATTGGGAAGAATGATCTTTGGCGCATCCGCGACGATGTGTCCTTCGGGGAGACCATCCAATGCCTGAAGGCAGATTTTGACCGACTCGCGGAACTCCTGCATGCGGACGATGTATCGCGCCCAGACGTCGCCAACATCGGAAACCGGCACGTTGAACTGGAACTTCTCGTAGCCGGAGTAAGGCATGTCGCGGCGGACGTCGAAGTCGACGCCGGAAGCGCGTAGAGGTGGTCCGGTCACGCCCAACGCAATCGCATCCGCAGCCGAAAGGTGGCCGACACCTTTGAGGCGATTTACCCAAATGGGATTCGTCTGCAGGAGGCCTTCGTACTCCTCAACGTGTGCGGGGAAGTTTTTAAGGAAGGTGCGAATCCTGTCGTAGATATCGCGCGGTGGCTCGACGCTAAGGCCCCCGACGCGGACATAGCTAGTCATCATGCGCTGGCCGGCAACTGCTTCGAAGATGCGCAGCAAATCTTCGCGTTCACGGAAGCAATAGAGGAATACGGTGAGCGCGCCGATGTCCATGGCGTGTGTGCCGAGCCAGACCAGATGCGACTGGATGCGGGTCAGTTCGTTGAAGAGGACGCGAAGATAGATGGCGCGCTCGGGAATCTCAAGGCCCAGCAACTTCTCCACTGCGAGGCAGTAGGCGAGATTGTTGGTCATGGGACAGAGATAGTCGATGCGGTCGGTCATGGGGACGACCTGCTGATAAAACTTCGCCTCGCAGGTCTTCTCGATGCCGGTGTGGAGATATCCGATGTCAGGGGCCATCCCGACGATGGTCTCGCCATCGACTTCGATCACCAGTCGGAGAACTCCATGGGTCGAAGGATGTTGCGGACCCATGTTGATGATCATGGTCTGGTCGCTGGGAGGAGGGTTCTGGCGATTCCGCGCGGAGTTGGCGATTAACTCGTCAATGCCCGGATTAACAGAATCAACTGGCGTCACTCCGGTGAGTTCTTCAACAGGGGGAGTCATTAGCGGTAGCCCTCCACGGGGTAGTCCTTACGTAAGGGATGCCCTTTCCAGTCTTCCGGCATCATGATTCGACGAAGGTTGGGATGGCCACTGAAGTGAACTCCGAAGAGGTCGAAGACTTCGCGCTCGTAGAAGTTAGCGGAGGGCCATACTGAAGTAATACTGTCGAGCGAGGGGGCGTCTCCGTCAAGTCGAACGACGAGGCGAACGCGCTGCTTCAACTTATGCGACAGAATGCTGTAAGAGATCTGAAAGCGCGGATCGGAGGGATACCAATCGACGGCGGTGACATCCTCAAAGAAGTTGTAACCAGCTTGCTGAACCGCTTTAGCGGCAGCGATGATATTCTCGCCAGCTACTGTGATGGTGAGTTCGGCTCGATCGAACTTGGCATCGGTTGCGAGATTGGCGAGAGCTTTAACCGCGGCGTTGTCGGGATGCGCATCGAAGACGGCCTGTTTGCCTTTAATGGCTGAAGCGGGATCGTACATTAGAGGTCCCCTTTATCGTTCGCCCAGTCCAGGATGCCTTTTTTCCAGACGTAGAACAGACCGACAGCAACGAAACCGAGGTAAACAAGCATCTCGTAGAAGCCGAACATGCGTGAGCCGGTGATAGCGGGCAACCGGCGGAAGATCACCGCCCAGGGAAGCATGAAGACAGCCTCGACGTCGAAGAGGATGAACAGCATCGCGACCATGTAGAAGCGCACCGTGAAGCGGCCGCGAGCGTCGCCCACCGGATCCATGCCGCACTCATAGGCTCCAGCCTTGGTGCGTGAATTTTTGTGTTTTCCGATGACAAAAGAGGCGCCCACCATGCCTACAGCGAGTCCGAGAGCGACCAGGACCTGAAGCACGAGTGGAAGGTAGTTCCAAATGTAGGGGTAACTGTACATGGCCATCTTCGACTCTAAGATTGCGGCTGGCAAGTGTCAAGCGATTGTCAGGGTTGTGTGCGGCTATCGAAGTAATGCTATGTACATATCGATCAGGCTATTACCGAAGAGCGCACTGACTAGTCCGCCCAGACAAAGAAAACTTCCAAAGGCGAGCTTCGAAGCTGCGTCTGCCCTGCCGCGCGCCAGAAGTACTGCTCCATAGACCGCTGCGGCGAGGGTTCCGAGGAAGAGGGAAAGAATCGCCGGCCAGAAGCCCAGAAAGGCCGCGATCATGGCGAGCAGTTTCACATCGCCGAGTCCCATTCCGTCTCGGTGACGGACGGCTCTGTAGACCCAGCGGATGAGCAGAAGCAGGAACGCGCCTCCGCAGACCGCGGCGATGCGGCCGAAGATCAGGTTCTCCGGGCCGGTAAAGAAAAGGTTGCCGTGGTCGGTTACTCCGCCGGGACTGGTGAGCTGGATGTGGTGATTGCTGAGGACGATCTGGTCCTCGTTCGGGCCAAGAAAGAGTGCCTGCGCGCAGACGAGGAAGAGGGCAATAGCGATACCACTTAGCGTGAAGGAGTCGGGCAGGATCATGGTCTGCCAGTCCATCACCATCAGGCCGATGAGGAGAAAACCCAGAATCGCGAGTCCCAGACCAGTCAGGATGTGAACCGCCCACCACTCCGTCGAGAGCTGTAAGCCCGTGCCGAAAAACGAAGGGGCCAAAACCTGGGAGATGATGATTGCGAACCACATCCCCGTGGCAAGTTCAACCACCGGATAGTGCCACGAGATGGGTTCTTTGCAATTGCGGCAACGGCCATGCAACAAGGCCCAGCTGACGAGTGGGATGTTGTCGTACCAACGGATTCCGCCGCCACAGTTCGGACAATGCGAACGGGGGTGCACCACAGACTCGCGTCTGGGAAGGCGTGAGATGCAAACGTTGAGAAAGCTGCCGAAGAGTAAGCCAAGGATGAAGCCAACGGCCCCAAAGAGATAGAACGGAGTCACCTGAAAAGTATACGGGGGTTCTAGAAATCGACGTGCATGCGGACGGATTCGACCAGCACAGGACCGCGATCTTTGTTGTAGCCGGGGTGATCGACAAACTGTAGGTCGAGTGCGTAATAGAGTCCGCGCCACGTGTGCATGTTGTAGTAGCTCTCGAGAATGTCCTCGCGGGCATAGTTCAGGTTGCCGTCGCCGAGGAGAAAACCAAGACCGCCGAGCTTCAGATACTCCTGGTGATCTTTTTTAATGGCATTCGAGACGAACGCCAAGCCGACCTTGTCGTTAGGCCTCGACCATCTGCGGCCGGAGTAATCGCCCCCAAACTCCACAGTCTGATCGACTTCCGTGTAGGCAAAAGACTCATGCTGGCCTTCGTTCCATCCGAAACGGCCAAACATCCGTATGTCCTCGGTTATCTCCTGTTCGAAGTTCAAGGCGAAGCCGTACTTCACCGCGCTGAACTTCTCGACGTTCTGGATGACTGGCCGCGTGCCCTCGCCGGCGAGAAAAGCCTCATTGGCGTCGCGATATAAGCCCATGTGGGCGTGGTTCACATAGCTCAGGACACGGATGGTGCCTTTGCGTTCGGGTGGTAGCAGACTGCCCAGCAGGGGTTTGCGGAGTTCGAACTCCCAGTTCTGCCCGCTGGCCCGACGGAGAGCCCAGTCCAGATCGATTCCGTTCGCAATGGTGGGCATCAGCGCGAGTGCGTATCGTGCAGACCAGTCCTTGTCGTCGTATTCGCTGACTATGCCGTAAGTGTAGCCGCGAGTGTCGGCGGCGTAGTCCCACGCGCCGTTATTGTCGACAGTCCAGTTCATGAACTGCAGGTGGCTGTCGCTGCCGATGCTGTTGATGTCGAGAAAGTCGGGCAGGCTCATCTTGCCGACGTGAAACTCCAGGCGTCGCTCCGGCACCTCGGGGGCAAGGGAAAACTGCGTTCGGGCGTTCTCTACCATCTTGTCAGTGAAGCCGATGGTCTGGTGAACCTGCGCACGGGCCATGTAGGGCGTCGAACCAAGATTAGGATTGCGGACGACGTCGAGATTGGTAAAGCCAGCCAGTCCCAAGGCTTCACTGTCTCCTCGGCCACCCGCTGATTCAAGATCAAAGAGGCCGTCCAGCGCGTACTTTGGGTCACGGATTGCTTGTGCAGCGAGATAAAGCGTGCCAAGCAGAGATGTCTTGTATTCGCCGCGAGGCAGCAGGCTGTTTGGCCCTTGATAGGGGGAGTGAAAGGGTCCGTGCGCCTGAAAGATGATGTTTGCCTGGCCGCCGATGAGAAAGCGCGAATTTTCCCAGTGCGGAAACATCGTCGGGGTTGCGTCGTCGGTTTCGGCAGCGGTATCTGTCTCAGAAGACGGAGTCGGTGCGTCGGGCAGTTTCGCCGACGCTGCACTTGCGGCTGTATGTCTCTGCGCGGCAGCGAAGTGACAGGCGAGAAGTACGAGGGGGAGAGCACCCACAAGGCGGCTCTTTCTGAAAAAAGTTTCTATCATTGAACTGTTATCTTCAGGCCTGAAAGTGAACAGAGTGCGAATTGTCAGGCGAATTAGACCCTTCCAAACGTGGGGATGACTCAGAATGACGAGTTGCTCTGGCTTGCTGTCCACGATAGTATACCCCGGTAGGGTACAACGGAGATAAACAAATGTCGCATACAAAGTCGGCCCAAATTAAATTGCTCAACCGAGTAAAAAAAATTCGAGGCCAAATTGATCGTGTGGATCGCACTTTGGCGTCAGAGGATCATGAATGCGCCGAAGTGCTAATGCTACTCGCGGCGGCGCGTGGCGGAATCAATGGATTAATGGCTGAGGTGCTTGAGGATCATATTCGGCTGCATCTGCTGCAAGATGGACATGCCCCTCTGACTCCAGAGTTAGGGGAAGACTTGATTGACCTCGTGCGTGCTTATCTCAAGTAGGAGATGCTGCTTGATCTCCGAGAACCTCACGAGACCCGTTGCTTCATCGCTGTACTCAAACACGATTCACTTTGACTTTGATCCCACCACGACTAAACCCAATCCTGCGATCAAAGAGACGGTGCTCAGAATAGGGGACAGCGGAAGCGTGTCCTGGGTCTTGCGCGATATTTGCACCGGCCCTGCATCGACAACTTTTTTCTCGTGCGTAAAGGAGAGTCCGCCGGTAGCGTACCCGATGATTCCAAGGACGATGAGGAGAATTCCAACAATGGTTGCTGCCTTCATGGGTTGAGCCTTTCTTCTTCAGCGAGGATCGCGATCTCAGCTCTGATGCCGGCCACAACCTGTGCAGATGCATCGTCGCCTCAGTTTGCGAGCACACTTGCATGCAACCGAACCTCGGAGTAATCTGCTTTTACACGGGAAAGGAGGATGGTCCAGCCTATGAAAATTGACAGTAATAGTTGCACAACAATACGTGAGGTGACTGAGGCTTAGAGCGTCCATAGCTCTAGTCCTGGCGGTCTTTGTAGTCGAAAGTCCATGCCGAGGCCCAGTCCGAGTATGGACGCCTCAGGTCAATCTCAACAGTTCACCGCCAGACGGCTCGCTGCTCTCTAAGAGTGCGAGCCGTTTGCGTTTTAGCAGCATCCTAACGGTAGGATATTAACCATGAAACCTCTGGTAATTGCAGGACGAGCCTTTCAGTCGCGGTTGATCGTTGGTACAGGAAAGTACAAAGATGGCGCCGAGACCCAAGCCGCCATTGAAGCCTCAGGAGCCGAGATGGTGACCGTCGCGGTCCGCCGGGTAAACCTGGACCGGTCGAGCGAATCTCTCCTCGATTTCATCGATCCAAGACGCTATTTTCTTCTGCCCAATACGGCCGGGTGCTACACCGCCGACGAGGCGATTCGCGCTGCACGTCTGGGGCGCGAGGTGGGGCTATCGGATTGGGTCAAGATCGAGGTCATCGGCGACCAGCAGACGCTCTATCCTGACGTTCAGGCGACGCTCGAAGCTACCCGGGTTTTAGTCAAAGAAGGTTTCACCGTTCTGCCTTATACCTCGGACGATATTGTCTTCGCCAAGCGATTGATCGATGCTGGTGCGGCGGCCGTCATGCCGCTCGGTGCCCCCATAGGCAGCGGCCTCGGACTACAGAACACGGCCAACCTGCGCATCTTGCGGGAGTTCATCACCGAGGTTCCGTTGATCGTAGACGCAGGCGTGGGAACCGCCTCGGATGCTGCCGTTGCGATGGAGTTGGGCTTCGATGCTGTGTTGATGAATACTGCGATCGCAGTCGCGAAAGACCCTTTGTTGATGGCCGAAGCGATGCAGCATGCGGTTCTGGCGGGGCGGCAAGCCTTTCTGGCAGGCAGAATGCCGCGCAGGCTGTATGCCACCGCCAGTTCGCCGCTTGAAGGAATCTCTCGCTAGTGAGGAACAATCCTGCGGTGGACTCAACTTCGATAGTCCGAAGCCGACACGAGATGAAGTAAACTTCGCCCATGCGAGTCTTCGGCATCGATTGCGGAACGGAGTTTACTGGCTACGGGGTCGTGGAGGTGGATTGCGACGCCCGCACACCGCGTCTCGTCCATCTTGCTGCAGGTACGATCCGGCTCAACAAGAAAGAGAAGACACCGCAACGGCTCGCCCAGGTGTATGCCGAGCTGACGGCTCTGATGACCCTGCACCAGCCCGAGGTCATCGCCATTGAAGAAGTTTTCTTTTCGGCGAATGCAAAATCTGCGCTCAAGCTCGGCCAGGTGCGAGGTGTGGCGATGCTGGCAGCAGCAACATGCGGAATGCCGGTGGTCGAGTATGCTCCGCTCTCGATAAAAAGCTCGGTGGTTGGTTACGGATTGGCCGCTAAAGAACAGGTGCAGTTCATGGTCAGGCGTCTGCTGAACAACGAAGACGCCTTTGACTCCGCGGATGCGGCAGACGCGCTGGCGATTGCGATCTGCCACATTCATACGGCGCAGACGCTTCAACTGCAGGGCGCGCGCTGATGAGAGCAATTGCAAGCATTGTGTTTGGCTCGGCACTCTTTTTGTGTTTCAGTTTCGTGGCCACGGCTCAGACGTCTGAAGCTTCGGCTTCGCTCCCCGCTACAACCCCGTCTGAGGTTAGCTTCAAGTTTGACCGCGTAGGATTGCCGGTTCCACACTTTACTCTGCGGATCCATGAGGACGGTACGGGAACCTACCAGGCAGATCAGGCGGAGATTCCAGCAACGCCGACATCGATGCGAGGCCAGGCGGCGCAACACGTCGACCGGCCAATCAATTTGGCCTCCGGCACCGTTGCAAAGATCTTCAAGGAGGTGAGGGAACTGAATGATTTCAATGTCGAATGTGCTTCAAAGGCAAAGAACATAGCCGATACGGGCACCAAGACGCTCACATACAGCGGTTCAGATGGATCGGGATCATGCGTTTACAACTATTCTGAAAACAAGACTGTTCAATCGCTGACCGACATCTTTCTTGGAATCGCCTCCACGCTGGATGAGGGTCGTAAGCTGGAGTTTCTACATCGATACGATCGGCTCGGTCTCGATGCTGAGATAAATTCCTTCGCGGATGAGGTGAAGGAGGGACGTGCGATCGAGTTGGGAACGATCTCGCCGACGCTGGCCGCAGTTGCGGACGACACTGCAGTGATTCAGCGTGTTCGACTGAAGGCGGCAAAGATGCTGGAACTGGCGGCTGAGGGCAGCAGCCATTGAAGATTCAGTAAGCCCCGTTACAGCTACAGTTAGTTCAGTTGTTAGGAAGGACGAGCTGCGACAGAGATCGATAAAGCTCGGCCATCGGCTCCAATGCAAGTGATTCGGCGCGTGCCTGCGCTGAAATGCTGTCGGGCCACGCGGCGGAGAGTTGTTCGGCAGGGTGTCCCGCGGCGCGAAGGTTGTTCTGCAACGTCTTGCGCTTCTGCGCAAAAGACTGCTTCAGGAATTTGTTGAACCCGTCAGGATCTACTCCTAACTCAGTAAACCGTGGCGCGAAGTGAAGTCGCAAAACAGTGGAATATACGTCGGGAGGGGGCGAGAACGCGGACGGCGGCAGAGTAAAAAGGTGGTCAACCTGCGCATTCATCTGAGCCGTCGCAGAGAGTAAGCCATAGTCCCGAACTCCCGGAGCAGCCGAGACACGATCCGCCACCTCTCGCTGCATCATCAGAACGGCACGTGCGAGAGTGCCGGCGCTACCAGCCGCGAACAGTTGCAGCAGAATATCCGAAGTGATGTAGTACGGCAGATTGCCGATCACGTCCGCCGTCTCCCCTGTGGGCACGAGCGTTTGCAGGTTTATCTTCAACACATCGCATTCGAGAATCTGTACCTGCGGCTGGTCGCGAAAACGGAAGGTCAATTCGGCCGCAAGTGCCCGGTCGAGCTCCAATGCAATCAGCTTGTGGCAACGTCCTGCCAGAATGTCGGTAATCGCCCCATGACCTGGGCCAATCTCAATAACGGTCCGCTTGCTAAGATCACCAAGAGCATCGACGATGGCGTGACGGGCAGTGTCGTCGACAAGAAAATTTTGTCCCAGCTTCGGCTTACGTTTCATCTGCATCCAATGTTTGCGGTTTGTTGATGTGCTCTTCTATAGACTAACGGTTTGGTTGGAAAGATAAGGACGAAGGTATGCATATTGTTTTCGCGGCGTCGGAGTGTTCCCCTTGGGCAAAGTCGGGCGGTATGGCGGATGTGGTGAGCGCACTTCCACGGGCCCTGGCCAAACTTGGTCATCGAGTGAGTGTTTTTCTGCCCTACTATCGTCAGGTTGCGAAGGTTGTGCCGAAGCCTAAGGTTGTCCTCCAGAGTGTCACGATTCCGTTTCCTTCGTATAACCGCTTCGTTCGGATTCTTGACGGAGGTATAGCCGGAGAAGTCCAGACTTACTTCGTCGATTGCGCCGAATTCTTCGATCGCGAAGAGTTCTACGGCACGCCCTCCGGCGACTATCCCGACAACGCGGAGCGTTTCGGACTTCTCTGCCGCGCTGTCATAGAAGCCTCAAAAATACTCGGCGTTCCAGACGTGTTTCACGTGCATGACTGGCAGGCGTCGATGATTCCGATCATGTTGGGATCCATCTATTATTTCGATCCAGTCCTTCGTCACGTCCCTGCAGTGCAGACTATTCACAACGCGGGATTCCAGGGGTGGTTTCCTCCACAAGCCATTGAAAAGCTGCTGCTGCCCTGGGATTTGTTTACCGTCGACAAGCTCGAACACTTCGACAAGGTTGATTTCTTAAAGGGTGGCGTCGTGTATGCCGATGCCATCACAACGGTCAGTCGGAAGTACGCCGAAGAGCTTCAGACGGCGGAGTTTGGAAACGGACTCGATGGAGTGTTTCGGAAGCGAAGCGGAGATCTCCTCGGAATTACAAACGGTATCGACTCTGAAGAGTGGAATCCCGCGACCGACTCCCACATCGCGGCCCACTACACGGTACAAAACCTTGCAGGGAAAAAGGAGTGTCGCCGCGATCTGCTTCACGCTTATGGATTCGAAAATGTCAGCGATGACACCGCCGTTATCGGAGTCGTCTCCCGCTTCGCCACGCAAAAAGGCTCCGACTTCATTGTCGAAATCATGGATCGGCTGGCGAAGGAAGACATGGTGTTGGTGATACTTGGTAGTGGCGAAGAGTACTACGAGCGTTTGTTGGTAGAGATGGCGGAGCGCCATCCCGCAAAAGTGCGTGTGCAGGTGAAGTTTGACAATGTCATGGCGCACAAGATCGAAGCAGGCGCCGATATCTTCCTTATGCCCTCCCGTTACGAGCCGGGCGGCCTGAACCAGCTTTACAGTCTCAAGTACGGAACTATTCCTGTCGTCCGCGCGACGGGCGGTTTGGACGACACAATTGAGGAACAACCAAATGGGGAAGGGAACGGCTTCAAGTTTTGGGGCTATAGCGCGGACGCATTCCTCGAAGCAGTACAACGCGCCCTCGGAACCTTCCGCAACAAGGAGCAGTGGACGGCAATGGTGCGGCGGGGAATGGCGCAGAACTTCTCCTGGGACAAGCCGGCCGCCGAATATGTGCGCGTCTACGAGCGTGTCATCACCAATCGCAGTTAGGCGGGTCGTCTTCGTTGCAGCAGATAGTGCAGCGGAACTCCCAAGAGAATGATCCCCGTTCCGATGATGGAGTTCCGCGGCTGATCTGCAAACGAAAAAACCAGCAGTACCGTCGCCGCAAGAATGAAGAGGGCCGGTAACACTGGGTATCCCCAGATGCTGTACGGGCGAGCAGAATCTGGGTCGCGACGGCGAAATACGAAGATCGTGCTGGCAGTCAGCATATAGAAGAGCCATTCACCAAAGATGGCGAGCGAAAAGAGTGCTTGAAACTTGCCGATGGCCAGCAGCAGCAGCGAACTCAACACCGCCTGGAGGATCAGTGCTGTGGATGGTGTTTGAAATCGTGGACTAACGTGCGCCAGTTGCTTGAAGAAAAGCCCGTCACGGGCGGCTGCGAACGGCACACGCGCGCCGGACAGCGAAGATCCTACAAAGGTCGCGCAGATACTTACTGCCATCCCGATCGACACCAGCGTGGCTCCGGACTGCCCGGCCACCAGACGCATCGCGTCAGCGGCGGGTCGATCCGCTCCGGCGATTGCTGCTGCGGGCAGCACATATTGAATAGCCGCATTGGTCAGCATGTAGAGCGCTCCGACGATGGCAACGCCTCCGACCAACGCAAGCGGCATGCTGCGCTGCGGCTTCTTTACTTCGCCCGCCATGGTCACGACGTCGCTCCATCCGTCATAGGCCCAGAGGGCAGCGACGAGCGCGATCATAAAGCCTGTAAAGCCTCCGCGCGCTCCCGTAAAGTCTGTGCTGAAGTTGTTCCATGATCCATGCGCGCCCGCTGCCCCAAAACAGAAGCCTGCGATCACTACAATCAGCGCGCCCTTAAGCCACGTAAGGAGGAGTTGCACATTAGCCGATCTCCGGGTTCCGATGATGTTCAGACCGGCGATCAGCCAGGTCACCGCAATGGCGAAGATCTGCCCCCAGCCCAGATGCAGAAAGGCTGGCTGAGCGAAAAAACCGAAGATCGCAAAAGTACCCAGCACCCGCGCCAATCCTGCGGCGATGGTAGCGAGCGACGCGGGTTTGGCTACTGTGATTTGCGTCCACATGTAGAGAAAGCCGGTGAGGTCCCCATAGGCCTCCCGAAGGAAGGCGTATTCGCCGCCATAGCGCGGTCGCGCAGCAGCGATCTCGGCATAGGTCATTGCGCCGAAGAGAGAGAGCAGACCACCCACGATCCACACGACGTAAACCATGCGGGACGAGCCGACCGCTGCCATCATCTCTCTAGGCACCAAAAAAATTCCGCTGCCGATGATGATGCCCACAACAATGGAGGTTGCGTGAGATGCGTTCAAAACGCGAGGCAGTTCAGACTGGCTTTTTGGCATCGGTTTTCGGAGAGTAGCATACCGGTGCCGTCATCCCGAAAGGAATAACTAGCAGCTTTCCATCTTGCCCCGATATTTCAGACTCGAAAGACGCCAGAGGATCGGAATGAGATATTACAGTTCAGGTGGGGCGCGATAAAACATCTTACTTATAAGATGAGAGACGAACTTACTGGAGTGAACTATGGACTGGACACCTAGTGGCGGACTCAGCGGTGACATTGAAGACAGACGTGGTTCCTCTGGCGGGGGCGGCGGAGGATTTGGTGGCGGAGGGATCGGCATCATCGGCTTTTTATTCCTCCTCGTCATAAGCCTTGTCACAGGACGTAACTACATCGGCAGCTATCTCTCAGGCCATAGCGCGTCTCCCTCCTACACGCAGCAGAGTCCTACCGCAGGCAACCGTCCGGTAACCTCGGAATCTCCTCAAGAGAAGAGAGCAGCGCAGCTTGTCTCCTGGACGCTGGATGATGTGCAGAACACCTGGACGAAGCTTCTGCCCACGCAGACGGGAAAAAACTATCAGCGCTCCACACTGGTGTTATTTCGCGGACGAACTTACTCAGGTTGCGGTACTGCTCAGTCGCAAAGTGGCCCGTTCTACTGCCCGGCGGATGAAAAGGTCTACATCGACCTTAGTTTCTGGGATGAACTGAGACGGCTCGGCGGCAGCAACGCAGATTTCGCTCAGGCTTACGTCGTCGCTCATGAGCTGGGCCACCATGTGCAGGATCTGCTTGGCATCGAACGACAGGTCCGACAGCTATCAGCGCAACATCCATCAGAGAGCAATCGCCTTTCCGTCGATCTTGAACTCCAGGCCGATTGTTTCGCCGGTGTGTGGGCGCACAGCACGGCGCAGCGCAATATCGTTCACGACTCTGACATCGCGGCTGGTCTGCAAGCAGCAGCCTCTGTTGGCGACGACCATATCCAGCGCCTGGAACGAGGAACGGTAAGCCCTGAGAGCTTCACTCACGGATCTTCTGCGCAACGCGTTGGCTGGTTCAAGCGTGGTTTCCAGCAGGGAACCATCGCAGCTTGCAACACCTTCAAGACTGGCGGTGCAGTCCCGCCGACAGACAGCGCTGAGTAGCCTCAGGAAGCTTCATTCAACACAGGAAGTACCGCTTTGCCTGAAGCTTCCGCTGCAAAGTAGTTACGAATCTTCTCGGCAGTTGCCGAATTCACTACTGCAGTGAGAGCGTCCGGTCCAGCCTGCCTGATCCCACGCACGCTGCCGAAGTGTTCGATCAACCGTTGCCGGGTTCTCGGCCCAACGCCAGGTATCGACAACAACTCGCTGTCGCGGTCGCGCATCTGGCGTCGCTTGCGATGGTAGGTCACGGCAAATCTATGACTCTCATCGCGAATCTTCTGCATCAAGTGCAGCACGGGGGATCGCCGGTCAAGTACCACGGGCTCGTTCTCCTGCCCGTATACGTAGATGATCTCTTCTCGTTTTGCGATCGATGCAAGAGGCTGCAGTGTGACTCCGATCTCTTCGAGCGCCGAATATGCTGCATGCAATTGTCCGAGCCCTCCATCGATCAGGATCAGAGAAGGGAAGGGCTTCTTGTCTTCTTGCAGCCGTTTGTAACGGCGTTGAATCACCTCGCGCATGCTGGCAAAATCATCGACGCCCGTGACTGTCTTCACCTGAAATTTCCGGTAGTCAGACTTTTTCATCGCGCCATCTTCCCACACAACCATAGAAGCCACCGTTTCGGCGCCCTGAATGTGCGAGATGTCAAAGCACTCGATCCGGCGCGGTAGCTCTTCCAGTGTGAGCGCGTCCTGCAGTGCCTCTTGAATCGCTTTCATACCCGGCTGCAGCACTCGGAATCGCTGGTCGTACGATTGCTTCGCATTTTGACAGACGAGATCGACGAGCGAACGCTTTTCACCACGCTGCGGCGCAAGAATCTCAATTCGCTTGCCGGTCCGCCCAGTCAGGGCCTCCGCCAGCAGAGCCCGATCGGGAAACTCAACGGGAACGAGAATAGACCGGGGCACATAAGTCTGATCGAGATAGAGCTGTTTCAGCAGCGCAGAAAAAAACACTGACGCACTGAACGTCGCGCCAAGCTCCGATACAGCAGAATGCTGCACAACGGGGATGCCCTCGCCGATCTCCGGTGCGGCAGCCGCTGGATCCGGTTCTATGCGGGGCAGCGCCTCCAACTCATCCAGCTCCGCAACTGCCTCCGTCACTGCATCCGACGCGGATTCCGGCAGATCCTCCCAGAAGAAGTCGCGCCGGTCCACGATTTTGCCGCTGCGCATATGGAACAGGTTCACCGCCAGCATCTCGTTTTCGAAGTGGTAGCCAAAGACGTCGGCGTCTTCATTGTCGGTACCGGCCATTCGCTGTTTGTCCTGCATCTGGTGAACGGTGACGATCTGATCGCGCAGCCGCGCGGCCGTCTCGAACTGCTCAGCCTCTGCCGCAGCTTCCATCCGTTTCGTCAGTACCTGCTCGAGCTCGTTCGGCCGCCCCTCCAGAAAGAGCTGCACATCGCGAATGGTTTCGCGGTAAGTCTCCGGCGTCGTCAGCCCCTCCAGGCACGGCCCCAGGCAGCGCTTGATGTAGTACTGGAGGCAAGCGCGCGGATGGTACCGGGATAGATCGACCTTACAACTCGGAATCAGGAAGCTGCGATGGATAAGATCGACCAGCCGATAGGCAAGATTGCCTGGAAAGTAGGGACCGTAATAGGCCCCACCATCTTTACGCAATCTGCGGGTGACGAAGACCTTCGGATAGCGGTCGTTCATCGTCAGCTTGATGTACGGATAGGTCTTGTCGTCTCGCAGCAGAATGTTGAAGCGCGGCTTCTTCTGTTTGATGAGGTTGTTCTCAAGCGCCAGCGCCTCATGCTCATTGGCGACCGTGATGTACTCCACATCGACGGCCTCTCGCATGAGCGAGCCTGTCTTGGCATTGGCCTGCGACGCCTCCAGGAAGTAGGAACGCACCCGCGCACGCAGGTTTTTCGCTTTACCCACATAGATAACCTCGCCGTCAGCATTTTTGTAGAGATAACAACCTGGCTGAGTTGGGAGGGTTCGAATTTTCTGGTGAAGATCCATGCGTGTCGATCAAAATCCGCATCTTAGTGTAGATGCAGGTTTAGGAAATCTGCAGTGTGCACAGGTTTGCTCAGTAGATTTGACGCGGCAGCCAATCAAAAGTTCCCGAATGACGGCGATACGGAGAGTGGTCTAAATGTATCAGTCGTTGTAAGTATAAGAAAACGTTATGGTTGAAATCATTTTAGGATTGGCATTCCAATTGCATCTGTCGACCGTTGTGGATGAAGTTATTGGAACGCCCTACTAACCAGGAGAGTGAAAGAAATGGACTCCAAGAATCAGAGAGAGATGAAAATTAAATCTGCCTTAGTCGTTATGTTTGCTAGTGCCTTCGCGCTCACCTTCACGGTTGGCTGCTCGACCAAGAACTATGTCAAATCCCAAACCGCGCCGATCATCCAGGAGACAAACGACCTGGATACCAAGACCGCCGCTGACCACCGCAACATCGTCGATACGGACGAGCGCGCCAAGACCGGCATCGCGGGTGCACAATCTGCCGCCGACACAGCCAATCAGCATGCGCTCGCAGCTGGCCAGTCCGCAGATTCGGCAAATCAATCCGCCAAGGAAGCTTACAACCGGGTCGACAGCCTAAGCGGCGTCGTCGCCAACTTGGACAACTACAAGCAGATCTCGGATGTAAGTGTCACGTTTGCCTTTGACAAGTATGTTCTGACCGCGTCTGACAAGAAGCAGCTCGATGACTTGGCTGGAAACCTCGCCAACACCCGCGGTTACATTCTTGAAGTGACTGGCGGAACGGACTCGGTTGGTGATGCGCAGTATAACTACCAACTCAGCCAGCATCGTGCCGACGCAGTCGTCAACTATCTTTCCTCCAAATACAATATCCCGCCGCACAAGTTCTACCTGATCGGCATCGGCAAGGACCAGCAGGTTGCAAGTGACAGCACAGCCGAAGGTCGCGCGAAGAATCGTCGCGTCGACATCAAGCTGATGACCAATATGAGCAACGATCAGCCGAGCACTGCCGCCTCGGCCAAACCGAACGGACAGATGTAAACAACTCTCTCCGCAAGACCAAACGCGCCGGCATCATGTCGGCGCGTTTGCTTTTTAATCCCCTCACAAGCTTCGAGACAGATCTACGTCTTGAGCTTTCGATAGACAATTGCCAAGAGCGCAGACGCCAAAATAACCCAGGCAAACTGATACCAATAGAAAAACGGAAAGCCCCATAGCGCCGGCGTGGACTGCGCATAGACAATCGGGAAGCAAAGCCCAAGATAGGGCAGTAGAAGCAACAGAACCCACCGGCTCCTGCGTGTCCTTGATTCGGCTTTTCCTTTTTGTTCAGGCGTCATGGTGCAGAGCATAATGCATTTGATCAGAGATAGGGAAGCCATGTTCCTTCGGTAAGTCATCCGGTAAAGTTGAAGATATGTCCGAGTCCAACCCTGAGAATCTCCCCCAGAGGGCCGCTTCCGTTTCCACAGACTCAATTGGTGAGGCTGTAGCGATCATGGCGCGGCTGCGCGCCCCCGATGGCTGTCCCTGGGACCGCGAGCAGACCTTCGACTCTATCAAGCGACACACACTCGAAGAAACCTACGAGGTCTTCGACGCTATCGAACGCCGCGCCTGGCCTGACCTAAAGGATGAGCTCGGCGATCTACTGCTCCAAGTCCTCTTCTACGCGCAGATGGCCTCCGAGGCCGGCCACTTCGACATCCATGACGTAGCAGAAAATCTGAATGCCAAGCTCATTCGCCGCCATCCCCACATTTTTGCTGGTGCCGAAGCGGCTGATGCGAACGCCGTTCTGCGCAATTGGGAGCACATCAAACAGACCGAGAAGAAAGCATCCGCATCAACACAAGCCCCGATGCTGGACGACATCCCACGCTCGATGCCAGCCTTGATGGAGGCGGGTAAACTCGGCTCCCGAGCAGCAAAAGTGGGATTCGATTGGCCTGACACCGACGGCCTCTTCGACAAGCTGCACGAGGAAATCGGCGAACTCAAGGCTGAACTCGATCCGCCCTCAAGCCCTAGATCCCCGGGCGCGATCGAAGCAGAGCTGGGGGACATTCTCTTCACAGCCGTCAATCTCGCCCGACATCTCAAGGTTGACCCCGAATCGGCTCTGCGCACCACGAACGCAAAGTTTCGTCGGCGCTTCGCTGCAATGGAGTCTGCCGCGGGCAGCAGTGCCGCTCTGGCCGCGTCCACCCCCGATCAGCTCGAAACACTATGGAATCAGGCGAAGAACGCCGCCACCGAACCCACAAGGTCATGAACGAGAGCCCCCAAACTGCCATCCACATTCAGTCCCTTACCAGCCTTGAGCACTTTGAGCGCTGCGTCGTCCTTCAGCTCGAGGTTTGGGGTTACAGCGACGGTGATGTCATTCCACGGCGCGTCTTCGTCGTTGCGCAGCGCATCGGCGGCCAGGTTCTCGGAGCCTTCGACGGCGACACCATCGTGGGCTTCGCGATGTCCTTGCCGGGCTACCGCGACGGCAAACCCTATCTCCATTCGCACATGCTCGCCGTTCTGCCGCAGTACCGCAACTCCGGCATCGGCCGCCGCCTCAAACTCGCCCAGCGCGACGAAGCCATCGCACGCGGCTTCGAACTGATGGAGTGGACCTTCGATCCTCTGGAGATCAGGAACTCGCACCTGAACATCAGCCGGCTCGGCGTCATCGTTCGGCGCTACCAGGCAGATTTCTATGGCCCCTCATCCTCCCCATTGCAGGGAGGCCTCCCGACCGATAGGCTATATGCGGAGTGGTGGCTGCGCTCCGGCCGCGTAACCGATCTGCTACGCGGCGAGCCACAGCCGCAGCAGATCCTCGAACGCATTACAGTCCCGCACACCATCTACCAATGGAAGCAGGACCCCCAGCAGCGAAGCCTCGCGCAAACCCTGCAGAGTAATAACCGGGCGGCGCTCGAATCGGCATTCAAGCGCGGTTTGGCCGTGGTTGGCTACGAACGGGATGCTCAGGGCAATGGCAATTTCCTCCTGGGTCTCTGGAAATAACACCGGACAGATCTGATATATCAGTGCCGCACCGCAGTACAATTTGATTGAGCCCCGCACCAGACCCGCCACAATCCAGCAATTCGGAAAGACAGGACTGCAATGCTCAACATCGATGCGATTCACCTCCGCGAGATCAACCTGCCGCTCGCTCATCCCTTTGAAACCAGCTTCGGCCTCACCACCAGCCGCCGCATTCTCCTCGTAGAACTCGAATCTGAAGGTCTCACTGCATGGGGTGAGTGCGTTGCCGGCGAACACCCTTACTTTAGCGATGAGACCATCGACACCGCCTGGATCATCACAGAGTCAGAACTTGCCCCTCGCCTGCTTGAGGCTGATGTAGAGCGCGGCGGCAGTTGTCCCGATATCTTCCGCCAGGTCCGCGGCCATCGCATGGCGAAAGCTGCGTTGGAAAATGCCGTCTGGGATCTCGAAGCACAGGTGAAGCGTGTCTCGCTCGCAGATCTCCTCGGCGGAACCCGCGACGTAATTCCCTGTGGAGTTTCGATCGGCATCCAGCCCTCGCCCGCTCATCTGATGGACAAGATTGCCACCGAACTCGCCGCCGGCTATCAACGCATCAAGTTGAAATGCAAGCCAGGCTGGGACGTGAAAATCTTCGAAGCCGTCCGCGACCGGTGGCCCGACATCACGCTCAGCTGCGATGCCAACTCCGCCTACCGTATGAAAGACGTAGAAGACATCGTCGATTGGGACCGCTTCGATCTCCTCATGATCGAGCAGCCTCTCTGGTACGACGACTTCTACTTCCACTCCATGCTGCAGAAGCGCCTGCTCACCTCCATCTGCCTCGACGAGTCCATTCGCAATCGACGCGACGCTCTCGCCGCCATCGACATGGAGTCCTGTCGCATCATCAACATCAAGCTAGGTCGGGTCGGCGGCTTCAGCGAGGCCATCGCCGTGCATAATGCCGCAGAAGAGCGCGCCATCCCGGTCTGGTGCGGCGGAATGTTGGAAACAGGCATCGGCCGTTCGCACAATATTGCGCTCTCTTCGCTGCCGAACTTCTCGCTCCCCGGCGACGTCTCCGCCTCCAGCAGGTACTGGGAGCAGGACATCATTGAGCCGGAGGTCACAGTGAGCGATCGAGGGGAGATCACCGTACCAACCACACCCGGCAGAGGATTCGAAGTGCAACGTGACCGGATCGAAGCCCTGACCGTTCGTCGGCAAACGCTCCACGCGAAGGCCCGCGTGACGGCCTGATAGGTCCCGTTATCGATTCGGTAGCGGCGTATTCAACATCATCCGAATAGCGTCCTGGTAGCTCATTGGCCCAATCGTTTGAACGTCGCTGCCGGTTGACTCGGTATGTACGTTGACTGTCTTCAGCATCAGGGCACGCACGCTGAGCCGCATCGAAAAGTAAGTGAAGATCCATCGATCGCCGCCAGCGTCGGTTTGATTCAGCTCCAGTTTGCCCCCCGGATAGATATGGGCGAGCATGCCCCATCCGAAGTTCACACCACGCGAGATCGTCCCTTCCATGCGAACCAGGTAATGCGACTTGGTATCGATCCACACCCTTCCTTCAAGCCCGGTCAATGCCTCTGCTTCTGTGTTTGGAGGATTGAACTTTGGGTTCGGCTTGTAGTCGATTACGATCTCCAACGCGCCTTTATTTCTGCCTGACTGTGGCTGCCCCGGCGTGTAGGTGAAGATTGCTGAATCAGCCATCAAAGGAACTAATTTGTCCGCCATCTTGCGGTCCGATTCGGTATTCCGGATATGCCTGAAGAAGGCTGACGGAGATGCGATCATGTCGTTCAGGCGCTGCCGCTCCGCCTTATCCTGCTCATCGGTCAGCGGTTTTCCATCTCTCATAATCAGCCGCGCAACCGTTCCATCTTTGCTCTCAACGACGTCACGGACTACATCGCCCTTATCGCTGATTGTGTGAGTGCGATATCGCAAATAGGAGTCAATATGATGAAGTGCTTTGAGTTCATTCGCCGACGCGTCTACGATCCAGGAGCGCGGCGGTATCGACAGCAAGGATGCTTCGCCTACATCTTTTGTCGTAGCACCACCCTGTGCCTGCGCAAGCCCAGCGGCCGCGGGCAACAGCAGCAGAATAGATCCAATAACGACCCGGTAGAGTGATCTTCTTTGTTCTAAAACTGGCCTGAATCGCGGCCTACCCGCTGAAGCTGCGTTCTGCGCTTCCACCGTAGCCATTACCAACCGACACCTCTCATCTCCCCATTCTATGGTCTTTCATAAGACTCACCGAGCCCGGCAAAGTATTCGCGGTTTGCCTCTCGGCATGAGCTTGGGTATAGTTCGGGCAAGGTACACATGCAGTAGACAGGACCTCAAGGGAGAATAAAACGTCTATGAAACCAGCAGAGGGTTCCACCGTCATCGGTAAGTCGGTCGTCATCCGGGGACAACTCTCCGGAGATGAGGACCTTTACATCGACGGAGACATCGAAGGAACCATCACCCTCAAGGACAGCGGTTTGACCATCGGGCCCAACGCACGCGTTCGCGCCGATGTCACCGTCCGCGACGTCACCGTATTTGGTCATCTTACAGGCAACGTGCAGGCCACAGGCCGCGTCGATCTGCGCCAGTCCGCAATCGTCAACGGGGACATCCTCGCAGGTCGGCTCTGCATCGAAGAGAGTGCCATTTTGAAGGGAAGTGTAGAGCTAAAGCAAGCCTCCGGAACGCAATCTAAGTCCTCAGCTTCCGCCGCAACACCCTCTGCGCCAGTCGAGGCGAGCGCTCCTTTGTTCACTCAACCACAGGCATAGAACCAGAAAGGGAAGCGGGCTCATGCGCAGCCTTTTCGGCAGTAGCGAAAGTACAAGCAGTCCACGAGGCGGCGACACCGGTCGCATTCCTCGGCACTCCAGTGGATGGAAAGAGTTGATGAAGCACCTGCAGACGCAGGACTCACTACGCATCCTCGACATTGGACCCACTTCGTCCACCAACATCAACTACATCACCAGCCTCGGCCACAGCATCTACATGGCAAGCGTCGTCGACGAAGCATCGAAACCGGAGTGGCTCACTCCCGGCAAAGAGGGCGAGCCACCCAGCTTCGATGTCGATCGATTTCTTGAGAGCAATCTCAACTTTTCCGGCCGCGTATTCGACGTCGTCATCTTCTGGGACACAGCTGATTATCTTCCGGAGCCTCTCATTGCGCCAGTACTGTCCCGTATCCACAAGGTGCTTCAACCTGGCGGTCTTATGCTTGCTTTCTTTCACCAGACAAGCAGTCCGGAGACATTCTTCTGTCGATATCATCTGACCGATACCGACGTAGTGGAAATGCAGCGTGCGGGGAACTACCCATTGCTCAACGTCTTCAATAATCGCAAGATTGAAAACCTGCTCAGTGAGTTTAGTAACTTCCGATTCTTTCTCGCAAAAGACAGCCTTCGCGAGGTCATTATCACCCGATGAGGATACGGCTACTTTCCGGTCTTGGCCGGGCATTAGTTAGTGCGAAAAGCGAAGGCGCCTCAACTCGAGGCGCCTTCGCTTTTTCAAGGAACAATTCTTACGAAGTTATCCCTTCGAACTCTGCTTCCGGCGCTCGGCCCAGCGCTTCTTCATCGCATCGGCGATTCGTTTGCGGCCCTCGGGGCTCAATTTGCGTTTGCGAGGGGCCGTAGCTGCTGATGCTGTGGCAGCGGCGTTCTTGCTCCCTTTGGGACGGCCAGGGCCGGTGCGCTTAGCTGTTGCCGTCGTTCCGGCCAGTAACGCACGTGCCTGCTGTAGCTTTGCGATCTGGCCATCAATCTCGGCAATAATACGGCTAACTTCCACGTGTTACCTCCAATGGCAAGGTAGATCGAGTTATCGGAGTTCTATCTCGCCTACCAATTCTTGTTGCCACCTCATGACGATACATAAGTAGCTAAGATGATGCAAACAGTAAGTAACTCGTCCGTCTATTTCGTTTTGACTGTATTAGCTTCATGGTCGTCTGTTATATGTGCCGTTTTCGGAGCGCGAATCGCATACCCAGGTCCTGCTTCATCCAGCTCCTCGTGCCGCGCCCCCCCGAGGCCACGACGATGATGAGACTCATCAATGCACCTTTGCAGATCTTTCAGGGTTCCTTGTTTGTCTCGTGCAAACTCAGTCGCCATGCGGGTCAGCGCGTAGGTAAGGATGTCACTGTGATGCAAGTCCTCCATATCCGGCGCACGCCGAATATTAAGCCAGAGACGATGCACCAGCTGTACTTCGTGCGGTTCGATAGTAGGTGCGTGCGGTCCAATGTGGAAGCTAAGTGACTCGCCATCCGGTTTGATGACATAAAAAGTAAACTGTCGCTTTGGCTCAGGGAGTGCCTCCCATGCCTGGCCAACATGGTAGGCCTGCTCCTCAGCCGTAAGCTTAGTCGAGAGTCCAGAAACCACAGCCGCTGCATCCAGTGAGTTAGCCGTCTGCACGAGCGCCGAAAAGATATCTCCGGCAGGAACTACCAATAGAGAAATATGCTTCCCGAAGCTTTCCGCTACCGAAACAGCTTTGGTAAATAGCATCTGTTCATGCTCGCTGAATAACTGCTCGGATGCATCGACATACTCCGGCCCTCCGGCACCCATCATTCGGGCGGCCAGCACTACCAGGTCCTGATCGTCCGTATTCGTGTGCGTCAAAGCCCACTTCAACGCGAAAGGCGCGGCGGAATCGCGCATCGTCACCACTACCGCACCCGGTCGAATCTCAAGCGCTTCACGGCCTACATTATCCTGATGCTCCAGTTGAAAGTGCTCTTTCATCTGCAGCGTCGTCAGGTCGTGCCGACGTTTATTGTCTCTCTCCGAGAGAGAAAAAATCACAAAGAATGCAGCTGCAAAGACAATCCCACTTACCGTAGCAACCGATTTCGTAAATAAATTAACAATTGCAGTCGTAAGCAGAACCAGGAAGACACAAAGTAGTCCCAGAGGGATCTCTGTCTTTCCGATTCGAATATTAAGTGGCACCTTCCAGCCACGTTCACCCTTGTACTTCCACCGCAGCACAAGCATCGCAAGGGCATTGAAGGTAAAGCTCCAGATCACGCCAAACGCGTAGGCTTCGCCCAACATGATGACGTTGCCTCGAGTCACGAAGATCGTGAACATCTGCAGCCCGGCAACCAGGTTCACGATGCGAAAGCTGGTTCCGTATTTGCGTTGCGGCTTGCGAAACCAGTCTGACAGGACTCCATCCTCGGCAACCCGCATCAGCACGCCAGTCGAACCGACGATTGCGGTATTCACTGCTCCACCAAGAATCAGAAATCCCACGATCACCACAAAGACTCGGAAGCCGATCCGCACTGCCAGCGGACCCACCATAAACATTGCCATCCCGGCGATAAGGTTGTCGCGATACACCGGCACCCGCACCGTGTCCGGAATCAACATCACAGCCAGCAACGTGCCAATGCCGGTAAAAATGAAGCTGTAGATCGCGATCACGATCGCTGCACGCTTCAGGTTCTTCAGCTTCGGGTGTTCGATCTCGCGGTTCACCTGCGCCAGTGATTCCTCGCCGCTCATCGCAAGGACGGAGTGCCCAAACGCCATCAGGACGCCGAACAAACCAAGCGTCCGCATGAATCCCGTGTGCTTCAGAAATCCAAGAGCGTCCTTACTGAAGTGAAGATTGCCAGGCGTTGGCCAGGGCGGCAGGTGCGCTCCTACATGAATCGCCGAAAATACTCCCCACGAAAGCAGGATCACAACCATCACGGTCGTGATCTTCATCACCTTCAGCGCCTTATCGCTGGACTCTTCAATCCCTTTAGTGTTCTGCCACCAGAAGTAGGTAGTGATCAGCGCGGCAATCGCAGCAGAAGTACCGTCGATCGGCAACTGTCGAGCCGCCCCGCTCGAATGCATCACAAGCCTGCTGGCCCAGTGATGCGCGGCGCAAAGCCGCAACAGTTCATTCGCCAGACCCACAATGTACTGCCCGGCCGAGACGCCCGAGATAGGTCCCGTCAGAATATAGTCGAACATCAGCGCCGAGACGCTCAGCTTCGCAAAAGTCCCGCCCAACGCCTCCTTCACAATCCGGTAAACGCCGCCCCGCGTGAACATGCTGCAGCTCTCGACATAAACCGCACGCACCGCAAAACTGAACAGCATCACGCCCAGAATGAACCACGGCGCAGCCTTACCCACCGCCTCTTCCGCAATGCCGCCCGCATAAAACGCCGAGGAGCCCAGGTCGTTGAGCACAATTGCCGCGGCTCGCCAGAACGAAATGAAGGTGAGCATGACCGACGACGCCACCACCAGGCGAACGCGGTTCGATTGTGGCTTGTTGATAGTTTGTTTAGATCCCATTATGGTTTGCTGTTTGATAACCCGAACAGCCAGCGATACTGAATAACTTCAGCATGTGCGACGGCCACTCCCCGACCTCAAGTGGAACACTGCCAACACCCACCGGCAAGAGCAGAGTGTGATCCTGCTTCCGCCGTTGACAGCTATTCTTCATCCCCCAGCAACTCCTTCAAATCCTCTGCAAAACTCACCACAATCACGACCGCGGACCCCGCCATGCCAATAAAGAAGAGCGGAACAACAATCTTCGCGACGAGATGAATGACAAAATCCATGCGCATCTATTGTAGCTCTCAACCAGCTGAAAACTAACTTGAAATTCTCACCTCGATGTTAGACTTCAGACCGATGCGACTTATCCCCCTGCGACTTTGGGCCATGGCTGTACTCTCGGGTGTCCTCCAGGTTCTCCCGTTTCCCATCGCAGGGCCCGTGCCTGTCTGGCGAACCACCTTTTGTTGGATCGCACTCCTCCCCCTTATCTGGGCCATTCTCGCTAACGACAAGAACGACAACCCACTTACACTCCGTCGGGCAGCCGCCCTCGGCTATCTCTGCGGCTTCGTCTGGTACATGGGCAACTGCTACTGGATCTACCAGACCATGTATCTCTACGGCGGCCTTGCCAAGCCCGTTGCCGCTGGCATTCTCATTCTCTTTTGTCTGTACCTTGGCCTTTATCACGCTGTCTTTGGTACGTTGCTCGCCGCCTTCCGAAGCCGCTTCGGTCGTCAACTCGCATTGTTATTCGTACCCTTCGCGTGGGTGGCCGTAGAACTAGCCCGAGCCCGCATCACCGGTCTTCCGTGGGATGTTCTCGGCATCGCCCAAGTTGACAACCCAATGTTGATCCACCTGGCGCCCATCACAGGAGCCTACGGCCTCTCCTTCGTCATTGCGGCGGTCAACGCCCTCTGGCTCCTTCGCATCCGCCTTCGCGAGCGCCGCTACACCCGGCCTGTGCTCACCGCGGCGGGAGTCATCATCGTCGTCGTCTATATATTGGGTCTTCGCCTCATCGCAAACCCAAAGCCGTCGCCTACCACCGCGACAGCCACCCTCGTACAGGAGAATCTCGAGGTAGGAGCCGCCAACACCGGCCCGCAGCCGACAACTCAGCAGTTCCTCGACTCCTTCTCCTACCTCAGCCGCTACCCCTCGACGAAGTTTCTCCTGGGAACTCCCGAACTCCCCGGCACTCAGACGGTCTATCTCGTCCGCCCCCGCGCCTCCGAAGATGCCGACGTCAACGTCCCCGCCTCAACCAATCTCATTGTCTGGCCCGAATCGCCCGCTCCCTTCGAAGACATTGACCCCCAATTCCGCTCTGCGATGTCGGCTCTCGCCCAATCAGCGCAAGCTCCTATCATCGTCGGCAACATCGGCTTCCAGCCAAATCCCGCAAACAAATCGGGCTACACACCCTACAACCGCGCCTCCTTCATCAACGCCGACGGCGCCTTCGTCGGCCACTACGACAAGATGCATCTCGTTCCCTTCGGCGAATACGTTCCCTTCAAAGAGTTCTTCTTCTTCGCCAAAAATCTCCTCAACGAAGTAGGCACCTTCGAGCCCGGCGCGCAGCGCACCGTCTTTTCCACCGGTGGCCACACCTACGGCGTCTTCATCTGCTACGAATCCATCTTCGGCGACGAGATCCGTCACCTCACCCAACAGGGCGCCGACGTCCTCATCAATATCTCCAACGACGGCTGGTATGGAAACACCAGCGCCGCATGGCAACATCTCAACATGGTCCGCATGCGCGCCATCGAAAACCATCGCTGGATCCTGCGCGCTACCAACACCGGCGTTACCGCGGCCATCAACCCCTACGGTCGGGTCGTCTCCGCCTTACCACGCCATCTGCGATCCAGTCTCCGCGTCCACTTCGGCTACGAGCACGGCCTCACCTTCTACGCCGAGCATGGCGATCTCTTCGCCTACGCCTGCGCTCTCGTCACCACCCTCGGCCTGGTCTTCAGCCTGAAATCGAAATTCACGTAAACTAGAGATTATGCTTAGCGATCTCGAATACTCCTACTCCCCGGTCCGCGACAAAGTACGCGATCTGCGGGAGTATCTTTGACTCGGCCCGACTCCGCCGCGAACTAGCCGTCATTGAAGAAAAAATAGCCGATCCCACCGTGTGGGCCGACGCCTCGCGTTCGCAACCCCTCATGCGCGAACGCAAACGCATCGAAACCCTCCTCGCCGACGACGCTGAACTCGCTCGCCGCTCCGACGACATCGAAGCCTACTTCGAGCTCGCCCGCGAAGGCGAAAACACCGAGCCAGACCTCGTCCGCGAGATTCCCGCCCTTGTAGATTTCTCCGAAAAGCTCGAATCCAAGACCATGCTCTCCGGCGAAACCGATTCGCTCAACGCCATCGTCACCGTACATCCGGGCGCAGGAGGAACCGAGTCCCAGGACTGGGCCGAGATGCTCATGCGCATGTACATCCGCTGGGGCGAGCGCCAGAACTTCAAGGTTGAGATCAACGAAGTTCAGGATGGGGACGAGGCTGGCATCAAATCCGCCACCTTCACCATCTCCGGCGACTTCGCCTTCGGTCTTCTCTCCGGCGAAACCGGCGTCCATCGCCTCGTCCGCATCTCGCCCTTCGACTCCGCCAAGCGTCGCCACACCAGCTTCGCCAGCGTCTTCGTCTCGCCCGAAATCGACGACACCATCGTCATCGACATCAAGACTGAAGACCTCCGCATCGACACCTACCGCTCCGGCGGCAAGGGTGGCCAGCACGTCAACACCACCGACTCCGCCGTTCGCATCACCCACATCCCCACTGGCCTCGTCACGGGCTGCCAGAACGAACGCTCCCAGCACAAGAACAAAGAGCGAGCCATGAAGATGATGCGCTCAAAGCTCTACGAGTACGAACTCGACAAAAAGAAAGCTACAGCTCGCAAGCTCGAAGACTCCAAACTCGACATCAAGTTCGGCTCGCAGATTCGCAGCTACGTCTTGCAGCCCTACCGCATGGCAAAAGACCTACGCACCCGCGTCGAAGTGGGCGATGTCGACAAAGTCCTCGATGGAGACCTGGAGCCCTTCATCCGCGGCTACCTCCGCATGCGTCGCGAGGGCAACTTCCCAGCCGAAGCAATAGCGGATGACGACGTCGCATGACATCTGTCACTCTTCGGTGTGACAAGCAGCACTATCGCAGCAGGGAGGGAACAAGGGATACTCCTTCAAGTCGATGTCCGGCATCCTAAAAGAAATCGGCAGGAGAAGCCCTTGTATACCGAACTCACAAACAAACCCGACTACGGTGTAGACGCGCCCGCAGTCATGCGCAACTTCTTTCTCTTCGGCGCCGCCTGCCTGCTGCTAGCTATCTTCGCGCCACGCGTTCTTCACCTTGGCCCCATCGAGCTCAACACTCGCAGCATGTATTGGCCCGCAGGCTTCCTCATCGGCGAGGGCTTTCTCTTCCTGCTCTACGTCAAGGTAGGAAAATTCCGTCACCGCGACTTCATGCTCAGCCTGCACCCATGGCGTGGCGACGAAAACGTCCTGGACGTAGGCTGTGGCCGAGGCCTTCTCCTCGCAGGAGCAGCCAAACGCATCGCCGCTCTTTCCGGCACCGGCCACGTCACCGGCATCGACGTCTGGTCCAATGTCGACATGGGCGGCAACTCCGCGGCCGCCACCCAGCGCAATCTCGACCTTGAGGGCGTCTCCGACTACTGCACCCTCCTCAGCCAACCCGCACAGCAGATGTCTTTCCCCGACGCCACCTTCGACGTAGTTGTCTCCAATCTCTGCATCCACAACATCTACGACCAGCCAACCCGCCATCAGGCTCTGCTGCAGATCGTCCGCGTACTCAAACCGGGAGGCGTCGCTCTCATCTCCGATTACAAACTCACAGGCGAGTACGCCACGGAGTTTCGTAACGCCGGCCTGGTGGTCGAAAAAAAACGAGGTAGCCTCGTCACGACCTTTCCGCCCCTTACCGTCATTATCGCCCGCAAACCGATGTAACTCTGGCGCTTCCGTCGCATCCAATGTTGGAGCCGAGGAGGCACAAACGAGTGAGCACACCCAAGCCGGGCGCAACAAAGGCAGCAGACCCAAAAAGCACACCAGATGAACAAGCACCGTTGCGTAAACAGTTGATCGCGCTCCTGGATGGCGGTCAGGCCCATTCGACCTTCGACGAAACCATCAGAGATTTCCCCACCGGACACCGTGGCACAGTCCCACCCAATCTCCCTTACTCCGCCTGGCAGCTTTTGGAGCATCTTCGCATCACACAGCGCGACATCCTCAACTTCTCCGCGCCTCCAACCGGTGGCTACCACCCCATCGCATGGCCCGACGACTACTGGCCGAAGTCCCCCCAGCCACCCTCATCCAACGCCTGGGATCAGTCCATCACACTCATACGCTCCGACCTCGAACACTTCGAAGCCCTCATCAATAATCCCAGCTCCGATCTCTTCAAACCGTTCCGCTGGGGTGACGGACAAAACCTTCTCCGCGAGGCCCTCCTCGTCGCCGATCACACCTCCTACCATCTCGGCGAACTAGTCGTGCTCCGCCGCCTCCTGGGCGCCTGGCACAAGTAAACTCGTATTCAAAGGCACCCAACCCAAATGAATGAACCGGAGATCATCCGCAGCACCCTGGGCGTCACCACCGCAGAACATCCACGCACGATTGCCGTCATTGGACTCTCGGAAGACTCCGCCAAACCCAGCCACTACGTCTCCGCCTACATGCAGCAGCACGGCTACAAGCTCTACCCCATCAATCCCTCCATCCCCGACGTCCTCGGCGAAAAATCCTACGCCTCTCTCTCAGACCTCCCCATCAAGCCGGACATCGTCAACGTCTTCCGCCTGCCAAAGTTCATCCCCGCCATCGTCGAAGAGATGATCCAGCTCGGTCTCCCAAACCTCTGGGTCCAACTGGGAATCGTCAATCGCGAAGCCGCCGCCCGCGCAGAAGCGGCCGGAATTCACGTCGTTATGGACCACTGCATCATGGTCGAACACCGCCATCTGACACCTAGGTGACAAACACCCACAGTCCTAAGTCCTACAATTGAGATTGAATGAATAACGTACGCAAGTTCTCCGCCTTCCTGTTCCTCGTCTGCGCCTCTCTCTTCTTCACTCCCGCGCACGCGCAGCTGCAGGTCGTCGGCGACGGCGGCCCCGGCCCCGTCAAAGCCCAGCATCTCACCGCCGAACTCGTCTCCCTCTCCCCCGACATCGCCCCCGGCGGCACCCTCCAGGTCGGCCTCGTCCTTACCCTCGAAGAGCACTGGCACGTCTACTGGATCAACGCCGGCGACTCCGGTGAGCCGCCCAAAATCACCTGGACCCTCCCCGAAGGCATCACCGCCGGCCCCATGCTCTTTCCCATCCCCAGCCGCCTTCCCCTCGGCCCGCTGATGGACTTCGGCTACGAAGACGAAGTCGCCTTCCCCGTGCAACTCACCGCCGCCAGCTCGCTCAAGCCCGGCCCCACCCACATCGATGCTAAGGTCACCTACCTGGTCTGCCGCGAGGTCTGCATCCCCGGCAAAGCCCACCTCGGCCTCAACCTCAACATAGTCCCCGGAGCACCTGCCGCGCAGCCCGTCGGCGCCCTCGGCGAAGCCCTCACCCTCATCCCCAAGCCACTCCCAGCTGACACTAAACTCACCGTCACCGGCGGCAAAACCGACTTCGTCCTCAACCTCACCACCGGCGGTCGCGAAACCAACGCCGAGTTCTACCCCTCCGATCAAGACCAGATCGCAAACGCGGCCCCCCAACAGATCGAGCCAACCTCAGACGGCGTTCGTCTCCGCGTCCGTCGCTCCGAAGATCTGAAAACCCTCCCCGCCCAGCTCCACGGCGTGCTCAAGCTCTCCGATACCCAAGCCTACGAAGTTACCGCCCCCGTCACTCCTGGCGAAGTCGCCCCGGCCCCCGGTAGCAAAGTTGCAGGTAGCCCCGCAACCAGTAGCGTGACAACGGTCAGCGCCATTGGCCTCGCCTTCGTAGGCGGCATCATCCTCAACCTGATGCCCTGCGTCTTTCCCGTTCTCTTCCTCAAAGGTCTCGCCCTCGTTCAGTCCTCCGGACAGGAGCGCAAACATCTCCGCAGCCACGGCCTCGTCTATACCCTCGGCATCCTGGTCTCCTTCTGGATCATCGTCGCGGCCCTGCTCATTCTCCGCGCCACCGGCAGCCAGGCTGGATGGGGCTTCCAACTCCAGTCCCCAACCTTCATCGCTGTGCTCGCAGCGGGCCTCTTCTTCTTTGCCCTCTCGCTTGCCGGACAGTTCGACCTCGGCCTCTCCCTCACCAGCGTAGGCGGCGGCCTCGCCCAAAAGCAGGGTTACACCGGCAGCTTCTTCACCGGAGTCCTCGCCACCATCGTAGCCACGCCCTGCACCGCACCGCTCATGGGAGCAGCCATCGGCTTTGCTCTCGCGCAACCCGCCGGCATCACCTTCGCCGTCTTCACCGCCCTCGCGCTCGGCCTCGCCACTCCCTATCTGCTGCTCAGCTTCCAACCCGCCTGGACCCGCATCCTCCCCCGTCCCGGCGCGTGGATGGAGATCCTCAAGCAGCTCACCGCCGTCCCTCTCTTCGGCACCGCAATCTGGCTCGCCTGGGTCTACGGCAACCTCCACAGCGGCAACAGTCAGGGCGTCGACCACCTCACCCGCCTGCTCTGGTGCTTCCTCGCACTAGCCATCGCAGGTTGGGCCCTCGGCAAATGGCCCGCCAACTGGAAGAGCGCCATCGCGGCTCTTCTCATCGCTGCGCTGGGCCTCGCCATTCCGCTCTACCAGCCCAAAGACACCACTCTCGTCTGGGCTCCCTACTCACAACAATCCCTCGACCAGGCCCGCGCCGCCGGTCATCCTGTCTTCATCGACTTCACCGCCGCCTGGTGTCTCAGCTGCCAGGTCAACGAGCGCGCCGTCCTGAAATCCGCCGACGTCCAACATCAGTTCAGCAAAAACAACGTCACCCTCCTCAAGGCCGACTGGACCCAGTACGACCCCGAGATCACCAAGCAACTCGCCTCGGTCAACCGCAGCGGCGTCCCCACCTACGTCATCTACCCGGCGATGAAGAACTCCTCAGCCGACGTCCTGCCCGAACTCCTCACCAAAGACATCGTCCTCACCGCACTCGAAAAGGACGTGAAGCCATAACGACCGAATCCACACAAGCAGAAGATCCGCGACCTCATCAACAGTAAAACGGCGGCCTCTCGCGACCGACAGGAAGCCGCGTTTGCTTCAGACCCGTTGCCAAGGGCGCTCATCTTGCCGTAGTTGGCGGAATCAAATCTTCCGCAGCAACGATCTGCCATTGGCCGTCGCGTTTTACCCATACATCTGTCCAGACGAAGCGGCCGCGTCTCTCTCCCGCCGCATCCCTTTGCACCCAGGATTCGCTGCCTTGAGCAACAGCAGTCTTCCCGAAGAAACGAACCGACATGCCGTCCAGATGATCAGAGATAAAAGGTCCGGGGCCGCTGCGCGCATCCGCTATCGTCTGGGCTTTGTTCATCCCTCTTCCATCTGGATAGATCCACATAAAATCATCGGCCAGAATTCTCTCAGGCACGGAACTATCATTCGTGGCGACTGACTCCGCCCACTGTCGTTCACTCATCTCGATGTACTGTCGATCGCGCTCGCGTTGCCGATCACAGCCTGTCGTGAACACGACCAGAACGATCAGAGCCAAATTGAGAATCGTCCGTAGATTTGTCTGCGAACGACACAGGTGTCTGGATTTCATAACGTGAAGCCTAGTCCTGCCCCTCGACACAGTCGAGCTTGCATCTTGTTCTCGCAGCTGGTTCTTGCCTCCGAACCTTGCATCTGACCAATGTCCGTCGCAAAATATAACCTTGCGGAGGCCACCAATGTCTTACGGCAAACTCCTCGCCCTCACCCTTGCAATATTCACCGTCATCTTCACTCTCCCCGCGCTCGCCGTAGGCCCTGGCGCCACCGCCCCCGACTTCAAAGGCACCGACTCCAACGGCATCCAGCACACCCTCTCCGAGTACCGCGGCAAGTTCGTCGTGCTCGAATGGGCTAACCAGGGCTGTCCGTTTGACCGTAAGCACTATCTCAGCGGCAGCATCGAGTCGCAGCAACGCGACTGGACAGCCAAAGGCGTCGTCTGGCTCTCCGTCATCTCCTCCGCGCCCGGCGAGCAGGGATACGTCACCCCCGCGCAGGAGAACACCTACCTCAAGACCATGCACGCCGCACCTACCGCCGCCCTCCTCGATCCCGACGCCACCATCGCTCGCCTCTACGAAGCCAAGACCACACCACACATCTTCGTCATAGACCCCACCGGCAAGCTCATCTATCAAGGCGCCATCGACGACAAACCCACCACAGAGCAGTCCGACCTCAAGGGCGCCCGCAACTACCTCAACGAAACCCTAACTGCTGCCATGGCCGGCAAACCGTTGCAGGTCGAGAGCACACGCCCCTACGGCTGCTCCGTGAAATACGCCCACTAGCAGTCACCGTCACATCTTGAACGAGCTCTCCGCTGCTGCCTCAATCTCTGCTTTCGTCAGCACAACTTTACGCTGCGCCATCGACCACCTGTGTCCAAACGGATCGTTCAATTGGCCGTACCGGTCGCCCCAGAACTGATCAGCCAAAGGCATCACCACAATTCCGCCAGCAGCGACGGCCCGCTCCCACGCCGCATCCACATCGTCCACCTGCAAATGAATTACCACGGGCGAACCGTGCAATGCCTCCGGTGTAGAAGGCATTTCACCAGTTTTGTCCGAAAAATCATCCGACAGCATAAAGATGCCGCCGTTGATGCTCAAACAAGCGTTCATCACTCTTTCGGTTCCTGGAGCAAGATGCAGCTCTTGCTGCACCGCGCCAAACGCCTTCTTATAAAACTCAATCGCGGCAATGCCATTAGGGACCACCAGATAAGGAAACAGCGGCGACGCAGCAGCCATCACGACACCTCACAATAGAGTTGAAAAACACTCATCAAAATACCACTGCTACCGGCGTTTTTCTGCCTTTATCCGCGCAATCTCTTCCATCCGCTGCGCCAGCAGCTTCTCTCGTCCTTCATTCGTCGGATGGTAGTAGCGCCGCCCCGCAAGTCCCACCGGCAGGCACTCCATATCCGCCACGCGACCCTCCACATCATGCGCGTACTGATAGTCCTTGCCGTAGTCGAGCGACTTCATCAGCTTCGTCGGCGCATTCCGCAGATGCAGCGGCACCGGCTCCGCAGCCGTCGCTTCAATATCCGCCTTCACCGCGCCATAAGCCGTATAAACCGCATTCGACTTCGGTGCGAGCGCAAGATAAACCACTGCCTGCGCCAACGCCAGCTCCCCCTCCGGATGCCCCAGAAAATGCATCGCATCCCGCGCACTCAAACAAAGATTCAGCGCCTCAGGAGCCGCCAGCCCAATATCCTCCACTGCCATCCGCACAATCCGACGCGCACAGTACATCGGATCTTCACCAGCCTCAAGCATCCGTCCCAGCCAATACATCGCCGCATCCGGGTCCGAGTTTCTCACGCTCTTATGCAGCGCCGAAATAATGTCGTAGTGTTGCTCGCCCTTCTTGTCATACAGCAGCACCCTGCGCTGCAAAGCCTCCGCAGCCAGCGCTTTCGTAATCAGCTTCTCCCCACGACCCTCCGCAAGCTTCGCCGCCACATCCAGAGCATTCAGCGCGTTCCTCGCATCTCCACTCGAATACGAAGCAATCGTAACCAAAGCATCTTCATCCGCCTCAACGCCACTCGCTCCCAGCCCACGCTCAACATCCGTTAGCGCCCGTTGCAGCAGCCCAACCACCTGCTCTTCGGTCAACGCCACCAGGGTATAAACCCTGCATCGCGACAGCAGCGCCGCATTGATCTCAAACGAAGGATTCTCCGTCGTAGCCCCGATCAGCCGAATCGTCCCCCGCTCCACATACGGCAGAAACGCATCCTGCTGCGCCTTGTTAAATCGGTGAATCTCATCCACAAACAAAATCGTCCGCGACCCGAAGCTCGCCGCCTTCTCCGCCTCCACCATCACGTTCTTAATCTCTTTGATCCCACTCAACACCGCTGAGAACTCAATAAAACTAGCCTCCGTCATCTGCGCAATAATCTTCGCCAGCGTAGTCTTCCCGGTCCCCGGAGGCCCCCAAAAAATCATCGACGTAGGATCATCGCCTTCAATCGCCAACCGCAATGGCTTCCCCGACCCCAGCAGATGATCCTGCCCGACATACTCCGCAAGCGTACGCGGCCGCATCCTCTCCGCCAACGGCGCCTGCCGCCCACGCGCAGCCGCAGCGGCTATCGGACTAGCATCAAACAAACTCATTCACCCACCTGCTTCAAAGTCGCTTCCGTCATCGCCCTTTCTTTGATGCCGTCCTCAACGTCGATGCCGTCACCTACCTGGAAGTCGTCATCCTGAGCGGAGCGAAGGATCCCTGTATTTCGCTTTTGTTTTTTGTCTTGCCCGCTGCCCCCAGTTCGTTGCCTCGAAGCCTCATACAACAACAACGACCCCGCCACCGCCGCATTCAAACTCTCCACCGGCCCAGGGCAGGGAATCGTCACCCGCGCATCGCACATCTCGATCCACTCCGCCGCCAACCCGCTGCCTTCATTCCCAATCATCACCGCACAAGCCGAAATAAAATCCATCTCCTGCGCCGCAATCACACCAGAGTCCTCCGCCCCCACAGCCGCAATCAACCGAACACCACGGCCCTTTAACTCTGCGACCTCCGCAGCCGTCACCCCAACCACCGGCACACGAAACACACTCCCCACACTAGCTCGCAGCGCCTTCTGATTCCACGCACTCACAGTGCCCGCCGTAGTCAAAACACCACCAGCCCCAAACGCCTCGGCCGACCGTACCAGCGTCCCCAGATTCCCCGGATCCTGCACTCCCGCCGCAATCAAAATCAGAGCCATCCCCGAGCCATCAAACAAATCCGCCAAAGTCCTCACCGGAGGCACCATCAAAGCCGCCACTCCCTGCGGCGACTGCGTCTCCACCACACTCCCAAACACCTCATCCGTGACCCGCAGAACCTCCACCCCACGCGGCACAATCCTAGGCACCGCTCGCCGCTCACTCACAAACACACTCTTCAAAACCATCCCACTCCGCAGCGCCTCTTCCAGCAGATGGTCCCCTTCAATCGCGACCATCCCGCCACTCAACCGCGCATGGCCCTGAAACGCCGCTCGCAGCTGCTTCACCCGCGCATTCGCCCTGCTCGAAACCACCAACTCCGGAGTCTGCATCTCCCAAATCTTACGCCGTCGCCCGTCTCCCGCCCGCTTCGCTGTTCTTGAGTCCACAGAGGCGGTATGCTAAGGTGCGAGACTGCAACAATCGCAGCAGACCCCGGCCCCAGCGGACGGACTTACCGGCACAGGAGCAAGATTTGACCGCCGAAACACTCCGTATCCATCCCGACGAGCCCGAACCGGCGCTCATCGACTACGTCGTCTCCAGCCTCAACAACGGCAACGTCGTCGCGCTCCCCACCGACACCTTCTACGGCCTCGCCGTCGACCCCGTCAACCTCAAGGCCGTCGACCGCATCTACGACCTCAAGGCCCGCGCCCGCCACAAGCCCCTCTCGCTCCTCATCGCCGAGGTCGCCCAGGCCTACGAGCTCGCCCGCCAGCTCGACTCCGCCTTCGACCGCCTCGCCGAAAAATTCTGGCCCGGCCCTCTCACCATCGTCGTCAAAGCTGGCTCCAAACTCCCCCTCCGCGTCACCGCCAACACCGGCAACCTCGCCCTCCGCGTCCCCGAAGCCGCGATCCCGCGCGCCGTGGTCACTCGTCTCGGCTTGCCCATCACCGCTACCTCCGCCAACCTCGCCGGCCACCCCGAATGCGCCTACGCCACCGGCGTCCGCGAGCAGCTTGGCGACAAGATTCCCCTCATCGTCGACGGCGGCCCCACCGCCCGCACCACCGCCACCACCATCGTCGATCTCTCCGGCGGCGGCAACTCCTGGATGATCCTCCGCGAAGGCGCCATCCCCACCCACGAGATCGCCCTCGCCCTCCAGCACTAGCCATCTCCCAGCCAGCCCTAAAAAAATGCATCGAGCCCCGCAGCCTCAACCCTGTAGACTAGCTCGATGCAAAAGTTGAATCTTGTGGCATAGCCTTGGGTCTTCGCTCGCTCTCTGGGGAAAAATGATCGTGCCTCAATCCAATCTGCGCAGCCGGGACACCACGCGGAGCCTCGTCTTGCGCCGTCTCTTCGCGCTTTTTCTCTTAGTCGTCACCATATGGTGCGTCTGGGTCTACGAGCAGATCGACACCGTCGCCAGCCAGGACAACGCCCAACCCGCCGACGCCATCGCCGTCTTCGGCGCAGCCGAGTACTCCGGCCACCCCTCGCCCGTCCTCCACGCCCGCCTCGACCACGCCGTCGAGCTCTACCGCAAACAAATAGCCCCCCTCGTCATCACCCTCGGCGGCGGCACCGACAAAGATTCCGGCAACACCGAAGGCGGAGTCGGCCGCGACTACCTCCTCGCTAACGGCATTCCCTTCGCCAACATCATCGCCGAGACCCGCTCCATCGACACCGAACAACAAGTCCACCGTCTCGCCGCCATCGCCCACGAAAACAATCTCCACCACATCGTCGTCGTCTCCGACGGCACCCATCTCTTCCGCATCCGCAAGCTGTGCGAAGACGCCGGCCTCGATGTCTACACCTCACCCCGCCCCCTGCTCGGCCACATCAGCAACTACGACCTCTTCATGCGCTACGTGCACGAGATCATCAGCTACACCGCCCTCCGCCTCAATGTCAACGAAGGCTTCCTGCACAGCTGGCTCGAAGGCAAACCCGAAGTCTAGCTTGCTGTTGCTTTTCTTGTTGTCATCCCCGGAGGGGATCTGCTGTTGCCGTCTCTTCCCAACTCACAAACTCCCTCATCTCGACCGGAGCAATCGACAGCTTCACCGTCGGTTGCGCAGTAGAGAGACCCCCATATTTCGTGTTCACTTTGTTCGAAGCTTATGAACCCATGAAAATCACAGCCACAACCAAGCCACCCCTGCCGCAAACAACGTCGAGCAAAAATTAACCAAATCATTCCCCAGCCATCCCCGCTCTTCCACCGAAGCCCCCAGCAGGCTGTCAAACGCCAGCCCCGCACAAGCACAGACGAACACCACCACACCATCCCTCCACCGCGCAAGTCCCGACAATCCCGCCATCGCCACCAAACCCGCACCCAACATTCCAGCCAAAGTCCCACCCACGCTCACGCCCCCGTCTCTTCCCGCGGGCACCCGTCTAAACTTCGTGATCAACCAGGTCGGCCCACCCAACGCCTGCCCAACCTCCGATGACACGGTATCCGCTGTAGCCTCCGCCAGCGCCGCCAGACATCCGCCATACCATCCCACCGAAGCGCACAGGGCCGCCACCCCAAGGTTGGCCACCACCTGCGACGCCCTCCGTCCACTCCGAGCCTCAGCCAGCCCCCGAGCCTCTTTCTTCTTCCTCCCATACCGGGTTGCAGCGAAGGTGAGCACAAACAAAGCAATCAAAGCAGACAGCGCCGGCCTCGCAAGCAACCCCGCTGGCCCCCTCACCGCCAGAGCCAGGATCAGGCACACCAGCAGTCCCACCCCCGCCGCCGGCGGCGTCGCCGACCGCAGCGCCAACACCACCCCCGCAAACACCACGCTAAACACAAGAGGGAAGAGAAGCGACCCCACCGCACCCGTCATCGCCGCCTCGAAACAAGTTCCCACCGCCCCCAGCACCAGCGCAGGCACCACTACCACAACCAGCCATCTGGACTGCATCCGGTCCCGCGCCCGCGGAATCGCCTTCCCCCAGTGCGTATCTATCGCGCCCCCTTGTATTTCCTTGCTCATTCCGGCCTCACGTCTCTCCGTGATTTACAATCGAACCTTGAGCATAGCCAACACCAGCACCAACGCGGGAGCAGTTTTGCACTTAGCAGCCATTGAAGCAAAAGGAACCACCCAGTCGCGGTCACACCAGAACCCGGTTCGGCCTCGAGCCCACGTCCTCCGGTCTAAACTCAGCCTCGCAGCGATTCTCGCCGTTCTGGCACCGGGTCTGGGATTGATCAGCGGTTGCGGCAACAACTACCGCCCCGTCGTCAGCGCCATCAACCCTGTCGGTCCCGCCGCCCAGCCGCAAAAGTTTGCTGTGGCGATCTCCAGCACCGGCACACCGGCCAATCCCACCCCGGGCCTACTGACCTTCGTCGATTTCTCAGGTGACACAATCCTCATCACAGCCAACGTGGGCGTGGACCCCTATTACCTCATCCTCAATGGCGGCAACACCACCACCACCTCCACCAGCGGCACCACGGTCGCCTCTACCGCCAGCCTCGGCTTCACGCTCAACAGCGACCACACCTTCACCAGCTTCGACATCGACACCACCCTGCTCACCAGTCAGATCCTCCAGACCACGCTCCTCCCCGGCGCCAATCCTGTTGCGATCCTTCCCGCCGGCATCAGCACCTTCGTCACCGACCCCACCATCAACCCCGGCCAGGGCAACATCTCCCAGTTCACCGGCACTCCCCTCGCCCTGCGCCAACAGCTCAATCCAGCTCCCCCAATCGCTCCCTGCCCGGCTTCGACGCCCTTCACTCCCGTCTACACCGTCGGTATCCCCAATGCTCCACGGGTATACGCCATCAGTAAGCCCGTCGGTAGCGGCTGCGTAGGTCAAGTCTCCACCATCGAAACCTCGAGCAATACCATCGACCCCACCGCGCTTCCCGTCGGTCTGAACCCCGTCTACGGCGTCATGAGCGGCGACGGCAAACGTGCGTTCATCCTGAACCAGGGCGACGGCACAGTCTCGGTGATTAACGTACAAACCAACGCGCTCGATATCGTTCCCACAACTCCCCCAGGCACCACGAACCCGATCGCACTCTGCATCGCCCCAGCATGTACCAACCCCGCGACCGTCAACCCGCTCTGGGCAGACTTCGCCCCGGTCCGCAATGAGCTGCTCGTCGCAAATGCAGGCGATGGCGTCAATCCAGGCTCGCTCAGCGTCATCAGCATCCCACTCTGTTCGGCAACCGCTCAGGTCGGCAATCCAAACTGCGATCTCACCAATCCCGTCGACGCGATAGGCTTCGGCACCGTCGTCGCAACTGTCCCTGTCGGTGTAAATCCCGTCATGGTAGGTGTCCTGCAAGATACTGGCAACAGCCGCGCCTACGTCATCAACAGCGGCAATCCAAATCTGCCCTGCGCCGCACCGGGTGCCGCAGTCACAGCCGCCACCACCACTTGCTCCGTCTCCGTCATTAACCTCAGCACCAATACGGTCACGGCTACCATCCCACTTCCTCTCAGCATCAGCACCAACGCATCCACACCGGCTAAGAACGGTCATCCGAACTACATCGCCGTCACCAGTGGCACTCCCACCGGCAAGGTCTACGTCGTCTCGCCGGACTCCAACTTCATGACCGTTATCCGGACCGATATCGACGTCATAGACACCACCGTCGCGTTGCAGGGTGCCGGCGTCGCCGTTCGTATCACGCAACCCTAATCGAAAACACGCACGAACCGAACATCAGGCGCGGAACAATTCAGCCCGAAAAAAGAAGCCATCCCGCAAAGGATGGCTTCTTTCATTTCCATAGAAAAGCAACGTTCGGTCTATTATCCGGCAGCTCCCACCAGAATAATCGGCAGAGTCGGTGTCGTCGCTCCGCCTTCGTCCTCTACCGTCACGCCGAAAGCCTTCGCTTCTACGCCCTTCGGTAGCGGCGGCAGAATCACGCTGGCATTCCCGCGCGTATCCGGGCGGAAGGTTCCCGCTGCAATCGGATTCTGTCCCGTGGCCGGAATCAGCCAAAGCTCATATGTCTTCGTCGGCTGCAGCGGCGCCAGGTTCGTCGCTGTAAAGATCAACGTTCCCTTGCTGGCAACATAGGTGGCTCTCCCCTGCGGAACAGCCGGTGGCGCTCCCTTCACATTCAAAGTCACTCGCTGCGCCGTACTGTCGGTCATCGCGTCGAGAACCTGTCGCGCCGCCGCCTCATCCGCGGTCAGGTGGTCGATCCTGCCTGCCTGCTCGGTTACAGCGCTTCGCAGTGTCTCGCGTTGCTTATAAAGATCGCCCGCAACTAAAGACAGACCGGCAGCAACCGCCCAGCCGACCCACGGCAATACCTTGCCCGCAAATCCGCGCTTCGGCAGCTCCTCCTCGCTCGAGTAGATGCTTCCCGCACCGCGTCCAAAGCCTTCACTCGCAGCGACGCCTTCATTCGCAACTGTTGAAGTCGCGGTCTCAACAGGTCGATCGATCGGAATCGCCTTTTTCTCACGCGCTACCTGCTTCATCAACCGCTCGCGCGCCTGTGCAGACGGCGACTGCATATCCACCGTATGTGCATACGCCGCAAGGTCGCCCTGAATCTCCGCCAACTCTCGCCGTGCGTCCTCGGACTGCTCCACGTAGGCGGCAACTTCAGCCATCTCTTCCGGTGGAAGCAGCTGCATGGCAAACAACGCCAGATCTTCTGATGTGATACGCCGTGGCTCGCTCATGCTGGGAACGCCTTTCTCAGCGAGGTCAGCGCGCTGCGGATTCTTGTCTTAACAGTCCCTAGTGGATCGCCCGTCATCTCCGCAATCTCGGAGTGCGTCAACCCATCGAAAAATGCCATCTCCAGCGTCTTCCGCTGCTCCACCGGCAGCAGGTGAATGACCTCCCGCGCCTTCTCCATCAAACTGTTTCGTTCCGCTTCGTCCGCAAGATTGTAGTTCGAAGCCAGCGCCACATCGTCGACTGACTCAGTAGGCCGTTTTCTACGAAGCGCATCGATCGACCGATTTCTCGATACCACTGCGAGCCAGCCGCCAAGGCTACCGCGAGTTGCTACAAAACCATCAGGGTTGCGCCAGATCTGCATGAATACTTCCTGTAGGACGTCTTCCGCCGCCGCAGGATCTCTCAGGACCCTTAGCGCGACCGAGTACACAATCTTCGAATAGCGGTCGAACAGCGCCGCCATAGCGTACTCGTCCCCCCTCTGCACAAGGGCAAGCAGGGCAGCGTCGTCCTGCCCCGAGGGCGGTGGTGAATTCACGAGTCCCGTTTCTCTGTACATAAAACGCACCCACTACTGTTGCAGATTGCTCAAACTGTTAACTATTTGGGTTGACTAATGCAACCCATGTAACCTCAAGACAGTTACTTCTTCTAAATATTCACCAGAGCTACTTTACCCGAAAAGAAGAAACAACACAGTCTGTATCTGCGTTCACTGGCGAAATTGCAATCTCATTCTCATAAAGCAACGCGCAACTTCGCACTAGTGAATACACACGAAAGATCCGAACGTATGAGCAATCCCACCCCACCCCAACGCAACAAATCACCAAAGCACCGCATCGACAAGCTTCTCGTCGATCAAGGCCACGCTGCCTCTCGCGAACGCGCCCAAGCTCTCATTCTCGCCGGCCGCGTCCTCGTCGACGAGCAGCGTATTGACAAACCAGGCACCCCCGTCTCATCCGACGCCGTCATTCGCCTCCTCGGCTCCGATCTCAAATACGTCAGCCGCGGCGGCCTCAAGCTCGAGCGCGCCCTCGCCCACTGGTCCATCGACCTCACCAACTTACCCTGCGTCGACATCGGCGCCTCCACCGGCGGCTTTACCGACTGCATGCTGCAATCCGGCGCAGCCACAGTCCTAGCCGTAGACACCGGCTACGGCCAGATCGCTCAAAAACTCCGCGACGACCCACGCGTCACCCTCCGCGAGCGCACCAACGCCCGTCTCCTCACCCCCGGCGAACTCCTCACACCCAACCAATCCACCCCATCGTTCATCGCAATGGACGTCTCCTTCATCTCCGCGACGCTCGTTCTCCCCGCCGTATTGGCAGCCCTCAGCACTCCCACTCAGCCCTGGCAAGGCACCGCAGTCATCTTAGTCAAGCCGCAGTTCGAAGCCGGCCGCGCCAACATCGGCAAGGGCGGCATCGTCCGCGACCCCGACGCACGCCAAGCCGCAATCGAACGCGTCCGCGACTGCGTGCTCGAGCAGCACGGCACCGCCATCAATCTCATCGACTCGCCCATCCTGGGCATGGAGGGCAACCACGAGTACCTCCTCCATGCCCGCTTCCTCTAGTGGCGATCAGACATCTCGTACCGACCAACGGAAGGCCCCGGGGCGAAGCCGGTATACGAGTCACGAAGTGACCGCTGCCCGCGCAGGGCACATCTGGCGCATCTAGTGCTTCCCAAGCAAACCACCCAAAGCATTGCTCAGAGGATCAGCAGCGTTCCCCTTCTTCTGCCCGGTCGCGCCACCAAGCAGCCCCTTCGCCGCATTCGCTCCCACCGCCCCAGCAAGCCCCGCGACATTCGGGCTAAACGTAGGATTGCTCGTAGTCCCCCCAATCGCCACCGGGATTCCATTCTTCAGCACACTCCCCGCAACTCCTCCCAGCGCCGCACCGCCTGCACTCCCCCCCGGAATAAACCCAGACAGCGCACCAAGCGCCCCTGCCGCGCCACCGCCCGAGCTAGCCTGCTGTGTCCCTCCTCCACCCACAGACAACCCCGTAAGCTTCAGCACCACGTTATAGGCCAACGCACCACCAGCGCTCACGCTCCCTGCGCCCGTGGCTGTCCCCACTCCCGCAACATCCAGCGCAATATTATCCGTCCGGATATTCCCGCCCTCCTCACGCACATTCATACTCAACGAGCGAATATTTGTGCCTGATCCAGTTGCAGATGTAATCCGTCCTCCCGTAAACGAAGAAAGCGCCTGCAGCTTCGATCCCAGATCGAACCCCGCAAGCTGCGTATTATTAATCCTCACCGGCCCACTTATCACGGGAGTAGCCGTCGTCCCGGTCACCGCCAGATCTGTCGTCAGCGTCCCTCCCTGCAGCCGCGAGCCCGACGGTAGATGCACTCCCAGCGCCGGCAGAAACGCCTCCAGCTCATTGATCGAAACGCCGTTCCCAACCACCTTCAGGTTCAACGCCGTAGTCGGCCCACTCGACTGATACGTTCCCGCAACGTTGATCACCGCGCTGCCAATCGTAATCACCGCCTGCTGTATCGTGCCGCTCATAGCCTGTTCATTCTGCGCCATCGTGAACTGCAACTGCACTGGCTTCGCAGAAGGCACACCATCCTTCGCCAGCTTAATCCCCACAACCGTCGCAGCACCCTGCGCATTCAACGTCTGCCCATTCGACTGAATCTTAGCCTGCACATCCGCCACGCCGCTAATCCCCGCATCCGGAGGCGCAAACCCAGCCGAGCCAATCTCAACATGCTTCAGACTCACCGTCGCATTCAGCGGAGTGCTCGCATTATTCTCCTGGTTGAACGGACCAGCCGTTCCATTCGCAGCCACGCTCCCGCCATTCGGCAGCTGTCCGCTCAAACTAAACGGCGAAGCACTCTTCGGAGACAGATTCGTCACCTGCGCGTTCACCTGGCTATACACCGCGGTCCCTTGTTTGCCCGCCGTCGCCAGCGTAATCGTTCCATTCTTTATCTGCGCATCGTCCACGGAAAGGCTATTCAACATCGACGCCCCCTCCGCATTCGGATCCTTCGGCTTCACCTGTTTCGGCCCACTACTCTGCACCAGCGTCAGCTTCGGAGTATCCACCAGCAGTTTCGTCACGTGCATCTGCGTCCCACTCCAAGCCGCATCCAGCACCAAATTATCGATCGTCCCGGTCACGCCATCGGACGCCTCCACAAATCCCGCCGCCAGCGGATCGAGATGCTTCACCTCAAGATGCCCCGAAAAAGGCGTAGCCGAAGCATCCTGCTGATTGATCGGTCCCGCCGAACCCTTCAGCTCCACCGTCCCGCCCGCAGGCAAACCAGCCGAAGCCTCAAACGGAAACGACTTCGTAAACGCAAAATCCTTCACCTTCAAATTCACATTTTCATAAACACGACTCGTCGCACTAGCCGCCCCACTCGTTCCCGGGCCAGCACCCACAGTAATCCGCCCATTCTCAATATTCACCTCACCCACCGTCAGATTCGGAAACGCCTGCTTTGTCTCATCACTCTGAGAAGTCTGTGCGCTGCTATTCCCAATCGTCGAGTAGTTCCAGGTCCCATTCGCCGCCCGCAACAGTTGTATCTTCGGCGACTGCATCGAAAACCCGCGAATAATCACCTGCTTACTGAAGATCAAGGGAAACAGCTCCACCCCAATCTTCAACGTATCCGCCTGTATAAATGGCTGCGTGCTGAACCGCGGATCATCGGCGACCACTGCATTCTCCGCCTTCAGGCTCCCCGACAACACCGACAGGTCCACCTTCGCAATCGTCACCTTCCGCCCCAGCGACTTCGTCAGCGTCGACTCAATCTTTGCCTTGAAGCTATCCGTGTTGAGGAACAGCGGCACACAAATTGCCGCAAGGACGATCAGCGCCAGAACGGCACCCACCGCAATCAGGACCAACCGAACCGGTTTTCCCATGCCATCACCTCGTCCGTACTGTTTTCAAATGTGATGCCACCGCCAAAATCGATGTTGCACGCCCAATTGTGAAAGGACTTTCCTGGCCCGGGAATTCACCGCTGAATGATATGATCCTTTTCCTGCCCCCAGACCTGCACTTCCGGTAGGGAGCCCTTCAGCGAACCTTCAACGTCAGAGCTAGAGGTTACGTCTCATGGCGAAACGAAGCAACCGCAGTGTCCTGTTGGCAACCCTGTGGCTATCCGCCGCGACCCTCTCCGCGCAGGACGTGCCCGTCACCCCCGCGCCAAAACCTCAAGCAGCCACCGCCTCCTCCGCACCAGCCGGAGACGACGCCGATGCTCTCGCCAAAGCCACACAAAACCCCGTAGCCAGCCTCATCAGCGTCCCCATCCAGAACAACTCCAACTTCGGCGTAGGGCCCTACAACCGTACCCAGGACGTACTCAACATTCAGCCCGTCATCCCCGCTCGCATCAGCGAAAACTGGATGCTCATCTCCAGAATCATTCAACCCATCGTCTGGCAGCCCTACGCAGCTGAAAACACCGGCGGCGAGTACGGCATCGGAGACATGAGCCCAACCTTCTTCCTCTCTCCCGCCAAGCCGGGAAAGATCATCTGGGGTGCCGGACCAGCAATGGTCTTTCCCACCGCAACCAGCAGCGTTCTCGGACAAGGAAAGCTAAGCTTCGGCCCCTCCGTCGTCGCTCTCATTCAACCCGGACACTGGACCTTCGGATTTCTAGTCAACAATGTATTCTCCGTCGTCGGCTCCTCTCATCGCCCATCCGTCAATCAAATGACGCTCCAATACTTCATCACCTACAACCTGAAGAAAGGCTGGAACATCAACAGCGGCCCTATCATCACAGCCAACTGGCACAACGGCGCGAGTGGTGATGCCGCAGACGGAGACGACACGCCCCCCGGCGGACGGTGGACCATCCCCTACGGCGGCGGCGTCGGCCGAGTCATGCGCCTCGGGGTTCAACCTGTCAACATCTCCGCAAACTTCTACGGCAACGCCGTCCATCCTCCAGGCGCATCCTCCTGGGGCATGCGCCTCCAGATCGCTCTCCTCTTCCCAAAGAAGCCATAGCATCTTCCGGTAACAATTTAGTCATCCTGAGTGCGGCGAAGGATCCCTATATTTGTATTGCTTTTGCCTTTTTCCTTGCCCTCCAGTCGCCACCATCGCTTCACGTCACGCATCGAAAAGCCGGCCGACCATCGCCCAGAGATCGTTCAACGCCCATTCCCATCATCCAGTTACACTAAAGGTCCATGCTCCAGGCCGCCATCATCTCCAAGCCGCTCAAGCCGGAACTCGCCGGCATCCTCCGCGACCTCATCGCGTGGCTTGAAGCCCGCCACTACAACTACCTCCTCGATCCCGACAGCGCCACCTACGTCTCCGGCGTCAATCCCATCCCGCGCGTCGATCTCCCCAAACACAAACCCAATCTGGTCATCGTCCTCGGCGGCGACGGCACACTCCTAGCCGCAGCCCGAGCCTTCGCCCGCACCACCACCCCTATCCTCAGCATCAACCTCGGTTCCCTGGGCTTCCTCACCGAGATCCCCCTCTCCGAGCTCTACGCCACCCTCGAAGCCTGGTGCGACAACTGCGCCGAGATCGAAGTCCGCAGTATGATGCGCGCCGAAATCATCCGCGACGGCAGGCTCGTCAAACAGTGGGACGCCCTCAACGACGTCGTCGTAGCCAAAGGAACCATCGCCCGCATGGGCGACTACTCCGTCGAGATCGACCAGCAGGCCGTCGCCACCTTCCGCGCTGACGGCATTATTGTCTCCACGCCCACCGGCTCCACGGCCTATAACCTGGCCGCCAACGGCCCCATCGTGATGCCCAGCGTCAACGCCATGCTGGTCACCCCCATCTGTCCTCACCTGCTCACCATCCGCCCCATCGTCGTTCCCGGCGAATCTACTGTATGCGTCGAGGTTGTAGGCGTGCCCAACGAAATCTACCTCACCGTAGACGGCCAAGAGGCAGTCCAGCTCAAACTAGGGGACCGCGTCCGCTGCCAGCGCTCCGACGCAGCAGTCCGTCTGCTCCGTCATCGTCCCAACGGCCTGTTCAGCGTTCTCCGCTCCAAGCTCAAATGGGGCGAGCGCTAAAGCCGACCAAACGGGAGGCCCAAAGCAAATCACCCAGCAAGAAAAGGTACACAAGTCACGAAGTGACCGCCCGCCGCGCAGGCGGCCCGTCCGGCAGGACATGTGGCATCTCAAACAAACAAAACCAAAAATAAATTCAGAAAATCTGGCGCATTCTTTAGCCATCAAAAAGTGACTGTCAAAACACCACATCAGCCACGCAAATCACCACACCCACACCACCAAAACACCACACCAAAACACGCATTTTCGCCAAACCCCCAAGCAAAAACGCGCCCCCACCACAAAACAAAAATTATCTCCGCAAAGTAACCATCGGTCCACCGACCGGATGACAAAAAACCTTTCCATGGCTCAACGCAATCCGTCTCTGCGCCAACCCCGCCATCTCCGGATCATGGGTCACCATCACAATCGTATGGCCATTCCTATGTAAATCCTGCAGCAGCTCCGCCACAATCGTCTGATTCGCAGCGTCCAGATTTCCAGTAGGCTCATCCGCCAGCAAAATCGGCGGATTATTAATCAGCGCCCTCGCAATACAAACCCTCTGTTGCTCCCCACCCGACAGCTCACTCGGAAGATGCGAAACCCGCTCTCCCAAACCCACCCGCACCAGCGCCGCACGCGCCTCCGCCTCATCCGTCATCGAGTGAAAATACTGCGCCAGCATTACGTTTTCAATCGCCGACAAGTAAGGAATCAAGTGAAACTGCTGAAAGATAAACCCAATCTTGTCCGCACGAAATCGATCCAACTCCGTAGCCGTCATCGAAGCCACATCGACATTATCGATCTTCAACTGCCCCGCCGTAGGCCGGTCCAAACACCCAATCAAATTCACCAGCGTACTCTTACCCGACCCCGAAGGCCCTGTAATCGCAACCCACTCGCCCGCAACAATCGAGAACGTAGCATCCGCAAGCGCCCGTACCGCACCACCATGCCCCACATATTCCCGCGTCACGTTCTTCAACGCAATCACAGCGCAGTCGTCCCGCGTATCTCCGTGTGGATCGACCAACGGCCCGGTCTGTATCTTAGCCTCGCTCACACTCACTATCCTCTCACTCGCCTTTCAGCAGCGCAGCCGGCTGCAATCCACGCAGAACCCGCGCAGGGAACAGCGCCGCCATCGCAGCAATCACCACATTCAGCAACAGCACCAATGGCAATACTGACAGATGCGGTAGCGTCGCCGTGTGAAAGTTCCCCTCGCTGATCGCCCACGCCGCAGCAGACCCCACGACAAACCCCGCAGCAACACCCGCTAAGGCAAGCACCAGCGCCTCCAGCAAAAACATCCCCATCAACTGCATCTGCGATCCACCCAGCGCCTTCATTAAAGCAAAATCACGTCGCCGTTCTAACACACTCGCAGAGAGAGTCGCCAACACACTCACCGCCACCGTCAGCGCGATCAACAGCACCGCTCCATACATCAGTGAGTGGGTCTTATCCACGATCTTCGACTCGCCTTCAACAAGCTGCCGTACCGGCTGCACCTGCATCTCCGGCAGAGCCTGCCGCAGCCGCGCCATCGTGGCTTCCACGCTCGCCGCCCCACCCGGCACCTGCAACTCAATCACGCTAGGTCCCACGCCTGTCCAAGTGGTAAACGCAGCGAGCGGCATGTAGATGCGACTATCTTCATCGCCCCCGGTCTTGATCCGCCCTACTCCACGCGGCGTAACAGAGTGCCCTGCATAAGTAAGTTCGACCGCGTGTTCATTGCCGACAAACTGCGCCGCGCGCTGCCCAAGCAACGCAACATCTCCCGCCGAAGCTTCAGGCCAGGCATCCACCTGCCACCACGAATCCAACCGCCGCACCGCGGCAAAATCCGTACCGGCCACCACCACCGCCGTACCCGTATCAGTCGTAGCCACGGCGTAGGCAAACTCCGCCGCAACCGCATCCGCGCCAGCGGTCTCTCTCACCTGGGCCAAAGCATCCGCACTAAGAGGCGCCGAAGCAGGAGCCGTAATCACAACATTCGCGCCGAAGCTTCGAAACTCCTTATGCAGCTTCGCATCAAGATCCGCATAGAGCGTCAGCAGCGCCGTCGCAACACCTGCCGACACGGTCATCGCCACCAACGCCGACACACTTCGAGCCCTGCGATGCACCAGCGACCGCCGCAACATCCCGAACAAACTCAGCGTCGCCATTACGCATCCGCCCGCAGAATCGCCGAAGGCTCCATCCGCAGAGCCGTCCGTATCGAGGGCGTGCTTCCCGCAATCGCCACTACCAGCGCCAGCGCAACAACAACGGGCAGCAATACCGGAATCAACACCGCCTCCGCCGCGCCACCATCACCCGCAAAGATCTTCGCGCCTAGCCAGGCTGCAAGCGCCGAACCGAGCAAATAACCCATCGTCCCCGCAAGCACCGCCAGCAACCCAGTCTCCGCATAGAACAGCAGAGCAATCGAGCCTTTGCTCGCACCCAGCGAGCGCATCAATCCAATCTCCCCACGCCGCTCAAGAATCGCTGTCGCCATCGCAGCGCTCACTGCAAACCCCGCAGCCAGCAATGCCGCCGCACTGATCAGCCACATTAGACCGCTGATCCGTTTCAGCACATTGCCTTCACTCTGCTCCACCCTGCGAACCTGCTCCGCCTGTGCCCCTGGAATCGCCTCGCGAATCTGATAAGCAATCGAATTCGCATAAGGCCTGCAGTACCAGATCTCCCGCTGCTTCGGAGGCAGGGAATCGGGATCAACCCGCGCAAACGCATCCTCCGGCTTCGTCCGCGCAGAGATCTCGACTCGTGAGACGGCGCCGTTTTTACCTGCTATCGCCTGCGCAATGGGCAGTGGAACAAGCACATCCATTTCAGTTTGATCGCCCGTGGATACGATTCCCGTTACGTAGGCTGCGGTGTACCCTCCGCCTTCAAGGCTCGCCAATCGTCGCATCAGAAACTTGCTTCCAATTTGAAGATTGAGCTTTTTGGCCAAAGCAGAGTTTACTGCCACCTCCCAATGATCTGAGTCGGGTTCAGCGAGCGGCCATCTACCCTCAAGCCTCCACCATGGGTGCAGTTGTAATGTACCCGTTTTTAGGGTACCGAAGGCATGATCGAACCACATTCCTATCACGGAAACAGGAAAGGATGCTTCATTGGAGTCAATCAGACGGGCTTGATCGTTCAGCCGCAACTCCGGACTAACTCCAGTAATGTTGTTCGCCCAAAAGATCGTCTTCAGCTTCTCTAAATCGGACTCCTTCAGATAAACCCCACCACTTGCCGGCTTCACATCCACCCCACCCACCTTCACATCCAGTAGATCGGCCTTTGGGTACACAACGATGTTTGCCCCATACACCGCCAATTCCTTATGAATTCGATCCCCAATCGTAGTAGCCAACGCCAGCATCGCCGTCACAGCCGTTGTCCCAAGCAGAATTGCCACACCCGCCAGCATCTTGCGCCGACGCTGTCTGCGAAAGCTCTCCATGAGCAGTCGAAAGAACATTACCGTTCAAACACCGGCGCAAGCGCCCGCAGGTCCTCCGCCTGAATCACCAATTGCCCACCACCCACGGTCGACTTCAGCGGAATCGGATTACATCCACCCTTAGTCCCCATCGAATTCGCATTCAACGGCGAAGCGCACATCTTGCACGTAATCCCCTGGTCGCCGATATAGAACCCAACCGGTCCGCAGATCTGACAAGCATCCGCAACCGAAACAATATTTCCATCCGGCTTCCTGAACAGCAGAAACCGTATCTCCACATTGCCACCCTTGCCATCGTCCAGATGCACGCCATAGCGATGCAGCTTGTCGTCGTTCACATCAGCAGTAGGCAACGTCACCTGGGACCCCACCAACGTCACCGCCGCCGTCGGCGACAGCGCAGTCGAACTCTTCGCGTAGATAAACTCGGCCGTCGATAGAAAAATAAACACGAAGCTCGTCGCAACCACGGCCGTCATCCACATCTTCTCGCGTCTCTGTGTCCACTCTGCCCGTCGCTTATCTGCAGAAGTAGCGTTCACGGTCAACACCGCAGGCGTCCGCCGCTTGTATTCCATCAGCATCATCAACCCGGCCAGCGCCAGCATCGTGACGAAGAAGAAAAGATCATTCCGCACAATTGGCCCGATCAAGCGCATCTCCGTCGGGCTCGATGGCAGTACGCCATTCTCGCTCAACTCATGCAGCCCACTCACGATCAGCTGAAACGCCACAAAGTAAAGAATGACGGTCGTGACACGAAAGAATCGTTGCAGGTTGATCTTTACGCTGCCGCGAATAAACAACACCCCAAATACAACCGCGACCGCAATCCCAAGCAGCGTCCCGGTAAAGCTCAACAGCTCCGTCGAGTTCAACGTAACCGCCGACAGAATCAGCACCGTCTCCACCCCCTCGCGAAGCACCAGCAGAAACACAAAGAAGAACAGCCCAGCCTTCGACACCCCCGCTGCACCGGTATATTGCGAGATCTTCTCCTCGATCGATCCCTTCATCGTCCGCGCGGTCTTGTGCATAAACCAGATCATGCTGACAACGAACGCCGCCGCCGCCAACATCACCCAACCTTCAAACACATCTGTGTTGAACTGGCTCCGGGCGATCACCACCGCTCCCGCCACACTAGCCGCAATCGCCGAACCAAGTGCCCAGAAGACGGTGCGCTTCAGCTCCGGCCTCCCAATTTTGGACAGGTAGGCGAAGACGATGCCGACGATCAGAGATGCCTCGACCCCCTCACGGAGCGTGATGATAAATGCCTGTAACATAACGTCTTTCTCTTCTCTGGCGGCGCTTCTTGAAGCCGGCATCCGCCAGCCCCGAGCCCATTTCCACGAGGTTGGAGCTGCTCCTCGTTCCAGTATCTAGTGTATTGAGGACTATTTTGGTCGTCAATCAAAGTACCTCGATTATCAACCGCAATTTTCTTACGCCAGTAACAAAGGCGCCCGGTTATCCTTGCGGAATGTCCCCCCGTGTCTGGTTTCGTCTCTTCTGGACTCTTCTTTTTCTCCTCCCGATCGGTCTGATCGGAGGTTGCTCCAGAAAAGTCGCACAAACAGGGCCACCACCCGCCACCATCCTTCTCATCCGCCACGCAGAAAAACTCAACGACGGCCGCATCGATCTGTCGCCCATCGGCTTCGAACGCGCCCGCCTCCTTCCCAAAGTCTTTGCTCCCGGTGCAAGACCAGACCTGCCAACCCCCCAAGCCCTGTTCGCGACCCGCGAAAGCGCCCACTCCAACCGCCCCATTCAAACGGTGACTCCGCTGGCGGCAGCTCTCCATCTTCCCATCGACGATAGCTTCCGAGACCAGGACTACGTCGCCCTCGCATCCACACTTCTCAGCGGTAAGTACGCGGGCAAAGTAGTGCTGGTGGTCTGGCATCACGGAAAAATTCCCCAACTTGCTACGGCCCTCGGAGCGAAACCGCCCTACAAACCCTGGCCCGAGCAGCAATACGACCGCATCTGGCGAATCGACTACGCGGACGGCAAGGTCACGATCCAGGATCTCCCCTACGCGCTTCTGCCGGGCGATTCCCAATAAGCACTGTATTTCGAACCGAACTAGAGGGACCGCCGTATCCTCTGAAAGAATGACCGATCTATCAGAAAGCCTGTTTGCAAATCCGGTGTGGAGCGCCCTGCACACGAAGCATCGCCACTTCGCCCTCCAAGCCGGAGACGCTTGCCGCTATCCTGCCGATGTCGCTCCCTTCGCCGCCGTAACTTCTCCGAGCGCAGGCGCTCTCCTCCAACTTCACTCCCTCCTCGTGCCTGGCGAATCCGTTTGGATCGTAGGCGAAAGCTACCCCCAAACCGCGAAACTGGCCTTCGAACAGACCCTGGTCTGTCTCCAGATGGTCCTCCCTGCGGAGATTGCCCCCCCGGCGCCGACCACCGAAATCCTTCCGCTCTTAAATGACCATGCACGCGAGATGGTGGCCCTCACCGACCTCGCATTCCCAGGGTTCTTCCGCGCCAGAACCTGCGAGATGGGCTCTTACTTCGGTATTCGTTCCAACGGACAACTGATCGCGATGGGCGGGGAGCGCCTCATCCTCGACGGTTATCCCGAGATCAGCGGCATCTGCACGCACCCCGATTACCGCGGTAAAGGCTATGCGGAAAGTCTGATCTGGCATCTTGTAAGAAATCATCGTCGCGAAGGCCTCGTCTCCTGGCTTCATGTCACCGCCACCAACCAGCGCGCCATCAACCTCTATCGACGAATGGGATTCTCCGAGGCCCGTAAAGTCACGCTCCACCTCGTCTCTCGCAAAGATTAACGACGCCGGCTGCGTAACGGAGACGTCTAAACTTTGAAAAGTTCGAGGGCTCGTCCGGCGCCTATTTGGAGGTTCGATCTCCCCGAAATAGAATCAAAAATTCCGTCGACGTGAACCATCGCCAAGTGAGACGATCAGAATATGTTGGAAGAACGTAAGAACCGCTCGGCGGCCATTGTTCTGGGTTGCATCTGGATGGTCATGCTTGCCGTCTTGTCGTTCCTGCCCAACCACGACAAGCTCCTGTTGCACACAAGCGGGCACTATCATCGTTGGGGCCATCTGGTGGCCTTTCTTATCGTGACTCTCCTGCTCGCCGGCAGCGTCACTTCATTGAGGGCTCGATTCGCCCTCGCTGCCGTCATCGTGTCATTCGGATTTTTCTTGGAGTACGTCGAGCACATTGTCTACACCAACGCACTCGAGCGGTCCGACATCCGGATAGACACACTCGGCGTTGTCTTGGGCCTGATCATCGTGCTCGCCCGCGAAGAGTTCATCCGTATGCGGCGATTCGACTAAGAAACAGCAAGCCCGCCACGAAAAAATCAGTGGTTGCGATCCATTACAGTCAGAGCTTTTGCGATTGAATGGTGCGCCCGGAAGGATTCGAACCTCCGACCCTTTGGTTCGTAGCCAAATGCTCTATCCAACTGAGCTACGGGCGCACATTGCGTGGGTTGCAACCTTTTAAAGATATAGGAATTTTCCTCTTCTATCAAGAGACCGCCCTGATCTCCGGACCAAGGTTTATGACCTGACAACCATGGTCTACTTACCCTGAAAATGGCGCCGTACCAGAGGCAACCATCCCGCCACCATCTGCTGCAAACAGGGTATTGCAGGAGTAATCAAATGAAATCAGTATAAGAAAAAGCTGTCTCTTCTTCTCCGAGTATGGAACTCAGGCCTGGCGACTTGCGACTTCACGCAACGTCAAAACCTAAGTTGGTTCATGTCGGTCCCCTAAAGGCTTTTACGAAGCTCCGCGGAATCCAGGCCGACATGCAGATACCAATGAAAACCTTCGGTCCCGATCAGGGCGAAATTCATTGGAACGACGGCAGTGGCCGGATCGCTGACCTTATCAACGTAACGGTCACTCTCATCCGCCTGACCAATCCAAACACGGGCCTAGTCTCCATCGAGATGTCTCTCGAATACCTCATCACCTCGGCTGGGGCACGCACACCCGATGGCCGCCCATTCCCGGGGGCGACCTCCAGCTTCGATCCTGGCCGGGAAGATTACAACCTTTATCACGACGTCTACTTCCGAAACTCCTCAGGTGGGCTCGTCTATCACTGGGCCGTCGGTAAAGACTTCGCGCTCGTTTGCGGTTGGAACAGGCAGCATCGCTTCCATCAAAATATCGAGACAAACCAGCTGGACTGGTTCGACCTGGTCGCTCAATATCAATGGGAGGTCGGCGGCGCTTTCTATCGCTGTTGAACCTTCTGCCTGCCCCTCAATGCAAAAGGGGGCTGTCGCATTCAAAAGTCAACGAGGGCCCAGACAGATGTCTGGACCCTCGTCTGTTTGCCACACTGAAAATCTGGTGCGCGAACTTTCTCACCTATCAAGCCGCCGCCGCGCCATCTGGCTGAAGCTTCGCCTACGCAAACACCTTGAGCAGTAACTTCAAGATATCTTTCAGTGGCATCACTGTTAACAGCAGAGGAGTCAGCGGAAGCAGACTCGCTAGCACAAGGTGCAATAAGGTACGAGGATCAACCGGGAGGGGCTTCATCTTTTCGATGTAGGCGTAGCTGTTGCCTAGGTCTGCCAATGACTGGATATCAGCGCTGCCCAGCAGCGGTTCCTGTTCCGGAGTCTGATGTTCAATCCACTTCTGATGGAAAGAGCCGGTATAGTTGGTTGCCAACGCACCGTATTGATGGAGCCCGACGCGTTTTGTCTTGAGCAGAACTCCGGTAAAGACCATAAGCGGTCCCACGACGATAAGAAGAGCAATCACCACATAGGCAGCAATCGTCGGGGCGTAGGTGACTAAGGGGATGTGGTCATAGACGATCTCTCGAGCGAGCACGCCCGCGCTCGCTAGCGAAAAAGCGAAGAGAATGAGTCCAAAGAACCGCTGTGCGTCGCCCACAAAACCTAATCCCGCCGCTTCGTCCGGATGGGTCGGAAAGAGCTGCAGGTCTAGCTTGCAAACCCCGCTCAGAAAATGAAACCAGAGAAACAACCTCCAGAGCCAACGCAAAACAAGGAATTGAAAGAGCGGCATGCAGAATCCGACTAACCAATAGCCGGCCCATGTAAGGATGCCACCAGTCTCTGCACTACTTCTAAACCACGTAGCGACGTGATTCGGAATTTCTCTAAAGGACACCCACGAAAGAGCATAGGCAAGAGCAGCGATGACGACCTCAGCAATCACGGAATCGCGCAAGCGCAAACCACGATCGACGAGCCCATCAAATCGCTGAAAATCCTTCTCCCGTATAACTCCCGAGGTGACGAAGTGCGCAGCGGCCTCTGCGATGCGGGGCCCCAGCACGTTTTCGGCCAGCAGGAGCAAAGGGACAGCAAGGAGGAATCGAGTATATCCACTGAAATCCCGAAGGAAAGGGACAGGAACGTTGTGCCCAAAAGCTAACCCTTGCATCCCGGCCAATATCAGAAGTGGCAACCACGTGATCAACGCGGCAAAAATCGCTCTTCTCTTGAGGTAGGGAGATCCCTCCTTGATGAGCCCCACCCGCTTTTGTAGGGTAAACAGCGGTCCACCTTCCATGAGCAGGAAAGGCCGCGCAGCAAGTTTGGCATCTTCGTCCAGAACTCCTCCTGACGATTCGACTCCTGAACTCACAAGCTCATAGGAACGGGAAGATACTAACACTCATCCGGCGAGATGCGGTTCCATCCGCCCATTATTCCGGTTTGTTCCACCGGTTTGCTTTGAAAAACGAGGAAACCTCGGAGCATAAGCCGAGGTCTCAAAAGAACTAAATATATGGTGCGCCCGGAGAGATTCGAACTCCCGACCCTTTGGTTCGAAGCCAAATGCTCTATCCAGCTGAGCTACGGGCGCGCAAAACAGGGAAGTGAACTACAGAAACATCCTAAACTACCGAAAAATTGTCTCCGGCGACTAGCTCGCGACAACCGGCTCGGGCGGCGGAGGAGGAGCGAACATCGGCATGGTTTCGACGATATCGAGTCCTGCGCGCCGGAGCAGCTCATAGATCACCGGTTCGGTCAGACGAGTAGCGTCAAACTCAACCTTTACCGTCTTCTTTGCCTCATCCAGAGCCACCAGGCGGACCCCATACACCTCACGCATTTTGGCCATCGCCACGGCCGAGGCTTCAGTCGGAGGAACTCCATAGCGATAAAGAACATCAAGCTGTGTCATGGCTTAGATCATATCAGCGAGTCATCTCTGCTGAATCGACAAACTCCGACCGCTCTCACATCTTCGAGAGATAGCTCGTAATCTCAGGGCTGGTCCACACCTGCGCGCCGATGAACTTCCGCCGCAATACGCCCTGCTTATCGATAATGTAGGTCTCAGGAATCTGCACCGTACCATACAGCGCATTCACCTTCTGGTCCTCGTCGCGAACCGTCAGCACATCCACGTGATGCTCTACCAAAAAGCGCTTATAGACATCCGGGTCCTGATCCATGCTCACAGCAACAATCGCCAGCTCCGGCATCTGTTTCTGTAACGCCAGCAGGCTAGGCAGCTCTTCGATGCAGGGCGCGCACCAGGTCGCCCATAGGTTCAGCACGACCACCCGCCCGCGTAGCTTGCTCAAATCGACAGTTCGGGTACCGTCGCCCATCACAAACTGCGGCGCGGGTTTATCAATATTTCCCGGACGGCTGCCCCGGTCGCACCCCGCCACCAGCAGTACCCCAAACACTGCACTCATCAACAATCTACGCACAAGTCGCTCCACTTCCTATAATACGAAGTCGTGAGCGACCCGTCCCTCGAGCATCCCCCGAACCCTGACGAATCACCCGACCTGGAACTCTCTGTCATCATTCCAGCCCGCAACGAGCAGCGCTCGCTGCCCGCCTGCCTCGCCTCGATCCTCAGCCAGTCTGAGCCCGGTTTCCTCCTCGGCCAACAGTGGGAGCTGATTGTCGTCAACGATGACTCAACCGACGACACCCGCAGCATTGCCACCGAAGCCGCCGCGATTCACCCAGGCGTGATCGTCCTCGACGCCCCGGCCTTAGATCTCAGCGCTAACGCAGGATTCACCGGCAAGACCAACGCCTGCTGGACCGGTGCTCAAGCCGCACGTGGCAAATATCTCCTCTTCACCGACGCAGACACCCTCCACGAGACCAACGACATCTCCCGCTCCCTCCGCGAAGCCGATCGCCACAAAGTAGCTCTGCTCTCCTATTCGCCTCGTCAAATCGTCACCGGCTTCTGGCAGCACGCCGTCATGCCGCTGATCTTTTCAGAACTGGCCTCCGTCTACCCTTCCAAGCAGGTCAACGATCCCGCCCGCCGCCTGGCCGCTGCCAACGGGCAGTTCCTCCTCGTCGAACGCGAAGCCTACTTCTCCGTCGGCGGACATCGTGCCGTCGGAGACCGCATCCTCGAAGACGTCGCCCTCGCCGAGAACATCAAACGACCGCCCCGCACCATCCGCTTCCGCTACGCCCCCGAAGCCGTCTCCACGCGCATGTATCGGACCACCTCGGAGATGGTCGAAGGCTGGACCAAAAATCTCGCGCTCCTTTTCCCGAAGCCCGTTGCCCTCGCGCTCTGGCGAGTCCTCGATGTCATTCTCTTCTTCGGCTTGCCCATCGCGGCCTTTGGCCTCTATTGGCTACAGCCATGGCAGCGAAGCGTTATCCTTCTCATCTGGGTTCGAACGCTCTGGCGCTTCTATTCCCGGGTCGCCCGCTCGAACTTCCCAGCCATCGATGTAGCAATCTCGATACTGGGCGTACCTCTTTTCATCTATATGCTTCTTCGCAGCGTCATTCACCACCGCTTCAGAAAAACTGTTGTCTGGAAGGGACGTAACTACAACGCGGCCCCTTAGTTACGTTGGGTTTGCATCCACCCCTCTCTTAAACACGTCTAAACACAGGAATAACGATGATTTTTCTAACCCGCAAAGCCGAATTCTCCGCCGCCCACTTCTATTGGAATGAAGCCTGGTCGCCCGAGGAGAACCAACGCGTCTTCGGCAAATGTGCAAATCGCAACGGCCACGGGCACAATTACACGTTGGAGGTCACAGTTGCAGGCTCGATAGACCCCGTCTCCGGCTTCGTAGTCGATCTCAAAGAGCTGAAAGACATCCTCGAGCGGGAGGTCGTCAGCGTCTACGATCACCGGCATCTGAACCTCGAAGTCCCCGAGTTCAAAACCGCGATCCCGACAACAGAAAACATTGCAATCGCGATCTGGCAGCGTCTTGACAATAAAATTCCCCACGCAAAGCTGCACCGCGTCCGTGTCTACGAGATGCCCGATCTTTTCGCAGACTACTATGGTGAGCCATGAAAGCGCATCTTAATCGCCGCTACCACTTCAGCGCCTCGCACCGCCTCCACACCGAGGCTTACGACGCCGCGAAGAACCATACTGTCTTCGGCAAATGCAACAATCCTCACGGCCACGGCCACAACTACACCGTGCAGGTGACGCTAAGCGGCCAGGTGGATCCTTCAACCGGTATGGTCTGCAATCTCGCCGACCTCGACGCCTTCGCACAAACAAACCTCCTTGCCAGATTCGACCACATGAACCTCAACACCATGGATTGCTTTGCAAGTACAGTCTCCACAACGGAAAATCTAAGCATCGAGATCTACCGCATCTTCCAAAACTTTCCCGCTGCTCATCTTGAGCGGGTTCACGTCGAGGAGACCAGCAACAACTCATTCGACTACGCCGGCGACGCAACGCCAACGCCAGGCACGATCTGAAAGAAAGGCCAACCCATGCCACTGACCCCGGCCACCATTGACGCACCATCACTCGACAGTGTTTCCACACAGGATCTCTACCGCGAACTGCTTCTCCGCATCGGCGAAGACCCCACACGCGACGGCCTCCTCCGCACACCCGAGCGCATGGAAAAGTCCATGGCATTCCTCACCCGCGGCTACACGATGAACGTGACCGAGGTTCTCCACGAAGCTCTCTTCGACGTCGACTACGACGAGATGGTCATCGTAAAAGACATCGAGTTTTTCTCCCAGTGCGAGCATCATCTCCTACCCTTCTTCGGAAAAGCGCACATCGCCTACGTCCCCAACGGAAAGGTCATCGGGCTGAGCAAAATTCCACGCCTCGTCGACGTCTTCTCACGGAGGCTTCAGGTGCAGGAACGCCTCACTCGCCAGATCGGCGAAGCCATCACCGACGCAATTCATCCCCAGGGAGTAGCGGTCATCCTCGAGGCGCAGCACCTCTGCATGATGATGCGCGGAGTAGAGAAGCAACACTCCTCAACGGTCACCTCCGCGATGCTCGGCGTCTTCAAAACACAACTTCAGACGCGCAACGAGTTCCTTTCGCTCGTCCGCAGGCAGGGAAGCGGCTTCTAGCGGCTAAACTGGAGACTGCATGAATGGTCTCCTTGTACTCGATAAACCCTCCGGCATCACCTCGCATGACGTCGTCGCCATCGTCCGTCGAGCCACTGGCGAAAAGTCCATCGGCCATCTCGGCACTCTCGACCCCATGGCCACGGGCGTCCTGCCGCTTCTTCTAGGCCGCTACACACGCCTGGCCCAGTTCTTCGGACAGGCTGACAAACACTACGCCGGCCATATCCGCTTCGGCTTCGCAACCGACAGCTTCGACGCAGACGGAGTTCCAGCCGCCGAACCCCTCCCGTTGCACCTCACTCTCGAACAGCTTCAAACTCTGAGCCAAAAGTTTCACGGAGAGTTGGACCAGGTCCCACCCGTTTTTTCCGCAAAGAAGATCAACGGAGTTGCCGCCCACAAGCTCGCGCGAGCCGGAGTTGAGGTCGCCGTAAAACCCGCACGCATCACCATCCACAACTTTGAGTTAGCCTCCCTCGAAGGAGACACCGCATCCTTCGTCATGTCCGTCTCGGCTGGCGGCTATGTGCGTTCCGTGGCGCACGAGCTCGGCCAACTCGCGAACTGCGGAGCTCACCTCTCCAGTCTGCGCCGAACCCGCGCAGGCGCATTCGCCCTCAACCACGCCATCACCATCGACCAGCTAAAAAGTGCCTCCGTGGCCGAACTCGAAGCCCTCTTGCCTCACCCCCGCACGCTCCTTCCCGAGATGCCTTCGGTCACCGTGGACGATCAAATGGCAGGACGGATACGAAACGGAATGCAGGTCAACCTGCCCGACTTCTCACAGGCCTCATTGATCAAAGTATTCACCTCTCCGACCGATCTGCTCGCAATCGCGCGTCGCGTCGCCGGCACCCTGATGCAGCCCATCGTCGTCCTCGGCTGAGATCCGCGCCCGCGAATCACTTCTTCAGCAGCGGCGTCACCAACGGCAGAACATTTTTCACCACAACCTGATTTCCCGCACTCGTTGCATGAGTTCTATCGGCCTGCATCATGCCGTCAACGCCGAAGACGCCCTTCAGCAGAAACGGCAAAAGAGGTACATGATACTTCGCTGCCAGCATGGCGTACGTATCGGTGAACTGCTCGATGTAATCCGGGCCATAGTCCGGCGGAAGAGTAATTCCAGCGAGCACTACCTTAGTACCACTTGCCTTGAGCGTGCCAACAATCTTATCCAGATTTGTGCGTGAATCTTCAATGCGCAGCCCACGCAGCCCATCGTTCCCGCCGAACTCCACCACGACCACTGCCGGCTTCAGCGCGAGCACTCTGTCCAGACGCTCAACGCCATCCTTGGTTGTATTGCCGCTGATGCCCTCGTTGACGACCCGGTAGTTATATCCTTCCGCATCCAAATCCGTCTGAAGATAGTCGGGATAGCTCTGCCCTAGGTCAGTCCCATAGCCCGCCGTCAAGCTGTCGCCGAAGCAAACGATCACCGGCCTCTTATCTGCCACCGCGCCTTGTGCGTTCGGCATCATCGCAACCGGAGCCTCATCTCCCGTCGTCTGTCCCGAATCCATGGTCTCAACCGGCTTCGTTGCCTTCTCGGTTCGGCAGCCACTCAGCGAAAGCGCCATCACCAGAAGAGACAAGACCGATAAAATGATTCCAGACGCCGTTCTCCGCATCTCTACAAAGTAACAAAACCGTTGTCGAAGAAGGAGAGTCCCGAAGTTGACATACCAAACCCCCATGATCGCTGTGAAAGACCTCCGCAAGTCGATCCGCAACGGCCCCCGAACCGTCGACATTCTCAAAGGACTGGACTTCACAGTTCCAAAGGGTCAGTTCGCCGCCATCATGGGCTCGAGCGGTAGCGGAAAATCCACTCTCCTCGGTCTGCTGGCGGGCCTCGACACTCCAAGCGCAGGCAGTGTTCGACTCAACGGCACCGAGATAAGCTATCTTCCGGAGGACAAACTCGCCCAGGTCCGCGGAAAAACCATCGGATTCGTCTTCCAGTCCTATCAACTGATCCCCACTCTCACGGCCCTCGAAAATGTCCTCCTTCCGCACGAGTTGAACGCCGACACAAACGAAAACGGTATCCCCCGCGCACGCGACCTGCTCTCAAGCGTCGGCCTCGCCGAACGCATGGATCACTATCCGGTCCAGTTGTCCGGCGGCGAGCAACAGCGAGTAGCGTTAGCACGAGCCTTCATCCTGCGCCCTCCCATCGTCCTAGCGGACGAGCCCACAGGAAATCTCGACACCACCAACGGCGCCCACGTGCTGGAGCTTCTTCTTAACCTCAATCGCACCGAAGGCACAACGCTCGTACTCGTAACCCACGATCCCGTCTTGGCCTCCTACGCCAACCGCCGAATCACACTGCGCGATGGGCTCATCATCGCCGACGAAATCAACCCCACCCCGGCCGACGCTACCCGCGAAGCCGCCCTGACCGAAGGCTAGTGTGGCCACTCTCTCCTATCGTTCCGCTGCGAAGATCGCTGCTCGCGAGATGCACTCCTCCCGCGGAAAATTTTTCTTCGTCATCCTCTCGGTCGCGATCGGTGTCGCCGCGCTTACGGGAGTCCGCGGCTTCTCCTCGTCCTTCCGAAGCACTCTGCTCAATCGCGCCCGCGCGATCATGGCCGCGGATCTCTCCGCAAGGATGTTTCAGCAGCCAACCCCGGACCAGCAGAAGGCGCTCGACGAGATCGCCGCAACCGGCGTCGAGATCACCCCCGTCACCGAACTCCTCTCGATGGCGTCGTCCTCGAAGACCCTCGACCCGTTGCTTGTCTCGCTCAAATCCGTAGACCCCGCGATGTACCCCTTCTACGGACAAGTAGAACTCGCCCCAACCGCCCAACTAAAAAACGTACTAACTGCGTACACCGTCGCCGTCGCTGATGATCTTCTCGTGCGGTTGAACCTCAAAGTAGGTGATCAACTCAAGATCGGCACGCAGTTTTTTCGAATCGCATCAGTCGTCGTCAACGAACCCGACCGCCTGTCAGGAAGCTTCGCAGCAGGGCCACGCGTGCTCATCTCGCGCGAAGGCCTTGAAGCCAGCGGCCTCCTCGCCCCCGGAAGCCACGCCGGCCAGCGGTATCTCTTCAAAGTCCCCAGACCCGCCAACGGCGCCCCCATCTCCGACAAAGCTGTAGCCGACCTGAAGCTGCGCCTCGAAAAACTCCTCCCCGAGGCACAGGTCATCGACTACCGCGAGACCAATCCAGCGCTCACGCAAGGCCTCGATCGCGCCACCAGCCTGCTCTCCCTCATGAGCCTCGTCGCCCTCGTCCTTGGAGCGATCGGCGTCGCCATGGCCATGCGGGCGCACCTCCAACAGCGCCTCGACACCATCGCAATCATGAAGTCTCTCGGCGCGCGCTCCGGCCAGATCATCAAAATCTACCTCCTCCAGACCCTCCTCCTCGGTCTCGCAGGTGGTCTGTTAGGCGTAGCTCTCGGCGTCGCAGTGCAGCTTAGTTTCCCCCACCTGCTGGCGCGTCTCATCCACGTCGACACCGAGTTCAATCTCCAGCCTCGCACCGTCATCACCGGCCTGACCGCCGGTCTACTCACTACACTTCTTTTCACCCTGCCACCGCTGCTGGACATTCGCGGGGTCCGCCCCATCCTGATCCTTCGCCGAGCCGTCGAAGACAACGACGATCCCTTCGTCACCGCAGCGTGGCGCAAGATCACCAAAAATCTCGCGCAGGTCGCCGCTGCAATCCTCATCCTTGCAGGACTAGCAGCCATAGCAACCACACTCAGCGACTCGCTCGTCGTAGGTGAAGTCTTCTCATTCGGCCTCGTCGCCGTTCTAGCAGTGCTCCTGCTGGCCTCGGTAGGAGTCCTCGCCGGCCTCCGCTTCTTCCTATCAAAGACACGTCTCCATCTGCCATCCTCTCTTCGCCACGGTCTCGCCAATCTCTACCGCCCCGGCAACCCCTCCGCCGCTCTCCTCGCAGCACTAGGCCTGGGCGTCATGCAGATCATGACCGTCTATCTTGTCCAACAAGCAGTCGTCTCGGAACTCCACGTCTCCGCCGCCCCCAACCTCCCCAACGTCTTCCTCATCGATATCACCAACGACGAAGTCGCCGGAATCCGAGCACTGCTCAAGTCGCAACCAAGCGTCACTGCGCCACCAGAGCTCCTTCCCGTCGTCTCATCCCGCATCGTCGAAATCGACGGCGTCCCGGCAAATGAGGCAAAGCTGAAGAACTTCCCCAAGCGAATGCTCCGCTCCATCAGCCTCACCTGGTCCGCAACCTCTCCTCCAGGAACCAAAACGGTAGAAGGGAACTGGTGGTCTATCGATGAAAAACGCCCAGTCGTCGCCATCGAAAAACGTCAGGCCGACCGGCTCGGAGTCCAGGTAGGTTCACACATCACCTTCGCCGCACAGGACACGCAGTTCGTCGCCACCGTCGTGGCTCTCACAAAATCCGACGGCCAGCATGCCTACTCGCGCGCGGAGTTCATCCTGCCACAGCCCGCACTCGCTGGCCTGCCGGTCGTCTGGTACGGCGGCGTCCATGCCGACCCCAGCCACGTTGGCGATCTCCAGCGCGCTCTCTACCACTTCTTCCCGACCGTCACGGTAATCAACGTCGCCCAGGCGCTCGAAACCGTAAGAGCCGTAGTCATGCAGATCACCTACGTCATTCAGTTTCTCGCTGCATTTTCCATTTTCGCCGGCATCATCATTCTCGCCAGCTCGATCGCCGGAACTCGCTACCGCCGCATCCGGGAAGTCGTTGTCCTCAAAACCCTAGGCGCCACACGCGCCCGCATCGCCACCGTCTTCTCCATCGAATTCGCAGTACTCGGCCTGGTTGCAGGAGCCGTCGGCATTCTCTTCGCAAACATCATCGCGCGAGTCCTGCTCAACAAACTCACCGTCGCCTACCACTTCCAATGGCTGTGGACTCTCGGCGCCCTCCTCGGAACAGCAGTCCTGACGGTTGCAACCGGCTGGGTGGCAAGCCACCGAATCCTTGGCCGAAAGCCGTTGGAAGTTCTCCGCGAAGAATAATCGTATGATGGTTCAGGAATACGGGATCCGTGAATGAAAGTGGAAGAGGAGCAGACGCTCCAGATTCATCAGCAGCAGTTTGGTCAGCAGGGGCACGCATCCGCCGCGCCAGCCCGAGTCAATCTCATCGGTGAACACACCGACTACACCGGCGGCCTGGTCATGCCCATGGCGATAGGCTTCCATACCATCGCGGTCATCGGCCCCAGGCACGACGGACTCGCCATCTTTTACTCAGCAAACTACAAAGAGGAAGCCACCTTCGAAATAGCCTCTCTAAAGCCCACCCCGCGCGGTCACTGGTCCGACTATCCCGCCGGCGTCCTGTGGGCCCTCCAACAGGAAAATATCCCTATCGATGGCTTCAGCATGACTATCGCAGGAGACGTCCCGCTTGGCGCTGGTCTAAGCTCCTCAGCCTCGGTCGAGGTGGCCACAGCAATGGCTCTTCAACACCACGCCGGAGCGAAGCTCCCACTCGAAAAACTCGCAACTCTCTGCCGGCGAGCCGAAAACGACTACGTCGGCGCAAAGTGCGGCATCATGGATCAGTTTGTCGTCGCTGGCGCCGTAGCACATCGCGCGATGCTCCTTGACTGCCGCTCCCTCACCTTCGACCTTCTGCCGTTGCCCGAACACATACGCGTCGTCATCTGCAACTCGATGGTGAAACACGCCGTCGCTACGGGCGAATATGGCGATCGCCGCGATGAAGTCGAGGCCGGTCAGGCCGTTCTTCAGCGCGAACTACCGGGTATCAATCTTCTCCGCGACGCTACTCTCGAAGATCTCGAAGCCTGCAAAAGTAAGATGTCTTCGCCCAGCTACATGCGATGCCGTCACATCATCACAGAAAATCAACGTGTGTTGGATGCACGGGAGGCGCTGCTGAACGAAGACATGAAGCGATTTGGAACCTTGATGGTTGAGGCTCACACGAGCATGCGAGATGACTTCCAAGCAAGCTGCGCTGAGATCGACACGCTGGTCGAGATCGCCATGCAGCAGCCAGAGTGTTACGGTTCCCGCATCACCGGCGGCGGGTTCGGCGGATGCACGGTGAACATCGTACGCGCTGACGCCGCCGAACAATTCGTCGCAACGCTGCAGGAACAGTACGCGGCAAAAACCGGAATCGCGGCGCAATGCTTCGTCACTGCCCCCTCCGACGGTGCGCTCGCCTTGACGGCACACGGGGGCACCCATTGATTCCTCAGGCCCAGCAAAATCCTCACCGCCGCTTCAATCCTCTCAAGCGCGAATGGGTGCTCGTCTCCCCCCATCGAACGCAGCGCCCCTGGCAAGGTCAGACTGAGTCGAAGTCAACCGAGGTCGCTCTCTCCTACGACCCCACCTGCTATCTCTGCCCCGGAAATCTTCGCGCCGGCGGCGTACGAACAGACCAATACACCAGCACCTACGTCTTCGAAAACGACTTCGCCGCATTGAAGCCAGATGCTCCGCAATTTTCGAGTGATGAAGGCGACAGGGGCCTCCTGCTGGCAGAGGGCGAAAGTGGAATATGCCGCGTCATCTGCTTCTCCCCACGTCACGACCTTACGTTGGCGAAGATGTCGGTTCCCGAAATTCGCGCAGTCGTCGATGTGTGGAGCGAACAATACGCAGAACTTGGCGCCCGCGAAGACATCCATTACGTACAAATCTTTGAGAATCGCGGAGCGATGATGGGCGCGAGTAATCCCCATCCTCACGGCCAGCTATGGGCCAGCCGTTCGATCCCCGATGAGGTCGTCTCAGAGCTGGCCGGACAACGAGACTACTTCGCTGAACACCAATCAAACCTGCTGTGCGAATACCAAAAGCTAGAAGAATCACTCGGCGAACGCGTCGTCGCGCAGAACGCAAGCTTCGTCGCCGTCGTTCCTTTCTGGGCAGTGTGGCCGTTCGAAGTGATGATTCTGCCCCGACGCCACGTCACCGATCTGCAAGCCTTCACTGAGGCTGAGCGCTCAGACTTCGCTTCCATTCTGCATTCGGTCACGGCCACTTACGATCAGGTCTTCGACACTCCGTTCCCATACTCCATGGGGCTGCATCCTGCGCCGTGCGACGAGCACGAACACCCCGAGTGGCAGTTTCACGCCCACTTTTTCCCTCCCCTGCTGCGGTCCGCCACCATTCGAAAGTTCATGGTTGGATACGAATTGCTAGGTTCGCCGCAACGGGACATCACTCCCGAATCCGCCGCGGAAACACTTCGTCAAGCGAGCCTGCGAATCCCCAGGATCTAACAGGATGTGTCTACTCCCACCAAACGAATGATTCATCCAAAAAGGGAAGGCGTCGGGAGGTCGTCATTCCAGGGCTCACAAAGCTCTGGGCCAATGTTCCTGACGTTCCCAACCTTGGGATCAACCTTCCATGCCTCCAGGGCTACGAGAGAAGGTCTCAGGAGGTCCGTTGGAGGTCTGGCAGAATCGAGCGGCTCAAGCCACCTCTGATACTCCTCTGGACGCAGAATGACAGGCATTCTTGTGTGGATGGGCTGCATCACTTCGTTAGGATCTGTAGTCAGGATGGTGTACGTCTCCAACGGTTGGCGAGTCACAGGGTCGTTCCAACTCTCCCAAAGACCTGCCATCCCGAAAAGCCGCCTATCCTTCCTCGCGATCGCCCATGACTGCGTCTTCTTCCTCTTGGTATCCAGGCCCTGCCACTCATAGAACCAATCCGCAGGGACGATGCAGCGCCGTCGTCTGAACGCCTCGCGATAGGCTGGTAATGTCGCCACGGTTTCGGCGCGTGCATTGGTCATCTTGTTTGCTGCTTTGTCGTCCTTCGAGTAGAAGGGAATCAAACCCCATCGCATAAGCGTCAGTTCGCGGTCGCCTTCTTCATCCAGTCTCACGACCGGTAGGTGAATGCTGGGAGCGACGTTGTAGTTGGGTGCTAACACGACCTTCGGACTCACCTTCTTTGCATGAAACTCGTCCGCTATCTTTTGTTTGTCTGATTTGAGCCCATATCGTCCGCACATAGAGGGATTGTAAGTCCGATACGAAAAGCGCAGCACAATTCAGCGTTCCATCCTATCCCTCATAAATCTCCGCAAATCTTCACGAGTCTGTTCCAGCATTCAGTTCTGTATGCGAGAATTCTCAGGTCAACACTCCACCCCAATGCTCGTATCTTGCCAGGAGCAATCGATATGCCCGAAGAGATCGTAAAAGTTTTAACCTTTGAAATCGAACGTGACGGGGACTCAGCCGTTGTGAAATGTCACGGCCGATTCGTAGCAGGCACCACCGAAGAGCTCTACCAAGAGGTGAAGCATCTTCTGCCTCAGTTGAAACTGGTAGTGATTGACTTACAAGACTTGACCTATGTGGACAGCATGGGACTTGGCGCGTTGGTGCGACTGTACTCAACTGCCAAGCAAACGGGATGCGAGTTCAAACTGCTTCACCTTGGGAAGCAGCTTCGAAACGTGCTGAAGATGACAAATCTTCTTTCCGTCTTCGGCCAGGCGGAGGACCACGGCATCAACATCGCCTGATTTGTCCTTGTTTGGCGTTATTGTCGTTTTGTGGATTGCTCGCGACTAATAGCGCCTGGACGCTCCCGCTAGCAGGTTCCGCTAACACCGGTGAGCAGGCCATTTGTGAATGTGATAGTTCCGCATGGCAGTTTCACTGTGTGAGTCAAGCCTTTTTCGCCATTGGTTGCGATATGCGACCCAATCAAATCGATCGTGCCCTGTCCTACCGCCGAGGTCCCGCCGGTGACCTGAATACGTGCGTCGTAGTCGATTGCATTGCCCGAAGAGTGAAGATCAATGTAGGGCGCAGTGGTAGCACTGTTGCCCACTTCTACACCTGCAGCGGCGCCCCCAATGAACAACTCCTGGTTGTTGATCACGAGAGGTCCATTGACAGTCGTACGACCCTGCGTCGTGTTGCCGTTAGAGCAGGTACTGAAGACGTTCGTTCCAGAAGTGAACGAAACCGCTAAACACTGTGCCTGGTTGAATCCCGGCGGAGAAAAGGCATAAAGCTGTGTCGCAAACGGGTGCGAGGCCGATCCGTCGGAATAGCTGGAATCAAACTGCAACGGAATCGAGCTGCAGTTCGCTGTCGCTGTTGCTCTGCACGTTGCAGCCTGATGCAAACCAATAGGAGGTCCGCCCCCTCCGGGAAACCCGACCAGAACCCCGTCATCGTAAGCAAACGGAACCCAAAATCCATGATGCCAACCGGAGTGAGGAGCCCCTACTGATCGTTGATCCTGCACGGTAAAGGCGGAGACCATCGCGTTGCCCCCGCCGGCAGTCGCCGTATAGCCAAGATATGGTCCGCGGCTGAAGTTTGAGTTTGGCAAAACGGTACTGTCCGAGCCAGAGTTGTTGAACATATTCAACTCAATTCCTTGAGCCTGCACGAGAGGATCGTGATTACCTACCTGGACAATAGCGTTGATCGCCTCCAGCCCGTAATGCTCATCCTTCTCCGAACTAACGACAATAGGAACCATCCCAACACACGCGCCATTCGAAGACGCCGTGCCCGTCGTGTAATTGCAATTATGGGCTCCGTAAAAAGGGGAGGCATCGTTCGGCCCCTTATCGTTGATTTCAATGTGGAGCGCGGGGGTGAGCCGCAAATCAGCCTGCGCTCCGGGATTGGTCGTCGCGGGAGACGTGTCCGTCAGTGGGATAGACAACTCCGGGTTCTGGAAGGTGCGGGCGCTCGAATCGCCAGTAAGATTTACCTTGCCCGACAACACTTGAGGTGAAGCGGTTGGGTTCTGCACGAGGCAATTCGTCGCAGCCGCTGCACGTGGATTATCGCTTGTGGTCTGCGCAGACGCCACGCTCCCTAATAGGACGAGAAATCCGATAGGTTGAATGATTTTTTGAATCGACATGATGGCTCCTGCCTGTCACGAGCGGTCGGTTTCTCCCGAGTCTATCCCAGCCGTTGCAGCGACGCTCTTCGCGAATCGATGCTCCCCAGCCGCCGCCGCTTTCGCAGAAGTCGCCATTCCTTCCGATTTAGCTTGCCGCAGCGGCGTGGCCTCATCGCAGTCGTTAGCCGGTCAAACTGGAGTGAGCCTCTCTGCCGCAAGTAAATACCACAAAGGTGGTACTCCCCTCCCCAAACTGGTATGGGATTATTCTTTGCGCCTCCCCGGAGCAAAATCATGATGCCGAAATGCCCAGAATGTATAAGCCAAGGTGAAGTCCGACGGTCCCATCGTCATCCACTCGATAAGATCTTGAGCATGATCTTTCTCTATCCGTTCCGATGTGATCGTTGCGACCGTCGCTTCTTCCGCTTTCAGAAGCCGTCGTATCAGCACGCGATGCCGAGATAAATCAGCAATAGAAGCAACAGAATCATCGCAATACCATCGTGAGTTGAGATTACGAGGGAGCCTTCTTGCGCTAGCTTGGCCTAGCGTGTGCGAGGCGGTTTATTCGTGCTGTCATAGGTGATGTCGATCTTCCCATTGTCGCGGCTTTCAAGGCTATAGGGCCACTCCGTAGTGTAGTTCCCATCCGGCAGCCGGCGACGATAGCTTGTCACCTTGTCGCCGATGTAGACGCCGCCTGACCCAGCGATGACAAAGCCGCTCGCGGCCCTTGAAGATGCGTTTACGTTCTTTTCAACATAACCATTGGAATCGGAGACGCACCCCATAAACACATTGTCGTTGCCCTTGTCGAAGAAACCATTGGTATAGCTATCTTCCGTTTCGACAGCCGTTATGATGTTCCGTGCGCCCGATACGTACACCGCGGCCTCAGTTCCCACGGTTCCCCCATTCCAGATCACTTCACCGGAGGTGAACCGGTCATTCGAACCTGCGAGGTGAATCCCGGCTGTGCCGTTCCGCTCGATCTGAAAATTAGTGAATCCACTATTCGTGCCTTCTGTGTAAATGCCATAGACGCCGTTATCGAACACATAGAAGTTGTCGAAAAACAGCATGTAATTAAAAGCATTAATGTGAATGCCATCCCCCGAGCAATGCGAAAACATGACCTCCTCTACATGGCCCCATTTTTGAGCATTGACCGGAGCCGTTTCCTTACTGGCGGTGTTCCACTCCGCCGGCCCGGTGGACGTAGGAGCAACGAAAAAGCAATTGCCGCTCCCTCCCTTTTCAGAGTTACCATCAAGCGTCAGGCCAGTGATGCTGAAGTTGAACGCGTCTACAGGCACGGTCAGAACATTTGCCGCGGTATGTGGCTTCAGCAACAGGACAGAAGTGCCCCATCCATCGCCCTTCATATGCACATAGGACCGGAGTGTGAGTCCTGTGGTGATATAGACACCCGCCGGGAAGTAGAGGACACACCCGTTGTGCGGAAGAGCGCGCGCCACACACGCCGACATCGCGGAATTGATGGCTGCCGTGTCGTCGGCACTCCCATCACCTCTGGCCCCGTACTTAGCAACGCTGATCGCAGATACCCCGATCGGCGCGACGGTCGCGGCGACACCAATCCCTACGTTGCCTGTTGTCGGCTCCGCTGTCTGAGCACGAATGGAGCAGGGGAACAGCAAAGTACTCAACACAAATACCGACAGACAACTCGAAACGCGCTTCATCGTATGCCTCTGATGACGGCCCATGGACAAAGCAATTCTAAGAGGGGAAGGACTACAGGGATGTCATCAAAATGTCATCCCTTTGCCTTATCTTCCGCGGTCAAGCCGCGCGTCGGCCATCGCGTCAGGACATCCGCCGACCACGCCTCAATCGCTCAAACTGGCCAAATTTCTTGTGTCCCATAACAGTGCGAGTTGGAACCGCATTGAGTGGACTCGTAAAATTTGATGTCTATTGTGGGAGCAAACTCGAAAGAGGAATTGCACTGTTTTGAACGCCATACCCCATGCCATTCGGATGAAAGTTGTCGGTGGAGTAGAACGTTGGCAGCAAGAAGTCCGGGTGTGCCGGGTAGGCCATCGCCTGATCAAAATCAGCTACGGCGACGACGCCGGGGAGTTGTGAACCTGTCGTTCGGATCCATGCATTCACTGCACGGCGTTCGGTAGATCCTGGGTTCTCTGGGCCGGGGTTGATATCTCCGTTATATGGATCGGCCGCAGTCGGCACCAGCGCATCGGTGGTGCAATATTCCGCAGGCGGGATTGTAGCGAGGACTACTCGTACGCCTGCTGCCGATGCTTGTGCCACGATGTTCGTCAGCGATGCCTCTACGGCGGAGGCCGAAACGCAGTCAATTCGAAGATCAACGCCACCGGTGTAGATGACGACGGATTTGATACCGGGCTGCTCTAGCACGTCATGTTTGAAGCGATCTATCCCTGCAACGGATGAACCGCCGGCGGTCAGTGCATCTTCTCCTGCAGGATTGCCCAACAGGCCCGCATTGAGCACGCCCAGACTGTAACCGGCAGTATTGAGCGAACGCGCCAACCAGTCGGTCGGTCGGTCGTTATTCTGCGTCGGCACGAATACGTTCGGAATCGGATAGGAGTTGCCGCTCCCGATGTCCGAATTATGCCCGTCCACCGAAGAGCTGCCAAAGAAGGCTATAGTGCCGGCGAAAGGACCGTATGCCTCGACACTGGTCATCAGGAACCACTCTGTGACGGCTTGGTTGAAAGAAGCCCCGCCCGCGTCGGTCGTCGTATCGCCAGCCCCGTTAGGTGTTGCGAAGTTGTTTGACACTTGAGAATCATGCTCTGTAAGCGGTGGGTAAGTCCCTGTCACATACATGGACACGGCGAGCCACTGGCCAAAAGTGTACGTAACCTTCACAGGATCGGAGTCGATTTCCTGGTTGGGCTGCAGCGTAACGGAAGTGCTGCCGTTGAACGTGAGAGCTGCATCGTGCGTAGGATCGATTGCTCGCGTGGCTGCTGCTGTAAGGGCGACGGCAAGTCGCGCAGATCCAATCGTGATAGGTGTCGTGCCGAAGTAGTTTGAAAAGTGCACTCGCTCTTCCGTAGCCCCAATGGTCGGAAGGATCATGAAGCGGAAGCTCTGCTCATTCCCACCCGGGTCTTCCGGACTTGACAAAGCATTCTGTGGAGACGCACCCCACGCTACTACCCACTGCGAAGCCGCGGATGCTGATGCCACGGTGGTGGGGGGCTGTGAGCCGGAACAGCCCACCAACGATGTTAGTACGGCTAGCGCGACGACCGACAACCAGCGAAAAGACTTCACCATTTGGAAGACGTGTCATAGCGAAAAAAAGTTTACGCGTAACGTTAGAAGGTCGCTCAGAGCCGAAGAAAATTTGGTGCCCCAAGACAGCGCGAGTTGGAACCGTTTTTCTAGCAACCTCCTAAAACTCGATGCGCTTTCGTCAACACCTCTGGTTTTAGGCAAGATAGATGCTTTCGGTATTCGGAGTTCGTTGATTCGAGTACTTAGAGTCTCGTTGACCACACAGAACAGAGGGTTATGAAGCGCTTCTTGCAACGATACTTTCGGATCCTAATCAGTATGGAACACATGAAGGTCGCCGCCTTAATGTTGGATAAGAACTGTCATCGCGCACAGTGTGCTTCCGCCGACTTCTCGTCCTCAGGTGCAATGACTGGTCACGAACCGACCTCATTCGATCTGGAAACTCGTCTCATTCCCTGCGCTGCAATACCGCAAGTCAGGTTTCGGACCGATGTATTGAACTTTCATGCAAATAGTCAACCATTGATGATGCGTCGAAACGTCGTCATACTCTACGCGGCCCGTAAAGTACATATCATAGGCCCCACTCTTAACCTTGTCGTAGGCTAATTGTGGCAATGGCCGATCCTCACGTGGATGCATCGCAACATGTCCAAGGGGTCCGATTATGGGCAACGGTATGCCAGGAACCGCGTTAGAAGCCTTCGAGACAATATTGTTGATCTGGCTCTGATTCGCGTCACGGGGCAGTACCGTTCCGCCTAAAAAGGCCGCCTTCACGTTGAGAGCCGGTGTTTTACCGCTATTCGAGAAGATCACTGTCGCCTCTGGGTTGCGGCCTGGCTCGAAACTGATTAACTCGAAATCCTCGATTGCAATCCAGGCCCGCCTTTCCAACCTATAGTTTTCCTTTGTTTCGTCCAGCGTCTTCTTAAACGACTTCTCAGACGATAGCCGCGCCTTCTCAAGCAATAACGCTTGAGTGTTCAACGTTTGCGCCGCCTTCTGCATCCCGTCACTTATAGACTCAGCACTCTCTGCAAAGCGTTGGGCAGCTATCGCGTTTCGCTCGGATGCTTGAATGAGTTTGTCAGTCTGCTTTCCACCGTCTGTCATGATCTGAGTCTGGGCATACATAATCAAGACTTGGAATACCGCGCACACTACCAGCGCCAGCGTGAATACTGCAATCAGCCAGTGAGGTCTTCCAGACTCATGCGATCCTTCTCCGCCACTCTTATGGCCTAAAAATTTGACAGGCATAGCTGTATCTCAGGGTAAGTGTATTGAACTACCAGACCTGGGACAGAGGACAGAGTTTACGGAGTTTTGAATAGATCGTTGCTCGGTCGGAAGATATGAACAACCCGCCGAAGCAATAAAAGTATGGGAGATAACACCGTAAGTCAATGGCTGTTCCTCTAACGGAGGCTACCTCGGCCTCTTAGAAGGTCGCTCAGAGGCGATGCAAGTATGGTGTCCCCGATGAGATTCGAACTCATGTTATCGCCGTGAAAGGGCGGTGTCCTGGGCCGGGCTAGACGACGGGGACACTCCAGGTTGATGGCGTCGGCAGGCCACCCGCGCCACTCCCAACGCTAACAAGGCACTCAGTCTCTGTCAAAAACTGGCGCGCCGCAACCACGCACGGCATACTGGTAGGGATGCCCGCGCAACTCCACACCATTCAATCGAGTGCCACACCATCGACTCGTCGCAGTTTCAGGTATCTCGACGCTCTTACGACCGCTTTCGTCGTCATCCTGCTCGTATCCAACCTCATCGCACAAAAGGTCTGCCTTTTCGGTCCATTCTCCATCGGCCCATGGTCCATCGGCCCATTCGCTATCAGCGGAGCGGTCATTCTGTTCCCCATCACCTACATCTTCGGAGATGTCTTCACCGAGGTCTACGGCTTCGCAGCCTCACGCCGCGCCATCTGGCTGGGCTTCTTCGGCACCGCACTCCTCTATCTCATCGGAGCCATAGTCATCGCGCTGCCCTCCGCACCGGGCTGGCGTAACCAGCAGGCCTTCTCTACCGTCTTCGGCTTCATCCCGCGCATTCTGGCCGCTAGCCTCATCGCCTTCTGGGCCGGCGAATTCGCCAACTCCTACACCATGGCGCGGCTTAAGCTGTTCACCAACGGACGCAGGCTCTGGACCCGCACCATCGGTTCCACCGTCGTCGGCCAGGCGGTCGACACGATTCTCGTTATCACACTGACCTTCGGCGGAATTTATCCTGCCCGCACCCTGGTCAACATCATCCTCACCGGCTACACCCTGAAGGTCGGCTACGAGGTAATTGCCACTCCGATCACGTATCTTGTCATAAACTGGCTGAAACGCGTTGAGCACTCCGACGCGTTTGATCGTCACGAAAGCTTCAATCCGTTTTCATTTGCTGAAAAAAGCACTCTGGACGTCTGACATACGGCCCCGGAATCCCCCTGGCTCGGTTCAAAAAGTCTTTAGATACATATTCCGAACCTTTCGTGAGGAGATGGTCATCTAAACTGAAATCCTGAGATGTTGCCGGTAAAACGTTGATCCGCAGAATCTTGCGCCTGCAAAATCTTCCTGCCCACCGCTTATTGCAACTCTCTCGGTGGCTTGTCGTCGAAGTTGTCGCTTGTGAAGGAGAAGTTCTGTGCCTCTGATTCTGAACACACCCCGCGTCCTTCCTATCCTTGTCTGCGCCGCTGCATGCCTGGTCGCAGGTTGCAAGCCCGCCGCTGCTCCGCCTCCCCCAATGCAGGCGATGCCGGTCCAGGTAGCGCCCGTATCGCTTTCGCCTGTACCCAACTCCGACACCTACGTCGCCACCATCAAGAGCCGCCGCTCCTCCACCATGCAGCCGCAGGTCGACGGAAACATCGTCAAGATCTTCGTGAAGTCAGGCGACGTGGTGAAGCCCGGCCAGGTGCTCATGCGCATCGATCCCTTGAAGCAGATGGCCTCGGTCCAGTCGCAGCAGGGAACTCAGGCGCAGAAGAAGGCCCTCTACGACTACAACAAGATCGAAGTCGAACGGCAGCGTAAACTCTTCGAAGCCGGAGTCGTCTCGCGCGATACGTATGATCAGGCCAACCAGGCCTTCGAGAACTCCAAGGCCGACTACGACTCCAACGCCGCCCTCACCGACACTCAGAAGCAGCAACTCGCCTACTACGACATCCGCGCCCCCTTCAACGGCGTCGTTGGCGACATCCCCGTCCACCTTGGCGACTACGTCTCTCCTACCACCCTCCTCACGACGGTAGATGAGAACGCCGACCTCGAAGCCTACATCTACATCCCCACCGAGCGAGCCTCGGAAATTCGCAAGGGACTCCCCGTCGCGATCATCGACACAGCAGGCAATGTTCTCGCGAAATCGACCATCAACTTCCTCTCGCCTCAAGTTGATAACGGTTTGCAGAGCATCCTCGCCAAGGCAGATATCCCTCGCACCGCCCAGCTCCTTCGCAACCAGCAGCTGGTCAAGGCCCGCGTCACCTGGAGCACAGCCCCTGCTCCCACGATCCCTGTCCTTGCTGTCAGCCTCGTAGGCGGCCAGACCTTCGTCTACGTCGCCACGCCCAAAGGTGACGGGTACGTCGCTCACCAAGTGCCGGTGACAGTTGGCGAAACCGTCGGCAATACCTATCCCGTTCGCGCCGGTCTCAAGACCGGAGAAAAAGTGATCACCTCGGGCCTGCAGTTTTTGCAGGAAGGCGCGCCGGTCAAGCCCCTGGGTTAAGCAACTGGATTCATTCATTCCTGCGGAGTCTGCTTAGGCTCCGCACCGTCTCAAGCACTACCCCGGGCCAGCCGCTCCGGTTAGAGGTCAGCCTTGTTCGTAGATTTCTTTATTCGTCGTCCGATCTTCGCCACGGTCTGTGCGCTTCTCATCGTGCTCGCAGGTGCGGTCTGCATCCCGTCCCTCCCGATCTCGCTCTATCCTGATCTCGCGCCGCCGCAGGTCATCGTCAGCAGCAACTACATCGGCGCAAACTCCAAGGACGTCGAGTCCGCTGTCACCATCATCCTCGAGCAGGCCATCAACGGCGTCGAGGGCATGCGTTACATGAGCTCCACCAGCTCAAACGACGGCACCTCGGCCATCACCATCACCTTCCAGACCGGGTACGATCTCGACATCGCTGCCGTCGACGTACAAAATCGCGTCGCCACCGTTCAAGGCCGTCTCCCTGCCACAGTCAACAACACAGGTATCAGCATCACCAAGGCGAACTCCAACTTCGTCTTCGCCGCCGGCTTCATCTCGCCCGATCACTCCCTCTCGCCATCCTTCATCTCGAACTACCTCGACGTCTACGTCAGCGACGCGCTCAAGCGCGTACCCGGCGTCGGCGCGGTCGTCATCTTCGGCGAGCGTAAATACGCCATGCGCCTGTGGCTTGATCCGAACCGCCTCGCTGCCCGCGGCCTCACCGCACTCGACGTCACCAACGCACTCGCCGAACAGAACGTCGAGGTGCCCGCCGGCCAGCTTGGTCAGCCGCCCTCCGACCCCAAGCAGCAGTTCCAAATGGCAATCCGCGCCATCGGCCGATTCGATGACCCCAAACAGTTCGACAACATCGTCATCAAAAATAATCCCACCGCAGGCGGAGTCGTCCTCTTCAAAGACGTTGGCCGAGCGGAGCTAGGCGCCGAAACTTACAGTACCGACCTCAAATACTCTGGCGGAAACGCCATCGGCGTTGGCGTCCAACAGCTCTCCAATGCCAACGCCCTTGACGTCGACAAGAAGTGCCGCGCCGTCCTCGCAGAGCTTCAGAAAAACTTCCCGCCCGGCATGCAAGGCATCATCGCCGTCGACACCACCCTCGTCATCGGCGAATCCGTCCATGAAGTCGTCACCACCATCGGCGAAGCCATCATCATCGTCGTCATCGTCATCTTCCTCTTCCTGCAGGACTGGCGCGCCACCATCATCCCGGCTGTCACGATCCCTGTCTCGCTCGTCGGCACCTTCGCTTTCATCAAGATCTTCGGCTTCAGCATCAACTCGCTCACCCTCTTCGGCATCACCCTCGCCACAGGTCTAGTCGTGGACGACGCCATCGTTGTCATCGAGAACGTGCAGCGCCACCTCTCCGGTCACTCCGTCATCCCCGAGCGTCACGAACTCAGTGAGCCCGACCCCTACGCCCCCGACACTCTCGCCACAGAGAAGACCGGCTCCGGCATGGAGCAGACCTCCTCCGATCCTCACAAAGCCACCAGCATCGCCATGGCCGAGGTCACCAGCGCCGTCATCGCGACCTCACTCGTGCTCATCTCGGTCTTCATCCCGGTCAGCTTCTTCCCCGGAACCACCGGCATTCTCTACAAGCAGTTCTCGCTCACCATCGCATTCTCCATCGCGATCTCAGCCTTCAACGCACTCACGCTCTCGCCCGCGCTAGCTGCTATTCTCCTGCGCCCCGAAGAGAAGAAGACAGGCATCATGGGCCTGCTTCTCAACCCCATCGAAGCCGTCATCCAATGGGTCATCCGAACCTACGCGCGCGTCGTCACCTTCGTTGTCCGCATACGCTACGTCATGTTGATCTTCTTCGTCGGAGCCCTCGCAGCCACGGCGTTCATGTACAACCACGTACCCACCGCCTTCATCCCTCAGGAAGACCAGTCCTACTTCCTCATCATCGTGCAGACGCCCCCCGGAGCCTCTCTCAGCTACACCACCGAGTTCGCCGACCGTGTCTCTGACGTTGTTCGGAAGAACGACGGCGTCTTCGGAACCTTCTCGGTCATGGGCTTCTCACTCGCCGGCGGCAGCTCGCCCAACTCCGGCCTCATCTTCGCGCCGCTAAAGCCCATTAATGACCGTACAAAGATGGGCGAGAAGTTCACCGCAAGAAACATCGTCCTCGATGTAGGACCAAAGCTCTTTGGCGTCCCCGGCGGTATCGCCTTCGCTGCAGAGCCCCCCGCCGTTGCCGGTCTCGGCACCGTCGGCGGCTTCCAATTCATCCTGCAGGACGGCGGTCGCAACAGCTTCGACGACATCGCCCGCGTGGCCCACACCCTCGTCGCGCAAGGCAATGCTCCCGGCTCCGGGCTCATCGCCATGAACACCCAGTTCACTTCCAACGATCCGCAGCTTCAGGTCACCGCTGACAGACAAAAGGCCGAAACTGTAGGCGTTCCCTTCACCCAGATCACCGCTGCCCTCGGAACCTTCATGGGCTCCAGCTACGTCAACGACTTCAACTTCAACAATCGCTCTTACCGCGTCTACGTTCAGGCTGACGAGCAGTATCGTCGCAACGCGCAGGACCTGCGTCAGTACTACGTCCGCTCCAACACCGGCCAGATGATTCCTCTCGACAACCTAGTCTCCGTCCAGCAGATCTCCGGACCTCAGGTCATCAACCACTACAACCTCTTCCGCTCTGCCGAGATCGATGGTTCGCCCGCTCCTGGTCTTAGCTCGGGTCAAGGCAACCAGACCATGGTCAAACTCTTCGAGAAGGCCAAGCTCCAGGGCATGACCTACTCGTGGACCGGTCTTGCACTCGAAGAAGTAGAGTCTGAAGGCAAGGCCATCATCATCTTCGGCCTCGGCCTACTGGTCGTCTACCTCACCCTTTCGGCCCAGTACGAGTCCTTCGCTCTACCATTCATCATCCTTCTCGCTGTCCCGATGGCCATTCTCGGCGCACTCTCGCTCGTCTCGCTCCGCGGTCTGGTCGACGACGTCTACGTCCAGATCGGCCTCGTCATGCTCATCGGTCTGTCTGCCAAAAACTCCATCCTCATCGTGGAGTTTGCCGAGCAGCTTCTCGCTCAAGGCCGCTCCATTACCGAAGCCGCGATCGAGGCAGCCGAACTCCGTCTCCGCCCCATCCTGATGACCTCCATCGCTTTCATCCTCGGCGTGGGTCCTCTCTACTTCGCCACCGGCGCCGGAGCCTACGGCCGTCACTCGGTCGGTACCGCCATCGTCGGAGGCATGGTGCTCTCCACCATCCTCAACCTCTTCTTCATCCCGGTCCTCTACGTGATCCTGAAAACCATCCTAGGCAAATTCTCTGGCAAAAAAGCGGCCCCAAGCAGAGAACTACCCAGCCACTAACAACCCCGTAGCTCCTCCCGTTGATCGCACGAGCCATTCCTCGCGACCAACGGGAGCACCAACCGAAGGGGTACACAAGTCACGAAGTGACCGCCGCCCGCGCAGGGCGCCCGTCCGGCAGGACACACCCTAAAAACGAAATGCCAGTCGGGCTATCATGCTCCATGGCAAAACAAAGCATCACAGCTCACAAAAGCTGGCTCCCAAACGCCAACCACCCCACCACCGACTTCCCCCTCACCCATCTCCCCTACGGAGCCTTCACCGCCGAAGGCCAGCAGCATCTCTGCGTCGCCATCGGCACCCACTTCCTCGACCTACACGCCTGCGCCACCTCAGGCCTTCTCCCCCCAACCCTGACAGAGTCCTGCCAGGCCCCAACTCTCAACCTGCTGATGTCCCAAGGCCACCAAGCCTGGGCTCTCCTCCGCAGGACCATTACCACCCTCCTCCACGCCGACGCAAAGCCGGAGCACAAGGAAAAGGCCGAAGCCGCACTCCACTCCATCGCCGGAGCCACCCTCAAAAAACCGGTCTACGTCCCCAACTACACTGACTTCTATGCCTCCATCCACCACGCCAACCGCGTAGGTCAACTCTTCCGCCCCGACCAGCCTCTTCTCCCCAACTACAAACACATCCCCATCGGCTATCACGGCCGAGCCTCCTCCATCATCGTTAGCGGCGAACCCATAGTCCGTCCCATCGGCCAATCCCGCCCGCCACAGGAAGAAGATCAACCCAACTTCCTTCCCTCCAGCAAGTTAGACTACGAACTTGAACTGGCACTTTACATAGGCGAACCCAGCGCACTTGGCATTCCGATCCCCATCTCCAGCGCCGCCGCACACATCTTCGGCATCAGCCTCCTCAACGACTGGTCTGCCCGCGACATCCAGTCCTGGGAGTATCAACCCCTCGGTCCCTTCCTCGCCAAAAACTTCTCCACCACCGTCTCCCCCTGGGTCACTCCCATCGCCGCCCTCGATCCCTTCCGCGCCCCCGCATCTCCTCGCCCTGCTACCGACCCGAAGCCCCTCCCATACCTCCACTCCGCCGAAGATCAGAAACGCGGAAACCTGGATGTAAAACTTGAGGTCTTGCTTCTAACCAAGACCATGAAAGCCAATAAGCTAGAACCTCTCTCGCTCAGTCAGTCCAACGCACAAGACCTCTATTGGACTCCCGCCCAACTTATCGCCCACCACGCCAGCAACGGCTGCAACTTACAGGTAGGCGACATCCTCGCCACCGGAACCATCTCCGGCTCCGCCGAAACTTCCGCCGGCTGCCTCCTCGAACTCACCCGCAACGGCGCCCAACCCATCCTCCTCCCCACCGCCGAAACCCGAACCTTCCTCGAAAACGGCGACGAGATCATCCTTCGCGGCTCCTGCGAATCCCCCGGCCACCCCCGCATCGGTCTTGGCGAGTGCCGCGCCACCATCCTTCCTGCCCTCACCTGACCACCCTAGCCAACCCCAACCCCCTTGAACTATCCTCATCCTGCACGCAGGCCACCACGCCTGCCGCACCGGAGACTTCCTATGGCAACACACGCCCCGACCCAGACCCTGTCCCAGCCCGAATCCACCACCGACTTCCTCCCCCTCAAGGGCACAGATCACGTCGAGTTCTATGTCGGCAACGCCCGCCAGGCCGCCTACTTCTACCGCGCCGCCTTCGGCATGTCCCTCGTCGCCTATGCCGGCCCCGAGACCGGGCAGCGCGACCGCGCCAGCTACGTCCTCCAGCAGGGAAAGGTCCGCTTCGTCCTCACCACCGCTCTCCGCACCGACTCCGACATCGCCCGCCACGTCGACAAGCACGGCGACGGCGTCCACTCCATCGCCCTCTGGGTCGACGACGCCCGCCAGTCCTGGCTCGAAACCACCAACCGTGGCGCCCGCAGCATCCAGCCCCCCACCGAATCCAAAGACGATAACGGCACCGTCATCACCTCCAGCATCGCGGCCTACGGAGAAACCGTCCACACCTTCGTCGAGCGCACCAACTACACCGGCGCCTTCCTCCCCGGCTTCAAGGCCGTCCCCAACGACCCCATCGCCCGCCCCGTAGGCCTCCTCCACATCGACCACATCGTCGGCAACGTCGGCTGGAACTCCATGAACCAGTGGGTCGACTTCTACCGCGACGTCATGGGCTTCGGTCTCTACCAGCACTTCGACGACAACGACATCTCCACCGAGTACTCCGCCCTCATGTCCAAGGTCATGGCCAACGGCAACGGCTACGTAAAATTCCCCATCAACGAGCCCGCCGAAGGCCGTCGCAAGTCCCAGATCGAGGAGTACCTCGACTTCTACGGTGGCCCCGGCGTCCAGCACATGGCCCTCGCCACCAATGACATCCTCGCCACCGTAGCCGCGATGAAGCAGCAGGGCGTCGACTTCCTCACCGTCCCTCACTCCTACTACACCGAGCTGCAAACCCGCATCGGCAAGATCGACGAGCCCATCGAAGAGCTCGAAAAACTCGGCATCCTCGTCGACCGCGACAACGAAGGCTACATGCTCCAGATCTTCACCAAGCCCGTCGAAGATCGCCCCACCGTCTTCTACGAGATCATCCAGCGCAAGGGAAGCCGCAGCTTCGGCAAAGGCAACTTCAAAGCTCTCTTCGAAGCCATCGAACGCGAACAGGAGCTACGCGGAAACCTCTAGCCACATTTCGTGACGTGTATACCGCTTCGATCAAGAGGCTCGGGCCGACCATCGGGAGGCCCAAGGCGAAGCCGGTATACACCCCACGAAGTGGGCGCCGCCCGCGCAGGGCGCACTTAATCTATTTGTTCCAAAAATGTATCTTTATACGTCAACCATGCATAATCATTAGTGTTGACGCGGCTTTTGCGATCCTCCATGCTCATCATGGAGACACATTCAACATGAGCACGCAACCAATCGAGATCACCTCCCCGGCGATTCTCGCCAACATCGCATCCACCCCGGCCACCTTCCTCATGTGTCCCCCCAAGCTTTACGACGTCAACTACGTCATCAATCCCTGGATGGCCGGCAATGTCCACGCCTCCTCGCGCACCCGCGCCGCAGAGCAGTGGCAGCGCCTCTACGAAGCCGTCCGCACCATTGCCGACGTCCAGCTCGTCGAACCCCAACCCGGTTCACCCGACATGGTCTTCACCGCCAACGCAGGCCTCGAGCGCAACGGCACCGTCGCCATCAGCAGCTTCTTCCACCCCGAGCGCCAGGGCGAAGAGCCCCACTTCCGCCGCTGGTTCCAACTAGCCGGTTACACCATCGTCGACACGCCCCGCACCACGCCCTTCGAAGGCGAAGGCGACGCACTTTTCTCCACCGACGGCACGCGCCTCTGGGTTGGCTACGGCCCGCGCACAGACTCCTCCAGCCACACCCCCTTGCGCAAGATTTGGAACATCGAGGTGACCTCACTCCACCTCATCGACCCACGCTTCTACCACCTCGACACCTGCTTCGCCCCACTGGCAGGCGGCTACATCATGTACTTTCCCGAGGCCTTCGACAAAGCCTCTCGCGCAAAGATCGAAGCCTTCTATCCATCCGAAAAGCGAATCATCGTGAGCGAGTCCGACGCCATCTGCTTCGCCTGCAACGCCATCAACGTCGCCCGCACCATCATCCTCAACAACATCAGCATCGATCTCCGCAACCAACTCGAATCCCGCGGCTTCAACATCATCGAAGTCACCCTCACCGAGTTCCTCAAAGCCGGCGGCGCCGCCAAGTGCCTCGTCATGAAACTAAGCCGACCTGAGAGAGAAGCAGCTAGCTTAGCTTCATAAAACTTGGCCGTTCCCTTCATCCTTAACTAAAAGATCGTCATCTCGACCGAAGCTGCTCACAGTCTCATCGTGAGCAGCGCAGCGGAGAGCCCCGCATCTCGCCTTTGCAGTTGCCTTTGTTTTTCTTGTTGTCATCCCCACAGGGGATCTGCTGTTGTCCTAGCCTCTACCTTAGCCGCTCTTCATCCACAGCAGACCCCTACTCAAACCGCAGATGAACCTCGCCCGCAGCCGAAAACTTCACATTCGCCGAAGACTGCGGATCTGCAGTAGTCACTCCCGTCCAGCTTCCCGTCGTCACCCACTGCCCAGCCTTCAACCCACCTGTCCTCTTAGAACCCTCATTCGCCAGCCACGGCAACAAACGCATCAGGTCGCCGGAAGTATTCGATCCCGTCCGCTCAACCCTCACCGCATCATCGACGGCGATAAAGACATGCTCGGTTTTAAAATCGATCTTCTGCCAATCCGCAACCGCCGGCCCATACACCAACCCACCATGCATCTGCAGATCGCCAATCATCGACAGCCGCGCCGCCTTCAACGGATCCCGCAGTCCACTCTCGATCACCTCTATCACCGGATGACAACTCGCAATCGCGCCCTCAACCTCCTCTGAGGAGTAGGGTGTAGTCCTCGACGGAAGATCCGCTCCCATCAAAAAAGCAATCTCAGACTCAAGCCCGCGATATCTCCTCATCCCACCAATGACTGCTCCGTCCCCCGCAATCCACGCCGACGGCATCGGTGCAAACAACGGCGTAGCCTCCGCGCTGGGAGCCCCAATCTTCCACCCGCCGATCTCTCCATAAGCTTCCGCAATACGATCCTGCAGCGCATAGGCCTCATCAATATCTTTCGGCTGCAGAGCCTCCGGTAAATCCTCAATTGGTTTTCCCGTTCGTCGCGCATCCAGCAGCAGATCCGCCGCCTCGATCAATTGTTTCTCTCTCTCACCAGTCATCATGTCGTCCAGTGTCTCTCAACCAACCCAAATTTGTCTCGCACCCACGCGAGTTGACGCATCGACCCACACGCCAGGGCATCTTGCTTTTGGGGATGCATTTGTCTTTCTTGTTGTCATTCCCGAAGGGAATCTGCTGGTGTCTTTTTTTCTCTGCCGTTGCTCTTACCCTCTACTCCGCATAAAGACAACGCTGCTTGTCCAAAACCCTACCCACGAACTAGTTCGCAGCACCGGTCTTCCCCAAACTCAACAGATTCGCAAACAACCGATAAGCCCCCGGCACTCCCTCCGGCAACTCCCGGTACAGCGCCAACGCCACATACACATAAGCGCCCTTGCCCGTCTTCGCCACCAGCAGCCCACCCTTCTGCGGATCCTGCCCCGGATCATGCGTCTCCAGTGGAGCAACATACTGCGAGTCCCACGTCCCCATAAACCCGTGCCCCCGCTCCTCCACCCACCCATCGAAGTCCCGCTCCGTAATCCTGTTCGGCCAACTCAACACCGGGCTGTCAGGCACCACCAACTTCACCGGGGCCTTCTCGTCCACCACCTTCTCGGCATCACCCAGCGAATACGAGTACGGCCCGTAGTCAAAATTCCCCAGGTTGTACTGCACAATCACCACGCCACCATTCTTCGCAAACTGCAGCAACTGCCCATTCGCCGCAGCCAGCCCGGGATGCGCCGCATAGGCCCTCACCCCCAACACCACCACGTCATACCCACTCAACCTCCCGGCAGCAACATCATTCATCGTCAAGGTCGCAGCATGCACGCCAAGATTTTCCAACGACGCCTGCACCTCATCCCCAGTCCCCGGCAGATACCCCACCTTCAACCCCGGAGCCATCTTCACATCCGCCCCCCGCGCCCGATAAGTCGCAGGCCGATACAAATTCGCCGGCAACAACCCCGCATACCCAACCGTCTTATACCCCTCGCGATAATCCTTCCCCGCATAGCTCGCCACCGCGGTCATCGTATAAGCCTTTTCAGCCATCTTCATCGGAGTCACCACAAACGGCACATCCACCGAATCCCCATCCTTCGCCAGTGAAAACTCCGCCTTCTCCGGCGACGCCGTCCACCCCTTCGGCAACTCCAGCTTCACCGTCCCCGTCGCCGCGCCCTTCACATTGCTCTTCACCTTTGCCGATACCATCAGCGTCTTCTCCGTCAGCGGCACCACCCCCGCCGAAGGCGACATCGCCACCGAGATCGCCGGAGCCACCACCAGCGGCTCATACACCGTCCCTTGCCCCGTCACCCGATGCAGCGTCTGCACCTCCTGCCCAAGCTTCACCTCCACGCCGTCATAGTCCACCGTCACCCACGCCGTCAGAGCGGGCAAGGGAAGCGAAGCATTCCGCAACGTCGGATCAGCCACATCGTAGTAAGACTGCTCAATCCCTGGCCGCGTAAACGGAGGCCGTGTCACCTTCGCATCTTCAGGCAGCTTCACCTGAAACGAATCGTCATAAGCCTCTCCACTCACAATCGTCTTTGCTGCCGTCTTCGCCCCCGCGTCCTCAAACGTCGCACCCGCATTCGAATCCAGCCCCGCAGCCTTCAACGTCACTGGCACCTTGCTCCCATTCGCCACGCGGATCTGCACGCCAAAGCTCTGCCCCGGCACCGCTGTCACAAACGTCTCCGCCCCATCTCCAAACCGGGTAAACGGCCCACCGTCCGCCTTCCCCGCAACCTGCGCTCGCAGACTCAGCCCCAACGCCTGCACAATCGCATCATTGAACTGCACCCTCTTCACTCGCAGCTCATGCAGCAGATCGTACTTCTCCCGATCCGTCAGCCCACTAGCCTCAACCTTCGCAATCAGCTCATCCGTCGCACGCAATCCATCCCGCAAAAACGGAGCCGTCTTCTCCGGCGCAGCAATCTTATAAACACCAACCGCCTGCTCCACCAACCCATCGATCTTCGTCAGATCCTGCTTCAAAAAAGTCGTCTCATCCGGAGCCAACGAACTCATCCCCACAAGCGTCACATCCACGCCATCAAAAAAACTCTTCTCCTCCTCGCCCGTCTTCACCCGCGAAGCATACCGGTGATACTCGACATCGAACCTCCCCGCCGCCGGCACGCCCATCCCGCCGTTCTGCGTCTTCTGCAGCCCCAGCCCCATCCGCGCAAACTGCAAGTAAGTCATCCCCAACACCGAGCTATACTCGCCCTCCGGCACCATCACATTTGCCTTCGGAGTCTCCGTCGTCCACTCCTTCGTCACGTAGTTATAGAAACGTGCCGGAGCATACTTTCCCGTCGCATAGTCATACATCCCCTTCGACGTCACCGAGAAAAACGGCTCCCGCGCATAAACCTTCAGCGGACTCCACGGCATCAACCCCGCCGCAATCTGATCCGGAAACATCTTCGGATCACCCGCCGCATCGAACACCTCCTGCGCCATCTCACCCGACACCTGATGCTGCCCATGCCCATCCGTAATCCCACCCACAAACACCGCCGTCACCACCAGCGGCCGATACAGCCTCACCGCCCTGACAGCGTCGTACAAAACACGATCATTCCCCCAGTTCTCCAGCGCTTCTTCCTTCGTCTTCGAGAACCCGAAGTCCACCTCCGTCCCCCACATCTGATCGATCCCCATGTAGCGCCCCGCCGCCAGCAGCTCCTGCGTCCGCACCAACCCCAGCGCGTCATCAAAATCCGCAGACATCAAATTCTGCCCACCCTCACCCCGAGTCAGTGTCAGCATCGCCACATGCGCGCCCTGCCCACGCGCCTCATACGTCAGCATCCCGCCATCCTCATCATCGGGATGCGCCACAATCATCATCAAACTCGCCCGCGTCCGCAGCTTCACCAGGCTTTGCCACAGCGCAGCCGACCCGTCATTCGCAGCAATCCCGCGAACCCCAAGCGCCGCCTTCACCTGCTCCGCGGCCAGATTCGCCTTATCCATCCGCGCTGCATCCCGCAGCTCCTGGCAGCTCACCACCCCACCCGCCACCACCAGCCCCATCACTGATACCGCTGCCAAACCCGCAACAACCCGTATGGAAGTCATTGCTTTCTAATCTCTCACACCCTAACGCCTCAAATCACGCACGAAAGACCACCATCCGCGCCCCCATCTCACTCGTACTTGTAACCAGTAGCCAAATTCCGAGTCCCATCTATGGCAGTAAGCTGTAAACAGAAGGAACCACGCCATGCTCCTCCGCAAGTCTCCCAGCCCCGAAGCCACCATCCGCTCCTCCGAAATCACTCCCCAAAGCGTCTTCGAGCAGCCCCATCCCACCCGACGTCGCTTCCTCACCGGAGCCGCCACCCTCGGCGCAGCCGCCCTCGCCGCGCGCACCATCCCCTCTCTCATCTCTCCTCCGACAACGGTCGAAGCCGCAGAGCAGCTCGTGACCATCCCCAGCAAATACAACCTCTCCGACCCCGAAACTCCACTAGCCAAGGCCAGCACCTATAACAATTTTTACGAGTTCGGCACCGACAAGTCCGACCCCTCGCATGAAGCCCACCGCCTGCCCACCCGCCCCTGGCCCATACAAATCACCGGCATGGTCAAAAAGCCTCAGACCATTAACATCGACGATCTCATCCACTATCGCCCGCTCGAATCGCGCGTCTACCGCTTCCGTTGCGTCGAAGCCTGGTCCCTGATCATCCCCTGGGACGGCTACTCGCTCTCCGAGTTCATCAACTTCTGCCAGCCGCTCGCCAGCGCAAAATACGTGCAGTTTTTCTCCTACAACAACAAGAGCGTCATGCCCGACGAGCCTTCCGGTTACAACTGGCCCTATCGCGAAGGCCTCCGCATGGACGAGGCCATGAACCCACTCACCCTCCTCACCTTCGGCTGCTACGGCCAGGTCCTGCCCAACCAGAACGGCGCCCCCGTCCGCGTCATCGTCCCGTGGAAGTACGGCTTCAAATCCGCAAAATCCATCGTGCGCTTCCACTTCACCGACAAGCAGCCCGAGACCACATGGAACGAAGCCGACGGCCGCGAATACGGCTTCTACTCCAACGTCAATCCCAACTACGACAACGCCCGCTGGTCCCAGGCCCACGAGCGTCGTCTCGACTCAAGCGTCTTCCCCCGCAACATCCCCACGCAAATGTTCAACGGCTACGGCGATCAGGTCGCCAGCCTCTACGCCGGCATGGACCTCAAAAAGTTCTACTGAAAGACAATATGCCGGAGTGGCTCTGGCTCCGATTCCGAGCCGACACTAACGATAAAGAGATGAATCGTTAAGCGGGGATGACTCCGATCTGTTTGAGGAGGGTGAGCTCGTCGGAGCTGCCCCAGCGTTCGACCATCTTGCCGTCTTTGAACTTTGAGATCTGCATTCCGCGGATCTTTACCTTTTTGCCCGTGGGCGCGATCTTGCCCAGCGGACCCTTGTGGGTGCCGGTGAGGGTGTAGGCGAAGGCGATGGAGTCTCCGTCCTGGACGATAGTCTCAGGGGCAACACTGAGGTCGGGAAAGGCGGTGCGCATTCCGGAGAAGAATGCGCGGTACCCAGCGGGACCCGGGACCTGACCTTCGGCGGGGTCGTGATCGACGCAATCGGGGGCGACGACCTCATCGATGAGTTCGAATTTGCCTGTGTTGACGGCTTCGGCGAATTTGCCGACTGCAGCTTGTGTGGATTCTTTACTCATGGCGGTCTCCTTGCGAGTTGAGTGTCGCATGGCAGAGTCTGCGCTGCAATCTTCGATGGAAGTAGATTTTGCTACCTCGATCTGGGGATGTCGTCGTCAGCGAATCGAAGATGTCCCCCCACAGCGGTAAGCAGAAAAAATAATCCGCCGCTACACTAACGAGAGCCGATCATGTCCAAGCGCGCCATCATCCTCCTCAAAGTCCTAACCCACCTCCTCTGCCTCGCTCCGATCGCCTGGCTCGTGCACTTCTACACCTCAGGCGCGCTCGCCCTCAACGCTGACCCCGTCAACTACATCACCCACTTCACCGGCGACTGGACCCTCTACACTCTCTTTGCCTCTCTCGCCATCACCCCCATCCGCCGCTTCTCCACCAGCCTCGGCTTTCTCATCCGCTTCCGCCGCCTCATCGGCCTCTACGCCTTCTTCTACGCAACCCTCCACCTCGCCACCTACATCTTCCTCTTCTCCGGATACGACATCACCACCGCCATCACCGGCCTCCGCGCCGGCCACCCCGGGGTCCTCGTCACGCAATGGAAGCTCATCTGGCCCGGCATGGTCGAAGACCTCTTCAAACGCCGCTTCATCCAGGTAGGCCTCTTCGCATGGCTCCTCCTCCTCGCCCTCGCCTGCACCTCACCCGCCTTCATCATGCGAGCGATGGGCGGCAAAAACTGGCAGCGCCTCCACCGCCTCGTCTACGTCGCCGGAATCGCCGGAGTCATCCACTTCTGGTGGCTAGTCAAAAAAGGCAACAACGCCCCCTGGAAGGTCACCGTAGTCCTCACCATCCTCCTCCTAGCCCGAGTAGCCTACGCCGCAATGAAGCGCCTCAAAAAGCCCACCCCAATTCCCACCCGCACCAGCTCCGTCTAGCCTCTGCATTGCCGTTGCCGTTGCCGTTGCCCGTTCTTTTGTTGTCATTCCGCAGCGCAGCGGAGGAATCTGCTGTTGTCGTTGCGGTTGCTGTTGTGGTTGCTCTCGCACCACGAGCCACCATCATCCCACCACAAACTCACCACGAAAAGCCCACAATCAAACACGCGCGTAGTGGGTCAGTCTGCAGTGAATGGTTGAATTTGCCGATAACCCGACTTTGCAGGAGCTACGAGATTACTTCCGGTTTGCCACTGACTCGGGAGTGACTATAACTTCCTATAAGCCGACTTCTGAGGAGCTATTTGTTCTTCGTAAGAAGTCTTCATTTGATGTGCCATCAAATGGCTTCCAGAGAAGACTTACTTGCTGCGAAATCACCTGGAGACAGCGTCGCCATTATCGGCTCAGTGGCTGCTCGGTTTTTGTATCGCGATCCATTCGTCCACGCGCGTATCGAGCACATCAAGTGGAAGCGCACCGGAGTCGATCACGAGGTCGTGGAATTTGCGAATGTCGAACTTTGCTCCGAGTGCTTTCTGCGAACGTTCGCGTAGTTCGATCAGTTTGAGTTGGCCCATCTTGTATCCAAGCGCCTGCCCCGGCCACGCAATATAGCGATCGACTTCGCTTTGGATATTGGTTTCATCGACGGAAGAGTGGTCATGGAAGTAGTCCACCATCTGCTGGCGCGTCCAGTGCTTAGAGTGCACGCCTGTGTCCACGACAAGCCGAATAGCACGCCAGATATCACCTTCCAGTCGTCCGTAGTCGCTGTAGGGATCCCGGTAGAAGCCGACTTCTTTACCGAGCCGTTCGCTATACAGTCCCCATCCTTCGCCGTAGGCAATGTAGTTTCCCTGCTGGCGAAACGCGGGAAGTCCAGTCTGCTCCTGTGCGATGCTGTTCTGCAGATGGTGGCCCGGGAGGCCTTCGTGATAGGCGATCGCTTCGACACCCTCCAGCCCACGGTCAGAAAAGTTGTAGGTGTTTACGAAAACCTTTCCCGGACGTTTGCCGTCGGGCGTGCCTGTCTGGTAATAAGCCGCGGATTGCTGCTTCTCCATGTATTCAGGCACAGGAAGCACTTCAAGTGGTGCCTTGGGAAGCACACCGAAGAGATCGGGCAGCTTGGCCTTCATGTCGTTGATATACAGATTGTACGAGTCGATGAGCTGCTGCCTTGAAGTGGGATGTAACTTTGGGTTGGCCTTCACAGCCGCATTGAAGCTCTTCAGGTCGCCGTAGCCAAGCTTCTTGGCGATCGCCAGCATCTCGACCTCGTCGCGTGCCACCTCCGCGAGCCCGATCTGATGAATTTCGCCCGCGCTCTTGTTTAGCGTTGTGCTTTGGCGAATGAGAAAAGCATAATACGCGTCGCCATCGGTGATCGCCCAGACGCCGGCTTCCGTACGCCCGTGCGGAATGTACGTCGTCGAAACGTACGTGCCGAAGCGCCGATAGGTTGGGTACACCTGCGAGGTGATCGCCATCATCACAGCTTCGCGAATGCGCTTTTGATCGGCAGTGCTTACCGTAGCGGGAAACTTCTTCAGCGGCGCAGCGAAAGGCGAATCTTCAGGCTTGATCGCAAGAATGGCGTTCACCTGAACTACGACCTGCTCAAGCAGAAACTTCGGTGGAACGCGTTTGTCCGCAACACCGGCATCCATATCGGCGATGATTTGCGAGAACGGCTTGGAGACGGTATTGAGGCGAACGATGTAGTCGTCATAGTCCTTTGCTGTGTCGAAGGCGGTGGAAGCAACGAGTCGCGGAAAACCCGTGTGGAAACCACTGAACTGGCTGACAGGCATCTCCCATTCTTTAAAGGGAGCGGACTCCTGATCTTCCACAAAAGATCTCGTCAATAGTTGCGCCGAGATCCTGTCCTGGTCAGGAACTCCGGTGGTGTCAATGGCCTTCAGCCGGTCGAGGAAGATTTGCTCGCGCCTTAGTTGATCGACAAACCCTGGACCGGAGTAGTCGCTCCATTGGTTGTTGTAGCGCTTGTCGCCAAGATAAGTGGCGAATTCAGGAGAATGGCGAAGGTTGTCCTCCCAATATTCGGCAAAAAGCGCTTTGAGCTGCTTGGAACGTTGCTCTGGCGTACTCTGTGCATGGATCGGAGAAACCGGCAAGCACGCGAAGATAATGGTCACTAGGGCTGCGTTCGAGGGGCTGGTCATTCTCATTGCTGATGCCTTCCTTCGCGACGATCTGCGGGGAGTCATTGCTGTAGAGCACAACAACGTGGACCGGAGTTTGGGCGAAATCATAATACTCGAACCACGTAAGGAGGCGGTGCGTTCGATGGGCGGCATGCTGGACGCAAACAGAAAGACAAAACAGGAGGGGCAGGTCTGTCCAATGGTCGATCTCCAACCCTCGGATAGAGTTAACAATCCTTGGTAGCCTTCGAACTCAGCAGATTTTTTGCCTAACTACCATTCGAACTTGGCGTCGAAGTACATGAAAAACGGGGTTATGGGAAACTTTGGTTCCTTGGAGTTCAAGCTGACCCACGAGCAACACCCGCCCCTATCGTTCGGAGATCGTTCCAACCATAAGCCACCACCGGAAGCATCACCCCACCCACTTCCATCTCCTTTGAAGCCACCCGCACACCACCCGACCGCGAATAAAAGCCACCAGAAGAGTTATCTTCAAGCACCCAGGCCACCATGCTCCCGAGCCTTCTCTTCTTCAACGACCCAGCCAGCCTCTTCAAAAGAGCCATCCCAATCCCACGCCGCTGCGCCTCCCGCAACAGGTAGATCGCAAACAACTCCCCATCGAACCCCTCCACAGGCTCACGAATGGCCCCACCACCAACGAACCCCACCACCTCACCATCCACCTCTGCAACGAACACATCCACATCAAGCCCAAGCCACTCCCGCCACGAACCCTCCCGCTGCTCCACCTCCAGGCTCGCCAGATAAGCCTCCGGCACGATACCCGCATACGTCGTCCGCCAGCTCTCCACATGCACCCGCGCAATCGCATTCGCATCCTGCACCGTAGCAACTCGAATCCCGCTCATGCGCTCACCATAGCCTTCGCCCACCATACGATCAACCCATTTACTCAAGGCCGCAGGGGAATTCCTTAGTACGCCGAAAAGCTGTCAAGCCCCCAACCCACCAAAACCCGCGCCAATCCAGCACAATCGCGTGGCGTATGAGTTACCCTCCAGTCGCTATACTTAATACAGGCACCTAATCAGGCCGGGCAGGAACAAGTAGCTAACCCGCTGATAATAAGTATTTTGTGCGTAACCCATTTATTTGCAATATTTTACAAGTGACTCCTATCTATAAATCGATGAATCAAAATACCTTACGCCCAAAATACCCCCAAAAGGGGGAAGGGGTACCCTCCAGAGTTCAAAACGCAACTTCGAGACGCGGGACAGGTCTAACCCGCCAGAGGCGTTCATGCGAAGGCTCTTGCTCATCCTCGTAGCTCTATCGATCGCCGCCCCAGCGCATCCCCAGGCCAGGCCCACCGCCAAACCCGCAAAGCCCAAGCCCTCAATCCCTGCAAAATCCGCCCTACTCACCCAGCAGGAACGAGCTCAGCAACTCCTCAACCGCTTCACCTTCGGCCCGCGCCCCGGCGACCTCGAAAAAGTCCTCGCTCTAGGCCCCGACAAGTGGTTCGAGCAGCAGCTCAACCCCGCCAGCATCCCCGACACCGCACTCGACCACCGCCTCGCCGACTACACCACCCTCACCCTCCAGCCCGAGCAAGCCCTCCAACTCTTCCCCGATCACTTCACCATCGGCCAGATCGCCGAGGGCCGCCGCCCGTACCCCGACGACCCCCTCCTCATCGCAATGTACGAAGTACAGGTCGCAAAATTCTACAAAGATCAGGACCTCCACAAACTAAACGCCGACGGCAAACCGAACCTAGCCCCACCCACCGAAGCCGAAGCCGCCGCGCAAAAAAAGACCGACCAGGAAACCGCCGCTCGCGTAGCCGGAGAACTCTTCGCCCTCCCTAAAAATCAGCGGATGCCCACCCTCATCAAGCTGACCATCCCCGACCGCATCGCCTTCACCACCTACGTCTCCGGCGACCAGAAAAATCTTCTCCTAGCCGACTTCAATCCTCGCGAACGCGAGATCTTCACCGGTATGGCCGCCAACGCCGGCTCCCTTAAAAACATCATCAACGAACTCTCCGAAGCCAAGATCCTGCGCGCCATCCTCAGCGAGCGCCAGCTCCAAGAGGTCATGGCCGACTTCTGGTTCAATCACTTCAACATCTTCATCGGTAAAGACTCTGACACCTGGTACACCACCAGCTTCGAGCGCGACGCCATCCGCAAACACGCCCTCGGCAAGTTCCGCGACCTGCTCCTCGCTACCGCCTCCAGCCCGGCCATGATGATCTACCTCGACAACTGGCTCTCCATCGGCCCCGAATCCCTCGCCAACGGAGTCAACCCCGCCAATCCCAACTCCAACCGTGGCAACAATGGCCTCAACGAGAACTACGGCAGGGAAGTCATGGAGCTCCACACGCTTGGCGTCAACGGTGGCTACACCCAGGCCGACGTCACCGCCCTAGCCGCCATCCTCACTGGCTGGACCGTCGAGCGTCCCAACCAGGCCGGCCCCTTCCTCTACGACTACAAGAAACACGAACCCGGCCCCAAGCAATGGCGAGGCCACACCATCTCGTCTGAACCAACAGCGCAACCAGGCTCTCCCACTAACACGCAGGCAGGGTTGAAAGAGGGAATCCAAGCCCTGACCCTCCTCGCCGCCGACCCACACACCGCGCACTTCATCAGTTACAAATTAGCCCAGCGCTTCATAGCCGACGAGCCGCCAGCCGCCCTCGTAGACCGCATGGCCGCCACCTACCTCTCCACCGACGGTGACATAAAATCCATCCTCCGTACCCTCGTCCAGTCACCCGAGTTCAACTCGAAAAAGTACTTCCGCAACAAGGTCAAAACTCCAATGGAGTTCGTAGCCTCCGCCTTTCGCACCACCGACACCAATCCCATTAACCCAGCCGCCCTCGTCGAAACCCTCAAGTCGATGGGCATGCCCCTCTACTACGCACTCCCGCCCATCGGTTACTACATCACGGCCGATCGCTGGATGAACTCCTCCGCCCTGGTCAGCCGTCTAAACTTTGCTTACTCGCTCACCGAAGGCAAGCTGGCCAACCAGAAGTTCGACGCGGCCCACGTTCTCGCGCTAGGCCTCCTCTCCCAACCATCCGCTACGCAAAGCCCGGAGGTATCTGCGAAAGAAAAATCTAACCGCGCGAACTTCTCCGAGGCTCTACTCACCTCCGAGCCCACCGCCGATCAACCCAGCCAGGCTTCTCCCCCTCCCGCCGGCCGAAACGTCGCCCTGGGAGTTCTCGAGTCGACCCTCATCGGAGCCGAAGTTTCCGTCCAAACCAACCAGCTCATCGGGAAGCAGATCGAGCAGCTTTCCGCGACCAACTCGACCGACACTCTCAACCTGCTCACCGCTCTCGTGATGGGCAGCCCGGAGTTCCAACTTCGCTGACAGAAGAGTCATCAGATCGATATGAGTCGAATGGATCGCAGAAAATTCGCTGCTTCGCTCGTGGCAGCAAGCCTGGGTAGCAGCCAGGTCCTTGCCTCGAAGGTAGGGAACTCCTCTCCACCAAATCCACAGCAGCTTCATCTCAAACCCAACGGTTGGATGCCGAACAGCCCACTCCCCGTTCTTCTATATCGAAGCGCACTTCCATCGAGCGCCAATCTCGCCGCCGACATGGAGCGGATCTTCGCCGCCAATGGATGGCCGCCGCAGTGGCGTAATGGCGTCTATGCCTTCCACCACTACCACTCCACAGCGCACGAGGTTCTTGGCTTCGCGGCCGGCCACGCAGACCTGATGCTGGGTGGTGAGGGTGGAGAAACCGTCACCGTTCACGCCGGGGACGTCCTCGTCCTCCCTACTGGCACTGGCCACTGCCGCATCTCAGCGTCGCACGACTTCCTTGTGATCGGTGCCTACCCGGAGAACGAGCACTGGGACATCTGTCGCAGCACAGCAAGTCCCGAGACCCTCGCCAGCATGCGCAAAATTCGCTTCCCACAATCCGATCCGCTCACCGGTTCCAGCGGCGCACTTCCTAAACTCTGGATCTGATCGCATCTCGCCTGTCCTAAGGAAACAGCCGCTCCTTACGCCACGCGTCACCATCGCGCGAAAACAGGAAACGATCGTGCAACCGCCCCGCTCCATCCTTCCAGAACTCAATCCGCTCATGCCGCAGCAAATATCCCCGCCAATAGCCCGGTCGTGGAATCTCGCCCGGGAACTCCGCTTCCAATTCCTTCACGCGAGTCTCCAATACCTCTCGCGAAACCAGAACTCGACTCTGCTGCGAAGCCGCTGCCCCTAGCTGGCTCAATCGTGAACGGCTGTGAAAGTACTCATCCACATCTTGCGTGGGTAACTCCGTCACTGTCCCCGAGACTCGAACCTGACGTCTTAGCGACTTCCAGTGAAAGCACATCGCTGCCCGCGGATTCTCACTCAACTCCGTCCCCTTCTGGCTGTCCACATTCGTATAGAAGCGGAATCCTTCGGTATCCACTTGCTTCATCAGCACCATCCGCACACTTGGCATGCCATCGCACGTAGCGGTAGCCAGTGCCACTGCACTCGGATCATTTAGCTCCCCAGCCTCAGCGTCCTTCATCCACCGTTGAAACAACGCAATCGGATCACCCGCCGATTCCAGCCCGTCTGCATCCATCACACCCCCACAGCACGACCGGTTAATCCGACCCGCTTCCGTTCACTAACCAATACGATGCAAATTTAGGTCAACCCGTCGAACAAGTCTGTCCTTAACCGCGCTGCCTGCGGTTCAGCCACAGCCACAAGAGAGTAAAACTCCTCCGCTCCATATCGTTCAAAGATATCCCTTGTCTTCTCCATCAACGGCGCCTGCGACACATGTTTTCGAAAAGCCTCGGTCTTCCGCTCGCGCACGGTTCGGATATCCAGAGTCACTGTCCAGGGCATCATCATTGCGGGCTGTCGGTCAGGCATCAGAAAATTCGCAGTCACGTAGTACAACCGGCTTGCCCTATGCGCCTCTCCCGCATTGGGATATCGTTTCGGCTGCCCCGACCAGTGAAACGCTGCCGTCGTTAGCATCGAAGTCATCATGTGATCTGCGTGAGTATTCTGTCCTCCGTCACCGCCGAAAGTAATCACGACGTCTGGTTTGAATCGTCGCATCCGCTCTACCAGCCTCTCAGCCGCCTGTGAGAAGTGAACAAACTCCAGATGCCCGTCCTGATAATCCAGGAGCTCATGCCGTGCCACACCCAGCACTTCGCACGAAGCACGAAACTCCTTTCGCCGCATCTTTCCGAGCGCTTCCCCATTCGCAGCATCGCCTCGATTCGTTGCCGCCTGACCATCCGTCAGGCAAATCACGTAGGTCTCAACTCCTCGATTCGCCGCCAGTGCCAACGCTCCCCCAAAGGCGTAGCACTCATCGTCCGGATGCGCCACGACACACATCAACTTCAAGCCCACTCAGCTTCCTCCAGGCCTTTATCGAGATCAGCATCTTCAAACAAAAGTTCTTCTTCAAGCGCAGCATCAGGATCAGCCCCACGGACTGGTGCGAAGCTTCTTCTGTGGAGTGCGCAAGGCCCAATCTCAGCCAACGCCCGACGATGTTCTGGCGTCCCGTACCCCTTATGCGAAGCCAGCCCGTATCCCGGATGCACGGTATCTAACTCCCGCATCAGCCCATCCCGATGCACCTTTGCGATCACCGAAGCCGCCGCAATCGAAAGACTCAGGGCATCTCCATAGATCAGCTTCGTTTGGCGACATGGATGATCCACGCGCATAGCATCGATCAGCAAATGATCAGGCACCAGCGTCAATCCCTGCACCGCGGCCAGCATCGCCATTCGTGTTGCCTGATAAATATTCACCCGGTCGATCGTCTCAGCATCGATCTCCGCTACGCAAACCGCCAGCGCCATCGCACGTATCTGGTGATCTAGCGACTCGCGCTCCTCCCGCGTCAGCTGTTTGGAGTCTTTCAGCCCCGCGTTCGCCAACTCATCCAGGTTCTCTGGCAGAATCACCGCTGCTGCCACCACCGGACCAAACAGTGCCCCGCGCCCGACCTCATCCACCCCGGCTATCCGTTCGAAGCCGTAGTACCGCAGTGCCTGTTCCGGTGCATCGCTGCAAATCAACTGCTTCAGCAAGCGCTGTTTCGCAGTAGCCGCCGTCACTGTTTTCGACGCACGTGTGGTGGGTTTCGAAGCCATGCTCTTCAAGATTCGAGTGTATATTCACCACGCACAACGAAGCCACGACCGAAGTCGTGGCTCAGTGGAAAACAGGGAATTGAATGCTTACTTGGCCGCGCGCTCAACCTCGCGCAGACGAGCAGCCTTACCGCGCAGACCGCGCAGGTAGAACAGCTTCGAACGGCGAACTTCGTAGGAGCGAACCTTCTCGACCTTGTCGACGACCTTGGAGTTGTACGGGAAGATGCGCTCGACGCCCTGGCCGAAGCTCATCTTGCGAACCGTGAACGATCCCTGTGCGCCCTTGCGGCAGGCAATTACCATGCCTTCAAACGCCTGCAGACGCTCTTTTTCGCCTTCGCGAATCTTTACTTGAACTCGAACTGTATCGCCAGGGGCGAACGCGGGTAAATCGGTCCGCTCAAACTTGGCGGCCAGTTTCTGCATAATCGGATGAATGGACATGACACAACTTTCCTATGTTGGACTCGACCTTTAGTGTACACGAAATCTGCACTTTCCGGGTCGAAAACTGCTCAAGAAGCGCGGTCACAACCGCCTTATCCTCTTTATTCCTCGTATCCTCGCAACTCCGCCAGAATCTCACGGTCCTCCTCGGTAATCTCGATCTTCTCAAGCAGATCAGGGCGGTTCTCCAGAGTTTTCTTCAGCGCCATTCTTCTCCGCCAGCGCCGGATCGCCTCATGATTGCCACCCGACAGCGCCTCCGGGATACTCACCCCCATAAAGTCCGCCGGCCGAGTGTAGTGCGGATAGTCCAGCAACCCACCAGCGCCGTAGGTTGACCTCGGCGGCCCGTCTGCAGAGTCGGAACGATCCGCGACCTCTTCAGCGCCAAAGCTCTCAAATCGCGATGAGTCGGGATTTCCCAGCGCCCCCGGCAACAGCCGAACGACAGCATCGACAATGACCGCAGCCGCCAACTCCCCACCCGACAAAACATAATCCCCAATCGAAATCTCACGATCGCAGAACAACTCGTTCACTCGCTCATCAACACCCTCATATCGCCCACACAAAATAACGACCCGTTCTGTCACCGAAAGCTCTTGAGCCAGCGACTGAGTGAACGGCTGCCCTTGCGCCGAAAGCAGAATCACCGTCTCTTTCTTCTTGTCCCTGCCAATCTTCGGAGAGAGATTCAACGACTTCATCGCCTCATAGATGGGTTGTGCCTTCAACACCATTCCTTCGCCGCCACCAAACGGCCGATCATCCACCGTTCGATGGCGATCGTGCGTGAAACTGCGCAGATCGTGTGTGGCAATCTGCACGAGACCCGTAGTGTGGGCGCGCTTCAGAATCCCGAAGTCAAACGGGCCGGCAAAGAAATCGGGAAAGATCGTGATGATGTCAAAGCGCATAGACGATAAGTGCGGTACAGCCGCTTGTTTTCGAACTCCCAGACTGCACCATATCACTTGGAAGTTGTGAAGTCCGGCGACTGATTCCAAACGAAGATCTCATCGGGAATGACCTGTGCTCCATTATCTTCATTCAGGTCGTCGCGGCGAGACGAAAGAGCGTCTCCGTGTTTGAACTAAAGCGTGCTGTTGCTCTCCTGATGTTACTTCCGGTATCTCTCACCATCATGGTTTCAGCACAGCAGCCGACGTCTTCGAATCCGGGTGCGCCATCCCAACTCGCTCTCACCCTCCCCGAAAACCACAGACTCCTCTCGATTGATGAGTCCTATAAGCCAACCGACAACTCCTCGAGCGCGGAGGGAGGAGTCATCCGCGTCGTCCCTAGACCTCTCACAAAGAAACTGCCGTCTCAGAAGCCCTTTCGCACAGCGGCCTTCGGCATCAAGGCGAATACATTAGGAGCCGGCGCGGAACTCGCCACGCCGCTCTTTCGCCGCTTCAATCTCCGCTCTGGTGCCAACTTCTTAGCCTTCGCCTATCCCTTTGGCATCGACGGCGTCAACTACAACGCAAATCTTCACTTCAGGTCTTCGCAGCACACCCTCGACTGGTTCCCCCTGGGATACAGCTTCCACATCAGCCCCGGCATCCTCTACGCCAAAAACACAGTCTCCTCCACTGCCGCCGTACCGGCGGGACAGCAATTCTCCCTTGGCGATCAGAACTTTATCAACAGCGTCGCCGATCCGGTCCATGGCAACATGTCGCTCGCCTATCCCCGCAAATTTTCCCCTATGCTGTTGCTGGGCTTCGGCAATGTTCTCCCGCGCAACAGCCGGCGCCTCTCTATCCCTGTTGAGCTAGGAGTCGCTTACACGGGCGTTCCCACCATCAACGTCAACCTCACCGGTACCGCTTGTACCAACCAGGGATGCACCAGCTTCGCCACCAACTCCGAGGCACAGATTAGCCTCAAGCAGGAGATTCATAAGATCAACGAAGACCTCAAGAAGGTGCCCGTCTACCCGATCCTCTCGCTAGGCGTGGCCTACCACTTCTAGTTTTTCTCGGCGGAGATTCGATTGACCTCGACAAGACCTTCAGGCAGCTTCATCTCGATTCGTTTCGACTCCGCATTCACCGCGACCAGGAAAGCCTTCACAAACGGAATAAGAATCTCATCTCCTGCAGCAGACTCTACCTCCAACAGTGGCGCAGCGTCGGTGAGCCGGCGCGCTCCATCCGCGGTCGTAGCAAACTGAACGTCTTCGACCACACCTATTGCCGTCGCTCCGTCGTACACGGTACAGCCAACTAACTCGCTGATGTAAACCGAGTCATCGTCCAGTGGAAGCCGCTCCTCGCGAGGCACAAGCACATCCAACCCGGCGACCGCCTCCGCGTCCGAGATCGTTTCGATGCCCGCCAACTGCAGTACGACGCGACCCTCGTTTTTGCCAACCGGCAGCCAGAACCCCATAACTTCCGCGGCACGTGCCTCCGACTCCTCTCCTGCGAAGCCCGAAGGCGCAAGAAAGACTCTCGCCGGCTTCTCGAAGCGTTCCGGGAAATCGGTAAACAACTCCGCCAGCACCTCACCCTTACGACCCTGAGGTCGAAGCAGATGTGCTAACACAATCCAGGCTGGAGTGGTTTGCGTCATAGAGCAAAACCTGACGAGATGCGAGAGCCCAGACGCCGGAAGCTATCCTGAACTTTAGGGCGCAGGGGGTGGATCCTCTTCCACGATGTCGAGCGAAAACCGGTGCTTCAGCTTCATGCTGGCTGCGCTAAGAATTGTTCGCATGGAACGTGCTGTTCGGCCTTGTTTTCCGATTACTTTACCAACATCGCTGGCAGCGACCCGCAAGCGAATCGCGGTACACTCGCCATCTTCTACGGCCTCGACCGATACGCTGTCTGGGTCGTCCACCAAGGCACGGGCTATCTCCGCTACAAGGTCGGTCATGTTCTTTACAGGGTTATTCCCTGCAGGAAACTGGGTTGCCTGTGTCATCGCACACCTTCTGGGTCTGGGAGTCACGATGCAGCGCTCAAGCTCTTTCCCTTTGTCTCGTCTACCGCGAGATCTACCAGGAAGTTGCTGCAACGAGCGATACACCGGTCGCAGGAAGTCCAGGGTTATAAACCCCGGGCCCTCTGCTTTGCAAGGCCACTGCATTTCGACTGTGCAATACCAAGGAGTCTACGTGAAACGGTGCTCGGACGTGCTTCAAGGAACCTATTGTGGCAGCTATCTTTGGGAACCATTACCTCATGCCCAAAGATAGCATTGACCAGTAACTCCTAGGCTGCGGCAACTGCCTCTGCCGGCTTCTGTGCCATCAGTTTCCCCACACGCTCCGATAGCTGTGCGCCGTTGCCGGTCCAGTAATCAATGCGGTCGCGTTTCAAATCAACGGTCGCGGGGTTAGTGCGCGGATTATAGGTTCCTACCACTTCGACCGAACGGCCATTGCGGGCGCGGTCCTTCTCGATAACAACGATGCGGTAATGTGGCTGCTTACGCGCTCCAACGCGCGCCAAACGAATCATCAACACGGGCGATGCCTTTCAGAACATTATTGGTTTGGGTGACATAGCCGCGCTGTCGATCTCTTTTTGGACAGGGACTTTAGGTACATTACCCAACAACTAAGTATGGCTGAAAATGCGCCTTTTAGCAACGAAGAAGCGCAAACTTCCTCAGTCTGGCGGAAAAAGAAAGCGCAGAACGTCCCCAAATCGCTCCGACCACGCATTTTCGTCATGAACCGCCCCGTCGGCCTTCATGAAAGCAAGGTCAACCCCCGACTGCCAGCCCCGCTTTATCAACTGCCGTTCCAAATGGTCCGCATCCCGCACATGTCGCACCCCCTCTGCCGTGCCGATGTCCAGCCAGATACGTGCCGCGGGCCTCGGTCGTGTCTGATCAACCACGTTGAAGATGCTCCGCTGATCCCACCACAGTGATGGTGACATCACTGCCAGTTTGCCAAACACCTCCGGGTACGAAAACCCCAGATAGAGCGAGATCAGCCCCCCTAGTGAAGACCCTCCCAATCCCGTGTTCCTCTCATCGCTCAACGTACGGTAAGAACGGTCAATCAGTGGCTTCAACTCCTCTACCAGCAGCCGCCCATAACTGGATCCCTCACCCCCGCCCATCTTGATGTCGCGCGTCGGGGTATACTCCGCCATGCGACGAAGGCCTGTATTTGCAACACCGACGAGAATGACCGGTTCAATCTCACCGTTGACACTCAGCTCGTCAGCCGTCGTATGCGCCTTCCAGGTTCGTCCTGCAATGTACGAGGTGCGCCCGTCGAACAAATTCTGCCCATCGTGTAAGTAGAAGACAGGAAACCGGCGGTCCTCCTCCTCCAGATACTGTGGCGGCAGATAGACCGAAACAAACCGGTCGTCCGGCAAAATCTCCGAATGAAACTTACGTACGCTGTATCTCGGATTAGAATCCAGATCGTCTGCGATATGCTCGGTGATTGCTTCTTCAGAAAAAAAGGCGGCCACCGGCTCGCGCTCAACGGACGTAAGCGCCGGAATTGAATGAGATTGCGATGATTGTTTCAATGCGAAGGAAATTGCTCCAATAAACTACGATTGCATCAGACTAGCAGAGGGAGCCCGATGAAACGCGAATACCACAAATGGTTCTCACCTTCCCTCGGTCGCGACATGGAATTGCTGATCTTCGGGCACGCAGGCTATCCAGCCGTAGTCTTCCCCACCTCCTGTGGCCGCTTCTACGAGTTTGAAGATCGCCATATGGTCAGCACCGTTCGGGACAAGCTCGAACACGGCCACCTCCAGCTCTTCTGCGTCGACTCGGTCGACGGCGAGAGCTGGTACAACCGCGATGTCCAGCCACGCTGGAGAATCGCCCGTCAGGTCCAGTACGGCAACTACATCATCAACGAAGTCGTCCCCCTCATCCGTCAACTCAACCAATACTCTGGTCTTGGCAGCATCGGCACCAGCTTCGGCGGTTATCATGCGATGAACATCGCACTCCGCCACCCGGATGTCTTCACCGGCATGCTCTCCATGAGCGGAGCCTTCGATCCCTCCAACTTTCTCCGCGGCTACTACGACGACGACTGCTACTTCAACATCCCCATGCATTACCTCCCCAACATCAGCGACTCCTGGTATCTCGATCGTTACCGCCGTAACAGCTATGTCCTCGCCACCGGCGTTCACGACCAGTGTTGGAACGACAACGAACGCATGGCGCAGATATTTCGCAACAAAAACATCCCTTGCCGCCTCGATGTCTGGGGCGACAACACTGGTCACGACTGGTCCTGGTGGCAGAGAATGCTGCAAACCTACCTCTAGCCCATCGGCCGAACCTCTCCCATAACCCATCAACGGAGGATTTCAGTGAAGAAGATCGGTGTTCTTTTCGGAATGGAAAATACTTTTCCCGGCGCATTGGTTGACCGCATCAACGCGATGGAGATCGAGGGCATTCAGGCTGAGTTTGTCTGCGTCGGTGGCGTACATATGGCCGCGCCCTCCGGCTATGCCGTCATCGTCGATCGCATCTCGCACGACATGCCCTTCTATCGCTCCTTTCTCAAGAACGCGGCCCTCACCGGCACCCAGATCATCAACAATCCCTTCTGGTGGTCAGCCGACGACAAATTCTTCAACTACGCCCTCGCCTCCAAACTCGGCGTAGCCGTACCAAAAACAGTCCTCCTCCCGCATAAGAAATTTCCGCCGCAAATCAACGAACGTTCCCTCCGAAACCTGCAATTTCCCCTCGACTGGGATGGCATCTTCGAATACGTCGGCTTCCCGGCATTCCTCAAACCTCACGATGGCGGCGGCTGGCGCGACGTCTTCCACGTCCACAATCGCCACGAGTTCTTCCACGCCTACGACCAGACTCGCGATCTCTGCATGACCCTGCAGGCTGCAGTCAACTTCCAGGAATACTTCCGCTGCTACGTCGTCGGCCAGACGGACGTCCGCATCATGCCCTACGATCCGCGCCGCCCCCACGAGCATCGCTACGTCCTCGACCCGCCGGAGTACGACAAGAAGCTCCTCAAGCGCGTCGAAAAAGATGCCCTCACCCTCTGCAAAGCCCTCGGCTACGATCTAAACACCGTAGAGTTCGCCGTAGAAGACGGCATCCCCTACGCCATCGACTTCATGAATCCCGCACCCGATGCTGACCTCCACTCCGTAGGCAAGGAAAGCTTCGACTGGATCGTCGACAAAGTGTCAAAGCTCGCCGTAAAGAAGGCGCAATCCTCTACTAAAGCTAAACATGAGTTGAGCTGGTCCTCTTTCCTCGCGCCATCAACCGGGAAATCGGCATCGAAACCCGCAGCAACGCCTGCACCGAAGAAGACCGAAAAGAAGAAGACCAAAAAAGAAGCCTAGTTTTCGCGGCCCTGAAAAGCAGTGATACTCTTCTGACTCACAACCATAAGCGGAGAACGCATGCGGCCATCCTTCACGCTAGGCATCGAAGAGGAGTACCAGACAGTCGACCCGGAAACCCGCGATCTGCGCTCGCACATCGCCACCGAGATGCTCGCCAAAGGCAAGCTCCGCCTCGAGGAGCGTGTCAAAGCCGAGATGCATCAATCCGTCATCGAGGTCGGCACGCGTGTCTGCAGCAACATTCAGGTCGCCCAGGAAGACCTCTTCGATCTCCGTCGCAACATGATCGCCCTCGCCGAAGAGCACGATCTCCTCCTCATCGCCGGCGCCACCCACCCTTTCGCCGACTGGCGCGTGCAGGAGATCTACCCCGATCCCCGCTACGCGCAGGTCGTCGAAGACCTGCAACTCGTCGCCCGCGCCAATCTCATCTTCGGCCTCCACGTCCACGTAGGCATTGAAGATCGCGAAGCAGCCATTCGCGTCATGAACTCGCTTCGTTACTTTCTCCCCCACATCCTCGCGCTCTCCACCAACTCGCCCTTCTGGCTAGGCATGGAGACCGGCTACAAGAGCTACCGCGCCAAGGTCTTTGAAAACTTCCCCCGCACCAACCTGCCCGACAGCTTCTCCAGCTATTCCGAGTTCGAAAGCTACGTAAACCTGCTCATCAAGACCAACTCCATCGACAATGCAAAAAAAATCTGGTGGGACGTTCGCCCCCATCCCTTCTTCGACACGGTTGAGGTCCGCATCTGCGACATCCCTCTCCGCGCGCAGGAGTCCATCGCCATCGCTGCGCTCATTCAGGCCACCGCCTGCAAGCTCTGGCATCTCCACTCCCGCAACATAGACTATCGACAATACTCCAGAGCTCTCCTCATGGAGAACAAATTCCGCGCCGTCCGCTACGGCATCGATGGCAAGATGATCGACTTCGGCAAACAAACCGAAGTGCCGGTCCGCGATCTCATCTATGAGTACCTCGTCTTCGTCGATGACGTTCTTGACGAACTCGGCAGCCGCAGTGAGATCAACTACATCCACACCATGCTCGCGCAGGGCACCGGAGCCGACCGCCAGCTAAAAGTCTTCCGCGAAACCGGCAACCTCAAATCCGTCGTCGACTACATGGCCTCTGAAACCCGCGCCGGCCTCTGAAAACCTATCGTTGCTTACGAAATCGGGAGCCAGAGAAGATGCCGATATCGTTTGAGGTCTTTCCCGTCATCGCGAGGTCGCAAAGAATCTCTCCAACCACGGAAGAAAATTTGAAACCATGACCGGAGAATCCGGCAGCAAGGCTCACCTGCGGATAGTTGGGGTGCGTATCGATAATGAAGTGTTCGTCCGGCGTCATCGTGTACATGCAGGTCGCTGTGTGAGAGATCTCTCCATTGAGCGCGGGAATTCTACTTCCGATGGCGGACCTGATTGCCGATTCATCTCGCGGATGGATGCGCCGATCAATCGTGGACGGCGTGCATGTTTCGTCGCCAGAGTGAATCCCGACCTTTGGGCTCCCATCTTCGCTTATTCGCGGAAGACCATAGAACAACGGCGATCCCTCAGGCTCCCACAGGAAGACCGGGAACACTCCACGATCAAAGCTGGAAGACTCGTAAAGAGGCCTAAGCCAGAACAGGACCCTGCGCGAGACGACGACCGGCATCGAAACGCCTGGTACCAACTCCGCGAACCAGGAGCCGACAGAAAGCACCAACGATTTTGCATGATAAGTGTGCTTGTCCGTGGTAACGCTTACGCCGTCACCATCCGGAGCTGCAGTCCACGAAAGCATGGGTTCTTCGAAACGAAGATCTGCTCCGAGCTTCGATGCAACGCGTAGGTGCTGTCTGATACATTCCTCGGGTTTGAGATAGCCCGCCTTCTCTTCGTAGAAACCTACTTCATCGTCTGCCAGGGCAAACTGCGGAAAACGCCGACGCATCTGGTTAGAGTCCAACAGCTCGTGTCCAAGACCGTGTGTCATGGCACTTCTCAAGCAACCCGCCACGAGCGTTCCTTTGAGAGGTCCGATAGAAATCCCCCCTGTAATGCTCAACAGGTTCTCGTCGCTCTCTTCTTCCAACTCATCCCAAAGCTCGTAGGCCCTCAGAACAAGCGGAACATAGGCAGGGTCTTCGAAGTACGCCTGCCGAATAATGCGCGACTCCCCGTGCGACGACCCTTTATCATGAGCGGGAGTAAAGGCCTCCAGCCCCAACACGTTGGCGCCTCGCTTAGATAAGTGGTATGCCGTGGCGCTTCCCATAGCGCCGAGGCCAACGACGATCACGTCAAATGTGCTTTCCAGCGTCACCTCCACGGTGCAACAGATCAAGGATTGAGGGACCCAAAGCCCCCTTCTCTAAACGATATGTGGTCAGAAGGACTTTTTGTCTCATCGACCTCCTTTGTGCGGGAGAATTTCCTTTTGGTTAAAACCTGTCAAGCCCCAGAACCGCAAATCACTGCGCCAGACAAGCAGATTCGCATGGCACAATACCCCGCCAAGCCCGGTATAATTAAAACAGGCCCAAGAGAAACCCCGACCTGTGTGTCGGGGTTTTTTGTTTCGGTCAATAACCTCAATGAGAGGGAGACTTTGCCGAGAGCTATACCAAAGTAGTTGTACTTTTAGAACTTTACATTTGTGGGAAAAAGGGAAGTCCAGACCTAACTCTCAACGATCGAAGACTTTAGCACAAAATACGCCGGGGGAGGGGTACCGCAGCGACTACAATCGTCTCCCTTTTTCTCCTGTAACGTTTCAGTAACAAGCTATCTTAGTAAGAAGTTTTATCCGGAAGGCAGCACTCATGGTTGATCAAGCAACGCAGGCAGTACCAGACCTCCGCACTACCGCATTTCCCGCAGAGTTCATCCCCGGCGCCCGCAACGCCGTCACCACCTGTCTCCGTATTCAGCCCAACGAAAAGGTCACTCTCATCACGGACGAGCGCTGCCTCACCATCGCGGCCTCGCTCGTTGCGGAACTCGATCGCATCGGTTGCACCTGGAACGCTTTTGTACTCGAAGCCCTGGCCCCGCGCCCACTCATCGATCTCCCGGCCGCCATCCTCGAAGACATGGAATCATCCCAGGTCAGCATCTTCGCGGTCGAGGTTCAGCCGAACGAACTACATAGCCGCATGCAGATGACCGACGTCGTCAACCGTCGCCGCATGCGCCATGCCCACATGGTCAACATCACCCCCGAGATCATGACCCAGGGCATGCGCGCCGACTTCCTCGCCATCGATCGCCTGTCCCAGGCAGTCCTCGACAAGGTCCGCGCCGCCACGTATGTCCGAGCCACCACCCCTGCCGGCACAGACATCCACGCTCAGCTCAACCCGGAATACCGTTGGTTCAAAACCTCCGGAATCATCAGCACCGAAAAGTGGGGCAACCTTCCCGGCGGCGAATGCTTTACCGCTCCCGGCGAGGTCAACGGTGTCTTTGTCGTCGACGGAGTAGTCGGCGACTTTCTCTGCGCTCGCTACGGCATCCTCCGCGCCCACCCCCTCACCATCAACATCGAAGGCAATCGCATCACTCGCGTCTCAAGCGAGAACAAAGCCCTTGAGCGCGACTTCTGGGCCTACACCCACACCGACGAAAACTCAGATCGAGTCGGAGAATTTGCCATTGGTACCAACATTGGCGTCGATCGCGTCATTGGCAACATCCTGCAGGACGAAAAGTTCCCCGGCATCCACATCGCCTTTGGAGATCCCTACGGCGCCCACACCGGCGCGCCGTGGAAGTCCTCCACCCATATCGATGTAGTCGGTCTCGAGTTCAGCATCTGGCTAGGTGACGCCCAAGGCGAAGAGCAGATCATGCGCGACGGCGAGTTTCTAATCGACGCTTAGCCAAACCCAGACCAGGCCCGTTGGGGGAGGTTCGGTATTCAAAAGCTCTAGTGCGAATCTACTGTGGTTTTGCTATCGGTTTTGAATTGATAGGCCTTGGTGTCGACGCCTTGGTTATATCTGACATCGGAATAAACAGCGGTCCGGTAGTCCTCCGACGGCATATAAAAGCTTTGCTTCAAGGTAATACCGCGGGCTGGGTCCACCCAGATCGTCATATGTGTGCAATTATTGCGGACCGATGGATCTTTCGGGACCAGGTCCAACTTGGCCGTCTGCACCCCGTTCAACATCTCGTCCCCTAAATCAGAAATAGTCCATGCTTTAGCCATCTCTTTGCCACTTCCACCAAACCCAAGAGTAAGAAAGCTCTCCATTTGAGCCTGGTTTCCCTTCGGAGTAATGATCGTCTCATGGTCGGTGCCAGGATCGAATAGAGTTAGCGTCCCATTGCGATATTCCAGGATTTTGGTGGAGGGCGAAGTCACTTTGGCCCCCATGACAGTCTTCCCACTTTCTTTCTTGAAGTAGATTGTCCCTTTTTGCGTTGTCGTTTGTTGCACGACCTTCTCGTAGAGATCCCACTGAAAGCTGGCTTCAGCCGACTGGAATTTCAAGCTCGCCGCATCCATCTGCCGAAGAACTTCGTCCAGGTGGCCGGCCTTTGGCTGCGCCACCGCAGAAAGCGCAACGGGGCCCAAAGTGACTGATGAAAAGAGAAGTGATGCAACGATACGACGAATAGTGACCATTGGTAAGGCACTCCCAGAGTGAGATACGATCTTTGTTAGGAAATTAGCGGAGCACCCAGGCGTTGTAAGCAACGATTTTGCCCTGAGCGTCACGAATGGGCTCGTACCGTTCGAGTGATACCTCGCCTGATATTGGTTCGATCACACGCAAAATCGCCGCGCGGCGTTCAGGGTCGTTGCGAGCGCCGCTCATATCATCGGCGCGAACCTGATAGATGAAGCGGCTGCTTCCGCCGGAGGTTCCCGCCTCTCTGACCAGCACCTCGCTCGCATGGAGAGCAACTGTCTCAACCGGTTTGTCCTTGAAGTCGATCAAATGAGGTGAGACGAACATAAAGATCAGAATAGCTGTCACCATGACGTCATAATGGAAACTTCCTCGTTCGTAGGCCCAGAAGATGTAGTTGCGAATCAGTTTGAACATGAATTAACTCCTGCCTTGTTGCTTGCCGATGACCGTGTCGCCGTTCATATAGGGCACTAACACATCTGGGACTCTAATCGTGCCGTCAGACCGCTGATAGTTCTCCAGAATCGCGAGGTAGGTGCGGCCTACAGCGAGGCCGCTTCCATTTAGAGTGTGAAGAAACTCGGTCTTTTTCGCTCCAATGGGACGATAACGGATATTTGCCCGGCGGGCTTGGAAAGACTCGAAATTAGAGCAAGAAGAAATCTCCCGATAGAGCTGCTGCCCAGGCAACCACACCTCGAGGTCATAGGTTTTAGCAGCAGAAAATCCCATATCCCCTGTGCAGAGCAGCATTCGTCTATAAGGGAGACCAAGGCGCTCCAGGACGGTCTCAGCATGGCGGGTTAGGAGTTCGTGCTCTGCATTGGAGTCCTCGGGTCGTGCAAACTTGACCAGCTCGACCTTTTGAAACTGATGTTGACGGATCATGCCGCGAACATCCTTGCCGTAAGATCCAGCTTCGGAGCGGAAACATGGAGTGTAGGCGCAGAAGGACGTTGGAAGCTGCGATTCGTCGAGAGTCTCGTCGCGGAAAATGTTTGTGACGGGAACCTCGGCGGTGGGGATAAGCCAATGATCACTCTCTTGATATACGCCTGGCTGGTAGCTGCCTTTATCGTCGCAATGAAATAGATCTTCGGCGAATTTGGGCAGCTGACCGGTGCCGAAGAGGGACTTGGAGTTGACCATGTAAGGCGGCAGGACTTCGGTATAGCCGTGTTCGCCAGTGTGAAGGTCGATCATGTAGTTGGCGAGGGCGCGCTCAAGGCGAGCTCCCTGTCCGAATTGAATAACAAAGCGGGAGCCTGAGATTTTGGCGGCGCGGCTAAAATCGAGGATGCCCAATGCTTCCCCCAGGTCCCAGTGAGGTTTTGCGGGAAAGTCGAAGACAGTTTTCTCGCCCCAGACCTTTTCCTGTCGATTCTCGTCGGCCGATTTTCCGATAGGAACGCAGTCCTGAGGCAGATTGGGGAGAGCTTGCAGGATCTCTTTCAAGCGTTCGTCGGAGATTACTGCAGAGGATTCAAGCGACTCCGTTTCAGATTTCAGGGCACGTGTCTGATCGGTTTGTGCTGTTGTATCCGCGCCCTCACGCCTCAGTTTTGCGATCTCTTCGGTAAGCCTGTTTCGCTGGGCCTTTAGTGTCTCCACTCGGGTGATAGCTTCGCGCCGCGCGCGATCGACTTCGACGAAGCTACCGAGCACGACGGCAGGATCCATTCCCCGATTACGCAACTTCTCTTCTACAAAGGCCAAATTAGCCCGAACAAATGCAAGATCAATCATCACCTCTCATTTTAGCGTCTTCCCGAAGCGATAAGGACTTGCAATCTTTCCGCAATACTTTCCATTTACCCTAATGTGATACGAAAGCCTGTTCTTGTCCTTCTATCGTGTTTTTTTCCCTGATTGCTCTATCTTCGGCGCGGTCTGATGTCTATCACGCAAAGCCGAAACTCGTCGTGATTCTGGTTATCGATCAATTTCGCGGCGACTATCTCGATCGCTATCGAGATGCGCTGAAAACACCGAATGGGTTTAATCTCTTTCTGAGGCGTGGGGCCTACTTTAACTCTTGCTATTTTGATTACGCCAACACAAAAACGGCTCCAGGACACGCGACCATTGGGACAGGGGCGTATACAGACGGCCACGGCATCGGTAGTAACGAGTGGTGGGACTTAAGCCGCAATGCAGACCGGGTGATTTCGTCGGTCGAAGACGAGCGGTATCGTCTGGTGGGCAACTTTGACGATCTACCTATCCCAGTTCCTCCGGCGCCTGCTCCGAATGATCCTCGAATTGGATCTTCGCCGATCAATCTGCTTGCTACGACTATCGGGGACGAAGTTCGACTCGCGACGCAGGGGCAGGCAAAGCTGTATGGCGTATCGCTAAAAGATCGGGCAGCGATTCTGCCGGCCGGACAGACTGCTAACGGGGCGTTCTGGATCGACAACTCATCGGGCCGTTTTGTCACTTCAACCTATTACATGCAGAAATTGCCGGACTGGGCGACGAAGTTCAACAAAGGTCCGAGGATAGCGCAGGCAGTAAAAGAGGCAGGTCTTGACGGAACGACGCAATTCTACTCACTCGTAGGGCATACTCCTGCTGCGAACAGTTACGAGCTGGATTTCGTCCGCGCTCTTATCGAGGGGAGTCGATGGGCCAGAACAGTGTGACGGATGTGCTCACGGTTAGTCTGTCAGCTAACGACATCCAAGGACATCAGTTTGGACCGGATTATGACGCTCAGCGTGAGATGGTCATTCGCCTGGATCAGGACCTCGACAGCTTCTTCAGCTACATTGACAAAAAGATTGGCTTGGAAAATGTGATGGTCGCGCTGACCGCGGATCATGGAATCGGGCCAATTCCCACGGAATCTGCGAAGCTGGGTGTGGCTTCGGCGCGCCTGGATTTGGACGCTCTTACTGAAGCGATTGACGAGAGTTTAAATGCCCGGTTCTCTCCGAATAAAGGCGTGCATTATTTTATGCCGACTCAAGAGCTGCCATATCTGGCGCTCGATCCTCGAGCTTTTGGCGCCGCATCTGAAAAGGATGCCGAGCAGGCTGTGGTCGACGCGATTCCAACGGCTGTCAAGAAGCTAGGCGCTTCGGCATTGCCTCCAAACACTCTGCTCACGCCGGAAGCTATTCGGAGGTATCAAGAGAGCCGCGTCGACGCCGATCCGTCGATTTACTTCAGCCGCACTCAGGTTGATCTGGAGGCAGGAAAGGTGCCCAACACGGAGTTTGGACGCCTCATTTCCCATAGTTACACCGATCACGGTGGATGGTATGTGATGATCTTCCCGACAGCGTACCAGATGGAATAATTAACCGGGATACAGACGACGCATTTCTCTCCTTGGAGCTATGACCGACATGTGCCACTTGGTTTTTTTGGGGAGGAGTTTTTGCCAGGGCTGTATCGCGAGCAAGTTGCCCCGGTGGACCTCGCGGCTACGTTTGCGTCTGTTTTGGGAGTTAATGCGCCGTCCGCTAGTGTTGGTCGGGTTCTAACTGAAGCACTGCGACCAGCCAATGCTGACGGGCGGTAAGGTACCGCTAAACTGTTTAAGTATGAGAATGGAATCATGACAGTGAGCGCGTCTGCACGAACCAAAGAACCTGACATGCGGGTGAAGGTTGCCGGTATTGAGTTTTGTTCGCCGGTAATTGCGGCGAGCGGAACCTTTGGCTATGGGGTCGAATTTGAGGACATTGTCTCAATATCTCGGATAGGAGGGTTCGTTACCAAGGGGCTTTCGCGCGAGCCCATGGCAGGTAATCCGGCTCCCCGAATCATCGAAACCGCCGCGGGGATGATGAACGCGATTGGGCTGCAGAATATGGGGGTTCGAGCCTTTATCGCAGAAAAGCTACCCAAGCTGAGGAAAATCAAAGGAGCGGTCATTCTTGCGAATGTCTTTGGTTTCACTATCCAAGATTGCCTTGAGGTAATCAAAGCCCTGAACGACGCCCCGGACATAGCGATGTATGAGCTGAATGCGAGTTGTCCCAATACCAGCCATGGAGGCATGGTCTTTGGGACCGATCCTCCGCAACTTTGGGAGCTGGTAGCACGCTGTAAGGCGGTCGCTCGCAGGCCTTTGATGGTCAAGCTTTCGCCAAATGTCACGGATATTGGATTAATGGCGCGTGTTGCTGCAGATGGGGGAGCCGACGCTGTTTCGCTCGTCAACACCTTCGTATCTTTGGCGATCGATGTTGAGACGCGTCGTCCTCGTATCGGCAACATTACCGGAGGGCTCTCCGGACCTGCCATCAAGCCAATTGCCGTGCGGATGGTGCACGAGGTTTCAAAGAATGTGACGATTCCTATCGTAGGTATGGGAGGAATTGTTCGGCCCGAGGACGCGGTGGAGTTCATGATGGCTGGAGCGACTGCGGTACAAGTCGGGACGGCTAGCTATGCGGATCCACGCGCCGTCGAGAATATTGCCAACGGGATGAAGCGCTGGTGTATTGCACACGATGTAGCTCTGGTAAGCTCGCTAACCGGATCGGTCCTGCTCTAGCGACATGTCGTCGGTGTGCTGGCTTAGAATAGTCAGGTGATGATTGAACACGACATTGACTATTTAGCCGCTCCTACTGATTTTCGTAAGATCCGTCGCGCTCTGCTTTCTGTTACCGATAAGACTGGACTCGTTGATTTTGCTCGAGTCCTCGCTTCATTCCGAGTCGATCTAGTTTCGACAGGAGGAACTGCGCGTGCGCTACGAGAAGCTGGTCTTCCGGTGCGCGATATTAGCGACCTGACTGGATTTCCCGAAATGCTCGACGGGCGAGTGAAGACACTTCACCCAAAAGTTCATGGTGGGATACTACATATACGTGATAACGCGGATCATAGGGCGTCAGTCGCTGAGCACCAGATCGAACCAATCGATATGGTAGTGGTAAATCTGTATGCGTTTGAGAAGACTGCGAACCGACCCGGAGTTTCGTTCGCGGATGTAATCGAAAATATCGATATCGGTGGACCGTCGATGGTTCGGTCAGCGGCGAAGAACTTTGCCGATGTAGCGATTGTGACCTCTGTCGCAGACTACGCCCGGTTGGCAGATGAGATGGCAGCGAACTCCGGTAGTTTGAGTCGCACGACGCGATGGAATCTAGCCAGGGCTGCCTTCGCGGTCACAGCGGCTTACGATGCGGGCATAGCGACGACACTGGAAAGCATCGAAACTCCGAGTGGCAGAGCTATCTTTTCGAAAGATCAGTTGCCAGCAACAATCCGAGTCAATGACCAGCTACTCAAGACACTTCGCTATGGCGAAAATCCCCACCAGCGGGCTGCATTGTACACAGATGGCAGCGAAATGGGCATTGCTAACGCTAAGCAGTTGCAAGGTAAGGAACTTAGCTATAACAACATTGTAGATTTGGACGCCTGCTGGGAGTTAGTGAGCGAGTTCGACGAACCGGCAGTGGTTATCATCAAACACACTAATCCCTGTGGGGCTTCAACAGGAGCGACTATTGCCGAAGCCTACCTTCGGGCACTCGAGGCAGATCCAGTGTCGGCTTTTGGCGGAGTTATTGGAATCAATCGCGAAGTGGATGCCGTAGCGGCGGAGCAGATCGTCAAGCTTTTTGTTGAGGCGATCGTAGCGCCCTCGTTCACCAATGAAGCCCTGGAACTTTTTGCGGCTAAAAAGAATCTCAGGCTTATCAAGATCTTGCCCACTGAAACCCCGTGCGTTTTGAAGCAAGTTTCCGGAGGGCTACTCGTGCAGAATTCCGACCGACTAGGTATCAGCGACGGAGAGCTTCAAATCGTCTCCAAAAGAAAGCCTACCGCGGAGGAGTTGCGGGCCATGGTCTTTGCCTGGCGGGTCTGCAAGCATGTCAAATCGAATGCGATAGTCTACGCCCGATTTAGCGACGGACACGGGCAGACGGTCGGTATTGGGGCAGGTCAGATGAGTCGGGTGGATGCAGCCCGATTCGGTGCGATGAAGGCTGTACTGCCGCTAAATGGTACGGTTGCCGCTTCCGACGCCTTTTTCCCCTTTGCCGACGGTCTGGAAGTCGTGGCGCAAGCTGGTGCTACAGCTGTAATCCAGCCCGGAGGCTCAGTGCGGGATGTCGAGGTCATCGAGGCTGCAGATCGGCTGGGCGTGGCAATGGTATTTACGGGGGTCAGACACTTTCGTCATTGATAATCTTCCAGATTCCCGCTAATGACGGATATAATCACCGCCATGTTGCCGCAATTGGCTGGTCTCGCTGCCTGCATCCAATCCGGACGCGGGATCGTCTAACCAGTGTCTGGCAGCATCGCTTCAACTTTATTCCGTCGGCACAGGAAACGAACTCATGACGCTTTTTTTACGTGCCTCTTCTATTCGCGATTTTCGTTTGATCCCCGCTGCCGCGGCTTTTTTTGTGGCCCACATCATGTTCGCTCAAACTCCAGGCGGGTCGAAGATCCCGGTCTCAACTTCGGCTCAGCCTGATCGGGCTTCTTCCTATTATCACTACAGCCTGGCCCGGCTTTACGAAGATATGGCGGTTAACGCGGGCCGGTCGGACTACGCCACACAAGCGGTGGAGCAGTACAAGTTAGCTCTGGATGCCGATCCGAGTTCGCATCTTCTCCAAGATGGGTTGGCCGATCTCTATTTCAAAATTGGCCGTATTCGTGAGGCTGTGACGGCTGCTCAGGACCAGGTGAGCAAAAATCCTGACGACATAGAAGCTCATACGCTCTTGGGGAAGGTCTATCTACGTTCTCTCGGGGACATGCAAAGTCCGCAATCGGGCCAAATGCTTCAACTGGCGATTGCTGAGTATGAAAAGCTCGCTCAATTGAAACCGGGCGATGTGGAGACTCATCTTTTGTTAGGCCAGCTCTACGGTCTGAATCATGATTCGGGAAAGGCGGAGGCAGAATTCAAAGCAGCCCAGAGCATCGACGCAAATTCGGAAGAAGTTGCGCTTAATATGGCGCGGCTCTATAGCGAGCAGGGTGATCCGAAGCGCGCTGCAGATGTACTTAGTTCGGTGCCGGTTGACGATCGTTCGCCTCGCGTCGAGTTCGCTCTGGGTGCGAGTTACGAGCAACTGAAGAAAAATAAGGACGCGATCGCTGCATACCATCGAGCTCTGGATCTTGAGCCAGACAATCTGGATACTGAGCGCGGTCTTGCCAATGCACTACTAGCTGATGGTCAACTGGACGAGGCGTTGAAGGTGTTAAATGTCATCGTTGCTGCTGAACCGCAGGACGCGCAGTCGCAGATCCATATCTCGGAGATCGAACGCAGACAGGGCCACTACGACGAAGCGCTCAAGACACTCGATAAGGCAAAGCCATTGGCTCCGGACTCGCTCGAGCTTACCTACAATGAGGCGCTTATCTATGACTCGCTGGGGCGCTATGACGATGCGACTGGAGTCCTGACTAAGCTGGTGGCAGATACTGCGCATCCGGATGGGAAATATACGGATGGAGAGAAGGCGAATCGCTCGATCTTCCTGGATAGGCTAGCCATTATCTATCGCGAGGAGAACAAGACCGCAGAGGCGGTTGCTGCCTACAAGCAGATGGCTGCGCTCGGTGGTGATTACGTCAAGAGTGGTTATCAAGGGCAGATCGATGCGTATCGCGATGCTCACCAGTGGAAGGAAGCTACTGCGACTGCTGCTGAAGTAGCGAAGCTGATGCCGAATGATCATGGGATTCAGCTGATGTATGCGGGGCAACTCGCTGATACAGGTTCGGTTGATGGAGGTGTCGCACTGGCAAATGCGCAGTTGGCCGCGACAAAGGGAACTGCGGACGAGCGCGATTCGCATCTGGCTTTGGCCCAGATTTATACGCGTCTCAAGCGGTTTCAGGAAGCGTCTGCTGAGTTGACGAGCGCTGATGCGCTAGCCACGAAGCCTGACGAGAAGCTTTATGTGGCGTTCCTGAGAGGTGCGCTTTACGACAAGCAGAAACAGTATGATCTTGCGGAAGCTGAGTTCCGGAAGGCGCTTGTCATCGATCCGCAGAACGCTACCGTGCTCAACTATCTCGGCTATATGCTGGCCGATCGCGGTGTTCGGCTTCCGGAGGCGTTGACGATGATTCGGAAGGCGGTTGAACTCGATCCGCAAAATGGTGCGTTTCTGGACTCGCTTGGCTGGGTTTACTACAAATCAGGTCAATATGCGTTGGCGGAAGAAAATCTTCGCAAAGCGAACGAGCGGATCAACACCGACCCCACCGTTCACGATCATCTCGGTGAGGTTTATGAGAAGACCGGGAACCTGAAGATGGCGGTGGCACAGTGGGAGCGGTCGATGACTGAGTATTCCCGGTCCCTGCCGGCCGATGCGGATCCTGCGGATGTTGCGAAGGTTGAGCATAAGCTTGAGAACGCTCGCGTGAAGCTGGCGAAGGTCGGGACTGTTTCGGTCAAGTAGTTAGTGGGTAAGTGTGAGGCCTCTCGAGCAAGCTCGAGAGGCCTTTGCCATTTACACTAGAGTCGACTATGGCAACGGATCTGCATCGATGCGCGGTCGTCGCCGAACCGGGCGACCTGCTACTGACTCGCGTTTACCCGGCACCTTTTCGGCCTTCGCGGACTCCGTTTCAACGGGACCGGGAGCGAATTGTGCAGGCTCGCGCTTTTCGGAGACTTGCGGGGAAGACGCAAGTTTTTACGAGCCGCGCGTCGGATCATTTTCGTAGCCGATTGACTCATACGATTGAGGTCGCGCAGATTGCACGGGCGGTTGCGGCTGCGCTCAGGCTGCAGGAAGATCTGGCCGAGACGCTGGCATTGGTCCATGACATCGGACATCCTCCGTTTGGACATGCCGGGGAACGGGCGCTCGACCGCTGTTTGAAGAGGCATGGCAGCGGCTTTGATCACAATATCCATGCTTTGCGAATCGTTGAGCACTTCGAGTTGCGCTATGCCGCGCATCGTGGGCTGAACCTGACGCTTGGCGTTCGCGAGGGCATCATCAAGCATTCGCGTGACTACAGTGTGGAGAAGCATCCCGATCTGGCAGGCTTTCTGCTGGATCAGAGACCACCGCTCGAGGCTCAGTTGATCGATCTGGCAGATGAGATCTCCTATCTTACGGCGGACCTTGATGACGGCGTCGAGTCCGGGCTGCTCGAGATTGGGCATATCTGCGAGCATGTGGAGATCGTCGCGCGCTGCTATAAGACCGTCGAACGAGAGCATGTCGGGGTCGATGAGAAGTTCCTGTTCAACGAAGCGTTGCAGTTGATGCAAAACGTTCTTACCGACGATTTGATTGAAAATACGGCTCGCAACACGCTGGCGATTGGAGCGGAGTCGCTGGCTGATATTCGCAGACACGCCAGCCGGCTCGCTTTGTTTTCGCCTGAGGTTGAAGCGCAGCGTCTCCAGGAGAAGCAGTATCTCTACGACACCCTCTACACCTGTCCGGCGCTTGAACATGAGCATGACAAGGCGGAGGAGGTGGTTACGGCGTTGTTCGACTACTGGATCAACGACCCGGAGGAGCTGCCGGTGAGCCACTTCGAGTCGGTGGAGAACCAGGGCCTGGCCCGCGTGGTGGCAGACTATATCGCTGGAATGACGGACAGCTTCATTCTGTTGCAATATGCGCAGATCAAGCGGGCTGTGCGTCGGTAGAGCTTTTGAGCGATTTAAAAGTGCACGACCTCTTATGGGACGGGGTACACTTTCAGCCACATGAGCTTCAGTCCGGCGAACATTACGGCGCTGGTGATTGCAGCCAGCTTTGCGGCTGGGCTGAATATCTATGCCACCGTACTGACGCTTGGGCTGCTGGCTCGCACGCATTGGGTTGCACTGCCTCCTGGACTTGATTCGCTGGGGCACACCTGGGTGCTGGTGGTGTGCGGGATTATGTTTGCGATCGAGTTCGTGGCCGATAAGATTCCGGCGTTCGACATGATCTGGAACGGTTTGCATACGGTGGTGCGAATTCCGATTGCTGCGCTGGTGGCGTATCACGCGAGCTCCCAACTGTCGCCGCAGATGCAGATTCTGGCGACGGCGGTTGGTGCGGCGGTGGCGCTGGCGGCGCACGGGTCGAAGACTGCGCTGCGTGCGGCGGTCACGCCGAGCCCGGAGCCGGTATCCAATATTGCGCTGAGCACGTCGGAAGATGTGGTGGCCGTTGGGCTGACGTGGTTTGCTACACACCATCCGGTGATCGCTGCTTCGGCTGCTCTACTTTGTCTGGTGGCTGCGGGTCTGGCTGCGCGAGCGCTGCTTCGGGCTATACAGAAGCCGTTACGCCGGTTGTTCGGCACCGATCTTGAAGAGAGCCGGAGCCAGGTGAAGCCGCTCCCGTGATGGTACCCCCTCCCCCTCCACTACCCTCGTATAAGTCGTTTATTTTCAGCTATTTGATGGGTAGTCTCTCCTGTAAATTCGTCATTGCAAAAGGGTTGCGGCCAAATTCGTCTTATCAAAGGGTTTAGGCATTAGCGGACCTCTTGAACGCGAAAAAGCCCCGGTTGGCCCGGGGCTTTTTCGCATCTATGTCTAGTATAGCTTTTTGGCGATAACTGATACGCCACGCGTAAGTGATTCGTAATGAATTGTTTAGTTGGTTTAAGGGCTTGACAGATTTCTGATGAGCACGTGAATACGATCAACTCAAGGTCATTGGAGGTTAGCGTGAGCGATCAGACTCCGTTGCACTTCGTCTTCTACTTTGCTGCACCACCCGACAAGGTTTGGGAGGGCTTCGTCTCTCCTGAGTCTAACCGTGTCATCTTCATGGGCGCCGAGCTGGAAACGGACCTGAAACCTGGCGGTCCGATGAACTGGATCGGTTCTGGACCGGATGGCAAACGTACTGCCTATGTTCGGGGCGAGGTGCTCCAGTCTGACCCGCCTAAATTCCTGCAGTACACATTTGCCGTGGGCGCTTCCAACGATACCTCTCGCGTCTCGATAGAACTTGCGCCGGAGAGCGAGGCCACCAAGGTCTCTGTGACGCACGACCAATGGAAGGAGGGTGACGCGGCCTACGCCACTTCCGCGGATGGGTGGCCACGTATTCTTTCCCGTCTGAAGACACTGATCGAAACAGGCAAGACGTTCAAGCCTCACTGAGACGTGGTTGATCGGTGCCTGGAGTGAAAGCGTTTAGCGTGTCGATGGCATCTGGAGCTCGAAGAGTTTTGCCGGGTCTACGTAGGTGCCTTGCCAACGGACCCCGAGATGGAGGTGAGGGCCGGTGGCGCGTCCCGAGGCTCCGCTGAGTGCAATGATCTGGCCGCGACGAATGCGACGGCCGACGGTGACTTCGATCTTCGAGAGGTGCATGTAGACGCTCATGAGGCCCAGGCCGTGGTCGATGACGACGCAGCCGCCTTCGAAGTAAAGCGGACGTGCCAGGACGACGCGGCCTGAATTGATTGCGGCTACGGGTGTGTGCAGCTTCGCGTGGTAGTCGAGGCCGTGATGTACGCTCGCTACCTTTCCGTTGAAGAGGCGCTGGTTGCCGAAGGAGTCTGACTCGGGTGCGAGAGGTAGGGGAGGGAGGAAGCTGGCTGACCATTGCCGCGTGGGGGCTGAGGTAGCGAAGGCTTTGTCTTTGACGATCTTGTCTGCGGCGATTTGTTTGAGTGCTTTGGGGGCGGGCTCGACGAATTTGTCCGAAACAGATAGCGGAACCTGGAGGTAGGGCGCAGTTTGGATCGTCAGCTCCTGGTGGAGTGTCTGGTGGGTTCCGTCTTTGAGATTCGCTTCGACGGTGAGTGGGTAGCTGCCTGGGGCAAGTTCAACATCGACTCCGGCGAGCGCGAACCAGGTGCGGTGGTCGGAGTTCGGGAAGAAGAGAACGTGGTGAGTTTGCCAATCGCCGGTTACTGAGAGAGCTTCGTTTGGGAGTGAGAGGGTGATGAGATATGGCGATCCGTTCATTAAGGGGGTGGGGGAGACCTGGATGGCGTTGTCGGCGAGCTTGTTGGCGCCGCGAGCTGGAGGCGCGAGGGAGAGGAGCATTGCGGCGGCGAGAGTAAGGATTCGTTGGAATGCACGGAGCATGAGATGTGAGTGTAACGGGAGAGAGCGGATTGGTGGCGAGCTGAATTGTTGCTAAAGGCGGCGCGGGCGGGAGATGTTGCCGCGGTGATATTCTAGCCAGAATCAGTAGGAATGAGGCCTCGTTTCATGTCAAACCCCAGCGCACCAGAGCCCACATCGTTCGAATCCCCTGAAAACATAGAATCCACCGAATCGTTTGACGCGATTCTTTCTCAGTATGAGCGGACGCATTCGCGGCGGTCTGGCGAGGGTGGAAAACAGATAGCGGGGACCGTGGTTGCGGTGTCTGCTGATTCGGTGTTCGTCGATATTGGGTATAAGACGGAGGGCGTGTTGCCTCTGACTCTGTTTCAGAGCGCGGGTGAGACGGTTGAGGTGGGGAGTAAGCTGCAGGTTTCGGTGAAGGGCCGGAACGAAGAGGGATACTACGAGCTGTCGCGGATGCGGGTGGAGCAGCCGAAGGATTGGAGCGCGCTGGAGAAGGCGTTTGCGGATAAGGCTGTGATTGTTGGGACGGTGACGGGCGTGGTGAAGGGTGGATTGACGGTGGATGTGGGCGTGAGGGCGTTTATGCCTGGCTCGCGTAGTGGGGCGCGGGATGCCGCGGAGATGGAGAAGCTGGTGGGGCAGGAGATTCGCTGCAGGATTATTAAGCTGGATGCGACGGAGGAGGATGTCGTCGTCGATCGGCGTGCGGTGGCGGAGGAAGAGGATCGCGCGACGAAGGACAGGCGGTATGCGGAGATTCGTGAAGGCGATTTGGTTTCGGGAACGGTGCGCAGCGTGACCGACTATGGCGCGTTTGTCGATATCGGGGGAGTGGATGGGTTGCTGCACATCAGCGATATTTCGTGGGCGCGGGTAGAGAAGCCGGCGGATGTGCTGACGGTAGGGCAGCAGGTGGACGCGAAGGTGTTGAAGGTGGAGGCGGCGGGGAAGAGAATTTCGCTGGGGATGAAGCAGCTGCTGGCGCATCCGTGGGATGCGGTGGCGGGGAAGTATTCGGCGGGCGAGCGAGTGCGAGGGGCGGTGACGCGGGTTACGGACTTCGGCGCGTTTGTGGAGCTGGAGCCGGGCGTTGAGGGGATGGTGCATATCTCGGAGATGTCGTGGGTGAAGAAGGTGAGGAAGCCGGCGGATTTGGTGAAGCCGGGGGATGTGGTGGAAGTGATGATTCTCGGGGTGAGTGTGGCGGAGCGGCGGATGTCGTTGGGGCTGAAGCAGACGCTGGGGGATCCGTGGGTGGATGCTGCGGAGAAGTTTTCGGTGGGATCGCAGGTGGAGGGGCCGGTGACGAGCTTTACGAAGTTCGGCGCGTTTGTGCAAGTGGCCGAGGGCGTTGAAGGCATGATTCACGTCAGCGAGATCAGCGCGGAGAAGCGGGTGGAGCGGCCGCAGGATGTGTTGCGCGTGGGGCAGGTAGTGAAGACGAAGGTGCTCGATGTGGATAAGGAGAAGCGGCAGATCAAGTTGAGTATGAAGCAGTTGGTGCCGACCGGATTGGATGAGTACATCGCGGAACATCACGATGGAGATTTGGTGACGGGGCGGCTGATTGAGGTATCGGGCGATCACGGGACGGTGGAGCTGGGTGAGGGGATTCGTGCGCGGGCGGGGTTGGTGGTGGAGGGTGCGGTGAAGGAAGAGGCGAAGTCCGGGGCGCCGGATCTGTCGTCGTTCAGCTCGATGCTGGCGGCGCGATGGAAGAATGGGCCGAGCGCTGCTGAGGCGAAGGCTGAGCCGGTTCGGGTGGGGCAGATTCGCAGCTTCCGGATTACGCTGCTGGATCGCGAAACGAAGAAGGTGGAAGTGCGGTTGGTCTAGAAGATTATCAAGAATAAATTCGCAGTAGCGTGATGTGCTATTAACCCTTCGTTTTCAATAGGCTGCGGAGAATTGCGGAGACGAGGTGTTTGGCGCGGTGGTTGTGGATGCGTTTTGCGGTGAAGATTCCGCGCTATATTAGATTTATCGTGTTCAGCCTTGGGCCAAAACCGAATGTGCAGAGCTCCTGGAGAATATTCCTTGCGCTGCTTTGCATGTTGCTGGTTTTGGCGACCGGGACGGTTCAGGCTGTTCACTCCCATCCAGTTGGCGATATCTCTCATGCGGACTGCGCGCTCTGCGTCACGGCGCACGTAGCTGTCGAGGTTGCCCAACCGCCGGTGACATTGGCTGTCGCCTCTGTCGTATCCGCTATTGAGGTCTTCGATCCGCCGACGCGGATGAAGACTTTTTTTACGTTTGCACTCTACACCCGACCACCGCCTGTTGACTCTGTTCTCGCTTAGAACGGTTGTCAAAAAAATCAGGTTGAAATTCAAGGGGGTTGTGTATGCACACGTCAATACGACGGGTCATTTTCGCACTATTCGCAGTTTTGTTTGTTTTCAGTAGCACGGGCTTGTGGTCGCAGTCTGCTGGAAATGCTGGTACCGTTGCTGGCACGGTCACGGACGCAACGGGCGCTATTGTGCCTGGGGCCACTGTCTCGATTGAGAATCCAGTCAGTGGTTACAGCCGAGTCACAACGACGGATGGTTCGGGTCATTATCAGTTCACGAACCTGCCGTTGAATCCTTATCACGTGGTGGTTTCGCTGACGGGGTTCGCTTCGTCGACCCAGGATATTCAGGTCAGGTCGTTTGTCCCAATTGCGGTGAAGACTACTTTGATGGTGGGTGCGACTTCGACGGTTGTGGATGTGACGGGAAGCGATCTGGTAGAGAACGATTCGACGTTTCATACTGACGTGGATCGTGGACTGTTCGACAAGTTGCCGCTGGAGAGCCAGTCGTCTTCGCTGAGTTCGCTGGTGACGTTGGCGTCGCCTGGAGTTGCAGCGGACTCGAATGGGCTGTTCCATGGGCTCGGCGACCATGCGTCGAACTCTTTTTCGATCGATGGTCAACCGATTACAGATCAGCAGAGCAAGGTCTTTTCGAATCAGATTCCTTCGAATTCGATCCAGTCGATTGAGGTGATCTCAGGAGCGCCGCCGGCTGAATTTGGCGGTAAGACGAGTCTTGTGATCCAGGTGACAACGCGGTCGGGACTTGGGGTGAGGAAGCCGACCGGTAGCGTGACGACATCGTATGGGACGTTCGGGTCGGCGACCGCTGGAGTCGATTTGAGTTATGGCGGAGAGAAGTGGGGGAATTTTATTGAGGTCGATGGTCTGAATACCGGGCGCTTCCTCGATCCTCCTGAGTTTACGGTCTTCCACGACAAGGGCAATGAGGCTAATGTGTTCGATCGTATAGACCGGCAGCTTACGCCTGTCGATTCGATCCATTTGAATTTGAACTACAGCCGTTCGTGGTTTCAGACGCCAAATGCGTTCGACAATCTGAATGTGCAGAACGTGATTAGCGGCGGTGGGGGAGCGAATCCTATCTTCGGAAATGTTGGTAATACGGACCAGCGTTCGAAGATCGGAACCTTTGATATCGCACCAACCTATACGCGAACGATTGGGGCGAACTCAGTCTTCAACTTCGGTCCTTATATTCGTAAGGATCAGTATGACTACTATCCGAGCGGAAACCCGCTGGCCGATCTCGGGCCACCCAATCTGCAGAACCAGACGATCTCCCAGACAAGGTCTCTTACGAATGCCGGAGTGCATACCGATTTTTCGTATGTAAAGGGGATCAACAACATCAAGGTTGGCGCTAACTACTCGCAGACATTCTTGCGGGAGAGTGACACGCTGGGTGTGGTCGCAAATACGTTCAACTCTCCTTGTACGGATGGCGCGGCGAATCCTGTGAATGGATTTACCGATCCGTCGCAGTGCGCGGCGGCGGGGTTGTTTCCGAACGACGGCATGCTCGCCAAGACGCTGGGATCTCAAACGCTTGCCTTCAATCCGGTTCTGCTGCCGTTCGATTTGACTCGTGGCGGTGGGCAGTTCAACTTCATCGGCCGGACCGATGTGAAGGAAGTCGCCTTGTATGTTGAGGACCAGATCAAGGCGGGTAACTGGCTCTTCAATGTTGGTATTCGCGGGGATCTTTATAACGGTTTGACGGTTGCGCGTCAGGCGGAGCCTCGCGTGGGCATAGCTTATAGCGTGAAGCAGACTAATACGGTTCTGCGTTTGTCGTATGCGAGAACGCTCGAGACTCCGTTCAATGAAAACCTGGTGCTTTCGAGCGAGGGTTGCGGAAATGAGGTGCTCTCACCGCTTCTGCTTTGCACTCCTGGCGTGTCGGGAAATCTGCAGCCCGGTTACCGCAATGAGTTTCACGCGGGTTTGCAACAGGCGTTTGGAAAAAACTTTGTGATCAGTGGCGATTACATATGGAAGTACACGCACAATGCGTTTGACTTCAGTGTGCTTGGCAACACGCCGATTACGTTCCCAATCGATTGGCACAACTCGAAAATTCCTGGCTTCGCGTTGCGAGCTGATGTTCCTAACTTCCACAATCTCTCAGCGTTTGTTGTGATGTCTTCAGTGGCTGCGCGGTTCTTCCCGCCGCAGGTTGCTGGAGCAGGCGCGACAGTGGGGAATGGCGGTTTTCCGTTCCGTATCGACCACGACGAGCGCTACAACCAGACGACGCATGTGCAGTATCAGATAGCTGGAAAGCACAGCCCGTGGGTTGGTTTCAACTGGCGGTTTGACAGCGGTCTGACTGCGGGTTCGGTACCTTGCTACAACGTGACTGATCCGAACAGTTTGTGCAATCCGGCGAACGGTGGCCCGTCAATCACAATCAACGGGCAGCCGGGAATCGATCTGAGTGGGTTGACGCCTGATCAGCAGTTCCAGGCTGGGCTGACCTGCAACGGTGTGAAGGCTACTCCGTTTGTTGGCATCCCGGGCAATCAGTGCCTTGCTTCGCAGCTTACTTCGAAGCTGGTTTCGATTCCTGCACCGGGAACGGAAAACGATGACAAGAATCCTCCAAGGATTCAGGAGCGTAGTCTATTTGATGCTTCGATTGGCCAGGATAACTTGTTCAGCGGGGATAAGAACAAGTGGAGTCTTCGTCTGACTGGTGTGAACATTACCAACAAGTACGCACTCTATAACTTCCTCTCGACCTTCAGCGGTACGCACTATGTCACACCGCGTGCTCTGACGGCAGAGTTGGGTTTCCACTTCTAGTAGAAACGATTAGAACGATGGATGGGCAGTGGATGATTCCACTGCCCATTTTTTTTCTGGTGTGGGTGGTTATTCCGCGGCTTGTAACTTCGTTTGCTTCTCAAGATCCTTGAGGGTCTCTTTGCTCAAGGCTTTTTCATGCAGGAGAAGCTCTGCGGCGCGGACGCGGGGCGTGCCGTGGAACCACTCCTGCACGATGTTGTTTTTGAGCAGGTTGGTCACGGCGAGAAGGCACATGCCCTGATGGTGCGCCATCCACGAGCGAACTAATTCGGGTTGATTGCTCTGGGTGTAGTCGGCTGCTTCATAGAAGCCATAGGCTCCGGTCCAATCCATGGATGCCATGCGCCGAAGGTTGGTGATGGCGTCTTTGCGAAGAAGAGGGAGCGCTAGGAAGCTGGAGTAGGGCGAGATGACAGGGCCGTCTTCGGCTCCGTACTTCAGTGCGAGTTTCGGAATGCCCCAGGCCTGATAGCCGTATCGACCTTGAGGATCTTTTTTGGAGAAGCCGGATTCGGAGATTCCCCAGGGGCTGTTGTGGACGTGGTCTTTTTGAATGCGGACGGCGGATTCGAGAGAGCGCGCGATGAGAGTGTCGGGGAAGGTGCGCATCCAGAGGGAGGGCATCATGTATTCGAACATGGTTCCGGTCCAGGAGAGGAGAGCGGCGCGTCCGTTGACGAGGACGTGGGAGCGGTCGAGGCGGAACCAGGACTGCTGCGGGATGTCGCCCTTTGCGACGGCAATGAAAGATGCGATGCGAGCCTCGGAGGCGAGGAGATCGTAACAGGCTGAATGGAGCTCGTGGGTGATGCCGTCGTAGCCAATGGAGAGGAGTTGGCGCGATTCGACGAGGAGAAAGCCGTACTCCATGGCGTCGGCGTGGCGCTCTGCTTCGCTGGCGATTTTGGTCAAGTCGGATTTCAGTTGGGCGAGACATCTTTTGGCGGTGGAGAGTAGGGCGAGAAGTTCTGTGGCGGAGGTGGCGAGCGCGGAGCCGCTGGGGATGTCGCGTGATGCACCGGAGAGCTTCGATTCCAACTCGGTGACGAAGTCGGCCGCATCGAGGAGGGTGGGGATTATTTTGTGTTCGGAGCCGTCGAGTTGAGGTGGAGCGAAGAGGGCGTCGAACTGGGGAAGGAGCCAGGGGGTGTACTGCTCGGCGAAGACCGATAGCGCGGTGAGACGGTTGGAAACCTCGTTGGTGAACCAGTCGTCGCTGTTGTGATTTGGGGTTTGTGGGATGGATCGGAGATGTGATCTTACGGCTGTTGCTGCGGGTTCAGCAGGCGCGAGTGTGGGCGTTGCTTTGACGGAAGGGTGTTGCATCTGTTTCAAGGTCGCGAAGGTATCCGGGTCGAGGAGAGGGCGCTTGAGGAGATCGAGCGCACCGGTGCGCAGCGTGTAGAGGGAGGCAGCGAGGTTGCCGCTGTCAACTGCGGAGACGATGTGCGGTGGGATGGGGCGGAGGGTTTCAATGTCGTACCAGTTGTAGATGTGGCCGCGCTGTTTTTCGAGGCGGTCGTAGGTATTGAGTGTGCCTAGTGTGGACTGGGCGAACTCGGGTAGGGTGAGGAAGCCGAACTCGTAGGCTGCCTGGCGGGCGTTGAAGAGCATGCCGAGGTTTGTGGGGGAGAGCTTTCGGATTTGAAGACTGTTTTGTTCTTCGACGTTGTCGGGAATGAGCCAGTGATTTTTCTCGTCGCCGAAGTCGTGGAAGTATCGCCAGATGTGGAGTGCTTGCTTTTGAAGGAAGTGGGTGTCTTCTGTAGTAAGGGGGCCCTCTTCGCGGGTTGCCGGTGAGTTTAGCCAGATGGCGACGAGAGGTGCGATGGCCCAGAGGATGAGGACAGGTGAGGCTGCGATGAGAGACCGGATGTTCGTGAGGGCGAGGGCGACGGCGATAACCAGGGCGGCGACGGGCGAGAGTTGGAGATAGATGTCGAGTGGTGTTCGGGATTTTCCCGATTCGGCTTGCGCGGCTGTCTCCCATTCGAGCATGTGCTTGCCTGATACCAAGGTGCGGCTTAGGGAGCGGACGATGGCATCAATGGCGAGGAACATGTGGTGAGGCAGGAAGGTGAGGTTCAGCATGGTGAAGCCGAACGAGGCGCCAAAGGTGAAGAAGCCTTCGCGAGCGCCGACGAAGCTGAGTTTGGATAAGGCGCGGCCGAGGTTGAAGGCTAGTTGAACGAGGACAGGGAGGAGGAGGAGGACGACGCCGGCGATGGTCCAGTAGAGCGCGCCGCCGGGGAGGATGAACCAGCCGAGGAGAAAAAGGAGGAAGGTTACTGGTTCGACGAGGCTGCGGCGGAGGTTGTCGAAGATCTTCCAGCGCGAGATGGTGTTGATGGGATTGGGAACGGATTTGCCGGATTCGTCGGGGACATCGGCGAAGAGCCAGCGGGCGATCTGCCAATCGCCGCGCACCCAGCGATGTTTGCGACGGGTGTGGGCGGAGTAGTGTGAGGGGTAATCGTCGATGATTTCGATGTCGGTGACGAGACCGGCGCGGGCATAGGAGCCCTCGATGAGGTCGTGAGAGAGGAGAGCGTTGCGAGGGAAACGACGGTCGAGCACCTGGTGGAGGATTGCGACCTCGTAGATGCCTTTGCCTGCGAAGCTGCCTTCGCCGAAGAGGTCCTGATAAACGTCGGAGACTGCTCGGGTATAGATGTCGAAGCCGGTTTCGCCGGAGTAAAGGGACGCGAGGCGGGAGCGTGATGCGGAGGAGACGCTGACGCCTACGCGCGGTTGGAGGATGCCGTATCCCTGGGTGACGATGCGGAGACGTGGGTTGACGATCGCCTGATTGAGCGGATGCGCCATGGTACCGACCATGCGGGCTGCGGTGCCGCGTGGGAGTTGGGTGTCGGAGTCGAGCGTGATGACGTAGCGAACGTGTTGCAGGGCTTCGACTGGTCCGGCTTTGAGGGGGAAGCTGTCGAGTTCGTTGAGTAGAAATTTATTGAGGTCGAGTAGCTTGCCGCGCTTGCGCTCCCAACCCATCCAGACGCCCTGGCGGGAGTTGAAGACGCGGTAGCGATGGAGGAGAAAGAAGGCTCCGCCTTTTGCGCGGGGGTACTTTGCGTTGAGATGTTCGACACACTCGACCGCTAGTTTGGCGAGCGAGTTGGAGTCTTCGTCGAGTGGGCGAGCTTTGGTGTCGGGCAGGTCTGTGAGTAGGCCGAAGTGGATGTTGGGGTCTTGATTGGAGAGGTAGCGGGCTTCGAGTTCGTCGAAGAGTTCGCGGACCTGGATCTCGCTGAGGAGGAGTGTGGGGACAACGACGAGGGTGATGGCGTCGTCCGGGACGCCCTTTGAGAGATCGATTTTTGGGAGAGACTGGGCACTCATCAATGCGGTGACGGTGTTGTTGATGAGATCGACTCCGCCCTGGGTCGCGGGAAGGAGGGCGAGCAGGAGTGTACCTATGATCGGCCAGAAGGCGTGATGAGGGACGAGCGGCGCGATGATGGCGACGATGAGAAGGCAGGAGAGCGTGAAGATGCCGAGGATGTAGAAGTCTTCGTTGAAACGGCGGATGAAGGTGCGGGTGCGTTCGATGAGGGGCGGGTGGTATCCGATGCGACGGCTTAGAGCAGGGAGGCCTTCGGCGAAGAGGTAGTAGCCGATGTGCCTTGTGCGCATTGCGAGGCGGGGATCAGGATCGGAGGTTGCAAAGGCTTCGCGTGCGAGCCTAAGGGCGATCTGCGCGGTTTCAACTTCGGTGGCGTCCGCGTCGTGCGCGAGTTCAGCTACCCGCATGTGATAGTTGTGGCGGGTCTCGTCCTCCATGTGAGCGAAGACGTCTGCTGGGTCCTGGCGGAGGATGGAGTCGAAGGCGATGAGAGGCTCGAGGACGTTGCGCCACTCGAACTGATTGAGGCGGCGCATGCTGTGGAGGATTGCGGAGAAGGGAGACTGCTCGATGGGCGGGAGGGGGCCGGCGGCGAAGGCTTCTTCGGCGCGGTCGAGGATGTATTCGAGCTGTGCGAGCTTCAGAGCCTGTGGCAGAACTGTGATCTCTTCGAGCAGGAGGGCGTCGCGCTGCTGGGCCTGCTGGACGTAGACGGTGAGTGACTCGTCGGACCAGATGCCTTTTGCCGCGACGAGATATCCCTCAGTGAGGTTGATGGCTCGTGGCAGCTCCTCGTTTTGATTGACTCTTACGTGAGGGAGAGTTGAGAAAGTTTCGGCGGTGTTGTCTCCCGCGATGAGCGCGGACTCGAGCATGCGGGTGCTCTCGAGGAGTTCGAGTTCGGGGGTGAGCTCATGAATGGAGGCGGTTTTGCGGCAGGTGCGGAGGACTTCGGCGAGTCGCTGCTTGAGGCTGGTGAGGCGTGCTGCGAGGCCGGTAGATTTTGTGCTGGCCGGAACCATCTCCCATTGATGACTCAGTGCGTTGGCGCGCTCTCGCAGCTCCTCGTCTGAGACCGATGGTCTTTCGGGCAGGCCTGCAGTCGGCATCTCCAGTGCCGGAGCGGTGGGGGGTAATGCGTGTTCTGCAGTGAGCGGATTCTCTGATGATGGTGCCATGGAACCTTTCTCGTATTGTTCTGCTGCTAAGGCGAGTGATTTTGTTCAAATATGTTAGTGCTGATTGAGATGCCGTGTTGAGCCTACCTGTAGCTTGCGGCCTGCATCTCAAACATGCTCGCATAGAGCCCATTTTTGTCTATGAGCTGTTGGTGATTGCCTTCTTCGATCAATCGACCGCCGGAGAGGACGACGATGCGGTCGGCCATGCGTACGGTGGAGAAGCGGTGAGAGATGAGCAGAGCCATCTTTCCCTGGGTGAGTTCGGCGAAGCGCTCGAAGACTTCGAGTTCGCTGCGTGCGTCGAGGGCAGCGGTTGGTTCGTCGAGGATGAGGAGTTGGGCGTCGCGGAGATAGGCGCGGGCGAGGGCCATCTTTTGCCACTCTCCACCGGAGAGCTCCACGCCACCTTCGAAGCGGCGGCCGAGCATCTGGTCGTAGCCGCCGGCTAGTTTCGCGACGACGGTGTCGGCGAGGCTTTTCTGGGCGGCGACCTCGATGTCGCTGTCTTCATAGGGTTGATCAACTCGTCCGACCCCGATGTTCTCGCGTGCGGTCATCTCAAAGCGCATGAAGTCCTGAAAGATGACTCCGATGTGGCGGTGGAGATCTTCGAGGACGTATTCGCGGAGGTCAATGCCGTCGAGTAGAATCTCGCCTTCGGTGGGGTCGTAGAGGCGGGTGATGAGTTTGACGACGGTGGTCTTGCCCTGGCCGTTTTCGCCGATGAGCGCGATTCTTTCTCCGGGAGAGAGGGTGAGGTTGAAGTTCTTGAGGACGGTTCGGTTGGTGCCGGGATAAGTGAAGGAGACGTTGCGGAACTCGAAGCCGGTTCGGATTGGAACTGGGGCGGGAAGGCCGTCGGTTTTGGAGAGGACGGTCGGCTTCATGTCGAAGAAGGCGATGAGGTCGGTGAGGAAGAGGGCCTGGTCGGCTATGCCGGAGGCGGTGGAGAAGACTTGCTGGAGGTTGGAGCTGGCCTGCTGGATGGCGGTGGTGAGGAATCCGAATTCACCGATGTTGTAGGCGCCGTGAAGGGTACGCCAGATGACGTAGACGTAGGCTCCGTAGTATCCGAGGGTGCCGATGACGCCTAGCAGACCACCTACGATGAGCTTTGACCTTGAGAGGGTTACATCTTCGAGGTAGATCTGATCGGCGAGCGCTTGAAATCTTCCGGTGAAGAACTTGTTCAGGCCGAAGAGCTTTACTTCTTTTGCGCCTTCGCGGCTACCGGCTACTTGTCGCAGGTAGTCCATCTGGCGTTTGGCGGGAGTCTGACGGAAGTTTTTGGCGTAACCGAGGAAGGCGTAGTGGGTTTCGCCGAGGAACGATGGAAGAACGCCGAGCGCGAGAAGGAGAACCAGCCAAGGGGAGGCGAACGCGAGCGCCGCTGAAAATGCCAGGGTCGTGATGATCTGCGTGACCAGGCGACCTAGCTGTTGAATCATTGCGAGGCGATCGGTGGCCTGGACGCGAGCGCGTTCGAGGCGATCGTAGAAGACGGGGTCTTCATAAGTGGTGAGGTCGAGACGTGCGGCCTGCTCCATGACGCGGACACTGACGTATTGCGTATAGCGATTCGCGAGGAGCGAGTCTGAGTAGTCGATGGCGCGAGTGATGAGGCCGAGGGAGACGTTGAGGGCTACTTCGGCGATGACGAGCTTCCAGAAGTTGGGCGCGAGTGCGTGACCGCGGATCACTTCCGCGATGTCGTTCAGGATGTAGGCAGCTATCTTCGCGATGCCGAAGGGAAGAGTGGCGACGATGACGCGAAGGAATAGCCCCCAGGTTACGACGGCTCGTCCTGACTGCCAGAGGATACGCAGAACGGCAGGCATGTTTCGGAGAGCGCTGATCCGATCGCGCCATGGACTCGCAGCATTCACACGGTCTTTCAAATGGCTCCTAAAGTGAGACTGCAAAAGAGTAAGGAAGAGTCACATAGAAGGTATGTCTGGATTAACTGGATGCAGTAAAGCTATCAGGTGTTGGATACATTGTGGGTCAGTGATTACACGGCGGCTGTTGGTGCGTAGAGTTCGTCGAATGGGGTGCGAAGGATGGGCTCCAACATTGAGCCTGTTGAGACAGAAGGCGGCGGTCGACGGACTTGTGGGAAGAGAGAACTAGTGCTTGCTGGAGGCTGCTTGCGAGGATGCCTCCTTCGACAATTCGAAGGCTTTTTTTGAGTGCTCATGGGCTTGTTGGGATAGCTCGTGTGCGGTGAGGTGATCGCCTTTGCCGTGGGCGGTTGCTGCGGCAGAGTGGGCGTGGGCGGCTTTGTTGTGATACTCGGCGGCGCGGTCGTGCGGGCTTTGCGGCATGATGGTACTCCTTAGTTGGTTGGATGCGGGTGGTGGGTTTGAAGAGATTTTGTTGATAGTTAGTTTTTTGGAGGGGTGGGGGTGGCTGGGGTGAGCCAGGGCTTTGGGCGGGTGACCCAGAGGATGGGCTGGCGAATGGGGAAGGTGCGTTGGAGCTCGAGGTTGGGCGGGTCGGGGGGGAGGGTCTTCCAGAGGGTGACGTACTCGGGGCGATCGTAGGCGCGGGCGGCGAAGAGGAGGCTGGGTGGGCGGATGGGGAGGGAGGCGAAGTAGGTGGCGTCGGCTCGGTAGGGCCAGGTGCCGCGGTTTAGGAAGTATGGATAGAGGCGGGCGATGACGGTGTGCATGCCGGGGCCGTCCTGGAGTTCGTAGTCCCAGACACTCTCGAAGCGGGTGGAGAGGAGGAGGCAGATGGCGGCAAGCATGTCCAGGTTGAAAAGGGTGTTGCGGTAGGGGTTTGGGGTGGTGAGTTCGTGGGGGAAGGTGCCGTCGGCCACGATCTGGGCGCGGAGTGTGGAGCTTTTGTACTGGTGGCGGAGGGTGGTGAGGGGGCGGTCGTCTTTGGGCTCGGTGAGGTGGGCGATGGCGGCGGCCTGGAGGAGCCATGAGGTTCCGAGGTGGCTTTTGGTGTCTCGGGCGAGGCCGGCTAGGCGCGAGGTGTTGAGCCAGTCGAAGTAGTCGGTGAACCACTTCGTGAGGGTGGTGAGTTCTTCGGGGGGCAGGGCTTCGGAGTTGATGAGGAAGGGAAGGGATTGGACTACTTCAGCGAGGTGGACTGCTTCGACGACGCCTTCGGGGCGTCCATTTTTTGCGGGGGGGATGGTCTGGGCGTAGAGGATGCTGGGGGTCATGCTGGTGGCGGGGTCGACGAACCAGGCGCGGAGGTGGGCGGCGGCTTGTTGGGCGTAGCGTGTGTCGCTGGTGAGGAGGTAGGCGGCGGCGAGAGCGGGGACGTAGAGGCCGAGGTTGAGCAGGGCATCGCGATGGGCGGTGAAGGCGTCGGGGTTGGGGGCGGTGTGCTGGACCCAGGGTGCGGTGGGGTTGGCGGGGTCGGGGAAGTAGTCTTCGGCTTCGGAGTAGAAATCGTGGGGGGTGCCGGGACTGCGAGGAGCGGGAAAGGCGGTGAGGGGAAACGGGGGTTGGGTGAGGTAGCGGTTGGCCTGGGCGAGGATACGGTCGTGGTCGATGGCGGCGACGTCGGGGCGGGCGGTGGGTTGGCTTGGGGGTTTGGTCTGAGGCTGGGTTTGGGCGGAGAGGAGATGGGGAGTGAGGAGGAGGGTGGCGGCCTGGGAGCAGAAGGTGCGACGGGTGACGGTCATCGGGCTCAAGTCTCTCCGGCGGCAGGTTACCACGAAGTTCAGGGATCGGTTGAGAGGGGTACCCCCCTCCCCTCCAAGGGTATCTTGTGCGTAACGCTCTTTTTATCAATAGCTTGCAGACGGTATGCTGCTGTAAAATATTGTAAATAAATAGGTTGCTTGCAAAATACTTTGAATCAACGAGTTAGCAGGGCAAATACGTTCACTAACCCAATGTCGTTGGCTTTTGGGGGCGACATTTCAGTTCTCGGTTATCGGGCTTTCTCGAAATTACGATGCCATCTTTATGTTTCGCCAGGCAGAAGCAACAGACATCCCACGTTCGATAATTTGAAGGAATTTCGTGCCCTACGGAACTCTTTTTGGGCCAGTGCTTATTCCAACATGCTCGACACATGCTATGTCTGGACTTTCCGGTGCTGATGCCAGCCATGCTACCGCAGCACAAAGCCTTGGGTTAGCCAACGTATTTATTGCGTTAGCAACAATAGAAAACCCCGGCTCAGCCGGGGCTTCTATTGGTCCTGTTTCTATTTTATCAATTCGATAGAAACTCATGCGCCATGCGAATGTTCTTGTCTGGCGCGGGGATTTGCGGTTTTGGGGCTTGACAGATTTTTAGAGGGCTTCGGGTTTGAGAACTAGATTTTGACCCTGGCCGCTGGCTCTGGTCGTCAGGGAGCGGTTTCTGTCTTCTATGCGGCCGAAGGTGCTGACCAGGAGTCGTTGCATCTTAGCGGCGGCGCCGGTGACTGCGGTGGGGATGTCGGAGGAGTCGTTGGTGACGGCCAGCGACTGATGGCGTTTAGGACGAACTTCGAGGCGGCAGCGTTTGTCTTGCGCTCCTGATTTGTCTCCGTTTTCGTCGCTGAGATGAACCTCAACCCGGGTGATGTCGTTTTTGAAGTGGTCGAGGATCCGATAAAGGTCGGAATGGATTAGGTTGGAGAGTTTTTTGTGCATTGAGATGTTTTTATCGCTGCTGATCTGAATCTGCATTCGTTAAACTCCTTCTCACTTACATGCACCTTTAGACGCGGCAGGGCGGTTTTAAGTGGCCGACTTTTTTGCACAGGCGGAGTTATGGGTGGAGCGAGTTTCTCTCCAGTGGCACTCTGGTGGCAACAAGCGTTAAACTTGTCGATCTTGAAGATCCTCGCATCTCTGCGGTCGTCGGGAGGGACGTTTGAGGAGAGCGAGTGAGGTTGCGCTATGACCAGCAAGGCGAAGCACTACCGGATCGGAGATGTGACGGTAACGAAGATCCATGAGGTGGATCTTGAGAGCTTCAGTCTTGCGACTCTGCTGCCCGGCTTTCGCGCTGAGGTGTTGAACGAGTGTCCGGACGGGATTGCGCCGAGGGTTGGGTCGTCTGGAAAGGAGAATATTGTTCTGAGCGTGCATACGTGGCTTGTGAGAACGCCCGAGCACACCATCCTGATTGACACTGGAATTGGCAATGGGAAGAATCGTCCTTCGGCGTCAATCTTTCATCAGCTTGATACTCCGTTTCTCGATCGGCTCGGCGTTGAAGGTGTGGAACCGGAGGAGGTGGATTATGTGCTCCTGACGCATCTGCATGCGGATCATGTTGGGTGGAATACGCGAATGGATGAGGACGGAGTGTGGGTTCCTACGTTTCCAAATGCCACGTATATGTTTTCGGCGGTGGAACAGAGATATGGCGCGGGCCTGCACTATGAAGACGGCCGCGCGGAGGCTGTGCGCTCGGCGGTGAATCTGGGAACTCCCGTGCGTACTCCGACGCGGGGGACTTATCTGGATAGTGTGGCGCCGATTCTCGAGGCTGGGCGGGATGAGTTAATTAAAGTCGATGGAAGAGAAGTGCTCGAGGGGATCTCGTTTGTTCCGACTCCAGGGCACAGCATCGATCATGCTGCGATCGTTCTTCGATCGAAGGGGGAAGAGGCCTTGTTCGGCGGCGATGTGCTGCATCATCCGGTTGAGATTTACCAGCCGGAGATGGCTTCGATGTTTTGTGAGTTTCCGACTGAGTCGCGTGGTTCGCGACTGATCTTGCTGGATCGTGCGGCTGAGACGGGGGCTACTTATTTCAGCAGCCACTTTAGCGATAGCTCTGCGGGACGGATTACGCGGAAGGGAAGTAGCTATGGGTGGGAGTTTGTTTGAGTGGCGGTGAAGTTGGCGCAAAGGCAGATTTGCGACGTTAGAGAGCGGAACAGCGATCTCCGAGGAGGAGTCTCTGAGATCGCTGTTCCCCTCAGCTTTCCTGCAAGCTTAGTTTGTTGATTTGAGTTGGTGTACGAGCTGGCTGAGATTTTCGACGGTTACCAGGTCCGTTAGTTTTCCTTCTTTGTCGAAGGTGAAAAACTCTGTGCCGTCCACGCGAATGCTTTTGTTGGTCGCGGCAATGACGCCTTCGGGGGTGGGGAGATCGCCTCTCTGAGTACCGGTGATGATAAAGCGAATGGCGGCTGTATTGCCGTCGACGACCGTCGTTAGATCGGTGATCTTCACGTCGGGAAACGGTCCAACGAACCTGCCGATTCGACTGACAAAAGCAGCGCGGCCGTTCACTTCGGTTCCGTTGGAGTCGACGCGGAGGTTTTCTGTTACAAGATCGCCGTTTTTGCTGAAGTCGCGGTTGTTGAAGTTTTTGTGGAACTGAGAGACGTTGTTGAGAATGAGCTTTTCGTAGGTGCTGTATTGGTGTGGGTTGTGTGTCGGAGCGGCGCTCGTGTCTTGAGCGGCACTGGCTTGAGCGAAGCAGGCTCCCGGAGGTACGTCAGCACAGCTTCGTGCTGCTGCCTCCGAATGTCATATACAGTTTAGGCGCCCACAAGGCGGAGGAGAGTGGCAGTGTGCCGCGCCGCCGGCTGCGGGTGCCCTTGTTCAAAGAGAGTGTTCCTACGATTCAAGCGGGGGAGGGGCCCGCCGGCATCGTTACGGTGTGCGGAGAGATTCGTTTTGAAGGCGTCGGCATACCGGGTTTTTTTGCTCAATCGGGTGAACCGATGATTGAGCACTTTGATGGGCCGGATGGGTTGCGAGAGCATTTCATTGTTCTTCTTGCGGAGTCTGCGCGACCTCAATTTGGAACTCGGCCTCTGACGGAAGCTCTGTTGAAACAGTGCCTGATTCTGCTGTTGCGGCGGAAGATCGAACGCGGCGGCGCACCTCTGCCGTGGATTGCGGCACTGAGCGACAGAGGACTCTCCAAGGCGCTGCATGCAATTCTTCATCGTTACTCGGAGCCATTTACTGTGGAAACGCTGGCTTCGATTGCCGGGATGAGCCGCGCGTCCTTTGCCTCCCGCTTTACGAAGGCCTTTGGTCAGACGCCAATCTGTCTGTTGAGGTCGGCGCGTCTTAGCCGTGCGAGGGAACTTCTGGCTACGTCAGATGGGTCGATTGATCAGGTTGCTCGCTGTGTCGGCTTTTCGAGCCGGAGCAGCTTCTCGCATGCTTTTCGTCAGGCATACGAGATCGATCCATTAGCGTTCCGTTCCAGTTCGCTGGTTGGAGCGGACTCGACCTCTTGAGGAGGATTTGATCAGGAGATGGCGGTGGTGACGAGCGATTGGGCTTCGGTTTGGATTTGTTTTAGGTGGTCTTTGCCTTTGAAGCTTTCGGCGTAGATCTTGTAGACGTCTTCGGTGCCGGAGGGGCGGGCGGCGAACCAGCCGTTTTCGGTGGAGACTTTGAGGCCGCCGATGGGGGCGTGGTTGCCGGGGGCTTCGGTGAGGATGGCGGTGATGGGCTCGCCGGCTAGCTGCTTTGCTGTGACTTGTGCGGGGGAGAGTTTGGCTAGTTTTGCTTTTTGATCTTTGGTGGCTGCGGCGTCGATGCGCTCGTAGACGGGGTTGCCGTATTTGGCGGTGATTTCGGCGTAGAGCTGGCCGGGATCTTTGCCGGTGCGAGCGGTCATCTCGGCGGCGAGGAGGCCGGGAATGAGGCCGTCTTTGTCGGTGGTCCAGACCTGGCCGTTGCGGCGGAGGAAGGTGGAACCGGCGGACTCTTCGCCGACGAAGCCGAGGGTGCCGTCGATGAGGCCATCGACGAACCACTTGAAGCCTACGGGGACTTCGAGCATGGGGCGTTGGAGGCCTTTGGCGACGCGGTCGATGATGGAGGAGGAGACGAGGGTTTTGCCGATGCCGACTTTGTCGGACCAGTCGTGGCGGCTGGTGAAGAGGTATTGGATGGAGACGGAGAGATAGTGGTTGGGGTTGAGGAGGCCGGTGGTGCGGGTGACGACGCCGTGGCGATCGTGGTCAGTGTCGGCGGCGAAGGCTACGTCGTACTTTTCTTTGTTGGCGATCATGCTGGCCATGGCGTAGGGGCTGGAGCAGTCCATGCGGATGCGGCCGTCCCAGTCACAGGTCATGAAGCGGAAGGTGGCGTCGACGTTGGGGTTTAGGATTTGTAACGGAAGATGATACTTATCGGCGATGCGGGGCCAGTAGTGGACGCCGGCTCCGCCGAGAGGGTCGACGGCTAGCTTGAGGGTGGTGCCTTTGAGGCAGTCGAAGTCGATGACGTTGGCGAGGTCGTCGACGTAGGAGGTGATGTAGTCGTGGCGGTGGGTGGTCGATGCGTTGAGGGCTTTGGTGTAGGGGATTTTTTTTACGGCGGTTAGGCCCGCGGCGATGATTTCGTTGGCTCGGTTCTCGATCCACTTGGTGGCGGTGGTGTCGGCGGGGCCGCCGTTGGGTGGGTTGTACTTGAAGCCGCCGTCCTCGGGTGGGTTGTGGGAGGGGGTGATGACGATGCCGTCTGATTGATGATCTTTGTGCTTCGCGTTGTAGGTGAGGATGGCGTGGGAGAGCGCGGGGGTGGGGGTGTAGGCGAGGTCGGTGTCGACCATGACTTCGATGTTGTTGGCGGCGAGGACCTCGAGGGCGGTGGCGAAGGCGGGCTCGGAGAGGGCGTGGGTGTCTTGCGCCAGGAAGAGCGGGCCGGTTGTGCGCTGGTCGCGACGGTAGTCGACTATGGCCTGGGTGATGGCGGCGATGTGGTCTTCGTTGAAGGCGGTGTTGAAGGCGCTGCCGCGATGGCCGGAGGTTCCGAAGGCTACGCGCTGTGCGGGGATGGCGGGGTCGGGGTGGAGGGTGTAGTAGGCGGTGATGAGGCGGGAGAGGTTAACCAGGTTGGCTGGGAGAGGAAGATGGCCGGGCTGGTTGGGGGTCTGAGTTGGATGGTTGCTCATGCCGTTGGTGTCCCTCTCTGGGTGGCTTTGATTTGTTATGACCTTTGACACTATATGGGATGCGTGTGGTGTGGGAAGTGAATGCCGCGCCCGGAGGTTGGGAGGATTTGCGATGACACTGAAGTCGCAGCGGAAGATGCTTGTATTTTGGGTGCGGTTAGCCTAAAACGGGAATGATCCGGGTTGTGTGTTTTGATTTGGAACACTGCTGGGCTGCTACTGGCTGCCTTCGACGTGCGCCGCTGAGTTTTGATCGTTGAACAATGGCTGGTTTCGTTCGCTGAGTGCGCGGGGCCTGTCCATGAGGGGTTGGATGGGCCTGGTACGACGGATTTTGCTGCACGGGGTTGGGCTTGCGGGGTTGTGGGCCGCGGCTTTGCCGGTGTTCGCGGTGGAGGCGACACTGGTGGCAGACGCTCATGTGAACAGCGCGCGGCCGGCGGTGAATAGTGGTGCGATCTCGAATTTGAATGTGGGCGGCGGGTATACGGCGCTGTTGCAGTTTGATTTGTCGACGCTGCCGACGGGGACTACGGCGGCGCAGGTGTCACGGGCGACGCTGAGGCTGTATTGCAACCGGATGGATACTGCCGGGCTGGTGAGTGTGCAGTCGGTGAACGGGAGTTGGGGCGAGTACAGCGTGACGTATGGGTCGCTGCCGGCGCTGGGGAGTGCGACGCAGACCGTGTCGGTGGGGCAGGCTGGGGCTTATGTTGCGGTGGATGTGACGGGGCTAGTGCAGGGATGGATTAGTTCTCCGTCGACGAATAATGGGGTGGCGCTGACGGCGGGAGCGGCGGTGTTGCAGTTCGATAGCAAAGAGAATGATCTGACAGGCCATGCGGCTGTGCTGGATGTGGCGCTGGCTTCCGGTGGGGTGACTGGAGCTACCGGGCCTGCGGGGCCACAGGGACCGGTTGGACCTGCGGGGGCTGCAGGTGGGACGGGGCCGGTTGGACCTGCGGGGGCGCCTGGGTTGAGCTTTCAGGGGGCTTATGCGGCGGGTTCGACCTATGCGCTGAATGATGTGGTGACGTATCAGGGGTCGAGCTTTGTTTCGTTGACCGGGGAGAATCGGGGGAATACGCCTGGAGTGGCGGCGCAGTGGTCAGTGCTGGCTCAGGGTGGTACGGGTACGGGATCTGGTAGTGGTACGGGTGGGCTGGCGTATGAGGGAACGTATGCTTCGGCGACGAACTATGCGCTGAATGATGTGGTGACGTATCAGGGTTCGAGCTATGTCTCGCTGATTGTGGCGAACCATGGGAATACGCCGGGGCTCAGTCCGGGGGATTGGGGCGTGCTGGCGTTGGGAGCGGTGGGGATTCAGGGGCCTCCCGGAGCCACTGGAGCACAGGGTTTGCAAGGGTTGACTGGACCGGCTGGGCCGACTGGGGGTGCGGGTCCGACGGGGGTTACGGGTGCGGCGGGCGCGCCGGGGCTGCCGGGGTTGGTGTACCAGGGGAGCTACGCTTCGACGACGAACTATGCGTTGGGGGATGTGGTGCTGTTCCAGGGGGCGAGCTATGCTTCGCTGCTGAACGGGAATCATGGGAATACTCCCAGCTTGAGTCCGGGGCAGTGGGGCGTTCTGACGGCGCAGGGGCCGACGGGTGCGACGGGAGCGCAGGGGCCGCAGGGAGTCGTCGGTCTGCAGGGATCGCCGGGGTCGGTGGGGCCGAATGGGCCACAGGGGCCTCAGGGATTGCAGGGGATCCCCGGGCAGGCGGGGGCGCAGGGGTTGGCCGGTGCTACGGGGGCGCAGGGGTTGAGTGGGCCGATGGGTCCTGAGGGGCCTGCGGGACCGGTGGGCATGACGTTTCGGGGGACCTATTCGTCGGCGGTGAACTATGCGTTGGCGGACGGGGTGCTGTTCAATGGGTCGGCGTATGTGTCGTTGGTGGCGAATAACGTTGGGAATACTCCGAGCTTGAGCCCTGCACAATGGTCTTTGTTTGCGACAGGGTCGCAGGGTGCACAAGGGCCAGCCGGGCCAACTGGTCCGCAGGGTTTGCAGGGTCCAGCAGGGGCTGCGGGTGCGGCGGGAGCGCAGGGGGCGACGGGAGCGACTGGGCCGCAAGGGCCGCCGGTGGCGAACTTCACAGGGAACTATGTTTCGTCGACGAACTATGGGCTGCATGATGCGGTGAGCTTCGATGGTTCGACGTATGTTTCGTTGGTAGCGGGGAATGTTGGGAATACGCCTTCTCTAAGCCCGGCGCAGTGGGCCGTGTTGGCTGCGCAGGGTATCGCGGGGCCTGCTGGTGTGGCGGGATCTGCTGGACCGGCTGGTCCGACGGGCCCTGGTGGAGCGGCGGGCGCGACGGGAACTCAGGGGCCTCCCGTGAGCTTTTTGGGTGGATGGCTGGTGGGGACAAGCTATCAGGTGGGCAGTGCGGTGAGTTTTGGCGGATCGAGTTACATTGCGCTGGTGGCGAATGGTGGGAGAGAGCCGGATGTGAGTCCGACGTTTTGGGGCGTGTTGGCGCAGGCTGGAGGGCAAGGACCAGTGGGGGCCACCGGTGCTACCGGCTTGCAGGGGCCGACGGGGTTTCCGGGAGCGCAGGGGCCTGCGGGGCCGACCGGAGCTACGGGGGCGGCGGGACCGACGGGTTTGACTGGGGCTACGGGGCCCGCGGGGCCACAGGGAGTTGCTGGACCGGCTGGGGTGGCGGGGCCGGCGGGGTTGGTTTATCGGGGGAGCTACTCTTCGAGCACGAACTATGGATTGAATGATGCGGTGAGTTTTTTGGGGTCGAGTTACATCTCGCTGGTAGCGAGCAATCAGGGGAACACTCCGAATGTAAGCCCGTCGGTGTGGGGTGTGCTGGCGGCGCAGGGTGCGGCTGGAGCCGCGGGAGCGACAGGTGCGACTGGTGCTCAGGGGACGGTGGGCGCGCAGGGTCTTCAGGGAGTTGCGGGTCCGACTGGATCAGCGGGTGCGGTGGGAGTGACGTTTCGCGGGGCTTGGGGTGCTGCGGTTGCTTACCATACGAATGATGTGGTCAGCTTCAGCGGATCGACCTACCTGGCGACCACGGGGTCGACGGGCTCGGAGCCGGATATCTTTCCGTCGGTGTGGGCAGTGCTGGCGCAGAACGGAAGTACCGGTGCGACGGGGCCTGCTGGTGCGACGGCTTCGGTGAGCGTGGGGACGGTGACGACGGGCGCAGCGGGGACGCAGGCTAGTGTGAGCAATGTTGGGACGGGGAGCGCGGCGGTGTTGAACTTCACGATTCCACAGGGTGCTGCGGGCGCGAATGGCACAGGCGGAGGTGGAGGTGGTGGAGGGACGAGTGGGATTCCGTTTGCTTCGATCTTCCACTCGGTGTCGTTCAATCTGCTGTTTCACTCGGTGAACAGTGCGGTGGATGCGACTACGGAGAGCGATTCTGTTTTGACGTGGGTTCCAGCGGGATGCACGGCTACGCAGCTGAGTGCGTTTTCGCGTCAGACAAATACGGTAAATGTGATTCTGCGGCAGGGGACGCCTGGGAATATGGCGAATACTTCGCTGGTCTGTACTGTGGCTCCGGGAGGGGCTTGTACGGTGAACGGGAATGTGGCAGTAGTGGCGGGGAACTTTGTGGATTTTACGGTGACGGGCGCTAGCGGGACGGATTCGTCGATGTGGGTGGCACTGGTTTGTAATTGAGGTGGGGCATCCTGCCGGACGGGCCACTGCGCGTGGGGCGGTCACTTCGTGACTTGTGTACTTTCTTGGTGGGGGATTTGCTCCGGACCTTCCGTTGGTCGGCGTGGAGATTTTCAGAGGCCAGCGGCGAGTGAGGTGCGGAGGTCTTTTGCGAGCGTGGTGAGGGTGGTGAGTTGAGCCGGTGTGGGTGCTTTGAGGATGTGCTCGATCTTGCGGGCGATGTCGGTGCCTTGCTGGTAGCCGAACATGCCGAGAGAGCCGGTGAGCTTGTGCGCGATGTTGTAGGCTTCGAGGCGTGGAGCTTCGGGGAGTGCGCCGGAGGCGGCGATGGAGGCGGTGCGGTCGAGCAGGTCGAGACGTTCACGCAGAGTGGGGAGATTTTTCTCCCATAGGGTGGCGAGGACGTTGTCGATCTGGTCGTTTTTTTTCGTCTCGGTTTTCTTCATATTTTCTTCATGTGGATTGGCTCTGGCGAGGCGATTCGCCGGGGAGGCCGACTACCTAGAGACTATGCGGGTAGTTTACTGCTGATCGTGCAACTGGGGAGAGTGAATGTCACCTGATTGCACCAGAGGTAACGGATTGCTTGTATTTCGCTGCGCTTCGGGCCGAAGGGCATAGCCACCATCGTTTGATGATTTTGGGAAACCAAACTGTCGATTCGGCTAGTCTTTCCAGCCGAGGGCGGTAGAGATCTGCTCGGCGAGGGTGAGGGGATCGAAGGGCTTGAAGAGGATTCCCGCAAGGCCGAGGCCTGCGAAACGCCTCTGATCGACTCCCTGAACTTTTGCGGTGAGGAGCAGGACGGGGATGTGGGCGATGGCAGGAGTCTGCTGCATTCTGGCGAAGGTGGTGGGGCCGTCAACGCCGGGCATCATGACGTCCATCAGGATAGCGTCGGGTTGTTCGGCGGAGGCGATGTCGATGCCTTCGGCGCCGGAGCTGGCGGTGAGGATCTGCCAGCCTGCGGTGGCTTCGAGGGACAGAGCAGCTACTTCGCGAATGTCATCTTCGTCGTCAATGATGAGTATGCGTCGCATGAGAGGCCATTCTCTCATGCAACGTGAGTTAGCGGAGTTGTCTTGCTGGCTTCCTGGCTCGGGGACTTACGCGGCTGGGCCGGCGGCGGCGAGGTCAGAGAACTTGGTGCGGAGGCGGTGGACCATGGAGAGCACGAGCTCTTCGACCTCCTGGGGCTGGACCTTGGCCTTGGTTAGGAATTCGGTGGGGCCGAGGCGGAGTTTGGCCATTTCGGTTTCGGAGATTTCTCGGCCAGAGTAGACGACCAGCGGCATGGTGCGCAGGGTGGGCTGCTGGCGGAGCCACTCGACGAGCGAGAAACCATCGCCGTCGGGGAGGGTGAGGTCGAGAATGAGAAGGTCGGGTGGCCGGGTGATGCACTGGCGGATAGCCTGCTGGCGGGTGGCCGCGTGATCGATGTGGACGGCGGCGTCATGGAAGCTGGCGGCGAGGACACTGGCGAGGTCTTCATCGTCTTCGACGAGGAGGACGTAGGCGGGGCCTTCGCCCTGGTGGAGAACTCGGCCTAGTTCTGCGAAGAGAAGATTTTCGTTGAATGGCTTCTGCACCCAGCCCTGGGCGTCGCCGGTGAGTTGGGGGCGGAGGGTGGAGGAGAGAACGCTGAGGACCACGACCGGGATGTTGGCTGTGACGGGGTTGTTGCGGAGGCGTTGGAGAGTCTCCCAACCGCTGAGGCCGGGCATGTAGAGGTCGAGGAGGATCGCTTCGACTTGATGTTCGGCTGCGAGGACGAGGGCCTGTTCGCCGGAGTTGGCTTCGACGACGGTGTAGCCCTGGCGAGTGAGGTGTTCGGAGACGACGGTGCGGATGCCGGCGTCGTCGTCGCAGACCAGGATGGCTCCTTCGCCACGTGGCGGAAGCTGAGAGGGGACGGCGACATCAGACGCGCGGCTGGTGCGGGGAAGCATCATGTAGAGCGTGGTTCCGGGGCCAAGGTTGCGCTGAGCCCAGATGGAGCCGCTGTGCTGCTGGACGATGCTGCGGCAGATGGCGAGGCCGAGGCCGGTGCCACCTTTCTGGCGGGCGTCGGAGGGTTCGATCTGCTGGAAGCGGTCGAAGATGGTGTCGAGCTTGTCGGAGGGGATGCCGCGGCCTTCGTCGACGACTTTGAGGAGGATGGAGTCGGAGGCGGCCTCTGTGTGAATGCGGATCGTGGAGGCGGCGGGAGAGAACTTGATGGCGTTGGAGAGAAGGTTGGTTAGGACCTGGAGGATGCGGTCGGCGTCGCCGTCGAAGAAGAGGGCCTCGGGATAGGCGGCCTGGGCAACGGTGGAGGGCTCGAGCGCGAGATGAACGGTGTTCGCGTCGGCCATAGGCGTCATGGTGTCGATGGCCTGCTGGGCTAGATCGCGCAGGGAGCAGCGGCGAATCTGCAGGGGAGCGCGACCGGACTCCATGCGCTCAAGGTCGAGGATGTCATTAATGAGGCGGATGAGGCGGTCGGTGTTGGTGACGGCGATGCGGAGGAGGTTGAGTGCTTTGGCGTCTACGTCGCCGATGATGCCGGAGGAGAGGAGACCGAGTGCGCCGCGAATGCTGGTGAGGGGAGTGCGCAGCTCGTGCGAGACGGTGGAGATGAACTCGTCTTTGAGGGTGTCGAGTTCGGAGCGGTGCGTGAGCTGAAGAGTGTGCTGATGCTGCTGCTCGCGGGCCTGGCTCAGCTGATCGGAGAGATCGCGGTTGATACGTTGGACGCGCAGAAAAGCGAAGAGCAAAATTGCGGAGGTTGTGAGGAGCGAGAGATAGCCAAGTAGAGGAAGGATGTGCATTTTTTCCGGTAACCTATGGTAACTGCATATCAACTTGTCGGTAACAAATTTTGGTGACCGTTGGAAAACTTATATCACGTACGTGTCAAAGCGCAGTTTGGATGAGGGCTCGGTCGAAATGTTCAGTGAACCCCGATCCGGTACGGAAATATTCTGATTTCAGGCTGAGGATGACAGAAAAATCGTGTTAGTGGGAATAACACCTCCGTGGGTTATCAGAGATGACAACATTGGAGGGAAAGCACTTAGGCGCAAAAAAGGCCGCGTTTTCCGGAGAAAAGGCGGCTTTTCGCGGGTTTTTTGGGGTTTAAGCGGTTACTGCAACCTGGTCGAGGATACTGGCCCATTTCTTGCCTTTTCGGGCGGCCTGGGCGTTCTTGTGGAAGGCATAACCGGTAATCAGGGGGAGAGCGAGGGTGGCTTCCGAGAAGACCATCTGCTCGTAGGTTAGGTCGACTTTGCCCCAGCTGGAGGCCTCTTTGAGGGTAGAACCGGATAGGGCGCCGTCGCGGGCGTCGGCTACGGTGATCTGGATGGCGTACTTGTGCATGGAGGCTTCGACGCCGAGGATGTCGGCGGCTACGACGATGTCCTGTGCGAAGTTCTTGGGGACGCCGCCGCCGATCATGAGCAGGCCGGTGGTGGGGTTGGCGATTTTGAGCTGGGTGATCTCGTAGAAGTCCTTGGCGGAGTCGATGGAGACCATGGGCTTGCCCTGGCGAGCGTGCTGGTGGGCGACGAGGCCGAAGCCTGCGGAGCAATCGGAGAAGGCGGGACAGAAGATGGGGACGTTCTTCTCGTAGGCGGCGAGGACGATGGAGTCGCGGCCTCCAGCTTGTGGAGTCTTGCCGTTCTTCGAGAGGTAGGCGCCCATCTCGCGGATGAACTCGCGGGAGCTGTGGGGCTTGGGATCGAGGGAGTTGGTGATCTGGTGGGTGGTCTCGTCGCAGATGCGGAGCTCTTCTTCGTCGATGAAGGTGTCGTAGATGCGATCGATCATGAGGTCGCGGAGCTCGGCGTCACCTGCGCCGTACTTGTACTCGTCGCCAGCGACGTAGTGGTTGAAGCCGAGGGCTTCGAAGAAGTCCTGATCGACGATGTTGGCGCCGGTGGAGACGATGGCGTCGACCATGTTGTTGCGGATGAGGTCGACGAAGATCTTTTGGAGGCCGGCGGAGATGAGCGAGCCGGCAAGGCAGAGGATGACGCCGCAGTCGGTGTCGCGGAGCATCATGTCGTAGATGTTGGCGGCGCGGTGGGTGTCACGCGCGGAGTAGGCCATGTGGCCCATCGCCTCAACCAGGGGTACGACGTTATGTTGTTTGATGTCGAGGTGCTGGATGGGGCGGGCGAGAAGTTCTTTTTTTGTCGGCATAGCTCTACAAGGATATCAATGTTTTGGTCTGGATTGGCGCGGGTTTTATGTGAATTTAACAATGGGCGACGAAGCCAGGCCGGTGGGTTGACTGTGCGCGGTGCATTTCCTGATCAAACTGCCGGCTGGGCTGCGCTAACTGCTTATTTCTGCTTCGTTTCAGTGCAACGATGCGTGATGATTAGCTACGATGAGATCTTTACGAAACAGCCTGATCTATCTTTGTGGACTGGTTCTGCTGTTGCAAGCCGGATTCGCGCAAGAGGCGAGTTTCCGTATCACGCCGCTGCATCCCGTACAGGAGCTGCGGGAAAGGGCGCTCACGGCGCAGCCACCAAGGGAGCACGGGAGCTTTCGCGCACCCGATCTGGTGGAGTTGGTCAAACTCGATTCCACGATCAAGCTCGATGTGCGGTACGCAACGGCAGACAATTTTCTTAGTACTCCGGTGTATACCGAGGCGCGGACCTTTCTTCAGAGACCGGCAGCCGAAGCGTTGCTCCGAGCTGCGGCCGAGCTCAAGATTCGCGGATATGGCCTGATCCTCTACGACGGCTATCGTCCGTGGTATGTCACGAAGATGTTCTGGGACGCGACGCCCCGGGACAAGAGGATGTTTGTCGCCGATCCAGCTACGGGCTCTAAACATAATCGCGGATGCGCAGTGGATCTCACTTTGTACGATCTGGCAACGGGCAAAGAGGTGACGATGCCTAGTGGATATGACGAGATGACTGGTCGCGCGTATGCCTACTATTCCGGTGGCACGGTTGAGGAACGCGCTCACCGTGCCCTTCTACGCGAGGCGATGAAGAAGCAGGGGTTTGAGGTGAACCCCACCGAGTGGTGGCACTTCGATTACAAGGATTGGAGACAGTATCCGATCCTGAATGTGAAGTTTGAAGATCTCGGCCACTAGGGATCACGCTGCTCCACCAGGGGGTTGCCGACACTTGTGTTTCAGGCTGGGTCACCGAACCAGCGATGGATCGTTTCTTCCAGAGCTGTCAGGTTCGGATCCGCGTCTGCGGCCCATGCTACGAAACCGTCAGGTCTCAGGAGCAAGGCTGCGAGGCCTTTGTTATCTTTCGCCTGGGCGCGCACGTATTTCAGACGCCCGTTCCATCTTCTGCCCAGCGTGCTCAGTTCTTCCTTGGCTGACAGGTCGAGCAGAAGTCCGCTTCCGTCCCTCAGGATCGGGCCGAGGCGCGAGCCGTCCTCAAACTCGAGGTCGGGTGCGCTGCGGCCGATGAGGGGATGGTCGCCGGGAAGGTCGTATCGCAGCAGGATGCCGGAGATCTTTTCGGCGAAGTAGGTCGTTCCATCCTTTGTGTTGATGAGATCGCGGATGACACTGGTAATGGCTTGAGCGTGAGGGTCTGGGCGCATGATGGCGACCTGCGCGCGTGTCCAGTTGAGAGCCCAGGCTCCGACGGGATGACGCTCTGCGGTGTAGGTGTCGAGCAAATCTTCGGGAGCCCATCCCTTGATGGTTGCGGCTAGTTTCCAGCCCAGATTCATGGCGTCGCCGAGGCCGGTGTTGAGTCCCTGGCCTCCGAGCGGTGAGTGGATGTGCGCGGCATCGCCGGCAAGTAGCACACGGCCTTTTCTGTAGGTCGTCGCCTGACGCGCGCGGTCGGTGTAGCTGGTGGCCACGTGCAGCGTCTTGATCGTTACGTCGGTGTTTGAGACTCGGCGAAGAATGGCCTGCAGGGATTCGAGTGTGATCTCCTGCTCGCGATCGAACGCGGCATTGTCGAAGTCGACGAGTCCAATGCGACCGGGGCCAGGGCCATTCACGTACATGCCATGGGGTGTGAGATTAAAGCCGAGTTGCAGCTTTTCAGGGTCGGCGAGCTCGGCCCATGCGCTGTAGCCGGTGAACTCGGGGTCGGTGCCTGCGAATTCGAAGCCTGCTACCTTTCGAATTGTGCTGCGGCCACCGTCGCAACCGACGAGCCATTTGCATTGGAACGACTCGTTGCCTGCATGAACAGTCACACCATCTTCGGATTCAGTGAAGTCTGTGACTGGCATGCCTCGCTTCACTTCAACGCCGAGTTTCAGGGCATGCTCCGCCAGCACCTCTTCAAGTCCTTCAAGGGAGGCCAGGCCTCCGGCGGCGGACGGGCCCTGCACGAGATATGGTTGGCTGGAGAGGTCGATCTTTTTCGCATCGAGCATGATGCCAGCGAAGTGGCCGGCAAAGCGCTGCGCGGGCGCGGAGGTGTTTGCCTGCGCGTTCAATGCGAAGCCTAGCCTCGTGGGGTCCATCCACGCAAGCGAGGATTCGCGTACGTCTTTCAGCATTCCTCGCCGATAGAATGCGTCGACGGAGGGAAAGTTCAGTCCGCGCATTCCCATCCAGCCTTCTTTGAGCGGCGAGTGCGGATCTTCCATTCGCTCGAGGACGAGCACTGATGTTCCTGCCAGCCCAAGTTCAAAGGCGAGGAAGAGACCTACCGGTCCGGCGCCAGCAATTACTACGTCGTAAGCCAATTGATATTTCTCCGTGTAAAGAATCTCTTCTGTCATCTACGGTTGATCGAGGAGGATGTTCCCTCCTTGCTAGCACTGCAAAATGGCGTTTGGCCTAGTGTGCAGCGGTGCATTTCGCGACGATAAGGGTGATGTCGTCGTGCTGCTCGTGCGGGCTGAATTGCTGGATCACGTCGATGGTGGCGGAGAGGATCTCCGCAGGTGCAAGGTGAGCGTTTCGTTGGAGCGCGGCGATGAGGCGGTCTTCGCCGAACTCCTCTTCCGACTCGTTGAAGGCTTCGGTCACGCCATCGGTGTAGAGGGCGAAGATGTCGCCGGGAGAGAGCTGGCAGTCGACGGTGGGGGAGTGCCACTCCTCGAAGAGACCGAGGACGGTTGCGGTGGGATGGAGGAGCTCGACCTTTCCTTTGTCGCGGAGCAGGATGGCACAGAGGTGGCCGCAGTTGGCGTAGCGGAGACACCCTGTGGTGTCGTCGTAGTCGGCGAAGAAGACGGTGGCGTAGGCGCTGTCGGTGGTGTTCTGGAAGAAGAGGCGGTTGACGGATTGAAGAAAGAGCTGGGGTTCGTCGCGGGCGAGGGCGAACTGGCTGCGCAAGTTGGCTTGCAGGTTTGCCATGAGGAGGGCGGCGGCGATGCCTTTGCCGGCGATGTCTCCGATGACAAGGCCGAGACGCTGATTGCCGAGTGCCAGGAAGTCGTAGTAGTCGCCGCCTACGTGGCGAGCCTGGATGCAGATGCCAGCGTAGTCGAGGGTTTTGAGCGGTGGTAGGGTCTGGGGGAAGAGGCGTGCCTGTACCTGCTTGGCGATTTCCAGCTCCTGCGCGCTGCGGCGCTCCGCCTCGATGCGTTCGGCTGCCTGGCGTCGCTGGCGTTCGATCTCGCGAGTGATCTGATCGGAGCCGAGAAGTTCGAAGGAGTTTCCGTCGATGTCGTAGAACCCGGCGACTGTGCCTCCGAAGAGGGTCTGCTGGGGAGGATGGTGAAAGCGAACGCCGCGGCTGCGCCATTGCTCGTACGTGGCGTTGATGTCTTCGGAGAGGAAGCCTACCTGCGTGTTGCGCCCGATGAGTTTGTAGTTTTCAGTTCCGGGCCGGGGGGCGATGAGGGCCAGGACCGTGGAACCGTCGGGCGGCGCGATGGCAACCCAGCGGCCGTCGAAGTCGTAACGAGCGTCTGCGACGACGCTGAAGCCTAGCTGGTCGACGTAGAACTTGAGGCTCAGGTCGTGATTGCGGACGTAGATCGTGGATTTGAAGACGCGCAGGTAGATGCACTCGGGGCAGTCGCGGTATCCCGTTTCGGCGATCAGGGAGGGGGCGGTCACGAGGCTTGCGGTGCTGGGTTTCAACGGATCTTCCTTGAACGGATTTTGGTCGGCGGACGACTGGTTGAGGTCAGACCCTGGTTGCTTCTGCGGAACTGCGGTCGATCATCGCTCCGATGGTAATTGGATTTAGGTGGATTGTCTCAGACCCGGCTTGGGCATCGATCAAGGCTTGGATTGGAGGAAGGCCTGGACGGCTTTGTCGAAGGCGGCGGGCTGGTCGTACATGATGAAGTGGCGGGAGTCGTCGATGCGGATGGGTTGGAGATTGGGCTTGGTGGCGTAGGCGGTGGTGTAGAGGGCTGTGACCTGTTCGACGGGACCTTGCGCTGCTTCGTAGGGATAGAGGAGGGTCATCGGGGTTTTGATGGTGGAGAGTTGGGAGCGGAGGTCGGTGCTGAGGTCTTCGAGCATGGCGTTGGCGAAGACAGTGCGGTCGGAGGCGAGGGAGGAGGCAGAGACCTGGCGTTGGCCTTCGGGGTCTTTGACCATGCGATTGGTGTAGAGGGGTTGGGTGGCGGCGAATTGGTCGTTGGGCATAGCGATGAACTGGTCGTGCATTTCGAGGGCCTGGGGACGGACGGTGTCGACCGTGGCGGCGGGGTTGAAGACGAGGCCGTAGTAGGGGAGGGTGTCGATGATGAGGAGCTTGCTGACGTCTTCGGGGTGGGCCTGGGCGAGCATGAGGGCAAGGAGGCCGCCCATGGAGTGGCCGATGACAGGGATCGGCTGGAGGTGATTTTCGGCGATGTATTGGTGGAGCTGCTCGACTACGGGGGAGAGGATGGGGCCGGTGGCGTTGGGGCCTGCGGGTTCGCCGGCGAAGCCTGCGAGTTGAACGAGGTGAAGGCGGTACTTCGCGGTGAGGAGCTTGCCTTCGGCGGCGTAGACGTCGCGGGAGCTGGCCAGGCCTGGGAGGAGGAGGACGTCGGAGGCGGTGCCGCGGGGTGCGCCTTCGATGACGACGGAGAAGCGGGTGGGGGCGGTGGTGATGGTCTGGGTGGCGGGCTTTGCCGGGGTGGATTGGCCGAAGAGCGGTTGGCGCAGTAAGAGGAGAGCGGCGAGCAGGAAGAGGAGCGCAAGGAGGCGGAGAGCGGTGCAGGAGGCGGTTTGAGTGGGAGAGGTCATGATTGGCTCCTAATCGTTTCTTGACTTGAGTGTGCCGCGGTCGGGGCCTGGATGCCAGTGTTTCGAGTCACTGTTGGCGGGTGACAGTTGTCATTGTGAGAGTGGATATGAGATTGCGGGCTGATTTTTATCTTCCGTTGAAGAGGCCGTCGAGTTGTAGGCTTAGGGTGAGGGCTTTTACGTGAACGTGAACTTTGCGGAACGGGCACATAACCATAACTGGAAGTTGGACCCGATTGTGCGGTCACTGCTGGATACGGACTTTTACAAACTGCTGATGCTGCAGTTTATCTGGAAGAACTTTCCCAAGGTGCATGTTACCTCGGAGGTTACAAATAGGACGGTGTCGGTGAGGCTGTCGGAGGAGATTCCGATGGCGATGCTGGTGGACCAGATGGAGCATGTCCGGGGGCTGAGGTTTCGCAGGTCGGAGATTATCTGGCTGGCAGGGAATACGTTTTATGGGACGCGGTCGATCTTTGAGCCGGCGTTTCTGGAGTGGCTGGAGAGGGATTTTCGGCTGTCGGAGTACACGGTGACGGAGCACGATGGCCAGCTCGTCATACGGTTTGACGGGCTGTGGACCGAGGTGACGATGTGGGAGGTCTACGGGCTGGCGCTGGTGAGCGAGATGAAGACGCGAGCGGCGTTGAATACCTTGAGTGAGTTGGAGCTGGATGTTTTGTATGCGAGAGCGAAGACGAAGCTTTGGGAGAAGATCGAACGGCTGCGTGCAGTGCCGGAAGTGAGGATCTCGGAGTTTGGGACGCGGCGACGGCATAGTTTTTTGTGGCAGGAGTATGTGGTGCAGGTCATGCGGGTGGCGCTTGGGGCGAGCCTGTCGGGTACGTCGAATACGTTTCTTGCTTACAAGCATGACTTGGAGGCGATGGGAACCAATGCTCATGAGTTGCCGATGGCGATGGCGGCGTTGACGGACGGGGATGAGGCGCTTCACGCGTCGCAGTATCGCGTGTTGGAGCTTTGGCAGAAGAGCTATGGCGGGGAGCTGTTGATTATGCTGCCGGATACGTTTGGGACGACGCAGTTTTTAGAGGGGGCGCCGGATTGGGTGGCGGATTGGACTGGGCAGCGGTGCGATAGTAAAGACCCTTTTGCTGCCGGGGATGAGTATGTCGCGTGGTTGACGGCGAGGGGGAGAGACGCGAGGAAGAAGCGCTTGATTGCTTCGGATGGTTTGGATGTGGACGATATTCTTCGGCTGCATGAATACTTTCATGGGCGGATTCGGTTTAGCGCTGGATGGGGGACGCTGCTGACGAATGATTTTCGTGGGTGTCATCCGAGGGGAGAGACTGCGCTTGAGCCGATCAGCCTGGTGTGCAAGCTGATGACGGTGGAGGGAAGGCCGGCGGTGAAGTTGTCGGACAATGCTCGGAAGTCGACTGGGCCAGTGGAGGAGATTGCGCGGTATCGGCGGGTGTTTGGGAGTGTGGCTGTAGAAGGGGCGCTGGTTACTGTTTGATGTGGCCTGCCGGCCGGGCTCGCTGCGCGCGAGGCGGTCACTTCGTGACTTGTGTCCTATGCTCGCGTTGCTTGTCTGTTTATTTTTCTTGCGTAGAGCACACGTATACTTTTTTGCATGACGGGTTGGATGGGCGCGGTGCGGGTTGCGGCAGCAGTAGTTTTGCTTCCGGTGATGCTGGTTCAGCAGGGAACGGCCTGGGGCAGGGATGGGCACATGATGATTAATCGGTTGGCGGGTGCTGCGCTGCCGAGTGATGTGCCAGAGTTTTTGCGATCGAAGCAAGCACTGGATGCGTTGGAATACTATGGGCCGGAACCGGACCGGTGGAAGTCTCCGCTCGAGCCCGAACTGAGCGCGGCTGGGTTTTCGGAGCACTTTATCGATCTCGAGTGGGCGGATCTGGTTGGCGAACTGCCGAGAAAGCGGTATGACTTTGTGCGAGCGTTGGCGTTTGCGCAGAAGTCGCATCCCGATCTGCCGCTGACGCCGGAGAAGGTAGGGCTGCAGCCATATGTAACCGTCGAGGTGTGGGAGCGGTTGAAGAGTGCGATGCGTGACTATCGGGCTTTGAAGGACGCGCATAAGGATACGAAGCCCTCCGAGAGCGAGATAGTGTTTCTTGCGGGATGGCTTGGGCATTATGTTGCGGATGGTTCGCAGCCGCTGCATACGACGATTCAGTACAACGGATGGACGGGGCCGAATCCACAGGGGTATACGACGGAGCATAAGATTCATGCCCAGTTCGAGTCGACTTTTGTCTCTGCGAACGTGAAAGCTAGTGAAGTGGCGCCGTTGATTGCAGAGAAGCCAGTGGTGATGGGGGATGTGTTTACCGATTACATGGCTTATCTGCGACATACGAACTCGCTGGTGGAAAAGACGTATCAGCTGGAGAAGGCCGGGGCGTTTAACGGTGCGGGAACACCAGACGGGAAGGCGTTTGCCGAGGAGAGGCTTGCGGCGGGAGCGACGGAGTTGCGGGACATGATCTATTCGGCCTGGGTGAAGAGCGCGGAGCCGTTGCCGCCTTCGAAGTGGTCGGACTAGAGGCTCGGATTGGATGCAGTTGAACTCAAGATTATTGAGAGGTAGCAACAGGTATTCGAGATAGGTCTATTTTTCGGATTGAGTTGTTGCCGAGAGAAGCGGGTATTGATGGTGTTCGACTCGCGCGAGAAGCTTTCGCAGAAATGGCGTCAGTATAAGTGCAAAGGTTGGGATAGCGAACACGGCCAGGATGGTCCAAAGGAGAAATGCATGCCACTCCCAGAGCCAGAGCTGGCGGGAGAGAGCCAGCGGATGTTCGTGAGCGGCGTGAAAAAGCTCGTTTGCGGAGAGGGGCATGGGCGCGGTACCGAACAGTCGGCTAGCGAGGTGGATGAAGGGAACTAAGAGGATCAGTTGCAAGGGGTAGACGATGTGATTTGCCAGTTGCGATGCGGCGAGATTGAGTCGGAGGACAAAGGCGAGGGCGAGACAGAGAAAAGTAGTGCTGCCGAGGATTGGATTGATGCCGATGAGAAGGCCGAGGGCGATGCTCCACGCTAGTTTTTGGGGAGATGCTCCCATGCGCAGGAGCGCGAGGATGGGAAGGGCGACGCGGCGGTAGAGCCAGTTGTGATGGACGGAAGCGGAGAGGGCATCGTCGTGGGCGTTGAGGTTTGGTTCGCGGGGCTGCACTGCTTACAGGATAGACTGCGCGAGGGGGCTTCGTGCGATGGCGCGGGCTTCAAATGAGTGAGGATCGGATCTGGTGAATTTTTTTCGGGCTGTGGGACGTTGCGTTCGAATGGTTGGGATGTTTGTTGTAGCTGGAACGGAACTGGCGGTGAAGCAACCGGAGACGCGGCAGGAACGAGCCGATTGGCTACATCGTTTTTGTGCGCGGGCGATGCGGGGGATGGGAATTGAGATTGACGTCTCGGGCAGTTTTCCGAAACGGGGAGTGGTGATCTCGAATCACCTGAGTTATCTGGACATCGTGGTGTATGCGGCGGTTCATCCGTGCGTGTTTGTTTCGAAGGCGGAGATCGCAGGTTGGCCGGTGGTGGGGTGGATGACGACGATGTCGGGGACGGTTTACGTTGCGCGGGGACATGGCGGATCGGCGATGAAGGCGCGGGAGGGGATGCAGGCGGCGGTGGACGCTGGGTTGCCGGTTGTGTTCTTTCCTGAGGGGACGACGAGCAATGGGAGTGGGCTGTTGAAATTTCATAGCGGGCTGCTGGCACAGGCGATCGATGGAGGGGCTCCGGTTACGGCCGCTTGTATTCGCTATGGATTCGGAGAGGACAATGGACCGGATGTGAGCGTTGCGGATGACGTTTGTTATTGGGGAGAGCGGAATATGTTGGGGCATATTTTTACGTTTCTTGGGTTGCGCGGGGTGAGGGCAGAGGTTCGGTTTGCCGAGGAGCCAATGGAGTTTTCAAGCGATACTCTGCATAGGAAAGAGGCGGCGGTGGAGGCGAGGGCAGCTGTGGCTACGCTTCGGTTAGGTAACACAATGGTGGGAGAAGAGCGGGTACCGAGGTAGGTGCACCATTTTTGATTCAACGAATGTTCACTTGCCGTGAACACTCTGTTACAGAAGTCGACGCACACTGACATCGAAAGCACCACATTCTGGACGTAGTCAGGAGATTCGATGCTCACAGCAGCTGAGTCGCGGTCCGTCCCACTTCTTCCAAATAAAGCAATGTCGCCGGAGTTGCCGTCGAAAAAAGACATTCGACTGGAGGCCGGAGAGTATGTTGTGCGCCTTGCATTGAGCGAGGGGGAGCGCGCTGCGGCGTACAGGCTGCGCTTTCTGGTATTCAACCTGGAGATGAATGAAGGGCTCGAGTCGGCCTACGTGGATGGGTATGACAAAGACCACTTCGACGATGTGTGCGACCACATGATTGTGCAGGAGCGTGGCACGGGCGAGATTGTGGGAACGTACCGAATGCAGATGGGGGATGTAGCCGGGAAGTATTTCGGGTATTACAGCGAGCAGGAGTTCTGCTTCGCTCCCTATGCGGCCATGCGTGGGCAGATTGTGGAATTGGGGCGAGCGTGCATTCATCGGGAGCATCGGTCGCCTGAGGTGTTGCATCTGCTGTGGCGGGGAATTGCACGGTATGCGCTGGTGAACGGCGCGCGGTACATGATGGGATGCTGCTCGTTGACGTCGCAGGATGCGGAGATGGGCCATGCGGTGTACCAATCGCTGCGGGACTGTATGGTGGAACCGGCGCTGTTGACGGTTGCTACGCCTGCTTATCGACTGCCCAAGGCTGAGGTTCAGATGACGGATGTGCGGGCTCCGAAGCTTCTGCGGGCTTACCTGACGATTGGGGCGAAGATATGCAGTGAACCGGCGATCGATCGCGACTTCAAGACGATCGACTTTCTGACGTTGCTCGATCTGCAGACGCTGCATCCGAGGGTGGCAAAGAGATTTCTTGAGGGGTGCTGAGGTGAGTGGGGTGATCGCAGTGTGGCGATTTCTGCGTTCGCGGCTGCGTGGTTTTTTGTTTGTTGGATTGCTGGTGGCGGCGGTGGTGGATTGTTGCATACGGAGACCGCGGGTTGGTGCGGAGGGGGCTGTATGGATTCATGGATGGTGCCGGCGGATTGTGAAGGTGCTGGGGGTTGAGTGCAGTGTTGAGGGGAGTGTGCCTCGCGGCGGGGCGGTGGTGTCGAACCACCTGAGTTATCTGGATATTCTGCTATACAGCTCGGTGCAGCCGTTTGTGATGGTGGCGAAGACGGAGGTGCGTAGTTGGCCGTTGTTGGGCTGGCTGACGGCGCAGGCGGGGACCGTGTATGTGGAACGTGGTGGTGGGCCGAAGACGTATCCGGGTGTGAATGCGGCGATGGCGGAGGCTTATCGGAGCGGGTTGCCGGTGTTGTTCTTTCCGGAGGGAACTACGACGGAGGGAGCTGAGGTGTTGCCGTTTCGGCGGGGCCTGTTTCACTCGGTGTTGAATGGCGGGGTTGCGTTACGGGTTGCGGCGCTGCGGTACTCGCTTGATTCATGCGGGGTGAATAGGGGTGCGACGGTGGGCGAGGATGTTTGCTGGTGGGGCGATATGAAGTTTACGCCGCATATGTTTCGGTTTCTTGGGCTGCGGGGGCTGAGGGCGAAGATTCGGTTCGGCGAGGAGGTCGTCGAGCGGGCGGACCGGTTCGTGTTGTCCGAGACGGCGCAGGCGACAGTCGCTCAGATGTATGAGGAGTTGTCGCTTGAGGTTGGGCCGAGCTTGGTGTTGGAGCGTGACTCCGAACTGGTGGAGGCGCTTTAGGCTGTCTGCGGACGCTGGGGTTTATATGCGTCAATCTGGGTTACATTTGTGCGGCAATTGTTGCGGTAACGGTTACAGTTTATTGGTTGCTACGAGCTGTTCGGCTGCGATCTGCGGGATGAGGGCAGTGAGGAGGCAGGTGAATTGCTTTTCGGCGTTGCGGCCGATCTCCATAACATCTTCGTGGTCGATGGTGTCGGCTTTTTCCTCTCCGTAGGCGGGGACTCCGGCGGCCATGTTGGTGACGAGGGAGAGGCCGAGGACTTCGAGTCCCATGTGGCGGGCGACGATGACTTCGTGGACCGTGGACATGCCGACGAGGTCGGCGCCCAGGGCGCGGAAGGCGCGAATTTCGGCGGGGGTTTCGAAACTCGGGCCGACGACAGCGAGGTAGACGCCTTCGGTGAGGAGAAACTCCTGGCGGGCAGCTTCTTCGATGGCGAGGGTGCGGAGCCGGAGGGAGTAGGCGGTGGACATGTCGAAGAAGCGTTGACCGGCGCCGGGTACCATGGCGAAGCGAGGTTCGTTGGGGCCGAGAGCGGCGTTGGTTCCGGTGAGGTTGATGTGGTCGGAGATGGCGACGATGGAGCCCTGCGCGAGGTTGGTGCGGATGCCTCCGGCGGCGTTGGTGACGATGAGGGTCTTGCAACCGAGGAGGCCGAGGACGCGGGTGGGGAAGGTGACCTGATCCATGCTATAGCCTTCGTAGGCATGGACGCGGCCCTGCATCACGGCTACGGAGACGCCCGCGATGGTGCCGAGGACGAGATGGCCAGAGTGGCCGACGACGGTGGATTGAGGGAAGTGCGGGATGTCCGCGTAGGGGATGCGTGTGGCGGATTTAACGTGGGTGGCGAAGTTGCCAAGACCGGAGCCGAGGATGATGCCGAGGGAGGGCAGGAGCGGAGTTTTGTTGCGGATGTAGTTGGCGGCAGCTTGCGCTTTGCTGTAGAGGTCGGTGGTCTTGGTGGTCTCGGTCATCACGTTCCTTGCGTCTCCAGGTTCCTGTTTCGGGGGGTACCCCCCTCCCCTTACGGGTGGGTAAATTAGCCGGAATGAACAACTTACATAGGGCCATATTTTGCAAATTCGTCATTGCAAAAGGGTTACAGGTAAATTCGTCCAAAGAAAGGACTTAGCCTGGTCGCTTGGTCTGTTTGTGATCCAGACCTCTTCTAAATTCGTCACTGTTATAAGTCTATCGAGTTGGCAGGGGCAAACATGCCACGGTTTTTGAATTTATTTTTTCCGGAGCAAGGATGCAAAAGACGCGGAATGGCGCGGGTTTGATGAAGCGACGACGGGAGTATTTTTATTTTGCGAGCGTGTTGGGGGCTTGACAGAAAAAAACAGGATGCGTGGTTTGAGGCTTAGGGTGTAGAAAGCGATGGCGAGGGAAGTGTTCAGCGGAGTGTTTGTGCGGAGAGAAGGCATGATCGGATTCGAGCGATGATAAACACGGGTGTGAGTTCTACCGAGGATGTTGCGCAGACGCTTGCCTCCATTCATACGGAGTCTGGTGCAAGTTTGCTGGCGCTGACGGAGGCTTCGCCGGTGCTGCTGATCTTTCTGCGGCACTTTGGGTGTTCGTTTTGCCGTCAGGCGATCAGTGATGTTGCGGATCTTCGCGAGGAACTGGCGCGGCGCGGGGTGCGGCCAGTGTTTGTGCATCTGGGGACGCCGGAGCGCGCGAAGCCGTTTTTTGACTACTACGGGATTGGGGATGTGGAACGGGTCAGCGATCCGGAGGCTAAGGTCTATCAGCATCCGGTGTTCCTGCTGTCGAGGATTCATCCGGCGCTGACGTTGCTGCAGCCTGCGGTGTGGGCTGGGTGGTTGAAGGGTGCGCTCTTCAAGCATGGGATTGGGGCGATCAAAGAAGACGGCCATCAGATGCAGGGGATCTTCTTTCTGAAGGGGCCTAAGATTGTGCGGCAGTTTCGGTATCGGACGATTGCAGATGAGCCGGATTATTTGAAGCTGGTTGGATAGAGGCGTTTGTCCTGCCGGACGGGCCTCCTGCGCGGAGGGCGGCCATTTCGTGGCGGGTATACCTTTTTTTGCTTGGCCAATCCCATGGCCCCCCGTTGGTCGGGAAGGCAGCGGTACATCAGAGAACCTTGACTATGACGACGGTGAGATCGTCTTCCTGTTCTTTCGTTCCGGCGAAGCTGGCGACCGCTTCGGAGATGTCGGTGACGAGGGTGGTGGCAGGTTTGTTCTCTTCGGAGAGGACCAGGGATTTGAGCCGGTCTAGAGAAAACTGTTCTTCGCTTTCGTTCTCCTGCTCGGTAACGCCGTCGGTGAAGAGGGTGATCACGTCGTTAGCCTTGAGGTTGATGAGAGTGTTTGAAAATTCGGCGCTGGGAAGGATGCCCATGATGGGGCCCGCGTTCTCGAGGAGGAGCGACTCGCCTGTTTGTGGACGGAGGAGGAGAGGCGGGTTGTGGCCGCCGTTGGCGTACTCGAGTGTGCGGAGTTTCGTGTTGAAGCGGGCGTAGAACATGGTGACGAATGTGGCGGGCCGGGTGATTTGCTTGAGGCACTCGTCGAGATCTTTGAGGATCGCGGCTGGGCCACTGAGTTCGTGGGCGCGAAGACGCAGGGCTACGGCGAGTGAAGGCATGAGCAGAGAGGCGGCGGCGCCTTTGCCGGAGACGTCGGCTATGACGACGTCCACTATCTCGTCGGAGATCTGGAAGAAGTCGTAGTAATCGCCACCGAGGAGGCGTGCGGTCTGCATGAAGGCTGCGAGTTCGAGCCCAGGAACGATAGGAGCTTTGGGCAACACCTGGCGCTGGACTTGTGCGGCGAGGAGGAGGTCGCTTTCGTATTCGTCGCGCTGGCGGCGAACCTCTGCGGCGAGGCGGGCGCGTTGTTTTGCGATGAGGCTGACGAGAAACGCGACGATGAGAAAGCCGGCGAGAGAGATGATGAAGCGAGTGATTCTGACGTTGGTGGTGTCGCCGACGGGGCCGAAGAACTCCGAGAGGATAGTGCCGAGGACAGCGAGGCCGATTGTGATGGGAAGTGGATTAATGAAGGCGCTGAGGGCGATGGGAAGGACGTAGAGATAGCCGAGGGAGACGTTGGCTACGACGATCCAGTCGGTGTAGGCGACGGAGACAACGGCGAGGACGACGACCAGGTTTAGCAGCCCAGTGGTTTTTACTTCTTCGAATTGAACTTGTTGTTTTTGCTCGGCAGTGCTTTTACTGCTTCTGAGGAATGCCATCGTGCTGAGCTCTCCTGGTTCCCGTTGTGAGGCGCAGTTTGCTGCATTCTCTTCGTCACGCGATCCGTTGGGAGAGAAGCAGGATTGCGGAGAATTTTATTGCAAAGCGTTGGTTGGTTCGAAGTTTTATTTGATGAGCATGGAGACGATGCTGGCGGACATCAGGTTGGCCATTGTGCCGGCTAGCATGGCGCGGAGGCCTAGCTGGGCGAGGTCATTGCGGCGGTTGGGGACGAGGGCGCCGATGCCTCCGATCTGCATGCCGATGCTGCCTACGTTGGCGAAGCCGCAGAGGGCGAAGGTGGCGATGGAGAAGGTGCGTGGGGTGAGGGTGGACTTGATGGCGCCTAGTTGGGTGAAGGCGACGAACTCGTTGATCATGGTGCGGGTGCCGAGGAGGTTGCCGATGGTGCGGGCTTCGTGCCAGGGGATGCCGATGAGCCAGGCGATGGGGGCTCCGAAGACGCCGAGGATGGCGTTGAGCGAATGCGGGAAAGGGATGTCCCCGTGGGCCCAGAGGAAGTCGGAGATGCCGAGCATGATGGCGTTGAAGAGGCCAACGAGTGCGACGAAGCTGATGAGCATGATGGCGACGTTGAAGGCGAGCTTGCCGCCGTCGAGGGTGCCGCGGGCGATGGAGGCGATGAAGTTTTCGTCTTTGTGCTCCTCGTTGGGAGGCATGTGGACGGTGCCGATGGTGGCGGGGACTTCGGTTTCGGGGACGAGCATTTTGGCGACGAGGATGGTGCCGGGCGCGGTCATGATGACGGCGGAGAGGAGGTCCTGCGCGTTGATGCCGAAGCTGATGTAGGCGGCCATGATGCCGCCGGAGACGTGGGCCATGCCGGAGGTCATGATGACCATCAGTTCGCTGCGGGTGGCGCCGGCGAGAAAGGGGCGGATGGTGAGGGGGGCTTCGGTTTGGCCCATGAAGATGCTGGCGGCGACGTTGGTGGATTCGGCGCCGGAGGTTCCCATGGTGCGCTGCATGATCCAGGCGACGACGCGGATGATGTGCTGCATGAGGCCGATGTGGTACATGATCGCGAAGAAGGCGCTGACGAAGATGATGGTCGGAAGGACGGCGAAGGCGAGGACGGCGAAGGGCCCGGGGGTGCCGAGGCGGCCGAAGACGAGGGAGGAGCCATCGACCGAGTGTGCGAGCAGCGAGGTGATGACGTTGGAGACGTTGTGGAGAATGATCTGGCCGGCGTTCCACTTGATGACGAGGAAGGCGAAGACGATCTGCAGGCAGAGGCCCCAGGCAACGGTGCGCCAGCGGATGGCGCGACGGTTGGTGGAGAAGGCATAGGCGAGGCCGAGGAAGGTGATGAGGCCGAGCAGACCGGTGAATCGAGACAAAGGCTTCGCTCCTGCTATTGATGAACGCGATGTAAATGCGTGAGATGAGTGTACCGGGTGCGCGGGGAGGGGAACTAGCGATTTCGGAGCATGCTTAGAGGGGATCGGATTTTAAGTTGAGGTTTCGTGCGAGGCGATGGAGGTATTTGGGATGAATGCCGAGGGTGCGCGCGGCTTCCGGATAACTGCCTTTTGCGTCGCGGAGGGCGGTGGCGAGGAGATCTTTCTTGGACTGGTTTAGGACGTCGTGGTATCTCGCTCCTACCAGTTTTGCGGATTGCTCTTCGAGGATGATGGTGGGGAGGTCTTCGGCGAGGATCTCTTCGGTGAGGCCGAGGACGATGGCGTGCTCGATTGCATTTTCGAGTTCGCGGACGTTTCCCGGCCAGCTGTAACCCATCAGCAGGGAACGGGCTTCGGAGGAGATTCCTTTGAAGGGACGCTTGTTTTTCTGGGCGTACTTTGAAGCGAAGTAGAGGGCGAGGAGAGGAATGTCTTCGCTGTGCTCTCGCAGGGATGGCACCGCGATTGAAACTACGTTGAGGCGGTAGTAGAGATCCTGGCGGAACTCGTTCGCCTTGATGGCTTGTTCGAGATTTTTGTTGGTGGCGGCGAGGACGCGAGCCGGGAAGGCGACGGGGCGAGTTCCTCCTACGCGCTCGAACTCTCTTTGCTGGAGGACTCGGAGGAGTTTGGCCTGCATGGCGGGAGCGAGTTCGCCTATCTCGTCGAGGAAGAGGGTTCCGTCTTCGGCGGCCTCGAGTTTTCCTTTCCTCATGCCGATGGCTCCGGTGTATGCACCTTTTTCGTGGCCAAAGAGCTCGCTTTCGAGGAGGGCTTCGGGGATGGCGGCGCAGTTGATGGCGATGAAGGGACGTTCGCTTCTTGGACTGCTGTGATGGATGGAACGTGCGATGACCTCCTTGCCGGTACCGCTCTCGCCACGAATGAGGACGGTGGAATCGCTTTGTGCGACACGCGCGATGAACTCGCTGACCTGACGAATCTGTCGACTTTCGCCTACGAGGTTGCTGGCGGGATTCAGTTGTTGTTTTAGTTGGGAGTTTTCTGAGCGCAGTGCATCGAGAGCGAGGATGTTTTCGAGTGTGACGGCTGCGATACGGGAGGCCGAGTCGAGAAAGTAGATGTGATCTTCGCGAAACGGCGGGGCGGGATGTTGCGAGGTGAGATAGAGGACGCCGATGGTTCGTTCTATCGCGACGAGGGGAAGGCAGAGGATGTTCTGCGGATTGCCGGAGTCCGGATCGGCGTCGATCTGGACGGCGGTGCGCTCCCAGAAGGCACGATGAACGAGTTCGCGTTGGATTTCGGTTTCTGAAATCGCGTCGGATTGCCGGCTCCAGCGACATATTTCGAGTGTGTCTTCTTCAAAGTCGGTGAGGAGAACGACGGCTCCTTCGTCGGCTGGGACTACTTCAAAGATGAGTTGCAGAAGTTCGCGTTGGAGGAGTTGAGAGTCTCGGATGGAGTTGATGATGTTGCTGATTCTGAAGAGTGCGGTGAGATCGCGTGCCATGCGTCCGACTTCAACTCCGAAGGATGGAAGGCCCGCTGGTGGCGCGATTCGTGTGGTCTCCAACGGAGAGTTGGGAGAAAAGTCGGTTGCGCGTCTTCTTGGGCTATCTGTGATTTCGCTTTCGTGCATGAGGAAGACGAAGTCGGTGTTGCCGATGCGGATGGTGTCACCATGCTCGAGGGATCGGCGCAGGATAGGCATTCCGTTGACGAAGGTGCCGCTTCTGCTGTCGAGGTCGACCAACTCATAGTGCCCGTTCAGTTTCCCGATTTTTTCAATGGTGCAATGTCTCCGAGAGACCGCCGGATCGGCGAGGCAGAGTTGGTTTGCTTCGAGTCTGCCAACAGAGATTGGGCTGTCGATCAGCTCTCGAATGATTCCGGTCAGCGAACCCGAGATGGCGAGGAGCCGCGGTTTCATCGGGCCTCCCTTGCACGAAAGTGTAGCTGATCCGTCCCACAAACGATCTATTGCACGGGCAAAAAAGATAACTTAGGCTTGTGTTTGCTATAGCGGGCATTGTGCGGAAAACGAGAAGGTGAGAAGTTTTTAAATGGCGGCGATTCTGTCAATGAAAGCAAATAAACTCTCCCTTCAGTTCCGGTGATGAAGAAATCGCGTAAGATCGGTTCACTTCCCACAGATACGCACTCTAGAGAAGATCGAAAGGACAGCTCGTGTCGGTAAGATCCGTTGTTCGTAAGGCATTAGGGGTACGTTCCTTTAACTCCGATGAGGACCATCTTCGGATGGTTCCAGACGCACGCATCATCTTTGATGTTGGTGGCAACGTAGGTCAAACTGCAAAAAACTATCGTAAGTTGTATACACAGGCCAAGATCTGGTCCTTTGAGCCGGGGCCTGATCCGTTCCAACAACTGGAACACTGCCTGCCGGACAACTTCATTGCGACGCGGGTTGCTCTTTCAGATTCCAAGGGTACGGTACAACTCAATCTCGGTAAGGAGAGTTGTACGAACTCGATTCTTGTGAGAAGCAATAACGCCTCGAAGACGATCGAGGTAGCAACTGACACCATCGACGATATTTGCAGCTCCAATGGGATCGATCAGATCGATATTCTGAAGATCGATGTGGAGGGAGCAGAGACGCTCGTATTGAAGGGAGCGGAGCGGATGTTCGGCCGCAAGGCGGTTAAAGCTGTCTTCATCGAGGTTTACTTCACTCCGGCCTATAAAGATATGCCGTTGTTCGGGGCTCTGGATGAGCAGTTGAAATCGTTAGGTTTCTATATTTATGGCCTGTATTCCCTGGTGAGAGGGCACGACGAGCGACTTAGTTTCGGTAACGCTCTGTACTTACTGGATAGTTCCTCCTAAAAACGCCTGGCTAGTTTGGGTTTCTCTAGTGTCGGGTTGTTGTAACTTCCGGATGCAGAAGGCCGCCTCGAGCAGGCGGCCTTCTGCTGTTTGCCTATCTCGTGCTCGCGCGACGAACGGTTTGAGGGAATCACCGTGCGATGGTCAGCAAAGGTGCGGGAAAGAGACATTCCGGCGGTGGCAATCGGTGTCGCGGGAACCGATCGGATACTCGGGGGAACCAATCGGATACCGATGGAGGCGGTGTGGGTGGGAGCCGCTGGCTGGTGAATGGAGGCGGCAGTTTCTATCTTGTTGCAACTATTGGTGAGGGTGTTTTCGGCGGGATCTGGGGCGGGTTTGGCTACGCGCTTGCAATATATCCGGGCGTAACAACACTCTCCGGAGAGAACGAAATCCAGAGACCAAACGGGACCTGAGAAAGGAAATCTCACAAAGGAGATCGTCATGAAAAACCTTACTGCTATCGCACTCTTCGTCGCCGCCGGGTTCGTCACCGCTGGTAGCGCTCTGGCCCAGGATCACAAGGTCACAGCAAACGTCCCATTCAACTTCACGGTCCAAGGTCGTACGCTGCCCGCCGGGAATTACACCATTGGTAACGATGCCAACTCGCCGCGAATACTTACGATTGCGGACCGTCAAGACGGTGTTGCTGTCATGGCGATCACGATCCCTGATGCTAGCTCCGCAGCCGACAACAAGCTGGTCTTCCACCGTTACGGAAACCAGTACTTCCTGAGCGAGGTCCGGACAACGGGCGGGGTCATGAGCTGCCACCTGTCGACCTCGAAGCAGGAGAAGTGGGCCAAGGCGCAGACTCAGGAAGCCTCACTGCGCGTGAACAACGATGTACTAATTGCACTGAAATAATCGTTCTTTCTGGTTGAAGGTCCGGCGATCAATGTCGCCGGGCCTTCTCTTGCTTGATAAAGAACCGGTTTCGGGCTCTGGAGTCAGGACCGGGTAATTACTTCGCGGATAGATGGTTGGAGTTGCGGTGGGGTCGCCGCTATGTGAAGAGTTTCGCGGAGCATGGCTTCGGGTTCGTCGAGGAGGGAGACGTCTTCGGTGAAGAGGGTGACGAGGGGTTGACCTGCTTTGATTGGGTCGCCTAGTTTGGCGTGCATTTCGATGCCGGCGTGGGCGCTGACTGGGTCGCCGGGTTTAGCGCGGCCTGCGCCGAGACGTTGGACGGCCCAGCCTACTTGCTTGCAGTCCATGGAGGCGAGGTATCCGGCGTGGGTTGCGGTGAGGGTGCGGGAGGCGGTGGGCTGGTGGTGTGCGGCGGGGTCGTGGAAGAGGGAGACGTCGCCGCACTGGATGGCTACGATTCTGAGCCACGCCTTGAAGGCTGCGCCGCTGAGGAGGAGCTCGTCGGAGAGTTTTGCTCCTGCTTCGGGAGTTGGCGCGTGGCCGGCGAGATGGAGCATCCATCCGGAGAGGATGTTCGAGAGCTGGATGAGGTCGGCGGACATGGGGTGGCGGTCTTCGATGCGGCGGGCGCGCATTATGTCGACGCACTCCCAGACTTCGACCCAGTTTCCGGCGAAGCGGCCGAGGGGTTCGTCGTGATTGGTGAGGAGCGCGATGGTGCGGGTGCCGGAGGATTCGCCGGTCTGGACCATGAGTTCGGCGAGGAGCTTCGATTGCTCGTAGGTGGGCATGAAGGCGCCGCTGCCGGTTTTGACGTCGAGGACCAAGGCGTTGAGGTCTTCGGCTAGTTTTTTGCTCATGATGCTGGCCGTGATGAGGTAGGGCGATTCGACGGTGCCGGTGTGGTCGCGGAGGGCGTAGAGGATGCGGTCGGCGGGGACGAGGCGCGGGGTTTGTCCGACGAGGGCGGCGCCGCACTTTTCGAGGGAGAGGAAGATCTGGTCGAGGGTGAGCTGGGTGTTGAAGCCGGGGATGGTTTCGAGCTTGTCGAGTGTGCCCCCGGTGTGGCCGAGGCTGCGGCCGGAGATCATGGGGACGCAGATGCTGGGGATGCCTGCGGGTGTGGGGGAGGCGAGGCCTGCGGCGGCGAGGATGGGAGCGATGAGGAGAGAGGTTTTGTCGCCGACGCCTCCGGTGGAGTGCTTGTCGACGGTGAAGGTGTGGAGGGGGGAGGCGTCGAAGGTTTCGCCGGAGTAGCGCATGGCGGAGGTTAGCGTGGCGAGCTCCTGCGGGGTGAGGCCGCGATGAAAGACGGCCATGAGGAAGGCGGCGATCTGAGCGTCGGTGACTAGTTGATTTTGTGGCGTGCGGTGGACGAGGGCGTGGATGAAGGCCTGGATTTCGTCGTCGGTGAGAACGCGGCCGTCGCGCTTGTGGAGGACGACGTCGAGGGGATGGATTGTTTGGGTCATCGTTTTTTAATGTATCAGCGGTGGTTACATATTTAGAGTAAAAAGGCGGCGGGTAAGAGCTCGGCGATGGTGGCCTGGGCGATCTTGCCGGCTTCGGCGGGGAAGAAGACGATGGTGTCGGGGGTGCTGAACTCGTGGATGGTCTGGCGGCAGGCTCCGCAGGGTTGGCTGGCGGTCTGGTTGAGGTTGGCGACGGCGATGGCGCGGATGCGGATGCCTGGGCCGTGGAGGGCGACGGCGGAGGTGATGGCGGTCTGCTCGGCGCAGGTGGTGAGGCGGTAGGAGGCGTTTTCAACGTTGCAGCCGGTTACGATGGTACCGTCTGTGAGGAGGAGCGCTGCGCCTACGCGGAAGTTGCTGTAGGGGGCGTAGGCGTGGTGGGCTACGGTGGTGGCGTGCTGTTGCAGACTGGCGATTTGCTCAGAGGTGAGCTCGCTGGGACGATCTTTGGAGAGTTCGGAAGACATGATGTGAGTGAGGCTATCGGGTGCGGGGGACGATAGCAAGGGGTAGGGAGCTCATGGTTGCAGCCCTGCGCCCGATATATGGGATGTGGACGAGCTAACGAAAGAGTTTATTGCGGAGAGCCAGGAGGGTCTGGACCGGATGGAACGGTGTCTGACCGAACTGGAGATGCGACCTGACGATAGTGGATTGCTGGGAGAGATCTTCCGCGCTGTCCACACGATCAAGGGGACGACGGGATTTTTGGGATTCGATCGGCTGGAGAAGCTGGCGCATGCGGGAGAGCATCTGCTGGGATCGCTGCGGGATGGGCGGCTTGCGGTGAGCTCGGATCTGATCAGCGGATTGCTGCGCCTGATGGATGGGCTACGCGCGATTCTGGTGCTGATCGAGGAGACGGGGAGTGAGGGGACTAGGGCGAGCGATGAAGATGGCGAACTGATCGCAGAGTTGGCGATGCTGAACGGGCAGGAGCCGTCGGAGCTGCCGGAGATAGAAGCTCCTCAGATTGCGTTGGTCGATGCGGCGGCCAAGGTAGAGGGTGCTGTGCCGGGCGCGCCGAGTGGCGGCACGGCGTCTGCGTTGCAGCCGACGGTGGTGACGGAGAAGGCGAGCGCCGATAAGACGTTGCGGATTGATGTCGATGTGCTGAATCGCATGATGAACCTGGTGGGTGAGCTGGTGTTGACGCGCAACCAGATGCTACAGAGCGGGATGGAGGCGGCGAATTTTCCGGAGTTGGCACGAAGGCTGGATAGTGTGACGGCGGATCTGCGCGAGACGGTGATGCAGGCTCGGATGCAGCCGGTGGGGAATCTGTTTGGGAAGTTTCCTCGGATGGTGCGGGATCTTGCGCGGACGTGCGGGCGCGAGGTGCGGGTTGAATTTAGCGGGCAGGAGACGGGGCTGGATAAGAGTCTTCTGGAGGCGATCAAGGATCCGCTGACGCATGCGGTGAGGAATGCGGTCGATCATGGGATTGAGTCGCCTGCTGATCGCGTGCTTGCGGGGAAATCGGCTGAGGGATGTCTACGGTTGAAAGCATTTCATCAGAGCGGCTCGGTAGTTATTGAGATCGAAGATGATGGCGCCGGGATTCCGATTGAGAGGGTATTGCAGAAGGCGATTGAACGCAATCTTGTAACGGCGGAAGATGCTGCTGGGATGTCGGAGCGGGAGGCGCTGCAGCTTATATTTCTGCCGGGATTTTCGACGGCTGCAGCGGTGACCACGGTTTCGGGACGCGGCGTTGGCATGGATGTGGTGCGCGCCAACGTGGAGAAGGTTGGTGGGAGCGTTGAGGTTGAGTCGCGCAGAGGCGTGGGGACTACGCTGCGCCTGCGTGTGCCGCTGACGCTGGCGATTGTTCCTTCGCTGGTGGTGAAGAGCGGTGGGCAGGCGTTTGCGTTGCCGCAGAGCACGCTGGTGGAGCTGGTGGACATTCCTGAGCGTGAGTTTGCGCAGGTGGTGCAGAGGATTGGTTCGTCGGAGTTGTATCGCCTGCGCGAGCGGCTGTTGCCGATGGTGTGGCTCGACCGGTTGCTGGGGTTGGACGCTGAGAATCCGGATCAGTCGAAGGGGCACTACCTGGCGGTGCTTGAGGCGGAGGGTTGCAGGTACGGTCTGGTGGTCGATGACTTGATGTCTCCGGAGGAGATTGTGGTGAAGCCGCTTTCGCCTGTGCTGCGTGAGATTGGTCTGTTCTCCGGCGCGACGGTGCTGGGGAATGGATCGCTTGCTTTGATCCTGGATATAGGTGCGACTGCGGCTCGTGCGGGAGTGAAGCCGATTGAAGAAGAAGTTGGCGGGATTGGCACAGGAGAGGCTGCGGTGCATGAGGCTGCGGGCGCGTCGTTCCTGATCTTTGAGGATCGGGTAAGAGAGAGAACGGCGTTGCCACTGGATGTTGTGGAACGGATTGAAAGCGTGCCGCTGGGGCAGATCGAATATGCGGGTGGACGCGCATTGCTTCAGTACCGCGGGGAGCTGCTGCCGTTGAGGGATGAAGGGAGTGTGTTGATTGAGATGGAGACGGCGCGGCAGGCAGGCGAAGAGCCGATGGTGACGGTGCTGATATGCGGTGATGCCAGCGTGGGAGGAGCGCAGCGCGGCGGCATGGTGGTGCGACGAGTGCTCGATGTTTCAACGGGAACGCTGCTCGATCAGGATGAGGCGACCGAGGGGATGGAGCTTGCCCTGGTGAAAGAGAAGCTGACGCTGGTTCATCGTGAGTTTGGAGTGAAGGCGAAGGCTGGATGGCAGGAGGTCGCGTGAAGATAGCCGGTAGGGAGAAGCTTGACGAGATTCAGGATGAGAGCGACGCGGTGTCGCTGTGTTCGCTCTATGCCGGCACTGAGATGTTCGGCATCGATACCAGGAAGATACGTGAGGTACTTGGAGAGCGGGATCTGCAGCGTGTGCCCATGTCGCCGTCATTCATCGCGGGAGTTGTTCCGTATCGCGGCGAGGTGCTGACGACAGTGAATCTTCGCGCTTTGTTGGGTATGGAGGCGCACACGGGGAAGGGCTGCGTGCTGGTGATGGCTGATGACGAAGCTGCGGAACGGTTTGGTTTGGTGGTGGATGCGGTGGGCGGAGTGGTGACGGTGAGTCGGCGAGTATTGGAGGATAACCCTTGCACACTGGAGGCTCGGGGGAAGTGGTTGTTTGATGGCGCGTACAAGATGGAGGCGGGGCTGATGGTGCAGCTCGATCCGCAGAAGTTGTCTCCGTCGCGGTTATCGGAGGTTGGGCTCTTCAAAAATAGTTCGAACGGAGGCATAGATGCGAGCCCTGATCGTTGATGATTCGAGCTTTATCCGCGAGTATTTGCGGCACCTGCTGAACCGAATGGATGTTGTGTGCGAAGAGGCGAAGGATGGCAGCGATGCGCTGGCGGTGCTGGCGGCGGAGGAGTCGTTCGACCTGATGCTGCTGGACGTGAATATGCCCGTGATGAACGGGCTGGAGTGCGTGAAGAAGCTGCGTGAAGCGAAGCTGGGCCCGGAGATGAAGGTGATGATGGTGACGACCGAGGCCGATCACTCGTTTATTACGACGGCGCTCGATAACGGCGCGGACGAATTTTTGATGAAGCCATTTACTCCCGAAAGCCTTCGGGAGAAGATGCTTCTGCTTGGGGTTATCGCTGCTTGAAGCTGTGGGTGGAAGAGGAAGGCTGAGGAAAGCAGAGATGAAACCTTTGGATGAACGGCCGCTCCGCATTCTTGCTGCGGACGACTCGGCAGTAATGCGCGGCGTGATGGGCCAGCTGTTTCGAATGCATGCTGAGGATCGATTGAACGATCTTCCACGCATGGAGTTGTGCGGGGTTGCGCGCGACGGAGTGGACTGCCTGGAGGCGGTGAAGCGGCTGTTGCCGGATGTGCTGGTGCTGGATCTTGAGATGCCGAGGCTGAATGGGCTGGAGGTGTTGCGCCGGTTGCAGGTCGAGAATCCGGGGCTGCCGGTGATTATGTGCAGCGCGCATACGGAGCGTGGGGCGCGGTCGACGCTGGAGGCACTGGCGTGTGGCGCTGCAGACTATGTGACGAAGCCGGCGGAGCAGCGAGACTTTGCTTCGGCGATGCTTTCGCTGTCGCAGCAACTGCTGCCGCGAATTGCTGAACTGGCCAAGGGGGCAAAGCGGAAGGAAGAGAATGCTGTCGCGCGCAGTGGCTCGGGCGGAGCTTTCAAGGCTTCGTCGGGTGTGGCGCCGGCGCGGGCGGCGTATTCTCCGATTGAGGTGGTGGTGATTGGCTTGTCTACGGGGGGGCCTTCTGCGTTGGAGCAGTTGCTACCGAGGCTGCCCGCGGATTTTCCTGTTCCTGTGTTGATTGTGCAGCACATGCCGAAGCTGTTCACCGGTGCGTTGGCGGAGCGGTTGGACAAGAGCTGTTCTCTGCGAGTGAAGGAAGCCTATGAGAACGCCATGATTCGACCTGGCACTATCTGGCTTGCGCCTGGAGATGCGCACATGGAGATTGGTCCGGGCAACGGATTGACGGATAGGCATGATGGCGGTTTGGCGGGGAGGAGCAGCAGAGTTCGACTGCATCAGCGGGAGCCTCTAAATCACTGCAGACCCGCGGTGGACTATCTGTTCTTTTCCGCGGCGCGGATGTATGGCGCGTCGGCCTTGGCGCTGGTGATGACGGGGATGGGGGCCGATGGTCTGGATGGAGCGCGAGCTGTGCATGAAAGCGGCGGAGTGGTGCTAGCGCAGGATGAGGCGAGCTCAGCGGTGTGGGGGATGCCAGGGAAGGTGACCGAGGCTGGCATCGCCAGTGCGACACTGCCGCTTGTGGAGATTGCGAGTGCGCTGAAGGAACGAATCAACTTGGGAAGATTGATGAAGATGGATACGGCACACCATGCAGCGTCCGCGATGGTGCCGCGGCGGGAGATGACCGATGGCCTGTTCTGATACGGATTACGCTTATCTTCGTGAGCTTGTGCTGGAGCAGTCGTCGAACCTGATTGACCCGTCACGCAATGCTCTCTTCGACACGAGATTGACGCCGATCGCAAGGTTGTCGGGTGCGGACAGCCTTGGAGACTTCGTCAATATGTTGAAGGCGGGGAGGCCTGCTCATCTGCATCGGGCGGTTGCAGAGGCGATGACGATCAATGAGACGAGCTTCTTTCGAGATATGAGGCCGTTCGAGATGTTGCGGCAGGTGTTGATCCCGCGATTGATCGAGCAGCGAAGCGAGGAGCGACGTCTTCGGATCTGGAGCGCGGCAAGTTCGACCGGACAGGAGGCTTACAGCCTCGGGATGATGATCGTGGAACATTTTCCCGAGCTTGCGAGCTGGGATGTGAGGATCGTGGGCACGGATATTTCGCGGCACGTCGTTGACTATGCGCGGAAGGGGCGGTATCGGCGGCTCGAAGTAAATAGGGGGCTGCCTGCACGGATGCTGCTGAAGTATATGACCCGGGATGGGGAAGAGTGGGAGATCAATCCACAGGTTCGGTCGCTGTGCGAGTTTCATTATGCAAATTTGTGTGGGCCGCTTCCTTTTCTACCGTTCTTTGATTTGGTGCTGCTAAGAAATGTTCTGCTTTATTTTTCTCAGCAGGATCGCAGGGCGCTCTTCAGCGAGATTCATCGGAAGTTGTCCCCTACGGGCTACCTAGTTCTGGGAAACGCGGAACAGGCGGAGGATTCGACCAATCTGTTTGAGGTTGAGTTTGGGGCTGACTGCTACTTTTATCGTCCTGCGAGCGTCTCGTAGGGATTTTTGACTTAGGGGCTTAGAAACGCATCCAATTGTGTGCGGCAGTTATGCTGCTGACAACGCACATGGAGACTATGCCGCCGAGCTCTGCCAAATCGAAGAAAAGAGTTGTGATTGGGACTACGTTGCCGCCGGAACTGGATCCCGGGGGCGATGGAGTTTTGGCGCTGTTTCATCCGATCACGGCGAAGTGGTTTCGGGCCGTGTTCGATGCTCCGACGGCTCCGCAGGTGGAGGGCTGGCCGGCGATCGCTCGTGGGGAGTCGACGCTGATACTGGCCCCGACGGGCACAGGTAAGACGCTGACTGCGTTTCTGTGGTGTCTTGATAAATTGATGTTGCAGACTGCGCCGGAGGCAGAGCGCGGATGTCGAGTGGTGTACCTTTCGCCTTTGAAGGCGTTGGCCGCGGATGTGGAGCGCAATCTGCGATCGCCTTTGGTGGGAATCGCGAACATGGCGAAGCACGAGGGTATTGCGGTGCGGATGCCTGAGATCAGCGTGCGTACGGGCGATACGTCGCAGAAGGAACGTGCGCGGTTTCGAAAGCATCCGGGCGACATTTTGATTACAACGCCAGAGAGTTTGTATCTGCTGCTGACCTCGGAGGCGGGAGAGTCGTTGCGGTCGGTGGAGACGGTGATCGTGGATGAGATCCATGCGCTGGTGCCGAGCAAGCGTGGGGCGCATATGGCTTTATCTCTGGAGCGGCTGGAGACGCTGACTGGGAGGAAGCTGCAACGGATTGGGCTGTCCGCTACTCAGAGACCGTTGGAGGAAGTGGCGAGGTTTCTGGGTGGGGCAGAGACGTCCGGATATGTGCCTGTGAAAGGCACGAATTTGAGTCATGCTGCGGAGGTTGATGCAGAGACGAACAGTGTGTTGATGGAAGTTGCGGGCAGCGAGGATTCGCGGGTTGACGGGGGAGTGAGTGCTGCGCGGTTTCGTCCTGTCACCGTGGTGAATGCGGGTGCGCGGAAGCTACTGGAGCTGAAGGTGGAGGTTCCAGTCGAAGATATGGCGAGACTAGGGGAGATTCAGGAGCAGCCGAGTGGACCGGCTTCGCAGGGACCGAAGAGGACTTCGATCTGGCAGTCGATTCATCCGCGTTTGCTTGAGATTATTCGCGGGCGGACGTCGACGCTGATCTTTGTGAATGCTCGACGCGTGGCGGAGAGGCTGGCTGGCGCTTTGAATGAGTTGGCTGGAGAACAGGTTGCGTTGGCACATCATGGCTCGCTGGCGGCTGCACAAAGGACAGAGATCGAGGAGTTGCTGAAGGCGGGGAGGATTAAGGCGCTGGTGGCGACTTCGTCGCTGGAGCTTGGGATCGATATGGGGGCGATCGATCTGGTGATTCAGATTGAGGCTCCGCCCAGCGTGGCAAGTGGGATGCAACGGATTGGACGGGCGGGACACCAGGTGGGGGCTCCGTCGAACGGGATTATCTTTCCGAAGTATCGGGCGGATTTGATTGCTTGTGCGGCGGTGACGCGGGCGATGCATGAGGGGCATGTGGAGTCGACGCGGTTTTTGCGGAATCCGTTGGATGTGCTGGCGCAGCAGATGGTGGCGGTGATTGCGCATCCGCCGTTGAACGTTGCTGACGCGGAGAGGCGGACCAGGCACAGGACTGAGGAGGAGGAGAGTCCGGGGGTTAGTTACGCGGCGCTGTTTAGTTTGGTGCGCGGGGCGGCGCCGTTTGCGGGGCTGAGTCAGAGCGTGTTTGATGGCGTGCTGGATATGTTGGCGGGGCGGTATCCGTCGGATGAGTTTGCCGAGCTGCGGCCGCGGATTACGTGGGACAGGAATAAGAACTGGATTACACCGCGCGCTGGGGTGAAGCGGATCGCGATTCTGAATGGTGGGACGATTCCTGATCGTGGAACGTATGGGGTGTTTCTGGCGGGACAGAGGTCGAAGCCGGTGCGGGTGGGGGAGTTGGACGAAGAGATGGTCTTCGAGAGTCGGACCGGAGATACGTTTATTCTTGGGGCTTCGACATGGCGCATCGATGAGATTACGCATGATCGGGTGCTGGTGACTCCGGCTCCGGGTGAGGCGGGGAAGATGCCGTTCTGGCATGGGGACCAGGCGGGGAGGCCTCTGGAGTTTGGGCGACGGATTGGCGCGCTGGTGAGGGAGTTGCGGGATGCTCCGCGCAGCGTGGCAATGGCGCGGTTGACAACGGAGCACGATCTGGAGCCGGGCGCGGCGGAGAATGTGCTGCGGTATTTGGCGGATCAGGAGCTGGCTACGGTGAATGTTCCTGATGACCAGAACATTGTCGTAGAGCGGGTGCGGGACGAGCTGGGGGATTGGCGGGTGTGTGTGTTGACGCCGTTCGGCAGCAGAGTGCACGCGCCGTGGGCGATGGCGGTGACGGCGAAGCTGCGGGCGACGAATGGGCAGGAAGTGGAGACGATGTGGTCGGAGGATGGTTTCGTGCTGCGCTTTCCTGACACCGACGAGGCTCCGGCGATTGATCCGATTCTGCTGGAGCCGGAGGAGGCGGCGGACTTGGTGCTGCGGCAGCTGGGGTCTACGGCGCTGTTTGCGGCGAAGTTTCGGGAGAGCGCGGCGCGGGCTTTGTTGTTGCCGAGGAGGAGAGCGGATGGGCGGACTCCGCTGTGGCAGCAGAGGAAGAGGGCTTATGACTTGCTGAGTGTGGCTAGCCGGTATGCGTCTTTTCCGATTGTGCTGGAGGCCTACAGGGAGTGTCTGCGAGATGTGTTTGACATGCCTGCTCTGATGGAGACGCTGCGGAATATTGGAAGCCGTTCGCTGCGCGTGCATACGGTGGATTCGCGGACGCCTTCGCCGTTTGCTTCGGCGCTGTTGTTCAGTTATGTGGCGAACTATATCTACGACGGGGACGCTCCGCTGGCGGAGCGGCGAGCGCAGGCGCTTTCGATCGATCAGGATCAGTTGCGGGAGTTGATGGGGGATGCGGATCTTCGCGAGCTTCTGGATCGGAGTGCGATTGAAGAAACGGAGGAGCAGTTGCAGTGCGTGGTGGAGGGTTATCGCGCGCGGACGGCGGATGGGGTGCATGATCTCTTGTTGCGGTTGGGGGATCTGAGCCGGGATGAGCTTCGGCTGCGATGTTTAACGGATGAGGTTGCAAGTTCGGTTGCGAAGTTGATGCGCGCTCGGCGGGTGCTTGAGGTGCGGATCGGCGGAGAGAAGAGGCTGATTGCGGTGGAAGATGCGGCGCGGTACCGAGATGGGCTCGGCGTGCCGCTGCCGCCGGGTCTGCCGGGAGCGTTTTTGGAGGAGGCTCATGAGGCTCTAGTAGATCTGGTGCGACGTTTTGCAAGAACGCATGGACCATTTACGACGCATGAGGTTAGTGAGCGGTTCGAACTCGCGGCGGAGAGTGTGGAGGCGGTGCTGCAGCGGTTGGTGCAGAGTGGCAAGGTGGTGGAGGGTGGGTTCCGGCCTGGAGGGATTCATCGGGAGTGGTGCGATAACGAAGTGTTGCGTGCGATTCGTCGGCGTTCGCTGGCTCGTCTTCGCAAAGAGATTGAGCCAGTTGAGCAGAGGACGCTGGCGAGATTATTTACGCGATGGCAGGGAGTGGTGCAGCCTCGGCGAGGACTGGATGCGCTGCTGGATGTGATTGAGAACCTGCAGGGGGCGCCCCTGCCTGCTTCGATTTTGGAGAGTGAGATATTGCCGGCGCGGTTGGTGGGGTATAAGACTGCGGATCTGGATACGTTGATCGCGGCGGGTGAGGTGATCTGGGTTGGGTTTGATCCGATTGGGGAGAGAGATGGACGGATTGGGCTTTATCTGGCGGAGAAACTGCCTTCGCATTGGCCGATGGGTCGTTCGTTGGCTCGGCAGGATGGTGTTCGCTCTGCTCAAGGTGACGGCTCTGATTTCGCGTTGAGTGAGACGGAAGAGAAGATTGTGGAGTATCTGAAGGCGCGAGGAGCTTCTTTCTTTCAAGATTTGCATGACGGGATTGGCGGCGGGTATCCGGGGGAGACGCTCGAGGCGTTGTGGGGGCTGGTTTGGAAGGGGGCGCTGACGAATGATGGAATGGCGGCGCTACGGGCTTACTGCGAGAGGCCTGCGACGAACAGCTCCAGAAAGCCTGCGCGACGGGTGCATCAACAGACGGGATTTCGGTCGCGGCGGACGACTCCGCCTACGGCGCAGGGACGATGGGCGTTGAATTCGGCGGTGTTTGCGAGTGGGCGGTCCGCGACGGAGTGGAGTCATGCGATTGCTCAGCAATTGCTGACGCGATATGGTGTGGTGTTTCGTGAGACGGCGCATGCGGAGAATCTGCCGGGAGGATTTTCGGCGATCTATGACGTGATGAAGGCGCTTGAAGAGAGCGGAAAGATTCGTCGCGGGTATTTTGCGGCTGATCTTGGCGCAACGCAGTTTGCAATGCCGGCGGCGGTTGATCTGCTGCGATCGCTTCGGGTGCAGCAAGATCCGGAGAAGGTGGAGATGTTGCAGTTGGCGGCGACTGATCCGGCGAATCCATATGGTGCGTTGCTGCGGTGGCCTGCAGCGCCGGATGCGGGGTCTTCGCTGACGCGGAGTGTTGGGGCGCGAGTGATTCTTTGCGATGGAGCGTTGGTCGCTTATCTGCGGAGAGGGAATCCGAATCTGCAAGTGTTTCTGCCGGAGGAGGAGCCGCAGCGGTCGCAGGTGGCGCGGAGTTTGGCGGAGTTTCTCGTGAGCAAGGTGCAGGGCCAGGAAGATGCGCAGGGTCGTGGCGGGATCCTGATTGCGAGTGTGAATGGGATTGCGGTGGCGGAGCATCCAATGGCGCGGTTTTTACTGGATGCTGGGTTTGCGGCCGGGGCGATGGGATTTAATGTGCGAAGAGGGCTGCCGCCTCTGCCGGGGCCTCGCGGTGAGGTAAGAGCGAATGCGTGAGCTTACAGGTAGCTGAGCCACCAATCGGTTCGTGTGGCTTTGATGTTGGCGAACCATCGGCAGAGTGGGTAGAGAGAGACTACGACGAAGATCCACACGGCGTAGACGACCCAAAGGGGATATCCGAAGTCTGCGGGGAAGAGTTTTTCGGGGCCACCCATCGCCGGGGGTGAGCTAAAGAGGATTGGGTAGGATTGAGCGCCGTAACGTATCCAGGTGGCAAGAAATGACAGGAGATGGATGAGATAGAAGTGCGCGATGAAGTAGAAGAGAGGGACGCGTCCGAAGACGATGATGGGATTGTTAGTGCTGAATCGGTGGCGTCCGAAAAGCGCGAGGACGATGAGTGCAGGACCTAGCGTCATGAGCAGGTACAGCAGTGAGGGTGGATACTTTGTGCAATTAAGAAAAAATAGCAGCGTGAAGATGATGGAGCGCTGAGGAGACCATTTTTCGGGGTCGCCGTAGAGATTGATTGCGCGGAGAACGATGAAAGCTATCGTGAGCGCGCAGCCGGTAGCAAGGATGATCTTTTGGCGGCGGGCGGGCTCCAGTAGAAAGACGCGACCGAAGCAAAAGCCTGCGGACATGACGGCGATCCAGGGTACGAGTGGGTAGCCGACGACTATGACTAAGCCATGGACGATAAAGGCACCGGGTTGATGGATCACGTTCCAGACTCCTGCATAACTGCCGAAGGATGCGGCGTTGATTGGGTCGAGGAGGTTATGCAGGGCGATAACGGCGATGCTGAAGGCTGCGAGAAGAGGATAGGGAAGTTGGACTAACAGCGCCAACGCTACCATGCAGCCGCCTAACTCCCACATGACGAGAAGAAGGACGGGAAAGCGGGAGGCGAAGTTGAAGTTGTAGGCGAGACGCATGACGGTAAGTTCGAGAAAGATCAGCCAGATTCCTCTCGTTAGCAGAAATCTCGATAGCTGAGTTTTAGTGCGCCCGCGTTGGAGCCACAGAAAAGCTCCGAGGCCAGCTGTAAAGGTGAAGACGGGAGCGCAGAAGTGGGTGATCCAACGGGTGAAGAAGAGGAAGGGATAGGTGCGGGTGAGATCGGTGGGCGAGAAGTACGTCGCGGAGATGTGAAAGAAGTCGCGGGTGTGATCTAGCGCCATGATGATCATGATGGCGCCGCGCAGGGCGTCGATGGATTGGAGACGCGAACTGGGTTTGAGGGTTGTTGTCACTTTGGTGGCTCATTATCGCTTAGAGGAATTGTAGGAGTGAAGAACATTCTGCGGCCGGTTTGATGCATCTGAGAGAAGAAGCTGGTTCGACGGGGAAAACAAATGCCTGAAGGGGACACAATCTATCGAGCGGCGCGGGCGCTGCAGAAGGCGATTGGGGGCAGGGTGGTGACGGGCTTCGATACTGGGTTGGCGAAGCTGGCGCGGGTGAATGAGGATGCTCCATTGGCAGGCAGGACGGTGGAGAAGGTGGAGTCGCGGGGGAAGTGGTGTCTGATTTTTTTCTCGGGTGATTTGATTTTGGTGACGCATATGTTGATGAGTGGGAGCTGGCATCTTTATCGCATGGGGGAGAAGTGGTGGATGGGGCGGGATCGGATGCGGGTGGTGATTCGGACGGCGGAGTGGGAGGCGGTCGGGTTCAATATTCCGGTGGCGGAGTTTCATACCGCGCGGTCGCTTGAGCGGTCGAGCCAGGTGCCGAAGCTGGGGCCGGACGTGTTGAGCGATGAGTTTACGGTGGAGGCGGGTGTGGCTCGGCTGGGCGCGTATGGGAGAGAGAATCCGGATGCGGAGATTGCAGTGGTGTTGCTGAATCAGCGGGTGCTGGCGGGGTTGGGGAATGTTTATAAGAGCGAGGTGGCGTTTGCGGCGGGAGTGAATCCGTTTCGTGCGATGAGGACGATCTCGCAGCGCGAGATGGAGGTGATGGTGGAGGTTTCGCAGAGGTACATGAAGGCGAACGTAGTGGATGGTGCGGGCGATGGGATTGTGACTTACTCGGGGAATCGACGGACGACGCACTCTTCGAATCGAGAGGAACGGCTTTGGGTTTATGGACGACAGGGGCAGGAGTGCCGGCGATGTGGGACCACGGTGATGATGAGGAAGCAGGGGGTGCAGGCGCGGTCGACTTATTGGTGTCCGGAGTGCCAGCCGTGGGTGGGGATGGGGGAGACGGCTGCTCCAGTGGGACGGGCCAGGGTGGTGCGGCGGGGGAAGATTGGGTGTTAGTGCTGGTTACGTACGCGAATTGGGATTCGATCGATCTACTGAGGGGGCGGTGAGGTCTGTTGTTGCGGTTGTTGTTTGTCTTTGTCTTTGCCGCCGCCGAAGATCTTCTGGAAGAAGTTTTTCTTTTTGGACGCCGCGGGTGGTTGGGTGGTGTCGGGGGCGTTGCCGTTTGGGGGCGTGTTGGGATTGACGCGAACGATGGGCGCGGGGGTGTTGGGTGGTGACGTGGTATCGGGAGGCGCGGATTTACCGCCTATGCCGAGAATCTTCTGGATGAGGTTCTGCGGGCTTTCGCTCATCTGGCTGCATGTGTTGGTGGGTGCAGTGCCGTCGAGGAAGGCGGCGTAGAGGATGTTGCTGGGGCAGCTGGAGTCGGCGAGGAGGCTGCTGGTCTTGTCGATGCGTGCGGTGGTTATGCCTTCGGGTGCGGAGAAGGGTTTGACGTCGGAGTACTGGGGAAGCAGGATGGCGCGCTTCATGAACTCGGTCCAGATGGGCTCTGCAGCGTGGGCGCCTTCCATTTTTATGTCGGTGTAGTCGTCGTTGCCGACCCAGACGATGCAGATGAGGTTTGAGGTGTATCCGGCGAACCAGGCGTCGTGGCTGGTGCCAGTTTTACCCGCCGCTGGTGCGGTGAAGCCGTGTCCGCGTACGCCTGCAGCGGTGCCATAGTTCATGACGCCTTCGAGCAGGGACTGGGTGAGATAGGCCGCGCGGGGATCCATGACCTGTTTGGCTTCGGGTGAGAAGTCGGAGACCACGTCGCCATTGGCGTTGCGTACGGATGCGAGCATCCACGGGTTGAGATGGACGCCGCTGTTGGCGAAGACGGTGTAGGCCCCGGCCATCTCAATTGGAGTGGCGTTGTAGGTGCCGATTGCGACCGATGGGGTTCCGCGTGCATTGACGATGCCGGAGGAGCGGGCCAGGGCGGCTACATTATCGAAGCCGACCATCTGGCCGAGCTGAACGGTAGCGGCGTTGAGGGAGTGCGCAAGGGCATAGGCTGCGGTGACGTCGCCACGATAACCACTGATGAGGTTCTTGGGTGTGTATTCCTGACGGCCGTTGTCGTAGGTGAAGGTGGTCTCTTCATCGTTGAGCTGGGTGAGCGCGGTGAAGACACCGCCGTTGTCCCCGAGAGAGAGTCCATTGAGGGAGCTGTTGTAGGCAGCGGCGTAGACGAAGGGTTTGAAGATGGAGCCGGTGGGTCGCTCGGAGACCGCGTGGTTGAGTTGCGAGACGCCGTAGTTGCGGCCGCCTACGAGCGCGAGGATCTGGCCGGTGTGGGGGTTGATCGCTACGAGCGAAACCTGAGGATAGGTGATGGGTCCGGGTTGTTCGCCTTTGGGTGTCTTTTGTTGCTTGCGCACTAACTCGTCGACGTTCTTCATTCCGATTTCGACGGCTTCGGAGGCGGCGCGTTGAAGTTCGGGGTCGAGCGAGGTGTAGATGCGGAGACTCTGGTGAGCGAGGTCCTGGTCGCCGATGCGCTTGACGAGTTGGTCGTGGACGAGGTCGACGAAGTAGGGAGCCTCGCTCGCGTCGATGTTGGGAGGAGCGAGGCGGAGGGGTTCAGCTTTGGCGCGCTCGGCTTCGCTGGCGGTGATGGCTCCGGTCTCGACCATCGAGTCGAGGACTACGTTGCGGCGTGACATCGCGCGTTCGGGATGGCGGTAGGGGTTGAGGCGTGTGGGGGACTGGATGGTGCCGGCGAGGAGGGCGCACTCGGCGAGGTCGAGTTGTTGGAGCGGTTTGCCGAAGAAGGTCTGAGCGGCTTCGCCGAAGCCGTTGATGGCGTAGCTGCCGCGCTGGCCGAGGTTGATCTCATTCGCGTACATCTCGAAGATTTGTTTCTTCGTGAAGCGGTTTTCGAGCTGGAAGGTGATGAGGATCTCGATCATCTTGCGCTTGATGCGTTTTTCAGGCGAGAGGAAGAGATTCTTTGCTAGCTGTTGCGTGAGGGTGGAGCCGCCGCAGGTGCGATGGTGAGTGACGAGGTCGGAGAAGGCGCACTTGGCGATGCGGAGATAGTTGATGCCGCCGTGGTTGAAGAAGTCGCGGTCTTCGATGGCGGTGACGGCCTGGACCATGCGTGGGGGGATCTCGTTGTAAGACACGAGGCGGCGCTTGGTGCGGTTGTTGTCTTCGGAGAGGGCCGTGATGAGCTGGGGCTCGAGCTCGTAGGCGCTGAGGGTTACCCCGTTTTCGGCGGTAATGCTCTGGACGACGTTGCCGGTAGTGTTGATGGTAGCGCCGTCGGTGTTGTGGTAGCTCTCGGGGCCCGGCTTGATGAAGATGTTGTCGGCGTTGAGCTGGTAGGTGCCGAGCTGGGAGTTTGCGTTGTATCCTGCCTGGCGGAGGTCTGCAGCGATTGCGGCGGCGGAGAGCTTCTGTCCGGCACGAACCTCGCGCGGGGCGGCGTAGATCTGCGACACGCTGGCGAAGAAGGGACCGGAGCGGATGCGGTCGTCGACCACATGTTGGTAGTGGTAATAAAAGTAGGCGAAGACGGAGCAGCCTACGATCAGGATGGCGAGCAACGCCAGGAGGGCAATGCGTAGAAGGCGCGACTCCAGTGGGGAAGACTTAGTGCCGGTGCGCGCGTTGCTGCCGTATTTGAGTTTGACTGGCAAGAGACTCTTTCGTTAGACGTTTAGAGGCCAGCTGCGGGGAGCAAGTTGTGCAGCGTAGAGGTAATCTGGCCGGATACCTTCGCGGTGACCTCGTTGATGGCGACCTCTTCGGTGATGCTTTGGAGGCGATCGAGAAATTCTACCTTGCCCTCGGCGACTCCGCGACCAATATTGATTCGATAGGGGATTCCGACGAGATCAGCGTCTTTGAACTTGACGCCGGCGCGCTCGTCGCGGTCGTCGAGGAGGACTTCTAGGCCTGCGGCTTCGAGGTCTGCAGCGATTTTTTCTCCCGCGGCAAGGAGGGCCTCGTCGCCAACGTTGGTGATGGTAACGACAACCTGAAAGGGCGCAATGGCAGGGTGCAGCACGTAGGCGGCGCCCTGGTTGGCAGCTGCGGAGAGTTCGATGGCGGCAGTGAGGATGCGCTCGATCCCGATCCCGTAACAGCCCATGATTGGGGTAATCTCTTTGCCGTCACGATTGAGGACGGAGGAGCCCATGGATTGGGTGTACTTGCGGCCCAGCTTGAAGATGTGGCCGACTTCGACGGCTTTGCCAAGACGCATGGGTTGGCCGCCGATGGGGTCGAGTTCGCCTTCGACGATGTTGCGAACGTCGGCGACAAGTGTTGGCTTGAAGTCGCGGGTGGGCGTGACGTTGCGGAGGTGGTACTCCTCCTTGTTGGCTCCGGCGATGAGGTTGGTGCGGCCTTCGAGAGCTTTGTCGAGGATGATGAGTGTGCCGGGTTTCTTCGGGTGCGGCGCGGCCTCGAGGCCGATGGGTCCGAGGTAGCCAGCGGGGGCTTTGAAGGTGGCTTCGATCTCTTCGGCGACCATGGGGCGAGGTTCTCCGCCTGCAATGGCGAGAAGCTTTGCTTCGTTGAGGGAGTGATCGCCTCGCAGGAAGATGACTACCGGGCGGAGCTTGCCTAATTTGGCGTGGTCGGCTTCAGGGAGCTCGACCATGTAGGCCATGGTTTTGATCTGATGGACTGAGGCGACGTTGAGGAAGGCGCCGACCTCGTCGATGGTGCGGTGGCCGGGGGTATGAACGAGCTCGGGGAGGCCGTCGCCGGTGGGGTCGAGGTTTTCGACGAGAGCAAGCTGAGCGGTGGCTTTTTCGATGTTGGCGGCGTAACCGGAGGGGCTGCTGGCGATGAGGTCTTCGCCTGCTTCGGTGTAGACCATGAACTCCTGGGAGGCGGAGCCGCCCATGGCGCCGGAGTCGGCGTCGACCGAGACGAACTGAAGGCCGCAGCGGGTGAAGATGCGGCGGTAGGCTACATCGTGCTTGTTGTAAGAGACGTCGAGGCCGGCGTCGTCGATGTCGAAGGAGTAGGAGTCCTTCATGATGAACTGGCGGACGCGAAGGAGGCCGGATTTGGGCCGGGGCTCGTCGCGGAATTTGGTCTGGATCTGATACCAGATCTGGGGGAGCTGCTTGTAGCTGCGGAGTTCGTTGCGGGCGATGGAGGTCATGACCTCTTCGTGGGTCATGCCGAGGCAGAGGTCAGCGCCTTTGCGGTCCTGGAGGCGAAACATGTTTCCGCCCATAACGGCCCAGCGGCCTGACTCCTCCCATAGTTCGCGGGGCTGGAGGGTGGGCAGGAGGAACTCCTGGCCGATGCGGTTCATCTCTTCGCGGACGATGGCGACGATTTTATTGATGGAGCGGTTGCCGAGGAAGAGATAGCTGTAGATGCCAGCGCCGAGCTGGCGGATATAGCCGGCGCGGAGGAGGAGCTTGTGGCTGGCGACTTCGGCGTCTGCGGGGGCTTCGCGGAGAGTGGGGATAAAGAGTTGTGACCAGCGATGCATTGTCAAAAAAAATACTTTCCCGCCCATCGCGTTGCAGCATCGTGGGCATTTGAGATGAGTCTTCATTCTAAACCGGGTGTGTACGGATTTATTTGCGGAGAGACCGAATCAAATGCTGTAGCAAGCAATGGGGTTGGGTCATACATTCCGTTGCTATGTCGTTCATGCGGCAAACTTTCTCGGTCATGGTTGATCGCCGCCGGCTAGCTGAGTTGCAGCGTCCACAGATCGTGAAGGTGGACGACGCCCTCTACGTGGCCGCCTAGGGCGACGACGATGAGCGAGGTTATCTTCTTGTCCTCCATAAGGGCGAGAGCTGAAGAGGCGAGGGCACTACCTTCGATCGTATGAGGGTGGGAGTTCATGATTTCGGCGGCGGTGTGTTCGAGGGCGTGGGAGCCATCGCGTTCGAGCAGCCGGCGGAGGTCTCCGTCTGAGATCATGCCGGCGAGATGCCCGTCTTTGAGAACGGTGGTCATGCCGAGTTTTTTTCGGGACATCTCGTAGATGACCTGTGGCATCGGCGTGGCGGGAGCCACTTGAGGAAGAGCGTCGCCTGTGTGCATCAGCTCTCGGACGCGGGCAAGGCGTCTGCCGATGCGGCCGCCTGGGTGCAAGTCGGCGAAGTCTTCAGCCTTCCAGCCGCGGAGACGGCTTACTTCGAGGGCGAGAGCGTCGCCGAGTGCGAGCATGACGGTGGTGGAGGCGGTGGGCGCGAGGTTTAGGGTGCAGGCTTCGGTGGAGACGCTGGCATCGAGGAAGATGTCGCTGGATTGAGCCAGGGTGGATGTGCTGCAGCCGCTGATGGCGATCAGTGTGGCTTCGAGGCGCTTGAGTGCTGGGATGAGGCGAAGGAGTTCTTCAGTTTCGCCACTGTAGGAGAGAGCGATAACGATGCCTTTGGGCGCGAGCATGCCGAGGTCGCCGTGGATGGCTTCGGCGGCGTGAAGGAAGTGGGCTGGCGTGCCCGTGGAGCGCAAGGTAGCCGCGATTTTGCGAGCGATGATGCCGCTCTTGCCTATGCCGGTGATGATGATGCGATTTTGAGCCGTTGCGGCTTGAAGGAGATGCTCGGTTGCCTGGGCGAATGGGGCGAGCATGGTGGTGTCGAGGCGGAGGGCGAGCTCGTTGAGAGCGGCGGCCTCGATGCGGACGAACTCCGATGGACGTGTTGAGGCGGGAGGGATGGTGGATTTGCTGGACATAGTGGCCGAACCATGTCGATGCTAGCAGAGGTCTGGGGTGGGCAGATGGGGATGTGAGATTTGGGAGTTTGTGCCGAATAAAAGCGTGCAAGTCGTGGAGAATATTGTCGTTGCATCGTTTAGAAGGGCTTTGCGTCTAAACTGGGAGGGCTGGTGTGGCGCGAATGCGTGCCGAAAGGATTTGACGTGAAGCGGAGTGGATTGGTTTTTGGAGTAATGGTTGTTGGGATTGCGCTGCTGCTGTGGGCTGGATGGCACAATCTGCGCGAGCGGCGGATCGCGATGCAGCAGGCGCAGGAGAACCATGTGGTTCTAGCGCCGGAAAAGGCAGGAGCAGCGGCAGCGCAGCCGGATTCGCAGTCACCTGAAGCAGAAGCGATGCAGATGCGTGGGAAGGTGGCGCCTGGTTTTACGCTTGCGACCCTGGACGGGAAGAAAGTTTCGCTGAGCGACTATAAGGGCCGGCCTGTTCTGGTGAACTTCTGGGCGACGTGGTGTGGGCCGTGCAAGGTGGAGATGCCTTGGTTTGAGGAGTTCCGCAAACAGTATGCGGCGCAGGGTTTTGAGATTCTCGGGCTTGCTGATGACGTGGATGCAGGCAAGGACGCGATCGCCAAAGTTGCGCAGAAGACCGGCGTGACCTACCCGATTTTGCTGACTGATGGAAAGATTCAGAAGGCGTATGGCGGACCAGATGGGATGGACTATCTGCCCATGTCGTTTTACGTCGACAAGAATGGTGTGATCGTCGAGGAGACGGCTGGACTTGGCAGCAAGGATGAGATCGAGGCGCACATCAAGAAGATTGTTGCTTCGGGAGCAACGCCGGCGGCGGGTGGGCAGTGAGGTGGTTGAGGAGTTTGTCTGCGGGATTGTTGATCGCGTTGCCGGGAGCGTTGGTGGCGCAGCAGGTCGGCACGCTGGATGCACCAGCGGTGAAGCCGAAGTCGTACGTTGTGTATGGTGCGGAGCCGCAGAACGTCACAGCGGGAAAGCGAAGCGTGTTGGAGCTGCGCTTTCGTGTGATGGATGGCTACCATGTGAACTCTCACACGCCTAAGTCGGAGCTGTTGATCCCGACTCGGATTGAGTTGCAACCGACGTCAGGAGTGAAGGTTGAGGCGTTGGAGTTTCCCTCTGGTACTTCGTATAGCTTCAGCTTCGATCCGAGTGAAAAGCTGGATGTTTATTCGGGGGCGTTTACTGTGAAGCTGCCTGTGGTGGCTGAGGCTGGGGCGCATACCGTCGATGGAACGCTGCGCTATCAGGCGTGCGATCATGCGGCGTGCTATCCGCCGAAGAGCCTGCCGATTCAGGTGATCTTTACGGCGAAATAACTGCGGAGAATACAAGTTTCTGTTGGTAGGCTCGGTACGTCGGCCTGTTTTTCTCATGGAGTGGTGGCATCATGGAGAAACAGGATAGACAGGAGCGGGCGGACGGGAATGGACGAATTTCGAAGGCTAACACGGCTGCCGGCGTATGTATTCAACATCACAAGTGAGCTGAAGGCTGCGGCGCGTAAGCGCGGTGAGGACATCATTGATTTCGGGATGGGAAATCCCGATGGTGCGACGCCGAAACACATTGTCGACAAGTTGATTGAAGCGGCGCAGCGTACTGCTACGCATCGCTATTCGTTGTCGCGTGGGGTACCTCGACTTCGTCGAGCGATTTGCAACTGGTACAAGAGGCGCTATGACGTGGATCTCGATCCTGAGATTGAGGCGATTGTTACGATCGGTTCGAAGGAAGGGATTGCGCATCTTTGTTTGGCGGTGCTGGACGATGAGGATACCGTCGCGGTGCCGAATCCGAGCTATCCGATTCATATCTTCGGACCAGTGATTGCGGGCTCGAAGGTGCAGAGTATTCCAATGCGAGGCGGGACTGCGGAGGCGCTGCTGGAGGAGTTGGAGCATGATCTGCCGAGGATGTCGCCGCGGCCGAAGCTTCTGATTCTGAACTTCCCTTCGAATCCTACGGCGCAGTGCGTGGAGCTCCCGTTTTTCGAGAGACTGGTGGCGTTGTGCAAAGAGTTGGGGATCTACATCATTCACGATCTTGCTTATGCGGATATTGTGTTTGATGGGTATCGGGCACCGAGCATACTTGAGGTTCCGGGTGCGAAGGATATTGCTGTTGAGTTCTTTACGCTCTCAAAAAGTTACAATATGCCTGGATGGCGAGTGGGCTTCATGGTGGGAAACACCAAGCTGGTCGCGGCTTTGGGGCGCATCAAAAGCTACTTTGACTATGGGACTTTTACGCCGATTCAGGTGGCGGCGATCTGCGCGCTCGACGGGCCACAGGAGTGTGTGGCGACAATTCGCGATATTTACAAGGAACGACGGGATGTTTTGGTTCCGGGACTGAATAAGCTTGGGTGGCCGGTGGATCTGCCGAAGGCTACGATGTTTGCCTGGGCAAAGATTCCGGAGCAGTACAAAGGGCTTGGATCTGTTGAGTTTTCGAAGAAGCTGTTGCTGGAGGCGAAGGTTGCGGTGAGCCCTGGCGTGGGTTTTGGTGAGCATGGGGATGGGCATGTGCGGTTTTCGCTGATTGAGAATGAGGAGCGGACGCGGCAGGCGCTGCGGGGGATTAAGCAGATGTTTAAAGGCTGGTTGAAAATTGAGTTTTGCAATAAATATTTGCCCCGGTGAGAGCCGGGGCTTTTTGCTGTTTTGCTGGTGTTTTCCGAGGGTGTTTTTGGAAGATGTGGTGTTTTGGTGCTGGTTTTTATGGTGACGAACGTGGTGGACTGTGGTCGTAACGTGGTTGGTTAGCAACGTGTTTTTGGGGGATGAATAATGCGCCACGTTTTCTAGATTTATTTTTGGGGTGGTCCGGCTGGGTCCTGCGGGGGCGGGATGGGGGTGCCTTGATGGAAGGTTATCTGCCATTGGCCATCTGAGTGCGCCCAGATGGAACTGCGGTGCGATTGGCTGATGGCCACTCCGTTGGCGTTGAATCTGGTCGCGCGGTAAGTTGCCAGGATGATGGCGGGGGATAGCTCCCGTACGGCGAAGTCGGTGAGGCGGGAGGCTGGGCGGGGTGATTCGTTCTTCAGGTCTTCGAGGATGGAGGCTTTGTCGAAGACTCGTCCTGAGGCACCGAACTCGATGAAATCGTCGGCGATGAGAGGGGCTACGAGGGCGGGGTCTCGACGGATGGCTGGATCGAGGAGACGCTCTTCGAGTTGTTTGAGATGGTCTTCAATTCTCATGCTGGATTGATTTTATGTGCAGTATGGTAGCTTTCTGGGCGTCGGAGACGACGTTATTCGCGGCGAAGGCCAGACGTTTCGAGCTGGTGTATGCTCGGTTGGCTTCGTCAAGTAGTAGCTGGATTGAGAACTCGGGAGTTTGTTGAAGTCAGGAGCGCTGTTGCGATGAAAAGTCTTTTTGAAGTAGGGACTGTCGAGGAAGTGAAAGGGCGGATGGCGCTGCTGAGAGCTGACAGTGCGCGACAGTGGGGCAAGATGAATGCGGCGCAGGCGATGGAGCACTGCGCGAGGGGTATGGAGTTAGCACTTGGTGATCGGCTCCCGCCGCGGCTGCTCATTGGACGAATTCTTGGACCCATCATCAAATCGAAGGCGTTCGTGGACGGTGAGCCGATGCGTAGGAATTCGCCTACGGTGCCGGGGCTTGCGGTGGCAGTTGAGACGGACTTTGTGCAAGGACGGGAGCGGCTTTGTGGGTTAGTCGACCGGTTTGTTGCGAGTGGGCCGGGTGGGTGTACTGATCATCCGCATAGCTTCTTTGGGCGACTCACGCCGGATGAGTGGTCGGCTTGGATGTATAAGCATCTGGATCATCATCTGCGGCAGTTTGGGGTTTAGTAGAGGCTCTGGTCATGGGTTTTAGGGCCAAATTTTGTGACTTGCCCACTGTATGTTTTTACTATACAGTTTAGGTCGTGCCCGAAGCTTCCGTTCAACTCAATCCGAATTCGGTAGTTCCGGCCTATCGGCAGATCGTTGACCAAATCAGGCTTCATATCGATCAAGGGACGCTTTCTTCCGGCGACTCTCTTCCTTCGGTGCGTAGCCTTGCTACCCAATTAGGCATTCACTTCAATACCGCCGCGGAGGCTTATCGGGAGCTTGCCGAAGAGGGATGGATTGAATTGAAGCACGGAAAACGCGCTGTGGTTCGTCCTGCCCGGTCTGCGCCTGAGTTGAAGACTGTTGAAGTGGAAGGTCTGCGTCAACGGCTTCGCAATCTCGTCGCGGAGATGCGTCTTAAGGGGATTGCCGACAAAACAATCGAATGGGATGTGATTACTACCCTTCAGAGGTGAGAGATGTATCAGGCTGGCTTGTTGATTTCGATCATTTTTTGGCTCTGCGTTTCTCTCGTGATGTTGGTTTTGTGGGTGCAGAGACGTCGGTCGTCGGCTCTCGGCAACGAGCCACATAGGGTGGTGCGTACTGCCAACCTAAAAAGCACAACGGATGAGTTGGGGAATGGATGGTGGATTGGGTTGCTCTCCACTCCTTTGCCAATGGCTGGAACCACTTTGCTGCTGGCAGCGCGATGGCAAACAATTCCAGCTCGGATTTCGATTCATTGGGGTTTGGACGGTCGGCCGAACGGATGGGCGGAGCGAGGTATTGGAAGCATCTTCGGTCTGTTGTTTGCCAGTTTCTTCATGGTGATTGTTTTTGGAGTCATTGGGGAGCTGATTGCGAGGTCGTCACCTGGACACGAAGGTCGCACGGCCGTAATTCGAACGACCAGAAGCGTCCTGCTTGCCTGCGCATGGATGGTTACGATTTTGTTTTGCGGGACTAGTCTCTTGCCTTTAACTCACGATCCATCGAGGCTGATTTCGCTTGTTGCGATAGTGCCGATAGTCTTCAGCATGGGGATGCTGGGCTTTGTTGTTTTTCGGTGGATGCAGATGCCGGAGGCAGTTGCGGCTGCGCAAGACAGCACAGATCCTCGCTTCTGGAAGGCGGGCATTGTGTATTACAACCGTGAGGATAGTGCATTGTGGGTTCCGAAACGATTTGGCTTCGGGTACTCTCTGAATTTTGGGCGACCGGTCTCGTGGATGCTTCTCGGCTTAATTCTCCTTGTGCCGTTCGCGATACATTTCTTCGTTCATGCAAGCACTGTGCGCTAGGTGCAAGCGGTACAGTGCCTCTACTTTTTTGCGCTCCCCCTGGATCATCATCTACGGCAGTTTGGGGTTTAGGCTGCGGGATTCGCAGCTTTGAGGATGGGATATCCAATGACTTGTGGTGTGATTAGGTGGCTTTTTTCAACATGGGCTGGAGCTTCCAGTAGGTGGCGGAGCGCCAAAGCCACTCCACCGGCCCAAACTCGAAGGCCCGGAGCCAGAGGGTGCTGAGGGTTAAATTTATGACCCAGACACTAAGTAGCACATAGTTGACCTGGTAGTAATCGAGTTTTCCGAAGAGCTTCCACGGTCCCCAGAGAAAGACGAACTGGCACAGGACAGAGGTCAGGAGATAGTTGGAGAGGGCGGTCTGCCCTACGGCTGCTATCGGGCGCAACAGTCGATGGAAGGTGTGGCTCTTGATGACGAGAAGGAGCGTCGCCGTGACTGCGAGTCCACCAGTCAATTCCGTTAGCGGATACGGAAGGAAGACCCACTTATAGATTGTCAAGAAGAAGAAACCGCTTTCGTATGCCTTCCAGATTCCTATGATGTAAACGGGGATCGACACAAAAAAGCCAAGCAGGGCCGTCCAGAGATAGGTGTTGAATGAAAGCTCTGCGAGAAAAAAGCCGGTTTTGTAGAGTCCCATGCCAATCAACATGGCTCCCACACTTTCAGCCATTGTGAAAAATGGACTTCGGGAAACAAAGCTCTTCTCGTAGTTGAAGCCTTGGTCGATCAGGTGATTGAGATAACTGACGTGCGCATCGGCTATCTCTTCGTCAATTTTCTGCTTTGTTACTTCGTGCTTTTTGACCAGGTCACTCCATTGCTGCGCTACCTTTTTCTGTTCCGGAGTGAGAGGATGTCCTGCATTTTGGGCGGTAACGACGTTGGCAGCTTTGCTGCTTAACCGGAGCGCCTGCGGCAAACCAATGTACTGCAGTAGTCCGTAGGTCCAGAAGACGAGGATGAGCAAAGAGCCGGCAGTGAAAAGCGTTTTGGGCTTGAGTTTTCGACAGGGGTAGAGGAAAAGAAGTGCGGCCGAGCCATACTGGAGGAGAATATCTCCATTCCAAATAAAGGTGCCGTGAAGCAGTCCGAGAGCAACCAGCCACATATTACGGCGCAGGTGGATGTCCGCCACTTTGTCGGCTGCTCCACGTCGTTCGGCGCGTTCCGTCAACAGAACGACGCCTGCTCCGAAGAGCATGGAGAACAAGAAGCGCATCTTTCCCTCAAAGAACATCCATTTGATGAATAGGACGATGAGGTTGAGGTGTGCGTGAGGGCCTGTGAATGCGGAGTTTGGAGGGATGTCGTGAAGAAACAGTGGGCTACCAAAGTCGTCGATGTTCAGGATAAGGATGCCGAGCAGAGCGAATCCGCGCAATGTGTCAATGCTGGAGATGCGTTCTGCCCGTTTGACAGGGGCCACGGCATGGGGAGGTCCAGCAAGCTCTTCTTCCGTGCCGACAGGGGAGTAGGAATCTAGTGTCGAGGCAGATGTCGCAATCGATGTCAATGTAAAGCCCTTCGTCAAGCGTGGTCTTGTGCGAGGTTTGCTCGTCGTTTCAAACCAGCATTAGGCATGGTGTGAACAGCACGACGAACACTCGTCGTCTATACAACAATCGCGCTTGTGTTTTATTCCCGGATTTAGGAAAGGGCTTTAAATCAATAATCGAAGTTGCAACTCCTGGTGGGACGTCCTGTCGCTACTTTTTCGTCTGAGCTAACTTCTTTTGGGTTTCGAGGAAGCGGCGGACGCGGTCGAGGGTGCGGGATTTGCCGAAGACTACCATGCTCTCGAGCAGTGGCGGGGACATGGTGCTGCCGGTCAGGATCGCGCGGAGAAGCATGAAGTTTTCTTTGACGGACCACTGCTTTTCTTCGCCTAGTTTTTTTAGGGCGGGCTCGAGGGCTTCGTGGGTCCAGTCGGTGGCTTCGAGGACGGTGAGTTGTTCGGCGGCGAAGGCCAGGGTTTCTTCGGGGGTGCGCTTTTTGGGGACGAAGACTTCGGCGGGGGGCATGATGTCGTCGGCGAAGAGGAAGTGGGTGAGGTTGCCGAACTCGCCGAGGGTTTCGATGCGGGTTTGGACTAGGGGGGCTACTTGTTGCAGGTACGCGTCGCTTAGGATTGTCTCGCGCAGGGTTTTGTAAAAGGACTCAGGTGTGAGGGCGCGGATGTATTCGCCATTTAGCCACTTCAATTTTGTGAGGTCGAAGACGGGGCCGCCGAGGCGGATGTTTTTGACGTCGAAGCGGGCGACCATGTCGGGGAGGGTGAAGATGTCGGTCTCGCTGGATTTGGTGGCGGCTTGTGTGGGTGTGGATTCGGTTGTTGGTGCGGGCATGCCGCCGCCCATGAGGCCGAGGAAGTTGATCATCGCTTCGGGGAGGAAGCCGGCCTGGCGGTAGTAGATGAGGGAGACGGGATTTTTGCGCTTGGAGATTTTTGACTTATCCAGATTGCGCAGGAGGGGCATGTGCCAGAAGCGCGGGATCTGCCAGCCGAAGGCTTTGTAGAGCAGGACGTGCTTGGGGGTGGAGGAGATCCACTCTTCGGCGCGGATGACGTCGGTGATGTGCATGAGGTGGTCGTCGACGACGTTGGCGAGGTGATAGGTGGGGAAGCCGTCGGACTTCATGAGGACCTGGTCGTCGACGTTGGAGTGCTCGAAGCGGATGACGCCGCGGAGCTCGTCGCGGAACTCGGTGAAGGCGGGGTCGCCGACGGGGACTTTGAGGCGGACGGTGTAGGGGCGACCTTCGGCGAGGTATGCGTCGATTTGTGATTGGGAGAGCTCGCGGTGGGCGCCGTCGTAGCGTGGCGGGAGCTTGGCGGCGACTTGGCGCTGGCGGAGGTCTTCGAGCTCTTCGGGAGTTTCGAAGGAGCGGTAGGCGGTGCCGTTGGCGAGGAGGAGCTGAACGTGCTCGCGATAGATTTCGGTGCGCTCGGACTGGCGATAGGGGCCGTAGGGGCCGCCGAGGTCGGGGCCTTCGTCCCAGGTGAGGCCGAGCCAGCGGAGGGAGTTGAAGATCTCCTGCTCGGAGGTGGCGACGAAGCGGGCGCGGTCGGTGTCCTCGATGCGAAGGACGAATTTTCCGTTGCGCTGGCGGGCGTAGAGGTAGTTGATGAGGCCGATGTAGGCGGTGCCTACGTGGGGGTCGCCTGTGGGAGAAGGCGCGATGCGGACGCGGATGGGGGCTTCGGTAGTGCTGATGCTATTCGTCATAAAGGCCAAGCGTTAATGCTAGCAGAATGATGGCGGTTTCATGCGGTGTTGCTGATGGGTGAATGTCATTGTGCGAGATGATTTAAAGTCCTGTTTCGATATTGTGGTAGAACAATCGGCGACAGCCTGCGATAGTTTGCCAGAGGTAAGTCGCCAATTCCGAAAAGGAGTTGTTCATTGACGATCTTTCGCATCACTAAGTTAGTGGCCGTAGCAAATTGCCTGCTGCTCGGGTTCGGTCTGCTGTCTCTGTCGGCTCAGACAACGCCAGCCACCAAGCAAATCACCGACGATGTAGTTCCGGGGAATGAGTGGCTGAAGACTTCGCCGGAGTCGGTCGGATACTCCAGCGCCAAACTTGAGGCTATTCGCGGTTGGGTGAAGACACAGGATACCGGATCGATGATGGTGATCGTGCGCGGCCGTGTGATCTTCTCGTACGGAGACGTCTCTCACACCAGCAAGATCGCTTCGGTTCGCAAGAGCGTTCTGGATATGCTCTACGGTGCGGATCTGTTTAATGACAAGATTCAGGATGATTTTTTGAATAAGACGGTGAAACAGCTGGGTTTGGATGACAAGGAGCCATTCCTGCCGATGGAGGAGAAGGCAACGCTCATTCAGTTGATGGCCTCTCGATCTGGAATTTATATGCCGACTGGTAACGGAGACCAGGCAAAGACGCTGCCGCCGCGTGGTTCGGAGTATCCGGGCACACATTATCTCTATAACAATTGGGACTTCGACGCTGCTGGTGCTGCGTTTGAAAAGCTGGCGAAAAAGGACATCTTCCAGGCGCTGCAAGACGATCTCGCGAAGCCGCTGGGCATGCAGGACTTTGTCCTTGGGAAACAGAAGAAGAACTTCTCGCCTGAAGGTTTGCATCCGGAGTACGCGATGTATCTCTCGACCCGCGACATGGCACGGCTCGGGTTGTTGATGCTCGATTGCGGTCAATGGAATGGAAAGACTGTTATCTCCTGCGACTGGGCACGTTACAGCACCTACCTTCATACGCCTTTCCGCGACATCAACCCGACGGGATTTCGTAACTATGGGGAGCCGGGTCGCTGGGGATATGGACTGCTGTGGTGGGTTTGGGATGAGCAGATGTTTCCAGGGGACACATACATCGGTTTCCTTCAAGGTGGATACACGGCGGATGGAACCGGGGGAACGTACATCACAGTGCTACCGGCGATTGGTATGGTGATTGTGCATCAGGTGGATATAGACAAGAATTCGAGCGCCTATGTATCACCTACGAGCTACATGGCCATACTATCGATGCTTGCGAATGCAACGTGCGGAGACGCTTGCTAGTAATGATTTCTATTTGAGTTCGCGGACCCAGATGTTGCGGAAGCTGATTGGTTCGCTCTTGTCTCCGTGGGCCTGGAGCTTGATTGGGGCCGTGTCGTACGGTTTGTAGAATGGCTGGCCGACGTAGAGTGTCTGTCCTTTTAGCTCGAAGTGATTTTGGACCAGGACTCCGTTGAAGAAGACTGTGGCATAGGCGGGAGTCTTGAGGGTGCCGTCTGAGTTGAAGGTTGGTGCGGTCCAGATCACGTTGTAGGTCTGCCATTCGCCGGGTTTGCGATTTGGGTTCGCCAGGGGGATGCCTTGCTTGTAGATGCTGCCGGCCTGACCGTTGACGTAGGTCTTGTTGTTGTAGGAGTCGAGTACCTGGAGCTCGTATCCGTCGTCGCCGGGGCCGGTGGAGGCTAGGAAGACGCCGCTGTTGCCGCGTGCTTGATCGGTGCCGGTGATGTTCTCGGGGATTCTCCACTCGATGTGGAGTTGGTAGTTCTTGAAAGCCTGCTTGGTTTCGATGTTTCCGACGCCCGGTGTCTTGCTGACAGTGAGTATGCCGTCGGCTACAGTCCATTTGGCTGGGGACTTGTCTTTCGTTGAGACCCACTGGTCGAGGTTTTTGCCGTCGAATAGGAGGATTGCGTCGGAGGGAGGAGCGGCGTCGGTGGCGCCGGGTGTGACGATTGGTGGCACTGGTTCGTAGACTTCAGTGTCCTGATGCTTTGGTGCGGCTGGCTGCTGTGCGGCGAGGGAGGTGGCGAGGGTAGTCAGGATTACGAGGGCTGAAAGATTCAAATGGGAATGGCGCATGATTTTAACGAGGGTATACCTTATCTGGCTCGATCATGATCGTGGTTCGGTGGGGATTCGCTGGGGGAGCATCGGTGGTAGGAGATTCTAAGTTGCGGTGCAGGCCGGTTTAGGGAGCATGCTCTTTCACGACAATATCTTCAGTTGTCTGCAAGGTCTTGCAACTTCGCAGAGAGTACATGCGCGCTATCTCTTTTGTTTTGAACAAACGGGTTTGGTAAATGACGTGCATAAGTAGGGGTGCTCCAAGGGTTAGCGCACGACCTAACTTCCCTTACGTGAATTCTTTTCGGCCCCCCTTCGGTTTTTCCTTGCACGTAGGCCCCGCCCTAAAAATCGCAACCTAGGAGAATCAAACTATGAAGATTTTGCACATCGCCGCTGCGACTGCGCTGGGCCTTTTTGTCCCTTGCGCGCTTCACGCAGCATCCCTTTGCCCTGCAGTCGGTCTGGCAACTGCCGGTTGCGATCTCGTCATCACCGTTACGAACAGCGGAACCACGGTAACGACTGGTCCGAGCTTTACGCTTGCCGGTGGGACCTACGATGGCGCTGATGACACGCTCATTGGAATCGTCAACAACTCGAGCAGTTCTCTAAGCTCGATCAACCTCAGCTCCTCCCTTGACATCTTCGGTTTCGATGGCGATGGCATCGACACCTTTGGTGTTACCGGCAACTCGAAAGATACAAGCGGCTATGGTGGTCCGGACACTTTCTACTCGGGGATTAATGTCTTCGATACGGCTGGGACGGTGGATTTCGTTACGCCGCTTGCGGCCGGCGGAGGGAATACCTTTTTCTCACTCGAAGAAGCGCTTGTGCCGTCTCAAGTAGTGGTGGTGCCGCCTACCTCGGCTGTGCCTGAGCCGAGCACGCTGCTTTTGTTCGGAACTGGGCTGGTGGGTGTCTGCGGGGCGATTAGACGCCGGTTCGCTTTGTAGAGCAACTTGCTTCAGTATCTTCGTGCGCCAGTAGGCTCTCATCTGGATTGGGCCTGCTGGCGCTCGAGTTTCCGGTGTTAATTTCTTCCTGAGCATGTTCTTTTGTCGTAAGAACAACGTTCGCTGAACGTCGGGCTCTTGCTGTGCCAAATCATTTTGAGGATACCGATAATGAAGCGAAAGAGCCTATTCGTTAGCGTAGCGTTACTGTGTCTGGCGTCCCTTGTTTCATTGCCTGGGGCTTATGCTGCAGTGTCTGAGACTTCAAATCGCGGAACCTGTCCTCGTTATCCTGCAGGCAGCAGTTTGGTTGAGCCCAAAGATCTGTTTAGCAGTCATGGAATTTTGCAGGTGAGCTTTACCTATGAAACCCGCGTCGATGAGTACGGAAATGTCTTGTACTGTTTCATGAGTGAAGACGGAACCCAGTCACCTACTCTCCACGTCCGCCCGGGTGACGAATTATTGGTGAAGCTGAGGAACGCGCTGCCGCCATCGACGACGCCTTCTTTTCAAAAGCATGCAATGGCGGGCATGAGCACCCTCCCTGAATTCAGCATCTCAGGGCAGTCTCATGAGGCCTCTCCAAACTGCGGTGGAATGGTCATGACGGACACTTCCACGAATCTTCATTATCACGGGACGAATACTCCGCCGACGTGCCATCAGGATGAAGTGATTAAAACGCTTATCAATGCAGGGGAGACATTTCAATACGATGTGCATTTTCCTCTTGATGAGCCTCCCGGACTCTACTGGTACCATCCGCACGTTCACGGAATCTCCGAAGCGGCGGTACAGGGAGGTGCGTCGGGCGCCATCATCGTAGAGGGCATTGAAAATATTAATCGGGAGGTAGCAGGGCTGCCGGAACGCACTCTGATTGTTCGGGACAACCTGGTCCCTGGTGCCCCTGATGCCGATGATGTCCCGGCCTGGGACCTTTCGCTCAACTATATCCCGGTGGCTTACCCAGAGTACAAACCGGTCGTGATACCAGCCAAGCCATTGCAGAAGCAGTTTTGGCGAGTGGTAAACGCGTCGGCAGACACGATCCTCGATCTACAAGTCCAGTACGACGGTGTAGCGCAAGACCTTGAGATCGTCGGGATCGATGGCGTCCCCACCGGGTCGCAGGATGGCAGGTCTGGAGTAAGAACACTATCCAGGAAGCATTTTCTTCTTGCACCAGCCGCTCGTGTCGAGTTCATTCTGAGAGCGCCACCGAAGAGTGTGAAAAATGCGACTCTGCTTACGTTGAATGTCGATACGGGGCCGTACGGAGATAACGACCCGCAACGGCCGCTCGCGGCGATCAAGGTTAGCGACGCGGCGAAAAACCCTTCGCTTGCAGTTGGGGCCGTCTCGGGACCACCACCACTGCATATGCGCTTTGAGGGGTTGTCGGAAGCGAAGCTCGTGAAGCAGCGGAAACTTTACTTTTCTGAGGTACTCTCGGATCCGACAGATCCTAACAGCCCCACTAATTTTTTCATTACCGTGGATGGAGCGACACCGACGCTCTTCGATCCCGACAACCCACCTGCGATCACTACGACCCAGGGATCAGTAGAAGACTGGACCATCGAAAACCACGCTCTTGAAAACCACGAGTTTCATATTCACCAGATTCATTTTCTTGTTCTCGAGCGTGACGGTAAGCCGGTCGAAGGGGAGTATCGCGACATGATCAACGTTCCATACTGGAATGGAAGTGGACCTTATCCCAGCGTGAAACTTAGGATGGACTTCCGTGGGCCCGACATCGGAGACTTCGTGTACCACTGTCACATCCTGGGACATGAAGATAGCGGAATGATGGCAATCATTCGTGTGCTTCCCCAGGGCAGACCAACTCACTGAATTTGGCTTGAGAGTGAACGCAGGCGGTAGGGGAAGGTATCTGGGTCAGCGTCGAACTCCGGAGATGTGAAGGCCTTCTTCATCCATCGATGCGCCGAAGACCTCAAGAAGATTGAAGTGCCCACATTTGTAATGCACGGAGAAGATGATCAGATCGTCCCATTTGCAGATGCGGGGCCGCGTTCAGCCAAGTTGCTCAAGAACGCCGAGACGAAATTCTATCCCGGCTTTCCGCATGGCATGCCGACAGCGAACGCGGAACAAATCAACACCGACCTCCTCGCCTTTATCAAGGCATGAACATCCGCTGTGGAGGGGTATTCGGCAAAGCGAAAGTCCTCCACTGGAAGTGGGGAACACCGGGGCGTTTATTGGGACTAATCCTTGAATAGGATCCATATTCTGGGTCAATGAGCGGGTTGGCTTGTTCCCAACGGTTGAGAACAAGCTTCCTCCCCGAGATACCAGCCTTTCGATGCAACCCCGGACCAAACGACCGACTGGCACTTGGCTGCAAACAACAAAATCTGTGAGATTTTCGCTGAATTCGCTCTCTATTCTGAAAATGAGTGAAGTGATTCCGCCTAACCAAGCAATCGAAATGAGCGAGCTACTCGGAACGTAGCGCTTCCACTGCGTTCACTCTTGCGGCTCGCGCCGCCGGCACAGCTGAAGCAATTACGGCCGCACCCAGAATGACTACAGCGGAACCGACAAACGCAAGTGGTCCCGGCTGATGGATATCCGTTAAGTATTTGGCGATTGCGCGTGCCAGAGCAAAGCCCACCAGCACACCCGCGCCCACTCCGATGCCGGCCATCACCACACCCTCTACCAGAACAGTGGTAAGAATGTTGCGGGGCAGGGCACCCAGGGCCATGCGGATTCCAAACTCACGCGTACGCCCGCTCACAGAGAAAGCAAGAACGCCTGCTACGCCCACCACGGAGATTAAGAGCGCCACGGCGGCGAATCCGCCAAACACAATCGCGTTGAGTCGGTCGGGCGACAGCACCTCTGCGCGAACGTCTCCGAGCGTGCTGGCCTTTTCCACCGGCTGGTCACCCGATATCCCGCGAATGGTTTGTGTGATTGCCGGGACCAGCGCGTAAGCATCCTGATGTGCGCGCACGAACAGGCGGCCGTTCCATCCTTGCTCTTGTTCGCTCGGCTCATAGATCGTCATGGCGGGTGACGGGATGATATTTTCATCGTCGAAGTCGGGTACCACGGCAATGATTCGCCTTGGTTCAGTGCTTATGCCAACAAACTTCATTACCCCGTCCGTCCACCGCAGTGTATGGTTCACCGCGTCCTGCCCTGGATAGAGCATCTTTGCCAGGCTCTGCGTAATGATGACGACGCGTTCCGAACCATCCTTGTCGCTGTCCTTGAAGTCGCGGCCCTCCTGAATCGGCACACCAAACGTGTCGAAGAATCCGGGCGATACCACCCGGAACTTTCCGCGGAAGTCCTGGCCGTCCGCGCGTTTCGCGCCCTGCGCGGCAAATTGAAAGCTGATGTTCAAATGATCGTCACGCCAGGGAGCGGCGAAACCCGAGGATACGTGCTCCACTCCCGGCAGCGCGCTAACGCGGCGTTGCACCTCGCGATAGAACTCATCTACCTGCTGGGGCGTCCGCCCATACGACATCCTCGGAAGATTCACTGCCAGAACGTTAGCCGAATCAAACGGCGGCCGCATCTGCTCCAGCACAAACAGAGTCTTCATCAGCACACACGCTCCGGCAAGCAGCAGGAATGAGGCTGCGATCTGCGTAACGGCAAAGATGCGGAGACGCCGGCTGCTCCCTCCAGCCACGCGTGCTCCCCGGCCGGTAAGGCCGCCTTGCGGCGAGTCTGCCGAGGGAAGCCTTGGAATGAATGCGAGGAAGACGGCCGCGATCAACGCCAGTCCAATCCCAAACCACACCAAACTGAAGTCGAGCGTGAGCTCCTCTGCGCGCACCGAGAACCGCGATGCATAACGGCCCAGCACGGCCACCATCGGGATCGCGAGCGCCACTGCCGCGACCGCCCCGCTCCCACATAGGATCAGGCTCTCAGCCAGCAGCGAACGACGCAGCACCGAAGCGCTTGCGCCGAGCGCTGAACGTATTGCCAGCTCGGGTTCGCGGCGCACCGTTCGCGCCAGTACCAGGTTGGCGACGTTCGAACTCGCAATTACGAATAGCAGAGCCGAAGCCGCGAACAGTATCCACAAGATTGTGTTCGCGCGCGAGTTGATCTGCGCGTGTATGCGCGTTACGTCGATCTTGAAATGGTCTCCAGGTTTGTACACTTCCGGGTGTGCGGCCACCATGGCGCCGTGTATGCTGCGCAGCTCCGCTCGCGCACTGTCGACAGTCGCGCCGGGAGCTAGACGCCCGAAGACTTCCGTCATGCGATGCTCGCGCCCCGTCACCATGGTGGCAGACAGATGATGCGGGCTGGTGACTATATTGGCGATGATCTCCGTTGCTACCGGATAGGGAACGGATGGTTCCAGAACACCAACCACGGTCGCGGGGCGCGCGCCGCAGCAGCTCTCCAGCCGGACAGACTTTCCAATCACGCTGGGATCGGAGTGCAGCGAAGTTCTCCAGAAGTGATAGGTCAGCACCACAGCTCCGGCGGCGTTCTGACCGTCATCAGCGGGAGTCAGCAGGCGTCCAAGTACCGGGTGCAGACCCATCACCTCGAAGTAGTGTCCATCCACCACGCCCGCTGGAATCTCGCGTGGCGTGCCTAGACCCACGACCGTAAAATCGATCTCTGAAAATGTACCCAGTTCCTTAATTGACTTCAACCCGCTGCCGATGTCCTGAATCTCGGGGACTGAGAACGCTGCGTTGTCTTCGCCGATGCCCTGAGCGCTCTGGCGCAGATAAAGCAAGCGATCTTCATCGCGATTCGCCAGCGGACGCAGCAGCACGGCACGCACCACGCTGAAGATTGCGGCGTTGGCTCCGATACCCAATGCCAACGTAAGGGCGACTGTAATCCACAGCGCAGGAACTCGCGCCAAAGATCGCACGGCAATTTTCAAATCGTGAAAGAACCACATCCCGGACCTCCGTTCAAGCAGTTTCCTCTGTTCGCATACAAACCAGGTTCACGCCAGCGGAAAAACATGATTGCCGCCACGCCAGCCTCGGCGATGACACTGGTCATTCTTTCCTTCGTGCCCGTCCTCATCGCGCGGTGGCCTTTCGTCGTCGCTGCCCGCTCTGCCTGATGATTTCGGTCATGTCCCCCGCTGGCCGAATCTCGAAGGTGTTGCCATAGGTCAGTGCCGGATGCTGCGCGATGAGCTGTACGGCATGATTCATATCCCGCGCCTCAAGGACGAGAATACCTCCGAGTTGTTCCTTGGTTTCCGCATAGGGACCGTCGGTAGTTGCCACTTTGCCGTTCTTCCGATGGAGGGTCAAGGCGGTCTCCGGAGACTGAAGCGCTTCTCCACCAACCCAATGTCCGTTGGCGCGAAGATGGTCGTCGTATTGAAAGCATATGTCGAACATGGCGTTTCGCTCGTCTTCCGTCATGCAATCAGATTTGTCTTTATCGTAGTACCCCAAACAGATGTATTTCATCCATTCCATTCCTCGTTGTTTCCTGTGACCCAGAGAGCTGTCGCTCGTCATTCTGTTATCAGATAGTCGTTCGGGAAATCCAAAATCGACAGCAGGCCCATTTTTTTATTGCAACGATCTATCGCCGACGCGGTGGACGCCCTCGGATGTCCCCTTGACTCCCAACCAATCCTACGCAGGAACGAACTTTTACGAGTTTGATCCGACGCAGGGATACTATGTCTGGCACTGTCATGTATCACCCATGAAGACAACGAAATGATGCGACCATATCGGGTGACGGAGTGAAGTAAAAGCAAGAGCCCCGGGTTTGGGAAGTGCTGGACAGTTTGACCTGGCGCTTCGGGAAAATGGGGCCGGGGCTAAGGTTCACAATGAATTCGCTTTGGCTACGATCGATAGTGCTGTCATACAGAAGTTGGGGATAGTCGGAAACCTCGATGAGTGATACATCATCAAGTCACCCGCTGAACTATCCTGCTAGCTCCAGTGAAGCACGGCTCCGCTCTCAGGCGGACGAGAATGGAAAGCTGCTTATACATGAACGCTAGAGCGTCTCCGACTCGGAGTTGGGGCGTAGGTTGGTCAAATAGAGAATTAGGGATATGTAACCGTGCAGCGATAGTCGAATCGGTTGTTTCGATGTAAGCTGTGTACTCGCCTTTTTGGAATGGAAAGAGGAATAGCCTTGGCTCGCAAAAGCTCGCGGCGTTCTTTCATTGCATTAGGAGCTACCTGCGTTGGAGCAGCATCGCTCAATCGGCGTGGCTTTGCTTCCGTACTACCGCCAGTGAGCCCTGCGTTGCCCAATGGAATCAGGTTGCAAGCATCGATGCGAACGCTTGAGGTCGATGGCAAGGCGGCCACTCTCATGGGATTGGAGCAGGCGGACGGTAAGCGGGGATTAACCCTGACAGTCAATCAGCCCTTTGACGTTCTCCTCGAAAATAAACTCCCTGAGCCGACTGCGATTCATTGGCACGGCTTACATCCGCCCAACGATCAGGATGGCGTACCAGGCCTGACGCAGCCGGTCATTGCGCCAAACGCCAGCTACCACTATAACTTCCCCGTGCAGCCATCCGGCACTCACTGGATGCACTCCCACGAGGGTTTGCAGGAAGCATTCCTGCTATCCGCTCCGCTCATCGTCCACACGCCATCGGACGAACGCGCAGACGAGCAGGAGATCGTTCTCTTTCTGGGCGACTTCAGCTTTACTCCCCCGACCGAGATCTTCGCCAGACTTCGCAAGCCTTCGACCCAGGCGATGGCAATGCATGGAAGTGCAGCCGGTGGGAAGAGCGCGAAGACTATGGCGATGGATAAGCCTGACGCCAATGACGTGAACTACGATGCCTATCTCATCAACGACCGCACGCTGGCCGATCCCGAAGTAATTCGGGTTGAGAAAAATGGCAAGGTGCGTCTGCGGATTATCAACGGAAGCTCCGGCACGAATTTTTTTGTCAGCCTCGGAGATTTGAAAGGCGAACTGATCGCCACCGACGGCATGGATGTCAGGCCGATCAGCGGCTCCCGCTTTCCCCTTGCCATTGCGCAGCGCATCGACGTGAGATTGCAGCTTCCGCGTGACGGCGCGTTTCCCATCCTCGCACTGCGTGAAGGCGCAGCAGAACAGACCGGAGTCATCCTGGCTACGCCGGGCGCGTCGATCAAGAAGCTGTCAGTTAAAAATACGGTGCCAGCAGAGATGTTGACGTTTAATCTGGAGAGTCAGCTTGTTGCTGTCAATCCACTGACTTCGAAGCCGATTGATCGAAGTTTCGATCTGCGGTTTCAGGGCAATATGTCCCAATACGAGTGGCCGATCAATGGCATTGTCTTTGATGTCGAACATCCGCGCGGCCAGAAGGCCCAGGTACAGGTAAAGAAGGGGCAGCGAATCGCATTGAAGTTCATCAACGAGACGGGTATGTCTCACCCGATGCACTTGCACGGGCACTCGTTTCAGGTGATCGAGATCAATGGCAAGCCGCTGAATGGAGCTCTCCGCGACACTGTGCTCGTCCCCCCGAAGACTAGCGTCACCGTCGCATTCGATGCGAACAATCCGGGAATCTGGTATGCGCACTGCCACATTCTTTGGCATCTGGCCGCCGGCATGGCAACGTTAGTGCAGTATGAAACATAACAACTCGGCACTGCCGACAGCAGGAGGAGCGAGGTGTGGCCCGTCATCGAAGCATGCTGCGCTACTCAATTGCATGGCTTGTTGCCTGCCTGCTGGCCGCATCCTGCTCCGCTGATGGGCAACTATCCTCCGGGACAAATCGGGTTTCGACGCAACCTAAATTTGGTTGCCAACATCCCGCCGATCCTCATAGGCGTCAGCACGGCTGTAATGACGCCGTATTTGGCGCGGATGAGACATTGACAGGAGGCTGGGACGACATACGGCGAGCAGCGAAGCGGATCGGCATCACACCAACGGCGTCGTATGCCCTCAACATAAATTTGAACTCAGCAAACGGCGAGAACCACGGCGCAGACTTCGCTCTCCAGAGTGGTAACAAAGGTGTACTTGCGATCGGGGAGATCGATTATCTGCACAACCAGAAGGCCAATTCTACTGGCAAGCCAGGGCAGATAACGGTCGGCTTTCTCCATAGCAACAACTCTTTTCCTTCGCTCGTCAACCCGCTCGAGCAGATCGATGGCTATAACGGCGTATACCTGATGGGTCAACATATGGTGTTTCGCCCTGACGGTCCGGGCACATCTCGAGGGGCCACTGTTTGGGGGGAATGGGCGCTGAACTCCAAAGATCTTATCAGCCCTATTCCGACGTTTTGGGGTGCTGGCCTGAGTTATGAGGGCCTCATTCCTGCGCGTAAGAACGATACTGTTTCAGTAGGTTTGGTTTGTGCCGAGGCGAGTAAGTCTGCCCCCGCAAACGCGGAGAAACTATTGGAATTGAATTATCAATGGAGTCATTCTCGCTATTTGACGATCACTCCGCATGGCCAATATTTCTGGAAACGTGAGAGCCGTGATGGCCGAAACGCAGCCGTTCTGGGAATCTAGATTGCACTGACGCTTTGACGTATTGGGCTATATTCCTTCGATTGCTCAATGAGTGCATTGGCCTGTTGTCACCAGCTAAGGTCTGGATTAGGTTTAGCGTTAGTAACCGGTTTCTCGGTACCTACTGGGACTGGTGTCGAAAGCGCTTGTCTGCCAGCATCTTGAACCATTGAGATGGTCGCTCATCCGATTGAGATTTCAAAACGCCCCCGTCCTTAAGAGAAGACGGAAAACTATCTGTGCGAATGAGTTTTCACGGTTTCCATGTTCGGGACTTCGAAACCCTATGCCATCGAGATCATAGGCTAGGTCGTCGATTGTGTGGCCATCGCTCCTTTGGCCTCCTCCTCCAACAGGCGCTTTCTTTCTCGGCGGTCAACTTGTCCGGTTTCGAAGGCGTGGTCGTTTTACGGAAGCCGAGAGAGTCGCTAAATCTACCTACCTGTTCGATCTACGTCTGAAGGCAGTGGCCGACCGACCGGCTGTTCGAACAACTTTCTCAATGAGTTCATAATCGCCAATGCACTCATTGAGCTTCGTACAGACTCAAGACACCGTGCTGTTTCCCGAGTCACGGGCAAACCCGGAAGTTTCTCCCGGGTGCTCCAGCAAAGGCTACTTGCGACAACTGCTAATGCCTCGGCACAGCGGTTGCTGGTGTTGTCCTCAATAAGGGTCTTCGTTGTTGGACAGTGTTTTGGGTTGGAGCTATTTCTTCGCGCGCGGCTTTATTGGAGGACGGCTTCGTGCTTCGACGATGGCTGCGATGTTCTTTCGCATGGATTCGAGACGCTTGCGGCCCGCTCGTGACCCTTCTATGAGTTGTTCGACGTCTATCACAAACTCGGGCAGGTCCATCTCTTCGCGAAACTGGGCCAGATAGGGTTGAATTTTGGCGTATTGGAAGTACATCTCGGGGCAGGTGTTGTAGAGCAACTCTGCATCGAGAGCGCCGCTTCTCACGAAGGCAGCGACCATCTGCCAGTATCCATACACCTGAAGAACGAAGCTGCTTTGCTTGTCGCCTGCGCTTACGATTTGAATGAATTCGCTGGCGGATGCGGGCAGAAACTCGCCGCCTACATAGGAGCGTGCTTCCCGCATGACCGTCTCCCGTCGCAGTTCATACAGCTTCAGAATCAGTTCAGCTTGCCGAATTGCGTTCGCGGTGGTCGTTTTCTTCTTTCTCATCGGCCCACGATAACAGGCGTATCAAGATTTGGTCTGCGAAAAGACAAAGAAGATAGAGCGGTCAGGCGACGGCGGAGACTTTGATTCGCTTGGTGCGCGCTGCTTCTTTGAGTTTGTCGTAGTCGCGTTCATTTTGTTCGCTGTACGCAAAGGCGAATTTTGTGAGGGCTTCGTCGATTTCGTCGGTCTTACCGAGATAGCCTGCGATGGTTGCCGGGTCTCCCGATTTGGCGTGCGCCAAGGCAAGGCCCCAGCCACACAGGTCGCAGTACGCTACCATCCCCTTGTGGTTCGTGGTCGCGGGGTCGAACTCGTAGCTGCCTTTCATGTCGCGAAGCTGACGAACGTAGAAGTTGGTTTCTTTGAAAGCTCCCCATCCCAGAAGGATGTCCGGAGAACCCTGGATCAGGTGTTGGCCGGAGACTACGCGAAGGCCTTGGTTCTGAAATTTCGGTCCCTTCAGGTAAGGTGCGAGTACGGACTCCTCCGCTTCCTTATATTGCAGGAAGAGTGGATCGCCTTCGTCTTTGCCTCGCATGAACGCTATCCAACAACGTGTTCCGACACTGCCGACACCGACAACCTTTCGTGCGGCGTCCAGCACCTGATAGCGCGAGATGAGTTGTCTGCGGTCCTCGGTCAAGGAGGCGAGATATTGTTCGAGGAAGAGTCCTAGAGCTTCGCGAATCGGCATGCCGTGCTCTGTCTTGGTTTCGCGCACGACGAACGGAGCGTTTTCGACGATCCGTTGTTTGTTGTCGACCAGGTCCGTCATCTTCTCCAAGACCTGGAGGTGTGATCCCTTCTTCGCCTTGTTAATGGCTTTCTTCCATAGGTCCAGCCGATTTGGGGGCGCTGCGGCCAGGATGTCGTCTTCGTGAATGACGGAATACCAGGTGGCCAGATAGCCCATGTCGGCGAATTCGCGCATTCGTTGCCGATAGGATCTCACGATTGCGCGGCTATATTCCTCGCAGTCTGCATGGTCTTTTCCGATGAACTGACCGGCGACGACGGCGCTGGTTGCGAGTCGTTTCAGGTCCCATTCCCACGGGCCGGGAATTGTTTCGTCGAAGTCGTTGATGCCGAAGACGAGGCTGCGTTCGGCGGAGGCGAAGACGCCGAAGTTTGAGACGTGCATGTCGCCGCAGAGCTGTACCTGAAGGCCAGTGACTGGCGATGAGGCGAGGTCCTGCGCCATGACGGCTGCTGTGCCACGTAGGAACGCGAAGGGTGATTGCAGCATTCGAGCGTAACGGACGGGGATGAGCTCCTGGAGGCGAGTTTTTGCCTGGGCCTCGAGGATCGCCACGGGATCTTTGCGGTTCTTCGGGAGTTGGTGGTCAGCGAGGCTGGCCCTTGGCACGGTGGTTCGCAGGCGTTTTCCAGCGTCTTCGCGGTCGGCTACGGATGGACGCGGCGCGGTGAACTGATCGGCGAGCTTTTTGCTGATGGATGGAACCTTGGCGGACGATGCTTTTTTCGATTTGGGCATTCGTGGTTCCTCAAGTGGAAGCTCTCTCTTCGTCTGCTTCCCGAGGACCCGATGCCGGTCAGATGTGTCTTTGAGCCCTTCAGGAGATAAAGTTTGTCGAAGGGAACAAATGTTCTCCTATGCCGTGCTCTACGTCAAGTCTGTTTGTGGGCTAGGCGGTGGTCTGGAGTTCAGGTTCGGCTTTCGGGGCGGCGAGGTCGAGGACCGGGGCGAGCCAGTGGCCGGTGTGGCTTCTCGGGTTAGCAGCGATCTCTTCGGGGGTGCCGGTGGCCACGATCTGGCCGCCGCCGGAGCCACCCTCGGGGCCCATGTCGATGACCCAGTCGGCGGATTTGATGACGTCGAGGTTGTGCTCGATGACGAGGAGGGAGCCGCCGCCTTCGATGAGTTTGCGGAAGGCGGCGAGGAGTTTGGCTACGTCGTCGAAGTGGAGACCCGTGGTGGGTTCGTCGAGGATGTAGAGGGTGCGGCTGCGGGCTTTGGCGGCGGTGTCGTTGGAGCTGCGGATGGTGATGCTGCGTGCGGTGGCGAGGTGAGAGGCGAGTTTGACGCGTTGGGCTTCGCCGCCGGAGAGCGTGGTGGCGGATTGGCCGAGGCGAACGTAGCCGAGACCGACCTCGTCGAGGACATAGAGCTTGTCGACGATCTTGGGGTGGCCGGCGAAGTAGACGAGAGCTTCTTTGACGGTCATGTTGAGGACGTCGTGGATGTTCTTGCCTTTGTAGCGGATGTCGAGGATGGTGGATTTGTAGCGTGTTCCGTTACATTCTTCGCAGGGGAGCTCGATGTCGGCCAGGAACTGCATCTCGACGGTGACGGTGCCGTCGCCTTCGCAGACGTCGCAGCGGCCGCCGGGGACGTTGAAGGAGAAGTGTCCGGGACCGAAGCTGCGGCGCTTGGCGTCGGGTTGGGCGGCGAAGAGGGCGCGGATGTCGTCGAAGGCTTTGATATATGTAACTGGATTGGATCGCGGGGTGCGGCCGATGGGGGATTGATCGACGAGGATGACGTCGTTGAGGTGGTGGGTGCCGGTGAGCTCGCGGTAGAGGTGCGCTGGGTCGGCACCTTCGGTTTGGCCGAGAGCTTGCATGAGAGCGCGGTAGAGGACCTGGTGGACGATGGTGGATTTTCCGGAGCCGCTGACACCGGTGACGCAGCAGAGGAGGCCGAGAGGGATGTTGATGTCGACGCCGCGAAGGTTGTGGATGCGGGCGCCGGTGAGTTTGAGGTGCTCGCGGCCGGGTTCGCGGCGGTGTTTGGGGACGGGGATGGTGAGGCGGCCGGAGAGATATTTTCCGGTGATGGAGTTTGGGTTTGCGGTGACTTCGGCTACGGTGCCTGAGGCGAGGAGATGGCCGCCTAGCTCTCCTGCTCCGGGGCCGAGATCGAGGAGATGGTCGGCGGCGCGGATGACGTCGGGGTCGTGTTCGACGACGAGGATGGTGTTGCCGAGGTCGCGAAGGTCTTTCATGATGCCGATGAGCTTGGCGGTGTCTCGGGTGTGGAGACCGATGCTTGGCTCGTCGAGGACGTAGAGGGCTCCGACTAGGCGCGAGCCCAGGGAGGTTGCGAGCTGGATGCGCTGGGCTTCGCCGCCGGAGAGGGTGGAGCTTAGGCGGTCGAGGGTGAGGTAGTCGAGGCCAACCTGGAGGAGGAAGTGGACACGCTGACGGACTTCTTCGAGGATTTTGCCGGCTACTTCTAATTGTGCTGGTGAGAGTTGCAAATTGTCGAAGAAGGTTTGCGCGGCGGTGATGGTGAGGGCGCTGGTCTCGCAGATGTTTTGATTGTTGATAAGGACGGCGCGGGCTTCGGCGCGGAGGCGCTGGCCGCGGCAGTCGGGGCAGAGTGCGTAGCCGCGGTACTTCGAGAGGAAGACGCGGACGTGGAGCTTGTATTTTTTGCGTTCGAGGGCGGCGAAGAAGCCGCGAATGCCGGGGAAGGTGCCGTTGCCGTCTTCGATAAAGGCTTGCTGTGTGGGTGTGAGGTCGTACCAGGGAACGTCGGTCGGAATGCCAGCGGCTTTGGCGGCACGTTTCATCTCGCCGTGGTGGGGGCGGTATTTTGTGGTGGTCCAGGGGGCGATGGCGCCTTCATCGAGGGTCTTCGATTTGTCGGGAATGATGAGGTTGGGGTCGAAGTCGATGGTGTTGCCGAAGCCCTGGCAGCGCGGGCAGGCGCCGTAGGGGTTGTTGAAGGAGAAGAGGCGTGGTTCGGGTTCGCGATAGGCGCGGTGGCAGGTGGTGCACTCGAACGCGGCGGAGAAGCGCAACTTCGTTGGGTTCTCGTTGTCTTGGCTGGCCAAGCTGTGGAACTGGACTTCGCCGGATTCGCGGTAGCCGGTTTCGATGGCGTCTACGATGCGGGCGCGGCTTTCGGAGGTGATGGCGAGGCGGTCGATGAGGACGAAGATGGGTTGGGTGAAGTCGAGTTCCAGGAGGGATTCGGGCGTGGAGAACTCTACTATTTTTCCTGATTGGTAGAGGCGGTTATAGCCGCGGCGGCGCAGTTCGGTGAGGCGATCTTTGAGTGCGTCCGTGAGGGTGAGGGTCTCGATGGCTGCGGGCTTTGTCGACTTCGCGGATTTCTTTGAGGCGGTCTTTTTGGGCTTGGGGGCTTCGACCTCGACGTCGGGCGTGGCGATCTGCATGGGCGCGAGTTTGACTTCGGTGCGGATGATCGGAAAGAGGACGTGGGTGCGGGTGCCTTCGGGTAGGGCGAAGAGTGTGGTGATGATTTCGTCTACGGTGTCGTGCTTGACGATGCCGCCGCAGTGGAGGCAGGTTACGGTGCCGCAGCGGGCGTAGAGGAGACGGAGGTAGTCGTAGATCTCGGTTGCGGTGGCGACGGTGGAGCGGGGATTGCGGGTCTGATTTTTTTGCTTGATGGCGATGGCGGGGGCGAGGCCGTCCATGTGGTCGACGTCGGGCTTTTCGATGCGCTCGAGGAACTGGCGGGCGTAGGCGGAGAGGCTTTCGACGTAGCGGCGCTGGCCTTCGGCGTAGACGGTGTCGAAGGCGAGGGAGGATTTGCCGGAGCCGCTGACGCCGCTGACGACGGTGAGTGCGTTGTGCGGGATGTCGACGTCGATGCCCTTGAGGTTGTGGGTTCGTGCGCCGCGGATTGTGATCTGGTCATTCATAGGGAGTGATTAAAGGGTGAGGCTTAGGCGTCCGTTGGTTGAGGGCGGAAGATTTCGATGAGGAGGAGGCAGGCGCCGATGACGATGCAGCTGTCGGCGAGGTTGAAGTCGGGCCAGTGGTAGTTGCCGATGTGGACTTCGAGGAAGTCGACGACGTAGCTGTAGCGAACGCGGTCGTAGAGGTTGCCGACGGCTCCGCCGAGGATGAGCGCGAGAGCGACGGAGCTGACAGTGAGGGCGCGACCTGCTCGCCAGAGCATTCCGATGAGGACGACGGCCGCGATTACGGAAAAGGCGATGAGGATGTTGCGGACGGTTGTGGGTGAGGCGGATTCGGCGAACATGCTGAAGGCGGCGCCGGTGTTGTGGACGTCGGTGATGCGGAAGATGCCGGGGATGACGGTGTGAGCCTGGCCGTTGGGAAGTTGCTGAACGACGATGCGTTTGGTGATGCGGTCTAGGATGACGACTGCTGCGGCGATAGCGAGCGCAATACCGCGGCGATCGCGTGGTTCGGTCGCGATGGCTGGCGTTGCGGCTTCGTAGGTCGTCTTGTTCGGTGAGGACATCAGGCTTGCGGCTCCGTTGAGTTGCTGGGTGGTGCGTTGTAGGGTGGGAAGTGGATGGCTTCGAGAGCGTCGGCGCAGCGAAGGCAGACGGTTGGGTAGTTGGCTTCGTTGCCTACGTCTTCGGTGAAGCGCCAGCAGCGCTCGCACTTGCTACCTGCGGCAGGTTTGGCCTGGACGTAGAAGGCTCCCTTTTCTACGTTGCCTTCGGTGATGATGGCGTTGGAGATTTCGACCTGGGCTACGCCAAAGAGCTCGGGGAGTATGGATTTGTATTGCTCGAAGACCGGGTTGGGTTTTTCGGCTACGCTGTTGAGCCAGCCGAGGACTATCTGGGTCTCGGAGGGCTTGTTGCTGATGGTCTTTGCGGTGCGCGCTTCTTCGAGGACCTTGAGGACTTCGTCGCGAAGGGTGAGGAGCTGGTCCCATTCTTCTTCGATCTGGCGGGTGCTGCCGGGGACGAGGTCGGTCAGATCAGGGAAGAGTGCGAGATGAACGCTGGGCTCACGAGTTGCTGATTGCGGTAGGAGTGCCCAGACTTCGTCGGCGGTGAAACTGAGGATTGGGGCGATGAGGCGGGTGAGAGTTTCGGCGATGCGCCAGAGGGCGGTTTGTGCGCTGCGGCGGCCCGGGTGGTTGGGGGCGAAGGTGTAAAGGCGATCTTTGAGGACGTCGAGGTAGAGCGCGCTGAGGTCGGTGTTCACGTACTCGTTGAGCGCGTGATAGGCGCGGTGGAACTCGAAGTCGTCGTAAGCGGCGCGAATCTTGGCGTCGAGTTCGGCGGTGCGGGCGAGGATGTATTGGTCTAGCGGCTGCAGGTTTGCGAAAGCGATGGCGTCGGTCGCGGGGTTGAAGTCGTGGATATTTCCGAGGAGGAAGCGCAGGGTGTTGCGCAGCTTACGGTAGTTGTCGCTGACGCGCTGCATGAGGTTTTCGCTGGCGGCTACGTCTTCGCGGAAGTCGACGGAGGCTACCCAGAGACGGATGACTTCCGCGCCGAGACGCTTGGCGATGTCTACGGGATCGACGCCGTTGCCGAGGGATTTGGAGAAGGCGCGGCCTTGCTCGTCGAGGGTCCAGCCGGAGGTTGCGACCATCTTGTAGGGGGCGTGGTTGCGGACGGCAACGGAAGTGAGTAGCGAGGAGTGGAACCAGCCGCGGTGCTGGTCGCCGCCTTCGGTGTAGAGGTCGGCGGGGGAGTGGAGTTCGGGCTCGAGGTCGAGGACGGCGTGCCAGCTTGCGCCGGACTCGAACCAGACATCGAGGATGTCCATCTCTTTGCGGAACTCCAGGTGGTGGCAGCTTGCGCAGGCGGTTCCGGCGGGGAGGAGCGTTGCGGCTTCGTGGCTGTACCAGGCGTCGGCGCCCTCTTTTTTGAAGAGATCGACGATGCTCTGGTTGACGGCGGGTTCGTTGAGTGGCTCGCCGCACTTGTCGCAGAGGAAGACGGCGATGGGAACGCCCCAGATGCGCTGGCGGGAGATGCACCAGTCGGGGCGGGTGGCGATCATGTTGGAGATGCGCTCTTCGCCCCAGGCCGGATCCCAGACGACTTTCTTGATCTCGTCGAGGGCGCGCTGACGGAAGGTTGTCGTGGTGCCTTCGTCGGTGATCATCGGGGTCTCCATGCCGATGAACCACTGCTCGGTGGCGCGGACGATGACGGGGTTGTGGCAGCGCCAGCAGTGCGGATAGGAGTGTTCGAAGCTGGTGTCGCTCAGGAGTGCGCCGCGCTCGCGGAGGAGCTCGATGATGGGCGCGTTGGATTTGAAGACGGTGAGGTCGGCGTAGGGTTCGGCCGGCTGGCCGCCATGTAGGTCGGTGTGACGCTGCTTGCCGGCGTTGTCGACGTATTGGATCTCGGGGAGGTGGTAGCGCTGGCCGGTGTAGAAGTCGTCGACGCCGTGGGCGGGTGAGGTGTGGACGGCTCCGGTGCCTTGCTCGGCGGTGACGTAGTCCGCGGTGACGCCGAGGATGCTGCGATCGAGGAATGGGTGCTGGAAGGTCGCGTGCTCGAGATGATTGCCGGTGAGGACGGCGACGATGTCGGCCTGCGACGCCGGCTCGGCGGGGTTCTTCGCGCTCATCAGACGGCAGTGGGTAATGACCGAGGACATGAGCGCTTGCGCGACGATGTAGGTGCCGCCTTCGCATGCCAGAGCTACATATTCGAGGAGTGGGTTGAAGGCTACGGCCTGGGACGCGGGGAGGGTCCATGGGGTAGTGGTCCAGATGATCGTATAGAGATTTTTTACGGCGGCTAGCGACGGAGCGATAGCCGCGGGGTCGCTGGTGAGGGCGTAGCGGACGTAGACGCTAGGTGAGGTGTGCTGTTCGTATTCGACTTCGGCTTCGGCGAGGGCGGTGCGGTCGTGGATACACCAGTAGACGGGCTTGAGGCCTTTGTAGACGAACTTCTTCTCGAAGAAGTCGTAGAAGGTTTCGACGATGCTGGCTTCGTAGCCGAAGCTCATGGTGAGGTAGGGATCGTTCCAGCGGCCGAAGACGCCGATGCGCTCGAACTGGCTGCGCTGGAGGTCGACATACTTCTGTGCGTACTCGCGGCAGGCGTGGCGGACGGCGATGGGGTCCATCTCGAGCTTTTTGCGGCCTAGCTGCTCGTCGACTTTGATCTCGATGGGGAGGCCGTGGCAGTCCCATCCGGGGACGTAGGGGGCGTCGAAGCCGGCCATGGTTTTGGTTTTGACGACGAAGTCCTTGATGCACTTGTTGAGGGCGTGGCCGAGGTGAATGGCTCCGTTGGCGTAGGGAGGGCCGTCGTGGAGGATGTACTTGGGCTGTCCGGCACGGGCGGTGCGGATCTGGGCGTATAAGTCACTTTGCTGCCACGCTTCGAGGCGCGCGGGTTCGTTCTGGGGCAGATTGGCCTTCATGGGGAAGGCGGTCTGTGGCAGGTTCAGCGTGGACTTCAGCGCCTTGACTTCGGGTTTTGCCTGGGTAGCTTCCGACATTCGGTCCTCTTGGTTCGTTGTGACAAAGATCCAGTTTGTGGCAAACCTCTATTGTAGACGGCGCGGAGGGGTGGTACATAGGATGGCAAGGAGACATTCCCATGGTGACGTGCGTCCAAGGTAACGAGCGTCCGCTGGCGAATGTTTGTAGAATGTTAACAATCACGCGCTGTTGCCAGAGCCGGGCGAGAACCGGACTGGCGTTTGGAACGTAAGAAGAGCAGTAGATTCAGGGCGGGCAAGATTTTGGAAGTGGTGTGCGGAGGCTGCGGCTTTCTGCACCGAGGCGAAACAGCTTATGGCGAATAGTTTATTGACACCACCACCGCAGATAGACCCAGAGAGACAGGCTCCGACCCTGCGACCGGCAGATGCTCCAAAGTTGAACGAAGAGACCGATGGGTCCATGTGGACGTCGTTCTTTGCGAATCTTCGGGATGCCTTCAGCAAGTCAAACGAAGCTCCACTGCAGCTGGAATCGAAGCCAGTTGATAGCGATATGGTGATTGAGGAAGAGGGAGTCTTTGCGTCCCTTGGGAGCAGCATTCGGGATGTGTTTTTCCCGGTAAAACTGCCGCCTCTGGTACTGGAGTCGAAGCCGATCGCTGTCGTCGATCGGATGAAGACTAAGCAAAATCCGATTGCGACGACCTCCGCGGTCGTAATCTACGGGTTGATCATTCTGCTGATCGCGTTTTTGCTGGCGAAGAAGGTTCAGTTTTCCGCCCCCGTAAGAACAATGCAGGTGACGGAGCTTTCGGTTCCACCGCAGGCTCCGCCGAGAGCTCAGGCGATGGGCGGAGGCGGTGGACAAAAAGGGCCAACTCCTGTGGTTAAGGGATCTCCTCCGAAGTTCGCGGATACGCAGATTGTGCCGCCGAACAAGCCTCCGCTGGTCGAACCGAAGATCAAGATAGACCCGACGATTGAGGTGCAGCAGGATGTGAAGATGGCGAGCAACCTGCCGCAGGTCGGAGTTCCGAACTCGCCGATTATTGGGCCATATTCGGGCGGCGGCGGCACCGGTACCGGTCTTGGATCGGGTAATGGATCGGGGCTTGGGCCGGGTTCGGGAGGCAATACCGGTGGCGGACCGAGGCGGATTGGCGGAGGGGTTTCGGCTCCTGTGCTGATCTTCTCGGTTGAGCCGGAATTTTCTGAAGAGGCCCGGAAGGCGAAGGTTGCAGGAAATGTTCTGGTTAACCTCTGGGTCGATACCAACGGAAATCCGAGCCACGTTCACGTGATTCGCGGCGTTGGCATGGGTCTGGATGAGAAGGCGATGGAAGCGGTGAGACAGTACAAGTTCAAGCCGGCGATGGAGAACGGCAGGCCTGTTCTGGTCGAGCTGAACGTTGAGGTCAACTTCCAGATCTTCTAAGGTCGTTTTCTGTTGAACGAAGAGGCCCGCTGTGTGCGGGCCTCTTCGTTTGGGGACGATGCTGGTTGTTTATGCGGGTTGGAAGGTAGCGTGGCGTTTCGTGTTGCTGCTCTCGACGCGAAGCAGCCTTGAGTCTGGTGCGGACCTGAGGCTGAAACGGTCGACCTGCTGCTCGAGTGTGACGGCGGTGGTGCGGAGGGATTCGATTCCAGCCGCGGTGGTGGCCATCTCGGTGAGATTTTCGTGGCTGAGGGAGTGGATGGAGTGCAGGCTGGCGCTGGACTGGTCTGCGGCGGCGGTCTGCTGGGAGGCGGCGATGGCGATCTGGGCGATCATGCGATCGACGCGCTCGGCCATGCCAATGATGCGCTCGAGAGCCTCGCCGGCCTGGTTGGTGGTGATGACGCCCTGCTGCACGGTGCCGGTGCCGCTCTCCATGCTGGCGATGGCGGTGAGGGTGCGATCCTGAATGCCTTGAATCATGCTGGCGATCTCGCCTGTGGCCTGAGCGGTGGACTCGGCGAGACGGCGGACCTCTCCGGCGACTACGGCGAAGCCACGGCCCTGGTCGCCAGCGCGAGCGGCTTCGATGGCTGCGTTGAGGGCGAGCAGGTTGGTCTTGCGGGCGATCTCGTCGATGACGGTGACGATCTGCGAGATGCGGCGGGAGTCGTCGCCGAGGAGGCCGACGGTGGCGGAGGTGTCGCTGACGGCGGTGGCGATGGAGTGCATGCTGCCGAGAACCTGCTTGACGATGGTGCCGCCTTCGCGGGCGGTTTCAGCGGCGCTGCGGGCAGTCTCTGCAGCGGACTGGGTGTGGCGGGAGACCTCGGCGATGGAGGCCGACATCTCCTGCATGGCGGTAGCGGCCTGTTGGGTCTGCTGGCTCTGCTGATCCATGCGGCGATGGATCTGATCGCTGGCCGAGCCCATGGTGGCGGCGCTGCCAGTAATGGTGGAGACGGTCTCGGCGAGTGTTCCGATGATGCCGGCGAGATTGGTCTGCATCTTCTGGACGGCGTGCGCGAGGGCGCCGGTCTGGTCGGTGGTGTCGAGGGCCAGCGGCTGGCCGCTTAGGTCGCCCGCGGCGATGGCGTCGGCGCGCTGCATGACGACGTTCAGGGCATAGGCGATCTTCCGTCCGAGGTAGACCGATACCGTGATGCCGATGAGAGAGGCGATGATGGTGCCGAGCCAGAGGACGATGAGGGTGAAGTGGTTGGCTCCGCGGAGTTGTGCCTGCTCTTCATTGGCGAGGCGGGTCTGCGACTGCGCGATCTCGGTGATGTTGGAGAAGAGGCTTTTTTCGAGAGGCAGGATCTGGTTCTGCAGGGTGTCGTAGGCTGCAGCGGAGCCTTGCGGTGTCTTCGATTCGTTCAGGGTCTCGACCTTCTCTTCGAGTGTCTTGAGCGCGGCGAGATCGGAGTCAAGTGCGATCAATCGCGGGGCGTCGGAGCCGAGATCAAAGTGGGAGGTCTGCTGGTGAAGCAGCGCGAGCGAACTCTCGGCCTGCTCGAACTCTTGGCGCCTGGAGTTGCGATAGAGCGCGGAGGAGTTCGCGTCGATGCCGAAGAGCATGTAGGACTCAAGCAGGCGAACGGTGTCGGTGAAGTGGGAGCGGATGTCGCGACTGGACATGATGACGGGGATGCGGTTCTCCGTGACCATGTTCGAGAGGACGTTGGCCTCCTCGATGTATCGGTGGGCGATACTTGCGCTGAGAACGGTAGTGGCGACGATAGCGCCAGTCATCAGGAACATCTTCGACTGCAGTTGCATGAGGACCTCGGAGCGAAGTTAGGAGCGTAGATCGATTTAAAGCGTTGGCAGATACCGCCGGGACGAATCTCGGCGGTGATTTCGGTTGCGAGTATGCCTGGGTTACTGACCGTCGATGTTGAAGTTGACTTCGACTTCGGATTCGGTGGCATCAGAGTTTGGAGCGAAGCGCCAGTGAGTGACGGCGTCCTGCGCAGAGGGCGCGAGGAGGGCGTGGCCCGACTCCACCTTGGTGCCTGAGACGGTGCCGTCGGCTTTGATGGAGACGAGAAGAACGACCTTGCCGCCGACGTGCATGCGGCGCGCGAGCTCTGGGTAGGCTGGGGCTGTGCGGGAGACGATCGCACGATGAACGTCGCCAGCGAAGGCAGTGCCGACGCAGAGGGCAACGCTTCCGGCAAGAAGAAGGGGGCGCGAAGAGCGAAGTGGAATTGCCAAGGAAAACCTCCGGGGTACAGAGGTTGTATCGGCGGAGGTGGGGGAGGCTTTAGCGGAGAGAGAGTACGGGAGGCGTGATTTCGGCGAAGGTGAGGTTCTCGGCGGGGCTGCCGGTGCGTTGCTTCCAGTCGAGAAAGAGCTTGCCGTAGCTGTCGGTGAGGCAAGTGGCCGGGTCGATGTGGAGTGCGACGAGGGTCTGGTCGATCCAGGCGGTGGGGCCTTCGAGTTCGGCGTAGGTGCCGATGGGGGTCTCGTCGAGGACTAGGTGAGCGGTTATCTCGGAGTCTGCTGAGTGAGACCACTCGGTGCGGTACTTCTCGTAGGTGAAGGCTGGACCGTAGCCTAGTTGCTGGAAGATCTCGGCCATGGCATCGCGGTCGCTAACGGTGGTCTCGGTCTCGATGCGGATCTTGTAGCGGGTGGTGTCGACGGGGGCCTGCTCGTCGGGGAGACGCTTGTGGGTGAGGGTGAATATGTCGCCGTACTGACGGAGGCGGAGGATCTGCCTGCGGGCGCGGAGGTCGCGATTGGGAGTGTCGTAGAGGGTGTTGTGCTCGAAGGTGCGTGGGGTGATGAGCTGGAAGCCGAGTTGCGGGAGGCGGGTTTGGAGAGCTTCTGGATCAGGGACGGGAAACTTGAGTTCGATCTCAGAGTTCTTCATGGGGGGAGTATACGGCTGTGGCCCGGTGAAAAACGTGGACCTTAGTTTGTTTTTGCGGCTTTTTTTAGACGGTCGCGGATGGCGAGTCCGAGGCCTTCGGGTTTGGGTAGAGGGCAGAGGATGGCGGTGACGCCGCGGGCGTCGAGATCTCGAAGACCGGCGAAGAGAGTTTGGGCTAGAGTTGTGGGGTCTTCTATGGAACTCCAGGGGAAGACTTCGGTGTGGCCGGTGGGGATGATCCAGCCGCTTGGGAGCATGACTCCTATGCGGCCCTCGGTGGTGGCGAGGTGGGAGTTGAGGTCGGCTTCGCTGTCGACCAGGATGAGATGGGCGCGGGGGGCGTAATGGCGGATGCCGACACCAGGGGATGGCAGGCTCTGCGGGGTGGTGGTTTGCTGGGGTGCGGTGTAGGTGGTGACGGGACCGCCGATGGGTTCGAGCATGGCGGGGGTGATGGCGCCGGGGCGGTAGAGGATCATCGGGGACGGATTGGGGTCGAGGACGGTGGATTCGACGCCTACGCTGGTTGCGCCGCCGTCGATGACGGCGTCGATGCGGTGGTCTAGATCCTGGAGGACGTGGGCTGCGGTGGTGGGGCTGGTGTGGCCGAATCGGTTGGCGCTGGGCGCTGCGAGGGGGAGGCCTGTGGCTTCGAGGAGTGCGTGGGCGAGCGGGTGCGCGGGCATGCGGACGCCTACGAGCGGGCGGTTGGCGGTGACTGCGTCGGGGATTTTTTCTGTGCGGGGAAGCAGGAGGGTCAGGGGGCCGGGCCAGAAGGCTTTGATGAGGCGCTCTGCCCGCTCAGATACGGTGGCTACCTCGTCGAGCATGGCGCGGTTGCTGACGTGGACGATGAGGGGGTCCCAGTGGGGGCGGTCTTTGGCGAGGAAGATGTTGGCGACTGCGTTGGGGTCGAGCGCGTTGGCTCCGAGACCGTAGACGGTTTCGGTGGGGAAGGCCACGGTGCCGCCGTTGCGGAGGATCTCGGCGGCGCGGGCGATGTCTTGCGGGCTGGTGGAGAGGCGCAGCGTGGTGTGTTCGTCGGGCCTGCTCATCTTGCGGCGAGTTGGCCGGCGAAGGCGTCGAGGGAGAGGCTGCGGAGGAGGTTGCGGCGCATACCGCTTTGGACTTGATCCAGGCCGCGTGAGGCGGATTCGATCCAGGCGAAGTTGAGGGAGGAGCTGAGGCGGTCGAGTTCGGGACGGAGATCGGTGTTGCGGAGGAGTTCGGGTGTGCCTGCGCCTAGAAGCAGGAGGTCTTCGAGGAGGAGCGAGAGAGTGCGGAGCAGGGCTGCGGTTTTTTGTTGGCCTTCGGCTCCGGCGCGGTAGGTTTCGGTCATCTTGAAGAGGGCGGTGTGGTCAGGCTCGGCAGTGCCACTGCTGGCTGCCGCGGCGTTACGCAGGAAGAGGAGGGCATCGGCGCGGGCTGCGGTGTAGGCTTCGAGGTCGAAGCCTAGGGCTTTTCCGGCAGCGCCTTGTGCGAGGCGTGCGATGAGGGTTCGCTGCTTGGGCGGCACGTCGGGGCGGCGGTCGGCGAGGAGCATCTCGATCTCTTCGACGGGAAGGGCGCCGAGGCGGACAGTTGCACAACGGGAGCGGATGGTGGGAAGAAGTTCGCCGGGGTTTTCGGCAAGGATGATGATGTGGACTGTGTCGGGTGGCTCCTCGAGGACTTTGAGGAGGGAGTTGGCGGCTTCCTTCATGAAGTTGGCCGCGGTGAGGATGAAGATCTTGCGCGGGGCCTCGCTGGGGAGGTAGTGGGCGCGCTGGATGACGGTGCGGATCTGACCGAGCTTGATGAGGAGTTGCGGTGGGTCGGGTGGGACGATGAGGACGTCGGGGTGGGGCTGGACGAGGACGCGGGTGTCTTTCTTGTCGGTATCGCGAAGCTCTTCGCGGACGGCTACGGCTTTGTCGATCTCGTCGTCGAGATTGGCTGCGCTGGCGATGCGGGTGCAGTTGTGACAGACGCCGCAGAAGTTGGCGAGGGAGACGCCGTTGGACCAGAGGTCGCGTGGCTGACGCTGGCACTCAACGGCCATGGCGAGCATGAGGGCGAGGGTGTACTTTCCTGCTCCGTTGGGGCCGGCGAGGATGAGGGAGTGGGGGAGGCGGCCGGCGGCGATGGCGGTGCGGAGGTGCTCGATGGCGGTGCTGTTGCCGAGGAAGTCGTTGAAGGTGGCGGGCAGAGCGGTTGGTGTGGTCACGATTTGTCCTCCTCCTCGGGCGTAGATTCGGTGCAGCTTCGGGATGGTACCCCGGTGGTACTGTTTGGTGCTAAAGTATTCGGTCTATGAAGGTTAAGTCTGGACTTCGTTCGGAGTTCTTCCTTCAAGAGCAGGTCTCGGGTCAGTTTCTTTCCAGAGCAATCTCCTGTTTCTATGATACGCGTTGGAAGAGGGGTAATGCGCCAAACCGGAGAAGCTCTAAAAGGGGCTTGATTCGCGGGTTTTGTGTTGTGTCCCAGGGCTTTGGGGGTTGACAACGTTTTCCATGTTTGAGTTTCGGCCATGTTGCCGGCGCAGGATACTCACGCGAAGATTTATGCCTCGGATGATGGCGCCGGTGCATCAAGTCGGCAGTCATTTTTTTGGATGAGCAAGGTCAACGGATTCGCTAAGGAGTTGTGTGAACGTCAGGAAGTACGTAGGTAAGACAATTGCGTTGATCCTGATGGGCGCGTCTCCTGCTCTGGTGGGTCAGAACATCAAGATCGTCAGGCCGGGTGCTACCTCTGAGACGACTCAATACCAGCCGCAGTCTGAGCCGGCGATCAACGAGCCGCTGTCGAGGTACCCGCAGGAGCTGGACGCGGCTTCGGCGGCGCTGGGGTTGGTGCCGGCGGATCCACTCTTTCATACCGATCCTTTCAGGTTCGTTACCAAGGCAGCGGATATGGGTGGAAGCTGGCTGGAGACTAGTGCGCGGCTTCGATTCGGAGCGACGTATACGTTTCTGAATCAATATGCGACGGTGATTCCGGATACGGCGCAACGTCATGACCAGGTGAGTGGACGTCTCGACTTCACGGGAAACTGGGCAGTGTACGAGCACGGGAGCACGGCAGGTTCGATTGCTTTGCTAATCCGTTCGGGAACAAATATTGGGATGAGTCAGCAGTGGAACCTGAGCGACCAGATGGGGTCGGGAATTTTTCTGAACTGTCTCCAAGGGGGCGGGGCGCAAAGGCCAATTAGCGTGAACGTTCTTTATTGGCGGCAGGATTTCATGCATAAGAGACTGTCGTTTTATGTGGGCAAGCTGCATCCGAATCAGTTCGTCAGCCTGAGCTTTTTAAACAATGATGAGAGAACTCAGTTTTTGAATGGAGAGAACGACGGCAACCTTGCCATTGCTTCGGATGGGACCTATGCGGGCGGAGGAGCGGTTGATTTTCAGATGACGCACCACTTGTATATGCACGCGTTGGCGATTGACACCATCGGTTCGCAATACACAGGGATTGGAACGATGGGGGACAATAAATTTCTTGAGGGGATCGAGTTCGGCTGGTTTGCGGGTGCGCCTGGGAGCAAGTATCTGAAGCTGCGTGTTGGGGGATGGCGTGACGATACGAAGAGTTCGGGGAGCGGGCACGGTGTCGCGTTTGGTTTCGATCATGAGTATGCAAATGGCTGGGCGCCGTTTGGACGGTATGGTTTCGCGACAGAGACGGGAACGGCGATCAGACAGACCGACACGTTGGGATTGACGAACGTCAGTCCGTTTGGCCGGCGGGGCGATATGTTCGGGACGGCGTTCAACTACATTCAACCGACGCGTATGGGGAAGCGACACGAGAGTATCATCGAGACGTTTTATCGGATTCGCATGACCAAGAGCATGGAGATTGGGCCGGATGTGCAGGTGTCGATTCATCCGATGTATGCGGCGAAGAGTTATACGAGCGTTCTGCTGAATGCTCGTATGCGGATTATTTTTTAGGACTAATGCGCCCTGCGCGGGCGGCGGTCACTTCGTGACTTGTATATCCCTTCGGTGGGCGCTCCCGTTGTTCGGGGGTTGATATCTTGCGAGCGTCAGTAGAGGAGCACGACTGTGTTGTAAGTGGTGAACTGCGGTTGTTTGCTGGCGCAGACTGCTACTTCGGCGGTGGTGTATCTGCCGGTGGCGATGGCGCGGAGGAGAGCGTCGGGCAGGAGAGTTGGGTCGGGGCCATCCCACTGGACGACTAGCTTGGGAGAGCCTGCGGCGCCACTTTGCATGGTGCAGGTTTGGTGAGCGTCGGCATTGGATTCGGCGGGGGCTATGCCGTGCTCGAGCAGGATCTGGGCAACTTGTTTTTCGAGTGAGTCGTTGGACTGGACAGTCGCGCTGCGAGAGAAGTCTTCGACAGCAGAGAAGAGTCCGTGGTTTTGTGTGACGGAGATTCCGATTGCGTTGAGATTGGGATCGAGGATATTGGCGCGGTGGCCAGGGCTGTTCATCCAGGTTTGATGGATGAGGGGGACGTCGGTGCCGCGGCCAACGTTTTCGGCGATGGTGGTGAAGTGGGCTGCGGCTTGCGCGCCTCGAGTGGTGAGGTCGGGTTCGCCGGGGTATTGATGAAGGAGTTCGCCGGGTTCGTTGCGGACGCGTTGGACGTGAGTTTTGGCTGCGGATGCGAGGGCGTTGTCCCAGTGAAGCGGGGGGAGGTTGTGCGCGGCGCGGGCTTGATTGGTGAGTTGGACGAGAGTCTGCTCGGGCGCAGTGGCTGGGGGTTGGGCGTTGAAGGAAGACGTCGTGAGAAGGAGAGCAAGCAGAAAGCTTCGTGCGTGCATTCTTTTTTGCATGTGTGGTTGGAGCTGACAGGCGGGACGAAAGTTGGCTGTGTGGATAGGCTTTTTGAGTTTTGGATACGATGGTGGCGAGGTGAATGCGAATGAAAACAAGTGCGCGCAATACTCTGGCGGGAACGATCAGCAAGATTACAACGGGCGCAGTGAACTCCGAGGTGATATTGGCGACTGAAGCCGGGAGTGAGATCGTTGCGGTGATTACGAATGGCAGCGTGGAGGCGATGGCGCTGAAAGTGGGGATGAAGGCCTGGGCGTTGGTGAAGGCGAGTTGGATCATCGTTGGGAAGGATTTGGACAAGAGCAAGATCAGCACTCGAAATATTTTGTGCGGAGTGGTGGAGGTGATTCACCAAGGCAGCGTGAACGATGAGGTGTCGATCAGGCTGCAGGGCGGAGAGCTGTTGACCGGAGTGATTACGGATGGAAGTCTGCATGAGTTGGCTCTGCATCTGGGCGAGCCGGTGTGTGCGGCGTTCAAGGCTTCGAGTGTGATTATTGCGGTGGATTGATTCGTTGCGGGATTAGCGAGGGATGAGCTGCATCATGAGCGGGTCGCGTGGGCGGAGGGTGATCTTGGCTTGTACTTCGGGTGGGGTGGAGCCGAGGTAGGTCATGCGCCAGCGCTGGGCGAGGGTGGCGATGCTGAAGACGCCTTCCATCCAGGCGAAGCTTTCGCCGATGCATTGGCGGCTGCCTCCGCCGAAGGGGAAGTAGGTGAATTTGGCGCGGGCGGCTTTGTTTTCGGGGGAGAAGCGGTCGGGGTCGAAGCGGAGTGGGTCGGGGAAGTATTGGGGGTCGCGGCCCATGATGTATTGACTGAAGAAGAAGTGCGCGCCGGCGGGGATGGTGTAGGGGCCGAGGGTGATGGGCTTGGTGGACATGCGGCCCATAGCCCAGGCGGGCGGGTAGAGGCGCATGGATTCGGCGAAGACTTGTTCGGTGTAGCGGAGGGCGGGGTAGTCGGCTAGGGTGGGGAGGCGTTGGGTGGGGCCGGTGCCTAGGACTGCGTCTAGTTCGGCGTGGAGTTTGGCTTCGATATGCGGGTTCTGGCTTAGGAGATACCAGGTCCAGGTAAGGCCGTTGGCTACGGTTTCGTAGCCGGCGAGAAAGATGGTGAGGACTTCGTCGCGGACTTGCTCGTCGGACATGCCGGTTTGTTGGGTGGGGTCGTCGGATTCGTATTTGCTGGCCAGGAGCATGGAGAGGAGATCTCCGCGATCTGGTTCGCCGCGGGTGGCGGCTTCGCGGTGCTCTTGGATGAGGCGGTCGACTACGGCGTCGAGGCGGGCTTTGGAGCGGCGGAACTTCATGATGCCGGGGATGGGGAGGTGGATGAAGGATTCGATTTTGGGGAAGGCGACGATGAAGTTATAGAGGCCCATGATGGTGTTGACTTCGTCGTTGATGCTGCGGATGTCGGCGGTGACCTCGGTGTTGAAGAGCGTGCGGGCGACGATCTCGAGGGAGAGCTGCATGCTGGCGGCGGAGATGTCGATGTGCTGGTTTGGGCGCCAGGCTTCGCGCTGGTGGAGGGCGCAGGCTACGATCTGGTCTCCGTAGGCGGCGATGCGCTGGCGGTGGAAGGCAGGCGCGGCGATCTTGCGCTGGCGCATGTGGATGGGGTCGTCGGAGGTGATGAGGCCTTCTCCGAGGAGGACCTTCATGCGGCGGACCGTGCGCTCTTTGACGAAGCTGGAGGCTTGAGTCACCAGAATCTCGCGGATGTACTCGGGGTCGTTGATGAAGATGATGGGGGTGCCGAGGAATCTGTAGTGGGCGATGTTGCCGTAGGTCTTGAGGAGATGCTCGAAGAGGAGGATGGGGCTGCCGAGTTTGACCCAGGGCTTGAAGGAGTAGAAGGGAAGCGAGTGCTTGAGGCCAGGCGGCATGCGGCCTTTGCCACGAGCGTTTGATGGGCTAGCAGAGGTCGGTTCGGGAGCGGCTTCGAGGGTCGGGGTGGGGATGGTCATGCTGGTGCCTGGTTCTTCTCTTAGACGAGGAGAACACAGTTCGGCGGAGCGAGGTGGGGAGCGTTGACGCGGTGGAAAGATGGTTGGTCAGGCTTTGGCGTGGTCGAGGCGGGAGGCGACGATCTTTTGGATGCAGGCTTGAATCTGGTCGATGGAGGCGTCGTCGCGGATTGGGACGACGCGGTGAGGTTCGCGGGCGGCGATCTCTTCGTACTTCTGGTAGATGCGGCGGTAGAAGTCGTCGGGCTCGCGCTCGAAGCGGTTTTCGTCGGTGCCTTGCTTTTCGACGTGGCGCTGGTTGCGGCGGCGGGCGCGGCGGAGGGAAGATTCGAGCGAGGGGAGAAGGAGGAGGGTCAGGTCGGGCTGGAGGTTGTCGCAGGCGGCGGCGTGCATGGCGAGGATGCGCTCGCTGCCTAGTTGACGGCCTCCGCCTTGATAGGCCTCGGAGGAGTCGGTGTAGCGGTCGCAGAGGATGATGGAGCCGGCGGCGAGGGCGGGGAGGATGACTTCCGAGATGGACTGGGCGCGGTCGGCGAACATGAGAGCCATCTCGGCGGCGGGGGCGATGGGACCGAGGGCGGCTTCGGAGCGGGAGTCGAGGAGGATGCTGCGGATGCGGTCGCCGAGGGCGGTACCGCCGGGTTGGCGGAGGGTGACGACGGTGTGACCTTCGGCTTCGAGAGAGGTGGCGAGGCGGCGTAATTGGGTGGTCTTTCCGGAGCCGTCGAGGCCTTCGAAGGTGATGAAATATCCGCGGGGCATAAGGTTCAGCTTACCGCAGATGAGGTAGACGGCATCTTACGTTGGTAGGCAGGCGCTGCGTTCCTGTTGCGCGCCCGTCGAAGCAAGCGAGGAGGATGAGATGCTTACCATCGCTTTCATTGCAATGATCGTTGCGGTACTAGTAGTGGGCGGGGTGATTGCGTTGATGATGAGAGATCAGAGACGTAAAGGACATAACGGAGATGCTGCTCCGGCCACGCATGGACGAGCTTCCGGGTTTCACTCGCGGTAGGTAGCCATACGTAGTGGCTTCTGTTGGCTACCAGGGAGGTGGGATATCTCTGTCCAACGGCGATTGGAGTTTTTGCCGCTAAATATATTGCCAGTTTAAGTGTGGAAAGCCTATTATGTTGCGCGCTGCGGAAAGCGATGGCAGCTGAGGGCTCTAAGTTATGACGGTAGTCGTTTTTGCAATGCTCTTTGTGGTATTGGCGCTGGGTACTGTAGTGGCTTTGATGCATCGGGCACACAAGCATGCGGTTCGGCTCAGTTCGTTAGAAGTCGCGACTGAAATGCAGGGTGGAAATTTAGAAATTTAGACTGCATCAGGCTATTTGCCTGCTGTGACGGTCGTGTCGGGTTGCCATGTGACTCCGGTGGGAGTGATCGCGATAGACAACAAACCTTCGGCTCCTTCTTTGAGGAAGGGGCCATCGGCCTTGTGGTCCTGATGGGCGCTGTCGGTGTAGAGAAGCTTCATGGGACCGGAGCCTAAAACTTTGAACCGGTAGTGGAAGTCGGAGCCGGGGGCGAGGTTTTGTGTCCCGAAGCTGGCGCTTGGATAGTCGACCTCGATGAGTTCGATGGGCTGTCCTGTGCGATTGCTGACCGTGGTCGCTACGTAAGGGGAGTGGCAGCCTACGGTGGTGAAGCTGGTGAGAAGGACGAGCGCGGACAGAGGACGCATAGGGTTCAAGGTTATCAGGGAAAGTCTTGATGGCTGGGTCGTCTGAGGGGGAGCGAAAGACAGCGGGTTTCTCCACTGCGCGGGACGAAAGCCGTCTCGCTTCGGTCGAAATGATCAGACTTTTATGTTGCTTTGCCGCCGCCGTCCTATTTCGTTATGCGATCGAACGCCGTTGTCTAGATGAAGGGGAGAAGCTCTGAGTTGCGGGTGGGCTTGTCGAGGATGCGTGCAGTGAGCACGGCTCCGGAGCGGTTGTCGTGCAGGGTGATGGGGAAGGCGAGGACGCTCCACGTAAGCTGTGGTTCTTGCGGGCGGGGTTGGGCCAGCAGGCCGCGATGGGTGCGATCGATGTAGGTTTCGCGGGTGAGGCAGACGGTCTGGAGGACGTCGCTCCAATCGCGCATGAAGGGACGCATCTCCTCGTAGACGCTGCGGCCGATGAACCACTCGCGGGGTTGGCCGAGGTATTCGGCCACGCTGTCGTTGCAGTACTGCCAGATGCCGTTCTCGTCGAAGATCTGAACGAGAACGTCGGCGCCGATGGCCATGGCGATACGGGAGTAGAAGAAGTCGCGTGCGTCGACGACGACGGGTGCTCCGCGGCGTTTGGCCTCGAGAGAGCTTAGGGCGTCGAGGAGGTCTTCGACAGAGCTATGACCTTTGAGCAGATGCATGTCTTCGACACCACCGAAGTAACGGTCGATGGTTGCCGAGAGGATGATGATGGGGACGTGAGGTCGGCGGCGGCGAAGCAGAGCTGCTACCTCGGTTCCGAACTGGCCGGCTCCGAGGTGGTAGTCGAGGACGGCGATGTCGATGTTGTTGAAGAGGTCGGTGGCTTCTTCGATGGTGGCAGCAGGAACTGACTCGTAGCCGTGTTGCCGCAAGATGGCGGCGCGGAGGTGGAGATTGGTGGGCTCGTCATCGAGCAGAAGTACGCGAACGGGTTGTGCTGTAGTGCTTTGCATCTCGTTGGTGCCGTTACTGAGACTTTCGGGAGGTTCCGCCATGGTTGTACCCCCAAGTGCTTCTAAAAGTTATATACGAGGAGGTCACTAGCTGGATGGTTATTTTAGTTTGGACTTTAGATCCCTCAGGAGTTCGGGGAGGCGATTGAAGAGCGCGACGGAGCGAAGCCACTGTCGGTTGTCGATGGCGGGGTAGCCGCTGACGACCTTTCCGGGGGCTACGTCGTTGGGGATCCCGCTTTGCGCGGTGGCGATGGCGCCGTCGCCGATGGTGCAATGGCCCGCGACGCCGACCTGGCCAGCGAGGATAACGTTTTTGCCGACGATGGTGGAACCGGCGAGGCCGACCTGAGCACAGAGAAGGGTGTTTTCACCTACGGTTGAGCCGTGACCGACCTGGACGAGGTTGTCGATCTTGGCTCCGGCGTGGACGCGGGTTTCGCCGATGGAGGCGCGGTCGATGCAGGCGTTGGCCTGGATCTCGACGTTGTCTTCGAGGATGGCGGGGCCGGATTGAAGGATCTTGTACCAGCCACCGTCGGATTGGCGGGCGAAGCCGAAGCCGTCGGCCCCTACGATGGCTCCGTTTTGGAGGGTGACGTTGTCACCGAGCTGGCAGTGCTCGCGGACGATGGCGTGGGCGTGGGCGAAGAAGTTGTCGCCGATGGCGGCGTGCGGGTAGAGGACGACGTGAGGAAGGATGATGGCGTTGTTGCCGACGGTGACGTGATCGCCGATGACGGCGTAGGCGCCGATGTGGGCGTTGGCTCCGATGGTTGCGGTGGGCGCGATGGCTGCCGTGGAGTGGACGCCTGCGGTGTACGCGGGGGCGTGGTAGAAGAGCTCGATGGCTCGGGCGAAGGCGAGGTATGGATTTTTGAGGCGGAGGGTGGCTGCGGGGATCTCAGGGAAGTCGGGCTCGACTAATACGGCTGTTGCCTGTGTGGTGTGGGCGAGGGAGGCGTACTTCGGGTTGGCGACGAAGGCGAGAGCTCCGGAAGTGGCGGTCTCAATGCCGGCTACCTGAGTGATTTTGGCGGAGGGGTCGCCGTGAAGGGTGGCTCCGAGATGAGTTGCCAGGTCGGCCAGGGTGATGGATTTCGTGGGGGCTTGCATGGGGAAGATTGTAGAAGACTGGGGCTTATACCGTGGGGAAGAGCGGGTTTCTCCACCGCGCGCGACAACAGGCTGTCCCGCTTCGGGCGAGATGACAGATTTTTCGCCCTTGAAAGGTTGCGAATCAGTTGGGGCGGGTGTTGGGTGGGATGAGGTTGGTGAAGAGGTCTTCCTGGAGGCTGGGGACCGAGGAGGCGGGTAGGGGCTTGCGGCGTGAGGGGGAGGTGATGACAGCCAGGAGTTGAAGCTCAGTGATTGAGGTGCGGGGGACGAAGATGCGCTGGGTGTTGGAGCGGACGTCGGGCGGCGTGAGCTGGATACCGGCGTCGTGGATGAGGTCGTCAGTGAGGGTGATGTCGATGGGAGCGAGGCCCTCGAGCAGATCGCCGGAGCGGAAGGTGAGCCGCAGCCAGAGGCCTTCGGTGCGCGGCTTGGCGAGGAAGGTGCGGCGGGTGAGGCGCTCGGGGTTTGCGGTGTCATTCAGGTTGAACTCACGGACGTAGCAGACGTACTTTATGTCATTGAGGCCAAGAGGGATGACTCGTCCGCTCAGGTCGAGGAGATCGATGGAGCGATTACGGACGAAACCCGAGAGCGGCAGGTAGCCGGGGAGGGTTTCGCTTGTGAAGCGGCGGACGATGACCTTCTTGTGCGCAGAGGACATAAGGACTCGCGGATTGTCGCATACCAGGGACTAGAGCAACGAAAAAGGTGCATTCAGAGTAGTCAATTCGCTAACGCTGTGTTACATTGGCCTTTTGCGTTTACCTGTGCTCACCATTATAAACGCTTGATTCGTCGGAGCTTAGCTTGGCTTTGCCGGATTGAAGTGTCCCGGTTTGAACCGGCTTGGAGTAAAAGTACCAGTTATGGCTGACTACATCTACCTGCTCGAAAATCGCCTTTCTCAAGCGCAGCGCTCCGCGTTGCTGGCTGTGCGTGAAGTAGCTCGCGCCAAAGGACTTACCGTGTTTCTGGTGGGGGGCGCGGTAAGGGATATGACCAGCGGATCGCCGGTTCGGGATCTGGATTTGGTGGTTCAGGGTAACGCCCTCAAGTTAAAGAAAGATATAGAGAAAGCTCACGGCGTTATCACCGGAGAGTGGGAGGCGGGGCAGGCGCTCTATGTGCGGTTTCCTGGTGGCGTAAGGATGGAGATTGGCAGCACATTGACGGTCACTTATCCGAAGCCGGGTAAGCCAGTGGTGAAGGCTGCGACGATTTTGGATGATCTGCGGAGGCGTGACTTTACCGCAAACGCCATGGCGCTCTCATTGAACGACGGATCGTATGGGCTGCTGATGGACCCGCTGAACGGGGTCGCGGATATCGAGAATCGCGAGCTGCGGCTGGTGAGTAACTATGGGTTTATCGAAGATCCGGTGAGGATGATTCGGGCGGCGCGGCTGATGGCGCGGTTGAGCTGGCAGATGGATGAGAAGACCCAGGCTCGGTATGAGACTGGTAAGCAGGAGGGGTACATCTCGGCGATGGACGAGTTTCATCGCGGGTATGAGACCGAGGAGATCTTCCATGAGGAGGATCCGCTGCGGGTGTTGACGAGGCTGGAGGCTGAGGGTTGGGTGAAGCACCTGTTCCCGGCGCTGTCGGCCGCTAAGGCGAATGTAACGGAGCTCGAGAAGCTGCGGGACTTGCAGGGGCAGCTGCAGATACAGGGGATCCATGCTGAGGCATCGGGCGCGAACTTCCCGTATTTGACGGCAAAGATGGCTCCGAAGGACGTCGCGGCGTTGAAGAAGAGCTTCGCGCGGCAGGGATTTGTGGCGGAGATCGAGGCGCTGGAGGATGAAGCGAAGGCGTTCGCGACGGAGCTTTCGGGCAAGGGAGCGGCGACGCCGTCGCAGGCCTGGAAGTTGCTGCATTCGGCGAAGCCGGAGTCGATTCTGTGGGTGGCGCACACCTCGAAGAACGCGGGGATTCAGAACAAGTTCAAGGGATTTCTTACGGAGTGGGCTCAGGCGAAGCAGAAGCTGCCTTACACGTTGATGCAGGAGATGCGCATCGTACCGGAGCTGCCTGTGTATGGTGAGCTGCTGGACAAGCTGTTCTTCGAGTTGATGGATGGAAAGCTGGGGACGGTCGAGGAGATGAAGGCTTATCTTGAGCCGTATTCGCCACCGGCACCTCCTCCTCCCGTTCATCTGCGCAGGCCACGTGCGGCGAAGAAGGATGCTAAGCCTGCGAAGAGCCGGAAGAAGGCTGCGGTGGAAGGGAACGGAGAGGGCACGGAGGCGATCGCGGCTTCTAGTTCGGATGAGGTTTCATCAAGTGCTCCGGCGGCGGCTAAGAATGGGGCTGGTGTGAAGGCTCCGGCTGCGGCGAAGAAGGCTGTTGCGCCGGTGAAGCCCGTTGCTCCGGTTGCGAAGAATGGTGCGGTGACGGCGAATGGGAAGACGGTCACGAAGGTTCCGGTGAAGGTTGCTGCAAAGAGCGTAGCTGTGAAGGCTGCGGCGAAGAAGGCTCCGGCGAAGGCTGCGACTAAGGCGCCAGCGAAGAAGGCTGTGAAAGCTGTTGCGAAGGCTCCGGCGAAGGCAGCGGTCAAGAAGGCTCCAGCAAAGGCTGCGGCAAAGAAGACTCCTGCGAAGGCCGTCGTGAAGAAGGCTCCTGCAAAGACTGCGGCGAAGAAACCAGTGCCTGCCAAGAAGGCTGCTCCGGCGAAGAAGGCGGTTGCGAAAGCTCCTGTGAAGAAGGCAGCGACCAAACCTGCTCCGGCGAAGAAGGTTGTGAAGAAGGCAGCGAAAAAAGGACGCTAATTCGGGTTCGGTTTCTGATCGACGTAACAAAAGCGCAAGCTCGAAGGATTGAGCTTGCGCTTTCTCTTTGGTGGTCTTTGTAGTTGCCTTCCGAGATCGAGGCGACAAAATAAATTTTGCGTGGCTGAAATTTCAATGAAAGTGGTTGAGATTTTTCGCATGGACCGATGCGCAGGTTCGGATAGTCGCAGCTCACGGCTCTGAGGTCTTCGATGAGTTCGAGTGGTACATGCGGGCGATGAAAGTGGAGCGGGTGAGGGGTGTGCCTTCGCAGAAGGATTAGCGTTTGGGATGTGCCATGTAGTTGGCCATCTCTGAGCTCGGGACGGCTTCGGTGGCGAAGTTGAAGGTGCCGTGATCTTTCACTTCGCGTGCTGCACGTAGGAACCCGCCGAATGCGGCACGGGCGAATGCTCCACCTACGCTGATTCTTTTGACACCGGCGGCGGCGAGATCTTCTACGGAGAAGGTCGCTCCTTTGAGACCTGCCAAAACGTTGACGGGTTTGGAGAGGGAGGCGCAGACGGTTCGAATTGCGTCCAGCGTGGGGAGTCCGGGGGCGTAGAGGACGTCGGCGCCTGCTTCTTCGAAGGACTGGAGGCGACGTATGGTGTCGTCGAGATCGGGTCTGCCGTGAAGAAAATTTTCAGCGCGCGCGGTGAGGACGATTTGATGACGATGAGCGGCTTCGGATGCTGCCACGATGCGATCTTTGGCCGCTTGCAGTTCGTAGATCGGATTGGATGTATCGCCTGTGGCATCTTCGATCGATGCGCCGACAAGTCCTGTTGCGGCGGCTAGTCGAATGGTTTCGGAACAGAGGTCGGGTGAGTGGCCGAATCCGTTTTGAAGGTCGGCCGAGACGGGGAGTGTCGTGGCCCCTGCGATCTCGCGAGCATTTTCCAAGGCGTGTTCACGGGTTACTTCTGGAGCGGAGTCCTGATATCCGATGGAGAAGGCATAGCCAGCGCTGGTTGTGGCGAGGGCTTCGAAGCCGATGGCGGCGAGGATCTTTGCGGAGCCTGCGTTCCATGGGTTGGGAATCACGAAGGCTCCCGGGCGTGCGTGGAGGGCTTGAAAGGCTTTGTATCTCTGGTCGCGGGTCATCTTTGGAGTTCTCTCTGCTGGCTAGCGGTGGCGCTTGAAGAGGAGGAGTGAGCCGAGGAAGACGGTGCTGGCTGTCGCGGTTAACAAAATAATTGCGTGGCGATAGGCGGCCTGGGTTTTCGGCGGGGTTGCGGCGGTGTTGTCCTGGCATTGGGTGCAGCCCTGGGCGCGGGCTGGTGGGGTGAAGAGGAATGCCGCGAGCATCAGGCCCAGAAAAGCCATCGAGAGAGTGGGCCAACGGAAAGAGATGCAGATCCTTCGACTACGTTTCTCGCGATGAGGCTGTGAGAGGCTTCGCTCAGGATGACACGTCATTTTTTTTGATCCTGATTGAATTGTGTCCATCCGGCTTGAGCTTGGTCCATCCCAGTTGGAATCGATGTCAGCATTACATCTGATGGCGCAGGCTCATTGGAAGAAGACCAGGAGGGTGAAGAGGAAGATCCAGAGGAGGCCCATCGCGTGCCAGTACCAGGCGGCGCCGTCGACAAGGATCTGGCGGTTTTCGAGCTGACGAGAGACGTAGAGGCCAGTGAAGGCGGCGATAAGTGCGCCGATGCCGAAGAAGAGGTGAACGGCGTGAACGCCAGTGATGAGGTAGAAGAAATGGCTGCTCTGGTTGGTCTTGAAGAAGACGTGTTGGACGGCTAATTGACGCCAGGCTACCCACTGACCTGTGAGGAAGAGTAAGCCGAGAGCGATGGTTGCCGAGAGCCAGGGGAGAGCGCGGCGGGTGATTGGTTTGCCGAGGCCAAGCCACTCGTCCATGACGTCGGTCTCGCGGAACATGTTGCGGCGGGCGAACTCGATGGTGCCGGAGCTAAGAAGGAGGACGACGGTGTTGAGCCACAGGATGGGCGGGATGGTGGTGGGGAGCCACTCGTTGACGTAGTGGTTGTAGGCGTCGAAGTGGCCGGTGGACTGATTGACGAAGAAGGTGCTGACGATGGCGACGAAGAACATGAGGTCGCTGGCGAGGGCGAAGAAGATGCCCATGCGATAGCGATGAAGGCGCTCGTACGGACCGCGTCGGCCGTGGGGGCGTTCGTTCCAGTTGTCGTTGTCACCGCCGCCGCCGGTGCGCTTGTCTGTGGGTGGACGTCGGCCTGAGCCGTTGTCGTGGTCTTCAACGCGTCGTTTTCGTTCTTGCTCGGTTTTGTTGGGAGTGATGATGGCCGGCATGAAGTTGCCCTCTTGGTCGACGCGCGTTGTGGACAGCTTACTCCGGTTTCGAGTCTGTGGCTTTTTCTATTTTGTCCTGAGCGAAGGAGACGGGCGCCCACTGCGGCAGGAACGAAATTTCAGTACTGGTGAATTGATAGTGGCAAGGAGTGCGATGAACGGATATCTCTGCTGTATCGGATGCAGGTGATGGGGTGAAAGGATTCATGGTCGGGTGCCATTCGAGTGTTGTGGCTCGCCATGGATTAGACGACGCGAAGGCTCCTTTGTACAGGGTGCGCGTGAGATTTATGAAAAAGAGAAGTTGGGCGGCGGCGAGGAAGATGGCCGCGTAGGTGATGAAGCGGTTTAGGGGGAGGGTATGGGAGAGTAAGGCGCCGGCAGGGCTTAGAGAGCTTCCGGGGCTTGGGATGCCGGTGAGCTGGGCGTAGTGGCGGGGTTCTCCGGCTAGGCCGGTGAGGTGCATGGGGAGGAAGACGGCGTAGGCTCCGATGAGGGTGCACCAGAAGTGGAGATGGCCTAGAGGCTCGGACAGGAGGCGGCCGGGATGGCTGCTGGTGGCGGTGATGAGGGGGAACCAGTAGTAGGTTGCGGCGTAGAGGCCGAAGATGCCGGCCATCGCCATGATGAGGTGGAAGTGGGCGACGACGAAGAAGGTGTTGTGGAGATACTCGTCGAGGATGGGCTGGGCGAGGATGGGGCCGGTGAGGCCTCCGGTGATGAAGAGGCTGACGAAGCCTAGGGCGAAGAGCATGGGGGTTTTGTAGGACGGGCGGGAGCGCCAGGTGGTGGCTAGCCAGCTGAGGACCTTGGCGGCTGCGGGGAGCGCGATGGCCATGGTGGAGATGGAGAAGGCAGAGCTGGCGAAGGGGTTGAGGCCGGCGACGAACATGTGGTGTCCCCAGAGGAGTATGCCGAGGAGGCCGATGAGGAGCGTGGTGACGATCATGGTGCGGTAGGCGAAGACGCGACGGTGGCTGAAGTTCGCGAGCAGCATGGAGGTGAGGCCCATGCCGGGGAGGATGGCGATGTAGACCTCAGGATGTCCGAAGAACCAAAAGAGATGGAGCCAGAGGAGAGGGCTGCCGTTGCCGCTCTGGTGCAGGACGCCGTTAACGAGGTCGCCGTTGGGGAGGAAGAAGCTGGTGCCGGCGTGGCGGTCGCAGAAGAGGAGCAGGATCGCTGCGAGTAGGACGGAGAAGGCAATGATGCTGAGGAGTGCGGCGGTGAACCAGCCCCAGACTGTGAGGGGAAGACGCTCCCAGGTCATGCCGGGGCAGCGGTTGCGGAGGATGGTGGTGAGGGTGTTGATGGAGCTGGCAGTGGAGGCTATGGCGAAGAGTGCGATGGAGGCGAGCCAGAGGTCCATGCCGAGAGCCTGGCCGGGGCCTGAGCTGGGGACTGCGCTGAGCGGAGGGTAGGCGGTCCAGCCGGAGATGGCGGCTCCGCCGGGCGCGAAGGTGGAGGCGAGAAGGGTAATGAGGGCGATGGCGGTAAGCCAGAAGCTGGCGGCGTTGAGGCCAGGGAAGGCCATGGTGCGAGCGCCGATCTGGGCGGGAAGGATGAGGTTACCGAAGCCGGCTTGAGGCGCGGTGGTGAGGACGAAGAAGAGCATGATCGTGCCGTGGATGGTTACGAGCGCGAGGTAGTCTTCGGGGAGGATGGGGCCGTGCAGTGCAAGTGGCCAGTCGGGCCAGACGAGGTGGATGCGCATCAGCAGCGAGAGGAGAGTGCCGATGATGACTGAGACGAGCGCAAGGATCAGGTATTGGATTCCGATGATGCGGTGATCGGTGGAGAAGACGCGAGCGAGCACCGGCGTGGGGCTTAGTTTGTTTGCCTGGGGCTGCGACGGGGGGATGTTGGAGTGCGGGGTCATTTGGCCGCCTTTTGTTGCGTGGCGAGCCAGTTTGCGAACTGGTCGGGCGGGAGGATGCGGAGCGTGGCGTTCATTCGGTAGTGCCCCAGGCCGCAGAGTTGGGTGCAGAGGATCGCGTAGGTGCCGGGGGTGGTGGGGGTGAAGTGGAGGTGGATGGTCTGGCCGGGGACGGCGTTCTGCTTGAGGCGCATCTCGGGGATGGAGAAGCCGTGGATGACGTCCTGGGCGTTGAGGCGGAGGTCGACCTCGCGGTTGGCGGGGAGGACGAGCTGGGAGGAGACATGGTCGTCGGCGGAGTGAGGATCGTTGGGGTCGATGCCGAGGGGGTTGCCTTCGCCGGGTGCTACCAGGTTGGGGTGGGTGAGGCCGAAGGTGGCGTCGGGACCAGGGTAGCGGAAGTACCAGGCGAACTGGACGCCTGTGACCTCGACCTGGAGGGCGGTAGGTGAGGCTCCGGTATAGCGGGTCGCGGCCCAGAGGCGTTCGGCCTTGACGGTGAGGGTGGAGAAGAGCAGGGCGAGGGCGGCGAGCGGCAGGTACTCGATACGCCAGAGGTGGTTTGGAGCGGAGTGGCGGCGGGCGAGGAGGCCGGTGAGGAGGATCAGGTGAGCGAGGGCGAGGAGGGCGAGGGCGATCCAGAGGTTGAGGAGGAGGTGATGGTCGAGCGCGGGTCCGTGTGCGCTGGCGTCTGCGGGCAAGGACCAGGGAAGTAGTGTTGCGGCGCTGGTGAGGCGGGACCAGATCACCTATGCAGGATATCTTGTCTGTAGTTTTGTCTGCGAGGCTGCAAATCTGGTGTTTTTAGCCGAGTCTTTGGAGGAGGTAGGCGTAGCTGAGCACGAACAGGATGACTGCGGCCATCCCGACCAGGAGCGGCGCCAGAAGACCGAGATCGATCCACGGGACTACGTTGTCGGGCTGATTGGCTTTGTCGGCGAAGAGAGGGGATGCCTCTTCGGATCTCTCAGGGGCAGAGACATCCGTCGTAGCTGAGGCGGAGCGCATGATTCGATGATAGTTACGACGACATAAAGAATTCGTAAAGATCGCTACGAATCGACGGTGGCGTGAGTGTGGATCTGATGGGAGTGAATCAGGTCAAGGAAGAGCTGGTGGATGCGGAGGTCGTGACCAAGCTCCGGGTGGAAGGTGGCGGCGAGGAGATGGCCCTGACGGACCAGGACGGGGAAGTCGTCGCGGGTGGCGAGGGTTTCGACCTCAGGCCCGGTGCGGGTGATGCGGGGGGCGCGGATGAAGACCATCTCGAGTGGGCCACCGGGGAGTTTGGTGGGGGCAGTGAGGATGGAGGAGTCGATCTGGCGGCCGTAAGCGTTGCGCTCGATGGTGATGTCGAGGGCGGAGAGGGAGATTTGCGGGGGATTCTGTACGTCGTTCGCGAGCAGGATCGCGCCGGCGCAGGTGCCGAAGGTGGGGAGGGTGCGGACCAAAGAAGCGAGGGATGCGAGGAAGCCATGGCGTTCCAGGAATTTGAGCATGGTGGTGGACTCGCCCCCGGGGATGATGAGGCCGTCTATGCTAGGAACTGCTTCGGAGGTAAAGAGTTGGTCTGGGGTTCGTATGAGCCGAGTGGTAACGTCGAGGCAGGCAAGGATTTTGGCGTGCGCTTCGTAGGCGCCCTGGAGGGCCAGGATGCCAACGGTCGGGGAGCTGGATGCTGTGCGATTATTGGTCATGCCGGATACCCCCCTCCCCCCCCCCATATGCGTCCTGTAAATACCTTTATATCAGGTACTTACAGGGAAATAATTTGTAAATTCGTCTAACCAAAGGGCTTATCGTCAAATTCGTCTTAGCAAAGGACTTACGGCAGATGAGATTCGGTTCGAAGATCCTTTTGGCAAAGATATTCTTGCCACCCTTCCAGTATAGAAGAGTGGAGAGGGTAAATGTGCCACGCGTAACTCTGGTTGCCACAGCGGTTTAGCGCGAATGGGGGCTTGACAGGTTTTGTGAGGATCTCTTTCAGCGCAAACGAACATGCCTTGCAGGTGCCAAGATCTGTTGGCTGCCTGCGTTTATTCTTTCGGCGGGATATAGGGGTCAAATGTACCCATCTTAATCGGCGGGTACTTTTTCAAGCTTGCCTCCCACTCGCCGAGCAGCTTCGTCATGGGGACGGTCACGAAACCGGCCTTTACTCCTGCATCACGCTCTTCTTTAAGATCGGTAAGAAGGTTGACGACGCGTGGAAGGGGTAGGGTGACTGGCGGGTCGTACATATTTACCTGCCAGATGAGGTGCATCTTCCAGTTGTGCCATTTCACGGCCTGAAGGCGGTCGGCGACGTATGCCGGGAAGCCTTCGCGGTTGGAGTTCTCCTGCTTGCCTAGAAAGAAGTCGAGCTGATCGACACCATCTATCGCAAGATCGGTCGGCACTTTCGCGCCTGCAACACGAGCAAGTGTGGGGTACATGTCGACGATGTGGACGATCTCGTTGGAGACACGACCAGCAGGAATTTTTCCCGGCCAGCGAATGATAAAAGGGAGCGCGGAGAGAGGCCTCCATCGCCGTGAAGTAAGTTCCGCGCCATGGACCAGAGTCGCCTTGCCACGGATCGGTGGCTTCGGGGCCGTTATCGCTGCAGAAGACGATGATCGTGTTGTCCTCGATACCGGCGTCGTAGATGGCATCGAGGATTTGGCCGGTGCGATAGCCCTGTGCGGAGAGTAGCTCAGCAATAGTGATTTCCCAGAGTGTGAGACCGTCCGCCTGACCGCCGATCGGGACGGCGTAAGTGCCGGAGCGGATGGAGAAGCGGCCAGTCATGAGAGCGGAACGCGAAGGTGTGCACTAAGCCTCGACGTTGAAGTTGAGCAGGCGAGTGCCTTCGGCTGCAAGCTTATCGATGCGCGGCGTGGGGGCTCCACGCAGAATGCCCCCGCCGTAGACGCCGAGTTCTCAGTAGCCAAGATTATCAGTCAGAATGAAGACGATATTAGGTTTGGTGGCGGAGTCCGTCGTAGGTTGGGCGCAGGCAGTAGCTCCAATCGATGCAAGTAAGACGATGACTGCGTGACGAGAATGCCGTGCAATGAGAGTGAACGCACTGGAGGTTGCATTTCTTATGCGCATCGTTCCTCCGTTCGGGTCGCGACCTTCTATCTCCCTATCTCCGGTCTCAGAGCAATCACGCATCCACAGCGTCACTTCGGGGGTGTCGGGGGAGGAAGGAAATGAAGAAATGTGATGCTGAAGACGAGAACCTGGCCTGACGTGCGAAGCCGGACCCCAAACTGATCCTCGTAACGAACGTCGAAGGCTAGGTGATGCTTGATGTCCGTATACTTCCACTCGCCGCCGGCGCCGAAGCCGCGGTCGAGATCGCCCTTAATTAGAGGGTTGATGCCGCTTCCCGAATCTGGGGAGAGCTTCTGCGAAGCGTAGCCGACGATGCCAGCGTTCATCTGGTATTTGAAGAAGCGCCGGCCGAAGCTGTACTCGCCTGTAAAGATCGGCCCAGGCTTCACATCAAGGCCTGACTTGCTCATATTGATCTCCCAGGTGGTGAGGCCGGAGGCATTCCACAACTTCTTCTTGTCGATGTTGTAGGTGAGGCCTGCCTGGATCTGGTGCTCCCAGAAACCGAGACCAGGGTTAAGTGGCGAGCTAGGGTTGAAGTCTCCGCTCGGAGCATAGAACGCATAGTTTGCTGTGTAACTTACCTTGCCCTTCTGCCAGCCCAGGCCGATGGGTTCAAAAAGGATGTCGGAGACACCAGCGGACTCAGCGGAGGCATCAAAGACATTGGCGGTGAATCGGGTGTTGAGGACGGGAACCATAAAGGCCAGGTTGTAATCGCCTCCGAGAATCTTCTTGGGAGTGACGACGCTGTACGCTGCGATAACGCCCGCTACATCGATGTCGGGCCTCAAAACAGTATTGCCATTGGTGCCTTTGATGGAATTGATGGGCTGGACGAGGCCGAAGGCGGCGGCGTAGAGGCCGGGGGGTGCGGTGGAGCCGTTTTCAAGCCCGGTGAAGCCTCCGATGTAGTGGCCAAGCTGCTGCGCGGGCGACGAGAGCGATAGAGCGGCAAGAGCAGTCAGTGCCAGGAATCGCGAAGGGACACAAGAGAAGACCGGCTTCATGGTGGATCTCCTAAGGAACATAAAGTTCAGACAGGGAGATGCAATGCGTAAGCGCTTGAGAACGGGATCATTGTACGCGCCCGCGTGAGATGAACAAGTCGGCGTTGGTGCTGATGTGTCGGTTTGCTTGACTGACTTTTCCGGCTCAGGTGAGACGAACTTTGAGTGGTTGGGACAGTGACGAAAGAGGCCGGAGTTTGAAGTCCGGCCTCTTTTTTGTCGCGGTCAATCATGGTTGGATTAGGGATAGTTGGATTAGTGGGCGCCGCTGGCGTGGAACAACTGGTTGACGGTGCGGATGAAGTGCTGTGAGCCAGGCTTGGCAGGGATGCCGCCGGAGAGGATGCTGTCGTAGGTGACGTCGCTGCCGTAGTAGGTTTTGGTGTCGTCGGTGTTCTGATGGACTACGTCTCCGGAGAGGTCAACTCCGGCGAAGACGCCTTTGCTGCGCGAGTAGGTGAGGAAGGCGGCGCTGGCGGCTTCAGTGGTGGAGGCTGAGGTGTTGCGTCCGACCGGGCCGGCAGCTACGGAGGCGTCTCCGCCGAGCTTCAGCTTGTCGTGGAGAAGGCGCTGGAAGGCGTCCTGGGTGGTGCCGACGAGGACGAGGTCGGTAGCCTCGCCGCCGGCCTGAAGGCCGAAGCTGGCGCCGCTAAGCTGGATGAAAGCTGGGGCGCTCCAGCCGTGGCCGGTGCGGCAACTGACGACGCCCTGGCCGTATTGTCCACCTATGATGAAGGCTCCCTTTTTGAAGCCGGGAACGACCGCGACGCAGGTGGCTTTGGCGGCGATGTCGTCAGGGATGCCTTTGTCCGGGGTGTCCATGAGCTCGTGAAGGACAACGCCAGCGGCTTCGATACGCTGATCGAGTTTTTGGATGTCGGTGGCGGCGGAGGCGGCGACGGTGAGGGATACGGTTAGCACCGCAGTCGCGCAGAGTGTTCGAACCAACTTTTTGTTCATCATATTTCTTTCTCCCTTGTTTCGCCTGATTTCAGTATCTGAAATTGAATGACTGTGATGCGATGCATATGTAACAGGAGGAGTTGTGCATGGTTGTGATTGATGAGCGGGGTGAGTATGACGATCGATAAATTTACGAAGAAAAATTGTCGGCCAAGCGCAACTAATTTGCGAGATTGAAAGAAGACAGCGCCTCCACAAACATGTGACAAATGTTGTGTTGTGGGAGGGATAGTGTGGCTTTCCAGCGGGCTGAAGCCAGCTCGTCAAGGAGAACCACCCTATGAAGAAGCAGAGCAGCACGATGTCGAATCCGCTGGATCGCCGCTCGTTTATGAGAGGCGGACTGGTGGCAGGGGGCGCAGCAGTGATGGGCGCCGGATTGTTGAACAGCAGCAAACAGGCTGTCGCGCAGGACTATGACAGTAGACGTGGTCTCAACAGAGGGGATGCAGCGATTCTTCGATTTCTGGCCGCTGCGGAGCTGATCGAATCGGATCTTTGGACGCAGTATGCGGAGTTGGGTGGTCTGACGCCAGGCCAGAAGCCCGTAGAGGACATCCCAAACTTCACACCGATGAATACCTATCAGGGATCATTGATGGCCCTTGATAGCGATGGTCCGCAGTACATTACCAGCAATACTCTGGATGAGGTCAGCCACGCAGAGTTTTTGAATGCGTATCTTGTATCGAAGGGAGCGGATCCGGTTAATCTCGATCAGTTCCGTACGCTTCAGGGAAGCAAGGCGACAGGCGCAAAGAACATTGGCCGGCTTACGAACCTGATGCACCTGAACGTCGATACGAGCTGGTTTACGCGTTATCGGAGCACGACGAACCCCGATGCTGGTGCAACGTTTCCGCAGGCGGTTACGATCACCAACCGCAGTGCGATTCCTGTGACGAATGCCGACTTCAACAATCCAAATCATATTCAGGTGATCGCCAACATTGCGGCGTTTCACTTTGGTTCGATCGAAGCTGGTGGTTCGAGCCTCTACGCGAGTATGTCGCAAAAGGTTTCGAGTGCAGAGGTGCTGGAGATCACGCTGGGCATTGGCGGCGATGAGATTGCGCACTTTCTGGAGTGGGTCGACTTCGCGGGTAATGGATGCCAAACGCCGGTTGCTCCTGTGACAGACAATGGGCTGACGTTTCCTAACTTGTTCGCGAACCCAGGCACTCCCGAATTTCAGCCGAACCTGATCTTCCCGGTGCCTGCTGAGTTCATCAGCCCAAACCTTCCCAAGTGCGCGACCATTCGACCTTTGACCGACAAGTTTGCCGGACCTAAGGCTGCGGTTGCAGCTTTGACTGGTTCGGGGCTTTTTACCGGGCAGAGCAATGGGTTCTTCGCTACGCTCGAGATTCTTGCCGATCAAGCTGAAGCTGCAAGTCGTTTCTGATCTTCCGCTGATCCTTTAAGTGCTCAAAACCAACGGAGCTCTGGGGTATCTGGAGGATTTTCACTTCAGTAGACTGGAGCTCCTTTTTCCGCAAGCGGCAGCGGCTTTGGCGGCAGTACATCCTTCGTGGGATGGGTTAGAAGGCGGGTATCGGGTATACCGGAGAGGTGTTAGATCTTCGGGCCAAATTTTGGGTGTGTGTCGTGCCGTTGTTGATGGGTCTGCCTGTGAGGGCATCGGTGCCATCCGTGGTTTCTGTGTGTAGATTTGGTTCGACGGTTCCGGAAGAGATTGTTGCCACAGATTCGGTCGATAGCGAGTCCGCGATGCGTGAGAGTCTCAGGCGCGATGCGGCGGATCATCCGGGCGATTTTGTGGTGTTTCTGACGCGGACGGGTGCGGATCACTTTGTGAGGGAACACCGGGACGATGTGGAACGCGAGACGAACAGCAGGGTCGTGTCGCGGGGCATCGTGGGGTACTGGCAGGGCAAGACGCTGGTGGTGCTGCCGTGGGCTCCGTTGAAGAACTTTCAGTAGCTATGATGCGCTGCGGCTCGTGAAGCATTTCATAGCGTGAGTCTCAGCTGGGACGATGATTTTTAGGTGTGATCTCGAAAAACCCAACTTTGAAGCCTGCCCATTGGAGGGCTCCAGTTATGCGACGGAGAATAACGTTCTGCGTCGCTTCGTCAATGCTTTGAGAGGGAGCGTCTTCCCACGCGAGGCTTGGTGGAAGAAAAAGATCCATCTGTCCCGCTGCGCCTTCGCCGCTAAAGGTTATTAGACGTCCGTTTTCGCGGTAGTCGAAGCGATCGACCCGCCAGGAGCTGCCCGAATAAGTCAGCGACCAGTTTTCGTTGTCGCAGTAAATCGCATTCTTAAACCATGGCTTACGCAGTGAAGGAAGAGGCGACACTTGGTCCTGAAGGACAGCTGATCTTCCCATGTGTTTACCAGCCGCGGGTTTGCATGAGGTCTCGCTCTTCGATGGCTGCTGCGGCGAGACCTTTCATCGAACCGATGACGGCTTCGCTGGCTTCGGCGACGATCTTGGGGTCGTTGAAGTGGGTGGTGGCGATGACGATGGCGCGGGCGCGGCTGACGGCCTCTTCGCGCTCCTTCGGATCGTTCTCGACGTCGAGCGGTGTGGCGCGCTCCTTCATGAAGATGCCCGAGCCTACGAAGATTGTTTCGGCGCCTAGCTGCATCATGAGAGCTGCGTCGGCGGGGGTGGCGATGCCGCCTGCGCTGAAGTTGGGGACTGGGAGCTTGCCGGCTTTCGCTACCATGCGGACGAGTTCGTAAGGGGCGCCGTGGACCTTGGCGGCGTTGTAGAGCTCTTCGTCACCGAGGACTGTGAGGGCTTTGATCTCGCGGACGATCTGGCGCATGTGCTGGACAGCGTGGACGACGTCGCCGGTGCCGGGTTCGCCCTTGGTGCGGATCATGGCTGCGCCTTCGGCGATGCGGCGAAGGGCTTCGCCGAGGTTGCGGGCGCCGCAGACGAAGGGCGTGGTGAAGGCGTGCTTGTCGATGTGGTAGGTCTCGTCGGCGGGGGTGAGGACTTCGGACTCGTCGATGAAGTCGACACCGAGGTGCTGGAGGACCTGGGCTTCGGCGAAGTGGCCGATGCGGGCTTTCGCCATGACGGGGATGGAGACGGCGTTGATGATCTGCTTGATGAGCTTGGGGCTGGCCATGCGGGCGACGCCGCCTTCGGCGCGGATCATGGCGGGGACGCGCTCGAGTGCCATGACGGAGATGGCTCCGGCTTCTTCGGCGATGCGGGCTTGCTCAACGTTCATGACGTCCATGATGACGCCGCCTTTGAGCATCTCGGCGAGGCCGAGCTTGAGGCGGAGGGACGGGGAGCCGAAGTTTCCGTTGCCGTTGAGGGTGGGGTCTGCCATGGTGTCTCCTTACTTCTTTACGTAGTCGTATGTTGCTGTGCGCGGGCGGTGGCGCGCTGGTGTGGCTTATGTCCGCAAGACTTTTAAGTTTAGCAGGTCACTTCGTGACGTGTGTCCCCCTTCGATTGGCTCTCCCGTTGGTCGAGGAAGAATCTTTCCGGGAGGCTCGGGCGAAGCCGGTATACACACCACGAAGTGTGGCGCCCGCTCAGGGTGCACGCGCAGCTCGATCCGCCATTAGAATGGCATTTATGGAGATCAAGCGCAGCGGTTCGCAGCCCTCGGGGAAAGGTCCGGCAGAGTGGTTTACAGGCACGGTTCGGATTGACCCGCTCTTTCAAGCGCCCGATCCGGCATTTGTTGGTGGTGCCAGCGTCACGTTCGAGCCGGGAGCGCGCACTGCGTGGCATACGCATCCGTTGGGGCAGACTCTGATTGTGACTGCGGGATGTGGCTGGGTTCAGCGGGAGGGCGGCGCGGTTGAGGAGATTCATCCGGGCGATGTGGTTTGGTTTGCTCCGGGAGAGAAGCATTGGCACGGGGCTACGCCGACTACGGCTCTGACGCACATCGCGATTCAGGAACGACTGGATGGCAAAGCGGTGGAGTGGATGGACCACGTCAGCGAGGAGCAATACCGGCGGTGACCCACTTCGTGGGTGCACACACCTTCGGGTCGATGAAGATCTTCGCGCCGACCAACGAAGGATATGGCGAAGCCGTTAACGAGTTTGAGGCTATTGGGCTGGATTTAGCTGAAAATTCAACGGTGGTTTATCCGGATCCGAGGGTTGCAGGCTCAAGCTTCGCATAAGGGGCGGTGTGTGCCCTGACGGAGGCTCCGGAATGGTTGGTGAACTGACGATCGTGATTCCTGCCAAGAATGAAGTGGCGATGCTGCCGAGGTTGCTGGAGTCTCTTTGCAAACAGGACTATGTGGGGATGGCGGGGACGCGTGTGCTGGTGGCAGATGCGGGTTCGACTGATGGGACTGTAGAGGTGGCGCTGGGATTTCGCGATCGGCTTGCGGTTGAGGTGGTGCCGGGTGGGTTGCCTTCGGTGGGGCGGAACGCGGGCGCGAAGCTGACTGCGACGAAGTATGTGTTGTTTCTGGATGCGGATGTGGAACTGCCGGAGCCTACGTTGTTGCGAAGGGCGCTGTGGCGGATGGAGCGGCGAGGATTGCATCTGGCGACTACCAACATTGCTTGCCGGCAGGGTAGTTTTTTCGATGATCTGCTGTATGCGGGAAATAACCTGATGCAGAGGGTGGGATCGTTTACGAAGCCGTTTGCTACGGGGATGTTTATGCTGTTTGACCGCGAGGTTTTTTGGGCGCTGGGTGGGTTCAATGAGCGGGCTTTGTTTGCTGAGGATTATTTGCTGTCGAAGGGCGTGGCGCGGCAGCGGTTTCGGATTGTGCGCGGGCGGGTGCTGACGACGAATCGGCGGTTTCAAAAACTCGGGCATTGGCGAATGGTTTGGATGTTCTTCAAGACGATGGTGCATACCTGGGATGAGGAGTATTTTCTCGAGGACCAGGGGTATTGGGGTGAGGCTGGGTAGTTTGTTGACGCTCGTCCGCCGGACGGGCCCACTACGCGTGGGGCGGCCACTTCGTGGCTTGTGTACCTTTTCTGGGAATCATAAGGGGCCTGGGTTCGGCCGTTGGCCGGAGATCAGGCTGGCGGTGGGGTGATGCCGGCGGCGAAGAGGAGCTTTTCGTCGATGGCGATGAAGAGGCCCTTGCTGCGGGCGAGGACCGTGCCATCGGAGTGTTGGATTTCGGCCTGATGGAAGAGTTTGCGGCCTGGTGTGCCGTCTTTCGCGGGGCGGTTGAGATGGCGGCCTATGAGGACGAGCGGTTGGTAGAGCGGGACTGGACGAAGGTAGTCGATCTCCATGTGGCGCGTCATGGCGAGGACGTTGAGGGGACGGTTGAGCTTGCTCATGGCTTCGTCGAGCAGGGCGGCGACGATGCCTCCGTGGATGTGACCCGGGGGGCCTTCGTGCATGCGGTCCAGCTGGAAGTGGCAGGTGGCGGTGATGGCCTCGGGGTTGGAGGTGTCGGTGGTGAAGGTGAGATGAAGGCCCTGAGGGTTGGCGGGGCCGCAGCCGAAACAGTGATTGGCGCGTTCGTCGATGGTGGGATTGCCGTCCATCGAGATGGGGGTGTGGCGGGCGTTGTCGGAGGTTTCGGAGTTGCGCTCGGGTTCGGTCATGGCTGGCTCGTCCTATCGGACGTTAGCACAAAAAAGCATGAAATGAATAGTCATTCAGTCGGGTTTGCGAGCGCGCGTGATTACTTAGCGATTGGCTCTCCGACAAATACCAGGCAGTCGTTGGGATCGGAGATGTGGAATTCGGTCATGCCGTAGTCGCGGTCGAAGAGATCTTTGATTGTGTAGCGATTTTTGAAGGATTTCACGTGCTCCCACAGGGGATGGATGCCGGAGACCTCGATGTAGATTTCGGTGTGGCCGCGGACGCAGTTCATGACTTCCTCTGACGCGGCTTTTTGAAAGTGGATGGTTTGGCCGTCTCGCTCCACTATGGAATACGCCGGCGACTTCATGATGGGTGTGAAGCCGAGAACTTCTCGATAGAACGCAACGGTCTCTTCCATGTCGGCTACTGCCAATATGGGGCTGATTCTCTTGGCCGCTGTTGCGTCCGGCATTGTTGGCCTCCGTGATTGCGACCTGGCGCCTTATTTTTCAGTGAAGACTGATGTGGGAGCTTTGAGGGTGCGCTGGGCTCCGAAGGCGAGCAGTTCGTAGAAGAAGAGGAACAGGCAGGTGGCGATGATGACGCCAAGGATGTGAATGAAGGTGTGCGGAGCAGAGGTGAAGCGATCAAAACGGTGCTCCTGCGCGATCATGAACGCCTGACGCCCATGTCGAACTACCAACTGACTACTGTGGACGAAGGACAAGCCCAGGAGTAATCCCATAATCAATGCGGCGATGAGTTTGCCCGAAAGATGGCGGTTCATTTGGCCTCATGTTGCTCGAAGTTTCGTCTACTGAGCGGGGCCAGTTTACCTTATGCGGCGTGGAGATCAGGTGGTGCAGACTTCTATGATTCCGGGGCCGAATTTTTCTACTTTTTCGAGGCCTAGGCCCTGAATAGATTTGAGCTGGGTTAGGGTTTGTGGTCGGGCGAGGACTATGTTGCGGAGGGTGGTGGAGGCGAGGACGAAGAAGAGAGGGAGGCCGAGGCGTTCGGACTCGGCTTTGCGCCAGTCGCGGAGACGTTCGTCGAGGGCTTGTTGGTCTGGGGTCAGGGATTCGATTGGGTCGGGTGCGGTGGCGCGCTGGCGAGTGAAGGTTTCTGTGGGGATGCTATTGGCGGTAGAGAGGAAGGCGGGTCTCTCCACTTCGATGCGCTCCGGTCGAGATGGCGATTCTTTTGTATGCGGGAGGGCTCTTGTTGTGGCGGAGGTGACGTTTGGCGAACGGGTGACGCGAGGGTTGGAGGAGTCTATGATGCCGCTGGTAGCTTCGGCGCGGCAGAGAGCGATGAGGTCTGCGCCGTAGCGGTCGGCTTTTTCCTGGCCTATGCCGGAGACGGTGAGGAGTTGGGAGATCGTCTGCGGAGCTGCGAGGACGAGGTTGTGGAGGACGCTGTCGCCGAAGACGATGAAGGCGGGTTTGCCGGTTTTGGCGGCTTCGGTTTTGCGCCACTCTCGGAGGTTGGCTTCGAGGGATTTTTGCGTTGGCGTGTAGGCTGCGGTGGTTTGGTCGCGCTCGGCTTTGAGAGAGGCCTTGGATGGTTTGGCTTTGTTGCTTGTTCCTGATTTTTTGCGCGACGTGGCGGCTTGGCCTGCGTCTTTGAGGAGGAGATCGGGAGGGAGGGGGCCAGTTAGGGTGCGGCCTTCGTGAGTGAGGGCTGCTTTTTTGTAGGTGACGACGTTGCCTTCGGGATTAGTCCACTGATCGGTGATCAGTGTGATGAGGCCGGAGCGGGTGAGGGCGTCGAGGAGAGTGTCGAAGACTTTGCGCTCGGCGGCGGGGGTGTTGCGCAAGGGGCCCGTGGAGAGCTCGGTGTGGAGTTTGCCGGTGGCGCGGGTTTGGCCGTCGAGTGCGCGGAGGATGGCGCGGAGTTGGCGTTCTTCTTCGGTGGTGGGTTGACGGAAGGTTTGTGCTGTGGCGCTCAGCGGGGCGCAGAAGTCGCAGTGGCCGCAGGGGCGGAGGCCGTCGTCGGTGTCGCCGAAGTGCTGGATGAGCGCGGCCATGCGGCACTGGGCGGATTCGGCGAACTGGACCATGCGGTCGATTTGAGAGCGGCGGAAGTTGATTTGTTCGTCGTAGCCTTTGCGCCAGGCGGCGCTGCGGGGGGCGTCTTCGGCAGCGCGGACGTTGCCGCCCATGTCGATGTTGGCGGCGCCCTGGGCGATGAGTTTTTCGACGGCCTTGTCGAAGGTCTCGGCTTCCATCTGGAGTCGCTGACGGAGGAGGTCGGGCATCTGGTAGTCGCTGGTGAGAAGGGCGGCAACGCGGGTGAGGTCGGTGATGGCGGGGTAGTCGCGCTCGAGGAAGAAGTCGTGCATCTTGCGGTCGGCGAAGGAGTGGAGGAGCACGGTGCGGGAGGGTTTGCCGTCGCGTCCGGCGCGGCCGATCTCCTGGTAGTACTGCTCGACGGAGCCGGGGAGTGCAGTGTGGACTACGGTGCGGACGTCGGCTTTGTCGATGCCCATGCCGAAGGCGATGGTTGCTACCACTACTTCCAAATTGCCGGAGAGGAAGTGGCGCTGGACGCGCTCGCGTGTGGCGGGGTCGAGGCCGGCGTGGTAGGCGGCGGCAGATCCGCCTAGTGTGGAGGCGAGGTCTTCGGCGGCTTTGCGTGAGGGTGCGTAGACGATGGCGGGGCGGTTGGATTTTTCCTTGAGGAGGTTGGCGGTGAACTCGTTGCGGCGGGGCTTGGAGAGCTCGACGACCTCTATGGCGAGGTTGTGGCGACGGAAGCCGTGGATGAAGAGGTCGGGTTGGGTGAGTTTGAGTTGGGTGATGATGTCGCGCTGGACGGTGGGCGTGGCGGTGGCGGTGAGAGCGATGACGGGGGCAGGGCGCAGGGCGGGGAGGAAGTCGCCGAGGGTGCGGTAGTCGGGGCGAAAATCGTGGCCCCACGCGGAGATGCAGTGGGCTTCGTCGATGGCGATGAGGGAAGGCTTGCGGCGGGCGAGCATTTCAGGGAAGTTGGGGACGCGCATGCGCTCGGGCGCGATGAAGAGGAACTGGAGGGTGCCGTCGAGGTAGTCGCGGCAGGCTTGACGGGCTTCGTCGCGGGAGAGGCCGGAGTGGATGCGGGCGACGCGAAGGCCGGCGGCGGTGAGCTTGGTGGCCTGGTCGTCCATGAGCGCGATGAGAGGGGAGATGACGAGGGCGGTGCCACCGCGGGCGATGGCGGGGAGCTGATAGCAGAGGGATTTTCCTGCTCCGGTGGGCATGACTAGCAGGACGTCGCGGCCATCGGTAGCGGCGCGACATACGGCCTCCTGGTTGGCGCGAAACTCAGCGAAGCCGAAGGTTTGATGGAGGAGGGTTTCGAGGTTCATGCTGCTAGATCGAGTTTCGCATAATCTTCGCGTGAGGGCGAAGCGGCTTGTGTGGAACTCGAGGTAGATAGCTTGAGTCCTGGATGGAGTTTGACTTCGTTAGGTGGAGCTAGAAAATCATGTAGTTCACTTCGACGTTCAACCGATGCGGGACAGGAGTGCCGCGGTAGGTCGCGGGGGTGAACCGATACTGCGCGACGACTTTGACAGCGTTCTGGTCGAGTTCGAGGGCTGCCTCACGTTGCTTCGCGGCCACCGTATCGGCGATCGATTTCGCGACGTGTATGTCAGTTGCCGTGCCGTTCGTAGTCACGATCAGAGAGACTAGGCAGTCGCCTCCAATCTTTTTCTTTCTCGCTTTTTCGGAGAATTCTGGCTCGACAGAGAAGATGAGCTTCGGAGGTGTAACTCCGTCTCCAGCGTGATAGATGCCGAAGAAATCTGGATTGGGGAGCGACGGTTTGGGACTAGCTTGTGCGTCCGGCTTCTTGTTTTCTGGGGATGATGCGGCGGGTGAAGCCTGTTGCGGGAGAGCCAAAGCTGGATTCGCGAAGACGACGGTTTGAACCGTAACTCCGATGAGGAACGTTATGACGCTGAGCTTTGTAGCGGTCATGGTGTCGTCCGAAATTCATAGAGAGAGTAGCAGGTATTGCACGACTCTGAATGTTTTCAAATCTCAGCCTTAGCTTTGGTCAAGCGCAGGTTGAAGTTTGGGTGCCCGAATGTGCTGAATCGATTAAATAATGGACTTTGCTCTTTGTTGTCTGTAGAAAGTTGACACGTCTATGACGGGTTTAATTTTGCAGAAGAAAGATTCCGGGGTTGGTGTGCGCGATGCGAGGTTGATGTCTCTCGATGTTTTGCGCGGTCTGACGATAGCTGGAATGATTCTGGTGACCGATCCCGGAACTTACAGCGCGGTGTATTGGCCGTTGCTGCATGCACAGTGGAACGGTGCGACGCCGACCGACATGATCTTTCCGTGCTTTTTGTTTATGAGTGGGGTTGCGATTACGCTTTCGTTCGCGGCGAGGATTGAACGTGGGGCCGACCGCGGGACGCTCGCTCGGCACATCGTCGCGCGCTGCGTTGTGCTCTTCGTGATTGGCCTGCTGGTGAATGGGTTTCCTGACTACGATCTGCATACGGTGCGTATTCCGGGGATTCTGCAGCGAATTGCGATCTGCTATCTTTGCGGCGGCATGATCTATCTGTGGAGTCGCGGCGATGGGCGATTTCGTGGGCGTGGCATTTTTATGATTGGAGCCTTGACGGGTTGTCTTCTTGGTGGGTACTGGGCGGTGTTGAAGCTTGTGCCGGTGCCTGGGTTCGGAGTTGGCCGTCTGGATTCAGTGGGCAATGTTGCGGCTTATGTGGACCGCGCCATCATTGGGACTCGGCATATGTGGGCGTACGGGACTACGCCTGGGTACGGAGTGACGTATGACCCTGAGGGGATCCTTTCGACGGTGACTGCGTTGGCTACGCTTTTGATCGGTGTGCTTGCGGGGGAGTGGATGCGTGGCAGACGCTCGGATGGGCAGAAGGCATTGGGGCTGGCTTTGGCTGGGTTGGTGCTTGTGCTGGCGGGGTGGTTTCTGCAGCCCTGGCTTCCTATCAATAAGAAGATTTTGACGAGTACGTTTGCGCTGTTCAGCAGTGGGGTAAGTCTGCTGGCGTTTTGCGTGTGCTTTGTGATCCTTGATATGAGGCGGTGGCGGTGGTGGGCTCGGCCTGCGCTGATCTTTGGCACCAATGCGATCTTCGCGTTTGTGCTTTCAAATGTGATCACTACACTGAGCGACCGGATTCATGTGAGGGCTGGTGGCGCTGACTTGAGCCTGCATGCGTGGGGATACCAGTATGGTTTTGCTTCGTGGATGAAGCCGATCCATGCGTCTCTGGCGTATGCCATTACGATTGTCTGCCTTAATATGTCGATCGTGGGTCTGCTTTATCGGAAGCGGATCTTCCTGCGGATTTGAGACGATAAGTGAAAATGCGCGAACAGATCCTTCAGTCGGAACGAGATGGCATGAATCGTGTCATTGCGAGTGCAAAGTGTATGGTTAGGTTGGTCGGGCGAGAGCTCTTTGCTTCAGGGGAATTTCATCTGCGGCGGTTTTGAGCGGACTTTGTTGAGGAGGATGTGGTTTTGGGACTGCTCGATCTGGTTACTGGCGCAGAATTCATCGCATCTTTCGGCACGGGACTTCAATCAGATAGTGCAGGGAAGTTGGGAGGACCAAAATGTATCTGATTCTCATTTGCGTAGTTGGGTTTTTGGTCTTGCTGTTCGGATTTTTCAGGATAAGGCAGTTGCGGCGAAGGCGAGAGCTGGAGGCGCACAGCATCGATGCGGACTCCCTTCGGCAATTGATGGAAGAAAATGCGGATATTCTGCTGTTCGATGTTCGGCAGCCGCTGGATTTGCTGGCGCATTCGGAGATAATTCCTGGCGCGAGGAGGCTTCCGCCGAAGGAGGTGCTTCACGAGGCTACGCTGATTCCGAAGGAGAAAGAGTCGGTGATTTATTGCACGTGCGTTAGCCAGAGTACGAGCCGGATGATTCTGGAGAGAGCGTTAGAGCTCAACTTTACCAAGATCAAGTTCCTGAAGGGTGGACTGGATGCGTGGAAGGCGAAGGGGTATCCGGTCGAGCGTTATACGACGCCGTTCCATCTTGATACGGCGTAAGTAACACCGAAGTATTAGCACCGGGAATGCGGAATTGCGGCTTTGTAGAGGCGGTCGGAAAGGTATGATGATCGCGTCGACAAAGCCGCAATTTGTTTTGGATTGCGTCGGATTTGGATAGCGCTCCCGGAGAAGTGAATTGACTCAGACCGAGGCTTCGAAGTTTTTGTTGGTATCTCGGATGCCATACGCTGTTGTTGCATTGATGGTGGTGTTAATGTCGGTGCCTGCATTCTCTCAGTCTGCCGAGAGTAAGCAACATGCTGGGGAAGCCGAGCCGAAGAAGGAAGAGCCGAGCGTTCCAATTCCCGCAGAGGCCAGTTCGGTGACGAAGCATGAGTGGGCCGCCGGTGGGCGGATGGTTCACTACACGGCGACCGCGGGAAATCTGCTGATACGAGACGAGCAGGATAAGCCGAATGGAAGCATCTTCTACGTGGCTTATACGGAAGATGGGGTGGATGCGAAGAGCCGGCCGATCACTTTTTTCTACAATGGCGGACCGGGCGCGGCGACGATCTGGTTGCATATGGGATCGTTCGGGCCAGTGCGGGTGGTGACGCAGAGTCCGGAGGCAACGGGGCCGGCTCCGTTTGAATGGGTGCAGAATCAATACAGCCTTCTGGATAAGAGCGACCTTGTGTTTGTCGATGCGCCGTTGACGGGGTTTTCGCGTGCGGTTGGGAAGGGAACGGTCAAAGACTTTGCCGGGACCGATCAGGATATTGTGGCGTTCAGGAAGTTTATTGTGCGGTACATTACGGCGAATCAACGGTGGAATTCGCCGAAGTTTTTATTTGGCGAGTCGTATGGAACGACGCGTTCGGCGGGGTTGGTGAGTGCGCTGCAGAATGATGGGGTCGAGTTCAATGGCGTGACGCTGCTGTCGTCGATTTTGAACTACAACAGGCGTAATTCCGGGCTGGACTATGAGGCGGTTGGGTACCTGCCTTCGTTCGCGGCGATTGCGTTTCACTATCACAAGGTGAAGACGAGCCTGAGTCTGGCTGAGTGGGTGGAGCAAGCGAGAGTGTTTGCGCGGGGACCTTATGCGGAGGCGTTGCAGCAAGGGGACAAGTTGCCGGCGGCGCAGTTCGATGCGATGGCGGCCAAGGTGGCGGCGATTACGGGGCTCAGTGTGGAGTATGTGAAGGAGGCCAAGCTGAGGATTTCAGCGACGCGGTTTCGCAAGGAGTTGTTGCGCGAGGATCAGCGAACGCTGGGTCGATATGATGCTCGGTTTATGGGATGGGACCAGGACTCGGCGGGGGAGAACCCGAGCTACGACCCGTCGGATACGGGGATCAGCGGAGTGTATGTGGGGGCGTTTCATGAGTACCTTCAGAGGGAGCTGAAGTATATGAGTCAGGAGCCTTATTACACCTCGGGGCCGGGGGTGAATGAAGCCTGGGACTTCAAGCACAGAGCTGCCGGGGCCGTGAGCGGACGTGGAGGGGAACAGACTGCGCCCGATGTTGCGGTGGATTTGGCGGATGCAATTCGGAAGAACCCGAAGCTTCGGGTGTTTTCGGCCAATGGTTACTTTGATTTGGCTACGCCATTCTTTTCAACGGAGTACGACCTGAGCCATATGGATCTGCCGGAGAAACTGGTTGATAACGTGCAGTTTGGTTACTATCCGGCGGGTCACATGGTCTATCTGAATGTGGATGCGTTGAAGGAAATGAAGGCTGATCTGGTGAAGTTCTATGGCTTGGCTCAGCAGCGCTAAAACCACTGCAAGAATGCCTTATGGGAGGTAGCGGAGCGGCTTGCTTTTGCCGTGTAAATGCCTTAGAATGAAGGTTGCGTTAATTTCCCAGAGAGTAAAACGCGAAGTGCGGAATCAAATATTGAAGAGGTACTGAGAAAACATGGCAAAGCGTCGTGGAAATCCCAACTGGGGCAAGCCTGAGCCGATTGGGCCGGTTGTTCCAACGGTAACATCGTTCGAGCAGGTTGTGAAGGAGTTCAAGCTCACACCCGATCAGTACATTCGTTCGACTCGGCTCCGTGAGTGGGCCCGTAGAAACAAGAATTCGAAGTACATTCCCGAGGCTCTTTTAGAGGCGTGGGGATTCGAGATCGAGTCCACGCTGTAAGCGTTTGGTTTCAATTTTGCAATTTGGTTGTAAAAAGACAGCGCTGCCCCGAGTGGGTGGCGCTTCTTTTTTGCGTCGGACGTAATATGAGAGGCGTCGAAAGAGATGCAGTTGGAAGGCGGGGACTATGTTTGCTGACGTGGCAGAGGCGGTAGCGGAGTTCAAGGCGGGGCGGATGGTGGTCGTCGTGGACGATGAAGACCGCGAGAATGAAGGCGACCTGACGCTGGCTGCGGAGTTTGTTACGCCGGAGGCCATTAACTTTATGGCGAAGTATGGCCGGGGTTTGATCTGTTTGACGCTGACGGAAGATCGTGCGGATTATCTGCGGCTGGGGCCGATGACACAGGAGAATACGTCTCGGTTTGGGACCGCGTTCACCGAGAGCATCGAGGCGCGGGAAGGCGTTACGACTGGGATCTCTGCTGCTGACAGGGCTCATACGATCAAGGTTGCGATCGACCCGCGCTCGACGGCGCATGATCTGGCTCGGCCGGGGCATGTGTTTCCACTGCGTGCGCGGAAGGGTGGCGTGCTGGTGAGGGCGGGGCAGACAGAGGCTTCGGTGGATCTGGCGCGGATGGCGGGGCTGGTAACCGCTGGTGTGATCTGCGAGATCATGAACGACGATGGGACGATGGCGCGGGTGCCGGACCTGGTGAAGTTCTGCGCGGAGCATGGGCTGTTGATGGTGACGGTGGCGGATCTGATTCGCTATCGGCTGCAGCATGAGCGGTACATTCATCGCGTGGCCGAGTCTCTGGTGCCTACGGCGCATGGTGAGTTCCGCATGATCGCATATGAGAGCGAGGTGGATGGCGGAGAGTCGCATATTGCGCTGGTGTATGGGGATGTGAGCGGTGAGGAGCCGGTGACGGTGAGGGTGCATACACACTGCCTGGCGGGGGATGTTTTTTCTACGACGCTGTGTGATTGCAAGGCCGTGGTGGATCAATCGCTGAAGATGATTGCGGAGGAAGGCAAGGGAGCGCTGGTGTATCTGCACAATGGCAGCGCGGGTTTTGGCGTGGATAAAGCGGTGACGCCACCGCGGATTGTGCTGCATCGGGAGCAGCGGGCTCGGGAGGGGAATGATGACCGGGCGCACAGAACGCTGCGGCAGGTGGGGCTGGGCGGGCAGATTCTGTCGGATCTGGGGATTCACAAGATTCGGCTGCTGACCAATACTCCGACGCATGTGCCGGCGCTGCAGGGGTTCGGGATTGAGATCGTGGAACAGGTGCCGGTTTCGATAGGGTCGGTTCGGCGGTAGACGTTTAAGAAAAAAATGCTGGCGTGGTGGGTTGGGGGAGAACTGCGCTTTGTGGGCGGTTTTTCAGGGGTGTTTTGGGGAAATGCGCGTTTTTGCGGTGGTGTTTTTGTGGTGGCGTTGTGGTGGGGTGTGTGGCTGGCGTGGTGATTAAGCCGCGTAATTTTTGGGTTCTGGAAATACGCCACGTTTGAGAGAGATTTCTTGAGTTTCTTTTCTGGCGTGGGCTATGATCTGTAACACCTCCCCTGAACAGTATGATGGATGCTTCGGTTTCTGACGGAAGTCGGAGATGACGTGGCTTCGATTCTTTGCGGATTCGACCGCGCAGGTAGTTGGGCCGAGAGGGCGAAAGGGTTTTATCAGATGAGTACGGTCGATTCGATTACGGCGGATACGGGCCTCGAGGTGATCGACCTTGTTGAGGATGCTTCGTTTGCGGAGAGACATCTTCATGAGCGCGACGTTGTGACCCAGATGGAGGGGATGCGCCGGGTAGCGCGTGCCTTTATCGACAACCCCGATGCGATATTGCAGGAGCTAGTGAATGCGGCGGTGGAGTTGTGCGGCGCGGACAGTTCGGGTATCAGCATCCAACAGGACACCGGAAGAGATGAGGATTATTACCATTGGGTCGCGACTGCGGGGGCGTACTCGGGATTTCTGAATGCGGTGCTTCCGCGTTCGCCGAGTGCGTGCGGCGTTTGCCTGGAGCGAGGACGGCCACAACTTTTTCGCGTGACGCAGCGTTTCTTTGATCTGTTGGGAGTCGAAGCGCCTGAGGTGACCGATGGGATTCTGCTTCCGTGGGATGAGGGGGAGACTCGCGGCACGATCTTTGTTATGGCTCATGGGCGGGATGAGGCGTTCGACGGGAACGACGTGCGGATGATGCAGGTGCTGGCGGATTTTGTGGCGATGGGTGTGAGGCAGCAGCGGCAGCAGAAACAGCTGATGGAGCAGGCGATGCTGGGTGCCGCGGCTGGGATGGCGAATGAGTTGGCTCACAGGATCAATAATCCGCTGCAAAGCATTACGAACCTGGTGTATCTGGCGGCTGCAGGCGGGGTGTCCGGAGATGCGAAGACGTTGGCCGAGGAGCTTTCGGTTCCGATTCAAAGGCTGTCTGTGTTGGCTGCGCGATTGCTTTCGCTGCCTACGGCTGCGAATCGGCGGCCAGAGACGGTTGACGAAGACCTTCGCGTGATGACGGCGGAGTAAAAGCTCAGGGACAACGGAAGAACCTCTTTTTCCTAAGCCGCGATCTTTTCCTGAGTGACGATTCGGGTGGATAATGGCTTCGCTTTCTTGCGAGGAGGAGAGCCGTGGTGAGTCGAGTTCGCTTTGAGAGAGCAGCTTTATATCTGTTGTTGGGAGGCGTGGTTTTCTGTGCTGTAGGGAAGGCTCAGCTGATGCCCGCGCCGCCGCAGATGCCTACGATACCGCAGGCGCCACCAATACCGGATGCTCCGACGATGCCGCCGGACTTGCAAGCTCCGCAGGGGCCGCCGCCGGATGCGCCGCAGCAGAGGCAGCAACAGCAAGATCAGGCGAGAAGAAATAATCAGCAGGGGGCGTCGGGATCGGCGGGGTTTATGGGGGCGTGGTGCGCGCAGGGAGACCCTTCGAAGCAGGCTTCGATCAGCAGTAATGGACCGATCCTGAACCTGCGGAATGAGAGTGGGAGTACGTCGATTGGGAACTTCCAGGGCGACAATCAGATCGTCGCGCCGGAGTGGCAGTTTGTGACGGGGACGCTTAGTGGAGATGGACGGCGGATCAATTGGTCGAATGGAACGTTCTGGGCCAGGTGTTACGGCGGCGGTGGTGGTGGGGGTGGTGGTGGGTATCGACAGCCGAATCTGAATGGGAACTGGTATCCGAATGGGAATCGATCGCTGCAGTGTTCGATTCAGCAACGGCGGGGAAATTTGACGTTGCAGAACGAGGTGGGAGATAGAGCTACTGGATCGTTCAATGGCAAGTGGGGTGTGACGACGAACTGGCAGGGGACCAGGATCACGGGGACGATAAGCAAGGATGGGACTCGGATCGATTGGAGTAATGGGACGTACTGGGTTCGGTATCGGCTCTATGGACAGTAGGCAATTGATCTGCTGAGGGAACTCTGAGCTTTGGGTGGCGTACCTACTGTGCAGAATGGTGGGTCGGAGTTTGTCTGAAGGAGAGTGAGATGAAGCCAGTTCTGGTTGCTTCGTTGGTGATTGCGGTCTTCGTGTGTCCGGTGGCGCGTGGAGTGGATATATCGAAGATTACCGAAGTGGAACTAGTTCAGCGGACACAAGAGCTTTACGATGCGGTTGGGCCTGGTAATCAGGCGCCTTGGAAGAAGTATGTCGCAGAGGATGCGATGTTCTTCGATGAGAAGGGCAGGGCGATGGATAAGGCTGCACTGATGGAAGATCTGCAACCGTTGCCTGCGGGCTACAGCGGGACGATTCGGGTGGTGCGTCCGAAGTCGCTGCTTACGGTGAACGTTGCGATTTTGAGTTATGACTGCGATGAGGTGGAGACGGTGTTTGGGCGGGAGCTGCATGCACGTTATCACTCGACCGACACGTGGTTGTATCGGAATCAGGCGTGGCAGATTGTTGCGAGCCAGACGTTGCGGTACTACGAAGATCCGGCTGTGGGTGAGGTCGCGGAGGCTCTGTTGAATGATTATGTGGGCAGGTACGAGCTGGCTCCGGGGAATGTAGCCACGGTGACGCGGCAGGGGAGTGAGTTGTATGCGCAGCGCAACTCGGGGAAGCCGTATCAGCTCTTGCCGGAGTCTCCGGATATGTTTTTTCGTGCGGGAGTTGAGGGGCGGCGGTTGTTTCATCGCGATGCGGCGGGGCATGTGGACATGATGATTGACCGCAGGAATAACGAAGATCTGCTTTGGAAGAAGATTCGATAGTGCGCCATAAATTCTGATTGGGAAGAGGTGTTTGTGCCGCCGACTACTAATGTTTGGATTTGCGTTGCGGGGGTGATTGCTCTTGTTGTTGGGTTCGTTGCCGCGAGAAGAGAGTTGCAGACGGCGGTAGGGCTGGACAAACTGGTTGCCGTTGGCAGGGTGCTGTTTGCGGCACCGTTGGCGGCGTTTGGGGCGGAGCATCTGGTGCTCGGCAAGGTGATTATTGGGGCTGTTCCGGTGTGGATGCCGGTGCGGTTGTTCTGGGTTTACTTCGTTGGCCTTGCGTTGATTGCTGCTGCGTTTAGTTTGGCGCTTGGGATACGGGTTCGTCTGACTGCGACGCTGCTTGCGATCATGTTTTTTCTGTTTGTGGTGATGCTGCATGTGCCGAATGCGGTGGCGCAGATGCACGATAGATTCATCTGGAATGTGGCGTTGCGGGATCTTAGTTTTGGTGCGGGTGCGCTGGCGCTTGCGGGATTTTTGTGGTCGCGGGATGGCGGCGAGAATGTAGCGGTGTGGGTTGGGCGGGTGGTTTTTGGTGTTGTGCTGATGGTGTATGGGGTGGAGTTGATACTTTTTCCGCAGTTTGCGCCAGGGGTTCCGTTGGAAAAGCTGACGCCGTCGTGGGTGCCTGGGCCGCATGTTTGGGCGCTGCTGACTGGGCTGGTTTGTATTGGGGGTGGAGTGGCGATATTGATTCGGAGATATTGCCGCGATGGGGCAGCGGTGGTGGGTTTGGTGATGACGCTGCTTACGGTTTTTCTTTATCTACCGATTTTGCTGATGGCGTCTGGGGTACCTGCGGTGTTGGAGGGGGCGAACTACGTTTGGGATACGTTGCTGTATGCCGGTGCGGTGCTGCTGGTGGCGGAGGGGGCGCCCAAGGTGCGGTATGGTGTCGCTTTGGCTGATGAGGTCGGAGGGGCGACAGCAGATCCCCTTCGGGGATGACGACTAGAAAGGCAACGGCAACTGCAACTGCAAATACAAAAGAAACTGTAACGGTTACAAAATAATTGTTCCGCTTAATGGCCGGCTGTGACGATTAGGTTGAGGGTGACTGTCTGGGTGAGTTCGACACCGGTGGTGGAGGTGGCGGTGACTTGATATTGGTAAGTGCCGGGTGGGGTGAAGCGGAGGTTGGGGTCGGTGCCTCCGCGGCCGCAGCCGGAGATCCAGAGCGCGGGTAGGGTGAGGAGGATTGCGAATAAGAGCAGGCGTGTGGGGTGGGATTTTTGCGGGCTGCTTGATTTTGATTTCCAGAAGAAGAGGAAGGATAGGGGCAGGAGACAGAGGAGGGTGCGGTTGTGTGTCGTGTGGGTGTTTTGTGAGGTGGTGGGTGCGACGTCGGCTACGGTGTTGAGGTTGGCGATGGAGTTTTGTGCGGCGCCGTTGAGGTTGATTCTGGAAGGGAGCAGCGAGCAGGTGGCGTAGGGGCCGGGGGTGACGGGGGTGCAGTTGAGGACGACGGTGCCGCTGTAGTTGGATTGTGGGGTGAGCGTGAGGGTGTAGTCGGCGGCTTGCTCGCTGGGGATGGTGAGGGTGGCGGTGGGGCCTCCGTTGACGGTGAGGGTGAAGGTGCCGTTGGGGACGCCGGTGCCGGTGAGGGGGATGTTGAGGTTTTGGAGGCCAGTGTTCGGGTCGGTGGAGGTGATGACTCCGTTGCGCGGGCCGAGGGCGCTGGGGGCGAAGGTGACGGTGATCTTGCAGCTGTTGCCGGGGGCGAGCGTGGTGGAGGTGCAGGGGACGGTGATGGCGTAGTCGCCGGTGATGGTGAGGGCGAGGTTGGTGAGTGGAGCGGTGCCGGTGTTGGTGAGGATGAGGGTTTGGGCGGCGGAGGCTCCGATGGCGATGCTGCCGAAGTTGAGGGTGGTGGGGACGGCTTGCAGGTGGGATTGGATGCCAGTGCCCTGAAGACTGACGTTGATGGGCAGTTGGGTGAGAGAGGAAGCGACACTGAACAGGCCGCTGTGTGCGCCGGTTTGGGTGGGGGTGAAGGTGACTTGGGCAGTGCAGCTGGTGGAGGGGGCGAGGGAGCCTCCGGTGCTGGGGCAGTCGCTGGCCACGGTGTAGTTTGGGCTGGCGCTGAGGCCGAAGAAGACGGCTGGGGTGGCGCTGATGTTGGTGATCTGGACCGGAAGGGTGGCGCTGCTGCCGAGTTGGACGGAGCCGAAGTCGAGTGAGATGGGGGTGACGGTGATGGGGGATGGGGTAGCGATACCGAGCAGGCTGATGAACTCGAGTGCGGTGCTGGAGTCGGAGACGATTTCTATGGCGGAGATGCGGTTGGTGGTGGTGTTGGTGGCGACCGGCTGTGGTGCGAAGGCGATGATGATGGTGCAGCTCTGCGCGGGGATGAGGGTGGCGCAGGCGGATTGGACGGTGAAATCCGGTATGAAGTGGATGGGTTGGATGTGGAGGGTGGTGGTGCCGGTGTTGGAGAGCGTGACGGTTTGGGTTTCGGTGGCGTCGCCGACCTGGGTGGGACCGAAGGTGAGGGAGCTTTGCGAGAGGGCGTAGGAGACTAGCGGGGCGGCGTTACTGGGCGCGGCTACGGTGATTGGGGCGGCTCGGCCGGTGAGGGTGAGGAGATCGGGGGCGCTGAGAGCGTCGCTTTCAATGATGAGGGTGCCGGAGTCTGGGGCGGCGGGGCCGGGGGTGTTGGCGGTTTGGTTGATGGGGGTGTAGGCGAGGGTGGTGGCGCAGCTTTGGTTGGCGGCCAGGGTGTTGACGCAGTTGGTGGCGGCGATGAGGAAGGGCCACTGGCTGGTGAGGCGGCGGATGGTTAGTGAAGCTGTGCCGGTGTTGGTGAGGGTGACGGTTTGGGTGGTGCTTTGGCCGGAGGAGACCTGGCCGAAGTCGAGGACTGTCTGGCCGGGGATGATGTTGCCGGAGATGGTGAGGATGGCGGAGCCGATGCCGAAGCCTTCGACAAAACCGAGGCCGTTGAGGGTGGAGGAGCCGTCGGTGGGAGTGGCCTGGGCGAAGAGGGTGCCGGTGATATCACCGTTGGTGAGGGGGAGGAAGGTGACGTTGAAGTTGCAGGAGGCGTTGGGGGCGAGGGCGGCGCAGGCGGGGCCGCTGAGGAGGAACTGGCGGGGGAGCGCGATGTCGAGGGCGAGAGATTTGGCGGTGAGGTTGGTGATGGTGAACTGACGGGTTGCACCGAGAGTGCTGGTGGGGGCGGAGCCGTAGTTGGCCTGGTTGGGGAGGATCTGAAGGCCGGCGCTCTCGGTGGTGTAGGCGCCGGAGAGCGGGACGGTGTAGGTGGTTGGGCCGGTGGCGGAGCTGGTGACGGGGATCTGGAGGGTGTCGGTGACGGTGGCGTTGGTGGGGACGAAGTTGACCGTGATGGTGCAGGCTGCGGCGGGGGCGAGGTTGGTGCAGTTGTTGGTGGAGCTGAAGCTGGCGGTGGTATTGGTGGGAGTGGCGATCTGGAGGGTGGCGGTGCCGGTGTTGGTGAGGATGATGTTTTGTTGCGTGGAGGAGAGGCCGGGGACGTTGTTGAAGATGAGTGCGGTTGGGTTGAGGGAGAGGCCGGGGTCGGGCGAGCCGAAGCCGGTGAGGGTGGCGGTGATGGGGCCGGTGGAGGCCTGGAGGGTGAAGGTGCCGGTGCGCGCGCCGGTGGCGGTGGGGGAGAAGTTGACGTTGAAGAAGCAGGAGGCGTTGGGTGCGAGTGGGCCGCTGCAGGCGGAGCCGCCGGTGGGGGCGGTGCTGAGGGCGAAGTCGCCGGTGGAGATGGGGGCGGTGAGGTTGACGGCGGCGGTGGTGAGGTTGGTAACGGTGAAGAGCGAGGGGGCGCTGGTGCTATGGACCGGGACGGTGCCGAAGTCTTGCGTGGTGGGCGCGAGTATGAGTCCGGAGAGAGCTATGCCTGTGCCGGTGAGAGCGAGGGGGGATGGCGTGCCAGAGGCGGAGGAGGTGAGTGTGACGGCGGCGGTTTGAGTGCCGGGGGCCGACGGGGTGAACTGCACGCCTAGCCAGCAGTTGGTGCAGGTGCCGGTGAAGGTGGAGAGGAAGGCGGAGGTTGGCGGCTGGCCGTGGCCGAAGCCGATGTCTTCGACGAGGATGGCTTTGAAGTCGGGCGCGGAGGTGGTGGCGGTTAGGGTGCTGAAGGGGGCGTTGACCTTGTACCACTGGACTGACGGCTGGCCTACGAGGACGTTGCCGAAGGCGAGGGTGTTGTTGGGTGCGGTGACGATGGCGGTTCCGGTGCCGCTGAGGGTGACGTAAGAGGGAGAGGAACTGCCGGCAGTGACGGAGAGGAGGCCTTGACGGGTGCCTGGTTGCGATGGCGCGAAGGTGAGGACGACGGTGCAGGTTGCGTTGCCAGCGAGGGTGGCGGCGCAGTCGGTTGCGTCGGTGAAGTCGCCGGTGAGGGTGAGGGCGAGCGGGAAGGGGACGGCGCCGATGTTGTCGATGGTGACGGTCTGGGTGGTGCTGGAGGTGCTTGTGACGAGGACGGCGTTGGGGAAGCTGATGGTGGCGGGGGTGACGGTGAGGTTGGGGTTGGCGGACTGGCCGATTCCGGTGGGCTGGGGGTGAGTGGCGCCGGTGATGAGGACGGTGAGGCCTTCGTCGAGGGTGAGAGTGGTGGAGTCCGCTGATGGGGCTACCGGGGAGTTATAGGTTATTTCGAGCTGGCAGACGGTGTGGGGTTCGAGCGTGGTGGGGCAATGGTCTGTGAGGGTGAAGGGGGCAGCGAGGGTGACGGGCGTGTGAGTGACGGCGTTGGCGGAGTTGTTGGAGATGTAGAGATAGCGAGGGAGGGTGGGGCTGGCGTCGGAGCCGGTGCCGAATTGGGTGCCGAAGTCGATCTCGGTGGCGGAGAGATTAAGGTCTGTCGTTTGGGAGTAGGCGGTGAGGAGGGCGGAGTCGGTGCCGATGGTCCAGGGGATCTGGGCGAAGCCGTCGTTGGCGGAGGAGCTGGAGGGAGTGAAGCTGAGGGTGATGTGGCAGGTGGCGTTGGCGGCGAGGGTTTTGGTGTTGCCGGTTGCGGCGGGGCAGTCGCTGGAGGATTCGGCGAAGATGTAGGGCGTGGATTGGTTGCTGCCGAGTTGCGAGGGGAAGGTTTGCGGGGTGTTGCTTAAATTTGTAACTGTGATGGTTCGTGTGGCGATGGGGCTGGTCGCGGTTTGTATGCCGAAGTCGAGTTCGCGCGGGGAGAAGACGATTGCGTTTGGTGTGGCTGTGGTGGCGGGGAGCGTGACGGTTTGCGCGGTGGCGTTGCTGGCCTGGGCGGTGACGGTGCCGGGATTGGTGCTGGTGCTGGTGAGGGCGATGTTGCAATCCGCGCTGGGAGCGAGGGTGGTGGGGCAGTCGGTGGCGAGGGTGAAGTTTGTGGCTGTGAGTTGGAGGTTGGTTGCGGTGCTGCTGCCTAGGTTGCGGAGAGTCAGGTTGGGGGAGTCGTCGGTGGAGAGGGCGAGGCTGGGGGCGGCGGTGGTGGGGTTGAGTTTGGCGAGGTAGGCGGCAGAACCGGCGCAGAGGCTGCCGGTGCAGGAGCCGGTGGGGAGAGCGGCGGAGCGGAGGGTTGAGGGGAGTGCGGCGGTTGGGGTGTTGAGGAGCGGGAGGTCGTAGGTTTCGGTGGCGAGGAGACTGGAGCTTGCGGTGGGTGAAGCGCTGCCGGCGAAGGTCGGTTGGCCGAGTGCGTCGACGGTGAGGCTGGTGAGGATGACGGGGGCGCTTGCGAAGGCGAGGTTGGTGGTGGGGATTCCGCCGAGGCGGATGGTTTGGTCGATAGTGTTTTGTTGGGTTATGCGAAGGGCGTAGCTGTTGCCGATGGTGGAGAGAGCGGTGAGCGGGAGGAGCCAGGCGGGGTTGTTGCCTGTTGCCGATACCCAGGCGGCGCCGGAGGGTGCGGGGGTGACGGAGGATTGCGTTCCGGGGGCGAGGAGTTCGGAGGTTAGGAGTGTGCTGCCGTCCAGGGAGAGACGGAGGAGGGTCTGGTAGTTGGTGTTGACCAGCGGGGAGGAGACAGAGGCGATGGGGAACTGGCCGGGGGCGATGGAGCCGGTGAGGAGGAGATTTTGGGCGACGGGGTCGATGGCGAGGGAGGAGATGCCGGGGCCGGGGATGAAGGTGGAGAAGACGATGCCGTCGCCGGCGGGGGTGAGTTTGGTGAGGAAGCCGGAGGTGGTGGTGAGGATGTCGGGAATAATGGCGGAGAGGGTGGGATAGCCGGTGGAGGTGGTGTAGCCGGCGATGTAGGCGTTGTCGGAGGGGTCGGCTGCGATGGCGGCGGGGGCGGTGTTGCCGTTTTGGCCGCTGAGGTAGGTGGCGTAGAGGAGGGTGGTGCCGGTGGTGTTGAACTTTTCTACGAAGCCGTTTTGGAGGGAGCCTGAGGCGGGGGATTGGATGATGCCGGAGGGGGTGACGGGGAGCGCGGAGCCGAAGATGCTGCCGGTGAGGAAGACGGCGTCGGAGGTGGCGGCGATGGCGGAGGCGGCGGTGCGAGGGCTGCCGGCGTAGGTGAGGAAGATTGGATTTAAGTTTTGGTCGAACTTGCCGATGAACGAGTTGATAGATGTATCGGCCGCGTTGGGAAAGGCTGCGCCGGAGGTTGTGGTGAGGATGCCGGAGGTGGTGGTGCCGGTGATGTAGAGGTTGCCTGCGGGATCGGTGGCCATAGCTAGGCCGATGTCGCCGGTTGAGCCTAGATGGGTTTGGGCGAGGATGTTGGTTGCGGAGGCGTCGGTTTTGAGGAGGCGGATGCCGTCGCCCTGGTCGAGCAGGAGATAGAGGTTGCCGGCGGAGTCGGATTGGATGGCGTTGAACTGCGCGGAGCGCGCGTTCGAGGGATCTGGGTTCGAAGAGCCGAGCAGGCCGGTGAAGAGGAGTTGCTGGGGGCCGGTGAGCTGGGCGGCCAGGGGAAGGGAGGCGATCAGGAGGAGAGCGATGAAGCCGCAGAGACCGGCAACTGTACGTCGGAGAGAGAGCGGTGTCTTCATGTTTTGTTAGCTGCGGGCAGTACGCTGGTGCAGCCTGACCTTAAATATTCCTTGCGCTGGCGCTGTTGGGGTGGAGGAATTGGGACGATACGTTACCGAGGTACTATAGCTTCCCGTTTTGGGAGGCCGTATTCCGCTCAAGTTGTAGGAGGTGGTCGAGCCCGCGGGCGTGCATCTCCTGCTCGAAGGCTGGGTGAGTGGAGTACTGGATGGCCTGCATGCCAGCGGCGAGGGCTGCGGCGATGTTCTCGGATCGGTCGTCGAGGAAGAGGATGTTTTCGGGGGGAGTATTGAGACCCTGGGCGGCGTGGTGGTAGATCTCGGGTTCGGGTTTGGCGAGATTGACGGCGTGGGACCAGGTGTGATGGTCGAAGGATTCGATCCAGGCGTGGCGGGCGCGCAGGCCTGCTTCCATGGCGTCGGGCATGTTGGAGAGGATGCCGGTGGGGATGCCGGAGCGCTGGAGTTGGCTGACCCATGCGAGCATGGGTGGGTTGAGGGTGGACCAGTAATCGGTGTCGGCGGCGACGAGGTCGGTGAATTGTTGGGGTGTGAGGGCGATGCCGGCGCCTGAGGCAGCGGTGTGCCAGAAGGACTCGGCGTTGAGGTCGCCTCGGTCGTAGGCGTGACGGTGTGCCCAGTATTCGCGGTGAAGAATCTCCTCGTTGAGGCCAGTGATGGAGAGCATGCGGGTCCAGGCGGTGGGGTCGGGTGGGCCGGAGAGGACCATGCCGTAGTCGAAGAGGACTGCTTTGATTGGGGGCATTAATGGCAATTGTAAGGGACGTTGGGATTTGAGGATGTGGGTTGCTGCTACTTCGTAGCAGGCCGCATTAGGATGATTGGGTGAGCTATCGGTTTTCTGCGCGGACTGGTTGGGATGTGGGGGCGAGTGGGTTTGCTGCGGCGATTCGTGAAGCGCGGGTGGCAGGGCGGAAGCTGGTCGACCTGACTGTTTCGAATCCCACGGTTTGTGGGTTTGATTATGATGCCGAGGCTATTCTTGCGCCGTTGGCGAGCGGGGAGGCGATGACGTACGATCCGGATCCTCGTGGGATGAGGTTCGCGCGGGAGGCGGTTGGGGGGTACTACGGGGAGCATGGCGCGGATGTCGACCCGGATAGCGTGGTGCTGACGACGAGTACGAGTGAGGGGTATGGGTATCTGTTTCGGCTGTTGTGCGACGCGGGTGACGAGGTGCTGGTCGCGCAGCCGAGCTATCCACTGTTTGATTTTCTGGCGGATCTGGAAGATGTGCGGCTGAAGCCTTATCCGCTGTTTTATGACTATGGGTGGTGGATCGATTTTGCGGGGCTGGAGAGCAGGATTGGGCCGCGGACGAAGGCGATTGTTTTGGTTAATCCGAATAATCCGACGGGTCACGCTACCGGGGCAAAGGAACGAGCGAGGCTTGAGGAGATATGCGCTCGGCATGGGCTGGCGTTGATCGTTGATGAGGTGTTTCTGGATTATCCGTTGGAGGAGGGTGCGAGGCTGGAGAGCTTTGCAGTTGGGCCGCATCCGGTGTTGACGTTTGTGCTGAGCGGGATGAGCAAGATCGCAGGGTTGCCGCAGATGAAGGTGGGTTGGATTGTGGGTTTCGGGCCGGAGGGGGATCGAAACCGGGCGATGGGGCGGCTGGAGGTGGTGGCGGATACCTTTCTGTCGATGAACGCTCCGATGCAGAGAGCGCTGCCGGTGTGGTTGGCTGGGAGGCGGGGGATTCAGGAGCAGATTCTGGATCGGGTGAGGGGGAATCTGCGGTCGGTGGCGGAGAGTGGAGTTGAAGTGTTACGGGTGGAGGCGGGGTGGAGTGCGATCCTGCGGTTGCCGCAGAAGCTTGCTGAAGAGGATATGGCGGAGAGGTTGCTGAGGGGGGCGGGGGTAATTGTGCATCCGGGTGCGTTTTATGGGATTGCCGGAGCTGGCCGCGTAGTGGTGAGTCTGTTAGGGCAGATGCTGGAGTTTGATGACGGGATTCAGAGAATAAAAACGGTAACAGGGTTGAACCACGGTAGTTACTAGTTCATGTGATGCGTGTAAAGCTCTGCTTTCGGTTATGCGTATAACTAATTCTATTTATTAGTTTTGCAAGAATGGATTTGAGTCCCGTTCCGTGCCGATGGTGGTTCGGGAGCCGTGGCCGGGGATGACGGTGGTGTCGTCGGGCAGGGTGAGAAGTCGCTCGTGGATCGAGCTCAGGAGCTTGCGGGTGTTGCCGCCGGGTAGGTCGGTGCGGCCGACGGAGCCGGCGAAGAGTGTGTCCCCGGCGAGGAGGAGGGATTGGGTGGGGATGTGGAGACAGACGCTTCCTTCGGTGTGGCCGGGAGTGTGGAGGATGGAGCCGGAGAGGCCGGTGACGGCGATGAGCTTGCCATCCTCGAGGGTGTCGTCGGGAGCGGAGACGGTGGGGGTGGGGATGCCGAGCCAGCCGGCTTGAATGTCCATCATTTTGACCAGGGGGAGGTCGTGCTGGTTGTAGAGGATGGGGGCGCCGGTGAGCTGCTTGAGGCGATGGGCTCCGGCGATGTGGTCGATGTGGGCGTGGGTGATGACGATTTTTTTGACGGTGAGGCCGTGGGTGGCGAGGACGGCCATGATGCGGGGAATGTCGTCGCCCGGGTCAACGACGATGGCTTCGTGGGAGTTCTCGTCTCCAAGGATGGAGCAGTTGCATTGCAGCGGCCCGACGGTGAGGATCTCGTGGATCATATGGTTTGGCCTGGGAGGGTGGGTGTAATTTGAGCAGTGAAATGAAAGATGCGCAAGCCGGTGGCCTGCGCATCTCGGAAGACTGAAAAGGACTACTTCTTGGCTGGCGTTGTCTGGTGGGTCGGGTGCGCGGTGCCGGAGAGGACGGAGTGGTCTCCGCCTGCGCGGGACAACAGGATCGTCAGGCCGATGGAGGTGAGCATGAAGACGATCGCCGAGTAGGTGGTCAGCTTGGTGAGGAGGTTGGCTGCGCCGCGAGGACCGAATGCGGTCTGCGAGCCTTGACCGCCGAAGGCTCCGGCGAGGTCGGCGGACTTGCCTTGCTGCAGGAGGACGACACCAATGAGGAAGAGACAGACGACAACGTGAATGATGACGAGAAGAATAACCATCGGAGCTGCTTGGTACCTCTTGAGCCCGGAGACATGATCTCCGGAGAATGTTCGGATGGGTGCGGAGCAGGGAGTTGATCTCTCTGCTCAGGATATCTGCACCTTAGCCTAAGAGTTAGTGTATCACCGGTTCTGAAAGAAACCCACCGAGTTGCCGGAGATATGGATCCTGCCCGTAGACGAGTGCAACGGCAGATTCCCTACCGGGATGACAACGAGAAAGGCAACTTCCTATGCTGTTTTGATGATTGTGATTTTGTTAGAGGGCATAGGATTCGAGGGGCGATTTTGTACCGGGGGCGGGTTGCGAGGGGTAAGCGCGTACAAGACGGCCTCCATCCGGTTCGAGACTCCGAGTTTGTCGTAGATGCGGAATAGGTGATTCTTAATGGTGTGCTCGCTCAGTTTGAGGACCGTGGCTAGTTCGGAGTTGCTGAGACCGTCGGATAGAAGATGCAGGACCTGTTGCTCTCGTGTGGTGAGCAGCGGCTTGCCGTGGCGGTCGATGACGTTCGTAGATCTTGGGTGAGACAAGGAAGAGACCAGGTGAGCGAGCAACTCGTTTTTTGCCCAGATCTGTCCCTGATGGACGCACCGGATGCACTTGCACAGGAGTTCGAATCGAAGGTCGGCGCTGCCGAAGATTCCCTTCGCGCCGGCGCGAAACAAGGAGATGACCTCGGCATAGTCGGGGTCCTGGGTGAGGACGACGACGCGGGCAGTCTTGTATGCGTCAGGGATGGACTGAAGAATGGAGACGGCGCCGGGAGAGTCCGTCTTTGAAGAGCCGATGAGGATGACGTCGACCGGGACAGGTTCGGCCGGATTGAGAAGATGCTGGAGTTCGTTGGCGGGGAGGACGATCTTAATGTCCGGAACGGCTTGAAATGCACCCTGCAAAAGCTCACAGAGAATGATGGGAAGATTTGCCACCATCACCTTGATGGCGCCATGGGAAGTTCTTTCTTCAATAAATCGCTTCATGAGTCTCTCCAGCCAAAGGTTGGTCGCTCAATTGAGAACATCTTCTCACCTAAAGAGATGTTCTCCAATCGCAAAAGTTAAAACTAATTTGTCCCTCGCACTAAGACGTAAGTACTCATCCAGCGTTTCTTACGGCAACTCATTTACTCGAGAAATTAACAATGAAGGCTCGAATATCGCGGATGATCGCAACTCTGATTCATTGTCTTTTCACGGGGAAATTTTTACTAAATTCTCTATGAGAACAACTTCTCAGTTATGGATTTTGAACTAGCCCGGTTTCGACATTAGCTCGAAAGTAGGCTAACGACATCTCGAGCCCCTGACGAAGCTTAATCTTCGGGGTCCACCCGAGCAGCCTGATTGCCTTGCTGATGTCGGGTCTGCGACGTGTTGGATCGTCCTGGGGGAGGGGCTTGAAGACGATTTTCTTGTCTGACCCGATGAGCTTGAGAATTTCTTCGGCACAACTCAGGATGGTCCACTCTTCTGGATTGCCGATGTTGACCGGGAGGTGCTCGTTCGAGTCCGCCAGGGCGACAATGCCTGCGATCAGATCCGAGACGTAACAGAAGCTTCGGGTCTGCATTCCATCGCCGTAGATGGTGAGAGGCTCACCGCGAAGAGCCTGCGTCATGAGGTTGGAAATGACGCGGCCATCATTGATTTGTAACCTTGGTCCATACGTATTGAAGATTCGCACGAGGTGCGTATTCACTTGATGGTAACGGTGATAGGCCATGACGGCAGCCTCGGAGAACCTTTTGGCTTCGTCGTAGACCGATCGGGGGCCGACCGGGTTGACATGTCCCCAGTAGTCCTCAGTCTGTGGATGAACCTCCGGATCGCCATAGCACTCGGAGGTAGATGCGTGAAGATAGCCGGCGTGGTGTTTCTTCGCAATTTCGAGCGTGTTGATGGTTCCCGCCGACCCGACAAGGAGGGTTTCAACGCCGAGTCGGGCGTAGTCGACGGGACTTGCGGGTGAGGCAAAGTTGAAGACGAAGTCGACTTTGCCGACGTCGAAGGGCTGACAGATATCGATCTCAGTAAAGTCGAAGCGGGGCTCGTTCTGAAGGTGGGCGAGGTTTGCTTCATTGCCTGTGCTCAGGTTGTCGACGCCAATGACACTGTTTCCGGCGTCGAGCAGGGAATCGCAAAGGTGCGAGCCAAGAAAACCTGCAGCTCCTGTGACGAGGATTCTTTTTGAATTCATAGTTCCCCCAGATGCTACAACGGTTTAGCTCTTTGGAAAGAGCCTCACCTATTCGTATTGCAATGATATTTCAAGACTTCGAAGGTATGACGAAAACAAAGCTTCGACTAACGAGAGCGAGATGCAACGGCTGTGAGCTCCGGGGTGTGATGCCGCGTGGGCCTTCCTACACTGAAGTAAGTGATCTCATTTTCCAGCATCAGGTCGGGATCATAGAGATTGCGGCCATCGAGCACGATGGGATAGCGCATGGTGGCCGCGAGTCGCTGGAGATCGAGACGGCCAAACTCCGCCCAATCGGTGAGGATCAGAAGTGCGTCTACATCCGTTGCGGCGTCGTATGGGTCGACAGCATACTGGAAGTTTGGGCGAGGTGGGAGTATGTGCTCTGCACGCTGCATTGCTGCGGGATCGAAGGCTCTGATGGAGCATCCTTCCTCCATCAACATTTGAACTAGCTCGATGGCAGGGGAGTCGCGAATGTCGTCGGTGCCGCCTTTGAAGGAAAGACCGAGGACAGCGAGCTTTTTCCCGCGAAGGGTCCAGAGTGCTGAACGCACCTTGCTAAGAAAACGCCGCTTCTGGTCCGCGTTGATATTTTCGACTTCGGTCAGCAGTGCAAAGTTGACTCCGAGTTGCTCGGCGACGGAGCGGAATGCCGCGACATCTTTGGGGAAGCAGGACCCCCCATAACCGATTCCGGGTCGTAAAAATTTTGGACCAATGCGGCTGTCGAGTCCCATGCCCTGTGCGACTTGTTCGACGTCGGCGTCTGCGGCCTCGCAAAGATTGGACACGGCGTTGATGAAAGAGATCTTCAATGCGAGAAAAGCGTTTGAGGCGTGCTTGATGATCTCGGCGCTCTTGGTGGAGGTGCGTAACAGTGGCGGTGGGGTGTCGTGATTGCAGACGCCGTCGATGGCTCCTGCCTTCGCGTAGTATCTGCCGGAGGTCAGGGGTTCGTAAATCCTCGCCATGATATCGGCAGCGCGGTCGCTGTCGGTTCCGACAACAATTCGATCCGGATGGAGGAAATCGGCTACGGCGGTTCCTTCGCGCAAGAACTCGGGGTTCGAGACAACGTCAAACATCTCACGCGAGACGCCATTGCGTTCCATGACGCGGCGAATCCACTCATTCGTGTAGACAGGAACCGTACTCTTTTCTGCTATCACCTTATAAGTCGTGATGGACCGAGCAATTTCACTGGCGACCGCTTCGACATAAGAGAGGTCGGCATCTCCTGTTTCGCTCTGGGGTGTTCCTACCGCTATGAAGATTGCCTGTGCTTCACGCGTGGCGGCAGACAGGTCGGTTGTGAAACGCACCCTGGCATTGCGGTATCGCTGCAGGAGGTCAGGCAGATACTTTTCGTGGATCAGACTCTCTCCGCCTTGCAACGCGGAGACTTTTTGCTGGTCATTGTCCACACACACGACGCTGTGACCCATCTCTGCAAAGCAAACAGCAGCTACTAATCCGACGTAGCCAGAACCGACGACTGCAATGTGAATTGAATCACTCATAGGATCTCCAAGGGGGTCTACTTTAGTGCGCTAAATCGAGATTGGCGACTGCTGGCCGACTCTATTCTTTTCTTTTTGCATGTAGCTTGATTCTTACAGGCTGTGCCGCCTCTATAAGACGGCCTAAATTGGGAACGCGTTGGCTGGGTAGCGGAGATATCTTAGATATCGCGATCAGACCTCGACAAGGCTTTAAAGACCGGTTGATGGTCGGAGCGCGAATAAGGGTGATGGCACAGGAAGAAGCTATTTCATCGATAAGTCGATCCATGAGATACCTCTGCTGATTATGGAACTTCGCTCGAGTTCAATGGGGTCTGATTCAGAAAAACGGTCAAGTCTTCTTATACCGCAGTTTGCGGTGTGGATGCCATTCTTATTTTTCCGGGGTTCCGCTTCAGTGAACAAGCTTTGAGTGCCTGTCGTCGGTATTTGACAGATGGCTAGCTACCGATGTGTTGACGATGGGCCCCGACCGACAAGAAAATATTCACAATGTTGCAATCGTTTCGTCTCGGTTTTGCAAAACGTAACGTCTCGAGTGAGAAATACTTCTCGGGTCATTTTCTTCATTGCCTGAACGCTTGAAGACGGGTTACTCTGAGGACTGACGAAATCGGGCTCAACCTGCTGCTCAGTAATTCCACGCACTTTTAGAGAAGGCACTCTCAGAAGGGGCTTCCCCAATGACACCTTCCAACAGAGCAACGATTTTAGAGCTGGCGCCAGTCGGCGATATCGCGTTATTGTTCTGCTGTCTCGGCCTCTCCTATGTAGCAACCGTTCATCAGCCCGTCTTCGATGTTCTGAACTCGCTTGAGACCCATTACCCCATTCAGGTCTTTTCTTCGACCTTCGTGCTGGCGTTGGGATGGCATGTGGCACTGCGGGTCAATGGGCTTTATCGTGGGGGGCGACGGCGAGAGTCTCTGCGGGAGACCCTGAAAGTAGGTTGGGCCTGCTCTTTCTGCGCGTTGTTGAGCCTGGTCTGGCTTTGGCTGATCGGTTCAGGATCGATGCGGAATTCGGTGGATCTGGTTGTTGTCGCGGTCCTCTTCGGCATCATGAGTTTTGCGGCTATTCTTACGACCCGTCTAATCTCGCGAGCGATGATACAGACGTTTCGCGCTCGAGGGCGAAACCGTAGACATATCCTCATCGTGGGTACGAATCGCCGCGCGAACAGTTTCGTTCGAGAGCTGGCAGGACATCCGGAGTGGGGCTATTGTGTGCAGGGCTTTGTGGATGATCAATGGTGGAGCAAGCAGACGGCTGACTCACATCTGGGAGCTTTAGTCGGTGGACTTGATTCTGTTCCTGAGTTGCTCAGAACGCTGCCCGTGGATGAGGTCATTGTTGCTCTGCCACTCGCATCGTTTTACCAGCAGATTGCGGGCATCATCTCCTCATGTCGCGATCACGGAATTGCGGTTCGGTTTCTTGGCACTTTTTTCGATCGGGAAGATTCGAAGGAAACAGCTTTTTTGCATGGAACCATCAGCACAATTACTTTGCATGACGAATCATGGAATGCATGGGCTTTCATGATCAAGCGTGTGGCCGATGTGATGATTTGCGTGTTGTTGCTCGTGACACTCGCGCCCCTTTTCCTGATGATTGCTTTATTGATTAAACTGACAAGTCCAGGGCCGGTCTTCTTCAGGCAAACCAGGATGGGCCACGGTAAGCGGCCATTTGAGATTCTGAAGTTTCGTACGATGGTTCAGAATGCGGAGCGTCTTATGGCGCAGGTTGAACACCTGAACGAAACTCAGGGGCCCACGTTCAAGCTGAAGAATGATCCTCGGATTACACCGGCGGGCAAGTTTCTTCGCAAGACGAGTCTGGACGAGATACCGCAGCTCATTAATGTTGTGGTCGGAGAGATGAGTCTTGTGGGCCCGAGGCCACTTCCGCTTCGCGACTACGAGGGATTTTCACAGGACTGGCATAGGCGGCGGTTCAGTGTGAAGCCAGGAATTACCTGCCTGTGGCAGATTATGGGTCGGAGCTCCATTGGATTCGACGAATGGATGGCTTTGGATATGCGGTATATCGATCAGTGGTCCGTCTGGCTCGATATCAAGATTCTCTTTCAGACGATCCCTGCCGTGTTTAGGGGATCTGGTGCAGTTTAGGAGTTTTCTGGCTATCCAAAAGAAAAGGCCAACCGTCTCTCCGGTTAACCTTACAGAAAATCACAAATGTGTGGATTGGTGCGTGAACCCCTATGCCTTGCGGCGCTAGCACCGCAAGCCAAAACTAGGTGTATCGCCGTGTTTCCTAGGGGACATGGAAGACTGTAGTGAGCTACGAAGTAGAGCTCTGGCTCTCACCAAACGCGATTTAAGCGCGGCCACAGAAATCCCTGCTGCGTCCGCAATCTCTTTGTTAGTCCCGTCATGGAATCGTTGAATCTCCATGACAATTCGAAGGGGAGGCCGTAGAGACTCTATTGCTTCTTTCAACTTCAGTTCCGCTTCCTTCTTCAAATAAAGATCTTCAATATTTGATCTGTTGTCTGGAACTTCCCATTGGTCCCATGTCTCACCATCTCCACTCCCATCCATCGAGGTTTCTGGATGGGAACGCTTCCTGCGCAATACCATAAGAGCAGAATTGATCGCTATCCGGGTGAGCCAGGTGGAGAATTGTGAGCGACCATCGAAAGTTTTCAAATGGACGAACGCCTTCATCCATGCGTCCTGTAATGTATCTTCCGCATCGTCGCGATTTCTGAGGATCCGATATGCCGACCTGAATGCTGTGTCCGAATGTCGAGCCCATAACTCTTCAAAGGCCGAATGATCTCCCGATTTGGCTGCCTCAACGAGGATAGCCTCGGATGTAGTGGTGCCAAAGCAATTCAGGTCGATGTTGGCTCGTGCCCCGCAAGATTGCATGAAGATCTCCAAAATAATGTTTCCCGTACTCTGTTTCGAACTCGCGACGTCAAACTGCCATTTTCAACGCAGGAGATTCCAGTTGTGTTCTACAGATTGGGCCTGTACTACGTTATGGTAGGCATAGTGGTGTGGCCCGCCAATCACATCTTCCTGTTAGTTGATTCTGTGACATGATCCGAAGGCAAAACTTCCGACAACGCCGGTCGTTTGCTGGGTTCGTTGGCTGAGACCGGCGATCTTAGGCACGTGGGAATATGACGCGCATCATTGAGGCGATGCCCGCCTTTGTGGGGACCGCTTTGCCTGGCGGATCGGCCGATTTCGTCAGCCAAAGTTGGGTGGATTACACAGGGCTTACCAGAGAACAGTTGCAGGGTTGGGGCTGGTGAACCTATTACATCCCCTCGACCGTGATCACTTGACGGCCAATTGGCAGTCCGCATTGGCCGCCGGAACTTACCTCGAAACGGAGGTACGCTTTAGACGCGCAGATGGAACCTACCGATGGTTCTTCGATCGTGCTTTCCCGTTCCAATCGGATTGGACTTTCAACCTTTGCTTGAGCCGAATCCGTCATAGTCGGTCTGAATCACACTTCCCCAAAAATCTTAAAGCTCGGTGCGAACCATGAGACGAATCGTCAGCTGAAGCTATTAGAGGTAAGTGCATCGGCGATTTAAGACTGATTGGCAAGATCGTTTGCGCTAACTAGTCCGTTATCGTTGAAGAGTCACCTTCGCATCGGGTTCGAAATAGCCGAACCTATGAAACGAGCATCGAACCTTCCCAATTCTGAAGACTCTCGTATAATTCTCGCCTAATCCTTTATATCGAGGCGCCATTGCTATCGAGTGCGGGTGCACTAGAGCCCACAGACGGGCTGAAATTGCTGTTTGCCACTAGCGACGACGGCGCGCTGCCCGAAATCGGACAGGAGCTGGCCTCGGCCTTCTTCATCCGTTTCGCGGCAGACTCCGCAGCTCTCTTCCAGAGCCTCTCCGAACACAAACCAGAGATCCTGGTCATCGACCTCGACACGATCGTCTCGCCCGGTGCAGATGTCTTCGCCTACATCGAGTCTATCCGTGCGGCTGCGCCCCACATCTATCTCACCGCCATCTCGCGCACGCACCTCAAAAACGCCCGCACGCGCACAAAGAAGGCTGGAGCCGACGAGATGCTACAAGCTCCCATCGGCTTTCCCGAACTTCGCGACCATCTCCTCGAAGCCGCGCAACAACACCGCAAACGCCTCGAAGCCAAGCAGCTCCGTGGTGAACTCGCGCAACGCAACTCACTTTGCGACATGATCGGCGGCAGCGAGCCCATGCAGCGCCTGTACGAGACCATTCGCCGCGTTGCCTCCAGCAACAGCACTGTCCTTCTCCGCGGAGAGAGTGGCACCGGCAAAGAACTCGCCGCACGCGCGATCGTCGATCTCAGCCCACGCCGAGGCCAGCCCTTCATCAGCGTCAACTGCGCAGCTCTCCCCGAAACCCTCATGGAGTCCGAGCTCTTCGGCCATGAAAAAGGCGCCTTCACGGGAGCTCACGCCACCCATCACGGGCAGATTGAACTCGCCGACAGCGGAACGCTCTTCCTCGACGAGATCGGGTCGCTCCCGCTCGTCCTCCAAAGCAAGCTGCTGCGCGTGCTCCAGGAGAAGACGGTTCAGCGCATCGGAGCCAAGACTCCGCACAAGATAGATTTTCGACTCATCTCCGCCACCAATGACAACCTCGAGCAGATGGTCCGCCAGGGCCAGTTCCGCGAAGACCTCTTCTATCGCATCTGTGTCATTCCGGTCGCGCTTCCTCCACTGCGCGAGCGTGAAGGCGACATCCCGCTGCTACTGAACCACTACCTCAACAGGTACTGCACCGCGGGGAATCTGCCTCTCAAACACTTCTCGCCCGAAGCCCTCCAAGTGCTCGAATCCAGCGCGTGGCCGGGCAATGTACGCGAGCTGGAGAATCTTGCTCAGCGCCTCGCTCTCATGGTTGACGGCGAGACCATCTCGATGAAGCACCTTCCCGAAAAAGTTCTCTACGAGAGCACCGCGAACTACGACGAGATCCTCGTTCCGCCGGAGGGCCTCGATCTTGAAGACGAGCTGACGCGCATCGAGGTCGCCTACCTTCTGGCAGCACTGCGTCGGGCGGGCGGCAAGACTGCTGCTGCAGCGCTTCTGCATATCCCGGTTGAAAAGATGAAGTATCTCTGTCGCAAGCACTCCATCAACGGAGACCGGGTCAAATGATGGTTTCAAGTGGTCAGGGGGTTAAAAATTAACCCCGTGTGGTGAAAATTTACACCCGAGACACATCTTTCGACCTGGGCTGACGCTTGTAAGTTCCAAAAACTCCGTGTTTTCGTATTTCACGGCTTTGGCACGCCGCTTGCATTAGGTAAAAGCACAGCTCAGCCTTAGAAAAACTACAGCTGACCTGAAGACTTTCAAAGGAGAAATAACCATGGCTATCCAGAAGAAATCGCTGACCAGCAACCTAAGCCCCGAGAAGAATTCCGCCATCACCACGAAGTCTTCACCCAAATCGGCCGCCGCTGCTGCCCCGGTCGCCCTATCGAAGACCGTTGCCAGCCGCTCGATTCTCTCGAAGACGATCGCCAGCCGCGCGGTTCTCTCGAAGACGATCGCCAGCCGTGCGGTTCTCTCGAAGAAGGTCGCGAGCCGCAAGCTGGTCTAAGCGAGGCTCGGTTATCGATGTACGTTATGCTCCCCGCTGTCATCTTGCTTTAGTTCTGTTTTGGATCTCTCTGCGTTCGCTTTCTGCGCGAATTTTTCTGCACCAACCCAACGTACATTTAGGGTGGAAGCTTCGGCTTCCACCCTTTTCCTTTACCAGAGCTTCCGCTGGACGAACTCCCGCACCTCGCGAACCAACGCTTCTGCAAGGCTCTGCCGGCGCACCACGATCTTCGCCGTTCCCGTCATTCCGTCGCGTAGCGTGCCATCGTTTGCGATCATCGCATCGGCCGCAAAGTAAGTCAGCGTTCCCACTCCTCGAATCTTTTCATTCGTATCCAGAGCGGCATCCAGAGGCTCAGGCGTTCTCTCTACGCTCATCACTCGCGATCGCAGGACACCGAACCGTCCATCCGCCAGCAGATGCACAGGCTCTCCCTCGCGCACGCGCGGTAGCGCATATTCAAGCACAAAGATTCGGGCCCGCATCTGCCCTATAGCGCCGATCTCCGCCACTATGGTCCCTGCATCCAGGTAGCTTCCCGCCAGGTCCTTGAGCCCCGCGTTCATCACCACGCCCGAGATCGGTGCGCGCGGACTCAGCCGCTCCGACTCCTCCTCGGCGATCGTCCGCTCTACACCTGCACGCGCGTGTTCAGCGATCACCTGACCCTGATCGCTATGATCGAGCTGCGCCTCCACGCGCTTCATCCCTGTCAACGCAAACTCGCTGCCGGCCCCCGCGCGCATCGAGCGCACCTCGCGGTTCTCCATCTCGATCAGAGGCGATCCTGCCGTCACCGTCTCTCCTTCACGAGCGATTACCGACACTACGCGCCCGGGGATGGTCGTGCGTACCACGGCGCGCTCTCCCGGCTCCAGCACAAATCGCGCCGTCACTGTCTCATGCAACACTGGGGCGAACAGAATGACCAGCGTAGCTAACGCAGCTATCGCTACTCGTGTGGCTGTCCACCACGCCCGCACTCGATCCTTCTTGTCCAGGTATACGGTCTGCGCAAACTGCGTCAGCGTTCGAAGCCGGCCGCGAAACATCACGAGGGCGATGATTGCCGCTGGCACAAATCCCCACTGCGGACTGTACCTGGAGCACACGTTGTAGCTGAATCGCACCACCGTGAACAGCAGCCCGTAACTGTAGATCCCCGAGAGCAGCGCGTATGCCACGTAACCGGGCCGCCGGCGCCGCGTCACATACTCCATCTCCACCGGCAGACGAAATATCCGGCCGCGCACCAGTCCTGAAAGGTATGCGGTCGACTTCTCCTTGATATCCGAAAACCCGATGATCTCGGAGAACGCATAGTATCCATCGAGTTTGATCAATGGATTCATGTTTACCACCACTACTGCCGCTCCCGTGAGAAGCATGATCTTGTACGCAAAGTCATGCGCTCCACTTCCGGGCGGCGTTCCCCACCACACAATCGTCGCGATCGAGCAGAAGATCATTTCCACCCATACGCCTGCGATGATCGTCACCAGCCGCTGCCATCGCGATGCATACACCCAGGCTTCGCTCACATCGACAAAGAACGCCGGCGTCAGGTAAACGAGGTGAAAGCCCATGCCGTGCACCTCGGCGCCGTAATGTTTGCATGTGAGCCCATGTGCCGACTCGTGAAAGAAACCAAGGAACAGAAAGATCAACCAGAACTGCGCCAGGTCCGACGCGCTCTTCTCCGTGAACGTGTAGAACTGCACCGTATCGAGACGGATCTGCTGCCAGTTCGCAAGCGAAAGCAGCAGCATGCAGGCAAACAACGTCACCGTCAGCGCTGTGAACCACCCGCTGTACACCCACTTTGTGTACGGATAGATTCGATTGAAGTATTGGTCCGGATCCCACGCCGAAAATTGCATGTGGGCAATGTCACCCCACTTCGACTTACGATGCGTATGCTGGTGCCGTCCGCTCTCCAGCTTCTGCCGCAGCGCCACACTGCGCTCGAGAGGTGTCCGGTACCAGAGCTCGGCATCATCCAGTCCAGCCGCAAACTCGCGTAGATCATCCGTGCCATAAGCTACGCCGTACCGCTCAGCATGCAGAGCCGCGATCTCCTCGTAGTTTCGTACCCCATCGAAAAGTTCGATGATTCTCCACTGCGTGGGGTTGAAGCGAAACATCTTGTCTGTGCTGCGGTTCAGCACGACCATCACCGGCTCGCCGTCCTCGACGTTCGCCTTCACCACCGCTGCGGGATCCATCTTTGGAAAACCCGTGCGCACCCGTCGCACCGGCATCTCCGGCAATGCCGCGTTCAGTGCTTCGGCGAGGTTCATCGCGCGCCCGCTATCCTTATCGAGGCTATCGTTCCGGGAATCAACCCGGGAAGACGATCCTTCACCGTTGCCACGACCTCGATCGTTCCGCTTCCGGGATCTATCACCGGACTCAGGTGCGTCACCGAAGCAGGCGTGCTCTCGCTGAAATCTGCGGTCGCCGATACCGTTACCACGTCTCCGCGCCGCAACAGCCGGGCATCCTCCGCGGGCAGCGTGAATCGCACCTCAAGTGAGGACCGTCCCACCACGCGAAAGAGCTTCTCTCCCACCGTCACGTACTGTCCCTGCCGCACGTAGCGCTGAGATACCACACCGCGAAACGGCGCGACGATTTGCGTCTTCTCCAGTTCGAGGTCGATCGACCGCACATTATCCTTGGCGCTTAGCTCATCGCCGCGCTGCCGTTCCACTTCGTACTTGCTCGCCGTCACTTCGTAGATACTGTGGTCGTATGCCTCCTGTGTGCTGATACCCGCCTTGTGCATGGCCTCGGCCCGGCGCAGGTCGGCCTCTTTCACCTGGAGCTCCGACTCCCAGTTCTTCAGATCGGCATCCACGCTCTCCGCCTTATGTTCGGCCGTCGCGCGATCTGCTTCGAGCTGCCGCGCATCGAGACGAGCCATGACCTGGTCCTTTTCTACCTCTGAGTCCACATCCACCGGCATCGCAACGATCACTCCGGACCGCAGCGCCACCACATCCAGCTGTTCTTCCACGGTTACCGGACCCGTCACCACAATCGCACGCGGGGCGCTCGCGCTCGGCGCCGAAGCCATGACAGGCCGTGGCCTCTCCGCCGGAGCTGCCGCTACCGGAGGAGGATCCGCTGTGCATCCCGACATCCCAAAGATCACCAAAGCAGCCGCAACCAGACGAACCATTCGTGCTCCTTACCAGGCAAACCAGTTCCACAGCGTTGACCAGACCCACAATGCAGGATCGCGAAACAGCACATACCCCAGCGGCCGTAGACCCACTCGGACCTTCCCGGTGCCCTGCATTCCCGGCCGCAGCCTTCCATCTTCGTTCGGCAACGCCACCCGTGCAAAGAACAGGTGCTTATCCCCCACTGTTATCCCCGAAGGGCTCACGGTATCCACCCGCCCGCGAAAGGTCGCTGCTGGAAACGACTCGAGCTTTACCACCGTCTGCGCTCCCGGCCTTACCAGCGCAACATCCTGCTCCGGCACCGCGACATTCACCACCACACTCTGCGTGCTCATCAGCTCCACCACAGGATCGCCGTTCGAAAGTTTCTTCCCAACGAGGTCCTCCACATGCGGAGTCGCGACCACACCCGCGATCTCCGACCGCAACATCGTCCGCTTCAGCCTGTCATTCAGCCGCGCTACCTCACCGCGCGCGTACTCAGCCTCCAATTGATGTTGCCCAGCTGCTGTCGCGTCGTTGTCGGTGAGCGCGCGATTCATCCGCGACATCGCGGTTTCATACTTCGCCTGAGCGCCGGCGAGCGTCGCCCTCTGGCCCCAGTCTGCCATCTGGAACAGCGGCGTTCCTGGCTCCACGTGATCGCCTTCGCGCACAAACGCATGCTGCACCACGCTGTCCTCTTCCGCATGCACATACTCCGTCAGCGAGGGACTCACCTGCGCCTGCCCAGACACCCGCATCGGCAGCGGAACGAGCACCAGCGCCAACGCCACCAGCGCCACTGAGCCCAATAGCAGCCCGCGCCGTCGCCGCTCAATCGCCATGAATCGGCGCCGCTTTTCAATCAGGGGTTCCAGGATCCCGATGAAAGGGACCTCTTTGTACAGCGAAGCGTTTCTCAGCGCCAACGTCGCCTGGCTCGAAAGAATTTTGATGATCTCCAGGTGAAGCACTCCGAGAAATTCCGCGTCCGAGCTCTCAAACGAAAGAATGCCCAGCCGTCCCTCATCGTCCCCCAGTGGCAGCGCATAAAAACTTCTCATCCCCGAGGTCTCGAAGTATCGCCGAAACTTCTCGCGTGTCTCCGGCCTTGCGTCGCTGATTTCGTCGCCCCGCTGCGTGACATACACCTCCGTTCCCACCCCGCCCACCCAGCTCAGCAATCCATTCAGCGCCTGCACCTCCGACGTCGATCTATCCAGCTTCGTCACTCCCGAAATTGCCTGCACCGAAATCCGGCCTTTTTGCTCCAGTGCGATCGCCGCCCGTTCGTACGGAATCACGAGCTGTGGCTGATTCACAATCGCCTCCAGCACACGCGGTAGATTCAGCGTCGAGGTGATCTCCTGCCCCACTCCTACCAGCGTCCGCAGCACTTCGATCTTCCGTTCCGCCTGCAGCAGGGAAGAGTTATGGAGCGCCTGTGCCGCCGATCCAGCCACCTGCGTGAGGGTAAACAGATCATCTTCCCCAAACTCTCGCCCGACCGCCCGCACAACCTCCAACACACCCGTGAGAGCTTCCGCATGCAGCAGAGGAGCAGCCATCACCGACCGTCCATCTTCCTCCTGCACGAGCACTTCTTCGCCTGTCTCTCCAACTCCACCCACAATTCCTTCGCCGTCCGCGCGACGTTCCCCAAGTGCTGCCCCGTCCTCGCCTACCTGTTCCATCAAGACCAGATCGTTTTGATCCACCATCCACAGATTCACGGCATTCGCCCCGAGCAGGTCCTGCACCTTCGAGCAGATAATTGGAAGGAGCTCACGCATCTCCAGCGTCGCGTTGAAGATCCGCTCAATGTCGTACAGCTGCGTCAACCGCAGTACCGAACCGAGCCCCGCACCGCGTTCTGCCTCATACCGCTGTGCCGCGTCCAGCGCAATGGCCGCGAAGTCCGCCATCTCGGACGCCTCGTCAAGGGCCTCCTCGGTCGCGGCCTCGCCAAAGCTGACAATCTCGACGCAGCCCAGCAGGCGATCGTTCAACAGAATCGGAACATAGCTCAACGCACTGAAGCTTTGGCGCACATCGAAATGTGCGAACTCCTCTCGCGCGAGATCTGTCGCCGCAAACTGTAATACTGCACGCTCTTCGGCGACCGCACTCAAGCTGCCGGCCTCTTCGTACGCAATTGCGCCCCGGCTCGCCGTAATCCCACCTACGGCTGCCCTCGCCTGCCACGTCCTCGCCGATTCGTCCACGGTGTAAACCACCACTGCAGACCCCACGAACAGCGCTTCGACCTCGGCTGCGAGCACGCGTGCCCGCGAAACACTCTCCAGATGCTTCAGCAGCAAGCCAGAGAGACGAATAAGACGCAATGACACTACCGGATCACTCACTCCAGGAAACTCCACGCCATCGATTCGATTGATGGCTAGAATGGTATCCTGCCCCGGCCTTCCTGTGGAGCTTTCCTTTGTTACAAATATTCGTAGGAACTATATCCGGCACATCGGCGGACAGCACGCAGTTTCAGGAGATAGAACCCTTGACCCGATTCGAGATCGACACACTTACGCACGGAGACGTCGAATCCATCCGCCTTCGCGGCCACCTCGTCCTCGGTCAGCCTATCGACGATCTTCGCCAGAAGATGGACAACCTTGCCAGCCACGGCGAATCTCAATTCGTCTTCGATCTCGAAGAGGTCTCCCGCATCGACTCAAGTGGCGTCGGTGTCCTTGTCCGCATCCTCACCTCCAGCAAGGAAGCAGGCGGCTCCCTCAAACTTGTCAACCCGTCGCGCCATGTTACTCAGGTTCTACAAATGTGTTGCGTCCTCCCACTCTTCGAGCTCTTCAGTGACGAGCAGCAAGCCATTGCGTCTTTCAGCCAAACTTGATCGTCACGTCCTTCCGGTTCAGGCCGAATCTCAGCGTTTTAAGGAAACCTGGATGCCGTCTGGCAACGGGTTTGCTAAGTCCGTTTATAGGAATCGATCTTGGGCCGTTCGACGACTCCATAGCTCTGGTAGAGTAATCGCCCTGAAATACGCAGGAATGCCGTCAACCCTGTGTTTTACGAAGTCCGACGTCAACAGGTACGGAATGATCATCCACGAGGTTGATCGGTGTCGTGCCGGCCAAGGCTGCACGATGGGCCACCAGAAGGTGAGGCTCGTCGCGAAAAAACAGAAGTGTTCGAAGTTGTGCCAGTCTTCCGACGACAATGCGAATTCGTACGCTTTCGGAATGTGCAGTCCACATAAGTGAGGTCCATCGCTAGCCACGCACTCGGTAGTCGGGAAAGGAACTCCTGGAGGATGAGCGACCTAAGATCGAAAGAGCAGTCCGCCAATCCAGTGAATAATCGGCCGCGGTAGTCCGCGCAACATGGGGACGAACGGACATCCACCACACATGTCTCGACATCTTCGAATGTGAATTCCCCGAGACAAGGCGTTGGTCTTTCTGTCAGTGCGCTACGTCGACAGCGTGATCGTAGCAATAGGGTGAACCGATCGAAATTACATGTTCCTGTTAGCGATAGATCGAAGAAGGAAGAGCATCGAATATATGTGATCGGTGTCGAAGCTCTTTCGCCGTGACGGGGCCCTGATCATCTTTGGGCGAACGTGTGTGCTGTCGTATCGTGCAGCAGATATACGCGTACGAGATCCCTGGACGATCTAGTCACCTGCGCGAAGGAATGGCAGAATTTCCTTCCACCGTTTCCGCGAAGCGATAGCCGATCCCTGGCTCTGTCAAGAGGTACTTTGGATTTGCAGGATTGTCCTCAATCTTGAGGCGCAACTGCCTGACGAAGATTCGCAAATACTCGCGATCACTACCGTACTGTGATCCCCATACTGATCGTAGTAATTTCCTATGTGAGACCGGCTTCCCCGCATTCCTCATCAGGTTATGGAGAAGTGCGAACTCCTTCGGAGTCAGGTGGAGGGGGCGACCTCTCTTATGTACCAGGTGCCTCGAAGCATCAAGATGCAAATCCCCCACCCTGAATAGAACTTGTTCCTCATTGGAGTCATGAGTCCGTTTCAACGCGGCGCAAACTCGCGCGATTAACTCGTGGAACGGCAACAGATCTATCGAGTAGTCACGGGCGACCGCCTCCGAAGATCTGTCTAGCGGGCCGTGACTGTCTCGTGGCGTATGGATAGCAACCAGGAAACTCGAGGAGATCGCACCTTCCAGAGGGCTGATGTCGACTCCTACGGTTTCCGGTTTACTGCGCCCACGCGCACCTTGGACCAGTGTCATTCCGATTGGGAGCTTGACCTCCGGAATTCGTTTTCCGCTACTACGATTAGCGATGGTTTTGACCTTCCAGTTCATGGAGAACCCTGCCCGGATTGCGATTTTTTAAAAGGAGTGCCGTGAGATTCGAGTTCGTTAAAGATTGCTCGGCGAGTAGCGAGGACTCAGCTCGGGGGCGACTGTGCTCTCGAAGTAATGCCACCTCTACTCAGGAATGTGCTTTCCGCCCTCACCGATGGCCAATGCGATTCAGCATCGTTTTGGTCAACATAACGCTTACAATCCCGTTGCGCCATTACATGTTCATGTGGCAAGGGTGTGCGAACTATGAGCCGATAAGACTGTGGCCTGAGCCGCTACCACGGGCACTTGTTGAGTCGAAGCAAGTTGATCTTCACACTCGGCAAGATATCGATATACGAGGTGTACCGCCATTGAATTCTCGCCGACTGCGGAGGCGACCCGTTTCACGCTCCCCGCTCGCGTGTCGCCAACAGCAATGATTCCTGGGATGTTGGTTTCGAGCATGAGTGGAGGCCGTTTTAGCGGCCATTGATCCTCACATGCGAACGCAGCAAGATCGGATCCGGTGACGATGAATCGTTTGTTGTCGAGGGCGAAGGAATCGTCAAGCCATTCCGTTCGCGGCGCTGCCCCGGCCATCACAAAAACGTGGCAAGTTTTTCTGGCGTCATCTGGGAATTGCATCGCCTGCAACCGTACGATATCCGAAGCACTCCACGTCACGCCATCACATCTTTATGTGTGCTGTCGGCATGCTCAGAGTTGAAATCCGCCCGCCACCATAAACAAGTAATGCACTTATATTCCCTTCAGTAAGAGGCTCAACAGAGCAATAAATCGGAAGATTTGCACGGGAGTCCACTTGGCTGTTGCCGTGAAAATCTTCTCAAGGGATTCACCCGACACGTCGCGGAAATGATGGATACGACTGCACTGGATGCCTTCCTTGAGCGCTCTCCAAATCCCACGTGGTTGGCAGATTTCGACGGCCGGCTCATCTATGTAAATCAAGAGTCGAGAGAGATCACTGCTGCGAGCACAACCCAGCTTGGAGACTTCAATTGCTGGATCTGTCTTCCAGTCTATGGCAGGAAGCGCGGATTCATTATCAGCCCTATCGCGCACGTCTCTTTCTCCGTGCCAGAGATTCTGCACGAGGCGGTGCGGTAGATGTTGTTGGAACGGAGCATATAGCTCCCGACGGCTCCGAAGCGTGGCTCTTCACCGCCGTCGTCTCAGCATCGTTGGGCAAAGCGCCTCCGCCTGTCGAGGCGAATCTTCAAGTGCCCCTCAAGGCGGAGGGCCGATCTTTCGGAGCCGTGTAGCGCGACCCTCGTGGGAATTGTTTTGAGCCTAGACCAATAGATATGTAATGGCATTCTGAACGCTGCCATCCTTATGATGGCGAAGACATTAGAGCTCCGGCGCGAATCAAATTGACTGCCCCCAGCGAGTGCCCGAACGAAATAGGAGGAGTCCATGGTGTGGATCGACATTGGTGTGACCTTGTTGTTGACTATCCGCATAGCACTGTTCAGGCCAACGCTTCCGCAGCTAGTGGATCCGAACCATGATGCCTCGGAGGCAAAAGATGGACAGCAGAAGTACCTCTTCGTGATGATGGAGGAGCGAAGAACATTTTCCGCGAAATCCTTCATTAGCGAAAAATTGGGCTTTCGCAATTACATATTCATGTAATGCGTGATTCGAAGGTGCGTCAATGATTTCGACATGCCTTCCCGATATAATCTCTCACAAGGTGCGCTTAGAAGCGGTGCGCCGAGCATTTTGAGGCTTGTGAATAATGACGAGCGCAGCTATCAGTAGCCCACTCCTGGAGGGGATCGTGCCGTCAACCGAAATGATCTACATCGTTGATGATGATGCCAGTGTTGGAAACGCTCTCTCATCGCTACTGCGGGCCAATGGCAAGCAGGTTCAAATATTCACTTCAGGACAAGACTTCCTCGACTTCGAACTTCAAGACTGCTCCGGGTGCGTGGTTCTCGATTTGAGAATGCCAGGATTAAATGGATTGCAGGTGCAAGAGTCGATTGCCGCCCAGACGGCAATCCCGGTCATTTTTATTACCGGACGCGGCGATGTTCCGTCCACTGTCACAGCGATGAAGGGAGGAGCGATGGACTTCCTCACCAAGCCTATTGACGAGGCGGCACTACTTGCCTGTATCGAAAGGGCGCTCGAACAGGATCGGAAACTTCGGTTGGCTGCATTAGAACGGAAGAATCTACTCGCCCGTTACGGATCGTTGACTCCCAGGGAACAACAGGTGTTACCGCTGTTGGCACGGGGTCTTTTAAACAAGCAGGCAGCCTGGGAGCTGGGAATCACGGAGTATACCGTGCAGATACACCGTGGGCACATAATGCGGAAGATGGGAGCCGATTCATTCGCGACCCTGATTAAACTCGCCAGCAAGCTAAATCTCGAGTCTTCCAAAGCATCCTAAATTGCTGTGAATGATTTTCTATGGATCGCCCCAGAGGGGCGGAGGTTTCAATGGGCATGCAGGCCCGCACGATCGCAGTCATTGATGATGATCTCCGAGTTCTCGAGTCGCTGATAAACCTACTGGCCTCCTCCGGATATATCGCTGAAGGCTATGGCTCGGCAGAGGAGTTTCTCGAGTCAGATGGTCTGGAAAAGAGCTCTTGCGTCATCACTGATGTGGAGATGCGGCAGATGAGCGGTCTGGGTTTGCTCCAACACATTAACAGTACCGGTAGCTCATTTCCAGTCATTGTCATCACCGGAAAGCCTTCTGAGAAGTCGGAATTGTTCTACCTTGAAAAAGGAGCAGTCGGCTTCTTCCGCAAACCGGTTGATGGCGATGCCCTGATCAACCTTCTAAAAGGAGTTTGTGAAGGATAAATCTCGGAATTTATCTGTGCGCCAAGTCGCTTGTTCATAGCCTTCGCGAGCTCCGCCCTATACTTTAGCCCGAAATCGTTCAGCGGATGTGCATGCTGCTGCAAAGCCACTGATTTTGATTTGGTCGACGCTCATTCGAGTGGAACCGACACGGGTTTTATCGTAGTGTTCCAACTCGGATACCTGCTATTACAGATTTCTGGTAGCTGTCATGCCTCCTTGAAGAACGGAGTGGGGTGGCAAGACGGGAGATGGCGATTTCATCTCGGTCTGGCCTGAGCGTCCATATAAAATCTGAGCCGCGAAATCTTAAAATATCTCCGTCGAAAAGAACATCACATATTTTCACTCCGAAGTGGCGTCCCTTTCATGTGAAGCAGAGAACAATCCTGACTCGGCGCAGGATTCCTCTCAACGTGCCACTTGCAAAGAACGCTTGATCAACCCCTGGCGGCTAAGAAGGTCGGCAAGGCTACGAAGACCGGCGCCAAAGACGTTGATCATGCAGCTGAGGTCAGGGCCAGAGACGCCGGAAAAAATGTCAATACCCGTGGAGAAAAGACCGGCGATGGTGTTAACTATGCCGTCACCAAGTAGTTGAAAAATTGATTGCCAGCAACCCGGCGAGAGCAGCTTGGCTCGCCCGGGATTTTTATTGTGGATTGAAGGGTGAGGATCGTTGGACGAGGAGCTAGCCGTCACGTTTTTGACGACACGGGCAATGCGACATTGAAAGTGGCGCCCCCGCGGTCAGGATTGTTCTCTGCCCAGAGTCGCCCGCCATGGGCTTCGACGACAGATCTTGAGACGGCCAGGCCGATACCCATTCCTTTTTCCTTGGTTGTAATAAAGGCATCGAATATTTTTTCGGTATCTTCGAGTCCCGTGCCATTGTCGATGACCTGGACAACGACCTCTTGCTCCTGTGTAAGAAAGGCTCTCATCAGAATCTTGGATGTATTTGGACTCCCGTCGGCCGCTTCAATCGCATTCGAAATTAGGTTGATAAATACCTGCTGAGTTTGAATTCGGTCGACACAAATTGGCGGCAGACTACCTTCAATGGACCAGTCAATTTGGACCTCGCGCTTGTTGGGGCCTTCATGGATAAAACGTAAGGACTCTCGTATGATGTCCAGAACATTCTCGTCCCTCTTCTCGTATGGCTCGCTCTTAAAAAGAGCGCGAATGTGCTGCATGGTCTGGTCAGCTGAGCGAATATCTCTCAATATTCGCTCAATCGAGGCGTTTGTTTCGGGTAGATCAGGCGGGTTGGCTGCCAACCAACGCTTGGCGGCTTGGGCATTTCCAAGCACAGCCATAAGCGGTTGATTGAGTTCATGAGCGATCGATGCTGAAAGCTCAGCTACGGTTGCGATTTTCGACGCTGTGCTGAGCTTGATGCGCGCCTCGTGAAGGTGGTCTTCTGCTCGTTTCCACTCATCGATGTCAATTGAGAGACCGTACCACTGAATGATCTTTCCGTCGGGGTCACGAAAAGGTTCGCCTCTCGTTTGATGCCACTGGTACTCTCCATCCGCACGTCGCACACGATGTATTACGTTGTATGACTCTCCAGTTTCGATTGCGCGGAAGAATGCCTTCGAGGATTCCTCTCGATCATCAGGATGAATGAAGCTCACCCACCCGTGATTTGCGAATTCTTGGAAGGAAGCCCCAACATATTCAAGGAGTCTTTGAGAATTATGGATTGGTTCTCCGGTCGGCGACGTTATCCAGAGCATTGAGGGAATTGTTTCGATAATGCCAACGAGCTCGTGTTCTCGCGCCTGAAGAGCGCTTTCGGTCTCTTTCAATGAATTGATGTCGAAGAGAATCCCATACCATTTAACGATCTTCCCTTCGTCATCACGGAGAGGGAGACTGCGACTCAGGAACCAATGATAGATTCCATCCGCTCGCCGGCAACGAAACTCCTGCTCTACAGATTTTCCTGAAGTCAATCCCACCTGCCAGTTTGCCAACACTCGATCGACGTCGCTGGGATGAACCACACTCGCCCATCCCCATCCCAGAGCCTCTTCTCTGGTCTGGCCGGAGTAGTCCAACCAACTCTGGCTCAGAAAATCAGCTGTTCCGTTAGGCAAAGAGGTTCCCATGTAGGCGGGCATGATCTCAATGATCGTCCGAAGCTCTCTCTCCCTGAGTTGGATCTTCTCTTCTGCCCGTTTGGACTCAGTAATATCGATGACCGCCCCGGCGAACTCGAGGTCATCGGAGTCGGTTTCCAGCGGCCGCGCGAGAACGTGAACATACTTGACGCGTTCGTCGGGAAAGAGCAGACGGTACTCGTAGTCGATGGAGCCGCCGCTGGTAGAGGCTCGTTCGACAGTCTCAAGAACGAAACTACGGTCTTCAGGGTGAACGCGGTCCACGATCATGTCGAGCGTGATCTTCACCGCCGGATCATATTCGAAGATGCGGTATGTTTCGTCCGACCACACATGCTCTTCGCAGCCCGGTCTCCAACCAAAGCTGCCCGTGTGACTCAACCTTTGAGCTTCTGACAGATAGGCTTCGCGACGCCGAAGTTCCTGGGTAAGTAGTTCGTGCTCCGTTACATCCATGGCGCTGCCTGCGATTCGTTTCAGAGATCCCTCTTCTACAACAGGAGCACCCACACAACGAATATGCCTCACCTCGCCGTCAGGTCGCACAATACGCTTGGTGACATCGCATCCCAATCCTTCGGCAAGCATTCGCTTGATCAACGATGCCATGAACTCACGATCGTGCGGATGAACGCGTCCAAGGTATTCCTCAAGGGTTGGGGCAGGTTTGTCAGGATCAAGCCCGTATATCTGAAAGAGTTCACGGGACCAATGGCCAAAACTTCCTGCAGGCTCGAAAACCCAGCTGCCCACGTGCCCTAGACGTTGTGCTTCGGACAGGTAGAATTCACTTCTCCGCAGCAACTGGGCACTGATCTGGAGCTCTTCTTCGGCCCGCTTGCGTTCCTCGATCTCAATGCTCGATCCAACCCACTGGACCACAACTCCATCAACGTCTCGTCGTGGTACCTTGCGATGGAGCATCCAACGATAGACTCCATCAGCCCGCCGTACTCGTACGGCTGTTTCGAAGCGTTCTCCTGTAGCGATCGACTCTCGCCACCTCTGCACAAAACTCTCGACATCTTCAGGGTGAATACAGGAGGTCCATTTCCATCCCAGCAGATTCCTCAGTGGCTGCCCAACGAAGTCCAACCAGGTCTGGTTAAAGAAATAGAGATAACCATCCGGCCGTGCGGTGTGGATCAACGCAGGAGCCGAGTCGATAATCTGACGAAGATCCAAGTCTTGATCGTCCACGGAAGTATGCTCGGCTGCTCCCATGGTGCAGATGGTACACCCATAAGGATTCAACTATAAAGGCGTAAAGCTTGATTGCGCGGATGGAGGCACCGTCTCATCGAACCGCGCGGGGATGGGATGTTCAGCCGGTGCGACGGCGATTCTCCTGGGATACCAGAAAGATGTAATGGACGTTGTGTGAATGGTCCACTACATTGAATCGCAGAATAGGTAACTGAATTGGTCTACAGAGGGTTCACAGCTTTTGCAAATCTGCGGGGCCGTCGCGATGTGCATTTTAAGTCCACCTTTGGCGCATTGCGATCAACCGTTTTTCCTTGCTGGTTGCAACGTATTTTGTCGGGACTTATGTGCTCGCCTTTCTGGGATTTCGCTGCCCGCGGTGCAGGTCGGCGGAGGTTTGATCGTCATTGCGACTGGATGGACGTTGCTGAAGCAGCGAGACGACGAAAAACAGGACGTACAGAAAACCGTCCAGCCGCAAGACTCAATCCGCCGGGCGTTCTATCCCTTGACATTGCCACTGAGTGAAGGCCCTGGATCAATCTCTGCGGCGATCACGCTGGGTGCGAACGCGGCTCACCATCGCGCGTACCATCCCTTGACAATCTTGGCGGCACTCATTGGATTGGCGTTGATAGCAATTAGCATTTTGCTCTGCTATGGATTTGCCGACCGTTTGGCGCGAATCCTGGGAGCAACGGGGATGACTGTGATCACACAATTGTCGGCTGTTTTCCTAGTTTGTATCGGGGTGCAGATTGCTTGGAACGGGATTAAAGCATTGCTGGAGTTAATGACGCTGCATATTGGCTGACTAGAGACCGCATCGCTCAAATTCAGCGCTATGATTGGGTTGTTCGCATGATAGCGAATGACATGGGAGGCACGATCAACCTCTTCGATCGTGAAAACGCATGGATCGATGTGAGCGGCGCGCTCTACATACAGATCAAGAAGAAATCGGGCAGGTGGTCGTGTGCAGAAATATTCATAAATCGCAGTCTCGGGTACGGCACGTATTCGGTAACAGTACGTGATACTTCTCACTTAGAGGCCACCGGGTCTTCAGTATGTTTCCCTTCGAGGAACGGTCTTCCGAGCAGCGTCATCGCGAGATGGACACGGGTGACGCCGGGAGTAAGAACAATGCACAATAGGTCAGAAGTCACCAGGTGCGAACGGGCACGACGCGTTTTGGTTTTGGTAAGCTTGCTGCTCGTAATGCCGCTTACCTCGGATTGTGACGGAGATCGATGATGTCGCGCCCGCACTTAGTCGCAGGTCCCGCAACCTTGTCGGTGCTGCTGCTGTACTTTGTGCTGACCGGATGTCACTCTTCATCAAAAACTTCGCCTCCGACAGTTGCTTTCAGCATGGTCCCTGTCGCATATCAGGAGGATCCCTACAAGACAGACATATTCGAACGTGACTACAAGACAGGCATGGCCGAAGGTCGCGCCACTGGGACTCGAGTCGGGCAGCGAATCGTGTTGTACGCAAAGACAGATGGACGATGGGGTGTGTGCCGGCAATCAGGTCAGCCGTTTACGAATATCGAAACTGACGGCCGGTGGAAAGCTTCAGTCCACTTGGGAATAGAATATGCCGCTTTGCTGGTTGATCCCACCTACAGCCCGCCTGAACAAATTGAATCGTTACCGATCGTCGGCAATGGCGTGGTGACGCTGGCAGTCGTGAACGGGGAAGGCACAGCCCCGGTACTCCCGTCGCCAAAGATACTGAACTTTAGCGGTTATGAGTGGACGACGAGCGCGGGTCCAATTTTTCACGCTGGGGCAAGAAATTTTTTCGATCCTTCGAACGTCTGGACGGACGAAAGAGGTGCACTCCATCTTCGCATCTCGGGAAGCCCGGGAAAGTGGGCCGTGGCAGAAGTGAAGCTCACGCGCAGCCTGGGATACGGAACATACAGATTTCAGGTGCGCGATACCTCTAATCTTGAACCTTCTGCTGTTCTCACGTTAATCACATGGGACGGCGCAGGCACAGAGAGCAATCGGCGCGAGTTGGACGTCGAGCTCGGTCATTGGGGACGCCTTGATAACGACAACGTACATTATGTTGTGCAGCCTTATTACGTTCCAGCTAATATCGTTACGTTTCGGGTGCCGCCAGGTGTCTACACGCACTCCTTCCGCTGGGAACCGGGGCAAGTAACGTTTTCGACAGTAGCAGGATCGGGCAATATCGGCGGCGGCCGTGTCATTAACCAGCATGTGTTTACCTCCGGTGTACCGTCTCCGGAGGGCGAATCGGTGCGCATCGCCTTGTATGTATTTCGTCAAGGCCAAATCCCCCTGAAAAGCGAAAATGAGGTCATAATTGATAGTTTCGAGTACCTCCCGTGATCTGTTCGACGAAGCAAACTCGACGGACTCTTATTGGAATTGTGCTAGCGGGCCTTGTCCCCGCTGCACATGCACTCGATCCTAATCGTCTGCCTTCGCAGTATGTCCGCGAACAATGGACTACCGAAACCGGGTTTCCCGGCGGCGGGATCAACGGAATATCGCAAACCGCAGATGGATACCTCTGGATTGGAACCGACAGTGGCCTGATACGGTTCGACGGCTTTAATTTCAGGCATGTCTCTTTTCCTTTCGCCACCGCTTCGAACGTTCCCATATTGCAACTGCTTACGGATGCCAGCGGACAACTGTGGATCCGTCCGCAGGGCACCGATCTTGTACGCCAAAAAGATGGCAAGTTTGAGAGCGTCAGACACGGTCAAGACGCAATCACCGCCTTGTCAAAAGATAACAACGACGGAGTACTGGTTTCGAGCATTGACCAAGGGACATTCCGTTACATGGCAGACGACGTTCAGAAATTGGGATCCTCTTCACCGCCAGTAATCTCCATGACAGAAACAGCCGACGGCAAGATTTGGATGGGCACACTCGGCGATGGCCTCTTCGTTCTCACAGGCGGGCGAGATACCCAGGTCAACGCGGGATTGCCCGACCGAAAGATCAATTGTCTGGTGGCGATCGGCAGTGACGAGTTGTGGGTCGGCACCGGCACGGGCTTGTATCACGGAGACGGCACACGCTTTCGCCGGTTTGAATTGCCGTCGTTCCTCGGTGATGTTCAGGTTTTGAGCCTCCTGCGCGATCATGATTCGAATATCTGGGTGGGTACGACGCGCGGGCTACTGCGCATCAACGCGAAAGGTATTTCGTTCTCTGAAGAGAATGAGCTTCGCGGAGACGGTGGGATTAACGTTCTGTTCGAGGACCGCGAAGGGAATCTCTGGATCGGAGGTGGGCGAGGGCTAGGCCGTATTCGGGACAGTGCGTTCGTGACTTATTCATCTGTTACCGATCGTCGCTTCGAACACAATGGCCCTGTATATGTCGACCCGGAGGGCCGCACCTGGTTGGCTCCTGCTCACGGCGGGCTGTATGTTCTCCAGAATGGACAAGCTCAACCCGTTACATCAATACCACGAAATGAGGTCGTCTATTCCATCAGCGGACGGGCAGATGAGGTGTGGTCCGGACGTCAACTCGGCGGACTGACTCGTCTACAATTTCGCAACGGTGCGATAGCGAGCCAGAGTTATACAGAGGCAAACGGACTGGCCCAAAACAGTGCCTATGCTGTTTATGAAAGCCGCGATGGCTCTGTGTGGACCGGCACACTCAATGGCGGCGTCAGCAAATTCAAAGATGGGCACTTCACCACTTACACGACGACCAACGGCCTCGCTTCGAATACCGTCTCGTCCATCCTTGAAACCCGCGATGGTGCAATGTGGTTTGCCACACCTGCCGGGCTGAGTTCTTTTTCAAACGGCCAATGGAGAACCTATACGACAGTAGAGGGGCTGCCTTCCCCGGAGGTGAACTGTCTTTTCGAGGATTCATCCGGAACTCTCTGGAGTGGAACGTCTGCTGGTCTTGCATCTTTTACCTCTAATCATTTTCAAGTTCCCAATGAGTCGCCCGACGTTTTGCGCGAACAAATCCTCGGAATGGCGGACGACAAGAGCGGAAGGTTTTGGATTGCGACCTCGCATCATGTTTTGCGCGTTCCTCGCGACAAACTGCTAAGTGATGTTGTGAAGGCAGTCGATGTTCACGAGTATGACCAGGCTGATGGTCTCGACAGCACTGAAGGAGTGAAGCGGAGCCCATCGGTGGTCTCGGATTCAGCGGGCAGGATCTGGTTTTCACTCAGAAGTGGCTTGTCGGTTGTTAGTCCATCCCAGATCAATGACAACTCAGCTCCCGCACTGCCACACATCGAGACGATCACCGCCGATAACACCACCGCAAATCTCGCCGCCTTCGTTCAAATTCCTCCATCTCCCAGGCGAATCACATTTGAATACACGGGGCTGAGTCTCGCGGTGCCCGAGAGGATTCGCTTTCGATATTTTCTCGAAGGTTTCGACAGTAGCTGGAGTCAGCCGGTTGCAGCACGAGAGGCTGTTTACACGAACCTTGGGCCCGGCCACTATCGATTCCGGCTAGTCGCCAGCAACAGCGAGGGGTTGTGGAACGGGCCAGAAACTGCAATCGCTTTCAACGTCGCCCCGGCCTACTATCAAACCTACTGGTTCCGATTGTCGTCTGTGGCTGCGTTTCTGGCATTCCTTTGGGGGTTGCATCAACTCCGATTGCAACAATTGCGACGGGAGGAAAGAAAACTTAGCGAAGCCATTGAAACCATTCCGGCGATGGCGTGGATCACTGGACCCGACGGAGTCACTCAATTTGTGAATCGACGCTTGCTTGAATATACCGGCCTCTCGCAGTTGGGGAAAGCGGAAAAAGTCGGGGAAATTGCTATTCATCCCGAAGATCGCGATCGAATTGTACGACGAATGGGCGCAAGCTTTGTCAGTGGTGAGCCGTTCGAGGACGAGATGCGCGTTCGCAACTCGGACGGGGAGTATCGGTGGTTTTTGGGGCGTGCCGTGCCGCTGCGGGACAAGCGAGGAAAGATCGTGAAATGGTATGGTGCGGCGACCGACATTCAAGATCGCAAGCGTGCGGAAGAGCTACAGGCCAACCTTGCACACACCAATCGGGTCAGCCTCCTCGGGGAACTGGTCGCCTCCATCTCGCACGAACTCGCACAGCCCATCACGGCCACAACCAATCATGCCAAGGCATCTTTGCGATGGCTTCAACGCGACCCGCCAGATCTGGCGCAAGTTCGCAAAGGGACGGAAAGAATCGTCGAGGCGGGCGCCTTTGCCTCGGAGATCATCGACCGTCTGCGCTCGTTGTATAAGAAGGCACCTCCCAAACGGGAGTTGGTCGCGATAAATGAAGTCATCGGCGAAATGGTCAGGCTGCTGCGGGGCGAAGCCAACGAGTATGCCGTTTCTATTCGTACTGACCTTGCCGCCGATCTTCCCAAAGTCGCGGCGGATCGGGTGCAGCTGCAGCAGGTTCTGATGAACCTCATGCTGAATGGTATCGAGGCGATGAAGGAGACCGGCGGAGTGCTCACGGTCAGGAGGGGACGAGGCGAGGACGGTCAAGTGCTGATCTTAGTCAGCGACACCGGAGTAGGATTGCCGGCCGGAAAAGCGGACGAAATCTTCAATGCCTTCTTCACGACTAAACCTGAAGGCAGCGGCATGGGCCTGGCGATCTGCCGTTCCATCGTGGAATCGCATGGTGGCCGTTTGTGGGCCACATCCGACGAGGGACGAGGCGCCACGTTTCATTTCACTCTGCCTACCGCAGTCGTGGAAGTGTCTACGGCAATATGATTCCGAGTTCAATTGGCTCGAGGCTGCTATGGTACGTTGAAATGCCTTCGCTAAGATGGCGGCGCGCCCCGTCCCTGCGGGTTAGTGTGAAATCCCTCCTACATCCCTCCACGACAATGTGCCCTCGAGCCATCCGCTATAACTACCGGAGGGAGATGCCAATCGCCGCATTCTCGACAGGGATGCAAGCCAGAATTCCTACTTCGCTGCGACGCTGAAGAGTTGCTGCATCTCCTCCGGAGTCGCGGTGCGGGAGGCCTGTTCGGATCGAATGCCTGTGCGCCGGCCAATGTAGTCGATGGAATATATCGGCGTATCAATGATCCAGCGACGTCCGAGCGAATTCACAGAATCGGCGTACAACTGCTGCACTGTTATGACGCGCGAGGGCCAAGCCAATCTCGGACTCGGGCAGTCGATCCGCAATCGAGCACACGACCACCTTGGAGACGATTCTTTTTGCGACAGATGCTGGGACAATCGCGACGCCCACGCCAGCATCGACGAGAGAGATAAGTGTAGGCATCTCTCCTGCCGTTTGGACCACCTTAGGGACGACTCCAGCGTTGCTCAGAATTCCAGTCAAGAGATCGTGGAATCCAGGAGCATACTCCCGCGCATACATGACAAACGGATTTCCTTTGAGTTCGCGCAGGCGAATCTCTTTCTTGGCGGAAAGCGAGTGCCATGAAGGTAAGATCGCGACAAATGGTTCCCTGTGAACCTTTGTCACCTCGATCCCCTTGCGATTTTCAATGGGAAGACGAAGAAAGCCTACGTCTAACAAACCATTGTCGATCATTTCCAGTTGAGGGCCCGTCAAGATATTTCTTATCGAAAATTCAACATCGGGATAGCTTTTCCGAAAGCGTCGCATCAAGTTCGGGATGATCTCAAAACCAGCAGTTGATATGAAACCGATGCGAATATGGCCGAGTTTGCCTGCTGACGCCCACTGAGCTTTCCTCTTAGCAAATTCAAGTTTCTCCAGAGCGACCGCAGCGTCTTCCCGAAACGCCTCCCCAGCCTCGGTAAGCACCGTGCCTTGTCGGTTTCGACTTAGCAGTTGCACACCCAACTCTTCCTCAAGCGCTTTGACTTGAAGGCTAAGCGCAGGCTGGCTCACGTTGAGGAGTCGAGCGCTCCGACCGAAGTGGAGAGTTTCAGCGACTGACAAAAATGAACGGATGTGACGGAATTCCATGCGGCTTCCTCATCAGCTGACGCTATCACGATTATAAAAAGACTTCATCGTCGTAAATGATGCGTCAGTATCAAATCATCCGCACCATTCGTAGCGCTCGATAGAGCCCTGATTGTGTTCGCTAATCACAGTGATTAGCAACATCCGACGATCCTAATCGCGAATAAGGTTTGAGACTATACCAGTCGAATTTCCACCCGGCCTGACTGACCCCACTCGCGCCAGCGATTAAAAGTCGGCCCCGCAGGCGAAAGCTAATTGACACAACCTACCAGCGGGATGGGTGGGTCGCCAGCTTCAGTTGCTTTTCGAAGTGAGGGTAAACAAGCCATGGGTAATCAATGCCTGCAGCCTCCGCTGCCCCTCGGCATGCTGCCCGGCCCCGGCCCGGGCCGGTGAACGCCCTGGCCCAAACTGGCGCGCTTACGCCGCCAGAAGTGAACATTGGGGGTCGCCTCGCAGGCTCGATGCATCTCGGCCACCGATTACCCCAGCTCAAGCCGTGCACCGCGGCGCCCTTAATTCAAGCATGAACTTCCGTTCCCCTGTCCCATGACACAAGTCCATTCACTGAATGGTGTTTCTTATTCGCTGTGTGAACTTCGGGGACAGTCAACGCGGCGGTTGAAGGGATTGATTTGTCGTACTTCTGTAGCCTGTCTGATTGGTAACATTTATCACGCTGATACAGACCTACAACAATCATAATCACGCGGGAAGTACTCCAATAGTTGTGTATCGGAAAGGAGAAGTTGAATGAGTGACCGAACACTGACACATCCGCGAACCTCATGGACGACCAGACGGGACACAAAGCGACGTCTGCTAGAGAGCGTAAAGCCATGGATGAAAGGTCCGGTTTTGGCGCAAAACAGAATATTCGAAACTCTCGAAACAGTGATTCGGAGCGGCGACCGGATTGTCATGGAAGGCGACAATCAAAAACAGGCGGATTTTCTTTCGCGTTCTCTCGCTAAGGTAGATCCAAAGAAGATTCATGATCTTCACCTCATCATCTCAAGCATCAGTCGCCCGGAGCATTTAACGCTTTTTGAGTTGGGCATCGCGAAAAAGGTAGATTTCGCATTTGCCGGTCCCCAGAGCCTGCGGGTCGCGCAACTTCTCGAAGATGGTGTTCTTGAAATCGGTGCCATTCATACGTACGTCGAACTGTATGCCCGTTTACTCGTAGACCTCATCCCGAACGTGGTACTGGTTTGCGCAGAGCAGGCGGACCAAGAAGGCAATCTGTTCACAGGCCCCAACACTGAGGATACCCCGGTGATTGTTGAGGCCGCCGCTTTCCACGACGCGATTGTGATCGTGCAGGTCAACAAGATCGTCGACACATTGCCAAGGGTCGACATCCCCGGTTCCTGGATCGATATCATTGTCGAAGCTGACAAGCCATACGCGGTGGAACCTCTCTTTACTCGCGATCCCCGCCACATCGGCGATCTGCAGATCCTGACCGGGATGATGGTCATTCGCGGCATCTATGAGAGACATCAGGTCCAGTCACTCAATCACGGAATTGGTTTCGACACGGCCGCCATTGAGCTTCTTCTCCCGACCTATGGAGAGTCTCTCGGACTTCGTGGAAAAATATGCAAACACTTCGCGCTGAATCCGCACCCCACACTGATTCCGGCTATCGAGAGCGGATGGGTTCAGAGCGTTCACTCGTTCGGAAGTGAAGTCGGAATGGATGAATACATCCGTGCTCGCCCCGACGTCTTCTTCACTGGCCGGGATGGCAGCCTGCGGTCCAACCGTGTTCTTTGTCAGCTTGCTGGTCAGTACGCCGTGGATGCCTTCGTTGGGGCAACGCTTCAGATGGACGGGGATGCCAATTCCTCTACGGTAACGACCGGACGCCTTGCAGGCTTCGGAGGCGCGCCGAATATGGGACATGACCCGCATGGACGCCGCCATTCGTCACCGGCTTGGTTAGATCTCAAGACCAATGCGGACCCAACTCTCCCAGGCCGCAAGCTGGTGGTTCAGACGCTTGAAACTTTCGCGAAAGGTGGCGAGCCTGCCTTCGTCGAAACTCTGGATGCAGTTGAAGTAGGCAAGAAGGCCGGCATGCCGATCGCACCCATCATGATCTATGGCCAGGACGTTAGCCATGTTGTGACGGAGGAAGGGATTGCTTATCTCTACAAAGCCGAAGGCGTTGAAGAGCGCCGCCGGGCTTTGGCTGCGGTAGCAGGTATCAGCCCTGTCGGCCTTAAGGCAAAGGCCAATGAGACAGCCGATCTTCGTCATCGCGGCATTGTTGCCTTTCCCGAAGATATTGGAGTCCATCGCCTCCAAGCCAACCGGTCCTTACTCGCTGCCAGGAGCATGGAAGACCTGGTCGCATGGTCTGGTGGTCTTTATAACCCGCCGGCCAAGTTCAGGAGCTGGTAATGGCACAGCTAAGACCAATCACGAGATCGTCTAAGCGCTTCGACGCATTGGCCCGGTCTGAGTGGCTTTCAGAACTCGCCTGGCAATCGTTGATCGCTGAAGCAGAACTGACGCCTAAACCGGGCCTGGTTGATGGTCGAGGCTCAGGATCACATTCGGATCTGTCGCTCGAACTAATGAGGAGATCTGCCGAAGCGATTGCGCCCTACTTTACCCGGATGGCCCTGGCATCCGCCGACGTTCCGATGGATACCAGCCTGCGTGCTGTGGTTGCAAGTATTGGCCGAGAGGCCGAAGTAGCGATGCTTCGCGCGACTTCAGGCAGCAATGCGCACAAAGGCGCAATCTGGGTTCTGGGGCTACTGGTTTGTGCCGCAAGTCTGAGCGAGGGTTCCAGTCCGGAATTTGTAGCCGAGTCTGCAGGATATCTCGCTCGTTTGCCCGATCGTGCAAGACCGCAGGCGGTATCTCATGGCGATGTCGTCCTTGAACGATATGGGGCTACCGGCGCTCGCGGCGAAGCCTATGTGAATTTTCCGCACGTCGTCAAAATCGGGCTTCCTGCACTCAAGGCAGCTCGCAAAAACGGCCGAACAGAGCGGGACAGTCGGCTCGCCGCTCTGCTTTCGATCATGTTGTATCTCGATGACACCTGTGTTCTCTATCGAGGGGGGCCGGAGACACAAAAGATCGTCCACGAGGGTGCCGCTCGTGTCATCAAGGTTGGCGGCCCGGGAAGCCCAAAAGGAGATGCAGCATTGATCGCACTCGGACAAGAGCTTGTCAGTCTGCGCATCTCTCCCGGCGGCAGCGCGGATCTTCTCGCGGCCACACTCTTTCTGGACGCTCTCGAACGCGGTCTCGAACGAGTGGAAAAGGACAACAGTCTAGTGGAGGAAAACGATGGAGAAAATTGAGTTTAACTATCTTGAGGCGAAACGTCTCATCACCAAGAGAGCGCACGTCGGTGTAGTGGGCTCAGGCGACATGGAGGTCCTTCTCGAACCGAATGGTGAGGAGGGAGCCCGTGTCTTCATCACGACCAGCGTCAACGGCTTTGGCGATGCGTGGAAGGCGGTCTTCGATCGGTTCTTCTCGAAGTTCGATGGGGCGGTCCGTATCTACATTAACGATGCCGGCGCAACACCCGGCAGTGTGTTGCTTCGTCTCGAACAGGCAGTGGAGGTGATAGAGCAATGAACGCGCCAACTCTCATTCCCGATTTCGTCAACCGTAAGAGCTTTATCGAGCTGGACGCTCGTGTCCGTGCTCAGAGCTTCTTTGATGAAGGTACCTGGAGGGAGCTCGTCGGTCCCTTCGATCGCATCGAGTCTCCATGGCTTGCTAAGCAAGGCATCGCTCCACAATCCGATGATGGCTGCATCGTGATCAAGGGAAAAATCGGCGGATCCCCAGCAGTCGCCATTGCGTTTGAAGGGGCCTTTCAAGGTGGCAGCGTCGGCGAGGTATCGGGCGCCAAGATGACCGCCGCCCTGGATCTCGCAACGAAGGATTCCGAGGCGGGGAGACCGACAGCTGCAGTGCTTTTGCTCGAAACAGGCGGTGTGCGCCTTCAGGAAGCGAACCTTGGTTTGGCTGCTGTTGCTGAGATTATCTCTTCAGCTCTCGCCCTTCGTCAGCATGCCCCGGTGATCACAATCGTTGCTGGCACTGTCGGGTGTTTCGGAGGCATGTCTCTTGTAGCGGGCGTATCCAGCTACACAATCATGACGCGCGAAGCCCGGCTTGGATTGAACGGCCCCGAGGTGATTGAGCAGGAGTCTGGTATCGATGAGTTTGATTCTTCCGATCGAGCGCTCATATGGGCAATTCATGGCGGAGAACAACGCGTCGGCATGGGACTCGCTGATTCGCTCGTCGAAGATGATGCCAACAAGATAGCCGCGGCAGTTCGTGATTGTGTCCACAAAGGCGTACCGGAAAAGCACCGGACCGAGCAGGTGGAACTCTATCGCGCTCGTATAGCGGCGATTAATACGTCCCACCAGATAGATCCGGCAACATTACGGCAACAGTGGGCTAACACAAAAGGAGGTGTGCGATGAATGAACAAGTTGGATTGCGCGGCAGAGCATGGTTCAAAGCCCTGACCGGAAGCGACACACCGAATAGCGGTGATCCGAACTCCGTACTGGCCACAACCGCGGCTGTTGAAAATGAGTCATCCCTCTTCCTCTGCGTTGTACCTGACAAGAACAGCCGCTTTCCTTGTGTCCGCGACGGGCAGGTTGGACTCGAAGAAGCATTCACTCTCGCAACCCACGTTCGAGCGATTATCGCGGAAGATCGCGATAAACCTCGTGAAGCGAAGCGTCCCATCATCGCAATCATTGACGTCAAGAGCCAGGCCTACGGGCGCCGGGAGGAAACGGCCGGTATCTTCTTCGCGGCGGCTACATCGGCAGATGCATACGCATCGGCAAGGGTGGCGGGACATCCCGTTATTTCGTTGGTAGCCGGCCAAGCTTTTAGCGGCGGATTTCTCACTCATGGCTACCAAGCCAATCGCATTTTGGCATTTGACGATGCTGGGATTGTGATCCATGCAATGCATAAGGAGGCGGCAGCCAGGATTACGAGAAGATCCGTTGCGGAACTCGAAAAGCTGGGACACGAGATCGCTCCTATGTCGTATGACGTCCGGGACTATGCCAAACTCGGCCTCCTGTGCAAGCTGTTGCACGCCGACGACCCACAACACCCGACTTCGAGTGAGGTTGCCGAAGTGAGAAAAGCAATCACTGAAGCGATTGCCGATGCACGTAATGGCAAGCTTGATCTGAGTAACAGGTGGGAGTCAGACGCCGCAAAAACAACGCGGAGAGGTACCCTTGCGGTGCGAGCTGCCCTTGAAGCGCAGTGGTTCAACGAGTAAGAGGCTGAAATGACTTCGATTCTTCTTAATGCGTTGCTCCCTATCTTCGTGGGCCTGCTTTTGGGATATATAGCCGGCCGGCGCGGAGTCATGGACAACCTGAATGTTCGAAATCTAATCGTGCTAGTGATGGACTTCGCCATCCCATGTGCGATGTTTTCCACGATCAGCAGCACATCCTGGCGTGTGCTACGAGAACAATCGGAATCCGCCGTGATGATCGCTGTGGTATTTGTGGCTTTGTATGCTGCCAGTTATATCTGGGCAAGAAAAAGTCTCAAAATGTCCATCTCCGATGCTTCTGTTCTTGCACTGACAGTGGGCTTTCCGAATTCCGCGGCCGTAGCTTTGCCGTTGCTGACCAATGCGTATGGCCCCAGTTCAAGAGTCACAGCTGCTCTATCAATCGCAGTCGGAGCGATCACGATCTCCCCTTTAACCGTTGCGCTGCTCGAGTCCGACAAAACGTCCGATGGAAAGGGCGTCTCTATTCAAGCGGTTGCGATCAAATTTCTTCGGGCATTCACTCGTCCTGTGGTGTGGGCTCCTGTGTTGGCTTTGGGGAGTGTTTATTTCGGCTTACATTTACCGTCCTATGTTGATGGGTCATTAACGATTCTTGGGAGCGCAGCATCAGGATCAGCTTTGATTCTTACCGGGGTTGTTGTCTCCTCCCAGACGTTTCGCTTTGATCGGAAAGTCGCCTGGGCAACCGCTGCAATTGTCCTAATTCAACCCTTGTTTGCTCTTGGAATTACTGAGCTCTTTCATATGAGTCATGCTGAAGTCCGTGACATCACGCTTATCAGCGCTATACCGGGTGGGTTCTTCGGTCTTGTTTTTGGAAAGAGCTTTAATGCAACTCCTGAAACCGCTAGCTCGGGGCTGATTGCTTCGTATTGCGTAGGAGCATTTTCTTTGGCTGGCTGGATGCTCGTACTAACGAAGTATCTATGAGGCGATCCATGGTCTGCGCGCTGCATGTTCACGATCTCATTCTCCTAGGAACGAATTCGACGATCAAGTCCGCTGAAGGGGAGCCAGCATGCCGATATCTCAATCCGAAGCAGCGCCCTTGGGTGGTTGTGCGGAGAGGCCGCATCTCAGATGGATTGATCCCCGTGGGAGTGCGCGGAGCGCAGAGGCACGAACGCTGCGCAGGATTCACAAGTTTGAGTGAAGTGTTAGAGATTCGGCCGCCAGATCAGTTGCGGCTGATGCTCGCAGAGGATTCACGCCGGGTACTACAGGCGTTCCGAACCCTGTCTCATCTCGAAAGCCACCTCGTAGGATTAGATATGAACTGGGGTCCGGGCGGGAGCGTGGGTTATGAACTGGCCTCAGGGATACCGGCTGTCCGCGCTGACAGTGATTTAGACTTCATACTTTTCGCGCCTGGAAAACTCGAGATTACAGAAGCACAGGATTTGTGGCGCATGATCAGTAGTGCTCCGGGAAAGGTCGATGCATTGGTAGAAACGCCGTTCTGTGGTTTTTCTTTGGAGGAATTCGCGACAACCTCGCCTCGCAAGATTCTGCTTCGCACGAGTGACGGCCGCATTCTCGGCTCCAATCCTTGGAATCTGTCGAATGGAGAGGATAGCTAACGTGAATACTGCATTTTTGTTTCCGGGACAAGGAGCACAGAGACCTGGAATGCTTCATGAACTCGTTGATGATCCTGCCGTCCAATTGACACTCGATGAGATCAGCGACGTATTGAGGTCCGATGTTCGTCTGTTGGATTCGCCTGAGGCACTGAATTCGACGGTATCGGTTCAGTTGGCTCTTCTCGCTTCTGGAGTTGCCACAGGTAGAGCTTTACAGAGAGGTGGTGTTACCTGTTGTGCGGTTGCGGGTTTATCTGTGGGCGCTTTTGCAGCAGCAGTCGTCGCCGAGGCGATCTCATTAAAAGATGCGGTAATTCTGGTTCGTTCCCGCGCAGAGAAAATGGAAAAGCTATATCCAGTCGGATACGGATTGGCTGCCGTCGTCGGTCTTAATGAGCGACAGGTTACGGCGATTGTCGATTCTGTACACACGGCCGCGTCTCCGGTATTCGTAGGAAATATCAACGCACCGAGGCAGATCGTAATTGCAGGCTCCATAGAAGGGATGCAGAAGGTTTTAGAAGAGGGCCGCCGGCACGGTGCCAGGAAGGCTGAGCTCCTACACGTTTCAGTGCCGTCCCATTGTCCTCTACTTTCATCCGTTGCCGACTCACTTCGGCTTCAGTTAAATTCTATGCAGCTAAAGGCGCCAAAGTTTCCCTATATTGCGAACGTGAATGCACGAGCTGTGCGCTCCGCGTCGGCAGTAGCAAAGGATTTGGCGGACAACATCGCCCACGGAGTTCGCTGGCATGATGCGACGATAGTCGCGGAGGAATTGGGCTGTAACCTCTTTCTTGAAATGCCGCCGGGCCACACCTTGGCAGACCTCGCGGAAGAAAACGTCCCGGGCGTTACCGCTTCTGTCGTCACATCGGATCTTTTCAGACATGTTTTGCGACTCGCCGCCGCTTAAAGTCTGATGTGAAGGGCCTGGCTATCACCTATCCTGAAAGCTCACTACCCGAAATATGTTCGCCCAAGCCAAATAGAGAGCTTGAGACAGCCTGCAGCAAAGCTGTTCGGGTACCCCAATTTTCACCATAATATCTACGGCTTATGTTGAGCCCGTGCTTCATAAGTTATTGATTTGAAGGTGGTGGACGCGGTAGGGATCGAACCTACGACCAGTCGATTAAGAGTCGAATGCTCTACCAACTGAGCTACGCGTCCATTTGGTTTTTTCTCCTGGAGAAGGAGATCGGTGAGAGTCTTTGTATGGGGTGTTGCAGGCAGGACTCAATCAGCCGACTTGTTAAAGATAACACAGCTTGCAGCGTAAAACAGGCCTGCAAGCTGTGAGTTGGATGAAAGTATTTGAGTAATACGCTGATGCTGGAGTGCCTATGAACCGGCCGGGTTAGCCGATGAAGTCCACGTTGGCGCGGTGGGGGATGATGCCGCGATCGTAGCCCATGGCGAGGAGTTTGCGAATGGCGTCTTTGCCGTCTTCGCCGTAGTTGAGGGTGCGCTCGTTGACGTACATACCGACGAAGCGGTTGGCGAGCGTGGGGTCGAGGTCGCGCGCGAACTGCATGGCGTAGGCAAGTGCCTCTTCGCGGTTGTCGAGTGCGTGCTGGATGCTGTCGCGCAGGGCGTTGGTGGTGGTGAGGAGAGTTTCGGCGCCAAGGGAGCGACGAATGGCGTTGCCTCCGAGGGGGAGGGGGAGACCGGTCTGTTCGCGCCACCACTGGCCGAGGTCGAGGAGCTTAATGAGGCCATCGTTGGCGTAGGTGAGTTGGCCTTCGTGGATGATGAGGCCGGCGTCGAACTCGCCCGCGACGACGGAGGGGATGATCTTGTCGAAGGGGACGGTGACGGTTTCGATCTCGGGGGCGAAGAGCTTTAGGGTGAGATAAGCGGTAGTGAGGGTGCCGGGGACCGCGATGCGCGTCTTCTTGACTTCATCGAGAGAGAGCTTGCGGGGTGCGACGATCATTGGGCCGTAGCCTTCGCCGACGCTGCCGCCGCAGGACATGAGTGTGTATTTGTCCTGCAAATACGGGTAGGCGTGAAAGGAGATGGCGGTGACGTCGTAGAAGGCCTCGTTGATGGCGCGGTGATTGAGGGTCTCGATGTCGGTGAGGGTGTGGGTGAACTTGTAGCCGGGGACTCGGACCTTGTTGGTGGCAAGGCCATAGAACATGAAGGCGTCGTCGGAGTCGGGGCTGTGGGCGATGCTGATTTCCTGGATTGCGGTGCTTGCGGTGATCATGATGCTTCCTTCGGTGTTCGTGATGCGTGTGTGATGCGCAGTGGGGAGTGGCTCTGCGCTAAGTTTGGTTGCTTGCGGCTGGGTGGTCGCGTTAGGACTTGCGCCAGCGTTTGATTGAGCTGAAGATGCCAGCGGCCGCGGTGATCTTGACGATCTCGCCGGGGAGGAACGGGGCGATAGCCATGGTCCATGTGGCGGCGGCGCTGGTGTGGAGGAGATGTGCGAGCCAGCCTGCTCCGAGGATGAAGATGGGCGCGCTGGCGAGGGATGCGGCTGCGAGGCCGGCACGGAAGGGAGTGGTGATGCGCTGCATGGCGCGGACAGCCCACCCGGCGGTTGCCGCAGCCAGAGGATAGGAGAAGAGGTAGCCTGCGTTGGGACCGAGCAGGTGAGCGATGCCGCCGATGCTGTGTGGAGTGAAGACAGGGAGGCCCATCGCGCCTTCGGCCAGATATAGAACCATCGCGGAAAAGCCGGCTACGGGACCGAGCAACATGCCGATCAGGATGACGGCGAAGTTCTGCAGGGTGAGGGGCACGGGTGTGAAGGGAAGCGGTAAAGAGATGTGCGCGCAGATGGCTACGAAGGCACTCGCTGCGACGGTAAGGACGACTTTGCCGGAGAGAGATTCCTGAAGCGATCCGGTGCGGTGTGTGAGACCGAGTTGAGAGGAGGTGGCGGATTGCATGCGGGAGATCCTTTCGCGCTGTGATTGCTTTCGTGTTTTTGAGCTTCGGTGGAGGTGTTGAGGATGAGCGTCAGATTGCACGTTCCACACAAGAAGGATAACAAGGCGGCTGAGTTCGTGCAGGTTATTCGGTCATCAGCGTGGATTCGGATGGTGTGGAGATCGATTTTTTTACAGCTTTGTATCCGAAGGCGGTATGAAGTAGGTACGTGCCTGTGGGAATTGGGGATTTCCACTTGACGGTGGTGAGAGCGAAGTCTGTACTGAAATTGGGATGACTCGTTTGAATACAACAGGCGCGGTACCGAAGCGGTCGAGCACGATCGTGCGTCTGTATGAGCGAGGCCGGCTGGGGTGGCGGAAGGTCGCTACCGGCGCGGCAGCGGTGCTTGCGGTGGCGATGGGGTATCACGTTATCTTTGGGCAAAACGGACTGACGGTCTACCAACAGAAACGGAACGATGCACAGAGTCTGGACAGCCAGCTGCGCAGCCTGCAGCGGGAGAATGATCTGTTGAAGGGGCATGTGGAGCGGCTGCAGAGCGATCCCAATGCGATTGAGCATCAAGCGCGCGAGGAACTGCATTACACCCGGCCCGGTGAGGTGATTGTCTATATGCCTGCTCCAGCTGGATCGAGTTCCACGGGCGTGGCGAAGCAGTAACTGCGCCAGTCTGGCTACGTGAGGGTTCCGTACTTTATCGTTCTGGAACCCTCAGGAAACTCCTTCGTTACTCGGATCGTAGTGCTTGGGTGAGGTCGACGGAGGCTGCGCGACGCGCCGGAAGCAGAGATGCGGCTAGCGCCAGTAGCAGGAGCGAGAGTGTCGCAAGAGTAAGCACGATGGGGTCGAATGCGCTGACGCCGAAGAGGAAGGTCTTAATAATGCGGGAGGCGGCGAAGGCTCCTACCAGACCAATCGCGCAACCGATGATTGCGAGTTTGGCACCTGATAGAACTACCAAGCGAACAATTCCCGCACGTTGAGATCCGAGAGCCATTCGAATTGCCATCTCCTGCACGCGTAGCGCAACGGAAAACGCGATGACGCTGTAGATGCCCAGGACTGCCAACAACACCGCAATAATGGCGAAGGAGGAGATCAGTGCCGTGTTGAAACGGCGTGGAGCTTCCGTGTCTGAGAGGGCGTGCTCCATGCTCTGGACCTGCGTGAGAGGAAGCTGCGGATCGATAGAGTGCACGGTGGAGCGCAAGAGATTCTCCATCTGTTCGGGAGCCATCGACGTTCGCACTGCGATGTATCCGCCGTTGCCGTTGATGTCGTCCGGGGAGCCAAGCGATCCCGCCATTGCTTCCTCTTGTTCGACAGGTTTGTAGTACTGCTGTTTCAGCGGGAGATCGGGTGAGTTCTCTTTTACATCCGAGACTACTCCGACTACAGTTGCCCACGGCGTGGTCATCGTCTCAGAGCCGATGCGGAATCTCTTGCCGATGGGATTTTGATCGGGCCAGGACTCCTGCGCGAGCATTTGATTGACGATGACGACAGGTGGCTGGTTTGCATTGTCATCGGGGGTAAAGAGCCTCCCCTTGAGCAGTGGAATCCCAACTGCGCGGAAGTAGTCGCCCTGAACGGATATGGATGTTCCCAGATCGAGCCCTCCTGCGGCTGGGGGCAGAACGTGGCCTTCTGCGACGAAGGCGCTACTAGAATTCTGACCGCTTGCGGGAAGGAAGGTGGTCAAACCAACACTTTTGACGCCCGGAAGAGCTTGCAGGCGCGCGATGAGCTCATGGCTAAACTCGTTAACGGCGGTCTGGTTTCCATATTGTTTTTTGGGAAGACTGTAGCTGGCGACTAGTGTGTGGTCTGGTTGAAAGCCAAGATCGACCTGACGCATTTTCTCGAAGCTGCGCAGCAGAAGGCCGGAGGCGGCGAGAAGAACGAGCGCGACGGCGATCTCGGAGATCACCAGTACCGAGCGAAGTCTTGCGTGGCCTCCACCTGAGGTGCCGGTTCGGCCACCTTCTTTGAGAGTGTCGTTGACGCTGGTGCGGATGGCCGCGAAGGCGGGGGCGAGGCCGCAGACAATGCCGGTGACGATTGCCAGGACGAGAGCGAAGGCGACGACAGGCCAGTCGAGGCCAATCTCACTAATGCGTGGCAACGTCTCAGGAAGTGCCTGGATGCCCACGCGAAGCGCAATGGCGGCAAGAATGAGGCCTAGAACTCCTCCGGAAACGCTGAGGACGAGGCTTTCCAGAATCGCCTGCCAGAGCAGGGTAGATGAACTGGCGCCCAGTGCGAGACGGACGGCAATCTCGCGACGGCGCCGGATGGAGCGGACCAGAAGAAGGCCGGCAAGGTTCGCGCACGCTATCAGAAGAACGACAGCAACAGCGAGGAAGAGAGTGCGAATGAGAGGCCGCGCTTCTTCGACGGTTTCTTCGTCGAGCGGCCGAACGGTGGAGGTGATGCTGAACCCGGCCATGAAGGCGGGATAGTTCCGGACAGTCTCTTTGGCTACTACGTTGGCATCTTCTATGGCCTGAGGGATGGTGACACCCGGCTTAAGGCGGCCTACCATCTCAAAGTTCCACGAGGCCGAGCCGGTACCGAGTTCCTGCGGTTCGAAGCTGATGGGAACCCAGAACTCACTGCGGTTGAGATGGCCGGGGACCAGGGGGAACTCGAAGTTGCGTGGCATGACGCCGATGATGAGGTAGGGCTTGCGATTGAGTAGAACCTTGCGACCGAGGACGTTGGGGTCGCCTTGAAACCGGGTCTGCCATGTTGAGTAACTTAGGACCATGACCTGCTGATGCTGATCATCTTCCTCCTTCGTAAAAAAGCGGCCCATGAGCGGCTGGACGGCGAGGGCAGGAAATACGCCACTGCTCATGCGAGCAGCGTTGACATTGGCGGGCTCGCCCACGCCAGACAACTCATAGCTGGTGGTGTGGTAGCCGCCCAGGCTGGTAAAGCTGTGAGTATCACGGCTGTAGTTGCGGATGTCGGGCGCGGTGACACCGGCTTCATTGTTACCGCCGCCGGTGTCCAGGCCTTTGAGGATGTCGGAGAGGACTACGAGGCGGCTGGGGTCAGGGAAGGGGAGGGGGCGGAGGAGTACGCCTTCAACGAGCGAGAAGATGGCGGTGGTTGCACCGATGGCGAGAGCCAACATCAGGATGGCGGTTGCGGAGAATCCTGGGGACTTCGACAAGTGGCGAATAGCAATCTTCAGGTCACTAAAAAAGGTGCGCATACGGATCCTCGCGAGAGCTGTGGTTATGAGTCGTGAAGCAATTGGAATGCCGGAGCGGGTTTGGGTGAAGTCCTTGTTCTGTCAGTCAGTTAGCTTGATGTGGAGATGTTACCGAAATTTGAAGGTGTCCATATGCGAAGCGAATCGTCCAAAGATGGACACTTGCGTTGCAGGGCGCTGGCGGAAGATGAATTCCAGAGGCTGGTGATTTATACTTGTCGCTTGCCCTGCAACCGGCGTGGCGTTGGTCGAAAGACCTCCCCGCAAGGTCACGCAAAATCCCGGGCACGCAGCCAAATTTCCTGTGAGGGAAGCGGCTTTCGCGCGAAGTGAAGGTTTTAGTCAAGCATGATTCGTATTCTGCAGCAGGACAACCGCATCACGAAGATTATCTTCGCCGTCATTATTGGATTTGCCGTGATCACGATGGTGATTACGCTGGTGCCTGGCATTTTTGATAACGCGACGACCAGTGACTCGTCCGTGTATGCGACGGTGAAGCAGCCTGGTTATTTTGGGCGCGTGTTTGGGGAGAGCACTCCGATCAAGACAGTTGAAGTGAATCAGCTGGCGAGCCGGCAGCTGCAGCAACAGCACTTTCCGGATGCCTTGCTGCCGTACTTTTTGCCGCGCGCAGGGCAGATTCTGGTCCAGCGGGCAATCCTGAAGCACGAGGCCGACAGGATGAACCTGCAGGTGAGCGATGAGGATCTGCGCCGCGAGCTGCAGACGGGACCGTTTGCGCAGTACCTGTTTCCGAATGGCCAGTACATCGGCGACGATGCCTATATCAACTTTGTGCAGAGCGCGTTCCAGACGACTCGTGGAGATTTCGAGTCGCAGGTGAAGAGCGACATGGAGCTGAACCGGCTGCAGGCGTTGATCACGGGCGGAGTTTCTGTCTCGGATAATGCGGTGCGCGAGGCCTACAAGGTCGATGGGACCAAGGTGAAGTTCGATTATGCGGTGATCTCGGCCGACGATGTGCGGAAGACGATCAATCCTTCGGATTCGGAGCTGCAGGCATACTTCAAGACGAACGCTGCGAAGTATGCGAACGCTGTTCCTGAGACAAGGAAGATCGAGTACGTCTCGTTCGATGCGTCGAACCTGCCGGGTGGCAAGCCGCAGATCTCAGACGCTGACGTACTGGCGTACTACAACGCGCACAAGGATCAGTACCAGGTGAAGGAACAGGCGAAGGTTCGGCATATCCTGATCGCGGTGCCTGCGGGTTCTGATGCGAAGGTCGACGCAGCTGCGAAGACGAAGGCCGAGGACATCCTGAAGCAGATCAAGAGCGGCGGGAACTTTGCCGATCTGGCGAGCAAAAATTCAGACGACCCGGGCAGCAAGACGCAGGGTGGCGAACTTGGCTGGTTGGATCCGGGCAAGACGGTGCCGGAGTTTGATAAGGCGGCGTTTTCGCTGCCGGTTGGCCAGACGTCGGATTTGATCAAGACTCAGTTTGGATACCACATTCTGCAGGTGGAAGATAAGAAGACGGCGCATCTTCGTCCGCTGGAAGAGGTGAAGGCAGAGATCGTGCCCGTGCTCGAACAGCAGCGTGTAGGCGCGGCAGAGCAGACGTTCGCTTCTGCGCTGGCTGCAGATGCGAAGAAGAACGGTCTGGGAAAGGCGGCTGCATCGAAGGGTTTGCATACGGTTACAACGGACTTCGTTGCGAAGGACGGCGTGATTGCCGGGCTTGCTGACGGTTCTCCGCTACTGACGCAGGCGTTCTCAGTGGTCAAGGGTGCGGATCCGGCGGCGGTTGCTACTGGTGATGGATTCGCTGTGTTCCAGGTGACCGATGTAAAGCCAGCGCACGCTCCGGAGTTTGCAGATTACAAGTCACACATCCTCGAAGACTATCGTGAGCAGCAGGTTCCTCAGTTGCTGAGCGCGCAGTTGAACAAGCTGGACGAGCGGGCGAAGGTGCTGAACGATCTGAAGAAGGCCGCCGCAGAGATGAACGTTCCGTTGAAGACCAGCGACCTGGTGGGCAAGGATGGTCAGGTCCCGGATCTTGGCGCGATGAGCGGCGCGGGTTCGGTGGCGTTCTCGCTTCCGAAGGGTACGATCTCAGGGCCAATCAATGCAGGGCGGGTTGGAGTGGTTCTCAGCGTGACCGACAAGCAGGAGCCGACGGCCGACGACATTGCGAAGAGCTTCAATGCAACCAAGGACAAGCTGCTGAATGAGCAGCGGGAGGAGATCTTCCGCGTGTACATCGGCGAGCTGACACAGAAGTATGAAAAGGGCGGCGCTGTGAGATTCTCGAAGCAGCAGCAGGCACAGCCGGGCTTGCCAGCCGGGAACTAGCCAATCTGCAGAATGCATATGAGCCCCGGAGGGACCATCCCTTCGGGGCTTTGTTTTGCCTATCGTTTGGTTTGGAAATTCGAGAGCGGAGGGAATAAATTCTGCTGGATGCGGTTAAGGTTTTATAGCCATTTGAAATGAGTGGATTTCTCGATCATAGAATTCAACTCCATTTCCAGGGGCAGTGCATCTCATTAGCGGAGCGAATCGTGGGTACTGAGGGAAAGTTTGCACACAGATACCGCATTTCACGGAGATCGATGATGTCGGGCGGTGCAGTTGTTGCGGCTGGCTTGTACGGAGGGATGAGGATGCCGCTGTTTGCTGAATCGCGATCTGGGGCGGCCTCGTTCGAGGTTGTCTATCGTACGATAGACGTGGATGGTGTGCAGGTTTTCTATCGGGAGGCAGGTGCGGTAGACGCTCCGGTTCTGCTTCTTCTGCATGGCTACGCAAACTCATCACATTATTTTCGGCAGTTGATGCCACGTCTTGCGGATAAGTTCCGTCTGATTGCTCCGGACATGCCGTCTTTCGGCTTCACTGTGGTTCCGGAAGCGCGAAACTACGATTACTCCTTCGCTGGCCTTTCGAACACAATCAAGGCGTTTGTGGATGCGCTTGGGTTGAAGAAGTTTGGGCTTTACGTCTTCGATTACGGTGCGCCCGTAGGGTTCAACCTGGCGCTGTCCTATCCGGAGCGGGTGACAGCTATCATCTCGCAGAACGGCAATGCCTATGAGGAAGGTTTAGGTGAAGGGCCATGGCGCCCGGTCCGTGCCCTATGGAAGGACCCGAGTGAGACTAACCGCAATGCGATACGGGAACGGTTTACGTTCGATGGAGTGCGGGCTGCGTATCTGCACGGTGTTTCGAACCCATCGTTGGTTGCGCCCGAGGCTTACTGGCTCGATACCGCAATATTAGCCAGACCAGGCAATGACAAGATTCAGATTGATCTGAAGTACGATTACCGCAACAACGTGGCGCGGTATCCCCTCTACCAGGAGTACTTTCGCAAATACAAGCCCACGGCGCTGGCCATATGGGGCAAGAACGATCCCTTTTTCATTCCACCGGGAGCGGAAGCGTACCGGCGTGACATTCCAAACGCGAAGGTTCAGTTGCTGGATACGGGGCACTTTGCCCTCGAAACAAATCTGGAAGATATCGTGAAGGCTATTCGACAGGTTCCCCTCAAAGCCTAGGGCGATTAGGTGCTTAGCGCTGGTGTGACTGTCGGGTGCGGTCCCGATGGTACGCTTGGATCGATTCTCGAGATTTCTGTGAGGACGATTCGATGGAAACCAGCGGGCAGGATCTCCAGGGTCGCGATCATTCGTCAGACGTTGTGGACGGTCGTCGTCTGCCAATGATATCGAGAGCTGTGGCATGGATCGAACGAATCGATCCGGGGACGCACCGTCGTATCAAGGGACTTCGTCTGGTCACGGCTTGTGGGATTGCGTCGTTATTGGGCACGGTGCCGTCGATCTTGCAGGGGCTGCAAGGCGGCAAGTCACTGGCCTTTCTTGCCGGTGGATTTGCTCTGTGGGCGAGTGTGTCTGAGGCCCGGATCGTTCGGTGTGAGTCGAGCCGCGATCTTGCTCTGTTGTGCGGAGCCGGAGTGCTGGGCGCAATGTTGATGATTGGTCTGACTCCACTGGTGATAGGGACGGGTCGACCGGGTGCGGAGCTTATTCTTGCGTCCGGTGCCTTCTTGGTCGGATATCTGAAGCGGTACGGAGTTCTTGGCGCCGGGATAGGATCTCAAATTTATCTTGGCCAACTCTTCGCCTTTGGATTGGGGCTAACGGCTGCAGACGTGAGGATGGTTGGGGTTGCAGGATTGATTGGTGCTGTCGGGGCAATCGTTCCTCGACTCCTGAGTGGCCCAGCTGAACATCCAGCCGTTTTGCTGACGACTATGCCGGGAGATTCACAGAAGAATGAGCTGCCGGCATTGTTTATGGGTTTGCAGGCTGCGGCGGCTGCGGTGCTGATCGTCGCATTGAATGATGCCATAGGACTGACAGAGTCCGCATGGGCGATTACAGCATCCACTTACGTTATCGCGAGCTCCGCGGCTGGCACGATCGAACGGGTTCGACGACGGATTGTGGGGACGATGATAGGGGTGCCGCTTGGGCTTCTGTGTCTTCCGGTAGCCGACCGTGCGCCGCTGGTGGTCTGGGTGGCGGCGGGAGTTGCCATGATTGTCTACGCGATGGCGCTACCAGAGCGGTATGACGTAGCATGTGCCGCCTTTGCTTTTGCGCTGATCGTCACTATGGCGGCGGCCGGAGATCACTCGTTCAGGCTGCTTGCATCGAGGGGCTGGGAGACAGTGATTGGAGGTGTAGTCGGTGCGGTAGCCGCGATGCTGATCGTGCCGCGTTGGACTCTTCGACATGGCCGATAGTTCTGGGATTATCTGCTGTTGCGTTGGTTTCTGGCATCATAGGTTGAAGTGACATGAGGGGGCTGGATGAGTGGGGACGTAAAAAATCAGGAGCGGCTGTCGGGAGTTTTGCTGCATGTGACGTCGCTGCCGTCGTATGGTGGGATCGGGGACTTTGGACCGGCGGCTCACGCGTTTGTGGACTTTCTGGCGGCGGCGAAGCAGAGGATGTGGCAGGTGCTGCCGCTGAGTCCTACCGGGTATGGGAGTTCGCCCTATTCGGCGCTCTCTGCGTTTGCGGGGAATCCGTTGCTGATCAGTCTGGAACTGCTGGTAAACGATGGGTGGATCGCGGGGGAGAGGATCGCGGGCCTGCCTGGGCATGATGGCCCTGCCGACTTCGAGGCGGCGTTCCGGTTGAAGCTGCCTCTGATTGAAGAGGCTGCGGGGAATTTTCTGGACCATGCGCCGGATGACAAGCGCGCGAAGTTTCAAAAATTCTGTGAACATAACAGCTCGTGGCTGCAAGACTATGCGATGTTCAACGTGCTTCGTCGCCTGCATAACTATGCGAGCTGGCATGAGTGGCCGGAGGAGTACGCGCGGCGTGAGGGCGACGCGTTGAGCAAGCTGCTGAACGATCATGGACGCGAGCTTGCGATCGAACAGGTGATTCAGTTTTTGTTCAATGATCAGTGGTGTACGTTGCGGGGGTATTGCGCGGCGCGGAAGATTCGCATCATGGGCGATGTTGCGATCTTCGTGAACTATGACAGCGCGGACGTGTGGACGCACCCCGAGATGTTCGAGCTCGATGAGGACCTTAAGCCAGTTCGGGTTTCGGGTGTGCCTCCGGACTATTTTTCCGCGACTGGACAGCGGTGGGGCAACCCGCTTTACAAGTGGGGGCTGTTGAAAGAGCGCGGATTTGATTGGTGGGTGGCGCGGATTCGGAGATCGCTGACGTTATATGACGTGATCCGTCTGGACCACTTTCGCGGATTTGAGGCTTTCTGGTCGATTCCCGCTGAGGAGGAGACGGCGATCAACGGGCAGTGGATAAAAGCTCCGGGCCATGAGCTGTTTCAGCGGTTGAAGGAGGTCTTTGGGGAGCTGCCATTTGTGGCGGAGGACTTGGGGCTGATTACGCCTGAGGTCGATGAGCTGCGGGAGCACTTTGGAATGCCGGGTATGCGGATCCTGCAGTTTGGCTTCTCCGATCGCGGAGCGCACCTTTACCTTCCGCATCGGTATGTTCCGAATACAGTGGTGTACACGGGAACGCACGACAATAACACGACGCTGGGATGGTGGAGGGACAATGTGAGCGACGTGGAGCGCACGAATGCGCAGACTTATCTACAGAAAATTGACCACGACGATGATGTTGTCTGGGCGATGATTCGCGCGGCGGCCCGGTCGGTTGCGAATCTATGCGTGTTTCCCCTGCAGGATGTGCTGCATCTGGGGAGCGAGGCGAGGATGAACACGCCCTCGGCTGGTGCGGGAAACTGGAGCTGGCGGTATGGCACGGATGCGATCCATCCGGACTTCGCGAGCCAGCTTGCCGAGTTGATGGTGATGACCGATCGCGATGGTTGGGAGAAGCCGACCGAGGGTGGCGAGGCCGGCAAGCCTGTGGAAGAAGCGTCGAAACGGGCAGAGCTTGGCGCGAACGTTTAGACTAAAGCGGTAGCTTAATTCTCAGGAGCACCAAAGCATGCCTCTCTCTGGCGAAGCAATCCGCACTATGAACTACGTTGACGACATCTCGGTTACGTTGCGCCGCATTCTCGCGGTGCTGCCGTCGCTGACAGAGGAGGAGCGCCAGCGCGTGTCCGAGCATATCAAGGGCGCGGAGCCGAGCTATGAGTCCGTGATCACGGCAGTCGCGAGCAAGAAGTGACGGAAGAGCCTGTGGGCCAGCCATCGCCCGAGATTCGCAGGGTTGCGATTATCGGGGCCGGGGTGGCTGGTCTCAGCTTCGCTCTAGCTTGTGTCGCTGCGGGCTTTGATGTTGTTCTGGAAGATGTGATGCCGGCCAATCTGTGGCGCGCTGAGGCGGAGTACTCGGACTTGAGTGCTCGCGTGGCCGCTGGAAGTCTGGAGTTGGCACAGACGGTCGAAGACGCTGTGCGTACGGCTGATATTGCGGTGGACTTTGTGCCGGATGAGTTGGAGTCGAAGCTGGAGATCTTCAGCATGATCGACCGGATGGCACCGCCGAAGACCATCTTGTGTACCCCTAGCTATGCGTTGAGCATCACGGATCTTGCTTCCTGCGTGTATCGGCCGGAGCGATGTTTTGCTGTGCGGGGAGATCTCGTCCGTGGCGATGCCGCGGTGGCACCGCTCGTGCGTCTGTTGTACCCGGCGGCAACTCAGGAGTCGATCGTCGAGACGGTGCGTGTTTTTTTGAGTACTCTTGGAGTTGCGGTCCAAGTAGAGGCCGATCCGGACGAACCTGTCCTGAGAAAGAATGCTTCACCTTCGGTGTCGCGATAGCTTGCGCTCCTGTTTACTTTCCCTTTCCGTGTTCGCGAAGTTGTCTGTTTTTATCTGGAATTCGTGGGGAACTGTTTCAATCAACCCTACGTAGACCATTGCGGAGAGTCTTCGTCCAACCATAGCTTATGCGCGCCCTTTTCAATGTCTTTGCTCAGGTATTCCGGTCGATCGGTGCTAATAAGCTGCGTTCGTTCCTCACTATGTTTGGGATTGCTTGGGGCGTGGCTTCGCTGCTGCTGCTGATTGGGTTGGGCGAGGGTTTTCGCTCGGGGCAGCGCCGTGGGTTGGCAGAGCTTGGCACCGACGTGATCATGATGTGGGGCGGAACGATTCCGGTGCTGCCGGAGCAGCATGTGGGGATGCGTCCGTACAAGCTGACGATGAGCGATGCCGCGGCGATTCGCGCCGAGGCGCCGGATGTTCGGAACGTGACAGCCGTCATCAATCGCAGCGATCTGAAGCAGGTGAGCGACTTTTCGAGCGCGGGTGGACAGGTGCTCGGAGTCGAGCTTAACTACCCGGAGATTTCAAATCTTCCGATCGCGCAGGGAAGATTCCTAAATCAGGAAGACATGGCTGAACGGCGTCAGGTGGTGATCCTCGGGCAGCGGATGGTGGGGCTGCTGTTTCCGGGACGGCCGCCTCTGGGCGCGGTGATCACATTGAATGGCTATCGCTTTCAGGTGATTGGGGTGGCTAAGAAGGTTGGGCGCGGTAATAACGACGGGAGCAATCAGCGGATCTACATTCCCCTGACGACGATGCAGGAGTTCTTCCCGCTCACCGGCGACAATATTCCACAGGATTCGATCTCTCAAATTCAGTATCAGCCGCTGACAGAGGAATTGAACGAGACCGCGAAGTCCGAGGTGCATAAGGTCATCGCGACGCGGCACGGTTTCGATCCTGCTCGAAAAGAAGGATTTGAGGAGTGGGACACGATCAAGTCAAACCGCATGGTGGGACTGATCTTTACTGCGATGGACGTGTTTCTGGGCGGCGTTGGGATTGTGACGCTGGCGTTGGGTGCGGTGGGGATTATCAACATCATGCTGGTGACAGTGACCGAGAGGACCAAGGAGATTGGGCTAAGAAAGGCGCTGGGTGCTACGAATCGAAGCATCCTCTTTCAGTTTTTTCTAGAGGGGCTGACGTTGACGGCACTGAGTGGGTTGATCGGGATTATCGGTGCTGCGACGCTGATGGCTGCGCTTGGTTCGGTGGTGGGGAATAACGACATGGGGTTCGATCCGCCGCGACTTGTGCCGTGGTCGGCGGCGATGGCGATGGGGACGCTGACCCTGTGCGGGATTGTGGCAGGACTTTACCCGGCGAGGCAGGCCGCAATGCTGGCTCCCGTTGAAGCGCTGCGAAAGGAATAAGAACATGCTGAGCGACATCCTTGGACAGGCTATCGAGGCGATGAAGCATAATCGCCGGCGCACGACAATTACGATTGTGGGCATGGCGTGGGGCATCGCGACAGTAGTACTGCTGCTGGCCTACGGTGCAGGATTTGGTCAGGCGTTTGAGAACATCTTTGCGCAGTTCGGAACGAACATGATCGGCGTGTTTCCTGGACGGACGAGCGAACAGGCGGGTGGATCGAAGGCCGGCGTGCAGGTTCGCTTAACGCAGGATGATGTGGAACGGATTCAGGAGACAGTGCCCGGCGTGATGCGCGTGGCTCCGACGGTGGATAAGACCGTACCGGTGCAGAACGATCTGCATAGCTTTAGCTGGGATGTGACTGGGATTACGCCGGAGTTGCAGTCGATCCAGAGACTCGAGCTTGCGGAGGGACGGGCAATCACTGAGGCAGATGTGCAGCAGAGGGCACACGTGACGGTGATTGGTTCAGAGGCAAAGACGAAACTGTTTTCGGGACTATACCCGATTGGCGAGAAGATTCGGCTGAATGGCGTGAGCTTTGAGGTGGTGGGGGTGATGACGCCGAAGATGCAGGAGGGCGACGACAACGACATTAACCGTCAGGTGAATGTGCCGCTGACGACGATGAGCGATATCAAGGACACAAAGTACCTCGATGGCATCTGGATGGACTACAAGGGAGAGCCAAAGATGGTAGAAGAGGCGCTGCGGAAGACTCTCGCTACGGCGCATGGATACCGGCCGAGCGATCGTCGCGCGGTGTTTGTGGCGAACATTATGGAGCAGTTGACGCAGTTTCGGATTATCTCGCTGGGGCTTCAGGTGTTGCTGTCGTTCATTGGCGCGCTGACGTTGGGAATTGCGGGTATCGGGCTGATGAACATCATGCTTGTGAGCGTGCAGCAGAGAACGCGTGAGATTGGTGTCGAGAAGGCGCTGGGTGCGAGGAAACGGCATATCCTGATGCAGTTTCTGGCCGAGGCGCTGGTGATCTCGGGTGTTGGTGGTGTGGGTGGGATTGCGCTGGCGTATGCGGTGGCAAAGGGAGTGGGGCGGATTACGTTCTATAGTGCGCTGGCCTCGAATGCGGAGGCGGGAGATATTCATCTGCTGATTTCGCCGAACACAGTGCTGGTTGCGACTGTGATCCTGGTTATTGTCGGGACGATCAGCGGTATGATTCCGGCTATGAAGGCGGCGAGTCTGGATCCGATTGAGGCGTTACGATACGAGTAGAAGCACACTCTTTCGTCTCGTTCCTGAGCCATGGCTAACAAATTGATAGGTGCAGTTGCGCGAAATTCGACGAACTTGGCTAGCATGAAGAGTGTCGGTCGTCGGAGAGGCTCGCAGACAGATGGCTGGTCACTAAGAGTTTGCGGAGGCGCAGTTGAAGCAGGCCAAGAGTCCCAAGGAGTTTGTATTCCATCGTCGAGAACCCGAGATTCACGACGATTTGATCGCTGTGGTTGACGCAGAAGCTCTTTTCGGACGGGATGTGATCTCGGTTTCCGAAAGTCTGATCGAGGGAGTGCAATTTCAAGAGCGCAATGCAACGTCTCTCTTCATCGAGGCTTCGGTTGTCGAGCGCGTCAACCTGTCGAACTGGAGCTTTGGTTCGATCAAGCTGGCGGATGTACGCCTGGTCAACTGCGATCTGGGGAATCTCGAAGCCAGGGCAATGAACATGGTGAGGGTGGAATTCATTAACTGCCGAATGACCGGGTTTCGTGCGGGGAAACTGGAGTGTCAGGACGTTCTGATCTCACAGGGTGACCAACGGTACTCTCAATTCCGGTTCTCTCATTTCAAGTCGTCGGAGTTCGAGTCCTGCAACTTCGAGGATGCCGATTTTTACGGAACAGATCTGTCAGGAACGCGGTTCCGGATATGCAATCTTCGAAATGCGGAGATGAGCAAGACGAAGCTTGTCGACGCGGATCTTCGAGGGTCCGTAGTGGACGGAGTTCAGATGAACGCAGAGGATATTCGAGGCGCGGTGGTTGATGCGTCGCAGGCGATGTTGTTTGCTCCGCTTTTGGGCATACGAATCGCGTAGTTAGTTTTCTGTCTGCTCGCGCTTGTAGGGTTTCTGCATGGAGGCGCGGGCTTCGTTGACCGCGCCCTGGGTGTTGTCGTTGGTCTGGACGGCCAGACGATACTCGTTGACGGCGCGATCGCGCTGGCCGGTGACGTCGAAGATGCGGCCGAGTTCGATGTGGCTCCAGACCTCGACCCATTTGGGATCGCCGTCGCCTCGGAGGGCGTCGCGGAAGCTATTGGCGGCGGACTGGTAGTTACGCTGCATGAAAAAGATTTCGCCGATACGATATGCAGCGAGCGAACTGTTTTTGTTGGCGTCGAGGGCCTTTTGATATTCGATAAGGGCGCCGGTCAGGTCTCCCTGCGCGACCAGCTCCTGGCCACGGAGAACGGCGACGCGGACGGCCAGGTCAGGAGTGCTCTTTAGTAGCCAGTTGTCGGGGTCGACGCTGATGCGACGGGGTCGGCCGAAGGTTTCGATGGAGTATTGCGAGTCGGAGCCGGAGATGTCTACGCGGCGGATCTCGGTTTTACCGTCAGTTTCGATGCGGAGTTCAATCGGCATGCGGAAGAGGTCGAGGTCCTGGGTAATGGCACCGACGGTGCGGAAGCCCTTGTTGTCGCCGAGGCGGAAGACGGAGTACTTGTCGGCGAATGCGGGGGCTCCGGTGCCGTCAAGCCACTGAGCGAAGAACGCCTGGAGTTCGAGGTTGGACTGTTTTTCGGCGATGGTCTGAACGTTGGAACTGCGGACGGATTTGTCGGCGTACTCCGAAAGAATGGCACGGAGGAACTTGATGAAGACATCGTCTCCCATCTCCCAGCGAAGCATGTGGAAGACCATGGCTCCTTTTTCGAGAGTCATGGATTGGAACTGAGGAGAGAAGGGGTCGAGGCGGCCGATAGTGGTTAGGGGTTCGGTGTCGTAGGCAAGAGCGCCGGCGGAGATATCGGTGATGGCTGACTGGAAGGCGTTTTTGCCGGAGGAGTCCTCGAGGTACATCAGCTCAGCGTAGCGTGACATGCCGTTGGTGATCCAGGCGTCGTTCATGGTTGCGGGCGAAACCTGGCTGCCCCACCACTGATGGGCAAGAGTGTTGGAGAGCAGACGCTGCTCGTTGCGGGCGGCGATGCGGTTGCCGGCAATCGCGGCGATCTCGGGGGCCCATGTGGCGGAGACGGTGTCGTCGGGCAGTTCGACGAGGTTCATGTGCGTGGATTCGGGTTGGCCGAAGGTGCCGGACATGAAGAGATATTCTCGCTCGCCAAGGCTGGCGAAGTCGTGGGCGTGGTCTTTGTGCTTCTCGGTGACGTAGACGCGCATGTTGCCGGCGGTGATCGGCTCAAGAAACTTGCCGGCAATGATAGTGCCGGGGAAGCCGGGTTTAGCCCACTTGAAGGTGTGTTCGGTGCGGTTGCCAGGGAGGCTTTTAGCTGCTGCTACGCCACTGCCGGAGCCTACGACACGCTCGTCGGATGGGACGCGGATGTGCATCTCGGCAGTGAAGCGGTTGGTGAAGAGGCCGGTCATGGGGAACCAGCGGCCGGGATAGAGCAGGATGCTGATGGGATCTTCGATGGAGGCGAGCTTGATGCCTTCGACGGGGCTGGTTTCAGAGCCTTTGAGGGTGCCGGCGTATGTGAAATGGAAGGTCGTGCTAGTGCCCTTCGGGATTGGCGCCGCGAGCGTGAATCGGACGGTGCTGTTGTTGGTGAGGCGCTCGGATTCGAGAGGGTGACCCTGGGCGTCCGTGACCTTGGTGATCTGCAGACCGTTGTTCAGCTCGAAGGTGGGGGTGGTGAGTTCTTCGAGTGCGGTGAAGGTGACGTCGGCAGTGGCGCTGAGGCGGTTGACCGAGGGGTCGAGGTCGGCGTTGATGAGATAGCTGGTGATCTGGAGCTGCGGCTTAGCCGGCGCGGCCCAGACCATGGCCGTGAGAAGACAGAGCGTGAGGGCTGTCAGGGATGTCGTTCGAAGGATGCGGAAGAGAGCGGACATGCGAGCTAAGGTTCCTCAAAACACAATGGTACAGCGGTCGATTGATTAGACGCTTGCAGGGACGTTTCGGCCACCTGCGGGAGTATTTCTCGGTAAAAGTGCTTCGACTGCATCGGCCACCTGCAGGATGGATGAGGATTTCGAGGTTGGTCGGAGGATTTGGCCTACCTCGGCGAGATCGGCGATCATCTGCTCGCGCTCAGGGCTGTCATTGAGCAGAGGCCGCAGGACGGAGGCTACGTTTTCAGCGGTGAATCGGTCCTGCAGGAGTTCGGGGACGATGCGGCGGCCGGCGATGAGGTTAACCATGGCGATGGGCAGATTGCCGTCGGCGTCGAGGGGGGCAGGGATCTCCGGCGGGTAGTGGACAAGGCGTTTTGCCAGCCGGAAGGTGAGCGGGGAGACTTTATAGACGACGACAAAGGGGTTGCCGATAACGGCGGCCTGTACTGTGGCGGTTCCGCTGGCGACGACGCTGGCGCGGGCGTGATGGAGGGCTTCGCGGGCGTCAGGGACGAGGTGCACTGGCGAGTCTGCGCGGCCGCGTTTGCTCGCAGATATAAGTTGCTCGACCCATTCACGTTTGAGGGTGGAGGCGACAGGGACGATGTACTCGTAACCAGAGCCGAGCGCGGCGGCCGCGGCGAGCATGGTCGGAAGGTTGAGTCTTACCTCCTTGGATCGCGAGCCGGGCAGCAGAGCGATCCACGGCTTGTCGGGGTTCAGGCTGTGCTGCTGGGCGTAGTCTTCGCGCGAGATGGTGGGAAGGGGCAGTTCGGCCAGGGGATGACCTACGAAGGCGGCATCGACACCTCGGGCCTGATAGAACTTTTCTTCAAATGGAAAGATGACCATCATCCGGCTTACGCGCTGCTGGACCCAGCGGAGGCGGCGAGGCTTCCAGGCCCAAAGCTGCGGGCTGACGAAGTAGATCACGGGGATGTTGAGTTTCGTCAGTTCGCGGGCGAGGCGAAAGTTGACGTCAGGAAAGTCGATGAGGACGGCGACGTCGGGGCGGCGTTTCTTTATGGATGCGACGAGGCGGCGGTACTCTCCGTAGATGTAGGGCATGTGCCGGATGACCTCGGTGATGCCCATGTGGGCGACGTCTTCGGCTCGGACGACGCGGTTGAGGCCCGCGGCTTCCATCTCTTTGCCGCCGAGGCCGAAGCTGGTGAGCCCGAGGTGGCGGCGGCGGAGTTCGATGAGGAGCTGGGCGCCGTAGTGGTCGCCGCTGGCTTCGCCTGCAGAGAGAAAGATGCGCGGGTTGGGGCTCGTGACGATGAAACCAGTGTAGATTTTTCTGGAGAGGATTGCATGGCTTTAAGTGCAGTCAAGAGGTTTCGCGGGGTGTTGGAGCCAGCCAGTAATGGGCTGGGGTGGGTGATCGTGTGGCTTCCGTTCGAGATTGAGAAGACATGGAAGAAGATGGTGCGGTTACGGGTAAAGGTCGAAATTGGTGGAGAGGTATTTCGGACATCTTTGTTTGGTGATGCTGTACGGGGTGGGTATTTCGTACTCGTGAATAAGAAGATGCAGAGGGCGGCAGCCGCGAAGGTTGGGGCGATGGTGGACTTTGCGATTGAGCCGGATCTGGACGAGCGCGAGGCGGTGGTGACGCAGGAGTTTGAGAGGTTGCTGAAGGGGCAAAAGAAGTTAGCGAAATGGTATGGAGAACAAAGCGAGTCCAGGCAGCGCGACGTAGGTAAGTGGTTGGGCGCGGTGAAGAGTGTAGAGGCGCGACAGCGGCGGGCAGAACAGGTGGCTGAATGGATGTTGTTGGCGATGGAAGGGGAGAAGGTTCTGCCGCCAGTGATAGAAGCGGCGTTCGGCCGGGTGCCTGCTGCGCGCAAAGGATGGCACGCGATGACCTTGACGCAGCGGCGGAACAGTCTGCTTGCGGTGTTTCACTATCAGAGCCCGGAGGCCCGCGAGAAGCGCGTGAAAAAGCTGCTTGAGGATTGCTTGAGGGCGGTGGGAAGATGAGAGACCGCATTCTTTCTGTCGCGTTGGACGTTGTCGGCCGGGTGTTTCTCCGAAGAGACCGCTTGAACGGCTCGATGAAACGTTTGCTCGATGAGTTTGCCTTTGACCAAGAGCGTCTGACTATTCGCAGTGGGGGTAGAGATCTGTCCGCTGTGTATGTTCGTGCGAGCGATGACGCGCCAGTGTTTCTGATCTGTCACGGGATTGGAGAACAGGTCGAATATTGGAGCGGCATTCAGGAGTTATTGAGGTCGATGGACGTTTCTTCGCTTGTGTTCAATTACTCCGGGTATGGTGCTAGCTCCGGCAGAGTCAGCGTAGCGCATTGTGAAGAAGATGCGATTGCGGCTCATCGGGAGTTGAAGGACCGCGGGCACCGGTCTATATTCCTGCTCGGCTTTTCTCTTGGAAGCGGCGTGGTTTTATCTGTCGCTCCACGGCTGAAGATCGACGGCGTCATTCTTTGTCAGGGATATTCCACGCTTCGTGAGGCGGCGCTCGCGATGGGCTTTCGACGTTGGATGACTTACGCGATGCCGGACGTCTGGCACAACCTCCGACAGTTGAATGCAACGACGACGCCGGTTCTTGTAGTTCACAGCGATGGGGACCAACTGTTCCCGGTGGCTATGGCGCAGCGAGTTTATGAGGCTTGTGGGAAGGGTGGGGAACTGATCATCGTCTCTGGATTTGCACACGATGGGCCGGTCTACTTTCCGACGGAGGCATACTGGCGCCCCGTCGTTGAGTGGGCAGAACGAGTGTCTTCGAGGATCACGGTACGGGAGTTACCTGCAGGAGACTAGTCGGCGCTGAGTGGTTCGAGCGGAACCGAATCGCTGCCGGTGCCGAGTTCCTGATCACGGTACTGGAGTTGGTAGAGCTTCCAGTAGAGGCCTCGCTCGGTGAGAAGCTGCTGGTGGGTGCCGCGCTCGCGAAGCTGGCCCTTGTGCATAACGAGGATGGTGTCGGCGCGCTGAATGGTGGAGAGCCGATGGGCGATGAGGATGGAGGTGCGGCCGGTGATCATGCGGGAGAGCGCGAGTCGGACGCGGAGTTCAGTGTCAGTGTCGACTGAGGAGGTGGCCTCGTCGAGGATGAGGATTCCGGGTTCGTGGGCGAGGGCGCGGGCGAAGCTGATGAGCTGCTTCTGGCCGGTGGAGAGGGTTGCGCCACGTTCGCGGACGGGCTCGTCGAACTGTAGGGGAAGAGAGCGGATGAAGTCGCCCACGTTAACCTCGTCCGCTGCCCGCTGCAGGCGCTCGTCGGTGATCCACTTGGAGCCGAGGCGGATGTTGTCGGAGATGGTACCTGTGAACAGGAAAGGATCCTGCAGGACTACGCCGAAGCGCTGGCGGAGTTTTTTTAGATCCTGTTTGCGGACGTCAACACCGTCAACCCGGATGCTGCCGCGCTGGATGTCGTAGAAACGCATCATCAGGCCGGTGATGGTGGTCTTACCGGCGCCGGTGTGGCCGACGATTGCTGCGGTCTCGTCGGGTTCGACGATGAAGGTGACTCCGCGAAGGATCCACTCGATGTCGGCGAAGGTGTTGAGTTCTTCTTCGGTTGCGGCAGCTACGCGAGTGCTCTGGGCTTCGTCAAGAGCCTGATAGGTGAACCAGACGTTGCGGAACTCGACGCGGCCTGAGTTGTCGCCCGCTACAGGAGAAGCAGGGGAGACGATGGTGGGTTCGGTGTCGAGCAGCTTGAAGACGCGTTCGCTGGCGGCCATGGCGGCTTGCAGGATGTTGTATTTTTCGCTGAGGTCCTGAATGGGCCGGAAGAAGCGTTGGGCGTACTGGATGAAGGCGATGAGGATGCCTACCGTGACGACGCTGCTGGCCTTCGGCAACGCGTGAAGAAGAGGTTGAAGCTCGTGTAACTGCGTGGCCTGAAGGTAGTGGAGAGCTGATATGCCGCCGCGCCAGATGACGAGCGCGATGGCTGTGGAGCTGAGGAACTCGACCACCGGGTAGTAGACCGCGTAGGCGAAGATGGCGTCGGTCCAGGCTTGTTTGTTTTCGGCATTGACGGAGGAGTAGTCGTTAAAGGCGCGGCGCTCGCGGTTGAAGAGCTGCACGATAGACATGCCGGAGACGTACTCCTGCGTGAAGGAGTTGATGCGCGCTGTGGCGGCGCGTTGACGGCGGTAGCTGTCGCGAACGTGGCGGCGGAAGATCTTGGTGACGTAGAGGATTGCCGGGATGACTGAGAGTGCGAGCAGGGCAAGGGGCCAGCTCATTCGCAGCATGATGAGGACGATGAAGAGGAGAACGAAGATGTCCTCGAAGATGGCGAGGACACCCGAGGTAAACATCTCGTTGAGGGCGTCTACGTCCGAGGTGACGCGAGTGACGAGTTTGCCGACCGGATTGTGATCGAAGAAAGAAGGCTGCATGCGCTGCAGGTGACGGAAGATCTGGCTGCGAAGATCGAACATGATCTTTTGACCGGTCCACTGCATCATGTAGGTCTGGGCGAACTCGAGTACGTAGGTGAGGAGGAGCGCCCCGAGGTAAAGGCAGCCGATCTGGGTGATGCCTGTCATAGGGCGCGAGCTGAGATGGCGGGCGAGCCAGGACAACTTGGCGGGCGTCGTGTCGGTCATGTAGGTATCGACGGCGACCTTGACTAGGTACGGACCCATGACGTCGGTGGAGGCCTTGAAGAAGATGGTGAGAGCGGAGAGTCCGGTCTGCAGTTTGTAGGGCTTGAGATAGGTAAGGAGACGGCGCATCAGACGTCCGTCGTAGGCCTTGCCGGCGACTTCATCGTCCGCAGGTGGCTTTTTTGCGGTCTCTTCCTTGGGATCCTTCGGTTTCTGCTCGTCTGCCATAGGCAATCTCTATTCTAGATGCTTAAGACAGATACGCGATTCGGGAAGCTCAGGTTTCACTAGGGCTTTACGTCGGTTACGACCGCGCCCAAGACATTTCCCTGGTTGCTTTGCTGGGCGAAGACAACTACGCGCATGTCAGTCAGTTTGGCGTCGCTGGGGGCGTTGAGGCTGAAGTTGAGTGCTCCTCCGCTGAGATCTTTCAGGCTGCCAATGCGCTGCAGGCTGCGAACGACGCCGGCGTGCTGAAGGCGCCGGCCACCGTTTTCGCCGTTGTGAACATCGGTGGTGTCCGTAGAATCGACAAGAGCAGCGTAGAGTTCCGCATGCGCCTGGGAGGGAGACGATCCCGGCACCGAGACTGAGGAAGAGATCTTGTGCGCGTCCACGACAGGGCGGGAGAGCGATAGATTGAGCTTTATTTTCTGAGCTGCGCTGGTGATGGAGCGGTGGGCGTGGAAGGAGTCGTTGCCGACGAACTGGTCGGTTCCGTCGACGATCATCTGCGGGGTGTATACGCCGTCAACGCCGAGACGGGCACTGTATTGGCTCTGTCGTTCGGTGTACTGATGCGAAGAGAAACGGTCGTGCCAACCGAGGTCGTCCCAGTAGTCGACGTGCTCTTCGAGAATGATGATCTCGGCGTTTTGAATAGGTTGTTCGTGGTCGAGCTTTGCCAGGAGAGCGTCGGCGGGTGGGCAACTGGAGCAGCCTTCGGATGTAAAGAGCTCTACGAGGACCGGCGTGCGATTTGCGTGTGCCGTCTGCGCGTGGCCTGAACCGAGAGAGGGAATGAGAAATAATGCGATGACGGTGAGCAAGCAAAGCTGCGACATGGAACTAAACCTCTGTGGATTAGAGTCGCTGCCGAGGTTTTAGTTACACCCCGAGAAGTCGCTCGTCGTGAAACAATCGAGGAGAGGGTTATTTCGTTTCAATGGTTGAACCAGTCGGCGTCTATATTTCGGTTCCGTTCTGCAAGGCGAAGTGTACTTTCTGCAACTTCGCTTCGGGGGTTTTTGGGGCGGGGCGGATGCAACAGTATGTGGAACGTCTTGGCGGGGAGATTCGCGGCGTACATGCGGAAGCGGGGAGGATCGGAGCGTCGTTGCCCAGAGCTGTCGACACGATTTACTTTGGTGGTGGCACGCCTAGTCTGCTGTCTGCGCAACAGTTTCGGCGAATCTTTCAAGAGCTGCGAAGCGAGTTTGATCTGGCCACGGATGCCGAGATTACGTTGGAGTGTGCGCCTGGACAACTCGCGGATGAAACCCTGGATGAGTTGTTGCGCCAGGGAATGAACCGGATCAGCTTCGGGGTTCAGTCGTTTATGGATCAAGAGGCCGCTGCGGTTGGCCGCCTGCACACGCGGGCACAGTGCGAGGCGGAGATTACAAGGGCAAGCGCCGCCGGAGTTCGCGAGATCAATGTTGATCTGATCGCGGGGTTGCCGCACCAGACAGAACAGAGCTGGCAATACTCGGTGCGGCAGGCAATTGCTAGTGGTGTGTCGCATATCAGTGTTTATCTTCTTGAGGTGGATGAAGATTCGCGGCTTGGGCGAGAGATGCTGGAGCAGGGAAGCCGTTATAGTGCAATGGCTGTGCCTGATGAGGATCGTGCGGCGGAGTGGTATCAGCAGGCGTGCGATTTGTTGGGTGCCGCGGGCGTGCAACAGTATGAGATTTCGAATTTTGCACGGCCAGGACATTGCTCACGTCACAATTTGAAGTATTGGCGTCGTCAGCCATATGTCGGTTTTGGGCTGGATGCGCACTCGATGCTGCTTGCCGATGAGGGTGCGGTGAGATTTGCCAATACGAGCGATCTGGACCGATATCTTGGAGAGGAATCGCCACCGAATCCGTTTCGTCTTCTTGAGTTTGAGCGGGACGCGACAGATGGTGAGGTTGATATTGTAGGGCGCAGCGAGGCCTTTGAAGAGTCGCTGTTCCTCGGTCTGCGCTTGAACGAAGGCGTCGATCTTAGTGTGTTGCGGGGACAGTTTGGTGATGGGTTGCTGCAGGACACAATGCCTGCGCTCGTTGAAGTTCGCGATGCGGGGCTGTTGGAGTTGAGTAGTGTAAGAATTCGGTTGACTCCGAAGGGACGACTTGTCTCGAACGAAGTCTTCAGCCGGCTGTTGATTCATGCGGCGGCATAACAAATCAAGGCACAACAAACAGAGGAGAGAACGAACACTATGATCGACCTGCGCAGCGACACCGTGACCCGCCCCACCCCAGCCATGCGCGAGGCGATGGCCTCCGCGGAGGTCGGCGACGACGTCTACGGTGAAGACCCTACCGTCAATCGGCTGGAGAAGGAAGTTGCGGAGGTCTTCGGTCGCGAGGCTTCGATCTTTGCGCCAACGGGGACGATGGGCAATCAGATCGCGATTCGACTGCATACTCAGCATGGGCAAGAGGTGATCTGCGAGGCGCGGTCGCATGTGTTGGATTGGGAGATGGCAATGATGTCTGCGTTCTCCGGCTGCCAGGCGCGGACGGTAGCAGCAGAGCGCGGCATCCTGACGTGGCAACACATCAAGCCCGCGATTGGGGCGAAGATTTATTATCGCGCGCAAACCGGGATGATTAGTCTCGAGAATACACACAACATGGCCGGTGGCACGGTGACTCCGTTACCGGTGCTTGAAGAGGTTTGGGCGGGCGCTCGTGAGGCTGGGCTGCCGGTGCATCTCGATGGGGCGAGGATTTTCAATGCGGCCACTGCGTTGGGACTGAGCGTGGCGAAGCTGACGAGTGGATTCGACACGGTGATGTTCTGTCTATCGAAGGGACTGGGCGCGCCAGTGGGGTCCATGCTGGTTGGGAGCAGGAAGGCGATCGAGCAGGCGCGAGTTTATCGCAAGGCGTTAGGCGGAGGCACGCGGCAGGCGGGTGTTCTTGCGGCTGCGGGGCTGATTGCTTTGCATGAGATGTCGAAACGGTTGCATGAAGATCATGCGAATGCGCGACTCCTGGCGGAGGCGGTTGCTGCTGAACCCACGGCTGCGGAGATCGATCTCGAGACTGTGCAGACCAACATCGTAATCTTCAAGCTGCGCTCTAAAGATCAGGCTAATGGTGGAGATGCTGCGGCATTTACCGCCACCCTGAAACAGAAGGGAGTGCTAGTCAGCGCGATTGGCCCGCATTCGGTTCGATTTGTGACCCATTACGATGTCGATCGTGTTGCGTGCGAGAGAGCTGCGGCCATCGTGTCGGAGCAATTGCGGTTGCTTTAGAGGACGGGAGAAGCTTTTCATCCGAGGGATTCGAAAACCTAATCGCCGCCGCCCGCATTAATCGTCGGATTCGTCGCGAGGAACACGCCTACTTTGGTGCCGTGATCGGTATCGCTGGTGTCGCTGGCGACACGGATGGTGCCGCCGTGTTTGTTGATGATGCCGCGGCTAACCCAGAGGCCGAGGCCGGTGCCATTCTCACCTTTGGTGGTGAAAAAGGGCTGGAACAGGTGTGGCTGCACATCTTCTGGAATGCCGGGGCCGTTGTCGGCGATCGTCACGGTTGCGCCCGCTTGCAACTTTTGACCACTTCCATCGATGCCTGCCGTTTGTGGGGTGATGCTGACCTTTATCTGGCCATCCTGTCCGGCCGCCTCGGCTGCATTGGTGATGAGGTTGGTGAAGACTTGTCGCAGCTCGGCAGGGAAAGCCGATACTTCAACTGGCTCCGGCATGTCGGTTGAGACTGTTACGCCGAGGTCGTGGAGCCGTCTCTCCATCAAGAGGAGGATCTCTTCGAGTATCTCTTTGAGATCGACCACGACGGGAGCCTTCGATTCACGATAGAGACCAAGCATGGCACGGCTGATCTGCGTGACTCGCGTCAGCTCCTGCTCTGCCATGCTCATAAAGTGGACCGATTCTTCAGGGGTGGCGCCGTTGCGCATGAGATAAATTAAATTCGTGACTGAGTCGAGCGGATTGTGGATCTCGTGCGCGATGGTGGCGGCGAGACGTCCCGCGACTGCCAGTTTTTCGTTCGCAATCAAAGCTTCCTGAGTCTTGCGTTCCATCGTGATGTCACGAAAGACGAGGACGATGCCGATCGTGTTGCCGGCTTTGTCGCGGATGGGAGCGCCGCTGTCGGAGATGTCGAGTTCGGTGCCGTCTTTGCGCAGGAGAATCGTGTGATGGTTGGCCATGCCCACGATTTTGTCGAGGCGCATCACTTTAGCTACTGGGGTTTCTACCGGCTCGCGCGTTGTCTCATTGACGATGCGGAAAACATCTTCGAGGTGATGCCCGTCGGCTTCGGGCTGGCTCCAACCCGTCAACTCGCTGGCTACGGGATTCATCATCTGAATGCGTCCTTCTGCGTCACAGGTGATAACTCCGTCGCCGATCGATTCTAAGGTGGTTCGGAGTTGCTGCTCGGATTGGTAAAGCTCTTCGGCGCGACGGCTGAGAATGTCGAGCGAACTGCGGTATGCGGCAGAGACCGCGTGGAGTCGGCTGCGGGTGAAGAGGCCGATCAGCACACCCATTCCGAGCGCCAGAGCGAGCAACACCAGAAGCAGGGTATGGACTTGACGATGCCAGCGTGCGATGCGCCGGGTCCGGCTGGCCTCGGCCTTCTGGATGATGTCGTTCAGGTCGTGGCGGACGTTGTCCATCAAGACCTTACCGTGGAGGTTTAGATCCACATCGTTGGTTTGTCCACCTCCGCGAACCGTGGCAATGACCGGAAGGGCGAATGCGTCTTGCCATGTCTGATGTTCGTCCCGGAGGTCCGCGATGTCGTGCTTCTGATCGGCATCCGCACCCGCCAGGTTGTCAAGGTTTTGAATCTCCATCTGCAGATGGGATTCTGCCTCGTAAAACGGCTGCAAAAACCGCGTATCGCCGGTGGTTTCGTACCCGCGCAGGCCGGACTCCTCATCGACGACCAGCTTCGAAAGCAAGGTTGCTTGTGAGATACGGGCGTCTGACTCCTGAATCAGATTCACCGTTTCGTTAGATCCCCGGATCTGAAAGTACAGCGCGCCTGCGACCACCAGCAGCGCGACGACAGGTAGTACGAAGACCTGCCTCAAAATATTGTTGAATTGACTTAGATTCAAAGCCCTCTCGCCCCGTGGGTTGCCTTTACTCGCGGCATCAACTGATTGGTTGCAGCAGGCTGCCTAATTTTTCCAGAAGCACCGGCGCGCCCTCTCCCTTGGTCATATAAAGATTGACCAGAGAGGTGACCTCGGGAGCTAAACCAATGTAAGCCGACAGTAAAAGGATGGGAACCTCAGGCTTGATCTGTTTCATCTGGCTGGCGATCTCGCCCCCGTGCATCCCCGGCATGGAGTAGTCGAGCACAACCGCCTCTACCGGTTCGGCCGAGAAGACGGCGAGCCCGGTCGGTCCATCCGATGCCGTCAGCACCGTATATCCGGCGCGTTCCAGCAGAATCTTCCGAACCTCGAGTCCGATTCGTTCGTCATCGACGCATAGGACTAGATTGGAGTGTTGTTTCATGCAGTTCTGACCGTTGACGCCACTTACAATGACTCTAGAGTATACGAACGTACCCTTCATTCGTTTACTGTGGACGATTCATCGTACGTTAGCAATCCCCCGTCCGTGGTGCGCTAACCTGACGTTAATCAAGTCACGCGATCACAGAGGTTTATACGAAGTGAGTCAGACGATTTTTGTGTTGGAAGATGATGCGGATATCTCGCGCCTGGTGCAGTATCACCTGGAGAGTGCCGGGTTTACAGTTCGCCCGTATCTCGCTATCAATCAAATACTTGCTGACGCCGAACGGCAACCGCCCGCACTCTTTCTCTTGGATATTATGGTGCCAGGTGGGGATGGTCTGGATCTTTGCCGGAGGTTACGCCAGAATCCTACCCTGAGCGTAGTTCCGATTATTTTCCTCACGGCGCGTGCGGCCGAGAACGACCGCGTCCACGGCCTTGAGATGGGGGCCGATGATTACATCACCAAGCCTTTTGCCACTCGTGAGCTTGTAGCCAGGGTCAAAGCGGTGTTGCGGCGCTTTGAACGGCCAAGCTCACCTTCGGTATTGAAGTTCGAGAATGTAGAGATCGACGCCAGTGCTATGCAGCTTCGTGTGGACGGCGAGCTGGTAACGACGACGGCCACCGAGTTCCGGCTTCTGGATTATCTGGCCCGCCATCCGGGACGAGTCTTTAGTCGTGATCATCTCCTGGATGCGGTATGGGGCGATGCTCGCTTCGTCACACCACGTTCGGTCGACGTTTATGTCCGCCGCATTCGCGAAAAGATTGAGGCCGACGCCGAGACGCCACGCTATTTGAAGACCATGCGCGGCGCCGGATATCGCTTCGAGATTCCGAAGGCGGCGCAGGCCTAGGCGAGAGGGACGGTCCGTGAGGCGTGATTTCTTTTTTTCGGTCTTCCTCCGCGTCGCGATCGCGCTCGTGTTCCTTGCGTTTGCGGGGTTTTCGTCGGTACCCCAACGCTGGCTAATCGCGAGCTTGCTCATGCTCGCATGGGCTGGCATTAGCGCCTTCCTTTTCGCGCGTTCGGTTCGGCAGGACGTTAGGCTCTTGCAAGACTCTGCCGCGGCAATCCCTGAGCGCCAGATCGATGAAATTCGCCCGTCGTTCAACGATTTCGATGGCCTGGCACGGGCTATTTCGCTTGCTTCCGAACAAGTGAGTCATGCACTGAATGACGCATCGGAGAGCCGGCACGAACTTGAAGCGATGATCGACAGCATGCAGGATGCGGTCGTTGCCGTTGATCCGGCCGGCCGTATTCAGTGGACGAATCAACGGATGCACAAGCTGATTCCAGGCGCGTCCTTTAGCAGTGCGATCCGTGTCGGACACGCGTTGGTCCAGACAATCCGTGATCCTGAGGTGTTGGACTGCGTCCGCACAGCTCTGGAGCAGCGGGTAGTAAGCGATGGCCGCTCGACCTCGCTGCTGCCCGGGCGCATCTTCGAGATTAACGCATCGCCCATGCCCGGTGGCGGGGCGGTTGCCGTTCTGCATGACATCACCCGCATCGAGGAGATTGAACGGACCCAGCGCGACTTCGTTGCCAATGTATCCCACGAACTGCGCACACCGCTGACGTCGATTACGGGTTATGTTGAGACGCTGCTTGATCATGAAGCTGCGCTTAGCCAGTCGGCACGAGAGTTTCTCACCATCATCCTGAAGAATGCCAGTCGCATGAATCGGCTGACGGAAGACCTGTTGGTGATGGCGCGGGTAGAGTCCTCCGAACAGGAGCTCCACCCGGCTCCGATTCCCGCCGACATTTTGGTGCGCGACGCCGTGCAGGCGATGAGTGGTCTGGTGCAGGATACCGAGTCGATTCTCGAGATCGGCAATATCTCCACTACCGAAGTCATCGCTGACACGGACGCGATCCTTCAGGTTCTCAGCAACCTCATTGAGAATGGCATCAAATATGGTCAGGCTCGAAATGCTCCCGTTTGCAGAGTGGTCGTCACCTCTCGAGATGTCTCGGAGCCAATTGAGGCGGTCGAGTTCAGTGTGCGTGACTTTGGCCCTGGAATTGCCTCGGAGCATCTGGGCCGAATCTTCGAGCGTTTTTACCGGGTGGACAAAGCACGTTCAAGAGAATCCGGAGGAACCGGATTGGGGCTCGCGATTGCACGGCACATGGTGCAGACTCATGGCGGATCGATTCGCGCGGAGAGCGAGCTCAATGCTGGCAGCAACTTTATTTTCACACTTCCGAAAGCTCAAAACCTAGTGGAATAATGCCGTTTTCACTCCGATGTAACCTCTCCGTAACAATTCCCCCTCACACTCAAGAGTGAGATGTATTGACTGAAATGCTGGATCGATGCATTGAAAGCCTAGGGGGACAAGTGAAATTGAAAGCCATTGCAGTAGGCGTATTGGCGCTCGTAACTATGGGAGCCAATGCACAGAACATTAATGGGGCGGGCGCGACATTCCCGTATCCTATTTATTCCAAGTGGTTTAGCGAGTATAGCCAAGCGAATCCAAGCGTAAAGATCAACTACCAGTCCATCGGTTCCGGCGGCGGAATCCGTCAAGTATCGGAAGGCACTGTCGACTTCGGCGCTACCGACGGGCCGATGACCGATCAACAGCTAAAGGATGCAAAGGTCAAGGTAATGCACATTCCCACCGTTCTTGGCGCGGTGGTGCCGGTGTACAACCTCCCTGGTGTCAATAAAGACCTCAACTTCTCTTCCGATGTAATCGCCGACATCTACTTGGGCAAGATCAGCAAGTGGAACGATCCGCGTATTACAAAAGACAATCCGGGAGTCAATCTGCCAGACAAATCAATTCTTCCGGTGTACCGTTCGGACGGAAGCGGAACAACGTTTATCTTCACGGATTTTCTTTCAAAGGTCAGCCCGGACTGGGCGACCCGGGTCGGTCATAGCACCTCGGTCAAATGGCCCACGGGCATTGGTCAAAAGGGAAATGAAGGCGTCGCAGGCATGGTTCGTCAGTCGCCATACTCGTTTGGATATGTCGAGTTGATCTACGCCGAGACGAACAAGATGAGCTTCGGTGCAGTACGCAATGCATCAGGTAAGTTTCTCAAGGCTTCTACGGGTGGCGTGACTGCTGCTGCCGCTGCTGCTTCCAAGTCGATGCCTGCCGACTATCGCGTCTCCATCACAAACGCTCCAGGTGCTGATTCCTACCCGATCTCCAGCTTTACCTGGCTGCTGATCCCGACTCATTCCACCGATCCAGCTAAGGCAAAGGCACTGGCTGGCTTTCTGGAATGGATGCTGGACCACGGCGAAGGCGAAGCTGCTGCGCTGACCTACGCTCCATTGCCAAAGCAAGTCCAGGATATGGTTCGGAAAAGCATTACGACCGTAAAATAGCAATTTTTGCCGCACGGGTTTCAGATCGAGATTCGTGCGGCATCTTTCTTTCCCGTTTCAAGACAGTAAGCCCGATACAATCGACCCGTAGAGTCAACCGTCAGGAAAATAGGATTGTGTCTTCTATTCGTATGACTCCCGAAAGAGAAACAAGCTCACCGTTGCCCGTACCATCACCCATGTCGAACCCTCCTGCGGCCTCTGCTGCGGACGTGGCTCCCGCTGTGGTCGGCACAACCTTGTCTCCGATCCGGGATTACCTCGCCAAGCGGGGAAGCGGTCGCCTTGCCGACAACAGTTTTGCTGCGGTTATGCTGATTTGCGCATGCAGCATCTTCGCAATCGTTCTGTTCATCTTTGGCATTCTGGTAGTTCACTCCCGGTTAAGCCTCGTGCAGTTTGGCTGGAAATTCTTCACGAGGCAGGCATGGGATCCGGTCTCGGGTGACTTCGGCGCGTTGCCTTTTATCTACGGCACACTTGCCACCTCACTGTTGGCTCTTTGCATGGCGGTTCCTCTGGCCCTAGGCGTGGCAATCTTTCTTACCGAGCTGTGCCCGCGCCCGCTTCGTGCCCCAATCTCCTTCCTGACCGAACTGCTTGCCGCCATCCCCAGCGTCGTCTATGGCCTTTGGGCTGTCTTCGTTCTTGTACCGCTCATGCGCGATGTCATCGGTCCGTTCCTTAGTAAAATCCTTGGCTGGACTGGGTTCTTCGAGGGTCCCAACTTCGGCGTCGGGCTTCTGACAGCGAGCATGATTCTCGCCGTCATGATTCTCCCGATCATCTCCTCGCTAACCCGCGACATCATGACCGCGGTGCCCAATAGCCAGCGCGAGGCTGCGCTTGCCCTTGGGGCGACTCGCTGGGAGATGATACGCATCGGCGTTCTGCGTAACTCGCGCATCGGTATAGTCGGCGCAGTGATGCTCGGCCTGGGACGCGCTCTTGGCGAAACCATGGCGGTCACGATGGTCATTGGAAACCATCCTGATATCAGCAAGTCGCTGTTTGCTCCCGGTTATACGCTGGCCAGTGTCATCGCCAACGAGTTCTCCGAGGCGACGGGCGATCTCTACCTTAGTGCCCTCATCGAGATCGGCCTGGCTCTCTTCCTGGTCACAATCGTCGTCAACGCCATCGCACGCCTGATGGTCTGGGCGGTCACACGTAATGCACCTGCGCGGGTCATCTGACATGAGTACTCAACCTCTGAGCAACCAGCCCCGCCCCATGGACTTCGAGTCGAAGTCGATGCGTAGTAATAGAGCACGGCGCACGGCGACGAACTATTTTGTCAGCGGCCTCTGCATCCTCGCGACCGTTCTCGTGATCCTTCCCTTGCTGGCGATTCTCTTTTATCTGATCTACAAGGGCGCAAGTTCGCTGAATCTTGCCTTCTTCACCCACATTCCCGCCCCGGTCGGTGAGACGGGTGGAGGCATGGCGAATTCAATCATCGGCTCCGGCATCATCCTCTTCCTTGCGAGCCTGATGGGAATCCCTATAGGCATCGCGGCAGGTGTTTATCTCGCAGAGTTTGGTCGTGGCACAACGCTTGCCAACGCGGTCCGTTTCACCGCCGACGTGTTGAATGGCGTCCCGTCGATTGTCATGGGGATCTCCATCTATTCGCTGATAGTCATACAGCAAAAACACTTCTCCGCTCTAGCTGGCGGCGTCGCTCTCGCGATCATGATGGTGCCCACGATCACGCGGACCACCGAAGAGATGCTGGCCACGGTGCCGCACGCTATTCGGGAGGCAGCTCTTGGTCTCGGTGTGCCCAAGTGGCGCACCGCGATCTCGATCAGCCTGCGTACAGCCTCGCCCGGCATCATCACGGGATGCATGTTGGCATTCGCTCGCGTAGCCGGAGAGACCGCGCCGCTGCTCTTCACAGCCTTTGGAAATCAGTTCTGGAGCTTCAAACTCAGCGAACCGATCGCCGCACTGCCTCTGCAAATTTATGTCTATGCCATCTCGCCCTATGATGAGTGGCATCGTTTGGCGTGGGCTGGTTCGCTTGTTCTAATCGTCTTAATCATGGTCTCGGTCACGCTCGTTCGCATCTTTGCCAACCGCGGCGTACTCAAGGGAGGAAGCTAGTGGGAGTCGGCATTTTAGTTGAGGATTTGAACGCGTGGTACGGCACAACGCATACCCTGCAGGACATCAACCTGCACATTCCGGCGAACCATGCCACTGCGCTCATCGGTCCGTCGGGCTGTGGTAAATCCACATTTGTCCGCTGCCTCAACCGCATGCACGAGACCAATCCCATTGCGCGCGCTACCGGCATAGTCAAAATGGGTGACATCGACATCTATAACGATGCCTCACCGGTCGAAATCCGGCGTCGCGTCGGGATGGTCTTCCAGCGCCCCAACCCTTTCCCAACGATGTCTATCTACGACAACGTCGTCAGTGGCCTCAAGCTCAACGGCTTCCGTAATCGGCGCATACTCGACGAGACAGTGGAGCGCTCGCTCAAACAAGCCGCGCTTTGGGAAGAGGTCAAGGACGATCTGAAAAAGAAGTCCGGCGCATCTCTTTCCGGAGGCCAACAGCAACGCATGTGCATTGCCCGCGCACTTGCCGTCGATCCAGAAGTGCTGCTCATGGACGAACCCGCATCCGCGCTTGACCCCGTCTCAACCTCCAAGATCGAAGATCTGATCTTTCAGCTCAAGAGCCAATACACCATCGTCATCGTGACGCACAATATGCAGCAAGCCGCCCGAGTCGCGGAAAACACAGGCTTTTTTCTCAATGGCAAGATGGTCGAATTCGATTCCACCCACAAAATCTTCACGAATCCGCGGGACAAGCGAACGGAAGACTACATCACCGGGAGGTTTGGTTGATGCGCGTCAAGTTTCATCAGAGTCTCGACGAGTTGAAGGAAAAACTGCTGGTCATGGCTGGTATGGCGGAGCAGGCAATTCAGCGCTCGATCGAAGCCTACCGAACTCGCGATCTTTCTGTCTGCGAGCTCGTCTTTCGCGCCGAACCTTCCATCAACCGCCTCGAACGCGAGATCGATCAGATGGCGCTCGATCTGCTCGCCATGGAACAACCCATGGCCATCGACCTTCGCTTTATTCTTTCAGTGATCCGCATCAACGCCGATCTCGAAAGAGTAGGAGATCAGGCGGTCAATATCGCCGTGCGCGTGCGTGAGATGGGCGCCTTTGCCAATATCGACCTTCCAGTCGATATTCCTAAGCTTGCCTCTCTCTCTTCCGCTATGGTGCGCAAGTCGCTCCAGGCCTTCATTGAAGGTGATGCCGAACTGGCTGAATCAGTTCTGCGGCTTGACGATCAGGTCGATGAGATGAATGATGCTGCGTTCTACGCACTGAGCACTCTCATCAAGGAAAAGCCTGAGCTGACTCCGCAATCGCTCAACGCACTTATCATCGCGCGCAACCTGGAACGCGTCGGCGATCATGCCACCAATATTGCGGAAGATGTAATCTTCTGGGTTCGCGGTGCGGACGTTCGCCACAGCAATAATGCTCTGTAGGGAACGATTTCGTCAGTCTGTTTCAGGGGCCCACCAAACGAGCTTTGGCAACATCGGATAGTACAAGCCCACTCGCAGCTTTCCGCTCGTTACGCGATCTTTCATCATCCGGGCATAAACCTTCATCTGGTCCGTGTACTTTGCTCGTTCTTCCACAAGAAACTCATCGACTCGTTCGCGCCCATGCGTTGCTGTTTTGTAGTCGATGATCCAGAGATAGTCGGTCCCGGGTTCCAGCGATTTGGATCCACCATGAAAAACGCGGTCCAATCGGACGCTGCTGCGAGTATCGCTCCACGTGGTTAGCGCAAGTTCGTTCGACGCCTGAGCGTGCCGGCTCAGTACCCATCGTCCCTCTTCGTCTTGCAACATGTTGGTGAGAGCCGTCTTTACTCGTCGCGCGAGCCGCTCGATGACGACCGGCTGAAGTCCTTCTCCTCGGAGCAAGGCTGCAATTCGCGGCGTCCATGATTCCACTTCGCGCAGTAAGGCTTCAACATCTATCCCTTCTACGAGTCTCTTCGCTATCGCCTCTAAGAAAGCATGTACTGCGGTGCCAAAAGCACGAGCTTCGAAGGAGCCCTCAGGCCTCTCAAAATGCGTAGTCCCTGGTGTTCCTGCATCCTCGCCGTAAAAGAGTCTCTGTCCAACTGAGAATCGTGATTCTGGCTTGAATCCGATCGGGAGGCGCTGGAGAATTGCGGGTCGCACAGCTTCATCGATGCTGGCCGCAATATCGCCGACGAACCCCTCATCTTCTTCCGGCAACGGAAACATCATGGGTAATTGGTTGACGTTCTTCGAAGCAGGTACGGCCGTAAAGTGCCGTTCTGCGGCGGGCCACGCGGTAGCCAGCAGACTCCCAGGAGGACGATTGACCTCTTCGTTCGCTTTCGTCTTGGGAGACGCGAATAGGTGTAGTTCCTCGCGCGCCCGAGTGCACGCGACATAGAAGAGTCTCTTTCTCTCAGCGGCCTCCTTTGCCTTCTCCATGCTCTTCAACCAATCGTTCAACGCCCTTGAGCCTTCGCCGCGACCCACAATTGGCGCCAGCATGATATGCGCAGCCTCTGCATCTCCAGAATCGATCTCACTCCAGTTCAGCAGCCTTTCGCGATTCGCCGGATCTTTCTTCTGCAACCCCGGGACCATCACGACGTCCCATTCGAGACCCTTAGACTTATGGATCGTCATCAGATCGACTGCCCAACCGCTTGCTGGCGGTTGGGCGTAGAGTTTATCGAGCCGACGCTTCAGCAAATTTACTTCAATCGTTCCGGCCTCTTCTTCCACTTCATCCAGAAGCTGTAGATACCTTCGTGCATTGCTGAGTTCCACAGGTTTCAAAGACGCATCGCCGCCTAATGATCGCCACGTCTTCTCCACCCATTGAGTGGTACTGATCCCCGAACGATTCTCCTCCGCTGCCCGCATCACGGGCAACACGCGCATCAGTCTCGCGTAACTCTGTTCACTTAGCAGGTTCCCTCGCTCTGCGATTGCGTCTGCAATGCATCGCTCAGACCAGATGGGATCATCTGCGCCCGCCAGTAGGTGCAGATCGGCCCGCCCAAGGCCGCACCACGGAGCATGCAGCACCGCGAGCCACGCTACGCGATCAGCCGGGTGCATCATCGCTCTGGTCAATGCAAAGAGATCAAGAACCTCCTGCCTCTCACCCAGCGCCTCGATATCTACTGCACGGAACGGTATCACTCCTTTTGAGTCGTTCTTCAGTTCAGTCACGATATCGGTAAGCAGATTGCGACTTCGCACCAGCACCGCGAGCTTCCATGGTTCATTCCGGCCCTCAGGGAGTGGCCTGGCGCGCCAATCTTCGACAATGGCTCGCACCTGTTGAGCCTCGCGCTTTGTTTGCCGACGCTGTACTTTCTTTGCCGCCTCCGTCGACACTGCCGGGGCGAGCACGCGCGTATGCCACACGAGATTCAGCGAGCCACTTTGCGAAGGTCCACGCACAGCCTTGGCCTCAACATACGGCACTTCCTCGGGGTTCTCCGTACGCACGTTCCGGGGAAACAGCAGCGAAAAATCGTCATTGAACGCTTCAACAAGATTTCTTTGCGAGCGGAAGTTAGCCGTCAACTGTAACCTGCTCAGTGGCAAGTCTCCTAGAAACTCCGTCTGCATTGTTGTCACAAATCGCTCGACCCGCGCCTGCCTGAAGAGATAGATCGATTGTTTTGGATCGCCTACGAGAAACACCGTCTGACTGTGACCGTCCCACCTCTGCGTGAGCAGCTGAATCAACTCGTACTGGCTGGTGGATGTGTCCTGCATCTCGTCCACCAGAAGATGCTGAAGCCTCATTCCCCACGCTTTGTTCAAATCGGCGACGGCGCCTTCCCTCCGCAGCGCCACTTGCGCCAGCAGCCCAAGCTCGGCGAAATCACATTCTCCACGACGTGCGAAGATTAGCTGCAATTCAACCAACGCTCTATTCAAAACACGAAAGAGCGCCTTCGCAACGGCCCACTGCTCGTTGGGATACTTAGCCGACGGAAGACTCTTCACACTTTTTATCGCTTCAAGCACATCGTCGCGGTGCCACAATTGTTGCACTAGAAGTCTCAATTGCTGGGCATGATGTTTTTCAATTTTGAAGCCGAGATGATTGCGCGCTGCAGTTGCCCTCCACTTCGGCTCCTGCGTCGTGAGCAGATGTATCAAAGCTCGCCAGTGCCCGAGATGTTCGGCAGTCTCTTGCGGCGAAGTATGGAGGCCTGCACACAACGCGATCGGAGAGGGATCGCTCTTATATCCCTCCGCGTGTCCCATCTCGCCAGCAAGCGAGGCCAGCTCCTGCAGTATGTCCGGCGGAAAGCTCAGCGACAGCCGCGTCAGCCCGGCACAGACGGCCTGCTCCAGTGCAAGTTCCAGCCGGGGCAACACCATTTCATCCAGAAAAGTGTCGTCGAGTTGCTGTCTTCCCAGCGGGACCAACTCTCCCCACTGGTTGCGCGCCGGAAGCATCTCCATCAACAGTCGCTCACAATCGCGGAGACTACCATCGCGATGCAACAACACCGTCCGGAGAGCGGCATCCAACTCCGCATCGTGTCCGCCGAGTTGCATCAACGTCTCTCTCGCTGCATCGCGATACATCAACGTCGGATCTTCTACCGGAGTCTGCCGCCCGCCACCGCCTGAGAGCACCGGTAGCAATCGCGCCACCTCTCCACACACGGAATCGATCGTGCGGATATTCAATCTGCGTGGTTGCTGCAGCAACTCCCAGCCGAGAGAAGCGTTGCGGCGGAGCACCGCTTCTGCCAACGCCCGTGTCTCACGATCAAAGGCTGAATCGCTCTTCACAGGTTGGCGCCGGGAAGCACTCTCCAGGTAAGAGATTACACGCTCCCGCATTTCGGCTGTTGCTTTGACGGTGAACGTAATTGCCAAAACCTGACTGGGATCTTCAACGCTCTCATCGGCGAGTAGCTTCAGGTAGCGTTGGATGAGGAGACCAGTCTTACCTGATCCAGCGGGCGCCTCGACGATCCATGATCGTCGAATATCAAGCGCTCGCTCTCGCGCTCGCCAGTCTGGTGGCAGTTTGCTGCTCGTCGTTTCTGGAAGAGAATTACCTTCGGAAATGTCAAACAGATCACCCACGGCTGGCCTCTGCCCATGAGCTTTCGTCGTGTTCATCGTCTTCTTCGAGCAACGAAACGTCGAGCCGACAGAGGAGTCTCTGTTCGCAGTGAGTGCAGCTTCCCGGATACGTCTTCGGCTGCACACGGGCGTCGCCCGAAGAGAACTCTTCCGCCAACGCCACCAGCACCTCTCTCCATCGTTCTATTTGAGCTTCGAGTGTGGGTGCCTCTCTCAGCTTGCTTGCTTTGGGAAGTATGCCGTCACATGTAGCGTATCCCTTAAGGCCGCGGCCCTCTCCTGCCCGGACCAGACCGAACGCGACGCCCTGCAAGCGATCCTCCTGCGTGAGAATTGCATATAACGGAAGCTGCGGAGCATCGGGTCTTGACGTTAACCATTCATTTGGCGAAGCGGAACCCGTCTTATAGTCGATCAGAACTTCACCACCTTCTACTACGTCGACGCGATCCAGGCGCACATTCAGGCGCAGCGGACCGACGCGGACATCGTCAAGTTTTTTCTCGCTGAGCTTCACCTCGAAGGGGAGCTCTCGTTCCAACTCCAGTTCCAACCATCCGGACAGAAGTTTGCGCAGCCTCTCTCGCTGCACCTCGATATAGGCCTCGTCCCAATCGGTTGCAATTGCCGCCGCTGCTTTTTTTAGAGCTTGCGCGATGCACCACTCCAACACTTCGTCACGTTCCTGAGTGTTCATCGATCGCAAAGCATCCTGCGTTTTGACCTCATTCCAGAAGTGCTCAAGCGCATGGTGTACTACAGTACCGCTTACTCTCGCATCCATACCCGGTTCGATCGACTCGACCTCCGTCGACCACAATCTCTGTTCTGCGAAAGCACGAAAACCACACGCTGCCTGGAGTTCCAGAACTCTTGCACCGCCGCGAATGACCTTGTCGGGGAGCGCCTGAACCGCAGCGGAGTCCGCGACCTCTTCAAGTTCGACGATTGTTCGTGGCGGCTCATACTCTACAAGCTCTGCTGCGCTAATTGCTTCCAGCCCGAGCGCGGCCAACAACGCCGAAGGCCGTTGCCTGCCCTCCGGAGACTCTTTCGCGTAGCTGAATGCGACTGTACCAGCGCCTGCAGCAATTCGTTCCGTGATCCTTTGCGCGTGTTCGTTGTCCAGGGTCACACTCGTTCCAGGCATCTCTAATTCGCGTTGCAGATGCCAGGGCAGCAGGGAATTGCTGGTTGTTGCGATTGGCCACGTAAGCTCGCCAGCGCGCAGGAACCAAACCGCATCAAATATGCTTCCTGCGGCCTCGAGCGGACCCATCACTTGCACGGGAGCTCCTCGCGACTCCGACGCAAACATAGTCTGGCGGGCAATTCTCTCCAGAGTGGAAAGTGCTGCTGCAAACTCGACCGGGACGCCGTCAAAGTCCAGCGTTGTGAGCTCATCAAGAGCACTATCCCACTTGCGCCGCGTTTGAAATGCGATGCTGGTCTCTCTCCGCCCGGAGCCCCATTCCGATGCCACCAGAAACTCCCGCATCTGCTCTGCCCACTCGGCGTGCGTCCTTGCATCGAGACCTTGCAATCGGTTCGAAAGACGCAGCGCTGCTCGTAGGGTGCTAAGCAATCGAGGAAGTTTTTGTCGGCGCTTCGATCGTTCAATCATCTCGACCAGCCCAGGCAGTGATATCTCCGGTCGCAGCATTCGCGCTTTACGGAGTTCAAAGGCGTCGAACTCAGCGCGCACACTTCTTTCTTCATCGGTCATCGCGAAGTAAGGTGACAGCAACAACGCACTTACTCGTTCCAGAGGCAGCGGTTCAATGGACCAGCGCAGTAAATCAAAGGCGGCTGCAATCAAAGGGATCTCCGCCAGAGCCATGCCAACTGAAAACTCGTATGGCCCATTCTGGCTGTCGGTACAGATGTCTTCCAGTTCCGGTGCCAGAACTTCGCGAAATAACCGGTCGATTTCTCTCCGCTCATTTTCAAGCGCAGGCACAATCACTGCGACGGTCCCATCGGCGTTCTCTTCGAGAAATCTCCGCACCCATCGCGCAGCAAGCAACAACTCCTGATGGTCTTCCTCGGCTTCCACAAGCACCCTTCTCTGGGTGGAAACGGCTAGCCGTAGATCCTCAACCTGTACTGCCGCCGACCGAAGAGCATCCACCAGCCGTTTCTGTGCTGGAATCATATGATCGAACCCGACCAATACAACTTTTTTCGGAGTTAATTCGAAGTTTCCAGTTCCGACGGTTTTCTCACACACGTCGCGTAGTTTTTCTTCTAACTCGGCCTGCGTGGCAAACCCCTCAGCCTGACATAGTCGCTCGAAAGTGCGCGCCCATCGCTGAAACGATCGCGTGTCTGAACTTCCGATTGCTCCCCGCAACCTCGATTGCCCGTCATAGGCAGAGAGAATTCGCCACGCGTCCGCCGCCATGACGGCCAGCGCATCGACACTTCGCAGACTTGCCAGTTCATCGTCAGCCTCGAGAATTGTCCTCCACACCACGTGTTCCTGCGACCGATTCAAAATCATCTCAGAGACATGACCCTCGACCAGGAGTCGATGCCACATACTTGCAAGCCATGCGTCCCAGGAAATGACCGCCGCAGGCGCCCAGCTCGAGAGCCCCAACTCCCGATTGCGCCGATCCCATCCCCGCCGAAGACTCCGTGCGGCCCGCTGGTTGCTCGTTACAACGACCGCGCCCTCATCTAACGCCCCAACCACTCCGCCTGGCAGCAACCCACGACCATCCATCCTTCGGTTATACGCCACCATCGCAGGAAAAGCAGACCACAGAATCAATCTGCGATCGGTCGGATTTGCGGCGCAAAAAGACTCATAGCCAGCAGTCCCAGGGCTGCCGCAAAGGGGAGAGCCAATGCCAACTGCAACGATCCGGTTTTCGTAGAGACCACCCCCATCATCCACGGCAGCGCAGCCGCCCCCAGCCCGGAGACTGCCACTACAATTCCTGCCTCTCGTGCTGTCGGTTTTTCTGCGATCAGCAGCGCAAAGGTAGCAGGAAAAAACGGCGCCAGACTGAACCCAAGGAGCACCGCAAAGCCGGCAATCGTCACCGAAGAATGCGCCGTCGCCAACGCCACCGTGAAAGCAGAGGCTAGCACCAAACTCCCACGTTGCGCGGTTTTCTCACCTACGCGGAGCATTACTGCCGAAGCGCCCAGACGGCCGAAGGTCAGCGCCATCCAAAGTAGGAGCGTCGTATACTCGCTCACCGCCAGTGTTTTATCGCCGTATCGCAATGCGAAGGTGGTCAACCAGCCACTCAGGCACGTCTCTAATCCGCCATAAAGCACGAGCAATCCAGCGAAATAAAGATATACTCGCCCACTCAGTCCAGTCTGCGGCCCAGCTTCTGCAGACGCGGCATCAGGGTCTTCAATAGGCGAACCCTCTCCGCGCATCTGCACCCGTAACACCAATACGCCGATCACAAATAGTCCCGCGAACCCCTCGAGTACTCCCCTCAACGTAAAGTGCGGCAACAGCCACGCAGCCAGAAGCGCAGACAACATAGCTCCCAGGCTGAACGAAAAGTTAAGCAGCGATAGCGCAGATCCGCGATGAGATGTGAACCTGCGACCCGCCAGAATGTTGACTGACGTGATGATCTGTCCCAGACCAAATCCACCCACGAACAAACCCGCGGACCCGAGTCCCATCGAAGGAGCGACAGCGAATCCACCGAAGCCCACGAAACCGGCCGCCAACCCCACATGAAGACTCTGCCTCAAATTTCGTGAGACCGTGACACCACCGAGAAAAGCACCGCAGAACTTCGCCGTCATCAGCAGACCGCTTTGCGAGTCCAGCATGCCCCATTCCTTTGCCAGCAGCGGAAGGATGGGTCCGAGCAACGCCGTCCCAAGGCCAGCCAGCATCAACCCAAAGTGCATCAGTCCCAAGGAGGGTGCCTGCGTCCTTCTTCGCTCCATCACTGCCCCCTGCGCAATCTTGCGTTTCAGCCATTATCATTGACCCAGGAGTCTGCCCGTGTCTCGCAAGCCTGTATTTGTTCTCGCCTTCTTTGCTCTTCTTGTCGGCTGCCATCAAAACACTCCGCCTACTGTATCCAGACCAGCTTCCGCAACAAAGACCTTCTCTATTCGCGGTAGAGTCGTCTCTACAGATGCCGCGCACGTCACACTCGATGGCGAAGATGTCCCTGGCTTCATGGAAGCCATGACCATGGACTACAAACTCGCAGATCCAAGCGTCGTCAGCGAACTTCACCCCGGCGACCGCATCACCGCGAAGGTCCTCGCGGACAAGGTGGGCGACAACTATGAAGATGTTCGTCTCGACGATATCGTCGTCATCGCGCAGGCACGTCCCGACTACAAACCTCCCGTTTCCTACCATGTCCCCACAGCAGGCGATGTCGTCCCCGACTTCAAACTCCTAAACCAGAGCGATCGCACAATCCATCTCGACCAGTTCAAAGGCAAGATCGTTCTGATGACGTTCATCTACACTCGTTGCCAGCTTGCGGACTTTTGCCCCCGCATGAGCCACAACTTTGCCGACATCGACAAAGCGCTCGCCGCCGACCCCGCGCTGTATAAGCAGACCCACCTCATCAGCGTCAGCTTCGACCCCACCTATGACACACCCAAGGTTCTTCGTAGCTATGGTGGCGCTTACACCGGCAACTATACCAACGAAAGATTTCTTCATTGGGACTTCGCCACTCCAACAGAAAAAGAGTTGCCTGCAATGACGCAATTCTTTAACGTCGGCGTCACCCCGGGTGATAACAAATCTCTAACTCACTCACTCTCTACTGTTTTGATCGGCAAAGACGGAAAGATCATTGATTGGTATCCCACAAACGAATGGAAGCCGGAACAAATATTGGCGGCAATCAAGAAGAGTGCAGCTTAGCTTCCATACAACAAGGAGCCAGAAAGGCTCATCTGACTATCTGTGTGCAAGACGCACGGAGGTAGTTCACCATGAAACCCAATCGACTTGCAGTCCCGGTACTTGCCATTTCACTTGCAATTCCAGGTCTCGCAATTGCTCAGTCCTACGCTTCGCCAGCTTCAGGTTATGGACAGGCCGGCGGCTGGGACGCTCCGCCACAGGAGTTCAAGGATATCCAGCGTCAGGGTTATCACGACGGCATCGAAGGAGCGCGTAAGGACTTCGACAATCATCGTCGACCGGACGTAAACAATCGCGACGAGTATCGTCACCCTCATGTTTCGAGCAGCGCACGGGGAGACTACCGTGATGGCTTCCGGCGCGGCTACGACACCGCAATGCAGCACCTGATGAACGGTCCACGATAAAAAGGCAAGTTACATGGGCAGAATACCCAGCCACTCAGGCTGGGTATTCTTTTGCCTGCTTGCAGGTTCAACTTTGTAGACGGCCAGCCTCACCCTTCAAGTATCCTGAGATGGCGCACTATCAAGGAGTTTCACCTTATGGCAAAGCTCACCATTGGCTTCGGCGTCCTGCTTATTCTGCTAGGCATTACCGGGTACGTCACTACGGGCAGCGCTCATCCCACGGCACTAATCCCTGCCGGTATTGGCGTCTTTTTCGTTCTGTTCGGCGTAATGGCGAACAGCGAAGACTCCAAGAAACGCATGCTCTGGATGCACATTTCCGTCACGGTCGCTTTGCTCGTGTTTTTGGGAATGATCCCCTCCGCAATCGACACGCTCAAGCTCTCCCGAGGTGCTTCGTTTCCTCATCCGATCGCAGTCGAAGAGAAGGGAGCGCTCTGTCTCCTCAGCCTGATCTATGTACTGTTCTGCGTTCGCTCCTTCATCTCTGCTCGCCGCGCTCGCCTTGTGTAATGGCCTCCCAAGCGTAAACTCAACTCAGCCATGTCCTCTTCCTTTGGTCCATCCAGCTTTGGTGGCGGTATGAAATCTGTAGACCGCACCTCTCGCGGCACCGGCAGAGCTACGTCGGCCGATCTAACGGCGTCGCGCCCCAAACCAAAACTGACCAAGGTCATGCCGGAGGTGTGGAAGCTGGTTAAGCCGCGTCGGTGGCTCCTCGCCGGCAGCTTCCTGTTGATGATTGTCAACCGCCTCTGCAGCTTTGCCCTCCCGGTCTCTTCGCGTTACCTGATCAACAACGTGATGTACAAGCATCAGCTGACCCTGCTTCCGTGGATTATCGGCATCGTTGCCACGGCCACATTTCTCCAGGGAGTGACCTCCTACACGCTCACACAACTGCTCTCCACCGCTGGCCAACGGCTCATCTCGGAGCTACGAACCCGGGTTCAACGACACATCGGCCGTCTCCCCGTGGCCTTCTACGACGAAAACCGAACAGGCACGCTCGTCGCCCGCATCATGACCGATGTAGAAGGCGTCCGCAATCTGGTTGGCACTGGCCTGCTGGAGTTTGTCGGCGGCATCCTGACCGCGATCATTGCTTTCTGCATCCTGATCCGCATCAGCGGACGCATGACGCTGCTTACTGTCTGTATTCTGCTCGTCTTCGGTCTCATCCTGCAGAGAGCTTTCAAGACGATCCGGCCGATCTTCCGCGAACGCTCGAAGATCAACGCAGAGGTCACAGGCCGTCTCACCGAATCGCTGGGTGGCGTACGTGTGGTGAAGGGCTACCACGCCGAAGAGAGCGAAGCCCGCGTATTTGCCCGCGGCGTCGAACGTCTGCTCAAGAACGTAATCAGCTCGATCACTGCTCAGTCTCTGATGACTCTCTCCTCCACGATGGTGTTGGGTGTGGTCGGAGGTCTGATCATGTACCTGGGTGCCAAAGAGATCGCTGCTCATCGTTTGGATGTCGGTGGCTACGTGGAGTACACCATGCTGCTCGCCTTCATGGTGGCGCCCATCGTGCAACTTGTTAACATCGGGACACAACTCACCGAAGCCCTTGCAGGCCTGGACCGCACCACTGAGATTCTGAACGAACGCGAAGAGGACAGCGAGCCGAATCGTGCGGTCGTCATCGGGCCGATACACGGCGATGTCGCATTTCAAAATGTGACCTTTGCATACGAAGTCAACAAGCCCGTCCTCCACGGCATCAGCTTCGAGTCGAAGCCAGGAACGGTCACTGCACTCGTGGGCTCTTCCGGCTCAGGCAAGTCCACCATCATCTCCCTCATCTGCGGCTTTCACACTGCTATCGGCGGCGAGGTCCTCATCGACGGCATCGATCTGGGTACGATCCGCCTCAGCAGCTACCGTCAGCAGCTTGGAGTGGTCTTACAGGAGACCTTTCTCTTCGACGGCAGCATCCGCGAAAACATTCTCTTCAGCCGTCCACAGGCCACAGAGGAGCAACTGATGGAGGCTAGCCGCATCGCCCGCGTCGACGAGTTCGCCGAGCGCTTCCCAGAGAAATACGACACTGTCGTTGGCGAACGCGGAGTCAAGCTCTCCGGCGGCCAGCGCCAGCGCATCTCCATCGCCCGCGCCATCCTCGCGGATCCACGCATCCTGATCCTGGACGAGGCCACTAGCTCGCTCGACTCCGAGTCAGAAGCACTCATCCAGAGTGGCCTCAACTTTCTGATGCAGGGCCGCACCACGTTCGTGATTGCACACCGTCTCTCCACCATCCGGCGTGCTGACCAGATTCTCGTTATAGAGCAGGGAAGGATTCTCGAACGTGGCACCCACGACTCGCTCTACAAACTCCAGGGCCGCTACTACGATCTCTACACACGACAGCATGGTCTCGAAACCAATCTCTTCCTCGCGCCAGGTGAAGGCGACAAGATTGAAGAGCCTGTATCAGCCGACTCTTAGTGCGACCGCGCAGTACTACCCAGACGATATAAGATCAAACGGCCGGAGAGAAAGTGGAAGCTACTAAAGTCGCCATGAACGTGCAGGAGCAGTTTGGGCAGATTGATATATATGTCTTCGACCAGATTCTGCGAGGAAACATCGGTAGTGGAATGCGTGTCCTCGACGCTGGCTGTGGATACGGTAGAAACCTGGTGCATCTCCTGCGCGAGGGGTGCGAGGTCTTCGCGGTGGACGCAGATATAGAGGGCATTGAGCATGTACGGGCACTTGCCGCTCAGCTGGCACCTGATCTGCCCTCAAATAACTTTCGCGTAGGCAAGCTTGATGAAATCGACTTACCAGATAACTTTGCGGATGTGGTCATCTGCAACTCAGTGCTGCATTTCGCGCGGGACGACGCCCATTTCCTAGCGATCATCGCAGAACTTTGGCGTGTTCTCCGGCCGGGTGGGTTGCTGTTCTGCCGTTTGGGTTCGCGTATCGGCATGGAGTTCGAACGGTTGAGAGGAAATGTTTTCCGCCTCAATGACGGATCGGAGTGGTTTTTGGTCGACGAGGCCATGCTGATGCGATTGACGGATCAATTGAACGCCGTGATGGTGGATCCACTGAAGACGACGATCGTGCAGGATTACCGGTGCATGACGACGTGGGTACTCCGCAAGCGCGGAACTCGTGGTGGCAGACAAGCGGACGTCTAGTCCGCCACTCCAAGCTGCATTAGCAAAAACGCATAGTCAAACGCAATCTCTTTAAGATAGTCATATCGTCCCGAAGCGCCGCCGTGTCCTGCATCCATGTTGATGTGCAGCAGCAGTGGAGTCTGATTCGTCTTCAGCGTGCGCAATCTGGCGACATACTTCGCAGGCTCCCAGTACATCACCTGAGAATCGTTAAGGCTCGTCTTCACCAGCATCGCCGGATAGTCTCCCGCCTTGAGATTGTCATAGGGCGAGTAAGACCGCATGTAAGCGAACGCCTCTGCTTCATTCGGGTTTCCCCACTCCTCATACTCAGCCACGGTAAGAGGCAGACTGGCATCGAGCATCGTGTTCATCACGTCCACAAATGGAACGTGCGACAGAACGACCCGGAATAAATCCGGCCGCTCGTTGACCACCGCACCCATCAGCAGCCCGCCCGCACTCCCTCCCTCGATCGCAACCCGATCCCTAGCTCCGTAGCCTTTCGCGACCAGCTGCTCAGCCACGGCGATGAAGTCGCTGAATGTGTTGCGTTTGACCAGCATCTTGCCAGCATCGTGCCAGGAATCTCCCATCTCGCCACCACCGCGAATATGCGCGTAAGCGATCACCACGCCTCGGTCTAGCAGCGACAAACGCGAGGAACTAAAACCAATCGGCAAGGGATACCCATACGAACCGTAGCCGTAAAGATAAACGGGATTCGTCGAATCCAGTTTGAAGGAATCGCGGCGGTATACGACCGAAACCGGAATCCTCACGCCGTCGGCTGCTTCGACCCAGACTCGCTCTGAAGCGTAGCGCGCCGAATCAAACCCACCTGGAACCTCCTGCTGCTTCAAAAGCTCGGAGGTGCCCAACTGCACGTCGTACTCATAAATCGACGCTGGCGAAACGAGGGATTGGTAGCTATATCGAAGTTTCTTCGTCGCAAACTCCGGATTCATATTGGTCCCTGCCGAATAAACCGGTTCCGGGAACTCGATCTCTCTCGATCTACCTAGCTCTTTCGCCATCCCGAATTCAATGAGAGTGAGCGTAGGAAGGCCAAGCCTGCGCCGTGAACAGACGCAGAAGGCGTCAAAGACGTCGAAGTCCTCAAGCGGAGCCTCCGCGTCCAGTGGAATCAGCTCATCCCAGAAATCACGACTCGGCGTCTCTACCTTGGTTGTAACCACGCGAAAGTTCTTTCCCACGTCGTTCGTCCGGATGTAGAACAAGCCGTTGCGATGATCGACCGAGTATTCCTGCTCGTCGACGCGCGGCGCAATCATCTGAAACTCTCCTTCAGGAGTCTTTGCGGAGAGGAACCGACATTCGCTGGTCGTATGGCTACCCGCCTCCATCAGCAAATACTCGTTGTCACGAGTTTTGCCGACTCCAAGATTGAAGCGCTCGTCCTTCTCTTCATAAATCACCACATCGTTTGCCGCGGAGTCACCCAGACGATGACGGAAGAGGTGGTCATGCCGTTTCGTTACCTCGTCCTCAGTGGAGTAGAAGAGTGTTTGCGAGTCTGCGGCCCAGGCAACCGATCCCACCCGTTCTGCAGTGTCCGGTAAGTCCGCACCGGTCTTCAGATCACGAATATGTAACGTGTACTGACGAAATCCCGTGTTGTCGGTTGAGTAAGCCAGCTTCGTATCGTCCATGCTCACCGACATTGCGCCTAATGCCATAAAGGGCTGACCCATCGCGAGCTGATTCACGTCCAATACAATCTCTTCGGGCTGCGATGGGTCGAACTTAGACCCCGTCGCCCGTCTCCGGCAGTGGATTGGATACTGGCTTCCTTCTACTGTGCGCACGTAGTAAAACCATCCTCGCTGCCGATAGGGAACTGACTCATCAGTCTCCTTGATATGCGAGAGCATCTCAGCATACAGCTTGGCTTGCAGCTCTTCGGTCCCCGCCATGACGGAGAGCGTATAGGCATTCTCCGCCTCGAGATGAGCCAGCACCTCGGGGGAGGACTTATCTCTCATCCACCGGTAGTTATCTTCGAGCGTGTGTCCATGCAGCGTTGTGGGCGTCGGTTCCTGGCGAGCGTGTGGTGGCTGGATAGTGCTTTGCGTCATTAATTGGAGCTCCATTGACAGGATACAGCGTCGCCCATGGGGCGAAAGGCAACCATAAACTCCCCATGAACACCCAATTAGAGGTACGCCCTTGGCGGAACGCTAGATAAGAACCGTCAACAACGGGAGCACTCCCATGAAACTCAATTCTGCTTACCCACTGATCTCTCAAACCCTGGTTCTGAGTGCAGCACTCTGCGCTCCGACCATCCTCTCAGCTCAGTCTGACCTAATGGCGCAGGGGGCCTCGCAGACACAGCCCAACCAACCGCAGCAAGTGCCCGCCTCTTCCACCTCGCTTCAAGACTCCGCGCCAAACGCCGGAGACGTCGGCCAAACAATGAAAGACAAGATCTTTCTCCGAAAGGCTGCACAGGGAGGCATGGCCGAGGTCAAGCTTGGCCAACTCGCGGCGCAGAAGGCGAGCGGCGACGACGTAAAAGCCTTCGGCCAGAAGATGGTGGACGACCACACAAAACTGAACAATGAGATGGCTCCCATCGCTGACTCCATGGGCGTGAGGCTGCCGAAGGATCTGAACAAGGAAGACCAGGCGGAGTACGACAAGCTCAACGCACTTTCAGGCAATAACTTTGATATGGAATACTTGGCTTTCATGGTCAAAGACCACCACAAGGATCTTCGCGAGTTCCGTCAGGAGGCAGCCAGCACCACGGACCCGACCCTGCAGTTGGCAGTCGCCAACGCGACCAAGGTCATACACGAGCACACCATGATGGTCGATAGACTTGCCCGCGAGAAAGGCGTTTCCGTGCCGCAGCACGGTGGTGTGCCGACTCCCGCTCCGACCTTATAAGCTCCGCTTTTGCGGGTCAAAGCGTCAATGGGTAAGTTCTTTGCAACTGACGCGACCTCTCCGCATTTTACTACCTCAAAATCGTCAGGGCGTAGAATGACCATCGATGAAATATTTTTCGCGATGGCTTGCTATTGTCTTGCTGACGTTCGCGCCGTCGCTCGTAGTGACAGCGGAATCGGTGAACTCTCTGCCGGCCCCCACCGGCTACATCAACGACTTCGCAGGCGTTCTGTCCCCCTCGACCAAATCCAACCTCGAAAACCTATGCACTCAGGTTGATCGCCAGGCCCACGCGCAAATCGCAGTCGTGACCATCAAAACTCTTGACGGAGACCAGTCGATCGAAGAGTTTGCCACCGCGCTTGAGGACAAATGGAAGGTTGGCCCAAAGGGAACTGACCGCGGCGTCTTGATGGTTCTCGTCATGACTCCCAGGCGCGGCCGCATCGAGGTTGGTTACGGCCTCGAGGGCATCCTCAATGACGCGAAAGTCGGCGACATCGGCCGTTCCATGGTTCCAGCCGCCGAGCAGGGGGATTACAACACGGCTATTCCGCTCGGCGTGAGGCAGATTGCTCGCATTATCGCGACCGACGCAGGCGTCACACTCAATCTCGCCCCACCAGTGCGCCAATACCAACATCAACAGCAACCCATCCAGCTGAGTTTCACTCAGCTCCTCATCGGGGGAGGCGCGATTCTCCTGATACTCTTCTTCCTCGTTAAGACCGGCAATACCGGCCTGATCTTTTTCCTCCTGGGAAATCTGATGGGAGGCGGAGGCGGCGGTTTTGGTGGTGGCGGTCGTGGACGAGATGACGACCGCGGAGGCGGCGGTTTTGGTGGCTTCGGCGGTGGCAGTTCAGGAGGCGGGGGAGCCAGCGGAGACTTTTAATTGCTCCAATCAAAACCAGGTTGCAGCAAAGAAACGCAAATAAAGCCGGTTACAGTGATAAAGTACAGCCGGAGACGCCAACTTTCGGTAGCATCGAAATTCAGACGAAGGGAAATTGAGGAAACATGAAATCTTTATGGGTTGTGCTTGGTGTCGTAGCTCTCCTCATCGTCGTTCTGCTCTTTATTGGAGGCAGCTACATCGGCGCGAAGAACACGCTGGTGCAGAAGAATGAGGCAGTCAATCAGGCGTTTTCACAGGTCAATGTCGTTCAACAGCGGCGCCTTGACCTTATTCCGAATCTCGTCGCATCGGTGAAGGGCTACGTCGCCGAAGAATCAACGATTTTGACGAACATCGCCAACGCGCGCGCCGGAGTTCTCGCCGCAGGCAGCGATCACGCCAGCAACATCAACGCCAACTCCAAGCTGGATGTGGCCCTGGGGCCCTTCTTCCGATTGCAGGAGCAGTACCCTGATCTCAAGGGAAACCAGCAGTTCATACGTCTTACCGATGAACTGGCCGGAACCGAAAATCGTATCGCCGTCGAACGTCAGCGATACAACAAGACGCTTGAGGACTACAATGTTTACGTTCGGCAGTTCCCTCAGAGCATCTGGGCCAATATCGCGGGCTTTCATTACCGCGACGAGTACTTCAAGGGAAACCCCGAGAACAGTGTGGCGCCGAAGGTCGACTTCTCGAAGTAGACGAAGCGAACTGACCTGGCCCAACAAAAAAGCCGTCGCGTTAGCGGCGGCTTTTTTATCGAAGAGCCTTAATTATTTGGTGAACGAAGAGATTGCAGTCGCTTCATCGTCTTTGACGTCAAAGACGGTGTAGAGCTTGGTGATCTGCAGCAGGTCGTGTACTTTCTTGGTCAGGTTAAGCAGCTTGAGCTCGCCGCCGCTGTTCTTGACGGTGGTGAAGGCGCTAACCAGCTCGCCGATGCCCGAGCTGTCGATGTAGCTGATGTCGCCCAGGTTGAGCAAAATCTTATTGGAACCTTTGGCCAGAACATCGCGCACGGCGTCGCGGATCGTCACGCTGCCTTCGCCTAGGGTAATGCGGCCGCTGAGATCCAGAATGGTAATGCCATCCACCTGGCGAGTTTTTACTTTCATGCTCATGTCTAGTGTTCTCCTTAGGTCCCCGACTGCGCGGGTGTTCGATGCTTGATGAGAGTCAGTTCTGTGCCCGGATGTAACTGGCGAAAGTTTACCTCATCCATGAAAGCCTTGATAAGAAAGATACCTCGCCCGGAGCCGCGGAGGATATTTTCCGGGGCCAGGGGGTCGGGAATCTTGTCTGGATCGAGCCCGGGGCCCTGGTCCGAGATACGGATGATCAGCGAGTCTGAGGTCGTCTCAAACGACGCAACCACATGCTTGTTGGTGTCGTATGAGTTGCCATGCAGCACGGCATTCACAGCGGCTTCGCGCACCGCCATGGCGATATGGGGAACGGTATCTTCGTCGAAGCCAGCCCGTTGCGCGCATTGCTCAGCGGTCTGCTCAATCTTGTTAACGCTGTCGAGAGACGAATCCAGGGTGAAGCTGACACGGCTTGTCGTTGAATCGGCCAAAGCAGTCCTTGCAGTGCTGGTATGCCAGTCGTCAACGTCAGACAACAGCGATGATGGCAGTTTGCTTGTGGATTTCTCGAATGTCAAGGTGGTGTCTGTTTTCTCCATGGATTTCAGTCCCGTCCTGGCCTCAAAGTTGACCAGACCGGCTTTTTCCGGCAACCTATCGGCACCAAGGTGGGCTAACATGCGACTAAAGGGTTAGTTTTGGAGCCGTGCCCGTAACTCGTTATGACAAAGCATCCTAACCAAAGGACAAGCGTTTCGGCCCTACTCGGAGCTGCGGTCGCGGACGCGCAGGGGAGTCCCCTCGGCCATGTACGCGAGTTCGCTGTGGCCCCCTCCATTGACGCTGCTCACATTCACGGTCTTGTCCTTAGGCTGGCCTCGGCCAAACGCGACAAACAACCCTCCCTCATCCTGATCTCCCAGCTCGAACTTGGCCCCGGCGGCCATATGCAGCTCCGTAAAGACGCGCAACCCACTCTACTTCAGGAGGATGACGATTACCTTCTGCTTGAGCGCGACCTGCTGGACCAGCAGATTATCGACGTACACGGGCACAAAGTTGTCCGCGTCAACGACGTCGATCTGGTCTGGGAGAACTGTCAGGAAGACACTCCCGATCTTTCGCTGCGCATCGCCGAGGTGGAGGTCGGCATGCGCGGGGCTGTCCGTCGCCTTCTGAAGGGCCTCCCCTCAGCTTCGGTCGACCGCATCTCCTCCCGCTTCGGCCAAAGTGTCATCCCCTGGGACTTTGTTGACCTCATCGAACGCGATCCGTCACGCCGCGTCCGCCTCAAAATTGAGCAGGATCGCCTCTCGAAGATGCACCCCTCCGACATCGCCGACATTCTCGAGGAACTGGCTCCCGCAGAGCGCCACGCTCTCTTTATCTCGCTTGACGAGGAGGTTGCTGCCGAGGCCCTCGAAGAGGTCAAGCCGAAGATGCAGCAGTCCCTCATCGAATCCCTCGACTCCGAGCAGATCGCCGGCATCGTCGAAGAGATGGATCCAGGCGCCGCTGCCGACCTGCTGTCTGAAATGACCGATGAGCGCTCCGAGGCGATCCTCGAAGAGATGGACCCCGAGGAGCGCCAGGAGGTCGAAGACCTGCTTGAGTTCTCTGGCGACTCCGCTGCAGGCCGCATGACGACTGAGTATCTTGCCTTACCCGCCACAGCTCTCGTCGATCGAGCAATTGATTCGTTGCGCGAGTATGAAGGCGATATAGACAACATCACCGACGTTTTTCTACTCGACGAAGAGGAAAAGATCATTGCGGTAATTCCACTCGTGCAGCTACTCCTGGCTGCGGCTGGCACTCCACTGGCCGATCTGCCCCGAGGCCACCTTGTCACCTGCAACGTCGACGCAAACGGGCGAAAGGTCGCCGAGCTCTTCGACAAATACAATCTGCGGTCCCTGCCAGTGGTTGATCACGAGAAACAACTCGCTGGGGTCATCCATGCCGAACAGGTGATTGCTCTTTTGAGGGCGAGCCGCTAGAACAGACATCAGGCAAACGTAAAGGAAACGCAGCACCGCATGAAGATTCTGTACGCTACCGGCCTCTCACCAAACGATACCTCCCTCTATCGCCTCTGGGCTTTGGAGCGCCTCGGCCACCATGTCATCCCATTCAACGTCTTCGACTACGAGTCCAGAAACCCGATCTTTCGCAAGGTAAACCAGCGTCTGGTGATGGGACCCTCCGTCGCGCGCCTCAATGGCGATCTCATCAAAATCGCAGCAGCAGAAAAACCTGACATCCTCTGGACGGACAAGCTCCTCTACATTCGGCCCAGCACGCTCGACCGCATGCGTGCGATGAATATCGCCACTGTCAGTTACATGATCGACAATCCGTTCGGAACCCGCCAGGACCCAGGCTGGCGCCTCTACATGAAGGGCATTCCCCACTATGACCTTCACGTCGTCCAGCGCGACAAGAACATTCTCGATTACAAATCCCGCGGCGCCCGCGACGTCATCAAGATCCAGACCGCCTACGAACCGACACTGCAGTTCCCTCCGCCCGACGGCTGGTCCGACGCCGATCGCAACCGCGAGGTCTCCTTCATAGGAACGCCCTACGATGACCGCGCTCAGACCCTCACCCGCCTGTCGCAGGAGTGCAAATTTCCGGTCGTGATCTCCGGCAATCCACGCCAGTGGGCACGCGCGATGCAGCCCGCCGCCTACAAAGCCCTCTTCAACGGTGGGGAACTCTTTCGCAACGAATACCGCGAAGGCATCTGGAAGTCGAAGATCAACCTGAGCTTCATCACTCACTCCAACTGCGACGAGTTCGTGCACAAGAGCTTTGAAATCGCCGGCTGCGGAGGCTTCCTGCTCGCCGAGCGTTCCGATGGCCACATGCAGCGCTTCAAAGAAGACGAAGAGGCAGTCTTCTTCACCGGCTTCGAAGAGTTAGTCGCGAAGATCCGCCGATACCTGCCAGACGAGGCCGCACGTCAACGCATCGCCGCTGCTGGTTGCGTTCGCGCAGCACGCGATGGTTACTACAACGACCGACAGGTCGAGTTGATCCTCGAGCGCGCGCAATCGATCCTTGAAAAGGTCAAGTCTTCCGCCAAAACAGAGCACGCGGGCAGTCGGTGATTCACGATCTAATTCACGAGTCGCCCACCCTCCTCGCCGCGGACCTCTGCATCGTCGGCGCGGGAGCCGCAGGCATCACGCTTGCGGTGGAGTCTGCACAAAAAGGAAAAAAGGTCCTCGTGCTCGAAGGCGGCGGCGCGACCAGGGAAGACTCCTCCCAGTCCCTGTACGACAGCGAGATCGCCGGCCTCCCTCATCGCGGCATCCACACCGGACGCATTCGCGTAAAAGGAGGAACCACGGTTCGCTGGGGTGGCCAGATACTAGAACTCGACGCGCTCGACTTTACCCCTCGCCCCGGCGTCCCCGAAAGCGGCTGGCCGTTTCCAAAATCCACCCTGACACCCTTCTACGAGCGTGCTCTCTCGCTCGAGGGCCTCGCCAAGGTCGAACGCAGCGACGCAGCCGTCTGGCAGGATCTCAGCCTGCCCTTCACTCAATACGATGATCTCGAAGCCTACCTCTCGCGCTGGTGTCCCGAGCCGAACTTCGCACGGCTCCATCACAAAACACTCGCCGAGCATCCCAACATCCATCTCTGGCTTCACGCCAGCGCCGTCGAGCTGATGACCGACGGCCAAGCCGCCACTGGCCTTCGCTGCCGCACCCTCACCGGCAAGGAAGCCATCTTCCGCGCCCCGCACTACATCTTTGCGTTGGGGGGTATCGAAAGCTCCCGCTTCTTCCTTCAACCACGAGCCGAGGGGCTCCCTTGGAACCGTTCCGGCCTCCTCGGTCAGAACTTTCAGGATCACATCGACTGCAACGCCGCCGCCGTCGAACCGCTCGACCCGAAGCGATTCCACGACACCTTCGACCCCATCATCACCCACGGCTTCAAATACCTCCCCAAGCTGCGCCTCCTTCCGCAGTCCCAGGCCGCACACGGCACTCTCAACATCGGCTCCACTATGTCCTTCGAAGACACCGGCAAAGTCCGCGGTCAGGCGAAATCAACCGTTCGCAATCTCATCCGCGCCCGCTTCAGCGAAGTAACCCGCGACAACCTCCGGCACACCGCAAAGCATCTCCCCATGCTCGTCCACCAGGCTTGGCGCTACAAAGTCCAGCGCCGCGCCTACAGTCCCCCCGAAGTTCGCATCTTCCTTCGCGTCCACTGCGAGCAGGAGCCTACTTCACGCAGCAGAATCACCCTCACCGATCAGCGCGACCCCCTCGGCCTCTTGCGCATCCGCTTCGACTGGCAGATCTCGGAGAGGGAACTGGACACCATCCGGCAATACGTCCTTGTCGCCCAGCGCGTCCTCGCTAACGTAGCTCGCATCATCCCCAACGAAGACCTGATGTCCGGTAGTCCCAACTTCCTCGCCCGCTGCGACGACAGCAACCACCACATGGGCGGCATGCGCATGTCCACCTCCGACGCCACCGGCATCGTCGACACCGACCTCCGCCTCTACGGCCTCACCAACACCTACATCTGCAGCTCTGCCGTCTTCCCCAGCTCCGGCTTCTCGAACCCCACCCACACCGTCCTCGCCCTGGCCCTGCGTCTGAGCGACCATCTCAAGTAGCCTCTAGAGCAATCGCAATTGGAGAACGATGGAGCAAATCGCACTCGGAGATACCGACCGAACCACTACCCGCCTCGGCTTCGGCTGCTCAAGCGTTATGGGCGCCATGGGACGTCGCGCCTCTCTGGCCATCCTTGAAGCGGCCTACGACGCAGGCATCCGCCACTTCGACGTCGCTCCCAGGTACGGCTACGGCGAGGCCGAGAGTTGCCTTGGCGAGTTCCTCCTACGCCACCGCAACCAGGTCACCGTCACCACAAAATACGGAATCCCTCCCGCAAAAAAGTCGCCGCTGATCTCGGCAGCCCGCCGCATAGCAGGACCGCTGATCAAAACCTTCCCCCCTCTAAAGCATCGTCTCGCTCAAGCCGCTAAGGCCGCCACTCGCACTAGCGAAACGGCGACCTTCACGGCACAGCAAGCGAAGTCCTCTCTCGAACGCAGTCTCATTGCACTACGCACCGACCACATAGACCTCTGGCTCCTCCACGAAGCCTCAGCAGCCGACCTTCACGACGACACCCTTCTTCACCTTCTCGAACAAGAGAAGCAAAGAGGAACAATCGGCACCTTCGGTATAGGCAGCAGCGCGGACAAACTCACAGCCCTCCTGGCTGAGCGCCCCTCGTACTGTCATGCCCTCCAGTACGAATGGTCGGTTCTCGCTGCGAACGTAGATGTCCTACATACCGCCTCGGCAAAGCCCTTCCGAATTCATCACCGTGCCCTTACCGATAACTTCCGCTCGCTCCATCGCGCTCTCACAGAAAATAGGGAACTCTGCCAGAGCTGGTCCGCGTCGACGAACATGGACCTCAGCAACGCGAAAGATCTCGCCCGCCTCATGCTCAAGGCCGCAATCCTGATGAACCCTGCAAGCATCATCCTCTTCTCTTCAAAAAACTCGCACCACATCGAAGCCAACGCACAAGTCGTAGACGACCGTACCCTCGACGCTCCCGCAGCCGCACTCTACCGCCTCATTCAGTCCGAACGAGATCAGCTCTTCCCAAGACGGATGGGGGCAACCTAGATACCTATCCCCAACGAACGTCTGCACTTCCCCCGCTAGGGCAAGAAGATGAGTTAGCCTGTTAGAGGCGGACCAATAGGTTCTCCCCAAAGCACAAATTCCACCCACTCGTCCGCACAAGGATTAGTAATGAGCTCATGGCGCGCCTGGAGAACCCGACTCATTCTCATCTTTGCGGTGCTTGGCCCTGGCTTCATCACTGCCAACGTGGACAACGACGCCGGCGGCATCCTCACCTACTCCTCAGCAGGCGCGCAGTTCGGCTACACGCTTCTGTGGACGATGATCCCAATCACCCTCGCGCTCATCGTTGTGCAGGAGATGTGCGCCCGCATGGGCGTAGTCACCGGCAAAGGTCTCAGCGACCTCATCCGCGAAGAGTTTGGGCTTCGCATCACCTTCGTCATCATGATCCTTCTGGTGGCAGTCAACTTCACCAACGTGGTCACCGAGTTCTCCGGCATCGCAGGCAGCATGCAGCTCTTCCACGTCAGCAAATATGTCAGCGTCCCCATCTGTGCGGCCATCGTGTGGGCGCTTGTGGTTAAGGGCGACTACAAGAGCGTCGAAAAGATCTTCCTCATCGCCAGCGTCTTCTACATCGCCTACATCATCACTGGCGTCCTCAGCGGACCTGACTGGCACCTTGCTATGGTCGAGACCATCAAGCTGCCTCCGCGCAACGTCTGGTCAGACAAGGACTACGTCTACACAACTGTCGCAGTGATCGGCACCACCATCACTCCATGGATGCAGTTCTATCTGCAGTCCTCCATCGTTGAAAAGGGTGTCAGCATCCGCAAGTACAAAACCTCACGGCTGGACGTCATCGTAGGCTCCATCTTTACCGATATTGTGGCCTGGTTCATCGTAGTAGCGTGCGCCGCCACCCTCTATACCCACGGCATCCGCCACATCACCGACCCCTCAGATGCCGCTGGTGCGATGAAACCGCTGGCCGGGCAATACGCCTTCATCCTCTTTGCAGCTGGCCTCTTCAATGCATCGCTGTTTGCGGCATCGATCCTGCCGCTATCGACCGCCTACACCGTCTGCGAAGGACTCGGTTTCGAGAGCGGCCTGGACAAGAGCTTCAACGAAGCAAAGTTCTTCTACTGGCTCTACAGCCTGCTGCTCTTCGCGGGCGCGGCCATCGTCCTCATCCCGAACTTTCCTTTGGTGAAGTTCAGCATCCTCTCGCAGGTGCTAAACGGCGTTCTTTTGCCTTTGGTTTTGGTCTTTATGTTGAAGCTGATCAACAAGCACGATCTCATGGGGAGCTACACCAACAAGCCTTGGTTCAACGTCATCGCATGGACGACGGTCATCATCGTCACGTCTTTATCGCTTGTTCTCGTCTGGAACACGCTTCACGGTTAGAAATTTGGCAGGGTATCCGCAAAAAGGCTCAACGCCGTTACAGCAGCTTGCCTTCTGAAAGATCTCGGATCAGTCCCAGATCCGCCGCCAGAAAGTCGTACCCTGGCAGATCGGCCAACGGTGCCCACCGTATGTCATTGAAGATTCGGTTCTCCAACGCGCCATCGAACTCCCGCACCACGAAGAACTGCAGATCGATCGACCCGCCGTTACGATATTTGTGCCTGACCCGCGCCACCCGCCGGCCAATCACAGCCGTAATCCCTAATTCTTCGTTCAGTTCGCGAGCCAGCGCGTCCTCCGACGTCTCGCCTGCCTCGATCTTTCCACCCGGGAACTCCCACTTCAGGCTCATCGGCTGGTCCGGTTTCCGTTGACAGATCAATACTTCGAGTCCACGCACGCCTTCCTCCGCAAACCCTCGCAGAATCAGAGCCGCAACCACCAATCGGACTGGCTTCTGTACAGCGGCTTCCACATGCTCCTCGAGTTTGCGAATCGGCTCTCTCACCTGACTACAGATTAGACGATATTCGCAGCTCAAAAGCTTCTATTCGCTTTACTTAGGCCGGACGAACTGTTGCAGGATAGTAGACCGGCCAGCCTTCCTGCGCACTCCGCTCAGACAGAGCCGGGGAAGGATTAACGGGAAACGCCCGTCGCGCGATGGCCAACATCGCCGCGTCGTGGACCGAGTTCCCGAAGACCGCATCAGGCGCCGTCACACTCGCCCGCTTGAGCGATGCCACTTTACCCTCGTCTGTCGGAACATCCAGAATCGTGTCGGTCACAACCCCGTCCTTCACCTGCACCCGAGCCGCCAGCACCCGCTCAGCCGGAATCCCAAAGCGCTTCATGCCCTCTTCGATCACCCAGTTATTAGTCGAGCTCACCGCCCAGATATCGACTCCTCTGCCCCGAAGCTCGTCTACCAGCTCCTTCATCTCCGCAAAGATATTCGGCTCAATCTGGCTCGCAAAGAAGTTCTTCGCCGCACGCCGCAGCTCGTCTTCGCGCAGCCGCTGGTACATCTGCACCATCTCCCCACAGATCGCCACCTCAGACACTTCACCCTTCATGTATCCGCGATATCGAGAGTCGATCCAGTCGGTCGCCTCTCGCGAGACAAGTCCAATCTCGATCGTCCACTTCATAAAACCGGTTCCGGCGTCTCCCGACCAAAGCGTTCCATCGCAATCAAACACGGCAACGGAAGGAGACAGTGAATAAACTGCCGAATGAAACTCCGACGTACTCAGGCGACTCACTGAAACAACATGGCTCACGATCTTGACTCTACTTTTCTGCGCGTCTCTTCCGCGCGATAAAAACTATTTCCGCTCAAAGTTGATCTGATTCTACTACTCCCACTCTCAAAAGTTCGACGTGTGATTCATCGTTGGAGCGGCCAAAATGGCGGAGAAACGAAGCATCGGGCGTCAGGTTCATCGAAAATCCCACAGAATTTAATAGAACTTTGATCCTGCTGCTTTCGATCGCTTCAAAGCATTCGAACTCGGGTAGACCTATGGCGACGTTCCAGCTGGACGCCGCTGGTTAGATTGGCGGTAACCCTTCCACCACGCTCACCCCATCCGGTGGAACAAACGCAAAATCGGAATCCTTCACAGTCACGTTCTCCTGCATCCCCGAGAAAGCAAACTCCGTCACTGCCCCATCCACCTCTTCGAGATTCATACGCTCAATCGCCCCACCCGCGGTCACCCACAGCGACAACAGCTTCACCCTTTGCGCCATCCCCTTCGGCACTCCCGAGATCCGAAAATCCGCGCCATCCGGATTCACCGTCAGGTTATCGAGCTCTTTATTCAGCTGCGTGTGCCCAAGCAAAAACCGCAGTGGCGACCGCAAATCATCCAGTTGCTTTGCTGGCACCCGCGTCGCCTGCGCATCGCCAGGCGTATAAAACCACGCAAACTTCCCATCCAGAACAAACACCTTACCCACCGGCGCAGCATAGCTCCACCGCATCCGCCCCGGCTTCTTCAGCAGCAGCGTACCTTCTTCCGCGCGAACCATCCCCATCCCGGCATAGCTCTCTGTGTAATGAGCCCGCAGCGACCCGAGATGGTTGTAGTGATCGTCGACCTTACGCACCAACGCGTCGTTCTCCTGCGCAACCAGCGGAGCGCACAAGAACGACGCGAAGAGGACAGCCTTAACCAGCATTACTGAATGGGCTGCGTGCAGTTGGTTCCACCTGCCGGGTCGTAGCGGATAGTGTTGTTTTCGTCCGTGCAGAAGCCGCGGTCGCCGGTCTTTCCAATCGAGTTCGGCACCGCCGTAATCTCAAACGACGTGTACATATCCTGATTGTTTACCGTCACCTTGGTGCAGTTGCTGATCGCGAACGTATAACCGGCCTTCTGCCCGCTCGCCAGATCCGGCGTAATCAGCTGCGCCGCCTGTGCGGTCGGAGCGCCAGACTTGGGATCACCACCCAGCGTCGCCAGCGAACACGAAAACCCATTCGCCGGATAAGCCGAGTTGTACTGCAGCTCCGCCTGCCCAATCGTTCGCAGCGACTGTACCGCCGAGGTCTCCTGCGCCTGCTTCCTCAGCTTCAACAGCTGCGGAACCGCCAGCGTCATCAGGATCAGCATCACCGACATCACGATCAGCAGTTCGATCAGCGTAAATCCGTCTTCGTTCCGTCGTACCTTTAGCTCTGCGCGCAGGTCCCGTGCATTCATTTTCTTTTTCAATCCTCGGCAATTCTCGATCTCTACCACCGAACAAACTCTATCAGCAGGGAACTAGCAGGCCAAATCTTCCCGCTCGATCTCCATCGCGCCAAGATTTCCAAGCAGCGTCAACGCCATCGTCTCTGGCCGGAACAGCTCCTGCGCCAGAATCTGTACATCGGCCGTCGACACCGCTTCGATCTCTTGCATAATCTCGTCCACGCCGAAGAATCTGCCAAAATACATCTGCTGCCGAGCAAGATTCGCCATCCTGCTGCCCGAACTCTCAAGCCCGATCACCATATTGCTCTTCAGCTGATCTTTAGCCCGCTTCAACTCCACCTCGCTGACCGTCTCTTCCTTCAGACGCCGCAGCTCCTGCAGGGTAAGCTGCAACACCTCCTGCGTCTTGTCCACCGAGGTTCCCGCATACACGCAAAGCGATCCGGTATCACGGAACGGATTCATCTCCGAGTAGATCGAATAAGCCAGACCACGATCCTCGCGAACCGTCTGAAACAGCCTCGAGCTCATCCCGCCGCCCAGCATCGTGTTCATCAGGTACACCACATACCGCCGCGAATCATTCACCGGGGGCGCCGGCATTCCCAGGCACAACTGCACCTGCTCCAGCGACTTCTTCCTCTTCAGCGTAATGTGCGGTGTCGCTTTCGGCGCAGCCACCTTCGTCGGCACGCCGTCCCCACTGGCAGCCAGCGAGCCAAACTCCTTCGCCACCTGCGCCACAAAGGCGTCATGCTCTAAATTACCCGCAGCCGAAAACACCATATTCCGCGGCGTAAACTGCCCAGCATAAAAGTTCAGCAGCGTCTGCTGGTCGAAGCTCTTCACCGTCTTCACGGTTCCCAGAATCGGCCGCCCTAACGCGTCGCCCTTCCAGAAGTTCTGCGTCCATACTTCGTGAACCAGATAATCCGGGTTGTCCTCGTCCATCTTGATCTCTTCCGAGATCACGCCCTTCTCGCGCTCCACATCCTCAGGCGCAAAGGTAGGGTGCAGCACCAGGTCCGACAGCACATCCAGCGCCGGCGCCACGTTCTCATCCAGCACCTTGATGTTGAAGCAGACCGTCTCCTTGCCGGTGAACGCGTCGAGATTGCCCCCGATCGTGTCCACCTCCCGGGCAATCTGCTGCGCCGACCGCGAGGTAGTGCCCTTGAACACCATATGCTCGACAAAGTGCGAGATCCCATTCACCTCCGGCGTCTCATCTCGCGACCCTGAGCCCACCCAGGCCCCCATCGAAACACTGCGCACATGAGGCATACTCTCGGTCAGAACCAGCAAACCATTCGACAAAACAGTTTTGCGGATATTCCGAGAGGCATTCTTCGAAATTACGACATCATCAACTAACGTTACAGACATGAGACTCCTTCAGACTCCATTGTTTCATAGCGCCGCCTGCGCCATCTTCCGTATCTATCGGAGTAGACTTATATAGATGCTCCGAGGGTATCCAAGGCTTCTAGCATCCTAAGTCTAATTACATTAACGCCTAATAATGAGCAACATAGAAGAATCTTCGAATCCAGTAGATGAAGAAAGGCCTCTCTTTGGCGCCTCCCTGCAAGACCTCACCGGTCTGATGGAAAGTTTCGGCCAGCCAGCCTACCGGGCGCGCCAGCTTTACGACGCCCTCTACATCCAACGCATCCCCTTGCTCGACCAGATCACGACCCTCCCAGCAGCTCTGCGCCAGACACTCCAAGCCGCGGGCTATATCGTTGGCCTTCCCGAACTCGTCCAGACCGCCCGTTCTATCGACGGCACCGAGCGCTATCTGGTTCGCATGGCCGACGGCGAGACCGTCGAGACCGTCTGGATGCCCGGAGGTGACGGCGGCGAACGCGGCGACGGCACCCAGGCCGCCGAAGAGGAAGAGCATCCCTCTGACGACGACTACAAACGCGCCACCATCTGCATCTCCAGCCAGGTCGGCTGCGCCGTCAACTGTCAGTTCTGCCTCACCGCCAAGCTCGGCATCCGCCGCAACCTCACCGCTGGAGAGATAGCCGGGCAGGTAGCTGCCGTCCTCAACCGCCATAACGTCGAAGTCGGAAGCGCACGAGGCAACAGCAATCCAGCTCGCATCAACCTGGTCTTCATGGGGATGGGCGAGCCGTTCTTGAATTACGCCCACTTCATGGACGCCGTCCGCCTCCTCACCGGTCCCATGCGCATTCCCGAGTCTCGCATGACCGTCAGCACCTCCGGCATCCTCCCCGGCATTGAGCAATTCGCCCAAGAGACAGTCCGACCCAAGCTAGCCGTCAGTCTCAACGCCTCCAACGACATCGTCCGCGAGTCCATCATGCCCATCACTCGCAAATGGAATATCGCCGCTCTCCTCGAGGCTATCTCCACGGTTCCGCTGCGCCCTCGCGAGCGCGTCACCTTCGAGTACGTCCTGCTAGGCGGCATCAACGACCAGCGCGGACACGCCGACGAACTGATCGCCCTCTTGAAGAATCTCCGCGCCAAGATCAACCTGATCGTCTGGAACTCGGGCCCGGGAATGCCCTTCCACGAGCCGACCCCGCAGGACGTAGGTATCTTTCAAAGGCGTCTCCGCGACGCAGGCATTCCAGCTTTCATCCGCAAGCCTCGAGGCCGCGACATCTACGCCGCCTGTGGCCAGCTAAAACGCACTCTGGAATCCCCACCCCCGACGCCCCTCGTAGAGATCGCGATGCTCTAAAGATCCCGACCAGAGGGAGGGCCGTAGGAAAAGGTATACCCGCCACGAAGTGGCCGCGCCACGCGCAGTGGGCCCGTCCGGCAGGACATGGTCTATAGGTCTGTCAACCCCCAAAGCGCCAAAACTCCTTGCCAGACAAACACATACGCCTGGCGTATGAGTTTCACTCCACTCGCTATACTGGATACAGAACAAAAAAATGCCCCCGCCACAAGCCGGGGCATCTGCATTTAAACCGCAAGGAGAACGAATCAACCCGAAGTCCAGACCTAAGCCATTATCTTTGAATACTTTGCACACATTAAGTACGGGGAGGGGGTACCTGCCCCACACCCGCAACCGCCAACGGACGCTCCATCCCCAAACCAAGCAGCTGCTCCGCTACAAGGTCATAATCATGCCGCAGCACATCACCCTCATGGACGAAGTCACCTGTAACCGGCTCGACGCCCAGCGCGCGGACCCGGTCGAGATCCGCTTCGATCGGCTCCTGGCCCTCGCGCGCATACTGCTCCAGTCGCAATGGCGAGATGTGCCCCGTATTGATCAGCGCATAGTCGAAAATGGGAGCCGTAACCGTGCCTGCATGATGCATGATCTTCTCGATATGTTGAGAAGCCGTCAGCCCCAGCGACTCGTTCGCCTGCGTCATCAGGTTGCAGACAAATACCTTGGTCGCGGGCGACGCAGCCAATGCCTCCGGGATGCCGCGAACCAGCATATTCGTGATCAGCGACGTGTAGAGCGAACCGGGCCCCAGCGTAATCAGGTCAGCATTCGCAATCGCCTCCAGCGTCTCGGGCAGCGGATCAGCTGTCTCCGGCTCCAGTCGCAGCTCGACGATGCTGCGTCGACTCTTCGTGATGTTGGTCTCGCCCCGCACCAGCGATCCGTCATCCATCTCCGCCGCCAGCGTCACGTTGGTATTCGTCGCAGGATAGATCTTTCCCCTCGCCGCCAGAATCTGCGACGACATTTGCACTGCCTGGGCAAAGTCGCCCGTGATGTGCGACAGAGCGGCCACAAAGAGGTTCCCAAAGCTGTGTCCTTCCAGATCGCCGTGCTCGAAACGATATTGAAACAGCTTCGACAGCAGGTGCTCGTCCTCAGAAAGTGCGACCATGCAGTTCCGGAGATCTCCCGGAGGCAGCATCTTGAAGTCCTCGCGCAATCTCCCCGAGGAGCCGCCGTCGTCGGTCACCGTCACAACAGCCGAAAGCTCCCGAATGATGCACCGCTGTTCAGGACAAGGCGGCGCAGGAGGCCTCTCGACCCTCGCAGAATCTCCCAGACGAGTCCCTTTCCTGCGCTCCGGAGTTGCCACATACCGCTTCAGGCCGCGCAGCAGCGTCGACAAACCCGTGCCCCCGCCAATGGCAACCACACGCAGGTCTTTGTCTTTCAATTCGGTCGGTTTCGGCAACGACATGCGCAGGTTCTCCTACACAAGCCTAAACGAAGCGCCCGTTGTGCCGGATTGCAAATCGCGCTTAGACCTCAGGATAGAGCAGCTCCGTAAAGCGCGGATCGTCGGCCATATCCTGGAAGTCTGAATCCGCTCTTGCCTGGATCCTGTTCCGTGGGTTCTGCCGGATAGCTTCGGTTAGATGCTCCAGGCAGCGATGAGAGTCGCCAGTCATGCTCGCCAGCACCGCCAGACCGTAAAAGGCATAGTCCGCCTTCTCGTTCGCCTGCAGGATCAATGTAAAGTGCTCTCGCGCATCTTCGTAGTGACCGTCGTTCAGCAACGAGATCGCATAATCATATTGTTCTTCGCAGTTTGCGAAGTCATTCTTTCCCTTCGTCATCTGCTGGGAGCATGCGGCGGAGTACATGCGGACACGGTCGCTCAGTTCACCCGCGCCGGCGGCCAGCATCTTGTCGAACGCCGCATGGGCCTTGTCGTACTTGCCCTCCTGCATCAACCGCAGAGCAGCTTCGTAGTGAGCCATCAGCTGCGCCCGGGCATTGTCGTTTGTCTGAGGAATCGTTCCAGCGATCGTGCGTGGGACACGCTTTACTGCTGGTGCTGCTACTGTCTTTGTCTGAGCCATCGTAGTTCCTGTCGCCTAAGGCGGTTTCTGAGCTCTCCCATTCTAACGGGTGCCCCAAAATTTGTTTGTTCTCGTGTCGGTTTTATACGCAGACCTGGCCGTCAGGTCAACCCCACGTCTGTACAACCTATCGGTATCATCTCTTTCGCGTTAGAAGTATTCACCCAAATAGGCACACTCGGCCATGGTTACACGCGACCATACACCGCCGGATTCAACTCGGGATCGTTATACATCTTCATCTGCCGATAGAGCTTGAACCTCCGTCTGCCCGCAAGCACTTCGCTCCAAAGCGCATCCAGACATGCCGCCAGGTCCTCGCGCTGTTCCTCGATCAAGGCCAGCCGGTTCACATTTCGCAAACGATGCTCCTCTGTCGCGGTCACCCGGTGCGCCTCCTCGTGCGTGTGATAAATCTTCAATGCCAGGATGGAAAGCCGATCGATCATCAGGCCCGGCGTCTCCGAGTGCAGCGGGGCGGCCGGATCCTGCTCCAGCCGGTCGATCAGCCACACATCCATCTTCTCTACCAGATCGTTGCGTCGCTGGTTGAGCGTATCGATCGCATGTTTTACCCTCACGATCTCCGCGTCCGGAGCGCCCGGAACCCGAGCCTTATCCTCCTCATGCCAAAGATCGAAGTTAGCCCGATGCTGTGCCATCGCCAACGCCATCAACCCATCCGCGCCCGTCTCGATGGCCACCTCGTTCTCTGTCTCATGCAGGGCAGCCGTCATCTCTTCCTGCATCCGCGTTATCACAAGTGCATCCAGCATAGGCCCTCCCAACCAAAAACTTTACCAGCTAGCGCGACCTGAATTGAAAAGCCGTAATGAGTCGCAATGGATACGCTGCGTATTTATTCAGCGTCGTCAATGACGATCGTGTAATCCTCATCGCCCAGAGTGCCTTCAATCCTCCTCAACCACCCCAGGGAATGGCTTACAGGCCAGACCGTCCACGACGCGGGAACCGCCCCCGACTCGAACTCGCAAACCAGAACGACCTGCGGATCTGTAGTCTGGAGCGAAGCGAGTTGCGACGAGGGAATATCCCGGCGATAGATCTCAACGTGATCCGCATCCTGCACCCCGACATACCAGAGCTCAGGATCGTCGAATGCCGCAACCTGCAGAGCCTCGCGATCAAACGCGATTCGAACCATCCAGGAAAAGATCTGTCCGGTCCAGTCGACAGCTGCCTCGGGATTGGGTGGCTCCCCGCATCGCACCGTGTAATCCTGGGCCTTTCGCAGCTTCAACGATAGTCCCGCATAGGCCTCATAGTCCTCCAGGCTCCGCGCGGACCCGATTCCATAGCTCTCCACCGGCTGCCCCGCAAGCAGCCTCCTCACCTTGTCTCTGCTTCGCAAATCCAGTTCATGCCACGAACGGCCCGCATTGTTCTCCTCAACGTGATCGCCCCAATGCTTCGGAGCCCTCGGCCTGCCGTAGTCATGCCAGACGATGGTCTCCTGCGGATGAAACAGGTCATACCCGCTGGTGAAAGCACGCAGGGTCATGGCTGCTTCCTCCCCCAGAAAATACAGTTCAGGATCGTACCCAATCTCATCCACAAAACCACCTTGCACAAACAAGAAACCCGCAGACAGAAAGCGCGCTCGTCGTGGCCGCGTCAAGTTCCGCCAGTCTGCGATCGCCATCGGCTTCATATGTGGAATGCCATCTTCGGTAAACCCCTGAAACGCCATTTGCAGCGGCCCCTCGACCAGCACCTCGTCTCCGCCAGGAGTAAAAGGTGCGGCGTAGGTACTCAAAATCGGCTTAGCGCTGTCCGTCTGCTTCATCTCGTCGATCAGCTTCGCATCCCACTCCCACGCAAAACGGCAGTGCGAGTCGACCTGCAGAAACCAGTCCTCCCCACGCCAGAGCTTCATCACCTCCGATCGGGCCCAGCAAGCTCCCCGGCTCTCGCGCCAGTCGATCGCCAGAATCCTGAAGCAATCGTCGTTACGAAGCGGCAGAGTATCTGAGTGGGGATCATGTTGCCAGCAGATGCCAAACCGAAGTCGCTCAGGATGCCTTGCTTTGACAATGCAGTCTTCAATCGTAGGAATCAGTTGCGGATCGCGATACGCCGCGATCGAAACAAAAATCAGGTTGTTCGCCTCGTTCAAAACCAGACCTCTCGCTCGATCAGGCTAACAGGCTCTCCGATTCAGCAACCACCAAACCCCGTCTCCCCCTTTCGTCCTATTTGCCCTAAGTCGCCGAACCAAGCAGACTAAAGACAGACAATGGCAATCACCACGAAACGGGTCCTGATCTATCGCCTCGGCAGCCTCGGCGACACTCTCATCGCACTACCGGCCCTCCACCTCATTGCCCGTGCCTTTCCACAGGCCGAACGCCGCATGTTGACCAACTTTCCTGTCAACGTCAAAGCCCCGGCCGCGGCCGCCATCCTGGAAAACAGCAACCTCGTTCACGGCTACTTCCGCTACGTGGTCGGCATGCGCAGCCCTCGCGAACTCCTCTCCCTCTGGTGGCAACTCCTTCGCTGGCGGCCGCAGGTGTTGGTCTACGTGGGGTCTGCCCGAGGCGTCGAGTCAGCCCGTCGCGACGCAAAGTTCTTCCGTCTCTGCGGAATAAAACATCTCATCGGCATTCCACTCACCGAAGACATGCAGCAAAACCGATGGGAGCAGCAAACCCGGACCTTCGAACCGGAGGGAGAGCGGCTCACCCGGAACCTGGCCGAGCTAGGAGACGCCCACCTCGAGGATCCCGCGAGCTGGGATCTCCGTCTCACCGACGCAGAACATGTTCGCGCCGAACAAGCTATTGCTGCCGCAGCAGACAGCCCCGTCATCGCAGTCAGCGTTGGCACCAAGGTGCAGTCGAAGGACTGGGGCCGCGAAAATTGGCGAGCACTCCTGTACCGACTCGCACCCCTGTACCCCAACCACGCTCTTGTTCTGTGCGGAGCTCCTGAGGAGGCCGAAGCCAGCGACTTTGCTGCCGACGGCTGGAAACAAAGCTCCTCCACGCCGGTCATCAACCTTTGCGGCCTACTCAATCCGCGCGAGAGTGCAGCCGTCTTCGCCCAGGCCCGCATCTTTGTCGGTCACGACAGCGGTCCCATGCACCTGGCCGCCGCCGTCCAAACTCCTTGCGTCGCCATCTTCGCCGCCCGCAACAAGCCTCGCGTCTGGTTTCCCTACGGCAAACAGCACCGCATTGTCTACCACCAGACCGACTGCTGGGGTTGTGGCCTCGAGACCTGCATCATCGAAAAAAAGAGATGCCTGACCTCCATCACGGTGGACGAGGTTATCACCGAGGTTCGCGCCGTCCTCGGCTAACCCGAGAGAACGCACCTTCGCTCAAAGATGCGATGATTGTCGCGGGAGATCTTTTTCGTTCATGCTGCCCGAACTTCATTCGATCCTGAACCTGCTTGAGGGTGGCTTAAGTCAACTCAAAGTATTGGTAATTGGTGACATCATGCTCGACCGCTACATCCACGGCGAGGTCGAGCGCATCTCTCCCGAGGCTCCCGTTCCGGTTATCCGCCACGCCCAGCGCTACGAGCGCGCCGGCGGAGCAGCCAACGTAGCCATGAACCTCGCCGGCCTCGGCTGCCAAACCTTCCTCGCAGGTCTCTGGGGAAGCGACGCCGAGCAGACAGAACTCGCCGCAATCCTCGATCGCGCCAACATCGACACTATCGGCGTCGTCTCAAGTTCGCTCCCCACCATCTCCAAAACCCGTATCGTCGGCCGCATGCAGCAACTCCTGCGGTTAGACATAGAAAGCCGCGACCCTGTCCCCGCCGCCGAAGCTCAGCGCCTTCAGGAACGCGCCACGGAGCTCGTCACCAAGGTCCACGCCGTCATCCTCTCCGACTACGCCAAAGGCGCTCTCACGCGTTCACTCTGTGAAGCTGTCATCCGCTCGGCACGCAACGCCGGCATCCCCGTCTTCGTCGACCCCAAGACCCCCGACTTTAGCAAATACTCCGGCGCCACCACCGTCTGTCCGAACCTAGGCGAACTCTCAACAGCGACCGGCATCCCATCGCATCACACTGAAGAACTTCTCAACGCCGGACGAGCTTTAGTCGCAGAACACGACTTCAAGTTCCTCACCGTCACCATGAGCGAGAAGGGAATTACGGTCCTCCGCGCTCCTTCAGCGGGCGAACCCGGGATCTATCACTCCCCCGCCCGCGCCCGCGAGGTCTTCGACGTCTCAGGAGCTGGCGATACTGTCATTGCAACCCTGACAGCCAGCGTCGCCGGCGGCCTGAAGGTCGAGACCGCGGTGGAGCTTGCCAACCTCGCCGCAGGCATCGTGGTCAGCAAGGTCGGTACCGTCCCCATCGCGGCTCACGAGTTGGTAGCCGTCCTTACCCCCAGCTCAGGACTCACAGCCGGCGAAAAGATCCTCGACCTCGACCGCCTCAAACTCCGCGTCGCCGAGTGGCGCTCCTCGGGCGAGACCATCGTCTTCACCAATGGCTGCTTCGACCTCCTGCACGTCGGCCACATCACGCTGCTCGAAGACTGTCACCGCTTCGGATCAAAACTCGTCCTCGGCCTCAACTCCGACGCCTCCGTATGCCGCCTTAAAGGCCCCACCCGGCCCATAGTCTCTGAGCGCGAACGCGCCCGCGTTATGGCCGCCCTCGCCGCAGTAGATGCAGTCGTTCTCTTCGAAGAGGACACGCCCCTAGAACTCATCCGTGCTCTAAAGCCCAACGTGCTTGTCAAAGGCGGCGACTACACCATCGACACCGTAGTCGGACACGAGGATGTAGTCGCAAGCGGCGGCCGAGTCGAGATCGTTCCCACCGTAGAAGGCTTCTCGACCACCAACATCGTAAAAAAGCTCACAGCAAACCCCGCCGTGAGCGAGGAGACCCAGAATTGATCATCGTTACCGGCGGAGCAGGCTTCATCGGCAGCAACCTTATCCAACAGCTGAATCAAATAGGCGAGCGCAACATCCTGCTGGTCGACAACTTCGCCCCCGCCCCGAACCTCACCGGCCCGAAGTTCCTCAACCTCGCGGGCGCGGAATATGCCGACTACATGGACAAGCGCGAGTTCCGCGCAGCTCTCAAAGCTGGCGACTTCGAGAACACCAGGATCCGGGCCATCCTCCATCAGGGCGCCTGCTCCAACACCCTCGAAGACGATGGGCGCTACATGCTGGATAACAACTTCACCTACTCCAAGGAGCTGCTGCACTTTGCCCTCGACCGCAAGATTCCTCTGGTCTACGCCTCTACCGCCGCAGTCTACGGAGCCAGCACCAGCTTCACCGAAGTCCCAGCTAACGAGCGCCCACTCAACATCTACGGCTACTCCAAGCTCGTCTTCGACAACTACGTCCGCCGCCATCTTCACGACATGAAGTGCACCGTCGTCGGCCTCCGCTACTTCAACGTCTACGGCCCACGCGAGCAGCACAAAGGCCGCATGGCCAGCGTCATCCACCACTTCACCCGTCAGCTCAAAGACACCGGCACCATCCGCATGTTCGAGGGCTCAGGCGGCTACGCCGACGGCGAACAACGCCGAGACTTCGTCTTCGTCAAAGACCTTGCCCGTATCAACCTGTTCTTCGCTGGCCTCCTCCCCGATAGCCCCAAGCGGCCCATGCACGTAGTAGTCAACGCTGGTACTGGCCAGGCCCGCACCTTCAAAGCAGTTGCCGAAGCCCTCATGCAGGTCCACGGGCAGGGAAAAATCGAGTACATCCCCTTTCCGGGCGACCTCAAAAACCGCTACCAGCACTACACCCAGGCCGACATCTCCGGCCTCCGCGCTGCAGGGTACACCGCACCCTTCACAACACTCGAGGACGGCGTAAAACAAACCTTTACCGAAGAACCCGCCGTCTAAATAGTTCTGCTCTAACCAAAAAGAAGTTACTCTAGCCCAACCGCAGACTGCTGCACCAAATTGAACCTGTTCCTAGCCGACCACAGGAGCCACCGTGACTGATACGCATCGGGACCCTACGATTCTCTGCATCAGCACTTACGAAAAAGGTCAGCGTTTTCTCAAAGAGGCGGCCCGCCTCGGCGCGAACGTCCTCCTGCTCACTGTCGACAAGCTTGAACACGCCGACTGGCCCCGCGAATCTCTCACCAAACTCATCACCATGCCGGAGAATCTCACTCCCGCTCAAGTCCTGAACACCGTCACCTATCTCACACGCACAAACCACATCGACCGCGTCGTGGCCTTAGACGAGTTCGACCTCGAGGTAGCCGCACTCCTACGCGAGCACATGCGCCTGCCCGGAATGGGCGAATCGCTCAACCGAAACTTCCGTGACAAGCTGGCCATGCGCGTCAGTGCGAAACAAAAAGGCATCCCCGTCCCCGAATTCACAGGAGTCTTCAACTACGATGACCTCCGCAGCTTCCTCCGCAAAGTACCCGGACCATGGCTCTTGAAGCCTCGCACCAACGCCTCCGCCATCGGCATTCGCAAAATCGAATCGCCAGACAACCTCTGGCCCATCCTCGACCAGCTCGGCGACATCCAGTCGCACTACGTCCTCGAACGCTTTGTCCCCGGCGAGATCTTTCACGTCGAAGGTGTCACCTGGAACGGCAAGGTTCTCTTCGGAGCCCCTTACAAATACGGCAAGCCGCCCATGCAGACCATGCATCAGGGCGGCATCTTCAGCACCCGCGCCCTCAACAGGGAATCGATCGATGCCATCTCTCTCAACACCATCCACAAACAGGTGATCGAGTCACTCGGTCTCATCTCCGGCGTCACCCACACCGAGTTCATCAAGTCTAACTCCGACGGCAGCTTCTACTTCCTTGAAACCGCAGCCCGCGTCGGTGGCGCTCACATCGCCGACGTTGTCGAGTTAGCCTCCGGCATCAATCCGTGGGTCGAGTGGGCAAGACTCGAAGTTGCCACTCTCCTCGGCATGGAGTACACGCTGCCTAATCTGACCTACCAGTACGCCGGCAGCGTCATCTGTCTCGCCCGGCAAGAGCATCCTGACACCAGCAGCTACGACGCACCCGAAGTCGTCCAACGTCTCGAACGCCATCATCACGCCGGCCTCATCCTCCGCGCCGACACAGCCGACCGCATCGAAAATTTAATCGCGGAGTACACTGAGCGCTTTCTCGAAGACTTTTGCGCGGTCGTCCCCCCTCCGGACAAACCGACAGCATAGAATCCCTACCTGAACCGGCCCGGCAGCTATTGATTTTATATGATTGATTATAAGGTGTTTATGGTGAGAGCGCTGGGGCTCGAACCCAGGACCAACGCCTTAAAAGGGCGATGCTCTACCAACTGAGCTACGCTCTCAAACCACACTACCAAGTTAGCACATTTGCCCACGTGAAAATCGCCACCAATCACTGGCAAAGCAAGCTGCTACTATCTCTTGCCCTTGCGATGGAGTTCAAAGACAGACTCCATTCGGAATATTGTTTCTAACCCCTCCTCACAAAGTCCATAGACGACTTGCAGTCAGTTGCGCCTTATTCTTGATCGAACCCAATGAGTTTCATTATAGGAAGACCGTCATATTCGTTGATATCTAGCCTCGATTGATGCAGAAAACCCGCGCCCCTATTGGCTTCTCACACTTAAGTCGCACAACGGTTTCATTGACTTGGGGTAATACCAACAGTAGCCTCAAGCTATTGCATAGCAACAGGTGCAATTTATCTCCATTGAGCTGGCATCGAACCGGCGCAGCTCAAACTAAACGAACCGGCTTCACAACACATAGGACCAAGAGCTATGGACTCTCACGGCACCGACAAGATCACCGACAAGATCGATGATCTTCCAGTAACGGAAACACCTGAAGATGTGGCAGTACTTTATTCCTGGGCAAATCTTCACGGAGCGAAGTATCGCGACTTCTCCGCATCACGTCGCGAGTATCGCGCGCAGTTGAGACAGCGCGCTGCTGAGCAGGTAAAAGAACAGGCTCTCCTCGCTCAAGCCGAGGCGGAAGACGCCGCCACGTCGGCAGAGATCGTCGCTCGCCATGCGACAAAGGCTGCGCTCAACCACCAAACAGATGACTCCGACTCCACCAGGCGACGCGCTCTGCGCGAGGCCGAAGACGCCGGTCGGACAGCCTCAGCTGAACGACTCGAAGCCGCGCGAAGAGCCGAGGTTGCCGCATTGGCCGAAGCCACTTCCCGCCGAGAAGAACGTGAGATTGCAGAGGCGCACGCCTCGGCCCAGCGCCAGGCCGCCAGGTATGCAGACTCGGAAATTCGTCGAAGAGGCGCTGCTGGCGCTCCCGAGATTCCAGGCCGAATTTCGGACCCCTACGTTCCCCATGCCCAGCCCACAAATGCAAGCCCAGCCTCAGATGCCACCGTCCGCCAACCGGCTGCTTCGACACAGGAATCACCAATGAGCAATGATCGAACCGAGCCCGAGCCAAGGGTTTCCGTGCAAAATATGACTCCACGTCGCCCCCAGGGTTATCGCCCCGACGAGGCATCCGGCGTCCGCCAGATTTATCGCGGCCCAGATGACTCTCAAGCCGAGTACACTACTTTTGATCCGCTCAGACATTTGATTCCAACACAAAGCCGAACCGTGCCTGCACCTCCTTTATCCCAGGATATGAAGCCGATCTCAGAACAGCACGCTACTCAGCCTCTTTCGCCGTCAAGCGAAGGTTCGACTGAGCTCACAGGGCAACGTCGCGGCGATCCTCAACCGCGAGCGGAGGTCCGTACAACTCAGACTGAACAATTCTCGGCATCGTCCACAGCGGACTCCGAATCTTCAGCTTCGACTTCCAAAGATCACTCGAAGTCCACGACCGATGCGCCTCTCGATTCGACCCGGGAATCGCCACCGGCAACATTCGCTCCTCCCCGGCTGTCCGGGGCTTTCCGGTCGGCACCGCCCCTCTCTTCAACCCCTGCAAGACCCGTCTCACCGTTCTCGCAAGCTCTGGTACCTTCCGACTCCAGCCGTGGTCGCCGGGCTCAGGATGACTTCGACTATCAACAGTCACACAGTCAGCCTGAGCTGCCGCGTCGCAACCCGACGGTGTCGTCTCCCGAGCCGGTACCTGTAGCCTCTGCGCGACCCGCGTTTCAGTCAGATCCCGCAGGCCCTGCGTGGCTCTACTCCCCGCCTGCTCAGCCTGCCTCTGCAAAGCCCCTTGCGCCCCCGCCCCCACCACCTTCTCAGTCCTCAGTAGCCGATACTCTTCAACACTCCAGAGAACGCGTCGCCGCCCGTTGGTACGCCCTCAAGGGCGTGTTCGAGCAGCCTGGCCAGGACCAGCCGGAAGCCGCGCCCGTACGTCAGAAGGAAACTCGCACCCCCGTCCTGGCTGTCTTCTCTCTCGCCGGTGGCGTTGGCAAGACCAGCCTCGTCGCAACCGTAGGCCGTGCTCTCTCTTCTATGGGAGAGAAGGTTCTTCTCACGGACACCACCTCTCACGGCCTGTTGCCGTTCTACTTCGGTGCCAGCGAACTCCGCCACGGAACCGTCCGCACCTTCTCGCCCCCCAGCGGTAGCACCGACGCTCCCATCTACCTCGTCAGCTACGACGTCGATCACAAGACGACTAGTGAGGACGCCCAGGAACTGCTTGCCGAGGACATCATCAACAACGGCCGCGGAGCTCACCGCATTCTGCTTGATCTCACCGTCGGTTCCAGCTGGATCGTCCGTCGCATGTCCCGCATGAGCCCCACCATCCTCGTTCCCGTGGCCCCCGACATGAACTCCGTTATTAGCCTCCAGACCGTCGAGAAATTTTTCAGCGGCGTCAACGACGGAGATGGCCGCCCCCTACAGCCCTTCTACGTGCTCAATCAGTTCGACACCTCGCTGCCGCTGCACCTCGACGTTCGTGAGGTCATGCGTCGACAGTTAGGAGATCGCCTCCTACCCTTCGTGATTCGCCGCGCGCAGTCAGTCAGCGAAGCCCTCGCCGAGGGCATGACCGTAGTTGACTACGCGCCCGATGCACCCGTCGCCGAGGACTACCTGAACGTCGCCACCTGGCTCCGTACCGTTGCTGCACCCGCTACGGCAGGCTTCCGCAACGTACGTTGGAGCGAGCGATGAGGGAGTATCCTCTCTTTGACAAATTCCAATCAGGTGACGCACTCTTCTACAAGGCACTTCGCTTTCTCATCCTGTTCAGTGGAGTATTTTTACTAGCGTTCACCGGTATCCTGGAGCTCACCTGGCCCCAGCAGATAGTTCTCGGCATCCTCACCGTAGCGCTTGTCATCTGGGCAGATCATAGCTCCGGCTCTTACCTGGTTACGCTGACGTTGATGCTCGCGTCCATGTTCTCCACCTTCCGTTACGGCTTCTGGAGAATCTCCACCACCGTCAAATTCTTTCGTGACCCCGGCTCGACATGGAGCATTCTCGACGGCTTTTTCATCTGCCTCCTGCTTTTTGCCGAGATCTACGCCTTCGTCGTCCTCTTTCTCGGTTACTTCCAAACGCTCTGGCCGCTCCGCCGCACCCCGGTCTCTCTCCCCGACGACATCAACCAGTGGCCTGCCGTCGATCTCCTCATTCCCACTTATAACGAGCCGCTTAGCGTCGTGAAGTACACCGCCCTCGCCGCCATGAACATCGACTGGCCCGCCGATCGGCTCAACGTTTACCTGCTCGACGACGGCAGGCGCGAAGAGTTTCGCCAATTTGCCGAAGAGGCCGCCATCGGTTACATGACCCGCGAAGACAACGAGCACGCCAAGGCCGGCAACATCAACCACGCCCTGGCTCAACTCAACGCTCCCTACGTCGTGATCTTCGATTGCGATCACGTCCCAACCCGAAGCTTCCTGCAGATCACAATGGGCTGGTTCCTGCGCGACAAAAAGCTCGGGATGCTACAAACCCCGCATCATTTCTATTCGCCCGATCCCTTCGAGCGCAATCTCGGCCAGTTCCGTACGATCCCCAATGAAGGCGAGCTCTTCAACGGAATCGTTCAGGATGGCAACGACTTCTGGAACGCGACCTTCTTCTGTGGCTCCTGCGCTGTCCTTCGCCGCTCAGCCCTCGATGAGATCGGCGGCATCGCCGTCGAAACCGTCACCGAAGACGCTCACACCTCGCTCCGAATGCAGACCAACGGTTGGAATACTGCCTACATCAACATCCCCCAGGCCGCCGGTCTCGCCACCGAGCGCCTCAGCGGGCACATCCGGCAGCGCATCCGATGGGCACGCGGCATGGTCCAGATCCTGCGCACTGAAAATCCACTCTTCGCTCGCGGCCTCAGCGCAGCGCAGCGTCTCTGCTACTTCAACGCAATGACGCATTTCCTTTACGCTCTGCCGCGCCTCATCTTCCTCACTGCACCGCTCGTCTATCTCATCTTCGGACACGTCAATCTACCCGGCTACTGGCTGCTCATCTTCGCCTACGCCCTCCCGCACCTGGTTCTCGCGAACATCGCCAACTCGCGCATTCAGGGCCAACATCGCCATTCTTTCTGGAACCAGATCTACGAGACCGTCCTCGCACCTTACATCTTTCTCCCCACGCTCTTCGCGTTCATCAATCCTAAGTTCGGCAACTTCGACGTGACCGCAAAAGGCGGTATCGTCACTCGAAGATTTTTCGACGCCCGCATGGCCCAGCCCTTCTTGTTTCTCATCGCGATCAACGCCTTCGGAATCCTCTGCGCCATCCCCCGGTTCATCGAATTTCCCGGTGCAGGAACACCCTCGCCGTTGCATTTCATCGCCGACATGTACGACGGCGGCCATCCCGGCACCATCCTGATGAACCTCCTCTGGGCCTCGTTCAACATGGTGATTCTCGGCGTCGCCACCTCCGTAGCCTGGGAGAGCCGCCAGCGCCGTCAGGCCGTCCGTCTCCCCATGTCGGTTCCCGCCGACGTCGAACTTGCCAACGGGGCCGTCGTCCGCGGCGTCACCAGCGACATGTCCAGCGGCGGTCTTATGGTCCGCATCGAGCGTGCTTTCACCGCCACGACTGGCGACTCCGTCAAACTCACCCTTCCGGTTCTCGACGGCAAAGCAACTCTGCCTGCCACGCTCGTCGGCATCGAAGGCAATACACTCCGCGCTCAGTTCGACCCGCTGACCCTCCAGGAAGAAGAGGCTCTCACCATGGTCCTCTACTCTCGCGCCGATACCTGGCTTGGCTGGGGAGAGGCCCGCGAGGCGGACCAGCCACTCACCAGCCTCCGCCGCATCGTTCAACTCGCCGGCCAGGGATTTCTCCGAACCTTTCGCAGCGGATCGAAATCGAAGGAGATATCTCCCAACGGAAAGTTAACTACAAGCGTCGTGCCGCTTCTCGCATTGGCTGTCCTGTTCTGCTCTCCCGCTCTCTCGGCACAGATCCATCCGCTTCACTCCACACACTTGCTGATACAGAACGACGCTACTACCCCGCCTCCCGCCCAGGCCGCCCCTCCAGCTCAGGCTCCGACACCAGCTCCTGCCGCGACGCCAACCCCCAGCACTCCAGCAACCCAGAATGCAACTTCGGCCGAGAACCCGCAGCCACCTCAAACCCCGCCTGCAGTGAAGCCATTCCTCTCCTACAAGGCATATGCCGCTCGACTCGCCGCTGCACAAGCTGCCGCCGCCCTGCCACCCGACACATTCGACAACGTCATCCACCTCTCCGACCTTGGCGCGCCCCGAACCATCATCATGCAAGGTGTCGATGCCTTCAATACGCTTCACTTCTCCCTACCCCAGACGCAAGTCGCCAAGACCGCAACCCTGCATCTCCGCTACCACTTCTCTCCTGGCCTCATCCCATCGCAAAGTCATCTCAAGCTGAGCCTGAACGGAACTTACTTCGCAACGCTCTCAGCGGTGACCCACGACATCCCCCAGACACCCACATCAGCCAAGCCGGTGCCTGATCCCGGCAACGACCTCCTCGAATCAACCGTAACCCTCCCCGTCGATGCGCTCACCCGCGATAATAAGCTCACCATCGAGTTCGTAGGACACTACGCCGCGCAATGCGAAGACCCATCCCACTCCACCCTCTGGGCGCATATCGATAACGACTCGACCCTCGAGGTCGCGGGATCGCTGACTCCTCTGCACGATGATCTCAAGCTCCTCCCCGCGCCCTTCTACGAGCCTCAGATCAACCATTCCGTCATTCCCATCGTCTTCCTTGGCCAGCCTTCGCAGAAAGCTCTTCAAGCAGCCGGCATCGTAGCCTCATGGTTCGGCATCCTCGCAGACTCACGCCCCATACGCTTCCCAATCTCAATCGGCACTATCCCTTCCGGCAACGCCATCGTCATCGGTCAAAGTGGAGCTTCATTTCCCGCCGCCCTTCAGATCAACTCCATCGCCGGCCCCACCATCGTCATGCGAACCAACCCGTCGGATCCCTACTCGAAGGTTCTCGTCCTGACAGGCGAAACCGACGCCGACGTCCTCAATGCAGCCCTGGCACTCGTTCTCCAACGCAATCTCCTCACCGGTGATCGCGTTCGCATACCCGAAATCAAACTACCCGCCGCTCGCGAAGCCGATGACGCGCCACGTTGGCTCAGCACCGACAGGAACATCCCGATCGGCGACCTCCTCCAAACCGCAAATCTTCAGACCGACGGCACCGATCCCATCGCCCTCTACCTTCGCCTGCCGCCCGACCTCTTCTACGGTACCCGGCAGAACCTGGGATTTCACGTCGCCTACCGCTACAACGGCGTTCCACTCTCCGACGACAGCTCTCTTCAGGTCTACCTCAACGACGCCTACGTCAACTCAACCCCTCTCTCGCACAACGACAAGCCCACTCCCGAGCGCATCGTCCCGTTCCCGGTCTCTGACCTGCGTCCCTTCTCGAACTCCGTTCTGTTGCGCTTTTTCTTCCAACTCGTCAGAAAGCCCGACTGCCCCGAAGTCGGCCTCACCAACCTTCAGGGTTCCATCCTCAAAGACTCCTACCTCGACCTCAAGGACATCCCTCACTTAGCCGTCCTGCCGAACCTCGAGATCTTTGCCAACGCCGGCTATCCCTTCACCCGCAAGGCCGACCTCTCCGACACCGCAGTCGTGCTGCCCGACACTCCGAGCACCGATGAAATCGAACTCTTCCTCACCCTGATGTCTCACTTCGGAGCGCAAACCGGCTATCCCGTCCTCAACGTCACCGTCACCAACCCCGAAGGCATGAAGCCCGACGCCCATAAGGACTACCTTGTCCTCGGCACGGTCGACGACCAGAACGCCATCAACCGTCTCAACCCCTCGCTCCCCGTCAGCGTCGATGGCAGCGGCCTTCACATCCAGGACACCCAGGACTTCTTCACACAACTCCAGCACGCCTGGTGGAAGGTCCGCAGCTCCGACCACGTCCAGTCCGGCCAGCTCGAAACCGCAGGCGGCATCCCCGACGCGCTCATCGAAGGAGTCGAGTGGCCCAGCGGATCCAAGCAGTCGGTCGTCGTCATCGCGCTCCGCGACAAGAGCGTCGTTCCGAACTTCCTCTCCACCTTCCTACAGACCTCGCAGTCCTCCGACATCTCGCAATCCGTAAGTGTCCTCCACGGCTCGCACTTCTCCTCTTATCGCATTGGCAACGACGTCTACCGCGTCGGCTCGCTCTCACTCTGGCTCCAACTCAACATGCTCTTCTCCGACTACCAGTGGCTCATGGTGATCTCCACCCTGGTCGTCTGTTTCCTTCTCGCCGTCATTCTTCGTTCTGCTCTTCGCCGACGCGCACGCGCCCGACTACAGGGAACCAGTTACACCCACTCCGCCTGACCCCTCATACTCCACGACCCCAATGCGACAGCGGGAATATCCCCCATTCGACGTACCGTGCCCACCACTGAATTCCCTTGAACTGCCCGTCGCCCCCACGTATAACTCTCAAACGTACACAAATCCTGTCACGCAGCCCGGCGTCTGTTCTTCGACGGTGGGGCCGATAGTGTATCGAAGACCATGAACCTACGAACGAACCCGCAAGCCGAGCAAGTGCGCAAATCATCCCTGTATCTCTCAGTCACCCTTCTCCTGATCAGCGCTCTACCCGCACTCGCCTCCAAACCCGACAGTGTTCCCGACTGGGTCCGCACTGCCGCGCAGCAGAAACTTCCACAGTACCCGCCCAACACCAACGCAGTAGTCCTTCTCGAAGACACTACCTACACCGTGGCTCCCGATGGCAGCGCCACCGAGCACTTCCGCAGCGTCGTCAAAATCCTGCGCCCGCAAGGCCGTGACGAGGGCATCATCGGCGTCCCCTTCGACAAGGACACCAAGATTCTCTCGATGCATGTCTGGAGCATCGGCCCCGATGGACACGAGTACGCCGTCAAAGACAACGAGATGGTCGAGCTCGGCTACCCGAACCAGGGCAGTCTCTTCGAAGACCTCAAAATCAAGGCAGCCAACGCACCCGCCCGTGACCCCGGCGGCGTCGTAGCCTACGAGTACGAGCAGCGCACCCATCCTTACCTCACCGAAAAGACCTGGTTCTTCCAAAGCGAGCTCCCTCGACTCAATCAGAGCTTCACCCTCGAACTGCCTCCCGGCTTCACTCACGGCACGGTCTGGGCTCATAGCAAAGAGACCGCAGCCATCGACCTCGAACATCAGCGCTGGCGTTGGGAGATGAAAGACACTCCCCCCATTGATCTCGAACAAGTCGAACTGCGCCCATCGGAGTTCTCTCTCGAGGGCCGTATGACAGTCCACTATGCCGGACCAACTCTCCCCGCGCCCACTGAGGGCACCTGGCAGAGCATCGGCGAGTGGTATCAGACCCTGGCAAAAGACCGCCTCACCGCCACACCCGAGATCGCGACCAAAGCGAAGGAACTTGCGGGCGACAAAACCGATTTCTACGACAAGACGGAAGCTATCGCCGAGTTCGTTCAGAAACAGGTCCGCTACTTCGTCATCGAGATGGGCATCGGTGGTTACCAACCGCACTACGCCGCCGACATCTTCCGCAACCGCTACGGCGACTGCAAAGACAAAGCCACCCTGCTCGTCTCGATGCTCTCTACGATAGGGGTCCACGGCGCTCTCGTCATGGTCGACGACCGCCGCGGAGTCGTCGATCCCGACGCCCCTTCAATCGTCGGCGACCACATGATCTCCGCTATCGAAATCCCGAAGGACTACAACTCGCCGAAGCTTCGCAGCGTAGTTACCTCAAAGTCCGGTCGCCGTTATCTCATCTTCGACCCCACCTGGGACAAGACCGCCTTCGGTCAACTTGAGAACAACCTTCAGGGTGGCTACGGAGTCCTGATGGAGGGCCACGACAGCCAGATCATCGGCTTTCCTGTTCTTCCTCCCGATCTCAACACAGTCCGCCGTACCGCCGTCTTCCAGTTGCAACCTGACGGCTCGCTCAAAGGCACTGTCATCGAGAAGCGCTTCGGCGACCTCTCTGAACACCGCCGCGACCTGTATACCAGCGGAGATGCCAAAGAGCAGACGAAGTACCTCGACCATCTTCTCGGCCAGGACTTCACCACCTTCAGCGTCTCCGACTTCAAGGTCCAGAACGCCGAGGCTCTCAACAAAGACCTCACAACCTCCTACTCCCTCACCGTCGACCGCTTCGGAAAACCCATGGGCCCTCTGATCATGGTCCGTCCCCGCGTCCTCGGCAGCGATCAGCTCTACGCCGATCGCAAAGAACGAAACAACATCCCCATCAACCTCAACGAAACGATGCAAGAGCAGGACGACTACACCATCGAACTCCCCACAGGATACGTCGTCGACGAGATACCCGATCCCATCAAGCTCGACCTCGGCTTTGCCTCTTACGAAAGCTCTAGCGTTGTTAAAGACCACACTCTCCACTACACCCGCACCTACACCGTCCGCGAGGTCACTCTGCCCGCTGACAAATATCCCGATGTCCAGCAACTCTCCGGCGTCATAGCAGCCGACGAACAAAGCAAAGCGGTTCTCAAAAAGCAGTAAATCCAGTTCAACAAAAACCAACAAAGAAAACATTAGCTCCGGTACAAGAAGCAAAACGAACAAGGAATAAACCATGAACGAAACTTCACGCTGTCGTCTATGCTGCTTTTCTCTTTTCTCTGCCTTGGCTCTCTTCGCTACACCCCTCACCCACGCTCAATGGACCGTCCCCACCCCTGAAGAGCTCTCGATGACCTCTCAGCCTGAGGTGCCTGGTGCCCCAGCGGTCTATCTCTTCCGCGAAGAGACTACCGAAGATAAGCTGCATATGTTCAGCACCTACGTCCGGCTCAAGGTCCTCACCGAACGCGGCAAAGAGAATGCCAACGTCGAGCTCAATTACATGCACTATAGCGAAGGCAGCTCCATCGTCATCGACAACATCGAAGGCAGAACCATCCACTCCGACGGAACCATCATCCCCTTCACCGGCAAACCCTACGACAAACTCGTCCAAAAGACCCAAGGTCTGCGGGTGATGTCCAAGGTCTTCACCCTGCCTGACGTCGAGGTGGGCAGCATCATCGAATACCGCTACAAGCTTCGGCTCGACGACAACTGGTTCATGGCGCCGAAGTGGTTCATCCAGTCCTCCCTCTACACCCGCAAGGCCCACTACGCCTGGAGACCCACCGACCAGCAGTTGATCTCGGACGAAGACGGTGCACCCTCCACCTCCATCTCCTGGACCAAAATCCTTCCTGCCGGCGCGCAACTGAAACAGACCCAACTTCCCGCAACGGGCCTCTCAAATGGCCAGTACATCTTCGATCTCGACGTGCATGATGTCCCCCCCGCTCCCGAGGAGGACTACATGCCACCCACCTCCAGCTTTACCTACCGCGTCCTCTTCTACTACTCCGCTTATCGCTCCCCGGATGATTTTTGGAAGAACGCAGGCAAGCATTGGGCGAAGCTGCAGGACAAGTTCATCGGGCCTTGCCCTGCAGTCTCCGCCGCCGTTCGCGACCTCGTCCTCCCGACGGACACGCAGGATCAGAAGCTTCGCAAGATCTACGCTGCTGTGATGAGGCTCGAAAACACCAACTACACACGCGAACACTCCACCGCAGAAGAGAAGTCGCAGGGCCTCAAAGAAGTTCGCAACACAGACGATATCTGGACTCGCAAGCGCGGCAACAACGACCAGATCACCGCTCTGTTCGTCGCCATGGCGCGCGCAGCCGGCATGAAGGCATATGTCGGCGTCGTCACCAATCGTGACCGAAGCCTCTTCTACCGCGCCTACCTCAGCATGTCGCAGCTCAACGACGACATTGCCATCGTCAACGTAGACGGCAAAGACGAGTTCTTCGACCCAGGCTCCCGCTACTGCCCCTACCAGCATCTCGAGTGGAAGCACAGCCAGACCAGCGGGCTTCGTCAGGTCGACGGCGGATCCGGTTCGCTCGAGACTCCCGGCGAGCCCTACACCTATTCAAAGATCCTTCGCGTGGCCGACCTGAGCATGGACGAGCACGGCGAAGTCTCCGGCATCGTAAAGATGACTTATATAGGCTCTCCAGCTGTTTATTGGCGACAGCGCGGCCTCGTCGGCGACGACGAAAGTCTGAAACGCGAACTCCGCACCCTCGTCGAAAGCCTCATGCCTGCCGGAGCCGACGTCAAGGTCACCTCCATCGACAAGCTCCAGGACTATGACCAGCCCCTCGTCGTGAACTTTCAGTTCAAAGGCGCGATCGGCTCCGCAACCGGCAAGCGCCTGCTCGTTCCTGCAGACGTCTTCGAAACCAATACCAAACCCACCTTCCCGCATGAGAAACGAGATATCCCTGTCTACTTTTCCTACGCCCTCATCAATCAGGATGCTGTCCGCATCAAGTTCCCACCCAACTTCTCCGTAGAATCTCTTCCCACGAGCGACAAGATGACCTTTCAGAAGTTTGCTGTCTATTCTCTGAACTCCGAGTCCACTCCGAACAGCTTCACCATCCGTCGCGACTACTTCCTGGGAGAGATCTACTACAAGACCGAGGAGTATCCCGAGCTTCGCGGCTTCTACTCAAAAATGGAGACCAAAGATCAGGAGACCGTCATCCTCACCACCACACCCGCCGCCAACAAACCAACCCCGGCAGGGAACTGAAGCCAGTGGCCGCCTGTCCCTCAAGGTAGGCGGCACACCTTAACCGCATCATTTTCGTAAGCGCAACCAAACCCCGTCGCAGCCTTTCGCTCCAAAACGACCCACGTCGCGCCAATCGATTTCAACGCAGCAAATCGTCCGGCATCTGACTCCCTCCCAAGCCCTGTCTGCAGTGAAATCCCCTGCGACCACTCCTCCGTGAGTGCGGGCTTGTTCGAAGCGGTTCCACCATCCTTCGAGTAATCCGGAAGAGAACTCCGTTCCGCAATCGCGCGAAAGCCCTGTGCATCTTCGCCGTCAATAACCGAGTAGTTCGCGTCCATCGCAAACACCGCATCCTTCGGGGTGTTCTTTCTGATCCAGAGAAACGCCGTCTCCCAGCGATTCCCTCCGTCGCCTGCGTTCCAGGTCAACGAGTCCGGAAGTTCAAGATGCTTCGAAGCAGGGAATGTCGCACGGTTGATCAGCAGCGTCACAACCGCCAACATAGAAAACGCTGCCACCCAACGCCACGCCGGTCGTCGCAACACTCGTTCCCCCAACGCCGCTCCCACAAACAGAATCATCACCACATAGACCAGTTGAAAGTTCCGTAAAGGCTGCAGCCGTGCCACCTGGTGCACCGCGGCGCCTTCCCGTGCAAACAGCGTCGCCACCACAATCGCCGTCACTCCGGACACCATCGCAACACGTGCCAGGCCAACCCGTGCCGCGTCGACGCCACGCCCTCGTCCCCGGGCCACAACCCCAAGAATCATCAGGGGTGCCACCAACCCAACCAACTCGTACCAATGCCATTGGCTAAGAAACCAGTAACTCCGCGTCAGCATCACCCTCTGATACTCCGCGCTCTCCACTGGCGACGCCAACTGGACCCCCGCCGCCGCCGCCACTGCAGTCAACCCGAGCCCCACGGTCCACCACACACGCACCAGCCGGTTCGTCGATAGAACCGCGCACAGCAGCAACACCGATCCCACCGCATAAGCACCCATTAGAGGATGCATAAGCCCTGCCCCAACCAACGCTCCGCAACAAAGAGCTAACCCTCGCCGCCGCTCTCCCGGCTCTCCTTCCATCTCAGAACGCGGCAACAAAAACTGCAACGCACCCACCAGCGCCAACAGCGCACAAGGAGTCGAAATACTTCGCGCCGTCACATATGGATCCATCAGCATCAGCGACGTTCCCGCAATTGGAATCGTCAACCACACCGCCAGCAGTGCCACCGCCCCGCCTCTCGCCTCTCGCGACGTATAGCAACGGGCCGCCAGCAACCACGCAGCAAACAACGTCACCCAGAAGCTTGCCAAATGGACCAGCAGCAGTACCACCTCCAGGTTCAAACGCGATTCGCGGACCAGTCCGGCCATCAGCGACGCAAACACGGAGTACCGCAGGTGCCCCACCACAAACTCTGCCCCAAACGAATACAGCCCTGGATCGAGTAGCCGCTTTATTTCAGGAAGATAAATGCCGCCATCTTCGGCATAGGGATGGTAGCCATGGATCAGGAACGCAAAAAACGTCAGCGCAGTCACCAGCGCAGCCGCAAAACCTCGCTCCCGTCGGTACTGCTCAAGTTCCAGCTCTACCAAAGAGAGCTGTGATCCTATTGATGTAGCCAAATACCTGTTACTCCCGACGCGGGTTTATCTCCGCCGCATGCTTTCCGTCTTGAGTGCCTGCAAATCTAAACACATACAAGCGCACTTTGTTTCGAGGTTAAATGCCACACGACTTCCGAACTTGGAATAGCACGCAGATTTAGACGTCCAAATACCCAATGAGCCTACATCCTGCTCTAAATTAAAAGAAAAAATCGTACGAGCCCGCATTCTAAGAGCGCTCTCATCTCATTGTGCCGTGAGTTGGTACTCCGATTGCCCTACAAGGGCACAGTTGGTCAAACGAAACGAAGGGAACAATTCAAGGAGAGAGCGCGCGTTATGCACATTCACGGCAACCCAGTCAGCCAGCCTGCCCCTGCTGCGACCCAATCCACCTTACAGGCAATCGAGGCCAGAAAAGCCGCCGCCGAAGTGCGTCGAAAGCTCACCAGTTTTGCCGCCACCGACGACGGTGATGTAGTCTCCCGTGTCGAAACTCAAGCTGAAGCCGACCCTCAAAGCAGAAAAAATCCGCAGCAGGACGAGGAGGCCTTCCGCAGCGTCTTCTTGTCCGTCTCCGCTTAGCCTGTCAGTCCAGCCACCCTGCGAGATGCTTGCAACGATGTAAGAGACCGGCAACATACAGACGATACAATCGAAGCTGCATGCTTCATCGTCCCTTACATTTCCTGGTCTCTCGCGAAACGACACATCGCCCGCTGTCCACCCGGTTGCCCGCATGAGCGCCGCCGCCAATAGCCGCAACCTGCTGAAGACCATTCCTGGCCTGCTCATCAGCGCCTTCTTCCTCTGGTACACCTTCCACAACATCCATCTTGACGAGTTCCGTGCTCTCCGCGCAGCTCATCCTGTATGGATCCTCGGAGTCCTCGGCTTCACTATCGCCAGCTACACCCTGCGTTGCGTTCGCTGGAGCCAGATGATGCCGCGCAACGGTCGTTCCCTCCGCGACCACTTCGCCGTCTGCGCCCGAGTCCTCATGACTTCGCTCGCCGCCAACAATATCCTGCCTCTTCGGATTGGCGACATCATGCGCATCTTCACCTACGCCGACGACCTCGGCACCTCTCCCTCCATCATCCTCAGCACCGTCATCCTCGAAAAGCTCCTCGACATCTTCGTCCTCGTGCTCATGTTCGTCGCAACTGTAGGCAACATCGCTACGCCGCACCTCCGCCTCATTGCAAACATCTCGCTCGCCGTCTCAGGCATCGGCCTGCTCATCCTTCTCGTAGCGGCACGCAGCCTGCAGGCTCCGGTTCAACGCCTCTTCGCCCGTTTCCCCGCCGGGCCGCTGTTGAAAAAAATCGAACACTGGATCACGCTCGCGCTCGATGCTACAGGCCGCCTGGGTGTCACCGGGTCCCTCCTGCTGCTTCTTCAGTCGGTCATCATCTGGACCTGCGAGGGAATGATCTTCCTCTCCGCTCTCCGTCTCCTCGGCCTATCGGTCGACGACATCGCTGCATGGCTCTCGGTCTCCTTCGCCAACCTCTCCTACCTCATCCCCAGCTCTCCCGGAGCCATCGGCCCCTTCGAGCTCGCCGTTAAAACCTCACTCGTAAATCACGGTGCTTCCATCTCTCAAGCTGCAGTGTTTGGCCTGGCCATTCACGTTTGGATGCTCCTCGCGGTTACCGGAGCGGGTGGCGTTATCTTCCTCACTCACCGCATCCGTATCCACAACCACAAGCCCCTGCTCGAAGAGATTGAAGATCTACCGGTCGAAATGCCATAGCAGACGAGAGATCAAATAAAAGCCGAGCAACGCGAGGCCCCTCGCCAATCGTGCCACTCCGACCGGTACACACGCCACGAAGTTGCCGCCCCACGCGCAGTGGACCCGTCCGGCAGGACACATCTTCCCCAAGCCTCTAGTAAACTGAACCCATCTTCCAGAGTGGTGACCCCTAAGCATGTATCGCACAATCCAGCAGTCTTTGTTGGCCCAAATCCAGGCCATCCTTCTAGCGAAGTACGACGTCACCCTGACCAATCTCGTGGTCGAGCAGCCGCCCAGCATCGCCCTCGGCGAACTCGCCCTCCCCGTCGCCTTCGAACTCGCCAAGCGCCTCCGCAAAGCCCCCCGCGCCATCGCCACCGAACTCGCAGCCGAGCTCACCGCGGCCCTTCCATCGCTCGAAGGCATCGCGAGCGTAGAAGTAGCCGGCGCAGGCTACCTCAACATCCGTCTCGACCGCGCCGCCACCGTCCGCCGCATTGCCGCCGACCAGCACGCCGACATCGGCGGCCCCGGCTTCCGCCTCGTCGAGCACACCAGCATCAACCCCAACAAAGCCGCCCACATCGGCCACCTCCGCAACGCCATCCTCGGCGACACCTTCCAGCGCCTCCTCCGCCCCGACCGCTTCAAAACCGGCTACGAAGTAGGCGTTCAGAACTACATCGACAACACCGGCGTCCAGGTCGCAGACGTAGTCGTAGGCCTCGTCTACCTCGAAGGCAAAACCCTCTCCAGTACCCGCGAACTCCTCACCGAACTTATCGAAACCAACCAGCGCATCGACTTCTACTGCTGGGACCTCTACGCCCGCGTCTCCCAGTGGTACACCGCCGACGCCGATCATCTCGACGCCCGCAAGCAGATCCGTCTCGACACCCTCCACGCGCTCGAGATGGGAAAAAACGACACCGCCGACATAGCCGACCTCATCTCCACCGCCGTCCTTCGCCGCCATCTCGAAACCATGCAGCGCCTCAACATCGAATACGACTTCCTCCCCCGCGAAAGCGAGATCCTCTCCCTCCACTTCTGGGACGCGGCCCGCACGCTCATGCTCGAAAAAGGTGTCCTCTATCTCGAAACCGCCGGCAAAAACAAAGGTTGTTACGTCATGCGCCGGGCAGGTTCCGCTGAAGAAATCGCAACCGAAGACTCCAGCCTCCCCGACGAAGACGCCAAGGTCATCGTCCGCTCCAACGGCACCGTCACTTATGTCGGCAAGGACATCGCCTACCACCTCTGGAAGTTCGGCCTCCTCTCCGGCAAGGACTTCGGCCATCTAAAATTCAATCAGTATCCCGATCGCTGCTGCTGGATCTCCGCAGTCCACGGCGAAACCCCACACCCAAGCTTCGGCCACGCCGACGCCATCTACAACGTCATCGACTCCCGCCAGAACGACCCCCAGAACAACGTTATCGCGGCGCTCCGCGGCATGGGCTACACCGAAGCCGCCGACCGCTACACCCACTTCAGCTACGAGATGGTCGCCCTTACCCCCCGCTGCGCCGTCGAACTCGGCTACGCCATCAGCGAAGAAGATCAGAAAAAATCCTACATCGAAGTCAGCGGCCGCAAAGGCTTCGGCGTCAAAGCCGACGACCTCCTCGACCGCCTCATCGCCGCCGCAAAATCCGAAGTCGATACCCGCCACCCCGAGATCGAACCAGCCGAGCGCCTCACCATCGCGACCCAAATCGCAGTAGGCGCTCTCCGCTACTTCATGCTCCGCTTCACCCGCAACACCGTCATCGCCTTCGACTTCAAAGACGCCCTCAGCTTCGAAGGCGAAACCGGCCCCTACGTCCAGTACGCCATCGTTCGCGCGGCCAACATCTTCCGCAAAGCGAACACGACCGCAGCCGCATCCCTCGCAGTCATTGCCACACTAGACCTCTCCAACATCCTCGACACCGAAGAGGGAAGCAGCCTCTGGGAGACCTGGCTCCTCGCCTCAAAACTTACCCTGCTAATCGAGCAGTGCATCGCCACTGCCGAGCCAGCCTATCTCGCCAAGTACGCCTTCCAGTTGGCCCAACAGTTCAACAACTTCTACCACCGCCACCACGTCCTCAACGAGACCGACCCCACCCGCAAATCCCTCCTCCTGGCCACTGCCGCAGTAGCCCAACGCGAGATGACCCGCGCCCTCGACTACCTAGGCATCGAAGCCCCCCCAGTTATGTAACCAAACCGCGCACGTACTTCGCGGTCAATCAGCGGCTGAGCGCAGACTCTTTCGAAGAAATACCGTCGCCTGCGGATTATCGTTGTACCGCGCGCACGGTTGATAGCCTCTCCGGACGTAAATCCGAAGAGCATCTTTCAGATCATCCTTACTATCCAGATACACCCAATTGGCAGCCTTCTCGAGTGCGTACTCCTCCATCGCATCCAGCAAGGCTTCTGCGATCCCGCGTCCCCTAAATTGCGGTCGAACATAAAGCCGCTTGCACTCCGTCGCTGCCTCGATCGTCGGTAGCGGCCGAAGCACAACGCAGCCTGCAGGCAACTCATTCACGAATGCGATCCAAAGCCCCGAGGATTCATCCGACAGATAGCCGGCAATCGCCGCAGGCGTATCTCTCTTCATCACGTCCACAGCTTCGTAGTATTCATTCAGCAAAAGCTCCGCCTCGATCCTCTGAGACGGAGTTGCACGAATGATCTTCATTGAAGGGTCCGCCAAGGCTAAGCCGCGTAAGCCCGCACCCACTCCAGAATCGACCGCACCGCAATCCCACTCGGCCCATTCGCAAGCCAGGGCTTATTCTCATCATTCCAGGCACATCCAGCGATATCCAGATGCACCCACGGCGTCTCACCCACAAACTCCTTCAAGAACATCGCCGCCGAGATCGCCCCACCCCAACGATTCGCGCCCGTATTCCTCATATCCGCGATATGGCTCTTGATCTGATCCTTGTAGTCATCGGTGCAGGGAAGTCTCCAGAACTTCTCGCCCGAGATCTTCGCGGCGTCCGTAAACTTCTGCCATGTCGCTTCATCATTCGAGAACAACCCAACATTCACGATTCCCAAAGCCACAACACAAGCTCCCGTCAACGTCGCCGCATCGATCAGATGCGTACAACCCAGCGTCTTCGCGTAATGCAACCCATCCGCCAGCACCAGCCTGCCCTCAGCGTCGGTGTTAATTACCTCAATCGTCTTACCCGACATCGCCGTAACCACATCGCCGGGCCGATATGCCTTTCCATCCGGCATATTTTCCGCCGAGCACACAATGCCGATCACCTTCACCTTCGGCTTCAACTGTGCAATCGCCCGCATCGCGCCGATCATCGCCGCCGCCCCAGCCATGTCGTACTTCATCTTCTCCATGCCGTCGCCAGGCTTGATCGAGATCCCACCCGTATCGAACGTGATTCCTTTGCCCACCAGCCCAAGCACCGGCGAGTCCGCACCAAACGACTCGCCCTTACCCAGCTTCGGCTCATACGTCATGACAATCAATGCCGGCGGCTGTTCCGAGCCCTGCGCCACCGCGGCAAATGCACCCATCTTCAGCTCCTGCAGCTTCGCGGTCGAGTGCACCTCGCACTTCAAGCCCACCTCTGCACACATCGCCGCGGCGCGCTTGCCCAGCTCTGTCGGAGTCAAAACATTTCCCGGCTCATTCACCAGCGTTCGCGTAAAGTTCTGCGCCGCTGCAACAATCAAGCCTGCATCAAAGCCTTCCTGTATCTCTGCCCTCGTAGACTTCTCCGCTTCCTTCGCGATCACAGAAAGCGCTCGTACCGATCGGTCTTTCCGTTCACTCCGGTACGTATCCCAGTCCAGCTCCGCCACCTCCGCGCCTTCCACCAGCACACGCGATAGCAGCATGCAGGGCAGCGTCTCCAGATGTTCGTCATCCAACGCATGGTCTTCAGGAAACGCAATCGCCAGCTCTCTTACTCCAAGAGGTTTGGCCGCACGCACCGCGGTCCCGGCACCCTTCCGAACTTCATCGACTGACAGCCCCTTCGCCTTCCCCAGCCCGACCACCAGCAACCGCTCCGTCTTCAACCCGTTCGGAGCATGCAATAGCAACGTCTCGCCTGCCGCCGCCTTGAACTCGCCAGACGCCAACACCTTCGCCGCAGCACCCGCCACCGCATCCGAGGTCGTCAGCAAAGCCACCACAGGCTCGGCATCTTTGCCTACAGCAATATCCACGGCAAACACAGCCAGCATTGGCGTCTGAAAACTGGCAGCATCCTGAAAAAGTAGCTTCGTGTCCATGCATCTATCGTAACCCGACTGCATGTTGATCACTTTGCAACTAGAACTACAACGAAAGTAGAGCTACCCTCGTTGGCTCCTCGCTACCGCTGCTTTCGCCTCGTTATCGGCCTCGCGCTTGCGTTCGGTTGCGCGCTTGTCGTACTCCTGCTTGCCCTTGGCCAACGCAATCTCGCACTTCACACGCCCATTGCGAAAATAAAGCCGTGTCGGGATCAGCGTAAATCCCTTCTGCTTCGTCATACCTTCCAGCTTCCGCACCTCGTTCTTATGCAGCAGCAGCTTCCGAGTACGCAGCGAATCATGGTTCATCGCATTCCCATGAGAGAACGGTCCGATGTGCGCGTTCAGCAGAAAACATTCGCCGTCCTTCAGCAGCCCATAGGCGTCCTTCAGATTGGCTTTACCCTCGCGGATCGATTTCACCTCGGTCCCACGCAACGCCACCCCGGCTTCAAACTTATCGGTCAAAAAATAGTTAAAACTCGCCGACCGGTTGAACGCAGCGTCTCTCTTACCCGCCGCCACCGGGTCGCGGTCTTTCTCCTTCACCACCGGCTTTGGCTGGTGGGCGGCTGTCGTGTTGGACATAGAGCGTGGCATGCAATCTCTTACTTTAACATGCCTGCAACTTTCGTTTCACCGGGCGGACGCGAAACGCGTCTAACCACAACCCTGGTTCGTCAGTCATACCTGACGTCATGAGTCACTAAAATCTCTGCCACCGTGAGCCGTGCTTTCAAAACGACCGTAGACATTCACGGTTCCTACAAACTTTTTTGACGAGGTCGACTTTGGAGCGAATGCTATACTCACCCGAGCGCGACAGCCTGGCAGGCACGGCCCCCACAGGCAGCGCCGAAGCCGGAAAAATCTTCCCGGCGGGCGTTATCTCCGGCAAACGCCACAATCTTTACGGTGTAAAGGACGAAAACGGAAGCAGCATGGGTCGCCTGTACAAATCAATCAGCAAACTATCGACATCGCTTCGTCGCGTCCTCCCTGCTTTGCTCCTTTGCGGCATCGCGGGCCTAAGCACAGCGCGTGCCCACGCCCAGTCAGCTTCCACATGGGACAAGCGCGGTCAGGACGCTGAGGCGCGCCAGGACTTTGACGCCGCCTACGAGGACTATCACAACGCCGTCCTCAAAAAGCCCAAAGACCTTCGCTTCAGAGAGCACTTCGATCACATGCGGTTTCAAGCCGCCGTCTCTCACGTCGATCGCGGTCGCGTCCTTCGCCAAAGCGGTGATCTCAACGGCGCACTCACGCAGTTCACCCGAGCCCAACAGATCGATCCCGGCAACCAGGCAGCCGCGCAGGAGATCGATGCGATCCAGAAACAGCAGCAGATCGATCGCGACAATACTCCTCAAGCCAAAGAGCAGATGTCGCAACAGAACGAGACCCTCAGCACTATCGGATCCATCTCCGGCCCCGTAGAACTCAAGCCCGTCTCGAACGATCCCATCACGCTTCACATGGTCGAAGACGTCAAGGTTATCTATGAGGCCATCGGCAAAGCAGCCGGCCTCAACGTCCTCTTCGATCCCGACTACAGCTCCAAGCGCATCCCCGTCGACCTCACCAACGTCACCCTCTCAGACGCCCTCCGCATCGTCGGCACCATCTCCGGCACCTTCTACAAGGCCATCACGCCGAACACCATCTTCGTCGCTACCAACTCGCGCACCAAGCGCACCGACCTCGACGAGCAGGCCGTCCAAACCTTCTATCTCACTAACGCGAGCCAGCAGAACGACGCGAATGAAGTCGTCATCGCCATCCGCAACCTGCTTGATCCGAGCGTCAAGATCTATCTCGTTCCCAGTCAGAACGCCATCGTCATGCGCGCCACGCCCGATCAGCTTCTCCTGGCGCAGAAACTGCTGAACGATCTCGACCGCGCCCGTCCCGAAGTCGTCGTCGACGTCGCCGTCCTCGAAGTCAACAAGAACGTCGAGCACAACCTCGGCATCACTCTCCCCCAATCCATCACTCTCACCCCACAAGCCAATCCGAACTCCACTACGAGCAGCAGCAGTAGTACGGGCACCAGTACAGGCTCCACCACCACCTCCGACTTCACCCTCAACACCCTCGCCCACCTCAACGCGAACAACTTCGCCGTAAGCATCGGCGGTGGCACCCTCAACGCGCTGCTCAGTGACGCCGACACCCGTGTCCTCCAGAACCCCAGCATCCGCGCCACCGACGGTCAGCGCGCGACCATGAAGATTGGATCGAAGATCCCCGTCGCCACCGGCTCCTACAACGCCGGCGTCTCCACCGGTGTCGCCAGCATCGGCGTGCAGACCCAGTTCACCTACATCGACATCGGCGTCAATATCGACATGACCCCCACGGTCCACTACGACCGCGAGGTCACCCTCAAGATGAAGATCGAGGTGCTCTCCCAGATCAACACCGTGACCATCAGCGGAGTCTCCGAACCCGTCATCGGTCAGCGCACCTCGGAGCAGGTCATCACCCTCAAGGATGGCGAGCCCAGCCTCCTCGCCGGCATCATCACCAAATCCGACTCCCTCAACATCAACGGCACTCCCGGCGTCGGCGAGATTCCCATCCTCAAGTACTTCTTCACCTCTCGCGACAAGATCAACGACAAGACTGAAATCGTCTTCATCATCATCCCCCACATCGTTCGCGAATCGGTCCTGACGCGCGTCAACGTTCGCCCCATCGACACCGGCACCGGCCAGTCGATCGAGCTGCGTCGTGATGTCTCTGCCAACGACCACAACTCCGAGCCGGTATACGCTAATGGACCGCGCTCCGCCAGCAGTCCAACCAGCGCCGCCAACGCTGCCAGCGCCATGGTCCAGCAGCTTAGCCAACAGGCCCAGCCCGCCGGTCCGCCAGCCTCCTACGTCCCCGGTGCGCAGACTCCAGAGACACCGCCCGCAAGCCAGCCTCCTGCCAACCAGACTCCCGCTCCAGCAGCAGTCCCAGGCGCCGGCCCGCCCATTAGCTTCACGGTCGTCCCGCCCGACTCCACCCAGGCCGTCGGAAGCACCTTCCAGGTCGCCGTCATGCTCGGCAACGGACACGACGTGTTCTCCGTTCCGCTCCAGCTTCAGTTCAACCCTGCACTCCTGCAGCTCGTCAACGTCGACGCCGGAACCTTCCTCGGCAAGGACGGGCAGGCAGTCTCGCTCGTTCACCGCGAAGACAAAGGGCTAGTCGCTATCTCTTCCATCCGTCCGCCCAACACCGCCGGAGTCAGCGGAACAGGCAGCCTCTGCACCCTCACCTTCAAGGCCATAGCTGCCGGCGACTCCTCACTCTCACTCGTCAAAGTCGGCGCTCTCAACAGCGCGCAGGCCAATCTTCCGGCCGTCGGTTCGCAGGCCGTGGTGCATGTCAAGTGACGCTTTGTACCAACCCGTGTGCCTCACGGCCCACCGAGAGCTTGCAGAAGGATTCAAGCTCACGGGCGCGGGGCACGCGGCCGATTCGTTCGCAACCACTTAGCCCCGAGTCCGGCCTCACCCTCGTTGAACTCATTATCTGCGTCGCCATCGTCGCTTTATTGGCCTCCGCAGCCATCCCCATCGCCCGCTTCCAGGTCAAACGTACCAAGGAGCGCGAACTCCGCCGCGACTTATGGCAGATGCGCGACGCCATCGACCACTACAAGGACGCCGCCGACAAGGGAGCCTTCCAGATCAAGGCCGACTCCCTCGGCTACCCGCCCGACCTCCAAACCCTCGTCGACGGAGTCGAGGTCACCGCAGCTCAGGGGAAAAAGGTAAAATTTCTACGAAAGATCCCCGTCGACCCCTTCACCAACAACACCGATTGGGGCCTGCGCTCCAACCAGGACGACACGGACTCCGACTCCTTCGGCGGCCAGAACGTCTTTGACGTCCACAGCAAGAGCACCGGAACCGCACTCGACGGAACGAAGTACAACACATGGTAGCCACCCCCAAAATCCGCTCCAGCCACTCTTCCCGGCTCCCATCCCGTTCGTCATGGGCCCGCATTTGGTTGTCATTCCGTAGCGCAGCGGAGGAATCTGCTTCTCTTCCACAGAGCTCCACCCGGACAGCCGAGCAAGGCTTCACCCTGCTCGAACTCATGATCGTGATGGTCGTCATCGGCCTGCTCGCCGCCATCGCCATCCCCGCCTACACCAGCAACATCCGCAACGCCAAAGAGGCTGTCCTCAAAGAAGATCTTCACACCATGCGCCAGGCCATCGACTCCTACACCGTCGACAAAGCCAAGGCCCCCCAGTCCCTCGACGACCTCGTCCAGGCCGGCTACCTCAAAGCTATGCCGGTCGACCCCTTCACCCATCGCTCCGACACCTGGATGCCCGTCCAGGACGACACCCTCTCCAGCATCGACCAGACTGACTCCGGCATCGACGACGTCCACAGCGGCGCCCAGCAAACCGCCTCCGACGGCACCTCCTACTCCACCTGGTAGTTCGCTGAACCCCAGTCTCAAAAGAATGAAGCACGCGCTATCATCGCCTCGTGCCCAACTCCTCCGCGCCAGCTCTCAACCTATGGAAGCGCCATCTCGGTGTCGTCCCAGACTACGTCTGGCAGCAGACTGACCTCGAGACCCTGATCCTCGCCGACAACGAGCTCTCCGAAATCTCCCCAAAAATCGGAAACCTCAAAAACCTTCGCACCCTCGACCTCGGCCACAATCAACTCACAAACCTCCCCGACATCCTCGGCGACCTAGTCAACCTCACCGACTTCCTCTACCTCCACGACAACCACCTGACCTCCTTACCGCCTTCCGTCGGAAAACTCAAAAACCTCCGCTACCTCAACCTGAGCGAAAATGCCTTCCCGCTCCTCCCCGACTGCCTCTCCTGCCTATCCAGCCTGGTCGAACTCCGCTCGACTGACAACCTCCTCACCGAACTCCCCGACTCCATCGGCAGCCTCTCCAATCTCCGCGAGCTACATCTCAGAAACAACCACCTCACAACCCTCACCGCCTCAATCGCCAACCTCAGCGAACTCCGCCAGCTCGATCTGCGAGGCAATCCCCTCGAAACCCTCCCCGAATCCCTGGCCCATCTGCCAAAACTTGAAAAACTAGACCTCCGCTGGGTCACAACCCTCACCCCACCAACCTGGTTCAAAGATCTCGAAGCCCGAGGCTGTCTCGTGTACCTCTAACCGTCGCTTCCGCTCACGAAAAGGCGCATACTATGGTCTAAGACACGTCGAGCTGCGTCCGTCCAGCAGGGAAGCGGCCCACCAGGAGACCTCACATGCGTTCCGTCACGCAAATTGGCCTAACCGCCTTCCTCACACTCTCCGTTGCGGCGTACTCCCAGACTCCGACGAATTCCCCCAGCAGTTCCCAAACCACCCCACCGGCGCAAACGCCCTCCACCACCACGCCCCAAAACGATCCCCAGGCGACCACCCCCGTCAACGCCACCATCCCCTCCGACGTCCCCGTCGAGAAGCCCATCCCCGGCCACCCCACCGCCACGCCAAAAGAGAGCAAAGACGCCGCCGCCACCGTCAAGGCCGAAAACAAAACCGACCGCCTCCCGTCCCCCGGCGAGGACATGAAGACCAACATCAAGCCCGGCAGCGAAGACGACGTCAACGCCGTAGGCACCCGCAACATCGGCGGCCGCGGCATGGGCAACTGGTACTCCACCGACTGGGAGATCCGCACCGGCAAGCAGTACTCCATGGAGATTGAAAAATCCGCTCACATGGTCAACGACCCCGTCATCGTCGAGTACGTCAACCGCGTCGGCCAGAACATCGTCAAGAACTCCGACTGCAAGGTCCCCTTCACCATCAAGGTCATCGACTCTGACGAGATCAACGCCATGGCCCTTCCCGGCGGATTCTTCTACGTCAACTCCGGCCTCATCCTAGCCGCCGACGAAGAAGCAGAGCTCGCCGGCGTCATGGCCCACGAGACCGCCCACGTTTGCGCCCACCACGCCGCCCGACAGATGACCAAGATGAACTACGCGCAGATCGGTTCGATCCCGCTCATCATCTTCACCCAGGGTAGCTGGACCGGCTACGGCATCTACGAGGCCGTTCAGCTCGCCGTCCCTCTCAGCTTCCTGCAGTTCTCCCGCATGGATGAGGCTGAAGCCGACTGGCTCGGCGTCCAGTACATGTACAAGTCCGGCTACGATCCCCAGGCCTTCATCCAATTCTTCGAAAAGCTCGACGCCCTCGAAAAGCACAAACCCGGCACTCTGGCCAAGGTCTTCGCCGACCACCCCCAAACCCCCGACCGGATCCTTCACTCTGAGGAAGAGATCGCCACCATCCTGCCCTCCCGCCCTGACTACATGGTCACCACGTCCGAGTTCGACGACGTCAAGGCCCGCCTCGCGCGGCTCGAGAACAAGCGCAAGATTAACGACGGCAAGGGTGGCAACAAGCCCACGCTCCGCCGAACCGCCAGCGGCAACGGCAACAACGACCCCAACAACCCGAACAACCCATCCACCAGCACCGACGACCGTCCAACCCTGGGCCGCAGAGATTAGCACAAGCGGCAGACACAGACGCGACCAACGGGAGCGAAGAAGGATATACCCGCCACGAAGTGGTCGCGCTCCGCGCAGGAGGCCCGTCCGGCAGGACTGCACGCGCACCAACAACAGCGCGCAAGAAATAACCTACGGTAATCTCACCATTTAGAATTGCCCAACACACGCGGCAAGCAATTAACCCCAGTTTGGTGAGGTAGTTGATGAAGCTCTCAAGAAGACAGTTCACCCAGGCGATCGGTGCGGTCGCAGCTACAGCCGCCTGCTCACGCAAGAGCTTCGGCTTTGCAGAAAACGGACCCAAGCTCGGACTGAACACCTGGAGCCTGCGAGCTCTCTCCCAACAGGAAGCAATCCCCATCATCATCCAAACGATGAAGCAGGCGAGACTGCAAGACGCTCAGATCCTGTTCACCCACATAGAACCCGCGAAGTTCAACCCCGTCTTTCCCGTCGGCGTCTTCAACCCTCCAAAATCATCTCCAACGCCGCAGCAACAGGAACAACAGAAGGCGACCGAGGCCGCGCTGACGCAATGGCGCCTCTCGGTTCCCATGAGCTACTTCGAAAACATCCGGTCTACTTTTGGAAAACAGGGCCTCAGAATAAAAGCCTATTCGATCAGATTCGGCAGCTCTGACGCAGAGATCGACCGCCAGTTCCTGATGGCAAAAGCTCTGGGAGCGGACTCAATCGTCACCCGCCTCCCCGCAGCCTCCACCGGCGTCGTCGCAGCCGCAACGGACAAGCATCAAATGATCGTCAGCCTTCAAGTCGCCGATCTGGACGAGGTGAAGAAACAGCTCGCCGCCTCTCAATACTTCCGCATGGACCCCGACATAGGCGACCTGACGAAAGCAAAGATCGACGCCTTGCAGTTTGTCGAAACCAACTACACGTCCATGTCTGCGTTCGACCTCAAGGACGCGATGCCCGGAGGTCCAAGTGTTCCGCTTGGCGAAGGCGAGGCTCGCGTGAAAGCAGTCCTGCAGTTCTTCAAGGATAAGCAGGTTCCGATCACAGCATACGTAGACTGCGACTACGCCGGAACCGGTCGATCGCCAGAAGAAGTAGAGAAGTGTGCGTCCTATGCCAGAGGCATCATCGGCCAGGTATAGCGGTGGCCGCCGAATCGGGGCCCACAAACAAGTCTTCGTTTGTGCAGGAGGACCGCATCACGCAAGCGAACATCATGCCCGTCGGTCCTGAAACTCAGACGTCGCAGCATCTCAAAACGTCGACACAACGCTAAACCGTCAACACAATCTTCCCCTGCGCATGTCCTTCCGCCAGGTAGCTGAGAGCTTCCGCCGCCTCGCTCAACCGATAACGTCTATCAATCACCGGAACAACTTTGCCGCTCTCCAGAAGTTCCTTCAGAAAGTCCAGGTCCTTCCGAGTCACCTTCGCCAGAAAAAACACCATCTTCTTCCGCCCCATTCGCGACAGCACTGGCCCCAGCGTAAACGTCTCGAAAATCTGGACCAGACCACCACCCGCCGCGACATAAACTCCATCCGCGACGAGCAAACGCCTGTAGTCAAAGATCGAATGATGACCATTCGCAGCCAGGATCAGATCGTATCGTTGGCCACTCCGAGTGAAATCCTCTTTGCTGTAATCGATGACGCAATCCGCACCCATCGACCACGCCTGATGCACATTCCTCGTACTGCACACGGCGGTCACTTCAGCCCCAAACGCTTTCGCGATCTGCACCGCAAACGTGCCCACGCCGCCGGAAGCCCCTTCCACCAGAACCTTCTGCCCTGGCCGAATCCTTCCCTTATCGCGAAGCCCCTGCAACGCTGTAATCGCCGCAACTGGCACAGCCGCCGCTTGCTCAAACGTCAGGTTCACCGGCTTCGGCGCCAATCTCTCCTCAGCGACACAGACATATTCGGCAAATCCGTTCCCTTTGAAACCCGTAACCCCGAACACCTCGTCCCCAGCCCGAAACTGCGTTACCTCTCTGCCCACAGCCTCCACGCGGCCCGCAACATCGCAGCCGAGCACCATCGGCTTTGGCTTCTTCATCCCCGGAATCCGATCCCACGGCGCACCTTTCATCAAATACAGGTCCAGCGGATTCACCGACGCCGCACCAAGCCTGATCATCACCTCATTGCCCGCAGGCACAGGTGTCGCGACCTCCGCAAACTGCAACAACTCTGGTGGCCCGTACTGTGTGCGCACAATCGCCTTCATCGGGCCCTTCCAACAGCTTCCCCCGCACCTGCGGCTGCAACCGCCAAGCGGTTTAGCGGAAGTATAGGACTAACTGCGGCTACATCGGTAGAAATCTCCCCTTTGTCTCTCTAGGCATCTGTGATCCTCAGGCTTCTTCATCGCGATAGAATTCAGATTTGCCAAACATCGGCAACATCTCTTAAGGAGACTCGACATGAGCAATCTCGACGATCTGTTACAACGCAACAAAGACTATGCTGCTAAGCAGTCTGCAGCGGGCACACTCATGCCCTCGCTTCCTCGAGCGACGCCGAATCTAAAGGCAACCATCATCGGTTGCGCTGATATGCGGGTTGACCCCGCTCATCTGCTTGGACTTAAACCAGGCGAAGCCCTCGTGATACGTAACATTGGGGGTCGAATTACCCCACCAGTGTTGGAGGAGTTGGGCCTTCTCGGACGAATCGGCGAGGTTGCCAGAGTAGTCCCCGCTGGCGGAGGGGAGTTTCACCTCATCGTGCTTCAGCACACCGACTGCGGAATCACTCGCCTCGCAGGCGATCCCGATAAGCTGGCGCACTACTTTCAAATACCGGAAGGGGAAGTCAAATCAAAATCCGTAACCGATCCCCGCGCCGCGGTTGCCGGCGATGTTGCGTTTCTCAAAACGATTCCCGCGCTGCCCGCCCAGTGGTTCATCTCGGGCCTCGTCTACGACGTAGCGACGGGACTCGTTGAGGTCGTAGTACCACCAGCGCCGATTCGTTCTGCTTAAATTGTCAGGCCAGCTGCATCGCCACGCCTCATGTGAGGTGCAGTAAAGCCATCCACTAGTACCGGGAAAACAAAAGATCTACCTCACTTAATTGGAAGGCCGTCCCAACGCCGACTCACGCTCAGTCAACCACCCAAACCCCAACCCCAGCGTCCCCCAAAGCACCGCCTGAATCTCGAGCGCCGCCACGCGAAACTTCCACATCAGCGTCACCGGAAACCCAGCCGGAACCTCATCCACCACCGGCAAAAAGTGCGCCACCGCACACACGACCACCACAAACGAAGCCGCCGCCAGCAGGGAACCGTTCCACTCTCCAAACCTCTTCGCAAACCCGCGTCTCATTTGAAGCGACAACACCATCGCCGCAATCGAAACCGCAATAAGCAAAAAGTATGCCCCAGTCCGCGCTCCAATCGTATCGGGACTCCCCACCGCCGGAGGGTTCGCCGGATACTTCAAATTCGGCACCAGCACCACGGCCACATATCCCAGCACGCCGAGCACAGCCGCCAGAGCCCGCGGCCCCAACTCCCCAATCCGCCCATAAGCAAACGCGAACACCAGCCCGAACAATCCACCGATTGCCGCGCCATACACAACGGTGCCAGTCAGCAGGCCAACACTCTTCTGCACACGACGGCTCACCATCTCCGGCTCAGGAGCCTCGCCCCGCGCCTGAGCCGCGGCGGTCTCAAACGCAATCGCGCGCTCTACCTGCGGCTCGCCGATCCATCGTGCAAACGCGAAGACGAGCAGGCCCGCAACAACGCCCACCAGCATCCCGCGAAGGAGCAGAGTTCGAGTCATCAAAATTTTCTACTTAGTGGCAGGGAAAGCCGAGAAGATGCCGGCCGTCGTGCAAAAACTCATGCACCATCGTCCCGCGAAACATCGAGGTAGCGCCCTGCTCCGCGCCGACAAAATAAATCGCCAGCAGCAACAGCAGCCCACCGAAAATCGCATACGGCAGAATCTCACGCACCGGAACAACAGGAATTGAAACCGGCTGTGCAACAGAACTAAAAGCGGATTGAGCCATCGTAAAACCTCCAGGGATCATGCGTCCCACGCATTGCTATTCGAACAAGGAAAGAACGTCTGGCTCTCAACCCGAACTACAGGTCAATCACAGTGGCGCGACCGCACCGGACTCTCACCGGCTTCTTCCATCCTCATCAAAATCTATCTCAACCCTATGTCCCACAATCATCAAAGTCAAGCTCCCGAGTAATTTGGCGGTGCGTCAACTTCGAGTCGAACCTTTCTGGCGAGAGCGGGACCGCCTTTACTCTTTTTTGCCAATCAAACCCTCCAGGTGAGGAAAGTCGGTGACAATTGGGTGGGACTTTGCCACAACGGAGGATTCATGAAGAAGTCGGTCAAGATCGTTCTGGCTGCAGCTATAGCACTACCAGTAGTCGTAGCTGCAGCCATCCCCTTCTTCGTGAACGCCAACACGTTTCGCCCTAAGATCGAGAGCCGACTCAGCACAGCCCTCTCCCGCAAGGTCACCCTCGGCAATTTGAGTCTCTCCCTCACGAAGGGCAGACTGGAGGCGGACGATCTCACCATCGCCGAAGATCCTAAGTTCGGTCAGACTCCATTCTTCACGGCGAAACTACTGCACATCGGCGTTCAGATGAAGCCTCTGATCTTCCACCACGAACTCCTTATTCGAAGTTTCGAGGTCGATGCTCCCCAAATCCATCTGATCCGCGCCGAGGATGGAACCTGGAACTTCTCCACCCTGAGTCACGGCACCGACCGTCTGGACACCACCCGACCGACCTCGTTACCTGATCTCCCGGTCGACCGAATCATCATCAAAGATGGCAACGCAACGATCGAAACTCTGCCCTCGCAGAAAAACCCCCAGGTCTACGACCATCTCAACGTCACAGTGGAGCACTTCTCCTTAGCCCAACCCTTTCCCTTTAGGGTGAGTGCCTCACTTCCCGGCGACGGCAAGGTAGATGTCTCCGGAACCGTCGGGCCTATCAATCCTCAAGACGCCGCCTCCACCGCCTTCGACACACAGGTCAAAATTCAACACCTCGACCCTGTCACCGCCGGCTACGTTGACCCAGCCGCCGGAGTCTCAACGATCGCGGGCCTCGATGCGCACTTCGTCTCAGACGGCACGAATGTCACCAGTAACGGCAAAGTCCACGCTGAGCATCTCATCATCCTCAAAGGAGGAAAGGCTGCTCCGCTCCCTCTTGATCTCAGCTATCAGATCGTCCACTCCCTCAAAAGCAACAGTGGCCAGGTCTCCGATCTCGTCTTTCAAACCGGCGCCATCGCAATTCACATCAAGGGCAACTATCAACTCACCGCAAACGTTCCAGTCTTAGACCTCAAGCTGCTGGCTCAAAGTGTCCCCCTCAACGACCTGCAGGCCCTCATGCCAGCCGTCGGCGTAAAGCTCCCCAACAATGCCACGCTCAAGGGCGGAACGCTGTCCGCCGACTTCACCATCAAAGGCTCGCCAACAGACAACGTCATCGTCGGCTCCTACGAAATCAAAAATACAACGTTGGTAGGCTACGACATCGGCTCCAAAATCGCTGGTATCGCCGCTTTGGGCGGCATCAAAACTGGCGATACCGCTGTCATCGATGTCTCCCGGGCCAACGTGCGCATTACCAAATCAGGCAGCGAAAGCACGAAGATCTATTCAGTCCTGCCTGCACTTGGTGTGTCTACCGGCAGCGGCACTGTGTCGCCCTCCGGACAGCTCAACTTCCACTTGATCTCCAAGGTCACGAACGCGAAAGGTCTAAATAAGGTCGGGATAAACCTTCTCACAAAGATGAACAGCACCTCTGACGCCGCCAAACCTTCGAATGCCAGCGGTATCCCCATCACCATCACCGGCACAGCAGAAGAACCTGTCATCACCGCTGATGTCAACGGCCTGATGAAAGGCAACGCCGCAACAATAAAGAAGAAACTTTCTAAACTCTTTGGCAAGAAAGAATAGTTCTGCATAACTAACCCGACAAAAGCGTTGAATAGTTTCACCCAGGTTTTTGAGGACTAACTTGCTGCAAAATCGACTCTTCGACAATTGATCAAAAACCCGAACGCGCCCTTACCCACACGTCACGGAGAATCGACAAACGTGCCAACCCGCCTCACTCTCATCAGCCACGCCTCCACCTCCGCGCAACGCCTCTCCGCCTTTCCCGCAGACGAACCCATCGAAGAATCCGCCCTCACCAAACTAGCCGCAATCAACTGGCAATCACCACGCGCCCAACACATCCTCACCGCCCCGGAACTCCGCACCCAACAAACCGCCGAAGCCCTCAACCTCACCGCAACCCCAACCAACGAACTCCGAGACATCGCATACGGCATCTGGCAAGGCCGCACGCTCAACGACCTCTATGCTGAAGACCCCGCACCCATCGCCCAATGGCTCTCCGACCCCAACTCCACCCCACACAACGGCGAATCCATCGCCCACCTAATCACCCGCGTGACGAACTGGCTGGCGACACTCCCACCCGAGACACCAGACACGCACTCCCACACCATAGCCATCACTCACCCCGCCGTCATCCGCGCCGCTATCCTTCACACCCTCAACGCCCCACCCCAATCCTTCTGGCGTATCGACATAGCCCCCCTCACCCTGACCGACCTCCGCCACAACGGCCGCACCTGGACCCTCCGTTCCACGGCCCTTCCACTCTCCCCTTCGTACCAGGAACCGTGATCTGCTCTCCCTCCTAAACTTTTCATCCTGAGCGAAGCCTCTTGCAGCTTCATCGCAGAGGCGTAGTCGAAGGACCTGCATTGATCTCACAGTGCTACTAATCTCTCCTGCTTTCAGGCACAGCCTCGTCTCAGGACTACATTCAGTAGCAAACGTTCTCGCGCTGCCCGCATCATCGCAAGAAAACAAAAAGGGTTAGCATAGGTGAACCGTCCCACCCAGGCCCAAACCCAACAAAACCCGCGCCAAACAAGCTAAAATAGACGTATGAGCACCGCAGTCCTTCCAAACCCGCACACCACCGGCTACACCGACGACCACGCCAAAGCCGGCCTCGACGTCACCTTCCCCGCCATCGAAACCTGGCAGAACCAGTTCAAGGCCTACGAGATCCTCGTCGACGATCCCGAGTTCACCAGCGTCTGCCCCAAGACGGGCCTACCCGATTTCGGCCGCCTCACCATCCGCTACATGCCCCGCGAGAGCTGCCTCGAGCTCAAGTCCCTCAAGGAATACCTCTTCACCTACCGCAACCTCGGCATCTTCCAGGAAAACATCGTCAACCAGGTCCTCGACGACGTAGTCAAAGCCTGCAATCCAGTCTGGGCAGTCATCGTAGGCGACTTCCGCCCCCGAGGCGGCATCTCCACCGTCGTAACCGCCACCTACCCCCGCACGGAAACGCCCCCGCAAAAATAAATCTCAAAAAACTGGCGCATTTTTCATCCCCGAAAAAGCGCCAGCCAAAACGCCACGTCGACCACACAAACCACCACGTTCTCACCACCAAAACACCACAACAAAACAATCAAAAATCTCAATATCCCCAAACAAAACCACCCTCCCACCACCCCAATAAAAAAAACCCAAACCCCACCTGCTATCCTTCCATCGAGATGGCCTCCTCGACCACGCAGAAGCCCAAACCCACAGCCTCCGTCGCCGGAGCCACCACCGCCCTCGTCCTCCTCACCGCCCTCAACTTCGTCAACTACATCGACCGCTACATCCTCCCCGGCGTCCAGGAGCAGGTAAAAGCTGAGTTCCACCTCTCCGACGAACACATCGGCACCCTAACCTTCTGGTTCATGATCGCCTACATGTTCACCTCGCCCATCACCGGGTGGCTAGGCGACCGCTTTCCCCGCAAGCCCATGATCGTCATCGCCGCCCTCTTCTGGGCCGCGATCAACTTCCTCACCGCCACCGTTCACTCCTACGACTCGCTCAACATCCGCCACGCCGCACTAGGCGTAGGCGAAGCCAGCTTCGGCATCTTCGCCCCCTCTCTCCTCGCAGATTATTACGAGCCAGACCAGCGCAACCGCGTCCTCACCATCTTCAACGTAGCCATCCCCGTAGGCGCTGCCCTCGGCTACCTCGTCGGTGGCACCGTAGGCGAACACTACGGCTGGCGTATGTCCTTCATCGTCTCCGCCATCCCCGCCGCGCTCCTCGCCATCCTCATAGCCATCTTCATGAAGGAGCCCGCACGCGGCGCAAGCCAGCACGAAAAAGCAAAAGTAGAGAAGGGAACCATCCTCTCCCTCATCAAAAACCCCGCCTACCTCTGCTCTATCCTCGGTTACGCAGCCGTCACCTTTTCGCTCGGCGGCATCTCCTGGTGGATGCCCTCGTTCCTCCAACGCATCGACGGTCGCAGCCAATCCTCCGCCGCCTACATCATGGGCGCAATCACCGTAGTCGCCGGCCTCGGTGGCACTATCACCGGCGGCACCATCGCGCAGAAGTGGTCCCGCACCAACTCCAAAGCCCTCTACCTAGTCCCCGCCATCAGCGCCGCCATCGCCGTTCCACCCGCGCTCCTATGTTTCTTCGGCCCACACAACCTCACCCTCTACGGCCTCGGCGTCGCCATCTTCCTCATCTTCCTCGGCACCGGCCCTGTCAACGCCGCCACCCTCAACGCCGTCCGCCCCGAGATCCGCGCCACCGCCATGGCTGGCCAGCTCTTCATCATCCACGCCCTCGGCGACGCCATCTCCCCCCGCATCATCGGAGCCGTCAGCGACCGCTCCACCCTCAACCTCGGCCTCGGCTCCACTCTCATCACCATGCTTCTCGCAGCCGTCATCTTCTTCATCGGCTCCCGCTACGCCCCGCCCCTCCACGCCGATCAACCCGACATCGCCTGACCGCCCATCTCATCCGAAAAGGATCAGCCCATGCCCACCAGCTTCCCCGGAGAATCCCCCGAATATCGCGCCGCCCGCAATCACCTCCTCGAGCAAGAGATCAGCCTCCGTCGCGCCATGGAATCCGTAGCCGCCGCCCGCCGCAGCCTGCCACCCGGCGGCCTCATCCCCGAGGACTACGTCTTCGACACCATCGGCCCCAACGGCAAGCACATAAAGGTGAAGCTCTCCCAACTCTTCACCCCTGAACAAAACTCCCTGGTCATCTACAACTTCATGTTCCCGCGCTGGAGCAAAGACAGTCGCCCCGGCCCGGTCAGAGGCGCAACCTCCGAGCTGAAGCTAGAAGACTCACCCTGCCCCTCCTGCACCGCCTTACTCGACGCGCTCGACCCCACCGCTATCCACTTCGCCTCTTCCGGCCTAAACTTCGTCGTCGTAGCCAAAGCCCCCATCGAACGCATCTCCACGTACGCACGCGAGCGCGGCTGGAAAAACCTACGTCTCCTCTCCTCCGCCAACAACAACTTCAAACGAGACTACCAAGCCGAAGACCCCAACGGCGATCAGCTTCCTCTCATGACCGTCTTCCATCGCGACGGAGACCAGATCCGCCACTTCTGGAGCTCCGAGCTGATGTTCACTCCCACCGACCCCGGCCAGGATCCACGCCATCTCGGCACCATCGACACTATCTGGAACATCTTCGACATGACCCCCGAAGGTCGTCCAGCGACCTGGAACGAGCAGATCGACTACGACTGCTGCCATCCCAACAACCATTGATCCCGCTGTCTATTATCATGAGGATTTATTGCACTCTGCCGTTCATTTCATTCTCACTTTGCTTGCGTGGCTCATCGCCCTGGCCTGGCTCTGGAAAGCAATCACCGCCGCCGCCTTCCTCCGCCGCGTTCCCGATCTCACCTCACCAGCGCACAATCTAACCCCACCCAACAACCCATCCCTCACGGTCATCATCCCCGCACGCAACGAAGCCGCCCACATCGCCGCCTGCCTCCAATCTCTTCTCAACCAGCAACACCCCAACCTCCACCTCATCGCCATCGACGATCGCTCCATTGACTCGACCGGTGCGATTATGGACGCTCTCGCCGCGCAGCACTCAGACAAACTCACCGCACTCCACATCACCGAACTCCCCACCGGCTGGCTCGGTAAAACCCATGCCATGGCCTTCGCCGCGCGCCACGCCATCTCTCTCCACCGCCCCGACTATCTCCTCTTCACCGACGCCGACATCTACTTCCACCCCGACGCTCTCCGCCTCTCCCTGGCCCACACCGTCGCCACCGAAGCCGATCACTTCGTCATCCTCCCTACCGCCCTCGTTCGCACCATAGGTGAAGGCATGCTCCTCAGCTATCTCCAGATCATGGGCCTCTGGGCCGTCCGTCCCTGGCGCATCTCCGACCCCAAGGCTCTCCGCGACGCCGTCGGCGTAGGCGCCTTCAACCTCCTCCGCACCTCCGCCTATCAGCAGATCGGCGGCTACGAAGCTCTTCGCATGGAGATCGTCGAAGACCTCGCCCTCGGCAGGCGCATCAAGAGAGCCCACCTCCGCCAACGCATCGCCACCGGTCCCGACCTCGTCAGCGTTCACTGGGCCAGCGGCGTCAACGGAATCCTCAACGGCCTCATGAAAAACCTCTTCGCCATCTTCCGCTACAACCCAATCGTCGCTCTACTCTCCTGCGTCTGGTTCACGCTCTTCTGCATCGTCCCCGTGGCCTTTCTCGCGCTCCCGCAGACTCGCACACCGGCAATCCTCACCTTCGCCTCCGTCGCCTTCCTCTACATCCTCTCGAGCCGACAAAGCAAAGTCTCACCCTGGTATGCGGTCATCTTTCCCCTCAGCGCCACCCTCATCGTCTATTCCATCGTCCGCTCGATGATCACAACGCTGAAGAACGGCGGCGTCACCTGGCGAGGCACCTTCTACCCACTATCTGAACTACGCAAGAAGCCGAACCCGAGCTAATCTACACGGTTCTGTTTGGTGTACTGGCAGCTCAGGCAAACCAGAAACTACCCCATCGTGAAAACCACTCGTGGTTTACCGGGAGCATCATCCCAGGTGGACTCAATCTCCGAAAGCGGCACAGTCTTTATCGCAATCTTGAGATTCGCTGTAGCGACAGCGTCAAACACATTCCTGATCGCATCCTTTAATGCCGACATAGGAACACTCTTCAGCCCACTCCCCATTAACGTAATTGCCGACGAACGCAGCGCTGCTCCCGGCAGTTCGATATTCTCCTCACGACTAGCTCCGCCCACATGAACAAAGCGAACTGGCGTCGCGTCGTCCACAGCCTTCGCAATGGCGACGATTATCGTCTTCGCACTCTCTCCCCACAGATAATCGATGACGACATCGATGCCATTTGCGAACTCCTTCACAAGCGCTTCCTCATATTTTTTCGTTCCCATCGGATGCAAAGCGCCCAGCGAGAAGGGAATCACACTGTCCGCTCCGAGCGTCTTTACCTCCTCAAGGTCCACCGCGTTGCGACCAGTCACAATCACTTTGCCCGCCCCAAGATGCTTCGCAAGCTGTACGGCAAGCCTCCCCGCCGTCCCCGTTGCACCGTTCACCAAGACAGTCTCTCCGGGCTGCAGACGAGCACGTTCGACAAGCGCAGCCCACGCCGACATCCCAGGATTCGCAATCGCCGCTGCAGTGATGTCGTCGAGCACATCCGGAATCGGCACGCATCGTTCAGACCGCACGAGGGACTTCTCAGCCAAGGCTCCATACGGTGCCTCCGGTGCAACGAAGTAGACACGCCGGCCATCGGCCGTACGTCCAACACCCTCAGCTCCAGCGGCTGCAGGAAAAACTCCCTCCGAACTGTAGTGTGAGCCTGACGAACGCGACTTGCTGAACTGACTCAGCGCGGATGCGCTAGGACACGCGCTCACCGGATGGTTCACCCTGGACGTGTATGGCGGTCAACCTGAATGGGGTCGGAATCTTGAGGCTGCGCAGCAAGTCGGTGCGGAGCTTGAGAGAGCCGTCAACGAAGCCGTAGCAAAGCTGAAAGAAGAAGAGAATGCAGATGTTGTTGTCGGCTTGTCTCCTATCAAAGAAAAAGGCTCGGGAGTCGACATCTCCTAAGCCTTTGAATATCAGTAAGTTCTTTGGTTGCGGGGGTAGGATTTGAACCTACGACCTTTGGGTTATGAGCCCAACGAGCTACCGGGCTGCTCCACCCCGCTCTTTGAATATAACGTTACTTTCGGCTAAGGTCAATCAACTCCGGAACAGAGGCACGAGCACCTTTCTTGCCTGTGTTGAGTCGGGGCGAGCGTAACTTTTTTCTGAAAACCGAGTCTGCATCCATAGAGTATTAGCGTGGCGGATGGAGTGCCACGTCAGAGGGGGAGCGGAGGGGTGTATGTACCGAAGGTGGAAGTGCATGTCTTTTTCGAAGTTTGCGGTTGCGACATTTTTGATGACATGTCTGGTGTTGGCGGGCGGTGCAGGGCTTGCGCAGTCCAAGCCAGCAACCATGCCCGACGCCCAGATTGAAGCGAGTGTTTTGAAGGCTTTGGCTGGTGCCCCGGAGTTGGCCGATCAGGCGATCACCTCCACTACCGTGTATGGTGTGGTGACGCTGAGTGGGACTGTGCGGGATGAGCCGTTGCGTGATCTGGCGGATCACCTGGTTTCGAATACCGCTGGGGTTGTGAAGGTTGTTGATCAATTGGTCGTCGGCTCTGTGCCGCCTGTCACCAACAACGAACCTTCGCAACAGCAGGACGCAACGCAAGGGACGAATCCGAATCTTCAATCTGATGGTTCGATTGCTCCTCCTCAAACTCAGAATCCAGCCGCGCCAAATAGCGCCCCGAGTATTCCGTCCGCGACAAATACACCGCAGGGGGCCGGCGGTCAGTACCCGCCTCCGTATCAGGGGCAGCAGGCTGGGCAGTATCCGCCAGCCTATGGGACTCCTCAGCAAGGTGGCCAATATCCGCCGCCTTATCAGGGGCAGCAGCAGGGACAGTATCCGGCGTATGGTCAGCCTTACCCGCCACAGTATCCTCCGCCTCGGCCTTATGTGGCGCAGAAGGGTGGAGACGCTGTGGTTGTGCCGGTTGGAACGAACCTTCGGGTTCGTATCAACCAGGGGATGAACAGCAAGAGCACCACGGTTGGGACCGCGTTCGACGGAGTGGTTCTGAATGACGTGGTTGCTGGTGGTGCGATCGCGATTCCTCGAGGTGCTTCCATTCAGGGAACCGTGGTTGCGGTGCATACTGCAGGCGAGTTGAAGGGCAAAGGGGAGTTAAAGTTGCAACTAAATTCTGTTTCGCTAGCTGGCAGGGTTTATCCGATTGCTACTGATTTCTGGTGGCACCAGGGGGCCGATAAGACTGGGAGTACGGTCGCGAACACGGTTGGTTTGGGTGCAGTTGGCGCTTTGATTGGCGGTGTGGCTGGCGGCGGTGTTGGCGCCGCGGTTGGAGCTGGTATCGGCGGCGTCGCCGGTTTGGGTGTGTCCGCCGCCTCCGGTCGTGGCGAAGCTTCGTTACCTCCTGAAGCGATCCTGGTGTTCCATCTGACTCAGTCGGCGGATATAACCACTGTGTCGCAGGCTGAGTTGAACCGGTTGGGCGCGGGCGTTCCGGTGGGAGCGGATCCGCAGTTCCGTCGCAGGTATCCTCCTCCTCCGCCACCCGGTTATTACTACGGTCCGGGCTACTACCGGCCTTACTAAGTTGTCGTTGGGGAGAGGGCTGAGGTATGGCTCTCTCCTTTTTTGTCCGGATTCAATAGCGCCCGTGAAGCAGCTTCGGCTGGTTTACGGGCGTCTTTTGCTTGCGGTCATTTGTGGTGAATATGTGGTGTGAAGCGTGGTTGTTGTGGTGCATTGCGTGGCTCCTTGGGGTTATTTTGGAATGATTTTGGCGTGAGTTCGTTATTCTGGGCGGAAACTTGCGTCGGCAAGTCTCTCGCAAATTCGTCTTCCTGAGCAAGGAAACGGCCCAGGAAAAGCTCGAGGAAAGCGGCACCTAAAGGTGCGAAAGCAGCGCGTGTAGTTCGGGTGCCGAAGAGCAACAGGGTAGAAAGGTCCAGGCAATGATTTACTTCTCAAAATGACAACCTTTTTACTTGAACGGACGAGTGATTTGCGCGCAACACCTGCGCAACTACCGGAAAGTCTGATTCTAGGTAGTTATGGCGACATGTTGCGCACATAAGCTATTGATAAAGAACGACATCAACCTTTATTCATGAGATGGCGGCTTTTGTTGCATCGATTTTGCCACTGTCACGCAACACCCACCCCGCGCGAGTCGATGATTTTGCGTGAATCATCCGACAGCTAGATAGCTAGGAGCCAGTCAATTTCTCGATAGGCTTGAAGTGATTCGAGCTCCAATGAGGGACCGCTTCGTCCCATAGTCTGGATCCCAGTCGGCCTTCATCGTAAGTGTGTGGTCTGGGCCGTTCTTATGAAGGGTGTCAGAGTTACTCTGTTTGCACGATTCTCAACTCGGCAGGCGAGCGCTCCGATGGAGCAACTTCTGGTCCGCGACCCGTTGCAACAGCCGCAGGATCGAGAAGGTTCTCAGGTGGACGCCGATATGGGCGCTTACTATACGTGGATCAATCAATTGCGGCTCGTCGGAGCAGAGCAGTCTCGTTTTCTCGTCTGGTTTGAGGGCCATCGGATCGCGCGCGCAATTGCTTCCACTCTGCCGAGAGGAACGGCGGTGCGGTCGAAGTGCCCGCTGGCTCCGAAACGCTGCCCACACGTCGAACCGGCGTGCATTAGTCATGCAGGATGTCAATATACATAATATGTGTTATCAGACCTTCCGGTACTTTTTGCCTTGTTGCTTTGAGGTAGGATTAAGTGCCATTAGGACTGCAACACCGCCTTGTCCTTGTCTTCAGCTTTGTGTAAATGACTAGTAGTCGTCGGGGCTGGGGGAAAGTGGGAATCCCGCGCACTATGCGGGATTTCCAAGTTTGGTGGGAAAGTCCGTCTTTGCACCTTGGACTTTTCCACCAAATGTCTTTTCCACAGCCCCCACGCCGGCGCATGGCGTCAAACGCTGTGTTCAAACCTTCGCCAACGTCTTTGTTGGGAGCGTTCGGGAACTTATTGATTAGACGAACCAGGCTTCCGTTTCTAGCGAATCGTTCATCGAGGATGTTTTCGACTGTAATGTGAGCAGGAAGAGTTCCTGGGCTTTGCACCTCTACACGGTTGTCGAAAATTCTGACGTGGACGTCATCTGCAATGCTGTAATCACGATGCAAGACCGCGTTTGTAATGATTTCGTGCAGTGCTTCGTGTGGATAAGCTGTAGTTTCAAGCCCGACGGCTCCAAGCGTGCTAATGCCTTCAATGACTTCGACCGTGCGTTGGACCGCGTCATGGATCTGATCGTACGCACTTCCGTCTATCGTAATAGGGTCAAACGCGAGAGTGTCCCGCGTTCCTGCGGCATCTTTGGTCTTGTACCGGTAGATTTTTATTCCACAACGTTTGGGTAAAACGGCCTGTGGTTCGTCACAGAATAGAATCAGACCTGCCACGGTCGGCTTGTCGTTTAGGATTAGCCGTTGTTTGCGGAGCCATTGGCTTGGATCGGCAGTCGGTACAATCTCGAGCATAAATTTTATTACGGTCACTGAATTCATGATGAGGTCCAGTTCTGCTTGAACCAACTCATTCTCAAACGACGCAATTCCTTTATTGAATCGCAGTCTCGACAACTCCTCTTCTGTAATCAGCGGCAAGTTCTGGGCGCCTCGTCTCACATAGACTCTTCCTCCACTCGCGGCCTTGATTTGTGTGGTTTTGTGGACGACAACTTGAAGGACCACGCCGGGATTGTCTCGCGCGGCCAAGAAGGTGTACTCAAAATCGGACCCGAGCGGAAACAAGCTCTCGAGCGCTTGGATGTGTCCATTTGCTTCTTCAGCTGAAGCAAATCCCCGCCAAAGGCGACGGCCTTCCGTTTTTATCTCATCGACGCCGACATATAGTTCGCCTCCGTCAGCATTGGCAAAAGCAGCCATCGTTTTCGTTAGCTTCGCTGGTTGAATATCCTTAGACTTTAGGTCTGCGAAATGGCCTTCAGTCGTGTTAAGGATTTTTAGCACCTGTAAATCGCTGATTGGTCGGAGGTCTATCGGCATTGCAATCATTCTAGATCAGCAAGTTACGAGAGGAATACCTGGGTCAACAGAACGGCTTTGCCTCTTGAGGATCTAATTTTGCAAGCCTACTTAGATCCTGGGGTCGCCGGCGAGGTTTCACAAGTCATTCCGAACCGCCGTCGGGGAGCGAATGTGCAAACCATTTGAAGAGCAGGGTGGCTGCGAAAGCCCCCGCGACTTGGGCCGCGATGAATCCGGTTTTATCAGCGGGCCTGATTCCTGCGAAGGTATTTGACATGGATCGGGCAAGCGTCACGGCGGGGCTAGCGAATGACATGGACGCCGTGAACCAATACGCACCGGTGATGTAGGCACCCACGGCAAAGGGGACTGCGGATGGGCGGCTTCGGACACATCCCCAGATGACAGCGAGGAGTCCGAATGTGGCCACGAACTCGCTGAAGAGTTGCGCCGGGCCACTGCGGACGTGGGTTGAGGCTGAGACAGTGGAGAGGCTGAACATGAAATGGGCTGCGATCACCCCGGCGAATGCCCCTGCGATCTGAGCGAGGATGTAAGCCCGGGTCTCGCGCCACGCGATCCCACCTGCCATGCATCAGCAAGCGTTACAGCGGGGTTAAGGTGCGCCCCTGAGATGGGGCCAAAGGCGAGGATAATCGCGACCAACGCAGCGCCGGTTGCGATAGTGTTCGCAAGTAGCGCGAGAGCGACGTTGCCCGCTGCTAACTTCTCTCCCATAATCCCAGAACCTACAACGGCTGCGAGTAAGAGAAGCGTACCGGTGAACTCAGCAACGATGCGACGTGAGAGTGTGGGCTTCATTGCTTGCCGATGCTGTCGAGTTCTCTTTGAATTGCAAGGTTCTCCAGTGTAGAGAGTGGCAGGGATAGAAAGAGACTGATTCGGCGGTCTAAGACTGTGAAGGCGTCACAGAATGCGCGTGCCTTCTCTTCGGGCGTACCCTGTACGGCTGCCGGATCAGTAATACCCCAGTGAGCGGTCATCGGATGGCCCGGCCAAACGGGGCAGACCTCGTTCGCCGCGTTATCGCAAACGGTGAAGATGAAATTTATATGCGGCGCGTTGGGCACGGCAAACTCATCCCACGACTTGCTACGCAGCCCTTCAGTAGATAGACCGGCGGCTTCGATCTGCTGTAACGCCTCTGGCCGGATTGCCCCAGACGGATGACTACCCGCGCTATACGAAGAGAACGCGCCTTTTCCCTTTTGCTTCAAAATGGCCTCAGCCATAATCGAGCGGGCCGAGTTGCCAGTGCATAGAAAAAGAACGTTATAAGGAGCTGTCATACGATATTCCGGGCACTAGCTACAGGTTCACGGCCTCCTGGAGCGGCTGGCTTCGTTGCGCGAATGAACGCACTGAGGAATTTGCCCTCGACTTTTGGGGCGATCTCGTCCACAGCGATACCTGCCTCAGTGAGAAACACGCGGGCGTCTTCGATTTCATACATGCGGGTTGGCTCAAAGTCCACGTTCTCGAATCCGGCGTCTTTCAGCTTCGCTCGATAGTCCGCCTCTTCCAACGCCCCGGCGATGCAACCAACCCAAAGCAACATGCTTTTACGAACCGCATCCGGCACCTCGCCCCGCACTAAAACGTCAGACACAGCGAAACGCCCGCCTGGACGGAGTACGCGAAAGGCTTCCTTGAGGACACGGGATTTGTCAGCGGAGAGGTTGATTACGCAGTTTGAGATGATGACATCGACGGAGCTATCAGGGAGCGGAATGTTTTCTATCTCACCCTTCAGAAACTCTACGTTGGTGGCTCCGGCCTGACGCTGATTTTCTCGTGCAAGTGTAAGCATGTCATCCGTCATATCGAGACCGTAGGCTTTGCCGGCCGACCCTACACGCTTCGCCGACAGTAATACGTCGATACCGCCACCTGAGCCAAGGTCAAGCACTGTTTCCCCAGCCTTCAGTTCTGTGAGAGCGCTTGGATTTCCGCATCCGAGAGAGGCGAGGACGGCCTTTTCTGGTAAGCCCTCCGTCTCCAGAGCGCCATACAGGTCTTTGGTGATTGGATCGCAGCATCGCATTGCAGGATCGCAGCAAGCGGTCGCACCGGTGTCTAAGACGTTTCTGGCGATAGCGCCGTACTTGTTGCGAATGTCGGTTTGGGTTGCCATAGTCGGACGTCCTCGTATACGCCAAGACGAATGTATGTTGTGGTGAACATATCTGTCAAGGCGTATGCTTTAGTTTATGGGACGCACTGCTAAATCTGATCTGGTTACATTGTTCGCGGCTCTCACAGACCCGACACGTTTACGCTTGCTGAATCTGATGGATGGACGTGAGGTGTGCGTTTGCTACTTTGTGGAGATTTTGAAGCAAGGACAGCCGAAGATATCCCGTCATCTCGCGTATCTACGGCGTGCGGGAATTGTTGAGGCCCGGCGCGATGGGAAGTGGATGCATTATCGAATCGAGCGGCCCGATGATCCGAAGGTGGCTTCAATTTTGGATGCGACGTTGCACTCGTTCAAAGGTGACAGGGATATGCAAGCTGATCTTGCAAGGTTGGAAAAAGCATGTTGCGAACCTCAGCGGTTCGTCACCCTGCAAGGCGTACCAATGCCTTTGACCGTCTAGTTCGCACTGAGACGATAGAGTTCATTGGTGTTCAAAGCACTTCGCCAAGTCAAAGGGTAACGCTGCGGTAACGATAGAACCGAAAACAGTTGCAAACCGAGCCAAAGAGAGCCGCGCGAAAGGACATTACAAAGCCGCGCCAGTCATGGACGAATGCACGTTTTGGATAATCTAAGCAAACACTGACAAAGAGCCTGAAACGCCCTTTCACGGCGATAACATGAGTTCGAATCTCATTGGGCCCACCAAACTGGACGAATCGCTGCTAATTGCTTCTAAGCCCATGAACAGTAGCCCAGTTAATCAAGCTGCTCTCGCACTCGTTGCATACGCAATGGATGATCCTCAATCTTTTCGGCTTGATGAAATCGGCTTATACGCTGAGGCTGAACGGGTGGAAACGGCATCACCGCACAGTCGAGTTCTGCTCGAGTCATTGCGAGACCGAATGCGCTCCTTCGCCGGGACGCCGCGATTAACGCCACCTGACTTGGCGCGGCAGATGGGAAGAGATTGCGTCGGTGTGCAGAGTGACCTCGGGCTTCGACTAAACGCCTTTAGCAAGCGACCTGAAGAAGAACGAGTCGATCACTACGCGCTTCAAGAGTTGCAGTTCTTGATGGCAAACTGCACGGTCAGTGGGGAAACCCTCACTCAAATTGCAGCGTACGGGGTTTCGACCCGTAGTCTGAGCAGTCGCTATTCAGCAGTTAAAATCCTTAACCATTCGATCGGAACTTCACTTGACCCGTACCAATCAAAACCACTTGAGGACTGGATCAAAACTCAGAAGACGGCTAACTAATCTTCCTGATCCTACTTTCGACTCGCATGTTTATTTCACTTCGTTCAACCGCGCCCGGAGTACATCCCCGATAGCTATCTTTCGCAACCACGACTCCGTAAGCAAGCCGTTGACCACGCTACTCGCGTGATGGTCTTGCCCTGTAGCTTCAAGAAAAATTCTAATCATCTCGTGTGCGTCGTAAAACTGCACCAATGGCTTTGGGCCACCTAACCGAAGTATTTGTTTTAATGCCCACCGCATGCCGTTTTCCGGCTTCGTTAGTATGTTCTGGAACTCCTTGACCAGTTCATACGCGAAGAGGTCAGCCGCCTGAAGCGGGAGACAACTCTTGGGTGAATCGGTCGAGAACCTTCCCATCCATTGACCATAAACCGTCAACTTTTTCATTGCAGACCACAATTCATTTGCCGCACCCTTCTTGAGGTTCGGCTTGGAATCTCTTGGCTTGGTCGCTCCGAACTCGCGCTGTTCAGCGTAGACCATCGAAACGGTCTCGAGCTTCGGCGGCCACTCCTTAGGCAATGCTTGCAATGATGCTCCCCTCGTTACGTGTTGAAACGCCATGAAATAGGGTTCTTTGTAGAACTTCTGTAATAGCTCAGGCGCAGCATTGTAGTCATCTAACGACACTACGCATCCGACCGGGATCGCCTTCGCATTTACGATGGCATCGATCAGTCTAGCCATCAATTCCCGTCGCTTCAACTCCGTCCAACCTTGGAATGGACCTCGACTGTGAGCAAAATGGCGCATGTGTAGCTCGCCGTCATGAATCCCGGCATCGGCGAGAGCACTCGACCAATCTGATGTGAATCTCTCCCAATCAGCTGAGTCTGCTATCAGCCCACCCATGCCAGCGAAATGGGACTTGGGATCGCGAGAATGGCCGGACTCGTCGATGTATGCAATTAACATGGCCCCTCACAAGCAATTTAGCTGATGCCCTGAGGCAGGTTACACCGTAGGGATCACCAGACCCTTAGAGATCGGTGGCAACAGCAATCCGCACTCAAGTGAGCATAGTGTGCTTTTGGATGTCTGGCACACTGTTACCAGTAAAGCCCTAGTTCTATACCTAGTAGGGATATACAAAGAGATGACCTAAATGGGCCGAATGTGCCTCAAAGGCAGAGGCAGTCACGAATATGTATAAAGTTTCCGCAGTGATTCAAGGGTTTTAAGGCAGTCGAGGACTTGGTTCCAAATCGGCATGGCTTGGGACGCCAAGAAATTCGCGGTTTTGGAATCCCCGTCATAGAGACCTATGGCGACCAAGTGAATTTCGTTCGTGATCCTCGAGAAGGTCCACAAGTACTTTCGCACCGCTGTCGGGGAGCGAAGGTGTCAACCATTTGAAGAGCAGGGTGGCTGCGAAAGCGCCCGCGACTTTGGATACGATGACTCCGGTCGTATCAGCGGGCCTAATCCTGCGAAGGTATTCATAAAGAAAATTGTCTACTGCATGGGCTTATGACCTACCGTAGGAAACGAGGCATCCCAAGTTGATTGGTCGTCAGGAAGAGTTTGATAAAGGCCCTGGGTAATCTCTTCTTCTGCTTGAGAATCATACAGATCCACCAGCGAGGATCCTTCTACGGCGAGCACATGCTTCGGTGGCGTAGGGGTCTGTAATTGAGTCCCTTTTGGAGATTCATGGATATCGATAACGCCCTTGAAGAACGCGTCCTCCTCAATACATATCCGGCTAGCACTCACCTCTCCGATAAGACTTCCACCATTCCGAAGGTCAACTTTATTCGACACATCAACATTGCCAACCACGCTCCCGTGTATCACTAATGTCTCTGCTTTGATGGTTGCATTCGCCGTACCGCCGTACAAGATAACTAATGTGCCGCCGCATCGGATCGAACCTTCGACTAAGCCACCTATTGCCAGATCGGCATCTGCAAACGCATCGCCGCGCAGGGTAATGCCTGGCGCGATGGTGGACGGCGCGTCGGAATATCGTGCTCGAGTCATAGACAATAAATTCGCCACGCATTAATGTCGAATGGGAACAATCATACGCTTTCGTCGGCCGACAGGATGATTGCCGAATACAGGCCAATGAACACGTTAAAGTCGGTTCGAGCCTCGCCAGAACTGACCAGCTCTATTGACCGCCTCCAATTTTGCCTATGCCGATTCCAATTAGGTAAGTTACGAGACCTTCAACAGCGCCAACAATCGTCATTTCAAGACCGCTACTCCACCAGGAGCGAATGGTAATCAGAGACTTCGCGGCCCCTACGGCGAAATGTGCGATCAGTGACACGATCGCGGCAACAATCACTGCCGGGATCCCTGCCATGAAGAAGAATGGAACAATCGGAATCAACGCTCCTACTGCAGTGGAGAGCGCTCCTGAGACAGCAGAGACCAGCGGTTTGCTGAGTCCTTCTTCGGTTGTATTCAGACGCTCACGCGCAAGCGCCTTGATGAGTTGCTCCTTGTTCTTCGCTAAATGCTCGACAAAGCGTTCTGCATCTTCTTCCGGGAGTCCCCGAATTTGATAGTTGAGAGAAAGCACCTCGCGAGCCTCCGCTTCGTTGTCCTCAACGGCCTCCCGCTCTCTTGCAAACTCTGCTTCGAAGATCTCCCGCTCGCTCTTCGCGGCAAGGTACGCGCCAGATCCCATGGAGAGCGCACTAGCCACCATTCCGGCCAAGCCGGCAATTAGAACAAAGTGGCTGTTACCAAGTGTCGCTCCGGAGACGCCGGAGACGATCCCGAAGATAGAGCCAAGCCCATCGTTCACGCCGTAGATGGCATCGCCAACCCAGCCTGCCGCTTGCGGATGGCCTTCTTTCCGGGCGTTGAGGAGACTATCGAGCTCTTCCTGCGCCTGCTCAGGAGACATTGCAGGCAGAGGGCGTCGTGAGCGGATGAGATTTCCCAAGGTTTGATAGTGCTCTCGTTCATCGGCGATCACTTCCTTGAGAATCGCGATGCTTGGTTCGTCGCCGAGCGCCTTCAGCTGCTTTCCATACTTGGCAATATCACGACCCTCGTCGATCTCCAGGCGGCGCAAGGCGAGATCCGCTCCACCTATCCGCGTTGCCAACGATTCGGCCTGTCCAGATGCACTCCCCGTGTACTGGGGCACTTGTCCACCGAGTTCCAGAATCCGTCCAGCCCAAAGGCCGCCATGATGCTTTTCTGCAGAGGCCAGACCTCGTAAAGCGTTCCGCCGCTGTGGATCAGTCTCTCCTTTGGCCAGCGCCGAATAGGTGTAGTGGCCTTCCATCTCCGCCTGCCAGTTGGCCTCCAGTGCTGCGAGTAGTCTCTTATTGTCCGAATCGGTCATCGTCTCTCCTTCGGGCCTGAGCAAATATCAATATTTAACTACCTATTCGATCGCTGATTTTCTTCCCCAATCGAAACGTCTGCCGAGGATCCCCTTCACAATGAGATGGTCGGTACTTGCGGTGGATCCGACTCCTACCCCGATGTTTATCTCCCACTTCGGCGAAGTATTCAGGTCGGTGACAACGAAGATTTGCTGTTGCTGATAATGCAATGAGTCGAATGCTCCGAGGCGTCCATAGTCGGCGTAGTATTCAACGCCGCAGCTCACTACTCGTGTGAAGTCATAGCTCACCTTTGCGGCCGGAGAAAAGCCGAGCCCTTGATTCACGTCGGGGCCGTGCAAGGTGCGTTCCAGTGCCGGATTCACTGCGAAATACCACCGTCCCGCGGTCTTATCAATGATGGGCCGTATCTCCCATGTCCATGTGTCCGGGGAATAGACGGCGCGCTGGTAACCGATTTCGGTAGATAGACTAAGACCCACCGGAAGATGCCAGCTATCGGGTGCGCGGACGCGCGGGCGTATGTGATCGCCAACCCACTGCACACCGTGACCATCCTGTTCGCTGGTGAAGACATAGAAGCCGATCTCCGACCAGTTCGTAATGCCTTCTGTAAGTTCGAGCGTTTCATGCTGCTGATGATTGGTCGGAATGACGCCATTGATGTAGTACTTCTGACCTTCCGGGGTGAAGTTGGAGTGCAATTCAGTCATCAATGTCTTCGGGGCAACGGTGTCTGCCCCGTAAACCTGGATCTCATAGTTTCCTTGTGCCACACCAGATCGCTCGCAGCAGATGAGCGAGATCGCGAGGACCGCGAAGGCAGCCAGCTTGATGGGTGAGCTACGCATAGTCGAACACCATCATGAATCCTCGGTCCATGTGATCTTGCTGGTGGCAGTGAAAAAGTGTCTTGCCCGGATTGTCGGCCACAAACTCTACCCCGACGGTTCCACCGGCGCGCACCAGCACCACATCCTTTCTCACACCCGCGATCTCAGGGCTGTCCTCGATACGGCGCACCTCAAACGTGTGCCGGTGTAGATGCATGGGATGGTCGTCCATGCTTTTGTTCTTCATGACCAGACGGTATCGCTGTCCGGTCTGCAGAATGGGTGAGTTGGCAGGTGTCGAGTTCTGAGGATAGCCAAGACCGTCAATACGCCAGAGCTCTTCGTTACCGTGGCCCTGGAACTTGGAATCAAAAACCAGCTCGATCTGTTTTGCGTCTTGATGTTGTGCGGCATCGCCCGCCGCTGCGAACTGGCGATAGTTCCACACAAGACCCTCCGGTTGCGTCCACACGGGCTTGCCGGAAGAGTTGGCGTATTCGATGACAACGCCCATTCCGCTGGCTTGAACATGCTTACGGACTTCACCCAGGACCCATACGCCAGGATTGTTCATCTCCACTATGGCAGAGACGCGCTCCGCGGGCGCGAGCCGAAGCACGGAAACTGTCTGAGCCTGGGCTACCGGATTTCCATCCAGCGCCACCACCTTGAAGCTGTGCCCCGAGAACGAAATCCAGTGAACCTCGGTCGGGCTGCTATTAAGGATGTGCATCATGACGCGCTCGCCTTGTTTTACCTTTACTGGATCTCCAGAGCCGAGCATCTTACCGTTGATCGTTGCCACGTCGTAGACCGGGTTCATATAACCGTCGTCACTGCTCAGAAATTGCCCATTCCAGTCATGGAGTCCAAGGAAGATCTCTCGATCATAGGCAGCAGGGTTGTCACGCGGTTCGATCAGCAGGAAACCGTGCAGTCCACCGTATTGCGCCTTGGTGAGGTTCTTCCCCGCGAACGTGTGCGTGTGATACCAGCGGAAACCTGCTGGCCTGGGCGTCATCGTATAGCGCGTAGAGGCACCAGGCGCAATCATCGGCGTGCCCTCCTCCATTGCTCCGTCGATATCCGGCGGCAAGTAAAGGCCGTGCCAGTGAACAACCTCCGAATCTTTCGTCAGGTTCCGAATCTCAACAGACTGCGCTTCTCCCTCACGCATCCGGAACAACGGTCCGGGAATCTGGCTGTTGTAAGCCACGGTCCGGATGTGATGCTTCGGCGAAGCTTCCAGGGTGTACGGAGCAATCTCAAGCGTCACGTCTGGCGCCTCCGCGGCGCGGGCCGAGGCTGACAATGCGAGTGAGCCGACCGCCATCCCAGAAAGTTGAGTAAAACGTCTGCGTGTCAGCATAGGGCGACACCCGGAATTGGGCACAGTTCTTTGTAGCTCCGATTGTTTCAATGAAAAGCGAGTGCAGTTAGGACAAATGGTCCTATTGCAGCGTGCAAACAGCATGGTTAGTTAGAAACCTGGCCAACGAGATTGAGATCAATCGCAACGTCATTCTCAGCTTTCCAGAACATGAAGCTTGGGTTCTTGAGACCCCACTGAACATAGGGAACGACGAATTGAGCCCTCACCGTTGCCTTCGATCCATCTATGTGAATCTGCATTGGAGTCGTCAGGTCGTGGGGAGTACCAAGTAAGGTGAATACTCCGCTCACCTGAATGGTTGAGTCGCCAGAGGGTGCGATTTTCCCGGTGTAGGTTTTGGGCGCAAAGGAGACGGTTGTGTACTGATCTACTTTGAGAATGTCCTTATTCATCTTCTTATCGCGGCTGTCGTTACCGGTCTTTCCGCTGCCGGCCAGTACGGCCACCGATCCCGACATCTTAGGAGCGCTGCGGTCAAACTCAATCGATCCGGATTGAATGTGAAATGTGCCGTTGACGACCTCGTGAGTCGTGTTCAGCTTCATCTTGACCTCGCTGCTATCGGGGTTGACTGCGAACGACTGATGCTGGGCGAGTGCGGCTGGAGCGAATATGAGCGCGAGGGCTACGACTGCGACGGATTTCATGCTTCATCTCCCCCTAAAAGGTTTAACCGCCGAGAGTTGTTTTGGCGTGGCTCGATTTCAGTTGGCGAAAGCCTCTGGAGCAACAGCAGCGGGCTGGGTGACACGCGTGAGTCTAGCTGTTACGCGCATCGCGCCGGGCCAGACCCTGAGGCAAAACGGCAGTACAGCGCGCGCGAGTGCGTTGTTCAAGCCGTCGGCGGCGACCTCGGCAAGACGCATCTGGGGCAGCAGTGCGGAGCGCAGTTTTGGCTGAAAGACGGGCGCCGGCTCCGCAGCAAGATAGGCAGCGGCGGCACGGCGGGCAGTGTGCAGGGCGATGGATATGCCATCACCGGTAAACGAGGGGATTACGGCTGCCTGATCGCCGATACAGTAGAGCCCATCCTCGGTTGCGCGGCGGATGTAACCGTAGGGGATATGAGTGATGGTAATCGGTTTGTCGAGCAGTGGCTCCGCACCGTCAAGCCGCATCGCGAGGTGGGGACAGTCCTGCTGCATCTTCGCAAGGAGGCCTTCCCAGCGAAGACCCGCACGTGCAAAATACTGCCGTTGCACCACACAGCAGAAATTCGTAATGCCGTCTTCCACCGGTTGGATGCCACCGTAACCTCCGGAATAGAGCGTCAACTCGGAGGCGTCCGCCAGGTCAGCGGTCTGCGCGGCGGACAGTCGGTAATACATCTTGAAGGCGACCCATTGGTGAGGGTCCTTTGGGCGACCGTGGCCGCGCAGATCACGCTTTCCCGTGGCGAGAAAGGCGGTTGGAGCTTCGTAGGTGGTGCCGTCGTCGAGTGTAGCCTGCCAGAGGTTGGCGGTTGCGCGGCTGAGCGATTGCACACTGCAACCACGCTTAACGCGGACTCCCGCAGCGATGGCTGCGGCGATGAGCGCTGTATCCAGCGCTTTGCGCGTGAGCGAGGCCGCGGGAAAAGGCAACGGAGCCTCCGCGGCGCGTCTGGAGGCGGCAAGGCGAACGTAATAGATGGGCACAGCGCCAAGCGAGGCCACGTCGATGCCGAGCGCGTGCAGGTCCTCAAGGGCCTCACCGCTTAGAAACTCACCGCAGACCTTATGGCGCGGTGTGGGCTCGCGTTCAATCAGCGTGACGCTTCGTCCCCTTCGAGCGAGCGCGATCGAAGCCGCACAGCCTGCTACTCCACCACCGAGGATCAGTACTTCGTCTTGCAAACATTCCCTCCTAATTCACTGGATGTTCAATCAATTTGAGGCGGGATTCCATCTTTCTAGTAGACGTCCAAAAAACAGTTCGGCACTTCATTCTGTACAAATCGTCATTTTGAAGCCGGGAGAGCGCCGGCTGGACGGATGCACATGTCGAAGTGAAATGGTGCCGGGTTCGCGGGGTATCGGAAGGCGTCTAAGGTGTTAGGACGAGGTATTGATGAGGCGAAACGATTTCCTGGTAGCCGCTTTTTGGGCGATAACGATGGGCACCGCAGCGCCGGCTGAACCAATTTCAGTAAGACATATTCAACGCCCGATGCATCGGTTTATGGTGGCGCGCTCCGAGGCTGGAAAAATCATCGCCAGTGGTGAGTTTTCGCAGGTCGTGCAGGGTGATGAAGTGACGATGCGCCTGAGCTATCACTTTGTGGATGGATCGATTGACGACGAGACGACGACGTACAGGCAGCAGGGCACATTTCGGTTAGTACGCAACCATCACATTCAGAATGGGCCGTTCTTTGTGAAGCCGGTCGACTTTACAGTAGAAGCTGCTACCGGCATAGCAACCAGCCGCACGGAGGACAAGAGTGGGAAGATACACATCGAGAGCCACCACATCGACATGCCGGATGATCTGGCGAATGGATTCGTTGGAACCTTACTGCTGAATCTGCCACAAAATGCGGCGCCGTTTCGCGTGGGGATGCTGGCGCCAGTCGCCGGAGGGCGGTTGATTCAGCTCCTCATCTCTTCGGAGGGCGAGCAGCCGTTTCACACGACAGGACAAACACTCAAGGCGGCCGTGTTTCGCATCCATCCCGAGTTGGGCGGTATCGTGGGCGTGATCGCGCGGCTGATCGGCCTGCAGCCCAAAGATGTGATGGTATGGGTTTTGGAAGGCCAGGAGCCTGCCGTAATGAGGATAGTCGGACAACTAGGTGGTTACGGCCCTCCGGTCAGCTCGGATCTTGAAGGAATCAGCTTCGAGAAATAGGACATCTGCAAACCCAGTTCACGAGGGCCAGATGCGGATCGCTTGGCTTAATGACATTGCTAGATCCCATGGCCTCCTGGCCAACGATCAGTCACGTCGGGTGGTGAGTTCATGCCAGTTGAGCCCGAGGTCCATGATCAGCAGCGAGGCAAGTGTGAAGGCAATCACGCCGACTGCGGATAAGACGTCGCCCAAGTGACTCCAGTAACGCGGCCAGAGGTTGAGCACGCGACTGGAGACGAAGGTAAAGGTAACAGCATAGGAGCGCGCCATCCATTGGCGGTGCTGTGTGATTTGGCGGTTGCGCGCGGTGATGAAGGCCGCGGTGGTGCAGACCATCCAGGCGGCGGCTTGCATGGAAGTTCCGGGGAAACCCGGCCGGCCAGCTGCGAGTGCGATTCCCGTGAAGGAACCAACAAACACGGAGATGACGTAGATGCGGCCGAGGATGCGATGGAGTTGAAGGTGACGCTGGCGGATCCGGGAGGAGAAGTTGATGGGGCCGATCAGAAGAGCGAAGATTCCGGCGAGTGTATGCGGGATGAGGAGATGGCGGTCCGCAATGACCTGCAGACGGTAGGCGTGGTACATCGGATAGTCGGTGACGAGGAGAACTTCTGAGGTAATGAAGACGAAGAGTACGGTGAGACCAAGCGAGACCCAGAGAATCGTCTTGAATCTGGAACCGGCGGAGCTTGGCGCTAGCACAGTGGAAGTTGGCATTATTCGCCTCTCAGATGGTTAGACGTGATGAGGTGCGCCATGAGGGCGACGGAGGCGAGAGGCTTCATATCTCTTAGTTTCACGTGACGTTTTAGAATCACCGACCTCACTTCCACCGCCCCACGCACAACCGTCCCGGACGCCACTTCTCCACCGTCGCCGCCTCTCGCGGGACCTCAGCGACAGCCAGCAGCCGTACCCAATCCTCCTTCCGGAAAGCCCTCCGGAACGACACCGGTCCATCATGCCGCACAAGCCAGTGCCAACGCACCCACCCAAACATCCGACTACTCCACTCCGCCCGCTCCAAATCATTGATAAACCAACCCACCTGCACCGTCGCTTCCATCCACCTCAGCAGCGCGACGATCTCCTCGTCCTCCAGATGATGTGCCAGCAGCGAGCTCACGACGATATCGACCGGCTTCTTCGGTCGATACTCCAGAGCATCGCCGGTCACCCATTCGATTCCGAACTCCTTTGGCGTTGACTCCGCTGCTGCACGTGCCGCATAAGGATTCAAGTCGATCCCCGTTAACTGCACAGCAATGCCCCGTCTCCGTGACCAGCCTGCAATCTGCCGCAGTAGATCGCCGCCGCCACTGCCCACATCGACGATGTGTACCGGATCATGCAATCCATATGGCAACTGCTCCAGCCAAGCCAGTGTCGGCCGATAACCCAGCAGCCAGCGATTGACTGTTTCCAGACTGCGCAGGCAGTCACGGAAATCCTCATAACAACAGTCACCATCCATCAGCTCCGGCAATTCACGTGGAGAGACCCGCCGACTGAAGTCGATCTGTGCACTAGACCCCATGGAAGCGCATCGTCTCCGCCGTTAACCCCGGCCCAAAAGACATCGCACACCCACGCTGCCCCCGGCGTGCTTGCTGCATTATTCGCTGCAGCACAAACATCACCGTCGCCGACGACATGTTGCCGAAGCACGATAGCACTTCGCGCGACGCTGCCAGCGCATCCGTCGGCAGTTCCAGTCCCTTCTCCACCGCATCCAGAATCGACCGTCCGCCGGGATGCACCGCCCACAGGTCGATGCCGTCGCGCTCCGCCATCAGTTCGCCCTCATGCAGCGCGCGGCCCAGCTCTCCCGGCACCTGTCCTGAGAGCAGCATGTCAAACCCAAGATCGCGGATCTTCCAGGTAATCAGCCCACGTGTCTCCGGCACCATCACCGCCTTGAAGCTGTCCAACGCGAGACCCTGTTCGCGAGCAGTAATCAGGCTCGCCGCCGCACCATCGGCAAAGACCAGGAAAGAGAGCACCTGCTCCAGTTCCTGCGTCTCCTGGAAGTGCAGCGTACACAGCTCCAGGTTGACCATCAGAACACCCGCTTTCGGATCTGAGCGCACAATGTGCCGCGCCAGCTTCAGCGCATTGATCGCGGCATAGCATCCCATGAATCCAACCATCGTGCGCTCCACATCCGCCGAAAGCCCGAGGTGGTCGACGATCTCAAAGTCCAGCCCCGGCGCATAGAGCCCCGTGCAGCAGGTCACCAGTACATGCGTAATACCGGAGCGTTCCATCTCATTGAGCGCAAGCCGATCTACGGCCTTCTTCATCAGCACAGGAGCGCTCTGCTCAAACAGTTCCATACGCCGCGTCGTGTTGGGAAAGTTACCTAGCCGATAAAACTCATTCGCGTCATGCGGCGAGAATTGGCCGGAACCTTTCTGCGGATCGAGGAACGAATAGCGATGGGCGATGTCGGCGCGACTCACCATGCGGCGGAAGACCACACGTAGCCGAGGGTCGGCGAGCATCTTCTCTGCAAAGACGACGAAGGTGTCATGCACATCGTGCTCTGGTACGGCAGTAGCGATGCGGTTCAGGTAAGCCGTAGTCAAGCGGAATATGTCCTCAGCCCGGATAATCGAGATTAATGTCGCGTTTGTGTAGTGGGGAAGCTGGACCACGAAGAGACGACAACCCGGCGACGGTCGACTACTTGAGAGAACAGGCTCCGTATTCTCAATACAACGGCTACTCGTTGAGACGAGACCTTTATTCTTTTGATAGCACTTTGCAGGAAGGGATAGGATGACGATTTGTTCATAGAGGCCGCAATCACCGTAGCGCCCCCTGAAATTCGTCCGTCCACATGTAAAGTTGCGAAAGAGCAAGGCAAGATGCACGACCACGAGTGTTCTTCGGAATCGGCATTGGGCGCTCTGCCAGAGCTTTCAAATTGAGAGGTCGATACTCCGAAATGACATTTGCAGCATCGCTCCAATCCATCGCCTCATGCATCGATTCTTTGCCGCCACAGCACTTGCACTTGCGGTATCAACGCGCACGGACCTCATAACGGGTTGGAAGTGTGCGCGCCGGAAATCGATCGTCCTGGTCACCTTTACGTCAGGGTCGTTATTCCGACTATCCTGTTCTTTGTCTAGCCTTTCTCGATTCGTCCATCGATGAGTGGACGTAGATGACCGAATCGTCATCTTGCAGCCTCCTGAAGTGTGCGAATCGTGAATCAAAATGGCTTACCATCACTCCATGCAACTCCTGCTCGTGGAGGACGAACTCGAGATTCAGCGTTTCCTCAAGCAGTCGCTCACTGATGCGGGTTACGAGGTGGATGCCGCCAAAGATGGGCGAGCCGCCGCTCAACTTGCGTCTGGAAAGAAGTATGACGTTCTGATCGTCGACCTTGGCCTTCCGGATCAAGATGGCATTGACCTGATTCTTCAGCTTCGACAATCTGGCGTAAGCAGCCCTGTATTGATACTTTCGGCCAGAAGATCAGTCGACGACAGAGTCAAGGGACTGGAACTAGGTGGCGACGACTACCTGACCAAACCCTTTGCTCTCGCCGAATTGCTGGCTCGGCTGCGCAACCTCTTGAGACGAAACCTGGCTGCGAGCGAAGAAGCCTCACGTTTGCGTGTACTCGACCTGGAACTGGACTTCATCAGGCGTAGAGCCTCCCGTGGGGGCGAAGTCCTGAATCTAAGCCCACAGGAGTTTGTTCTCCTGGAATACCTTTGCCGCCATGCCGGGAGAGTTGTCACTCGATCCATGCTTCTCTCCGAGGTATGGGGAATGCGAATTCAGCCGGACACTAACGTTGTCGACGTCCATATCTACCGGTTGCGCGGCAAGGTGGATATTGAAGGCCGCGAGCCGCTGATCAAGACTTTACGAGGTATTGGTTATGTCCTCAAAGACCGCTAATCCGATCATGCGCAGTGCCGCATGGCGTATCTCCCTCTGGGCAACCCTAGTCTTTGCCATTGGAACAATGCTGGTTTTTGCGATGGTCCATCGCTTCGTAGCGAACGACATTCAACGCCGGAGCGACGCGTGGCTCACTGGAGAGGTGGCAGTACTCGGTGATGTAGCCGGGCGAACGCCAAAGGACCGCCTCTACAGTCGGGTAGTGAGAGAAGTCGCGGAACTTGCAAGTAGAGAAGTGCCAAACAAACTGCGCTCGAATGGCAATGAGAACGACTCGGTCTTCTTTCTTCAAGCCGGAGACGACGGTGATCTGAAACTTTGGGTTGGTGTCGGTGACGGGACACCGCACTTAACTGCCATTCGCGCACTCAAAATGGTTACCGATGTGCCTTACGACTTGAATGTCAAGGGATTCAAGCACCCCTTTCGAGTGGCGTCGGTGCGCATGGAGGATGGGAGCCACATCTATCTTGGCCTTTCGGAACGAGACGAATTGCGCGTACTCAGGAACCTCCGATTCCGCTTCCTCTGCCTTTGGCTACTCATCGTCTTGTTTGGCTTTGCGATCGTCTTCTACGCTACCCGACGCATGCTCAACTATGTCAGCGAGATCACTGAGGCCGCATCCAGAATTGGACAATCTGACTTGAGCAGTAGAGTTCCAACCAACAAGCGCAACGACGAAGTAGGGCATCTGGCGTTAACGCTCAACCACATGCTGGACCGGATAGAAAGTTCAATGCACCAGCTGCACACTATTACGGAGTCCCTCGCCCACGATCTTCGTAGCCCGTTGACGGCGATTCGGGGGAAACTGGAGATCGTTCTGTCGAGCGATCTAAAAGTCGAGCAGAGTGAGCCAATCGTCTCGGCCATCGATGAACTAGATCGACTAACGGAATTCCTGAATACTTCGCTCGATGTTGCGGAAGCAAGAGCTGATGCGCTGAGGTTGTCGCGCACGGAAGTCGATCTAGATGAACTGCTTCGAGTCATGCTCAATCTGTATGAGCCATGTATGTCGGAAAAAGGACTTCGGGTGGATCTGCGTAGCGCCGGTCCTGTCACGGTCCTGGCAGACGCTGCCCTTCTTCATCGAGTAATCGCAAACCTGCTCGATAACGAATGCAATCACTTGCCCGCCGCATGCACTGTTTCCATACGACTTGGAGCAAGTGAGAACACGGTGATCTTGACTGTCGAGGATGATGGCCCGGGATTTGCCTCGGAGATCGGCCTCCAGATGTTCGAGCAGCGGGTGAAAGGAAGAGATTCGAAGGGTCGTGGGTTGGGGCTTGCATTCGTTGAAGCGGTGGTGCGCGCTCATGGAGGAAGTGTAACGGCGTCGAATCCTCCACAGGGAGGGGCTCTGCTGACAATAAACTGGCCTCGCGCTGCAGGAGAGACGGTTAATGCTCCGCACTCTCTGACATTGGTCAACAGGTAGGTGCATGCGAGTTTGGCATAAGATATGGCTCTAGATGATCAAGTGGGAGCATTCGATCTTCGCGCCGCGCTTCGCTCTCACCGCCGCGATGTTGGCAGCCTGATGCTGACCTCACGTCTATCAGCCTTTCTGGATTGTTGTTAGAAGAACCTAACACGATGAGTTACCGACCTTCCGATATAAATTGTTCATTGAAGGATTCTTGTGTAGCTGAATCCTCGACAAGGCAAGCGGCCTAGGTTGTGAGTAGTTTCCAGAAACGCTTTTTTCCGTTGCACAATGACACCGAGAGCTGGCAATTACCAATACTGAAGGAAACCCTAAAAGTTAAGGGGGCTTCATGAGACGGCTAAGATCGATAGCACTAGTGGCGGCCTGTGTAACGATCGCTATCGCCATGTTAATCTTCGCTCACATCGTGCGCGGACAAAGCGAAGGAAGTGCAGTCGGGTCGGCAGCGACTTACAACCCGTACCCGCCGGGCATTCTACCGACTGATTTGAACTCCGAAATAACTCGCGTCCAACGAGAGGTGGACTTGGTTGAAAGCCGCGCGCTCGCGCGCTGGAAAGCCTTAGGCCATCCCGTTCTGACAGGTCAGCCGCCGGTGCTTCAGAATATCGGGACTGAAGCGATAGAAACGCTCGGTGAACTTATGCTCTACGACAGTACAATCTCGCCGCGCAAGAACCAGGCATGCGCGTCCTGCCACATGCCATATGCCGGCTTCAGCGGACCGATTCCCTCGGTCAACCTGACAATGATCGCGTTTCCGGGAGCGGTTCACTTTCGGGCCGGCAAGCGGACACCGCAACGACACCCATATTCACCGTTCTTCCCTGTTCTCCAATACAACCAGGAACAGGGTCTGTTCTTTGGCGGAAACTTCTGGGATTCGCGAGCAACTGGATATAAGCTGCGGATTCCCGACGCCGAACAGGCACAGGGACCTCCAGTCGATACTCAGGAAATGGGTTTCCCCGATACAGCTTGCATCGCGTTTCGGCTTTCCCAGGCGGCCTACAGGCCTCTGTTCGAAGAGGTATGGGGCGAAGGTTCATTCGATATCAAGTTCCCACGCGAGACTGCGCGCATCTGCGCAACCCCGGGAGGAGCCGCTGTGTTTGGCGGGAACACGACGCCGCTGCCTCTTAGTGCAGGCGATCGAACCCGCGCAAATATAGTTTATGACCGCTGGGCGCAGTCCATCGACTCATTCGAGCAGTCCGTGCAGGTGAGCCCATTCTCGTCGAAATTCGATGCCTTCTTAGCCGCCAAATACACGCTTACTTCAGATGAGATGTCTGGTTTCAAACTATTCAACGGCAAGGGCAACTGCAATTCGTGTCACCTCGACGGACGGGGCACCAGTCTGAAATCAGATCAGGCTGACACGAGCGCGGTCGCCATGGTGAACCCTCTGTTCACCTGTTTCGGCTCAGCGAATGAGGGGGTGCCGCTAAATCCCGGGAATGCCTTCTACTACCAGACCAAACCGGATTCCTACGGGTTCATTGCCAACCCTTACGGCTTCGGCTACAGGGATTTGGGACTCGGAAGCTTTCTCAGAAGTGCGTTCGGTTCTGGCCCAAACCCGAACTTGAAGTGGAAGCAGTACGCGCCCACTGTGGACGGCCAAATGCAGGTGTCCAGCGTTCGTGATGTTGCCTCGACACCGCCACAATGTCCCACCAGTGAAGCTCCCGGCCCCTATTTCCAGAAAGCGTTCTTTCACAATGGTTACTTCAAAAGCCTAAAGCAGGTTGTGCATTTCTACAATACGCGCGACAAGTATGCGTACCCGGTGACCTCCGGCCATTGCCCCAAGGGAACGACTGAAAAGGTAGACTGCTGGCCCCTGCCAGAGGTGCGGAACAATATTGACATGACTTCCGGTAATCTTGGCCTGACAGATGAGGAAGAGAACCAGCTCGTCGCCTTCCTGCAAACACTATCGGATGGTTTTACGAGGCCTTACCTCAACAGCGACATTTATACGGGTGCATGCATGAAAGGTGGTTCGGCTGCGACCCAAGGCAATGAGCACTTGATCGCAACTCCTCCCCTCCCGCCGTGCGCATCCGCGATCTGTAGCGTTGCGCCCGCCCCTAGCCCTTCTATTCCGTAGCGGACCGCTGAAAGGCCGAAATGCAGGACTATGATCTGTCTGTGGGTGAGGTGAGCATGAGCAGAGCCTTTGCCATATTAGCGATCTCGATTTTGAGCGGCAACCTCTTCGCTCAGGTAAGTCCCACCACTCCAGAAGCCTCGCAGGTGCGAATCATCGAGGGACCCAGGATTGAGTTGGTCAAGGAATATCTGACGATTATCAGCTGGACAACCAATAATCCCGGCGGATCCCCGGTGCATTTTGGAGTCGTGCACTATGGCGCCGATCCAAATCGCCTGATCGAGACTGCAAAATCTCCTATCCGGTTGAATCCGGATCATCCATCTACGATCTTCCGAGTACGTCTCGATAACCTCAAGCCGCAGACGACCTACTACTACACAGTCGACTCGATACAGGCCAGCGGCAAGAGCGATGGGGTGAAGAGTTCGGTGAACCACTTCACGACACCATAGAAAACATCCGTGGGGATGTCGTCAGCGAGGGGAGAATTTTGTTGCCCGCTCAAGCCTATCTGGCCGGATCCAGATCTCAAGAGGCCAAAGATGATGGCTCTGTTGACGCTGCCGCAAGCGGATCAGATCGCCTATCTTCTCTGCCGCCATTGCTCACGTTGCCAGAATCGCGATTCGCGATTTGGGAAGCTTCGGAGGCTGACTCTAAATCGTGTGGATGCCGTTATATCAACGGCGTAGCTTATACGTATGTGGCAAGGTGATTAGGTGGGCCCACCTCCTGAGCTCGAAGGCTTAAGAGCCGGGTCTAGATAGCGGCTGTGGCGGTGATGAGGTCTTCGACGCGGACGGGTAGATCGCGTACGCGGACTCCGGTGGCATGGTAGACGGCGGCCGTGATGGCTGGGGCCATTCCGGCGAGACCAATCTCGCCGATGCCACGGGCACCGTACTCTCCGATCATGGGGTCGGGGATGTCGAGAAAGGTCACGTCGATTTCCGGATGGTCGGCAGAGGTGGGGACGACGTAGTCGGCGAAGTTGTCATTGATGGGGTGACCGTTGCGGGGATCGTAGGTGGTGGACTCGAGCAGGCCCATACCGATGCCCATGACGACGGCTCCTGCCATTTGATTCCGGGCGGTCTTGTCGTTGATGATGCGGCCCGCATCGACGACACTGACGACGCGGCTGACGCGGAGGTGGCATATCCCTGGATCCCACTCGACCTCTACGAACTGCGCTCCGAAGGAGTGGCTGGAGAAGTTCTTGCCGTCGGTGTCGGAGCCGTAGCCTCCGGTCTTCCCTTCTCCGTTGGCGCTGGCGATGTTGGCTAGTTTGAGAATCTCCTGAAAGGGAACGCCGGACGCGGGTGTCTGGTCTTTGAGGTGAACGCGGCCTGAGGACATGGCAAGGTCGGTGGGCTGTTTGCCAAAGAAGGGTGAGCCCTTGGCAGAGCCTGCGCTGGTGAGGACGACTTTGATAGCGTTGACGGCAGCTTCGGCGACGGCGGGAATGATGGTGGCGGTGGCGGTTGAACCTCCAGAGGTAGGTCCGGGTGGAAGTGAGCTACTGCCGAGGACGGATTGTATGCGGCTGACGGAGATGCCGGTCTTGTCACTGACGATCTGAGCGATGACGGTGTAGGTGCCGGTGCCGGGGTCCTGGCTGCCGGAGCTGACGCGGGCTGAGCCGTCGACGTTGAGACGGACGGATGCTTCGGAGATGCCGCGACCGGCAGACCAAGAAGCGGCGGCGACACCCCATCCGAGGATGAGATCGCCTTTGCGCATGGAGCCTACGGCTGGGGTGCGCTTTTCCCAACCGAATTTCTTGGAGCCCACTTCGAGACACTCTTTGAGGTGACGGGATGAAAAGGGTTTGTTCTTCTCCTCGTCGGTGAGCGTGTCGAGAGAAAGGCGGAGCTGGACGGGATCTTTTTGAAGCATAATGGCTAGCTCGTCCATGGCTGATTCGAGAGCGAAGAGGCCGGGTACTGCTCCCGGGCCGCGCATGGGCGTGGGAGTGCCGATGTTGCGACGGACGAGAGCGGAGGATACTTGCAGGTTGGCGGTGCTGTAGAGGAATGGGGTGGCTTCGCCGCAGTTTTCGCGGATGTCGTCGTTGATGGAGGTGTGGTTGCGATAGTCCTGGCTGAGTGAGAGAAGCTTGCCGTCAGGAGTCGCGCCGAGACGCATGCGCTGTTGCGTGCGTGGACGATGACCGACGTTGGCAAACATCATCTTGCGTGAGAGCGTGAGCTTGACGGGTCGGTTGAGGCGGCGAGCGGCGACCGCTGCGAGTGCAGAGTGCGGCCAGGGGAAGAGCTTACCGCCGAAGCCAGAGCCGATAAAGCGGGAGATCACCTCGACATTTTCTTTGGGGACACCGAGGACCTGGCTCATGACGTTGAGGTGGTTCATCACGCCCTGGGAGCTTTCGTAGAGGGTGAACTTTTTGCCGTCGAAGACCGCGACGGTGGCGTGCATCTCCATTGGATTGTGGGTCTCGGCCGGTGTGGTGTAGGTGTAGTCGATCTTCACTGGCGCTGAGGCGAAGACGGCTTCGGGGTCACCGCGGTGGCTCAGTATCTTTGGGCCTCCGGGTTCGCCGATGGCGGGCATGGGGTCGCTGAGGTCGGTGGCGACGCTGAATGTGTCCGGCGTGTAGACGATTTTGACGGCGGCTGCGGCTGCTTGCGCCTGCGCGAAGGTTTCGGCTACAGCGAGTGCGACGTATTGGCCCCAGTAGTAGACAGAGTCATCTTCGAAGGGAGGGCGCTGCTCGCTGTTGCGTCCGCCGGAGGCGTTACGATAGACGTGGTCGAAGTTGCTTGGGTGAAGAATCGTGAGGACGCCAGGCATCTTCTCGGCGGCGGAGGTGTCGATGCTGCTTATCTTGCCCGAGGCGACGGTGGCTCCAATGGGGACGGCGTAGACCATTCCGGGAAAGTTGTAGTCTGATGCGTAGCGGGCTGAGCCAGTGGTCTTCAACGGGCCGTCGACGCGAGAGAGCGAAGCGCCGATCACTGCAGTGGGCTCGGCAGTGGAGGCCTGGATGTGGCCATTGGGACCGGCCTTGTCGGCTTGGATGAACTCGAGGAATTCACTGAATAGCATTGAGATTCTCCTGCGGTTGCGCAAACGGCTATTGCTTATGCGGACTTAGTAGACATGGTGAGGGCACGGACGATGCAGCGACGCGATAGCTCTACCTTGAACGCATTTTCGCTGGCGGGCTTGGCGTCTCTTAAAGCGGCGTCCGCTGCTTTTACGAACGTGGCACGATCCGGAGCATGGCCTTCGAGCACCTTTTCTGCTTCGAAGGAACGCCAGGGTTTTGTACCTACGCCTCCCAACGCGACGCGGATGTGTCGTATCTTTCCACCCGAGACCTGCATGACAATGGCGGCGGATGCTAGGGCGAACTCGTAGGCAGCGCGGTCGCGAAGCTTGAGGTAGGTGAAGTTAGCACCAGCTATCGGCGAAGGCAGCGTGACGCTGGTGATGATCTCACCAGGCTCTAAAACATTCTCGCGATTGGGCGTAGAGCCAGGAACCAGGTAAAAGTCGTGGATAGGAATGCTCCGCTTGTCCTTGGGACCCTGAATCTGGATGGTGGCTTTCAGCGCGGTGAGCGCGACGTTCTGGTCGGAGGGGTTGGTTGCGATGCAGTCCTTGCTAGTGCCGAGGATCGCAAGCATGCGGTTGTGGCCGCCGATGGCTGAACAACCAGTGCCGGGCTCTCGCTTATTGCAGGCATGGGCTGTGTCGCGGAAGTAGACGCAACGTGTACGTTGAAGAAGATTGCCGCCGGTAGTGGCCATGTTGCGCAACTGCGGCGAAGCGCCGGACAACAGGGCTTGCGAGAGAACCGGGTAGTCGCGAAGAACTGTCGGATGATGAGCGACATCGGAGTTGCGGGCGAGTGCGCCAATGATCAGACCGCCTTCGGGGCTGGACTCGACGCGATCGAGAGGAAGAATATTAATGTCAACAATCTCGCGTGGGCGCTCGACGTTGAGCTTCATGAGATCGACGAGCGTAGTACCTCCGGCGATGAAGCGGATCTGAGCGCCCTGTTGGGCTGTCACCGATTTGGCGGCAGCCTGTACAGCTTGATCGACGGTGGTGGGTTGCGTAAAGGTGAAGCTATCCATGGTTCGACTCCGGGTGGGTCCTACTGCGAGGCTTAGGAGCTATGGCGGACCTGTTGGACCGCGGCGACGATGTTCGAGTAGGCGCCGCAACGACAGATGTTGCCGTACATCGCCTGCTTGACGTCCGCATCCGTGGGTCCGACGTTCTCCTTGAGCACCGCGACTGCGGACATGATCTGGCCTGAGGTACAGTAGCCACACTGGTAGCCGTCATGCTCGATGAAGGCTACCTGCATGGGATGGAGATGATCGGGCTGACCAATACCTTCGATCGTTGTGATCTCGTCGTTCCGATGCATGACGGCGAAGGAGAGACAGGAGTTGACTCGGCGACCGTTAACGTGGACCGTGCATGCTCCGCATTGACCGTGGTCGCAGCCTTTCTTGGTGCCGGACAGCGCAAGGTTCTCGCGGAGGCAGTCGAGCAAAGTTGTACGGGGGTCAAGTTGGAGAGCGTGGGAATGCCCGTTCACCCTGAGATTGATGGCTACCGTGCCTTCAGTGAGAGCTTCTTCCGTCGCGACGGCAGGAGGAACTGTCGCAGTCGATGCTGATGCGAGCACTGGAGGCGCCGCAGCAGCTAGACCTGCGGCGCCAAGGTGTGAAAGGAAAGAACGTCGGCTGAGACGGTTGTTTGGAGTGGCCTCGGGGGTCGGAGCTACAGTAGCTGAATCGGGATAAGACTCCGAATCGACTGCTGACGGTACCTCAATTTCTGAATCGGTGGGACGCTTTGCCATAGGGCCTCTGAGAGGTCGAGAGTGAGATGCGGAGACTGTTGCTCTTCTAATGGACGGTTTGGGCTGGCATCAAGTTGCACATTTGCACCGGCGGCCCCTACGATGACGTTCAAAACCTATCGGAGAATCACTTCATGCCGGAGGTCGTTGTAACAAACTCATGTCAAAAACCTGCAACCCCGGAATTCGGTCTTGACCTCCAGCTCTTACGACCTTCCTAACTACGTTTCGAGGGTTGCTGCTGAAAGCTGAAATAGGGCGGAAGGTCTTCAGGCTAATCGCAAAGAACGTTCCCGAGAATGAGGTCGACGGAGGCGCCAGCCAAGCGCTTTAGCTCGGCGTCATTTACCTGCTTACCGACTCCCGCTAACAGACGGTATAAGATATCTCCCGTCAACGAGTCGTGAAGGATCACGGCGATCCGGTCAATTGGAATCGCCGTCTTCCGCAGCTCTTTGCGTCGACTTTCCAACAGAGATCGTATAAATGAGGCGGTTCTGGCGGGACCATGTGTGTACCATGCGTCACCTACTTCGGGACAGTTCGCGGCTTCGCCAATGGCGAGACGGTGAAGGTCTACGGACTGCTTTGCAGTGATGAGCTTCAGAATGTGAAAGGAGAGTTTCTTCAGACTCTCTTCAAGGTTCAATCCTGTGTAGTCAATCTTCGCTAGCGGCTCATTCGACTCGCGGCACAGGTTTTCGATACTGCTGATGAACAACCCACACTTCCCGCCGAATTCGCTATACACCGTACTCTTCGAACCGCCTGCCACCTCGACGATCTTGTCGATAGTGACGCCCTCATAGCCGCGTTTTAGAAACAGGTCTGCTGCTACTTTTTGAAGTTTTCCGTTTCGGATCTCTCCGCGCGACCGTTTGCTAGGCATTCATCTCTCCCATCTCTCAAGTCCTGAGTCCATCCAAAAACATGTAATGCAATCTCCAGCTTGAATCCCCTGTACTAGCACTATTTTATGCGACCTCCTACTTCAGACCACTCTGGCTGGCGAGTCTTATATGGGGTCGCAGACTATAATTATAGTGTAACGTAATGTACAGTACGGTAATTCATAATAAATAACAAGATTATTGGAGGATTCCTCATTGGATCGTCGCAGTTTTCTTTCTAGCTCTCTCGCTGCTTCAGCCCTCTCGCTTGCTACTGCTGGTAATTTACTTGCTCAGGCAGGCTCTACTGCGGACAACTCTGCGCCGGAGTACATGGATCTGCGCCGATATCATCTGGCGAGTGGACCAGGCGTAAAGATCACTAATGATTTTTTTGCGGATCCTTTAATTCCGGCACTGAACCGGCTTGGCATTGGTCCAGTCGGTGCGTTCTCTGTTTATTTCGGACCAGATAGTCCGTCCTATTACCTGCTGATGCCAAGCTCGAAGCTGGAGACACTAGTTACCGCTGACCTTGAGCTGGCGAAAGACGTTGTCTTCATGAAGGCGGCTGCGTCGTTCTGGGATGCTCCCGCCGCCACACCGCCTTACATTCGCATAGAGAGTTCCCTATTGAGGACGTTCCCGGGATATCCCAAGGTCACTCCGCCAGTCTCCGCTGCAACTAAGGGAAAACGCATCTATCACCTTCGTCAGTATCAGTCGCCGACAAACATGGATCACGTCCGAAAGGTGGAGATGTTTCACAACGGCGAGTTCGGCATTTTCGCTAAAGCTGGCGCTACGGGAGTTTTCTACGCCGATACACTGGTCGGGCCGAACCTCCCGAATCTTACCTATATGCTCAGCTTTCCTGATATGACTTCGCTTGAGGCCGATTGGGAGAAATTTTCCGCCGATCCCGATTGGAAGAAGCTCTCTGCCGACTCGCGGTTTAACTTAGATCCACCTACGGTATCAAATGTGACAAGCCTTGTGCTGCGTCCTCTAGCCTGTTCGCAAGTCTAGTGCGATTGCAGTAAACGACAAAAGAGTCCTCCTTCAACAGGAGGGCGCTTGAATGCACCTGCGCGGCCGCCGGCTACCTCGACAATCTTGTTAGTGGTGATGCCCTCGTAAACGTGGTTCAGAAATGAGCTTCGTCCGATTTTTCGAATTAATGGTGCGACGAAGTTGTTGCTGAGTGCATCTTATCTGTAATGTACTGTACAGTACCTTAGCTCGCCTAGGCAAGACCATGCCACCTGGAGACCACATGGGAAGCAAACTCAACGATTCGCTCACTTGCCCGATAACTGACCCGCTTGCTATGCAGAGGGGAGTCGCTATTCGGATGGGATCTCAGCCGAGATCAAATCCGATGATCAGCGTTGTGCACCCCGCTGGACTGAGCAGCGAAACACAGCAGACGCCAGGATCGGTGAGGATGTCCGCCATTGCAGCAATGAATGGCATTGTCTCCTCGCTTTGGGCAGGCATATTTGTGGTCGAGCCTTCGGGTAAGACAGACATCCACCACCACGGCGAACAGGACACCGTCGTTTACGTGCTTGAGGGAGAGGCCTGTGTGCGCTGGGGAGACACTGGGGAATACTCATTAACTGTTGGTGCGGGCGATTTTCTGCATGTGCCGAGTTGGTTGCCACATCAGGAACTCAATCCTTCGAAGGAACGTCCGTTTCGATGGGTGGTTGTGCGAAGTACGCCGGAGCCGATCGTTGTCAATTTGCCTGACGATTTCTGGACGTCTACTGACCCGACACCGCTAGAGAGGAAACGCCAATGAATACGAGAAGAGATTTCTTGAGCCGCAGCGTCAAAGGATCGGCCATGGTGGCTGCAGCAGCCATTTTAGGCTCTGCCTCAAGCGCATCGCAGTTGTTTGAAGTTGACAGCCTGGAGCAGGCTTTCAACAGCGACGATGATGGGCACTATAAGCCGGCCTTCAGGTTCGGGATCGGAGGTGTTCCGCTCGGGAATGAGTTTGCCGTTGTTACCGACGATGATGCGTATGCAACGATTGAGGCCGCGTGGAGCGCCGGGGTTCGCTACTACGACATGGCTCCGTGGTACGGACTCGGTTTGGCGGAGCGCAGATTCGGAAACTTTCTTCACAACAAGAGTCGAAAAGAATTTGTCGTTTCCTCGAAAGTTGGCAAACTGCTCAAAGCGTCGAAGACCGCGAAGAAAAACGGATATTTCCCCTTTTCCCCCTCCCCGAACGATGTGACTTACGATTACACGGCGTCTGGCGTGCGGCGTTCGATCGAGGACAGCCTGCAAAGGCTCGGGATTGACAGCCTGGATATTGCCTTCGTACATGACCTCTCGTCGGATAACAAATATCTTCCGACTCCGTGGCAGGAGCAGTTCGAAATCGCGCGAAAGGGTGCATTTCCTGAACTCACTCGTATGCGGGAAGAAGGTTTGATCAAAGGCTGGGGAATTGGCGTCAACACACCTGAGCCGATAATGCGACTCCTCGAAGTTGCAGATCCGGATGTATGTCTTTTGGCCTCGCAGTATTCTCTGATCGACCACAAGAACGCACTGGATCAATTGTTTCCAGCAGCCAAAGCTAAGAATGTGTCTTTCGTGATTGGGTCATCACTCAATGCAGGGTTTATATCGGGAAGTCCCCGTTACAACTATGGGAAAGAGTCATACCGGATTCCGTCGGCGTTTCTTGAAAAACGCACGAAGCTTCGCGATGTTGCTAGTAACCATGGAGTCGACCTCCGGACTGCCGCGCTTCAATTCTCTGCAGCGCCTGACATTGCTGCCGCCCTGGTTGTAGGCGCCAGCAGCGAGCAACAGATTCTTGCGGATTACACCTCCATGCAAACGAAGGTTCCTGCCGAGTTCTGGGCTGATCTAAAGGCTAAGAATCTGATCGAACAAAATGCGCCTGTGCCCGCCTGAGTGCAGGCATCAGGGCTTTCCAACCATTTCAAAGTCTCAACATAAAAGGAGCATTCATTATGAATAACCAACAGACCCTCACAGCCGCAGCAGCAGGCACGTTCACAATCGGTGGTGATCTTACGGTCAATCGGATGGGATATGGGGCGATGCGGATCACAGGAGCAGGCGTGTGGGGACCTCCCGTGGATAAGGCTGATGCGGTTGCGACCCTTCGGCGGGCGATTGAACTCGGAGTAGACCTGATCGACACGGCCGACTCCTACGGGCCTGGCACATCCGAAGAGTTGATCGCAGAAGCACTCTACCCATATTCAAATGGTTTGGTGATTGCAACCAAGGGTGGATGGGAGCGCCCCGGACCTGGCCAATGGACGCATAACGCCAGTCCAAAACATCTCACCGAGGCACTTGAGGGCAGTCTGAAGCGGCTGCGACTGGACCGGATCGACGTCTATCAACTGCACGCTCCCGATAATGCCGTGTCCTTCGAGGCGTCGATAGAAGCACTGGCCAGACTGCGCGAGCAAGGTAAGATTCGCCACGTTGCGCTCTCGAATGTGACGCGCGAACATGTAGAGAGAGCCCGCGTGATCGTACCGATTGTCTCTGTGCAGAATCGCTATAGCTTCGCTGATCGGGAGTCGGACTTTATTGTTGACTATTGCGAGCAGAACAAGATCGCTTTTCTTCCGTGGGCTCCGCTCGGTCAAGCGAAGGAGGCACATGACGCAATCAAGAAAGTTGCAAAGGATCTTGATGCAACTCCTTTGCAGATCGCATTGGCCTGGCTACTCAAACGGACGAAAGTGATCCTGCCGATCCCCGGAACCTCCTCGGTCAAGCATCTGGAAGAGAATATTGCTGCTGCTGGTGTTGAACTTCCTCAGGCCGCGTATGACAAGTTGGCTGCTGTAAGCCATCCTCCCGCGAGTCTACGTGGTTAGGGTGGTCCCAAGAGCGTTAGGGGCGACTTGCTAAACCGCTGCATGATCGACTGTAGCCAAAATACGGATCTGGAGATGAGAATTATGAGACCTTCACGCTTCGCAAAGTTCCACGCATTAGCCCCTATCGCCTTCACCGCCCTACTTCCTTCTGCGCTCCATGCCCAGCAGACGATCACCGGTCAGGCCGCGTTTGCCGACTACACGCAGCAGAAGCCAGGCATCCGGCGAAAGATCACAGTGGCGGACCTGCCAGAGCCGAAGCCGTCTGAGTCTGTAGACAACGGTCCCACTCTCGTTCAAAGGCCAGATGGCGCGTGGCCCATCGCCCCAACCGGTTTTACGGTCCAGCTGTATGCGGGCGGCGACGCAGCCACACCTATGCAGCGGTCCGAAAACAAGAAAGAGATACACTCGCCTACCTCTGGCACCTTCGTGATGCCTCGCATCATCCACGCTGCACCCAATGGCGATCTCTTCGTAGCGGACTCGCAGGCCGGCTCTGTTCTGGTGCTGCGCGGCGTTACGGAGGCAGGTAAGGCAGCCACTATCAGCACCTACGCTACGGGTCTCGATCATCCCTTTGGCATTGCGTTTTATCCCGCGGGCGCGAATCCCCAATGGATCTACATAGGAAACGCAACGACCGTGGTTCGATTCTCCTACAAGTCCGGCGATCTTAAGGCCGCCCACGCGCCCGAGACAATCGTGCCTGATCTTCCTGGCTACGCTCAACTTCGTGGTGGCGGCCATTGGACGCGAGACGTCGTCTTCTCTGCCGACGGAAAGCATATGCTGGTGTCTGTGGGAAGTGGATCGAATGCAGACGATCCCGACACCCATCCTGGAGAGTTCCATCGGGCGGATGTCCTTGAGTACACCCCTGAGGGAAAATTTGTCGAGGTGTACGCCTACGGTATTCGTAACTGTGTCGGTGAGGCGGTCAACTCTATTACGGGTCAGCTCTGGTGTTCGACAAATGAACGTGACGCCCTGGGGAACAATCTTGTTCCAGACTATGTGACTTCAGTCAAAGAAGGCGGCTTCTATGGCTGGCCCTGGTTCTATATGGGAGGGCATCAGGACCCACGACTTATGGGCACTCATCCTGAACTCAAATCCAAAGTCATTACGCCAGATGTACTGGTTCAACCTCATATGGCATCGCTAGGAATGACGTTTTACCCTACCAGTCAATCCATGTTCCCATCCCAATACGACGGTGACGGATTCGCATCTGAACACGGGTCGTGGAATCGTGCGAATCGCGGAGGCTACGAGGTGATCCGGATTCCCATGAAGGACGGCAGAGCCACCGGCGAATACGAGGATTTTCTTACCGGCTTTGTCACTGCGGATGGGCAGGTCTGGGGCCGGCCGGTGGGAGTCGCCGTGGGGCATGATGGCGCTCTCTACGTTACAGATGACGGCTCTCGCAGCGTTTGGCGCGTGTCTTATACCGGCAAATAGCGAGACCATGCTGAGTTTAGAACAGGCAATCCAGAGGGAGATGACCGACATGATTTCTAAATACCGCACCATTGGAATTACTGCCGTCACCATAGCATCGCTGACGGCCGTACTCGCTCAAACCGGCGCGAATAGTGTTGCAAGCGGTAAACGCGAGATCCTATTGCAAACGACCGAATCATGGAACGGCAAGCCGTACACACACTACCCGACGGGTCAGCCACAACTCACGACGATCAAGCTAACCATAGCACCACACACTGCCCTGCCATGGCACACGCATCCATTCCCAAATGTCGTTTACGTGCTTTCAGGCACGCTTACGCTGCATGACAAGGCGACCGGCAAGACGCTGGTTGTTCATCAGGGACAAGCGGTAGGCGAGTCAGTGGACGATGTGCATCGGGGCGAGTCGGGTGACGAACCCACCATTCTCCTCATCACCTATGCGGGCACCCCAGGCGTTCCAACCTCAGTCCCTGCAAAGGGCGAGAAGGCCGAATACTGAACAAGGGATCAGTCTTCGAGATAGAACTGGATGTCCAGGGTGCGCAGGTAGGAATGCAAACCGGCATCCTGGATTGGCATCACATAGGCGTCGGCACCAGACTCGTTGACGTGCTCATGCCAGTAGCCGGCTGGTGTTACGAACGCAGCACCCTTCACCCAGTCCACGCGGATAGCGTCTTTGATAGAGCCGTCCGGATTCAGTTCTGGTCCGATCAGGGTGTATACGCCGGGCTTGGCTTCTACCGCGAAATCGAGCGCAACGGACTGATGACGGTGCGGGAGCTGCCGCGTACCTGGAGGCACAATGCCGAACATGGACCATAACGTATGTGTGATGGTGAGCGTCTGGCCGAAGTTTTTGTTTGCCAGCAGCACGCTGACACGGCTGCGCTTGCCTGCGTTTGGATCGTTCTTGGCCCTCTCCAACTCGGTCATGATCATGACACGCGTGTACAGCGTCGGCTGGAAGCGGTTCCTTGACTTTTCCACACCAAGATACGCGAGCAGAGGAGAGTCGTTGACCATGTAGAAAGCAGTGTCCGCGTCAGCATGGTGCACTGCAGCAGCTACGCCGGGCAACGCAAAGATGTCGCCTTCGTTCCACTCGATGGCGCCCTGCTGGATTTCGGTATGGCCCTTGCCTTTGATGACGTAGAAGAACTCGCTGGTGGCATCAGCTGAAGTGGTGATCGACTCGCCAGACTTGATGCGAACGAAGCTTGCCAGCACACTAGGGCCCGTCACAGGATAGTCGGTCTTCAACTCTTCGCTCAGATCGAGTGGAACAACACGTGTCTCGCCGGAAGCATACAGTTCAGGCGAGAACGTCTTGACTGGGATGCGCGGCGTCGCTCCAGAAGAGATTGGGTCAGCTGCTTTACTGTACTCAAAGATCTCGGCACCCTCCGTGAGAGCAATAGTCGGGATCACCTTTTCGGTAGTTGCGTTGTTCATGTGTTCTCCTTTTGCACGAGGTGCAGTCGTTGATTACATCGGGCAATCTCAGATATAGTCTGGCTGCCGCCGAGTGATCCTGTATCTTTGATTTCCACGGGTCTTTTGGATTCTTTAGACTGGGATCATCCGGCGGGTTAGGAGCCGATCGAACGCGTGACACAGTTATCGCAGGAACGAATGATTCTGGTTGGAGCGAACGAACCGCTCCCCGAGGATCATTTTTGGTTTGATGGAGACGGCTTTAGCGTTTACGCGGCCAAACAGCCGCGCAGTACGTGGCAGGAGCATGTGCACGACTGCTTGCAGGTAACCGTAGGCCTTGAGCCTGCGCATATGCATGCGGAGTGGCGTGCAACGGGGATGCTTCGCCAAAGCAAGGAATTTATCGGGAACGCAGTCAGCGTGATCCCCGCGCGTATTCCGCACAAGACACTCTGGCAGCGGCGGGCAACGTTGATTCACATCTACATTCGTGAGGAGTTTCTGCTACGTCTTGCCTCAGATGTCTTGCAGCAGGACTCTTTGGAGCTTCAGCCTACCTATCTGGTCCGAGATTTGTTGATTGAGGAACTCGCTCGTTCGCTTTATCTCGAGTCAGTCGATGGTCATCTAAATGCTGCGGTGGCGAGCGCAGCAGTCACGACGCTCTGCGTGCGGATACTCCGTGCCTACAGCGTACGAGAGGGCGAGGCGGCTTATGCGACAGGAGGTTTGGGGCCCGCCCGCGAACATCGCGTGCGGGAGTACATCGAAGCGGACCTAGAACGCGATCTCTCCATTCAGTCGCTTGCAGACGTAGCTGGATTGAGCCCGCAACACTTCGCGGTCCTATTTCGCGAGTCCACCGGATTCACACCGCATCAATACGTCAATCATCGCCGCATCGCCTGCGCACAGGAACTTCTGAAGAAAGGTGATGTACCGCTCATTGAGGTATCGATGCAATGTGGCTTCTCAAGCCAGAGCCAGTTCATCACGACGTTTCGCAAGCTGGTAGGCATGACGCCAGGGCGCTTCCGGTCATCACTCACCGCTTCTCACTCGTAGTTCTTATACGCGGCCATCGTCCGTGGGAAGCGTTGCAAGTACACCTCAAGAATCCAGAATTACGCGCTTTTCGAGAAAGCTAAGCAGTCTCTGCTCGTCCAAACTGTTAATGAAGAACAGTGGAGGCGCTTATGCAATCAGATGAAAAACAAGGGTCGGTTAAGGCAAACGTATCTCGCAGATTTTTTCTGGCAGGCGGGTCAGCAGCGCTGAGCGCGGTTTCACTAACAGGAAATATGGAGGGGCAGATGGCACAGGCGAAGACAGAGCCTTGGGGACGCATTCTCAATGGCAGAGTGGCTGTAGTGACTGGAGCGGCACGCGGGATTGGACGCGCTGCGGCGGTAGCCTTGGCGCATAGCGGAGCTAACGTGGTTGGAATCGATATCTGTGCCGTTGTCGATCCGCGTTCGGGAGTGGAGCCAGCAAGTCGTGCTGAACTCGATCAGACTGGTGAAATGGTTAGGAGCGAAGGAGTTCAGTGGAGGAGCTTTGTGCTGGACCAGCGCGACCTTCCCGCACTGCGCATAGCCGCAGACAAGATCAACGCTGAGTTTGGCCACATTGACATCTTGTTCGCCAATGCTGGTATCCAGGCGTTCCGTCCGTTACTTCTGATGGAAGACGCCGATTGGCACATCCAGATCGATGTCAATCTGACGGGCACAGCCAATGCTCTTCGTGCCTTTGCGCCGTATATGGTGCAGCAGGCACACGGCCGGATCATCATGACTACATCAACTCAGGGGCGACATGGCACGTTGAACGGTTCCGCTTATTCGGCATCGAAATGGGGCATCATTGGCTTGATGAAGTCTGCAGCGATGGAACTGGGGCCGCATGGCGTCACCGTGAACTGCCTTGTGCCAGGACTCATCGATACGCCGCTCACGCGCCATGAGGAACGATATGAGCAAGCTTTGCAGGTGGCGGGGCGCACGCCATCGGGCGACAAAGCCTTGGATGAAGAAGCGGCTCGTAAGGTGCTGCAGAGCAAATCAATTCTGGGTGTGCCGTGGATCGATCCGTCAGAGATGGCCCCAGTCGTCGTGTTCCTTGCGTCTGACGCGGCGCGAATGGTTTCAGGCGCAACCTACGATGTAACCGGCGGTGACAGTGCCAACAACGTCTAGTCTCAGGCAGTTGACCGATAGAGTTGCATCCTGGCAATATGCCAATTTAGCCGGGCGTCCTCCGAGTGGCTGGCTTGCCGGGAACTACTTCATTCTTGGATTGCGCCGACAAACAGATTAGTTGAACCTCGCACTCGTAAGCCTCTAAAAATCGCGATTGTCTCGATATTTTATTGGTGCCCATTCATCGGCAATTTGGAAGATTGCCTTGTCCGAAGAACGCAATAGAGGCCGCTATCCTGCGGATCGGCGACACCACCGCAGCCGAGGCCAGCCAACACAGAACGCCCGTGGCACCGAGCACCAGAAAATAGTACGGTAGAAACGTCCAAATCTGCAGACGGCTAGGCTGGCCCACTGCTGCAAACCAATACCGGCCGTCCTCGGATCGTTGCGCTGCGATCGAATGGCCATTGGTCCGGATGCGCCATTTGGACGCTGGATAAGGCGGCAGCAGCTCTGCCTTACTACCGCCGCCTACGAGATCGATACCTATCTAATTAGTCTCTGCTTCTTAGAGCAAGCAGAGACACCCAATAAGCAAAAATTCAAGTAGGAATGGCCAGTCATGTTTCTTCATGTCATGATTTCTCGTCAGTCGGCTAAGTATGCTTTTTCTCGCTAACTACAGAATTTGTTCTGGAGATCAAAGTGTGAGTAGTCGGAGCCTTGGAGCTGTGAGCGTCTTCAGAGGCGCGTAGCTGCTCATTCGTAAGTAGCAGATCGGCAATGATGAGTTGCAGAGCTTCGGATTTCTGCCGCCAGAATGTGGTATCCGCTTCAGGCTCTGGAATTGCTGGGGGCTCGTGGGAGAGGACCTCCTGGTTGTGCGTTGCCAATTCAGCCGTCGCCAATTCAGCTGTTGCGCACGTCGATACAGAGGCAGTTGCTGAAGGTGAGGGATTGCGCTTCAGAAAGCGGTCTGCTGAAACATAGCCAGTACTCATCGCTACGATCAGGAGAGCACCCATGATCGCTTGAGGGGCCAGAGATGGAACTCCGGTCCACCTCGAAGCTGCACCGATAACGAATGCGACAATGAACGCGATCAGGATTCTCATCTACTCCTCCTCGAAGCACTACGTTTCGTTCAGAAAACCTTCTCCACCCTCAGTACGATCTTGTTCCCCTCAGGCCGATTCTTCACGTCGAACTCGTGATAACCGTTCGCATAGAAGGACCATCTACCTGAATTCCAGACCATGCCCGGGCCTATCGCCCCTACTTGCTCCGGAGAGTTTCGAAGCGAGACGCCATTATCACGGCCATCCGTGATCTGTCGGAGGTAGTAGGCGTTTGGTCCGATCCAGAGGTGTTTGCCAAAGTTGTACGCAGTCGTGGCATTGAAATGGATCGCCTGTCCTGCCTGTGTCGATTGAGCACCTGTTGCGAATGGTGGGCTGTCATTCGTCGAATTCCATAGATAGTGAACTCGCCAGCTAGTCTCGACACGCTTAGCTGGGAATGCGGTAATCGCGTAATACGGATGAACGGTGAATGTATTAGCGCCGATATTCACAGCGGAAGATTGTGTGTAAGCGCCGGTGGGTAGATCAAAGTCGAAGACGACCCGCTGATCGATAGGAATATTGCCGATCTTTTGCTCACTCCATTGAAGGATGAACGGAGAGACCGTGAACGCTCCCAAACCACCGGACTGTCCCGCGCTGCCGGCGTTAACGTGTGCGGCAGCCGCCACTACTTCGGTCCCGTACCAACCGCCCAGAATCGTCTTATGAGTAAGCCATGCAATGTGAGTCAGTTCGCTGATGTTGTTAACAGTGCCAGTTCCCGAAATCGGATTTCCGGAGCCGTCTACGATTGTTCCTTCATGTGCTCCGTCTCCAATCTCTTCAATGACCACACCCGGTCCGGCGACCCCGTCGAGGAAACTGGTATCACCCAGATTCACAGCCGGTTCAGCAACGTGCGTCTGTGCGACGAGCGAAGTTGAAGAGAGGAGGATCAATGAAAGAGCGCGTTGGAGCGGCTTGAGCATGATTTTTTCTTATGCGTAAACGAGACGACGACTCAGAATTTCTTCACGAAGCCTATCGAGCGAGCGCAGCATGAAGGCCAGCCCGTTCTCGTCCTGATACACATCCTCAGCGAGCATCGCGTGCACACCACCGACAACGACCTCTGGTCCCATCACGAGGTGCGCATGCATGGAGATCAGCGCCTCTCGCAGCTGGTACTGGGCCCGGACGCCACCCGTGAATGCCTTGGACGAACTAATGATCGAAACGGGCTTGTTCTTGAAGCACGACTCGAAGACCGGACGTGAGGCCCAGTCAAGTGCATTCTTCAGAACACCGGGCACGCCGTGGTTATATTCAGGCGTTGCGATCAGGACGCCGTCGTTCTCCGCGATGACTTTCTTGAACGCGGCAACCGAGGGAATCTCGGGATTCTGATCAAGATCCTCGTTATAGAGAGGAATGTCTTCCAAAGTCACCACTCGAATATCGATGGAAGGCGCTGCCCTCTTCGCCAGTATCTTCAGCAATGACGTGCTGAAAGATGCTTTGCGGAGGCTTCCCGAAATACCAACAACTCGAACTGTTTCTTCCGTGCTGACCATGTCGTTCTCCTCATCTGTGGTCGCATCAAAGCGCCCACATTTACGAGGCTAGGCCTCTTTTTTTCATGTGTGTAACGAAAGATTCGCATAACATATATCTTCGATTATGATGAATTGACGGAGATCATAATGGAGATACGACACCTGCGACACTTCATTGCTTTGGCGGAAGAAGGTAAGTTTACGTCTGCCGCTCAGCGCATGAACATTGTTCAATCGGGGCTGTCCGTCTCCATTAAAGAGCTCGAACAGGAACTCGGAAGCCAACTGTTTACGCGCACGACTCGCAAAGTCTCATTGACAGCAGCTGGGGAACTCTTTCTAGAGCATGCGCGTGGTTGTCTCGCTTTGCTGAATGATGGAGTCCAGGCAGTTCGGTCGCAGGATGGTGTCGTCAGAGGCCGTCTGCATCTCGGCATTCTGCAAAGTCTGACACCTTACGTGCCGCTTGCCACGTTGCTGCAACGATTCCACTCGTCGTTCCCACAAGTCGAATTCGGAGTTCGCGCTCTCTCTACAGAGACAGCTCCTGCCCTGGTGCGTTCAGCGTATGTCGATCTGAGTTTCCAGGCGATCATCGGCAAAGAGCGATGGCCCGGAGTCCAGGTCATTCCTTACGCGCAAGACTCGCTCGTTGCGATCTGCTCGAGCAAGCATGTGTTAGCAAAGAGTAGCAGCGTTCGACTCGAAATGCTCCGCCATGAGAGCTTCGTGGATCTCACGCCCGAGAGGGCTCTGCGGAAGCTGGTTGACCAGGTTTTCACCCAGCACCATTTAATGAGATCGAGCGTATATCAAGTAAGCGACATTGAGACGCAACTTCATTTCGTTGCGCATGGTCTTGGCGTCGCAATAGTACCGTCAGCACTTGCTCGTTCAGCCACTGCATCACATCATCTTCATACGCTGCGAATCCTGAGTCCGACTCCAAAACTTCCTAAATGGCGAATCGCGATTTTGACACGGCCAAAGCGGAACGACTTTCCTCGGAAGACAACGGTTGAACTCTTTCTGGATACCCTTGCAGAACTTTCACGGATGCCGAAGCCCACTGACGATACATAAGGGTTGTGTCAACCGAATTGAGCGGGCGAGGATACGTGAGATGCCAGGCAAGAGCATCGACGGCAAGCTTGGCTTCGATTCGCGAGCGGTGTTGCGGTCCAGTGAAAAATCGACGCAACAACAACCGCCATTTCAGCGACGCAACACTTATCTCGATAATAAGACACTCTGGTAATTTTGGCTTTGTTGCTTTTGGGCGGGATTGTCGGAAACCGAAGCCATTGAGAATACACAGGAAGCGCTGCGAAGTGGTCCGACGCAAACTTGCTAAAAAAGACGACATTTCGGGCGATGAGGCAGGCGGGGCGACCACCACCAATAATAGCTTCGGTGTCTTCAAGGACTTTGATTCCACTCCGAGGACGTGTTCGAATCCCCCCATGCCGCCCCCTAGTGAAACCGAGAGCAATATGTGGGCGCAAGAACAGAAAGACCACGACCGCGCAATGCGTAAGCATAACGACGCCATGATGCGTCGGTTCACATTCTTCGGTCTCATCTTAACCGGTCTCACCATCACCATCTCAATATGGGCCGTTGTGGACAGTGGAAAGAACGCAGAGAAAACAATTGCCGCTCAGGTTCAGGCCATGCAGCTTGATGAACGCCCTTACATCCGCACCGAATTTGATGGCATGGGAGAGGAAACTCTCCGTCAAAACGGGACCTCAAGTCAGTCCGGTCGATGGGTTTATCGACGTCACTCCGCATGTCCGTCTTAAACCATTTGGCCGCTCACCTGCCGTTAGTATCGACGTCGTCGTGAAGTGCGTTATTGATTCCATGCCGCCACCGCTACCCGCCCCGTCCGATGATGATGTCCGGCTCGCATTTTTGACGGCAGGAGATGACGCTTTTGTCTATTGCAGAGGCCATTTGCTCGATGATGGCGCCAATCACATAATTTCGATTACCGGCTTGATTATCTACCACGACTACGCAAAGAACGAGTACCGTCCTCCGTTTTGCTACTACTACAGTTACGACCCGCGCGCTAAGGAAGCCTTTGAGAAGAAGCGAGTAGGTGGTTGCCCTTTGAGAGCCGATTTCAAATAGCCTTGAGAACTCATCCCAAAACAAGAACAATTCGTTTCGTTCCTGCAAAACGGGGTTTTGAGCAGTTCGAAAATCCGCATCACGCGTGATGCGACGATCAGCTCTAAGAACCAGGAAAGGCGCTAGACGGTAGTGACGCCCTTGAGCAACAAACGAAAGTGCGGCAACGCGAGACTTATGTCCCCCTCGTCCAGAACGATGCTCAAATCATGTGCTGCGATGCAGTTCCCGCTCTGTGTCGAGAGCATGTGGATTGAACAATGTTCTCCCCGATCCGTGTCCTACCCTCCCCAACCTTCGCCCGAAGGTTTCCTCCCTTGTTCGGCTGGTTCACAGGTACTACGGCACAGTCCGACTTCTCCAGCACGTGCATGTCCGCCGTTCAGTTTATGGCCATCCTTCATGACCTCCGCCGAACTGCCGCACTGAACCTCCGCCGTGCCGGAATCTCCGAAACAGTAATTATGAAAATCGGCGACTGGCGCACTCGGAGCGTATTGGAGCGCTATGCAATCGTGAGCCGGGGTGACATCGTAGACGCCATGCAGGAACTTCAAATCAACCAGCAAGAATCACAGATAAGACACGAAATTGGTTACGCTGCCCAAGCGAATCACATTGACACCGCACCCAAGAGCATCAATTAAACTAGTGGTTTCTATGGTGCCAGAAGTGGGACGTAACCCCCACGTCCGATTAAGGTCTGCGGATTTCAATTCCCGCTTCAACCGATTGGCATGGAAACGCAATGCGAAGCGCCGCGGCCTAGGATGAACGCATCCAGGAGACCTCGAAAGCGAAATTTCGCGGCGCGGTTTCGTTCCGGTGGCGACAGAACGAGCCGAAAGCAGGTAGCTCGGCCTCACGAGCATCTGTGGGGCCGACCACACATGAACGTCTCCGCCACCGCGATGAATCTTAAGAATTCTTAAGGAAATTGTCTGGCTTGTCTCGCGGCGGGTACTATGGCTGTCTATGAAACCCCACCCCACTGTCGCAAAGTCTTCCCCGACGCTGCATGGACGAAATCGAGGCGCGTTTCAGCGCAAGCTGCTGGCCGGTTGCACAACAATCAGTATGATCTTTCCGTCTACAATTCTGCAGCGGGGCTTCGCTCAGGAGGCGAAAAACACGAAGCCTTCGGTCCAGGATGCGGCGGTGAGACAACGTGCGGATGCTCTGCTTCAACAGATGACTCCAGAGGAGAAAGCTGGCCAGTTGAGTCAACTATTTCTCTTCACGAAGCCTGACGCGACGATGGAGAGCCGGATCGCAAAGGGTCAAGTCGGTTCCCTGCTGTTTGTGACAGACCCGAGTGTGATCAATCATCTGCAGCACGTTGCAGTGGAGCAGAGCCGTCTTCATATTCCTTTGATCTTCGGCTTCGATGTCATTCATGGCCTCCAAACTATTTTTCCCGTCCCGATCGCTATGGCAGCGTCGTGGGATCCGGACACCATAGAACGGGCGCAGGCTGCAGCGGCAAAGGAAGCGCGCGCTGTGGGGATTGACTGGGCGTTCGCACCGATGGTGGACATAGCGCGAGATCCGAGATGGGGTCGCATTGTCGAGGGCGCGGGAGCGGATCCTTACCTGGGGAGCGCCGTCGCTGCGGCTCAAGTTCGGGGCTTTCAGGGAGCGTACATCGGAGCCCCGGACCACATCGTGGCTTGCGCAAAGCATTTTGCGGGGTATGGGGCTGCAGAGGGAGGCCGCGACTACGACTCTGTTGACCTTTCCGACGCACAGCTTCGCAATGTCTATCTGCCCCCCTTTAAGAGCGCCGTGGACGCCGGTGTCGGCACGATCATGAGCGCTTACATGGACCTGAACGGCGTTCCGGCAACTGGAAATCGCTGGCTACTGCACGACGTTCTACGGGACGAATGGAAGTTTGGCGGCTTCGTCGTAAGTGACGCGGACGCGGTGAACAACTTACAGACCCATGGGTTTGCTGCAGACAAAGCAGATGCCGCAATGCGTGCATTCACGGCAGGCGTAAATATGGAGATGGCGTTGAACAAGGACGCCTATGACAATCTGCCAGCGGCGTACAAGGCAGGCAAGATCAACAGCGAACAACTAGACGCCGCTGTCCGCCCCATTCTCGAAACGAAGATCCGTCTTGGCTTGTTCGAAAACCCCTACGTAGATGAGGCCAGGGCCGCGCAGGTTCTCGGTGCCACGGAGCAAAAACAAGAGTCGCTTCGGGCGGCTGAACGTTCTGCCGTTCTTTTGCGAAACGAGCACGCGCTCTTGCCGTTGCAGGGTTCCGGTAACAGAAATATCGCCGTCATAGGTCCACTGGCTGACTCAAAGCGGGATATCACCGGCCCATGGGTGTTCGTGAACAAGGAACAGGAGAGTGTTTCAGTCCTGGAAGGTCTGAAGCAGATCGCTCCACAGGGGACGCAGTTCACCTATTCCCAAGGTGTGCAGATTTCGCGCAAGTTCCCTTCCATGTTTGATGCGATCTTTGGTGGAGATAAGACCCCAGTATGGACAGAAGCTGAGCAGAAGCAGGAGTTCGACAAAGCAGTTCAAACGGCGCGCAGCGCTGACGTAGTGGTGATGGTTCTGGGTGAGAGGCAGAACATGGATGGTGAAGCGGCCTCTCGCTCATCGCTCGAACTACCGGGGCGTCAGCAGGAGCTACTGGAAGCGGTCGCTGCCACGGGTAAGCCGGTCGTGTTGGTTATGATGAGCGCACGTCCTCTGGAACTGAGGTGGGCGAGCAAGAATATTCCTGCCATCCTTGACGTATGGTATCCCGGAACGGAGGGTGGCATTGCGATCGCCAATCTACTGTATGGCAAGGCTGTTCCGGCTGGGAAGCTGCCATACGATTGGCCGCGCGATGTCGGGCAGGTGCCCATCTTCTATTCGCATGACGTCACTCATCAACCAGAGAAACAAGGCACTCGGTACTGGAATGAGGAAAGCACACCACTGTTCCCCTTCGGCTATGGGCTGAGCTATACGAACTTCCAGTTCTCTAACCTGCATATCAACCATGACCAAATTCACAGAGGCGAGGGTCTGGACGTTGCGGTCGATGTACGGAACAGCGGTACTGTCACGGCCGATGAGGTTGCACAGTTGTACTTACATCAGCAATCAGGAACCAGTTCCCGCCCAGTCCGTGAGCTGAAGGGCTTCCATCGGGTCACGGTTGCTCCGGGAGAGACACAGACCGTGCACTTCAACTTAGACACAGCCGACCTTACATACTGGAGCGCCGCCACTCGTTCGTGGGTGCAGGACGATACCCGCTTTGACCTATGGGTGGGAGATGACTCTAACGCATCGTTACATAGCGGTTTCACCGTGGCTCCGTAGATTGGCCACAGCTACAAGGGCCGGCATGCCTTCACTCCATTTGGTTGATGAGAGATGCACCGACGCACTCCGTGCACCTCTCATCTAAATGGCTCCGCAAACAGGAGAGTATTTCAGATTTGTCTGCTCGGGGAATCCATATTGAAAGCCGGGCCGTGAAGAGCCTTAGCTGAACGATTAATTGCTTTGCCGCCTCTCTCAGGCATCACCAAAGGCTGGAAAGGGTTCCGATGTATTTGTTTAATCTCAAGTTCGCAGCGATATTGCTCTATTTTGGCTGTACAACCGTTCAAAGTGTTTACGGCCAAACAAGCACTCCCGCTGATGCGCAAGTGCAAGCAAGAGCGAACTCGCTCCTGCAACAGATGTCACTGGACGAGAAGCTTCAGTTCATCGCGTCGAAGTACCCTTCAAACGCGAGTCCTGGCGGCGGTGCCGGATTTATACCCGGTATCCCAAGGCTCGGCATTCCAGACCTGAACATGGTTGATTCGGCAACGGGCTCCGGAAGCACCACACAGGCGAGTTCAACGTTTCCCGCAACGATCGCCCTTGCCGCGAGCTGGGAACCACAACTCTCTTACGACTACGGCGTTCAGGTCGCCAAACAGCTACGTGCTCAAGGGTTTGGAATGGGCCTTGGCGGCGGGGTCAATCTTACGCGTGAACCCAGGGCCGGTCGGACTTTTGAATATCTCGGAGAGGATCCCATCCTTGCTGGTGAACTGCTCGCTGCGCGGACGAACGGCACACAGAGCCAAAGGGTGATCGCGACAGCTAAGCACTTCGCCGGCAACGAACAAGAAACCAACCGAATGGGAGGCAACAGTCAGATTGATGAACGCACTCTGCGAGAACTCTACCTGTTGCCCTTCGAAATCGCGCTGGAGAAAAGCCACCCTCTCAGCTTCATGTGTGCTTATACCCGCCTGAACGGCGACTACGCTTGCGAGAACAAATTTATTCTCACCTCCGTCCTCAAAAACGAGTGGAAGTTCCAGGGAGAGGTCCAATCCGATTGGGGTGCCACGCATAGCACAGTAAAGGCGATTAATGCTGGCTTGGATGAGGAAGAAGGCAGCGACGCTGGCCCGGCTTTCCTTGCCCCTGTCCCGGTGAGATCCGTCTTGGTCAGCCGCGCCGTGTCGCAGGATCGTCTAGACGACATGGTCCGTCGGAAGCTCTATGTGCTGATCGCATCCGGAGTCATGGATGACGCTCCGAAAGGTGGAGGAACGATCGACTTTGTGGGAGCGAACTCCTTCGCACAATCAGTTGAGGAACAGTCAATTGTCTTGCTTCGTAATCAGAGCAACCAGCTTCCACTAAAGATCAACGCCCCGAAGCGGATTGCCGTAATTGGCGCGCATGCAGATGCCGCTGTAATGACTGGTGGCGGCTCGGCGGATACATTCCACCCTGTCACCGGCGCCTTTGCCGGTTGCGGTGGTCTTCGTTTCGCAAAGACAGATGGATGCGGCTGGTGGCGTAGTCCTTGGCTGAAGGTGGACGCTCCTTTGACCAAAGCGCTTCAGCAACTGTCACCGGCCTCGATTGTTTCCTTTGCGGGAAACAGAGATGAGAACGTGCCTTTTCGTGATTACACGCCAGACGAGATACGCGATGCGGTCACCCTCGCGCGTAACGCAGATGTTGCCATCGTTGTCGTGGCGCAACCAGCCGGAGAGGATTTCGGAGATCTCCAAAGTCTTAACCTTGCAAATCCATCGAATCAAAACCAGCTAGTAGAGGCAGTCGCGGATGTAAATCCGCACACAGTCGTTGTGATCGAAAGCGGCAACCCTGTTCTGATGCCTTGGAAGGAAAAGGTATCGGCTATTGTCGAAGCCTGGTATCCAGGCGAAGCTGGCGGCAAGGCGATTGCGAACGTGCTCTTTGGCAAGGTGAACCCGTCCGGCAAGCTCCCTATTAGCTTTCCAACGCATGATCAGAATTCGCCCACATGGGGCACAGATGGAGCCTTCGCCACTGACCCAATCTATACAGAGAAACTCGACATCGGCTACCGCTGGTACGACGTCCACAATATCAAGCCACTGTACGAGTTCGGTTATGGGCTCTCATACACACACTTTAGCTATTCCAATCTGTCCGTTGAGAAGACTGACGGACATGACATGGTAGCAAGGTTCTCAGTGAGCAATGACGGGCATGTCGCTGGAGCGGAAGTTGCTCAGGTCTACCTCGACATTAGCAGTCCGGGTGAACCGCCACGACGACTGGCGGGATGGTCAAAGGTCAGTCTGACACCAGGCGAAAAAAGAGAGGTGCGGGTTGTTATTCCGCCAAAGGCTTTGCGGGTCTGGAGCCTTGATGGCGACCGATGGGAGTTCGTAGTGCCCAGCAAAGTTGAGGTGGGTTCCTCTTCGCGTGACATCCGGCTTTCGTCTCAATAGCTCCGCAACAAACGACTAACGCTCTAAACAAAGTGAGAGGCCCTATGAAACAGTTCCCCATCTCAATCGTCCGCTTTCTCGGCAAAAGCGGCGCAACCCTGATGTTAGTGGGACTGCTGCTTGCCCGATTCGTGGCGCATGGACAGCAACTCATATCCCCTGACCACAGTCTGGCACTGACCTTCAGTCTCACGAGTCAGGGCGCGCCTATGTACGCTCTCACTTACAAGAGCAAAACTGTTCTGAAACCAAGCCTCATGGGCTTCGAGTTGGTGCAGGAAAAGCCACTCAATTCAGGGTTCTCGCTTCTGAAAGAGGACACCCGGAGCTTCGACGAAACCTGGACGCCTGTTTGGGCCGACGTCAGCCACATCCGTAACAACTATAACGAGTTCACCGTCACGTTACACCAGGCGGACACAGACCGCACGATGCTCATTCGGTTTAGGCTCTTCAACGATGGTCTCGGCTTTCGGTACGAGTTCCCAGAGCAGGCAAACCTGAAATACTTCGTCCTCAAGGACGAGGACACACAGTTTGCACTTGCAGGAGATCACAAAGCTTTCTGGTTGCCTGGTGATCTCGATACGGAAGAATACAGCACCGTCACTTCGAATTTATCGGAGGTCCGCGGCAAGATGAAGGAGGCGATCACGCCAAATGCCTCCCAGCATCCGATTGGACCGACAGCTCTTCAGACTCCGCTGATGATGAAGTCCAAAGACGGACTCTACATCAACATCCACGAGGCAGCACTGATCAACTACGCGGCGATGAGCGTCGTTTTGGACGACTCTAACTTCGTTTTGACCACCTATCTTACTCCGGACGCCCAAGGCAACAAGGGCCATCTACAGGTGCCGACGCAGACACCGTGGCGCACCATTCTCGTCAGTGACAAGGCTGGAGACATCCTCCTCTCGCACACCATTCTCAATCTGAACGACCCCACAAAGTTTCAGGACACAAGCTGGATCAAGCCGACCAAGTTTGTTGGGGTCTGGTGGGAAATGATCACTGGCAAGAGCACCTGGGCCTACTCCGACACAGACAACGTCCAACTCGGCGTGACCGACTACACCAAGTTGAAGCCCAATGGCCGGCATGGTGCAAATACTCAGAATGTTAAAAGATACATCGACTTCGCCGCTGCGAACGGGATTGGTGCCGTCCTGGCCGAAGGCTGGAACGTGGGCTGGGAAGACTGGTTTGGACATGAAAAAGACTATGTTTTCGATTTCCTCACGCCCTATCCGGATTTCGACGTGAAAGGCTTGCACGAGTACGCGGCATCAAAGGGCGTGAAGCTCATCATGCATCACGAGACCTCCGGTTCCACCCGGAACTACGAACGCTTCATGAATCCGGCATATCAGTTCATGGTCGATAACGGCTACGACACGGTGAAGAGCGGCTATGTGGGGAACATTCTGCCGCGAGGCGAGTTTCACTACGGACAGTGGACGGTAAATCATTTCCTCTATGCTGTGTCTACCGCCGCCAAGTATCACATCATGGTGGATGCTCACGAGTCAGTCCACATGACTGGTCTGTCTCGTACGTTTCCAAACCTGATGGCAGAGGAAGCGGCGCGAGGCACAGAGTACGAGGCCTTCGGAGGAAATAACCCAGACCACACGACAATACTTCCTTTTACGCGCTTGATGGGTGGTCCGATGGACTACACACCCGGCATCTTCGAGATGAAGGTCGAGAAGATAAATCCTAAGAATCACTCTTACGTTCACAGCACGCTGGCGAGGCAACTCGCTCTTTACGTGACAATGTACAGCCCGTTGCAGATGGTCGCCGATCTTCCCGAGAACTATGAGAAGCACATAGATGCTTTCCAGTTCATCAAGGATGTTCCGGTGCAATGGGATGACACGAAGGTCCTTGAAGCAGAGCCCGGTGATTACATCACCTACGCCCGCAAGGCAAAAGGGAGCGACAACTGGTTCGTCGGGAGGACCAACGATGAACTTGCTCGCGAATCGAGAATTTCTTTCGATTTCCTGGATCCTGGGAGGAAGTACATTGCAACCATATATGCAGATGCACCGGACGCAAACTACGAAACTAACCCTCAGGCGTACGTGATTCGCAAGTTGAACGTTACGAACACATCAACGCTAACTCAGAAATGCGCACCGGGTGGAGGTTACGCAATCAGCGTTGTCGCACAATAGCCAGTCGCGGGAGCAAGGCAAATTCTTGCTTTCGCGCCTTATTCGTAGCGCAACAAAACCCGCTAAAAGAGAGGGGGCAGAACTGTTTCAGGTTTCTCCGCCCATAACTACATTTAGAATTATGCGCATAACGTAACGCAAACATCCGGGAGCACCCACAATCAAACTTGTGGGCTCTTTGAGTTGTTGCATCGAACTCACTATCACAGGAACCATCGCAAAGATCAGGAGACTCCCATCGAAGCCAGGAACGTCGGTGCATCAGAAACGATGGAGTACCTTCCGCTCCGCGCGGCCGACGAGTGCCGGTGGGATCTTCTCTCTCTCGGTGAGGTCATGCTCCGCTTCGATCCCGGCGAAGGTCGCATCGTTGGCGCAAGAAGCTTTCGCGTCTGGGAGGGCGGCGGCGAATACAACGTGGCTCGCGGTTTGCGTCGCTGCTTTGGCATGCGCACTACCGTCGCCACCGCGCTTGTCGATAACCCCATCGGCCGTCTCGTCGAAGACCTGATCTTTCAAGGGGGCGTCGACACCTCCCATATCCGTTGGGACGCCTTCGACGGCGTCGGCTCCGCGTCGCGCAACGGCATTTACTTCCTTGAGCGCGGCTTTGGGGTTCGCCCGGGCACCGGCGTCATGGACCGGGGCCACACGGCCGTCTCCCAGCTACGGCCTGGACAGATCGACTGGGATGCCATCTTCGGCCACGAAGGTGTGCGCTGGTTTCACACCGGTGGCATCATGGCCGCGCTTAGCGAATCGTCCACCGAGGTTGTACGCGAAGCCATGGTTGCAGCCCGCCGGCACCACACCATCGTCAGCTTCGACGGCAACTACCGTCCGTCCCTCTGGAGATCGCGCGGCGGCCGCCAGGCTTCGATCGATGTGAATCGCTCTCTCCTCCCCCTGGTTGACGTCCTCTTCGGCCACGAGGGCGACATCGCCTCAGCCGTCGAAGAACACGCCCACCGTCCGGCATGGCACACCGTTGAAAGTTTTTATGCAATGTCCCAGCGCATCATCGCTGAGTTCCCTACCCTGAGGGTTGTCGCCACCACCGTCCGACACACCACCTCTGCAAACCGCAACGGGTGGAGCGCCTTCGCCTTCGCCCAAGATCACGTCGACCATGGATTGCGCTTCGATGACCTCGAGATACTGGACCGCGTCGGTGGAGGAGACTCCTTCGCTGCGGGCTTCATCTACGGCCTCCTCCAGCGCAAGAGCCTCACCTGGTCACTGAACTGCGGTATCGCTCACGGCGCCATTGCCATGACCACTCCCGGAGACTCCTCCATGTCCACACTTTCCGAGGTCGAAGCTCTGATGAGCGGAAAGCTCAAAGGCACGATCCGCTAGTATCGTCACGGAGCCCGCTATGTCACGAACCAAATTTCAGGTGCTTCAACTGATGCGTGCCGGCGGCCTCATCCCCGTCTTGCGCGCCTCCTCTGCAGAAGACGCCTTCGAGCTCTCGCTTGCCATCGCGGATGCCGGCATTCACGTTCTGGAGATAACCATGACCGTTCCCAACGCGCTCTTGGTCATCAGCCGCCTCAAAAAGGAGCGGCCCGAGCTTCTCGTCGGCGCGGGCACTGTACTCGACGCAGACACCGCGCAGAGTTCCATCGATAGCGGCGCCGAGTTCATCGTGAGTCCCGCGCTCGATCTCCCCACGATCTCCCTCTGCAGACGCCTCTCTATCGCCGTCCTGCCCGGCGCCCTCACCCCCACCGAGATCCTTACGGCCTGGAGCGCCGGCGCTGACGTCGTCAAAGTCTTTCCCGCCGATTCCATGGGCGGCGCCAAATATCTTCGCAGTCTCAAAGCTCCGCTTCCCCATATAGACATGATCCCCACCGGCGGCGTCTCTCATGCCACCGCGCGGGATTTCCTAGAATCCGGTGCATTCGCCCTTGGCGTCGGTGCAGACCTTGTCGATACCCACGCTATACGCGAGGGCCGTCGCAAAGAGATCACTCACAAAGCTGCCGAATATCTTCGCATCGTCCGGGGTTTCCAGCAAGACGCGGCTGTTAAGGCTTCGCAGACTGATTAGAAGAAGGTATGAATGATGTCGACAACCTGATACTTGGCATCCAGAACCGGTAACAGACGCCATTTATCAAAAGTTAGGCAAGGGTGCGAGATATCGAAGCCGATCATGTCGCCTACGCGAAGATCATCCTGCCCGGTGATTTGCAGGTATGCGTGCTGATCCATCATTTTGGTAAGTGACCAGTGGGCGGGAGCCATTTTAGGTGCTGTATCCCCTGGCCTGAAGTGTAATGCAGGCGTTGGAAGACCGGCATCAAAGGCGGCATCGCGCTTCCCCATACCGATGATCGCCATCTCGGCCTCTGGTATCGACTGCACGTAGGCCCACACCTGAAGTGCGGGCAAAAGGCTTGAACCCATCCGGTGCGCAATAGGATTGCGTTGGTCGATCTTCGCTTGCGCCTTGCGATACGCACCTACGTCGTGTGTGAGATAGCAACCCGGGCGCAGAACGATCTCGATGCTGTCTCCAAACCCTGCAGCAGAGAATTCTTCGGCGACCACATCGTACCAGGCAGAGCCGGCGCCTGAGAGCAGGATGGGTGATTGCTGAAAACGTCTCTGGCCAGCAAGCGTGCTCGTAATGTTGACCGCCCTTTGAAGAAATGCGCGTATGGAAGCCTCTTCCTCCAGAACGCCTTCATAGATCTCGACGCCGCTGAGAGCGATGGAACCGCTCCAACGGGAAAGAGCCTCTAGCACGGCCTGTAACTGCTGTTCGTCGCGGACGCCAGATCGACCTCCCATCACTCCTAACTCTAGCAATACGTTGAGACGCTGCTTCCCTTTCGAGAAAAACGCACCTAGCTGTTCGACCTGGGCCGCCGAATCGATCAGGCAGTAGTAAATAAAGTCCGGGTCCTCGAGCAGCCGTGCGACGATGGCCATATTTTCTTTGCCGATCAGTTGATTCGCCATGAGAACACGACGCACTCCGTGCCTGTGGGCGACCAACGTCTGGTGTGCGGTTGCAAGTGTGATTCCCCAGGCGCCACCCTGTAATTGCAACTCAAATAGTCTGGGAGCCATGGTGGTCTTGCCGTGGGGGGCAAGTTGGACACCATAGTGGTTTATGAACTGCTGCATCCAGTTCAGGTTGTGCAATATCCTGTCTTCATACAAAACGGCTGTGGGAAGGCTGAGATCTTCTCGCAGCAGGTTCCAGTCGAGTTTTGCAATCTCTTCGTGTTCGACCGCTCGCTCAAGAAAGCCCATCCCTTTGTTTAGGGGGGCAATCGCGGAAGGAGTGTATATGTGCGTCGAGCTTCGATTTTTCAACGAATGGATGTCCATAACAAAGAGTGCGGGACTGAAGGCCCGGATGAATATAGCCTATATCTTGAAGGAGCCAGGATGCCACGTTGCGACACGCTGATCCGTAATGCTCGGGTTCTGGACGGCACTGGTACGGAGTCTGACTCCCTGGATGTCGCTATTCGCGACGGCAGAATCTGCGAAATCGGCGCGTCAATTGATTACGATGCGCGAGAGTCGATGGATGCCGATGGTCTGGTGCTGGCACCCGGTTTCATTGATGTCCATACCCATGACGACACCGCCGTGATTCGCACACCAGCGATGCTGCCGAAGATTTCGCAGGGTGTTACCACGGTGATCGTTGGCAACTGCGGTATCAGCGCCACTCCAGTCGTGTTGCGCGGCGAGCCGCCTGACCCCATGAACCTGCTTGGCGAAGCGGAGGATTTTCGCTATCCAACCTTTGATTCGTATCTCAACGCCATCCGAGATGCGCAACCCGCTGTGAACGTTGGCGTGCTGATCGGTCACACGGCACTGCGGAATAACCATATGGACCGGCTTGATCGTGCTGCAACGGAGGCTGAAGTTGAAGCGATGCGAGAGCAATTGCAGGAAGCACTCGACGGCGGAGCACTAGGTCTGAGTTCTGGCCTGGCCTATCTCTCCGCTCACGCGGCGTCTACCGAAGAAGTGTTAGCGTTGGCAAAGCCGCTGGAGGCGGCAGGCGCGGTATACACAACGCACATGCGAACTGAGACAGACGACATCCTCGATGCGATGCGCGAGGCCTTCGAAGTCGGTCGTCTCAGCCATGTGCCGGTTATCGTCTCTCATTTGAAGTGTGCCGGCATCGCTAACTGGGGCCGCGGTGGTGAGGTGCTACATACGCTGGACGTAGCGCGAACGTCTCAAGCTGCTGGCTGCGATTGCTATCCCTATGCGGCCGGTTCAAGCACGCTCGATCTTCGCCAGGTGGATGAGCGGGTTCACATCACGATTACCTGGAGCACGCCACATCCGGAGGTGGCCGGGCAATCCCTGAGGCAGATTGCAGAGCACTGGCAGACAAGCCATTTGAAGGCGGCACAACAACTGCAACCGGCTGGCGCGATCTATCACAGCATCTCCGAAGACGACATGCGCCAGATCTTGCGCCACTCGGCGACTATGATCGGCTCCGACGGCCTGCCGAACGACCCGAGACCGCATCCTCGCCTCTGGGGCACTTTTCCGCGTGTTCTGGGACGATATAGTCGCGACGAAGGATTGTTCTCGCTCCCAGAGGCCGTCCACAAGATGACCGGACTACCGGCGCAAAGGTTCGGGCTAGCCAGGCGTGGAATGATACGCAAGGACTATCATGCCGATTTGGTGCTCTTCGATCCGGAGACGATCATTGACACGGCAACGTTTTCTGATCCGATACGTCCAGCCCAGGGCATCGCGGCTGTATGGGTGAACGGCGTTCTCTCCTATACCGCCGACGGAGCTACGGGAGCTCGCGGGGGGTGCTTTCTGCCTCGTGGCGACAGTTCATGGATTCAATGATTCAGTCAGTAGTTGAATAAATGATTTGGTATTTCAATCTTAAGGAGTTCGGGATGAGCATCAAGCGATACGGGGTAGAAGGCGGAAAGGGTACAGGTGGTCAGCACCTCCCCTTTGCGAGAGCGGTCGAAGCAGACGGATGGCTGTATGTATCAGGCCAGGTTCCGATGGTTCAAGGTGAGGTCATCGCGGGCAACATCGTTGCCCAGTCGCAACAGGCAATTCGCAACCTGCTATCGATTCTGAACGAAGCCGGGTATGGCCCGGAGCATGTGGTGCGCTGTGGAGTCTGGCTTGAAGATCCGCGCGACTTTTCCTCATTCAATGCCGTCTTCAAAGAACACTTCGGCGAAAATCCCCCAGCGCGCGCGTGCGTCGTATCGAGCATGGTTGTCGACTGCAAGGTGGAGATCGATTGCGTGGCCTACAAGGCTCGGGGGAATTGATCCACCGATGATCGATCACCACAGTATCTTTTTGCTGATCTCCGCGTTCGCATCGGTGATTTGCCTGATTCTGCTGATTGCAGTAGTAAAACTCAATCCAGTCATCACGCTCATTGTCGTTGCCTTATCTCTTGCCGTGGTTGCAGGAATGCCACTTGCGACGGTGATCCATTCTTTTGAGATGGGTGTCGGCTCGACGCTTGGGCACATCGCGATCGTGGTGGCTTTGGGCACAATGCTGGGGAAGATGATGGCAGAATCTGGTGGCGCAGACCAGATCGCCTATACCCTCATCCGGCTGTTTGGCGAAAAGAATATCCCGTGGGCCATGGTGGTCATCGGGTTCCTGGTAGGACTGCCTGCTTTCTTCGAGGTAGGCTTCGTTCTGTTGATTCCGATCGTGTTTACAGTGGTTCGGCGGACAGGAACTTCGCTTATCCTGGTCGGCTTGCCCATGCTGGCTGGGCTTTCCGTGGTCCACGGATTGGTGCCGCCACACCCTGCGGCGCTTCTGGCGGTAACAATTTACAAGGCGGATGTGGGTCGCACGATTCTCTATGCATTGATCGTTGGCGTTCCGACGGCGGTGGTCGCGGGGCCGGTTTTCGCCAAGCTGATTGCGCCGCATGTGCAGCTTGGGACAGAGAATCCGATCGCGAAGGATTTCGCTGATCACGATAAAGAACGGAGCCTACCAAGCTTCGGGCTCACCTTATTCAGCATCCTGCTGCCGGTCTTTCTGATGCTGATCGGGAGTTGGGCCGACGCTATTTCCGTGCGTGGAAGCGCTCTGAATGGTGGATTGCACCTGATCGGCAATGACGATCTGGCTCTCCTCATCGGTGTACTGTTCAGCTTTGTGACACTAGGCACGATGAGGGGTTTCTCACGAGAAACGATCCTCCGCTTCAGCAATGAATGCCTGGCCCCCACCGCAACTATTACCCTCCTGGTTGGCGCGGGCGGCGGCTTCGGGCGGATACTGCAGGATAGCGGTGTATCCAACGCGATTATTGTCCTCGCGATGCATAGTCACGTTCCTCTGCTCCTGCTAGCCTGGATTCTCGCCGCGCTGCTCCGCCTCGCAACCGGATCGGCGACCGTAGCCATGACGACAGCCGCCGGCATTGTGGCTCCAATCGCTTTGAATAGCCCAGGAGTTCATCCCGAATTGCTCGCCATCGCCACGGGCGCGGGTTCGCTAATCTTCTCTCATGTCAATGACGGCGGCTTCTGGCTGGTGAAGGAGTATTTCGGGATGAGCGTCATTCAAACTATCAAGACCTGGTCCGTTTGTGAAACGATCATCTCGGTGATGGCGCTAATTCTCACGATCGGTCTATCGCTCGTAGTCTAAAAGACGCAACCCGCGGATACTGCTGATCGAAGCAGCCATTTGCCACGCAACTCTCGGCGATTGCGGGGTAAAGGTAACGCATCATCTCGTCTTTTTCGTAATTGCGGCTGCCGCAGTGTCGTATGTTCAGGACGAGTGTGCCTCGACGTTGCCCTTCTACTACACTTTCCGCTGCTAATTCGCATAACTCCGTCCAATCAAAAATTGGGTCCCTGCTCCGCAAAACGACTTCACGATCACGCTGGCGGGGGTTCAATCAGCGCCCCTCGCCTCAGACACGCCTGCTGTCGCACGTCTGAACCGATGCCTGACTACGGTTCGGATGTTCTAGTTAGATCTCGAGAATTCTGAACTGCCCCTACACTAGAGTCGTGATGCGCGAGGCAGACGGGACAGCATTGGTGAACGTCATGCGAATTCCGTGCTTCGGCCGCAGGATCACCATCGGGCGAGCTTCGATCGTTTGACCGGGAGCCAGCTGGAAGTCGTATTTTCTGAGCAGATCGCTCAAGATCATGAGGATCTGCAGCATCGCATAATTTCCGCCGATACAACCTCGAGGGCCACCGCCGAAGGGAAGGTAAGTAAAAGGCGTACGCAGCTTATCGTTCGCTTTGACGAAACGCGCAGTGTCGAAAACCTCAGGATCTTGCCAGTGGCGCGGAGCATGGTGCGCACCGTACACATACACAATGACCATCGATCCGCGGGGTATGGCGACGTCGCCAACGCGGTCGTCTGCAACAGCCATGCGGTCAATCATCCAAAACGGCGGATAGAGGCGGAGTGCCTCCTGAATGACCTGAGTCGCAAACTCGAACTTTGGAACATGGCCATGGCTCAGGGGCTCTTCGCCGAGCACTGAATCAAACTCCTGCCGCACCTTTTCAAGACAATCCGGACGCGAGCTCAAAAGATAAAGAAGCCACGATAACGCATTCGACGATGTTTCATGGCCGGCAACCAGAAGTTGCATGCTCTCGCTCAGAATGAGCTCGTCTGGCATACCTTCGCCATCAGTGTAACGGGCATCCATCAGAGTCTGCAGCAGGTCGGGTCGGGGCGGTTCCTTGCGGCGCTTTTTGATGTATTCCATCAGGACGGCGTCGGCACGCGTCCGCATCTCTTCGTGCCGGCGCAGTTCGCCCGAGGCGGCGAACCATGGATTCAGGTAGGGCTGAAGGGTTTGGCGAACGATGAATTCCTGAACAGTGCAGATGGTGTGGCTGACCAGATCGATGTCTTCGTCCTTCAAGGACGCGCCAAACAATGATCTGGCGACCATCGCGAAGGTAATCTTCATTAGCTGGGGGTAGATGTCGACAGGGCCGTCCTGGATTTGTCTATCAAAATCACGGAGTGACTCCGCCAAGGAGTCTTGCATGATCGAGGACAGCGCATCGAGTTGCTTCCGATCAAAGCCCTTCTGGATGAGACGCCGCTGGGTACGCCAGGGCTCTCCGTGGGTCGTGAGAAGACCTTTCCCAAGGAAGTGGCCCATCCGTTTTACTTGAATTTCAGATTTTTGATAGTTCTCCGCATTGGTCTTCAACACATGCTGAATGATGGCGGGATCGATGGTAACGATCGCCTCCTTGAGACCACCCAAGTAAAACCGAAAGGTGTCGCCATAGGTTTCGTTGTATTTGGCCAAAACCGGCACAGGATTGCGAGCCATTGCGACAGAATCAGCAAAGCTGCGAAATCGGGAAACGGCTGGGATAAGCGTTGATGTCGTCATACCTGGCCTCCCTGGTACCTGCCTTGAATCGCGGGGAAATTCACGTCACTTGTAGGAAGGAATAGCGAGGCCATAGGTAAAAGATAAAACAGAATCAGTTTTCGTTCCCCAGTTGCTTCAAAAGTATTAGATGATGTCGGATTGCCCGGGTCATAGTGGGGTGCTGCCGATAGGGGACCCCGAACTCTTCGGCGGTCTGCTTCACGATCCTGGTCAGCGGAGCGTAGTGGGTATGGCAGACGAAAGGGCACAGGTGGTGGATGATGTGATGGTTGAGCCCTCCGGCGAGCCAACCGACGACCGGGTTTTCCGTTGCATAGTCAGCTGTTGTCGCGAAAATGTGATACACCCCGTTTTCGAACTCGCCACGATCCGCGGGAAAGTAAGTGCTGTCAATTGTGTGTGTCGTCTGGAATACTAGGGTCACGGACAGACCGACGACTAAATGGACCAGAAGGAACGCGCCGACGACCAGGAGAGGCGATTTTCCCAGCACCAGCACCGGCAGGATGAGCATGTACGTGAGGTAAAAGGCCTTGCCTGCGAAGAGGGTAACGTACTCGCGCATGGGGTGTTTGGCGCGTTTCAGGTATCCGTGGGTCGGGAGGAAAAAGTGCTGGAAGTCTCTGACGAACACATAGTCCAGAGAGAACATCGCGTACAGGAACAGCGCATAGATGTGCTGGAATCGGTGCCAGGGAGCCCGGGGCTCGTGGGGCGTAAAGCGAAGGATGCCGCGTCCTGAGAGCGCATCATCTTCGCCATGGAGATTGATGCAGGAGTGATGACCTCGATGATGAAGGAAACGCCACATGTACGAGCTGATTCCACACAGATCGAAGATATAGTTCAGGGATTTGTTGACGAGCGGCCGGGACGAGACGGCGTTGTGATTGCTGTCATGAGCGATGTTCAACAAAAGGAATGTCTGTGCGAAGCCGCCTAAAAGATAGAGAGCAACGAACTTCCAGGAACCGGGTCTGAACGTATACAGGGCGATCCAGGCACCAGCCAGGACTGCCAGGCCCACAGCGATCTTGACCCACATCATGGGGTCTGCTTTGGGAGAGATTTTCTGGTCGGCGAAAAAACTATCCAGTCGGCGGCGCAGAACCTTCGGAAAGGAGGATGAATTAGCCGGTTCGTTTGTTGGCGATGCTGAGGTTTCCGATTGTACGAGATCCACTGTATCCGGCTCTTGATCGATTACCGTATCGGATTCCAACCTCATCGGCGCCCCCGCGATCATGGTGATTCGGCCAGACGCGATTCCACGTCTGTGACCGTGACCCGCAGCGAAATTGCCACGCCGTCTACTCTTAGAACTATTCTAGTGCGAGCCATTAAGGACAATCAAGGAAATTCGGGAATGGACATGATCTGGGTGCCACTTCCCATACGTGGAAAATGATGACACTGGTATTGTTGCAATCCTTTGCTAACATATAACCACCAATGAACCGTAACGAACGGGACCTCAGCATAAGCACCAATGAAGTTTGGCGGTGCTCCGCATGTCTCTTTCGCGCCCTTTGCGGTAAGGAGGGGAACAGCCGTTCTCCAGCGAGTCGAGCGACGCTTATGCCGAGAAAAATTACGGGTATATTCTCACAGCCGGCTCCTATTTCAAGTTCGCGCTTCAAAGTTCAACCGTATTTCACCTGGTTCACTGGTAAGAGTTTTTTCGTTTACCGACTTTCGCCCTATTCAACTTTGGAGGATCGCTGATTGATGTTGGCTTCAATTTTAGACAACCTGGATAGGCTGGCGGATGAGCATCCGGACAAACTCCTCTATTCGTATCTCGATGTAAACGGCGATCCAATCGAAAGCTACACCTACGCGTCGTTCCTCCAACGAGCGCAGGCGATAGCCGGACATCTGCGGAAAGATGGCCGTTTTGCGGCTGGCGATCGGCTTCTGCTCGCGTACCCACCTGGACTTGAGATGATCTGCGCGTTCTTTGGTTGCGTGCGCGCCGGATTAATTCCGGTTCCGGTCTATCCCCCAAGTTCGCGCGGGTTCCAGAGCGCGCTCTACAAGATGGTCCACATCGCTAAGGATTGCCAGGCGGCTGGGATCTTGACGAGCAAGGACTACCACGCTTCCCTGAAGACGAATCTCGCCAGAAGCGGAGTCTCTGCGTCCGGCGTTGACGTGGATTACATCTCCAGCCTTCCATGGATCCCCACAGAGGATTTCGTGCATACCACTTCGGGCTGGGCGAATGCCGATCGTTCGAAGATCCTGTTTCTTCAGTACACCTCGGGCTCGACGATGGAGCCCAAGGGCGTGATCGTAACGCACGAAAACATCTTAAACACCTATTCGCTCGTGATCGACCATCCCTCTCCGGTCGTCGTTTCCTGGCTTCCGCAGTATCACGATATGGGACTGATCGGGTGCTACCTCTATCCAGCGCTGAAAGGCGGCACGACCTACGGGTTCGCGCCAATGGACTTTATTCAGCGGCCGATTCTGTGGTTCGATGCGATCACCACCTACCGTGCCACCGCGACCGCTGCCCCCAACTTCGCCTACGACTATTGCCTCCGCGCCGGGAGGCTTTCCAAGGACAGCTTGGAAGCTTGTGATCTCAGCTCGCTTCGCGTATTGATGTGCGCCGCCGAACCTGTAAAGGCGGATACCTACACCCGGTTTCTAGAGGCGTTTCAGTCTTATGGACTCAAGTCCGAGAGTTTCTACGTCGCCTATGGGCTGGCTGAGAATACTCTGGCGGTCACCCTCGGCGGTCGCAACATCGTCTCCGTCAACAAGCGTGCCCTTGCGCTGGGGAAGGCCCGCATGACGACCGAGGTCTCTGAAATTGACGGAGCCACACAAATTGTCAGTTGTGGAACCCCGCTCGCGGGTCTCGACGTGAAGATCGTGGATCCGGAGGGTCACTTCGCCCTTAAGCCGGACCGCATCGGCGAAATTTGGGTCGCCGGAAGCGGCAAGTGCCTGGGATATTGGAATAATCCGGAATTGACTCTGAAGCAGTTTCGAGCACGGCTTGTTGACGATACTCCCTACGACGACGGCTACCTCCGTACGGGGGACATAGGATTCTTCCACGATGGCGAGCTCTACGTCTGCAGCCGCATCAAGGACATGATCATTCTCCGCGGACAGAACTATTACCCGCATGACATTGAGAACGTCGTGGAGAAATCATCCGGTCTGATCCGGCACAACTGCGTCGCCGCCTTCCAGATTCAGGAAGACAGCGAGCCTGCGCTGGCAATCGTCGCCGAAGTCAAAAATCCCAGGTCCCTTCCTGAAGCACGAAAGATTGCCGCCGCGGTTCGGAACTACCTCAACGTAGAAGTGGCCGTCATCTCCCTCATCGCGCCACGCGCGATCCCGAGAACGAGTTCGGGTAAGATCATGCGCCACAAGACCAAGCAGATGTGGTTGCAAGGTGAGTTCACCGTTCTCTCCGACTTTTCGCGGGAGAAGGATGCCGGAAACTGCTCGTCCGAAACTTACGCAAACTCCTCTTTCGCCGAATTGAAGGCCAGGTACAACCTGACAGGTCAGGAATCGTACAACCTCGTCGAAGCCGGCCTCGATTCCCTGGATCTTGTTGTGTTCATGCATGAGCTCAAGGAGCTGCTGAAAGATAAAGGCGCCGAGATGCTGGCGCGGCAAGTAGATATCGGTGTCATTCAACGTGTCAGCGTAGCCGAGCTCTTTGGTCTGGCCGAGATGCTGGAGAACGCTCCCGAAGAGGCCATCGTTCATCTGCGTCATTCCCTTGCGGCCTTCCGCGAAGAGCAGAGCGCCGCCGAGAAGGAGATGATGACCAACGACCGTAAGCTCGTCTTCGAGCCTCCGGTGCCTGCGCCCGTGCCGGACACACCAATGCCGGGTCACGTGTTGCTCACGGGCGGGACCGGCTTCATTGGGCCATTCCTTATGAAGAGTCTGCTGGAACAGACACGGGCGAAGATCCATGTTCTTGTCCGGTCTTCCGACGAAAATCAGGGCAGGCAAAGGCTGAGAGCTGCGATGGAGTCAATGGGCCCATGCGAAGCAGAGCTTATGGAGATGTTCGAGGAACGCGTGATCCCCGTCTGCGGCGATCTCGGGCAGCCAAGTCTGGGCCTCACCCAGGACGTGTGGGATCTCCTCGCGAGTGAGATTGACACGGTGTTCCATAACGGTGCAACCGTAAACTACCTGTTTAACTACGACCTGATGCGCGACGCAAACGTGCTGGGAACCAATGAGGTCGTAAGATTGGCCTTCGAGGGACGCCCCAAAGAGTTCAATTACGTCTCGACTACCTTTGTATTCGGCTGGGCGGTCAAATCGGTCCTCTATGAAACCGACCATAACGAAGACATGGAGCTTCTCGATTTCGGCTACAGCCAATCGAAATGGGTAGCGGAACAGGTGGTCTTCGACGCCCGCAGACGGGGACTTTCTGCGCGTGTCTTCCGACCGGCTCTCGTCAGCCCCTCGGTCACAGGAGGAGGCAACAACTTCGATATCGCTGTTCGGTTGGTTGCTTTTATGGTCAACCACGGCATTGGCGTCGATACACTCAATCAGGTCAGCTTTGTTCCGGCCGACATCGTGGCGAACAACATCGTTGCGATCTCCACCACACCCGGCACAGCGAACAAGACATACCACATCGTGCGCGACGACTATTCCAACATGATGGATATCACTGGGCTGATTACCCAGGCGACTGGCCGGCAATTCGAAGCATACAGCCTTCCCGATTTCGTTCCCGAACTAATCCGGAGATGCCGCAAGGAAGATCTTCTCTTCCCGCTACTGGATTTTCTGGTCGGCTCTGTCGACAACATCTCAGCGATGGAGTTCAAACGCTATGACAACTCTTCTTATCAGATGGCCCGGGATGCCTCCGTGTGGGGCAAAGCGGATCCGTCGCTGGAAGATACGGTCAACGGCATTTTGAAATTCATGCATCGCAAGGGGATCATCTCGATCGCTCCTCGCGAGGCAGACGAGGTGCCACGGGGCAATCCAATTCTGGACTGCTCCGAAGCGTTACCAGATGCATTATCCGCTACTGCTTCTTAAACAAGAGCTTCTCAGTTACCCGCTGGCCCGTTTCTAACGTGCCAGCGGTGGATAGTGTCATCTGCTGCCCGTCTGCGGAAATTACCCACCTGTCCTTTTGAGTGACTTGGTTGTCCCGTCGGTAGATCGCGTCCACCGTGTGCGGATCGATAAGTTCAAGGGTCACGGTATCGTTGCGCGAGTTCTTCAGGTCGTATTGCTTTCCGTCAAAGCGGGCGGTATAGCTGAAATCGCCCAGAAAACGGATCCCGCCGCTTCCGTCCGGCTCGATTTTCAGCGCCGAACCCTGCCGCAAACGGGTCTTACTGAGATCTTGCGTCCACTCGCCTGCGAAGAGGTTATTGGCGACCTTCGCGCCTCCGCTTCGCGTCCACACCGTGATCTGATCGGCTTTGCCCGTAGCCGAAGTCGTGGTCGTTAGCTCATTTCCATCATTCGAGATTTTTTCCCGAACCGTCGCAACAGTAGTCCCATCTTTTTTTTCTTTGACCTCCGCCTGCCTCTTATCAATCCTGCGCAGCCCAATTTGATTGAACCCGAGATTGCCCGGTGCGGACGATTCGTGTCCATTCCAATTCGCAGTGAAATCGAGATGGGTTTCGCCAGACATGACTACATGCGCCCCGTCTTTGAGAGGTGTAATGGACAGCCGATTCGGAGGATCCAGACTGGACTGCGCGGAGATGAGCGTCCAGGAGCCAACGCGAGGGTCTGCCCCTCCAGGCTGGATACCGACAAGAAGTGCAAGCAACAGTAGGGTACGAATTGATCCTCCTAAGCTGACGGGGAAGAGTTTAGCAAATTCAGAAAGCTATCTTAGGCCCGTCCTGCGCAAGTGTATACAAACGATACCCGGAGCTTCAGTGACAACGATCTTGTATGACATGATCAATGCTATGCATGTGCGCCGTTTTTGGGTGTCGGGGATCGTTTTGGCAGCAGCCATTGCACTTCTTCCCTTCTCTTTTCACGCAGAGCGCCACCTGGAGACCGCAACCCGTGTCGAAGGGAGCCAGGCTGAGACGGTCCGGCAGGAGCTGGCCGATCGTTTTCGGTCGCCATTTGTGGACCGTGTGGTCCTGGTGATCCAGGGACTTCCACCAGCGGACACAGATGCAGGCGGGAAAGCGTTAGATGTCATCGCGGCAGGACTGAAAGATCAACCCGGCGTTTCAGGAGTAGTGTCCTACCTCGACCTGCGAGATCCGATCTTTCTGGGCCGGGGAGGGGGAACGTTTGTTCTGGTGGGCCTCACCTCGTCCGACGGCCCGGTGGAGTCGCTTGTCCCGAAACTTCACCAGCTGGCGAGCTCTCTAGAAAATCAACTGCGCGGCCGTTATCCGGCGGTGAAGCTCGAGCTTACAGGCGAAATTCCGCTGAATTTTGACATCCGCAAAGCCAGCGCCGCCGACGTGCAACGGGGCGAAAGGCTGGTGATCCCCGCGACGCTCGCACTTCTTCTATTGGCTTTTGGAAGCCTGATGGCCGCCTTCATTCCATTGGCGGTCGGCCAGCTTGCGATTGCGACCACACTGGCGATTACGGGTTTGCTGGCCCAGCGTTGGCACTTGTCCATTCTGGTTCAGAATTTAGCCACCATGCTTGGCCTGGGCCTGGGAATCGACTACGCGCTCCTCATGGTCAGCCGCTTTCGCGAAGCGATCTCCGCCGGGCACAGCGGACCCGAGGCATCGGTCATCGCGGCACGTCAGGCAGGTCACACGCTATTGATTTCAGCATCAACGGTAGCCATTGGATTTCTAGCCCTCCTGACGGTTCCGATCAGCGAAATCCGTTCCATCGGTATCGCGGGATTCCTGGTGGCAGGAATGAGTGTGTTGCTTACGAATACCCTCGTTCCGGCGGTCTTGGCCTTACTCGGTACCCGGATCAACCTTGGCCGATTACCCTTTACTCCAAAGCTGGATGCCGATCGGGCCGCGCGTACGGGAGACCGCTGGCGCCGCTGGGGGAAAGTGATCGTCGCGCATCCTTGGATTGCCCTCCTGGTGGCAGGAACTCCTTTGCTTTTGCTCGCCTGGCAGGCCAGACACCTGGATACCAGTCTCCCCAGAGGGGATTGGCTTCCGAAGACAGCGGAATCAGTCCATGCGCTCAACACCCTCGAACAGATGGATCGAGACGGCGTTGTTGAATCGCTGCGCGTCATCGTCGAACTTCCAACGGATTCCATCGCTCAAACCGACGCGGGGTGGAATGTGCTCGATCGTCTCACAAAGCGGCTCGCAAGCGACCCTCGCTGTGACCGGGTGATTTCTATCACTACGCTTGCGGAGGGCAACCAGTCTTCCCTTAATGGCCTCTCACGAGAGACGCGTCGAACGTTTCTGAGTAGTGACGGACGGGCGGCGCTGCTTGAGCTGATACCCAAGGGTTCGGTCTCCCTACGTGACCAGGTGACTTGGGTGCGGGAGCTTCGGAAGACCGGCGCGCCAGCTCTCACAGGCGTGCCTGGAGCGACCCTTCTCGTCGGGGGCATCCCGGCACTCAACGCCGATTATGAAACGATCATCAAAGACCGCTTTCCGTCGGTAACGGCGCTGGTAGTAGGGGGAACGCTCCTTGCATTGCTCTGTGGCTTTCGATCAATCTTCGCAGCCCTAAAGGCCATTGCACTCAACCTGCTGTCGGTCGCGGCCTCCTTCGGAGCATTAGTTTTCGTCTTCCAAGACGGACACGGAAGCAGGTTCCTGGGAGTTCCTGGGGGAACCGGTAGCGTGTTTCCACTTGTTCCGATCGTCGCCTTTGCCATCGTCTTCGGATTAAGCATGGACTATGAGGTATTTCTGGTCGCACGCGTTCTCGAAGCCAGAAGGAGCGGGCTCAGTGAAATGGATGCGATTCCAGAGGGCATGGCTAGAACCGCAGGCCTAATTACGAGCGCCGCCGCAATCATGATCGTGGTCTTTGCGGCCTTCACCATTGGAGATTTCCTGGTGGTCAAGATGATCGGATTTACGTTGGCGATTGCCGTGTTCATCGACGCGACACTTGTACGTATCGTGATAGGTCCCGCGCTCCTTCGTATCGCAGGCGATTGGAACTGGTGGCCGGGCGGCCTCGCCACGGCACGGAGAGAGCCCGTAACGACGAGTCGCGAATGATAGTTTCTAGGAAGCGGAGTGTCGTAGTTTCATTGCTAACCACGATGGAGGCGGCCCTAGCGGCCCGAAATCTCGAAGTCGCTCGTAGTCGTCCTTATTATCGATGTCGAGGAGAATCCCTACGTCGTTTACTTCTTCTTTGACTATCCTGTCCAAGTGATTCCCAAAGATCGCTCGGCAGCCGATATCTCCTCGAAGCGCCATAACCTCAAGGAAGACAGAACGATCCAAAAGAACAGGATTGCCGCGAAAACCCTGAAACATCGGGATCACGATCTGTGCATCGGATCGTCGATATTGATCGATAATTCGATCGAACGTTTTCGTCCGAACGAATGGCTGATCCGCCAGCACGATCAGCGCGGCTTTTATGTTCTTATCCAAGACGGCCAACCCAGCCCGTAGTGACGTTGCCATTCCCTGACCATAGTCGGGATTCACGAGTATTCTCAGTTGTCTCGTGGACGACTCTGCAAGCCGTTCGCGGATCGTCTCCGCCGAGGAGCCGAGTACAAGAACAATCTCATCGACGTTGGAGCCAATAAGATTTCCAAGCGTTCGCTCAAGTACGGTACTGTCGGCCAATGGGAGAAGCTGCTTTGCTTCTCCCATGCGGCTGGAACTGCCGGCAGCCAGAACAATAGCACCCACGCGCGATTCAATTCTTGTCTTCGTCGACATGCCTATACCTGAATGCCCCATCCTTTCACGGGCATCCTTATATTGGAAAGTGCAACTATGTTTAGAGAATCGCGCTAACCAATTCACGGCCAGCATACCAACGGTGACTGGCACCAAGCGTTAGGGTTCATATCTCTAGGTTGGCGAGAGTGGACACTCGCGAAAACTAGTCTCCTGCCACTGCCATCTCGTAGGAATTCCCTGCCTGAGTTCGAAGTGATTGTTCGAAGGCCGCAAGTTGAGCTTCGATACCCACTTCAGCTGTGCGTCGCTTAACGATGTCCTCGCGATAGCGACGTAGGAAGTAGTCGATTGTCTCCACACGGATGCGGATAGAACCGGAGGGTTTGTTTTCATCCAAATCCTTGAACGAGAAGTAGGGCGTGCCCGATTGTTCGATGATTCCTTCTATGACCCCGTAGATTGGAGCATCGTGGCCGCACTTGAAGCTCGAGACCTCGAGAGCAACAAGATTCGGGTGGCGTGCTGTGAACTTCGCCGCCCATACTTTGTGATTGGTGCTGGTCGAATAACGATTCTTCCATACATCGCTGATGTCAAGTGGATGTGTGATTAGACCAGCTCGAACTTCGTCACCGAAGAGACGGTCCAACAAATCTTCGTCGAGAGGCAACGTGCTCTGTGAGAATACGGGGTAACCCAGTTTTTGAAACTCCTCCATGATCTCGTGATTCAGGCCGGGGTCGTGATGGTAGACACGGCCAAGCATGACAATACCGATGCGGTCTTCGCGTTCGAGTTGATCGAGGGTCTCTCGCGCCTGTCGGCGAATTTCGGCTTCGCACTCCTGCAAAGATTTGAAGCCGACGGCGATGGCCCTCTCATTTTCCTCGCGGGCGAGGCCCAGAATGGGGCCCCAGGTCTTGAACATCTGATCGGCACAGAGCCTTTCATCCTGGAGGTTCAGGATCGGATCGATGTAGAGTACGTTGTTCTCGGCAAAGATATCGCTCTCTTTCATAAATGCAGCCTTGACCGTCTCAGGCGTTGCAGTCACAGTCGGACAAGCGTTTGAACCAGTGAGGTTTACAAGGTGCGAATGCAGGACGTCGTACATTGGGAACCAGATCGCATTAAGAGGTTTCTTCGCATGCTTGACCGCAAGCAGGTTGTAGACGTGTGCAATACCGATCTTTGACGGATAGCAGGGATCAATGGCACCCCGGCTAGCGCCCGCGCGATATAGCTCCGGTGTCGTGTAGTCAGAGTAAATAATGTTTTCTGACTTCAGTCCGAGGCTGGCAAAGTATGCGTTGAAGAACGGAGCGTAGGTGTATGTGTTTAAGAGACGCGGGATCCCCACACGAAAGTCTTTGCGTTGCGTCATCCGTGAGGCCCGCTCCTTCGTCGCTTTCGAGATGAAGAGACCCTTGGTAATTGGCAGGGCATCCGCAACGAGTTCGACCTCACGCTGACGGAAGACATCATGGGCCGCAATATCGACGAAGTTTGGATTGACGGCTTTGATCTCGTCGATATCAGCTTTGATGTCCTTCATCTCGTCGAGGTCTTCCACAGTTCCCTTTTCACAGGTCGCGATGATGAGGCGCTGTTCGCCTTTTCGGAGAGGAACCTTGGTCTTGCGGGGCTGGAATTCGACTGGCTTTGGCAGTTCGACAATCTTGTTTGATCCGGGCGTGAGCTGGATCTGAACGAGCGGCTCTATCTTTGCTTTGAACACGGATGGAGAGGTCTGACTCCCGCCCGTGCTGCAGGACCCGTGAGATTCGACGGGAGGAAGATTGGCTTGGATATGTTCGAGTGCAGGCAACGTGTTGAGTACTTGTGCAACCTCTGCGGGAGTAGCGGCACGATCTTCATCGACGGCGTGAATGTGCTTATGTTCAGAGTTTTGTTGCCCCGTCACATCGACATCGATGAAGGTGCGCAGACAATTGTTTTTGCAGAAGTAGCAGCGTGTGTCTTCGTTTCGTGTGGTGCGATAGCGTATGTTAGCGACTGCTTCGAGACCGACAAATGTGGTTTGCCGACCATTGCGCCATAGACGCAAAGCTTCCTGGGCCGCGCCGATCGCGCCGGACTCACCGCAGTGTTCGTGAACGATAATCTCCGGCTCTTTACCGTTAGCGCGGAAACTCGACTTGATGAAATCTACCTCGGCCTTGACCACGGCGAGATTATTCTGAGTGCCCCCCTGAAGCACGAAACGCGATCCGAGCGCCGCGAGATTGGGAATACTAGCGACATAGAGGAATACATTCTTGGGTAGCACATCTGCGAGACCCGCCAGGATCTCCTCCGATCGCCAACCTTGACGCTGAAAGTTAACGATGTCGGACTGCATGAAAACCGCGCATCCATATCCGAAGGATGGCATGGATTTAGCGGAGAAGGCGAGATCGGCGAACTCCTCCACCTTCAGGCCAAATCCTTCTACAGTCGACTGCAAGAAGTACCCATTTCCTGCCGAGCACTGTGTGTTCAGTTTGAAGTCTTTTACGCGACCGTCTTTGAGAACGATAAGCTTGATGTCCTGCCCACCAACATCGACGATGACGTGAGGGTCGTCGTAGAATTTCAGCGCAGACTCGGTGTGGGCGACGGTTTCAACGAGGGCCACATCGGCGTTCAACACATCCTTGATGATGTCCTTTGCATAGCCCGTCGAGCCAACGCCAAGCACCTCGAGAGTTGCACCTTTACTCTCGATCTGCTCTCGCAACTGCTCGAACATCTCGATCGTATCTTGAATCGGATTGCCGTTAGAGAGCTGGTAGGTTTTGCAAAGAATCTCTCCTTCTTTCCCCAGGACGACTGCCTTGGTGGAGGTGGATCCGCCGTCGATGCCGACAAAACCTGAGACGACTTGGCCAGGAAAGAACTCTGCAGGGAGGAATTTCTTTTTCTTGTAAGCGGACTTGAAGGCAACGAGCTCCGCGTCTTCGGCGACAAGTCCTTTGCCGCCAGAGATGGCCTTCTCCTCTGCACGGCCGTAATCAATGTAGTAGAGAAGTTTTTCGACACCAAGATAGTGCCCGACTTCCGGCTCTTCTTCCTTACCGAACTCCACCGATCCGAGCGCCGCAAAGTATTGAGCGTTGTCAGGAACTTTAATCAAGTCTTCTGGGGCCATGCCCTCGGGAATCTCGACCTTGCGCTCTTTCCACATGCGCGGGATGTTGGTCTGCCACGCCTCGCGCATGCCACGAATAAAGCCATTCGGGCCGCCGAGCAGTAGAACGTGAGGACGCAGCGTGTGTCCGCGGGTGAGGACACTGAGATTTTGCAACACGATAGCTTCGAAGAGCGAGGCCATCAATTCGTCGGGCGGCGTTCCGGTTTTCTGCAGACCATTGATGTCGGTCTCAGCAAAGACTCCGCACTTCCCTGCTACTTTATGGAGCTTGATATCGTGATATCCCTGGTTCGCGAGTTCTACAGCAGGAATTTTTAGCTTGGCGTTGATCTTGTCGATGACCGCTCCGGTTCCGCCGGCACACTTGTCGTTCATCGATGGGATCTTCTTCTTACGCCCCGTCTCTTCGTCGTCTTTAAAGACGATGATCTTCGCGTCCTGACCGCCTAATTCAATGACGGAGTACACCTCAGGGTGCAGCTTCTCGACCGCGAGCGAGACGGCGTGAACCTCCTGGACAAACTTTGCGCCGACCATCTCAGCGATTGTTCCACCGCCTGATCCCGTAATAAAGATACGTGTATTTGCGGGAGAGATGCCCGTGTCAGCTTCCATGCGGCGCAGAAATTCGAGAACTTTTTCTGGTTGGCGGGTCTCGTGACGTTGATAGTCCTGCCAGATGGTCTTGTCGGACGCGGCATCGACCACAATCGCCTTAACAGTTGTAGAACCTACATCCAGGCCTACCAGAAATTCCTGCATCCCGTTTCCTCCGCGACTTCCAGGTGGTGGACAAAAGCTGCAGCCGCCGACTACGCGACTCGCTGTAACCGTGCGGAGACCCGAGTTGAGCGACGATAGGCACCATCTTTGTCGATCAACTCGCTCACATGCCACGCGAACTGTGCAGCGGTCCCGGCAAGACCTTTCCGATGCGGTACCTTGTAAAGCGCTTGTTTGAGAGCCGGATGCTGATCGACGTAGTCTCGCAACTCTTCGAGAGACTTTCCTGTCTCCTGCAGTACACCGTCAAACTCTGCGCGCGCCTTCGCCTTCGCCTCTGCTAGCGCCATCTGGACCCGGCTATGCGCGTTCACTTCACCCTCGCCTGAGGTCTCAACCGGCAGGAAGATCATGTCTTTGTATTTGTTCACGACTCGGGACTGAACTCCGTCGGATTGCGTGGATGGCATGCAGCCGAAAGGCTTCAGAGCAAGAACCATGTGACACAGGTGATTCACGGTGTAATAGACGTTCTTGCCGACTTCCATATAACCCTCACCACCGCGGGCGAGTTGATGGTAGAAGGGATGCGCCAGACGGGAGAGCTCCTTCTGCGGAATTAGGTGGTGGGCTGTGTCTCCCATATGTTTGATCGTGCGGTGATAGAAGAAGTTCCACATGGCGCTACCGGCGCTCAGGCCTCCAGTCTTCTTGAAGACTTTGAAGTCGTTTGCAAGACGCTTCTTCAGCTCATACCACTTGGGATCGCGATAGGGAGCCTCCGCGTCCGCTCGGGCCTTCGCGCCTTCTTTGGCGACGTACATCATATAGGCGATCCAAGTAGCGATCGGTTCAACCAAGACTTGCGCACCTTCCTTCTCGAGGAAGGCAAACATGTTGAAGTTGCCGTCGCCTTCCGTTGTCTGCGCCCAGAATTCGCCTGTGATCTTGATGACCGGCTTGACACGTAGACGGTCCACTTCGATTGCATTGATACTGTCGCGACAAGTATGAAGTGCATCCAAATATTCCTTGCCGTATAGGTTGTGACCGATCTTCCCGAGTGTGCAGCTGATGCCTGCGAGCTTTCCACTCTTCTCGAGATAAGGTTTGGCCCACGTCGGTGCCGCATCCACAATGTGCCAGCGCTTGCGGTCGCGGAGCGTATCAGTCAACGTCTTCACGGAGTCGTGAATTACTCGATCGGTCTCTCCTTTGTTAACCTCAAACGGACGCACCTGGTATGCCAGCTCATTGATGACATCTCCGAGGTTGAGCGCATTCAGCATCCCCATGCCGAAGTCGACCGAAAACTTCAGGCCAGGCTCACCGCTCGCAGCCTTGATGCCATCCGTTTGCTGAAACAACAAAACGCGAAAACCGTCGAAGCCTGCGTTCTGGAGGGCAAATCGGTACTCTGCTTCATACATACCGAATCGGCACGGACCGCAGGAACCGGCCGTGAAGAAGACGTAGTTGTCGATAATTTGTTTACGAGTCTGGCCCTGCTGTTCGAGCATTTGAAGATGACGAACTAGATTGCCCACAGTAAAGTAGGTCGGGTTGCATTGGCCGTTGTTGCCGAACTCCTTCCCGGCCTGAAAATCGGCAACCACCGGCGTGGGAATGTTTTCACACCGATAGCCACTGCCGTGAAATACGGCTTTGATCATCTCCTCATGTTTCCATGTGAGGCCACCAAAGAGAATCGTGACATAGTCGCGCTCATTCGCAGTGAACGTTCGCTCAACCGGCTTCTTGAATTCGCGCATACGTGCCAAACCAGCTTCAGCGCGAAGACGTGCACGTTCGGCGTCGATACGAGCCTGAATCTCTACTTCGAAGGCTGTCTGAACGATCTCTTCGGTTCCCGGCATTTGCATCTCCTTATGCTTACTAGGTCGTTTTTTTTATCGTGTCGATGATTGGGAATCGCTCGGCGTTACATCTGGCCTTTCGCTCCCTGGAAGCCGTTCGCGAGCTGTTTGAAGAAATACTTGATGACCCGCTGGTCGTTGTAGCACCAGCCCAAGATATGGTTAAGCGTCGAAAAGCAGTGGGTCTGGCAAGTCTTTTTCTGGTGGTCGAGTTGCTTAGTCTCGAATTTGTGATTGCCGACCACGCCCCAGTCATAGCTTGCCGTATACATTGGGAAACACGGTGCTAAGGTTCCATCGACGCGAATAATCATTGAATTTTGCCCGGCGCGGCAGTTCCAGGGGAAGTGATTCCCTTTCATGAAATCAACCATCTGCCAAAGCCGTGCGTTTGAATTCACCATCTTGTATCCGGAGTCCTGCTTTTCGGTAAGCCACTGAATCGTCTCTTCCACAACTGGCCAATCGTCTTTCGTGATGTAGGTGACATTGTTGGCCGCGTGTTTGAAGTGCTCGTCTTGCTCGAGGAGGGGAGATTCGTTGATGTGATAATCCGTGGCTATACCGTTCTCATGCGCTATTTCGGTTAGCTGCCGAACGTCATCGAGGTTGTTTCGGCAGATATTGATGTTGAGGAACACGGAATAGCCGTAACCGTATTGCTTGCGCACCAGGTAGTCGAACTGCTTGCGTATTGGGACGAGCGCCTTCGGTAGACCTTCTTTCAAATCAACCGCGTCGACGGCGATGTTGAAGGTAGAGATGCCGGCGTCAGCCAACTTGTCGATGACATCGGTACGCAAGAGGCGGGCGTTCGTTGGGAGATAGATCCAGAAGTTCTTTTTGGCCGCGTAGTAGGTAATGCGCTGGATCAAATCAGGTCTGAGGAGAGGTTCGCCGCCCATATAGGCGAGCACCCTACATCCAGTGCCGTGAAGCCAATCGATCGATCGCTTGGCCGTATCCTCACTCATCCCCTTCACTTTATTGTCGAAAGCCCAGCAGTAGTGGCAGTCGAGATTGCATTTGAACTCGGTAAAAAGGTAGGAAATGAGCGGGTGAAAGTCGCCTTCTGTCACCCTTGAACGGATATAGGGGAAGAGCCACCCCTGCATCGCGTGGTAGATCTGTCCCGGTCTATATTTGCGCTTTTCCGGAGGAATCCAGGCATCATTCCAATCGATTGGCGCCATGAGTTCGGGATGTTGCGGAAACACGGGATCAGGAAAAGTCTGCGGCGTTCCGATGGGTTGTAACCCTGGCAGGCTTGGGGTGGGTTTGGTGAGTAGATCATGCAGCGGGACGTCGAGCCTGAAGCTCGCCGGTGGTTCGGTGTGTTCCTCCAGGTGCATCGAGCCCCCTAAATAAAGACACTGGTTAGTATGTGGAAAGGTTTGAAAAGCTAGCCGACGTTGCTCACCAACGCATAAGCAACCCTGTTGCCAGAAAACGCAGAAGTTATTGGTTCCGCAAGCATTTGATAATAAAGCGATAAATTCCTTGTTCATAAATAAGTGAGGTTGGAACGGAGATTCGCATGCCAGCGTATTGACTGCATGCCAAATTGTTGGCAGCGGCGTCTAACTAACCAACGAAACTTCCAATTCCACGCCAATGTCGTGACAGCTTGCCACCTTATCGCCCATATCTTCATCTATCAGAAATCGATGGAAGAAAAGGAGGTTATCAGCCAGGTATGAGGAGTTCACCTCTTCGCCGTGTTTCTTCGGAAGGTAGCACCTCGCACGTCGAAGAGATCGAGGTGCTCTTACGCTTTGCGCGGAACCTGGATGTTTATCGCGATCCAGGGCAACTCCTGCGTTCCCTCCCTGCAGAACTATCCTCCGTTGCAGGTTCAAATACCACCGCTTTGGTTCATGTGATTGGCGGCGATTCATCAGCGTATGCGGTCGACGCTGACGGCTTCACAATCAATCTCGAACCCGAGTTGCCACAATGGCGAGCTGAAATAGAGGAGTTTTTATCCGGACACCCGCAGCCAGTGCTCGTCACGTCGCTGGATCGGGAGGCTCGATTTCCTGGCGTCTTTCAATTCTTCCGTGCCCACGGAAACCATTCGCTTTGCGTCCTTCCTCTAAATGGATCATCCGGTGGACTGGGAGCTATCTGCTTTGCCAAGAAGCAAGACGACGGTTTTTCTGAGAAAGAGGTTAGCCTTCTCTTTTTCTTGGCGGATTATGTCGGGTTAGCAATTGATGACAGGCTAAATCTCGCGCACTCAGAGGCTGCCAGGGCTCAGCTACAGAGCGAACAAACGAAGCTCAATCTTTTTCTCGATCTCAGCAATAGCGTCGTGTCCAATCTGGAATTGGGTGAGATGCTCCGCTCAGTTTCGCCAAATATTCGCAAGACCATGCGACTGCAAGGCGTGGCGGTGATTCTGCCCGACGCAACAGCTGAGCATCTTCAACTTTACGCGGTGGATTTTCCAGATGGGAAAGGCGAGCTGCTACAGGATCTGTCGAAGCCGCTCGAAGGGTCGCTCGCTGGGCAGGTCTTTCGCTCCGGAAAGCCTTGGATTGGGGATCTTGAAGAATGGAGCCGATCGGGTTTTGACAACACCGTTCGCCACGGCGAGGACTCGATGAGTATCTGCTTGCTTCCGCTGCTTCGCTGCAGAAATGTGTTAGGCGTCCTGTGTTTAGTCAGGGCACAGAAGAACGCGTTCATGCGGGAGGATGTTGAGTTTCTCTCGCAGATCGCAGGTCAAGTAGCTATTGCTATCGACAATGCGTTTGCCTATCGACGCATTACTGAGCTTTCAGACAAACTCACGCAGGAGAAGCTCTACCTTGAAGATGAGATTCGCAGCGAGCTCAACTTCGAGGAGATAATTGGGAACAGCGCTGTGCTTCGACAGGTGCTGCGGCAAGTCGAAGCAGTTGCGCCTACCAATTCAACGGTTCTTATTGAGGGTGAGACGGGAAGCGGAAAGGAACTCATCGCTCGTGCTGTGCATAACCTCAGCCGCCGTCGCACCCATCCCTTTGTGAAGCTGAATTGCGCTGCGATTCCTACCGGTTTGCTGGAGAGCGAACTCTTTGGGCATGAAAAAGGAGCATTTACTGGCGCAATCGCTCAGAGAATGGGCCGATTCGAGTTGGCATCGCAAGGGACCATCTTTCTCGATGAAGTGAGTGAGATTCCACTGGATCTCCAGCCGAAGCTGCTTCGCGTCCTGCAGGAGCGAGAGTTCGAACGGTTGGGAAGCTCGCGCACCTTACGCACAGATGCACGTTTGATCGCAGCTACAAACCGCGATCTCAATGCGATGGTGGAAGAACAGATTTTTCGGTCCGACTTGTTTTATCGACTTAATGTGTTCCCCATTCATGTCCCGCCCCTTAGAGAGCGCAAGGAAGACATTCCCTTTCTGGTGAGACACTTCGCCCAACATTTTGCGCGCAACATGTCTAAAGAGATTGACACTATTTCAACCGAGACTATGAATTCAATGGTTGGCTATCCGTGGCCTGGAAATATTCGTGAGCTGCAAAATGTCATCGAGCGGGCGGTCATCTTATCGAAGGGCCCAGAACTTCAGGTGCCGCTGGACGGCCTAAAGGTGAAGAACGCCGAAATGGGCATCCAAACGAATGGAGCCACGACCCTGGAAGAGATCGAACGGAAGCATATCTTATCTATACTGGAGCAAACTAACTGGGTTTTTGCAGGCCCGAATGGCGCTGCAGCACGACTCGGATTAAAGCGTCCCACCTTGCAGTTTCGAATGCAGAAGTTAGGAATCTCGCGTCCCAGAAAACCCTGAAGAAAACCGCCGTATTTGTGCCAACGCTTTGGCATGCTGCCAACTTACCGGCATGCCTTCCGAGAGCATCGACGTTATGTGTCGATGTAAATAGCTCCTGCCACCAAAGATAGAGACTCATCGCATTTTAGGAATGCGGATTGCTAGCAGCAATGAATTACAGGATGGACGTTAGTGAAGCTTGGGGAGCAAACTGTGCCTCGGCCTTCGGTCTTCGCAATCCAGACCGGAGAAACCAGTCATGTAGTTTGCGACCGGAGAACACTCACCGACACATCAGTTTGTAAGGACGAGCAAGATGTTACGAATCACGATGACCGAGGATTCATCGGAGCAACGGTGGGTGCTTCAAGGCCGGATGACATCATCGTTTTTGAAGGATCTGACCGAAAGTTGGCGAGTCAGTCAAGATCGTCGGCCAGCACAGAATCGTGTCGTCGATCTTGACGAGGTTACGTGTATCGATAAAGACGGCGAACAGGTACTCCTGATGATGATGAAGGATGGAGCGAGGTTTGTAGCAAGCGGTTTGTATACGAAACATCTCCTGGAATCCCTGTCAAAGATCAATGCGAACTCTCTGACCGAATCTGAAAGAGGCTGACGAAACGGCAACTCCTGACCTTCTTCGTTCGAGTTTTGTGCATTTGGCTCCATCAACCAAAGTGATCAGCCAGAAATGTGGTGGAAGCATCATCATTCTCACTAATATGAGTTGAGAACGTCTTATTTCTGGCGAGGTGCCCCTTCGTGTCTCCACACCGAATCGTTTGCCGTTCCCCACGCGACGGTTCGATACCTGCCTTTCTAACTCTAGTTTGTATCTTGCTCGCTCTCCAGGCCACCTGCGGCGCCCAGACTAGTACAGGACCAGGCACATTGGTTGCGTCTTCGGGCGCGCCGGACTCGGTAATTGGTCGAGTGATCAATGCCGTCACGGACCAACCCGTTCGCAGAGCTCTGGTTCGACTCAATAACCGAGCTGTGTTGACCGATAGCGAGGGTAAGTTCAGGTTCGAGCAGAACACCGACACCAACGCGAATATCCTCGCAACAAAACCTGGGTTTTATGCCAGCCCAGAGTACGGTGATGCCGGTAATCTTTATCTACAATCCTCCCAACTGGCGATACCGCTTGAACTTCGCCTCTACCCGGAGGCGCTGCTCACCGGCGTAGTGTTGGCTCCCGACGGAACTCCACTTTCGGGTATTTCGGTGAGTGCGATGAGGAGTGTTTACGACGATTCCGCGCGTCGCTGGATGCCGGTGGGCCAGGGTCAAACGGACTCGCATGGAGGTTTTAGAATCCCCGTGCCAGCAGGCCAGTACCGCTTGCAAACCCGCTACATTCTGCGGGATCGCACTATTGGTGAAGCCGTGCTACCAGTCGCGGTTCCGAATATAAGCTCCGGTGATACGTCACAGCTAATCAGGATTCACAGTGGAGGGGAAGAAAACTTTGAGCTCCGGCCGACCGTGAACCCTACGCACACGGTCGGAATATCGCATTCCGGGTCCGATCGAGGCTTCATGAGAATCTCTGCCCGCGCCAGCAATGGAGGCACTTTACAGGTGAACTCTACCGCAGGCAACGGCGACGAGACGAAGATTCAACTACCTCAGGGAACGTATACGTTGACGGCGAGGTTGATGGCAAACGCAGATGCTGCCGAGATGGCCGAGACCACAATTACGGTTCCGGATCACGACATCTCCGGAGTGGTTTTAAGATTCTCTCCTGTGCCATCAATTCCGCTGGAGTTGGTGGTCGATGGCTCTTCGAATACGGATGGTACTCCACCGGGGCTGTCCCAGTTGGGACTTGTCCTGAACAGTGAACAGGCCGATTCAGATGGTGGGTACGCCGGAGTGGGGCTGTCGTCCAAGCCCAATCAGACTTTCTTCTTCCTGGCTCCGCCCGGCAACTATCGATTGGTAGGTCGCAACAGCGGCACCTGGTATATCAAGTCTGTCAGCTATGGTGACTCCGATTTACTAACGCAAAATCTCGTTGTCGCACCAGGAGCCTCAGGTATTCCGATTCGCATTACTGTCAGCAGTGAGACCGGCAGTCTGCAAGGAGCGGCAAAGCTCAACGGCAATCCCGTAGCAGCCTGGGTCTATTTGATTCCGAACGGGCCGAGCGCGCAAGCGAACTACAACACCCGCAGTAGCTCGACGGGGAGCTACAACTTTGCTCATCTCCCGCCGGGAAGCTATAAGGCGATCGCGTTTGAGCGGCAGCACGCGGTGGACTACCGCACTCCCGGTGGCCTGTCTCCATTCGACGATCGCGCAAGTTCCGTGACGATTAACGTCGGCGACAAGCCCACGTTAAACCTCGACGCTGTGCCGGCCGTCGAGGTGATCCCATGATACGGAGACTGGTATGCGCTGCTCTTCTGGTCTTTGCTGCTGCGTTGTGCGGAGGCGTCGGGCACACCCAAACTCGACCGCAGACGAAACCCGAGGCGAAACACAACCCTGTCGCACAGTATGGAATTACAGGTATCGTTGTCAGCAGTGTCGATGGGAGCCTGGTACCGCATTGCAGGCTAACGCCTAGTCCGGAGATGTCTGGAAACTTTGGCAACCGCCGCCGCGTTCCTCCGTCGACCGAAAGCTTCGAAGCCGATGACCATGGTCGTTTCTCGATAACGCTTCCTACGGCTGGAGCTTGGCATCTTAGAGCGAGCGCCCGGGGTTATGTCAGCCAGGCTTATGAGGAGCACGGTGCTTTTGCTTCCGCCGTTGTGCTGACAGCAGACTCGCCGACGCTCGATATCCAATTCACAATTAGCCCTGAAGCCAGCATCAAAGGTTTCGTTCTAGATGAAGCCGGGGACGCCGTCAGAGACGCGCAAGTCGCACTTCATTTTGTGCCGCCGCCGAGTCCGGGGGGTCCGCAGGCTGCGGCAAGCACGCGAGCGTTCGCCCAAACCGATGACCGTGGTGCGTATGAGTTAGCCAATCTGTCCCCGGGAAGCTATCGCGTTGCGGTGCAGGCGCACCCCTGGTACGCTCAGGCTGCGCAACAAGGCGGAGCCTCGGCAGCCGATCCTTCACTCGACTTCGCATATCCCTTGACATGGTTCCCAGGCAGCGACGATGCTGCGACATCTGAGACGGTTGTTCTGCATGCCGGAGACACCCGTCAGGCAGATTTTCATCTTATCCCCATCCCTTCTATCCATCTGAAAATTGTTCCGCCGTTCGGGGTGGCGGCGACAGTCGACGGCCGCCAGAGGCTGGCATTTCCTATGGTCGAAGAAATTGCTCCAGGTTCAGAAGGTCCCCGCCCAATTTCGATTACGACCCAACAGGACTCACAAGGGCAATTCGATGTTAGCGGTCTGACTCCCGGTCTGTATCAGGTGAGGCTGGCGACGCCGGGCCAGGAGCGGCACGCAACAATGGTCGAAGTGACAGCGAACTCGGTTCGAACACTTGATCTCGGCGCTCCGCCGACCAACATCGCCAGAATTACCATTCATATCGATGGATCTTCTGATGCAGCGGAAGAGTTCGGCGGCAGACGCGGCGGGGGCCTCAGCGTCAGCTTAGTCGATACCGATACCCAGCGTGGGACATTTTCTTCTATGAACGGCGAGGGTGGATTTGCTGGCCGCACCGAATCGAGAAACCCGACCGCAGATCGCATCATTGAGGCTCCTCCGGGACGTTACGAGGTCGTTTTGCAGGGACGACCGACCATCTATCTCACTGGACTAAGCGCCAAGGGAGCCCAGGCGTCGGGACGGTACGTTACGGTGTCAGCAGGTGAGACAACTCTGACAGTGCATGTTGCGAGTGGCCGCGCGAATCTCAGCGGAATCGCGACTCTTGAAGGAAGGGCTGTGGTCGGCGCAATGGTCCTGTTGGTCCCTATCACGATCGAAGAGCCCGACTCGATTGGTTTCTTACGGCAGGACCAGACCAATACAGACGGAAGTTTCGATATCGATAATGTAATTCCGGGACGATACATCTTGGTGGCCATCGATCATGGATGGCAGATCAACTGGGGAGATCGATCAACACTGCGTCGCTATTTAACGCATGGTGTACCGATCGAGTTAAGACCGTCCGTGGCGATGAAGCAGAACATAAATGCTCAGACACCATGAGGATCAAGACAGGTGTGAGGCAAAATACAAGCCTCGAATTGTGTTAGATTCAAAAAGGCTCACAAATGCTGCGGAGAGATGGCCGAGTGGCTGAAGGCGCACGCTTGGAAAGCGTGTATACCGCAAGGTATCCAGGGTTCGAATCCCTGTCTCTCCGCCACTGATTTACCTAAACCCCTACAGGTCAATAAAGTACAACAAAATTAGCGCTTTAGCCGAGACAATCGCTGTCTCGCTTTTCTCGCTAATACCCTGTTTTTGCGCCTTTTCTACATAAAAACAGTACCACGGGCAGAAAACAGTACCACGGAATTTCCCAATAGCATCCAAACGGGCTACTTGCATCGTTTGCAGATTGCCCCACTTCAGGCGCATAGGCCGTTACATACACAAGAGCTGCCACCTTGAAGTCGTCGCCCGCCTGGGTAATCACAGCACCGCCCCAGGAGTGGCCTACGAGAATCACAGGACCATCCTGTAGTGCGATAATTCTTTTTGTGAAAGCCACTTCGTCAGCCATCGAAGTCATTGGATTCTGTACTGCGACTGCTTTGTAGCCCAATTCTTGCAACAACGGAATGACCTTCGACCAACTAGAGCCATCCGCGAACGCGCCGTGAACAAGAACGATGTTCTTTACGACCGAAGACATAGCAATCTCCCAGTGCTTCCGATTCGCTTGACCTAACAAGATACCCTGACGTCTTGCTAGGGCTTAAATAGCTTTCTGTGCGATGTTCATCGACCAGCCCGAGACCTTCGCTAGTCCTTGCAGGATGGCAGGGCGCAACTGACCAATATCTGGCCGTTGGTCTTGCCTGTCATGCCGACAAGGTCTAATGTCGGCTCGGTACTCGGCGAACCAAAGGAAGAGATACCTCTAACTCGCCGAGCAATTTGCGTTTACGACTTTATGAATTCGAGAAGATCGGCATTGATCTGGTCGGCGTGCGTGGTCGGCATCCCGTGCGGCAGGCCCTGGTAGACCTTCAGTATGCCGTTCTTCAAGAGCTTGGCAGCCAGCGGACCTGCGTCGGCGAACGGCACGATCTGGTCGTCCTCGCTATGCATCACCAGCACCGGAACGGTGATCTTCTTGAGGTCTTCGGTGAGGTCGGTTTCCGACAGGGCCTTGATGCAGTCATATTGAGCCTTTGTCCCACCCATCATTCCCTGGCGCCACCAGTTATCGATCACTCCTTGCGAAACCTTCGCGCCGGGACGGTTGAAGCCGTAGAAGGGGCCTTCGGGGACATCGCGGTAGAACTGCGCGCGGTTGGCCATGCCGGCGCGAAAGCCGTCGAAGAATTCGATTGGCAGACCACCCGGATTCGACGCCGACTTGATCATCACCGGAGTGATGGCGCTGATGAGCACTGCCTTGGCGACGCGGCCGTTGCCTCCGTACTGGGCGACATAGCGGGCTACTTCGCCGCCGCCGGTCGAATGGCCGATGTGGATGGCGTTTTTGAGGTCGAGATGCTCCACCAGGGCGGCGCTATCGGCTGCATAGGTGTCCATGTCGTTGCCGAGATCGGTCTGGGTCGACCGTCCATGACCGCGGCGGTCATGCGCGATCACTCGGTATCCGCGCAGCAGGAAGAACAGCATCTGATTGTCCCAATCGTCTGCGCTCAGCGGCCAGCCGTGGTGGAACACGATCGGCTGACCTGTTCCCCAATCCTTGTAGTAGATCTCTGTACCGTCCTTCACTGTGATGCTGCTCATGAGTCGTTCTCCTGTCGGGTTGTCTGCTCTTGTTAGTTAACAGCCGGATCCATGACTCTTTACCGTCTCTATGGTGAACGCCGGGTGAGTTGACGATAACAGGGGCTGATGAAACCTGGGTTAGGATCCGATCTTCGGTTCAGTTCTCGGAAACGCGCTTCTCGTCACTTGACTCCCGGATGGTCGGCAACCCTTCCGTTACGCGCCCGAACGGCCAACGACGGGGTAAGGTGCGTGCGGGTTGCCCGTCATACAACCGGAATCCGGATTAGCCCTGGGTGCAGAGGTTCTGTGCAAAATCTCCTGGTTTTGTTGTCTGGCGTAACATTTCAGCAGCCTTCGGCGTCTCTCCGATAGACCAGGCTCCTTACAACAAGGAAGGGAAGATGAGTTCCATGAAGAACCCAGGCAGACTCGCAGGTCTGCTGTATGTACTCTTCTCAATACCGGGCGTCTTCGCCATGGTCTATGTTCCCAGCAAGCTAATCGTGCACGGAAACGCAGCGGCGACGGCCAACAACATTGCGGCCTCCGAGACGCTTTTTCGCCTCGGCATCGTGGCCCAACTCATCAGCCAGGCCGGTTTTATCTTCGTGGCTCTGGTGCTATACGACCTGCTCAAGGGGGTCAACCGGCGGTACGCCTCGCTCATGGTGATATTGGTTGTTGTCTCGATCCCGATAGCGTTTCTGAATGAGCTGAACTCAATCGCTGCCCTCGTTCTCGTGCGCGGGGCTGACTTCCTATCCCTATTTGAAAAGCCTCAGCGGGATGCTCTGGCTATGCTGTTCCTCAATCTTCATTTTCAAGGACTTTTTGTTGACGAGATATTTTTTGGTCTGTGGCTTTTACCGCTCGCGCTGCTCGTGTACGGGTCGCGATTGCTGCCGCGCTTCCTGGGCGTCTGGCTCGCCATCGATGGCTTGGCGTGGGTGTTCTTGAGCCTTACGGGCCTACTGTTGCCGCAATACTACGACAAGGTGTTTACCTACGCTCAGCCCGCCTCCTTCGGGGAGGTAGCGTTTATGCTGTGGCTTGTCATCAAAGGCGCCAGGGCGCCAACGCTGGACGCCACAGCCTTATCGTCGGCGCTTAGTTAGGATGCACTTCGCGGTTTGTCGGCAAACCGCACCTTACTCTCCCGAGCTCGGACCGGACATGGTCCTGATCGAACTGACCCCGCGGCCTCGCACGCCTTCGGCATTCTGGGAAAATGCGCTGATTAGGTGTTTGCGCAGGCGAGACAGTAAAGCGCTTACGCAAGAAGCTGCGAGGCCCTTCAGTTGATCCGCAACAGGTAGTCGTATGCTGCATGGTCCAGTTCGTGCTTGATGGAGACGGAGTAGGCACCAGCCCTCAGGCCAGTAATTCTCAGAACCTGAATCTGAACCATTGATAACAGGCCTTCGCAATCATTGAGCGACCCGGCGATTAATCACTTGTCGAGAACCGCCATCTGACCATAAATCACTTTCGTCTTATCGTTCATACAAGCCAACCCAAATCACCGCAATTCGCCCTGTCACGGCGGTACAGAGCTTGTACCTAATAGCGCATCTGACACCGATAAGCACTTCGTATCTAAGCTTTTCTCAGTCCCCTATAACTTCAGGCCGCGTGTCAGATTGCTTAGGCTTCGGGCCCTACCTTCGGCCGTCTTCGGACCGGTGCTCGCCCCACCGTGCCACTTGCAACGCCCGTTCGGATATATTTCCTGGCTTTGGCAAGGATGTCCAGACTGCCGCCCTCTGCCGCCACACACCATCCCCCGGCACTCTCGAGGAAAGTCTGGCCACGGAGACAGCGCCGGCAGAGGTGGCCAAAATCCGTGACTCACAAAGAAGGAGGCCCTACGTTGAGCTTCTTCTTCGTCGTTCATGATTCTCAGCCGCAACTCTTCAACGCGTGCGTGCTCCAGCCAATATTCTTTGAGCGAACGGCGGCGTCCCTCTTGCGCGTTCTTGCGTTCTAGGTCAGTTTCGTTGCCTCTGCTGCAGCCCATTCATTTTCTCCCACTACGGTTCTCAACTCGATCATTTACTGCAGCACTGCCTGACACAAGCACTCACAGATAACGGAACCTATGGAGCTCAATCTAATCACGACGATAGAAAATCAATTGTTCTTATGGATAATCGAAACTAGGCTCCGCGCCTTCCGCGCTTACACTGATAATCTCTACACCGGGCTACCCTTTGAACACGCCGGCATTACTTGTGAGAGCTGTCACGGTGACAGCCGGCAACATCTTGCATCGCGCGGACAAGCACCGGTCGTCAATCCTATGAAACTCTCTCAGGTTCGGAGAGACGGCATCTGCAACGTCTGTCATCTCGAAGGCGACACCAGCGTCGAACACCGAGATCGTTCCGTACTCGACTTCAAGCCAGGAGATGACCTCAACGATTTCATATCGTACTTCATCTATATCGGTGAGAACACCACTCGCCGCGCTGTCAGCGAGATCGAGCAGTTCAACTCCAGTCGCTGTAGGATCGCTAGCGGCCCAAGGATGTCGTGTATGAGTTGTCATGATCCTCACATCTCGCGAGTTGATTTCTTCCGAACGAAATGCCTCGTCTGTCACTCGCAGGTCAAATATGCGGCCCAACACTACCCATCCAATCCAGATTGCACCAACTGCCACATGCCGCGGACCGGGGCACAGAACATTCCTCATATCGCCTGGACCGATCACCGAATCCGCCAGCATCCCAACCAACCAGACCTTGCAGCAGTTCCCACTAAAACACGAGAGCTGGTCCCAATCTTGACCGAGAATAGCAGCCCACGCGATTTCGCTTTGGCTTACTACAATCTGGTGGTTGTTAAAGGGCTCACCGCCGAACGGCCGAGGGCATGGCAGATGCTCCTCGCCGCCGAGCGATCCGACCCCAATGATCTCGCAGTGCTAAGAGCGCTTGGAATTACAGCTGAGTTGAACAGGGACGACGCCCACGCAAGAAACTATTATGTGGCGGTCTTGAAGAAGAACCCGGACAACCTGGCGGCTGGCACGAATCTAGGAACGCTCCTAGCAAATTCAGGTGACCTCGAAGCTGCGGCGACTCTATGGAAACAGACCTTTCGTCAGAACGCCGACATCCCGGAGCTAGGCCAGAATCTAGCCAGAGCTCAATGCACGCTGGGGCAGAAAGATGCCGCTGAATAGACCCTCAAAATCGTGCTCACTTACAGCCCCGGTTTAAGTCAAGCACGTCATGCACTCATCGCGATGGAAGATGGCAGCCAGCCCTGCCTCAGGCGTCCAGCCAGCGAGAACAAATTAAAACGGATACGACAGGAGGCCGGCCTTCAAACCCTTTCGAACGAAATCTAAACAATCATTGACCGAATCGGTCGTCTCCGTGGAACAGACGGCAGTGGGGTAAAACTGTACCCACGGGTTCACAGCGCTGACGATACTTGTTACTGCGTGACTTTGTAGAACATGCTGGCATGCGGGGCTAACGAGAGATGTATGCCACTTCGGTCGGCCTCATCACCCGCCGCATCGCGTTGCTTCCATAGATTTCGCACGCTGGAAGCTTGGGCGACTAAACCAAGGCTCTGCCACGACAGCTGGACTGATTTAGTGGTATCCGCAATATTGAAGACTGCGACGTACCGTGCCGGAGACTCACTGCCCGACATGCTTCCTTCAGCGGTCCAGGAGATAACCCCATCCTTGCGGTACACCTCATGGCCGTGCGTGCTGGTTTGATTGACCGCGATTACATCGGCGTTGGTGAGAAGACCAAAGGTAAAGTCATCACTAGTTGGAAGGTCGCCACCAAACATGAGCGGCGAGCGGAAGATCGACCACAGGGTCATCAGGGTGATCTGTTCATCATGACTCAAGAGGCTACTACGATCATTGCCACGCTCGCCACGAATAGAGATGTGTCCGAGCGGCAGCATGTCAGCATCCGGCCAGCCACCAGGAGAAGAGTCGTTCTCCCACAGATGCGCACGATCAAACTGCTCTTTTACATCAGCCCATCTATCCCAGAAGTCATTGGAGATACGCCACATCTGTGCGTCTGTCTTAAGTTCACGATACTTATAGATAGGCGAAGGGCCTGGCGAAAGACTGAGTATGATTGGACGACCAGTTTTTTTCAGCGCGACACTTAGCGCACGAATTTCAGGTCCCCGAAACGGCCGGCTCATATCATCGGCTTTGACGAAGTCCACACCCCACGAAGCGTACAGCCGGGCGATCGAGTCATAATAGTCCTGTGAGCCCGGCTTGCTCATGTCGATGCCATAGGTATCCTCCATCTGCGGCCACTTGCAAACATTCACCTTATCGGCGATGTCGGCGGCGTGATATTTCGAGCCCTGGATCGGTAAATTTTTATCTACAGCCTCGCGAGGAATTCCGCGCATGATGTGGATTCCGAACTTCAAACCCTTGCTATGAACGTAATCGGCGAGCGGCTTAAAGCCCCCATCATTCACGGCAGAGGGAAAGCGATTGTACGACGGAATGAAGCGGCCGAATTGATCCATTGTGACTCTGCCCCGAGGTATGTAGCCATGGGCATGGGCATCGGGTTGATACCACTCGATGTCGACGACGATGTACTGCCATCCAAACTTTGCCAGTTTCGCCGCTAAAACATTCGTGTTCGCCTTGACCTCATCTTCGCGTACGGAGGGGCCAAACGAATCCCAGCTGTTCCAACCCATAGGCGGAGTAGGAGCGAGGAGTGAGCGGTTTGCGCTCTGCGTCTGCGATCGGGAGAAAATTGATGAGGCCAAAATGGCGAGAGTGGTGAGATGGCACAAGATGTAACGAAATTTCATTCCAATGGCCTTTGCAAAGCATCGTTGAAAAACAATTGTCAGACGAACTGGTAAGAGCGTCCGAGAATATGGGCAGGACCTGCGTAAGTGTGATAGCAGGAATTCTGCGAGAACGATCGATATTGACAGTTGTACGATTGGCACGACTAATTGCGACCTCATCGACCACGCCCGTTTGAAGCGATACTCAAAAATAAAATTCTATTTAGCTCTTGCCCATCGCTCAGTAAGCGTTTACTTTGACGAAAGCATGAATACCTGTATAGCTCATCAGTTGTCAAACAGAAATTTCTGGTTTCAAAACAAGCAAGAGGAAGCCATATGACCTCCGCAACGACACGCCGCCGCTTCTTGGGACTTCTCGGACTCACCTTCGCCTCTTCCAAGCTGCCCGCAAGCCATGGCTCCGCATTTGCGAAAGCCGCCTTCAATGAAGGACTGGCAGAAGGAACAGAATCTCTGCTTTGGTTTCAGCAACCCGCGGCCCAGTGGGCTGATGCGCTGCCGCTCGGGAACGGGCGGTTGGGTGCGATGGTCTTCGGGGGTAGTGAAACAGACGCCCAAGATGTGGGACAAGAACGAATCGCTCTCAATGAAGACACGCTTTGGTCGGGCAACCCCCGAGATTGGAATAATTCCGAGGCCAAAGCCCATCTGCCGGTAGTTCGCAAGCTCGTGTTGGAAGAGGCTGACTATCAAGCCGCGGACCAGGAGTGTCGCAAAATGCAGGGCCCTTACAATCAGGCCTTCGAGCCGGTGGGCGACCTCCTTATAAAACTCGATCATCAAGAGGCGGTGACCGGCTACCGTCGCGAGCTGGATCTTGATAGGGGCATAGCTACTGTACGTTACGCGCTGCCAACTTCACTCCCTTCGGCAAATGGAGTTGCAGAGATCTACACGCGAGAGGTATTTGTCTCCGCTCCCGCGCAGGTTATTGTGGTGCACCTGGCTTGCAGCCGAAAAGGCGGACTGAATTGCACCGTCAGCTTTGTGAGCCAGTTGCAATCAAAGATAGAGGCGATCGACGGCCAGACGCTGCACCTCACAGGGAAGGCACCAAGCGAGTCTGTGCCGTTCTATCTGAAGAGTGACAACCCCATTCAATACAGTAAAGAAGAGGGCAAGGGGATGCGTTTCGCAGCGGTGCTTAATGCACAGCTGCTGGGTTCACCTACCGGCACACGAACGATCGACGGCAGAATCGAGCGTACGGCAGATGGAAGTCTCAGAATAGAAAGTGCCACCGCGGCCTTGCTTCTGGTGGGTATTTCTACAGGCTACAGAGGCTACAACGTAGCGCCCGATATGCCTTTGGCGGAGATTATTGCTGCGGCCGAAAAACCGGTGGCCCGAGCAAAGGGTGAATCGTACGAGAAGCTCTACGCTGCGCACCTAATGGATCATCAGGCGCTCTATCGTCGCGTCGCGATCGATCTCGGTAAAGAGCCAGGTGATGTGTCTACGCCGACCGATAAGCGTGTGGTCGACTTCGACGGACAACCAGATCCGGCGTTACTCGCGCTTTACTTCAATTTCGGACGATACATGTTGATAGCCAGCTCACGACCTGGCACCCAACCCGCCAATTTACAGGGAATTTGGAGCAATGAGTTGCGGCCACCGTGGAGCGCCAATTGGACCTCAAATATCAACGTGCAAATGAACTACTGGCCAGTGGAAACCTGTAATCTCTCCGAATGCCATCTGCCTCTCGCTGAAATGATCACCGACCTTAGCCACAATGGTCACACTACTGCGCAGGTCAACTATGGGGCCGATGGTTGGGTTTCGCATCACAACATCGACCTTTGGCGACAATCTGGCCCCGTCGGCATGGGCATGCAATTCGCCGACCCGACGTGGGCCAACTTTGCCATGAGCGGCCCATGGCTTTGCGCACACTTGTGGGAGCACTACCTGTTCTGTGGTGAGGAGGCCTTTCTGCGCACCGTTTATCCGGTGATGCGAGGCTCAGCCGAGTTTTGCATGAGCTGGATGATTGAAGACGGAAATGACAAGCTGACCACCTGTCCATCCTTCTCTACTGAGAACAGTTTTTTTGCGCCGAACGGCAAACCTGCGAACGTCAGCGCGGGGTGCACGATGGATCTTGCGCTGATTCGAGAACTCTTCGGCAACGTTCAACAAGCGGCAGTAATTCTCAAGCTTGATCAGGACTTTTCAGCGAAACTTGCAGAGGCTGTCAAACGGCTGCCGCCGTATAAGATCGGCCGGTGGGGGCAGCTACAAGAGTGGTCAATCGACTTTGGGGAGAACCAGCCGGGGCAGCGCCATATGTCGCATCTCTATCCGGTATACCCAGGAGCCGAGATAACGCCTCGCAGCAACCCAAGACTGGCAGCGGCAGCTCGCAAATCGGTTGAGCGACGGCTCGCAAACGGCGGTGCTTACACGGGGTGGAGTCGCGCCTGGGTTATCGGGCTGTGGGCACGCTTGGGAGATGGCGACATGGCGTGGGAGTCTCTCAGAATGTTGATTCAGCACAGCACAGGGCCGAATCTTTTCGATACACATCCATCCTGGGACTCAATGAAGACTGCCGTTGCTAATAGTAGTGGAGTGAATCGCGCCGATGTAGGTCAGGCCCCAAAACCGCATAGCATCTTCCAGATTGACGGCAACTTCGGCACGACGGCCGCGATTGCCGAGATGCTGATGCATAGTCATGATGGAGAGATCGCCTTATTGCCCGCATTGCCTTCGGCGTGGAAGGACGGCTCAGTACGTGGTTTGCGCGCGCGCGGCGGACTCGAGGTTTCCTTGCAGTGGAAAGGCGCCAGGCTCATTGCGGCCGAGGTTCTTGCATTGCGTACAGGAACCCACCAATTTCGCGTCCAGAAAGGTTTACGCGTCGCCCATGCGGCCACTTCCGGAGTTGCCACGAAGCTCTCCGTCGGCATCGAACCTGAAACCGTTACCCTTTCAGTACGCAAAGGGAAGCGGTACCAACTGAATATCGCGACTATTTAGTGGCGGCAAGTCAAGAGCCGTCCATAACCACCAACCTGACCGAGGTTATCCATCTCAAGCTAATCGCTACCTGATCAGCGATGGCAACGCAGAGAAATCATATAATCCCGAGTACTGCCACATGCTAAAGCCCTCTGCCGCAGCCTCAGCGACGTCAGTCATCACCATAAGGATTCTGTGATCAAGACAGGCGTAATTAATCCGGCCATTCTATCTCTCCTCTGCCGCGTGAGGCATACGAACACCCTCGTCATTGCCGATCGCGGTTTTCCCTTCTGGCCACAGGTTGAGACCGTCGACATATCTCTCACCGATGATCAGCCCACCGTTCTACAAGTGCTGCAAGCAATCCTGCCGAACTTTCAAGTCGGTGGCGCCCGCATGGCCTCAGAGTTCAACAGTGAAAACCCAGATCCAGTCAAAACCGCTCTTCTCCAATTGCTCGGCTGCATATCATTGGAATTTCTTCCACACGTCGAGTTCAAGCTGCTCGTCCCATCAGCCATAGGTCTCATCCGCACCGGAGATGTCCGTCCCTACGCCAATATCATCCTTGAATCAGCATGATGAAAATACACCACCTCCATCCGCTCGAGAACTCTGCCAATCGGATATGACTGCGCTAAGATAGCCGCCCTGCACATACGTCACAACTTTTCCATGCTTGCGAAAGGTAATGACGATACGGCATCGCCCCGCGAATCCGGCAACTCCGTAAGAACTTCTTCGGCGAATTTATTCAATCTCGTAATGCAGACCTCGGATTCATGACACGCTCCCATCTTGTATATTGCTCGTTATGCCTGTAAGGATGAAAGACATCGCCGCAGATCTCGGCATCTCCGTCGTCACGATCTCAAAGGTCCTCCGCGACCATCCGGATATCGGAGAGGAGACCCGCCAACGGGTTTTGCAGCGTGTAAAAGAGCTTCATTATCGGCCAAATGTCACAGCCCGCAGTCTGGTGACTGGACGCAGCTACCTCATAGGTCTCGTCGTCCCAGACCTCCTTCATCCTTTTTTCGCAGAAGTGGCAAAATCTCTGGCTCGCGTCATCCGAACCCGTGGGTACTCGTTAATCATCGCATCGTCAGAGGAGGATCCCGAACTCGAAGAACAGGAGATCGAACACATGGTTGCGCGAGGTCCTGATGGCCTGGTCATCGCCGCATCGACCCTATCGTCCGCTATTCTTCAGAGACTCGACGAGCAGCAACAAGCTTATGTTCTGATTGATCGCAAATTTACCGGACTTTCGGCAAACTTCGTTGGTACCGATGATATCGCAGTTGGAGATCTCGCAACCACGCATCTCATCAACCGCGGCTGTAAGCGCATCGCGCATATTCGCGGGCGGGAGAACAGCACCGGCGCGAAACGCCTGGAAGGATACAAGCGTGCATTGGAGCGCGGCGGCCTGAATTTCTCCGACAAATACGTCATTCTACGGGAGACTGTGGACATCGAAAGCAGACTCCAGGGAAACTTTGCCATGCAGCGTCTTTTGGCGATGCATCCGAAGCCCGATGGAGTCTTTTGCTACAACGACCCTATGGCCATTGGAGCGATGGAAGCGATTCTAGCCGCTGGGCTCCGCATACCTAAAGATATCGCCATCATCGGATGTGGCAATCTGCACTACTCTGATCTCTTGCGGGTTCCGCTTTCCAGCATAGACCAGCAGAGCGCCCTGATTGGCGCGCGTGCGGGAAAGTTGATGCTCAGCATTGTCGAGTCTAAGGCAACGCCGCAACCGAAGAGTGTACTGCTTGAACCGCATCTGGTGGAACGCGCATCCACGGCTCGTACTTCGCGCCAGACCGCGAAAGAATAACTCTGCAATTCAGCTTCGAACGAAGTCAGCTTTTCCGGCCTTCGCCACCGCTGCTGAGAAGGAAAACGCAGCCACGCAAATATACGACACCAACGGAACGATATAAGCCAGCGCAACGCTATGCCACCACTCAGAGATCAATCCCATTAGTGGCGTCAACACGGCCCCCCCAACGATAGCCATTACCAGAAAAGAACCGCCAATCTTTGTATTCGGACCAAGCCCTTTCAACCCCAACGCAAAGATGGTAGGAAACATGATCGACATAAAGAAGCTGGTGAAGAACACAGCAAATAGCCCCACCCACCCCGGAAAAAATATCGCAACCGCAACGAGTGCAACGTTGACCAGACTGTAATAACCCATGAGCTTTTGCGGCGCGATCCTTCGCATCAGCCACGCCGAACCAAACCGTCCCAAAGCAAACGCGATCAGCGTTCCGGTCAGAACTAGCCCGGCTAGCTTCTCGGTCTGATGGACGTAGGTTTGTACATACTGAATAAAGTAGCTCCACGTTCCCACCTGAGCGCCCACATACATAAACTGAGCTGCCACCGCCATCAGAAAACGCGCGCTGCCCAATAAGTCAGAGATCCGTCCATATTTCTCCTCCGAGATCTTAGTGGCGTCTTCGTTTGAAATACTCGGGAATTTAGTACAAATCAGAATCACGGCCAGAACGATTGCAATCCAACCTAGTGCCAGGTAAGGCTTGACAACGCGCAAGGTCTCGTAACGCAAGTAAGCCTCATAGGTATGCTGCGCCTTACTTAGACTAATCGCCTCCGGAGACAACTCTACGCCAGAGAAGATAAAGATCGTGCCGATGAGCACCCCTGTGATCGCGCCAAGAGGGTTGAACGCCTGGGCCAAATTGAGTCGCTGCTCAGAGCCTGCAGAATCGCCCAACTGAGTAATAAAAGGATTCGAAGCCGTCTCCAGAAAGGCGAGACCGCTCGCGATTACAAATAGGGCAGCCAGAAAAAAACTGTACCGCCCCACCAGCGCTGCCGGCCAGAAAAGAAATGTGCCCAGACCAAAGAGCAGAAGTCCCACTATCATTCCTATTTTGTATCCCGCCTTTCGCATCAACACTGCCGCCGGCATCGCCAGTAGAAAATACCCCATATAAAACGCCGATTGCACGAGCCCAGCTTCGAAGCGGGTAATCGTAAATGACTTCATAAACTGACGAATCAAGACATCGTTCAGGTTGTTCGGGATACCCCACAGGAAAAATAGAGATGTCACCAGAACAAAAGGAACAGTATTGCCCTCTCTGATTAGTGTCTTGCGCGGCGAAGGATCCGGCGTCCGCCCTACGGCGGATTGTTCAACGGAAGGAGTCGGAACAGGAAGCATAGTGGTGTTCTCACGAGTACAGATAAGGTCAATCGAGACGAATCATAATCTTGGAGAATCGAGACGGATCGCCGCTCCATGCGGCAAGCGCCTCCGCCGCCTCCTCTAGGGGGACAACGATACTAACCGCTTCGTCTAAGGGGAAGAGCCCCTGCTCCAGCATCTGGATGACAGCGTGAAAATCCTCCGGCAGAGCATTCCTCGAGCCAAGGATATCCAATTCTTTTTGCACGAAGAGCTTCGTCTCGTAGGCCACAGGCTCCTTCGCGTAGCCGATGTAAACAACGCGTCCCGTAAACGCAACCTCTTCCACTGCCGCACGAAACGTGTCTGGAAGACCGATCGCCTCGATCACAACATCGGGACCGAGTCCGCCAGTCATCTCTACCAGACGTTCGTGCAATCCCTCCTGCCTGGTGTTGATCGTGTCCGTCGCACCAGACTTCCGTGCGATATTCAACTTTTCATCGTCGACATCGATCGCAATGGTTCTCGCTCCCCTACAGTTGGAAGCCGCCACGGCACCCAAGCCCACACCGCCGCAACCAATGATTGCCACGGTATCGGTCTCAGTGACGCGTCCGCGTGCAACGGCGTGGAATCCAATAGTCAACGGCTCAACCAGGCAAAGCTCTTTCAACGAAAGGTTAGCGGGATACAACTTCTCAGGCGGCAGTGCAATGTACTCCGTCAAAGCGCCGTCTCGTTGAACGCCGAGCGTCTGGTTGAACTGGCACGCGTTGGGCCGACCGCGTTTGCAGGAGGCGCAGTGCCCGCAGCTTGTATAAGGTGAAAGAGTCACGTTCGTCCCTGCGGATAGAGCGGGGTGTCCAGGCGTATCGTCCAACACCGTAGCCGCGACCTCATGTCCAACAACACGAGGAAATGAAACCATCGGATTCTTTCCCCGGTAACTGTTCAGATCGCTGCCGCATAGGCCCACTCTCTTCACTTGCAATCGAACCTCACCCTCCGGGCATACCAACGGAGGCACCTCTTCGATTGCCACCTCTCCCGGTCTCTTCAATATCAATGCCTGCATAGCAATCCCCTAACTCGAAGTTTCATCTCTCAATTCTTCGAATAAGAATCCAGTTCTGCGTCTAGTTGATAAACATTTGCTGCGACCACTCCAAAGATGAAGTCCTTTTCCGAAGCCGTAAGGGCCGAAAGCAGCAGGTCCAGTTGCAAACCAACGCTCATAACTTGAGGCCACCGTGCACACAGGACAGTCGGAACCGGCCATCAAACGTTGTGGGCCGAACGCCTCCAGGCTTAGGTCGAAATATGGTCTCAAATCATCAGCCGCCCATGTTTGCCAAGCCGCCTCAGTTACCAGGCCAGAGACCTTACAGTAGACGTGCTCCCGTTTCGCCAGTTCACGGATCTGGTTGCTCCATGGCTCCAGAGCTCCCGCAGCAATACTGGGCTTGGCCATATGGTCCAACACAAAAATCTGGTTAGGATGACGATCCACCATATCGATCACCTGCGGCAGCATGTGGTTTACAACCAGAACGTCATACACGAGACCTGCCCTGCCGACGGCGGCAATACCTTCATTGAAGGCATCACGCAGCATGTAGTCGTCCGGTTCGGCCTGTAGGACGTGGCGAAGCCCTTTCAGCAGGCGATGCCGTCGAAGCTCTTCCAATACCGCCGGAAATTTAGGTCTAGTAAGAGGCGCCCAACCAACCACGCCACAGATCCAGCGTTCTCCCTCCGGTTGTGCCTCGGCAAGTTCCAGCAGCCAGCGTGTCTCCTCGATGCTCTGTCGCGCTTGTACGCTTACCACGCCATCTATACCCACTTTTTCAACTCCAAAGCCAAATCCTCAGGAAGAAAGTCTTGTCGTAACGCACTCATCGAATTGTCAATCCATGCATATTGTTCGGCCGAGTAGCGCCAGAAGTGGTGATGAGCATCGATGCGTCTACGCGCGCGACCTTGGGCGGTCACCAACTGGTCCTTATTCCGATCAACCATAATTCTCTTCCCTGCCAGACGGCCACACGGCATTTTGATCTGGCACAATGACCGCTTGTATCTCTGCGATTAGCTCATCATCATCTACGGCGTTGAGTGCTCTCAAATTTTCATCTACCTGACGCTGTGTAGCCATACCGACGAGTGTGCTAGATACGTAAGGATGGGCAAGACAAAAACGAATCGCAAGCTCTGGCAGACTCACGCCTTTCGCCTTGCAAATAGCCTCCACTCGTCGACTTGCTGCATGGACTGCGGGCTCAGCGGGATGCCATTCAGGCGCCCCGTTCTCTGTAAGCATTCCCATGTGCAGCGGAGACGCATTGATCAGGCCAATTTCGTGTTGACGCGCGAACGGAACTAGGGCTACGTCCATGTCCGTGACCAACAGGTTATAGCGGCAGTAGCTCAACATGGCGTCTACCGGCAATTCGGCAGCCACACGAAGCAACGTCTTTAGGGAATATCCAGTAATGCCGATATAGCGAGCCTTCCCCTGTTTCTGTAGTTGCCTCAACGCCGGAAGAGTCTCGTTTATAACCTGTTCCGTGTCACCAAACTCTATGTCATGCACTTGTAGTAGGTCGACGTAGTCCGTGCGAAGTCGGCGCAGTGAGCCCTCCAGACCGCTGGTGACGCCCCTCGGGGAAAAATCAAATATATGGTCGCCGTAGCGACCGCACTTCGTCGCGAGAATAACGGAGTCACGTTTTCCTACAAGAGCGCTCCCGAGACGTTCTTCAGCCAAAGTTAGCCCGTAGTAAGGGGATACATCGAATAAATTCACGCCTTCATCGATAGCATGATGGACAGCCTGCGTCCCCTCCTCAGGATTCGTCCGAAAAAATACGTCCCCAAGGGGGGACGCCCCAAACCCCAACAAGGAGACATTCAATTCAGTCAGACCAAGCTTCCGGTAGCGCATCGCACAGACCCTTTCAAAAGTCTACAGTTCCCTCGGTCTGACTAGATGTTCCCAACGCTCGAGTCCCGCATTTGAAGTAACAGAGTTCTCGAAAGAAGCGCAGTGATTTCAGAATTGCCTCGTGCTGCCTTCTTTGTTAGCACCCTCGCCTGATCGTCTCTCTTGGAACGCTTCTTGAATTTCTGCGTTAAATGTAGAGATGAAATAAATTTGCATCGTTATAGTAAACGTTATAGTAAGCCGATTCCAAGTAAACTGTGGAACAAATGATGATTCGAATGCGAAAGTCAGGAATGAGCACAAATCCCTATACCCCGCTGCACCCAACATTCCTATCGATAGCAGCATGCTTTCTCGCCTTGAGTTCAGTGTGTCCACCACTGCACGCTCAAGGTGCTAAGGCGGATCACCCTACCGAAGGTCAAAGCGCAATCGCGATCGACGAAGCATGGCAGAAAGCCAGCTCTAAATACGACAAACAACGCGATGACATTCTTGCGACTGTTCAAAGAGTATCCGCCGCAGGGCCCTTCCGACCCGACTGGCAATCCCTTTCAACCTACGAAGTCCCCGAATGGTACAAGGACGCAAAGTTCGGCATCTTTATCCACTGGGGCCTATACTCGGTTCCGGCCTTCGGCAGTGAATGGTATCCCCGCGAGATGTACGTCAAAGGATCGGAGGTCAATAAACACCACTTGGCGAAATACGGCCCGGTGACCAGTTTTGGCTACAAGGAATTTATCCCCATGTTTAAGGCTGAAAAATTCGACCCCCAGGCATGGGCGAGACTCTTCAAAGAATCAGGTGCACGCTACGTCGTGCCGGTCTTTGAACACCACGATGGCTTTGCCATGTACGACAGCGATCTCTCTGACTGGACTTCAAAAAAGATGGGCCCCCACCGGGATGTGGATGGAGAACTCGCAGCAGCCATACGTGCCGAGGGCCTTCATCTGGGTGCCTCGTCACACCGCATTGAACACGATTGGTTCTTGGACGGAGGACGCAAACAGGATTCTGATGTCAACGAGCCCAAGTATGCAGATTTCTACGGCCCAGCTCATCCCAGAATCGATGCCAATCACGATGTATTGGCCGAAGACTGGACCTACCTAAGTCCCGCTTATGCCAGAGACTGGGTCGCGCGCAATGCTGAAATTGTGCAAAAGTATAACCCTGAGTTAATCTACTTCGACTGGTGGATCGGACAGCCATCGGTACGTCCATATCTCGCTCAGTTTGCAGCCTATTACTACAACGAGTCCTTGAGACACGGCACTATCGGCATCATCAACTACAAGCTCGTCGATATGGAAAAGCACTCCGCGGTTCTCGACATCGAGCGCGGCCAGACCTCCTCAATTCTGCCGGTCACTTGGCAAACCGACACCTCCGTAAGCAACAAATCGTGGGGATATATAGAAAATGACACCTTCAAGACACCCGCCGTCATCATTCAGCAGCTCGCCGATGTCGTCAGCAAGAACGGCAATTTGCTAATGAATATCGGTCCGCGCTCTGACGGTACAATCCCGGATGAAGTGCAGCACATCCTGCTCGACGTAGGGGGCTGGCTAAAGGTGAATGGCGACGCCATCTACGGGACTCGTCCCTGGTCCGTCTTCGGCGAAGGTCCCACAAAAGTAAAGGAAGGCTCGTTCCACGACACCGACACGGTCCCCTATACCCCGCAAGACTTTCGCTTCACCACAAAGGGGGGTGTTCTCTACGCCATTGAGATGGAATGGCCCGCAAACGCAGAGGCTGTAATACAAACCCTTGGCAGCGGCGAAACTGGTGCGAGGAGTGTCGGCAGTGTAAGTCTTCTGGGGCATGACGGCAACTTACCGTTCACGCAAGAGGCCGACGGTTTGCACATCCAGATTCCTTCCGTCAACCCCGGCAAGTACGCCTACGTTTACAAGATATCTTTTGAGTAATGGCGTTGCCAGTCGAATCGGACATCCGCGCGGCAACCGAGAGTCTTATTGCGCATAGCATAGTGGAAGTTTAAGGGCACCTGAATACAAGACTCGGGGCCCCAACCTTCATCGCGTAGGCGTTGAGTGCGATCCGTAGAGTTCCGCACTCCGTTGCAGTTCGTTCCGGCTCTTTTCCATTTCGCCGCTCCGTTTGTACGCCCGTCCCAGCAAGTAATGAAACCGCGGGTTCGACGGCTCCAGCGCAACGGCCGTCTCCAACGCTTTTTCCGCTTCAGGTAGTCGGTTCAAAACCACTAAGGCTTTACCCAATGCCTCATGGCACTGCGCACAAGTTGGCGCAATTACGGTGGCCCGCATCAGTTCCTCAGAGGCCTCCTGAGGCCGGTTCTGGTCGATCAGCAGTATCCCGAGGTTCAGCAGCGGTTGCTCACTCTGGGACGCCGTGTTATTTTGCAACGCCACAGCCTGGCGATACGCTTCCATCGCCCTCTCGGGCTGATTCTGAGCCGCAAGCGCCAGTCCGAGGTTGTTCTCCACCTTCATGCTTTGGCTATCGAAAACAAGTGCTCGCCGAAACGAAGACTCCGCACCCGAAAAGTCCCCATTACTGTACTGCGCACGTCCCAGGCTGTACCAAGTGTCAGCATTGTTCGGAGAAAGCTCGGCTGCACGCCTTAGCCAACGGATCGCATCGGCGTAATCCTCTAGGAGAATATAGTCCAGCCCGACGAGGCGCAGTTCTTCGCCCGTAGGACGGCGTTCAGCCGCAGCTTTCGTAAATATGCGTAGTGATTCCTTCGGTTGAGCTCTCCGCATTAGAACCTCGCCGAGAAGATAGAGACCGTCTGCGGAATTTGGCTCGTGTTCTACAAACTCTCGCAGGACCTCCTCTGCGTTTGCAAAGTCGGAGTTGTGCATGTCCTGCTTCGCGCGTCGCAACGGATCTTCTTTAGCTGCTTCCGTTCCGCCACTTGAAGCCATCTGGTCGGCAAATGGAGTGAAAGCACTGCTCAAACTATCCAAACTCTTGACCGGAGAAAACGACAAACCCATTAACGGAACCGTGAGCGGTCCAATGACACAAACAGCCATTGGCAGCAAATAAAGTCTCGCTCGCCAGATCCGAAATGCCGTCGAATTTCCTTTTGTTCGCATCATGCCCGTTCCGAGGTCATTCAGTGTAAACATTTTCTTAGACGATCTCGATACCACACGGAGTAACATGCAAATTCTACACAGCCGTGATCTTATTCGGGACAGAAACTCCCTCTTCTAAGAGGTCAAATTGCGTTGCCGGATCCTCAATAGACGATCAAGTAAACGATTTTGAACCAAACGGACCCAAAAAAGTAATACTTTTGATTGACATTTTCAATTGCGACCAAATAGGATCGTCGCGTTGAAAATCTTTGAGTAATCGTTTACTTGAAACGGAATTGTATACCTACGTCGAAGCTTTAAGAGCCAAGAACCGACTGCTGAATCGCTTAGAACGGGCTCCATCCAATCCTCTCTGTCCATGGATCAGGACGGGCCTACATTTTGGAGGTCTACCAATGCGATTTCTAATCAGATACACCTCTCTCCTCGGGCTGATGATCACATTTCTCCTGTCCTTCAGCAACTATGCCAACGCGCAGTCCAATCAGGGAGCGATCTCAGGGCTTGTCACAGACGCTAGCGGAGCAACCGTCGCCGGAGCTGCGGTGGTCGCGCTCAACGTCGCCACAGGCCAGACTGCAACAACCGTCAGCAGTTCCGCCGGAGACTACCACTTCCCGTCCCTCCAAATCGGCAGCTATACCGTCAGCGTTGCGGCCCGCGGCTTTCGCAAGATCGACAGGACGAACGTAGTCGTGCAGATCCAGTCCGTAACCACGCTCGATGTGAGCCTTTCCATCGGTTCCGAAACCGAAACTGTTACAGTCAACGTCGACGCGCCGCAGGTTCAGACCGAGAGCGCCGACGTCGGAACGGTCGTCTCGCCCAAGCAAGTGCTTGATCTTCCACTATCTACAAATGGTTCTGCCATCCGCAACTCGCAGGACTTCGTCTTCCTCACTCCCGCGACCTACGGCACTGGAACCAGCGGTGGCACCTTTGAGGGCGGCGTCTCCGGCGGGCAGGCCTTCGGCAGCGAAATCCTCTTCGACGGAGCCAGCCTTCAGGTAGAAAGCTTCGGCGACGGATTCGCCAACGAAATCCTTCCCTCCGTCGAAGCGACCGGTGAGTTCAAGGTCCTGATCGGCGGTATCCCGGCACAATATGGACGAACCACCGGCGGTATCCAGAGCTACGCGTCCAAATCCGGGACCAACGACTATCACGGCACAGCCTTCGAGATCTATCGCAACACAGATCTCGATGCCAACACCTGGTTCAACAATCTCGATCGCGGTCGCAACGGCCCTACCTCCAGCAACGGCACCCCGCCCGACAACAAAAATAACTATGGCGTTGCCCTGGGCGGACCCGTGCGCATTCCGCATCTGTACAACGGCAAGGACAAGACATTTTTCTTCTTCGCTTGGGAGCAATTCCGCCAAACCCAAGGCTACTCCAACCTCATCACTCTGCCAACGCCAGCCAACCTTAAGGGCGACTTCTCGGCCAACATCGGCGCACCGATCCTCGACTCAAATAACAAACAGATCATCAATCCCTGCGATGGAACTCCCATCCGCGCAGGCCAGGTCTTTGACCCCTCAACCACCCAGACCGTTAACGGCCAACAGTGTCGCACTGCCTATCTCAACAACATCATCAGCTCTCCGATCAGCCCGGTAGCCAAAGCCATCGTCGGCTACATTCCGCAGGCGTCCAATGCGCTCACCAACAACTTCACCTTTGCCGGAACCTACCCCATTATCAGTACTGCCGAATCCATTCGCATCGATCAGGCCTTCGGGCAGAACAACAGAGTGTTCGTCTCCTACAACGTCCGCGACAACGTCCGGAACAACAACAATCTTCCTCAATTCCAACTCCCCGTCACCTCGTTTCTAACATCCCAGGATCTTCCAACACACCTGGTCCGCGTTGGGTACGATCACATCTTCTCGCCAACCCTGCTGAACCACGCCTTGATTGCCTTCACTCGTGTGCTCAACAAGGAAGGCTTCATCACGCCATCACAGGGCAAAGACTACTCTCAAATTGTCGGACTTCCAGGCGGCAGCGGGTTCTACTTTCCCGGCATTCTCATCAATGGTCCTAACAACAATGAGAGCAGTAGGGTAAACTTCGGCGATTACGTTGATCCGAACAACAACGGGTTCAACTCAAAGATCTCCGACAACTCCTACTACATCAGCGACGCCATTTCCTTGACCAAGGGCCGTCACAACCTAACCATCGGTGGCGAATACCGTTACGCAGTCTCCATCTCCAGCTTCATCAGCGTGGATAGCGGTAGCACTGTCTTCGGCCGAGCACAGACAGCCGGAACCCCCACCACCACCGCCAACAGTGGAGACGGATTCGCGAGCTTCCTCCTCGGGCAGGTCGCACAGGCCACCGTCAAGCAGAACTTCGTCACCATTCGGAACGTCGGCCAATACAGTGCACTCTATGTTCAGGATGAGTTCAAACTCAACAAAGATCTCAACCTGTCCCTCGGACTTCGCTACGACGTCGATCTCCCGTTCAAGGAGTTCCACAACTTCGGGTCGCAGTTCAACCCCAACATCATCAACACCGGCGCGCAGGGCACGAATACCCCTGGAGCTTTGGAGTTCGCCGGCAACGGCGCAGGAAAGGACGGCTTCAGCTCCCGCTATTCCAACGTCTACTACAAGAACGTCGAGCCGCGCGTAGGCGTTACCTGGGCTCCGAGTTCGCTCGATCACAAGACCGTCTTCTCCGCTGCTTACAGTGGACTCAATGCTCCCATCCTCCAATGGCAGCAGATATATGGTGGAGTCCCTGCAGGCTACTCCTCCATCAGCCAGATCAATAACAACGCGAACCCCTTCACAGCCGGCGAACTACTCGATCCCGGCTCGCTCCATAGCCCCGGCATCGCCAATCCCGGAGAATTTGGCGTTCCAAACATTCCCACGAGCCCCAGCTTTGACCGCAGCCAGTTGAACGGCCAGAACGTCAACTACACTCGACGCGACTTCGGCAAACCGGGGTACGACCAGACCTGGACCGCCACCGTTCAACAACAGTTCGCGACCGACCTGATCCTTACCCTCGGATACCTCGGTGAGCGAGGCATTCACCTCGGCTCCAACCTGCTCTACCTCAACAATCTCCCTCAGCAAAACTTCAACCTCGGCTCCCAACTCAGCGATCCATTCGCGGGCACAGGTGCGCCGGTCGACGGAGTTCCCGAACCCTACGCTGGCTTCCAGGGAACCGTTGCGCAGGCCCTGAGGCCCTTCCCCCAATACCACACCGTCAACACCGGTGCCTACGGCGAAAACCACGGCCAGTTGTCCTACAACGCGCTGACGGCAAAGCTGGAACGCCGCTATCGCAACGGACTCAACCTCCTCGCCTCCTACACCTGGTCGAAGATCCTCACCGATACCGGCAACATCATCGGTGGCAGCCTCGGAGGCGCCTACACCGCCAGCATCCAGAACCCCCTCAACCTCAAAGCAGAAAAAGCCGTCTCCCCACAGGACACGCCGCAGATCTTCGTCATCAGCTACATCTATGACTTGCCCTTTGGTAAGAACAAGGCCTTCCTGAGCCAAGGCCGCGCCCTCAACTACATTGTCGGCGGATGGTCAGTCAGTGGCATCCAGAGATACCAGAGTGGCCAGCCCCTGAGCTTCGGCTGCGCAACTGCTATTCCCGGATACGACAACTGCATACGCTACAACTTCGTGCCTGGACAGAGCCTGCGTTCAGCTGCCAGAAGGAACGGATCGTTCAACCCTGCAGTCGCGGGATCGAACCTCTGGTACAACCCCGCTGGCGTTAGCGATCCCAACGCCAACATCACAAGAACAACCTCCTATGCCTTCGGCGACAAACCCGCCTATGAGGCCGACGACCGCGCCTTCGGCTACCTCGAAGAAGACTTCGGCTTGATCAAGCGGACTTTCATCACCGAACGCGTAGCTTTCCAGTTCCGTGCCGAAGCCTTCAACGCCTTCAACCGACACGTCTTCAATACTCCTGACAACAATCCCCACGACTCCGGCTTCGGTACCGTTGGGTCGACAGCCAATAGCCCACGTTCTCTCCAACTCACCTTCCGCGTGGAGTTCTAACCACAAAGAAGCAAACCGCGGGGCCAGAACAGTGTTCTGGCCCCGATCTCTTTAAGCACACTGATTTCGAACTCTAAGAAACAGTCCGTCGACTCCATGCCAGATGAGCGGTCACAAGCCCAGAAACACAGGCCGCATGTGCCGCTCAAATAGGTTGGCTGTCACGTTCCGCGAGATGACGGTCTCATGACTCTCCAACTCCTTGAGGTAGCGGTCTCCCAGCTTAGCCGCCACTTTGAACCCCACATGAAGCAGCTGCCGAAGGCTGCGATTGTACTTCCCGTTGTTCTGATCGTGCCGGAGCGCCGAGGTGAACTGCTCACTGCCCCATTCATTGACAGCCTCCGGCGTCGGCAGCAATCTCAACCGCCGCAAGAAGCTTGTGCGCCACGCCTTCCACAAACTGTCGGTCCGTTTTAAAAGGTAGCTCTACATTTGAAATATTCACCGTGCCGACCAATTCAGGATGACTTTGCACGAACCTTGCCACCTCTTTCGGATCGGCCGGCTTTCCGATCAGGTCTGCGACGTCCAACGTGAAGAAGTCGCACGGAGCAAGAAAGCGGCTCACAGTGTTCATGTTGATATGGTCAGCGTCAACAAAGTAGGGCTTGCTCCAGCCGAGCTCTCTTACGGCGGAATCTGCAGCTTTGCGAGTCGCATCCGGCTCTGATCTGATGATGAGATGTTCGCGGTTGGATTTGTTCCACACCGGCCTCTGACGGGGCCCTGCCAAGAATCGACCTCCTTTGTCGTCCAAGGACTCGAATAGGCGATCCAGCTTTAGGGGCTTAGAGGCTTCCCCTACGGCGTCAATATAGAGCTGCAACTCGTTGTTGGCCCAACTGACCGATCAGTAAAAAGATATCTCCTAAATCGGGTTCATATACAGCTTCTCCACCTATTGCAGAGGAATGTCGATAACTTCAATCGTATTTCCCGTCAGACTGTGTCTCCAGTTCTTCGGGGTGACCGTTACTTTTGAAAAGATCGGTTTGATAACATCCGGCCTGCTGATGGTGTTTGTATCCCACCATGTTGCAGCATGCAGCGAATTCATTGCCGCGGGACCATCCTTTGCTCCTGTCACATCCATCATGAGTTCCTGAGTCTTGTCCGAACCATTCACCAGTTTCAGGTGCAGCATCTTATCGTTTGTGGATACGGTTGCCGACCAGAAGAAGCGCGGATTCACCTGTTCCGCTTCCGACATCACAGTATGATCGCCAAGATGTTGCGCAAACAAGACCTGAGCCCAGTAGCTTGGTGATCCGTAACAGTGAAGCGCATCGTAGCCGATCAAATCCGTCGACCACTGCATACCGCCCGGATTCACATTTGTCAGCAGCGGAGCATAGCTAGCCATCACGATAAGGTCGCTGTTTCGCTCCATACTTGTCATCCACGCCGCATCGCCCAGTGCTGCACCGAAATTCGGCGTCGGAGAACCCATCCGCGTCGCCCACTCGCCCACAAAAATCTTTGGACCGTTTCGGTCCATCGTGTCGTACTTATGAACCAAATCGAAGAACTCCTGCGGAGTCAAATAGTAGTGATCGTCGATAACGTCCGGTATCGCGCTCTTCACTGGGGTCGTCGCAATCAACTTGTACTGCGGATACTTCGACCGGATCGCCTTGGCGAATCGCTCGAATCGCTCCTCGTAGCTCCCCGACTTATCGAACTCATCTTCATTGCCAATCTCAATGTAGTGCAATGCGAACGGCACCGGATGTCCATCCTTGACCCGCACTGCACCCCACTTTGTGCTGGCATCCCCCGTGACATATTCAATCTCATCCAACGCATCTTGAATGAACGGCTCGAGCTCCTTACCGCCCACATGCTGTCCTTTTAAGGAATATCCAGCGTAGACCGCCAGAACCGGATCCATCTTCAAGTCTTCGCACCACTCCAGAAACTCAAGCAGACCCATTCCGTCGGTAGACTGATAGTTCCAAGGGCTACGGTGCGTCGGACGGTCAATCAGAGGACCCACAGTTTCCTTCCAATTAAACCGCTCTTCAACAGTATCGCCCTCGAGGTAGTTGCCACCTGGCAATCGTAGAAAGTTCGGATGCATGGACGCGAGCATCTCCATCAGGTCCGGCCGGTTGCCATTTGGGCGATCGTGAAACGTCGGTGGAAACAGAGAGATCAGCTGGAAAGAAACGCTGCCCGGATGGGTGAAGGTGATCTCAAGATGGTTCTTCATGCCTGGTTTAACACCCGCCGCAGTCTTCAGGCTGTAGCTATACCGCCGCCAATCGCCATCCTTCACATCCACGGTAGTCTCGGCCAGCGTTGCCGCCGTCTCATCCGCGACTAACTTCGCACGAGCGGTACCCACCCCTTCCGCCTTCGCATAAAAAGATCCTCGATAGATCGTCGAAGGCCGCACTGCCATCCCCCAATAACCGGCGTTAGCCAAACCCGCCTCGTTCCCGGGAGAACTCTGTTTGATGGTCAACCTCAGGCTCTTGTGCAGCGCCTCGCTCGGCCCAGTCTCGTCCGCGTCGAACTTCTCTTGCGCGTTACCTTGCGTCACTGTCACCCAATGCTCGAAGCGCGGCCAGTGCGCATCGAAAGTTCTGTTCCGCACCATCTCGCCATAGAGCCCTCCGTCGTAGGAGAAGTTGATCTCCTCCGTCATCAACCCATACAGCGTGGGGCTGACCGGTGATGTGTTCACCGAAGCGTCTATCGTAAGTTTGGCGGTTTGAGCCGTCACACAAACCGAGCCGGCCAGAAGGGTGTAGGCAAGAAATCCGGAGACGCATTTCATAAAATAAAATTCCCTTAGTATTAGGTTTTTCGAGACGCGCCCGAGTATACGTTTCCCAGACACTCTGTGCGACGAATCCGTTCTCCTACCAACAGACAAAGCTTTGCTACATGGGAAATGCCTTCTCCCAGTCGACGCCTTATGACGACTTCCCCTGCCCGTACGTCGCGTCTCTTCCGTGCTTGCGAAAATAATGCCTGTCCAGCAGCGCCTGCGAAACCCCTATCGCATTTGCTTCAAGCGACACCGTCCGATAAGCCATGCGTGCCACCGCCTCCAGCACCACGGCATTGTGCGCGGCATCGTGCGGCGTCTTCCCCCACACAAACGGAGCGTGGCCGGCCACCAGGCACGCCGGCACTGCCATCGGATCAATCGCTTTCGAATCACCCTCCCCCTTAAAGCGCGCTACAATCGCCAATCCGGTCTCGTGAACATACCGGCCGCCGATCGCTTCATCCGAGAGCGGCAACGTCACCGGGACAGGCCCGTAAAAATAATCCGCATGCGTCGTGCCCAGCGCAGGGATTGGAAGTCTGGCCTGCGCAAAGCTCGTAGCAAACTCAGAGTGCGTATGCACCACTCCGCCGATTTCGGGGAACTCCCGGTACAACAGAGTATGCGTATCCAGATCTGACGATGGCCGCAGCTCACCCTCAACGATCTTTCCTTCAAGATCGGCGATGACCATATGCTCCGGCTTCATCTCATCGTAAGCAACGCCGGAAGGCTTGATCACGACAAGCCCCTGCTCCCGATCAACGCCCGAAGCATTTCCGAAGGTGTACAGAACGAGCCCCTGACGCACCAGCTCCAGGTTCGCCTCCAGCACCTCTTCCCTCAGCTTCTCCAGCAACATCGCTTCCTCGCTTCCCTTCTTCCAAGCTAAAAAACACACACGCTTATCGAAGTTGCCGGCGCAGCTCACGAAGCCGAGTCTCCGCATCAATAACGATCAGCTCGATCCCTCCGATCTCCGCAAAGTCCTCCATATGTTCCGTCGTCAAGGCCTGGCTGAAGCCCGTATGATGCGCTCCCCCGGCATAGATCCACGCAGCCGCAGCAACCTTCAGGCTCGGCTTTGGCAGCCACACAGCCCGCGCCACTGGCAGTTTCGGCAGAGGCTCATCCGGCTGAACCACATCCACTTCATTCACAATCAGCCGAAACCGATCTCCTATATCAATCATCGAAGCCACCACCGCCGGCCCGCTCGGGGCCGTAAAGACAAGCCTCACCGGATCGGCCTTCCCGCCAATCCCAAGAGGATGTACCTCAAGCGATGGCTTCCCTGCCGCAATCGATGGGCACACCTCCAGCATGTGCGATCCAAGAACCTTCGGAGTTCCGCTGAAATCGTACGTGTAATCCTCCATAAAGGACGTGCCACCCGGCAGCGCATGAGCCATCACCTTCATCGTGCGAACCAGGGCTGCGGTCTTCCAGTCTCCCTCACCGCCGAACCCATAACCGTCAGCCATCAGACGTTGTGTCGCAATTCCAGGAAGTTGTCCAATCCCATGCAGATCCTGGAAGGTATCGGTAAAGGCGCCAAAGTTACCGTCTTCGAGAAAAGCACGAAGACCTAACTCAATCCTGGCCGCCTCGCGCAACGCATCGATCCTGTCATGTTCCTTCGCTATCGAATAGGACTCACGGTACTCCGCGACCAGCCTGTCCACCTCAGCGTCTGTAACCTCGTTCATCCGCACAACGAGATCGCCCACGCCATACCCGTTCACGCTATACCCAAGTTGTACCTCCGCGGAGACCTTGTTGCCCTCTGTCACCGCAACCTCGCGCATATTGTCACCGAAGCGAGCCACCTTCAGATTCTGGGATTCGTGCCAGCCCGCAGCGGCCCGCGTCCATGCAGCGATCTCCGCGATCGTCTCCGGATCCTGCCAGAAGCCGACCACCACCTTGCGTGCCAGCCGTAGACGCGCAGTAATGAATCCGAACTCACGGTCTCCATGGGCCGCCTGATTCAGATTCATGAAGTCCATATCGATGGAGGACCAAGGAAGCTCACGGTTGAACTGTGTGTGAAAGTGCAGGATCGGTTTGACAAGCGAACTCAGGCCCGAGATCCACATCTTTGCCGGAGAAAAAGTGTGCATCCACAGAACGAGCCCAATGCATTTCTCCGCGTTATTCGCCTCTCGGCAGAGCCCGCGCACCTCCTCTGCCGTCGTGAGAACGGGTTTGAACACGACCTTGAACGGGATCGAATCTTCTGCGCTCAGAGACTCAGCAACCTTCTGCGAGTTCTCTGCTACCCGGGCCAGCGCTTCGGGACCATAAAGATGCTGGCTCCCAGTCACAAACCATATTTCAAGACCCTCAAAATTATTCATGTTTCTCTTTTCTAAGCAGCTCTAAGTTTTATTGATGTCACCCGTCCGCGGCCGGAAGCGAACGGTGTAAAAGCCGCCGAACAGAGTCAGCAGCAGGCCCCACCAGAACGTGGGATGAAGCTGATTGAGAACTGTCGGAGCTTCACGATGCGCAAGCCACTCCCAGGCCCCATACGGCAGCAGTACCAAACCGTAAAGAAGCGTTAGCCCGCCCACGAAGAACCAGATCGAGAGCATCTCGCCACGTCCTGTCCCCTCAGCCATCTCAACTACCTCCGCGCACCGTATGTGCTCTCAATAAACTAGAAAAAAACGATATTGAGAATGAAAAAGATCACGATAACCACGACCGCCCAGAAGGTCGGCTTCTGCCACAGACCCTCCGCACCGTCGTCTGGGAGAGTGGTAGCGCCATAAACCAGACCCGAGAGCTTAGCGACAGGTGTAGCTTCTGTGCAATAACTCACTGCCACCGTCACAACGACACAGATGATCCAGCTCCACAGAGCCCGATACAGATTTTCCGCCATGGGTCGAGCATCGACCGAGAGCGCGATACGGCTGAGCGCTGCCGCTCCGCCATAAGTCGTATAAAGCCACATTCCGATCGAACTGACGGTTCCGGCGAGCAGTCCCCAGAAGCCTCCGGCCCGAGTCGCCCCCTTCCACAGCATGCCCAGCACCACGGTGCCAAATAGAGGGGCGATGAAGAAGCTGAACAGCGCCTGAACGTAGTCCATGATCGATGCGGCGTTGGCAACCAGGTACGCGGTGCCGATCGAAATCAACATCCCAACCACCGTCGACCATCGGCCCATCGAAACATAGTGCTTGTCGGAAGCCCTCTTGTTGATAAAGGCGCCATAGATGTCATAGGTCCAGACCGTAGAGAAGGCGCTAACATTTCCGGCCATCCCGCTCATGAAACCCGCAATCAAAGCTGTGATTCCAAGCCCCAGCAGGCCAGGTCCACAGTAGCGGATCAGCATCAGAGGAAGCACCTCGTTATAACTGTAGGGGTGTTGTGCGTTGACTGCATTCTCCCCGACCAGGTGGAGGATTGAGCCGTCAGGGTTCTTGAGCACCGCCAGCGCAAGCAGGCCCGGTACGATCACGATTAAAGGAACAGCCATCTTGAACGCTGCTCCAATGATTGGAGCCATCTTGGCGGCGCGCAGGTTGTTGGCAGAAAGCACGCGTTGCACCACTAGAAAGTCAGTGGTCCAGTACCCGAAGCTGATCACAAATCCCAGGCCGAAGACGATACCGGTCCAGTGGACGCCCATCGGATTGTCTCGGAAGTGGCCCAGCGTGGTCCACAGGTGCGTGTAATCGGAAGATCCGACATTCTGCGCGATCTGGGCCTTCAGGTTTACCCATCCTCCAGCCTCGACCAGGCCGAGGATCGGAATCAGCGCCGCTCCCGCCCAGATCAGTACGAACTGAAGGACTTCATTGATGATCGCGGATCGCAGGCCGCCCAGCATAACGTAGACCGCGACCGTGACCGCGCCAACCCAGATCGAAAAGCTTATATTCCAGCCGAGAACAACCTTCATCACCAGGGCCATCGAATACATGTTGACCCCAGACATCAGAATGGTCATGAAACCGAAACTGATCGCGCTAAGCCCCCGAGAGCCCTCGCCAAAGCGAAGCTGCAGATACCCAGGCACGGAGTGTGTCTTGGAGATGTAATAAAAAGGCATCATCACGACGCCCAGAAAGAGCATGGCCGGGATCGCGCCTATCCAATACCAATGCATCGCCAGCATGCCGTACTGGTAGGCCGCGCCTGCCCAGCCCATCAACTCCAGCGAGCCGAGGTTGGCCGAAACGAAGCTTAGCCCGGCAATCCACGCCGTCATCTCACGGCCCGCGAGGAAGAACTCCTCACTGGTATTCGTAGACCCCTTCACATAAAAACCGATGAAGATCACGAGTACGAAGTACAGCGCGAGGATCAGAATGTCGATCGGCGCGAGATGCGTGAGCTGACGATTCATAAGGGTCATAGAGGCGATAAGAGCTATGTCCAAATTCATAATTGAAGCGTATTCTCCAGCGTACTTCTCGAACACAGCTCAGATGCTTTCATGTTCAGCCTGCAAGAAGGTGGGGCGGAATACCGACCGGGAATTCGCAGAGCTTCGACCTTGGGAAACGTTTTCTGAAGCCCCACGTTACAAGGTCAACTTCTTCCCTGTCAATAGAAAAGCATTGGAAACGCTCTGTCCGATCGCATAGGTTTCGGCGCCTATAACTTTGATCTCAGAAAGCAACGTCACTTCGCCCGTCTTTTCTAACTGCCCTCGGAAGACAGGTCGAAATTTTGGCCTCAGCGACTTCTCTCGACCTCGCCCGCGGGCCCAGACTCGGACGCCTACCTCGTAGCGCCTGCATCTGACCACAAAAATAAACCTTTAAACCCTGTCACTTTTTTCGACCCAGAAAATCGCACGTTTCCAGCCATACAAATCACCACAACTTCACCACATTTACCATGCAGAAACACCACGATTGCGCATCACTTTTTTGAAAATACCCCAGAAATCGCACGGAATCCCTACGTAAAAAAAATACTTGTGAACAGCGGGAAATCCGACCCAGATTAAAGCTCACATCAACGACAATTTTGGCTCAGAAGTCGCGATGCGCGCCTGCGCAGCAATGCGGCGCAACTCCGGCAGTACATGGCCCATCTCCGCAGCAGCGCTGCCAGGTCGGCCAAACGCAAAATAAACCTCTCGATAAAGCCGGAATAGCTCGTTATACCGCTCAACAGCTTCAGGACGCGGAGTGTAGGCCTTGAGCGGAAGGCACATCTTCTGCTGCGCCTCTTCAATGGAGGCAAACACGCCAGCCGCGACCAGCGCGAAGATCCCAGACCCCAGGCTTGTGGGAACTCCATCCGGCACCAGCACGGTCTTGCCGAGCACATCCGCGTATACCTGATTCAGCACAACATTACTCTGGGGGATTCCACCTGCGTTGATCACTCTTTCAACCGGAACACCATGCTCGGAGAGACGCTCCAAAATGATTCGCGTGTGAAATGCCGTGCCCTCAATGGCAGCGAAGAGCTCGTCCTTGGCAGTATGTATGAGGTTCCATCCAAGCGTCAGCCCCCCAAGATCGGGGTTCACCAGTACCGTGCGGTCCCCGTTATCCCAACTCACGCGCAGCAATCCCGTTTGTCCTGGCTTGTACTCCTCCAATCCTGCTGAGAGGGTACGAACGTCTGTGGCTGCCCGTCGGGCGATCGCATCAAAAATATCCCCCGTAGCAGACAGGCCAGCTTCAATACCAGTGAACTCCGGGTGCACGCTTCCTGGAACGACTCCGCAGACCCCCGGGACAAGCCGTGTCTCGCGGCTCATAGCAATGATGCACGTGGATGTGCCCACGACATTCACAACATCACCCTCACGACAACCGGCGCCGATCGCGTCCCAGTGAGCATCGAACGCCCCCACTGGAATTGGTATTCCGGATTTCAGCCCCATCTCTCTAGCCCAGTGATGGCTGAGATGGCCAGCAATGTAGTCCGATGTGCGGTAGATGCCATCCAGCTTGGCACGAATCCCTTCGAACAGAGGATCCAGACGCGAAAGAAACTCCTGCGGCGGCAGTCCGCCCCAGCGTGGATTCCACAGCCACTTATGCCCCATCGCACATATACTTCGTGACACCAACGCCGGCTCAGTAACGCCGATGAGGGTTGCTGCGACCATATCGCAGTGTTCTAGCGCCGTGGCGAAACGTTTTCGCTTCTCTGGGTTGTTGCGCAGCCAATAAAGCAGCTTCGCAAACCCCCATTCATGGGAGTAAAACCCCCCGCACCAATCGATCGCTTCGAGGCCTTCAGCATGGGCCAATGCAGTGATTTGCCGCGCTTCTTTGTGCGCACGGTGATCGCACCAAAGCAAATATTCATCAAGTGGTCGAAGCTGCGCGTCGACCGGAATTACGCTTGAGCCAGTAGTATCAAGTGCAAGTGCGACAACATCGGTACCGTTCACCACACTCTGCTGAAGCACGTCACGCATTGCCTGAACCAGGGCGTGCATCTGGTCTTCGTGAGACTGGGTTGCAAAGTCTGGGTCTTCCCGTTTTCGGTGTAACGGATAGTTCGCGGACGCGGTGCCCAACCTCCCACGTTCACTATCCAGAAGACTCACTCGCACACTTAACGTTCCAAAATCTACCCCGGCGGCGATTGTCATTTAAATCCTTGGTTGGAACTAAAAACGACGGCAACCTATTAATATTATGGCCGTCTTAGAATTCAGTAAACGTTTCCTAAGTGGGACAGTAGCGTTCTAAGGGCTTGGATGTCAAGCCTGAGTCTCTTCTCGCTTGTAACTGCATCACGCCTTATCCTTGTAGGATGTTTCAGGATCAAACACGATGAGACGTTCAGCAAAGATCCATGCCACACCCAAGATCGATATTCACGGCGTTGCCGCAAGAGCGCGCGTCTCCATCGCTACAGTATCGCGAACGATCAACCACGTACCCACGGTCGATTCACAGTTGGCCGAACGAGTCTGGAAGGCCGTAGCCGAGTTGGGATATTTTCCCAACACACAAGCACGAGCCCTGGTCTCAGGCAAAAGCAAACTCCTTGGCTTGATTGTCTCCGAAATCACCAACCCGTTTTTTCCGGAACTCATCCAAGAGTTCGAACAGGTAGCAGTAGAACATGGATACGAGATCCTAATCGGCTCAACCAACTATGAGACCACGAAAATGGAGCTGTGCGCGCGGCGGATGCTTGAGCGCAAGGTAGATGGTGTCGCCATTATGACCTTTGGCATCGAGGACTTCCTTCTCGATCGCTTCGCCGTCGACAACATACCCGTAGTCTTTATCGATCCTGCGCCCTCGCGCCCACTAAGCAGTGTTCTAGCAGTTGACTACCGTGCAGGCATCAATGAGGGCGTGCAGCATTTAGCCGTTCTAGGCCATCGCAAGATTGGATTCATTAGCGGCCCCCTTCGCTTGCGTTCCGCGGAAAGTCGAAAAGCGGCCTTTCTAAACTGCTTGAAGTCTGCGGGAATCAAAGTTGACCTCTCGTGGATGATCGAAGGAGATCATACGTTGGATGGGGGCCGGGATGCGATGCAGCAAATTCTCGCGCTAAAGCATTTACCCACTGCGATCATGTGTTCCAACGATATGACAGCCATCGGTGTGCAGCATGCTCTCTTTGAAGCGGGGTTCAAAGTCCCCGAAGACTTTTCACTGATTGGCTTCGATGACATCCACTTAGCTGAGTACACGATTCCACCGCTTACAACCGTCCGCATGTCCTGCAAAGACCTTGCACAAAATGCAGTGGGTGCCCTCTTGTCCAATCTAGATCCGGCAAACATAAAGCCAGGGGCTACTAACAAGATCAGTACGCGCCTGATAGTACGCCAGACCACTGGCCTCCCCAAGGATGCCCTTTCTGACCTTAATCCAAAGAGACGCCGTCGCTAAATTTCATCGCCCGTCGGGAACTGTTGGTTGAAGCATCTGCCTAATCAGCAGCACCTCGAATATTGGCCAAATTTGCGATTACCCATGTTGCACGCGTTGACTCAGTTGCTCGTCTCGCTCCGTCGTGCTAAAACACGGCGGGCGAGAACAACAGCTGCTTGTGGGAGAGGATCCCCCCGAACAATCAAGATGAGGACCTTCTGATCGCGTGCAAGGTTGCACCAGCACGGCCACAAGGCACTCCCGCTCTCCGAGACGCCAGAGTACATCCCCGAGATAACTCTGGTCAGCGCCCAATCCAGTGGCTCACAATCGTGAGTACGTATCTCCAGCGCCGCTCTGAACACGATAACCGCCTTCTCGAGCTCTGCCGTCCCATTCTCACGCTCCGCTAGTGCCCAGAGCGCGTTGCCCAAATTGTTCTGAGCTCTTGCCCACTCGAAAGGCACATGATCGCGCGTACGTTCCTCGAGTGCCGCCTCACAAACAGGCACGGCCTCTTCGAGCCGCTCATTCCCACTCTCACGCTCCCCGAGAACCTGGAGTGCGTTGCCCAAACTGTTCTGAGTTTTTGCCCACTCCGAGGGCGCAGGTTCGCGCGTGTACCGAGAGACCAACTCACGATATACATCGTCGCTTGCGCCAAAACGACATTGTCTCCCTTCTGGTCGCCATGGTCTTGAAACGCATCTGCGGACCGGGTCATATACTTGAACCGAAGCGATGGATCGCCTCCCCCACAAACTCCGCCGCTCCCTTGAAGTGCTTCGCCGCCCGCAGATAATCCAGCCGTGTGAGGCTCAATTCCGCCTGCTCCGCGCGGAAGTCGGCTTTGATCAGACGCGCCCGTCGGGCAGTGTCATATGCCTCGCGCTCCAACGCCTCAGCCCTAGCTTGTCCTGCGTCTCTTCCGCCTGGAAGATCAGATCGGCAGCGCGATCGTAGTCCGCAGAAGACCCTGCGTTGCGAATCACCTCCCGCGCTGCCTCGATCAGGCTCCGCGCTCCGTCATCCTCCGGATCAAGCGACCTCAAGCGGCTAAGTTGGTCGTTGTGCCGCTGGGCCACCAGGGCCAGCTTGTCCGCAAGTTGCTCCAGCGGGACCTCATCCTCCTTCAAAATCCTGAAGAACCCGAGGAGTGCCCTCCGGCTTACATCCATTTGCTTCGCCAGCTCATCAAGCTGCCTAACAAGCCCATCATTTTTAACTCGCAAAGCGGAGGTCGCAGATTCCAATAATATGGCTATCTCCTCAGCCACTACAATCTAAGCCTCCAAGAATCAACTAAATACCGCAAAAACAGCGGTTTAGCTGACCCACCCTTCAGTCCCCAGCCTGAAAGCTGGCAGAGAGCAGAAGAGTTTCCAGACACCGGGGGAGCCTTTCTCAGACGCTACGTTTCTTTCGAGTGTGTATAGATCAGGTGACTCGAGACCATATCTTTGGCGAGATAACTCAGCATACGGCGCTCCAATTCGGTGTCCGCTCGGGTAAGCCGCTCATGTTGACGCAGATGTTCCGCCCACGAATTCACCAACATTACCTCTAGATAGCGGTCCGCAACTTCGATGTCGTGAAAGACTCCCCAGCTATACGCACCGTCCCGACGTCGTATCCGACCATACTGATGGATCGCGACCACGAATTCCGCATTTCGTTCTGGAATAACAGAGTATTCGATCGTAACCAGCACGGGTCCCTGTTCAAAGTCATTGTCTCCAACTACAAGAGGCATACGCCAGTGGTTCCAGGGACTAAGGTCCGCGGGCGCGTCAGGAAACTTTGCGAAAAGCGCTAGCACCGTAGTAGCGATTGTTCCAATCCCGGCCGAGATGAGAGCAATCCCGACGCCCGCTCTCTGGGCGACAGCGCCCCAGACCACGCTCCCGAGAGCGAAACTTCCCTGAAAAACCAGTATGAAGACTGCAAGGACTCGCGCCCGTACCCACTCTGGCGCCAGATTCTGTACCAGGGTGTTGATCAGAGAAATAAAAAGTATCCATGCCGCACCGCCAATCAGCATGACGGGAGCGAGTGTGCTCAACCGGTGAAAACCACTGGTCATTGCAATCGCGGCCCCGAGAATCACCACTCCCAACGAAAGAATAGACTCCGTGGACCATCTGGCACGGGCCGGCTGCATAATCAATGCACCTAAGACTGCGCCCAACCCAAAGCATCCGAGCAAGAGTCCATAGCCTATTGCACTCTTATTGACGCTGTGAGCAACTGTTGGCAGTAACGCGAAAAGCGCGCTCGCAAAAAATGTGACCACGCCAGTCCGAACCACGACAGTGAGAATTGCGGGCGAGTAGCGTACATAGCGAATGGCGGCAACCGTGGCTCCTGTGAACGTCTCCGGTGGCGTGGTCAGCTTGCGAACTGGCCTCTTCCACTTCGCAACAACCAGGATGACCCCGAAAAACGCTACGAAGTTCGTCACAAATGCCGCAGCCACACCGGCGGCGGCTATCACGACACCGGCGAGCGCGGGTCCAACAGCTCGGGCAAGATTGAATTCGATCCCATTCAGTGCTGACGCTGCCGCTAGGTCCTCCTTAGGCACCAATTCGGGCAGGACTGCGCGCCACGATGGGGTTTCGAATGCCTCCCCCGCCGATAGCGCAAACGTCAATACCAGCAACAACCAAGGAGACATAAATCCGCCGATGGTTAGCACGCAGAGAAGGAGCGCTACGCCCGCCATCCACACTTCGGCGGCGAGAATCAGCTTGCGGCGGTCCACAATATCTCCAGCAGACCCGGCGGGGAGGGATAGCAGAAAATATGGCAGAGACGAAGCGGTTTGCGTGAGCGCGACGTAAATCGGCCCCGCATGAAGTGACACCATCAGCCACGCAGCGCCAACAGTCTGCATGAACGCGCCGATATCGGAGACGACATTCGCAGCCAACAGATTGCGGAAGGTAGGTACGCGCAACGGTCGCCACAAGCTCGACGCCCCCTGTGGGGCCGACCTCGGTTCAGCGGTATCTGTCAATTGGCTGTGCCCCGGTCTCTTGTTAGCCATCGGTCCTAGCCAGTCTGGCGACTCCAGCCTCAAGATGCAACTGGCTGCACGTAAGCGCATCAGACCATCTACATCTGAGCCCTCTTGCCACTTCTCCGTCTTTAGTTGATAGTTTGGTAGCGCCAACGGGGATCGAACCCGTACTCTCAGCCTTGAAAGGGCCGCGTGTTAACCAGTTACACCATGGCGCCAAAACACGAAATTGCAGAAAGCAAGGATTGGTAGCGTCAACGGGGATCGAACCCGTACTCTCCGCCTTGAGAGGGCGGCGTGTTAACCAGTTACACCATGACGCCAGAAACCAAACAGGAGAGGCACTTCTCCACTGCGATAAACAAATTATATCAGCTAATAGCGCCGCCGACCGCCTCGCGCCTCTCTGAAAAAGAAGCTCTTACAACCCGAGCTTCTTCACCTCATCGTTGTAGTACTTGCGGTACAGGATGTCCCACTCCTGCGACCCTTCCACGATGATCTTCCGCTGCGAAGAGATCTTCTGCCGAGCCGCCGCATCGATCTTCGTCTCATCCGTCAGCAACTTCTCGAGCGCCTTCCGAGCCTCCTGCCGAATCGTGTTCCGATCCTCCAGAAAATCAACCTCAGGAATCTCTGCCAGAGTATCGGCGACCGTATGAGCCAGCTTATTCAGTTTGTCGCGAGAGATTCTCACAGCACCGCCTTGTACTTGCGGGCGAGCTCGTTCTTCACCTTTTTGAACATCTCCGGATAGCTCGCGCCCGACTTGCGCATATCGTCCTGGAAGGCTTCGAGAATCACCCGAACTTCATCATTGATCCGGTCTTCCAGCGCCAGTTCATCCACCATCCCCACAGCGACGCGTTCGTTCACCAAGGCTGGCTTGTCGGTGTGGATCATCTTCTCCGCGACCAAATGTTTCACAGTCTGGCGCGCCAGGTATCCAACGTAATCTTTTGAAAAAATCATTTGACTTTCCTTCGAATATACCACGCAACTCGACGCATCCACCTTCTATTCATCACTTACGTCGGCGCTTTATCATTTACGCTCTCCCATCGGTTTATGCGGACAACGCTCCGTATTCAGGCACGTATCCGCCAGCCGCAACCGCTCCACCGGCCGCCCATGCACAAGATGTTCGTTCACAATCTCGTCCACATCTTTCACGTGAACAAACCCATACCAAACGGCATCCGGATAGACCACCACAACCGGCCCATGCTCGCACTGGTCCAGGCAACCCAATTCGTTAGCGCGGACCTGTCCCTTCAATCCAGCCTCCTTCACTGCCTCCTTGAAAGCCGACTTCAGCTTCCCACTGTGCTCCCGGCTGCAGCTTGGTCGCGCGGCGCTCTCGTCCCGCTCATTGGTACAAATAAAAACGTGATGCCTGAACTTTGCCAATCCTGAATTCCCTTTCTCTCACAACCCCTTCGCCAAGCGCGCACCCGCGTCTTTCCTGTGCGATGCACCGGCGTTTCTGAGACAATACTTATCGAATGCAACCTGACAATCTTATCTCGCTTAAAGACGACATGGTGGCCTTCATCGCCGGCCACGGCATGCGTCGCCTCAACGCTTACGTCACGGAAGACGTCCCCACCGTTATCTTCGAAGAAGAAAACCCCGATGGATGGAAGGACTTCGTCGAACACGCCAAGGCGGCAGGCTCCCCGTTTGTCACCATGAGCGAAGTCATCCTCGAGAAGGCCGACGTCGCCATCCTGCTCGATCAGCTTCGCGACCAGACCTTTCCCGACGACCACTCTGAAGAGATCGACGACGCCGAATACCTCGTCAACCACGTCGGCAAAGTCGGCTACCTTCAGCTCGGATTCGCCCATCAGGGCGTCATGTTCATCTTCGAAGTCGCAACCGACTGGTACGACAGCTTCCAGAACCTGATGGAGACCGTCACCGACCTCGGCGGCATCGTAGTCGACGACAGCGACGAGTAGATCAAGACAATGTCCACCGCCCAGATCGGGCCGCCGCAATGGATCACACGCTCAGCAGACGATGCCGCCGTCCAGCATCTCGCTGAGAATCTACGCTGCCCCAAAGCCATCGCCAGGCTTCTCGTCTCCCGTGGCATCGCAGATCCCGCAGCCGCCCACGCCTTCTTCAATCCTTCGCTCGACGACCTCATCGATCCGATGCTCATGCTCGGCATGGATATCGCCGTCGCTCGCATCCAGCAAGCAGTTCGCACCAGCGACCCAATCCTCATTTATGGCGACTACGATGTTGACGGCACCACCGCCACCGTTCTCCTCAAAACAGCCATCGAACGTATTGCCCCCAAAGAGACTCCCGCCAGGGTCACCTACCACGTCCCGCATCGAATCCGCGAGGGCTACGGCATGCAGACCGGCGTCCTCGGAGAAGCCGCTGCTTCAGGCATCCGCCTCGTCATTAGCGTCGATACCGGCATCCGCGCCTTCGCAGCAGCAGAAGAAGCCAAAGCCCTCGGCATGGACCTCATCGTCACGGATCATCATCTCCCCGACGGTGCCATCGGCGTCCCGGAGGCAGTTGCAGTCCTCAACCCAGCCCAGGAAAACTGCCCCTACCCGTTCAAATCTCTTTGCGGTGCCGCAGTTGCCTTCAAACTGGCACACGCGCTCTTGCTTGCCGCTGCGGAGACTGAAGAGCAGCGAGCAAAGTTAAAGCGTGGCCTGATTCCTTCCTTTCTAAAGCTCGTCGCCATCGCCACCATCGCTGACTCCGTTCCCCTCGAAGGCGAAAATCGCGTCATCGCCGCACTTGGTCTCAAAGAACTCCGCAATCCTGTCCAGCCTGGCCTCCGCGCCCTCATGCAAGTAGCACAGATCCCCATCAACCGCCCTCCGAGCGCCACTGAAGTAGGATTCCGACTCGCACCTCGCATCAACGCCGCCGGACGCATGGACATCGCTAGCGACGTCGTAGAGCTCTTCCTAACCAAGGATCCAGCCCGCGCCGCCGACCTCGCAGAAAAGCTCAACCGCCTCAACGACGACCGTCGCGCCACCGAAGCAAAAGCCCTCGAAGCCATCGAACTCCAACTGGCAGCTCTACGAGAAAACCTCGGAGACTTCCCCGCCGGATGCATCATCCTCGACGACCCCGAGTGGCATCGAGGCGTCCTCGGCATCCTCGCCTCCCGCGTAGTCGACCGCACCGGTAGGCCCGCAATCGTGATGACGCACGAAGACGGCCACGCCCACGGCTCCGGCCGATCCATCGCAGGATTCCACCTGCTGGAAGCTCTGAGCGCCGTCCACGAACCGGTCACCCCGTCAGACGCTCCCCTCTTCTCACGCTTCGGCGGCCACGCTCATGCAGTCGGCTTCTCCATGCCCTCCAACCAGACGCAGCTTCTGCGGGACCGAATGCAGCTCTACGGCTCATCAAGACTTACCGAAGAGATCATGACGCCTCCCCTTGAGTGCGATGCTGAACTTCTCTTCAGCGATCTGACTCAGGATTTTTTCGATTGGCTCACTCGTTGCGAACCCTTCGGTATCAGCAACCGCGAACCTGTCTTCCTCACCCGCAGGCTCACCCTCACCGCTCCCGTACGCTTCATCAAAGAAAAGCACATCTGCCTGCAGCTTCAGCCTCCCGGCGAAACCATTCGCTTCAGTGCACTTGGATGGAGTCGCACCACCGATTGGCCTGCCCGATGCGCTGAAATGGCCCTCAGCAACGGCTCCCTGATCGATGTCGCCTACAGATTGAAGGCCAAAACCAACCCCCAATTCCCCGGGCTGGAGCTGGAGCTTGTCGATTTTCGACTCTCGTGACTTGCCTCCATTGCGGGCGTTAACTACCTTATCCTCAAAAGTTTCTGGTCCGTTCTGACCTTGTGCAGCGTCTTATATACTGAACCTTCGACTGATGCCAACTACCGAGACAAGACGCCTGAATCCCGTAATGCTGTGGGGCATCTTCCTCGCAATCATCGCTATCGGTTTCATCATCGTGCGCTCATCCACACGCGACCTCGTCGCTGTTCGAGTTGCAGTCGTGAACCATCAAAACATCGTCACATCAGTATCGACCAGCGGCAAGGTTGAGCCCGTCGATGAGTTTCCCGCCTACGCACCCGCTCCCGGCGTCGTAGCAAAGGTGTACGTTGACGTTGGTCAGAAGGTAAAAGCAGGCGAGCTTCTTCTCAAATTGGATGACGCCGACGCGGTCGCCAAAATCGCTACAGCAAACGCCGCCGTACACTCTGCCCAAGCGACCCTTCACGACATCGAGCAGGGTGGATCGCAGGACGAGCGCAATGGTTTTTCAGGCGATCTCAGCCGAGCGCAACAGCAGCAACAACAAGCCGCAAAAGATCTCGCAGCTCTCCAGGCGCTTCAGCAAAAAGGAGCCGCCTCAGCCAGTGAAGTTGCTTCTGCCGAACAGCGGCTGCTCACCGATGAAAGCGCCGTCAAAGCTCTTCAGACACGCAGCACCCAGCGATACAGCACAACCGACCGCGCTCGTGCCGAAGCCCAGCTGGCCGATGCGCGCGCAGCCCTCGCCGCAGCGCAGGCTGCCTACGCCAACGACAACATCCGTGCGCCATTCGCTGGAACCGTGTACTCCATTCCCGTATCCAACTACGATTTCGTCCCCGCCGGCGAAAATCTGCTCGACATGGCCGACCTCAACAAGATTCAGGTTCGCGCTTACTTTGATGAGCCCGAGATCGGCAAACTCGCGGTTGGCCAGGCGGTCAAAATCGCCTGGGACGCAAAGCCCACCCAGGCCTGGCACGGTCACATCAGCCGCGCCCCCACCACCGTCATCACCTACGGCACACGCAACGTAGGCGAGTGCATCATCACCGTCGACGACGCTCGCGGCGACCTCCTGCCCAACACCAACGTCGTCGTCACCGTCACCATTTCACAGCGCTTCAACGTCCTCAGCGTCCCCCGCGAGGCCCTCCACACCGAAGGTGGAGACTTTGTCTTTCGCGTCGTCAACAATAGGCTCGTTCGCACTCCCGTTCAGGTCGGAGTTGGAGTGAATCTCACACGAGTCGAGATCCTCAGCGGCCTCAGCGAAAAAGACACCGTCGCGCTCAACGCTGTCAACAACCGTGAACTCACCAATGGACTCCCCGTCAAAGTAGTCGAGTAGCCATGTCCCTTTTTACCCACCCGTTTCGTCTTCGCCACGCGTTTCTATTCGCTCTACTCTCAACGACCCGTCTCCTCGTTGCCGACGAAACTCAGGCCAACGCCCTGCTCCAACAGGGACGCGTTGACGAGGCCGCAGCGGTGCTTCAAGAGCTACTCAGTGACGAACCCGCTAACGCTCAGGCCCATCAACTCTTCTGCCGTGTCTACTACGCGCAAAACAAGGCCGAGCCCGCCATCCATCAATGCGAACTCGCAGTCGCCAATGCGCCCAACGACAGCGACAATCACATGTGGCTCGCCCGCGCGTACGGATACAAAGCAGCCCACGCCAGCCCTTTTTCTGCGCTAAGCCTCGCCGTCAAAGTCCACAACGAATTCGAGCGCGCCGTCCAACTCGATCCGGAAAACTTTCACGCCATGAGCGACCTCGGCGAATACTACGTCGCAGCCCCGTCCTTGATCGGCGGCGGACTGGATCGAGCGCAGGCCCTTGCTGCCAGAATGCAACCCAAATTCCCCGCTCAATCGCACCGTCTCTTGGCCCTCATAGCCGAGAAGAAGAAAGACAGCGCAGCTGCGGAGGCCGAGTATCTCGCCGCCGTCGATGCGGGTAAAACACCCGAAGCCTACATCAACCTAGGCGACTTCTACAGGCGTCAGAATCAGCACGACAAGATGCTCGACGCCCTCCAATCCGCCGTAGCCGCCGACCGACGCGACGGTCCTCCTTTGGTCGATGCAGCAAGCACCCTCACAGAAGCCCACCACTCTCCTCAGCTCGCAATCAGTCTTCTTCGCACCTATCTGGGGTCTTCCGCAAAAACCGACGGCGCCCCCGCCTTCAAAGTTCATCTCCAGTTAGGTTGCCTCCTCGCACAGGACGGAGACGCCGCCGGGGCCCATCGCGAATACCTCGCAGCAACAACCCTCGCATCGAACTATGTACCGGCACTCAAAGCATTACAAGCATCGCAGACAAAAGGCGATACCATGAGTTCTAACCAGCACTAAGGAATCTCTCAGCAAGTATGATTCGTCTTCGTCGCCAATTGATCGCGTGCTCTGCCCTGGCCTGTGCGGTAACTCCCGCCGTCGCGCAGATTTCGTTTACCAGCGCGGTAACTCTGGCTCTGAAGAACAGCCCGAAGGTAAAAACTGCCCAGGCCGATGTAGACAAAGCGAGAGCGACCCTCGAAGAGTTGAAGGACGCCTACATCCCGAACGTTGTCGGCGCATCTTCCATCGGCCCACCCTCCTACGGATTCCCTCTTGGCCAGCCCTCCATCTACAATCTCAACTCACAATCTCTTGTCTTCAGTTATCCTCAACGCGACTACGTCCGCGCCGCGAAGGCATCGCTCGAAGCATCCACCCTCTCGCTGAAAGACGTTCGTGAGTCCGTCGCTGAAGACACCGCCATCACTTATCTCGCACTCAACCGCGACCTAGAGCGGCAGGCCGTCCTCCAGGAGCAACAGGGCTTTGCAGACCATCTCGTCACCATCGTCCAGGAACGTCTCTCCGCCGGCCAGGACACACCCATTGATCTGACCTCCGCCCGCCTCACCGCGGCACAGATCCATCTCGTCCGGCTGCGTATGAACGATGAAACCATCGCAGACCAGGCTCACCTCGCCCGTCTTCTCGGTCTCCCCTCGCAGGGCCTGGGCACCTCAGTCAGCAGTGTTCCACCCATTGCCCCCCCACAGGCCGCCAATCCGTCAACAACCATCATCTCGGCCACCAGTCCCGCCGTCGCGTCGGCCTACGCGCTCGCTGCTTCGAAGCGTGAGATTGCCTTCGCCGAAAACCGCTATCTCCTGCGTCCCCAGATCACCCTCGATGCGCAATACAGCCGCTTCGCAAAGTTCAACAACCTTCAGGACTACTACTTCCGCTTCCAGCAGAACAACGCCGCCATCGGCATACAAATCACGCTTCCCTTCTTCGATGCCGCTCGTAAAGCTAAAGCACGCGGTGCCGACGCGGACGCAGCCCACGCCGAACACGACGCCGACTCCGTTCGCGACCAGTTTTTAGATATCCGGCTCAAGGCTCAACACGCCACCGCTGAGCTTGCCGTCAGGGCCGAAATCGCCACCCTCGACCAGCAGCTCGCTCAACAAAACCTCGACGCCCTCACGGTTCAACTGAACTCAGGCAACGGAAACTCGGCCACAGCGCAGATGACCCCCAAAGACGAGCAGACCTCACGCATCGCCGAGCGGGAAAAGTTCCTCGCAGTTCTCAACGCCAACTTCGACTTACAACAGGCACAGATCAGTCTCATGAGAGAATCCGGCGACTTGGAGAGCTGGCTCTCCGCCGCCTTTCAGGCTCAGCCCGTAGCCCCTGCCAAACCCCAAGCGAAATAGGCCCCTAACTTTTTTGTAATGAATCGTCTGGCCTATTCGCGCATCGTCGGAGATACCCCACAGGAAACTCCAGAAAAGCCACTTAACCCCTTAACTGAATGGTAAAATCGAGTTATCATTATGCCGCTAAAAACGCTGTTTCTGAACCCGCCCTCCTTCGAAAAATTTGACGGTGGCGCCAGCTCCCGCTGGCCCGCAACCCGCGAGATCGAGTCCTACTGGTATCCCGTCTGGCTCACCTATCCGGCAGGCATGCTGGAAGGCTCCCGTCTCGTCGACGCCCCGCCCCACCACATCAAGTGGCAGGAAGTCGTCGAAATCCTCAAGGACTACGAATTCCTCGTGCTCTTCACCAGCACCATGGGCTGGGACGGCGACCAGAAAATGGCCGAGGTCATCAAGCAGACCTACTCCAGCATCAAGATCTCCTTCGTCGGCCCCCCGGTGACCACCTCCCCCGACAAGGCCCTCAACGAGTGCCCCGCCATCGACTTCATCTGCCGCCGCGAGTTCGACTTCTCCGTCGTCGAGTACGCCAACGGCAAGCCGCTCAACGAAATCCTCGGTGTCAGCTACAAGGACAAGGCCACCGGCAAGATCCTCCATAACCCCGATCGCGCCCAGGTCACCCCCGAGCAGCTCGACGAGATGCCTTGGGCCACCGAGATCTACCACCGCGACCTCGACGTCACCAAGTACAACGTGCCGTTTCTCCTGCATCCCTACGTCGCGCTCTACTCCACTCGTGGCTGCCCCGCCCAGTGCACCTTTTGCCTCTGGCCCCAGACCCTCAGCGGCCACGCATGGCGTAAGCGCTCCACCGACGACGTAGCCGCCGAGATGAAGCAGGCCAAAGAGCTCTTCCCGCACGTCAAAGAGTTCTTCTTCGACGACGACACCTTCAACATCCAGAAGGCCCGCACCATTGAGCTCTGCGAAAAGCTCAAGCCCCTCGGCCTCACCTGGTCCTGCACCTCGCGCGTCACCACCGACTACGACACCCTCAAAGCCATGAAAGAAGCCGGCTGCCGCCTCCTCATCGTCGGCTACGAGTCCGGCGACCCCCAGATCCTCAAGAACATCAAGAAGGGTGCCACCGTCCAGCGCGCGCTCGACTTCACTCGCGACTGCCACAAGCTCGGCCTCGTCATCCACGGCGACTTCATCCTCGGACTCCCCGGCGAGACCCGTGAGTCCATCCGCAACACCATCGACTTCGCCAAGCAGCTCGACTGCGAGACCATCCAGGTCTCCATCGCGCACGCCTTCCCCGGCACCGAGTTCTTCGACTACGCCAAAGACAACGGCTTCATCACCAACGAAGCCATGAACGACGACGGTGGCCACCAAATGGCGCACATCGAATACCCCGGCCTCCCCGTCGAGTACGTCATGGAGATGGTGCACAAGTTCTACGACGAGTACTACTTCCGCCCCAAGGCCGCCTTCCGCGTAGTCTGGCAGGCCATTGTCAATCGCGACGTACCCCGCCTCTACACCGAAGCCAAGTCCTTCATGGAGCTTCGTTCCAAGCGCAACAAAGCCGTTCGCGCCGTCAAGGAAGCCAACGCCGCCAAGGCGCAGGAATCCGTCAGCATGAACGCGTAACCATCCAGTTCGTAAAGCATCTAAAAGCGGTCAGCATGCAGATGCTGGCCGTTTTCACTTAGCCTTCACCACCTGAACGGATCGACAAGAATGCAACACACCCTCACCCCTCGCCGCTGGCTCGTCCTTATCGCCGTCATGCTCGGCGCCTCCATCGGCGACGCGCTCCTTGGCATCGGCATGAAGCAGCTAGGCCCCGTCTCCCTCCACCACCTCAGCGCACTATTCTTCGCCCTCAAAAGCCCCTGGATCATCTCCGGCATCATCGTCCTGCTTGGCTTCATGGCCTGCTACATGACCGCCCTCAGTTGGGCCGACATCACCTTCGTCCTCCCAGCCACCGCCTTCGGCAACGTCATCGTCACCATCCTCTCCCGCTTCTGGCTTCACGAGCACGTCTCGCCCTCCCGCTGGCTCGGAGTCGCCCTCATCGTCATCGGCGTAGGCTTCGTAGCCAACGGCCCCTCCCGCACTGAGTACGCCTCCGTAGAAGTCGAGGCACTCCCATGAACCACACCTCCCTCCACACCTGGGCCACCATCGCTGCCGTCGTCATCACCGCCACCGCCGGCGACATCCTCATCGCAGGCGGCATGCGCAAGCTAGGCGATCTCGACGACATTCGCGCAAAGTCCGGCCTCCTCGGCGCGATAAAAGCCGTCCTCTCCAGCGGCATGTTCCTCGCTGGCATCACCTGCATGGCTCTGAGTTTCTTCTCTCTCCTCTTCGCGCTCTCCGGAGCAGACCTCAGCCTCATCGCCCCCGCAACGGCCTCTCTCACCTTCATCACCACCGCCGCGGCCGCAAAGTTCTTCCTCAAAGAAAACGTAGACAGCCGCCGCTGGATCGCCGCGCTCTTCGTCTGCGCTGGCGTAGCCCTACTAGCAAAATAGCTTTCTAAAAGCGAGCAAAGTAGTACGCCTCATCCGACCAACGGGAGGACATCCAACTCTTTTTCGCCGAGAGATCAGGTATACAAGTCACGAAATGACCGCCCCACGCGAAGTGGGCCCGTCCGGCAGGACATCTCGTTGGCCCTTGACCCTCTAGAAGAACGCCTTACTCCCGACTTAGCCACCGCATCAATCCACTAGCCGGAGTCTCTGGCGCCATAAATCGCATCGCATCCCCCACCACGGCCCCCGCCGCCAGCCTTCCACTCCGAACCCCACCCTCCATCGTCGAAGGCCACTCTGTCGCAGTCCAATCCCCAGCAAGAAAAAGCCCCGGCCACTCGGTCGTCTGCTTCGGACGAAACTGATCTAGCCCCGTCGTCACAGAAAAGGTCGCTCGAGCCTCCTTCAACACGCCGCTCTTCACCAGCTTCGCTCGCCTGACTTCAGGAAAAAACATCTCCAGCTCCCGCAAAGCCGAAGAAAGAATCTCCTCCCGTGTCATACCCAACTGCGCCCTTGACCCCGCAATCACAACCTCAACGTAGCTACCCTTCTCCCGCGCATAGCGCCTGATTCGCGACTTATGAAAAAACCACTCAATCGTCGTATCCAGCAACCAAGCATGATCGAGGTCCGTAATCTCCCGGTCATACCAAAGCAGAATCGAGGTATAGGGAGAGTGGATCTGCCGCGCCATCTTCAACTCCAGATCGTCCTTGGCCTCCTCATATCCTCGCGCATACTCCTCGTTCATACGAACCGCAGGCAGCAGCTTTTGCGTCTGTTCAAACGGCAGCGCCAGAATAATCGCGTCTGCCATATAAGCTCCATCGGCAGTGTTTGCCCGCCACCGCCCATCCCTTTCTTGCACCAGCCCTTCCACACTCGAGCGAAGCCGCACCGTTCCCCCAAAGGCCTCGATCATCCGCGCCTCAGCCGCATAAAACTCACTCAGCGGCACGGTCGGTATCCCCAACCGCCCCCCAATTGAAGACTTCACGAACAGCTCATGAAACACCTTTCCCGCATACCGGGTGGAGCAGTGCGACAGACGGTCATTCAAGGTAGCCATCACAATCGGGCCCCAGAAGTGTCGAATCGAAAGCTCCGTCTGCTTTGTCCGCTTCAACCAGTGCTCGACACTCTCGGTATCTTCCGCCGGATATCCACGAAAGAAATCCATCAGCCCGCGCGCAAGCCCCACCTTATCCTTCCATCCCAGCATCGACATGCTCAAAAAGCTCGGAGCAAAGTGAAACGGCGCAGGCAGATCGCTCGTCACAATCGTGCTCGCGTTCCCATTCGGCTCAAGAAAAGTCTGCTCGTCGTACCATCGAATCTTCTTAGCGGTCCCAGCCTGCTCACACAGCTCAATCAGGTTCGTGCAACATCCCAGCAGCACATGCTGCGAGTCCACCGTCTCCCCCAGCGCAGGATGCTCATACGAATAAGCCCTCCCACCCACGTAAGGCTTACGTTCCAACACAGTGACAGACTTCCCCGCCCTCACCAGCGCACTCGCCGCAGCCAACCCTGCCGTACCCGCCCCCACAACAATCACATCGCTATGTTCTACGCCACTCACGAAACCATCCGGTTGCGCACAGCCATCCCCATCCCCTGCGCCAAAATCATCAGTTTCCTCGAGGTCGGCACACTCACGCGCTCAGAAAAAACATCATAGTTCTTCGCCATAATCCGTTCGAGAAGCCCGCGGTAGATCGTCACCAGAACCCACAGCGCCGCGCGGCTATCCTTATCGATCAGCGGCAGCAACTCCTCCGCCGCAGCATAGTACACAAGCGCCCGCGCCGCCTCCTGCGCCAACAAACTCCGCACAACCTTAGTCTCAGCCTCTCGCCGAACCACCTGCAACAACTGCTTCACTTCCACCCTACCGGCACTCAGATCCTGCAGTGGAAGATAGATCCGACCGCGCTCTGCATCCTCGCTCACGTCTCGCAGAATATTCGTCAACTGAAATGCAACGCCGGTCTTTTCCGCCAAATCTTCCGCCCGAGGGTCTGTATACCCAAAGATCCGGATACAAACCAGCCCCACCACCGAAGCGACGAGGTAACAGTACCGATATAACCCCTCGAAATCCTGGTACACCTGCAGCGTCTGCGTCTTATCTGCCACCGTTTCAGTTACAGAAACCATCCCCGCCTGGCTTCCCTCGATGTCCAGGTCCATCGTCGTGCCCCGCACCAGATCCTCCAGCAGAGCATCCGGAATCGCAAATTTCCTCTGCGTATCATTCAACGCCACAAAAACCGGGTCCTCCGACACTCCACTTCGCCGCGCCGCACGCCACGCCTCAAGCCAATCCCCCATCACCACCCGCCGCTGCGCTACCGGCAGCGCCTCATCATCGGAGATATCGTCCGCTCGCCGCATAAACGCATACACCGCGCACATCGCATTCCGCTTGTGCTCCGGTAGAACGCGAAACGAATAATAAAAATTTTTAGCTTCCCGCTGCGCAATCCCTGCGCACACGGCATAAGCTTCAGCATTCGTCACGAGGTCATCCCCGCGCGCACCTTGCCGGCCAGCGCCTCCATCAGCAACCCCACCTTTCGCGCCTTCGACACCACAGGCCTGCCACGAAGCACATCAAAGTCCTGCCTCGCGATGCCATTCAGAATCGCCTCGCCACCCTTGCGAAACAGGTCCAGCACCACCTTCAGCTCTTTATCCACATGCAGGCTGATCTCACCACCTTCAATCAGCATCGCCCGTGTCCGCACCACCAACTCCTGCATCATCCCGCGAAACTCCGGCGTAAACACCCGACCCTCGATCTGCCCTTCCTCCACCCCAAACCGCAGCATCGACTCTGCAGGAATATACCGCCTTCCCCGCTCCTTATCCTCCACCACATCCTGCCAGAAGTTCGCCAGTTGCAGCGCCGTACAAACCTTGTCCGACATCAACGCCCGTGTTTCATCCGTGTACCCGCACACCCAAAGCACCAGCCGTCCCACCGGATTCGCCGAGTAGTGCGAGTACTCCAGCAACTCCTCCCAACTCTCATACTCCGTCTTGTACTGATCCATCCGAAACGCATGCAGCAGATCCAGAAAAAGCTGTCGCGGCGGATCGCACTCTCGAATCGTCTCATGCAGTGCCACAAACACCGGATGCATCGATCGCTCGGGCGCGTCGTAACACTCCTCCAGCATTGATCCCCACGAATTCAGCAGCCGGGTCGCCACCCCGCGATCCTCTACCTCATCCCCCAGATCATCCGCCACACGGCAATAGGCGTAGATACTCTCGAAGTGGGGCCTCACCTTAGCCGGAAGGAAGAACGTCGCTACATGAAAGTTCTCATAGTGCGTCGTCGCAAGCTCTCTGCACCACGCCTGCGCCTCTGCAAGAGTCGGCCTCTCTAACGGCGTCAAATACTCCAGCGGGGCGCCCACCAGCGCATATTGCGTTGCAGTCGTCTCACTCATCGGGGCCCACCTTCTGGAAGCACCGCCGTCTTGATATCCCTCGCCCAACCATTATTCCTGTCCATCATGCCTGCAAAGATCGCCGGCACTTCATCGAGCCCCGCACGTCCCGTAATGTACTCAGCACACTTGAACCGTCCACTCGTCACCAACTCAAATGCTGTCCTGCAAGTCGCGGGGGTATGGTGAAAACTCGCCTTCAACGTAATGTCCCCGTAGTGCAACCGATTCGTATCGAGCTTCACTTTCGTCCCGCTCGGCGGCCCACCAAAGAAGTTCACCAGGCCGCCCTTCCGCACCATATCTACCGCCCACTCCCACGTCGCGGGGATCGCCACGGCTTCGATCACGATATCTGCTCCCCGTCCCTCATTCGTCAAGGCGCGCGTAGCCGCAACAACATCCTTCACCGCATCCACCAGAACCACCTCGCTCGCCCCAAACAGCTTTGCCGCGCCCACTTGGTTCTCGCGTTTCACCACAGCAATCACATCCAGGCCGGCAATCTCCGCCGCGTGCATGAACATCAACCCGATCGGTCCCGCTCCGATCACCACCATGGTGTCCCCGGCCCGAGCTCCACTCTCCTCCAGCCCCCGTACCACACAAGCCAGCGGTTCGGTCAGCGCCGCATACTCCAGCGGAATCCCATCCGGCACCAACAACGTATTCTTCTGGACGATCCGCGCCGGTATCCGAATAAACTCCGCGTAAGCCCCATTGTTGAAAAGCAGGTCCTCGCACAAGTTCTGCTGTCCATGCCTGCAGAAAAAACACGCATCACACGGCGCCGAATTCAATGCCACTACCCGGTCCCCCACCTTGAACGCCGTCACCCCGGCGCCAACCTCCTCCACCACCCCCGCCAATTCATGCCCAAACGGAATCGGCGGCTTCAGCATCATGGCGTGGTAGCCTCGCCGATAGACCTTCAAATCCGTCCCACATGTCAGCGCGGCGCCCACGCGAACCACCAACTCTCCGGCCTCGGCCTGCGGCACTGCCACGCGTTCCAGCCGCAGATCTTCCTTGCCGTACAACACCGCCGCCGTCATCTCAGCTTTCACTCTTCTATCTTCTCATCCCGACACCCTCGATGCACCTTCCATCGCCTCCTAACCCCCTAAAGAACCTGCAATCCTTGCCGCAACCTCCGCATCTGATAATCTGAGCCACATAAACATGCCCTTTGTCTCTCCAGAGATCTTCGCCAAGCAAAGACTTGCCTCGATCCAGGACTACTCCATCCTGTCCTGGCGCGCCGTCGCAAACCTCTTCACCCGCCCACGTTACATGGCGGATATCTACGCCCAGATGGACTACATCGGCGTCGGCTCCATGCCGATCGTCGTCCTCACTGGCTTCTTCACCGGCTGTGTGCTGGCCCTCCAGTCCGCCACTTCGCTTGAGGCCTTCGGCTCCGTCAGCCTCACCGGCAACCTCGTCGCCCTCTCCATGGTCAAGGAGCTGGGCCCCGTCCTCACCGGCCTCATGGTCTCCGGTCGCAACGCCTCCGGAATGGCCTCCGAGATCGGCTCTATGAAGGTCACCGAGCAGATCGACGCCATGCGAGCCCTCGGCACCGACCCCGTCCGCAAGCTCGTCACCCCACGCCTCTACGCCACCATCTTCATGCTCTTCTTCCTCACCATCATGTCCGACGCCTGCGGTATCGCCGGCGGCGCTCTGGTCAGCGTCGCGCTGCTCGGACTCAACGGCTCCTCCTACTTTCACAACTCCTACCGAGCCCTTCAGTACGGAGACATCGTCCAGGGCCTCACCAAGCCGCTCTTCTCCGGCTTCATCATCGCCACCGTCGGCTGTTACTTCGGCATGAACACCAAAGGCGGCACCCAGGGCGTCGGTAAAGCCACCACCCAGGCCGTAGTCGTCTCCTCGGTCTTTATCATCATCGTCGACCTCCTCGTCACTCGCGCCATGATCGGCGTCTTCGGCAGGTAAGAGGCCAGAATCCAATCATGACGGCAGACCTCGCCCAATCCGGAACCGCAACCCTCCAGCAGGAGCCAGACTCGCAGGAGCCCATTGTCGTCGTCGACGATGTCTCCATCATCTTCGACGTCAAACCCGTCCTCCAGAACATCTCCTTCACCGTCCAGCGTGGCGAAACCCGCATCATCCTCGGCCCCGCCGGCGGCGGCAAATCCGTCCTCATGAAGCTCGTCAACGGCCTCCTCAAGCCCGACACCGGCTCCATCCACGTCTTCGGCCACGACGTATCCGCCATGCGCGAGATCGATCTCTTCAAACTCCGCAACCGCATCGGCATGGTCTTTCAAGAGTCGGCCCTCTTCGACTCCCTCTCGGTCGGTGACAACGTCGCCTACCGCCTCCACGAAGATCATGTCCCCGAGGAAGAGGTTCACGGTCGCGTAGTCGAAGCGCTCCAGTTCGTGGCGCTCGAAAACACAATCCAAAAATTCCCCTCGGAACTCTCCGGAGGAATGCGCCGCCGCGTCTCCATCGCCCGCGCCATCATCACCAATCCCGACCTCATCCTCTACGACTCCCCCACCGGCGGCCTCGACCCCATCACCTCCACCACCATCATCGACCTCGTCATCAAGCAGCGCGACGTCACCCAAACCACCTCGCTCGTCATCACTCACCGCATTCAGGACGCCTACCTGCTCGCCCGCAGCCGCTTCAACAAGCAAACCGAAAAAGTCGAGCAGATCCCCAACAACGGCATCGACGACAGCACCAAATTCCTGGTCCTCAACGAAGGCAAAGTAGTCTTCGACGGCACCACCGAAGAGCTCGTCCACTCCAGCGACCCCTGGCTCAAGGAATACTTGTCCTGAATCTTCACATCAGCGAAGCCGACTTTCTTCCTTCATATCCTGTCATGCACTGAGTTTGCGCGATAATATTCTCAGGATCAGCTAGTCCGCTGCCTCGGAGTGTCTTATGAGCCGGGTCCTCGTTATTGGAAGTCACGCCAAAGTCAGCCAGGAGATCAGCAGTGCACTCACTGCTGCGGGTTTGCCTTTGGAGCATTCAGCCGGGCACGTCGACACCCTGCAACGATTGCGCAAGCGATCTTTCGGCGTTGTCATCACCAGTCCCGACAGTGCCCTCGACGAAGACCTGGCCCTGCTCGAGGAGATGCGCGCCATCAGGCCTGGCGTCAAGTGCATTGTCCTCGCCAGTCACGGCACTCCCGATGGTGTCATCGCCGCTCTCCGTGCTCGTGTGTTCGCCTGCTTCACACCCCCGTTTGACCCATACAACATCGCGAACCTGGCGCGTCGCGCGGCCTCTGACAGCCAATGGCGCGACGACATTCATGTTCTATCCGCTCGCCCCGGCTGGGTGTCAGTCCGTGTAAATTGCCGCGTTGTCAACGCTGAGCGCCTCATGACCTTTGCCAAAGAACTCAACGCACAGTTACCAGAGGACATACAGCTCGACATGATGCTGGCATTGCGAGAGATCCTGATGAACGCAATGGAGCACGGAGCAGCTTTTAATCCCGAGCAGGTCGTCGAAGTCACCAGCATTTGCACCGGAAGATCGATGGTGTTTTACCTGCGTGACCCCGGCGCCGGATTCCGCCGCGAATCCCTCAGCCACGCGGCCATTGCAAACCCGACCGATGATCCTACGAACCACATCATGCAGCGCGAGCAGGAAGGAATGCGTCCCGGTGGATATGGTCTTCTAGTGGCAGCCGGGACAGTGGACGAATTGATCTACAACGAAATCGGCAACGAAGTCGTTCTGATCAAGTACCTCGACTCCCCCCCGCACTTCAAAACAACATAACTCACCGATTCACCATAAGAGAACGTGTGCCAATCGCTCTCAGGCTTTGGCCTGCGCATCCTCCAGAGGAACGATGTGACCTGCGGCGCGAAGATAGCGGAAGAGATGATCCAACGGTGGCATCGGTAAAAAATCGTCCAGGGTCATCAGATCGCGGCCAGCCGACTCCCGCAAAAGACCCTCGGGAAAGCCGCCCAGCGCAGCGACCAACGCGTCCTTCTGCATGGGAGCGACGTAGACCGTAACGTCGGTGGAGAGCAAGCGACCGAAGCCTTCCAACACGGCGCCGGGCGAAGACTGAAACACCGTCTCTTCCATCAAATGAAGAAACATGGAGATCCAGAGAACCACCCGGATGGGCGCAGCCGTATAGCGGCGAAAGTAATTAACAGCCTGGTAGCCCTCCGGATAATTGCTGACCACAACGGTGCCTAAAGGAGCAAGCTGCTCGATCAGAGCCAGCAGCTCCGCACTATCAGAAGCCGCCGGGCCTTCGAGATTTTGAGCGTTCAGTTCGAGGACGGCTAGAGGTTCGCGATCGGTGGGGATCCCTTCAGCCAGTAACTTCTGTCGCGCTGCCTCAATCACTTGGGGAGCAGATGGACCAGGATGGCCGTGCAAGGTACGTTGCACGATGAGTGGACGCTTGCGAAGAGGAGTAGCTGGCTCGACCACCTTGGCCTCGGAATCGAAGACCAAAGCACGTGACATCCCCGCGCGGAGCAGATTCAGACACCACAGCCGCGAGTCTGCACCAGCGAACACAGGGCCACTTAGTTCCAGAACGTCAATCTCCAGCCGCTCAAGAGATAAATCATCAAACAGCCCAGCCAGAAAGGCGTCCGGCGAAGACCGCTGATGATAGGACGCATAAATCAGATTCACGCCAAGCGTGCCGATAGCCTGCTGCTGCAGCTGCGCAGTTGAATCCCCCAGATTGATGTGGAGGAGAATCTGATTCGGCTCACCACCGGCTTCGGCTTGAAAGCGGAAACCAAGCCAACCGTGCTGTTCATTGGTCCCCTGATAGTTTCGCGTGGCGACAGTATCCGCGAAAACGAAAAATCGTGTATGTGCGCCGCGGTCTTTACCAAGCCGAGTAAGCAGAATCTCATACTCGTGATCGAGCATTGCCAGCAGACGCTCCTTGGAAACGTAACGCGTGCCAGCACCGTAGATGTCGTCGCTAACGGTCTTGTCGTATGCCGAGATGGCTTGCGCGACCGTTCCCGAGGCAGCGCCAACGCTCAGAAACCAACGCGCCACCTCCTGACCGGCTCCAATCTCGGCAAACGTTCCATAGAAGGAAGCCTCCAGATTGATCGCCAGGGCTTTCGCATGAATGTCGGTTGATTGCTGGAGTGTTGAGTTGGGCACAAGCGTCTCCGTCTTGCGAAATTCAGGTTTTGGGGAATTCGGTTTTGCGGAATACACGATGGGCGCGAGTATATCGCAGAGTTCGCGGAGCTAACGCAGTTGCCCGAGTTACACCAGCCCGATGTATAGATACCCTAGCGCTTCCCTTTCTCCCACTCCTCAAAAGGAATTCGCGGAATATTCAAAAACGAATCCCGAGTCTTCACATAAGCGCCCAACCCATTCATTCTTCCAATCGCATGCAACTCTTCCGACAGAACATAAGGCCCCGCCGGATCGACAAATTTGTCCTCGATATAAATCGAAACTACTCGCCCCAACACAATCCGCGACCGGCCAATCTCCATCGTCGTAAACTCTTTGCACTCGAGCGCAGCATGCGCCTGCGCAATGCGGGGCACCTTCACCACATGCGACGGCGCAGTCGTAAATCCAGCCATCTCCAACTCGTCGAACTCCGCCGGAAAATCCGTAGCGCAGATATTCATCTGCTGCGCGATATCCTCGGTCACCACATTCACCACAAACTCCCCTGTCCGCCGAATATTCCGCGCCGTATCCTTCGGCACATGATCACTCGAAGGCCGATTCGTCACACCCATCCCGATAATCGGCGGATCTGTGCAGAGGTAGTTGTAAGAACTGAAAGGTGCAGCATTCATCCTGCCCTCATGATTCATACTCGTCACCAACGCAATCGGTCGAGGCGCAACCAACCCGATCAGCAGGTTATAGGTCTCACGCGCCTTTATCTTCTCAATATCAAAAATCATCTTGACTCCATGTACCCCTCAGCAGCCTAGCACCGACTCTTGCCGTCTGCCTTTGCTTACCCTTTGTCCGTTATCCCCTACTCAAGCGGAAGAGGTTCGCTACATCTTTTCTGTTGCCTACTCTCACTGGTTCTCGGTCTTCCCTTCACCCAAACACTCGTCATCCTGAGCGAAGTTGCTCACGGCACTTTATGAGCAACCCAGTTCGAAGGACCCCGGTATTTCGTCTTTGCCCTTGCTGCTTCCGCCCTTCCTCTCCTTGAGAACCAGAAATCGTCAGCGATCCAACCCTTTCAAACCTTGTCAAGCCCCCAAGCCGCAAAAACCCGCGTCAGATAATGAGAATCGCATGGCGTATCAGTTACCCAAACCAGATAAACTCAAAGTAACGGTTGAATAAACGTGACAGGCCAACGAGTAGCTAAGCTACTTCATATTCTTCGACCGTAAGTCATTCAAGAACAATATTTTGCACGTCTTTGTTAGCGATCGAGTGTAACCACCCTCTCAGCAGTAACTTACAAAGAAGAGTCCAGGAACGAGGCGTTCTGTGTAAAATGGCGGCCTGTGGCAGCAGGTGGAACCATCTTCGAATCGGAGCATGCGCTCGGCGATGATTTAGAACTCGAGCGTGCGGAACTGGACTGGCTTTTGACTTCTGGCGTCCTTGGCCGCTCGGCGAACATCGCGCGTGTGCTGAAGTACGTCTGCGAAGAGCGCTTTGGTGGCAGAGCCGACCAAATCAAGGAATACAACATCGCAGTAGAAGCATTGGGCCGCCGGCCGAGTTTCGACCCACAGACCGACACAATCGTGCGGGTCACGGTTCATTCGCTTAGAAAACGACTCAACGATATTTACCAGACAGCAGGTGCTTCGCGGCCATTCCGAGTCGTCATGCCTCCGGGACACTACGTACCGATCTTCGTTCCCGCAAAAACACCTGCCCCAGAAAACCACCCGCCAGAAGCGGAACATTTGGTTGAAAGCGTTCAATCACCGCCTGCGCAGTCCCCAATTTTCACCTCGCCGGTCGAGCTCGAATATCACCCGGGAAACCGCGGAAGGGTCGGCCTGTGGATTGGAGTGGCTCTCGTCGCCATCGTCTGCTTTACGATGTGGACCTTGCGCACGCGCCTCCCGAAAATGCAGGAGCCGGTCGTGGGTGCAGCAACCTCGGCACCTTCTGGCCCTCCGCCGGATCAGATCCGCGCCCTGATGGGAGTAGATCGAAAACCCTATACAGATCGCTCGGGCTTAACCTGGTCTTTTGCGCGGTACTGCGAGGGTGGAACAAACACCCAGTTGTCGAATCTGCGAGTTGGCGGCACCGAAGATCCGTACCTTTACCAGAGCGGAGTGCGTGGAATCGCGCATTGCATCTTCCCGGTCAAACAGGGCACGTATGAGATTCATCTTCATTTCGCCGAAGCTTCGGACCTTGAAGCGGCAACCCGGCCCGCCACTTTTTCGATCAATGCTGGACCGCACATCGGCTTCGACGTCGTGAGCGAAGCAGGTGGCGACGGCATCGCAACCTCCACTATCGTGACCGGGGTGACACCAGAGAATGACGGGGCGATCCATCTCGACTACATCAGTGAAGTGTCGCTCCTGAACGCAGTCGAAATCCTGCCTGAGTCTTCCGGCAAGCAGGTCCTGGTGCGGCTCTTGGCCGGCCCGGCCTCAATGCTTGATAGCAATAAACAGTTCTGGCTCTCCGATCGATACTTCAGTGGGGGACGGCGTGGACAGACTCCCCAACAGGCGCGGCTTGCGGATCTCGGAATGTACGCATTCGACCGCATCGGCCGATTCCGCTACAACATACCGGCGGTACCGTTCGCAAAATATCGACTACGGCTGTACTTCCGAGAGCCATGGTTTGGCCGCGAGAACGGCGGCATCGGCGGATTAGGCAGCAGAGTCTTCGACGTAGCGTGTAACGGAAGCATGCTGCTCAAAGACTTCGACATTCTCCGCGAAGGCGGCTCAGCGCCGGTCGTGAAGACTTTCGAAGGCATACAGGCGAGCGCTGACGGCAGGATCGAGCTATCCTTCCTGCCCGTTGTGAACTACGCGGTTGTCAACGCGATCGAAGTGATTCCCGAAGATTAGATCCGACGTCCCGGCCATCGTTTCAACCATTCGTCTGAATATACTCGTCGCATTCCCTCCCCCGTCACATGGCGTTTAGGGTGATACAACCCTGTCCGGCGCCGGTGATCGTGAGGACAGAGCCTGAAACTGTGGCCGGTCCGGCGGCGGTGAAGCTCACCGGCAGGGTTGCCGCTGACCGAGCCTCCGACGAAGACACAGACCTGGTTGGCTGAGACAGTGATGTTGCCACTGAAGCCTCAACGTGACCAACGGTACAGTCGAACTCGTGCAGACACGCCTTGGCGGAAACCTCCAGATCAGCGGCGGCACCTTCTCCATTACATCTGGCACTACCATCGGCGGCAATCTCCAGGTCCAGGGCACGCCGACGAACTCGGCCACCAGCCATCTCTGCGGCACCACGGTGAGGGGTGACCTCACCCTCCAGAATAACGGCGCCCCAGTGATGGTCGGCACTACGGACGGCTCCTGCCCGAGCAACACCGTACAGGGCAACGTCACTGTCCAGAGCAACACCGCCCTGGTCAGCGTGCTAAGCAACACCATCAGCGACAACCTCACCGTGCAATCCAACTCCGCCAGCACGGTCGTCAACGGTAACACCCTCCAGGGCAACCTCGTCGATCAGAACAACACTGCTGACACCCAGGTCTTCACCAACCAGGTTCGCGGCAACCTCCAATGCTCGGGCAACACGTCTATCAGTGGCGGCTCAAATGTCGCAGCTTCAAAGCGGGGTCAATGCGCCAACTTCTAGTTTTCGATTAGGTTGTAAGCGAATTGCCAATTCAGCTCTGTGCTGAGAGACTCCGCTGCCCAGAGTTGTCGAGACTCCTGCTCGTCTGCGGGACCGTGATCAGATGCCTCCTCACGTCTTTCTGTGCGCTTTATTGCGCTGAAGATGTTCAAAGTTTATGACAGGCTACATAAATATGTAGCGCTCTAGCGCGCATCGTTTCGGATGAATGGAGATCAAAATAATGTAGCGAAAAGGAGCAGTGCCAGTGTGGACAGTGATCACCGAAATCGCAATACTTCTTCTTGCGTGTGCCTGTGTCTGGAGTGACAGACCTCTCTAGTCGCACTCGTGAGTTAGTCAAGCTCGCCAGTCCGTCCGAGGCTTCTCCTGCTCTGATTTGGTGGTTGGCGATTCAGGCGCAAGAATGTTCAGCTTGGGGCGGTTTACGGGATTGAGTACCAGCTTGCTCGAAATGTTTGCAAGCGAGTTATCCTCTGAGGGTTTGAAACAGCCCGTCCTCATTCGCACAATTAACCGGCAACGATTTAGTTGAAGATACGTCGCGGCACATAACGGCACTTCAGAAAAGCAACTTCAACGAAAATTGAATCTGCCGTGAGGTTCCCGCGGTTTTGCTTATAACGCCAAAGCCAGACCCTCGAATGGTGTTGGCTGGCAGTCCCATATCCACGATATTGAACAAGTTGAAAAACTCCGAACGAAACTGTACATCGAAGAGTTCCCCGCCGCCCGCTCGTCTACCAACCGGCGTGTCTTTGATGAGTGAAAAGTCAAAATCATAAAACGCGGGTCCGCGAAAGGTATCTCTCCCAAGAGATCCGAAGAATCCCTCATTCGGTCCGCTGCCGCCAATTTGATTGATAGGGATCGAGAAAATGCTGGCATTGTTTGCACCTTGTCCGAAGTAATCTTCGCGCACCTTTCTCGCGGTGGAAAGATGTGCCTTAGCTATCTGATTCGGCCGGTCCACTCCATTGGAACCTGCGCCAGTCTGTTGCACGCCGGAATAAACCGTGAACGGAAGGCCGCTGCTGATAGTTGAGATACTCAACAACTCCCATCCGGCGGTCACCTTTCGATTGATCGACTGCAGCCATTCAACCTTCTCCAACTGCAGATCCTGAGCGAGACTCATCGTAAACCCATGGGTGACATCGAAGCTGGCGGGACCCTTTTCGGCATGGGTATCAAAGGGATTTTGTGGGTACGGACTGGAGATCGCACCGGTGGTATTTCCGTTTGCGGTTACGCCGCTCGTATCGTCGATGGCCTTCGACCACGTGTAGCTTATCTGCACGCCTGGGCCGCCCTGAAAAAGGGTGCCCGTGAGCGACGTCTGCAGCGAGTGATAGGTCGAGTGTGCCGTACCGGTGATGAGCTGCTCAGTCCCGAACCCTCCGACTGCGTTCCCGGTGCTATCGAATTGGGTATAAGGCGCAAACCCTGACGAAGCTCCCGAATAGCCATTCGTAAAAGTGGAACGTGGCAGTTTCACCGATGCGGTACCGACATAAGCCGCGTCTGCTGTAAGCTTTCCTATCTGGCGCTCTGCTCCGAGTGTCCACGTTTGGAGATACGCATTGCCGAAGTTACGATCAATACCCGTCAGGTTCAACGGCGTAAACTGAGAGCCGGGAGAAAGCGCGGCGAGATCCCGCTGATATCGCTCCACGTCGAGAACTGTGTTAGACGGAACGCTTTTAGGGTTGCCGCTGGCGAATACGTCCTGCCCTGATGGAGTGTAAAAGGTTGGAAGCTGTGCAGGAGTGATCTTGAAGCCATAAAGCAGTGGCGTCCCCACAGCCGCAGTGATGTGCGGGTAAATAACAAATGGGACAGCTCCAGTAAGAAAATTGTCTTGCCAGATGTTAGGTGGAATCGTCGTGAGGCCTCCTCCAGCATGAATGTGAAGCGTGTCTTTGACCTTCCAATCAAGCTGAACTCGAGGAGCAACTCCACCCCAATCGAATCGATATCCCGGCTGCGGGTTATCGAGATACTCCTGCTGAAGTCCGTTCGTCAGGAACCCCGAAGTGCGGTGCGCGCGTTCGGTGATAGGAGTGTAGAGTTCGTAGCGAATCCCATAGTCGAGAACAAATCGGTCGGAGATCTTGAAGGTATCTTGTGCGTAGATCGCTCCACCGTAGCGTGAGATGGCCGCGGGCCCAATGTGATCCCCTCCCGAGACATACGGAGCCGGAACCGCCGTTGTGTAGACAAAAGCGCTACCGGTAAGCAGAGCGCTCAGGGTATCTGGAAGAGGATCGCCAACATTAATGGTATGCATCCCACTTTGCGAAGTGACATTTACAGGTGAGTAAGAGGTCCCACCACCAAAATCGTACTCTCCATTAGGGCTCGTACCAAAGTAGGTCGTGTCGCGATTGGCGCGGAACTCGCCGCCAGCCTTGATAAGGTGGCGCCCCGCAGTCACGATAAAGTTCTGTCTTATCTGAAAGAGGTTGCCGTAAGCGGATGCGACCGATCCCGCCGCCGAGTTGAACGCTTCGAAGAGCCCGTCGTTGAACTTCACAGCCGGGTCAGTGTGATTCGAAGTAGCGAACTGCGGCGTAGTTCTAGTGAAGCTGATAGAACTTTCGAAGGCAAAGCGCGGAGACACAGTTTGGCTGTAGGTAAGAAGTCCGTTGCGCTGATGATCGACATACACAACACCAAAGCTGGGATCGACCGCAGTCTGGTCCGGATTTGTAGTTGGCCCAAACAGATTGTTAAAGTTGAACCTTGCAGTAAGGTGCGCTTTTGGAGAAAGAACCTGGTCGATGCGCACAGAAAACTGGTTCGCATTCGTGACCACCTTGGAAGACGCCGCATACGTATTGATGCCATAGGAGCCCGTTGGATTATTAGGCAACGGATAGCGCGCTAGGATCTTCGCGATCTCAGGCGTCGGTGTGATCTTCAGCGTATCCCCCGGAAACGCAGTCGTATCGAACCCGAGACGCTGTTCAGCGGTAGGCACCGGTAAAACCTGCGTAGTCCCCAGCACCTGGCGAAAGCCTTGATATTGTCCAAAGTAAAAGGTCTTCCCGCTCCCGTCATAGATATGCGGCAATATGATCGGTCCGCCGTTCGTAAAGCCAAACTCATTCCGCCGGAATGGTGGAATACGGCCCGGCTCTGCAATTGAGGGATGATCGAAGTAGTTCCGCGCATCAAGCGCAGAGTTCCGCAGGAACTCGAAGACAGAACCGTGAAATCCACCACTCCCGGAACGTGTCGTGATATTCGTAAAGCCTGCAGCACCGCGGCCGATCTCCGCTGGCATCCAGCCAGAAACCGACTTGATCTCTTCAACGGCATCGACGTTGAAGTTGCTGAACGTCGCGCCTCCCATCTCGGGATCGCTCGTGTCCGCGCCGTCCATTGCGAAGACAGCCTCAACGCCACGCTGCCCATTGATGGCGAACTGTTGGGTGAAATTTGTCTGACCATTCGAATCGGTCATGGTCCCAGCCGCGAGCAACAGCAGCTGACTAAAGTCGCGTTTGTTAAGGGGAATTGCGCTGACAGTCTGGCTCGAAAGCTTCTCCCCGCCCGTCTTCGCAGTTTCAGCCGGACGAAAGGCGACAGCAACAACGTTCTCCGAGGTGATGGTCACGACAGCAGGCAATGAATCCGCTTTGAGTTTTAGCGGCTCCGTGAACCGGCGGATATTTCCGTCGATCGTCATTTCCAGTCTGTACTCGCCCGGCGATAAATTGGGAAATTGAAAGTGCCCATCGGCCCCTGAAGTTGAGACGAGAGTGACATCTTTTCCGACCAGGCGAATGGTCGCGCCCTTGATCGCCTCTCCAACCTGATTCTGCAGTGTTCCTCTCCAATATCGAGTGACCAGCTCTTGAGCACAGAGCAAGGAAGACAGGACAAACACGGAGAGGAGTATTCGAATGTATCGCATGTAGGAGCCATTATAGGGAGAGCTTCATAGGATTGGCCCGATCAGGAACTTCTTCTTCGCTTTTTTCGTAGCTCGTTGCCAGCAGAGCACGCTTCCTCAACCTGATCGACGCAAACGCACGCGAGAGTCTGTTGTTGCGTGCGCTGCGCCGCCAGTCAAGTGCTAGCGGTCATTAACTCCGGCCAACGTGGTGATCAAGGAGTGAGTGACGGAACACCCTCCAAGTCTAAACTCAGGTCCTTGAGCTAAAGCCCCGCGTCCGACGGGCGGCTGACCCACTACGCCGCCTGCCCGAGAGTGCCTACTTGAACTCAGCATAGTTGAGTCGACCCATCAAACGGCATAGAGGATCGGGCAGTTCTAGCACCTTTGAAGCTGGTTATGGAAGTTCCACCCGATAATATGTTTTCGCTACGATGCGCCATTCTCGTTCCAGCTTAAGCAATGTGAGGTAGTCGCTAAAAACCGATTGATTGATCCGCATCTGGACCTTAACCATTGCTTGGGTCGGAGAAGAAAGATCTATTGCAACTAGATGCTCTTCCCGCGGCGCCCCCATTTGCGAAGGTGATTTCCTCCCTCTAAGAATCTCTCGATATTCTGCGACAGAGCGGAACAGTGGAGCACCACTCTCAATGGTGCAGAGTTGGCATCGCTCATGAAAGACCTGGTCTACCCGATCGGCATCGCCGGTGTAGAGCATGTCGAGATACACCTGGACGGCATCTGCGACTTCCTTGAATAGTTCGATTGAATTGGGAATAGGGCCAAACGTAAACGGTACTTGAGAATTCATTGTTATTCGTCCTTGACGCAGAAAATATTCTTGGTATCAGCCAAGGGTCTCTCGACAGCACTGCCAGTGTGACCAAAACTGCGCGATGCACTGTGTCCGAGAGCCTTTCGATTTGTTTTTAGATGCGGCCGATATAGGGTTCGATTCGTGGCGAGGGAATGGAGAAGCGAAGGCTCCGGTTCAGTCAACGATCCTTTATCGCGCAGAGGAAGTAATGTTTGGTTCAATCCCATCGGGAAGACTCTATACTTCCTTTGAAGCACAACCCGGAGGCTCGGCCCTGACGCAACGTAAGACCGCTATCTCTTCCCTCTCGCTCAAGCTGTCGATTGCGCGCCCCGCCTTCGCCGATCTTCCAATTGAGAACCATGTTTTTTGCTGTGATCGCAACTACATTCGGAAAGAAACCCCAGAGTCGAAGCCGCTGACTTTAAAGGTGGTCGGACTCTGTCGATGAAACGGAACGACTCGATCCAAATCCTCCGTGCGATTGCCGCCCTGCTGGTCGTTCACGTTCACTCCCTCTTCACTATCTCGGCACATGCGACTCCGCGCCAGACTCATTTTTTCAACCTCACTAACTTTGGAGCCTGCGGCGTCGACATATTCTTTGCCATCAGCGGATTTATCCTCTCCACTGTCGCTATGAACGTCAGACCAACTCATCCCAGCCTTCCTCACGGTGCAATCGACTTTCTCCTTCGCCGCTTCATTCGGATCTTTCCCATCTACTGGATACTCTCCTTCTTCTTTGTCCTGGTTCAGTTGAAGCAACACCATCTAACGAGTGCGTGGCTTGTAAACTCCTATCTTCTGCTTCCCTCGGTACGCTTCCCCATCCCAACCCCCCTCATCTTCGTCGGTTGGACATTAATCTTTGAAATGTTCTTCTACTACCTCCTCACGCTTAACCTTTTTTTCGGTGTCGTTCGTGTCGTCGAACGAACTATCCTCACCATTCTTTCCTTCATCGTTGTAGGTGGACTGTTCGGTTTCCACCGACCCTTGTTGATTCTGCTAGCCAACCCCCTCAACATCGAGTTCATCTTTGGCTGCCTCATTGGTCTGGCATACGCACGTTTCGGCAAACGTCATGCGCTAGGCACTGCCTTGCTCCCGGTCGGAACGCTTTGGCTTCTATCCACCCTCTTCTTTTTTGACCACAACCTCGGCAACGCGAAGTACGTTCTCGACGGTACTCTGAGTTGGTATCGCGTCTTCCTGTGGGGCATTCCCGCAGCCATGATTACGGCTGGGCTAGTCTTCCGTTCCACACAAATCACATCCCCATTCGGGCGTTTCGGTGTCTTCCTCGGCAACGCGTCCTATTCCATCTATTTGGTCACGCTCATCGTCTTCTATGGCTACGACCGCCTCTATCCTCGTCTCGCGCATTTAGGCCCGGACGCGAACGTAGTTCTGGGATTTCTGTCGGTCGCGGTCGTTGGCTCCCTCTGCTACCTCTACGTCGAAAAACCCCTGACGCATTTCCTCACCTCGAAATATCACCACCCCGCCCTTCAATCTGCCCCCTGACAGGTTACAGAAGCGAGGCGATGACCTTTTGTTACGATGAGCTTGAGGTCAATCGCCTTCCGGCGCTATGAGAATCGTCCAAACGGTCTTTGGGGTCTTTCACCACTTCGAACTTGCCCGCCAGCTTCACCGCCGTGGCCACCTCCAGCGCATCTACTCCACCTGGCCCTGGGCACGTCTAAAACGCGAAGGCCTACCCCACGAAGTCGTCGAAACCTTTCCCTGGATCCACACTCCGGAATTCCTCATGCAACGCTTTGGCATTCACCATCCATGGGTGTTGGATCAAATAAGTTACGCCAACGCGCTCTCCTTCGACGAGTGGACTCTCCGCCGAACCCGCACCGCCGAAACCCCCGACGCCGTCATTGCCATCTCCGGCTCCAGCCTTAAGACCGGCCGCGAAGTCCAGTCCCGCGGCGGCCTCCTCATCTGCGACCGCGGATCCTCTCATCAGCGCTACCAGGAAACCATCGTCTCCGAGGAATACCAACGCTGGAACGTCGACCGCCCTGTCACCGACATCCGCGACATCCTCCGCGAAGAAAAGATCTACGCCGCCTCCGACGCAATCACCGTCCCCTCCAGCTTCGCGGCCCGCTCCTTCATCGAGATGGGCCTGCCCGCCGACAAGCTGCACGTCATCCCCTACGGGGTTCGACTCGAAAAGTTCACCCGCACCGGAGAGCCCCCCACGGATCGCTTCGAAGTCCTCTTCGCCGGCTCGGTCACCCTCCGCAAAGGAGTTCCCTACCTCCTCGAGGCCTTCGCCAAGCTTCGTCACCCCGCGAAACGCCTGCGCCTCGCAGGCCCCCTTCACCCCGACATGAAGACCGTCCTCGACCGCCTCCCGCAACACCAGGTCGAGTTCCTCGGCCCACTCCCGCAAGAACAGCTGGCCCACCTCATGAGCACCAGTCACATCATGGTCCTCCCCAGCATTGAAGAGGGTCTCGCACTCGTCCAGGGCCAGGCCCTCGCCTGCGGCTGTCCCGTTCTCTGCTCCACTAACACCGGCGGCGAAGACCTTTTCACCAGTGGCGTCGAAGGCTTCGTGGTCCCCGTGCGCGATATCGAAGCGCTTACCGACCGCATGCAGCGGCTCGCCGACGATCCCGCCCTTCAATCAAAGATGAGCGAAGCCGCACTGCGTCGAGTCCGCCTTCTCGGCGGTTGGGACGACTATGGCGATCGCTGGGAGTACCTCCTAAAGCACCTCGTAGCGAACAAAACAGCGAACGAAGTAACCCCTCACACCCCGCCACCGACAAAATGAACTACCTCGAGCCGATCCCCTCCGGTCAAAACCGTCTGAGCCCAGCTCGAGCGTGGTGCAATCGCGCCATTATGTTCAATCGCCACCCTGTCGCCCTTCAGTCCAAGCTCGACCACAAGTTGTTCAAGGTTGGCGGACTCCGGAAGCGCTTCGAAGTCGCGGGACTGGCCGTTCACGATCAGAGTAAGTGCCATACTCTTCCAGCCTAGCAGCACTCTTGTTTAATCCAACAACTGCACCACCCGCTCGACAACCCAATTCCAAAAGCGACGAGTCCATGCCGGATGTTGGGCAAAGTCCTCAAACACCGTGCGGCTCAGCCCCATTAGGATGTGTATCGCCTCATCGTCCGATTTATTGTCAAACGCCTGAATGGAATAACGCCGCGAGTTCGCAAGATACTCGGCCGCATGTCCCAGCGTTAGCAGCGTACGACCATGATGTGTCCTGGTGATCCGATGAATCGTTAGGTCTGCATTCTTCGGCGCGGGGTTCCCCGGCGAAAGAGTTGGAACGCTCGAGGCGTTCCGGTTTACGAGTTCGGGCCGAAAGATCCCGGGAAACGGTACTGTGGACATGAACCAAATCCTCCGTCCTAATCCCTATCGGCGAACCTCCGCCTCGGCATTATCCGGAATATCCCCTCAACGCGAGTCAACACACGAACCCTCTGGGTTATCGAAACAGGCCAAACAGAGCCCTGCAATGACCCAATCGATGTAGATCCAACACTTAACTCGGCTGATTCATTCCACGACCCACCCGAAACCCGGCCCGCCCCCGCCGTTCCCAATTCAGCACGCCGCTGTGACGCGGCCTTTCTGCGCTACCTGCCCCGCAGCGGCAAAAGAAGATTCAAAGGCCCCAGACCCTTCCCCATCGGCTCGGCTGTCCGAATCGCCTCCGCCACATAACGCTTCGCCATCACCGCCGCGCCCAGCGGAGCATCCCCCAGCACCAACCGGCTCAGCAACGCACTCGAAAACGCGCATCCCGTGCCATGCGTCGACCGGCTCACAATCTGCTCCCCCGGCAGCCAGTCCATCTCCCCGCCCGCGCGCACCAACAGATCGTCCGGTGGCATCAGATGCCCCCCCGTCGCCACCACATTCAAGTCCTTCCCCATCGCCTGCAGATCCCGCGCCGCCTCCGGCAGATCCCCTCGCTGCATCACAATTCGCCCCGCCAGTATCCCCAACTCCTCCAGATTCGGCGTCACCCAATCCACCAGTGGTAGCAGTCTCTCCCGCAGCACACCCACTCCCTCCGCATCCAGCAGTTCCCTGCCCGAACTCGACCTGATCACCGGATCGAGCACCACTGGAACCCGCACCCCGTGTCCCCGCAACCCCTCCAGAAATCCCGCTACCGCAGCCACATTCCCCGCCGTAGCCAGCATTCCAATCTTGATCCCCTCCGCCGGCAGATCGCTCTCCAGGCAGTCGAGCGTAGCCCGCACCGTCTCCGCCGCCACCGGCGTACTCGCCTGCACCCCGACTGTCGACTGCACCGTCAGGCTAGTAATACACGAAGTCCCAAACAGCCCATGCGCTGCAAACACCATCAAATCCGCAGTCACACCAGCGCCCGAAGAGGGATCGAATCCGGCAATAGTCAAAACTGTCTGTATCATCGCTTCCCATCAGAATAAAGGAAGCGCCACCACACCCGTCATCCAACAACAAAGCGCTCCCGAACCATCCATCGATTCGGGAGCGCCCTCAGCAAATCGCCCTTACCGCATCCCGCCCGCAGTCTGCAGCAGCGAACCCGTAACCCATCCCGCATCGTCAGAAGCAAGGAACGCAACCACCGTGGCGACATCGTCCGGCTTGCCGATGCGGCCGAGCGGCGTGCTCTGCAGCATCGACTTCTCGAAGTCGCTTCCCTCAACGCCCGCCGACTTGAAGCCCTCAGTTACGACTGGGCCAGGATTCACCGCGTTGACCCGAATCTTCTTCGGCCCCAGTTCCTTGGCCAGCACACGAGTAATCGCATCCACAGCGCCCTTCGTGCCACTGTACGCAGCCGACATCGGCGGCGTCTGATCACTCGCGACCGATCCGATATTGATCACGTTGCCGCCCTCTGGTGGAAACAGAGCCACACCCGCCTTGGTGGCAAGCAACAGTCCCCTCACATTGATGCCAAACATCTTTTCGATCGATTCTTCGGTAATCCCTTCCAACGGAGCGAACTCATACACGCCGGCGTTGTTCACCAAAATATCCAACTTGCCATAAGCCTTCTTCGTCTCAGCAAAAAGCTTATCGATCTCTGCAGCCTTCGCAACGCTGCCGCCCACAGCGATCGCCTTGCCCCCGGCCTTGGTGATCTCGGCAACAACCTTGTCAGCGCCCTCTTTGCTCGACGCGTAGTTCACCACAACCGACGCCCCTTGCGCCGCCAACTCCTTCGCAATGGCTGCGCCAATTCCCTTCGACGCTCCGGTTACAACCGCTACCTTACCTGCAAGCTTTCCCATCTCGTAATCCTCATTTCGATATCTATCGAACTATTCAACAGCTACCAAGTAGATGCATCACCAGGCAGAGAGATTCTCCGATTCATCGAAAACTAAAGTGACGCGAGACGCCGTACATACGCATCGAAGACAGGTCGACACAAAAAGAGATTCGCCGACCGCCCCGACCGTCTTATCTCCACCAACCCCACCTCGTTTAACTCCTTCATATGATGGGACACAGTCGCCGGGCTGAGCTCCTCATGCACATGCAACGCGCTGCACTCCATCCCCTCCGAAGCCGCAACCTGCCGCACGATCGCAAGCCTCCGCGCATCGCCAAGCGCTCGCGCAATCGCATAAAACTGCTCTTCCGACAGGCTCACCGGTTTGCTTGTCGCCTTCTTCTTCATCGCCTTCCCAAAGATTCCTCTCCGACTATACGATGCAACGCAACGCAGCAACGAGTCGAAGAAAAAGCATCATTGGCGAACTACGAACCCATTGATGACGGTGCGAAACTTACTCAACAAGCTCGAGCTTGAGAAAGTCAGCGGCTGAGAGGACAGTTGCCCGCGACGGAAACAGCTTCTCTATGAGCGTGCTGTGCAGATCCGCGTCGAGATCGGCGCAACAGTCCTTGATGACGACGACCCGGAAATCGGCGTCGCACGCCTCAAGAAGCGTGGAGAGAACAACGCCACTGGTGGAAATGCCGAACAGGACAAGCGTGTCAAGATCGTTGGCGCGGAGAATCATGGCGAGGTCGGTGCCGGTGAAGGCGCTAACACGATGCTTGGTAATAACAATCTCGTCTTCGGGACCGAGCGCAGGATCGATGCTGCCCAGAGGCTCGTGAAAAAGTCTTTGATGTTGCGGAGAAGCCTTGACCGCGCCGAATAGCTGGTTTTTCGAACTGACCTCCGGAAGACCCGGTCGAAAGCCAACTTTAACGTGCATGACGGTGATGTGGGACGCGCGAGCGAACTGCAGGACACCAGCAGCACGCGCAAGAAATGCGGCCTGATCACCCTTTGTATACATGGAGACGATGCCGACCTGGCAATCCATGCTGAGGACAGCAGTGTGAGCGGAATCAATACGGAACGCAGCGGACATAAACTCTCCCGGGAAGCCGTCGAGGTTCGTAAACCTTTGGTTCATTAGACTCCAGCTCCGCTTCAAGTGTTCCTTTTGTTCTCGCTGGTCTCGTCGGTTACCACGGACAGTCTTGCATCGACACGGGAGGCTTGCGATCATGAAGGAATGCAAACCGTCTTCGAGGCTGCAGGTGGTACCGACGGTCTACACCGTCTAGCCGACGCCTGGCATCGTCGGGTGATGGCCGACGAGGTCGTCGCTCATGCGTTCAGCCACGGCTTCCACCCCCAGCATACGGAGCGACTCGCCGCCTACTGGGCCGAGGCACTCGGTGGCCCCACCACGTACTCCGACTCCTACGGTGACGAAACTACAGTCGTTAGGATGCACAGCGGGAACGGAGAACACGATGAAATGGATCGCCGCGCAATTGCCTGCTTCGACCAGGCTCTGGCCGATGTCGGACTAGCCAACAATGGTACTTTGCGGCAGGTGCTGCACGACTACTTCGCCTGGGCCACCACAACAACGATGTCCCGCTATCACCACTCCTCCGCCGACGTGCCGAACGGCCTCCGCATCCCACGCTGGTCATGGAACGGACTCCAACAGTAAGACCCACGCCCGTCTCGTCTTTGCTCTTGCTGTCTTCTTTTGCTCAAAGCAGTGAAGAAACCCCGCCATTTTTGCTTCTGTGGTTGCATTTGTCTTTCTTGTTGTCATCCCCGAAGGGGATCTGCTGTTGTCCTGGTCTCTGCCGTTGCCATCGCCTTTTTCCCCATACAACCCAAAACCCGGTCATCTGGCCAAAGTAGAGAGGGGCATTCGTCTTTGCTCTTACTTGCTCAGACAAAAAAGTCATCCTTCCGACCGAAACATGAGCACGGCAAAGGGATTGAAGCAACCCGTTGTTTGCAGGCCCGACGGCGGCCCCAGCCCATTCCCGGTCAGTAGACACACTAAAGACAGCCTGGATCCCCGGGATCGAAGACAAAGAAAACTCCGACTTTAGTGGAATAAAAATTGCTCCGCCCAGTTCTCAAGGTGTACACCACTGTGTCTCAGGGGCTGTCATGAGCAGAACATCAATGCAAAACGATCGAGTTCAATCACAATCCAACTCCCAGCAAAATTCGATCCGCCCCAATGGCATTGATCGTCGGCTCTCTTCGCTACATGGCCTAGGCTTCGCCGGAGGAATCTCCGTAGCTCGCCGATCCCGACTCTCTCGTCCCCGACAACGATATCGAATTTCACGTCCCAAAACCCGACGAGCGCGCTGCCATCATCCGATTTCTCAAAGCAGCCTCGGGCAAATAGAATGATCCTCACCACCACAAAGAGGGAGCAGGATGGAACCTGAGTTCTTCGAGCAGCTCGCAATGCCGCTGTTCGATCAGCTTTACAACCTCGCCCACTGGCTCACCGGCGACCGCGCAGACGCCGAAGATTTGGTGCAGGAGACCTATGCGAAATCACTCAAGGGATTCCGTTCTTTCCAGCAAGGCACCAATCTGAGAGCCTGGATGTATCGCATCCTGCGGAATACCTTCCACACCTCACGTACCGGATTGGCCGCACAAAACACATCTTCTATCGAAGAAGAGGAGGCGCAGGGCACGAGCGTAACGGCACACACCATCACTCCCGAGCTTCTTCTTCTTCAGCAGGAGGGTCAACAGACCGTCCTCGATGCCCTCGCCGCGCTCCCCGTCGCATATCGCGAGATCATCCTCCTCTCTGAGGTCGAGGAGTTCTCCTACCGCGAGATTGCCCAGATTCTGGACGTGCCCATCGGAACCGTGATGTCGCGTCTCTCGCGCGCTCGCACCGCCCTGCGGCGACCACAGAAAGCAAATATGCTGGAGAGGTCTATCGATGCCGATACCCTGTGATCAGAACCCCATTACCCTGGCCTCCTATCTCGACGGTGAACTCCCGCCCGATCAGATACCAGCAATGCACGAGCATATTGCAACTTGCCCGCAGTGCGCCTCCGAGATAGCCGAGCTAACGAGCTTGAAGAGCAGCCTTCGCGCAGCCCGGGGCCACCACACTCCCACCCTCGAGTTCAGAAAAAAACTGCAACAGCAAATCGCTCCACCCCGCCGCCCTCGTCCCAACATGCTTCGCTTCATCCCAGTGGCCCTCGCACTCGCAGCGATGCTTCTCCTCGCCTTCACCTGGACACAACACTCCCGCCGCCAGGATGCGTTCAGCGAAGTCGCCGACCTCCACGTCAACGCCCTCGCCAGCACCAATCCTCTCGACGTCATCTCGACCGACCGTCACACCGTAAAGCCATGGTTTCAGGGTCGAATCCCATTCTCCTTCAACGTGCCTGAGCTTACAGGCAGCGAATTCACCCTGTTAGGCGGCCGTGTCGTCTATCTGCATCAGCAGCCGGGCGCACAGCTAATCGTCGCCATGCGTCAGCACAAGATATCTGTTCTGATCTTCCAGGCATCGTCCGGCCAGGCTCTACCCTTCCCTGTTTCCACCGAAGCTAGCGGTCACAACGCCTTCACCGTCGAAACCTGGCAGTCCAACGGCCTGCGATTCCTGGTCATCGGCGACGTAGACGCAACCGAAATCGAAAGACTCGCACAATCTCTCAAGCAGGCAAACAGCTAAGAGCACTTCAGGAAATTAATATAGGTAACAGTGGCGGTTGCATATAGAAACAACCGCCACCCGAACCTAAACAGAAAGATTCAGCACGCGATTGAGCCGCTGCACAAACGCCGCAGGATCAGGAATTGCAACCCCCTCCATCAACAGAGCCTGGTCGAACAGCAACCACGCCGCATCCTGTGCCACCGCATCATCCGACCGTGCCAGCAGCTTCTTCACAATCTCGTGATCCGGATTAATCTCGAGCGTAGGCTTCAGCGCAGGAATATCCTTCTGCCCCATCGCCCGCATCATCTGCTGCATCTTCAACGACGGCTCTTCTTCATCCGAAACAATGCACGAAGGACTATCGGCAAGCCGTACCGACGCCCGCACATCTTTCACGCGATCGCCGAGCGTCTTCTTCAACATCTCCAGCAGCGGCTTCAGATCCTCAGCCTTCCCAGGCTCCTCTTCGCTCTTCAGATCCTCGCTAGTCGAAGATTTATTCACCGCCTTCAGATCGATCTCTCCATACTTCTCAACACCAGAGAAGATCACCTCATCGAAGTCATCATCGAGAATCAGAACCTCAATGCCCTTCTTCTTGTAAATCTCAAGCAAAGGTGAGGTCCGCAGCAGCGTCTCCGCTCCACCCGTGATGTAGTAGATACTCTTCTGGTCTTCCTTCATCCGCGACTTCACATCGGCAAGGCTCGTCAACCCTTCCACCTGCGTCGACTTGAACCGAACCAGATCCAGCAACGCCTCGCGATTCGTAAAGTCCCCGTAGATCCCTTCCTTCAACGGACGGTTATATTCCGCAATAAATTCCAGGTACTTCTCCGGTTGATTCGCAGCAACATTCTTCAACTCACCCAGAATCTTCTTCACGCTAGCCGTGCGAATACTCGTCAGCACCTTATTCTGCTGCAGAATCTCGCGGCTCACATTCAACGGAAGATCTTCGCTGTCGATAATCCCGCGCACAAACCGCAGATACTGCGGCAGCAACTCCTTCGCATCATCCATGATGAAGACGCGCTTCACATACAGCTTCACGCCGACTTTATATTCCGCGTGATAAAGATCCAGCGGAGCCTTCGCCGGAATGTAAAACAAGGTCGTGTACTCGAGACTCCCCTCAGCCTTGGTATGGAACCAGAACAGAGGATCATCCCATCCCCCCGAAACCGACTTGTAAAGCTCCTTGTAATCCTCATCCGTCAACTCGCTCTTCGGACGACGCCACAGCGCACTCGCAGCATTTACCTGCTCCGTAGTGCGAACTTTGTTCGACTTCTTCTCCGCCTCATTCCATTCACTCTTGTCGTAAGTCAGAAAGATCGGAAACGCGATGTGGTTGGAGTACTTCTTAACAATCTCCTGCAGCCTCCAGCTATTCGCGTACTGGTTCCCTTCCTCGTTGAAGTGAATCACGAGCGTGGTCCCCGCAACCTCCCGCTGTGCAGGCTCAATATCAAATCCAGACTTGCCATCGCTCACCCAACGCCACGCCTGCTCTTCTCCGGCCTTGCGCGAAACCACCTCAACCTTATCCGCGACCATGAACACGCTGTAGAACCCAACACCAAACTGCCCAATCAGGTTCGAATCTTTCTTCGCATCGCCAGAGAGCTGCGACAAGAAGTTCTTCGTTCCGGACCGCGCAATCGTACCGAGGTTCGAGGTCAGATCCTCCTCATTCATCCCGATACCGGTATCGCTGATCGTAAGAGTCTTCTTCTCCTCATCAAGCTCAAGATCAATACGCGGGTTGAACGGGAGCGCCTTATACGCGTCCTCGGTCAGCGTCAAATGACGCAGTTTATCCAGTGCGTCCGACGAGTTCGACACCAGTTCACGAAGAAAAATCTCCGGGTGAGAGTAAAGCGAGTGGATGATCAGTTGCAGCAGCTGACTAACTTCAGTTTGAAATTCACGTTTCGACATAGATCTCCATTATCGCCAAAATCAATCCCAAAGACGAACGCAGGCAGCCAAGTGGAGCCGTCGCTTATAGGACGCCCCGCAATATCAGATCGATTCCTGTTTGCTTGTCATTCGTAGAACGGCCGTCAGACGAGCACGGATTGAAGGGGACGGCGGGGACTAGCGTGAGCTGCCAGGGTTGGAAAGCCCATATAGAAAACAAACGTCGGCTGCCATTCTGAATCGCCAGTAATTTCATTGAGCAGGGCTGCACTGGAGGCCGGTCTGCCCTGCGCCCGTTCATGATCCACCATCTCTACGGCTTCGTTACAGGGACGTGCAGCGAGCCCACGAACCGTCGCTAAGAGATGCGCGCGCTCCCAGATTCGCCCCGCACGCAAACACTGCTCTTGATCGTAGCGGTCACGCACGGCGATAAACCCGACGAGCGGCGCGTCGAGCATCAGATTCACATAGCCATTCTTCTCGCTATGGGAGCTGGCCCATTGCACCATTCCCGGGGTCATCATTTTGACAACCGCGCCTTCGACGGGCCTCAGGCCGAAGGCGTCTATGGTCAAGCCATCCCGATGTTCTTCCAAGGAGTTCCATTGCATTCGCACCCAGCGTTCGCTGCCACGCCGGACCTCGGGATCGGAGTAGATCTCCGTGTTCGCGGCGGAACTTACTTCGGCGATTCTTCTCTGATCGGCTTCGGCGCTAAACAAAAACAGTTTTACCTCCGGATCGTCGCCAGGCAGACGGGCGAGCGCTTCGAAAAAATCCGACGGGACAGGCTTTTGCGGATCATAAGGACTACGGTTGGTGTGGCGCCGTGGAATGGCGTCGTACAGCTCACTCGCATCACGTCTCCCTGTCGCGAGATCCACGCGGGCAAGCAGCCGTGGCTTCGGATCGACGGGAATAGGCTCAAGCTTTCCAGGCTGAAGCGTCGCCGTGGCCACGTAGCCGTTCGCAGGCGCAGCGAGCATCAGGTTCTCCAGCGCGCAGCCAATGCCGATGTGTTCTTCACGCAGATAAGGATCGAGTGCACCGACGTTCTTAGTGGGATCGATGTACAGCTCGATAGAGGAGTTGGTGACCTTGAACATCCAGGGTTGGGTGTTGTGCGGACTGGCGGCAAGAATCGCCGCACGCACCAGGGCGAGAGGACCGTCGTTTGTAGCGCGCCAGTCTTTCCAAGGCTCATAGGCTGGTCCTTCACCGACACGAAAGACGCCCTGATCATAGGCGCGCCAGACGCCGCCACCTGCTACGACGACGGTAACCGCCCCTGCACACTTGAGAAACGATCTGCGCTTCACGGACCACACCTCGCCGAGGACTCTCCTGCGAGCCGCGGGTTGACAGTCCATACGTTGAATGTGGCTACAAAGTTGCCCCATTAAGCAATTGTGAGAAGCTGGGTGTTTTTAGCGCCAACGGATTAGTTCCGGCCTTTCACTCGTTCTTCACGCATCGGGCGAGAAAAAGTTAAACTGACCTCATGTCCGACCCCAAAAGCCGCCTCGCTGTAGCCCTCGACTACCCAGATGCCCATCAAACCATGAAGCTCGTCGACTCCCTCGGCCAAACCTGCCAATGGTTCAAAGTTGGGATGGAGCTCTATTACGCAGCCGGCAACGACATCGTCCGTCAACTGAGGGATCGCGGCTTCGACGTCTTCCTCGACCTGAAACTCCACGACATCCCCAACACCGTAGCCGGTGCCGTCCGCTCAGTCACCCAAACCGGAGCCGCCCTCCTGACCATCCACGCCAATGGCGGCGCCGCCATGATGACCGCTGCCGCTGAAGCCGCCAAAGCCCCTGGTTCACCTCGCCTCCTCGCTGTCACGGTCCTCACCAGCATGGACGCCGCCCAACTCGAAGGCACCGGCATCACCGCCTCCCCCGCCGATCAGGTCCTCCGCCTCGCAAAGCTGGCCAGACAATCCGGCATTGACGGCTTCGTCTGCTCTGCCGAAGAGGTCGCCTCCGTCCGCGCAGCCACCGGCCCCGACACCCTTCTTGTCATACCCGGAATCCGCCCCGCAGGCGCTGCCATTGGCGATCAGAAGCGTGTCGCCACCCCAGCCCAGGCCATCGCCCACGGAGCCTCCCTGCTGGTCGTAGGCCGCCCCATCACGCAGGCCGCAGACCCAGCCGCAGCCGCCGAGGCCATTCTCGACGAGATAGCCAAAGCCCATTCAATTTGAGCAGAACTAAGAAACCACCCGGGGCCATGTCTCGTTCTTGAGCTTTGCTTTTCTTGTTGTCATCCCCGAAGGGGATCTGCTGTTATCTTCCTTCTTTTTCACTCGCCGCCGAAGATTAGGCGGCGGTGAAAAAGCAGCGGAAAATAATCTGAAAAGTTGGCGTATTTTTACCGACCGAAAAAGACGCTGCTAAAACACCACGTCAGCCGCACAACCCACCACGATCTCACCACAGAAACACCACGCCAAAGACGGGTTTTCCCGCAAAACCCCTGCAAAAACGCTGTCCCACTACGCCAGAAAATAATTCCGCACAAAAATCAAAAACTATGTAGTCGACCCCGCCCCAACTGCCCCCAAAGCCAGCACCGAATCACTCAGGCGCAGCGCCAGCGACTTCGCCGACCCACCCCCTCGCTGAAACTCGCCGAGCGGCATCTCCGTTACGTCGAAACCACGCTCCATCAGCCGTTTAGCAAGATCCGTCTCCACGGCCCCCATCAAAATATCTCGGCCAACGTTGATCACATTGCAGCCAAACTGTGTAGCCTCTAACTCACTGACGGCAATCCTCTTATCGGCCCCGTAGGCCTCTTCGATCTTTTCCAGCGAAGCTGCATCAAACGCCCCAGGAAAGTACAGCAAATACCCCCCAGCCAGTGGCGCAAAGCACAAATCCAGGTGATAAAACCGCGGATCTACAAGGTGCAGCGAAGTCATGCTCGTATGCCAGGCATCAGCGACATGCTTATGGCTATAACGGCATGTCCTAACCCCATGTGCAGCCCATAGATGGCCGCCATTGGCGTCGAAAAGCGCATCGCCTTCGCCTTCGAAAGAAGTCTCCCGCGGCGTATCCCACAGCAGAAAACCCGCTTCCTGCAACCACTTCCGCAGATGCCGCTCCTCCGTCTGCCGCTGCGGATGAGTGAAGCTCGATACTGCCGCAACTCCGTGTTGCACCACCGCCGCATGCGCCACAAACACCATATCCGGCGACCCTTCCCGCGCATGCAAAAGCCGAACATCCGCCACCCGCTGCAACTGCCGGTACAGATTCTTCCACTGCATAAACGCAGCATCCCGGGACGGCTGATGCAGATTCCCCGCCATCCACGGGTTTATGACGTAATTCACGTCATAGAACTCAGGCGGACACATGAGAAATGTTGGGCGATTGAAATGTGGGAGAGGCGCAAAGGCAGAGGAGGTAAGTGCAGGCGAGCTCATCATAAAACGGGGTTCCTACTTTCCAGCGTCGAGTCTGCCCGTCTCAAGCAGCGATCGTCAAGTCCTTGCGAGTAAATTCTCGGTACAACTTTGGTGCAAAGCTCGCCACGATTTTTGGGCTACCCACAAGCCACACAAAATACGGACCCGGACGTGACAAGGAGCCCGCGTAGGGCTCCTCATCGTATACAACTCTGCCGAATCGCTCGCTTAGAGTTTCTCAAAGAAATCGCACGCCGAGCAGGAGATATACACTCCGCCAGGAGTACCACGTTCACGGTCCTTCACGCGCTTCACGATGCGCGTTGGTTTGGAGCACTTCGGGCAATCCGTGCTCTTGTTAGTATCCATGACCTTCTTACGGTCGCCGGTCTTGGCAATCTTCGCCATAATGCATGCTCTCCCTAATACGAACGTTACGAATATCTCGGCTCACGCGTCGAATGTTTCGTTTTGCTTTCCCCTAGCGGGCAAGCAAAACCTCATCATCCGGTACTTCTCGTAAAGATTGTCCGGGACGAACCACGGCGGGAATCGGAGGAGAAGAACTGCGATTAAAGCTCTCCTACAAGTCTACACGACGGAAGCCCTACAGTGGACGCTGCGCCAATGCAAGATTATTCGAAGGCGGCTGACCGGAGGAAGCTGGCCGCGACGATCCTCCCTTGTTGTCATCAGGGAACTGAACTTTATTGTTGGAACTGCCAGTTGACGCAGCCTCACCGGGTTTCAGCAAGGTGGGTGGCGCACTCGTCTTCTCCGTACCATCTGCAGCCTTATCTCCCATAGCAACTTCACGCGTTGCGTCCGGCGAGTTGTACCCACCCATCTCGTCCTTATCGTGAATCTCGACCGGCTTACCCAATGCAGCAATTTCGACAACGGTCACGCGATCTGCAACAAACCGCACAAATCGAATCGTCTGAGGAACGTGCCCATAGATCCACTCTTCATATCGGGCGCCGTTCGCATCGCCGCTGGGCTGTTCACGCACTTTGTTTTCGGGCGCGCCCAACGCCGCAAGCACCATCCGATGGTTCATTCCCACCAAAACTTCATGCGCAGCGATCGCTTCCTTCAATACAGGTGGCAGCGTGTCCGCATAGGCCTGCTCCGAGGTTTTCACTCCAAAATCGATCACCGGTTCCAACAGCGCTTTTACCTCAGGCGCAGAGATTTCGGGTACATGTCCTTCAAAGATCAGCGTAATTCGCGAGCCGGTAGCCGCCTGCCCGTTCGTCTGTGTGACGGGAGCGTCATTGATTTGCACATGGCTTAGAAAGCGGTGTTTCGCATACGGTCCGCCATTAAGATCGAGAATAATTCGATCCGGTTTGATCTCCAACGACGTAATAATTACGCGGTCGCCCAGTGCGGCAGCCTCACCCTTCTGGTAAATCAGCTTCCTGTAGTCGGCTCCACCGGGGCTAATCGGGCCATTCGCGCGAAGCGTCACGGCCGCGCTCACGGGCAGTGCACGGTGAGCAAATCCCTGTTCCGCCTCGAGGTTTCTAACCAATTCCCGGCGCCCACGTTCCGTCATCACGGTATCTGGAAGCGAGACATGCGTGGGGGAAAAATCCGTGGAGATGTCTGCAGTCGCAGTGCCCTCACCTACGACAAAAACCTGACTATGAGCCGTCTTCAACGACAACGCTAGGAGACCTATGAGGAGGGCCGATCTGTGTTGAAAGAGTGCCATTGAAGCACCTCAGATAACAACAGCTTGCGCCTTCTCTTCCCCTTTTGACAAGAGCTGCTTCACTAAATTTCGACCAGACCACTTGAAATCGGCAAAATTGTCCCGGAATGAAAGAGGGGCGATTTATCAGCTCTGGCTAAAGCTTCGGCTCATCCCCAGCCGAACGAGTCTGCGAGGTCATAGGCAGAATCTGGACCAACGAAGTTGGAGCGGCTGACGGCGCCTGTTGCTCCATCGCCACATGAGCCGGAGGTGGCTGAACCTCCAGCGCATATCCACGCGCAACAATCGGCTTATGCGTGTAATCCCATGCGTAATCGCGTGTGATGCGTACCAGGACCACAACTCCGACCAGTAGCGCAATCGCGGTGAATCCAGCGCCTTCGGGTCCGTAACCACCGCCAGTCAGCCAGAGAGGGCCAACCGCCCGCGTCTGCACAACACTTGCGAAGTCATTGATTCCGCTGATTGGAAGGCCAAACAGTATCCCAATGCTCGCATTCCAGGCAAAGTGCAACCCCCAGGGGAGCCACAGGCCGTGTGTCCGCAGCCACGCCACTGAGAGGAGCAGGCCAGCCAACATCGTCACGAAAACACTCGCCCAGGTTGCACCGGGATTCAGAGCGTGTCCGAGCCCAAACAGAAGCGACATCCCAATTGTTGCCGCGACCGGTCCAACCGCTTCAATCAAGCGACGGAAAGGGTAACCCCGAAATGCGATCTCCTCAGCCAGAGCTGCAATCGCGAGGGTTCCAAGATTCGAAAGTAACAGCCATACCGCTCGCGGCTGCATCCACAGCTGGACATCCAACTTTCCCATCAAGGCCATCGGAAGAACGGCCAACACTACGCAACCCCAACCCAGAGCAACCCCGAGAATCCACTCTCGCAGCGATGTTGCTCTCTTCGGCAGACCAAGAACGTCGCGGAGCTTCGAGTTTCGATGTGCAATCGCCTGTAGGATCGAGAACCCGACCGCCAGCAAAAAGATCAGAAAGAACGCTGCGAGCAATGGTCGTGCGGCGTCGATACTAAGCCGTCCCGAAATACCACGCGCTGCACGCCCTGCCAGCACATCCGAGGCGAGAAACCAGGTCGCAGATGTTACGAAGAGCGCCAGCTGCAAAGTGCGCTCAGAGCGGCCTGGATATGTCGAATTGATGGCTTGCAACGCTGGCTACTCCAGAAACGGTCGTACACCGCTAAGCGGTGGTGTAAAACTGCGCGATGTTGCGAAACTTGGTGTAGCGCTGCTCCAATAGCGTATCGAGCGGTAAATCACGAAGAGTTGCAAGATGGTCCCGCAGTCTTTGGTCGACTAGTACCATCGCAGCCTCGGGATCGTTCTGGGTCCCACCCCATGGCTCCGGCAGCACTTCATCGACACAGCCAAGAAGTTTGACGTCTACTGCCGTATATTTCAAAGCCGCAGCAGCCTGCTGCTTCTTGCTCGCGTCCTTCCACATGATCGACGCACAGGCTTCTGGTGAGATAACCGAATAAATCGCGTTCTCGAGCATCAGCACCCGATCGGCCACGGCCAACGCCAAAGCTCCGCCCGAGCCGCCTTCTCCGGTAATAGTCGCAATTGTGGGAACTCGCAGTCTGGACATCTCCAACAGGTTGCGTGCGATCGCTTCGGCTTGTCCACGCTCCTCTGCCCCAATCCCAGGATAGGCGCCCGCAAGGTCCATAAACGTAAAGACGGGCCGGCCAAACTTTTCCGCTATTTTCATTGCCCGCAGAGCCTTGCGGTATCCCTCAGGATCAGGACTGCCAAACTTTCGTGCGACCCGCTCCTTCAGGGTGCGGCCCTTCAGGTTCCCGATCACCATCACCGGTTCGTCGTGAAAACGCGCCATGCCACAGCTCATCGCCGCGTCGTCGCCAAAGGCACGGTCGCCATGGATCTCGCTGAAGTCGGTAAACAATGCTGCAATGAAGTCCATCGGGTAGGGGCGCTGGGGGTGCCGTGCCAGCTCCGTCTTTATCCACGCTTCGGGAGTTGGTGCGGATACTGCCTGGGAATGCGCTGTTCTTCCGGTCTCGTGTTCTGCCATTGTCTGGGTATGCTTCGCTGATTTCTATAACGATTGTATGGCATCGCCCGCTAGTCGATGATCCGAACCCCTCCGCGGCCAACTAGTTCCTCAACCTTATCTATAAAAAGTCGATCTGCGGCAACCAGGCAGTTGTGAGGCTCAAGCACCGCGCAAAACTCCCCTGGCTCCTCAAGATCAAGCAGAAGCTTCCCCTTACCCGGAGCACCAACCAGGATGGCATGCAATTTCTCCAGCAGCGCCACGTCCGGATTGTGCAGTGGCACCTTGATCCGCAACGAATCCGGCAGCTTGATCTTTACGTCCTCCAGCGCCTGAATGCTAGAAATGGCCAATTTCGGCGCAGAATCTTCTTCCCCGCGCAGCACGCCCCGGATAACTACCGGCACATCGATCTTCAGCTTCTCCGCCAACTTCTCGTACGACTGAGGAAATGCGATCAACTCGATCTTCCCGACCGTATCCTCGAGTGAAGCCTGCGCATACATCTCACCGGAGCGCTTGGACTTTGCCACCTTCAGGCCCGTAATGACGCCTGCGATAGAAATCTCGTTCTGTGGTTCCTCACTACGTCCACGGCGAAACACCTGTGGCTCAGGTTTCATCTCACAAGCCGTTGCTGTATCGACCACCTTCATGTTCCGTAACTTCTCCCGGTATTTATCCATCGGGTGTCCCGAGACAAAGAATCCCAACACCTCTTTTTCATTCTGCAAACGAGTATGTTCATCCCACTCCGCCACGCTCGGCAGCGCGTCTTCCCCGTTATTCGAGGAAGACGGATGCAGGTCAGCGTCGAAGATTCCAAACAATCCATGCTGACCAGCCGCCTCATCTCTCTGCGACTTCTGTGCCCTCTCCATCGCTTTATCGAGAGCAGCGCACAATGCAGCCCGGCCGCCAAACGCATCCATCGCGCCAGCTTTGATCAGTGACTCGAGTACCCGTTTATTCAGCAACCGCAGATCAACCTTCTCGCAGAACTCCCACAGGCTCGAGAAGCCCTTCTTCCCTGCTGCCTGCAGTGCCGTACGAGCCGCAATGATTGACTCAATTGCGTTATGCCCCACGTTCTTGATCGCCGCAAGCCCAAACCCGATCGCCCCATTGATCGGCGTAAAGTTCGCATCCGAAACCTGCACATTCGGGGGCACCACTGAGATGTTCATCTCGCGGCACTCCGAGATGTACTTCACGACATTCTCCGGCTTTGACGTTTCGCTCGTCAGCAGCGCCGCCATAAACTCCACCGGGTAATGCGTCTTCAACCAGGCGGTGTGGTATGCCAGCAGCGCGTAAGCTGCTGAGTGCGATTTGTTGAATCCATATCCGGCGAACTGCGCCATTAGGTCGAAGATCTTCCCAGCGGTATCCTTCGGATGCTTATTCGCTGCCGCGCCGCTCATAAACCGGTCGCGCTGCTTTGCCATCTCCGCAGGATCTTTCTTCCCCATCGCACGCCGCAACAAATCCGAATCGCCAAGCGAATAACCCGCCAGCACATTCGAGATCTGCATGACCTGCTCCTGGTACACGATGACCCCAAGCGTCTCCTTCAGAATCGTCTCAAGCTCGGGCAACTCGTAGCTCACAGGCCGCCGGCCCCACTTACGTTCGATGAAGTCATCGATCATGCCACCTTGAATAGGCCCCGGGCGATAGAGCGCATTCAACGCCGTCAGATCCTCCACCGTGTTCGGCTTATACCGCCGCAGCACATCTCGCATCCCACCCGACTCAAACTGAAAAACGCCCGACGTCAGTGCGCGGTGATAGATCTGCTCATAGGTCGTCACATCGTCAAGCGGCACTGTCGACATGTCGACATCCTTGCCGGTCGTCGATTTGATCAGCTTCAGCGCATCGTCGATCACCGTCAGCGTCGTCAATCCGAGGAAGTCCATCTTGAGAAGTCCCATCTTCTCGACGGCCTTCATGTCATACGCTGTAACGATATCGTCGTTCTTTGCCCGCGTCACCGGAACCAGCTCCGTCAGCGGCTTCGGCGCAATCACCACACCCGCAGCATGCACGCCCGCACCACGCACCAGCCCTTCCAGTCGCAGCGCGGCATCGATCAACTCTTTAATCTTCGGATCGCCTTCATACGCGCCCGCCAGCGTGGGCGAATCCTTCAGAGCCTGATCAATCGTGATGCCGATCGTAGGCGGTATCATCTTCGCAATCCGGTCGACTTCACCATACGGCATATCCAGGGCCCGTCCAACGTCCTTGATCGCCGCCTTCGCCGCCATTGTGTTGAACGTGATGATCTGCGCAACCTGATCACGACCGTACTTCCGATTGACGTACTCAATCACTTCGCCGCGCCGGTTCATACAGAAGTCAATATCGATATCCGGCATCGATACACGTTCCGGATTCAAAAAACGCTCAAACAGAAGTTCGTTCTGCAGTGGGTCTATATCCGTAATCTGCATCACATAAGCAACCAGCGAGCCCGCAGCCGATCCACGGCCAGGCCCTACAGGAATATTTTGCTCGCGTGCATATTTGATAAAGTCCCAAACAATCATGAAATAGCCGGAAAACTTCATCTGTTTGATGATGTTTAGTTCGCGATCCAATCGCGCGTGGTACTCCGGAATCGTCTTCTTCAGGAGACCCCGGTCACGAAGATGCGCCACTGCCGTTTCAAGCCGCATCTCCAAACCCTTCCGGCACACCTGCTCGAAATAGCTGTCCAGCGTCTCACCTTCGGGCACCACAAAGTCCGGAAACGGATTATCGACCTTCACCATCTTCACGTTGCAGCGCTCGATAAACTGCATCGTTCGCGTGCAAACCTCTGGGTTTTGTGAGAAGGTGCGCAGCATCTCCTCCGCACTCTTGATGTAAAACTCCTGCGTGTCGAACTTGAAGCGCTTCGGGTCATTCATGCTGCCCGCGGTCTGAACGCAGAGCAGAATCTCATGTGCACGTGAATCATCAGCAGCAACATAGTGGCTGTCGTTGGTCGCGATCAGCGGAATATCAAGCTCCCGTTCCATCTTGAACAACGCATCGCAAACAGCCTTGTCCGGCGCCAGCCCGTGATCCTGAATCTCGAGAAAGTAATTCCCCTTCCCAAAAAGGTCCTGATAGAAACCGGCCGTACGTTTCGCCTCATCGTACTTGTCATCCATCAGGAATTGGTTCACTTCACCCGCAAGACAGCCAGAGAAACCGATCAGCCCCTCGGAGTGCCGAGCAAGGAAATCCTTGGACACCCGCGGCTTCCGATAGAACCCATGGAGTGCCGCCTCGCTCGTCAATCGAACCAGATTGCGATAGCCTTCCTGGTTTTCCGCCAGCACAAGCAAGTGGTTATACTTGTCGCCCTCAGGTGCAGCGCGATGATCATCGTTCTTGCAGATATAAAGTTCACACCCGAGAATCGGCTTGATTCCCTTCTTCTGCATTGCGTCAAAGAAGTGCACCGCGCCAAAGATATTTCCATGGTCGGTCATCGCAGCTGCGGTCTGGCCAATTTTGCTCAAATGCGCGGCGAGTTTATCTACGTCACACGCGCCATCGAGAAGGGAGTAATCAGTATGAAGATGAAGGTGGGTGAACTCTGCTGCCATTCCTCTAGTTTAGAACCCTCCACCCCATAGGAAAACGCGGTCCCAAATCGCCGCATCAGAATGCATAACCAATGGCCAGCATCTTCCTCATCGAAGCAATCAGCCGGCGAATTCGCCGCCGAAAACGCGAGAAGAAGCTACACTTCGCCACTCAATGGCCAAACACTCAGGCCGAAATCAACCATTGGAAGGTTCTGAACGCCGAGCAGGAGGTAGCCACGACGGGGGCTCCCTATCAAATCGAAGCTGGCTTCCATTTCAAACTTGATGGCGAATACTATGGCGGCTACCTTCGCAGCATCGCGCTCACCCACCATGAGGCAGAGTCCAAGGCCACCGGTAGCCCCCGCGTAAACATTCGCTACAACCCTACAAATCCAGACGAAACCGTAGTATTCGCCGAAGACAACCCAGACAATCTTCCCTTCCGCATCATCTCCGGCTGACTATCGCCAAGCCGCGGTTAGGCTGGTTGCGGCAGAAAGCGCGAAGCTGGAAAGCCGAAGATCCGCAGTCTCAGGCAATATTCCGCCTCGACCGCAAAGTGCAACATCTTCTGCAGCGTCGAGTACTCTGGGGGCCATGGCGCTCCAGAGGTTCGCCACGCAAAGGAGTAGTGCGCAAGGATTAGCCCAGCACGAGGAAGGTGGCTCGGCGAACTGATGACCTCCGCACTCTTCCAATGATGAGCCTCCATAATTTGCTCGCTATAGTAAATATTCTGAATCGTATTTTGCGCCTGGTCTTCTACCGTAATGTCACTAGTCGGCACCCCCTGCGCAACCGCCAAAGTCTTCATTACGTCGGCCTCGGTAAACCGATTGTGCGCAGCGCCGCCGGTAAAGATCAGGTGAGGAGCAACGCCCGCTTTATATTCCCGTGCCCCTTCCATAGTGCGCTCCCGCTGCTCCGGCGAAGGTGTTCCATCTGCTTCGGCAGGATTTCCCAGAACGATGAGAGTGTCGAAGTGAGTAAGGTCGGTATTATGGTGCGGTATATTTCGATACACAAATGCGGTGCCGATAACTACCACTAAAACCACCACCAGTGCGCTGATCAAAACCTTCCGAAGTGACTGCATTTGGCCTCAAACTCTCCGTTCTGAACAAGACTAGTGGCGAGTTCCACATAATGATCGACTGCCTCAAGGAGCTCTCGTTTCGAAATCTTTTCCCGGGGTGTATGCGCTACATGAATCGAGCCCGGTCCCAACAGGAACGGTTCACCCCACGCCGTCAGCTTAGGAATGTCGGTCGTAAACTTTGCGATCATCGTCGGGAGACTCCCCACCTTCCTCATTCTTACGAACGGCAAATCAAGACTGAACTCAACATCCGCCCGATCGCCCACCGCCGCGACAATCGACCTCCTCACCTCATCCGACGGCCCCACCAGGCGAACCAGGATATGCGCCTCAGCTTTGTCCGCGATCACATTCGGAGCACGCCCACCATCGATCAATCCGATGTTCAAAGTGGAAGGGCCAATCTCCGGCTCGACTGGCAATTGCAGCGCCAGAACATCATGGAGTGCTTCGATCAATTTATCGATTGCGGACTCGCCCAACTCTGGATAAGCAGAGTGCGCCATGCGGCCCTTCGCCCTGAGTTCAACCCGCAACGCGCCCTTCGACGCCAGGGCCAGACGATTGTCCGTCGGTTCCCCATTGATCAAAAAACGCGACCCCTTAGGAGACAAGTTAGCGGCGGCAGCGCCAGCCGAATCTCGTTCCTCTCCCACTACGAACAGCAGTCCAACCTTAACTCCTCCCTCACGCAACCGATCCGCAGCCGCAACTTGCGCGGCGATAATTCCCTTCGCGTCGCAGGTTCCTCGGCCATACAAAAACTCATCATCCTCGGAGCAGCCGAAGAACGGAGGGACAGTATCCATGTGGGTGGATAGCACTACATCCGGAGTAATTCCGGGCATCGCTGCGTACACGTTGAAACGCTCTCCGCTGCCTGCTCCCGGCGTGCTTGCGCCGTCCGGCTGTTCGACCTCCGTCCGCTCGACAGAGTAACGCTGCTCCCCAAGATATTCGTAAAGAAATGCACCGGCATGACCCTCGTGATACGTAGTGGATTCAATGTTTACGAGCTTTTTAGTGAGTTCAATCGGGTCAATCGCCATGTCCTCCAGCATACGGCATCGTTCATAAAGAACGGATAACGCGCGCACCCGATAAACTGAAGAAGATGACGCAAACCACTACCTCCCAGATACGATCGATCGACGATCTTCGCGGCCCCGCTGGCCGCCTCGAGGCCCTCCTCAACACCGGTCTTGATGCCGCCCCTTACGCTGCCCTGGTCTGCCATCCACACCCAGCCGGCGGCGGCACAATGCACAACAAAGTCGTTTACCACGCTATGAAGGCCTTTTCTTCCTTCGGCCTTCCCGTCCTTCGTTTCAACTTCCGCGGGGTGGGCCTTAGTGAGGGCGCTCACGACGACGGCCACGGCGAGCAGGACGACGTTCGCGCAGCTCTGGACTGGATCCAGCACAACCTCAACCGCCCGACTCTCTTCGCCGGGTTCTCCTTCGGCTCGAACGTCGGGCTGCGCGCCTGCTGTGGAGATCCGCGAGTCAAGGGTCTCATCGGCCTCGGCGTTCCAGTCCGTGCGGAAGGTCGCGACTACACCTATAAGTTTTTGCCTGAGTGCACGCAGCCGAAGCTATTCATCAGTGGAGACCACGATCAATACGGCCCCAGCGCAATCCTCGAAGGCGTCTTTGACAGAGCGCCCGAACCAAAGCGTCTCGTCTGGGTCGCAGGCGCAGACCATTTCTTTCAGGGAACAACGGAGTCGCCCAACCCGAAGCTCGATCGCATGCAACAGGAGATCCGTCTCTGGTTACAAAGCGTATTCAGCTTGAGCTAAAGAGCTAAGCCGCGCCTCGTTCGGCTAAACGGTCTCCGAATGCCACCGGTTCCGAATGACGCCCTACGGTTACGCGCGCTTCAGACGCCAAAGGCTTCGACAGCCAGTCCCGCATTGCCTCATTGCAGATCTCAGGTGTCTCTTCAAAAGCGATGTGCCCCACACCGGGAAGCACCATAAGGCTAGACTGCGGAAGGATCCGCTGTAGTTCTCTCGCAGAACTCAACCCAACCGCTCTGTCGCGATCTCCCCATATCAGCAGCGTAGGTTTGGCCACCAGATGCTCAAGGGCAGAACGCAGCAACCCCATGTCCACAAACCAACGCTGAACTATCTGCAGGACGTGATCCATCGTGCCTGGAATATGCAGCCCCTCTATATACCCCTCCAGAGCTCCGACCGAAACGCGAGAAGGGTCACCATACATTCGGCTGAGCGCGGTCGCTTTCAACATCCTCGGAAAAGAAGGAATCTGTTGCGCGAACCACATTCCAAACCTTGTTTGATAGAACCGAATCAACTGGTGCCCCAGGTCGCAGAACGGGTTTGCTGGAGCAAACAAGATGAGTCTGCGCACTCGATTAGGATGTCGAGCCGCAAACATCATGGCCACTGCTCCACCGTGTGAATGGGCGGCTATATCGGCCTCATCCAGTCCCAGCGCATCCATATAGGCAGCCAATCGGTCCGCAGTCGCTTCAAGCCCCGCGTCCAGCCCCGGGACCCGCTCCGACTCGCCCATATTGAACAAATCGATCGCGTAAACGTCAGAATCTTGCGAGAGAAAGTCGATGTTGCGGCGCCAGTTTTTCGCCGACCCCACAAGACCATGAAGCAGCAGAAGTGGCCGCCCGGACCCCGCGCGCTGATAATGGACCTTCATCCCGCCAACTACAACGAAACCGTCAGTAATCAGACCACTCTCTTTTCGTGTCACTGTTCTACGGCCTCATCGAAGCGCGAGTGCTAGCCGGCGCATAACTTTTCTATATTACAAGAATGTTAATTGTTTCCAAGTGGTAACTTTCACAACCAAGAACGTATTCCTTAGGTTGCAGTCAATCCGGGAATAGATCCCTCTTGTAAGCAAAAAATGAACGCGAACATTTTCTCTACGGCAGCGTAGTCTATACAGCAACCTCGACTATTACGGAATAGGTTATGATTTTTTGTAGGCTCTGAGACAGCGAATGCCTCCCTTGTTGTGCATCGAGGCCTAAATCGTTTGGTCATTGATGTGCTGATAATGTTCCAGATCGTCGGTTTTTTTCATGAACAACGCCTCCCAAACCCGGATTCTGGCAGTCGTACTCGCAGTAGCAACCGTCGCCGCCTGCGTCCTTGCGGCCATGAACTTCGACCGGGAGAGCGGGCTCGACGTTCCAACCGACGGAATTTGGTGGGTCGAGGCTGCCACCGGACTTCGCGCAGAGCGAGTTCCTGTCCTCTCCCCGGGGCACCGCGCTGGTATCCGAACCGGCGACATCCTTCTCAGTGTTGACGACCAGCCGACCCCACGGGTCGCCCCTCTGGTTCGCGAGATGTTTCGCAGCGGTATCTGGGCCCACGCCACCTACTCCATACTCCGCCCGGTTCCCCAGTCGATTGATCTAAATGGCGCCACCAGACTCGACATTCAGGTCATTCTCGAACCCAAAGACCGCTCCATCAATCAGGGCCTTCGCTTCATCGCCCTGGTCTATCTTTGTATCGGAATCTACGTTCTCTTCCGCCGCTGGACCGCGCCAAAGTCCGTCCATTTTTACGTCTTCTGCCTTGCTTCCTTCGTCCTCTACAGCTTCCGATCCACCGGCGAACCGGGCACCTTTGATTGGTTCATCTATTGGGGAAACATGGCTGCGCAGGCACTCCAGCCAGCACTCTTCCTTCACTTCGCCGTGAGCTTCTCCGACAACTTCGCCTCTGACCAGCGCAACCGTCTGGGCCGCCGTATCGGTTGTGTGCTGCTCTACCTTCCCGGGGTATTCCTTATAGCCCTGCAATACACGGCAATCCGTTTCTGGTCTGCGACCGAGGTCCTTCTTCATCGACTCGATCAAATCGCGCTCGGATACCTCGCCCTCTACTACGTCATCGCCGCCGTCGTCTTCCGCTTCCGCTATCGTTGGGCCGAGTCTGCTTTGGAGCGCCAGCAACTCAAGTGGCTCACCCGCGGCACCCTCATCGCCGTCACGCCGTTTACCCTCCTCTACGTCATTCCCTACTTGGCGGACTGGTCGGTCAACAGCCAGATCGCAAAGGCCGCCGGTCTCTCTCTCGTCGTTCTTCCCCTTACCTTCAGCTGGGCGATCGTCCGCTATAGGCTCATGGACGTCGACCTCATCTTCAAACGTGGCGTCACCTACACCCTCGCCACCGCGTCGCTCGTCGGAGTCTACTTCGGCATCATTGCGCTGACCGGCGAGATCGTCCACACCCGCCTCTCCAACCTGGGCGTCTGGGGACTGCTCGCCGCTATCATCATCGCCGGAATCGTCTTCGATCCTCTCAAACGCGCCATTCAGGCACGAGTGGACCGAGTTTTTGATCAGAAACGCTTCGACTATCGCGAGACCCTTGTCGAGTTTGGTCGCGGCATCAACGCCCAGACCGACCTTCGCGCCCTGCTCGACTCCATCGTGGAGCGCCTCCCCCAAACCCTCCTCGTCACCCGTGTAGCTGTCTTCCTCGCCTCCGAGAGCGAAGGTAGCTTCACGCCAAGACATTTCGATCTGGCTGCCTCTCATGGTCTCACAAACCTCCACTCTGCCGAACTCCATAGCCTCGATGTCCGCTTCCTTGACTTCGATCGCCCAGGCGCCAACAATCACATCTTCCTCGAGAACCCGCAGCAAGTTCTTCGTCTTCCCGAAGCGCAGCGTCAAAGCGCGGGCCGCCTCGACCTCAACTACTACCTCCCCTGCCGCGTCGCCAACCGCGAAGGCGCGGGCACTCGCACCGTAGCCGTCATTGGCCTCGGACGCACGGACGACGGGGACTTTCTCTCCAGTGAAGATATGGAGCTGCTTGAATCCCTGGCGGGTTACATTGGCATCGCCATTCAGAATGCGCAGCTCTATCGCCGTCTCGAACAGAAGATCACCGAGTTTGAAAGCCTCAAAGAATTCCACGAAAATATCGTGGAATCCATCAACATCGGCGTCTTTGCCGTCGACCTCGAAGACCGCATTGAAAGCTGGAACACCCAGATGGAGGGCATGTACTCGAAGTCCCGCACCGAAGTCCTCCGACAACCAATCTCAGACGTCCTTCCGCCGGACTTCGTTGCCCGCTTCAACAGTGTGCGTGACGAGCATGGCACACACACTCTTTATAAGTTCCGCCTCATGCTTCCCAACGGGAACGTGCGCGTCGCCAACATCGCCATCGCCCCTCTGGTCACACGAAACTTCGTCGCCGTCGGCCGGATTATTCTGGTTGACGACATCACTGACCGCATCCAGCTCGAGGCGCAGCTCACCCAGGCTGAAAAGCTCTCCTCCATCGGCCTCCTCGCTGCGGGAGTCGCACATGAGGTCAACACGCCGCTCGCTGTCATCTCCAGCTACACACAGATGCTCAGCAAGCACATGCGCGATGATGAACGGCTCGCCCCTGTACTCGAAAAGATTACCCAGCAAACCTTCCGTGCCTCCGAGATCGTCAACGGTCTACTCAACTTCTCTCGCACCAGCGGAGCAGAGTTTGCCAGCCTCAATCTAAACGAACTCCTCCGCGATACGGTCACCTTGCTTGAGCATCAGTTCAAGACCGCGCAGATTCGAGTCGAAACCAACTTTGACCCACACCTCGCCCGCATCCACGGCAACCAGGGCAAGTTGCAACAGGTGATCCTGAACCTCATGTTGAACGCGAAAGACGCAATGTTTGGAACCACCAATGCAACGCTCAAGATAGCAACCTTCAACGGCGCAGGTCGAGTCATGGTCCGCATTCAGGACTCCGGTAATGGCATCGAAAAGGAACACCTCCACCGCATCTACGATCCCTTCTTCACCACCAAGACTAAGCCGCAGGAGGGCGAGCACAAAGGCACCGGGCTTGGCCTCGCCGTCAGCTACGGCATCATGCAGGAACACGCCGGCAAGATCCATGTCGAAAGCGAAATCGGCATCGGCACTGCCTTCCAGTTGGAGTTCCCTTCCTCAGGAACACGTCCCGCTGCCATCGCCGAGACCCCAAGGAGCGAGTCCGAGGTTGCTGAGAGAAAGGCGATGCATGTCTGAAACTACAGAGCTCGCCGCCGAAACCCTTCACCTGCAACGCACCGCTCGAATCGTCGGGGATCCCCGCATTCTCATCATCGATGACGAAGCTGCCATCCGCGAATCGCTCGATACCCTACTGACGCTGGAAGGCTTCACCGTCAGCGCAGCGAGCGACGGCCCATCCGGCCTCGAACTTCTCTCACGCAACGAATACGATCTGCTTCTTCTCGACCTCGCACTCCCCGGCGAAAGTGGACTCGATCTCCTCCCTCGCATCGTCGAAATGCAGCCGAACCTTCCCGTCATCATGATCACGGCTTACGGTACCGTAGGCAACGTTGTCGACGCCATTCGTGCTGGAGCGGAAAACTTTGTCCAGAAGCCGTGGGACAACGAGAAGCTGCTCGCCGACATCCGCGCCGCAGTAGCTCGTCATCGCGCTGAAGAAGAAGTCGTTCAACTCAAGCGCACCCTTAAGCAGCGTTATAACTTTGAAAACATCGTCGGCAAAAGCGAGCCGATGCTTCGCCTCTTCGATCTCATCGCGCAGGTCTCCCCCAGCCGCTCCACCGTCCTTATTCAAGGCGAAAGCGGCACCGGCAAAGAGCTCATCGCGAAGGCTATCCATGCCAACTCGCCGCGCAAGGATCGCCCCTTCGTGCCGGTCAACACGGGCGCCGTGCCATCCGAACTCCTCGAGTCGACCCTTTTTGGCCACGTCAAAGGAGCTTTCACCTCTGCGGTCACAGCGAAAAAAGGTCTCTTCGAAGTCGCCAACGGCGGCACGCTCTTCCTCGACGAGATTGGCACCATGGGAATGGACATGCAGGCCAAGATACTTCGTGTCCTGCAGGACCGCCGCTTCATGCACCTTGGCGGCGTACAGGAGATTCAGGTCGACGTCCGCATCATCGCAGCAACCAACGTCAATCTGCACGATGCCGTCCGCGCAGGCCGCTTCCGCGAAGACCTCTTCTACCGTCTCAATGTCATCAGCCTCGAACTCCCCCCACTGCGCTCCCGCCGCGAAGACATTCCTCTGCTCGCCGCCCACTTCCTCAAGTTTTACGCGGACGAAAACGGCACCGAAATTCGCTCCCTCTCTCCCGAGGCGATGCGCATCATCATGGACTACGAGTGGCCCGGCAACGTTCGCGAGCTCGAAAATGCCATGGAGCGCGGCGTTGTTCTCTCCACCTCCCGCACAATCAGCCCGGACCTGCTGCCTACCCAACTCACCGGCAGCACTTATTCAGCCAGCCTTCTCGATCACCAGCCCAACGCCAGCCTCTTCGACCTTATGGAGGAGATCGAGCGTCGAATCATCTCGGATCGTCTCGAACGCTGCCACTGGAACCAGACCGAAGCCGCCGAATACTTCAAGATTCCGCTCTCTACTCTCAACCAGAAGATCAAGCGCCTCAACGTAGAGGTCAAGAAGCGAACCCGAGACTAGCTAGGTTGAATAACGATCTTCATTGAATCAGCCTGAGGATGCGAAGCCAGATCAATCGCAGCAACAGCATCTTCAAGCGAAAATCGGTGCGAGATCAAATTCGTCAGATCAAACCCATTGCGATAGCCGTCGAACACCATTCGCGTCACATCGTCCTGTATCGCCACCGACGCGCTGTAAGACCCCATCAACGTCTTCTCATCCATACAAACGGCCGCAGGATCGAACGGCGCCTCCCCGTGCTGCGTCGATGCAAACAACATCACCCGCCCCCCTGGTCGAATCGCCTCCATGGCGACCTTGATCAGCGCATCACTGCCAACCGCCAGCAGCGCCACATCCGCTCCACGCCCTTCGGTAGCCGCCTTCGCCGCCGCAACTACGTCTCCCCGTGCATCGATGGGCCGATCCAACCCAAACTTTGCCGCAACAGAATGCCGCTCCGCATAAAGATCACTCGTCACCACGGTGGCTCCCGTTCGCCGAGCCAATGCCGCCAGTAAAATTCCGATCGGACCCTGCCCAATCACCAGCACCGTCTCATCCGCCTGTAAATCAAGCAACTGAATCGCCTTATAACAAGTGTTGACTGGCTCCAGAAACGCGGCCTGTTCAAACGGAACATCATCCGGAATCTTCACCAGTCCCCTGCGCACAATCCAGTCCATCACACGAATGTATTCAGCGAACCCACCGCCCGCGGGTGCAAAGCCTGCCGTACAACCGACCTTCTTATAAACCTCACACTGAGCAAACGTCTTCTTCCTACAGTAGTAGCATTCCCCACAGGGAATATGGTGGTACGCCATAACTCGATCGCCAACAGCAAACCCTTCAACCCCTGTGCCTATTCGCACAATCGTCCCTGCCATCTCGTGCCCGAAGACACGCGGCGCGTCATGAGACCCAGTATGAATCTTCTTCAAATCCGTCCCGCAAATCCCGCAGGTGTGGATCTTCACCAACACCTCGCCCTCACCGATCTCGGGCACAGCAATCGTTTCAACTCGAACATCATTTACGCCGCGATAAACCGCAGCACGCATCGTCTCTGGAACTATTTGTGACATGACCCGATCCTTACCTATCTCTTTTCTCAGTGTAATCGCCATTAGATCTGCGCACGGAACCACTCGGGTCCAGCCATTCATAAAGCGCCTCAGCGAGGTTCTTTGCCGCGGCAGAACTATGTTTCCCCAGCTTCATCAAACCCGACCAGGAGGTTGGCCGCACCGCAACATGTGCGAGAAACGGTAGCATCTTCAATCGCCCACGCTCGGCAATAAAACGATTCAGGTCCGGTAGTTGCGCCTGAGCGTCGTCCGATACTGCCTTGAAGCAGTAGAACGGAATCCCCTTCCCCAGCGCGATCCGTGCAATTGCCGCTGCTTCCATATCCACCAGCCCAGCTCCATAACTCGCAGCTAGCCGTTGCTTGTCTCGTTCATCAGCAACCCGCGCCGTAGTTGCCAGTACAGGCCACTGAGGTCTCGAGTTCGCCGGTCGAAATCGCTCTCCTGTCTTCGTATCGATCACCAGAGAAACGCTCGAAACCGACTCCGCCCTGATCGCCTCATCGAGTGCGCCCGCCCATCCTACTGAGCAAACTGCATCAATCGCAGCAACTTTCTCAGCCTCAGCGAAGGCTAATGCAACCCTTACTCCACCCATGCCAGCACACGCGGCTATCCAACACCCATCCGCGTGGCGATACTCCCACAACGAACATCCTTCAGGCGACTGTCTTCGCTTCCATTTCCTGGCGCCCGGTCCCTCAACGAATGGCTTCAGTTCACCTTCCAGCGCAGCAATAATCGCAATGTTTCCCTTCATGCAGCGTGTCCATCAAGGGGAGGCGCATAACCATGGGCGACAAACCACTCGATCGCCGCTCTCAAGGCGTTATAGATAGGCACCACTTGAAATCCCAGTTCTCTCTCTGCCTTTGCCGAAGAAGCAAACATCATCTTCTTTCCCATTCGCACTGCCTCTACAGTCGCACGCGGTTCTTTGCCTCTCAACTTGCCGGTAAAATTTTCATCAAAAAAGGCAAACGCCATCGCAACAGCATGCGGCACTTTCATCGTCGGAGAAGGAAGTCCCGTAATGGTGGACATGCGATCCAGAATCTGTTTCAGGGTAAGATTCTCGCCACCCAGAATGTATCTCTCTCCAGGCGTCCCATGTTCAAGCGCAACCACGTGCATGCGAGCCACCTCAGCAACATCCACCAGATTAAGTCCCGTATCCACATACGCGGGAAAGTTCTTGTTTAGAAAGTCGACGATAATCCTTCCGGTCGGGGTAGGCTTCCAATCACCCGGTCCAATCGGTGTCGTTGGATTCAGGATCATGACATGCTGTCCAGCCTTCGCGGCTTTAATCGCTTCCAACTCCCCAAGAAACTTCGATCGCTTGTAATGGCCGATCATCTCTTCCAAAGAAACTGGCGTCTCTTCGTTCACTATCGTGCCGTCGCTCTTGAAGCCCATCGTGGCCACACTTGAGGTATACACAACCCGCCGCACCCCAACCTCACATGCCAGCTTTAGAAGCTCGCGGGTACCGGTCACGTTCGCGGCATACATCTGGTCAGGATCCCGCACCCATAAACGATAATCAGCCGCCACATGCACCAAAGCATCGCAACCGACTAACGCAGAACGCAACTTTTCCGGTTCACGCAGATCCCCAGTCACCATCTCTGCATGAATGTCATCAAGCGAGTCCAATCGACTCGTCTTTCGAGTCAGCAAACGAAGGCTCGCACCCTCTGCCGCATAACTCCTGGCCACATGGCCTCCGACGAAGCCCGTCGCTCCCGTAATGAATACGCGCACTCTCGCTCTTTCCAGCCAACTGGCAGACAATTCTGGAAGCACCGACTACTACCCGGCAAACTTTACGCCCGACAGCAGTCTTAGTCCAGCTTCTCTGGCTCGATCTGGATATTCCGTTCGCCGGCTGCCTTCTTGTCCCAGTACTTCTTCACCCACGCTTCGAAGGTCTTGCCCGCCGCCGTATCGCGACCGCTGAATGCAAGCGCCGCAATCTCCGAATAGGCAATGTTGACCCGTGTCTTTTCATTCGACGGAATCACGCGAACAAATGAGTCCGCAAGAGAGTCTCCGCGTCTACGATCGAAGAGATAGCCCACCACCTGTAAGCCATCTTTTTTCGTGATTGTGATATCGCCCCGGTAATCAAATGCCTTCTCGAGCGCCTCCCGAATCTCAGCTTCGGTTGCCAACGCAGGAATCCAGCCCTCAAGCTGTTCCCGCTCGCGTCCCGCTGCTACTTCGATCTCATCTGGATTCTCGTGCGCCAATTGCGTCAGCTTTGCGGATTCCTGTGTCTCGGTCGCCATCGTTAGTCTCCTGAGACCTCTTGAAGTTCAGTAGCGCTCTTAGCGACAGGCGAACCAATCTGTACCAATGGTCCATGGCTCGTAGGCTTCCACTCATTCAGCAGCTTCATCGCCCCTTCATCTTCGTACTTGCTGAAGAAGATTCCCTTCGCAGTCTGCAAAAGGCCCTTCAGCGAGCTGAAGGTATAGTTCACACCGCTGGCCTCATAGCCAGAGTGCACCATGCAGTTCGCGCACTGTGGGTTACCGCTTTCGGTCCCATAGTTCGACCACTGCACCGTCTCCATCAGTTCCTTGAAACTGTCCGCATATCCGTCCTGCAGCAGGTAGCACGGCTTCTGCCAGCCGAAGATGCTAAACGTCGGCATTCCCCACGGAGTGCAGGTCAGATCCTTCTTACCCATCAGGAATTCCATAAAGATAGGCGAAGCATTGAAGCGCCAGGTCTTCTTGCGATTCGAGAGGATCGACCGAAACAACTTCTTCGACCGCGCACGCCCAAGAAAATGCTTCTGGTCGGGAGCCTTGTCATAGGTATATCCCGGCGAAACCATCATGCTCTCGACGCCCGCCACCATCAACTCATCGAAGTGCGCCCGAACGCTATTAGGATCAGCCCCGTCAAACAACGTGGTGTTCGTGGTAACGCGGAAGCCTGCTTCGACTGCAACTCGGACTCCCTCCATCGCGATGTCGTACCCGCCTTCACGGCAGACTGAAAAGTCGTGATGCTCCCTCTGCCCATCCACGTGAACCGAAAACGAAAGATACTTGCTCGGTTTGAACAGGTGCAGCTTTTCCTTCAGCAACAGAGCATTGGTGCACATGTAAACGTACTTCTTACGCGCCACCAGACCAGCAACAATCTCCGGCATCTGTGGGTGCAATAGCGGCTCCCCACCAGGGATCGCAACCATCGGAGTTCCACACTCCTCGACCGCCCTAAAACACTCCTCAGGCGACAACTCCGCCTTCAGGATGTGCGCGGGATATTGGATCTTTCCACACCCGGCACAGGCCAGGTTGCAGCGAAACAGCGGCTCCAGCATAAGCACCAGCGGATACTTCTTCCGGCCCATCAGCTTCTGCTTCAAAACATAAGTTGCAACCGTCCAGGCTTGCGAGACTGGCACTGCCATTGAGTGTCTCCTCCAGAGAAATTCTTGACGCGCGGTTTAGTGCGACGCTCCGCTCTTCATTGCACGCTCGTAAGTCGTCAACGCCAGCAGCGGGAAGTACTGTTTGTAAAGGTGGTATCCGAGATAGAAAACACGCGGAAACCCTGTGCCGGTGTAATAGCTCTCACCATTGCGGCCGGGAACAAGTTCATCCCAGCTTCCATCCTCATGCTGACGATCCACCAGCCAGCGAATCCCCTTCGCTACCGAGTCGGAGCGCGTATCCCCGGCCGCTAGCAATCCAAGCACAGCCCACGCCGTCTGTGATGGCGTACTCGGTCCAATGCCACGCTGATTCGGATCGTCGTAAGTGCCGCAGGTCTCGCCCCATCCGCCGTCCGCGTTCTGCACCATCCGAATCCACTCGGCTGCCTGCTGCACAGCTGGTTCGTGGTTCCAGAAGCCCATCGCCTCAAGGCCACGTAGAACCAGAAACGTCCCATACAGATAGTTAACGCCCCAGCGTCCGAACCAGCTTCCGTCAGGCTCCTGCTCTTTCAGGATGAACTGAATAGCTTTCTCAACGCGCGGATCGCTTCTCGTCACGCCATAGAGTGCCAGCATCTCCAACATGCGTCCCGTAATGTCGACAGTCGGCGGATCGAGCATCGCGTTATGGTCAGCAAACGGAATGTACTGGAAGATCATCTTGGTGTTGTCGCGGTCAAAGCTCGCCCAACCACCGTTTTTGCACTGCATCGCCCAAATCCAGTTCAGAGCACGCTGGCAGGCGTCGTATTGATACCGCTCGCGTGGATTATCCACACAATTCAACGCAAGAAGAACCTGCCCCGTATCATCGACATCTGGGTAAAACTCATTGTTGAACTCGAAGTACCAACCGCCCGGTTCGACGTTCTTGACCTTCTCCGCCCAGTCGCCCTTCTGACGAACTTCTTTGGACAAAATCCAGTCCGCAGCCTTCAACATTCGAGGATCATCTTTACGAACTCCCGCTTCGCCCAGCGCGTACATCGCCTGCGCCGTATCCCACACTGGCGGAAAGCAAGGCTGCATGCGGAACGTCGGCGTCGAATAGTCTTCCGTTCCATCAGGACAATCGATACCAAGCTTTTCAAACTCATCCAGCGCGCGGATCAGCTGAGGATCGTCCACCGAACGGCCAAGGCAACGGAGAGCCACGATAGAGTTCAACATCGCCGGATATATCGCACCCAGGCCATCTGATTTCTCAAACCGCTCCAGCATCCACGCCTCAGCGCGTTTCAATGCAATCTTACGCAATGGCCGAATGTGAACTCGTTCTGCCAAATGCATAATTCGGTCACATGCAAGAAAGAAGTTCCGCCAGCCCAACGGCTTCTTCTTATCCCATCGCAGATGCATATTTGCATTTTTGCGGCCGCCCACAAAAAGCTCCTCAATTCCCTGTTCGGGAGCGAGCTTCTTAAACGGCTTCTTCGCATAGATGATCGACAGCGGAACAAGAATCCCGCGCGACCACGAAGAGATCTCATAGATATTGAAGTAGCACCAGTTTGGAAAGAGAACGATCTCCGGCGGAATCGCAGGTACTGCGTCATAGTCATACTGACCAAGCGCGCACAGGTAGATCTTCGTAAACGTATTGCACTCTACAACGCCGCCATGAGCCAGCACCCACTCACGAGCTTTCACCAACACCGGATGATCTTTCGACCATCCCATCAGCTTCAGAGCAAGATAGGCCTTAACGCCATAACTGATATTGGACGGGCCACCTGGAAACAGTCCCCAGCCCCCATCCTCGTTCTGATGACGCAGAATCTCGTTGATCGCGCGTTCCATCCGCCCTGGCTCGCCGGTCCCCAGCAGCGTATGCATGAAGATGTAGTCCGACTCCAGCATGCTGTCGGCTTCGAGCTCGCCGCACCAGTATCCATCAGGGTGTTGCTGGTCGAACAACCAATCCTTCGCTCGCGCGATGCCCTGCGTAATACGTTCCAGGCCAACATCCATCCGGCCAAAGCGAGGCTGTGCCGGCTGATCGACGCCCTTCGGATTTCTTACAGTTATTCCCATGAAAAACAAACTCTCTGTTCTACGGCTCTCGTTACCGATTTACTGGTGGAGCAGATGCAATCGCCTGAACAATCTCTGGCGGCAGACCAAAGCGCACGTTCTCTGGCATCACTTCAACTTCATCGACCGAACCATAGCCCATCGACTGCAGATACTCGACTACATCCTTCACCAGAACCTCAGGAGCAGAAGCACCTGCCGTCACAGCAACCGTATCGACACCATTGAGCCACTCCGGACGAATAGCATCCGCCGTGTCGATGAGATACGAATTCGTATCCAGGTTCTTCGAAACTTCCACCAGGCGGTTGGAGTTAGAGCTATTCGTCGATCCGACGACCAGCACCAGATCCGCGCCATGAGCTACGTTCTTCACTGCAACCTGGCGATTCTCCGTCGCGTAGCAGATATCCTGCGAATGTGGTCCCACGATGTTCGGAAACTTGTTCTTGAGCGCCTGAATCATGTCCCTGGCCTCGTCGAGCGACAAGGTCGTCTGCGTCAGATACGCCACACGATTCGGATCCGGCACAACCAGATCGGCAACTTCCTGAACCGTCGACACTACCTGCGTCACATCGGGCGCCTCACCTTGAGTGCCCTCAATCTCATCATGATCGCGATGTCCGATCAGCACCAGCGAGTACCCCTGCTTGGCAAACTTGATCGCTTCTACGTGAACCTTTGTCACCAGCGGGCAAGTTGCATCGACGACCTTCAGACCGCGTTCCTTCGCCCGGTCACGAACAGCCGGCGAAACTCCATGAGCCGAGTAAATTACCCGCGCCCCCTCCGGCACCTCATCCAACTCGTTGACAAAGATTGCACCTTTCTTGGCGAGGTCGGTCACAACATAGCTGTTATGAACGATCTCTTTGCGAACGTAGATGGGAGCGCCAAAAGTCTCCAGCGCAATCTGAACGATATCGATCGCACGCACGACGCCGGCACAGAAGCCGCGCGGCTTGAGAAGGAGAACCCGTTTAGTTTTCGTTTCGGTGCCGCTTCCGGCTACAGCAGCGTGGTCAAGGGTGGTTGTAGTCACGTCTCCCAGTATACCGCGTTCAAACCCGTATCGGAACAGAATTGAACCATCCTAGGTGCAACATTCTAGGCTGAGAAAGACACAAATCTCGCACAATAGTGGAGTCTTTTTGTAACCTAAAGCATCCCGGAAACGCGCCCCTGCCCCCGGCAGACTAAAGTTTTTGAGCGGCGCAAGCTGGATGTCCACAGTCACATTGAAGCTTAGTCTCACCCTTCGCGGCCTCACAGTAGGCTGAACAAAACTTCTGACCATCGGCTACATTACAAAGGCAGCCCTTCATCGCGCACTTATTGGTGTTATTCGACATGTTCACATCTCCCAAAGACAGCTTCCTGCTGCAGCCTCTTCGGATGCCGATCTGCGCTTACAGGATGTGTGCTGGAGATCTATCGACTGCTCTCCAGCAGATGCTCCGCGTGCTTAAGGCTCGTCTCCGTCAACTTCGCCCCACTCAACATGCGCGCAATCTCCTGCGTTCTCTCAGAATCTTCCATGCGACGCACCTCAGTCTGCGTACGCCCCTTTCTTTCAGTCTTTTCAATCAGGAAGTGCTGATCTCCAAACGCCGCAATCTGAGGTAGATGCGTAATGCACAGCACCTGCTGACCTTTGGACAACGTCTTCAGCTTTCTCCCAACTGCCTCCGCAGCTCGTCCCCCGATGCCGATATCGATCTCATCAAAGACCAGCGTCCGCGGAAGCACCGTCTTCTTCTTGCGCCCACCAGACCCCGCTTCTTCTACGGTTACCTTCAGCGCCAGCATCACGCGCGACATCTCGCCACCCGAAGCGATCTCATGCAGAGGCTTCATCGGCTCTCCGGCATTGGTCGCAATCAAACACTCCACCTGATCCCACCCATGTGCTGTCCAACTCTCTGAAGCCTTCTCCGCCGTCACACGAACATGAAACCGCGTGCTCATAGCAAGGTCGTTAATCTGCGCCTCGGCCAATTTTTCAAGCCGCTTCGCCGCCTCCGCACGACCCCCCGTCAACTTCGCCGCTACATTTTTGTAGGCATCCGCATCCCGCTCCTGCTGCGCCTTTAGTTCAACCAGCAGAGCATCACGATTCTCAACCTCGGCCAACTGTCGCGCCGCCTCCGCCCCAAAGTCGATGACCTCCTTCAACGTCTGCCCGTACTTCCGCTTCAGCCGATCTAGCGCCGCCAGCCGATCTTCGATCTCTTCTAATCGTCCCGGCGCAGCGTGAACATTATCAGCAAAGTCCCTCACCTCAGCATCGACATCTTCAACAATCGCCTTTGCCGCGGCCAATTGTTGCGCAGGCTCCTGAAACCGCGCGTCATACCGCGCCAACTCCTCTACATGCTTCAACGCCGCGCCCAGCGCACTCTCCGCGGAGCTCTCCGACTCATACAACAGCTCATGCGCGCTCATCGCAGCTGTGTACAGCTTCTCCGCATTCCCCAACACCCGTTTCTCAGCCTCAAGCTGAGCATCTTCATCCTCCGCACTCAACCCGGCGGCGTCGATCTCCTTACTCTGAAATCGCCAAAGATCCGCCATCCTGAGACGATCCTGTTCGGCCGACTGCAATTCGGCTAACTTGTCAGTAGTCGCTCGCCAGGCAGCAAAAGCCTCCGCCACACCGTCGACATTCACTCCGCCAAAGCGATCCAGCAGAGTCCGCTGCTGTGTCTGGTCGAACGACCCCATCGTCTCCCCTTGCGAGTGAACCAGCGCAAGCTCAGGCGCGAGCTGCCGCAAAACCCCTACCGTTGCCGGCTGATTGTTAACAAACACCCGCCCTTTGCCGTTGGCCAATATCTCTCGCCGCAGCAAAAGATGATCCGACTCGGAATCGATCCCATTCGCCTCAAGAATCGCTGCCGCACCCGGCGTTAGCTCGAAGACGCACCCAACCACCGCCTTCTCTTCTCCGTGACGAACGAAGTCCGTCGACGCCTTCCCACCAAGCAGCAGCGCCAGAGCATCGATCAAAATCGACTTCCCTGCGCCAGTCTCGCCGGTCAGCAAATTAAGGCCGGTCCCGAACGTAGCGACCGCACGGTCGATCACAGCATAGTTTTCCGCGCGCAACTCCAGCAGCATAAAAATCCCCAGGCAACCAGTATCGCGAGAATAGCAAACCTCTCCGTGAACCATCACTTGCACGCAAAATGGGCCACAACGCCGCACCACAGCGGATGCCCCAGCCTGATTCCCTGCCTCATTTCCCCCAACCACGATTTACACTAACCTCTGGTGGACAACAACTATGGTTTGTACCCTCGCTTTTGCAACGTATTTCCTCCAGGAAGACCCCTCTGCCGCGCCCCCCGTGGCCGCCAACAGCAGCGCTCTCGTGGAGATGATTCACAACAGCGGCCCCGTCGCCTTCGCTGTCCTGATTATCCTGCTTCTAGCCAGCATCTTGTCCTGGACCATCATGTTCTCAAAATGGTCCAGCTTCAGCAGGGCTCATACTCAGAGCCAGCGCTTCCTCCGCGCCTTTCGCAAATCGACTCGCCTCAGCGAGATCGCGGCTGTAGCCGACCAGTTCAAACCCAGCCCGCTGGTCGCCGTCTTCACTGAGATTCACGATGAATACCAGCGTCAGAATGGCGGACGCGGACTTCCCCGCAACCCCGTTGCACTCGAACGCGCCGCGCAAACCGCCTCCAGCGAAGCCCTCACCTCCATGGAGAGCCGCATGACATGGCTCGCCACCATCGCCGCCATCGCCCCCTTCATCGGCCTCTTCGGCACCGTTATGGGCATCATCGACGCCTTCCACGGCCTCGGCACTGCAGGCGCAGCAACCCTCCGCGCCGTTGCCCCTGGTATCTCAGAAGCCCTGATCACCACTGCAGCTGGCCTCGTCGTCGCGATCCCGGCCGTAGTCGGCTACAACCAACTCACCGCACGCCTGCGCGAATTCGCCGCCCGCATGGACGACTTCGGCCGCGAACTTCTCAACGCCATCGAAAACGCTGCCATGGTCAGTCCGCCTAGCCCGTCGCAACAGCAGCAGCAACCGGAGGAAGTGCGTAGGAGGACCTTCTAAAAATGGCCTTCTCAACAAAAGGGCACACCCAGACCGCGCTCGCCGAGATCAACATCACTCCGCTGGTCGACGTCGTTCTCGTGCTCCTGCTCATCTTCATGCTCACCGCACCCGTCTTGCAGTCCGGGGTAGAAGTCGCGATTCCCAAAACGCGCTCTGTAAATCAACTCACCGAAGAGCGCATGGTCGTCACCATCGACCGCGAGCAGAACGTCTTCCTGCAGGACAAGCCCGTCAACGTCAATGAACTCCCCACGCTCCTGAGATCCACCGGCAAAGCCGAGCCCTCCAAGCGCATCATCTACCTGCGAGCCGACGAGCGTGTGCCCTTTGGCGCCTTCGCCTCCGTCATGGATGCCGTCAAGCAAGCCGGCATTACCAACATCAGCATCGTCACCCAGCCGATCCAAAAGTGAGGAGGGTGACATAGCCACGACTCTCACATTCGACCGCCACAGCGACAACGACGACAAGCTTGGCGCGAACTTCGTCGGCTCGATCGTGTTTCACGGTCTCATCGCCGCCGCAATCCTCGGCTGGGCCTTTCTCTTCCACACCAGGGGCCACGACTGGGGCGAGAACGCATCCAACGCCGGAGCCATTCAGGCCACCATGGTCTCCTCACTCCCTCTTCCGCCCACACAGCGCACGCTCGATACAGGCGTCCTCACATCCGAAGCTCCAAGTCCCGCTCCCGTCATCACCAAAGAACGAACCGAGCCTCCGCCAGCACCCAACGAAGTCGCGATCCCGGAAAAAATCACCAAGCCAATCAAGACAGCCGACAAGCCCACACCCGCGCCGCCCAAACACGTTCAGCCCGTCACCCCTCCACCGACGAAGGCAGTCACAGGAGAGACAGCAGGGGTTCGTATCGCTCAGTCAACCCTCGAGGTGAAAAACGGCACCGCCAGCGTCTCCGTGGAAGACCGCACCTTTGGTCAGCGCTTCGCCTACTACGTCAACATCGTCAACAGTAAGGTCGCCCAGAACTGGTACACCGCGGAGGCCGACCCGCGCACTTCCATCGGCAAGAGCACCACCATCATCTTCGACATCAACCGGGAAGGCGTCCCCTCAAACGCTCGTGTCGAAACCCCCAGCGGTTCTCCTACGCTCGATACCTCTGCCATGCGCGCCGTCCAGCGTGTCGACGGCTTCGGTCCGCTGCCGCAAGGCGATCACATCACCGTCGAATACACCTTTCACCTGCATCCCCAATGAAATATCTTCGTTTTTCGCTGAGTATTTTCCTTGATTCCCCTCTACATCTGCGACAAGACACCCCAGATAGCCCACTTTGCGTCTAACATGGAACAGAATGCTTAGACAGAAACGAACGAACTTCCTTTGGCGCGCTTACATTGGATGTCTTGAAACTCTTCTTCTCCTACTTGCCGGCGCCTCCGCTCTGCATGCGCAAGAAGGCTTTAAGACCGAGACGTCCAGCGGTGTCTCTAACATTCGCATAGCCGTCGCTGACTTCAAGCCCACATCCGCTGATCCCCAAACCACGGCCTTCAAACACACCTTCGACACGACCTTGTTCGCAGACCTCAGCAACGCAGGCATCTTCGACATCGTCTCCAAAAGTCTCCTGCCGCAAGCCATTCCAGGCGCCCCCGCAGAAATCAAAATTCAACAGTGGGCCGACGCGCCAACCTCCGCCGCGATGGTTGCCTTCGGCAACTTCAGCGTTCAGGGCAGCAAGATCATCTGCAACGGCTTCCTCTTCGACGCGAAAAATCTCCAATACCCGCAAGTACTCGCCAAGCAGTACAACGAAGACGCAAGCGACGATTCTGCCCGCCAGATCGCACACCGCTTTGCCGACGAGATTATCTTCCGTCTCAGCGGAGGCAGTCAGGGCATCGCCGAATCGAAGATCTTCTACGTCAAGCTCACAGGCGCGAACAAAGAGATCTGGCAGATGGACTACGACGGCGCCAACCAGCACGCTATCACTCATCTCGGTACAGTCTCCATCTCCCCTCGCATCTCGCCGGACAACTCACGCCTCGCATTCTCATCGCTCGGCCACGACGGCTTTCAGATCCGGATGTACTCCCTGGTCCTCAACCGCATGGTCAACTTCGCCTCTGTGGGTGGAACCAACCTCTCTCCCGCATGGTCGCCCAACGGCAAGGACATTGCTTACTCCTCTTCGCGCAGCGGTGATCCCGAGATCTGGATCTCTGACGCCAACGGCACCCTGCCACGCCGCATCACCAGCTTTCGCGGCCCCGATGTCTCACCCGTCTTCAATCCACGCACTGGATCGCAGATCGCCTGGATCAGTGGCCGCACCAATCTTCCTCAGCTCTACGTCATGGACATCGACGGCTCCAACGTCCAGCGTATGACCGACGGAGGTTACGCAACTTCACCCTCATGGTCTCCCAACGGACAGTTCCTCACCTTCGCCTGGGATCGTAAATACGGCCCGGGAGCTCCCGGCGGACAAGACATCTACGTCATGGAGATCGCCACGAAACGTTGGATCCAGCTCACCCACGATGGCGGCCGTTGCGACTTCCCCTCATGGTCCCCCGACGGGCGTCACATCGTCTATGCGAACTCACCCGATGGCAAAGCCGCTCACATGAAGATCATGACCATGCTCGCCGACGGCACACAGAAACATGAACTCACAGGCGCTGGAGCAGACATGCCCAACTGGAGTTGGAAATGAAAAGTTTATCGTCTCTGCGGAACCACTTCGCAGGCAACTAGATCTTTGAAACCTTACCGTTAGCAGGAGATATCAAAATGAACGCAATGCAAGCAGGAATTCGCAAGACCTTGGTAATCGCAGCAACTCTCATTTCCATTGGCGCCGTTACTGGCTGCCATAAGAAAGCCAGCGGCATCGATCCGAACGCGCTCGGTCCTGCCCCCGCTCCTCCGCCGCCCGCACCTACGGCCACAATTACTGCTGACCCGCTTACCATCGATCTCGGTCAATCCGTCGTCCTCAACTGGCGAACGCAAAACGCGACCTCTGCCACCATCGACGGTATCGGGGACGTGACCATCAACGGCACCCAGACGGTTGCGCCCTCCACCTCCACAAACTTCCATCTCACCGCCAAAGGCGATGGCGGAACCACCGAAGCCAATGTCCGCGTAACCGTGCGTGTTCCGGTTGCCCCCGCTCCCCCGCCCGCGGATAACGACATGGGCAGTGACGCCGCCTTCCACGAGAACGTTCAGGACGTCTTCTTCGACTACGACAGCTATGATCTCCGTCCCGACGCCGTAACCGCCACAACGAGGGCAGCTGCTTATCTCACGGTTCATCCCGCGATTAAGGTCGTTATTGGCGGCTACTGCGACGATCGTGGTTCGGCCGAGTACAACCTCGCCCTCGGCGAAAACCGCGCCAACGCCGCTCGCACCGCACTAGTCAATGCTGGCGTCCAGGCGAGCCGCCTACGCGTCATCAGCTATGGCAAAGAAAAACAGTTCTGCACCGAAGACAATGAAACCTGCTGGCAGCAAAATCGCCGCGGCCAATTCTCTCTCGACCGCTAACCCAACCGAAACGCAACCCGAGATCACCCTTCCCCTGTCCTGATTCAAGGACAGGGGTTTCTGCTAACCTGACCCAACTCTTTAGTCCTCGCGCAATCCAGCGCGAGGGTCGACGGAAGACAGAAAGCCGAGCGCTCTACCATGATCAAACCCGAGCAAACTCTTCACCGCAAGTTCGTCATACCGACGTTCCATCTTGCGTCTGCCGCTCTCCTTGTGGCCGTCAGCTTCTGCTCCGCGCCAGCAGCCTTTGCCGTCAGCAAAGACATGGTGCAACTGCAGACCCAGATCCAGGCCCTGCAGGACGCAGTAGCCCGTCTTCAACAGTCGAACGACGAGCGCATGGGAGTCATGAAAGACCTCATCCAACAGAGCGCCGACTCCATCAACAAGATGGGAGCAAACGTCGACGCGATGCGCAAGCAGCTACAGACCCAGCAGGACGCGCAAAGCGGAAAGGTCGATCAGGTCTCCGGTCAGATCCAGTCTCTCAACGACTCCGTCGACGAAATCAAGGCCCGCATCGCGACCCTCCAGAAGCTGATGCAGGATGTCCAGAGTCAACAGCAGTCCATGAGTGCCGGCATGCCGCAGCCGACTAGCTCAGCCACACTCCCACCCACTTCCCCGACCACAGCACCGCCTCCAACAACCGTGGCGCCTGCCACGAAAAAAGGTAAACCCTCAGCCGGCATCCCACAGGCAGCCGAAGCCCCCGGCCCCGCCGTCCCTCCCGCCGATGAGCTCTACAAGACCGCACTCGGCGATTACATGGCCGCCAAATATCCCCTCGCATCCTCTGAGTTCGGCGACGTCGTCAAGTACTATCCCGACAACCCCCTCTCCGGAAACTCCTTCTACTACCAGGCCGAGATCGAATTCAAGGACGGTCGATACCCCGCGGCCATCAAGGCCTACGACGCTGTTCTCGAGCAGTACCCGGACAGCAACAAGGTCCCCGTCTCCCATCTCCACAAGGGCATGGCGCTCTTCAGCTTAAAAGAAAACGAAGCCGGCACCCGCGAACTCCGCACCCTCATCCAGCGCTTCCCCAACTCGCCCGAAGCCATGCAGGCCCGCAGCAAACTCAGCGGCATGGGAATCCCCGTCACACCAAAACACTAAGTCTTAGTTCCGCATCCCCTGCATTAAAGCCTCAACCTCACCCCGTTCATCCCCACTAAGCGGCAACAATGGCAGACGCGGCATCCCTCCGTAGTACCCATTCAAATCACACCCAAATTTGATCCCCGCGACCCCCATCTGTCGCTCGATCCTCGCTGCCACCTCCCGCAGTCGCTCCTGCTTCTCCTGCGCCAACCCCTCGTCTCCATCCTTCCACGCCGCCAGCACCTCGTAGCAGGCCTGTGGAGCCGCCGCTGCAAACGCAGGCATCGCTCCCACTCCGCCGCCTCGCAACGATTCCAGCATCCCATCCGTCGTGCCGGCCAATATTTGGAATCCCACCACCTTCGTTCGTGTCTTCGCTACCGTCTTCGATGGCGTCGCCACAGCAGCTCCACTATCCGTCAACGCAGTCGCCAGAATCAGGTCTTTTGCCTCTGCGCCTTCGCTGCGGCTCAGCATCCTTCCGGTCACAGCAGAGAAAACCGATGTAACCGTTACATCACGTTTGAAATTTGCGGTGCCTCTTTTGATCGTCTCAATTCGCTCGCGGCCCTCTCCACCTTCCAGCATGCCGATAATCTTTGAATGCCCCGCAAGCTCGATCACAACCTCTGCGGGCAACATCGCGCCATCCTCCGCAGCCGAGCTATACAACAGGACCGGCAGTGCCGACCGATCAGCCACAGCCTGAAAGTAAGCAAGCAGCTCCTTCCTATGCTCCACTCGACCGTTATCCCGAAGTATCGAAGGTCGCTTCATCAGCATCACGTCATACCCAAACTCGGCAGCCGACTCCGCCAGTTCCAGCGTCCCCGCCACGCTATCGCGCGACACTCCGGCAATCAGCACCTTCTCCGCCGCAGCCGCTGCAGCGCAACTCCGCAATACATGCCGCGTCTCTTCCTCCGACAGCAGCGTCGGCTCTCCTGTCTCACCCAACGCGACCAGCCCAGCGGCCGGAGTCTTCGAGTAACGAGCTACGTTGTGTTCCAGCTTGTGTAGATTGAGGCGTCCGTCCGGATAAAACGGCGTAGTCAGCGGTAGTTGAAGCCCATCGAGAAGCATCTCTCTATTCTAAAAGCGAATCGCTCAACCATGCGATTAAGCCACCAATCACATCACCCGAAAGACGTAACAACAGGCCGTCTCATCACAACATCCGTTGAAGTAATCTAGCTTTTGGTACCCATGACGAACGGACGAGACATCTCGCAGGGCAAATCTCTCGGTGACCTCGGCCGCGAAGCCTTCTGGTTTCTCAGCCACACACTCATCGCCATCGTATTGCTCGTGGGCGTTATCGTAGCCGTCTCACTCAATCACCCGGATCCCGACTCAACGACGCCCAAGGTGCTCACGACATTTCTGGCCGCCCTCATTCCCATGCTTGGCGGTGCAATCATAGCTCGCGTTCAACGGAACGATATTGCACTTTACACCTGGATCTCGGGCCTGGTCATATTTTCCATCGTCTGCGTCTGGGTACTCGATCTGCCAACCGGCAAGGGCCTCTGCGAAAACTGCGGAGCGGTCGACAAACTCTGGCGCACCTTTTTTACCTTCCGTCACGGCAGCGGTCTCATGGGCGGGGACGGCCTCCTCATCGGCACCTGGCTCCCCCTCTCCACAATCGGCTACGCCATCGGCGCAAGGCTAGCCCACGACCCCTACTAGCATCCGGCTAGGCTAGCCGCCCACCTCTACTTCACTGCAGCAGCCGTTTTGACTTCACCCGCAATTCTGTTCGCATGAAGCGTCTGCAGCGCAACGACACTCAATGTACCCTTCTGCAGTGCGGAGATACCATCGGCCGCAGCGCGCGCAGCCGCCAACGTCGTAATCGTCGGAATCCTCGCCATCACCGCAGCCCTTCGGATTGCTTTCTCGTCAAAGAAAGTATCCTGCCCGTGCGGCGTATTCACGATCAGCTGAATTCTATCTCCCTTGATCAGATCGACGACGTTCGGGCGGCCCTCCTTCACCTTGTAGACGCGCTCCGGCTGCAGTCCAGCCTGCTCCAGCACAATCGCCGTCCCATGCGTCGCCACCACGTGGAAACCCATCTCCACAAACTCCCGTGCCAGCGAAACCGCGCCTTCTTTGTCATGATCGTTGACGCTCAGGAACACCGTTCCCTGCAGCGGAAGCACCTGCCCGGCCGCAATCTGTGCCTTCGCAAACGCCTCGCCAAAGTTATCAGCGACCCCCATCACCTCACCGGTAGACTTCATCTCCGGCCCAAGCACCGTATCGACTCCCGGAAACTTGCCCCACGGAAACACCGGCGACTTCACAAAGTAGTGAGAGCCAGTCTCCAGGTCTTTTCGGCTCGCTACTTGCTCTGGCAGCAACTCTTTCAGCTTCCGTCCCACCATGATCCGCGAAGCAACCTTCGCCAGAGGGATTCCTGTCGCCTTCGAAACATAAGGCACCGTCCGCGAAGCCCGAGGGTTTACTTCGATGACGTACACAGTGCCCCGTTGAATCGCAAACTGAATATTCACCAAGCCCCGCACGCCCAACGCCATCGCCAGCTTGCGCGTATCTTCCCGAATCGTACGCAGCACATCATCACTCAAATCAACCGCCGGCAGCACGCACGACGAGTCCCCAGAGTGAATTCCCGCCTCTTCGATGTGCTGCATGATCCCAGCGATCACCACATCATCGCCATCGCACAGCGCATCCACATCGCACTCGATAGCGTCTTCTAGAAAGTGGTCGATCAGCACCGGCCTCTCTTGCGAGTACTCAATCGCAGTCGACATGTACCGCACAATCGCATCATCGTCATAGGCAATGACCATCGCGCGTCCGCCCAGCACATACGAAGGCCGCACCAGCACCGGGTAACCAACACGATTCGCGCCAGCCACAGCCTCTTCGACGCTCGTCGCCATCGCGCCCTCAGGCTGCGGAATCTTCAACTCCTCAATCAATTTCCCAAATCGCTTGCGATCCTCCGCGAGATCGATCGACTCCGGAGATGTCCCAATAATCGGGACGCCTGCCTTCTTCAGCGGCAGCGACAAGTTCAGCGGAGTCTGTCCGCCAAACTGCACAATCATCCCAATCTCAGCACCCGAAGAAGCCTCATGCTCATACACCCCTAGCACGTCTTCCAGCGTCAGCGGCTCGAAGTACAGCCGGTCGCTCGTGTCATAGTCGGTCGACACCGTCTCCGGATTGCAGTTCACCATGATGGTCTCGTACCCATCTTCGCGCAAAGCAAACGCCGCATGGCAACAGCAGTAATCAAACTCAATTCCCTGCCCGATCCGGTTTGGCCCGCTCCCCAAAATCAGAATCTTCTTCTTCTTCGTCGGCGGCGCCTCATCCTCTTCGTCGTAGCAGCTGTACAGATACGGCGTATAGCTCTCGAACTCGCCCGCACACGTATCCACCATCTTGTACACCGGCATCACGTTCAGCTTCTTCCGCAACGCCCGCACCGCGGCTGTACCCTCCGCGCCAGTCAAACCCCAACTCGCCGCAAGCCTTTCATCCGAGATCCCCATCCGCTTCGCCGCACGCAGCTGCTCCGCCGTCACCTCAGACATCGGCACGCCACCAACAGCCTTGATCTCGTCCGTAATCTGCTTGATCTGATACAGAAACCACGGGTCCATCGACGTCATGCGCGCAACCTCACGCACCGTCATTCCTCGCTCAAACGCGTATCGGACGTAACTCAACCGTTCAGGATGTGGAGTCACTAGCCGCTGCGTCAATCGGCGCGGCTCAATGTCATCGGCCGTAGCCTTCTTGCCCGTCTCGAGCGATCGCACCGCCTTCATTATCGCTTCCTTGAAGGTCCTGCCAATCGCCATCACCTCGCCGACCGACTTCATCTGCGGCCCCAGAACCTCATCCGCACCAGGGAACTTCTCAAACTGCCACTTCGGAATCTTCACAACGACATAATCAATCGTCGGCTCAAAGCAGGCCGGCGTAGCCTTCGTGATGTCATTCTGAATCTCATCCAGCGTGTAGCCCACAGCCAACCGCGCCGCAATCTTCGCAATCGGAAAACCAGTAGCTTTACTCGCCAGAGCCGACGACCGCGAAACCCGCGGATTCATCTCGATCACGGTCATGCGCCCGTTTAGCGGATTCACCGCAAACTGCACATTGCTCCCGCCCGTCTCCACGCCAATCTCGCGAATCACACGAATCGCCGCATCCCGCATCGCCTGATACTCGCGATCGGTCAACGTCTGAGCAGGCGCCACCGTAATCGAGTCACCCGTATGCACGCCCATCGGGTCAAAGTTCTCAATCGAGCAGATGATGATGACGTTATCCTTTAGATCCCGCACTACCTCCAGCTCATACTCCTTCCAACCGAGCACGCTCTCTTCAAGCAAACACTCATGCACCGGAGAAAGATCGAGCCCGCGCGAAAGGATCTCCATCAACTCCTCGCGGTTGTAAGCAATGCCGCCACCCGAACCACCCAGCGTAAACGAAGGCCGAATCACCACCGGAAATCCAATCTTCGCTGCAAACTCCAACCCATCACGAAGGTTGTTGATCAGCGCAGACCGCGGCATATCAAGCCCGATCTTCGTCATCGCGTCCTTGAACAGCAGCCGGTCTTCTGCTTTTTTGATCGCTTCCAGCTTTGCCCCGATCAACTCGATCCCAAACTTATCCAGCACGCCCGAGTCCGCCAGATCCACCGCAAGGTTCAGCGCCGTCTGCCCGCCCACCGTAGGAAGCACCGCAAACTTACCCTTAGTGCCCAACCCATGCGGATCAAGCATCTCCTTCTCAACGCGGAGAATCTCCTCTAGGTAAGCCGCATTCAACGGCTCAATGTAAGTTCTATCCGCAACCTCAGGATCAGTCATGATCGACGCCGGGTTCGAGTTCACCAGCACTACCTCATACCCCTCGGCCTTCAGCGCCTTACAAGCCTGCGTCCCGGAGTAGTCAAACTCCGCCGACTGTCCAATCACAATCGGCCCCGAGCCGATCACCAAAATCTTCGCAATGTCATTCCTACGCGGCATCTCTTCTCTTCTTCCTCTAACTCAATCTCTTTGTGCCGAAAAAATGCGCGACCAAAGCCGCGCCATTTAATCTCTATTTTTTGAACTCTTCCATCATCTTCCGAAAATCCTTGAAGAGATAGTGCGAGTCATGCGGCCCAGGGCTAGCCTCAGGATGGTATTGCACGCTGAACATCGGATCAGTCTTATGCTTCAGGCCCGCCAGCGTCTGATCGTTCAAGTTCGTATGCGTCTTCTCCACATCGTCCGGGAGCGAATCAGGATCCACATTGAAGTTGTGATTCTGCGCAGTAATCTCAACCTTCCCCGTCTGATGATTCATGATCGGGTGATTTCCACCGTGGTGACCGAACTTCAACTTATAAGTCTTCCCGCCCAGCGCCAGCCCAAACAGCTGATGCCCCAGGCAAATTCCGAACATCGGAGTTTTTCCCTGCAACGCGCGAATATTCTCCTGCGCATATTCCAGCGGCTCCGGATCCCCCGGCCCATTCGAGAAGAACACGCCATCCGGCTCCATCGCCAGCACATCTTTCGCCGAGGTCTTCGCCGGAACCACCGTCACGCGGCAGTTCTCCCGCGTCAGCATTCGAAGAATATTTTCCTTGATCCCAAAGTCATACGCGACCACGTGCATCTGCTTCGCATCGCCCTCAACCGCAGGCGTCAGCAGCGTATCGCCCGTCTGATTCTTCGGCTCATTCGAATCCCACTCATAAGCAACCTTCGTACTCACGATGCTCGCGAGGTCAGTGCCTTCCATCTTCTTGATCGCCCGCGCCTTCGCCACCAGCGCATCCACGTCAAGATTTTCTGCCGATGCAATCACGCCACGCATCACGCCATTCGCCCGAAGATGCCGCACCACAGCTCGCGTATCGATCTCAGCGATCACCGGCACCCCATAGCGCTCAAGATACTCATCCGCCACCTGCGTCGAACGCCAGTTCGAGCTCATCGGCGAAAACTCACGCGTCACCAGGCCTTCAATAAACGGCTTCTTCGACTCCGCATCGCTTGGCGTCGTCCCATAGTTCCCAATATGTGGATTTGTCAAAACCACGATCTGACCCGCGTAAGAGGGATCGGTGAAGATCTCCTGATAGCCGGTTAGTGATGTATTGAAGACCACCTCGCCCGAGCGTTCCACTCGCGCGCCAAAACTCTTACCCCGAAAAACGCGCCCATCTTCTAGCGCCAGTATTGCCTGCATTGCCTCTCCTGCCTGGAGTGGATTTAATAGATTCTATCAGCATTTATGCTGCGAAACGCTGATCCCAGGCAAATCCCTTCGCACGCAAAAAAGCCCGGCACAATGGCCGAGCTCTTTCACATTCTATTCAAACGCTAGCTGTGGTGATGATGGTGGTGATGACGGTGATGATGATAGGTGGAAGCGTTAGCAGGTATTACGGCACCGGCAAGAACGACAAAAGCAACTACAGCAAGAAACAACGAACGCAACTTCATGGAAGAACTCCCTCTCGATGAGCCACCCTTTCGAATGGCGTGTCTCTAAAAGGCAGCGTAACCCGTTATTCCTCGCCCGACATACAAAGTTTTCCTCAATCAAGTCGATGTTCCGACCTTGATTCCCCAAACGGGCCGTTACTCGATGTCCACCAGAACGTCCCCACCCTCCACCCGCAGCGGAAACACCTCCACCCGCTCATGCGCCGGATACTCCGCCAATCCCGTCTTCACATGGAACGCCCACGAATGCCACGGACAAACCACCGCCTCACCCTCAATCCAACCCTGCCCAAGCGGCCCCTGCCGATGCGGACACACGTTATCCAGCGCCGATAACTCCCCATTCACATTCGCCAGGCAAACCGCAACACCCTCGACCTCGGCCTCCATCACTCGTCCCACCGGCGGAGCCTCCGCCAACCCACACAACCTCACCCACTGCGCCACTCGAAATCCTCCGCTATCTCCATCTTAGAGGTTCACTCCCGCCCAAACGACTCACCACCTCAGACGCGAATGCTAAAGTCGATACAGAAGCCCGACTCATGCCCCGCCCCACTCCGAAGCCAAGCAAACACACCCCGCCAACCAGCGCTCCACCTGAAGTCGTCAGCCCCGTCTGGCTCGTGAAAGCCATTGCGGTCACCATTGTCGTGGCTCTCCTCTGCGGCTACCTAACCTTTTGCCTGCTCTTCTATCAAGGCCAATGGCAGCTGGTCCTACACCCCACTCGCACCTCAACCGCTCCAGCCTCCATCGCAGGCATACCCTACCAACTCATCCATTTCGACCCGGACGAATCCGCAACTCCCCAGCTTACCGGATGGTGGATTCCGGCCTCTCCCGGCGCGCGCTATTCCAACACCACCATCCTCTTCCTCCCCGCTGGAGACGGCTCCCTCGCCGACTCCAGTACTCTTCTCGCCAACCTCCACAACATCGGCCTCAACGTCTTCGCCTTTGACTACCGTGGCTACGGCCAGAGCGCCTCAACCCGACCCAGCCAGCAAAATATGACCCGCGACGCTGACTCCGCCTGGCAGTACCTCACGAACTCCCGCGCCATCCCCGAGCAACAAATCATCCCCTACGGAACTGGCGTCGGAGCCTCTCTCGCCACTCAACTCGCGGTCGATCACTCGAAAATTCCCGCCCTAATCCTCGACGCCCCCCATGCTGATCTCCTTGAACTGGCCCAGCACGACACCCGATCCCGCCTTATCCCACTCAGCCTTCTCTTCCACGAAAACTTCCCCCTCGCCACGCCCCTCGCCACCCTCAAAACCTTAAAGCTTCTCCTCTCCCGCACCTCTGCCACCGACCAAAGCTACCGCACCGCCGCCGATCCAAAAGTCACTGTAGAGCTCTCCACCCTCTCCGACCCTCTCTTCAATCAAAGCCTCACCCGCTTTCTCGATCAATATCTCCCCGCATCCTCTCCCCAACTCGTACCTTCCGCGGCACCCGTCCGCTAAGATCCACGTCGCCCTCCACTCCTCCGCGATACCCTTTTCAAAAGGATTTTTTATGACGAAATGGCTTAACAGCCTGCAACCTATTGGCGCGCTTCTCATGCGTCTGATCCTCGGCGTCTCCATGACGGTCTTCGGGTATGAGAAGGTTCACCCAGTCAGCGCCCTGCACCACTACGCTCACTACGTCACCACTCTCGGCCTACCTTACTGGCTCGGATACGTCTCCGCCTACACCGAATTTGTCGGCGGCATTCTCCTCGTTTTGGGCCTATTCACCCGGCTGATTGCGTTTTTGATTGGAGTCAATATGCTGGTAGCCTTTGCCACCGTCGGCATCCATCACGACTTCGATTTCTACGGCTACATCCTCGCCCTCGCCGTCCTGGCCATCATGCTCTTCTTTTACGGCGCCGGAGCGATGGCCCTCGATCGCAAGATCGGATTCGCCTGATCAATACCAGAAGAAGCAGCTAAAGGAGTGAAGGCTCCCGGTATTCTGGGAGCCTTACATTGTGGTGGGGGAGTTCTTTTGTTGCGGATATGGGAAGCCGGAACTGTGGGAACTGCTAGCCCGACTGTTTATGTGTTACATCCAATAAGACGCAGTATCGAAAGAAAAGTTGCCGCCTTTTTTCCACTATTTTGTATCCCATTCATTTTTACATTCCATAAACAGAAGAGTGACGCGCAGGATACATTCGCGCCTTTCAAGTCTACGAGAAGTTCAAAAAATCACTCGGACGAACCTGCGCTCCCGGAAACATCAACTCAAGATTTTTCGCGCCAAGAGTTTTGTACGCCGCCTCACCCAACACCCGCCGGAAGTCCGTCGTCACCGTCAGATCCCTTCCTTCGTTCAATTGCTCCTCCGCAAGCCCGGGCCACTTCCCATAAACCCTGCCCCCCTTCACCCTGCCGCCGAGCACAAACATCACATTCGCATGTCCATGGTCGGTACCACCGGTTCCATTCTGCCGTGCTGTTCTCCCAAACTCCGACATCGTCACCAGCGTCACGTTCTCCGCGTCGTCTCCCATATCCTTCCAGAACGCCGCAATCGTCTCCGAGAACTCCTTCAGTCGATTCGCCAGCTGCCCATTCACGTTCCCCTGGTTCTGGTGCGTATCCCAACCTCCGATGTCGGAGAATGCAGCCTCCACTCCCAGGTTCGCCTTCATCAATTGCGCCACCTGCTTCAAACTATTCCCAAACGGAGTATTCGGATAAACCGCTCCAGCCGCCGGTTGATATCTGGATGGGTCCGCAGACTTCAGCATCTTCACCGCCTCAAAGGTCTCCTGTCCGGTCCCATGCAGCACCGCATCCGAGCTCTCGTCATACATCGCCTGAAACGCATTGCTGATCGGCGAGGTCTGCGGTCCCTTTCCAGCGACAGAAAAATCCGCCAGATTATTTAACGCAATCGCCGGAATCTTTCCCTGCAGCGTTCTCGGCACCTGGGTCCCCAGCGCCACCGCACGAAACGCCGACGGCTTCCCCGTCAAACTCTCCGCCTGCAGCGCGCGATTCAACCATCCATCCTCCGTAGTCTTCACACCAGGCGTACCGCTCTCCATATAATCCTGCGCATCGAAGTGCGACCGCGTAGTATCAGGCGATCCCGCCGCCTGCACAATCGCGAGATGCCCTTGCTCATACAGCGGCTTGAACGCGGTCATCGCTGGATGCAGACCAAAAAATCCATTCAAATCCAGAACGTCCTTCTCCTGAATCGCGATCGAAGGCCGCATCGCATAGTAGTTCTTCTCCTTGTAGGGCACTACAACGTTCAACCCATCCACCGCGCCTCGCTGAAACAGAACAACAAGCTTCTTCTTATTCGCCGCAGCAGTCGTCACCTCGGCCAGAACGCTCCGCGACAAAAACGCGGGAATCGTTGAAGTCCCGATCAGCGCAAGTGCCCCACCCTTCATAAACCCACGCCGCGTCACTCCACGTCGTGCTGCGTCCCGCCCATGAAGATCGCATCCCCAGTCGCTCTGATCCGCCATATTCTTCATGTTCGCCATCTTAGACCTCTCTCTGCCCAGCCGTTTGCGTCGCCTGTACTTACAAACGCATCCACATCCGAGAAGTTGCCAAATCGAAACGACTCAATTCACTTACCAAAAGGCTGAGCGAGAACCAGGTTTCAACTCTCTAACGCCTCTGAAACTCCGGTGAACCCAGCAACAAACCGGCAATCCCCGCAGCCTCTCGATCAAACGGCGGCCGTACCCGCTTCGGCGAACTGGCGTTCAACACCTGCGCCATTGGCTCCTGCTCATTTGCTTTGATTCCAAAACTCTTCTCCGCCTGCTGTTGCATCGCTTGATCCTGAAACTGCGCCAACACCGTATCCCTCGTGCGATCGCTCACCGCTTGGCCAAGCAACACAGCTTCCAGCTTCCTCTCTTTCTCAGCAGCAGAGACTCCAGCAGACAAAGACCCCGACTCCCTAAGCAACCGCGCCCAATCCGTCTCCACCCCAACAACGCGATCATTGCTCAACGACACCGCAAAGTTCATCCGGTTCACCAGATCCCCCGAGTTCACCCACGGCTCCGCCATCCAGCTATACCCATTCGGTGTCTGCATCCCGTACAACGGCATCCCCAGCTTCTCAAGCGCCTGGAACAGCGGAATCGCCGTCGTCACCTCCGCCCCGCTCGCACGCACGGCCGACACCACAAACTCCTCCGGCGTCTTCACCTTAGCCCTGTAAACCTCCGGCGACCAGAACTCCGGCGAATCGAACATTGTCCGCAACACAGTTTTGATATCTCCACCACTCGAGAGATATGCCTTCGCCATCCGATCCACCAACGCCAGCGGAGGAGTATCGCTCACAAACCGCACCGCCAGCTTCGTCGAAATAAACTGGGCCGTAGCCGGACTGGTCGCCAACATATGCAGCACCTCCAGCCCCTCAGCCTCACCACTCTCCCCAATCTTCTTCCCAAGTACCGTCTTCGAACCCGGTTCATGACGCCGTTCTTCAAACCGGTACGTCCCACTCCGATTCGGCTGATCAATCGTCCAACCCGTCAGAACCTCAGCCACCTGCGTCACATCCTGCTGCGTATAACCGCGCCCACACGTCCTATCCAGCATTCTCATCGGACGATCCGCGCTCGCCTCGCACTGCACACCCAACGTATGCAGCTCCATCAACTCCCTTGCGTAATTCTCATTCAGCCCGCGGTCTTTCAGCGCCTGCTTCACCTGAGGGTTCGTTACAACCTTCGCAAACTTCCCGCCATTCTTCGCCGCCATCGAATCCGGCCCAATGCTCTGCCAGTTGTCCAGGTACATCAACATCGCCGGGCTCTTCGCCGTCGCCACCAGCAAATCCTCAAATTTACCCAGCGCATGCGGACGAATCACATCCCGTTCGTAGGCGGGCAACAAAAACGGCTCAGTTTGATTCTTCTTGAGATACACATTGAAGTGATTCAGCCAGAAGTCGGTCATCACCGCCTCCAACCGCCGTTCGCTATAGATGTCCCGAAGCATCCGCGTCTCGAGCAACTCCGCCCCAACCATTCGCGGCGAACCCTGCAGTGCAGCTAGCGTCTCGCGCTGCATCGGCGACAGACCCCCCGCGGCCACCAACAGCTCACTCCTGCTCAAACTCTTCCGAAACCGCACCAACTCCTCCGGCGGCATCGCCAGAATCCGCTGCATCCTCTGGTCCGGCGGCAGATTAATCACCTTCACCGCATCCAACCCCGAATAAAACTGCTCCTCGTGCGTAGCCATCGCCGGCGTCGCCGGATCCACCCCATCCCCTGGCAACGCCGCGTTGCTCTTTATCTCCTCCGCACTCTTCGCCATCGAGCCATCGCTCGCCACGGCCATTCCATCATCGTTCTTACCCGCCGCAGCCTGCTCGGCCTCCTTCTTTGCCTTTGCCACCTTATAAAACGCAATCTGATCCGCATAGATCGCATGTTCCACAGGATCGTTCGGGAGCGGCTCGTTCTTCGCAATCATCTGCCGCAACACCGCCGGGCTCGGATATCGCTGCATCAACTCGGCCTGCTCCATCTGCATCGCCGGAAACATCTCCAGCCGAGCTTCCAGCGCAGAATCATCGATGCTCAACGGATTCAACTGCCGCTCAAACCAAGCCTTCACCCCAACCGCCTGCACCGCCGCTACATCGCCCGGCCGTGGCCCGAAGGTAAATCGGTTTAGCGCGTGCAGGACCCGCTGGTCTGCCTGAATCTGCTGCACCGCAGGCACCACAGCCTTCTTCGAAGCCGCAGCCGCCACCATCGGCTGCTCCACCATCAACACACACAACACGCCCGAAATCAAAATCCGAGTGCCATCGAAAAAAAGTCCGGCAGGTTTCCATCCCGATCGCATCACAACTCCTCACTGTGTCCCGACCGAAGTCACACGGTCTGGCCAGTCACAAATTGACATCTGCAATCAAAGACACCAACCCCACCGAGCAGTTGCGAAAAAAATCTCTCCCACCCAAGCCGCCGCAGTCTTCCCCGCGCGAAAGCAGTGTTAAAACGCTGCCAACTCTGCCATCGCCCGATACAAATCCTCAGGCTGCGGCAAAATCGCATCCTCCAACAACGGCTGATACGCAACAAACGTATCCATCGCTGCCACGCGTCTTACCGGAGCATCGAGATCATGAAACAGTTCATCCCCGATCCGCGCCGCGATCTCCGCACCATACCCCCAGCTCAACATATCCTCATGCGCCACGATCACGCGGTTGGTCTTCTTCACGCTCTCCGCAATCGCCTCCCAGTCATAAGGAGTCAGGCTCCGCAGATCGATCAGCTCGACATCCACACCTTTATCGCGATGCAGCTTCTGTGCCGCCTGCAGCGCCCGTGGCACGACCGCACCATACGTCAACACGGTCACATCCTTCCCCGGCCGGACAATCTTCGCCTTCCCAAACGGAATGCAATAGTCCGGCCCTGGATAAGCCGCCCTCCCAAACGTCTCGCGATACAGCCGCTTGTGCTCGAGAAACAACACCGGATCGTCGCAACGAATCGCCGTCCGCAGCAGTCCAATTGCGTCCAGAGCATTCGACGGCATCACTACCCGCACCCCCGGCGTATGCGTAAAGATGCTCTCACCCGACTGGGAATGATAGATCGACCCACCCGTCAGATAACCGCCAATCGGCACTCGCATCACCAGCGGGCAACTGAAGTCGCCATTCGAACGCCACCGCACCAACGAAAGCTCATTGCGCATCTGGTGCATCGCCGGCCAGATGTAGTCGAAGAACTGAATCTCCACCACCGGCTTCATCCCACGCACCGCCATCCCAATCGCACGGCCCGTAATATTCGCCTCGGCCAGCGGTGAATTCCAGCAGCGATCACTGCCAAACTCCGTCTGCAGTCCCGCCGTCAGCTTGAACACTCCGCCCTTGCCCTTGATCTTTCCCGCCCGCAGCGCTCCATCGCGAGTAGCATCGGCCACATCCTCGCCAAACACCACCACTCGCTCATCCCGCCGCATCTCGTCCTTCAGACAGCAGTTGATCAGGTCCGCCATCGTCCGCTCCGTCGCATCCGCCGTCGGCTTCGGCTCCGTCGCAAACCGCATATCCTGCGAACTCAAATCCTCGGAATAAACATGTTTCGTAATCGAAGCGACAGTCGGCAGCGTCGCCATCACCGCACGATCGGCCGCCCGCTGCACCTCTTCATCCACCTGCCGCTCCAGCTTGTTGATCCCATCTGCATCCAGAATCCCCTCGCGCAGTAGCCACATCTGCATCCGCGAAATCGGATCCCGCGCTGCATCCGCGTCCAACTCCTCTACCGACCGGTACAGCCTCTCATCATCGCTCAGCGAGTGCGAATAAGGCCGAATGACATGCCCATGCACCAGCGCAGGCCCTTTACCCGACCGGCAATAAGCCACCGCCTCCACCATCGCCTTATAACTCGCAATCGGATCGGTCCCATCAATCTCCGCAAAGTGAAAGTTGGGAAAATTCGCCACCAGCTTCGAGATGTTTCCTCCTGGTGTATTCACCTCCACCGGCGTCGAGATCGCATACCCGTTGTCTTCGACCACATACAACACTGGCAGCTTCCCATTCGAAGCCGTATTCAACGACTCCCAGAACTCTCCCTGACTCGTCGAACCCTCACCGATCGAAACATAAACAACTTCATCGCCATGGAACTTCACATCCTTAAATTCGCGATAGTCCCCATCATGCTTCTTCGCAGCTTCGGGATGCTTCGTGAAAAATCTTCCGGCTTCCGCGCATCCAACTGCGTGCAGACACTGAGTAGCAGTCGACGAAGAAGGCGAAACAATATTCAACTTTCTGCTCGACCAGTGCGAAGGCATCTGCCGGCCGCCGCTCGCCGTGTCATCCGCTGCACCCACAGCTTGCAGCAACTGCTCCTCCACCGTGTTGCCCAGCGTCAAGCAAATCGCCCGATCCCGATAGTAAGGAAAAAACCAGTCATACCCAGGCTTCAGCGCCATACCCGCAGCAACCAGCAGCGCCTCATGCCCCGCACAAGAGATCTGAAAAAAAATCTTCTGCTGCCGCTTCAAAACAATCTCGCGATCATCCGTGCGCCGCGACAGATACATCAGTCGATAGAACTCCACCAACTGCTCGCGCGTCAGCGAACTCTCCGCCACGCTTGCTGCCACCTTTTTGCTCTCCTGCACACTGGATCCAGACTGTCTTGCCATACGCCATCCTTTACGTTGAAACCATCTTCAGAAACCGCAGCTCAACACAGCTGCAGACAAGATTGTACCGGGAAGCCGCCATCCCTGGCTCTGCTTCACGATCCTTTCCAACCACTCACTTGCAAGAAAAATCCACAGAAAAACGGGCAACCCGAAGGCTACCCGTCTTCATCCTCACCGCCGCTAGACAAACAACGGCGCAAGCACCAGCGTAATCGTAGCCAGTAACTTGATCAGCACATGCAGGCTCGGCCCGGCGGTGTCCTTGAATGGATCTCCAACCGTATCGCCCACCACTGCCGCCTTATGCGCCTCCGACTTCTTTCCCCCATACTGCCCCGTCTCGATAAACTTCTTCGCGTTGTCCCACGCGCCGCCGCCATTGTTCATCAACATCGCCAGCAACACGCCAGAAATAGTTCCGACCATCAGCAACCCAGCCACAGCCTCCGCTCCAGCCAGATTCACAGGAACTCCACCAATAGCCGGCACCGGCAGAATCGCCCCTGGCGCATACAACGCAGAGCTAGCCTGATAGCTCGCGCTGAAATGCCGGAAGATCAAACCCACCACCACCGGCAAACCAACCGCCAGCAGTCCCGGCACCACCATCTCCTTCAACGCCGCGCCAGTAACGATGTTCACGCAGCGCGCATAGTCCGGCTTCGAAGTCCCCAGCATAATCCCCGGATTCTCCTTGAACTGATCGCGCACATCTTTCACCACCATCTGCGCCGTTCGCCCCACCGCCTTGATCGCCAGCGAACTGAACAGGTAAGTCAACATCGCACCCAGCAGCGCGCCCACAAACACCGGCACCTGCGCCAGGTTGATATTCGTAAAGCTCCATCCCACCGGCATATAGCCACCAGCAAGTGCAACCTTATCGGTTACAATTGTCTTAATCTCCTCCAGGTACGCTGAGAACAGAAGAAACGCAGCCAGCGAAGCCGATCCGATCGCATACCCCTTCGTCAGCGCCTTCGTCGTATTCCCCGCCGAGTCCAGCTTGTCCGTCCGGTCGCGAATCTCATGCGGCTGATTCGACATCTCGATGATCCCGCCCGCATTATCCGTAATCGGCCCAAACGTATCCATCGCCAGAATGTAAGCCGCGCAGCTCAACATTCCCATCGTCGCAATTGCCGTTCCGTAGATACCCTTGGCATAGTCGCTGATCCCCGCCACACCGGCCAACCCCTGCACGCCGAAGTAGTAGCTCAGCAACAACGCCGCCGAGATCACCACCACCGGCATCGCCGGCGTCTCCATCCCCACAGCCAATCCGCTGATGATGTTCGTCGCCGGCCCCGTCACCGAAGCCTCAACGATCGACTTCACCGGACGATAGATCGCCTCCGTGTAGTACTCCGTAATCCAAACAAACAGAAACGCCGTCACCAGCCCAATCACGCCGCAGCCAAGCAGCCAGATCGGCTGCACCTGCGGCCCATTCAACATCGTATAAACCGCCCCGGCAAATCCAGCCAGCGCCAATGCCGAGGTCACATAAAATCCCTTATTCAACGCGTGCATGGGATCCTCATCCTCACGCGTCTTCACCACAAACACACCAACAATGCTTGCAATCAAATTGATCGCATGCACGATCAGCGGAAACAGGATCCCCTTCACGCCAAACACCGGATACAGCGCAGCGCCCAGAATCATCGCGCCCACATTCTCCGCCGCCGTCGACTCAAACAAGTCCGCACCACGACCCGCGCAGTCGCCAACATTGTCTCCCACCAGGTCCGCGATCACAGCCGGGTTCCGTGGATCGTCCTCAGGAATCCCTGCCTCCACCTTGCCCACCAGGTCCGCACCAACGTCTGCGGCCTTCGTATAAATTCCTCCGCCAAGCTGTGCAAATAGCGCCACCAGCGAAGCTCCAAACCCAAAGCCCACCAACTGATACGGCACCGCCTGCGGATGCTCCAATCCCCCAAAAAACAGGAACAACAACCCCACGCCCAGCAATGAAAGCGCCACCACCACCAACCCCGTCACCGCACCGCCGCGCAGCGCCATCTGCAGCGCCTTATTCAAACTAGTCCGAGCCGCCGAAGCCGTCCGTATGTTCGCCCGAATCGAGCAATACATCCCCGTAAAGCCCGCCAGTCCCGAGCAAACCGCCCCCACCAGAAAACTCACCACCGTCTTCAGCGCGTAAGGCGAGGTCCTCGGCGAAGCCTTGTATCCCACAAACACCACCACCGCCAACACCACGGCGATTGCACCAATGGTCTTGTATTGGCGCCGCAAAAACGCCTCCGCCCCCTCGCGAATCGCATTCGAGATCGCCTGCATCTCCGGCGTCCCGGTATCGGAAGCAATCACTGCACGTGCCAGCATCAAGGCTGCCACCAGCGCCAGTACCCCAACTCCTAGAGCAATCCACAGATAGACTCGTCCATCGCTACCGTCGACAACCGCAGGGGCATAGGGAACCTGCTGAACGGCCATCGCCAAAAAACTTACTCCAACCATGCAAAGGTCTCCTTAGAACGCAAACTTTCAACTAGCTTCACAAAGGCGGCAATTAGAGCACGTGCGATCAAACAGGGTCAATCTATCCGTTAATCGAGCAGGATCAGTCAGATTTCGCTCAAGCGACAGACCAAAGTAATAGCACACAACTGTACTGGCACTAATGCAAATTCTCGCGGCGCCGATGCATAACTCAGCGCAACAACGAGGTGCAGCGTGTCCGTTCTCATCAAATCCGCTCTCGCAAAGTCGAGTCTCCGAACGGTCAGTACACGTCCGCTATGCCGAAGCATCTCGCGCCTGGCCGCTCTCTTTCTCCCACTTCTTCCCCCACTCGCCGCCGCGCAAATCGACACCACCAGCGTCGCTCCTCACCGCTACATCGTCCTCTATCGCAATGGAACCATCCCCGCCGACGCTGAGGCCCACCTGGTCTCCGCTGGCACTCGCCTTACCCAACGTAACGAACACCTCGGCATCGCCGCCGTACAGTCTCCCCCCTCGCAGGACGACGCCACCACTCTCCGCCTCCTCTCCGCCCAGCCCAACGTAAGCTACGTCCTCCACGATCGGATCATCACCGCGCTTCGTCTACGCCTCAAGCCCGTCGCGATCAAAGCCGCCGACGTCAACAGCGGGGCAGAGCCTCTCACCCCAAACTCTCCGGTCATTGGTAGACTCCCAACCCACGGCCCCATCGTCTCCACCGCTCCAATCACTCTCCCGCCGCCACCCCCTCCCCCGCCGCCGTCTTACGACACCTACTACACCTCCACCCCACAGGGCTGGGCCGTCCAGCAGGTCGGTGGCTACGGAAACAACGTTGCCGGCGGCCCTGCCCACGGTCCGTGGGACACCACCATGGGCAAAGGCATCCGCATCGCCGTCATCGACAGCGGAGTCGACCAATCCCATCCCGATCTCGCCTCTAACCTGGCTCTCAACCTCACCGAAGTCGACCAGACCGCCTACCCCAGCGCCTGCGACGACGGCAGCCCCCAGGACCAGCAGGGCCACGGCACCTGGACCGCATCCCTCGCCGCCGGAGCCATCGGTCCCGGAACCGGCAAGATCATCGGCGTCGCACCTCAGGCGACTATCCTCAACATCAAAGCGCTTCAGCGCATGCCCGCCTCCATCACCGGAGACACCAATCCCAACGACCAGTGCGAAGCGGGCGAAGCCAGCGGCCTCCTCAGCTGGGTCATGCAGGGCATCGAAGATGCCGTGACCAACCGCGCCGACGTCATCTCCCTCTCCGTCGGCGCGGTCGCCGATCTCACGACCGGAGACGGAGCCGGACTCCTCGCCGCCTTCAACCAGATCACCTACGCCGCCGCCCAGGCCAACATCGTCCTCATCGCCTCCGGGGGCAACGACGGTATCGACCTCTCCAATCCCCGCTATGTCGAGCTTCCCGCCCAGTCACGCGGCGTCCTGGCCATCGCTGCCTCCACCAACCCCGCCTGCGCCCAGAACACCGCCCCCGGCGCCACCTGCACGCCAGGCCCAGTTTCACTCGCCTACTACAGCAACTACGGAGCCCCCCTCAACGCCCTTGCTGCACCCGGCGGCAGCTACCCCGACGGCCCCGACACTGGCGTCAGCGGCTGGATTCAGGGCGCCTGCAGCTCAGGCCTCCCCAACACCATCGACGGCCTCCCCGCCGACTCCTCTCACAGCTATGGCTGCTTCAGTCTCGGCCACACCGCCTACGTGCAGGCAATGGGCACCAGTGCCTCCGCCCCCCTCGCCGCCGGAGTCGCCGCTCTTCTCCGTGCCGCGCACCCCGACTGGAGCGCAGCAACCGTTGTCACCGCCATGCGAAACTCAGCCGCCACCCTCCCCGGCCTCTCCATCCCACTGATAAACGCCGCAGCGGCTCTCACCCAGCCCAGCCCACAATAGTCCCCGCCATCTCCCTCAAAATAAATCACTACATTTCTGATACTTACGCCTAACCCTTCATCCGTTCTTTGACACTATGGGCCAGCTTTTCGATCTCATCTGCCTTCTTGATCACATCGACTGACAAAATATTTTTATTTGTCTTATCCACCTGCTGTTTCAGATCCGTCGCCAGCGCCAGCAGCTTATCGGTATCCGCCACCAGCCGTTTCTGCCGTTCTGTGCTCCGGGCCTCTTCCTGCTGCTCCAGACGACGTGGGTCAGTGTTCGGATCCAGATCCCCCGGTTGATGAACCTGACCAGGATAGTGCTGGCTCTGAATCTGCTGAAGCTGGCCCCCACTTACGTTTCCTAAAGCCATCCCGGCTAAAACCGCCCCAACCACCGTTAATCGAAGCATCCTCATAGCATTCCCCAATCTCCGCAGTGTCTCAGTCCCTGTCTCCATTGCATCTTACAAACAGCTGACGCATTCTGGTCACAGCATTTTTCTTCCCCGAAAGCGAGACGCCGTAATGATGCTCCTTCTCACCATGGCCCCGCAAGACGATACCATCATGGATACCATCGGACGAGACTGGCATAACGACATCTTGTTCTTTCTGCAGTACAAACTGCCTAAGATCGTCGCCGTCCTCCTAATCATCTTCCTTCTCCAGCGTGTCGTTCTCTTCTTCGTCAAAAAGATGCGTTCGCGGGCTGACCATCAGATCGGCAACTTCCATCGCGCCGCCCAGCTTCGCACCATGGCCTCCATCTTGCGAGCCACCTCCTATGGTGTTCTCGGGTTCATCGCCTTTCTGCAAATCCTCAACATCTTTGACATCCCCTACCAACCCATCCTCGCCTCAGCCGGAATCATCGGCGTCGGCGTCGGCCTTGGCGCTCAATCCATCTTCAAAGACATGATCAACGGGTTCTTCATCCTCGTCGAAGACCAGTACAACGTCGGCGAAGTCGTCCTGCTCGCCGGTCTCAAGGGCACCGTCGAAGACCTCTCCCTCCGCCGCACCACCGTCCGCGACGGCGACGGCACGCTCTACATCATCCCCAACAGCCAGATCGCCACCGTCTCCAACCTCTCCCGCGACTACGCCGTCGCCACCCTCCAGGTCTCGGTCGACGCCAGCGCCAATCCTGACAAGGTCATCACTCTCCTCAGCAAAGTCGCCAACGAAGTCCGCCACGACTCCGCCTTCAAAGACATCGCCATCGCCGACCCGGTCATCCTCGGCGTCGACAAGATCGAAGGCCGCGCCGTCACCTACCCCGTCCAGATCCGCGTCCGAGCCAATCAGCGCGATGGCGTCCTCCGCGAGCTGCGACGCCGCATCATCCTCGCCTTTGAAAAGGAGGGCATCCCCCTCGGCAACGACCCCGCAAACATGCTCATCCTCCGCGCCCCCAATCCGACAGCTCCACCCGCCCAACAGCCATTTGGCGGCTGAACCCTCGGCAACCCGCCTGCCGAACGAACAGAGCCAATGCGAGCGGTTCATGGCGTCCCATCTCGCAGGATCGCCTGTAACCATCAATTTACAAACGGCTCTTGTATCTACGACCGATATTGTCGTATATTTCGGCTATACCAGATTGCGGACTCTTACAGTCGGAATTCACCTGGCAGAGACCGACTGAACCTCAAGGCTCCGCGTTTGCACTGGTAAAAGGCTGAGAATGCATAAAATCTGACCTCACGGTTGACTCCTGGCGGAGACCGCGAGGACTCAAGAACCACACCTGGGCTAGACTGCGACTCCACCACTAGGCCCCTTGTCCGCAAAGAATTAACCGTCACGATGGCGAGCGGCTCTCTCCGCCCAGCCAAAAGACGAAATTTGCACTTTTTTCGAGGCTTGGTCAATGAACGCTGCAAGAAATGTCTTACCGAGATCCAACCGCGTCCTCTCTTCTCTGCTCCTGATCCTGTTCTCCGCGCTCGTCCTGAGCGCGAACGCGCAGCAGTCTCACCTGACGCATGGCGCAATCTCGGAACAAGACCTCGCAAAGCGCTCCACTCCCGCGGCGACCGGCTCCGACACCGCCGATCAGGTCTGCGCGCGCTTCACCACCGGCTCCGTCGTCTCCGCGCCCCCTGAGTTGAGAAGCCAGAATGGCGTCCTCGAAGTCACCATGCAGTTCCTCGCCACGACCGACTCTCAGGGCCTCCTCCGCTACTGCTACGTCACCAACACCGGCCTTGAAGCCCCGACCCTCCGCGTCAATCCCGGCGACCAGCTCATCATTCACTTCCAGAACAATCTCCCCGCAAACCTGACTCCCCCCACCCCCGCCGACATGGCCGGCATGAACATGACCCTCTCCGCAAAGGACACGCCAGCCACCAGCACAAGCAGTGCCTGCAATGGCACCATGTCGGCCGCAGCCACCAACATCCACTTCCACGGCACCAACGTCGCACCGGTATGCGGGCAAGACGAGGTCATCCACACGCTCATCGCGCCGGGCCAAAGCTTCGACTACAAAGTCCAAATCCCTGCGAACGAGCCGCCCGGACTCTACTGGTACCACCCCCATCCTCACGGCTTCAGCGAAGGTCAGGTCCAGGGCGGCGCAACTGGCGCACTCATCGTCGAAGGCCTCCAGAACGTCAACACCTCCCTCGCCGGCCTTACCGAGCGCACCTTCGTCCTGCGCGATCAGCTTCTCCCCAACTCCGAACTCAACGACACCAACATCCCAGCCTGGGACCTCTCCATTAACTACGTCCCCGTCACCTATCCCGGCTACACCCCCGCGGTCATACAAACCAACCCCGGCCAGCAGGAGCTATGGCGCGTAGCCAACACCGGCGCCGACACCATCTTCAACCTGCAATACCTCGTCAACGGAACACCCCAGCCAGTCCAGATCGTCGCCATCGACGGCTATCCAATCGCCGCAGGCAGCAGCGGCCAGCAGTCGGAAAGCGAAACCAGCGTCCTCCTCCCACCTGGCTCACGCGCCGAGTTCGTCATCACCACACCAAACCTCGGCGACAAAGCTCAGCTTGCCACGCAGTACTGGAACACCGGCCCAGACGGTGACTTCGACCCCGCCCGTCCGATCGCAAATATCGTCAGCCAAGCCGGTGTCGAAAACTCTGCCGTCACCCCAGCCGCAAAGCATCTCCCGTCGAAGGCCGTCGCGGCCAAAGTAACGCGCTTCGCCGCACTCGCCAGCGCAACCCCAATCGCACAACGCAACCTCTACTTCTCCGAAACGCTCCTCGACCCAACCAACCCACTCAGCCCCACCACCTTCTTCATCACCGAGGTAGGCCAGACCCCAACCGTCTTCACCATGGATCAGCCACCCAACATCACCGTCCACTCCGGCACGGTCGAAGACTGGGTCGTCGAGAACCGCGCTGAGGAAGATCACATCTTCCACATCCATCAAATCCACTTTCAGGTCCTCGAGGTCAACGGCCAGCCCGTCAACGACCCCGCCATCCGCGACACCGTCGACATTCCTTACTGGAACGGCAGCGGCCCCTATCCCAGCGTCAAGGTCCGCATGGACTTCCGAGACCCCAACGTTATCGGAACCTTCGTCTACCACTGCCACATCCTCGAGCACGAAGACGGCGGCATGATGGGCGAGATTCTCGTCCTTCCCGGCGGCTCAGCCTCAACCACCTCCGCCGCCGCATCGGCAACCAGCGTCAGCCCCAACGGAAACATCACACTCACCGCCAACGTAGCCGATGCAGCCACTGGAGCCGCCAAGCCAACCGGCCTCGTACATTTCGAGCTCAACGGCCTCAACGTCGGCAATCCTGTGCCGCTCGTCAACGGAAAGGCCGTCCTCTCCACTCCGATCAACGGAGTCGTAGGCACCAGCAACCTCACCGCCTTCTATCAAGGCGACGCAACCTACAACGAATCGCTCTCCGCAGCGATCCCGATCACCATCTCGACCTTCGCTCTGTCGTCACCCGGCACCACAGCTCCCCTGGGCTCCGCCGCCCTCGCTCCCATTAACGTCGACGTCGCCACCAACTACACCGCACCCATCGCCTTCACCTGCGCCATGCCGTCGAGCCTCACCGAGTCAGCCTGCTTCGTCAATCCAAACTCGATGACCGGCACCGGGCAGGCCTCTCTCACCGTCAACACCACTCCATCTCACCCACTAAGCAGTTCGCGACCGAAGACTCCCGGCTGGCTCGCCGCAGGCGGCGGCACTACCTTCGCCTGCCTCTTCCTGATAGCCCTGCCACGTCGCAAAACCCGCGTCCAGGCCATGCTCGCCTTCATCACCACAGCGGCCTTCACTGCAGCTCTCTTCATGGCCATCGGATGCAGCGGCTCCGCAGGGACTGCCCCCGGCACAGCAAAAGGTACCTACACCGTCGTAGTCACCGGCACCTCAGGCACCGGAGCCTCAGCGATCCAGACCACAGTCAACGTACCAATCACCATCCAGTAAACGCATTCACGCATTGCGCAGTTAGGCAGTTAGAAAGATCAGGAGAGAAGTATGTTGAGCAAGTTTCGTCGTCTCGGTTTCGGTATCAGCAAAGCTTTCTGCATCGTTGCCGTTCTCTGTGCCTCCATCGTCTGGGCCAGCGTCGCAGGAAGCATCTCCGGAACCGCAAAGGATCCCTCCGGAAGAGTCGTTCCAAAGGCCGAGATCACAATCCACGAAACCAGCACAGGCCTCTCCTATCACGCCACCGCCAACAGCAAAGGCTATTACACCCTCCCCGTCCTCCCCGTCGGCCACTACGAGCTCGAGGCCCAGTCCCCCGGCTTCCGGAGCTACCAGCGCAAGGACATCATCCTCGACACAAACGCATCCCTCACCATCGACGTCGCATTCGAGCTAGGCAGCGTCAAAGAAACCGTCAGCGTCACCGACGACACCGTCCACGTCGAAACCATCAGCACCCAGATGGGCGAGGTCATCACCGGCCGCCAGATGACCGCGGTCCCGCTCAATGGCCGCAGCTACACTGACCTTCTCTCCCTCCAGGCTGGCGTCGCTCCCGCCACCTCCATCACCTCCAGCACGGTACAGGACGTAGGCGCCACCATCCTCAACCCCTCCGGCACACTCAACCCCGGCACCGTCTCCGTCAACGGCCAAAACGAATTCTCAAACTACTTCAGCGTCAACGGCAGCGACGTCGAAGAGGACGTCAACGGCGGCACCGCCATCGTCCCCAACCTCGACGCCATCTCCGAGTTCCGCATCATCACCAGCAACTTCGACGCCGAGTACGGTGAATTCAGCGGCGGCCAGATCAGCGTCATCACCAAATCCGGTACCAACGCCTTCCACGGCAGCGCCTTCGAGTTCCTTCGCAACACCGACCTCGACGCCCGCAACTACTTCTCCCCTACGCGCGGCGCCTTTCGCCAAAATCAGTTCGGCGGAACCTTCGGCGGCCCAGTTCACAAAGACAAAGCCTTTTTCTTCATCGACTATCAAGGCACCCGCCAAACCCAGGGCGTGGACACAGGAAACATTAGCGTACCCTCCAACGCCGACCGCCAGGGCAACCTCTCCGATCTCTCCAGCAACCTCACAGGAGCAGTCGGTGGCCCATACTTCGCACAACTCCTCACTCAAAAACTCGGCTACGGCGTAACCTCAGGCGAACCCTACTACGTCCCCGGCTGCACCAGCTCTGCACAGTGCGTCTTCCCCAACGCCACCATCCCGCAGAACGCATGGTCCACTCCCGCACAGAGACTCCTTCAATACATCCCCGCACCAAACACCGCCTCCGGCACCTTCGCAACATCCTCCTTCAACCAGACCGTTCGCGACGACAAAGCCGGAGCACGCTTGGACGTCAACACCCGCATCGGACTCATCTCCGCCTACTACTTCATCGACGACTTCAATCTCGACGACCCCTACCCCGTCGCGCAAAGCGGCGCCAGTGTTCCCGGCTTCGACGCCCTCACCACCGGGCGCGCCCAACTCTTCTCCGTCGGCGACACCAAGACCTTCAGCGCCTCTTCGGTCAACGAATTTCACCTCAGCTTCATGCGCAACCTCACCAATCTCGGCCAGCCCATCGGCGGTCGCAACGTAAGCCTCGCATCCCAGGGCTTCGTCAACGCAGACGGCAGCACCAGCATCGTTCCGCTCGATCCCAAAGGCCAGAGCGTCATGAACCTCAACTTCAACGGCTACTCCACCGGCGCCGCGGCCAATCAACTCATCCAGGCCAACAACACCTATCAGGTCTCTGACGTCTTCTCCAAAGTCATAGGCAGACACACCCTCAAGTTCGGTGGCGAGTTCCACGCCGATCAGGTCAACGGCGCACCCATCGCACAGTTCAACGGCAACTTCGTCTTCACAGGAACAGAAACCGGAGTCGACTTCGCAGACTACCTCATCGGCGTTCCCAGCCAGTACAACCAGAGCCAGCTCAATCCCTTCTACGCGCGCAACAAATACGCCGGCCTCTTCGCGCAAGACAGCTTCCACGTCCTCCCCAACCTAACCATCAACTATGGCCTACGCTGGGACCGCGTCACACCATGGAGCGAGCGCTACAACCAGATCTCCACCTTCGTCGCCGGTGCACAATCCACCGTCTTTCCCGGAGCGCCTCCAGGAATCCTCTATCCCGGCGACCCCGGAATTCCCGACACCCTAGCGCCAATCAGCAATCGAAGCTTCGCCCCGCGCGTAGGTCTCGCATGGTCTCCCCAATCTGACTCAAGCTTCCTCGAAAAAATCCTCGGCGCCCCAGGATCCACCAGCATCCGCGCCAGCTATGGCAACTTCTATACCGCGATCCCCGCGCTCTCCATAGGCGTACTCGCAGCCAACGCTCCCTACGGCACCACCTACACGAGCCCCCAGGCACCGCTCTTCGCTACCCCGTTCGTCAACGCGGCCGACGGCCAGAGCAACGGCCAGCCCTTCCCCTACACCTTCGCACCGCTCAACTCCTCGCGCAGCAATCCCGACCCCAACATCGACTGGAGCACCTTCGAACCAATCGAAGGCATCCCCGGCTATGACATCCACAACAAGATCCCCTACACCGAAGAGTGGGTTCTCTCCATCGAACGTCAGCTAGGCCCCAACACCGTCTTCAGCGCGAGCTACCTAGGCACCTCCAGCCACCGCCAGCTAGTCCTCATCGAACCTAACCCCGGCAACCCCGCGCTCTGCCTTAGCCTCAGCCAACCCAGCCAGGTCCAACCCGGCACCCTCACCTGCGGCCCCGGCGGCGAAGACACCGTCTACTTCCCCATCGGCGGCGGCCAGGTCAACGGAACCCGCGGCCCTCTCGGCTCAAACTTCGGCAGCAACGCCCTCCAATCCACCCTCGGCCACGCCAACTACAACGCCCTCGAACTCAGCGCCCGTCACACCAGTGGCCGTCTCGAGTTCTCCGTCGCCTACACCTACGGAAAATCGCTCGACCAGTCCTCGAACCTCGGCGAAGAGGTCAACCCCTTCAACCCCTCGCTCAGCTACGCAATCTCATCCTTCGACGTGAAGCACAACCTCGTAATCAGCTACGAGTACCAACTTCCCTTCGATCAGTTCCTTCATCCCAACCGCCTCACCAATGGCTGGTCCCTCTCCGGCATCACCCACTTCGCGACCGGCTTCCCCATCACCGTCATCAACAACGGAGACAACTCGCTGATCGGAACCAATCCCAACGGCATCAACAACAGCAGCATCGACGAGCCCGACTACAACGGCTCCGCCCTCAAGCTCAACCACAATCCCCGCAATGGCAACAGCTACTTCGACACCACCACATTCAGCATGAACGCGCTCGGCTCCCCCGGAACCGCGAAGCGCCGCTTCTTCTACGGTCCAGGCTCCGACAACTTCGACATGGCGATCGGCAAAAGAACAGCCATCACCGAATCGAAGTCCCTGCTCTTCCGCGTCGAGGCCTTCAACGTCTTCAACCATACCCAGTTCAGCGGCCCGTCATCAGTCGACGGCGACATCGGCAGCTCAACCTTCGGCGACGCCATCAGCGCAGCTCCCCCCCGCATCCTGCAAGGCGCAGCCAAGTTCACTTTCTGATTGCGACCAACGGGAGCACCGAGTAAACGAGCCCCACCCAAACAAGGTACACAAGTCACGAAGTGACCGCCCCACGCGCAGTGGGCCCGTCCGGCAGGACATCTCTCCGATATCACAAGCGAAGCAGTGGTATCGGAGAGACAACTCACAAAGCCTTATTCATAGCCTCAATCAACTCATCCACCCCAGACACCGGCGGCTGACATCCCTTCGCCGTGCAAACCACAGCAAAGCTACCCTCGCCACCCAACCCAGGCAGATGCGGCAGCGTCTCCGCCAGCGAAGGAGGCAGCGCAGCAAGCTGATCCCTCCGCAACCGAATCACACTCTTATTCACCGCATACCGAGCCAACGCCACGGCCTCCAGCCGCCGCGCCGCAGCATCATCCCCAATCACACACACCTCGACCGCCCGCAGCACCATCCGCTGCAGCGCCAGCCCATAGCTCGCCGCATACAACCCAAAGTGCTCCACAACACCAGCAAAAGTCTCCAGCGTCTCAAGCGCCTTTACTTCATAGTCTGCCCGCCCATTCAGCGCCTCCAACCGCAACAGCAGCGCCGCTCCCACAGGATTCCCCGCAGGCGTAGGCGAGTCCTGCAACGGCTTCCTGCGCGTCACCAGCGCCCCCAACCGCGTCTCACCCTCCGCCACACTCTCAGTATCGAATAACGCGCACCCAACCGGATCATAAAACTTCATCAGTGCGCTCTCCATAATCGCCTCAGCCGCCGTGTAGTACCGCAACTCCCCCGTCAACTCCCACGCATCCAGCGAAGCATGCCCCAAAAACACATAGTCATCGAGCACCCCAGCTACCCGCGCTCCGCTCCCACCCTGTTCTCCATACGCAACTACATGCGCCAAGCCAGCCTTCGCGTCCCAGGCCTCCACAAGCACTCGGTCCAGCGACTTCAACGCGAACGCCCGCACCTCCGGCATATCCAGCACGCGCCCCGCCTCCACATAGGCCGAGATCATCATCCCATTCCAGCCCACATAGATCGTCTTATCCACATACGGCGTAGGCCGCTTCAGCCGAGCCGCATACAACTTCGCCTTCGCCGCATCCAGCCGCTCCTTCGCCACCTCGAGCGTAATCGCATTCGCCTTCGCTACACCCTCCAGCGTACCCCGCACATGCAAAACATTCTTCGCGGGATTGTGATGCATATCACCAATCTCACCGATGTCGTAATACGCACTCGCAATCGCCATCTCTTCACCCGTCAGCGCCGCCGCGGCCTCATCGCGCGTCCACGTAAAGTAGTCGCCATCATCCTCGAGCGAAAAGTCCGCATCCTGCGAAGCATAAAATCCTCCCCGGTCGCGGTCGCTCAGCCACTCATCGATCCACTGAATCATCTCGCGCGCCACCCGCGCCGCCTCCGGCTCCACAAACGTCTGGAAAGCGTGAACATAGTTTTTCAGCAGCTCGCTATTGTCATACGACATCTTCTCGAAGTGCGGCACCACCCACTGCTCATCCACCGAGTAGCGATGAAATCCCCCCGCCAGATGGTCATAGATCCCACCCCGCGACATCTTCTGCAGCGTCACCATCGCTGCAGTCTTCGCCGCCTCGCTCCCATTCTCCGCTCCGCCACTCGATACACGCGAGGACACATCCAGCAAAAGATCAATCGCCCCAGAATGAGGAAACTTCGGCTGCGATCCAAATCCACCCGACCGCGAATCGAACTGCTTCAACGTCGAAGCCACCAGCTTCGCCACCAGTTCCGGCCCCGGGCTCCCGCTCCTCCCCATAAACGATTCGTTATGCTCGATCGCCGCCATCACGCTTCCAGCCGATTCATTCACTTCATCGCGACGATTCTGAAACGCCTCCGCCATCGTCAGCAGCACCCGCTGAAATCCCGGCCGTCCATGCTGATCCGCCGGCGGAAAATAAGTCCCTCCAAAGTAAGGCTTCCCCTCAGGAGTCAAAAACGCAGTCAACGGCCACCCACCCTGCCCACTGATCGCAGACACCGCCGCCTGATACCGCGTATCCACATCCGGCCGCTCATCGCGATCCACCTTCACCGCAATAAAGTGATCGTTGATGATCTTCGCCGTAGCCGCACTCTCATACGACTCGCGATCCATCACATGACACCAGTGGCACCACACCGCGCCAATATCCAGCAGAATAGGTTTATCCGCAGCCTTAGCCTTCTCAAACGCGGCCTCACCCCACTCCTGCCAATCCACCGGCTGATGCATCGCAGACCGCAGATACGCTGAAGCCGCCTTCGCCAACGCATTCAAGTGCACACTGATCTCTTCAGAACTCTCATGACCCATAGAACATTAGTCTAGTCGAACTTCAAATTCGATATGAATCGAGACCCATCAGCCGATACCATCGCGCAACGAGTTCCTGTGCATCGCGCCAAGGTCGCGAAAGCCCTCCTCACCACCTTATCTGCGCACGTGTGTTATCAGCACCAATTTGCTCACTCGCGAATGTTTTTTGACCGAACCAAAAACGAGCTTAGCCAATCTTCTTCGATCGCGATAAGAACCGCATCCTACGGCGAACGGTAGTTTGTGTCACAGAGGGCCATGTATGCGTAGAAAGATCGGTCTATTGATTCTCTTTTCCACCCTGGCTACATCAAACATTGCGGGCCACGCTGACACCTACAACTTCATCATCACCACCGCAGCCACCACCACCTCCCAGGGAGCCCACTTAGACATCGGCGACCCGCTCACGGGCAGGCCAGCTCCACGCATCCCATCTGCCATCGATCTCACCGGCGTTACAGGTTCTGGTCAGGAATATGGCTTCACAAGCATCGTTCTCTTCGGAACCGACCACACCAACGCCTACAACGAACTTCTCTACACTCATCCGATCGCCAAGCACGTCGACTCCGAGAAAGACCTTCTCTATCTTGACAGCTCCGTCGGAATCAACCTCGCTCACGTCTATGACAACGACGGCTACCACATGGAGGTCTTCGACCCTCACGATTCTGTCGATATCGCCCCATTCACCATTGGCTTTTTCCGCCTCATTCCCATCGCAATTCCCGAGCCATCGAGTCTCATGCTGCTCGGCATCGGCATCCTAAGCCTCGCAGCAATAGCTCGCAGAAGATTCCGGCGCCTGGAGCTTCCCCGTTAATCCTCAATTTATTTTGAGAGTGCGCTCCTAAGCGGCGTTCGCCGTCATTGCAACTCACAGCAACCGTCTCATGAAAGCGAAAGGGCCCGAGCCGCAGCCCGAACCCTCTCTTCAACCATCCGCCGCCCTCTACTGCTGTGGCGGAGCCACATCGATCGGTTTCGGTGCCTCAGGAGCCTTCGGAGCCGTCAGCCCCGGAATCACAGGCGCCTGCATCCCCGCTCCGCCCGCAACCGCCTGGGCCGCAGATTCGATACTGATTCCATACCGCTCCAGCGTATTGGCCAGAATCTGAAACAACTGCGCCCGATCTCGTGCGTACGCTGCCGTCGCGGAGATAGAATTGTTCTCCGCCGTCGCCAGGTTCCTCGCCTGCTGCAATACATTCGCAGTCGTCGACGCGCCCAGCCTGTACTTCTTTTGCTCCGCATCCAGACTCTGCCCCGCAAAGTCTCTCGCCGCTTGCGCCGCCTGTACCTGCGCCCGGTCATTAGTCAACGCATACTGCTGGTTCGTCACCTGGATACGAATCACTGTGTAAAGCTGCTGCAAACGCATCTGCGACTGCCGATACTCCATCTGCGACCGCGCCTGGTCGGCCTGCGCCGTACGGTTCCGCAGCGGAATCGTCATGTTCACGCCCACACCTTTATCCGGCGCGTTGTTGTTGAAAGTGTTCTGAAAGACGTCGCCATAACCGACCGAAGGAAACGTCCCCGGCGGATAGGGTTTGTTCGTATTGAAATCGATCGCACTCGGATTCTGAGCACCACCCAATGCACTGCCACCATAGAACGCATACGCATCGAGAATCGGAAGCAGTCCATTTTTGAACGCCTTAATCGTGATCTCGTTGTTCTTCATGTTCAACACCGCCTGCTCAATCTGCGGGTTGTTGGCATACGCCTGCTTCACCAGATCCTCAACCTGCAGATCCTCCTCCGGCAGTCTGTCCAGTGCCACACGATCGGTCGGAATCACCGGCGCCTGCGACAGTTGCGGATCGTTCAGATTCCGCACAATCGCCTGCTTCATCAACAACTGCTGGTACTCGAGATTCGTCTTCGAAGCCACCAGCGCCTGCTTATCGCTAGCCACCGCGCTGTCAGAGTTCACCACATCGAGCGGCGCCAGTGTGCCAATCTCCAACTGCTTCCGGTTGTCCGAAGTCAGCTGCGTCGACTGCGTCAACTGACGTTCCTTCGCCTGCTCATCTTCGTACGCACTCACCAGTGCCCAGTAGATGTTCTCCACCTGGTTCACCGTATACAGCACCTGCTGCCGAAATGCCGAGTCTGTAATCCGTCGGTCATTCTTGGCCTGCACAATAAACCGTCCATTCACACCCCATCCGAACCCCTGCAACAGATGCTGCGTCGCGGTAGCGCGAAAGCTTGTCGTCAAGGAGGGGCTGAAATTGCTAAAAGGATTGTCCGTCGTCACGCGTGTATTGTTGAAGCCCACCGTCAACTGTGTGCCAGTCAAAAATCCCTGAGCGTAGTTGAAGTTGTAAGTCGCCGTATCCGTAGTCAATACATTCAACCCACCGCTGAACAGCGTATTCAACTGCGGCGCCGTCGACGCTTCATACTCCAGCTGTCCCGTCAGAACCGGATCAAGATTCTCGGGCAAAGGTCCGCCGCCGTTCGTGCTAACAACGATTCCGCCCACGCCCGTACCACCGCCGCCCACACCTGCCGAGGTCGCACCTGGTCCGCCGCCTGTCGTAATCGTCGTCGTCGTTCCGCCAATCGTATTCGTCAACAGTCCCGTCGAAACACCGCGTAGCGACGATCCCGCCTTCGCCCGCAGCAGGTCTGTATCCGCGATATCCAGATTGATCCGTGCGATCGCGATATCGTAGTTATTCTGCAGTGCCAGCGTCACCGCATCCGCAAGGCTCAGATAGATCTTCCCGTCCTTCAGCAGATTGCCTATCGACGTGTTCCCCATTTGGAAGGTCGGAACATTCGTCGGGGTGTAGGGAGCAATCGGATTCCAGATATGGCTCTTCGGCTTCGTGTAGTCGACGCTCGTAGGGCGCATAAACAACGGCTCGGTCGGCTTCGGCTGCGGAGCCTGCGGCAACCCCGGCGTTCCCGTCGTGTCATTCACCACCGCCTGCGGGGCTGCTGGTGCCGTCGGATTACTCTCCGTCTGTTGCGGCTGAGCTGGCGCCGTCGGACTACTCTGCGTCTGCTGGGACCATCCCGGCTGTGTGCACAGACTCATCAGCAGCAACGAGATACTCGCCGCCCCCTGCATATTCTTTGATCTCACGATTCGCTCTCCAACTCTTTCCTGAATCTTCTCGACGCCTACCGGTAACGTCCACCGATGTTCTCGACACCCTTACCGGACTCACAGCCTTCCCAACCCCGCACAAAAACGCGAGGGTCAGTCTCGCAACCAGATTTTGCAGTCTTACTCAGATTTTTCAGTTCTCACTCAGACGCGCAGCACCTTCCCAACGACTCTTAAAGACAAAAGACACGTAAAGCTACCTGGAAAAATCCTGCTGACCGGCATCGCTTTTCAAAAGCGTTGCTTAGGCTGAGCACAGATACGCACCCATCGCTCGCTTCGTTCCCAACATCTGCGGCAAATGTTCATTCCGGATACGATGCGCCAAGTATATCAACCCCATGCCCTTACCCTCAGCCCATGACCCTCTGCTCCTGGGATCTCGCACTGGCTTTGTTTGCCTTTGCCCATCTTGTTGTCATCCCCGCAGGGGATCTGTTGTTGCACTTGCCGTTGCAGTTCGCATCTAAATCCACTAATCGCGGTCATCAGAGCTTTCATTGTTCTGATCACAGCCGAGTCGGATGACCGTTAGACCGCATTCCCGCCCACCAACCGTGATACCGTCCAAAGCAGCCCATGCCTCACTGGAAGACCATCCTCACTTACGACGGAAGCCCCTACAACGGCTGGCAGATTCAACCCGCCCTCCCCACCGTTCAGGGCACACTTGCTCAGGCGATCCATCGCATCACAGGCGAAACCGTACTCCCGCAGGGCTCCGGCCGCACCGACACCGGCGTCCACGCCCTCGCGCAGGTCGCCACCTTCTCCCTCACAGTACCGATCCCCGCCGCCAACCTCCATCGCGCCCTCAACCGCGCCCTTCCCCCCAGCATCCGCATCCTCTCCGTCGAGCCCGTCCCCGAAGACTTCCACGCCCGCCACAGCGCCCGCCGCAAAACCTACGAGTACCGCATCCTCCCCTGCGAATCCCATCCCGAAGACCGTATCTGCCCCCCGATGCTCGCTCCCTACGTCTGGGCTTACCGCTTCCCTCTCGAACTCGCCCCTCTCCAACAAGCCGCCACCCACATCCTCGGCACCCACGACTTCACCTCCTTCGCCGCAGTCGACCCCGACCTCACCACTCGGTTAAAAACATCCTCAGAATCCGTCCCTGCCGTCGCCCCAACGAGCCCCACCGTCTCCTCCCCTTCCCAACCAAACAAAGAAATCGTCACGACCGAAGGCGAACCTCAGCCAAACAAAAAAGTCGTCATCTCGACCGAAGGCGGGGCTTCTCCCGCCGCAGTGGAGAGACCCCCGCATTCCTTCTCCACCCCGAATGAACCTTCAACCATCCCTACCGACAACACCCGCACCGTCTTCCACTCCGCCTGGCACCAGCGCGAAGACATCCTCATCTACCGCGTCACCGGCTCCGGTTTCCTCCACCACATGGTCCGCAACCTCGTCGGCACCTTCGTCGAAACCGCCAATAGCCATGACCCCGACGTCATCCCCAAAATCCTCGCCGCCCGCAACCGCTCCGCCGCCGGCCCCACCGCCCCCGCCCGCGGCCTCTTCCTCGTCGAGGTCGAGTACTGATGCCCGCCACAGCCAACGCCCAGCGCCGCATCGCTCGACTCGCCACTCTCACCGCAGTCCACCGCGCCTTTCACTGGCTGCACCTCCACCAGCCTCAGCTCCGCCAATGGCAACTCGAACTGGTCCGCATTCCCGCCCCACCCTTCGGCGAATCCGCCCGCGCCGCCTGGTTTCTCGACCGCTTCCACGACCTAGGCCTCACCAACATCCACCTCGACGACGCCGGCAACGCCCTCGCCGAACTCCAACCCGATGCAACCTCTGTTTCACCTCCCATCAATAACGTCATCTCGACCGAAGCGACCGACAGTCTCACCCTCCGCCGCGAAGTAGAGAAACCCCAGCATCTCGATCAATCCGCCACCGCCTCGCCAAACAGCACCAAACTCGGCGATGCCCCACCCTGCATCCTCATCTCCGCCCACCTCGACACCGTCTTCCCCGCCGACACCCTCATCGACCCCGTCGAAACCAACGACTCCCCCCGCATCTTCGCCCCCGGCATCTGCGACAACGCCGCCGGCCTCACCGCTCTCCTCGCCATCGCCGCTGCACTCCGCCACGCCAACATCACCCCACCCATCCCCATCCTCTTCGCCGCCAACGTAGGCGAAGAGGGCGAAGGCGACCTCCGCGGCATGCGTCATCTCTTCGAACGCGGCCCCTACCGCACCCGCATCGCCGCCGCCCTCATCCTCGAAGGAGGAGGCACCTCTGCCGCCGTCACCCGAGCCCTCGGCAGCCTGCGTTTCCGTGTCACCATCACCGGCCCCGGTGGCCACTCCTGGGCCGACGCCGGAACCCCCAACCCCATCCTCCTCCTAAGCCGCGCGCTCGCCCAAATCGCCAACCTGAACCTCCCCACGGACCCCCTCCTTACCCTCAACGTTGGCCACATCTCCGGCGGAACCTCTATCAACTCCATCCCCGAGTCCGCCTCCGCCCTCCTCGACCTCCGCTCCACCGACGCGACCCAGCTCATCTCCGCCGCCACCGAAGTCCACCAGATCTTCGACGACATCGTCACCACACATTCCACCACCAACTCACCACTAAAACTCCACATCGAGACCATAGGAAACCGTCCCGCCGCCATCCTCCCCGACGACGCCCCCATCCTCCACACCCTTCGCGCCGTCGACCGCCACCTCACCCTCCGCACCGAACTCCGCCTCGGCTCCACCGACGCGAACATCCCCCTCTACCGCGGAGTCCCCGCGATCGCCCTCGGCAGCGGCGGCACCGGCGGCGGCATCCACACCCTACAGGAGTGGTACGACCCCACCGGCCGCGAAGCCGCCCTCCGACGCATACTTCTCACCCTCCTAGACACTCTGGAGACCACCGCCAACCCCGCACATTAATTCATCCAGCATCTCCTCGGGAGCATTCAGTTGAAGACTCAACTTCGAAGCAACTCCAGCCGCCGCATCGTCACCCACACCACGGCCCTCGCACTCACCCTCAATATCGCCACAGCAATCGCCCAGACTCCGACAACCCCACCCACCCGCGACCCCCACACCACCGGTTACGTCGCAGCAAAAGAGCTACCCGACGGCGCCATCCCTTCGCCGCAACAGGACGGCAACTTTATCCTCGGCCCGACCCATCCCATCGCCCCCGAGATGTCTCCTCACCCAACCGTCCCGCAAGGAGACATATTCGAGTTCACGATGAACTTCTCCGACAGCAAGCTCTATCCCGGCATCGCACGCGACCCCGGCACCTTCGGTACTCCCGACCCCAAAGACCCCGCCAAACTCATCGTCACCACCAGCCACCCCGCCCCCTACACCCGTAAGGTAGCGGTCTACATTCCAAAGCAATATGTACCCGGCACCGCCGCGCCTTTTATCATCGGTGCCGACGGACCCGACCGCACCCTCTTCACCGCCCTCGATAACCTCATCGCACAACACCGCATTCCCGTCATGATTGCGATCTCCATCGGCAACGGCAGCGGCGACGCTCAAGGCAGCGAACGCGGCCTCGAATACGACACCATGTCAGGCCGCTACGCCGAGTTCGTCGAGACCGAAGTCCTCCCTCTCGTCGAAAAGCAATATCACGTCAAACTCACCAAAGACCCCGACGGACGCGCAACCATGGGCGGCAGCTCCGGGGGCTCATGTGCCCTCATCATGGCCTGGTATCACTCCGAGCTCTACCACCGCGTCCTCACCTACTCCGGTACCTACATCAATCAGCAGTGGCCCTACAGCCCGGACACCCCTCACGGAGCCTGGGAGTTCCACGAACACCTTATCCCGGCCACCCCACCCAAACCCATCAGAATCTGGATGGAGGTTGGCGACCGCGATCTCTTCAACCCCAACATCATTCTCGACGACATGCACGACTGGGTTCTCGCCAACGAACGCATGGCCAAAGTGCTGGCGGCCAATGGATATCACTATCAATTTGTCTTTGCCAAAGATGCCGGCCACGTCGACCACGCCGTAAAACAACAAACCCTGCCCGAAGCTCTCGAGTACCTGTGGCAGGGCTACCCCATCGCAAAATCGAACAACTGATTCCCACTTCCACCGGCGACACAGCCTCACCGGGAACAGTGCAATGGAGAGACCCCCCGCGTTTGTCGTGGTATAACCACCGATCGCGAAGCCGCCCTCCGCCGCATTCTCCCCACCCCCACTCGACACCCACCAAACCACCGCCGTCCCCAATCCAATTTTTAGAGCAACTTTCCGCACCTCGCCGGGTTCTCACCGCAAACACCGCGGAATTTTTACGCTCGTCCTAAAAACGCACTCATGAGATTGACTCTTTGTGCCGATAACGCCGATAGCCCAGATGCCACCCCGGGAGGGTACAGATCGGCATGCACAATCGCTTTCGTTCATAGGAGGTGTGTCAATTTCAACTCACAGAAATTTATGTGGCATACGCCAGAAATTAAGCTAAGATCCTCGGCAACAAAACTCGCTCTACATTCTGGCACGTCTAGAGATCAACCCCCGCGATCCGGCGAACCGAAGATGTAAGGCACACGGAATCCACCCCGTGTGATGAGGAGGCCCCCCATGAAACGCATCCTTGCCTCGTTGCTGCTTATTCTGCCCATCTCCATCGCAGGGGCGGAGCAGCTCATTCCAGCCGGATCCTCCATGCAATGCATGGTCTCCGACAAAATCTCCTCCAAAACCGTCCACGTCGGCGACGCCATCCTCTGTCAGGTCAGCCACACGGAGATGTACGGCCGCTCGGTCTTCCCCTACGGAAGCTATCTCGTCGGCCACTTCGAGGACTACAAAGATCCCGGCCACTTCGTCGGCAAAGGATGGATGGAGCTCAGATTTGATCGCATCGTCGTCGGAAACGACACTGTCATCCCCATCTCGACCCGAGTCATCGCAAGCTCAGGAAAGAATCCGGTCGATGTGAACGGCAGAATCGTCGGAACCGGACACGCAACTCGCGACACCATCGAGTGGCTTATTCCCGTCCTCTGGCCCCTCGACCTCATCAACCTCCCACGGCGTGGCCCATACCCGGTCCTGAAGCCAGAGACCCGCCTCACCGTCAAGCTCCTGGACGACGTAGGCATTCCCACCAAGTCCGAGGTCCAGCACCAGCCCGAGGTGATCTCCCGCTTCAACTACGCCGACCCCACCCCCGCCGTCCAGCAGCAGCCCGCACCCGTCGAACGATCCTACCCTCAGCCGGTCCAGCAGTCCTACGCGCCCCCACCATACTACCCCCAGCAGAACCCTTCGGTGGTCGTAGTGCAGGCCCAGGCACCCGCCCCAACCTACATCCAACAACCAGCTCCCGTCGTCGTGCAGCAGCCGCGCCCCGTAGTCTACGGCTACCCGCCGCCTCCACCCCCCTACGGCTACTACCCACCTCCCTACGGCTACTACCGCCCCTACTAGTCGCCTGAACCAAAGTCATCGCCCCAACCACCAAAGCTTCGATCGAGTTCGCTATCGATCGAAGCTTTGGTGATTTAATCATGGGGTCGGTACCGAAGGCTTTAGCGGAGTATCAGTCGCAACAGCGACAGTGAACCTCATACCGGGCTTGATCTCACCTTCGCCACCGTGCATCATCACAGCTGGAATCGAACCCACAAACGTCACCCACAGAAGAACAGCCCTTGTCGTGTGGCTGACACCATCGAGGCGTTCACCGCCCTGCAATGGGACGGTAGTTCCGTTTACAGCTAAGGAATGGACGGCGAAGGAAATCGAGCCTGGGATGCCGACGAGGCCCGATCGAGTGACCGCGGTGATGGTGGCATCGACCGAGGTCCCTTTGGGAATCTCCACGGAATCCCCAACTTTGACATCCTGATCGAGCACGATGGGAATCTTTTCGCCAACCGTCGCCTTCTTGGAGCTCAGCGTGGAATTTGTAACCAAATGGAGTCTAGTTTTGGCATGGAGTACATCGTCGGTGCCGATCGTTAGTGGAAACACAGTCAGGGGCGGCCCTTTTACCGTGTAACTGGCGTTGGTGTAGGTGCTATTCGCCATGGTGGGAGCAGCGGCAAAGGCCTGTAGCTGGGTGCTGGCAAGCAGGGTAATCGGGCCAGTGTAGTGCCGGGAAGATGTCGTAGGGGTCCACCCCGTTGTGGTGTAGTAGATGACCGCGTTTGGCGTGGGGCAACTGATGCTTACCGTGGTCCCCGACTTCACTCCGCCTGATTTGACGGAGAATTTTGGCTGGCCGGTGGAAGGGATGGAGGGTCCAGAGTTGTCCTGATCTTGCAAGTTGCGGATGTTCTGCATCGCCTGCGCCTGAGCTTCATCTGTCAACCGCTGGTTCCTTTCCATCTCATGGAGGCTCTCTTCCGTCATCCGTGTGGCCTCGTCTTGTTGTCCAAAGGCGGATGAACTATCAAGGACCGGCACGAGAGAGGTGATTCCAAGAACGAATGCGAGAAATGCAAGTTTCAATTTTGTTCCTTGGCAGTGGATCGGAATTTCTACAGAAAGAAAGCCAGCAGCTTGAGAAAGTTACCCGCTTTTCTTCAACGGATCTTAGAACTCCTCAGGTCCAGACGAACTCCCCTGGAAGTGTTATCAGATCCACTATCGTCAACCGCACCATGCGCTCGTCCAAGTTCAATTTCTGACAGACCGAAGCAAACCAGCCTTGTAGGTGCGTTTTTTGAAGTCGGTGGCATGCGCTCCAGATGCATCTTCGCAAACGCATTCTCCCAGACGCTAGCGTCCGGAATGATCATGCGCGCTCGATTCAGCGCCCACGAGCGAATCGGTCAGCCGTTCTGCTGGTGGATGATGGGCAAATTCGTCCAGGACTATCTGCATTTGAACGAGAAGCTCGCCGGCCATCTCCAGCGTGAAGCCGTGGCGGATGAGGATGCGCTGGATCACGAGATCTTCGCGGTTGGGCGGCATGGAGTACGCAGGAACAAGCCAGCCACGCTCGCGCAATCGATCGGCGAAATCGTAGAGGGTGAAATTTGAAGAAGTAGGATCCTTCAACTCCCAGCAGAGTCCGGGGATTCCGCCTTCACCGTTGTAAATAATCCTGAAAGGGCCAAATTCAGCGATCTTGTCCGCAAGATAGCGGCCTAATGCACTGCATTCAATCTGGATCTCACGATATCCCTCTTTGCCCAGGCGCAGAAAATTGTAGTACTGGCAGATGATTTCGCCGCCTGGCCGCGAGAAGTTGAGCGCGAAGGTCGGCATGTTGCCGCCGAGGTAGTTGACCTCAAAGATCAGTTCTGAGGGCAGGTCGTGCTTCTCGCGCCACAGGGCCCAGCCCACGCCGAGCGGTGCGAGACCAAATTTGTGACCAGAGGCATTGATGGATTTCACGCGAGGCAGGCGGAAGTCCCAGAGAAGCTCCGGCTGGATAAAAGGCGCCAGGAAACCGCCGCTGGCTCCGTCCACATGGATAGGAATGTCGAGTCCCGTCTCGGCCTGCAACTTATCGAGAGCTAGGCTGATCTCGTGAACCGGCTCATACTGGAGGGTGAACGTAACCCCAAGCGTGACGACAACGCCAATGGTATTTTCGTCGCAGAGTTTGAGCACTTCCTGAGAAGTGAGCAGGAGACGATCGCCTTCCATGGGAACTTCGCGGATTTCGACGTCGAAGTAGCGACAAAATTTGTGCCAGCAGACCTGAACAGGCCCCATGACAAGATTCGGGGCATCGGTTGATTTTCCCTGGCCGCGCCGACGTTTGCGCCAGTTCCACTTCAGGGCAAGTCCACCGAGCATCGCTGCCTCGCTTGAGCCGGTAGTGGAGCAGCCGATGGTGCTGGCGGCTTCGGGAGAGTTCCAGAGATCAGCCAGCATGTGAACGCAGCGCTCTTCAATAGCCGCGGTCTGCGGATACTCATCCTTGTCGATCATGTTCTTATCGGCGGACTCGTCCATAAGCTGCTTCACTTCCGGTTCGATCCAGGTCGTGCAGAACGTAGCAAGATTTTGCTGGGAGTTGCCGTCGAGGATCAGCTGATCGTGGATGGTCTGGTAGACGGTTTGCGGATTCTGTCTTTGTTCGGGAAAGACGTAGGTCTGGGTCTCGTGGTCCAGAACATCAGACTCGACTTGATTGCTCGGGGCAGCTTTGAGTTCTTCCGTGTCGTGCAGTGCCATGATCTTTCTCCCGTCTTTCTGAAAGTCGAACTGTATGTGCGCTGGGGAACAAGATGGAAAAGAGAGTGACTGACCGAACGCAAACCAATCCTGCCGTGCGATTTTCGAAGTTGGCGTAGCGCCCCCTAATTTATCAGTCACAAGTTCATCCCTTTTTGAAAAACTGCAAAACCTGTCAAGCCCCTCAGATCACAAAACCCGCACCAGACGCCGACTTTCACGTGGCGTATGAGTTACCGCCAATCTTCTATAATGGAAGTAACCGGTAAACGCAGCGTTGTCAGAGTACAGATCCCATTCAAACTTACAATTTGAGGCGAAGTATTCCCCACATCTACAACAAAATAAGTATTTTGCACGTAACCGTTTTGCTTTCTATATTTTAGCGACACACCCTGGCCGCAAGTAGATGAATCAACGTGACTTCCCTGCAAGATACCCCTCAAGGGGAGGGGGAGGGTCCTCAAACCGAGATCCCGAACACTTCACAACCCCAGCCGGGCGAACTCCGCGATACACTCCACTCGTGAAACCCTTCACCCTCATCGCAATCCTCCTCCTCACCACCGTCGCGCAGGCGCAACAAACCCCGCCTGACACCATCTACCACCACGGAAACATCCTCACCGGAGCCCACCTCCGGCCCGACGACCCCTCCCCCACCCCCGCCAAAGTCCAGGCCCTCGCCATCGCCAACGGAAAGATCCTCGCCGCCGGCTCCGACGCCACGACCCTCAAACTAAAAGGTCCAAAAACAAAAATCATCGACCTACACGGCGCCTTCGCAATGCCCGGCTTCAACGACGCCCACACCCACATGGCCGACGCCGGCCAGCAGCAACTCTCCATCAACCTCGACGGAGTCAAATCCGTTGCCGAGATGCAACAGCGCATCCGCATCTATGCCGCCAAGGCCAAACCCGGCTCCTGGCTCCAGGGCGGCGGCTGGGACCATACCCTCTGGCCCGGCGCCAAGCTCCCCACCCGCGAGGACATCGACCAGGTCACCACCGGCCACCCCTGCATCCTCAGACGGGTAGACGGCCACATGGCTCTCGCCAACTCCGCCGCCCTCGCCGCCGCCAACATCACCGCCGACACCCCCGACCCCACCGGCGCCAAAATCGACCGCGACGCCTCCGGCAACCCCACCGGGATCCTCCGCGAACCCGCCGCCTACAACCTGGTCGTGAGCAAAATTCCCTCACTCGGCCCCGAAGAGCGCACCAAAGCCCTCAATCTAGCCATTAACGACGCCCTCGCCCATGGCGTTACCAGCGTCCAGGACAACTCCGATTGGGAGGACTTCCTCGCCCTCGAAGAACTTGAGGACGCTCACAAACTCCACCTCCGCTTCGCCGAATGGCTCCCCTTCGACAAGCCCCTGACGGTCCTCAAAGAGCGCCGCGCCAGCCACCCCACCGACGATTCACTCCTCCACCTCACCATGCTCAAGGGCTTCATGGACGGCTCTCTCGGCTCCCGCACAGCCGCCATGGACGAACCCTACTCCGACGACCCCAACAACTCCGGCCTCCCCCGCTACCAGCAGGACAAGCTAACCCAGCTAGCCTCCGAACGAGCCGCCGCAGGCTTCCAACTCGGCTTCCACGCCATTGGCGACCGCGCCAACGACATGGCCCTCAACGCCTTCGGAGCCGCCGACCAGGTCGCCACCCTGCCACCTCAACCCACCAACCCCAACAGCCCCGACGCCCACGTCGTCACCGCCCCGCCACCCGCCGAACCCACCCCCGCCAGCCTCCGCTTCCGCGTAGAACACGCCCAGGTCCTGCTTCCCGACGACTTCGCACGCTTCGCCAGTGAGGGTGTCATCGCCTCCATGCAACCCTCCCACCTACTCACCGACATGAAGTGGGCCACCGACCGCCTGGGCACCGAGCGCGTCAAATACGCCTACGCATGGAAGAGTTTCCTGGACCACAACGTAACTCTGGCCTTCGGTACCGACTACCCGGTGGAGTCCATCAATCCCTTCCGCGGCCTCTACGCGGCCATCACCCGCCAGAATGAGGCCGGTACCCAAACCTTTCAACCACAGGAAAAAATCTCACTCAACGAGGCCATCTACGCCTATACACAAGCCTCCGCCTTCGCAGAGTTCCGCGAACATCAGAAGGGCCGCCTCGAACCCGGTTACCTGGCGGACCTTATCGTTCTCGATCACGACATCACCACCGGCACTCCCCAGCAACTCCTCCACACAAAGGTTCTTCGCACCATCCTGAATGGCGAAACTGTCTATACCTCGACCGCGAATCGCCCAGCCAAACCCACGACCGGGGCGGACAACTAGTTGCCCAGGCGACTCAGCCCCACCGCCCTGGCCCACCTCCTGCTCCTCGCAGTCGTCATCATTTGGGGAGCGACCTTCGTACTAATTAAAGACGCTCTCCAAGATGCCTCGCCACTCCTCTTCAATTTGCTCAGAATGGCTCTCGCCTTTGTTGCGCTGGCAATCATTAACCACCGTCAACTTGGCTCCGTCAAACGCCAGAGTCTAATCTCCGGCCTCATCGTAGGTTTCTTCCTCGCTGCCGGATATCAGTTCCAGACCGCAGGCCTCGCCCGCACGACCGCAGCGAAATCCGCCCTCATCACCGGCCTAGTAGTCGTCTTTGTCCCTCTGTTCACTATTTTCCCCGCGCTTCGTCCTTCGGGAACACCACCTCCCCGCTGGACCAGCGCCCTTGGTGCCATCCTCGCCTTCTCCGGTCTCCTCCTCCTCACGACACCCGCAGGTACCTCCTGGCAAAACCTCTTCAGTACCGTCGGCCTGGGAGACATCCTTACACTATTCTGCGCAGTAGCCTTTGCCGCCCATCTGCTGTCCCTGGCCCATGTCTCGAAAGGCATCCCAACGGCACAGCTCGCCACCCTCCAGATCGGATCGGCCGCACTACTGATGGCTATCACCCTTCCATTAGGCGGAAGACCCCATCTCACCTTCACGCCCCGTCTGATCACAGCACTTGCCATCACCAGTCTTCTGGCCACAGCTGCGGCTTTCACCATCCAAAGCTGGGCGCAGCGGTATCTCCCCCCCACCCACACCGCTATCCTGCTCAGTTTGGAACCAGTCTTCGCGTGCATCACCTCATTCCTGGTTCTGCATGAACATCTTGGCCGCCGCTCGCTTTTGGGGGCTACCCTCATCCTCATCGGAATCGTCATCATCGAGCTTTTTCCCTCCGACGCGCCAATCCCCATGTATCCGATCTAAACTCCACGAAGACTTTCGTCTTTTTTTGCGTCTAAATAGAGAGTGAAACCCGCCCCGACTCGTACAAAACGATAGCCTAGAGCAGCGACTATACTTAAACTTCATGCCGCGCACGCCGTCCGGCGCACAGCAACACATAACACTGAGGTCAAGATCTACTAATGGACACACCGAAGAACACTTCCTCCACTCTGCTCGAACGCATTCGCGCCCATCGCCTCACCACGACGTTCACCCTCCTTGCGACTTTGTCCGTCGGCATTCTGGCCGGTTCCATTCTTACGCGCAACGTCAGCGGAAAAGAGCAGTCAGAGGTCAATTCCACCGACGCGAAACCACTCGTGATTCCATCGCCCGTTGCGCTCTCCAACGGCTTCTCTCAGATCGTCAAACAAGTCGGACCAGCTGTCGTCAATATCAACACCGAAGAGCTACCCAAGCCATCCAACAGTAAACGCAAGCGCGGCGGTCAGCGTCTACCTCAGCCGAGTGACCCAAACAGTGACGACGACAGCCAGCAGTCCCCCGGCGACATGCAGGACTTCTTCAATCGCTTCTTCGGTGGGCAGGGCGGAGACGATGGTGACGGTGGCGCTGCAGGTGAGCGCCGCGCTCTCGGCTCCGGCTTTATCGTGGACTCGCGCGGCTACATCATCACCAACAACCACGTAGTCGACAAAGCCGACAAGATCTACGTGAAGCTCTCCACCGATCCTGACGGTGGTCCCGGTGACGAAGGACGTCCCGCCACAGTGATCGGCGTCGACAAAGACACCGACATCGCCGTCATCAAGATCGATACCAAGGAACCTCTCCCCACCGTCAAACTTGGCAACTCCGACGGGGCACAGGTCGGCGACTGGGTGCTCGCCATTGGCAGCCCATTTGCCCTTTCTAAGACGGTCACGGCGGGCATTATCTCCGCCAAAAACCGCAGCATTGACGAGCCCAGCCCCAATGGAGTCTCACAAACCCAGTTCCAGCGCTTCATCCAGACCGACGCCGCGATCAATCCAGGCAACTCTGGCGGTCCGCTTGTCGATATGGCTGGTCAGGTCGTTGGAATGAACACCGCCATCTACACCCAATCGATGGGCTCTCAAGGCGTTGGATTCGCGATGCCCGCCAACATCATCGCAAACGTCTACAACATGCTAATCGGTCCGGAACATAAGGTGGTTCGAGGCTCCATCGGCATTCAGTTCCAGGTCGCGCAATCCTCCGCTGTCAATCGCGTGTATGGCTTCTCAAGCGGAGTCATCGTCGGCGTCGTCACACCGAACGGAGGCGCAGCAAAGGCTGGCATTCAGGCAGGCGACGTGATCGTCTCTATTGACGGTCGCAACATCAAGGATGGCGACGATCTGGTCAACGACATCTCTGCTCGGCACGTTGGCTCGACCGTAAAACTCGGTTATCTCCGCGAGGGCAAGCAGAATAGCGCCAACGTCGTTATCGGAGATCGCGCCAAGACATACGCGGATATCACTGGTCAGCCGGATGACACCTCCACTCCTCAGGAAACCGATGCAGGAGAAGGCAAACTCGGCATCACCGTATCGGCAATCCCCGCGTCACTGTCCGCTAAGGTCGGTGTCAAAGGCGGAGTCATTGTTACGAACGTGCGGCCTGGCTCTTTTGCCGACGAGATTGGACTTGGCAAAGGAACGATCATCACCGCCATCAATCGCAAACCGGTAACAGACGAGGCCAGTTATCGAGCCATTGTTTCCGCTCTGAAATCCAAAGACGACGTCGTCTTTGTCATTCAGTCTCCAATCCAGAAAAACCTCAACTCCTACGTAGGTGGCACTCTCCCGTAGCAAGCGAACAGAGAGGGAGTGACTGGGTCAGTCTCAACATCACTCCTTCTCTGGTTCAGAGCTAACCCACCCAAAAGATGTATTCCCGCATGTCAACCTTTTTGTTGCCACGCACGTTACTAACGGGATACTCTACCTTCAACATTGACGACAGATCCTGCACTCTCTGTCCGATATTCAAACCAAGGTAATGGTTTCACTATGCAGTTTGGCAAATCACTCCTAACCTCGACGTTGTTCCTCGCAGCCGCGGTGCCATGCTTGGCATTCACTCACGCGCGTCGCGGACCGACATCCCCCAGGTTATCGAATAAACACTCCGCAACGAAGCCAGCAGGCCAGCGGGGCATTGATGACGCGCGAGCAACGCAGATTCAGGCGTCGCTCATCAAGTCAGGCTATCTCTCCGGCGAAGCCTCCGGCCACTGGGATCCTCAGACCCAATCGGCCATGCAGAAGTTTCAGGAAGATAATGGCTGGCAAACAAAGCTGATTCCCGATTCCAGAGCGATCATCAAGCTTGGTCTCGGCCCCCAGCAGGATTCCAACATTAGCGCTGGCACATCCTCCGCAATGGCCGCGCCTTCCATGTCGCCAGCTCCAGGTTTCATGCAACGATAGGCATTTCCCCGCGCACAAAAGAGGGCCAACCGGCCATCTTTTCTATCTTGATGAGATCAGAATTCAGTCGTTTCTATTGGACCCGGATGGTGAAAACGTGGTCTTTGACATCTTCGTGCGAGACCGGCAGACTGCCTGTCTTTCCGACTGTGCCACTCTCCAGCCACATCCTCAACCAATAGTCCTGATGAACTCTAACCAGGCGAGCCGCGACCGGTTGTTTCTGCTCCAGAATCGCGGTGATTCGCGCCGCCATTGAATCCTTATCTTCCGCGGTCTCCAGCTTTGCATCAACTCCTTCACAAGCAAGAAGCTTACTTTGAGCGGCCTCGAACTGAGTCCCCTCAACAACTCCACTCTCCACCTTCAACTCTGTCATTTGTTCCATTGCAAATGCTAAAGAAGCATCCAGCCTATCCGTAAACCCAAGATACAGAATTCGCGAGCCCGCGACCCGCAGAGGTAGCAAACCGAACTTCTCAACAAATATTCTTGGCATCACCAGAGCCATCGACTCTGGAGAAAACCCTTCGGTCGTCAGCACCGGACAGCCCCACTGCATGCTCAACCCACGCGTGATCTGCTCTGCTTCCACGCCGCACTCACTCAAAAGCCATTCTCCAATCTTGCCCGTTCCGCTCTCCCGCTGCGCCGCCAACGCTTTTTGGAGCTGCGGATGAGTAATCCACCCCTGCGCCAGCATGAGCAGGCCGAGCGGTACTCTATGCCGGTGCGGAGACAAAGCAGCTGACGTTCCTCCCTCACCAAGTTCACGACGCACCGCAGCCTGCACCATTGTGAGCACACAACGTCCGCTGCAGCCCCACTGTCCTTCGAAGATCGGCCGCCGCCGATTTCGCCATGGCATCGTCCAACCACTCTCACACTCTAAGTTTCCGCAGACCCTTCGCTGCGATGTTTTTTCCTTAGGAGACGGAAACCCATATCCCGTCAATCCTTCCAACTCGTTCGACGGCCTGTACTCATCCTCCTGCCAGGCCACTCCATTCCCTGCCCTCAAGGCACTCGGCATCAGTGCGCTCACCCTCATCGCTCCCGTCTTCTTCGTTAGAAAAGGCATCGAATGCTCTCCAGTCTCAGTTGCGGCGTCGCCACCTCGGTAATGCGCAGAGCGAAGTTGCCACTGACAACGACCACCTCACCCCGAGCCACAATCCTGTCACCCACTATCAGGTCAACCGGCTCCGATACGTGGCGGTCCAACTCCACCACGTCCCCCGGCCCCAACTGCAACACCTCCCGCAACGGCATATCGCGTGAACCGAACTGCAGCGTCGCATCCAGTTCAATGTCACACAATAGCCCGATCCCTGGATCAATCCCAGCTATCTCATCCGAGCCAATCACCTTGTCCATAACCCGTTCCCTCCTAGTTCACACTCATGGTTTCGACCACGCCCTGACTCTCCAAGGCATCGTTTAAGATTTCGCCGTCGATCTCGCCCTCTAACTGAGCCCCGCGATGCTCGCCAGTCCGCACCGGGTGCGCTCTCCCAAGCTGCAGACCGCCAACGCGCAGCTCCGAGATCGAGTGCTTCGCTAACGGAAGACGCAACACCGTGCCCGGCTCCAGGGCCGCCAACTCACTCGCCTTTAGACGCATTGATGGAAACTGCAGCGCGGTGCCGAACTTTACCTCAGCCAACAGCTCGCGCATCCTTGCCTGCGCCTCCTTCGATCGTCTCTTGGGACGATCCCCCTCAGAGATCAACCGTCGCAGAATCGCATTCAAGACAACTGCCGGGAGGCAGATGTTCATCGCACCCTGAGCCTCAGGCATACGCGCCTCGAAGCTGACACACAGCGTTTTTTCCCCGGAGGTTAGCAACCGCGCCACCGCAGCGTCAGTCTCTCGCTTCTCGAAAACAAACTCCAACCCGACCGACTGCCATGCCAGGTTCAACTCCTTCACCGTCATCTGCACAACCGACGTCAGAATTGCATCTTCGATATCCGTCAACTCCCGCGCCGGCCAGGCCCGCCCCACCCCACCAAGCAATACATCAACAATGGGCGACGCCAGCGCCAGCTCCAGTTCCAGCAACCCAACTGCCCCAAGTGGCTCCAACCGAATCGAACAGATGTAATTCGGCGATGAGAGCCGCTCCAGAAATTCGCTGAAGGGGAGTTGCTCGCCCGCCACTAGCTTCATCTTGAACGGGGTCCTCAGCCATGCACCAAGGGTATGCATTAGATTCCTGGCAAACAGGTCGTTGACCGAACTGATCGCACGCATTTGATCGTTGCTAATCTGACCCGCGCTACTAAAGTCATACTGCTCCAGAGGCACCTCGGCCTCTGCGCCCTCTACCTGCTCAGAAGCATTTGCCCCGGCCGCCGCAAACAGTGCATCGATATCTCCCTGCCCAAGCTGCTTTCCCATTGCATACCTTTCTCTGGTTAGAGATCTCTCACGACAACTCAATCAGAGCGTCAACGTACTCCAGACTTCCGTTTCGAAGCCTTCGCCTTCACCACTCCGACCGAATCTCCCGGCCGCAGACTCGCAAGAGACGCCCTCAGTCGCAACACCGCCGAAGAGTGGATCTGCGAGACTCTCGACTCCACCACGCCCAAAGTCAGTCCAATCTCTTTCATCGTGAGCTCTTCGTAGTAGTACAGTGTCAATACCATCCGCTCCTTCTCCGGAAGTTCGTCGATCGCATCCGCCAGTCGCTGCTTCATCTCCCCTTTCAAGCAACGAAAGAGCGGATCATCCTCTGGTGCTCCGGGCACGTAAGCAAGCTCTTCGTCACCCGAGTCCTCCGACCGTTCCATGTGCAGACTGCCGATCTCAAGGCCCTTCAGATCTCCCAACAGCGCCTGATACTCCGCCAGTGTCAGCTCCATCTCCCGAGCAATCTCCTGCTCAGACGGCGCTCGTCCCACCCGCTGCGTCACCGCACGAATCGCCTCTTCAACGGCCCTTCCTTTACGTCGCAACTCTCTTGGGCTCCAGTCCAGAGTACGCAGCGAATCAAGAATCGCTCCACGAATCCTGAACTGCGCATAGCTTTTGAACTGCACCTTTTTCTTGTGGTCAAACTTCGAAAAGGCATCGATCAACCCAACCACTCCGGCGGAAACCAGGTCATCCAACTCCACATGCTGAGGCAGCCGTTCATGGATACGTCGTGCGAGGTAGCGCACCGTTGGCAGGTGCTCCATCAAAAGCATGTCCCGCTCGGTTGCACTGCCACCCTCCGTCGCCCCTAGCCCCTCAGCGGTGAACGGGGCAAATATGGCCGTCTCCTTCAGACCCGCCATCTCATCAAATTGTGCAGCCTCCGACGAAGCCCATTGCTCTCCGGAGAGCTTCCCCTTCGACAACCTTTGTCCAATCTGTATCGGCATCGAACCCCCTGTGTTCATACTTCCTCCATTCCTGATCTGCCCCGAACCGTCCTGCTGTCTCTCTTCGACCTATCTCTACCCAACCGTGCCAATGCTCCGTACTCGAATCTCAGGAGGAATCTCTCCTGGCGCCAGCACCGTCACCTTCGGCAAAAACGGCTCCAGCCAACGTCGCACGTGATAACGGGCTGGACTCGGACATAGAAGCACGGGGAGTGCCGAGGTGGCCGCTCCTCCGGTTAGGCGTTTCACAGATTCCACCAGCCGCTTCAGAAAGTCCGAGCGCATGCCCGCTGGTCGTGATCCATCCCCCAACAGCAACCCGGCGCCCTGTGGATCAAAAGTCTGCTGCAGTTCGCTCTCAAGGTCCGGCTCCAGCACCAGCACCTTCAATCCGCCTTCGCCATCCAGCAGGGAATGCACCAGCCCCCTCCCCAGCGACTGCCGCACACTCTCCACCAGGTGCACCAAGTTCTTCGACTGCTGCGCGGCTTCCACCAGGATCTCGAGGATCGCCCCCAGGTCGCGAATCGAAACCTGCTCCCGCAGTAGCTGCTGCAGCACGCGCTGAACCTCGCCCAGCGTCATCATCTTTGGTACCAGCTCTTCCACCAACTTGGGATGACTGTCATTCAAGCTGTCCAACAGACGCTTCACCTCCTGCCGGCCCAGTAGTTCATGTGCATGCCTTCGAATCAACTCACCGAGATGCGTTCCAATCACAGTGGTCTGATCCACTACCGAGTAGCCTGCAGCAAGAGCCTGCTCCTCCAACCCAGGCTGAATCCACCGGGCCTGCACGCCAAACGCCGGCTCTTTCGTCTCCACGCCAGGCAGCACACGCGCTTTTGGATCTGAGTTCACGGCCAGCAACCAGTTTTGCTCTGTCTGCCAACGCGCAATCTCGATCCCGCGAAGACTCACAACATACTCACGCGGCTTCAGCCGCAGGTTGTCCGTAATATGAATCGGCGGAACGATAAACCCAAGCTCGGTCGCCAGGTGTCTCCGCAGCGCACGCACGCGGTTGAGCATTTGTCCGCCCTGCTTCTCGTCCACCATGGGAATCAGCTGGAATCCGATCTCCAACGTCAGCTCATCCATCTTCAGCAACGAGGCCAGATTCTCACCCTTCGCTGCATCCGCTGCTTTCGCTTTATCGCCCTTCGCAGCAACTCCGGAGGTCTCCTCCGCCAACAGTAAAGAAGCGTCCTTCGCCGCGGGAAGCCGCCGCGCAATCAATCCAACGCCAACTGCCAGCAACACAAACGACAGCTTCGGCAATCCAGGAATCAGAGCCAGCCCAAGCAGCACACCGCAGGCGATCCAGAGCGTATTGCGTCCCCGTAACAGTTGCGTACCCAGCTCTTCGTCGAGCGACCCAGCAGACGAAGCCCGCGTCAGCACCATGCCACCTGCAATCGAAACCAGCAGGCTGGGGATCATCGTTACGAGACCATCGCCGACCGTCAGAATGGTGTAGGTCTTTACCGCAGTAGCCAGATCCGTGCCATGCTGCAACACCCCGATCAACAATCCAGCCACGATGTTGATCGCCGTAATCAAAATCGTCGCCAGCGAATCTCGTTGATTGAACTTAGCCGCGCCATCCATCGCGCCGTAGAACTCAGCCTCGCGAGCGATGGCCTGTCTTCTCTTCCTCGCTCCTTGCTCATCGATCAAGCCTGCATTCATATCCGCGTCGATGGCCATCTGCTTACCCGGCAGAGCGTCGAGAGTAAATCTTGCCGTGACCTCAGCTGTTCTCACCGCACCATGGCTCACCACAAGAAACTGAATCGCGATCAGCGCAAGAAACAGAACCAGCCCGACCACATAATTCCCACCGACCACAAACTGCCCGAACGCTTCAATCACCGCACCTGCGGCATGCGTTCCCTCCTGTCCATGCAGCAAAATCCTCCGGCTCGATGCCAGATTCAAGGACAGCCGAAACAGTGTCAGCAACAAAAGCAGCGTTGGAAACACCGAGAAATCGACCGCGCGCCGCACCTGCACCGCTGTCAAAAACACAATCACCGACGCCGTAATGGAGGCTGCCAGCAAAATATCCAGCACCACACTCGGCACCGGAATAATCATGACGAACACCATGCTGATAGCCGCTACCGGCAACATCAGCGTCTGTAGCTTCGCCATCTGAAAACCACTATTCTTCTTTATCGCTGCTTCACTCACATCCCACCTCCAAAACCACGCATTCCAACCATTCCCGTCGCTCCCACGTTCCCTCTTCCATCGAACAGCCGGCTCGCCAATTTGGCCTTCTGCTCTCTCTCGTTCGCCTGACGATCCCGTCGCACACGCTCCTCTACCTTTTGCCGATAGAGAAAAGCCAGAATTCCCGCTACCGCCGCGTACAGATCAAATGGAATCGATTGCCCCGGCTCGACCATCTTGTATAAGCTCCGCGCCAGCGGCGGATTCTCAATAATCGGAACCCCCGCCCATCGCGCCTCTTCACGAATCTCCGCGGCCAGCAGATCGCGCCCCTTGGCGAGCACCGTAGGCGCCGACATCGTCTCGAAGCTGAACTCCAGCGCTACCGCATAGTGCGTAGGATTCGTAATCACCACGCTCGCCCGAGACATATCCGCCTTCACCTTGCGCTTACGCATCGCTCGCTGAGCCTGCCGGATCTTCGCCTTGATCTGCGGATTGCCCATAGCATCGCGCATCTCTTCGCGCAGCTCCTGCTTGCTCATCTTCAGCCGCTGATTCCAGCTCCTCCACTCGATCGCATAGTCGAGCGCGGACCACACCAGCGTCACCCACGCGGCATCGAGCGCCAACCCGTACGCCGCAGAAAACGTCGCAGGCAGTCGCAGCAGACTCATCACCGGCATCGGAATCATCAACGCCTTCAGAGCGCCCCAGCCCAGCACAACCATGACCGCTGCCGGGACCAACGACTTCACCAATCGTGTCGCCGATCGCAAGCTGAACAGGTTTCCCAAGTTCGTAACTGGATTCAGCTTCGAAAATTTAAGCTCCAACGTACTCGGATAGATCTGCACGCCACCGCTCTGTGCCACTCCCGACACCAGCGCACCGGCGAAGCTTGCCGCCATGACGAACCCCACAGGCATAAGCGCGGGCACGAGAATACGGCGCACAGCCACGTTGAAAAGCTGTTCTCCGCTCTGTCCATTCAAGCCGCTCACATTTGTCGTAGCGGAGCGGAGACTCTCCTGGTACACCTTGCCCCAGTCAGCCACAAACCCATTCGACATCGCGCCGAGCATCATGATGCCGCCGAGCATTGCCATCGCTGACAGCAACTCGCGGCTATGAACGCTATCGCCCTTATCCTTCGCTTTCTTCTTTCGTAATGGAGTAGCCTGCTCTGTGCCTTTATCTGCCATGTGGACCTCTCAAGCAGCAACAGCCCACCAGCACGATCGCGTGTCCCCACAAAATCTCAGACGCCGCCGACTGTCCGGTTTCACTCCCCATTGCCAGTCTCATGCCCGCACCAACAGCTTTGCCGCAGCATCCAGCAACGCCGTGAAGTGTCGCTCAATCCATCCAGGCCACACGGCCAGGCTCGCTATCAACACTACGTACGACACCATGGTCTTAGTCGGTACGCTGATCACAAGCGAAGGCAACTGAGGCGACAACCGTGCCACCAGCGCAACCGTCACCTCTACAGCCAACGCAGCCGCCATTACAGGAGCAGCCAACTGCACTCCGGACAAAAAGACTCCACCCGCCATCATGGCCAGCGCTACTCCGGTCTTCGCCTGCATCACCGCCTGCCCCACGGGCACAGCAGAAAAGCTCCTCACCACCGCGGCCAGCAAGCTACGATCCAGCCCTGAGCCGATGATCACCAGCACGCCCAGCCAGCTCAGCATCTGTCCCAGCACCGCCGTCTCGATCATCGCGTTGGGGTCTAGCAGATTCACCAGCGAAAAGCTGAACTGCAATCCCAATAGCGTCCCTGCAAAAGTCAGAGCCTCATTCAACAGCATCAGCGAAAGTCCAAACAGCAGCCCCACGCTCAGCTCCCCAAGCAAAGCTCTCCCGTCAAGCACGGCTCGCGCCCCCGGAACCATCGCCACTGCTGGCGCCAGCAGAATCGTCATCGCAAACACAAACCCGGCCTTGATCCGCGGGGCAATCGCCGAAGAAGAGAAGACCGGAGCGAATACCATCAGCCCGCTCAGCCGCACCATCACCAGCACCGCTGCCGTCAGGTACTGCGGCCAATCCGCTGTCAATCCACTCACTTCGCGATTCATTGCGCCTCTATCCCAGGTACTTGTGAAAGTCAGTGAACAAACGCACCGTAAATCCAACCAGCCGATGCACCATCCATGGCAGCACCGCCACAGTGATGACAAAGACCACCACCAACCTCGGAACGGCCGTCAGCGTCTGCTCCTGCACGCTCGTGAGGGTCTGCAGTAAACTCACGGCAAGACTTACCAGGGCCGCCGCCACCAGCAGAGGTGCGCTCAAAAGCATCGCCTCAATCAACACTCGCCGCATAATCTCTACCGTCTGATCCGGTCCCATCTCCGCTCCGATCGCGACTTACTCGCCGCACTAAAAGCTCTTAATCAGCTGATCTGCCAACAAACTCCACCCGTCGATCATTACGAAGAGCAAAATCTTCAAAGGTGTCGAAATCACGACCGGTGGCAGCTGCATCATGCCAATCGAGGTCGTAATACTTGCCACAACTAAATCCACCAGCAGAAACGGCAGAAACAAGATCGCGCCAATCTGAAACCCTGCCTTCAACTCGCTCAGGATGTATGCGGGGACCACGACCTGAATCGGCAGGTCCTCTCTCTTATTCGGTCGCGTGGCCATCCCCGCCGAAGCAAATACTGCAAGATCCTTCTCCCGCGCATAGCGCAGCATGTATCTCTTTACGGGTGCCACTCCGAGGTCCAGTGCCTGCTCCCCCGTTATCGTCCCCGCGCTGTACGGAGCGACAGCGGTATGCTCGACCTCCAGCAGAACCGGCTGCATCAGAAACCAGGTCATCATCAACGCCAGTCCCATTAAGATCTGGTTTGACGGAGCAGTCTGTGTCCCCAGCGCCTGCCGCAAAAAATGAAACACCACAAGAAGCCGCACCATGGGAGTCATCGACAGCAACAGTGCCGGCAGCAGGGTCAACAGTGTCAGGCCAACGACGATCGACCACGGAACGCTCTTGCTTCCCGCCAGCTCAGATGCGATCGAATCGTTCTTCTTCGCACCCGAAGCCGCAGTAGCAGTGTTCGCGCCCGTTCCGACCCCATGAGTCTTCACACCAGCTTTGGCGTTCTTTGACTGCGTCTGACCGTGAACGGCAATAGAGCTTCCCGCCGGCTTCTTAACCCAGAATGACTCCGGCGCCACCGCCGCTGCGACCATCATCCTGCCCTCTGCCTGCGCATAAGCCACAGGCAAAGCCATCGCCAACACTGTCAGCGCAAGCACCAGCCAGCGAAGTGCGGTTTTCACCGGCATAGTTCATCCATCCTGTCCGTCGTGAGGCTCGTCGAAGACTCAGCTCTCAGCCGAACGATTGTCTCCACACTCTCGAAGCTGCCACCAACCAGAAAGCTCTCCCCCGCGCACGTCACCAACATCAGTTGCCGTTTCCCGCCAAGCGACAGTGTCTCCACCAACTGGAGCTGTTTCTTCTGAGAGACTCGCGGCTCGCGCCAACTCTGCGCCAGACCTAACACCCATCCCGCAAGTCCCTGAACCTCGGACGCCGCGGCTTCGTTCAAATTTCGTGGTCTCACACCCTGCATAAACCGCATCTCAACTCCTCGCTCGACACACTTAGTCAACTTTCCATGCAGCGCTGCACCCCTACCCGAGGCGTGTCAACCGAAGTCCCAGCCGCTGATCCACGACCTCAAACTCACTCCAACCCAACTGCACCTGACCGACCATCAGCGGTACATCTTCCGTTTCAGGCGAACCGCTTTCAAACACCTGGCCTACCTTCAGCGTCAGCACGTCGCGCACCCGGAACCGATTCAAAGGCACTCCTACCCGCATCGTGATCCGCAATTGCGACAGCATCTCCCACGATGGATGCTCTTCAATCCGCGTTATCCATGGAGCACCAGGCGCCGTCTTTACCAGATCCAGACTCTTCGTCCCAACACTCCCCATACCGGCCACCGCAAGCTCTGTCCCCGTCATCTCTCTCCCTGTCCGCTCGTCTCTTCTGCGAGTCAAAATCTCGTGTTAGCGCTGAACCAGAAAGTCGGTGAAAAACACATCCATCACCTTCAGATCAGCGTTATGTTCGGCCAACGCCGTCTTCAACTCTGTCTTCAACTCTTCTTTGCCATCAACGGCCAGTAGACGGTCCGCAGTCTGTTGCCCAAGCACCGTCAACATCGTGTCGCGTACCGAGGCGACGGCATCACTGTTCTCTTTGCCATCTTTGGGCTTTTCTTCCTTGGGCTTCGCGTCTTTACCTTCTGCGGAATCTGCCACACGCAAAGTCATAGCGATCCGGAGGTACGAGCTCCCGCCCGCATCCGCGAGGTTAACCAGTAACGGATCCAGCACCATGGCATGAGTCGCGGCCGGGGCTGCAGCTTCCGCCCTGTGAGCTGCCCCTTCTCGTCCAGGTAGCCGACCCGTCCGCACCAGGTAGTACACAACGCCGCCAACACCCAACGTGGCGACAACGACTCCCAACACCACGGCAATCAATAAAGGAATGAGTGGAAACTTAGCCGCCACCGGAGCTGCCGTTGCAGCGGGAGGGGAATCCGGAGGAACCGTAGAAGAGACGCCAGCAAGAACTGTAGGTGAAGTAGCCATGATGCCTGAAGAGATTGCAAGCGGGTGGCCAGTTCAGAGTCTGAGAACATTAGCGAATTTTCAGGTTCCGTACCGTAGGGCTCGCTCTTGAACAGGAAGAACAGCCGAGGCGGCCAGCCGGTCGGACCGATCTTCCGGTCCCGCACCCGCTAAGCCGCCTCAACCAGCTTCAGGAGATATTACCGAACCATCCCAATCACATCCTGCGAGATCGTATCGAAGGTAGTTACCGTCTTCGAGTTGGCCTCGAACGCCCTTTGCGCAACAATCAGATTAGAGAATTCTGTTGAAATATTGACGTTGGACTGTTCGAGCGTACTGTCATCCACTACACCGCGCCCGCCGGTTCCCGCCACTCCGGCAACGAACTGCCCCGAGGCCCCCGTCGTCTGGAAGTTATTGCCTCCCACGGAGACCAGGCCCTGCACGTTAGCAACATTCGCCACCGCAATCTGACCGATCGTCTGCGAGTTGCCGTTGCTGAACTTAGCTTGAATCACGCCACTGGGGTCCACTGTGAATCCCGTGTAGTTACCACTTGTGAAACCATCCTGAGGAGTCGCGCCGTTGCTGTTCGCGGAAGCCAACTGTGTGAGTAGAGGGCTTGTTCCCCCTCCGTTTAGATTCCAGTTGAAGGTAAGATCACTGGCTCCATCGGCCATCGTGGGAAAGCTGATCCCGCTGATTGCTCCAGTTGGTGACGTCAGGTTTCCGCTCGAATCAAAGGTAAGAGTTCCGGTAGTGTTTACCGGGGTTCCAGTCGCATCGCCGGCGGGCAATGCAATAGAGTAGCTCCAGGTGTTTGTAGCGGTTTTATCATAGGTAATCGTTACCTGATGGCTCTGGCCGAGCGAGTCAAACACCTGTATTGGCGTCGTAAACGTTGTGCCAACTGTCGCGCCCGAGTTCAGGTTCGCGGTCACCGAAATATTCTGTGTCGCCTGAGCTCCTTCGGTCGCGCCCACCGGAAGCGTGATCGGTGCGGGATTGGTGTTCGTATTCACCACGCCGCTCGTCGCCGGGTAACCCAATACAAACTGACCGTCCTGCGTCGTCAAACTACCGCTGTTGCCCACCGTAAAGTTTCCTGCCCTGGTCAGCGACTGCTGGCCATTTTGCTCCACGATGAAAAAGCCATTGCCGTCCAGAGCCATATCGCTCGTGTTCCCGTTGGCATCAGGCAAAAGCGTTCCCTCACTGAAATCAGTCGAGGTCGAACCGACCTTGGTTCCTGATCCCACCTGGATCGGATCGCCCGCCCCGGACTCTCCAAGCTGTTGATGAAAGAGATCTTCGAACGAAGTCGTCTGCCCCTTATAAGCCGTCGTGTTGAGGTTCGCCAGATTGTTTCCAATCGTGTTCAACGCAGTCGTGTCAGCCTCAAGTCCTGACAGTGCAATCGAAAAATTTCCCATCTTCTTCTCCCTGTTCTTTCTGGTTATAGTTCTGTTGACCGCGCGGACCGTCGGTAAACGGGCGCCACAGGCTGTCCATTGTGGCTTAGCTCGCCGTCGAGCCGCCCCATATCGCGTTCTGTCCTGGAATCGACTGCAAACCCAACGCAGCGTTTGCGCTCGTAGCTGCAGCCACCGCATCCGAGCTCGCCCCGGAAGCGGAGCTGGAACCAGAGCCAGATGGAGGAGCAGGAGCTGATACTGCACCATCAAGGGTCCCAATTCCCTGGTTGATCGAAATGAGCTGTTCGAGACTGTTCACCTGTGCCAACTGTGTGATGTATTGGTTTGGATCCGTCGGCTGCGTAGGATCCTGGTTCTGGAGCTCACTCACCAGCAACGTCAGAAAATCATCCGACGTGATATCCGATGGATCGCTCGCCGCACTGCTGCTAGCTGATCCGCTGTTAGATGTTCCGTTGGTCGACGTCGCCTTCGGCGTCGCATGTACGGCCGCCTGCTTCGGAGCCAGTGCCGAAGCCACTGTTCCTGCCGACGACGCTCCCGATGTTACAAACGAATTTAGTTGTGACCAATCCATCCTTCTATCTCCTCATCCCATGTAGTTTGTTGAAATTTGATCTGTGCGTTATGCCCTAACGCTCAACCAGCTTCCGCCGCCTTCATAGACGGTCAGCGGTAGCGTCCCATCCTCTCCAACTCCCCGCAATTCCTGATAGCTCGAGACATCCTCTGTAGCCTCCGTGGCCGCATTCACAGAACTCTGTCGTTGCTCTCCTCCTTCGTTACTTCCCTGTGGCGTTTGTCCATTTGCGCCACTCTCTGTTCCGGCTGAGTAGCCTCGCGAGTCAGTTCCTGTGCCCGCCGCCGGATGAACAACAACCGAATTCACCGCAACCTTCTCCGCCTGGAGATAGGCCGTCAGCGAGGGCAGCTCCCGATGCAGCATCTCCTGGCTCGCCGAAGACGCCGCCGAGACCGAAGCATTCACGACACCGCCGTCTGTCATCTCAGCCCGAACCTTCAACCACCCGTGTGTGCCATCAGGAATCCCAACCTCAAGCGCCGTTGGAGTCGCCGACAAAGTTCGTGGCATTGACTCGAAGGACCGCGCAACCGCACCTGAACCATCCTGCTCTCTGAGTCCAGTAGTCAGTCCCGAAGTCTGTGCGCCCGACTCTCCGTTTGGCAGCTTCACTAGCCCTGTCACACCAGACGGCACCGCCGCACTCGTAAGATCGCTCCCAGAAACCACCGAATGAATCGAGGTCCCCAGAGACTCGCCTGCAGTTCGTCCCTTACCATCGCCATCGCCGGCTGGATTCCCCGTTACTGCCGATGATCTCTCCGCTCTCACATCAACCTTCGCGGTTCCGGTCGGATCCGCCGAAGCCGTAGGTGTCGTCTCAATATTCGACGCAGGAGTTTTCGTGCTCTGCACAAGGTTTTTGTGACTCGAGCCATCTGCAGTTGAGGTCGTCCCCGCAATCGATGTTGTGTTGCTCGCAGCCGCACTAACGAGGGCCGTTCCATCTGCAGCCCCATCACTCATAGCGTTATGTGAAACGGTCGAGGCGACATATGCCTCTGTGTGACCAGACAACGGAGCGGGAACCTGTATCACAACGCCCTGCGCAGCCTTAGCCTCATCTGTCACCGCATGGACTGCAGTCGTGCCGCCCTTCGAAGCAACTGCTGCCGTTGCATCACTCCCTTGCGTTTTGATTGTCTTCTTCGCGGTGGCAGTCTCCGGCGCTGTGCCTGTCGCCGCAATCCCCTTCGAAGTCACAGGCGTCTCGAGGCTGGGTATCAGAACCTGATTCTCGTCCCGCTGGCCCTCCACCGGATTTACCGCCCCAGTCCGTATGCCTGAGGCCGCAGCAAGGGGCAGACCCGTTAGCGTCTCCCCTGTGATCCCTTCCGTGTTCTCGGATAGCTCAGCAACTTGAGTTCCTGAATCTTTCGTCTCTACAAAACACTCCGGCTCTGCTGCAGCCACAGTCTGCGAGGGACTACTCTTGGCGCCTGCGATCTCTTTGCTAGCACCTCCGCTTGAGACCACCTGGCCCGCAAGCGTCTTTGCCTTCCCCGCAGCCGTCAACTCAGGCACGTCAATCAAATTCTTAGTGACTAACTCCGACTTGGGAGTACTCCCTTCGGGCAGTGTTCCAGCCGCAGATCCCTTCTCCACTAACGCCGCAGAGCCTCCTACTGAGGCCTCCAAATTCCACGCGCTTGGACCAGCCGTCGCCTCCGCAGTTGTCCGCAACTCAGGCGGAGCTCCCGCAGCAGAATCCTTGTCCACCGTCTCCGAAGGGATACCCACGCGAGCATCAAGGGCCTGCGCGAACGTGGGTCCTTCTAACTTATCTACCTCTTGGGCAACCGGACGCTTCGTACTCTGTTCCGCGCCCATCGACATCAGAATCGCCGTGCTCATCATCTCTGTCCCTCGCCCATCTCTTGCAGCCGATGCAATTGCAATCCACAGACCAAACCAATCCCAAAACTATTAGGAAGCTTTCATGTGCTCATTCTCCTCCGCCATCTCTGTCGCGTCGGTCCATCGCCTTCGCGACAGGAAGAGATCATCGGAGGTTGATTGCGCCCTGCGGCCCTCTTCCACCGCCGTTCGCCTTTCCATCTCCTCGTAGACTCGCTTCATCTGTTCTTTTTTCAAGCGGCTCGCGACATACTGCTCCCTGGCTGCATCGCTCAGCTCTTGGCGCTCCAGGCGAATCTTCTCCAGTCTCTGTGTCCGCCACCCTGCGGTCTCCTGCTGGGTTTCGGACATCATCCAACCGGCACGATCTCCGGCCGAAAGCGCTTCACGACCATCAGTACGCGCCGTCTGTGCGACACTCTGCTCCATCTCAATCGCCCGCTGTGCCTCATGAACCGCGATTGTTATCCTCTGCAGTTCGGTCGAATGCATCTGCTCGACAGCAGCATACAAATTCATCAATCGTTGCAAGGTCTCCAGCCGTGTCGACATTCTTTTAAATCTCCATCCGGTTTAGCCGTGCCACACTGTCCTGCATCGTCACTCGCTCATCGCTTCTCTGTTCAAGAAACTGACGTAACATAGGCATCGCCTGCATCGCCCGGTCAAGATCTTCATCGGTCCCCGCTTTGTAGGCTCCAATGCGAATCAAATCCTCTGATCGCGCATAGGCCGCCAGCAGTCTACGCACGATAGAGGCCTGTGCCCGATGCTCAGGTGCCGTGACCGCAGGCATCAATCGGCTCAGCGAATCCAGGACATTCACCGGTGGATACCATCCGCTCGCGGCCATCGACCGAGACAACACCACATGCCCATCCAGCAGCGATCGCACCGCATCCACCACTGGATCCTGCTGATCGTCGCCTTCCATCAGTACCGTATAAAAGGCTGTGATGCTCCCATTGCGAAAGTTCCCCGCGCGCTCCACCAGCTTCGCCAGCTTTGCAAACACCGAAGGCGTATACCCCTTGCTGGCTGGGGGCTCTCCCGCCGCAAGCCCCAACTCTCGCGCCGCCATCGCGTATCGCGTCAACGAATCCAACACGAGCAAAACATGCTTCCCTCGTGCCGCATAAAACTCCGCCACCGAGGTCGCTGCCATCGCCGCTCGCATCCGCAACAAAGGACTTTGATCCGAAGTTGAAACCAACACCACCGATCGTTTGCGCCCCTCTTCCCCCAGCGAATCCTCGACAAATTCGCGCACCTCGCGCCCACGCTCACCCACCAATCCAACCACCGTAAGATCGGCCGCTGTATTCCGGGTCATCATCCCTATCAACGTGCTCTTACCTACACCCGACCCACCAAATATCCCAACTCGCTGCCCACGCCCAACCGTCAGCATTCCGTCCAACACGCGAAGGCCTGTCTGCAACGGCTCTCGAATCGGCTCACGCTCCATTGGGTGCGGTATGGTTCCATCAAGTGGCCACACCGCTGTCGCCCGCGGCGTCGGCAGTCCATCAAGCGGCGTCCCCAAAGCATCGACGATGCGCCCTTCCATCTCTGTCCCTACTGCGATCTGCGGCGTCACACCCATTGCGAGCACCGCATCTCCATAGCGAATTCCCTGCGTCTCCTTCAAAGGCATCGCCAGCACATGCCTGCCGCGAAATCCGATAACCTCCGCCCGATGTCTTTGACCCTCGCTGTCGACGATCTCGCAACACTCTCCCACCGAACACAAAGGGCCCTCGGCTTCTACCGTTTGTCCATTCGCCTCCACCACACGCCCACTCCACCGCCAGGCTGGCCGATTCGCCAGCTGGGTCATGTAAACGCCCAGACAATTCGAACCCGTATCCACGGCGCCCTGAGTGTCGCCTCTCATGCGGGCCTCTGCTGCAGCAGATCGAAGAAGCCTCGTTCAATCTCCTCCAACTGCGCGCTTACACCCAGTTCCACTCGGCCAACGTTTGTTTCAAGCACACATTCGCTGGTTCCCAGCCGCTCATCTCCCACCAGCTTCAGAGTGGATTCTTGATTCGCGGCAAACGCCCCCCGCCACTTCTCAACCTCGCTAGCTGGCACTCGCAGCACCACACTACTGTCCTTTGCAATCTTTTCGAGCGCCACTTTCACCACGCCAGCCAATAACAGCGGATCGAGGTTAGCCTCACGATGGAGCACTCGGTTCGCGATGGCTAGTGCCAACCGAACAATCTCACTCTCTACTGCAGCAAAGTATTTCGTTCGCTGTTCACGAAACTCTTCTTCAACTCTTTGAAGCCGAGACCGCTCCTCCGCGATCCTCTCTTCAAGCTCCGTCTGCCATAGAAGACGAGCCTCAGCCGTCGCCTCACTCCGCGCGATCTCGACTCGATCTGACATCTGCTCCGTCTGAGGTTGCTGTGGCCCAACAAGCGCCTCTTTCTCCGGCGGAAGAGTCTCTACACCAGCGATCTCGTCCTCCGACTCGCTATCAGCGACGAACGCTGGTCGATCCAACGGATAAAACTCAAGCCGCGATATGTTCTTCGCATCCGGCTTCATGAGCCTCTCGGGCAATCGCACCGCGGCGCTACCGTTCGCATCTGCACCTGCGCTTTCAGACGGCGAGATCATCTTCCACCTCCATCTTCAAGATCATCCGTCCTTCGCTTTCAAGCTGCCTCGCCAGAGCAAGCAGCTCCTGCTGAGCCGCATTCACGTCTCTCATCCGGACCGGTCCCATCACCTCCATGTCCTCTTTTAACATCTCGACTGCACGTGAACTCATTGCCTTGAACAAGTGAGCTTTCACATTGTCCTTGCCGCCCTTCAGAGCAACCGCCAACGTCTTTTTGTCAACTTCGCTTACAAACTCGCGAATACTCTCAGCAGGCACCGTGCATAGGTCTTCGAACACAAACATCAGCTCGCGTATCCCGATAGCCACCTTCGGTTCGCTCTGTTCAATCTCCTCCAGGATCCCGCGGCTCTCGCCCTGATCCAGCCGGTTCAACAGTTCAGCGACTGCCTTGAAGCCCGAGTACGACTTCCTCCCACTCGAACCCATCTTTTCCATTCGCTTATGCAGCGCCATCGCAACCGTCTGCGCCATCTCCGGCGAGAACTGCCGCATCTCCGCGAGGCGCCGCACCACATCCACCCGCATCGCACCCTGCAGATTCATCAGCACAGTCGAACCACGCTTCGCATCGAGATGTGCCAGTACCAGCGCGACAGTCTGCGAGTGTTCATTCTCCAGAAACTTGCTCAGATGTTGTGCATCCATATTCTGCAACATCGCCATGTCGCCGTTCGTACGTTCGCGAATCTTCTTTACCTGCTGCAGAAGTTCCTCGGCTCTCGTTGCACCAAAGGCTTCTGTGAGCAGCTTGAGCGCGTAGTCCGGGCCGCCGCGAACCATGTATTGCTGCGTCTCCAGCAACCCGTAGAACTCGGTCAGCACCTGGGTCAACTGGGCCGCAGGGACATCTCCCAGCCTCGTAATCTCTTCCGTCACCCGGCGCACATCGTTTTCCGAAAGGCTCTGAAAGAGCGTCTTCGCCAGTTCGTCTCCGATCGCGACCATCAGGATTGCGGCCTTCCGCAGTCCCGGAATATCGGCCGGCACAAATCCCGACTCCGGTGTCAACAGCAGCGGATTCTGCCGCATCGTCTCTGCACCTGAAAACTGCACTGCTGTCCCCATTACGACCTCTCCTCAGACGTTCCAATCCACGCCTCGATCAACCGCGTGCTCTGCGCCGGCTCCCGGCGAATGTGCTCCGACACCTGCTCAAAGATTCCCTGCTGCAACTGGTAGGTTTTGTTTCTCGACCGCGGCAGTTCTTCCACCGATTCCTCGGGCAGCGGCAATAACTGTTCTCCCCCCGCGCCCATCACTCCCACCTCGCCACTTGCCGCCGGCAACATCATTGGCTCGCGTAACGTCGCAGTCATCTGGCTCGCAACCGGCCGCAACACAAACAGCACCAGCAGCACACCGCAGAGACCAATCACCGACGTTCGGACGAGTCCCGGTTGCGTATGCAACAACCCGCGCACCTCTTCCATCAGCCTGTCCATGGTCGGTGGCTTTACCTCAGGAGCATTCGTGCTGAAGCTCACGTTTTGCATCACCACCTGGTCACCGCGCCGCGCATCATAGCCAACCGCAGCCTGCGCAAGCTCCTCCAGCCGATGCATCTCCTCCGCGCTGCGCGGCTTCCACACCACATGTTCCAGCTTGCCCGCACCCTCAGTCATACTCCGATCGTTCACCACCACCGCAGCCGACACACGACGCACTCGGCCCGGCCCCTGCTCCGTATGCACCAGATGTTTTGTAACTCCGTAGGTTCCATTTTCCTGATGAATGCTTTGCCCCTGCGCTCCATTCTGTTGCGGATACACCGGCAAAGCCTGAGCCTGTTTCTGCAGCAAGGGAGGAGTTCCCGGTGCAGCGGCCGCCTGCGATCCTGCCACGGCACCCTCAGGAGACGCCCCAGGCGAATTACTTGCCGTCCCCGGAACGCCCGAAGGCCCTCCCCGTCCGGTCGATATCTGTTCGCTCTTCTGCATGCTCAATGTCGCCACTTCGGTTGGGTCATAGACCTCGTCGGTCCGCTCTTCGCTTCCCTCGTCATAGCTAACGTTCACGGTAGCGCGCACGTTGTCGCGCCCTGCCAGCGGCTCGAGCATCGCGACCAACTTTGCTTCCATCGACTGCTCAGCGTCAGCCTCAGCCGCGTTGCTCGAGCGCGGCTTGAAGTTCACCCGTCCATCGGCATCCACCAGCGTGACTTGATCCGTGCTCAGATTCTCCACCGAGCCCGCTACCAAACTACGAATCGCATCCGCCTGCTCCGGGTCGAGCGCATCCCGCTTCAGCTTCAACACTACCGAAGCCTTCGCCACCCTCTCTTCGGCGGTAAACAACGAAGGCTGCGGCAGCACCAGGTGCACACGGGCCGACTTGACCACACCCAAAGTTCCAATCGTGTGCTCAAGCTCGCCCTCAAGAGCGCGCTGATAGTTCACACGTTCATCAAACTCACTGCCCACCCAGTTCGGTTTATCGAACAGTTCGAAACCCAGGCGCCCGGTCTGCGGCATCCCCTTCGCCGCAACCTCCATCCGAGCCTTATCCAACATATCTGCCGGCACCTGCACTCCAGCGCCATCTGCCGTTGTCTCGTACGGAATTCCCGCTGCTGCAAGCTCCTGCGAAACCTGCTGTACATCCTTTGCATCCAGCCCGTTGAAAAGCACACGCCAATCCGGCCGGCCCGCAAACCAAACCATCGCGGCGCACATCGCAGCCAGAAAAACCCCAGCCGCAATCAGCCACGTTCTTTTCGCCGCCGGCATTGCCATCAACCGCTCGCGCATCGCCGAGGCCATCGCCTGCGCCTTCTCGAGCGGAGTCGCGCCCGCCACACCAGCGCTGGCCTGTCCCGCTCTTTGAATCCCCGCCCCGCCAACCTGTTCTGTCTCTGCCATCTCGCCCCAGCGTCTCTCTGAACCCTAAGTTCTTAGAACTGCATGCCCATCATCTGCTGATAAGCGCCTACTGCTTTGTTCCGCACCTGTAGCGCCAGCTCAAACGCCATATTCGCCTTCTGCGTCGCTATCATGGCGTCATGTACTTCAACACCAGAGCCATTCAACAACCCGGTCACAGCCTCCCCAGCCTTCTGGTCAAGCTTTGCCGTCTCCTTCACCATCGACTGCAGCACTCCCGCAAATGGCACACTACCCGCACCGCCCCCATTCGACGCCGCGACGCCCGCATCACTCAGGAAGCCATCATCGAGACCTCCCATTCCCACTCCGCTCATTACCCCAGGACCAACAGGCAATCCGACCACAATTCCTCCTCTGTGTTTCTTATGTCTTCGCGCCCCGCGCTATTGCCTTACTTCAAAAGATCAAGCGAAGAGTTGAACATGCCCTTCTCCGCCGTGATCGCCGAGGCGTTCATCCCGTAGGACCGCGTCGCCCCCATCAAATCGACCATCTCCGTCAGCGGATTGATATCCGGATACGCCACAAATCCATCCGGCCCCGCATCTGGGTGCGATGGGTCATACCGTTGCAGCGGCTTACTTGCATCTGCGATCACACCAGTTACTTCAACCCCGCCCGGCGTAGGATCGGCGGCAGTCACATCACCGCTCAAGCCACCGATAACCCCGCCGCTATAGATGTTTTTGAAACCTGTCCCCGAACTAATGCTCGAGCCGCCACTCAACTGGTTCACCATCGAATTCTGAAACGTCCCACCATCTTGAGCTTGGAACACTACATGGTGGCGTTGATAGGGCCCACCTTCCGTGGTTCGCGTCGTCTCAGCGTTAGCCATATTCGAAGCCACAACCTCGGCACGTACTCGCTCGGCCTTCAACGCCGAACCGCTTATATCCATCACTCCAAAGATATTCATGGCCTATTTCGAATCCATATGAATTGCACTCATCACGCTTGAGAACTCACCCTTCAGGAGCTGCGTTCCCAGCTTGAACTGCATCTGCGCCTTGGCTAGTTGCAAGCCTTCGCGGTCCATCGACACGTTGTTCCCATCCGGCCGCGACACCAATCCGTCGACGTCCTCCATCGGAGCTTGCACGCCCTCAAGGCCCGTCGCCCCGGCGCTATTATTCAACTGCTGAGCGAACACTTCTTCGAAGTCGAACCCCTGCGTCTTGAAGCCAGGCGTATCAACATTCGCCATGTTTCTCGCAGTCGCTTGCATCTGCTGACTGGTCAGATCCAGATATCGTCCCAACGCATCGCTCATCGCTGTCGTCGTCTGCATGTCCTGCACCTCCACGCCATGACATATGCAGTCGTACGACCAAACAAAAGCGCCCTCAAATGAGAGCGCTCTTATCAACTTCAATTTCGATTTGGATGCTAAACAAGTAGTTAGAAATCACAGGTATCGCGCCCAAGACGCGATCCGTATCTAGCTACCCTCGCGTAGCTCGTCCGAAACGAATCTCATCCTCTCCGATTTCCATCTTGTCGCCTGCCAAAATCGCGCCACGCTCCAGCACATGCATCAGCTCCCGCACATTGCCCGGCCACGAGTGTTCATATAACTTTGCTTCTGCATCGAGGGCTAACCGCTTGCGTGGCATCTCCTGCCCCATCTGCTCCAGGATGTGCTCTGCTAGCAACCCAAGATCGTCCATCCGGTCCCGCAGTGCCGGCACCTCAATCGGAAAGACAGCCAGCCGATGGTAAAGATCCAATCGGAAGGTCCGTTCCGCACCGACACTGGTAGCAAGTTTCTCCAACGGTTGATGCGTCGCCGCGATCACTCTTACATCGACGCGCATCGTCTCGTTATCGCCCACCCGCTGCAACTCGCCACACTCCAAGAACCGCAACATCTTCGCCTGCAAGGCCATTGGCATCTCGCCTATCTCATCCAGGAACAGAGTTCCTCCGTGCGCTGCCTCAATCCTTCCCGTCCGCGACTGCACCGCTCCGGTAAAGGCCCCACGCGTATGTCCAAACAACTCCGCCTCCAGCAAAGCTTCAGGAATCGCCGCGCAGTTCAACACAGCAAAAGGCTTCCCAGCTCGCTCGCTCAACCGATGCAACGCTCGCGCCACAACCTCCTTCCCCGTCCCCGTCTCCCCCTCGATCAATACCGTCGTCGACCGCGGAGCGACCAACCGAATCAACCGCGTCAGTTCACGCATCGGTTCACTTGCCCCAATCATCTCAGGCAACATCGCCTCCGTCTTGGCCAAAGGCCGGGTTACTTCCTCCCGTCCCAACAAAGCCGCCAATGCCTGCCGCGTCGACTCCAGTCGAACCTGCTCTTCCCTCTCCTGCTCCACGTCCTGGTCGATATCTTTTCTTATTGGGGTCGGCATCCGAACCGGTGTCTTCGCTCCCGCGCCAGACGCAGCAGTCGGAGCAGGCACAGGCACCGAAGCCGGAGCGGCTGCCCAGGCCGCTGTATCGTTCAGTGGCGCATTCTGTGCCTCCCGCAAGGCGTGCAGCAACTCATTACGCCGTGGACTCCGCGCCCCCCCATCCACACCACCATCCACTCGAAGCAACTCCATCGCCGGATACATCATGCGAATCACGCTCGCAAACTCACCGACCTCGAGATCTGGCAGCCAGCTATCCACCAGTAAAGCCTCCGATCGCGCGTCCTCAAGCTGTGCCATCGCCTCCGCTCCACCACTGGCTTCGCGCACCTGCCATCGCAGTCCCGTCAGAGAGGTACGCAGCCGCTGCCTCAGGGCCACATCCGCACTCGCCAATACCACCGTTCGTGCAGCAGCCACCTCACCCGTATCCATATTCAACACTGACTCGCGTCCCATACCCATCTTCGTCACCCTATCCTCTCGCCATTCGTATCCGACTTCACCTGTTGCAGCATCGTTCGCATCGTTCCAACCGTCTGGTTCAACCGCACACACTCTTTTAAAGCCTCTCGAATCGCCTCCAGCATGGCATCTGGCTCCCCAATCAACTCGCCCATCGCCAGTCTGCACTGCAGCACTGTCAAAGGCTGGCAGAGACCATGCAGCGCAGTGTCCAGGCGCTCCACAAACTCAGCGCGACCACTTTGTTGCGCAAGCTCACGCACCGGCAAACGCCGCATTTGCAGGAAGCATACCAACTCGTCCCATCGGTTTGCGCACGGCACTCATTCGGTAACCCTCTCCCCGCACCGTCTCGATAACGGAGTTCCCAAGGTCGCCATCCGCACTCGTCGCCGCCAGCTTTCGCCGCAGATAATTGATATACACATCCACCACATTCGTCCCGGCATCGGGAGACATCTGCCATACATCCCGCAGCAACTCACTCCGGCTGCAGCACTGCCCGCCCCGCTTCAGCAAGAACTCCAGCAGGCTGAACTCCTTCACGGTCAGATCCACCAGTTGTCCGTTGCGCATCACCTTGCGCTCCATCCGGTTCAACTCCACGTCGCCATGCCGCAACACCGGATCCGCAAACTGCTCTCGCCGCCGCATCAGCGCGCGGCATCGTGCCGTCAGTTCATGAAAGCTGAAAGGTTTCAGCAGGCAATCATCCGCCCCCAGATTCAGGCACTTCACCCGTTCTTCCACCTGGCTTCGCCCCGTCAACACCAGCACCGAGGTCTCATCGAACCGGCCGTTCATCTCAGCCAGCACTTCGGTTCCGTCTTTCCGTGGAAGACTCAGATCCAGCACGATCAGGTCCGGACGATGTTCTTCCGCATATCGTAGCCCTGCCTCCCCATCAGTCACCCAATCCACCTGGTGTCCCTCCAACTTCAAACCCTTCTGGAGAAACAATCCCAGTGCTGCGTCATCTTCCACGATCAAAACTCGCATTTCGTCTCCCAAGGCACAGTCAAGATGTTCAGGTCATCCACACCAACCGAAGTCACGTTACTCAACGGCGCGGTGTCTTATTACCTTGGTGCATTCACTTCATCCTGACAAGGGATCTTTCGCAAACTTTTGCGTGCGAATTTCAAAACGGGAAAACCTGCATCACCGCGCCAGAAACCGCTCTACGCGCGAGGACACCGCCTCAGCATCGCACTGCATGATCAAGTGCGCGCAGCTTCCAGCCGAAATATAAGTCTCTGCCCCAACATCCTTCGCCCACTCCAGCGCAGGCTGCGGAGCAACCATCCGATCCTCCGCTGCCACGATCACCAGAAACTTCACCGGAACTCCCCGAGCAACCTCTTCAATCGTCCTTCCATGCAGCACATCGTGATGCATAATCGCTCTTGCCTGCCACATCCTGTCATTCGCGTCCTGCCGCTGCGGCGACTCCACCAACTTCATCCACTCCGCAAACTGCTCCCTCGGCACCTCTGCATTTCGATACTGCGGCGCACTCACGATCAGCGTCCCAATCGCATTCGCAAGCTTCAACTCCGGCTCCGTCACATATCGGCCGCCCATATATCCAGGATCCGACTCAATCGCCTCAACCAAAATCTGCTTCGACAACAGATCGAAGCTCGTCACCTGCGGCGTCCCCACAATAGGCACTGCCCTATCCAAAAACTTCGGGAACAAAACCGCCCAAGCAAATACCTGCTCTCCACCCATCGACAACCCTACTGCTGCGTGCACGTGTCCCACATGAAGCACCTCGGTCAGCACGCGGTACTGTGCCCGCACCATATCCTCCATGGTGAATGCCGGAAACTCCGGCCCACGTTGCCGCTTGCTGTTCGAAGGCGACGAAGACACTCCATCCCCAAACGCATCGAACGCCACGCCAAAAAACCGTGACGTATCCACCAACCGATGCCCGGTCTCCTTATCCCCAAAGAACGGAATCAGCTCCTCGCTTCGCCCATTCAGCCACGAAGGCATAACGACGACATTCGTCCCATCAGCGTTCATCACACCGAAGGTTCTGTACCCAACCTTGCAATCCAGCACCACCTGACCGCTCGCCAACGGACATTCTCCCAGCTCGGCAATCTTCTGTGCACCCTCCTGCGCCCACCCCACCGAAATCGTCAGCATCCATACCGCAGCCCACCCAAAGACTCGAACCCGGCTCCCCATGATTTTCATAAAATCAGCATATCCCCCGCCTTCCGGTGTGGGTTTATTCATAAAGTGAAACTTGGCATCGCTGTATATCAATAACTTGAGGAGAACCAGACCTCATAAGGTGAAACCTGGTGACCGAATAAGATGAAACTAACTTGGGGAAATTACTCATAAGGTGATATTTCCCCATCTTGGCGGGTTCGACTGCTGTTTCTAGATTTTCGTAGGTCATTGCGCGGGAATGGTTTGCGCCCTAGCTTATTTGATGTCTTAACCGCCGCCTGCTTACGGCCCAGGAACATAACCGCGGCTGAGTTTCTGCGAGCGCGGATCGCGGCTACGTGGACAACGTCGTGGATGTATATCCGCGAGGCAATGCCAAACAGCGGCGACTCTTCGAGGAGAAGAGACCCAGAACGACAGATCTCACGTACAGCTTGCAACCCTTCGATTAACAGGGGCATTTTACGGTTTGCACAGTGTCGCACCGGCTCGCATTTTTGTTGCAAACATTAGACTTATAGTTTTTCTCCTTGCACCGGATCGCACCCGAAAAGCACCTATTCTCAATCCGAACAGCCACCAAAACAGCCACCACGACCCCAGTTCGGTGTGATAGTTAAGTACAACGGAATGGGGTGCGGAACGATGGCAAACGGGACGGTCAAAAAGCCGAAAGCGATCAAAGGGATTTTCGAGAGACCGGACGGTAGTGGCATCTGGTGGATCAACTATTACATCGAGGGTAAACGGTTTCGGGAAAAGGTTGGTCGGCGTTCGGACGCTGTCACTCTCTACCAACGTCGCAAGACGGACGCCCGAATGGGTGTAAAAATGCCGGAGGTTCGGGCGCGCCGCGCGGTGCTCTTTGAGGAGATCGCGGCGGACGCTCTGGTGTACTCCCAGGAGCATAAGGCCTCGTACCCCGGTGACCGTTCGACGGTCGGGAAACTCTTGCCAACCTTCGGAAAGATCCCACTCGACAACATCACGCCGCAGACGATCAAGGCATATCTGGATAAGCGCACCGATCTGACGAAGACGACGATCAACCGATATCGCGGAACTATCTCCATGATCTTCGAAGAGGCTATCCGCAACGAGAAGGCCACTGCCAACCCCGCTCGGCTCGTGCGCCTCCACCGGGAGGACAACAGCAGAGTTCGCTTCGTCACCTTCGCGGAGGAGGCGACGATACGCGCAATCATTCGCGAGAGGTGCCCAACCCACGAACCCGAAATGACCTTGGCTCTTGAAACTGGAATGCGACGCGGAGAGCAGTATTCGCTGGAGTGGGATCGTGTCGATGTAGAGCGAAGACAACTGCTGTTGCTAAAGACTAAGAATGGAACGGCGCGGGTGGTCATCCTGACCACCGTTGCGGTTGCGGCGCTGGAGGAACTTCGGGAGCGGCGGAATCAGCTAAAAATCAAGAAGGAGATGGAGCGTGCTCTTGTCCTCACAACTGGCTCGTCCATGGCACTTGAGGATCAGCAGAGTCAGACTGTCTGCCTTACAAGATATGGTGAGCCAATGGCGTCGCCCCGTGCCTGGTTTGAACTGGTGATGGAGGAAGCAATAAAGAGAAATTCAGCACTCAAGGACGTCACTTGGCATATCTTTCGCCACACCTACATCTCGCGCCTCGTAATGGCCGGCGTCGATCTGAGGACAGTGCAGGAACTCGCCGGCCATAAAGACATCAAGATGACCGTCCGTTACGCTCATCTTGCGCCGGCGCATAAGCTGGCCGCCGTTGATCGGCTTGCCGAATATCGTCAAGAGCAGGAGAAAGCCGAAGCGCAAAGGGCAGTTGAACTGGCGCTCGTTGCTGCGTAGCGGCTCCCGGCGGAGTGTCTGACATTCCCTCTGTCGTCACTAACTGGATCGCTTCCAGAAAGCCAAGTCAATACAATGGCGTTTATCAGGACTAATGCATTTTCGGTCGGGCAGCGAGGGATAAGACCACAGTGCGGCTAATGACAGGACAGCGTGTCAGACAGGCGGCAGGTCTTTGTACTTCTCACGGTAGAGCTTGTAGGAATGTCCGTCGTACCGGAAGACTTGGATGTCTCTGTGAGAACCCGCGAACCAATCGGTGCGTACGTCCCGGTAGCCATTGTGGCGGCTGCGAAGAACCGTTACTGTGCTGGCTTGAATCCAGGTTGTACGGGTTTGCTATCGGCAGAGGTAATTATCCAGAACCACGTATTATCTCCTCCGCTCATTGGGAAGTCGCCTCTGACGATCATGTCTGTCTGCCGTTCACTTGCTAGGTGAACCACAAGTCCTCTGAGCAGTTTCGGGATGCGAGCACGCTCTGACGTATCCGCATCTTCAAGCTCTTGACGCGCTGCATCCGTGACTAGGATGGCGGCGACGATCGCGGGCGAAGGTGGGGGAGCCTTATCGAGACAGGGGTCATCATCACCACTGAAAACCCGGCAATTCGAACACGTGCTTTGAGCCGTGGAAGCAGAACTCCCTAGAGCGATGACCGCGAGCAAAAGAAGACATTCGGTTTTTCTCATAAGCTCTAGTGCAGTGAAGTCTAGCAGCAACGTTTCGCTTTTCGGATAGTCCTGATAAATGGGATGAGCAGGTCTTCCGAAGGAGGAGCAGACTGTTCCCATGAAGAAGCCAGCGCAGCACCTCATCGCTGAAGTTCCGCGCAGACAGGCCAAGGTTGAGATCACGATCGGCATCGACCTTGGCGATGTCTGGAGCCATTACTGCACCCTCAACCAGGACGGAGAGGTGGTCGACCGTGGCCGCTTCAGAACTACCCCGAAGGCGATCGAGAAGTGGTTCACCGACGTGGCTCCAGCGCGGGTTGCGATGGAGGCGGGAACGCATTCGATCTGGATCAGCGCGCAGTTGCAGGAACTAGGTCACGAAGTCATCGTGGCGAACGTCCGTGAGTTGCGGGCGATCTCGCACAGTGACCGGAAGAGCGATCAGGTCGATGCTGAGAAGCTGGCAAGATATGCCCGGCTTGATCCGAATATCCTTCGGCCGATTGCCCATCGCACCGTTGAGCAACAGCAGGCTCTGACTCTGATCCGTTCGCGAGCGCTGTTGGTGCGACTGCGCACTGCGGCGGTGAACGCCGTTCGTGGTCTGACGAAGTCGTGCGGCTACCGTATGCCTGCCTCCGCCACAACGTGCTTCGCCCAGCGCAGCCTGGCCGTTATGCCACCTGGACTGGCACAGGCGCTCGGTCCGGTACTTCAGCAGATCGCGGAGATGACAGTAAAGATCAAGCTGTACGACCGGCAGATCCAACAGCTCGGCCAGACCGAGTATCCAGAGACGCAGGCGCTGCCGAAGGTTCACGGCGTCGGTCATCTCACCGCCTTAACCTTCGTGCTGACGCTCGGAAGCAAAGAGCGGTTCGGACGAAGTCGCGACGTTGGGTGCTATCTGGGCCTGCGACCGCGTCGAAGTCAGTCTGGAGATCATGATCCGCAGCTCGGCATCACTCACGCCGGCAACGCCTATCTCCGAAGTCTGCTGATCGAGTGCTCCAATCACATCCTTCGACCGCACGGACGAGACTCGGCCTTACGACAGTGGGGCCTGCGCCTAGCCGCCCGAGGTGGCAAGAAGTAAGGCCGTCGTTGCCGTGGCCCGCAAACTTGCGGTGTTGCTTCATCATCTCTGGAGCACCCAAGCTACGTATATGCCGTTCTACGAACAAGCTGCTTGAGAGATCAACATGTTCACCCGTTGCGACGACACCGTGTTCCGATGACTGCGAGCCGACTTCGGCCTTCGAGGCCGACCGATAAATGGCAGCATCGACTTTCCTCTCGAACCCCAACCGACACCGAGCTTGCATGAAGACAGCTCATCAAGAGTGCGAATAGAAACACGGTGGAGAGCAACGAAACCAAGAGCAACAACAAAAGCAAAAGCCCTATGAAGAAAAAAACAAAGAACAATCCCTTGACACTAGTGACCTGCTCATAGAAAGTCGGCTTATCGTCAGTGACTCCGCAACTGGTGAGAACGGCGTCTATCAGGAGTCATAACGACGATGGTCTCTCTCTGACTCTCAATGAGTGCATTGGCCTGTTGGCAGCAGTTGAAATCAGGATTGGTAACTACTAGCCGACTTGAACTTAATAAACTGGACATTCTATGTGCTACGAAAACCGGACGCTAATTAGCTACGAACAGTGAAGCTTTTTGGGGCCGCTCAAAAGGCTGGGCGACGAAAAGCGGTGCACGGACAGCAGACCTATCGCATCACTCCAGCGATAAGCATGCTGCCCCGGCCTCGCTTCCGCAGAAGGCAGCCTGCTAAGGAATCGGAATTCCAACCGCAGCCGAGCTGACCTTCGTCAACAACCACTTCCCGTTGATCTTTTTGCCTTCACCGCTAAGGTATACGTGGCTCTTTGCCGTCCAAAACGGCTGGCCAGTGGCAGGATTCAATGACACGTCGAAGTAATGGCATTCGAAATACACTGATGATTTCCATTGGCTGTCACCGTCCTTTACAGGAACATACTTCGTTTTGTACGCCGGGGAAAGCGACACCAACCTATTGGCTGGCTGCAACCCGCCGGCAACATACTTGAAGAACGTGCACAGCGTGCCCTGTTTCCCGGCGGCGGATGTGTCGAGCGAGGGTATAGGGCAAGTTGCGGGATCCTCCGGATCGCCGTTGCCAATGTAATTTCCTGCCGTGGTAGTAGTGCCTATAACGGTGAGTTCGGCGTCTTTGGACCAGAGCGCGAGTATGTCGCGGGTTCGCTGAGTTATCACTGCAGGCGAATCGAGGTTCACGGGATCGTGCACGCTGATTGACGCATGAAAGGTTGCGTGAAGCTGTTCCAGTTCCGTCTTTTGGGCCAGTTGTTCGTAATCGTCCCACCAACCATCTGCGTGGGCGACTCCTATCGCCGCGATAATTCCGACAGCGAGCAGTACCAAAGAACGTGCGTACGTCTTCCTAAATGTCGACTTCATGTCCGTCTCCCTCTGATTCTGCGGCGAGTTTCTCGTTTTCACCGCGGCTGTTTAGTTGTCTTCACTCCGTTTGCGAAAATCGCAGCCGGAACTTGTAAGTGGGCAGTTTCCTCTTCGGCGGTTGTTCTCTTTCTGGACTCGATGTGACAGTGATGCGTCCGAAGTTTCCATGACTGCCCTTCCGGAAGCAATGCCTACGCGGCGAATTGTTTCTCCCCGAACAAACCTTTCTGCAGTAATCAGTTGGAAGAGTTGTCCCCGACTAACCTTGGAGTGCTAAACTTGGGGCTCGCGGTCTGGCGGGTGTGGAATGCCCCTTTCACTCACTGAAGGGACGGTTCGGTTTGACCAGTTTGAGCTGGATCTGAGGACGCGCCAGCTCACTAAGAACGGCGCGAAGATCCGGTTATCGCAGCAGCCGATTCAGGTCCTGTTGTTGCTCCTCGAAGTTCCCGGCGAGATTGTGACACGTGAAGAATTCAGGCGACGCCTCTGGGCGTCCGATGTGTTTGTCGATTTCGACCACGGGCTGAATAAATCCATCCAAAAATTGCGCGACACTCTGGGAGATTCGGCAGGCTCTCCCCGTTACATCGAAACCATTCCGCGGATCGGATACCGCTTCATGGCGCTCCCCAATGAGGCGAGAGGAAGCCTGGAACTGCCGTCAGAAACGGGAATCTCAGTGCCGCCGACTGCCCCGGCTCTCCCGCCTGGCGGCCGGATCGCAGGAAACCGACTGGCACGATGGATTCTACTTGCCGCTTCTGTGGCGGGCTGCGCCCTTGGGTTCTTCGCGCTGGCCCTTTATCGATCCCGCCATCGCCCGCCAGAAGTCCGGTTCATGCAGCTCACCGAATTTACCGATTCTGCCGTAGCTCCGGCGCTATCGCCGGACGGACATATGGTGGCCTTTATCCGCGGTAACAACACCTTTCTTTCCTCTGATGAGATCTATGTGAAGATGCTGCCGAACGGAGAAGCCAGGCGGGTGACGGACGACCACCGGCCGAAATACGGGCTGGCGTTCTCGCCGGATGGGGCAGAGATTGCGTACACGGTGTTGGAGGGTCCCCGGTTCTCCACCTACGCCGTATCAGCGCTGGGAGGTGAGCCTCATCTATGGATGCAGAATGCGGCGGGACTGGTGTGGCTTGACCGCGATCATCTTCTCTTTTCCGAAATCCGATCGGGCGAGGCGATCCATCTGGGAGTGGTGACGGCAACAGTGACGCGTGCCGGTTCGCGTGAAATTTACTTTCCTGCGCACGAGCGTGGTATGGCCCACTACTCGTATGCCTCTCCGGATCGGCACTGGGCTCTCGTGGTAGAGATGAACGAGAACGGCGATTGGGCGCCGTGCCGACTGGTGGATCTGGAGGGCCAGGCCTCCCCGCGGCCGATTGGCCCCGTTGGTGCGTGTACCTCCGCGGGTTGGTCCCCAAATGGCAGATGGATGTATTTCACCGTGACAGTGGATGGGCAGAGCCACATCTGGCGGCAGTACTTTCCAGACGGAGAGCCGGAGCAAATCACCTTTGGACCGACCGAGGAGGATGGAATGGCGGTAGAGCCGCAGGCGCCAGCGCTGATTACCTCCGTGGGTGTGCACGAGAGCGCACTCTGGATGCACGACGGGAACATCGAGCGGCCGCTCTCTTCTGAGGGTGAAGTGGTTGGCGGACTGTCTCATCCCGTTTTCAGCCCCGACGCCAGTGTTCTTTATTACCTTCTGCGGCAGGGGCAGAACTCGGGTGCAGAGCTGAGGCGCACAGTCGTCGAGTCGGGAAAGAGCGAAGTAGTGCTACCCGGAATTTCGATGATAGCTTTCGATCTATCGCCGGATGGCAAACAGGTGGCATATACGACCGCCGCGGCGGGGGGGACGACGCAGTTGTGGCTGGCACCGGTGGGTGGCAGCAATCCCCCACAAAAATTGGATGTTACCGGCGCGCAGTCACCCCACTTTGGCGTGGGGGGCCAAGTCCTGTTCCAACACACGGAAGGGAACAAAAACTACCTGGAGCAGGTTGACGCGGACGGGACACACCGCTCCAAGGTCGTCCCGTTTCCCATTTTGGAATTCCAGAGCGTCTCACCTGGGCGGCGATGGGTGATCGCATTCGTTCCCGCGACACCCGAAAGAAAAATTTTTGCCGTCACAGCGATTCCGCTAGCCGGCGGAGTGACGCGGCGGATTTCCGCAACCTACTGCTTTCCAAGATGGTCGACTGACGGAAAATTCCTTTTCGTTCCAGTAGAAGAGTCATCACGGACAAGCCCGGGTCGCAGTTTGGCGATTCCCCTGGGGCGGGGGGAAGACTTGCCGGTTCTTCCTGCGGACGGGATCGCTCCATTCGCCGAATCAAATGTCGTTCGTGGTGCCATATCCGTGAGCCGTGAAGAGCTGGTCCCCGCCAAGGACCCGGAGCACTATGCCTGGGTGAACACGACGGTACACCGGAACCTCTATCGAATCTCACTGCCCTAGCCCTGTAACAGCTACGTTCCGAGGCCATCCGCAGCAACGCCTTCGCGAGTGAACGCGGCAGGAGTAGAAAAGAAGCCGCTCACAGGTTTTGGCCCACAGAGGAACTGGTGAGCCCTTTAATGGGCACCGCAAAGGCATTCCCGATAACCTGAGCGACTTGCCATCGTTGTATGGGCCACACACGACTCGCACAGAGGTATTCGCGCCCGTTTTCGGAGTTCCGCTCGCACAACTGGCTTTGCGGCCAAGTGATCTTTGCCACTTGACGCGCTATGACTTTTCTCGACAGGTGATAAATCGCCGAGTCACTTATCGAGCGGGGCTATTACCTCAATGAGCACATCGGCCTGTTAGCACTAGTTGAAAACTCGATCCAAGAAACTGGCGTAGTGCAAGTGTGATGTCGCATTTTAGAGACGGCTAGCTTTGACGATCAAGGACGGGAGGTCGACGCCGACAATCGCCTACGTGACTGGTGGACGGTAGACGATTCAGCGCAATTCAAAGTGCGTGCAGATGTTCTGAGCAGCCAGTACTCGGCGATGGAGCCGCTGCCGGGACTGCACATCAAGGGCGATGTCACTCTTGGCGAGAACATTGCCGATCTGGGAGGTGTGACGATAGCCCTTGAGGCATACCACCGATCGCTGTTCGGACTTGCCGCGCCCGTGCTCGACGGTTTCTCAGGAGACCAGCGATTTTTTCTTGGATGGGCTCAAGTCTGGCGCGAGAAGCGTCGCGAAGACAACCTACGCCAGATGATCACGACCGACGTTCATAGCCCTGCAACCGCAAGGGTGAACGGGGTCGTACGCAACATGGATCCCTGGTACCACGGTTTCACCGTCCAGCCAGACCAAGCTCTGTTTCTCGCGCCTGACAAGCGGGTGCGCATCTGGTGACCCGCCGCCAAGGATGCAGCGATACTCATCGATTTTGAAACGTCGGTACTGTAATCCTCGCAGCACCAATTTAAGCGAACCCATACCGAGGGGCCTTACGGGTATCTGCTTCTAACCATTGCAGTTCAAAGAAGGTGCGAACAAAGTAGGATTCATGTGAGTATGGCCGGTTGAGCGCCGAATGTCAGGCTTGAGAGCTTCTACCGGGAATCGAGAGAGCACACCGTTGATTACATTTGCAACCCGTCGTGAAGTCTTGCGCACGCTGCTATCCGCATCGATCGGGGGCATCTTACCTGTTTCAAAGCATGACAGAAACGATTCGATGTCTTCGGTTCCGGCTCATGCGCGACCCAGCTTTGAGCCTGTTCGGAACCTGATCCTTCGAGCGATCGCGCAAGGAAAGGCTACTGGAGTAGCTGTTGCCGTGGCGCATGGTGGAAGCATCGTCTGGGAACAGGGCTTTGGATGGGCCAATCGTGAGGCTCGCCTTAAGGCAACAGCGCATACGCCGTTCACCCTAGCGTCCATCACCAAACCGTTCACAGCCACAACGCTTATGGCCCTGGTTGCGGAGGGGAAATTGTCCTTAGATGACTCCGCAAACAAATATCTTACGAACAGCAGGATCCAGGGTACGAACGGAAACGCGGACACGGCAACCGTCCGGCTCCTGGGCGCGCATGTCAGCGGTTTGCCGACGATGTACGAGGGATACGATCGAGGCGAAGCCAACCTAGCTTTAGATGCAGACGCGCTCATCAGTAACTATGGCAGACTCGCCTATTCGCCGCGATCCTGTTACGAATACAGCAACATCGGTTTTGCTGCATTGGCAGTCGTCGCATCGAACCTGACGGGAACGGATTTCGGGGCTCTCATGACACAAAGGGTTCTCACACCGCTTGGCCTTCACGACAGCTTCTTCAACACCAGTGTTGCACGGCTCCGAACGGGTGCCGCGCGATACGATTCCTTGGGAAATTTAATCCCGTACTACACAACATCCACTCCGGCATCGGGAGAACTCTATGCCAGCGCTCACGACCTCGCGCGCTTTGCGATGTTCAACATGAAAAATCACGTTCCGGGTCAGGCGCCGTTTCTGGATGACCATTGCGTCGACGAACTCCACAAGCCGGTCTTCGTGGGGCCTTCGGGCGTCGCCACGACCTTCGGCTGGTTCACGGGGCATTTGAAATCCGGCATCCCGGTGATCTTCAAAATTGGTGGCCAACCAGGTGTCGCAACGGGCCTGTATATGCTCCCATCGGAAAATCTCGCATGCATGGTCTTGACGAATCGATCCGACGGGAGAGAACTGTGCTCCGAGGTCTGCAACCAAGTACTTGCCGGTTACCTGCCTGAATGGCAACAGCCTGAAGAAACAAGTGGGCCTCCAACCTCTCCGTTCGTCGTCAGACCCAGCTTCGGTGGTCATTGGCGGGGAACACTGGCGAATGATGGCGCGAAGATGCAGGCTGAGCTGAACATAGACTCCAGCGACCTGGCCACGCTGTCGCTCGGTGACAAACCTGCGGCGAGAATTACCGGGATGCAGTCAGAAGGAGTGGCTCTCACGGGCGTGTCGGTGGGTTTGATCGACTCCCCTGACTCGCTCCGCACTGGAGCGAAGACGCTGAAGATTAAGCTACTCCCACAGGAGGGAAAGCTTGTGGGCAGGGTTATCGCAGTAGCAGGTGATCCCAATGTCAAAAACGTGATGTTGCCGTACGTGCTCACCTTGAACCAGATACCGAGGTGAGTTTGTAAGCTCGATGCTAAAACGATTCGCCCTGAGTTCATATTTGGCCCTGTCGTGGTTCCTCAACGAGCGCATCATCGCCGATGCGCTCATCGAGGTCCGGATTGGTAACGACAAATGGGATGAGCAGGTCCTCCGAAGGAGGAGCAGACTGTTCCCATGAAGAAGCCAGCGCAACACCTCATCGCTGAAGTCCCACGCAGACAGGCCAAGGTCGAGATCACGAATCGGCCGGAGGATGTTCGGATCAAGACGGGCGTAACGGGCCAGCTTCTCCGCATCGACCCGGCCGCTCCTCCGGTCGCTGTGCGAGATCGCCCGCAGCTCGCGGACGTTCGCCACGATCACTTCGTGGCCCAGTTCCTGCAGCTGTGCGCTGATCCAGATCGAGTGAGTCCCGGCCTCCATCGCGACCCGCGCTGGAGCCACGTCAGTAAACCACTTCTCAATAGCCTTCGGGGTAGTTCGGAAGCGTCCGCGATCGACCACTTCTCCGTCCTGGTTGAGGGTACAGTAATTGCTCCAGACATCGCCAAGGTCGATCCCGATTCGCCCATCGCACCGTCGCCCAGCAGGCGGCCCTCACCCTGATCCGTGCGCGAGCTCTGCTGGTGCGACTACGCACGGCTACAGTGAACGCCGTGCGCGGTCTTACGAAGTCCTGCGGCTGCCGTATGCCCGCCTCCGCTACAACGTGCTTCGCTCAGCGAAGCCTTGCTGTCATGCGGCCTGGACTCGCACAAGCGCTCCGTCCAGTACTTGAGCAGATCGCTGAGATGACCATCAAGATCAAGCAGTACGACCGGCAGATCCAGCAACTCGGCCAGACCGAGTATCCGGAGACGCAGGCGCTGCTGAAGGTTCATGGCGTCGGCCACCTCACGGCCTTGACCTTCGTTCTGACGCTGGGCAGCAAGGAGCGGTTCGGGCGAAGTCGCGATGTGGGTTGCTATCTTGGCCTGCGTCCTCGTCGAAGTCAGTCCGGAGACCATGATCCTCAGCTCGGCATCACCCACGCCGGGAACGCGTACCTTCGAAGTCTGTTGATCGAGTGTTCGAACCATATCCTCCGACCACACGGAAGAGAATCGGCACTTCGACAGTGGGGTCTGCACTTAGCCGGAAGAGGTGGCAAGCAAGCCAAGAGCAAGGCCGTTGTTGCAGTAGCCCGCAAGCTTGCCGTCCTGCTTCATCACCTCTGGAGCACCCAGGATCCGTACATGCCGTTCTATGAACAAGCCGCCTAAGAGATGCCTATGTTTACTCGTTGCGACGACAGGGTGTTCCGATGACTGCGAGCCGACTTCGGCCTTCGAGGCCGACCGATAAATGGCAGCATCGACTCTCCTCTCGAACCCCAACCGGCACCGAGCTTGCTTCAAGACAGCTCATCCAGAGTGCGAATGGAAACACGTTGGAGAGCAACGAAAAAGAGCAACAACCAAAGCAAAAGCCCTATGAAGGAAAAACAAAGAACAAATCCCTGACACCAGTGACCTGCTCATAGAAAGTCGGCTTATCGTCAGTGATCATGGTGCCGCCAGCGGCTGCCGCGTAAGCAGCAGATGACAATCAACATTCTTGAGGATGCTTAATTTGACATAGCCTAGATCGGAAACCTACGCATACGCACCTTGTACCTGACAGTTATCCCCGCGAAAGCTAGGCCATTGAACTGCCGACTGCTTTATAGATCTCTTCAACGGACAGTAAATCCTTCATGCCTTCTTCGCCCGGGGTAGCTGGCTCGGTGTTTTGTAGAATGCAATTTGCGAAGTGTGTGACCTCAGTGACGAACTGGTCGGGATCGTATACAGCACCGCTGCCAGCGAGATCGCCCGACTCGGTCTTCCCCTCGTATTTGAGGATTGAGTTGCTGTGGGCCCGTGGCTGGTGGTTTTCCACTCGGGGTAAAGCAGCACCACTTCGCCGCGAGTCTGTACTGGGATTGTTTCGCTTACGCGGAAGAGGCTATGAATCGTGTCGGTAGCATCGACATGAAGTTGGATCGTACCCGTAAAGGGCTGATCGCGCGGCTCAGATACTGGAGCTGGAAGAGGCGTGGAGGAAGGGCTAACCCCGATCTGAGCGTTCGCAGAAACACAAAGCAGAACAGAGACAAACAGCACTACGAGACGCATAGTCGATTGTATCCAACCGAAACAGGGCCCCCGCAATGTTACCCACATGCTCGCTACCCGCATGATCCGCCGACCACCTTCACGCTGGATGTAGTGGGCCGCGATGAAATCCTCAATCGCCGCAGGCAGTAAAGGACAAGGCTGCCGCGTGCGACCGATTGTTGCTTCGACAAGCAAAAACGGGGAGCCATTGCTGGCTCACCGTTTGCATAATTATTCAGCAGGAACAGCGAATCCTACGGAAACTTGAAAACCGACCGACTCCAAAGCAACCTCACAAGCACGGGCATCTTGGTGGTAGTTTCCACCGGAGATTCCGATCCCGCCGATCAGTTTTCCGTTCTCCAGGATAGGGTGACCAACACCAACCGCAACCATGCGCGGCGATGCGAGAGCTGTTCAATTTTAGAATTCCCAGTCAGCAGTGAGTTCCACATATGCGTCGGGATGCCGTACGACGCGGCGGTCCAGGCTTTGTCGATTGCGACGTCGCAAGTCAGAAAGCGAGCATTGTCGGTCGACTGGAATGCTTTGAGATGACCGCCTGCATCAGTGACTGCTATGGACACCTCGATTCCTGCCTTTTCCGCATGCGCGAGTGCGGCGTCGATGAGAGCGACCGCTGCATTGCGGGAGACGGACGCCGTGACGAAAGAGTTTGCTTGCTGTGTGCTCATTTGTGACTCCTCTTGATACTCAGGATCAGAGTATGTGGTACTACTAGCTTTGACATGTACACACAACTGTCGTCGGTAGGTACAAGATGGATACTGTAAGAAAGCTCCGGCACACTAGCTTTGAATGCAATCCGGGCTGTCCAGTCGAGGCGACGATCAGCCTCATCGACGGGAAATGGAAGTGCGTGATTCTGTATCACCTGCTTGACGGCACGCTGCGATTCAGTGAATTGCGGAGGCGTGTTCCGTGTGTGACACAGCGCATGCTTACGAATCAGCTTCGCGAATTGGAGGCAGACGGGCTGATTGTACGCACGGTCTATCCTCAGGTACCTCCAAAGGTCGAGTACAGTCTTTCTCTCTTGGGCGATAGTTTGCAGCCCGTGCTTGTGGCATTGGGAGCATGGGGCGAGGCCAATATGAGCCTGTTCGGAAGATCAGGATCAGAGGCTAGCCCGTGACGCTGGGGAGGTGATTACCGCGCCGGGCCTAACTCACTAGCACTTATGCGGCGCTACTTCGGTGATTTCTGGTCCGGCCGGCAAAAGAGATGCGCCTGTCTAATGACAAGCGCATTTAGAGGGTGTGGGGCTTAAGCAGTTTTCTTCGATGCCTTCGGAATGGGCCTCGGTTCGATCTTGGCAGCGGACCTCGCCTTTTCCTTGGCTGCGAACTCATGCTTTACCTTGAGTGCAATCGCATCCGTATCCACCTTGTACGCCTGAGCTGCGGCGCGAAGAACTTTCCCTCCGTCCGGCATTGTCAACTTGAGACGTTGAGGGACATTCTGAGCTGGGAACGCTGCGGGTCTTGCGCTGGCTTAGGCCACAGTCACTTCCCGCCAGACCGCGAATGACCGCGATCGCAGTAGCCGGTGATTGCTAGACCTCAATAAGTGTCGGCCTACACGGAACAGATTTCGGACGGCATCATGGAGGGAGAGAAAGCGTTGTGCGTGCCTGGCAGATTTGAATCGGCGCATTTGCCGTTCCCGTTGGCGCGTTAGCTGATGCGAGGCTTCGACGCGATTGTTGGCGTACCGCTCCACCCTGTGAGTCACGTTGCTGAAGATGCTTCGCATGGCAGCGGAGTAGCTTCTCAATTTGTCGGTAATGATCTGCAGTGGTTCGGAACCCTGGCCACGCAAGAGTTTTCGAAAAAATCGCTCTGCGGCGCGCTGATCACGATGCGGCTGGACCAGAATGTCGATCACGTCGCCGTCCTGATCCACGGCGCGCCACAAATACCGCTGTTGGCCGTTGATTCGAATGAAGACTTCATCCAAATGCCAGTGGTCGCCCAGCCGTCCCTCTCGTCGCTTCAATCGCCGACTAGCGTCTCAATCTTCATTTCAAAGAATCGCCCTCATCACCCTTGATTCCGTGAATTGTAACCCCTCGATTGCATTCGAGGCCAAAGCCTTCGACCTGATCCCTCAAAATCAAGAAACGGCGTGATATCCAGGCAGCCGGTTGCTAGAGTTCCCTGCCAACGCGGGTCCTGGTGGAGAAGGGAAGGAAGGATGGCGCCGCCGATCATGAGATTTGCAAAGGCATCGGCATAGCCAGCCCCTAAGCGCTGACCGTACCGGTTGCATTCGCCAATGCCTCCTCGCTTGTGTTGCACTGTGAGATTTTGATATGGCGGCTGATCGTGCGGCAATCTCATTCTTGGTTGAGGGGGCTCTGCTCGACTGGAGTGCGCTTTTGCTTGTCGGCGAACACCTCGTCTCTGCTGCGCGCGGAGCCACATGGCCGTATAGTCGGCTTATCGTACATGTGTCCTCCTGCAGATCCCATCCCGGAATAATGAAATGCCAGTTGTCCCGTAGCCGGTTTTACGTCCACTTGCCGAAGGACCGATCCGAATCGGTCAACGAGTGCATCGGCCTGATATCGCCAACCGAGAGAGCCAACATCGAGACAACTTGTCACGCGCCTAGTATCTGGAAGCGTGGCACTGTTAAGGCCGTTGATCAGAGGCTTAACGCCATTCTGCAGCGATTGTGCGGATGCGTCGTCCAGGCTCAGGAGGGCACAATTTCTGGTGAGACTTGTGCGGTCTCGCCTTGAGTATAGCTTGACCGCACAATCACTGGACCGCATGACGCGAATGGAGTGTCGTTCTCAAGCTGATCAATCACTTATCATCCCGGTCATCATCCCAGCCATAATCGTGCACAGCACGCAAGTTGCTCTTGTAGACTGCTCTGCCGACAGCACGACCCAGGCGAGCTGCTGCGTCCTGGTCGGTTCGAAAATGTATCCCGCCGTAAACGCGAGCGTCGGTGATGTCGTCGGTAATCTGCCTGAATGATCCGTAGTGCAACACGATGGTGGGGACCGCCGGGTTTGACAACGTGATCGCATGTCCAGCTTCGCCGTAAAGACGTCTCATGACCTCGGCTCCCGCATTGGATAAGCTGCCGTGGTTTGAGGGATAACCCGGGAAACATGGGGCCGGGATGAATGGGACCCAGTTCGGATCAGGGTCGGTTTTCGGGTTGTCGTCCGTGTCACCTGCATGGATCGCGGTTTCGGGACGCCAGAAGTTGTAGTGGTACTTGTTGAAGAAGGAAGCGAACGAGCCGTCGCCGATCGCCATGTTGATCAGAGCGAAAGCCCGTGCGTTCTCGGACAGCGAACGCCGCCCTTCTTGCGCGACGACCTGCCTTGCGGCCTGATTGAATACGAAGGTTGGCGAGGAGGCAGCGTAGAAGAGCACGACATTAGCCCGATCTGGAGGCCGCTCTATGCTGTTGGCGCTGGCGCTCCCTACCGTCTTCACCTCGTTGTAGGCTTTCGCGTATTGGTTGCTGTCAAGCGCTGGTGGCGGATCGAGGAGAAACTCACTAACACTCGGGATACCGAAGGGAGTGACCTTCCCCCATTGAAAGAAAACTCCGACCCCGATTCCATTAGGTTTTGGACAGCTCGGCGTGGCCTGCCACTCGCCTGGAACCACCGGGCCGGGTATTTTGAATTGCGCCGGCGACGAGCCGTCGTTAGCACGAAGAGCGATCATGGCAGAAGCTGAGGCGTCGCCTACGGCTATGCCGTCACTTTTGGGTTGGCCGTCCGGTATGAGAGCCAGCGAGTTCGCGCGAGCAGCGTTGAGCATCGACGCGTTGGCCGGATCTGGGAAATACGTAATGAGCACCCGATAGGCAGCCTGGATGGCTGCGGCGTCGGCTGAGGCGTCATGAGGTGCGCCGATGGTCCCAAGGTACGGTCGATAGTCCCCGGTGATAGCGTTGACGGCTTCAAAGACAGCGAGTTGCACAATCGCTACATCTCGCGCCTGGACGAACGGTCCGCTTGGGTTGGTTGTGTTTACCGCAATCAGGTTCCAGTCCAGAACCGCATCGGCCTTTGCGACCGCGTGCCCGAACAGTAGAGTCGCCATCAACATGCATACGCCAAAAGTTCTCTTCGTTGCGCCACTATGCATCGTTTTCATTGTGCTTCCTCCTGATTCTTCACTGGCTTTTCGGTAGTGGTGATCGGCATATTCGCGGCAACGGAGGCTGGTGTCCATATCGGAGAGTGTGTCGCGGCGTTATGCTTTGTGTCGCTCTAAAGACAAGCGTGGGTTGCACTTGCGTCAGCCTCAACCGATGTGGTGTAAGATCGGTCTGCTTCGATGGGGTGTGCCATGGCTTCCGAGCCAGCTGGAGTGGAGCAACCGATCCGGTTCGGCGAGGGCTACGAGGTTGAACTGCGTCCTCGGAGGCTCCGCCGTGGCAGTCATGTGCTGAAGCTTGAGCGTATCCCGTTCGAGATCCTTCTCCTGCTGCTTGAACACCGGGACGAGATTGTTACGCGGGATCAAATCGTTTCCAGGGTTTGGGGCCAGGGTGTTTTCCTGGATACCGACAACAGTATCCGGGGCGCGATCCGCAAGCTTCGCCAGGTCCTGAAGGATGACGCCGAGACCCCACGGTTCATACAGACCGTGACCGGGCAGGGGTATCGCTTCGTCGCGCTGGTTATTACTCCCAAAGAACCAAGCGCACCTTCCGAACCAGATGCAGCGGGTGTTCCTGCCGGCGAGCGGGATTTCGTGTCGGAACTCGATAGCTGGTTACAAGCCCGAAGACTGCTTTTAATCGAGCCAGATCAGGATCGCACGGCGGAAAAGACGACGGATGCCGGAACCGAACAGGCGAAGCGGAAGTCCTACAGGTGGCTTTTCGTTGGAGCAGCCGCTTTGCTCTCAGTCGCGTGCCTTCTGTCATTCCTGGTAGTTCGGGGCTGGCGACGAGCAGCGAACCCGCCCATACATTCCCAGGGCAAGATAGTCCTTGCTGTTCTGCCATTCGAAAACTTGAGCCGCGATCCGGACCAAGAGTTCTTCAGTGACGGTCTGACTGAAGAAATGATCGCCCAGACCGGAAAGCTGAATCGGGATCGACTCACCGTGGTAGCCCGCAGTTCGGTTGCAAAGTACAAAGGCACCAATCTGGCCGCGAAAGAGATCGGTAAAGAACTGAACGCGGACTATCTTCTCCAGGGCGCCGTTCGCCGCTCGTCGGACCGTGTACGAATCACCGTCCAACTCGTCGAGGCTCAAAGTCAGACAGACCTCTGGACCGAGAGTTACGACCGCGAACTCAAAGATCTGCTAGCTGTGCAGGACTCCGTCGTGCAAAGCATCGCGAGCCAGATACACATCGCTCTCACGGAAGAACAGAAAACACGTTTAGCAAATCCGCGGCAAATAAGGCCTGAAGCATACGAGGCGTATTTGAAAGGTCGCTACCACTGGAACAGGCGAACAGCCGACGGCATGCAAAAGGCGGAGCATTATTTTCAGCAGGCCATTGACAGCGATCCAACCTACGCAGCGGCATATTCCGGGCTGGCCGACTGCAACAGCGGGCTTGCGTGGCACGGGTTTAAATCCCCGGCCGACGCGCTTCCAAAAGCTTACACGGCCGCTCGCAAGGCGGTCGAGATCGACCCAGAATCTGCTGAGGCCCACGCCTCCCTAGGCCTCGTGTTCAGCCATGATTGGAATTGGGCCGGAGCCGAGGCCGAGTTCAAGCGTGCTCTGGAGTTGGATCCTCAATATGCAAATGCGCACCACTGGTACGGAGACTATCTTTCCATTAAGAGCCGCCATGACGAGGCGCTCGCCGAAGCGAGCCGTGCACAGGAACTCGATCCACTCAATCTCATGATCAGCACATGGGTGGCACTGCGATACTATCAGGCACGTGACTATTCCCGCGCAATCGAACAAGGTAGAAACTCTGTTGAGCAGGACTCGAACTTCGCAGCTGCACACCTTCTGCTGGGCGAGGGCTACGTTCAGGCAGGCTTGCGCAGCGAGGGCGTTAGTGAGCTGAAGCGGGCTGCGAGTCTGTCAGGGGGTAGCCCACTTTACACAGCCCAGGTCGCGGTTGCCCTCGCAGCGGCAGGGCAGAGGCGTGACGCACTCCGAATCGCACACGAGCTAGAGACAATCTCGAGGAAGCGCTACGTTTCGCCCTACGGGTTGGCTCAGATCTACGCAGCGTTGAAAAGCGATGAAGACACATTCAAATGGCTGCAAGCCGCGTATCGCGATCACGCTGTCTGGATGGATTACCTCGCCGTCGATCCGATCTTTGATCGCTATCGCTCCGACCATCGTTTTCAAGAGCTTCTCCGGCGAATCGACCTGCTCTGAGTTAGATTACGAAATCCCGGATGCTCTGCCGCCAAGAGTTGGGGTTCCTTCAGAGGCCGCTGTCAGAGGGGAGAAAACTGTCAACGAGCGCCAATCGCCAACTCGCTCAATCACGACCGAGAGCATTCCACTTGTTTGTATAGTCGTCTTCTCGGACAAGTGGTTCCCGTAGTTCCTTGAAAACGGGGTTAGCGGCAACTTCGTGGCGAACTTGCCGAAATCCCGACTTTTCAGGCAGTTCGGTTCCACCTTTGCGGACAGCCGGTTTTGCGTCCAAGTGGACTGGATTTGTAAACACTGACGGAAGGCATCCGAACTCGTCTCAGCCGATTATCGAAGCTAGATTCAACTATCTGAGCGACGTTCCTTCGCGGATCTCATCAGAAGCCCGCTTGACGACCTCCTGGCCGACGGCGATTTGCCCTCGGATAGAAACGTTCTCCCCAGCAGTTGGCCCCTTCCGCACATCAATCCAGTGCGCTCGGCCATTGACCGACGCAATCACGAAAGCTCTCTCAGTTGTTGTGACGACACTTGTGGTGGGAACAAACAGAAGATTCTCTCCAGCGCCAACCGGCCAATCAACGGTAGGATACATACCCGGAGCCAAACTCCCGTCTTTGTTGTACACATCCAGTTCGACCATCATCGATCGGCTCTGCTGATCGAGGGCATTCGGGACGCGTGCCACCTTAGCTGTGTAGCTTTTTCCCGGATGCGCTGGAACATGGAACACGACTGACATTCCCTTCACGACCGAGGCGGTATAGGTCTCAGGCACGGGCACTATCAACCGCAGATGAGTGACCTGCTGTAGCTTGAGCATTGGAGTGTGACCGCCATCGATGAGCATTCCCGGATTAACAAATCGGTCGGTAATCATTCCATCGAACGGCGCAGTCACGCGGAGATACGACTCCGTCGCCTGGCTCGCCTGGAGACGGTCTTTTGCGGTGCGTACCGCAGCCTTCCGGCTATCCACCAACGCCTGCGCCGCATCCCGCTGCTTTTCGGCCTGCAGCAATTCGTTGCCGGCGACGGCACCAGGGGTTTTGGCTGCCTCTTGCAGCTTCGCTGCTGTGCTTTCAGCCGCAGCCGCCTGAGCCTCGGCTTGTGCGACGTCCGCTTCGGCCTGATGGAGATTCGCTTCCGAGGCCAAAGTTTGCGAGTTGATCTCCGGCGCGGAGAGCTGAACCAGCAGTTGCCCCCGGTGAACCGGGCTGCCCCGATCAACAAGCACCTTTTCCACGTAACCAGGGGAGCGGGCTTCAATATCGGTCTGTAGAAATGGAGCAAGCTCTGCCGTCAGAGGAACCGTTCGAGCTGAGGAATGGCTTTCCACCTTCGCCATCTCCACATGCGCGGGACTCTGGGAGAAGGCGGGCGGGCAGCACATGAGCGGAGGCAAAAAGCAGATGCGTTTATGGATGGACATGGTATCGACTCGATGGGTCTTCGGGATTCAGTGAATTCGACGTGGTAGATGCTTTGCGTTGTAGCAGAGCATAGACGGCTGGGAGGACAGTGAGCGTCGTCAGCGTGGAGAAGATGAGTCCACCGATCACGGCCCGACCGAGAGGAGCCGACTGCGCGCTCCCTTCGCCAAAGCCAATTGCCATAGGAACCATGCCGCAGATCATGGCGGTCGCCGTCATGAGAATGGCCCGAATGCGGCTTGTCGCTCCCGTCCGTGTCGCCGTCTCGACGTCCTCATTCTGATGTCTTGCCTGCTCTGCAAAGCTGACGAGAAGAATGGAATTGGCGACCGAAATGCCGACTGCCATGATCGCCCCCATGAAGGACTGGATGTTAAGCGTCGTCCCTGTGAAGAGCAGCATAAGAACCACGCCACAAAGAACACCTGGAATTGTGGATAGTATGGCCAGCGGAAGTCGAAGGGACTGGAAGTTCGCCATAAGCAGCAGGAAGATTACGGCGATGGCGAGAAGAAGTCCGGTGCGGAGACCAGAGATCGTCTCTTCGAGGGCGGGGATTTGCCCCCGTACTGCAACAACCGAGCCCTTTGGCGCTGCTGGAAGATTCTTCAATACCGCCGCTATGCGCTTTTGTGCTTCGCCTAGAGGCATCCCGTGCAGATTTGCAGTTACACTCACAATTCGCTGTCCGCTCAATCGTTCGATCATCTCAGGCATCGTCCCGTATTCCAGTTTGGCAACCTGATCGAGCTGCGGTTGAGTCTGTCCATCGCGCATGAGCGGCAATGTACAGAGCGCACCGAGACCTTGCATACGGTTTGAAGGTAGCTGTACCTGGATCTGGAATGCGTTGCCCGTTCTCGGATCACGCCAATAGTTCGGTGCCGTGAATCGGGAGGAACCAGTGGCCGGGGTCAGCGAGTTTGTCACGTCGGCCATCGTCAGGCCGAACTGACCTGCGTAATCGCGGTTTACCGTCACCTCGACAGTCGGGTAAAGATGGGGCTGAACGATGGAAATATCCCGCAGGAAGTCGAGCTTCCGTAATTCGGCTTCGACCTTTGCCAGATAGGCGTAGTCCTGATCGATGTCGACACCTTGCACATCGATCTGAATGGGTGTCGGCGACCCGAAGCTCATGACCTGCGAGATAATGTCTCCCGCTTCAAATGCAATCGTCAGGTTAGGCATCTCCTTGTGGAATGCGGCGCGAAGATCCTCTCGTAACCTCTCATCGTCGGGATGGCCTGGCCGAAGCTGGACCTGTACCAGAGCCTCTTCCGGGCCACTCGTAAAGAGATGAATGAGATTGACCGGGTAGCTTGAAGGTTGAACGCCAACGTAGTCAGAGGTAATCTCTACGTTATCTTTGCCGACTGTTTTGCGGATCAAATCCAGAGCATTAATCACCATAGGCTCCGTCTCTTCAATCCTCGTGCCAATAGGCGCTTTCAGCCGCATTCGCAGGACAGGTCCGTTGGAGTCCGGGAATATCTCGCTCTCGATGCGGGGCGCAACCAAGAAGAGAATGAGTGCAGAGATCGCGAAGTAGCCAAGGATGACGTGCCACCGACGATCCAGCACAAAGTTTAGATACCGCTCATAACGTGTTCTCAACCTGCCGAAGCTGCCTTCTCTCTCTTCTCCCTTATGCGATTCCTTCATGATCCAGGTGGCAAAGACCGGAACCAGGCTGCTCGACAGAAAGTATGACGCGACCATAGCGAAGCCGACAGCAAGAGACAGCGGAACGAAGAGCTGCCGTCCGACTCCATTCATGAAGAAAGACGGAACGAATACCGCCAAAACGCAGAGCATCGAAAGCAGTCGGGCCAGCACGGTACGACGGCAGGCTTCGAGAACAGCTCGTGCCCGAGAGACACCTGGCAGGAGCTGTGTATGGATGTTCTCTACTTCGACCGTCGCTTCATCCACGAGGACACCTACCGCCAGTGCGAGTCCACCAAGCGTCATGATGTTGATCGTCTGGCCTGTGGCCCATAAGAGGAGTACAGCTGTGAAAAGAGCGAAGGGGATGTTGGCTACGACGATCAATGCGCCGCGCCAATCTCTCAGGAACAACAGGACAACTAATCCTGTCAGGATCGCGCCGAGTGCCGCTTCTCTGACGAGGCCATTGATTGCGTTCGATACATAACCGGATTGGTCGAACGCCAGTTGCACGTCGACATCATCCGGCATCACTTTCTTAAAGCTGGGGATTGCCGCTCTTACGGCTTGAATAACCGCCAGCGTGGATGCATCCGACCGCTTCGTCACCGGGATGTAGACGGTACGACGGCCATCGACATGAGCGTAGGCCGTCACGATATCCGTCCCATTCTCGATGGTTCCGATGTCGCGCAAATAGATGTTGGCTCCAGAACGCGGATGAATGGGAGCCGCCATCAAGTCGTTCAGTTCGGGCCCCAGTGTGGAGTTCGTCCGAACGATGCGGTTCAGGGTTCCGTCGTAGAGATTGCCGGAGGGTGATACGACCGAGCCGCTAGTCACTGCTGCTATCGCCTGTTCAGGAGAGACCCCATACTGCTTGAGCTTGTCGGGATCGAGCGTAACGACTATCGTTCGCTGGTTGCCACCAAAAGGAGGCGGTGCAGAAACTCCGGGAAGCGTCGCAAACAGAGGGCGCACCTGATTCAGAGCGATGTTCTGCAATTCGCCTTGCGTGTGGCTATTGCTCGTAAACAAGAGGAGACCAACGGCAACACTTCCAGGATCGAAGCGCGTGATGAAAGGCGGTACTGTACCGGGTGGCATGAAGGCTCGGGCGCGATTCACATAGCCGACCGTCTCGGCCATCGCCTGCTGCATGTTTGTGCCTTCACGGAAGGTAAGCTTCATCAGAGCAGCGCCCTGGACGCTCTTGCTGTCTACCGCTTGAATGCCGGTGATGTAGAGGAAGTGGTACTCGTAATAGTAGGTAAGAAATCCTTCCATCTGAGCGGGTGTCATGCCGCCGTAAGGCTGCGCGACGTAGATCACAGGATTTCCCACTTCGGGGAATATATCCATGCGCATTCTCCCAATCGCCATGAAGAACCCGGCGATGATTGCGATCAACGCCACGATCACGGTGAGAGGACGACCCAGAGCTGCGAGAACTAGACGCATGTCAAATGACCACCTGAATTACTGAGCTGCCTGAAGGAAAGGCTGAAGATCACCGCGGATAGACTGCAATTGAAGAAACGCTCGCCAGACATTCAGGCGCGCAATCGAATCATCCATCTCTGCCTGCACCACAAGACGTTGTGCCTGCGCCACATCATCGATTGATGTGAGGCCGGCCTTATAACGAGCCGTGGCCTGGGCGAGAGCGGTTCGAGCAGCAGCCGCCTGAATGGGAGTGTTCTTTGCGATGCTGCGCGTCGCACGCAGCGCGGCTCGTGCCTGGGCGAACTGTTCCTGGAGTTGCCGCCCCACCAAAGTCTCGCGAGACTGCTCTGCTTTTAGGGTGGCAGCCTGTGAAGCTTCGCGAGCGTGGATGTTGGCGAAATCGAGAAAGCCAAAGGTTATGTGCAGACCGACAGCGTAGTTTCCTACGGTTGGAGCGAGACCATTTGCTCCACCCAAGCGCTGTCCGCTTGTCTCTGCGCCGCTGCCTCTCCCATAACCCGCTGCTTCAAGGTTGAACTGCGGAACCCAGCTTCGGTCAGTGGCGTGAAGCTCCGAAGCTGACTGAGAGACGACCGCATGTTGCTCCAACATGGTGGGCGTATTTTCTGGATGAAAAGCTGCATCGTCCTCTGCTCCCAAAGGAACTTCCCCAAGGAGATGGGAGGAGTTGAGCGGCCTCGCCAGATCATCGGGTTTCGAGAGAAATTTCGAGAGGGTCGCCTGTCCTATCTCGACCGCTTCTGTCGCGAGGGCCAGTTGAGTATTCGCAGCCGCCTTCTCGGCTTCGATCCTCGATTCGTCGGCGCCGGGACGCAGTTCCGACGTCGTGAGTGCATCGATACTCTTGCGCAGGGTCTCCCAATTTTCGACGGCAACTTGAGCGGCATTCTGGGCTTGACCGGCTGCAAGCACCGTCAGAAAGGCATCCGCCGCTGCGCTTAAGACCTCAAGTTGGCTTCTCTGGACATTCGCATTCGCCCGGTCGCGTGCTGCAGCGGCTGATTCGACTTTCGCGTGTCGTAGGCCGAAGTCGAATGGTTGCCAATTGACTAGGAGCCCAGTCGCACTTCCCCAAACGGACCCGGCGTCGTTCGTCCCGATCACCGGCCCGGACATGCTTGGCAAAATACTCTGAGGGAGGAGCGTACCGAAGACGTTGTTTCGCGTGGCCCTGTTGACCTCCACAATCCCATCGAGGCGTGGAAGATAGGAAGTCCTCGCTAACCGGATATTTGCCGCAGCCGCGTTGAGCTCCTGTTCGGAGACATGGATCGCGGGGTAGTTCTGCTGGGCATCCTGAACAACTTGAGCGATCGTGAGATCAGGGGCTGCTGCGGAAGTAGCTGCGACCGGGGACTGGGCCAAAACCACAGCCGAAGCACTGGCTACGAGGAAGCTGCCAATACCGATCCCACGGATCTGCCGGAAATCTCGAATTAATGGACTATTTGCCTTCAATGAGCTCTCCAAATAGCTCGCGAACCCGGAGCTTCGCTGTCTTGAGCGCACGACGACCGGGAGCCGTGATCCGGTAGAGACGCCGGATACTCTTGCCGGACCTTTCTTCCTCGGACTTTAGATATCCGCGCTTTTCTAAGCCATGGAGGATCGGATAAAGGGTTCCGGGGCTGATCTTGTATCCGTGCCGGGCAAGCTCTTCTGCCATGCCTGCTCCGAAGATGGCTTCATGCTCGGCGTGATGCAGGATGTGAAGACGGATCATGCCGGAGTAAAGATCGCGGTTATCCTTATCGCCATCCATATCGCACCTCGTTATCGAAACACGATAGCACATCAAACCTTAAGGCACGATGAAATCATGTTTGGAGTCCCGCGGGAGCAAAGGGGACTAGAGGTAAGATCACTCGGTTGCGTGGGGTGGCGTACCGCAACCCTAGCACCCGCCACGGCTACTATTAACCGATTGAGCGCGATGCACATGCTCTCAATCGCAAATGATACAGGGCGTTATTTGCCCTTTGCATCTGTTCTCAAGTACAACGCTGGTGTGGTTCCCAAAGGGCATTGTCAACTTAAGACGTTGAGGGACATCCTGAGCTGGGAACGCTGCGGGTCTTGCGCTGGCTTAGGCCACAGTCACTTCCCGCCAGACCGCGAATGACCGCGATCGCAGGAGCCGGTGATTGCTAGACCTCAATAAGTGTCGGCCTACACGGAACAGATTTCGGACGGCATCATGGAGGGAGAGAAAGCGTTGTGCGTGCCTGGCAGATTTGAATCGGCGCATTTGCCGTTCCCGTTGGCGCGTTAGCTGATGCGAGGCTTCGACGCGATTGTTGGCGTACCGCTCCACCCTGTGAGTCACGTTGCTGAAGATGCTTCGCATGGCAGCGGAGTAGCTTCTCAATTTGTCGGTAATGATCTGCAGTGGTTCGGAACCCTGGCCACGCAAGAGTTTTCGAAAAAATCGCTCTGCGGCGCGCTGATCACGATGCGGCTGGACCAGAATGTCGATCACGTCGCCGTCCTGATCCACGGCGCGCCACAAATACCGCTGTTGGCCGTTGATTCGAATGAAGACTTCATCCAAATGCCAGTGGTCGCCCAGCCGTCCCTCTCGTCGCTTCAATCGCCGAGCATAGTCGAGACCGAACTTCTCACACCACTGCCGGATCGTTTCATAGGATACGATGATGCCGCGCTCGGCGAGAAGATCTTCGACATCCCGGAAACTCAGGCAGAAGCGATGATAAGCCCACACCGCATAGCTGATGATCTGGGAAGAAAAACGATAGCCAGAGTAACGAAAGCAATCACTCTTCATGGCACCAGTGTTTCAGGTTTCGTGCGCAAGTTGACAATGCCTGTCGAACGCATCGAGGCAGCTTAAACAAAGCGGCGCCCCGCTGAAAGCAACTCAGCGAAGCGTCGTCTCAGGCAGCCTATCTAGAACACAAACTTACCGCTAATTTGAAGCTGACGGGAAGAGCCGCCATCGCTGGTGGCGAAGCGGGTCGAGGAGATCTGGCCGAAGGTCGAAGACTGCGTGTTGCCAGACGGTTGACCGAAGTTGGGATGGTTGAGAATGTCGAAGGCATCCACACGCAGTTTAAAGTTAAGCCCCTCAAATAGCTTCGTGTCCTTCTCTCCAGAAAGATCGAAGTCCGCAAATCCAGGGCCGGTCGCTGCGTTTCGCTGGATATTGCCGATGCCGGTGTAGACGATGGCTGCAGTAGGAGTCGCCTGCGTTCCCTGAATCTGCAGGCTGCATCCAGCCGGAACTGCCAGAGTCGGTCCGATGGGGCAAACATTCGAGTGCGGAATGAACGTGACGTTGGCAATAGCACCCTGCGATTTATGCGTGGTGATGGTACCAACCTTGTCGGGGCGTACGGCGCCGGTAAGGCCGTTGAAGCTTGAGCTACTTGCAAGTATGTTGATGGGGTTTCCGGTCTGGTACTGGACGATCGTCGAAAGCTGATAGCCCGAGACCAGGCGGTTGCCCTTGAAGGGCAGGTTATAGATCGCGGTTCCGGCGAAATGATTGCGCGTGTCGAAATCCGACAGCCCGTAGTTGCCGCTGGGATTGTTGCTGTCCTGCGGAGCGCCGCCTGCGGCAGTAAGGCCGCCCTGTGACCCGAGTGAGTTGAGATCCATCGACTTCGTCCACTCGTAGTTCATATTGAACTCAAGTCCGCGTCTCATGGTCTTGCTCAGCGTCGCCCACATCCCGTTGTAATTCGAGATGCCGATGCTGTTCACCTCCGGAATGTTGGCAGCGATGGAGGTATTGGCATCGATGGGGCTATTGGGTGAGAGCTTCTGATACAGATGCGGGGATCCAACTGGACCGGTAGCCTGGTTCTCGTTGGTTGTAATACGCAGATGGCGTCCAACCGATCCGTAGTATCCGATCGAAGCAACCATGCCCGCGGCAAGCGCCTGCTGCACGTTCAGATTGAAGCTTTCGATATACCCGTTCCTGAGGTTAGGGTTGACGGAACTGATCCCGATGGCCGAGGCCTTCGCCGATGCATACAGCGTCGAGACCGGAATGGGAGCTCCATTGTAAGAGACTGCGGTGCTGAAGGGGGGATTGGTGTACAGTCCGCCCACTACGTTCGAAACCGGTTGATCGACCAGGTACGCATAGCCTCCACGCACCACGGTCCTCCCCGTGCCGAAGACGTCGGCCGCAAATCCCAGCCGAGGTTCGATGTTGTAGTTCTGCGAGTAGGCGCCGTTGGCTGGAATTCCATTGGTGCCCACCTGCGTCAGCGTTGGACCGCCGTTTCCATTCGGATTGAAGAGCACAAATCGGTTCGCGCCTTCCACAGGCGTACCGTTCCACTCGAAGCGCAAGCCATACTCCAGCGTCACCTTCGGTGTGAGCTTGAAGTTGTCCTGCACGAAGCCTCCGACTGCAGTGTCGTAGACACGGCTGGTGACAGTATTTGGCTGAATACTGAAGACCGTGGCGTTGTCCATCTCGAAGTTATTGGGTGTGCTCACATAAGTAAGGGTGCCGATGTTCCCGGCAAAGCTGGCGCTCAGATAGCGGCGGTACTCCCCTCCGAATTTGATGCTGTGCCTGCCGCGCAGCAATGTCGCCGTATCGGACAGAATGCCAAGCGTATCGTTGCGTCCCTGCGGGAACCCCGCAGGCCCACCAAAAACCAGACCAATATCGGAGAGAGTGATCTGCGGCAGGCCAACATTGCCCTGAAGGCCATCGCCGAGGCCTACATCATTCGGATTAGTAAGATTGGCCGGGTTGAAGGCGATGGAGATGCGGTTGAAGCCGAGACGCACTTCATTCACGAAGTTCGGGTTGAAGACATGCGTCTCGTTAAAGGTGAGTATCTGCCGATGCGCGTTGCGGTGATCGCCCCATCCGGGAATCGTATCGCCCTGCAACGCAGGCTCCGTACGAACGTCTTTCTGGAAGGCATAGAAACCATGCGCCGAATCTGAGCTGCTGAACTGGTGCATGATGTCGACGGTGAACTGGTCAATATTAACGGGACCAGGCGTGAACGCGACATAATTACTTCCGCTGTTCGGCAGCGGAAGCAGCGCTGCCAATTTGGCAGCTGCTGGAAACTGTGCCGCGTTCGCCGCGATCTGCGCCTGCTGAGCGGCCGTAAGCACCGTGCTGTTCTGCAGAATGCCCTGTTTCTGCCTCAGGCCTTCATAGCTGCCGAAGAAGAAGGTGTGTTCTCTCCAGATGGGACCGCCCACCGATCCGCCGAAGTTGTTGCGCTTGAGCGGCGCCTTCTCGCCCGGTAGGCCAGGAATCGGTAGTCCGGTTGCAGGGCTGAAATTGCGGTTGAAGTAGTTGCGCGCGTCGAGCGCGTCGTTGCGGAAGTAGTCAAACGCCTCGCCATGAAACTGGTTTGTGCCGGAGCGCGTGGCAACGTTCACAATTGAGCCCGAGCTGCGGCCATACTCTGCGCTGAACGTCGAGTTATCGATCTTGAACTCGGAGGTGGTGCTGATCGACGGTTGAAAGGTGATCTGGTTCTGGCTTATGTCGTTCAGGTTCACGCCGTTGATCTGGAAGTTTACCGAGTCTTCGCGATTCCCTGCTGAGTCAAAAGAGTTGGCACCCAGACCGCGGCTGGCCGCCGTCAGACTTCCGGCCGTTGGAGCAACCACGCCGCCGGGCGTCAGCACCGTCAGATCCAGAAAGTGCCGCCCGTTCAGTGGAATCTGCTGCACCGTCGCGCTGTTGATGACCTGCCCGACCGTCATGGTCTGCGTCTCGATCTGCGGTGCGCCACTGTCCACCTGCACCGTTTCGCCGGCGGATATCAGAGCAAGCTGCGCATTCACCGCAACCGTCTGGTTCACTTCCAGCACCAGCTTTTTTACGGTATATAAACTGAAGCCCGCACCCGAAATCTGCACATCGTACTCGCCTGGTTGCAACGACGGAACGCCATAAATTCCCGCCCCATCGGTAACAACCTCGCGATCAAGGCCCGTGGCAAGCGAATGTACTCTAACATGCGCGCCCGGAACCACTGCACCGGTTGGGTCTATCACGGTGCCCGACAGATTCGCCGTTGACTGTGCAAGACACACGCCAACGCTCATCTGTAAGAACAGAACAAAACCTAACAATGCGTTTGAGAACTTATCTGAAATCTTCACTTCAGGCCTCCTGCAGATGAAGTTGCAACACCTACGATCTCTCTATGGAAGAACTGCGGCCGAAAAAGGACTTCGAAACGTACGTAGTGACAAGTACATTCGATCGGCCCAAATAACGGCGGTGGACCGCTCTCGTCGGCCTCGATTTACTGTCTGAGTCGGACCGAGATCAGTCCACAACAAAACCGTTTCGTGGTGATATCTAAAATTTCACCTATTTCCAGCGGTGTCAATATGCCGAGTCATTACGGGCGGATTTATTTTTCGTCAATCTGCCGACAAAGTAATGAGTGCAAATGTGGGTAGTGGAATCAATCAGTTCTGTCAGTTTCTTCGAGCTAATTTCGCCACTTTAGGATGTGAGCATCGACTCAATGCGAGCGGCAAGCAAAGAGGAAGCCGTAGCGGAGCGTTTCAAGAAGATCCGATTTAAAACAAAATAAAGGGCAATAGAAAAAGCTGCCGAAGACGTCACTCAGTTAGACGACGATTCCCTAAAACAGTAACGATCATCCAAAGTGGGTCGCGCGTGCGCCTATCGAGTCAGACAAGGATGGATCTCTGGCCAAGTTAGTAGCAGAGGGCGCAGCCGTCGGCGCGCATCTCTGAGGCCGCAGAGTAAACGCGGTCGGTGCCATCCATGCGGTGTTCTATGCATTCATAGCGTCCGTAGCCGCCGTCGGAGGGTCCCATCGGCCAGCCTAGAGCAATGAGGGACTCGCGGGTCGCTGTCGGAACTCCGGCTTCCAGGCGCAGGATGCCTGTTGGGCCGAGGCCTTTGGGGTCTTCGCCCATGGATTGCGAGCTGCCTTCGTGGTGCCAGCGGGGGCTGTCGCCGGCGGCCTGAATATCCAGACCGTAGTCGACTCGGTTGATGATGATCTGAGCCTGACCCTGAGGCTGCATGTCTCCGCCCATGACACCGAAGGACATCCACGGCTTGCCGTCTTTGGTGGCGAAGCCGGGGATGATGGTTTGGAAAGGACGTTTGCCGGGGGCGTAGATATTTGGGTGACCGTCCTGCAGCGAGAAGAGTTCGCCGCGATCCTGGAACATGAAGCCGAGGCCGTCGGCGACGAGACCGGAGCCCATGCCGCGGAAGTTGGACTGGATCATGGAGATCATGATGCCGTCTTTGTCTGAGACAGTGAAGTAGGTGGTGTCGCCGTGGCTGGGAGCCTGCCCAGGATGTACGGGGGTGAGGATGCCGTCGAGTTTGATGAGTTTGGCGCGCTCGGCCGCGTAGGACTTTGAGTTGAGGAACTCGTAGGGGATTTTGGCGAAGTGGGGATCGGCGTAGTAACGGGCGCGGTCTTCGTACGCAAGGCGCTTGGCTTCGATCTGAACGTGAATAGACTGCGGAGACTGGAAGCCCATGTTGCGGAGGTCGAAGTTTTCGGCGATGTTGAGGAGTTGGAGAGTGGCGAGACCTTGCGTGTTGGCGGCCATGCCGTAGACGTCGACGCCGCGATAGTTGGTGACGAGAGGGTCGCCCCATTCGGCGTGCTGGTCGCGAAGATCTTCGGCGGAGAGCCAGCCGCCGATGCGCTTGAAGTAGGCGTCGATGGTCTTGGCGATGGGGCCGTCGTAGTAGGCGTCGCGGCCTCCCTGGGCGATCATTTTGTACGTGCGGGCAAGATCGGGGTTGCGGAAGACATCACCCTCGTTCGGAGCTTTGCCGTTGGGAGCCCAGGTGTGCAACGCGTTCGCGGTCTCTTCGACTCCCGAGCCAGGGCGCGTGAAGGCAGTGAGGTTTCGCTTGATGTAGTAGCCGATGATCTGTGGGACAGGCACGCCGGATTCGGCGAGATGGATCGCGGGCTCGAAGAGCTCAGCCCACTTGAGTTTTCCGTAGCGCTGATGGAGAGTCCACCAGGCGTCGAGTGCTCCAGGGGTCGAGACGCTAACTGCCCCAAGGGGCGGGAGAGCTCCGTCTTTGGCGCGGGAGCGAGCGGTCTCGAGTGTCAGGGATTTCGGAGAACGACCGGAGCCAGCTAGGCTGACGACCTTGGCGAGCTTTGGATCCCAGATCATTGCGTAGCAGTCGCCACCGATGCCGGAACTCGTAGGCTCGAGGAAGCCGAGGCAGGCGTTGGCGGCGATAGCGGCGTCGATTGCGGAGCCGCCTCGCTTCAGGGTTTCGATTGCAGTCAAGGTTGCGATGGGATGGGCTGTACCGGCGGCTCCAGAGCATCCCATCGCGGCGGAACGGCTGGCGAAGCTGGCACCTGAAACGCGATCGCCGGCGTGAACGTCTGGCCGTACGAAGCGCTCGTCGCCTGCGGGCTGAAACTTCGGCAGCGAAGTGTTCGATGCGCCTGTTTTCCGGTCGTCGCTCTGGGCAATGGCAATGGATGGATGAACCGAAGCGACAGCAAGCGGGAGTGCGGCGATAAATGAGCGACGGCGCAATGTGTTCTCCTGGTCGAAATGTTTGCAGACAAGAAAGGAGGTGCGATCAAAGGCATCCGTTTGGCGTTTCGCTTTGAGATATCCAATATATCAAGGTGTTCTTATCTTGCTTCTTTACCCAAGCGGACTGTCTCCGCCCGAGCAATGAAATATCAGATCACTCTAGATACCGTGACAGACGGATTCACCGGTGGAATGGTAGAGACTTGGCCATCCGCAAACAGCTTGAGACCCCGCGCGACGGCGCCGCCTTGTTTACCCGTGGATCCCGTGACGACGACTGTGAGCTCTTGTGCCATGTTTTTGTTCCTTTCTCCTGCGGTCAGGCCCGCAGCTGCAAGCGCGACTCGAACAACCCGGAAAACGCCGGTCGCACTTCGACGAAGATCACTGAACGGCCGAATGGCTGGCCTGCATGGTGGCAGGGTCGCTAGAAGAGGATTACCGGCCGACCGCGAAGTCCGCCGGCCTCGATCGCGCGCTGTGCATCGGCGGCCTGCTCGGGTGCGTATGGTTTTGAGCGGAGCACAGCTGTACAAGAGCTTCCTTGGGGGCGTGCGTCCAGGCGATTCACCGGTCGATATCGAGCTGCGTGAACCGATATCGTTCGCACGGCGCGGAAGCGAAGTCAAATTGATCTTGTCGAAGGGAGAGTGTAAGAGCGGCGCTCCGATCGCTTCCCTCGTGCGCGCCGCCGTACTGGCGAGAACATGGTCGGACTGGATCGTCTCTGGGGACGTGAAGAACTTGGAGCAGCTTGCGGCCAAAGCCGGCCTCAACAAACGCTACACCTCTCGAATTCTTCGATTAGCGGCCCTCTCTCCGACGCTCTACGAAGCGATTCTCTCAGGAAACCACCCGCCCCTAGTCACACTGCTCGCCTTAACGAAAACCCTTCCCCTGAGCTGGGAGGAGCAGCGTCTCCCAGGATGACGACAACTTCTGACCGAACGAAGAGGCAACTCAGACTATTTGCCACGTCCAAAAGAGCCCTTTATCTCTATTAGATAGCGTCTAAATAATCGATTGGGGAACCTATTTGGGCAAAGAAAACGGGCGGCGAACCTGTCCAATTGAGGTGTACCCCATTTAGACTTCGCCAATTGTTCAAGTCGGGTTTTCGCGGTTGCCGTTCTTTTTGCTCAATTTCGTTCGCCGTAGCTAATCACTACTCTGATACTTCGCGAAGTGAATGGCGGTCGAGGCTGCTCCGCTGACCTCGGTGATGCAACCACGCGGGACACCGCCGCCCAGCATCTCATCGACTCCAGTCATACCAGTGGCGAACAGCTCCGGGGCACTCTCTGAGCCAGCTTGGTTTCAATCTGGAGACGGATTGCATGAGCAGTAGCCATAGGATGTTCGCTTTATATTCGCCTAAGCTACTGCCATCCATACTTTGTGCACTTTTGCTGTAAGTCTTTGAAGATAAAACAATAATAAAATTCGGTCGTTCTCGTTTTGAATAAGCAAAACAATGCCCGCTTTCGTGACGACGCAGCAGTCACGAAAGCGGGCATCTCTGTATTAGCTGTTATTTGTGATGACTCAGCGCCGCGCGAACCTTCTCCACATGCGTACCATGCACGCGGATCGCCTCATGCAGCTGATCGCCCGTCACACCAAACTCCTTCGCCCAGTAATGAATATCGGACGACATCTTCGGATTAATCTCCTTCGGAGCATGCGGGCCTTTCTCTGGCTCGACGTGCTCCGCATGAGCGGTGCGAACTTTGGACTTCTCAACCTCTTCGTGTTCATGCGGCCGTGCGGGATCTGGATGAGACATTAATTTGCTCCTCTTTTCGCGTTCGTCAGTTAGATGCGGAAGAGGTAATGCACGCCACGATAACGAAAGCGGATTGGTGTTGTGGTGACTCAGCGGCGCAAACCTTGACCTATCAGAACCAGATAAAGTCTAAGGTTCAGAATCATCGAGTAAAACGATCTTGTCCACAGCGAATTTCTCGAGGTGGGGGTCTTCTTGACGCCAACTCTTCAATTCTTCGACGAGACTCTTATATTTTTCATTTTCGCCCTTCAGGGTCATACAGCAGTCGTATCCCGTCGCCTTGAATTCTAGATCGGATCCTCTATCGCGGTCGAAAAGGAAAAAATGTTGTTCATCGGTAGATTGGTGGTTAGGACATTCTTCCCAAAATGCCAAAGGCTCCATACAGAGCACCTCTTTCTGCTGCAAGTCTAAGACGAAAGGCTGATAGTTCGAGAAGGCTTCAGCGCCTTCATAGTCAACACACAAAGAAAATGGCTGTAAGGCACCGTGTGCCAAACGAAAGCGTCCCGAGTAACCTTTGCCAAATCTCTTTCTCTGAACTCCTTCAAAAAAGCCGAAAGGAGAAACCTTGTAGACATCGTTAGCGACGTTTCCAATGAAGGTCATTGCGCCCACGATGTCGATTTCGTCGCTTGAGGTCTTGTTGTGTTTCCGTTGGTTTAGAGAATGAACAATTTTATTCATGTCCTCAACCCGCTCAGGTTCGAGTAACCTGAGCGCTGGTTTGGCGATAACAGCTTTCTTGCCCAACGAACTAAGACACTCTTTGAGCAGACCCCATAAGGGCCGATAGACCTTTGGGTAAAACCCTTAAAAGTTCGGGTCTTACCTCGATCTGTCGTGCATAGTTCGATGTATGTTGTGTAGGCAAGGAGGGCAAGCGCTGCTTCAATGAATTCAAGTGCTCTCATAAAACCCTCGTGTGACTGCATGCTCGACGATCCACCCATGACACGATTTAGCGGTCTGGCTAATGTATAAGGTAGTGAGGAAATGAGTTCTTGTAGCGTCAGCCATTCGTTATCCGCAGATCTTGCTCTGAGAACATCCATATATTGTCTGCTTAGATAAGAGATCGCGGAGTTACTTGTCCCAAAATCGATTCCCAGGTAAGCGGTATCTGTTTCTCCGGAACCGACGTTTGTCATGTCTAGATAAAAAGGCCTACCTGCAACGGCGACGGAATCTTCGCCTTCTCGTCCGGTCTTATATATAAAGCGCGGTTGAGCTGTACCGTCTTTGCTGACGATTAGCTCGACTTGTAATTGGCTGTCGAAGTCAGATTTGGTCGGAGTGAAAAGCACTGTTTCCTCAACGTTCTGAAGATTTACGAGGTCTTCTGGATCAAAGCCCGACCGCATAAAGTAGTATTCCAGCTTTTGTTTCGGCGGATGATCCAAGCGGAACTTCCATCGAAGAGGAGTCTCGATCAATGTCCTAGTGCGGTCGCTGAAGGCAAGAGAACTCCGTCTGGTAGAACAGTCTTCTCAGTGCCAAACTTAGCAGCGTACTTGGGAAGAAGCTCACCCTTGTCATCGGAGTCTAAGGTCAAGCAAAGCCGGTTGTAGGTAACGGATCCAAAATCGCCCTTGTCTACATGAAATCTTCTGGCACATTCTATAGCGAGACCTTTAGCTACGATGGCATGGTATTCCGGCAAAGTTAAAACATTTGCTTCTCGGATTTCGGACTCGAAATCACGCAGTAAAAGCATCTTCAGCCAGCCGAATCCTGACGCCCCCCCCGACAGTAAGACTACGTTTATCGAAGCCCCGTTCATTTGTGAACGCGCACTATTCAGTGTCGAAGCAATTTTTTCTTTTAGGCGCGGCCATATCTTCTTAGAGAAAATATTCAAGAGCTCTGATGCGTGCAACTGTTGTGTCTGTGATGAACTCGAAACTGAGAAAAAGTCTTGCAGCACGCGGACAGGCACGCTGATACGAGGTGCATTGTCCAAGTTCCAAGATGAAATATTTCGACTCAACGCAATTTTTACATTCTCTACGTCGTGCACGAAACGATCAAAGTTCTGTACGAAAGTGAAGTACTCAGCGGAATAAGAGGATAGATCTTCAGGTGTTCTTCTCCATTTTTTGTAAATCTCCAGGCCTTTTTTTATTTTTGATTCGTTTCCTTTATGAAAAGAGATCACAAGATGTTCCGCAATTTGTCGATTGATTTCGAACCCACCAATTGGTACAGACGAGGCTCCTAGGGGATCAGAATTGCGACCGTTGTACCGAATGTCTCCATCTTTCTTTGTCTCAATGACGAAAGTATCGAATGTCCCCCCGCCAAAATCGAGAATGAGTGCCCTATGAGTTCGTTTGTCGGCGAGAGCAGGATGACGATAGCCGTAACGATAAAACTGAAATACTGCAAACGGCTCAGGCAGGAAGTCTATCTTTGATTTATCAAAGCCTTTACCGACAAATATTCTCGTTAGATTTGCACGATAGTTCGGAATCCAATTGGGCTGATCCGGATCTTTGAGGGGCTCAGCGAGTAAGATGCTCGGTGCGATATCTAAACCGTTTAGGGATAGCCAACGACGGGTACGATTCAAGAGTTCATTCAGAAAGTCAGATGTGATTTCTGCCGCAGACTTTTCTGACCCCGATTGAATGCGAAAACGTTTACGTATAAGAGTTTTAGGATCATAGCTGCCGAGATCGATCTTAAAATCTTCATTGAGGAGGCCGCCTGGTCTGGAACTAACAGTTATTGCCTGTCGTCCGACCTTGACGCCCTCCCCGCTGTAGTTGATTACGGTTGGGATGTTGGTGTCGCCGTCAACTTCAACCATAGGTAGAGCATGAACAATCAATTCCGAGCCCGCCAGTGTGCCAATAAGTCCTGTCTAATGAAATATTTACAAATCATACATTTCTATCATGGATAAGTGCTTTCTGGGCTGATTACGATGAATCGAGGTTCTGTCAACGTTTTGCGGATGACTCTGGTCTGTCGACCAAACCGCGCCCGCGCACCAGCGCATAGAGCTTCTCCTCACCCAGCACCCGGCGAAGCTCCCATCCTTCGCTACAGGAACCCAACGGTACAGGTCTAGGACTAACCATGGCTCGTTGTGCCGCTGAACAGCACGGTGGCAGCCTGTACTTGGATGAGTCGGGGTTGGGCAACACTGCGTTTACACTTAGCTTCGAGATGGATCGTGCGAATCTGTCGTAACTGAGTTCTCGTCCACGAATAGCGGGCCATAGAGTCACCACAGAATTAATTTCACAGATATTCACTCCTCGCCATCCGGTAAACCTACGACGGGTCGTTTGTTGAAGCTAGGGCGGAAATTTACCTTGCCGGTGGTGGAGGAACTGGGATTGCGATGTCGCTCGCCATCTTCCATCCAGCGGGCGTTTTGACCCAATCGATCAGAATCAAAAATGGTTTTGGCACAGGTTGCTGTCCACCGTAGCCAACGGTGATGTGAACGGGCACGTAGGTCTCGGCCACGCCGGCGTTCAGTAGAACGACCTTGGCTTTCGTGTAGTCGGGATCGATGTGGAACGGCCCGCCGTAGATGACATCGTGGAGATGCTGGACGACTACGTCGTGTCCCCAGAAGCCGGCCCAGTTCCCTTCCGCGGCCGTCGCAGTCTTCGCGACGAAGAGAGCAGAGGGAGACTCCCATACCATCGCCTTGACGGTGTCGAAGTCTTTTGCGTTCTCGGAGGCGATCAGTTGCTTGTTCAAGTCAAGAACCTGTTCGAGGCTTGTCTGTGGGGTGTCGGCCGCGCTCTTACTCTTTGAGCCGGAGAGTCCGTACGCCGCGGGATTCGGAACGATGCTGACCAGGAAGATCGCGGCGGCGACTGTTCTCGCGATTTGTTCAATCGATGTCTTGTACATAAAAGTTCCTTGTTTGAGGGTGTTCGCCGCAGCAGACCGCCTCACTCGCGCGCTGTCCGACTTCGCCAAGATAGTTGATGCCTTTGATAAGCAAGGGGTAAGCTTCGTCACCGTTACGCAACAGTTCAATACGACTACCTCCATGGGCCGTTTGACTCTCAACGTGCTTCTCTCCTTCGCGCAGTTCGAGCGTGAGGTCACGGGCGAAAGGATCAGAGACAAAGTCGCCGCCTCGAAGAAGAAGGGCATGTGGATGGGAGGCCATGTGCCCAAGGGCTACGACAGGGTGGAGGGAAAACTCATCGTCAACGCCGAAGAGGCCGTGGCTGTCCGAAGTATCTTCCTCACATATCTCGAGTGTGGATGTGTCCGGAAACTCGCCGAACATCTGAAGCACTCTGGAATTCGAAGCAAAAGATGGACCAGCTCCACGGGACGCCAACGAGGTGATGTGGTTCTCTCTCGCGGCTCCCAACACCGCTTGTGATTCCTGATGAGCCGCTGCCTGCGAATAGTCAACGAATAAGCCGCGTACAAGGAATCCTTGTTCCTTCAACAGGTAAATGCAGGCGGTTGAGTCAATTCCGCCGCTGAAAAGAACAATAGCTTCTCGGGCAAAGGGTCTATCCAGAACTGCCTCCATCTCGGTGATGCTCATCGTCGTGTGTGCTGCTGGGCCTGATGGTGTGCAGACCTTTTTAGCACAAGCGAATAGAGACCTTCCTGAATTCGCAGGACTTGATCATCGAGAGTTAATGATCAGCAATAACTCGGCGCAACGGTACGCAGCATTCGCCTCGAGCAATTACTAAAGATGCGCAGCCTTCCGCAGTGGCTTTCGCCTTATCTGCGCCTACGCTAGTTTCATGTTCGATTCCGATGCCCACGTTCCCCGCCCGAAATGCAACCTGATCTATTTCGGAACCGCCTCTCTGCCAGCGGCTCCCAGCCGCGATCTAAAATCGCCCAATAATTTCTGCAGCCGACAAGTCCGGAGATATTTGCCCACGCAGGCCAGGCGGCTCGGACCGCAACTCTCTCCGGAGAAGAAGCTCACTTAAGAAAACTCAATTTTATGGGGACTTCCGCGAGTCTCTACCGTAGCAAATCGCTACTCTGAGACCCGATAGATAAAATGGCGGTGGAGGCAGTCCTAAGCGTACCGCTCTCCGTCACAATTCCCTGCCATCAGGGTTTAATACAGGGATTTTTCAACGAGCTTTGTTTAAAATGCCTTGGAGTTTCGCGTCAATCCTCGTGAATAAAGGGCGCTTTCTCGCGCCTTCCTCTTAATTAGGCCCCAACTGAACAGGGAATTAAATTTCAACTATCAGGGAATCGTAATTGTCTATCTCGGTAATTTGAGGCCAATATCAGAGCTTCGGAATCCATAAGGTGCAAGAAGAACGATTGAGAAATAGGACTGACAGCGCTTAGATTTTTCGATAGAGATCGACTTTGTTCTCGAAGCGTATCCCGATCGGTCCTCCCAACTCAGGCGATTCAGATCACAGAAATCAGAGAGAGCTGGAGTGGCCCTATAACTACGCACACGCGGCGGGGCGGCCGTTCTAGCTGTAATGATGGTTCTGATCCAACTGTTCGATCGGATTATTGGATTTCGTTTCAACCATCCTGGTAGGCATACGGACCTATTGCTTTGAAGCCATAGACCTTGCGCTGCATTCATCGATGAACTGGGCTGCTGTGACACGCGGTTCACGAGTATTATGATCGCCGTAGCGGACTAGTTTTCTTCTGCCGCCGTGTACGCTACTCAGCTTTTCCTATCAAATGCTCTTTGTATATTTTTTGAAAGTATAAGAACGTCTGTTTTTTTTCGCCGGCTTCCGAGATGAGACCTTTGCGATTGAAGCCATCCTGAAGTTTTGGGATATTCCGCGTGGTCGAACGGAAGTCCATAAGTACCCATGGAATTATGCCGCGGAGTTGAGGAATTTTGTTGAGCATGATGAGTTGATGCTTGAAAACATCGACTTGTTGTTCTTCCGTCCAGCGCTGGTTGATGGCACCGTGGTTACCGAATTTCGCTTCGGCGCCGAACTCGCTGATGAGAACTGGCTTTTGCGGAAAGATCCACTGAATTTTGTCGGCCTCTTCGGGGTTGAGTTCATACCAACCGATATATTCATTCTGGCCAATGACGTCGAGCGCATCGCAGAGTGGATCGTTTACAACTCTCTCATTGCCGTTGGGCTTCGGTCCGAGCACTGCTGAAGTAATCAGGCGGGTCGGGTCAAGCTTGCGCGCTTCATTAGCGAGATTGGTGAGGAACTTGGTGCGAGTAGGATCGTTAGATGTCTCATTGGATACGGACCAGAGGATGACGGATGCCTTGTTGCGGTCACGGCGGATCATTTCTCTGAGCATTGTGACGTCTTTGGCATAGACTTCTGGTTTGTCAAAGGAGATGTGCTGCCAGTTGGGAATTTCAGACCAGATCATGATGCCGTTGCGATCCGCGGCACGTTCCATACGTTCGTCATGGGGATAGTGTGCGAGGCGCGCGAAGTTGGCGTTGAGGTCTTTGAGGTAGCTAAAGAGAGTTGCGACGTCCTGGTCGGTGTTGACGCGACCTCCGCGAATAGGCGCCTCAGCATGTACGTTGACGCCCTGGAGGAAGATAGCCTTCCCGTTGATGAGGATGCGAGTGCCATCGACACGGATGTCGCGGAAGCCAATGTCGTCGCTAAGCCGGTCATCTCCTGAGGCAAGGTTGACCTTGTAGACCTTTGGCGTTTCGGGCGACCAGAGGGTGAGCTTTGCGGCCTTAACGGTGAAGACGGCGTTCCCGTTGGCATCCGTCCTGGCGACAGTCTTTGCGCCTGCTTCAGGAATGTCGATTGCCACTGATGTGCCCGCTGGCGCGTCGAGCACGTGGACATACCCGGTGAGTTCAGTGTTGTCAGGCTCGAACTGGGCTTTGTGAGCGAGGTGGACGTCGTAGTCGTCGATGAAGGTCGCGGGCACGGTCACAAGTGAAACATCGCGGGTTAGGCCCCCGTAGTTGAACCAGTCATAGCCGACGGAAGGGATGCCATCGACGAGCCGGGTGGCGTCGACGGCGATGACGACAAAGTTGGATCCGGCGTGAAGAATGGAGGTGACCTCGCAGTCGAACGGGGTGAAGCCGCCCTCGTGATCGCAGATTCGTTTTTGATTGACCCAGACGTGAGAGCGGTAGTTGGCTGCTCCGATATGGAGGAAGGTGCGAGTGCCTGGTTTGGGCTGGGCGTCGAAGTCTCGCTGATACCAGAGCACGCCCTCGTAGTTGAAAAGTTGGGGGACTTGGGTGTTCCAATCGCTTGGGACCGCGATGGTGGGTGCGGTAGCGAAGTCGTATTCCTGGTTGTGATTGCCAACGATGTTGGGATGCTCGTTCAGGGCGTAGGACCTGTCATTGATCTCACCATTTCCGATGTATAAGGCGCGTCCTGGGGCTTGGTCGACGAGGTAGTGCCAGTCTCCGTTTAGACTGGTGACGGTTCTGTGGTCAATGCCTACGAGAAGCGTTTTTAGTGACTGTTGCCCCAAAGCCGGCATCATCAGTCCCAGGCAGAGGAACAGGGTGGCAATGTTACGGGGGATCAGGCACAACGCGGCGGAGCGTTTCAACAACTGAATCATTCCAATCATTCCTCGAAACGAGCATATAGTTTCTGGGCGAGCCAGGCGAATACTAATTAGCATGGTGACATCGGCAGATGTGAGCGCTCTCTGCATCGTAAAGTTTTGCCCTCACCATCTCTAGTTCTTAATCGTCACAATGGCCTGACAATGGCTGGCTCGGAGTGTAAAGAATGCGATTTTTCGACTGTATCCTGAAACACTTTTCGATCTTCGTTTTGCCCTGCTTGTCTTTATTTGCGGTTAGTACCTGCGTATATGCACAAGTCGATGTTCTGACGCAGCATAATGACAATTTGCGGACTGGTGTAAATCTGCGAGAGACGATGCTGACCCCGGCAAATGTAAATCAGGCCCAGTTTGGGATGCTTTTCAAGCGGGTTGTGGACGACCAGATCTATACACAGCCGCTGGTGGTGACTGGAGTGGCGATCGACGGAGGCACGCGCGATCTTGTGTACGTGACCACGGTGAACAACAGCGTCTATGCCTTCGACGCCAACGATGCGGCAGCCTCGGCGCCGGTGTGGCACGTGAACTTCGGAACGCCGGCAAACCTGCACAGCGAAAATTTCGGCTGCCTGGATATCAATGGACAGATGGGCATCATTGGCACGCCCGTAATCGACAAGGCGCGCGGAGTGTTGTATGTGGTTGCGCTGACGCGGGCGGGGGCGGCGAATGGTCCGCGAACCGGATTCCTGCAAAGACTTCATGCACTGGATCTGGCGACGGGTGCTGATCTGCCGGAGAGCCCAGTGACGATCAGCGCACCTGACTTCAACGCGCTCATGCAAAACCAGAGGCCTGCGCTGATGCTGGCTAACGGCATGGTGTACCTAGGCTACGCGTCGCATTGCGACAAGGATCCGTATCACGGATTTCTGATGGCGTACGATGCGAAAACGCTGACACAGATTAGTGTTTTCAATACATCGCCGACGGGCTCTGAGGCAAGTATCTGGCAATCGGGCCAAGGACCCGCGGCAGACGCAGACGGGAACGTATACGTAGTGACTGGCAACGGCAGTTGGGATGGCGTTAGGAACTTCAGCGAAAGTTTTTTGAAGTTGACGCCGCGCCTCAAGCTACTGGACTGGTTTACTCCGACGAACCATCTCGCACTCGACAAGGAGGATACAGACCTTAACTCGTCAGGTGCGACTCTCATCCCGGGCACGCACCTGGTTCTCGGCGGCGGGAAGGAGGGCGTGCTCTACACGCTGGATGCGAGAAACCTGGGACATCTCGGCGATGAACATGCGTTGCAGCACTTTCAGGCCACCGCTTCGCATCTGCATAGCCTCGTCTACTGGCAGAGTGCACATAGCGGCGACCTGCTGTATGTGTGGGGGCAGAGGGACAAAGCCAAGGTTTACAGGCTCGAAGGAGAAAAGCTTGGAGAGACGCCGTTGATGATGCGGGATATACCGAATGAAGGTCATCCCGGCGCGATGCTGTCGCTGTCGGCAAATGGAGACAAAGACGGCGTTTTGTGGGCAGCAATCCATGCAACCGGGGACTCGTGGCATGAGTCACGACCAGGCATTTTGCATGCCTATGATGGAGATGACATTCGCCATGAACTATGGAACTCGCTGCAGGTTCCCACGCGCGACGATTGCGGCGAATACTCCAAAATGGCGCCGCCGACAATTGCGAATGGGATGGTTTATCTTTCAAGTTTTGGTACGGAAAATGTGGGAACGGGTCAGTTCTGCGTCTACGGGTCGCTGCCTGCAAAGGATGCGATCAAGCCGGCTCCTCCGACTGGCGTAAAGGCAACGATCCTAAGCGGCGTTTTGACGCTTACCTGGAATGTTTCACCAGGGGCCAGGGATTACCGCGTCTTGAGGACGAGCACACTTGAGCTTGAAGCAAAGCTGGTGGGGGTTGGGTTGACTACCGGGAAGTTCACCGAACCAGCGCCTGAAAGAGGCGAGTCTGCAACGTACACGATCGTTGCGGTCGGAACGAATGGCGTGAGCGAAAGGTCAGATGCCGTGAAGATGACGTCGCCGAAGCCGAAACAGATGGAAGACTGAGCAACGATGTTGAAGCTAGTAGTTCGTGGTGCTTTCTGGGAGCTTGCTGTGTGCGGCTTCTGTTTACTAATGATCGAGCTTGTTCAGTGCCCAGTTGGCGATAACAGGCGGAGTCACTTATTGACCCCGGGTGATGCGTCTCGACTGGATCGGTGACGAAGAGCCGACTTGCCCCCGTCCGGACGAACGTTCCTGTTCCATCTTTACCGCATCACCGAGAAGCTGTCGTGCAGTGTGGCTGTCGAACTGTTGCCAACCCATACGTCGAAGTCGGAAGGTTCTACAACCCATCCATTCTTCGCGGCGCTCCAATAGTTTCGCTCGTCGCGGCCGATCGTGAAGCTGACCTCCTGTTTTTGCCCCGGCTGTAGCGTGATACGACGGAAACCCTTCAACTGACGAACGGGTCTCGATGCCGAACCGAATCGCTGATGCAGATAAAGCTGCACTACTTCGTCGGCTGCTCTTGAACCAGTATTTGCAACCGTGACAGTTGCGGTGATGGATTCGTCCAACTGAGCGGTTTTAGCGGTTAGTCGAAGATCGGAGATAGTGAAGGTCGAATAGCTTAGCCCATAGCCAAAGGGGTAAAGAGGTGAGGTCGGAGCGTCCCAATAGCGGGAGGTAAAGTCCGGCGAATCGTAGGGCTTATGTGAGGTGGTATGCGCGTAATAGATTGGAATCTGCCCACTGGTTCGTGGCCAGGTAACCGGCAGCTTACCTCCGGGTACCGCATCACCCACCAAAAGATCGGCAACTGCATTCCCGGTCTCCGTGCCGCCGAAGTAACAATCCATAATCGCTGGAATGTGTTCTGAAGCCCACGAAAGATCAAGCGGCCGGGTGCTGAAGAGCAGCAACACGACAGGCTTCCCAAGCGCTTGAATCTTCTCGAGAAGTTCCAGTTGTTTGCCGGGAAGATTTAGCGACGAACGCGAGGAGTACTCGAAATCCATAACGCTTAGTTCGCCGAGGGTCACGATCACCACATCAGATTTCCCGGCCAACTGCAGAGCGCTCTTCATCTGGCGATCCGCCTCTTCGGGGCTCCACGGTGTTTCTATCTTAGGCCCGATGAAGCCATCGAATGAAGAAGGAAAAGCCTTGGCAATCTGCACGCCTTCTGCATATTCCACATGCGAATCGGGGAGCTTTGCGCGGATACCGTCGAAGACAGAGACTGTATCTTCTGCCTTAGCAGTCAAGCTCCAGGGTCCATTCATATCGCCTTTGCTATTGCCCAGCGGCCCGATAACCGCAACATGCTTTGTAGTCTTTGCCAGCGGCAGCAGACTGCCTTCGTTCTTAAGCAACACAGCAGAACGTGCAGCTGCGGTTCTCGCCATCTGACGATGCTTGGCAAGCATCTCGGCGTGGGTCTGTTCCGTAGCATCCGCATATGCGTTCTCAAAAAGCCCCAGATGATACTTTGCTGCGAGAATAGGGCGGACAAGATCATCAAGCTGAGTTGGAGTTAGCTGCCCCTGATCAAGCAGAGACTTCATATGTGCCAGGTAGGTGGCGCTGCCCATATCCATATTCACGCCAGCCGTAGCACCGCGGAATGTCGCGTCGGTCGCATCCTTAGCGAAACCCTGAGTGACCAGACTCCCGACGGCAAAGGCATCGCTCACGACGAATCCTTTGAAGCCAAGTTCTGCACGCAGAGTGTCTTGAAGGAGGTGCACATTCCCGGCGGCCGGGACATCATTCAAATCCATATAAGCGCTCATGACAGTTCCTGCGCCCGCTTCAATCCCAGCGCGAAAAGGAGGGAGATAGACGTTCTGCATCTGCTCCTCCGGAATGTACACGGCGTCGTAGTCCCTGCCACCTTCAGCGGCACCATAGCCTGCGAAATGTTTCAAGGTCGCGATGAAGGGCCGTGGATTCTCAGGCGTTCCTTGAAAACCTCGTACCTGAGCGCGTGCCATTGCCGCGCCAAGGTAGGGATCTTCACCAGCTCCCTCGGAGATCCGGCCCCACCGTGGGTCTCGTGCGATGTCCAACATAGGCGCGAAACTCCAGCGCAGACCCGCATGGCCCGCCTCCTCCGCAGCGATCCCCTGCGCTTGTTCGGCCATCGTCGGATCCCAGGAAGCGGCCACGGCCAGCGGTACAGGAAACTCGGTATCAAAGCCGTGAATCACGTCGAAGCCAAAAAGAATTGGAATGTGCAAGCGCTGCTCGGTCATCGCGATCTTCTGCAGACGGTTGATCTCCTTCGGATCGGTGAGGAACAGAAAGGAGCCGACCTCCCCGTGACGCACGTGGTCTTCGTATGAGACCGGATCAGTCTTCACGCCGGGGATCGGAAGTTTTATGTAGAAGGGCTGGTTCAGCTGTCCAATTTTTTCCTCGGTTGTCATCTGCTTTAGAAGTGCTTCGGCGCGATCCGTATCGTTCCGCGAAATGGGAGCTTGGGCTTTTGCCGCTCCAGAGAGAAGCAAGCTGATGACGCTAAAGCAGAGACAGCGCAACTTAGTCATGGAAACCTCGCCACGATTATCATCGATCAGGAACACGGGGGTCTCCAATCTTTCAGATTTTCTCCCCTGAGTTCTTTAGAACAGCAACGTGGCGGGAGTCACCGTTCCGGCACAATCGTTCTCAACAGCCACACTCCAGCTATCTTCCACACATACAGCGCAGCACTGACTCGTACCAGCAAACGCACTTTTTGGAAGCTATCATTATCGACGAGAAGCCGACAACACATCCGAAACGAAGCATTCCCTCAGGAAACCGAAATATTTCGAGGACGGCCCGTCTCGAGGCGTACCCATGCCAAACCGCAAGCTGAACTCGTCTGCCATCGTGAATATCGAGGATCTTCGCCGGCTGGCCGAGCGAAGAGTCCCCAGGTCGGTCTTCGACTATCTCGACGGTGGCGCGGACGCCGAAGTCACATTGGCGGAAAACTGCCGCGCCTTTCGCGATGCGACATTTCGTCCGCGCAACGCGGCAACTTGGGTTTTAAAGCCGCACAAAGCGGCGCTTTGAGTGAAGACCAGCAAAGAGCTCACTTACCACAGAGCTTCCGAAAGCGCTGCTGCGCATGACTAGTGTCCAGTTTGGTTAAGGAATGGCAGCGTCACTGCAGAGGCCTTCACCGCAAGCAACGAGTGTCCCTGAGAGTACGTCGTCTGGAACTGCAACAGAAGTTCTTTGCGTTGGGATGCCTTCGCTAACTGATCGCGAAGGTCTTGCGCTGTGAAGCAGTCGCAGTTGGGATAACCAACCGGTGCCCGGGTTGACGAAGGCAATAGGTCCGTGTCCTTGAGGTCGCCGGATGCGACCTGAACGTATCCATAGCTGTCGAAGGCGTCAAGGTTTTGACGCTTTCTTGCTTCGTAGATCGTTTCCTGAGTTTCAGGAAGTTTTCGCCACCATATTCCATGTTCGATCTGTTTTTTGAGCAGCTTGATATTCTGATCGAGTGAGTTGACATCGCTTGACGTGATTTCGGCTGCAACCTGTCCCTTCGCCTTATGAAGAGCATCAGGTGAAGCGGGAGCAAGGGCGTTACTGACTGCTTTCCAAACGCCGGCGTATTGCGGGGACTGTTGTGTGCTGGGATACATGGAGCGGATTTGCCGAGCATAGATCGCAGCAACACCGGTCGGTCTGACGAGCGGGACACGGAGTGCACCGGGGAGCTGGGTTTCCAGCCACTTTTTGTAAGCATCTCGGAAGGGTTTGCAATCGTGGGTGTCGGCAGGAACGCCGGCGTTTCTCAGCATCGTTATGGCCTGAGTTGCATTGACGAGGGGGAAACGGGTGTAGGGCAGTTGCATGATGCTTGCAATGTCTTCCATGAGGTGGCCGTAGGTGTTCCAGTAGCCCGACGGCGCATGATCGATGATCCATTGGATGGCGTCAACGTTGCCATCGATCAATGGCCGATAGACAGGAGCGTAGAAGTATCGCGCGAGAAGCACGCCGGTTGCGCTAGGGTCCGCAAGGGGACCGGCGATCGGTTTGACGTATTTGAGAGGATTGAAGCCGCTTGTGATGAGCTGGTCGAGGAAGGGCTTTGCAACGGGGAACTGTCCCGATGTGAAGAGTAGAACATATGATGTCTGAACGTTGCCGGAGATGGTGTCTTCGGGGCGACAGTGCCAAAGGGTAAGAACTCGGCTGGCATCGAGGGCTTTGATGGCTAGTGCGAAGGTTTCTGTTGTAGCTTCGCTGCAGTCAAGCTTCGCGGAGAGGGTATCTAGTTTTTTGTCAATGGATGCGAGGAGCAGACTGGCCTCGTCCAGTTTGCCTTGCCTAAGAAGGGTATCCGCTTCAGATTTCTGGGTGGCGTCGAGGGCGGGTTGCGAGGCGCGGCTGGCGAGATCGAGGTAGCGATCCTTCCATTGGTTTGCGTCCTTTGTGAGTTTCTGGATCTGAGTATCTTTGCCCCTGAGCTCCGATTCAAAGTATTTATTGAGAGCACGAACGACATCGGGAGGAATGCCTGAGCACACAATTGAAGGGTTGCCGATGACGCCAGCCACCTGGTAGTTTCCCGTCTGGGTAATGGCTCCGGTGGTGAGTTGTGCGCCGGCGGTCCCGGCTAGAAAGCACGACAACAGAACACATTTCATATGGCGACTCGCTCACTTGTGGGCCCGGGATTTCTTTTGCTGCGAGTTAATTCTCACGTCACCTTGTACTCCAGCAACGTTACCGTCGCCGCTCTGGTTGATGTCTCCGATCGTGATGGAGGAGGGTCGCGTCGCAGGCTGCGGAGCGATAGCCGCCGGTGGGACGGGAACAGGCACGGGTTTCGCTGAGTCGCGATGCCAGGCAAGGGAGAAGCCACCGACAACGCAGATCACTGCGAGAGCATAAGCGGCGGGCGCGAGCCAGCGGTTTTGTCCTTTGCGTTTCTGTGAGATGACGCGTGTGGCCAGCGCAAATGCAAGAGAGAGGGCAAAGCCGGCGATTCCGAGCGGATCGGTGATGACCTTTTCCCATTGCATCTCTATGACTCGCTGAGTTGCATTCGAAAAGCTGTCCCAAAGGCCTGTTGGATCATACGCCTGATCACAGATCTGTGGTGAATCAATTCCAAATGCCGCAAGTGCCGTGGTTCCGGAAGCAAGGCGGGGACGCGACGATACACGATGCGACTTTAAAACGCGCCGCATAAACCCGACTTGACCGTTCACTTGCCTGTGTATTTGACTTGTCGTGCAAGTGACTTGTGAGCTGTTGATATCAAGGCAATGCGCTCATTGACAGGGTTCTGGGTGGTTAGTCGGCCAAACCGCGCCTTACTCTCCAGCGCCCGACTCCGACCACGTCCAGTGGATCCGAAACGCCTGAACCATCGAACTTGCCGATAACCCGACTTTGCAGGCACTACGAGATTATTTCCGGTTTGCCCGTCATTCAGAGGCGTGCATAACGTCACTCCTCCCACGTCCGAGGAAGGGCATCATGGCACGCCAGTGATTGGATCGACTTGAGAGTTTACGGTCGGCTCCTGGACCTTCCAGCCCCTGATCCAGAGCCAAAGAGTAAAGAACACTTCGCCGAAGGCCGTGATGAGAGTGAAGTCAAGGTTGGCATTCGGAAGAAAGTATGGACCTAAGCCGGCAATCATCCAGCCCAATCCAGCGATGAACAACGCAATCCCCAATAGGCACGGGATGTAGCCGGACCGGTACACTAAGTAGCCCAAGAGGACAAGATGAATTCCGAAGATGATCAGGGACATGGACCATTCGTAGTGAAACGAATGGAGCAGAAGCCAAACTTGCGCATGCAGCTGACCGGAGCCAAAGAGGGTCAAGTAATACGGTGTGGCAAGGAGATGATAAACCTCCAGCAAGCCAAACACAGCGCAGAGAGCGACGCCGGCGTACACCAACTGGAACCACGCGGTAAGCAACGACAGCGCTCTGTTGACTGGTGCGAGCAGGACATACAGCGCCCAGGCAATGATGATGTCACCTATAAAGCTGACGATGTAACAGAGTATCGCGGCAGCAAGAAGGCCCACATGGGCGGAGATGTTCTGCACCGTTTGATCGGCGTTGCCCGCAACCACCAGCTTCGGGTAAATAGAAAACTCAGCGTAGCTGACAGGATTGAGCAGGTAGGCGAAGCCGGCAACCAACGCTGCCTGACGCAAGGTAACGCTATCGTAGGATTTTGCTGCGGATGCCGGCTTCATTGGCTTGCTCCTTGCGACAGGTTTGCCGTGAGTGGTGCTTTGGTTGAGTTCGGTAGGGATTGCGCAGTGCCACACCACGAGCAGAATCGCTGATGGTTCGAGACAGTCATGCCGCAGTGAGTGCAGGTCGCGGCGATCGGGTGACGCATGACAAAGTAAAGAAGAAATCCGAGCAAGTGAGGGAACAAGGCTGCGACCAGAACCCAGAGGATTGACCGCATATCGCGCCGCCGAGCGTCCGCAAACACGAACCCGAGACACAGAAGCCAGATAGCGAGCACGATGCCGAGCACTAAGGCGGCGCCGCCATACGCGGACAGAGGCCGCAACACAGCGCCCGGGTCAGCGGTCTTGTATCCCAAGACCAACCCGACCAGGAACGCACAGCCCACAAAGACCGAAGCCCAAAGCTGAACTGTCTTCGGAACAATGTTCAAAAATCGACGGAGGAGTTTCATAAAATCCTTTCTTCCTGGTGAGTGCCGGCTTTCGATAACAAAGGCAATAGCGGAAACAGCAGTAAGAAACACAGCGAGGGCACAATCCAGAAAGCAAGTAGCCCATGCCGCACCTGCATGCGCTCTATATCGAAGACAGAAGCGATCAAGCCCCCGAATTGCAAATCGACGAACGAGCCGCCCATTGTGAGTACGACGGCGGCAACGCTGATCAACACCCATCGCCGGCGGCTTGGTTGCGTGGCCTGGAGGTGCTGCGCAGGCAGGCTGAGAGACGCGAAAACCCTGGCATTGAGTGTTGGATTTACCCCGAAGGAAAAACCGCCGAGGCCCGCGATAACCCGGTTGCTTGCGCTGAGATACTCCTGGCATGGAGCACAAGTGTCGAGATGCTCGCGAAGAGATTGTTCCCTCTCAGGCGATATGCCGACCGCGAGACTCTCGTCGATCATGTGCTGGAAACTTTCGTGGAGGTCAGTGTTCATGCTGTTTCTCCCTCGAACTGCGGCCGCAGCGTTGCCAGCCCTCGATAAATTCTGGAAGCGACGGTAGAGACCGGCGCTCCCACCACTACAGATATTTCCTGTAGAGACAAATCTTCTTGAAAGCGAAGTACGAGGACTTCGCGATAGACCGGCTCCAGAGTTTGCAGCGAGCGAGCAAGCAAGTCAGCATCTTCTGTCCGCGCCGCAAGCGTGAATGGCGAAGGCTCATTGGAAGCAGGCGATGGTCGATAGCCACCGTCATCATTTGAGTCCAGACTGAACATCGGCCGCTTACGCATGGCATCGAGAGCAATATTGCGTGCGACCCTGAACAGCCAGGGCTCAAAGCGGGACTGCCCGTCGTAGGAGGAGCCTCGCTCTAGAACCCGCAGCCAGGTCTCCTGCACCAGATCGTCAACCCCGTCGCGTCTGCCCAAGAGGTAAATGAGATAGCGAACAAGCCGATATTGGTACTGCTCGACCAGCGCCTCAAGGACAATGACATCTCCCTGGCGCAATCCAAGCGCGATTTGTTGCGTATCGCTCTCCATTGACGCCCTCGAAGTCAGCTCATAGTCGAACATACGTGGTGTATACGAACCATGGGGCCGGAATTACGAAAACGCTCGAATCAGCGGCAATTGGAAACTCGCCTCTTGCCAGTCAAAAGCTTTTCCTGGCAGGATGGTCGGCAACTCGGAAGTTGAATTGCCAGACTAACGGTAAGTTCTGGTTAGCCCGTGATCCGTAAGCAAGAAAACGCCTCGTTGACCTACCCTTTCGGAAGAACTTATTGTCTTTTGCCTGTCATTGCGGTCCCGCTCAGATGAAGAACCAACGTCGAAACGTGGTCGGTCACAGTCGGTAGGAATTCGATTTGTGCGTCCATGGCACGCGTAAAGAACTGTGGGTGACCGTTGATCTCTCCTTCATAAGAGAATCGCAACGGCGGCTGTCCCGTTGCAAGTACGACCAAGCCCCCGTCTGATGCTGTTATGTTGAGCGATAACTGCGTCGAGATTTGGTAGTCTCCAACAAACTTTGGGAGTTCACCTTTCGCGATCGGCACCGCAACTCTCTGCTTGGCAAGTGTGACTGTTTTTCCCAGCGTCACGTCGAGTAGTTTGGCAGCCATTTTATCCGGCGCATCGCCGCTTACATTGGACAGGGCAATGACAGCGATATTGCGGGCCGGGACGTAAATCATGTAGCTGTTGAAACCTTCAATGCTGCCGCCGTGTTCAACTACCTTCATGTCGTCTTTACGACTCACAAAGACGCCGCAGCCATAGTTCCCTTTAGTGGCCGTAGTCATCTGCTTCAGTGATGAAGCAGACAGAACCTTTCCGCCAAAGAGGCCCCGTTCCCACCGCAGCAGATCCCCAGTTGTCGAGTACATGGAGCCAGTGGACCAGCCAACAGACATTGATTGGGAACGCACGGGAACGATGCCTTTCGAACCAGGCTGGTAACCCTCAGCTCTTTTGGGCAAGATCAGGTCGTCGTCGTCGAGCCCTGAATCCTTCATCCCAAGGGGTACAAGAATGCGCTCTTGTAAGAGATCCACAAAGCGTTGCCCGGTCACTTTTTCCAAGATGATACCGAGCAACGCATAGTTGGAATTGCTGTACTCCCACTGTGTTCCAGGTAAGAAGTTCAGAGGCTTGTCTTTGAAAAGCTCCATCTCCTCGGCTGGTGTGTGAGAAACCATCCTCCATTCAAAGAATCGTTTGTCGAAGATGAAGTTGGGAACACCCGAGGTGTGATGCAGCAGATCGGCAACTGTTATCTTGTCCCATGTGGCCGGAGAGTCAGGCAGGTATTTGCGGATAGGGTCGTCCACCGAAAGCTTGCCGTCTTCTTGCTCCAGGAGAACCAGCGCCGCGGTGAATTGTTTTGTCATCGAGCCGATCCTGAACTTCACGTTAGGAGAATCAGGAATATTCCACTCCATGACTGCTTTTCCGTAACCCTTATCGAGAAGTATGTCGGAGCCCTTTGCCACTACGACCGCACCCATGAATGCATCGTCCTTGGTGAACGAACCTGCTACCTCATCCAAACGCTGCTTGGTCGAGTTCGGCTCGACAGCATCGGCTTGGAACGGCGTAAAGACTCGGAGGCCACTTGAGGTCTCTTTGTGAATTTTGGATGCGGTTATGGCGCTGGTTTGAGCCAATGTTGTTGCATAGCACACAGCACAAATCGCTGCTAATAAGTAAGTACCCGGGCGCTTGAGACAAGCGCGGCCCTTTGAACTATTCATTCAGGTCCTTTCGCTGTACGTTTGTCCGCAACGCGGCCGCTGCGCACAATGACGATGCCCTTTAGATCGTGATGTGGCTCCCGGCCACCTCCGAGTACAGAGACTCTAGCGCAGCACCGTCGATGCCGGATTCGGCTGTTTTCTCCTGCGACCACTCAATTCACTCGGAGGCCTTTCTGATACGCCGCACTCACCGTCGCTTGGACAGACAAGGCAGGTAAACAGAAACAATCATCACAAGCTGCCCGAAACAAGCGGATGAGCATATCAACCACTATACGGCGAAGCAACAGGCTCGACTCGCCACGAGCCCATGGTATGGATTGTCAGTTAACCGGAACCAATTCACCAGCCATCGCGATTAGCGCAAAATCGCCAAGGTACGGATTACGGCGAGCAATCCTGGAAACGCGCTTTCGCCTGTTCTAACAGTTGAAAAACTAATTCCGATTGGCCCGCCACTCGCTCAGCATCATCCACGAGGCTACAAGTCGGACAACTCTTCCGCAGCGTGACTGTGAAATCGTGTAAAATAACGAAAGTCCCTCAAGCTTAAAGATTGCTTTCAGATCTGTCTGATCAATATTGATCATTTACTTGACCCTATTTGCGGCTTGAAACTCCCAACTGTCCTGGCACAACTATTCGGCATGAATGCACCTGATAACACACTGAGGTTAATTTATGCACGGATTTAAAGTAGTTGCGTTAGCTGCTGTTGCCGGCTTTTGCTTCGCAGCGAATACTCACAAATCACAAGCCCAGGTCGCCGTCGAAATTGGCGTGGCTCCGGAATGTCCTTACGGTTACTATGATGCCGCTCCCTACGGCTGCGCTCCCTACGGATACTATGGCCCTGAGTGGTTTACAGGAGGCGTCTTCGTTGGAGCAGGACCGTGGTTTCCACGGCCCTGCCAACTTCCAAGGCCATGTAGATAACCACTTCCATCCAGAGCATGGCTATACGGGAACAATGCCAGAGCGCGGCGAGAAAGCTACGCCTGAGCATGCAACCCCTCCCAAAAACTTCAAAGGCAACGAAGTGCGTGATGGGCACGGCCATGTAAGTGAAGGCAGAACTAAATAGCAGCGGATACGAAAAGTAGAAGGGCAGGTATTCATCAACGTGGTTACCTGCCTTTTTCCTGAGAGTCGTACTTTCGGCTACCTCATTAAATTTTCGGCCACATCGACGGAACCCCACATAGAATGTGATGCAGGCGATAGAGGCGCGCTCGACATGAAAGAGACAACAGACGCTGCATTCGATCCAGTTGTCTTCTTGACGAACGCGGGGTTGGGCCGAAGGATTGTCCGGTTGAAGGCGAAGGAGGATTTCTTTTCGCAGGCGGATGAGGCGAACTGTATTTTTTATCTTCAAACCGGGAGAGTCAAACTCACGGTCGTCTCGGAGAAAGGCAAAGAAGCCACCATCACGCTCCTGTCCGCGGGGGACTTTATTGGAGAGGAATCCATCGCTGCAGTTGCGGGATTGCGCATGGCGACAGCAACTGCCGTGATTGCGTGTACGGCCCTCAGAATAGAAAGAGCTGAGATGATCCGCGTCATGCACGAGGAACACACCTTCTCTGATCTCTTTCTATCATTTCTGTTAGCACGCAGTATGCGAATCCAGGCGGACCTTGTCGATCAGCTCTTCAACTCCAGTGAAAAACGTCTGGCAAGAATTCTTTTGCTGATGGCCGAATTCGGCAAACCGGGTGAACCGGAGATGCTGATCCCGCAGATTACACAGGAAACTCTTGCCGAGATGATTGGTACGACGCGATCCCGCGTAAGTTTTTTCATGAACCGCTTCCGAAAACTCGGTTTTATTGAATACAACGGACGCATACGAGTTCATAAGTCGCTACTAAATGTGGTGCTGCACGATCAGCTACCAGAGCATAACGCTGTAAGTGCATCTATCATGGTCAACAAGAAAGATCATTCCACGCAAATAAGAAAAAAGGCAGTGATTGTGAGCAAGATTGCTCACAATCAATAATTGGAAGACGCAAAAAGGAACGCTACAAATTATGCAGGGGACTTAGCGTCCGGAGAGAAAGGCATCTGTTTTGATGATTACTATGGATCCTTGTGTAGATAACGAACGACCACCAAACCAGAATGATGGCGTAGATTGGCCGCTTGGCCAAGGACGACAACTCCAAACACCCCCAATCACAAACAAAAACGACGACAGCGGCTCAGCTCAGCATGGCCCGGATGACTACAGCGTGTAAGTAGAGCAGACAAGGCTCGCATGCTGTACACCGTACATCTCTTTTCTAAAGTTCACACTTTCAATCTGAACAAGCATCGCACGTCCTGCAATTGGGACATCGAGAACATCGCCTACTTTAGGGGTGCGCTCGTCTCCCAGGACAAGGGTGCCTGAGTGCTCACTACTAAGGTGGCTGACAACGTACTCAGCGATATATCTCATGCGGACTTCCTTCTATCTTCGTGAGCGAGGTCAAATAGTCGCTGAGACAGAATGGAGGCATCGCAGACGTGATGCCTCTCGCTCTTTGCCAACTCGGTTTCGCTTCTCGTTGTAGCTATCGTGAGCAGGCATTTCAGGCAAATGGAATCGAAAGAACCATCTCTATTTCGTCTGTGAGGAAAAACGGTTGGAAGCGTGAAGACCATCGAGCGGCCTCTTTTCCGGGGAGAATTCCAACATACAAGGGTATTACGCGGATAGATGGTCAATTCAGCACACATTTTAGTCTAATAATTTTCACGACTTCGTCGCTGCAGAAGAATGCAGGAAGGTACTTCGGTGTAGCGACCATCGAATAGCTTTGTCCATAACGCAGGCCAACCGGAACCAGCACTCGAATGGCGATAACAGGCCGAGTCACTCATTGAAGGGTCGAACCCATGTGAGTTGTTCGGTCCGCAACTGAAAGCATAGCCGACTATACAGACAAGTGGGCTCCCTTCCCTGGTCGATGAGTGCATTGGCGATTTCTCACCAATTGAGATTCGCAACTTCCGGATTGCCGACCATCCGAGTTAAGTAATGAGAAGGGCGTTTATCGTTCCTGATCTGCGCAAACATTGGTCGTAACCGATGCGTGCGTTTATTCTTTTTGGCGGAACGTAGGGGTCAGGTGTACCCATCTTAATCGGCGGTATTTCTCCAGGCTTGACTCCCACTCAGCGAGGATCTTCGTCATTGGGACGGTTAAGAAGCCGGCCTTTACGCCTGCGTCACGCTCTTCCTTCAGATCGGTAAGAAGGTTGACGATGCGTGGAAGGGGTAGCGTGACGGGCGGGTCGTACATGTTGACCTGCCAGATAAGGTGCATCTTCCAGTTGTGCCATTTGACGGCCTAAAGGCGGTCGGCGACATATGCGGGGAAGCCTTCACGGTTGGAGTTCTCCTGCTTACCGAGAAAGAAGCCGAGCTGGTCGATGCCGTCAACCGGGCGATCGGTAGGCAGTTTCGCGCCGGCAACACGAGCGAGTGTCGGGTACATGTCGACGATGTGCACGATCTCGTTGGAGACGCGACCAGCAGGAATTTTCCCAGGCCAGCGAATGATGAAGGGGGCGCGGAGAGACGCCTCCATCGCCGTGAAGTAGGTTCCGCGCCATGGACCGGAGTCGCCTAGCCATGGATCGGTACCTTCGGGCCCGTTGTCGCTGCAGAAGACGACGATCGTGTTGTCATCGATACCGGCGTCGTGGATGGCGTCGAGAATTTGGCCGGTGCGATAGTCCATCTCGGCGAGCACGTCGGCCCAGTCACCGTTGCCGGTTTTACCGGCGAAGTCCGGATGAGGAAGCACGGGCATATGAACCATAGAGTAAGAGACGTAAGCGCAGAAGGGCTCCCAAGATCTCAAAGAAAGTAATGTAGAGTAGCGCTATCTCGATAGACTTGCCGAGCTTGACGCAGGCTTCGCTGGACGGGGAGGTGCACATAAAAGTCCGCGTCCGCAAATCGTCTCACTGGCAAAATCCCAAGGTCCAGGGCATTCGAGTAACCGTTTCCGACAACGGAGCGGGCATTGCTGCAGCCAACCTTTGTCGCATCTTTGAGCCATTCTTTACTACCAAGGGAGAGAATGGGACCGGGCTGGGACTCTGGGTGGCGAGCGGAATTGTGGATCGTTCCGGTGGTTCGATTCTGACTCGAAGCAACGTGGATCCAGGCAAGCACGGGACTTGCTTTTCGATCTTTCTGCCCGCTGAATCTTAGCTAGACCTGTTGCGAAAATCGCAAACCTCAACGTTTATTGGACGCGAATGGTCGGCATCCGGAAGTAAACTTTGCCCAATACCATACCCCTATCGTCGAACGTCCTGCAAAAGGGAGTTTTTGGATTTTGAAGGCGGTGAAAATGAGTATTCCCATCCCGACAGCTTCGTCGCCTGCGAGTCCAGATCTGTGCTCTTTGCGCCATTCAATGCGAGACCGGCTGGGAGAGCAGGCTTCGCCGCCATCTACCGACTCTCTAACCTTTTGGGGGTCAGCTGCCAATACGCAAATCCATTTGGCCGTTAAACTGCGCGAGGGGTTGCCAAGTATGGCAGCCGAAATGCCACTAAAGGCAGGATAAAGACCTTCCATTCGTCTTTGGTTCAAGGATACCGCAACCCGGTCTTGCCTCCTTCGCATCAACAGATAGATGAACATTGTGAAAGTTGCGGCATGCCTTTTCGTCATTTTCTCTACAGCCGCTATTCGAGCGGACGACAAAGCACGCTTCGACCTCGCTGGTCCTACGATCGACATTCGCGTTACGCGAGGAACTTCGACGCTCCCCATCGCCCAGGTTCCCAACCTTCAGCCGGGCGACAGGATATGGATCAAGGCTGACCTGCCGTCGAGCCAGTCCAACCACCTGATGCTAATCGTCGCGTTTCTTCGTGGCACGACAAATGAGCCTCCCGACAGTTGGTTCACCGAGATCGATACCTGGAACAAGAAAACAGCTGAAGGGACAACTGTTACCGTTCCCAATGAGGCTGAGGAAGCCCTTCTGTTTGTGGCACCTGAAACGGGCGGCGATTTCAGAACGCTTCGCTCCGCAGTCAAGGGCAAGCCCGGGTTGTTCATTCGCGCTGATGCCGATCTAAACGAAGCATCCTTCGAGCAGCAGCGCATCGAGCGCTATCTCTCCGCTATGAAGACCTTGTCGCAGGACGATCAGAAGGCCATTGAGGAACACTCCGCGAAGTTAGCTGCCACGCTCGCGCTTAAACCGAACGCTGACTGCTTCAAGCAGCCCGTCGATCAACAGGTTATTTGCCTCACCCAGTCCAGTGCCCCTGTGCTCCTAGATGATGGGCATGGGCAAAGCATCGCCGAAGCGATCTCCACTGGACCTTCCTCTGACTTTATCAATGCTGCTTCCTATACACAGCCAGTCGGGGCGGGCCTTTACTCGGCGTACGTCGGCGCAGTTGTTGATCTTGTTCACCTCGTCGGCATGCTGCGCACGGCGCAATACCAATACATCCCCGGTCTGACCTTTCCGCAGGGATCCGCGCTCAGTCTGAGGCTCAACGCGCCTCCTTCCTTTCACAAACCCGAATCGGTCATCGTCATCGGTTTGCCCGCCATTCAAAAGGCCAAGCTGCCACCGCTTCATCCGCATGATCCCAACCAGGTCGCTTGTTTACTGCAACCAAAGATGACTATCCCTCTGGAAGGCGCGCCACTGGTTTTCTCGAGCAGCTTCGCGCACGGTCTGGTTCTGCACCTCAACCGGACCGGTGCGCCTACGGATCTGCCATTGGCACCTGACGCGTTCGAAGGCGGACTCGTTATAACAAAAGAGGAGAAAAGTGATCCGCTGCACGACGCAAATCTTGGAGGCGATAAGGCGTTATCCACGAAGCCTGACACAAAGATCGGCGAGGCGACCGATTTGACCATTACCGGAACGATCCGCGGCTATTGGGGATTCGATTCCTTTGAAGGACCCACGATTACGATTCAGCAGACTAAAGGCAAGGATTGGAAGATAGTTGACAACGCCCAGTTGCTCGCCGGACAGGACAATCACCTAACGATTAAAGCTGACGGCAGCGCGTGCGTTGAGCACATCGCTTTGGCAAGCGATAAGGGTAAAGATGTAGAAGTCTCCTTCAAGCCTTCCGCAGGCAAGGATGCCAAAGACACGCTGGCGCTTGAGGTCTCGCTCAAAACCGTTCAACCCGGCGGTTACTCCCTTGCTATTCAACAGTACGGTGACTCGGATAGAGATACCGTTCCGCTCACGGCCTACACCGCCGGTATTCACCTCAATACCCTCCAAGTCCACAGTGGCGACAAGACAGCGGTACTCACTGGTGACGGTCTTAAGGACGTGGTCTCCGTCGAGATCGATAAACAGGTGTTCACTCCGGGCGGCGAAGGTAACGACGACAACACAATGCATCTTCAGGCGGACGCTGGTGTCTCGCCCGGCGACGGTTCCGACGCTAAAGCGAAGCTGAAAGACGGCCGTACGATGTCGGTCAAGATATCAACCGCAGCCGCGCGTCCGGAGCTGAAGCTGCTTTCATTCAAGGCCGCATCTGCTCCAAAGGATGGCACGTTGCCAATCATTTTTGGCAGTAAGGATGACATCCTGCTCGAGGGTACGCTCACCTTCGTGGTGCAAACCAATAGCACCTTTCCACGCACACAGACCATCGAAGTCGCTACCGTCGATGGCTCGGTTCACACTACGCTCTCCCTTGCAACGAACAATCTCATGCTCCAGGACGACCATACGGCCATTGCTACGCTAGAGCCCTTGAAAGCGTTCGGCCAATCAGCATTTGGCAAATTACAGATGCGTCCGGTCGCGCAAGACGGCACACCTGGGAACTGGACCCCTCTTGGCGTTCTCGTCCGCGTGCCGCACATCACAGCAATCCACTGCACCACGGATGCCCCAACCTGTACAGTTGACGGGAGTAACTTGTTCCTTGTGCAGTCCTTTGACGCGACAAAAGATTTTGCCAAGCCCACCGACGTACCCACTGGCTTCGCGGAAAGTAATCTCGCAGTTCCGACTCCGGCTGACGGAGCAACGCTTTACCTCAAACTGCGCGATGATCCAAACCCGGTCGCTAATGTCACGCTCCCCACACCCGTGCAGAAACCAACCTCTTCTATCACATCCCCTTCTCAGGCTGCGGTACCAGCATCTGAAGCACCCGCGGCTCAGGACGAAGCAACGAGACCTTCATCCGAACCTGCACCCGCGCCCAAACCTAATCCCTCGAGAACTCCTGAGCCAACAACTGGTCCGCCTCAAGATCACAATTGACACAACCATTATGCGAAACACTTCTGCCCTTGCTGACCTCAATGCAAGCTATACACCATTCATCGTTGGCATCACGACATCCGTCAGCAAGTTAGTCTGGTGCCTTCTGCTTGGCAGCCTGGAGCGTCAGTAGCGGGGTCTGAATATGGGATAGCGTTGAATAGGTTCATCTGTAATACGACCGCGAACATCTTGGCGATCTCCTCTTCGTCATCAACTACGAAGGCACAGGGCTGTTCTTCGAACGGATTTTCATGGACCCTACCAATAACCAATCAACAAAGACCTGTCGTCCCGGCGGGCGACGCTTCAACGGCTTCATATCAACACTCTTTCCCGCAGTCAAAAAGCAGATGTTCTTGAAGTCTCGTCTAAGCATTCTCTTAGATCACTCTGACCTTCCCCGCACAGCCTCTAACTGCGAGGGCGAGCGGCCATTTGGAACATCGTCCTGTATCGAATTAGGAATCTACTCCCGTCTGCATCAGTCGAATCGTCCAAGTTTCTTAGGTGTCTCAAGAACGGCGGACGTCGATGTTTCCCTTAACGAAGGCTCCATCCGCGATCGATATCCTCGATACGATTGCATCGCCGCTCATCGACCCCTCACTGCGGATGTCGAGGTGATCGCTTGCCTGACAATTTCCGCGAACCTGTCCAAGTACCACAATTTTACTTGATATCAGCATTGCTGCCGTTTGGCCGCTTCTCCCCACAGTAATCGTCTGACCAGGTAGTGCAACGGAACCTTCGACTCTGCCATCGATATGCATAGCCTCCAAGCCTGTGACCTCTCCCCTAATTACTAGAGACTTGCCTATCAAAGTCCGACTTACATTCGCTTCCATCATCACTATTGCCCCTCTGAGTTAGAATCCAGTTCCGGCGTCTGCACCGCTGGTGACCTTCACAGTATCCGGACTATCCTCAGCTAGACATAACACTTTCGTGCTCAGATGCGAGCCTCGTTCAATCATCCATGCGGCGACAAATCATCATCCTTGCCCAGTCATCATTACCCGCCCGGGTGAAGGACTTTGTGCTGACTGACATCGTCACCATCTCCGGTCTTCAAGCTGCGAAACACGATCGTCGAAGCAATCGTCAATATTCCAAGAGAGATGAGTGCTTTATGAATGCCCTCGATCATCTCTGTTTTGTTGCTGTGCGTGCTGGGGATAAAGAATGCAGTCGCCAACCCTGCGATAGCAACCCCGAAGCTGATTGACATCTGTTGCATAGTGCTCGCTATAGAGCTGGCGCTGCTGGTGTCCTGGTCTGCGATATCCGCGTAGACCAGGGTATTCATGCTCGTGTACTGCAACGATGTAAAGGCCCCATAGAGGAAGGCCTGCAGGATGATCACCCACACGGGCGTTCGGGGGCCTATCGTGGCAAACGCAATAAGAAGAAATCCGAGAATTAGAGTATTGGAGATCAGTACACCGCGATATCCTACCCGTCTCAAGAGTCGCGGCATAACGGTCTTCATACTCATAGCGGCGATTGCTTGTGGCATGACGAGGAGCCCGGATTCAATTGGAGTGAACCCCAGCCCGACTTGATAAAGCAGAGGCAGAAGGAACGGTACTCCACCAATTCCCAGCCGGGTAAAAAAGCTGCCGCTCACCGCGGCTCTAAATGTACGGATAGTGAATAGCTTAAGCTGTAACAGAGGAAATGTGAGTTTTTTGGCGTGAACTCCGTAACCGGCAAGCAGGAGTGCAGATAGCACCAGCAAGCCTGACATCTCTCGAGCGCTCAGCGTGTGCTCTCCAAAGATCTCCAGTATGTAGGAGAGCAGCGCGATTCCGGATCCAAAAAGAATAAGACCGACCACGTCGAGCCGATGAGAAATCTCTTCCCGATAGTCTGGCAAATGGATGTAAACGAGGATAAGTCCTACGACTCCAATCGGGATATTCAGGAAGAAGATGAATCTCCAGTGGAGATAACCAACGATTAGGCCTCCCGCAATAGGTCCCAGCATCGGAGCAACCAGGGCTGGGATGGAAACGAAACTCATCGTGCGCAAGAGGTCGGCCTTGGCAAAAGTTCGCACGAGTGTAAGCCTGCCCACAGGCACCATCATTGCGCCGCCGCAACCCTGCAGGATACGACAAGCAACGAGCAGATGAATGCTGCCGGATATGCCACAGAGGAAAGAGCCCACGGTAAAAAGACCGATTGCTGATGCAAACACGCGTCGAGTTCCGAACCGATCAGCCATCCACCCACTGATTGGGATAAATACGGCGAGACTAAGGGTATAGCTTGCCAGCACGGCTTTCATGCTGAGCGGGGCGACACCGAGGGCTGCGGAGATCGCCGGGACCGCAGTGTTTAGGATGGTGGTATCTAAGGACTCCATGAAAAATGCTACCGCCACGAGCCAGGGCAAGAGACGCTTAGACGATGCGGAGAGGTTCGCTACAGCAGATTGAGGTGCCATCGTATCTCCCATCGCTACGCTCTCCTCAGATCAGCTGCTAGTGTGATGCAAGAATGTCTCATCATCCTCTATCCTAAGGTTCGACGACCAGGTTGACTTGCCCCTCCAAACTCCCCAGACACTCCGTGAATCTCACACGTTTGAGATGTTCTGAGAGACTGTTCCGACTTGACTGTTCGCGTGATCAGAGCGGAAATGGGACTGCCGCAGAGAGGGCGGACTCATGGAGGAAGCATCACCACAGACCGACACCGCCGCTTTGATTCGTAGCCTCCCCACTCTTTCCGAAAGCTCGCTTGGTAGAACTATGGAGGGACAACTTTGGTAAACCGCCGGGGCTGGTTCGCCCGGAACTCCTGTTGCCCATTCTTGCGTACAGAGTCCAGGAAAGGGCTTACGGGGGTCTTTCCCCGAAAGCTAGTGCGAGGTCGCAGACAATCGCAACCTCGCTTAGACCTCAGAGTCGCTCTAGGGATGAAGCAAGGCAGCGGTTCAAATCAGGAACAAAACTAGTTCGGGAGTGGAGGGAAAAGACACAACGAGGTCACCCTCGGTGACGAGGGTTATCACTACATGGGAAAAATCTACAAGAGTCTTTCTCCGATCGCGTGTGAGATCACTGGGACGCGCTGGTCTGGTCCGGCCTTTTTCGGGACGAAGAAGGTGAAGGCTTCGTGACCTCGGCTAAAACCGCAATTCGTTGTGCCATTTACACCCGAAAATCTTCTGAAGAAGGGCTGGAACAGTCTTTCAACTCCCTCCATGCCCAGCGAGAGGCCTGCGAAGCTTACGTCTTGAGCCAGCGTCATGAGGGATGGCAGCTTCTGGCAAATCAATACGACGATGGCGGATTCTCTGGAGGCAACATGGAGCGGCCAGGACTCAAGAAGCTGATCGCCGACATCGCCTCCGGCAAGATCGACACTGTAGTCGTCTACAAGGTAGATCGCCTCACTCGCGCACTGTCCGACTTCGCCAAGATAGTGGATGCCTTTGATAAACAGGGCGTGAGCTTCGTCTCCGTCACTCAACAGTTCAATACGACAACCTCCATGGGTCGGCTTACTCTCAATGTACTGCTCTCCTTCGCACAATTCGAGCGTGAGGTCACCGGAGAAAGGATCAGGGACAAAGTTGCAGCCTCGAAGAAGAAGGGCATGTGGATGGGGGGCCATGTGCCAAAGGGGTACGACAGGGCGGAGGGAAAACCGATCGTCAACGCCGAGGAGGCGACAGCTGTCCGAAATATCTTCCTCGCATATCTTGAGTGTGGATGCGTGCGGAAGCTCGCAGAACATCTGAAACACTCTGGCATTCGCAGCAAAAGATGGACCAGTTCCACAGGCCGCCAACGAGGAGGTGCGGTCCTCTCACGCGGCTCCCTTTACCACACGCTCAACAATCCGATCTATATCGGGAAGATCGCTCATCAAGGAAAGCTTCACGACGGCCAACACGAGCCAATCTTAGATCTTCAGTTATGGAACCGGGTCGCGGCGATGCTTAAAGAAAATCGGGTTGCTCGACGAACACAAAGCAATCTTCCTTCGGGCCGGCTATTACATGGAAAATTAGTGAGTTCAGATGGCCAAAGATATACACCAACTCACGCAGCGAAGAAGGGGAGGCGCTATTTTTACTACATCCTCAACGGCTCCGGCCGCGGTTCATCGGCGAACATCATCAAACGACTGCCTGCGGACGAACTGGAGGGACGTGTTCTTTCCTCAATTGGCTCTTTCCTTGAAGATTCTCTGCGACTCTCAGGGTATTTTGAAACACTCGACGTGCGGGAACTGCGCTTGTTGACGTCAGCCGCGAAGCATCGTGCAGCTCAACTCGCGGAGACCGCTCATGCAGACACACGGGATTTCGTCTCTCGGATCGTCCAGAAGATCATCGTCGAAAAGAATGAGTTGTGTATCTTTTTGAGCGGAGAGCAGCTATTCAAGAGTTTTCTTGGGGACGTGCGTCCAGGCGATTCGCTCGTCGAAATTCAGCTGCGTGAACCGATATCGTTCGCACGGCGCGGAAGTGCAGTCAAATTGATCTTGTCGAACGGTGACGGCAAGAGCGACGCTCCAATCGCTTCCCTGGTACGCGCTGTCGTTCAGGCGAGAACATGGTCGGACTGGATCGTCTCCGGGAAGGTGAGGAACTTGGAGCAGCTTGCGGCCAAAGCCGGCCTCAACAAACGCTACGCCTCTCGAATTCTTCGATTAGCGGCCCTCTCTCCGACGCTCTACGAAGCGATTCTCACTGGAAACCACTCACCCTTACTGACCGTATCCGCTATTACTAAGGATCTTCCTCTTCAATGGGGGGCACAACGCATATCAAAACAGATGAAGCTGCACTCTGAGAACCCGACAACAGATCTTGACCAGCGGTAGAAGCGTACCCTTCCAGCCCCAAACTGACGTTGTCGAGTTCATCCGAGGAACCAAGTCCTCATGGGATACAGTCTCCTCTTTCGAGAGGACCTACTTATCCCATTTCTCGTCATTGATCGCTATGGGTGCTGATAGCGAAGGCTCAACAGAATCCACACTACCGAAGCCTTCTTGAAGACAATGCTCGACGCAAATTTGCTGCCTCTGCACAGTACTAAGGTGCGCAAATAGAAGATTGACTGAAATGCGTATTTCGGATGAAGCTGAACCAATACCCGCATCACTCCTACCGAGTATCGCCGCCACATCCTGCTGTAGCCCGAAGTCTATGAAAGGCAAAAAGCAAGCGGGCGGTGAATCACTCCGCAGCGTATCGATCCGTACCGTCGCCAGGTTATCGCATGAATGGACCTTAGGCGATAACGGTTTCGTGCCGTCATCAAGCTACCGATCGCAGTGCGCGGAGCGCTCACACACTTGCTTGCTGAACCGTTTACAATTGAACGATATCGTTTCGTCCCGAATGTTTCATAGTCCGAGGACCACGTGGGGTAGTTTCGACTGTGCGATGGTCGTGTATTAGTCGTGCGATGTCCAGAAGTTGATTCCGATCTCGTTCCTGTTGGGGTCGCCAGATCCAGTGCTTCCCCGATAACAGTTTCCTTCCGTCAATCGAACTGAAGCCTAAAGCTTCAGTCCACTGTCAGAACGAGAATGGTTGTGTCGTCGAACTGTTCGACACCCGCTGACCATTCGGCAAGATACTGAGATAGGTGTGCACAGATCTCTTGTGCCGTCGCCCTCTTCGGCAGGGATCTGCAGCGTTCCGCCAGCCTCTCTTCACCGAATTCCTCCCCTTTCGAATTCAGCGCGTCTATCAATCCGTCGCTGTACACAACGATGGTACAACCCTTAGAGACCGTGAGTTGAAACTCCTGATAAAGTGCGTCCGCGAATAGACCTATTGGCAAATCACCATTCAGGAGCGCAGTGACTTCGCCGGCCTCTGAGATGAAGATGGGTCGACAATGCCCGGCGTTGACATACCGTAACAGTCCACTGCAGGAGTCATATTCTCCGTAAAACATGGTGGCGTATCGGTTGTCGCCAAAACGTCCACAGAGATCACGATTGAGCAACGCAGCGAACGCGGAAGGTGAGGGCCGCTCGGTCGGTTGATCCAGCGTAAGCATTCTGCCGTGTGCGACCGCCTGAAGATGCGCCATCATCAATGCAGCCGACATTCCCTTGCCGCTGACATCAGCGCAGAGCAGCCCAACCGAGCTGGTGTTGCAGGAAAAGAAATCATAAAGATCACCGCTCACGATACGGGCGGGTGTGGTGCAGCCCCACACTGTCGCGCCTGATAGGACGGGCGCAGAGCGGGGATAAAGATATTGCTGTACCTCGCGGGCCAATGTCAGATCTCGCTCCAGAGCAATACGTTGATTCTCCTGCTCGTACTGAGTGTCAAGATGAGAGGTCATTGCATTGAACGAAGCTATTAGTGATCCAAGTTGGTCGTGTTCGGTGAGCGGAATCCTGATCGAAAAATCACCCATCCCGACGAGATGCGCAGCGTGGCTCAATGCGTCAATTACCGTGACGATGCGTTTGCTCAGGCGGAGAGAAAACCACATACCGCATGCATAGGCGAGACCCAGGGCGAAGGCGATTGTGATCATAGGAGAAACCCAAGATGCCCTACGCAAACCCATACGGCTCAGGTCCTCTATGGTCCGTGCATAGCTGGGCCGAATCTGGCAGATCACCCAGCTTTCTGATGCTCCGGTCTCCCAATTTCGCGCGACAACTACGACAGGAATCGGCCGCGACGAACCCGGCATAAAGTTGGCTTTGATCTCTCCAGCAATTCCCTCATCGCGCCGGTATGGACGCAGCAGCACGGGTGTGCTGTTTACGATCTCCAAGCCCGAGGCGTTTGCCAATTGATTTAAGAACGATTCACCAAGAGGAATTTTGACAAGAATCCTTACGAAACAATCCCTGCGTTTCGCCGTGCGCATGAAGCGGATTTCGGCACTGTCCCGATCTTCAACAACACCGGCGAAGGACGTTGCATTAAGCCACAGCGGACCCGCGTTATGGAGGGCTTTCGTCGACAGGGTGGTAAAGGTGCTTTGACTGCCCGGCCATATGGCATTCAACTGTTCGGTAAAAGCTGTAAGTGGAGCGGAATCGGAGACGTACTTGCATCCCTGCACCTTGTCGAGAACGGGATCCACCAGCCCCTTGCGGCTTTCGACGATAACCTTAATTCGTTCCTCAATCAGGTACGCGCTCTCTCGCCGTATCAGCACATTCAGGACTGCCATCGAAAAGCAGGTCACCATGATTACCGAGACCACGCTGGAGAGCGAAAAAAGGATCAGGATTTTCCAACGGACTGTGGTCCAAAAAGTTCCTAGCTTCAAAGATTTTTCACCTGTTGCCATGCGATGCTTTATTCGGCGCGCCAACACGCAAATCTCATGAGATTGAATCGTGATGGTGTTTCCGGTTTATGTTCGGAAGGAGCACCATCCCTTCGGAGTTCGCCTGCCGGCATTCGTCCGTCAAGTTCCTGCGGCTGAGCGACTGCAACTTCGCACCTCCCAGTTTTCATCCCTCTTCGGATCGCGAACGACGCCACGAACCGTTTGACCCTGCGCCAGCAGATGGCCCGCAAGTCGGCCTCCTATACGTCCAGTTATTCCTGTAATGGCAATCATCTTTTTCTCTTCTTTGAGGCTAAATAAGAGTCTGCGAATGAGATTTTGCAAAAACGCAATCTTTACAGGATCTCGCCCTAAAATCTCGACATTGAGTGATCGACAAGCTTGTCATGGGTTACCCCTTCCCGGCATGCGGGCCGCCATCAGATGAACGATTTCTCCATTTATAAAGGGCTCGCGTTCGAGTTAAACCAACAGTTCTGCAATCTCTCCCACGTTGCCAATCGCTTGAGAGGACTCAGCTCCTCCAGGAACTCATGCGTCTCCGGAAGATTCAGGGCGCTTAATGCCGGGAAGTTGGACTCGACAACTGAGACCTAGAGAACTCAGATCCGAGGAGATTCGAATTTAATGGCTTCAATATTTTCAATAAGCTGTACTTGGATTTCAACTCAGAAGCCGGGCTTGTCTGTTCATGTAGGACTCTAGAAACTCTGCTGACACTACGTTCGCTCCAGAATCAATACCTTCGAGGGCGCGTCAAAAGAAGAGCAACGACTTAAGGAAGCCTAGAGCTATTGGCCTTCAGGAAGCAAAGTGTAACCGAGCAATTGGTCTGGTTCGCACCCTAAAGGCCATTCGCGCTGTGCCGTATTCCGTTGTCCTGCCTTCCTGCAAGTCTATGAGGCAAACTCGCGACGATACTGACCAGGCGTAAGCCCTCGACGAGTTTTGAAAATTTGGGTGAAGTGAGCCTGGCTTGCAAACCCACACTCGCTCGCGATATCGATCAGACGGGGGCCCTTGTCGCGTAGCAGACCTTCCGCCTTCGCCACTCGCAGTTCGAGCAGGTACTGATGCGGGGTCATGCCAGTAGACGCACGGAAGGAGCGCAAAAGATGTGTCGAGCTGTAGTTTGCTTCGCGTGCCATGGCTGTCAGCGAAATGTCCCGATGTAAGTTGGATTCCATCCAATCACGAAGACGCCTCAGCAACCGGGGATGCATCACGCGAGGCGCGGGCGCCTCCGGGGAGAAGTCGCTGGATGCAAGGGCGAGATAACGGCTGACAAGGGCTTGTACAAGGGATTCCGCATACATCCGCCCCGCAGGGCCACCAGCTTCCATTTCCTCCGATAGCAGGTTGACAATGTGTCCGGTAGCGCGGTCACGAATACCGGTTTTGAAGAGCAACTCCAGCGTCTGTCCCTCGCGCTCTTCCATCGCGATCGTCTGTACGACGGCGTCTTCGACCGCACAGCTGATGAGCTCGGAAGATGAGCACAGCCGTATTGCCGGAATCATCCCGAGAGGAACCAACGTGAGCGCACCGGGCGGCTTTATGAACGACAGCACGCTGCCATGGGCGGTCTTGCCTTCAAAGAAGGCAGGACGCTTTCCTAACGCGGAGATTAGATGCCAGCGGCTGATGCCGAGCACCCGTTCTCCCGGCGTCATGGCATGCTTCTCTATGAAGAAGCCCTTCCAGGGGAGTGACTCGCTGGTCCCGAGCATCTGTGCGCCGGATGGGAGCAGGCCGTCAAGCTGCGAAGAAGTACGCTCTGCCATGTCCATGCAGCTTAGATGCGGTCGCATCTTGTTCGACTCAAGGGCGAGATTCTGTGGCGAGATCTTATAAAGATCGCAGTTTTGCAAAATATTATTTTGAAATTCTTGGCTACCTTCAAGTAGTGAAGAAACATGACTGCCGTCACGAGAACATTCTGAGTTCCCAAGCATTCAGGTTTCTAATTCACTCTGCTCATAATTAGCAGGCACATAATCAGGAAAATACTCATGAAGATTGGTTTTATAGCTTATCCCGCCTCAGGCCATCTCTATCCGATGACGGCCCTCGCCCGCAAACTACAATCACGTGGACACGAAGTGATATGCATCGGTGTTCCGGATACCGAACCTATCGTTCGGGCTGCAGGCTTGACCTTTGTCCCGTATTGCGAGGAAGAATTTCCTACGGGATCGCTCACCGAAGCCTATGCGCCTGTGGCGAAGATGCAAGGTATGGAGGTCGTGGCCTATACATCCGAAAAAATATTCGCGCCTCTCACTCGGGCAGCCTTAAAGCATCTTCCGCAAACATTGGAACAAACAGGCGTTGAGGCCCTGGTGATCGATACCATTCACTTTTTCCTTGAATTAGTTCCTATCAATATGGGCATTCCTTACGCCCAGGTTTGCTGTGCTATGCCCCTTGACTTATCGGGAACGACGCCGCCATTTATCTTCAACTGGCCACACGAGACAACCCCGGAGGCGTTGACCAGGAACATCGAGGGAGTGCACCAGGCCGTACAGACACTGTTGCCGGTACTAGCCGAGGCGACGCACTACGCCGACAGCACCGATCTCAGAAGCAATTGGCAGGAGCCCGGATCAACTCTGTCCAAGCTGGCTGTCATTACCCAGACTCCAAAGGAGTTCGACTTCCCCGGCATTCCCTGGCCTTCTCAATTTCACTATGCTGGTCCGCTTCACGATGGCGAAGGTCGCGAGCCGGTAGCTTTTCCCTGGGAAAAATTGAATGGCAAGCCTCTGATCTACGCCTCATTGGGAACCCTGGTCAACGGCTTGGACCATGCCTACACCGCGATACTTGAGGCTTCGAACGAACTTCCAGAGGTTCAGCTTGTCCTTTCAGTGGGACATTCCATCAATCCCGATGATCTGCGTCCAATTCCACCGCACGCAATCATCGTTCGCACAGCCCCCCAGCTCCAACTCTTGAAGCGTGCCGCACTTTGCATAACCCATGCAGGACTGAATACAACACTTGAAGCGTTGGCCCAGGGAGTGCCGATGGTCGCTCTTCCAATCGGCTATGACCAGCCCGGCGTGGCTGCAAGAATCGAACATCACGGAGTAGGGAGATGTCTGGAGGTTGCGGCGCTCACCGGCAAACAGATGTTAATGGCGATCCGGAAAGTGCTGGAGAATCCGAGTTACCGCGCAAGGGCCCAGTACTTCCAAAAGGTCATAAAACGAACCCGCGGATTGAAAGTTGCTGCCGACCGGATCGAGGAGGCATTTGAAAACGGAACAACCTTTCCGTGATGTCACGACTTACAAGATCACGCTCCACGCTACGGACACTCCTTGCTTCGCAAGTCAAACCCGCGCCCTGAGAACGATCTAAATCTAACAACTATGTCGTGAAGTCACAAAATCCGGGAAAATATAGTTGACATCGTCAAACAATTAATTGATATTAGCATATATCCTTTCACAAAGGAAGTTGCATGCTCCAAGCGACCACCCCCATCGCCGAATCCCAGATCGCAGCCGTCCGCGCCTTCAATCGGTTTTATACCCACATCATCGGGACGCTTCGCGAAGGACTCCTCAATAGCGAATACTCCTTAAGCGAAGCCCGCGTTCTCTATGAACTCGCCACCCGTCTCAAAAGCACTGCCAGGGAAATCGCCAGGGACCTTGAACTCGATCCTGGCTATCTGAGTCGCATCCTGCGCAAGTTTGAAGATGTGGGTCTGCTAAGCCGCAAGGCATCTGTTGAAGATGGCCGTCAGTCCATTCTCAAGCTCACAAGACAAGGCAAGGCCGCCTTCTCCGAACTCGACCAGCGATCGAACGACGAAGCCCAGCACCTGCTCGAGCGCCTTTCCGACAAAGAACGTATTGAATTTCTCCACGGTATGCGCTCCATCGAGAATGCATTGGACGCCAGGTCGTCACGCGCCCCCTACATCCTCCGCCAGCATCGTCCCGGAGACATGGGCTGGGTGGTGCACCGCCACGGCGTCATCTACACCCAGGAGTTGGGATGGACCCCGGACTTTGAGGCAGTAGTGGCACGCATCGTGGCCGATTTCATTGACAACTTTGACCCCAAACGCGAACGCTGCTGGATAGCCGAGCGCGACGGAGAGATCGCAGGCAGCGTCTTCCTGGTACGGCACCCTGAAGAAAAGGACACAGCCAAGCTGCGCTTGCTGCTCGTCGAGACGAGCGCCAGAGGTCTCGGCCTCGGCAAGGCCTTGGTAGACGAGTGCACATACTTCGCGCGCGCTGCAGGCTACAAGAAAATTACACTTTGGACACATGACGTACTCACCGCTGCGAGACACATCTATAGCGAGGCAGGTTACAAACTCGTTAAGGAGGAACCCCGCCACAGCTTCGGTGTCGACGTCATCAGCGAAACCTGGGATCTAACGCTCTAAAGGAAGAGCGGGAGTCGCTCTTCAACCGTGGCATATCCCAGGACGAGCGATACAAACCAGGTTCTTACTTCGAAATGGAATTGAGGTATCTGTCGGATGCAAAACCGCTCGGCTAGGATTGGCCGGACACAATGCGATTCGTCGAAGTTCTATAAACACCTAATTATTCATATCCCAAGTCATCCAGCTTATCCGCCAGCGCCCAATCCGTTCATAATCTCCGTGGGTAAGAGTCTGATGCCATTCCTCAGCACTAACCCGCGCTGGAGGCTAGGTTCGTAACTTCTGATGGACAACACAGCATTACTCGCTCTGGAACCACGAAGATATGCCGGCGTGCCCAGAAGGCATAGTGGCTTGTTCGAGAACCAAATTCCGATGTCGATGGCTATACCTTGACCTCTAAAGGAGAAAAAGAGTTTCTGAGACTTGGGGTCGATATGAAGGGACTGCGGGCGACGCGGAGACGGTTCGCCAGCCAATGCATCGACTGGAGCGAAAGACGTCCTCATCTGGGCGGGGCGGTGGGTGCTGCGATCTTTACCTTGGCTCTAAAGCGGAAATGGGTAAACCGAGACCAACTTTACGCGCGGGAGATCGCGGTCGAGGTCAACCGTCTAATAGAAGTGCGGGGCGAGAGATCCAAACTTAGCCCTGAGAAGGTGGGACATCGGCTGAGGAAGTTGGGTCTGCCCACTCGGCGGTTGAGTCAGGCCGGCAATGGCTTGGTCATGGACAAAGAGACTAGGACGCGACTTCAGATGCTGTCTGCGATGTACGTTAGAGAGGATCAGCTCGCCGTCACCGAAAACCTCCACAGCTTGCAAGCAACAGAAAATAAGGAAGTTGGGGAGGTTATGTAGGTTTTGTAGGTTTATAGCACCCACGTCGGAGAAGCTTTCCCTAAGTCATCTAAAATGAGTGGCTTTCACCTTATGAGGTTTTGACTTTCACATTAAACTTTCACATTATGCGTAAACCCACATTCGGCCAAGGCCTGTAGCTCTCTCGGATACTTCTCCCGAATAAATCTTTTCAGAAGCTGTTGCAATTCGCTTTTTATTCGCTACAATCTCCGCATGGCTATAACACGGCGGCAAAAAGAGGTTATCGACTTCCTCTCCAGCTTCACGCAGAAGAACGGCTACTCTCCTTCCTACGAGGAGATTGCCAGCGGCCTGGGCCTGAGCTCTCTTGCCACCGTGCACAAACACATCACCAATCTCCAGAACAAGGGCCTGCTCCAGCGCGCGCACAATCGCAGTCGCTCTATCGATGTGCTCCCGGTTCGCAGCGGCAAAAAAGGCTCCGACCGTCTCCCCCTGCTCGGCCGCATCGCCGCCGGCAAGCCCGTCGAAGCCATCGAGAGTGCCGAGAGCATCTCGCTCTCAGATATCATCGGCAATCGCGAAGTCTTCGCCCTCGAGGTTCGAGGCGACTCCATGCGCGACGAGCACATCGTCTCCGGCGACTACGTTTTGGTCGAGCGCACTCGCACCGCACGCGAAGGAGAGATTATCGTCGCTCTCATCGACGGATCCGACGCAACCCTCAAACGCTTCTACCGCGAAGGCAGCATGATCCGCCTGCAGCCTTCAAACACCGAAATGTCTCCCATCTACGCCCCTGCCGCAAACGTCAGCATCCAGGGCAAGGTCCTGGGTGTTCTCCGCAAATACGCATAGAATTCACAAATACCTCCCCTGCCGCACTGCTTTCTCCCTCCCAAGTCTTTACGTCTAAACGTCAATTCAGCAACTTCGCCACGTCTTTACCGTAAGCTTTTTCAGAGGCAACGGAACCGCACAGCGCTTTCCTGCGTAACCACACTTCGGAGACTCATTTCATCAGCACCAAGGGAGCAACCATTGGCCACGCAGCGTAAAAATAAACGGAAGACCTGGCTCTGGGCTGGCCTTACCGCCCTTGTCGTTGTCGTCGTTCTCGGCGTTGTCGCAGCCGCCCGCGGCAACACCACAAAGTTCGAGCCCTCGCAACTGGCCAAAGCAGAGCGAGGAGATATAGCCCGTTCTGTGGTTGCCACCGGCAAGGTCCAGCCCATCACCAAGGTCGAAGTCAAATCCAAAGCCTCGGGCATCGTCACACGTCTCGACACCGACATCAACGCCCAGGTAAAGCAAGGTCAGGTACTCGCCCAACTCGACCAACAGGAAATCCTCGATCAGGTTGCCGCTCAGAAAGCCCAGCTCGCCGCAGCCGAGTCCAACGCACGCGCCGCTGCGGCCTCCATCGACTACGACAAGGTCAACGCCGAAGCCCCCGATCTCCCCATGTACAAGCACACCTACGAGCGAAACCTCCAAATGTCCAAGGAGGGAGTCGTCTCCCAACAGGCGCTTGATGACGCCCAGCAGAAGTATCTCGCAGATCTCAACACACGCGACAAAGCCGTAGCCCAAATCACCGTGGATACCTCAAAGCTTCGCCAGGCCGAGGCCCAGGTAGCCCAGAACAAAGCCTCCCTCAAACAGCTTGAGGAGCAACTCGGCTACACCACAGTCACCTCCCCAATGGACGGCACCATCCTCTCCCGCGACGTGGAGATTGGGGACGCGGTCAGTTCCATTCTCGTCCTCGGCTCCACCGCCACCCTCGTCATGACCATCGGCGACACCAACCAGGTCTACGTGCAGGGTAAGGTCGACGAGTCTGACATCGGCAAGGTCTACCTCGGACAGGCAGCCCGCATCAAAGTCGAGTCCTTCAAAGACAAGACCTTCCAGGGTAAGGTCACCAAGATCGCCCCCCTCGGCGTCGAAAAAGATAACGTCACTACCTTCGAAGTCCGCGTCTCCATCGACAACCCGGGCGGCGAACTCAAAGCCAACATGACCGCGAACGCCGAGATCCTCCTCGAAGAGCACAAAAATGTCCTCACAGTTCCCGAACAGGCCGTCCTCTACGACAAGGACCGAAACGCCTCCGTCGAAGTCCCCGACCCCAAGCAGAAAACCGGCCGTCGAAAGATCGATATCAAGGCAGGCATCTCTAACGGCACAAAAACCGAGATTCTCGCTGGCCTCAATCCCGGGGACACCGTCATTCTTCAGCAATAGCAGGCAGGGCCAGTGACACCACCTAAAGTTCGCCGTTTGAGCGAACATAGATCGCAAGTAATATCTGTTGAGCTAACATCTAAACCGCAGTCACCAGAGTCGACATAAGGAACCATCATGACGATCAAATTACTCACCTCCACCGTCGCGATTCTCTCCCTGGCCGCAGCCTCCGCCTTTGCAGCAGACAGCAACTTCGAACGCACCCTTAGCGCCGGCGGCTCTCCCAACGTCTCGATCTCCACCGGCTCCGGCTACATCCGCCTCCATCCCGGCTCCGGAGATCAAATCCACATCATCGGTCACGTCCACTCCAGCCACGGTTGGATGAGCGGCGGCGGCGATGCCGATAGCCGCGTTCAACAGATCGTCAGCAATCCACCCATCGTCCAAAGCGGTAATGACGTCACCATCGGCGAGCGTCACAACAACGAACTCTTCCGCAACATCAGCATCGACTACGAGATCACCCTTCCCCGCGGCTCTGCCATCAACTCCACCACAGGCTCGGGCGACGTCGAAATTCAGGATGTCGGAGCCTCCGTCAAAGCTCAAAGCGGCTCCGGCAGCGTCCGCGTTCACGGAGTCCAGGGCATGACCAATCTCGGCACCGGCTCTGGAGACATCGAACTTGAGCAAAATGGTCCCGGTGACGTCAAAGCCGAAACCGGCAGTGGCAGTATCCGCCTCCACGGCATCGCCGGAGGCCTCAAGGCCAGCACCGGCTCCGGCGACATAGAAGCCGAAGGCCAACCCACCACCGACTGGAAAGTCTCAACCGGCAGCGGCAGCGTTCGCCTCTCCGTCGGCAACGCTCACTTCAACCTCGACGCCGACACTGGCTCCGGCAACATCAGCGTCGCCCAGCCCATGACCATGCAGGGCAGCCTCAATCGCCACCACGTCAGCGCCGTCGTAGGCGGCGGAGGCCCTACCATCCGCGTAGGCACCGGCTCCGGCGACATTCAAATTAAATAACTCTCCCCGGAATGAAAGAGCGGTGGCCGATTCAATCCGCGGCCACCGCTCTTATTTTTCGCCCACCAACCTAAGCAATAAGCGTCACCCTACCCACCCCAAGGTCATACACTCCACCAGCCACCTTCACGCCACTCTCCTTTATCGCCTTCGCGATCACCGTAGAGCTCTCCCGCACCAACCTCGTCTGAAACACCACATTCGCTTTCACAGCCTGAACCACATCTCCATGTGCATCGCGAACGCCCGGCATCAGATGCTGATACAGCACGCTAATCTGCCCCGGCACCTCTTTGCCCTCCACGGCCGCAGCGATCGCCCCGCAGTTCGTGTGTCCCAAGATCAGAACGGCCTTCAGACCCAGCGCAGCCACTCCATACTCAAGGGTCGCCATCACCTCCGGCGTCACAACATTCCCCGCCACGCGCGTCACAAACACATGCCCAATGCTCTGGTCGAACAGTATCTCCACCGGCACACGAGAATCAGCGCAAGCTAGCACTGCAGCAAACGGCTCCTGCTTCAACACCGTCTTCTCCTGCAAAATCTTGAGGTCCTCGGGAAACGAAGTAATCTTCCCAGCGATGTACCTTTCGTTTCCCGCAAGCAACTCCTGGATCGCGGTCTCACCCGTCATCCCCGTCTGCGCCCGCAGCAACCCACTACCGCCTGCCACCAGGCCAGCCGCCGCCGCTCCCGCAACAAACTGCCGCCGCGTCCACTCCCTCTCCATCGCTCGCCGCATAGTCTTCCTTTTTCGCCAGCAAGCTTATACCAACCGTATCGTTTACGCTTAAACCATGTCGCTTGCCTTCCCTCCCCGCCTCATCGTCTTCGATCTCGACGGCACCCTCATCGATTCCCGCGTTGACCTCTGCAACTCCGTCAACGCCACCCTCGCCCACCTCGGCAAGCCCACCCTACCCGAAGCCGTCATCTCCGGCTACATCGGCGACGGAGCCTCCATGCTCGTCCGTCGCGCCATCGGCGACCCCGAGGGCGACTCCACCGACGAGCAATATGTAACCGAAGCACTCACATTCTTCCTCGACTACTACCGCATCCACAAACTCGACTACACCTACGTTTACCCCGGCGTCCTCGAAGCCCTCGAGAACATCCGCGCCGACCATCCGCAAATCCTCATGGCCGTCCTCACCAACAAACCCGTTCACCCCTCCCGCGACATCTGCGCGCACTTCGGCCTCTCCCGCTTTTTCTTCCAGAACTACGGCGGCAACAGCTTCCACGCCAAAAAGCCTGACCCCCACGGCCTTGAAGCCCTTATTAAGGAGGCCTCCACCCTCGCCGATCGCACCATCACCCCTGCCGAAACCATCATGGTCGGCGACACCGACATTGACGTCCTCACCGCCCGCAACTGCGGCGCGCGCAGCATCGGCTGCGCCTTTGGCCTCAAACCCCACTCCCTCGCAGACGCCCCGCCTGACCACCTCGCCCACTCCCCAACCGACTGGCCCTCCCTCATCGCCGCCGATCCCCCCCAAATCTTTTGACGCGCTCCCGGCGGCTTGCTACCCTCATCCACACGGATGACCGCCACCCCCAACCCGCTCGCCACCACCTGTTGCATCATCGGCGGAGGCCCCGCAGGCATCATGCTGGGTTTTCTTCTCGCCCGCGCAGGAGTCCCGGTCACCGTCCTTGAAAAACACAAAGACTTCTTCCGCGACTTCCGCGGCGACACCATCCACCCCTCCACCCTCGATCTCCTTCACGAACTAGGGCTCCTGGAAAAATTCCTCACCATCCCGCACTCCCAGGTTGCGGCGCTCTCCGCTATCATAGGCGGCGAACGCTTCGCCATTGCCGACTTCTCGCACGTCCCCACCTACTGTAAGTTCATCGCCCTCATGCCCCAGTGGGACTTCCTCGACTTCCTCTCCTCCGAAGCCGCGCACTATCCGTCCTTCACCATCCGCATGGGCTGGGAGGCCACCGGCCTCATTAGCGAGAACGGAGTCACCACAGGAGTCCGCGCCAACACTCCCGACGGCCCCGTCGCGATCCCCGCCACCCTAACCATCGGCTGCGATGGTCGTCACGCCATCTCCCGCGATGCAGGCCACCTCCCGCTCAACGACGAAGGCGTCCCCGTAGACGTCCTCTGGCTCAAACTCGCCCGCCAATCATCCGATCCCGAGAACGCCCTCGGCTACATCAACTACGGCCGCCTCATCATCCTCATCAATCGCAACGACTACTTCCAGATCGGCTACATCATCGCCAAAGGCACCTTCCCCCAGATTCAGCAAGCCGGCATCCCCGCCTTCCAGCAGAGCATCGAGCGCATCGTCCCCTTCCTCGCCGGCCGTAGCACCGAAATCGACTCCTGGGACAAGGTCAAGCTTCTCACCATCCAGGTCAACCGCCTCCAGGAGTGGTCCTCCCCAGGCCTGCTCTGCATCGGAGACGCCGCCCACGCCATGTCTCCCGTCGGCGGCATCGGTATCAACATTGCCCTTCAGGACGCAGTAGCCACCGCCAACATCCTCACCGAAGCCCTGCTCTCAGACTCCCTCACCCAACATCATCTCCGCCAGGTGCAGGAATACCGCGAGCCCGCCGTTCGCAAGACCCAACGCGTTCAAGTCTTCGCCCACCGCATTCTCGACCGCGTCCTCCGCGACAACGGCCCCATCAAACCGCCCCTCGCCCTCCGCATCTTAACCCACATCCCCGGCTTCCAAAGCCTACCCGCACGCTTCGTAGGAGTGGGCCTCCAGCCACAGCACATCAAAAACTTCTAGCTCTACTCAAACCCGCGATTCCAGCTAGAAATCACGCGCGTCTCACGCTCCCACCCCATCACACTCACGCTCCCCGTTCCCAACGCCAGCAAACTACCGCCCGTCGCATCCAGTCCAATCCACCGCGCTGCCAATATCCGCAAAATATGAGCATGCGCAAACAGCGCAACCTTTCCTCCCTGCGGAGCAGCCGCCAGCGCACGAGCGATCACCCCATCCGCGCGCTCTCCAACATGCTCCACCGTCTCACCGTCAACAATCTCGTTCTTCCACACCGACCAACCCGGAATCGTCGCCTGAATCTCCTTGGTCGTCTTGCCTTCATAGACTCCGTAGTCCCACTCCTTCAACCCGTTCTCCACCACAGCCTGGTCTCCAAAACCCGCAATGGCACAGGTCTCCCGAGCCCGCTGCATCGGGCTTTCGAACACCGCATCAAACTTCGTGCCCTTCAAATAATCCCGCAGCTCTTCCGCCCGCTTTCGCCCATGATCGGTCAGCGGAATATCCGTCCGGCTCGTATGCGCCCCACTCAAACTCCACTCCGTCTCTCCATGCCGCACCAGCCACAACTCTGTTCCCACACTCATCCCAACCTCCTCCTCGAGTTCAACCATTTAAAAAATGCGGTCATCCTGACCCTGAGCGAAGTCGAAGGATCCCTGTATTTGCTTCTTCGCATCTACGCCACTCTTCGCAACCAACCCTCTCCATAAACTATCCTATAAAGATGGACTTTCAGCTCTCGACCACCTACAAGCCCCAGGGCGACCAGCCCCGCGCCATCGCCGAGCTCATCTCCGGCATTCACGCCGGCGAAAAAGATCAAGTCCTCCTCGGCGTCACCGGCTCCGGCAAAACCTTCACCATGGCTAAGGTCATCGAAGAGCTGCAACGCCCCGCCCTCATCCTCGCTCACAATAAAACCCTCGCCGCCCAGCTCTACCACGAGTTCAAAACCTTCTTCCCCAACAACGCCGTCGAATACTTCGTCTCCTACTACGACTACTACCAACCCGAAGCCTACATCCCCGCCGGCGATCTCTTCATTGAAAAGGAATCAACCATCAATGAAGAGTTGGATAAACTTCGTCTCGCCGCCACCCGCAGCCTCTTCGAGCGCCGCGACGCCATCATCGTCTCCTCTGTCTCCTGCATCTACGGCCTCGGCTCGCCCGAAGCCTACTACGGCATGCTGATGCTCCTCGAAAAAGGCCAGAAGATAAAGCGCGAAGACATCACCCGCCGACTCGTCGAGATCCTCTACGACCGCAACGACGTCGACTTCCGTCGCGGCACCTTCCGCGTCCGCGGCGACATCATCGAGGTCTACCCCACCTACGACGAGAACGCCTACCGTATAGAGCTCTTCGGCGACGAAATCGATTCACTCTCCCAAATCGACCCGCTCTTCGGCACCGTCAAACAAAAATACTCACGCCTCCCCATCTATCCCAAGTCCCACTACGTCGTCCAACCCGAGCGCAAAACCACCGCCATCGCCTCCATCCTCGAAGAGATGGAGTGGTGGGAAAAAGAATTGGAAAATCAAGGCCGCCTCGTCGAATCCCAACGCATCCACCAGCGCACCCGCTTCGACCTCGAGATGATCAAATCCGTAGGCTTCTGCCACGGCATCGAAAACTACTCTCGCCACTTCTCCGCGCGTCTCCCCGGCGAGCCCCCACCCACGCTCCTCGACTACTTCCCGCAGGACTATCTCCTCTTCATCGACGAGTCCCACGTCACCGTCCCTCAACTCCACGGCATGTGGCACGGCGATCGCAGCCGCAAGCAAAACCTAGTCGACTACGGCTTCCGCCTTCCCAGCGCGATGGACAACCGCCCCCTCCGCTTCGAAGAGTTCGAATCCCGCACCGGCCAGATCATCTACGTCTCCGCAACCCCCGGTGCCTACGAGCTGACAAAATCCGCCGGTGTAGTCGTCGAGCAAATCATCCGCCCCACCGGCCTCATCGATCCTCAGGTAGAAATCCGCCCAATCAAAGGCCAGATCGACGACCTCCTCGCCGAGATCCGCGACCGCACGCAAAAAAATCAACGCGTCCTCGTCACCACCCTCACCAAGCGCATGTCCGAAGACCTCGCCAGCTACTACACCGAAGTCGGCGTCCGCTGCCGCTACATGCACTCCGAGATCGAAACCCTCGAACGCATCAAGCTCCTGCGCGACCTCCGCAAAGGCGAGTACGACGTCCTCATCGGCATCAACCTCCTCCGCGAAGGCCTCGACCTCCCCGAAGTCTCACTCGTAGCCATCCTCGACGCCGACAAAGAAGGCTTCCTCCGCTCGCAAGGCTCTCTCATCCAAACCATCGGCCGAGCCGCCCGCCACATCGAAGGCCGCGCCATCCTCTACGCCGACAAGATGACCGACTCCATGCAGCGCGCCATCAACGAGACCGACCGCCGTCGCGAAAAACAAGTCGCCTACAACGAAGAAAACGGCATCACTCCCGCAAGCATCATTCGCCCAATAGAAATGGGCCTGGCCGGCATCCTCAAAGCCGACTACGCCGACCTCACCGACGAAGCCGAAGGCATGCCCGACTTCTCCACGCAACAAGAACTAGACGTCTACATCGGCAAACTAGAATCCGACATGCGCGAAGCCGCCAAAAAATTCGAATTCGAAAAAGCCGCCAAGCTCCGCGACACAGTAAAAGAACTCCGCACCAAAGAATTCCTCTTCAGCTGATGTTAATTGTCGGAGATAATAGTGTTGCTTCGAGGAGACATAATGGCTCAGTTATTTGCACGCGTAGAGCTGCGGGGTAATCCAAGCTTTGAAATCTATCAAAAACTTCACGCTTTGATGCTAAGTATGAGTTGGTACCCCACTATCACTGCACCTCCGTCTCCCCCGATTCTAGGACAACCGGTTTCAACTGCATCGTTGCCACACGCAACGTACCAAGCAATCGTGAATGCTGTTCCGGATTGCGCGGCACTCGCTCGAAGCTTGAAAACGAATATCGAATCTAAAGTTTGGACACAAACGCTTGTCCTCGTAATTGAAGCGAATACCTGGTTTCAGACTATAGGGTGACAGAACGATGGTGGAACCGACGCAAATAGTCATCACGCAGGCAACAAGCCACCTTCAACAATTTTTGGAGGTGACTCAACTTGCGGCAACGATCTTTCTGGCGATAGTCGCCGTATTACAGGCTAAGGCGGCAAACAGCCAAGCAGAAACAGCGCGGGAACAAGCAGAAGCTGCGAAGATACAAGCCCGGACAGCGAAGGCACAATTGGACGTCAGTCTTAGTCCTAAGCTATTACCTCTGACATGGGAAGTTATGCCGGGCGGCGGCTGCCTCACGCTTCTAAATCAGGGCCAAGGGACAGCCTATGCGGTGCAGTGGCACTTTGATCGCGAACATAATGGCGCAGATGGAGAGGATTCAGTTCCGAATGGTGCCAGCACTATCATCCGGCTAATAAACCCTAATCTGGATCGGGAGCTGATTGTTACTTATCACGACAAAAGCGGAGAAGAGTTTACAACTCGTCTGACGCCGACCGACCAAACCTTAAATTATGAATACAGGGAACCCGAAGGGCAGGAACTGATTAAACAACTGAGAGCTGCTCAACGAGGGCGCCGAATCGGTCGCTAACGTTCCGCTTTAGGGCGGGTAGGAATGTAGGATGTAAGCTCAAAAAAGTCGGCACAAAAATGAGCACACCCCCACAAAAACGCCGCACCCCTAAGCTAGTCCCAAGAACCTTCTACTCCCGCTCCCCCGACACCGTAGCCCGAGACCTCCTCGGCAAACTCCTCATCCGCGACCTCCAAGGCAAACGCCTCACCGCCCGCATCACCGAAGTCGAAGCCTACCTCGGCCTCATCGACCCGGCATCCCACGCAGCCCGCGGTCTCACTCCTAGCAACGCAATCCTCTTCGGCCCATCCGGACACATATATGTCTACTTCATCTACGGCATGTACTACTGCCTCAACGTCGCCGCGCATCTTCCCGGCGAAGCCGGAGGAGTCCTCATCCGAGCCCTCGATCCAATCGACGGCCTAGAAACCATGGCCGATCTCCGCGGCCTTCCCCACAACACAAAACCCAAGCTCCTCACCGGAGGCCCCGGCCGTCTCTGTCAGGCTCTCGACATCACCCGCACCAACTCCAACGGCCTCGACGTAACCTCACCCACCTCCGCCATCCAGATCGCCGACGACGGCCACCACCCCACCGAAATCCTAACCACCCCACGCATCGGCATCAGCAAAGCCGCCGACCTCCCTCTCCGCTTCCTCGTAGGCGGAAGCACGGCACCATAAGCAACTTCCTCTCTAAAATGGAGTCTAGGAATAGTGCACAAAGCGCTAAAGGAACGCAGGTATAACGAAGGTATGAAGACCATTCACAAAACGCTGTCAGCCTTGACTCTCGTGACTCTCAGCGGAATCTCCCTAGCCCAGGCCCCCATCGAACGCCAAGCACCCCCACCACCGCCACCCGACCAGCAACAAGCCCAGCCCTACCCGCAAAATCCACCAGCCTACCCACAGCAAGACCAGCCGCAGTACCAACAGCAACCAGGCGCGCCCGATCAGCAACAACAGGCACCCCCGCCGCCCCTGGCCCCTCAGCAGCTCGACCAGCTAGTCCAGCGCATCGCCCTCTACCCAGACCCGCTTCTAGCTCAGGTCCTCACCGCCTCCACCTTCTGGAACGAGATCCCCGACGCCGCCACCTGGGCCCAGCAGCACAGTTTCATGACGGGCGACCCCCTCGCCCAGGCCATCCAGTCCGACAACCTCCCCTGGGACCCTAGCGTCCTCGCCCTCCTACCCTTCCCCAATGTCCTCGACACGATGGCCCGCGACCCCCAATGGACCGGCACACTCGGCAACGCCGTCCTCAGCCAGCGCCCTGACGTCATGGACGCCGTCCAGCGCCAGCGCCGCCTCGCCCACGACTACGGCTACCTCGTCCCCAACGCCTACGACACCGTCACCGACAACGGCGGCTACCTCGAGGTCCAGCCCATCAACCCCGCCTACTTCTACGTCCCCGTCTACAGCCCCGCGGTCGTCTTCTACCGCCCTCGCCCCGGCTTCATCATCACCACAGGAATCCGCTTCGGCCCGGCCGTCACCATCGGCCCTGCCTTCGGCGTCTACGGATGGTACGGTGCAGGCTTCGGATGGGGTTCCCACGCCATCATGATCGACCATCACGCATGGGGCCGCACCTACTACAACCGCAACGTCTACGTTCACCCCTACGCACATCCCTACGTACACCCAGCGTCCCCACGCGTAGAGAGCCACGCCCACAACGAAGAACACGGTGGAGAACACGGCGGCGATCACCACCACTAAACTCCATCTGAAAAACAAACATGTCCGGCAGGCTCCTTCTGTCGGACATGCTCTTTAATCCCGATCAACAATTCCTTGCTACCCTTATCTTCACCAGGCCCGCGTGGGCGATCATAAAAGCCCAAAATCAAACCACAGTCCACCCGAGGAAATATGATCATCGTCAACGACGAGTACGTCACACTCGACACCCCCAACGGCCCCATGCGAACCCACATCGTCCGCCCCGCCGCCCCCGGCCGTTACCCCGGCATCGTCTTCTACTCCGAGATCTTCCAGATCACCGCGCCCATCCGCCGCACCGCCGCCATGCTCGCCGGCCACGGCTACATTGTCGCCATGCCCGAGATCTACCACGAGTTCGAACCCGCCGGCACCGTCTTCGCCTACGACCAGGCCGGTTCCGACCGCGGCAACGCCCTCAAGACCACCAAAGAGCTCTCCAGCTATGACGCCGACGCCCGCGCCGCACTAGATCACCTCAAATCCCGCTCCGACTGCACCGGCCACCTCGGAGCCATGGGCATCTGTATCGGCGGCCACCTCGCCTTCCGCGCCGCAATGAACCCCGACGTCCTCGCCACCGCCTGCTTCTACGCCACCGACATCCACAAAGGCTCTCTCAGCAAAGGCGGAGACAACTCCCTCGAACGCACAAAAGACATCAATGGCGAACTCCTCATGATCTGGGGTCGCCAGGACCCGCACATCCCCCTCGAAGGCCGCATGGCCGTCCTCGCCCGCCTCAACGAACTCGAAAAGAAGTTCAGCTGGCACGAGGTCAACGGAGCCCACGCCTTCATGCGCGACGAAGGCGTCCGCTACGACCCCGAACTCGCCCACACCCTCTACGACCTCGTCTTCAACTTCTTCCATCGCAAGCTAGGCGAAGGCGACCAGTCCGCGCAACCCACCGCCTCCACCGAAACTCGCCACTAGAAAAACCTACAGCCCGAACCTCTGCCGATACGCACTAGGAGAAACCCCCGTGTGCCTCTGGAATACTTCGCGGAAAAAAGCGGGATCCTGATACCCCACAGCATCGCTGATCTCGTGCATCGAGCGATGGCCGCCCTCAAGCAGGCGCTTTGCGGCGGCGATTCGCAGCTTCTGCAAGTAGATCAAAGGTGTATCTCCCGTAGCTTGCTTAAACCGGCGAACGAAGTTGCGCAAGCTCATCCCTACGCTCTTCGCCGGCTCCTCAAGCGGAAAATCCTTATTGAAGTTCTGATGAAACCACTCCTGTGCGCTGAAGATCATTCCATCGGAGTGCTCGGTCTTCAAATGAACGATTGCATATCCTGACTGCCACGCCCGTGGTGTCTCGATCAACATCGCCTTCGCGCTCTGCACCGCGACCTCATGTCCGCAGAATCGCTCAACTAGATAAAGGCTGAGATCAAGCGACGCATGCACTCCGCCGCCGCAGTAAAAGTTGTGATCTTCCGTGACCATCAATTCGGGCATCCATCGCACCTTGGGATACTTCACCCGAAACCGTTCCGCAAGGCTCCAGTGCGTCGTGGCCCGTCTATCATCGAGCAGCCCCGTCGCAGCCACCAAGCCCACACCTGAGCACACACTCGCAATTGCAGCTCCACGATTGGCCCAACGCTCCAGCCACGGCACCACCTCTGCATTGCGCTCAACTACGTCCTCTACGCTCAGTCCCGTCGACGGAATGAAGATGAGATCGGTCTTCCGGATCTGTTTGAGCGATGCAGCAGGCGTGATATGAATAGGCCCATCGCAACGCACCGCGCGTCCATCCACCGAAGCTGTCGTCACTCGAAAACGAGAGACAGGTTTTTGTCCCGCAAATGCATTCCACAACGTGCCCGCGTGGCGAAAGACTTCCATCGGACCTATAGCTGTGGAGGAGAAAGTTTCGTCGAGAAACAAAACCGTGACATCTTTGAGACCTGTCATTTGCAACCACCTCTCCGATGGCCGAATCGCCTACGTAGAATGGCATATATGCCGCCTTGTAGCAAGGCGTATTCCCCCGTACCTTGAGAACATCCAAAGCTACTCAATGCTGAGGACCCACGGAGGAGAGTATGAAACGTTACGTTATCGAACGCGAGATCCCGAAGGTTGGAACACTCGAGCGGCAACAACTGAAGGAAGCCGCCGCCAAATCAAACGACGCGCTGCGCAAGCTCGCTCCGGATATTCAATGGGTCGAATCCTTCGTCGCAGCGGACAAGACGTTCTGTATCTACCTCGCCAAAGATGAAGCCGTCATTCATCGCCACGCAGAGCTAAGTGGCTTCCCTGCTTCCACAATCACAGAGATTAGCAAGAAGATCGATCCCACAACTGCTTCGTAAGTGTTCGCAGGGGCTCTGAAACATTAAATGCAGAGCATCGCCACCTCGAAACATCTCTTTATGTAACTCGTATTTGAGTTTCGCATCACTGCCGCATTGGCATCGATCGCTTTGAAGTCCTGCAGCATTGCCCAGGGCCAAGGAGTCAAGTGACTAAGTCAAAGGATTGAAGAAATGAAACTCTATCAACCCATCAACGTCTTGCGGGTCCAGCTTGTTGAGATGTCACGCTTGTCACAACGCGCTCTCGATTACTCCATTAAAGGGTACCAGCTGGGATCTCCCGAGTTCAGCCGCTCCGTAGGCAGCACCGAGCAAGAACTCGAACAGCATCACCAGCGAATCAAAGATATCTGCCGCAAGCTCGCTGCACGCAAAGTAACCGATTCTGCCGACTGCCGCTTCGTTCTCATCGCGCTGCGTCTCAGCAGCGCTCTCCGCACTACCTCCCGTGCAGCAGTCCAGATCGCGCAAGACACGCCTTCGTCCTTTGAAGGCAGCCGCATGCCCAGACACGCGGCACTGTGCAATCTCGGAGATCTTGTGAACTCTCTGGTTCGTTTGTGTATCGTCGCCCTCTTCAAACAGGAAGCCCGGTACGCCGAGACAGTTCTTCAGAGTCAGGCGGTATGGCGGCGGTGCGAGTTCGTCTTCGCGAACGTGCACGAGTCCGAATATCAGTCCAGCGGCGAAGATACCTTCGAGCCAGCCATCGCACGCAGCCTTGGCACAGTTGCAAGACAAGCTCACGACATGGCCGATGCAATCCTCTTCTGGCTCAAAGAGAGCGATCGCGAACTCTTCCATGCCAATGGCCACGACACCCTGAACTTCCTCTTCGTTGGCAGCTGTGTCCCTGAGACTCTGCCGGGACTTCGACCCCTCTCGTTGGTCCACTAAAGGGTGGCGTGAAGTTGCGGTTGCCTTTCTTGTTGTCATCCCCGAATGGGGATCTGAACCTTGTCAAGCCCCTGAATCGCGAAACCCCGCGTCAATCCAGCACATTCGCGTGGCGTATGAGTTATGACTCAACCGCTATAATTGATACAGAACACAGCGAAAGCCCCGGTATCTACCGGGGCTTTCGATTTTAAACTCATAACCTCTTTAGAAAGACGGATTTGCTTCTAACCCGTTTGGAATGACGATTTTGCAGCCTGTTGAAATCGTATGTCCATGAAACGAAGGAGTTTACCTGGACCACCCCCCGGGGGGTGCCCCCCAAGCGAAAGGAGACCCACCCGAAACTACCGCCAACTCACCGCCAGATGCCAGCGCATCTTCCGGTCGAGCGTTTTCTCGAGTACGCACGCATACTCCAGCAACTCCGAGAGCACCTGCTCCCCCTCGCTCCCCAGTTGCTGCGGATCGGCCTCCAGCGTCCTCAGAAGCGAGCGCACCGTCTTCAGCCCCTCTGCTGGCGAGTACCACTGTGGCGGAGGCAGCCGGCGCATCAGCTCCTGGTTCCCCGCACCCTCTTCAATGAGAAGCGACATGGAGTTTTCATCTGCCGAGAAAAATTCAATCAGCGGACGCACCCCGAGCCTCAGAGCCAGACGCTCCAGCGCATCTTCATGCCGCGCCAGGAAGCGTCCATTCACAAAAATATCGAATCCAGGGTCCTCGCCCTCGACCACAATGTACATGGAAGCAGCCATTAACCGCAGTGTACCCTGCAAAATCGTCGCAGAAAAGTATCACCGAAGAGACAGCACTGTCTCTTCTTCACTAGCCTTCAAAAACAAAAGCATTCCTGCACCGGCCGCAAGTAGCACCATTCCGCTGATGACCCGCACCTTGAGCTCAGGCCGCATCAGCCCATAACCCTCGAATAAAGTCAGTAACGGAATAACCAGATATCGCGAGGCAAAGCGGACAGGCATCATCTCCCGCAACAGCCACACCAGCAAAACCACCTCAGCCAGATCCACCAACGACGAAAGCGACACCACCGAAGCCAACTCGCTCCACTGCCAAACCAACTCGCTCCGAACCGCGCTGCAAACCAGCAGAAACACGGCATTACTCAAACACACAACCGCCAACGCCTCCGCAAGAGTCCATCCACGCAGCAGCCGATAAAGCCACACGCTCGACAACCCAACCACAACCACCGCTAGACACACCGCAGCCTGCATCAAGCGTCCGCGAACCGACCCCGAGAACTGAAGCGGCAGCAACAGCAGTAACCCACCAAGTCCCACCAAAGCCGGAACCAGGAACCGCCGAACCCCACGCTCCTCATCTCCAGCAGCAACCACCATCACCACCACCACAGGAACCATCGCAAACAGAGCCGATCTGCTGATCTCAGGCACACCAAACCGCGCCCACTCCCCAACCGCCATCGGCACCCCAAAGAACCCCACCCCGGCCGCCGCCACCCGCAGCCCCACACTCCCAAGTCGCACCCGCCCCCGAGCCTCCAAAAAAGCAAACACCCCAATCACCCCATAACGAATCCCCTGCAACTCCAACGCAGGCAATCCCTCCGAGCGCGGAACAATCCACGACGTAGCCGACAAGACACAAACCGCCGCAAACGCAATCCACACCGCGCGTCTCATCATCACGACTCACCCCAGAGACAGAAAGACCGCGCAAAGTGCGCGGTCTTTCTGGACATCAAGTACCTTACCGATTGCCGCCGCCCGAAGGCGCACCGGAACCCGAACCCGGCCGACGACCACCGCGACGACGCCTTCCGCCACCCGGCCGCCTCTGCCCACCAGGTCCATTCGACCCTGGAGCTCCGCCCGCCTGGACAGGAACAGCGCCCTCCGCACGGTTGAAGTTAGGCTCGTCTGCAGCCTCGTCACCATCATCCTCGAAGTCCTCAGCGTCATCATCGCCTCCGGCAACATCACCAGCAACAGCATCCTGGCGAGCCTGGCCGCCAGCTGCACCAGCCGCAACGGCGCCCCCATCCGTACCAACCTGACCTGGCTCCGGAAGACCGAGTTTAGCGCGTTGTTCACGCAAAACAGCTTTTCTCGAAAGCTTGATGCGATTACCTTCAATCGCAAGAACCTTCACCAGAATCTGATCACCCTCGCGAAGTTCGTCCTTCACTTCCTTCACACGATGTTCTGCAATCTCTGAAACATGCAGAAGTCCATCAGTTCCGGGGAAGATTTCGACAAACGCACCGAACTCAGCAAGCCGAACGACTTTGCCAAGATAGGTCTTCCCAATCTCAGGAACAGCAGTCAAATCGCTGATCATCTGTATCGCGCGAGCAAGACCATCAGCATCGCTCGAAGCAACATTGACGCGCCCTGAATCGTCGACGTCAATCTTCACACCGGTAGCATCGATGATTCCGCGAATGACTTTGCCTCCTGGTCCGATCAGATCGCGGATCTTATCCGTAGGAATCTGCAGCGTATGAATGCGCGGAGCGAACTGCGACTTCTCCTGGTTTGCACCCGAGATCACGCCGTCCATCGTATCAAGCAGGAAGAGCCGACCCTTGCGCGCCTGCTCCAGAGCCTCTCGCATGATCTGCGGAGTGATACCCATGATCTTGATATCCATCTGCAGCGCTGTGATTCCGTTACGCGTACCTGCAACCTTGAAGTCCATATCGCCGTAGTGGTCCTCAGCGCCTGCGATATCAGTCAAGATGGCATAGTTATCGCCCTCTTTCACCAGACCCATCGCAACACCTGCGACCGATCCCTTGATGGCAATGCCAGCCTGCATCAAAGCAAGCGAAGCACCACACACTGTTGCCATCGACGACGATCCGTTCGATTCGAGAATGTCCGAGACCACCCGCAAAGTGTACGGCGACTCATCTTCAGCAGGCAGCACAGCTTCGATCGCCCGAAAAGCGAGTGCGCCGTGACCGATCTCTCGCCGCCCCACGCCCGACATACGTCCAACCTCACCAACCGAGAACGGCGGGAAATTGTAGTGCAGCATAAAGCGCCGCTTTTGCTCTCCCTCATAACTCTCAAGCCGCTGAGCATCATCCGTTGTGCCCAGAGTTGCACTCACCAGCGCCTGGGTCTCACCACGCGTGAACAGAGCCGAACCGTGAACACGCGGAAGCACGCCAACCTCGATGCTCAGGTCGCGAATCTTGTCGAAAGCACGATGATCTGGACGGATCCGGTCGTTCAAAACCTGATCGCGGAAGATTTTCTCGCGTAAAAGCTCATAGTATTTGCTGAGCTTCTTCGCTGCTGCTCCCTCGTCCTCAGGCAAACCCTTCTTCAGTTCATCCTTGATGGACTTCACCAGCGCATAGCTTTCAAACTTCGGGTGCTTCTCGGTGTCGAGAGCATCTTTCAACTGCGAACCGATCTTTGCATTCAGTTCATTCAGATACTCATGATCGATCTCAACAGCATTGACGGCACGCTTCGCTTTACCCGCGCGAGCAACCAGATCGTCAATTGCCGAGCAAATTTTCTTGATCTGCTCGTGAGCAAACTCAATTGCGTCAACCACACGGTTCTCCGCAACTTCCTTCGCGCCAGACTCGATCATTACGATGCCGTCTTTCGTCCCTACGACCATGATGTTCAACTTGCTCTGCGCCCGCTCAGCATAAGTAGGGTTCACGACAAACTGATCGTCAATCAACCCAATTCGAACGGCACCAACTGGTCCATGAAAAGGAATATCGCTCAAAGCCAAAGCGCAACTGGCACCATTGATTCCGAGCACATCCGGATCATTTTCCTTGTCCGCAGAGTAGACAAACGCAACGACCTGGGTCTCATTCCGAAACGCCTCCGGAAACAGCGGGCGAATAGGACGGTCGATCTGACGACTTGTAAGAATCTCCTTCTCACTCGGACGTCCTTCACGCTTGATGAATCCACCGGGAATACGGCCACCAGCATAAGTAAACTCACGATATTCGACGGTAAGAGGGAAAAAATCGATCCCTTCTTTCGGATCAGGCGAAGAAGTTGCCGTAGCCAAAACTACGTTGTCGCCGCTTGAGGTGAGTGCCGCACCGGGGGCCTGCTTCGCCATGCGTCCGGTCTCGAATTTAATTTGCTTGCCGCCGGCAAGCTCAACTATCACATCTTGTTTCATGTTGCCTCTCTTCTCTCGTCTTCTGTCGTTTTAAGCTTGAATCGCGTCATCCGTTGATTGGGCGCGAAAAAGCGCAGCTCGGCGCTGGCGGTTATTGAGCCGCCAGCGAGCTGCGCTGGAATGTCTTCTCGATGAACCGGCCTTCGCCGGAGCTAGAAACCAAGGAGACCACGCCTCGGGCTCCCACTGTCAGCAACCTCGACGACAAGGTCTTCGGACCTTGCACGAAGTTAGCAGCCGACTGAGAACAGGCCGTGTGTACTCCCATAGTTTGTACGGTTTCTCCGGGATGGTGCGGTTACTTGCGGATTCCGAGTTTGCCGATGACCTCGCGATATCGGTCTGCGTCACACTTCTTCAAATAATCAAGCAAACGACGACGCTTGCTCACGAGCATTAGAAGCCCGCGGCGCGATCCGTGGTCCTTCTTATGTGCTTTGAAGTGTTCCGTTAACTCGCCAATACGCTCGCTCAAAATAGCGATCTGAACTTCTGGACTCCCGGTATCTGAGTCGTGCGTGCGGAACTTCTCAATAATGTCTGTCTTTTTAGCGGATGCCAACACAGCTGTTTCTACTCCTAATGTTCTTTCTAGTTCACTCTTAGTGTCTCAATAAGGATAGCACCGCTGGCCAAACCCGGCAATCGCGGGAGGCCAGCGGCGCTAAGGATTTAGGACATTTTTTAGGCGAGATGCTTCTTCAAAAACCCCAGCGAACGCTCCCGCGCCAGCTTCGCCGAAGCAGTATGGAAGCTGTTTGGGTCTATATCGCGGTTGAAGGCATGTCCCGCCCCTTCATAGACGAAGATTTCCACCTCTGGATGGGCGGACCGAACCGCTTCAACCTGGTCCTGTCCGATATGGCTATCATTCGCCCCAAAGTGCAACATAACCGGGCAGCTCGGATTCTCCTTCGCCACCGACCCGATCCCGCCCGCATAGTAGCCAATGCAGCAGGAAGGGTGCATCTTGTATTTTTCCCCGCGGGTCGCAACCAGCCAGCTCGTCAAACCGCCGTAGCAGTAGCCGATCACGCCGATCTTCTTCCCAGCCTTACTCGCCCACTCATACGCTGCAGCAACATCCAACAGCGTAGTCTCGGGCTTCAGCATGCCGTAGAACGTGTACGCCCTCTTCATATCGTCCGGCTGGTACGCTAGCTGCACGCCAGGTTCGAACCGGTCGAAGATCGCGGGAGCGACCACCAAAAATCCGTCTTTGGCATATCCATCCGCCACGCTGCGGATATGGGCATTGACGCCAAAGATCTCCTGCACCAGAACCAACACACCAATTGCTTCGCCATGAGGCCGTGCAACATACGCACTTAGCTCATGACCGTCGTTTGCCTTCAGCTTGATCCACTCACTCATAGCTCAATCATATCCAGACATCGAAGGACTTTCCTGTAGCCAGGTGTCAAATAAAAGTAAAATCGCTCGTCGAGCGTTGAAGACATGCACGCAAACCAACCTATGCCCAGTCTCTATTTATCTCCGGACCCAGAGTAGCTTTTGATCTCCCGCGCCCATCGAAGAAACCGAACCAGTTGCCTCTTCTCTCTCCAAAACAAATTCCAGAAGTCGCGCGCCTGCACAGTTTCGGCACGTTGACCGGAATAAGTCTCGAGTCTCCATCGCAAATAAGGGCTACGCCACGGACGCAACCTGTTCCCGCGCGTCGCATTCCAGAGAAACCCGATCTCGTCCCCCAGAGGAACCTTCATCACTCAAGTATAGGCACTCAGGACAAAGGTTCTCGCCACATTCGTTTTAGCCGCATCGCCCACAACGCTTAAAAACATTTAAGCTGGAAGCAATGTCCTCCATATCAAGCACGCGGACAATCCGTCCCGCCCGAACTCTGCAAGGCTCGCTCGTTCTCCCCGGCGACAAATCCATCTCGCACCGTTACGCGATGCTGGCTGGCCTCGCCGAGGGCACTACCCGCCTCTCCAACTTCTCAACCGGCGCCGACCCCCACTCCTCTCTCGCCTGCATGGAAGCCCTCGGCGCAACCGTCGTCCACAAAGCAGACAAGACCATCGAGATCACTGGCACCGCCGGCCAATTTCAGCAATCCTCTGCGCCCCTCGACTGTGGCAACTCCGGCTCCACCATGCGCATGCTCGCCGGCCTCATCGCCCCTCATCCTCATACCTTCACTCTCATCGGCGACCACTCCCTCACCCTCCGCCCCATGGAGCGCATTCGCAAACCGCTCAGCCTGATGGGCGCAAAGATTGACCTGGTCGAAGGCCACGCCCCAATCACCATTCAAGGGACGCCGCTCCGAGCGATCGACTTCGACACCCCAATCCCCAGCGCTCAAGTCAAAACCGCCGTCCTCTTCGCCGGCCTCCAGGCCAACGGCACCACCAGCCTGACCGAAGCCATTCGCACCCGCGACCACTCCGAACAAGCCCTTAGAGCCTTCGGCGCCACACTCAACCGCACAACCGCCGCCTCAGGTGACGTCACAAAACTCAGCATCCCGGGCGGCCAAACCCTCAAAGCAATCGACGCCACCATCCCAGGCGACATCTCCTCCGCAGCCTTCTTCCTCTGCGCCGCACTACTCTTCCCCGACTCCAACCTCATCCTTGACGGCGTAGGCATGAACCCCACCCGCGCCGCCCTTCTCGACGTCATCACCGCGCTCGGTGGCAAAATCAAAGTTCTCAACGTCGAAGAACACCACGGCGAACTTGTCGGCACCGTTCAGGTCAAGGTCTCCCCCAACGGCCTACGCGGCATGCACATCGGCGGAGCCCTCGCCGCGCAGATCATCGACGAGTTGCCGGTCCTAGCCGCCATCGCTCCCTACACCAGCGACGGCATCACCATCCGCGACGCCCGCGAACTCCGCGTCAAAGAGTCCGACCGCATCGCACTGGTCGCCAAAAACCTCCGCGCCATGGGAGCCGAACTCACCGAACACGAAGACGGCCTAGTCATCCCGGGCAATCAAAAACTTCACGGAGCGCAGATCGACTCGGGCACCGACCATCGCATCGCCATGGCCTTCTCCATCGCAGCTCTTCGCGCCACCGGCGACACCGAGATCCACGGCGCCGAATCCGCCGCCATCAGTTTTCCCGAGTTCTTCACTCATCTCGACGATCTCTGCCAACGCTAATCTCAATCCTCCAAGCCGCCTTTGCTAAGCTGACTCCGAACATCTCAACTGGTCAATGCATACACCCTTAGGCGACTCACGCCCCATCATCATCACGGAGATAGAGCAGTTCGGAGGTGCCGAGCGCAGCATCGTCGCGCTTTCTCGCTGGCTCTATCAACACAACCTGCCGAATCACGTCGTCACCTACTTCGACCGCTGCAATCTAGCTCAATGCGCCACCCACCCTCTGCAGGTTGTCGAACTAAAGCCCGGAGCTGGAGCACAGAAAAAGATCGCGTCGCTCCGCGCATACTTCAACCAACAGCCTGCCAACTCTCCCAAACTGCTTGCCTCCGGCTACCAACCCGCACTGCACGCAGTCCTTGCCGGACAGCGTGGCTTTCACACCCTCATGCATGACACGCCCTCGCTGTTCGGCGATCAGGAAGCCCGCAGCCTCTCTACTAAGCTGCGTATCGCTATCTCGAATCGCATCATTGGCTATGGTCTCCGCTCAGGTGGCAACACCATCGTTACCAGCGAATATCTCCGCAGCGAATGCCGCAAAGACTTCAACATCGACGCCACAATCGCCCGTATGGGCGGCCTCGGATCCACTCTATTGATCCCTTCTGCTCACGCAGTAAACGACCAGCTCCGAATGTTCTCCGTCTGCCGTATCGAGCCAAACAAGCGAATCGACTGGATCATCCGTGCCCTCGCCAAACTCGAACGCGCCGACAAATCCCTCTCCTCCACCATCGATTGGAGACTCGATCTCGCCGGCAAGGGTTCTCTCATCCCCTCACTGCGCGGCATGGCTCAGAACCTCGGCATCGGCGAACGGATTCACTTCCACGGCTTTGTCCCCGACGAAGATCTCGAGCAGCTCTTCGCGCAAGCCCACCTGTTCCTTATGCCCGCCGTTCAGGGCTACGGAATTCCCGCAATCGAATCGCTTCAGCGCGGCATCCCTGTCCTGCTCCATCGTGAATCAGGCGTCAGCGACATCCTGCTCGACAGCCCATGGGCGACCGTTCTCACTGGCGGAGAAGAGAACATGGCTCCCGCGCTCAGATCGGCGATCGAAAGCATCCTCCAGGGCAGGCATCACGCCGTCGCACAGCCCCACCTTCCCACAGAAGATCAATGGGCCGAACGTGTTGCGACACTTTGCAATTGGTTGTAACTACCACAGTTACATCTTGTAGCGGCCCATATCATCGTCATTCAGATTTTCGAGCCACCGCCGCATCTCCTCAGCGTTCACATTCGGCGAACTGCTGGTAGCTTGTTTCGAGCTCTCGAGTACCTCGCGATTGACGTAGATCGGGCAATCCCAGCGCAGCGCCAGCGCGATCGCGTCGGACGGCCGTGCATCCATCGTCACAATCTCCCCCGCATGATCCAGCCAGATTACTGCGTAAAACGTATCATCGCGCAGCTCGGACACCACAACTTTGCGCACCACCGCATTCAGCCCACGAGCCATGTTTTGCAACAGATCGTGCGTCATCGGCCGCGGCGTAGCCGTCTTCTCCAACTCCAGCGCAATTGCATTCGCCTCAAATATTCCGACCCAGATCGGCAACACCAGGTCGCTCTCCACGTCTTTCAACACGATGATCGGCATATTCGTGACCGGGTCCATCATGAGCCCGCGAATCTGCATCTCCACTTCATCAGGAGCCTGGACGACGGGTTGAACCGAAGAGGGATTCATCAGTTGAGCACCACAAAATCAGAAGCACGTTGCACAGAAGCCACCGGCAACGCCTCTGCATCTTCTATCGCCTCGCCTACCAGGCAATTGGGCAATGTCTGCGTGATCCGAACCGGCAGGTAACTACCAATCGGCGGCCGAGCCTGCACAATCTGCGCAGTCGAAAAGTTCACCGTCTTGTTCTGAGTGCTACGGCCAACAACCTGATTGCGTGAAGGATTGTAGCTCTCCACCATCACCTCCTGCACCTCACCCAGGTGACGTCCGTAGTGCTTCCGCTGAATCTCCCGCTGCCTGTCCATCAAAATTCGTAGCCGCTCCGTCTTCACCTCGTCCGGAATACTATCCGCCATCGTCACTGCAGGCGTATTAGGTCGCGGCGAAAACTTGAATGCGAACACGGCATCATACTTCACCTCGCCAACCAGCGTGATGGTCTCCTCAAAGTCTGCATCAGTCTCGCCGGGAAAGCCAACGATCATGTCGCTCGTAATGCTGATGTCACGCTTTGCCGCCTTAATCCAGTTCATCCGCTCCAGATACCACTCCCGCGTATACTCTCGCGCCATTGCCTGCAGCACAGCCGTAGAACCCGACTGCACCGGCAGATGGATGTGGTCGCAAAGCGTCGGCGTATCATCAATCGCCTGCACAATATCCCGCGTAAAGTCGCGCGGATGTGACGTCGTAAACCGCACACGCCTGATTCCCGGCAGCTCTCCTACCGCAACCAGCAGCTCCGCAAATGACATCCGTCCCGAAGGATCACGATAGGAGTTCACGTTCTGCCCAAGAAACTGAATCTCAGTGAACCCAAGATCCACCATCTTGCGAGCCTCCACTAGCACCGAAGCAGCAGTCCGGCTACGCTCCTTGCCACGCGTATACGGCACCACACAATAAGCGCAGAACTTGTCGCAGCCCTCGATGATCGTGATGTAGCCACGATGTGGATTCGACCGTGCCGTAAACTCCGTCTCAAACGTCAGCTCCGTCTGCCGGTCATCAAGCCCGGTAATCCGTTCCTCCCCAGCCTCGAGCCTCCGCAGCATCTCCGGCAGGTTCCGATACGACGCCGACCCCGCCACCATCGACACATAAGGAGCCTTCTCGAAGATCTTCTGGCCCTCCTGCTGCGCAACACAGCCCAGCACGGCGAACTTCTTTCCCTCACCCTGCAACTTCTTGTACTCATTCAGCCGATGAAACACCTTCTGCTCCGCCTTATCGCGAATCGAGCAGGTGTTATACAAAATCAACCCGGCCGCATCCTCGTCCTGCACACGCGCATAGCCCTGCTGCTCCAGCGTCCCGATGACCTTCTCCGAGTCATGGGCGTTCATCTGGCAGCCAAACGTCTCAATATAAAAAGTCTTACTCACACAAACTAGTATATCGCCCATGGTCCAGTGGTTTTCATTAAACTGCGATCTGTGCAAGCTGATTCGCGCGGGCACCTGCGTACTCGCTATAAGCCGAAACCGAATTCTGCCAACGTCTATGTTGACATGGTGTACAACCCATGGCCATTCTGATTGTTAAGACCCTCTCACTTGCAGCGAACGTCGCCGATTTTGCAGCCAATGCACAAGGCAATGTGTTCTGGGTTTGACATGCCCACACAAGGTGGTGATTTCGGCCCGGTCCGGAACTGGTTTCTTTGAAGATCTGCCGTATTCAGCTGCGAGGCGCGTCGTGTGGCTCCCTGCAAATTCTGCATCGTTGGCTGCATATCGATTTCGATGCAGCGCGGGTTGCGCGATGCTGAAGCTGAGGTGCTGCCACCATGCGCAGAGAGTGTATATGGGCAACTTTGTGCACGCTGCTCACTTTGCCGCTCGCATCGTGCTCACGCGTGGTAGCGCACGCGAACACGACGCCTTCTGAAGGCGTGCCAGTACGTACGGCGCGGGCTGTGCTTGAAGATGTACCCCTTGAAATCGCAGCCGTTGGGAACGTGGAGGCAATCGAGAGGGTGGAGGTGAAGTCGCGTATCGGCGGCCAGATTAGGAGGGTTGTCTTCACCGAAGGACAGCAGGTCACGAAGGGACAGCTTCTGTTCACAGTCGATCGCGACACGCTCTATCGTCAGCAGGCGCAGCAGCAGGCGGAGTTGGATCGTGACGCGTCGATGGAGCAGCAGGCGGAAGCGGTGGCGGCGCGGGATGCGGCTTCAGAGAAGCAGCGCAGGTCCGAGGCAGAAACTGCGAAGAAGCTGGGCGACCTAGGCGTCCTCTCGGGCCAGAGTGTCAGTCAGGCTGTTTCGACAAGCGATTCGGCGAGCGCGGGTCTGCACGCAGACAAGGCGGCGATGGCGGCCGCAGCGGGTGCCGTCAAGGCTGATCACGCGCGGCTGGCCCAGACTCAGTTGCTGTTGAACTTTGCCGATGTGGTGGCGCCGATCTCCGGCCGTGCTGGTGCCGCGATGGTAAAGGCTGGCAACGTAGTCCGGGAGAACGACACAACGCTGGTGACGCTCCTGCAGCTTGCCCCGATTCACGTGACGTTTGGGATTCCAGAGCAGGCACTGGTAGATGTCCAACGCTTGAGCGCGCAGGGACCGCTCGAGGTGGAAGCGGGTACGAGTACGGGGGCAATGGCGAAGGGTCGTCTCGACTTTATCGACAACGAAGTGGATGCGGCAACCGGGACAATTCGGATCAAAGCGAGCTTCGCGAACGCCGACGGTGCGTTGTGGCCCGGGGAGTTCGCAAACGTGCGGCTGCGGCTTCGAGTTGAGAACGGAAAACTTGTCGTGCCGGAGTCGGCGGTGCAGCAGGGTATCGATGGACGATATGCGTGGCGAGTGAAGGCGAACCTCGCGACGATGGTGCCCGTAACGGTAGAACGAAGCTACAAGCAGCAGGCGCCAAACGGGAGTGTAACCTCACTTGCCGTGCTGGGAGGCGGCGGTCTGCAACCAGACGACGCGGTCGTAACGGAAGGCCAACTTCGTCTCACGCCGGGCGCACGAGTAACCACGATTGGAGACAGACGATGACCTCTCTCCGTGACGAATCGGGCCGCCGCGCGCCTATTTTCTCTTAGTCGTTCAACGAGGGATAACATGCGATGTTCCGAATTCTTCATCCGGCGCGCAACAACGACGACACTCCTTATCACCGCAATCGCGGGTTTCGGTCTGCTAAGTTATCTGTCATTGCCGGTCAGCAATCTGCCGGAGGTGGAATATCCGACGATCTACGTCTCGGCGGAGCTACCGGGAGCTAATCCAGATGCGATGGCCGCGACGGTGGCGACCCCTCTCGAGAGTGAGCTTTCTCGTATACCCGGTATCGAAGGGATGACCTCGTCGAGCACCGTTGGAAGCACGAACATCACGGTACATTTTGCGCTAAACCGCAGCATCGATGCAGCTGCACAAGACGTGCAGGCGGCAATCTCACGCGCAGGCGGAACTCTTCCCACGGGAATGCCGGCGCCACCGTCGTACTCCAAGGTCAACCCGACAGACAACCCAATCGTTTGGCTTGAACTCCACTCGCAGACGATGTCCTACGAGGAGTTTTCGCGTTATGCAACGCAGATCGTCTCGAAGCAGATCTCGATGGTCAACGGCGTATCGCAGGTAGAGGTATATGGGCCTGAGCGGCCCGCGATTCGAGTTCAAGTCGATCCCGCTCGGCTTGCCGCTTATGGACTTGATCTTGAACAGGTTCGCGTAGCGCTGACATCAAACAGCGCAAGTCTGCCGACGGGCACACTGTACGGCGCTACTCGCGACTACTCGCTCGAAGCCAAGAGCCCGATGACGACTGCGAGCGAGTTTTCCGATCTGGTCGTCGCGTATAGGCAAGGCATGCCACTGCGGCTGAATCAGGTGGCGATGGTCTTCAACAGCACAAGTAATGACAAGCGCACCTTCTGGATCAACGGACAGCGCAGCGTGATTCTGGCGGTCCGTAAGCAGCCAGGCGCTAATACAGTGGAGGTGGCGGATGCGGTCAAGGCCGCGGTGCGTGGGTTGATTGATACCCTCCCGCCGGGAGTAGTTTTTGGACGCGTCTCAGATGACTCAAGGATTGTGCGCGATTCGATCGCCGAGGTGGACCGCACCCTCCTATTGACCGTCTTACTGGTAGTCCTGGTGATCTTTACCTTCCTCGGCACGCTCTCGTCTACCCTGATCGCGAGCGCGACGATCCCGGTCTCGATTCTCGGATCCTTCATTGTGATGCGGCTATTGAACTACACGGTCGACATGTTCTCAATGATGGCGGTGACCTTGTCAGTAGGTTTTATCGTTGATGACGCGATCGTGATGATCGAGAACATCGTGCGGCATCGCGAGATGGGCAAGTCGAAGATGGTGGCTGCGCTCGACGGTGCGAATGAGGTAGGGTTCACCGTCCTGTCGATGACTGTGTCTCTAGTCGCCGTATTTCTCCCAATTCTCTTTTTGAACGGTGTGCTTGGGCGCCTGCTCCGCGAGTTTGCAGTGACAATTTCCGTGTCGGTTCTATTGTCCGGAGTCTCAGCGCTAACGCTGACGCCGATGCTTTGCAGCCGCTTTCTAAATACGGAAAAGAAGGATGACCACTGGTTTCATCGCTGGTCGGAACGCAACTATGTAGCCTTCGAGACTGGCTATCGGCGCTCGCTCGACTGTGTGCTGAAGCATGCGAGAGCAGTGCTGGTCGTAAGTCTCGTAATGACAGCGATGACTGTATGGCTATTCTTCATAGTACCGAAAAGCTTCATGCCTGCGGTGGATATCGGAGGGTTCTCGGGAACGATGGAGTCAGCCGATGACAACTCGTTTGCTCAGATGATCGCGTATGGAGAACAAGTGAATCGCGAATTGGCCAAAACGCCGTGGATGGATAGCAATCTATCCGGAGTCTTCGCTCAAAACCAGGGATGGTTGTGGGTGAACCTGAAGAACGATCCACACCGTCCAAACGTGAAGACGATCATTGCGGATCTGCAGAACAGACTTGATCGAATACCGGGGCTGAAAGTGTATCTGCAGCCGGCGGATCTTGTTGACCTCGGCGAGAACGAGACGCGATCGCAGTACTCTGCAGCGCTCTCGGGGCCAAATGCAGAAGATATCTATCGCTGGGCTCCGCGGCTAAAGCAGACGCTGGAAGGGGTGAAAGAGCTGACGAATATCTCGACGGATCTGCAGATGAGCGCGCCACGCGTAAACGTAGATATCCGTCGCGACCTCGCCATGTCACTGAATGTAGATCCTGAGAAGATCGCAAATACGTTGTATGACGCTTATGGGAACCGGCGTGCGAATACGATCACCGTAGCCTCACAGCAGTACGATGTCGTGCTGGAGGTGGCGCCGGAGTATCAACGCGATCCTGCGTCGCTTGGGAGCATCTATGTGGCGTCCAATACAGGGCGACTGGTGCCATTGTCGACAATAACCACTCTGAATCAGACGGTGGCTCCGCTAACCGTGAACCACCTCGGACAGTTCCCTTCGGTCACGTTTCACTTTGATCTGCGCCCGGGCGTGTCCCTCGGTGCAGGAACAGATGCGGCAAGGCGAGCGGCGGCCCGGTCGGGACTCCCCGCGTCGATGAACTTTACATTTCGTGGGACGGCTGCGCAGTTTCAGAGCTCCCTGAAGGGTCTGGGACTTCTTTTGGTGATCGCAGTGATGGTGATCTACATTGTGTTGGGCGTGTTGTACGAGAGCTTCATCCACCCCATCACGATTTTATCGGGGCTGCCGCCCGCAGCGATTGGCGCGTTGCTGACGCTCCTTGCATTCGGGCAAGACCTGAATCTCTACTCGTTCCTGGGGATCATTCTGCTAATCGGCATCGTGAAGAAGAACGCGATCATAATAGTTGACTTTGCGCTGGCTGCCGAGCGCGAAGGAGGAATGCTACCCGAGGAGGCAATTTATAAAGGCTGCCTGCAGCGCTTCCGTCCGATCATGATGACGACCATGGCCGCTCTACTGGGCGCTGCTCCAATTGCATGGGGCCACGGCGTCGGGGGAGAGGCGCGGCGTCCCTTAGGAATCGCAGTCGTTGCCGGTTTACTGCTCTCTCAGTCCCTCACTCTCTACGTAACGCCGGTGGTGTACCTATACCTCGATCGCTTTCAGCGGCGTAGAGAGCACGCACCTAAAGAACCTGAATTGGCAGCCGCCGAAAGGTGAGGTGGGGAAGGTTTGGTGGCACCAACCGGGATCGAACCCGTACTCTTCGCCATGAAAGGGCACTTTCGGAGCTTTTCTAAGCCTTTATCGCATTGTGACTTCCGCCTGTGTTCAGAGCAAGCATAAGTACGTAAGTAAGGATGCTGCGCGATCGACCGCCCGACACCCCCGCAGAGATCGGCAAGTCGGAATTCTGGCGGGTGCGGCAAATTGCCCTCGAAGCGAAAACACGAGGCGGTAGGATCTTGCCGGTGACGGCGGAGGTGCATTGTTGCTTGCGATCAACTTGGCTGCGGTGGAGCAAAACAATGACACCTAACGCGTCAGAAAGGTCAGAGCCTGTCATCAGATGTTCCGGTGTCCTTCAACACAACCATTGCAGCGTTACGTCCGTTAATTCCGATGACGCTGCCGCCTGGGTGTGTGCACGCTCCGCAGAGGTAGACGCCTTGCATCGGCGTCCGCACGGACAGTCGATTAGACCACATGTACGGAGGTAGACATTCGCCTTGGAATATATGACCGCCCGTAAGGCCCACCTTGCGTTCTATATCAGGAGGGCCGAGGACCTGAGAGTCCAGCACCGCATCGTTGATATTGGAGCAGAAGCGTGAGAGCGACCCAAGTGCAAGTTGGCGAACTTCTTCGCGTCTTTCATCCCACGTACCGCACGAAAATGCATAGGGAACGTATTGGGCAAAGATGCTCATGGTGTGCAGCCCCTCCGGGGTAACCGTTGCATCGTGAATGCTCTGAAAGTACAACTCGCACCATAAGTAGTCTGGTAGCTCCCCTAGCTGTGAGGCGACAAAGCCGGCCTTCCATTCAGCTTTGGTAAGTGGCGCATTTATCTGCCCGTAATGATGCGGTTGATTCTTTCCTGGACGGGCTGTAAAGTCAGGCAGCTCACGCAGCAGGACGTTCAGTTTCACAGTGCAACCCTCAATTGGAATCTTCTCGACACACTTGCTCCACGCAGTATCTGCCGCGGTTCCGAGCAGCTTCTGCGTTCGTCGCGGATCAGCATTCGAGATCACAATTGGAGAAAAGATGCGCTCACCGCCCTCGAGGATTACACCTTGTCCAGGAATGATCTGCCCGACTGGAACACCAGTCGCGACGATTGCTCCTGCTTCACGTGCGGCATCGCAGAAGTAAAACGAGACCATGCCCATGCCGCCTTTGACATAGCCCCACATACCAGGCATTCCGCCAAGCCGGCCTGAAGAATGATGAAATCGGATTGAAGCAGTGCCAGGAGTGAATGGGCTCGCATTCGTACCAATAACTCCTTGACCCAGGTACGCAGTCTGTAGGCGTTCATCATTCAGATAGCGTTCGATAAACTCAGCCATTGACCAATCGAAGAGGACATGCCTCGCCTCCCGATCGGTATTGAGCCGCTCTTCAATCTGTTCGCGAGTAGGAGGTTCACCGATCCACAAGTCTCTGTCACCTACAGGCCGCAAAGCGTCACGCAATCTGCGGATGACATCATTCATTGCACGCCAACCTTCTACATCTCCAGGAGCGAAGCTGCGAATCTCGGCCTCGCATCGCTGATCATCGTCCCATAGCTGAATGCTGGAGCCGTCGAGGAACGGAACAAAGAGCCCATTGACCGCAGGAGTCCACTGAAAACCCCGTCCGGGCAGGTCCAACTCTGAGACGACGAGTGGATGCAGCAGACCGGCGAGATAGGCGCATGGAGACATGCGTACCCCGGGAAAAGGTTCTTCAATAGTGCAAGCACCGCCTACTCGGTTTTGGCTCTCAAGCACGAGGACGCTCTTGCCTGCCTTCGACAGATAGGTTGCGCAGGCAAGCCCGTTGTGGCCTGCTCCAACTACGATTGCGTCCCACCTGCGCAAGGCAAGTTCGCGTATCGGTGCGGGCAAGCCTATTTCCCCGAGTTTAGCTGCTGTTGGTGATCGCATCCTGACAGTATCCACGTTGAAGTAGGGGTGTGGGAAGCTCGGCTCAGAAAAGTTCGCATTGCTCCAGAATGTGACGGGAAGCACGTCATCTTATATCCGTCGCTGAAGCTTATCCTTAAGGTTGGCTTAAGCATCTATCGGCGATACTCTCTCCATGCGTATTCTTCTCGTCGAAGATGAGGTCAGGTTAGCGGAGAACGTGGCGGCAGCTCTTCGCGAGATTCCAGGTTACGCTGTTGACTGTGCCTCGGATGGTCAGATAGGTGCGTCGTTGGCGAGTAATCGTTGTTATGACCTCATCATTCTGGATTTGATGCTTCCTCTGCTAGACGGTCAGGGAGTTCTCAGGAAGCTTCGTGCCGACAGCGACCTAACGCCGGTGCTGATCCTGACTGCGCGCGGAGAAGCAACCTCGATCATCGAACTCCTGAATACAGGTGCCGACGACTACTTGGCTAAGCCCTTTGACCTCGGAGAGCTAATTGCGCGTTCCAAGGCTCTGATTCGACGAGGCAAAGGTGTTGCGCATCCTCTACTGAGACTCTCGGACGTTGAACTCGACACGCTTCAGCAATCTGTCACTCGAGCCGGGCACCTGATTGACCTAACACCGATGGAATACCACATCCTCGAATATCTGATGCATCGACCGAAGGTGATCGTTTCCAAGCGGGAGCTCCTTGAGCATCTCTACGACTACAACTGGGAGCATCACTCGAACGTGATTGAGGCACACGTTTCCAATCTGCGCCGGAAACTGGACTGGGGGGCCACAGAGCCAAGCATTGAAACCCTTCGAGGCCGTGGTTACCGACTATCTCTAAGGGAGCAGCCACGCGGATGAGACTTCGGTCCATAAAAACGCAGCTCATCGTTTCGGTCCTTCTCGTCGAGCTAGCTTCGGCAGTTTTAGGAACCACTCTTGTAGTTCTGTACGAACGACACGCCCGATTTCGCGCTTTCGATATCATGCTGCGCGGTCGCGCTGATTCGCTTCTTGGGGCTGTTCAGGATGCCGAGGACGCTCAAGATAGCGTTATGCTCGACGGCAGCGAGATCAATCTGCCGCATGACGACATCTATGAAGTCTGGGATGAAAACGGACGCGTTCTGGGGCATTCGCCCGCGTGGAAGATTCCAGGCGGTTCCAATGTCTTGGCCACATCGTCAAAGCAGTTTGACAAGATCCGCGTGAATGGCACGCGATATCGAACAATTCAAATGGACGGAGTACGGGTAGTCGATCCAGGAGATAAAAACGGAGGAGTACGGCGGCGCGTGACGATCGTTTATGGTTCTCCGACAAGACCCGCATGGAAAGCAGTGTGGAATGCTGTTTTATTTTATGGAGCGACGAGCTTGATTCTTGTCATTCTTACAGGAGTGGTCATGTTCTGGTTGCTCCGGAGGGGGCTCGCACCTCTCGACGAGCTTGCGGCACAGGCATCCGGCCTTTCTGTTAACTCGTGGCTTTTTGCACCGTCCGATCGAATTCGCGAAACAACAGAGTTGGCTCCGCTCGCGACGGCGCTAGAGACTGCGATGCAGGGACTTGAACGATCCTTCAAACAGCAACATCAATTTGTCAGCGATGCCACGCACGAGTTGAAGACGGCAGTCGCAGTGATTAAGTCGTCTCTTCAACTGCTCTCGATGAAACCAAGAGCCCCGAGTGAGTATCAGACCGGACTCGAACGGTGTCAGATCGACTGTCGACGTATCGAGGAGATCGTTGTAAAGATGCTCACCCTTGCCCGCGTTGAAAGCAACATGACAGGCACAGCAGATCATTCAAGCGTCCTCTCGACGAACCTCGGCCAGATCGTAAAGAGCGTGGTGACGCAGCTCGAGACGTTCGCCGAACTCAACAGGATTTGTATTGAGGTTTTGGTTTCCGACGCTTTTACATTGGACATTGAGGAAGATGAGTTGGAATTACTCTGCTCCAATCTGCTAATGAACGCGCTACAGCACAGCAAAGCAGGAGATGTTGTACGCGTGATAGGAAGATCGGTCGGCGGCTGGCTGGAGTTGGTTATCTCCGATCAGGGTGGTGGCATAGAAAAAGAATTTCTTCCCTACATCTTCGACCGCTTTTACCGGAATGATTTCTCGCGCAGTCGACGAACTGGTGGTACCGGTCTTGGACTCGCCATTTGCAGAGCTATTACAAATAAAGCCAACGGCACAATCGAACTTCGAAGCACACCGGGCTCAGGAACTACGGTAGTTGTCCGATTACATCTCGATCGCAATTCTTGTACTCCGACCGGGATCACTGCGGAACAAATTCCGTCAAACGAGACCAAATCCTCTAGTTGTTAGATAAAGGTCCTTCACTTCCCTATTCTTCAGGCTGTCTTAAGGTTTACCTGCGATAGTGAGCGTACTGGCAGCGAACTAGTCGCAGAGCAAGGACGGAGATCTATGATCACAAAGAAAACCTGTGCAGCTTTTGGAAAGCTGGTCCTAGCCACAGCAACCTTAATCTCGTTAAATAACGAACAGGCAATAGCTCAAAAGCCGTTCCAGCTTCAAGCTAAATGGGCCGTCGGAGGGGAAGGAGGTTGGGACTACCTTGCTGTGGATCCAGCCATGCCCCGCCTTTATCTCACGCACGGTACTCGCGTCGAGGTTCTAGATACAGATACCGGAAAGCTCGTTAGCAACATCTCCGGCCTAAAAGGGACTCACGGCGTTACATTTGACGACACTGGTAAATTTGGCTATATCTCCGATGGTGGCGCGAATGCTGTCGTTGTCTTTGACCGTGCATCTTTTGAAAAAGTGGCATCAATTCCCGCCGGCACGAATCCGGATGGCATAGTTTTCGAACCCCGTTCTAAGACGGTGTGGGCTTTCAACGGTCGCAGTAAAAATGCAACTGTCATAAATACAACTCAACGTACCGTTGTCGCCACAATTCCTCTTCCCGGGAAACCTGAATTTCCTACTGTCGATGGTGATGGCACAGTTTTTGTAAATATCGAGGACAAGAACGAGATCGTTCGGCTGGACGCTGCTACAACTACGGCAACAGGGACTTGGCAACTTACCGGCTGTGATTCCCCATCAGGTATGGCAATTGATGTCGCCGGACATCGTCTGTTTTCGGTCTGCGATGGTAGGAAGATGGCCGTAACCGATTCGAAATCTGGTAAGAGCCTTGCTACACCGGCCATCGGAGAGGGTCCGGACGCGGCTGGCTACGATGCCGCTCACAAGCTAGCGTTCTCATCGAACGGAGATGGATCTCTGACTATAGTTGACGCCGCTAAGAGCGACTACCCAATACTGCAATCGCTCGCGACAATGAGGGGCGCGCGCACCATGGCGTTTGATCCGAGAAGCGGGCGAATCTATCTTGTCAGCGCAGAGTTCGGCCCCAAGCCCGCCGCAACCCCGGAAAACCTACACCCACGTCCCTCTGTTGTACCGGAGTCCTTTATCGTGCTGGTGGTCGGGCGCAATTAGTTATGATCAATCGTTTAGAGGCGGATCGTCGACCTAAAAGAGATCGTAGTAACAAGAACAGGCCACTAATAGTAGCAACTTTGTTACTATTTCATGTCCCTGTCCTGCTCCGCGGGCAAGAGACGGTGGCTGAATCAACGCAGTCGCCCACAGCTGCACCAGAGGGAATCGTATCGGTGCATATCACGCTTGACGAGGCGATCTTGCGTGCTCGAAACAATGAACCCGCGTTTGCCGCAGCGGTTGCCGCGAGTCGGGTCAGTAGTCTCGACCGTTCAATTGCGCGTGCGACCTTGCTTCCGAATGTTACTTACCATAACCAGTTCATATATACGCAGGCCGCCAACGGAGCAACCGGATCAAACAATGCTAGTACTAACTCTCTTTCTATAGGTTCTGCGCCACGTTTTATCGCCAATAACGCTGTGCACGAATACACAAGCCAAGGAATCATCTCTGAGACCGTCGGCCTTCAGCAAGTTACGGCAGTATCCCGCGCCGCGGCTGCAGCAGCAGTAGCGTCGGCCGAATTGGAGATAGCTCGACGAGGTTTAGTGTCTGCAGTAGTTGGGCTCTTTTATAGCTCTCTGGCAGCCGACCGCAAATTGATCGTCGCTCAACGCTCGTCACAAGAGGCCTCAAGCTTTACCGCGCTCACGGAATTAAGGGAGAGCGCTCGGGAAGCAGCTCATGCGGACGTCGTCAAAGCGCAACTGCAACAGCAGCAGCGCGTAAGAGATCTCGCCGACGCAGCGCTGCAGGTTCAGAAGACAAGGCTTGAGTTGGGGGTTTTGCTTTTCCCGAATCCGCTATCACCATTCACCCTTACGGTATCTCCTGTCCCGGCGCCTCTCGCCAGCTGGACCGAAGTTGAGACGGCCGCCACTCGATCTAACCCGGAGCTCCAAAGCGCTATGAGTTCTCTCCGCGTCAGCAATCTTGATGTGAGCTCGGCCCGCGCGGCGTATCTGCCGGATCTGGGCCTCAACCTCGCCTACGGTATCGACGCGGCACAGTTCGCGGTCAACGGTAGGGACGGCGTCCGTAATCTTGGCTATTCTGCTACGGCTACTCTTGATATCCCGGTCTGGGATTGGCTCTCGACACAACATAGGGTACGGCAAGCCCAGATCTTACGTGACGCCGCCAAGACAACACTTACGGCAACGCAGCGCCGTCTCACAGCTCAACTTGACGAATTTTACGCCGAAGCATCGGTCGCACGAGATCAACTGCAATCGCTCCAAGTCAGCGCTCAGACAGCGAGAGAAAGCCTTCAGCTCACGCGCTTGCGCTATACCGCTGGCGAAGCTACCGTCCTCGAAGTCGTAGACGCACAAAACTCGCTAACCAATGCCGAGCTCGCGCGTGAAGATGGAACCGTTCGCTACGAGACCGCGCTTGCCAATCTGCAGATCCTCACAGGAACGATCTAACCATGACCATTATCCGAACATATAGAGCCAATTATGCGTTGACTACCATTCTTCTTGGCGCCTTCTCGTTTTTGATAACTGGATGCAAGAAAGCTGAGGAATCGACTGCTCCGGAAGTCACCGTCAAGGCCGTTCATCCCCAGATTGGAAGTATCTCCGAACAGATCACGGCTGACGCCACGCTCGCACCGTTCGCGCAGGCAACTCTCTCGCCCAAGGTAACAGCTCCGGTTCGGAAGTTTTATGTTCAACGAGGATCGATTGTCAAAGCAGGCCAACTGCTGGCAACTTTGGAAAACAGGGATCTCGAGGCAGCTGCGCTCGACAACAAAGGAGTGTACACATCCGCTCAAGCCGCCTACGAAACGGCGACTCGTGCTACGGCACCAGAAGACTACACAAAAGCACAACTCGATCTAACCCAAGCTAAGGGCATGCTCGACCTCAATCAAAGTATCGTATCGGCCCGGAGTCAACTGTTCGCCCAGGGAGCTATCCCGGGGCGTGATCTCGACACGGCGAAGGCGACTCTCGTGCAATCACAAGCTGCCTATGACATCGCCAAACAACATTTTGAAACTATTCAGAAGGTGAGCCACAAGGCCACGTTAGAGAACGCTCAAGGGCAACTCGCATCTGCTCAAGGAAAGTACCTGGGGGCCCAGGCACAGCTGAGCTATACGGAGATGCGAAGCCCGATCAGTGGTGTCGTTACGGACCGTCCTCTTTTCGAAGGCGAAACTGCTGCGGCCGGAACACCAGTTATCACTATCATGGACACATCGGCGTTGTTAGCCAAGCTGCACATCTCCCAAATGCAATCGCAGCAACTGACCCAGGGAGCTCTTGCCGAAGTCACGATTCCGGGAGTTTCCGACCCCGTAGCAGCCAAAGTTTCCCTTATTAGTCCGGCTCTTGATCCGGGGAGCACCACCGTTGAAGTTTGGATTCGCGTCGAAAATCCAAAGAACCTCTTTAAAGCAGGTACAGCCGCGCATGCCGTCATCACGGGCCGTACCGTGTCTAAGGCTTTACTCATACCTTCCGAAGCCGTTCAGACAGCAGCCGACGGCACGACAAAGTCAGTCATGGTAATTGTTGCGGACGGATCAGCGCGCAAACACACAGTTGTACTTGGCATCCAAACTCCCGAGACCGTTCAGGTACTCAGCGGCATCACCACTGCCGATACTGTAATAACAACGGGAGCATATGGGCTAGATGATGGAACAAAAGTGAAGATTGGAGCAGATGCTGCCGACAAGCTCGACTCCACCGGCGCGGACACGAAGCCCGGACCCGGGAAGAAGGACGATTAGTGACGCCAATGATCGAAGTCACTCCCGTTCGTCAACCGCCCAAAGACTTCTGGATCTCTTACGCTTCAAAACCTATCTTTTTCTTTTTGATCGTCCTTACAGTCGCTGGTATATACGGAGCCGTCCAGGTTCCAATCTCCGTTTTCCCCGATACTAACTTTCCTCGCGTTGTCATCGGTGTCGACAACGGTGTGATGCCTGTCGAACAGATGCAGGTCACAATAACCAAGCCGATCGAAGATGCAATAAATAGCGTCCCCGGTCTGGTCACCGTCCGTAGCACTACCAGCCGAGGCTCAGCCGAGATCAGCCTTTTTTTCGACTGGAGTGTCGACATGTATCGCACGCTTCAACTTACCGATGCGGCACTTTCCAAGGTACAACGGTCACTGCCCACAACCGCACGGATCACCGCCAACCGTCTCACTTTTGCTACCTTTCCCGTCCTCGGGTATGCGCTAACCACAGATGCCGACGCTTCAGGAAGAGATCTGGTATCGCAGACTCAACTGTTTGAGATCGCCACCTACGATCTCAAACCACCTCTGAATCGCGTCAACGGCGTAAGTACTGTCGTCGTGCAGGGAGGCAAGGTTCCCGAGTTTCACGTAATTCCGAACCTCGCCCGCATGCAGGCAGCAGGGATGACTCTCCTCGACCTCGTAAATGGTATTCAAGCATCTAACATCAGCGACTCACCGGGACTTTACGAGGCAAACCACCAACTCCTCCTGGGCCTCGTTGGTGCTCAGGCCCACAACAGCTCCGAGTTGTCCAGTCTTGTCATCAAAACAACACCAAACGGCGCTCCCATCCGTGTCGCAGATGTAGCCGCAGTGCAGCCAGCAACGATGCCGGTCTACACAATGGTCACCTCGAATGGCAAGCCGGCCGTCCTTCTGAACATCGCCCGCCAACCTTTATCCAACACTGTTAAAGTCGCAGACGCGGTCGCCCATGAGATCGCTCAGTTGCAGACTAGACTTCCCCGCGGGGTTCATTTGGTCTCGTTTTATGATCAGTCCGAACTCGTCCGGGAAGCAATCGCCAGTGTTCGCGACGCCATCCTTGTTGGTCTGATTTTGGCATGCGTCATCCTTTTTCTGTTCCTGCGCGACTGGAGTTCTTCGCTAGTAGCTGGGCTTGTCATTCCAGTCACGATCGCGATTACCATCCTGTTCCTTTGGCTGATCGGCCAATCGTTTAACCTGATGACCCTGGGTGGTCTTGCCGCGGCGATTGGCCTTGTCATTGATGACGCAATCGTTGTCGTCGAAAACATTGTCGTCCACCAGGATCGCGGAGAGCCCCGAATCGAGGCTGTTCGAAAAGCTCTTCGCGAGATCACAACACCCCTAGTCTTCTCCACCATCACGCCGGTCGTCGTCTTTCTTCCGCTCATAGCCGTTACCGGTGTCATCGGAAGCTTCTTCCGCGCATTGGCCGTCACAATGACGGTGGCGTTGCTCACTTCGTTGGCTCTGGCGCTCACGTGGACTCCGGCTCTCTCATTGCATCTCCTGCGACGCAACAGAAACGCCATCTCTCCCAGTGCAGCTTCACACTCTGTTGTTGATGATCAAATTCAGGGCCATGAATTTGGTCTGGTCATGCGCAAAATCTTCCGTCTTCATGGTCGCTTGCTGATGTGGGCTCTGGCGCGGCCCTTTCTTCTTAGCGTGGCTTGTCTTGGCGTCGTCATTGTCGGATATTTCAGCTATCGTGCACTTGGAACAGACTTGTTACCCGAGATGGACGAGGGCGCCTTTGTCCTCGACTACTTGACGCCAGCCGGCACCTCACTCTCTGAAACGAATCGCATTCTGCTTCATGTGGAGCAAATTCTGCACAATACGCGAGAGGTAGAGATAACTTCTCGCCGGACTGGTCTGCAGATGGGGCTTGCGGCTGTCACCGAGGCTAACTTCGGTGACTTCACCGTTCGACTCAAGAAGCGACGCTCACGCTCAATCGACGAAGTGATCGCAGACGTTCGCGAGGAGATCAAGAAAACGGAACCAGCCCTTGACGTGGAATTCACACAAGTCCTCCAAGACATGATTGGCGATCTCTCAAACTCACCCGAGCCCATCCAGGTCAAGCTCTTTGCGTCCGACGCAAATCTTCTCCACGAACTCGGGCCGAAGGTTGCAGATGCTATCTCAAAAATTCCCGGCGTAGTTGACACGCAGAACGGCGTCGACAATACAATCTCAGGTCCGGCGACCAGCTTTCAGGTCGACCCAGTAGTAGCTGGAAGGCTCGGGTTTACACCAACAGAAGTTTCTGAGGATGCGACGGCGATCCTCGACGGCCTTCCCACCAACGACCCTATGATCGTCAACGGCCGACCCTATACAATCCGCGTTCGCCTTCCCGACGACTCACGAATTTCGCTCGATTCCATTCAGAACACGGTTTTCAACTCAAGTACCGGCCGCATGGCCAGCCTCGGGTCCCTCGCTCAAGTTACTCAGCTTCCCCCACAGAATGAGATCCGCCGCGAGAACCTACAACAGCTTGTTCTCGTTAGTGGTCGCCTCGAAGGCTCCGATCTTGGCACTGCGATGACGCGTGTTCGTTCCACCGTTCAGTCCCTCAACCTACCGCCCACCGTGCGAGTAGAGTATGGTGGGACCTACCAGGAGCAGCAGAAGTCTTTTGGTGACCTTGCCCGAGTGCTGGTTCTGGCTCTAGCTCTCGTTTTCGGCGTTCTCCTAGCAGAATTTCGCAACTTCGCTGCCCCGGTCGCTATCCTTACCAGTTCAATCTTATCTATGACGGGAGTCGTGGTTGCGCTCCTTCTCACGGGCACCATCTTTAATGTCGCCAGTTTTATGGGGCTCATTATGGTCATCGGTATCGTCGCGAAAAATGGCATTTTGTTGCTCGATGCAGACGAAAGATATCGCAATGAGGGAAAACTTCATGGCCGGAATAGGCTGTCCGATCGGCCGGATGTGGTGTTGAGCAATACCAGCGACCGAGCCGATACGGATCTTGCTCGTGAAGCCATGTTGCATGCTGCACAGCGCCGCCTCCGGCCAATCTTCATGACTGCCGTTGTGGCTATCTGCGGAATGCTTCCCCTCGCATTCGCACTAGGTGCAGGTTCGCAGATGCTTCAACCTCTTGCTATAGCTGTTATAGGCGGTCTGTTGCTATCTATCTTTCTCAGCCTCGTCGTAACGCCGGTGATTTACTACAACCTCACAAAAAGCATTAACTAAAAGGGTCTAATAATTTTTGCGAACATTATCCAGCGCAGCAGGTCTCGACCCGATCACTAATATCGAATCTCTTGATTCGGTTTATATTCCTCCCCAAATTTGTTTTTATGGTTTGCTAGCGCGTCGCCTGTAGCTTGTAGCGTGATGTCGTCGAGGCGTAGAGGTTGAGACGTAACCTGGATGATGCGTTCAGCCGTGGTCTGATCGGCCGGTTGACCGTTTTCGCTCCACACATTCAGCCGGTAGTTTCCGGGCGGTACATTGTGGATGGAAACCGTGCCGTTCTCTCCTGAGATCCCATAGTAGGGAGTGCTCAGCGCCAGGATAACTGCTCCCATCTCCGGATGAATGTTACAGAAGATATAGGAGACACCTTCGCGATCGAAACGCACGGAACGGGTTGTGCCCGATTCATATAGGCCTAGATCGAACCGTTTGCCGTTGAAAAGTGAAAAAACATTGTGAAAGAAGGGATCTTCATTAGGAAATTGCACGGAGGCGCCGGTGGCGACGACAAGCAGATGAGGCGTGAACATTTTGTGCTTCTGGACGAGACGGTATACCGGTTGACTCACCGGCGACGGAGATATCGTAGTTGTTGGCTTCAAAGAGGAGAGCCATATGACTACATTGCCGGTGCTGAGTGTCTCATGATCCTTCCTGGCACTTGCAGATGACGATGCACGCACGAGGATCTTTGTGGACACCTCCACGCCCTGGGCTCGTAACTGTGGCATCGCAAGCGCCGCCAGGAGGCACCAGTATGGGACGGTTCTCGACCTTGGCAGCTTACGCACTTTCTCAATCTCCTAGAACTGATATCCCGCCGAAAGCGAGAAGATGTCCGCCGAAGTACCAGCACCATAAATAGGCCAGGTCCATATTCTTCGATACTCAGGGGAGAAGATGATATAGGTCTTGGGCTTGAAAATTAGGTTGGCGACGACCATCTTGTTACGTGCGCGCAGTTGCACCTCTGTGGCAGTCGCCGGAAATTGGAGGCTGTGAAAATCGCCTGCGAAGCCGTCGTCCAGACCAATACTCGCGTTCGCCTCGAGGGACCGGCCGAAGCGCGTTTTAAACTGAGTCCAACCGCCTATCGCGTTCAAGCCGCGATAGGGGTTTCCTCCAGTGACAGGATTGACACCAATGAGAATGTCTTTATAAACCCCGCCGCCCAACCCGCCCAGACCCAAGCCACGATATCCCTCTCCACTGACTTCAAAATGGTCGCCGAGTGGTACTCGCCAGTCCGTTGTAACCGCCCAAGTATCCAGATTTTCTCCGTAGGGATAACTCTGTCGACTGTAATATCCGCTGAGCCCGACCTGAAAAGGATGTTCGTTGAATGAATCTCCGTAAGAGTTTTTGGTCGGGGTCCCATAGGATATGCGCGATTCATAAGCCGGTTGTTTGGAATATTCCCCAGGACTGGGAGCTCGGAATAGCAGATTCGTGCTGTAACCGGCGGTCGGCGGATCCCACAAACCTAACTCGAATTGCAGCTTCCTTGTCGAATGAAGCGGGATCTGGTGTGCATAGCGCAATTGAGGCGACCAAGTCCACAAATTTCCTGCACCCGCCAGGCTGGGCTCGGCAACAGTTGCATAAGAGGTGGGCGACAACGGAGAGATCAAAGGCCCTACCATCCCTGCCTGAATTGAATCGTGATCCCAATCGAAATTGATACTAGCAGTCCTCATGCGGACGATGCCAGCTGAGGTTGCAGTGCTGCCATAAGCGAGCCCACCGAAGAAGTCCAGGTTCACGTCAGCAGAAGTTCTTGCGCCAGCGATCCTAGGTCCAAAACCCTGCAGACCTAGAATGGTTTGACGAAAACTTGCCCCAGCACTGCCATCGCCCGAGTCGTTGCTTCCGGCGAGGGCAACCTCAGGTAGATCGATATTATCGACAATACCCTTGTTAATAAAAGAGTTGAAAAGGATCAGGCCCGTAACGCGAACGGGATACTTCGAATCGCTTTCGACCTTCGTCTGCTCATGAAGCTTGACTTGCTCTTCCAGAGTTTGCTGCCTCTCCTGTAGGTCTTCGATCGCCGAAGCTGTCGTCCTTGCCGTGTCGACTTCATCCTTGTGGAGAGACTGTTCGGAAATCGGTTTGGTTGCAGCGAGCTGTCCTTTGATCTGGGAGAGTTCTTGTCGTAGTTGTTGAATTTCCTTTCGAGACTGCTCGAGCTGCTGATTAGCTTCATCTAGTGATGACGATATTGCTTGCAGTCTTTGCTCCATTTTTGAAGACGGACCATTTGCAGGTGAAGAGGACGAAGATGCTGGAACCTGTGCAAGTATTGTCGATTGCGCGTGCGACGAAGCGCACACTCCAACTAGTATCAGACAAGTGAGAAGTAAAACACTGATCTCTCTCATTCTTCAACCTTTTTCATGGACTGGGATGTGTGCGACCGAGGTCTTCTTCTCAACCGCGACGCCAAGCGCCTGTAGCGCTGCTCTTGGCAGGTTAATCGTGAAAACGGTATTACCTGCCGTGGTCTCCTCGAGTTCGATCCCGCCGCCATGCTCTTGCGCAATTTGCTGGGCAAGGGTTAAGCCAAGCCCTGTGCCGCTCTCCCTGCTCTCGCTTACGAACGGCAAGAATATCTTTTGACGAACAAGAGCGGGTACACCTGGACCATTGTCGGCAATTCTAATCTGAATCGACCGCTCGCTTTCGATGAGAGCCAGAGTCACTGCGGCCGGACCCTGACCACGCTTTGCGGCCTGACATGCGTTAAGGAGCAGATTGTAAACCGCACGTCCCAGTTTTTTTGCGTCGACCCACGCTTCGAGCGACGATAGGCCGTTCAAGGTTATTTTGACGTCCCGGCCCGCAGGATGGGAGCGGACCATGTTTACCGCTCTCTGGATCATAAGCGTAATCGATTCGAATTCCGGATGGAGTGCCCTCCCGGTTTGAGTAAAGAGAAGGAGCGAATCGAGAAGATCGGTCATTCCCTGTACGGCCGTCTGTACTTCGAGCATCAGCTCTTCTCGTTCCGGCTGAGATATATTGGCGCCGCTCATAAATTCGGCGTTTGCATACATTGCGGAAAGATAGTGCCTCAGATCATGTGAGATGGAACTCGCCATTCTTCCGATCGTCGCAAGTCTCTCCGAGTCCAGAAGCTCCCGCTGTGTGCGGCGTAACTGAATACGCATACGTTCAAAAGCCCTGCTTAACTCCCTTATCTCCGACGCACCGTCTTCACTGAGTTTATAGTCAAAGTTGCCTTGAGCGAGAGCCCGAGTCCCTTCCACCAGCGTGCCAATAGGACGCGTGAGATTGCGTAAGATCGAGGCCAGCATTCCGGATCCCACGACCAACGCTGCGAGAGCAAGCGCCAACACCCAACGGTTCACTCGATCCAGCAATTGCGTCGCCTGTTCAAAGGACTTAAGCACAACAAGCTGTGGAATCTCCGTTGGACTCTCCTCTCCAACGGAATTCGTGAGTCGTTCCGATGCCGCCAGATATTCCATCTTTCCAAGTTGAATTTTCTTGTCCTGGGTCGATATCTGCAACAGATTCCCACCCCGCGCAACGAGCTGTTGCTGTAATCCCAGACCTAGCGTGCTGACTACTACTCTGCCGTTAACTGCGAATGCAACCTGTGCCGCAGCTGCTTCACTCACCTCGCGGGCAACATACTCATCAATGGGATATCCCACAGCCACAGATCCGAGAAAGGTCCCGTGCTCTTTTGGTCCAAAATAGAGTGGCTGGGTCGCTATCTCGTAGATACGGTCGCCGAGAGAGAGCAGAATTGGCTCGCCTGGTCTGTGGCGGTCTGCCTCAAGCCCACGTGCCACGCCTGAACGATCTAGCGCGGCACCTCGATTGTAGGACACAATGAGCTTCCCGTTTTGATCAAGCAACGCGAAGAAATCGCATCCGCTCACCTGCCAGAATTCTATCCCACCATCCGCGATCGTTCTCGGATCGTAGGTGGTCATCAGTGACTTTAGACTAGGCAAGTCGGCGAGGAGAGCAGATTCGCGCGCAAGCAGTTCACGCTGCTGATGTTGAATATTCTGGTAGGTCTTTACTGAGTGCCGGAGGTCGGATGCGAGGTCCGCCTTCGTCTGCTGCTGCACTATTGTTCGGATTACGAGAAGACTGAGTAGCGTGCAACCAAATGATAGGACGACCAGCGGGATAAGCAACGTCGTTCTCATCCGTAGCCTATCCATCAACTTCGTCCTCCCATGAGCGGCGGCGAAATCAGTTTCCGCGGACGAATTTGTAGCCAATGCCATGGATAGTGCGGAAGTATACAGGCTTTCCTGGATCCACCTCCAACTTCTGCCTTAACTTCATAATGTGGTTGTCCACTGTGCGCGTTGTCGGGTACGACGTGTAGTTCCAGACATCGTTGAGCAGCTCTTCCCGCGTAATGACTCGCTCAGCATGTTCGACAAAATACTGGAGAAGCTTGATCTCGTGCGCTGTAAGGACCACTGGAGCACCGTCTTTGAAAACCTCCATCCCGGAGAAATCCGCTGTCACGTTTCCGAAACTAACCCGGCTGATCGCTGCCGGCTTTCGAGTCCTTCGAATTGCCGCCTGTACCCGTGCCATGAGCTCGCGCGGACTAAAGGGTTTTGTTACATAGTCGTCCGCGCCCAACTCCAACAACAAAACTTTATCGGCGACCTCAGAAACTGCGCTAAGAACAACAACTGGAGTACTCGCGGACCAGCTCTTGATGCCTTTGCAGACCTCGAGGCCCGACATGCTCGGTAGCATGAGGTCGAGAACAACACCGGCAGGTTTTAGGCTCTTACAGGTCGCTAAGCCCTGCGCGCCATCGCCGGTCACATGTACGTCATAACCTTCGGTGGTGAACTGCCGATGAAGCGCTTTCTGTATGCGAGGATCGTCTTCAATAACCAGAATCAAGCTCACTTTTTGCTCCTCAGGAATCTCAATATCGGATCTGATTCCCAACTTCTTTATTTTATCGAGATCATGAGGTTTCTCTGGCGGTTAACCGCACAAGTATCTCACTCGTATCATCAAATGACAAAGCCCTGACATCTCAGAGACATTTTGCGCCCAACTGAGATGCACCACCAAACTAAATAGGCGTGAGTTAGGTCCTCAGGAGTTCTGAACAGAAACACGAATAATTGTTATCCTCATTGAAGCTGCTCCGAATATTATCGGCGGCACGCCGAATCAAGAACCGGCTGGGTGGAGCTCCACCGTCTCATTTCTCTTCGCCGCCTGCATCGATCCTTCTCGAAGATCCACATAAACAACCATGAGCTTATTAGCAATTTCTCCCAACGAAAATCTATCCAGATTCTCTGAGATTCGCCTAGGCGTATCAAGTGCATCACAAATTACCGCGGCCAGAGCTGACACCTCCTTCCCCGAGTTCAGGTCAAAATAGTGACAGGCCTCTCCCCCTATCTCACGGAACGTCGGAATATCAGAGCATACAACACGACTTCCACAAAGCAGCCCTTCGACTACAGGTAGACCGAACCCCTCCATCAAAGACGGAGCTAACAATAAGTCACAGCTTTTGTAAAGCCACGCCAATTCTTCATCACTCACACTGTCCATCATCTTTACGCGATCTCCCAAGGCTTCTCGCTCTATGACGGCTTTGATCGCGCCTGTCTCTGGACCGTGGTTCCCCAATAAAACCAGCAACGTCCGTCTTTCTATCCTACCTTTTTCCAATAGCGTTCCAAACGCCCTAAGCGCCAGTGGTATATTTTTGTTCGCCCGGTGCTGAGCCACCATTAAGAAAAACGGTTGCCCCTTAATGACAGGCGCACTCGGTCTATCGGAGTCGATGTTGACACAGTTGTGGACTACTACGCTCTTCCGTTGGGCAATCTTGGGAAATCGCGTCGCTAATCGGGACAACGTGGTCTCAGAAACACAGGCGATCAAATCAGCCTCTTCGAGGCAACGTTGCAAGAACGCTCTATTGAAAAACACTTTTGGAAATCCGAAATTATGTGGCTCGTCGTAAGGATACAGATCGTGTAGCGATACGACCACAGGACAATTTAGCGCGCTCCGACGAATCGGCACAGGAAAGGAAAGATGAAGGATGTCTGCGGCCAGAGCATCCAGGAGTTTTGGCAGCTCCCATAGGTACCACAAATTGCGCGTAAACGCATCGTTACGAGTGTCAACTGTTACGATATTTACCTTGGTGCCTTCTATCCGAAATGAGTGCCTGAAATATTCCTCTTGCCATTTCCCGATGACCAAGGTGACTTCAGAGATCTCTCTCCGACTAGCCGCACAGCACACGAGGCTATACGCGTGCCTGCAAATGCCGGAAGGGCCAGTTGATGATGAGAGTGCGGTAATGAGAATATTCATAACTCTGCTCTTACGATCCGAATCTGTCGAACGAGTTCGCTTGTAACTGTGCCCAATAGGAGCCGCGGATTGCCTTTTCTCCATATCGTCTCAAACCAGCGATAGGCCGACAGAAAAACAGCGCGGCTCTTTTTAGTCGCTCAGACTTCAACCGACGAAGCAACGGCACGGTGGCGAAAATTACGCGTCTGTGCTCCCATTGTTGCTTTTCTGGATTGCGGCATGTCTTGCTGGCAGGTTGCAATCGGAAATCGGCAAGAAGCTCCGGAATGTGCTTGAACCTGTATCCCTTTACGGCCAACCGAATAAACAGTTCTAGGTCCATCACATACTGAAGGTTCTCATTGATCCAATTTCCTTCATCAAAGACTCGACGGCGAAAAAACGTGGTAGTGGTCGGGATATATAAAACCCGATGATAAAAGAGAACAAAGGCACTAAATGTAATTTCTGGTTTAATCCGAACGAGCCCGCCAAATTCGTCTACGACACGATAGTCTCCGTACAGAATGTCGAGCCCCGGATCCTCTTCAAACATTTTTGCCACGCGTTCAAAACATCCTGTCCGGTAGCGGTCATCCGCATTCAGCCAACCAATAATGTCTCCCGTCGCTTTTCGAAACCCCTTGTTTAACGCCTCACTCTGACCACTATCAGGTTCGGATACCCAAGTTATGCCTGATGAGGCGTCGATCCGGAAGTTCCGCAATAACTCTACAGTTCCATCGGTTGACATCCCGTCGATCACTAAGTGCTCGCAGTTCGGATAGTTCTGTATAACCACACTTTCCAGAGCTTCATAAATAAAGCTTGCCTGATTTAGTGATGGCGTCACAATCGAGATGGATAAGGGTTTGGTCATATAATTTCGCTCTTCCGAGGGTGCATTCCATGCCAACAATAATTGCTCAATCCCTACTTTCGAACCCGCTCGCTGGTTATTGTCGACTTGATGTGAATAACTAGTTCTCGTCGTGGATCGAAAGCATCCAATTCCTCCCAGAATTGCTTCGCCAAAAGGTATATTGCCGTCAGGATGATTGACAACACAGTCGCGGTCAGAGCTATTAACAATCGATGGGGACCAGACTTTCGCTCAGGAAGGCTGGGGAAGTCTATAATCCCGACCGTTGGAATCGACTTGGCCTCATCAATACGAGCCGTTTCATATTCTTCTGAAAGCAGGTCGAATACCGTCTCGTGAATACGAACAGTTCTATAAAGATTCGCCCAGTGCACGCCCAGTCGAGGGAGATCTCTTAATGCGGGGTATGGATGAGCCACATCCAGATTCTCACCTTCTGCTCCCTGGCTACTCTGTTCGTTCGCACGCTGTAGCTCGCGTCGCAGAATCGCGTCCCTTGCCTCCGCCGCACGAACTCGAACATTTTGATCGCCATAAATCTGACGCAACGAGCTCAGTTCAGATTCGCCCGCTATTAGCTGCCCTTCAAGCTTCGCTCCGGCGTCTACGGTAGCCTTCGTCTGTTCCTTTAGATCAATCGTAGTGTTCTTGCTGGAGAAGTCACTGAGTTCAAGCTGGGCACGTTGTAGTTCTGCCTGGACGGTGCTGAGTCGCTGTTCAATAAACTCACGTTCACGATGAGCAGATGAAGTGTTGACTCTAGCGACTAGTCCGTTTAGCTCATCGAGATAAGCCTGAGCTAACTCTTTTGCGCGATTGCGATCTTCGTCTGTCACAACGATTGTGATTACGCCATTCTTAGGATCCTCGGTTATCTTGGTCAAATGTGCGAGTCGTTTAGCCGTACTATCTCGATATCGCTTATGATATACACGCTGCAGATCAAACTTATCGATGAGATGACCAGATATTGTTCCACTATGCAATAGAGCAACGAACAAGGCGCTATTGTTTTTCGCTCCGATGAGACTTCCCGCTAGGCCTGCCAGACCGCTCGCCGAACTCTTACCAACTAGTGCAGCAAGCATCGCTGCGCCGTTTCCACCCTGTTCGGGAGGCATAAGTCGCGCGCCAGATTCATACTCTTTGGGTAGCGTAAACGCGAGTAGCAGACTAAGTCCGAAGACGACTCCCGCCACACGAAGCATCAGATGCCGATTATCCCAAAACAACGACGCGTTCGCAATCCAGGTTGGTCTCTTCACAACATCTGCAGGACTCACGTCTTGGCTTAGTGGAAACGCTCGAGATGTCGGCTCTAAGAGATTGTGCATTGCTTACACCTCGGTAGTCGCTCGTAGGTTTGTTTCCAGATAACTGTCAAGAGCTGCAGCCACACGCGAGTTGAATTGCTGTAACTTGTAGGTTCAGCATGGATAGTTTTAATGTAATGCTAGTGCTGCTGCGAAGCCAATCGAGGAGAACACCTGGGCCGACGCGAAAAGGTTTCGCCACAAAGCCGATCCACCAAACACTTTTTGGGGGACGACAACGACATCACCAGGACCTAACTTTGAGTCAAGAACCCCTGGCTCGTGCCAATTGTTTGACCGCCTTCCGACCACTAGACCATTCGCTCGAATGACGAGAATTTCTTTTCTGTTGCCGCCTTCTGTACTACCCCCTGCGTGCTGGAGATACCACCCCGCGGTTTTCCCAGGAACAAAAGTGATAGCTGAAGCGTTATAAACCTGACCAGTAACTAGGACAAAACCTGGCTTCTTGGGGATGGTGAGAACGTCTCCGTTTCGCATTTCGATATCTGCGGGTGTGCCTTCCCAACTCGCTATATCAGTGCTTATTTTGATGACTAGGCGTCCAATTGCAGGTTGATTGCGCAACCGAGAGACTACTTCTTTCTGCTGTTGAACAAGTAACTGCAACGTCGCGGCGTCGTCTTGCGCAGAGAGGCTTGGAGCAAGCTTCGCACCCGCTGACGTTGTCTCGATTTGACGTATCAATTCGTTTCGGCTCTTGTCTTCAAGGTCTTTCACCTGAAGTCTGATCAGCACAGCTCCCGAAGGATAGGCGGTTGATCGGAAGCCGCCCGCTCGTTTTATCACTGAGCTCAACCGCTCCCCTTCCTGTAGCCCATAGGACCCGGGATAGGTCACCTCACCGGCAAAGTTTACTGAAGCTCCAATATCGTTCCACCCAGATATTTGGTGGACGGTGAGCACATCACCAACTTTCAGCGTTGCATCGGAGTTGGAATCATAATTGTTCACTGCTGCTCCAATCCGAACCGCCTGTCTCCGGCTTATGACTTCTCTTCCATCTTTTACGTCATAACTAGCGAGGTCTGCGTTATCGAGGAGCGCACTACGTTTAAAACCGCCTGCCATACGAACGAGTTGTGCAGCCGTCATTCCTTGAGAAAGTGCGTATTCTCCTGGATGAATCACGTCTCCATGTATCTGAACCTTTGGAGCGTCAGCCTCATAGCGACCGACGATACGAATCGTGTCGAAAGGCCGCAGGCTAATCTCTTCATTACCAGACAAGACGTCGGGAACGTTAAACGAGATAGCTTCAGCGCGCAGATCAGGGGGGAGTAAACGAATAATTTCTCCGCCATCCGCTGGCTCCGGAAGAAGGTCTTGATAGGAACGAAGGACGTCAGTCAATTTCATACCGTCGTGATACGAGAATTTCCCCGGTCTGACAACATGTCCCTCTACGTAAATTGCCTTCTCGCTATACGGGAGAATCGGATCCACAGTAATCCGATCGCCGTCCTGAATTTCAAACTCATCCATTGTTACTTGCGACGCCTCCTTCGTAATCCCTTCGGGAAGGTTAAGGCTCAGCGTCGCCCGATGACCCTGTGGGTCGATTCGCTCAATCTTGGTGCGGGTCACCGCAGCGGCCACAAGCAGCCCTCCGGCATCGGCTAACACCTCCGACAGCTTTTTCTCATCTTTTAGTTCATAGGTAGCCGGACGTTTAACCATTCCCGTGACCCCAACCTGCCTTCCTAGAGGGGGAATCAAAATCGTGTCGCCCGCTTCGAGCCGATCCTCTTCAGATCGAATACCGTGGAGAAGAAAATCATAAAGATCGACCTCGCGCACCAGCTTTTGTCCACGGTACTGACGAACTATGCGCAGTGAGCCGAACCGTGTCGGGCCACCAGCTGCATAGAGTGCGTTGAGAGGGGTCGACAATGAACTGATATCGTACGCGCCCGGCCGTTGCACGTCGCCAACTACGTACACTCGTATGGTCCGTAATCGCGAAATAGTGATGGCTACCTTCGTATCCCTGAACTGCCTACTCAGTTCCTGTTGGACCACCTCCTGAGCCCGTTGGATCGACAATCCGGCTACTGAAACTGCACCAGCTTCAGGGAGAACGACCTTTCCTTCTCGATCGATAGTTCTCGGAAGACTCTGCGATATACCGCCCCAGAAATTGATAATCAGGCCATCACCAGCGCCTAAAATGTAGTCTGGTCCGATGGGCACATCAATCGACATCTGTTTTGTAGCTAAGCCACGCTCAAGAAACATGTCTGAACCAAAGCGCCTAAGTTTCGAAGTCTGTTCAGGAACCTGAGAGTAAAGATCGCGAAGTGCCTGAAGATTGTAGGGGGTTGCCTGATGAATGATTTCCGTAGTATTGCCACTGTTCCGGTCTGACTTGCTCTGAGACGAACGACCTACGTCATCCCGCGACGCTGGTGAATTTCTTCTTGGAATTCCATCTGAGTTAGGAGTTTCCGATCCTCCGGAGTCAGTGCCGATTGTACTTGTCAGACCAGCACCTCTAGAAGAACTTATGACTCCTGGCTCTGATAGTGTAGGAGAGAGAGTGGCATCGTCGATTCCTTGTGTTCCTGTGCTCTGTCCTTCTAAATCGAGATCATCCAGATATCCGCGAGCCCTCAACCACACGCTGATTGCTCCACGCAATCCCGCATTTGAAGATATGCCTTGATACAACATGTCGTCAGTAATGGAATCTACTTGAACAATCGTTCCTCCCTGTTGCAGATAGTCGGCCATCACTTGTTTAAGATCTACGACCAACTCGGGCCGCGATTGCACAATCATCAGAATTTGGCTAGCGGTTAAGGTGCCGTTTGGACTTTGATTGGCACTATTCCCTGCCGTTTCCTCCTTTGTGCGGTCGCTCCCACCATCGTCGGAAATGTTTGCGTCCGGTGACATAGGAGTCGTAGAACTCGAGGGCGAAGCAGAAGGTAGCCCAGTCGGCAAACTTGGTGCCTGCAGTTGCTGTGACTGCACGGCGACTGTTGATAACATTAGACAGCCAAGGGCGATCACACTCCATTTCAATTGTTCGAAGACACTCATCTGGAGAGCTTTCACCTATTCCTTACTTTCTAAAGTATCGAGACTTCTTATCTGTAGCTCACCCTGGTGCGGATCTGCCTTTCGTAAGAACGCGACGCTCCTCTTCCAGTGGGCTGCTTCGAGCATGTAGTAGCAACCTTGCTCAAGATGGAAGTACAACCTAAACAGAAAGAACCGGAATTCCTCGAGCACCTTGCCTAGGTTCACTAGTAAACTTGAACTCGGGTTCTTGACAGTGATTCTCGCCGGTCTATGTAAAGGAAACGGGCTTTTAGCCTCTCGGGATCCCACAATTCCATCGCGCGCCATGGCCCAGTGAAGCAATAGATAGAGCTTTGTTCCAGGGAACCTCGCAAAGACGACTTTTTTTCCATACCTATCTAGCCACAGACTAACCGTCGGAGGCAGTTCCCGAATTGTCCAGGCCAGCGCGTCCGGCATCCGGCGTATGTCGAACATCTGCAGCGAAACCCGTGTCGCAACCCCTATTGCCAGCTTGGTTTCTTCGCTTTCCGACGCACACCGCCGAACCTCGGCCCACAGTGCATAATTCTCTTCGTTAACGTTGACGAAGTTGACGTATTCAAGAATCCACGACGCACGCGTCCATTCACCCTTGAGGTGTTTGAATAAGTGATCTGCAAGCGCAATAAACCGATCACAATCAGAGAGGATTGGCAGTTCTAAGTCTTCCCAGCGCCTTAGACCCGCTCTGGCTAACCTATCGTGCCGGAACGCCCTTCCAGCTGAGCCATTAACGTCGTCGAAGTGAATTTCTACGCAACGTTGAAGTTTAGGCTTATAGAGATCTTTCAAACTGGGCAACCGTCCATTACCAGCCTTAAACTCCTTTACGTTAGGTCCCTCCCCGGTCAGCAAATACCCCTGGCGCTCTAACGTCCGTTGGCACTGAAAAATATGAGAGCGGTCTACCAAAAAATCTAGATCGAGCTGAAGACGTTGCCCGACTTCTCTGAATGCATCGGGAACCAAAGTGAAGCCTTTAAGGTTGGCGTAGCACAGACCCACTCTCGTGAACTCTCTATTAATCACCATAAACTCTTGAAACAGGTGCATGGTGTTCGCCTGATTATCTTCTGCATTCTCCTGGAGACGAAGCAAAACGGGCCCAGGAATTGCTGCTTGAATGCCTAAGACTTCGAGGCGATTCAACAAATAAAGCGCGAGGCCACTGGCATCCAACCACCTGTAAGTCCCCTGCCACGCCCGGTAATTAAACTTGGAAAGGGCTTCATGGTGGGTGCTCGGATCTTCTTGTCGAAAGGTTGCAATCACTGCCTCCGCCAATTGGTAGTTCATTCGCAGCACTCTCCTTCATGTTGGTGTTTTTACCAGTGATTACTTGTCGTAAAGAACTGGATCACCGAGGCTACCTGCGGGCGGCAGGTTCCGAATAAACAAAACAATCGACCATATCTCGTCATCGCTCAGAATGCCCTTCGAGCCCGGCATGCCGGATGGTGCAATACCATAATCGATCACCCATTTGAGTTGCCCATCCGTGTAGGACTGAATCTCACTAGAGCTAAGCAGAGGTACCGGAGGCGACATGGCACCTGCGAACGGGACACCAGTGTTTTGGCCATCCATTCCATGACATGCGACGCAATAGTGCGTGAAAGCCTCCCGCCCCGCGGCGATGTTTGCGTCAGAGCGCTGGAGCGGACTACGTTGCGTGCGGTTGCGAATGAATAAGGAGTGCTTGCTCCAAGTCAAAACACTGTCCTCTATCCTGCCGGGAGGTGAAGATTTACATCCAGTCATTACTACTAAATAGAGCAGCATCAAGATTGGACGGGTCTTGCGCATTGTTACTCTGTCACGTGAAGCGTTAAAGTCATTGAGCCGTGACCAGATCCGCAGAACACTGAGCAGTGGCCTACAAAGTCACCGGTTTGTGTGGGCGTGAATGCGAGTTCCGCCGGCTTCCCCTTTTCAATCTTCGTGTTAAGGTTCAATTCCTTGAATTTTAAGCCATGAGCAACGTCTTCAGTTGTCAACTTGATTACTACCGGCTCACCTTTCTTCAGGGTGATTTGTGACGGCTCGTAGGCGAAACGCTTCACCGAAACATTGATCGTAACGGGAACATCGGACGTTGAAGCAAATCCCGGCACAACGAATGAGCCGACAGATAACATACTCACTAGAATTGCTTTGGCTGAAATCCAGTACTTCATTCACGACACCACCTTTTCCTGGTTTTGCGAACATCATCAAAAGGTACATCCGCCATTCATTTCGAGACTGGAATGTAGACATATCCAATGCTCTTGACCTTAGTTGACTCACTTGGTTTAGTTGTCATTGTGCAATGTGCTATTTGTCACTTATTTGTAAAAGGCTATCCAGCCATTGGGTTGGTCAGTCAAATCTTCAGCAGGGTAGGAATTAATTCTGAAACCAAGTGTTTGATCGTAATCGCAGAAGAGACAAATCCCAGAAATTCCGACCTTTGAGCGTCATAGAATAGAACCGTCTCCGTTCCAACAATCAACGTTCGTAGTTCTCCCCCGGAGAGCAAAGTGGTCTCGGCATTATCATTCGCCGCAAATACTTCTCGAATAAGCTGCCAAGAAACCACAGCAGGCAGATTTTCAGCTCTTTGGGTGCTCCAGGAGCGCCGAACTGCCAACGCAATTCCTAAGTCATTTGATCGGACAGAATAACGACTGGGACCGACGCAATCGGCGAACACATATGGCGTTGCCACGAACCGTCGCAAAAGGTCTGGAGACCGTGTCGCATTGAGTTTCAAGCAAATATCTCCCGCGTCTGATTAGCGACAAACTCAACAAGATACTCGGCGGCGACCTGAGGAGTTCCTCCATACCGGAGCAACCAACATGGTAGTCTTGATACCATTTCGAGAGTGAGATCTCGCATCACAGAAGCTTCATACAGCTCCGTGGGCAATCTCTCCACGCTAGAATTGAGATAATTTCTAGCTTTACTCGACGCCACGGAAGCGAACTCAACCTTGAAATCTAGTATTCGCTCCAAAAAAATCACCCATCGCGGTTCACATGCTCTTTCAATTCGGACCGAGAATGCGTCGGCGATGTCAACCTCGTAGGCTAACTCTCCATTCATTGACTTCTGTGGGCAATAGCTCGTCAAACTAGGAAAGTGATTGGTAGCATCTGGCAACAGCTTGACTGGAGCTGATGTGCCGAACGCTACCAGAGAGCTCTGATGCCGTGACATATAGGTCCAATCATCGGAGACGTAGCTGAATCCGTTTTGTGCAAGGGCGACAGATAACGTAGATTTTCCCGCACCTGACAAGCCTGCTATTAGTAGTCCGTCACCACTCCGCTCAAGACACGCGCAATGCATGGGAACCAACCCCATGGCTGCACCTAACACTCCCAGAGAGATTGGGATAAGCTTTTCCCTCCAGAAACGGAGGTCTGTAGCTGCGACTCTCGAGATACTGGCGCTAAGTGTGCGGCGCAACACATCGAAGATAAAGATGTTGCCAGTGCCAAACGAAGCTGTCACGACATGGCGTAAACCGCGGAAGTGGGGCTCTTCAATCGGATCGAATGAAGATTCGTTCACTACAACGCGCATGCTAAATCGATTTCCAGGTTCGCATTTCTCGACGTGGGAAAGCTGGCTTAGTAGAGCTCGTAGTTCGAACGAGTTTGTGATCAGATCACACACCACACCCGCGAAACGAAGCTCTTGGGCATAGGGCAGAATCGCTGGATCGACCGAAACTGACTTCATCGGAACACCGCCGAACTTCACTCTATCGCAAGGGATACGGGATTTTCACCACCCCCGAAAAACTTTACAAAGCGCTGACATGGATATGACAACTGCTGCCGCCGCTAGTCATATCGTCCAAAATGAGTGAGGGATCGAATTGCCTAAAGCCCGCAAAGTCGTCTTCTTCTTTCCATCTTTCGCGAGCTCCGATGCCACAGCGCCCCTAGGTATTCTCGCTGTTGCCACTCCGCTGATCCGCGCTGGTTATGAGGTTGTGCTCATCGACTCTACGATCACCCCGAACTATAAGCTACGCGTCCTAGAAGAAGTGAAGGATGCGATCTGTCTCGGGATTTCTTTGGTGACCGGACCAATGATTCGGGAAACTGTCGCGATTGCCAAAGCAATCAAAGCTCGAGATCCCAAGTTCCCTATTGTCCTCGGCGGCTGGCACCCCTCCCTTCTACCTACACAGACACTTGAAGCCCCATACATCGACTACGTCATTTGCGGACAGGGAGAAGAGTCCTTCCTTGAGCTGGTCGGACACATTGAGAATCAGTCCGCTCCGGACTTCGTCTCGGGTATCGGTTTTAAGCGAGATAACAAACTCACATTTACGCCCGAACGTGCACTGCGGCCCATCGTAGAGCAGCCTCCCAAGGCCTATCAAATCGCAGATTTCGATGCCTATGAACGAATGTGTGGGAAGCGTTGGGCGATGTACACCTCTAGCTTGGCCTGTCCGTTTGATTGCGCTTATTGCACTAACGGTGCGGTCTATAAGCGCAAATGGAACGCTCTTCCAGCAGAGCAATTCGTTGAAGAGACTGTTGACCTGAGCCGAAGGTACAACCTGAGTATGCTTTGGATCGTCGACGATAACTTTCTCGTGGATCTCGATCGCGCACGAGCCATAGGCGAAGGTCTGGTGCGAGCAGGCGCAGAGTTTCAGTGGAGCATTCAAGCAACCACAAATCTCACCTCACGGCTTTCTCAAGAGGATCTGAAATTGTTGCGCCGCAGCGGACTTCACCAAATCTGTCAAGGTGTAGACTCCGGGTCTCCGAAGATCTTGAAGGCTATGAACAAGACATTTCAAAACTTTGAGGATATCTACGAGAGCGCGGCACGATGTCTGTCCGCAGGAATGCGCCCCTCTTTCAACATCATCTTCGCCTACCCTGGAGAGGGACCCAAAGAACGTAGAGAGACCATGAATTTTATTATGGATGTTTGCCGGCGTTTTCCAGGCACCGAGTTCTGGACGAATATCTTCACTCCCTATCCCGGAACCAACGTAATGAACAGGGCCGCCGAGCTTGGGATAGAAGTCCCCGACTCGCTCGAAAAATGGGCCGAGTTTTTTCCACGCTATACCAAGCTCCCATGGCTGAACGGACGTGATCACGAAGAATTACAAATTATGCGCGATTACCTTCGAATCGCTTTTGATCGGATTCCGATCGGAGTTGACCGCCGAACCCGCATCACTCGTCTCGCTCAGAAATGCATTTCTTTTCCAGCGCGTTTCCGACTTGATCATGGACTGTATCGTTTTCCGGCCGAGCTCTGGTTGAATGACAAGCTAAAAGCAAGGACCGCGGGATTCAAACCAGTCGTCGATGCGCGCCGATTGGAGCCCAGCCCCGAGCAGGTCGAGGCCGCATGCTGAGCAGAGGTAAGGTCGTTCTCTTTTATCCGCCCTATGACGGACCTCCGCTCGGCGCACCTCTTTGCTTACTCGCACTTGCTGCCAGCCTACGCGAAGCTAACTTCGACGCTGTCCTGATCGACGCCGCCATCGAGCCGAACTACCTCTCTCGCGTCGAGTGCGAGTCTGTAGACGCTCTCTGCGTTGGAATCTCCGTTTTGACGGGGCCGATGATCCGCGGCGCTATAGAGGTCGCAAACACGATCAAAAACCATACTCCGTGGCTTCCGATTATTTTTGGTGGATGGCATCCCTCTCTTCTTCCAGACCAAACCCTAAGCGAGAGCTTCGTGGATATGGTTGTTCGTGGTCAGGGTGAAATAACACTTGTAGAAACAGTTCAAGCATTGGCACAACATAGATCCCTCAACAACATCGCGGGACTTTCATGGAAAAGCAATGGGCGACGTGTCCACAATGCTGATCGTAGAGTAGAACCTCTTGACTCCCTGCCGCTCCCCGCATTCGACCTCGCTAATTTTGAGGCTTACGAGAAGATCTCTGGGGTTCGCAAACTCGCCTATGCCACCAGCGTTGGTTGTCCTTACGCATGCAATTACTGCACGGACATGATCTTCTATAAACGCAGATTTAATGCACTCTCGGCGGACCGGACTGTGGCTGAGATGATTGACCTAGTAACTCGGTATCGCATCGACGAAGTAGCGTTGCTGGACTCTAACTTCCCGGTTCAGCTACCGCGAGCACTCCAGATTGCCCGTGGCATCATCGATTCGGGAGTCAAGTTTAAGTGGACCTTCCAAGCCTCCACAGATTTCCTATGCCGCATGAGTGAAGATGATGTGCGGCTCTTAGGCGCTAGCGGTGTCTCACACATGGGCTTCGGCACCGAGTCGACATCGGACTCCGTTCTCAAGCTTATGAATAAGCGTCATCAGCGTGTCGATGAAATGTACGAAACTGCGCGCAAGGCTCAGTTGGGCGATATTCGTGTCACGTTCAATCTTATCTTCGGTTATCCGGGCGAGACAGAAGCGGATCGAATTATCACTTTTCAGACAATGAGCGACATCGGCCGCCAGTTCCCCAACGTCAGCTTCTCTCCAAATATCTTCACTCCGTATCCAGGAATTCCGATTTGGCCTCAACTGCGAGAACTTGGTGTCCCTGAGCCCCAGAATCTACGTGAATGGATGGACATGCCATTGGGAGCAAACATGTTGCCGTGGCTTAAGGGCAACGAGTTAGCGAGACTTCAACGCATGCTCAGATATTTTCTCCTCAACAATCAAATTGATCGCCAGCAAAATAGCTATTCACGGCTACGACGCACCGTGAGGTTTATCGTTCAAGCGCCCATCAGGTGGCGACTCCGTTCGAGTAACTACTCATTCCCTTGGGAACTCTGGCTCTCTAACATATCCGAACACATAGTACTCCGTCGTTCACTGGTGACTGGCCAAGAGCTTCCAAAGGAACCCGCCAATGCATGCTGACCAGATAAAGAGAGGGGAGGCCAGTCGATGGCTGACGTTCTGCTAACACATTCCTACCATCTCCCCTACGATCCCAAGCAGGTGCGAAAGATGCAGCCGTATCCGCCTCTGGGTACGCTCTATGCTGCGTCCGCTCTAAGAGCCGGAGATATCGCTGTCGCCGTGTTCGATACCATGCTCGAAGATCCCAACTCGGGCTTTACAGCGGCCTTGCTGGAGCACGGCCCTAAGCTCGTGGTGATCTACGAAGATGATTTCAATTTTCTCTCGAAAATGTGCCTCACGCGCATGCGCCAACTCGCTTGGCAACTCGCTCACCAAGCAAAGCAATCTGGTGCAGTTGTAATAGCGCACGGTTCGGACATGACAGATCAGGCCGACTCCTACCTCCGCAACAACGTCGATTTCATTTTGCTGGGTGAAGCTGAAGAAACGCTCGTAGCTCTGTGTTCCGCGATTCTATCCGGTGACCCACACTTGGACATACCAGGGCTCGCATATCTTGACGCGGGAGGGGCCCTATCAAAGAGTGCAGGCGGCATCCCAAAGAACCCCTCATGGAATAGTCTGCCGCGCCCCTCACGCGAACTGATTGATCTGGCACTTTATCGCCAGGCGTGGTCCTCCGCACACGGTCACTTTTCAACAAACATCGTAGCTAGTCGCGGATGTCCCTACCGATGTAACTGGTGTGCAAAACCAATTTCTGGCAACAAGTTTCAGATCCGCTCGGCCAAAGCCGTAGCAGCTGAGATTCGTGAGCTGAAAGAAGTTTATGGTGTTGAGCACATCTGGTTTGGCGATGATGTATTCGCACTAAACCATCAATGGGTGCAAGACCTTGCAGACGAGATTGAAACGATGGAATGTGCTCTCCCTTTTAAGATCCAATCTCGTGCCGATCTAATGACACCTAAGACTGTTGCGGGACTCAAAAGAGCAGGGTGCACTGAGATATGGATGGGGGTCGAATCTGGTTCGCAGCGAATTCTCGATGCGATGGACAAGGGATTAACCGTCAATGACGTGATTACGGCACGTACCCTGCTTTCCGATAATGGTATGCGCGCGTGCTTTTTCCTGCAATTTGGTTACCCAGGCGAAACATGGGAAGACATTCAAGGGACTATTGGCCTAGTACGTAGCATGCGCCCAGATGATATCGGCATCTCTTTCTCTTATCCACTTCCAGGGACAGCGTTCTATGAGCGCGTACAGGAACAGATCGGAACCAAACGAAATTGGACCGATAGTGACGACCTGTGCGTCATGTTTTCCGCCGCCTATAACAATGACTTTTACATGGCACTACGAACCGCGCTTCACGCTGAGGTCGACTCTTGGAAAAAGGGTCCTGACCCCGTCGCGAATTCAATTGACCTAGTGACTCTTTGGCAGCGTGTTTTTGAGCTTGAAGCCGTCAGCAGAAACTCCGCGGCAACATTCTGCCTCGATGCGATGGTCGCTGGTTCAGGCAAACACAAGTTTGTTCCTCTGCAAACGCTACTCTCATCTGAGGGGCAAGTATAAATGGCAGAGCTTCTACTAACTCACGGCTACTTCCTATATGAAGACCCCAAGGAGCTTCAGATTCTGAAGCCCTACGCCCCACTCGGAATCTTGTATCTATGCTCTCATCTGCAGAAGCAAGGATTTGATGTAGATGTCTTCGACACCACGTTCTCCAGTCGTGAAGCGCTCTTCAATCACCTGCGCACCGAGACACCCTCGGTCGTTGGCATCTATGCCAATCTCATGACACGAAGCAATGTAGTAGAAATTCTGAGCGTAGCGCATGAGGCAGGCTGGAAGACGATCGTAGGCGGCCCCGAACCAGGTGCGTACGCTCTTGAGTATCTTCAGTCGGGCGCGAACTATGTCGTCTTTGGTGAGGGTGAACTCACAATGCAGGAGTTGCTCGAAGCTTTTCGCGCTAATGACACCGCCGCATGCACTACCATCTCCGGACTAGCCTACCTTGATGCCACCGGAAACATGCAGGAAAACCCACCGCGTAATCAGATAGCCGATCTCGATAGTCAACCATGGCCAGCTCGTCACGCTATAGATATTGCCCGCTACGTCAAGACATGGCGCGACGCACATGGTAAAGGTTCGATCAACTTCATTACGGCTCGCGGATGCCCTTATAAATGTCGTTGGTGCAGCCATCAAGTCTTCGGCCAAACTCATCGCCGTCGTACTCCACGGCTCGTCGTCGATGAAGTGGAGTGGCTCCTCCAAACTTATTCTCCGGACATGGTCTGGGTATCTGACGACGTCTTTACTATCAATCATCAATGGCTTCGCGATTACGCGCGAGAGATGCGGCTGCGCGGCCTTCGCATTCCTTTTGAATGCATCTCTCGAGCAGATCGTCTGAATCCAGAGATGCTTGACCTTCTCGCTGAACTTGGTTGTTTCCGGATCTGGATCGGCTCTGAAAGCGGGTCGCAACGCATCCTCGACTCCATGGACCGTGGAGTAAAAATTGAGCAGGTACAACAAGCTGTCGCTATGAGCCGCGAAAGAGGCATCGAAAGCGGCATGTTCCTTATGTGGGGCTACGAAGGTGAAGAGCTAGAAGACATCGAGGCAACGATCAAGCACGTCAGCATCTCCAAACCAGATGTATTCTTCACTACCGTCTCTTATCCCATCAAAGGGACACCCTACTACCAGAAAATCTCCAGTCGCCTCGTTCAGTTGAAGCCGTGGGGGGTTAGTTCGGATCGCGAGATCAAGATTAAGGGACGTCACTCGCAAAAATTTTACAGCTACGCAGACAAACTCCTTCGAGATGAGGTCCAACTCGCTCGCATGGCCGAAACTCCTGACGCAGAATCCGACCGCGCGTCCAGCCTGCGCCGCGAGATCGCGCTCGCCCGTGCGGCTTTGCTCTCAACGCAGACCGAGGTGGAAGCATGATTCCGATGGCGACCGCCCAGCCACAAGCCATTCTCGCCTTCGACCAATTGGCGAGGCGCTACGACGATCTGTTTACAAGATCTCTCATCGGGCGCGCTCAACGAAATGCGGTCTGGAGAGTGATCGCGCAGGCGTTTCGATCCGGAGACCACATTCTGGAATTGAACTGTGGTACAGGCGAAGACGCCCTTTTCCTTGCTGGGAAAGGAGTCTCTGTGGTTGCCTGCGACGCCTCAGAACAAATGATCGAGTATGCCCAGCAGCGCCTTCGTACCGAAGCTCCCACTACTTCCGTGAAGTTCGCCCAACTACCAATCGAGCAAATTGCTGAGATTCGAACGGAAAGCGCTTTCGACGGGGTCTTCTCAAACTTTTCAGGTCTGAATTGCGTCGCTGATCTTAGTCAAACAGCAGAAAACTTGGCAACTCTCATTCCGCCGGGTGCTCCCCTTATTATTTGTCTTTCAACCCGCTTCTGCATCTCAGAAATCATCTGGTTTCTGATTCACGGAAGGCCCCACGAAGCGTTTCGCAGATGCTCGGGCCATGCTGCAGCTAAAGTAGGTGAATTCGTTGTCGATGTCTACTATCCAACACTCCGTCAGCTGCAAAAGTCGTTCTCGCCCGCCTTCGTTATGCGTTCCTGCGTCGGCATCGGCATCACCGTCCCTCCTTCTTACGTTGAACCATGGATCCGCAAATTTCCAAACTTGCTGCATGTCATGGATACGATCGACAAAGCCCTCTCGGCGTGCCCGGGGTTTCGAGTGATTGGCGATCACATGCTCATTAGCTTCGAGAGAGTCCAGGTATGATCGCGATGGCTCATAAAGAATCCATCGATTTTCGTGCGGACGAAGACAACGACTTTCGTCTTCGATGCCCTCGATGCAGGGGATGGATCAATAGTTTGCCGTATACGAATGTTGCTGAAGCCATATTGGTCTGTTCCGACTGTTGCTTAAAGCTGTCGAGCGAGGGCGGTATTTGGAGAGCTTTGCTTCCCGAACGCGTCTCTCACTTCTCCCGCTTCATTCGTGACTATGAGTTTATTCGCTCTGCGGAAGGCCGTGGCAGCGTGGATGCGAAATACTATTTCGCGCTACCTTATCGCGATCTGTCAGGAAGCAACAGTCAACAATGGATCATACGTGCAAAGACGTTTCGTTATATCGAGCGACATATTCTCCCTGACTTGCAACTCGATAACAGAAAGCGGCTTCGAATTTTGGACCTCGGCGCAGGTAACGGATGGATGAGCTATCGGCTCGCTCTCGGAGGGCACGCGCCTGTGGCAGTGGATCTGCTTACCAACGACAGAGACGGGCTTGGCGCCGCAATTCACTATCAGAAGCAGCTTACTACGCTCTTTCCGCGCGTACAGGCCGAATTGGACGTGCTTCCCCTCATGGACGACGCATTCGATCTTGTCATTTTCAACGCTTCATTTCACTATTCCGAAGATTACGAGAAGACCATTGCTGAAGCCTTACGTTGCACGCGCGCGGGGGGCACAATTCTTATTGCTGACACCCCATGGTATAGCAACGAAGCAAGCGGTCAACAAATGGTAATCGAACGTCGGAGGTCTTTCACTCAAAGTTATGGCATTGCCTCCGACAGTCTCAACAGTCTCGAATTCCTCACCGATCAACGTCTCCAAAGACTGGAAGCGCGCTTCGCACTTCATTGGCAGGTGCACACGCCGAGTTACGGCATCCGCTGGCTCATGCGGCCATTATTCGCCAAAATGCAGGGTAGACGTGAACCATCTCAATTTCGAATCTATAGTGCCCGAGTACAAAAATGATCGTTCTCTTTAATCCGCGAGCCACAAAACCACGCAACCGACGGCTTCCCCTTGCTGTATTGGCTATTGCCGCCGTACTTGAGGACCGCGAAGACTACGAGATTGTCGACGGCAACGTAGATGACAATCCCGTGGCCTCCATTTCGCGGCTAATCGAACAATACGACGTTGAACTACTTGGCGTCTCGGTCATGCCTGGACCGCAGATGGTCGCGGCGATGGACGCTTCCCGTGAAATACGTCGGGCCTATCCCCATGTCAAGATCGTGTGGGGTGGCTACTTCCCTTCCGTCTATCCAGATGCCGCGCTCAATGCAAAATATGTAGACTACATCGTTCGCGGCCAAGGCGAAGACACCCTACTTGAACTTCTAGATGCAATGCGCGGCAAGCGAGCGTTCGATTCCATTCTAGGGCTCTCCTACAAAGACATCTTCGGTCTCCCGAGGAATAACGCAGAGCGGCCCATGAAGGGGCCTGATGAATTTCCTTGGTCGCCATTCCATCGACTGCCTGTCGAAAAGTATCTTCGCCCTTCTTTTTTTGGGAAACGTACTGCCGTCCACCACGCAAGCATTGGCTGCCCTTTTAACTGCAGCTTCTGTGGTGTCCACGCCGCGTACGGGAACAAAGAGCGCATGGAGTCTCCGGAGCGTACCGCCGCCATTCTCTCCCATTTAGTGACCGAGTACGGTGCGGATTCGGTTCAGTTCTACGATATGAATTTCTTTCTTAGAGAAGATCACGCCCTCGAACTTGCCAAGCGAATTGAACATTTGAATCTTCGCTGGTGGTGCGAAGCCCGGGTCGATGTGATGTCTCGGTACTCTGACGAAACATTTGCTGCACTCAAACGCGCCGGTTGCACGATGATCTTCTTCGGCGCAGAGTCAGGCTCTGACTGGGCTCTTAAAGAGATGAAGAAGGGCATCAGCACAGAACAAACAGTCACAATCGCAGAACGAACAAAACAGTTCGGTATCATTCCTGAGTTCTCCTTCGTCATCGGAAACCCCGGCGATCCAGAACGTGACACACGGGAGACTCTCGCCTTCATTCGCAAACTGAAGAAGATTAACCCTGATTCTGAGATCATCATCTACCACTACACGCCGGTACCTCAACCTGGAGACATGTACGGCAACGTGGACGGCCAGATAGCATGGCCATCGACGCCCGCAGAGTGGGCGTCAAAGCGTTGGATGGATTTCACTCTCCGCATCGACACACAAGCTCCGTGGCTTCAACGTAAAACAAAAGATCTCATAGACAACTTTGAGATTGTCATTGGCTCGCGATGGCCAACAGTGCAGGACATCCGTGCGCCGAAGTGGAGCCGCATTTTGCTAAAAACTCTCAGTGCTTGGCGATACGCTCTCGGAGTTTATCGCTTTCCGGTTGAACTTCAATGGGCCAACGAATTCATCAGCCTCCGCAAACCAAAGCGAGAAAGTCTGTGACTGCAACCGCTTTGTCTTCCCTTGATGTCTTCGATACTTGGGCGCAGGTCTATGATGAGCAGCCTAATCCGCTCCTTATGCTAGAGCAACGCTTTCTGAGTCAGATGCTCCCAGATATCAACGGCCTGCACGTACTGGATGCCGGCTGTGGGACCGGCCGATGGCTTCAGTTCCTAGCGCCACGTGGCGCGGCGAGTCTGATCGGCGTGGATTCGTCGACAGAGATGCTGCATCGTGCAGCAAACAAGATTGGTAAAGCTTGCTCCCTGCGGCAGGGAACCTGCGTTGCTCTACCGATACCTGACGGCACAATCGATCTCGTTGTGTCTTCCTTCGTTTTGAGTTATCTCGAAAGCCTGAAGGACTTCGCTCGGGAGCTATACCGAGTTACCCGTCCAGACGGCCACATCTTTTTGACGGACATGCATCCGGACACTGCGATCACTTGTGACTGGACAAGGTCCTTCACTCACGATGGATCGACAGAGAGACTCCGTGTCAATGGACACTCCCTCCAGGCAATCATCGATACTTTCAAAGCTTGTGGATTTGTACTGCTTGCGAACATCCAGCCCACCTTCGAGTTAGAGGAGCGGAAAATCTTCGAAGAAAACGACAAACTACCTTTCTATGAAGAATCCGCCGGCCTGCCTGCTGTTTACATTCTGCAACTGCAAAAAAGATTGCCCCTATCAAAGCTCTCTGATGCAAGCGAAAGCTCTCAGGCACTTCATCTCTCCGGAGCCAGATATGCTCTCGGACCTAGGTCGGCAACCGAAGGGTCGATTGAGGTCGAACGCGGACACATACGCTCCCTCTCGGCCAAATGGCCGCTCATCGGGGAGCCCCAAACAGGGCGGAAGGAAACCGTAGACTTATCCGGCTACATATTGCTTCCGGGTTTGATCAACGCTCACGATCATCTTGAGTTCAGCCTCTTCCCAAATCTCGGTGTCGGACCGTATCTGAATTCAACCGAGTGGGCGAGAGAGATCCATCGGACCCACGCGACCACAATTGCCTCCCATCGCAAGGTGCCAAAGCAGACCCGGTTGCGATGGGGAGCGATCCGCAATCTCCTCTGCGGCGTGACTACGGTCTGCCACCACAACCCTCTCTCGCGGGACCTGGTCGCTGCTGATTTTCCAGTGCGTGTACTCGCCAGATTCGGGTGGGCACACTCTCTTGCCATGGATCCAAATCTCCTACACAACTTTGACCATACACCACCGAATCTTCCTTTCGTGGTTCACGCCGCTGAAGGTGTCGATGCAAAAAGCGCACAAGAGATCTTTGATCTGGATCGGCTGGAACTTCTCGATGAACGGACTGTACTTGTACATGGCCTGGCCCTGAATCACAAAGCAATTTCACTTCTTAATCAACGTCGCTCAGCACTCGTAATTTGCCCGACTTCGAATCAATTCCTATTTCATTCTGCTCTTTCCGCAACCTTGATCAAATCTATTCACACAGTCGTTCTAGGCAGTGATTCTCCACTCACATCTGCTGGTGATCTGCTCGATGAAATAAATTTTGCGCGCAATGAGATTGGCCTCGATGCCGAGTCTCTCTTCGACATGGTCACCGCAAGATCGGCCAGTGTCCTGCGTCTCCGGAACGGGGAGGGGCGTCTTCGTCCGGGCGCCGTAGCCGATCTTATCGCAGTCCGCGACAAGGGCCTTACACCGGCAGAAACCGTTGCGCAACTTACAGTAGATCAGGTTGAACTAGTCATATTAGGCGGCAGAGTCCAACTCGCAAGCGATTCTCTATTTGCTTCTCTTCCCAACTCGCTTCAAGCCGGGCTGCAGCCCCTATTCGTAGATGGCATAAGGCGATGGTTACGCGCTCCGATTGATAGTCTGTTGGCCCAGGCGAGAAAAACTCTTGGAAGAGATCTGCGAGTCGGCGGAAAGAAGGTGGAACATGCCAGTGCTGCATGAGTCATCAACCGAACGATTTCCGCAGGCCGAACGGATCACACAGCTGCCGATTTTGATATTGAATGTGCATAGCCTCTGTAACTGTCGCTGTGTCATGTGCGATATCTGGAAACGTGAGACTAAAGAACAGATTCGCCTAGAGAATCTGGAGCGCCACCGCCTTTCGTTGCAAAGACTCGGAGTTCGACAAATAGTTTTAACCGGGGGCGAACCGCTCCTCCATAGTGATCTCGCAGAGCTTTGTACATTTTTCCGCGATCAGCCGATTCGGATAACTCTACTGACCACAGGTCTCCTGCTGCTGAAGCGTGCCTCTGAGGTTGCAACTCTTTTCGATGACATCATCATTTCGCTGGATGGACCGCGAGAGGTTCACGACGGTATACGCCGTGTCAATGGAGCTTTCGATCTCATCCACGAGGGCGTCGCTGCCGTTCGTCGCTGGAATCCATCCATACCGATAACTTGCCGAACCACCGTCCAAAAAGCAAATCATCGTCATCTGCGAGAGACAGTCACTGCAGCAAAAACCTGGGGCTTGAATTCCATCTCGTTTCTCGCAGCAGATCTAACCTCCGAGGCCTTCAACCGTCTTCTGATATGGCCTACCGAAAAACAAAACCAAATTGGTCTGACCCTCAAAGAGACAATTGATCTTGAAGCTGAAATCGAACTGATGATTCAAGACTTTGAAATGGACATCAACCGAAGATTTATTGCCGAGTCAGCGGCGAAGCTGCGAAGGATCTCACGTCGCTTCCGCGAGCATCTCGGACTACTCTCTCCCCAGGCTCCCCTTTGCAACGCTCCCTGGGTCTCAGCCGTCGTTGAAATCGACGGTGAGGTCCGTCCTTGCTTCTTTCACAACTCAATAGGAAACATGACTCACTCGACTCTAGAAGACGTAGTCAATGGAGATCGGGCAAGAGAGTTCAGGGCTTCGTTCGATGTGGAGACCAACGCAATCTGCAAGCGATGTGTATGTTCGTTGAACTACAGACTGGCAAGGAACACTCCGGACGCCCAGGTCATCTGAATATATTTTTCAATATAATCTAGTTATTGCACGAACTTCTGCTGCGTCTATAACTAGAATTAAACGTCCTGACTCGTGGCGGGCTATTTATTCCTAGCCACTGCTTCAGTTACTAGAGGATCATTCTGATCAGCATCCTTCCATAACTTTGAGAACCTGCGATACACCTCGATGCTTTCGAGTTGATTACGACCGCTTTTGTAGGCCCGCGCTACGCCTATCTCCGCCATCGGATAAACATCTCCTTGCTGCATCGACGCCTCACCCTGGCGAGCCAACAACGACTCATACTCAATGCCGGCTAGCGGCGCTTGGCCCAACGCTGCATGAGCCATCCCACGCAAATATACCGCCAGTAATGACTGATCGTATTGTGCGCTTGTGTTTAAACCCGGAAGGGCCTTCTCCGGCTCGTTTATCCCAATCTCAGCCGCAGCCCGCAACTCGGGAACATAGTCTTGGATCGCCACAGTATTTCGCGGAAAATCCTGTTGCAGCGTAGCGGCAGTCTTCACCGCATACGGCTGATCACCGCAAAGAGCGGCTGCCATCCCCGCGTCAAACACCGCATTGGGTCCTTTTTGCAAGCCCTTCACATCCTCAACCATCGAGAGAGCGACAGTGCAATTCTCAGCCAAAGCTTGATCCAGTGCACCCTGCGCCAAAAAATATGCTTGCGTGCCCAAAAGTTGGCTATCGTCGCTAACTCTCGCGGCGGTCTTCCGCCACAGTTCCACCGCAGTGCTTCTCCTTCCTGTGTTATCCAGAAACATGGCGTAATTGGCCAAATTCGCGTACGTCACCTGCATGCGATCGGCCGGCGTTGAGATAGCGAGTGCATTTTCCAACTCTGCTACCTGTGCGGTCACAAGATCTTCCCTTCCATTTAGGCGAGCCGCTGTCAAAATGTTGGCATTCCTCGCAACGCCAGTGCGTTCCGCTTGTGAGTTCAATTCGAGAACACTGCCGTACCGATTCGTCCCAATCAGATCTCGCTCCGCCTCCACATACGTCTCCGCATCGAACGGGTTTTCCTCATATCCCTTTTGCGCCGCTTGCAGAGCCTCCGGAAACAGCCCCTGCATTCGCAACGTCAACGCTAGACCCTTTTGCCCGTCAACGCTGAGCGGATACCTCAGCACGTATTCGTGGATCGTCCGGGTAGCATGCGTCAGATCTCCACTACCGTTCATCTCAAAACAAAACTGAGCCAGCAGTTTCACCGCATCACTAGCGCGAGCAGCCGCTTCACGCGCCAATCCAGCTGCATTTGCCGATGAAACTTCGGCCTTTTCTTCGCGATAGAGCCACGCCAACCGCATCTGGGCTTGAACAAACTTTGGATCGAAACTGACGGCTTCTCGATAGGCCTTCAATGCATCGAAGATTCGCCCATCCCGCTCTGCCGTCGCACCTGAAAAATACGCATGCAACGCTTCCAGGTTCGCCGAAGCATCCTCGACAAATGGAACACTTCTTTCGACGTCGGCTTTACTATCCTCACTAATCTCTTTTCGCACCGCCAAGGCTAGTCGACCGATCGCAGCCGGAATCTCTTCCCTGCTCGCAGCAATCACATCAAGACTCGCCACTTTGTCGTTCGAATCTACCCTCAGAACATCCACACTAATCGTGTAGGGTGCCTCGGATCCAGTGATCTCTCCATACAAATAGACCCTCGCACCAACTTTCTGTGCGACACTCTGCACAGGCGCCGTAATCACTGCGCCGCTGCTCTCCGTCTCGATCTGGCTCACTCCCCCGTGATATGCGTCACCACCGAGCACATTCAAAGTCTTTGACTGATGCAGCGCGATCTCAAGACCCTGAATCACCGTTCCGTCCAGTGTCTGATCTCCGGTCTTGTTCTGGATAAGAGTCAGCAGCAAACGATCACTCCGTTTCAGCACCATCGGTCGCAAGAGACTTCTGCCCATCAGCAGAGAGGCCCCCGCCGCGACGCCAAGGATTACGGCCACTGCGACTGCCATCCGAACTCGCGTTTTTTTCGTCTGCTCCGCCACCAACTCCGCGAAGGATTCGTCCTCGGAACGCGACCACTCCGGTAGCTCTTTCCCAACGAGGTCCTCAATGCCGTCAAACGTCGTCAGTACGGGCGAAGACCGCAGCGGAACTGATGCCCCGTGTCGCAAACTCGCTGCCGCCAACGCAGCTGGATCAACCTCCTCGTCGACGGCATCCTGCGAAGAGTCGCCTCGCGTCGCAACACTGTACGCCGAACGAAGCTGCGACTGAGGATACGCATTTTCAAATGCCGGAGCCCCTGCTTGCATCGAACGCGAGCCATCTATAACACTCGCATAGTCTTTTCCAGAATCGGGAGCAATACGGACGAGGCTGTTGTTATCACCTGAAGACTTTGCTTGCGGCGACGCCGGTTTACCGCCCTGACCCGACTCGGACCTGCGTTTCGGCCCCTTATGCGGAGCCACCGGATCATAGGCACGAACAAGCGGAACGGCCGACATCGGTCCCTTGTGCAGCCATCCTCCTCGACCCAGTTTGCCGCCGACCTTGTTCAAGGCCTCCTGCAACTCCTTTGTCGTTTGAAATCGGTCTGTCCGGTCCTTCGCCATCAGTTTAAAGATGACGCGCTCCAATTCACGCGGAATCGATTCGTTCCAGGTGCGCACCGAATCCGGCGTGTGACTGAGAAGTTGAACAAACATCAGCGCACTCGTCGTTCCTTCAAATGGAACCCGCCGAGTCGCCATCTCGTACAACACGACACCCAGCGAAAACAAGTCCGATCGTGCGTCTAGCGACTCGCCTCGCGCCTGCTCGGGTGACATGTACGCCACCGTTCCCACCGTCGCCCCGGACAGCGTCATATCCAGCGTCCGCGACTCCCACCCCCCACGCTCTTCAAGCCCGATCTTCGCCAGACCAAAATCCAGCACCTTCGCTTGGCTCTTTCCATTCGGCATCTTCACCAGAAAGATATTTGCCGGCTTAATATCTCTGTGTACGATGCCCTTGGTGTTCGCTGCCGCCAGCGCGTCGGAGATCTCCAACGCATAGCGGACAATCTCCTCCGACGAAAGCGCGCCACGCTCAATCCGGGACTTCACTGTCTCGCCCTCGAGCAACTCCATCACCAGATATGGCGTGCCCTCCTGTGCGCCGATATCGAACACCGTACAGATATTGGGGTGATTCAACGCAGATGCCGCCCGCGCCTCCTGGAGAAAGCGCTCACGCATCCCTGGCATCTTGTAGCTCTCATGGAGCAGCTTCACCGCGACCTGGCGATGCAGCCGCTCATCCCACGCACGAAAGACGAGGCCCATACCGCCGCTGCCCAGTCTGCCCAGGATCTCGTACGGACCGAACCTCTGGCCATTCTCTGGAATCATGCCTCTGGTCTGCCTTCTATCTTTTCAGCGTCGATCAACACTCATACGTCCGAACTGCGTTACTTCACAACAGAAATCGCAAGCGTAAGATCTTGTGCGACTTGATCATACTGACCATCGATGGAAGTTCTAAGTTCTACTTCGAAAGGGTTCCATACTCTATAACCCACATTCACAGAGGGTCTGCGATCGTGAGTAAATCCTGCATTCGTCATCTCCATGTGCGCGAGAACACTACTAATCATTGCTTTCAACTCTGGCATACCCCACGCCGGGGATACATCCCCCAAGCGTGGCATCCGCCCTTGTTCGTTCTCTGACTGCGTCGAATCGGGAGCACTATTCGCCTTATAATCAGCCTGTGAACTCCCCCAATCAGGTCACTCGCCGCCCCGCCAACCAGACCCTGCTCGTCGACGCCGACGACACTCTCTGGGAGAACAACATCTACTTCGAACGTGCGATTACCAGTTTCGTCTCCTACCTCGATCACCGCGTCCACACGGCCGAAGAGGTGCGAAGCCATCTCAATCAAGTCGAGCACGACACCATCCGTACCCACGGCTACGGACTTCACAGCTTCCGCCAATCGTTGATCACCTGCTTCGAGCAACTTACCGACACTCCGATGACCGATGAGAAGCACCACCGCATCGAAAGCTTTGCCCAGTCAATCGCCGAGCAGGAAATCGAGCTCCTGCCCAATGTGGCACCCACCCTCAGCGAACTCGCCACCCGCCATCGCCTCATCCTTGTCACCAAGGGAGATCAAACCGAACAGACCGACAAACTGCATCGCTCCGGCCTCGCCCCCCATTTCACTGCAGTCGAGGTGCTCTCTGAAAAACACCCTCAGGCCTATCTCTCGCTAGCTTCTCAGCACGGCTGCGATGCATGCAAAACCTGGATGATCGGCAATAGTCCACGCTCTGACGTCAATCCCGCACTCTCTGCAGGTCTGAACGCCATCTTTATCCCCCACGACTTCACCTGGGTCCTCGAACACGAAGTCGTCAACCAGCCCCCGGCTGGCCAACAACTTCTCGAACTGGCAAGCTTCGCCGATCTCACCCAACACTTTTAGCGACATCCCTTTTCCACTCTCCAACTGTAATGATTTCGGCCTTCTTCCGCCCTCTATTTTGTTCGCATCTTAAATCCGGACACAAGGAGAGTTTTATGATTGTGAAAAACTGTGAATGCTCTTGCTGGCCTATCTGCGCCTGCGCCGAATGCTCGTGTTGCGACGCTGACTGCAGTTGCAATGCACCCAAATAACGAACCGGAGCGGTGTGGAGACGATCTCACACCGCTTCCTACCTCTCGAAACATGTCCACGAACGTCCTCATCGGGCTTTTGCATCAGCGAGAGCTCTTTTTTCGTTGCTGCGCAGGCGAGTTGACTCCACTGCGACTGCGGAAGATATTCGGCAAAGCGCTAATCATCGTGCACGTCAAGCCCTCAAAAAGCAGCTCACTCTCGTCTGCGGCACCTGCTCGACGCACGTTTATCTCAACTGCCGCTGCGTCGAAACGAAGCTCCTGAACGCCGTGGCCGAAGACCTCTCCTTTGCGTTCTCCCGGTGCGCCAGCGCCGTAAAGCAATAAAATCCCCACACATTAACACTCCATAAACCTCGCACAAAACTTCCCTGTAACATCTAAGAGGACTAAACCAGAAGAAGTGTGAGGTGTAATGAGCGAAGGTCGTTGGGTTTTATTGATTGCGAGTGAAGTTGGCGGTACGGATTCCGTCTCAGACCGCGCCATGGAGCGCCTCGTCGAGGCCATCCGTCTCGAAGGCTACGAGGTCGTCCGCACCTCGACGCCGGAGGACGGTTTGTCCCTGGTCACCTCCGATCCTTCCTACAGCACAATCCTTCTGGATTGGGATCTCGAAGGCGAGAACCAGTTTGCTGAAGGAGCCGCGCTTGCCATCCTCCGCGCCGTTCGTCGCCGCAACAAAAAAATTCCCATCTTTCTCATCGCCGACCGCACTCTAGTCAGCGAACTTCCTCTCGAAGTGGTCAAGCAGGTTCACGAGTACATCCATCTCTTCGGCGACACCCCCGCCTTCATCGCCAACCGCGTCGACTTCGCCGTCGAGCGCTACCACGAGCAACTCCTTCCGCCCTACTTCCGCGAGCTAAAAAAGTACAACGACCAGGGCGCTTATTCCTGGGACGCCCCCGGCCACATGGGCGGCGTGGCCTATCTAAAGCACCCCGTCGGCATGGAGTTTCACAAATTCTTCGGCGAAAACATCATGCGCTCGGACCTCGGCATCTCCACCGCGCCGCTCGGCTCTTGGCTCGACCACCTTGGGCCTCCCGGAGAATCCGAACGCAACGCAGCCCGTATCTTCGGCGCCGACTGGACCTTCTACGTACTCGGTGGTTCCAGCACATCCAATCAGATCGTCGGCCACGGCGTCATCGCACAGGACGACATCGTTCTAGCCGACGCCAACTGCCACAAGTCCATCTGCCACTCCCTCACCGTCACCGGCGCACGCCCGGTCTATATGAAGCCAACGCGCAACGGCTACGGCATGATCGGCCTCGTCCCCCTCAAGCGATTCAGTCCCGAATTCATCCGCGGCATCATAGATAAGAGCCCACTCACCACTGGCGTCGCCAACCAGAACCCCACCTACGCCGTCGTCACCAACTCCACCTACGACGGCCTCTGTTACGACGTCAACCGTGTCGTGACCGAGCTCTCGAAATCCGTCCCCCGCATCCACTTCGACGAGGCTTGGTACGCTTACGCCAAGTTTCACGAGATCTACCAGGGACGCTTCGCCATGGGCGTACCGGACGACATGCCCGACCGCCCCACAATCTTCGCGGTGCAATCCACGCACAAGATGCTGGCGGCCTTCTCGATGGGCTCCATGATCCACGTCAAGCTCAGCCCCCGCGCCAACCTCGACTTCGATCAGTTCAACGAGTCGTTCATGATGCACGGCACCACCTCGCCGTTCTACCCATTGATCGCTTCGCTCGATGTAGCCGCAGCCATGATGGACGACCCCGCCGGACCCACTCTGATGAGTGAGACCCTGCATGACGCCATCAGCTTTCGCAAAGCGATGTCCTCCATCGGCCATCGTCTCCGCGCAGCCGAGCAGGGCTGGTTCTTCCGCCTCTATCAACCCGAATACGTCTTCGATCCCCTCGACCAACAGACCTATCTCCTCGAAGAAGCTGCCGACGGCCTCCTCACCAATCGCTCCAGCGCCTGGACCCTCAAAGCTGGCGAAGAATGGCACGGCTTCCAGGACGAGGACATCGCCGACGACTACTGCATGCTCGACCCCACCAAGGTCACCATCCTCACCCCAGGCGTCAACGCTCAGGGCAAGGTCAGCGACTGGGGCATCCCCGCAGCCATCGTCACCGAGTTCCTCGACGGCCGCCGCGTCGAGATCGCCCGCACCGGCGACTACACCGTTCTCGTCCTCTTCTCGGTCGGTACCTCGAAAGGCAAGTGGGGCGCCCTGCTCGAAAACCTCTTCGAGTTCAAACGTCTCTACGACTCAGAAGCGTCCCTCGAAGAGGCCCTGCCGGAACTCGTCTCCCGTTTTCCCCACCGCTATCGCAACGTCTCCCTCAAAGAGCTCTCCGACGAGATGCACGCCGCGATGGTTCAGCTCAACCTCTCCGGCCTCGTCAACGACGCCTGCGACGAAGACTTCGACCCCATCCTCACTCCTGCCCAGACTTACCAGAAGCTTCTTCGCCACGAAACAGAAAAAATCCGCTTCTCCGAGATGGCTGGCCGAATCGCCGCAGTCATGCTCGTTCCCTACCCTCCAGGTATCCCCATGTCCATGCCCGGCGAGCGCCTCGGCAGTGCCGAAAGCCCTGTCATCAAGCTCATTCTGGCGATGGAGGAGTTTGGCAAGCGCTTCCCCGGTTTCGAGCGCGAAGTTCACGGCATCGAGACCGATGCAGAAGGAAACTACTGGATGCGCGCAGTGATCGAAACCCCCGGCAAAAAGAAAAACGGTAACGGCCACGGAAAACAGCGCCCGCCAAACGCAGCACCGCCGGTCAAGAAGAGGAAGCGCACACCTGCGACCTCCCCTGTCACCCCCGGTAGCGGGCTGGGGTCAGAACGGTAACTTGCTTGTAACCCGTGCCCCCTCAACCAAGTCCAAAGGCCTTTTCTGTTGACAGAAGAGGTCTTTCCCTTTAACTTGCCACCATAGTCGATGGCGGTTGATCTCTGTCTTACCGTTGCCGAACTCTTCCTCCCATTTGCATCACGGCCTGGTATTTTCGATAAGTTTCACCGGTTGAGGCTGGTCAATTCTATGTGCATTGAACAGCTACGACGACCGGCCAATATTCCGAAAAACAAACCAAGAAAGGTCCTCCGATGAACAAGAAACTACTAGTCGCTCTGGTATGCTCTGCAGTCACCTTGCCCGCCGTCGCGCAAAACAAGATCGACAATCGCCTGGGTGACTCAGCCGAGGTTCTGAAACAGATCCTTGCCAAGGAAGATGGAATCCCTCAAAATCTGCTCGATAAATCTGTATGTGTTCTCGTGTTTCCCGCTGTCAAGAAAGTTGGGATTGGCATCGGCGTAACCTACGGACGTGGGGTCATTATCTGCCGCTCTGGCACTGACATGAACGGTCCCTGGTCGGCTCCCGCGATGTACAAACTGGATGTCGGCAGCTTAGGGCTGCAACTGGGCAGTTCCTCCACAGACTACGTCCTGCTGGTCGAAACCAAAACCGGGGCACAGAAGATCTTATCCGGCAAGCTCAAACTGGGTGCTGACGCAACCGCCGTAGCCGGGCCAACCGGTGCGAAGGCAGTCGCTGCCAACGATCCAGGCGTCGACGTCCTCACTTACTCCAGAGCCAAAGGCGGTCTGTTTGCCGGAGCCTCTATCGCCAGCGCCTCCATGGACACCGACGATGACGCCAACAAGGCCGTCTACGGAAAAAACATCACCGCGACAGAGATCGTCCGCGAGGGTGCCGTAACCGTAACACCGGCAGGAAAAGCCTTGGACAGCATCCTACGGAAAGCATCGCCGAAGCGTTCCGCGTCAGCGAACTAGAACTATCAGCAAAGTCTTGCCTAGGAAGGATGACGTCAACTCTCAGCAGATGTCATCCTCCCGGTCTATTCGCTTGGTTCACCATTTTGTGAGGCAGCCAGTTCTTCTTGCGTGGCTTCGTAAAACCTTATCCACACCCACTCCCATTCAACCCGTCGCAGATGCTATACTTACCTTCGGATTGCTTACCGCACCTCGCGCTCACAAGCGTCGAGACAAAGCGCGGAGGTGGCGAAATTGGCAGACGCACTAGCTTGAGGTGCTAGCGCCGCAAGGCATAGGGGTTCAAGTCCCCTCCTCCGCACCAATCCAAAGAATCAATAAGTTACGAGAAGGCCAGACCTAACCGGCTGGCCTTATTTATTGCCACTGTAACTGTTTTTGTAACGGTTGCAGAAAATTGAGAATTGTGACGACGGTGTGTGGCTCGCGGAAATAGCCTTGTTTAGGGCTCCAGCGGACGCCGCCGCCTGGGAAGGTCATAAACCTCTCCCCATTTCCTAGGTGATCTAGGAGTTCATGCGTTGCCGACTTAGAGGCTTCCGCCAAATCGTATTCGACGTGCCGGACTTGGCGACTCTTATCCGTTCTAACCACCAGTCCAGCAGATTCGAGGTTTCTAAGATTTTCGGTCAAAACCTTCTTCGATGCCGTCGGAATCCGTCGTCCAAGTTGACCAAGACGAACAGGTCCGTCTCTCATCATGCAGAGGATGTGTATCCTCCACTTACCCTGCTGTGGAATTCAAAGCCTCAGGCGAGTCCAGCAGACGAACATCGTTTCTCAAAACGTCGCTGATCTCGTCGAGCGTCAATTCGACAGCGGGATCATCAACGAGTTCGTGAATCATTCCAGGTTTCTGCGCTCCTTGTCCCGGGAACAAAAATGCAGTATTCAAGTTAGCTGTCCTTCCCATTCGAAAGGTTCCAGGGACTAGAGCCTAGAATACAGCCGTCACTAGTGCGAAGCAGATTCTTACGAGGCGATGCTGTCACGAACTCCTCTAAAGAAAAACCACAGAACGGTGTCTCTACCAATGCATCGACCTTTCCCGGAGCACTGCGGATCATGCGCCACAAATCCTGTGCCTCAGTAATGTCGACTTTTGTGGCGCAGAAAGTATGAAGTCTAAATCACTGTCAGCGTGGACAGCCGGTATTTCTGAAGGTCGATTTCAAGTGAAGTCGGCTAGATTTTGGCCAGATGGAGAACCTTAAGATTGCGTGTCATCCTTCGCAGGGTTCCATCGCGTTCAAACGCCCATAAATATTCATGCAGACAAGCATTTAGAGACTCGCAAAAGGCATCAAGGCTTGTGCGAACGCTCCGAAAGAATAGTCTAGGGCGGCTTGGCACGCTTCTTTATCGACGTGCAGGATCGACGCAACATTCGGCAATGAATACCCCTCCAGAACCCGTAGCACATATACGAACCTTGGAAACAAAGGGAGGTAGCAGAAGTGCCCGTCGCAGTCGCTCAGTTGAAAGTGGGGCTAGCTGCACTGCGATGGTCGATCCTTCGACCCGTTTCGCACGCCAATATACGCCCGAGCCTCTTCTATCCTCAGGTCCTCTTCGCGGAGCGCGACACAGGCTTCGATGACATCGCGCACAGACCATGCGCACAGCCAGTCCCCAAACACTGTGCGTGAATTAGCGACGCCATCTATGCCAGATTCCGTGGCTCTCGCCGCCGTCTTCTCATCACCAGTGAGGACGAGAGCGATCCAATACAACTTCGCCGCACAGGTCGTGAACTCGCCAATGACTTCGAGCGCTGGCCGGTCCGCGCGAGGGTTGTGATAGTTCCCAATGTTCCCTTCAAATAGACACTGTCGATTGCAATTGCTGCATCGTCCGCCACTGCTGCGAATCCACAATCGCAGTTTTGTCATAAGTGTCTTACAGACTGCGCATAATCTCGTCCACATAACCTTCCTCCGAATGGTGCCACGTTCTACAATTCGTACTCCGATGGTCAGAGCGATCCCGATCAGCCCCCCGAGAAACACATGTGAAGCTCGCTCCGCGGCGGTGAGAGCGGTTTCTCCCGTTAGCACCAATGCCAGCGAAACGCACGCACAACGCGTCCCGAAAGCGAATACATACGGGCGCAGCGCGACCAGCGTCAGTATTCCGGCGAGGGACACCAATCCATACGCAAAGTGGCCGTGAGGTAGCAAAAGCCCTGCGCCAATTCCTACTGGAACACCAATCGTGGCGCCCGCTAGTCGGTCCCACATCTTTTTGCGCCCGCTGGCAAGGTCCCCCGTGATGACACTGGCAGCCGACCATATTACCCATTGCCCATGATCCAGATGCCGCCACACAACTGTAGCGGCTGCGACTGCTACGGCAAGAATCACCGTAATCATAGCCTCGGCATACGGCTGCGCCCCATTTTCCATCTCCCACCGAAGCATTCTCCCGAAATGCTGTCGATAGCTCGTATCGGCAACGCGATCCTTCAAATGCTCCATTGCCGATAGCACAAGAACCGGCACTAGAGCCACGAGCATCATCGGAAGAAAGTGCACCCCGCGATGCAGCGGAGTTCCCCGCATACTCCACTCTTCTGTTTCGCAGGCTAGGTAAAGTGACGGAATAAACGTGAAGCTCCCCGCCGATCGCAACCTCTCATCCTGTCCTGGCAATCGAATCGGAGCCACCGCGAGCAAGGCGCAGCAGGCCACAAACAACGAAGGCGTGGCCTGCGACGCCAGAAGGGCGATGTAGCCGACAGAAATTGCCAGGCCATGCAGAACCACGCCAAGCGGCGCCAGTCCCGATCGTTCCATGGCGATAAAGCTAGAGATGGTCACAATCGCAGTGCTTAACCAAATGCTCTTGCCGGAAATCAAAGCCAGCAAAACAATGGGAGCGAGCACCATCACGGAACGCGCGACCGCTACGCGATCTACCTCGAACCCGTAGCGTAGTTTCGGACTCACGAGAGACCTTCCAGATCATTCTCTCGGATCACCTTGGCAATCGCGCCCAGCAACTCCATTGAGGAGTCATGCTGCGCCTCAGTCGCCGCCGCACAAGCGTCCTCAAGCACGTACACCTCGTAGTCGCGATCATGCGCATCGCGCACCGTGCTCTGAACCGCCCACGCTGTGCTCACACCCGCCACGACTACTCGGTCCACTTTACGCGCGCGCAGCGCGGCATCCAGCGATGTGCCATAAAAAGCGCTGATGCGCGGTTTCACAATCACCAGGTCAGCAAGTTCGTCACGGATGTCGGGATGAAAGTCCAATCCCGGCGATCCCATCTCAAGCGCCTTGATCTCATGCAGCCGCCCGAAGAACGGGGAGTGCTTCGGATGGTCGACATAACCCTTCGCAAAACCGACCTTAACAAGAATCGTCAACCAGCCCTTGCCACGAGCTATCGCGAGGGCGCGATTCGCCTTCTCGATTACGCCGCGGCTAAGTGCATGCTCTGCAGTGTGTGAGATCTTGCCATCTGGGTGCACGATATCGTGTATGTAATCCAAACCAATGAATGCTGTGGTCATCTTTTTTCCTTTCGATTTTTGTTGTTGCGTGAGAGATGAGATCTTTGCTCTAGAGTTTTGAAAGTTTCGCTGTGCTCCAGTCTCTTCCTAGAGCTTTGACCCGCAGGACGCCGCCCGCATAACGGTTTTGAAAGATGCGCAGTATCTCTTCCGCCGAATGCCATCGACACCACGAGGAATGTCGATGTTCGGAAAGCTGGGGACAAGAATCAGCAGTGCGGAGCATGATGAAGATATAAGGCCGCGTGAGCGCAATTTTATGATCCACATGATCGGTCGTTCCCTCCAAAGGAAGAAGGTTCATCGTCGTAGCCGTGGCAGTCCGGTATTTGTTCTTGCGCGGAACCGACAATCAAATAGATTAGGTTTTGAGCGATAGGTAGCGACGCTTTGTTTCGAACGGAGCGTTCTATAATAGAGATAGGGGTAAGTCTATGGAATTGCGGCATCTTCGCTATTTCTGTGCGGTCGCAGACTGGAATGGATTCAATCGCGCGGCACGAGCGCTGCATACTTCTCAATCATCGATCAGCGCACAGATCCGGGATCTCGAGCAGGAGATTGGCGTGACACTGTTCAATCGCGCGCAATCCCGAGTGAGCCTCACTCCTGCCGGGGAGAAATTTCTTGAGGAGGCACGTCGATTGCTGGCGGGGGCCGATCGAGCCGTGGACGTGGCGCAACGCACGGCGCGGGGAGAGATCGGCTCGCTCTCGATAGGTTTCCTTATATGGGGAACCGGCACATTCTTTCCCGGTGTCATTCGCGCGTTCCGGGAGCTGTACCCCGGCGTGCACTTATCCCTGATGGAGATGATGTCTGTGACGCAGTCAGAGGCGCTCCTCAAAGGGATGATCGACGTGGCGTTCACGCGGCCTCTTGAACCTCCCTATGACAGGCAATTGCGTTCCGAAATGCTCTATATGGATCCGCTGGTAGCGGTGCTGCCAGCAGGTCATCGACAAGCAGGCAGGCCTCTCCAACTTGCTGCACTGGCTGACGAACGGTTCGTCGTGTGCGATCGAAGCGCAGCGCCAACGATATTCGACAAGATCATTGCGCTCTGTGCTCAGGCCGGATTTGTACCAAAGATCGCGCAGACGTCCAATTTAATTTCGAGCGTTCTCACTCTAATCCAGGCGGGGGAAGGTGTGACGTTGATTCCAAGCAGTCTTCAGCATTTCCGTTTCTCTGATCTGGCCATCTGTCCTCTAACAAAGCCCACTGGCACGATCGAGTTGGTCATGGCATGGTCGCCGGAGCGGGACGACGTAGTGAAGACGGCATTTCTGGATTTCATTCGCAGCAAGAAGAAGTTCATCCGAAGCTCACTCAAAGTTGAGTCAGTATAGGTTTCCATAGCGGCGTTTAGGCATGCGCGTAGCGTCTCTCCATCTCATCAAATTGTGGCTTATTGACGAGGCGCTGGCGTTCAACGAACGTGGCAACGAGGCCGGACGCTTCGTCGAGCGAGCCTCTTTCACGGAGCGCCCGCAACGCGGTTTGCATGCCCTGCACAGCGCCCTGAAGGGCGGCATTCGCGTAAAGGATCAGGCTGAACCCCATCTCTGCGGCTTGCTCGCGCCCAACAATAGGTGTCTTGCCACCAACGACCATATTAAGCATCTGCGGAACTGCGAGCCGTGTGGGGATCTGGCTGACCTCGTCAAGTTCTTCGGGCGCTTCGACAAACGTCATATCAGCGCCTGCTTCGATGTAACGGCTGGCGCGCTCGAGAGCGGCCTCAAAGCCGTCGACAGCTCGGGCGTCGGTTCGCGCAATGATGACGACATTCTCGCGCCGCGCATCGACGGCGGCTTTGACCTTATTAACCATTTCCTCGGAGCGGACAAGTTCTTTGCCAGAGAAATGCCCGCAACGCTTTGGCGTTACCTGATCTTCCAGTTGCACCGCACTTGCTCCCGCACGTTCCAATGTCCTGACGGTATGGGCGACGTTCAACGCATTTCCGAAACCAGTGTCAGCGTCGACGATCAACGGCATATCGACGACACCGCGGATCGCTATCGTATGGTCCACGAGCTGGCTTAGATCCATAAAGCCGAGATCCGGCAGGCCCAGATGCATGTTGGTCCACCCGGCGCCGGTCAAATAAACCGCCTCGAACCCGAGGTCGACGATGATACGTGCCGCCAATGCATTAGGTGCACCAGGCACGAGAGTGCCGTTCTTGGTCGCCAGTATCGTTCGCAGGGCATCGATATGGATTGAATTCATAAAGCACTTCCTTTCTTAGCTGCAGAGTGGAGCAGGAACCGCCATTCGCACACGATTAAGATGCATGACTCTGACCGAAGGCTTCGCTGCGCTCTATTGGAATGAAGAAACTCACATTGCCTCTCATTGACTGACTCGGCCATCTGTCACCAACTGAATATGCCTACACTTATTTGATAAATTGTCCGGTTGGCCGGGCATATCGGACAGTTGATTTCTGAGCGCCATCTTTCAGGCCTGCTCAATAGTCTGATGTAATTGCCACTTGAATCTCTCCTTTCCCGTTCGGCGATCTGACGTCTGCGGTTTCGCATTTATACAAGCTGGTATTCGTTGGATTGAGGAATGATATTTGCACACTGTGCCATTGCGTTCCGAAGCTCTATCAGCTCCAGGTTTCTTGAGCACTAGGGGCGCTCATCTGCATACTGCCTATACCACGGACGATTCCGCTGAAGAGCCGTTAGAAAATAAGATCGAGCAAAACATCCTCACGCAGGTAGGCGCTCAGAGTAGCCAGAGAAACAGCGATTCTTACAATAGGTGGGTCGTTGGCTCCTGCTTGAGGAATAGGCACGACAAGGGCGGCCAGCGCCGGATCAGGCGGCCGCTCTCCCACGGACGGTCAGGAACCGGGAGCACGCTGCGCATACGCAACGAACGGGAGTAGAGTGCAGGCACACGCGATCCTCCATACTCTGCTACCTTTCCATGGGAGTAATCCTTGTGTTTTCATCTCCCAGACTTTCTGTGCTCGCAGGCATCTTTTTGGAAAAATTCCTATCTTCCTCGCTCAACGAAAGACATTCGTTCTGGCGAGGTCGATGACCTCGTCTCCTCGACCGTTCATGACGGCGCGGATCATATAAAGGCCAAAACCCAATGCCTGCTCCGCACTGATCGTGGGAGGCATCGAGAGTTCCTGCCGGTTCACGATCACTTCGACCAGAGCCGGTCCGTTATGTGCAAAGGCGCGTTCGAGAGCCGGTCTCAAATCCTCCGGACTTTCCACTCGGACGCCAAGTATGTCTGCCGACTCGGCCAGCTTCGCGAAATTGGGATTCACTAGGATTGTGCCATAGTCAATAAGGCCGGCGGCCTTCATTTCAAGCTCTACGAAACCCAGTGTGCTGTTGTTGAATACCACCAGCTTCACTGGAAGATTCAATTGCTTGAGGGTCAATATGTCTCCGAGCAGCATCGCCAACCCGCCATCGCCTGAAAGGCTGATTACTTGCCGCCGGGGATACGCCGTCTGTACGCCGATCGCCTGCGGCAGGCCATTTGCCATCGAGCCGTGAATCAAAGAACCGAGAAGCCTTCGCTTGCCGTTCATTCGCAGATAACGAGCGGCCCAGATCGTCGGCGTGCCCACATCGCAGGTGAAGACTGCGTCCTCGCTGGCAATTTCGTCAACGATCTTAGCGACGTACTGCGGATGAATCGGAGTTCGTCCAGGCTCTCCTATCGCGAGATCGTCCAGTCCCCGGCGTGCCTGGCGATAATGGCTGATACATTTGTCCAGATAGGACGCATCGGTATTCTCTTCGAGCAGAGGAGTGAGTGCTTCCAGGGTGTCCTTTACCTTGCCGATCAACCCAAGTCTGACAGGTGTGCGTCGCCCGATCTGCTCGCCCCTAATGTCAACCTGAATAATTTCTGCATTCGTTGGATAAAACTGCTGATAGGGGAAGTCGGTGCCGAGCATGAGCAGCACATCGCAGTTCATCATGGCGTGGTAGCCGGAGGAAAATCCGAGGAGTCCCGTCATTCCTACATCGAATGGGTTGTCATACTCGATGAACTCTTTTCCGCGCATCGCATGCACGATGGGCGCCTTCAGCCGCTGAGCAACAGCGACCAGTTCATCATGCGCTCCTTCGCATCCAGCTCCGCCGAGGATAGTAACTTTGCTTGCACTATTTAGAATTTTCGCTGCCTTCTGTAACTCGCCGTCCGAGGGACGGACTGTCGATGCAGATCCCAGAATTCCCAAGGAGATGGCCGGTGCAGGACATTCACGCGATGCAATATCTCCGGGGATCACCACAACAGCTACACCGCGTTTGGTAATGGCTGTTCGCATGGCGATGGCCAGGACGCGCGGCATCTGCTCCGGCTGTGACACCAGTTCGCAGTAGTAACTGCAGTCCTTGAACAGGTGTTCCGGATGGGTCTCCTGAAAGTACCCACTGCCGATCTCGTGGCTCGGAATCTGTGCTGCGATTGCAAGGACAGGGACACGGTTGCGATGGCAATCAAAGAGCCCGTTAATGAGGTGGAGGTTTCCTGGACCGCAACTGCCGGCACAGACAGCGATCTCGTTCGTGAGATGTGCCTCGGCTCCTGCCGCAAAGGCGGCCACCTCCTCATGGCGTACGTGTAACCACTCAATCTTGTCGCTCTTGCGGATCGTTTCCATCATGCCGTTTAGTGAATCGCCGGCAACTCCGTACACCCGCTTGACACCGGCTTCTATCAACGTCTGAACAAGTACTTCTGCTACCTTTGCCATGGCTCTACTCCTTGTGTTCCCCATCCATGCCTGCTAATGATTTCGCGCCCAATTTAACCGGTTACTGCAAACGTATCTTCGATCTGTCTTCTGCGGTTTCTCAGGCTGCGTTCGATGACGCTAGTGTCGCGTGGCCTGCCTTGACGGCGCCGAGCAGTTTCATCAGATCCCGGACCTGGATATTTTCTACCGAATACACGGCATCTTTGATCTCGCGACATAGCCTCTCGTCGACGCGACCGGTCACGAGCGCGTCGAACTTGTGGACCGCGTCTTCCCATGTGAACGGATGGGAAGCGAGGCCTGGGTAGTCTTGGACATCGTGCTCAATCACTCTCCCGTCCTGCAGCCGGACGGTGATCTTGGCCGGCATTTTCTTGGGGTATTGCTCCGTGTATTCGTGGTTTGGCCGGACCGAAACCTTCTTCAGTAGCCCCTGCACGTCGGGTTTGATGATTCGGTCTGGTTTGAATTGCGCCGGCATCACGTCGCCGTCAAGCAGGGCCACCGCAAGCAGGTACGGCAGGCTGTGATCCGCCTGTTCCTTAATGCGGATGACTTTGTCCACGCCGTAGAGGCCTCCACCGGCGAAGTCAAAGGCGAGTTGGAACACCTCTGCCTCAATCGAGACAATCGTGTCGGGATCGATTTTGTTCTGCTTCGCAAGTTCGACCATGCAATGGACCGCGGACTGGGTGTGGATCATCGCGTTGTACTTCTTGATGGTGCTCTCCACGACGCCCTCGTACCCCTGTTTGTCCCAATCGACGTTGATCTTCATCCTCAGGAGGTGATCAATGCCCAAGGGGCCCTCAATGACTTGCAGCGGCCCTTGCACCCCTCGACGGGCCAGGAACAGCGTGTTCATGGCGCCGAGCGCCGACTGGGACGATGCAAGGCCCTTCCACTGCGACAGCGGCTTTGCACGAACAACAGCGAAAGAAGCGTCGCTGACCGCGGCCATCGCGATGGCATGTCCAATCTGCTGCTCGCTCAGACCGAGTAGCCGGCCAGCGGCGGCGTTGTGCGAGAAGGCCAGTTGCGCGGTGTGGTCGAAGCCGCTGCTCATGAAGTTGGCGCGATCAACAAAACGTGACTGCACCGTGTAGCCTAATGCCACTGCGAGCATCAAATCGCGTCCACTGCCGCCAACGTAGTCGGCGATGGTGAGCGCCACGCCGAAATTGTCCGCGGTATGGCAGGTTTCGGTTTGAGCCAGGAAGTTGTCCATAAAATCGACGTAGCGTACGAGTGCGGTGTGCCAGAACGCTGCGTAGATGGGGTTCGCCTGCCCGCCGCCGATCAACGTGCAGGGGCTGGAGCCGCCGAACTCCGCGACCTGCTCGTGACAAGCCTTGATCGGGGCGGCGCCCAGTGCGGCGATGCAGCAAGCTAGCGAGTCTAGAATGTGGATTGGTAACTGCCTGCGTGATTCGGCCGAAAGGTCGGCGAAGGAGGCGCGGGCGGCATACTTTGCGAGAGCTTCAACTTGAGTCATGATTTGAGTTCTCCGTTTCTAGAAGTAAGTCCATTTTGTTTAGTGCGTCAGGGCGATGAAAACTCCCATCGTGACGATCGAGCCCATTACGCTGAGGAATACGGAGGATGCTGCCTCCTCCTGTGCGACGCGGTACTGCAAAGCAAGCATGAGCACAATAGGCATGGCTGGAATGGCCGTCGTCAGTACAGCCTCACTGACTACAGGATTGCCATAGCCCATCCATCGCAAACCACCCAGAACCAGGGCGGGCTGAATGATGTTTTTCAGGAATACGAAGAACAAGACATATCGGTTGACTTTGATCTTTCCGGATGCAAGTACGATCCCGCAGGCAAAGAGCGCGACGCCTCCGGATGCGTGGCCGAGCAGGGCAAGCGAGTGGACGATGAGTTGAGGAATGCGGAGGCCGCTCAACACAATAACGAAAGCGAGGACCGGTGCCCAAACGATCGGTTCTTTGACGGTTTCCACGAGTTTGCCAGTGAACACCGAGACGTATGATTTAGGAGCCGATGCTGAATCCCTTCCTGCCTGCAGAACAGAACTTTTGTTCTCTGAATCTCTCCCTGTCGAATCCAATGCGAGAAGCAGAATCGTGATTGGCACGACCGTGAGATTGATGACCAGGCTGGCTATCGCGATCGGAATGGCGCTGAGCCCTCCGAATAGATCGCCGAGCACGGCTGGGCCAACGAAAGGCACTGCTGGTGCGGAAGCCGTCAGCGCGGCCAGCGCGCTACTACTCACTTGCATATGAAGAACTAGTCGGGAAAACAGAAACACCACACAGTAGAAGCCAATAATGCTGACGCACAGGGTAATAACTAGCGGCACGTCCTGACTGAGTGCCTTGCGCGACGTCATAACGGTTCCGGCAAAAAGCGCCAGCGGTACTGCGTATTGAAGCACCATCCGATTCAGGGTCGAGGCATCCTTTGACCCAAAATCGTGTCGCCAGGCCGACACGAAACCGAGTAAAAAGGTGACGACCATCGGAAGGAGTGCGCTCAAAATGGTATCTAGCATGGTTGTTGGCCCTGTTGTCCTGAACTTCTCAAACCAGGTGCATTCCCTTGGCCGCCGCCGTGAGCTCACCTTGGAACTCGGGGTGGGCCAGGGCGATCAATGCTTTGGCCCGCTCCGTCGATGACTTACCTTTTAGGTCCGTCCAACCGAATTCTGTGACGACAAACTGCGTGTCGGTGCGCGGAGTGGTCACCGGGCCGTCCAGCCGAGCCACGATTCGCGACACCTTGCCTTTCGCCGCAGTCGAATGGCAGGCAATGATCGACTTGCCTCCGAAGGAGGCGTAAGCGCCACGCACAAAGTCGAGTTGGCCTCCCGTTGCGCTGTACTGGTGACCGAGCATGTGTTCAGCGTTGACAGCTCCGGTCAAGTCGACTTGCAAGGCGGCATTGACCGAGACGACGTTATCGTTTTGGGCGATGATGTGCGGGTCGTTGACATAATCGACCGGGTGGCTCTCGACGGACGGGTTGTCGTCAAGGAAGTCGTACATAGCCTTTTGCCCTATGGCGAAGGTGAAGACGGTCTTTCCGGAATTGAGCCGCTTGCGCCGGTTGGTCACCACGCCCGCATCGATAAGGTCGATCATCCCGGGACAGAGCGCCTCCGTGTGAATGCCGAGATCCTTCCGGCCACTGAGTTGCGTGCAGACCAGGTTTGGTAGCGCACCGACGCCCATCTGCAGGCATGCACCATCCGGCACCATCTCGGCGATGATCCCGCCAATCGTGGCGTCCTCCGGTGCAGACTCAGGAACTGGTAACTCCAATAACGGTGCGTTGTTCTCGACGATGACATCGACTTCTGAGATATGTAGTTGCGCCAGCGAACCATAGACCCGCGGCATCTGATCGTTCACCTCCACGATCAGGTGCTTGGCCGCGCGAGCTACCTTGCTGGAGTAGTCATTCCCCGTGCCAAAGGTAAAGTACCCATGGCGATCCATGGGCGACACGGTCACGAGAAAGGTGTCGATGCAGATATGTTCCGTCAGGAGCCGGGTGGATTGATGGAAGTTGCTTGGAACGTAGGTGAGCACCTTGCGCCCCCCGTCCTGTATCCCTTTTTTGATCAGGGCACGCTCGACTCCCGTGACGAACATGCAATAGGGATGAATGCGGCCTGTAAGCTCATAGCGCAGAATCGACTCGCCCGCGATACGCGTGGACTCAAAGTAGTAGATCTTCAGATCATCGACTTCGCCCGCGGCGGCACGGTCCGCCAGTGCGTTGAGTAACGCCGGCGGCTCGGTCATGGCCATGCCCATCGACAGGGTGGCTCCCGAGGCAATCCGCCCTACCGCGTCTGCGGGCGTGGTGAGCTTCGATCGATAAAACGATTTGGGTTCCATCATGATTTTTCCCCCCGGATCCGATCCGCGTTGACGATTCGTGCGTAGTTCGGGCTTGTGTAAGATCTAGTATTTCGCGGAGTCCGGTTGGTGACCCCGCTTGTAAATCAGCATCGTGCGCTCGAAACTCATCACTTCCTTGCCATCCTGATTCAGCCCGCGTGTGGAAACCGTCACGATCCCTTGCGTGGGGCGACTCTTTGATTCGCGCTTGAATAAAACCGTCGATTCCGCGTAGAGCGTGTCACCTGCGAAAACCGGGTGCGTCGCCTTGACCTTGTCCCATCCCAGATTGGCAACGACCTTGGCGCTGATGGTTCGGACGCTCATGCCAGTGACGAGTGCGAGGGTGAACGTGCTGTCCACCAGCATCTTCTTCCACTCTGTCTGCGAGGCGTAGGCGGCATCGAAATGGACAGGTTGCACATTCAGGGTCAGCAACGTCATCCAGATGTTGTCTACATCTGTGATCGTCCTTCCCGGACGGTGCTCGAATACGTCCCCAACTTCGAAATCCTCGTAGTAAAGGCCAGATGTCTCGCGATAGTGCTTCGGGCCTAGCTCCCGGTATGCCGATAGTGTCTTCTCCATGTCCTCTCCTTCTCGTTGCGTTTCTTTCACTAATTTCCGCTCCAGATGGCAAGACTTATTTCTCAACAGCGATTCCAGCTCGTTCAAGGACGAGTCTCGCCTTGCGTGCAACGGCTTCATCCACCATCTGGTGATCCACAGAACCTACACCCTTCTGGTTCACGACAAGAATCTGGCGTGCCTTGGCTACTTGTTGTTCGTTCGGGGTTAAGACCTCATTGATGATTGCAATTTGTGCCGGGTGGATTGCACATTTGCCGTGAAATCCCAGACTCTCCGAGGCTTTCGTCTCCTGCTTGAGGCCTTCTGTGTCCCCAATATTGAAATAGGGCGAATCCAAGAGCGCTATCCCGGTTGATGCAGCAGATTGAACGACGCGCGACCGTACCCAAAGCAGGGGCTCCCACGCAGTTTCCGCCCCAAGATCCGCGGCCATGTCCGCCGCGCCGAAGAGCAAGGCAGCTGGCTTGGCGTCTCCTCGGACTATCTCATCAAGAGCCCCCACACCCTTGGCGCTCTCGATAAGCGCGATAATCTGCGCCGTCTTGCCCGTCTCTCGCAGCAGATTTCCTACCAAGCCAATGAGAGCGGACGATCCGCATTTCGGTAAGATCAGATAATCAGGATCGGCCGGAGAGCTTAATAGAGCCTCTAGGTCATCGAACCCGAACATCGTGTCCGGGGAATTAATTCTCAGCGCACAAGGGAGATGGTCTGCGTGAGTCACTGCAAGGTAGCGAAGTGCTGCCTCGCGCGCTTCTTTCTTTGCGGAAGGCGCCACTGCGTCTTCAAGATCAACGATCAGGGCGTCGGCGTGTACCTCGGCTGCACGGGCAAATCTGTCAGATTTGGTCGCTGGTGTGAACAGCCAACTCTTCAGCGAAAGAATCGATTGTTGCAACTTCGGAAGCGTCATCACGGCTCCTTCAAGCGTTCTCAACTGATCTCAACGCCGATCAATAACGGTCGACCGTCATTCCGTCTGGTTCATATTGGAGGCGGCAGAAATGGGAGATCATCGCAGCCGATCAGGCAATCGGATTCTCCTCGAACAACCGGGCGACCATTGCCGAGTCGAGGTAGGCACGAACTCGCACGATCAATCCCTCTCGGAAATAAACTACCCAGCAGTAGCGATTGTCGAAGCGCATGCCGTTCTTTGCTGTCGCTAGAGAATGAAGTTCAACTACCGCCTCGTCGTCCTTTACGATCAAATCCTCCACATGGAGCTGCGCGCCGTGTGGGAGAACCTGGCTCAACTTGGAGAAGGTGCCCTCCGTGAAAGCCTTCTTGCTACAGTAGTGACCGGCGAGGGGGTGGGTGCCCATCACTGTCCAGGCGACGTCGTCGGCTACCCGTTCGAAGAACGCAGCGCCGTCGCCGTTCTCAAGTCCCTTGAAGATCTCCCGAACACTGTCTGATGTAATTGCCATTTGAATCTCTCCTTGTCGTTTGCTATCTGTCTTCTGCGCTTTCGCAATTAGATAAAGCAGGTATCCTGCCATTTGCTAAGGTGCTGAGAAGAGACAGCGTCATCATCAGATTCATGCTGCATCCTCAGCAAAATGACGAGCGCTCAGCAGAAGTGCTGAAATCAAAAACTGAATCAGCAACGGATGGACTAACCTTTCGAGGGCGCTTGGTCTGGGCAGACGGAAAGAGAATGTGATGGCAGGAGCCGCTCGTCGGAAACGAGAGCCGTCCCATTGGAAGGATTGAGGTTTCAGACCGTACTTGTTGATTCACAGACGTCTGATCGTCGATTCAACCGTTTGTCGGGGAATCCCAAGTTTTTCGCAGCGCGCCAGGGCAAGGATGGTTGGCGAATAAACATCGGTGATCGCGCAGATTCCGCTCATCTTCCTGCAGTTTCTGCTCGGCGTTTCCGGTAATCGATATCGGCGTTGATTCCATACCAGCGGACGACGTTGCCTTGTTCAATTGCCCGGACGACACGAACGAATCAGATGTTATCCGAAACTTGCGGCTGTGCCCCTTCGGCTCGCTCGCGAAGAATCCACTCGCGCACATAAGGAGGACAATGAACCAATGCAATCCCCCCGTTCTCGCAGTCACTTAAGAATCGTACAACCTCAACGTCCACAAGAGTGACCTCACCCAAGTCCAGGAGTATGTGAACGTTGTGATCGTCCATTTGAGCCCGTATGTTGGCGATATTGTCCGATTGAATTCGGCCACTGAACCGCAGGCTCGTAGTGTCTCCGTCCGACTCCTTTTCAATCCTCAACATTGGTTGACCATTCCTTTCGGGCGCGGTCGTGGGCTACCGATACGAGAGCATGGCCCCGCGTGGCGAAGCGGTCGGCATAGACAACGCCAATCCCATTGAAAGCGCGAGTAATCCGGATGGAAGGTGAAGAAGTCATTACTTGCTCCTCTTTATCAACTCATCACCGGTAACAGATTCGCGAATCCACGTTCCTGCAGTATCCGGGTAGGCATGGCGAGGGCCATTCGTAAACAACTGAAGCAAAATGGACTACATCAATTCTTCGTGCTGCCTTTTCGGCAAAATGACGAGGACTCAGCCAGTTGCCTGGCTCCTGAACCTGAGGCTAGCTGTTGATAGCTGTACGTGCCCGAAGCGCACGGAGAGCAGAACGTCATGTGACCGGCAATCGCTGGATGCTGTACACATGCTTGGGCATCAAATCCCCTAAATAGTGGTATCCGATACGCACCAGTCACTGGCGTTGAAAATCCATTCCTTTGGGGGATACAATCTTCCGAACCTTCCTTGATACTCACTTCAAAAGTATCGAGCATGGCAGACATGGCTCGATCCAAGCGAAGGCACGTAGCAATCCCTGAACGCCCGAGACAATTCGAAGCTCGAATACGGAAAGACTGCGACTGCCATAAGCGCAATTGGCTCGGGGGATCCACATGACTACATTGCCACTTGGGATTCCATTTTCGCAAGACGCGCGGGATCTGGGAGCTGCAGCCGTGGCGACGAGGACACCTTCCGGAACAAAGCCTTCTGGGTACGTGCTCGTACCCCTCCGGGAAGCTGCGGACTTCACCCTTTACCGCGGCCGGCAGCAGGACAACCCATCCCCCGTTCTGGTAGTGGCGCTCGCGGCAGAACACCCATCGCCTCAGAGTCTCCGGCGGCTGGAGCACGAATACTCGCTCGCAGGCGAAGTCGATTCCGCATGGGCAGCCAAGCCTCTGGCGCTCACTCGTCACGAAGGGCGAGCGATCCTCGTACTCAAAGACCCTGGCGGTGATCCTCTGGATCTGATTCTTGAGCGAGGCCAGGGACAACCGCTCGATCTGACCCGCGCCCTGCGCATCGCGATCGGCTTGACGGCGGCGCTCTGCCAAGTCCATCGGCACGGACTCATACATAAGGACATCAAGCCTGAAAACGTGCTCGTCGACGACGCCGACTGCGTATGGCTTACTGGCTTCGGAGTTGCATCGCGGTTGCCCCGCGAGCTCCAGCCGCCCGCACCGCCGGAGATTATTTCCGGCACGCTGGCCTACATGGCACCCGAGCAGACCGGCCGCATGAACCGTTCGGTCGATGCCCGAAGCGATTTTTACTCCCTGGGAGTCACCTTGTATCTGATGCTCACCGGCGCACTGCCATTTGACGCAGCCGACCCCCTGGAATGGGTCCACTGCCACATTGCACGCCGGCCGACACCGCCTCGGGATCGCGCTGCAGTGCCCGAGCCATTGTCTGCGATCGTTATGAAGCTCCTGGCCAAGAACGCCGAGGACCGTTATCAGACCGCTTTAGGCGTTGAGGCCGATCTTCAAAAGTGCTTCGGGGAATGGGAATCAAGAGGGTGCATTGAACCGTTCCAGCTGGGGACACACGATGTCCCAAACCAGTTGCTGATACCCGAGAAGCTTTACGGGAGGGAGCGCGAGGTCAATGCTCTGCTTGCGGCGTTCGAGCGTGTTGTTGCCGGCGGAAGGCCGGAATTGGTTCTTGTCTCCGGATACTCTGGCATTGGCAAATCCGCTGTTGTCAATGAACTTCGCAAATTCCTTGTTCCGCCGCGTGGCTTATTTGCGTCGGGTAAGTTCGACCAGTACAAGCGCGATATTCCTTACGCAACTGTAGCGCAAGCTTTCCAGAGCCTTTTGCGCCCACTGATGAGTAAGCCTGAAGGCCAGCTGAGCAAATGGCGGGATGACCTTCTATTGGCGTTAAGTCCGAATGGATCGCTCCTTATCGATCTCGTCCCTGAATTGAAGCTAATCATCGGAGAGCAGTCGCCTGTTGCCGCTTTACCGCCTCAAGACGCGAAAACTCGCTCCTATCTTGCATTTCGGCGGTTTATCAGCGTTTTCGCGCGCCCTGAACATCCGCTGGTCCTGTTTCTCGACGATTTGCAATGGCTTGACGTGGCAACACTCGACTTTCTAGAGGATTTGCTGGTCCAGCAGGATCTGGCACGCCTTCTCGTGGTCGGCGCTTATCGAGACAACGAGGTCGACTCGGAGCATCCGCTGATGCGGAAGCTGTCAGCAATCCGTCAAGCCGGAGCCGCTGAGCAGGAGATCCGTCTGACGCCGCTGAGCCCCGCCGATTTGGCACACTTGATTGCAGATGCCCTCCATTGTGAATCGCAGCCTGCGCTGTTGCTGGCGCAACTCTTGCACGAGAAGACTTCCGGCAACCCGTTTTTTGTCCGTCAGTTTATCCATGCCCTGGTTGAAGAGGGGCTCATCACTTTCGACCATAGAGATGCCCGATGGCGCTGGGATCTGGATGCCATTCGGGCTAAGGGTTATACCGACAACGTTGTAGACCTTATGGTTGCAAAACTGAACCGGCTTCCAGTTGCAATTCAAAAGGCCCTGCAGCAATTTGCCTGCATTGGAAACAGCGCCGAAGCCGCCACACTTTCTGCTGTTCTTGAGGCGTCCGAGCAAGAGACCGAAGCGGAACTATGGGAGGCTCTCCACCAGGAGCTGATTGTCCGCTCGGAGAACTCTTACCGGTTTGCGCACGACCGCATACAGGAAGCAGCCTATTCGCTTATTGCGGAAGAAGCCCGCGCTGAAGCACATCTACGAATCGGGCGATTGCTCCATGCGCACACCCCGCCTGAAAAGCGTGAGGAGGCCGTATTCGAGATCGTCAATCAGTTGAATCGCGGAGCTGAGCTCATCGTTTCAGAAGAGGAGCGTTTCCAGGTTGCTGAGTTGAACCTGATCGCCGGCAAACGGGCCAAGGGGTCTACCGCCTACGCCTCAGCTCTTCAGTATTTCGTCGCTGGCCAAGCGCTTTTGGCGGATGCGGCCTGGAAGCGCGACCACGATCTGATTTTCCAACTGGAATTGCAGCGGGCCGAATGCGAGTTCCTGACTGGCGAGCTGGCCATCGCGGCCAAGCGCGTGGAAATGCTTCGATCGCGTGCCTCAAATACCGTCGAACTAGCGATGGCCACGTGTCTGGGTATCGATGTTTATATGGCGATCTCTCAGACGAACCGTGCAATCGCTATCGGCCTCGACTACCTGCGCCATGTCGGTATCGACTGGCCGCTCCATCCAACGGAGGAACAAGTACGAAGCGAATACGAGCGGACCTGGTCAAAACTCGGAAGCCGCGCCATCGAGGAGGTCATTGATTTCCCGCTAATGAGCGACCCCACATCTATCGCGACTCTGGATGTTCTGACGAAGGTATTGAGCTCTGCAGTGTTTACGGATACGAATCTTTTTGCCCTGGTCGTCTGTGGGGCGGTTAGTCTCAGCATCGAGCACGGCAACAACGACGGTTCGTGCGTCCACTATGTTTGGCTTAGCTTCGTAGCGGGGCATAGGTTCGGCGACTACAAGAATGCACTTCGATTCGGTCAGCTCGGCTATGATCTGGTTGAAAAGCGTGGTTTGAAGCGCTTCCAGGCTGCGACCTATGCCGCTTTCGCAAATGGCATCATGCCATGGATGCAGCATCTCTCGGCTTGCTGTAATGTGACGCGTCAAGCCTTCGAGATTGCAAAGACAATCGGCGACCTCACCTACGCAGCGTACAGCCGTATCAGCCTGAACACCCTGCTTATCGCGACGGGAGATCCGCTCGCTGAAGTGCAAAGGGAAGTCGAGAATGGCCTTCGCTTTGCACAGAAGGCGAAGATCTGTTTCGCCGCTGACATGGCTAATCTGCAGCTCTGTCTTATCCGAACGCTCAGGGGCCTGACGACAAAATTCGGTTCCTTTGAGCATGCAGAGTTCGACGAAATAGGGTTCGAGCGTCGTCTGGAGAGCTACCCGCCGGCGGCCCGTTGGGGGTACTGGGTCCGAAAGCTACAAGCCCACTTCTTTGCCGGTGACTTTGCTTCTGCCATCGAGGCCTCATTGAAGGCCCGCCCGCTGCTTGCGACATTACCGAATTTTGCGCCGGCAGAGTATGAATTTTACAGCGCGCTTGCCCGTGCAGCGTTCTGCGATTCCGCAACGGCGTGCCAAAGCCGGGAGCATTACGATGCTCTCGAAGCTCACTACAAACACCTCCAAATATGGGCGGAAAACTGCCCGGAGAATTTCGAAAACCGCGCCGCTCTGGTGGGGGCGGAAATTGCGCGCATCGAAGGCCGCACGCTCGACGCCGAAAAACTTTACGAAGATGCCATCCGCTCCGCACAAGCGAATAGTTTTGTTCACAACGAAGCGCTCGCTAACGAATTGGCAGCGGGTTTCTATCGAGCCCGGGGATTGGAGAAGGTCGCAAAGGCGTATTTGAAGGAGGCTCGGTCTCTCTATGCGCGTTGGGGAGCCGACGGAAAAGTAAAGCAACTCGACGAACTCTACCCGCGCCTTCGCGACGAACGGACTCACACCTCCTCGACCGCGATTGCGCCACTGGCAGGGCAACTCGACGTCGAGACTGTGGTTAAAGCTTCGCAGGCACTTTCGAGTGAGATGGTCCTCTCCAGTCTCATCGAGAAGCTCGTGCGAATCGCGGTGGAGCATGCCGGGGCCGAGCGGGGTTTGTTGATCCTGATTCGGGACCGCGAGCCGTGGATAGAAGCCGAAGCCACTACTGGTCCGGGCAGGATCGAGCTGGTCGTTCGCCAGGAGCAGGTTACACCGTCTGATCTCCCTCAATCCGCGCTGCATTACGTGATCCGGACGCAGGAGAGCGTGCTTCTGGATGATGCTTCGGCCGACGAGGTGTATTCAAAGGACGAATATGTGCGGCAGAAGCGCTCCAGGTCCATCTTCTGCCTGCCCATCGTCGAGCGGGCGCAGCTTGTCGGCGCACTCTATCTGGAGAACAATCTGACTGCGTGCGCCTTCACGCCGGACCGGGTTGCCGTGCTGCAGTTCCTGGCTTCACAAGCCGCAATTTCGCTCGAGAACGCCAGCCTCTATTCAGATCTGCAACGCAGCGAAGCTTTCCTCACTGAAGGGCAGAGCATAAGCCACACTGGCAGCTTCGGCTGGAGAGTGGCCAGCGGAGAAATCTACTGGTCGGCGGAAACCTACAATATCTTTGAACTCGATCGAGCGGTAAAGCCTACGCTGGAGATGATACTGCCGCGATATCATCCCGACGACAAAGATCTCGTGCAGCAAACCCTCGACCGAGCGTGTGAAGCAAAAGCCGACTTTGATCTTGAACACCGTTTGCTGATGCCGGACGGTTCAATCAAGCACCTCCACATTTCCGCTCGCGTGTTGACGACCTCATCTGGGAACCTTGAATTTGTAGGTGCCGTGACCGATATCACCGCAGCAAAACAGGCGGAGGAGAAGAGCCGGCGAGATGATCACGAACTTCGCCACATTGCCGATGCCATAGCGCAAGTGATTGTCGTCTTGGGTCCCAATGGCCGGCCGGTCTATGCAAATCGAGTAGCGCTCGAGTACACCGGTTTGTCGATTGAGGAGGTGCGGGCGGAAAGTTTCCGCGATCGCGTCGTTCATCCTGAAGACACCGAGATGTTCAAAGAAGTACGGCAAAACGCGCTCCTAAATGGTGTTCCGTTTGAGACCGAACAGCGGGTTCTCGGAAAAGACGGCAAGTATCGTTGGTTCCTCCTTCGTTATAACCCCTTCCGCGACGAAGAGGGACGCCTCGTGCGCTGGTATGCGACAGCAGTAGACATTGAGGATCGCAAGGTGGCGGAGCAGCGCATCCAAAACGAGAACGTTACGTTGCGCGAAGAAATCGATCGCTTCTCGATGTTTGAGGAAATTGTAGGTTCATGCGAACCCATGCGCCAGGTGTTGAAGCAAGTGGCAAAAGTCGCACCGTCGGGTTCGACCGTTCTCATCCTCGGCGAAACCGGAACAGGTAAAGAACTGATTGCGCGCGCGCTCCATCGGAGATCGAACCGTGCAGCGAGAGCCTTCGTCCGTGTGAACTGCGCCGCCATCCCTCAATCACTGATTGCCTCTGAGCTTTTCGGGCACGAGAAAGGCGCCTTCACGGGCGCCCTGCAGAGACGTCTGGGAAGATTTGAATCCGCTGACGGCGGGACACTGTTCCTTGATGAAATCGGCGATCTCCCGATGGAGACGCAGATCGCGCTCCTGCGCGTGCTACAGGAGCGCGAGTTTGAGCGAGTGGGAAGCAACCATCCGATTCCGGTAGACGTCCGGCTAATAGCAGCCACGAACCGGGATCTGCCTGCTGCCGTCGCTGCTGGAACCTTCCGCCAGGATCTTTTCTACAGACTCCATGTTGTTCCGATTGTTGTTCCACCGCTCCGCGAGCGAGCGGCGGATATTCCATTGCTCGTCGAATATTTCGTTGGGCGTTACGCTAAGGCGGCAGGCAAGAAAATCCAACATATCGGTAGGCAAACACTGGAGCAGTTAACAGCCTACGGCTGGCCAGGTAATATCCGTGAATTGCAGAATGTCGTGGAACGGGCGGTCATTCTAGGTGAAACGGACACATTCTTCGTTGATGAGAGCTGGCTAAAACGTGAGTCGGCAGAGTCTCGGCAGCCGCGCGAAGGGCTTTCGACGCTGTCAGATCGCGAAGTAGGGATGATCGAAGCTGCCCTCGCTGACTGCCATGGCCGCATTTCCGGACCTTCAGGCGCGGCTGCCAAACTCGGGATTCCGCGACAAACACTTGAATCGAAAATCAGGCGTTTGAAAATTAGCAAGTACGATCTGAAACATCAATCGTCCTAATTGGAAAGGCTCTCGCTCCCGACGAGCGGCGCCTGCCCCCAAATTCTCTTGTCTATCCTTGGACTCGAAAAGTAAGTCCATCCGTCGCCGGTCAGTCTTTGGTTTCCGCACGTTCTGCTGAGCGCTCGTCATTTTGCTGAGCGTGCAGCATGGCTCTGATGATGAAGCCAGCTCGTTTTCAGCAACTTAGCAATTGGCACGATACCTGCTTATCTAATTGCAAAGCGCAGAAGACAAATCGCAAAGGACAAGGAGAGTTTCAAATGGCAATTACATCAGACAGTGTTCGCGAGATCTTCAAGGGACTTGAGAACGGCGAAGGAAGCTGCGTTCTTCGAAGGGTAAGGCATCAGAGGCAACCGTTGGATGAGAGCCTCACCAGCAGTGACGGTCTGAGTCTTTGAAAACGCGCTGCAGAACTCAACAAAGAAGCAACTGGAGATAGGTATGGTCAATAAATTTGCCCTATTCGCCACGATGTTGTGTGCTGCTGCCTTATCGAGCACACCGAAGTTACAAGCTCAGAAGTCTGAAGTGAAGAACATCGTCCTCGTCCACGGTGCCTGGGCGGACGGTTCGGGATGGAAAGGCGTCTACAACATTCTCGTCAGGGACGGCTTCAATGTCAGCATCGCCCAAGAGCCGGAGACGTCCTTCCACGATGATGTGACCGCCGTGAAGCGGATCCTCGCGCTGCAAGACGGACCGAGCATCCTTGTCGCCCACAGCTATGGGGGATCCGTGATTACGGAAGCAGGCACGGATCCATCAGTTGCCGGATTGGTGTACGTTGCAGCGCACATGCCAGACGCTGGGGAAAACGAAGGAGACGACGGGAAGCGCTTTCCGAGTGACCTCGGCAAGTCTAGTGCGCTCAAGAAGACGCCAGATGGATTCACGTACCTCGATCCCGCGCAGTTTCGTGAGTACTTTGCAGCCGATCTTTCTGCGGAGCAGGCGGCATTCATGGCGCGATCGCAGGTACTCAACGCGGCGGAGAATTTCAAGGCAGTCATCACGACGGCGGCGTGGAGAAGCAAACCAAGCTGGATGTTGGTAGCGTCAAAAGACAGAACCATCAACCCTGACCTTGAACGATGGTATGCCAAGCGAGCTCATAGCCACACGGTCGAAGTCGCGGGCGCCAGCCATTGCGTCTATGTGTCGCATCCCAAGGAAGTTGCAGTTGTAATTGAGAATGCTGCACGTGCGGTCTCGAAGTAGTTCGGACTACTATATGCACCCGACGCCTATCCAATCCATGCGCGCCCAAGATGCTATCGCCTGCGGTTAGACCGTAAGAATGGACGATCCCAATGACTCAACCAATACTGGCAAACAACGAAACTGTAATCAGCCACAGTTTAAAGGAGATGAGCGACGAGTGGTTGGTCGTGGCCGCACAAGACGGAAATGTCAACGCCTTCGCTGAACTCAGAGACCGTCACTTCCGTGCAATCCTGCGAACGACATATCGGATCACCAGAAACCGGGAAGATTCGGAGGATGCACTCCAGGATTCTTTTCTTAAGGCATTTACTCATCTGAATAGTTTTGAAGGCAGATCCAGTTTTTCGTTGTGGATCACCAGAATCGCAATCAACACGTCGCTTACGATTTTGAGAAAGAAACGCGCAAACAATGACCAGTCGATCGACGTTGACGACAATTGTTGCGGATCCGATGATAGATGGGAAATGCGGGACCTCAGGGAAGATCCTGAGCGCGTCTATACGAGACACGAAAGATCGGAATTGCTCAGGGAAGCAATTGTTCGGTTGCGTCCGTATCTTCGAAATGCAGTGGAACTTCGATATTCGCAGGAGTATTCAATGCAGGAGATAGCTGATTCTCTCGGCATTTCCAAGGCGTCTGCTAAATCGCGACTCTTGCGTGCGAGGTTGTCCTTGCGCACCTTATTACGCGATAACAACCTGAAGTCTTATCAGACGATCAATCTGCTGACCGTTCATGAGATATCAATCTTGTGGAAAGCCAGTGCGGATGCGAGAGTGTCCGATTTGCTAGAAAATTAGGGCATGTCAACAAATGAGAGTGGAGAACCGCATCATGAAAACAAACTTCAGCTTGAGTGAGCAGACGCAACAGCAGCGTCCGGTCTCCTGGACGACTCGTCGCGATGAGAAAGCGCGACGCATGCAGTCAGTCGAGCCATGGATGAAGGGGCCAGTATTAGCACAGGAAAAGATCGTTGAAGCCCTTGAGTCGGTCATAGCATCGGGTGACAGAATCGTCATGGAGGGTGACAATCAGAAACAAGCCGACTTTTTGTCCCGGTCCCTTGTGCAGGTCGATGCGAAGAAGATCCGCGACCTTCACCTCATCATTTCAAGCATCAGCCGGCCCGAGCATCTGACACTCTTTGAGCTCGGTATCGCGAAGAAAGTGGACTTCGCGTTTGCGGGACCCCAGAGCCTTCGAGTAGCCCAGCTTCTGGAGGATGGCGTCCTCGAGATCGGTGCAATTCACACTTATGTTGAGCTTTATGCCCGACTACTCGTTGACCTTGTCCCTAACGTCGTATTGGTATGCGCCGAACAGGCTGACCAGGAAGGAAACCTGTTTACAGGCCCAAACACTGAAGATACGCCGGTGATTGTGGAGGCCGCAGCCTTTCACGATGCGATTGTTATCGTCCAGGTAAACCAGATCGTTGACAAGCTCCCACGCGTAGACATTCCAGCGTCCTGGGTGGACATTGTTGTGGAAGCCGACAAACCCTTCGCAGTCGAGCCGCTCTTTACCCGCGACCCTCGCCACATCACTGAGCTTCAAATCCTTACCGGAATGATGGTCATTCGTGGTGTCTATGAACGGCACCAGGTCCAGTCGCTCAATCACGGCATCGGCTTCGATACCGCGGCCATCGAACTGTTGCTGCCGACGTATGGAGAGTCGTTGGGACTGCGCGGGAAAATCTGCCGGCACTTCGCGCTCAATCCGCATCCGACGCTTATCCCGGCCATCGAGAGCGGCTGGGTCCAGAGCGTCCACTCATTTGGCAGCGAAGTCGGCATGGATGACTACATTCGCGCCAGACCCGATATCTTCTTTAACGGCCGTGACGGAAGTCTCCGCTCCAACCGTGTGTTGTGCCAGCTTGCCGGACAGTACGCGGTCGACGCCTTTATCGGTGCAACCCTGCAGATGGATGGCGATGCCAATTCATCGACCGTAACAACTGGCCGTCTGGCCGGTTTCGGGGGCGCGCCGAATATGGGACATGACCCCCACGGGCGCCGTCATTCGACACCTGCGTGGCTCGACCTCAAAACGGACCCGAGCCCGAACGCTCGCGGCAGAAAACTTGTCGTCCAGACTCTGGAGACCTTCTCCAAAGGTGGAGTTCCTGCCTTCGTCGAAACGCTCGATGCGGTTGAAGTTGGAAAGAAAGCTGGCATGCCCATCACGCCGATCATGATCTATGGCGATGATGTCAGCCATGTCGTCACTGAGGAAGGGATCGCTTACCTCTATAAGACGGAAGGAATCGAGGAGCGCCGTCGAGCATTAGCAGCCGTTGCAGGCATTAGCCCCGTTGGTCTGAATGCTAAGCCCGCGGAGACGGCTGAACTTCGTCGCAAAGGCATTGTTGCATACCCGGAAGACATTGGAGTGCAGCGGCTCCAGGCAAATCGCGCCCTTCTCGCGGCCCGCAGTATGGAAGACCTGGTCGCCTGGTCCGGTGGTCTGTATCAACCTCCCGCAAAGTTCAGGAGCTGGTAATGGCAAACGTACTTCCAATTCTTCGACAGGTCGCACCTGTTCGAGAAGTGTTTGCCGCCGAGCATCTCGCGGAATTGGCACGGCAGGCGCTGGTCGCCGAAGCTGAACTCACTCCGAAGCCAGGGCTGGTGGATCGAAGAGGAACTGGAGCGCACTCCGATCTTTCGTTAGATCTTATGCGGCGATCTGCGTCAGCGATAGCTCCCTTCTTTGCAGATATGGCGACGGCTGCGCAATCCATGCCATTCAGCAATGCATTGCGTACCGAGGTTGCCGCCATCGGACGCGCTGCTGAATTCGCGATGCTTCAGGTAACTGGTGGAAGCAACTCCCACAAAGGAGCGATCTGGATTCTGGGCCTGCTGGTAACGGCAGCAGGCCAGGACATCGAATCAAATCCGGACACGATCGCGAAAGGTGCCGGCCTTCTGGCATCTTTGCCGGATAGCGTTCGCCCCCAACTGGTATCGCACGGCGACATGGTTCGAGCCCGTTATGGCGTGACCGGAGCGCGCGGTGAAGCCATTGCAAACTTTCCCCACATCGTTCACGTCGGCCTCCCCGCTCTGCTTGCGGCAAGAAAGAAAGGCTGCACAGAAACGAATAGCAGATTGTCAGCGCTTCTCGACATCATGGCTCGCCTCGATGATACCTGCGTTCTTTATCGTGGCGGGGCGGAGGGACTGACAATCGTACAGAAGGGCGCTTCAGACATTCTGCACGCAGGCGGTCCCGGAAGCGCCGCTGGAGATCAGGCAATGCTCCAGCTCGATCACGAACTTTTTATCCGAACCATTTCTCCGGGGGGCAGTGCGGATATTCTGGCCGCCACTCTCTTTTTGGACGCCCTGGAACGAGGTCAATATGCAGTGCAAGAGGACAATAGTCTTTCGGAGGGAGATCCCTATGGAGCAAATTGAGTTCGACTATCCGGCGGCAAAACGTCGCATCACGAAGAGGGCTCATATTGGAGTCGTCGGCTCCGGTGATATGGAAGTTCTCATGGAGCCGGCACAGAGCGAAGGTGCCCACGTCTCGATCACGACGAGCGTAGATGGCTTTCAGAGTTCCTGGAAGGCTGTATTCGATCGCTTCTTCTCAAAGTTCGACGGAGCCGTACGCATCCGGATCAACGATGCCGGCGCAACTCCAGGAAGCGTCATGCTTCGGCTGGAACAAGCGGTGGAGGTGATAAGTCAATGAGCCAGACAAGTATCATTCCGGAATTCGTAAGCCGTAAAAGCTTCATTGAACTTGACGGCCGCAAACGGGCCCAGAGCCTGTTCGACGAGGGCACCTGGAAGGAACTGGTTGACCCTTTCGAACGAAGGGAGTCTCCGTGGCTGCCAATGCAAGGCATCGCGCCACAGTTTGACGACGGTTGCATCGTGATCAAGGGTAGGATCGGCGGCATGCCCGCTGTCGCCATCGCCCTGGAAGGAGCCTTTCAGGGCGGCAGTATCGGAGAAATCTCCGGTGCAAAGATGGCCGCGGCCCTTGATCTCGCCACCAAAGACTCAGTAGCTGGTAAAAGGACAGCTGCCATTCTTTTGCTCGAGACCGGCGGAGTTCGTCTGCAGGAAGCCAATCTTGGATTAGCGGCTGTAGCCGAAGTGATCTCGTCAGTGCTCGCCTTACGTCCACATGCTCCAGTGATTACCTTGATTGCCGGCACAGTTGGCTGCTTCGGGGGCATGTCCCTTGCAGCCGGAGTATCGAGCTACGTTGTGATGACACGCGAGGCGCGACTCGGTCTCAATGGCCCTGAGGTCATCGAGCAGGAGTCGGGTATTGACGAATTCGATTCCTCCGACAGAGCGCTCATCTGGGCCATTCACGGTGGAGAACAGCGTGTTGGGATGGGCCTGGCCGATGCCCTCGTCGAAGATGACGTCGAGAAGATCAAAGCCACAATCCGTAAATACGTCCAGGCTGATCTTCTACCCGAATACAGAAGCCAACAAGTAGAGCTCTACCGCGATCGAATCGCTGCCCTGGATACGTCTGCGCAGATCGATCCAATTAGCCTGCGCCGGGAATGGAACAACACAACAACGGGAGGGCTGCGATGAGTGAACACATCGGGTTGCGAGGAAGGGTTTGGTTTGAGGCGCTGACGGGTAACAATCAACCGATGTCCGGAGACCCCGGAACCGTTCTCGCTTCTAATTCTCAGATCGGCGATGAGATCGCATTGTTCCTTTGTGTCATACCTAATCCGTCCAGCCGCTTTCCGTGTGTGCGAGATGGTCAGGTGGGTCTCGAGGAAGCGTTCACCCTGGCTCATCACCTGCGTAGAGTTATAGCCGAAGATCATGAAAAGCCCAGAGCACAAAAGCGTACAGTGATCGCGATCGTCGACGTTAAGAGCCAGGCTTATGGGCGCCGCGAAGAGACGGCCGGGATATTCTTCGCCGCGGCAGCGTCCTCCGATGCCTATGCTTCGGCGCGGATGGCTGGACATCCCGTGATCTCGCTTGTCGCGGGACAAGCTTTCTCCGGCGGATTTCTTACTCATGGCTATCAAGCGAATCGCATCCTATCCTTCGATGATTCTGGCATTGTGATTCACGCGATGCACAAGGAAGCGGCGGCGAGAATCACGCGTCGCTCGGTCGATGAACTCGAAGAGCTTGGGCATCAGATTGCTCCGATGTCTTATGACGTCCACGACTACGCCAGGCTTGGACTGCTCTACAAATTGCTTCACGTGGACGATCCCCAGAATCCCCCAGCGGCCGACGTCGAAGCTATCAAGCATGAGCTGATCGGCGCTATTCAGGATGCACGCCGCGGTGCAACCGACCTCAGCAGCCGGCTTCAGTCCGATGCTGCTAAGCAGACGCGGAAGGCTGGGATTGCCGTCCGCGCTGCGCTGGAAGCACAGTGGCAGAACGCATAGGGAGCCGTCGTGACGAAGGTTTTACTTGACACACTCATCCCGATATTCGCCGGACTGCTTCTCGGATATGTCGCAGGCCGGCGCGGTACGATGGACAACCGGAATGTCCGCAATCTGATCGTGCTGGTGATGAGCTTTGCGATTCCCTGCGCTCTGTTCTCAACGATTATTGGCTCATCGCAAGCTGATTTGCTACGCCATGTCCCCGCGGCCCTGATGATCACGCTGGTCTTCTGTGTCCTGTATCTGATTAGCTACATTTGGGCGCGCAGAGGGCTGAGCATGTCGCTTTCTGATGCCTCCGTATTAGCTCTTACCATTGGCTTCCCAAATTCGGCCGCAATCGCTCTTCCGTTATTCAAGGGAGCCTACGGTTCCGAATCGACCATCACTGCTGCATTGTCGATCGCAATCGGGTCGATCACGATCTCGCCTCTCACCTTAGCGCTTCTCGAAGCCGACAAGCAGTCCGGTGGACGCGATATCTCCATAGCGCAGATCTTGCGTAGCTTTCCTCACGCTCTTTTACGTCCGGTTGTCTGGGCCCCTCTATTGGCTTTGGTTGGAGCCTTCTTCGACATTCATCTGCCTACGTTTGTCGAAGGCACACTCACGACATTAGGCAGCGCCGCGACCGGCTCTGCGCTTGTCCTTACCGGTTTGGTCGTCTCCGCGCAGAGCTTCCGATTCACCGGCGGTGTCGCAATCACCACACTTCTAAAGCTTGTGGGACAGCCATTATTCGCCTTATGCATGATGCTGTTATTTCGGATGGATCACGACGATCTGCGGAACATCACCGTGATCAGCGCCATTCCCGGCGGTTTCTTTGGCCTAGTCTTCGGCAAAGGCTTCGATTCAACCCCGGAGATTGCCAGCTCGGGATTGATCGGTACTTATCTCTTCGGCTGGGCCACCCTGGCACTCTGGATGCTGTTTGCGGCAAGGCTCTTCTGAGGCGCCCATGCTTCCGACTGATCAATATTCGCCTCGCATCCACGACCTTCTCCTTCTACGAGCAGGCATTGTGAGTTCCGCAGGCGTGGCCAAACCGGCATGGGTTAGCTACTCCCCAGCCAGCAATCTCTGGGTTGTGGTGCGTCGAGCGATCGCTCCGGACGGACTCGTAGCCGTAGGAATACGCGGCATCAATCGACAGCAGCGTTGGGGCGGTTTCGCTGATGTTGCAGACGTAAAAGAGAGACTTCGACCTTCACAGCTTTCTCTTCACATGGCATCTCGCACCCGCATCGTGCTTCCCGCGCTCGCGGCTCTGGTCTGGCTCGAAGAGCAACTGGATAAAAGCGAACTGGATTGGGGCCCAGTAGGCAGCGTTGGCTTTGAGCTCGCGACCGGCCAGCAGGTTGTAACCGCAACCAGCGATCTCGATCTCGTTCTGTTCACTCCGACGCGATTCACCCGAGACACCGCACGCGATCTCTGGAGTTTCATGAGTGCGGCTCCATCAAAAGTTGATGTACGTGTAGAAACGCCATATTGTGGATTCTCGCTGGAAGAATACGCGAGAGAGGGTACGGAACAAGTCCTCGTACGGCTGCCTGCGAGCCGTATCCTTGCAGAGGATCCTTGGGCGATTTCTGTGAGCGAGGATAAGGAATGAAGACTGGACTGCTTTTCCCCGGACAGGGTTCGCGGCAAACCCAAATGCTCCACGACCTTGTTCCCTACCCCCGGAGTTGGGGAAACTTTATCTGAGGTCAGTCAAGCCCTGGGCCTCGACGTTCCAACGTTGGACACCCCCGAGGCTTTGCAATCTGCCGTCTCGGTTCAACTGGCCATTCTGACGACAGGCGTCGCTACGCAAGAGCACTTCAACAGAGCTGGCCTGCACCGTTGGCTGTCGCGGGCCTCTCGGTCGGAGCATTCTCGGCGGCGGTTGCTGCAGACTTGATATCGCTCTCAGACGCCGTGCATCTGGTGCGTTCGCGCGCGGAGCAAATGGAACAGATGTATCCTTCGGCTTTTCGTCCTGAATCGCAACGTACTTGTTGTGTGGCAGAACGGGACTGCCGTCCTGTGGCTTGCTATGGGCTGTGCTGATTTTCACGAGCTTGGGCCTAAGCGGCAAGGGTGACCGCGATCTGGGAATCCACCTTCGCCTGAAAGCTTGGGTTGGTTCATTACAAGCATCCTGCTTGCCGAGGTTAGAAAACAGAAGCTTGTTGTGCCCTCTCCGCTTGGGGCAATCGACACAGCTTCCGGCGATGGCCACAAGATGTGCGTCGCGTTTGTCGAAGGGTGAGTCTTTGAAGCCATATCCTCAGCCGGAATACGGTCAGGTGTCTGAAACCACCTGCGCGCTGCCCCGAAGATGATGGCCCAGGCGGCCGTGGTCGCCAGTAGTTCGAGATCCGCGCAGGGGACTTATCTCATGATTGCCCGCCCCACGGAACATCTCCTCCCCGACTGCGATGCCTGAAATCGAAAATCAAGACACTTGAGAATCAGGAGCTACGTCTAATTGGGACGGCTCTCGCTTCCAACGAGCGGCCCCTGCCATCAATTCCCTTTTCCCTCCCTGAATAGACCAACGCACCTCGAAAGGTGAGTCCCTCCGTTGCTGCTGAGTTCTTGAGTCAGGCACGTTCCGCTGAGCGTTCGTCATTTTGCTGAGTCTGAAGCATGAATCTGATGGTGACGCTGTCTCTTTTCAATGCCTTAGCAATTGGCATGATTCCTGCATATCTAAATGCGAAAGCGCACGAGATAGATGGCCACGGTTAAGGAGCGATTCAAATGGAAGTTACATCAGAGAGCGTTCGCGAGATCTTCAAGGGACTTGAGAACGGCAACGGTGCCGCGTTCTTCGAACGGGTAGCAGACGACGTCGACTGGGCAGTGATGGGCACCCATCCGCTCGCCGGCCACTACCGTAGCAAGAAGGCTTTCACGGAGGGTACCTTCGCCAAGTTGGGCCAAGTTCTCCCACAGGGCGCGCAGCTCCATGTGGAGGATTTGCTCGTAAAGGACGATGTAGCGGTATTTGAACTTCACTCTCTCGCGACAGCCAAGAACGGCATGCGCTTCGACAACCGCTACTGCTGGGTAGTTTATTTCCGAAATGGCCTAATCGTGCGAGTTCGTGCCCATCTCGACTCGGCGCTGGCCGCCCGACTGTTCGAAGAGAATCCGATTACCCGATCGGCTGCGCCGATCTCCCATTTCCGCTGCCTCCAAGACAGACGAGACGAGATGACGGCCGACCGTTTCTGATCGGCGTTGAGGTTACCACCGCAAGATTTGTGGCCTACATCTTGCTTCCACTGGAATCGTTGCGTCGAGTCATAACGGCGATCTTCCAGCTCGGAAGCGTATCTCGCAGTCGCCAGAGTTCAACGACGCACACTCTGTCGCTCGAACACACACAAGAGATCAAAAAGGAGAACCTATGTATGCAACTAACGGATTAAAGCAGCTAAGCGTTCGGAAGGAGACCGATAGCCTCGGCGAAGTCGAAGTGCCGGCCACCGCGTTGTGGGGAGCGCAGACGCAAAGGTCCCTTGAACATTTCAGCATAGGGCAGGATCTGATCCCGCGCGAAATGATTACCGCTTACGCAACGCTCAAGAAAGCCGCTGCGAATGCCAACCATGCTGGCAATCGTCTTGACGATAAGCGGTACAACTTAATCATTCAAGTCTGCGATGAGATTTTGGCCGGCAACCATCACGACATGTTCCCCCTGCACGTTTGGATGACAGGCAGTGGAACACAATTCAACATGAATGTGAATGAAGTGATCTCCAATCGGTGCTGCCAGCTTGCAAGCACACAACTCGGGAGTAAGACTCCCGTTCATCCTAACGACCACGTCAACATGTCTCAGTCGTCGAACGATTCATTTCCCACCGCGATGAACATTGCAGCGGCGGTGAACGTGAAAGAAAGACTGATACCTGCGGTAAAGGGCCTGCGGGATGCGATTGCCGCGAAGGCGGATGAGTGGAAAGACATCGTGAAGATCGGACGTACCCACATGCAGGACGCCACTCCGCTCACCCTTGGGCAGGAATGGTCAGGTTACTCCGGCATGTTAAGTGACAATCTGAACCGTATCGAGGATGCGCTGAAAGGCGTTTACAGCCTCGCACTCGGCGGAACAGCGGTCGGAACTGGCATCAATGCAGCCCCTGAATTTGGCGATGCAGCTGCCTCAGAGATCGCCAAGCTTACCGGCCTTCCCTTCGTCAGCGCCTCGAACAAGTTTGCCGTGCAGGGGGCACACGATGCTCTCGTTCAACTCTCCGGTACGCTGCGTACCCTCGCTGTCTCGCTCTACAAGACTGCAAATGATATCCGACTCATGTCATGTGGTCCACGAGCAGGCTTTGCTGAATTGTTGATCCCCGAAAATGAACCAGGCTCTTCGATTATGCCGGGCAAGGTCAATCCGACTCAGGCCGAGGCACTGACGATGATCGCTGTGCAAGTGATAGCGAACGATGTAGCAGTTGGTTTTGGAGGCGCCGGGGGCTACCTGGAGATGAACGTTTACAAGCCTCTGATCATTTTCAATGTGACTCACGCAATCACGATACTCAACGATGGATGCATAAACTTCCGAAAGTTTCTGGTCGAAGGTACAAGACCCAATTTGAAGAAGATCAAGGAATACGTGGACCGTTCGTTGATGTTGGTGACCGCGCTCTCGCCTGTAATTGGCTATGACAAATCCTCGAAGATTGCGCACTACGCGCTGGACAACGACCTCTCGCTAAAGCAAGCCGCACTCAAGCTGGGGTTTGTCACAGAGGAGGAGTTCGATCAGGTTGTCGACCCGGCGAAGATGGTCCACGCGTACGTTGCGAAAGCTAGCTGATGAAGTTCGCAACTTTTGGCTCACACAGGCATTAAATTCGAAACCTACACGACGGAGGAGACAAATATGACCACGAATAAGCACGGAATCGAAGTGCTTCAAGATCCATCGCTCAACAAGATGACCGGCTTCACCGAGGCCGAAAAGCAATCGCTCGGCATCGTTGGCCTCGTACCCGACGTGACGGAATCGATCGAAGCTCAAATGAGCCGCGTCTTGCTGCAGTTGAAAGAGAAGGCCACCGATCTTGACCGATTCATTTACCTGATGAATCTACTCGACACGAACGAGACGCTTTTCTATCGCACTCTGATGTCGGACCCGGCCCGTTTCCTCGAGATCGTCTACGACCCGACGATCGGCGAAGCCTGCCTGAAATTCGACCACATCATGCGTCGGCCGCACGGAATGTATCTATCGATAACTCGCAAGGGGCGCGTAAAGAAGGTGCTGCAGAATTGGTCGGTCAAAGACGTCCGGTTCATCTGTGTCACCAATGCCGGCCGCATTCTGGGACTGGGCGACCTGGGCGCCAACGGCATGGGTATTCCGATTGGGAAGTTGCAACTCTATACCGCGGCAGCGGGTGTGCCGCCACAGGGTCTGCTACCAATGTACCTGGACGCCGGCACGAACAACGAGACCTATCTCAACGATCCTCTTTACGTCGGTCTACGGCGGCATCGGCCCTCGAGCGATGAGCTGTATCCATTCGTCGACGAATTTGTTGAATCAGTTCAAGAGGTCTTCCCCAACTGCTGCATTCATTTCGAGGACTGGACCGGAGTCGATGCAATCGCTCTGCTAGCCCGCTACCGCAACAAGGTCTCCTGCTACAACGACGACATTCAGGGCACCGCTGGAGTCACACTCGCCGGGCTGATCAACGCACTCAAGATCAGCGGCGGCCAGCTCAAGGACCAGCGGATTCTCTTTCTTGGCTCGGGCTCGGCCGCGATCGGCCTCGCGGACTTGATTGTCTCCGCACTAGGCCAACAAGGCATCGTGGCCGAAAAGGCAGGCCAGCAGATCAGGATGTTTGACACGCACGGACTGGTAGTCGCAGGGCGCCCGGGTCTTGGCGCAGCCAAGCTACCCTACGCTCACAAGCTGCCGCCCAGCAAACCTTTCAATCATCTCGATCTGGCGGCGGAGCAGCCACAGATTGTCGCGGTCATTGAGGACTTCAAGCCGACGATCCTCATCGGCGTCAGCACCGTGGGCAAACTGTTCTCGCAGGAAGTCGTCGAGTCTATGTCGCGCCACAACGAGCGGCCGATCATCTTTGCCCTTTCCAATCCGATCGAGAAACACGAATGCCTGCCCCAGAACGCATACGCCTGGTCCAAGGGAAAGGTGGTCTACGCTGGCGGTGTGCAATTCCCGCCGGTTCACTTCGCCGGACAGACGTACCTGCCATCCCAGGCCAACAACTTGTACATTTTTCCCGCCGTCGGCATGGCGATTTATGCCACCAACGCGAAGCGAGTGACGGATGAAATGTTCATCGAGGCCGCGCATGCCCTCGCCGATCAGGTAACGCCAGAGCAGTTGAAACTGGGGATGCTCTTCCCGCCGCAGTCGAACATCCTGGAGGTCGAGGTTCAAACAGCCGCACGAGTAGCCAAGCTCGTCTTCGATGCGGGACTGGCCCGTGTGGATTGTCCGGTCGACATGGTTGCGTTCATCCGCAGACATGTCTACAAGCCGGAATACCATGCGGCAATAACTACAGCAACGAAAGTAGCCTAAAGGTAAGCAGGAGCGCGCTTCGGTGCAGGACGGGGACGTCGCGCTCAATTTGGGTCGCGAAGTCCTCACCCGGCACAAGGTTGCACTCGTCGGCTGTTTGGGTACTCGCGTTTCCATGACAGGAGCGCCCTACGCCTGGATCGACTTGGATGGAGTTATGGCAACGACACGAAAACAAGACGCAAAAGCAATAGGCATGGGCCAGGCAGTCGGCACGGGATGCGCGCTGGCGATCTCCTGCTTTATTAGCTATGCCGTGATCACTCATATCCTTACCCGAGCATATTTTGTGTCCCGGGACGACGACCTCCTCGGAGGCATGTGGGCCGTGGCCGCAACGATCTTTGTTTATCGCGAGAGTTATCAACAGAGCGTACGTGCTGCCTTATCGCGTATGGCCGCAACACTGCTGAGCTTTGTACTTTGCCTGGCATATTTGTTGATTTTCCCGTTCCGCGTCTGGGGCATGGCCACGTTGATCGGGATCGGTGCGATAGCTCTGACCCTGCTCGGCAGGTCAGAAGACATCATCACAACAGGGATCACAACCGCGGTCGTGATGGTCGTAGCCGGCATCAGCCCACAACATGCGTGGAAACAGCCCATTCTCCGTTTAGTCGACACCGCAGTTGGGATCGGAGTTGGCATTACAGCCGCGTGGATAAGCCTGAATATTGCGTCGATGCCAAATTCGCGACGCAGTGGCGCCTGAGTCATATCGGAGTCGAAAGGAGAGATAACAGTGACGACACAGACCGAAGCAACAAATCAAAGGACGATTTCGAAACACACAAGGATTGGTCTCTTCATACCCTGCTACATCGACATGATGTTTCCAGAGGTTGGGATAGCTACTCTACAGCTCCTGGAGCGATTCGGGCTCAATGTGAGTTACCCACTCAATCAGACGTGCTGCGGACAGCCCATGTCCAACAGCGGAGATGAAGTCAATGCTGCCAGCGCCGAACTTCTTTTTGTGGAGAACTTCAAGCCCTACGATCACATCATCGGGCCCGCTGGAAGCTGCGTCAAACAGGTCCGCTGTCACTTCGATGCCATTGAACAGACCCCCGACGTGAAGCACATTCGCCAGCACACTTACGAGTTGGTCGAATTCCTGCACGACATTTTGCAAGTCACCTCGTTTCCTTGGGCGGAGTTCCAACACTCGGTCGCAATACACAATAGTTGTAGCTCCATCCGCGGCCTCGGAATCGCCAAGCCACCCGAAATTATGGGTGTTCCATTCGACAAGACAGCACGTTTGCTTTCGAACGTGAAGGGCCTGGTGCTTGCACCTGTAGATCGGCCGGATGATTGCTGCGGTTTCGGAGGCACTTTCTGCGTCACGGACGAAGCCGTCTCCGCCCGAATGGGACTGGAGAAGGCTCACGATCATCTACGCCATGGCGCTGAATATGTAGTATCACCCGACATGTCGTGCTTGATGCATCAGCAAGGTATCGCACGGCGCGCGGGACTGGATCTGAAATACGTCCATGTCGCGCAAGTGTTAAATGGCGGCCCATTCTGAGGGGAGTGTCCTATATGAGCAATGCGAAGCAGGTTGACCCGGCAAAGGCAGCCGAACTATTCATTCTTCACGATCAAATTCACGAGCCGATGCACGATCGTTTCTTGTGGGCAACGATGCAGCGCCGCGACGCGGAGGCGGCCGCCATCCCGGAATGGGAGGAACTGCGCGAGATCGCTTCGAAGATCAAAGAGCATACCCTCACACATCTCGATCACTATTTAGAAGAGTTCGAAGCGAATGCCACAAAACGCGGCGCACACGTCCACTGGGCTCTGGATGCAGCCGAACACAATGCGATCGATTACTCCATCCTCCAAGATCACGGCGTTGAGGAACTGATCAAGAGCAAGTCGATGCTCCAGGAAGAGTGCCAGATGGCGTCCTTCTTACAAAATCGCGGGATCAGGTTATCGAATCGGATTTGGGAGAACGAATCCAACAACTCGATGGCCAACCACCCAGCCATATTGTGTTTCCCGCGATCCACAAGACGCGGCAGGATGTCGCCCGAGTCTTCGCGCGCACGGTTGGTACTGATCCAGAGAACGATGGTCCGCACTTCCTGACGGAAGTCATGAGAAACAACGCTCGTCCCAGATTCCTCGCTGCGGACGCAGGCATGACTGGCGGAAATTTTGCGGTTGCCGAGACGGGAACCTTTATGGTTTGCACCAACGAAGGCAATGCTGATATCGGGGCGTCCGTACCACCCCTTCATATTGCAAGCATTGGTATCGAGAAACTTGTACCGCGAGTGGAAGATCTAGGTGTATTTTTGCGGCTGCTCTCCCGGAGTGCGGAAGGAACTCCTCTCACCCAATACTCGTCTCATTTTACCGGACCGAGAAAGGGTGGAGAACTGCATATCGTGCTCGTAGACAATGGGCGAAGCCGCCGACTTGGCATGCCGGACTTCTGGCATTCACTGAAGTGCATCCGCTGCGGAGCTTGCATGAACACCTGCCCTGTCTATCGCCGTAGTGGCGGCTTGGCTTACGGCGCAATCTATTCAGGCCCCATTGGGCGTCATCCTTGATCCGACCTTTGACGAGGTCAAGTACAGCGAACTGCCATTCCATTCGACTTTGTGCGGGTCATGCACAGACGTTTGTCCAGTGAAGATCGACATCAGTGATCAGATTTTCAAGTGGCGCAGGGTAATGGCAAAACGAGGATACCTGCCACTGACGAAACAATTGTCATTTGCTGTTGCCGGACACGTCCTAGGGCATCCTGAGGAATATCATGCTATCGAGAAAGTTGCCGGACCGGCAATGGACTATGCCCCGCATTTCCTCTTGTACAACCGTTCCTTGAATCCCTGGGGACGCGACCGGGAACTCCCGCAGATAGCGAAACAAACTTTCCGCGACTGGTATCTCGCAAATCGGAGCTAACATGCCAACGTTCAAATTTAGTCGTGAAGCAATTTTGGGCGCGATCCGCTCCAACATTCCGAACCAACAGGTGGAGCATCCGCGGATTCCGGTCTTCCAACGATCGGGCCGGCCTCTCAAGTCAGAGTTTGAACAACTTCTCCAGCAAGCCGGAGGAATCGCTCACGATGTGGGAACCGTGGTGGAAGCCGAGGCCATGTTGATGACACTTCATCCCGGAGCGAAGGTGGTGTGCTCGGCTGTGCCCGAAATCGCCGGCATGCGCCGCGTGGAGAACGTTCGCGACCCGCAAGAACTCGCGGACGTGGATGTCTGTATAGTGCGCGCCCAGTTTGGTGTTGCCGAGACCCGGGCGATCTGGCTGACGCAGGAAGATCTTGTTGTCGATGCTCTGGCTGTGCTGTCCCAACATCTTATCGTTCTGCTGGATCCGAAGCAGATTGTGGGGGACATGCATGATGCTTATCGTCGTGTCGATCTCAATGAGACGTCATACGGGTGCTTCATGTTGGGTCCGTCCGCGACGGCGGATATCGAAGCAACCCTGGTACATGGCGCTCAGGGAGCCCGCTCTTTGAACATATTCTTCCTGTCGCCTCCACAAATCTCTGCTTTGAGGGCCCAGCCAGAACCTTAAGACAAGGAAAAGGATCCATGTCAGCCGGGCCGGTAGTGGACGAGCGCAATTCCTTGCTGCGTCATTTCCGATTAAGCATCACCAAGACGAAAGGAGTTGGTTCCATGACCTACGACACTCAGCCGCCGGAACCGTGGCTCTATTTTGCGCTTGCTGTTGTCGGCGGATATGGTGACGCAGCCAGCGTGATTCTCGCGAAAGCATTCACTGGGCATGTAACCGGCAGCCTGCTATTAGCAGCGATCGCTATCGCTGCTCACGAATGGAAGTCCTTGGCGGAACATCTTTCAGCCGTTTTGTTCTTTTTAGTTGGAGTTGTCTCAAGCGTGGTGATCGAACGAATTCTTATCACACGCCCGTTCCTGAAAACGCTCCCCACTGTGCTCGGTATTGAAGTCATTCTAACGAGTGCCGCCTACCTGGCGTTAGCAGTTCGCGTGGCCCCACGAGTGGAGATCTTCATAATCTGCGTGTCGCTGGCTCTTGGGATCCAAAACGGAGCATTTCAGCGCACAGGAGGCATCAGCGTTCATATGATTCCGTCTCCGGACCATATCGGCTCTGTGCTTAAGCAGGCCTTTGACACACCCGGCCCCGTGCTCGTCGGAGTTCACGTCGACTATCGCGATATTCACAAACTTTTTGAGGAAGTGAATGAGCGGAGTGTCCACTAGCCGTTCTTAGAGCTCTCTACAACACAAACAATCGCTCAGTTTGGTGGGCTCTCTGCTTGGCGAACCCATCACAACCGGGAAAAGGAGGTGCTCAAATCCAAAACCAATCTATCTCACGACTCTGCCTTGTTTCTCTTCGTCCGACCGCCCTGATCACGGTGCTGAATGAGCATTTGGACTACAGTTCCGCTCAGCTTCATTCTTCTTACCGGAGGTGTGTTTGCCCAAAGTGCTCCGGCCTCACCTGACCACCCTGCCCAATTCGCCGGAGAGCGAGAAATTGAAGACTTTGCAAAGCAGCTTGTTAGCTCCGGATTCAGCCTTCAACAAGATCAAACTTACACATTGTCGGAATTGGTTAACTTGGCCGAGGAACACAATCCAGCAACTCGTGTTGCGTGGCAGGCGGCCCGCGCTCAGATGGCAGCTCTGGGAGTGGCACGCAGCGAACTGTACCCAACTGTCGCAGCTGTGGCGCTCTCCCAGACAAATCGCTCGGAAGTTCTTTTCGGAAATCAGTTTGATCGCCAGACTGTTCAGTCTTTTAGTGGAGCCTTGGATCTGAACTACACAATATTCGACTTCGGAGGGCGTGCCGGTCGCATTGCCGCAGCGAGATCGGACTTACTCGCGGCCAACTTCGCGTTCAACGACACACATCGAAAAATCATCTATGAAGTGACCGAAGCTTATGACCGATTGCTCAACGCGATTGGTCAGGTCGAGGCTGCTCGAGCAAGTCTCAAGAATGCTCAGACCGTTCAGCAAGCAGCCGAGGATCGTCTCAACAGCGGTCTCGCGACTTTGCCAGATGTACTTGAGGCGCGAGGCGCAGCCGCGCAAGCGCAATACGATCTGCAAGCGGCTCTTGGGGTTGAGAAGAACACTCGTGGAGACTTGGCAAGTGCGCTGGGGACTCGCCCTACCGATGCAATTCGGGTTCAGCCCATCGACGAACTTCCCATAACCGAAACACTTGACGATTCCGTTGACCAAGCAATGGAGCGATCATTCGAACAACGGCCAGATCTTATGCAGCAAGTGACTGAAGTTCGAAGAGCAAACGCAAGCGTTAAGGAGGCACGCGCTAGCTTTTATCCTGCGCTTTCTGTCACCGCTACTCCCAACGCGCAGTCGTTGTATGGCTTGCAGCAGCAGCTTCCGTGGGCTCACACCGGGGGCTTGACGGGTGAGCTTGAGTTGAACCTGAGATGGGCTTTGTTTGATGCCGGCGCACGGAAAAATCATTTGGCACAGGCGCAAGCAAACCTGCGTGGGGCTGAAGCAAGCGTGAGCGTAGCCGGAGACAACATTGCGGACGAAATCTGGAAAGCCTATTCCAATTTGGAAACCGCGCTTGGCCAACGGCAAGCTGCTGCCGCTCTTCTCGGCCCTGCCAATCAATCGTATGCCGCCGCGTTGGAATCCTACAACGATGGTGTCCGCGACCTACTTGACGTAACGGCCGCCCAGGCATCACTGGCACATGCTCGCTCTGCTGATATGTTGGCGCGTGGACAAATCCTCTCCAGTCTGGCAGAACTGGTCTTCGAGACCGGAGATCTGAAGCAACCGAAGGCTAGGAGACCCAAGCCATGAATTGCCCTCGAGGCAGTCGCGTTACGAAGTACGGCTCAATGCTTACTTCGCTTCTGCTTACGGGTTGCGGACGAGCCCCTACCTTTGACGTCGTGGGTTCGTTTTTCCCGGCGTGGTTATTTTGCTTGGCGGCGTCAATCCTGCTCACAGTTCTCACCCGATGGCTTTTTCAGCGCTTACGCGTTGCGGTCGCTCCGCAGATTTTGATTTATCCGAGCCTGACCGCCGCTTTTGCATTCGCATTGTGGCTCATCTTCTTTCGCTAGCGAGGCACCAATATGAAGATCGATTCAAATCCGAGGGTTAGAGAGCGGCTTAGCTGCCTAATCAGTATTGGCATTGTGGTAGCCGCTGTTGCGTTGGGTGTTGGAGTGCTCTACAGGTCGATCTACTATCCACGAACCGACGATGCCGAGGTCTTTGCGAATTTTATTGGTATTGCGCCGCAAGTAGAAGGACCGATCACCCGGCTGAACGTGCGCGATAACCAGTTCGTTAAGAAAGGCGAGCTATTGTTCGAAATCGATGACCGACCCTACGAGTACGCTCTCGAAAAAGCCCTGTCTGATCAAGCTGCCCTCGAAGGACAAATTGAGGACGAGCAGCGAAAGATCGCGGCACTGGTAAGCGGCGTTTCCATTTCACAGGCTAATATTCATAGCTCGCAAGCGGACATTGAACGGTGGGCAGCGGCTATCGAGCAGGACCGCGCAGACGTGGCAAACGCAGAGCAGGGCGTGAACCGGGCCAGAGCAGAGTGGACATACACAAACAACAATTTGCATAGGATTGAGCCCCTGCTGGCAAAACAGTTCGTCACTGTAGATCAAGTCGACAGAGCGCGAACATCGGAGGTTGCTCAAGCAGAAGCCCTGAAGCAAGCGCAGTCACAACTGCTGCTCTCGCAGGCAGGATTGAAGTCGACCTTAGCGCAGTACGAACACTCCAAGGCGGTTCTGGAAGAGAGTCATGCCCAGCATGAGCAATCGATACATGCCGTGACCACGCTCGAACCGCTTATCAACCAGCGTGGCGCCCGCACATCGGGGGTAGAAACTGCCCGCTACAATCTCAGCAATTGCCGGGTATACGCACCATTCGATACGCGCGTGACCAACCTTACGATCTCGGAAGGCGCCTACGCGCATGTTGGGCAGCAGATTTTTACACTGATCGATGCGCGCACGTGGTGGGCAATCGGCAATTTTCGCGAGGGTACGCTGGAGCATATCGTGCCTGGCATGCGAGCAGATGTGTTTCTGCCGTCGAAGCCGAAGATTCGCTTTTCCGGAATGGTGGACAGTATCGGTTTTGGCACTACTCCCGATCCTGACGTCTTTGGCCGTTTGGAGCCGGGACTTCCTGACGCACAGCGAACCCTCAACTGGGTGCACCTGGCATCGCGATTTCCGGTCCGTGTCCGCGTCCAGAATCCCCCTCCCGAATTGTTTCGAGTAGGTGAGTCGGCATTTGTCGAAATTCGTGGGTATTGAAGATGGCAACCTTCGCTCAAAACGTACCGAATTCAACTCGACAATCGGGTTGGATCTGGGAGTTTCTCAAAGAGGAACTTGTGCCCTATCCAGGAAGAGCCGCATTAGTGGGTCGTATGGTCACTGCTGCAACTCTCGCCATGCTCATTACCATGACGTTTCGGCTTCCCTACGGAGCGTATTGCGCTGTTTACGCACTCTCGATCTCCCGTGAAAACACGAGGACAACCGTGAAGACTGCAATAACGAGAATCGTCTCCTATTCTCTAGGAGCTATTGGTGTGCTGATCGGCGCAACGCTCTTTGTGAACGACCCAGCGGTGCGGTTGCTGTGGGTGTTCGGGGCAATGTTCATAACGTTCTACGCGATTAGCGCCATGACAGACAGCGCCGCCGCCACCGCAATTGGCTATCTGATTGTGATAACTGTTCCCCTCTGGGATCAACATATCTCCGGCGAACTCAGATCTGCTCAATCGAGTAGGCCGGGTCTTCCAAATCCAGCAATGCCTTAAATCCCTGTGCTTCCTCCATCGGATGAACGTCGGCGCGAATCAGGTTTTCGACCAACTGCGCTTCTAAGGCTTGCGCGTCGTTCATGTTGACGATGCGGATGGGCACCGTATCGACCTCTGCCATCTGCGCTGCCCGATACCGCCGCGCTCCTGCGACGATGTCGAAGCCATTCTCGGTAAGGGGCCGAACCAGTAACGGCGAGAGAACGCCCCGGGTGCGGATACTTTCGGAGAGTTCCTTAAGGGCGGCGTCCTCAAAGATACGGCGCGGGTTGGTTTTCGATTCACTCAATAAGGACAGCGAGAACATTGCGATACTCGGTAGCGTTGATGACGGTGGTTTCCATGACGCGAGGCTCCTTTCGAGCGTGGTTGGGCGTGGAAGTCGTAGAGCGGCGCGGTCGGACTGTCCGCTCCAAGGGAGCGGACTAGCCAAGAATGCACTTGTCCGAAAAGGCGGCGAGATACGTTCGCCAGATGTTGGGGGGGCGCTCAGCCCTTGATTGCCAAATTGCTCTATAAGGCAACCACAGAGGGTGTTCGACGTGTACGCCTCGCTGGTGCCATCCTCTCCATTTTCCACCAAGCATTCTACCGTCACAGGCAACCCACTTTTGCCGATGTCACACGAGGGTTTTAAGAAGCCATTCGGAAATCGGGAATAAAACGGGAGTCGTCGAGTTTACGGAAGCGTAACGTCCAGTAAATTCGTTCGACACCGAGTTTTGAACATGCGCTTTGCCATCGTTTCGCTTCCAGGCTTGTCGCTGAACACGAATGCCCCTCGAATCACTGTGAAGAAGGAACCCGCAATCGGGCGAGGTAGTAATTCGCGCGTCATTTTTCTACTGCTGGGAGTCGCAGTCTACCTCTACCTCAACCTTTTCTCCCTTCCCGATACCCCCTTTCTGTTGGGCGACGATCAGGTCTACTTCTGGATGGATGCAGAACGGATGCTCGACGGCGGTCGGATCTATCAGGATTTCTTCCAGTTCACGCCCCCGGGCACGGACCTCATTTATCTTGCCCTATTCAAGCAGTTCGGACTGAGCTTATGGACCACAAACTGTGTTGTGCTTGTTCTTGGAATAGCCAGCTGCTGGTTGTGTTTCGTATTGGCGAGCGAGGTCGTAGAGCGCCGGTCCGCTGTGCTGACTACAGCTCTGTTTCTCGTCCTAATCTATGGCAAGTTGTTGGATGGCACCCATCATCTTTTTAGTGCGTTCGCGATCATGGGTGCGGTCAAGATTTACACCAGAAATGCTACCTTCGCGAGAATTGTTATTTCGGGCACGCTACTAGGCGTGGCGTCGTTCTTTACCCAAACTCATGGAGCGGTGGCATACCTTGCGTTCGCAGTCTTTTTCTTCTGGAGACGTTCGCGAGAGCATCAGCCCTGGCTACATCTTCTTCAGAAGATGTGGTGGCTGTCTCTGGGCTATACGGTCACACTCCTGCTGCTTGCCGCACCATTCATCGCCACGATTGGATGGAAACAGCTTTGGTACTATCAGATCATCTATGTTGGGAAACACGTAATCCCAATGAGGCCAGGGATGATGGGTTTGCCGGGGATTTCGTCTTGGCGCGATCTGCCCAGATTTGGCCAGGCTGTACTTGTCTATCTTTTTCTTCCCGTCGTCTATCTTCTAACCCTGTGGCGTTGCTGGCGCGAACGTCGTCCTGCCGCATTTCCTTGGGAACAGATCACACTCATGTCCTTAGTCGGCTTCTTCCTAATGGTGGAAGTTGCCTTCAATCTGAACTTTCTCCGGCTCTACTCAATTTCACTCGCGGGTATCGTCCTCCTTGTCTGGCATCTAGAACAAACAAGAATGATGCGGCCATATGCCGTTGCCGTGATGTGGATCGCCATAAGTGCTCTCGCGGTTTGGCAAACGATTTCCGCTCACAAGCTTCAGCCCAGGAAGATTCACTTGCCGTCAGGAGAGGTCGCCACAGGAGAGCAAGCCTATGAGAAGCTGCATTGGATGACCGAACATACGAGACCCGGGCAATTTCTCTTTCAGGCGGCGTGGCCAGCAATGTATCTACCCCTACAACTGCGCAATCCAATGTTTGTTGACCAGATATATCCTGCCGATGGGACGCCAACTGACGAAGTTGCGTTGACAATTCAGCAGCTCGAAGTAAAGCAAGTACCTTATGTACTCTGGGCCGCGAGATTGGGCTCGATGGATAACCTTTCCGTCCGTCCGAAAGACCATGTCGTCCCTCTTCGCGCTTATTTGCACAGTCAGTACAGTGAAGAACACACCTTTCCTGACGGCGACCAGGTTTGGCACAGAAATGGATTCAAGACAGTTCCTTGATCAGTCCGCCGAGTGGTAATTCTCAAACATGAGAATTCTCTGGCTCCCGAAGATGCACTTCGAAAAACATTTTCTTTCAGCACTCTCAGTTACTAAAATCGTCGCTCAGCCTAGAGGGGAAATTAGTTTCCTGTCGTGATAAGGCCTGCCCTTACACTGGCTCAAAAATGGCTGGGAAAACGCACTTGCCGATAACACCGATGTTGCGGACAAGCACAAGAACAAGACGTTCCTGCTCATCTTCATCTCCTCCCGGTCCCGATTAGCCCACCTGGAAAAGCTCGATCCCGTGCGCCTTTCCGAGATTGCCCGAGTACTTCTTGTCCGTTCCATTGTTCCAATGCTCATGTACGCCAAGGCTGCGGCATCGGATGCCATCGCGTTCGGGATCGTAGAAAGTCTTCGAAGGTGGATCATTGGCCAGAGCGGCTTCGCGCAGATAGTTGTCGGCATTCCTAATATCCACGAGATCAGGCCATTCCGAGGTCAGAAAATCGAAGCCGACCGAATCGACCGCCACACCGTCCAACGACATGAAAATGCTGCTCGGCCAGGCATCGTTGAAAGGGGCCATCTTCCATTTGCGCTTTGGTGGTCCATCCGCATCCTCGCTTCCATAGAGCCCGTCGACGATAAACAGCATGGTCTTCTCGCCAAGATCCTTATGACCCAGGAAATCGACGAATGCGGAGTAACTTGGGGAACCGTCATGGTTGGGAGGAAAGCCGTCGTGCGCGTTTTTGCGCCAGTCGGGATTGATGCTTGTGGCGCCGAACAGATTCTTAGCACAAAGCGTCACCCCTGTACTCACATGCCCTTTTAGCAATGCCGCATCGATTAGATAGGTAGCCTCGACGACCGTGGTATCGAGACCCGAAGCATTGCGGCTGGGAACCGAGAAAGGGATCGCGTTGGGCTTGAACTCGGCCTTCAGGCGCCCGTCGCCGCCGATATGATCCACGAACACCACGCCAGGAAACTCACCGTGAATCTTGACGTAGAGATTGCCCGGGATGAACCGGCTGGTATCGAAGACGGTGATCGACGATTGCGGCACTTTTCCCGGACCGGTCAACTGCCGGACGAGCGAAAGGATCAGATGGGGCGACGAGTTCAGACGGTCGATTGTGCCATGATCCGTTGTGTTGTTGAGGTTCGGCTTGATTGCGACCTTCTCGCCGGCCTTGTATCCGACGTTGCCACGATCATGAGTGCGATTGAAATAGTGGAAGATCGCGCTCCATGCCTGGGCATCGCTCTTTTGATTTGTAAGACCGCGGATGGAGCGGGAGACCATGCGGTCAATTTCTGCCTGGTTGTTGTTAGCGTCCACCCACCAGGAACCTGTTCCATCCCAAGTCACAGCCGCCGGATCGTGGGCCCAGGTAACTCGACCGGGAACTACACCGCGGGGAACACCCAGTGGGGAAAGCGTGGATCCGAATAAGGAAGAACGCATGCTGCTGGCAGCTGCAATAGAAAGGGCGAAATGTCGGCGCGTCATTTTCATTTGTCGCTACTCCTTCTAAATCATGTTTTCCGTGGCGCCATCGAACGACTCGAGACGCGAGTATGTCGTCCCTACGCGAAGATCTTAGAAAGTGGAACACCATGGCAATGCGCGCCCACGAGGGGCCGTTAGTGATGGGAGGCAAGTGCCAATTGTGATCGGTGCGAATGATCGTGACCTCGTTCCTTCGAATTCATCGACCGCTCCCATTCAGCCGCTACCATACCATGCTCCTTTGTACCAGTTCCTATGCCGCAACTGGCACAAATTTCGCCGGGCATACCAATTGCATGAATGTCTTTTCGCCTAGTGACTAACTCAAAATTTTATTCAAAAAAATGGAATAAAGAGCTTGGTGATCAGTTTTGATTGGCAACGCGTCTGATGCGTCATGTGATCAACAGTTTCATTCACGCATCCACTCGCGCACAAAGGAGGATTGGACACCCACAACTTATGCGCACCCATTTGATTTTTGGGGCTTTATTACACGTTAAAAATCGTTATCAACTCTGCCGACTAGCGTCGAAAGCGACGCGACGGTTGCACAAGCCTAACAGCCGTTTACAAGACACCACCAACGACGTACTGACGCGACTGAATCATCGGGCTCCGTCTCATGTCTTGGTTTATTCGCAAGAGAGACAAGGCTAAACACGAATCAGGACGGGTAAACAATGATGAAAAATCAAACAAGCAACACCAAGCGTACAGTTGACCGCCGTTCCTTCATGAAGAGCGGTCTTCTTACAGGAGGCGCAGCTACAGTCGGCGTCGGTTTGTTAGCAAATGGAACTTCGGCCCATGCACAATTTGGGGTAGGAGACGATAGGCTCGATGCGGGCGATATCGCTATCCTCCGGTTTCTTGCAGCGGCAGAGTTGCTCGAGTCGGACCTTTGGACACAGTACGCGGAACTGGGTGGTCTCACCCCGAACCAGCTCCCCCTTGAGGTGGTACAGGCTCCTCCTATGAACAGCTACCAGAATGCTTTCTTGGCCCTCGATGGAGATGGTCCGCAGTACATCAGCAGCAACACGCTCGATGAAGTGAGTCACGCTACCTTCCTCAACGGCTATCTGGATTCCAAAGGAGCCGAGCCGGTCAACCTGGACGAGTTCCGTACGTTGCAGGGAAGCACTGCTACAGGGTCAACAGGCATCGGGCGCCTTACGAACCTTATGCACCTCAACGTGGACACCAGCTGGTTCGTTCGGTACCGCAGTGCAACCAATCCTGACTTTGGCGCCACGTTTCCGCAAGCTATCAACATCAATAACCGTACCGCTATACCCATCACCAATGCTGATTTCAAGGATCCAAATCACATTCAGGTGATAGCGAATATAGCGGCCTTTCACTTCGGATACATTGAGCAGGGGGGCGCCAGTCTGTACGCAGCCTTGAGTCAAAAAGTGAAACATCCGGAGGTGCTTGAGATCACCCTTGGCATCGGAGGAGACGAAATCGCTCACTTTCTCGAGTGGGTCGACTTCGCAGGCAACGGAGTACAAGCCCCTGTTGCTCCGGTGACGGATCATGGCCTAACGTTCCCTGATTTTTTCAACAAACCCCCGCTGCTTCCGCCAAACTTAGTTCAGCCAAACCTGATCTTTCCAGTCCCTTGCGAATTCATCAGCCCCAATCTGCCCCACTGCGCCGTCATTCGTCCGATAACCGATAAATTTGGAGGCGCAGTCGCTACGATTGAAAGCTTCACCGCCGATGGACTCTTTTTCGGTCAGACCGAGAAGTTCCTCAAAACACTGATGGAGCTCGCTGTTGCAGCAGATGCTGCCAGACGTTAACGACTATAAGCCCGACCCGTCGGCGCAGAGACCCTCTTCGCCGACGGATTTACACTTCCTTTTTTATCCTCAGACCTTATTCATCTCAGTGGGGAAATGCACGATCCATCGCTTGAAAGAAGCTTGATTCAACCGCACTTTACTTTTTAAAGACCTGCATCAGGAGATCTGACTGAACCTCATTCAACTGCTTTAGTGTCACTTCCAAAGCCGGTCGGTCTTCATATGTTGCTGCGCTGAGAATGCCTTTGAGGCGAAAGGAGGCGCGCCGCATGAGCAGCTCGGCATCTCTTAGCTTTTTGCTGTCATCGGTAACGCCGGCATGGATCTTCTCGGTATATCGCTGCACGAGCTCGATGGTCTGCGAAGCCTGCCCGAACTCACCGGAGTTGAACTGCTTGCCGGCCAGATCCGTCATCTGGCTCACGAGCTGCGCATAGAGAAGCATCTGTCTCTCGGGTGAGCTCGATCCGCTTTAGCATGAAGCGCGGCGAGAGCGGTTGCACTGTCAACCTGGCCTGAGGCGGAAGCGTAGTCACAAGTCAGCGAGAAGATAGGTATAACTATGGCAGTAAACAGGAACCGCATCTTGCACCTCACGACCAGCCGATTTTAAAGACGCACAAGTTTTCTGAACCGACGCGCACCTCGTCCGGTCCCTTCGGAACACAAAGATTCAAGCTAAAAACCTCTGCGGCACTTCTATCCGATGCGGACGCAAGTCCGCCCATAGTCCACCCACGGTGGTGCTCACAGCGCAACAGTCACAGTGTTTTCAAGAAGGTAATCAACGCCTCTTTTTCTTCGGGACTCAACTCTCTAAAACGTCTAGTGGGCTGGCGGGCTTCGCCATCGTGACGCGAAATAGCATTATCAAGAGATAATGACCCCAAGTCGTGCATGAAGCGGGCCTTTGTGCGTACCCCCCAAAGTGGCGCCGTTCTTAATTTGTTAGCCGTGTCCTGAGGCCCAACCTGGACGATCCCATCTCCGGTTCCAATGTCATGTAGTAAAAAATCGCTAAAAGGATGAATTATCTTATCCCCCAGAGCCTCTGGAACGGTAAACATGCCACCATCGATAACTGTCCCTGCAGGGGCTGTGGTGATGGATTGCACATGGCAAACACTACAACCGACCCGAGTGAAAAGTCCCTGACCTTTTAAAGCTGCGGGGGTCGCGCCAAGCACTGTGTCTCGAGGTGGAACCATAGTGCCGCGTATGAACTGAGCAAAGTGGTCGATATCAGCCAACCCAAGACCATCTGGCTGATCTTCCACGCCGGTCGTAGTGTTGAGGACGGTAGTAACATTCGTAGGGCGCAGCCGGTTAGTGATTCCCATCTCATTGAGGTAGGCATCGCCAATAAAAGAGAGCAAACTACTGTGCTGGTCTTTCCAGCCGAATCGTCCCACGCGGGTCTGTCCAGGAGCCTCGAAAATCGGGGCCTGTACAACTTCTCCATGAACTCTCCCTTCGCTCAACTCCGGTTGTTCCTCGGCGATTGCGATCAGCGTCTTGTCGTCGATGGCTTCCACAAATCCATCCCCCAGAGTGTTCAGGGCAGCGCGTAATGTGCGGATGTTCTCTATCGCAGGTATGGTCTCCTGGGCTTCCGGACCGATAGCGCGATCGTTGACAATAGACCTGCCGGTAATTGTGTTTTTTCCGTCGTTGATAAAGATGGTCGGGTTTACGAAATTGCCATTTTCATCGTTGTGCCCAACTCGGAGTTCCGTGATCTGGCTGGCTGCTCCACTATTCGGATTTTGGTGACAAGTGACGCAGCTGGTTGCGTTGTACACAGGTCCAAGCCCTTGCGCGATTGTCTCGTTTTGCTCATAAACTTGCTGATCCCGAGCGAACGTGTCTCCTGCTGGCTCGGCGATTCCGTTGCTGACACTTTGTGCACTATTGAAACTGGGGGTATTAAACCCGGCCGGCGCTTCAGTTGCTGACTTCGCTGCGACTCTAACGAGTCCCGCACCCAACGCGATTAATATCGCGAAAAGGCAAGAACAGAGGAGAACCTTTCTCCAATGGGCCATGAGCATGAGCGTTCCTCCAAAAGACACCAGTCGCCTACGCACGTGCAGGACGTAAGCTTGCTGATCCGTTAACCTCAACTCCACAAAGCCGAGACGGAACGATCGACAACTCCGGCTTGAAGTCAGAGGCCTGTTTGTATCCAAACTGAGTAGGGCAAAGATTATTCCCATCTCGAAGCAGAAAATATACGTGAAGGACGAAATGGAGCTGACGGAACGACCGGCGGATGCAGAACCGGGAATGGAGCGCGGCGAAGGTGCAGAGAGTCTGTTGGCTGCTCCTTCTTAGCGAATCAAAAGGAGCGCACCTAGGCCTTTTGGAAATCGCTCTAGCTTCAGACCTGTGTCACGATTGGTATGCAAATTATTGAAAACGAATTTGGAATAACAGTGACCTTACTCAGTTTTATGTCGCAGAGGAGATCACTATGTTAATCAGTAACTTCAAGTCGTACTTCCACGACGTTCCCCCCTCACTTCGGAGAGCTTCAGTTTCTCTTAGCGCAAAGGCCGGGAAGAACTGGTTCCACCCAGTTGCACTCGTCGTCTTCACTGGGGTTTTATCGATCGGGGCCTTAGCACAAACTAACAGCACGTATGTGCAGACAAACATCATCTCGGACGGTGCGACAGTAAAGGCACTCGTAACCGATCCCACATTGATTAATCCCTGGGGCGTTTCAGTCGGTCCAGCTATCTGGATCGATAAGGCGGGCAGTGGCTCGGTGGCAGTCGACACCCTCGCTGGCACAAATGCGGTACCGTTGCTGCCGTCGGTCACGATACCGGCGGCAGCTCCCGCGCCGGCGCAAGGCAGTCCGAGCGGCACGGTATATAACAGCAACAACGCGATCTTCGACATTCCGGGCAGCACATCGGCCTTGTTCCTCTTCGGCACCCTTGACGGCACGATCGCCGCCTGGAATGTGAACAGCGGGACGCAAGCGGTGACGGTGGTCAATAACTCCGCCAAGGCCTCTTACACCGACATCGCGCTCGACACCAACGCAACGGGAACGTTCCTGCTTGCGGCCAACTTCAGACAAGGCACCGTGGACGTCTTCGACAGCACTTTTGCTGCGCACGCCCTTGCGGGTAGCTTTGCCGATCCGACATTGCCCGCGGGCTATTCGCCCTTTGGTATCCACAGCATCGGCGAAAACATCTATGTGACCTATGCCCAGGTCAACGCCGCAACAGGCGAGAGCGTGGGCGCCGGTCTCGGCTATGTCAATGAGTTCGACAACAATGGAAACTTCATCGCGCGAGTCGCCAGTCAAAGCGTATTGAATGCGCCGTGGGGGATGGCGCTTGCTCCCGCGGGCTTTGGCAGCTTCGGCGGCGATCTTCTGATCGGCAACTTCGGAGACGGCGTGATAAACGCTTTCGATCCCAAGACGTTTGCGCTGATCGGCTCGTTGAACACAAGCGCGGGCACGCCGATCGCGAACATTGGCCTGTGGGAGATATTCTTCGGACAGAACAGCGGCCAGACCACCACGTTGGGCGATCCCAACACCCTGTACTTCGCGGCCGGTATCAACGGAGAGAAAGGCGGTCTCTTCGGCTCGATCGCGGTCGCCCAGCCGGCAGCCGCCAACTTCACCCTTCAAGCGTCCGCCAATTCGGTTACAGTCGCTACAGGGCAGGCGGCCGGGAATGTGACGCTGTCACTCGCCGCAGCGAACGGGTTCACAGGCCCTGTGACCTTTTCCTGCACGCCCACCTCGGTCACCTGTACCTTCAGTCAGCCGTCGGTCACGCTTTCCGGCTCTGGCACAACCTCGGTTACGGTAGCCATCGCTCCAGCAGCAGCTACAGCAGCTCCACCAACGACTGGCAGTGGTTATAACAGATCTTCCAATCATCCTGTCAATTTGTTCCAGTCACGGGCCGGGATCACCCTAGCCTTCATCGGACCGGTCGGTCTGCTTGCATTCGCCAGTCTGAAGCGCAAATCGATCCTTGCACGCGGATCTCTCTTTGCTCTCCTGCTGGTGGTGACTACGGCAGCAATCACCGGTTGCTCTTCGTCAGCATCTCCGCAACAGTCAGCTAGTACAACTCCCGCGGCACCCGCTTCGACACAGGTTACGGTCAATGCAATCTCGGGGGCGATCACACAAAGCGTCACGGTCACCTTCACTGTGCAGTAGCCTCAAATTTCGCGCTAACTAAGGGCTGCCGAGAGGCAGCCCTTACCTTTGCAGGAGATAGGGTTTTGCACTTTGCGTATAGCAAGTCAGAGACCGGAGCTAAGAGAAGCTTAGTTGGTTGCGGGAGCCCAGCACTGAGCTACTACTAGTTCAGGCGATGCCGAATAGCGCGCATCTTTTGCAGCGTCGGTCGAAGCCGCATTCTCTTCCGGTGGATAGGGTAGCAATCCGCCTGTTAGCACTACTTACGATCCGGCAACTTTAATTGTTGCGGAAGTCTGAGTAATTGCCCAAAACAATCACGAATCGTGCTGCGAGCCTTCCAGAGCTCTCATTGTTTTGGTCAGGATCTGTTGTGGAGAGAGATGACAACGTAACAGCATCTCGACTGCGAGCGCGAGGGTCGTTTGTTGCTCTCCGAAAAGCGCTCGCCACATATACTCCTGATTTACTTGAAGTTCTTCGTGCGTCATAAATGTGTCCTCCCTGCAAGGGGTAATCGAAACCAGTTTGGCGACGATTAGTGTGAGTTCTCTTCGGTGATGCGCAATACAGAGGAATTGCAGACCATCTTCAAGTCTTTGGTTCACGTCGCACTTGGCGCGGATCGGCCATCTATGAGAGATTGCCGCTCTCCCTTCCCTTCAGGTTTCTCTTCTCTTTAGAAGAGAACGAGCATGGAACGAATTTATTCCCCTCCGTGGGACCAAATTTTTCGCCCTGCAGTTTGCGCATCATGAGAAACGCATCCCCTGAAGGGTTGTCCAGCGGAAGCACTGCTAGGATCGCGTTGGCCCTGAAGCCCAAGCTCTATCACGGTCATATCTCAGGACGCAGCTTCGCAAGATTATTTTTCTGACGGTGTGGCGACGAGTTGATTACAGACCTGGCAAAAGCCAATAATCTGTAGGGCCGATAAATTGTTCACCGCGCCCTAGCCCATTTACGTGAAAGAGTCACTCAGGCACTCATTTAACAGTGACACTCACCGCTGTCGTTGCTGTGATCGAACCGCTTATGCCAGTTACTGCGACGATATAGTTCCCGGGGGTCGTGCGAGAGTAAGTCGTGCTGGAGATCATAGTGTTGCCTTGGTTGTGAGTGACGGCGCAGCCGGTGGCCCCTCCCACGCTGACAGCGACAACTGCGAAACTGAGGAGTGTTCTCCATTTTCGGCGGTGCGGCAGCGGAAGGAATAGGATGGCTGCCATAGTCAAGCCGCCGATAACAAAGGAGGTTTGCTGAACGGGGTTATGTAACTCTTGTGCAGATGCAGCAGCAGTGTTGACAAAGAGCGTGACCGTCGTTGGTGCTGTCACTGAGATTGGCGGGGTGTCAAACGCGCAGGTGGGTGGGCTTACGACATTCGACGGATTAATTACAGTACACGTGAATAGAATTCTTCCTTTAAAGCTTTCGTTCGGTATTACCGTAATGGTCGAGGTCGCAGGAACTCCGACTGACTCCACGCGAACGGCCGTGCTGCTTAGATCAAAGCTTTCCTGGAGACCAGACGATGGCGCCGTGACTAAGTAAGTCCCAAGCGGTAGATCGCTGAAGGTAGAAGCGCCGGTTTCATCGGCTCCTCCCATCGTAATAACTTTTTCGCCAACAAACCCTGGAAAAAATGACACGCTAAAATAAACTATGACATTGGCGCCAAAGGTTGTAGCGGAGGTGCCCATACCATATACGGTGCATTGACTGTTACTAAGGCTAGTAGCCGATCCTGCGATGATCGGAGAACCGTAAGTTGTCCCGGCATCGTTTACGAGGAAAATGTTACTCGTGTCGGGGTCATAACGCACCTTACATGCGTTTGCTGCCGATGTATTGTTGCGCGAGCTCTTGATATTCAGACCAACCGATTGAATGTGAGAGGTTGGGTCCGAATAGATCGTCGTGAAGGTCTGATCCGAGCCGCTACCGGAAGAAGGAGAGATAAATGCGGGAGACACACTCGCAGTAACATCGTAAGTGCCAACTTCTGCCTGAGAATTCATATCGGTGGCCTGATTGCTATTTTCGGCCAACATAAAAATCTGCTTGGTACCGCTAAATGATGCTGTGAAAGTCAAGAAGATTCGAGCAGTCACAGTATTACCGGAAATAGTTATGGACGAAGAAGCACCTAACACGGTGCACTGAGAGTTGCTCACGGTTTGGTCTGTTCCTGCGGTGGCTGTGGTTGTAAGGAATGATTTGCCTGTGTCTTGTGCCAACTGGATGATGCCTGAACCGACTATAAAGTTTAAGACGCACCCATTTGCCGGCAACCCACTCTCACTGCTTGGAGCGACGCCCACGACTGCGATAGAAAGTGACTGAACATTCTGCACGCCGTTAGGGTCAGTGAATGTTGCCACGAATGCCTGCTCCGCACCACTGCCGGCCGAGGGCACCAGATTGGTGCTTTGCGCGTGCATGGTGATGGCTGTAGCGAATCCCATAAATAGCACCGCCAGCATCTGTCTTGGCCTGGCAGCAGAACAAGACCATCGCCCGACTAAATTTTTGAACATTCTCATGGGATATCCTCCAAGCTTCGCCGACAGCGAGACGCAGTTTGCTGAGTTACGACGCCTGTGGGCTGCAGGTGCCGTTAAGAAACGAATCTAGGTCATTCAATTGTTTAACTAGGATAGGCATGATTCTTCACTGCGTTCTTTAGAACTAACGCTCGGACTTGAAGGTCCGGATCGGCGTTAAGCCTTATCAATAGATGCGTAGGCGTGCTTCTGTTTTGAGCAACTCCTCTTCGGACGAAGACGGTCGGATCTTCTGCGAGTGCCTCGAGAACTAATCGAGGGGTTACAGGGTTGCACGCCACCCACATACGAACATCGGTATCAGAATCCCTTGACAGTTTTTCCAACGTATCCTTGTCCTGTATGTTCGCGGCCATCCACCGTAACCAGTCGATCTCTTCCGCGCGCAGCTCGCCAAATGTGCGAGGTCTTTCTCGGAGCCAAAGGATGGCGTCCTCGGTGAAATGATGGTCTTCGTAGACTGCAATTAAATCGTTGCCGATCACATCGTTCAGCCAATCCGACATATCGTCTCCTTACAATTGAGTCCATCTCTTGTTACTGCTTCAGGTAAGCGATCAGGTCTTGTCGCTCTTTAGCCTTGGGAACGCTGAAGCTCATATTGTTGTCCGGAACCATCGAATCGGGATCGCTCAACCACTTCTCCAGAGTCGCATCGTTCCAAGTCACGCCAGAATTCTTCAAGCCCGCGGAATATGTAAATTCCGTGATGCTTCCCGCCCTTCTGCCATAAACTCCTGCCAACCTCGGTCCCTCGCGATCAACCGCCATCGCATGACAGCCTGTGCAACGCTTCTCGAACACAGCCTTGCCTTGCACAGCATCGCCATCCCCAGCGAGAGTCGCCTCGCTCCCACTCGCACTCTTACCCAACATCGAGAGCGCCTGCACATCGGTCTTGGAAAGCTTCGCGTCCCAGTGCAGCAACCGATACTGCAGCGGAGGCATGTCCCCGCTCTTTGCCTCTTCGAATATCTTCGCAGTCAAAACCTGCTGCTTCTCCGCCGGCATCTGCTCCCAGTGTGAGAGGTCCATCTTTTTGCGCGCCTCAATGATGTCGCGCTCAATCAGCCACGATCCTGGAGCGATCCGCGCATACACTGGCCAGCGAGTTTCGCTCGAGTGGCAGTCCGCACACTTGTTCACCAGTACCGCCTTCGCGTCTGCTGGCATGGTCGCACCCTCCAACAGCGTGCCGAGTCCTTTCGCCGGCTCGACACGCGGATTCCCAAACGGATGAACATGCCCCAAGGCTGTTACTGCGGCGACGGTCAATGCCGCAGCAATCCACGGGCGCACTAGAGAGTCTCCGCCAATGTCGTGTCGACGACAGCCAGATGATTATGTCCTCGAACGACCTTGACCTTGGTCACTCCAATCACACTCTCCAGCTTGCCCGCTGGAACCATCATCGGCCCTGGATTCGGTGCCGCTCCCGGTGCAGGCTGCGGAAACGCCGTCGCCATCGCCGTGTGGAAGGTTACATTGCCTTCGACCTTTTGCACCACCTGGTGAATGTGACCGTTTAGAACCGTCACCGAACCGAAGGGCTTCAACATGGCGAGTGCCTGCTCTCCGTCCTTCGTGCCCCATCCCCACTTCTCATAGACCATCCACAAAGGAATATGGGCGAAAACAACGATCGGAGTGGAGTGACTCAACCCGGCCAGGTCAGACTTCAGCCACTTCAATTGATCCTCGCCCATATTCCCCATCGCATCTACTTGTACGCAGTTGTTCAGGCCCACAAAGTGCACGCCCTTGTGGTTGTAGCTGTACCAGCCATTGCCCACCGTGCCCTTGCCAAAACGCTGCTTGTACTGCGTACCATCGTCGATGTAGTCGTGCTCCCCCGGCACATAGAACACCTCATTCTTGAAACCTTTAATAAGCTGCGACGCCGTATCGAACTCCGCTGCTTTCGAATTCTGTGTGATGTCGCCGGTGTGAATCATGAAGTCAGGAGCCTTCATGCCGGCAGGCACAATATTGGCCCTGTCTATTGCCTTCTTCAGCGTTCCTGTCACATCGGGATTTGCGCCCTTGTTGAATCCGATGTGGCAATCGCTGATTTGCACGAACGAAAAATCCTCTACCTTCCCAACTCCGGTCCCAGCACCCTTCATCGTCTGCGCCAAGAGCCTCGAAGTCGGCACACCGCCAACCATCGACCACAGCAGCCCTGTGCCGGCCCACGCCATGCAACCCAGAAAATTGCGCCGGTCGATGCCGTCGCCCACGGGCTTCGTAACATCTTCGTTCTCCTGCACTACTTTGTCTTCCTTGAACCGATTCATATCAATCTCCATCTGATTTTGATTGTCTGCACCGTCTATAACTGGCAAGGCGAGCTTTTATTCCGCCCGGCAGAAGAAACCGCGCGGAATAATCCAGCAGCAATTTGGTTACAGAGATGCGGCACACAGACGTCGGTTCAGTCGAGAGGTTTGACCCGTGCGTGTCGTTGCCATCCTTCGCCTTTCCCTCGCCTTGCCGGTTGCTCGACCGCCCCTATCAGACGCTCACATCCCGAGCCTTACCTCGCCGGCGAACGGTGGTGGTACTCCGGGATAACGAGCATGACGGTCAGCTTCATCATCGTAGCGATATAAGTTCTTCAAAACCGGAACGCCTCCACCACAAAATTTGGAAACTCTTGACGATTGCTCTTGGTCATAAGTTCATGCCCCGCACCGGCGATCTCGAGCAGTTCGGTTCGTGCCGGGATGAGCCTCAACGCTGCAATCAATTCGTCCGTGGAACCAAACCCATCCCGAGTGCCGTGAACAAACAGCGCGGGAGTCTTCAACTCTGGAAAATGCCCGGTACGTAACTCATCGGGCCGTCGCGGTGGGTGAAGCGGGTACGAGAGCAGCAGGAGCCGATCTATCAGACCGGGTTCAGCTGCAGCAAGCATCGACGCCTGCCTTCCTCCATAGGAATGACCGCCCACAAACAAACGACCTGAAGTTTGTTGCCGCATCGTCGCAACGGCAGCTCGAATTCCCTGCTGATCCCGTTCCGCACTGCCACGTGGTGGTGGCCCGTGCGGTCGCAACTGGCGAAAGGGGAGATCGAAGCGTAGCACTGTCATCCCCGAGGCGCAAAAGGCGTCTGCCAATGCTATGAGGAGCGGGGTGTCGCAGTTTGCGCCAGCACCGTGCGTTAAGATTAGGCAGTCGCTACCGGGATCGGTCGGGAGGTGCAAGTGGCTATTCATACGCCAAGATTATTGCAGCATTCGACTCTCAATCGGCTGGTCGCCGTTCGATCCTGCCGCGTCCCCCACCTTCCCTATATCGCCTAACGAAAAAAGCGCGATAGAATCGTAAATTCATTCCGAGGAGGATGCCCCGTGGACAACCTTGACGATCTGCTGCGGCTCGTCACATCACCGGCATACTTCTTTGACAGGGACTCTCACCAGATCATCGCCTGCAATCAGCAATTCGCCAATTTGATGGAGTACGAGATCAAGGATCTCCTCACCATGTCTGTCGAGCAGTTGAGACCACCTGAGGAAATCCCCCTCCTCGCCAGGGCACTCGCTGCCTCCCCGCCCGAAGGCGCTGTCGAATGGCGTTACCGAACGCGCTCAGGCACCATCTTGTTCGTCCAGCTCATCTATCGCAACAGCATTTACATCGACAAAGCCAGTGACCTCAACCGCGAAGTCAGGATGGTCGTCATCTCAAAGTGGGACACGACCCCCGTCAAATCCGCCGAAGCTTTGTTCGGCTCATAGACGCAACATCGTCACACGTTTCCCCGAGCGCTTCGAATGAGTTGTCGATAAAGACTAATCGTCTGGTCAGCAATAGCAGACCACGCAAAAGTCTCCTCCACGCGTCTGCGGCCCGCCTCCCCAAATCGTTTCGCTTTCTCAGGATCAGCCAGCAGCGCTGAAATCTTCTCCGCAAGATCCCGCGAGAACTTCTCTGGATTCGAAGGAAACGTCGTCACTGGGTCCTGTTCGAATGGCACGAGATAGCCCGTCTCGCCATCCACAACAACCTCCAGAATTCCTCCAACAGCGCTCGCTACAACCGGAGCCCGGCAAGCCATCGCCTCCAGGTTGATAATCCCGAATGGCTCATACACCGACGGGCAGCAAAACACACTCGCGTTGCTATAGAACTGAATCGCCTCCGTCCTCGACAGCATCTTCTCGATCCACACAACGCGCGGATTTATTTTTCTGACTTGCTCAATCTTCTCGCGCATCTCAGCCGCAATCTCCGGCGTATCCGGCGCGCCCGCACACAGCACCACCTGCGTTCCCTTCGGAAGATGAGGAATCGCCTCCACAAGATGCGTCACGCCCTTCTGTCGTGTAATCCGGCCAACAAACAAAACATAAGGCACCGCCGGATCAACCCCATACTTGATCAGCGCCGAGGTCTCCGCAGTCTTCTGATACTCATTCAGATCGATCCCGTTATAGATAACGTGAATGCGCTCCGGCTTGATCTCAGGGTAAGCGCGCAGAATATCTTCCTTCGTGCCCTGCGACACCGCGATCACAGCATCTGCATCCAGAATCGCAGTCCGCTCCATCCACGAGCTCATCGCATAACCGCTGCCAAGCTGCTCTGCCTTCCACGCGCGTAGCGGCTCCAGGCTATGCGTCGTCAACACAAACGGCACGTTGAACAGCTTCTTCGCCAGAAATCCTGCCATCGCCACATACCACGTATGCGTATGCACAATGTCGATCGTCGCAAGCGACTTCACCTGCGCCAGATTCAGGCTGAACGTCTCAAGCGCTGTCTTGTACTTTCCTTCCGTGCCATTCGTAATCTCCGACCACGGCTCCCCCCCGCGCACATGCAGATTTCCTTCGTCGAGAAACTGTTTCCCCCAGCAATGGACCTCAACCTCAATAGACTTCGCCAACTCTCGGCTAAGATATTCGACGTGAACGCCAGCGCCCCCGTACACATTGGGGGGATACTCTCGTGTCATCAGACCAACTCGCAAGCAAGCCTCCTCGTTCGATCTCAACTCATCGCCGAACCGAACAGAGACACATCATACGCAACTGCACTCTCCATCACGAAATCAGCGTCGCGCAAGATCCAGCATCATCACATCCGAGCGCTCCTGCTCGCGTTCGAGAACAACCTCTCGCCCATCCCGCGAGATGTCGAAGTCGCGAAGGTCGAAGTCAGCAGGAAGATGGGTCAACTGCCGCTCGGTACCCGTTTCCAGATCAATCAGCCACAGACTCTTGTGTTGAATCTCTCCCCGCATCAGCACAAGTGCCCGTCCACCAGGCAGCACGGACACGTGCCGAGCACCTCGCGTCAGCGTCAAGCCCGGCAGCGGATGCGCGCCACCCTCCGCCGTCACCGCCTTCGCCGAAAACGTGGTGCCGATATCCGGTCCCGAATAAACAACAAAACTCCCGTCAGGCGCCCACGCAGGCTCGACCGAATATTCCTGCACAAAAACAGTGGGCGGATGGCCATCCAGCGGCACGCGAAACAGATGCGTGACGCCATGATCGTCCGCTGCCGAAGTAATCGATCGGCCATCCGGGTCCCATGCCGGAGAGCCCTGCAAGGCAAGCGTATCGGTCACGATCCGCGCGTTTGTGCCATCAGCCTGCATCACATACAACAGCGTCTGGCCACCTTGCCGCACCGAAAACGCAACCCTCTGCCCATCGGGAGAGACTGCCGGGCCGCCAATGACTCGCGCTCCCGGTCCACTCCACAGCTCCGTGCCACCCTCCGTGCCTGCCCCATTTGCGAGCTTCCAGATGCTCTCGCCCGCACCTGTCGCAGAAACATACAAAAGATAGTTCGGGCCCAGGCGCGGCGAGAACCCCATGCTCGTCGTCAACGAAATCGGAACGGCCGTCGACACCTCCGCCGGTGAATCCGCAACCCGCAATCTCCACAGTGTTCTCTTCGGACTCGCAAGCGTGACCACCAACCTTCGGCCGTCGGCGCTGGCCGCCAGCGACGTATACCGGTCCAGGCCAAAAGTCAGCCGATGCGGAATGCGCCGCTCGACGTCAATGCTGTAGAGCCACGGCCCCGAACCGTCGGGATCGCTCGCAAGGTACAACAGTGTGTGCCAATCCAGAAAAATCGGATAAGTCACGCGCCCATTCTGCGACGTGATTTGTTCGGGAGTTCCGCCGCTCGACCGAATGCGCCAGATGTCCAATCGATCCGGGAGAGACCCTTGAACGAAGTAAATGAGTGTTCCGTCGAGCGACCACAACGGAAAGTGAGAATGAAGCCCCGCGGGCGCAGTGAACAGTGGCGGAGCTCCCGGTCGCAGATTGCCATCCGACACGAACAGCGGATCTCCAGGTCCAGGCGTGTGATACGCGAGTCGGGTGCCATCCCGCGACCAGTCGAACTCAGCCACCCCTGCAAGATAAGTCTTCGGCTCTCCGCCCAGCGTCGGCACCGCCCATACGCTGATGTTCCCGTCCTGTCTGCGGTCCCAATACGTCACGAAAGAACTATCAGGCGAGAATCCCAGGTTGCGGATGGACGGATTGATCAACTCCTGCGCGCTCCCGTTGGTCAAGTTGCGCAACTGTCCTGAACCGAGCTGCTTCACCCAGACATCCGCCTGCCCATTGCGGTCCGACAAAAATGCCACGAAATGACCATCTCGTGACACCGCCGCAGCCTCCGCCACTCCGCCGAAGTCCGTAACCGTCTGAATCCGCGCATCAGCAATGGGGTTTCGCCAGAAGTACTCCGTCCTCTGAAGCCAGAGAGCCACGCCAACTGCCAGCACCGCTCCCGCCGCTATCATCAGCGGCAAAACAAATCTTGCCTTCGTGCGAGGTTCCTCTATAACTGGGTGCGCCTCCGGCATCGAAGGATCGGGTGGCAGAACACCAGTCCCGTTCTCAGTAGTCGCTCGAAGATTCCGCCCCAGCGCCCAGGCGTCCAGCTCCGCCCGAGATGCATACACCGACCCCATTCTGTCGTGCAGATGCCGATGAACCGGCATGCCCTCCCGCTTCTCCCAGCGCTGAACCGTCGTCACGTCGCGGTTCAGGTACGCCGCGATCTCCTTCCATGAGTCCAGCCGATCATCCACCGGTCTCTCGGACGTCGGTATGCCAACGGATGGTTCGCCCATTGCGCTCTCCTGGTCGGTCCGCAGCCGTGACGAACCCCGGGACCCAAATTGTACCCCGGCTCTACAACGGCACGGCAAACCGCTGCATTCGACGGCAAATTGCTGAATTGTCTCGGTTCCGCGCCTTACCGCTTGAACTCCTCTTGGAGATGGCACACGGTGTCCGTGTATCTCAAGTGATTCTCAAATCGCAAACAGGAGCTCTTTCATGAAAAGCAAAACCTGGACGACGGCGGCACGCGCTCTCTCCCTGCTTCTACTCTGTTGCGGCACCAGCGCCTTCGCACAAGGGCGCCCGCCGCTCCACCTCAGCGGCCTCATCAACGACTACGTACCCCTGCTCGCGACCGTCAAAGGCAGCCCATACGAAATGCATGGTCAATGGTCCATGGACATCCACCCGGAATGGGCATCGGCCGACTTCTTAGCCGATATGACGATGTCCAGCTATGGAAGAACCGCATCCGGTGCGGTAGACCCAACGCAGCCCCTCGTGAACCCTCACACCCACCACATCAAGCTAACCAACATGAGGATCACTTGGGACATGACCGGTTGCCCTCCATGGGGCACCCCCACACACCAGGGCTTTCAGTTGAATGGCACAGTCAGCCTGGCGACGGGGAATGGAACCAACGGCTCCTTCGAGACGGATCCTCCTACCTCGACACTGCAGGTCTGCATCACCGGCGGAGACGATATCAAGTACTCGGTCACCAATTCGAACATCACGATGGTCTTCGGTGGACCAGCGACGATGCACTTCGGCCCGCAGGCAATCCACGGCGTCGTGCGCAAACCGGCAGACGACACAGACGGAAAAAGATAGATAACTCCGTCAACCATGGACCGGCCAGGCGGACTCCTGTCACTCAACCAGGTGTCCGCCTCGCCGCTTGAACTCGCCGCTTGAATTGAAAGACGCCTGCCAGCGTGCGATATGTATCCATGTACCTCCACGGAACAACAACAATAACGAGGAGGTCTGCATGCAAAGGAGCCATCAATATCTGCTGTTTTTGACTGTCGCCATCGCCATGGTTCTCTCTCAACCTCTAAGCGCCCCCGCAACAACACCTGAGGGCTACAAAAGCACCTTGCTCGCCGTAGGACGCTTCGGCGAAATCAACGTCTCCAGTTACTTTCCGCACGGACCCACGAAAGAAAGGAACGAACAACTCTGGCAATCTCTACAGCAGACCAAAGGGACGTCCGACCTCTACATCCAGAGCAACATCTGGCAGCCCGGAGGGACCACCGGCTGGCACACCCACCCGGGTCACAGCCTGATCATCGTCACCGAAGGAACTGTAACCGAGTACGGAAGCGACGATCCCGAATGCAAACCACACATCTACACCCAGGGCATGGGCTTTGTCGATCATGGCGGAGACCACATCCACCTCATCAGAAACGAAAGCTCCACTCAGGCCAGCACCATCGCCCTCCAACTAATCCCACAAGGCGCCGAACGCCGCATCGATGCCCCCTCCCCACAAAACTGCCATTTCTAACGAAAAATTACCTGATTAAGTGCAGCTGGCTGCAGGCTGATTCATCCCCCACGGCCAAAGCCTTCAGTCAGATAAACCGGAAAAGCCTCTTCCGCGCTTACCGTCTGCATTCTCGGTTGCGAAGACCGCTCCCTGCCTATAGTCTGGTGCACTCCGGCCACTGGATACAAAACCTCCTCAAGCAAACAAGAACGGGAAAAGATGAAAATCATATTCTCCGTGTTCAGTCTCGTCATGGGTGCGATCTTCGCACTACCGACAAGTGCTCAGGAAGTCCTGCCGTTCGCGCCTGCTCCGTCCGCCTCCACTGCAGGTCTGACGATGCAGGATTCCACCTACAAGAATCGTGTTGGGACGAAGCATCTACGCTCCGATGCGCCGAACATCCTCATCATCCTCATGGACGATGTCGGACCGGGTCAGGCCTCGACTTACGGCGGTGAGATCAACACTCCGACACTCTCGCGTATCGCGCACGCAGGAATCTCCTACAATGCCTTTCATTCCACAGCCATGTGCTCGCCTACCCGTGGAGCGTTGTTGACGGGGCGCAACCACACCCGCATCGGCAACGGGCAGATCGCCGAACTGGCCAACGACTTCGATGGCTTCAGCGGCAGAATTCCGAAGTCAGCCGCGACCGTCGCCGAAGTGCTGAAAGATTACGGCTACAACACCGGCGCCTGGGGTAAGTGGCATAACACGCCGACGCTCGAGACCACGTCGAAGGGGCCGTTTGAATATTGGCCCTCGGGCTATGGCTTCGAGTACTTCTACGGCTTCCTCGCGGGTGAGGCCTCGCAGTATGAGCCTCGCCTGGTGCGCAACACCACGATTCTTGACCCGCATGAGTATGAACATCCTGGTTACCATCTCTCCGAGGACATTGCGACGGACGCGATCAAATGGCTGCGCGAGCAGCAGGCTTTTTCGCCGGACAAGCCATTCCTGATGTACTGGGCGCCGGGCGCAGCGCATGGCCCTCACCAGGTTCCGAAAGAGTGGGCCGACAAATATAAGGGCAAGTTCGATGATGGCTGGGACAAGTATCGCGAGCGTGTCTTTGCGCGACAGAAGGAGATGGGCTGGATTCCGAAGGACACGCAGCTAACCCCGCGTCCTGCGACGCTCGCCTCATGGGATTCGATCCCGGAAAGTGAGAAGCCGTTCCAGCGCCGGTTGATGGAGGTCTACGCAGGCTTTGCAGAACACGCAGACTACAACGCCGGCCGCGTAATTGACGAAATCGAGAAGGAAGGAAAACTGGACAACACGATTGTCATCTACATCTGGGGCGACAATGGCGCGTCGGCTGAAGGGCAGAACGGCACTATCTCCGAGCTGCTCGCGCAGAACGGCATTCCGACCACGATCCAGCAGCACATCAAGACGCTGAATGATCTTGGTGGATTGGATGTGCTCGGTTCAGCGAAGACGGACAACATGTATCACGCGGGCTGGGCCTGGGCAGGCGGTACACCGTACAAATCCACCAAGCTGGTCGCCGCGCACTTCGGCGGCACACGCCAGCCCATGGCCATCTCCTGGCCGGCAAAGATCAAGCACGACGATACGCCCCGCCCGCAGTTCCATCACGTCATCGACATCGTACCGACGATCTATGACGCGGTTGGCATCACACCACCGCGCGTGGTCAATGGCGTAGACCAGATGTCGATCGACGGCGTGAGCATGGAGTACACGTTTGCCGATGCAACAGCGAAGGGGCGCAAGGAGACGCAGTTCTTCGACATCATGGGCAGCCGGGGTGTCTATCACGACGGATGGTTCGCCGGCACCTTCGGGCCTCGCACGCCGTGGGTCCCGGGTGTGCCCAAAGGCATCGCGAACTGGAACCCGGACAATGACGTGTGGGAGCTTTACGACCTCAATAAAGACTGGTCTCAGGCTAATGACCTCGCCGCGAAGATGCCAGAGCGTGTCGCTTACATGAAGAACCTGTTCCTGGTCGAAGCGGCGAAGAATCAGAATCTGCCCATCGGCGGCGGTCTGTGGACGATCGTGCTCCATCCGGAAGACATGATCTCCTCACCATACAAAGAGTGGACCTTCAGTGGCCCAATCATCGGAATGCCGGAGTTTGCCGCGCCGAAGCTTGGCAAATATGACAACGACGTCAGCATGGAAGTAGAAGTGCCCGAGAACGCCAACGGGGTGCTCTACGCCTTGGGCGGGTTTTCTGGTGGTCTCTCGCTCTATGTGAAGGACGGAGTCCTCCACTACGAATACAACCTCTTCGAGCTTGATCGGACGCAGATTAAGGCAAAAGACAAGCTCCCAACCGGCAAGGTAAAGATCGAAGTCGAGTCGAGGCGGGTAGCACCTAAGCCCGGCGCCCCGCTGGATGTCACGCTGAAGGTGAATGGTCAGGTCGTAGCGCAAGGCCGCGTGCCGATCACTGCGGCGCTCGCCTTCACGGCCAACGATTGCCTCGACATTGGCAGCGATCTCGGTTCGCCCGTGTCGCTGGATTACTTTGATCAGGCCCCCTTCGCATTCAACGGAAAGATCAACACGACGAGGATCACGTATCCGAAGAATGAAAAACTGACCTCCGCGCCAGTGGCTACGGTGGACTAAGTACCAAATGTTGGAGGTCGCGCTAAGGTCGTAGTTGCCAAATTAACTCGCCAACGCATCATTGAGGAAAGATTACTAACGATAAATCGCCATCTCGTCAGCAGCGGCCGTCAAGAGTTCGTCATAGGCTCGATTCAGCCCAACCGAAAAACCTGTCAAGCCCCCAATCGCATAAAACCCTCGCCAATCCTGAAGATTCGCGTGGCGTATGAGTTATGCACGATTCGCTATACTGGATACGCAGAGAACAAAGCCCCGGAACCCACCGGGGCTTTTGCTTTGAGCAGCTTACACCTGCCCATAAACCCTTTGTTTGGACGAATTTGGCCGCAAACCTTTTAGAATGACGAATTTGGACATCGCAATCACCTGCAAACTGTTGATTCAAAGCAATTAATGCAAATCATATAGGGGGGGCCACCCCCGCGTGTAAGGGGGCTTAGAAAGGCAACTAGAAGGTAAAGGCAAGTCCAGCCTGCATGGTCCGAGGCGACTGTGCAAGGAACAGAGTTTGTCCATCCGCCGACAGGAAGGGCCGATAGCCCTGCGCCAGCAGATTCGTGACGTCAACCGTAGCCTCAAGCCCGGGCGGCAGCAGACGCCCCAGCCGCAAAGACTGTCGCAGATAACAGCTCAGGTACGCCTGGTCGCTGAAAGGAGCGTAAGGATCCACCGCCGTCACCAACCGTGTCGGCTGCCAGCGATACGCCGCTCGAAGCGCCGTTCCGCTGCGAAGCACCCGACCCCGCAAAGCGATCGTCGCAGTTCGCGCAGCCACCGGCGCCAGATCCGATCCAGCATCAGGCAGCGACATCACAACGCCATCCTTCGCCGCGAGCCCTGCCCCCGTCCCATACTCCACCGCAACCCACAGATTCGTGGTCAGCGGCTCAGTCATCGTGACACTCAAACCCTGGGTCTTGTACCCCGCACTCAAAAACCGGAAGTTCCCTGTCGTCGAATCGGCAATGATCCCATTCGCGCCACTCTGACCTGTCGCCGCGATATCCGCCGGAGTCAGCGCACCGCCGCCTGAGACAGCGACCCGATCCAGCGAGTCGGCGTAATACGCAACCTGCACCATTCCGCGGCCGGTCTTTCGGCCAACACTCAACTCCTGGTGCACTCCGCCATCCGTCTGCAATCTACCCTGATAAAGCGCAGCGACCGGCAGCTCTCGCCTCATCGTATCGAGACCCGCGAACGACTGCAGATCCTGCGCCGTCGCCATACGATACCCGACGCTCCAGTTCTCCGTCGGATGTGCCGTAACCTTCACGAACGGTCGTGAACCCGACGCATACCCAGAGGTCCGGACAACATAGACCGTCCCTCCCGCCTCGACCTCCGCGAAATCCCCGATCTGCATCTTCTGCCCACTCGCAAGCTGCATCACTCCCAACCCAGGGGTTCCATCCGATGCCAGCATCTCAGGGTGCATCTGGTAGCTCAACACCATCCGAGCCGCACCCCCATACCCAAGCTGCATCCCATACCCGGTCGCAACCTCAGTAGACTGACCGACATTGGGTGCCCCGGGCTGTGTCCCAACGTCCGCACGCAGCGTCAGACCGGCGCCATCATCAAGCACTCTGTCGAACGCGAAAACATTGTGGACCCCGCTGCTCCCGAAGCCGCCATCGCCGGCCGTAACCTCCGCGCGCACTCTCTCAGCGCGCTTTGGGGTCTCTCGAACACTGGAAGAGACCAGAATCACGTCTCCATCTTCGGCGAACCGAAGAATCGGACGATTCGCAACCGACCGCAGCGTCCACTTCCAATCATCACCTGGTTCGTCCGCCTTGCGACGCTCTGCCGGAAGCCACGCGGTGGATTCGAAAAGTGTACTCAGCGTCAGATTGACAACCGCCTGAGCTCCCGACGTGAGCTGCAGATTGCCCCGCATCGCTGGAACGAACAGCGCCGCACTGGCCCTCACCTCATATTGTCCAGGAAGTAGATGAGGAATGAAGTAGCGCCCGTGAAGATCCGTGAACGCAGTTCCAGCCATCGCTGAATCTGCCGCGATTACCTGAACCAGAGCACCCAGCTGCGCCACACCCTGCGCATCACGAACCACCCCCGACACCGCTGCACCTTGACCCATAGCGACGCGGGCTGCTGCAGTAAGCAGCATCAGCGACAGAAGCGCGATCTTCCCCTGGGGTCGTAGCACAGTAAAACCGTCCTGCGCGTCGAATGGCTATCCGAAATCATCCCGCACCCAGAAAATTAGGGGGCGTCTTACAGAGTGCGATGTGACCGGTTATCGCGAATTGGCGTCTGCATAACCATGTACCCTTCTAAAGCACCTGTCTAATCTACGATAAACGGCGCAGATTCTGCGATCTGCTGCTTCGTTACTCCGTCATTCACTTTGATGTTGACTTGGTACTTGCCAGGCTGAAGACTAGCCAGCGGCAAACTTTTCTCAATCGTAACCTGATCCGCATTGGGGTTGGTCTTCGAGGTCAACTCCTGCGTCTCAAGAACGGCCTTATTGGTGCCCACGTCGAGAATTTGATACTCGATCGTCGCACCATTCTGTTTACTCTTCTCATCGATCCCTAAGTTATACACCTGCATCCAGAAGTTCAGATTCTGTCCCCTGTGAAACGTCACAGGAACCCCAATTCCAGTCGGAACCCGAGGAGTAATGTGAGTGTCGCCAATAATGAAATTCCCGGCACCAATATCCTTGGACGGGACTCTCTCCATGGAAGATGCCAGAATCAGCGAAGAAGAAGCGAGTCGATCATCGTCGTAGGCTGGCACGTTCAGACTTCGTTGCCATCTTCCAATATGGTCGGGATTATTGACGTCCTTGATAACGATGTCAACCTTGTACAAACCGGGACGAAGCGGCAATGACTTCCAATAGACCGATTGATCAGCTCGCTTGCGCGCCAGCAGTTCACTCGGCACCTGAACACTGACCGTGTCTTCGAAGGTTTGAATCGCCTTGTGATTCAGGTTCGAGACACGCCCCAGGATGTTCACCGTACCCATCGCAACGCCATCTTTATTCGTAAACGTGATGTCTTGATTTCTGATCTGAAGCGTCACTGGCACCAGGATAGTATCGTTTGTAACCTTGACGTAGTCCGTCCGGACATCAAACAGGAACGGAGGTCCGGTCAGAATCTTCGAAGTCGTCATAAACGACTCCAGATCCTTGAACTTGATCTCAGGAGGAGCCATCAACTTGGCATATCGATCGAGTCGGTCGAACTGCTTGCTCTGGTTCGCAGAGGACATAGGTCCTGCGCCAAGTTGTTCCAGTCCACCCGAAAAACGGTCTGCCTGCTTCGACTGCCCCGACTGCTCATATAACGTCTGGCCCGCGCCCGGAACATGCTTCAGCGCGTCCTTCTCGGAGCGATCGATCGTCATGTGGTAATCGCCGCACATGCAAGTATCGACAAACTCGATATCGACGTTATCCCCGATACCCTCCAGATAGCGATAGTGCCAAATCTCGAACGGAAACGTAGAGGTATTTCCACCACCCTCTTCAATCGGACGATCGTAGCTACCGCCGCTTGGATGCGAATCGATATTATCCGGCTTTCCGTAAGCAATGTAGATATGACCGCGATCGGTTCTCCAGCCAGGCTTGCCCGCTGCGAAGTGGTCATTCGCGTATGCGATGCGCGCGTAGTGTTCTTCGCGAAACTCATTCTCAGGCGAATCTGGATTCGGATTGCGCCGCAGCCAAAAATTCTCGATGAACTGGTCGCGCTCTTCGTCATTGCTCAGGCTCTTGAACGCTTGCAACTCCTGATCCGTAATGATCCAGCGAACGTCTTCATCCACCCACTTTTTATAGACGCCCTTCAGCTCCTGCCTCAAAGCCTTCTGCTGATCTCGTATTTCCTTGTCGGTCCGCGGACGCTTCAAAGGATCTGGCTTCTCCACCGTCACCGGACCCTTGGTCACGCCATCAGTCTGGTCAGAACCGCTGGTCGCTTCCTGGGCAGCCAAAACATGCCCCCCCATGAAGATCATCACCAATAGGGTCGTGCAGGATACCAAGCGCCGAGAAATTGTCATAGAGAAGAGGTGCACTCCTGTTACCAACCAACATTGTAGAGCCGTTACATCTCCGTTACAAGAGGAGACTCAACGCTTCCCCTGATATCATCGCTCGTGTTCCCGCGAAAGCCTACAAGTCTCATCTAACGACCAGTTGCAGGTTTTTGCGCAGTTCCTCGTAAAGTGATGCAACTTAGAAGTTGGAAAGATATGGAACGCAATTTTCTCGACTTCCGTACTAGCTTTTAGCACGCACTGACTCCCAGGCACTCAGATCCTTCGCGAGCGCGAAAGAAAGCGGCAATGAGCATAAAGAAAATTATTCTGATCGTAGTTGTGGTACTGGTTCTTGCAGGCATCGTCGTCGGCACCATCCTCCACGGACAGGCCAGTGTCACCAAAGTCGCCACCGGCAAAGCCGCCCACCAGGATCTGATCGCCGTCGTCAACGGAACCGGTCAGATCAAACCGAAGACCTACGTCAACATCGGCGCCACCGCCTTCGGACGCATCACTCATCTCTACGTGAAAGAGGGCGACCATGTGAAGTCCGGCGCTACCCTCGCCACAGTCGAGAGCGTTCAACCCCAGGCCACTGTCGCAGCGCAGCAAGCCACAATCGCCTCGTCCCAAACCGACATCACCAGCTATGTCGCCGCAGAGAAAACCGCCGAGGCCAACATTGCGCAGGGCAAGGCCGACCTCGAACAGAAAAGACTCGACTACGGTCGCGCTGAATCCCTCTATAACGAAAAGCTGATCGCCAAGCAGGACTACGACGCCAAAAAAGCCGCGTACGATATGGCTGTTGCAACCCTCGCCCAGCGACAAGCGGCACTTGCACAGGCGACAGCGCAGACCGAGTCCCAACGCGGACACATGAACCAGGCAGTCGCCAGCCAGCGCGCAAACTACGATGCTCTCGACAAGACTGTGAGCCGCGCTCCCTTCGACGGACTCGTCACCAACGTTCCTGTCCGCGAAGGCGAGACCGTCGTCCTCGGCATTCAGAACGCCCAGGGCTCCACACTGATGACCCTTGCCGACATGTCCGTCATTACCGCAGAGGTCAAGGTCGACGAGACAGACATCGTCAATGTCGCCCTTAACCAACCAGCCGACGTCACCGTCGACGCAATGCCCGGCCGCGTCTTCAAAGGCCACGTCACCGAGGTCGGCGATCAGGCTCTGCTCCGCACCACCGGAGTCGCCACCAGCCAGAGCACCACAGGCACCGAGGAGGCGAAAGACTTCAAAGTCGTCGTCACCCTGGATCAAACTACCGACGAACTGCGGCCCGGTCTGTCAGCCACAGCAAAGATCACTACCGCCCACAAGCCCAACGCGCTCACCATACCTATCCAGGCCCTTGTTCAGCGTGACCCTGTCACCGAAAAAGCACTCGCAGCGAACGCAGGCAAGGCAAGCGTAGTTTCCGCATCAACTTCCAGCGCTCCCGCACGCAAACCCCAACCCGTCCAGGGAGTCTACGTGCTCCAGGTCGACCACAAAAAGACTCGCGCCAACTTCGTTCCCATCACCACAGGAGTTACAGGAGCCACTGACATCGAGGTTCTCAGCGGCCTCAAAGACGGCGACGAAATTGTTACCGGCCGCTATCGAATCCTTCGCACCCTTAAGAGCGGAACTGCAGTCAAAATAGACAACAGCGTTGAAGCCACAACCGATGCCGATAAATCGTAAAAAAATATCAAAGCACGAAGAAAAGCCTTAAAATTGTTGTTCTCGGAGTGACTCACTCAATACCGCGGAACCATCCCACCACCCCAAACGTACTATCCTGAATCACAGGAGCACGGAGAACCGGATGGCTATCGAAACTGCAGTCGAATCCAACCTCAGCACCAGCAACGCACATGGCCCAACTCCGGGAGACGTCATCGTCACCGACAATCTCTGGAAGACCTACGAGATGGGCGATCAGCAGGTGCATGCCCTCCGCGGTGTCAATCTCCGCATCCGCCACAATGAATACGTTGCCATCATGGGTCCCTCAGGCTCCGGCAAGTCAACTTTGATGAATCTCATCGGTTGCCTCGACTCCCCATCCCAGGGCCGCTACTGGCTCAACGGCCACGACGTCTCCGAGCTCAACGACGACGAACTCGCCCGCATACGCAACAAGGAGATCGGCTTCGTCTTCCAAACCTTCAACCTACTCGCCCGCGCCACATCGCTTCACAACGTAGAGTTGCCCCTCATCTACAACGGCACGCCGGCGGCCGCGCGCACCGAGCGCGCAAAGAGTGTCCTCGAGTCCGTCGGCCTCGGCACCCGCATGATGCACAAGCCCAACGAGCTCTCCGGTGGCCAGCGTCAGCGTGTCGCCATCGCCCGAGCTCTGGTCAACAAGCCGTCCATCATCCTCGCCGACGAACCCACCGGCAACCTCGACTCCAAAACCGGCGACGAGATCATGGCTCTCTTCGACGAGCTCCACTCAAACGGCAACACCATCGTCCTCGTCACTCACGAGCCGGACATCGCCGAGTACGCCCACCGGATCATCACCATCCGCGATGGTGTCGTCGCAGGCGATCACCTCTCCTCACGTATCCGCAAATAGAAGTAAACATTCAGTGTTCTAAGTAACACCCGTACCCATCCCATTCCCGTCTAAAATGGAATGATGGCAAAAGTGTTTCGCCGTTTGCGCCTCGCTGGAACTCTCGCTGCCGCCCTCCTGGGTTGCCCCCTGCTCCACGCCGCCGACGCCGCCCGCTTTGATCTCGCAGGCCCAAAGGTCGATGTTCACGTAACACGCGCAGGCAAAACCCTGCCCATCGCCCAGGTTCCGAATCTCCAGCCCGGCGACAAGATCTGGCTCCGCGCCGAGCTGCCTCCAACGCAATCCGTTCACTATCTCCTCGTCTGCGCCTTCCTGCGCGGCACCACCAACCCGCCCCCCGACAACTGGTTCTCCGAGATCCAAACCTGGAACAAAAAAGTCCGCGAAGAGGGCGTCACCATCACCGTGCCTGCCGAGGCCCAGCAGGTCATCCTCTTCCTTGCGCCTGAAACCGGCGGCGACTTCAGTACCCTGCGCTCTGCCGTGCGCGGCCGCCCCGGAATCTTCGTCCGTGCCTCGCAAGACCTCATCGAATCCGGCTTCGAACAGGCCCGCATCGAAACCTACCTCGCCGCCATCCGCCGCGTCCCACCCGACGACTCTAAGGGCCTCGCCGAGCACTCCGACCTCCTCTCCCGAACCCTCAATCTCAAGCCCAACGGCGATTGCTTCAAACGCCCCGTCGATACCCAATCCACCTGCCTCACCCAGGCCGGAAACCAAAGCCTCCTCGACGATGGCCACGGCCAGTCCGTCGCCGACGCACTCAACGACGGATCCAACTCCGACCTCATCAACCAGGCCAGCTACACCAGGCTCGCCGGGGGCGGAAACTATAGCCCCTACGTCGGCGCCATCGTGGACCTCATCCGCATCACCAGCACCCTCCACACCGCCAAATACCAGTACATCCCCGCCATCGCCTTCCCCGACGGTGACGCCCTCAACCTCCGCCTCAACACGCCACCCTCCTTCAACAACCCCAAGTCCGTCATCGTCATCGGCCTTCCTGCGATTCAGGCTGCGGTCCCCCCGCCTCTGCGCTCCACCAACCCCGAAAACATCTCCTGCCTGCTAAAACCCGCCGTCGTGCTTCCCGTCGAGGGCGCACCTCTGGTCTTCTCGACGGCTCTGGCGCACGATCTCGCCCTTCACATCGACGGCCCCAACGGCGGCACCGACATTCCCGTCACTCCAGACGCGTATCAAGGCGGCCTCGTCCTCGCTCACGTTCCCGCACGCAAGCCGCTACCCCTGGATTCGAATCCAGACTCAAACCCAGACACAGCAGCGAACTCCGACACGAAACCAAACACCCCCGGCGTAGCCCCCGAATCCAAGCCCGCAGCAACAGCACCGCATTCAGGCACCAACGCCATCACCGGCACCATTACCGGCTTCTGGGGCTTCGACGCCTTCAAAGGCCCCACCCTCCAACTCCAGGACACCCCAGGCAAAGACTGGAAGCTCGCCGACGACGACGTTCTCATCGCAGGTCGCGAAAACCATCTCATGCTCAGCTCCACCGGCACCGCCTGCCTCGACACAGTCTCCCTCGACACCAGTGCAGGCAGACTAATCGAAACCAAGTGGAAGCCTGCAGAGAAGCCCGCTACGGTCGATGTCACCATCTCTCTCAAATCCATCGATCCCGGCTCCCTCCATCTCGCCATCAAGCAGTTCGGCGGCGACAAAGCCGACTCCGTCGCGGCAAAAACTTACTCCGAGCCCGCCCGTCTCACCGCGCTTGAACTTCACGCCGGCGACACCACCGCCGACCTCACCGGCTCCAGCCTCGATCAGGTCCAGCAGCTCACCATCAACAACCTCGTCTTCGCTCCCGCCCCGGTCAGCATCCCATCCAACCAGGACACCGCGACTCCCATACCCGCTCCTACAAACTCCGACACTCAACTCCGCTTCACTCTTCCGCCAAACAGCCAGGCGCCAAAACTCAAGGTTGGCGAGCATCTCACGGCCCGCTTCTCCCTCAATGACGGACGCACCCTCACTCTTCCCGTCACCGTCGCGCCTCCTCGCCCCTCCGTCACTCTCATCAGCAAAAACATCGGCCAGGCCACCGCGACTCCCATTCATTTGGCTGGCGAAGACGACCTTCCCTCCAACGAGCAACTTACCTTCTCCCTCAAGTCCGTAGCGCCGTTCCCCCGCACAGGCAAGATTGAGATATCAAATGCCGATGACAGCCTGCGTACCACGCTGAGCGTCGCCTCCAACAACTTAGTGCTGCAGAACCCTCACACCCTCCTCGCGACTCTGGATCCCGTCAAGGACTTCGGAACCTCCGCCTTCGGCCCACTCCGTCTCCGGCCTGTCTCCCCCGACGGCACTACTGGCGACTGGCTCCCCCTCGTCACCCTCGTCCGTCTTCCCACCTTCAAAGACCTGCGTTGCCCCCCAGACGCAACTCAAACCTGCACCATCACCGGCTCAAGCCTGTATCTCGTAGACTCCATCGCAACCGACCCGGCCTTCACGGCTCCCACCACGGTCCCTGAGGGCTTCGTCGGCACCACTCTGACACTCCCCCGTCCCGCCAAAGCCGGCTTCTTCCTGCGCCTTCGCGACGACCCCGCCGCCACCAACATAGTGACCCTCCCCATCCTGCCCCAATCCTCAACTGGAGCAATCACCCCCGCCACCGCAGCCGTCGCATCCAAAAGCCTCTCCAAAAATTAGAAAACTAATTTCGAAGGCGTCGACGGCTTCCAAACGAGAGGTTAGCGGTAGGCTCGAAGACGTAAGATAACGCCGTGGACACCATCGACTGGCTACTCGATTCGGACCCCGCAATAAGCTGGCAGGCGATGCGCGATCTAACCGACCCTTCCCCTGCCGCGATCGCCGAGAAGCGCGCACGCATAACGCACGAAGGGATCGGTGCCGAGATTCTCGCCTGCCAAGGCTCCGACGGCTCATGGCACCGGGCCGATGCTCCCGTCTGGCTGTCGACTCTGTTCACATTGCTCCTTCTGCGCGCGACAGGCGTCGACCGTAGCGACCCCGCAGTCGAGTCGGCGGTAACTCGTCTCGAGGCGGGCTACCAGTGGGACGAGGAGTTCCGCGACAAGCCGTTCAAGACGTTCTTCGAAGGAGAAGTGGAACCGTGCATCAACGGAGGCATCCTCGCGCTCGGCGCCTACTTTGGACGACCCACCGAGAGCCTCGCACGCCGTCTCGTCGACGAACAGCTCGAGGACGGCGGTTGGAACTGCGAAGCGCCGGAGAGTACACGCTCCTCGTTCCACACCACCATCTGCGTGCTGGAAGGATTGCTCGAGTACGAGCGTGCCGTCGGCTCCGCACCGGAGATCGCCGCGGCTAGGCGCCGAGGCGAAGAGTACCTTCTCAAACGCACTCTCTTCCGGCGGCTCTCGACCGGCAAGTTCGCAGACCCGGCGTTTCTAAGATTCGCATTCCCGACCCGCTACCACTACGACATTCTTCGAGCTCTCGACTACTTCAGGGACACCGGTATTCCACCCGATCCGCGCGTCAGGGATGCCCTCCACATCGTTCAGAGCAACCGTCAGCCCAACGGCCGCTGGCTCCTCGATGACGCGCACGACGAAGGACTGGCCCTCCCATTGGGCGAATCGGTCGGTGAGCTCAGTCGGTGGAACACGCTCCGTGCACTCCGCGTGCTTCGTTGGTACGAGACACGAGGGTTCCAACCCACGAGCACTCCATAGGCAAAGGCTGCTGAAGGGGCAGCCTCATGGTGCAAGGCAGCCCGCCGCCTTGCTTTGTTTTTCTTATTGTCCTTGTTTTTCTTGTTGTCATCCCCGAAGGGGATCTGCTGTTGTCCTTGTTTTTGCTGTTGCCCTGCTTTCCTTCCACGCAAATCGTCACCGCAATCGAAGTCTCGTGGCTGGTAAAACCTGTCAAGCCCTTAAAACACGCAAACCCAGTCTCAACAACAACATCCGCGTGGCGTATGAGTTCCCCTCAACCCGCTACACTGGATACAGAGCATAAAAAGCCACGGGCGCCCCGGGGCTTTTTCTCATTAACACTCATAACCCTTTTATTTAGACGAATTTGGCCGTAACCCCTTTATCAAGACGAATTTACGGAGAGCAGATGCTCCTAAATAAATGATTACAAAAGACTTAGAGGCCGGTAACCGGGGGGGGTGGGTGCCCCCCCGGGCCACTATTTGCCCTCGGCCTTCAGCGCCAGTTGGACCTTGCTGTGTTTGACGCTGTAGGTGAAGTAGATCACCAGTCCAAACGCGAGCCAGCCCAGCACCACAACTTTGGTCAGCGTCGGCAGGGTCCACACAAGGTAGAGCGCACTGACAATACCCAGGAACGGCACCAGCGGAACCAGCGGCGTCTTGAATGGCCGATGCAAAGTCGGATTACGCCTCCGGAGAATCCAGACTCCAGCGCAGACAATCGCAAACGCCAGCAGCGTTCCCATGTTCACCAGTTCACTCAGCCTGCTGATCGGAAGAAGCGCCGGCATAAACGCGACGATCGCGCCTACAACCAGATTCGAGATCCAAGGCGTACGGAACCGGGGATGGATCACCCCAGCCCACTTCCACAGCAGACCGTCCCGCGACATCGAATAGAACACCCGCGACTGCCCCAGCAACATCACCAGCATCACCGTAGACAGACCAAACACAGCACCAATCTTCACCAGAATGCTGCCCCACCGGACGCCGGTCACATCGATACCGACCGCAACCGGATCACCAACGTTCAAAGCCCTGTAATTCACCAACCCGGTCAGCACACCCGACACCACGATGTACAGCAGCGTGCAGAACACCAGCGACCCGAGGATACCGATCGGCATATCACGCTTCGGATTCTTCGCCTCCTGCGCCGCCGTCGACACCGCATCGAATCCGATATATGCAAAGAAGATCGAAGCAGCACCAGCCGTAATACCCCCGATCCCAAAGGCCCCCGGCCCTTCGCTCGGCGGAATGAAAGGAGTCCAGTTCGCATGAGCCTCAGCGGGATGCTTCAGGATGTACCCAATCCCCAGCACCAGAAACACACCCACAACGCCCAGCTTCACGATCACAATCGCAGTATTCAGATTCGCCGACTCCTGAATCCCGATGATCAGAATGGTCGTGATCACTGTGATCACCAGAAACGCCACCAGGTTGAAGACCCCGGCGACATGCGGCAGCGCCGAAGCATTGATTCCAGCCGGAAGCGCCGTCAACGCCTGCCAGCGATCGTGATACAGGTACAGCACATTTCCCGGAGTAGTCGTCAGTTGAGGAGGAATATGAATGTGGAAGTCCTGCAGCAGCCCGACAAAGTATCCGCTCCAACCCGAAGCCACCGTTGCAGCGCCGAAAGCGTACTCGAGCACCAGATCCCAGCCGATGATCCAGGCCACAAACTCGCCCAGCGTAGCGTATCCATACGTGTAAGCCGAACCTGCGATGGGAATCAGGGAAGCAAACTCCGCATAGCAGAGACCCGCAAACGCGCAGGTAATACCGGCCACAACGAAGCTGAGCATCACAGCCGGCCCCGCATGTTTCGCAGCAGCCTGTCCTGTCAGAACAAATATTCCTGCGCCAATGATCGCTCCGACTCCGAGCGTGATCAGGTTCAGTGGGCCCAGGGTACGTTTGAGTCCGCTTTCGCCCTCGTCCTGCGCCTCATGCAGCAGACGCGAGAGAGGTTTGGTTGCCAGCAACTTCGCCATTGATTCGAGTTCTCTACTTTCCTGAAGCTTTCACTACCCTTCGTTTGCGGTCATATCAATCGATCGAGACTGTGGCATCCGAGTCCATATCAAATAAACAGGTATACCCAGCAGAACGAGCACAAGACCTGGCCAGGTGTATTGAGGTTTGTAACGCAATAGTACTGCACAAATCCACAGCGCCATCACGATATAGAGCGCCGGCAACACCGGATACCCAAATGCTTTATACGGCCGCACCGCATCCGGCCGTGTCCGCCGAAGCACAAAGAGCCCCGCAATCGTCATCACGTAGAAGACCAGCACGGCAAAGATCACGTAGTCCAGCAGCTGCCCGTAACTCCCAGAGAGACACAGCAGGCAGGTCCACGCCCACTGCACCCACAGCGAGTTCACCGGAGTTTTAGACCTTTCACTCAGTCTGCCCACAGATTTGAAGAACAATCCATCCCGGCTCATCGCGTAATACACACGCGCGCCAGCCAACAACATCCCATTCACGCACCCAAACGTCGAGACCAGAATCGCCGCAGCCATCAGCTTCGCGCCATATCCCGCAAAGGCCTGCTCCATCACCGCGGTTGCGACCCTGTCTTCTGACGCAAACTGAATCCCTCGCCCAGCAATCGTCGTAGCCGTCGGATCACCCACCATCGGCAGCACACTCAGGTAGACGAAGTTGCACAGCACATACAACAACAACACAACACCTGTGCCAATCGCCAGTGACAACGGCAGATTCCTCTTCGGATTTCTGATCTCGCCCGCCGTGAATGTAACGTTGTTCCACGCGTCCGAACTGAACAGCGATCCCACCTGCACCACCGCCACCATCGTCAACAAGCCCACATAAGCGGTCGGCCCACCCACCCCTACCTGGACCGCATGTACCGTGTGCCACCCCGCACCTGCCCAGAAGTTATGCCACCCTGCGCCAAAATTCGCCGCAACGGCAACCGAATTCTTCGCCAATACGCCTACCAGCACCACCGCCGCCAGCGCCAGCACCTTCGCAGAAGTGAAGACATTCTGCACCGCCGCGCCCATCTTCACACCAAACGTGTTCAGCAGCGTCAGCAAAGTAATGACCACAATCGCCGACAGGTTCGCCGTATTCAACCCGATGTCCATGTTACCCAACACCATGGGCCCCACGTGCCAAGCAGGAACATGCCCAATATGGAAGATCCAGTTCTGTGCACTTACACTCGGAAAGAAAACACCAAGAAATTTCCCAAACGCGACCCCCACCGCCGCAATGGTCCCTGTCTGAATAACCAGGAACAACGTCCACCCATAAAGAAATCCCCACAGCGGTCCAAGCGCCTCGCGCAGATAAACATATTGCCCGCCGGCCTTTGGCATCATCGCCGCCAATTCTCCATAACTCAACGCGCCAATTATGGTCATCGCCGCCGTCACCAGCCAAGCCGCAATCAGCAGCGCCGGCGACCCCAGCCCGCGCGACATATCCGCCGAAACGATGAAGATGCCAGATCCGATCATCGACCCCATCACGATCGCGGTCGCCGAAAACAACCCCATCCCCTGCACAAATTGAGGAGCCGACGACGTTCCTTCGCGGCCAACCTCTCGCGACCGAGGATCGTCAAGTTCAGTTTTTTTCACAAGATTCACGTTCGTCTGTTCTACCGTAAAACATCGAGAAAGTCTCTCGCCACTTTTTCAACTGATTCCCCCTCATCAATCAAAGCACTGATCACTGCAACCGAATCCGCTCCCGCTTCGATCACACTTCGCGCGTTTTCCCTTGTAACCCCGCCAATCGCAACCAGCGGCTTTGTCGTGAGCGTCCTCGCCCTCGTCACACCTGTCAAGCCAATCACCGGCTCCGCATCGCGCTTCGTCCCGGTGGCGAACACCGGTCCAACAGCAACATAATCCGCACCACTCGACTCTGCCAGTCGAACCTGCTCTTCAGTATGGGTCGACACCCCAACCCAACTCGTCGGTCCCACAACCTTGCGCGCATCCTCCGGAGACAGATCGCTCTGCCCCACATGAATTCCGTCCCACCCAGCAAGCACCGCAAGGTCTGCGCGGTCATTCATGATCAATAAGGATCCACTCCCCGCAAAGATGTCACGAATGATCTCCGCATGGCGGAGAATCGCCTGCGGAGCCGCCTCTTTGTCACGATATTGCACCAACTGAACTCCCGCATCACGGACTGCCCTGGCAAAATCACCCAGGTCGACGCCTCCTTTCGCCAACACACCTGCGTCGATGATGGCGTAGAAATCGGGAAGAGAACGCGACGTTTGGCTCATAACTAAGACTGCGTTCGATGGTAATGAATTTCGAACAGCTTCACCCACGCATCCTTTTGAAGCGCAAATAGCGCCCAGGTACAGGTCGTTACGCTTCCACCGACTAGCTTTCCTTCTGCCGTTCGAAGAACCGCTCCATAAACTTCGTATCGAACTGTCCCGTTCGAAATTCTTTATCGGCAAAGATCTTCTCGTGCAGCGGAATCGTAGTATGAATCCCCTGGACCACAAACTGAGAAAGCGCACGCTGCATCTTATTCATCGCTTCCTCACGATCCGAGCCGTGGCAGATCAGCTTCGCAATCAAAGAGTCGTAGTATGGCGGCACAAATCCCTCAGCATACTGCGCCGTATCCACCCGAACCCCATTACCTCCCGGCAAATTGAACGCTGTAATCTTCCCCGCGCTCGGCGTGAACTTTTCCGGATGCTCCGCATTGATCCGGCACTCGATTGCGTGACCACGAATCTCCACCGGTCTCGTGATGATCGAGGTCAGCTTTTCTCCCGCCGCGATCCGCAACTGCGCTTTGACCAGATCAATTCCTGTAACCATCTCGGTGACACAATGCTCCACCTGAATCCGAGTATTCATCTCGATGAAGTAAATCTTGCCATCTTCATCCATCAAAAATTCAATCGTCCCAGCGTTCCAATACCCGATATTCTCCAGAGCCCGCTTGATCGTCTTACCTAACTCTTCCCGCAACTTCGGAGTCACCATCAGGCTCGGAGCTTCTTCAATCAGCTTCTGATGGCGTCTTTGGATCGAACACTCCCGCTCGCCGAGGCTCATCACATTGCCATGTTCATCCGCCAGCACCTGGAACTCGATATGCCGGGGCCGCTCGATGAACTTCTCCATGTACATATCGCCGTTGCCGAACGCATTCGCCGCTTCGGTCGAAGCCTGCTGGTACATCCCCGGCAGTTCTTCTTTATTCCGACAGATACGCATCCCACGACCGCCGCCGCCTGCAACAGCCTTCAAAATTACTGGATACCCAACGTCTTTAGCCCACTCCAGCGCCTCATTCTCGTCCGCGATAATCCCATCCGACCCCGGTAGAATCGGCACCTTAGCCTTCTTCATCGTCTGCCGCGCCGTGGACTTCTCCCCCATCATCCGGGTCACTTCTGGCGGGGGGCCAATAAACTTGATATTTGAAGCCCGGCAGACTTCAGCGAAGTTCGCATTCTCGCTCAACAGCCCATACCCAGGATGGATCGCATCAACGTCCGCAATCTCAGCAGCCGAGATCACCGCCGGCACGTTGAGATAACTATCTGCAGAGCGCGGAGGTCCAATGCAGATCGCCTCGTCAGCAAACCGCACATGCAGCGAATTGCGATCCGCCTCGCTATACACCGCAACCGTGCGGATACCCATCTCTTTGCAAGCGCTGATTACGCGCAATGCAATCTCCCCACGATTGGCAATCAATACCTTACGAAACATAAACTCGCGATGCCTTCCGTCTAACTTTGCTGATGAATCGCTACAGTCTTTACCGCGCCTTGATGGCAAAAAGTGGCTGACCATACTCCACCGGCTGCCCACTCGATGCGATCCGCTTCACGACTTCACCGGCCACATCGGATTCAATCTCATTCATCAGCTTCATGGCCTCGACGATGCAGAGCACCTGCCCGACCTCAACCTGATCGCCCACTTTCACAAACGCAGGCGCGCCGGGAGACGGTGACTCATAGAATGTTCCGACAATAGGCGATTTCACCTCATGCAACTTCTCTTCCGCTTCTGCAACAAGGGGAGCGCCTGTCAGCGCCGCGGGAGCAGCCGCAGCAACTGGCGCCGGAGCAACTGCAGGCGCCGAGGCCATCAACCGGCTCAACTGCGCCATATCGAATCCGCCAGCGGGAGGAGCCGCAGGCTCACCCGCAAATTTGATCCGCACCTTCAGGTCGTCCTGCTCCATATCGAACTCGGCGATCTCATTCGCCTTCAGAAACTCAACCAGTTCGCGCAGCTCATTCAACTTATTTCCGTCCATCATGTCTCTTCCCGTGCCTCTTGCGGCACCATCTCGTTTTTTTACAGCTCAACCCAGGCCTTCACGCTCGGCGTCAAGACCTCACCGCCATCGGCCGTCACCAAAACCATATCTTCAATGCGCAACCCAAACCGTCCCGGCATATAAACGCCAGGTTCGATTGTAATCACCATTCCCTGCTCTAACACCTGCGTTTGCTTCGCTGCAAGCCTCGGTCCTTCGTGAATCTCCAACCCAACACCGTGCCCGGTAGAATGGCTGAAGTACTTATCCAGCTTCACCCTCCGCAAAACGCTCCGCGCCGCCTCATCCACCTCTCCGGCGGTCACTCCCGGCGCCACAGCGGCGACTGCAGCCTCCTGCGCTTCCAGCACAGAATCATACACGTCTCGTTCATCCGGCGGTGCCTTGCCCAAGTGAACAGTACGGGTCATATCGCTGCAATATCCGTCGAGAATAACACCGAAGTCCAATGTCACGAACCCTTGCTTTGGCAGTTTCGCCCGCGTGGCTCGCCCATGCGGCAGGGCAGATCGCTCTCCACTGGCAACGATCGTATCGAACGACATTCCCTCGGCACCCGCGAGCCTCGCCGCATACTCCAGAGTCGCCGCGACCTCAGTTTCAGTCAGTCCTGCCTCCAGGTACGTCAGCATTCCTTCAAACAAATCACACCCGACCAAAGCAGCGGTCCGTATCAGATTTATCTCGTCAGCGTCTTTCACCTCTCGCATCCCAGCCACGACCGGCCCTAACGCCACAAACATCCCTCGCCGCACCTTCGTAGACAATGCCTTCCGCATGGTCTCGAGAGCCGTCACCGTCGTATGCGTCGCATCAAATCCACAACGCTTCACCCCTGCGGCCTCTAGCCACTCACAAGCCGCCACCACCGCTGGCTTCTTAGTGATCACAACCTTAGTTCCAGCCGCCTCTGCACGCGCCTGTACTGTGTATCGCCCATCGGTAAACAGTGTCGCTCGCCCACCCACTGATACCAGCGCCGCATTCGAGCCTGTAAAGCCGCAAAGGTAACGAACATCCGGTAGATGCGTGACCAACATCCCATCGACGCCAGCTGCCTTCGCTGCAGCGCTGGCTCTTTTCTTCCTCAAGCTGAAATTCATCACCTCTGATTCTACCCAACTCCCTGGTCGCCAAGCCGCCTTTGGTCTATCCCCCTTTACCCGGTATCATGAAGTATGCCCGGCTCTCAATCCGTTCAGCCGTCGCGCTTTACTCGACGCAACTTTCTCATAGGCACCGGAACTACCGCCGCAGCTTTGGCCCTTTACTCTGGGGAGATCGCTCGCCACGAAGTGGACATCGTCCACCGGCCCATCGCCATCACGAATCTCCCCGCCGCCTTCAACGGCTACCGCATCGTTCAACTCAGTGACATCCATCTCGACGAATACACAGAGCCTTTCTTCCTCGAGCGGATCATCAGCAAGGTCAACACCCTGAATCCCGACCTCGTGCTCCTCACCGGCGATTTCGTCACTCACGGCTCTATCACCTTCATAGCCGGCAAACACGCTGCGCACCGATGCGCCGAGATTATCGCCACCCTCACCGCGCCTCTACGCTACGGCATCCTCGGCAATCATGACGTAGTCGTCGACGCTCCTATGGTCATCGAGGCGCTCTCCAGCCGTGGCACACCAGTTCTCGTCAACCGGTACCTTCCCATCGAGCGCAACGGGGATCGTCTCTGGCTCTGCGGCGTCGATGATCCCGGCCAGAGCACTCCCAACCTCGATCTCGCACTCCCCACGAAGCCAGACGGTCCAGTCATCCTCATGGCTCACGAGCCTGACTACGCCGACACCGTCATGGCCCACCCCCGCGGCCACCTCGTTGATCTCATGCTCTCAGGCCACTCCCACGGCGGCCAGATTCGTCTGCCCTTTCTCGGCCCGCTCATCCTACCGCCACTCGGGGAAAAATATCCTGAAGGGCACTATCGCTTCAATCGAATGCAGCTCTACGTCAACCGCGGTATCGGCACTGTGGGCCTTCCCATCCGCCTGAACTGTCCCCCTGAAATCACGGTCATCACCCTACAGTCGGCCTAGCCCTATCGCCCCCCACTTGTGGCCTGCGCAACTCGCGAAACACTCCGGCAATCGCTGCCATTCAACTCCCGAAGGCAGTAAAGAAAATCATCACGACTCCCAACCCAAGCAATACCAGCGCACCCACCAGCCGCATCACCACGCTGTACCAAGGTTTCCTGGCTACCGACCAGAAAAGCTGGATCGCAAACCAGAACGCCGCAACAGCAACTGCTCCGAACAGGACAATGTACCCATTAAGTTGTAGTGCCAGCAGCAGTGTAGTCAATCCGTTTACCGCGCCCGTGCAACCGGTTTTCTCTGTTTAGGCATTACTGCAATCGGCGCAGGCGGCTTTACGCCCGATTTCTCATCCATCCAGGCATCCAGCAGCGTCTTCTTAAACCGCCACCGGTTCCCCAACTTGAACGCCGGAATAAACCCCTCGGAAGCATATCGGTACAACGTGTCCCCACTGATGCCCAGATACTCCGACGCCTGCCTGATGTCCATTACCTCACGCACCGTTGCCTGTACTGACACAGCCATCACAAGTCTCCGTTCGACCTAAAGCAGTGCAGAATGGATGCCGAATGTAGAGCAACACCCGGCACCCTCTTTGTACCCCCTTTTGTCTACCGGCACAACAAAAATCGCCTTTGTTAACTGGAAGCTAACGGCTGTAACCCCTTCACTACCGCCAGTAAGTCCTCCCCGACCGTTCTGGTCTTGGCGATTGCATCCGCCAGCGGAATATCCGTGATCGCGGTTCCCTTCAGCACCACCAGCCGGCCAAACTTCCCCGCATGCACAAGATCGATCGCCGCCACCCCGTACCGAGTAGCCAGCATCCGGTCATAGGCCGAAGGCGTCCCGCCCCGCTGCGTATGCCCAAGATTCACACTCCTGGTTTCATACCCGGTCCGCTTCTCAATCTCCTCCGCCAGCGCCTGGCCAATCCCGCTCAGCCGTGCATGGCCAAACGAGTCGACAGCCGTTCCGTGCGTCGCCTGTCCCGACTCCGGAAACTGCGCCCCCTCAGCCGCAACCACAATCGAAAATTTCTTGCCGTGCTCGCGCCGATACTTCACCAACCGGCAAACCTCTTCGATATCGATCGGCACCTCCGGCACGAGAATCACATCCGCCCCCCCAGCGATGCCCGCCGTGATAGCAATCCATCCCGCATCGCGGCCCATCACTTCACACACGATCACCCGGTTATGCGCCTCGGCGGTCGAGTGCAACCGATCGACTGCCTCAGTCGCAATTGTCACCGCCGTATCGAACCCGAAACAGGCATCCGTACCATTCAGATCGTTATCGATTGTCTTCGGCACGCCAACGCACTTAACACCTTTCTCGCTCAGCGCCAGGCTGATCGACTGCGTATCGTCTCCACCCAGAGCAATCAGCGCATCCAGCTTGTGCTTTCCAAGAACCTCGACGCACTTCTCAAATCCACCAGGAATCTTCTTCACATTCGTTCGCGAAGACCGCAGAATCGTCCCACCCCGATGCAGAATGCCCGACGTTGTCTCAAGTGTGAGCGGCATCGTTACGTCATCCAGCACACCACGCCACCCCTCCATAAATCCGACAAACTCATCCCCATGATGCAAGATCCCCTTGCGCACCGCAGCCCGAATCACCGCATTCAACCCAGGACAATCCCCACCACCGGTCAACATTCCAATCCTCATTAATCGCTCCTTTTGACATCAGCGAAATCATACTCTGCTCTCTTCAAATCATCACCCTCTGCATTCAACCGACTAGCGTCAGTGGTGGCACCCATCAAGATCAAAGACCAATTGAAGATCGACTTTCGATCAAACGAAACAGCAAGATCCGCGTGCCTGAAGAGTTCGTTGTGAAGAATGTGCAGCAAGCATCGAACTTCATCGCCACCAATCCGACCGCAACTCAACCCCACTCACTACCTCAGTCGGTCGTCCCGGCTCCGGAGCCCACAGCTTAATCCCTCTTTCGTCGGCCAATTCTACGATCCGTGTAATCGGCTGTCGCCATGCATGCAGCGCCAGATCAAACAGCCCCCAGTGAATCGGCATCATCAGACCCTTACCGCCCAGTGCCTCGAACGCGCGCGCGGCGCCATCCGGTCCAAGGTGAATCCCATCCCACATCACATCGAACGCTCCGATCTCCAGCATCGTGAGGTCAAACGGCCCATACGCCGCGCCAATTTCAGCGAATCCCTCCCACCATCCCGAGTCCGCACCAAAGTAAACCGTATGCTTTGGCCCTTTCAACACAAACGCCGACCACAATGTCTCGAATCGATTGAACAAACTTCTCCCCGAAAAATGTCGTGTCGGAACCGCCGTTATCTCCACACCGCCCACAACCAGGCTCTCGGTCCAATCCATCTCCGAGATCCTCATGGCATCGACGCCGAACCGTCGCAACTCCTCACCCACTCCCAGCGAGGTGACCCACTTCGCCCTGCGCATCGACTCGAGCCCTGCAAGCCCTCGAACCGTAGCCTCTCCCAAATGATCAAAGTGGTCGTGAGACACCAGCACCACGTCCACAGACGGCAGTTCCTCCAAACGCATCGTCGGAGCAAAAAACCGTTTCGGCCCTGCCCATCGCATCGGTGAAGCGCGTTCGTCCCACACCGGATCCATCAGCAGCCGCACCCCGTCGATCTCCACCAACAGCGACGAGTGTCCCATCCACGTCACCCGCAGCCCACTCTCCGGAGCCTTTGCATAAATCGAAACATCCGTCCTGAATGGCCCGAGCGCCTTTACCGGAGCGGTCTCCGCCTTGTTCGTCAAATAATGCGGCAGTAGCTTGAAGATCGTACCCAACCCACCGATCGCCGTAGGGACCGGATTCGAAAACTTCCGCCCCACCTTACTCGCCCGCCGCAACATCGTCCTATCGCTCGATACTAAAGTCCCCAAATCAAGCCCCTCTCCAAACCCTCAAGGCAAATAATAAAAGGGATTCGGCAGTTTAACGCTAATCTCCGCCTTGGGCTCACCATTCAAGTCACTCCATTGATCCCCAACGTTCATCACGATCCGATACCCGGCATCCACAATCTTCTTCCGCTCCTCACTCTTGTAGGCGACCGTCGCCATCGTCATCTCTGGCCCCTCTCGCAGAGCGAGACCCTTCCACCCCTTATACCCTGCGGCCTCCAGATTCTTCGCCGTAGCCGCTCTTTGCTCTCCAGGCCGACCTGTAATAAAGAAAACCTCTAATCCCTCCGCCCGAGCCTCATTGAACAGCCGTAGCGTACCCGGCAATGCCATATCCGCCTCTGACGACACTGCCCACTCGTTGAATGGCACCGAGATAAACCCATAGTCCTCACGCCTCATCTCGCAATAGTTCGTCAGCGACGTCTCATCAATATCCAGCACCAGCGCAAGCTTCTCTCCCGCCTTTCGAGCGGCAATCAGCCTCATTAACTCCGCCCCAGCTCTCTTCGCCTGCGCATCCACATCTGCCCAGTAGCACCCACCGGTCCCCACACAGTCGGCGTAGTCCTTCAGCCGATACCGTGCGACACCAAAGTTCTCCATCGGCTCCGCCGCCACTATCATCGTCGGATCCGCAGCAGCAATCTCCGCCGTAGCCACCGTTGCTGCCACAGTAGGACGTGGCTCAACCTGCGGTCGCAGACTCGCAACTTGTTTTCCCGCCGGCACCGCGCACACCGGCGGCCCCACTTGCGCCAGACAAACTCCACACGCCAGCGCCGCCACACCCCACGTCCGCAAAACCGCCGCTCTCAATAAACCCAGATCATACCTTCGATGCAGTCGCCTCATCCGCATAGAATTCATCGATCTCCTTCGCGTACTTCCGTTCCACAACACGCCGCTTCAACTTCAAACTCGGCGTCAGCGTCCCATCCTCAACGCTCCACTCCTCCGGCACGATGCTCATCCGCTTCATGCTCTCGAAGTTCGCCAGACCCATATTCACCTTATCAACGATCTCCTGATAAGCCTTCACCACCTTCGCATCTTTCACCAGCGCAGCGCGGTCGCCCGCGGCAATCCCCTGCCCCTTCGCCCACCCATCAAGCGCCGCAAAGTTCGGAGAAATCAGCACACAAGCAAACTTATGCTTGTCTCCTACGAGCGCCGCGTGCGCCACCAAAGCATTCGCCTTCAACTTATTCTCAATCGGCTGCGGAGCAATCAGCTTTCCTCCACTCGTCTTCAGCAGCTCCTTCTTCCGATCCGTAATCGACAGGTACCCGTCCTTATCGATATTGCCAATATCCCCGGTCTTGAACCACCCATCCGCAGTAAACGTCTCAGCAGTCTCCTTCTCTTTCTTCCAATACCCGACGAAGATCGAGGGACCCTTCACCTCAAGCTCCCCGTCCTCTGCAAATCGGCACTGCACATTCCCAAGCGCCTTACCGACAGTCCCAATCCGGTGAGCCTCCGGGTAGTTCACCGCAATCACCGGCGAGGTCTCCGTCAACCCATACCCCTCAAAGATCCGAATCCCGACATCCGCAAACCACCCAGCCGAATCCATCCCCAGTGGCGCGCCCCCCGAGATAAACACCTCAGCGCGTCCGCCAAACGCCTCACGAATCTTCGAATACACCAGCTTGTTCGCAATCTTCCAACCAGGCGAACTCGGCGTCTTGCCCACCAGTATCTCTGCCCGATGCTTCTTCCCGACACCAAGCGCCCAGCGCAGAATCTTCAGCTTTGCCGGCGACAGTGCCGACTTCGCCTCCACAGCCTGCCGAATCTTTTCATAGACCCGAGGCACCGCCAAAAACACCGTCGGCCTCACCACCTTCATCGCGCCCGCCAACTGATCAAACTTCGCGCAATAAGCCAGCTTCACTCCATGACACAGCAACGCATAGTCCGTATGCCGAGCCGTCACGTGCGACAGCGGCAGAAACGAGATGCAACTGTCCTTCTCCGAAAATCCCATCTTTCCCGTCGAGAAGTTCACATTGCTCGTCAGATTTCCATGCGTCAACATCACGCCCTTCGGCTCTCCGGTCGTGCCCGACGTATAGATAATCGTAGCCAGATCCTCCGGCTTGACTGTCTTGAGCATCCCATCAAATCCAGCATCCTTATGCTGCTTTGCCGCCGATCCTTCCATCAACACGCCGAAGGTCTCTGCATTCGGAAACTCCCCGGCATCCATCACCACCACATGCTCCAGATCCGGCACATCCCCCGCAGCCGCCAGCTTGTCGTACTGCTCGCGCGACGACAGCACCGCCACCTTCGCGCCGGAGTCCCGTAACATGTAGCCAATCTGTTCCGGCGTCAGCGTCGGATAAAGCGGCACGTCTACGCCTCCAATCGCCAGAGTCGCGAAGTCCGTCACCGCCCACTCCCACCGGTTTTCCGAAAGAATCGCCACGCGATCGCCCTTCCCCACTCCCCATCCGCGAAACACATCCGCCAGCGCACGCACCCGACCATAAAGCTCATCAGAAGAAATAGGCGTCCACGTGCCATCCGCCTGCTGCGCCATCATCACTGATCTGCTGCCCCACCCCGTAGCCCGTTCCAGAACATCACTCAAAGTTACAAAATCAAACATCGTCTCTCCCTGAATCCAACCCGCAGTCGCTGCTGCTTGCTTTCCTAATGTCCATGAGTCGCACAATCGAACGGACTATGTTCGCTGTCTTCTTGTCCCCACAAATCATCTCGCCTGAATCCCACTCAGCAGCACATCCATCACCTGGGCGGCCGTAGCCTTCGAATCATAAACCCGCCCCGTAAACACCGCTGAGCTCAGCAACTCGTCAATTGCCCCAAACATGCAGTGCGCCACCACACCATCGGAGACATCGCGCCGGAAGATCCCCTCCTGCTGCCCCCTCCGCACCACCTCGCGCACCACCTGGATGTACTTCACCAGATGATGATGTGAAAACTCCGCGATGAACTTCGCACTTTGCCGCACCTCGGTCTGCATCAACACCGCCATGCTGCGATTCACGGCATGGCTCTCCAAATGAACCTGCGCGATATATTCCAACTGCTCACGCGGATCTTTCAGAGTCTTGAACTCGTCCTCCACCTGCCGATGAAACTTATCGAAGGTCGAATCGATCGCGGTCCGCAGCACATCATCTTTACTCTTGAAGTAGAGATAGATCGTTCCGTCCGCCACCCCGGCCCGCTTCGCAATCGCACTCACCGGAGAGCTGAAATAACCATGCTCCGCGATGACCTCCACCGCTGCATCCAGAATGCGCTGATATTTTTCGCTTCCCGGCCCCGTTGCGGGTGCCTCTGCCTTGATGGAATCAGGCCTCGTCTTCTTCGCTAATCGTTTCAGTCCAGGCCTCAAACCGGAAATCTCCGGTGCCGCCACTCTAATGAATCGAAGCGACTTTGCCAAGAATGAATTGTGATTCATTCCCCACAAAATGAATCTTTATGCAACTCGTCCTTTACGTAGCTGGAGTTACATCCTCCGCCCACGCAGAATCCACAATGAGCGTTCCGGCAACCGTTCCTCTGTCTTCTGCAGGTCGACACCTTACACCTGCGGTCGCGGAGTCAATCGAACAAAACCTGCTGACTTGTTAGCCCAATCAGCCAGCATCGTCTGTCCAAGCCCGCTGCCCGACTCCTTCACATGCTCCTCAATTAAGGCCTTCAGACTCGCCTGCGAATCGGGATCGACAGAGTTAAATGACTCAGCCTCAATGAATTCGGGATGATACCTCAGCCCTGACACGAAGGAGCCATCAGCATCTAGAACCCATGCGAGGCCGCCGGTCATTCCTGCTCCAAAGTTCATCCCGACCCGGCCAAGAATCGCAACGACTCCACCCGTCATGTACTCGCACCCATGGTCTCCAACGCCTTCCACCACGGCGACAGCGCCCGAGTTCCGAACCGCGAACCGCTCTCCAGCCCGACCTGCCGCAAACAATTTCCCAGAGGTCGCGCCGTACAGAGCGACGTTGCCGAGAATAACGTGGCTTCCGCTATCCTTCGCCGCCAGTCCTCGCGCCCGAATCACAAGCTCGCCGCCCGACAATCCCTTCCCGACGAAATCGTTCGCCTGTCCGTCGAGCACCAGCTTCATCCCATCCACAGTGAACGCGCCAAACGATTGCCCAGCCGTCCCGGTCAGGTTGAACGTAACATCCGCAGCAAGCTCACCCTGCGCACGTCGCACCGCAATCTCTCCCGCCAGCCGTGAACCAACAGCCCGGTCACAGTTGGCAATCTTCGAATCAACGACGAATACCTTCCCCGCATCGATGGCAGCCATAGCCGGCGCAATCCACGCCTCATCAAGTGGCGGCCCCGACATTGGCTGATTGTTCCGCACGCCCATGAACCGGCTAGGCCCATCCGACACTTTCGCCAACATCGGTTGCAGATCAAGATTCCCATCGAACCGAACCTGCTCTAACAGATCCGAACGCCCAATCGCCGCCTCAATCGAAGGCAGTCCATAGCGAGCCAGCAGGTGCTGCAGATCCGCCGAAAGCTGTTCGAAGAACCGCACCACATGTTCCGGCTTGCCGCGGAATTTCGCACGCAACTCAGGCTTCTGCGTCGCAATTCCCGTAGGACAAGTATTCAAATGACACTGCCGCGCCATATCGCATCCAAGCACCACCAGCACTGCCGTGCCGAACGCATACTCATCCGCGCCCAGAAGCGCCGCGATCAAAATGTCCCGTGCGGTAGCAAGCCCGCCGTCGGTTCGCAGCCTCACACGGCCGCGCATTCCATTCTGCATCAGTACCTGCTGCGCTTCGGCGAGTCCAAGCTCCCAAGGATTCCCGGCATACTTGATGCTCGATAGCGCCGCCGCACCAGTGCCGCCAGTGTTCCCTGCGATTACGATGTAGTCCGCATACGCCTTCGCTACACCCGCGGCCACGGTGCCAACGCCGCAACCCGACACCAGCTTCACCCCAATCGCAGCGCGCGGATTCACTCGCTTCAGGTCGTAGATCAACTGCGCCAGATCCTCGATCGAGTAAATATCATGATGCGGCGGCGGCGAGATCAACGAAACCCCAGGCTGCGCATGCCGCAACCGTGCGATCAACCCGCTCACCTTATGCCCCGGCAGCTGCCCACCCTCGCCGGGCTTCGCGCCCTGCGCAACCTTGATCTCAATCTCCTCAGCATGCGACAGATACTCCGCCGTCACGCCAAACCGTCCCGACGCAATCTGCTTAATCTTGTTATTCAACGACACATGCACCGCAGGCGCCTCAACCGCCGCCTCGGCCACCGCCACACCTCCGCCAGACCGCGCCGCAAGACTCAACCCTCCATCCGAATCGACCGTGTCTGCGCCTTCAGGATGCAGACGATACACTGCCGAGTCCTCGCCACCCTCCCCAGTATTCGACCGGCCACCAAGCATATTCATCGCAGCCGTAATCGTCTGATGAGCCTCCGGGCTCAGCGAGCCCAATGACATCGCACTCGCCACAAAGCGCTTGCATAGACTCGCCGGCGTCTCCACATCATGCAACGCCAGCTCAGGCCCCGCCGGACGAATCTCCAGCAGATCGCGCAACACAGCGGGATCACGCGCAATGACGTCCCGCGTATAGATCGCAAACGCTTCAGCAGGGTCGGTAGGCTGCGGCACATTTCGCGCACTCCCCACCACAGACTGCAGCGCCTTCACTGTAGGCGGCTGCCAGGCATGCGGCTCCGAAACATCCGCCTTCCGGAATCGAACCCATCCATAATCCGGCAAATCCGTCGACGCCGGAACATCAGCCTCGCCCGCAGTCCACGTCTGACGCAGCTGCCGCTCCACCTCAGCGAATCCAATCCCCGAAAGCGGCGCCGGCGTATCGACAAAACATCGCGCCACCACACTCGAGTGCAAGCCAAGAATGTCGAACAGGTGCGCGCCCCGGTAGCTGTCTACCACCGAGATTCCCATCTTTGACATCACCTTCGCAAGACCCGCATCAAGCGACTTCATCATCTTCCGCTCAGCGTCCACTACATCAGTACCGACCGGCGCAAGGCTCATTCCAGTCTCAAGAGCGAGCCACGGACACACAGCTCCCGCGCCGTACCCAATCAGCACGGCAGCGTGATGAATATCCCTGCAATCTCCCGCCTCTACGGCGAGCCCCGCAAGCGTCCTCAATCCCGCAGACACCAGCGCCTGATGCACTGCTCCCGTAGCCATAGCCATCGGAATTGGTAGCTTCTCAGCACTCGCACTCCGATCAGAAAGCAACAGTATCCGCGCTCCCTCGCGCACCAGCTTGATAGCCTGCATGCAAACATCATCGAGCGCCTGCGTCAGCGTCTTCTCGACACCAAACACCGCCTGCAACTCAGCCAGCTTCAGCTCCGACCTGTGCGGATAGTCCCCCCTCCGCAACGCTTCCACATGTCCCAACGAAAGAAAAGGAGAAGGGAGCGATACCCCAGGCAGCGGCGCATTCTTATCCAGCATGTGAGGCCACGGTCCAAGCCGCGTATGCAACGACACCACACAAGCTTCGCGGAGCGGATCGATCGCCGGGTTCGTCACCTGCGCAAACCGTTGCCGAAAGTACGCGTAAACAGGCCGCGGCGACCGCGCCAGAAAAGCCAGCGGCGTATCATCTCCCATCGACCACACAGCGTCCTTCCCTTCAACCGCCATCGGCTGCAGGATCATCTTCACATCTTCCCGCGTGTACCCAAATCCCCTCTGTGCAGCGTTCAAAGCAGCCGAATCAACAGCCCTCACTGCCACCGCCACGAGCGGCGTATCCTCAACCAGCTTCGCGTACGTAGCCCCCGCATCAAACAACTGCAGCAGCTCCTCATCCTCGTAAACCTTGTGGCTTTCGAGATCGACCACCAACATCTGTCCCGGCCCCAGCCGCCCGCTATGGGTCACCTCTTCCGGATCGAGATCCACCAATCCCGCCTCCGACCCTGCAACAACAAGCCCTCTGCTCGTAATCGCAAATCGACAAGGCCGCAATCCATTCCGATCCAGCGCCGCACCAACAACACGTCCATCACTGAACGCAAGCGCAGCCGGACCATCCCACGGCTCAGCGCAATCCGTGTGATACCGCAAGAACGAAGACTCGTGATGGCCATCCGTCGCCGGCGGCAACAGCATGCGAACCGCCTCAGCCAACGTCCTCCCGTTCTGCGACAGCAACTCCACCGCCTCATCCAGACTCGTCGAGTCCGTCCCACCCTGCGTCAATACGGGCTTGCACTCCACCGGAAGCGTAGAGTCGCGAGCAGCCATCCGCGCGCGATTCCCCCACACCGTATTGATTTCTCCGTTGTGTCCCAGCTTCCGCCCGGGCTGCGCGCGATGCCAGGTCGGCAGCGTGTTCGTCGCATACCGCTGATGAAACACCGCAAACGGCGTAACGTAATCCTCTGAAGCGAGATCTGGATAAAAATCGCGCAGGAAACTCCCCGTGCACATCGCCTTATAAACAATCGTCTGCGACGACAACGAGCACACATACCCCGTCACATCTCCCCGCTCATGCGCCCGCTCAAACTGCTTCCGCGCAAGGTACAACCGCCGCTCCATCGTCCCAGCCTCTGCATCCGCCGAGTCCACAATCAGCACCTGGCGAATCTTCGGCATCGTCGCAAGCGCCATCTCTCCCAGCCACTCGGTCCGAACTGGAACATCGCGCCAGCAAAGTATCTCGAAGTCATGCGACAGCAGACACCGCTGAAGAACCTCCTCAGCACGCGTCTCTTCCACCGGGATCAACAGCATCCCCACCCCCAGCAGTTGGGTGTCTCCGATCGAAAGATTCGCAGCCTTCACCAGCAGCGACCGCGGAATCGCAGTCATCACGCCAACCCCATCGCTGCTCTTCCCGTCAGCCGCCGTCGCCCCACGATGAGCCAGTCTGCTCAGCGCCGTCAGTGCCTGCTCTAAAATCAAGTGCGAAGGCAATGCATCCACCGCGGCAACAAAACCCACGCCACACGAATCATGATCAAAACGCTCGTCAATCAGCGACGGCAAAATTGCCAAAGACACACCCGCATCTCGGCGAGTTGGGTTCAAACGAACTGCCAGGGACCGTTCCATGCTTCACTATACGTCGCACTCGGCACAAAAAAGCCGGCTGCAACCCTTCCTTTTTTGTAAAGCTTCCGCCAATCGAAATATCAAGGATGCGTGTGTATAAATATACACAAATAAATGTATATTTATACAGATCGACTTCATCTGCTAAATTGAGCCGTCGTTGACGACTTAAATACAAGAAGGCGAGTACAACAAATTTATGAAACAACAGCGTCACGCCGCAATTCGAGAGCTCCTGGTAAAGACCGCGGTCACCAGCCAGGACGAGTTGCGCCGAAAATTAGCCGGGCGCGGATTTCATGTCACTCAGGCAACATTATCGCGCGATATTCACGAATTGCGATTAAATAAAGGACCAACCGGCTACTCTCTTCCCGGCAGCAACGGCTCCGACGAAGACGCGCTCCCGGGGATTCGCGAAGTCCTCGAAAGCTTCGGCCTCGAGGTCCGTCAGGCAATCAATCTCCTCGTCCTCGTCACGACCACCGGAAGCGCCCAACCTATCGCTGCCGGAATCGACTACGAGGACTGGCCCGAAGTCGTAGGAACCATCGCCGGCGACGACACGGTCCTCATCATCTGTCCGGATGAAAAACAAGCAAGTCTCTTGAAGACACGAATCGAAGGCTATCTTGGCTAACACCGCAACAACGAACGTACTCGAACAACCCGCCTCACGCACCACCGCACCTCGCACCGCAATCGCCGGCATCGGGGGCTACGCGGGCGGCGAACTTGCACGTCTACTCCTGCATCATCCCAGGTTCCGCGAGACAGCACCCACGTTTCTGGGCCGCGCCGGAGAATCCGACACAACGGTCAAGCTCCACCTCGAAGACATCCATCCGCAACTCGCGGTCGCAGGTAACCAGACCCACGAGATCCTCCCCTTCACCTGGGAGCGCATCGTCGACGCCGGAACCGAAGTCTTGTTCCTCGCCACTCCCCACGAGCAGTCCCGCGAGTGGGTCCCCGAAGCCATCGAGCGCGGCATCAAGGTCATCGACCTCAGTGGCGCATGGCGGCTCCAACACTCCTCCAACCGAGTCGTCTACAAACTCACCGACGCCAACACCGAACAGGCCGCTCTCCTCCAGTCCGAAGCTGTCTACGGCTGCCCCGAACTGCACCGCGACAAGATCCGCAACGCACGCCTCGTAGCCAACCCCGGATGCTACGCCACCTCAATCATCCTCGCGCTTGCACCTTTCATTCAGGCTGGCCTCGTAGACCTCGACCACGGCATTATCTGCGATGCCAAGTCTGGAGTCAGTGGCGCAGGGAAAGCGCCCACGTCCAAAACTCACTTCATGTACGCGGCCGACAATCTCTCAGCCTATGCAGTCTTCGGCCACCGGCACACCGGCGAGCTGCTCGAGCAGCTTCACATTACTTCGGATCAGATCCAGTTCACCCCGCATCTCCTCCCCATACCCCGCGGAATTCTCTCGACCATCTACGTGCGGCTGAAGAATAAAATTGAGTCAGCCACCATCACCGAAGTGCTTCATGATTTCTATCAACACAGTCCTCTGGTCCGGCTCCGTTCCACGCCCCACCTGCCGGAAATACAACACGTCGTGCGTACCAATTTCTGCGACCTCGGCTTTGCACTCGCTCCCGATGGAAAGCGTCTAATCCTGGTCTCCTGCCTCGACAATCTGTTGAAGGGTGCCTCCGGCCAGGCAGTACAAAATCTCAATCTGATGTGCGGATGGAAGGAAGAAGAGGGTTTGCTGTGAGATTCGTCGTTAAACTAGGCGGTGCCTCTCTTGAGGACAAGAAGATCCTCCACGCCTGCGGCAAAGCTATCGCCGACCTGGTCGCGGATGGAAATCAGGTAGCCGTCGTCCATGGTGGAGGCGTTCAGCTCACTCGCACCCTCGCCCTCATGGGCAAGAAGAGCGAGTTCATCTCAGGCCTGCGCATCACCGATGCCGAAACCCGCGATGCCGCCCTCATGGTCCTCGCTGGCCGCGTCAACAAGTCCCTCGTAGCTGCCGTTGGCTCTCACGGCCAATCCGCAGTGGGCCTCTCCGGCGGCGACGGGCACGTCTTCCGCGCCCGCAAGAAAAAAACGAACCCCGACCTCGGTTTCGTAGGCGAGATCGCCGCCATGGATCCTAAGTGGCTCGAAGCCATCTGGACCATGGGCGCAGTTCCCGTCATCTCCTCCATCGCCCTCGGCTTCGACGGCGAGTACTACAACATCAACGCCGACGAGATGGCCGCAGCCTGCGCCATCGGCACCAAAGCCGACACTCTCGTCTTCCTCACAGACGTCCCCGGAGTCAAAGGTGCCGACGGCAACGTCATGCGTTGGCTCACACTCGCTCAGATCCCCGCCATGGAGCAGGCGCAGATCGTCTCAGGCGGCATGCTTCCCAAGCTGAACGCCTGTCGCGAAGCGCTCACTCACGGCGTCAAACGCGTAAGAATTCTTCCCGCAGAAGCGGCATCACTACTACCTGACCTCGTCTCAACGCGGGTCAACGACGGAACGGAGGTCATGGTCGCATGAGCGTAACACCCAACTTGAAGTCCATTCAGGCAGCCGAAAAGAAGCTGCTCCTCAACACCTACGAACGCAACCCCATCCTCTTCGTCAGCGGACAAGGCGTACACCTCCGCGACGAAAACGGAAACGACTACCTCGATCTCCTCAGCGGCATCGGCGTCTGCGGACTCGGCTACGCTCACCCCGCAGTTGAGCAGGCCATCGCGCAACAATCGAAGCGCCTCATCCACACCTCCAACCTCTTCTTCCACGAGCACACCGCCGAACTCGCCCTCCGCCTCACCGAAATCTCCGGCCTGGACCGCGTCTTCTTCACCAATAGCGGCACCGAAGCCTGGGAGGCAGCGCTCAAGCTCGCCCGCGCCAATGCCGGTCGTCTCCGCGCTGAAGGCGAAACCATCGGCACCAGATTTCTCGCTCTCGATCACAGCTTTCACGGCCGCACCATGGGCTCCGTCGCCACCACGGCGAAAGAAAAATATCGCGAACCCTTCATGCCCGTCATGCCCGGCGCCGACTTCGTCCGTTTCAACGACGTAGCCGACCTCCGCGCGAAGTTCTCATCCGAGGTCTGCGCCATCTGCATCGAACCCATCCAGGGCGAAGGCGGCATCCACCCCGTAACCCAGGAGTTCTTCGCTGCCGCACGCGAACTCTGCCACTCCACCGGAGCGCTCCTCCTCGCCGACGAGATCCAATCCGGTATGGGCCGCACCGGCAAATGGTTTGCCTACCAGCACTACGGCATTCTTCCCGACGTCACCACCCTCGCCAAGCCCATAGCCAACGGCATCCCCATGGGCGCCATGCTCTGCACCAACGCCGCCGCCGAATCCATCACCCCCGGCATGCACGGCACCACCTTCGGCGGAAATCCACTCGCCTGCGCCGTCGCCATCGCTGTCATCGACACCATCAAGCGCGACAACCTCATCGCTCACATCAACGAAGTAGGCTCCTACTTCCACGACCAACTCACGCAACTCGCAAAACGTCACGACTGCATCACCGCAGTACGCGGCAAAGGCCTCATGCTCGGCATCGAGATCAACTCCGCCGACCTAGCCCAACGCGTGGCCGCCCAAATGATGGAGCGCCGCATCATCATCAACCGCACCAGCGAGACTGTCCTTCGCCTGCTCCCGCCATTCCTTCTCGAGCCTCAACACGTCGACACCGCCATCAAAGCCTTCGACGAGGTCTTCACCGCAGCACTCGCCGGCGCAGCACCGGCAGGAGGCAAAGCCAATGGGTAGCAAAACCGTCACCATGACCTCGAAGTCCGAAGCCGAAGACTTCTCCCCAACACGCTCACGCGCCACCCTCGGCATCCAATCCGACACCGCCTTCAGCGAAGCCTCCAAGCGCCTCAGCGGCCGCGACCTCTGCTCCATCGCCGACCTCACCGTCGAAGAGATGGCCGCCCTCATGGAGCTCGCCCACGCCGTCAAGGCCAACCCCGAAGACTTCCGTCACGCCCTCGACGCGCGCCAGATGGTCATGTTCTTCGAGAAGGCCTCCCTCCGCACCCGCCTCACCTTCGAGACCGCCATCAACACCCTCGGCGGCAACGCCATCTTCGTCGACCAGACCCAATCCCCCCTCGGCGAGCGTGAATCCCTCTCCGACATGGCCCACAACATCGAGCGCTGGATGGCCATCATGGTCCTCCGCACCTACGCCCACGACACCATCACCGAGATCGCCGCCTGCTCCAAGATCCCCGTCATCAACGCCCTCTCCGATCTCGAGCACCCCTGCCAGGCCATCGCCGACTTCTTCACCCTCGAAGAGCGCTTCGGCTCCGCAGAGGGCCTCCACTTCACCTACGTCGGCGACGGCAACAACGTCTGCCACTCGCTCATGCTCACCGCCGCGCAACTCGGCGCACACTGCACCGTAGCCACACCCAAAGGCTTCGCCCCAAAGCTCGAGATCATCCACAAAGCCATCGAGATCGCCGAAACCACCGGCGGCAGCATCACCCTCATGCACGACCCCGTCAAAGCCGTCACCGGAGCCGACGCCGTCTACACCGACGTCTGCACCTCCATGGGCTTCGAGCACGAGGCCACCAAGCGCGCTCCCATCTTCAAGCCCTACCAGGTCAACGAAGGCCTCATGGCCCACGCGCAAGCCGACGCCGTCTTCATGCACTGCCTCCCCGCGCACCGCAACGCCGAAGTCACCGACGCAGTCCTGGACGGCCCCCAGTCCCTAGTCTTCGACCAGGCCGAAAACCGCATGCACGCACAAAAGGCCATCCTGCTCATGCTCCTCGGCGGAGCCAAGCGAACCACCAACAGCCGCAACCGCGCATCCCAATCCCGCAAACGCTCATAACCCATTTCAGTTGTTGAGATGCTCCGAGGTGAAACGCGTTCTAGTTATGCAGAACATTGTTTTATTTGTGCTCCTACCACCTACCGGAGCTGCGCTTTGGCTGCTAATGAGCAGAGGTTGGGCTCATAGTGTTCAAGGGAATACGGTTAGTGCAAGGACACGAAAGAGACAGAGTCTTTTGTTCTGGATTCTGTTGGGAGGCGGCTATAGCTGCGAACTTTGTGGCTATTTTGCCACGCATTAGCTTCGGCCCAAAACGCTCAGAGAAAAGAACGCACACCCTTGATCAATCGTTTAGACATCAACCCGAAAGTCCAAACTGCAAGCATCTGCTGAACCATTGAGGTCTTCATCACTATGTCCGTAATCCTAGAAACCCTGCCCCTCGGCCAAAAAGTCGGCATAGCCTTCTCCGGCGGCCTCGACACCAGCGCCGCGCTCCACTGGATGAAGCAAAAAGGCGCCCTCCCCTACGCCTACACCGCCAACCTCGGCCAGCCCGACGAAGCCGACTACGACGAGATCCCCCGCAAAGCCCTCGAGTACGGCGCCGAAAAAGCCCGCCTCATCGACTGCCGCGCCCCGCTCGTGCGCGAAGGCATCGCCGCCCTCCAATCCGGCGCCTTCCACATCACCACTGCCGGCGTCACCTACTTCAACACCACCCCCATCGGCCGAGCCGTCACCGGCACCATGCTCGTCACCGCCATGAAGGAAGACGACGTCAACATCTGGGGCGACGGCTCCACCTTCAAAGGCAACGACATCGAGCGCTTCTACCGCTACGGCCTCCTCGTCAACCCCGACCTCAAAGTCTACAAGCCCTGGCTCGACCCCACCTTCATCGACGAGCTAGGCGGCCGCGCCGAGATGTCCGCCTTCATGACCAAGGCCGGCTTCGGCTACAAGATGTCCGCCGAAAAAGCCTACTCCACCGACTCCAACATCCTCGGCGCAACCCACGAAGCCAAGGACCTCGAGCTCCTCGCCACCAGCATGAAGATCGTCGCCCCCATCATGGGCACCGCCTTCTGGCGCGACGACGTGGCCATCAAACCCGAAGAGATCACCATCCGCTTCGAAGAAGGCTTCCCCGTAGCCCTCAACGGCAAAGAGCTCTCCGACCCCGTAGCCCTCATGCTCGAAGCCAACGCGATCGGCGGCCGCCACGGCCTCGGCATGAGCGACCAGATCGAAAACCGCATCATCGAAGCCAAGAGCCGCGGCATCTACGAGTCCCCCGGCCTCGCTCTCCTCTTCATCGCCTACGAGCGCCTCATCACCGGCATCCACAACGAAGACACCATCGAGCAGTACCGCGACAACGGCCGCAAGCTCGGCCGCCTCCTCTACCAGGGCCGCTGGTTCGACCCCCAGGCCATCATGCTCCGCGAAGCCGCCCAGCGCTGGGTCGCCAAACCTGTAACCGGAGAGGTTACAATCGAACTCCGCCGCGGCAACGACTACTCCATCCTCAACACCGCCTCACCCAACCTCACCTTCCACCCCGAGCGCCTGACCATGGAAAAGGGCGAATCCACCTTCTCCCCCCGCGACCGCATCGGCCAACTCACCATGCGCAACCTCGACATCACCGACACCCGCGCCAAACTAATCACCTACGCCCAAAGCGGCCTAATTACCCTAAGCAAAGGCTCCGAAATGCCCCAACTCACAACCACCGCCGAACCCAAGAAGTAGTCACCAATTCTTTCGCAAGACACTTTTGTTGTCGTTTCTTTTTGCTGTCATTCCCGAAGGGAATCTGCTTCTGCACTTGCCGCTGCATATCCTTCACAACAGCACGTGTTTAGAACACCTTTAGTGGTGACGTAACCGCCACAAATGTTTCTAGCTCTAGTCCCAGAGGTACGCTTCACAAAATGTCCGATGAACCTAACCCGAGCAACCCATGGCCACGTCGTCTCGTTGTACAACTCCGAGCTGCTCTTATACTCGTATTTTCCTTGTCCATGAGCTCATTGCTCGCCGCGCAGGACAAGGCTGTGATGACTGTTCGAGTGATTCATATGAAGACAGGCCAACCAGTCGCGAATAGAGAGATATTGGCGTACCGCATCGATCCACGCACACACATGCCACTAGTTGAGCCGGGTCTGCCATTGAAAGCACTCACTAACTCGGACGGAAGAGCAACCTTCGATGCATCACTTCTGAGCACCGTGCAAATTCCGAGGACTAGCCATCAACAGATGACCAAAACACTAGATGTTGAGGTTATCTATGCGGCCGGAGGCTTCCAATGCTCCAAAGGTTTGCTCTCTCTAGAAGAAGTCCTCCGCACCGGAGTGATTGATGATGCCGGATGCAATCTGAAATTCGACCGTTCCAAGCTCACAGTGAGTCCCGGCGAAGTTACTCTCATCGTCGGAAAGTATCACTGGTGGCAAGCAGGACAAACCTAAACCCATTCAGCTAATTGACGAGTTGTTTTGATGAGAGGCTAGTAGATTCTGATGTCCAACCAACCCAATCCAAGCAAAATGTGGTCCGGCCGCTTCCGCGAACCACTCGACGCCACCTTCGAATCCTGGCAGCGCTCCTTCCCCTTCGACTGGCGCCTGGTTCCCTACGAAGTAGAAGCCAGCATAGCCCACGCCCGAGCCATCGAAGTCGCCGGCATCCTCACCAGCGAAGAACTCCTGCAAATGGAAGAAGGACTCCGCGCCGTAGCCAAGCAGCAGGCCGAGCAAGGCGAAGCCATCGTCACCGCGAACCCCCAGGCCGAAGACGTCCACCACTACGTCGAGCTCGAACTCACCAAACAAATCGGCGACCTCGCCCTCAAGCTCCACACCGGCCGCAGCCGCAACGAGCAGATCGCCACCGACATGCGCCTCTTCGTCCGCGAAGCCATCGACAACACACTCACAGGCCTCACCGCATGGAGCAAATCCCTCATCGGCCTCGCCGAAACCGCAGGCGAAGCCACCATGCCCTCCTACACCCACCTCCAGCGCGCCGAACCCGTCCTCGTGGCCCACTGGCTCTTAGCCTATGTGACGATGATCGAGCGCGACGCCAGCCGTCTCACCGACGCCCGCAAGCGCATGAACCTCTGCCCCCTCGGCTCCGGCGCAGTCGCAGGAGCAACCCTCGCCCTCGACCGCACCATCGCCGCCCGCGCCCTCAACTTCGATGCCCCCACGCCCAACAGCATGGACGCAACCAGCGACCGCGACTTCGCCCTCGAGTTCACCCAAGCCATCGCCACACTCGGCATTCACATCTCCCGCTTCGCCGAAGAGCTCACCCTCTACTCCACCGCAGAGTTCGGATTCCTCGACCTTTCCGAGCGCTTCTCCACAGGCTCCAGCGCGATGCCGCAGAAGAAGAACCCAGACCTTACCGAGCTTATCCGAGGAAAATCAGGACGCCTCCTCGGAGCAGCCATAACACTATCCACCCTCATCAAAGGCCTCCCCCTCGCCTACAACAAAGACCTGCAGGAAGGCCAGGAGCCAGTCTTCGACGCAGCCGACACCATCGCCGGAATCCTAAGCGTCCTCCCAGCCTTCACTGCATCCCTAAAATTCCGCTTTGACACCATGAAGACCGCAGCCCACTCCGGCTACCTCAACGCCATGGCCGCCGCCACTTACCTCACCGACAAGGGCATCCCCTTCCGCAAAGCCCACGAGCACATCGGCAACGCCGTGCGCCTAGGCCTCGAAACCCAACGCGAACTCCAGCAACTCACCCTGGACGAACTCCGCGCCATCTGCCCCCAATTCGGCGAAGACTTCTTCTCCGCCGTCACCCTGGAAGCCACCCTCGACTGCCACGACGTCATCGGCGGCACAGCCCGCCACCGCGTAGCGTCAGCCCTGGCTGCAGCCAAATCCCGTGCAACATAGCTTAGTGTCTGTCGCTGCTCTTGCTACTGCCGTTGTCGATTTTTTTTTTGCCATCCGCAGCGAAGCAAGGGAATCTGCGATTGCTCAGCAAGGAGCCAACCCGAACTCAACCACCGCGAATCCCACTCCTCACCTGCCCGCATCAAAGCTCCTCATCAAACATCCAATAGTCTGCGAAAATAAAGAAGGAGTAAAAGCGCACGTTGTCCACTTCGCCTCTCATGTCCGTCAGTGAGTCCACCTCCACCTCACGTCCTCGCGTAGGCGGCGCCGCCGTGCGCAAGGCAAAGCTGCCCGACGCCATCGCCATCTTCGACCTCGTCAACTCCCTCTCAGGTGACGGCACCCTCCTCCGCCGCAACTATGCCGAGATCTGCGAAAACATCCGCGACTTCGCCGTAGCCGAATCCGAATCCGGAGTCTTCCTCGGTTGCGGAGCCCTCCACCTCTACGGCCCGCACCTAGCCGAAGTCCGCTCGATCGTCGTCAAGCCCGAAGCCAAAGGCCAGGGCGCAGGAGGCCGTCTCCTCCGCGCCCTCCTCGAAGAAGCCGAAGAGCAAAAGGTCACCGCCGTCTGCCTCTTCACCCGCATCCCAGACTTCTTCTTCCACTTCGGCTTCCGCGTAGTCGATCGCACCACGCTCCCCGACAAGATCTACAAAGACTGCCAGACCTGCCCGCGCCTTTACGCCTGCGACGAAGTCGCCATGGTCCGCGGGCCCCTACCAAAAATCGCAGTCCTCGGCCCCAGCCGCATCGCCCAGCCCGAGCTAGTCAAGCTCCAGACCGGCGTAATCCCCCACGCTGACTGAAGCTCGTCACCAGGCATGACGGAAACCATCCTTCTCCGTCAGCTGCACCTCAGTCCGAAATAACTCACTGAGCCGCTCCGCCGTCAACAACTCCTCCTTCGCCCCATCCGCAATAATCCGCCCATCCCGCATCATCAAAATCCGGTCGATCTCCGGCGGAATATCCGCAATATGGTGCGTGATCAGCATGATCCCAGTCCCCTGCTGCGCCAGCCTTCGCAGCAACCCTCTCAACTCCGCCTGCGCCGCCAAATCGAGCGCGTTCGAAGGCTCATCCAGCAGCAGCATCCCCGCTGACCCCACCAGCGCCCGTCCAATCATGATGCGCCTCTGCTGCCCCGCCGACATCTCCCCCACCTTTTTCTCCGCAAACTCCAACGCATCAACCTGCTCCAAAACCTCCTCCGCATGCACCCGCATCGCGTCTGTCACTACAAGATTCGGCCACAGCGTACTGCTCGAAAAAAAACCGGTAATCACTGCATCTCGGCCCGTAGTCTGCAACGTCTGCTTCCCCGGCAACTCCGCCGACACGACGCCCAGCCGCTTCTTCAACTCCGTCAGATCCCACCGCTCCCGCCCGAAGATCCTCACCTTCGTCTCCGGCTGCACCATCGGATAACACTCACACGTAATCGTCTTGATCAACGTCGATTTCCCGCAACCATTCGGACCCAGAATAGCGATGTGCTCCCCGGCGTTTACCGAAAGATTGATATCGTGAAGAACGACATTCTCTCCACGAGCTACATTGACATGAGCGAGGTAAAGAAATGGTTCCGTTGCCGTCCCGTGCATAACTTCAGAATACAGAGAGCCGCGCTCCGCTTATACAAATCGCGATCATCCCTTATGCATCAAGTCTCAATCGCAGTACAAGCATCACACTAGACACGAATCCAAAAGCGGAGAAACAATGGTCGATGAACTAAAGCTTCGTAATGAGCACTTGGGCTATGCCTTACTGCGCGCAGTCGTCGGTGTAAATCTCATGATGCACGGCGTAAGCCGCATGATCTCAGGCCCCGGAGAATTCGCAGCGAAGCTGGTCATGAAGTTCGAACACGCTCCACTCCCCGCCTGGAGTGTCTGGGTCTTCGGCTTGATGCTGCCGGCGACCGAAGGCCTCCTGGGGCTATTGATTCTTGTCGGCCTCAGAACCCGCGCAGCACTCGTCGCAGCGAGCCTTCTCATCATGCTGCTCACCTTCGGCTCCACGCTCTCACAAGATTGGGATTCCACCGGAACTCAACTTACCTACGCTTTGGTGTACTCCGTATTGATCTTCCTTCACCAGCACGACGGATGGTCCATCGACGCGTGGATCAAACGACATTAGCCCGCCGTTCGACAACAAGTGGAACTCCAAACTTCGGCCGGAGGCTGATCGCCGGATTGAGCACAATCTCCTCCCCCGCTCCCTGCGGAGGAGTCAGCCGCCAGTCCCGCGCTATCGTAGCCACAGACAACACTCCCTCCATCCACGCCAGCCCTTCGCCGATGCACTGGCGGCTGCCCGCAGCAAACGGAAAAAACGCAAATCGAGGCCGCGACTTCGCACCGTCCTTCGCGAATCGTTCAGGATCGAACCGCAGTGGATCAGGATAAAAGCGCGAATCGCGATGCACGACAAACTGCGACGCCAGCAGAATAGCTCCCTTCGGAATTGCATAGCCCTCAATCTCATAAGGCTGAAAGCAGGTCCGGGCAATCACCCAGACCGGCGGATAGAGCCGCAACGTCTCCGAAAACAGTTGCGTCGCATACGGCAAGCGTCCGTAGTCATCCGCCGTAGCCGCGCGATCACCCAGCACCTCACGCGCCTCTTCATGCACACGCGCCTGCATCTCTGGATGCTTCGCCATCAGCCAGAGCGCAAAGCTCAACGCATTTGCAGTCGTCTCATGTCCAGCCAGCATGATCGTCAAACACTCATCATGCACCTGTTGGTCCGACATTCGCCCAGTCGAGCCTTCAGTATCCACCGCTTCCAGCAGCATCGAAAGAAGATCGCCCCGATCCCCCGGCGCCCGGCGGCGCTCCGCAATCATTCCGTAGATAATCGCATCAAGATCCGCCTGCCCCTTACGAATCCGCTTCATCGCCGGCAGCGGCAGTCGCTGAATCTGTTCCGAGAACGGCAGGATCGCAAGAGGAAGAAATCCCATAAACGCGTCAACCGCTGCCGAAACCTTCTTCACCTCTTGTTGCGATTGCACATCAAGATCGAACAGGCACTTCCCTACAATCCGCAGCGCCAGTTCAAGCATGTCTCCATGTACATCATGGACTGACCCCGATCTCCAACCCTGCGAGATCGCAGCCGCGTTCTTCCCAATCACCTCACCATAGGCCGCAATGCGTTGTCGCAAAAACGCCGGCTGCGCAAGTCGTCGCTGGCGCATATGCAGAGGTTCTTCGCTCGTAAGCAAACCATCGCCAAGAACGATCTTCGCCCGCTGCATCACGATCCCACGATGATGCTTGTTCGCATCTCTGACAAGGAGGTCTTCGATCAGTTCAGGATGATTCAACTGATAAATGTGCCGCCCGAAGATGGTGTAGTGCACCAGATCGCCATAGAGCCGCGCCGATTCACCCATCGACTCAATCGCATTCTGACGAAACATCCGGCCAGAAAAAAACCGCGGCAGAAACGAAGGCCCCGCAGGATATCTCGGTGACCGCCCAGCGCGAATATCAAGAGCAACTGCGGTCATTCAAGCCTCTGCTTGAGTCTAGCCTTCAGATGCCCCTGAATCTCACAGACTTTGGCGCCAATCTACGGATCATTGAAGTACTACTACATCCCTTTGAGGATCGATCCGACAATACCACCAACAACACCACCCTCAGCCGCCTGCTGGGCGCGTTCCTTCGGGAGATACTCTTGAATCTGGTGGGCAAGACGCGAAATAGGTAGAGTCTGCAGCCAAACGCGACCAGGACCAGTCAGCGCCGCAAGAAAGACACCATCGCCACCAAAGATCATATTCTTGATGCCCGGAACGCGTTGAATCTGAAACGCAACAGTCCCCTGGAAAGCACCCACATGACCGGGGTGAACACGAAGGGTCTCGCCCGGAGCAAGATCCTTAACAACAACCTCTCCCGATAACTCAAGCCACGCAATACCCTGCCCGCTGATCTTCTGCAACAGAAATCCATTGCCGCCGAAGATACCGGCGCCCAACGACTGCTGAAACCCGACCCCCAACGTAATGGCGGCAGTCGCGCAAAGAAAACCGTGGCGATGAACCATGTACTCATGCCCCGGACCAACCTCCACCGGCAGGATATGGCCTGGAACGCGCGTCGCGAACGCAACCTCACCCGGCCCTCCTATTGCGCGATATTCCGTCATAAAAAGCGATCCGCCACCCGCCACTCGCGCGATCGCACCGAAGAACCCCCCTCCGCCGGCGTGTTGCGTGTGCGTAGTCATCTGGACAGTCGCAGTCATCCACGAAAGCTCCCCCGCCTCCGAGATGACCGCGTCATCTGCGCCTAGGGCAAACTCCAGAACGGGCATAGTGGTGCCAACAATACGGCTTTGCATAATCTCTCTCCTGGATAGATTTAACGCGACAAGTATACGATGCTCAGCCTGGCCCGCGAGAAAGACCGGTGCGAAACAATACCTCAAGGATTCGCACTGCAGCTTTCACACTACCCCTCACATCACCCGAAACCTTGGAGATTCCAGCCAACCGCCTACGATAATCGACCGGCACCTCTCGAATACGCAGCTTCTTCTGTGCTGCGCGAATCTGCATCTCCAGATTCCATCCGTAGGTCAGCTCAGACATATGTAACGATTCCAGTGACGTTCTCCGTATCGCTCGAAAAGGTCCCATGTCGGTATAGTGAACCCTTTGGAACAGGCGCAAAAGAATACTGACTAAATAGGCAGCGAAGACCTGAGACCCGAGCATAGATCCCGCCTCACGGTTGCCACGAATGCGGGACCCTATAACAAAATCCGCTTCCCCGGCCTCTATCGGAGCTACCAGTTTAGGCAGGTCAAGGACGACGTCGGAGCCATCCCCATCCATGTATACAAGAATCGTACTCGTGGGCAGTGCAGCCTCGCTGCCCGCCTTACAGGCGGCCCCGTAGCCGCGAGCCGAGCGAATCACAAGCGCCCCCGCAGCCTCCGCAACAGCACCAGTTCCATCGCTGCTCCCGTTATCTACGACAATGCATTCGGCGATCAGTTGCCACGGCATTTCAGAGACAACGGAACCGATAGATTCAGCTTCATTCAGCGCGGGAATGATGACAGAGATTGGCAGGGGCATAATGAGCAGGAACCTGTTTACCGCAGACCGACGTGCACTTCGATCTGCGCCTTCTCCGGATCGGTGGAGCGCTGGTCATAGATCTCGTAGTCAGCCCGAAAAGATCGAATCCCTCCCAACTCCGCCACCGGCATGGAGCAGATTCGCTGCCACGTCTCCGGAACGACCCGTTTTATCGGCCCTCGTTCGGACGTGACAACGGAGTATCGGCCACTGGGAATATATTTGGCAACAAAATTCGCCGGAACATTCAGAATGGATGACACCGGCAACCCAAGAAGATAGGTGTATTGGCCGTCAAGGCGGCCTTCGTAATCCGTATACACCGCAGTCAGATTGATACCGATCTTATTCGGAATCTTCGAGGCAAGATTGCCCCGCAGCAGCTCGTGCCAGATCTCTCCGATCTTTCCTTTCCCGTTTTGTTCCATCGAATTCCGAGTACGGGCTGCTAGGCCTATCACGTAGAAGCCCGTGTGGCGCTGAATATTCATCGCATCCTCTCTCTGAGGTTCGCAGGTGCGATTATAAGGGGTCGCCGCAAAGCTGCAAATGCGTTCATCAAATTTCAGAGGCTCCAGCGAAGCCCACAATTAGCACAGGCGGGCGGCGGTGCGCTGGTCAGAAGACCCTCGCGAAAACGCTGGTACTCAGCTCCGTTCCAAATCTCACGAAGGCTTCCCTGCGTGGCATCCCCCAAAGTAAAGCTGTCATAGCCCTTCATGCTGAAAGGTGCAATGCAACATGGCAGCACGCGGCCGTTAGCCGTGATGTACATCAGCGACCACGGCCGGCGACAGAGTGACCAGGGGCTATCGGACCGCTGCATCTTGATCGACTCACCAGGATCAACAGCACCCGACGCCGAAAACATTACCCCTAACTCGCGCGCAACCGATTCAGCTTCACAAATAAGCGCCTCTTCCCGTTCGGTAGTATGTTCGAACAGCGCCGACTCCGCCCGGGCGAGAGAGTGTTCATCCATCGGAACATCAAAAAACACCAGCCGCTGCAAATAAACTTCTGTAACGCCGATGGAGTACGCCAGCCGAACAAAGTTCGGAAGCTGATCGACCGTCTCTCGCAGACCTGTTAACCACAACGACACCCGCGGCCTCGGAGCGTCCATATCCCGCTGCAGTCGAGTAAAGTTCCTGACGTTCGCGACGATTTTATCGAAGAAGTCTTTGCCGCGAACCATCTGAAACACCTCTGATTCTGCAGCGTCAAGCGACACTCTAAGCTCGTCAAGACCAGCCTCAATCAAAGCTCGACCGTTTGCCTCCGTCAATAACGTCCCATTCGTATTGAACAACACATATATATTTCGGTCTTTCAGATATTTCACGCGCTGAGCAATATCCTTCACCAGCATAGGCTCGCCAATACCATGCAGCACGACACGCGCAATATTCGAATATTGGTCGATGAGCGATGTGAAAAGCTCCCACGGCATATCCGCCTCAGGCTCCAAATCTTCGTAGGTCCGCGGACAAGTCGTGCATAACAGGTTGCATCGATTCGTAGTCTCGAGATACAGACAGACGGGCTCCTGAGCAGCGACCGGAGCAAGATGTGCATCAGCCTCCGGTTTCTCGAAGTACCGGCGCATGCGATTCTTCTCCTCCTCAGCCCGCTGCGCCGCGGGGCTAAGACCCTCCTTCTCACGGAGTAGGTCATCGGGAGGAATGATCGGAAGAAGTGTACTCATATGGACTCACTCGTTACCGCCCGTTGCACAAACATAGACCGATGAATCGGCCAACGCTTTAGAGCTAATTGAATTATGAGCGCCGCGAAGACGGAAGCGTAGAGAATTTTGTTCGCGAGAAACATCTTAGGGCCTGGCTCTGCCAACGCAGTTGTATACAGATAGAAGAAACCAAGTACATAAGTCAGAATTGGCAGATTCGGCATCAGCGTAAAAAATGGAATCAACCAGAGGATGTACCATGCGTAGTGCGGCGAAAAAAGAAACATCAACGCCACCGCAAGTGCAAAGGCAGGCGGAAGAAACGAAGCGACGCCATCAAAATCAAATGGCCTCTGATAATTGCCCCCTTTGAAACCGGCGACCCGCCAGCACCACCAGGTGATTCCCAGGAATACCGCCGCACAAAAGCCAAAGTAAGTCACGGTGGAAACTCCGTGAAGCCCCGGAATCTGTTGCGCGACCTCAAGCAGAAAGTAGCGCGCACCAGTTGCCAGGCCCTCCTCTTTTACATACCCTCCAAGAAATCCGAAGACCAAAAGGCCTACGCTGGAATAAGCCGCATAGCCCAACCCAACCACACCCGCGAACATAGCGGGCATCTTAAAATTCCCGCGACGGTAAAGGGCGGGAAGCAGCACTATCGGATAAAGTTTCAGCAGAACGGCGACACCGAGAAAAAGCCCCGTCAATACTGGCTGCCTTCGATAGCGAGCCAGCAAAGCCAGTGCAATGAAAGCCATCGCTGCAGAGTCAAGATGCCCCGAGCCGGCAATCTCCCACACGACCACCGGGCACCATGCATAAAGCAGGGTCTGCTCGCGCCGAATACCAAGAGAGCCCAGCAAGCTGACTAGCGCATACATCGTGACCCCTTCAAACAGCACCATCACTGTCTTCATGAAAGTGATCGTCGGAGAGATCCACGTAATCAGATAAAACAGCGCCTGCGCGGCCGGTGGATAGATCGTATGCGCATAGTCGCGTCGGTTGATCTTCTCGAAGATACCATCATGTGACCCACGCAGAAGAGCAAGCGCTGCATCCCCAGGAACATAGCGGTAAGGGCTGATGTGCGCATGCTGCACCACGCCATCCCACACATACCGATAGATGTCACTCGAAAGATAAGGAGCAGCAGGCAATAAAACCAGGCGGCACGCAACCGCGACCAAAAGAATGATCGGAAACGTAAATCTATCGACTGGCTGCGTCAAAATGATCAACGCCGCTCCAAGATAAAGAACGCAGGACCAACCCGAAACACCCGAAAACCCAATCGCGAATCGACTGTATTCGCTGATGAGTTGTCGCGTAAGGAAGAACAACGCAGTCCCTATCAGGACCAGGGCAGCATTCGTCTCCCACGCGCGAGCAACCGACCAGTGCCTGCCAACAGGAGCACCAATCCCGAGATCGGCAGGTGCGCTTCCAGCCACATTGGTAGTTGAGGTCATCAACGGTCACTCCCCTGCTCGCTAAGCTCAATGAGGTATTCCCGAGTATATTCGGCACGATATCCAGGAAGCGTAACAAATGGTGGCGGCGCATCCTTGAGCAATTCAGCAGTTAGCAATGAGAGTGCCTCGCCATCGTCCACGTCATACCAGAGCGGAAGAACAACGACCTCAATGCCGGCAGCTTTGGCCGCTGCAACTGTCTCCGCAAAAACTGACGGGGTACTCCACGCGACATCGGCGAAGACTTCGGAATGAGCGTGCTTCAAGCCGATCAAGTAGTAGCCACCGTCCTGTGATGGCCCAATGACAACGCGCTCGCCTGCCTTCTGCAGTTCGGCGATTGCCCGCTCAAAGGCAACAGCCGGAACCGTGGGCGAATCGGAGTCAACAAGGCAAACGCTTCCAAAACCACACGACAGAAGGTCTTGCACAGTTGCAAGAAGGCGCTCGCCGAAACCGTCGCCACGCTGCGGGATCAAAGCAAAATCACTCGGAAGAAGATTGTCGAAAAAACCTTCATCGCCGACCGGCGTATAAGAGATAACACCAGCTGCACACCTCGACGCGGCAACCGCACCAATATTCGCAGCAGTATCTCGGAGAAAACAAGCGTTAAGTTCCGCCGCCTGGTCGAGTGTCAAAGGCGGAGCGAGCCTCGTCTTAACCCTGCCAGGGCGCGGCGCCTTCGCCATCACCGCAAGTGCGCATTCGCTCGCTCGGTTGGCGAGCGGATTCGCCGGATCAAGAATCGTGTAGCACGTCGTAGAAGGAGTCATAACAACGCCTCACATGCGACAATTTGCGTCCGTCGTTCCGCCACAGTGTCGGGATCTTTTTCACAAACAGCATACTGATACCAGCCATCGTATTGCAGTTCGACACTTCCCCACGGTTGTGAGTGAATGAACGCAGAAAAATCCGGCGCAGTCATCACATCGGCCTGTCTTGGCTCGCGATATTTTCCAGCCGGGCTGCTGCTCAACTTCGAAAGTAGCCACATGCAGCCAAGCGGTATTTGGGTGCGAAAACCCGACGTTGGTTCGGCAACAAAACATCGACCGCCAGGCCGCAGAATCCGAAAGATCTCGCTCAGTACCGCCTCCCTCTTCGCCACTATCAGAAAAAGTCTCGAAACGACAACAGCATCGATCGAATTCGAAGCATCAGGCAAAGAATGCGCATCGCCGTGTGCAAAGGTGCAGTTCTGAAGACTTCGACGAGCCGCCCGGGATTCGGCTCTGGCAAGCAGCCGTCGCGAAAGATCGACGCCGGTTGTGTGAATCTGAGGGTATTCCTCCGAGAGACGACATGCATAAAACCCCGGACCGCAGCCAAGCTCAAGGATACGCATACCCGGCGCCGGCCCGTCCGGAGGAAACAGCGCTCGACTGATCTCCGGTGTGTGGTCGCGAAACAGGTACTCGCGGCAAAGAGAATAAAACCACGAGCAGCTCTCAAAAAGAGACTCCGGCGGATGCGCAGGAGGATGCGGAACGGTTCGGCCGGACATTTCGCAGTCGCTTGTCTCCACTCTTAGCCCTATCAAGATTGAACGTGCGTTTCGGTCGAAAAAACTGAGTTGCGGTAAATCAGAATAATAGGCTCTTACTCGTCTGAAATCTTCAGCTTTCTGTTCCCGCACAGTTTGATGCAAATCTCCAATTAAGGTTACGGAGCAGCACAAGGAATGGTTTGCAGCAACTCATCACCCGCCCGGTAGTTCAGATCACGCAATCGGAAATTACGCGGAATTTGTTGATCGAGTCCTAATTCGGAGGATCCTCCCGCCAGCCAAAAAAACACCACGGCCTCGCCCGCTAAACCCGGGCAACGCCGTGGTGGATGGTCACTTCGTGCTCCTACAACTCAATCCAGCTCAAACTATTTAAGCAACATCGCTCCAGTCGAGAATCACCTTCCCCGAGTTCCCCGAGCGCATCGCCGAAAATCCATCTTCATAGTCTCGCCAGTTCATCCGGTGCGTAATGACACCCGAAATATCCAACCCACTTTCGAGCATCACGGTCATCTTGTACCAGGTCTCATACATCTCCCGCCCGTAGATCCCACGAATCGTCAGCTGGTTGAACACCACCTGATTCCAATTGATCGAAATATCTTCCGACGGAATTCCCAGCATCGCGATCTTTGCCCCATGGCTCATATTCGCCAGCATGTCGCGAAACGCATTTGGATTACCCGACATCTCCAGCCCAACATCGAATCCCTCCTGCATCCGCAACTTCTGCTGAATTTCCTTCAGCGGAGTCGCGCGAGGATCCACCGCCAGCGTCACACCAACCTTCTCCGCCAACGCCCTGCGATACTGGTTCGGATCAGAGATCACCACATGGCGAGCCCCGGCATGCCGAGCCACTGCTGCAGCCATAATCCCAATCGGCCCCGCTCCGGTAACCAACACATCTTCGCCGAGCACAGGAAACGCCAGTGCCGTATGAACCGCATTGCCCAGCGGGTCAAAGATCGCGGCGATCTCATGCGGCACCCCAGCACTATGAATCCAGATGTTCGACATCGGCAGCACAATAAATTCCGCGAACGCCCCATTGCGATTCACGCCGACGCCCAGCGTATAAGCGCAAAGATGCCGCCGCCCCGCAAGACAGTTCCTGCAGCGCCCGCAAACCACGTGGCCCTCTCCACTCACAAGCTGGCCAATCGGAATGTCGTTTACGTTCGAGCCCACGGCCACCACCTCGCCCACAAACTCATGGCCAATCGTCAACCCCTTCTTGATCGTCGAACGAGCCCACGCGTCCCACTCGTAAATATGCAGGTCGGTCCCGCAGATACCCGTAGCCAGAACACGAATCTTGACGTCGTTGATGCCCATCTCGGGCTCCGGAACGTCTTCAAGCCAAAGACCGCGTTCTTCGCGGCTTTTTACCAATGCCTTCACGTGGAGAACCTTTCCTGTTGCGTCGTGCACTCAATCGCGGCTTCGCTGACCCGCAATCACATTCTATTAGCAGCGGACCGTCACCTACCCCACCACCAATCCTCAGGCTATAAGATGAAGTAACGTGAAAGTTTCACAAGCCTCACAGCGGAATGCCCGCTTCATCTGATCAAGCCAAGCGAGACCCATGCTCTTTCCCACCGATGACCTTCGCATCACCTGGACCAAAGTCGTCCTTCCGCCCGTCGCCGTCGAAGAAGAACTCCCCATCACCGAAGCCGCCTCCGCGACCGTCTACAAAGCCCGCACCGAGATCATCAAGATCCTCCACGGCGAAGACCATCGCCTCCTCGTCGTCGTAGGCCCCTGCTCCATCCACGACACCGACGCGGCCCGCGAATACGCCGAACTCCTCAAGACCGCAATCGCTGAGCACTCGCGGGATCTCTGCATCATCATGCGCGTCTACTTTGAAAAACCCCGCACCACCCTCGGATGGAAGGGCCTCATCAACGACCCCTACCTCGACGAATCCTTCCAGATCAACGACGGCCTTCGTCAGGCCCGCCACCTCCTCCTCGACCTGGCCGAAATAGGCGTCCCCGCCGGAACAGAATTCCTCGACATGATCTCCCCGCAATACGTCTCCTCTCTGGTCAGTTGGGGAGCCATCGGCGCCCGCACCACCGAAAGCCAAGTCCACCGCGAGCTCGTCTCCGGCCTCTCCTGCCCCGTCGGCTTCAAAAACGGCACCTCCGGCAACGTTCAGATCGCCATCGAAGCCATCCTCTCCGCCGGACAGGCCCACAACTTCCTCGGCCACACCAAGCATGGCCAGACCGCCATCTTCGTCACCAAAGGCAACCGCGACTGCCACATCATCCTTCGCGGAGGCCGCAACACCACCAACTACGACGCCGCAGCCGTCGATGAGACCTGCAAGCAAATGGAGAAGGCCGGCATCCAACCACAGGTCATGATCGACTGCAGCCACGCCAACAGCCACAAAGACCACACTCAGCAATCAGGCGTAGCCCGCAACGTAGCTGCCCAGATCGCCGCAGGCGACAAGCGCATCATCGGCGTCATGCTCGAAAGCAACCTCGTCGCAGGCGCGCAAAAACTAGTCCCCGGCCAACCCCTTGTCTACGGCCAATCCATCACTGACGCCTGCATCGACTGGCTCGAAACCAAAACCGCCCTGGCCGAACTAGCCGCCGCCGTCCGCGCCGCCCGCAACTCCTGAATACCGCACGTGGACAAATTCCGTGTCCGCCAGGTGAACGAGATGACCCGGGCGTGGAGCTACGGTGCAAATATTCCGACGCCCTTCATGCCTGGTGCAAGCGCACTGTTCCGCGCCCCCGTCATCATTGACGGCACCCTCATCTTCGCCAACAATCAGGAGGCCAGGTTTGTTGACGTGGCAGCATCAGTCATCGTGGAAAGCTCGCTTTGTGGAGGATTGCGACACCTGAAAGATCTTCGGGACGTAAGAATTCCGGAGCGAGGCAGGAGGTCGCTGTGGCCCGCAAGATTACACAAGACTTGTATCACGCAGACAGATAAGCTTCCGCACTTGAGGGGTGCATTGCCTCCATCGTCGCTGCAATCGAAGACAGTCGATCGTGCATATGAACGCCGAGAAAACGCACCTTCAATTTAGAGTTCGAATCCGGAAAGCCACCTTTTGGGTAAGCTGTTTAGTGGGGTAAGGACGATGGAAGGTTGCAGCATACCGTGCCTTGTAAGAGGTGCTAAGGGCTGCACGGGAGGTCCGAGTTGACGACCCGATCCGAGGAATGGGTTCGCTTGTATCGTCTCAAGTCTCCATATGAGGCGGAGATGGTTCACGCGCATTACGTTGAGCACCGTTTCGTGCGTCATTCACCTGAGCATTTAGTCATTGGCCTCGTTGAGGAAGGCGTCCAGCATTACACCTATCAAGGCGCAGGCCATACCACTCCCCCTGGGGAGACATTCTTCGTCAACGGTGATGAGCCTCATACTGGCAAATCTGCAACGACGGATGGTTATCTCTACCGGACTCTATGACTCAATCCCGAGACGTTGCGGCAATTGACATTGGACATCACGGGCCGAAACGAGCTCCCTTATCTTACCGGTACAGTCATTGCGGACATCTGCCTGTTCGCTCGACTGCAACAGTTCCATAAAGCAGTGGCTGCCAATGCAGATGCCATGGAATGCGAGTCATTCTTGCTCTGTGCTGTTCGACGTCTTCTTCAAGTGCACGTCGAGAACCGCCGGCAAACTATCGCTGTTGGGCAGGAGAATTCGGTTGTATCGCAAGTCAGGGACTATATAGAAGACCACTATGCAGAGAACATATCTCTTGCACACTTAGGATCGCTGATGTCTCGTAGTCCCTTCCAGATTGCGCGCGCATTCTCAAAAACAGTCGGCTTGCCTCCACATGCGTATCTCGAGAGCGATCGTATCCGGCATGCCCGAGAAATGTTGAAGTCGGGAATGAAAAATAGTCGACACGGCTTTAGCGACAGGTTATCCCGACCAAAGCCATTTCACCCACCGCTTTCGTAGCATCACTGGCATTGCACCTGGTCAGTAAGTGATCCGCGTGAAATATGGCACAAGCCTGATCGCGAGATAGAACAGTCACTATCCGCAGGATTACGCAAGACGCATCTTTCTACTACAAGTATCTTCGGCAACACGAGGAATTGCCGGATGCCTGACGTAGTGGTTGAAGCGTTTTGACCAGCCCGGCGAAACACGGACGTTCCCAAACGGCAAGTTTGACTTGATTCGCCGCGGTGGCATGGTGATCGACCGCGCCGTCTACCAGCCGGTGAGGCCGACAAGCAGTTACAGGCCATGTTCGAAAGCAGCTTTATCATCCCCCACTATCCGCAAAAGCCTCTTGAGGAGGCCGGCGGAGTTTACTCCAGCATCGAACCGTACACGCCCAAAGTTGTGATCGACGGGAAGCTCATCACTGGCCAGGACCAGTCTGCCGCTTCTGAATATGCTCTTGCGCTGTTACATCTCATGACGGGCCACAGCCCGGTGTCGGCAGCTTAGAACCGGGACATGCAGCCGATGCAGCCGTGGCCTACGACCGTGTTCTTGGTTACGACGCCTACATGTTTTTAGTTTTTTGTGATCGCGCGTTTAGTTGTCGACGAGACGCGCATAGATCAGGAGGGAGCATGTTGTTTCATGTGCAAATCGACGTTCGTGTCCCACATGATGTGGATACAGAAAAGCTCAAAGAGCTAAGCGCTAAGGAACACGAAAGGGCAAAGGATCTGCAATTGCAGGGCAAGTGGGTGCATCTCTGGCGCGTCGCGGGAAAATACGCAAGCATCAGCATCCTCGATGTCGACAGTCCCGCCGAGCTCCACGAGATTCTCAACTCATTGCCCTTATATCCATTCATGGAGGTCGAGATAGCAGCTCTCTGCCGTCACCCGGGTTCACTGGAACTCACCAAATGAGACCGCCCCGATTTGCCGGGATACGGATGCCGGCACAGTTCGGTATGCCCCAAATACCGGGATTGAATCAGGAATCGATGCGCGACGAACATAGCTGCTCAATTCATTGGCAAAGGTGGAGACCGAAACTGTGTCTCAAGAGAACAAGCGAATTGCAATTGCCTTTTAGGAGAAACTGATCGCTAACCACGATGAGCCTCTGGAAACCCTGGTGAACAGATTAGCTACCGCCGTTGGAGCTATTTTTTTGAGCTACTGAGCGCATTTGCGATTTGGCACTCTTGGGCGGGAAACTGGCAATGGCTGAATTGGGCACGTGTCCACACATCGGGTTGACCCGTTCGAATCCGGCTGCTCTTGATGTCGCTCGGACGGTCTCCAAGGCAAGGATGTTAGTCGAATCGCTTTTCCACCCTCCAAAGGAGTTCGAATCAATGCTTGAACAATTATTTTTTAAATCTGATGCTTTAACTCGTCAGCTTTCGGCACCGCTCGTTGATGAACGTCGACAACATCTAGCTCAAATGTTCGCAAGGAATGGCTCGGCGCACCCTACGCATGAAATCTCGCCTCCTACTGTCAATCACGAAGTACCTGAAGTTGGCTGAACGACCCTACGATAGAATCGCTTTGCCAGAAATCGAGAATGCGGCAAATCGACGGTCAACCCATGACCGGCCTTCGTCAAAGAGTTCGTGTGCGAGGTTGTCGAGGGCGGAGTTCATAACCCAAGAGCTTGATTGGCTGCGGCTTCTCAATCGCCTCCGAACTATACCGTGCGTATGACCCCACAAGCCATGGGTGAGGAGCGGCGGCGATACACTGCCTTCGACTGCGGGTGTCTGTGGAGGTATAGAGGATGCAAAGGAGCGAGAGCTGTTTCCAACCCCGGATCGTTTTTCCGTCGACGAATGAAGAGGCTGCACTTAGCTGAAATCCCTGTGGAATTAGCGTTCGATTCCTATACTCGTTACTCGGTTAGTGATGTCATGTTCGTGCTCCTCCCGCGGAAACGGGGTTATCGGCGCTGGTCTTCCGACGATAGCGACAGCCCTCCTGTCGCACTTAGGCGAACTTAGCGCGAATACGGGCAAGCGGGGGAACTTTCGGCAAGTTGCCAATGACCCGACCTTTCAGGAGGTAGACTGGCATCGCATATGGAAGGGTGAATTCGGAATTCCGACGACGAAGGTAAAGAAGAGAAAAAGCAAATGACTGCAATTGAACCATTCCTGAACGGATTGATAGATTACGCGGGGCTCTTTCCTCCCGCAGCCCTCGATATGCTAACGTCGACCCGGAACTATGCCAGTTACCGCTCTGGTAAATATGCATGGGCTCTGGGACGCTTGATCGTCCCAGTTGCGAGGCTGACAGAATTCAGCGCTGCGATAGAGTTTGGCAGCGACGAGCAGCTGACACCATGGCTCCTGGGCGCACTCAGCACGGGCGATGCGCAGCAAGATGCTCGCCTGATATCTGGACTCGATAAGAGGGTCGCAGTTGTTGACGTCCTCGAGTCCAAGGCTGCAACTCTGGCTGAGGTGCATAAGCTGCTCTCAGCCGCACCCTCAAAGACAACTCTCTACATCGAATTTCCACTGACGAATTGCGCGCAAATGATTCCTGCGCTGAAGAAAGGAAACGCGCGCGCAAAGATTCGGACCGGAGGCATTACTGCCGATGCCATCCCCAGTGTCGAGCAGGTCGCGGAATTTCTCGTGTCCTGCGCCGAAGCAAAGGTTCCCTTCAAGGCAACGGCTGGACTGCATCATCCTTTGCGTTCCGTTCAACAGCTCACGTATGAACCGGGGAGCGCATCCGCTCTGATGAACGGTTTCATCAATATCTTCGTCGCGGCAATCATCGCGTATTACGGAGCAACAGAAGAGAAGGTTTTAGCAGTGTTGAATGAACACGATCCTACCGCCTTTCGCTGGAGCGGGCACGCTCTTGCATGGCGTAATCAGGAACTATCCGCCGAACAAATCAGAGACGCGCGAGAGAACTTCGCTATCGGCTTCGGCTCCTGTTCGTTTACTGAACCTATCGCCGACCTTTTGGATCTCGGATGGCTCTCATGAAACAAAATGAGCTGGGTTGAATCAGCTGACAACCGCGTTATCTGCTTGGCCATATGTCAGCTCGGTCACTCTGTTTGGTGATTCAATTCCGGGTCGTCGGCAAACCGGAGACTTTTCCATTTGGCCTATGGTCGGCATCACGGACAAATGCTTGCAAGAGGTTTCTCCCGAACGCCGGACAAACCGCACCTTACGGACTCCCCCAACCGGAATCGCCAATGCCGCGGACCGCTAGATCTGGCAATCCTTTGGCAAAATGACCACACTGCCTATTGGCCGCTGGAACAATGATTTACTTGAAAGAACTACTCAATTCACACTTTACTCAAAGAGACTTCAAGTAAAAGATGGATTTTTCTAAAGCATCGATTCTTGAAATCAGTGACATAAAGACGAAATGAAATTCATGATTTATGAAAACACGACAGTTGAGCAAAATGGGCCTTGATCCGAGAGTCTTTGCTCAGTAGGGAGTCTGAAGATCCGTTTCCTATCTGAAGTTTAGACGAATGAAAAGCGAAAGCCTGTGGGTTTCGTCGCGAGTGATTAGATAGTCGCTGCGGGCCTAGGCGCATATACTGGCCACGTTGCCTGGAGAACCCATGCGCACTCCATTCTTGCTCCTCCTCATCTTCGCTGTTCCCGGCAGCGCCCAGATCCAAACCGCGCCCCCCGTCGTAGCCGTAGCCGACGGAGGTACCAGCGGACGAATGGAGAGCATCTTCATCCCACCCATCGCAAACGCCCCCTTTACCCTCACTCTGCTTACCGAGTGGTCTCGCCCCCTCGCCAACGGCGGTACCTACACCCTCACCAATGAGCGTCGAATTGCTCGAGATGGCAAAGGCCGCATCTACGAAGAGCGTTGGCTCCTCGTACCCAGGGGCAGCAAAATACCCTCGGTCATGGACGTACGGCAGTTTGCCGATCCCAATCGCCACACCCTCTACAACTGCTTCACCGACGGGCAGGTCTGCCAACTCCTCCCCTACTCTGGATCGACGCAAGCGGTCTACAAGCCAGCAACCTCACCTACAGGCCCGCTTCCCGACGGCACCGGCTTTCACCAGCACGAAGATCTGGGCGTCGCCAACACTAACGGCGTTGACACCACCGGCTGTCGCGAGACAACCACCATAAACCCTAACGTCATGGGCAACGATCAGCCCATGATCTCCACCCGCGAGTTTTGGTACTCCGCTCAGCTCGGCATCAACCTTATCTCCAAAGTCGACACCCCGCAGAGCGGCAAGCAGGTCTTCACCGTTAAAGACCTCACGACCTCCGAGCCCGACCCAACCCTCTTCGAACTCCCTGAAGGCTACAAGATCGTCGATCGCACCAAAACTCCATGAGCTTCTCTCGTGCTGGGATGTCACAGTGCGGAGACGTTGTTGGGTCGCGCTTTCGTACAAGAGGACCTGCCATGCTCTCTTTCGCTCGAAGGCGGCGTTGGTCGTCTTCATGGTCTGAAAGCCTCGCGTGGGGCACAACCGATAAGCTGGGCTCCTATCCCAAGGTGATTCGCCGGCAGCATCGCGAAGGCAAGTTGCCACAGGACACGAAGCATCGCACGTCGAAATTTGCCAAACAACATCATTGAGGCAGACCACGGTGGCCTCAAGCGGGTGATCCGTTTCAAACGATGAGAACTGCGTCGTTGCTGCCTGATGTGCAACATCGGTAAAAGCGGGTTGCGTGTGCCCCAGCTAATGCAACAGAGGGGGATTTCTACAGTTCCTCTCGCACATCGGCTTTGTGCATTAGTTTCGTCCATTCGGCGCAGAACCGGTCCAGAAGCTTGAAAGCAACAGGCGGCCGGAGTCGTCAACCTCCCAGACTATCAACTTCTTCCGGAGGTAATCGCAAGCGTGATCCGGATAACTTAGCGTGAATGACCCACGCCTTGTGGCGACCGCAATTGAGTGATGACGTTACACCCAGATAGCGTTCGTAGAAGATTAGGATGCGAGCCAAAGTTATTTTGAACCAATTGGTTCATTACGGTAATCAAACACTGGAGACCGAAGAGCAAGAATGCTCCTCGGCAGAACGAGGGGGAGCAAACGATGAACGAAGCAAAGAAACGGATCCTCATAACGGGTGCAACCGGACAGGTAGGACGGCTGCTCATTCCTTACCTGAAGGGACACAACTCAATTGAAGTCGTCGCAGGAGCACGTACTCCGGAAAAAGCGACAGCACTGGGGATACCGGCTGTATATCTCGATCTGGACAATGTTGATTCGATGTTGCCTGCCTTCACGGGAGTCGACCGGATCTTTCTGATCACGGGTTACACCGTCGATATGCTTCGACAAAGCAAAGACGTTGTAGATATAGCCAAGAAGGCCGGCGTGGAGCAGATTGTTCATCTCGGTGCATGCGGGGATGACGACACCCATGTGGGCCATTACGGCTGGCATCAGTTCATTGAACGCTATATCTCTTCCTCAGGTATCCCCTTCTACACTCACCTTCGTCCAGAGATTTTTATGCAGAATCTTCTTGGGTACGGAGGCGAGAACTTTGTCAAACAAGGCGTGATTCACCAATATATCGGCGATGCGAGGCTGAGTTGGGTAGATTGCGATGACGTCGCAGCAGCCTCTGCTGCAGCTCTTCTGGACCCGAGAAAGCATCACGGCCAGATATACCGCATGGGCTATGAAGCAAAGACGTACAACGAGATCGCGGATCTCATGACGAAGATTCTCGGCCAGCCGTTCCGGTACCAGACGCATCCGGCGGAGGAGTTCCTCAAGAAAGTCCTCGAGGCTGGGGGCGAACCGGCGTACATGAAGTGCGTGTATGAGTGTTACCGAGATTTGACGAAGGGGAACCTGATCGGTGACGACGTGCAAGATAACTTCCCTACCATCGCCGGAAAGCAGCCTCGCACTCTAACAGACTTCATCAAGGCGAACGCGAGCGCCTTCCGTTACTAATACGGATGTCTTAGGTCAATGCAAAGAAAAACGTGAATCAATGTACGAAGCCCGAGGTTATTCAGCAAAATCAAGTTCCAGTCCTTTGGAACCATTCAGTTTCAGGCGACGCGACCTACGAGAGAACGATCTTCTCGTCGACATTCTTTACAGCGGAGTCTACTATTCCGACCTTCATACCGCGTGCCGGGAGTGGCATGGAACCGTCTATGCAAATGGAACAATCTTTCCTTCGGTTCCCGGGCACGAGATCGTCGGACCTGTGAGATCGGGTTATTCCGAATAGGTCCGATCGGGAATCTTTGCGATAAGGCGATTCGGCCTTCGGTTCCAGGCGTCAAGTCGGCAGGCGTTACGTCTCCTCCGATGCGCCTTGCTTCCTCGGCGGCGATGCGGAAAGTCCGGATAGAACGAGCTACTTAAAGTCATAAGCAGCCTCGCACGAATGCACCTACAGGGTGCATTTGCTCTCTAGTCCAATCCGGTCCCGCTTAAGTTAATGGTTTGTGGCGAATTGGATGCATTGTCGATCAAGTCGATGGTCGCGCTCTGAGTGCCCGCCGCGACGGGATTGAAGATGACCGAAATTCTGCAACTGGCTCCCGGAGCGAGCCTCCCGCCCGCATAGCCGCAGGAATTCGGCGCCAAAAACGACGACGCATTCGCACCCGTCACCGAAATGCTCTTGAAGTAGAGGACACCTGTGCTGCTGGTGTTGGTGACGAACACTTCCTGAGAAGGAGTCGGGAATCCGATACCCCAACTGCCGAATCCGAGGTTGGTGGTCGAGAGCGATAGGGATGCCGACGGCGCGGCTATTCCAGTTCCACTTAAATGGATCGTCTGCGGCGAATTGGCGGCGTTATCAGCTAGCATGATGGTCGCGCTCTGAATGCCCGCCGCGACGGGATTGAAGATGACCGAAATTCTGCAACTGGCTCCCGGAGCGAGCCTCCCGCCCGCATAGCCGCAGGAATTCGGCGCCAAAAACGACGACGCATTCGCACCCGTCACCGAAATGCTCTTGAAGTAGAGGACACCTGTGCTGCTGGTGTTGGTGACGAACACTTCCTGAGAAGGAGTCGGGAATCCGATACCCCAACTGCCGAATCCGAGGTTGGTGGTCGAGAGCGATAGGGATGCCGCCGGCGCGGCTATTCCAGTTCCACTTAAATGGATCGTCTGCGGCGAACTGGCCGCGTTATCAGCTAGCATGATGGTCGCGCTCTGAGAGCCCGCCGCGACCGGATTGAAGATGACCGAAATTCGGCAACTCGCTCCCGGAGCGAGACTCCCGCCTGCGTCCCCGCAGGAATTCGGCGCCCTAAACGACGACGCATTTACACCCCCGACCATGACCGGCTCTAAGTACAGAGTAGATTTGCTGCTGGTGTTGGTGACGATCACTTCCTGAGAAGGAGTCGGGAACCCGATAGCCCAACTGCCGAATCCGAGGTTGGTGGTCGAAAGCGAAAGAGATGCGGTCGGCGCAACGACGCCTGTCCCGCTCAGAGCAATGAATTGTTGCGGGAAGAGGGGATCGTTGTCGGACACTTCGGCATAGAAGATGGATTGTTCCGTGTCGAACGGAGTAAACACCAGAAAAACTGTGCAGGTTGCGCCCGGGGCTAAACTCCCGTGGCAAGAGCCGCCAGCGGCGAAATTACCACCCTCGCCCCCGAGCATCGTCGTTGCGATATTGAGGATTGTCGTGTTGCTTGTATTGGTGGCCGTCACTTGCTGGGTCGCCGAGTACCCGATGGCTTCCGCGCCGAAAGACACGCTGGTCGTCGAAAGAGACAACTCTGGTGACATCCGGATATCACTCTTGCTGGAGACGCTGGTGTCATAGGTGCCGTTTCCGGAATAACTGGCCACAACTTCGTGAGTGCCCGAATTGGCGGGCAGTGAGATTCCGCTCACTGTTGCGGTCGCAGTTGGCGACATTTGCGTTAGCAAAACCGTCGCCTCACCGCCATGGACGCTTCCAAGTCCCCAGTTTGCAGTCGCAACGTCAGGGACGCCGTCCCCGTTGAAGTCTCCAATTCCAATCGAATTGAAATTAACGCCGGAACCGGGGCTCGACCCAGCAGGCGTGAAGGTCCCGTCCCCGTTTCCGAGCAATACTGTCAGAGTTTCTTCGTTCACCACGGCGAGGTCTGGTTTCCCGTCTCCGTTGAAGTCGGTAACCGCAAGCGCCGATGAAAATCCGTCTGTCGCCGGCTTCGCCACCATTGGATTGAATGTTCCGCGTCCGTTGCCCAAGAGGATGGTGACGGTATTGCCACTTGTCACTGCGAGATCCGTCTTGCCATCCCCGGTTAAATCGACTGCAGCAATGCCGCTGGGTTGAAGGTAATCGCCGCTTGGTGGGCTGACTTGAATTTGAGTCCCTGCCTGAAATGTCCCGTCTCCGTTGCCCAAAAGAATGGTGACTGTATGGTCGAGAGTGTTCGTCACTGCAAGATCTATTTTGCCATTCCCGGTGAAATCTCCCATCGCGATGTCAAAGGGTTGCGGTCCCGTTGCCGGGCTTTCTGTCGCGGTCGTGAATGTGCCGTCACCATTTCCCAGCAAGATCGTCACGCTGTTTGACTCAGCGTTTGTGACAGCCAGGTCTGGGACCCCGTCCCCGTTGAAATCCCCAGCCGCTATGCCCTGGGGATATGAGCCGGTCGAAGGGCTTGCCGCCTGCCGAAAAGTTCCGTCCCCGTTGCCTAGAAGAATAAACACTTCATTTGAGGCGTAATCTGTGATCGCCATGTCCAGGTTGCCGTCTCCATTGAAATCCCCAACTGCCCCTTCGTGCCCCATTTCAGGGATCCAGGCGTTGGCGGTCGCAAATGAAAGTGCATTTCCAAAGGCTATAAACGTTCCTTCCCCGTCTCCCAAAAAGATCGATACCTGCCCGATGCCATTTTGATGGTTCGGGACGGCCAAGTCCGGGATGCCGTCCCCGTTGAAGTCTGCAACGAGAATGGCCCCGGCTTGACCAAGGGCGACGGTTTGGGAATTCGTCCACGTCGGACCTGGCGGATCTGGCACCAGTTCGGCCGAGCCTAACTCATTGTTCCGGTCGGTCGTGTCGAGGAAAGACACCGTGCCGCTTGGCGAAGGTGATCCCTCAGCTACAACCGAACCCGTCACAATGGCCGTAAGCGTGATCCCGGTTTGGCCCATGCTCGGCGTCAACGTTGTTCTTGATGAGAATTTCCCTGATTGTGGTGGTCCTACGGTCAATGCCGACACGCTCGACGCGCTAGCTGAGGCACTCCTTGTCCCCAGGAAGACGGCTTTATAGCTGTGGGTTCCCGCGCCGGGACGGAACTTTAGCACCGCCGTTCTTGCGCTGGTAAGCTGCGCCGTGCCCAGCAGATGGATGTCCGTGCAGTAGGCCGCTGTGGCGTCGCAAAAATTTACCTGCCCAACCGTCACTGGGGTGCTACCAGCCGTCACCTTCGCGGTCAGCGTCACCACGGTCTGCGCCTCTACAGTCGTCACTGCGCTGCCGCCCGCAGTCACCGTCAGCGTTGTGCTTGTTGGCGCGGCGCCAGCACGGCTGCCCGTTCCGAATGCGAGACAAGCGAGCGTAAATAAAAGCAGGGATTTGCCAGTGCTCGTGCTCTTGCCGAGGAGATGGAAATACGATTGATGAGCGGACCGAAGACGTGGCATGGTTTCCTCGCAGTGAATTCCAGTGGTGCGGATACGCAGCCAGTCTTCCCGGTCAAGCCGAGATGGCCGTTATGTAGGGCGATTGTTTGAGAATGCAAGTCACAGCAAGCCTGCGCCCAACTCTAAGCGAGCATGATGCAAGCAGCTGTGATGGTGCATGCGCATCCATATTAGGCTCGTGCCGATTTTTTGGCTAATGTCCCGCAGGATCTCGGGATGGACGGGGTTTTCAAGTTATTTCAAATAGGAAATCTGCAACGCAATAAGTGCCTCGGTGATTTGTCACCAACTAAGGTTGCGCCGGATTACTTTCGAATCGCCGACAATCGATCTTCGGGGTTTTGAACTTAATAAGGCGCACCGAAACATGTTTCGGTGCGCCTCTCGTTATGAGACTGCTTATGTTATTTGGTTAGGGCGGCTCCTTTGGTCTTGCCGGTCACACCTTGGATAAATGGAAGTCCATTGGGTTCGCCGTAGCCGGTGACGTTGTCCCAGCCTGGGGTTACCGTGAGAGAGGAGTCGGTGCCAAAGGTGATGGCGATGTCCTCCTCCCCGGGGACGATGGGCCAGATTGCGCTCACGAACTTGGTTTGTGAGTAAAGCAGGCCGGCGAAGAGACCGTCCTGGGAATAGAAGGTGGGACCGTTCGAGTCGTAGACGGTACCGGAGACGTCGGAGACATCGAGGGGCGAGGTGGGCAGGACGTCCGTGATCTGGCCGGACTTCAATCTTGCGACAGCTGGGCTGGCCTGGCCGAGCGGCTTACCGTTGTACTGGTCCGCGATGGCCCAGATAGCGGTGAAGATGGGACTGGCCAGGCTGGTTCCACCGATTCCGGCCAAAGCTGATTGGACGCCCTCCGAGGTGACGATGAGAGCGAATCCGGTGAACGGATCGGCTAACGCGGAGACGTCGGGGAGTTGGCGGCCGGTTCCGGGGAGTGCCTTCTGCCAGGAGGGTTTGGCGTAGTAGAGACTCTCGCCGCCGCCTGCTCCGGCGTAAAAGGAGCCAAGTTCGGTGGGGGGATCGACGGGGCCGAAGAGGTTGAGATAGGTGATGTCATTGCCCCAACCGGTGACGACCTGGCCGGTTCCAGCAGTGTTGTTGAGAATGCTGGTTCCACCTACGGCCGTGGCATAAGGTGAGTTTGAGGGAACACCAACCGCGCCAACAGGAGTACCAAGTCCGAGGTCTCCACTATCGCCAGTGGAGAACTGGAAGGAGATACCAGAAGCAGCACCGACCTTCAGGACAGAGTTGAAGGCGTTCTCCTCTGCGGAGCCTGCGATGATCTCGTCGTCGTTCTCCCAGCTATTGGAGACGGTGTTAGCGAGTTTGTGGGTGATGATGTATTGGAGTGATGCAATCTGGTCCTCATTGTCCTGACCGGATGAGGCTACGACCAGGATCTTGGCTCCTGGGGCGATGGCGTGAGCGGACTGGATGTCGAGCGCGATCTCGGTAGTCCAGCCGGTGAGGTCGGCAGCCGCCGGGTTGAGCGGTTTACCCTCGGGGTAGATGACAGAGAAGTTGCTCGATGTGAGAGCGGGCAGACCGAAAGCTTTTGCAGCTACGTTTGCATCGGTCTCGGCGGCGGCGTAACCGTAGGCTTCGACCAGAGCGATGGTCTGGCCGGTGCCGTCGTACCCCTCCTTAATCAGCGAGGTGAGGCCGTAGTGGGACTGCAGCTGCGCAGGCGAGTAGGAGATGGTGACGGCGGGATTTTTGCTGTACACGTTGCCATAAAAAACGCTGAGCGGCAAAGAAGCTCCCGGAGTTGTGAACGTATAGAGGGCCGGAGCAGAGAGCGGAGTGCCATTGATTCCACTGAGGAGGGTTGAACCTGCGTCGGCAGTGGTGACCGTCTTCTTGAAGAGAGGCTTCCCGCTACGGGGATTCTGCGCGATGCTGAGCAGGTTATGGACCTGATGACGATCGAGTCCGGCCACCGAATCGACCAGTTGTCCTGCCGCACCCGTTAGCTGCGCATCTCGAGTGTGCGCTTGAAAGGTCTTGCCGTTGTAGCGGAAGGTGTGGAGTTGGGTTTGGAAAGCAGCTTCAACTTTAGCGGTGGTTCCAGTCACACGGAGTGAGAAGTTTTGTGGATCGGTGGAGACCACGGAGAATCCCTGACTGACCAGCTCCTTCTTGACGGTCTCAAGTTCGGCCGAGGTGGGTGCGTACTTTGCAAAGTCATTCGCGGAAAACCATTGATGATAACTGGAGGACTCTGGATCGTAGAGGTCCTCGATCGCCTTATCAAACTCGGATTCGTTGTGCGTCTTCAGCACAATCGTAAGTGTCTGGATCTGGTTCGGGTCTACGGGGCCCAGATCGTTGGCAAGGCTTACTACCTTAGCGACGTTGTGTTCCTGGAGAGCGAAGGCGGGGTGAGAGGCAAGCGGTGAAAGCGAAAGCAGCGCGAGTGCTGCCCAGGATGTCGAAGTGACCATTTTGCGCAATGTCATGATTTCCCCTTATTGCGAGTGCCGACACGGATGTCAGCGTGGATACGGCGTGAAATGGACAGGCAAGTGATCTCCCGGAGAAATGTAGAGAGACCCACGGAGCGTGTTTTCGCTCTTCCCTGAAGGCAGAGGAGAGCAACCGATCAGAATCGATTGCGTTTCAACAAAGTTTTGAACGAGGGCCCTGTAAAGCCGTTCTTAGACACTCAGCAAGAAGCCGCCATACGGTTACAAGGCAAAGAACAATTTGCCAGTAACAGTAAGACAACATGAGCAGATGTTGGCTATCACTACAGAGCTGTGTCGAGGATATTGATATGCATCAACAAGTGCGGAGACTTGGGAGGGATCGAAGCAGTTGGACGCGATCAAACATGGAAGGAATATAAGCGGGCGCGCAAAACGAGTCAAGCGTGAAACTTATGAAATATCTTTTTAGCTGTGTATCGATGCTCTGGCTTCTGATTGTGAGCGAGCGACAATTCTGTAGTTGATCTCGATTGACGCTTTCAGGCCAATGCACTCATTGAGCCCTGAGCACGAAAGCTTGGTGTGTTCTCGATGATTGGTCGGCAACTCTTCCAGAGCCCCGCGATTCAGGGATTTGGTTCGATTCCGATGCGATCATTGACCGCCGGCACCCCAGTTTATGCGCGCGGCACCATCAGCCATTTGGCTTGATCTGTTACCCCTTCTCCTTCGCCACAAATAAGACTCCGAGGGTTGATGCGAGACTACCCCGTGCATTTTCGTCACGACCTTGGAATGGCCCTTGATTCTGAGAAGAGTGGTGTCCCGGACGACTCAACGCAACCTCTGTTTCCACGTGGCTTCGGTATGCAATTCTGACCTCTCACTGCCATGGGCTCACCCCACTCGCTTTCGACACATGAGTACGGGACTATGCCTTCTCGCCTGACAGAATTCCGCCCATCAATGGATCACTGAAACTCGAGCGGCCTGTCTCCACACGGCCCGCAAAGCGGCCTTCGGTCCTGGAGCCCTCGGCCTTCACGGTGAAGTCGTACCATCCATAGCTGTGCTTCAAAGTGAGCGCGACGGAAGTGGAACTCATCGTTGCGAGAGTCTTCACTACGGAGCCGGTTCCATATGAGTTGTCTTGAACGGTGACTTTAACAGGCTTGGCGCCTGAATTGTGCAGATGTACTTTCACGTTGCCGGTAAGCGACGCCCCTTGCCGCTCGTAGAGAATTTGTGTCTGCACATTTGCCGACTGAGAATCACCATTGAAGGAACGGTAGAAACCATTTGGTCCGTGGATATTAATGGAGTAGCGACCGTCTGCAAAAATTTCCAGAGGGATGTCCTCGGAGATTGTGTCTCCTGCCTTCACGGCATAGGTCGCGACCATCAATCCGTTTCCCGTCGCCGTGGTTTGCTGCGTGTTGCGGAGGTAGACATTGAAGGGTGATCCCGCCGATCGCCTGCCGTGGACATCGTTACCCGCTTTCAGGCGCAATTGGAACTTTGTTCCGTCGGGACTTACGCCGCCGTCTGCATAGAGTTCATAAGGGAGCGGTGATGACGGACGAATCCCCTTCTCTTGATGAGAGGTGAACTGGGCGCCCACCGGATTTCGATTGATCTGCTCGATCTGCTCCGGGTTCAGCTTCTTGAAGCCGGACGGGATCTCTTTATAGCGGGCTTTCTGGATGCCGACGACAAAGTGATCACGATCCAGGAACGAGAGCTTCGTCTCCTTTGGATCATGAGGACGGAAGCACGAGGTCAGATCGCCAGAGACAGATCGTCTCCAGCTGCTGATGTTCTCTTCCACCACCTGTTTGCCATGTTTCTTCTCCATGAAGTCTTCAAGAAACATGAGAGTCGAGGTGTGGTCGAAGAGCTGGGAGTTCACCCAGCCGCCGCGGCTCCACGGCGAGGCGACCACCATCGGCACACGAAATCCCATCCCGATCGGACCCGATCGCGCCTCATTCTCCGTTACCCCCTGCACGATCTCATCCTTGGCGTAGGTGTATTCGATGCCTGCATCGATACCCTCAGAAGCGCGACCGGTATGCGGTCTCTTGGGGTCTGCAGCAACATAGGAAGGCGCATGATCAAAGTAGCCGTCATTCTCGTCGTAGGTCAGGATAAAGATTGTCTTCTTCCAGACTTCGGGGTTCTTGGTCAGGATGTTCATCACCTCGGAAACATACCAGGCTCCATACCATGGAGAAGTGGGGTGATCAGAGAACTTCTCCGGTGCGCTCAGCCACGAAACCGTCGGGAGCTTGCCTCCGTCAACGTCCTGACGAAACTGATGCAGGATATCGCCCTTCGGCACCTTCATCTCCTGCTGCTTGTCGTCCTCGAAGGTGAGCTCGTCGAGCGAGCGGTAGTGCGGATCGCCAATATTGGTGACAAAGGCCGCAGTATGCAACGCCTGTTGCTGATCCGTGAGTTCCTTGAAACGTGACTCTCCGCAATTCGTGAGTGTCGCCTTCAGCTTCTCGATACGATTCCTGTCGTTGTCCAGTCTCGTTTGCAGCTGTGTTTTGGCGTGCGCATCCTTGGCCCCTTCGAGACTGTGTTCAATCTTCGCGATCTGCTGTGTCAGGTATTCAATCTTTTCCTGGATAGCCAAAGCAGCACCCGGATATGCCTCAATGTTGTAAGCAGCGAAAAACTCCAGCAGATTGCAACCGAAGTTCGTTAGCCAGGCCTGCGCTTCATTGTTGAGACCGCCCGAGTTCGTCAATTCGTTCTGGTAGAACTTCCAACTGATTCCCGCCTCGTGGAGGCGCTCCGGGTAGGTCTTCCAGGTCATCCCCCCACCGATTATCTCGTCGTTCCGCATGTAGACCCTGGAATCTACTCGTTGTGCGTCGCGCACGGTCCCTGTCCAAAAGACACAACGGTTCGGGGTCGTGCTGGTCATCACCGAGCAGTAATTCTGGTCGCAGACGGTAAAGGCATCGGCCAGCGCATAGTAGAACGGCAGATCTTCGCGGGTGTAATGCCCCATCGTCAGCGGAAGATGGGTGTACTCGCGCGAGTACGAACGTTTTGCTTCCAACCAGCCATCATGACGGCCCTCATTCCACGCATCCACCTGGCTGTGGCGGGAGTGCGGTACGGATCCCATCCATGTAATCCGTGTATCGCGAATATCCATTCTCCACGGAGCGTAGGAGTCTCCTGCAGCGTCAGTTTGGACAAAGACGGAATTGCCGTTGGGGAGACGAATCGCACGAGGGTCGTTGAATCCGCGCACACCCTGCAGTGTTCCTAGCGAGTGATCGAAAGATCGATTCTCCTGCATCAGGATGACGATGTGCTCTGCGTCGAGATACGTCGATCCCTTGTCCGGTTCGATTGCGAGGGCCCGTTGAATCGATTCTGGAATAACCCCTGACATCCCGGCCGCGCCAGACAACATCGCTGCAATCTTAAGAAAGTCCCGCCTTGTTTGCGCCATTTGATGATGTGTTCTCACTTCTTGTTTTTTATTCGACTAAGACAATCCTGGCAGCGTCCGGGAGTGAAGGACCTCGGGTGCATCGAAACGAATTCCGTCGCGCCAGCCACCATGCTGATTCTCGTTCGCCACCGGAGAAAACACAATGCTGATAACGAATCTTTTATGTCAGATATTAGATTTATGTCTTTGTAATATCCGACTGCTATCAAGGCTCTCACGCGCGCTGATAGGTTCAATGTTCTCCAGATCGATCTACACCGATCTGCGCTCATCATCCATTCAAGCGACTGATTAGACCTGAAGGCTTGCGAGCCTCCAGTATTTTTATTTCCCTTCGGAGCAGGTATGTTTGCGGTTCGTTTTACTCGTCGTCTGGGCCTTGGTGTACTCCTTCCTCTTCTCGTAGTTATGGCCCCACATATGCAGGGGCAAACTGCGAATCCCCAACTTCTTCCCTATGCCACGACGCTGGTCGCAGGCGGCGGTACAACTGCAACCTTCACCCCAAACCAGATCTGCCCCAGCGGCAAAATGGCGTTGGACAAATTCGGCGATGGCTGCCTGGCAACGGAGGTGCAATTAAATGACCCCCGCTACGTTACCGAAGATTCGCAGGGCAACGTCTTCATCTCCGATTCCAAAAACGCCATTATCCGGCGGGTCGATGCTGTTACCGGCGTGATTACTGCGATCGCCGGCGGTGTGACGGCAAACCCCGCCAAGTCCGCAGCCTGCGGCGGCAGCGACACGAATACCTCGACCGACTGGCAAGGAGACGGCTGCTTGTCGACCTCCGTAAAGCTGGGCGCTCCCCAGGGGCTCGCGTTTTCGCCCCTTACCGGCAATCTCTACTTCGGCGATACAAGTAATTCAACGGTCCGCATGATTGCAGCTGATAGCTCGGGCCTGATTACCGGCCCGGGTGTTATCAGCAATGTCGCAGGCAACATTGCCGGCACGAAGGCTGCTTTCGGCTATGCGGCAAACACTGCTTCATCGACTATTAGTGCTGCTACCGGAGGCTCGCTCGATAGCCCCTATGGCATCACTTTCGACAAACAAGGCGTCCTCTATGTTGCCGATGAGTTCAGAAATGCCATTCTGGCGGTGAATCTTACTTCGGCTACAGTCACGATCGCCGATATCTCGATCCCGACAGGAACGATTGCAAAGATCGCAGGTTTTCAGAACGCGGGAGATGGCGCTTACTGCCCAAATGGCACTACAAGTAGCGCTGGATGCGCTTCTGGTGCATGGACACCCGGGAATCCAGCCAGCACCTCACAGATGCATTCTCCGTATGCGCTGGTCACCGACGGACTGGGCGATGTTTACTTCGCCAACGAGTTCAGCGCAGCTGTCGCGCAGATCTCATCAGGGGGAATCATCTCCACCTGGGCTGGGACGCAGGCTTCGACAACAGTCACGAATCAGCGTGGTACGGCGAATACGGTTCCCATCGGGAGCAACTTCGGTCTAGCGATCGACACCAACGGCAACATCTACACCTCCGACTCCCTCAAGGGCTGGATCTGGCGTATCGATGCAGCGAATCAGGGGATCTATGTCTTTGCTGGTGCGGGCAAACCTTGCGCCGGTGCTTACGGCGATGGCTGTCCGGCAAACGAGACAAAGTTTTCAACGGGTACGATTGGAAGCGGTGGCACTTTCGCCTCTGTTGGTGTCGCTGGGCTCTACTCCGACGCTGCGGGTACGCTGTTTATCGCAGATTCTGTCGCAGGTTTAGTCCACAAGATTGCAACCAACGCGAATTTCGGCACGATCCTGGGCACAAACCCAACGCAGACGGTTAGCATTCACTTCGGCGTGAACGACGGCCCGGCCGGTATACCGTATACGCTGACCGCTAATCCCAACAACTTCTCCCTTGGCGAATCCAGCTGCACGACCAACACTGACAACACGACAGATTGTTCGCTGCCGATTACGGCGACCCCGACGCAGACTGCGTCCGGTCCCTTCTCGAGCACCCTGCATATTGCCAGCGCTAAGGGCCTGACTGCGGATATTCCCCTCACCGGCTATCTGGAACTGGAACAAGTCGCTAGCAACACCTCACTCAATCTCTCCACAAACAGCACAAATCCCGTATCCCCAGTAACCATCACGGCTACAGTGAGCACCACCACGACGTCAGCTCCGATCACCGGCACCGTCACCTTCTACAACAACGGAACGCAGATCGGAACTCCGCAGGCCGTTGCCAAGGGACAGGCGTCCATTCAATACACCTTCCCCGTAGGAGCGGCCTCGGTGACGGCGAGCTACAGCGGGAGCCAGTTCTTCTTCGGTTCCACTTCGGCAGCGAACTCTGTCACCTCAGTTATCCCTACGTTCACGATCACGCCGGTGCAACCGATGATCACGGTGGCCCAAGGCCAGATTGCAGCGAATGGCATCACTTTGAACTCCACGGGCAGTTATGCAGGCATGGTCTCGTTTGCCTGCTCGGGGCTTCCAGCGAATGCTTCTTGCCAGTTCAGTCCTTCATCAGTATCAGTTGGAGCAGGCGGAGCGACGGTGGCTCTGTCCATTATTACGGCCGGACCGGGCAGTTCTGCGGTTCGCCCCCTTGCTCTTCCCGGTTCTCGTGGAGGGCAGATCGTCTTTGCCTGTCTTCCTGGAGCAGCCCTGCTTCTGCTGGTCCTGCGCGGCCGTGTCAATGGGAAGCTCCCCAAGACGCTCTTGCTGTTGGCCATCCTGATGGGCGGTTCGGCTTTTCTGAATGGATGCAGCAGCGGCACGAAGACCGGACCAACTACCGCTACAGGAACGAGCACTCTGACAATCACAGCGACCGGAACACCCAACGTTGTTTCGACGGGAACCAATATCGTTCAGACCGTCTCCATGACGTTGGCTGTCACCCCTCAGCCGTAGCGGCTCTCCTTACTACGCAATCCATTTATCACTACGAAGCCGGGTCGCACCCGGCCTGAAGCAGACATTGGGAGATTCATTGATGCAGCGTAAGTTTATTTTGTTCTTCACGGCGGTATTCCTCATTGGATTGTTTGTGGCCCCTCGCTCGACCGCCTTTGCGCAATCGGCCTCGACCGGCGCTATTGGCGGCACGATCTCCGATCAGAACGGCGCTATCTTGTCCGACGTCATGGTGACGGTCACCAACTCTGCTACAAAAGCAGTTCGTTCCGCCACTACCAGTAAAGCTGGCGACTACAGCATCACCGAACTCGAACCCGGCACCTACACCCTCGTCGTAACCTTCACCGGCTTTCAGACCTACCGCGAGGCACAAGTTCCCGTCTCGGTAGGCGATGCCACCAACGTCTCCCCTAAGCTAAGTGTCGGCAAGGTCACGGAGACCGTCGATGTCACCGACGAATCTCCGACGATGCACACGGACTCGCCCGCCATCTCCACTGTCGTCGACCAGACCGAGATCGACAATCTGCCGATCAACGGCCGCCGTTGGTCGAGCTTCGCCCTGCTGACGCCCGGTGTCGTCTCCAACAGCGACGGCTTCGGTCTTCTGAGCTTTCGCGGCATCAGCTACCTGCTCAACAACAGCACCCTGGATGGAGCCGACGACAATCAGGCCTACTTCTCCGAGGCTCGCGGTCGCACTCGCGCCGCCTACTCCATCTCCCAATCTGCCGTGCAGGAGTTTCAGGTCAACACCTCGAACTACTCCGCCGAGTACGGACGCGCAGCCGGAGGCGTCATCAACACCGTCACCAAGAGCGGCGGCAACCAGTATCACGGCGAACTCTTCTTCTATGATCGCGACAATAATCTGGGGGGAGCAGTCAATCCATACACCACGTTGACGGTGCCTAACTCCTCGGGCACCTATGTCACCGCTCCGTATAACCCCACCGACTGGCGCAAGCAGTGGGGATTCGGCATAGGCGGCCCGCTCATCCGCAACAAGCTCTTCTGGTTCTACTCGTACGACCAGCAGCAGCGAAACTTCCCTGGTACTGCACGAGCCTCCGACCCTGCCGACACCTTCGCCTCGGCCAACTCCGTTCTCCCCGCCGGTGAGAGCTGCAACGCCACCACCGGCACCCTCACCGTCAACGGCGTCGCTGAAGCAGCGGGCACAGGCAATCGTCCCGGAGCACCATGGGGCGGCGACTGGGAGTCCTGCCAACTGGCATCCGCCATCGGTTCCAGCTACCAGAGTGGTGCCGCCTACTACACGCAAGGGCTCGGCATCATGAACACCTTCCTCGGCACAGTGCCGCGTACCGGAGATCAGGTCATCAACTTCCCAAAGCTCGATTGGCAGATCACCGAACGCAATCACCTCGCTGTCGAGTACAGCCGTTTCCGTTGGGATTCGCCCGCAGGCATGGAGACCCAGGCCTCCAACTTTGACGGCCGCGCCTCCTTCGGCAACGACTTCGTCAAAGAGGACGTGGGAATCGCACGGCTGACCACCATCCTCAATGACCATCTCGTCAACAACTTCGTCTTCCAGTATGGCCGCGACCTCGAGACCGAGACCTCGCAGACCCCGCTACCCAACGAGCTTCCGCTTACCAACAATCAGTTCCAACGCCCGCCCAATGTGGAAATCGGATTCGAGTACGATTCGGAAGGTTTCAACATCGGCAAGCCCGATGACCTCGAGCGCCACGCACTCCCCGACGAGCGTCGCCTGCAGGGCATGGAGTCCGTCTCCTGGAGTCACGGCAAGCATCTGACCAAGTTCGGCCTCGATTACAACCACGTCTCCGACTACATCAGCAATCTCTTCAACGAAAACGGTACCTACGAGGAAGACTATTCGTGGGAGTTTATCGGGGACTATCTCCACTCTGTGCTCGGCCTCGGCGGCGCCAACTATGCAGCCAGTAATGGTGGCGGCAGCTACTTCGGCTTTGCCCAGGGATTCGGCAACACCGCCTCGCTCATTGCGACCGATGAATATGCTGGCTTCCTTACCGACGACTGGCGCATCACTCCACAGCTCACTCTTACCCTCGGCGTGCGGTATGAGTATCAGTACATTCCCCCCAGCCCCACTCCCAACCCCAATCTTCCTCAGACCTTCGGACATCCCGACGATCGAAACAACGTCGGTCCTCGCGTCGGCTTCTCTTACAACGTCTATGGCACAGGAAAAACCATCCTTCGCGGCGGATATGGCATGTACTACGGTCTCGTGCCGAACGCAAACATCCTCCAGACCTACCTCGAGTCCGGCGGACCCAATGCACAAATCAACTACAGCGGCCTCTATACCGCCCCTGGTCACTGCGGTCCTGCATTTCCTACAATCTTTACCAGCGCATCACAGCTCGCCAGTTGTGTAGGAGCCTCTACGGTTGCCTACCTCTCGCCACATCTTCAGAATCCGCAGGTGCACGAGGCCGATATGGCCATCGAGCAGGACCTCGGCCACAACGTTACCTTCGCTCTTACCTACATGGGTTCCTTTGGCCGCGAGCTCGACAGCTCCAACGACACCAACGTCAACCTGACTGGAAACGAGACCATATCCTACACGGTCAACAATTCCACCACGCAGACAACGGCCCCCGGCGCCTACGTCACCTTGCCGCACGGCGGGAAGAATCCGCCGCTCCCGAACGGCTTCGTCTATACCACCACACTCTTCACCGGTGCGAACCGTCCCAACCCGAACTTTGGCGATATCCTCGAGATCGCCAGTAACGTCAACTCCAAGTACAACGCATTGGCGGTCCAGTTGAACCGTCGCTACAGCCACGGCTTATCGATTCTGTCCAACTTCACCTGGGCCCATGCACAGGACTTCAATCCCTACATAGGAACGGGTGTTCCCACCTTCAACGTCTTCGATCCCACCGACCTCCGCAGGGAGTACGGCAACAGCTCGTTGGATGTTCGTCACCGCTTCGTCTTCGCCGGTATCTATCAGCCGCAGGTTCACATCAATGGCTGGGAGAAATACCTCGTCGACGGCTGGAGAATCGCACCGGTCCTGCAAATCCAGAACGGTCTACCCTACTCACCGAAGGTCACCGGAGGCACAAGTGCTGGAGAGTTCAAGACCATCAACGGCGTAGGATCGAGTGCTGATCGCATCGACGTTTTGGGCCGAAACCAGTTCACGATGCCGAAGACAGCCAATGTCGACCTGCGCGTAGGCAAGAACTTCTATCTTCCCGATACCCGCATCGGTAGCTATCGTTTGGAGATATTCGCCGAAGCATTCAACCTGCTGAACCACCAGAACATCACCAGCGTCTCGAACGGCGCTTACTCTATCCCCAGCGGCAATGCCACCCTGCAGAACACGCTCAACTTCCTGCCGAGCTACGGCACCTACCTCAACTCCAACAGCAACAATATCTACAGTCAACGGCAGATGCAGCTCTCCGCGCGACTCCACTTCTAACAGCTCGCAACCTTGCAAAACAACTGTAGCGGCCTTCGGGTCGCTACAGTTGTTTTGAAAAGATCTCGCATGCTATCTCCGTCGAGTTTTCGATTTAGCCCAACATGCAGCAATGCTTAGGGCCGGGCTACTGGCGCATCGCTCAGGGTTTCCTTACCGAGCAGGTAGCGAACATTCTCTTCCGCAAGAGGTGTCAGATAGTCTTGTGCGATCAGGGCGGTCAGCCTGTGACCTTCATGCCCCCATGCATGACAGCGCGGCACAAGGGAAAAACACAGCAGTATCGAAGTAAATGCCTTCTTGAAAATGGAGATCTCCTTTGCCCGTGGCGAGCAGGAGGACACTCCGCTTTCAACCGGCGTCTTAAGCTTAGTACGTGTCTCGCACAAAAACAGGCAGAACGGACTGAATCTTGCACATAAATATAGCGTCTAGTCTTTAGATAAAGTCACTGGAGTCTTACTTGAATCGATTGGCTGTCTCGTTACTTCTGCAACGTTTCGCATTCGTTTTGATCGCAATCTCTCTCGGGCAATTCGGTCGCGCCCAACAAAGCTCGCAACCTTCCACGATGGCCCACTCCCCTGTACCGACCCTCAATGTGACCAGCCGCCTTGTCCTGGTCGACACTGTCGTAACGGACAAGAATGGCAACCCCGTCACCGATTTGAAGAGAGAGGACTTTGCCGTCTATGAAGACAAAGCGCCTCAGCGTATCGACTCCTTTGAGCCCCCGTCCTTACACACGCTACCCGCCGGAAGTGGAGCCACCTCCTTCAATCTCGACGAGCCAAAAAGCTTCGGACAGTCGCCTGTAACCATTCTGGTTCTCGACGAGCTCAACAGCCATTTTGAGGACTCCTCATTCGCCGTTCACTCCGTCAAGCAATACCTCGATACGCGTCCTGCGCTCCTCGACCAGCCAACCACGCTCATGCTCGTGTCGGACAACAAATTCCGCGTCCTGCAGAACTTCACCCGCGACCGCGACCTCCTCTTGAAAGCTCTCCACGATCAATCTGTTCACTATGCCTGGAAGCTCGAAGACGATAAGAGCATCGGTTATGGAGCAGTCGAACGCCTTGATCAGTCGCTCAGCGCGTTAGAACAGATTGCACAGTCCTCGGCGCGCATTCAGGGTCGCAAAAACCTGGTATGGATCGGGCAAGGCTTCCCCAGTATCGATCCAAGCGAACTCGCAACCAAAGACCAGAACCTTATCAGCGATACCATCGAGCATTTGACCAACGTTCTGCTCGACACGCGCGTGACTCTTTACGCCGTGGATCCAACAAGCAGCGCTGCAGGAATGGTAGAGATCACCGATCCCACTCAACTCGAATTCGCGCAGGCCGCGGGCGACTCCTTCGTGCGCAATTCAGATCCCTTCGGAGCCCAATTGGACTTCGACCGCCTTGGGCCGGTCACCGGTGGTCGCGTTATCCGAGGCATGAACGATATAGATAAACAGATCGCCAACTCCGTCGATCTTGGCACGAAGTTTTACACCATCGGCTACTCCCCCTCCCCCTCGAATGACACTCCGCGTCAATACCGCAACATTCGGGTCGTCTGTCTCCGTGCGGGACTCACCGTGACGACGCGCAACGGCTATTACACAACGCCCCCCACCAGTCAGAGCTCAAAGGAAACACTCATCTACGATCTCAACACGGCTGCCCTCAGCCCCATCCCGCTCAATGCATTAAAGGTGACCGTTGAACCGACTAAATCAGCGCCCGTTTTTACAGGCAGCTATATCGTCCACGTGGATGCCTCGACTCTCACCTGGCACTCTACAAATACAGGTATGAGTGCTGCGAGGTTAGCGGTTCTTGTTGTTGCTCTGTCGTCGAAAGATAAAATTCTTTCTCACACTCTGCAAAACATGTCCGCCATGACAAAGGGCGGAGCAGATCTTCAGACATCAGGAAAGACCGCAGATTTTCTCGTTACGAGTGCGCTGCCAAAGGGAGTTGCACGCTTGCGCTTTGTCGTACGCGAGACGGAGACCGGGCGCATCGGAACTGCTGATGTCACTCTCCGCAAGGAAACGAAGCCAGATCGATCTTGAGTGATTTGCCCATTTCGCGCCCCTTGCGATTCACTGCTCACGGTTTAATGAAGGTAAGTATCGAGATCAAACAAGCGAGGCCGAGGCATCCGCTCCAATCGCTTTTGTTGGATGTCAGCACCACATGAGCTTGGTGCGCGTAATTCCGGGTGGTCGGCAACCCTTCCGTTACCCGAACAGCCAACGATGGATAACTTCCGTGTAGCCCGTTATCCGCCCAGAATCCGGGTCAGACATGGTTGCAAGAGGTCCTGTGCGAAATCGCCTTGGTATCGTTGTGGCGTAACATTTCGACAGCCTTCGCCGTTTTCTCCGGCAGACCCCTTTTACCAAGCCCCCTGACAACAAGGGAGGGAACATGAGTTCCACGAAGAACCCAGGCAGATTCGCAGGACTGCTGTATGTACTCTTCTCAATACCGGGCGTCTTCGCTATGGTCTATGTTCCCAGCAAACTACTCGTGCACGGAAACGCAGCGGTGACGGCCAACAATATTGGGGCCTCCGAGACGCTTTTTCGCCTCGGCATCGCAGCCCAACTCATCAGCCAGGCCGGTTTTATCTTCGTGGCTCTAGCTTTATACGACCTGCTCAAGGAGGTCAACCGGCGGTACGCCTCGCTCATGGTGACATTCGTTGTTGTCTCGATCCCGATAGCGTTTCTGAATGAGCTGAACTCAATCGCTGCGCTCGTTCTCGTGCGCGGCGCTGACTTCCTAACCCTATTTGAAAAGCCTCAGCGGGATGCTCTGGCTATGTTGTTCCTCAATCTTCATTTTCAGGGACTTGTTGTTGACGAAATATTTTTTGGTCTGTGGCTCCTACCGCTCGCGCTGCTCGTCTACAAGTCGCGATTGGTACCGCGCTTCCTTGGCGTCTGGCTCGCGATCGATGGCTTGGCGTGGGTGATCCTGAGCCTTACGGGCATACTGTTGCCGCGATACTACGACAAGGTGTTTACCTTCGCTCAGCCCGCCTCCTTCGGGGAGGTGGCGTTTATGCTGTGGCTTGTCATCAAGGGCGCCGGGTCGCCAGTGCTGGACGCCACGGCCTTATCGTCGGCGGTTGGTTAAGATGAACTTCGCGGGTTGTCGGCAACTCGGAAATTGCACCAGCAATGAGGTGCTTCCGCCCACAAAGTATCCGGCCACACTCTCTTGACTCATCTGTTATTCTCAAATCAGAGAGAAGCTGTCGAAGCCCGGCCATTCCAGGTCGGGCTTCCGCACTTAACGAACCGTAGGAAGTCCAGACCTAAACTGTCGGGATCGAATACTTTGCACACTTTTAGGTGGGATGGGGAGTAACCGGCAATGCACGACGCAGAGAGCAACAACCGAGCGCGCCCAACTATGCTCTATCTCGCTGTCACCGCCTTTCCGCGATATATATTTTGCGCGCTCCTGCTCATCTCCGGATGCATCTACGCCCAACTCCCCGCAGGCGCCATCGACACCACCGCTCCGCCGAAGACCGCACCACAAGATCCCCTTCGCGCCGAGGCTAACCAAGCCCTAGATAAGCAGGACTATCCCACCGCCCTCAAACTCCTGACCGCCCTCGCCGAAAAATCCCCCACCGACGCCCATCTCCTCTACGACCTCGCCTTCACTCAGGACGCGCTCGACCAGACCACCGCCGCCGAGGCCACCTACCGCCGCGCCATCGCCACCGACCCCAACTTTTTCGATCCCCACCTTGCCCTCGGCCTCCTCCTCGCCCGCAGCGGTCGCCTCACCGACGCCCACGCCGAACTCCTCAAAGCCACCACCGTCACCACCGACAACCCAGCCCTCAAAGCCCGCGCCTTCCGCGCCCTCGCCCGCATCGACCAGACCGCAAACCCCGCCACTGCCAGCGACGAACTCCTCTCCGCCATCAAGCTCACCCCCGAAACCGACGACGACATTCTCCTCTCCGGCGAGCTAGCCGAAGCCTCAGGCGACAACACCGCCGCCGAACTCGCCTACCGTCGCCTCCTCGCCGTCGACCCGCAAAATCACGACGCCACCGCCGCCCTCACCCACCTTCTCCTCCACCAGCAGCGACCCGACCAGGCCGAATCCCTCCTCACCGCCGCCCTCGCCAAAGATCCCGAAAACGCCACCCTCAACGCTCAGCTAGCCAGCCTCTACGAGCAGCAAGGAAAGACCGCCCAGGCCATCCCGCTCGCCGCGAAACTCCACGCCGCTCACCCGGACGACGCCAATCTCACCCGCCTCCTCGCCCGCCTCTACAGCCGCAACCAGCAATACGACCAGGCCGCCCCCCTCTACGCCTCGCTTTTGGCCAGATCCGCGCAGGATCCCACCCTCCTCGACGACAGCGCCGACGTCCAGATTCACCTCAAAAACTTCGCCGAAGCCGAAGCCCTCCTCAAGCGCGCCATCGCCCATCCCGAAGCCTTCCCGAACCAGGACGATCTGGCCCAGGCCGCCAGCCATCTCGCCTTCGCCGCCTCGGCTAACAACGATCCCACCACCACCTTGCAAGCACTCGCGATTCGTGATAAAGTGCAGCCACAGTCGCCGTCGTCCTTATTCCTTGCGGCTACTGCGCACGACAAACTGCACCACACCAAACAGGCGACCGACCTGTACAAACAGTTCCTCTCCGTGGCAAACGGCCAATTTCCGGATGAGGAGTGGGAGGCCCGCCACCGCCTCGTCACCCTCGCAAACACGAAGTAGGCAAGCGCTCCCATAAGAGGTGCGTTATGAAATCGATTCTTCGGTTCGCCTTCCTCCTCTCTCTGCCGCTGCTTCTAGCAACACCCGCCCGAGCCGCCAACGTCGACGACAACCTTCCCAACGCTCAGGCCCTCCTTGCGCTCGAGCTGCGCGCTCAGCAGGCAAATCCCAGAGATCAATGTTTCCTCTACACCGAGCTCGTCCACGTCATGACCGAGATCGCGGGCAAACAGATGCTCGACGGCGACGTCGACCAGGCCACCGCCTCCCTTAAAAAGGTCAATGACTACGCGAAGCTCATTCACATGGATCTCTCCAGCAACTCCAAACGCGTCAAAAACGCCGAGGAACTAATGCACCACACCTCCTACCGTCTCGGCGAATATCTCCGTAAAGCCTCCAACGAAGATCGCGACACGTTGCAAGCGACCCTCAAGCAGCTCGACCAGGTTCACGACGAGCTTCTCGCTCAGGTCTTCAAAAAATAAAATCTAGTCACTAACAAATCCAGACACCAGGAACCGATGCTTCGTAGACTCTTGTTCGCTCTCCTCCTGCTCCCGCTCGCTCTTCCCCTGCACGCCCAAAGACAGGAAGCCGCTCTCTCCGACGGCGAAATCGAGCAGCTCCGCGAAGCCGCCTACTATCCCAGCGACCGCATCCTCCTCTTCATCAAACTCCTAGACACCCGCAACAAATCCATCCAGGATCTCTTCGCACACCCGCGCAAACCCGGCCGCGAGCAAGACACCCACGATATCCTCGAGCAGTTCACCGCCATCGCCGACGAGCTCAACGACAACCTCGACGACTACGGTCCCCGCCACCGCGACATCCGCAAGGCCCTACCCAAGCTCCTCGAAGCCACCGAGCGCTGGTCTTCCAACCTCAAGTCCCCACCCGACGACGAAGCCTACAACGTCTCCCGCAGACTCGCTCTCGAAGCTGTTCACGACTTACACGACCAGGCCACGCAGATGATCGAAGAGCAAAAGGCATGGTTCCTCGCGCATCCTCCCCCCAAAGAAAACAAGAACGCCCCCATCGACCCGCCACGCTGAAACCCACCGCTATTCGAGTCCGCCTCGACAAAAGCTCCGCAACCGAACCCCAAACGGCACGTCCGCGCCAGGCTCTTCCTCTTATAAAATTGTTCTTATGCGCAGTTCTTTTTCGCGACTATTCACATTGAAGAAAATCGCATTCAGTAGTTCAACTAAGGACAAGCCCTGAACCCACCGAAGCATTCCGGCCCATCATCCCTGCGCAAGTTCATGCAGCTCTTCTCCTCGTCCGCAACGCCATCCCTCTTCCCCGCCCACGAGCTTCCCCCATCCCCCACGCTCCCGCTCACACCCCGCCACCCCAGAAAACCCCGCGCCGCAAAACCGAAGTCCACAGCCCCCACCTCCCTCATCGCCGTCTTCGAGGAGCAGTACCGCGAACTCCGCCCCCGCGCCCCCATTCCTCCACTCGACATCCGTTTCCGTCGCTTCACCTCCCTCAACACCACCATCCGCCTCCGCGAAGGTCGCCTGCACGTCCGCCTCTCAGATCTCCTCGAATCCGCCCCAGACCACGTCCACCACGCCATCGCCCACATCCTCCTCGCCAAGCTCTACAAGAAACCCATCGCCCCCTCCCACGCCGACCGCTACCGCCGCCACGTCTCCTCCGAAGCCATCTCCCGCCAGGCCGAGCACATCCGCCAGACCCGCGGCCGCAAGCGCCTCTCCGCCCCCACCGGCCACCACTACGACCTCAACGAAGTCTTCGAGTCACTCAACACCCGCTTCTTCCACGGTCTCCTCGGCCGCCCCACCCTCACCTGGTCTGCTCATCACGCCCGCCGAATGCTAGGTCACTACGACGCCGCACACAACACCATCGTCGTCAGCCGTGTCTTCGACCGCCTCGACACCCCCCGCTGCGCCATCGAGTATCTTCTCTACCACGAGATGCTGCACCTCAAGCACCCAGTCCGTGTCAAAGCCGGTCGCCGCTGCGTACACTCCCGCGAGTTCCAAGCCGAAGAACGTCTCTTCCCCGAACTCGAAGCCGCAAAAGCCTACCTCAAGCGTCTCTAAACAAAACTCGATCTTCACCCAGCCACAGCCCACCGGCACAGCTCGATCGAATCAGTCCTTGCACGCCTGAACCAACAATCGCGGCGGAAACGGACTATCCGGTTTTGCAACGATCTTCGTTGCGGTAATCACCTTCTTATCGAGCACCGCGACAACAAAATTCCAGCCCCCTTTGGACATATCGTTCAACCACACCGCTACCAGCGTGTCCGTCTCATGCAACACCGGCAAAGGCTGCGTGACATCGCTCTGACCGGAGACAAACGGTATGCCAAGCTGTTGCAACTGGCATAAATCGTCTTTCCCAACCACAACGTTCTCAAAGTAAGGCTGCCCTCCTCCAAACTCCTGCGGAATCACCGAATAAAAAGTATTCGTGAACATGCAGATGTATCCGATCGTCCCCACCACAAAGGCCGCAACCGCAATCACAAGCCAAAACCGCCTCAGACTGATTTGCGGCGCAGGCCGCTCCGTTCTCTCCCGGTCAAGCAATCGTGCCCCCAAATAAACCGACACAGCCGCAATCAGAACAGGAAGATAAACCGCCAATGTCACAAGCAGCGACGCAAGCAACCGCTTGGAGACGCTGCCTCCCGGATTCGTGATCCTCCATACCTGCCAAACCGTGCTCTGCCCCATGCTGGGATGCGTCTGAAAGCAGGAAAAAACCGAAGCGCCAAGAAGCAACATCAGAGAACCAACAAACAAGATCGCAATATGCCCAAGCGAAGACAGCCTCCGCACCGTCTGCTCGTGGCGCGTTGCCATCGACCACGCCACAAAAAATGCCGGAGACGCCAATAGCAGATACGTGAACAGCACCACGATCCCGGTCAGCAGCAGCTTCGGTTTGGCAAAGGAAAAATCCACGATTCCCAGGCTATGCAGATACGTGTTAATTGCGACCGCGCCCGTCACATACGCGAACGCTGCCAGAATCGTGATGACCTTGGTCGCCTCGCCGAGATCGAAGTGACTCCATATCTCCCCCGCCGCCGGTATCTTCTCAGTCTCCGTCATCCGCTCCATCACGACTAACTCATTCTGCAAGATTCTAACCCGGAAATCACCGCCCTATGCTAGACTTCCGCCCTCCCCACAATCCGGCCCCAGCACATGCGTTATGCCACATCAACATGAGATCAACGGTGAATTCACCAGCAAGAAAGGCTATCCATGGATCTTTCAAAACGCGCAACAGCTGAGTTCTTCGGTACCTTCTGGCTCGTCTTCGGCGGTTGCGGTAGCGCCGTCCTCGCAGCAGCTTTCCCCAACCTTGGAATCGGCTTCGTCGGTGTCGCTTTAGCCTTCGGCCTCACCGTTCTCACCATGGCCTTCGCCATCGGCCACGTCTCCGGCTGCCATCTCAACCCCGCAGTCTCCATCGGTCTTGTCACCGCCCGGCGCTTCCCCATCTCCGAGCTCCCCGCCTACATCGTCGCTCAGGTCGTCGGAGCTGTCGCTGGCGCCGGTGTTCTCTACCTCATCGCCAGCGGCAAACCCGGCTTCTCCCTCGCCGCCGGATTCGCCTCCAACGGCTACGCCGACCACTCCCCCGGCGGTTATTCGCTCATCGCCTGCTTCGTCGCAGAGGTTGTCCTGACAGCCTTCTTCCTGCTCGTCATCCTCGGTTCCACCGACGAGCGCGCCCCCAAAGGATTCGCCCCCATCGCCATCGGTCTATGTCTTACGCTGATCCATCTCATTAGCATTCCCGTCACCAACACCTCGGTCAACCCAGCCCGCAGCACCGGGCCCGCGATCTTCGTCGGTGGCTGGGCACTCAGTCAACTCTGGCTCTTCTGGCTCGCTCCCATCCTCGGCGCGATTCTGGGCGGCCTTATCTCCACAGCCTTCTTCGCAGCCCCACAACCAACCCTCCGCGAAGAGATGTCCCGCGACAAACCATAAACAGGCTGCCTCTAGTACTCCCGTTGGTCGAAATCGTTGAACACGACCAACGGGAGCACAAGCGAAGCAGTATATAAGTCACGAAGTGACCGCATCGCGCGCAGCGAGCCCGTCCGGCAGGACACTGTCCTTACGAACTCATCTCCACCACCGGCGAAACCACCACAGTCCCACGCCGCGTAGCCACCATTACAACCAACCCCACCACCACCGACCCCAGCGCCGCAACCTGCGCATTGCTCATACCCCAATAGAGCCGCGGATTCACCCGCACAAACTCAACCAGAAAACGCGCAATCCCACTCAGCGAAAGATACAGCCCAGTCATCCAGCCAAGTGGCCTCGCTTTTTTGCCCAGCTGCCAAAGCAGCCACGCCAGCGCCATCGCAAACAAAAACTCATACACCGGCGTAGGCTGCACCAGAGCATCCGGCGGAGTAGGCAGCACCAACGCATTCTTCGCCATGTGCACTCCCCAAGGCAGCGTCGTGTTAATCCCGTAATCCCCATCGCCAGAGGTCAAACATCCAATCCGCCCCACGCCATACCCAACCGCAGCCGCCGGCGTAGCCAGGTCCAGCATCCGCACCGCAGCCTTCCCCGCAGACAGCCCATCCGGCTTCGCCAGACTGCCCTGCCACATTAGCATCGCGATCCCGGCCAGCATCCCACCAAACCACGCAAATCCCGCCTGAAACCAGTGCAAAAAGTCCATCGCCACCGCAAACGGCCGACTCCATCCCGGAGCAATTATCTGCCGGAACGCCGCATACAAATCCGCCGGGTTCTGTAGCTCATGCCACGCCTTCGCACCCAGCACACCAGCGATCACGACAAACGCGACAACATTCAGCGCATCGGCATCCACGCCATTCCGAACAAAATTCTTATGCAGCACCACCGTCGCTGCCACCGCCGCAAGCCAAAGCAACAGCCCAAACGTACCCAGGTGAATCGGGCCAATATCGATATAGGGAAACATAATCCTCGCTCCCTTAAAGTATAGCGGCCTTTGCCTCAGCCCCCTATTCGCGTTAGCCTATCCCTTATGTCCTCCAGCACGCCCGTCTTCCCCCCCGCCGCAGAGATGGAGATTCTCTTCTCCAAACAACAGATCGCCGATCGCACCCGCGAAATTGGAGCCCAGATCTCCGCCGACTACAAAGGTCAATCCATCGTCCTAATCGGCGTTCTCAAAGGCGCAGCCATCTTCCTCGCCGATCTCGCGCGCGCCATCCAGGTCGACAACACCTTCGACTTCGTCGCCGTCTCCAGCTACGGCCGCGCCCGCGTCTCCTCCGGCGCCGTCAAGCTCATCAAGGACATCGACAACCCAATCGAAGGCAAGCACGTCATCATCGTCGAAGACATCCTCGACACCGGCCTCACACTTAGCTACCTCCGCGGCCTTATGCTCCAGCACAAACCCGCATCGCTCAAGATCGCAACTTGTCTCGACAAACCCGAGCGCCGCCTCGTCCCCATCGAAGCCGACTACATTGCCTTCAAGATCCCCAACCAATTCGTCATCGGCTACGGCATGGACTACGCCGAGCGCTACCGCGGCGTCGAAGACATCCGCATCTTCCCCGCTGAAGTCGCCGGTCACTAACTACGCACGAAACGATACGCGAAAGTAGACATCCTTCGTCCTCATGACCGAAGACCGTACTCCTGTCGAGCACTTCGAGGAAACGCAGTGGCATCTTGCCAAACGCATTCTCTTCCGTTTGGCTTTTTGCTATCTCGTTCTGTACTACCTTCCATCGGTCCTAAACGTAATCCCAGGCGCACAATCGCTCGCGAGCCTCTACAACTTTGTTTGGGACCGGGCCATCAGTTGGGGACTTGTCCATTTTTTCGATATCGATCCCACTCAGGCCATTCCTCACTACACGGGTAGCGGCGATACACTCCTCGCCTACCTTCGACTATGCGCTACCGCAATCGCTGCAGCCGGAGTCGGCACTCTCTGGACCATTCTGGATCGGCGCAGGCCGCACTACATCAGCCTTCACGGCTGGTTGCGAGTCTTCGCTCGCTACGCTTTAGCGTTCGCGCTCTTCGGCTATGCCTTTGCGAAGATTGCTCCAACCCAGTTCTCCCACCTTCAATCGCGACAACTGGCGGAGAGCTACGGTCAATCATCGCCCATGGCTCTCCTTTGGAACTTTATGGGCTTTTCGACGCCTTATACAGTCTTCAGCGGATGTGCCGAACTCCTGCCTGCAATCCTACTTCTCTTTCGCCGCACCGCGCTTCTAGGTTCCATCACTGCATTCGCCGTAATGCTGAACGTCGTCATGTTGAACTTCTGCTACGACGTCCCGGTAAAGCTCTACTCTCTCAATCTCCTATCGCTTGCTCTGTTTCTCACGCTGCCCGAAGCGCAAAAGCTACTCCGCGTTTTTGTGTTGAACCGTTCGACCGCGCCATCGAATCTTCGCCAACCATTCTTCAAGCAGCTATGGCTTCAGCGTGCCGCCATCGTGTTCAAGATCGCAATCCTCGCAATATTTCTCTTTCAGAGCATTCACTCAGCGATCAGCCTCCATCAAAGTCTCGCTTCGCGCACCCAACCGCCACCATCTCCCCTCACCTCAAGAGGCTTTCATTGGATTCAGGAGTACCCCTATAACCAATGAACATCAGGAACTGACCACCCAAACGCCCTAACTACGGAATCACCGCAACCGCTTCAACCTCAATCAACGCATCTTCACGAAAGAGAGTTTGCACGCCCGCAAGTGTGCTGGCCGGCGGATGTTCCTTGTTGATCATCTGATCGCGAACATCACGAATCGCAACTAACTTATCGTGGTTCAGACCGACAATGTAGTAGTTCAATTTCACGAGATCACTAGGTGTCGCACCAGCCGCCGACAGCGCAGACCGGAGATTTGCAAACACCTGTGCAACCTGCGCGTGGAAGTCGTCCTTCCCAACCATCTCTCCATGTTTATCCAATCCCACCTGTCCGGAGAGAAACACTATCTTGCCGCTGTTGACCACAACAGCATGGCTGTAACCAGCAGGAGAGCTGATATCGGACGAGTTTTTGAATTGCACGTCAGGTCTGGCAGCAGCCCCATTCTGTGCCAACGCTAAAGTGCCTGCAACAAAGCTACCGAGAATCCAGAGTCGGGCAAATCTCATGGGCACTCTCCTGTTGAACTATTTCTTACCTTCTATCTCTTCCCTTCAAAGACAGCTTCACCTTCAGCAACTGGAACTGCATTCAGGTTGAACTCCTCCGCCAACAGCTCATAGCTTCGCAGCCGCTTCGCGTGATCCCACACGATCGTATTCACTATCAACTCCCCAATCCCCAACTCCTCCGCCATCTTCTCCAACTCACCACGCACCTTAGCCGGAGTCCCCACAAAGTACCGCGGCCACTCCCCTTCTTCCATCGGCATATCACCCAGCAACCTCAACTCCCTCACTGCATCGTCCGGCGAAGCCACTGGCCTCCGATCCCCCTGCCGAATCCTCCGCTGCAGCAGCCGCACGCTCGAAGACAGAAACTCCGCCTCCTCCTGCGTCTCCGCACAGATCACACCCACCGCCACCGTAGCTTCAGCCTTACTCCGATAGATACTCTTCGTAAAGCTCCGTCGATAAGTCTCAATCGCCGCCCGCGTATGCACCGGACTGAAAAAATGTGCAAACGAATAAGGCAGCCCAAACTCCACCGCCGCCGCCGAGCTCCACATACTCGACCCCAGCATCCACACATCGGGCCCACCCGGCATCTCGGGCGAAACCCGAATTCCCGCAAACGGATGTCCCTCCGGAAAGTGATGTCCAAGAAACGCGAGCAGCTCGCTCACCTGGTCCGGAAAATCATCCAGCATCCTCGTCTTCCGATCCCGTTTCAACGCGAGCGCCTCAATCGGGCCACCCCCAGGCGCACGCCCAATCCCCAAATCAACCCTGTCCGGATAAAGCGCATGCAGCATCCGAAAACACTCCGCCACCTTCAGCGACGTATAGTGCGGCAGCATAATTCCACCCGACCCAATTCGTATCGTCTTCGTCTCCGCGCCAATCCGCGCCAGCATCACCTCCGGAGCCGTACACGCCAGCGTATCCATCGCATGGTGCTCCGACATCCAGAACCGGCGAAATCCCAGCCCATCCACCAGTCGCGCCAGCTCAATCGAGTTCTCCAATGCCTGGGCCGGAGAACTCCCCGCCGGAACCGGACTCTGATCCAGCACCGAAAGTCGAAGCTTCATCGTTACGTCGTCTTTACTCACTCCCTTTTGATGTCGAGCAACACAAATCGACCCAAACCCAAAACTCTATTTCGCGCTCTTCACCTCTTCATCATGCTCATAAGAATCGTTATCCTGATCTAAAATCAACCCATTCCCTTGAAAGGCGCCATGAGCAGAGTTCTTATCATCGACAGTCAAACCCCTGTCAGCCGCGAGATCGGTGAACTCCTCACCGCCGCCGATCTCCCGTTCGAGTATGCCGCCGGGCATATCGATGCCCTCCACCAACTCCGCGCCCGCGCATTCAGTGTCATCGTCACCAGCGCCGACAGCGCCATCGAAGAAGCCCTCGCCCTCCTCCAGGAGATGCGCGTCATTCGGCCCAATCTCAAGTGCATCGTTCTCGCTCCTCACAGCACACCGAACGAGATCATCGCCGCTCTTCGCGCACGCGTCTTCGGATGCTTCACTCCTCCCTTCGACGCGGACGAGATCGCCTGCGTCGCGCGCAACGCAGCTACCGGCGACCAGTCGAACGAAGATATTGAAGTCCTCTCGGCACGCCCCGGCTGGATCGCCCTCCGAGTCAACTGCCGCCTCGCCACTGCCGACCGTCTCATGACCTTTGCCCGACAGTTTGCCGCGCAACTGCCCGAGACCGCACGCCAGGACATCATGCTGGCGCTCCGCGAGATCCTCGTCAACGCAATGGAGCACGGCGCCAAGTTCAATCCCGATCAGGTCGTCGAAGTGAACGCCATCCGCACTGCCCGCACCATGACCTTTCGGGTACGCGATCCAGGCGCCGGATTCCGCAAGGAAGACATCACCCATGCAGTCCACTCCAACTCCTCCGACGACCCCACGGCCCACATCGTACGACGTAACCAGCAAGGCATGCGCGCTGGAGGTTATGGCCTTCTGCTCGCCGCCGGCACCGTCGACGAGCTCATCTACAACGAACTGGGAAACGAAGTCATCCTCATCAAGTACCTCGACCCGCCCGCTCAAAGCCCATAGCGATCCGGCCTTGCACCGCTCGCCTGTGCCAATTGGTGATATCAGGCCTTTCCCTCATGGACGGGCTTCGATGAGTTCATTGGCGATATGCCGCTCATTGAGATTGCGAGCCGTTGGCTTTGTATAGGTGACGAGAAGCGCGTTTGCCGGTAGTAATCTGCTGCCCCTAAATCGATTTCTTCGCAATCCGGCCAGCAATCGAAGACCGCATCGCGAGACACAGACTTGGATGAGGTGGGAAACTATTTTCGAAAGCTACCGCGGTCGCGCGACAGCGATAATCAGGATGAAATATACGAGCGTCCACGCGCCTCCGCCAACGAACTTCCACCACTTTTTATCTTCCGTCGTCTGATCAAAGAGCGCGGCCAGGCAAGCAATGATGAGAACGAAGTGTCCGATGCCACCGAGTGTCACCATCATGGTTTCGGGCCGCCGCACCTGACCGGTATGCACGAGAAACCAGAATGCGACCGCTCCCGCCTCCATGAGGTGAGTCACGAAGAGATTAAGACTGTTCCAGACGACCCCAATCGTGACGCCCGCGCCAAACCCCCACACACTATTGCGGCGCGCAAGAATCACGATGACAACATAAATGAACGCCTGGAGGAGGTGAAGAAGCCGAAGCTGTGGGACAACCCATGCGGATACAGTCAAGGCTATCAAGAAAAGTGCGGCTCCAATCGGAATCCACACGCGCGTCGCCGAAGATTGATTCGCCGAGCCATCGTTCATTTCCGTCACTACGGCAGGGCGGCCTGATCGGTTCCATAATTGGAACAGCGTCGCTCCTTGAACCCTGTTGGGGCTAGGTGACAAGTTGTTGAATGTCCAATTGTGGACGTCTTCTTCGATCGCTGGACACACGTTCTGTCGACGCGCTCACTAAGTAGAAGATAAATATAGCGTGTGGTTTGGAAATACACGTGCAAAGTTCCATGTTGTTTTTTTTAGTGATCCAAAGAGTCCGCCGAGCCCCTTCTGGGAACAGCTCGATGGCTTCAAGTGTCAGAGGCAAATAAAGATGGTCAGCTGCAAATCAATCGGAGGCTAGCCAGATGATTGACAGGAATGCAGGAAGAACGATCGTCAAAAGGCTGCCGGATTTCGTAGGAGTCGGTACTCTGTTTTTGGCAATTTGCGCGGGGTCTTGGACCTCTGCGATGGCGCAACAGCCTCCTGCCACAGCTGTCCACAAGGACGTCGAAACTCCGGCGCTTCCAGCTCCGGGGACCTACAAGATAGATTCGCGTCACAGTTTTGCTTATTTTAGCGCCTGGCACCATCTGGTGGGACGTGTGCGCGGCCGTTTCGACCAAATTTCGGGGACCATCACCGTATCGCCGGATCCAGCCGCTTGCAGTGTAGACGTCACGATCGATGTCGCTACGATCAGCACGCAGGTCAGCCAACGCGATGAAGATCTTCGCAGTGACGCATATTTTGATGTGAAGAAGTTTTTGACAATGACCTATCAAGGGCGGGGCATTCATCGTGTCTCGGCAGATCTCTGGCGGATGGACGGCTCGCTGACCATGCATGGCGTTACCAAAGTAGTGCCGCTCACCTTCAAATATAGCGGGGCCTTCGCCGATACAAAACCGAACCAGCCAGCAAGGGTCGCGTTCCATGGAACTGCAGCCACGAAGCGTGCTGAATTCGACATGGGGGCGCGCGATAATTCCGCAGAAGTGGGCGATTTAACGGCACCCGATGTCGATATCGAGATTGACGTTGAAGCAGACGCAAAACCCACTACTCCCTAACAGGAACCCTCCCACATTTCCCTTGTGGCTGAATCGCTGATTCAACTCATCGAGGGCCGAACAGTCCCGAAAAGTCGGCTTCCCTGAAGTAATCCACTCAGGCGTTCTCAACTGAAGAGAACAGGCCTTTCCCTCATTGAGAACTGGCTCGCAAACGATAAAGAGTTGTGGGATTGCCGTTTCCTGTCAACTCTCCTCCGCAACCGCTCTATCTCCTCAGGGCCACCGCAAAAAAGCCAGCCCTGACCCCGGTATGATAGAAAGTAACCCGGCGCGAACACCTCCCCTCGCCGAAGGAGCACTTTTTTGAATACGCTGTCCATCACCGATCCGCACCCCCACGGCCCAGAGCACTTCGACGCCGAAGCCTTCGCCGCACACACCCTCTCTTCCCCGCAAAACCTCGCCGCCGTCCTCGACCACACCCTCCTCAAGCCCGAGGCCACCCGCACCCAGGTTCTTCAGCTCTGCAACGAGGCCGCCGAACACCGCTTCGCCTGCGCCATGATCAACCCCACCTGGGTCTCGCTCGCCGCCGCAGCACTTCAGGGCACCGGCATCCCCGTCGGCGTCGTCATCGGGTTCCCCCTCGGCGCCACTCTCTCCGCCTCCAAACACGAAGAGACCGCCCACATGCTCCGCCACGGCGCACACGACATCGACATGGTTCTCAACATCGGCCTCCTCAAGTCCGGCCAGACCGCCGACTACGAGGCCATCCGTCAGGAAATTCACGGCGTCGTCGAGCTTGCCCACGCAGCCGGAGCCATCGTCAAGGTCATCCTCGAAACCTGCCTCCTCAGCTTCGAAGAAAAACTCCGCGCCTCAGAGCTCGCACTCTCCGCCGGAGCCGACTTCCTCAAAACCAGCACCGGCTTCTCCACCGGGGGCGCTACTGCCGACGACATCGGCCTGCTTCGCGGCATAGCCGGCACTCGCGCCGGGGTCAAAGCCTCTGGCGGCATACGCTCACTCGCCGACGCCAAGACCATGCTCAGAGCCGGAGCCTCCCGAATAGGAGCCAGCGCCAGTGTCAAAATCGTCAACGAACTAGCCGGCCACACGATCGAACCAACCACTTCCGCGCCCGGCTACTGACATATCGCAAGAGATGGCAACCCCATCAGGCTTGAAAAAACTGTCAAGCCGCCGAATGGCTATCCCTCTTCGAATCAAAAAGGTAGCCTTTGCGTATTTGTTCCATCAGCTCCGTTATAATGAACATAGTGTCGAAGCGGCCCCGATCAAATGGGGCCGCTTCGTTTTACCCAGTCCCCTAACCCTTTTCGATTGACGAATTTACCTCTAACCCCTTTTGAATGACATTTTTACAAGCGCATAGTTTCGCAAACGCAACAAACAAAGTAACTTAGCAAGGGGTACCCCGGGGGGGGGGTGGGGGGCAATAGAGACTGAACCAGGCGCGCCAGCGCATCAGTGAGACCAACCTGAAGATCGTTCACGCACACGCAATGAAGGTGAAAGACACTATCGGAGAATCTGATTAGCCACAATCAAAGGAGTTCCGGCCAGCACTCCCCAAACCCCACCTCACCCGGTAAGATCAACGGAAAGCAGAAATGTCTTCCCCGATCAAACCGAGCGCGACTCCACCCACCGGCCCCGAAGCGCCCGAGCCCGAGCACCCTTACGAGGGAGACTACCGCCCTCCCACCCCGCAACTCTTTCACCCCCACGCCGCCGACCCAAAAATTCGCGTCGAACCCCTTCAGGTCGCATTCCTCCACAAACTCGCCGACGCCCTCAACACCACTCTCGACCTCAACACCCTCATGCACCGGGTCGCCGACCTCGTCCGCGCCGTCATCGACTACAAAATCTTCGCGATCCTGCTCATCAATGAGCGCTCACAAGATCTCCGCATGCGCTTCCAGATCGGCCATTCCAGCGAGATCGAGCGCCTCCGCATCAAGCTCGGCCGCGGAGTCTCCGGTCAAGCCGCTCTCCAACGCAAATCTCTCCTCGTCGAAGACGTCACCACGCAGGAGAACTACATCGACGCGAATCCCGCAGTCCGCTCCGAACTCGCCGTTCCGCTCGTAGTCAAGAACAAGGTCATCGGCGTCCTCGATCTGCAGTCTGAAACCATCGGTTACTTCACGATGGAGCATCAGCGCCTCCTCGAGCTGGTCGCCTCGCGCATGGCCATCGCCATCGAGAACGCTCGCCTTTACACCCGCGTCTCGCGCCAGGCGCAAACCCTCGCCGTCCTTAACGACATCTCCCGCGAGATCACCAGCATCCTCGATCCCGACGACCTTCTTGAGCGCATCGGCCAGCTCCTCAAGCGCGTCATCGACTTCCACATGTTCACCATTCTCCTGTGGAACGATCGCACCCAGCTCTTCGAGCACCGCTTCTCCTCCCGCTTCGGCGAGCGCGTCACCCGAGAACGCACCATCGCTCTCGGCGAAGGCCTCATCGGTACCGCCGCCCAACTACGCGAACCCATCCTCGCATCCGACGTCCGCAAAGACCCACGTTACGTCGAAGCCAACCCAGAGGTACGCTCCGAACTGGCCATCCCCCTCGTCTACAAGGGCGAAGTCATCGGCGTCCTCGACCTCGAGCACACTCGCGTCAACTACTACAACGAGGACCACCAGCGAACCCTCTCCACTCTCGCCTCGCAGGTCGCCATCAGCATTGCCAACGCCCGCCTCTACCAGCGCATCCACGAAGAGGAGCAGCGCATGGAGCGTGACCTCGACATGGCGCGCCAGGTTCAGCTCCGTCTCATGCCCTCTCGGCCTCCCAAACTTCAGCGAGCCGAGATCGCCTCCGAGTTCGTGGCGGCCCGCTCCATCGGAGGCGATGTCTTCGACTATCTCGACTACGGCGCCGGACGCATCGCCATCGCCGTAGGAGACGTCAGCGGCAAGGCTGCGCCTGCGGCTCTCTACGCGGCGCTGGTCAGCGGCATACTACGTTCCCTCGCCCCCCAACACCTTTCACCCGCGGCGATGCTTACCGCCCTCAACGACCAACTCCAGGAGCGCAAGCTCGACTCCCAGTACGTCACTATGCTCATGGCAGTCTGGGACGACAGCAACCAAACCCTTCAGATCGCCAACGCCGGCTCCGTCCAGCCTCTCTTCGTGGCGGCCAATTCAGACATCACAAAACCCCCAAGCGTCCGCACCATCCAGGCTGAAGGCTTCCCCCTGGGCCTCTTCCCCAACGCCGAATATGAGGAGTTTACCCTCTCCACCCGCCCTGGCGATCTCATCGTCTTCTTCTCCGACGGCATCGTAGATGCCGTCAACGCCACCAATGAGATGTTCGGCGACGAACGCCTCACTCAACTCCTCGAATCGCAGCATCACCCGACTGCGCAGTTCACAGTGAACGCCATACTCCAGGCCGTCAACGATTTTCAATCCGGAACGGCCCACTTCGACGACGAGACCATCGTGGTCCTGCGCGCCACCGAGTAAAACAACTAACAAATCATCAGAAGGTCGATATGCCAATAGCGACATTCGGACGTATGGTGCGTCCATCAGGTCGACGGTCTAGTGTTAGTGTCCTAATTTGTGCGACGCTGTAAGTAGCTGAGCAAGATAACGGAAAGGGTGAAAGATGACTCCTCAGGAACAGGACATGATCAGCGGTCTGATCGACCGAGTTGAGAAAACACAACTTGCAGAGAAAGATATGGATGCGGAACAGATGCTGCAGCAGGGTTTGGGACGGAACCCGGACGCTCTCTACATTCTGGCCCAGACTGTGCTGGTGCAGAAGTATGCGCTGGAGCAAGCGCAAACACAACTGACGCAGGCAAGGGCACAGGTTGAACAGATGCAACAGATTCCTGAGCCGAAACACTCGACAAGCTTTTTGGGCAATTTGCTTGGACGGCATGACGACCAACCGGCCCCCCCACCTCCACCACAGACCTATCCTCAACAGCCTGCGAATCCACAGTATGCTCCCGTGGGTGGGTATGGTGCTCCTCCGCCACAGTATGGCGCTCCTCCTCAGTACGGAGCGCCACAAGGGATGGGAGGAGGTGGATTTCTGAGGGGTGCTCTCCAGACCGCGACCGGGGTCGCTGCAGGAGCGCTAGCCTTTCAAGGCTTCGAATCACTGATGCACGGATTTGGGCATGAAGCTGGATATGGCGGTGGCCAAGGATTTGGGAGCTTCGATGGAAGCCAGCGTCCTACCGAAGAGATCGTCAACAACTACTATGGCGATGATCGTGGCGGACGCGACGTCTCTGCCGATGAGAAGTCACTTGGTCAGCAGGAAGATCGGGACCTCGGATCGCGTGGCTCCTCCGACGCTTCTTCGAGCGATCGAGACTCCCTCTATGGTTCGGATAGTTCTAACTCTGTCGATGACGCGAGCTTCGATTCGGACACGTCTACTGATGATGCTTCGTTCGATGACGACAGCGATTTTGGTGACGACGGGTCGGGTGGAGGGGACGACAGCAATTTCGCTTAGCTTTGAACGGCACAGATTCCGACGCGAATGGAGAGTCTAACTCCGATCGCCTGAAAATGGAGATTCGTCACACAGAACGAACCAGGATCGCATTCGTTCGAGAGATGGCGATCAAAGGCGCATACTCTACCTACCTCATAAGCTGAAATAAGTCCTCTTGGTTCCCCAAGTTGTTAATGACACTCAACAAGGCCTGGTGTTGGGTTTCCGCAGACGACAGTTGCGTCGCCACGACCTCGGGATTTGCAGAGACCAGGCCGCCTTGCGTCAACTCAAGTTGGCTTTCTGTGGTTTGCGCGAACGTAGTGGCGGAGTTGAGTCGACTCAAAGAGCTGTCGAGAGTGCTCCGCTGATCGGATAACTGGCCAAGAGCTGTGTTCAAAGCAGCAGTATCGGTCGTGATGCTCGCAGTCGAGGCACCACCCGAAATATCGCCGATCAATTGACTCAATGCGCCAACAATCCCGGTAGCTCCCGAACCGAAAACTGAAGAGCCGGGTAGATTGATCTGAAGCTTCTGTCCGCCTGGTACCTCAATGAATTGCACATTAGTGTCGCCAGCGTAGGTGGCTGTTGGAGGAGTAGTGGTCGTGTTCAGCGTAAAAGGTTGAACTGATCCCTGACTGCCGCTAAATAGGTATTGCCCCTGATAGCTGGTGTTCGCCAGCGAGACCACTTCACTGAGAATTCCGCTAAGAGACTGAGCGACGCTAGCATTGTCTGCCGCGTTCTGCGTACCGTTACTGCCTTCGACGGCGAGCGAGAGTGCCTGCGTCACCTGAGCCACCACGTCACCCAAAGTAGAGTCGGCAACCTGCATCATCGAAGCTTCTCCAGAAGCTGATTGAACGAATGTGTCCGTCTGATCGATCTGACTTGCCAGAAGGGTACTTTGCGCAACAGCGACCGGATTGTCCTGAAGCGACTGAACACTCAACCCACTCGATAGTTCGGACGTTAGGTTGTTGATCATGGAACTGGACTGATTGAGTGCCCCAGTCAGAGTGCTAAAGTAATTCGGATCTACTCGCAAGTGTGCGCTCCTGATTCTTAGTTGGTTAGGCAAGCCGAAGAGTGCCGCGTTTTCCTAGGTCACTGTAGTCTCTACACCAAGATTGATTGAGCTCGCCATCAGAGTATCAACGATAGAGAACACCTGAGACGCCGCTTGATAGGAGCGTTGAAATTGCGTTAAGTTCGACGCCTCTTGATCGGAAGACACGCTCGAGAGCGAATCACGCTGCGTAGTGAGCTGAGTGAGCGCAGCCTGTTGTGTTGCATTATCCGTTGTTACACCAGAAGCGTCACTGCCGACCTGATCGAGGAATAAAGCGAGGAAGCCTGTGGCGGTCTGGCTCCCGACCACATTCGTTGTGGAAAGATCGGCAAGCGCCGTAGCATTATTATTGCCCGAAGATCCCTCGCCAGCAGTGGCCGCGGCTACGGCTCCAGGGGAAGTTGCGGATACGGAGATCGACGCTGCGGCACCGGCCGCGCCACCTGGAAGACTGAAGATTGCTAAACCTGGGTTTCCACTACTGTCAACTCCCTGCTCGTTCTGTTGATTTACCGCAGTTCCAAGCGCAGAGGCTAAGTTATCTAACGCCGACGAATAAGTCGGCAAATACTGGTCCCTCGCTTGCAAAGCTCCACCCAAGTCTCCACCGTTGAGATTTGAGGTCACGTCCTGAGGGGGATCACCTGCCAGAACATTTGTATTTCCTCCTGCCTGTGTCGTGCTCACTTGGAATGATTGATTACCGCTGACCAAAACCGCGCCGCCGCTGGTTGTCAAAGATATTCCATTCTGTGAAGTTGAAATCTGGTCCAAACCAACGAGTTGAGACAGTTGATCGATATCCTCTTGCCGCTGGTCTTCGAGAGTGCCAGCATCCCCGTTAGGACTGAGGCTAGCAATCTTAGAGTTAAGAGAAGCTATCGAAGACGTGAGGGTATTTATCTGACCCACATCACCGCTGACTTGCTGATTGAGACTGGTTGATATCTGCGAAAGCTGACTCGATGCAGTATTGAAGGCACCAGCTAACGCGCTCGCGGCAGTTAGTACTTTCTGTCGGGTTGCTGTATCAGACGGATTACCCTCTAAGGAAGACAAAGAGCTGAAGAAACCGTTGATCGCAGTACCAAGCTGCGACGAAGCTACCGCTCCCGAACCCGTCGAAGTCGAGGTCAGCCCGAATATGTTTTCAACCTGCTGCAAAGCGGTTTGAAGTGCTGCACTCTGAGCCGTCGTCTGCGTTTGCTGTTGCACGCGCTGTTCGAGGACTCGATCCCTCAGAGACGAAACAGTAGCGGTTACGCCCGAGCTCTGAGACTCCCCGCTTAGAGAAACTGAATCCCCCGACTGAAAACTCACAACCTCGCGTGTATAGCCAGGTGTATTCTGATTTGCGACGTTGTTGGCGGTCGCGTTCAGCGCGGCCTGATCTGCCAGTAACGCTTCGCTGGCTATATTTAGTAGTGATGTAAGCGTACCCATTGGTGTCCCGTGTTTCTCCTGTGCAGGCGGTAAAATTGAAACCAGATTCGGATCCAAATTTTGTGGATGAGTTCAAGCAACTAGTTCTCTACCGGAAATTGAGCTGGCGATAGTTTGGCCACATACGATGCTGCATTTCGCAAGGACTGTTCGATCAATTGCCATCGTTATTTCAGTAAGGATTGAATGATTTTGTTTGCCACGTCGGACGATGAAACTGTGTAGCTCCCAACGGCGATCGCCTCCTGCAAGGATAAAACCTTCGCAGTTCGCGTGTCTGACGCTTCCAGAGCCTGTAATACGAGCCCTCCCGTCGAACTCACAGCCGTCTCATCGACGTGTGCCATACTTGCGCTCAGTACTTCATGCTTATCGGCCGCGATTCCGGACGTATCCACCGAGACAACTGGCTGTGTCCCAGATGGAGTGATCGCGTTGCCTGTCTGTTGACCGCCGATTCCACTCGTATAGCTCATGATCAGCCTCCGTCTACTTGACTGTATCGGCATCCAAACCGCAAACTTTAGTACTCGACAATTTTCTTTTTCAGCGTCGTTGATGCTCCTGGGTGACCTGTTCAACCACCCGCCGAGCGATCCCAAAGCCACCACCCTTCGATATGGCTTTGGCAATTGCTTCGGTACCAAAGCTGCTGATGGTGTCCGAGGCTGAGTCTTCGCTCTTCTGTTCGTCTCCCCAACTACTCTGGCCGTGCTGCATTGGCTTCAGCAATTCCTGTAACATCGTCGCCTCAAATTGTTGTGCGGCATCCACTAGCTTGGCTTGTCTTTGGGCCTCCGCGGTAGGTAAGCGTGAGATATCCGGATCTATCTTCATAGGACTTCAATCTCCGCTTCTAGTGCGCCTGCAGACTTCATTGCCTGGAGGATCGAGATAACATCGCGCGCTGAGGCTCCAATCATCTGGAGGCTTCGAACTAGGTCATCCACCGTCGCTCCTTGCTTTAGCTCGATTCGGTTCACCGGTTTATCCTGGGCATCAACTCGCGTCTGCTGCACGACCTGCGTTGTGCCACCTGAGGAAAATGCATTTGGCTGCGAGACCTGAAACTCGCTCACCACGTTGACGGCTAGTCCCCCGTGAAGGATAGACACCGGCTGCAACACCACCGTTCCCCCAATAACTACGGTTCCTGTACGCTCATTGACAACCACCTTCGCTCGAGGAAAGACAGGTACCTCTATTGATTCGACCTGAGCCAGTAGGGCCGGGATCTCTTCACCCTCTCCGACCAGCAGATCGATTCTCCGACTATCGAGAACGTGTGCGGCAGGTCGCCCCAACGAACGATTGATCGCGAGGGCCATGGCCTCTGCTCCACGGAAGTCAGCATCATTCAATAAGAGTGAAAACTGTTTTTTTCCATCCAAATCCAGTGGAACGCCACGTTCCACCATCGCACCAAAAGGGACTCGAGCAGTATTGGGGTGATTGTATTGTTTTACATTTCCATTCACGTTGACCGAATAGCCACCAACAACCAATGGTCCCTGCGCCTGCGCATAAATTTTGCCGTCTGCTCCATAAAGAGGAGTCATCAGAAGCAACCCACCCTCGAGGCTCCTCGCATCACCTGCGGAGGAGACGGTAATATCGAGTTTGGTACCTGGACGAGCAAAGGGTGGCAACGTCGCAGAAACAAAGACTGCAGCGAGATTCTGTACTCGAATTGCCGCTGCTGGAACGCTGACCCCCATGCGGAGCAACGTAGACGCCAATGTTTGGGCAGGAAAAGTTGTTTGCTGACTGTCGCCAGTACCCTGCAGACCAACGACTATGCCGTATCCAACCAATTGGTTGTCGCGAATACCCTCGATCGAAGCGATATCTTTGACGCGGGCTTGCCTTGGTACAGATGTTGTCGGGTCGGAAGAAAGAGCAAAAGCAGCCGAGGCAACAGCCAGAATCAAGAAGCATGCAAATGAGGCCGGGAGTCTTAGGAGGAATTCCTGCAAATCTGGCTTTTTCGGCTTGTTAGCTACTTGCATAGAATTCCTCACTAGAAAACCAATACTTTTTGTAGTAGACGAACCAGGACGTTTTGTCGATGGGTATAGTCGTTGATAATTCCCTTCCCGCGTACTTCCAGCTCCAAACTAGAGATCGCGGTAGAAAGAACCTGATTCTGTTGAGAGATATCCTCAGGACGGACTAGCCCTCTCAGAATGATTGTCTGCGTTTGTTGGCTAAACTCCACCTGCCGAGCCGCCTCAATCACTAGCATCCCATTTGAAAGAACCTCAATCACTTGTCCTCCAAACGTGGTGCTCAAACTCGAATTCGTTGCACTTGTCCCCTGCGCATTGAGTCCTGATGAAGATGTTTGGTTGATCAAGTTCTGCAACGCGTTACCGGCATGCAGTGTACCGATAAGACCTGAAATGGAGGAACTCGCGTTGGACGCCCGCGAGTTCTTTACCGTACCGTCCGTCGACGCTGCCAGGCTTTCGGAGACCACGACCGAGATCAAATCATGTGGTCGCATAGCCCGCACGTCCGTATTGATGCGAGTGAGTCTTCCATTGTCAGTCCAGATCGATCCCGGGGCAGGCTGAACGTTGGAGTTTTCCGCGCGTACCCTTTCGAGATAAGAAGATAAGGACGCAGCGGCCACATTAGGTTTTGGCTCGATCAATTTATGGATCGCCTCGGTCTGCGCCTGCAATGGGGATAGCGACAAAAACACCATCAACATTGCAACGGCTATCGAAACAAAACGATCTATTTCGTTGTTGTCGATTAGAGTCAATAACGATTTTTTTGTAAGATTCTCGACCTTCTCACGTTGTGGCAGCTGCATCGGATTGGAAGCTGACTTCGTCCGCGATTTTTTTCTCATGGCTTCATCTCCACATCAGACGGCCCTCGAACGATACCGGAGAGTTGTTCTTCTATAGACTGGCCGTCGACGGTATTTCTGCGCAATAGTCGGACTTTAATATGGTCGCCCAATGCCCCATTCCCTTCTGAGATTCCGGCAACTTCAATCCGCAAAGAGGTCTCTTGCCTCCACAGCCTGACAATTTCGCCGGCACGAATTACAACAGATGCCGGAATATTCTTGGCACTTTCAAGCTCTCTGAGTCGTAACGGTAAGCTTGAATCCCGCAGTGGAACGGCAACCGCTGGCCATTCGGGATGATCGCAACGAATGACCATTGCCCAGGTCTGTCTTAGCACCGGATCCGACTGAATTCTCTCCACTCGATAGCCGCCGCTCTCCGATAACGAAGACGACGAAGTCAAGGAGCCCGCGTCAATCGCCGTAGTTGGTGTGTTGTAGCAGGCTGCGAGTGCGCTATTGGCGAGACATATCCAGTACAGGGTAAAAAAAGAAGTTCTGCTAGCCGCTTTGAATTTTGAAAAGACACTCAACATAGCCACCTACCGGACGAGACCGTTAATCTGCGAGTACATGTCGTCGGCGACATGTATGACTTTGGAGTTGCTCTCGTAGGCACGTTGAGCCAGAATCATTTGCACAAACTCCGCTACGACATCAACATTCGAGTTTTCTAGATATCCTTGCTGCAACGTTCCTATTCCACTGGTTCCACCAGGGGTATCCGTAATGGGGTTGCCTGAGGCTGCTGTCTGTTGCAACAAGTTGCTTCCGATGGAACTGAGCCCTCCGGTATTAGGGAAGGTTGCAAGCTGAATGGTGCCAAGCTGAGCAGCGTTTGTTTGTCCAGGAAGCGTTGCTGTCACGACGCCATATTGAGAGATCACTACATTCGTCGCGTTAGACGGAATTGTGATTGCGGGCAAGATCGTATCCCCATCTGAGGTCACAATCGTGCCTTGGCTATTTAGGTGAAAGTTACCAGCTCGCGTGTAGGCGATGGTTCCATCGGGCAGAGAAACCTGGAAAAAACCAGCGCCTTGAATCTCAAGGTCGTATGGGTTCCCTGTATTGTTGGGATCACCCTGCGTCATAATCACTTCGCTCGCGGCTGTCTTGGTACCTAGACCCACCTGCAAACCAGCCGAAAGAGTCTGTTGGGTTTCGGCGGAACCAGGAGTCACCAAGTTTTGATAAATCATGTCCTCGAATTGCACCTGACGCTGTCTGAAACCCGCGGTCCCTGAGTTCGCCAGGTTATTTGCGATAGTGTCCAGATTTGTCTGCTGAGCACTCATTCCACTTGCGGCTGTATACAACGCACGAATCATTTCAAGCTCCTTTTCCCGTAGAGAACTCTGAAAATATGGACCTTTCGTCAGACTCGAGGAAGATCCTCTGACGCCGTCTTATCAAAGTCGTTATTGAATACGCTCAATGCTTTTTGCATCATCTCTGCTTGTCGTTGCACGAGCACCAGCTGCATTGTGCCGTGAACGGCGTCTTCGTTGGCTCCTTCTACCGAACCTTGTTCTACCGAGACGTTCGCGGCGATGGGCTTTGCCCCATTCGCAGAAAATCGGTTAGAGCCCTCAGCGGTGAGAACTGATCTATCCGAAAAGTCGAAGGCTCCGACCTTACCTACGATCACACTGCCGTCCACTGTAGAGGCCGAGATGCTCCCATCGGGTGAGACGTAGATGTTCCCGGTGGGAATGCTGATGGGTTTGAGATTGGTATCGAGCACTGGCTCTCCCTGACTTGTCTGAAGGATCCCTTTGGGGGAGCGGGAGAAAGCTCCATCTCTCGTGTACCGAATGCCGTTGGAGGTCTGTACAGCGAAGAATCCCTGACCTTCTAAGGCGAGATCCAGTGGATTGCCGGTGGCTTTCAGTTCTCCCTGTCCGAGATCCAGTCTGTTTCCACCCAAGACTCCGAAGCCGTTGACGGATTGGCCTACCTGAGATGCTGTCTCGGGATCTTGATCGATGCCACCTGCTAGAACCCCACTGAAGTAGTCGCGCTGGGCGCGAAAGCCAGAGGTTCCTGCGTTGGCCAGATTGTTGGCCGCGGTATCGAGCGCTTGGGTGCGTGCCAGTAGTCCTGTGTATGCTGCGTAGAGTCCACTGTCCATGCCACGAGCTTATGCAGTTCGGTGGCCGAAGTTTGGGAGACGATCGTTAGAAGGTGCTAAGGAGACGGTCGTTCAAGATTGCTGTTGATCTGCCGATACAGCAGTCAGACCAGAAGAAGCGTTGGGAGGGTCGGTGCGAGCTCTAATTATTGATGATTCGGCAGTGATGAGGAAGGTTATCGAGCGAGCGTTGCGGCAGGCGGGCCTCGAGCTCAGCGAGGTGTTGCAGGCTTCGAATGGGGAGGAGGCGTTGCAGACTCTTCGAGACAATCAAGGTTCCGGTGCGCTGGCGTTAATCCTGAGTGACATTAATATGCCAGTGATGGATGGACTGCAGTTTCTGGAGGCACGGAAGCAGGAGAATCTCGCGCAGGGTGTTCCTGTCGTGATGATTACGACGGAAGGCAATGAGAGTTTCGTGCTGCGTGCGATTGCTGCGGGTGCTCAAGGCTATATCTGCAAGCCGTTCACGGCCGAGCAGGTGAAGGCGCGCGTACTTCCACTCATGCGGGTTGCATAGAAGGTTGTTGCTGATCGTTTCGCTTGGATCATTCGGTTCAACCTATCGAATCTTAGAATCTGGTGAATCTTAAGTTGAGAGTTGCTCGATTGTTGCGGAATATAAACCAGGAGTGGGAAGAGGACGATTGTGCCAAACGCGCAGGATGAGGCAGTGACTCGGCTGGATTCAGCGGTCGCGGAAGTTTTTGAGACGATGCTGGCGAGAAGCTGCGATCCGTTGGAGGGTGAGGTTGACACCGTGGAAGGGCGGATCGTAGCGAGGATTCAATTTACCGGTGCCGTGGATGGCGAGTGCCTCTTGTATGCGAGCCAGGCTACCGCGTCGGTGACTGCCGAGGCGTTGCTGGGAACCCCTTCGGAGCCGCACGATCCGATGGTGGATGATGCGATCGGAGAGCTTTGCAACATGATCGCAGGCGGTTGGAAGAGCAAGCTCGCTTCTCCTGACTCCAATTGCGTAATCTCGACACCAGCCGTCACTCGCGATGGGCTTGAGGGGTATCAGGCGAGGTTTGGAACCAAATTCAGCCGGAAGTATTCGTTCCAGGGCAATGTTTTCGGCGTTGTCCTTGCGTTCTAGGGAGGCCCCCCCTGGTATGATTCCGTAAAATACTTTGAATCAATGACTTACGGCAAGAACACGCTCGCAAATTCGTCATATCAAAAGGGTTACGGGCAAATTCGTCCAGCCAAAGGACTTACGGGGTTCTCTCGCCCGGACGTCGAAAGGCGATGGACCCTTCACTCCGAGCTGTATCCAGTATAGCTGTCGGACCAGAACTAATACGCCAAGTCTATCTTATTGATATAGAGAGACTTATTGATAAAGAGGGCTTGACAGCTTTGCGATCGGTGGAAACCGCGTTGCGAATACAGCGCTGCGGGCGGTATGACCGTTTTCATCTGCAAATGACGTCCGTGCGACCGCCCCTGTTGCTGAAGGTCTTAGCGATCTTGTGTGAGCCTGACGTTGGCGGATGCGACCGGCGTGGGAATATTACGTTGACAAACATACCAACTGGTTGGTACTGTCTCTGCCAACCATGGGGCCAACATACATGATCGAGACGCGGCACGAATCGAAGACAAGGTTTCTGAATGCGGCCATGCATGTAATCCGCGTCAAAGGATATGCGGCCACGCGAATTGAGGATGTGTGCGCGGAGGCTGGATTGACCAAGGGCAGCTTCTTTCATCACTTCAAGAGCAAGGAAGATTTGGCGCTGGCGGCGGCTGAGCACTGGGAAGAGGTGACCAGCGCGTTGTTTCGATCGGCGCCCTACCGGCAGCTAACCGATCCACTGGATCGCGTGCTGGCGTATGTGGATTTTCGCAAGGAGATTTTGCGGGGGGAGCTGGCGGACTTTACCTGTCTGGTGGGAACGATGGTGCAGGAGGTCTACGATACCAACCCGGATATTCGGGAGGCCTGCAACAGGAGCATCAGTAGCCATGCGGCAACCATTGAGGCAGACATCGCGGAGGCTATTCGGGAATATGGTATTGAAGCGGATTGGACGGCGCAGAGTCTCGCGCTTTACACGCAGGCTACGTTTCAGGGAGCTTTCATTCTTGCTAAGGCGAAGGGCGGATCCGAGATAGCAGTTGATTGCATTGATCATCTGCATCGGTATATTGAGATGTTGTTCTCTCAATCCGATCGAAGGAGCGTTCGAAATGACAGAGGTATCACTACAGCGAGGAGATGAACCATTTTCTGAGGGGTTGTTGGAAGCGCCGCGGTTCGAGGATGGAAAGGCGATGCTGTTGGCGGGTTTGCGGGACAACTACACGATAACAACGATAGGAGAGATTCCGGAGCTTTGGGAGCGTTTTGTACCTTACATCAATAAGGTTCCGGGACAGGTAGGCCGGGTGGCGTATGGAGTTTGTTTTCCTTTGCCGGACGGCTTCGACTATATGGCGGCAGTAGAGGTGCAAAGCTTCGAGGGAGTTCCTCCGGAGTTGAACGTTGTGACGATGCCTAGGGAGCGATATGCAGTGTTTACACATCGCGGTCACATCTCAAAGCTTCAAGACACATGCCGTGCGATTGAACGCGAGTGGCTGCCGAAGTCGCGGTACTCACTCGGGCTTGGGACGCCTGGTTCGCCTGGTTTCTTTGAGCGTTACGGCGAGAGCTTCGATCCGAAGGTTGGTGTGGGCGATGTTGAGGTGTGGGTGCCTATCCGGTAAGACTGGTGTGTGCTTTTGAAGATGCAGCAAGGGCCGTGCAACTAATCAGAGAGGAGAACCATGATGGCGACAGTAGCGTTGCAGACCGAGGTTTCGCAGGATCAAACCGAAGTTCTGGCGGTGATCGATCAACTCCGCAAGGCGAATCATGACAAAGATGCTGCCGGATTTGTGGCGTTGTTCGCGACGGATGCGGCCGACTACAATCTGGCTCCGCCGCTCTCTCATCGTGGAATAGATCTCCGCGAGAAGCAGGCGTGGTTTGATACCTGGGATGGGCCGGTCGAAATAGAAGCGCGTGATTTTGAGGTGACTGTCAGTGGTGATGTCGCGTTCTGTCACGGCTTTATGCACCTGAACGCCACCTCGAAGACGGCAGCGCGACTGGTCAGCTTCTGGATGCGTTCCACTCTTCATTTAAAGCGGGAGTCTGGTCAGTGGAGGATCACACACTCACATACGTCAGTGCCGTTCTACATGGATGGCAGTCTGCGGCCGGCTTTTGATTTGACTCCTTAGCAAGCAGACAGCGACAGGGGCGACACAATCGAATAACAATCGTCGCTCCTCTGCGTCGCGTGATAGCCGCATGACGTCGGTCGAGAGGACTAACCTCTTGAACGAGAACAATAACTGTGACGGACACAAAGCAACCAGGAGAAGACAACAATGATCGAGACACCGCGGATTGTTGAGACAGATACGCAGCCTGTGGCATTTCTTCATCTCACGGTTCCGACTTCGGAGATACAGAAGGTTATGATTCCGGGGTTGAACGAGGTGAAGGCTGCTGTGGCTGCGCAGGGAGTGACCGAGGCCGGGCCGTGGTTTACCCATCACCTGCGAGCTCCGAAGGACACGTTTGATTTCGAGATCTGTGTGCCGGTGGCCGCACCGATTAAGGCGTCGGGCCGGGTGCAATCTGGAGAGTGGCCTACGATGAAGGTGGCGAGGACCGTGTATCACGGCGACTACTCGGGCCTTGGCGGAGGATGGGGTGAGCTTGAGGCGTGGATCGCGAAGAGCGGATATAAGACGGGGGTCGATCTTTGGGAGAGATATCTTACGGGCACGGAGGTAGGGCCGGATCCGTCCAAGTGGCAGACGGAGTTGAACCGGCCGCTGGCTGTCGTCTGATTTGAGGAGCTTGAAAAAGTGTGTGTTCTAGTTGAGCGCAAAAAGAAATGCCCGGCATCCGCTTGATGCGGAGACCGGGCTTTTTTTGAGACCGAATGCTTCGTGACTATGCTTACTTGACTACGGACTGGAAGAGCGGCGAGGTGAGGAGGCTGGCAAACTGGCTGTCGGAAGAGGAGTAAGAGACGGTCAGAGTGCCTGCGTTCGAGTCGATGGTGGTCTGATCGAGAGCCGATTTCTCAAGCGGTGTACCTGAGTTTTTACGGAGGATCGAGACGCCCTTCATCAAGGTGGCTGCGGTGGCGGCGGTGAGAGTGTCGGACATGACGACGGCCATATCGAACTTGACGCCGTTCTGGAAGTCCATGGTGTAACGGCTGCTCTTCATGCGGTTCTTGACGGTGTCGTAGTCGGCGAGTTGCGAGGCGTCGCCGAGGACGCCCTTCATCATGGTCTGTGTGCCCTTGGCGTCGAGGAGACTCCAGACGGCCTTGGAGTCTACGACCGCCATCTCGTTGACCATGTCGCCGTTCGCAAGGAAGTTCGAGGTGATTCCGTCACGCGCATCCATCGCTTCCTTTACGGAATCCTTGTCGCCGAAGACCATGGTGGTCTGGTTGAGGAAGACGACGCTCATGCCGTTGGAGCCCATGGGATAAACGCTGTTGTTGCGGATCATGGTGGGCTTGATCTTGTTCTTGGTGAAGTTGGCCATGACTTCGCGGGTGTGGAACTGGCCCTGGGCGATGCCTACGATGCGGGTTCCCTCACCCTTCGAATCGCGGAAGGCGGCGAAGGCGAGGACGTCGGCGTCCGCGTCGACCTTGAGGCCGGAGCTTTTGAGGGCGGTCTCGAGGCGCTTGAGTTCGGGCGGGAGGACTCGGTCTTTGAGGTCCATGGCCGCGGGGGAGTTCTGCATGGCGCGATAGTCGACGACGATGAGCTGCTGAACTTCCTTGGGAGTGGCGGACTTGGCGTCGCTGGAGAGCTGTGCAGCGGAGGCGAAGTTGGGGGCCAACATGGTCGCCATAACTACGGCTGCGGTGAAGAGGGTACGCTTGGTTGTGTTCATAAATCCTTTTGCTCCTTGAGCTACTAGCAGTGTAGCTGCAATACCACCATTGTTCCGTGAATACGCGCTGGTTGCAAGACTGGATGAGACGAGTTCTGTTAGCAAGCTTGCTACTTTCGTGGTAGATGGGGTGATTTTGGAAGACCTAGTGCTGAGGCCACGCGATGGGGGAGTGAAGCCTGCGCTCTAGTACCTTTCCGTCTGGATCGAAGCCGCTTATTTGACGAACCCAATCTGAATCGGGCTCATAGGCGGCTTCGGGGATGAGGCCGATGAGCTCGGCTTCTTCGATGAGGACGCCGTGTCGCTGGGCGAGGTGCTGGACGGTGGCGTGGACGTGACGCATGGGAGTGAGGCGGAAGTCGGTGACGTTCATGCTGACCTGAGCGCGGCCGTTGGCGAGGACGGCGATGGCTTTAACGCCGTGGAGGCCACCGTTGGCGGCGCGGATGTCGCGGGCGATGGCTCGGGCGGCGGCGATGTCGGGCTGCTGGAGGTGGACGCTGTAGGCGATGAGGAAGCTGCGGGCTCCAACGGCGGAGGCTCCGGCGGTTTCGTGGAGTTCGGGGCCGCCGATGTCGGGACGGCGAGTGGCGTCGCGGAGGGCGGCGTCGCGGAGACCTTCAAACTGGCCGCGGCGGACGTCTTCGAGGAGGACGCGGTCGGGGCGGGCGGCGGCTGCTCCGTAGAAGTAGACGGGAACGCCGTAGCGGCGCCAGATGAGGAGGCCGGCCTGGCGGGCGAGGACGGCGCAGTCGGCAAGGGAGGCTCCGCTGACCGGGATGAAGGGGATAACGTCGGCGGCGCCGATGCGGGGATGTACGCCGTTCTGGGTGGTGAGGTCGATGAGCTCGGCGGCTTTGCCTGCGGCGAGGACAGCGGCTTCGACGATGCCGGTGGGCGAGCCGGCGAGAGTGACGATGGAGCGATTGTGTGCGGTGTCGAGGGACCAGTCGAGCAGGCGCACGCCTTCGACCTGCGTGGCGGCGACGATCTTTTCGACTTTGGCGGCGTCGGTGCCTTCAGAGAAGTTGGGGACGCACTCGATGATGGCTTCTGGATTCATTTCAACTGCTGCTCGTGCGTGATTCGCGGCTTATTGTAAGAGTTATTTCCACCAGGTGTAGCCGAGGGAGAATTGAACGCTGGCGTTGACGCCGGGGTTGCGGTCTCCGAGGGAGGCGCTGGAGATGTGGACGCCGTTGGCGCTGAAGTCGATGGAGCGGCGCGGGCGGAGGAAGTAGTGCAGGCCGATGCCGCCTTGGGGGGTGAAGTTGAAGACGCTCGCGTCGGCGTATTTGCCGTCGTTTTGTGAGTTGTAGGGTGGACCGCCGAAGGCTGGGTACTTGTGGTTGGTCCAGAGAAGGCCGCCTGCCGCTTGTCCCCAGAAGGAGAACTTTTTGGTGCCGATGACGTTCCAGCGAAGGATGATCGGGGTGACGGAGGCTCCGGTGAAGGTGCCGCCTACCGTGTAGAAGGGGGTGCACTGCTCGGGGGTGCCGGGCGGGTTGGTGCAGAAGGGGCGCTGGAATATGGGTGTGTAGGACTGCCAGAAGGGGAAGGCTTCGACGGCGTACTCGAAGTTGCCGCGGAGAGGGCCGTGGCCCACGTTGCCTGTGAGGACTTTGCCGGCGTGGACGCCTGCCATGATGAACTTGAAGTCATCGCGGTTTTCCGTGAGGCCAAAGCCGCCCTGGACGATGGCGCCGATCTCGAGGGGCTGGTGGCCTTTGGGATCGAGGAAGGGGTTGTTCTCGTTTGTGACGACTGCCTGGCCGGAGGAGGGGCGAGTAGCGGCGAGCAGGAGGGCGATTGCCCAGAGGGTGGTCGCGCCAATGCGTGCGATTTGCTTGATCACTTAGATCTCCGATGTTGGTGGCAGAAGAAGGCCGCCGGTGAACGGCGGCCGTTTGGGGCTTAGCTACCGTAGTTGATTAGTGGCTGGCGTTGGCTACCGCAGCTTCGTCGAAGTCGAAGTTGGAGTAGACATTTTGCGTGTCGTCCAGATCTTCGATGGTTTCGAGGAGGCGGATCATGGCGTTGGCCTGACTGCCTTCGAGCTTGGTGTAGGTCGAGGCGATCTTGGTGACCTCGGCGTGCTCGGGGGTGATCTTTGCGGCCTTGAGGGCTTCGGTTACGGCTTCGAAGTCCTTGGGGTCGCAGAGGACTTCCCAGTTTTCACCTTCGTCGGAGAGGTCTTCGGCACCGGCATCGAGGACGATCTCGGTGAGCTTGTCTTCAGATGCCGTTGATTTGGCTACGGTGATGACACCCTTCTTGGTGAACATCCAGGAGACGGAGTTGGATTCGCCGAGGTTGCCACCGTTTTTTGAGAATGCGTGGCGGATCTCGCTGACAGCGCGGTTCTTGTTGTCGGTGAGGACGTCGACGATGAGGGCTACGCCGCCGGGGCCATAGCCCTCGTAGGTGATCTCTTCGTAGCTGACACCTTCGAGTTCACCGGTTCCGCGCTGGATGGCGCGCTTGATGTTGTCGGCGGGCATGTTCTCGGCCTTGGCGGCGGCGATGGCGCCACGGAGGCGGGGGTTGCCGTCGGGATCCCCTCCGCCGGTCTTGGCGGCGATGGTGATTTCCTTGATGAGGCGGGTGAAGATCTTGCCGCGTTTAGCGTCTGTTGCGCCCTTTTTATGCTTAATTGTCGCCCATTTTGAGTGGCCGGACATGGACTACCTCGGTGTTGATTTTGCGTGTGCCTACGATCTGTTGCGGGCTTGCGCGACCTTGTGATTTTAGCATGTTGGAGGGGGAGAGCATGCAGCCGGCTGGGAAAGCGGTTCGCGCTGACGCGCGAATGCCCACATCTCAAAATCGAGATATGGGGCACCGGCTGGAACTGAGCGCCTGTTGCTGTGTGGTGTAACTGTTTCGGTCGCGGGCGAGTCCTATTAGGTGATCGGGCAGAGTCCGGTTCGAGGGTTGGAATGAGATGTTTGTGGGGACGGACTACTGTACTGATGTGTGTGTGCCTGACGTTTCTCTGGCCTTGCTGCATCGGATGCGCACAGGATTCAGGGCGGCATTGGAGGAAAGAGCAGGTCGTCGCTTCTCAGAGTTTTGTGGAAGGCGGGAGCACGATTCAGGTGGACTTTGCGGCGGGAGATCTTGATCTGTCGCACTCCGACATTGTGACGTGGGTGCAGGCTTCGGCGCATTCGGTTGCGGTGTACTACGGTAGGTTTCCGGTGGCACGGGCTCGGGTGGTGATTGAACCGATTGCAGGCGACTCCGATTCGATTCATGGAACCACGTGGGGTGGGATGGGCGGCTTCCCTGCTGTGACACAAATCCGGCTGGCGCAGCATGCAACGAAAGACGACCTGAAGGATGACTGGGTGATGACGCATGAGCTTGTCCATACGGCTTTGCCGGATCTTCCGGATGATCAACATTGGATGGAGGAGGGGCTGGCGACGTACATCGAACCGATTGCGCGTGCGGGGACGGGCAGGTTGACCGAAGCCAGGGTGTGGGCCGAGTTTTTGCACGAGATGCACAATGGCGAGCCGGAGCGCGGCGATCGCGGATTGAATGAGACACCGACGTGGGGACGGACGTACTGGGGTGGTGCGATGTTTTGTCTGATGGCAGACGTTTCGATTCGACGTCAGACGAACGATAAGAAGGGGCTTAGAGATGCTCTGCGGGCGGTTGTGGATAGCGGGGGTGGAATCGATAAGGACTGGCCGCTGTCGCGTGTGTTGCAGATTGGGGATCGGACTACGGGGACGACTGTTTTGACGGATATGTATGCGAAGTGGAGCGAGAAGCCGGTGGATGTGGATTTGCCTGCGTTATGGAAGGAATTGGGCGTGAGTGCGGGGCCGAATAATGGAGTTGTGTTGGATGCGAAGGCTCCGTTGGCTGCGGTGCGGGAGTCGATTAGTGCGTCGAGATGACAGATTGTAGAGGAATGTCGAAAGCAAAACATATCTCAACGGAATGGCAAGCCAATATTTCAAGTCCCAAAACCCGGATGCAGGGCTATCGAAGGTCCATGCTCACCTTCTCTGCGCCCGGTTCTTGAGGGAACCACTTTTCCGAAATAACAATGTTCGCACGAACTTCTTTCACTCCGTCGGCCAGAGTAGGGCTCAAACTCGATCGAGCCTGATCTGAAAGGGGTAAGAGAGTTATACTCCCCATGCTCGTCGCATCTTTATAGACAAAATCAAATCCACTCGCGGGATCACCACGCCTTGAAAGAATCGTCGCCCCATTGCGGGCGAGTTGCGCAACCACGTCCCCGCTCAGCGCGGTCATCAGCGGGGTGCGCATGTTGCTTTGGACTGAAAACGAGGAATCAATCTTCCGTTCGTTAGTCACGAACTTCGACCCCGCACCTGAGCCAATTCCGTCCCCCATGGAAAGCGCGTCTTTCTTGAAAGCAAATGATTCGATGACAGGTCTCGGCGAGTAATTCCGGAGGAATGAGCTTTCGTGCTCCACGCTTGGAGAGTACCTGTATCGTAGGTGGCTAATGACCGCAACCGGGATTATCACACCAACCAGACAGATAGGGACTATAACCGCAGACAAGCGAGTCTTCATCGCACCTCTCAACCACTTTATCCTCCATCACAATAGTCCTTCACGACTCTCCTGGGAAGTCAGATTTTGGCAAGCTCAAAATCTGGACGTTGACCAACTAGACGCAGTTGGCGCACTTTTTTGAAGTTTGGTTTGGTCTGGACCAAAAACAGACAAGATTGCTGTGATATTCAGAAGGCGGAGGCGAAACGCGGGGGTCTCTCCACTGCGCTACTCACGATGAGGACGTGAGTAGCTTCGGTCGAGATGACGAGTTTGCGGGATAGAAAACAAACGCGGATCCCCTTCGGGGATGACAACCAGAAAGGCAACGGCAATTGCAAAGGCAATGACAACGGCAAGGACTGCGGGAGTTAGAGCAGTTCGGGGGCTAGGAGGTCGCGCATGGTTTCGCGGCGGCGGATGAGTTTTGTGATGTCTCCGTCGATGAGGATTTCTGCGGGACGGGGGCGGGAGTTGTAGTTGGAGGTTTGGGACATACCATAGGCTCCGGCGTCGAGGAGCAGGACGAGGTCGTTTGGTTTGACCGGCGGGAGGGTGCGGTCGCGGGCGAAGAAGTCGCCTGATTCGCAGACGGGACCTACGATGTCGGCGGTGAGAGTGGACTTCCCTGTTGGCTGTTTGATGGGGATGATCTCGTGGTGCGCGTGGTAGAGCGCGGGGCGGATGAGATCGTTCATGCCGGCGTCGGTGATGATGAAGGTTTTTGTGCCGTTCTTTTTGACGTAGAGGACGCGGGTAAGGAGCGCGCCTGCTTGCGCGATGATGAAGCGGCCGGGCTCGAGGAGGAGATGGGCTGATTCTTCGCCGAGACTTTTGGTGAGGGCGGCGGCGTATTTTGCAACTTGCTTTGCGGGATCGAAGGCTGTTGCGCCGTAGTCGACGCCTAGGCCGCCGCCTGCGTCGACGTAGCGGATGTTGTGGCCGTCCTTGCGCAGATCGGCGATGAGGCTGGTGACTCGGGTGAGCGCGGCGGCGAAGGGATCTACTTTGCGGATCTGCGAGCCGATGTGGACGGAGACGCCGGCGGGGTCGAGCCACTTGGTTTTTTTTGCGCTGCGATAGATGGCGCGGGCGGCTTTGATGTCGATGCCGAACTTGTGCTCGCTGAGGCCGGTGGAGATGTAGGGGTGGGTTTCGGCGAAGACGTCGGGGTTGACGCGGAGGGCGAAGGGGGCGACTTTGTTGCAGGCTTCGGCGCGGGCGGCGAGGAGGTGGAGCTCGGCTTCGGACTCGACGTTGAAGAGGAGGATGTCGGCGTTGAGGGCCGCGTCGATCTCCCAGATCTGTTTGCCTACGCCGGAGAAGACTACTTTTTTCAGTGCGGGCTTGTGAGCTTTGCGGACGCGTTCGAGTTCGCCGCCGGAGACGATGTCGAAGCCTGCTCGCTGCTTTGCCAGGAGGCGCAAGATGGCGAGGGAGGAGTTTGCTTTGACGGCGTAGCAGATGGTGTGGGGACGGCTGGCGAAGGCTTCTGCGAAGAGTTGGAAGCGATGGGAGATTTGTTGCGCAGAGTAGACGTAGAGCGGGGTGCCGTGTTCGGCGGCAAGGGAGGTGAGGTCCGCTCCGTCGCAGTGGAGGAGACGATTGCGGTAGGCGAATGGGCGAGGGCTGGGTTGTGTTTCAGGCGGAGGGGCGGCGATCTTTTTGGGCAAGATTTAGGTGCTCTTTGCGGGAAGGGCGTAGGGGGCTTCAGGGATGATGACCCAGGCGGCGATGTAGGCAATGGCGCCGACGCCAGTGAGGACGATCATGAGAGCTGTAAGGACGCGGACGAGATTGAGATCCCAGCCGTAGTGGAGAGCGAAGCCAGCGCAGACTCCGGCGATCATGCGGTTGTGGCGCGGGCGGGTGAGCTGCCCAGTGTTTGGGTAGTTGCCCATGGGAGGCGGAACAGCGGCAGCTGGTGCGCCGCAAGCCGTACAGAAACGGGAGGAAGGATCGACTTTATTGCCACATTGGGTGCAGAACATGAGCGTCTCCGAGAGCTTCTATTTTGCCATACGCTCTCTGAGATTGAATACGTAGAGCTGGGGTTGCCGGTTCCAGTGTGAGTCGGCAACCCGCCTGTGTTGCTAACGATTTAGCTGTTGGGAGAAGAAGTCGGCCATGTAGCCGTAGGCCTCTTTTGTCTCGGGGAGGCTTATGTCGTTCCAAAAGGCGTGAGGGAGAGCCTCGAAGACGATAAGTTGGGCGCTGTCGCCACTGCGTAGGAAGGCGCGGTGGAGGATGGTGGTGCCGCTGAGTAGTTGGTCGCGGGTGCTTGTGATGAAGAGGGTTGGGGGCATGCCGTGGAGGTTGGCGTGAAGGGGCGAAAGGACGGGATCTTTGGGGTCGGTGGTGCCGGTGTACTCGGTGTTGCGGGGCTGGGTGCCGGCGACGGGCAGGCTTCCGGTGAGGCCGCGTAAGGCGTACATGGCCTGGGAGTCTGTCGTCTGGCTAAGGTCGCCCATGCCGGAGAAGATGCCGAGCGCGCCGGGGAGGGGGAGGTTGAGTTGTTTGAGGCGGACGGCTACTTCGACGGTGAGGATGGCTCCGGCAGAGGTGCCGTAGAGGGCGATGTGGGAGGGCCTGTAGGTCTTGAGGAGGTCGCGATAGACGGCGATGGTGTCGTCGAGGGCGGCGGGAAAGGGGTGCTCGGGCGCGAGGCGGTAGAGGACGGAGACGACGCGAGTGTGGGTGAGGTTGGCGATGGGGATGGATTCGGTGAAGGAGCCGGAGTCGGCGTTGAAGCCGCCGCCGTGGACATTGATCAGGACGCGGTCGGGATGCTGGGGAGTTTCGTCGAGAGGGAGGACGTTGCGGACGGGCACGCCAGCGATGGTGAGGGATTCGATCTTGACTGGATAGTCTTTTAGGGAGGTTTCGCCGGCGTGAGTCTGCCAGGTGTCGGTAGAGGTGCGGCGTTCGGCGAGGGTCTGGTTTTCGGCTCCGTCAGGGCGGCGGAGGGAGGCCTGGGCTTCGGGGCTGATGGTGGTGGGGACGGGGATGACGCGGGTGATGTGCGCGTTCCCGTTCTCATCGAGGACGCTGGAATTGGTTTGCGGGGGTTGCTGCGCGTAGAGGGTTGCGGTGAGTGCGAGGGCGACGGAGGGAAGATGGCGATGGAGTCGCATGAGTGGGATAAGGCTAGCAGGATTTGCGGGGATGAGTGTGGGGGGTTCGTGGCAGAGAACTTGCGCTACCGCTTGCTTCGCAGCGCTTGTCCTGCCGGACGGGCCCACTGCGCGTGGAGCGGCCACTTCGTGGCGGGTATACCGTGCCTTATTTTCCGACGTAGGGGGTCTTGAGGTAGCGGTGGGCGGCGTCGGATTGAGATTGATCACCTCCGCCAGCAGAGGCGAGTTGGTACTGCTCGGTTGCTTCGGCGCGCTTGTGGAGGAGGTCGAACATTTCGCCGGCGTTGAGTTGAGCTCGGCGACGGATCCAGTCGCTGCATGTGGGCTGGGCGGCGGCCTGAAGGTAGTTTTGCGCGGCTTCAGCGATTTGGTTCTGGCCACGTTCTGTGTCGGCGAGGCCGAAGTAGGTCATGTGGAGGCGCGGCTCAACGAAGTAGCGAGGATCTTGCGCGTCGGCGAGGATGGCGCGGTAGAGAGCGATGGCACCGGGTCCATTCCCGGAGTCCTTGGTGAGGTTCGCGACCTCGAGGCGGAAGAGATAGTCGTGAGGGTATTGGTCGGCGAGACCCTTTTGAACGACGATGGCTTCTGCGTAGCGGGCATCGTGGCGCAGGAAGAGCGAGAGCGCGGTACGGGATTCGATGGGAGTGACGATGCCGTGAGCAGCTGATTCGCGGAGAAGGTCGAGGCCTTTTTCTTTGTTGCCTCCTACTCCAGCGATGCCGACGAGCATCCGGACGAGACGGGGTAGGCTGGCGACGGCGAACTGCTGGATGCCCATGGCCATCTTGGCGTCGGCATACTGGGGATCGATTTTGAGAGTGGCTTCGCTGTCGTTGCGCGAGGCCAGGCCCTGGCGGGCTGCTGCGACGAAGCTGTGATCGCAGAGGGTAATGAAGGCGGCGTGCATGCCGCGAGCGTATCCGCGGGCGAAGTAGGCGTTGGCGTCGTTTGGATTGGCTTTGATTTGCTGATCGGCGAGGGCGACGGCAGAGTTGGTCAGGGATTCGATGCGGTCGCGAACGGGCTGAGGGACGGGCACATTGCGTTTTGAGGTGAGGAAGGAGTCGTGGGCGTAGTAGGTGGTGTCGAGTAGGTCCTGACGATAGAGTTCGCGGAAGACGATGGTGAGGAGCACGTTGCCGATGGCGATGGCGCTTTGCGGGTGGGTTCGCTGGACTGCTTCGAACCGTGAGAGAGCAGCTTCGTAGTCGAGGGCATAGAAGTGTTCGAAGGCGTCGCGGGCCTCGGGGGTGAGGTTGACGGGGTCGGTGTGGGCTGCAGGGTTATAGGTCTGCGAGTTGGCTGTGGCTGCCAGCAGGAAGGCGAGAAAAAAACTGAACGGTTTCACGCTGCGTTTTATGATTCTTCTCCGGGCCTGGAGTTCAAAGCACTGAAGACTTGATGCCTTCTCATACAGATTACGACTCAGTGAGCACGTCTGAGGTAGGTTACACGGAATTGGACGCGCGTCATGGCAGACTGTACCCTGTGGGCACCGGAAGTTGGCGAGAGCCGCGGTATCTTCCTACAGAGTGAAACGAATTTTATGACACGGGTCGAGTTGCTTCAGTTGCTGGTCGGGCAGGCGCGCACTAACGGGTTCGAATTTCGTAGATGGTATGTGGGGAAGCTGGGTTTGCCCTGGCAGAACGCTCGCCACGCGGTGGAGATGCTGGCGGCGGAGCGGCGTTATTATGCGCTGCTTTTCTCCCATGAGTTTGCATCGAGCTTCTGGAAGCCGGGCCAGCTGATGACGTTTCAGGTTCCGATGCAATCGTTCACCCGCAGGATGAAAGATGGCTCGATTGGGACGGTGCAACGCAAGGGGTACACGCGGCGGAGTGCACGCGAGGATGCGTGGCTTTATCACCTGAAAGAGATGGCAGCGGCCGAGGAGCCGCTTCGATATATGCGTCGCTACCTGCGGGTTGAGGACGATCTGGAAGAAGAAGAGGTTGAGAGTGTGCTCGGTGAGTCGGAGGGGTAAGTTAGGCGGCTAGTGAGCGATTGAGGTGTGCTCAGTGAGTTGGGCGTTCGATCGGCGATAGGTTGTGGGCTTTGCGGATGGCGAGAATTTGTTTGAGGTGATGCTCGCCGTGGATGAGTTGAAATCTTCTCCACTGGTTGACGTTAAGTGGTCCCAGGGACATGTGGCTGGCAAACCGGCAAGTGGTCCCGAAGAGCTCTTCGGCTTCAACACATAACAGATCGAGATGGGCCAGATGTTCGCCGGCTGCGGTGGTGAGTTCTTCTCCGCAGAGCGGGTGGTCTGTGACAGCAGGCGTGACCAGAGGCGGGGCCTTGCGTCCATGCGGAAAGTAGCCGAGGTGGATGAGAGTGTACTGGGCCATATGCTGCGGGACGCTGGGCTTTGCGCGGGTGGGTGTTCGCTTGGTCAGGCGCGCGTTCAACGCCATCTCGGTGCCGGAGTAGCTGAGCAGAAGGTGTTCCATAATCTGCTGAATGGTCCACTTGTACGGGCGCGCGGGTGGCTGGAGCTGGGTCTGGGCGGCGTCAAGTCCGTCGAGGCAGAAAGCTATCTCGCGTTGGAGACGATGGAGGGTGGTGTTCATAAGCAGGATCACGTTACACCGCTTGCAGGCGCGACGGCTAGTGTTCTCTGCGGGAGTTGTGCGAGGGTTCAGGATGTAGGACTACTTGAGTTCATCCAATGCTCTACGGGCTTCCTTGGCCTTTTCGCCGTCGGGGTCAAGTTTGAGGTAGGTCTGGAACTCCGCGATTGCTTCGTCTTTCTTCTTCATCTTTTGCGCGATCTCGCCGAGAGCGTAGTGCGCGGCTGAGTAGTCGGGCTGGGTTTTGACGGCGTCCTGGGCGCGGAGATAGGCGCCCTTCAGGTTGTCGTCGCGCATGTAGAACTTGGCGACTCGCAGGTCTTCGTCGACGCGCTCGTCGTCGGTCTGGACACGCTGGACTTTCGGGAGTTTGCGATGGACGGAACTACCCTCGGTGCCCGGTTTGGGCATGTCGGTGTCGGGGACCTCGGGATCTGTGCCGCTGGAGCTGCTACTGTCGCTATTGCTACTCCCACTGCTACTGCTGGAATCGTCTCCGGGGAGAGCGGGAGTGGGTGTTGTTGGGAAGGGGTGGTCGGCTGCGGCGGAAGAAGGCGTGGTGGCGGAGCCTGGCGAGTCGGGTGGTGGGGCTGCTGGCTTTACGGGGGCGCCGGGGAAGGGGAACTGTTCGGCGGTTGAAGGTTTTTTTGCCGGTGGCGGGCATGGTGCGGATGGTTGAGAGGCGTTCTGGCATGGGGCTGGTGGGTTTTGCGCGGGCGCAGTCTGTGCGTGGCAGGCCGCGGAGAAGAGGAAGGCGGCGAGCGATGCGCGGATTCTAAGGCCGATTGCCATAGGGATTCAGAGTTCCTGTTCGATACTTTGACGATGTTGCGCGGAGGTTTGTTATAGTCAGCTGACCCAGGCCGCTTCCCTGCCTCTATTTTATTTGATGGAACTTCTTTGACTATGGTTGATGGACTCATTATTCGTTCTTCGTCGATTCATGCGGCGGGCTGCTATACAACTCGGGCTATAAAAAAGGGCAAGCGGGTCGTCGAGTATGACGGGCCAAGATTCACCAAAGACGAGGCGGATGAGCGATATCAGGACCGTGATATTACCTATCTGTTTAGCTGTGGGGAGAATGGGCTGGTGATCGATGGATTCGGGACGGCGATGTTTATCAACCACTCGTGTGACCCGAACTGCGAGTCGGAGAATGTGGACGGGCGGGTGTTTGTCGTTGCGATCCGGGACATTGCGGCTGGGGAGGAGCTGACGTATGAGTACAACCTCTACGACAGTGACGATGAAGAACAGAACTGCTATTGCGGGGCGACGCAGTGCAGAGGGACGATGTTCAGCGAGGCTGAGGTAAAACGGCGGGCTCGGAAGGCGGCGAAGGAAAACGGGAAAGGTCGGTCGGGAAGAAGAGTAGAGGTCGGCTAGCACCAAGCGGATTTGAGGATGTGCACTACCTTTTGGAGATTGCCACGGTTGACTTTAGAGCCATCGACGCACGCGATTCCGGTAGGACATCCACTCGCGGCCAAATTCGTGCGCGAGTTGTTTTTCCTCTCGCCGAATCATGAGATCCACAAAGATGAGGTTGATGGCCGTGAGAACGATTCCGGCCGGCGATCCGAGAAACAAGACAGATCCAAGGAATATGAATAGATTTCCACCGAGATAGAGCGGATTTCTTGAGTAGCGGAAAGGGCCTGTCGTAATCAGCTTCTTCTGGGGCACCAGCGAAATGACTTTCATGCGCTGCTCGTAGAAGTGGAACGCCGCCCATACTCGCACGAGAAAACCGATGACTAGAAATAACCAGGCTGCGGCTGTGGTAAAGACAGAATGAAAGCCGGTTATGCCCAGAAAGGAATCGATCTTTCGTCCGAGAAAAGCAAAACCGAATACGACCAGGACTACTCCAAAATTATGGAGAAGACTTTTGAGAAGATTGACTGTTTTCGTCATTTGCACTCCCTGAAGGGGCTTGGTGTGCCTGCTCGCGATACGACGATACAATAGGGAAAGTGGGGCTGGTGGCATCGCTATCGCGGCCTCATGCATAACGCACGATTTCTCAATACCAGACTTCAGCGGATCGATTGTCTCTTTCTATGGCTTATCAGGTTCTTGCAAGGAAATACCGGCCTCAGCGTTTCGCAGATGTTGCGGGACAGGATCACGTGACCGTGACGTTGATGAATGCGTTGACGCAAGGTCGGATAGCGCACGGATATATCTTCAGCGGACATCGCGGCATCGGGAAGACGACGATTGCACGCATCCTGGCGATGGCGTTGAACTGCCGGAATGCCATTGGTTCGGCGGTGCGGCCGACGGCAGAGCCCTGCGAGGTGTGCGAGAGTTGTACGGAGATCAGGGCGGGTAATGCGGTCGATGTGATTGAGATCGATGCCGCGACCAATCGTGGAATCGACGAGATTCGTGAGCTGCGGGATGCGGCGCGGTATCGGCCGGCGCGGGATAAGTACAAGATTTACATACTCGATGAGGCGCACCAGATTACGGATGCGGCGTTCAATGCGCTGCTGAAGACGTTGGAGGAGCCGCCGGATCATATTGTCTTCATGATGGCGACGACACAGCCGGAGGATATTCCACAGACGGTGCGATCGCGATGCCAGCACTTCAGCTTTCATGCGGTGAAGCTGGTGGATATTCTGGGTGAGTTGCGCGGGATTGCTGAGCGGGAGGGTGTAGACGCGGATGATGCTGCGCTGAGTCTACTCGCGGAGGCTGGCGATGGGTCGATGCGCGATGCGCTTTCGATTATGGACCAGGCGATTGCGAGTGCGCCGGTCGAAGATGGACGGGCAAGGCTGGATGCGGGACAGATTCGGGAGCTGATGGGGACGGTTCCGAACGCTGTGTTTGAACGGATTCTCGAGGCGGTGGATGGGAATCGCAGCGCTGAGGTGATTACGGTTGCAAATCAACTGCTGGATGCGGGAAATTCTCCGGCGCAGTTGGCGCGGCAGTTTGTGCGGTACCTGCGGAATACGGTGATTGCGAAGATTGCCGGTATCGGCGTGGATGGCGCGGGCGCAGATGGGGTTGCGGGTGAGCTGCTGCAGATCTCGGCGGACGAGCAGCGGCGCGCGGGGCGGTCGGCTGCACTGTTCAGCGAAGAGGAATTGACCAGATTTCTGCAGGTGATGTTGAAGACGTTCGATGAGTTGGGATATAGGCAGGAGCAGCGGTTTCACTTCGAGCTGGGCTTACTGAAATTGGTGCATCTGCGGCGGCTTTTGCCGATTGAAGCGGTGTTGAGTCAGTTCCCTGTTACCGGCGCCGCAAGGCCCGGCCCAGGTGTGGCAACAGCGAAGACGGTGAGTGCGCCTGCTGCTGCGCCAACGAGGAATCCGGTGAGCGGAGCTGCAACGGCACGCGTGCTGGAGACGAGTGCGACGGTAGCGAGTGCGAGACCGGCGTTTTCTCCCTTTGAAAAGGACCAGAGTAGAAATCGGTTTGATGAGAAGGCTGTGGTGGCAGCGCCGATTGTGGTTCCTCTTGTTCCAGTTGCGATTCCTGTTGTTCCAGTTGCGGCTCCGGTTGTACCGATCGCGGCTCCGATGCCGTTGCCTGCCGCAGTGCCTATGCCGGTTTCTGTTGCGACGCCTGCGGAGATGGTGCTGACGGACGGTGATGCGAAGGGCGCTGCGTTGCTGGAACTGGGGGATATGGCGGAGACGGAGATTGCAACATTGCAGGCCGTTGCAGAGGTGGAGGGCTCAGAGAGTCGTTCGAATGTGCAACCAGTTGCGTTACATTCTGCGGAGGAGTTGCAGAGGGTGGCCGTTGATACTTTGTTGGCGGCGAAGAACCAGGCGACGCCGGCGGATGCTTTGGCGGATGCAGAGTGGACTGTAACGGAAGGCGAGGTCCGGGTGCAGACCGAACTGTCGAAGACGATGCTGCCGTTAGTGATCAATCCCGAGGTGGAGAAGTTGGTGAAGGCTGCGCTACGGGAGGCTGATGCTCGGGCATTGAAACTGGTGTTGCTGCCGGGCGTGAAGAACGCTGCCAATGCGAAAAAACCGCGGGCAGTGAAAAGTGGGAGCGTCCAAGCGAAGGCTATGGAGCATCCAATAGTGCAAAGGGCTCAGACGTTGTTCAACGCCGAGATTCGAAATGTGATCGATCTGCGGGACAACGACTAGCTACTCGTAACAGCACTGGAGATAGTGATGGATTTTTCTGATCTCGGAAAGATGAAAGAGATGATGGGGCAGGCGAAGCTGATGCAGGAGCAGATGGAGAAGAAGCTCGCTGCGACGGTGGTCGAGGCTTCGAGCGGCGGTGGCGTGGTGACCGTGCGGATGAACGGCAAGAAAGAGCTTCTGCGGGTAAAGATCGAGCCGACCGCGATGGGGAGTTCCGCGAGCGATCTGGAGTTGTTGGAGGATCTGATTGCAGCAGCGGTGAATGAAGCGGGGCGACGTGCGGATGAGGCGATGAAGTCGAGCGTGCAGGGAATGATGGGTGGGTTGGGTCTGCCGGATCTACCGGGGTTGGGATAAGTGGCTGGTCCGTTTGGCTCTACCCCGAATCGTTTTGCGCAGCCAATGTCTCGGCTGATTGAAGAGTTGAGGAAGCTGCCGGGAATTGGGAGCAAAAGCGCGCAGCGGCTGGCGTTTCATGTGTTGCGATCGTCGGCGGAGGAAGCTGAGGCGCTGTCCGTGGCGATACGGGAGTTGAAGCTACACCTGCGACTTTGCTCGATCTGCAACAACATTACGGATGTTGATCCATGTGGGTATTGCACGAGTCCGGTGCGGAATCAGAGGCTGGTTTGCGTGGTGGAAGAGCCGACGAATATTGGGACGATTGAGAAGACGCGGAGCTACCACGGCGTGTATCACGTGTTGCATGGGACACTTTCGCCGATTGGCGGGGTGGGACCGGAGCAGTTGCGGATTGCGAATCTGCTGACTCGTTTGGCGGAGGTGGACGAGGTAATTCTGGCGACCTCGCCGACGACAGAGGGAGAGGCTACGGCGGGATATCTGGCGCTCGAGTTACGGAAGACGAAGGCCGATGTGAAGGTGACGAGAATTGCGACGGGAGTGCCAGCGGGGAGCGATATTGAATATGCCGATGAGGTGACGATGACGCGAGCGATGGAGGGGCGGCGCGAGTTTTAGCTGTTCCCTTTCGCGGCTTTTGACGCGGGTGGATCGTCTAACCTCTTGTACATGCATAGATAACCAAAGGGTGGTTCATGGGTCCGAGTGAAGTAGTTTCGCGGCGGCGTTTTCTGCGCCAGAGTTTTGCGTTCAGTGCGTTAGCTGGATTGGGTGCTTTGCCGTCGTTTGCGAGTTCGAAGCAGGCGGGTTCGGCGAATGGCGCGTCGCGGTTGCTGATGGTGGGCGATTGGGGATATGAGAACTTCGAGGCGCAGAGCCGTGTGGCGAAGGCGATGCAGGCGTATGTGCGCGTACAGGGATTCACGACCGAAGCGTTGATGATGCTGGGGGACAACTGGTATGGGCCGCTGCCAGGCGGTGTGAAGGATGTTCGCTGGCAGACGCAGTTTGAAGAGATGTATCCCAGGAGCGTGTTTGATTGTCCGGCGTATGCAATTGCGGGGAACCATGACTATCAGCGGATGCCGCAGAGTAAGGTCGCGGCGGAGCTGGAGTATGCGAGAGCGGGTGGGACGCGTTGGACGATGCCTTCGCTGTGGTACCGCTTTGAGTTTCCGGCGAAGAAGCCTTTGATGACTGTGATTGCACTGGATAGCAACATGCCTCACCCTGAAGGGCCGCAGGCTGCTGGGGTGAACTTTACTCTCACTCCGGAGCAGCAGGCCGAGCAGTTGACGTGGCTGGCGGCTGAGTTGGAAAAACCGCGGAAGACTCCGTTTCTGGTGGTGATGGGGCATCATCCGATTTTTTCGAATGGGCCGCATGGGGATCATAAGGTTTTGGTTCGGGATTGGGAGCCGTTGTTGCGGAAGCACAAGGTGCATCTGTATCTGGCTGGGCACGACCACGACATGCAGCATTTGGAATTTGAAGGGCATCCGACTTCGTTTGTTTTATCGGGTGGGGGTGGGGCCGATCTGTATCCACTGCTGATTGATGAGGCGGAGCGTGGGCCTTATGCGGCGCGCGTTTACGGGTTCAGCGATCTGGAAGTTACGGCGGAGACGCTGACTTTGCGGCATCTGGATGAGAAGGGACAGCTGCTTCATTCGTTTACGAAGAAGGCAGATGGAACGGTTACTGACATCTCATAAAGTGTTTGGCTGAGGTCTCACTCTGTCTCTCAAGGTCGCGTCCTGCTGGTTAGTGTTTTCCCTCCTCTGCGGATCGGCACCCGGTCAACAGGCAAACCAACCTTCGCAGATCGACTCATCGCTCACAAGAAAGATCGATGCTGTGATCAAGATCGCGGACGCGCTTCATCCCGGGATGACACGTGCCGACGTTCTGAAAAATTTCGCGACTGAGGGGGGAATCTCATTCCGCGAGTGGAATCACTATGTCTACAAGCGCTACCCTTACATCAAGGTGGATGTAACGTTTGTGATCGCTCCTGGTGAAGATTCGTTCAAAGAGGCTGAGTCGGATAAGGTCGCAACGGTATCCAAACCCTATCTTCAATTCCCCATCATGGATTAGTTCGTCGACGTCGGTTTGGTCGCCAGGTTGCCGCCGGTCATTTGGCTGGGTTGGTCGAGGTTTAGCAGGGACAGGATGGTGGGGGAGATGTCGCGTAGGCTTCCGCCTTCGCGGAGGGTTGGTTTGTTGCCTTCTTCGGTGACGTAGAGGAAGGGTACGGGGTTGGTGGTGTGGGCGGTGTGGGGGCCACCGGTGGCGGGGTCGATGAGCATCTCGGCGTTGCCGTGGTCGGCGGTGACGAGGAGCGAGCCGCCGCGTTGTTTGATGGCCTGATAGATGCGGCCTAGTTGGGTGTCCACGGTTTCGACGGCGCGGATGGTGGGTTCCATTTTGCCGGAGTGGCCGACCATGTCGGCGTTGGCGAAGTTGACGATGATGACGTCGAAGGCGGTGTCGTTGACGGCTTTGATGACAGCGTCGGCGATGCCTGCGGCGGACATCTCGGGGGCGAGGTCATAGGTGGCTACTTTTTGTGAGTCTATGAGTGCGCGGTCTTCGCCCGCAAATGGCTTTTCTATGCCGCCGTTGAAGAAGTACGTGACGTGAGCGTACTTTTCCGTCTCGGCTACGCGGAGGTTGCGGAGGCTGGCCTGCGACATGAGATTGGCCAGGAGATTGTCCATCGATTCGGCTGGGATGACGATGGGGAGCTTGAAGTTCTTGTCGTATTGCGTCATGCAGACGTAGTGGAGGTCGGCGGGGATGATGTTGAAAGGTATCTCCGCTTCGAGTTCTGTGGCTTTCGGGAGCGCAAGGCCCTGGCTGCCGATGGGGTCTGCGGTGAGGCCGGACTGGCGCGTGAGAACGCGGGTGATCTGGCGGGCGCGGTCGGCGCGGTAGTTGAAGTTGACGACTACGTCGTGGTCGCGGATGAGGCCGACGGGTGTGTCGTCCGTTGGGTTCATGCAGGTGAAGGGTGGGATGAACTCGTCGGTGATGCCGTTGTTGTAGAGCTCGCGGATCCGGGCGGTGGGGCCGTTATAGTGGCCTCCTTCGGGATGGCCGGTGACCATTGCGTCGAAGGCTGGTTTTTCCTTTTCCCAGCGACAGTCGCGGTCCATGGCGTAGTAGCGGCCACTGACACTGGACAGCAGGCCGACGTTGTACTCGTTGAACTTGCGGAGAAGATCCTCGATGTAGCCGAGGCCGCTGGTGGGCATGGTGTCGCGGCCGTCCATGAAGGCGTGGACGAATACGCGGGTGAGCTTGTGTTCGGCGGCCATGCGGAGGAGGGCGTAGAGGTGGCGCTGATGGGAGTGGACGCCACCGTCGGAGAGGAGGCCGATGAGGTGGAGTGCTCTTCCCTTCTGGGCGGCGAGTTCGTAGGCGCGGACCAGCGTGGGGTCGGTGTCGAGGGAGCCGTCGAGGATGGCGGTGTCGATGCGGGTCATGTCCATGCGGACGATGCGGCCGGCGCCGAGGTTGAGATGGCCGACTTCGCTGTTGCCCATCTGGCCGTCGGGCAGGCCGACGAAGTGTTCGCTGGCGCGGAGGAGGGTGTTGGGGTAGTCGCGGAGCAGAGCGTCGTAGGTGGGTTTGCGGGCCTGGGCGATGGCGTTGCCGTGGGTCTCGGCGCGGTAACCCCATCCGTCGAGGATGGTGAGGACGACTGGTGCTTTGGGCATGATGGCTTGGTTTCTCTCTGTCTTGTTCTGATGGTCAGAATATCAATATTGGCGAAGGTTCGTGGGCGGGAGAGGAAGCCGGCTTTCTCCACTCACTTATCGCTTCAGTCAGGGTCTGGTTGAGATGACATGGATTCGTTCGAAAGGACGTGGCCCGTTAACGTGTAGACGACATTCGCTCGGCCGGTCGGTAACGGACGGGGTTACAATCGCGAACAGATTCGTTGGTTGGAGCATGCCATTATGTCGTCTGAAGTGGGGTCCCCTGCGGTCGGTCGAACTCCTCGTCGTATGGAGTTGGAACAGTTGCAGGGTCTCGATCTGCATGCTCAGTATGATTCGGTGCGGACGGGTGGGGATTTTTTTGATGCGATCAACCTTGGCTCGCATGTGATCTTTCTGCTGGCCGATATTGCTGGGACCAAAGAGGAGACGCAATCGATTGCCGCCGAGGTTCAGGATACGTTTCGACGCCGGGGCACTGAGCTCCTGGGGATGGAGGGCACCAATGTGATGGATGCGACTGCGATGCTGGTGCAGGCGATCAATCATGAACTGCTCAGGGCTGCGCATGGAGTTCGCTTCGCACCAACATTTATTGGTTGCTACGATCTTGCGCTGGGGATTCTTGCTTATGTGAACGCCGGGGGCATGACGGCTGTGTTTCATGACTCGGAGGGTGCGCGGGTTCTGCCCAGCGCGTCGGTGCCACTGGGTTTGTTTACGCACCTGACGCATGAGCCTGTGATGCAGGCGTTTGAGCCGGGGGCGAAGCTGCTGATGGTGACCAAGGGTGTGATGGAGACTCGGCATGGACGAACGCACTTCGGTGTGGAGCGTCTGATTCCGCTGCTGGAGCAGACGGCGCCGGGCTTCGCGACGGAGTCTGCTACGGAACTCTGCCGGGCTACGTTGAGGGCTGCGAGCGAGTTCAGACAGATTCCCTGGTATAGCCTCCAGAAACTTCCCTTTGGCAAAGAGGCGGAAGATGAGGATCTGACCGCGCTTGCGATGGTGCGGCGGCGCGTGAGTTAACTCGTCGGCAGCGGCATGGAGGATAGGAAGGATCTCATCCTCGGCTGGCGCTTCGGCGGGTTGGAACGCGGCTTCTGATGGCCCGTTGAGCGAGTCTTTTTTGCTGCTTCCAAAACTGTCGATGATTCCGAGCTGGTCAGTAATTCGAAGCTGATCCATGAGCGCGGCGACTGGGCTGCGGCGGGTAGCCTCCACGCCTGCCTCTGAGCGTGGAGCGAGTGTGCCCAGAGCGGGGTCGAGGATAATCTCTTCGACGGTTTCGGCTTCAGCTGCGCGGGATCGGGTGGGGTCGCGGGGCAGGTTGAGGCTTGCGATCTGGAGGCCATAGAGCAGGAGTCCGGCGCGACGCGGGTCGATATCGTTGGAAGCGATGCGCTGGAGAACTTGGCCGATGGAAGATTGGATGGCGGAGCGATCCTCCGGCAGGGGCAGGTCGAAGGCAGAGCGGCGGCTGCGGCGGCGACGCGCTCCGGTGGTGGGTTTGCGGGTGGTGTGGTGGTAGTAGCAGAGCTCTTCGCCGCGCAGGCATGGGCTGCCGCATCGGTGGCCATCGGTGAAGATGTGGCGGCATTGATAGCGTTTCGGTTTGTCGACGACTGGGTTAATGATTGCTCGCATGAGTCCCTCCCCACGGGGGTACTTGTTGTCCAAAGTTTTGAAAAGAAGCGGCATGAGTCCGGACTTTTGGATTCGAGCTTTGCGTTTGAGTTAAAGAAAAAAGTCCGGCTTGTGGCCGGACTTCGTTGTGTCTTGCTATGAGTTCAGTATAGATCGCGTGTCAATAGGAGTAACCTGTAATGGCTTTATTTTGATTAGCTTGTGAAGTGTTCTAAAAGTAATGCGTGGGATTCTTGAGCTTATCTTCTCGAATGAGCGAAGGCAGGATCTCTGTGGCGTTGCCGAGGAGGATCTCGTCGAAGGCTTCGCGGTTGAGAGGATCTTCGGGCCCCACGTAGACGGTGTGGACGCGGCGCTGGTTGGCGATATGGACGAAGCCCGCGGCGGGATAGACGGAGCCTGAGGTACCTACGACGAGTAGGATGCTGGCGCAGTCTAGTTTGCGATAGATGGTATCCATGTCGAGGGGGATTTCGCCGAACCAGACAATGTGCGGGCGGACGGGGGCGCTGCACTTCGCGCAGATGGGGAGAGCTTCGGCGACTTCGTAGAGGGCCACGTCTGGGAAGGGTTGATTGCAGCGGGTGCAGCGAGATTGGAAAAGACTGCCGTGCATGTGGTGGATGCGTTCGGAGCCGGCGCGCTCGTGCAGGTCGTCAACGTTCTGGGTGCAGAGGTAGAAGCGGTCGCCTAGCTGCTCCTCGAGTTGGGCCAGGGCGATGTGCGCTGCGTTGGGTTGGGCAGAGATTGCGTTGCGGCGGCGTTGGGAATAGAAGTGCCAGACGAGAGTTGGGTCGGCAGCCCAAGCTTCGGGCGTGGCCACCTCTTCGACGCGGTAGCCGTTCCAGAGACCGCCGGAGCCGCGGAAGGTGGCGAGGCCGCTTTCTGCGGAGATGCCTGCTCCGGTTAGGACGAAGAGATGGTCTTGGGGGGTTAGGTGCATGTTTGGTTGGATGCTTGTGTCCTGCCGGACGGGCCCGCTGCGCGCGGGGCGGTCACTTCGTGACTTTTATACCTTTCGTTGCTTGATTGTGGGCATTGGGCCTCGCGTTGCTCGGCTTCATCTTTTTTATCTGGGGTCGGAGGGTTCGCTGGGAATGCCGTCCGCGTTCCAGGCTATGACTCGATAGTGAACGCCACCGAGTGCGCCGTGTGGATCAACCCAGGGGTCATCGGCGTCGGTGGCGCAGCGGTCGCAGATGGGCTTCCATTCTTTTGAGCCTTGGTCGTTGCGTTCGACGGAATAGCGCACCGCGCCTGCTGAGCCGCGCCATGCGATGAGGCCGACGATGACCGTCGATGTGATAACAGGACGTGGAGGGATGTTGTGTTTGGGGACCGCTGTACCTGACATTGTGTAGGCATGGGCGCGGAGGAGCTGGGCGCGGGCGGCCATATCTTCTGCAGTGTTGACGAGGGTTTTGACACCGGGATAGTAGAGCGCCCACCATTGGCCGGATTCGCCGTGCTCGGCAAAGACGGGGTTGTTGCTGTCGGCAGGGATGGGCTGGAAGCCGAAGTTGTCGAGGTGGGCTTGCAACGCCCAGAAACCGTCGCCGGAGACATTTGGGTCGGTGGAGAGGGTGTTGAGCACGTTTTCGAAATCGACAGGGGTCTTCCAGTCGGTGCGGTCCCAGCCGAATTCATTCACGATGAATACTCTTCCGTGGCCGGTGACGGTGGCTGCGTCGTGGGTGAAGGTGGCGGCGGTGGTTGGTGGCTGGTTGGGGCCGAGAAGAATGTCCCAGTGCGGATAGAACTCGAAGGTGGCGAGGTCGGTGGACTTGTTGTCGAGGACTGGTGGGTAGACGCGATAGATGCCGGAGGTGTCGAGATAGAGATGGTGCGGGTCTTGTTGCTTGATGTGGGTGCCGATGGTTTCTACCCAGGAGGAGACTTGGCCGAGCGCGGTGGCGTTGCCTCCGGAGAGCAGGGTGAGGATGCCGCACATGTTGCAGTTCTCCCAGGCCATGATGGTGGGGTCGTCTTTGTAGCGGAGGTTAGTGATGGGGTTGAGGTGATTGAGGACGGCGTCGATGTGTTTTTCGTAGGCGGCGATGAGGGTGGGGTCGGTGAAGAAGTCTTGCGGGTTGGGTTTCTTCTCCCAGGCGAGGTATTGGCCGATGCCGCCGCCGGCGCAGGTGGCGCAGTCGCCGACCAAGGGGATGATGAGTTTTATGCCGTGTTTGTGGGCGATGGCGATGGCGTAGTCAGAGGATGCAAAGGCGGCTTCGTTGAAGTTGCCTTCGGTGGGCTCGATGCAGAGGGGGCAGCCGACGGTGTCGCCCATGGTTTGGGCTCGGACTACTTTCGCGCCCATCTCGGCGGCCGTGTCGAAGGCGTCGTCGATCTCGAAGTGGCTGGGGAGGCGGGGGCCCATGGGGTCGTGTGGGCCGTAGCCTTCGAGGCCTAGCCATTCGATGTTGGGGCCGGAGTAGCGGAAGGGTGCGCTGTTCAGGATGAGTTTGGTGCCGGAGCGCTGGACGAAGGCGTCGGGTGATTGTGCCTGAGCGGCGATTGGGAGGAGGGCTGCGAGGGCGAAGATGAAGAATTTGCTGCGGGCCATTCGTTCTCCGGGTCGTTGCATGCTGATGTTTTGGTGCGACCCATTATGAATGGCTATTCAGTAGTTTTGCAACGTCCCTGCCGGACGGGCCCGCTACGCGCGGGGCGGTCACTTCGTGACTTGTGTACTTTTTCTTGAGGGGCAAAGATGTTGGGCCTCGCGTTGATGCCACCAACGGGAGGCCCTGTGCTTTTTGTTTTGCCGAGACCGGTATACACGTCACGAAGTGACCGCGCGCCGCGTAGGCCCGTCCGGCAGGACACGGTTTATTCGCCGAAGTTGACCGATTCGATGCCGAGGAATTCGGCGGATTGGCCGAGCTCTTCTTCGATGCGGAGGAGCTGGTTGTACTTGGCGATGCGGTCGGTGCGAGAGGCGGAGCCTGTTTTGATCTGGCCTGCGCCTGTGCCTACTGCGAGGTCGGCGATGAAGGTGTCTTCGGTTTCGCCGCTGCGATGGCTGATGATGCTGGTGTAACCAAAGCGACGAGCCAGCTCAATGGCTTCGAGTGTTTCCGAGACGGTGCCGATCTGGTTGACCTTGATGAGGATCGAGTTCGCGACCTTCTGCTCGATTCCCTGCTGGAGGCGCTGGGTGTTGGTGACGAAGAGGTCGTCGCCTACGAGCTGGACCTTATCGCCCAGGACCTTGGTGAGGTGCGCCCAGCCATCCCAGTCGTCTTCGGCTAGGCCGTCTTCGATAGAGATGATGGGATATTTGTTGACCCAGTTCTCCCAGAAGGCAGTCATCTCAGCGGAGGAGAGTTCGCGCTTGTCGGATTTCTTGAAGATGTATTTGCCGGTTTCTTTGTTGTAGAACTCGCTGGAGGCCGGGTCGAGGGCGATGGAGATGTCTTCGCCTGGGGTGTAGCCGGCGAGCTGGATGGCTTCGAGGATGAGGTCGAGGGCTTCGTCGTTGGATTTGAGCGAGGGAGCGAAGCCGCCTTCGTCACCGACCGCGGTGTTGTAGCCCTTCTTCTTGAGTACGCCTTTGAGGGTGTGGAAGACTTCGGTGCCCCAGCGGAGTGCGTCGGAGAAGGTTTCGGCGCCGACGGGCATGACCATGAACTCCTGGAAGTCGACGTTGGAGTCGGCATGGGAGCCGCCGTTGAGGATGTTCATCATGGGCGTGGGGAGGAGACAGGCGTTCACTCCGCCGAGGTAGCGGTAGAGGGGGAGCTTGAGGGCTTCGGCGGAGGCGCGGGCCACGGCCATGGAGACGGCGAGGATGGCGTTGGCTCCGAGCTTGGATTTGTTTTCGGTGCCGTCGATGGAGATCATGGTCGCGTCGATGAGGCGCTGGTTGCTGGCGTCCATGCCGGTGAGCTCGGGCCCGAGGATGGTCTCGACGTTTTCGACGGCCTGGAGGACGCCTTTGCCGAGATAGACCTCTTTATCTCCGTCGCGAAGTTCTACGGCTTCGTGCTCGCCGGTGGAGGCTCCGCTGGGAACGGCGGCGCGGCCTTTGGCTCCGCTGTCGAGGATGACGTCGGCCTCGACGGTGGGATTACCGCGGGAGTCCAGAATTTCGCGTGCGTGGATAGAGACGATCTCGGTCATATTGCTCCTGTTGGTAGGGGTTGCGGAATGTTGGGAGACGACGCGGTGGTTCAACCGTTCGTTTAACTTTGGACGACGGTCAACCGGGAGGGTGCTGCCACCTGCGAGGGTTATGGACTGCACCAGCTTTGCGTCGGATGGGCTCACCTGACGAATTTTAGCAAAGGAAACGAAGGGGAGGCCGCAACGCCTGATGAATCAATCGGCGCAGGAAGGCGTTGAGGGGCTTATTAGCAGGGTCGGTTCTGGCCTGAGGAATTTGTTCCATAGATGCGGCGGGAGTTTTATTCTTTGGAGTGATAAGAGCGCAGGAAAATTCAGCGCTCTGGCTGGTCTAAGAAACTTTCACTGAGGTATCGCCATGAAGATGCACATCACCACCGCTGCTCTCGTTCTTGCTGCTGCTCCCGCGTTTTCACAAAGTGCGATGACGGGAGTTTCTCACCCTGACTCTGCGGTGATTTCGAGTAGCGATGATGCGGCTGCTCAGGCTAGTTCACAGACGATCGCTAAGCCGAGTGCGGATGTGCCGGCGGTGGTGCCAGCATCGCCTGCGGTGGAGTATGGGCCTTATGTTCCTTATAAAGGAGCTGCAGTTGCGGGTTCGAGCATGATGGCTGCTGAACCTGCGGCGGAAGATCCTGCAGATGCCATGATCGTGACAAGCGTGCCAGAGCGTGAAGGCACATTGCGTGAAGGGACTTTGCTGAAGGTAAAGATCGGCGAGACGCTGGCGACAGATACGACAGTCGCTGGGAGCAGATTTTCTGGGACTGTTACAGAAGCGATAGAGAGGAATGGGCGAGTCATCATTCCGGTAGGTTCTACTCTTGAGGGGCGAGTGACGGAGGTTCGTGGCGGACGGCGCATTTCAGGTGCTGCAATGATGCATCTGGAGACGAGCGACGTTACGCTGCCGGATGGGACGCACTACATTGTGCATGCGCAGTTGGTCGATACTGGCAAGAGCGAGTTCAATGTGGATAACGAAGGGACGTTGAAGCGGAAGGACCATGCGAAGGAAACACTGGCGATTGTTGGCGGCGTGACCGGTGCGGGTGCGGCTACGGGTGCGTTGATCGGCGGTGGAGTTGGCGCTGTGGTTGGTGCGGGGATTGGCGCTGGGGTTAGCACTTTTATCTGGTTGAAGCAGGATCGTCAAGCTACGCTGCCGAAGGATGAGTTGCTGGTGTTTAGTTTGACTACGCCTATGATTTTGACGCCGCTGAGTGGTACGCCGGTGAGCAGTTTGAATGCAGGTGCTTTGGGTGGGGTTGGCGCGGCTCAGTAGCGACAACTGATTTTGTGGATCGAGGCCGAGAGCTTTTTCTCTCGGCCTTTTTCTTGTTCTGGGGTAAGGCAACTGCAACTGCGTGCTGCGCGCACGGCGCGATCTGCCATCGAGGCTGACGCGCCTTCGGCGCCGAAAAGATAATTAATTGCGGACCTGGGCCAGGAGGCGCTTCCAGTTTTTCTGGTTGCGGCGGTAGCTTTTTTTGAGGTCTTCGAGGATGCGTTCGAAGTCGCCATGGCCTTTTAGTTTGCGCCATGCTGGGTTGATGCTGAACCAAGGATAGTTTTCGTTGCCGAGATAGATGGCGCGGCGCAGCCAGTGGAGGGCTTCGGACTCGTCGCCTTCGAGGGCGAAGTAGGTGGCCAGGCGATAGGCCATCTCGCTGTCGGCTTCGGCTGCGGAGAGAGTTTCGTCAACGATGAAGGTGGCGGCTTTTTCGCGTTCGCCTAGCTGGACGTAGCAGAGCGCGATGGTTGGGAAGACGATGCGGAGAGAGGACTCATCGCGGATGACGTTTTCAAGAGTTTCGATCGCTTTGGGGAGGTCGCCTGTGCGCATCTGCTGGTAGCCGAGGGAGATTCGCAGGAGTGGTTGGCGGGGCTCAAGGGTGAGGCCCTTTTCGATCTCGTCGGAGGCTAGCTCCATTTGATTTTGGTATTGGTAGACGCGGGCGCGGTGGTTGTAGATCATGGCCGCGTTGGAGGGGTTCATGCGGAGAGAGGCGTTGAACTGCTCGAGGGCTTCATCGTACATGCCGTCGATACGGAGGGTTTGACCGGCTACGAGGCGGACGTTCCAGTCGTTGCCTGCGGTCTGGAGGAGGTTTTCGATGCCGTGACGGGCTGACTCTTTTTCTCCGCGGGAGAGGAGCATGTAGACGCGGTAGAGGTTGGCTTCGACGGAGCCGGGGTCGAGTTGGAGGGCTTTGTCGAAGGCGCGGCGAGCTTCCAGGACGTGCATCTGTCCGCCCAGGCCGTGGCGGGCGTATTGAAGATGCGTGATGCCGAGGCCTGACCAGCCGGGAGCGTATTTTTCATCCTGTTTGACGACGTCGGTGAAGAGCTCGCAGGCGCGGTTGAGATCTTCGCTGCTGCCGGTGCGGGTCATGAAGGAGGAGAGGACGGCGCGGGCCTGGAGATACTGCTCGGAGAGGGCCTGATTGAGAGAACGCGCGGGAGGTGTACCGGCACGATTGTTTTCGTGTGCGGCGAGATCTCCGAAGCCCTGAAGGGTGCTGAAGACTTCGTTGCAGATCTCCGATTGGACGGAGACGAGGTCGAAGGAGGCAACGTTGATGGAGCCACCGGCGCGGACGCTTTGGTTGGGAACGTCGAGGAGCTGCCAGTTGAGATCGAAGCCTTTGTCGGAGCGGAGGAAGTTGCCGGCGAGGACGTAGTTGACGAGGAGTTTTTTGCCGATGCTGAGGGGGTCGAGCTGTTGGGTGGGGATGTTCATGAACGAGCTCGACGGGCGAACGACGAGGGTGGACATGCGGGTGAGGCGGGTGGCGATGGCGTCGGCGAGGGCGTAGCCGTAGAGGGGCGCGACGTCGGCGGGGCCGAAGTTGACGAAGGGAAGGACGACGATGCTGTTCTGGTTGTTGGTGGAGGAGGCGCCAGATTCGCGGAAGCGCTCGGCGAGCATGGAGAGGATGCCGGTGGTTCGTTTTTCTTCGTCGGGGGCGTCGAGCGGGAGGCGGGTCTGGTGGGAGGGGCGTATGTTGTCGCCGGGGAGCAGGACGGAGTCGAGCTGCATGGCGCGCATGATGGTCTTGAGGGCGTCGCGGACCTCGGCTGCGGAGCCGAAGCGGGCGGAGGGTTGTTTTTCGAGGCAGCGGAGGATGACGGACTCTAGCTCGATGGGGAGGTCGGGGGCGATCTCGCGGATGGAGGGCGGGTCGGCAAACTGGATGGCGCGGATGGACTGGAACTCGGCGGCGTCGGGGCGATGGAAGGGGTGGCGGCCGGTGGCGAGCTCGTAGAGGATGAGGCCGAGGGCGAAGATGTCGGACTGGACGCTGGACTGGCCGGTGACGAACTGCTCGGGGGCCATGTAGGCGATGGTGCCGCCGCGGGCGGTGTAGGTAGCTCCGGGGGCGGGGAGGTTGCGTTTGCTGCTTGGGCCGGAGGGGTCGAACTCGGCCTGGTCGGGGCGGAGGCGGCGGGCTAGGCCGAAATCGAGAATCTTGATGAGGCCGCCGTCGGTGAGCATGACGTTGGCGGGTTTGAGGTCGCGGTGGAAGATGCCGAGGTTGTGGGCGGCGGAGAGGCCGTCGGAGGTCTGGATGCCGGCGGAGAGGACGAGCTGGAGGCTGGCGGGGCCTTCGGCGATGACCTTGTCGAGGGATTTGCCGGGGATGTACTGCATGACGATGTAGGCTTCTTCGCCGTTGCCGTTCTCTTCGGGGGCTTCGCCGACGTCGTAGATGGCGCAGACGTTGGGGTGGTCGATGGCTGAGGCGAGGCGGGCTTCGCGGAGCTGCGTGGCGCGGACCTGCTCGATGGTGAGGTTGCCGCGCTTGAGGAGTTTGAGGACGACGGGGCGCTGGAGGAGAGTGTCGTTGGCGAGAAACACGACGCCGCTGCCGCCTGTGCCGATCTTGCGGACAAACTCGTACTGCTTGATTTCGCGGCGCTTCATGGTTCCATTATCGCAAGCGCCAAGGTGTGGATGATTTAGGGGAGATTATTTAGCGGGAATATGGGTTTCAAAAATGGAACGCAGTTCATCGATCTGAGACGAAGACAGCTCACGCTTTGGTATAGGAATGAAAATTTGATGTCCTTGCTGAAAGAGTATGAAGGTCTTCTCGTTTTCCGCAAATTTTGTGTAAGAGTCCCAAGGCACACGGGCGTCTGAAGTTTCGGTTTTAAAGGTGAGATGGGAACTGTCAAGATCGAGGGTTCTTCGATCTCGAAGTAGCGGAGCTTTTCGATAAGCTCGTCGGAATTGATAGTTCCACAACAGAGGAACGCATAAAAGCATTGTTCCCCACAATATTACCGGCCAGAGTCCAGTGATATTTGGTCGCTCAATCGCAGAAATTACGCCGGAAGCGATCAGTAACACTCCAATCAACGGAAGGATATAGAGCTTGTACATCGCAAGCTTGGATCGTTTCTGCATCGCTAACCTGCCGGCAGAGACAAAATCATTTTCGTCAATTTGATATGCAATGTGCACGGTTTTCGTTGCCTTCAAAGCGTGCTTAGGTTGAGAAGAAAAACCTGAGCTAAGGTTTTCAAACGACTGCGGGTGCGGTGTGGACCGGTTTTCCACTGGTGATTGATTCGGCCATGGCTGCGCCGATGCGAACGCTTTCAGCGATGCCGCGGTCTTCGGGATAGTAGAAGCAGGTGTCGGCGATCTGGAGGCCTGCAATGGGAGTCTGGACGGGTGGGATCTTGGCGAGGAAGCCGGGCTCGCAGATGGGCTGACCGTGACGGAGACGAGCGACCTTGGTGGCGACGATGTCTTCGTTTGTGAGTTTGGGATTGACGCGCTGGAGACACCGAAAGGCTTCGGAGACGAGATCGTCTTCTGGTGCGGAGAACTTGGGGTTTGAGACTGGCATGTAGAAGGGCACGTAGAGGATGGTGTGGTCGCCGGCTTTGCGAAGGTTCGAAAACTCAATGATGCCGGGGATGTCGATGTCTGGCTCGGAGACGTTGACCCAGAAGTGCGGTGTGACGGAGCGGGTGAGTTTGAAGATGACGCAGATGACGCCGATGTTGTGGATGGCGTTGTAACGATCCTTCCATTCACTGGGAAGCTCGGGAATCATGGCGGAGACCAGTGGAGTGGGTGCGGTACAGATGACGGCGTCGGCGGGGTAGTGGCCGTTGGTGGTTTGGACGCCGGTGACGTGGCCTTGCTCGACGGTGATCTGCTGGACTGGGTTGCCGAGATGGACTCTCCCGCCGAGGGATTGAATGGCTGCGACGAGGGAGTTGACGAGCGTGATGGAACCACCGTCGATGTATCCGAGCTCTTCCTGAAAGATGCTCTTGCGGGAGCGGCCTACGCGACGAATGCGAGTCCAGATCCATGCTGCGGAGATGGTGTCGGCGTATTCGTAGAATTTGTGTGCGAAGAGTGGCTTCCAGAAGCGGTCGTAGTTGGCGGCTCCGGACCAGCGAATGATCCAACTCTTTGCCGGTTCATTTTCGATGGCTGGCCAATGGTTGCGACGGGTGCAGACGAAGGCGAAGAGTCCGTAACGGAGTTTGTCGATGAGGCTTACTCCGGGGAGACGAAACAGAGAGATTGGATCTCCCCAGGGGTGGAGTGTGTTGCCGGAAAAGAAGCCCATGGTGGTGGGCCGCCATATCATTTTGTCGCCGATGCCGAGTTCTTTCATCAGGGCGAAGGTGGGGAGATCGTTGTGACAGACGAAGTGATAGAAGCGTTCGATGGAGATTCCGTCGAAGTCGAAGTGGCCCGCCATTCCACCGGCTTCGGGTGCTGCCTCGATGAGATCTACTTGATGGCCCAGTTTTACTGCTCGATAGGCGGCGGCCAGGCCCATGGCACCGGCTCCGATAACAACGACTCGCGACATCCAAAGATCTCCGTAAATACTGCGGACTATGAAGGGGAACAAGATGACTGCGGCAAGGTCAGGTTAGGTTTCCCTGATGCTAACAGCGGGATGGCGTTTGGTCATTGGTTGTTAGTGCCGGGGGCGGTCGCCTTGCTCCCAGGGGCGGGGATTGACGGGGTCGTCCTGCCATTTCTGGCGGCGGCCTACGAAGTACATGACGGCTCCGAAGAGGAACATGAGGAGACCCCAGGTGAGGTTGAGGTTGATGCCCATCGATTTTTCGTAGATGTCGGCGGTGTGGCGGGTGATGAAGCCGTAGATGCTCATAAGGCCGCCGATGAGGAGGAAGATCAGGCCGAGGGGGATACGGATGTCGAGTCCCATAGAAGCTCCTTTGGTTTTAGGATCGCGAAGTGCAAAAGCAGATCCCCTGCGGGGATGACGACAAGAAGGGCAAATGCAACGGCGAAGGCATTAAGCGAAGACAAGGTTGAGGACGATGAGCATGGCGAGGACGACGATGCCGAGAATTGCGGGCTTCTGGTACCAGCTCAGGTGGGTGTCGATAGGCTTGGGGGTGAGGGAGTAGACCAGGCCCACGAGCTCGGCCTCGGGGCGCGGGGTGGTGGCGAGCGAGACCGCCATCGTGACCAGAAGATTGACCGTGAAGGCGAAGATGGCGGTCCAGAAGTTCTGGGCCATGTCGCTGGGGTAGTGGTGGACGATTGCGATCCAGCCACCGTGGATGCCCGGCGTCGCGTCGGCGGGGAGGGTAAGGCCGTGGTGGAGGAGGGCTGCGCCGGTGCCTGCGATCAATCCTGTAAATGCACCGTGGCCTGTCGTCCGCTTCCAGAACATGCCTAGTAGGAAGGTGGCGAAGAGGGGCGCGTTGACGATGGAGAAGACGAGCTGGAGCGCGTCCATGATGTTGTTGAAGTTGGTGACGAGGTAGGCTGCGCCGACAGAGAGGGCGACGCCTCCGATCGTGGCCATGCGGCCCATCCAGAGATAGTGGGCGTCGGTTCCCTTTTTGTTGATGTAGGCCTGGTAGATGTCGTAGGTCCAGACGGTGTTGAAGGCTGTGACGTTGCCGGCCATGCCGGACATGAAGCTGGCGAGGAGCGCGGTTAGGCCCAGGCCGAGGATTCCTGTGGGGAAGAAGTGCAGGAGCATGACCGGGATGGCGAGGTCGTAGTTGTAGACGGGGTTGCCGTGGCTGTCGAGGATGGGTTGGCCGCTTACGGGGTCGGTCTTTTCGGGGATGATGCCGTGAGGGTGGGCTTCGTCGAGGGGAATATTAGCGGATTTGGCTGAAGCTAACTGTGCGCTTTCTGCTGCAGTGGCAGCACGCTCTCTGACCTCAGAATGATAGCTATGTTTTGCAGGCTCCTGCCCTGCTCCGGCCATGTGGCTGGTGACTGTGACGGCGATGAGGCCGGGGAGGATGACCAGGAAGGGAAAAAACATCTTCGGGATGGCGGCGATGAGGGGGACGCGGCGGGCGGAGACCTCGGAGTCGGCGGCCATGGCACGCTGGATGACGAGGAAGTCGGTGCACCAATAGCCGAAGGAGAGGACGAAGCCGAGGCCCATGGCTAGACCGACCCACTCGACGCCGAGAGTGTTGGTGGAGGCGTGAGCCATGCCTCGCCAAGAGTGGGTCATTGTGGCGGGGAGGGTGTGCTTGATTCCCTGCCAGCCGCCTACGTTGCGGAGGCCGATCCAGACCAGGGGGGCAAAGCCGGCGACGATGAGGAAGAACTGAAGGACCTCGTTGTAAATGGCGCTGGTGAGGCCGCCGAGAAAGATATAGCCCAGGACGATGATCGCCGATAAGAAGACTGAGACGTGAAAGATGTAGGCGTCGGGGATGATGCCGTGGAGGAGGCCGAGAGTCTGGATGAGCAGCGCCATCGCGTACATGGAGATACCGGAGCTGAGCACGGTCATGATGGCGAAGGAGAAGGCGTTGACGGCGCGGGTCTTTTCGTCGAAGCGCAGGCGGAGGTACTCGGGGACGGAGCGGGCTTTTGAGCCGTAGTAGAAGGGCATCATGAAGATGCCGACAAAGACCATCGCTGGGATGGCACCGATCCAGTAGAAGTGGCTGGTGATGATGCCGTACTTCGCGCCCGAGGCACCCATGCCGATGACCTCTTGGGCTCCGAGGTTGGCGGAGATGAAGGCGAGGCCGCAAACCCAGGCCGGGATGGAGCGGCCAGCGAGGAAGAAGTCGTTCGAGGTGCGCATGTAGCGCTTGAGGGCGAAGCCGATGCCCAGAACGAAGACGAAGTAGACCAGCATGATGAGCCAGTCAATGATGGAAAGATTCACGGTAACCCTTGAAGTTCGGAGCTGCTTTGACTGCTATTAGTTGAATGTACTGAGGCCAACTCTAAATTGTTTGGGCGCTGTCTTCCAAATCCTGTAGGGGGGATAGCAACAAAGGTTGTAGAAGTTATGGCGTACCGCAGGGAGAAAATGTCCTATGATTGGCTAATTATTTCCAGAAGGTGGAGATCAAGTACCAACGTTTTACCGAGATTTTGCATCCGACTGTGGAATTGGTCAGATCACCGGAGATTTGCCTGACTAAGGTTGTGGAAAGAGGTCTGAATTGGATTTGTTGATGAATTCTCCCCTGGAACAAGCGATCTCTCGCATGCCAGCCACCATTCTTCTTATTGACGATAATGCTGTGCAGGCGGCCACTCGGCAGACGATTCTGAAGCGTGCGGGCTATTTTGTGATCGCAGCGCTGAATCCTTGCAGAGCTCTGGAGCAGATCCGGGGTGGGGAGTTCCCTGCAGAGATCGGGTTGGTGATTACCGACCATGTGATGCCAGGGATGAACGGGGCGGATTTTGTAAAAGCCTTGCGCAAGACCAATCCTACGATCCCGGTGCTTGTGATCAGCGGGCTGGAGGAGGCCGAAGAAGAGTATGTCGACTTGAATGTGACGTTTCGGATGAAGCCGCTGATGCCGGACCACCTGCTGGCGACGGTTCATGGGCTGATTCGGGATGGGAGCCACGATTCGGGGCAGTTGACAGCCCAGTAGAGCGTGTCCGGTAAACGATGGTTTATTGCTGATACGGTCTGTCCTTGAGAGAATGGGGCAGGGGAATTCATGCGACTGCATCCGATGCCGGAGTTTGGTAGTTTTACGCTGTTGCTGGCTTTGGCATTGAGCGCTTACACGCTGGTGATGGGTGGGGTTGCGCTGTGGCGAACGCGAGGAATGGCGGCAGGAGTCGATGGCGGCGCGGGGCGGCTGGGTGAGACGGCGCGGCGGGCGGGGATCTCAAGTTTTGTAGCGTTGAGTTGTGCGGCGTTTGCGCTGGTATGGGCTTCGTTTACCAACGACTATTCAGTTTCGTATATCCTGCACCATACCAATCGAGATCTGAATACCGCATATAAGTTTTCTGCCCTGTGGTCGGGACAGGAGGGCTCGCTGCTGTTGTGGGCGTGGCTGCTTTCGGCGTATGGGTTTGTGTTGCGGATGCGGCACAAGGTGGATGTGCGGCTGTCGGCGTTTGCTTCGACGATTCTGGCAGGGATTCAGGTCTTCTTTTTGCTGCTGTTGAATTTTGCGGCGCCTCCGTTTGCGATTCAGCCGGGACCGGTGGCGACGGATGGGTTTGGGTTGAATCCGCTGCTGCAGTATCCGGAGATGGTGATTCATCCTCCGATGCTGTACTTGGGATATGTGGGGTTCTCGGTTCCGTTTGCGTTTGCGCTGGGTGCGCTGATGATGCGGTATCCGGGGGAGAAGTGGATTCACATTACGCGGCGCTGGACCATGGTGACGTGGCTGTTTTTGACGTGCGGGATTTTTCTTGGTGCGCACTGGGCTTATAGCGTGCTGGGGTGGGGTGGGTACTGGGGCTGGGATCCGGTGGAGAACGCCTCGTTGATGCCGTGGCTTACCGGGACGGCGTTTCTGCACTCGGTGATGATGCAGGAGAAGCGCGGGATGATGAAGAGCTGGAATGTGTGGCTCATCTTCTCGACGTTTATGCTGACGATTCTGGGGACACTGCTGACGCGGTCTGGGATTGTGAGCTCAGTGCATGCGTTTGCGCAGAGTTCGATTGGTGATTGGTTTTATGGCTTCATTCTGATTGTGTTTGCGGTTTGCTTGTTTACGTTCTTCAAGCAGCGGGATCATTTGAAGAGCGAGAACAGGCTGGAGTCGCTGGTGAGCCGCGAGTCTAGTTTTCTATTCAACAATCTGATCTTGCTGGCAGCTTGCTTTACGGTGCTTTGGGGAACGCTGTTTCCTGTGTTGAGCGAGTATGTGCAGGGCACGAAGGTCACGATGGGGGCACCGTTCTATAACCGGGTGAACTTGCCGATTGGATTGTTTCTGCTGTTTCTGACCGGGATTGGGCCGCTGCTGGCGTGGCGTTCGACTTCGCTGCGATCGATACGGCGGAATTTTATTTTGCCTTCGATTGCGATGGGTGTCGCGCTGGTGGTGTTGGTGGCGGTAGGCGTGAGGCCGTGGGAAGCTGGAGACGATTGGCAAGCTACCCTGTTTTCGCTGGTGACGTTTACGCTCGCGGCTGGGGTAACTACGGCGATTGCGGCTGAGTTTTTGCGTGGAGCAAACGTGGTGGCGACGCAGACGGGGAAGAATCTGCTGGCTTCCACGGTGCTGCTGGTGCGACGGAATACGCGGCGGTATGGCGGGTATATCGTTCACTTCGGCATTGTGGTGATGTTTATCGGGATCGCCGGTGGCGCGTTCAATCAATCGCATGAGCAGGAGATGGGCTTTGGCGATACGTTGAAGCTCGGGCCGTATCGGCTGGTGTGCAAGAGCTACACGCAGGACAGCAATAAGAACTACGACACGGAGTATGCGTTGCTCGATGTGTTCCGTGGGAGCAAGCAGATTACGCAGCTTGCTCCGGAGAGGCGGTTTTATCAGGCGAGCCAGACGTCTTCGACGATGGTGGCGCTGCACTCTACGCTGGCGAGTGACCTGTATGTGATCTATGAGGGGAAAAATCCTGATACGGATCGGCCGATCATCAAAGTGTTTTTGAACCCGCTGATGAACTGGATCTGGATTGGAGTTTTGATCGTGGTGGGTGGGACGTTTCTTGCGCTGGTGCCGAATCTTACGCGGACGGCTGCGCGCGCGTCGGTAGAGACACCGGTGAATTTGGCTGAGGTTCATCATGTTTGAGGGTTTCGTTGCAAGACTGTCCTGCCGGACGGGCCCACTCTGCGTGGGGCGGGCATTTCGTGCCTTGTGTACCCCTTCGGTTGCGGCTTCCGATGGTCGCTTTCGGCGATTTGCTGGTGCTGGCTTGGTATGTTTGCTGGCTGTGGTGATGCTGGGGGCGTCGCCTGATGCGCGCTTCGAGAAGATGGGGCACGAGATGATCTGCACCTGCGGATGCGGGCAGATCCTGCTGGAGTGCAACCATGTGGGTTGTCCGGTTTCTCCGGTAATGATCAGTGAACTGCATGCGCAGATCGATGGAGGCGGATCGAATACCTCGATCTTTAATTGGTTTGCGGCGAAGTATGGGGCGATTGTGCTCGCGTCTCCGATTCGCGGAGGGTTTGACAACGTCGCGTGGGTTGCGCCGATGGCGGTATTTTTGCTGGCGACGATTGGGACGGGATTTCTGGTTCGGATGTGGTCGTTGCGGTCGAGACAGCGCGGGGCCGCGAGTTCGGCTGGGCCTGTGATGGCTGGTGATGCGATGCGAGAGCGCATTCGACGGGAGACGGAGTACTGACATGGGCATGATTGCAGGTGTGGTGCTGACGTTGGCGCTGTTCGGGTTCATCTTCTGGCCGGAGCGAAATCCTTTTGTGCAGGCGGATAAGACGCGGGCGGATTATCTGCGGGAGCGAAAGGATGTTATATACGAGAACCTTCGGGATTTGAACTTCGAGTATCTCGCGGGGAAATATCCTGAGCAAGACTATGCGGATCAGCGGGCGGGGCTGGAAGATGAGGCTGCGCGAGTGATTGCAGAGATGGAATTGCTTGAGGCTCGTGGTGAATTTGGACGACGAAGTCGAGTTTAGTACGCTCCGCTGTATGACGAGTGGTCCGCTCATGCTTCACGGTCATCGCAAAAAATCGAAGAGCTAAAGACACCTGCGAGTGCTCCGAATGAATTGTGGGTAGGGATGATAACTTCCCTCCCCTGTTTCAATCGCAAATTGCGTGCCGAGGTTTGACGTAAACTTGACGGGTGAGCTTTCTATCCTCTTTCCTCCGACGTTCTGTTGTGGCTGCTGCGATGGTTGCGGCGTTTTCGAGCTTTGCTTGTGCCGATTCGATCACCGGTACGGTTACAAATAAGACGACCAATAAACCTGCGGCTGGCGATGACGTGGTGTTGATTCGTCTCCAGCAAGGAATGCAGGAGGCTACGCGGACAAAGACGGACGCGAAGGGCCGCTTCTCACTGGACGTGCCAGCGAACGAGAGCCAGGCGATCCACCTGGTGCGTGTGACGCATGATAAGGCGAACTATTTTCGGCCGGCGCCTCCGGGGACGCAGTCGGTTGAGGTGGAGGTTTATAACGCTGCTGCGAAGGTGAAGGGTGTGAGCAGTGAGGCCGATGTAATGCGCCTGCAGACGGATGAGAGCGGGAAGGCGCTGCATGTGGTTGAGAATTTCTTCGTGAAGAACGAGTCGAGTCCACCACTGACGCAGTTCAGCGACAGGCCTTTTGAGTTTTATCTGCCAGAGGGTGCGGTGGTGGAGGGGTCGGCGGCTCTGGCACCAGGGGGAATGCCGGTGCAGGCTTCGCCGGTGCCGTTGGGAGAGGCGAATCACTATGCGTTTATCTTTCCGATTCGGCCGGGGGAGACGCGATTTCAGATTACGTACAAGTTGCCCTATAGCGGAAGCTTGAAGTTTTCGCCGCGAGTGATGATGCCGACGGACACGATCGCGGTGATGATGCCGAAGAGTATGACGTTTAAGCCGGGGCCGTCCGCACCGTATACGCCGGTGACCGAAGAGACGACGGCGCAGACTTATGTGGCGCGGAGTGTGGCTCCGTCGCAGGCGTTGGACTTTACCGTGTCGGGGACTGGGCAGATGCCGCGGGATACGGGCGCTGCGGCGGCGGCGGGCGAGGGTGGTGCGGCGACGGCGGATGCTTCGGCGCAGGCTGGTGCGGGTGGCGCTGCGGGTACAGCGGCGAGCGATACGCGACCGGGTGGGGGTTTGGGGACACCGCTTGATCCGGAGGGGACGAATGATCCGTGGGCGAAGTATAAGTGGTGGATCCTGGGTGGGCTTGGGCTGTTGCTGGCAGTGGGTGCGGGAGTGATGTTGAAGAGTGGCCCTGCGCCGGTTGCGAGTCCGGTTGGAGCGGGGGCGACGGCTGCTGGTCCGGATTCCCTGCTTGCAGCGATGAAGGAAGAGCTCTTTGCGCTGGAGACGGATAAGCTTCAAGGCAAATTGACCGAGAGCGAGTATACAGAACAGAAGGCGGCGCTTGAGGTGGTGTTGCGCAGGGCGCTTGCGCGCGGCGAACGGAATATAGATACGTCTAATGTGGCGGGCCCTGTAGTTTGAGGAGCTGGCGATGAATACGTTCAAGTCGACGTTGCTTCTGGTGTTGCTGACGGTGTTTTTGATCCTGATTGGGGATCGCTTTGGTGGACGAAGTGGCATGGTGATCGCGTTCGCCTTATCGGTTGTCTTCAACTTTGTGACTTATTTCTTCTCGGATAAGTTGGCGTTGAGGATGTACAACGCTCAGCCGGTGACTCGGGAGCAGTTGCCAAGGGCGTATGCGGCGGTGGAGAGACTGACGGCTAAGCAGGGACTGCCGATGCCGAGAATCTATGTGTTGCCGACGGAATCGCCAAATGCGTTTGCTACAGGGCGGAATCCGCAACATGCTTCGGTGGCGGTGACACATGGAATTCTGCAGCTGCTGGATGATGAGGAGCTGGAGGGCGTGCTGGCGCATGAGCTGGGGCATGTGAGGAACAGAGATATTCTGACGAGCTCGATTGCAGCGACGCTGGCGGGTGCGATCACGATGGTGGCGCGGATGGGATATTGGGCTTCGTTGTTTGGTGGTGGAGGCGGCGGGCGCGATAGACGCGGGGGGGGTGGGCTGAGTGGGTTGTTAATGATTATCGTTGCGCCAATTGCGGCTTCGTTGATTCAGCTCTGGATTTCGAGGACGCGTGAGTTTGAGGCTGATGCTACGGGCGCGGCGACGACAGGGAATCCGTATGCGCTGGCGCGGGCGTTGCAGAAGCTGGAGGACTATTCGAAGAGAATTCCGATGCAGGCTTCGCCTTCGAATGCGCATCTCTTTATCGTTGCGCCTTTGCTGGGGAGTGGAGGGATTGGGAATCTTTTTTCGACGCATCCTCCTATGAAGGAACGAATTCAACGGTTGATTGGAAGGGATTACGTCTAGGATGCAGATTTTTCTACGGGCCCTGCGGTTATTTGCGATGGTGGCATGGGTGGGTGGGCTTGGATTCTTTGCGTTTGTGGTCGCGCCGGTGGCGTTTCATAGTCTGCCGAGTGCGCATGAGGCTGGGATCGTCGTTGGAGGGACTCTGCGGGTGTTGCACTGGATCGGGCTCGTGGGTGGCGCGATCTTTTATGTTGCTACGGGGCTGTTGTGGCTGCGGGCCGGCGTGACCGCGAGGGTGGAGTTTGCGATCGAGATGATTCTGGCCGGGATGATGATGGCGGGAACGTTTTATTCGCAGTTCAAGATACTGCCGGCGATGGAGGTGGATCGAGCGCTGGCGGGCGGGGTGGTGGAAACGGCTCCAGCGAGAAATCCGGGGCGGGTGGACTTTGAAAGATTGCATACGTTGTCGGAACGGCTAGAGGGATTCGTGTTCTTTTGCGGTTTGGGCGTGGTGTTTGTGCTGTCTCGTGAGTCGCAATGAGAGACGGTAGAATCTGAAGAACATGAAAATCTGCTTGGTTGTGTTGTTGAGCGCGTCTGCCGTGTCTCGCGGGACGTATGGCGGTGCGCTGAAGATAGGCCTGAGGAGCTAGCGGTGTCGGCGCTGTGGTTGAGCCTGACGCTGGGGTTGGTGGCGGGACTGGCTGATTATCTTGGCGGGTTTTTGTTGGTGCGGCAGTCGCCTTCGGCGCGTGCGCTGCGCTACTTTGTCGCACTGGGCGCCGGTTTTATGTTAGCGGCAGCGGTGCTTGAGATGATCCCTGAGGGACTGCATGTGAATCCGCGGTTTGCTCCACTGCTGATTCTGGTTGGGTACTGCGCGGTGCATCTGGTGGAGCATTCGCTTGTGCCACATTTTCATTTTGGGGAGCAGACGCATGAGCACGAGTTGATTGCGGCGAAGACGAGCTACTCGGTTCTGTTGGGACTAGCGACTCACACATTCTTTGATGGCGTGGCGATTGGGTCGGGATTTGTGCTGTCGCATTGGCTGGGATGGATTTTGTTCTTCGCGGTATTTCTGCACAAGATTCCTGAGGGCTTTACCGTGGCGAGCGTGATGCTGGCCGGTGGTAGAGGCGCGGCGACGGCGCTGAACTCTGCGTTGTTTCTTGGGGCAACGACGGTGCTTGGTGTGCTCGTGATTAATCTTGAGCCTAGCTGGGTTCGGGTGGGGTTGCCGCTGTCGGCAGGGGTGACGATCTATGTGGCGGCTACGGATCTTGTGCCTGAGGTGAATCGCGAGCCGGGATTGCGCATGGCGCTGGTCTTCCTCGGTGGTGTGGCGGTGTTTTTTATTCTGCGTTTGTTGGGGCCGGGATAGTTGTTGTGTGGCTTAGGTTTCAACTGGCGGGATTTAGAACAAGGGTCACGGTTGCGGAGTGTTGCAGGGCGTTTCCGGTTGGACCGGTGGCTGTGCCGGTGACCGTGATGGCGTAGGTCTTAGCCTGACTGGTCAAGGCTGGATCGGTTTTGATGCGGTCTCCACAGCCGCTCGCTAGCAGGAGTGTGATGCCGGCGATGGTGAGCAGGAAGAACCTTATTGCGACGCCGCGTTTGCGTGGGTGGAAGGCCAGACCGGCGATGGGGCTGAGCAGAAAGATTGTGGCAAGGAATGGTTGAAAGAGGCGGTCACGCGGATTGACGTTCGTCGCGGTCGTCTTCGGCGTCGCGATGGTCATGGTGAAGGTGTTGGGCGTAGCGCCAGGGGGGAGATACGCCGGGTTGAAGGATGCGGTGGCGAGATTCGGGAGACCGGTGGCGGCCAAAGTGATTGGACTGGATAGATTGTTCTGCACCTGGACAGTAAAGGTGAAGCTCGTGCTCGCGCCGGAGAGAATCGTTTGTGTAGTCGTGCCGGTTGCGGCGAGCGCGAAGTCGGGGTTGGTGGGTGAACCCGTTCCGATTGTGATCAGTTGAGGGGCGGAGATGCTGGGGGTGAAGTTCGCGCTTCCGTCATAGACCGCGGTGAAGTTGTGAGCGCCCTGGGCGAGAGTCGAGGTGAGGAAGACCGCGTCTCCTGAGTTTGAGAGTGGGGTGGTGGAGAGAGGGCTATTGCCATCGAGCAAAGTGACAGAACCGGGTGGGGTGCCAGTCGTTGTGCTGGCAACGTGCACGGTTAGGGTCACCGTCGATCCGGTGGTGCCGGTTGCTACGAGGTTGCTGAGCGTGATCACAGTAGGGGCTGGGTGGATGGTGATCGCTGCGGGTGATGCGGCGACGGTGTAGTTCCCTGCCGCTGAGCCGTTGAGGACAGGCGTGACAGAATAAGTGCCGGCGGATGAGCCAACAGTGGCGGTGGTGATGAAGGTAGCGGTAAGATTTGCTGCGTCTTGAGGAAGGACGCCGGTGAGAGTACCGCTCAGGTTTGGAATCGCCTGTCCGTAGAGGAGGGAGATTGGTGCGATGGTAGCGGTGAGTTGCAGGGGTGTGATGGTCAGAGCCAGCGCAGGACTCTGCGCGGACGGATGGGTTTGGTCACCGGAGTAGGTTGCAGTGAGATTGTAAGCGCCGGCAGCCAGGGTTGTTGTTGAGAGTGTGGCGGTGTTGGAGACGACGGGGGAGGAGCCAAGGATTTTAGTTGTGGTGTTGACGGTTTCGAAAAATGTAACGGTGCCGGTGGCTGGGCTGGTGGCGAGAGTGGCTGTGAGTTGTCCGGTGCCGTAGGCGATCACGTAGGGAGCGGTGAGGTTGAGGACTCCCGGGGCGGTGAGGCCGAGACCCGCGACAGTGGTGATCGAGGTTGGGGTGGTTTGCGTTACGACCTGACGAATGCGCTGATTGCCGGTGTCGGAGAGAGTTAGGTTGCTGGCGGGTGAGAGTGTTGTCGCAGTGGGACTGTCAAGCGAGGCGGCGGTAGGAGGGCCGTTGTCGCCGGCAAAGGTCTGAGTACCATCGCCAACAACGGTTGTGATGATTCCGGTAGTGGCATCGATACGCCGGATGCGGTGGTTGGCGGTGTCGGCGAGGTAGAGGTTGCCGGCGGAATCTGAGGTGAGGCCGTGGGGGAGCGCCAGGTTTGCGGCAGTCGCGGCGGTGGTGTCGCCGGAGAAGCCAGGTGAGCCGGTGCCGGCGATGGTGGTGATGACGCCGGTATTGGCGTTGATTTCGCGAACGCGATGGTTATGGGTGTCGGCTAGATAAAGATTGCTGGAGGCGTCCAACGCGATGCCCGTGGGAGAGTCGATGGCAGCGGATGTGGCCGCACCGAGGTCGCCGGAGTAGCCTTGTGTGCCATTACCCGCGATCGTCGTGATGGCTGTAGCGAGGTTGAGTTTGCGGATGCGGTGATTGCCCGTGTCGGCGATGTAAAGATTGCCGGAGGAGTCGAGCGCGAGAGCAGTCGGGAGGCTGAGTTGCGCGGATAGGGCAGAAGCGCCGTCTCCGGAGAAGCCAGAGGTGCTGCCGGCGATCGTTGTGATGACGCCTGTGGTGAGGTTGAGTTTGCGGATGCGCTGGTTGTGTGTGTCGGCGATGTAGAGATTGCGTGCCGTATCGAGCGCGAGGCCCTGCGGTGAGTCGAGCGTCGCGGAGGTTGCGAGGCCCAGGTCGCCGGAGAAGCCCTGGGTGCCGGTGCCTGCGATGGTCGTGATGTTGCCGACTGTGTCGACCTTGCGGATGACGTGGTTGCCCGTTTCTGCGAAGTAGAGGTTGCCAGTTGCGTCAAAGACGATGGCCGACGGAAGAATGAGGGGAACCGTCAGTGCTGAGACCGAAGCGGTCTGGGCGGAGAGCCTGGGGAGAGACAGGAGGCAGAGAAGTAAGAGTGCAATCCCGCGGGCGTCGTACTTGGTGCGGGGAGAATGTGGGAGGCTCTGCTTACCCATGAGGAATCGTCAAATGCATTCTGCGGAGAGGATGGAATGGATTGTGTTTCGCAACTGCTCTTACTCTACTGGAAGAACCAAGGCTGTAATCGACGCCGAGAGCGACGAGCCTCCAATGAAATGCTTCGGTCAATTACGGGGTGAATGAAGAAGACCCCGGAGGAGTGACTCCGGGGTCTCTTGTGGTTTGGTCAAGCGTTGGGTTAGGGGATCTTCTGGAAGCGGCCCTTCTGCAGACCGAGTGAGTAGGGCTGGAAGATCGGTACACCTGCGCCGACGATCTCGGTGATGAAGTTTGTGCCGTCGCCTGCAACCCAGACGTTTCCTGCCTGATCGACCGCAAGAGCACGGCCGGAGGTAAGGTAGGAGGCATCCTTCTGGAAGCCAGTGGAGGGTGAGAGACCGAACGCCCCATTCGTGCTTCCCAGTTCGCTCACGCTGGTATTGCCGGTTGCGTTGTTCGGAATCCATACGTTGAGACGACCATCCACAGCGATCGCGGTGGGAGTTGCGATTCCGATAGTTCCCGGAGTCGTAAAGGGGAAATTATTGAGCGGGACGTAGTTTCCGCCAGAGAGGGTGAGGCCGGTAATGGCACCGCTGTCGACGGCAGAGACGAACAGGTTATTTTGCGGTCCGAGCGATATGCCGTAAGAGTTGCCGCTGGTTGGGATTGTGGAGGTAACAAACCCGTTGAGGTAGCCTGGTGCGGCTAAGTTGGCGCTTGGCGAAACTTCAGCCACTGAGGTGGTTCCAGTGGAGACGAAGATGTTGCCCTGGATCGTGACGTTGCTGCCATTATTCTGATAGTCCGGCATGAGGCGCACCGGGTTGGGACCAACGGTGTTGGAGATCTGAATGGGGGCAATGGCTGCGCTCGCGCTTGCGCCGCCCGGGATTTGATAGAGGGAGCCAACGCCACCTGTGACGGCAGTGAAGTAGATGTTGCCAAGGCCATCCGCTGTGACGCCGATGGGACTGACGGTGGCAGGAAAGGCAAGAGTGGTTCCGTTGTTGTAGCGGTAGAGGCTTGTGCCTGAGCCAGTCCAGACATTGCCCAAGTTGTCGACGGTCGCTCCGCCGAGAGACTTCCCAGTGCCCTGGAGGACGCAGGTGAGGGGAACACCAGCTCCGCTGATCTCGGAGAGATTGCCACCGCCGGTGGCCTGGACGTTGTCGATCCATACGTTATTCAAAGAGTCGATATTGATGTCGATGGGCGAGTTGATGAATGAACCGGAGGCGCTGCTGCAGGTGCTGGTGCTTGCGTAGCTGATCGCGATGGTCCAGTCTGTGGGCTGGGTAGCGAGTGCCGGCTGATATGGGCCGCTGACCCCGCCTGCGAGACCGAAGAGGGAGGCGATGTTTCCAGAGCCACCACTTCCAGGATTCGTGAGCAGGTAATAGACGGCCTGAACGGTGTCGATCGCCTGAGAGAAGCTTGGGGTAGAGAAGTTGGCCGTGTAGGCGGTGTTCGGAGGCGTCGCCGAGGTAAAGAGCGTACCGCAGGCCGGAGTGGAACTGTTGGGGCCATTGATGCATGCGGACAAGATGTTAGCCAGGAGGTTGACTTTGCCGGGCTCGGGCGTAGCTATGACGGAGACGCTTGGATCGACGTTGCTTCCGCTCGCAGCGATGGTCGTGGAGGTGACCGCGGTGCCTGCAGAAGGATCGGCTAACAGGGCGATCGTGGCTGGCAGTTGAGTTACGATGTTAGACTGCTGACCCGTTCCGTCGAAGATGATGGAGTTGTGGATTCCGCTGGCGGGCACTGGATTGAAGAACTGTTGAACCGCAGCCATTGTGGCTACAGTCGTCACTTCTGTCATGTCGACGTGATTGGCCGCGGTAAGTTCCATGCAGTTGCCGTAGACCGAGATGAAGGCGGCTGCAGCATTGTTCTGGGTTGAGTCACCGTTGTTCTGGGTATTTCCGCCTGTCGAGATTACGTAGACCAGTGGGTCATAGCCTAAAGGGCAGGAGAACGTGTTTCCGGTATTGGGATCGCCGTTGGTGGCGTCCCTGTTAAATGCGAAGGAGCCTGCGCTGTCGGTCGTCGTCGTAGCGGCGAGAGCGGCTGGCGTTCCGCTGCCTTTTAGTCCGGAGAAGTACAGGTTGACGGTTGCGCCGACGACAGGCTGATTGCCTCCGTGGATCTTCCCGCTGAGTGTGGCCGCCTGACCGAGAGGGGCTGTGCTCGAAGCCGTCGTCGCCATATTGGCGCAACCGGCGGTGAATACCGCGCTCGAAGCCATAAGCGCGAGCAGATTTCGCTTTGAGCCCGTCAGCCGGGCGAAAGAATTGCCAATCATGGGTGTTCCCTCCGAAGGTGGTAGTACGGTTTGGTTCAAGGTAGATTCCGTAGCGACAAGTTGTGCTGACCAGCGGGATAACGTCAAGTTAAGAGTGAGACAGGCTGGGGAAAAAGGGTATCGAATTGCCAGGTGAAAGCAAAAGTTCTAATCGAACATCTGGAACATCCTTCGATAACGGAGCTTCTTCGGGAAGGAAGGCCCCTGTGGGGAGGACAGTTACCGGACAACTGAAAACTTCTCAACATCTCATGATGGAGCATAACCGAGGTTGGCCATTCTGTTGCTAAATAACTCGTGACACTTTTGGGTCATTGGTATAGCGCAAGTTTGAAGTGTGGACCCCGGAGACAGTGTTTTGCAAGAACTTCGACCGCCGCGATATGCAAGTAATTGCAGCTTCCGGGATAGGGCCGATTAGTTAATGACGGCCAAGAACCGACACAGGAAAAGGAATCACCAGTTGGCGAGGTGACAGAACCAGGCCTGGTGAGCGACCGGGTATTGAACACCGGACTTACTCGACCCCCTCTCTAATTTTCGGACAACTTTCAGGAAAGAAGGCTAATCTATCCGAGTAGAGTGCTTCGCCAATCAGATCATTGCGACCGGAGAAAAGACCATGCGTTTGAAAACCATGTATCTCGCAGCAAGCATAGCTCTTTCGTCGACCCTACTTTTGAGCGGATGCAAGAGCTCAACGCCCGCTCCAGCTCCGGCTCCGGCACAAAGTGCGAGCCCCGATGCGACGCTTGCGGCACCTAATTCAGCGACCACCGCTGCTGCGCCTGGGGGATCGCCGACGACGTCGGTTCCCGCGGTGCCCCTACCACCGCCTCCTGCTCCAGAGCCGGCAGTTGCAGCGGCTCCTCCCCCTCCGCCACCGCCCGTTAGAATTACAGCTCCGGCAGGGACTGCAGTTACGGTGACGGTGACCGAACAGTTGAGCGCGAGCCATAACAATGTCGGGGATGGATTCACCGGTGTGTTGGCTGCTCCGGTGAAGGCTTCGGGCGGCGGAACAGTGTTTCCGCGCGGGGCACACGTTGTCGGTACGGTGGTAGCGGCGAAGGGTCGCGGGAAGTTCAAGGGGTCGGGTGCGCTTGGTATCGCTGTGACCTCGATTTCGGGAATGTCTGTCAGCACGAGCTCTTACGAGAAGGATGAAAAGGGTAAGGGAAAACGGACCGCCGGGTTTATAGGCGGCGGAACGGGTGGTGGTGCTCTGATAGGAGGACTGGCTGGCGGCGGTAAGGGTGCACTGATCGGCGGACTGATTGGAGCGGGCGCCGGAACTGCTGGCGCGGCGTTCACTGGCAACAAGGACGTTGTAATTCCGTCCGAGTCCACCATCAGCTTCCACTTGACGGCGCCGGTTACGGTTACGGTGAAGGCCAGGGAGCCGCGTGAGTCAGATACAGCTTTGCCTCCACCTCCGCCTCAACAATAGATTTAGCGGTACGGCACCTGCTCCTCTTTTTGGGGCAGGTGCTTTTTTTGCGGCTCCGCTGTTTCGGAGACTGGAGAGTATTGACGGTAGACTCGTAGGATGCGGCTGAATCCTGTTTTTTTGTTGTCTGCGACTGATGTCGCGCACTTCCCTTCTGAAGCGAAGACATATGGAGCGCCTGAGGTTGCGTTTCTAGGACGTTCCAACGTGGGCAAATCTTCGCTGATCAATTCGTTGCTGGGATCGCAGGAGGCGAAAGTGTCGTCGACGCCGGGAAGAACGCGGGCGATCAATTTTTTTGCACTACATGAGGGTGCGGGCGACAAGATGAAAGTGCGGCCCACGTTGATCTTTGCAGACTTGCCTGGGTATGGATATGCCAAGATTTCGAAGTCGATCTCGGCGGAGTGGCCTTCGTTTATTGAGCCTTATCTTGCGGAGCGCGAGACGCTAGCGCTATGCATTTGTCTGGTGGACACAAATATTCCACCGCAGGAAAATGATACTCAGTTGATTACATATTTTAAGCAGACGCAACGGCCTTACCTGGTGGTAGGGACGAAGTCGGATCGACTTTCGAATAATCAGTTGGCGAAGTCTATTGCCGCTTTGAGAAAGGCTCACGAGGTAGAGGAGATCCTTCCGGTTTCGGCGAAGACCGATGCGGGGACGAAGATGCTCTGGGCGAAGATGATGGAAGTGGCGGAGTAGGGTTCGAGCCGGATAGAGTTGACAGTTTGATCGGCGTGATATCAGATGGCACCCATCCGCCTCCGGGCCAGGTTGCGGATCTACATAAAAAAATGTGAAAGATGATGAGGAGACTTCTGTGACGACGAAAAATCTTCTGTCAATCAGTCTGGCGTCAATCTTGATTTTGACTGGCGTGTCTCGTGGTCAAAGTTCGGCGCAAACACGTGCTCAAAGTTCGGCGCAAACACCCTCAGATAACTCAGCCCAGAGCACCAATACCGATCAGGATATCGACTTACTCAGGAAGGACATTCGCTCTCAGAAAAAGCAGATCATTGCCGCGAATCTTCAGCTGAGTGATACCGAGGCAGTGAAGTTCTGGCCTCTTTATGACCAGTACACGGCAGAGCTGGTCAAGATCAATGATGCGAAATATGGGGTCATTAAGGAATACGCCAACACCTACAACGGCTCGCTCACGGACGATCATGCCTTGGCATTGACTCGTAACTTGCTGACAGTCGATCAGCAGGCGGCGCAGTTGCGACTCAAGTACGTTCCGATTTTCAGCCAGGTAATCTCCGGCAGAAAGACCGCGCTATTTTTCCAAATGGATCGGCGCCTCGTCATGCTGATTGACTTGCAGCTGGCGTCGCAAGTTCCTCTGATCCAGCCTTAGGGTGAGCAGGCCATCTCGTTAACGGAAGAGGCGGCTGAAAGAGATTTTCTTTGCAGCCGCCTCTACGTTTTGATTTCGAGCGTTGCTAGTCGCCGTAGTAGTCGAGGCCGAGGTGAGTGATGAGGTCTTCGCCCATGATGTGACGGAGAGTGTTCTTCAGCTTGATATGCTGGATGAAGAGGTCGTGCTCCGGGTAGACGCCGGGTGCGGAGTCGGGATCTTTGAAGTAGAAGCTGAGCCACTCCTGAATACCGAGGCCACGCAGTAAGGGTGTGCGGGCGGCGAGATCCATGAAGAGGATCAGGTCAAGGGCGAGCGGTGCAGCGAGGATGGAGTCGCGGCAGAGGAAGTCTACCTTGAGCTGCATGGGATAGCCGAGCCAGCCGAAGATGTCGATGTTGTCCCAACCCTCTTTGTTGTCGCCGCGAGGTGGGTAGTAGTTGATGCGGACCTTGTGGTAGAGGTCCTTGTAGAGGTCGGGGTGAAGTTCAGGCTGGAAGATGTGTTCGAGTACGCCGAGCTTCGAGACTTCTTTGGTCTTGAAGGAGTCGGGATCGTCGAGGACTTCGCCATCGCGGTTGCCGAGGATGTTGGTGGAGTACCAGCCGCTGACGCCGAGATTGCGCACTTTGAAGGCAGGGGCGAGGACGGTCTTGATGAAGGTCTGGCCGGTCTTGAAGTCCTTGCCGCAGATGGGAGCGTTCATCTTTTTGGAAAGCTCTTGCAGTGCGGGGATGTCGACGGTGAGGTTTGGTGCGCCGTTGGCGAAGGGGATGCCTTCTTTGAGCGCGGCCCAGGCGTACAACATCGAGGGGGAGATGCCGGGGTCGTTGTCGACGAGGCCCTTCTCGAAGGCTTCGAGGGTCTGGTGGACGGCGGTCTGCTCGAGGTAGATCTCGGTGGAGCCGCACCAGATCATGACCTGGCGGTCGGTCTTGGTTTTGAACTCGGCGATGTCGTTGCGGATCTGGTTGGCGAGGTCGCACTTGTTTTTGCCGGTCTTGACCTTCTGGCCGGTGAGGCGCTTGACGTAGTGCTGGTCGAAGACGGCGGGCATGGGCTCGATGGACTCGAGGAAGGGACGCATCTGTTCGAGCTGATCGCGGTCGAGGACCTGTGCGGTCTTGGCTGCGTCGTAGAGGTTGCCGCCGAAGATGTCCCAGCCGGTGAAGACGATGTCGTTGAGGTCGGCGAGGGGAACGAATTCTTTGATGAGTGGGCTGCGGGCGTCAGTACGTTTGCCAAGGCGGATGGTAGCCATCTGCGTGGTGGACCCGATGGGTTTGGCGAAGCCGCGTCGAATGGCTTCTACGCCGGCGATGAGTGTGGTGGCGACAGCTCCCATGCCGGGAATCATGACGCCTAGTTTTCCAGTGGCAGGCTTGATGGTTGCCGCGGCTTGCGCAGCGGATGCTGGCTTAGCGGCTGGGGGTGTAGACATTCTTGGCGGTACCCTTCTATCGTGCGATATTCCGTGTAATGCGGACTCTTTAGTATCGCTTAGCGGGGAGGGTGGCGGCAAATGGGGTGGCGCGAGCGTGTGCACGCTCCGCAGTGCCGAGTGCGACCGTCGCCGATGTCTGCATTAGAATCGTTCGTATGACCGACATTGCTGTTGCCCTCGCTTCGCCCGATGTGCTGGCACGCGCCCGGAAGATTAAGCTTTTCCTGATGGACGTGGATGGCACCCTTACTGATGGTGGCGTCTGTCTGATTTCAGCGACTTCCCCTGATGGTGCGGCGACAGTGTCCGAGATGAAGGTATTCAACGCCCAGGATGGGCAGGGACTCTCGCTTGCCCACACGATGGGAATTCAAACAGGATTCATCACTGGTCGGTCCTCACCAGCTGTAGCCAGGCGCGCGGAGGAGCTGAAGGTCACTTTTGTCTATCTGGGACAGGCGAAAAAGACAGAGGCTTTCGAGGAGTGCATGCGAAAGGCTGGCGTGACGGAAGAAGAAGTTGCATATATGGGCGACGATTTGCCTGATATTCCTCTGGCACGGCGTGCGGGGCTGGCGGTATGCGTGGCCGATGGCGTGCCCGAGTTGCGGGCGGTCTGTCACTTCACGACTCGGCGACTTGCTGGGCGAGGCACCGCGCGCGAAGTAATAGAACTCATCCTGAAAGCACAGGGACGCTGGGAAGAGGCCGTGCCGCTGGCGCTTGCGTAATACATCGGGGCGTCCGTTTCGATTTTTGATTTGGCCCTATTTGTGGACGAATCGACAGCGACTGCTCCACGAGCTAGTTGCTGCCCGAATCTGCGCCCGGCGCTGAAGCCTTGTCCCGATAGTACGTAGGTTTCCATCGCAACAGGTTGGCGGCCGACTTGCATGGTGTCATCCAGAAGAGCGTCGTCAGGTAGAAGCGATTTTTAACATGTTCATGGATCTTCGGCATGATGTATCGGTCGATCGCATCCTCACCAACATTCCAGCCGAATCCGTACACTGGCGTGATCACGAAATCCTGAAATCCTGTTTCATTGGTCGTGCGGCCAAGATGGGCGACATAATAGGTATTTCGTCCGCTGTTGCCGATCGAAGCTTCGCTCACCGGCCCAACTTTCCATTGAGCGCTGTACACGGCAGAGTACGCCATCGCCTTCAGCCTGGACCGCCAGTAATTTCCGTTGTTCTCGAACACCAGCGCACGTGCCTTCGGGTCGTTCTGTTCAAAGATGCTGCTTACAATTGCGCCCATCATCGGATGCCCGACGTCGTGCACGATGAAGGTCGTATCATCCGACCATTGATACCAGCGGTAGTGCTCAACGCAAAATACATACGTGGACCAATAAGGATTTGTTGTAAGGTCGTGCCGGGTCTCGGAGTCCAACAGAATGTTCCCCGAGTGCTGGGCCGTAAGAAACTCGAACGACTGCCACAGTATCGGCAACCAGTGCACCTTGCAGGCCTTTCCGCGGATTCTACCGGTCTCGCATCCCTCGGTCAGCTGCTCTCGGGCAATCTCCTTCTCCGTCGCCGGTGCCGCTACGGTTGTCTCAATGCCTGAATTATCGCTGGCTTCCTCGTTCGATCGAGAGCTGATCGCCCCTGCAGTTGAAATCAGTGCGGGTAACGGAGCATCGGGCAGAGATTCGAGCGACGCTCTCCCTTCGGCCGAACCTGTCTTAGGCTCGGCGGCTTCACGAGCACCCGCAAAGGCAGTGGAAGTGCCCATCAGAAGAAAGATACCGAACGTTCCAGACAGTGAACTGAGAAGGCATCTGCGGTAGAGGGATCGGGTCAAGTTTAGCTCCGAAGATTGGGGAACACGAGCTGGGGAGTGCAATGTTCGAGCGCGAAGAGACGAGGTCCAAGAGGCGCAGCCGAGCGTACTCGACGAGACTCACCAAAAGCAACGCCAAATTTGTCGACAGTGAGTTTCGTGTTCGAAGAGTTAATAGCGCCGTTCGTTCTGGGCTTGCTCAGCCTCTCCGCGAACAGCTATAGTGATGCGCGATCCATAGTGAACTGCAAGGGGAGTAGCAGAATTCGCGCCTGCTTTTTACACTTCGTGATTTGCTTTAGCCTGCTCCCGACTGCTTCCGCAGCGGGGCAGGCGCAGTCGTCGACAGCAGGGTGGCAAGTCGTAGAGACTCTTAAATCGGGCACCTCGATCCGAATCACACTGACCAAAGAGAGGTTTTTTTGCGCCTTTGACTCAGCCGACGAGAATGGGTTGGTCTGCCACAAGCGACAAGCTGGCGTTGAGCACTCTATCTCGCTGCAGAGGGATGATATTCAGCTTATCCGAGCACGGAACGCGACCTGGTCGGTCATCGGCGGAACCCTTGTTGGAGCTGGGCTCGGCGCGGGGATCGGCGCCATCGTCGACGCTGGGATCAAGAACCCGGAGACCACGAATAATGCCAAGTTCACGGGCGGTTTGGCCCGCGCTGGCGGTCTCTTAGGAGCTTTGATGGGCCTTGCCACGGAGTTCGTGCCGGGCAAGTTGCTTTACAAAAGCGAGAGTCAACATCGTTGAAGCCAGCGTTACTGGTTCGGACGCAGGATTGAAATTTCTATTTACCAACGGTAGACCGTAATGCCTAAGCGGGTTCGGTGCGGATGCGGTTTTTCCAGTGGGATACGACGAACCAGATGAAGCCGATGATGATGACGGCTTCTACGCCGAGGTGGAAGCGGTGAAAGATCTCTTTGAAGCGGGGGTTGGTGTTCCATGTGGCGCCTAGCTTCATGCCGATATAGGCGAGGGCGTAGCACCAGGGCCAGGAACCGATGAAGGTGTAGATGTGGAAGCGGAGCTGGTTCATCTTCGCGACACCGGCGGGGAAGGCGATGAAGGTGCGCACGATGGGGAGCATGCGCCCAATGAGCACGGTGATGGAGCCGTATTTGGCGAAGAAGTGATCGACGAGGTCGAGGTCTCGGCGACTGAGGAGCATCATGCTGCCGTAGCGCTCGACCATGGGGCGTCCGCCCTTTGCGCCGACCCAGTAGGCGGGAATGGAGCCAAGGTTCGAGGCGAGGGAGGCCACAGTGGCGAGGATGATGAGCTGGAGTTGCGTATGCGCGAGGGCATAACCAGCGAGCGGCATGATGACTTCGGAGGGGATGGGGATACAGGCAGACTGGATGGCCATGAGGAGGACAACACTGGCGTATCCGCCGCTGGCGATGGCGCCGATGAGGAGGGCAATAATCTTCTCTGACATGTAACTCCAGTATACGAGGTGAGGGTTGGGTGAGGATGAGCTAGCATGGAAGAGTCAGGAGAAGTACCCATGTCGAATACTGCTACCGATGCCACTGCTACTACTGCTATCAATGACAACTCCGCTTCTGCAAGCTCCTCTTCTGCGGCTTCCATTGCAGCCCCTGGCCAAGTGGGAAGGCCCGCAAGCAGCTATGGCGCGGCCCCGCATGATCCGTCGAAGCCGGCGGTGAAGCGGCAGATTGTTTGCTTCAGCTTCTATAAGGTGATGCCTGAGTGGCGGAGACTGCCTGCGGACGAGAAGGCGAAGCATAAGGCGGCGTTTGCCGATGTGCTGACGAAGTGGAATAAGCCGGGGGAGTTTGTTTCGTTGACGTACTCGACGATTGGGACGCGGGGCGATGTGGATATGTGCGTCTGGTCGATTGGGTATGGCGTGGATGAGTTGAATGAGATGCGCAGTGAGTTGATGAGGACGCCGCTTGGTGGGTATCTGAATTCGCCGCATAACTTTCTCGCGATGACGAAGCGCTCGCAGTATCAGATTGATCGTCCGGATGAGAGCGAGGGCGAAGGGCGTGGCGCGATTCGTCCGGGGGGACAGAAGTACATCTTTATCTATCCGTTCTGGAAGACGCGGCCCTGGTATTTGCTGCCTGCTACAGAGCGGAAACGGCTGATGGATGAGCATATTCGGATTGGGCTGATGTATCCGCGGGTGAAGCTGAATACGACTTACTCGTTCGGGATCGACGACCAGGAATTTGTGGTGGCGTTTGAGACAAACTTTCCGGAGGACTTTCTGGATCTCGTGCAGCAGCTTCGGGAGACTGAGATCAGTATGTATACCCTGCAGGACACGCCGATCTTCAGCTGTGTAAGGGTTCCGGCGGCGGAGATGCTGGACCGGTTGGGTTAGAGCGCGCATGGCGAAGACTACCGTTGTTCGAACTGCTGCGAAGGCTAAGGCTGTGGTTGGGGCGAAGGCGCGGGCTATTGCGAAGTCTGAGCCTGTCGCAGCTAAGAAGAAAATCGGAAAGACAGTGAATCCGCTGGCGCCGGAGCGGATTGCGGCGATTCTGGATGCACTGCGGAAGACTTATCCAGGAGTGGTTTGCGCGCTGAATCACAAAGGCGCGTGGGAGCTGACGGTGGCTACGATTTTGTCGGCGCAATGTACCGATGTGCGGGTGAATCTGGTGACTCCGGCGCTGTTCAAGGCGTTTTCTACACCGAAGGCGATGGCTGCTGCTTCCCTCCCCGAGCTCGAAGATCTGATTCGGACGACTGGTTTTTTTCGCAATAAAGCGAAGTCGATTCAGGGTGCGGCTCGAGTGGTGACCGAGGAGTTTGGGGGGAAGGTGCCTCAGACGATGGAGGAGATACTCACGCTTCCGGGGGTGGCTCGGAAGACGGGCAACGTGGTGCTCGGGTCATGGTTCAACATTGCGGTGGGTGTTGTTGTCGATACGCATGTCATGCGGCTGTCGAAGCGGCTGGAACTGACCAAGGAGACTGCTCCTGAGAAGGTGGAGAAAGATCTGATGAAGATCATTCCGCAGGATCGGTGGATCGCGTTTTCGCATGAGCTGATTCATCATGGCCGGCAGATCTGTGTAGCGCGGAAACCGAAATGTGTGGACTGTACGCTGGAGAGGCTTTGCAACTCCGGGGATAAGACGTGGAGTTCCCATTGAGATATCCTCACTCCCCTACGACGTCGTCACCGGTTTAGAGAAATTCCAATCTAATATAGGGGAAGCGGTCACTCGCAAGTCCAATTCCTTCCGCGGTTGCGATCAAGCTCAGTCAACCTTTGGAATGCAGGTCCCGGGTAAATTACGCGTCGCTGTGGGAGAGAGAATGTCCGAAGTTGACTATTCTGTGGGACAGAAGTGCCCGTTGTGTTCAGGTGGGAACATAGAGATCTATATTGACGCGAAGGGTGGGACCCTTGCCGCAGACGCGCTGGGATCATCGCGGACGAACGTGACTCACGGAAAGATTCTTCGTTGCCAGTCGTGCCGATTTGTTTTCTCCGAGTTTCGGCCTGCGGATGAGGAGCTTCACACGCTTTATCGGCAGATGGACCCTACCGTGTACGAGAAGGAAGCGCCGGGGCGACTGAAGACTGCCGAGCGGCATTTGAAGATGGTGGGGCGACATATCTCGGGCGGGAAACTGGTGGACGTCGGATGCGCGTCGGGTTCATTTCTTGCTGTTGCCGCAGAGGCGGGATGGGCGGTAACCGGAGTGGAGCCTTCGGAGGTACTCGCAAAGCGCGCTAAAGAGGCGCTTCGCGGTCGCGGCGAAGTGTACTGCTCTACGCTTCAGGAGGCGAATCTTGCTCGCGCGTCTTTCGATGCGCTTACCCTGTGGGATGTGCTGGAGCATGTCACCGACCCGGTGTCCTTTTTAGGTGATTGCGCAGGCTTGCTGAAACCTGGGGGATATCTGTTTGCGAATCTGCCGGATATCAGCAGCATTCAGGCCAGAGTGCTTGGCGAGCGCTGGCCTTTGCTTCTTGCAGAACATCTGAATTATTTTGACCGGGATACTCTGAAGCTTTGCGGAGAGAAGAATGGCTTGAAGTGGGTGGCCTTCGATCGTCGCCCGGCTTCGTTTACGTTGGAATATATTCTCTACCGGCTGTCGCAGCATCGGATTCCTGCGAGCGAGTTCGGATATCGCATGGTGCAGAAAAACGCTTTGGGCAGTATGAGTATTCCGATCTACCTGGGAGAGACGTTCGCGGTGTGGACGCGGTCTTAGCGTTGCTGCGTGGGTTGGTTTTAGGTGAGTTTGGTTAGAAGGGATCGGACGAGGTCGGGGATGGTGGCTTCGGCGGCTTCGAGGGTGGGTTCATAGCCGAGGTCGCGAAGGGTTTGGCTGGTGACCGGGCCTATGGATGCGAGAATGATGTCTGGCGGGAGGGTGAGGCCGGCGGTCTCGAGCAGTGCGATGAGGTTGCGGGCTGTCGAGGCGCTGGTGAAGCTGATGGCGTCGGGATAGTTTGCGGGGGCGCTGAAGATGGCTTGAAGCGCGGGGATCGAGTCGACGGGAATCTGGTTGCGGTAGGCTTCGGCGATGGTGACGATGGCTCCGGCGGCGGTGAGGGCTTCGGGGATTGTGTCGCGAGCTTCGGCAGCGCGGACTAGGAGGAAGGATTTGCCGGAGGCCTCGGGGAGGAGCGCTTCGGCGAGAGATTCGGCGATGTATTGCGGGGGGACGAGATCGACGGTGAGGCCGATATTGTTGGCGGCGCGCAGGGTGGCGGGGCCGATGACAGCGATGTGTCTGGGGAGTTGGGTGAGGCGCTGGAACTGGGCACGACGATGGAAGGCTTCGACGGCGTTGGCACTGGTGAAGACGAGCCAGTCGTAGGTGCGGAGACAGGTGAGGGCGGCGTCGAGAGGTGCGTAGGTTTCGGGTGGGGCGATCTCGATGGTGGGGATGAGGATGGGGGTCGCGCCGAGAGCTTCCAGTTGCGTTGCCAGTTCGGAGGCCTGGTGGCGTGTGCGGGTGATGAGGATGCGTTTGTTGGTCAGGATTGGCATCCTCTGGATATTGTATGTCTCGCCGACGGTGCGGGCATTATGTGGAGTGAATTGGGCTCTTGTTGACTTGATTCTCATGCCCGGCCTAGGATGCCGCACCAAGGAGAGAAGCTCATGCCAACTTATATTTCGCTCGGCCGCTGGACCCCACAAGGGGCGCATACGATGAAGGAGAGTCCTGCGAGGCTGGAGGCCGCGAAGAAAGCGTTTGCGGCGGACGGCGTCAAGATGCTGCACTTTTTTCTGACGATGGGGACTCACGACATGGTCATCATTACCGAAGCACCAAACGATGAGGTGATGGCGAAGGCGATCCTATCGACGATTGCAAAGGGAGGCATTACAACACAGACCGTACGTGCTTTTACGGAAGACGAGTACAAGGGACTCATGAAAGGTCTCCAGCTCTGATTGGAAGCGCAGTGTCCGAAGATCGGCAGAGTGGAGCGATGTTACGTTCCCTGGAACGGCAGGGGTCTTGTTGATTTTGCGCGGCGCTGGAGATACAGCGCCGCTTCGAGGATGATCTTCAGACGGCTGGAGCAGCAAGGAGATCGAGGGCGCCTTTGGATTTGAGATCATCGGCGACGCAAAGGCCTAGATTGATGGGGTCGGAGTTGTTGGTGGCTTCGGTTTCGACCTGGACCATGGATTCGCCATCGGGTGAGACTACCTGAGCGACCATCTTCCACTTCCCTTCTTCGTGGAAGCAGTGAGCGCCGATGGGAAGAGAGCAGCCGCCGCCGAGCGCGTCGAGTGTGGTGCGTTCGGCTTCAATGGCGAAGCGCGTGTAGGGATGCTCGAGGAAGGCGATGGCGCTTCGGATGTAGGCGTCGCGGGCTTCGTCGATGACGTGCGATTCGCTGCGGGTTTCGAGGGCAAGCGCACCCTGGCCCGGGGCGGGACAGAGTTCACAGGGAGAGAAGCGCTGGTGGACGGATTCGGTGCGCTTGAGGCGGTCGAGGCCGGCGGCGGCGAGGACGAGGGCGTCGCATTGGCCCTGCTCGAGCTTGCGGAGTCTGGTGTCGATGTTGCCGCGGACTTCGACGAAGGTGACGTCGGGGCGGAGTGCGAGGATCTGTGCGCGACGACGCGGGCTGGTAGTGCCGATGCGGCCTCCGGTGGGGAGGGTATGGAGCGCCCAGTATGGCTCGCAGACCCAGACGTCGCGGGCGTCGGCGCGTTTTGGGATGGCGGCAAGGGTGAACTGAGAGGCGAGCTTGGTGGGGAGATCCTTGAGGCTGTGGACGGCGAGGTCGATGCGGCCCTCTTCGAGGGCTTCTTCGATTTCTTTGATGAAGATGCCTTTGCCGTCGAGGTTCGGCGGTGGAACGAAGCCGGGCTGCTGCATGCGGTCGCCGGTGGTGCGGATGATCTCGAGTTCGACGTGATAGCCGGCGTCGCGGAGAGCGTAGAGGATATGGTTGGCCTGCCAGAGGGCTAATTGGGAGCCTCTGCTGCCGATGCGGATGGGATTACGGGGATTATTGTGCTCGGAACTCATATTCCTAATTAGGATACGGGATGCGAAGTGCGATGGTTGAGATACTTCTCATCAATTTGGCTGGAATGGAGGCGGGTTCCTCCACTTTGGGCGGAGTGGCATGCTCGGACATTGGGGCGGGGTTTGGGTGGACCATGGCTGGTATCGAACGAGTGGCTTCGGTGGAACGAAGCGAATTGTCCGGAACTAACTGGACGATGGGAGCGTAAGTGCCTGACAGACACACGAGCGCTGGAGGGACTACATGCAGGATATTTGGGTGGCGTTGCGTCAGTTCTACAAGTCGCCGGGCTTTGCCATTACTGTTGTGCTGACGATTGCTTTGGGGATTGGGGCAAATACCGCGATCTTTACCCTGGTGCATGCGGTACTGATGAAGTCGCTGCCGGTGGCAGATCCGAAGACGCTGTTTCGTGTGGGCGATCTGGATGACTGCTGCGTCAACGGCGGGTACATCAATGACAATGGCGATTTCGATATGTACTCGTACGAGTTGTACAAGCATCTGCAGGAGACTACGCCGGAGTTTGAACGACTGGCGGCAATGCAGGCGGGGGGGGAACAGAAGACCACGCGGCGAGGCTCGGAGCCGGCGAAGTCTGAACGTGCGCAATATGTCTCGGGCAATTTTTTTACGACGTTTGGGATTGGACCATTTGTGGGGCGAATGCTGACGGATGCGGATGATATGCCGGGTGCGGCTCCGGCGGTGGTGATGAGTTATCAGGCCTGGCAGTCGGACTACGGTGGCGACCCAAAGGTGGTTGGGTCGACGTTTTATCTGCAAGGACAGCCGGCGACGGTGGTTGGGATTGCGCCGCCGGGATTCTTTGGCGATCGGATCAGGAGTAATCCGCCAGGGCTGTGGATTCCGTTGGCGATGGAGCCTGCGATCGAAGGCAAGAATTCGATTCTGCATGTGCCGGACAGCAACTGGCTCTATGCCGTGGGGAGGTTGAAGCCGGGAGTCAGCACGACTGCGCTGCAGGACAAGATGTCGGGTAGCTTGAGACAGTTTCTTGCGGCGCAGCCTAGCTACTCTCGAAACGGTGGATCGGCTAGTCTTCCGAAGCAGCATGTGGTGATCGTGCCGGGTGGCGCGGGAATACAGAATCTGCAGAAGGAGACGGGCAAGGGACTTTATCTGCTGATGACGATCTCGGGGCTGGTGCTGCTGGTGGCCTGCGCGAATGTGGCGAACCTTTTGCTGGCGCGAGGAACGACGCGGAGGGCTGATACCTCTGTGCGGATGGCGCTCGGCGCGGCGAGGAGCAGGTTAATTCGGCAGATGTTGACGGAGAGTTTGCTACTCGGATGTGCGGGTGGTCTGGTCGGATTGGTCGTGGCTTACGCGGGAACGCGTGTGATTTTGGCACTTGCATTTCCTGATTCGCCGAATCTGCCAATTGCGGCGAGTCCTTCCCTGGCGGTGCTGGGGTTTGCATTTTTACTGTCGCTGCTGACGGGAGTCGTGTTTGGGGTGGTTCCGGCCTGGATTACATCGAACTCCGATCCGGCGGAGGCATTGCGGGGGGCGAACCGCTCGACCCGAGATCGGTCTTCGCTGCCACAAAGATCGTTGATTGTGTTTCAGGCGGCGCTGTCGCTGGTGTTGCTGGTGGGTGCGGGGTTGTTGACGAAGAGCCTGCGCAATATGGAGCACCAGAACTTCGGAATTCAGACGTCGAACAGGTATGTGCTGCATCTTGATCCGGCTGGCGCAGGTTATAAGCCGGAGACGCTTCCAGCGTTTTACAGGGCACTGGAGGATCAATTTGGGGCCTTGCCAGGAGTGCAGAGCGTTGGCCTGGCACTGTACAGCACGCTTGAGGGAAACAACTGGGGCGAGGGTGTGTTTGTGAGTGGGCGACCGGCGCCGGGACCAAACGACCATAACAACTCTTCGTGGGACAGAGTGAGTACGCGATTCTTCAAGACTGTAGGACAGCCGATTGTGCGCGGGAGAGGGTTTACCGAGAGTGATACCGCGACTTCGCAGCTGGTGGCAGTGGTGAACCAGACCTTTGCGAAGAAGTTTTTTCCGAAGGAAGACCCCGTCGGGAAGCACTTCGGAGTATTCGAACAGAAGTTTTCGTCTTCGTTTGAGATCGTTGGCATCGTGGCAGATGCCAAATATCAGAATGCGCGCGAGGAGTTCAGGCCGATGTACTTTCGTCCGCTCACACAGACGCTGACGGGGCTGACGGATCCGAATGAAGCCATGGCGGAAGGACGTGGGCTCTTTATCAATTCGGTGACTCTGTTTTTTCGGAGCGAGCCGCAAAATCTTGACGCAATGGTGAGACGAACACTGGCCAATATAAATCCGGACCTGACGGTGCTTGATTTGCATTCGCTGGACTACCAGGTGGCCGACAACTTTACACAGGAGCGGTTGATTGCTCGGCTCACTATGTTGTTTGGCGGACTTGCGCTAGCACTTGCTTCAGTGGGCCTATATGGAATCACGTCATACCAGGTGGCACGAAGAACTAGCGAGATTGGACTGCGGATGGCTCTGGGAGCAGATCGTGGGAAGGTTGTACGGATGGTGATGCGAAGCGCGTTTGTGCAGGCTGGGCTGGGGTTAGTAATTGGAGTACCGATTGCGATCTTCGGAGCGAGGGCGATGGCTGATCAACTGTATGGTGTGCGCTCTTATGATCCGGTGAGTTTGTTGATCGCGGTGGTGGTGCTGCTGGGATCGGCTACGGTTGCGGGATTTATTCCTGCTCGCCGCGCCGCGAATATTGAACCGATGACGGCGTTGCGTACCGAGTAGACGGAGCTGCCGGAACGAGACACATTTATTCGACGCGTGGATGAGGCGATCCGAAGCCGGCGGGTGTGATTGCTGCGTCCGCAAGGGTTCGCTTTCACAAATTTCATTGCGAGAGAATTGACGATAACCATTAGCTCGAAAATCGAGGGAGAGTTAAGCGGTCAGTTGTGCTCCTGCCAAAGCCGAATCATCTTACTGAATTGGCCGAGAATTTTTGACTCTTTTGCTTGATCAGACGGAGTAGCGTCTGAATCGGGATAGCTGCAAGAAACTGAGCCAGATGAATCGCGGATTGTTGATGAGGTAACGACGCCAGAGACGCTTTGGCTCTTTGATGAGCCGGTAGAGCCACTGGAGACCGGATTGCTTCATCCAGTCGGGTGCCTCGTCGAGATTGCCGCTCAGAAGGTCGAAGGCTGCGCCGACACCAACCATTAGCTTTACGGGTAAACGGTCGAGGTAGGCGGAGATAAAACGCTCTTGTTTTGGCGTGCTCAAACCGCACCAAAGGATGTCGGCTTGAGACGCTTTAAGTTGGAGAGCCAAGTCCTGCTCCTCTTCGGCGTTGAGGGGTCGAAAGGGCGGCGTATAGGTGCCAACGATCTGCATGCCGGGAAAACGACGAAGCAGTTCCGCTCGCAACTCCTCGGCGACGCCTGGCTTGCCACCGTAGAGAAAGTGGCGGTAACCGCTCCGCACGGAACGCTCGCAGAGATTTGCCATGAAGTCCGGGCCGTAGACGCGGGTCATATGCCTGAAGCCATGGAGGTGGCCTAGCCAGACGGTCGGCATCCCATCGGGAGCGCAGATGAAAGACCTGTTGAGGATCGTTCGAAAGGATTCGTCGGACTGGGCCTCGATGATGCCGTGAACGCCGGTGACACAGATGTAACCTTTGTCTCCGCGGGCCAATAGAGCTTCGCTCTGCTCAAGGGCGCTCTCCATGGAAATCGCGCTGACGCCTACACCGAGGATGTTGACTCGTGGCTGATCGCTGCCAATCATTATCGCTCCTCAGCTATGAAATAAATGAGATGAACTTTGTTCGTGGACAGTATTGATGACCGTAATTATTTCTCGATACATTGTATTTATAAGCGACACGGAAGGTTATTTGAAAGCTCTTTCTGATTGCGACTAAGCATAGTCGTGCGCTTCTCGGTACACTGTCTTTGTTTGCTGAACGATTGTTTGACGAAACGAAACTTTCGATCTTTTAGCGGCATACAACGTCTGCAATTAGTGTGATGAGTTTCAAGCTGACGAAAGGGTGTGCTTTCGAATGAATGTTCTGTTATCCGCCTACGCCTGTATGCCAGATTCAGGCTCTGAACCCGGGATCAGTTGGAGTTGGGCGATGCATCTTGCAGAGCGCGGGCTGAATGTCACGGTGCTTACCCGCGTAGAGAATCGAGACAAAATCGAAACGTACCGCGTCGCTCACCCTAGAGAAAATCTTTCCTTCGGATACGTGACAGTTCCTATCAATGCGTTCAAGCCTGGGAGCGGTATGCACTACGCGCTATGGCAATTTCTTGCCGTCAGAGTAGCGAGGTCTCTAAATCGCCGTCAGCATTTCGACGTTGTGCACCACGTCGCTTATTCGAGCATTCATGTACCAACTCAACTTTGGCGTTTAGGCATTCCAACGGTGTTCGGTCCAGTTGGCGGCGGACAGACGGCCCCTCCCAGTATGCTCGCTTATTTCGGCTCTGATTCACAGGCGGAGCGACGAAGAACCCTACTGACGAAGACGCTTCGCTACTCTCCGTTTCACAAACGATGGCTGGGAAAGATGAGCGCCGTATTGGCTGCGAATAGCGACACTTTGGAACTGATAAGGAAAATGGGACGACCGGACGTCCGGCTCCAGGCCGACATCGGAGTAGCGGCAGATTATCTGGCTGTGGAACCGAAGCGTTTTAGACCCGATGCTTCCCCGCTTCGCCTTATATGGGTGGGAAGAATGTTGCCGCGCAAGGCACTTCCGCTGGCACTTGACGCGTTCGCCAAGGTCCAACATGACGCGGTGCTCACCATCGTTGGGAGTGGACTTGAGGAGCCGATATTGAGGGAGATGATCGCCAAGCGGGGATTGAGCGATCGAGTTGAATGGGCGGGAAGGCGCCTGACCCCTGAGGAGGTACGGGCTGCTTACCTTGAGCAAGATCTATTCCTGTTTACAAGCCTGCGCGACACAAATGGCATACAGTTGGTCGAGGCGATGGCACTTGGTTTGCCGGTAATTACTCTCGATTTACATGGGGCGAGAGATGCGGTACCCAATGAAGCGGGAATCAAAGTACCGGTTACGACACCAGCTGAAGTGACAAGCAATCTCGCAGAGGCTATCGATCGCTTTGCTTCGATGAGTGTTGAGCAGAAAAATGCAATGTCTCGCGCCGGCTGGAATTTCGCGCAAACATGTACTTGGAGCAGTCGTGCCGCAAAGGCAGAGATTCTCTATAAAGAGCTGACGGGACAGCGGCCCAGCGGCGCTTTATCGGCGGCATCGGATAGTGAAATGTTGAAAGGACGCACGTAGTGCGTCGGCAAAGCGTTTATGAGGAACGCGTCAAGCAGCGGGTTCTTTATTTCCTGCAGGAAAACCAAGACGACAAGCATTAGGTATACGCAATGCCTACGTGTTCCGGACAGCATTTTGGGCGAGCTTTCTTGTCCGGCGCGCGCAATGTTTGATCTTCATTTTGGACTGAAGGACTCAACGTCGACTTGCAATCCATGGCGAATCTTACGAATGCGGAGCCATAAGGCGATGCCAATGACACTTTGAAAGAAGAGCTGTGTCGCGCACATGCCCAGGATGACGCCGTTAAGGCCGAGGTTGCGGGCAAAAGGGCCAGCCAGCGCTACAGAAAACGCAATCAGCGCGGGATAAGCCCAGAATACGGGAGCAGTGTATTCAAGTGCCTGAAGACCAGCCCGCAGCGGGCCGGACACAAAGATGACAAGATAAAGAAGAGCGTATAAGCGAAGTACAGTTCCATCTGAAGCGTACTTTTGCCCATAAGTAAGTTTAAGCCAAAAGGTTGGAAAGCTTGCGATGACTGAGGTGAACGCTATCGTCACGCCTCCCCAGAGAAGAAAAACCCGTTTGAGGTAGCGCAGCATGCCGTCAACACCTCCGAGCCGCATCTGCCGAGCGGCCTGGGCGGGGACAACATTGTCGAGCCCAAGAAACCAGATATGCGCTACCGCAACAATATTTTGAGCTGCTCTCAGGATTGCGGAGGCGGCAGCGCCGTAGTAAACGGGGGCTGCCAGCAAGAATAAATTGCCTGCGCCCCATTGCATAAAAGCCGTTGGAGCAAGCCATCGAGAGATGCGCCAGTGTCTAAGAAAAACCCGCTTCACTGACTGAATATCCAAAATGATCGGTTCAAACCACCGCAGGCAAGCCAGGAACGCTAGCAACGACGTTACCGCAATGACTCCAAGAGTGTTGGAGATCCCCGCCCTGTGGGTATGTGCCAGCCAATATATGATAGGCACCTGAGTGAGATAACTGATCGAATCTGTGATGAGTGCGCGCTTGCTCTGGCCAGTGCAAAAAAAATAGCGGCGAAGAAAATCTTGTAACAAATATGCGAGGGTTGCGACGCTCATTGAAGGCGCGATATTCCCGACTCCCCATTGCGGAAAGTAGATCGCGGAGAGTCGTACGCAGATGTACATTATCAGTGCTGCCAGAAGTGCGAAAACGACCTCTTGCACCATGACTGCGCCATAGTAGGCCGGCCGTTCTTCGGGATCCTGCTTCGGCCCAACGCTTGTCATCGGCGTTATGATCAAAGCGAATTGCAGACTATTCGCGAATAAGACCGCGACCCAAGCTAACGCAAATACGCCGTAGTCTCTTAGCCCGAAGCCGCGGGCGAGAATAACGTTCGTCAGGAAGTTCGCGCCGCTGACGAGCCCTTGATCAAAGAGAGCGGCAGGCGTTTTGCCTCCTCCGACTCTATTAAGAATACGAACAAGTCGGGGCTGCCTTGCTTCGGGATGGTCGGTGTCCAAGGCCACCTCTACACGCGTCGAAGATTGCGAAAGCATCTTTTTGAAAGCCCCACCTGTCCCGTCATTAGGAGGCATAAGACATGCGAGTAGCCCAAGCTTGTCCTATTCTCCGACCTTCTCTTGGAGGATACACGAGGCGAGATGCGGGTGTCGTATTCAACCCGCACTCCCGCTCGTGTAGTTACTAGGGTGCAGCCTTCCAGACTATTTTACCGTGGACATCGAATCCCGCAGCCTGAAATTGTTGAAAGGTTTTGACGCCGAAGGCTTCGAAGTGATGTTTATCAAGGCCAACGGTGATGTTATACGTGTTGTAATCGATGATGTTAGCGATGCCGGTGGAAGCAATCCCCATAATGCCGCCTGCTCCATCTGTACCTTCGTAGGTGACATTATTTTTTTCGACCGTATCATGGGCGCCCAGATGAGCTCCGTAGGTGCCGTAGCCTCGATCCTGATTCACAATCACCAGTCCACTTCCATAAGCAGACGCCACAATGATGGTGTTGTTTTGCACTGTTGTATTGGTTGAATTTTGAACGGAGATCTGTCCATCCCACATGGAAATCCGCGGTGTCGCTCCATTTCGATTGATCGTATTGTTTTCTATGACAGCGCTGTAGCCAATCTCGTGTTGAATGCCCGAGCCAGTATTGTTCTCGATCCGATTTCCTTTGTAATGAACGTAGACTGAATTCGCATCATCCCAAAGTCCACTGCCGTTGTTGTCGTGAACGTAGTTGTTCAGAATCTCAGCGGTATCGAGATCGCCAAATTTAGCTCCGCCCGCTTCCCATCCGAGATCGAACCAGTCGTAGTTATTGTAGGCGAGCTCATTACTTACAATTTGTAAGTTGGCTCCTCCGCCCCCCAGACCTTTCTGTCCATTGTGATGAAGATAGCTGTTTTCGACGATGCCATTTGCACCGATCTGGACCGCTCCTCCATGGTTGTATCGGCCTTCGACATTGCTCACAGTCCAGTAGGTGCCACTAGCGGCCTGACCGACCGCACCAGTAGTAGAGGGCGAAGCATAACGCTCAACCGTCAGATTTTTAATGGTGACGTTTGATGCATAGCCACAAAAAGCGCAGGTTGTTGTGCCAATCTCGAAGCTCTTTGTACCAGGGTTGAAGTTGATGACGGCGGTTCCATTAGAACTGTCATAAAACCAGGTGCTGCTTGTGAGTTGAGCCGTACTAGCCACCGGCATCAAGAGCGCAGATCCGACAAACAACTCCCGGGTGTAGTGGCAAAGCGGATGTCCCGTTGCACATCCCCCGGTATCCAGAGGATTAGAGCCTATCGTTGCCTGCCAAAGTTCTGGGGAGGAACCGGCAACTGGTGAGAAAGAAATTGGCTGAGCTCCGTCAAGCACGGCAACTCCCGTCGCGGGACCAGCGAAGGAATCTCCTTTTTTGGGACTGATCTGCTGAAGTCGGTAAGTCCCTGAGTTGAAGACGAAGCTGGTAGATTCCGGGGCAGAAGCTACGATTGCGGCAACGTTGTCGCCAGGTTTGAGATTGATGGTTTCGGCGACAGACGTGAGAGAGAAGAGAGAAAGGATTGGCAGCAACATTGCGCAATGTCTCGCCAAGTGGCCCTGTCGTTTCTCGAAGCTTTTTGTTGACCGATTGAGTGGGCGACCGAGCTCCAGTCGCATGAGGCCTAATTCGAATGCTTTCATGTGGATACTCCTGCTAAGTGTCAAAAGATGAGTTGGAGAGAATCTCGACAGAGCAGGACGACAGTGATTCAGCCACAAACAAGCATTTCCGTGGCAACTAAAAATGTGCTGTGAGTCAGCAGCTAGATCTTCGATGATTCACTTTATCAAAAATAGGCGTCGAACGTGCAAATATTTGCAACATGCTTGTTGCGCCATGATGAATCATGAAGTTGGATCGGATACTCGACACATTGTTTCCGATGCCGCATGAATATGATCTTGCGTTGAATCCTGGATCGAAACAGCGGATGAGTCAATAAGCAGAACTTTGCAAACGGATTGAAGAGGTTGCAACTTCGACCCGCTCGCTCAAGGCTTAATTGGTTTTCCGGAGGCGTCTACGATGCGGCTGCTTGGATCATTTCCAAGCGCACGATACTGTTCCCAGCTTTTCTTCCCGTGCCACTCAAAATGCTGCCCGCCAACCTTAAAAATATAGATGTTGTCGTCAAAGATATTGTTTGCGGCCGTGCCCAGAGAATCCATCAGACCGCTGGCGCCACCTGTGCCCTCAAAAGTGATGGTGTTGTGACGGATCTGGTTATTGACCGCCAACCTGGTGCCTAGATCACCCGTTCCCCGCTCTTGATTGATGACAACGATTCCATTACCAGCGCTAGGCGGCACTATCACAACGTTGTCTCGGACAATGACATTGCTCGAGTTTTGGACGCTGATTTGGGCCTGCCAAAGCGAGATGCGCGGCGGAACTCCATTCCATCGCAGAGTGTTGTTTTCGATCACGGCGTCGTAGCTTATTTCGTGTTGAATTCCACTGCCGGCATTATTGTCAACGCGGTTCAAACGATACGTCGTGTTTTTATTATCAATGTCGGTCCATAAGCCACTTCCTACATTATCGTGAACGTAGTTATTGAGCACTCTGAGGTTCGTTGTGCGAGCAAATTTGGTTCCACCTGCCTCCCAACCCGGATCGTAACCGGCGTAGTTATTGAATGCAATCTCCGAGTTTTCAACCAGCACGTCGAGTCCGCGCGCACCAATTCCTTTTTGTCCGTTGTGATGTACGTTACATTTTTCGATAGTGGCATGGTCGGAAAGCTGAATACCTGTTCCGTGTGACAGTCGAACTTCCGTGTCGGTTACGGTCCATCCCTGTGCACCGCCCTGGCCATTAGTAAGGGGACCCTGGCCGCCAATGGCTCCAAATTGGGGTGGAGACGCGTATTTTTCAACGATGAGATGCGTAATGGTTACATTTCGCCCGGTATTGTTGAACGCGAACTTGACAGTGGAAATTTCGAGTTTGTGACCTGCAGGATTGAAGTTTATGACTGCACGCCCGTTGGTTTGGTCATAAAACCACGTGTGCGCATTCAGAACGGTAGGATCTGCGATCGGCGTCAGTATGTCGTTATCAAGGTATAAGTCACGCTGGATATTGCAAAGTGGGTGATCGGGCATGCAGCGGATCTTCCCGATAGTGATGAGACCCACAGGTGCAGACCAAAGATTGCCAGAAGAGGTAAAGCTTATGGGCTCAGCACCATCGAGGATTGCCTTCCCTTCTCCGGTAAAGCTGTCACCATCTTTCGGATTGATTTGCTGAGCGACGTAGATGCCCGGTGAAAAGACAAACTTTGTGCCCGGGGGGGCCGCAGCGACCCGGGCAGCGACATCCGCTCCGGGTGAAAGAACCACGTTTTGCGCTTGTAGCGGCGCGATGACAAATAGCATCAAGACCGCCAATAACGCGCAAACGCCAGTCCGGAGGGTCTGCTGTAGAGGCGCCACGGTCGCTTGTTGAAGATGAAAGATGAGCTGCTTTTCTCTACAAATTTGCATCATGTTCCTATCGTAATTGTTCTACTTCAGGCTTATACCCGCTGGCACCCAAGATCCAATTGAGCGCTAAGTTAGCGAGGATCTTCAGTTTGCGATAGTGGCCGGCCTATTGTGCCAAGGGCTGAGTCGGAACTCGCGACCAGTCATTGTCTGGCGCGAAGTTGGCGACTCGAATATGTTCCGGGTAGGCGAAGCGTTCTTTATAAACAGTTTGCAGAGCTACTCCAAACCCCGTGAGTGACCAAAACCAAATTCCGAGTTGTGGACCTTCGAGAGCAACGTCGAAGCAGGAATCGACTATCATCGCAAGCCAATAGACGAAGCACCAAAGCGCGATGCGGGACCATACGGGACGATCATGCCTTTGGGCGTGAAGGACTAGTCTGATCATTTGAAATGCGAAAGTGAGCAGCAACGCCACCCAGAGCGTAAAGCCGGGCACGCCCGACCGAGCCAGAAGCGTCATACTCGAATTATGCGGCGCGCGCAGAACATCCTCTTTGCCAAGTTGAAAACCGTCGGAATCGGCTAGATTCACTCCATACCCCTTACCTGTCCAGAAGTAGGAGCCGCCAAAAGTGTATCCGACGATCTTCTTCCACCAATCCAGTCGCCATTTCGCCGTATTGCTTGTGGCAGTATTGCTTGATCCTTGTGGGTTGAACACACTACTTATATTGGTCTCGATCTGATCAAGCGATAGCGTTCGGGCTGCACTGATGTGCACTTTAGCTCCGGCGGCTCCAAAAATGATGAGGACCCCGACCACTGCGATACCGAGAACGATTCCAGCGCGTCCCCAACTAATCTTGCGCGCGAGAAGGGCTACAAAAAACACGGCTATCATGACCGAGAGCATGCCGCCACGGTTAACCGAAGAGACAAAGACGAATGCAGCCAGAGCTCCGGTCGCGGTTATCAAATAGCGCACGGAAGCGCGTGGCTTCGCATCGCTTCGCTGCCAGAGCAGATCGAGCGAAAGAAGAAGAAAGGCAAAAACACCGGCCAGGTGTGCTCCCATGTCTCCCATTTTGATGGAGAATAAACGGGTTCCCCCTTCGGTTTCGTCATCGGCGTGAAGCAAAAACCGGGCCATCATCAGAGCGCAGAGCATGGGGGTGTACCACACGAGAAAGCGCCCGTATGTTATCGGAATGCGCATCAACATCTTCGGCCGTCGAATGAGCAGGCTTGACGCAAGCAAAAAAAAGATCCCGTAGATCCAGATCGCAGAATCGCGTACCGTGTCTACGCCATATCGACCCAGATACGGCAACGCACAACCCAGATTGAACAGGGCAAAGACTACGTAGAGCAGCCCCAGCGGCGTACGCAGAGCAGGCATGATTGCGCCCGGAACTAAAGCCATCAGAATGCCAGGAAGAAGGACCAACTCCCCCACATAGACCGGTGGCACACCAAAATGCGCGAAACCGCGGTCCAGAAGCATGTACCCGAAGAGCAGGCCCGCAAGCATTTTTAACCAGAACCGATACATACCGTCCTTTTCGAACCCGCAATCTCAGCGCACACAAAAACGGGCTTTGGCAAACCCGTTGTTAGCGCGCTACGCCTGTGTAGATAAGGGCGTTCGAAGCCTGAAAGGCGAGTTGCTTCGTGGTTCCCAACGTGAGCTTGGTTTTGCTGTTTGGGATATAGACGATATCGTCTGGTTCGAGAGGTTTAGGAAAGGCTTTGCCTTCAACGATGGATTTGTAGTTTACGGGTATGCTGACCAGCCCGTCGTCGGTCTTCCGTATGATGCGAATACCGCTGAGAGAGGCGTAGTAGTTCGTATCAAGCGCAAGAGCGAGCGCCTGAATCACGTTCATAGAACCATCGGGCTGCATGACATAACCGCCGGGCCGATTGACGGCGCCCAGTACATATACGATCCCAGCGCGATTTACTACGATGGTATCGCCGGCGCTCACCGTGAACCTTCTGAGATTACTGGTGTCGCCGCTATGAGCGAATTTGACAACCTCTTCGTCGTGAGTAGCCGCGTGCCGGAGAATGATCCGATTTCCGGCATCGATGGTGGCACCTCCCGCCATGGTGATAGCTGTGAGCAAATCAGTGGGCGAGATCAGTTCATAGCTTCCGGGCGCTTGTACCTCGCCCAGAATCGCGACTTTGGGTGAAATATATTGAACGATCGAGATTGCGACTTGAGGACTTTTCAGCATTTCAGACTTTTTATATGCCGCCTCAATCGCTTCCTCAGCTTCAGATTCATGCATACCTTGAACGTGCACGTGACCAGCCAAGGAAAGGTTTATATCGCCATTCTCAGCGACTCGCACCTCCTGGCTGAGTTGCGGCTCGTTGAATACAGAAATCTGAAGCAGGAATCCAGGCTCGATGGGCAACTTTTCCAAGTTGGGTGGAGCGGAAACGATTCCGCCAGCGGCGGGAGCTGCGCCCGCGCCGAACTGCCTCCCACCGGCCGCGGGCTGTACGTTGGGCAAGGGCCCCTGCTGCTGCTGTGGAATCAGCGAGGGCGTTTGTGCTTTGGCCAGAGTTAGGTTTCCTGCTGCGGCCAGCACCAGCGATAAGGTAAAAGCTATACGGAGGGAAACGCTAGTTTTTGACATAGGAGCGGGCAAAGTCCTTTCCGCGATATCCGTAATAACCATAGAAGTTGGACGAATCGAGTGGCAGATCGTTAACGATCACTCCGAGCAACTTGCTACGGGCGTCGATTAGAGAGCGGCATGAGCGCTGAAAAGCCTGCTTCGGAGTAACTCCGGCTCGTACCACGAGCACGGTCGCGTCCATCAATGGCGCCATGACACTCACATCGGCGAAGAAGGAGACTGGTGGCGAGTCGATCAGAATAAAGTCGAAGCTCTTCTTGAGCTCGTTCAGCAGTTCCTTGAAACGAGGCGACTCAATTAAAAGAAGTGGGGACTCGAGCGAACTTCCCGAGGGGAGCAGAAAAAGGTTGGCGACTGAATCGTGAGGACGGACGCAATCGTTGGGGTTTCCTCCCTCTGCCAATAAATCGCTTAGGCCTCTCTCCGTGTTCTTTCCTGCGCGTGCACTTATTTCCGCGCGACGGAGATCACTATCAAGAGCAAGCACGCGCGCGCCGCTCGAGGCAAAGGCGGTTGCAAGCCCTATCACGGAATTGGATTTGCCGTCGCGATTCAACGGGCTGGTCAGGAGAATTGTGCGGAGCGGCTCACCCGCTGTATTCATCAGGATCGAAGCGCGAATCTGGCGATAGGCTTCAAGAGATAACTTGTCTTCACTCTCAATCCGCTGAGAATGACCGTTGATCACCCGCCCCACGCTACTGCCTAGACCTCTGGAAGATGCCTGTTTGAGACGAGTCAGACTAGGTACCGCCCCTAGCACTGGGACCGGCGACAATGCTTCCATCGCCTCTACGCTTTCAAGAGTCTGGTCGCCGCGGTTGCGATAGAAGGCCGCGCCCAGCCCAATCAGCAACCCACCTGCAAGTCCAATGGAGAGGTTGATGGGGTAGTTAGGTGAGTTCGGTTCCGGCATGACCAACGCGCGATCGACAACGGTGATATTTGCACCCCGGACGCTGGCTGCAACCTCAGCCTCGCGAAGCTTGGTCCGTAGACCTTCGTAGAGAGCCCGGTTGGCTTCGGCTTCCTTGTTGAGTAGTTGGAATTGAGTAGCCTTGTCGTTGAGTCTGTTGGCTTCGGTGACCTGCTGATCGAAGCTCTGCTTCAGCATCGATTCGTTCTTGGCCGCGAGCGAATAGTCGTTTTGTGCTCGCGATCGGAGATTATCCACCGCCTTGGCGATTGAGCTTTGAATGGAGGCCATCTGGCTTTTGGTTTCAACCAGCGTAGGATAGCGCGCACCGTACTTGCTTTCCATATCGGAGTACTGTGCCTTGAGTTGCGCCTCCTGCAGTCGCAGACTTTGAAGCACGGCGAGATCGGTGCCGGCTACTCCGTTGAGAACCTGCGGATTCGATCCGAGTCCCACGATTAATTCCGGGTCGCGGGTCTCCAACAGTTTAACAATGGCCTCTTTCTGAATGCGCTCTGACTCAGCCTGTACGACAGATTGGTTGAGGGTCACGAGTTTTTGAAGCATCGGATTTTGAGTGTTATCCGAACCCGAGCCGACGATTCCAAAGAAGCCGTTCTCCTTTTCAAAGTCTGTAACCTGGCGATTAGACCTCTCAACTTGCTCTTTGAGATCTGCCAGTTGCTTCTGCAGCCAATCAGAGGCTTGGACAGCATTTGAATAGTGCCGCCCAATGTAATCGGAGATGTAGATACTAATCATCGAGTTGACCACAGCTGCCGCACGCTTTGGATCGCGATCATCGAAGCTGATTTGCACCAGACGCGTGCCGGGGATGGCCTTGACGTTGAGATTGGACTCGAAGCGCTTTAGGACGAGGATCCGGCGTTGAGGTGCGTCCGCCAGCGGGAGATTAGCCTCAGCTGCGAATTTACCTGTCTTCGGAGTCTTGTAAGGCTCTACTGCTTCTAGATTGTTCTGCCGAATGGCCTCAAGGGCAATTGAGTCGTTGCGCAGCATCTCGCTAACCGTGGATAGATTAGTACCGAGATCATCGGCGGCCGAAGCTGAATCCGGGCTAAAGTCGCTCAGACCCAATTTGTTGCCTTCTGAGTTTAGTTCCACATGGGCCAAGGAACGATACTTGGGCGTCATGATGAGCGAAACTAACAGCGCCAACGCGAGCCCAATAAGAGCACTCCAGACAATAAAGGTGCGTTGGCGTCGCAGGACACGACTGACATCACTCATTGACAATTCTTTATGGATCGTAGAGCCGAAACCACCGTAGGGGTCCACTCCCTTCACCCCAGATCGCGTGTCAGGCAAAAGCGGGTTCATTGACATTGAGCATTGTCCTCAAAATTGGTTCGCGGCGTTTCCGCAATGGCTGAACGTGAACGACCCTTACAGGGTCGATTTTACGGTATAGTCGTTGTCATTTCCAGAGACTGGTTCAACTCAGCGAGCGATTTGGCAATCGAGCATTCGTTAGTGGTTACACTATCCTAGTATTAACCCTGCGATGTCTCCAGTAAATTCTCTAAGTAAGATGATTTCTTTGGCGGAAACGTCTCCCAACCGTCTTGCTATAGTTTTGCGCCCCAAAGATTTACCGTTGGACGTTAAGAATTCACTGAAATTGCTTAGACTGTTAGTCTTCACGAGTACTTGAAGATGTGGTTCAACGGGACCGCAAGAGTCTAAAGCTTTTGACTCTGTGCGATAGCGGCTTCTAGCAAACCAACATCTCTATCCGAATATGTATTGCGAATCTGATCATCGTTGCGAGCCAGAATGACGTTTGAATGATACAGCCCGCTCCCTTGAGTATCCGGAGCGAAGGGGAATCTCAGCGGTTGGCTCCAGATTTGTCGCACCTGATTTCCGGCTCGCAGAGCGTTAGCGTGGAGCCAGACGTCGTCTGCATTGGGACACAACTGCATGAACCTAGTACCCGCAGCCTTGAGATTTTGTAGGAGCGACGGCGGATAGATACACCCTGATCCGCCAGTCGCGAAGTGAAGCGGACTAGGATTGGCAGTCCCGCATGGACGCCAGGTCTGATAGGGAGCGATCGCTCCATCTGTGAGCCGCACGATATGTGCTCGATAACAACCGACTGCTTCAGGATACTCACGATGGGACCGAGCCAGTCCAGCAAGCCACCAGTCGCAGTACAGCATATCGTCATCGGCAGTCGCGAGAGGGAGTTGAAACGTGTCCATCGATAGCAAATAGGGGTAGTACTTTTTATAAGGACCTAAGTTTTCGCAAGCACAAATTTCCAGACCTCTGCTGACCAGTCTTTGGAGTTCTGGCGTCTGAACCAAATTCATTTCTGCTCGATCAATCCACAGAATTAGTCTTGAAGGCAGCAATGATCCTGCTGCAATCGACTCCAAGGCTAAATGCGCGGTGCGGATTCGTTCGCCGTAGCTGGTCATCGACACTACGGGTCCACCTGGTGCGGTCACCGCAGCCGTCGATCGCTCATTGCGGATGCGCAGTCGCGTCAGGAAAAACTTCGTGTACTTGGTTTCGTGTCTGAGGAAAAACAGCCACGCTCGGATGGCTTGAGAAGACAGACCAAACTTCGTGGTATCGAGTGTCAAATAAAAATCCTCACGCACAGATCACGAAGTTGCAGACCGTGCCAAACTCGGTTAGATCAAACGAGATCGGTATCGTCTCGATGTGGTCGAATTTTAACATCTTCGATCTATTGAACTGTAAAATTCCTGCTCAGATCGTACACTGTCTCCATCGTACAATTTGGTTTGAAGATTTCGCGCAATTTGATTTCAATCATTTGTTCTGCGACTCCGATTTTCAGAAGTAAATCAAAAATAAATAAGCGAACTCTTTCCAAGTGATCGCGCTATCAACCGGCCCGTTTCTTAGTGCCGATAATTTTCTGGATGAAACGCCGCCAAAGTCAGAGGATCATTCTTATGCTAGCAGCTATCCAAAGATCGATCGTACGACTTCACGACGAATCAGATAACGTTCGGCTTCCCGCATACTCAGTGCACATGGATGCAATTCGGGCTACAGCCGCCTTCCTTGTGCTTGCCGGTCACTCGAGGATGCTCTTCTTCGGTCAACATCAATCGCATCACACCAATGGAGGTGCTCCAACGAGCGCCCTAGGCTTGGGTGGCCAAGCAGTTGTTGTCTTTTTTGTATTGAGCGGATTTCTTGTCGGCAGCAGTGCATGGCGAGCGATTGAAGGAAACCGATGGTCCTGGAACAAATATCTTTTCCAGAGGATGACCAGGCTCTGGATCGTTCTAATCCCTGCGCTTATATTTGGAGGCCTTCTCGATCATATCGGTCTGAAATTCCTATCAAGCAATGGTGGGATCTATGCAGCGCCTCAGGGCCAGGGCATGGTTGAACACACTCTTATTGCCGGAATGACTCTCAAGGTGCTTCTCGGAAATGCCCTCTTTCTTCAAAAGATCCTGGTTCCTTCCTACGGGACGAATGCGGCGCTTTGGAGCTTGGCAAACGAGTTCTGGTACTACATGCTCTTCCCTCTTTTGCTCTTGCTTTTCAATGGCCGCACCGCGATCCGTCCGCGTGTGCTTTATGGACTCCTCGCTGTCGTCATCCTCGCGCTGATTGGAATAAAGATTGCCAGTTTCTTTTTAGTGTGGCTCTTGGGTTTCGGGATTTCGACGCTGGAACTGAAAATTCCATCGAAGTTCCGGCGGACCATGACAGTACTCGCTTTGCTTCAGTTCTTGACTGTCATCGTCTTCTTCCGCATACATCAAACAAGTTATGCGATAACGGCCGGTTCGATCGGCATCAGCTTTGCAGCGTACCTCTATGTGATCCTTCACGCGAGACAGCCGGTCGCTAGCTTTTACTATCAGAAGCTTGCAGTTACCTTCTCGAAGTTCTCCTATACGCTTTACTTGACTCACTTACCTTTCCTGGTGTTCCTCGTCGCGCTGACCAATAGACCGTGGCACCCATGGCCTAAAACTCCAGCTCACTTTATGCTCTCGATTCTCCTCGTTGTCGTTGCTTATTTGTACGCGTGGATGATGTATCTGCTCTTCGAACGGAATACCGACGCAGTTCGCAATCGGCTTACTCAAAAAGGAAGTGTAGCTGCTCCGGTGATTAGTTCATGACTATCAGTGAGAGAATTTGTTCATATTGGCACGGAAGTATGAGCCGATATGCACTGCCGAAAGATATCAATAAGTTGTCGGTAGTTTTGCTCTTCAGTGTAAGTTGTGAGATATCTTTCTCGGGCCTTAACTCTCATCAGCTTTAGCCGTTCCGGATCTATTAGAAGGGCGTTGACGACGGAGGCTAGTTCCTTGCTGTCTCCAGGGTTATATAAGTGGCCGGTTGCGCCGTCTTCAACCATTGCTTTCATCGGTGGAGTCGAAGCAGCTATCACGGGCGTGCCCTTGGAATAAGCTTCAACGATCGTTCGGCCAAATGGTTCATACCACTCTGAGGGAAATATGAGAAATGCAGCGTCGCCAAGATACTGGCAGACGTCGGAGAGTGACTTGCGGCCTAAAAACTCTATCCGCGAATCCTTCTGAGACGCTTCACGGACGACTGATTCGAGAGGACCATCGCCGATAATCTTCAGACAGATGGATTGCGGGATATCCTGCCAAGCGCTAAGGAGAGAACGAACGCCTTTTTCCTCTGTCAAACGGCCAACGTAAAGTCCGTAGCCACCAGAACCATCGCCGACGCCCGAGTCAGAGATGAAGTTCGGCTTTACCAGAATTCTATCTTCGGCAAATCCACCTGCAACAAGTTGTTGCTTCACAAAACTGCTAACAGCGATGAACCGATCTACGGAGTTTGTCCACACGCCGCGCAAGTGAGAGTACGCGTTGCTCGCGACAACCGCCGCTGACTGCAGATAACTCTTGCGGTAGCACCGATGATGAATCGCAGCAAGGGCCAGTTTGCTGCCAACGCATGTGGTGCATACGTGTCCGTCGCGAAACAGGTTAGCCGAGGGACAAACAAGCCTGTAATTTCTCACGGAAAGAGCAGTGGGGGTACCCGTTTCTCTTGCGGCACTAAAGATGGAGGGAGATAGACGTGGAAAAAAGTTATCCACCTTCATGATGTCTGGTTTTTCAGACCGAAGAAGTTGCTTCACTTTATGGAATTCGCTGGCATTCCAAATTGACTCCAAGCCAACGGTTAGCAGGTTGGCCGACCTCAATTCGGCATTGTCCAGGACATATTCGATGACCTCTTCGCCCCGGGAACGAAGCATCGAGATCTCTTGCTCTCGGGACTCGTCTTCTCCACCTCGGTAAATATATCGATTGTGTAAAAACAAAATCCGCATCAGGCCTCAAGTCTGTGGATGATACTTCCCATGGAGCGGTGTTCCGCTTCTCCATTGTGCCTATCGACCAAAGATTGTGAGTGAGAAAGATCTCTCATCCTCGTTTCAAAGAGCAGACTTGTCGCAGCTGCGAAAGAAACGGAGCTGTTGACGAAGGATAGATAAATGAACGATCTAGTTATTCGAGACTAGCTACTTGATCTTTTCGCGAACGAAATCGTAGACGATTGGCGGCGTGAATCTACGGGCCAAACTGCGCACGCTGGGTCTGGGTCGATAGCACTCTGGTGCGTAGACAGAACTGTGAACGCCCATCTCTTTCCCCAATGCTTTTCCCGAAGTGTTGTAGTAGGCCATGAAGGAGTAGCGCGATCGACCGCTCGGTTCCACGACCGGTTTGATGCCGTGATAGGACGTCTCAGAGATCTCCATCAGCATGGTCCTGTTGAACGCCGGCTCAATCTCTGCGACCTTACGACTGGCATCTTCATTCCAGAGTTCAAGTTGCCCCCCGTACTCCGGGCTCCAGTCTTCGTTCAGGTAGATGATCAGGGCGAGCCGACGGATCAAGCCACTCGTGAGATCGGCATTGGAATCGATGTGAACGTCAAATTTTCCTTTTGGAGGGATGATGCTGTAGCCAGCGCCATGCATATACGGATCGGGAAGCAAGTTCCAAATCCCGGTGATCTCCGAAAGAAGGTAAAGAAACGGGGCTGAGTGGAGCAAAGCAACGAGCTGAAAGCCGGCGTGACCGAGTCCTGCCGCGGACTTTTGTCCAAGCTTCTCAAGATTGTGGGTGTTATGGTGCACCCAATCTGACCTCTTGGTGTTGGACATCTCATGCAGGACGGACGATAGGTGCTCCGAATTGAATAAGTTATCGATCGTGAGATGGGGGAAAGGAGAATTCTTTTGATACCTTTGGGCCAAGCTCGCTGAGCTCTCAGAAAGTGAGAGTTGATCGAGCAGTCTGGAAACATCGCGGATACCCGGTTCGTTTTGCATATTTCTCCGTTGCACGGAACGCCAGAAGCTGCATTATCAATAAATTCATTATAGGTCCGTACCGCGGTGGTAATTGCGACTAACGTGCACCAGCCGAGGTACATGAGGGAACGAAAGTTCCCATGGGGTAGCAAATTTTTAGCACTTTCCTTTTTTCTTTGGAGACGCTCTACCTTCTGGCATGGCCGTCCTTCTCTTTTCCTTGGTAATGAAGTTATTTGCTGCCAAGACTTTGAGCATTTCTCAGTCCAAACCAGAACTCCTTTTTGTGCAATTCGCGAATCTGACTATCGCACTCCAGAGAAGGTTCTAGCAGGGGACATTTATTGGGCTGTTCGTTCAATCAACAGACTTATCTGATTGATCCTCTGTCCGGCCTCAAAATTGCTCATAACGATTGAGATAACAAATGTTCGTCGAATATGAGAAGGCTTTCTTAGATCGTCCGCTTCATTGCGGTGTTCTTGTTAGCTGGTTACTCTAGTTATGCTTGGTAATCAATTTTTCCCTTGACAGTTTTGGCATCATAACTCGCTGTACAGCGTTCAAAAAGGGGTTACACCAATGACGCCACCCAATAGAAGAATATTTATAGAGTTGGTGGGGCTTGGCGACATTTGTCTGTTGTTCGGTAGTCTGGGTGCCGCGTATGCCCTTACCTCCATACCCCGCTTCTTTGGGATTGTCGACTCGCTGGAGACCCGCCATCCGATACAGGTCTTCTTGGCGACACTTATCTTAGCGGTAGTGTGGCACGGAATCCTTCGGTCGAATAAATTTTATCGGTCTCGAAGAGTGGACGGACTTCTAAGAGAAGTGATGGATTTGTGCCTGGCGAGCTTTCTTTGCGCGCTCTCCTGCTTTGCCTGGCTACGGCTGGTGTGCTCCCACTCTAGGCACAGCATCGCGGATCTTGGTCTTGTCAGCGTCGTTTTTGGAGTGGTCAGCTTCGGTGTCTTCGTATCCACTCGGCTTCTAGGTCGAGCCTTAGCGCGGGTGTTTCGTTCGAAGGGATACAACCTTCGTCATATTTTAGTGGTTGGTACAAATCAGCGCGCCCACGGCTTTGCGCAGGATGTAGCGCTCCATCCGGAGTGGGGCTACCACCTGCAGGGTTTCGTCGACGATCAATGGTGGTCTGAAGAGACGGGCACCTCGAGTGCGGGCGCGTTGCTGGGAGGGTTGGATTCGATTCCGTCATTGCTGCGAACGATGCCGATTGACGAAGTGATTGTGGCGTTGCCGTTAGCATCTTTTTATCAGCAGATTGCGGAGATCGTCGCGTCGTGTCGCGACCATGGGATTGCGGTTCGAAGCATTGGGACGATTTTCGATCTGGAACAGACGAAGCGAACTGCGTATCTTCCGGGGGGTGTCGGTACGATCACGCTACATGACGAGTCGTGGAATGCGTGGGGCTTCATGATCAAACGACTGACTGATGCAGTGGTATCTGCGGCCATGCTGCTGGCTCTGGCGCCTGTTTTTCTGCTCGTGGCGACGTTGATCAGGTTGACTTCCAAGGGACCTGTCTTCTTTCGGCAAACCAGAATAGGCCACGGAAAACGGCCTTTCGAAATTCTGAAGTTCCGAACGATGGTGGTGGATGCCGAGAAGCTGATGGCCCAGGTGGAGCATTTGAATGAAACCAAAGGCCCTACGTTCAAGTTGAAGAACGATCCTCGTATCACACCATTGGGGAAGTTTTTGCGGAAGTCGAGTCTCGATGAGATCCCTCAACTCATTAATGTTTTTCGGGGAGACATGAGCCTTGTGGGTCCTCGGCCGCTTCCTGTGAGAGATTACGAAGGATTTTCGAAGGACTGGCATCGACGCCGGTTCAGTGTCAAGCCTGGGATTACGTGTCTGTGGCAGGTGATGGGACGAAGCTCGATCAGTTTCGACGAGTGGATGGCTCTGGATATGCGTTACATCGACCAGTGGTCGGTGTGGCTCGATATCAAGATCTTGTTTCAAACTATTCCGGCAGTCTTTCGTGGTTCCGGCGCAGTCTAGTTGCGCTGTTCTGGTATGGATCAAGAAAAACTCCGAGTGGCGAAGGCAGAGATGCCCGTGCTACTCGGAGTTTTTTGTGCGCGTTGCCTCACGCAAGGCTGCCAGTTGCGGGTGGAGGAGCTTGGCAGTGAGCGACCGGGTGAGGGCTTCTACCGCTTCGCGTTGTTGAGGGGAAAGATCCGCGAGTTTGGATTGGGAACGCGCCAGTTCGGCCACGCGGAGTTCTTCGGCCTGCAGTTGAAGCGCCTTGATGGCGGGAACGGCGTCGCGGGATTGGAGACGCTCCTGGTATTTGTCCACTTCCCTGCTGACGATATTCTCGGCTGCCGCAGCTTCGCGGCTGCGATCGGCTAGATTGGCGGCAGCGACCTGCTGGAGATCGTCGATGTCGTAGACGAAGCAACCTTCGACCTCGTTCATGCGCGGATCGACGTCGCGAGGGACGGCGATGTCGATGAAAAACATAGGGCGGTTGCGACGTCGATGGAGGAAGTGCTGGCCGTGGGAGCGTCCGAAGATCTTTTGTGGGGCGCCGGTGGAGGTGATGACGATGTCGGCACGGTCGGCTTGCTCGTAGAGGGCCTCGAAGGGGATGGCTTCGGTATGTACAGTGAGGCTGCTGAAGTTCGCGGCGATTTTCTCGGCGCGGGACTGAGTGCGATTGGTGACGAGGATGGAGGAGGCGCCTTGTTCGATGAGGTGACGAGCGGCTAACTCGGACATCTTCCCGGCGCCCACCAACAGCACGGTCTTGCCGTAGAGAGATCCGAAGATGTTTTTGGCGAGATCAACAGCTACGGAGGCGATTGAGACTGAGCTTGAACCGATTTGAGTTTCGGTACGGATCTTTTTCGCGACCGTGAAAGTGCGTTGCAGCAGAGATTCAAGATGGGTCGAGACTGCGCCAGCGTCACGCGCGATGGTGTAGGCCTCTTTGACCTGGCCGAGAATCTGGGGTTCGCCGACGACCATGCTGTCGAGCGAGCTGGCGACGCGGAAGAGATGGCGGACGGCCTCGCGTTCGCGAAACTCGTAGAGGTGCGGCTGGATGTCATGAGGCGAGACGGCGAAGTACTCGTGAAGGAAGCGGAGGAGATCGGTTTTGGCTTGTGGCGGCGCGGCTTCGGCGTCGTCTTGTAATGTCAGTAGTTCGACCCGGTTGCAGGTGGAGAGGATCAGGCCTTCGCGGATGCCCGGCTGGTGGAGGAGGGTGCGGGTGGCGTCGGCGAGGCGCTCGGCGGGGATGGCGAGGCGCTCGCGCACCTCGATAGGCGCAGTGTTGTGGTTGATGCCGAGAAGGACGAGGCGCCCCTGTGTGATTGTGCTCATGGGGCGGCGAACCTGTGAACGGCGGAGAATTGGTTGGCCACCCAGACGGTGAGCACGACCAGGAAGACAAAGCTGGAGAGGTAGACGGCTCGGCGGCCGCGGAGGCCGGAGATGCGACGTATGTGGATCATCGCTACGTAAACCAGCCACATGGCGAAGGCGAGAAGAATCTTGGGGTCACGGAAGTAAGAAGCGCCGACGGTGGCCTGGGCGATGAGCGAACCGATGAGAAGGCCGGCGGTCATGCAGGGGAGGCCGAAGAGAAGAGATTTGAGGGCGATCTGGTCGGTGGTTTCGAGCGGCGGCAGCCAGGAGATCGTTGGAGACTTTTGCTTGAGGCGGCGCTCTTGAACTAGATAGAGAAGCGAGGCAAGCATGGAGAGGAAGAGAGCTGCGTAGGCGGCAAGGAGAAGAGCTACGTGAAGGAAGATCCAACCGGTGTGGAGGATGGGGAAGGTGGTGCTCTCCTGGCCGGGATGAAAGGCTGGAACCAGACCGAGGAGAAAGCAGATGGGCAGAAGGAAGATGCCCAGGGAGACAGTGCGGTAGCGGGCGTAGACGAGGAGAAAGGCCAAGGCCAGGAGGAGGCCAAGGAGGGTCTGAGTTTCATGGGTATCGACGGGAAGACGATGGTGGGCCAGGTTGAGCATCTCGGCCAACGATACGAAGTGGAAGAACACGGCGGCTACGGTGGCGGGGACGGCAATGTGGCGCCAGCGGGGGCGGTCATAAAGAGCTGCGGGCAAGACCGCGAGCGCGGCGATGCCGTAGAGAGAGACCGCGACTCTGAGCCAGAGGAGGGACATAAGTGACGTACTGGGTGATACTTCGCGGAGTTTTTCCGCAAACCTTGAGTATATCGCTTATGGGTTTGATTCTGGAGGGGTGCTGACGGTTTCGCTGTCTCTGCCGGCTGCGCGCGAATGGGCCTGAGTATTCGTTGTTTTACGCGGAGGATCGCTGGGACATCCTGTGTTGACGCGGCCTTGGCTAGCGAACGGCGAGGAACATGGCGTGGATGCGGTAGATTCCGTATGCGAGGAACATCCAGGCGATCAGGGAGCAGAGAAGGCCGAAGACGATTCCGTAGGGGGCGCCTGGGCCGTGATCGATTTCTTTTTCCTGATTTCTTTCGGTTTTAGAGGGGATTGTGGGGTTGAAGTTGATACCCACTCCGATAGACGACACTGCTCTGGCCATATTTTCTTGTCCTTTCGAACGAAGACGAGAGTACGGCTGTCGGAATACACCTTGATATCCCTCGAAGGGGGTATGTGTGGAAATTTGGGTACGAAATTAAATCCGGCGTGGTGAAGGGGTGAACTTTGTGGGGGTTTTGGGGATTTTAGAGGTTTTTGTGGTGGTGAAAACGTGGTGAGATCGTGGTGGATGCGTGGTAGACGTGGTGTTTTGACATCCACTTTTTCTGGAGCCTGAAAATACGCCGAACTTTTGAAGTTTATTTTTGGTGATCGGACCTGGGGGGCGCGGCGTGGAATCAGGAGTTTGCGAGGATGCGGTAGACCCATTGGGTAGGGGGCGGCGGTAGGGCCTGGGTGATGGCGACGAGGTCGGCGTGGAGGTCGCTGAGGCTGCAGGCGGGGTCGGTGTTTTGGGCGTCGCCGGTTAGCTGGAAGGCCTGGCAGCGGCAGCCGCCGAAGTCGATCTCTTTGCGGTCGCAGTCGGCGCAGGGGTCTTTCATCCAGCTTTGGCCGCGGAAACGGTTGAATGCTGCGGATTGTTGCCAGAGCCATTCGAGGGAGTGGGTGCGGACGGAGTCGAACTCCAGGCCGGGGATGATCGCGGCGGCGTGGCATGGAAGGGCGAGGCCCACGGGGTCGATGAGCATCATCTGGCGGCCCCAACCTCCGACGCAGGGTTTGGGGTAGCGGGCGTAGTAGTCGGGGAACACGGCTTGCAGTTGGATGCGGCCGGCGAGACGGGACTGGGCTGCCTGGATGAGTTGGACGGAGCGCTCTACCTGGCTGGGGGTGGGCATGAGCCTGTCGCGGTTTTTGAGGGCCCAGCCGTAGTACTGGACGTGGGCTACTTCGATTCTTTGCGGTTGGAGGGACTCGGCGAGGGCGAGGATGTCTTCGAGGCGGTCCAGGTTTTCGCGGTGAACTACTACGTTGACGGTGAAGGCTATGTCTTGTTGGCGAATGAGGGTGGCGAGTTTGAGTTTGTGGGCGTGGGCGCGGGCTCCTGCGAACTCGTTGGCCTTTTCTTCGTCTGCGTCCTGGAGGCTTAGCTGGATGTGTTCGAGACCTGCGTCTTTTAGTTCGGTCATGCGGTCGGCGGTGAGGCCGAGGCCTGAGGTGATCATGTTGACGTAGAGGTTCGCTTCCCTGCCCGCTGCTACTAGTTTTGCGATGTCTGGTCGTGCGAGGGGTTCGCCTCCCGTGAGATGGAGGTGGAGGACGCCTAGAGCTGAGGCTTGGTGGAAGACTCTGGTCCAGTCTTTTGTCGATAGCTCATTTTCAGCTGCTTGCATCTGAAGGGGGTTGGAGCAGTAGACGCAGTGCAATGGGCAGCGATGGGTTACTTCGGCTACGAGCGAGAGTGGACCGGGGAGTGTCGACATATTTGCTGCTTGAAAAGATTGTATGCGCCCTGCGCGGGCGGCGGTCACTTCGTGACTTGTATACCCCTTCGGTTGGCGCTCCCGTTGGTCGCGATCATCAGGCGAAGCCGGTATAGATGTCACGAAGTGACCGCTCCGCGCGTAGCGGTCCCGGCCGGAAGGCCATTCTCTTAATCTAGTCCTTGTAGAGGAGCACGCTACGTGCGTGGAGTTTGTCGAGGAACTGTTTTACCTCGGCGGCGATCTGCGACGACTCGGTTGCGCTGTGCTTCTGCTGGAGTTGGGTTGTGATTGCTTCGACGGAGCGCTGGCCGTCGATGAGGGCGATTATTTCGCTGGCTGCGCCCTTGAGTCGAAGCGCGCCTTCGGGGACCAAGAGCATCGCTTCGTCAGGGGAGACAGTGCGGACGCGACAGCCTACTGCAAGACGCGGGATTCTGGTGCCTGCGACGGGTTCGCTCATTATTCCTCGGGACGGAAGACGTCTGGTTGTGGAGGAAGCGATCCGGGTTCGACGTAGCAGTATTGGAGTGCGTCGAGCTGCGCCCAGAGGAGAGCACACTTTCTTTCGAGCGAACGAACTACCAAGGATTGAAGGTGCGGAGTGTCGGCGTGTTCCGCTGCGTAGTCGAAGGCGAAGGCTGCGTCTTCGGGAGCCTGGGTGAGCCTGCCGTGGAAGTAGGCGAGACCGTTTTGAAGCCAGGGGTAGTGTTTCGCGAGAGCGTCCATGCGCAAGGCGATGAGCTGACCGGCGAAGAGTTCGGTGAGCGAAGAAGAGACAGCTTCGAGGAGAGTGCTGTTGGTGACGAGGTCGATATATGCGTCGACTGCGTAGCGAACGCCGGGGAGGATGGCGTGGGTACTGATGACGTAGTTGCGATCGAGGCCAGCGGCCTCTGCGAGTTGCAGCCATTTTTCGATGCCACCGACGCCGGTGTCGCCGTCGTGGTCGATGATGCGTTTTCGCCAGGCGCGGCGGAGGGCTACATCTTCGGACTTCGAGAGGATGATGGCGTCTTTGATTGGGATGCGGCTCTGATAGTAGTATCGGTTGAGCACCCAGGCCTGCATCTGGCCGCGTGTGAGCTGGCCTGCGTGCATCTGCAGATGGAAGGGATGCTTGTGGTGATACATTGCCTCGCCTACCTGCTGGAGGCGTTGGCGCAGCTCGGTTTTACTCAACAAAACCGGCTCTGTTTGATCTAAAGCGTTATCTCTAGTCCGTCCCATGCCACTTCCCAGCCTGCGTCCTCGACTGCGCGACGCTCCGAACTTTGTTCCTGCAAGATCGGGTTTGTGTTGTTGATGTGTGTGTAGATTTTGCGAATGTCTTTCAGGTCCTTCAGAGTTTCGAGTGATCCGTCTGGACCGTTGATTGGAAGATGGCCCATGGAGCGAGCCAAAGGTGTTCCGGGTTGGATTCTTTGGAGTTCGTCGTCGGTCCAGAAGGTTCCGTCGATGAAGATAGTGGAACACGTGGAGAGTAGCTGCTTCAAGGGAGCGGACACGGACGGAAGTGCGGGGAGGTATGCAGCACGGGCTCCCCTGGAGTCCTCGAGGATGAGTCCGATGGTAGCGGCGGTTGGGTCGAGGGCAGCGCGGTCTGCTTCGCTGATATAGGTTGGCAGGCTGTTGGATAGCGCGATTGGGGTGCAGGTGAGGCCGCCGCCTGCTTGAAAGCTGACGTTCGGTTCGATCTCGGTCCAGCGGGATTGTCCGGGGAGACGATCGAGCATATGGAAGAAGCTGTTTTTCTGGAGGATGCTGATGACCGGGCGCGTGGCGTAGATGCGGACGGGGGTGAACTCGCGCATCAGGAGGAGGCCGAGGACGTGGTCGAGGTCGGCACTGGTAAGGATGATTCCGGCGACTGGAGTGTTGCGCAGGCCCTTTGCTGGGTCTGGATGGATTTCAGAATTGTTGATGAGTTGCTGGCGGAGATCGGGGGAGGCGTTGATCAGGAACCAGGTGTTGTCGTCAGCGGTTACGGCTAGCTGTGACTGGGTTCTGGCTTGGATGTGGGGATGATGCTGGCGGAGAGAGGTGCAATTGGCGCAGGTGCAGTTCCATTGGGGAAGGCCGCCACCTGCGGCGGCCCCCAGGATTTTAATGCGCACGGAAACTCTGCTTAGAGTTCTACGGGAGCGTAGGAGTTGATCTCGCAGTTAAGGGATACTTCTTCAAAGTCGGGCGTGGCCCAGGTCGGCTGTGTCATTCGGTGGAACCTCTCGGGAAGATCTGAGACTGCTGTTCCTTAGAGTACCGTATTTGGCGGTTGGTTGCTAGAAAATGGCAAAGGCGTGCTGCGCGCACGGCGCGATCTGCCATCGAGGCTGGCGCGCCTTCGGCGCCTTGACTGCTGGGTACGGTATTCTGCGGTTCTGTGGTTATGACGAATGAGACAGTGACGAAGTTGGCGGGTGAAGCGGCTGGGGCGACGCCGGCGATGCGGCAATATTTTGCAGCGAAGGAACAGTATCCCGACTGCCTGGTGTTCTGCAGGATTGGGGACTTTTATGAGCTGTTTTATGAGGATGCGATTCTTGTCTCGCGCGTGCTGCAACTGACGCTAACTGCTCGCGATCGAGAGAAGAAGCAGCCGATGTGCGGGGTTCCCTACCATGCGGCTGAGGTGTATCTGCAGAAGCTGCTGCGCCTGGGATACAAGGTTGCGATGATGGAGCAGATGGAGGACCCGAAGCTGACCAAGGCGGTCGTGCGGCGTGAGGTTACGCGAGTGCTGACGCCGGGGACTGCGCTCGATCCGACGTTGGGGGCGGAACAGAGCAATTATCTGGCGAGCGTGGCGGTGTTGGGTTCGGGGGTGGGGCAGGTTTGTGGGTTGGCTTTGCTGGATCTTTCTACGGGGGAGTTTCGGGCTACGGAGTTTGCTGGCGGCGGATGGGCGGCGCTGGTGGATGAGTTGGGGCGGGTGCGGCCGGTGGAGTTGCTGTATGGGACGGGCCTGCTGGGTGGCGTGAATTTGGCGGGGGAGAGCGAAACGGCGGCGGGGCTGGATGGGATTCGGACGAAGACGGCGGTGGAGGAGTGGGTGTTTACGGCCGATTATGCGGTGCCGTTGGTGCGGAATCATTTTAAAGTGCATTCGCTGGATGGGATGGGGTTGGGTGGGCATGAGGCTGCTGCGGTGGCGGCTGGGGCTCTGCTGCACTATATGCGGGCGACCAAGCAGGGTGGGCTGGAGCATGTGGATGGGCTGCGTTTTTATGAGCGGTCTACTTGTCTTGAGTTGGATGCGGTGAGTGTGCGGAATTTGGAGCTGGTGGAGCCGCTGTTTTCGGGCGAGTCAGTGCAGACTACGCTTTTTTACACGATGGATGCTTGCTGTACGCCGATGGGAAAGCGGTTGTTGCGGGCTTCGTTGCTGCGGCCGGCGAGTGGGGTGGGGGAGATTGAGGCGAGGCTGGAGGCAGTGGGTGAGGCCGCGGGGGATCTGCGACGTCGGGAAGAGCTGCGGCGGTCGATGGATGGGGTGCTGGATTTAGAGAGATTGCTGGGGAGGGTGGCGCTGGATTCGGCTGGGCCGAGAGAGGTGATGGCACTGGCGAGGACGCTGGATTGTTTGCCAGGGGTGGTGGCGGCGGTTCGATTGTTTGAGAGTGCGAGATGGCGGGAGTTGGGTGCGAGTGTCGATCCGTTGGAGGATCTGCACGAGATGATTGTGCGGACGATTGTGGAGGAGCCGCCGGTTTCGCTTGGGGATGGTGGGGCGATTCGCGAGGGAGTGGATGCGGAGTTGGATGAACTGCGGGAATTGAGCCGCAGTGGGCGGCAGGCGCTGGCAGCGATTGAGGAGAGGGAGCGCGAACGAACGGGGATCGGGTCGCTGAAGGTGCGGTTTAACAATGTGTTTGGCTACTACCTTGAGGTGACGAAGGCGAATGCGAAGGCTGTGCCGGCGGACTATGAGCGGAAGCAGACGCTGGTGAATGCGGAGCGGTTTACTACTCCCGAGTTGAAGGAGTATGAGACGAAGATTTTGAACGCGCAGGAGCGGAGTGGGGAGATTGAGAAGAAGATCTTTGCGGAGTTGCGACGGCAGTTGCTGGAGGCCGCGGGGCGGATGCGGGAGACTGCGAGGAAGATTGCGGAGATCGATCTGCTTGGTTGTTTTGCGCATCTGGCAGCGCTGCGTGGTTGGGTGAGACCGCAGGTTGAGGAGTCGGGAGTGCTGGAGTTTGTGCAGGCGCGGCATCCGGTGGTGGAGAGGCGGATGGAGGAGTCGGGGAGTGGGCGGTTTGTGCCGAACTCGGTTCATCTGGATGCGGATGCGGGACCGGCGGTGCTGCTGATTACGGGGCCGAATATGGGGGGGAAGAGTACGTATCTGCGGATGGCTGCGCTTCTGGTGGTGATGGCGCAGATGGGGAGCTTTGTTCCGGCGGAGAGGATGCGGCTGGGGTTGGTGGATCGGATTTATACGCGCATTGGGGCTAGCGATAATGTGGCGCGGGGGCGGTCGACGTTCATGGTTGAGATGACGGAGACGGCGGCGATTTTGAATACGGCGACGAACCGCTCGCTGGTGCTGCTGGATGAGATGGGGCGTGGGACTGCTACTTATGATGGATTGAGTTTGGCCTGGGCGACGGTGGAACATCTACACGACCGGATTGGAGCGAGGACGCTGTTTGCGACGCACTATCATGAGCTGACGCTGCTTGCGGATCGGCTGGCGAGGCTGACGAATCTGCGGGTGACGGTGAAGGAGACGGCGGGGGGGATTGTGTTTTTGCATACGGTAGAAGCAGGGCCTGCCAGTAAGAGCTATGGGATCGAGGTTGCACGGTTGGCTGGCCTGCCTTCTGGTGTAATTGCGCGTGCTCGCGAGGTATTGAAGGTGCATGAGCGAGCGGAGACGCAGCAGGTACGAGAGGCTTCGCCTGCGCAGGGGGCGCAGATGCAGATGACTATGTTTACGCCGTTGTCGCAGAGGATTGTGGATCGATTGGCGGAGGCGGATGTGGATGGGCTGACTCCGAGGGATGCTTTGAATTTGCTGGCGGAGTTGCAGAGGGAGTTGAAGGGATGATGTTCTGCCGGACGAGCCCGCTACGCGCGGGGCGGTCACTTCGTGACTTGTATACCTTTTGTGGTGATGTCCAATGCATTGGACCGGGCGTTGCCCGGTGTCATTCGGTTGGGGAGGCTTTGTGAAGAGCTTGGTGGTAGCTGGAGTGATGAGTGGTACCTCCGCGGATGGAGTGGATGTTGCGATCTGCAGGATTTCGCCTCCGTCGGTGGCTGGTGGAATGCCGCGTATCAAACTGCTGGGACATTTGGGATTGGCGTATCCGAAGACTCTGCGGGCGGCGGTGCTCGCAGCGATGGATGCCGATGCGATTTCGGTGGCAGAGCTTGCGCGGCTGAACTGGCGATTGGGTGAGGTGTATGCGGATGCAGTGGCAAAGGCGCAGGAGAAGTTTGGGGTGAAGATAAAGCTGGTGGGTTGTCATGGGCAGACGGTGTACCACCAGGGGGCTTCGGAGAAGTATCTCGGGAAGGCGACGCGCGCCACATGGCAGATGGGCGAGGCCGCCGTGATCGCGGAGAGGCTAAGGATTCCAGTTGTGAGCGACTTCAGGCCGGCGGATCTGGCTGCTGGGGGACAGGGCGCTCCGCTGGTCCCTATGCTGGACTACTGCATGTTTCGCTCTGCGAAGGTGAGCAGGGTTTTGCTGAATCTTGGCGGGATTGCGAATGTTACCGCTGTTCCGGCTGAGGCGGGAGTGGATGCGGTGATGGCGTTCGATACCGGTCCGGGAAATATGGTGATCGATGCCTGTATGAAGAGACTGTATGAGCGCGACTTTGACCGTGGCGGTGCGGTGGCTCGGACAGGGCTCGTGCTGCGGGATGTGGTGGAGATGATTCTGAATGAACCATACTTCTCTTCCCTGCCGCCAAAGTCTTGCGGGCGAGAGCAGTTTGGAGAGACGTTTGTTTCGCGATTTATTGCGATGTGCCGGAAGGCGGCTGGGAGTGAGGATCGAGATGAAGATGTAGTCGCAACCGCTACTGCTTTGACAGCTGCGTCGATTTTGAAGGCTTATCGGAAGTTTTTGTGGGGGCACGTGGGCCAGGCAGCTCCGCTGTCTCCGGTGGAATTCGTAATTTCAGGAGGAGGGGCGAAGAATGCTTCCTTGATCGGACTGCTGACGGAAGGATTGGAGCCGATGGGAGTGAAGGTGCGGTTGATGGAGGAGTTGGGGGTTCCGGCACAGGCGAAGGAGGGGGTTGCGTTTGCACTGCTTGCGTGGTTGAGCTGGTTCAATCTGCCTGGAAATATTCCTGCGGCAACTGGGGCACAGAGAGCCGTGGTGCTGGGTAAAGTGACGCATGCTTATTAGCTCGAGGGGTGATACTCAAAGTCAGATGAGGGCATCAGGGTTCTCTGGCGTGCTCCGGACGAGATGACGATATCTTTTTTTAGTGCGAGCTCTACCGCGATTTTGGCTGGAATCCGACGACGATGGATTTGCATGGTCTTTATGGCTGTGTCTGTTGGAATCACTGGGTGTCGTGGGCGAGTGGAAGAGCCGGGGTCGGTGGTTGTGATTATTGAGAGCAGTCCGAATAATCTGGACTTGCGGGTGGGAGCGGATGCGCAGTCGGAACGTGTGGGTGGGCTGATCTTTGATGCTCTGGTGAAGAAGGATGAGCACTATGAGTTGCAGCCGTGGCTGGCAAAGAGCTGGGAGCAGCCTGATCCGTTGACGTGGGTGTTTCATCTGCGCGATGGCGTGCGGTTTCATGATGGAACGCCGCTTGACGCGGAAGATGTTGCTTATACGATCAGGAGTTTGATCGATGGTTCGGTTGTTACCGCAAAAGGCGGGGGCTTCGCGGCGGTGGACAAGGTTGAAGCGAGAGATCGGCTGACGGTTGTGGTGCATTTGAAACGGCCTGATGAGGGGCTGTTGTTCAATGTGAGCGATGGCTTGTTTGGCGTGGTGCCGCGTGGGAGCGGGAAGGATTTTGGACTTCATCCGGTGGGGTCGGGGCCGTTTCGGTTTGTAAGTGCGGTGCAGGATAAAGAGGTGATCGTTGCGCGGAATCATGAGTACTGGGCGGGGATGCAGGAGGTTCCTGCCGGTGCGCAGCGGATTGAACAGGTGCGGTTTGAGGTGGTGCCGGATGCGATTACGAGTGCGTTGGAGCTGAAGAAGGGATCGGCGGACCTGGCCAGCAACGTGGTGACGCTGGATATGGTGCATGCTCTAGAGAGTGCACCGAACCTGAAGGTGGAGTCGGGGGGTGGGTCGCCTGTGGTTTATGTGACATTTAATGTTACAGATCCGTTATTGAAGGATAAGCGGGTGCGACAGGCGATTGCGTGTGCGATGGATCGGCAGGCGATTGTGGATGCGATTTGGCGGGGACAGGCTCGGCTGGCGGATACGTTGCTGCCGGAGGGACACTGGGCGGCTGCGAAGGATGCGGGGTTAGCGCAATATCCGCATGATGTGGCGCGGGCGCAGAGGTTGCTGGAGGAGGCGGGCTTCCCTGCTGGCAAAGATGGTGTGCGGCTGCGGTTGACAATGAAGACGAGTACGGATGAGACGACTCGGCTGATGGTGACGGTGTTGCAGCAGCAGCTGCGAGCGGCGGGGATTCGACTCGAGATAAGGTCAGGGGAGTTTGGGACATTTTATTCCGACGTGACGAAAGGTGCGTTCCAGATGTATGCGCTGCGATGGATTGGGAGCAATGAAGATCCGGATATCTTTCGGTACGCGTATGCTTCGAGCAGCTTTCCGCCGAGGGGGGGAAATCGAGGGCGGTATTCGAATGGGCGCGTGGATGCTTTGCTGACGGAGGCGGCGGCTAGTTCGGATCGGGCGGCGAGGAGAGCCGATTACGTTGAGGTGCAGAAGATTCTGGCGGAGGATTTGCCGGGAATTCCGATGTGGTATCCGAATAATGAGGTGATTCATACTCGGCGAGTTGAGGGGGTTGTGCCTCGTGGGGCGGGGAGCTTTGATTTTTTACGGGATGCCTGGGTGCGGTAGAGCTGAGACGTGCGTTGGTTGTTACGACCGCTCGCTGGGCAGGTTCTTCAGGGCCCATCGAGTGATCTCTCCCAGGAAGATTGAAGTGCTGATCTCCTGTACGCCGGCTTTTGACCGCAGGGTCTCGATAAGCCCAACCAGCACGCTTTGGTCTTTGCACGCGACGGGAAGACGGAAGTCTAGTGCTCCGTCATGCTGGTCATACTCATAACTCCGGGAAGTTTGAGCGCCGCCGTTTCCAAAGGTTCGCAGGGACTGCGGATGTGGCTCGATACAGCAAACGGCCAAGCGCCGCAGAATTGGAGCCTGAACATTCAATAAATGAGTTCAATCGTCTTGCTCCGCACCACAGCCGACTAGTTGTGGTGCGGAGCAAGTTGAGAGCGACCGTCCGATTCACAACGAGAGTTCCTAATGCTCCATGAGCCTTCGCTAGTTAGCATAGCTATCTAATGACGTGGTAGCCATTCCCTGCTTCGCTACCTCTAATCAACACCGCGCCGTGGTCAGCGAACCGTGACCGCAACGGGGAGAGAATTGGATGGCGTATTGTTCTCGTCGCCGGAGTATTGAGCAGTGACCTGATACGTTCCCGCTTTCACTACCGTAGACGGAACCGTAAGAGTTGCCACACCCCCTGAGAGTTCGGCAGAACCGATGGAAGCCGTGCCGAATAACAGCCTCACCTTCCCCGTCGCGGTGCCGGGCAGGTTTGGTCGGGCAACGGAGATCTTATAGCTTCCGGATGACCCCGCATTGATGGTTGTCGGCCCGGTGAGGCTCGTGGTGGTTGTGGCCTTAGTAATCTTGATGGTCTGCGTAGCGCTGATTGCCTCGTTGTAGTTGTCGCCGCTGTAGGCGGCAGTCACCACGTAAGTGCCGGCGGAAATCTTGCCGAAGTTCGCGACAAAGCTGGCCATGCCACTGCTGACAGATGTGCTTCCAAACTTATAAGTAGGGCTGCTGAACGTTACAGTTCCGGTCGGACTCGGAGCTCCCGTTTTGCCGAGCAAAACACTGAAGGTCGAATCCAGACCCTGTGTCGTCGTAGTTGGACTGGCCCGGAATGTGATGGCTGGGACGACTTTGATATCCAACTTGGCATTGGCGGAGACTGAGTTGACGAAGGCAGTGGAGCCGCCGTAGGTCACGTGCACCTGGTAGACGCCCGGAGCTATGGTGGTGGTTGGCAACGAGAACGTTGCTTTTCCATTAGAGAGCGTTGCGGTTGAGAGTGTCTGACTGCCGACGATCAGACTCACGCTTCCTACGGGGAGATTGGTGCCGACGTGCGCGGCAACCGCCACAGATATCTTTGCTGTCTGCCCTTGCTGAATCGTAGTCGGAGCGCTTTCGATAGTGGTGACTGTTGCCACTTTGTTCACCTGGACGGTTGTGGTCGCTGATTCGACTCCGCCGCAGGTGAACGAATAGGTCACGCTGCCGCTGCCTACTGGAGTAACACTCTCATTTCCAACGATTGGACGTAGTCCAGCGGCTCCGTTCCCTCCGAAGGTGCCGTCAGTGCTGCGGACCAAGCATACGGCCGCGTTGTTGCTAAACGCATTGTTTACCGACCACGCGAGGGAGAGTGGCACACCGACGTAAGCCGAGGAGGTGCTCGCGGCCAACGTGATAGCGGGTGGGAGACCAGTGTTCAGCTCGTAGAGAATTCCTGAGGCGAACCCACTCGAGTAGGTGGCTCCATAGAGGTTGCCATCCTGCCCTTCCATCACTCCGTACGGGCTGATGGCGAAATCGTCGTATGGGTTTTCAAAGCTGTAGATTCTGTTTGCATTCCCGAAGGTATCCATCTGGAGCGCTGTGCCGCCGGGGTTGCTGCCACCATACGACGGCGTGAGGTAAATGTAGCCGTCACCTGCGATCAAGGGACGACCAAGGTCCACATCGCCGCCCTCAACAAACACATATGGGTAAACCGATTGGCCGAGAGCCGCAAGCGGGGTCAACGTGGATTCCGCGCCGTTCGGTGTGATTCGGAAGAATGCACCCTGAAGACTGAGCTCACCGCCGCAGCATGACGTTCCGTATAAGTTTCCGTCCTGGGCTTCCACTAAGTCTGCCGATGGAGAGGATCCATCCAGAGCCGAGTAGAAATTTGTGAAGTTGTAGAAGGCTTTGAAGCCGGTGCCGTCGATGTTCAGCACAAACGCTGTTCCCCATCCGAACGTTCCGCCGTAAGCCGCGGTCCCGTAGAGGCGGCCGTCGCTGGCAAGGACGAGACCGCCCGTCACACCGGCGCCGTCCTGCTCTCCCGTGAATGAGTAAAGCGTCTTGAAGGTGTTCTTCGTGTAGTTCCAGCTCCAAACGCTGCCGTCTTTGTAGACACCATCGGAAAATGTTGTTCCGTAGAGCGTTCCGTGGCCGTCGTCGATCATGTCACCATACGGCGTTCCGCCGTGCTGAAAGCGATAGAGAGACGTAAAGACCCCGGTGGAGATGTTGTAACGAAAGATGCCTCCGCCTGGAACTTCGGTCGCAGCGGGACCGAATCCGATTGTTGTTCCGTACAGGTAACCGTCTGCGGCTTGAATCAACCCGCTTACCGGAACAGTCCCATCCTTGTCGCAGTCCAAACTGTAAAGCGTAACGTAGACCTGCGTCGCCGGATCGAAGCTAAAGATGGTGCCACAGCCATTTTTCCCGCCTGCCGTCGTGGTGCTGTATAGCTTGCCGTCGCTGGCGAACATGACAGGCCCATCTGGACCTTGGCCGTCCAGGCTCGTGGGTACGTTAAAAGTATGGAGCACTGCAGGACTGACCCCGCTCGAAATCTGCAGCGTAGGAGTGTTTGCTACTGCCGCTTGAGGCTTAACCGGCATGTTTGCCGGAGGTGCGAGATGGCGCGCGCCCGGGATAAGACCGGCCACACCCTCCGCGAGCTTCTCTTTGACTGCCTGGTTCGATTGAGCGGCAGACGGCAGAGCCGCTGCAATTAGGGCGAGTACTAGGACCGGAACCTGCTTCATACGTTTCACCATCCCCTGTCATCTTCTGGAAAGGAAAACGCGGTCGCTGTGCGTTACTTTGCGCCCGCGTTTGCCCAGGTTTTATTTCGTAGTTACGGTGACAGTTTCGCGAGGGGAGGACGACGCCGCATTTTGCGTATCCCCCAGGTAGGCAGCGCTGTAAGAATACGTTCCTGCAGACACTCCCACGGTTGAACTCTTGATGACCGCCTTACCACCGGATAAGGTTGCGCTAGCGACGACCTGTCCGTTTCTCAGCAGCTGCACCGTACCGGTTGGGGTACCCGGTATGTTTGGCTTCGTCACAGCAATGTTCGCTACCAGCTGGTTGCCCACTACGACCGACGATGCAATTCCCAGCGTTGCGATGGTGCTGTCCTTGGCGATGGTCATCGTTTGCGCGGCAGACGCTGTCGTGTCGTTGACATCCCCTTCATACTTAGCGGTCACTGCATAGGTCCCGGCTGCATATTTGCTCGTGTCAATCGAGACGAGAGCTGAACCGGAGCTGAGCACCGCGCTGGTGATGGTTTGGTTTGCAATGGAGAAGACGACAGAGCCGCTCGGAGTTCCAGCTCCGTTGGTCACGGAGACCATTAGAGTGGCTGGCTCGCCATCAGCCAGCTTGGCGGGGGTTAGAGTGAATTTGACGACAGGCGTGGCCTTCGTAACCGCGATCTTCGCAGCCTTTGAGATCGAAGCGGCATACTTCTGATTTCCTTCGTAACTCGCCTGAACACTGTAGTTGGCCGCGGTGAGCTTGGCGGTCGCGAATGAGATGTGCGCGACACCATTTGTTACTTCTGCTGTAGCAATTGTTTTCCCTCCAGAGACGAGATCAACATTGCCTGAAACCTCTCCGGATGGAGTTGCAACCGAGACGTCAATCGCCCCCGTCTGTCCATAAACCAGACTCGTTGGCGCAGAGGTGATTGTTGTCGTCGTCACAATCTTCGGCAAGACGTCTACTGTCGCAGTTGCCGTCTGCGAGCCGCCGCAGGTGAGTGCGTAGAGGATCGTTCCCGACTTAGCCGGCTCAACCGTTATGTTTCCGGTGATCGACTTCGGACCGACGAAGCTGCCATCAGAGCTCGAGGCGAAGCATATCTTCGCTGAATCACTGAAGGCGTTCGTCACGCCCCATGTGAGCTTGACCGTCTGATCAACGTCTGAAGTCGTTGTGCTTGCAGTCAGCGTTATAGCAGGAGCAATGCCGGCTTCGATCTTGAAGATGTCACCGTTCTGGTGTTCGCCGCCAATGATGGTGCCACCCCAGAGGTTGCCGAGTTGGTCCTCCAGCACCGCGGCAGAGGGAATGCCGGAGGTATCGCTGGCTCCGACTACGGCGAAGTCATGTACGTCGGTATAAACGCCTGCAGTTGTGAAAGCCATCAACTGACCGTAATCAGTAGGCCCTCCCTGCGGGCCGACCACGTAGAGTTTTCCGTCACCGCCAAGTGTCGGGGAACCGTGCTGTGGATTCACACCCTGACCGGCGCTGAGGCTAAAGGCGTAGACCTGCGTGTAGGTGGGGTCGGCTCCATTTGGCGTGACCTTATATAGCGTGCCGCATCCGTTGCTGTTGTTGTTCGCCGAGCAGTCCTTGCCCCCGTAGAGAGTGGTGCTATAAAGCGCATGGTCGGGGCCTTCGACAAATCCCTGCACCGGAGAATACCCGTCGGTGGCACTTGCACCGAAGTTATGGATCACCTTGAAGTCGGTTCCCTGGACGTCCATAGACCAGGCCACGCCATCGCCGAAACCTGTACCGGTGTGATCCGTTGGGCCACCGAAGCGCGAGGTGCCGTATATTCTGCCGTCGCTCGCAACGAGGATACCGCCCCAGGGGAGCTTTCCATCGACGCCATTGGTGAAGTCGTAGATATCGGTATAGGAGTTGGTCTTGTAGTTCCACGAGAAGATATTCCCAAGGCCGTACAGTCCGTCGTCTGAGGTGCTTCCATACAGATGGCCTTTACCATCATCGATCAGTTGACTGTAGGAGCCGCCACCGACGACAAAGTTGTAGACCGTTGTGAAAACTCCCGTGGAGAGGTTGTACTGGAAGATCGTGCCGCGATAATTAGCGCCCCCCGAATCAGTTACTCCGTACAGGTTTCCATCGAAGGCTTCCATGAGCGAGGTGACTACGGTCGCGCCGTCGGGCGTAAACCCGAAGTTATGGATGTCGGTGTAGGTGCCATCGGGAGTCAGCTTGAACAAGACTCCGTTCATCAGCGTTCCGCCCGACACGGTCGCGCCGTAGAAGTTCCCGTCGCTGGCGAGCATGAGGCTGTTGGAAGAGCCTTCGCCGTCCGGCGCGCAGCTTCCACCGCAGTGATAGGCTCCTTCAAAGCTGAAGACATCCACGATGGCAGGCTGGGTGTAGGCAGAGGAGAATGCTTCCGGCTTGCTCTGCAGCGCCGCGGCAGGCAAGGCAGATGCGGCCATGATGGTGGCGGCGGTAGTGGCTTGGATCAGTCGACGAATCATCTTTCGAAACCCCCGAGATACTGCGGTAATGCCGATGTTTTAATCACTCATCCTTATCGCGTCGCGGCGGTAGCGGGTGCGGCGATAGTGAGGGTGAAGGTCCTTGTAGACGGCTGGTTGGTGGCGTCGCCGCTGTAGTTCGCGACCACACTGTAAGTTCCCGGTGTAAGGCCAGCGGTCTTTACGGAGAGCACTGCGCTGCCGGAGCTCAGGCTAAGAGTTCCGAGTGACTTGGTACCAAGGAGGAACGCGACCGTACCTGACGGAGGCACTGTCGAGCAGCAAGCGTGTGTGACGACCGCCGTGATAGATACCGGAGAGCCTTCGGCGACTGGATTAGCGCTGGAGGTGAGGGTTACCTCCGTCAGCGCCTTGGTCACAATTACAGTGAGCGTCGAAGAATTGGAGGCGGCATCCGAACCATCTCCTGCATACTTGGCGACTACGCTGTAGGTTCCCGCAGGAACACCGGTTAGCACTTGCTCGTAGACGGCCTTGCCCGTACTGTCTAGCGTCGCTACACCCTGTGCGCTTTGCAACAGAGTGCTGGAGTAGAAGTGCACCGTTCCTGTTGGGACGCCTGTGTAGCCTGCAGGACGGGCCACATTTGCAACTAGAGTGACCGTGCCGCCCGCTTCTACGGAGCTTGTACCGCTCGAAACAGTGGCGGTTGCCGCCTTAGTGATGATCAGTTGTTCCGTCGCCGAAACCGAAGACTCATAGGTGGCGGAACCGCTGTACACAGCAACCACTGAGTAAGTGCCCGCCGCATACGCGGCAGTTGCTAGGCTGATCGAGCATGCTCCCTTGGCGAGCGTGCAGGTTCCCTTCGAAACCCCACTTGATGTGAAGGTGACCGTACCATCGGGCGTACCTGTTGCACTCGAGACCTTTGCAGCAAAAGTAACCTTGGAAGAACCTGCTGCCAATGTCGTGGGTGACACGGTCAACGCGGTCGCGTCGACTACCGTGCCAGCCTTGATTACTTGGAGGGTCGTCTGCTTAGTGGCTGACGCATAGTTCTCATTGGTGGACGAGTAGGTCGCCGAAATTGAGTAAGCTCCTACAGCTAGCGTGCCCGGCACGTACGTGTAGCTCGCTACTTCGGTGCAGCTTCCGCCGGACGAACATCCGCCAGTCGGCTCGAGGGTCGCCGCCCCGAGCGTAGTGCCCCCGAGCGCGAAAGTCACTGTACCCGTGGGGTAGGTGCCCGATCCGCTGACTGTTGCCTTGTAAGTAATGCTCGCGGGTCCATGTCCGAAGACATAGGAGGCGACGCTTGAGGTAAGCGTTACGGTCGCCTTGAAGGGCGATGCACTGCCGTAGGCGTGCGCGAAACCCTGCGCCAGGTTCCAGGCATTGACCGAACCGATGCCGGTCGAGAAATCCCAACCAACATTGGTGCCGTAGGTCGGCTTGAAGGAGGTATTTGATACCGAGCCCACCCCGATCGGATAGCCTTGCGGAGAGTTGATGTTGGTATCGTTGGCGATGTCGAAGCAGTTGAAGCCAAGGTCGGTGGTCGCATCGAAGTAGCTGCAGGGCGTGTCTATATCGCCACGTGTGATGTCGTGAAAGATACAGCCGCTCGTGCCGTTTGTACCTTTCGTCGAGTTGCAAGCAGCACTCCCTGCAGATCCGTACTCAGTGTTTGCCAGTGAGTAGTAGAGGTAGTTCGGGTTACCTGCAAGCTCCTTCGTGTAGTCGTTGATCAGAGTTTGAATCCCCGCCATCATCGGAGAAGAAGCTGAGGTTCCCCCCTCGCCGGTCCAGGTATCGGGCGTGCCAGTGCAGGGCGCTGTGCCGTATTGAGCCTCTACAGGATTCGACGCGCAGATCACGATGTAGTGCCCCCATATACCGTTTGAGGCGAAGAGCGACACATCCGGTATATCGCGCACGGTATCATTCGGGTTGCCGAAGACCTTCTGCCACGAAGGTTTGGGCTGACCCGCGCAGCTTCCATCGGCTACACCGCCGATGTCGGGCGTACCGCTAAAGCAGCTGCTGGGGCCTCCACTGCCTGCCACCACGTCGATGTATTCGAGTGTGTTCTGAGGCGAAAGCGTTGCCGCCAGCGGGCTTGCGCAAAAACCGCTTGGGCCGTAGGTCGTTCCGAAGCCTAAATAGCTCGAGATCAACTGGCTTGCACAAGTGTCATTCCACGGGATCTCAGGAATATAGCTCTTTGCCGACGAGTAGTCCGAGTTATTGGTTGCGTTCCAGTAGGTCGCTCTGCTGTGGTCATAGGTATCGCCGAAGTCGGTCCCGCCTACAGCAACGTTGTATGGAGTGGTCGCGAAGCCGCTTGTGCCCGCCCCGTAATAGGAGACTGTGTTTCCGTCATCGCATGAGCGCGCGCCGTCGTCACCGCTCGACACAAAGATGGATACGCCACGGGCGGCCCCATGTTGATAGGCGTAGGAGAATGCAGCGTTATTTGCGGCGCCGTTACCCGCCTCGCAGAAGCCGTAGCTCATGCTCAGCACCGGTGCGGTGATCTGATCCGCGGAGACGAGATTTTCAAGTGCAATCAAGCCGCCGAAGGTGCTGTAACCATCCTGGCATGCCTCGACTACGACATTCGCTCCAGGCGCCATAGCTGTGGCGTATTCGATGTCGAGAGCGACCTCAATGTCGGTACCGTCGCTGTAGTCTCCTGGCTGACCGCAGAAGATCGGACCCTTGGGAAATGAGGTTGTCTGCTTTCCGCCATACTTTGCTAATCCGAAGGTATTTACAAAAGTCTTCCAGTCCGGGGAAACGCCTGTTCCGTCCGGATCGTATGCGGTTTCATCTTCGATGAGGCCGATGGTCTGTCCCTTGCCCGTGTGACCTGCAGCCAGCAGGGGTGTGGTGTTATAGATCGTCTGTCCATCACCAGGTGTGAACAGATAGTAGGTGCTATCGCCTTCGGGGGCCGTATAGTCTGGCCCGAAGGCCACCGCGCCCGCTGCTTTTCGACTCTCTACCACCGCCGCTTTGCTGCGTGCAACGTGATCGGTGTGCGGCATAAAGTTGCTGAGCGAGGTGGGACCGACGATCACACTCGCGAGCGAGGCCGGAATCTGCGGATCAGACATGTTGGCAACGTGTTTCTCGCCGTTGGGCAACTGCAGCCTGTGAATGTCGGTGTGGAAGGCCTCGCGGACCATGGACGCTGTGCCGGAGAAGTCCACCACCATCCCGTCCGGCGTGATGCCCCCGATCGTGAATCCGTGCCCCTGAAGCCAGGTCGTGACCTTGGTGAGATCACCTCGGTTGACACCGTACTGTTCGTCGAACTCCTGTTCGGACATCCAGGAGTGATACGACGCACTTCCTGGAGTCTGCATCTGCTCCATGACTTTTTGCAGCGCCGCCTCCTGCTCAGGCGAGCGTTTCAACTGCAACAGCATGTGCGGCATTGCAAAGTTGGCCTCGACCGCACCTCTGTCATTCGCCGCGTCACGCGCTGCGCGGTGGGTATTACCTACCAGCGTCACCAAGACGCGCTCATCGACCTGGCTGGTGACGCGAGCGGTTGCGGAGACCGAACCTGGCACGGTGGCGGCCCAGGTATAGCTGGCAAATACGAGAAGAGCGGCGACTACGGCTTTCTTCATAACTTCCATGACCTCAAAGCGTTGACTTTCAGTGCTTTATTGCGTGAACCGTCGCGTGGCCGCGACGAAGCGAGCGCCGGATGTGGTGCTGCGTAGAGGTGTTGTCTGTTAGGCGGGTCGGAGGAAATAGAAACCCTGTAGAATTGATAAATCTCCCATGAAAATTTGCCTAGCCCTCATTAGGATCTCTGCAGCACCCTCTTTTGAGGGGTTCCAGTGATTGGTTTGCGAAGGGCTCTCCAGCTGCTGCTAGGTATTGTCGCTGCGGTTCTGAGCACTCAGCTGCTTGCCGATTCGGCGCGTACCTCGGCCACAGAGGATATCCGGCAGCTTTATCACTCCACCTGGACCGTACGTGATGGCGCTCCGGTCGGCATCTGGCGGATCGCGCAGTCGACCGACGGATTTCTATGGATCGCGACGAACTCAGGGCTTTACCGCTTCGACGGCGTGCAATTCACCAAATTCAGACCAGCCGAAGGCGTTGCGCTTCTTTCTGAAAATATCATTGCGCTGTTCGCTCCCGGCACAGGCGGCCTCTGGCTCGGGTACCAGTTCGGCGGCATCAGCTTCATCAGGGACGGCAAGATCACTAATTACCCCGCCGCAGGCATCTTTGCGTCGTCTTCTACGGGCTTCCTCGAACTCAAAGACGGAACACTCTGGACCTCGACCGGGCAAGGCATGGCACGCTTTGTCCACAACCAATGGCAACAAATGGGTCCTGAGTGGGGGTTTCACGGACGTTCTGTATTTCGCCCATTTCTTGATGCATCAGGAACGCTTTGGGCTTACAACGGCAAAACACTACAGTATCTGCCGGCAGGAGAGCATTCGTTCCACGACACTCATATAGAAGGCAAGTTTTGGGGCCTCTTGGCCGACAGACCGGACCGAATCTGGCTTGCCGGTGAATACGATCTCGTTGAGCTTGTTCGGGTGCACGATGGCAGTTGGTCGCTGTACCCAACCCATGTGGATTTCTCACCGGGTTTCGCTGCACAGGCCCGTGACGGAAGTTTCTGGATGGCGTCTGACCAGTCGGGGGTTTTCCGCCTTCCCGCACCACTTCCCTCACCCAGCGTGCCGGTGAGCCGCGGATTGTTGGAAAACTTTGCGGCAAAAGATGGGCTCACCGCTGATGTGAGCATTCAAGTCATCCGCGATCGCGAAGGTAGTATGTGGGTCGCGACCGAAAAGGGACTCGATCAGTTTCGTCCGGCTGCACTGTCCTCTGTAGCGATGCCACTGGGAACCAATGGTATCTCGCTCGCACAGGATGAGGACGGGCTACTCGTTGGCGTCAAGAATGTCCGCGGCCCCTCGCTGTTTCGCCTTCGAGACAACAAGCTCGTACCGATTCCTCATAGTCCAGAAGGCATCACGAGCATCTATGCCGAAGGCGGTGCTGACGTCTGGCTCGGCGTGACGAGTCAGCTATGGCATATGGTGGGAAGCCGATTTACAAAGATTCCCATGCCCGAGGACGTGAACGGGCTGCCTCTGGAGATTCAGACCATGACCACGGACTCGAAGGGAGTCTTGTGGGCGAGTATTCTCGGGCACGGCACCTTCAAGCTCGACGGCGATAAATGGACCAAATTCAAAGCGCCGGACGCAGAGCACTTTGCAGTGCTCAGTATCATGCGCGACCACGAAGGACACATCTGGCAGGGCTTCGTCCACAACAACGTCGCGATTGTGACAGGCGACACGACAAGGACTCTTGGGCCACATGATGGCGTCACTGCGGGCAACATTCTAGCCATCGCTGAGCGTGGAGACCACGTGTGGCTGGGCGGGACTGAGGGCCTATCCTACTACCGCAACGGTACGATTCATTCCATCCTCAGTTGCAGCGAAGAATCTATCAGAGGTGTCAACGGTATCGTCGAGTCCGCGGACGGGAACCTTTGGTTGAACCAGGCTTCCGGCGTAATTTTCATCTCGCGCGACGAGATTGCGCAGGCTCTCGCCGATCCGCGGCATCGGGTCACTGTGCGCCTGTACAACTACCTCGACGGCCTTACAGGAACTCCTGTGCAACTCAGGCCGCTGCCCACTGCGATTGCCACAAAAGATGGACGCATCTATTTCGCAGCCCGCCACGAACTGACATGGATCGACCCTGCACACATTGCCAGCAATACGATTGCACCGACGGCCGTCGTCGATGAACTAGTCGCCGACGGTCATGAGTATCTTGCTCCTTCAGGCATAACACTAGACAAGGGCATACAGAACCTTCGCTTCGACTACACTGCGTCAAGTCTCCTGATCCCGCAGCGCGTGCACTTCCGCTATATGTTAGAGGGTTTTGATAAGAGCTGGCAGGACGCGGGCATCCGTCGACAGGCGTTCTATTCCAAGATTCCTCCTGGCCACTACACATTTCGCGTGATGGCCAGCAATAACGATGGCATCTGGAGTCCTATTTCCGCGATGACGCCGTTTTACCTTCCTCCGACCTTTCGGCAGAGTAGGTATTTTGCCGCGTTATTGGCTGCGATAACGGCTACGCTTCTCAGTTTGCTTCATAAGCTGCGGCTACGTTATGCAACCAATCAGGTACGCAGCAGACTCTTGGAACGGCTACGCGAGCGAGAGAGCATCGCTCAAGACCTGCATGACACGTTCTTCCAATCCATCCAGGTGTTGCTACTCCGGTTCTACACGGCCACCAAGCAACTGCCGCAAGATGACCCTGCCCGCCAATCCTATGAGAGCGCACTCAAGCAGTCTGAGCTGGTGATGAGAGAAGGGCGCGAACTATTGCTTGAGCTCCGATCCGAACCATCACGCGAAATGCCTCACCATACAACGTTCCAGCAGATGGTGGAAGATCTGCAGCCGAACACGACTGCAAGCCTCACGTTTGAGATAGAGGGGCGCCCCAGAGAACTGGCCGCCGACGCCGGCAGAGAAGCAATCAAGATAGCACGCGAGGCGCTGGCCAATGCGATTCGTCATAGCGGAGCTTCGCGCATCGAAGTTCTCCTCGCCTTCAGCAGGTCCCACCTGCGTGTTATCGTCCGCGACGACGGCACCGGCATCCCAGCCGAGATATTTCGACAAGGCCACCGTGAGGGTCACCTGGGAATGATCGGTATGCGAGAGCGAGCAAGGCAGCTTGGTGCACGCATCGAAATACGAAGAATTCTGTCAGGTGGCACGGCTGTGGAGTTGCTCGTACCAGCCGCCGTGATCTACCTGGCTGAGAACTTGCCGCGCAAACGAACGTCATACCTTGACCTGCTGAAGTTTTGACACTGTATCGAGGAAAATTGAATGATTAGAGTCCTTGTAGTCGACGATCACCCTATGATGCGCAAGGGGATTTCGGCTGAAATTAGTACCGAGCCAGACATGACCGTGGTCGGGGAAGCTGTCGACGGTCAACAAGCGATCCTTCAGTTTCGTTTGCACAGGCCCGACATCATGCTAGTGGACATGCGTATGCCGAATATGGGCGGTTTGGAGACGATATCCAAGGTACGCGCAGAGTTTCCGGCGGCACGCATCATTGTACTAACCACAGCAGGTGGTGACTTTCACGCCATGAGAGCCTTCCGTGCCGGAGTCTCCGGGTATCTGTTGAAGGAAATGCTTGGCTCCGAACTTGTCAAGACCATTCGCCTTGTACACGAAGGGCAGCGGTGCATCCCCGATGAGATCGCATCAAAACTTTTCGGCTCCAGCGGAGAGGCAGAGCTAACGGTGCGAGAGCTTGAAGTTCTGCGTCTCGCCTCACGCGGTCTATCCAACAAGCTCATCGCCGCGGATATGTATATCTCGGAGCATACCGTGAAGGGCTATTTGAAAAATATCATGGCAAAGCTGCAAGCGAACGACCGCACCCACGCAGTCACCATCTCCATTCAGCGCGGCTTATTCGATATCTAACCGTTGCACGAAAACGAAGGCGACAGACGACTCGGAGATCTCATTACACTCGCGAGAGTGTTACCTGAGAACAGCAGCGAGGAGCCGACCAGCGCGCTCGTGCCGCAGCGGTACACATCTTATCCAAAGATTGGCTTTGATTGTAGACGCGCGGGTGAATCGGCCACAACGGAAATGAATACTTCATCTCGCTCCTCGAATCCGGAAGCCCCAGCCACAGCGCTTAGGGATCTTGCATGGGATGGATCGTGTCTACCGGCTTCGCGTCAGAACGCACGCGCGCAATCTAGGAGGCCGAGGTCGGTGGCGAAATCGGCAGACCTGTCGCGCGCCACGCATTAAAACCACCAACCACGTCTGTCGCTCGCCAGAGACCGAGATCCTGCAAAGCCGCGGCCGCGAGGCTTGAGGTGTAGCCTTCGGAACAGAGCACGATCACGTTTAGATCATGATCGGTTGCGAGCGGCAGCCGCGCGCTAGAAGCCGGGTCGAAACGCCACTCAAGTACATTGCGCTCAACAATCAACGCGCCCGGGATACTCCCCTCAATCGCACGTTGACCTTCGGGACGAATATCAACGAGTGTCGCCGCCGTTTTGACCACTGCCCCATAGGCTTCCGCCGGAGATAGCCGTCGCAGCCGGGCACGTGCCGCTGCCAGCGTCTGCTCGATGCTCAAGGCCCCGATATGGTTTGAGAGGTTCGGACTCTGCGCTCGCCACTCTTGATCAAGTCTCGCTGATCGCTCCGACGACTGTTCACGTGGTACCAGTTGACTGCCATCCAGCTCGTACTCGTTCATCTCACTGAGCGGAGGCGAATATGCGTGAATGCTTATGGCTGGCGCACGGGAGGCATTTCGGACGTCGTGTGTGTAGTCTCGTCCGAAGGCGCGCGGATTGCCCGGAGGTATCGCAAAGGGATGCTGATCGGGACGATTCTCTTCAAGAACACCGGTCGTTACGACGAAGGCTCCCGCAGAGTCACCATGATCGTGGAACCCGGTTGATTGACCGGGCATCCAGCTTATGACCCAGATGTCATAGTTCGGCCCGTGATACAACCGCTCGTACCAGCGATGTTGGGCGCGCAGCCGTACCCTATCCAACCATCCATCCGACGACGCGAACCGCGAGACGATGTCGGCGAGCTCTTCGGGAGTTTTTGCTACCGCGCCGGATTGGCTTTCCGCCGACATACCTGTGTTGCTGGCGTCGCGTACTAGTATTTCTTCTGTTGCGAGGTGCATGGGACATCTCCAGAGCTGAACCGTCTCAAAACGCAGGGGCGCCATTGCAGACGGATACTTCCGAACCAACGATAAGTCTGGGATGAGCTTTGGAGAAGGCGCTTTAGAAGTCTCTAAAAGTGTCGCAGCTCACCCAACGAAGGGCTGGTCGCAGCGACAACAATGAAGTAGAGGAAACGCCATACTCCGACGCTAGCATGGCTTGAAGAATTGGGTCAATGTTTCAGTCGACTTTCTATGAGCAGGCACTTCCTTCAAGCCTTGGCACGCGAGGTTCGTTAAGGCCTTACACTGCCTTTCAGAGACAAGAGCGCTTGCTAGAAAGCCCTCTTGCCTGCGCCCGTACCTGCCTCCGGAGCTGACAGGGCGGAAGGCTCCTCAGGCATAGGAAACGCTGAGTTCAACGGTCTTGCCGCATGCTCCGTCACACTGCGGATTGTCCATAGGTCCGTCGTCCATTACGGCGACAGAATGTAGTCGTACGGCATCGTCCCGTAGCCCTGTTGCCCCCACTGCGTGCCCCACGAGTTCCGCACAAGAAACGTCCGGTTCGCATTGTTGTAGCCGACGATCAGCATGCAATGACCGCCATCCTCAGGCTCCGTTGGTCCCGGCATTGGGATTACACCGTCGTTCCACGTGTGGTCCATCGACGGAAAGCACGTATATCGGAACACAATCGGAAAGCCTTCCATGAGACATGCCTGCATCAGCGGCAGCGAACAAACCGTCGTACACTAATTGGGGACAGCGGCTGTAATATTAGCGGAAGAGCCGCGAATGATAAGATGCTTTTCGTTGTAAGCGATGACAACGTGTTTTGCCTGAGCGTGGCGCGGGTTGAGGACCCAGTTCCACGTCTCCGGCGTAATTGCGGAAGGGACCTTCAGTAAGGCGGTTTCGCTCCGTGCCAGCCAACCATCGCCTATCCTGCGGGTCTCGGTTTCATTGTTTCTCCAACCGGGCTACTGCGATGATAGATCAACCGACTTGTGCGCGACGCCATCGTCGACTTCTACTTAACTTATATGTATTGGTTGCCCCCCAGGGATTCGAACCCCGATTGATCGGTTCAGAGCCGACTGTTCTACCATTGAACTAGGGGGCAAATGCTTAGCGTGGTGCGCTTTGCGTCGCGAACAGGGTGCTCGCTGAGTGCCTCTTAAGAGTGTACGAGGTGAGGGAGATAAGGTCAACGTCTGGCGGGGATAGGAGATAGGGGGCTCCAAAACTGCCCCTCACTATCATCTGGCGACTAGATTGCGAGACTGGTACCCCAAAATGGGCCGGAAGAGAACTCCGCGCGGTTTTTGGAGTCGCAAAAACGTGAACAGTTCGACCGCTTCGGCGCGAAGTCTCCGCCAAGCGCATCGGCGTTTTGTCTCTGGAACAAGTCTCAGTATTGGACTACTCTAGGCTGACTTCCTATCAGGGGGTTTGTCTGTGAAGTTATTGAGCAACCAAAGATTGCCCCTGGCCCTGTTACTTTGCTGCCTGCCAACCCGCATACTCGCACAGGCCCCCAACGTGCCCCAACAATACAGGCGCCTCTTCTATTACTATGCCGACCAGCGTTCTTTGTATGAGAAAGCACTCAATTCTATAAGCCTGACATCTCAGCCAGTTGGCCGCAGTTACGCAATAATTGTGGGAGTAACGAAGTATCCAAATCTATCGCCAATAGACAGGGATCTAAAGCCCGCCGCCGTCGACATAGAAAAGCTGAAATCTTATCTGAAAGACCAGGAATTCTTTGACGAAATCATTGTGCTCAAAGACGGGGATGTGAATCTCGACAATCTGAATTATTTTTTGGAAAACTACTTTCCGGACCGTCTCAGCCATTCCCCGCACTCCCGGTTCCTTTTTGCCTTTAGCGGCCATGGTTACGCTGAAGGGACCGCAGAGACAGCACGTGGCTTCCTCCTTACCAGTTCGGCCGCCTCGAAGACCGATCCCGTCAACCGAATCGACCTCGGTCTCCTGCGGACTCTTCTTGACTCCGACATTGATGCTGCGGAAAAAGTATTAGTGCTTATAAACGCGTGTCAGAGCGGAGCATTTCTCGGACGGAAATCCTTCGGGGCCAATCCGCTTGGACCGGGGGACCATGGAGCCCACGCGATTATGGCCAGCCGCGCGAACCAGCAGAGCCTTCAACTTGCAGCAGTAGGTCCCGGCAGCGTGTTCTTTGAAAAGATTTTTGCCGGATTAGCGGGTGCCGCTGACAATTCCCCGCGAGATGGCGTCGTTACGTACCACGAATTGGATAGTTATCTTCATTCGGAAATTCCCTATGTAACCAACGGTAGCCAGATTCCCATGGAAGGTGACATATCCCGCAACGGTAGCATCGGTGAGTTCTTCTTTTTGAACAGAGGGCGGCAGGTTCAATTGGGAAATGTAAAGCCTTGGACCCCTGGCGGAGCGACAGCATTCGGCGAACCTGCTGATAACGTACTTGAACTAGGTAAATCGGAGTACCGCGCAGAGCACTATAAAGACGCATCTCGGGCCTTCAAAGAGGCGGCTGTCGCCGGGAATGCGGACGCAATGAATAACCTGGGGTATCTGTATGAAGAGGGACAAGGTGTCGCACAGGATTACCAGCAAGCTCAGCAGTGGTATGAGAAGGCCGCAGCTGCCGGGAGTGCGACCGCAATGAATAACCTGGGGAATCAGTATGGACACGGCCATGGTGTAGCACAGGATTACAAGCAGGCTCGGCAGTGGTATGAGAAGGCCGCAGCCGCCGGGAATGCGGACGCAATGAACAGCCTGGGTTATCTGTATGACCAGGGCCTAGGTGTAGCACAGGATTACCAGCAGGCTCGGCTATGGTTTGAGAAGGGTGCGGCTGCCGGGGGTGCGAGCGCAATGAATAGCCTGGGGTATCTGTATGACTATGGACAAGGTGTAGCGCAGGATTACCGGCAGGCCCGGCAATGGTATGAGAAGTCCGCAGCCGGCGGGGACCTGTTCGCCAAGTACAATTTGGGTGATCTATATGATCAGGGCCGTGGTGTAGCACAGGATTACCGGCAGTCTCGGCAATGGTATGAGAAGGCCGCAGCCGGTGGGAATCCGTTCGCCATGTATGTTCTGGGCTCTCTGTATGACCAGGGCCGTGGTGTAGCACAGGATTACCAGCAAGCCAGGAAGTGGTATGAGGAAGCGGCCGCTGCCGGCAACAATGAAGCTAAAAATCGACTTAGTCAGATGCCCAAATAAAACCTATGTCCATTCCAACAATCCTAAAATTTTGCGCTGCGCTTTACTTCGTAATTATCGTTATTGACTGGTTGCGTACCCGCGAACTCAAGCGATTCTTAATTGAGCTGCTGCCTCTCCTCGGTCTCATTGTCCTCGACGTCCTGGTTGCGAGTGCGAGTACCGGCTACGTGACCTTCGGCTCAGGCAGTTCCCCTCTATGGATTTCGCTCGCCATGTTCGGCGCAATCATCCTAGGGGTCGCTGCACGATCCATATTCTATCTTCGGGGGGCGTTTTCATGGCTCGATTTTGCCAAGCCGCTCTGCATCTCGCCGATTCTGTTGTTGCCGCTCATCGGCTCCCTGCAGTCTGTGAAAAGTCTCGAATCGATGCAGGTAGTCTCGTTTGCTTTGCTTGCCTTTCAAAACGGTTTCTTCTGGCAAGCGGTGTTGCAACAAGCCCGTCCGAAGAAGTAAGCTTTCGTTCCGCTCGCCATACGAAATTTGCGACATATGTTCCTGTTCCGACAGCGCTAGAAGCTTAGCCAAAGTCCACCAGTGCCGTGGATGCGGCACTCTCCCATGTCGAATTTCAGCTGAATACCCTCGCGAGACTCCAAGTTCGCGCTTTATGAGACTGCTAGATAAGAAGGCGATTTGCGGCTGAATCTTCTCCGCATAGAACTCAGCAGTCAGCCAGCATGGTTGGTCTGAAATCGACCACTTCCGTATATTGGCTTGTCTGGCAATCTGCGTTTCTGATCGCTTAGCTTGAGCTTTTGAGGAATGAGAAACGACGCGACCCTCTGTTGCGACTCTTGTAAGCCGCTCCTTCGACTCTTCAACTGAGCAAACCCTACACTTTTCGTTTCCATTGATAATTGGACTACCGCAGTCACTACAGACGTTCTGCAAGGTCACCGAGCTCTTCGACGCCACAAACGGACTGCCGCCTCGCATCTCGCGCTTGTTATTCTGCGTCAGCCGAGTTGCTGGAGTCGCTCTGCGGGTTTTCGTCGTTAAGGAAATCTCCTTCACAGTCCACTCGGCGAGTGGCGCGACTAAGCGAGCCCACATAGAAGTCGTTTCCGCGAGTTGACTCGCCAACTCAGCCATCAGACGACAATTTCCGTTGCGCTCTTCGAAGAACCAGTTTCTATTGAGAGGCTGTTTCAAAATTCGACTGAGAACATAGGCATCCACATCCGGCCGGATAGCCTCCATCAGATCACACGCAAGGCTATCTCTATTGATCGTGTCCATATGCAAGACTCCCATCTCGGGATCGAGTCCCAGGGCTGCAACAGCAAGACGACATTCCGCCTCTAGCAGTGCATAGAGATAGTTCAAAATCGAGTTGACCGGATTTACGGCAAGTCGCGGGGACCCTGAAAGTTCCGACGCGCGCGAACCAAACTTCTGCCAATGTTCCGGTACGCGAGTCAACTCCTTCTCGGGGAATTTGATTGAGACCGTCCGCCACGCTTTCCAGTAGATCTTGGCTGCGCGCAATTCCACAGACCGAATCTCATCAATGGTTTCAACTTCGGCCAACTCAGATCGAATCTGTTTGATCATGGCTGAGGCTGCATGATTTTTTAGGGACTCACTTGCGACACGCTCTTGACCTGCAAGTTTTCGATCAATCAGTTCTCGGCTGATTCGAAACGCCGCCCCCGAATGATGGGCTAACGCTTGCGCCCGACGTAATCGAACATCCGACGGTCGTACCGGGCCAGTTGTCGCGAGAACGGTACCATTCCGCTCCAGCATGACGAACGATGCGTTTTGATCGGCGAGCCAACGCAGCGCTGCGAGTGACACTACTCCATCTGCACCAATCACGACCAGCCGCTCAAGCCCGTGTCCGACCCGGGGGAAGCGACCCTTGTAACGATCAGAGCCAACTCCATCTTCGATGACTAGGTGACCGCGTTCGACACGAACGCTAGTGCCGTACCCATAGAGGACTATGACACCTTTGCGAGACCGCTTTTGGGAGGAGTTGGGGCTGGCTGGTTGGAGAACAGAGTCACTGGATTTGCGCAAGGTTGACGCTTGCGCTAGGGTCTGAGTAGCTGCCATTGGAGTTCACGCTCCTTGGTGGTCAGGGCTTGCCGCCTGCTAGTAACAGGTGACGAGCCCGCTGTAAGTCTCATTTTATCAGCTTGATAGACCCAATTCACCTCTCTTGGCCCAGATTTTTTGGATTGATCGGAGTGGTATTTTCCATTTCTTTACAGCTCGTCTTTGTGCATCACCTATCAACACACTTTTCGCATGAAGCTCGATGATTTCAGCGCAGATTTTGCGACATGTTGCCTCGCTGGGCATCTTTGACTTTCGGCCACCGGTCCGCCGCTGAGGTAGAGCCTTTGTCAACCCTTGTGCTGCTAAGCGCTGAGCGGGAAGAAATTCCTTCAATAGAAACTTGAAAAAAATCTCGATCTCTGGGACCGCTTCCTCAGGAAGACTGGCGAATACTGTGCTGTACTTCTCTCGGGAATCAATCATCCCTAGAATTTCGTAGTACTGCGCCGGATCGACAGAATCTGGCTCACTCGTCGGATATACCTCTCGCGCAACCCTATGCAACCATGCCGCAGGCGATGTGCTCTTGTCTCGAACCTGCTCACGCAGAACCGCGATAGCTTCCTCATAGCTCTTTGTGCCACTCATTCGACAAAAGTACTCGACTACTTGATCGAGCATCGGTTCAAATTTCTTCAGTGTTTCTAGTTCCATTTCGCAACAACTGCCCCCGATCAGTTTAGGCGAAATTTCGTCATAACTGTCACGGGATTGTATCGGCGGATCTCATAGGGCAGAATCCGCACACAATGAAACGCAAACCTCAGAAGCAATCAAGTCCTACGAAGAAGTCCACGCCCTCACTCAATCAAACACCACGGGCTACGAAGTCGAGGCCAAAAAACAAGGGTCTTCCCAGCAAATCGCGAGCGAAACCGAGGCTCGCCGCTCCTCGCACAGAAGCCGAATACCTCGCGAAACCCGAGAAGTTTAAGGATACCTGGGACCGAGTCCTTGGCGTCGTCTCGAAGATGCGACGCGAAAAAATCTCACTCACGCAGGCTTCGCGCGATGCAGGCATCAACCCACGCACTGTAACCAGGTGGGGCAAAACAGCGTTGCAAAAACAGAAGAATGGCAAATACGCAGCTAAGAAATCCGACAGTTTGCTGCGACTAGTCATCATTCCTACACCAGACGGAACGCGCGACATTGCCGTGCGTGGTTCCAAACAAGTCACTCTGCTTGCCGAATATTGGAACGCGCTCCATCGCTATCTGCAAACTGGGGACTCCTCCCCGCTCAAGAAGTTTCAAGGCAAGCACATCGTAGATGCGAAGGGTGTGGACATTCCGTTGTCGGTTGATCTCAGCGCTCTGAACCGTTTGGGATCTGCTGGTGTTTTGTCGTTCGAATCCCTGTATGCGAGGACCACATGAAGAATATGCCATCAACGTCAGATCCCATAAAGGCCTACCAACGCAAGTCGTCTGCTGCGCGCCGTGTAGGAAACAACAACCGCTGCACGTGTGGCGAGAAACGAATTGAAGCACTTGTCGGAAACAAGGGCATCTGCGCCGCGTGCCAACGAAAGAAGATGGGACGTCCTATCACGGACAAGCATCACGTTGGGGGAAGAGCCAACAGCCCCGTCACTCTAGAGATGTGGATCAACGATCACTGGGCTGTGTTAAGCGTCGCTCAGCATGAATGGCCAAAAGAAACACTCGAAAACCCTATGGGCTGTCCGCTGCGATCTGCGGCAGGATGCATTCGAGGATTCATCGACACGATCTGTCACCTCATTAAGAGGTTATTGAGCTGGATCGCCGAGATGCTGGAGTTGTTGAGCACACTTTTGATCGAACGACTAGGGCCAAACTGGTGGTCCGGTACACCTATAGCTCAATTTGCAAGGAAAGGGTAAGAACAAATGTCACGAATCACATCACTTCCAATAGCAGTTCGCGTTTATCCAGAAATAGCAAGCCCCGAAGCGGAGAATCCACCATCAGGTCCCCACCGTCCTAAGAAGTGGAGAAGGCCCGGCGCCATGATGGTGTTCGACACGGAGACACGGATCGATGCTACCCAACGCCTCACGTTCGGCAGTTACCGATTCTTGACCAATGGGGAATGCCAGGAAGAAGGATTATTCTTCGCCAACGATCTGCCAGAGCATGACCGTCAAGTTCTTGAGCGTTACGCTACGGAGCATCCAGCAGAAGCTAACAACAAGAAATTGAAGCTTCTCACATTGAATCAATTTCTTTCGAAGTTTTATTCGTCTGTCTATAAAGGCCGCTGCCTCCTGGTCGGTTTCAATCTTCCGTTCGACCTGTCGCGGGTCGCTCGCGACAGCACCACCGCGCGAGGTCGGTTCGCTGGGGGCTTCTCGCTGGAACTTTGGTCTTATATTGACAAGTCCGGCAATGAACTCAAAAACGGGTTTAGGCCAAGGGTGGGTATAAAGCAGATTGATGGTAAACGCGCTTTGAAGGGATTCACGGCTCGGAATGGATGTGATCCTTCGGATCTCATTCCTGACGGATCGCCAACCGGGGAACCTGAGGAGGGATATATTTTCCGTGGGCATTTCCTCGATTTGCGAACATTGGCATTTGCCTTAACGGATAGGAGTTATTCTCTGGCGTCCGCGTGCGAGGGATTCGAAGTGGAACACGGAAAACAACATGCCGAACACCATGGCGAAATTACAAGCGAATACATCGATTACAACCGCCGGGATGTTTTGGCCACGGCGGAATTAGCGGAAAAGCTACTCGCGGAATTTGATAAACATCCGATCGATCTGCAGCCGACAAAAGCATATTCACCAGCTTCGATTGGTAAATCGCATCTGCAAGCAATGGGAATTAGGCCAATCCTTGAGCGACAGCCCGATTTTCCGAAGAAATATCTTGGATACGCTCAGTCGGCTTTTTTCGGTGGACGCACTAGTGCGCATATCAGAAAAGTTCCAATTCCGGTGGTTTACACGGATTTTCTTTCGATGTATCCAACCGTGAACATTAACATGGGTCTTTGGGACTTCGTGACTGCTCAGGAACTCACAATTGATGACCACTGCGAAAAGGAAATAACAGATTTCCTTAATTGCGTTTCGGCTGATCATTTATTCAACCCGGATACTTGGAAAAATCTCGCGGCGTTTGTCCAAATAATCCCCGACGACGATATTCTGCCTTCCAGGAGCAAATACGCCACCGCAAGCAATGATTGGCAGGTAGGCGTAAATCACATGTACAGCGACGCAGAGAACTCGACTGCGCTCTGGTTTGCATTGCCTGATGTCGTTGCGTCCGTGATTCTAACTGGTCGCGTTCCGAAGATCGTCGATGCCTTCCGGTTGAAGGCTAAAGGCAAATCTAAGGGACTAAAACCAATTAGTCTCCGCAATGCAATCAAGGTTGACCCTCGCAACCAAGATCTCTTCAAGGTCGTCATTGAGGAGCGTAAAAGATTGGATTTTGGTACAGACACTTCAAAGTCTGAAAAGGGTCGGCTGGACAAAGCGCTCAAAGTGCTCGCCAATTCCACAAGCTACGGTATTTACGCAGAGATGAACCGCCAGGAATCGGATGAGATGGTGAATGTTCTTTGTCACGGAATTGATCCAGAGCCGTTTACTTGCAAGGTCAAACATCCAGAGATTCCGGGCAAATATTGTTTCCCGCCCCTTGCTGCTCTGATTACAAGCGCTGCACGACTCATGCTGTCGCTGCTGGAGCATTGCGTGTCCGAGAAAGGAGGAACGTATGCGATGGAAGATACCGACTCGATGGCAATCGTGGCAACAGAGCGCGGCGGACTCATTCCGTGTCCAGGCGGATCGTATCTAAAAGATGGCCAGCCCGCGATCAAAGCCCTCTCGTGGAACGAGGTTGAGGAAATTGCTAACCGGTTTGAGGCTCTCAATCCTTACGATCGCGATGCTATACCTGGATCAGTTCTGAAAATCGAAGGTGACAATTTCGATCCAACCAGAAAGCAGCGGCAGCTTTACTGTTTTGCCATCTCTGCCAAGCGGTATGCCCTATTCCTCAAAGACAAACATGGCAACCCCGCACTGCTCCGGAACGGAGTCAACAATGACGAGGATCGATGGTCGGAGCATGGTCTGGGCCATCTGCTAAACCCGACAGATCCGGAAAGCGAAGATCGTAAATGGGCCGGACAGGCGTGGCTCAACATGGTTCGTGGTGCGCTAAGTTTTCCCAGAGCAAATCTCGGATTTGAAGATCTGCCTGCTGTCGGTCGCGTCACCGTAAGCAGCCCCGCTGTCATCCGACCTTTGGCCAAACTGAATGAGGGCAAACCGTATTCGGGACAGATCAAGCCCTTCAATTTCTTGCTAACTTGCCATGTAAAGCCGTTTGGTCATCCCAAAGGAGCGGACCCTGAACGCTTCCACCTCATCGCACCGTATAACAACAATTCGGCGCAATGGCTCAAAATGGATTGGATTGATCAGTACACGGGGAACACTTATCGGATTACGACCTCCGAGTACACAGGAAGCGCGCGAACGGCCTTCGTCAAAACGTACGGGGACGTTCTTCGCGAGTATGAATATCATCCCGAATCGAAATGCGCAGATGCAACGGGAGATCCCTGTGACAAGCAGACGGTCGGATTGCTCCAACGTCGGCACATCACGGTCGATCAAATTAAATACATTGGCAAGGAATCTAATCACCTGGAAGATGTCGATGCGGGACTCGTTCATTCCCGTGAAAGCGTCTATACGGAATATGTCGATCAGAGCCGGGATGAATGGCAAACGAAGATTTTGCCATTGCTGAAACGGCTACCTTTAAAGACGCTGATCAGTGAAAGCGGGCTTTCTCGACGTGCGCTGATGGATATTCGGGCGGCCCGTAGTAGACCGCATTTAAAGAACCAGGAGTGCCTTAGGGGTATTGCCATAACGAAGGCAAAGGGGCCTGAGTAGCCATGAGAGCTTTCTCATTCAATTCGGTAGGCGTTGACCTGGGCCGTTACAGTTAAGCTAAACTGACCGCTCAACAACCTCATAGTCGAGCCAAGCGAATGATTACGTACCTTTTTAGCTGTAGAGTTCACTGGCCAGGCGATCGATTTCTTCCTGGATTGGACCGGTTTGGTCTTGTATGCGGAGGTTCAAACTCGTCGGGATCGCGTATGTTTCCCGGGATCTGAACCCGCGACTCTGTATGGTCTGCTTTACTAAACCAACCGAGTCGAGTATGTCTGGCTCAAATTGAGCCAGTGAAGAAGCCTCTACTTGTTCCGAACCTTCGACTATGTGCTGGAGCCAAAATATGTCCCGCATTCGGTTTCCGGCGCACGCTAGATCGCGTGCAATCTCAAGCTGGTTTGAGGACGGGATCCGAATTGCGAAAGGAGTACCAGAACTGGCCTCCTCTAGAAACTCGGATGCTATTTCGGAGTTGTATATCGCAGCCACATAAAAGTTGAGGGCGTTCATTGGCAAGTTTGCCTCTTGCAATCGTTCAAGCAATCTCAGTCCGCCCTGGTTCAGATTGTTTGGCGATCCATCCATCCGCCGCGCCTGTGATTGGTTCACGAGCCCCGTATAGTTGTACTGCTGACTCATGCCACCATGTTTCTTCACATACCATTCGTCATCAACTACGAAAGCCTTAAGTCCGTATTGGGGCTTGGAGGCTGTCGTATATATAAGTTTGGGGCTGATTATGTGTGACAGCGGCTCGCGCCACTGCTGCATGGTACCCCATCCTACAACGCGCCCCTCGTTTTCGTTTCTCGGGATGTCCAATCGTACTTCGTAATAAACGAAGACCGAATTGCGCCGTGGTGGATACCATCGCACATTGTTTGGCATGGCCCCATCCAGCGCTCGCTTTATATTGGAAGCTACGAATGCGAGCCCTCTTTGCCGAACCTGATGCGCCAACTGGCAAAGTCGCTCATATTTGTCCTCATCAATAGCGTTCTCTCCTCCCCACCGTTCCACGGCAGCGGTAAACGCGGGCCCACCAAGACGAGGTCGATTGCAAAGCTCAAAGAATGTCGTCATCCTTGTCTCTAACTCAATACTCGAGCCAGCCTTGAAAAACTCATCGAACGCTGTAACTAGTCCGGGCCACTTGGACTCAAAAATGCGCTCCACCTTCTTTTCAAAGAGAGGCAGAGAATTAAGGCGCACCCGGTCGATGATAGGGGAGACTGGATACAGAGAGTAGTTGAGAGACTTTCTCGGAGAGTCCATGACAGGCTCCGGTAGCGATCGCTCGCCGCTCGATACTGCTTGCATCAACAGGAAACGCGGATCAAGCTCCGTACCAAGGATATTTTGGGCTACACCGGTTGTTAGACCCCGCAGATCGATGTAGGGATGCGTTTCAAGTTCATTTGGAGCTGCGAGCGCTACGCTTCTTTTCTCAAGCACCACTATTACGAAGTCGATCCTGGGCCCGACATCTTGAAATACCTGGCCTCCGAGGCGAATCAAATGGCGAATGTGGTATCGCCTCAGCAGATCCTGTCGGAAGTACCTATAGCTTCTTTTTTGAGCGAACGAGTCCGAGACGATAAAGGCGATAATGCCTGACTCCCTGACATAGAAATCTGCCGCACCGAAGAACCAGGCGTAGTCGTCTCTTGGGTTTATTTCCTGGGCCCGCGAGTTCTCCATAGATGATTCAAAAAGCGCAGGAAACACTAATGCCATTTGGCTGAGCGTTCGATTGCTATTATTCCGGTACGGAGGATTGCCTATAACAACTGTGAACGTCCCGTTTTGCTTGACCTCAGCACTAATCCGAATCCTTTCTTCTATGAAGTTCTTGTAGTTCTCGTCCGGAATCAGCGGAAGAATCTGCTTCAAGTATTGCCCGTTGCGGGGATCGAGAGCGTCAGTGGCGTAAACATGGAGGTCGCCCACTTGCTCTGCTTGATTACGGTCAAGCTGGCTGAGAATTGCGACGTATAGATTCACATACGCTATTCCCAGAACTTGGGCAGATAGATCGAACCCGGACAGACGATCCCAGAAGCGAGGCACTCCAGACTTGGCTAACTGCCTGACGCCCTCTGTCAAGAAGGTTCCGGAACCCATTCCTGGATCCAAAACGTTCACCGTGTTCTCAACGCCGCGTTCGTGCACAAGATTTACGACCAGACTCCAAATCACCTCGACCACAGGTTGAGGAGTGTAATACTGGCCGAGGGCGCGTCGTTTGGTCCGATTAATTTTCTGCGCGTACAGTTCGAAGAAGCGTCCAAGCAGGTCTCCCTCAAGCGATTCAAAATTACGGCTTCCTATCATTTCGATCAACCTACGAAGCAGAGTCGGATCGACGTAATCCTCTATCCAGTCAAAAAAGAAGCCGTATTCTGCAAATCGCCGAATCGCGAGTAATTCGGAATCCTTGAGATCGCGAAGTGAACGAAACAGAGCTTTTCTAATCTCTTCTGAAGCCTTCCTATCGTATCGAGTCGTACGGAAAATCCAGTGATCCGCGTCTATGAGTGGATCTGTTTCCGAAACACAGAATTTGTCCTCGATGACCTTGAATGCGAAGAGTCTGCCAATCAGCGAATGGATGCTAGCAGCCACAAAATCCGAAACCACTTCCTGCGGATGCTCTTTCGCCAAAGTCTCCACTGCGGTCTGTTTCATACCGGGATACTGGGTCATCAAGAAGATATGAAGATCCCGCTTGGTAGTGCCCTCTAGAAGTTCATAGGAAGCTGGCAGTCTCGTGCGCACAGACTCAAACAGACCCGAACTGCTTATGTCATCGTTGCCTGCGGCAAACCCAGCTAACTCGCCTGCAAAGCTCTCCAGGTCTCGCCGGGACTCTACAGAGAAAGCGCTAATAATGGTGGAGATCGGCACCGGCGCGATGCGAGTAGGTTCAAAATGCGATTCTAACCATGATTGCCATTGCGACTGCTGATGGTGCGGAGAACAGAGGTGGAATGTCGTCGTATTGGCTCGAACTGCGCTACGCAGCGATTCGTCCTCTCCGGCCACCCATTCGATGAAGCCACGTCTCAATTCTTCGGAAATCGTAACGATCGCGAAGGAGGTGAATGTCGTCACGACAAAGTACTGAATGCGTGTCAAATTCTCTCGTATGTATGGAACAGTCTTTTCCGCCCAAAACCACCCAGAATTTACCGCATCTGTAATGGTGGCATAGTCAGAGAGTTCATTAGGTTTTTTCGATTCGATGACAATCTCAGCCGGAAGAACAAGGTCCGCGTCTTCGGATCTGACGTAGCCCAGAATGTCAGGTCGCTTGCGCATACCACCTGGGCTACTAGTGTCTAGCACGGTTGATAGACCCAGCGCCTGGAGGCAACTCGCAAGGTTCGCGGAAAGATCATTCTCGCTTCGCGCGGTGGTGGCTGCTTCCACCTTTTTCACGAGAGCGAGAAATCGAGTTACGGCACTATCGAATGTCATGCAAACACCAATTGTAACTTGCGATTAGAGCAGAGTTGAGATGGAAGGGCGAAACGGCGCAAAGCTCTTCATCATACTACCGATTATTCTCATCCCGATCCCCGAGCTGGCCCAGGCACTGTGGATTATCCGGAAGCAGCTCCTTGTGCAAGTCAGCAAAATTGCACCGAAACTAGCAATCAATAGGAGCTTGAAACAGCGGTGAAGAAAGTCTGGGAGCCTGAACTGAACCCCATTGCTAGGGTGGAGAAAGGGGCCTATGCAACGGTACATCGCTGTTTCTCAGCGAGTGTTTATCAGAATGGGACACGCAAACCACTTCTGGATCTGGGCGACAGGTCGAGCTTTTATTGCGTGCTAGATGAAGCAGGTGACGTCCTGATGGAGCAGAGGTTGAGCACGACGCCTAAGGCGGTAAAAGAGATCTTCGGAGCGATGCCTCGGAGCCGCATCGCACTGGAGACCGGAACACATTCACCGTGGGTAAGCCGGTTGCTTAGCGAACTCGGTCATGAGGCGATCGTGGCGCACGCGCGCAGCGTGCGACTAATCGGGGAGAGCAGGCGCAAGGATGATCGGATCGACGCCAGAACGCTTGCACGACTGGTACGGATCGATCCGCAGTTATTGTGTCCAGTGAAGCATCGAAGCGCCGAGGCCCAAGCCGACCTGACAGTGATCCGGGCGCGAGCCGCTCTGGTGCGTACACGGACGACAGGGTGATGTAAAGGGGTCTTAGCTGAGTCCACAGCCTCGACGATCAAGCAAAAGTCCTGCCTCATCGGTAATGGGCTACTTTGAGATCAGCTATTTTTTCTCAGTTCCGCTAACATCTCTCGGTATGTCTTTACAGCATCTGCTGGAGACTTCTTAGTTCCAAGCCCAGGCGTGAAGATAGCCCTTATTAGAGCGCATGACAGTTCAAGCGCTATAGCCTCATCTTTTTCTAGCATTTTTTGCCTTCTCCTCTTCTATTCTTTCATCCGCTTCCTGTGTTCTTATGCCGCTCTTTCCGCCCTCCGCTGGTCGTAGACTTCCCAGAGGGCTACAAGGTTTTCCACACTCCACATCCGATCCGTCACGTTCGCGGCCATAGCCGGAGATATGCGAAGTGTACGGTGAATCTTGATGAAGCTACACGCTAAATAGTTTAATGCTATCGCCGCTTCGTCATTCTGAATTTTAAAGCTGAGACCATTCGAAATCGTTTACATATATGTAAGTCTGTAGCCAGAGTCTTTGCTCCTATTGCGAAATCGGCTAATCGGACAAGCGACTTCGCACGGCCACCAATTTTTCGGATCACGGTCGTTCTTAAGACAGGGAGGGCAGTTTTGGAGCCCTCTATCTCCTATCCCGTCAACGTCTGGCGGGGTAGGGGGATAGGGACGAGAAAAGTGCACCCCCGAAAGCGATTTCCGATTGTTGAAAAGCCTGATAAGCTAGGGCGACAAAAATAAGCAAAAAATGGGCCCTCTGCAATTGAGTGGTAGCTGGAGCCTAATATGAAATTATTTCGTTCGGGCGTTGGCTCATGGGTATTGTAGTCGCGTGGTGCTTCTTGAAGGGTGCCATGTTTAAGGCCTAACTCCATGACAAATAAGCAAGCCAAGAATGAGAAGCCACCAGACATACAGCCCAAGATGCATGCGAGAAGGACACAAAGCCGAATCCCAAATTATTCGCTGGTTTCCTTCGTTGCCTTTCTATGCTTTTTGGCGCTTCTTTTTGTGCTCATTGTGAATGCTGAAAAATTGAGCCGATTTGGCTTGTTGCAACAGGTCTACTATCTAGTTCTTGTTTTAATGAGCCTCAGTGCTGCAGGATTTTTGTTTGGTGTTCTCCAATCGTCGGCGGACTGGGTTGGTGAAGCCTGGGGTGGAACCCTCAGGCTCAGCGGCTCAATCGTCGGGGCCGCACTAGTAGTGATCGGTGGATATTACTTTATTCCGAAGCCGACATTCTTCCCGCTCACTGTTTATGTCCGCGGTGAAGGTGGTCCGCAGGATATAGTTCTGCGAAATACCGGTAAGGTCTTTCTAAAGCTTGGAGCGGAGATTAATCCGGAAGGGATCGAAGAAAATGGTCAGGCGGTCTTTCCTCGAATTCCCGCTGAGTTTCGCGGACAACAAGTACCTGGATGGGTCGAATCAGAGGATTATGAGGCTTCCACTCCTACCGTAACGATTGCCGGCAGCGACGTAGATCTAATCGTCAAAAAGAAGATCAAGCATTTCACGCTGGCGGGCACGGTATTGGACATACATGGGAAACCATTGCCCGAGGTCCACGTAATACTGCCGGAGTACAAAAAAGAGTTTACGACAAAGAGCGATGGTAGATTCGAATTCCAGGTGACCGCCGACCGAGAGAAGAGTGCAGATCTAACCGCGGAAAAACATGCGTATCAAACGATACGCCTGAGCCCGACCTTGGGCGATTCCGGGGTAACCTTCTCCCTGAAGGTGGTCAACAATGCGCCTCGTTAGCCTTCTTTTAGCAAGCTGTCTCGTCTGTTCTGCACACGCCCAAGTCCAAAGGGAACTCCTTGGCAAGCTTGTGAAAGGTGATGATCCGTCGCGGACTCCGGTAGACAATGTCAGTGTCAGCCTCGACGAAGATGAGAGTCGTGATGTAACCAAGGGAGGCGGACTCTTTCACCTCTTTCTTTCAGCCGCTCTCAAAACTGGGGTCGAGATAACGATCACGGTTACGATCCCCGGGTTTGCTGTCTATGAGCCACCGGGAGGGAAGCTAATAGTTCCGATGGATTTGGTCCACAGAAAAGAAATCCAGCTATTGCCGAAAGGATCTCCAAAGTTTCTCTATGACGCTCAGTTACGAGCACTCGTCGAGCGCACAGCAACAGAATCAAGCCGGGTAGCAAACCAATCCAATGCCAAAGAGCAGCTTGAGCTAAGCCGCTATTTAAGAGAATGGGCTATTCAATACGGCTTCAGCATCGAGCAGGTGCAATCCGAATTGAACCGTTGGGCCTCCGAAGTGGAATCGAAACAATCCAGTCCATATGATCTTGGCTTGGCTGCCTTCTCGAAGAATAACTTTAACGAGGCTCACAATAAGGCAATGGAAGCTGCTGCCGATGAAGAAGGTCACGTGGCGTCACTCCAGAAGCAACAGCGGGATAGCATTGATCGCATCGTTCGCGATTATCGACTAGCGGGTGACGCAGCTTACGGCGCAATGGACTTCAGCAACGCCTCGGCAGCATACCAGGAGGCACTTGCGCATACCTCCCAGGACCGAAACGGAACGCAGTGGGCCGACATCCAGTTGCGGGTTGGCAACGCAGAGGAAGCTTTGATCTCGCGTTCCGAGGGTACAGCAATCTCCGGGCATGAAGAATCAGCCCGAAAGGCTTATCTAGCAGCAGAGACCGTTTACACCCGCGACCAGCTACCTCAGGATTGGGCGCGGACCCAGAACAACCTTGGCATCGCGCTCATCGATCTAGCGGAACGCTGTGAAGGGGCTCAATCCTCGCAATATCTGCAACAGGCGATCGAAGCTTACCATGGCGCCCTACAGGCTTACACCCAGGAGCGGTTGCCTCAAAACTGGGCGATGACCCAAAACAACCTTGGAAACGCGCTTCGCAATCTAGCGGAACGAAGTGAAGGCGCCCAGGCCTCCCAATATTTGCAGCAGGCGATCGAAGCCTTTCGGAGCGCCCTACAAGTTTATACCCGCGAGCAGCTGCCCCAGGACTGGGCGATGACCCAGAACAACCTCGGAAACGCGCTTCGCAATCTAGCGGGACGCAGTGAAGGAACTCAGGCCTCTCAATATCTACAGCTGGCGATCGAAGCTTACCGCAGCGCGCTAGAGGTGAGAACCCGCGAACTGCTACCCCAGAACTGGGCAGCAACCCAGAACAACCTTGGCATCGCGCTTCGCAATCTAGCGGGACGCAGTGAAGGGGCTCAGGCCTCCCAATATCTACAGCAGGCAATCGAAGCTTACCAGAGTGCCTTACAGGTGAGAACGCGCGTGCAGTTGCCCCAGAGCTGGGCCACAACCCAGAACAACCTTGGCAACGCGCTCCTCGATCTAGCGGACCACAGTGAAGGGGCTCAGGCCTCCCAATATCTACAGCAGGCGATCGAAGACTTCAGCAGCGCCCTTCAGGTAAGAACCCGCGAACGGCTGCCCCAGAACTGGGCAGCAACCCAGAACAACCTTGGCAACGCGCTTCGCACTCTAGCAGAACGCAGTGAAGGAGCTCAGGCCTCTCAATATCTACAGCAGGCGATCGAAGACTTCAGCAGCGCCCTTCAGGTTTACACCCGCGAGCAGTTGCCCCAGGACTGGGCAGCAACCCAGAACAACCTTGGCAACGCGCTTCGCACTCTAGCAGAACGCAGTGAAGGAGCTCAGGCCTCCCGATATCTGCAACAGGCTATCGAAGCCTTCAGCAGTGCCCTGCAGGTGAGTACCCGCCAGCAACTGCCTCAGGATTGGGCAGAGACCCAGCACAACCTTGGCATCGCGCTTCGCAATCTAGCGGGACGCAGTGAAGAGGCTCAGGCTTCCCAATATCTACAGCAGGCGATCGGAGCCCTCAGGAGCGCCCTTCAGGTTTACACCCGCGAGCAGTTGCCCCAGGACTGGGCGAAGACCCAAAACAGCCTTGGCGACGCTCTCCTCGATGTCGCGGGACGCAGTGAAGGGGCTCAGGCCTCCCAATATCTACAGCAGGCGACCGATGCCTACCACAGCGCCTTACAGGTTTACACAGAACCAACATTCCCATTCCGATGGAACTTAGCAACCCGAAATTTGGCGAAGACCTACGAAGTCGAGAAGGATTGGAATAATGCTCAAAAATGTTATGAACAGCTTTTGAGTCACAATCCAACCAATCAGCCCCTGCAGACAAAGATTAAGGAGCTATCTGAAAAGCGCTAGATGTTCACATAATGATGCCGAAGTACGGGTGATCAACGGCGATAGAAGATTCGAACACCTTCGTCCAATGCTAGGTGATACTGGAGTGATGGTTATCCTCCAAGGGTGTCGGCAATGCGGCTCGTTAGCCTCCTTTTAGCAAGCTGTCTCGTCTCTGCACACGCCCAAGCCCAAAGAGAACTCCTTGGCAAGCTTGTGAAAGGTGATGATCAGTCGCGAACCCCCGCTGACAATGTGGCCGTTAGTCTCGACGAAGATGGTAGTCATGATGTAACGAGGGACGGCGGACTGTTCCATTTGTTTCTCTCGGACGCTCTCAAGCCTGGAGTCGAGGTAACGATCTCAGCTACGATCCCTGGATTTGCTATCTACGAACCTCCGGGAGGGAAGCTAACGGTCCCGATGGATTTAGTCCACAGAAAAGAAATCCAGCTATTACCAAAAGGCTCTCTAAAGTTCCTATCGGATGTGCAGGTCCGGGCATTCGTCGAACGCACGGCAAAAGAATCGAGCCGTGCGACTTCACTACCGAATGTCAAAGAGCCGCCAGATCTGAGCCGCTACCTGAAGGATTGGGCGGTTCAATACGGCTTTGGCGTAGACCAGGTGAAATCAGAGGTAAACCGTTGGGCCTCCGAAGTGGAATCAAAGAAGTCCGACAATTACGATCTGAGTCTTGCCGCGTTCGCCAAGAAAAACTTCAACGAAGCGCACGATAAGGCGATGGAAGCAGCTGCCGACGAAGAAAACCGTTTAGTGTCACTGCAGCAACAACAACAGGAAAGTATTGACCTTATCATTCGCGATTACTTACTAGCTGGCGACTCTGCTTACAGCGCACAAGACTTTAGTAAATCATCTACAGCGTACGGGAAAGCACTCGCCCATACCTCACAGGTGCAGAATGGAATAGAGTGGGCTGGCATTCAGATTCGGCTTGGCAATGCTGAAGCGGCATTAGTCTCGCGATCTGAAGGGGTGGCAATATCGCAGCACGAAGAATCAGCTCGTAAGGCTTATCAAGCCGCGCTGACCGTGTACACACGGGAGCAGGTTCCAGAAGACTGGGCGGCGACGCAGAACAACTTTGGGCTTGCGCTTTTCAATCTGGCCGAACGTAGCGAAGGGGGGCTCAGGCCTCCCGATACCTGCGCCAAGCGATCGACGCTTACAGCAATGCACTACAGGTTTATACCCGCGAGCACCTACCTCAAAATTGGGCCGGGACCCAGACAAGCTTAGGCAACGCGCTCATCGATCTAGCAGATCTGAGTGAGGGGGCCTCGGCGTCTGAATATCACCGGTCGGCGATAGAGGCACACACGAGTGCACTCGGGGTGAGAACACGCGAAGACCTGCCTCGGGATTGGGCGAGGACTCTGTCCAATCTCGCATCCGCGCTCTTTGATCTTGCAGACCATAGTCAAGGGGTGCAGGCTTCCCTGTATTTGCATCAGGCGATTGAAGCCTATCAAAGCACCCTACAGGTGTACACCCGCGAGCAACTTCCCATAGACTGGGCTCTGACCCTGAATAACCTCGCCGGTGCGCTGAGGGGTCTTGCGATACGTAGCACAGGAACTCAGGCCGGCCAACTTCTGCAGGAGGCGATCGAAGATCTCCGCAGTACTCTGCAGGTAAGGACGCGGGAGCGATTCCCTCAAGACTGGGCATTGACCCAGCACAACCTCGGCACTGTGCTTAACGATTTGGCAGACCGTGGCGAAGAGACTCTGGCCTCGCCGTATCTGCTGCAGGCTATTGAAGCCTACAACAGCGCCCTTCAGGTTTATACCCACGAGCAATTGCCTCAGCAATGGGCTGGGACTGAGAACACCTTGGGCGTCGCGTTCCTCGACCTCGCGGGACGTAGTGAAGGCGCTTTGGCTTCTCAAAATCTGCAAAAAGCGATGGACGCCTTTCTCGGTTCATTGCAGGTTTACACCGAATCATCATTCCCGATTCAATGGGCTACAACAACTCAGAACCTGGCAAAAACGTACGAAGCCCAACGCGATTGGGACAATGCTCGCAATTCCTACAAGCATCTATTAAGCCATTATCCCCGTGATCGGTATCTTCAGGTGAAGATCGATGAGCTATCACAGAAACATTAATTAAGCCTCTAAACCTGCAAGCTCTGCCAACGCCCTCCAGTGCCTCGGGTGGGGAACTCGGCCTTTTCTAATGTTGCCTGCATAACCTCGCGAAACCGAAAGATGGCTCGTAATCAGACGGGAAGACAAAGACGACATTAACGGCTGAATCTTTTCCGCGTAGAACTCAGCTGTTAGCCAGGATGGCTGATCTGAAGGCGACCACTTCCGGATGTTTGCTTGATTGACAATCTGTGTCTTGGACCGCTTCGCTTCCGCGTTTGAAGTATGGGAGACGGCCCGACCTTCCGTCGCGATCTTTGTCAGCCGCTGAGCAGACTCTTCTATGGCACAGTTTCTACATTTCTCATTTGCATTCACGATTGGACAGCCGCAGTCACTACAGACGTTCTGCAGGGTCACCAACTTCTTGGACACAACGAACGCGTCTCCGCCTCTCGTTTCGCGCTTGTGGTTTTGCGTTAGACGAGTTGCTGGGATTGCTCTACGAGTTTTCGTAGTTGAGGCAATCTCCTTCGCAGTCCACTCGGCGAGCGGGGCTGCCAAGCGGGCCCACGTAGAAGTTGTCTCTGCAAGGTGACTTGCCAGGTCAGCCATCAGTCGGCAGTTTCCATTTCGCTCTTCGAAGAACCAGCTCCGTTTTAGCGGCTGTCGCAAGATTCGATTGAGAACATAGGTACCGTGACCCGCTGATCGACAAGATCCCGAACGTTTCATGCAAGCATTTGGGACACGTCCTGTAGGGTTCACTGATGAATCTCTCGGATCAAATGTGATCGTCTCTGCCATGTCTAGAGGCATGATAGACCCAATGTAGGCGAGATTTGCAAAGGGACCGAGTGCCGCATCCACGGCATTGGATCACGCTGGCAAAACTTACAGGAGTGTCTGAGTGAGAACTATCGCGCGCGAACATTCCCAATCTTCAATGAATACATTGGCCTGTTAGCAACAACTGAGATGTATCACTTGTTGAGAATCGTGGCCGCGGCAACATTCCAATTCGTTATGCTATCAAGCTCGCAGGCGATAGCGTCTTTTATCGCAACCTATCCACCAATGTCCCAGAAGCCGACTTCTGGCCCGGAATGTGAACGCTCCTCTGGGCGAGCGGGCCGTTAAAAAGACTTGAGACTGAAATGCTTTTAAGCCCGCGTGCATTATTTAGGAGATGCGGGTCTTACATCTAAATTCTGATTGATCTGGCTGGTGAGGCCAAGGGTCTATCGGAAAATCGACTTCGCTCTCCACTGCTGCAAAGCAGCCAAAAGCCCTCCGCAGCTTGGGATTCCAAGATGGAAATTCAGGTGTAAAGGAGTTTGATATGGGTTGGTCGACGGTAAATAACGTTCCTGCAAGCATCGACACGATGCTGTTGCTCACTGACGGCAGCGTAATGTCACACGTCTTGGCCTCTCCAAAATGGTACCGGCTTATTCCCGACAAAAGCGGCTCGTACGCCAACGGAAACTGGGTGCAGACGGCGTCCATGCTCAACGATTCCAATCTCACGGCTACCATGAACGGTCCGACTTACGGACCAGTCTTCTTCGGTTCCGCACTGCTGCAGGATGGAACCGTCCTCGTGTTCGGCGGCGAGTACAACGCCCAGTACCCGGGGAACACCCCTGACGCCCTGGAGGTTCAGCTCTACGACCCAACCACGGACTCTGGACAATCCTACCCAATCCTCCGGGCTGGACCAATATCGGCGACCCGGCATCGGCCGTACTGGCGGATGGGCGGGTCTTGTTTGGCAACCCCAACAACGCCGCGATGGCCTTGTTCGACCCGCAGACTCAGACCTATTTCTTCACATCGGCTAAGAACGACAATTCGTCTGAAGAGACCTTTACGTTGCTTCCCACCGGGGACATTCTGGACGTCCAGTGCTCGAACGGCACCAACGCGGAACTCTACACGTCGTCGACCGACGTCTGGTTGCAAATGGGCAGCACCGGCGTTAGCCTGCCCCAACCATGCTCGGGGTTCGTAAGCGAGATAGGGCCGGCCATTTTACTGCCGAACGGAACTGTATTTGCCATCGGTGCCAGCGGCAACACGGCCATCTACATACCCGGCGCCGCCGGAACCGCGGGGACCTGGAGTAACGGACCGACCCTGGTCGATACCAGCAATAACACGACGTTTCCGATGGACGCACCGGCGGTGCTGTTAACCAACGGCCAGGTCCTGCTCACGGCCAGTCCGAGCCCCGCGTGCAGTTATCCGGGGCCAACGACGTTTTATCTGTACAATTCGTCGACCAATAAGGCGACGATTACGCCGGGCCCTACGAACAATGGTCAAGCCTGCTTCGAAGGCCGCTTCCTCCTGCTTCCGTCGGGTGAGGTCCTATACTCCAACCAGTCAGGGACGGTCTCCATTCTCGCTTCTGTCGGCGGTGCCCAGGCGGCCTGGGCTCCCGCGATCACAAACTGCGCGACTTCGCTCATTCTGGGGCACACTTACCAAATATTTGGCACCCAGTTTAACGGACTGTCGCAGGCATGCAGCTACGGTGACGACGCGCAGGTGGCCACGAACTACCCGATAATTCGTCTCCAGGATACAAGCGGCAACATCTATTACCTGCGCACCGCGAACCACTCCACGATGGCGGTGGCCACCGGCGCGGCCCAGGTCAGCACATTCGTTTCAGTGCCCACGGACATTCCCCCGGGCCAGTACAGCCTGTTCGTCGTTGCAAACGGCATCCCGTCCGCTGCTTTCGCGGTCAGCGTCGGCACGCAGGATCTGGTTATCCGCCTGGAGATGTCCAATTTCACGGTTGGCGAGGTGACCGCCCAGCAGGGTCTTACAGGTTTTGGCAATTTCGACAACGCGCTCTATGTCGAGGTCGAGGGTTTTAGCCAAACCGCCATTGGCAGCGCGGTCCCAAGCGTGGCACCACCTATCAATGGACTGCGGTATGTCTCGACGGGGCCGGGTTCGCCATCCGATCCCACCTTGGCGGCGAACCAGCCGCAACGGTTCACCTTCCCGTTCCAGGCTCAGTTCACCGGCACGGGGATGTTCTCCACCACCGATCAGACCCTCGTCGTTTCCGCCACATTCACTGCGGCGGGCAGGACGGTTTCCAACAACGCCCAGATCATATTGCAGGAACACCGAACCCGTACATGTTTCATGGAGGCAGCGGGCCGGGCGCCGAGTGGTATCTCAGCGTCGACATCAAGGTGTTTCAGCTCAAGGCCGGGGAGAAGATGTTTGGCCTGACCGCCGGGCAAGGAACAAGCCCACAGGACGGCGCCACGACGTGGATTCAAAAGACGATCGACAACCTCAATACCGACCCTGCCGGTCTCGGGCCGGTGTTCGACGGCATGTCATCGGACGAGGACACCGCAGCGCTGAACTTGCTTCAGACAGACAGCTCCGGAAACAACATCTATAACTTCGCATTGGCGCGGGTCCGGTATCAGGATACCCAGGTGGCGTCCAATGTGAGTGTGTTCTTCCGCATTTTTGCCGCGCAGCAAGTTGCCACGACTTACGACCCAACGACAACGTACCGCTCCTACACGAGCGGTTCCACGGTTGTCCCTGTGCTAGGCCTTCAGGCAGACGAGATCGTAACGATTCCCTGCTTCGCCACTCCGCGCGTGGATGCATCGCAGGCGCTCAGCAGACAGACCGACCCGAAAAACACACACACTATTAATCCTGATCCGCTAGGCGCGGTGGTCGATACCTTCTACGGATGTTGGCTCGACATCAACCAACCCGGCGACCTGCGATTTCCGGACCGGATGGTGGCGAATACCCCCGCCGACTATCCCTATGGACCATACGGGAGCTTTAATAACCTTGTCTCGATTCTTCAACTCGTACGAAGCCAGCACCAGTGTCTCGTTTGCGAAGTGTCCTTCGCTCCCGATCCGATTACCGTGGGCGACGACCCCTCCGACACCGACAAACTGGCTCAGCGCAACCTTGCATTCGTGTCTTCGGCCAACCCGGGGGTCGACCCGTCTCGCATTATCCCGCAGACATTCGAGTTGAAGCCTTCGCCGAAGGCTCTCAAACTGGATCAAAAGCCGGACGAACTCGTCATCGACTGGGGTAACGTACCGAGCGGAAGCGTGGCACAAATCTATCTACCCGGAACGACCTCAACCGCCATTTTGGCTTGGGCTGGAAACCTTTACACGACTCACAACTTGAAGGCGGCCGACCCGCACACGATCGAAGTGAACGCAGGGGGGACAACGTACATCCCGATTCCAAAGGGTGGTCTTGTCAATCTCGCCGGTCTGCTTTCGATTCAATTGCCCGCGGGTGTCAAGAAGGGCGACAACTATGAGGTTGTCGTGCGTCAGATCACGAGCGACGACTATACGAATCCGCTGATCCCTCAGGCTAGTGAGCAAAATAAGAAAGCGCAGGCAATCGTCGGCGCTCCACCCCAATACGCCTGGCGCCATACAAGCGGCATCTTTAAGCTTAACATTCCTGTCGATACGAAGACCGAACTCCGCGAGACGGAGGAGCGGTACTATGCCATCCTCCAGTTCATCGCGAAAGCGATTCCGGTCGCCACCCGCTGGTACCCAGTCTTTGAACGGTATCTGAAGCAAGTGGCAGGACGCGTGAAGGGATTTGGCGGCGATCCGTGCCTCATCCTTCCTTCGGGAACCGGCGCCTTGCCCGGAGACGGGAAGCAGCCCGAACCATGCGGCGGCGACCAGGTGGTTAAATTCGTGGGCAAAGTTGCTGGCCTAGTTTACGACCACTTTGGCGATTTCGACGGGTTTATCTTGGAAGAAAGATGCGATCATGTGCGGCGCTTCCGCTGTCGAGGATACAGACTGGCGCAGGTGCTCCGCGAGGCTTGGAAGGATCGGGCGACCGTCACCGTGCTGACGGATTCCTGCGACGAATCGTGTCCAATCGAAGTGATCGTTGGCGGCGAACCGTCAGGCTGCTGCGACTGAAGGCGGCAATTCGCATCGCTGCAACGATGCCTAATGGAATCCGCGAGCAGTACGCCCGCGCTACACAAACTTGCGATCCTTTTTTTTTACGGTCGGCTCACTTATTGATGGAGTGCGATTGGCCAGAAACTCGAATTTTGGAGGCAAGACTGAGCGGGGCAGTTTTAAAGCCCTCTGTCTCCTATCCCGTCAACGTCTGGCGGGGATAGGAGACAGAGGTTTCGCGAACTGCCCCTTGGTTGCCTCGATGAGCGTATCGGCGATTTTGCACCAGCTAAGAATGATAGATCCAGCTTTGCTTCCGGATTCTCGGAGGCTCTGCAGCGACGCAACCTCAAAGCCCGCGGCAATCGGAAATCCAATGGAGAGAATCTCGCGCGAACGCCCCTCCACCGGATCCAGAATCAGAGCGAAAACGCGACGGGAGTTAGCAGATCCGGCAGACCGATGTTGCGGTAGATTTCGGCGCGAACACGATCTGCCACTCCGTTGACGATCTCGGCACCGTCGTTCGCAGGATCGATGTGCACACGGAACGGACGCTTACCGAAGGGCATGTCCACCACGTTGACGATAGCTTTGGCGACATCGGCCACATCAGCATCGGCGGGTGCGGTAGCGGCGAAACCCTTCATGATATCGTCGCCGAGGTGCGCGTAAGGCCCGTTGTCGTACTCGGCCTGACGTGCCATGTCTGCCGGTGAACCGGCATGCGCGAAGTGGTTGGTGCCGGAGGTGAAAGCGCCGGGAACGATAATGGAAGTCTCGATTCCCCAGCGATTCAGCTCTGCGGCATAGCTGACAGCAAGCGCATCCATAGCGGCCTTGGCGGCAAAGTAGGGCGCAAGGTAAGGTGGCGTCCCCCCGCGCGTGCTGGTGCTTCCGACCCAGAGGACCAGTCCTTTCTTTTGGTTGCGCAGCTGTGGGAGCGCAGCGCGGTTAACCCGCTGCGTGCTGAGCACATTTGTGTCGTAGACCTGCAGGAGCTGTTCGGGAGTGAAGGCCTCCGCCGCGCCAAAGACCATGTGCCCCGCGTTATGGATGACGACGTCGAGACGGCCGTCTTTCTCGACGATAGTTTTAATCGCCTGGTCGGCTGATTCCTGCGAGGCGGCGTCAAGCTCGATGGTGCGAAGGTCAACGCCGTTTTCTGTGGCGAACTGTTTCGCCGCCTCCACATGTGCAGCGTTGCGGCCAGTGGTTTCGCGCATGCTGGCGTAAACGGTGTGTCCAGCGATGGCGAGAGCGCGTGCGGCGAGCGCGCCAAAGCCGCTCGAAGCTCCTGTGATGACGATGATGTTCTTCATATCGATTTTTCCTTCGAAGTTCGTTGAAGCTGGGTGAATGTGGTGGCTGCGTGCGAGCGATGGGTGCTGTTTAGGCGAAGCCACCGTTTGCCCGAAGTATCTGAGCGTTGACCCATCCGCCATCGGATCCGGCAAGGAAGGAGACGACGTTTGCGATATCGTCTGGCTGACCGAGCCGCTCAAGCGGCGCCATGCTGCTGATCTGCTTGATCTGCTCTTCCGTCTTGCCGTCCAGAAAGAGCTCCGTCCCGACAGGTCCAGGTGCAATGGCGTTGACTGTAATCTTGTGTCCGCGAAGCTCGTTGGCGAGGACGTGGACGAGACCTTCGACGCCTGCTTTGGAGGCGATGTAGGGGCCGTAAGCGGGGAAGTTCTTCGCGAGGACGCTGCTGGAGAAGGCGATGATACGGCCGCCCTCGGCAACGTGCTGCGCAGCCTGCGACAGAACAAGGAAGGTTCCGCGGAGGTTAGTGGCGATCACCTTATCGAAGGTCTCCACGTCGCCTTTGGCGATGGGCGAGAGGGGCATGATGCCTGCGTTGTTGACCACGACGTCGATCTGTCCGAAGGCCTTGAGGGTCTTCTCAAAGAGTTGCTTGACGTCTTCTGGATTGGCAACGTCAGCCTGAACTGCAAGGGCGCGTCCGCCTGAGCGGGTGATCTCGTTGACGACCTCTTCTGCCTTGGCAGCCGTTGCCGGCATAGTTGACGACGACGCCAAATCCGTCGGCTGCGAGGCGAAGTGCAATGGTGCGTCCGATCCCGCGGGATGCTCCGGTTATGATAGCTGTCTTTCTCATGGTGGTTCTCCTTTTCGGCGGCTTCTTCGAACTTGAAATCCGTCGTTAAAAAGAGATTGAACTTGTTAGAGCTATACGTCCAATGCATAGTGCTAATATTCATTATGCGTGTGACGCAGCTCCGCCAGGCCGACCTGAATCTCCTTGTTGTGTTCTCGGTGCTTGCCGAGGAGCGCAACGTATCCCGTGCAGCCAAGCGGTTGTTGCTGAGCCAGCCTGCGGTGAGCCGCGCCCTGCAACGGATGCGCGATACGTTTCACGATGATCTACTGGTGCGGACCGCAAAGGGCTATGAACCAACGCCGCAAGGGGAACGAGTTCTTCAAGAGCTTGAGGTCATGTTGCCGAGACTAGACCGGCTCATCTCGGGTTCGACCTTCGACTCGACGATGGAGCATTGTTCGTTCCGGATCGCTGCAACGGACAATGCGACTTCGATCCTTGCTCCCGTTCTCTGCCGCGAGGTTCTCCCGGTGGCACGGCAGGTTCGCTTCACGTTCGCAAGCTGGCGAGGCGATGTCTTCGAGGATCTGAGTCACGGTCGGCTCGATCTGGCCTTGATTGGCGATGAAAGCCATGTACCCTCGCCGCTACTGACCGAAGTGATCTATGAGGAGGAGCTTGTCTGTATTGTGGCAGCGGACGCGCCTTACCAACGTCAACTTACGTTGAAGCAATACCTCGCGGCCGAGCACATTGGCGTCGACGTCGTCGAAGGTTCGCAGCATATACCGGAGAAGCGTCTGGCTACGCATGGCCATCGCCGTCGAACCGTCATCACCCTGCCATATTTTGGAGCCGCTACCCGGTGCATTCCAGGAACTAAACTCATTCTGACCGCACCTCGGCGATTTGCAGAACTGGAGAGAGAAAATCGCAAAATCAAAGTACTGAAGGCACCGGGAGAGATAACCGGCTTCAAGTACCTTATGATCTGGCATCCGCGAGTCAATACCGATGCCGCACATTCATGGCTCCGGGGCGAGATCAGGAGAATCGGCAAGCAGGTCGGTTCATGATCTTCCTATCGATGGAAGCGGATTGGCTACGGTTACGCCGCTATCGGTGTGCGGGTTAGAATGCTGGGATGACTACGACGCTTGATGCTGTTGCTGCCGATTTTCTTGATGTTTCCTGTCGCAGACTCGACACGATGACTGAGTGCTTTGAGACTTGCTTGCGAAAGTTGAGCTATGAGCAGGTGTGGCAGCGACAGGGTGCGCATGAGAATGCTGTGGGAAATCTGGTGCTGCATCTTTGCGGGAATGCGCGGCAATGGGTGATGCATGGAGTGGGCGGGGCGGCGGATGTCCGGGTGCGGGATGCGGAGTTTAGTGCCGATGGTGGGATGAGTGGGGACGAACTGATTGCGCTGTTCCGGTCGACGTTCGATGAGGCGAAGGGTGTGATTGCGGCGGTACCAGCGGAGCGACTGGCGGAGAGGATTACTCCGCAGGGGCGAAACGTGAGCGTGCTGGAGGCGATCTACCAGGTGGTGGGACATGTGCAGCAGCATGTCGGGCAGATTATTTTGGTGACCAAGCAGATGACTGCGATGGATCTGGATTTGACGATGCCTCGACCTCGGTGATGCCACTGGAGTGCGCTCTTATTTTGTGGGTTGGCGGCGCGCGCGGAAGGCGGCTACCTTGTTGCGGTTTCCGCAGGCGGCCATACTGCACCAGCGACGATGGTGAGAGCGGGTTCGGTCGTAGAACCAGAGGACACACTCAGAGTCTTCGCACTGCCTGACAAGTTTGAAGTCGCCGGTGGACAGGAGTTCGGCGGCGGATTCGGCCAGGGGAGCGAGAATCTCTTCGGGCGTGCTCTGTTTCCATTCGCGCTCGAGGTTCAGGGTTCCGCCTTTGCCGGGTGAGAGTTTGAGATGGCTTTGTGATTCGGCAAGGAAGGCGTTGAAGTGGGCTACGTCGGCGCGCCTGCCTGCCTTTCTGGTTTCGACGAGCTTGCGGATGGCTTCGCGTAAGGTTCGGGCGCTGTGGAGCAGGGTGTCGGGTTTTGAGTTCGCGAGATTACCCTTGACCGGCCAATCGATGTCGGCAAGCCATCGGAGAACGTCGTTGTCACCTTGGAGAGAATCTACGAGTTCGCCGTTGAGTACGAAGACCGTGTTAAGGAGTTCAAGTGCGAGATGGTCTGCCACACGCGGGGGCGTGATGGGTGGGACGGGTTGGGAGGCGTTCGGCATGGCGTGAATTTCCTCCGTATTTATTGTAACTCCTGAAACCTATTCGGTAGGGTTACATCTGATTTGTAACCTCTGAAATTTATTTTTAGAGGTTGAGATTGAATGCGTATGGAGGACAGTATGGATCGTCGAAGCTTCATTGCGGTAAGTGGCGGCCTGCTTGCACTGGCAAGTACCGCTCCCACCGCTCTTTCACAAGGTTCATTGGAAAACACCGAAAGCCCAAGGATAGAAAGGGCTATGGCCAAAAGTTCACAGGTGCCGCTGACTACCGTTCATCACATTGAGGCCGATGGCGTGAAGGTGTTTTATCGTGAGGCTGGTCCGGCCGATGCGCCGGTGGTGTTGCTATTGCACGGCTTCCCTGCTTCTTCGTTTCAGTACCGCGAGTTGATTCCTCGGCTGGCGGATAAGTATCGGGTGATTGCGCCGGATCTGCCTGGATTTGGATTTACTGAAGTTCCGGAGAAGAGGCAGTACAAGTACAGCTTCGATGCGCTGGCGGAGACGATGGCGGCGTTTACTGATGCGCTTGGGTTGAAGCGGTATGCACTGTATGTGTTCGACTACGGTGCGCCTACGGGATTTCGTCTGGCGATGGCGCATCCGGAGAGAGTGACGGCGATCGTTTCGCAGAACGGAAATGCTTACGAAGAAGGGCTGGGGGATGCGTGGGCTCCGATTCGGCGGTTCTGGAGCGATCCTTCGGCCGCGAATCGTGAGGAAGTTCGTAAGGCCGCGGTTAGTTTCGAAGGGATTAAGTTCCAGTATGTTCATGGTGTGCCAAATCCTGAGGCGATCAAGCCGGAAGGGTATTGGCTGGATTATGCGCTGGTGAACCGGCCGGGAAATACGGATATTCAGCTGGATTTGTTTTTGGACTATGCGAATAACGTGAAGCTCTATCCGAAGTTTCAGGAGTACTTCAGAAAGTCGAAGCCACCGCTGTTGGCGATATGGGGAAAGAACGATCCGTTTTTTATTCCTCCCGGGGCTGAGGCTTACAAGCGGGATATTCCGAATGCGACGATCCAGTTTCTGGATACCGGACACTTTGCGCTGGAGACGCATGTGGAGGAGATTGCAACGGCTGTCCGGGAGTTGCTGCAGAAGGCTATTTGATGATCTGAACAGACTTTATTGGGCCGTTCACAGAGTGACTGTGAACGGCCATTTTTATGGTCGGTTTTCGTAACGCATGGTAAAGTGAGCATCCCGGCCCCTAAAGGAGATTTCATAAATGAAGAGAGATTTCGCTCTTGCTGTCTTGGTGTGTGCCTTGTGCGGTATCTCAGCTCATGCGCAAATTCTTGCTGCCGCTGCTGGTGTCGACGCTGACGACTTTGCTTACTCTGGAGATAAAGGTCCGGGCTTCTGGCCGGAGTTGCACGGCAAAGACGGGAAAGAGTTTTCGGCGTGCGCTCAGTCGCCTTCTGCCCGACAGTCGCCGATTGATATTGAAACAGTGGTTGAAGACCCGGCACTTCGGCCTCTGGATGTCAGCTTTGTCGAGGCGCCATTCGTGATGAAGAATCTGGGTTTCACCATTCAGGCTACGCCTGCGTTCGGGAGTTCTTTGACCCTGGATGGACGCAACTATTCTCTCCTCCAGTTTCACTTTCATACTCTCTCGGAACATACTGTGGCGGGCAAGCATGGCGTGATGGAAGTGCACTTTGTCTTCAGGCACTCGGATACGGATTTTGCAGTGATTGGAATGCTGTACAGGGTTGGAAGGTCGAACGCGTTCCTCAAAACCTTAATTGATGCCGGTCTACCTGAAAAGACAACGTCAGCAGAGGTCACGGTAAAACCAAATCTCGAGAAGGCGTTGACCGATTCATCGCAATACTTCACTTATCCCGGATCTCTTACGACGCCGCCCTGTAGTCCGGTGGTGACGTGGCTGGTTTTGAAGCAGTGGGCAGAGCTGTCGGCGGAGCAAGCTGAGATGTTCCGCAAAATTCTTGGGAATGATTTCCGTCCGCTTCAAAGCCCAAACAATCGAGTAATACATGCGACCCTGAGGCGATGGCCTTTTGATGTGGGCCAGCCGTAAACCACTCGATAAAACTGCACTATTCGATAAGTCTGCACTACTCGACGGGGAGTTTGGCGTTGTAGCCATCGCGGGCTATGACTGAGTATTTTTGGGGCTTGCCTTTTTCGTCCTGCATGCGGAGGGGGTGGCCTTCGTTGTCGACCAGAAGAACTTTGACCTTGCGGTAGGTGCCGTCGTTCTTGTTGTTGGTGGGGCGGTAGGTGAGGATGTACTCGTTGCGTATGGATTGGTTGATCTGGGAGAAGATGTCGGGGAGCTCGCCCTGAAAGATTGGGGCGAAGCTGAGGCCGCCGGTCATCCTGGCGAAGGTTTGTAACTGATTTTGCGCCTGAAGGTAGTCGAGTTCGCGTGGGCCGCCACCGCCACGCATTTCATTCAGCATGGCCCCGGTGCTGATGGTGAAGATGGTGATGTTCTGGGTGCTCTTAACTTTGGCCAGCATCTTGTCGAGGGTGAGCTTGGAGAAGGTGTCGCGGCCGGAGCCGATGAGGATGATGTACTTGCGGCCTTCGATTCGGCTGGTGCGGTCGAGGGTCTCGTAGAGGGCATCGAACATGTCCGTGTCGGAGAAGCCGGGGATGACAAGCGAGGAGAGCGACTGGGCGATGAGCTCTTTATTGTTGGTGAAGTCGGTGAGGATATGGGTGCGGAGGTCATAGGTGACGACGGCTATGTAGTCGTCGGGGCGCAGGGTGCGGAAGAAGCTGTAGGAGGCGTTGCGCATGTCGTTGATGAGGTAGTAGCTGTTGGCGGCGAACTCGAGCAGCATGACTGCTGTGATGGGCGTCTGGGTGGTGCGGACGCTGGTGATGGTCTGGGGGACTCCGTCTTCGAGGATGAGGAAGTTGTTGGCTTTGAGGCCCGGGACGAACTGGTGAGTCTTGTCGAGGATGACAGTGGCGTCGATGTTAACAATGGGGACGTCGACGCGGAGGGAGAAGGTCTCGTTGTCGGGATTCTTGACCTTGGGGGCGACGGGAGCGGGAGGCGGCGGGGGCTCGTCAGCCTCCTTCTTTTTCTTGAGGACGATGGTGCCGTTGTCGGTGTCGGGACCGGCGTCGTCTGGGGACGGAGGGGTGGGTTTGGTTTGCTGGGGCGGTGCTTGGGCGGGGGTGTCCTGGGCGTAGGCGGTGGGCAAGGTAAGGACAATGGAGCAGGAGAGAAGGAGAAGGATGCGGGCCCTGAGATGCGGAAGGATTGTCATCATCTGAAACTTTACTCCGAATGTTGGACGGGTTTTCGTTGCCTATGGTGAGTAGGTGCTTAAGGCTAAATGTTTGTTGATGAGTTTACGGTTGATGCTGGCTGGATGGTCTCCCGGATGGAGGCCCAGCCTGTGGGGCTTGCAGGGTACTCGACGTAGACGACCATGGAACGTCCTTTGAAGATGGCGGGTGGGCCGCCCGTCTTGGAGACACTTTGGATGGTGAAGAGACTCATTTCTACGGCAGTGCCTTGGTTGAAGAGAATGGTTTCGGGGGTGTTTTCGAGGAATTCCAGCTTGAAGGATCGAAAGGTGCTTTGGAGATCTGCTTTCAGGGCTTTAATCCCAACGATGTAGTTCTGGTAGGCGAGAGCCTTGATGACCTCGGGGTGATGGTACGCGAGGATTTCTTTGACATCGCCTTTTGCGAAGGCGGAACGAATCGCTTCGCCGGTTTTACGGAGTGACTCTCTTTGCTCGGGAGAACCCTGGAACTGATTGGCGGATGGCTTCGATTGAGCGTCGCCGGTGGAGAACAGAATGGAAGGCGCGGCACAGCAGGCGGCAGTGAGGAGCTGTCTCCGGTTCATAGGTGTCTCAATATTCGCATAGAGTACGGGGGATCGCCGTTGATGAGAGCGTTCTAGTACTCTGTAGACGTGATGGCTGCGGTAAAGACTCGGTTGTGGATGGTTGGCCTGGCAATGGGCGGGATGTTGGGGAGTTCTGTGCTGGCGGATGGGGCTCGGGCGCAGGTTCAGACAGTGAGTGGGGAGGGGTGGGCTGCAGTGCCGGTGCCTTCAGCTGCTCCGGCGGTGACGAAGTTTTTTCCTCTGGCTGAGGTGAAGCGGGGGATGCGGGGAGTCGCTTATACGGTGTTCGAAGGGGTAACCCCGGAGCCGATGCAGGTGGAGATTCTGGGGCTTTTGCGGGATGCGCTGGGACCGGGACAGGACATGATTCTGGCGCGGCTGCATGGGGACAAGCCGGAGTATACGGGCGTGGTGGCGGGAATGAGCGGAAGCCCGGTTTACATTGACGGGCGGCTGGTGGGTGCGTTGAGTTACCGGATTGGGCAGTTCAGCAAAGAACCGATTGCGGGGATTACGCCCATTGAGTCGATGCTACAGGTGCGAGATGAAGATGGCTCGGCAGGGATGAGGCTGGCATCTGTCAGCAAAGAGTTTGAGGGGCAACCGGAAATGCGGGCGATAGAAACTCCTCTGGTGATGGGTGGGTTCAGCCAGGAGACCGTGGAGCGGTTTGGCGACAGGTTCCGGGCGATGGGGTTAACGCCGGTGGTTGGGTTGGGTGGCGCGGACTCTGCTGCGGTGCAGCCGGAGCCGCTGGTGCCGGGGAGTGCGGTGAGCGCGGTGCTGGTGCGGGGCGACCTGTCGATGGCAGGCACTTGTACCGTGACTTATGTGGATCCGAAGCGGCTGCTGGCTTGCGGTCATCCGATAACGCAGTATGGGCCGGTGGATATGCCGATGACGAAGGCGACCGTGCTGGCCTCACTGGCGTCGCCGCTGAATGCGTTCAAGATTATCAATACGACGGAGACAGTGGGAGCGTTTACTGAGGATCGGGCGTCCGCGATTATGGGGCGGTTTGGGATAGAGGCGCGGATGATTCCGGTGACGGTAGAGGTTGTGCCTCCTCCAGCGGATAAGGGAGTAAAGGCAGAGGCGAAGACGCTGCACTTTGAGGTGCTGGATAACCGGCAACTGACACCTTCGGCGATGCTCGTGTCGGTGTATCAGAGTTTGCAGACGAATAATACAGCGGCGGAGGAGTTGAGCTATCGGCTCTCGGGCGAGATCGATGTTAAGGGTCTGCCGACGGTGCGGATGCAGGGGTTGATGGCGCAGAATGAGTTGAACCCGGCGACGATCAATGCGGCGCTGCTGGTGAACGACCGCTTCAGCAAGGTTTATGGGAATGCGCTGGATCAACCGGTGGTGACAGGGGTCAGGCTGAAGGCGGAGGCGATTCCGGCAAGGATGACAGCAGTGTTGGAGTCAGCGCGATTGAGCAGGATGGAGGTGCGAGCGGGGGACGAGATTGAAGTAGAGGCGATGGTGCATCCGTACCAATCCGAGGCGCGGATGGTGCGAGTGAAGATGAAACTGCCCGAGGATTTGGCCGCGGGGACGATGCGGGTAGTGGTGAGCGATGGCGCGACGGTGGACCGATTGACGACGAAGATCGGGGCGGAGCGATCCATGGGGCTGACCGATACGGTGGCGGCGTTGAACAGGATGCATGCGAACGACCGCGTGTATGTGACCCTGCTGGATCATGCGACCCAGGGGGTGCTGGAGGGGGAGGCTTTGCCGGAGATGCCGTTGTCGATGGCGAATGTTTTCGAACCGTTAAAAGACGCTCAGAAGATGCAACTAACGGGGGAGAGTGTAGTTGCTGCCGGGTCGACCGATGCGGGGTATGCTGTGAGTGGCTCTCAGGTGCTGAACATGATTGTGAAGTAGCACGGTGAGGAATACGGTAGAGATCTTGTTACACGATTGTTGCAATGGTGCGATTAGCGGGTGGATGATTTTTTTGCTCGGGGTGGTGTTGTAGCATCAAAGGGTAGGCGCGGCGGTCAGGTTCCGCGCTAAAAGGAAAGATTTCGAATGAGTGAAATTCATGGCTTTGCGGTGCACGCAGCCGGTGCACATTTACTGGCGTACAAGTATGATCCGGGCGAGCTGGAGACCCATGAGGTGGAGATCAAGATCTCGCATTGTGGCGTGTGCCACAGCGACGTACATCTGATCGATAACGATTGGGGGATCAGCAAGTATCCGTTTATTCCGGGCCATGAGATTGTGGGAACCGTTGTGGGGGTTGGCTCGGGGGTGAAGGACCGTACGATGGGTGAGAGGGTCGGAGTCGGTTGGCAGGCAGACAGCTGCGGAATCTGCGAGTGGTGCCGGCAGGGGCAAGAACATTTGTGCGCGAAGTCGCAGCCTACTTGCGTGGGTCGGAATGGAGGATTCGCCGATAGAGTTCGGGTAAACTCGCGGTTTGCGATTCCAATTCCGACATCGCTTGAGAGCGAAAACGCGGCTCCGCTAATGTGCGGCGGAATTACAGTTTATGCTCCGTTGATGAACTATGGCGTGCGGCCCTCGTCGCGTGTGGGAGTCATTGGAATTGGTGGCCTTGGGCATCTCGGGGTGCAGTTCGCAAAGGCATTTGGCGCGGAAGTGACGGCGTTTTCGACTTCGAAGGATAAAGAAGCGGAGGCAAAGGAGCTGGGGGCGCACGAGTTCGTAAATACGCGGGATACGGGCGCGTTGAAGAAGGTGGCAGGGTCGTTTGATTTTCTACTTTCGACTGTGAGCGCCGACCAGGACTGGCAGGCCTATGTGAGTGCGCTGCGTCCCAAGGGCACTTTTTGCATCGTTGGCGCGTCTCCTTCGCCGCTGCAGATCCAGGGAGCGTCGTTGATTCACAGCCAGAAGGCTATTGCGGGTAGTAACACCGGTAGTCCGCATGAGCTGAGCGAGATGCTGAGTGTAGCGGCGCGGCATGGAGTAAAAGCGGTCACCGAGAAGTTTGCGATGGCGAAGGCGAACGATGCCGTGACAAAAGTAAAGAAGAACCAGATTCGGTATCGGGCTGTCCTGACGAACTAAGTCTTAATGGATTGCAAGGAATGGGTTAATGCGGTGCTTCCTGCGGCGAGGTCCCGGACTCCACGGAGGTTTCGCCGCTGGTAGTTACTGGGATTCTTTCTCGGAGCAGCATCCTTCTAATTCGTTTCGAAATATCGATCGGGTGGAGAAACGAAGCGGCTGTCAGATTGACTGCGGCTTTCAGATAATTGCCGTCGAGGAGATGCTGTCCAGCGATGCGGGTGTGAAGTTTCCATAGACCTAGTCGACGGCGTTGAAGCCTTGCACGGATATTTCCGGGCAACTGGGCCAGAAATTCCTCGAAAGAGAGTTCGGGAAGATTCTGAACTCGACGACGGTGTGAGTCCTTGGTCCAATATCTCTTCTGCTGCATCTCAGAGAAGACTCTGTAGGTGCTGGCGTCGCGATGGAATCGATAGGCAACCAGAAGCTCACATATCACCAGTACCTGTCCTTTCTCGGCAAGACGGCACTCCAGGTCCCAGTCATCGACGGGATAATATCGCTCCCGGAATCCACCGATCTCGCGCAGAGCCGAGGTACGAGCCAACATGGTAGAACCGAGAAGACAACCATCCTTTATTGGATCATAGACTCTGACACAGTTCGTCGGCGTTAGCTTATCTGAGTTTGTCCACGAATGTTTCTCGCCGATCTTGGTGTTGTAAGCGAACATGCCAAGAGCTTCGGGATATGTATCCGCCACCGTCATCTCGCGATCCAATCGATGCGGAAAGCTGATGTCGTCCTGGTCACTACGAGCAATGTATTCGCCACGAGCTTCTTGTATGCCCCGATTCAAAGTGGAGCAAAGCCCTACATTCTCCTGCTGCATCACGCGTATCCGCGGGTCTGAAAAGGACTTGATGATTTTGACGGAGTTGTCTGTGCTCCCGTCGTCGATTACCAGAAGCTCGAAATCTTTATAAGTCTGAGCGAGCAGAGAAGTTAGTGTCGCACCTAGATGAGACGCTCCGTTGTAGACGGGAACCAGGACAGTAACTCGTGGCATTTAGTCTCCTTGAAGGAAGACAAGGCAATGGGTTTATCCATGTGCGGCAATTATTCCAGATCCTCCTCCAACTGCAGAGGCGACTCCGTTCTCCGCTTGCTTTTTAGCTTGAATAGGTTCTTGAAAAGGATCTTAGCCCAAGAAATGTTGAATGCCACACAAAAAACAAGCGTCACCCGAATTGATTCTTCAACGAAGTACCTGTCAAGACGAAGTGCTTTAGACTCAGGATCAGAATGATGCGACGAGTGTTGGTTACGGGATTGGCGGTGGGGTGTTCCCTGCTGTCCGGGTGGGTGAGCGCACAGGGTACGAAGCTGTGGAGCGTTGAGCGCTACGACGAAATGGAAAAGGGCAACGCTGAGGGGGTGGCTATCCGCAGCGATGGACGGCTGGAGCCAGGACCCGCGACTTCCCTGATGTATGAGAGCGGGAAGAGCTACGCGTGGTCACTGGCCAGCGATGCTGCCGGGAACAGCTATGCGGGGCTTGGGGGTTCGGCGGCAGGGTCGGCATTGGTCATGAAGGTGACACCCGCGGGTAAGGCGACGCAGATCTTTGCGGGGAAAGAGCTGGCGGTTCAGGCGGTTCGTGTCGCGGCTGACGGAAGCGTGCTCGCGGCGACATCACCGGATGGGAAGGTGTATCGGATTCCAGCGGATGGAGGGCCAGCGGCTGTTGTGTTCGATCCGGCGACGACGGAGGAGAAGCCAAAGTATCTGTGGGACCTGGCTGTGGGAAAGGGTGGCGAGGTGTACGTTGCGGTGGGCGCTCCGGCGGTAGTGTACCGAGTGCCCGCGGGGGGTGGTAAGGCAGAGGTGTTGTTCAAGACTGCAGACCAGCATATTCGGTGTTTGCTGCTTGGCGCGGATGGGACGCTGTGGGCCGGGTCGGATGGATCGGGTGTGGTGTACCGTTTTGCGACAGAGACAGTGGGTGCGAAGCCGTTTGCGGTGTACGCTGCGGGACGACGCGAGATTACGGCACTGGCCATGGACGCCGCGGGGAATGTTTATGCGGCCGGGGTTGGGACGAAGGGACACTCGACACTTCCACCGTTGCCGGTGACGGGTGGCGTTGGGGTGACGATTACGTTTGTGCAGCCAGGGTCTTCGACGGCTGCTGGCGCGAATACGCTGGTGCCAGACGGGTCGGAGATATACAGGATTGCGCGGGACGGCGCTCCGCAGAAGCTCCTGACGTTGAAGGATGATGTGGTGTACGCGCTCACGGTACGAGATGGGAGCCTGCTGGCGGCTACGGGAAATCGAGGCCGCGTGTATCGCGTGGATACGGATGGTAGCGGACGCTTTACCGATATCGCTCATTTGGAGGCGTCACAGGGGATGGCGTTTGCCGCAGTGAAGGACGGTCTACTGATCGCAACCAGCAATAGCGGGAAGGTGTTTCGACTGGGTGATGCGGTTGCGACCGGGGCGACGTATACGAGTGATGTCTTCGATGCGCAGAGTTTCTCTCAGTGGGGTCGTGCCGAGGTGAGGGCCGGCGCGCCAGCGGGGTTCGATCTGTTTGTGCGGAGCGGCAATGTCGAAAGTCCTGTGATGGGTTGGAGCGAATGGGTAAAGGTTGGACCGGGTGGGAATTTCACGGTTCCAGCGGGACGGTTTGTGCAGTGGAAGGCAGTCCTACGGCCGAGCGGCACGGTGGATGCGGTGGCGCTGAATTACCTCCAGCGTAACCTTGCGCCGGTGGTGGATGAGGTGTTGGTGCAACCGGGAGCGCGGGTAGCGGCGGTTACTCCGGTCGCGGCGAATGCGACGGTACAGGTGGTCTTCCCTGCTGCTGCAGGAGCGGCACCGGTGAACTTTTCGCCGGATGCGAACTCTACTCCGCTGACTGCGCAAAAGGATAAAACCGCTGTAACGGTTCGGTGGATGGCGCATGATGACAATGGTGATGACCTGATGTTTGCTGTGTGGTATCGCGGGGTGGGTGAGGCGAACTGGCGGCTGTTGAAGGACAAGATCTCGGAGAAAGTTTACAGCTTCGATTCGGCTTTATTGCCGGATGGCAGCTATGAGGTGAAGGTGGTGGCAAGCGATGCGCCAGACCATACGGACACGGAGGCTCTGACAGGAGAGCGTGCGAGCGAAGTGTTTGTGGTGGATACGACGCCGCCTGTTCCAGGAGTGCTGACAGCGACAAAACAGACTCTCTTTGAGCAGAGTGGTCCGAACAAAGCCGCCTCGATTTCTATTCATGCGACGTTCGAAGCGCGAGATGCCACTTCGCCAATCGCTCATGCAGAGTACTCGATTGATGCAGGACCGTGGCAGTATCTTGAGCCGGTAGGAAAGGTCTCAGATTCGTTGGCGGAGCGCTATGACTTTACGGTGGCTGTGCCTGCCTCAGCTTCGCCCGTGACCGATGCGAAGGAGCACGTGCTGGCGGTGAGAGTGTACGACCGGTATGAGAATGTGGTGGCTGTGAAGGCGGTTGTGCGGTAATGGCGCTGCGTGACTGGTTCCCAAAGTATGGGCAGGATGTGGTGCTGCTGGCAGTTGACCTCGTCGGGACGTTTGTCTTTGCAGTAGAGGGGGCGCTGGCCGGAATTCGGGGCGAGCTTGATCTACTGGGGCTGCTGGTGGTGTCGTTTGTTACGGCGCTGGGCGGGGGTACGGTGCGGGATTTGTTGATTGGCGCGGTGCCTCCGAACAGTATTCGCGATTGGAGATATGGAGCGACGGCGTTTGCGGGTGGGGCTGCGGTGTTTTGTTTTTTTCCGTCGTTTCAACATGTGCCGCAGCAGTTGTTGATTACGCTCGATGCGGCGGGGTTGGCACTCTTTGCGATGGCGGGTGCGGGGAAGGCGCTGGAGTTTGGAATCAATCCGATGATTTCTGTACTTATGGGCGTGCTTACTGGTGTGGGCGGTGGGACGATTCGTGATGTGATGATGGCGCGGGTGCCAGGAATTTTGAATACGGATATCTATGCCTCGGCTGCGCTGGTGGGAGCGGCGGTGATGGTGATTGGCCTGGCGCTGAAGGCGCCTCGACCGATTGCGATGACCGTGGGTGGGGGTTGTTGTTTTGTGTTGCGCATGGTGGCGGTGGCGAAGCATTGGAATCTGCCTAAGGTGATGGCGCATTAAAGCTGCGTGTCCTGTCTGACAGGCCCACTTCGCGAGGAGCGGTCACTTCGTGACTTTATACCTTGTTGAGGCGGGTCAAAGGCGGGGGCCTGGCGTTGCTCGGCGCTCGATGAATGTGAATAGTAAGCTGGGATTCGATGCGATTTGAATTTTTTATTGCGGCGCGTTATCTGCGGGCGAAGCGGCGACAGGCTGTGGTGGGAGTGATCACGGCAATTTCAGTGATTGGTGTTGCGGCTGGAGTTGCTTCCCTGATCATTGCGTTGGCAATTACGAACGGGATGCGGAGGGACTTGCAGGAACGGCTCGTAGGGTCAACCTCGCATGTGGACCTGATGCGCGTGGCGGGTGATGGTATACGCGACTGGAGGTCGTTGCTGGAGCGGCTTCGCGGTGTACCGCATGTGGTGGCGGCGGCTCCGGGATTGTATGGGCAGGTACTCATTTCGAAGGGGGCCCGGAGTGGCGGCGGGCTGGTGAAGGGGGTGATTCCGGCAGACGAGAAGACCGTAGGAGATCTGCTGCAGAACGTGGTGCAGGGTTCGGCATCGGCGCTGGAACCGTTGGCTCGGAGGGCGACTCCTTGCGCGGATGGAACGGGTCCTCGAAATGACTGCGGGAGCGCTGTGTCGCGGGAGATTCCGCCGATTGTGATTGGGCAGGATATGGCGGACACGCTGGGAGCAAAGGTTGGGGATGGGGTGCTGGTTACGAGCCCTCAGGGCGAGCTGACACCGCTGGGGCTGGTCCCAAAGTATGAACGGTTTCAAGTGGCAGGAATCTTTAAGTCGGGGTTTTATCAGTATGACTCGAGCTACGCGTTTCTTCGGTTGGCGGATGCGCAGAGTCTGTTTAGTGAGCCGGATCTGATTTCCGTGATCAGCTTCAAGGTGGATGATCTTTATCACGCTGATCGCGTTGGTCGGGTGATTGAAGATGCGGCGGGTAAGGGGTTTCAGACGACGAACTGGATGGAGCAGAATCGGGAGCTGTTCCGTGCCTTGAAGCTGGAGCAAGTAGTGACGTTTATCGTGCTGGCGCTGATTGTTTGCGTGGCTGCGCTGAATATTCTGATTGCCCTGACCATGATGGTGATGGAGAAGACCCGCGATATTGCGGTGCTGATGAGCTTTGGGGTGAGGGCGGATCAGGTGCGGCGGATTTTCTTGATGCAGGGGTTGCTGATCTCGGTGATCGGAACTGTGTTGGGGTTGATTCTTGGGTATGGATTGAGTTGGCTGGGTGGGCACTACCGGTTTATTCGGCTAGATGCTGCGGTTTATTCGATTGACTATCTGCCGTTCGCTCCGCGAGTTTGGGATGCGGTGATTGTGGCCGCTGTTTCGTTGGGTGTGAGTCTGATTGCTACGATTTATCCAAGTGTGAGCGCGGCGAAGGTGCTGCCGGCGGAGGCTTTGCGATATGAATGAACCGAGATTGAAGTATGGGCAGCTGGCGCCGAATGGGCTGGCGAAGATGACGGCGCTGGAGCACTACCTGAATACGGAGACGGGGCTTGAGGCTTCGTTGCTTGGGTTCGTTCGGTTGAAGATTTCGTTGATGAATGGGTGTGAGTATTGCGTTCGTGTCCATACGGCTGAGTTGAAGAAGATGAATGAGACCAAGAAGCGAGTGGCAGATGTTGGGGATTGGCGTGGGTCGGAGGCTTATACGAAGCGAGAACGGGCGGCGCTGGCGTGGGCGGAGGGGGTGACGAATATTCAAGAGGGACATGCTCCTGATGCCGTGTATGACGAGCTACGGGAACACTTCGATGAGGTTGAGACGGTGAATCTTACTTTGGCGATTACGACGATGAATGCGTGGAATCGCATTGCTATCTCACTGGGGAGGGGTCCGGAACAGGAATCTTCAGGGCAGGGTGTCGCGGCGCTCACGGGCGCGACTGAACCGGGCGGGGTGAAGGGCTGATGGATCCGAACGAGGGGGATGTCAGGTTTGAGAATGAGGGCACGCTGGAGCCGCTGCCGGTGGTGCGGGAGCGCACGGTCGTGATGCGTGCGGTGGGACTGACGAAGACGTATGAGGCGGTTGCCGGAAAGAGTGGTTCGGGGCGAGCGGGGCTGGAGCTGTTTCGTGAGTTGGACCTGAAGGTACATGCGGGAGAGATGGTCGCTATTGTTGGTGAGAGCGGCGCGGGGAAGAGTTCCCTGCTGCATCTGTTGGCGGCGCTCGATACGCCTACGGCTGGAGAGGTTTGGTGCGGGGAGACCCGATTGAGTTCGTTTACGCCAAAGCAGGCTGCGGAGTTTCGCAATCGGGACGTGGGGTATGTATGGCAGTTTCATTATTTGCTGCCGGAGTTTACGGCGCTCGAAAATGTTGCGATGCCGCTGCTGGCTCGTGGGATGAGACGGATAGAGGCGTTGGAGAAGGCGCGTTTCTGGTTGGCCGAGGTGGGGCTTGCGGATCGGGGGGGAAATCGCTCCGGTGAGTTGAGCGGAGGGGAGCAACAGAGGGTGAGCGTGGCGCGGGCGCTGATAACGGAACCGAGACTGCTTTTGGCAGACGAACCAACGGGTGATCTGGATGGGAAGACTGCGGAGGCGGTGTTCAGCTTGATTCAGCGTCTGCATGAGGCGCATGGGCTTACGAGTGTCCTGGTGACGCACAATCTGGAGTTTGCGGAACGATGTGACCGGGTGTTAAGGCTGCGGGAAGGTAGACTCACGGACGGGCGAACGATGGGAGATCGTCGCGTTCAAGCTGAATAGGTCCACCGAGCGAACCCAGTGGCTGCTCGACACTTTCGTGAGTCAAGAGAGATGAATTTAGCCATTTTTTCAGGTCCTTCAGGCTCGAAAAAGTCATCCAACAGATCAAGAAAGCGTGATTGCGTATACAGTGCACCCAATTTGGTGCTGGTTTTGCACAGGCCACGTCTAACAAGAGTGCTAAGTTATGCATAACTTTCGAGTGATTTCGAATATTTTGTGCATACGACTACACTAAGAAGTAGTGGGATGGATGCTTCGTAGGTTGAAGTAGCCTGAGTTGTCTCCGGGAGTGAGCGGCACGGAGACGGTTGTTGGGACCAACGGCGCTATGCGGCCTTCGGGCTGGATGGTGGTCGGCTTGAAGGGGATATATGTTCGAACGCTATACGGAGAAGGCGCGGCGGGTGATCTTTTTTGCCCGCTATGAGGCCAGTCAGTTTGGGTCGCCTTACATCGAGACTGAGCATCTTCTGCTTGGGTTGCTGCGTGAGGACAAGGCTTTGACCAACCGCTTTTTGCGGTCGCACGCGTCGGTGGAGTCGATACGCAAACAGATTGAAGGGCATACGACGATTCGGGAGAAGGTATCGACCTCGGTCGATCTGCCACTGTCGAATGAATGCAAGCGGGTGTTGGCGTATGCGGCGGAAGAGGCAGAGCGACTCTCGCATAAACATATCGGGACAGAGCATCTGCTGCTGGGACTGCTGCGGGAAGAGAAGTGCTTTGCCGCAGAGATTCTGCAGGAGCGTGGATTGCGGCTGCCGGCGATTCGCGAAGAACTTCAGCGGACGACGCAGGAGAAGGCGCCTTCTTCGAGCGGAAGCAAGGGACAGCGCGGCGAACAGAGTATGCTTGCGGAGTTTTCCCGGGATCTGACGCAGTCGGCAATGGACCAGCAGCTGGATCCGCTGGTTGGGCGCGATAGCGAAGTTGATAGGGTGATTCAGATTCTGTGCCGACGCACGAAGAATAATCCGGTGTTGATTGGTGAGCCTGGAGTGGGTAAAACGGCGATTGTTGAAGGCCTGGCACAGAAGATTGCCGATGGCGAGGTGCCGAGCTTCCTTGCCGACAAGCGAGTGCTGGCGCTGGATCTTTCGTTGATCGTTGCGGGCACGAAGTATCGCGGGCAGTTTGAAGAGCGGCTGAAGACGATCATGAAGGAGCTCATGGAGAATCAGAACTCCATTGTGTTCATCGATGAGTTGCATACTCTGGTTGGGGCCGGGTCTGCAGAGGGTTCGCTCGATGCTGCGAATATTCTGAAGCCGGCATTGAGCCGCGGCGAGATTCAGTGCATTGGCGCGACGACGCCCGCAGAGTATCGGAAGTCAATTGAGAAGGACCGCTCGCTTGAGCGCAGATTCCAGGCGGTGAAGGTTCCTCCGCCGAACGAGGAAGATGCGATCAAGATCATCATGGGGATCAAAGAGAAGTACGAGAAGTTCCACGCGGTGAGCTATACCGACGACGCGATCACGTTCTCGGTGTCGCACTCCAGCCGGTATATTCCGGATCGTTTTCTGCCGGATAAGGCGATCGACTTGATCGATGAGGCGGGTGCTCGCGTGAAGCTGCGGCAGACCTCGATGCCTGAGGAACTGACCGAGGTGCAAAAGCGGATCAAGTTCATCGTGCACCGGATGGAGAACGCGATTGCGAATCATGAGTTCGAGAAGGCGAGGTTCTACTCGGATGAGGAGCGCAAGGAGCGGGAGAATCTACGGGCTCTGCGAGACAAGTATCACCTCGATGACTCTTCAGCGGGGATTGTAACCCGCGGCGATATCGAAGACGTTGTGAGCCGCTGGACCGGCGTGCCGATTACTTCGCTGAAGGAAGAGGAGACGCAGCGGTTGCTGCGCGTTGAGGAAGAGCTGCACAAGCGCGTGATCTCGCAGGATAAGGCGATCTCGGCGCTGGCGCGGGCGATTCGACGGTCGCGTGCCGGGTTGAAAAATCCTGCTCGGCCGATTGGAAGCTTCCTGTTCCTTGGGCCTACGGGCGTGGGTAAGACGGAGATGGCGCGGACGCTGGCGCAGTTCCTGTTTGGCAGTGAGAAGGCGCTGATTCGCTTTGATATGTCGGAGTTCATGGAGAAGCACTCCGTGAGCAAGTTGATCGGTTCACCTCCGGGCTATGTGGGCTATGAAGAGGGTGGTCAGCTCACCGAGCGCGTGAAGCGGAATCCGTACTGCGTGGTGCTGCTGGACGAGATTGAGAAGGCACATCCGGATGTGTTCAATCTGTTGCTGCAGGTCTTTGAAGACGGGCAGTTGACAGACGGCCTGGGTAACACAGTCGACTACAAGAATTGCATAATCATCATGACTTCGAACATTGGAGCGAAGCATCTGCAGAAGCGGCAGGGGCTCGGCTTTCAGAGCGAGAAGGAAGACATGGTGTTGGACAAGATGGAAGAACTGGTGCGAGGCGAGGTGAAACGGACCTTCAATCCAGAGTTCCTGAATCGTCTGGACGAAATCATCATCTTCACGTCGCTTTCGGATGCGGACTTGATGCAGATTCTCGAGCTGCTGGTGCAGCAGTTGAACGCGAACCTGGTGCACAAGGCGATCACGATCTCTGTAACCGACGATGCCAAGAAGTGGATCATCGAGAAGACGGCGTCGGATCGGAGCTATGGTGCGCGACCTTTGCGTCGAGCGCTACAGCGGTTTGTTGAGGATCCTCTATCAGAGGCCCTGATCGGCGGCGGGATCGTTGAGCGTCCAGCGTTTCTTGAGGTTTACATGGAGAACAACAAACTGTTCTACCGTCCAATCTCTGCCGATGGCGAGGAGAAGGTGGCTGGGCTTGAACTGACTACTGTTTAGGTCTGGAAAATGGTAGATGAAAAGCCCCGGCTACTTCGCCGGGGCTTTTCATTTGGAGTCTTGACTTATCGCGAAACATCCCGGAAAGTTCCGGGATGTTCGCGTTCCAGAGAAGGCAGATTGGTACAGTGAAAAACTCTAAACCAGAGATTGAGCAGTTTTGACAGCACTGTTGACGGCGTCGCCTGCCTTATCGACGGCGTACTCTACCTGGCCCTTGGTGCGTTTGATGGCCTTCTGGGCCTCGTCGCTGAGGCGCTCGGCTTGAGCCTTAAGGTAGTTGCCCGCGTCCTCCAGATAATCACCAGCGTCCTCCGCTCTCTTGCGGATCTGCTTGCGAGTTTTGACTCCGGTTTGGGGAGCATAAAGGAGAGCGATTGCTGCCCCAGCGGAAACTCCAATTCCGAAGGCGAGCCAGTAGTTCTTTGCACTCATTCGAATACCTCGTGCGAGATTTTGCTTCTCTGATAGGTTGGATTCGCAGGGGTGGTATTTGGTTGGTTGCTTCTTGATATTGCGAAGCGTTTGAAGCAGTTACGAGGAATCTTTCAAGGTAATGGCGAAGCGGCTCCCTGATTTTGTATGTGCTGCGAGGACTCAGGAGCGGCACGCTACATTGTGGAAGAGGTGAGTGATGAGAGACGTTGTAATCGCGCTTGTTTTTCTTGCAATGATCGTGGGGCCTGCATTTTTTGCCTTAGACGTATTCGGTGAGAAGAACCAGCTTTAAACAGAGAGTCCGGCCAGTTCCCTCGCCCGTAGAAAGACGCGAGTGAACATCACGCGGTCCAGGCGACCCGTGTTGGTGTTACGCAAAGATGGGTGGTAGGTGGCGAGAAGATGCAGGCCATTCGGTAGAAGATATTCGGCTCCGTGCGAGAAGTGGTAGTCAGATTTGCGGGTGATGACGCCAGTTTGCAAGAGAAAGGCCATATATCCATCGAAAGCAATCTTTCCGAGGCACACCACGACGCGCACGCGCGGGAGGGCCTGGATCTCGTGGGCGAGGTGGGTGCCGCAGTTGCGAATCTCTTGCGGGAGGGGCTTGTCGCCGGGCGGGGCGCAGCGGACGACGGAAGCGATCCACGCGTGACGCAGCTTGAGGCCGTCGTCGCGGGTGACAGCACGAGGCTTGCTGGCAAGCCCGAGTTCGTGGAGAACCGGATACATGAAGTCGCCGGAGCCGTCCCCGGTGAATGGACGGCCAGTCCGGTTGGCTCCATGAGCACCTGGGGCGAGACCGAGGATCAGGATTCGGGCTCGAGGATCGCCGAAGCCGGGTACAGGGCGTGACCAGTAGGTCTGGTCGAGGTAGGCCCGGCGTTTGGTTTCGCCGATACCACGACAGTAATCGCGAAGGCGTGGGCAGCGCTCGCAAGTGATGATGGTTTCGCGAATCTGCAGCAGGAGTGGGGACGTACTTTGTGTGTTGGCTGGCGTCACTTTTCTAATGATAGTTGGAGGCAGACGGTAGTGACGATGGGTGCGTCAAACAACTAAGTAGAATGATGTCGTATGTCACGACGGGAATAGGCGGGAAGTTGGAAGATCCGAGACTGAGCAGGATGTATTGGGCGCTCCTGAAGGAGTGGGCCGCTAAGCGTCGCCGAAGCATATGGCATGTGGCGGTGATGCGCTCCGGCATGCTGACTATGCTGGTTTTGACGGTGCTGCTGGCGGGTTTGGCCTTTGGATGGCGAACCCACAGATTGGGACAGTTTGCGATGCTCAAGAAGCAGCTTCGAGCTAAGCCGAAGCAGGATGTTCTGTTTCGTCCGGGTGGGCAGGAGGTCATCAAACTGCAGCGCACGCAGATGATAGGTGGAAGCGGCCCCGAGTTTCTGTCGGCTACTCTACTGCCGGGGCGTGGGATGAACATGCTGCAGATTTCGGCTTATCTTCCACAGAAGGGCGAGGTGAATCTGCTCGCCTCGCCGCCATTGAGCGAAGCGACGGAACAGTTGAGCGGCGGTGGGGTGGATGCAACAGGAGCAAAGAGCCTGGCGATGGGCGCGGCGATTGAAACGCCCTGGGCAGGCCGTCTCTCGGGGACGCGGACACCGGATGGGGCGGACCTGACGGCTGTATGGCGAGGAGCTCATTTGAACCTGCCGACGAGCGTGAAGGATAGCTATGGGCTGGACGGGGCGGTAGCCGCCGGCGGCCTGCTGCTGAAGGAACCCTCCACCTCGGTAAATACGAATATTATGCCGGATGGAGGAGAGGCAAGAGCAACGTTTCGGCCCGGGAATTTTGATGGCCACTGGCTCTCGCAAACGGAGATTACTACGACCGTCGAGCTAAGCGGGCGGCTAATTGAGATGCGGATCGTCGCCCATAATATCGGCGATACCGCGGAGCCGATCGGGATTGGTTGGCACCCAAGGTTTGCCATTCTTAGCGGACATCGCGGGCAGATGATTCTGCGGCTGCCGGAGGGGCTGCGAGCGGAGGTGAAGGATCGCCGCACCGGTGAACTGAGTGGGCGCCTCCTGCCGGTTACGGGAACCGAGTATGACTTTACAGGCCGGAATGGAGCCAAACTGGGCGCCTTGAACCTCGACGACAGCTTTGTGCATTTGAAGCGGGGCATGATGGCAGATGGACCGGTGGCAGAGTTGCGCGATCCGGAGAGCGACTATGGGCTGCGAATCACCGCGACGTCACCCGCCATCAAGGCCTTGCAGGTGTACGCTCCGCTCGATGGATCGTTTATTTCGATCGAGCCGCAGTTTAACTACGATGATCCCTTCGGGCGAGAATGGGCCAAAGAGGAAGATACCGGGATGGTGGTGCTGCAGCCGGGGCAGTCAACCCAGTGGAGGATTCGATTAGAGATATTCTCCCTGAGTTCGGCCTCGCCGGAGCACTTTTAGTGCAGCTTTTCCGTGGATTGAACTGGTTGGATTGCGGCTTCCGGTCGGCCGGGAGACAGTGAAAGATGGCGTGAGGTTTGACCCCCTCAGTCCCGGACTCGTACAGTAGATAAGAGGCGTGGATCGCGCTCGTCAGGGTATCGGCGACGGTGCGGCATAAACAGACGCTGACTGGAAGGCATGGATTTGACCCCGACTGAGATGACAGAGACAAATGAGACTGCAGAGTTGCAGCCAGAAGTAGCGAATACCCACGACCATGAGCATCATGACCACGCTCACGACCATGAGCATGCACATCAGCACGCGCCTGCCCTGAACCCGGAACTGACCCGAGAGATTGAGGTAGAGGTTGGAGCGGATGAGGTGTCGAAGAGCTTCAAGACCGTGGTGAAACGGTACCAGAAGCTGGCAAGGATCCCTGGCTTTCGCGCAGGCAAGGTACCGGAGACGCTGGTGCGATCGAAATTTGCCAAGGAAGTTCGGCAAGAGGTTCTGGAGAGCCTGGTGTCGGAGCGTTTCCGTAAGGCGATCGACGAACAGAAACTTCGCCCCGTGTCAGAGCCACAGTTGCTCGACCTGCAATTATTCGATGGACAGCCACTGAAGTTCAAGGCCGCGTTTGAAGTCGCTCCTGAGATCAACGTTGCGGGCTACGACAGTGTTTCGGTGACGAAGCCTGAGGCTGCGTTGACTGATGAGGAGTACGCCGCGGAGTTGGCCCGCGTGCTGGACAGCCACGCGACCGTTGAGCCGGTTGAAGAAGATCGGCCGCTGGTGGATAGCGACTGGGCGGAGATCCAGTTCCGTGGCGATATTAAGGATCTGGCGCAGACGGTGACCGAGGATGGAGTCGATAACGCTTCGACCAAAGAACCGATTACGGGCGAGAATGTGCTGATCGAGATTGGCGGGAAGAATACACTGGCTGCCTTCAACGAAGCGCTACGCGGAGCGAAAGCTGGTCAGGAGCTGAAGTTCGAAGTGGAGTATCCAGCAGACTTCGGCGAGAGGCGTCTTGCAGGACAGACAGTGAGCTACGACGTGACCGTGAAGGGCATCAAGCATAAGAGCTTCCCTGAGCGGGATGCGGAGTTCGCCAAGCAGTTGGGCAACTACGAGAGCTGGGATGAGTTCGAGACGAAACTGCGCGAGCATGCGTCGGATCGCAAGAAGAGCGCCCTCGAGAATGCCGCGAAGGACAAGATGCTCGGAGAATTCATCGAGAAGTTCCAGTTCCCTGTTCCGGAGGCGTTCGTGCAGCAACAGATCGAGGCACGGCTGGATCGCGGGCTGCGTGCGCTGGCTCAACAGGGCATGAAGGTTGAGGATATGCGCAAGCTGGACTTCCAGCAGTTGCGCGCCTCTCAGCGCGATCTCGCGGTGAACGAGGTGAAGGTCTCGATGATCCTCGACCGTATCGCCGAGGTAGAGGGTGTCACGTTGAGCGAGGATGATTTGGAGCGCGAGCTGTTGTTGCTCTCGATTCAATCGCGTGAGCCACTGGAGACCCTTCGTGACAGGCTGTCTAACGATGGCGGCCTGGACCGGATTCGCGAGCAGATGCGGCGCGAGAAGACTGGAAGCGTGCTCTACGAGAAGCTGGCTTCGTAGAGTGAAGTTGTCGGATTGCTAACGGACAGAAAGAAAGAGAGTGTTATGGGACTAGTACCGATGGTGATCGAGCAGACGAGTCGGGGCGAACGCGCCTACGACATTTACAGCCGTCTGCTGCGGGACAACATCATTTTTCTGGGCACACCGATCGATGACAATATTGCCAATGTGATCATTGCGCAGATGCTGTTTTTGAGCGGCGAGGACCCAGAGAAGGACATTCAGCTCTACATCAACTCGCCAGGTGGATCGATCACAGCCGGCTTGGCGATCTATGACACGATGCAGTACATCAAGAACGATGTGGTGACTTTCTGCATTGGGCAGGCTGCCAGCATGGGCGCGTTTTTGTTGATGGCGGGCAAGAAAGGCAAGCGATTTGCCCTACCGAATTCGCGAATCCTGATCCATCAGCCTTCGATGGGCGGGCTAAGCGGTCAGGCTACCGATATCGACATCCATGCGCGAGAGATTCTGCGGATTCGCGAGATTACCAATAAGCTGATGAGCGCCAGCACAGGCCAGACGCTGGAGCGGATTGAGCGAGATGTGGAGCGCGACTTCATTATGACGGCCGCGCAGTCCAAAGAGTACGGGATCATCGACGATATCATTGACCGGCCTCGCACATAACTATGGCACTCGTATTGCAAGAGCCCGGACCAATGGTTCGGGTTCTTGCGTATATGACCATTTCGGGGTACTGTGGTGCACCCTCGAACCATGCTTTGTAAGTTGAATCGGGTGTAAACTTAGAGTAAGACTTTGTTGCGCGCACGACTCAGGAGTAGTCGCATCTATGAAAACTTCACGGGGCTCAGACGAATCTCTTCGCTGTTCTTTCTGCCACAAATCGCAGGACGCCGTTGCCAAGCTGATCTCATCTCCTTCGGACTATCCACGGGCTTATATCTGTGATGAGTGCGTCGCGGTTTGCAACTCGATTCTGGAAGACGATCGCACCGAGACGCAGCCCGGCGCCGCGCCGGCCCATCTGCCTAAACCTCAGGAGGTAAAGGCTTTTCTGGATGAGTACGTCATCGGGCAAGACCAGACGAAGAAGAAGCTCGCAGTGGCTGTCTACAACCACTACAAGCGCATTCAGATGAACAAGACCCGCGGCAACGATGTGGAACTGGCGAAGTCGAATATTTTGCTGGTGGGACCGACGGGGTCCGGTAAGACACTGCTGGCACAGACGATGGCCAAGATGCTGGATGTGCCGTTTGCGATTGTCGACGCCACCACGTTGACTGAGGCGGGATATGTGGGCGAAGACGTTGAGAACATCATATTGAAACTGCTGCAAGCCGCAGACGGCGATGTGCAGCGTGCGCAGAGCGGGATCATCTACATCGACGAAATCGACAAGATCGGACGCAAGGATGAAAACCCCTCGATTACCCGTGACGTTTCAGGTGAGGGAGTACAGCAGGCCCTGTTGAAGCTGTTGGAGGGGACGGTTGCCAATGTCCCACCCCAGGGGGGACGGAAGCACCCCCACCAGGAGTTTACTGCTGTTGACACGACAAACATTCTCTTCATCTGCGGAGGAGCATTTGTTGGCCTCGAGAAGGTGATCGGGCGACGGATTGGCAAAAAGGCACTGGGGTTCAAGGCAATTGCCGATCCCGACGCGAAAGATGGAGATGTAACGCCGATCCGGGCTCAGCGAGATGCAGAACTGCTGCGTCAGGCAGAGCCGCAGGATTTGTTGAAGTACGGGTTGATTCCTGAGTTTGTCGGCCGGTTGCCAGTGCTCGGGATCCTAGACGAGTTGGATGAGGTGGCCCTGGTAGAGATTCTGACAAAGCCGCGCAATGCTATCTTGAAGCAGTATACGAAGCTATTCGACTACGAGGGTGTAAAGGTGATCTTCACCGAAGAGGCTGCGCGAGAGATCGCTCGTGAGGCCCTGCAGCGGAAGGTTGGAGCGCGCGGTCTGCGGATGATTCTGGAAGAGTTGATGCTGGATCTGATGTATTACGTTCCTGGCAACAAGAAGGTCAAAGAGCTCTCCATCACAGCGGAGATGGTGAAGAAACACAGTCTGACTCTCCCGATGCTATTGGAAAAAGCAGGTTAAGGGAATGCGCGGTTATGGAGCGCGGATTGCTAAGTACTGTTGTGTTTAGTTCATTTTCTTTCGATGTTCAGTGTGTCGCAACGGCTTAAGCTGTCGTTGCGATTGCTGTTTAAGAAGCGAATCGCAGTTCAATTTTTATCGGGCGAATTTTGTGGAATACCTTTATAAGGTCCGAGGAATTACAATCACCTGAAGCCGCAACGCCGTTGCATCATTTCCGGCGTTTTAACGTCTAATTGGAGAGAGATGACAAATCAACCAAAAAAAGCGCTAAGCGGCGATGTTCGCAAGCTTCCAATGATGCCCATTCGTGACATGGTCATCTTTCCCCATATGATGACGCCTTTTGTCGTTGGACGCGAGTCCAGCGTTCGGGCCTTGGAAGAAGCGCTATCAGGCGACCGGAAGATCTTTCTTGCAACGCAGCACGACGCCTCCGTGGACGAACCAAATGCAGACGACATCTACGAGACTGGAACGATTGGCAACATCGTTCAGAGCGTCAAAATGCCGGATGGCAACATTAAAGTGCTGGTTGAGGGTGTAGAGAGGGCGCGCGCAACTGAAATCAATGATGTCGACGGCTTTTTTGTAGCGACGGTTCGCACCGGCCAGACGCAGCTAGAGATGACTCCCCAGGTGGAGCAGTTGATGCAGCGGGTCCACTCTCTGTTTGAGCAGTATGTGAAGCTGCAGCAGTCGCTGAACTACGAGACGATGGCGGCAAGTGTGCGCGCCGATGAGCCTGCCAAGCTGGCTGACACGATCGCAGCGAACCTGCAGCTGTCTATCGAGGAGAAGCAGCAGCTGCTCGAAGTTTTCGATCCGGAGAATCGGCTGACCAAGGTTGCGGATGTGCTGGATGTGGCCATTGAAAAGCTGAATATGGATCGTACCATCCAGTCGCGTGTGAAGCGGCAGATGGAGAAGGCTCAGAAGGAGTACTACCTCAACGAGAAGATCAAGGCTATCCAGAAGGAGCTTGGTCGTGGAGAGAAGTCGGAGTTCGATGAGCTGAAGAAGAAGATTGAAGCGGCGGCGATGCCCAAGGACGTTTTGGAGAAGTCGCTTCAGGAGCTGAAGAAGTTGGAGGCGATGCCCCCAATGTCGGCTGAGTCTACGGTGTCGCGGAACTATCTGGACTGGTTGCTGGCTGTGCCCTGGAAGAAGCGGTCGAAGGAGATTCGCTCGATCGAGCATGCAGAACAGATTTTGAACGAAGATCACTACGGGCTGGAGAAGATCAAGGAACGGATTCTTGAGTTTCTTGCTGTTCGTCAGCTCGTGAAGAATCCGAAGGGCTCGATTCTCTGTTTTGTGGGACCTCCGGGTGTAGGAAAGACTTCGCTGGGGATGTCGATTGCCAAAGCCACGGGTCGTAAGTTCGTGCGGTTGTCGCTGGGTGGCGTTCGTGACGAAGCAGAGATTCGTGGGCATCGGCGGACATATATTGGTGCGTTGCCGGGGCAGATTATCCAGTCGATGAAGAAGGCTGGGACCAAAAATCCGGTGTTCATGTTGGATGAGATCGACAAGATGGCTTCAGATTTCCGCGGCGACCCTGCGAGTGCGTTGCTCGAAGTGCTCGATCCGGAGCAGAATACTTCGTTCCAAGACCACTATCTGGACGTTGAATACGACCTATCACAGGTTTTGTTCGTCGCGACAGCGAATGTGCTGCATACGATTCCGGGCCCGCTGCAGGATCGCATGGAGATCTTACGGCTGCATGGTTACACCGAGATCGAGAAGCTTGAGATCGCCAAGCAGTACCTGGTGAAAAAGCAGCGGGAAGCCACAGGATTGACCGAAGAGCAGATCGTCTTTGAGGACGCGTCCCTGAAGCAGATCATTCGCGGTTATACGCGCGAGGCTGGCGTCAGGAATTTAGAGCGCGAAATCGGTAATGTATGCCGGAAGGTTGCTCGGCGAGTGGTCAAGAACGGCGCGGAGCACAAGGAGAAAATCACCGGGGAGAACCTTGCGGACATTTTAGGCGTAGCTAAGTTCCGCGACTCACAGGTGCACGAGAAGAGCGAGGTTGGTCTTGTCACAGGCCTTGCCTGGACGGAGATGGGTGGGACGATTCTGCAAACCGAGGTGCAGGTGCTTGACGGCAAAGGCAAGATGACCGCCACCGGACAGCTTGGCGATGTGATGCAGGAATCGGCCCAGGCTGCTCTGACTTATATTCGGTCGCGCTCGCATCATCTCGGCTTGGCGAAGGATTTTTATAAGAACGTGGATATCCATGTGCACGTACCGGAGGGAGCGATTCCGAAGGATGGTCCGTCGGCTGGCATTACTCTAGCTACTGGGCTTGCGAGTGCGCTTACCAAGATCAAGGTGAGACGGGATATTGCTATGACCGGTGAGATTACGCTACGTGGTAAGGTGCTTCCGATTGGCGGCCTGAAGGAAAAGCTGTTAGCCGCGCATCGGGCCGGGATCTTCGAAGCAATTCTGCCGGAGGAGAACCGCAAGGATATGGCAGATCTTCCGGAGTTGTTGAAGACCAGCATGAAGTTGCATTTTGTCGAGGAGATGGACCAGGTGCTGAAGCTGGCGCTTGAGGGCAATCTGCCCGAACTACAGGAAGAGACTCCTGAAGCCCTCGCAAACGTCATGCCTACAGCTGGGATCGAGATTCCTCAGCCTATCGCGCATCAGTAGAGTTTAGCTAGTTCAACAACAAGGCCGAGCCCAGATGGGTTCGGCCTTTGTCTTGGATAAGTGTCCATCTCGAGGCTAGACTGTGCGTCTGCCGCTGACAAAATTCATGATGATCGATATCAAAGCGAAGATCAGCAGCAGGTGAATGAGGAAGCTGCTAACGTGAAGCACAAAGAAACCGCCCAGCCAAAGTAAAACCAAAACGACAGCCAGAATGAGAAACATGATTGACCTTCTTTCTTACCGCAATTTGCCGCCGTTCGCGGAATGGCTACAGGTCATATGAGGTGTGTTGGCGCGGATTCGTTGCTCTGTGGCGTTAAAATATCGTTACGAGCACTGAATCCAGTTGTTTGCACCTCAGTTATCTGCGCTCTTAGCGGTCGATCGCGGTAAAAATATCGGCGTTGAGCAAACGAGTACGGCAAGATCCGAGCAGTGAAGACGTCGCAAACCTGCTATAACTGGCGTATTCGTATGGGCCACTTGATAGATCTGGGGTGGCTTTCGTCATCCCTGAAGCAATCGGAAATCTATTTAAATGGAGATGCACGATGACAACGAAGATCTCTTCTAAGCAAGAAACATTCCCTGTCCACTACAAAACGGTTCGCGTGAGTGAGCAAGACGTGTTCTACCGAGAAGCAGGCCCAGAATCCGCACCTACGATTCTTCTCCTCCACGGATTTCCCACTTCGTCGAATATGTTTCGTAATCTCATTCCGTTGCTTGCGAACTCATTTCACGTTGTAGCCCCTGACTATCCCGGATTTGGTTTGAGCAGCATGCCCAGCCACGAGAGCTTTGCTTATACATTTGAGAATCTGACCAACGTCGTTGAGCAGTTCGTCAAGGCACTGAACCTCACGAAATATTCGCTTTATGTGATGGACTACGGCGCGCCCATCGGTTATCGGCTTGCCTTGCGGCTGCCAGATCGCGTGCAGGCTCTCGTCGTCCAGAATGGCAACGCATATGAGGAGGGGCTACTCGAATTTTGGAATCCGATCAAGAAGTATTGGGCTGATCCTGTGCCGGAGAACCGGAAGGCGCTCAACTTTCTGGTCGATCAAAAGTCGACCCAATGGCAATACGAAACCGGAGTGGCCGACAAGACATTGCTGGATCCGACGGCCTGGATTTTAGATCAAGTCGGCCTCGATCGTCCTGGGAATCTTGAAATACAGATGGATCTCTTCCTCTCGTATGGATCCAATGTGCCGCTCTACCCGGAGTTCCAGGCCTTCTTCCGGCAGTATCAGCCACCCACTCTCATCGTCTGGGGCAAGAACGATTTCATCTTTCCGCCTCAAGGCGCCGCACCGTATAGTCGCGATCTGAAGAATCTTGAGACACATTTATTGGACACCGGTCACTTCGCCCTTGAAACGCATGGCGGAGAGATCGCTGATCGGATCGAAGGTTTTCTCCTGAAACAAAATCTGTGAAGTTGGTTGAGAGTTGACACGGCATGAAGTATCTATTCGATGCTCCGTCCGGGACAACTATCTTCAGTTACGCAGTTCCGCCGGCGATGGAGGGGATGAGCATGATCTCGTCGCCGTCCTGGAAGGCGTAGGTTTCGCCACCCAGGAAGCGGATGTCTTCGTCGTTGACGTAGATGTTAATGAAGCGGCGGAGTTTGCCCTCTTCGTCCTTGATCTGGGTCGACAGCGCGGGGAAGGTCTGGTCGATGTCATCGATGAGGCCAGGGAGATTTGAAGCCGCGGAGTTGAAGTGCTTGCGGCCATCGGTGTGACGGATGAAGGCAGTGGGAAGAGTAACTTTGATAGACATTAGAGGGCTCCTGCGGTGGTCAGTTCCAGCTCTGTGATTCCGTCGAGTTCGCGGAGGTAGGCGTCGAAGTCTGCTAGCCGCGGGCGGACTGCGCGTTCCTGTTGATAGCGGCCGATGAGTGCGTCGGTAGTCTTGAGTCCGTTGCCGGTGATGCAGGTGACCGTTGTCTCATTTGCCGAGATGCGTCCGTCGGCGTAGAGGCGAGCGGTGACGGCGGTGGTGACGCCGCCGGCGGTCTCGGTGAAGATGCCTTCGGTTTCGGCGAGTTCCTGAATGCCAGAGACGATTTCTACGTCGGACACATCCTCCGCCCAACCGCCGCTACTGCGGATCATCTTGGCGGCTGCGGGGCCGTCGGCGGGGTTACCGATGGCCAGCGAGCGGGCGATGGTGTTGGGGCGCTGAGGCTCAATGCCATCGGTTCCCTCTTTGACGGCAACAGAGATGGGCGAGCAACCCGAAGCCTGGGCTCCGAAGAAGCGGACCGGTTTTTCTTCGACGAGGCCGAGGTAGATGAGTTCGTTGAAAGCTTTGCGGATCTTTCGGATGAGCGAACCGCCCGCCATTGGGACGACGACGTTGTCGGGGAGACGCCAGCCGAGTTGTTCGGCGATCTCATAGCCTACGGTCTTTGAACCCTCTGCGTAGTAGGGGCGGAGGTTTACGTTGACCAGGCCCCATGAATACTCGTCGGCGATCTGGGTGCAGAGGCGGTTGACGTGATCGTAGTTGCCGTCGATGCGGACCAGGCGCGCGCCGTAGACAAGTGTGTTGAGGATCTTGGCGGGCTCGAGGTCAGCGGGAACGAGGATGGTGGCCTTCAAGCCCAGGCGTGCGGCTTGTGCGGCCACTGAGTTGGCAAGATTGCCGGTAGAGGAGCAGCCGACAATGTCGAAGCCAAACTTCTGCGCATTGGCCAAGGCAACGGAGACGACACGATCCTTGAAGCTGAGGGTTGGGAAGCAGACGGCGTCATTCTTGACGTAGAGATTGGCCGCGCCGATTCGCTTACCGAGATTCCTGGCGCGGACGAGCGGAGTAAAACCCACGGGGAGATCGGGCTGGAAACCTTCGGGAATGGGGAGGAGAGCGGCGTATCGCCAGATGTTGGCCGGACCGGCTGCGATGTTTTCCTTGGTGAAGAGATCGCGGGCAGCCTCAAGGTCGTACGCAATTTCGAGAGGAGCGAGGCAATCTGGACAGGCGGAGAGAGGCTGATTGCCGAACCGCTTGCCGCACTCGTTGCACTTCAGCTCATACCGGCTACAGGAGTAGTTCATCGTGCTCTTTCCGAGGGGAAAGGGAGAACTTTTGCGCTTACTCTCTTGTTTGGGGATTGCCGGTCAGGCTGGGAAGGTGAAATGCGGGGTGCAAACCTGGAATTCGGGCTTGCGTGCTCCGAATCTCATGTTCCCTGCGGCCCAAAAGGCTCCCAGGAGAGAGTTGACACCGGTACGTCTTTGTTCTGTCCGGTTGTCGTGGCGTCAAAGGGCTCGTCCCTCAACCACTCTGCATGAAATTCAAATCTGCCGAAGCAGACTGGAATATATCGTTTGTACCACAGGCTGGGCAGCGTCGCAACTGTGGAGGAATTTGACGCGGAAGTTGTATCGACCAGATGTGGGTAGATCGGTGTACTGGGCGGATGGCGCCTGCACAAACATTGCAGAGGGGATGTCACCGATGAAGACAGAGTTTGAGTTCGCCGGGAATTTTGCGATGAGCGTGTTGTTGCTGGCTGGTTCGTTCGCAGTGGCGCAGAACGCGACGACTGCGAACGCGAAGAAGGCTAGTCCGACGACGACTGCAGGAAGTTCAAGTCAGAGTACTCTCGCTGCTCAGACGATACAGCTTGCTGCGGTCACGAATAGCCAGACCGCCGGCGAGCTGTAGTGCCACCTGCAACGGCCCAGAGCCACCCAAGCGCGACGACGACTAAGCTGAAGACGATGGTGAGTGCAGACAAGCGGACGATTCCGGTTCCACAGCTTTAGTTCAGGATTTGATCGTCGCTCGGTGGAATGATATCGCTGACCCCCTGCGCGAAAGCCGCGGGATCGAACTCTGTGCGCACAATCTCGTCCGGGCAGTCGGTGAGAATAGCGACGCGCCAGTTGCAGACGAAAGCAACCAGTTGTTCATGCTGAGCCGTTTTGATCTCGGAACACATTTTTTCAGCCTGCGGTATTCCCTCTTCCCCTTCTACGTCAATCAATACAAGATCATACTGACGCGCCCAGAACATGGAGAGACCTTCGGTGTGGCTAAGGGTGGAGTCTACGACAAATCCTGAGAGGCGAAGAACCTGGTCACGGAGTGGGCGTATCGTCTCGCGGGTGCAGATGTGCAGGACGGCTCGCTTGTTGTTAATCGGGGTTTCCATTGTTTTCTGACTTTCACTCAAGGTGTGCACTCTGGAGAAGGACCGCAGAGACGGACGGTTGTGATGGTCCGCGCACGAAATACCTGCAACAGGGTTCTTATTATTTTATCGAAGATTCAGCGAATCACGTGTCGAGCATTTCTATGCGGGAAAGGCGGCATAGGACATACGGCCGGAGAACGACGAGTCGCCTGTTGCTCCGACATGTCGCCTACTGGCGAGGATCGTAGTTCAAATTCTGGCCAAGCCATCGCTCTACCTCGGCCACGCTCATTCCCTTGCGTTGGTGGTAGTTGTCGACCTGATCGCGATCGATCTTGCCGAGGCTAAAGTATCGTGATTCCGGGTGCGCAAAATAAAGACCGCTCACGCTCGATCCGGGCCACATCGCGAAAGACTCTGTAATTTGCATGCCCGTGTTGGCCTGGACATCGAGCAAACGCCAGAGCGTCCCCTTCTCCGTGTGATCCGGGCACGCCGGGTAGCCCGCGGCCGGCCTGATACCACGATACTTCTCCTGAATGAGATCCGTGGGACTGAGACCTTCCTTAAGCCCGTAACCCCATTCATCACGCACGCGCTTATGCAGGCATTCCGCGAAAGCTTCCGCAAGACGATCCGCAACAGCCTCTGCCATGATCGCGTTGTAATCGTCGTTCTCAGCCCTGAAGCGGTCGCAGAGCTCCCTCAGTCCAATCCCGCTGGTTACGGCGAATGCACCTAGGTGGTCGGCTAGTCCCGTGTCTTTTGGCGCGATAAAGTCGGCGAGCGATCGGCAAGGTTCGCTGCCTTCCCGGTTTGCCTGCTGGCGGAGGAAATGAAAACGCTCGAGCGGCTGTGTGCGCGCCTGATCGGTATACAGTTGAACGTCGTCACCTATAGCGCTGGCGGGAAAGAAGCCGTAGACGCCATGCGCAGCAATCAGGTTTCCATCGATGATGCGGTCCAGCAATACATTGGCATCATCAAATACCTTCTTCGCTTCGACACCTTGCCGCTCGTCATCGAAGATGCGCGGATAGATGCCCTTCAATCCCCAGGTATGGAAGAGCGGCGACCAGTCAATGAATTCACGTAGCGTGGCCAAGGGAAAATTGTCGAGCACGCGAATACCATTGAACGCTGGCCTAGGCAGGTCCTCTGATCGCCACTCGATTGGGGTTCGCCTTTCACGCGCAGCCTCAAGGGAGACGACCGGTTGTTTGGGCGCAGAGTGTGCCTTGCGAACTGCCTCATATTCTGCACGATACGCAGTAACAAACGTGGCGTTGCCATCCTCGCTCAGCAAGCTGGTCGTGACCGGCACGGCGCGGCTCGCATCGAGCACGTGGATCACCGGCTGACTGTAGTGAGGCGCGATCTTCACAGCCGTGTGTGCGCGGCTCGTTGTCGCTCCGCCGATCAGCAATGGTTGCTTGAAACCTTGACGCTCCATCTCGCGGGCCACATGCACCATCTCGTCAAGCGACGGCGTGATGAGGCCACTGAGGCCAACGATGTCTGCTTTTTCCGCCTTAGCACGCTCAAGGATCTTTTCGCTCGAAACCATCACACCCATGTCGATGACTTCGTAGTTGTTGCAGGCGAGAACGACACCGACGATGTTCTTGCCTATGTCGTGGACGTCACCTTTAACCGTTGCGAGCACGATCTTGCCCTGCGCTTTGACGACCTGGCCAGACGCTTCAAGAGCGGCCTTCTCGGCTTCCATAAACGGCGTCAAGTGTGCCACGGCCTTCTTCATCACGCGGGCAGACTTGACCACCTGAGGCAGGAACATCTTGCCTGCTCCAAAGAGATCTCCCACCACGCTCATACCCGCCATCAGCGGACCTTCGATGACCAGAAGAGGACGGCCCAGCTTGACGCGCGCTTCTTCCGCGTCGATTTCGATATATGTATCAATGCCCTTGACGAGTGCGTGGGAGAGGCGCTCTTCGACAGAGCCGTTGCGCCATTCTTCGGCTTTTTTTTCACTCACTACTGCGCCGACGTTCTTGAGCTTTTCCCCATGCTCGACCAGGCGTTCGGTTGCGTCGGGACGGCGGTTGAGCAGCACATCCTCGACGAGTTCTTTCAGTTCGGGCTCGATCTCTTCGTAGACCTCGAGCATTCCAGCATTGACGATGCCCATGTCCATGCCTGCACCGATTGCATGATAGAGAAATGCGGAGTGCATGGCTTCGCGAACTTTGTTGTTACCTCGAAAGCTGAACGAGATGTTCGAAACGCCACCGCTGACCTTCGCGTGGGGCAGGTTGGATTTGATCCACCGAGTTGCATTGATGAAGTCAACCGCGTAGTTGTTGTGCTCCTCCATACCGGTAGCCACGGTGAGGATGTTGGGGTCGAAGATAATGTCTTCGGGCGGGAAACCAACCTCATCGACCAGAATGCGATAGGCGCGCTCACAGATGCGAGTCTTGTCTTCGTAGGTCGCGGCCTGCCCCTGTTCGTCGAAGGCCATCACTACTACGGCGGCGCCATATTTCAACACAGCAGCGGCATTGCTGCGAAACTTTTCTTCGCCTTCTTTCAGCGAGATCGAGTTTACGATCCCCTTTCCCTGCAAACACTTGAGCCCCGCCTCGATGACTTCCCACTTCGAGGAGTCCACCATGAAGGGAACCTTGGCGACTTCAGGCTCGCTTGCCAGCAACTGCAGATAGCGCGTCATGGCGACGGCGCCGTCGATCATGCCCTCGTCCATACATATATCGAGGACGTTCGCCCCATTTTCAACTTGTTGCCGAGCGATGCTGACGGCTTCCTCGTACTTGCCTTCCTTAACCAGCTTGGCAAACCGGGGCGAACCTGCCACATTGGTCCGCTCGCCAATCATGATGTAGACGCCGGGCTGCTGGGTAAAGGGTTGTGATCCGGAGAGACGGAGCGGCTTCGGCTCGGCGACCACGCTCATGCTGCTCTCCTATGGCGACTAAGCTGTCGGGGAGCCATGCCTTCGAGCGCCTTGGCAATGGCAGCGATATGCTCGGGCGTATTTCCGCAGCAACCGCCGGCGATGTTGATCATTCCACCGCGCGCGAAGTCGCCCAGATAACGAGCCATATCCTGAGGCCCCAGATCGAACCCAGTTTCCGAGAGAGGATTCGGCAGACCTGCGTTCGGATAACAGGAGATTGCTACGTCAGCCTTCTCTGAGAGCTCTTCCAGAAATGGATACATCAGATCCGGTCCAAGTGAGCAGTTGAGACCAACCGACAGTGGTTTCACGTGCTCGACTGCGTTCCAGAACGCTTCGGTTGTTTGTGCCGAGATCAGCGTCTCGCCGCCACGCCCTACCGCTGCCGATATCATTACCGGAAGTTCCTTGCCGTCTAGATCGAACACTTCACGAATGGCGACGAGCGCTGCCTTGGCGTTGAGCGAGTCAAAGATCGTCTCTACAAGAAGAAGATCGACGCCGCCCACGATGAGGCCACGCACCTGTTGCGCATAAGCGGCCTTGACCTGATCGAAGGTGACTACACGGAATCCTGCATCATCGGCATCGGGCGAGTTCGAGAGAGACACAGTTAGCGGACCGATGGCTCCCGCAACGAACCGCTGACGCGAAGTTGCGGTACCGACACGATCGGCCCACTCTCGGCACTGCAGGGCCGATTGCTCATTGATCTCCCACGCGAGGTTATTGAGCATTGGATCGTCAATGATCTTCTGGTAAAATTCGGGATCCTTCCGGCCACCGTGCTCCCGCGGATCGTCCACGAAGAATTCGCTCTGAGTGATGCTGGTCGCCCCAAATGTATTGGTCTCGATGATGTCTGCTCCCGCCTCCAGGAACCTGCGATGAATATCACAGATCATCTTGGGCTGAGTGAGGGAGAAGAGGTCGCCATTGTTCAACAGATCCTTGGTAGAGTCTTTGAATCGCTCCCCGCGAATGTCTGACTCCTTCATGCCATAGGTACGGATCGTCGTTCCCATCGCTCCGTCGATAATGGCAATTCGGCTCTCGATAATCTTTTCAAGAGGATGCTGATTGGCTCTGGTCATTGTCATTAGATGTCCTTGCTTCGTTGCGCGGTGCGCTGGCGCCTGTCGAAGTCGACCAAGTCCCTAAAGACTGGTCGCTGGTTCAAACTTAATCCTAATGGTTTAAGCGAGAATCTCGGCTTGATCCTTGTCCGAACGGACAACGTCCGGAAGCATCGGAGCAGGAATGAGGAGGTCTTCTTTGCGCATGACAAGGGTCGTGGCATTGAGGCTGGCGAGTTCGAAGCCGTGGCCATGCGTAATGGCGTCGGTGGGACAGGCTTCGACGCAGTAGCCGCAGAAGATGCATCGGTTGTAGTCGATGTTGTAGACCTTAGCGTAACGCTCCGCAGAGGAGATACGCACTTCTTCAGTGTTCTCCGCGGCTTCGATGTAGATGCAGTTCGAAGGGCAGGCGGCGGCGCAGAGGAAGCAGGCGACACACTTCTCAAGGCCGTTCTCGTCACGCTGCAACTGGTGCTTGCCGCGGAAGCGCTCCTCGAACTTCGCCCCGCGCATGGGGCCTTTGCCGTCAGGATAGTTCTCGACTTCGGTCGGCTGGAAGGCCTGCTTCAGCGTGATGCTCATTCCCTTGGCAATGGCTGCGGCGTCGCGGACGATAGACATGCCTTGAGTATACGACGGAGCCGCTATAGGCTGGAAGCCATGAAAAGAGCCTCCCTGATAACCCCGCTGCTGGTAAGCCTTTGCTTTGCAGGAGTGAGCGCCGCAGAGGCTCACGCTCAGACTATTCCGACCGGGGTGATGGCTGAGCATCAGCACGCTCCTACGCAGCCTTCAACGAGCCTGGTGCTGACCATCGATGGCAGCGCCACGACGCTGTCATTGGCTGAGTTGTCGGCGATGCCGCAAACGACAATAACCGTACACAACGAGCACACCAAGGTGGACGAAACGTACTCTGGTGTTTTGCTCGGGGCGTTGCTCGCAAAGTACGGACTGCCGGTAGATAAAACAACCCACCAGAAGATGCTGCGAAGCTATCTCGTGGCGGAGGGGACGGATAAGTACTGGGTGCTGTATTCAGTTACAGAGATTGAAGGATCAGAGCACAACGGCACTGTGATTGTTGCGACCAACATGGGAGGCAAACCGTTGGGGGAAGACGGGCAGTTCAAGCTCATCAATAGCGAAGACAAGAAGCCGCAGCGCTGGGTGCGGAATCTGAGGTCTATCAGCGTTAGAACCGCGGAATGACCTCGCTCTAGTGAGTTGCGGAGTGGATGACGGCCCATGTGGAGATGACACTGGCAGCGGTCGTCAAGCCGCCGTATCTTGCATATATCTGAGCGGCTGCGTCGCCGGCCTGTTTGATGCTGTTGGTGGGATTAGGGATCTGGGGATCGGACGCGTTGCGAATGGCATGCCAGGAGAGATTCGGAATGCCCTGTAGCGCGCTGGCGACCATAGCATCGCCCATATCGCAGGCCTGCCCGAGACCTTGTAGCTTGTAAAAGTTCGTGGAGTCATCGAATGCGAAGAAGTCGGTTGTGACAATTGCATCGCTCGCGGAGCTCCAGATCTTTGGAGTAGGTCTGGCATTCGGAATGCGCGAGGCATTTGGTTGAGTGAGTGACGGCGTAATGGCCGCGAGAGCGCCAGCAGGTAACTTTGACGGAGAGTAGACCGCTTCGTGCCAAGGCTCATTCTTGAACTGCGTACGGCAGTCGAATCGCACGGCGCCTGCAATGACAACGTCCCCCAACAGTACTTCGGATCCGATGCCGCCGCCAGTACCGGTTGTGATGAAAAGTTTGGGGCGAACTGTTTGCGCAATCTCGGTCATCAGCTTTTTCACTGGGGTTGCCGGACCATCGTAGTCCAGGTGCAGACCGCTCTTGACCAGCAAAACTTTTGCCTTACCTATCTGGCAGGGAAAGTAGAGGGCGAGGGTGTGATAGTACCGGGCCATCTCGGGCGTGTTGTCATTGAAGGGAGCTACATTCCCCGTCACCAGGGGGATGTATTGGGCGACGTTGTGGCGATAGAGAAACCAGGTGCTGATTGGGTTGGCGGGTGTGAACAGAGAGGCCAGTGCGGCGGCTTCCGCCGAGGTCCAGGTGACCACGACTGCGTCATAGCCTTCGAAGCGCGATAGGTCGTCTGTGTCGACCGGAAGCGGAGTGAGCGTGATGGGCGTAGGCGCTGTACCTGCCGGCCAGGGGATCGCGTGAGGAAGCTGAGCAGCTGGCGCTAGGAATGCGGCTTCGAGGCCAGCATTGCGAAATCGCTGCTGGGGCTGTGAGGGATCGTAGTTGAGCCTTACATCTGCGAAGTTGAGATTAGCTGACATCGTGTCACCCCGCTCTCTTTCTCGATAGTGACCTGAAAGCTCTGCTCGTTACTATTCGCTAAAACTGAGCTAACCCGAACAAAAGACGGGGTAGCGCTAGCGGATTATTCAATCCCCAATTTTTTCCAGAGTGCGTCTACCTTTGCCTTTACTTCGGTATCCATCGTGAGCATGGGAGGCCAAGGCCGGGTGAAGCCTTCGGCGGCCCATTTACGGGTAGCATCGATGCCCATCTTGCTGCCGAAGTTTGGCAGGCGGCTGGCGTGGTCGAGCGAGTCGACCGGACCTAGCGTGAACTGGATGTCGCGCTCGGGATCGATGTTGTTGGCAGTGCGGAGGGTGACCTCGGCGAGGTCCTGAACATCGCAATCTTCGTCGACAACGATGATGCACTTGGTGAACATGGCCTGACCCATGGCCCAGATACCATTCATGATCTTTCGGGCGTGACCGGCGTAGGACTTTTTGATCGAGACGATCATGAGGTTATGGAACACGCCTTCAGCCGGAAGGTTGACGTCGACGATTTCGGGCAACGTGAGTTGCATGAGCGGAAGGAAGATGCGCTCGACCGCCTTGCCCATCCAGGCATCTTCCATAGGCGGCTTGCCGACGATAGTGGCTGCGTAAATTGGATCTTTTCGGTGAGTGATACACGTGATGTGGAAGACGGGGTAGTCGTCCTGCATGGTGTAGAAGCCGGTGTGGTCACCGAAGGGGCCTTCGGTGCGGAGTTCGCCGAGCTCAACGTACCCTTCGAGAATGTACTCGGCGTTGGCAGGGACTTCGAGATCGACAGTCTCGGCTTTGACAAGTTCGAGTGGCTTCTGTCGAAGAAACCCGGAGATTAAATATTCTTCGACGTCGGGCGGGGCGGGGACGATGGCGCTGAAGGTGGTGGCGGGATCGGTGCCGATGGCTACCGCGACTTCCATGCGGTCTTCACGAATCTTTGTGACGGTGGTCGTAGTGAGGGTCTCGAGAGAGGATGCAGCAGCGGTGCCCCCAGAGGTGATGGCCATCAGATCGACGCGGGCGGAGGAGTCGGGTGAGGCCTCGCGGAGGCGCTCGCGCATGTGTTCTGCGGCAACCTTCTGGCGCTGCCAGTGCATGCCGGTGGTCTTGCCGTCGTACACCTGCATGCGGTACATGCCGACGTTGCGCTTGCCGGATTTTGGATCACGCGTGATGACGCAAGGAAGCGTGATGAAAGGGCCGCCATCCTGCGGCCAGGTTTTGAGGATGGGCAGTTCGAGAAGATTGACGTCCGCGCCACGGCGAATGACTTGCTTGCAGGGGGCGTCTTTGGCGGCGATTACCTTGGGGAAGAAGTTGCCTACCTCGGCGAGGATGGGGAGCATCTTGAGCTTGTCCATCAAACTCGTCGGAAGCTGCGGTTTGATGAGGGTGCGGATGCGATCGGCGATGGCGTCGAGCGAGTCGGTCTCGAGTGCGAGCCTCATGCGACGTTCGCTGCCGAACTGGTTCATCAGGACGCGAGCGCCCGGGTAGCCCTTCACGTTTTCAAAGAGTAGTGCGGGGCCGCCGGCCTTGGGTGTGCCTCGACCAAGCTTGGCGGTGCGGTCGGCAATCTCGGCCATCTCCAAATCTGGAGAGACCTCCGCGGTGATGCGCTTTAGTTCTCCGGCTTTTTCTAGCTGCTTAATCCATTCGCGTAGATCGTTGTAGGCCAATTCCCTCTCCTGCTGTAGTCGGTTCAGGCTGCAAGCCTATGGTAATGGTTTCGGTTGAGTCGCGTCTGCATAGAGCTTTGCGACGAAAGCCCCGCAAAGAATTGACCTCGATTCGCGGCAGATGAGATCGTGTACGCCTCACGACGACCGATGCGGGAACATAGATGCGTTGGAGGTGTCTAACTTAATACGGCCGCATTCCTCGCTGGAGGCGCACCTGAAATCCGAACGCTGGAGGGTGCTTCTATGTTTGAGGACAGTCTTGTAGAGTCGCGTGTTGGTGAAGTCTCTTCGAGCCGGCGGTGGACGACTGTGGCGTCGATCACCCTACAGTTTGCGGTCGCTGGTTTGGTGATCGCGTTGCCTTTGCTGCATCCGGAGGCGGTGTCGTTTGAGATCGAAGCCCCAAAGATCTTGCTTCCGTCGCCTCCAAAACCATCTAAGCCACCAGTGCGGGTGCAGCGAGTCACGGAAGCCGCTTCGAGCGAAGCGTCACCTGAGTTATCACGCCCGCCAATCATCTCGACCATCACCCCGAGTGGCAATTTTTCAGCAAGCACAGAGCCTTCGCTTCTGCCTTCAGGCAGCGGAATCGGGATGCCCACCGAGCTACCCGGTGGGCTTCTCGGCGGGAGCGGACCTCATCCCAGCGTGACAATCGGCTCGGGCACTCCTCATAAAAGAATCGACGTCTCTTCAGGGGTCTCGGAGGGGATGTTGATCACGCCGATTCGGCCGGTATATCCGGCAATCGCCAAGGCGGCCCATGTAGAAGGGACAGTTGTGGTGGAGGCGGTTATCTCGCGAAATGGAACAATCGAAAGTCTGCATGTACTCAGAGGGCCCATGATGCTGCAAAGCGCCGCAATTGAGGCAATACGAGGAGCGCGGTATAGGCCTTATCGATTAAACGGAGAATCCGTCGACGTTCAAACTACGATCACGATTAACTTTCGGCTGAGTGCTTGAGATGAGACCGTTCGAACGCGAGACATTCGCCGCCTTACATCGACGGAACGGCTGTGTTGGAGTTCGCTGGCAGGATCTTCTGGACGACCTCAGAGCTCGGCGTCTCGGAGACGTAATCGACCAGAGGGTAACCAGCTTCCTTCCAGCCATCGAATCCGCCGCGGAGAGGACGCACCCGGTATACCCCCATCTTGTGCAATTGCAGGGCAAGCTTCGCGCTCGTCTCTTCGCTGGGACAGGTGCAGTACAGGATCACGTCGCGGTCGCGCGGAATAATCTCACTGTGCAGCTTGAGTTCGTTAGGGCCGATGCGGAGGGCTCCCGGAAGCACGCGAGGATCAGGAAGATAGTCGAGCGGGTGGCGCAGGTCGACGATGAACGGAGGTTTGAGACCGCTAGCCTCGGCGGCATCCAACATCCCTTTCAACTCGCTCGGTTCGAGGCGCAGTTCGCGAACCTGCTGCAGGAACTTGCGCTGCTTCCAGATGCGATGTGCCAGGAAGCCCATAACCATCAGGACAAAGATCAAGAAGGCAAAGTGGCCAAGCCAGTGCAGGAAGGGCGCGCTCTTTTTGGCAACGTCGCCGAAGAAACGGCCGGCGAGAATGAAGGTCTCACCCCATATGAGAGAGCCAGCAAGATCCCACATAAGGAACTTCGAATAGGGCATCCCGGTTTGGCCAGCGATAGGCGCGGCCACGGTACTAAGGCCCGGAACGAACTTCGCGAAGAGCAACGTGACCGGGCCCCGCCGGGTAAAGTATCCCTCGGTCTTGCTGACACAGGTGGAAGCTTCAAAGGAAAGCCGACAAAGCAGCTTCAAAACGCTGTTGCCAAAGCGGCGACCGAGCGCGAACCAGATGGTGTCCGCGATGAGGCAGGCAAACAGAACCGACATGACGACATAGAGATGATTGACGGTATGTGTCGCGCTAAGAGTTCCAGCGGTAAGCAAAACTGGCACGCTTGGAATAGGAATGCCGACCTGCTCCACTAGCACCCAAAGGAAGACGATCAGGTAGGCGTAATGGACGAAGAATGCGAGTGCTATCGGCATAGGAGTGTACGTATTACAGATGATTGGAGCTAGCAGTTGGATGCGAGCTCACAGCCTTTAACATACACAGCCCGGAGGCATCGCGCGACCGGGCTGTTTGCTTCAGCGTAAAAATCGGATCGAACTAGGTTATGAGTGCCCCTCGACTATTTTTCAAGAATCAACGGCATCTCAACCAGATGCTGGCCGATGAACCAGGACTGCAGCTCATTAGGACGGAGAATATCGCTGATGACCAGATCGTTGGTTCCCTGATCTCCCGCTTTGTCCGCTAAATCCGAGATGTCGAGGCAGCTCTGAATGATAATTTTATGAGCCTCGAGGAGCCGGGAGATCTGTACCGGAACCTCTTCCCTGCCACGAGGCGGCCGCTGGAGGCGGGTTACCTCGGCTACATCTCCACCCATGGCGATGGTGACGCCGCCGAGTAGCTGGACGCGCTCCGCTATGGTATCCACCATCTCAACCTGCTCATCGAAGTGCTTGTCGAAGAGAAGATGAAGCTGATAGAAGGTCGGACCGGAGACCTGCCAGTGGTGCTTCTTGTACATGTCACGCAGGGTGATGGAGTCGGCCAGAAGCTGATTGAGTTGGGCGACCATGTCTGCCCGGATCTTCGCACTCAACGGATGAGGGATATCCTCAACCACAGAGCCGTACTTCTGGATCTCCTTTGCGTGTGCATGCCAGTGCGGCGCGACGTTCGCGTTACTCGAACTTGCCTTCTTGATTGCAACTGCCATTTTCCACCTCGTAAAAACTACTTTCCAGTTCTCAGATGCGGGCGAGAATGAGTCGGTTTTCCCTCGATCATTTCACCTCTACATCCGGCGTCACCGACATTCCTGGACGCAGGGCATAGTCGCCGTTTTCCTGTTGCAGATTCGTGAAATCGACGCGAACGGGAATTCGCTGGACGACCTTGACATAGTTTCCGGTAGCGTTTTCAGGAGGAAACAGGGAGAGCCTCGAGCCGGTAGCGCCGCCGATTTGGGTTACTTTACCGTGAAACTTACGACCGCCGAGGGCATCGACCTTGAGAGTGACTGGCTGGCCGGGCTTCATTTTTGCGAGCTGCGTCTCCTTGAAGTTTGCTGTCACCCAGAGGTTCGTCAGAGGGATAATCGTCAGTACATCCTGTCCGATACTGAGATTCACACCCACTTGGACGTTCTTTTTGTTGACGATACCCGTGGTGGGAGCGGTGATGTGGGTGTAGCCGAGGTTGAGAAGAGCTTGATCGACTTTCGCCTGCGCCTGCTTGACATCGGCAAGAGCTGAATTCGCCTTCGCTTGCTGGACACGCACCTGATCTGGACCGGTCTTGACGGACTGCGCCGCCTGGAAACGCGACTGGGCGAGCTTTTGAATTGCCTGACTCACCGCAGCTTGATTCCCAATGACCGTAGCTTCAGCCTCAAGCACCGCGGCCTGATTCGCGGCATCTGTCGCTACAGCCGCGTCAAACTGCTGCTTCGAGATGACATCCTTCTCCACCAGCGGAGTGTATCTTTCCACGTCGAGATGCGATTTGACCGCGGTTGCCTTGGCAGCGACGACGCGAGCCTCTGCGGCCTGCGCTTGCTTGCGGGCCTGCTCCACCGCAGCGGAACTGCCAGTCACGTCGGAGCCGGTAGTGCTGACACTGGTGTTGACGTTGACGCCAATGATAGGAACGTTGACCGTCGCCTGGATTGCCGCGGCCTGCGAACTGGCGAGGTTAGCCTGCGCCTGCTCGAGGGCAACCTGATAGTCGCGTGGGTCGATCTCGGCGATAGGATCGCCTACTTTAATCGGCTGATTGTCTTCGACATAAACCTTGATGACCTGGCCGGTAACTCGGGAGCTTACCTGGTAGAGATCGCCGTCCACCTGAGCGTCGTCAGTGTCCTCGCTGAAGGTTGAGCGCCAGTAGAAAATTCCCGCTCCGATGACAAGGAGGATAATCACCGCGATGACGATGAACTTGCGGCCGGATTTTTTCTCCGGGGCGTCGTCCTCTTCCTGCTTGCGCGAATCGTCCGGAGACTGTTTGTCGCCTGTGTTCTGCTTGATTTGCACTGTCCCGCTGATCTGCGCGGTCTGGCCGCCCTGCTGCTGATCTGATTGGTCTGGCAAGTTTACTTTCCTCCGAGATAATCTTTGTAATTGGTCTGCGCGACGCCCAGAGCACGGGCCAAGGCGAGCTTGGCGACGTTGTGCTGATAGAGCGCGCTGATGTATTGATCGTTCGCCTGTTCCGTCTGCGACTGCGCCTGTGAGACAGGCAGATTGTCCGACACACCGGCGTGGAATCGTTGTTGGGCTTCACTGAGAGCCTCATTTGCAAGGTCCACGTTGGAATGAGTAGATTCGACCAGCTTCGCCGCTGACTGAATATCAAGCAGGCTATCTTGCACATCCTGGTTCACCTGCTGGATCTGATCGGAGAGCTTCGCACGGGCCTGTTCATATTGGGCATCCGCGACCTGCTCCTGTCCTCGAGTCTTCGCAATCTGGAGGATCGGCGCGCTGACCTGCCCCGTTGCGGTGAAGGTTCCATGCGAGTGGCCCGGTGTTGTGCCGATGTCGCCGTAGTCGCCCGAGAAGCTCGCGACAGGAAGCTGATAGGCCCAGGCTGAAGTCTTCTCGTCACTGGCAGCCTTCACTTGTTCGGCGTATGCCTTCAAATCTTTTCGTGTCTTTAGCGCCTGTTGAAACGCGACCTGAGGATCGACGTGATCAAGAGCCTGGAAAGGAACCAGGTCGGTCAAACGGAAGACCTGCTCGAGAGGCAATCCAATCGTTCGCGCCAAGGCGAGCTTGTCCTTCTCAAGGCTATTTTTCGCCGAAATCAGAGTCTGCTCTTCGTTCTGGTAATCGACCTGGGCGCGCAGCACGTCAAGCTTGGGACTTGTGCCGGCATCGTGCGCCGCAACCGCCTGATCGAGCGACACTTTCGACGTTGCCAACTCCGCAGTGACCGCTTCGATTCGCGCGGTGTCCGCAATGCACAGCAGGTAGGCGTTCCCCACGGTGAGAGCTACGAGATCGCGAGCATCCTCCGCGGTAAGTTTTGCTCCTTGGAAGTTGTGTTTCGCCGACAGATAATTCTTGAGCGCTGAAACATTCACCAGATTCTGGGTGAGATAAGCGCGAAAATCGACCACCTGGAACGGGCCAAAGATGGGAGCGACGCCAGGAAACTTAAATCCGAACGCGGCAATGTTAATCTGCTCCACTTCTATGCTCGCCGTCCCGGTAACGGTGGGCAGAAGCGGCTGCAATTCCTCCAGACGCTGACCGGCGGCGTTTTTCACCGACGAGGTCTGCAGAATGAGACCGAGGTTCTGCCGCAGGCCGCGTTGAATGGCGTCGTCGAGCGAGAGATCGAGAACCCCGTCTGTAGCCTTGCCCGTGACCACGCTTCCCTTGAAGGAGTCCTGTGTCGGCTGAGCCCCGTTTTGCCCGGTAGCGGTGTACAAACTCTGTTGGGCGTTCGCGACGACGGAGCTATTGGTGGCGGTACTGGGTCCGCTGGCTGGCGTCTGCGCCGTCTGGCTGCCCTGTGCCTGTGCATAAGACAGATTGCAGGCTAGAAAGAGGCAAAACCCGACAGAACGAACCGACGCCCAAGCAGCGTCCGTTGTTTTGCTTTTATTCATACGTTTGATCGTACCCTGCATCTTGATTGGATTCACGGACTAGTTTATGGCAGGCCCGGCACAACTATAGAAGTCATTGGTGTTGTCGCAAATTACTCGTATGACTTAATGATGCGCCCGATTGTCAAAAATCTTCAAAAGATGCATTCGGTACACTCTCATCAAACTTGTCTTGAGGACTCCGTACATGCTTCTGGGGATTGACGTTGGAACTGGGGGAACCCGAGCCGTGCTGATCGACCTCTCCGGCGCAGTCGTCGCCTCCTCCGCAAGCGAGCACGCAGGGATCCATTCAGCACAGATTGGTTGGGCGGAGCAGGACCCCGAAGACTGGTGGCGGGCCACCCGCGAAGCTCTGGCAGGAGTTATGGCGGCTAGTGAATTTGTGCTGGTGGCTGAAGAGGGAGCAGCGTTTGGTGCGGCGTTGCTGGCTGGAACAGGCACCGGAGTGTGGCAGAGTGTGGAGGCAGCTTGTGCGGCGACGGTTCACGTGGCGCAGACGATTGCGCCGAAGAACGCCGCTGTGATGGATCAGGCTCATAAACAGTATCGTCGGATCTATCCGGCGTTACAAGAGATTGCGAGGAGTTGAAGATGGCTGGTGAGATTGGGGTTGCCATTATTGGGTTTGGGTTAGCAGGACAGGTGTTTCACGCTCCGTTTGTGAGCGCTGTTCCTGGGCTGAAGTTGGAGGCGATTGTTCAGCGCAAGGGCGATGAGGCTGGGAAGGCTTATCCTTCGGCTCGGATTCTGCGGTCGTTTGAGGAGGCTTTGAGCGATCCAGCGATCCAGCTTGTCGTGGTTGGAACTCCGAATGAGACTCACTTTGATCTTGCGAAACAGGCTCTGTTGGCTGGAAAACATGTGGTGGTCGATAAGCCGTTCGCTGCAACAAGCGCGGAGGCTTTGGAGCTGAAAGAACTCGGGTTGAAGCAGCGGCGGGTCTTGGCTCCGTTTCACAATCGGCGCTGGGATGGCGATTTTCTGACCGTGGTGAAGATTTTGAAGGACGAATCGGTGGGGCGTCTGGTGACCTACGAGTCGCACTTCGACCGCTTTCGGCCGATGCCTCGCGAGAACACCTGGAAAGAAGGCGCTAACGGCTGCAACGGGCTTCTTTTCGATCTTGGCCCACACCTTGTGGACCAGGTGTTGACGCTGTTTGGTGCACCGCAGGGAATTACGGCCAGCGTCCGGATGGATCGCGACTCGACCGATATCGAGGATGCGTTCGATATCACGCTGGAGTACCCGAAGATGCGTGCGCATTGCCGTTCGAGCATGCTGGCTTGCGATGCAGCACCGCGCTTTCTGCTGCATGGGACTCGGGGCAGCTTCAAGAAGTTTGGCCTCGACCCGCAGGAACCGGCGTTGCTTGGCGGAGCAAAGCTGCCTCACATTGGGCAGGGCGAGTGGCTGGCCGATGCCGAGGAGCACTGGGGCACTTTGACCGTTGCCCCTAACCCGAACGACCCCGGCACGCTGACCCGGACGAAGGTGAGGACAGAACTGGGTGACTATCGCAACTACTATGCCAATGTTCGCGATGCGATCAACGGCACGGCCGAGTTGGCGGTTAGGCCCGAGGACGGGTATTGGACCATAAAACTGCTTGAGCTAGCTCGACAGAGTTCGCTCGAGGGCCGCACCTTGCAGATCGCCTTTTGAGGTTGAGGGCACCTCCCTCGGGGCATCCCCTATAACACCTTTTGTTTGTGCAGTTTGCAAGAACGTCTCGCTGCAAAATCGTCATACAAAAGGGGTTACAGGCAAATTCGCCCAAATAAATGGGTTACGGGTTTTTATCTCTTTCTAAAGAAAAGCCCCGGTGGGTGCCGGGGCTTCTCTTTGCTATCTATTGTAGCGAACCGGGCATAACTCATACGCCACGCGAATGTGCTGGATTGGCGCGGGTTTTCGTGACTTGGGGGCTTGACAGGTTTTTGGAGGCGGATTTGTACGGGGATGACGCGGAATGGATGTTTCAACAGCTCGCCGTTGGCGGTGGATGCCTCTTTCCGTTGAAGGGATTATTTGCTCAGAGCGAGAGGGATGACAGCAGATCCCCTTCGAGGATGACAACTAGAAATGCAAAGGCAAAGCAACCGCAAGGCGAGGTCAAGGCAACGGCGCACACGGCGGCAACCTGCGGCGACCAAATGCGGCGGCGAATTTCCACTTTGCTGCGGAATTGTAGAGTAGAGGTATGGAGAATGAGCAGATTTTGAAGACGCAGGGGCTGCCACAGGGATTTGTGTGGGGTGCGGTAAAGGCGGGAATCAAGGTTAGCGGCAACGCGGATGTCGCCGTCGCGGTTGCGGCCAAGGGTGCAAATGGCGCAGCGATGTTTACGAAGAACCAAGTCGTGGCGGCCCCGGTAACCGTTGGGCGGCGGCATATGGCTTCGACCGGTGGTCGCGTGAGCGTGGTGCTGGTGAATGCGGGAAATGCAAACTGCGCGACCGGACAGCCGGGAGTAGACGCGTGCGTCCAGACGTGCGTAGCGGCAGCGGAGAGATTTCACTGCATCTTCGACGAAGTGTTCCCTTCCTCGACAGGAATCATCGGAGTTCCCTTTCCGGCGGAGAAGGTCCTCGCTGTGCTGCCTGAGTTGGAGCAGGTGATGGGCGCGACGCCGGAGCACGCGGATTCATTTGCGCAGGCCATTATGACCACTGATACGAAGATGAAGGTGGCGAGAGCTTCTGTCGACGTCGATGGAGTTGAGGTGCGGATCTTCGGCGTGGCGAAGGGCGCGGGAATGATCCATCCTCAGCTTGGAGGGCCAGTGGGACCGGCGCATGCAACGATGCTGGTTTATCTGTTCAGCGACATCGCGGCGGAGAGCGAGCAGCTACGCGGGTTGCTGGAGCCTGCGGTGGAGCGCAGCTTCAATTCGATCTCGATTGATGGGGATACTTCGACCAACGATACAGTGCTGTTGCTGGCCAGTGGAGCGAGTGGGGTGAAGCTGGATGCGCGCACGCAGGAGCCATTTGCGAACGCTTTGAAGTTGGTATGCGGATCGCTTGCGTATCAGATAGTGGACGACGGCGAAGGCGTGGGGCATGTGGTGACACTGCATATCACCGGCGCGCGGACAGAGGCGGAGGCAAAGCAGATTGCGAAGGCGATTGCTCACTCGCCGCTGTGCAAGACGGCCTGGTCGAGTGCGGACCCGAACTGGGGGCGGCTGCTGGCGGCGGCGGGATACAGTGGGGTGGCGTTCGACCCGGCGCTGGTGAATATCACGATTGGGGCGCAGCCGGTGTTTGAGCTGGGGGTGCGGTCGGCTGCCTTTCAGAAGGAGGCGGCGCATGCGGAGATGCAGGCGAGGGATTACACGATCACGATTGACCTTGGGCTGGGTGAGGCGGAGTGCCGGTTTCTGACGTGTGATCTGACGGAAGAGTATGTGCGGATTAATGCGGATTATTCGTCTTAAAGGCGATGTCCTGCCGGACGGGCCTCCTGCGCGGAGGGCGGTCACTTCGTGACTTGTGTACCGGTTTGGGTGGGGCAAGCTGTACGGGGCCTCGCGTTGCTCGGCTCTTGATTCCGACCAACGGGAGGACTGGCGAGGTTGGGGTTGTCAAGAAAAGGTAAACACGTCACGAAGTGACCGCCCTCCGCGCAGGAGGTCCGTCCGGCGGGTAGATGACGTTTTCGAGCAAGCCTTATATCGTTATAAGCGTGGGAGTGCGAGAAGACTTATGACAACGAAACTGGAAGAAGCCGCCAAACAGGACTTTACCGCCGAGGTCTCGGAGTGGATTGAGGCGTTTGACGACGTCGTTGCCGCTGACTGGGAGCAGGGCTCCGAGCTACTGGAGGCTCTGCGCAAGCGCGCACACGAAGCAGGAGTGCCGACGCCGAGCGAACTGACGACACCGTATCGCAACACTATTCCGAAACACGATGAAGTTCCGTATCCAGGCGACAGAGCGCTGGAGCGCAGGGTCGAGAGCCTGATTCGCTGGAATGCGATGGCGATGGTTCATGGTCAGAATAAAAAGGACGCCGGGATTGGCGGCCACATCTCGACGTACTCCTCGCTGGCTACTTTGTTGGAGGTTGGGTTTAATCACTTTTTCCACGCCAAGTACACGGCAGGCGGGTACGAACAGCCGGGAGACTTCATTTACTTTCAGGGTCACGCTTCGCCGGGAGTGTATGCGCGAGCCTATCTGGAAGGGCGATTCGATGACGACCGTCTGAAGAACTTTCGCCACGAACTGCGGGAAACGCCGGGGCTAAGCTCGTATCCGCATCCCTGGCTGATGCCGAACTTCTGGAACTTCCCTACAGTGTCGATGGGAATTGGGCCGTTGAATGCCATCTATCAGGCGCGGTTCATGCGGTATCTGGAGAACCGGAAACTGATTGAGCCGACCGAACGCAAGGTGTGGGCGTTCGTGGGCGATGGCGAGACGGACGAGGTCGATAGCCTTGGGGCGATCTCCGTCGCGGCGCGCGAGAAGCTGGATAACCTGATCTTCGTGGTGAACTGCAACCTGCAGCGGCTGGACGGACCGGTGCGCGGCAACAAGCGGATCATCGATGAGCTGGAAGGCGTGTTCCGCGGCGCTGGATGGAATGTAATCAAGGTGGTGTGGGGCTCGGATTGGGATGCGCTGTTTGAGCGCGACCATACGGGGCTGCTGCTGCGACGCATGGAAGAGTGCGTCGATGGCGAGTACCAGACCTTCAAAGCCAAGGGTGGGGCTTACCTGCGAGAAAACTTCTTTGGGAAGTATCCGGAGCTGTTGGAGCTGGTAAAGGATATGAGCGATGACGAGCTTGGGTTGCTGCATCGCGGTGGGCACGACCACACGAAGATCTACAACGCATACAAGCGAGCGGCCGAGCATAAGGGCGGACCGACGGTCATTCTGGCCAAGACGGTGAAGGGCCATGGGCTGGGTTCGGCGCAGAGCAGGAATGCGACGCACTCGGAGAAGAAGCTGGCGGATGATGGGCTGGCGGCGTTTGTGAAGCGATTTGAGATTCCGATCCCGGAGGAGGCGGCGAAGTCAGGTACGCCTTATCGTCCGGCGCAGAGTTCTCCTGAGATTGTTTATATGCAGGAGCGGCGAAAGGAACTTGGAGGATATCTGCCGACGCGCGAGGTGCCGAAGATCGACTTCAAAGCACCGGGGATCGAGTACTTTGGCGAGTGGACGGCGGGTTCGAATAAACGTGCGGTGTCGACGACGATGGGATTCGTGAGCATCCTGCGGCACTTGATGAAGGACCCGGCGATTGGAAAGCTGATTGTGCCGATCGTGCCGGACGAAGGCAGGACGTTTGGGCTGGAGTCGGCGATTCGGCAGGTGGGTATCTACGCGCCCGAGGGTCAAAAGTACGAGCCGCATGATGCGGATATGCTGCTCTACTACCGCGAGGACAAGGATGGTCAGATTCTCGAGGAAGGGATTACGGAGGCGGGGGCGATGGCCTCGTTTACCGCGGCGGGCACGGCGTATGTGAACTACAAAGTGCCGACGATTCCCTTCTACATGTACTACTCGATGTTCGGATTTCAGCGCATCGGAGATATGGTATGGGCGTTTGCCGACTCGCGTGGCAAGGGTTTTTTGATGGGCGGAACAGCTGGGCGTACGACAATGCTTGGTGAGGGACTGCAGCATCAGGATGGGCACAGCATCGTGCTCGCCAGCACGGTGCCGACTTGCGTGACCTACGATCCCGCGTACGTGTATGAGCTAGCGGTGGTCATTCAGGATGGGATTCGTCGGATGTATGAGAAGGGCGAAGACTGCTTCTACTACATCACGATGTACAACGAAGACTATACGATGCCAGCGATGCCGGAGGGCTCCACTGAGGGAATCCTGCGCGGAATGTACAAGCTGAAGCCTGCGAGTGGTGAGGCGACGGGGCAGCTGTTTGGCAGCGGGCCGATCCTGAACGAGGTGCTAAGGGCGCAGGAGATTCTGGCTTCGAAGTACAACGTGCACGCCGATGTGTGGAGTGTGACCAGCTATACCGAGTTGCGGCGGGATGCGCTGGCGGTGGAGCGATGGAATCGGCTGCATCCTGCCGAGAAGGAGAAGGTGCCGTATGTGCTGCAGGCGCTTGGAACTTCGGCCGGACCGATTATTGCTACGAGCGACTACATGAAGTCGGTGCCGGATCTGCTATCGCCGTGGTTGCCTTCGCGGCTTGTTACGCTCGGGACGGATGGCTTCGGTCGCAGCGATAACCGCGAGCATCTGCGCAGACACTTTGAAGTAAGTGCTGAGGCGATTGTCGGAGCGACGCTGTCGAAGCTGGCGCGTGACGGCAAGTTCAAAGCGAAAGCAGCGCAGAAGGCGATGGGCGAGCTTGGTCTGGATGTCGATGCGGCTGATCCGGCGCGTGCCTAGGGTCTTTTCAACGGCTTGATGGCGAAGAGGGTTCCTTCGGGGGACCCTCTCGTTTTGTAATTGGAGATTTGCCTGGAGGGTTGGTTGAGCAAAGCAGGGTCGTACGAGAATCCCTTGGTGCCGAATAAGAAGCTGCTGCAGATGTATGGAGTGATGGCAGATGCCCGAGCTTTGGATGAACACATTCGGGGATTGCAGAAGGGCGTGAAGGGGCGACAAAAGCTGCGGTCGACCCGAGGGCAGGAGGCCTGCCGGGTGAGCACGGCTCTTGAACTGCTGCCGGGGGATCTGGTGAGCGACTCGCAGGCTGGAGTGGTAATGGATCTGATCTCGGGTGCGCCGTCGAAGGCGCAGCTCGATTCCCTGCTGAGGCGTGTCGCGGAGTTTCATGAAGGGAAGATCGACGGGGCGAAGCTGGCGAGGGAGGGTGCGCTGGCGCGCGTTCTGCCTTGGGTTGACGATGTGGGCAACCGGCTGACGATGGCGATGGGGGCCGCTCTCTCGTTCAAGACGCTGAAGCGCGGAAGCTTGGTCGTCGCTTATGTTGGCCACGACCAGCCGGGTAAAAAGGAGTGGCGACAGGTCCTCCAGACTGCTTCGAAGCTGGAGCTGCCGATGATCTTTGTTGTCTTGCCGAGTGACGAAAAAGATGAGGGCGGAGTGCGCCAACTAAGCGCGAAGGCACGCGGCTGGGGTATGCCGGGATTTCCTGTGGATGCGAACGATGCGGTGGCTCTGTACCGGGTGACTCAGGAGTCGTTAGGACGAATCCGAGGTGGCGGCGGTCCGGTCCTGATTGAATGCAAAGGATATCGGGCGGAAGGAGTGCGGAAAGACTCCACCGACGATCCGCTGGCGCAGATGAAGAGCTTTCTGCTTGGCCGCAAGGTCTGTACGGAGGCTTGGCTGGAAAAAGCTGGAGAGCGGCTTCGCACGCGCATTTCATCGTCTAAATGAGCTGCAGGGTCATTAGTTGGTAACTGCGAGCCGGAAGTTGCGGGCGGTTACACTGGTGTCGGCGTTCAGGCCCCGGGATTGAGGTGTAAGTGCGGACCAAAGCTTCTCTTTGTTTTGCGGTGCTGAGTGTATGGGCCGCATCGACAGCGATCGCGCAGACGCCAACGCCCCCTCCCGCGTCCCCTCCCACCTCCAATCCTGCCCCGACACCTGCTCCCGCCGGATCCCTACCGAGCGAACCGCCGTACGCGGTACAGCCGCCGCCATCGCAGGCCCCGATGCCCAGTTTACCGGTTCCCGCGCCGACACCTCCGCCGGTCGTAGTGCCGGCGCAAACGACTCCAGAAAAACCTTACGTCGCTTATCCCGGCTACGCTCCTCAGGAACCGAAGGAGCCGACGGATTGGCTGGGGTCGACTTATATTCCCGTCGACAGCTGGGTGTATCCGGAGTTGTCGAGGCTCTACTCGATGGGCTTCTGCAACACGATGTTCCTCAGCATGCGGCCCTATACGCGACGAAGCGTTCTGCACATGCTCCAAAAATCGCAGAGCGACATCGTCAACAGCGACAATGAGCAGGCTCAGTCGATTCTGACGAAGCTGTTGTACTACCTGAGCGCAGAGGATCCTGACGGCGGCCTGATCTCGCGCAACATCGTCTACGGACTGGATTCGTCGTACACGCGGGTGGTGGGGATCGACGGACCGATTCTGAATGACAGCTATCATCTTGGCCAGACGATCAGCAATGACTACGGGAGACCGTACCAGACCGGCTTTAACGCGATTGCAGGAGCATCCACGGTTGAGGAGTGGGGGCCGGTTTCGCTCTATGTGCGCGGCGAGTATCAACACGCGCCGTCGGCGACGGGATACTCTAACGACCTGGCGATGCTTCTGTCGATCAACGACTTCATCGATCCCTATCCTCCTGAACGTCAGCCCACGATTCCGCTGGGTCCGATTGTGGAGGAGAATCCGTTTCGCCTGGTAGAGGCGTATGCGTCGGTGCATGTGCTTGGGCATGAGGTCTCCGGGGGCAAGAGCGACGCATGGTTGGGGCCGGCGGCAGGCAGCTCGATGGCGTGGTCGAACAATGCAGAGAACATCTACTCGTTTCGCATCAACCGGGTGGAACCGCTTTATATTCCTTTTGTCTCAAAGATCATGGGCCCCCTCCGCTATGACTTTTTCTACGGCAGCCTGAAGGGGCATACGGTTCCACGCGCTCCCTGGGTGCACTCGGAGATGTTCTCGTTCCGTCCGACGGACAACTTCGAGTTCGCTTTTTCGCGGACCATCATCTTCGGTGGTGCGGGACACGCGCCAGTGAACCTGCACCTCTTTCTCAAGGGCTTCTTTGATCCGAACGATACGGTTGGGGATGAGAAGCAAGGTCGAGATGACCCAGGTGCACGTTTCAGCGACTTCAATGCTTCGTACCGGCTTCCCTTCCTGCGTAAATACGTGACGTTCGTGGTGGACTCGATCTCGCATGACGATGTGACGCCGATCAGTGCTCCGCGCCGGGCGTCTTACAGAACTGGTCTCTATCTTTCGCAGATTCCCGGGCTCAGGGCGTTGGATTTCAGGGTGGAAGCTGTCTCGACTGACCCGGGCGTTTCGTCGGCCCATCTCGGCCAATTTGCCTATTGGGAGACCATTCAAAAGCAGGGCTATACGAATAAGGGATTCATCATGGGGGACTGGATTGGACGTGAGGCCAAGGGTGGCCAGGCGTGGCTGACCTATCATCTATCGGGCAACGAGTGGGTTCAACTGGAATATTTGAATAAGAAGACGCCTGCGAACTTTATTCCCGGCGGAACGACGCAGAACCAGTACAAGGCAAGCGTGGTGAAACGACTGGGAAAAGACGTCGAGCTAAACGCATGGTTTCAGTACGAGCAATGGAAGGCGCCGGTCTACATGCCAGGGCTTCAGAAGAATACTTCGACCGCAGTGCAGCTTACGTGGTATCCCCAGTTACGTTCCTATCCTTCGCTTCACTAGCGCCCCGGGCTGAGCGTGTTACGAATCAGGTAACACTTTTGGACCATATAGAGTCCATAGCTCATCTAATCCTCCTTCCCAAAGGCCCCCTCGGGTAGACTAGAGCGAATGGGTTCTAAAAATACGCAGCCGCCGCTTGTGGGTGTTCCGGAAACGAACCAGGCAGGGTTCAGTACTACGGTTACAGATACTACGCTGTCTGAAGCACTGATTGTGCTGCGGAAACGCAAGCTGGTCCTGATAATTGCGGCATTACTTGCACTTGCGTACGGCATCTTCAAAGCAGAATCCCAACCAAAGCTCTATGAGTCCTATGGGCGCATTCAAGTTCGGTCCGGCTCGTCGAATGAATACCGGGTCAGCACGGTGCAGGAGTATGGCGGCGATTCCAACGCGAAACTATTGAGCGAGATCGAGATCCTGAAGAGCGATTCGCTGATGCTGACTGTGTGCCGTCAGATGGATCTTGCCAACAACGCAGACTTTCTCGAGCAGAAGGGCCCTCTGGAGCATGCGAGCCTGGATGACGCCGATACCAGGCAGGATACGGTCCATCGAATCCAGAGCAACCTGCACATCACCATCGTTCCGAAGACTGACATTATCCGCATCAGCTATAGCAGCCTGAATCCGAAGCTTTCGGCGGATATCGTCAACAAGGTGATCGCGGACTATATGCAACACACCTATCAGACGCGATTTGAGTCTTCGCAGCGCGCCTCTGTGTGGCTTTCGGGCACGCTTGATGGCTTGAAGCAGGAGGTCGAGGCATCGCAGGAACAGATGATGGACATGCAGCGTCGGCTCGGCATCCTGGGATTCGATCCGACCCACAATCAGATCACCGCGTCTCTTGACGACCTTGCCCGGGCGGCAGGTGCGGCAAAGCTGCAGCGCATCATCGCCGAAGCCCGCTACCGGGTGGTAAGCGGAATGGATCCCAACACGCTCGAAGGTACGATTGAGTTGACTCCAGGAACGGCGCCAGGAGAGCTCAACATGCTGCGTGGACAGCTCGCGGGAGCAAGAGCGAGCTATGCGACGCTGGAGTCTTCGCTGGGACCGAATCACCCGCAAGCCAAAGCCATCAGGGCGCAGATCGATGAGTACGTCAAAGAGATCGACGACGAGCAAAACCGCCTGATCACGCAGGCGAAGCAGAACTACGTCATCGCGAAGGCGAATGAAGACCAGACGACTGCCGCGCTTGAGACCCAGAAGACCGAGGCCTATAAGCTGCGCGATCAGTTGGTAGAGTACACGCTGCGACAGCGGGAGTATGAGGCCAACCGAACGCTGTATGATGGCCTGCAACAGCGCTTGCGAACGGCCAGTGTGCAGTCAGGACTTGAGTCGCTGGAGGTCGATGTTGTCGATCAGGCGCTGCCACCGGCCCAGCCTCTGCTGCGGCCGCAGTCGACGGTGATCCTGACAGCTCTCGTCTTCGGCCTCTTGGCAGGCGTAGTGGTAGCCTTCCTGATGGAGAGCCTGGACACGGGACTGCGGAGCATCGCGGAGATCGAAAGCATTACGGAGCTGCCATCACTCGCAATCATTCCGCGAGCTCGCAAATCGTCAGTGGATCAGGCCGCGACACTCACAACGGCACAACGAAATGTCGGTATTCTGACACAGCCAAAGTCGCAGTTTGCAGAAGCGTTCCGTTCCCTGCGAACGTCGCTGCTACTCTCCAATACCGGACATCCGCCGAAGTACATCGTTCTGACCAGCGCTACGCCCTCTGAAGGAAAGACGACGGCTGCGAGCAACCTTGCTGCGATCCTGGCGCAACGGGACACTCGCGTTCTGCTGATCGATGGAGACCTTCGCCGGCCCAATATCCATCATCGGTTCGGGTTGAACGGCAAGATCGGGTTGACGACCGTATTGACCGGCGCAACCAAACTGGAGGATACGGTCCAGAGAGTGCCTGAGATTCCCAACCTCGATATTCTGCCGAGTGGACCTGTTCCGCCATTCCCTACGGAGATGCTAAGTTCGGATGCGATGGAGACCATTCTTAAGCGCTGTGGAGATCTGTATGACTACATCGTGATCGACTCTCCGCCAATCCTCTCCGTGACCGATGGCGTGATTCTGGCGCGCCAGGCGGACGCCGTTGTGCTGGTGGTGCGTCATGGCAAATCGAGCAAACATGTGGTGCGAAGAGCAAGAGATCTGCTGCTACGCTCTGGGGCAGCGATTACTGGAATTGTGCTGAATGCAGTTGATCTGAATTCGCCCGAGTACTACGGCTATTACGGCTATTCGGGTTACTCCTACTCAAGTGTGGATTCGGACAGCTGGGAGTCGCAGACTGTCGCCCACGGAGACCACACCAAGGGCGGGGAGACCAAGCGATGAGACAGAAACAGGAAGGCCGAACTGGCGCAAGCAAGCTTGTGAATCAGGTCGTCTGGCGCAGGGTATGGTTTGCTTCAGTTGCTCTTCTCCTGATGGTCGTCTCCGCTCGCTACGCCGAGGCACAGTTCAGCGGGCCTGCACTCGGGATCTCGAGTGAAGTAAATCCCCCCATCACGATAACGACCGATCCGGCAATTTTGTTTCCCGCGGGCCGAGACCCCTATTTGGGGGTCGGGGATGTTTTCTCAGTTCGGATCTTCGGAAACGCGGACTACGTTGCAGGGGCACGGATAGGCCTTGACGGTACAGTCCAACTACCCCTGATCGGGAATGTGACGGTGGACGGTCTGACACTGCATCAGGCCCAGGATCTGATCGCGCAAAAGCTGAAGGCGGCGGGGATGTATCGCGACCCCCAAGTGTCAGTCCAGGTCACAGACTCGCCCAATCAGATCGTCACTGTCATAGGAGAGCTGCACGGCATTGTTCCGGTGATTGGCCAACGGCGACTGTTCGATGTATTGGCGGCACTGGGTTCCGGAGGCGGAGGCGGAGGCGGAGCGACAACAGTTGTATCCGGAGGCGGCGGACTGCCCCCGACGGCAAGCCACGTGATTACGATCAATCGTTATGGCATGGCGGAGCCGATTGTGATCGACCTCGGAACCGATCCTCAAAAGAGCGCGCTGATCAATATTCCGATCTTTCCACGCGACACGATTATTGTGCCTCGGGTCGGCGTTGTTTATCTTCTGGGCGCCTTCAAGACCCAGGGCGCCATTCCGCTGCAACAGAACTCCCCAATCACTTTGATGAAGATAGCGGCGCTGGCAGGAGGGCCCGGATGGGAAGGTAGATTCAACGATCTCAGGATCATCCGCACGACGGGTACAACCCGACAGGTGGTCAAAATCGACCTCTCGAAGGTGATTAACGGGAAGGCACCTGATCCTGTGCTTCAGGCCGAAGACATCGTGTTCCTACCTACCAATCCTATGAAGTCGGCGATCAAGAACGGCGGTATCTCTACGCTGTTGGGTATCGTTTCTATTTTCCTTATCGCTGTTCAGTAGTAGCCGTCACATCGTTAGCTGGTTTTGCACGAGAACCGAAAAAAATATGGTTTTACCACCGTCAGGGGTCGGCAATGGGTTGAAAAACAAGGTGAGGCTGGCCTATCTGGTTAGCCACCCTATCCAGTACCAGGCTCCACTGCTGCGGCGAATCGCGCAGGAGCCGGACATCGATCTGACCGTGTTCTTCGGCTCGGACTTTTCGATTCGCGGCTACCAGGATAAAGGCTTCGGCATCGAGGTAAAGTGGGACGTGCCGTTGCTCGATGGATACCGTCATAAGTTTCTGCCGGTGATTCGTGACGATGGAACGCAAACCGTGACGACTCCATTGAGCTACGGCATCTTCAGCGAGCTTCGCGGCCGCAACGGTGAACCCGGGTACGATCTGCTGTGGACGCACGGCTACAACACGGTGAATGCATTCCATGGAATGCTGGCCGCCAAAGCGCTGGGGATTCCGGTGCTGCTACGAGCGGAGTCGTGGCTGCGCGACCGTTCGCGAAGTGGGCCAAAACTTATTTTGAAGAAGATGTTCTTTCAGTTCTTGAAAAACATGGTGGCCGGTGTTCTGCCGGTCGGGACGATGAACGCGGAGTACTGGCAACACTATCTTGGCGATGATGTGCCGACCTTTCTGATGCCCTACGCAGTCGACAATGAATACTTTCAACGACGAAGCCGCGAAGCGGTCGCAAGACGCTACGAGTTGCGAAAAGAACTAGGGCTCGACGCGGCAAGACCGGTCATTCTGTTTGCTTCAAAGCTGCAACAACGGAAACACTGCGTCGATCTACTGGATGCCTACGAGCGTCTGATCAACGACAAGACGGACCATCCACAACCTTACCTGCTCATCGTTGGCGACGGTGAGGAACGAAATGCACTTGAAGAGAGGACCAAGGCGAAGGGATTAGCCGGCGTGCGATTCTGCGGTTTTCGCAATCAATCGGAGCTGCCAAGATTCTTCGATCTTTCAAGCGTGTTTGTGTTGCCTGCACGTCATGAAGCCTGGGGATTGGTCGTGAATGAGGCGATGAATGCCGCCCGGGCTGTGATCCTCTCTGACGATATCGGGTGTCAGCCCGATCTGGTGACCGACGGCGTGGAGGGATGCGTCTTTCCCGTGGGCGATGTGAACGCGTTGACTGAGGCGTTGCGCCGCGTGCTTGCTACACCTGAGACCGCGGAACAGATGGGCCGGCATGCGCTCGATCGAATTAACGCATGGAGCTTTGAAGAGGACATTCTGGCGCTTCGCGGAGCCATTGCACAGCTGACACGTAAGATCGTTGCGTAGAGTGGGCCGCTAACTTCCATGGGATCTCCTGACCGAAGCCGACAAGGATATGATCGGGCTTCGACAAGCAATCGCATCCGTGACAAGGAGGTTGTCGACGTAACTACCACTTAAGTTCGCGCAGGCTTCGAGGAGAACTCTGCTGCTATGCTTAAGAGTCGATAGTCAAAGATTTATGCGGATTCTGCACATCATTGGAACACTGAACCCTGCGGCAGGCGGCCCTACGGAGTCGGTTCGGGTTCTGCTCAGCTACGGTCCGATCGGCTATACCGGCGAGGTGGTAACGCTGGACGATCCGTCAGCACCTTACCTGAACGATGTCGGATTTCCGGTTCACGCGTTGGGTCCGGTGCGTACCACGTATGGCTTCAACTCAAAGCTGTTGCCCTGGCTGCGCGAAAATCGTCATCGCTTTGACGGTGTGGTGGTGAATGGACTTTGGCAGTACTGCGGGTATGCGGCGTGGCGAACGCTCGCGGGCAACACTCCCTACGTTGTGTTTACGCATGGCATGCTCGATCCCTACTTCAAACACGCGTTTCCGCTGAAACATATCAAGAAGTGGCTCTACTGGATACCGGCGGAGTACTGGATCCTGCGCGGAGCGTATCGGGTGCTGTTTACTTCGAAGGCGGAGAAGCGGCTCGCGGAGCAAAGCTTCTGGCTGCATCGCTGGAATGGCTATGTGGTGCCGTACGGTGCGAGCGGTCCGACGGGCGATCCTGACGTGCAGAGGCGTGCTTTTTTTGCGAAGTGCCCTGAAGCGAAGGGCAAGAGATATCTGGTGTTTCTCGGGCGGATTCATCGCAAGAAGGGTTGCGATATGCTGATCGACGCGTTCGCGAAGGTCGCAGCCGATGACCCCGATCTTTACCTCGTGATGGCGGGACCGGACCAGCAGCAGTGGAGCGCGAAGTTGAAGCAGACGGCCGCGAACCTGGGGATCAAAGACCGGGTCTTCTGGCCGGGCATGGTCACCGGAGATGCGAAGTGGGGAGCGTTTTACGGGTCGGAGGCTTTCATCCTGCCTTCCCACCAGGAGAACTTTGGGATTGCGGTTGCCGAGGCTCTGGCTTGCGGAAAACCCGTCCTGCTGGCCGATAAAGTGAATATTGCCGAAGAGATTGCTGAGGACGGTGCGGGGTTGATGGAACTCGACACCCCCGATGGCACCTTGAAGCTGCTTAGGGGTTGGATCAGTATGACAGTTGCCGAGCGTCAACGCATGGCTGAGCTGGCATATCAGTGTTTCCATCGCCGTTATGACATGCGCGAGAATGCGAAGGCGATCATCCGGTTATTTGGAACGGCTACAGTACTCACTCCCACCGCAGTGGAATCCGAGTAGGAAGCGGCGATGCCGAAGCAGATTCACTACAACGCGGCAGAGCATATCTCGGCGGAGACAGCCGCGGACCCCTATCTGCGTCCGGCGTTTTCGTTGCAGGACAGGCTGCGGCGACTGAACTGGAATCTGTGTTGGGCAATCTTGTATAGAACGTCACCACGCCCGTTACATTCCTGGCGTGCGTTTCTTCTTCGTCGGTTCGGAGCGAAGATGGGGCCGAACTGTCACTTCTACCCGCGCTCGAAGGTATGGGCTCCGTGGAACCTGATCTGTGCCGAACAAGTGACGGCCGGAGACGGCGCCGAGATCTACAACCCCGCGCCGGTGACGCTCGGTTCGCACGCCATCCTGTCTCAGGATGCGTATGTTTGCGCGGCGACCCATGACTATGACGACCCGGCGTTCCCTCTGATCGCTTATGCGATGCAGATTGGGGCATACGCCTGGGTCTGTGCGAGGGCGTCAGTGGCGCCTGGGGTGAATGTGGGTGAGGGAGCTGTCCTCGGGCTGGGATCGGTTGCGACGCGAACTCTCGAGCCCTGGACTGTGTATGCGGGGGTGCCTGCTGTCAAAGTAAAGGAACGACGTCAGTTCCCTGTTTCTTCTTCGACCCAGGAGCAACCGTAATTTTGTTTTTTTAGCAAAAGAAAGCAGGACCGAAGTGGTCCCGCTCTTTTCGTCGTTTCTTATCACGCGGCCGAAGAGTTAGCCGCGCAACTTTGCCAAAAGATCGGTAGGGTGGACGGGCTTCGCGAGGATTTCGAACTCGTGCCCTTGCGCGCGAGCTTTTTCGAGCAGATCCGCAGTAGCGGCCTGGCCTGAAAAGAGCAGGATCTTACAACTCGGCAGCTTGCTCCGGGTGATGATTGCTGCTTCGATCCCGGTCATACCGGTCATGATGACGTCGCTGATGAGCATGTCGGGTTTAAAGCTCTCAAGCGACTCGACGGCCTTCTCGCCGCTGAAGACTGCGCGAGCTTCAAAGCCCGCCTGATTGAGGATTATTGCCAGAGTATTCGCAATCACCTGCTCGTCGTCAGCGACCAGCACCTTGGGCTTGGGTGTTGCGGTAGAGGTTAAATCTGCCATGCTAAGTTTCCCCAAAAGTAGAAGGTTCAAGGTTCAGTTTTAAATTGACGTACGCAGGCAGCAGATTGATATTTCTCCCCGCTCAGTAATGATACGCTGAGCGCAGAGGTGGTTGTCTGACAAACCGCCACAAAAATCCTCAGACTGCTTCCGTACCACCATATTTCCTATGCAGACAGCCATCATACGTGCCGAACGCGTCGAAAAATACTACGCGCAACCAAGCGAAAATCGCATTCAGGTAATCTCGCCGACAGACCTGTCGATCGGGGCCGGCGAGATCGTTGCATTACTTGGGCCGTCAGGCTCTGGGAAATCTACTCTTCTGCGAATGTTGACCGGTTTATCGACGCCTTCTGCCGGCGAAGTTTACTGGCACGAAAAGCCAATTGCAACGGCAAGTGTAAACGTTTCCATCGTGTTTCAAAGCTTCGCTCTCTTCCCGTGGCTAACGGTGCTCGAGAATGTCGACGCGCCACTGAAGGCGCGCGGCATGGAGCCGGCGGAGCGCCGAAAACGCAGCCTCAAGATCCTCGATACGGTTGGTCTGGACGGCTTCCAGGCCGCTTATCCGAAGGAGCTGTCGGGCGGCATGCGACAGCGCGTGGGTTTCGCCCGCGCGCTGGTTGTTGAGCCTGAAGTATTGTTCATGGATGAGCCGTTCTCCGCTTTGGATGTGCTGACGGCAGAGAATCTGCGCAGCGAACTGCTGGAGCTCTGGCAAAACAAAACGATTCCGACACAAGCAATCTTCATCGTTACACATAACATCGAAGAGGCGGTTTTGCTGGCCGATCGCATCATCGTGCTCGGTCGGAATCCCGGCCACGTGAGGACCGACTTCCAGGTCGCAATTCCGCATCCACGCGACCGAAAGGCGACCTCCTTCACGCAACTGGTCGACTACATCTACAAGGTGCTGACGCAGCCGGATGCACAGCCACCGGCGCTACCGCAGACCTCGACCGGCAAGCCCGTACGCGATCAAAGGCAGATGCACTACCAGATGCTTCCGCACGCGCGGCCCGGTGGAATCGCAGGTTTGCTTGAGCTAGTGCTAGACCACAACGGCAAGGACGACATCTACCGCCTAGCCGATGATCTCGCATTCCAAATCGACGATCTCCTGCCCATTGTGGACGCCGCGCAACTGCTTGGCTTTCTGACGGTTACAGAAGGCGACGCTGCCATTACTCCCACTGGCGCCGAATATGCGAACTCAGAGATCCTGCGCCAGAAAGAGCTCTTTCGCAGCGCCGCAGTGGAGAACGTTCTGCTGCTGCGCCAGATCGTGCGCGCGATCGAGTCCAAGAGCGACCGCAGCGTGCCGGAGGAGTTCTTCCACGACATGCTCGACGAGCAGTTCAGCGAAGACGAGACCCTTCGTCAGTTGGAAACGGCGATCAACTGGGGCCGCTACGCAGAGATCTTCGACTTCGATGCGTCTCGACGACGTTTCATTCAGTCCGAGAAGCTGCATCACGACGCGGACACAAGCTCCACCGCGGAGATCGATGCATGATGAAGTTTCCGGAGAGCTTCAGCAACATCCCCGGAAGGGAGACGCTAGCCCGCTCGCAGGTGTTACAGCGCAGCTGGCCTGTGTTTCTCGATCTCTGCGTCGCCGGAATCGGCCTGGCGTGCTTCTACGGCGTCGTCGTGATTGCACGTTATTGGTTCGGTCATCCTGAGCCGGAGATCGTCATCTCGCAAAGCCCGCGCGCGCTGCCGCAATATGCGTTCTATTCCGTCGTGCGCATCTTTCTCGCATACCTACTGAGCCTGATCTTCGCCATCGGCTACGGCTACATCGCCGCGTACAGCAAGCGCGTGGAGCCGTTGATGATCGCAGGACTCGACATTCTACAGTCGATTCCAGTGCTCAGCTTTCTGCCTGGCGTGATGCTGGCAATGGTAGCTCTGTTTCCCACCCGACAGATAGGCGTCGAGATGGGCGCAATTGTGCTGATCTTCACCGGCCAGGTGTGGAACATGGCCTTCAGCTTTTACTCCTCGATCAAAAGCATCCCGCGAGAGCTTACCGAAGCCGCAAACATCTACAAGTTTTCGCGCCTGCAGAAGTTGATCCAGTTAGAGCTTCCCTACGCAGCCATTGGCTTAGTGTGGAACTCGATGGTATCGGTTGCGGGTGGATGGTTCTTCCTGATGGCATGCGAGATGTTCGTGCTGGGAACGCGCGACTTCCGGCTTCCTGGGCTTGGATCGTACCTGCAGACCGCAGCTGGAACCGGAAACTACATGGCAATCACATGGGGATTGTTGACCATGGTTGCGATCATCGTCGCCACCGATCAGCTCGTCTGGCGGCCGGTGATTGCATGGAGCGACAAGTTTAAATTTGAGCAGGTAGAGAGCGCATCGCGAGTGCACTCGCCTATGTTGCATCTGTTCCAACACTCGCGCGGGCTGCAAAGTCTGCGGCGGTATACGGTTGTTCCTTTAGAGGAAAGCCTGTATCGACGACTTGCGGAAGAGCGTGGCGTCGGAGCAAACACAAACGCTGCGAAGCCCGTGCGACGAAAGGCAAAGAACGGAATCTTGTCGACCGTGCTGCGCGGGCTTGTCATACTAATTGCCTCGGCTGCAGTTCTCTACGCGGCCTGGCAGGCGTTGACACTGCTGCGTGAGGTACATGGAAGCCAGTTCGCCGGCATTCTAAAGGGCGCCATGGCCACCTTCCTGCGAGTGAATGTGTCGCTCATTATTGCTGCTGCGTGGACCATCCCAGCCGGCGTTGCGATTGGGTTTCATCCTCGACTGGCACGAATCGCTCAGCCCATCGCGCAGATTGCAGCATCCGTTCCCGCCACCGCGCTCTTTCCCGTCATCCTCCTTGCTCTTATCCGTATCGGCGGCGGCATGAACATCGGCTCAATCGCTCTCATGCTTCTGGGCACTCAGTGGTACATCCTGTTCAACGTGATCGCAGGCGCAATGGCGATCCCCTCCGATCTGAAGGAGGTCGCGACGTTGTTTCACTTCACGACCATTCAGAAGTGGAAGACCGTAATTTTGCCTGGAATCTTTCCGTTCCTGATCACAGGCATGGTGACCGCGTCGGGCGGCGCGTGGAATGCGAGCATTATCGCCGAGTACTTCCGGCTGAAGAATCAAACGCTGCAGACGGTCGGGCTTGGAGCTACCATCAGTGCGGCGACAGACAGCGGACAGTTTCAGATTCTGCTGCTGGCGACGATCGTGATGGCGATCATGGTGGTTACGATCAATCGGCTGGTCTGGCGGCCACTCTATCGACTCGCAGAGACACGTTACAAATTAGGCGGCTGAACGAGCCGAAGCCCAGATACTCATCTCCAACACCTGTCATTGCCCACAGTAAGAGATTGTTTTCCTTATTTTTGCGTTTTCTTTGCACATACAGTGCAGGTAAGTTCATGCGGTCCTACTCTTAGGAATTCCCCAAGCATCCAATCGGAGGAAACATGAACTTTTCGTCTGCCTCAAAAGCCATGACCGCAGCTCTGTATAGAGCTAATCAAGGATTTCGTTGGAATATTATCGTCTTGGCTCTCGTCGGCGTCTCTGCGCTTGCAGTTACGCCCGCTGCTTATGCTGACTCCTACTCTTTCTCATTCAGCGGCGGTGGTATGAGCGGCTCTGGTGAAATCACGTATTCCCCAACAGCAGTCCCAGGCGTACCTGGCGCGTATCAGATCAACGGTATCTCCGGTAGCTTCACCGATACGAATGCCGGAGTCTCAAACGCCGCCATCCTGGGAGTGCAGAGCACAACCCTGCCCACCGTCAACCTGGACGGCACCTTTCTTCCCCCAGGCGGAGACGCTGCGGGACTTCCATACTCGTTTGATAACCTCTTCTATCCCGGCGGAAACTCCCCCGCAGTCTGTCCTCCTCCCGCGCCTGGTGACCCAGAGCCGCCATATCCCTTCGGCGGCGGATATCTCGATATCTATGGCCTGTATTTCAACGTCGCAGGCGGCTACGGTGTCGATCTGTGGAGCAACGGCGTCGTGCCCGGATTCGGTCTGACCTACGGTGTAGGCGATGCTCTCAACGGAACTGGACTCAATACCTACGGAGAACCATTCTCGGGCACCAGCGTAAATGTCTCCGTTGCCCCGACTCCAGAACCAGGTACTCTCTTGCTTTTGGGCACCGGGATGATTGGTTTCGCAGGTTCACTATCTCGGAGACTGCGTAAACGCGCCTAAGCAACAGGCTCACCAGAACATGACGGGAATAGAAAAGCTATCGTTCCGAGCGGACGATAGCTTTTCTGTCTGTGGCGAACTGACTAGACGGAAGAACTCGGCTTGCGAAACGCGAAGATAACCGCGAGCAGCGGGGGCGCTAGCAACACTCCCCAGAATGGGATGAGGATGCCCAGAACAATAGGTCCAAGAAACGCCGCCCACCACGGCACTTTCGTCGTACGGTGCAACACATAAGGCCCGATCACCAGCCCCTCAAGAATCACAATCAGTCCGTAAAGTCCCAGCACAAGACCCAGCCGCCACTCATCATGTCCGCTAAAGGCTACCGCTAGAACCGGCCCGATCAGTGCGATCATGCCCCCAAACGTCGGGACAATCTGGAGGATGCCGCCAAGGATCGCCCAGAACGGAGCGAACGGAACTCGTATCAGTTCGAGGCCGATCAACCACAACACGCCGACGATGAGTGCATCGAGCGTAGCGGCACGCCACCAGTTCAGCAGCGCTCCACCGGCGGTCTTCAGGTGAGTGCCCGTATTGTTGTTTCGAAGGTCCATACCAACCTGAGCATCCTTCCGCGCATCTGACCTGCTGAAGCAGAACTATAAACCAAGCCACTTCCTTCGATGCGAACATGCTGGCGGTATTTTTGCCGGTCCATGAAGCCCCTCGTGCGGACGGCGAACAATGGAGCACGATCAAGATGGCTGTCATGATGCAGGCGTTTTACTGGGATGCCCCCAAGCTGGAGAAAAAAGAAGGCGAATGGTGGAACTTCGTCGCCGAAAAAGTTGAAGATCTGGGCAAGACAGGATTCAACGCACTCTGGCTTCCTCCGGTCTCGAAAGCCTCCGACCACACCTCGATGGGCTATGACCCCTACGACTACTTCGACCTCGGCGACTTCGACCAGAAGGGTGGCACCAAGACCTTCTACGGCAACCGCGCAGAACTGGAAGCGCTGATCGCCAAGGCGCACAAGAACGGAATCGGGCTGTATGCGGACATGGTCATCAACCATAACTCTGGCGCCGACGAGGAAGAGGTCAATCCCCTGGATGGCGAAAAGCGTTGGACAAAATTCAACCCCAAGAGCGGAAAGTTCCCTCGCGACTGGAACTGTTTTCATCCCAGCCGCTATGAACAGGTGATGATCGAAGGCGAGAACTTCGCAGGCTTCCCCCACCTATGCCATCGCAACCCCGTCGTCTACACCGCCATGTTCGAGTACGCCCGCTTCCTCATCGAAGAGCTTGGCTTCGACGGCTTCCGATTCGATTTCGTAAAGGGCTTCGGCGCGTGGATGATCGGCCTGCTATCGAAATACCGTTACGTCAAAGACGGCAAAGACTTCATGCCCTATGTCGTTGGCGAGATGTGGTCGGGCACCGAAGACATCGATAAGTGGCTCGAAAGAGTGAACAGAATCACAGACAACCAGATCGCAGCCTTCGACTTCCCTCTTCGCTACAAGCTGAAGGATGTCTGCGACAAGCCGAGCTACGATCTGCGCAACCTGACCGACGGAGGAGCCGTCGTGATGAAGCGGCCAATGCACGCCGCCACCTTCGTCGACAACCACGACATGGGCGACAACGCGATCATCAACGACAAGATGATGGCCTACTCGTTCATCATGGTGCATGAAGGTTACCCGAGTATCTTCTGGTACGACTACTACAACAACGGCCTGGCGCGACCGCTAACGCCAAACGGTATCGACGCCTTGGTCAACGCACACCATAAATACGCCGGTGGCGACTCTCAGATCCTCCACGCCGATCCCGATCTCTACATCATGCAGCGAGTCGGCTTCAAGGACGACAGCGTTGACCAGCCGGGGCTGATCTATGTCTTGAATAACCTCGGCGACAAGTGGTCGGGGACCTCGGTAAAAACGAAGTGGGCGAACCAGAAGTTCGCTCCAATCGCCTGGGACGGCCACGACACCGCGCACCCAGATGAACGGACGACCGACGCAGACGGCAACTCCGAGTTCCCTGCTCCGCCGCGCGGCTTTGCCATCTACGCCCCGGTCTAAGTCACTTCGTGAAGCGTAACCGGCCTCACCCAGGGCCTCCCGTTAGTCCGCGAAAGATATCTCATCGCGACCAACGGGAGAGCCAACCGAAGGGGTATACAAGTCACGAAGTGACCGCCCCGCGCGCAGCGGGTTTTTGCCTCTAAAAATAAATCCGGAAAACATGGCGTATTTTTAGCACCCAAAAAACGTGGTGCCAAAACTCCACGTCAGCCACGCAAAACACCACGTTCTCACCACAAAAAAACCATCATCTTGCGCGGTGGAAAACAACAAACACCCTGTAAAACCGCACCCGCCACCATAACCATAATTTTTTCCGGATTCGCACCCGTTTTTCGAGCTTCGGCGAGTGAATGCTATCCTTAAAGTATGAAATTTGGCGTTTTGGTCTTCCCCGGGTCCAACTGCGACCATGACACCCACCATGTAGTCGATGCGATCGCGCACCAGCCTGCAACCTACCTCTGGCACGCCTCCGAGGACCTGCAGGGCTGCGACGCCATCCTCGTTCCTGGCGGATTTGCCTACGGCGACTACCTGAGAACAGGTGCCATTGCACGCTTTGCGCCCGTAATGCAATCCGTGAAGAAGTTCGCGCAAAACGGCGGTCTGGTCATGGGAATCTGCAACGGATTTCAAATCCTCTGCGAAGCAGGCCTCCTACCGGGAGCGCTGATGCGCAACGCCAGCCAGCACTACATCTGCAAGCAGACGTTTCTGCGCACCGAAACCAACGACTCGCCGTTTACGCACGGACTGTCTCGCGGGCAGGTGCTGCAGATGCCGATCGGGCACATGGAAGGCAACTACTTCTGTGACGCAGGCACACTGGATGCACTGAAAAAGGAAGACCGTATCGCGTTTCGCTATGCGACGCGCGAGGGCGCAGTGACGGCTCAGACGAATCCGAATGGGTCCCTTGAGAACATCGCGGGCGTGCTCAGCGAAGGCCGCAATGTGCTGGGGTTGATGCCACATCCGGACCGTTCGAGCGAAGCGCTGCTTGGCTCGTCCGATGGTCTGTTGCTATTTCAGGCCATGGCGGAGTCGTTGGCTTCGGCTCGATAGAGTGCGGCCAAACTGACGTGGTGTAACCTAGCTACGCAATGATTGACATTCACCATCACCTTCTGTGGGGCATGGACGATGGTGCTTCAAGCCTCGAGACCTCGGTGGCCATGGCGAAGATGGCTGCGGCGGATGGGATAACTCATATCGCCTGTACGCCGCATTCGAACGGGCAATACTTCTACGACCCTGCTGACATCGACGCAAAGATTGCTGAGCTGCAGGGCATCCTCGATCGTGACGCGGTGGGCCTGAAGCTAGGCCGTGGATGCGACTTCCACATGTCGTACGAAAATATTCAGGAAGCCAAGCTGGACCCGAAGAAGTTCAGCATCAATGGACTGGGATATCTGCTGGTCGAGGTTCCGGACTACGGATTGCCTCGAGGGCTTACTGAGATCTTCTACCAACTGCAGCTTGCGGGACTAACTCCAATTTTGACGCATCCGGAGAGGAACCCTACGCTGCAGAGCGACGAGTCCAGAGTCGCAGAATGGCTGCAGCGTGGCGTGTTGGTGCAGGTCACGGCAGGCTCGGTGCTGGGACGAATGGGCAAGCGCGCCGAGCGGATGGCGCATGAGCTACTGGAGAACCGGTGGGTGCATTTTCTAGCGACCGATGCGCACAATACAACCTCGCGCGTTCCGAAGATGCGGGAGGCGCTCGAGCTAGTAGCTAACAAGTATGGCCCGGACTACGCGCACCTACTGTGCGTGTCCAATCCTCTGGCCGTGTTTCTGGGCAAGCCGATGCCTCCGCAGTTGGAGCCGCTGAAGCTCTACAAAGAGTTCGAGGAGAAGAGCTGGTGGCGCAGGGTGCTGGGCGTTTAGATACTGACGCTACAGGCCCAGTCCACCGTCGACGGCGAGGAGTTGGCCAGTGATGAAGTGCGGCGCGGTTGCGAAGAAGATGGCGGCCGCAGCTACGTCGTCCGCAGTGCCGTTGCGCTGCATCGGGGTCTTGCGCGCCAGGTGCTCGTAGGCCTCGTCGACCTCTCCCTGAACGATCATCCCGGGAGCGATGCAGTTGACGCTGATCTCTGGGGCCCAGGCCTTGGCCATTGTCTGCGAGAGCATGTGCAGAGCAGCCTTCGAGGTGCAGTAGTGGGCATGCGTGGCCCAGGGGTGCAGGCCGCCCAGCGAGCCGATGTTCAGGATCCGTCCTTTGACGGCGCGAAGATGGGCGTATGCGGCTTGGGCCATGAGAAAAGGTGCGCGGGTGTTGGTGGTGAACATCGCGTCCCATTGATCGGCCGAGATCTCTTCAAGGGCCTCGGATGCGAAGATGCCTGCGTTGTTGACGAGAAGGTCGATGCGTCCGAAGTCGTTGATGACGGTGGAGACTGTTTGCTCGATATCTTCGGGGTTGCGGAGGTCGCATCGGATAGCGAGTGCGTCGACGTCGTGGGCCGCGAGTGCGTGCACCGTCTGCTCGGCTTCGGCCTGGGAGGCGAGATAGGTGATCACCACATCCGCGCCGCGTTCGGCAAGGGCCAAGGCAATGGAACGGCCAATGCGCTTAGCCGCTCCGGTTACGAGCACAGTCTTTCCTTTTAGCAGCCTGTCCATAAACTCCTTCTTGCTACTTTCCGTTATTGCTGGGGTGTTGAGTTCGGAGTCGCAGGCTGCTGCGAAGTTGCAGGGGGAGTACTGGGTGCCGGCTTGGCGGCAGGCGTGGTCGGTCTGACTGGCTCCTGGACGCCCGGCTTTCTGGTGGCGTCTTTGCCCTCATTGTTCACATAGGAGGAGATCTGTTCCTTTGGGCGGACCATGGCGATGGAGATCTCTTTGGTGGGATCGTTCACCTGATACTCCTCGGCAAAGGTGGCAAAACCGGGAGCGATGACCTGAACGCGGACGGTGCTGCCGGTGGGGATAACGTCGATGGTCGCTTTGCCGTCGGGGTCGGTTTTGACTTCGAGGTTGCCCTCGTCCTTGCCGTCCATGGAGGGGTTGAAGACGACCGCGGCATTCATGATGGGCTTGCCGTTGAACTTCTTGAGGACAGTGACCTCGATGTGCGAGGTGGCCGGGGGAGCTTTATACTTGCGGCCGCGCTTTACGGGAGCGTCCTGATCCTGAGCCTTAGTCGGGAGACAGGTTGCGAAGGCCAGCAAGAGAACGAGACACGAGAGAGACCAGACGGTGCGACGTGACGACATGGGCTCATTTTACGACTTTTGAGCTTGGATTGTGGGGATAGGTCCCAGACGGGAGAGTCTGGGCGAGGCTTGCGCGAGTTTCACTCACATTTCACGTATTCAGGTTGACAACAAGAGGCGGCCTGACTATCGTTAGCAATCGGAAGGCTTGAGTGCTAACAGCTCTCTGGTTTGCTTGTAAGCCGGGCCCTGTAGCCTGTTCCATTCATTTATTTGCGGCTGCGGCCAGCGGTTGACGGCCGATGCTGCGCTCAACAATCGCGGACGGCTTGCCGTTCGCCAAATCGCACTAAGGAGATGTAAAGCAATGGCGACAACATCGTTTACACCGCTGCACGACCGGATTCTGGTTCGGCGCATTGAAGAGGGCGAAAGCATTCGAGGCGGGATCATCATCCCGGATTCGGCAAAAGAGAAGCCGCAGCAGGGCGAGGTGATCTCTGTCGGCAAGGGCAAGTCGAACGACGAAGGTAAGGTATTTCCGCTGGATGTGAAGGCCGGCGACAGCATTCTGTTCGGTAAGTATTCGGGTACCGAGATCAAGATCGACGGCGAAGAGCTGCTGATTATGCGCGAAGAGGAAGTTCTCGGCATCCTCAAGAAGTAGCGACTGCGCGTCGAGACGAAACATGCTCCGGCGCGAAAACGGAACGTCGCAATATCAACATATTTGATCAGCTCTAGCTGAAAACAGGAGTAAGACAATGGCAAAACAGATTCTGCATGGAGAAGATTCGCGTCAAGCTATCCTGCGTGGTGTCAATATTTTGGCCGACGCAGTGAAGGTGACGCTTGGACCTAAGGGTCGCAATGTCGTTATCGAGAAGAAGTTCGGTTCGCCGACGATCACCAAGGACGGCGTGACCGTTGCCAAGGAGATCGAGCTCGCGAATTCGCTCGAAAACATGGGCGCGCAGATGGTTCGCGAAGTTGCTTCGAAGACTTCGGATGTTGCCGGCGATGGCACCACCACTGCAACTGTTCTCGCCCAGGCGATCTATCGCGAGGGTGTGAAGACAGTTGCTGCCGGAGCGAACCCGATGGCGCTCAAACGTGGTATTGACAAGGCTGTCGAGGCCATCATCGGCAAGCGCGATGAGAACGGCGCTCCGGTTGGCGGAGAACTGAGCAAGCTATCGAAGCCTGTCTCGGGCGATATGATCGCCCAGGTCGGGACCATCTCGGCAAACTCTGACTCTCAGATCGGCGTGATCATCGCGGAGGCGATGAAGAAGGTTGGCAAGGATGGCGTCATCACCGTTGAAGAGTCGCGCACGATGGAGACTCAGCTGGATGTCGTAGAGGGCATGCAGTTCGATCGTGGCTATCTTTCGCCTTACTTCGTAACCGACGCAGAGCGGATGGAAGTTGCCCAGGAGAATCCCTACATCCTGATCTACGAGAAGAAGATTTCGTCGATGAAGGACCTGCTGCCCCTGCTCGAGCAGATTGCACGCACCGCCAAGCCCCTCGTCATCATTGCTGAGGATGTGGACGGTGAGGCGCTTGCAACTCTCGTCGTGAACAAGCTCCGTGGCACTTTGAATGTTGCGGCTGTGAAGGCTCCTGGTTTCGGCGATCGTCGCAAGGCGATGCTGCAGGATATCGCGATTCTGACCGGTGGCAAGGCGATCACGGAAGACCTCGGCATCAAGCTCGAGGGCGTGAAGATCGAAGACCTCGGCACTGCGAAGCGCGTGACGATCGACAAGGACAACACCACCATCGTTGATGGCGGCGGTAAGGATGGCGATGTCGAAGGCCGCGTGAAGGAGATTCGCGCACAGATCGACAAGACCACCTCCGACTACGACCGTGAGAAGCTGCAGGAGCGTTTGGCCAAGCTGGTTGGCGGCGTTGCAGTGATCAAGGTGGGTGCGGCGACCGAGACCGAGATGAAGGAAAAGAAGGCTCGTGTCGAGGATGCGATGCATGCTACTCGCGCTGCGGTTGAGGAAGGTATCGTCCCGGGCGGCGGTGTGGCGTTCATTCGCTGCACGGCTGCGGTTGATACGGTGATCAAGAGCCTTGAAGGCGACGAGAAGATCGGTGCAACGATCATCCGGCGCGCGATCGAGGAGCCCTTGCGCATGATCGTCTCAAACGCTGGCGAAGAGGGCGCAGTCGTGATCGGCAAGATCCACGAATCGAAGGAGGCCAACTACGGCTACAACGCCGCGACTGGCGCCTACGAGGACCTGGTGAAGGCTGGCGTAATCGATCCGACCAAGGTAACGCGCACTGCACTGCAGAACGCGGCTTCGATTGCTGGGTTGATGTTGACCACCGAGGCGATGATCTCGGATATCCCGGAGAAGAAGGAAGCCGGCGGCGGCGGTCATCAGCATGGCGGCGGCGGTATGGACGGCATGTACTAAGAAGTTGTTTCAAGAAAAAAAGTGGAGCCCCGGTGCGCACCGGGGCTTTGCTGTTTTTGTTGGAGTTTTGAGGGGTATTTTGGAAAAAACGTGGTTTTGAACGTGGTTTTTCGATGGTGAAGTTGTGGTGTTTTGCATGGTAAACGTGGTGTTTTGGACGCATGTTTTTCGGTGTCAAAAAATACGCCACATGAATGGAACTTTTCTGTGGAAATTTTGATTTTTCTTGAAAGTGGAGACTATTGGCGTTGCGGAGAGTACCACCGACTGGCCTGGGTTGGGTTCGGACGAAGATTTGACGATTGGCTGACGACGGTGTGACAAGACCAGGGTCGGGGGAGTGATAGTTTTCTCTTGTTCCCATAGTCACGGGGAAGGCTTGTCACAAATGCCACAGGAGATGCCAGTCAGAACGTTGTTGAGGGCGACTCTACCGAAGAGTTTGTATGGAGGGCTTCGTTCCGTTAAGAGTTCTCCTGCACGTGCGTTTCAGTGGACGATGGACCGGTGCGGATTTGTGGTGGCGCGGAAGAGCGACTACTACTCCCCGCTGCCGTCGCGCGAAGCACTGAAGTCTACGAAGAGACGTTGGAGCGGGCCGAGTTCGCTGCTGGGTGTGGAGTACGACCTGGAGAGGATGAAAACGAAGCTGGCGGATCTGCTGGGCCGCTATCTCGGCGAATTTTCCGAGATATTCACCTCGTATGAAGAAGCGCTACAGCTTGGGTTCGGGCCTGGGTATCCGAGGTTCGATGCGGAGGTTCTGTATGCGATGCTGCGGGCGAGGAAGCCTGCGCAGTATGTCGAGGTTGGTTCGGGGCTGTCGACCTACTATGCGAGCCTTGCAGCGATGAAGAACGCGCGTGAGGGCTATCCGATGAAGATTACGTGCATCGAGCCTCATCCATTTGCTGCTCTGAAGACGCTCCCCGGGATTAGCGTCCTGCAGCAGGAGGTGCAGGATGTGGGGTTAGAGGTGTTTACTTCGCTCGGCAAGGACGATGTGCTGTTTATCGACTCGAGCCACATTGTTCGGGTGGATGGGGATGTGCCGTTCCTGTTTCTTGAGGTGCTGCCGGCTTTGCATTCGGGCCCGCTGATTCATATTCACGATATTCCGTTTCCGTATCACGGTCCTTATCCTGCGGAGTACTGGGTCTATAAGAGTGTCTGGCCGATGTGGTGGAACGAGTCGATGCTGCTGCATGCGCTGCTTTGCGGGAACAGCCAGTTTTCGGTGACGTTGTCGACTCCGTTGATTCGCCATCATGATGAGGCGTTTCTGCGGACGGTTGCGCCGGGGTATCGGGGGATCGACGAAGAGCCCAATACGTTTTCTTCGATCTGGATTGAGCGGGTTTAGCGGTGGATCTTTTCGCGGACCAGCTCGCCCCTGTGGAACTTCCGGTATGCAGACCATCCCGGAATAACTGACGGAAAGAGCATTTATCGTTACTCATTGCGTGCGGGACCTTGAGGGTTAGCGCAGCTATCTTTCGGATGATTCGTAGGTTGTGTGAAGTGGCAGGAAGATGCGGATGGTTGTGCCGTGCCGATCCGATTCACAGATGCTCTCAATGCTAATTCGCCCCCCGTGCCCTTCGACGAATTGCTTTGCGACGAACAGTCCAATTCCTGTGCCGACCGTAGCCCGTGTCGTGAAGAAGGCGTCGAAAACCTTCGGCAAATCCGTCGGGGCAATTCCTACTCCATCGTCTTCAACAATCAGGACAACCCCGTCTCCCGTACTCGAAGCATCACTAACGGAAAGCGAGAGCGTTCCACCCCTTGGCATAGCATAGATTGAGTTTGCAATCAGGTTAGAGACTACTTGCATTATCTCGCCCCGGCGAAGCACGATCTTGGTCGAAGGATCGATTGATCTCCTGACGGCAATGTCGACTGCGGTACAGCGCGGTTCGTAGATGGTGAGCGCATGCTCTACGATTTCACTGACAGACGCCAGGCTAGCCGCGGCATGCTCGCGATAGTACCCCAGAGTTTGCTTGGCGATATGGGACACACGTCCGAGTTCTTCTTCCGCGGTCGCCAGAAAGTTGCGGCCTTCGTCATCTGTGATCTTTGTTCGCAGCAGATAGAGCAGGTTCATTACCGCTGCAAGTGGATTGTTGACCTCATGCGCAATCGTCGCGGCCATGCGCCCCGTTGCGGCCATTTTCTCCGCTTGCAGAAGGGATTTCTCCATTCGCTTGCGGCTTGAAACATCACGAAGGATCTTGGATGCTCCAATCACCGTGCCCTCTTCATCCTTGATCGGCGAGACTGTAAGCGACACCTCAACAAGCCTTCCATCCTTGGTGAGCCGGACTGTTTCGAAGTGTTCGACCCGTCGCCCAGCGCGAACGCTTTCGATGATCGTCTTTTCGTCCGAGTGAAGGTGCTCTGGAATCAGTTTAAGAATCGAAGTTCCGATCATCTCGTCCGCTGAGTAACCGAAGACCCGTGTCGCAGCATCGTTCCAGCTCGTGATAGTACCGTTTAGGTCTTTGCTCACAATGACATCGTCGGAGGATGCGACGATCGCTGCGAGTTCGCCAAGACGTTTGGCACTCTCTCGCGTCCTCTCGCCGCTCTCCTGAAGTTGCTGTGCAGCGGTCATTTCACGAGTAATATCCTGGCAAACTACGAGTACACCGAGCGCGTCGCCGCCTGCCCCGAAGATCGGACTGTAGCTGTAGGTCCACCGGATATCCTGCAGTCTCCCATCTCGGAGGATCGGGACGACGGCGTTTTCGTGCGATACCGTCTCTCCATCATGCATGACGCGTTTCAGGTTTGGGCCGACGATATGCCAAGCGTCCCACCAGCACTCCTGGGCCGTTTGTCCCAGCCCCGAGGGATGTCTCTCGGCGAGAAGGGGAATAAAAGCATCGTTGTAAAGCTGTACCAACTCCCTACCCCAGAAAATCAGCGAGGGAAAAGCGCATGAAAGCATGAGGTTGGTCGATAAGAGGAGGGCTTCGGACCAATCTTCGATCGGTCCAAGCGGAGTTGCACTCCAGTCATGAGCCTGGATCAACTCAGCCATTCGGCCTGTGCTGCGTATCAGGCTTTCTGGATTACTTTCGGTTTTGCGATGAACTGACGATTCGATTGGCATTGGGAGAGTGAAACATTCAAACAGCTTGGCTGGATGGGCCAACCGCGAAACCTAAGCATTCACGAAGCTGCTCAGCAGAATACTCCCCGAGAGGAACGTTTCAACAGAGTAATTCCCTCTTCGAGGTGGAGCGGCCCTATCGGTAGCTTCAATATAGGGCAATTTTTGTGCAAATTTCGAACCTCGCTCGCATAAACAGGCTTCCGTGCAGCAGTGTCGCTCGGATGCTTAGTATAAATCGCTGAGTCACTTATCGAGTCTGATTTGTAACGACAACTCGTCATAACGGGAGTAATTCTCAATCCGCAGACGGCGGCTCCTCTTGAGGAGCCGCCGTCCGTGGTGAGATGTTTGTGGATTAGTTCGAAACGATGGTTCCTGGACGTACTTGAGAGGGGGCACGAAGCTTGGTCTTCGGCAGATCGGTTGAGGTTTTCAAACCGACGAGTTTCTTGTTGGAGTCTGCAGAGAAGGTGGCGACGTAGGTATTCGCGATGTCGTTCTGAAACTGTTTGAGGTACGGCGCCATGGAGACGGGGTTCTGGCCGGTGCTTTGGTAGAGGGAGAGGCCGCCGGTTCCCTCTGCTAGTTCAGCCAGGTAATTTTGTCCGCTGAAGCTGCCGCGGCCACGACCGAATCCGGCATCGTTGAAGAAGATGGAGTAGACGGGGACGCCTGCGCGCTGCGCGTCGGTGACCGTGGCGTCGACGTAGGGGCTGTTCTGATTAAGCGGGCTGGTGCTGCCGTTGTAGGGGTCGACGCCGTTGGTGATCATGAGGACGAAGCGTGGCTTGTGGGTGGGGCCTTCGCTACGCTGAACGGGGTTGATCTCATTCTCGGCGCGACCGGGCCAGTTCTTTACGAACTCAGAGAGACAGAAGTAAGGGCTGGCGCTAGAGCCGGGAATGCCGCTGGGAATGCGGATTCCCTGGGCAACGGCTGCGAGATTGGAGGTGAAGCCTGAGGCGCCTGTGCCGGGGAAGACTGTACCGTTCTGCATGTAGCCGACGTAGACTTCGGTGCCTGGGGGGAGGCCGGTGATGAAGGCACGCAGGTTGTTCATCTCGCGTGCGACGCTGGTGCGCAGGCCGTCGTCGATGAGGAGCGCGACCTGGGCACCGCCGGGCGGAATGGCAGTGAGGTTGGTGAGTTGGCTGGCGCGGTTGTCTACTTTGATCGTGAGGTTGTTTGCGGCGGGGCTAACGGGATTTTTCGAGTCGAATGCGACGAGAGCCTGGGTGGCAGTGAGGCCCTCCTGGGCGTTTGCTGCCGTTGCTGCGAGGAGAGTAAGTGCAAGCAGATATCGGGTCATTTTTGTTTCCCTTCGGTGAATTAGACGGTGCAGCGTGGCTCGGTGATTCAGAGAGCGCAAGAACATACAAGATAGAAACACCGAAGAGACAAACTTAGTTGCCACCACCGATACGGATCTTCATTCCGGCTCGGATGGTGAAGGGCAGGCCGGGATAGCCGATGGGGCCGATGTGTTGCTGGCTGAGAAGATTGTCGAGCTGCGTGAAGGCAGTGACGTGGCGGGTGGCGTAGTAGAGGATGTTGAGGTCTAGTTTGGCATAGCCGAAGTCGAGATCGCGGTTGGGGAGCAGGAGTGTGTTGCCGCCGTTGCGATCGTTGTGGAGCTGGAAGGTGGAGTCGTCGCTGCGGCTGGCTAACGCGCCGCTGATAGAGGCGGAGATTTTCTTGGATGAGTATTGGACGGCGAAGAAGCCTGTGTCGGGGGGCAGGCGGAAGGGACGGTTGCCGATGATGGGCGAGAGAGCGCCGATGGGGATGCCGGGGAGTTCGGGGTTGAATGCGGGAGTGACGTTGTCGGAGGTGAAGGACTGTTCGACTTGAGAGTCGAGGTAGGTGTAGCCGCCTCGGAGGAAGAGGCGAGGGAGTGGCTGGTATTGCAGCTCGGCTTCATAGCCGCGGGCGATGTAGGCGAGGGAGTTTAGCGAGGCGCTGGGTATTTGGAGAGCTATGTTTGCGGGGATGCCGAAGAATTGTTCGAGGCCGTTGGGCGCGAGGCGTTCGAGCTGATGGCTGAACTGGTTGTGGAAGTAATCGGCTTTGAGGATGAGCTTCTGACCGACGATGCTCTGGTCGACGCCGATGTCGAAGGTGCGGGAGCGTTCGGCGGAGATTGGGCGGATGTTGTAGGTGGCGATTGCGGATTGATTGCCGGTCTGATCGAGAAGCGTGGAGAGGCTGGTGAATTGATCTTCGAGGGTGGGCTCCTGAACGCCGGTGGCGCCGTTGGCTCGAATGACGGTCCCGCGAAAGAAATCGTTGCCTTGAGGGGCCATAACGTATGTGAGGCCGAAACGCGGTGTGCCTTCGGTGCCGTAGAGGTGATTGCGTTCGATGGCTCCGCCGAAGGAGTAGAAGACTCGATGGTTGAGATCGCCGTGGAGTTGGAAGGTGTATTGATAGTTGGTGCGATCGGCCTGCTGGTTGAAACCGCTGGTGGGGTTGTAGAGGCGGCCACGCTCGTCTTCGTAATGGAAGCCGAAGAGGGTGCCGATGCGGAAGGGAAAGATGTAATCGGTCTGGTAGTAGAACTCGTCACGGTTGTGGACGTTGTCGAGGGTGGGAGAGATGAAGGCAGCCTGACCGGTGGCGGTGTAGCCGTTCGCTCCGCGAAGGGTGACTATGTTGCCGTAGTTGATGGTGGGTTCGGTGATTCCGTCGATAACTGTGGTGGATTGGTCGAACTGCTGCTCTTGTTCGCGCTTGCGGGCGATGCCGTAACGCGCAAGGTTGTGCCAGTTCCCTCCTAGTACGTTTTCGATGGTGAGGCCGGAGTAGAGGTCCTGGTCGGCGTGTTTGCCGGAGGCGGAGAAGCCGTAGATGTCATGCGCCTGGGGGAGGCCGACGGCGGAGTCGGCGTTGCGGATGGTGAAGCGAGCGGAGGTGTTGGAGAGGATGTTGTAGCCGATGTTGGCGGCGCTGGTGATCAGATGGTATTGATCCCGCGGGAGGGCGTTGGAGGTGTTGAAGCGGCTGAAGGCGGCCTGGTAGTCGAGCCTGCTAAAGGCGCCGGAGAGGATGGCTTCGTTGCGGTAGGTGCGGAAGTTTCCGGCGTCGCCGGTGTAGTTGATGGTGGGACTGAGGAAGTTGCTGCTGGTGGTGGCGAGGTTGACGACGGAGGCTTCGGCGCCCGTGCCGTAGAGGGCGCTGTTGGCGCCGCGATAGATCTCGGGACCGTTGAGAGAGGTAGTGGAGACGCGGCTGAAATCGAAGTTGCCGCCTATGTCGGTGGCTGGGATGGTGTCGATGAGGATTTTGTTGGCGTCGGGGGGGCCTCCGCGTACGTAGAGGGTGATGGGACCGCCAGCCTGGCCTGTCTGGACGGCGTTGGTGCCGGAAACCTGGCGGAAGCCGTTGAGGAGATTGACTTCGGTATCGAGGTCTTTTTGCGGGATGAGGGTGATGGCGGCGGGGACCTGCTCGATGGGCGTGGAGATGCCGGAGGCGGTGATGGCGAGCTGTGGAGTGACCTTGGAGTACTCCATGACGATGCCGCGGGTGACGACAGAGGTGCGGCCACCGTAGAAGGCGTCGCTGATGCTGGGTGTGAATGGCGATTCTGCTGAGAGAAGGACGAAGCGACCGGAGAGGGAGCTGCGGATCTCGTAGGTTCCGTCCATGAGAGACATGGTGAAGGCGATGACGCGCTGTCCCTGTACGAGTTGAATACGAGCGTTGCCGAGAGGGGCGCCGAGTGGTGTGGTGACGGTACCTCGGACGACTACAGCTTGGGCAGGTAGAGAAAGAAGAGCTGCCGCGACGAGGGCGATAAGTCTTTTCGTCGCGGAACGGGAATGCACACAGAACATGAAGAAATTGTACGGTGGAGATGAGGTGGCCGCGATCGATCACCTACGAATCTCGGCGGCTAGAGAAGTGCCATGAGATGGAGTGCAGCGAGGGCTACGCACGAGGCCGCGATCAGGTTTGTGGCGAATCCGAGCTTCCTGGCACCGTATATGTAGACGAGAGTGAATGGAACGATGAAGCTGAGTTCGATCCACCAATAGATATTTGCGCCGAGCCAAAATTTTCTTTGGCCGAATGTCCACAGGTTCCAGCCGAGGTGGATGGTTGAGTGGGGATAAAGAGCGAGACGAGCAGGGTGAATCAGGAAGTCGAGCAGCAGATGAGACAATCCTGCGGCCCAGATTGGAAGCATTACCTCCCAGCCTCTCTTCCAGAATATGGCTGCGAACAGAGAGGACCACACGAGGATCATCAAAGCGGAGTGCGACCAGTCATCGAAGAAGGCTTGTGGCGGGGAGGTCGGTTCGATGCCGGCAAGTGCGAAGGCGATCCAGAAGAAATCAGGGAGGAACGCGGCTGTTATGAGAGCCCAGGCGGGAGCAGCTGGGGCTCGTGACTTAATTGCGAGGCCGGCGGCGAAGTGGGCGGTGTACATCAGTTCTTCGTTTGCGGGCCGAAGGTGTTGATCAACGAAAACAAGAGAGCGGGAATCAGGATGAACAGGAGTTGTTGGATGGCCTCTTTCGAATGCATTGAGTTGCCTCCTGCTGACAGAATAATCTGCTCCTCCTGCTTTGGCTTCAGCCTTATCAGGGGATGAGGAGGATTTTGCCTGTGGTTCGACGGGACTCGAGATCACGGTGGGCCTGGGCGGCGTCGGCGAGTGGGTAGACGTGTTCGACGCGGAGCCTTAGTGTGCCGTTTGCGATTGCATCGAAGACATCGTTTGCGCGGGTTTCGAGATCGGCGCGGGTAGCGGTGTAATCCTTGAGGGTGGGGCGAGTGATGAAGAGGGAGCCCATGGTGGAGAGGCGGATGAGATCGAAGGGTGGGACGGCTCCGCTGGCTCCGCCGAAGAGGACCATGACACCACGCGGGCGGAGGCACTGGAGAGACTGCTCGAAGGTGGTTTTGCCGACTGAGTCATAGACGACGGGAAGGCCTTTGTTGCCGGTCAGGGATTTGACCTTTGCGGCGAAGTCTTCCTGGGTGTAGAAGATGATCTCGTCGGCCCCGGCTGCGCGGGCGAGGGTGGCTTTTTCTTCGGTGGAGACGGTGGTGAAGACACGGGCGCCGAGGGCTTTCGCCATCTGGATGAAGAGGAGGCCGGTGCCGCCTGCGCCTGCGTGGATGAGGACCTCGTCGCCTGGCTGAACGGGGTAGGCGGCGCGGAGGAGATAGTCGGCGGTCATGCCCTGGAGGATCGCGGCGGCGGCTTGCTGGGTGGTGACGCCATCGGGGATGGCTACGAGACGGGCTGCGGGAGCGACGGCAAACTGGGCGTAGGTGCCGGGGATGAGGCACCACGCTACGCGATCACCGGGCTTGAAGGTGGTGACGTCGGAGGCGACAGAGACGATGGTGCCGGCGGCTTCCTGGCCGAGGGTGTAGGGGAGTTTCGCGGGGTAGCGGCCCTCGCGGAAGTAGGTGTCGATGAAGTTGACGCCGGAGGCTTCGATGCGGATGAGAGCTTCGCCGGGGCCTGGGGTTGGCGTGGGAAGCTCGGTGAAGGTGAGGACGTCGGCGGAGCCGGTGGTGAGGATCTGGATGGCTTGCATGACTGGTTCAGGGTACAACATGCTAAATTCTTTTTCCGCAGGTGCCAGTCGGAAACGGTTTGTTTAGGAGACTTGATCTTCCGCCATTCTCACAAAACCCTCAGTCCAGTGATCCTGTCCGACTCCGTATGTATGGATCTCAAAGCCTTCGGGATAGTCAACGAACCCCGGCTGCGCATTCAATCGGCTAGTAGCGTCTGCCGCGTTTGCTTCGGACAGGTACACCCCGATCAAGAGTTCTGTGTCCTCTTCATTTTCCCGCTCACGGACATACCAAAGTAAATAGACAATATCCATTTCCACACTGTACTTTCGCCATCTTCCTCTGAATACTAAATAGAGGAATTACTTGCGATTGCAATTCGCCGAGCCATTCAGTTTGAAGCGCGCGGGTAATTTCTTCATCTAAAATTGAGATATCAGATTCGAGAGGCTACCGTTTGGGCTCTCTGTTGTAACCGAGCGATTAGTCTCGAGTCGAACATTGAAGAGGATGTGAAAGAAGATTATGTCCAGCCGTCAGTCTTTGCCTATTGCGATCTATTATGAGCAGCCGATCTGGTTCAAGCTTTTATTTGAGGAGCTGGATCGTCGTGGTGCCAACTACGTGAAGCTGAGTGCGGTGGAACATAGTTATGGGCCGGAGGATCATCCGGAGGAGAAGTACGCGGTGGTTCTGAACAAGATGAGCCCCTCGGCGTGGAATCGTGGGCATGGAGATCAGATCTTTTATACGTTGGGGTATTTGGAGCATCTGGAGAAGCGCGGCGTTCGCGTGGTGAATGGCGTCAGGGCTTTTCGGAGCGAGCTGTCGAAGGCGGCGCAGCTTTCGATGCTTGAGGCGCTGGGGCTGGGGTATCCGAAGGCGCGGGTGATTCATCGGGCTTCGCAGGCTAGCGCGGCGGCGGAAGGGTTGCGCTTCCCTGTTGTGGTGAAGCCGAATATCGGTGGCAGCGGAAGCGGCGTGGTGAAGTTCCAGACGAAGGAGCATCTGGCGGAGGCTTCGGCGACCGAAGACGGGCTGGCGCTAGGGATGGATTCGACGGGGTTGGTGCAGGAGTTTGTTCCGGCGCGTGGATCGTATATCGTTCGCGTTGAGGTGTTGAACGGAAAGTTTTTGTACGCGATTAAGATACATATTACGGGCGAGACGTTTGACCTTTGCCCGGCGGATATCTGCAAGACACCGCTGGGGGTTGAGCTGGATCGTGCGGCTTGCCCGATCGATGCGGCCAAGGATGGGTTGGCGGTGGAGGCCTTCGATGCGCCGCCTGATGTGATTGAAGAGGTGGAGCGACTGATGGCCGCGGCGGGAATTGAGTTGGGCGGTGTGGAGTTTATGGTCGATGATCGCGATGGAGTGAGGATGTACTACGACATCAATGCGCTCTCGAACTTTGTCGCGGATGGGCCGAAGGTGGTTGGGTTTAATCCGTTTGTGAAGCTGGCGGATTGGCTGGAGGCTGAGGCCAAGATCGTCAATGAGCGTCGCGCTGGTGTGCAGGAGCTTGCCGAGGTGGGACGGTGAGTCAAACGGGAAAAGTAGGGATGCGATATGGTTTCTGGTTGCCGGTATTTGGCGGCTGGCTGCGCAACGTCGATGACGAGAAGATGGCCGCGAGCTGGGAGTATGTGCGCGACCTGGCGAAGAAGGCCGAGACGATTGGCTACGATCTGACGCTGATTGCCGAATTGAATCTGAACGACATTAAGGGTATGGACGCTCCTTCGCTCGATGCGTGGTCGACTACAGCGGCGCTGGCTGCGGTGACGGAAAAATTGGAGTTGATGGTTGCGGTGCGGCCTACGTTTCATAATCCGGCGCTGCTGGCGAAGCAGGCCGCTACGGTTGACCAGATGTCGCGTGGACGGCTGACGCTGAATGTGGTGTCGAGCTGGTGGAAGGATGAGGCGACCAAGTACGGTGTTCACTTCGATGAGCATGACGACCGCTATGCGCGGACGTCGGAGTGGCTTGATGTTGTGGATGGGTGCTGGAAGACGCAGGGATTTTCTTATAAAGGCTCCTACTACGACGTGCGGGAGAATGTGCTTTCTCCCAAGCCGGTGAGCAAGCCTCGGCCTACGCTGTATGCGGGCGGTGAGTCAGAGACAGCGAAGAACCTGATTGCCTCGAAGTGCGATGCTTACCTGATGCATGGCGATGCGCCCGAGGCCGTGGGGAAGAAGATTGCCGATATGCGTGAGCGAAGGGAGAAGCTGGGGTTGGGGCCGATGACCTTTGGCGTGGCCGGGTATGCGATTGTGAGGGACTCGGAGGCGGAGGCGCTGCGCGAGGTGGAGCGGATTACGGATGTGAAGCAGTCGGCGCGTGGATATGCGAACTATGAGCAGTGGGTTACGGGTTCGAATCTGCAGACGGAGATCTCGCTGAAGGACTATTCGGTTTCGAATCGCGGGCTGCGGTGCGGGTTTGTGGGGACGCCGGAGCAGGTGTCGGAGCGGATGGAAGAGTTTGCCGCGGTGGGGGTTGATCTGGTGTTGCTTCAGTCTAGTCCGCAAGCGGAGGAGATGGAGCGGTTTGGGGCACAGGTGATCCGCAAAACGGCAGGGGCGACAGCTTAGTTTTCATTGTTTGGTTTTCACGTTGATGAGCGTCCGTCTTGCGGCGGACGCTCTTTTCTTTGTGTGAAACGAGATGTACCGGAAAGGTTAATTCTCCGCGAGCGCGGCGGGTTGGCGGTCGTTAGGTGGAAGGTTATGCTTTGCTATGCTGGTTCGTTCCCTGTTGCTGACCTTCGTCTTTGTCTGCGGTCTTTTTGCGCAGGATCCCGCTGATTGGACCACTCCCCATGTGCCTTTTCGTATCGTCGGCAATGTGTACTACGTGGGAGGCATAGACCTGGCGTCGTATCTGATCACGACTCCGGAGGGACACATTCTGATCAATAGCGATGTGCCGAGAGACATTCCGCAGATCAAGAAGAGTGTCGAAGCGTTGGGGTTCAAGTTCAGCGATGTGAAGATTTTGCTGATCAGCCATGCGCATCGGGATCACTGTGGCGGAAGCAAGCTGCTGAAAGAGCTGACGGGCGCGAAGTATATGGTGATGGATCGCGATGTGCCGGTGGTGGAGTCGGGTGGGAAGGCAGACTTTCAGTATGGCAAAAGATCGGAGAACTGGTATCCCGCTACGAAAGTCGATCGCGTGCTGCATGATGGGGAGGAGGTTCGGCTTGGGGATGTTGTGCTGGTCGCGCACCTGACGCCGGGGCATACCAAGGGGTGCACTACCTGGACCATGAAGGTACGGCAGGCGGGTAAGACTTATAACGTGGTGATTGTTGGAGGTCCGAATGTGAATCCGGGATACAAGCTGGTGAAAAGCACTGTTTATCCAACGATGGCGCAGGACTATGAGTTGACGTTTCGGACGTTGAAGTCGTTGCCGTGTGATGTGTTTCTGGGGGCGCATGCGGGCTTCTTCGCTATGAATGAGAAGTTCGCGCGGATGAAGGCAGGCGATGCGAATGCGTTTGTCGATACTGCGGGGTATAAAGCTTATGTTTCGGATCGGGAGCAGGCGTTTCGGACGGAGTTAGCGAAGCAGTCGGGCAACGGGAATTGAATGTATCGTTGAGGCGAAAATTGAGTGAATGGGCGGAGAGCCGAAGAGTGAGCGCGATACTGCGAGCGGGGAGCATCGCCGGTATTCTGCTGATCGCTGGTTGTCACTCGGGGAATCGAAGTAATTCCTTGCTGGAAGGACTTTCAAGCACTGCGCAGCCGACTGCTTCCAACCTCGGTCCAAATCATCTGGCAGCTGAAGGTTTGGCTACGCTTACGGCCACGTGTGAGAAACAATCCTTTGAAAATGCGCGGACCGGCTTAATCGTGAGCCAAACGGGGTTGCGTGAAGACGTCTTCGCATTGAGAAGCCGAACGTACTCTTCCGTCGCGTTCAGCCTGGATGCTGCACTAAAGCTTGAAGAAGTATTGCGTAACGAGTTGAAAGACAAAAAGCAACCAGGGGAGCAGAGGGAGTGCGTTCAGCAATTTGAAGGGTATCTGGAGACGCTGACCGATCCATTGGTAGAGCAGGACAAGCTGTCCAAGGAACTCGACGCTTCGGCGTTCAAGGATTCGACCAAAGAGGCGCAGGAAGAGCTGAAGAGAGAGAAAGAGACAGAGGAGATGGCCCCGAAAAAATAATGCGGGGCCATCGTCTGTTGGTTATTGGATGAGGCTCTCTTCAGAGCGCAGGCGAAGGATTCGGTCTACCGCGTAGGGTGCGCGGTGGGCGGCTGTGTGAAAGTGCCGTACCTGGAGCTCGCCGAGCAGACCGATCCCCATCATCTGGATTCCGGCGAGGATGAGGACGCCGGCAATGACGAAGAGCGGGCCGTGGAGGCTCATAATGTGCTGGTCAGTAACGATTTTGAGAATCAGAAGCCAGGCGGCCATACCAAAACCGGCAACCATGCCAAATGCTCCGATAGTGCCGAAGAAGTGGAGCGGACGCGTCATATAGCGCAGCAAGAAGCGAATGGTCAACAGATCGAAGAAGACGCGGAAGGTGCGGGAGATACCGTAGTGGCTCTCGCCGAACTCGCGGGCAGGATTGGAGATGGGAATCTCGCAGATGCTGGCTCCGTACCAGGAGGCGAGGGCGGGGATGAAACGATGCATCTCGCCGTAAAGGGGGATATTCTGGATGACCTCGCGGCGGTAGGCCTTGAAGGTGGTGCCGAAGTCGTGGATGTCGACGCCACTGAGGGCGGCCATGAGCCAGTTAGCCGCGCGTGAGGGGATGCGGCGCATGATGAAGTTGTCGCCGCGCTGGGAGCGCCATCCGCTGACAACGTCATAGCCCTCTTCAAGTTTGGCGAGAAAGCCGGGGATTTCGTCGGGGTCGTGCTGGAGGTCGCCGTCCATGGCAAGGATGAAATCACCCTGGGCGTGGTCGAAGCCGGCGGCAAGGGCTGAGGTCTGACCGAAGTTGCGGCGGAGTTTGATGACGAGGACGCGGCTATCTACGGCAGCGATCTCTTCCAGCAGACGATAGGTGCGGTCGCGGGAGCCGTCGTCGACGAAGACCAGCTCGAAGGTCTCGTTGACGTGCTCCATGACGGCCTTGAGGCGGTCGTAAAGGGTAGTTACATTCTCTTCTTCGTTATGGAAGGGTACAACGATCGAATATTTCGGCACTTTTCAATGATACTCCTGTGTTTGTCCTACTTGGATGACGACAGGAGGACAAAAAGATCGGAATTCTTCGGCTTTTCCGGCAGGCGTCTTGCGGTGCAGAAGCTATGCTATCGCTTTTTTCAAGTCCTAGAACCTGAATTTTAAGACGTAATCCATATTTTGAGGTTTGCCCAGGTAGGAACCTGCGACGAACTCGGCCTGTTGGGCAGCCGCGGTGGCTGCCTCAGCCAGGACGGGGTTGCCAAGCTCGACCCTTATCTCGCCGACTTTTCCGTTTTCGAGGACATCGACAATAAGACGGACCTGGCCGTGCGTTCTGTGGCAGGACTTCCCTGACCCGCAATCCGGATTCGGTATGCTGATCAGCCTGGGCGGCACGACCGAAGGCATGCTCTGAGCCTGCAGCGTCATAGTGACGGGCGCCACAAGAAAGATCACGAGAGGAGCGCAGGCTGGATGCATGGCTCATCGTCTCACGAGTTGGCCTGCGCGGAACGTTCATTTTTCGCTCCTGTGGGCTGACACTCGCGCTAGACGATGATCATCCTTACCTGCTTTCGTTGAAACTCCTCGACCAGTTTTGGATCGACGCTATCGTCTGTAATGATGGTATGTAAATCGGTGGTGGCGCAGACCTTTGTCGAGGTGAATATGCCGAGTTTGCTCGCATCGGCAACCGCAATCACCTGCCTGGCGTGCTTCACCATCTCCCCGAGAATCAAGGCTTCCTCGGATTCGATGACGGTGAGACCGTGCTCAGGATGGATACCGCATGCACCCATGAAGACTTTGTCGAAGAAAAGACGCTGTAGCGAGTCGAACGCCGTTGCACCTACCATTGAAAAAGCGCCCGGCCAGCGGATGGAGCCTCCGGTAAGGGTGACGCGTGCGTTCGGGAGGCTGGAAAACTCCATCCCGATGTTGACCGCGTTTGTGACGATATGGATGCCTTCGCGATGCCTGAGGCTGCGGGCCACCTGCGTGGTGGTGGTGCCGGGTGAGAGCGCGATGGTGTCGCCCTCGTTGACCATCTCCGCCGCTGCGATGGCGATGCGCCGTTTTTCGTTCGAAAAGCGCTCTTCGCGCAGCGGAAAGGCGGCGTCAAAGCGGAACGGCTCGTAGGTCATCTTGCCGGCCAGTTCGACGCTGCCGTGGGTGCGGTTTACCAGACCGCGCTGTGCGAGTTTGATCAGGTCGCGTCGAACGCTCGCCGGGGAGGCGTCAATGGTTGTCGCCAGATCTTCAACGCAGCTCTGGCCTTTCTGTAGCAGGAGATGAAGTATCTGGTTCGCGCGATCCTGGGTCTTCTGGGCCATGTCCTGTCCATTCTAATCACGCACAAATCTGCAAATAATTGATTTATTGGCAGACCGGCGGTTCCATTTTGAGTATTTGAACTAATTTTCTTCACAATTGTGAAAAGTCTGTTGACAAATGTTGACACAGATTTCTATCCTCAACCCACAATTTGATTTTTCTGACCGCACAAGCGGATGTTCGGCAGAGGCCAGCCGTAATGCGTGAAGCGGATCTTCCTATCTCCCACAAGACACCCTGGAGTTGTTCAAAGATGAATAAAGCAACGCGAAGCACAAAGTTTCTCAAACGTATCTCCGGGATTGTGATTGCCCTGGCAGCACTGTTCTTTACGTCGGGCCTGCTTGCGCAGACCGTAACCGGAACAATCACCGGCGTGATAACCGACCCGAGTGGTGCTGTGGTTGGGGGAGCGAGCGTAGTTGCCCACAATACCGATACCAACGTGGACTCAAGGGTGACAACCAATGCGTCGGGACTCTATCGAATTCAGTTTCTGCCCATCGGCCGCTATGAGGTGACGGTGGAAGCGAAGGGATTTGATAAGGAGACGATCCCAGCGTTTCAACTCGAGGTGCTGCAGATTACGACGTTCAATGTCACGCTTACGGTTGGATCCTCGGCGGAGGTGGTGAACGTATCCGAAGCGGCGCCGATTTTGAATACCAGCGACGCCACTTTGAGCGGGACCTTTACGGCGAATACGATTCAGAATTTCCCTTTGAATGGTCTCGATTTCTCTGCTCTGACCCTCTATGTCCCGGGCTCGGTAAGCACCGTGGGCACATCGGGCACGACCAGCATTGAACGCAGCACTCAGTCCACCGATTCAATCAATCTGAATGGCAACCGCGCTCAGGCGAACAACTACACGCTCGATGGGATCGATCTGAACGAAACATTCAATAACCTGATCGCGTACAGCCCCGCGCCCGAGGCTTTGCAGGAGATCAAGGTACTGACGTCTAACTCGCCGGCAGACTATGGCAACGTCAACGGTGCCGGTGTGGTCGCCGTTCTCAAGAGCGGAACCAACCAGTTTCACGGTTCGGCGTACGGCTACGTGCAGGACTACAAGCTCAATGCCAACTCGTGGACCAATAACCACCAGAGTCCCATCATCCCCACCAACCCCTTCTCTCAGTCTCAGTTTGGAGGCACCATTGGTGGTCCGATCAAGCGCGACAAACTTTTCTTCTTCGCCGACTATTTAGGATCGCGCTTCCACCAGGGTGGGACTCATTCCGCAAGCGTCTTTACGCAGGCGATGCGCAACGGAGATTTCTCGGCGCTTCTCACTGGTTCGAATCCGATTCAACTGTACGACCCATTGAATGGCTTCGCGCCTTACGTCGGCAATAAGGGTGTACCGATCAACAACCCGGTTGCGCAGTATCTTTTTGCTCATCCGGAGCTCTACCCATTGCCCAATGCCACCCCTTCGGACGGCATCGCGAACAACGATTTTCAGGGACCACAACGAACCTTTAGAGCGAACAACCAGGGCGATATCAAAATCGAGTACACACCGAACAACGCCGATAAGATCAGCGGGTTCTTTTCGAAATCGGATGCCTACGATGGTGCTACCTCGGTTCTGCCTGTCTCATTTCCGAATGGCAGCACCTTCCCGTCGCAGCTGGGCGGCCTGACCTGGGTTCGCATCTTCTCGCCGTCGATCGTCAACTCGGCGCGCATCGGTTTCACGCGCATCAATTGGAACCAGGGACTGCCGATCGATCAAACTGGTGTGTTCGGCAACAACGGAAACGCGGTTGTCGGTATCACTTTCCCCAACCAGGCCTTTCAGGGTTTTACGTTCCAAAATATAAGCGGTGGCTTGAACGGCCTCGGCAACAGTGCACAGAATAATGGCAGCCTGACAGACAACACCTACAGCTATATCGATAACCTCACATGGCAGCGCGGCAAGAGTACGTTCAGCATGGGCGTGCAGGCACTTCGCTACCAGAACAACTATCCGACCAGCAACAATAACGGCTTTCTTGGATCGCTGAACTACACCGGCGCGTTTACTGGCAATCCTTCGCTGGCTAATGCAGGCGGCTATGGAGGCGCGGACTTTGTGCTTGATCGTGTCAGTGGAGCAGCCGCCACGTTGGCGAGCGTGAACGTCGGGCAGCGGCAATGGCGTGTAGCTGGGTTCTTCAGCGACGACTACAAAGCCACGTCTCGCCTAACCTTGAACGCCGGTCTCCGCTACGAGTATGACCAACCCTGGGTGGAGTCCAACAACAAGACCGGCAACATCGACATCGCTACGGGTCAGGTAATTTACGCGAGCAAGATTCCCGTCGGTGCGCCCGTTGGGTCCGGCCTATGCAGCAATCGTGCATGCTACGACGCCAACTACCGCCAATTCACGCCACGTCTCGGCTTCGCCTATCAGGCAACGGATCGCTTTGTTATTCGTGGCGGTTATGGTGCAACCAGCTTCTTTGAAGGCAATTCCTCCAACCAACGTCTGACCTCGATCACTCCGTTCATTCAGGCGGTTAACGTCAACGTCGTCACGCCCACACCTGGCAACCCAGGAGTTCCGCGGACTGCGCAGCAGGGATTTACCGGCGGAACTGTAAGCTCTGGTGGCACCTTCAACGTATATCCGCAGAACATTCAGCCGGCCTATGTTCAGGAGTTCAATCTCACGACGGAGTATGCGGTCACTCGGTCCTTGTCGCTACAGGTCGGTTACGTCGGTGAAATTGGCCAGCATATCGAAGACTACGGCAACCTCAATCAGTGGCGGGTCAATGGCGACCCCACCTCGGCGCCCTACTACAACAATCAGTTCATTGGTATAAATGCGATCGATCCTTCGGTAAGCATCGGCTCCAATAGCCTGCTCATCACGGAGTCTCGTGCAGCGTCGAACTACCAGGCCCTGCAGACGATCCTGCGTCAGCGGACGAATCATGGGTTGGAGTTCACCGTGAACTATTCCTATGGGAAGGCTTTGACCAACAGCGCGGGCAACTATGCGGTGAATACCTCAGGTGCCAGCAACTTCGGTCAGGGTGCCTTCCAGAACTACTACGACAGCGCTGCCGATTGGGGTCCCGCTGCCTACGATGTACGTCACAACTTCAGCGGCACCGGCGTCTATTCCCTGCCCTTCGGCCACGGCAAGCAGTATCTCTCCGGCGTCAACCGCGCGGTGGACGAGGCGATTGGAGGATGGAAGGTCTCGACCGCCGCAGTGGTCTATAGCGGATTTCCGGAGACCATCAACGGACCCGGGAACAACTCCAACAGCTTCGGCAATGCGCGGCCGAACCAGTACCGCGCATTGAAGATCGTGAATCGTACTATCGACAACTGGTACGGCACCGATCCTTCTGCTATTCCCTGCACCACTCCCGGTGTTGACAACGGTCTGTGCGCCTTCGGAGCGCCTGCCCCCAACACCTTTGGTGACGCGAGGAACGGCAACACGCGCGGGCCTCGCTATCTAAACGTCGATATGTCGGCCTTCAAGGACTTCACTATTATCCGTGAGCAGACCCTGGGCTTCCGGTTCGATGCCTTCAATGCCTTCAACATCGCCAGCTATGGCAATCCAGATACAAACATCGGCGACGCCAACTTCGGCAATATCTCAAACCAGGGAACTGCTAACGGAATCCAACAGGCCGTTCGTTCTACGGAACGCCGGCTGCAGTTTTCCGCCAACTATCGGTTCTAGGACGGCGTGAAACAGTCCTCGAATATCGACCAACCGCAGTATCAACATCACAGGGGCAGGGCTTCGGCTCTGCCCCTGTCACTTGCTGGCTGGTGTTTTCAAAAATACCGACGATGTCTTGACGAACTTGCCCAATCGGCTTGCAGAAACTGTACAAAGGTTGCTGCACACGATGTGGCAACACTATCGCGATTAGAAACAAATATCCTGTCTTCGTTGCTGCTATCTTTTTGAAGTTATGGAAAGAAGAGGAATCGGCTTGGCGTTCTATCTTGCACTGGATGTAGGCGGCACAAAGACAGAATATGTATTGGCAGATGACACCCGTGAACTCGCGCGAGTCCGTGGGGGCACCATCAAACGCATGCGCACCGATGCACACTCTGCGACGCAGAATCTCGAGAAGGCGCTTGCCGAGTTGACCGCGTTGACTGGAGTTTCAATGAAGTCGGTCACACGCAGCTGTGTCGGTGCCGCTGGCATAACGGTCGCACTGGTGACCGATTGGATACGGGAAGCCTTCGCCGAGCGCGTCGGCGGTTCGCTGATCCTCGTGGGGGATGTGGAGATTGCGCTCGATGCCGGCTTCTTCGGCGGACCCGGTGTGTTGGTGATGGCTGGCACAGGCTCCAACGTCGCTGGGCGCACCATCCAAGGCGAACTGACCACGGCCGGCGGATGGGGCCCCGCGTTGGCTGACCAGGGTTCAGGCAGCAGAATCGGCCATCAGGCGTTACGCGATACCTTTTTTGCCATCGACGAAGATCGCACGACTGCACTGCTGCCGGCGATTCTTGAGCTGTGGCAGCTTCCCGATCTCGAATCGCTGATAGGTTATGCCAACCAGATCCCTTCCCCTGACTTTACCCGCCTTGCTCCCCTGGTCGTGAGGTGTGCCGCAGAAGGAGATGCTGTTGCGCAGAACGTTCTTCACCGCGAAGCAGAAGAACTGGCTTACCTTGCGCATCTTGTCATCGAGCGCCTGCGGCGGGACCCATCCAACCATCGTCCAGAGTGGGTTCCTGAGCTTGCGTTTACCGGCAGCATCCTCGAACATGTAGCCCCAATCCGTGAAGGAATCGTTTCTGCCCTGCGACGCGACCACCCATCCCTGAAGGTTTTGCCAGGTACTGTCGATCCCATACTCGGTGCGCTCTGGCGCGCGCGTACCGGCTCGCTTCCCGTGGCAGGCTGAGTTAGGAAGGAACGTGGGGGATACGGATCGTGACCGGCTCGCTGCTCGCTCCTGGCTGCGAAACTAGGTAATGCGTTTTCCTTGTCGTTGATATTCTCATAAATGTGATTATTTGAAGTTCAAATTTTCACTTTTTGAAGTTATCCTGTATATCGTTAGAGCTTCTACCCGTCGTTTGCTTCGGGTCGTCGCGTCGACTATTTCCAAGGATCGGAAAGCTTTTGGGGGTTTGTGTAATTCGGATGCGCAAAATCATCTTCGAACTCTGTGCAGAGAGTCTTCAGGCCTGCCTCGCCGCGCGCGAAGGCGGTGCCGATCGCATTGAGCTTTGCACCGCCCTCAGCGAAGGGGGGCTTACGCCGAGTCATGGTCTGACGCGTGCTGCGATTCTTCATAGCGGCCTCCCCGTTCACGTCCTGTTGCGACCGCGAAGTGGTGACTTCCACTACACGGACGATGAGTTTTCCCTGATGCGGGAGGATCTCCTTCACGCGCACAGCCTTGGAGCCAGCGGCTTTGTCCTTGGGATCCTGCGAACCGACGGTACGGTGGACATGGAACGCACACGCCAACTCGTCGAACTCGCCGCGCCACTCGAGATCACCTTTCATCGTGCCTTCGACTACACCATCTCACTGGAGCAGGCTCTCGAAGACGTCATTGCCACTGGCTGCAGGCGCGTTCTTACCTCCGGCGGCGAACCCGATGTGCTGGCGGGAGCAGACAAGCTTGCGCGATTGGTCGAGATCGCTGACGGAAGAATTGATATAGCTGTTGGTGGAGGTCTGCGAATCAAGGACGCTGCAGCCCTCGCGCGGGCTACCGGTGCCAACCATTTCCATGGTTCTCTGCGGCGGAGCGAAGCCAGCAAGATGCAACACGAGCGCCGCTGGGTGCTGGAAGACCCAGATTCGCTCGACGGCACCTCGCGCTTCGTGGTGGACGCCGGCGATGTGCGGACCATGATCGGGAACCTGCGTAGTTCATGAACTTCTGGTCACATGCGACACGGATCGATGCGGGTTGAATCGACCTTGGATGCTAGTCCGGTATGCCTTTAGCTTTGCAGATGGAGCAGCTGCGACGGTGCTCTATAAGAAGCTCCCTGGCTTCGACGTGTTCGCGCTTTACCGTCTGCAACCTTGCCTCGCGGACTAGACGCGGTGATGCGTTTGGAGAAGTACTATCTAGATCGTTCTCGGCGGCGAGAAGTGTTTTGGTAGCTTCTTCATAGTGCCGTTCGACTCTGTAACATTCCTGGTTTGACATGAGTAAGCCTAAAACGTCAGTGACCTTTCCAAGATTGTTCGTATCCTTGCCTTCACGCATCCATTCGAGGATGGCGAGGAAGGCCCTTCGTCATTCGTCACAATCATAGGTGAGCGCTTGCAAAGACGCGCAGAGCGGGCATCGGCCAATGTCTTGCGCCGCTCGGATACTTTCTCGAGTGACAGATCCCTCCCAGCTACTCCGACACAGTTCACGAGACTATCCCCTTCGGCGAAGAACTATCCCTCAAAACAGGAAAGATATTCAGTTTTGCCCTTTTGGCCCACCTATTTGGCCAAGCTAACTGTTTGCAGGGTAGCGAACTCTTGTTTGGCTTGCTTGAGATACATCGCATCGGGGTCGGCGTGAGCCCATAGGCTAAAGAAGTGCTGATAGGCATTAGTAGCCGCAGCGCGATTGCCTTCAGCGGCAAGGGCGCGGCCGAGGCCAAGCCAGGCGAGCGGGATGTTTGCGGAGATGGGCTCGAGGGATGGATGAGCGAGAACCTCACGATACTCTTTCTCCGCACGCAGAGGCTCACCGGCGGCAAGGAAGGTGTCGCCGCGAAGCTCGGGCAGAAAGAGGTCTCTGCCATCGAGGGCGCGAGTAGGCTCGAGGACGGCGACGGCGTCCTTCGGCTTGTGGCTGGCCAGATCGATCTCGGCCTCAATATAGGGAGTCCAGAAGAGGTTGACCAGAGCTCCCTTTGGGTACTTGGCCTGCATCGCCTTGACGCCGGCGAGCGCGCCCTGAGGATCGCCGGTGTAGGCGAGACCGAGCAGATACCAGGGGTCCGCGGGATCTGGGGGCACGCTGTGAAAGAGCTTTTCGCCGGCCTCCTTTTGTCCTGATTCGATGAGCCCGACCACCACGATTCTGGAGTTGCTGTCGGCGACATCGGCCAGACCCTGGGTGCGGAAGAGAGCGGCTGCTTTGCCCAAGAGCCTTTGTTCATCTGCCAGCCTGCCCTCGGCTGCCGCGATCTGAGCCTGGGTAAGGAAGAAGAACGGGGAGTTGGTGTGGGCCGCGCTCCAGGCGATCTGGGTCTGCATGAGCACGTCGTCGCGCTGGTAGTAGGCGAGCTCCATATAGAAGTTGCGCACGCGGTCTCCATCGAGGCCTTTGGCGATAGCGCGATCGAGGGTTGCGCGGGCCGCGGTTGGATTGTTGGCGTGCAACTGCCTGACCGCGAGGTTGACGTACATCGCCTGGTTGGACGGCATGAGTTCCAAAGCTCTCTCGCTGGAGGAGACGGCTTCGGAGACGCGGCCGATCTCGTGTTGTACGCTGGAGAGATTGTTCCATGCAGTGGCGTTGCGGGGATAGATCTCGGTCCAGCTCTGCAGGTTGCGCTCCGCCGCAAAGAGGTCTCCGGTGACCAGGGTGTTGTAGCGGGCCACGATGGCGAATTGCACGGCCTGGCTGACGTAGCTGCGGAGGTTATACGCCTTCTGAATGGCGGCTAGCTCGGCCTCATGATCGCCCGAGCCGCGATAGTTGGTTGAGAGATCGAAGTAGGCCGTGGCGAAGTTGGGATCGAAGGCGATGGCCTGCTTGAGCAGTTCGATGGCCTCGGCCCGCTTTCCGCGTTCGGAGTCGTAAGAGGCGCGGCTGTAGGCTTTGAGAGCATCGAGCGAGGCGGTGTCGGCGGAGAAGAGCGGAGTGCTGAAGCGGGCGATGCTTCTGCGGGACTCGCCCAGCGTCTGCCGCAAGGTTTCGGCCAGGCCATCGATCTCGCGGGGGAGATGTTCGGTGCTTTCGACCTCGCGTTTGGCGGCCCCGATGACAGAGCCATCGACGCAGTTACTGGCTTCCTCCGTGATGAGAAAGTGCTGCCCGACCTTCGCGATATTGCCTGACAAGACACCCTGGCTATTGGTGCGCTCGCAGACCTCGCGGGCCATCGCTGGAGTCATTGCCTCGTCCGGCTTATGCATCATCTGGGTCAGGGTCGCCCCGACGATTGAGCCCGGAACCACCGAGACATAAGGACTCTGCGCCAGATCCATGCGGAGAGCTTGAGTGAGCGATTTGTCTAGGATGGCGTCGCCAGTCGTGCCTTCCATCGGGGTCAGCACTAACTGCACTGGCGCACCGCCCGAACGATCCAGCCAGCGCTGCCAGCCAAACCAGACTGCGACGCAAAGCGCCACCGCAACAACGGATCCACCGGCTATCCAATAGATATGACGCTTTCCAAGGGGAGCGGAGAGCAGCGGCTGGGTGACTTCGAATCTCTGGGACGCCGACTCCGATGTGTCCACTTCTTCTTCAAGGGTGATCCGGGTGATGGATTCGCTGGCGCTGATCACCATGCGATCCACAGGGAGCTGCTCCGTGATGATGGCGGTAAAGCGGTAGCCGCGTCCGGGCACGGTCTCGATGAACTTCAAGCCGGAGTCGTGCCGGGATAGCGCCTTGCGGAGCAGAAAGATGTGCTGGGTCAGATTGCTCTCTTCGACGAATGACTCCGGCCAGAGCGTACGCAGCAACTCTTCCTTCCCCACCACCCTGTCGGCATGGTCCACCAGGTAAAGAAGCAGGTCAAATGTCTTCCGATTGAGCGGCAGGGCCTCGTCACGCCAGCTCAATTGCCATCGTGCGCGATCAATCTCATACTCCTCAAACTTGACTAAACGATTCGCAACAAAGGACATAGACCGATTGAGCCTCAATTGAGGGGTGATTGAGCTGGACTTGAGGACGCCCCTTCGGCAGCCGTGGGAAAACAGGTTGTGCCGAGCGAAGCGGACTCGGAAAACTCTACGAAGTCCAGACGAGCCAAGTATAGCAATGCCGACTCTTAGGACCGGAAACGATAATCCCGCTCCATTGCGCTTCACCAAGGACGCCATGAAAAGAACGAAGCGGCTCTCGATTGAGTTCCAGCACCGTGAGGTCACCATCACGGTTACGGGTCCAGCGCTCCACGTTCAGGGTAGCGAACCGGACACTCCGAACGCACCGAAGGTTTGTCCCGCCTGCGGTAGCCCCTGGATCACCATCGTTGCGCGGGTTGACGGAGATACCCCTGCCACCACAGACCGTATCCACCGCGCGCTCGAGCAATCCGGCCTGCACCTGGAAGTTTCAACAGCCGGTCAGCTACGGATCTGCCAAAGGTCATTTGAAGAACTCAAGGAGAAATTCTGATGCTATCGCCTATTCCCGGAATCTCGCAGTTGGTCTCGCGCTGGATACTGCCCCACTACTTCCGTTCTCTCCGTCACGGCTCCATGAAAGCATATAAACCTTTGCCCCTTCTCGGGCTGATGGTTTTGCTCCTGGTGTCATGGAAGACATTGCCTGCTCAGTTGGTATCGGTGAACGGCCCTATCGCGTTACCTGCTACGAATGTCGCCAGCAGCAGCACACCGCAGAATGTCCTTCTGAAGACAACCTCGGCCGAGACCATCAGCGGCTTCACCGTACCTTTGTCTCAAGGAAACAAGCAGGAGTATACGGTCGGTTCAGTTAGCGGTTGCGCGGTCGATGGCGTGACTTCAAACCCAGTCGGCACGGTCTGCACGGTCCCTATCACTTTCAGCCCTGCATACCCCGGCCAGCGTGCCGTACCCCTGCAGGTAGTCACCAGCGCCGGCAAGGTCAATGTCGGGTTGAACGGCATGGGTATCAGTCCGCTTGCAGTGCTGACCCCGGGAACCATGTCAACGCTGGCTGGCGAGGTCAATGGGCCAAATTGCAATGCTTACAATGGGCCCGCAACGCTTGGCCCAATTTGCAATCCATCCGCGGGGGCAGTGGACTTCGCGGGGAACGTATATGTTGCTTCCTTCTACAGCAACACCGTCAGCAAAATTGATACGAGTGGCAACATCACTGTGATCGCCGGGACCGGTGCCGGCGGTTTGAGCGGCGTTGGCGGTCCTGCGACCAGTGCAACTTTCGATCGTCCCAGCGACGTGATTGTCGATCCGGCGGGCAACGTCTATTTTGGAGCTGAGACTGCCGAGCAGATCTTCAAGATAGATGCCATCACGCAGATACTCACCAGCGTTGCGGGTAATGGAACACAAGGTTACAGCGGAGACAATGGCCCGGCTACCCAGGCGAGCCTGAACCGTCCAGAAGGCATCGCGCTCGATTTGCAGGGCAATCTATATATCGAAGATCAGGACAATAACCTCATCCGCAAGGTGGATACTTCGGGCATCATTACAACGGTTGCGGGTAATCCGGCGACTATCGGTCAAGGCTCTCCTACCTACAGCGGTGATGGTGGCCCGGCTACCCAGGCGAACCTGGCTCTCTGCTGCGAGGGCGTCTATGCGTCCTACGATTCCATCACCGTGGACTCTACGGGCAATCTGTTCATCGGGGATTCCGGCCACCACGTCGTACGAGAAGTAACAACGGACGGCATCATTCACACTGTTGCAGGAAATAACACACTAGGCGCTGGGTTCAGCGGCGATGGCGGAGCTGCAACCAGCGCGCAATTGAATTGGCCGATGGGCGTTGCAGTGGACCCCGCCGGCGATCTGTATATCGCAGACTTTTCCAACAACCTCATCCGAAAAGTGGACGCAGCCACCCAAACCATCACTACCGTCGCTGGCAATGGCACGCAAGGCTCTGCTGGTAGCGGGCTGGCAACGCAGGTCTCTTTGAATGGCCCGCAGAAGGTTGCGTTAGATGGCGAGGGCAATTTCTACGTCGCCGACACCAAGAACAATCTTGTTCGCAAGACCGATGTCAGCAACCCTACGTTGACCTTTGCCACGCCCACTCCTGTCGACTCGACCGACACGACAGACGGCCCGCTGCAAGCGATCGTTTCAAACATCGGCAACGCGCCACTGGCTCTGCCCCCACCTGCGACTGGGTCAAACGCGAGTGTCTCCGCGGGCTTCACGTTCTTCATCGGCAACAGCGGGCCGTGCCCCTTTGAGGGTCCGTCTTCTTCAGCCGGAACGTTGGCGCAAGGAAGTAGCTGCGGACTCTCGGTGGAATTCGAACCAGTCAGTGTAGGTAGCATCACCGGCTCGATTGTGCTGACCGACAACAGTCTGAATGCGGCCAGCCCCTATGCCTCACAGACGATCTCGCTCGTCGGCACGGCAATAGCCGCTGTTAGCACGGGAGCGCTCACCATCGCACCCACCACGCAGACATTTCCAGCGATTCTCGTGGGAAGCACCAGCTCGGCACTTACCTCCACCATCACCAACACCACCAATCAGGCAATCTATCTCAGCAGCGGCTCGCTGACCGACACGACCGACTTCACCCAGACGACCAACTGCAGTGGCATCCTCTCAGCCAACGGAGGCAGCTGCACCGTCACCTTTACCTTTACGCCGCAGAGCGCAGGTCCACTCACCTCCACTTACTCGATTCACGACCTCAACCATCCTGCATCGCCTTTGACCGTAGCGCTCTCCGCCATCGGCAATGCCGTAACAACCTCTGCACCGCAGGCGTCCTTGTCCCCCGCAACCGCCGACTTCGGCAGCATAACGACAAGCGCCGCAAGCTCTGCGCAAACCTTCACCCTCTCGAATACAGGCAATGCATCGCTGGGGATTACATCTATCTCGCTCAGCGGGGCGAACCCGGACAGCTTCATCATTGTCAACGACAGCTGTTCCAGCGGCGGCACAGAAGACGCAAGACCGGCGCGTAGCCGAGCGACTAAACGCGGCGGATCGAGCCCACGCGACCTCCCCGAACTGCCGCCAGGAAGTACCTGCCAGATCCTCATCGTCTTCTCGCCCACCACCGCAGGCCCATCTTCGGCGACGCTCACCATCGTCGATCAGGTGGGAACGCAGACCTCAGCGCTTACCGGTACCGGCGTCGCCTCTGTCACAACAGCTCCGCAGGCCGCACTCACCGCCGCCTCCGCGAACTTCAACACCGTCACAACTGGAAGCAGCAGCGCAGCCCAGACGTTCACGCTCGCCAATGCAGGCAACGCAGCGCTGTCGATCGCGTCCGTAAGCATCACCGGCGCAAACGCTTCTTCCTTCCTGCTTGGGGCCGACACCTGCGGGACCACGCTCGCCGCTGGAGGGTCCTGCACCATCGCGGTTACATTCTCGCCCACTTCTACGGGCAGCTTCGCCGCCAGCCTTGCGGTGACCGACGCGCTGGGAACGCAGACCAGTTCCCTGACCGGCACGGGTGCCGCAGTAGCGCCTGCAGACTTCACCGTAACCGCGACGCCAGCTTCCCAAAGCGTCGTCTCGGGAAGCAGCGCCACTTACAGCGTGTCGGTTGCCTCGACAGGTGGCACCTTTGCCCAGGCGGTAGCGCTCTCCGCCAACGGTCTTCAACCGGGAGCGACTGTCACCTTTTCCCCCGCTTCAGTCACACCCGGAAGCTCTGGCGCTCAGGCGACGATGATCGTCCAGACAACAATTCAACAGGCGGCAGGAAGAGGTGACCTTTCGCCATGGCCTTTCACAGCGCCTGTATTCGCAGCGTTGCTGTTGCTCTTCCCAGGCAGAAGATTCCGGTCGGGGAAGAGAGGCTGGGGAGTCTTTACGAGTCTTGCGTGCTTCGTAGCCTTGCTCGGTATCACGGCGTCAACGATAGGCTGCGGTGCCGGCTTCGCGCTGCCATCGTCGGCCAAAACTTACACCATCACCGTGACCGGTACCAGCGGATCGGACACCCACTCCACCACAGTCACGCTGACCGTGCAGTAAACGAGGACCTATGACCATGCGTTCACTCCTTTCCCTATTGCTCTTGTCGATTGCGTCCGTCAACTTGATGGCGCAGACTCAGCCATCCAACGAGATCGCGTTGGACTACACCTACGTACACACCAACGCGCCACCGGGCGGCTGCGGATGCTTTTCGATGAATGGCGGCAGCGGATCGTATGCGTATCATCTGGGTCCCCAGTTCGCCGCGGTGATCGAGGTTGGAGCCGTGCATGCCTCGAAGATAGATGCCAGCGCTCTCGACCTGACGCTGACGTCCTATCTCGCCGGCCCGCGCTTCTTCTACCGCAGGCCTCATGCTCGCTTTGTTCCTTACGGTCAGATATTGCTGGGTGCAGTGCGCGCAACTGGAGGACTGGCTCCGGCGAACTCGGGCGGAGCCTCGTCGTCGACGGTCTTTGGCTCGACCCTGGGCGGAGGCGTTGAGTTCAACATAAGCCGCACAATCACTCTTCGCGTTGCGCAGGTCGACTACTTCGTGACTACCTTTGACAACAAGGTAGACGACCACCAAAACAACCTTCGGATCAGCACGGGTGCAGCCTATCACTTCGGAAAGCGGTGACCCATGATTAAGGAAATCGGTACTCCGATGCTCAGCAAACGAGCCGTCTCTGGCACAGAAGAAAAGTCCTCCTCCTTACTGCAGGCAAATCGAACATCTCGCTTAAAGTTGCTCTTGGCTTGGTCCATCGTCGTACTGCCGTTGGCGTGGGGACTCTACGCAACAGAGCGGACCACCGCTCCGCTGATCCACACGCTCTTGTCGCATAGTCACTAAACCTTCTATAACCAAAATAATGAGGCCCAACCTATGCAGTCCTGTAGGAATTCTCACCACTTCTCCAGCGCTTTGGCCCTTGTCCTCTTTGCCTCGATCTATTACATGCTTGTGGCTACAGCACTCTTCGCTCAAGTCCCGGCTTCCCATACCCAGGACAGAGAACAGGCTGCAACTTTAGCCAGAGCCACAGCCGTGCGTGATGACTTCGTCGCACGCATTCACGCAAACGGTTTAAATTGTCCAATTCCCGTTCCTACTATTCTGGTCGAGGATGTCCCATCGTTCGGGCAGTACGACGACAAGACGAATATCATTCGCACCTCTGATTGGACCTTGCTTAATCTCCAAGAGAGGGCTTTTTTCTTTCACCTTGCAGGTCCCGGCGCTAAGGAAGCCGACGTCCGTGCCAAGTTCGAACAGGGTGCTCATGGTTGGATTTTCATACACGAGCTGGGCCACTGGCGGCAGGCCTGCCGGAACGTTTCTTTCAGTCGTGACCATTACCAGGTGGAGTACGGAGCAGATCGGATCTCGCTGGCTTACTGGCGCGAGGTCAATCCAAGCGTTGTCGGTGCGATGATGCCAATCTTCCAAAATGTGCTTGCCAATGCACCCAACCCCGTTCCCGTCGGTGAGCATGTGGAGGCTTATTTCAATAAGCACTATGAAGAACTCGGGCCGAGTCCCGCGTATCCGTGGTTCCAATCCCGCATGAATGTCGCTGCATACGAAGAGAAGCCTACACCCACCTTTGCTCAGACTCTTCTAAACGTACCCGGAGATTGAGATCTAATTGCTGGCCAGGGTGCGAAGCGGCGACCTTGATAAACTCCGAGGACACCCTAAAGACCGGTTGAGCGCTAAAGCAGTTTCTTGAGTTCAAAATCATGTGAAAATATTTAACACTGAGAAGCTGGCTACTACGGCAGACCAAGAGAGTGCAGGGCGTGAAAGGGGTCTGGAACGCCTGCAGCGGCAAGTTCAAGGCCGAACTTTCTCATAACCCCGTTTTCCAGCCTACCGGCTACAACGTGGCTGTCCGGACAGAATCTTTGCCAGCGTTATTCCGTTCAATACTTCCCCATACACGTCGCGGCCACCCCGGCAATCAAGACGGAGAGGATCGACGTAAGAAGCTCCTCGCGGTTTACATAGGGAGAGTTTGCGCCGTCTCTGGTTTTCCGGCTTGGAACTTCTCTCGTCCACAGTCGATAGTGCGCCGCAACTGTAAATGGGTAGAAAGCGATCAAGACGTAGCCGCTCCCCAAGACGATCCTCGAGAGCCAATAGTACGACTCGGTCACCATAGGCAGTACAACTAGACAGCCGACCGTTGCGAACAGGCTCATGATGTTGATCACATCCGGAAGAGGGATAACAGTTTGCCTCTCGGTATTTGGGACATTGATCTCACGGTTCACTTTCCATCCGAGGGCCAAAAATTGTAGGCCGATCAACGGCGGGGCGAGTCTGTAGAGGGTTTCTGGTGTCATCATGTGCCGTTTAGACGGATGGAAGTGGCGAAACGTATGAAGAGCAGGAATCCCTGGGTAGTTCTTGGTAAGTTAACGGATCAAGTTACCGAAAGCCCCGTTTTGATGACGAAGGCAGATCAAGCTGGCGACACACCGCTCTTTGTCGGTGTCTAACAGGGAGAGGTGACGTCGATGAGCGGTCGTTTAAAGCGGCCTTCCGTCATTTATTCAATGGTTCTGCTGTGTCCTCTCTTGGTTGCACCCGACCTCGCAGCACAGGAAAGCAAACCTCAGCGAACACCCGGGGCCCTGACTATGGGCTCGAGCCTTGGGTTTGGCGCAGCCTTCCCAGTGATTCAGAACAGACCTTATATCGCTACAGTGCGAGTGCAGAGCGTCGAGACGACAAGAGCTGGAGTCAGAGTCCTGCGCGAAGCCCTCAACATACGCATGAGAGATTTCGCAGGGCGTATACGCGACGAGCAGCTTGCATCTACGCCTGATGCGCAGGGTGCTTTCACCCAGGGCACAGTTCACATATTGGACCCGATCAGCATGCGCGACACCCAATGGAATGAGGACACGAAAACTGTTCTTGTCTCAAACATTGCTGCCAACCCCACGCACACACAGGAGAGTCCTGTTCCCGAATGCAGTCAGCGCATGCGGACCGGAAATGCTGAGTCTTCGAGCGACGATCCCGACCGCGATCAAGTGAGGTTTGAATATCTTGGAAGGCGCGACATGTACGGGCTCGATGCTGTCGGCTGCCGTATCACCCGCATCGTTCCTAAGAGATCGGAAACTGTCTGGTCAGGGACCTCTGTCACCGAGATTTGGAACTCCCCGGACCTGCAGATGAACCTCTTGATAACGACAAAGGAGTTAGACGGGACAGAGCAAATCACCACCATCAGTGATCTTCACGAGGTAGAACCTAGCCCTGCTCTCTTTCAAGTTCCGACTGGTTACACTGACCCGACGAAACCGCCAAGCCAGCCGAGCTCTCAGACTCATTGATGACACCTTCCTCAAAGTCACGTTTTCGGCAAGGTCGCCTCAAAGTTTCCGAAAACTCCGTTTCCAAAGAAATACGGGACGTCACTTGTCCGACAAGCCGACTATTCGGCAAAGTGACAGCTCAACGCCATCGGATCAATGAACACTACGGCGTTTTTGGTTACTGATCTACCCGGAAGCGCCACACTGAAGCTAGATGGGTGCATTGCCCTGTTATCGCCGGTTAACCCGTCTGTTTCAAAGATTTGGTGGAAGATGTCAAATGTTCCTGTATTTTTCGACTCGCAGCCCGAGCTTCACTCCTCACGTAGCAGCATCAAAGGATCGGCTCCTAACGCGCGTTGCGCTGGAATCCAGGTGGCCACCAGGCCAAGCAGCATCATGGCCAGAACAACACCAACCAATACCAGCGGGTCGCGAGGAGTTGCCTGATAGACGATCGAAGACAATACCCTGGTCGCAGCAATCCCCAGAAGCAGGCCAACCGCGGAGCCGAAAACCAGTAAGCGCCAGGCTCTTCCCAACGCGGAGTGCAACACTTCCTTGCGTTGCGCACCTAGTGCGATGCGAATTCCCAGCTCTCGCATTCGTTTGCTTACCGAGTAGGAGGCCATGCCGAAGATTCCCGTCATCGCCAGCATTGCACCTAATCCGCCCAACACCCCGAGAGATATCGTGGCGACGCGCGAAGCGAACAGAGCGCTGTCCATCTCTTTGTCCCACGTCCTGATTGAGAAAGGCAGCCCGGCATCCAGACTTCGCAGGCTTCCCTCGATTGCAGCAGTTAGTTCCTGTGGGTCGCGGTCCGAGCGAACGATAAGCCACGTTGAACTTGATGGTGATTGCAGAATAGGCAGAAACGCCGCCGGCTGTTGATCTTCGGTGAGCATTCTGTATCTTCCGTCCTCGACCACACCGACCACCTGTATTCGGGTTCCGTCCATTGACTTGTAGAATCTGCCGACCGCCGCGGCCTCGGAGCCAAAGACTCTGCGCGCAAACTCACGGTTGACGACTGCCACCTGCGGCGCATGTTTATCGTCATGCACGGTAAAGGTTCGTCCGGCCAATAAAGACGTGCCGGCGGCGCCAAAGTATTCCGAAGATATGTTCTGCGTATACGTGTTCAGGACGGCATTCGACGGACGAAGATCAGTCTCGCTGTCTTTGAAGACGGCGACGTTGCTGAAATCCTGTCCACCGAGAGGGAGCATATCGGAGGCGGCCGCGGCCGTTACTCCTGGAATCGCTCCAACGATGTCGATCAGGCGCTTCTGCATGATAGGTACCTGGTCGCCGCTGTAGCCGGCCATATCCACATCGGTCTCGACGAGCATGGCATTCTGTGGGACGAAGCCGAAGTTGCTGTGCAGCGAACGCAGCAAGCCGCGTACAGCCACGAGCGACGATGTGACAAGCACAGCGCAGACCGCTATCTGCAGAACAAGCAGAAGGTCGCGGAGGTTGAGCCGCCGCCCAATCATGTCGGCAGGGCCCGCCTTGACGGTCTGCCACGGATTCGTCCGTAACACCTGCCGCACCGGCACAATCCCAAAGAGCAATCCGCTTATGAGTGCGAGCAGGAGAGCGACTGCATACACCTTTGCGTCTGGATTCACTGGAACATTCGCAGGGAAGCTCGATATGGGCCGCCATACGCTGAGCCACCGGAGCAACACGACGGCTCCCAAAAGCCCGGCAGAGCCTCCCATCAATGAGACCAGAACTGCCTCCGTGAGCAACTGGCGCAGAATGCGTTTGCGGCTCGATCCCAAGGCCAGCCGAAGAGCGATCTCCCTGGACCGATCCGCCGCCCGAGCTGCCGAGAGATTGCCCAGGTTCGCGCATGCTGCCAACAAAATCAGCCCGGCCAGCAGCATCATTCCCGAAAGAAACGCGCGGACGGGACGGCCAAGAAAGTCGCCCATCAAACCTGGACGAGCAAGAGAGAAGACCATCTTTTCGTCGTCCTTCGGGTAGCTCTTCGCGAGATATGCCGCGATGGAGTTCAGATCTGCATCGGCCTGCGCCGTGCTGACTCCTGGCTTCAAACGGCCTATCAGCGACAGCTCGCGGCCTCCGCGTGTGTTTAGATCATTTCCGCCTCCGACTTGCTCCTCGTTCACGAGTGGCACCCAGAAGTCGGGCGTGAAGTACAGTTCAGTGCCGCGGAAGTTTGGCGGCGCGACGCCAAGAACGGTAAAGGGATGCTTGTTCACTTCGACTGTTCGCCCTACAAGGTTGCGATCCCCCTGGAAGTGGCTCATCCAATAGGCGTAGCTGAGCACAAGATAAGGACTGCTGTCGGGTCCGTGCTCATCCGATGCGTGGAAGAACCGACCGAGATATGGTCGAATTTGCAGCACATCAAAGTAGTTTCCGCTGGCCTCATACAGCCACGCGGTAGATGCCTCGCCACTAGTGTTGAGGCCCACCCGAGAGAAAGCATATGCGATGACACCATCGAAGGACCGGTTCCGATCGCGCAGATCGAGATAATCCGGATACGACTGGAGTGGAGAAGGATCCTGGCCGTGCTGGATGGTAAACAGCCTTTGCGACTGCGGCACATTGAGCGGACGAAGAATCAACCCATTCAACACACTGAAGACAACTGCATTGGCGCTGATTCCAAGTGCGAGCGTAATGACGGCGACTGCGGTGAAGGCCGGAGATTTGTACAGCATCCGAAGGCCGAAGCGGATGTCCTGATGAAGGGTTTCAAAGAATTGCCCGCCGACAGCTTCGTAGCTCTCCTGCTTGTACCGCTCATAGCTGCCGAACTCCACGCGTGCGCGGCGCTCGGCCTCTAGACGAGAAAGGCCTGAGCGTTCGAGGTCGTCGGCGCGATGCTCTATGTGTGAGCGAAGCTCCTCGTCCATTTCGGCGCCGATCCGGGAGCGTGGGAAGAGCGTTGAAACGAAAGAGCGAAGAGAGACTAATAGGCTCATATTTCCTCCGGTCGAGCGGCGAGGGCGGAGGCCATGGCTGCCGCGAGACGGTTCCAACCCTCCGTCTCTTCCTGGAGACCTCTTCGGCCCGCCGCGGTGAGTTCGTAAAATTTGGCCCGGCGATTGTTCTCCGATATCCCCCAGCTCGCCTTCAGACGCCCCTGGCGCACAAGGCGAAACAACGCAGGATAAAGGGCCCCCTGTTCAATGATCAAAGCGCTGTCGGAGATCTGTCCGATGCGCAGAAGAACACCGTAGCCATGGAGCGGGCCGAGAGAGACTGTTTTCAAGATGAGCAGATCGAGAGTGCCAGGAAGAAGCTGGGCTTGGTCGGACACGGCGTCGCCCTCCTAAGATGATTAGGAAACTAATCCACTCTCTCCTAAGTTGTCAAGGAGAGCGAACTCTGCACTCGCCCCCAGCCGTGGGCCTGTGGTCGCCGTACAGACGCGCGTCACGTGTTTTTAGGTATCGGCGAAAAATCGCCAACACTCATCGAGACCCGATTAGTCCCGATATTTTCGGCCAGTGTTTACAAATCCCGTCCACATGGACGAAATGACCGGCTATTAGGAAAGGTGAAGCCGAACCCCCTGAAAGTCTCGTCTTCGGCAAGTTAGATGTTTTAGGCGTTTCGGACCACAGGGACGTAGTCGGAGTCAGGCGCTGGAGAGTAAGGTGCATTCGGTGACCTCCAGCCTGACGGAGATGTCGAGGAGCGCGAAGGGAGAGGGGAACCTTCTCCCCTCTTCTAACTGCTCTCTGAAGTCCGTGGCTGCAGATGCCCCCTCCGCAATGATCGTTCTTTCATCATCACGAAGAAGACGGGCACCAGGATCAGAACGTGGATAGTGGAGGTAATCATGCCGCCGGCGATAGGCGCGGCAATCGGCTTCATCACATCCGAGGCGATGCCAGACTCCCAGAGGATCGGAACGAGACTGGCAAGCACAGCGCAGACGGTCATCAGCTTTGGCCGCAGACGATGGACAGCGCCTTCGATGGTTGCGGCCTCCACAGACGCATAGAGCAAATGGCGATTCCGCACCTGACCCTTGCAGTTGTGGAAGTCGTCTGAAGTTCAAGAAGTGCTGCCTGTAAAAGTAGGGCTCGCAGGACAACGCGTTACTTCTGATCAATCTTCGCAAAGAACTTCCGTATATCGGCAACCAAGAGATCGGGCTGCTCCAGAGCAGCGAAGTGTCCGCCCTTCGGCATGCCAGTTTTTTGTACTATGTTGTATGTTTGAGTAATCCAGCTGAACGGCGGGACAGCCACCTCCTTCGGAAAATCCGCATACCCCACAGGAGTCTCCAGGCGTGGCGTTGGCACCATTTCCTCTATGGTGAGCCGGTTCTCACGATAAATTCGCATGGCGGAGCCGATGGTGCCGGTGGCCCAATAGAGGGTGACATCGGTTAAGAAGGTGTCGCGATCCACGGCCGTAAGAAAATCGCCGTTGTTGTCTGTAAGTAGTTGGAATTTGCCAATCATCCAGGCCAGCCACCCCACTGGGGAGTCAGTAAGGGCGTAGGCAAGAGTCTGCGGTTCACTGGCTTGGAGAAAAAAGAAGCTGCTCTCTTCCCGGTCAAAGTAGGAATACCGTTTCCGCTCAACATCGCTCATTTTCGCAACAGCTTCCTGGTTCGGCGGTGGCAGGTAAATCAGGTTCAGATGCAACCCGATTACGTGCGTGGGCGCCAGGTAAGCCATGTCCTGGGCTATTGCCGAACCCCAGTCACCACCCTGTATGCCGTATCTGGAATAGCCCAGACGATCCATCAGAACAACTAAAGCCTTCGCCATACGCTGTGGGCCCCAGCCACGGGTTATGGTGGGCCCGGAATATCCAAAGCCAGGAAGCGAGGGAATAATGACGTCAAATGCCGGACTATTTATGTCCTTGGGATGGGTGAGCGGCGCAATGAGCTTCTCAAATTCCAAAATCGAGCCGGGCCATCCGTGAATCAGCATCAAGGGTACGGCGTCCGCGCGGGGGGAGCGCTGATGGATAAAATAAATCTGCTGTCCATCAATTTCAGTTGTGAACTGGTCAAACTGATTGATCTTCGATTCTTGCGCACGCCAGTCGTAGCCGTTCTGCCAATAGTCCGCGAGTTCCCGAACCTTCTTGATGTCGACGCCGTACTCCCACGTCGTGCCCGGAAGTTGATCGGGCCATTTGGTTTCCGCCAAACGGCGGCGAAGATCGATTAGAACACGGTCGGGAACATGCATCTTAAACGGCCGGATTGGAGAAGGTTCAAGCTTCTTCGTCGCTTGAATTTGTCCAAGTGCGATTACTGAGTGTAAAAGCAACGCGGCCAGCAGTAGCTTCTCACACTGCCAACCTGTCCTTTTCGTTTTCTCGAATCCAGTTTTCATCATGCTCTTGCTTCACTCAATGATTTTGAGGTTGTTCTCAAATGGCCATCCTTAAATCTGATGCGGCGTTCCATCCCACGACGCGCCGGTGAGAATGACGAAGATCCATCGGTTCTGGCTTATCTAGGAGCTGTGAACCGAAATATAGGCGTGGTCGAGAACTTGGACGAGACATAGATTTATGTCGTATGTCGGATTTGCACCAGATATTGCGCCACGCATGACCCGACGTTCGGTTGTTGGCGATTCAGGGTTAGGTCGATATTCGACGTGACCCATCTTGTCCCGCACATTCTCCGGCCTTGCGCCTTCGCGCGGCATACAGTTGAAATGCAAGGTCCGAAGGTGTCTTTAGCCCGTGGTTGGCGGAGTCCGACGTTCCTCGACAACAGCTGCTGGCGAGCATTCGCGGGCATCGTCGGTGCGGTCATTGAAAAGCCGTGAGGCGTGCCGTTTGACACGTCTCACGGGCTCGTGTTCCCACCCCTGCGTGCCGTCGCGTCTGGGGGTAAACCTGGGAGAGTTCAGACACATACGCAAGGGAAAGAATGCCTTTATCGCTGGAGTCGGGCAGGTCCGAATCTCTGCGAGGAGTGATTGCAAGCATTCGCGGGTAGAGCGGAATGCGGGTGTGTACGTGCGTAATCTGCCATCGAGGCGCCGAAGTGTATGCCTGTCGGGGTCAAAAGGAAGGCATGGACTTCGCCCTTATGGGGACCGTTTTGCACCGTTGCCATGCCTGAGATTTGTCCGAGCTCATTGATATTGCTAGCCGCGATTATGAGGAGGTTGGAATCGTCGGGAATTACCGTATTAAGGTCGGTGATCACATCGTCCTGCCAGACGAAGCCGTGGGACCAGTCTCCTTTCGAGTCAAAGGTGCTTCCCACCACCTGACCCCGGTTGTTGATGCCGGTGGCAAAGGCGGCAGAATCTCCCGGCAGAAGTTTGAGGCTTACGACTTCCCCATCTGCGCCCTGCGGCCAAAATGCGGCAAAGTAGCCCGCAGCACTGCCGATTTGCCCGACGATCTGACCGCTGTTGTTAATGGCGTATGCGGAACTGAAAACTCCGTAATCCTTAAGCGGGAAGACAGTCTTGTCTTTCCAAACTACGGCGTGAGCCTCGCTGCAGTTTCCTGAATAGCCTACGGCGTGGCCTCGTTCGTTAATCCCGTTCGCAAAACCGTCGACATCGCTTTTACTTGCCAGAGGAAGAGCTTTGACGTTGCCTCTTTCCCACAACGCCGGCAACGTAATTCGATTGTTCTTCACGGTGTCTCCGCATGTAGGGTCCAGGGCACCGTCTTCGGCAAATCCGACGATTTGTTCGCGGTTATTGATGGCGTTAGCCCACCCATTAATTCCGCCGAGCGTGGGAAGCGCACTCATGTGGCCGTCTCGCCAAAGAAACGGAAGGCACTGAAGATGTGTGCCAAAGCCGCAAATGTCTTCGCCGTTCGGATCCGGCACCGCTGTTTCGGAGAGACCAACGGCTTCCCCGAGGTCGTTGATCCCGCCATAGTCAGTCCAACTGTTGGCGTCGGGTTTTCCAAGCGTGCCCAGATCGATGTTGAATCCGTAGATGCTGATCACGGCGCGGCCACTTGCAATTGTCGTAGACGTACTTGTCTCAGGAGGGTTCACGATTCCATCCATGTTCTCCGCCCAACCTAGATTGTTGAGACCCATGACCATGGCGAAGTTGTTCGTGTTCTTGTTATTGCCCAAGTCGGTGATTCTGTAGCTCTGTTGAGCGAACGCATTGCTGAAGCAAGCCAAAGCAATCGTTGTCACCCACAGTGTCCGGAAATTCCGCAACTGTATAAGCATGTTCATATCTCCTTTTTCCTCCAGTAAAGTTGTGTTTCCGAGATGATTGGCGTATTACGTCAGGTACCAGTCGGCGCTCTGACAGTTAGCGTGCAATTGACAGCAGAATTGGCTCACAACTTCACGGATTCCTGTTGAGTGAGAAGTGCATGTGGTGTTCCACGTTCGCAACGATTACGTGAGACTACAGGCCCAGCTCTTCAGAGTCCGAAAACGACTGGCGAACTAACAACCTCGTTCAAATCGTGTTCAGAGCCTAGCTCAATGAAGTTGATAAGCCAGGCCTAATCTGCCCGGCGATTGAGAAATGCGATGAGCCGAGGGTTTCGTGCGTCAGGCCGTGGAATGCCGATTCACACTTTTAGCTAAAATGCTATGCATGAATCGACAGAATGTCCTGAACGTGCGGTCTTTCTGGCAAATCCAGATCATTGGATGGTGCTGCTTTTATTTTTTCCACCTTCTGGAATCCATTCATGCGTTCTTGACTAAGCGTGTGTTCTTCCGTGAAGAGACGGTGCCTGTCTTCTTCATGTTCCTGGGAAGTTTTGTCCTGCGGCCTTTTTGCCGTTGGCTGCTGAGACAATCGCGGTCCTGGATCGCTTTTGAATTGAAAGCAGCCGCGGCGGCCATGGTCATATCCATTCCTGTAGCCTCTGCAGCCGGTCTCATTTTGCAGAATTTCAACCATGTGCCTTGGCACGCTTTGGTTACAGTTTGGGCGTGGTCTTTTTTTGTGCTCTTCATGTGGTGCAGTCTGTACTTCAGCATTAAGCAATGGCAGCAATCGAGCATGGAAAAGGAGCGGCTACTTCGCGCCGAGTCTGAACTCAGAGAGGCGCGCTTGCTTGCACTTCGCTATCAGTTGAATCCACACTTCCTGTTCAATTCGCTCAATGCCGTCTCCACTCTCGTTCTGGATGGAAATGCGCCTGCGGCCACACGGATGCTGGCACAGATCGGAGATCTTCTGCGTACAAGCCTGGACTCCGAAGTCACAGCAGAGGTGACGCTTTCTCAGGAACTGGCCTTTACCGAAGGGTATTTGGCGATCGAGCAAACAAGGCTGGGGAAGCGGCTAAAAATCGATATGGCTGTTCCATTGGAAACGCGGGATGCCCTAGTGCCGAATATGTTGTTGCAACCGCTCGTTGAGAACGCAGTGCGCTACGGAGTGGCGCCATTGATCGAAGGTGGGTGGATTGCGATCAAGAGCGCGCTCGATGCCGACAGGTTGCGAATTGTCATCGGGAACTCCGGGCGGCGTGGTGAGGGCGAGCAGAAGAAGAATGGAAATGGAATCGGTCTCGGAAACACGGCGGAGCGCCTGAAAACACTTTACGGGGCGAATTTTGAGTTCTCGCTTGGGTGGCCTGAAGCGGGCGGTTGCGAGGTCGTGCTGGAATTGCCGTTACGCAGGACTCGGAACCTGCTGGAGGCTTCCCCGTGCGCGCTCTAATCGTCGACGACGAACCCTTGGCGCGTCGTGGCGTCGTTCTCAGGCTACGCAAATTCAGGGATGTCGAGATTGTTGGGGAATGCGCAGATGGGCATTCCGCAGTGGAAAGAATTATGGAACGATCTCCCGATGTTGTGTTCCTCGACATCCAGATGCCCGGAATGGACGGTTTTGAGGTGCTGCGGGCGGTGCCTCGAGAAAACCTGCCCGCAGTCATTTTTCTGACAGCGTATGAGCAGCATGTTTTGCGGGCATTCGATGCTCATGCGCTGCATTACTTGTTGAAACCGGTGGACGACACACGCTTCGCAGCAGCGGTTGGTCGAGCTCGTGATCTGGTCGACTCCGCATCAAAGGCCGACATGGCACAGCGGGTCATGAAAATGTTGGACCGCACCTCAGATGGATTCGCGTCCCGGTTTACGGTGCAAGCTGGATCCCGCATTCAAATCGTCATTGCGGAGGATGTTGAGTGGATTGGGGCTGCTGGCGATTATGCTGGACTCCACGTCAACGGTCGTTCTTACCTGTTACGCGAGACGATGGCGTCTCTCGAACAGCGGCTCGACCCGGCAAAGTTTATCCGCATACACCGCTCCCGAATTGTGCAGTCCAAAGGCATACTGGAGCTGCGATCGATCGAGAACCGCGAGTTCACGGTGAAGCTTTCGGACGGCTCGGAGCATCGCTCGAGCCGCACCTACGCGGATCGACTTGAGCGCTGGTTGTCATCAGGTAGGATCTGACACAAATAGCTAACGGTAAACCCAGAGGGTGGGTTGGAACTCCTGACGTCCGTGGGAGACTCCATTCTTTAGTTAATGACCGGCGCATATTGGTACGTCAATATTTGAGATGATCAACCTGAAGGGCGTGCGTTTGAGGAGAGACAGAACTCGAATCCTACAGATCCAAGCCGCTCCTGGAAGTTCAGTTGCCTACGAACCAGCCGGATGGTCCAGCAAAGAGTCGCATTACTTGATACGGTAACTGGACAGCCAGCGCAGCACCAGCGCTAACTGACACCTCGATCCTGAATATGCGTGCGAACGACGACCACGCTATTGTCGTTCGCAGACGATCGCCGCCCCGGCAACGCCATTACAGCGCCGGAGAGCCCAAATTGAGGCGATCAATCGGCTCGCGATGGCGCGGGGAATGAGACGCTCGAGTGGCAGATGAGAAACGACCCCTGGCGGGTGTGGATTCGATCTCCACAAATAAGGAAAACGGCCACGAGAGATGATCCGGTGGCCCTTTCTCTTCCGATTCAAATCCTTATTGTTCCCAGCTTTCGGGATGGGTCCACCGTAAGTCATTGAAAATATGGTGGGCAGTGAGGGACTCGAACCCCCGACATCCTGCTTGTAAGGCAGGCGCTCTAACCAACTGAGCTAACCGCCCGTTGCGGTTCTGTGGGACTTAAGACAGTGTATTGGAGCGGCGCCATGGATGCAATGCGTCTCGCGTAGGCACGCGATACCCCCGGTTTGGGGTAGGTATAGAATATTTCCTGAATACCCCTGGGGGGTATATGCATCTACTCAGTAGAAGGAGAAATTTCATGCAGGAAGCAGTTGCGTTGTCGATTGAAGGAATGCATTGCGGTGCTTGTGTTCGCAGAGTTACCGCTGCTTTGGGAAAGGTGGAGGGGGTTCAGGTGAATTTCGTTGAGGTCGGATCGGCCAGCGTAACGTTCAATCCGGAACAAGTCACTGTGGAGAAGATCGCCGGTGCGGTCAACAAGATCGGGTTCGAGGCACGCACCGAAAAGTGAAAACGAGGATGCTATGTCCGGCAGTTTGATGATCAAAGACGGAACCGTCGGCAATGCCGTAGCTTCCGGCGTGGCTAAGAACGTCACGATTCCCGTCACCGGGATGACGTGTGCGACGTGCCAGTCCTTCCTCCAGCGGGAGCTTGCCAACCAGGCTGGGGTGAAGGATGCGACGGTAAGCCTGATGCTGCATAACGCCACGGTGAGGTTCGACCCGGGTGCAACATCGATCTCCGCATTGGTAGAGGCAATTCGTGGCACCGGCTACGGCGCGGATGTTCCTCTGGAGCACCAATCGGTTCTTGACGAACAGGAGGAGCACGACGAGACGCAGTTGAGGGAGTATCGGCAACTGAGACAGAAGGCCGTGGTAAGCCTCATCGCCGGTGGCGCCGCCATGCTCTTGTCGATGCCTCTAATGGCGATCAACAGTGGTACTGGAACGGAGCGGATGAAAGATCCGCTGATGAACTGGACCATGCGATTAGTTGATCCGCTGTTGCGTAGCTTGCTGCCCTGGATGTACGACCTCAATGCGGACACGATCCGCTGGTTCCTTTTTGCTCTCGCAACGTTCATCCTCAGCTGGGCAGGACGAAGGTTTTACATCAAAGCGTGGTCTGCTCTCCGGCACAAGACGGCGGACATGAACACACTTGTGGCTCTTGGTACGGGAGCCGCATATCTCTACTCTGCAGCCAGTACGATTGCTCCGGGATTTTTTGTCGCCCACGGCATCGCTCCCGATGTTTATTTTGAAGCCGCGATTCTGATCATCGGATTGGTGCTGGTTGGCAATACGCTTGAGAGCAGGGCGAAGGGGCAGACGGCAAGCGCTCTGCGAAAGCTCGTCCAGCTGCAGCCGAAGACTGCGACTGTTCTACGTGATGGAATCGAGACCAGCGTACCGCTTGAGTCGATTCAGAACGGAGATCACGTGGTGGTGCGACCCGGCGAGCGAATACCCACAGATGGCGAGGTGACCTCGGGTCGGAGCAGTGTGGATGAATCGATGCTTACAGGCGAGTCCTTACCCGTCGAGAAGGCGACCCGCGACAAGGTAATAGGGGGAACGTTGAACCAGCGCGGATCGCTGCAGTATCGAGCGACAAGTCTGGGCGCAGACGGCATGCTGTCACAGATCGTGCGCCTCCTACGCGAGGCTCAGGGATCTCGTGCTCCGATTCAACGCATCGCAGACCGCATCAGCGCGGTTTTTGTTCCGACGGTTCTGGGTATTGCGATCGTCACCTTCGCTGCATGGCGTGTGTTGGCTACGCACTCAGGAGTGATGCAGGCGTTCGTGGCTGCCGTTACAGTCCTCGTGATTGCCTGTCCATGCGCGATGGGTCTGGCGGTTCCGACAGCCGTCATGGTTGCAACGGGACAGGGAGCCAACTATGGAATTCTCATTAAGGGTGGCGAGGCTCTTCAGCGACTGGAGAAGATCGATACCGTTGTGCTGGATAAGACGGGAACCATCACAGCTGGCCGTCCTGAGGTTACCGACTTTTTACTCCTTTCAAACGGCAGTGATATGGCAACGAACCAAAGCACGAGCCTCGCCGGGCACCATGTCCTTCGCACTGCCGCGGCACTGGAGCGCGCGAGTGAACATCCTCTCGCTGAAGCGGTCGTTCGATACGCAGCAGAACGTGGTTTGAACCTGCCCCAGGCGCACGACTTCGAGTCGTTCCCTGGACTTGGCGTCGTAGGAGTCGTCGATGGCGAGATCATATTGATCGGCAACCCTGCGCTTATGAAGAAACGCGGTGTCACCACTGAGCCGCTGAAGGCAACGGCAGAACGAATGTCAAAGGAAGGAAAGACTCCGTTATGGATCGCGATCGATGGAGAACTTGCTGCCATTCTCGCTGTTGCGGATACGATCAAACCCAGTTCCATCGAAGCTATTCGCAAGATGCATGACGAAGGGCTGCGTGTGGTGATGCTTACAGGCGACAACGAACACACGTCTCATGCCATTGCCCGGCAGGTCAAGATCGATGAAGTGATTGCGGGTGTGCTTCCTGCGGGTAAGGTTGAAGCAATCAGGCGCTTGCAAGGAGAACACCGCGTGGTTGCCATGGTAGGAGATGGAGTCAACGATGCCCCTGCGCTCGCACAGGCTGACGTGGGACTGACTATGGCCAGTGGCGCTGACATCGCGATGGACGCTGGGGATGTGACGCTGATGCGGAGCGATCTCAATGGCGTCGCGGCGGCGGTGACTCTCTCGCGCCACACCATGCGAGTCATTCGACAGAATCTGTTTTGGGCCTTCGCTTATAACGTGATTGGGATTCCAGTTGCCGCTGGTGCACTCTATCCAGCCTTTGGAGTGATGCTGAGCCCGGTGATAGCCAGCGCAGCCATGGCCCTCAGCTCTTTCAGTGTTGTCACAAACAGCTTGCGATTACGCCGGCTGCAGCTTCGCTAAGGAAAAAAATGCCGACGAAGAAAGCAAATCCTAAGCAAAACGTCGCGATCGTGGAATCGTGCGGCTGCGAGATAGGCGAATCGGACCGCAGGGCGGTTGGAGTCGATCCTGAGATCAAGGCCTCCAACCTGCGTCGGCTGCGACGTCTCGAAGGGCAGATCCGGGGTCTCCAGCGCATGGTCGAGGAAGATCGCTACTGCACCGACATTCTTACTCAAGTCTCTTCAGTGCAGGAGGCATTGCGTTCGGTGGCCAGAGCGTTGATGCGGAACCATCTCTCTCACTGCGCAACTCAGGCAATTCGCACCGGATCCACAGAGGAGAGGCAGGCAATGTACGACGAGTTATTGGAACTCATCTACAAAAACGCACGCTAATCAAGATCGGATCACTGCCTTCGGCGGCCGAGTAGTCGTTAACACGACGCCAGCGATCCACAGTTGGTTCCACTTTTTGGTCCGGTTAGAGGGAATGGACACCAAAGGCCGCCATCTTCTGGTAAACTCAATCTTGTCGTTGCGTCGAGTTCCAAACATCTCCGAAATCGAGTCCCGCAGCGACAAGGTAGAAAAAGGCGAAAGTAGCGAAGGTGCGAAACGCTTGCTTCTATGTGACATATCCAAAGTGTTGAAAACACTCTTGGGGACGTAGCTCAGTTGGTTAGAGCGCTGCCCTGTCACGGCAGAGGTCGCGGGTTCGAGCCCCGTCGTCCCCGCCACAGATCCTAAAAGACCTAGGATCATATGGAGTGGCAAGAGCAAGGACACCGACGATGGAACTTGGCCGATAAAGTAGCTCTTTTCGGTATACGAGCCAGTAGAAAGTGCGAAAAAGGCCCCAAAGTACGGGAGCCATTTTTGTTTAATTCTCTGGATGGATGTACTCCGTCGGGAAAACGAGATCCCCGATTACTCTGCTCGGTGCGGACCGCTTCCCTCTACTTCCCTACCGACCTACGCCAAGCCTAATTCCGCTCGTGGCATAACCCAGTCCTTACTTACCGTTACGTCTCGTCGCCCTCACCGAGGGTCGAGGCCATCAGTGCCTCCGTGTGCTATCCGATATGCTTTCTGACCCGGCCTTTGCACTCATCTAAGTCGTTGAAAACATACCCTCAATAGAGGGCATGGCAGGCTCTCAGAGCTGGGCTTCAGTGCATTGTCTACACCTGTCACTGTGAGCCACCATCGCCCTGTGAGCGATCAAAAGAGAAGCAAGATTTCCGCTAGTCCGCCCGAGACCAAGATTATTTACACACTCGCCAGCTGCCTCCAGGAATGTGCGCACATGCACCATGCCTTCGTCGCAGCCTGGAGGAATCTCAAGGGTCCAAAGGGACAATAGCTGATTTTGTTCAATTCGCATTATTCCAACCCCTGCCTTTTTCAATTTTGCATACCGCACGTCTGTCAGAGAGCCAAATCGACCCTCTCCTTATAGTGACCGCAAACTAAAAAGCGTTTCACTTCGGATTGAACATCACTTGGCGTGTACGAAGGTTTGTTCTTATGCGGACGGCTCATTGCGAAACTGAATGCCAATCGAACTTCACCAGCTGTATTACTTTCCGAATTCCTTGTCGCCGAAACAAAACCTAATCAAGAATTGAAGATTTTGAGTGATTCTCTTGGGAAAAAGCTATACCCTGTACCCCGGAGATCTCAACAGCCTCGATCGAAAAGTTGAACTCTCGCAAAAGTACCTTAGTAAGTTACTAAGCCGTATTTGCATTTCTAATTGTGTGCGCAAGTCTGGAGAAATAGACTCTGCGTGAAATTTTGGCTAGGGAGCACGTGCTAGTTATGTCGACTCAAACCATCTCGAACGACCTTCTCGAAGAGTGCTGGATTACAACCGATAGTGATCGGATGAGCAGTGGCTTCGATCGCGAACACTTCGAGATCACGCATAGCCTGGCGGAACATCCACTCCTGCAGATCCCTGAACTCATGGAGTTGGCGGATCGAACGAAAAAGACCAGACCAGACGGCATCTACTACGACGCTGGTAAGGACATCCGGGTCGACCAGCGATGGGATCAGATGCCCACAAAGCAGTTTTCGGTCCTCGAAACCATGGAACGTATCGAGACCTGTGGGGCTTGGCTCCTGTTCAAAGACGTCCAGAAGGATCCCAAATACAAGATATTTCTCGGCAGTGGATGGGAAAAGATCAAATCGAAGATTGACCGTGATCTACAGACTCGAATTCTTCGCGAAGATGCTCTCATCTTCGTCACTTCTCCGAAACGCGTTGCAACGTATCACATCGATCGTGAATGCAGCTTCCTGCTCCAGATCAAGGGTACAAAGACAATTCACATCTTTGATCGCGCCGATCGCGAGGTTCTTCCTGAAGAGGAGATTGAGCGTTTTTGGACAGTGGATAACAATGCGCCTGTCTACAAGCCGCAATTTCAAGCCCGGGCTACTTCCTATAAATTGCGCCCCGGAAACGGCGTGCATATTCCAGTAAATTGTCCCCACTGGGTCGAGAACGACGACAACGTCTCTGTTTCGCTCAATGTAAACGTTCAGTTTCGAGACACTCTTCGGGCGAATACCTATCGCGCAAATCACGCACTTCGAAGACTCGGTCTGACTCCACGTCCGCCCGGCCAGTCTCCGTCGATCGACTACCTCAAATCTCACTCCATGGTTGCCGTGGTTGCTGCGAAGGCCGCCTTGCACAAGCTTGCTTCCTTGAGAAAACCTTCTTAGGGAGATTCTGCGACGGGCGGCACTCACGTTCATTCAGAGGTCATCCGAGCCGCTGCATCGTGTCGCCAGATGAGCGTTCTCGAAATGCTATGAGATTATTCGAAGTTATTTTGATTGCGATCCTGCTTGCTGCCGCAATAGCACAGATGACAAAATCGTTCCCCGGTTGGTCGAGACCTCTTACAACTCTCGCAGTCCTGGTCGCTTTCTGGCACGTAATTCATGAGGGAACACACTGGCAGATGTTCCCTGTCCTGGCAGGACTCATCCTGCTGGTTGCCTGGCAACTGATACCTGTGTCTCGTCGAACTTCGCGCTATGCCGCGATGAACAAACCTGTCGCCGTCGCCGTCGCGGTGCTTTCAATTGCTACGTTTGGAATGCTCCTAATCGTGCCCATGTTCTCTCTGCCCAAACCAACGGGAACGTATCCGATAGGAACACGAATCGTTTATCTAAAGGATTCCAGTCGCACTGAAGACAAAGCAGAGAAGCCCGGAACATCCAGGGAACTCATGGTGCAGATATGGTACCCGGCTGATCCCTCGAACAATCATCTCGCCGCCTACGAGAGATTGTCAGAAACAATTCCAGCTACGTCCTATCGCAGCGTCCTCTGGACAAACTCCAGAGAGGATGCTCCCGTGGCGACTCAGGGCGGTCCATTTCCGGTCCTGCTCTTCAACCACGCATGGGGAGGAAGGCGCACCCAGAATACGTTTCTTACCGAGGATCTCGCAAGCCACGGTTATGTCGTCGCTTCGATTGACCATACCTACAACGCAAGTCGTGTCGTGCTGCCTGGAGATCGTGTCATCAACGACATCAATGGTGGCGACGCAATCGACCCGAACCTGCATTCGGCAAGCGACATCACAGCAATTTGGAACAAAGAGCTCAGTAAATGGGTAGCAGACGAGATCTTTGTCCTGAACACGCTGCAAAGCGACGACCTCGACCAAAAGAGTCCATGGTATGGTCGACTCGATACACACCGAGCCGGCGCTCTCGGCCATTCCTTCGGTGGTGCAGCCGCCGTGCAGTTGTGCTCCGTAGATCCTCGAATTCAATCTGCACTGAATATGGATGGCTGGACATTCGGAGATATCCGGCAGCGTGCGGCAAGCCAGCCCGCCATGTTTCTCTACGGAATAACAACTAGCACTGAGCAGCAGGATCCAAACGCCATGGGAGCCGAGGCCGAACTGGATACAACCGATCGCAACGAGGTCGATGCAAGCCTCAGACAATTTGGTGGATACAAGGTGTCCATCAGCAATACCTCACACATGGACTTCACAGATCATCCCCTGGTCAGCCCGTGGCGCAGATGGACGCAGCCTGGTCATATTTCGCCGGCGCGGATAGAAACCATCGTTCGCGCGTATGTCCTTGCATTCTTCGATCAGACAATTCGAGGCGCAAACCCTTCCCTGCTACAGTCAGGAACACCGAGTCCGTTTCAAGAGGTCCAGATAGAGTACTGGAGCTCAGAAGCCAAGGCAGCGTCGATTGAAACCCTGAAGCCGCCCCTGCCTCGATAGAGCGTTCTTACGAATAAAACGTTACCCTGTCGGTTCATCAAATCGCCTGAGGCATCCATGAATCGCCTTCGCGAGCACGTCGATTCCCGGACCAGACAAAACTTGCCAGTGATCTCCGGGAACTTCGTGAATTTCGACTCCCTCTTTGAAGATCGGCGACCAGCCATTGTCGGAGGGAATGCTGCTATCTGCCTGATTCGCGGCCCGAAAAAGAGTCAGCCGGCGTGAAAGCGGTTTCACCTTATAGTTTCGCGCAGCGACAGCGTTGATTTCATGCGTATTCTTCAGGAAGGCTGGCAACGTAGAGAACATTCGTGCAGCAAGCGTAATTGTGTAACGAACTCTGCGTTCCTGGAGGTCTTTGACAAAAAACTCCCACCATCCTTTTGCGCTCCCATGGCCGAGGTGGCTGCGAAAAAATCCTGCAAGAGCGCCATGTTGGCTCCCGCGCCCATTGTTCGAGGATGATTCTGTCGGCCGATCTTCGATGTAGTCCCTCGCTCTCGTGTCCAGCATGCCCAACAGGCCAACCGCTTCGCCCGCAGCGAGTAATTGGTGGGCCATCTCGAGTACTACAATTCCGCCAAAGGAATAGCCGAGCAAGTGATAGGGGCCCTTTGGCTGAACTCGTCGAATCTCCATCAGGTAGTGCGCGGCCATATCCTCGAGGCGCAGCAGCGCTGGCTGGTCCACCTCAAGCGCCTGTGCCTGCACTCCATAGACTGGTAGATCTGCGCCAATTCTTGTCGTGAGGCCATAGAAGTTGACTACATTTCCTCCAGCACCATGGACAATATAGAGAGGGCGCTTCGTGCCCACGGGTTGGATCGGCACGAGCGACGTCACCGTGTTAGGCGCGTAACGTTTGCGTACCAACTCCGCGACCATCTTAATCGTCGGTGCAGAGATTAGGCTGGCGAGGCCGAAACCCATGGAATACAGGCTGTTCATCCTGGTGACGAGCCGAAGAATTGAGAGCGAACTTACTCCAAGCGTAAATACATTGGTTTCCGCGGAGATGCTTTCGACACCCAGCATTGAGCGCCAAAGCTCGAGCAGCTGAACCTCGATCGGGTCGCTGATGGTCGCAACCTGGTCTTCCAGCTTCTCCATGATTTCGGCGCCACCATCGAATTGCTTTTCTTGGAACGGCTGCGCGTTTCTGCGAGTTACAATTCGGCTCCGGATATCAGGAAGTGTCGCGGGAAGAAAATCGTCTGACGGAGCCATCTTCTCCAAATGTGTTGACGAGTCTCGGACGGCAGACTCTAGTAACGCGATGAAACTCATCAGATAACGTTGAATAGTTTTCGGACGAAAGTAGTTTGGGTTGTATTCAAGTTGCAGCCGCGGCCCTTCCTCCGGCCGGTCGACGATGGCGAACATCCACTCGAAAACAGCACCAGGACTCATCGATCGCAGTGGCGTAATTTCAAGCCCGGCAACGCGCTGAATCACCATGAAAGACTTTTGGTAGAGAAAGAAGATTGGAATTTCGAACGAAGTATTGTCGTAAGAAAAATGAGAATCGTAGATCAGCTCCTCGAATGGGAGCTCCTGATTTTCGTAAGCGCCAAGGGTCCAATCCTGCACCTTCGTAAGCAAAGATCGAAAGGTCTCATGGGCCTCGATCCCGACACGAAGCACTTGGATATTCATGAAGAGACCGATCAGCTCTTCGGTGTCCTCGTTCCTGTTCGCACATGGAGACCCAACGACAATGTCCCGCTGGCCAGTTACCCGGTGAAGAAGAGCGCAAAATATGCTGAACAATAGAATATTCAGCGTCACATTTTGATCTTTGCAAAACTCATGAGCTCGCGCGGTGAGCTCAGGGGAGATAAGAAACGTCTCGATATCTCCTGACTCGGAATCTGTCAGAGTATCTCGCACTCCCTCAGGAGTAGCATCATGCGGAAGCTCGATACGCCCAAAGTTTGTCCCGAGTGTCTTGCGCCAGAAGTTGAGCGACGTTTCTGCTGCCTCGCTTTTTCGCCACTCCTCTTGCCATACAGCAAAGTCAGCAAACTGGATGGGCAACTCCGGCAGAACAGCTTCCTTCTCTTCCATCAAAGCTTCATAGAAGACGGCAATATCGCGCAAAAGTATGCCAAGAGAGATGCCATCACAGATGATGTGATGCATCGTGACTAATAACAGATGATGCTGTGGAGCGAACTTCAGAAGTTTAAGTACGAGAAGCGGTCCGCTATGCAGATCCATGCGATAGGCCGCATGTTCGCGAATTAGTTTCCCCACCTCCGGTGAGTTAGCTGCATCAGGTATGTGCTGCAGGTTTTTAACAGGTAACGCAACGCTGTAAGGCCCTCCGATGATCTGCGAAAGTTTTCCATCCACCATCGCGAAGGTCGTTCGCAGCATCTCGTGCCGGCGCACCGCCAGAGTAAAAGCCTTGGCCAGCAAATCTACATTCAATTCGCCCCGGCACTGCCACATCAGCGGCATATTGAGCGCGGGGTTCCCGGGATGCATCTGGTCCAAAGACCAGAAGCGAATCTGTCCCTGCGTGGCGGCCATCACGTACACTTCGTCCGCCGGCGGCACCATCGAGGCTACGACGGGCATTTCCTCTGGAGTGTTCGTAGTGCCCCCCGTCGCCGCTTGAGATTGTTGCTTCATCCGCGCGTCCCACCTTCACCGCGATAGCTCTTCCGTGGAGCGACAGCAATACGCGGCGCTACCTTAATCATGTTGGAATTCGTCACCACATGTGGTCCCAATCCATCGGACAACGCCAAAATCGTCCGATATTTGAATATCTGCGCTGCCGTTACGTTCAAACCTTCCTTCTGAGAGCGTGCGGCGATTCGGAAGATGAGCAAAGAGTCCGCACCCAGCTCAAAGATACTATCTGTGATGCTAACGCGATCGAGCATCAACACCTCGGCCCAAATCTCAGCAAGCTTTTTTTGTTCCGGCGTTGTGGCGGCAGCGAACGGTCGTTGCGCGAAGTGAAGACCTGCCTTGAGAAAGGTCTCTGCATCCGGCAAAGTCTTGCGGTCTATCTTTCCATTCGGAGATCGGGGAAGTTGTGGCAGCGGCAGAATCGTAGCAGGAATCATGTACTCGGGCAGCGAGCCAGCGAGCATCGTGAGCAGATCTGCTGTAAGCGCAGAGGCGTGCTCTGCGGAATTGCCCGCATCGACATAAGCCACCAACCGAGTGATTGCCGTCCCCGCGCCCTTGCTCGTGTGAGCAACGACGACAGCCTCGCGGACTGCAGGGTGCCTGTTCAAGGCAACCTCAATCTCCCCCAACTCGATTCTATAGCCGCGAATCTTCACTTGGAAGTCTGTGCGGCCGAGCAACTCAACCCTTCCCTGTCCTTGTGCATCGATATGCCAGCGACCAAGGTCCCCCGTCTTATACATACGACCCTGCGCAAATGGGTTAGCCAGGAAACGTTCGGCCGTTAGATCAGGGCGCTTCCAATATCCACGCGCCAGCCCCATACCTCCGATGTAAAGCTCCCCCACAACTCCCACAGGCACGGGCTGCAAACGATGATCGAGCACATAAAACTGCGTATTCGCTATTGGCGGTCCGATCAGCAGCGGCCCCGTACCAGCTGTAACGCGCGTAGCAGACGACCAGATCGTCGTTTCAGTCGGCCCATAGACGTTCCACACCTGATCACTTCTCTCCACCAGTTGATCCGCTAAATCCCGCGGCAGCGCTTCACCACCGCATAATACCTTCAACGGAAGCTCGCGGCTCCAGCCTGCATCGATCAACATTCTCCATGTGCCGGGAGTGGCCTGCAGTACGGTCGCTTTACTACTCTGCAACAGTTGCAACAACAGGTAGCCATCCGCAACCCGCTCTTCGTTCGCAATCACCAGCCGCGCTCCCGTCAACAACGGCAGCAGCAGCTCCAATCCTGCAATATCAAAGGCAAGAGTCGTCACCGCCACCAGGACATCCGCCCGACTCAACCCAGGCTCACGCTCCATCGATCGCAACAGGTTCATCAGTGCGCTGTGCTCAATGGCGACGCCCTTCGGCCTTCCCGTCGTACCAGAGGTGTAAATCACATACGCCAGCGAATCTGCGGCAGTCGACAATTGCGGCGACGAGTCGCTCTCCTCCGCTATCTTTGCGTCCAACACCACAATCTTTGCAGTCGTTCTAAATGCGGGCTGCGCCGATGCGAACGAACTACCCACCACCAGCAGCGGAGCGCCAGCGTCATCGAGCACCATCTCCAGCCGCTCTTTCGGATGCCGCGGATCGAGTGGCACATAGGCGCCTCCGGCCTTCAGCACCCCAAGCAGCGCCCCCAACATCTCCACCGATCGCTCCACGCAGAGCCCAACCAGGTGTCCTGCCTTCAGCCCCTCGCGTTGTAGTCTGTGAGCGACACGATTCGCATACTGATCCAGTTCTCTTCCCGTCCATCTCTTCGCGCCGCATTCGACGACGACTTCGTCCGCTTGTTCCTTGGTTCGCATCTCCGCGTACCGGTGGATCGGAATAAACTCGCGACCGAACTCCACCTCAGTCCGGTTCCAGCCCTCTACTATCTCCAACCGGTCTTCCTTGTCCAGCAACTGCAGCTCATCCACCCGCACCGTCGCATCTCGCACGACACTGTGCAGCAGAATGGCATATTGGTGCATCCAGCGACGAACGGTCTCTTCGTCAAAAAGGTCAGTGTTGAAGTCGCAATCGAACTTGAGATCATCTTCTGTCTCGATCACGTTCAAAAACATATCCGTGTTTACAAACTGCTTCGGATTCGCCTTTACCTCCGCCGCCAGACCGTCAAAGCCAATGCGAGCCCCAATCTTCTCGAGGTTGAACTGAACCTCGATCAGCGGAAGCCGTGCCGCATCTCTCGGTATCGAAAGTTTCTGAAGAAGGCTGCCATAAGTAAATTCCTGATGATCGAACGCGTCGAAGAGCGCATTGCGAGTCGCAGCAAGATGGCTCTTGACCGTCTCCTCCTCGGTCAACTGGCTCAGCATCGGCAAAAAGTGAACGCAGTGTCCAACGAGACTCGCGTTCTGATACAAAGCCTGCCCTGCAGTCGAAATCCCAACCACAACCTCCTGTTGACGAGTTAACCGGTGCAATAGAAGCTGAAAGCCCGAAAGCAACGTGACATAGAGCGTACAGCCCAGACGCGCGCTTGCGCCCTTCAGGTCTGCGTAGAGTGCGGTCCCAAGACTCCCTTTCAGAGTCGCCCCGTGATAGGTCTTGTTCATCGCACGAGACCTGTCTGTTGGGAGATCGAGTACCGGCGCAAGGCCGGAAAACTTATTGACCCAATACGCTTCGTTGTCTGCGAACTCACCCGCCTTATGACGGGTCTGCTCCTCGATGGCATAACTGCTGAACGGAAGAAGAGGAAGCAATTCAGGCGCACTTTTCTTCGCGTTGTAGAACTTGCTGATCTCTTCGAAGAGTTGGTTTACAGACCATCCATCGAGAACAATATGATGACCGGTAAACAACAACACCGCCTCATCCGCAGCGATCCTGAAGATCGTGGCACGCGCAAGCGGTCCTTCTGTCAGTGAAAACGGCGTCTTCCCTTCTCGCTCAATCGCCTCTTGCAACGCCCGCTCCCGAGATTCGGCCGTTGCGAAAGACGCAAGGAGATCGACGTTTTTGATCTCGCCCGCAAAAGCAGACGCAATCAAGATTGACTCACCGTCCTCGCTGATTCTGCTCCGCAATGCATCGTGCCGCGCAAACCCCGATTCGACCGCGCGCTGCAACTCCTTTTCATCGACGTTGCCACGCAAACGAAGCGTCACCGATTCGTTGAAAGCGCAGTTCATCTCATCGCCGAGCGCGGCGGCGAAATAAATCTCTCGCTGAGCCTCAGTAATTGGAACCTGTGCCTGTGTCTCTTTCAAAGCAGCGGGGTGCATAGCAACCACATGCGCCGTTGCGGTTGGAACATGTTGCTCCCCGTGACTAGGCAGAGCATTGCTCCGCTGCATCTCCTCCACCGTCTCGCGGAACACGGCTTCAACCCTCTCCAGGTCTTCATCCGAGTGCGCCGTGGTCAGGAAACAGGGATACCCCTCCTGAATATGAACTCCCTTCTCACGCATCGCGTAGTACAGCAGACTGCCCAACCGGGCATCGCCATGGAAGGTAAAGTAAAACCACGAGGCGAAGTGATGAATACGGCTTGGCACACCGTGTTCAACAAAGAAATTATCGAGCCTCGTCGCTAGCTCGGCGGTCTTTCGATTCAGATCAAGCTGAAGCTGCGGCCCAGCAGCCTTCAAATGATTGAGCACAGCACGAGCCGCCGCGAGCGCCTGCGGATGCCTCACGAAGGTCCCGGCAAAGAAGGTTACGCCAACCTCTGGAATCGACGCATCCCCATACTGCCAGGCCCCGCCATCAAGCGCATCCATATACTGCGCCTTGCCCGAAAGCACGCCGATCGGATACCCGCCGCCGATCACCTTGCCATATGTAGCAAGGTCAGCGCGAACCCCAAACACCTCCTGCACACCGCCAGGAGCAAGCCTGAAGCCAGTAACAACTTCGTCGATGATAAGAGCAATCTCGGCCTGCTCAGTAATCTCCCTCACGGTTTTGACAAACGCAATGGGCTGCAAGCCGGGGTTGCGGGTCTGCACCGGTTCAATCAAAACCGCAGCGATATCAGAAGCATTTTTACGGATGTAATCAAGCGATGCGTCGGATCCGTACTCAAGCACGACCACGTTTCCTGTGTTTGCCAGAGGAATTCCCGGCGCTAGCGGTACTGTCCCACGTGGCGTGTTGCGAACGAGAACCTCATCGAAGGTGCCGTGATAATCACCGGCGAAATAGACAATCCGATCGCGTCCCGTAACCGTGCGAGCCACGCGAATGGCAGCCATCACAGCCTCGGATCCCGTGTTGCAAAAAGTCACACGCTCGTTTCCCGTCAGCTCGCAGATCTGCGCCGCGACCTCACCGGCCAGTGGTGACTGTGGCCCAATCGCAACCCCTTCTTCAATTTGCTTATGCACGGCATCCAGCACGAACTGTGGAGAGTGGCCGAACATGATCGCACCGTATCCATTCACGATGTCGATATATTCGTTGCCGTCGACGTCCCAAATTCTCGATCCTTTGGCGCGCTCGGTAACAAGCGGGTACACCATCTCCTTCCACTGCGGACGGAACCCGGCAACCGCGCGTGGATCTGCAAGATGAACCCGCGCCTTGTCCGTCAAACGTTTCGACCCCGGCGTCTTCTTCTGGTACTTCGCTAGGAGTGCGTCGAGATATTCTTGTTGATCGCTATCCAGATCCTGCTGAACCCGCGGCTGCAATGGTCTGTAAGAGCCATGCTTGACCTCTGCGGCATCGCCTGTGGATGATGGCGCGACGGACGTCGACGCGGCAGAGGACACCGGCGCCGTAGCTGGTGTCGCAGTTGGCGTTGGAGCCGCAGCCACTGCTGGCAATCCAGTCGTCGCACGCAACGCCGCCATCTGCTGTTCGAAGACCTTCGACATCATCGCCATCTGCTCACTGAAGAGCCGCTCAGCTGGAGACCCGGCCGGCATCGACGAGCCGGAGTTCCCGAAGTTCGCAGCCGGAACGGAAAAGCCCACTGGAGATGTCGACGCCTGCACTGGAGCAGCTTGCACCTGCGCCGCAGCCGGAAACGCGTCGGGTGGAAGCACGCTGTCAAGATAGCCGGCAAGACTCGCAATCGTTGAGTACTGCTCCATAATCTGGCGGAAGGTCAGCTTCACTCCAAACTTCTTTTGAATACCCTGCGTAGCTTGCGTGAGAAATAGCGAATCGAGCCCAAGCTCCAAAAACTGATGCTCGACTTGATCGGGTGTCACTTCAATCCCGCTCAATTGAGTAAATACCTCTGAAACAATAGGCTGCAGCCGCAGCTTGCGTTCTTGCATCGGTTCCTCTTTCAACGGCTCACTCGCGTCGGGGGCGTCTTCACCTGCGCGTTGTGCATCGAGCTTCTCTGCTCTAACAACAATTGGTCGTTCGTCGATCTGCGAGTTTGAAGTGTGAGCTGGCGGATCAACCCAGTACAACTTACGTTCAAATGGATAGGTCGGCAGAGAGACTCGTCTTCGCTGCTCCTGCGCGTAGACCTTCGTCCAATCCGGCGTCGCTCCAGCAAGCCAGAGTTGCCCAAGCGCCTCTTGGATCGATCCTGTTTCAACAGGCGATTTTTCGTCCCTCTGCGATAACGAAGAGACGATAACGGCCGCATTGCTATTGGGCTGTTGTCGCGCGAGCGTGCCGAGCGTGTTCCCAGGCCCCACCTCCAGCAATATCTGCGGAGTCGACATCAGCGTCTTCAATGCATCGGCAAATCGAACCGGATTGCGAACCTGGTCCGCCCAAAACCGAGGACTCGCCGCCTGCTTCGGCTCAATCCATGTACCGGTGAAGCTCGAAACATAGGGGCGAGCAGGTCGGTGCAGCGTGATCTTGGCAACCTCCGCCTCAAACCCCGCCAGCATCGGATCCATCATGGACGAATGAAATGCGTGCGAGGTCCGCAACCTGCGAAAGAGCGCTCCATCCGAGGTAAGCCTTTTCTCCACCTCTTCGACAGCCTCGAGCGGACCAGCAAGAACACTCAACTTCGGAGCATTCAGTGCAGCAATCGAAATGTCTGCAGAGAGATAAGGCTGAAGCTCCGCCTCGCTCAGCCGCACTCCCACCATGCCTCCTCGAGGCATCTCCTGCATCATCCGTCCGCGAATACTCACCAGCTTGAGAGCATCCTCACGACTCATGACGCCCGCAAGTTCAGCTGCCACATATTCGCCAATACTATGGCCCGCAGAGGTTCGCGGTTCGATCCCCCACGACTGCCAGAGTCTCGCCATCGCGAACTCCGTCACGAAGATTCCGGTCTGCGCAAACTGCGTCTGCTGAATCCGTTCCGCAGCCTCCTGCGAAGAAATATCGGCTGGAAAAAGAATCTCCCGCAGGTCCAGGCCAAGCAGAGGCCGAAGAATCTCAGAGCACTCGTCTACCTCGCGGCGGTACAACGGTTCGCTCTCGTACAACGAACTGCCCATGCCCGCAAACTGCGATCCCTGACCCGGAAAAAGAAACGCGACCTCTAGCCGCTTTGCAGGCACAACTCGATTCGATTGCGGATTTGCCGACGAAAGTTTCGCAACGGCATCTTCAACGCCCGTGCAGACAAACGCCGCGCGGTGATCAAACGGCTTTCTTCCAACTGCGAGCGTATAAGCCACATCTTCGAGCGGAACTTCAGGATGCTCCGTGATATACCGAGCTAGATTTTCACTAGCAACCTTCAGCGCAGACTGTGATCTCGCCGACACGCAAAGCAGCTGTGCCGAACGCAAGGAGGGTATCGAGGATGACGGAGCGGGCGCCTCCTCCAACACAACATGAGCATTCACACCACCAACACCGAATGCGCTCACGCCGGCGCGCCGTGGCCCGTCAGACCGCCAAGGACTCAACTCGCGATTGACATAGAACGGAGAGTTTTCGAAGTCGATATTAGGATTCGGCATTTCAAACTTCGCCAGAGGAGGCAACGTCGCTTTGCTCAGTGAGAGCGCTGTCTTGATCACTCCCGCCACGCCCGCAGCTGCATCCAGGTGCCCAACGTTCGCCTTCGCCGTCCCAATCGCGCAGAATCCCGACGCATCTGTGCTCAGCCGAAACGCTTTCGTCAGTGCGGCGACTTCAATAGGATCGCCCAGCGGCGTCGCGGTTCCATGAGCTTCGATGTAGGTGATCGAGCCGGCATCCACTCCGGCCATCGCCTGCGCCGCAGCGATCACTCCCGATTGGCCGTCCACGCCCGGAGCCATGTATCCGGCCTTCATCGACCCGTCGTTATTCACTCCAAATCCACGAATCACGGCCGTAATATGGTCGCGATCCGCGATTGCATCCTCCAACCGTTTCAACAGAATCACACCCACACCGTGACTAAACACCGTACCCGTCGCGGCTGCGTCAAAGGGCTGGCAGAATCCATCCTTCGATCCAATACTTCCTTCGGAGTACAGATGTCCGCGTTTCTGCGGAAACGTCACCGAAACTCCACCAGCGAGCGCCATGTCGCACTGGTAGTTCAACAGACTCTGACTCGCCTGAGCGATCGCCACCAGCGACGTCGCGCATGCTGACGCCACACTGATGCATGGCCCGCGCAGATTCAACTTGTAGGCAACGCGAGTCGTCAGGAAGTCTTTGTCGTTTCCCATAAACGACCGGAATTCGCCTACCTGATAGCTCCCGGTCACCTCATCGATAAACGCTCGATCGTGACACAAGTTCGCCAGCAGATAAGTATTCAGACTGCATCCACCAAAGAGTCCAATCTGTCCCGCGTAGGTCGATTGGTCGTACCCTGCGTCTTCCAATGCATTCCAACAGGTCTCGAGAAAGATCCGATGTTGCGGATCCATGCTCTCCGCATCACGCGGCGAGATGCCAAAGAACTCAGCATCGAACATGCCGGGGTTCTCAAGCACTCCACGCGCAGCCACATAGTCAGGACCGCTCTCGAGCCCGGCACTATTTCTAGCTTCCAGCTCGGACGCAGAGAAGTGAGAGATCGTGACCTTCCCCGCGGCAACATTCTGCCAGAACGCCTCCACATCCGAAGCTCCCGGAAACCTCCCTGACATGCCAATAATGGCAACGCAATCCAACAGCTGCTCTTCGCCTCCGTTTTGGCCCGTTACCCGAGTTTGATCGTTAAGCTCATTCATGACGCCACACCCTTCGTTGCCCGAGCTCGCGCGAACGCGCCTCTCGCCCTCTGTGCCTGCTGCTGGACTGCGCTTTTCTCTGATGCAGAAGACCCCTTGTCCGAAAGGCGCCTCGCCAGCGACCGGACCGTCGGGCACTCGAACATCAACGTCACGGGAAACAGCCTCTCGAAGTGCGCCTGCAATCGCAGATGAGCGCTGATAAGCAGCAGGGATGTTCCCCCGCAATCGAAGAAGTTGTCATCCAGGCCAATCGCCCGCAGATCGAGAACATCCATAAACACTCGCGACACCTGCTCCTCTGTTTCAGACAACGACTGTGGTGCGGAATCCATCGGAGCAACGTTGCCGGAGCCGATTGAAGGAGCAGGCAATGCTGCTGCGTCCAGCTTGCCGTTAACCGTGAGCGGAACTTTCTTCAGAGGCGTGTAGGACGAAGGCCTCATGTGCGCAGGCATCCTTGCGATAAAAAACTGCCCGAGAGTACGCGCAGACAATTCAACACCCGGACTCGCAACAAAATAAGCTGCCAGCCGCTGCGTTCCAGTTTTATCCGTATGCGCCACCACGCAAGATTGCTGCACTCCCGGAACCTCGGCCAACGCCGCCTCAACCTCGCCCAGTTCGATGCGAAAACCGTTTATCTTCACCTGGCTATCGTTGCGGCCCAGATACACCATCTCACCATCAGGCCGAACCCGCGCAAGATCGCCAGTGCGATAAAGCCTCGCGCCAGCCGCCCTCGCAAAAGGATCAGGAATAAAGCGCTCTGCATTCAACTGCGGACGATTCAGATAACCGCGCGAAACTCCGCCACCGCCCACATAAAGCTCACCCACCTCGCCCTCTCGCACCGGCTTCTTCGCGTCATCCAGAAGGTAAAGCTGCATATCGGGAATAGGCACCCCGATCAGGCTCTCCTGAACCAACTCCGCCTCCGCCGCGACAATGGGGCGATATGTCACATGCACAGTCGTCTCCGTGATCCCATACATGTTCACCAGCTGCGGCGCCGTGTCCCCGTGACGCTCGAACCACGGAGCGAGCTTGCGATACTGCAAAGCCTCTCCCCCAAAGATCACCAGACGCAGGGATAGCGGTAGAGGAGTACTATCCTGCTCCACCTGAATCAGCATGAAGAATGCGGACGGAGTCTGATTAAGCACCGTCACCCGCTCCCTCGAGAGAAGCTCGTAAAACTCACGCGGCGAACGGCTCACCGCAAAAGGCACGATCACGAGCCTTCCTCCAGTCAGCAGCGGTCCCCATATCTCCCAGACTGAAAAATCAAATGCGATGGAGTGAAACATCGTCCAGACATCGTCCACTCCGAAGTGAAACCACGCCTCCGTCTGCTCTAGAAGACGAAGCACGTTCCGATGCGTGACCATCACACCCTTCGGCTTGCCAGTCGAGCCCGAGGTGTACATCAGGTACGCTAAATCCTCGCTGGCGCGTGCACGCGGTGAATCCTTCAGCCACGAAGACTCCGTTAGCGCATCAACGCTGTCCATCTCGACAACCGGAATAGACAACGCGGAAAACTTTTCAGATAACTCCGACGCAAGAGTTGCTGCGGTCAATATAGCCGCCGGCCTCGCATCCTCCAGCATCTCCAACACTCTGGTCGCCGGATACCCAAAGTCTATGGGAAGGTAGGCGCCGCCAGCCTTCAAGATGCCAAGTATCCCCACCAGCATCTCGGGCGAGCGGTCCAGATAAATTGCAACGAAGGAGTCCGTTCGAACGCCAAGTTCTCGTAACCGTTCAGCAAGTTGGTTCGACTTTGCGTTTAGCTCACCGTAAGTCCAGCAAACCTCTCCACAAACGATCGCGACCCGATCCGATTTTGCCGCAGCCACTCGCTCAAAGACACTCACGATCGTGTCCAGAGTGCTCCCGATGAAGCCGTTCTTCCCTGGAGTCTCCGGGGGCTGGGAACGACCGATCAGTCGCCCGCCCTCAGTGGCCGAATTCTTAACATATTCATCGTTCTCCATCGTGCCCCACGCAGATCAAAAAACGCAGCAGAACAAAATTGACTCAGCGTGCTCTCCGTGTTGGCTACAAGATCGCAGATTTCGCTTACGCAGCTCAACGTCTTAAAGGATGCAGCTGCAGCGAAAGGTACCGTCGGATGCGCTCGAAGTCAACTCGTTCATGTTGCCTAATTGTACGCACAATTCGAAAAATCGATGAAGTCTGTTGCTCACATAGATACCCGAAAGTTGTAGATTTCCCAAGATTTCATCGTGTCCTCAGCCTGCTGCAGAACTAAAGTACCTGAGCAACTGATTATGATTGCAATACACCTTACGAAGCCACCGTATCTCTTATGCTGAGTGACTGGAAACAGATCGACATCCTTCCGCCACTCGAGGCCGACGAGGTCCAACTCTGGCGGATCGATCTCGCTGGTGCCACGGGTCTGCACAACTATCTCACCACACACCTCTCCCCCTCCGAACAACTCCACGCAAGCCGTTACAGGCTAGAGCAGGCGCAAATTCATTTCTCAGTCGGACGGGCCTGCCTGAGAACCCTTCTCGGAAACGTGTCAGGGCTCAATCCTCTTTCCATCGCGATCGCAACTGGAGTTCACGGAAAACCTGAATCCCCAAACCTCAACGGACACCGCGTTGCATTCAACGTAGCTCATTCCAAGGACACAATCCTCATCGTACTGAGCCGTAACGGCCCCGTTGGGGTCGACGTAGAGTACTTCGACCGACCGACTGACATCATGGACGTCGCCAAACACAACTTCACAGAAACCGAAACCAGTTCTCTGGAAGCGATCGCCGACCCTCAGACCCGCCACAAAACCTTCTATCGCTACTGGACTCGCAAGGAAGCGGTTCTCAAAGCAGACGGCCGTGGCCTCATCGCTTCACTCGCCTCCTTCGAAGTATCGTTCGAGTCACTCCATCAACACCCCATCCTTATGCGCGAATCGACAGATGATCAAGGAAAGCTCTTCTTCGTCAGCGACTTGACCTTGGGCATCGAGGCAGCCGCAGCCATCGCACTCGAGTCGCCCGACTATCCCATCAAACAGCTAGTCTTCCCTCTAAAGCTAGTCTTCCCTTTAAATCGTCTGTGGTGATTCATCTTTCTTTAAACACGCATCCTGATACGTCTATAAATTGAGGAACAGATGGCCCTTCAGACAAGCTCCCCGACGCGCCCCGCGACTACCGCTCCAGGTAACAGACGAACCTGGCTCCTCACCGCCACCAGCTTCGTCTTCATCGTTCTGCAGAGCGCCTGCACGGCCGTCATCGCCCTCAGCGGGGTTCGTGTTGCCATTGGACTCAGTGCCCTGGCCGTCGCGACCTTCGGCGTCCACGCTCCCGCCGTCGGGTTTCACCAGGACGCAATCCGAATCCCCATGATGATCGCCGCGACCCTCGGCTCCCTCATCAATCTTTACGTCATCTGGCGGATTCGCTCACTGCGCGCCCGGCCCTCCTCGCAATGGCGCACCCAGCCCGCCACCCCCTCCCAACGGCGTTCGGAGTTCCTCCAGATCGCGCTCGCCATCCTCACTCTCATCCTTGTGGCCGCCGAATGGATCACTCACTCCATGATTCACCGCGTCCCCTAGGTATCACCCTCGTCCCCCGCGGCGGCGGCTCCGTACGAAAAGCCCTGCATCTCCGCCTCCAGCCTCGCGTGGAGCCGCTCGCTAAAACCCAGCGGAAGTTCGAAGACACGCTCATCCGCCGTCAGAATCAAAATATTGCGCGTCGAATCCAGAATCGCTGAGCAAATCTCGCAGTGTTCAAGATGCTTCTGCACCTCTTCCAGTACTGCCGCATCCAGATTTCCATCAAGATAGCCGGAGATGTGCTCCCACACATGCTTGCACTCTAGAACCATGGCAACCACCTCCGCTTCGGCATCACCCGTTTCAACTCCGGTGCGAGCCGCTTCTGCAACATCAGCCTCGCACGATGCAGCCGCACCTTTGCCGCCGCAACACTGATGCCCAGCGCCTCTGCCGATTGGTTGACGCTCAAATACTCCATATCGCGCAGCACAAAAACCTCGCGATAGATCACTGGGAGATCGGTGATTGCGTCCTGCAATAGCAGCCGCACCTCCTGCCGCTCCAGCGCCTCGGAGGGAATCTCCCGCCAATCCCGCAGCAGCGCCGGCGACACATGCCCGCCCTCGGTTAGCTCATCCAGCGAATCCGTCTTTGCAGTCTTCTTGTGCCGTAGCCGGCTCCGGGCCTCGTTCAGCGTAATGCTGATCAGCCACGTGCTGAACTTCGCCTCGCCCCGAAACTTGTCCAGATTGCGAAACGCCTTGAGAAACGCCTCCTGCGCGGCATCCTCTGCATCCGCCTCGTTTTGGAGCATCGACAGCGCCATGCTATAAACGCTCCGCTCGTATGGCTGGATCAGGGTATGAAACTCATGCGTATTGCCCGCAAGTATGGAGGCGATCATTTGAGCTTCATTCCTGTTCTCGATGCTTGCGTTCATTGCTTCTCGATCCATCCTCGATACCGCTTCTTCAACAACGCATCTACGGAGAACACCCCTGCGCCGAACACCAGAACCATCGCAGATGCAAACAGAAACGTATACGGATCGGCGTTGTAAAACTTGCCTGGATCTGAGAACACGGCAACCAGCGCGTCTCGATCCGCCGTCCAATATGCCACCAGCATATTCACGGAAAGAATCAGCCCGATCAGCCGCGAGCCAAGCCCCAGAATCAGCAACAGCCCACCAACAAACTCCAATCCCGAGACGAAATGAGCCGTCACACCAGGTGCCGGAAGATTCAGGCTCGCAAAGAAGTCGGTCACCTTATCCAGATGATGCAGCTTCCCCCAACCGCTCTGCATAAGCTGCCATCCCCAGTAGAGGCGCACCACCAGAAGGAACGGAGACTGAAGATAAGAGACCAGCACCGCAAATCTTTCATACACCTCAAGCAGTTTTTTCATCACAGATCCTCTTGACTCCAATCCTATGGGTAGCGCAATCAAAACGATGCAGTCTTTAAGCAGGCCCCGCACTGACGCAGACTCGACCAGGAGCCTGTGGGGCCTGCACATACTTAGAATCCCGGCGACCGAATTGGTTACACCGCCCGCCACACTGAACTAATGCGCGTGAGCTGCCTTGTCGCGCTCAAGCTCACCGAGAACATCTGCCGCCGTCGTTCGATCGCCATGCTCGCGACTGACCTTCCTAAAAAAAACAGCGCCCTGTCCGTCGATCAGGAAGGTTGAAGGATAGGCAGTTTCATGCGGGGCATCCCAGCGCAGCCCATACTGATTCGTAAATGCGTAGTCAGGGTCGACGACAAGGTGAACATTAGCAGGCAGCGGATTTTGCTTCGCCAGGAACTCCTTCGCATGCTGATCGAGATCCGCAGGCGGTCCAGGATAGACCAGAAGAACCTCCGCCCCGGCCGCCGCAAACTTATCGCCGTTCAACAGAAAGTCATGTACCTGCTTCTGGCAATACGGACACTGATAGCCAGGAAACCCCCGAAGCACGACCAACACCACTGTTCCCTTCGCAGTAAATTCCGACAGCCTCACAGGGTGACCATCCGGTGTTGACAGCCTAAAATCCGGCGCCTTCTGTCCGATTTCGGGCACCTCTGCCGTTACTGACGACGAAAAACCAATCATCAAAATCCCTAAAGCTAATACCCAGAATTTCCTGGCGATCACTCTTCAACTCCAGTCAACACGCCATGATCCGGCGCGTAGTGTTCAGATTTGAACATCATGTCCCGGTTTGAGTGGCTCCGTGCCAAAAGGTTACAGACAGTGATAGGCTTCCGATGTTCCACGTCCTTGTAACCTTTGTGTCTTGGCGAAGTCGAATGCAGCGGTAAGGAAAATCCGGCGAATCATCTTCGTTGCGAATTGAATCCGAACCACGGGCCCTCGCCGTTAACTAATTGCTACGATCTGCGTAGCCATCATCCACGTCCGGCACGTTCTTTCGCGTGCGGCTCAACCAGGAAAGGCTCATCTCAATGAAGAATTCAGCACAATCTCTCGCTCTGGCCGCAGCGTTTGCAGGTCTGTTGGGCGGTACCGCTGTCCGTATGAACGCTCAGACCGCGCCGGCCAACAACACCCCCACCACCACCGCGCATGCTGGCGTTCTCATCGCCCAGGACAAGCCGGATCTTCCGAAGCACTCCTGCAAGGGCAAGAACGACTGTAAAGGCCAGGGCGGCGGCAAGCACCCCGGCAAGAACGACTGCAAAGGCAAGGGCGGATGCGCCACCGACGGCTCCAAGCCCTCGCTCGCCTAAACACCTCCCCTGTCTGGAGGCTTGGTCTTCATCGTTCAAGCCTCCAGGTTGTCTTCATCTTTTAACAAAAGGGGAGTCATGCCAGCCAATCGCTTCAACGGATTCAGCGACTACGGCGTAGGGATCGGCCTTCGCGTCCCGCACTACGACCACATCTTCGCCGAAAAACCCGTCGTCGACTGGTTCGAAATCATCTCCGAAAACTACATGGTCGACGGCGGACGAGCGCTCAAAGTCCTCGACCAGATCCTCGAACGTTATCGCGTCGTCCAGCACGGCGTCTCCATGTACTTTGGCTCCGTCCAACCCGCAGACCGCGAACATCTCAAGCGCCTCAAGACCCTCACACGCCGCACCAAGACCCCCTGGCTCTCCGACCATCTCTGCTGGGGCAGCGTCGACGGCCGTTACACCCACGATCTTCTCCCCATGCCCTACACCTTCGAAGCCGTGAAGGCTACAGCGGCCCGTATTCGCGAAGTACAGGACTACCTCGAGATCCCCATCGCCGTCGAGAACGTCAGCAGCTACGCTGAATTCCACGAGTCTCAGATGACCGAGTGGGAGTTTCTCAACGAAGTCGTCGAAGCCGCCGACTGCGGCATCCTGCTCGACGTCAACAATATCTATGTCTCGTCGCAGAATCACGGATTCAATCCCTTCGACTATGTCAACAGCGTTCCCGCAGAGCGCGTCGCGCAGATTCACATCGCCGGTCACTCCAAGTTTGAAAAATACATCCTCGACACCCACGATCATCCCGTCCTCGATCCCGTATGGCATCTCTACGCTCGAGCCATTGAACGCATAGGTCCCACCGCAACCCTCCTCGAATGGGACGACAACATCCCCTCCTTCGACGAAGTTCACTCCGAAGCCCTCAAGGCGACCCAATATCTCACGCCAACCGAACCTCTTCCCCTGAACCAGACAGCAGAAGATCTTCGAGAGGTCGTCCACCAATGAACCTCCTCGAACTGCAACGTCGTATGGCCGAAGACGTGATGCGTCCCCTCACATCGGACTTCCAAATGCAGCCGCAATCCTCCGATGGGCGCTCGACCGATGAACTTGCCAACAGCTACATCAAGCCCAACGATCGCCTCTCCTCCTTCAACCGCCTCGAAATCTACAACCGCCAATACTGGTTCCGCGTCATCGGAGCGGTCTCAGAAGATTTCCCCGCGGTCGGCGCTGTCCTCGGAGCGAAGAAGTTTGACGCCATGATCCTGGCCTACCTTCGCGAGAATCCATCAACCTCCTTCACCCTGCGCAATCTCGGCTCAAAGCTGCCAACGTGGCTCGAAGCACACCCCGAGTTCTCGCCGCGTCGTCACAAACTCCTCCTCGACGTCGCCCGCCTCGAATGGGCTTACGTCGAAGCCTTCGACGGAGCCGACCTCCCGCCCCTCACTGCCGCCGACTTCGGGGACCTCGGTGGCGCGTCGAAACTCCACCTCCAACCTCACTTGCAACTGCTCGACCTCCGCTACCCCGTCGACGAACTCGTCCTCGCCGTGCATCGCCAGACGGCGCCCAGCGACATCATGAGCAACGCCGTGACCGAGCGCAAGCAAGCTAAACGAACACCTCTTCCCCAGATGCGCCGCTCTCAGATCCACCTTGCAGTCCATCGCTACGACAACTCCGTCTACTACCGGCGAATAGATCCGGAAGCTTTCCGCCTTCTCTCCGCCCTTCAAAGCGGCACTCTGCTCGGCGAAGCTCTTGAACTCGCTTTCACCGGAAGCTCCCTCTCACCCGAAGATCAGGCGGCGAAGATTCAGGAATACTTCGCCCACGCCTCGGAGCTGGGTTGGTTCTGCAAACCGCAGGAAAGCTGACTCCAACCCCAAAAAAACCTCCAACTCTGACGACGTTCTTCAAGCTGACACCTGAAGCGCGTATGATCACGGACACTGAAGTTTGCGTCGGTAAAGTGCGTCGGTTGCGACACCCGCAGAAGCCTGTCATCCTTATTCCAAACTGTTGACGAGGCATCCATTTCGTCTCAATTGGCTTCCGACGATGCAGGCCGATCTTTGTGGCCAACGTCTTCTCTAAACACCACAAAAACCAATCCATTAGGATTGGAGCGCGACTAAGGCACCACCTGCACGAGGAACCCTGCATGGAATTCCATATCTCCGGCGATCTCCGAAAAAAACTGGACCTTGAAGATCTGCTCTTCAGCTACACCGGAAACATCGTCTTCGGCAACGTCGCTGCCAGCCGAAACCTGGCCAAACAGCTCGAAGAGCTGCGCAAACAGCAGACTGGCCAACCGGGAGTCGTCAACGCCGGCGCACTCTTCGCGATGGGCCTGATCGACGAACTGAATCACGCAATGATCGCCCGCTATCGTGAGGAGATCGACCCAGCCGTCTTCGCCGACGCAGTACGCTGGTTCACCGGCCACGCAAAACCCGAAGAAATCCAACGCCTCCTCCTCAAATTCACCGAGCAGTTTCCCAACGTAGCCATACATCGCGGCGAACAAACCGCAGCTGAATGGCTAAACGGTACAACTGACGGTCAACCAAACCGTGAAGCCGCTCTCGAAGAGCTCCTCCTACTCTGGCTCGCCAACATCAACCCCGGCTTCTCCCCCTTCCGCGAGCTCTTCGAAGACACCCCCCTCAAGCAGCAGACGATCTATCAAACCGTCACCGCCGGCTTCCCCGACTACTTCGTCACCCGCCCGCCCCTCTCCGAAGCCGGAACCCTCCTCGACGCCCTCCGCGCTCCCCTGCTCGCCTCCCCCGACTCCCTTACCGGCCAGCTCGACTACATCCGCGAATACTGGTCCAAATATCTCGGCGAAGACCTCCGCCGCGTCCTGCTCGCCATCGACGTCCTGCGCGAAGAAGATCTCGCGATCTGGCTTCGCTTCCATCCACCCGGACCAGACCAATACCGCCACGGCGCGCCCGGCCGCGGAGGCGAAGGCTTCGTCGGCGACGAGTACATCGGCTTCGAAGACGAGTACATCAACGGCCCCGACGGCAGGCAACGACGCTACGGCCACGACTATCAGGCCCCCCTCAACGAGTACGAAGCCTTCAGCGCCGACCAGGCCTGGATGCCCACCGTCGTCCTCATGGCCAAGAGCACCTATGTCTGGCTCGAGCAGCTCTCAAAAAAACATCTCCGCCACATCCACCGTCTCGACCAGATCCCCGACGAAGAGCTCCATCTCCTCGCCGACCGCGGCATCACCGGCCTATGGCTCATCGGCCTATGGGAGCGCAGCGTCGCCTCCCGCACCATCAAGCGCCTCCGCGGCCACCACGACGCCGTAGCCTCCGCCTACTCGCTCAAGGAGTATCAAATCGCGGAAGACCTAGGCGGCAACCACGCCTACGAAAACCTCCGCGACCGCGCCGCCCGCGCCGGCATCCGCCTCGCCAGCGACATGGTCCCCAACCACATGGGCATCGACTCCAACTGGGTCATCGAGAACCCCGACTGGTTCCTCTATCGCTGGGAGAGCCCCTTCCCTGTCTATCGCTTCGAAGGCCCCGATCTCTCCACCGACAGCCGCGTCGAGATCAAAATCGAGGACCACTATTACGACCAGTCCGACGCCGCCGTAGTCTTCCGCCTCCGCCACCACCGCGACGGAGCCACCCGCTACATGTACCACGGCAACGACGGCACAACCTTCGCCTGGAACGACACCGCACAGCTCGACTACTCCAAAGCAGCCGTCCGTGAGCACGTCATCCAGGTCATCCTCCACGTCGCCCGCCTCTTCCCCATCATCCGCTTCGACGCTGCGATGGTGCTCGCCAAACGCCACGTTCAGCGCCTGTGGTTCCCTCTTCCCGGTACCGGCGGATCCATCCCCTCGCGCGCCGAAAACGCCATGCCTCAGGACGAGTTCGAAGCCCTCATGCCCCACGAGTTCTGGCGCGAGGTCGTCGACCGCGTCGCCGCGGAAGTTCCCGGCACCCTCCTCCTCGCAGAAGCCTTCTGGCTCCTCGAAGGCTACTTCGTCCGCACTCTCGGCATGCATCGCGTCTACAACAGCGCCTTCATGAACATGCTGCGCGACGAAGAAAACGCCAAATACCGTTCCTACCTAAAAAAGACCATCGAGTTCGATCCCGACATCCTCAAGCGCTATGTCAGCTTCATGAGCAACCCTGACGAACGCACCGCCATCGACCAGTTCGGCACAGGCGACAAATACTTCGGTGTCTGCACTCTGCTGGCCACGCTCCCCGGCCTGCCCATGTTCGGCCACGGCCAAATCGAAGGCTACACCGAGCGTTACGGCATGGAGTTCAAGCAAGCCAAGATGGAAGAGTGGCCCAAAGAGAACCTCGTATCCCGCCACCAACACGAGATCGCGCCTCTCCTCAAAAACCGCCGTCTCTTCGCCGAAAGCACTAACTTCGTCCTCTACGACTTCTGGACCGACTTCGGCAGCGTCGACGAAAACGTCTTCGCCTATTCCAATCGCGCCCACGGCGAGCGCGCGATCATCCTTTACAACAACAGCTACGGCAGCACACACGGCACCATTCACTTCTCCGCGGCCTCCATCGACAAAGCCACCGGCCACCTCCGCCAGAGAAGTCTCTCCGACGGACTCGACCTCCCCTACAACTACTTCACCTTCTTCGCCTACCGCGACACCGCACACGGTCTCGAATATCTCTGCCGCAGCACCGATCTCCACCACACCGGCCTCTCCATCGATCTGCGCGGCTATCAATATGCGGTTCTGCTCAACTGGCGAGAACTCCGAGCCACTGTCGATCAACCCTGGGATCAGCTCTTCGACGCACTCAACGGAGCCGGCGTCTACAGCGTCGAAGAAGCGCTATCCAAACTTCGCCTCCGTCCGCTGCATGAAGCCTTCCGCCAGGCTCTCAGCGAGAATCACATTCGGGCATTCACAAGCGTAGCTTCGGAGCTGGCAAACAAAGGAGCCGCATCCACCACAACGAAACTCGCCGCGTCGAACGGCAACGACAAGACTGCAACGGCAGCCCCTGCAACAAAGGCACAACAGCCAACAGCCAGCGTTCAAGCGCCCGCAGGAGACACCCCTCTCCCGCCATCTGAACAACTCCCGCTCCACCCTCGACTCCAGCCATTCGTGAAGTGCAGTCAACGCTTCTTCGAAAAAGTGCTCCAAAATCTTCCCTCCGAAGCTGACGAATTCACATCGCAATCGAACGACGCCACCGAAGCGATTTCGAACTACAAGAATCTATGCGAGACGATGACGAAGGCTGCCCTTCATCTCATCTCGATCTCTCGAAACTTCTCCACCACCTTGCCGCCAGCCGCAAGCCGTTTCCTCCCCGGTGCCAAAACGACCGTTCCGACAGAGCAAATCTGGGCGCCTGTTCTGACCTGGATCACTCTCCACAGCCTCCCGCGTCAGGACGATCAAGCAGCTCTCTTCGACAAGCTCCAGTTGCGCTCAGCACTATCGGAGACATTCACCGCCATCGGGATAGAGGGAGAAAACACCTGGCGCGCAGCTGCTCGAGTACGAATCCTTCTATCGCAAACCGACACGTCTCCCACCAAGTCCGAACAGTTCTGGTCCGACCCAGACGTTCGCTGGCTCACAGGAATCAACGAGTCCTCCGGCGTCACTTACTTCAACAAAGAGGGATTCGAAGAGCTACTAGGCTGGCTTCAGCTTCCCGCGCTCATCAACCTCGCGCAGCAGTCTCCGATCAATCTCGATTCGATCAAGACGCTCGAAGCAGCCGTCTTGGAATCCTGCAAATCAGCGCAGACAGCCGGGTACAATCTGGATCGCTATCTCCATCCGGAACCACTCAAAGTTCCCGCGACGCAAGTCGCCAGCCATCCTAAACCAACGCCGGCCCCTGCTTCGGAGGCAAAGCCGGCGCCGAAGAAACCGAAGAAGCCGGCGCCGACGACCCGTTGATCGATGAAACTGCCCCATCGCTCAACAGTTTTAGGGCCCTTCCCCCAACGATGATCTTCCCGTCAACCTCCGTGCAGGCAAAGGGATTGTCAATATTTTCGGTATCGATCACCTCACACCATGGTTTTCCCGAAGGCGACACGGGTAGCACATACTCAACTCCGCCTTCGGCCGCATTCACAACCAGAAAAAAGCTGTCGTCCATGACACGTCTGCCGTCCTCGTCGGACACCTGCAGTGTCCGGCCGTTGAGTAGAACAGCCACGGAGCGGTTCCACTCCGTATTCCAGGCTTCGTCCGAAACCTGCTTGCCATCGGTACTAAACCAGGCAACATCCTTGATCACGATATCCTCGCCCTTCCTGCGAATCTCGCGATCCTGAAAAAACTTCCGCCGGTGCAGATTCGGATGAGCGAGGCGAAAGTGTATCAACTGACTCGTAAAATCGAGCACTCGCTTACGAGGTTCATCGAGATTCCAGTCGTGCCACGTAAGCTCGTTATCCTGGCAGTAGCAGTTATTGTTGCCCCGCTGTGACCGCGCTATCTCGTCGCCGCCACTCAACATCGGCACTCCCTGGGACAGCATCAGCGTCGTCAGAAAATTTCGCGTCTGCCTCTCTCGCAAGACGTTGATCTTTGCGTCGTCGGTCGGACCCTCCGCTCCCATGTTCCACGAATCATTGCTGTCCGAACCATCTCTGTTGTCTTCGCCGTTGGCCTCATTGTGCTTCTGGTTGTAGCTAACCAGGTCACACAGCGTAAAGCCGTCATGCGCCGTAACAAAATTGATGCTCGCATAAGGCTTGCGCCCATCATCTTGATAGAGATCGCTCGATCCCGTCAGACGATTTGCAAGAGCGGACAACTGTCCCCCGTCCCCCTTCCAGAAGCGCCGAACTGTGTCGCGATACTTTCCATTCCACTCCGCCCACAGAACAGGAAACTGGCCGACCTGATATCCCCCTTCACCAACATCCCACGGCTCGGCGATCAGCTTCACGTCCGCAAGCGTAGGGTCCTGGTGAATCGTGTCGAAGAACGACGACAACCGGCTGACATCATGAAGCTCCCGCGCAAGCGTCGCGGCCAGATCGAAACGAAAGCCATCGACATGCATTTCGGTTACCCAGTAGCGCAGCGAGTCCATCAGCATCTTCAAAACCTGCGGAAGCCGCACGTTCAACGTATTGCCCGTGCCTGTGTAGTCGATGTAATAACGTGGATTGTCCTCTTTGACTCTGTAATAGGTAGTGTTACAAACTCCCCTCCAGCACAGCGTCGGACCAAGCTCGTTGCCTTCGCACGTATGGTTGTAGACCACGTCGAGTATGACCTCGATTCCCGCCGCGTGAAGCGCCTTCACCATTCGCTTGAACTCATTCACCTGGCCGCCAATATCTTCGCAGGAGCTGTAACGGGCCATCGGAGCAAAATACCCCAGCGTGTTGTAGCCCCAGTAATTCACCAAGCCATCGCCGACAAGGCGTCGTTCATCGATGAAATGATGAATCGGCATAAGTTCAACCGCAGTCACTCCAAGCTTCTTCAGATAATCGATGCTTGTCGCACATGCGAGACCCGCATAGGTGCCGCGAAGCTCTTCCGGAACCCCAGGATTCAGGATACTGAAGCCCTTCACATGCATCTCGTAGATCACAGAATCAGCCAGTGGAGTCTCAGGGCAACAGTCATCACCCCAGTCAAACTGGCTGTCAACCACAACGCTCTTCGGCACGCCATCCGCGCTGTCGTTCTCATCCATCTTCAGATCGTCACCGGACGCGACATCATGCCCGAAGATTGGCTTCTGCCAATCAACCTCGCCCGACAAAGCTTTGGCGTAGGGATCGATCAGCAGCTTATGTGCATTGAAGCGATGACCCTTCTCCGGCTCCCAGGGCCCATCGATCCGATAGCCGTAGAGCTGCCCCGCTTTGATATTGCGGACAAGGCCATGCCACACATAGGCAGTTCGCTCACGCAAATACACAGAATCAACCTGCCTGCCTTCCGCGTCGAAGAAACACAGCTCAACCCTGGTCGCGCCCTCAGAAAAAATAGCGAAGTTCGTGCCTTTGCTCGTCACAGTCGCGCCGAGAGGATACGGCCGGCCAGGTAAAAGTGTGCGATTCATATTCTCTTACTCTCTTCGATGCAGTGAGCCGTCTACAGTTACCGCGAAGTATCAAAAACCATCCTCACACATGTCCATCTAAAAATTCGCCGCCATTCAGAATCTCCCCGACAGCTAGCCCCTCATTCCAAGCGACCGTCTCCCCACGCCGCGCGACCTGGCCTACAATCAGATCAGATGGATCTCGCCGCCAAATCCGCAAAGCTCCACGAGACCCTGCAGCAACTCGGGAGCGTCCTTGTCGCCTACTCCGGCGGCACAGATTCCGCCTACCTCGCCTACGCCGCCCACCAGGCCCTCGGCGAAAACATGCAGGCTGTCATTGCCGACTCCCCCTCCCTCCCCCGCGCCGAACTCGCCGCCGCCCTCGCCTTCGCCGCCGACCACAACATCCCCATCCAAATCCTCCGCACCAACGAGCTCGAAAGCCCCGACTACCAGCGCAACGACTCCCAGCGCTGCTTCCATTGCAAAGACGAGCTCTTCCAGCAAATGGAGCAAGCCCGAGCCACCCGCAACTTCACCCACATCGCCTACGGCATGAACCTCGACGACCGCGCCGAATTTCGCCCCGGCCAGCAAGCCGCCGCACAACACCACGCCGTCGCGCCCCTGGTCACCGCCGGCCTCACCAAACAAGAGATCCGCACCCTCGCCCATAAGGCTGGCCTCAAGCTCTGGGACAAGCCCGCCAGCGCCTGCCTCTCCTCACGCATCGAATACGGCCGCCCCGTCACCCGCGAAAATCTCTCTCAGGTCGAGCAGGCCGAAGCGGCACTCCACGCCCTCGGCTTCCCCCAGGTCCGCGTCCGTCACCATGGCGACCTCGCCCGCATCGAAATCGCCCGCATCGATCTTCCCCGCGCCCTCACTCTCTTCACTCTCCAGGCCATCACCGCCGCCATCAAGCCCCTCGGCTTCCTCTACGTCACCCTCGACACCGAAGGCTACCGCTCCGGCTCCATGAACGACGCCCTCCTCTCCGCCTCCTCCATCCAGGCCGCTCGATAACGCCACACTCCGAACATGAAACAATAATCTCCATGCGCATCGCCTACCTCGACTGCTTCGCCGGTATCAGTGGCGACATGTTTCTCGGAGCCCTCCTCGACGCCGGAGTCGACCCAAACATCCTCCACGAAGCCGTAACCGCCCTCAATCTCAACGCAACCCTCAAAATCGAAAAGGTCGACCGCAGCGGAATCTCCTCCACGAAGGTCCACGTTTACGAAGGCTCAACCCTCGCCGAGCAAACTCAAACACACACCCACGAACACGAAGAAGACGACACCCACCAACACTCCCACACGCACCAACACCACCCCAAAACTCAGCACCAACACAAAGCCGGCCACACCCATACCCATGAACACAACCACACCCACGGCCGCTCGCTCACCGTCATCCGCGACCTGATCAACGCCGCATCCCTGTCTCCCGCCGTTAAACAAACAGCCATCCACACCTTCGAACTCCTCGGCGTCTCCGAAGCAAAGATCCACAATGTCCCCATCGAGAAAATTCACTTCCACGAAGTAGGCGCAGTCGACGCCATCGTCGACATCGTCGCCTCCTCCGCCGGCATCCACGCCCTCGCCATCGACAAGTGGTTCTCCTCCCCCCTCAACGTCGGCGGCGGCATGGTCGACTGCGCCCACGGCCGCTTCCCCGTCCCCGCCCCCGCCACAGCCGATCTCCTTCGCGGCCTCCCCACCTACTCCGCGCACATCGAAAAAGAGCTCGTCACCCCCACCGGCGCCGCCCTCATCCGCGCCCTTGCTCCCACCTTCGGCCAGCAACCCGCCATGCGTGTCGAACGCATCGGCTACGGCGCCGGAACCCGCAACCCCAAAGACTTCCCAAACGTGCTGCGCCTCAACATAGGTGAAGCCGACGACACCATACACCCCACTCCATCCCCGAAACACGCGCCCTCCAAACACGACGCCCACGAATCACAAACCGTCACAGTCCTCGAAACCGCGCTCGACGACCTCTCTCCCCAAATCCTCGCCTACGTCTCCGAAACCGCACTCGCGCAGGGCGCACTCGACGTCATGCTCACTCCGGTCATCATGAAAAAGGGCCGCCCTGGCACCCTCCTCACCGTCCTCTGCAATCCATCCGACAGCGAAGCTCTCCAACAATTAATCCTTCGCGAAACCAGCACCCTCGGCCTTCGCATCCATCAGGACAGCCGCGTCTGCGTCGACCGCCACCACGCCCACGTCACCACCCCCTACGGCGACATCCGCGTAAAGATCGGCACACTCAACGGACAAGAGTGCAACATAGCCCCAGAGTTTGAAGACTGCCGCACCGCCGCCACAAAACACAACGTGCCTTTGAAGCTCGTTCAACAAGCAGCCCTCGCCGCGTACCTCAAGTAATTCGCCCGCAACACACAACCTGCATCAAACCGGAGAGCAACTCTCTAACCCGAGGAGCATCGATCATGGAGCGTAGAGACTTCCTCAAGACCGCAACCGCCGCCAGCGTAAGCGCAGCGATCCCGCTCAACGCGCAGACCTCTCAGGCCACCAGTCAACCCACAAAGAGACCCGAATCGCCCAACATGATCTACCGCGAACTCGGCACCACAGGCGAGCGCGTCTCCGCCATCGGCATGGGCGGCTACCATCTCGGCAAACAGAAGGACTCCGCCGAAAGCATCCAGCTCCTCCACTCTGGCATCGACCGCGGCATCACCTTCCTCGACAACTGCTGGGACTATAACGACGGCATCTCAGAGGTCCGCATGGGTCAGGCCCTCCGCAACGGTTACCGCCAAAAGGTCTTCCTCATGACCAAAATGGATGGCCGCACCGCCGACGAATACAACAAGCAACTCGAACAATCCCTCGGCCGTCTCCAGACCGACATGATCGACCTCGTTCAGTTCCACGAGATCATCCGCATGGAAGACCCCGACCGCATCTTCGCACCCGGCGGAGCCATCGAAGCCGCCGTCGCCGCCCGCAGCGCGGGAAAGATCCGCTACATCGGCTTTACCGGACACAAAGATCCCGTCGTCCATCTCCGCATGCTCGAGACTGCGCAGAAACACAACTTTCACTTCGACACCGTCCAGATGCCAATCAACGTCATGGATGCGCACTTCCGCTCCTTCGAAAAAGAAGTCATGCCCGTCGCGCTCAAACAGGGCATCGGCATCCTCGCCATGAAGACCTTCGGCGATCCTTACATTCTCAAAAGCAACACCGTCCAACCCATCGAAGCCCTCCACTACGGCCTCACCCAACCGGTCTCGGTCGTCATCACCGGCATCGACAACACCCAGACTCTCGACCAGGCCTTCGAAGCTGCACGCACCTTCGAACCCCTCGACCAAGCCCAGATCAGTTCCCTGCTGGCCCGCACCGCCACCGCCGCAAGCGAAGGCAAGTTCGAACTCTTCAAAACCACCAACCACTACGACGGGACCGCTGCCAACCCAAAGTGGCTGGGATAACCGATAAACTAGAGGCATGGTCAGACCGGTAGCTTTGATCTCAGGCGTGAGCCGCACCGCGAGTATCGGAGCTGCCGTCGCCAGGAAACTTGCGACTGGCGGATGGGATCTCGCGCTTACCTACTGGGCGCCCTGCGACGAGCGTATGCCTTGGGGAGCCCATCCCGAGGACTTGGAGAACTTGAAGGTGGAACTCCTGTCAACAGGTTCCCGCGTGGTATTCATCGCTTCGGACTTGGAGCAATCACATTCTGCTTCCGGGCTTTTCGGAAAAGTCACGGCCGAACTAGGACCTGTCTCAGCTCTTGTGCTCTCTCATTGCGAATCGGTGGGATCGAGCATCATGGATACAACTCTTGAAAGTTTCGAACGACACTTCGCCGTCAACGTGCGAGCAAGCTGGCAATTGATACAACAACTAGCAGTTCAAACGCCAGAAAGCGGCGGCCGCATTGTGGCTCTGACGAGTGACGATACTGTCGGCAACTTGCCCTACGGCGCGAGCAAAGGTGCGCTCGATCGAATCGTGTTGGCAGCAGCACGCGAACTTGCCCATCTGAACATCACGTCAAATGCAGTGAACCCAGGACCAATTGATACGGGTTGGATGGATGACCAGACTCGCATCTCCTTGACGCAGCGACAACCAACTGGCCGTTTAGGGACCGCTGCAGACGCCGCGAATCTGATTGCATTCTTACTCTCACCTGAAGGCTCATGGATCAACGGCCAACTTATAAAATCCGACGGCGGCATTTCAGCGTAGCGTCAGATTGCCCCTCTCACGACTAACATGACGAATTGCCGTCACAACCGACATCACGAAGGTCTCAAGCAACAATCATGAACAAAGCCTCCCTCCTTGAACTCCTCGCCGCCGTCCAGTCCGGAACCATCACCCCCACCGCCGCCACCCAGCGCCTCGCCGACATGCCCTACGAGGACATCGGCCACGCCCGCATCGACCACCACCGCACCCTCCGCATCGGTCTCCCCGAGGTCATCTACGCCCAGGGAAAATCCCCACAGCAAACCACGGACATCTTCACCCGCATGGCCGCCGCCGGAACCGACGTCCTCGCCACCCGCGCCGACGCCGAAACCGCCGCCCTCGTCCTCGCATCCTTCCCAGCAGCCGCCCACCACCCCTCAGCCCGCGCCATCACCCTCAAACAATCTCCTCCCGAAGATCCAAAGGGCCACATCGCCATCCTCAGCGCCGGAACCAGCGACCAGCCGACCGCCGAAGAGGCTGCCGTCACCGCCGAACTCTTCAACGCCAAGGTCACCCGCCTCTACGACGTAGGCGTAGCCGGACTCCACCGACTCCTCTCCGTCCGCGACCAACTCGTCCACGCAGACGTCGTCATCGTCTGTGCCGGAATGGAAGGCGCCCTCCCGTCGGTCGTAGGCGGATTGGTCGGCGTCCCCGTCATCGCCGTCCCCACCTCAGTCGGTTACGGAGCCAGCTTCGACGGCGCCGCTGCACTTTTGGGAATGCTCAACTCCTGCTCCCCCAACGTTACCGTAGTAAATATAGACAACGGCTTCGGAGCGGCCTACACTGCCGTATTAATCGCTCGTGCGTCTGTCCGTCGTAGCTGAAAGAACGGGCATTGTTAGCAGAAATCGCTATCGACGCATGACGAAAGGCGGTTCGAAAATGCTTCCCAATGACGACAAACCCTGGGCAAAGACCCTTGCACGCACCGTTATCTGCGTGACGATTGTTGCGCTGATCGGCCTATCGCTCTTTCTTGAGAGCCGAAACATGTTTCACATCCCAGAGATGGTCGGCGTCTTCCTGCTCTTCCTCACCATCGTTCCACCAAACCTTGCGGTTCTCTATCCCTGGATCCTTCCCACCCAACACAAAAACGGTAACAACCAGATCACTAAATCCACGGTTCGATAGGCATCCGTCGTTTGTCCTCTATCCGTTCTCACCCATCCTGAGCCATGCTGTGGAAGATTGATCCTGCGTCTCCACTTTGCTCTTCACACCTTCGCCTTTCCCGTTGTGCTTTATTGTCTTTGTCGACATGCCAGAAACCTGTCAACCCCTCATCGCCATCAACCCCATTTGAAACAATAAGATATCCCTTGCGCATGAGTTATAGCCAAACAGCTATACTGGAAATACCGAAGAAAACGAGCAAGCAATGAAGCCGCGGACACCCGCGGCTTTCATTGCTTTAACCAGAGAATTGCACCGCAAGTCACACATTTAAAGTATTTTAGCCGTAAGCCATTTAGAATGAATAGGTTACGAGCAGCACCTCCCTGTAAGCCACAGAAAATACGCAGCTTACGCGCAAAATAACCCCCAAGGGGGAGGGGGAGGGCACCACCGAACGAAGAGAAGCGGCTCAATCAATCCATCAGTGGCAGACAGGCCCTACTGGTTCACTCCGCTGGCAAGAAAACCGCCATCGACGACAAGAATTTCTCCTGTGATAAACGCCGAGGCATCACTCGCAAGAAAGATCGCCGCACCCACCAATTCAACAGTCTTTCCGAAGCGCCCCATGGGGGTGCGCATTAACAACTCTTTACCCCGTTCGCTCTCGTCCAGCAGCTTTTGATTCAACGCGGTCCGAAAGACGCCTGGAGCGATCGCGTTCACGGTCACACCCTGCGCGCTCCACTCCACCGCCAGAGACTTGGTCAACGCCCCAACCGCAGCCTTGCTCGCCGCGTATGCCGTCACCTCTCTCAGGCTAACGAAGGTATTCAGCGAAGCGATGTTGACGATGCGCCCATAGCCGCGCTCCAGCATGTGCCTGCCGAAGATCTGACATGCCCGAAGCGTCCCCGTCACATTCGTATCCATGATGCCGTCCCAGGTCTCCTCCGAGACCGTCAGCGTCGGCTCCCTCTTGATCCTGCCCGCGCAGTTGACCAGGATATCCACCTTGCCGAACGCCTTCACTGTCCCATCCAGCAGAGCCTGCAGACTCTGCCGATCTGCCACATCCGAGGTCAGCCGCAGCGACCGCCGCCCCGTCGCCTCAATCGCCTTCGCCGCCTCATCCACCTGCTCCATCCGCCGCGAGGTCGCCACCACATCCGCGCCTGCCTCCGCCAGACCGACCGCCATCGCCAACCCGATACCCGACGTCCCCCCCACCACCACCACCGACTTGCCACTCAAATCAAACAACGGATGCCCCATAGAAAATTGCCTCTTCTTACCTCAAATTATTCTCAAAAAACTCAGTTCTTTCCCGACAAGACCTGCGTAAGAATCTGACTGACGACCTCATCTGGGGACCGATCATTCACAACCCGAACAGCATCGCTCGGTATCTCGAGGGTCGCAAGCTGACTCTCCAAGAGCTTCGCACTCATGAACTCATGTTTTCGCTCTGCCAGACGAGCCGCAAGCATCTCCTTTGACGCCTCAAGCACAACAAAGCTTACCGCACCGTTCGGCATACCCGCTTGCAGCGTAACCCGATAACTCGCCTTCAATGCAGAGCAGGCCAGAACACCGCTCTTCCCTTCTGCAAACCACTCTCGCAAGAGCTGATTCAGCACCTCGAGCCACGGCTGACGATCCTCATCGTTGAGCGGATGGCCTGCTGCCATCTTCTGCTTGTTCGCCACAGGATGATAATCGTCTCCATCGGCAAACACGGCGCCCGCACGCTTAGCCAGCAGCGTCCCGATAGTAGTCTTGCCAGATCCGCTTACACCCATCAACACAACAATCATCCAACAGCATCCTCTCGATCATCATCATTAACGGCAACCATGCAGAATCTAGCTCTGGAAGCGACCCTGATAAGCCCAGAGCCCAAGACCAGGATTAGAGATATAGAAGATCTCTTCCCCATCTACTGTGTTCCAACCGTCTGCGAGCGTTGCGGGGTTGTACTTTGACGTCATCTCCGTCAGGTCTCCATACTCGAAGTGAACGCCCTCGATCTCCTCGCGGGTCAAATGTCCCGGGCAATATCGGATCGTGAAACGGCCTTCGCTGGAACCATGGATGAGGTGGGCCGCCGCGCTCAGGTTCCCAGCCAGCTGAGGATCCTCTTTGGCAGCTTCAAGGGTCCGGGGGGTTCCACAATAGCCGTACTTCCTAATCAGCGCATCAATGGTGGAATCTTCCCCGAATTCGTGGACCCCCGGAGCCAGGACGATTAGTTCGGCGTGATCTGCGAGGGCCATGCGAGTGCGATAGATGCTCTTGTTCCCCAGCCACGTGCTTTTGAACTCAAGGGGATCGAGAAAAACAACCGCCTTCTTGATCTCCCGATCCATCATCTTGAAGTTGACCTTGAGGCTGAGATCTGCGGCGAGTTCGAAACATTCTGAATCGTCACCGATGTATAGACCGCGAATGACGAGCTTTCCATCGACGTTCTTGCCTACGACCGTCTGCACATAGACGATCGGCATCCCGCCAGCAAAGTGTTCGCTAGCGTAGTTGAGTACACGACGAACAGGTGTATCGGCACGGCCCATCATGCGTTCCATACCGTACACCGCGCCGAGGAAGTGGCTGCGATGAATTCCGATAGCACCGCCTGTGCCTATGAAGATGTTTTTATTGTAGTTGGCCATGCCGACGACTTCATGGGGAACGACCTGGCCTATAGAGAGGATGAGATCGTGGCCACCGTCTCGTAGCAATTTGTTCACTTGGGCTGGCCAGGTGTAGTCGAGCTTTCCTTCGCTCACTTCGTACATGAATTCGCCTGGAACTTCTCCCAGCGTAACGACGTCCTTTCGCCAGTCATGGTTGCGGAAGAGAGTTCGCGGAGTTGCGCCGTACATCGTCGCAATTTCCTGATCGGTCATGGGCTTGTGAGTCCCCAGTGCGGGGAGGATGTCGACGAGTTTGTCTCCGTAGTATTGCCAGACTAGTTCGGTAAGGACGCCGCTTTGAGAGTGCATTCGCGTGAAATCAGGAGGAACCGCAACGACCTTATTGCGCTGACCTAGTTTGTCCAGAGCCTGGAACAGGTTTGATCGCACTTCTGTGGGCGACATCTCTGTTGTTGGACTTCCGGCAGCGAAAAAGAGGCTCATGGGTTTTGATCTTACTCCCGGTACTCGTGGTGGGGTGCGTTGAGTGGAGGCGATGGCCAGTTGGAAAAAATTGTGGCTTGCGCAAAAAAAATCTGGTGGTGTGTGGTACCGCTCTTCATCCATTTTGCTGTGTTTTTGAGGGGGGGGCGGCCGAAAATGGGTGAGTTTGCGATGGTGTTTTGGTGGTGAGAACGTGGTGAAATGTGTGGCTAACGTGGATCAGGAACCGCGTTGACTTGGATCGAGAAAAATACGCCACGATTTTCAATTATTTTTTTTGAACGTTGGCCACGGTTGCTCAGTGCGCCGATAGGTCGTAATCCTCCCTCTTTGTCTGATAATTCATGGACGCATCACAGCTTGTAGGCCTTCCTGACGAGGTTGACGGTGAGGTCCTGGATTACTTCGAAGGCTTCCTCTTCATCGAGGCGATGTTCTGAGACCAGGCGGGCGAGGAAGGCGCAGTCGATGCGGCGTGCTACGTCGTGGCGGGATGGGATGGAGAGGAGAGCGCGGGTGTCGTCGTTGAAGCCCACCGTGTTGTAGAAGCCGGCCGTCTCGGTGGCCTGCTCGCGGAAGCGCATCATGCCCTCTGGGGAGTCGTGGAACCACCAGGGAGGACCAAGTTTGAGCGCGGGATAGTGGCCGGCGAGAGGAGCCAGTTCGCGGGAGAAGGTGGTCTCGTCGAGGGTGAAGAGGATGAAGGTCAACCGCTGGTCGTTTCCGTAACGATTCAGCAGAGGCTGAAGGGCGCGGACATACTCGGTTGGCGAGGGTATGTCGGCTCCCTTGTCGCGTCCGAACCTCTCGTACAACTGCCGGTTGTGGTTGCGGACAGAACCGGGGTGAAGCTGCATCGTGAGGCCGTCTTCTACGCTCATGCCGGCCATCTCGGTAAGCATTTGAGCGCGGAAGAGCTCCTGCTCTTCTGGTACGGAGCGACCCGAGAGAATTCGAGTGTAGAGAGAGGCTGCAGCGTTTGGGTCGAGATCGGCGGTCAGGGCCGTTGGGTGGCCCTGATCGGTTGCAGTCGCTCCCATGGACTTGAAGAAGGCACGGCGGTTGCGCAGAGCATTGAGGTAGCCCTTCCAGGTGCCGATGTCTTCGCCGGTAATCTGGCCTAGCTTCTGGATGTTGTCGAGGAAACCGATGTAGTCGGCGTCGACCAGCGAGTCTGGCCGGAAGGTCGGCAAAATGCGACCTCGCCAACCCGACTCGCGAGTGGCTTTGTGGTATTCGAGGGTGTCGAGGGGGGAGTCGGTGGTGGAGAGGACCTCGATGTTGAACTGCTCGTAGAGCGAACGGGGCCGGAACTCGGCGGTCTGTAGTTTTTTCGCGATGACTTCGTAGTATTCGTCCGCATTCTCAGAGCTGAGACGTTTGGTCAGGCCGAACTGATTTTCTAAGGAGTAGTCGAGCCATAGACGTGTGGGGGTGCCGCGGAAGAGATAGTAGTTTTTTGCAAAGATGCGCCAGACTTCTTTCGGGTCGACTGAAGCGGCTGTGCCGTGGAGCGGAGAGATGCCAAGCGACTCCAGAGAGATTCCCTGGGAGTAGAGCATTCGAAAGATGTAGTGATCAGGCTGAATGAGGAGGGCGGTAGGATTGGCAAAGGGCTCGTTTTCGGCAAACCAGCGCGGGTCGGTGTGCCCGTGTGGCGAGATGATCGGCAGATTCCGGACTGTTTCGTAGAGTTTTGCGGCGATTGACCGTGCTTTGCTCTCCGCAGGAAAGAGCCGTTTTGGATCGAGAATCATCCTTCATCACCTCTTGAGCAACGTGCATGCGTCAAAAAACGTCGCACCAGAAGCGTACCAAAGATTTGACCGTACCTCGAACAAAAGGTTGTCAGGGGTCGATTCCTCTGCCTTAGCGGGGTGGGATGCTGGTTCAACAGGTGCGTGGAGGAAAGAGCGATTTCACGAAGCGCAAGCGTGTGAAATGGAAGTACACTGCCTAACAGTAACCGGTCCAGCATCAGATTCGACTTAAATCCTCAAAAGGATAGGAACTGTCATGCGCGGTCTCATAAGGTTTCTGCTGGTTTTCTCCATGGTCAGCACCCATTTGGCCATTGCCCAATCCAAACTGCCTAACACGCCAGTGCGAGCCGTGACAGACGACTACTTCGGCACGAAAGTGGCCGATCCCTACCGATGGCTTGAGGATACGACTGCTCCCGACGTCGTGGCCTGGATGAAAGCTCAGAACGATTACACGCGCAGTGTGCTGGCAAGCATACCGGGGCGAGGCCCGTTGCTGGATCGTATCAAGGCGCTGGACAACGCGGGCGATGTTGTCTCGGCGCTGCAGGTGTGGGGTGGACGATATTTTTACTTCAAGACCCAGCCCGGATCTGATAACCGGAAGCTTTATGTGCGGGATAAATTGAATGCACCGGAGCGTCTGCTCGTAGATCCTGAAAAGTTGACCCAGGCAGATGGAAAGCATTTTTCGATTGACTACTTTCAGCCGTCGCTTGACGGGAAGTATGTGGCCTATGGCATCTCGGTTGGCGGATCGGAAGAGAGCATACTGCATGTGATCGAAAGTGCCAGCGGGAAAGTGCTTCCTGACACGATCGATCGCGCTCAATTTGGGCAGCCCAATTGGCTGCCTGATCATTCATTTTTCTATACTCGAACCCAGAAATTGACGGCGGATTCAGCACCGACAGCGAAGTACCAGAAACTACGTACCTATCATCATGTTCTGGGCGCCAACCCGGACAAAGAAGATGCCGTCTTCGGATACCAGGTGTCTGCTGACGTAAAGGTGACTGAGGACGACTTCCCTCTCGTCGCATTTTCTCCAGGCGCCCCCAAGTATCTTGTCGGAGTGATATTTCACGGGGTGAAGCACGAGAAGGATTTGTATGTTGCTCCATTCCAGGCGGACGCGAATGCAAAGATGATCTGGAAGAAGGTTGCCGATCAATCGGATGCGATTACAGGGTTTGACGTGCGTGAGGACAGTCTCTTCCTGGTGTCTCATAATCAGGCGTCTCGCTTTAAGGTTTTACGAACCGCTCTCGACAAGCCAGACCTCGATCATGCGACGGTGATTGTTGCGCCGAGCAATGTGGTTGTTGTCGGTATTGCAGCTGCGAGCGATGCGCTTTATGTGCAGGACCTGGACGGAGGGATCGGACGACTGCGGCGGTTGTCTTATCGCGACGGGGCTATTGAGCCGGTGAAGCTGCCGTTTGATGGAGCGATTCAGACGCTGGTCACGAATCCAACGGAAGCCGGGGCCTGGCTGGAACTGACGTCGTGGACGAAGTCGCCACTGTGGTATGCGCTGGATTCGCGGTCACAGAAGCTGACAGACACGGGGCTCGTGGCTCAGTCGCCGGTCGACTACTCGCAGGTCGAGTCAGAAGAGGTGAAGGTAAAGAGCGCGGACGGAACGATGGTGCCGCTGTCGATTATTCACAAGCGTGGACTAGTGCTTGATGGATCGCATCCGACCTGGCTGGACGGCTATGGGGCCTATGGGATCACACTCGATCCGCAGTTCAGTCCTATACTGCTGGCATTTTTTGAACGCGGAGGCATATCCGCGGTGGCTCACGTCCGCGGCGGCGGCGAATATGGCGAGGATTGGCATCTGGCGGGGCAGAAGTTGACCAAGCAGCACACGATTGATGACATGGTGGCGGCGGCTGAATACCTGATCGAGCACAAATATAGCTCTCCGGCGCACCTGGCCGGCGAAGGCACCAGCGCCGGCGGAATCACAATTGGAGGCGCCATTACGCAGCGTCCAGATTTATTTGGCGCGGCTTTGATTCGAGTCGGGGACTCCGATTCGCTTCGCTCCGAACTGATGGCCAGTGGGCCAGCAAATATTCCGGAGTTTGGAACGGTCAAGGAGCCAGATGGCTTTAAGGCGCTGTATGCGATGGATGCATATCAACATGTAAAACCAGACACGGCGTATCCAGCGATACTGCTGACTACTGGAGCCAACGACCCACGCGTTGCGCCGTGGCAGGCAGCAAAGATGACGGCGCGCTTGCAGGCTTCTACTAGTAGCGGGAAGCCAATTTTACTGCGCGTCGACTATGACGCGGGACACGGAATGGGTTCGACCAAGACGCAACGGGACGAAGAGCGGGCGGATGAAATGGCTTTTCTATTTTGGCAATTCGGTGTGTCCGGATTTCAGCCGACGTTAGCGACCAAGTGAGTCGATTATTTTAGAAGAAGTTCAGGAGTGCGGATTCAGTGGACTATTGCTGGATCGTCGGTGTTTCAATTTGGTTCGGCGTCTCAGTATGGAGAATAAAAAAAGCACCCCGAAGGGTGCCTTTTTTATGTGGTGCGAAAGCTACTACGGGAGGTAGTAACGGAGGCTGGTGAAGACCATGTTGTTGTTGGCCTTCGGCGCGCCACCAACACCGGCCCAGCCGACCCGCTGCAGGTAGCTGTACTGCATGGCATACTGCAGACGGCCGAATTTGGGGTTGTTGTAGAAGCGATAGACGAACTCGCCGGTGAGCTCGGAGACTGCCCGGGTTGCACCCAAGCAATTCGCAGGAGTACCGGGGCTGTAAGGCGGGTTTCCGGCAACACCGATGCTGCCAAGACCGGAGGTTGGGGTCGTAGGCAGAGTCTCGATACCGCAACCAGTGTTGGCACTGGTGATTGGAGCATAACCGACGATTTTGCCGGCATCTGCACCAACGGTGCTGAGGTAGGTGGTGCGCTGCGCGTATTCCGTACCGTAGTACATATCGAGATCGAGCTTCTTCTGCGGGTGAAGTTCGAGCGAGCCCAGGAACTGGTAGTTCTTGATGGGCGCGAGCGTTCCATCGGGATGCACGGTAGTGTCGGGCAAGGTCGAGGTGCCATAACGGCCTACGCCAGTGCCGCCAAGGAAGTGGAGGCCAAAGTCAGCATAGTGAGTGATAGGCGTCCGGGCGTTGGCGAAGAAGCCGCCGCCGACCTTGGTGTTGTTGGTGCCACCCACAGCGGATGGAACAGTGAGGGTCTGGTTGGGATAGTACCGGTCGCGGAAAAAGCGAACCAGGCCGCCGGCCTCGAAGTGGGCAGCTCCCATATCGTAGGTAGTCTTTACGATCACGTCTGGGGCGATGTTGTTGGAGTAGTTGGCAGTGAGGTTATAGAGACCACCGCCCGCACCTGCGTTGCCGATGAAGAAGTTGGCGTTCGCATTGGTTGCCGAGTAGATGATTTCGGCTTCCTCGAGTGAGGCCGCAGCGGTGAATCCACCGATCTTCTGCTGGAACCTTACACCGGGCTGACGCTCCCAGCTAAAACCGACGTTGTACTGAGCGTCGATGACAGCGGGCAGGTTCTCGGTGCGGTTGTCTGTGCTCTTCTTGGTCTCGGTGACGAGTGACCACATCTGACCGCCGGTTACAGTGAACCCGCTGTTGGTTCCGAACTGACCGAAGATCTGACGCTGGCGAAGAACGTAGCTGTTGCTTTGATTTTCGTTGCTGCTGGCGCCGGCGCCGAGGAAGTCAGCTTCGACGTAGCCTGCGAAGTGGTACGGTCCGGGGTTGGCCTGGAAGAGTGCGCCGATTCTGCTCTGGCGACCAGAGAGGTTGAACTCGCTGGTGTGGGCCTGGCCTGCGCCGTCGTAAGGGGTCGCGTTGAACGGCGTATTGACGTCGGCGTTCATCGCGCGCTGCCGGTAAACAGATTCACCCGCGAAGAAGCCAACTGGTGTGAGGGTGACGCCTTTGTAGTGGATGGCGAGAGGCGACTCGAGTTCGTCGGTAAGCTGCTTCTTTGTATCGCTGATGGTCTGGGCGAGGCCGACGTTGGTGGTCTTGAGGTCGGTCACAGTGCTGTTCAGACTGGAGACGGCATCAGCGTTGGTCGAGACGGACGAGCTGAGGCTATCCGCCTTAGCCGATGCACTGGCAGCAGCAGCTTCAGCAGTCTGAGCCGCCTGCTGAGCGGCAGCAAGCTTCGCGTCCTTATCGGCGTTCTGCTGTTTGAGAGCGTCGATCTGGGCCTGCTGGTTCTGCATCTGCTCGCGCAGTTCGCGGATTTGGCGCTCCACCGGGCTCTCTTTCGGCGCCTTTTTGTGAGCGGTCGCCGTACCGGTCTTCTGTGTTGCCGTGCTCGTTTGCGCCTGGAGAGATATTGAACTGATAACCAATATCGCCGCCATGGTCGCTCGTAGTTGCTTCGTCATGGAACCTCGCAGAAAGATGAAAGGCACAAGGACAACAAGAGAGCGGGAAGGCCTTCTGGCCTCTCCAACTTTCTTCCTTTGCTCTTTGAACCATGCTCACAAAGTCGTGTGAACAGAGGAATAATTTGTGCTGTATTCATGGAGAAAATACGTTGCTCTGTGGAAATTTTACGAAAGGCTGACATTTTTTGAGATTTTGGCGGGAACTGAATAGGTGACTGCAAAGGTCGCAGAACTAATTTACCTTTGTCCTCATGTATTTTTTTCGCTTCGGAACCCTGCTGGTTGGCTTTGGTGTGCTTGTCTCCTCTGCTTCGGCACAACCCTCTACTAAGTTGATTCCGATCCCGCGCGAGATTCGTGCGACGACCGACCAGCCGTTGCCGCATGGCGTTCGCATCGTCTGTGCAGCCCCTTGCGCTGCCGAAGATCAGTTTGCCGCCGACGATCTGGCGATGACGCTACAGACGCGGGGTATTCAAGCTGCTTCGGCAACTGGGATTCAGATCCAACTGACGCGACTCGCTGGACACCCGGAGGCTCGGTTTACCGATGAGATGAAGGCGGAAGGCTATGTGATCGCCGCGAGTGGGGACGGACTGACGGTCATTGGGGATACGGCTGCCGGAGTGTTCTACGGAGCGCAAACCGTCAAGCAGCTGATTGAAGGGGACGGCGCTCGGGCGGTGCTCCATGGGGCAAATATCAGGGACTGGCCGGCGATGAAGTACCGCGGGCTCGATGATGACCTGTCGCGAGGACCGGTGACTACGCTGGAGTTTCAGAAGCATCTGATTCGGACGCTGGCTGCTTATAAGGTCAATCAATATTCTCCTTACTTCGAACATACGCAGCAGTATGCGTCGAACCCTTTGATGGCGCCGCCAGGGGGGGGCGTTACGGCTGATGAGGCCAGAGAGCTGGTTGCATATGCGCGGCTCTACCATATTGATGTGGTGCCTGAGCAGGAGGCGTTTGGTCACCTCCACCACAATTTGACGTGGGAGCAGTATCAGCCGCTGGCGGAGACTCCACATGGGGCTGTGCTGGCGCCGGCACAGCCGGGGTCGATTGCGCTGATCAAACAGATGTTTACTGAGCTTGCGGCACTCTATCCAGGACCATTTCTGCATATTGGAGCAGACGAGACGGTCGATCTGGGTTTGGGGCAGACCAAGGAAGATGTGGATGCTCGCGGGCTGGGGGCGGTCTATCTGGATTTTCTGCAGAAGATTGTCGCGGAGTTGAAGCCGCTCAATCGCCGGTTCCTTTTCTGGGGAGATATCGCTCAGGATTCACCGGATCTGCTGAAGGGTCTGCCCCAATCGTTTAAAGATTCCACGATCGCCATTGCGTGGGTCTATAACCCGGAGCCTCGCGGGTATGACCGCTTTTTAACACCGTTTACAAACGCGGGAATGGAGACCTGGGTGGCACCGAGCGTCAACAACTTCCGCAGGGTCTATCCGAACAATAACTATGCGCTTTCCAATATTCAACGCTTTACTGCGGATGGGCAGCGGCTGGGGTCGACGGGACAGCTGAACACGATATGGAACGATGACGGCGAAGGGCTCTTCAACCAGGATTGGTATGGAATTCTGTTTGGTGCTGCGGCGGCCTGGCAGAAGGGGGAGTCGTCGATTCCGAACTTCCAGGATTCTTATGCGCAGGTGTTTCATGGTGACGCGACGGGCGATCTAAATGAAGCGCAGAAGGAGATGATGCTGGCTCATTCGGTGCTGAAAGATCAGGCGAAGGAAGGCGATGGAACGAACAGCATCTTCTGGCTGGACCCGATGTCGAAGGATGGGTTGAGGATTGGGGCGCAGGTGCTTCCGTATGCACATGAGTTGCGGCTGCATGCGGAGCGAGCGCTGACTTTGATCGCGCAGGCGAGGGCTGCTGCGCCGGCGCCAGCACCAGTTTCGACGGAGCCTAAGGCTTATGATCCGGCGGACTCTTATCCGAGTGCGCCTACGACGCTGCGTGAGACTGCAGCGATCGACGCACTGGAGTTGGGAGCGCGGAGGATGGATCTGATCGGGCTGAAGTTTCAGCTGGCCGAGGAGATTGCGGAGGGTTATCAACGCGCCTACGCGATGCAGAACACGACGGACAAGAAACAGCGCATGAATGTAGGCCGTGAGCTTTCGGACATAAATGGGGCGAATGGACGAATTCAGGATTACATCGACGCTTATTCCCTGCTGCGTGATCTGTACGAGCAGGCGTGGTACCGCTCCAACCGTGCGTATGGGCTGCGGCCAGTGCTCGAACACTACGATTACACGATGGGGATATGGGAGGCCCGTAGCGACAGACTTCGCAGCGCGCAGCGTCAGTGGTCCGATACCCATACGCTTCCGCCGGCAGCCGATCTGGGCATACCGCCGCCGGCTCCGGCTCCCGCTCCGAAGTAAGTTCGTACCGGAGAGCGAGTAGCGCTTAGGTCGGAATATCTGGCAATCTAGAAGACCATGCTTTCGACGCACTCCATCGGCCACGCACTCGGAATTGATTTCGGCACTACGAACAGCTCAATCGCTTCTGCTCGCGGAGACGGGATGGTTGAGCTGGCCTCCTTCCCTACTGCGGCAGCAGCCACGGAGTCGTTTCGTTCTGTGCTTTACCTGGAACAGCATAAGCATTCGGGTCGCACGCAGATTAAGGGATTCACGGGACCACAAGCGATCGAGCATTATCTTCATGCCGAACACAAAGGTCGTCTGATTCAGTCATTGAAGTCTTACCTCACCAGCAGGACACTGACTGGCACAGAGGTGTTTGGACGACGGTACACGATTGAGGATTTGATCTCGCGCATCCTTAGCGATCTGCGGTTGTCTGCAGAACGGCAGTTTGGGCATCCTGTTCGACAGGCTACGGTGGGGCGTCCGGTTCGATTTGTGGGAGCCGACAGCGTTGAGGACGATGACTTCGCAGTGCAGCGGTTGCGGCAGGCGTTTCTTCATGCAGGTTTCGAGTCGGTCGAATTCGAGATGGAGCCAATTGCCGCGGCTTATGCGTACGAGTCAACCCTCGATCACGACGAATTGATCCTGATTGGGGACTTCGGTGGGGGTACCAGCGACTTTTCGCTGCTGCATGTCGGTCCTGGTGTCCGCGCGCGCGGACGGACGGCAAAGGATCTTTTGGGCAACAGCGGATTGGGGCTTGCGGGCGATAGCTTCGATGCAAGGATCGTCCGCAAGCTGGTCTCTCCGGCGCTGGGCTCGGACAGTTTCGAACGTTCTTACGCGCAGGCACCAGACCGTCCGGCAAGCATTATCCCGGCGGCTCCGGCCTGGATTTACGCCAATCTCGAACGCTGGCACTATCTTTCTTTTCTAAAGACACGGAATGTGGCTGAGATACTGAAGAGCGCTCGAGCACGGGCGCAGGAGCCGGAGAAGATCGAAGCACTTATTAACTTGATCGAAGAGGATCTTGGATATCAGCTACACCAGGCTGTGCAGCGTTTGAAAGTGGACCTGTCGAATCATGAAACGGCCAAGTTCCGTTTCCGCGACGGCAGCATGGATCTTGTTGCGACCGTTGAGCGCACGGAGTTTGAAGGCTGGATCGCCGAAGACCTGCAATCGATCGAGAGATGCGTGGACACTCTGCTCGCTACCAGCAACATCTCTACACGAGAGGTGGACCGCGTATTCCTGACTGGAGGGACTAGCTTCGTACCGGCAGTTCGACGCATCTTCGAGTCAAGATTTACCTCGTCGCGAGTTCGCACTGGCAATGAATTTACGTCAGTTGCGCGAGGGCTTGCTCTGCGAGCCGAAGAGGCCGGCGTAGGGGGATACTAACGATGTTACGGAATTGGATGATAGCTCGCGTCTGCTGCGTGTAGGGACGCTGTCGCTATACACTGGCACGAATGTATGCTGCCGCAGTTCCAACGCGCCTTCACCCCTTCGATCTTGCACTGATCGTCGTCTACCTGGTCGGAATCACGCTGTTTGGTCTGCGCTTTCGGAGTGGCAAAGATCCGAACGCGAGATCACTCCGAAGCTACTTTCTCGCGGATCAAACAATTCCGTGGTGGGCGATTGCGCTGTCTATCGTTTCGGCGGAGACCAGCACGCTCACGATCATCAGCATTCCCGGTGTGGCGTTTGCTGGAGACTTTGGGTTCCTGCAGATCGTGATCGGCTATATGCTGGGCCGCGTGGTAGTGGCACTCATCTTTCTGCCGAAATACTTTGAGGGACGGATGCTAACGGCGTATCAGTTGATCGATCAGCGCTTCGGACATACATTGCACAAGGTGACGGCAGGATTGTTCCTGTTGACCCGGGCGGCGGCGGAAGGGGTGCGGGTGTTCGCGGTGAGCATCGTGGTGGGGATCGCGATCGGGACGCGCGATGTGCTGTCTATCGGGATCATTTCGGCTCTTACGCTGCTCTATACGTTTGAAGGCGGAATGGCGGCGGTGATCTGGACTGATGTGGTTCAGATGGCAATTTATATCGGCGGTACGATGGTTGCGATTTTTACTCTGGGGACACATGTGCCCGGGGGGTGGTCGCATATTCACGAAGTCGCAGCGGCCGCGGGAAAGTTTCGGCTGTTCCATTTCGCGCTGAACTTGACACAGAGCTACACCTTTTGGTCGGGAGTGCTGGGGGGAACGTTCCTGACGATGGCCTCGCATGGGACGGACCAGCTAATGGTCCAGCGAATGCTGGCCGCGCGGAACCTGCGTGAGTCGAGACTAGCGTTGCTTTCGAGCGGGGCCGTAATCTTTCTTCAGTTCACGCTTTTTCTGCTGATCGGCGTCGGGCTTTATGTTTTCTACGGACTACATCCGGCGGTCTTCGCTTCGGCGGATCGAATCTTCCCAACGTTTATTGTGCGAGAGATGCCGATCGGGATTGCCGGGCTGCTGGTGGCTGCCATTCTCGCTGCGGCGATGTCGAATTTGAGCGCGGCTTTGAATTCCCTCTCGTCGACGACTGTGGTGGATTTTTATATGCACTGGAGGCCGGAGGCAGATGACAGGGAGCGCATGTTGATCTCGCGGTCGAGCACGGTGGTGTGGGCGCTGGTGCTGTTTGGAGTAGCTGTATATAGCGTATTCGCCGGGGGTAAGGGCCACGTGGTGGAGGTGGGGTTGTCAATTGCTTCGGTGGCCTATGGTGCTTTGCTCGGCGTATTTCTGCTCGGAACGCTGACCCGCTACGCTACGCAGACGGGGGCGATTCTTGGAATGATCTGTGGATTTGGGCTGAACCTTTTGCTTTGGCTCTCTCCTGGTGTGATCAAGGTTGGACCGATCACGATTCCACATATTGCGTTCACCTGGTACGTCCTGATCGGCTCGATCGTTACGTTTGTGGTGGGGTCCCTCGGCAGTCTTTTGTTCCGTGGGAATCGAGCTGATAAGTTGCCACAAAAGACTGCTGCGAAGGTCGCTCTTTTGTTGTTCGCTGCTCCTTTTTTTCTCTCATCACGCGACATTGCTGCGGAGACTCAAGCGGCCTCTCATGAGAACTACGATTTCAGCGCTGTTTCTACGCTGTTCGATGAGGCGATAAGCGCGAAGAAGATACCGGGTGCGGTGGTGCTTGTGGGCCACGATGGAAAGACGATCTTTGAAAAGGCGTACGGGAATCGTGCGCTGGAACCTGCGGTGGAACCGATGACAACCGATACCGTCTTCGATATGGCTTCGCTGACGAAGTGTCTGGTTACGGCTACGGCGGTGATGCAGCTTTATGAGGCGCATAAGCTTCAGTTCGACGATGCGGTGGCGAAGTATCTGCCGGAATTCGCGGTGAACGGGAAGCAGGCGGTTACGATTCGGGAGTTGCTGACACACTACTCAGGTTTGCCGGAGGATATCGACCTAAAGGACCCCTGGGGACTTGCCGCTCCTGATAAAGCGGAGGGTGTACGGCGGGCAATGAATGCCACGTTGGAGACGCAACCTGGTACGCATTTCAAATATTCGGATATCAACTACATTACGCTTGGCGTGCTGGTGGAAAGGATCAGCGGACAAGCTTTGAACGAGTATGCGCAGGAAAAGATATTCAATCCATTGGGGATGACACACACTCGTTATCTGCCGTTTCTGAGCGCGTGCGGGGTCAAGGATGTTCACGGATCAGCCGTGTCTGTTCCCTCTCCGTTGCCGGTCGCGACGAATGTCTCCTGCACGTTTGATGGCTCTCCGGGGAGTCGAGGTGGGTGGGTTCCTGGTGTTTGGATTCCCAATATCGCGCCAACCGCATACGACAATGAGGGATCGGCACTCACGAATCCGGACTACGACAGAATGCTTCGTGGAACAGTTCATGACCCGACTACGCGACGAATGGGTGGGGTCGCCGGACATGCGGGAGTGTTTTCCACGGCGGGAGATATTGCGTTGTTTGCTCAGGCCCTTCTCGATCGGCTGGCGGGAAGGCAAAGCAGTTTTCCGTTGGAGCAGGCGACGCTGAAGTTGATGACGGAGCCGGAGCAACCTACCAGCGCGGTTTCAGGGGCGACGATCTTTACTGCAGATGGTAAGACGACGACCGGAGTGGCAGCACGGGGATTCGGGTGGGATATTAATTCTGCGTTTTCGCGCCCCCGCGGTGAGGTCTTTCCAATTGGAAGCTTTGGGCATACGGGATTTACCGGCACTTCCTTATGGATGGATTCCAGGAGCGACAGCTTCGTCGTTATTTTGTCGAATGCGATTCATCCCCGCGGAGCAGCTCCTATCTCGCCCCTGCGGGGACAAGTTGCTTCGGCTGCAGCCATTGCGCTTCATCTTTATCAAAAGTGTCCGGCGGACAGCGTCTGCAATTCTGAAGCCGCCGTCTCTGGTGGTAACGTCCTTACCGGAATCGATGTGCTTGAAGCCACTCACTTCGACGTGCTTGCGCAGGCTGCAAAACGCCATGATAATCACTTGCGGCTGGGCCTGCTGACGAACCAAACGGGCCTTGATCGCGAGGGCCGAAGAACTATCGACGTCCTGCAGCATAGTCTTCCTGGAGTTGAATTGAAGACGCTGTTCTCTCCGGAACACGGCCTTTTGGGGACAAAAGATACAGTCAAGATCGGTAACGATGTAGACCCTGCTACGAATCTTCCTATCCGGAGCCTCTATGGCGCAAAGCCTGAACAGCGCCATCCGAGCATAGAGTCCCTGAAGGATCTCGATGCTGTGGTGATCGACCTGCAAGATGTCGGAGTTCGGTTCTACACCTATGAGGCACTCGTTGGATACTTTCTCGAAGCCGCGACACAGACGCATATCGAGATTATCTTGCTCGATCGGCCGAATCCTAACGGTGGTATAGCTGTGCAGGGGCCCGTGTCCGACGCTGGAGCGGAGTCTTATAACAACTACATGCCGATGCCCGTTCGCAATGGAATGACTCTCGGAGAGCTGGCCCTCTACTTCAACAGCGAACGGCGAATTCCCAGTGCAACTTCGAGCAATATTTTGGTCCCGATTCATGCCCAACTTACCGTCGTGCCGATGCAAAACTGGTCTCGAGGGCAATATTTTGATGAGACGGGGTTGAAGTGGACAAATCCAAGCCCGAATCTTCGGACCCCGGCCGCCGCCACTCTTTACCCTGCGGTGGGCCTGACTGAAATGACTAATATCTCTGTCGGTCGCGGAACAGACAAGCCGTACGAGCATATTGGAGCACCCTACATTAATGCGCCGGAGCTAGCTGCATACCTTACTGCGCGCAAAGTTCCCGGCGTGAGCTTTGCGCCGACGAATTTTGCGGTTGCGGAGGATGTGAACCACTACCCTTCTCATGGGAAGACGATCCCTGGAGTTGCGTTCACAGTGACCGACCGAGGCGCATTCAATTCTCCCGAGATGGGAATCGAACTGATCAGCGCGCTCCACCATCTTTATCCTGAGTTTCAATTGGCCAAAGCCGCATATCTGGTTACGAACGTGGATACGATGCAGGCGCTGACAAACATGGACGATCCACGTAAGATCGCGGCTGGATGGGAGAAGGACTTAACCGTCTTTGAGCGCCAACGCGAAGCGTACTTGCTCTACAAGTAGCCGCACGTGGCCCGAATTGTGTACATTCCCGCAACTCGAGGAAGCGATATTTATGGTTTCTTCTCTTTATTTCCGTCACAATAGTGGAACGAAGTGTAAAGAAGGATTCGCCGATGCCGCGCATTAACTTTCAAATGCAACTTGCAGCTCTCAAAGACAAGCTTCTCGCCATGGCGGCACTCTCGCAACAGGCTCTTTCCTTGTCGTTGGAGGCTTACCTGACTGGGGATATGAGTCTTTGCGACCACGTGAAGGAGATTGAAGCGGCGATCAATACGGCGGAACGTGACGTTGATGAGATGGCATACGACCTGCTCGCCAAAGAACAGCCGATGGCGATCGATCTCCGCTTCATCCTGTCGGTGATCAAGATCAACGGGGATCTGGAACGAATTGGGGATCAAGCTACTAACATTGCCTCGCGGACCCAATTCCTGCATGAATCGCCGAAGATTTCTCTGCCAATCGATATTCCGGATATGGGCGAGAAGGTTGGGGTCATGATCCGGCGCGCGATTCAATCGTTGCTGGAGGCCGACGCCAAGCTGGCAGAGTCTGTACTCGCGATGGACGATGAGATCGACGACATGAATCGCGACGTTCAGAACGAGCTGATTGAGGTAATGCAGCAACACCCGGTGGTCAGCGGGCAGGCGCTGAATGCGATCATCATCTCGCGTAACCTGGAGCGCGCAGCGGACCACGCCACCAATATCGCAGAGGACGTGATCTTCTGGGTTCGCGGCTCGGATGTGCGGCACAAGCTCTCGCTGGCAGAAGCAGACTAAATCAGTGCTGTCCGTGGCTTGAGTTCGAGTCACGTTTCCAATGTGCCTAAAAATGCCGTCAGCCTTGACGTGTGGTTCTCTGCCAACTAACCTTAGATGATGGTGAGCACGTCTCCACGAATGTCAAATGCCTGTCGCACATGTTGTTACATCTCTGTGCGCTGTTGCCTTTGCCCGTTTCGTGGACTTACCCAATAAGTCTCGACATTCCAGCAAAGTCACAAGCGCCCACTGATTCGGTGGGCTTTCTTGTTTTACAGCAGACAAAAGGATACTCATCATGGGAACCCCCGGCGCACCACCTGTCAAAGAGACCAAAGCACAAAAGTCCGAGCGTCTGAAACTGGCAAAGAATCCGTGGGATGCCTGGGAGGAGGTTCGGCAGTTTGCCCGGGACGGCCGCGATTCCGTGCTTCCCGAGTGGGCTGGACTCTACTTCAAATGGTGGGGGATTTACACGCAGGGAGACGGTGTGGGAGCGACTGGCGGTGTCGGCGGTGAAGGCAAGGCCACCGAATACTTTATGATGCGTATCGGTCTTCCAAACGGCATCCTAAACAGCTCTCAGCTGCGCGTCATAGCCGATCTTACAAAAACGTATGCTCGAAATCTTGCAGACATCACGACGCGCCAAAATATACAGCTTCACTGGCTGACGATTGATGCGTTGCCTAAGGTAGTCGATGCATTGACCGCTGTGGGACTGAGCCCCAAGGGCGCATGTGGCGATGTAGTTCGGAACGTAACGGGCTGCCCGCTGGCGGGAATTGATGGTCATGAGCTCCTTGACGCTTCTCCGCTGGCAGTTGAGATTGCACACAAGCTGACGGCGAATCCTGAGTTTTATAACCTGCCGAGAAAGTTCAAGATCTCTGTCACCGGTTGTCCTTTGTGGTGCACGTACCCCGAGATCAATGATGTTGCTTTGACGGCGATCAAGCGGGTTGCCGATGGTAAGGAGGAGATCGGCTATACATTGCGTGTAGGTGGCGGTCTTTCGACCGAACCTCATCTTGCAGTGCGTATCCCCGCATTCCTCCGTCAGGATCAGGCATATGCGGCTGTTCACGCCACTGCAGAGATCTTTCGTGAGCAGCAGGAGCTTCGTGAAAATCGCACCCGAGCTCGTATCAAGTATCTCTTTATGCGGCACGGCTGGACTGCGGAGTCCTTTCTCGAAGCGTTGGAAACCAAACTCGGGTACAAGTTGGATCCCAGTCCTGTCAGTGACGACGTCGTTCCTGACGACATCTACCGGGATCACATTGGGGTCGCGCCGCAGAAACAGCTTGGATTGTCTTCGGTGGGTGCCAGTGTTCTACGTGGACGTATCTCGGGCGAACAACTTCATAAATTGGCCGAACTAGCGGAACAGTATGGCAACGGAGAGCTGCGAACCACGATCATGCAGAACATCCTCATCGCGAATGTCCCGAACGCAAAGGCCTCGGATTTGGTTGTTGCGCTGAATGGGATGGGACTGCAGGTGGATGTTTCAGCTTTCTGGCGCGGAGCGATCGCCTGCACCGGCACGGAGTTTTGCAAGCTGGCGATTGCAGAGACGAAGAGCTTCTCGAAGTGGCTCGTCAGTGAAATGGAAGAGCGGCTCCCGGCCTTCGATCAACAGATCAAGTTACACGTAACAGGTTGCACTAATAGCTGCGGACAGCATTGGATCGCTGACATCGGATTAGAAGGCAAGAAGATCAAGAAGGACGGGAAGTCCGTAGATGCCTTCTATTTTTGTGTGGGGGGCGCGGTGGGCAGGTTTGCACGAACCGCCCGTCCGTTGGGATATCGAGCTGCAGCCGACGATGTTCCGAATGCTATTGAGCGGCTGTTGCGCGGCTATCTTGCAGCGCGTCAACCGGAAGAAGACCTCCGTGCTTATTTCGCCCGCGTGGATGACGACAGTCTTCGCGCTCAGCTTGCAGGTACAGTTGTTGATCCCGTTGACCGCGATGCTCCGCCGGTTGGCGCGGGCCGCTATGCCCCGGGAGAGTAACCTAGCTCCATGGATCTTTTTCCTATCTTTCTTAAAATTGCGGCGCGGCCATGCGTTGTCGTTGGAGCCGGGAATCTGGCCGAAGCGAAGATCGATTCGCTGTTGGCAGCTCACGCTAAGGTGACGGTCATTGCACCGGAAGCGCGTCCTCGCGTTGCGGACATGGCCGCTGAAGGCGAGATCGAGTGGCTGAAGAGGGAGTATGCTGCGGGCGACTTGACGGGGCAGTTCCTGGTGGTTGCGGCGACCGATAATCCTGTGGTGAACCGAGCCATTTTCAAAGAGGCAACCGAGACAAACATCCTCTGCAATGCGGTAGACGACCCGCCGTTTTGCGATTTTTACTTTCCTTCAATAGTGCGGCGCGGAGATCTCCAAATCGCCATTTCGACTGCGGGAGCAAGTCCGGCGCTCGCCCAGCGGCTGCGCAAAGAGATCAATGCGCAACTGCCGCTCGACGTTGGCGATTGGCTAACGGACCTAGGCAACCTGCGGCGCGAGGTAACGCAGATCGAGCCGCTCAATGAGGAGCGGAAGTGGCTGCTTCATCAACTGGCACAACGGGAAGTGTGCGGGTACGAGTCCTGTCCTTCACGCCTGCTTGCCCGCGAACATGCTTTGAAGAATCCACTCCCTGAGAAGAAATCGTGAACGCTGCCGCCCAGCCTGGAACCGTCTACTTAGCAGGTGCAGGTCCCGGCGATCCTAACCTGCTTACGCTCCGCGCACTTCGGTTGCTTGAGACCGCGGATTTGATCCTGCCGGATGATCTGGTCTCCGCTGAAATTCTCTCGCTCTCCCACGCCGGTGCAGAGATAATTCCGGTCGGGAAGCGCTGTGGGCAGCCGCGTATTACGCAGGCCGAGATCCATGTTCTTATGCTGGAGGCCGCACGGGCAGGTAGGTCGGTGCTTCGGCTGAAGTCCGGCGATCCGCTGATCTTTGGGCGGGCTGGCGAGGAGATAGGGGCCTTGCGATCGGCCAAGATCCCGTTCGAGATCGTCCCAGGTATCACGACGGCGTTTGCTGCGGCAGCAAGACTGAGGACTCCGTTAACAGATCGCAGCGCAGCTTCGAAGCTGATTCTCGCGACAGCGCATCATGCGGCGGAGAAGGTGGATCTGAAGCCGAAGTGGACGGGAGCCCTCCCTGAGGACGCCACGCTGGTGATCTACATGCCGGGCCGTAAATTTCGTGCACTCGCCCAAGACCTTATTTCTTCCGGGATCTCCGGCGAGACGCCGTGTGTCGCGATTAGCAAAGCGACCGCCGCTGATGAGCACGTTTATATTTCGACTCTAGACGAACTCGACGATGAAGCTGTTGGTCCTGCTCCTGTGATTCTGTTGATCGGACATGCCATCCAAGTGCCAGAGCAGGTTACAAGTCTCTCAGAGGCGCTTAAGCTTTGAATCTACGGCGAATGGCACCTGCGGCACCTACCACTCCGGTAAGCACGAGAACATAGCTGGAAGGCTCTGGGACAACTGGGATCGTTGGCGGAGGTCCACTGGGAGATCCTGGTCCGCTGGGGGATCCTGGGCCACTGGGAGATCCTGGTCCGCTGGGGGATCCTGGGCCGCTGGGGGATCCTGGGCCGCCGGGGGATCCTGGGCCGCCGGGGGATCCTGGGCCACTGGGAGAACCGGGGTTGCCAGGAGGGGCGGTCACTCCTTTTCCTGGTCCACCGGGGGGCACGCCACCGCCACCACCGAAGCCCGGATTGTAGACAGATGGGCCACCCGGAGTCTCGGGTGAGACGCCCCCATAGGAAGGAGGTGGTGGTACGTCGTTTGAGGCGACCATTTCGCCTAGATCGACCGGCAGGAGATCCAGACCATCCTCAAGAGGGAGTGCGGAGTGGAACGGACCGGGGGTCTCCTCTGCAACGAGAGGCTCATCGCCGCCTCCATCAGGCAGAACGCCGCAAGCCAAGTTGATGTGGTGGAGCGTTTGCGGGCGGGTCATGCGAGGGCCCCTTGCGACAGCGGGCATCAGCTTCGGTTTAGCAGGGGCGATCTTGTGTTGAGCGTAGAGCTTTGCGCGGCGCTTCGCGGCAGCGATTCGCTGAACCTGGCGGGAGTGCGCCAACTCACGGCGGTACGCGACAAACCATCGCTCGCAATCGGTCGACGCGCTAATGCACGATGCCGATGCGCCTACAAAGATCACCAAGAGCAGAAGATACACAAAGCGACGCATAATTCACCTTAGGAGATTTCGTCCTTCTAATAATCACTGGACGAACGTTAACGTTGATGCAATCAGTGGACCAAACCCGATTGCACCTGAACCTGCCAAACATTGCAGTATTCGAGTAAAACCTTTGCACGATTGGGAATATATTACCCTGCATTGGCGAATTGTTTTCCCTTTTTCTCTCGTTTTGTTTACCAATGTGGGAATCTCGATGATTTCCGCATCTAGCGTGGCGGGGTTGAGAGGTGCCCTAGTGGATTTAGACTGCGAGTTGGCCGGCAACGATGGAGCAGATTGGGGCAAGTTATCTTGCGCAATACTTTGCACGCCTACAGCCAAATTGAGACTCAACACAACATTTTCTTCAGTTCTGCGTTCTTACTAATCAGGAAGCCGGGCCCATCCGAGGAACGGAATCCGTAGAGCCACTGACGCCTGACGGCGTACTGGGCTTTGCTCAGGAGATTTGAAAATGCGCTTTTTACGCTATCTCGCTTTACTCGCCATCTTGATCGTTCCGGCGGCAGCTTATTCTCATGCCCAGGTGTCGGTGGGCGTCGGCATTGGTGGCCCCGTCTACGGTGGCTACGGCTATGCTGCTCCCATATGCGCTTACGGATACTACGGCTATGCCCCTTATGCCTGTGCACCTTACGGTTATTACGGACCTTCCTGGTTTAGCGGCGGTTTCTTTATCGGTGCTGGCCCCTGGTACCGTGGCGGCTACTATGGTTACCGCGGCGGCTGGGGCTATGGATATCGTGGCGGGTACGGCTACCGTGGCGGCGTAGGCTATGGCTACCGGGGTGGGTACGGGTACCGTGGCGGCTACAGCGGGGGATACCGTGGCGGCTATGGCGGCGGATACCGCGGAGCATCTGTTAGCAGCGGATTCCACGGCGGAAGCAGCGGTGGATTTCATGGTGGCGGTGGTGGCGGATTCCACGGTGGTGGTGGCGGTGGTGGATTCCACGGTGGTGGCGGCGGTCACGGTGGTGGCGGACACCGATAACCGTTCGTCGGTTGAATTATGAAGACGGCTGCTGGCTTTGTGCCAGCAGCCGCTTTTCTTTAATGCGGTATCCCCGAGACCGAGAACTTGAGCCTTCCTAGGCCAGTTGGCTTTCGGCCTGCTTGGTGGCTTCGTAGATCTGGTCGAATGACTCGACGGCGTAGAGCACGGGTTGCATCTCGCTGGTCTGGAACTCCTGGTTCAAGACAGCGTTGAGGTTGAAGTCCTTCACTTCGCAGCCGCCTGCTAGGACCCGGGTGCATTCTCCATGGGAGGAGATGAGGCCGCTGCCGTAGACCTTGATCTCACCGTTCTGGCGGATGAGACCGAACTCGACGGTGAACCAGAAGAGGCGGCCCATGCGCTCGAGCGCCACCGGATCGGTAAGGCGGGCGCAGATCTTTCCGTAGCTTTCGAGGAAATCGGCGAAGACCGGGTGGGCGTGCATGGGGACGTGACCGAAGACGTCGTGGAAGATGTCGGGTTCCGGGGTGTACTCCATGGAGTCGCGCGAGCGGAGCCAGGTGGTGGTGGGGAACATGCGGGCGGCGAGCATCTCGAAGAAGGCGTCGGCGGGGAGGAAGCCACTGACGGGAGTAGACTGCCAGCCGGTGCGAGGCTGAAGGAGAGCGCTGACCTCGGAGAGGTTGGGCAGCTGGTCTTCGCGGAGGCCGATCTGCTGGAAGCCGTCGAGATACTCCCTGCAGGCGTGCTCGCGGAGCTGGGGCATGCGGCGGGTGACGAGTTCGCTCCAGATGGCGTGCTGCTCCGGGGTGTAGTCCGCCCAGGTTTGTTCGATGAGGTAGGGTGCGGCCACGTTGAGCTTGCCCTGTGCCAGATTCAGCGGTGAGGTTGCGATTCCCATGGGTTGTGTACTCGGCTCCTTGTGCCAGCAGAAGGATACATCTTTATGACGATGATTGTGTCAGTTTGGGTGCCGGGGTACCCCCCGGGGGGTGGGGTATTTTGGGCGCAAATTACTTACTTTCAGTAATTTACAGCGAGTATGTCCGGGCAAGATATTCATTCTAAATGGCTTGCGGCTAAAATACTTGTTTTCAGCGAGTTGGCAGCATTCTCCACTTCGTACTTTCGTGAAAAAAGCCCGACGTGAGCCGGGCTTCTCTTTACTTCTTTGAGTATAGCTGGGGGAGCAGAACTAATGCGCCATGTGTATCTGGTTGTCTGTTATAGAGTTACGAGGTTTTGGGGGTTGACAGATCAAATTACGCACGTCCAGGCGGGTGTCCTAACCCAAAGCGGACCTGATGCCCCGGCGGAATCCGTCGGGCGAGTCGCGCGACTAAGCGGGAACGTACGTCAAGCTGATCACGTCCTCGCCAATTAGATCGTTGGCAACAAGTCGAAGCGGCGGCCGTGGGCCAGAGAAGAATGGCTTGCCTCGACCAAGTACGACGGGTTGAAGGTAAAGCCGATACTCATCAATAAGACCAAGGTCGCCTAGGCTTCCTGCCAAGTCTGGTCCGGCAACTTCAATCTCCCCGACTTGCTGTGCCTTCAGTCCGCGTATTGCCGTCTCGATGTCATTTTGGATAAGCGTGGCGTTGGGCCCGACCGACTTCAGCGTGCGTGACACAACCCACTTCGGCTTGCTCCGCCACGCCGCCGCGAAGTCGTGATCCTGCCTGTCCCAGTCCGCATCGTCTTCGTCCCAATAACGCATTATCTCGTACATGCGGCGGCCGTACACGCTGCCTGTCAGGTCGAGCATAAGCTTCATGAAGTGGCGAGAGAGCGCCGCGTTTGGCCTAGGAAGAGCAAGATGGTCGACGTAGCCATCCAAGGACTGGTTCAATCCATAAACGAGCTTTGCCATGGTACAAACCTCCACGAAGTTCTTCAGAATAGTTTGAGCCGACGTTCCGCAGAGATGAGATTGGACACGATCCGCGCGCCGCATGGTCGGTGTGACCGATAGCCAGAGGCGCATTGAGTTCGGCGTTCCCCGGAGCTAAGTGTGCATAGATTTCCGTTTCGTGAGCCGATCGCACGGTGTCAATCCTTCCTCATCGCGCGGCGAGCTTTCGCCTTCGCTGCTCGCTCTTCTGCATCATTTCACTCATATCGAAAGCTGGACGTACTTCGAACGAGGCTCCATGTTTCAGGGTCGGATGCTGCGAGATGAGCTGAATGGCATGATTCATGTCCCGCGCTTCAAGCACGCCAATGCCGCCGAGTTGTTCCTTGGTTTCCGCATAGGGACCGTCGGTCGTCGCGACTTTCCCGTTCTTCCAATACACGGTCAACGCAGTTTCAGAAGGCTGAATAGCTTCTCCAGCAACAAAGTGCCCGCTGGCGCGCAGATGCTCGTCGTACTCAAAAGCTGCGTCGAACATCGCGTTTCTGTCGTCCTCGGTCATGCTCGCGTGGATTGCTGGCTCGTAGTACCCCAGAAAGACGTATTTCATTGGACCTCTCCTCTTGTTGTTATTGGCCAGCGGCTGATCCTTGCATGCTGGATTGTTCACCCTATAGTCGTCGGGCGTGGGGAAAATCGACAGCAGAGCTGGTTTTTGATTTCAATTCCCGCGACAGCAGGCTATCCGGAATCACTCATTGGCTATGGATGTTCCGGTTGGATGGGGTTATCATCTCAGCCGGTTTGAGATCTGCAAAATGAGGGATCTGCAAAATTAGGGAGGTCCAAATGAATCTGAATAAGAGACTCTGTTGTGTGTTCGTCGCATCGATGGCCACCTGCGTTGCTGTACTCGCGCAAACGCCGGCAACCGCACCGCCTAATCCGATCACAGCCAGCGAAAAAGGTTTCTACGGTCTGGTCAGCGGTGAAGTAATTGCTGGTGCCGAGAAGATGCCGGAAGAAAACTACTCTTTCAAGCCAACGCCGGATGTTCGCAGTTTTGGCCAATTGGTCGGCCACCTGGCGGATGCGCAGTACCTTTTTTGCTCGACGGCTCTCGGCGAACCGGATCCCGTGAAGGCGATCGAGAAAACCAAGACCTCGAAGGCAGACCTTGTGGCAGCGCTGAAGGATGGCGTGGCCTATTGCAACAAGGCGTTTGCCGGTATGACTGACGCGCAGGGCGGCCAGATCGTGAAGATGATGAACTTCGATGTGGCCAAGCTTTCTGTGCTTTCCATCAACACAGCACACACCGATGAACACTACGGGAACATGGTCACCTATTTACGTTTGAAGGGCATCGTCCCCCCAAGCAGCGAAAAACAGGCTAACCAGGGACAGAAGTAAGACCGCGTCTTGAAGACTTTTCCGCGACGGCGGGTCGACTTCAGAGCGGCGTTTGCTTTGTCATACGACGGGATAAAGGTTGCAATACATGATCCACGCCACTAGCCTGTGTTCATACAAAAGACTTGCTACTGGGAGCTATGGATGGGGATCAGGAGACGTGAGGTACTCTACTTTCTCGCGTGCGCGAGCGGGTGGCCGGTTGTAAAGGGCAGCACTGCGTCGGCTGAAGCGGCAGAGAAACATTTCACTGGGGAACCGATTTTGGACGGCGCACAGGCGCCTTCGCATGGTGAAAAGACTTCAGGCGAGAGCTTGCCTGCGGAGCGAGTCCTCGGAATCGGTGGGTTGTTCTTTCGCGCTCGCGATCCGAAGGCGCTTGCGGAATGGTATCGGAGCCACCTGGGAGTGGGATTGGTTTCTGGCGACTCTGCCAACTCCGGGTGGCACACGGAAGCAGGTCCTACTGCCTTTCAACCGTTTTCTATGACGAGTAAATACTTCGGTGATGAACATCAGATGTGGATGTTCAATTTTCGCGTCCGAGACCTCGACAAGATGGCGGCGCAGCTTCGCTCCGCAGGCATCGAAGTCGCTATTGACCCACAAACGTATCCCTATGGGCGGTTTGCCAGGATTCATGACCCGGAGCAGAATCCGATAGAGTTGTGGGAGCCCGCCGAACATGGTGCAACACATCAATAGTTACTTTGCCAGGAGCCGAGGGAGCATTCAGGCGAGCCCCATGGGAAACGCAAGACCCCTTTAGGCCTGCTCAGGTGATGCGTTTTTGGGGTTGGGAGTAAAGAGGTAGAAGAACCGGGTCGCTGGGGTCAACTACATTTTTGCGCGGAGAGGCTGCGAAGGCTCCGTGTGGGGCGCCATCGCTGGGTCGCCATCGACGAGATACTTCTTGAGCAGCTCATGGTGGAGACAGTAGAGAGCCAGTTCGAGACGATCGGAGACGCCGAGCTTGTCGTAGACCTTGCGCAGGTAGTTCTTGATGACCTGTTCGGTGGTGCCAATCTGGTAGGCGATCTCTTTGTTGCGCATGCCGCGGGTGATGCAGCTGATGATGGCCAGCTCTTTTTTGGAGAGCTTGGGCTGGACCTTGGGATCGGTGAGGTTGGTGGCCTGGGAACGGTAGGCCTCGATGACCCAGCTGATGGACTGGTTGTCGATCCAGGTCTCGCCTTCGGCAATCTTGCGGACGCATTTGACAAGGAGGTCGGGGGAGATGGAGCGGGGCACGACTCCGCGAACGCCGCGGCGGTAGAGCTCGACGGTGTTGGCTTCGTCGGTCTCGGTGACCTGGACGATGAGCTTGGCTTCGGGCGCCTGGCGGACGAGCTCGGGCACGGCATCGATGGTGCCGGAGATGAGTTGGCCCTCGAGCAGGACGACGTCGGTGGGGTAGCGCTGCAGGGCGGCGTAGAGATTCTGGAGCGTTTCCACCTGGGCGACGACGCGGATGTCATCTTCGAGCGCAAAGACCTTCTTCATGCCGACGCGATAGATCGCCTGCGAATCCGCGAGGATTACACGAACTCCGGCAGCATGAGTCGTGTCCTCTTCCGGGGTCTCTTCGTTGCTACGGATTGGGTCAAAATTGACTACTGTCATAGATCAAGCCTTTAGGGAATATTCGTCGATCACTGCAGCGGCTTTTTTCGTTCCATTCTGCAGATAGTGGCGTACGACACGGCCAATGCAGTGTATGGTGACGTCGTTCGTGGTTCCCATGACTGCTGCTGGCATCGCTATCGTGAACTCAATTCTGCTGTCTACCCGCGGCAAGTGGTCACTCACAAAGAGGAGCCCATTGGCGGAGATGTTCTCGGTCATCGCTTCCAATTCACCCTGCTCGGTTTGAATCCGAATAGGGAGCCTCATTGGAAAACGTACCGCCGTGCGAACTGGATTCTCCCCATTTGGCATTTGCCACTGAGCCACTCGTCCTCCTCCGTGCCTGAACTGCGGATATGACATAAAACACCCGAAAAACTGCCAATGACTGACACTGTGGAGTTTACCCCACCTTTCCCTCTGCGACAGTATTTTTATGAATGCAAGGTTACTCCAATGGGCACAGCGCGGCGGAACTACCTACCCAGAGCTGGTTGCGGTTATGGTCGACCCCCATCATCAAACCGCGTCCGAGGCGGACCAGGGCGATGGCCGGCTGGAGGGCTTCGCCGTCGGGCCAGAGGTACATGATGCGGATTTCGGCCTGGGTCGGGCCATGGGGAGTGTCGATGACGGGCTCGAAGGAGACGCGCTGCTGGAGGAGGTAGAGGTGACGGTCTGCAACGGGGATGGCGTTGAGGTCGTCGTCCGTGGGAGCGAAGTGAATTCCCTTCCCTGCAAAGGAATAGAGGGGTTTGAGGAGGAGCTTTTCGCGGTCTTCGGGGAGGCCGGAGAGGTTGCGGTTGGCGTACCAGTCGTCGAGGAAGACGGCCTTGGGGACGGAGGGATGGTCGAGGTAAGGGAGGGAGAACTTGCTGATGCGGAAGTACCAGTTGGGATGGCCGGCCCATTCGACGGCGAGCTCGTCGCGATAGTCAAAGGGTAGCTGGATGTTTCTGCGCTCGAGCTCGTCGACGATGGCGCGGTTGTAGATGCGGTGGATGGGGATCTCGCGGCCATCACGGAGGTAGAAGAGGCGATTGCCGTGTTTGATGAGGCTGGTGATGTCGACGGTGGCGATGCCTAGCTTGTCCTCGTAGATGTTGAAGTCGGGGAGAGTCTTCTGGTGGGCGGGATCGATCTCGAGGAGGATTACGTTCTCGGGGGCGTGGTCGTTGAGGATGACTTTGGCGAGGAGTTGCCAGTAGGTTTGCTCGTTGAGGCCGCCGAGGTGCCAGGTCAGCGTGGGATCGAGATTGTAGGTTTCGATGTACTGGGGGGCGAGCATGTCCTGATAGCCGAAGATGGAGGGGAAGGCCTGGAGTTCGACGAGCTTCGGGCTCAGAGAGCCGTCTGGGTTGCGGACGAGGCCGAAGTCTACGGTCATGAAATTGGGATGAGGGTTCTGGTTGGGCATGCGGTACTGCGCGGGGACACACTGTTCGGAGGCCTGCATGTAGGCGGGGTTGTCGAGAAGCTGGTGGGTGAGAGCGGCACCGGTTTGGGCGAGCTCGTCGATGAGGGATTTGGGGAAGAAGCAGGGTGTTTCGGCGACGCGGAATTCGATGTTGGTGCGGGCGCGGCGGCTGAGACGAGCGAGGAGGTCTTCGTATCCGGCTGAGGTGAAGCGGGCGTTGAACAGATCGCGATAGGGCTGCAGCATGGGAGCTAGTGTAGCCGCTGTTGCGGTTGGCGGACGCGTTGATTGCGTGCTGGGCTATGCGGCGGATTTCCGCTTGATCTCTGTTGGCTGTTCGGAGTGGGAGCGAAAGAGGAAGCTTCCCCAAACGATGAGCAGCGGGAAGAGTTCGAGGGTGTAGCGGGGTTCGGAGTTGTCGAGGGTGAACAGGAGCGCGCAGCGTAGAACAACAAAACCCACCATGGCGGCCGCGAGCGCGTCGTGTGGGCTCCAACCGTGTCTTCGCCAGAGCCAGAGGCCGATGCCACCAAGGAGGAAGTAGGCGAGGTTGAGGGCCGCGGAGGCGTAGGCGAGGAGAGTCTTGGCGCGGTATTCGTGCCAGTTCCACCAGTCAAGGCCGATCTGCATCATCTCGGGGCGCGGCCGGAACAACATGTTCGCAAGCCGGGCTGCGGGGAGGACGAGGTAGTAGCGCAGGGGATGGGCTTGAATGCGCTGTTGGGCGAGGGCTTCGAAGCGTTGATCGAAGGCCGGAGTGGCGTTGTCTTTCTGGTTGTAGTCGGAGAGGAGCGCGGCAGTTTCGGTGTATTGATCTTCGAAGTCGAAGGCTCGCGTGGGGAGATCGCTGATGCCGAGATCGGTGCTGTCGTAGTTCCAGTAGACCTGCTCGGTGTCGGCGAAGTCGATCGCCCAGGTGCGATACCAGAGCTGAAATCCTTTAGGGATGGGCTCGCCGGGGTCAGTTGCGCTGCGTGGAGCCAGAGGCTGAAATACGTGGAAGGTGCGATAGTTCCTGATGGTCCAGGGCACGAGCGGAAGGAGGATACAGATTGCGGCGACGATGACAGGGCGGAGTTTGGGTAGGAAAGGGTGTGCGAGGTATCTCGGTTGTTGCCAGACGATCCAAATCATCGCTGGAACAACGGCTGCGGGAAGGAGGCCTTGCTCGGGTCGCAATAAAACGGAGTAGGCCATGGCGGCGGTGATCGTCCAGAGCCATCGGTTGTAGCAGGCGCCTGCGCTTCGCCAGCGTTCGAGGCTATAGAAGGTGAGGGCGATGGTAAACAGCGTGGGGGTCTCGGTGAGTGGCGCTGCGGCGTAGATCGCGGTGAAAGGACATATGGCGGAGAGCCATAGCGCGGCCAGTGCGGCTCGTCGTCCGAAGAGCCTGCCTGAGAGTGCCGAGAGCAATATGCAGGTGAAGAGGTCGATTGCCGATTGCAGATACATGATGGGGTGGTAGCGGTCGAAGCCTAAGATACGAAAGCAGACCGCGAGAAACATCGGGTAGCCGGGGAGGCGAATCAGGGTTGGGCGGGGGCCGTTTGGGCCGAGACTGAAGCCGTAAACATCGAATTTCAACCAGTTTCGGGCGATGCCTCCATAGATGAGGGTGTCGCCTTCGATGCGGCCAGCGTGGGCCACGTACCAGAGGCGCAGGAGGAGCCCTGCCGCGAGGGGGAGTGCAACCCACAGAGCTGTCCTCAGCTTTCCCTTGGTCATGTCTTTTGCATCATACTGCTGGAGCGCGCAGATATCGGCTTGTCGCGTTGACTCGGAGGTTTCGCCTGCATACGATGAGAGATACCGCATGCGCAGAGTCGCCATTACTCCTCAATGAATAGACAGGTCTTCTACGATCCACAACGCAAGCGCTGGAAGCGGCTGCGCAGAATTTTTGACGTGCTCGCCCTTCTGGGACTAGTGCTAGGGACTGTCTTTGTCATTGGTCTGATGCGGATGAAGCCGTTGCCTGAGCTGTTTCTGCGGACGCAGAAACGAAACTACCGGGCGCTTGCGAACCAGACGACGCCGCAGTTGAAGCCGGGACAGAAGCTGCATCGATCTGCCCACCGTAAGACGGACGTGAAGCCGGGAGACGTTCCCCTGAACTCGGGCGAAGGTCTGCGCGCGGCTTATTACGTGGAAGACGATCCGGCGAGCTACTCCTCGCTAAAACAGCATATTGCGCAGGTCGACCTGCTGTTTCCGGAGTGGCTGCATGTGGTGGGCACGACCGGTGAGGTAGTGTCCTACACGCAGGATAATCGTCCGTACGACGTGGTGGATAAGGCCGGAGTACACCAGGTGGATCGCGAGGGGAAGGTTGCGCGAACGGTCACGGCCAACCACGTGAACCTGGATATCTTTCCGCTCGTGAACAACTACGATCCGAGGCGACAGATTTGGGCGCCGGAGGTTGCAGGATTTCTATCAAGCGATGCGGCGCGGGCCGCCTTCGTGGAGCAGATTCACAACTTCCTGGCAGGAAATCCGACCTACCGCGGGCTGTCGCTGGACTTTGAAGAGATTCCAACAAGCGCGCAGCCTGGGTTCAGGTCGTTGATTGCGGCGTTGTATGACGACTTTCATCCTCGCAATCTTAGACTCTACGTGAATACGCCGGTGGGGGATGACGATTGGGATCTGAAGTTCATGGCGGACCACTCCGATGGTCTGCTGTTAATGAACTACGACGAGCACGAGACCGACAGCGCGCCGGGACCGATCGCCTCGCAGGATTGGTTTATCGACAACCTGAAGAACGTGTTGAAGATCGTTCCGAAGGAAAAGATTATCTGTGCCTTGGGCAATTATGGCTACGACTGGATTACGGCGTTGCCTCCAGAAGAGCGGGCGGTTAGGAAGGGCGCGAAAAAATCGATTGCGAAGAAGGCGGATCCTGAAAAAGTAATCGCCGCCCACGATCTTTCGACGCAGGATGCGTGGCAGGCTGCGGAGGACTCCGGATCACAGATCGATCTCGACGACGACTCGATGAATGTTCACTTCGCCTACGACGACGAAGATGCTCGTGTTCGCCATCAGATTTGGTTTCTGGATGCCGCAACAATTTTGAACCAGATGCGTGCAGCTCGTTCGCTAGGAATACAGACGTACGCGTTGTGGCGGCTTGGGCAGGAAGACAACTCGATGTGGAAGATCTGGGATCATCCGCTGCAGTCGGATCCGGTGAAGGAGTTGGCGCAGGTTGAGCCTGGATACGACGTCGATACGGAGGGTCAGGGTGACATTCTTCGGGTCACGCGTAAGCCACAAACGGGCGAGCGCGTGGTGACGTTGGACGACGACGACTCGGTGCCGATGGAGTATCGGATGGTAACGCAGGAGTCGATGTCCTCGTATCCGCTCTCGTATACGGTCGAGCAGTATGGTTATAACGACAAGAAGGTGGCGCTAAGCTTCGACGATGGACCTGATCCGGAGTGGACGCCGAAGATTCTGGACATCCTGAAGAAATACAACGTGAAGGGTACGTTCTTCATGATCGGCGAAGTCGCCGAGGACTACGTCGGCGTGATGCAGCGGGTCTTTCGCGAAGGCCATGAGATCGGCAATCACACTTGGTCGCACCCGGACATCAGCGAAATCTCGAACCGGCAGGTGGATCTGGAGTTGAATCTGACCGAGCGGCTATTTGCGTCGAAGCTCGGAGTCCAGCCGCTTTATTTTCGGCCGCCGTACTCGATCGACCAGGAACCGGATACGAACGACCAGGCTGCCCCAGTGGAACGGATTCAGGGGCTGGGTTATGTGATCGTCGGCAACAAGATCGATACCAACGATTGGGATGAGCATCCGCGCAAGTCTCCGCAGGAGATTACCGAGAGCGTCTTTCAACAGATTGAGGATATGAAGACGAAGCCGTGGAACCGCGGCTCGGTGATTCTGTTGCACGATGGTGGTGGGGACCGCTCGGCTACCATTGCGGCGCTGCCAGTGCTGATCGAAGCGTTGAAGGCGCGGGGTTATGAGATCGTTCCGGTGTCGGAGCTGGTGGGCAAGACGCGCGCCGAGGTGATGCCAGAGTTGACGCCGCACCAACGGTGGCAGGCGCGCGCGGATTCGCTGACGTTCTTCTTCTATAGCTTCTTCCACTATTTTGTGGTGGGTGTGTTCTTCGTTGGCGATGTTTTGATGAGTGCGCGGCTGATCATCATCGGCGTCTTTGCGATCATCGACCGATTCCGCAAGAGGAAGAACTTTGCGACGCCGGAGTATCAGCCGAGGGTTGCAGTGCTGATCCCTGCGTATAACGAAGAGAAGGTCATTGTCCGGACGATTCGCTCGGTGATGATGTCGACGTACAAAAACATTCGCATCATTGTGATCGATGATGGTTCGAAAGACAACACGTTTGATGTGGCGCGCGAGGCGTATCCGGCGGACATTGCATCGGGCCGGCTGACGGTGATGAGCAAGCCGAACGGTGGCAAGGCGGATGCTCTGAACTATGCGCTGGAGCGGATCGATGAAGAGCTGTATGTCGGCATCGATGCGGATGGGGTGATTGCGCATGATGCGATTGCGCGACTGGTGCCGCACTTTGCGAATCCGAAGATCGGCGCGGTGGCGGGTAATGCGAAGGTCGGCAACCGGGTAAACCTGTGGACTCGGTGGCAGGCGCTCGAGTACATCACGAGCCAGAACTTCGAGCGGCGCGCGCTGGATTTGTTCGATGTTGTCATGGTAGTTCCTGGGGCGATCGGCGCGTGGCGGACGGCGCCGGTGAAGGCTGGGGGAGGATACCACTCGAATACGGTGGCCGAGGATGCCGACCTGACCATGAACCTGCTGGAGCAGGGGTACTGCGTGATCTACGAGGACCAGGCGCTTGCATTTACCGAGGCACCTGTGAATGCGGATGGTTTGATTCGGCAGAGGTTCCGATGGTCATTCGGGATTCTGCAAGCCATTTATAAGCACAAGGGCGCGATCAGCAAACACCGCGCGATGGGGCTGTTTGCATTGCCGAATATTTTGATCTTCCAGATCATTCTGCCGCTGGTATCGCCGTTGATCGACCTGATGTTCGTGCTTGGGATCTTTCACTACATTATCGACAAGCACTTTCATCCGGAGACGGCATCGTCAGATAGCTTCTACAAGCTTCTCGCTTTCTTTGCAGCGTTTCTGGTGATCGATTTTGCGGCTTCGGCGCTGGCGTTTGCCTTGGAAAGGAAGCACCCGGCGAGCAAAGGCGACGGTTGGCTGCTGTTCCACATCTGGATTCAGCGATTTACCTATCGGCAGCTGTTTTCGGTTGTGTTGTTCAAGACGGTGAAGCGCGCGATCGACGGCAAACCGTTCAACTGGGACAAGCTGGAGCGGACCGCGCAGATGTCGAAGTCGACGGAGAAGCTTACTGAGGGCGCTTAGCTGCGGGACGTTACACACATCGAACATACGTTCGGAAGCATCCAATAGAGTGCGAAAGAGAGATCTGTCAGCTTGGGTCAAGAAGCCACATGCAAGGAAACAGAATGAATTCAGTCAAGATCGTTGAGGACTTTTGGTCAGCGGTATGGAAGTCTAGAAACCCGGACGCTATCGCAAATTTCGTCGTGGAGGATGCGATCATCACCACCGGAGGCGTTGAGATAAAGGGAAGGGACAAGTTCATCGCCTGGGCCTGGGACTTTCTATCGAAGATCAATGACTTTGGCTTTGAGGTCCTGGAGACCTTCCAAAATGAAGACGGGAGCCGCGTGGCATCACTGTGGCGTGTCACGGGCAAGAACAACGGCATGATGGGAACCGCTCCAGACCAACAGCCAATCAGCTTGACCGGGACTGCGATCTGGAGCGTTCGCGAAGACGGAAAGTTGCTACACAACCGTGTCGAACGTGCGGCCTGGGAGACATTAGTAAACCTCAACAGCAAGCGCTAATACCCGAATCAGGAATTACCTATCTCAAGAGCGACGAGAGTCCACCTCTCGCGCTAGAATCGACGCGTTATGGCTACCATGAATCTCACGCACTCTGCCCCGGCAACCTTGCCGAAGACACCATTTTCCAACGAGCCGTTTGTTGACTTTTCGACGGCTGAAAACAAGCGAAAGATGCAGGAGGCGCTGGCTCGGGTTGAGAGCGAACTCGGTCGCGAGTACGAAATTGTCATCGGTGGCACGCGGTTCAAGACCGAGGGCAAGATCGTCTCGAAGAACCCGGCACGCCCGGCGCAGGTGATTGGGGTTCATCAGCGGGCAGCTGCTGCGCATGTTCCAAGCGCGATGAAGGCCGCGCAGACGGCGTTTCTGAGTTGGAGCAGAGTGCCGGTGGAAGAGCGCGCTGCGCTGCTGTTTCGTGCGGCGGCGTTGATTCGCGAGCGCAGCTTTGAGTTTTGCGCGTGGTTGACGCTCGAGGTGGGCAAGAACTGGGGCGAGGCGGATGCCGATGTGGGCGAGACCATCGACTTCCTGGAGTTTTACGGACGCGAGGCGCTGCGGTTGGCTGAGGCGAAGACGCCGATTCAGTTTCCCGGTGAGCGGAACCAGTTGCGCTATATTCCGCTGGGCGTGGGGGCGGTAATTCCGCCGTGGAACTTCCCTTTTGCGATTATGGCGGGGATGACGGCGGCGTCGATTGTGACTGGCAATACCGTGATTTTGAAGCCGTCTGTCGATGCACCTACGATTGCAGCGAAGTTTTTTGAACTGCTCGAAGAAGTGGGGCTGCCTGACGGTGTTGTGAACCTCTGTCCCGGTGAAGGACCTGAGTTTGGGAGCGAGGTTGTCGCGCATCCGCAGACTCGGTTTATTGCATTTACCGGGTCGAAGGCAGTGGGGCTGGAGATTCATGAGCGTGCCGCGAAGACAATGCCAGGGCAGGTATTTATCAAGCGGACGATCCTCGAGATGGGCGGGAAGGACTCGATCATCGTTGAGGCGGACAGCGATCTGGATGCTGCCGTGGATGGAGTTGTGGCGAGTGCCTTTGGCTTCAATGGGCAGAAGTGTTCGGCTTGTTCGCGGGCGATTGTTGCAGCGGACATCTACGATGTGTTTTGCGACCGGTTGCAGGAGCGCGTGGCGAAGATCAAGACGGGTGACCCCGCGGAGAATGTTTACACCGGGCCGGTGATCAGCGAGAAGGCATACCGGAAGACGCTCGATTACATCGAGATCGGTAAGAAGGAAGGCACCGTGTTGAACGGTGGCCACGCGATTGAGACGCCGGAGGGTGGCTACTACATTGCGCCGACGGTGATTGCGGATGTGGCTCCTACGGCGCGGATTGCGCTCGAAGAGATCTTTGGGCCGGTGCTGGCAGTGATCAAGTCGAAGAGCTTCGACGATGCGCTGGCGATTGCGAATAACACGGAGTATGGACTTACCGGGGCTATCTACACGGGTTCAAGGGAGAAGCTGGATCGGGCGCGTGAGGAGTTCAATGTCGGCAATTTGTACTTCAACCGGAAGTGCACGGGCGCGATGGTGGGGGCTCACCCGTTCGGTGGGTTCAATATGAGCGGCACCGATTCGAAGGCGGGCGGACCGGATTATCTGCTGCTGTTTACGCAGGCCAAGAGCATCGCGGAGAAGATTGGTCATGCTAGCCCGGCGGCTGAAAAGCAATCGGAGCAGATGGGGATGTAAGAGATGGTGTCCTGCCAGACGGGGCCTCCTGCGCGGAGGGCGGTCACTTCGTGACTTGTGTACCGGTCTTGGCAGATGAGCGGCATAGGGCCTCCCGTTGGTCGGCGTTATCTTTCCGACCAACGGGAGGACTTTTTTTTAAGGTAGACATGTCACGAAGTGACCGCCCCGCGCGTAGCGGGCCCGTCCGGCAGGACTTTTCTTTTCAGGCAGATTTCATCTGAATAAGATGTCCGGCCTTGGCGGCTGCTTCGGCCAGGACACGATGGTGGATGGTGAAGAGAGCCAGCTCGAGCCGGTCGGAGACGCCCGACTTGTCGTAGATGCTGCGGAGATAGTTCTTGATGACCTGCTCCTTGGTACCGAGCTGCTGGGCGATGTCCTTGTTTTTACAGCCCTGAACGATCAGCGCGACGATCTGCATCTCCTTGGGGGTCAAGCGGTCGCGGACGCGGGTGCCGACGCTGTCGGAGGATTGCATAGTGGTGACGTTGGCGCGCTGCACAAAACGCTGGCCACGAGCGACGCGGCGGATGCAGTCGATCAAGACGCTTCCGCCGACGTTGCGATGGAGGATTCCGTCGAAGAGCGCAGCTACCTCCTCGGGCACAAGTTCGGAGTTTTCGGCGACCAGAACGGTGCGACTACCTGCGGCCTGGGTGCGGGCGAAGAGATCCTTCAGTTCGAGGCGCAGACTGGAGGAGAGCAGCACGACCGAGCCGCGCAGGCCGTCGATGGCGACAAAGAGCTTCGGCACGTCCTCACACTGGGCAACGATCCGCATGTCTTCCTCGAGCGACAGCGTTCTGGCCGCGCCTGCACGGAAGATCGCCTGATTATCAGCGAGAATAATTCGGTTCATAAGTGTCGTGGTCTCCTGCCGGGAGCAAACGTCGCAATCGCCCTGGCTATTCCCTTATCGGTGGACTGCAGCGGAGACGAGGCATTGTCTGCAATTCGGACAGCTTTTGGACCGTCGATGCCACTTTTGCGGCATGAATCGAGCCTTACCGGCCATAACTTTCTGAACCTTGCGGGCATTTGAGCTAATCGAATTGTACGTGGGGTGTCTCGAACCACGTCTTCGAAGTATAAAGGGATATGCCTAAGCCAATTTTGCTAGCTATCGACGACGACACCAGCGTACTGGAAGCGGTGGTCCAGGACCTGCGTCGGCACTACGGCCAGGACTACCGCATCGTCCGTGCTGCGTCCGGCGGTGCTGCCCTGGATATCTGCCGCCAGCTGCAGGAGCGGAAAGATATCGTTGCGCTTTTTCTTTCTGACCAGCGTATGCCGGGAATGACCGGGGTCGACTTTCTGCAACAAGCTCTGTGCATCTATCCGAATGCCAAGCGTGTTTTGCTGACTGCGTATGCGGATACCGAAGCGGCTATTCGCGCCATCAATTCGGCCAAGATTCACTACTACCTGAACAAGCCCTGGGATCCGCCGGAAGAGAAGCTTTATCCCGTGCTGGACGACCTGCTGGAGAGCTGGAAGGAGGGGTACAGACCTCCGTTTGAAGGAATTCGGGTGGTCGGCGTCCGGTGGTCGGCGATGGACCACGCCGTTCGAGACTTTCTTTCGCGCAACCGCATTCCTTACCAGTGGATGAACCCAGAGACAAATCCAGATGCGCTGGCGTTGCTGAAGGACAAAGGCATCGACGATACCAAGCTGCCGGTCATCCTGTTTGGAGACGGCACCGCGCTGGTGCAGCCCACTTCGACCGAGATGGCCAATAAGGTGGGTCTACGGACTCAGGCGCAGCAGGAGTTCTACGACGTGGTCGTGGTAGGCGCGGGGCCTGCGGGACTCGCTGCGGGCGTCTACGGGGCATCTGAGGGGCTTCGGACACTGGTGATCGAGGCTGCGGCTCCGGGTGGGCAGGCTGGCTCGAGCTCGAAGATTGAGAACTATCTTGGCTTTCCGGAGGGATTGAGCGGGGCGGAGCTGGCGAAACGAGCTTATCTCCAGGCCAATCGGCTGGGAGCGGAGTTTCTGACCCAGACGGTCTCCTGTATTCGCTCGGAGAACCAGTACCGCGTTGTTACGATGGCGGACGGGCAGGAGGTCACGTGTCACGTCTGCCTGCTGGCGACCGGGGTCGACTACTGCAAGCTGGATGTGCCAGGAGCCGATAAGCTGAGCGGGGCCGGCGTTTACTATGGCGCGGCGCTGACCGAGGCGATGTCGTGCAAGGAAGAGATTGTCTACATCGTCGGCGGGGCAAACTCGGCAGGCCAGGCGGCTATGCATTTCTCCCGTTATGCCGATCATGTTCACATGCTGGTGCGCGGGAAGTCGCTCGAAAGCAGTATGTCCAAATATCTGATCGACCAGATTGAGGCGACACCGAACATCACGGTCGAGACTGGAACCGAGGTTATCGGGATGGGCGGAGATAGCCACCTGGAGTGCCTGACCTTGAGGACGCCACGTGGTGAAGAGGCCCGTCAGGCCAGTTCCCTGTTCATCTTTATCGGCGCGGCTCCAAAGACGGACTGGATGCCGGCGGAGCTTTGCCGCGATAGCAAGGGATTTATCCTCGCCGGTCCGGATCTGAAGACGCAGTCGCCCAAGTCATGGAAGCTGGAGCGCGATCCCTACCTGCTCGAGACAAGCGTTCCCGGCATCTTTGTCGCCGGCGATGTACGATTCAACTCGGTCAAACGATGCGCCTCCGCCGTTGGCGAAGGTTCCATCGCAATTCAGTTTGTGCACCAATATCTGGCAACACTTTGAAAGGCAACCTAACCAATAACCCGATGAGCGAACAAACCCAAATCGTCCAAAGTCATGTCGTGGAAAACCTAAATGACGAACTGCTTACGCTGCTGCGTAAGGTTCCCATTCTGTCGTCGTTGCGGGATGAGGAACTGCATTGTCTGGATGGAGTGCGGGACTTCCATGTCGACAGGGGCGAGGTTGTTACGCAACAGGGCGAACTGGCGCACTCTTTTTGGATATTGCTTGACGGCGAGCTTCGGGTCCATCAAAGGACTGCCGAACAGAACGAATTCACCCTTGCCAAGATTGAAAAGGGAAGCACTTTTGGTGAGATGGCGCTCTTGAGCAACGTTCCAAACTCCGGGAGCGTTGAGGCGATGGCGCCGAGTCATTTGCTTGAGCTTAACGAAGACCAGTTCTGGAATTTGATGACCAGTTGCCCCCAGGTCCGCAAAGCGATTCTTGGCAATATGGCATATCGCTTTCAAAAGTTGCAGAGCACCACGGTGCAACAGGAGAAGATGGCTTCGCTGGGCACGCTCGCTGCCGGTCTGATGCATGAACTCAATAATCCCGGTGCTGCGGCCCGTCGCGCGGCTTCGCAGCTGCGAGAGAATCTTATGCGGTTGCATGAGATCTCGCTGAAGTTCAAAGAGCGTGACTTCACCAAAGATCAGAAGGAGTGCATGTTCGACATGCAGAAACAGGCCCTTGCGCCTAAGCAGCCTCTGATGATGAACTCTCTCGACCAGAGCGATGCCGAGGAGGCACTGGCCGAGTGGATGGAGTCGGCGAACATCGAAAATGCGTGGAAGATGGCTCCGACGCTGGTTTCAATCGGCATGACCGCAGCGGGGCTTGAACGTGTGAAGAACGATTTCGAGGGTGCGTCGCTGGGCGAGGCGCTGAATTGGCTGGAGGCGATGGCGTCGAGTATGCAGCTGGTCGGCACCATCGAGGAGAGCATCGGGCGAGTGACGGATCTGGTGTATGCGGTCAAGTCGTACGCCTACGAAGGCAAAGGGCAGAAGCAGACGATCGACATCAACAACAGCATTCATGCGACGCTGATCATTCTCGGGCACAAACTGCGCGAGAAGGAGATTGTGCTTGAAAAGAACTTTGCGCCAGATCTTCCTCCCCTGCATAGCGAGTGCACTGGGCTGAACCAGATCTGGACCAATCTGTTGGATAACGCGATCGATGCTGTGCCGCAACACGGACGCATCAGCGTGCATACCTGGGCGGAAGATTCGAAGACCGACACGAAAAATCCGCACAAGGATCTCTGCATCAGCGTGAGCGATAACGGTACCGGCATTCCGTTGGAGAGCCAGGAACACATCTTCGATCCGTTCTATACAACGAAGCCTGTTGGAGTCGGTACCGGAATAGGTCTCGGCATCGTGCAGCGCATCGTTGATCAGTACAACGGCGTCATCCGGTTCACTTCCGAACCCGGAAGTACGGAGTTTGTCGTGCGCCTGCCCAGCGATAGCTAATAAGAAAGATCGAGCGGCGCAAGACTGTCGACGACGACAACATTTTTCGTCGAGTAGCGTTTACTCCTTCAATCGCATCCGATTTTGAGGGCGCGAATGGAATTGTGAGGACGCTATGAAGCTCTCTTATCTTGCATTGCCTGTTGCTGCCGCGGCTTGTCTTTTCACGGCCGGATGTGCGTCACACACCGCCTACTATGCTCCACCACCACCTCCTCCTGCTGGCTACAACAGCGTTCCTCCATTGATCGCAAGGGCCGATCATGAAGGATTTCGCGCCGGGACCGAAGACGGCGCACGCGACTTGTACAACGGCTTCGGCTACCACCCCCAGCACGATCGTAAGTTTCATGGCACACCCGGCTACGATGCCGTTCTGGGGCCTTATGGGCCATACCGCGATGAGTTCAGAAGAGCGTATCTGCGCGGCTACGATCAGGGATTTCGTCGCGGCTAGACGCGCTCGGCGGTGGTCCTCTGCGTCGTATGATCGATGCAGGAGACCACCGTGACACTGACGCCTTTTCACATTGCCTTTCCAGTCGACGACCTTGAAGCCGCTCGTGCCTTCTATGGAACGACCCTCGGTTGCCCGGAGGGCCGCAGCTCGTCACAGTGGATCGACTTCGATCTCTTCGGCCACCAGATCGTGGCGCACCTGAAGCCCGGCTCTTCGAACGGTAAGGCTCACCATAATGCTGTCGACGGACACGACGTTCCGGTTCCTCACTTCGGCGTGGTGCTTCCCATGGAGACCTGGTTGGCACTGGCTGAGCGGCTTCGAAGTGCTGCCGTTGAGTTTGTGATCGCGCCATACATCCGCTTTAAGGGCGAGGTAGGCGAGCAGGCAACGATGTTCTTCCTCGACCCCGCGGGGAATGCCCTTGAGTTCAAGGCGTTTGCTGACATTGGCCAGCTTTTTGCGAAGTGATTGTCCCGGCCAGCGCATAGCAAAATATAAGCAGCGGGAACTGGCTGCGCCTTCCCCTTAAATGCTCAAAAACCCTTACCTATATCGTTTTAGTTCGTATAGACTTCCAGTGACTCGTAAGCAGGCAATTTATCGTTTCGGGGCCGGTCGAAGTTAACTTTAAGGAGCATGGATGTCATTTTCGCAGCAGTTTAAAAGTTTCAGTGCCTTGTCGATTGTGGTTGGATTTGCTGTGGTGTCCTTGAGTTCTTTGCCAGCACGCGCCCAGGCTAAACCGGATACCTCGAAGATGCCGTGGATGAACAAGGCTCTCTCACCCGATAAGCGCGCTGATCTGGTGCTCGGCCAGATGACCCTTGATGAAAAGATTCAGATGGTACACGGAACGGGCTGGGGGGTTCTGCGTCCGCCAGATCCGGTTCCAGCCAAATCGAACTTTGCCGCAGGTTACATGGAAGGGATCGAGCGGCTCGGCATTCCTGGAATCGATCTTGCGGACTCGGCTGTCGGTGCTCGCATGGCGGCTTATCAATCGCGCTATGCGACGCTGCTGCCTTCGACTCTTGGCGCGGCCTCGAGTTGGGATCCCGACTCGGCTTTTCTTTACGGTTCTGTGATTGGCCGCGAGCTTCGCGCGTGGGGCACGAACATGTCGATCGGAGGCGGCGTGAATATCACGCGAGAGCCGCGCAACGGCCGCAACTTCGAGTACGCCGGTGAAGACCCGATTCTCGCTGGTACGTTGACCGGCAATCTCGAGAAGGGCGTCTTCTCACAGCATGTGATGAGCGATATCAAGCACTACGCGTTGAACGATCAGGAGACGGGGCGAACCGTCGTCAATGCTTTGCTCGACAAGAAGGCCTTGCGCGAATCGGACATGCTCGCCTTCGAGGTGTCCATTGCGATTGCCGAGCCATCGGCGGTGATGTGTTCCTACAATCTTTACGAGGGCGACCATGCCTGCGAGAACGACTACCTGCTTAATGAAGTTTTGAAGAAAGACTTCAAGTTCAAGGGCTGGGTAGTGTCGGACTGGGGCGCGACTCACAGCACCGTGAAGTCTGCGCTCAATGGACTTGATCAGGAGATGCCTGGCGATGAAAACTACTTCAACGCACCGCTGAAGAAGGCAGTCGAAGGGGGACAGGTTCCTACGGCGCGGCTCGATGACATGGTTCATCGGATTCTGCGGAGCATGTTTGCAGCGGGAGTGGTCGATGATCCTCCGGTACGAACTGTGGTCGATCCTTTTCGCGGACGCGATGATGCCCAACATATCGCTGAAGAGAGCATTGTTTTGCTGAAAAACTCCGACCATATTCTTCCGCTGAAGGCCACGGCTTCGAATTCGATTGCGATTATCGGTTCGCATGCGGATGTTGGCGTTCTCTCGGGCGGCGGATCAGCGCAAGTTGATGCACCGGGGGGTAACGCTGCGGATCCGAAAGCTGGTGGCTCCGGCTGGACCGAGCATATATACTTCCCCTCTTCCCCGCTCATAAATGTTCAAGCTCATTCGCCACACGCGTCGGTTCGGTATGCCAATGGTACCGATGTGGCCGCTGCCGCACAGCTCGCGAAGTCTTCTGCAGTAGCAATTGTCTTTGTGAACCAGCCAATGCAGGAGGGCATGGATGCAGTGACCTTGTCGCTGCCCGATAACCAGGACGCTCTTGTCGAGGCGGTCGCCAAAGCGAACCCAAATACCATCGTTGTGATTGAGAACGGTGGCCCGGTAAGTATGCCGTGGGTTGATCACGTGAAGAGCGTGGTCGAGATGTGGTACCCCGGCATCGGAGGTGCGCAGGCACTGGCCAATATTCTCTTTGGCGACGTGAATCCTTCGGGCAAGCTTCCGGTCACGTTTGCGAAGGACGAATCGCAGCTACCTAACCCGGTTGTACCGGGACTTCAAGGCGTGCCGCCGGGTCCGCTTCAGGAGCACAAGGTCGATCCGTTCGACGGGAACTACAACAGCGAAGGCGCGCGGGTCGGTTACAAGTGGTTCGAGTCGACAAATAAGCAGCCTCTGTTTCCATTTGGCTTTGGTCTGTCGTACACCACCTATGCTTACTCCGGCCTTGCTGTAGATGACGCCAAACGAACGGTTCACTTTACCGTTCGTAACACCGGTAAGCAGGAGGGCACCGAGATTGCCCAGGTCTACGTCGCGTTGCCTGCTGCTGCAAAGGAAAACTATAAGAGGCTGGCAGCATGGCAGCGTGTGAAGCTTGCCCCCGGTGAGTCGAAGGAAGTCACACTGCCGCTGCATCCACTGTCCCTTACGGTCTTCAACACGGATCAGAATGGTTGGCAGCTGCTTCCTGGCGAGTACAACGTAACAGCCGGGCCGTCTTCCAGCGATACTCCGCTCAAGGCGACGCTGCACGTTCAGTAGGCATCGGGCCCCTGAGTCTGTTGATCGCAGCTCAGGGGCTAACTGATCCGAGTAAACTTTACTGAGATCTATGCCTGCTCGACTCATCATTAATGCGGACGACTTCGGCCTCACCCAGGGAGTCAACCGCGCCATCGCAGAGCTTCACCAGGCCAAAGCCCTCACTTCTGCCACGCTGATGGCGACCGGTGCTGCGTTCGACAACGCTGTTGCGCTTGCTCAAGCTAACCCTGCTCTTGGCGTCGGCTGCCACGTCACGCTCACCGACGGCATTCCTGTTTCGTCACCGCAAAATATCCCTACACTGCTGGGCGCCGATGGCAAAACCTTTCGCCCCTCGCTGAGCGGCTTTGTACAGATGCTCCTCCGTGGCAAGATCAGCGAAGACGAGATTGAACGTGAAGCATTTGCGCAGGTCGAGAAGTTGCGGAGCGCCGGCATTCACGTCACTCATCTGGACACGCACAAACACACCCACCTCTTCCCTGCTGTAACGCGGCCGCTTTTGCGTGTGGCTGAGCGCTGTTCGATCGGTGCGATTCGCAATCCGTTCGAGCGACCATGGAGTCTCGCTCTAGGGCACGGGAACCGGCTTCGCCGCCTTCAGGTGAAGCTGCTCGGCAATCTTCAGCACAGATTCGAACGCCAACTTCAAATTCGCGATGCGCGGGTGCTCACCACGGACGGGACGATTGGCATCTCCGCGACCGGCCATCTGGACGCGCCAACTCTGCGCCAACTTCTCCATGCGCTGCCAGCGGAGGGGACCTTCGAGCTTTGCTGTCACCCTGGTTACAACGACGGCGATCTGGACCGCGTCATCACCCGACTCCGAACCCATCGCGATATCGAACGTAACGCGCTGCTCACCGAACTTCCTGCACGGTCTTTGCAACCAAACGCGCCGCAACTCATCAACTATGGGGACCTTGGCGCTTAGCAGCGCCTTGTGTAGCAACGAGGACGAGACGAAGGAGTCTTACAGGAAGTTTGTTTCGTCCAATACCTGAAGCAACGCACGCGACTCCAAAGTATGGGAAGACTATGAAGATCGGCATCACCTGTTATCCCACCTACGGCGGCAGCGGTGTCGTCGCTACCGAGCTTGGCATTGAGCTTGCTGCTCGTGGCCACGAGATTCACTTCATTACGTACTCCCAGCCTTTTCGTCTTAGCGGCCGCGAGTCGAATATTCACTTCCACGAGGTTGCGGTTTCGAACTATCCACTGTTTGAACACCCACCATACGACCTTGCACTCGCCACTCGCATGGCCGAGGTGGCCGAGTTCTATTCGCTGAACCTCCTGCACGTTCACTATGCAATTCCTCATTCTGTCAGTGCTCTGCTGGCCCGCCAGATGCTGGCGACGCGTGGAATTCATCTTCCCTTTATCACGACGCTTCATGGCACCGACATCACGCTGGTCGGTCTTGACCGGTCGTATCTACCGATTACGAAGTTCGGTATCGAGGAGTCCGACGGCGTCACGAGCATCTCGAGCTATCTCCGCGACCGCACTCGCGAGGCCTTCTCCATCACCTCGGAGATTGAAGTGATCCGCAACTTCGTCAACTGCGATGTTTATTTTCGCGATCCGAAACTGGTGGCCGAGATGCGTCCACGCTTCGCAGAACCGAACGAACGGCTGCTGGTTCACCTATCTAATTTTCGGCCGGTTAAACGCATTCAGGACGTTGTGAAGGTATTTGCGCGGGTCGCCAAGGCAATGCCGGCACGCCTGATGCTGATTGGGGACGGCCCTGACCGCAGCGTTGCCGAGTATCTGGCGCGAGAGCACGACGTGCAAGACCGTGTTCATTTTATCGGCAAACAGGATAACGTCAACGAGCTGCTGCCGCTGGCCGACCTGATGCTGATGCCGAGTGAGATGGAGTCGTTCGGGCTGGCCGCACTCGAAGCGATGGCATGCAGTGTTCCGACGATCGGTACACGCGTTGGAGGCGTGGCAGAGCTTATCCAGGATGGCCACAACGGCCTTCTCTTCAACGTGGGCGATATTGAATCCATGTCCACCGCTGCGATCGCGCTGCTGGGCGATCAGCAACGTCTTGAAGCCATGGCGCGAGCAGGCCGTAAAACGGCGCAGGATCACTTCTGCGCCTCACGAGTCATTCCGCTCTATGAGGAGTACTACGACCGAGTCATCGCACGAACTGCATCATCGACCATGTGACTGATAGCCTGACCGGCTGCGACGCCGAGGGGTCCCCAGGTCTCTGCTCCGGCGTCGAGAATCGGCATCAACAGCGTGACTTTCGTCCCCCGGCCCGGACGGCTGTTGATCTCCACCGTCGCGAGATCGCCGTATAGCACCTGCATGCGCTCCCGGACATTCCGAACTCCGATTCCGTTGCCTGTACGAACCAGTCCGCTCGTCGAAGAGACGTCAACGCGCTCCGGAGCCATGCCTACACCGTCGTCCTCTACCTCGACCAGCAACCGCCCTTGATCTGTGATGCGGCTGCGCAGGGTGACCGTACCGCCACTGATTCGCGGCTCGAGACCATGCTTGATGCTGTTTTCAATCAGCGGCTGCAGAAGCATCCCCGGCACCACAATGTCGAGAGTGTTGTCGGCAATCTCTTTGACGACCTTAAGCTTTTCTCCAAACCTCACCACCTCAATATCCAGATAATCGTCGGTAAAACGCAGCTCTTCACGAAGTGGAAGGAAGGCCTCCCGGTCCTTCAGCAGCACGCGCAGGATGTTGGCGAGCTTGACGATCATCTCTCGTGCGAGTTCAGGCTGCGAACGAACGAGCGAGGTGATGGAGTTGAGCGTGTTGAATAGAAAGTGCGGATTGATCTGACGTTGCAGGGCGTCCAGTCGTGCCTCGAGCAATAGCCTTCCCTGCTCTTCCAGTTTTCTTTCGACTCGAACTGCATTCCAGATCTTGAGCGGAATCCCAACGACAATCGGCGCTGTGGCGCAGATCAGCAACTGCACCCACCACTCTCTGGAGCTGAGTTCGAAGAAGTATCTGGGGAAGTAATGCGACAGCGCGCTGGTTGCGAGTTGCATGCCAGCCACCAGCAGCAGCAGGAGAATCTGGCGATCGAACTGCGGCCGCCGCAGATTTCGGGTCACCCAGCGGTAGATGCTCAGGTCGATCATCGGCGAGAACGACCAGACGTCCTCCGGGTCGGCGAAGCGGCCAAACGCTCCAAAGATCGCGGCAATCGCGAGATTGACCGGGAGCGCCCAATACTCATGGTGAAGCAACGCCGGAATCGCCAGGGTCGCCCCACCAGCCATCGCCGCCAGGGGTCCCACCAGAATTCCAAGAAGAATTGTGGTTTCGAAGGACAAGTCGGCCGCTAAGAAGTTGGGCACCATTGTCCGAACCAAAACCCCCAAAGTGAGCGGCGCGCAGATGATGATGACCAGCCACATTGTCTGTCGGGGAGTCCGGCGCTCCAAAAGGAGAAGATTCTTGAAGCTTCTGGACCGCGCCAACGAACTCGAAACCGCCGCCGCGACGCCGAGTTCTATCAGCAAAGTAATCAGAATCAGCTTGGGATCGGGCTGGGTCACACAACTACTTTACGCCGGTCGCGCAACTTCGCATCCAACTGGCTGTTAGCGCAATCTAATTTCCATGAAGCAGGAAACGTATAATCGAGAAATGCCGTTTGCAAGTGTGACCAAAGTAGCCGACGCCGATTTTCCTACCCGCTGGGGGCAGTTCCGTATCCTCGGCTTCGAAGGTGTCATCGAAAACCCAGCCGCGTGCAACGACAACATTCCGCCACCTGCTGTGCGAGTGGAAGGGGCGGTAGCTCTGGTGATGGGCGACGTTCACGCCGGACCTCCGCTAGTACGGATTCACTCGCAGTGCCTCACCGGCGACGTCTTCCACTCCCTGCGCTGCGATTGCAGGCAACAGCTCGAACTTGCGATGGCCCTGATCACCGACGAAGGCAACGGCATTCTGCTCTATGAACAGCAGGAAGGGCGCGGTATCGGTCTGATGGCCAAACTGCGCGCGTATGAGCTGCAGGACAAAGGTCTCGACACCATCGAAGCGAATCTCGAACTTGGTTACGAAGCCGATTGCCGACACTTCGAGTTGCCTGCGGAGATCCTCAAGCAGATGGGCGTTACTGAGGTCCGGCTCATCACGAACAATCCGGAGAAGGTGGAAGCACTGGAACTTGCCGGCATCAAGGTGGTAGAACGCATCTCCGCCGAGGTGCCAAGCGAACCGACCAACGAGCGCTACCTGCAAACCAAGCGCGAGAAGATGGGCCACCTCGTCAACTAGCTTCAACCCCGGAACACCGCTGATTCAGGATGATGATTCATCCAGTCGAACCAGTAGTCTTTGTGAGCGTCGATCTCCGTTAAGCACCGTCCTGCGAGTTTTCCCTCTACCGCGCATCCCTGGAAGTTCCAGACGCTGCCCGTCTCGACGTCGCTCATTCCCTGATCGGCTACGCCTCTGGCAAAGGTCAGAGGCGCATTCTCAAGCCTTCCTTCGAAGACCCTGATCGATGCCTGATCAGGCCCGACCACTACTAGAAGCGGCTGGCCTCCGACCCGGTCCTGAATCAGTTTTGTCCGGAGGATTGCTTCAATGGGATAGGCTTTGCTCGCACCCGCGACAACGACCCCCAGCATCAGCTCATGCGGTCCTATTCCAGACTTTGTCGTGTCCACCACCGTTGGTGTCCTCGCGACATGTTTCTCCCAGTCTTTGGGATCGTACTCAGCCGCATAGAGCGGGTCCGACTTCAACACCTGCCCGTTTGGCTGCTCGCTCTTCCATAGAGCGAAACTCAACTCGTCACTCCGAATCGGCTTCAGTTGCTGCCCCTTCAACGGGCCAAAGATAGCCTCACCGGTGCTCTGTTGCCAAATGCTGTTTGTCTGTTCATCTCTCAACAAAGCATTTCCGTTGTTAATTCCCGCCAGGCGAAAGTGCAACAGCTTTCCTTCGACAATGCGACTCCACACCAGCCCCGTGTGACACAACGTGCAATAGGTCACGGCAATCGGGATGCCGCCTACCGTGTCATTCACGATGTGGTGATAACCCATGGTCCGTATCGGATAAGCTCGCGCTTCGGTTCCCACCTTGACCGCCAGCACCTTGTCGTCCGAATCGACCGGCGATTTTGCCGCGTTCTCGAAAGATGGTGAATCGTAGGGATGGAACATCTTTTCGAAGACATTGACATGCGTGAGAATCGCACCGGCGAAGGCCACCAGCAACAGACCAGCCATCGCAACTCGAGCTCCCATCTTCGCCGTCTTCCACACTCTCAACATCACCAGCAGAACTGCCGCAGCACACAAGGCGGCCAGCCACGGGCCTGCATGACGAACGGTCAGAGCGATCTCCAACTCTCGCACACCCTGCGGACGGAAGGGGCGAATGACGAACATCGGGATTATCACGCAGGCCGCCGAAATGGCCGCGAACATCGACGCCAAAGCGAGAAAATATCCGGTTTTGCTTGCTACAGCTTGAATCTTCTGCGTCTCTGGCATGTTCTTCCTCGCAGCGATTCAACGCGACCAGGTAGGGCGAGTCAACCATGCAAATGGAGGGTCTTTTGCTCAACCTATAGGATGAGCTCGATTTTCCTCTGGGAAATAACCTGGGGATCATTCTTTCCGCAACGCCATTACGACCTTCGCCGTGGTGACAGCCTGCCCGATGTGCCGCTGCGTATGCTCTGCGCAGTGAACGAGCAGGCCACCCACTGTACTCGGTATCAGCGCGCGGCCCACACCGCGCGGCTCTTCGTAACTTCGCTGCGAGATCATCAGCACTCTCCGTCGCGCCTCGCTCAATCCTGCCCGGACCTCGGCCAAGACTACCTCGGCAAAAGCGCCGTTCTCCATCTCACTGGCGAGCGCGTCCATCTGGGCCCCGTTCAACGTGCCTGCCTCCGCATAGGTCAGCAGGCGATCGAGGCTTCGCGCGATATGCCTGAGATGAAACGCTACAGGTGCGATTCCGAATGGTCGCGCATTCATTTCGGCATCGCTTAAGCCTGCGCACCATCGCTCGACGTCCTCGGCGGCCAGTTCCAAGGCGTGCATCACCTGTCTCCGCAGCGCATCGACCTCGGTCAGCGTTCCCCGCAACCATGGCTCAACCATTAGCAACCCTCCTGCTTTATCAAGCTCAAAGCCCCTTCGATCGGCGAAACTCCCTCACCACGTCGGCTACATCCTTGTGCTCGGAGTCGACCGCGTAGTTCATTGCGCGCACCTCGTCCGCGCTCACCTTTCCCGCCAGCCGATCCATCGCAACCTGTATTCCAGGATGCCTCTGCAACGAATCTTCGCGGGCCAGCGGAACGGCCTCGTATGGCGGGAAGTAGTGTTTGTCATCCTCGAGCACCACAAATCCGAGCGCGCGAATTGGTCCGTCGGTCGAGTTGCCCGCTACCATGTCCACCTGGTTGCTCGACAGTGCGCGGTAGAGCAGACCGAGGTCCATCGTCCGGGGTTCGCCAGCGAACTTCAGTCCGTAAGTTGCTTCAAGGCCTCGCAATCCGTCGGGGCGTGATTGAAACTCATACCCCACACCTAACCTCCATCCTTCCGGCGTTGGTGAGGTCTTTACAGCATCCGAGATCGTCGTCACGCCTAAACGCTTCGCATCGTCACCACGCACCACCATGGCGAAGGTGTCCTCGAACCCGAGCCCAGGGCCCACCTTTATTTTGTACTTTGAGGCGTACAGAGCGCTCACCTCACGAAACACGGTCGCCTCGTTTCGTTGACCAATCGCGGGAAGCGGTTGCTTGAGGATCGCAGTCAACGCTGTGCCGGTGTACTCCACGTATCCATCGATACGCCCGCTCACCATCGCCTGCTGACAGAGATAGCTTCCGGCCAGATAGAAGCGACGATCTACCTGCTCCCCGGTCACGGCCTCGATCTCCTGCGCAAACATCTCTCCCAGCACCACCTGCTCGGTGAAGTTCTTCGCGCCGATGGTGATTCGCGAAGACCGTGGCGGAGCGCATGCTGTTAGCCACGCAAGAAGTACCGACGATAGTATCCAGTTCAACCCACGCAGTCGGCGCTCAACCCGCATCAGACTCGCCTCACGGCGAACCGCTTCTCCAGCAACCCCAGACCTGCATCGGCAATAAGGGCCAGCAACGCGGCCGGAATCGCGCCTGCCAGCACCAGCCCGTTGTCCACGCTTGCTACCCCGCGAAAGATCAGCTCACCCAATCCGCCAGCGCCGATTGCCGCTGCGATGGTCGCCACACCGACACATGTCACAGTCGCGGTTCGCAGGCCAGCCAGAATCACGCTCGCGGCCATAGGAAGCTCAACCTTTACCAGCCGCTGCCAGGAGGTCATCCCGATCGCATTGGCGACGTCTACCAGCGCGGGGTCGACGCTGCCGATTCCAGCGTAGGTATTGCGCAAAATTGGTAGCAGAGCGTAGCCCGTTAAAGCCAGTATTGCGAGGCGCGCAGCATTTTCTCCCAGCCATGGCACCGGCAACAACAGACCGAAGAGCGCGAGGCTGGGTATGGTTTGCAATACATTCGCAACCCCGATGACGGGTTTCGCCAGCGCCTGCCTTCGGGTCAATAAAATCCCCAATGGCAATCCGATCGCCGCAGCCAAAAGCATGGCGGAGAGCGTTAGCCATAGGTGCTCGAATGTCAGCCGTCCAATGTCGTACCCGTTTTGTCTTAGAAATCCGATCATGCGGGCACCGAACGATGTACAGAGCGAACATAATCTTTTACATGAGGGTTTTCCGAGCCTAAGACTTCGTCAGCGGGAAGGTTCGCTACTACAGCACCCTCGGCAAGAAAGATGACCCGCTTGGCCAGATAAAGCGCCTCATCCAGATCATGTGTGACCAGCAAAACGGTCTTCCCGACCCTCTTCAGCAGATCTCGCAACATAGTCTGCATCTCGGCCCGGGTGAGAGGATCGAGGGCGCCGAATGGCTCGTCCATCAATAGGACGGTGGGGTCGGTCGCGAGGGCGCGTGCAAGCCCTACCCGCTGGCGCTGGCCGCCAGAGAGCTGCCATGGATATCGCCGATGAAACTCTTCATAGTCGAGTCCCACGAGCGACATCACCTCGCGAACTCGTTCGGCGGTCTCCTGTTTGGGTCGTCCAGCCAGTTCCAATGCCATCCCCGCGTTGCGTTCCACGGTCATGTGGGGAAAGAGTCCAGTCTCCTGAATGACGTAGCCAATACTTCGCCGCAGCGCAATCATGTCGCCGTCTTTTGTCTGGTTTCCTGCGATCAACACTTCACCCGCACTAGGCGTCAGGAGACGATTCACCATGCGCAGCAGCGTTGTTTTACCGGATCCACTACGTCCCAACAGAGCCGTCGTTGTTCCCGCCTCAAGCTCCAACGAGATGTCGCGCAACAAAACACGCCCATCCGCCAGCGTGTAGCTCACCTTCGCGAACTCAACGCCAACCGTGGGCATGTCTTTACTCTAAACCGCGGGCGGACTTACGACGTTACTCTGCGGTGTCCGGAACCGAATCCACAGGGGCCGGCTCTCCTGCTGTGCCGGGCTGGCCTTTTACGCGCACCACTGTGATCTTTTCGAAGCCTTCTTTGAAGGTGGGGGGCTTCAAGCGTTCGGCCATCTTCTGCATCACCTCGTCAGTTACCTGGCGATCGCGCTTCGAGTTGCGTTCCATGCATACGGCCAGGGGCACGTCGAAGAATACCGCCTGTACCTCGTAACCGAAGCTCTTGGCCATCTTGATCCATTGCCTGCGCTCATGGGGAGACAGGTTCGTCGCATCGACGTAATTCCACGGCATCTTGGCGATAAGCCTGGCGCGCAGTAGGCTGCGGAGCGTCGAAAACACCAGCCCCTGGTAGCGCTGCTCGGTGATGTCGTCAAAGAGCAACGTCCGCAGCAGATCGCTCGACAACGGGGTCACGCCGCGACGCTTGTACCAGGTCGTCTTGCCCGACCCAGGCAGGCCAATCGCGAGCACGACATAACCTTTTGGCGACTTGGTCGCAGTCAGCTCGGCGGGCGGCGTTGCAAGTGACTCTGGCTGGGTCTCCACCACAATCTTTGGTTCTGGCGCTGCGTTCTCTGCTACCGGTGCGGTTGTGCCGCTAAACGTCTCGGCAGAGGCAGCTTCAGCAGCTGGTTCTGCAACATGTTTGACCGTTACTGGCGTTGGCTCTGCGGCGCGTACCGGCGCAGCCTCCGGGTAGCTTGGTCTCAGGGGAGCTGGTTGGTTCGAGGGCAACTCCTGCCCACTTTTCCCCGTGGACTCCGAATCATTCGGTCCACGTCTAGGGCGTCGTCTCATCTTTTCGCTTATCCATTCGCGCAAATCGCGCATACGACGCTTGTAACACAGCGCGGAAGCCTCCCGCAAATCGCTCGCACCTTCTGCGACACCCCGGTCGCTTCTTCGATTCCCAAAGTTCGCACGCCTTCATCTCGTCTTTTCTCAGCGGTTTACATCGTCCTTTCACATTTCTTCCGTACTGTCGCGGGTAAAAGAGGTGAGCGATGTCCGTCGAAATCTCCGATCTGGATCAGATGCAGGCCGCGTACAAAGAAGCGGTTGATCAGTGGGTTGTTGCCATCCGCAAAGAAGAAGCGCTCGCCTCGGCCAACCACTCCGAGGCAGAGATCGATGCCTGGGAGGCAGCGGACTTCCGCGAAGAAGACGCTCGCGGGAAGGCCAAAGAGGCGAAGAAGAACTACGAAGACGCCCTCCGAGAGAAGTTCTTCAACTTCTAACAACGCGGCCGGGCAAGCTGGTTGCCACGTAACCGTCGCGATTACGTGACGTGAAAAGTTCTGTGGATTTTGCGCCGTTCTTGCGCCAGTGATAGCATCCGCTCTGATGGCGTGCGGAGCGGTTCGCCGCGCTCTACAATGGTTGAACGGATCAACAAACGCAGCAAACACGACAGGAGCAACCAAAAATCATGGCAGCTGTAAAGGTAGGCATTAACGGCTTCGGCCGCATTGGACGCAACGTCTTCCGCTCCGCTCTAGGCAACCCCGACATTGAATTCGTAGCCGTAAACGACCTCACCACTCCCGCCACGCTGGCCCACCTCCTTAAGTACGACTCCATTCTCGGCAACCTGAAGCAGGAGATCACCCACGGAGCCGACTACATCGCAGTCGACGGCAAGAAGATCAAGGTCTTCGCCGAGCGCGATCCCGCCAAGCTGGACTGGACTTCGGTTGGCGCTCAGATCGTCGTTGAGTCCACCGGCTTCTTTACAGACGCGGAGAAGGCCAAGGCTCACCTCGGCAGCACCGTGAAGAAGGTCATCATCTCCGCCCCGGCCACCAACGAAGACATCACCCTCGTGCTCGGCGTCAACGACGGTAAGTACGAAGCTGCGAAGCACAACATTATCTCGAACGCGAGCTGCACGACCAACTGTCTCGCGCCCGTGGTCAAGGTGCTTCACGACACCTTCGGCATTGCCTCCGGCATTATGACCACGATCCACAGCTACACCAACGATCAGGTCATCCTCGATACGCCGCACAAGGATCTGCGCCGTGCTCGCGCCGCCGCCCTCTCGATGATTCCGTCGAGCACCGGCGCCGCCAAAGCCCTGAGGCTCGTTGTTCCTGCAATGGACGGGAAGCTCGACGGCTTCTCGATGCGCGTCCCGACCCCGAACGTCTCTGTGGTCGACCTCACCTTCGTCTCCGAGAAGCCGATCACCGACAAGTCCATCAACGAGGCCCTCAAGAAGGCTGCCGACGGCGAACTCAAGGGCATCCTGGGCTTCACCGACGAGGAACTCGTCTCCTCCGACTTCAAGGGCAACCCCCTCAGCAGCATCGTTGACAGCAAACTGACCAAGGTCGTCGGCCAGAACACCGGCAAGGTCATCAGCTGGTACGACAACGAGTGGGGCTACTCCAACCGCGTGAAGGATCTGATCCTCTTCCTCGTCAAAAAGGGCCTCTAAAACACGTAATACTAGAAAGGCTAGCGGTATTGCATCTTTCTTCCATATCAGGCAATACCGCTATGCTTTCGCTCTCCAAGAGTGATCTAATTCTCTTGAACAATGCCCTCAATGAAACCTTGAATGGCGTCGAAGATTTCGAATTTCAAACACGAACCGGCTCAACTCGTGAAGAGTACCGAACCGCTTTGCTGGTGATCCAAAAAGCTCTCGATCAGTTGAAATAGTAATTTCATCCAGCGTCGCAATCTAGTCTCGTGAATCTACTGTTAAGGCAGCGAATCCGCTTGCCCGGATCGAGCGCTATGAGTCGCTTTCAGGAACTCGCCTTTACACCACTCGTCAAACAACATCAGCAGGAGCATGGCAGCCGGCGCCAATACGAGCGCATGGCAGAGCACTCACCATCAGGGAGTACTCTCGGTCCGGATGAGCAGACTTTCATAGGCCTTCGCGACAGTTTTTATATGGCTTCGGTCAGCGAGACCGGCTGGCCTTATGTGCAGCACCGCGGCGGTCCGAAGGGCTTCGTTCACCCCATCGATTCCAGTCTGATCGGCTTCGCAGACTTGCGCGGAAACAAGCAGTACATCAGCCTGGGAAACTTTGATCACGACCCTCGCGTCGCTCTCTTCTTCATGGATTATCCCAATCAGACACGCCTGAAGATTCTCGGCCGCGTCGAGGTTCACGAGCACGACTCAAAAGCCCCGGCGCTGATCGAATCCTTCCGGCCAGCGGACAAATCTTCGGTCGTCGAAAGGGTCATCCTCGTTCACGTCGAAGGCTTCGACTGGAACTGCCCGCAGCACATCACTCCTCGCTACACGGTAGAAGAGTTTCAGGAAGCCCTTGCGCCTCTCACTCAAAAGCTCGCGAAGCTCGATGAAGAGAATGCAAAACTGCGCGAGAAGCTTCGCAGTCTGAAATAGACGAGTCGGCAGTACATAATGAGTAGCCGACCGCAATGTCGATCCGCTCGTTCGCAAGGGCGTGAGCCACTAGCAGACTAACTTCGAAGGGCACACAGGCACAGATATGATCCGCAAAAACATTCCCGGCACTTCTCCCTTCGAACCGATCATCGGCTTCTCCCGCGCCGTTCGCATCGGCAACCAGGTTCATGTCTCGGGCACAGGCCCCGTTGGCGCGGATGCGGTGGATGTATCCGAGCAGACCAACCGATGCCTGGACCTCATAGCCACGGCCCTCAAGAATGCAGGCAGCTCTGTGGAGCACGTGTACCGCACCCGCATGTACCTCACCCACGCCGCAGACTGGGAGGCTGTCGGTCATGTTCACGGCAAGTTTTTCGGACAGATTCGCCCAGCCGCAACGATGGTCGTCGTCGCCGCGCTGCTCAACCCGGCCTGGCGGATCGAGATCGAAGCCGATGCGTGGATCCCCGAATAAACACGAATCGACTTCGCTGGGCATGCTCTAAAATTTCCCATGCCCAGCGACCCTAACCGCTCCGTCCCGAAGGCGATCCTGATCGGTGGGATCGTCGCCGCTCTCCTCGACATGCTCGATCCGATCATCTTCTACGGGTTGCGAGGTGTCGCTCCCATAAAAATCCCGCAGTCGATTGCAAGCGGTATTTTAGGCCGCGCGGCATATTCCGACGGTGTCCCAAGCGTCCTGCTCGGCCTGGCGGCTCATCTCTTCATCGCGCTGGTTTGGGCAACGATCTTCGTTCTCGCGGCCCGCTTTCTGCCTTTTCTTGAGCACCACGCAGTCGTCTCGGGTCTCGTTTACGGGGCGTTTATCTACGTCGTCATGTACTACCTGGTGCTTCCGCACACGAACCTTTACCCCAGGATCGACCCATCTCCTGTGGTACGGCTCAACAGCATCGCGGCCATGGTTTTTTTGGTCGGGCTGCCCATATCTTTGGCGAATCAACGCTTCGCGCCGTCTTCTCGGGTATCCTCTAACTGACATGGCCAAGCTATCGATCCGCGACCTCGACCTAACCGACAAGCGCGTCCTCATTCGCGTCGACTTCAACGTGCCGCTCAAAGACGGCATCATCACCGACGACACTCGCATCCGCGAAACGCTTCCCACCATCGAGTACGCGCTGCGCCACAAAGCCAAGGTCATCCTCTGCTCACATCTTGGCCGTCCCAAGGGCAAGCCCGTCGCGACCATGAGTCTTCGTCCCCTGGTCGATCATCTCCGCACGCGGCTCGACCACATCCTCGGTGATGACGAAAACGTAGCCTTCTCCCCTGACTGTATCGGCGTGGTCGCCAGCGAGATGGCGCTCAACCTTGAATCCGGCCAGCCGCTCTTGCTCGAGAACCTCCGCTTCCATCCCGAAGAAGAAGCCAACGATCCTGTCTTCGCAAAGAAACTCGCTTCGCTCTGCGACATATATGTCAACGACGCGTTTGGCAGCGCTCATCGCGCTCACGCCTCCACAGAAGGCGTCACCCACTTCGTAAAACAATCCGCCGCGGGCCTGCTCATGGAAAAAGAGCTGACCTACCTCGGCAAGGCACTCACTGAGCCTGACAAGCCATTCGTCGCGATCATTGGCGGAGCGAAGGTCTCAGACAAGATCGACGTCATCGACAACCTGCTGGAAAAAGCCGACGCCATCATTGTCGGCGGCGGCATGGCTTACACCTTCCTCAATGCACAGGGACAGAGCACCGGCAAGTCTCTCGTCGAGATCGACAAGATCGACGTGGCCAAAGCGGCGCTCCAAAAGGCCAAGGCCATGGGCGTCCGCTTCCTCCTGCCGATCGACCATATCCTTGCCGACAAGTTCGCCCCCAACGCCAAAACGCAGGTCTTTTCCGGTGACGCACCCTTCCCCGAAGATTTGATGGCCCTCGACATCGGTCCCAAATCCATTGCGCTCTTTGAAGAGGAGATCGCCGAGGCTCGCACCATCATCTGGAACGGCCCCATGGGCGTCTTCGAGATGCCTGCCTTCGCTCGTGGCACCAACGAGATCGCCGCAGCCGTCGCGCGCAACCACGACGCGACGACCATCGTCGGCGGCGGAGACTCGGTCGCTGCCATCCAGCAGTCCGGCTTTGCCAACCGCATCACCCACATCTCCACCGGCGGCGGCGCCAGCCTCGAATTCCTCGAAGGCAAAACCCTTCCCGGAGTCGCCGCGCTTACCGAGAACCAGAGGTTTAAGTAAGGCCGGAATGATGAGACTTCGTCACCATCAATTGCCGCGCTTTACTTTGTGTTTGCTTGGATACGTATTCGTCTCTACCGCATTTGGTCTCGACAGTGCCAAGGTCGCTCAGGCGAAATATGATGGGCTCAAGGCAAAGGTACAGAGCGGCGACATCAACGTCGATTGGCGAGAACTACGGCTGGATGCAGTCGTTGCAGATGTCGACGGCGAATTCGATTGGCATCAAGCGAACACAGCTGGCGTGGCCGCATTCAACGCGGGTGATTACGAGGGGGCGCTCCGCAAGGGACAGGAGATCATTCAACACAACATCGCAAACGGGGACGGACACTTTCTTGCGATGGTTTCGCTGAAGCATCTTGGAAAACAAGAGGAGACCGCGAAGGAAAAACTAATCGTCGATCAAATCGTGCAATCCATAATGAGTTCCGGGGATGGCAAGACTGCTGACACGGCTTGGTTTACGGTAAGCACCTCGGAAGAATATTTCATCATCCGCATTCTAGGACTGAAACCGAAATCTCAGGCGCTGGTCAAGAACGGAACGCACTCACTGGACAGGATGGCGGTAGTGGGAGAAGACGGCAAGGAAACCACACTCTGGTTTAACACAGATACAGACATCGAATTAACCCGCAGAGCTGGGGAAAGTTAAAACAAGTTGCACGACGAAGAATCATCCTCTCTTTGTGTTTCGATCGATGGAAACCGTTTTTCTTTCTCCCCTTCCCTGAACGACTTGAAGATGGAATACTGATTCGCACATGAGAAAGCCACTGATCGCAGCCAACTGGAAGATGTATAAGACGCCCAAAGAGTCTTTGGCCTTCCTTAGCGAGTTCCTTCCTCTGGTCAAGGACCACACCTCCAGCGAGATCGCAATCTTCCCCACCATGTCTTCGCTTGGCTATGTCATCGAGGCGACCAAAGGCACCAACGTGACCGCCGGCGCCCAGACGATGCACTGGCTCAACGAAGGCCCCTATACGGGCCAGACCTCACCGACCATGCTCGAAAGCATCGGTTGCACCCGCGTGCTGCTCGGCCACTCCGAGCGCCGCATCTACGCTCACGAGACAGACGAAATGGTCAACCTGAAGCTAAAGGCGGCGCTCGAACACGACCTCATTCCCGTTGTCTGCGTCGGCGAAACCCTCGACAAGCGTCAATCCGGACTTACTGAAGCAGTTCTCTGTTGGCAGGTTGCTTGCGCGCTCAACGGAGTCAAGGGCACCTCTTGCGGCCAGGTGGTCATCGCCTACGAGCCCGTCTGGGCCATCGGCACCGGCAGCGTCGCAACCCCCGAGCAGGCCAACGAAGCCCACGCCATCATCCGCCGCGAAGTGGCCAAGCACCTTGGCCTTCCCTGTGCGAGCGGCATGCGCATACTCTACGGCGGCTCCGTTAAACCGGACAACGTCGCCAGCCTGATGAACCAGCCTGAAATCGACGGCGCGCTGGTCGGAGGAGCCAGCCTGCACGCAAAATCCTTCCACGAGATCATCTGCAACGCGACGGGCGCGTAAAGATTCGACTGAGACAACCCCAGTGCGGGCATCATGCCGATTGCTGCTTCTCTCGCTACCGAACCACGCCAGCCTGATCCATCGGCCAGTACACAAAGGCCGCCTTGCCGTAGATCAGATCCCGGTCGACAGGCCCAAAGTCGCGGCTGTCGCTTGAGATCGACCGGTGATCGCCCATCACAAAATACTCATGCCCCGGTACCGTCATCTCCGGCTGCGATCTGTCATCGGCAAATCGCGTTGGGACGTAGCGTTCCTTCACGCGTTCGCCGTTCACGATCACCTGTCCATGATCGATCCGCAAAGTATCGCCAGGCAGCGCGATCACCCGCTTGATGTAACTCTTTTCATGGTCGTGCGGGTACAGAAATACGACCACGTCCCCACGGTGTATCTCACCAACCCGATAGGCCACTTTGTTAATGAATAGCCTGTCCTGGTCTTCCAGCATCGGCAGCATGCTGGTTCCTTCCACCCGAACCGGTTGGTACAAAAAGATGATGATGAACGCCGACACCACAACCGAGATCACCAGATCGCGCAGCCAGGAGTGCATCACTCCCTTGCGCTGATCCATCTGATCCGTCGGCTCAATCACCTGCTGATCTTCCGGCTCAGGCCGAATGTTTCCGTCTATCTCCACGCGATCTTCCGAATCCTCTATCATTTAGACGCACCAACTTCGGTGTTGCAATCCGTGGTCTGACCGCCGACTGAGCCAGCACGCAACCGCTCAGCGCGGGTAAACCCAATTAAGCGGAGATGCATCTCATATATCCAGCAGAGGCTTGAATTCAGCCTCGTGAAGCATATGAGAACTCTCCAGTTGAAGCAGAATTCTCTGCTTAGCACAGGTCGAACACTCTCGCCAACCCAATCGCTACTCGGCGTAAACCCCGACCCTTTATGATAACTCGCATCGGGCAAACCTTTCTTGCCGCATTTAAGAAGGTTAGGACTAGAATTGCCCCAGCAGAACAGTAGGATACTTATGGCAACCCTTACCATGCTCGAGCAGGCCCCGACACCAAAACCCGTCAACCGTGGCGCAGCAGACTTCAACGATCTCACCACGGAGACCGCCAACACCGCCTCGGAGGGACTGGACACCAAATCCGCTCTCGAGATCGCCCGCATCATCAATCACGAAGACGCCAAGATCGCAGCCGCAGTCAAAAAAGCGCTGCCTGAAATCGCAATCGTCATCGATACCGTCGCCCGCTCCCTGCGCGATGGTGGCCGACTCATCTACGTTGGCGCTGGTTCCAGCGGCCGCATTGCCTCCCTCGACGCCTCGGAGTGCCCGCCAACTTACTCCACCGCCCCCTCACAGGTCCAGTACATCATGGCTGGCGGCCCAAAGGCTCTCGCCTCTGCCTCCGACGTCAACGAGGACTCGCCAGAAATCGGCCAGCGCGATATCGCCCGCCGACGCCCAACCCGCAAGGACATCGTCATCGGAGTCTCTGCCAGCGGTCGCACGCCCTACGTGGTCGGTGCTGTGGAGTACGCCCGCGCTCGCGGAGCAAAGACCGCCGCGATCACCTGTAACCTCAACACCCCCCTTGCCGACGTTGCTGACACAACCGTCATCACGGAGGTCGGTCCCGAAGTCATCTCCGGCTCGACGCGCATGAAGTCCGCCTCAGCCCAGAAGATGGTGCTCAACATGATCACCACCGGCGCCATGACCCGTCTCGGCTACGTCTACGACAACCTCATGGTCAACGTGCACATGAAGAATGCGAAGCTGGTCGAGCGCGGCATTCGTGTCCTGATGAAGGTCTGCGATATCGACCGCGACACCGCGATCCGCACCATCAAATCAGCAGGTAAATCGATTCCCATCGCAGTCGTCATGCTCAAGGCCAACGTCGACAAGATGGAGGCGGTACGGCGCCTCACAAAATCAGACGGCAACGTTCGCCTCGCCATCGATGACTCTCGCCTGGAGCTCTGATCACTAGCTAGCGCGGCCTTAGAATCGCCCGTGCTGCACTCCTCGTCCCCTCGCAGCGAATCACCCTTTGTTTTTCCAAGGGGTGACTTGTAGAGAGGGTTGGTCCTGCTCCGATGTGATCTTCCACTTTCCGTTCAGGCGCTTCAGCGTCAGCCGTGTCGGTACGAACGACTCCAGTATCTCGGACGTCTCCTGCTCATCCATAAAGTGTTTAACCAGGCGTACCTCAGCCTCCGATTCGGTCTGCCGCTCGATGACAATGTCCTCCATCTTTACAGTCCACAATCCCTTTCGCATTCGGTTGGTCGCCTCGCGATCCCGCAAGACCGCTTCTCTGCCCACGTTGCGTTGATTGAGATACCGGTCCAGCGTATCCGCATAGAAGGCAGCTTGAGCATTCGCATCCTTGGTTCGCATCGAAGCCGCCCAGTCCTGCAGCCATAGCTTCAAATCTGCGCTATTTATCGCAGACTCGCGAGTAGACTCCGACAAGGAAATTGGCTTTGACGAGTCAGCTTCACCAGCCTTCCGCGTATCAAGTTTAGGTACAGGATTGGGCGCGACGGCTGGTGCGGCAACCGGGGCCAGCGATGAAGCGATCTCGCGATGCGGCCAATAGAACTCGCCATGCGACCAATAAAAATAGCCTTCTGCACCCACCGCCAGGAGAGCAAGCAGCATCGTCGTCCACAGCGCGAATCGCTTCCATCCGGACGGTAGATCATCTTCTATGCGAATCCTGTAAGGAACAGTCCGAGCCTGCCACGTTGGTTCTTCTTCCGAAAGATCTGGCTCACCGTAAAACCTCGGTTGAGCTCTTTGTTCCGCAGCAACAGTCTGTTCAGCAGCTGTAGATTGCTCCGACTCAAAAGTCTTTTGAGAGGCTATGACTCTTTCAGGCTCGTCGTTCGAGTTTGACTGAATATTCTCGGCCTGCGGCTCGGCCACCAGTGCAGCAGCGCTCCATCCCAAATCCGGCGCCGCAGTCAGGGCCTCAATCAACGTCTCCGCAGCTACAGGCGAAGCCATCTTCTCTTCTGAACGCTTCGATGCTCGTAGTGGGTCTACATCTGGTTCTTCGGATCTATCGACAACGGCCGTTCCTGCCGCGGACTTTCTTGCTGCTGCATACGTCGCTACGCGCCGAGTATCTAGTTCAATCTGAGCCCTCATCTGTTCAAACAGATCATCGAGTTTCGATCGAACAACATCCTCTTGCGACGTGTCTCCCAGCAGGGCCGAGGCCTGAAAGTTCACCTCTCCCAAAATGACGGTCTCGCCATTCTCCAAATTTACGCGGAACACAGTGTTGTCATGTCTGTTCTTCGATCGCGGCGACGGCCCCAATCCTCGCACCGTAATCCGATCGCCAAACCGCGTCACATCATCCGAGATCTCTCGCGAACACATCTCCAATGCACGTAAGACCACTTCCGGACGTAAGACCACTTCCGGATCCGGATTTTTTACTTTTTCGCGGATCTCAAATTTCATGGCACCCCTTTCTGGACTTCTAATGGATCGCAGAAACCCCGTCGGGGGAAGCGGACAATAAGTGAGCATGAACAATAAAGCGTTCCGGCGCGGCGCCCACATAGTCGAACGGAAAACAGGTGATCAATGTCAGCTCTGGTCTTGCAGCAATATTGAGCACCTCTACTTTGTCTGGACTCACAATCTCGGTAGAGTCCACCACATAGTGATAGATGCCAGTTTTGTCGATCAGGCGAACCTCCATCTTCGCGGCGATCCTGCGAAGTGGCCGGAAGAACGAATCGCGATGCCCTGCCAGCCCCACCGTACCAAGACCACCCGGCACCGCAGTCCCGGGAATATGGCCTACTCCTCTACGCAGACTGTTTCCATCATAATCGGCAGTGATCGGCGCCGACAATGCGAGCGCGGGAATCTCAATCCTGCCAATCACATCCTCTGTCGTGCGCCCTGCCGACGCGACGTTTTCCGCTGGCAGAGGCTCGCCGATCCGCTCAGCGAGTCTCTGCGTACCCCTTGCCTGAACACCCAGCACCAGGCAGTATCCAACACAAAGGAGACCACACGTCCAAAGGAGACGTTCAGCGTATGCGAGCATTCGCATTCACTACTCCCGCATCAACGGTCTTCGATTGAGAGCTGAGAAACGTCTCTGCGACACGATCCAACGCAACATAGCGGCAGCGATCAGAGAGCAGAAACCCGCCAGCCACGCGAACGGAACTATGCTCGCTGTATGGGGCAATGCTTTGATAACTGGCTTCTGCACGCTCGCCACCTGCGTATATCGCTCTGCTTTGATACCTGGCTTGGCATCAGCCGCGTCGCTTGGTCCTACCTGCTGAAGCGAAAGAAGCCAGAGCGTCAGCAGTTGCATGTCGCCCTGAGACAGCGTGTTATCGGTGACCTTGCCTTCAGAGGCGGGATCAACTGCAGGAACCTTTGATGGATTCGACATCGCGATCGCAACCGCTTCAGCCTTCGGGTAAACGAACTCTACGACCGATGCGCTTCCCGGAAAGTACCATCCCTTGAGGTACTGAGAGCCATCAGCGGGATTAGCCCACTTCACAGGACCGCTGCTGGCGGGTTTTTGAATCTCGCTGTTTGAAATGCCGATAAAAGTTGAATGAAGATCGCCCTTCGTCGAATCCACCTTCAAGATGACCCGGTCCGAAAGACGATTGACAACGTGGATCGTGTAAGTGCCGGGTTCCAGGGTAGCCCCAGGAATGTGCGACGGGTTGGAGATCGTGAAGTCAGCGGCGGGATTTGCCGGACCCGCAGCCCATAAGGCCGCATTGAAAATACAAAAAGAAGTACACAGTATGAGAGCTTTGAGTCGCATGGTTTCTCCTTGCAGGATCAACGTACGTCCCGTGATATGCAAGGTGTACGCGAAAAGTTAGCCGCTGGGTTGAGAGAAAGATGCGGTAACTAATCTTTTTCAGGGAAAGTAATCACTACGTTCACAGACCGTGCGATTAGTAATCGAATAACTATTACTAAGTTGATCGAACGTGAAATCTTATTCACTTGTCGCGGATTTTGAGGAGACAAGTGCATCATTTTGCAAAGTCGTCCGACCACTGGTCGATTGCTACCACATGGATGGTGACAGATCTTGTCTTTCAAACGTCAGCTATGCCTTTTAGATTTATAAAGTTAGATCAGGTGATTGAGCGGTAGACCTGTAATTCGAGCTCCAATCCGAAGCAATATCGAGGGTTGCGTTCTGCTTTAGGCCCAACAGAACCACCGCCGTTACTCATTTCCACGCGAAATCTTCGTAAACTGGCAAGATGGACAAGTTCGTAGTGCGCGGCGGAAATCCCCTTCTCGGTACCATCAAAGTCTCCGGAGCGAAAAACTCCGCCCTCCCGTGCATGGCCGCCGCCATCCTGACCGAAGACGAGGTCATCCTCGAAAACATCCCTCAGGTCAACGACATTGAGACCGAGCGCAAACTGCTCACCAGCATGGGCGCCGAGGTCGAGCTCGGATATGGTCGCGCCCAGCACCGCACTCGCATCAAGTGCGCTATCCTCTCCGATCCGGTCGCCAAATACGAGATCGTGAAGACTATGCGCGCAAGCTCACTGGTCCTCGGCCCGCTCATTGCACGCACCGGCATTGCACGTGTCGCCATGCCCGGAGGCTGCGCCATCGGTGGCCGCCCCATCGACCTCCACATCAACGGCCTCGAAGCCATGGGCGCCACCATAACCCAGGATCATGGTTATCTCGAAGCCCGCGCCGACCGGCTCAAGGGCGCACACATCGTCTTCGACAAGATCACTGTCACCGGAACCGAAGACCTCCTGATGGCCGCCACGCTTGCCGAGGGAGAATCCGTCTTCGAGAACTGTGCCCGCGAGCCCGAAGTCACCGATCTCGCTGCCCTGCTCATCGCCATGGGAGCAAAGATCGAAGGCGCAGGTACCGGAACCATTCGCATTCAGGGCGTCTCCAAACTCCACGGTGCACGTCATCGTATCAACCCGGACCGCATCGAAGCCGGAACCTTTCTCATCGCGGGAGCCATCACCGGCGGAGATCTCAACATCGATTGTTGTGAACCCAAGCACCTCGGCGCACTCATCAGCAAGCTCGAGCAGTGCGGCGTCAAGATCGACGTCGGCGCCGACCACGTTCGCGTCCGCTCCGGCGGCGAACTCAAGGCCGCAGACATTACCACCGAAGAGTATCCCGGCTTCCCCACCGACATGCAGGCTCAGTACATGGCGCTCGCCACTCAGGCCGAAGGCACCAGCACCGTCATCGAAAACATCTTCGAAAATCGGTTCATGCACGTGCAGGAGCTGATCCGCATGGGCGCAAACATCATGATCTCCGGCCGCACCGCAACCGTCCGCGGCAAGACACCCCTGCAATCAGCCGCCGTCATGTGCTCGGACCTCCGCGCCTCTGCCTCTCTCGTTCTCGCTGCTCTGGTGGCCGACGGCGAAACCATCCTCGACCGCGTCTACCACCTCGACCGTGGCTACGAGCACTTCGAGGAGAAGCTTCGCGGGGTCGGCGCCCAGATCCGCCGCATGGGAGACGTCTTCGGGAAAAAGTAACTCCTGTCGTTACGAGAGTCCCAGTTCCTTGCGATACGCAAAAGCGTCCAATCCGGCTCCGCCATAGAACCGGCGTTTCAGCTCAGTTCGCGCATAGCCCGAGCGCTCATAGAAGCGGATCGCTCCCTCGTTTCCCGTGAACACATGCAGTTCCATCCATAGCGCACCGGCAGTAGCTGCACGCCTCTCTGCTTCCTGTAAAAGCGTTTGAGCCAAACCTCTTCTTCTGCGCTTCTCCGCTACATCCAACGTCACAACGTACCCACGAACGATGTTCCAACTTCGTTCTACCTGGACAATGACAAATCCGGCGATCTCGCCTCCTGTCGTCTCCGCGATCAATGTGACAGCATCATCCGCCTCTGCGAACGCGCGCATCGACTCCCGACCAAACCGGAATTCGCTCGAAAAACACAGCTGATCAAGCCTGTAAATCGCGTCCAAATCCCCTTTGAGATATCCCCGAAGTTCAGCTTCCGCACTCACCACGCCACCCCAAAACTCCGAACCACATTAAAGATAACTGCGCACTGCCGATCAGATCGATTTTGAACCCGGAATACTACTTCGATTCGTCTCGCTAAGTACAGCCGGCGAATCTGCAAGATCCTGTTCCCGCCTTCAAACTAAAGGTGTACAACTGTTGCGATACTTGTACAGGCCAATCTGCCGGAGAGCGATGAAAGAGCTAAATAAAGACAGCAAGCCGGATACCGGCAAACCCGTGACACTGAAAACTCTGGCGGAATATCTCGACCTCTCCCCGGCGACCATCTCGATCGTTCTCAATGATTCGCCCGTTGCTAAGTCCATCTCCCTTGCAACCAAAGAACGAGTTCTGGACGCCGCCAAGAAGTTCGAGTACCGGCCCAACCTGCACGCCCGCATGCTACGCACCAGACTAACCAACACCATCGGCGTGATTGTTCCAGAGCTCAGCGAGGGCTACTTTACCGGCGTCATGCTTGGGGTCGAGCAATATCTCCTCCAGGAAGGCTTCCTTTATTTCACAGTCAGTCACTTGGGCCGTGCCGACCTCCGGGAAGAGTATCAGGAGCTCCTCATGAGCCGCCGCGTCGATGGCTTCCTGCTCGTCAACACGGAACTGCCAGTAAGCGTCACGCCACCGGTAGTAGGCGTCTCCTCCCACAGCAAGGAGCCCGGTGTCTCCAACATTCTGCTCGATCACAACTTTGCTGCACGAAAGGCTCTTCACCACCTTCACGAATTGGGCCACCGCAAGATAGCCTTCATGAAGGGCCAGCGCTACTCTCTTGACTCCGAAGCCCGCTGGGAGTCGATCCTCAGCATAGCGAACGAGCTCGGGATTACGGTTCGTCCTGAACTTTGCATCTATTTGGAGAAGAATCTCTGGTCGCCCGAGCTCGGCTACCAGCCTGTACGAGAGCTGCTCGCCCGTACACGCGACTTCACTGCGATGTTTTGCTTCAACGATACGGCCGCCATCGGCGCCATTCGCGCTATTCAAGACGCCGGGCTTAGTTGTCCTCGCGATATCTCGGTCATCGGCTTTGACGACATCATGGTGGGAGAGTACTTCAATCCACGCCTCACCACCGTACGCCAACCTCTCCACAAGATGGGTTGGACCGCCGCACAAATGCTCATCAAACGTATCCAGTTCCCGGAACTTACCTATCCGCATGAAGTCTGGTTCGAGCCCGAGTTGGTCGCGAGAGAATCGACCGCAAGCATCCAGAACACGTCTCAGCCCAGCTCACGGCGAGGCAAAGGTTGATAGGAGAGCTTTGCAACCAACCGAACGAAAGGCTCCCCAACTGAGCCCGGATCGCGCAACCATCATCCGCACCCTCGCTCCCGCCTACTTCTATTTTCTTGTGGCCGGCACTGTTACGGTCATGCTCGGTCCTCTACTGCCGCAGCTCATGGAGCATTGGCATATCCAGGATGCCCAGGCAGGCACCCTCTTCACGGCCGACTTCGTGGGACAACTCTGCGGCGCCTGGATCGCCGCACGCAATCTCCGCGCCAGCCTGGTCTACGGATCGATTCTCTCCGCAGCCGGATGCCTTGCACTGCTCTCACTTGGCTTCGGCGCGGCACACATCGCCCTCTTCTGCATTGGACTCGGCCTCGGCACAGGTCTTACTGCCGGTAACATCCTCGCAGGAACTACGCTTCCCTCCGCGCGAGCGCGACTCCTCGTAATACTCAACGTTGCCTGGGGTCTCGGCGCCATCGCCTGCCCTCTGTTGATCTACCTTACGGCTGGCGGTGGCATGCGTCGTTTCTTTTTTGCCATCACGGCACTTCTCCTCACAGCGTCCCTGCTTTCTTTCGCAATACCACGCGCAACCCCCTCTAACGACGCCCCCAGACAATCAGAGTTGGCTGGACGAAGACCAGCACCCACAAAATCACCGTGGCCTCTGCCGCTGTTGCCTCTGCTCGCCTATGGTGCCGCAATGTTTTTCTATGTAGGGGTCGAAAATTCGCTCGGTGGCTGGCTACCGAGCTACGCTCTTCGATCCAGCGCATCGCTCCAGGCATCTACCATCGCTATCTACTTCTGGGTAGCAGAACTGGTCGGACGCCTGATCGTAGCTGCACTCATGACCGTCCTGAGTGAGAGAATTCTGTACCGGCTCTGTCTGGCGTTGCTTCTTGTCACCGAAGGGTTGCTTTGCTCGATCGCGCATCCGTCATCAGTCAGTGTCATCACGCTCACCATCTTCGGCGGATTCACTCTCGCTCCCGTCTTTCCGCTTCTGGTTTCTTTCATGCTCGCCCGCACCGGAAACCACAAAAGACTCGGCCCGCTCTTTGCCAGCGCTTCCTTAGGAGGAGCCGTGCTGCCCTGGCTAACCGGCCTGTGCTCCACCTACCTTCACGGCCTTCGCGCCGGGCTGGTTGTTCCAGCCGCAGGCGCCGCTCTTCTTCTACTACTCTCTGGCATCACTACCGCCAAAAATCTACCCGCCTCTTCCGACAGACTCATGAGCTAACCATTCTCTCAAGCGCTGCAGAGGCGGCCACTCCATCGGCATCCGTCAGAACTGAAAACACATTTATTCGCCTACAACCCGCAGGAAAAGAGGCCAGGCTTAGCCTGACCTCTGAGAAAAGGAGACGACCTTCAGCAACCCTTATTTGACTGGGGCTGCAAAGTGATCGCGAAGCTGAATAACACCGATGACGACAACTGCTGCCATAGCTGGTCCGAACAAGAGATACATAGTGCCTCCTTCCCAGGGTTATGTAACTAAATTTGATCTAATAAACTTGCGCATCAACCGATCGAACAATTTACCGTCTACCGATGAAGCTGACGACTGTATGAAAGCAATTGCATGACCAAAGACTTCAGTTCAAACTTATGAACGAACTAATCTCCGACGAAGTAGCCCCGCCATTCCGATCAATCCCGAGCCGAACAACATCAGGCTCGAAGGCTCTGGAGTCGTCGCTGTTCCGATGAACTCCTGCGGCCCTGAAGAGGTGTCGTTCGAAGGAATGTACAGAGTGAACTGGCTGAAGTAGCCGGAGTTGATCAGCTGCTGGTTTTTTGCCGCATTCAACGCATCACTGGCCAGAGTCTGCGCCGTCGAATCAAACAGCGAATTTCCAATCAGGTCAGCCGAATCGAAGATGCTCCATTCGGCATACTGAACTTCGCTTGTGCTTACTCCAGCTTGCGGGTGCAGAATCTCGGAGTAGAGAATCGCATCAGCGCGATACTCCTGATCCATCACGGAGTTGCCTGTGGGGATGTTCTCCTCTGTGGCACTCCAGCTCTCGCCCGGAACAATCTCGCGGTTGTAGTTGAGGCACATCAGGTTCACTGTCGATGTGCCAGAGGACGTCTCGAGCTGAAACGAGTACGGATAGATATCAGCGCTGCCGCCGAACGGATTACCCGTTCCGTTGTTGAGTGTGAGTGTGTCCGCCTTCACCACGGATGAAGCAACACCAAGACAGGCGATTGAAACAAGTGATACAAATTTCATCTTCAAGAAGCCATCTCCCCGGAGAAATTGTTGTCAGAGCCTTCCCGCACTCTGTTCCCACGAATCCCCACCCAGTTCCGGGCACTTGATTCGAAGGAATATCGATTGGTTGAGCCGGCATCCATTCCCGTTTTGGTCTGCGAACGCCGGCAATTCATTGCGATTTGCTTACCTCACCTTGAGTTATTGCAAGTCGCGAACCAATTACGAAAGGCAGGGAGAATTCTTCGTTTTCTGGGCTTTCTGACGTCCTGGGGTCGGAAATCCACAAAACTTACCCGGTCGATGCCAAAAGATTGGCCCAAAATGAAAATCTTTTCCACTTTGGGTCTGCAATCTTCCGCGAGGGTCTCTTGTTTTTTCGCGATAGAAGATTTGTCGGGCAACGGTCGGCTGCCCCGGTCACAAAACAGAGGGCAATTGAAGTGCCAGAAGTTACAAACCAAGCGCGAGTTTGGTTCATAAGCATTGCGCAACTCGACTCTCTCGCACAACGCAGAGTCCAGTACAAGCGGGAAGCGATCTCGCAAAGAAAAAGCCTCTTCCCACAGGAACAGGCTGGAGTTCTGCTTACCTTCTAAATCTCACACGGCAACGGTAAAGCTGTCTTCGCTACGGGTCACGGCTCGGTACATGGTGTCGCGCTCAAACGGCGTGCGCCCCGCTTCAGTGATCAGCCGAACAAGATCCGCCCGCCTCATCCCTTGCGGCGTCGTGGCTCCCGCGTCATGATAGATCTTCTCCTCAATCACGGTACCGTCGATATCGTCCGCGCCAAACCGCAGCGAGATCTGAGCCATCTTCGGCGAAACCATCTGCCAATAGCTCTTTATATGGGCAAAATTATCCAGCATCAGTCGGCCAACAGCGATCTGACGGAGATCCAGCATCCCCGTAGTCTTGGGGATATGAGCCAAGGCCGTGTTGTCCGGGTGGAACGACAGCGGAATAAATGTCTGAAAGCCCCCTGTCTCGTCCTGCACCGCTCGCAGCTTCAACAGATGGTCCACGCGGTCTTCGTCGTTCTCCACGTGCCCATACAACATGGTCGCATTCGATCGCAACCCGATCTGGTGCGCCATTCGAGCCGTGTCGAGCCATTCGCCACCGTCGATCTTGTGGTCGCAGATGATGTGACGTACCCGATCCGCGAAAATTTCCGCGCCACCGCCGGGCATCGAATCCACGCCCGCGGCCTTCATCCGCTCCAGCGTCTCGGGAATGGTCATCTTGCCGCGCTTAGCCAGAAACGCCACCTCGACCATGGTGAACGCCTTGATATGCACCTTCGGAAACCGAACCTTCAGCCCCCGGACCAGATCCATGAAGTACTCAAATGGAAGATCCGGATGCAGTCCCCCGACGATGTGAAACTCCGTCACCGCCTCCGTGAGCCCCGTAGCAGCAGTCTCCCAGGCCTCCTCCAGCGCCATCGTATACGTGCCCGCCTCACCCTTCTTGCGCCCAAAGGCGCACAGACGGCACGAGGCCATACAAACATTCGTCGGATTGATATGCCGGTTCACATTGAAGTAAGCAATGTCCCCATGCATCCGCTCCCGCACGAAGTTCGCGAGCCAGCCCACCGCGAGAATATCGCCACTTCGATACAGCGCCACCCCATCGTCAAAGCTGAGACGCTCTCCTTGCTGCACCTTTGCCGCTATCGGCAAAAGTGCAGCATCATCTGTCTGAAAGGAGTGTCGCGTCTGCAAGGCGGATAAGGAAGAACTCATTCTTCGATTCTATTCCTCATCAGCCGCCGCAGCACATCTCAGTGGCTCGCCATTTCTTTCGAATCAACCATGCGCGGCTGGATCACGACACCGTCAAACCAGGTCGTTCCAACTAGATGGTCGCCAATCGAACGAACCATCCTGAGATTCCAACCGGTATTCCAGTACTGAATCTTCCGGTCAGGCAGGTGAACCGCGAATGCGATCGTATTCTTGCTTCCCGCGGCAATCAAGACACGCTGCGAGGCAACATCATAAAAGATGCTGTTCACATCGCGAAGAAACAGGTCCTTGACCGTTTGCCACGTAGCTCCCTTGTCGTCGGAGACAAAGATCCCCTGCCGCCCTCCAACCCACAGCCCACCTGCATCGTCTACAGTCATGGCTGAAATCTGATCGAGCGTCTCCGGAAGCTTGATGGCCGTCCACTGCTGACCACCGTCTAAAGAAACCACCGCAGAGTTCAAACTCGATGCCAGAACAGTCGAGTTTCTAGCAGCCACAAAATTCCAGCTCTTCGGCTCAAAGCCCGGAACTTCCTTCCAGCTTTGACCCGATGTAACACTCTCGAAGAGACCCGTGGAGGTCGCGGCATAGAGCGTGTCTCCTCCTCGAGCAAATGCGTTAACCGCCGCTTCGAAGGCATGAGCCGGTTGCGCAGTAGTCTTATGCGTCGAGGCCTCTTGTGCTTTGTGCGCAGCTGTCGTAGCAGTGGTCCGCCCCGCCGTTTTCTTTCCAGCTTTGGCCGGTGGCGCAGGTGGCGGATTGAAGATTACGTTGTCCACGCGACTCCACACAGCTCCTTGGAGCCGATAGATTCCGTGACGCGTGCCAGCCAGCAAATTGTTGTCCGGCCCCTGAACCAGACTGAACACGTCGTGTCCATTGAGTCCAGAACTCATCTGAGACCAATTCAAGCCGCCGTTCATGCTGGCAAACACTCCGCCCAGCGCCTTATCGTTCACCACACCCACGTAGATCGTCGCGGGGTTAGAAGCATCTGCAAGATAAGAGGTGATCTGCCGCGCCGAAAATCCGGCGTTCGACTGAACAAATGAATTTCCTCCGTCATTGCTGGCCAATACGCCGCCCCGGTCAGTTGCGAGCATCACCCGGTTCGAGTTGGTCGGGTCGACGTACACATCATTGATAATCACTTCCGGACCTGTGGTTCGCTGCCATGTGGTTCCAGAATCTACCGTTCGCCACAGACCTTCAGTGGTTCCCGCAAACACGATGTTCCGATTCGTCGGGTCCTGCATCAACACCCTGGTTCTACGCGCGGTTGAAGGAATTCCCTGGATCTTCTGGAAGACCTGCCCAGCGGTCTGGCTCTTGTAAATTCCTGAGCACGCACTGGCGTAAACGGTCTTCGGATCTTTCGGGTCCACGATGATCGAAAACACATCCGAGTCATCGATCACGCCCTGTTTGATATTGGCCCAGTGCTGCCCACCATCGACTGTCTTCCAGGGTAGATGCCACGTCCCTGCGTAAATAATCTGCGGATCGACCGGATCAATAGCGATCGATTCGACCTCGTGCAACTCCTGGCTTCCTGCGGGACTAATCAGCTTCCAGCGCTCTCCGCCGTCGTTGGATTGGTAAACGCCCTTCAGTGTACCGGCAACCAGAAGCTTCGGATCGGAAGGAGAAGGGGTTAGCGCGCGAATGGACTGACCCTGCATATCGCTCACGCTCTCCCACTTCACCCCACCGTCCTTACTAAGAAAAATGCCGCCATCGGGGCTTCCAAGCACCCAGGCGCCCACCACAATGCGCTTCGAATCAGCGCCGCTGACCACAATCGAGTCCAGCACAAGATCATCCCGCTTACCAATCCACCCAAGCCTCTTCCATTCAGCGCCGCCATTCCGCGACTCATACATCCAGCCCGTTGCCGTGCCCAGATACAAGTGAGAGCGATCATGAGGATCGACCGCGAAAGCCCGCGCGTCCCCTCCGTCCGGACCGTACGGCAGCCAGCTTGCCGCATGTAACTGAAGACAAAAGAGAACAACCACAAGAGTAACGAGCCTGACGGATAAACGAAGAGATCTGTTCAAGGGAGGGTTCCTATTCTGTACGGATTATCGAACTTACACACGAGGTTGTCCATAACACAAAGGGCTGACTGGGAAGGTTCCCAGTCAGCCCTTGTGCAGGACTACGGCTAATCGTTACTACTTCTTCTTGTGGTGTGTGGCTGGCGCCGTCCTTGGCTTGGCGGTTACTGCACTTTCATCCACGGGGGTGAGGCCAGTGTTACTCAGGGTTGCGCCGGCTGGGATCAACGTCGTCGTCACAGTCTTGCCGTTGTCAGTACCGGTGTAGACCGAGATACGGCTGGCATCAATGCCCTTCTCCGTAACCAGGTATGCCTTGGCGTTGACGGCACGCTCAGCAGCGAGCTGATCGCCCTTCTTCTCTGCGCTGTCCTTATCGCCAACCACAGCCAGCTTCGCATCAGAGGTGCGCTGCAGGTTGAGAGCGATATCGTCCAGGCAGGCCTTGGCTTCGTTATCAACGCGAGCCGGCCGCTTCTTATCGCGATCGAAGTTGATCGAGCAGAGTTGGCTGGTTGTCGGTGCTGGCGGCGGCGGCGGTGCATTCACCGTAACCGTCGTCGTGCACGAAGCACTCTGGCCCTTGTCATCAACCACATTTGCAGTCACCGTTATCGTTCCTGGCGCTGCGCCTGTCGTGGTCAACGTGGCGGTCGAGGTGTTTCCAGTGACCGAGCCGGCCGTCGCGCTGTAGCTATAAGTCAGAGGACGATTCTGCGGGCTCACACCAGTTGCGGTGATGGTCGAAGAATCTCCAGGAGCAACCGTGGAGGGGTTCGCCGAGCAGCTTACCGTCGGAGGATCAAACTGCTTCACGGTGTAGCTGGCCGAGCAGTCTGCCATCTCGCCAGGCTTCGCACCTTCCGTGACGTGGCCCTTTACCGTGTAGGTGCCGGGATTCGCCGACTTCGTGTCGATGTTGGCTGTCGTCGATGTTCCCGAGATCGTGCCACCATCAGCTGTCCAGGAGTAGGTCGCCGTCTTCTTCGGGTTCAGGTTCAACGGTGTTCCTGTGACCGTAATCGGATCCCCGGGGTAGACCGTGGCAGGAGAGACTGCGCAGGAGTAGGTCACCGGCGGAGGCGGAATGATATGACCGAAGTGAGCCACAATGCCTGTGCTCAACTCAGCTCCGCCCAGGTTCGTTCGTCCACCGATCGCTCCACCAGTCGGAGGGAATACTGGTGGGCCGTAATCCGCATGAACGTAGCGATAGTCTGCCTGGAACAACCGCAGAGAAAACTTATTGTCGAAGAATGGCAGATCATAGTCCATACCGCCGCCGACCGTCAGGGTTGGTCCCCACTGATAGGGGTTGTGATACCCACCCGTTTCAGAGTTGGGTCCGCCCAACCGAGCGCCGCCCGCATGGGCGTGCGCAAACAGCGTGAAGTTCTGCAGCGGTGCACGGAAGATTGGTCCCGCGGACGCCGCGTACAAGCCATCATTATTCCCGTCAGGATGGGCCGCGAACATGATCTCGCCGCCAACCCACTTGTTAAAGTAGTACGCGCCGCTGCCGATCGCACCTATATCGATTGACGAATAGTTGATGTCTTGCGGCTTTACCGAGCCGTGAGCGCCGAAGTACGAATAGCCAAGAAATACATCGACGCGTGAAGGGTTCGGCCCCACCGGGGCGGCTGTGCTGGAAGTCTGCGCGCTGAGACTGGCAGCTCCGAGGCCGACTGCACATGCAGCCAGTACAAACCGGCGTGTACTACGAAACGGGCGATAAACCATACGAGTTCCTCCACTCAAGTCTTACGTTCTACGAGCCTTCACGTCATCTACAGGGATCGTTTTGTTGGTTCGATTCCTTACAGCTTACTTCAGTTGCTAATGCATCCGGGAAAAAAAATACTCTTTGGTGACACTATTTTCAATAGGTTACCAGCGAGAAAAGCAAAACGCCCTTAAGGCGGGCAAGAGGAACCCATCCAGTAAACCGCACTTTTCTTGGTGCGTTAACTCAAATTCAGGGTTTTTCGCATACTGCCGCGCTCTTGCTGGATCTTTTCCTGCAAAAGAGTGATCGCGTAGAGCAACTGCTCCGGGCGAGGCGGGCACCCCGGAACGTACACATCGACCGGAATGACCTGGTTGACCCCCTGAAGCAGGGCATAGTTGTTGAAAACCCCGCCCGAGGTCGCACAGGCACCCATCGAAATCACCCACTTCGGCTCCGGCATCTGCTCATACAGCCGGCGGATCACAGGCGCCATCTTCTGCGAAACCCGCCCGGCAATAATCATCAGATCGCTCTGCCGAGGCGACGGCCGAAAGACCTCCGCCCCAAACCTCGCAATGTCGTACCGCGACCCCCCCATCGACATCATCTCGATCGCGCAGCATGCCAAACCAAAGGTCATCGGCCAGATAGAGTTCTTTCGCACCCAGTTGATCGCAGCGTCCATCGAAGCCAACACGATGCCCTCTGGCTGCTGTTCCCCCCAGCTCACCTCGGTCACCTTCTCATGGTTTTTGGCGGAGCTGTCGAGGGTCCCAAAGATATAACGATCGTTCCTCTGCGGAGTCCCTGTCGGACGGCCGTTGCTCGTGTTTTCGCTGCTAGGTGTGCTCATACCGTTAATATAAAACTCCTCACAGCAGTCCGCGCAGCTTATTTCATCTAGCGCGCGTTATCCTCTATCGCCCGCAACATGGCTTCGAGCAACTGCTTCTCCTCGCCTCTATCCAGTTTTGCGCCATTTCGCGTCAGGTAAAAGACGTCGATCGCCGTCTCACCCTCCGTATCCACCAGAGCCACCTCAATATTGCAGCCCTGCGCCGCCAGCGTCAGGCTCAAAGCACGCAGCAACCCCGTCGTGTCCTGCGCCACCACCTCCAGCAGCGTACTGTGCGACGAAGCCTCGTCGTCGAACTCCACCCGCGTCTCCACCACCACGAGTGGCGCCTTCCGCCTACCTCTCCGTCTTCCGCTCAGCAGCTTCTCCACCGACACCGCCCCGGTCATCACATCATGCACGCTCTTCACAAACGCCTCATGTTCTGAAGCGTTCATCTCCAGCGTCCGAAAGCTGTCCGTGAACCGGAACGTGTCCACCACAACGCCCTGCCGGTTCGAGAATGCATCCGCGGTAACGATGTTCATCCCCCACGCCGCCAGCACCCCCGCCATGGTTGCAAACAGCTGCGGCCTGTCCCGCGTCACCAGCGTCAACTCGCTCACCGCAGGCGCATAACGAAAATCCAGCTGCACCGGATCGCTCGCAAATCCCATCGCCATCTTGAAGTGCGTTCGCACCTGCTCAGGAGTTCTGGTCAACACATAGCGTTCAGGAAAACCCTCCAGATACTCCAGAACCGCGGCCTTCTGCCCTGGCAGCAGCGCCACCACCCGATGCACCAGCTCGCGCTCCTCCTGGGCTCCCAACCGCTCATCATCCACGCTCCGGTCCAGATAATTCGCCGTCGCGATATAGAGCCGCCAGAGATTTTCCGCCTTCCACGGAGTCAGCGCATCCGGATGAACCGCATTGATATCCGCATACGTAAACAACGTCAGCATCCGCAGAGCCTCAGGCGTCTGCATCTTCCCCGCGAACGCGCTCACCGTCTCCTCGTCAAAGATATCTCTCCGCAGCGCAGCAGACATCTCCAGGTGATTCGCGATCAGATTCACCACCAGCCCGCTCTCATAGGTATCCAACTCCAGCCGCTCCAGAACACTCTCGGCCATCCGCGCGCTCTCCCGCGTATGATCGCCCGTGCTCCGTCCCTTGCCGGTGTCATGCAGCAACGCCGCCAGATACAGCAGCTCCGGATGCGGCAGCTCCCTCAGCACGCCGCCAAAACGCGTCGCCCACTCCGCCATCCCACCCGACTGCGCACTCTCCAGTCCATGCAGCGTATCGATCAGCACAAACGTATGTTCATCGACCGTGTAGCGGTGATAAGCATCCCGAATCACCAGCGCATCGATGCCATGAAACTCTGGAATCAGCAGCTCGAGCACGCCCAGCGCATGCATCGACCGCAGCGCATCCCCAGCATAGCCACCCTTCAAAACTCCCTGCAGATGATGCCAGAGCGCAGGCCCTTCCTCCAGATGTGCCGACAGCAACGGCAGCCCCTGTGAGAGACGCTCTTCCGCATCTCTTCCCAACGTCACTCCCGTTCGCGCCATCGCCGCAAATACCTGCAACACTACATCCGGATCCTCAGCCGGATCATGGCCAAACTCGGCCGCAGTCTCCAGCACGACCCGCCCGCGCTCCAAACGAAACCCGTGCTGCACAACCTCCACCTTCCGGTCGCGCTTCGATCCAAGCAGTCTGGAGGATGAAGACGCCGGCAGTTCCTCCAGCATCTGCCTCACCCGCCGCTCCACGCTTCGCGCATGTCGAAAGTAAAGTCGCATCCAATACGCCGCATCCGCCTTCTTCGGTTTGCGCCCCGTCATTCCAACCATCGTCTGCGCTGCGGCATCCTGAGCCTGCCAGTCCAGCGTATTGTCATCGCGTTCATGCCGATAGTGCAGGAAACACCGCACCAGCCAAAGAAAATCCACCGCCTTGCGAAACTCACCCACATCCACCAAAGGCGTTCCGTCGGCCCCTAAAGCGCCCTTCTTCTGCGCCGATGCCGCGACCTCACGCAGCTTCGTCATCCATCCAAAAACATGCACATCCCGCAGCCCACCCGGACAATCCTTGATATTCGGCTCCAGGTGAAACAGCGTATCTCCGTACTTCGCATAGCGCGACCGCGTCAGCTCCAATAGTCGAACCATCATTGCCTTGTGCTCCCGCTGCAGCAGCTTAGGCACACACTGTTCCGACAACCCGTCGTACAGCGCCGCGTCCCCCGTCACCCAGCGATGATCCATCAAGGACAGCGCAAACTCAGCATTCTCCGGATCGAACTTCTCGCACTCCGACAATCTCCGCGTCGCCGGCGAGACACGAATCCCACAATCCCACATCTCCTGGTTCACTCTCCGGAGTGCGTCTTTGACGTCCTTCTCCGGCAGCTTTTCGTTCAGCAAAAAAAGCAGATCAACATCCGAATAAGGGAACGACTCCCGCCGTCCGTATCCACCGATCGCGACCAGCGCGATCCCTGTCGCAAGTCTCGAATCCCGCTCCACCGCCTGCGCCCACAGACCACGCACCAACTCATCGAGAGCCGCGGCCCGAGCCGCAATCGTCACTGCCCCCGACGCGCCTCCCGCCTCGAACGCACCACGAATCCCCAGCATCTTCCGCTGGTACGCCGCGCGCCCTCCGCTGCTCCCTGTGGATTCTGTCTCCTGCATGGCCATTTTTGCTCGAAAGAACCTTAAGCATACAGCCAGATCACTTCAGGACTTCGCCCTGGGCCTCCCCATGGGTGGTGGAAAGATCTTTCATCGCGACCAACGGGAGCGTCGACCGAAGGGGTACACAAGTCACGATGTGACCGCAAGGCGCGTAGCGGGCCCGTCCGGCAGGACCTATCTTTACCCTAAAGCGCAATCTCGCCACGCTCATCGTTACGAATCCGAATCGCCTCATCGATCTTCGAGATAAAGATCTTTCCATCCCCGATCGCCCCAGTCCGCGCCGCACCCGTAATCGCCAGAATTGCCTTATCCAGCATCTCGTCCGCGACCACAACTTCGAGCTTCACCTTCGGCAGCAGATCAACCGAGTACTCCCGTCCACGGTAGAACTCCGTATGCCCCTTCTGCCGGCCGTGTCCCCGAGCCTCGGTGATCGTCATCCCTTCAACGCCAATCTCCACCAACGCATCCTTCACCGCGTCCAGCTTCGACGGCTGAATCACCGCTTCGATCTTCTGCATATCTCTCTTCCTCTCAACCCGTCGTTCTACTGGCCAATTTTAGTGCGCCCAATCGTATCCTTCTTCGCCGTGCTGCGAAAGATCCAATCCCTCGCGCTCATCTTCCTCGCTCACTCTAAGCCCGATCAGTTTATCGACGATAAACAGAATCACCAGCGTCCCCACAATCGACAGAACCCACGCAATCACCACACCAACCAACTGATTCAGCAACTGGTGACCATTCCCCTCAAGCAACCCCGTCGGCTTTCCCGCCCCAAAGATCGGATTGACCACGCTGCTCGCGAACACCCCAGTCAAGAGTGCTCCCATCGTCCCGCCTGCACCATGCACACCAAACGCGTCCAGCGAATCGTCATACCCAAACGCCGCCTTCACCTTCACCACCATGAAATAGCAAAACACCCCAGCGATCAGCCCAATCCATAGCGCCGACATCGGCGTAACAAATCCCGAAGCCGGAGTAATCGCCACCAGCCCCGCCACTGCGCCCGAAATCGCACCCAGCGCCGAGGGCTTACCCTGTCGCATCCACTCCGCCACGCTCCAGCCAATCGCTGCTGCAGCCGCGCCAAAATGCGTCGCCACAAACGCCGAAGTCGCCAGTGTCCCCGAGCTCAGCGCCGAACCCGCATTAAACCCAAACCAACCCACCCACAACAAACACGCCCCAATAAAACTCAACACCACCGAGTGCGGCGGCATCGGCACCTTTGGATACCCCAGCCTCTTGCCCAGATAAAGCGCAGTCACCAGCGCCGAAACCCCTGACGTCACATGCACCACTGTCCCGCCCGCAAAGTCGAGACAAGGAAACCGTCCGCCCAGCGAAGCATTCAACAACCCACCCTTACCCCACACCATATGCGCCATCGGGCTATACACAATTACCGCCCACAGCACCATGAACACCAGCATCGCCGAAAACTTCATCCGCTCCGCAAACGCGCCTGTAATCAGCGCCGGCGTAATAATCGCAAACATCAACTGATACACCATGAACGTCTGCAGCGGAATCGTCGCCGCGTATTTCACATCCGGCGCCAGTCCCACCCCACGCAGAAACACATTGTGCAATCCGCCGATGAACGCATTCCCCTCGCCAAACGCCAGCGAATACGTCACCAGCGCCCACAGCACCGTAATCACCGCCATCATGGCGAAGGTCTGCATCATCGTGCCTAGAATATTTTTCTTCCTGACCAACCCGCCGTAAAACAACGCCAGCCCAGGCCCGCTCATCATCAACACCAGCGCCGCCGAAACCAGCATCCACGCGTTGTCGCCCGAGGTCTGCGCCGCCGCAATCAGCGCCGCATTGTCCGCATTCTGCTTCTCGAGCGCCGCAATCCTGTCGGTCTGGCTCAACGTCGCAGTCGACGCCGCAGCAGGAGCCGTTTGCGCCATCACCCGCACTCCACCCAACACCGATCCGCCCACTATCAGCGCAAACAGAAACGCCAGAAACACCTTCGCTACTGGAAGACGCATGGTTCAATCACCCGTTTCAAAGTTAGTCATTTCAAAATAAACGAAAGTAGCAGGAGAGAAGAGATACGCCGTCAATTCGCCAAGCTGGCAGCCTACGACTCAATCTTCACACATCAAAAGAAGCGAGGCACCTCTGCACCGCTCCGGTTCGCTTTACTCTACACAAGGCAGCGCGCAACACAAAGCAAGAAATTCATCCGCAGCAGTCACTTCTTTCGAAAGGCACTCACCATGTCGACCGCAACCCTACACAGCTGGAGCAAAATAGAACCCGAACAACTCAATCCACTCCTCACCCGTCAGTTCGTCACCGGCAACCTCGCCATGTTCGCCCGCATCATTCTCAAAAAAGGCTGCGTCGTCCCGCGCCACTCTCATCCGAACGAACAGATCACCTTTATCACCGAAGGCGCACTCCGCTTCGACTACGACGACGGCACCTCACACACCGTCAAAGCAGGCGAGATCCTCGTCATTCCCGGCGACCTCCACCACTCCGCCACCGCCCTCGAAGACACCATCGACTTCGACATCTTTGCCCCGCCCCGCCGGGACTGGATCGACAAAGACGACAGCTACCTCCGCAGATAAAGCTCTGCGAAAGACTCCACCGGTTACAACAAATAAATCGTCATCTCGACCGAAGCGACTCACAGTCTCATCGTGAGTCGCGAAGTCGAGAGCCCCCGTATTTCCTCTTCGTCGGATTCGCCGCGCCCAACTCGTCCAGACTCCATCTTCGACATCTTCACCACCAATCCCGTACCCTTGATCAGCTTTCAACGCGCATCGGAGACTTCATGAAGGACCTGGTCCAAAAGCAACTCGCTCAATCCATTGCAACCCTGCAAGCTGTCCTCGCCGACGAAACCATCTCCCACACTCTCGTCTCCATCGCCAAACTCACCGCCGAAGCCATGCAATCCGGCCACAAGCTACTTGTCGCTGGCAATGGTGGCTCCGCAGCCGACGCCCAGCACCTCGTCGCCGAGTTCGTCGTCCGCCTCACCGTCAACCGCGCCGCCCTCCGCGCCATCGCCCTCACCACCGACACCTCCATTCTCACTGCCGCCGGCAATGACTACGGCTTCGACCATCTCTTCTCCCGCCAGATCGAAGCCATCGGTCAGCGCGGCGACGTCTTCCTCGCCATCTCCACCTCCGGCAACTCGAAGAACATCGTCAAAGCCCTCCACCAGGCCAAAATGATCGGCATCGCCACCATCGGCTTCTCCGGCAACGACGGCGGCCTCATGACCCCACTCTGCGACTACAACATCGTCATCCCCTCAGCCGTCACCCAAAACATCCAGGAGTCGCACCTGGCGCTCGAGCACATCTTCTGCATGCTCGTCGAACGCTTCACCTTCGGCCACGACCTCGACAAGAAGCCCCAAATCCTCAGCGAATAAGCTCTACTCCAGATCCCGCTTCAGCCGCGTCAGCAACTCCACCGAGGGCCGCGCATACTGGCTGATCCAGCGGTCATAGATCTCCTGCACGGGAACCACATTCAGATAATTCCACCGGTTACGCCCACTCCTCTTCACGATCACCAGATCCGCACCCTCCAGCACCCCCAAGTGCTGCATCACCGTGCAACGGTCCACCCGCTTGAAGCACCCACAAAGCTCCCCCGTCGTCTTCGGCCCATCCTTCAGCAGATCCAGAATCTCCCGCCTCCGGTCATCGGCCAGCGCTTTGAACACCACGCCCTGAGAGTCTTTTCTTGACATGTTACAAAAGCATAACATATAAATATCGCCAATCCACCACGAGGTGAACCAACCCATGCAACTCAAATTTCAAGTCCAGACCAAGATCCAGAAGCCCCTCGCCGAGGTCTTCGACGCCGTCTACAACCCCACCAAACTCAGCGCCTACTTCACCACCGGCGGTGCCAGCGCACCACTCGACGAAGGCACCACCGTCATATGGCGCTTCGCCGACTATCCCGGCGACTGTCCCGTCACTGTAAAGAAAGTCACTCCCAACCAGCAGATCATCTTCGAATGGCCCGCGTACGAGCCGCCCACCGAAAACAAGCTCCCTCCCCCAGCCGACTACAAGACCACCGTCGAGATGACCTTCGAATCCCTGGGCCCTGCCAACACTCTCGTTCGCATCTCCGAATCCGGTTGGCGCGAAACCCAGCAGGGTCTCGACGGCTCTTACGGCAACTGCCACGGATGGACCCAGATGAGCTGCGCCCTGAAAGGCTTTCTCGAGTACGGCATCAACCTCCGCAAAGGCGCCTACTAAACTTCAGCATTTAGCTTGCTCAGCGATCTTCCGACTCGAACCCTCCGAACTATTGCGGACCGCGCTCCATGGCCTTTACTGCTTCGTCCGTCGTCGGAACCGCATGTGCAATAAACGCATAATTGATGAGTGCCGCCGTGTACCCATAGCCCCACTCCGGGTGCTTCGGCCCTGCCGTAGCGTCTTTCACCACGGCAACCTCGAAGCCTTGTTCGACCAACTCTCGAAGGTGAGATTCTACGCACATATTAGCCAGCATTCCGCCCAGAATGATCTTGCTGATCCTGCGTTTGCGCAGCTGTAGAACAAGGTCATTACTCTCCGGACCCCACACGCGATGTGGCGATGCTACGATGGTTTTGCCATCCTCGATGTAAGGCTTGAATCGCTCCAGCCAGTCTGCACCCGATCCTTTGAAGCCCTCGAGAGTCAAGACCCCTTTGCGACCAAACTCGTTATGAATAACCTCATCGGTTTCGAGTGGACCGTTGAACTTCCATCCTCTATCGGTCGGATAAAAATAGTGTGGAGAGATGAAGACCTCGTATCCATAGGCCTTCGCGGCCTTGAAGATACGTTCCATATTCTCAATCGTGTTGTTCTCTTTGAGACTTTCATGGAGCAGCGGCCAACTAAGTCCCGTTTCACTCAACACGTCATTCTGTGGGTCGATAAAAACTACCGCGGTGTCGTTCTTGTCGAAGTTCATGGTTCGCCTCTTTGCATGAAAGATGTCCGTCGGACGGCCCGCCACGAATCGAATCGTGTCATGGCGTCCACCGGTGGGAATCTGTGCATGGGCCCATAGGAGGAATCTATGATCTCGTTGACTCGATACCAACCTGGTCAACTTACTTTTTCTGGCAATCTTGCCACAGTACGCCTTCTTGCCTCAGATAACGGTTAAAAACTATCGCCGTCTATCGCCCAATCGACGAGACAACCTTCGTCTCGCCTTCCCTCAATAACTCCTGCACGTCCTTCTCGAAGTCGTCCTGCCGCACCGCTCCAACATAAGTCTTCGCCACTCGACCCATCCGGTCTATCAAAATTGTCGTAGGCACACCCGCCATTCCATAGGCCATCTGCGATCCCGGCTCCGGCAACGCCACTGGATACGGCACGCGAAACTCCTCCACAAACTTCTTCACCTTCGCCGTCCCACCTTCATCCACCGCCACGCCCACCACTGCCAACCCCTGCGGCCCCAGTTCCTTCGACAACCGAATCAACCCCGGCGTCTCCTCCCAGCAAGGCCCGCACCAGCTCGCCCAATAGTTCACCAGCACCACCTGCCCCCGATGCTCCGCCATCCTCCACGTACCGCCATCGAGCTGTCTCATCACCAGCTCCGGCATCACCCTCCTCTCAGCCGCAGGCGCGATCTCGCCCGACCGCCCCGTCGCGAAGTACCACGCCCAGCTCACCCCCGCGAACGCAACCACTCCCATCACATACCGGATCCACCTCGACCGCATCCTGACTCCCCCAGCCAGCCTACCTCTTTCCTCTCCACGCCGAGCTATGTACAGTGTGAGTGCAGCACAACAGCAAGAAGGGACAGACATCATCCGCACCCATCCCCGCAGCGCTTTCTTCAAAACGATAGCTCTACTGACCCTGTTCTTTACGGCCATCCCTGCCGTCCCCTACTCCGTCCAGACCCACCAGGAGCTCATCGATCTCGCCTGGAAGCAGACCATCCGCCCTCTCCTGCTCAAAAAATTTCCCAACCTGACCGAAGCCCAACTTCAAGAGGCCCACGCCTACGCCTACGGTGGCAGCGCCATTCAGGACTTCGGCTACTACCCATTCGGCAACGCCTTCTTCTCTAACCTCACCCACTACGTCCGCTCCGGCGACTTCGTCCTCTCCCTTCTCCACAACGCCCAGACGCCAGACGAACTAGCCTTCGCCATCGGCTCCCTCTCCCACTACATCGGCGACAACTTCGGCCACAAGTACGCCGTCAACCAGTCCGTCCCCGTCGAGTTCCCCAAGCTCGAAAAGAAATACGGCCCCTCGGTCAACTACGCCGAAAACCCACACGCCCACGTCCAAACCGAATTCGCCTTCGACATCAACCAGCTCAGCAAGCTCCGTTTCGCGCCCTCCGACTACACCAAATTCGTCGGCCTCGAAGTCCCCGCCCCACTGCTCCGCAAAGCCTTCTTCGAAACCTACGGCCTCCGCCTCCCCGACATCATCGGCAGCAAAGAAACCTCCATCCGCATCTATCGATACGCCGTCCGCCGCTTCCTCCCCAACATCGCCCGCGCCGAAACCATCCTTCACAAAAAGGACTTCCCAACCGATCTCCCCAGCCCCGATCTGGACACACTCGCAGCCGATCTCCGCCAGGCCTCCGCCGACAACAACTGGGAGGCATACCGCAAAAAGCCTGGCGTCCGCAGCCACCTTTACGCCGGCTTCATCTACATCCTGCCCAAAGTCGGCACTCTCAAGCTCCTCGCCATCAAAGGCCCCACCCAGCAAACCGAAGACCTCTACATTAAGAGCGTGAACCATTCCATCCAGGCCATGCGCCTGGTCCTCACCAACTACGACACCATCGACCACTACATCGCCAACCGCGATCTCGACACCGGCGACGTCGTCAAGCCGGGCGCATACCGCCTCACCGACGAGACCTACGCCAAACTCCTCGCCACCATCACCAAAAACCCCGCCAACGTCGTCCCCTTCCAACTCAAGCACGACCTCGTCGCCTACTACGCCGACCCTCAATCCCCAATCGAGACAAAGAAAAATCCGGAAAAATGGGCGCAGGTCCAGATCAACCTCCAGACCCTCGCCACCATGAAGACCATCGGAGAGCTCGACCCCGTCCCCGACGAAGTCCTCACCGACTAGCTTTCCTCCCCCGCGATCGAAAAAGAAAACAACTGCAACATCCACAGATACAAACACTCATCCACGGCAACTGCATCCAACTAGCTAGACCAAATAGGAGAAGCGATGAAAATCGTTCAAAGCAAGCCAGCCCTTACTACCCTCGCAGCCGCTGCTCTAACCTTCGCCTCCCTCGTCTTTACAGGCTGCAACGATACCGGCAAAGCTGCCGCCACCCCCGCCAACTTCACCATCGGCATCAACAACCACTACCTTGACCACCCCGAGTGCCTGTTCACCGACACGCGCTTCCCTTTCGAAACCGGTGACGCCGAAAAAACAAAGCAAATGGACACACTCGTCAAAAGTCTTCTTCTCGAGAAGTCTGTTGAGACCAGCATCCACGTCAGCCGCTATACCGTAGCTACTGCCGGAACTCGCTACGCACCACGCTTCTGCTACGGCCACCGTGAAGTCACCGGCATCAACAGCTTCACTCCCGTCGAAGTCACCAACGGCTTCAAAGAAACAAAAGTCACCTACAGCTACACGATGAAGGAAGTCCCCGTCTGGGCCGAGAGCCACGACGTTCAGGCCGCCTTCCCAGCGATGGCCCGTGCCACCACCAGCCAGGCCACCGACACCATCACCCTCGCCCAAAGCCCCGTAGGCTGGCAGGTCCCCGACTAGGGGACAACCTGTTCATCCAGGTCGCACTCACCCTTGCGACGAAAAAAATTGTGCCAAAACAGGTGCCAACACCGTTGGATTCGCCCCATGCATCTGCCCCTCGAGTACGTGAAGCCGCGCCCGCGGCATTACCTTGCTCAATCTCCGCGCCGTCTCCGCCATATACGGATAACTCGCCCCGCCATACATCACCAGTGCAGGAGCTTCGAGCAGCACGCTCCACCGGCACGCGACCCGTCTCGCCCAAAACATCCGCATCATAAGCTAGCGTAGGTGCGGCTGCCTTGAACTCGTCCCATAGAGGCAGCCCACGCATCATCTCCACCTGCGGCGCCGGTATCTGCAGGTGTCCCAGAAAGAGCAGCACCGCATCTTCTCTGCGCCCGTCGGCCAACAGAATCTCAAGCTCACTCACATACTTTTTCCGTCTCTGTTGCCCCGCCTCATCGTCATTGAAAGGAGCCTCATACATCGCCAGCGCCTTCACCTTTCGACCTAGTGCCAGCGCCGCCTCCAGCCCAAGCGCCGCACCCGAAGAGTGACCATACATAAACGCCGTTCCACCCGCTGCCACAATCAGAGCCTCAATATCCTCCACCTCCCGCACCACAGCATACGGTCCGGTGTCTCCGCTCTCCCCGCGTCCTCTGCGGTCATAGTTGTAGACCGTAAACCTGTGCCCCAACAACCTCATCAGCTCCGGCTTCGTAAAAGTCGAGCGTGTACCCAGAGCGCCATCAACCAACACCACTGCCGCCCCCGCCCCCTCGCGGTCATACACAATCTCCGTCCCGTCCTTCGACACAACCATCGACATAGCTAACCCACCCCGCCTTGTTCGGTTTCGCACCACCAGCAGCAAGAAGAGCCAGTGTATGACGCTGCCTGCGGTCTCGCCACCCGCCGCTCTTTCCCGAAACCCACAATCGAACGTCATCGGCTCTTGCTCATGACATCTCCTCGCAACTCTCCCGTTACAATTCCTCACCAGAGGAACCAATGTCGAAATCACGCCGGGAATTCCTGACTCAAAGCACCCTCACTCTGCTCGCCTCCGCCTCCGCACTCGCCCAAACTCCCGTCACACCCCCAACTCCCGGCGCACCACCCGCATTCGGCACCTCTCCCTCTGTCGGCCCCGAGGTCTCTCCCGCCACCGTCGCCGAAGCTGAAAAGCTAGTCCAGTTCCCTCTCACCGAAAAAGATCGCGCCCAGGCCGCCGGCAATTGGCGCGCCGCCATGGCTCCCCTCTACGAACGCCGCACCGGCCCCCGCAAAGTCGCCATCCCCAACACCACCGCACCGTACTCTCTCATCAACTCCATCCTCCCCGGCCAGCCCACGCTTCCGCCAAAAAACGAATTCATCCGCACCAAATCCGAAGCCCCACTCCCCACCACTGACGAAGCCATCGCCTTCGCTCCCGTCCACCAACTTTCCCGCTGGATCGAGACCCGCAAGCTAACCAGCACCCGCCTCACCGAGATCTACCTCGCACGCATCGAGCGCCTCAATCCCAAGATCAACTGCATCATCACCCTCACTCGCGATCACGCCCTCGCCCAAGCCAAAGCCGCCGACGCCGAAATCGCCGCCGGCCACTACCGCGGTCCGCTCCACGGCATCCCCTGGGGCGCAAAAGATCTCCTCGACACCGCCAGCATCGCCACCACCTACGGCGCCGAGCCCTTCCAGCACCGCATCCCCACCGCCGACGCCACCGTCGCCGAACGCCTCAACGCCGCGGGCGCAGTCCTCATCGCAAAACTCTCTCTCGGCGCACTCGCCCTCAACGACGTCTGGTTCGGCGGCCAGACCATGAACCCCTGGCTCCTCGAAGAAGGCTCCAGCGGCAGCAGCGCAGGCCCTGGCGCCGCCACCGCCGCAGGCCTCGTAGCCTTCGCCATCGGCTCCGAAACCGGAGGCAGCATCGTCAGCCCGTCCATGCGTTGCGGAGTCACCGGCCTTCGCCCCACTTACGGTCGCGTCCCGCGCACCGGAGCCATGACCCTCTGCTGGTCTCTCGACAAACTCGGCCCCATGGCTCGCAGCGTCGAAGACACCATGCTCGTCCTCAACACCATCACCGGCCCTGACGGCCACGACGTAGCCTGCGTCCCCAGCAAACTCGACTTCGACGCACAGTCCTCAATAAAAAATCTAAAAGTAGGCTACTTCCCCCAGTGGATGAAAGAAGCCCCCGCCACCGACGTCGACCGCGCCGCCCTAGCCGCCATCTCCACCCTCGGCATGACGCCAGTCGAAGTCACTCTCCCCGACTGGCCCTACGACAACCTCGACCTCATCCTCTTCGCCGAAGCCGCCGCCGCCTTTGAAGAGATCACCCTCAACCACCAGCTCGACCAGCTCAAAGCGCAAGTCCCCGACGCCTGGCCCAACACCTTCCGCCAGTCCCGCTTCCTCTCCGCAGTCGACTACGTCCAGGCCGACCGCCTCCGCCGCATGGTCGCCCTCGAGATGGCCCGCATCATGTCCGAAGTCGATCTCCTCCTCGTCCCCTCGCTCCGCGACGAGATTCTCACCATCACCAACTTCACCGGCCACCCTTCTCTCACCCTCCGCGCCGGCTTCGTCGAAGTCTCCGAGGCCCGCAGCGATTGGGCTCCCGACCCCGCCAAGCCGCTCCCGAAATTCAACCCCGCCCGCCGCGTCCCCCACGGCGTCACCCTCATCGGCCGCCTCTTCGACGAAGGCACCATCGCCAGCGCAGGCCTCGCATTCGAGCGCCACTTCAACGTAGCCCAGGAAAATCCACCCGGCTTCTAGTGTCGATAGAAAACTTTTCGCCGACCATCGGGAGGCCCAGTGGCGAAACCGGTATACAAGTCACGAAGTGACCGCCGCCCGCGCAGGGCGCACCCAAGCAATTTGCGATACCCTGTCTGATATCTCAATCACTCAACCTCTGAGGCCCCGCGACTTGATCCGTCTCCGCACCGTAGCCTGCTTGCTTCCTCTCGCCGCCCTCACTCTCGCCCAGTCCCCCGCCCCACAGGTCTTCGGCTACCGCGACTTCTCGCAGCAAGCCAAATTGGACAAAGCCTTCATGGCCGTCCCGGACGCCGCCCTCGCCGGCCAGCATCTCAAGACCCTCACCGCCGCGCCCCACTGGGCTAGCTCGCCCGAGGACTACGCCACCGCCGTCTACGTCGCCGACAAGTTCAAAGCCGCCGGCCTCGAAACCGAGATCGTTCCGTACAAAGTCCTCCTCACCAAGCCCATCAAAATCGAGATCGAAGCCTTTGACGCCGACGGCAAAAAGCTCATGTCCGGCCCCACGCCAGAGCACGTCGACCCTAACAAATTCGGTGGCGACCCCTTCCAGGACGATCCCCGCATCCTCCCCGCCTTCAACGGCTCCTCCCCCTCCGGCGACGTCACCGCCGAAGTCGTCTACGCCAACTACGGCACCCTGGCCGACTTCCAACAGCTCGCCAAACTAGGCATCAGCGTCAAAGGAAAGATCGTCATCGTCCGCTACGGCGAAAACTTCCGCGGCATCAAGACCTACATCGCCCAGCAGTACGGAGCCGTCGGCGTCATCATCTACTCCGACCCCGCCGATGACGGCTACTTCCGCGGCGACATGTACCCCAAAGGCCCCTACCGCCCCGAAACCGGCGTCCAGCGTGGCTCCGTCCAGTTCCTCCCCATCTATCCCGGCGACCCCACCACTCCCGGCACCGCCTCCACCCCCGACCTACCCGACTCCAAACGCATCCCCGCCGATAAACTGCAAAACAATCAGCCCAGTATCCCCACCAATCCGCTCTCCTACCACGACGCCGCCCCCATCCTCAAAGCCCTCGGTGGCGAAGAGTCTCCCCGCGACTGGCAAGGCGCCCTTCCCTTCACCTACCACCTCGGCGCAGGCGGCAATCACCCCGACGCCAACAAAGTCACCGTCCACATGCACCTGGATCAGGACATCGCCCTCCGCACCATCTGGGACGTCACGGGCACCATCAACGGAACCGACGCCTCTCAGAAAGACAACTGGGTAGTAGCCGGCAACCACCGCGACGCCTGGGTCTACGGCGCCGTCGATCCCAACTCCGGCACCGCAGCCATGCTCGAAACCGTCCACGGACTAGGCCAACTCCTCAAGCAGGGCTGGAAACCAAAGCGCACCATCGTCATCGGCAGTTGGGATGCCGAAGAAGAAGGCCTCATCGGCTCAACCGAATGGGCGGAGCAACACGAAAAAATCCTCGCCCACGCCGTCGCCTACTTCAACACCGACGTAGGTGTGGCCGGCCCCAACTTCGACGCCGCCTCCGTCCCCTCCCTCAAACAATTCGTCCGCGAGGTCACCAAAGAAGTCCCCAGCCCCAAGGGCGGCACCGTCTACGACCAGTGGAAGGCCGACCAGAACGCCCCTTCCCCCACCCGCAAGCGCAACCGCTCCTCCGAATCCACCGACTCCGACGTCCGCATCGGCACCCTCGGCTCCGGCTCCGACTACACCCCCTTCATCCAGCACCTCGGCGTCCCCTCCACCGACATCGGCTCGGAAGGCCCCTACGGCGTCTATCACTCCGTCTTCGACAACTACAACTGGTTCACCAAATTCGCCGACCCCAGCTTCGTCTACGAACAGCAACAAGCCCGCGTCTTCGGCCTTGAGATCCTCCATATGGCCGACGCCGACGTCCTCCCCTACGACTACCAGCTCTACGGCAAAGAGATCGTAGGCTACCTGGAGGCGGCGCAAAAACTAGCCACCACCAAAGCCCTCACCCTTGACTTCACCGCCGCCGTCGCTGCCTCCAACCGCTTCGCCGCCGCCGGCACAGCCATCCGGGCCGTCCAGTCCGCGCCACCCTCCAACCCCACCTCCCTGAACGAGGCCCTTCGCAACGCTGAAGAAGCCCTCCTAAACCCCGAAGGCCTTCCCAAACGCCCCTGGTACAAACACACCATCTACGCCCCCGGCGAGTTCACCGGTTACGCCGCGGTCGTCATCCCCGGCGTCAACGAGGGTATCGACGCCCCCGACGCCCCCCGCGCCCAGGCCCAGCTAGCCGCCCTCACCGCAGCCCTAAACCGCTCGGCCGCCATCCTCGAAGCCGCCAAATAACCAGACTCCGACCAACGGGAGGACCACCCTAAGGGATACAAAAGTCACGAAGTGACCGCCCTCCGCGCAGGAGGCCCGTCCGGCAGGACAGCCTGAAGAGAGAACATCCCCCAAAGGATGTATCTTTCAGTGCCGAAGTGGGATATTCCCAGTTAGTTACCTGCCGCATGATTACTCTCAAGACGGTCAAAGCCGCCAAAAGGAGACTCCCCAATGGTCCATGATCTGGTTTTAGCTTTGGTATTTCTCGCAATGATTATTGCTCCTGCACTTCTTGCCATGCGATCCGACAAAGAGGGGAACGATATTCTCTAGCCTCACCCCTGTGCTGCCGCCCCACGGGGTCCGTTGTTGCCAGCCCACACCAACCCGAATCCTCCACCGCATTGCGGGCCTGGCCTTCAACTTCAGCGCTGACCAATTCGAGCCGTCCTTCGAACCCAGCTCCGAACCACCCCTTGCCGCCCCACAGCTCAGTCTCGTTCGCCCCCGCCGCAATAAACTCTCAGCCAACGCTAAGAGCCAACCCAACAAGAAACCCTCCCCGCAAAAATAAAGGCCGACTCTCAAACCAGAGATGCGGCCTTCATCCTTTAGCGTAGAAACCCTACCCGCGCAACGCCATCTGCTCCGTCACAATCTGGGTCAGATCCTGCTTATGCAGTCCATGCTCCTTCGCATTGAACTCATCCACCTTGCTCGACCAGTTCATGCTGCAGAACTTCGGCCCGCACATACTGCAGAACGCCGCTTCCTTGTAGTAATCATCCGGCAGCGTCTCATCGTGCATCCCACGCGCCGTCTCCGGATCCAGCGACAACGCAAACTGCTTATCCCAATCGAACGTGTACCGCGCATGCGAGATCGCATCATCCCGATCCCGCGCCCCCGGCCGGTGCCTCGCCACATCCGCCGCATGAGCAGCAATCTTGTAAGCGATAATCCCGTCCTTCACATCCTTTTCATTCGGCAGCCCCAGGTGCTCCTTCGGCGTCACATAGCAAAGCATCGCCGCACCATGCCAACCAATCATCGCCGCGCCAATCGCCGACGTAATGTGGTCATAGCCCGGAGCAATATCGGTCACCAGCGGCCCCAGCACATAGAACGGAGCCCCATCGCAAAGCTCGACTTCCTTATCCACCTGCAGCTTGATCTGGTCCATCGGAATATGTCCCGGCCCCTCGATCATCACCTGCACATCGCTCTTCCACGCCTGCCGCGTCAACTCACCCAGCGTCTTCAACTCCGCAAACTGAGCCTCATCGCTGGCATCCGCCAGACAACCCGGCCGCAGCCCATCCCCCAGCGAATAGCTAACGTCATACTTCGCCATCACCTTCGTGATCCGGTCAAAGTTCTCATACAAAAAGTTCTGTTTATGGTGCGAGGTCATCCACTGCGCAAGAATCGCCCCGCCCCGGCTCACAATCCCCGTAATCCGCTTGGCCACCAGCGGCACATATTCAATCAGCACACCCGCATGAATCGTAAAGTAGTCAACTCCCTGCTGTGCCTGCTCCTCAATCACCTCAAGATAAAGATCAATATTCAGATCCTCCACCCTCTTCACCCGGCTCAGCGCCTCATACAACGGCACCGTCCCGATCGGCACCGGCGAATGCCGCAAAATCTGCTCCCGAATCATCGGAATATCGCCGCCCGTCGAGAGATCCATTACGGTATCCGCGCCAAAGTGCACCGCAGTATGCAGCTTCCGGAGCTCTTCATCCACATTCGACACCAGCGCCGAGTTCCCGATATTCGCATTGATCTTGCACAGCGACTCCACCCCGATCGCCATCGGCTCCAGCTCAACGTGATTGATGTTCGCAGGGATAATCATCGTCCCCTTCGCCACCTCGCTCCTCACCAGCTCTGCCGAAATCTTCTCCCGCTGGGCGACGTAAGCCATCTCCTCGGTAATCATGCCATTCCGCGCAAAGTGCATCTGGCTCATATTCGTGTCGCCAGTCCGCGCCGCCTCGGCCTTGCGCTTCACAATCCACTCCGCACGCCCGGTCGGCACCTTGTAGTCGTTACCGTGCGAATGCGCCCCATTGCCGTTGCCATTTGAAGCTGCGCCGTTCCCGTTTTCGCTCATGTCTCTCCCCTGCCGTCTTACAGTGTTATCGAGTAAGTATACGATGCACGCGCAGTCGATTTGATGTGCACCTTTCAGCCATCCGGACTCCAGCCATCCACCAGACCGCAGGAAATCTGCCATTGCACCTCCTCTTACTTCAATCAACGCAACACTCCACACCGACACAGTGCATCGCTCCCACGACACATCCGCCGAGCAGCCAACCATCCTCACAACACCGCATCCAATCCATCAGCAAGCAGAACGACCGTGAGCCCCCCGGCTGGAACGTTCGCCGCTCTCACCCACATCCAAGGTACCCATCACACCACGGCGTAATCTACGCCGGCGGGACAACGCGCAAATTTTTCAAGGAGAACCTCCCCATGAAGTTTTTTTCCGAAAATATCGAAGACCTCCGCACCCTCTACATCGCCAATCTCAGGAAGGCGCTCGACATGGAGCAGAAGATCACCAAGGCTCTGCCCACCATGATTGAAAAAGCGACCGACCCCCAACTCGCCTCCGCCTTCAGCAACCACCTCACCGAAACCCAGGGCCATCTCGCCAAGGTCGAAAGCCTTCTCCGCAACGTCAACAACGGCGAAGCCGACACCTCCACCTGCAAAGCCATCTCCGCCCTCGTCACCGAAGCCGAAGACAACATCAAGGACGCCGCTGACACCACCATCCGCGACATCACCCTCATCGCCAGCGCCCAGCAGGTCGAGCATCACGAGATCGCCGTCTACGGCACCCTCCGCACCTGGGCCGAGCTCCTAGGTGAAGACGAAGCCGCCGAGATCCTCGACAGCATCCTCGACGAAGAGAAGAACGCCGACGAACTCCTCACCGCCATCGCCGACGGCGTCAACACTGCCGCCGCAAACACAACGAACGCTGTCCCCACTCACGTTTAGGCTGCGAGCGTTCACGCGCAATGATCTTTCTACTCGGCTGAGATCTCTTTGGGATCTCAGCCTCATTTTTTGCCACCACACTCCACGGCCACAAACCCGCAAGTGAATCACTACGGCTTCTCTCCCACAGGCAAGAAAGCCGATTCATCCACCTCAGGTAACGAAGCCAGCAGGTTCCCCAGATCCCTCTTCAAAAACGAGATCCGCGCACGCACATCCTGCAACATCGCCGCCCGGTCCTCCAGATCGTCGATGCTCAGCTTCAACATCTCCGACGGCTGGCTCGTCACCCTGTCAATCTTGTCCACGTTCGACAACGACCCGATCCGCTGCACCACGACCCACGTCTTCAACAACTGCGCCTTGCGCGTCAGATGTTCCGGGCTGGTCGGCGAAGGCTCATTCAGAAACGCCCACACCGTGGCAGGATACTGACTCGTCGGCAACGTAGGCCGGTCGAAGAACTCCGCAAGCATGTTCGAGTTGAAATCGAACCGCGAGCTCCCTCCCTTTTGCGCATGAATCCCCATCAGCGCAAAGCCCACCGAGGCCGAACCACCAGCAATATCGAGCGCAGACGAAACCGTATCCAGATTCGTCGAAAGCTGCAACACGGAGCTCGTCGCGCTTAGCCCTCCGCCCAGCAGAATGCCAAACAGATTCGCACGATTCACCGTCTTGTCACGACGGTCCGAAAGGTAACCGTGCACCTCATCCGCAGTAGCAATCTCATTATCGATCTGCGCAATCGTCGCATCCACCTGCAGCGACGCAGCCATAATCCGCTCCGAGATGTGCTGATGCAGCCAGAGAATCTCCCAACGATCCACATGGCCACCGACAGAACCGCGATTCGTCGCAAGTTCCCTCAGTCGCGAAACCTCCGACGAAACCCCCACCAGACCTTCCACGCTCTCCATGTCCGGTTGCTTCGTCTGCACCTCTTTCGGAGCGACCTGCGCAGCCACCGTCACCGAGAAAGCAACCACACCCGCAGCACACGAACAACGAATCCAACCCGCCCAACGGCACGCACGCCATCCGACCAGCCCCAGCACGCGTTCGTCTGCTCTGTTCATCGCAGCGATTGTAAACGTCACTCAGAAATTGAGTGTGATCTCGCCCATGTCGATCGCAACCAGCAGGGGCTCCTTCACCACCTGGTAGTCCCCTTCATACGCATACACCCGCCGCTTTGTCGGAAAGACAATCCCGTCAACATTCCGGTAATCAGACGCATAATTTAGTCCCGTCGCGCCCCCAAGAACATCCACCGTATAGTCGTGTCGCCGCAGCAGGCCATCCGGACCGAAGCAGGAAATCTGCTCTCGCGTATGGCTCTTCACAGAATCCGGGAAGCTCACCTTCAGCCGCCTCCACGTCTCGCCCTCTACCTCAATCGACGCGATCTCCTCGCTCTTGAAACCCGCATAGGTATAGAGAAAAGGAGTAGTCAAGTAAGTCCACAAAGCCTCGCCGCTGAAGTATGCAACATGAATATCGTCCCACGGCTTCTCTCGCTGATCCCCCTCAAAGGCCTTCTCCGGATCATCGCGAGCCTCGATCAACGTCCCGTCCGCCTTCTCCATCACGATCCGCTCCGGCTCAAACACCGACCGCTTATCCTGCCCCGGAAAATCCATCACCAGCCGTTCAACCTTCGCGTCGCACGTCACGACGACGTTCTTCAGATAGTCAAGCTTCCCCTTCACATACCAAAGCCCACCGCCAATCGAAGCCGCAACCTTCACCGACTTCACTTTGTTCCAACGCTCAAGCCCACCATGTGCTCTTACAGCCAAATCCAAAAGTTCGCTCATAACCCGACCTTACTCCAACCACCCCACCGTGAGAAGTGCACCAAAGCAAAAGCAAGCCTCCGTTTTTCTTTTAGTTGCATCGATATCTACTAGTTGGTAGTATCCCGCCGTGCAAGGTGATACCGCAGACCGAATCCTGGAATCCGCTCACGCCCTCCTCGCCGATCGCGGCTACTCGGCGTTCAGTTATGCGGATATCGCGGAGATGGTCAAAATCCGTAAGCCAAGCATCCATCACCACTTTCCTACCAAAGAGATTCTGGTCACTGCCGTCCTCAAACAGCATCGCAACAAGCTCGTCGCAGCCCTCAGCGATCTCACCCGGCGCGTTGACAGTCCGCTCAAGCGCCTCGACGCCTACGTTCTCCATTGGGAAAAATGCATTCGCGACAAAACCGAGCCCATCTGCATCGCCGCCCTGCTGGGCGCAGAACTTCCCACACTTCCGGAAGAGGTAAAGCTTGAAGTCAAGCGTTACTTCCGCGAACTCAAAGTGTGGATCCAGCAAACCATGGAAGAAGGCCGCGCCAAAGGCATCATTCAGCTCGAACAATCAGCCTCGACCGAAGCCGAAACATTCATCGCGCTGATCAACGGTGCCATGATCTCGGCCCGCACCTATGGGACGAGCAAAGTCTATACATCGGTCATGCAAGGCGCCCTGCGCAAGCTCTCCGCACAACTCTAAATTCAGATAAAGATAGTCAGGCGCTGACAATCACCTTAACCTTTTAGCGTAGTCTACCAACTAGAAGGTAGCCTACTTCCAATGCAACGCAACTCGAAAGGACCACTATGAAGTTCAGTCTCTTATCCACCCTCAGCGCCGCGCTCCTCTTTTCCGCAGCAGCCACACCCACCCCAGCCCAAACCCCATCGGCAACCGGCCCCACTCACAACGTGATCCTCGTGCATGGTGCCTGGGCAAACGGCGCGAGCTGGTCCAAGGTCATCCCTCTGCTCGAAGCCAAGGGCCTCAACGTCGTCGCCGTAGAGCTTCCCCTCACCTCACTCGAAGACGATGTCGCCACCGTCAAACGGGCCATCGCCATTGAAGATGGGCCGGTGCTTCTCGTCGGCCACTCCTACGGCGGCGTCGTCATCACCGAAGCAGGCAATGACCCCAAAGTCTCCGGCCTCGTCTATGTCGCCGCCTTCGCACCCGGCGACAACGGATCCATCAATCAGCTGAGCCAGGGCGGTACACCACCTCCCGGCATCGCAGAGCTTCGTCCCGACGCACAGGGCTTTCTCAAGCTCACGCAGAAAGGTGTCTCCGAGGACTTCGCTCAGGACCTCACCGCTGCGGAAAAGGCCAACATCACCGCCACCCAGGGCCCAACCAACGCCAAAGTGTTGAATGGAACCATCACCACTGCAGCCTGGCATCAAAAGCCCACCTGGTACGTCGTCTCCGCCAACGATCGCATGATCCCACCCGACGCCGAGCGCGCCATGGCCAAGGCAATGCATGCCGAAACCATCACGCTCCCCTCCAGCCACGTCGCCATGCTGTCGCATCCCGCACCCGTCGCCGCCCTCATCGAGAAGGCCGCAGCGTCCACTGGATCCGCCAAATAACCGTCTCTACCAACCGCAGGGCTGTCTCGCAACTCAAACGAGTCAGCCCTGCAAAAAATGAGCTCGTTCGATACTCAATGTTTCGTGCCGATACAACCTGCATAGGTGGAAAGAAATCGATCTCTCGCCACGCGATATCCCTCAATCGTCTGATAGCTTCGGTCCTTCGGCTCCTGATTCAAAAAATAAATCGTAGTCACCATCCTCGAGGCATCGTTCAACAGCACATAGATGCCTAAGACGCCACCTTCCAAGTTGTCTTTATCCAAACCACGAATATCGAGACCGTTAAGCTTCGGCTTCAACTCATAGTTTCGTGTGCTGTCCTTACTCGTCGCCAGCATATAGTCGAAGTTTTCGACCAAAATCTGCCTCATCTCCGCATAGTCCTTCTCCGGCAGAATCTCCACCTTCACGTTCGCGTAGAAGTCCTTTCCTGGATAGGCGAACATCACCCTTCGTCCCTCCACCATCCCTACCTGTTTTGGCCCCTTCGAGGTCTGAACCGTGCGCTCATGAACGCCTGGCGCAAGCGGCGATGTCTCCACAACCGACAACTCATCACTGAACTTGCAGCCGGTGTAACGATCGAATGTCGAACTGTCCGAGCGTGCGCTACCCTGCGCCACAAACTTGCTCTGCGCCGCCAACAAAGACAAAACCGAAAACAACATCAACCCGCTGCGAACCAGGATCGCCCTTTTGCTCATGGGCGAACCATATCTCGAATACACCCTTGAGCGGGCAAATATTCGACGTCTCGAAAAGCTAATTGTCAAAATCCTGTCAAGGCCCTCCCATGCGAAAACCCGCGCCCAGTAAGGCTTTTGTCGTGGCGTATTACCCCCAGTCAAACGTCTAAAATAGAAGAGGGAGCCAAATTTAGGACGCGCAAAACTCATCGAAACATATAGAGATCACAGGGTATCGCAACTACAACAAAACAAGTATTTTGCACGCAAGCCCTTTGAATAGAATATTTTACAGACACACCCTGTCCATAAACTAATCATTCTAAGCAACTTAGGCGCAAGATACCCCACAGGGGGGGAGGGGGGGTATCCCACAAAGGGATGGCTACCCAAATCGAACCCGTAACCGTAGACTGAAAGACGAAGAACATGGCAAATGCTTCTCAGAAGAGCCCGATCAAATTCATCGTCGCCACCGTCATCATCGTGGCCACGATCGCCTATCTCTCGTTCACCGGCGGACGCGACAACAAGAGCTACTACGTCACCATCGGCGAGCTGCAGGGCATGGGAAACAAGGCCTACGTCCGCCATCTCCGCGTAGCCGGGAACGTAGCCCCCGGTAGCATCCACCGCGTAGGCACCAACGCCACCTTTGATCTTCTCGAACAAGGCCACAAACTCTCAGTGGTCTATCAGGGCTCCGAGCCGCCACCCGACACCTTCAAGGATGACGCCCAGGCCCTCGCCGTCGGCACCTACGGCCACGACGGAGTCTTCCACGCCACTCAACTCCAGGCCAAATGCGCCTCCAAATACGCTCCCGCCCCAGCCTCTACAACCCCAGCCACCACCGCTGCCGCCACACTGCCTGCAATCAAATAACGCGAAGCGCAAAGATATGACGCAGACGGCAGAGACAACTCGTATCAGTGCTCCTCCATCCGCCGCCAGCACGGACTGCATCTCGCTCGAGTCAGTCTCTAAGATCTATGGCCGCTTCGCCGCGCTCCGCAACATCACCACCAGCTTCTGCACCGGCTCCTGCACCATCATCCTCGGCGAAAACGGCGCGGGAAAATCCACTCTCCTCCGCATGATCGCAGGCCTCATCACCCCCACTCGCGGCCGCGTCACCGTCTTCTCCGAAGCCCCGCACCAGCAGCGCCGCCGCGTAGCCTACATGAGCCACTCGCCCATGCTCTACGACGAGCTCACCGCGATGGAGAACCTCAACTACTTCTCCTCTCTCCATCGTGATGGAGGTTGCGCCTGCGTCGGCAACCCCGAGATGGCCCTCCGCGCAGTAGGCCTCGACCCCAAACTCGACCGCCCCGTAGGTCAATACTCCCAGGGCATGCGCCAACGCACCTCCCTCGCCCGCGTTCTCCAGACCGACCCAGAGATTCTCCTCCTCGACGAGCCATTCTCCAACCTAGACGCCGCCTCCGCACGCCACATGGTCGAACTCCTCGCCGACTTCCGCACCTGGCCCGTAGCTCCCGTCAACGGAGTAATGGGCGCCCGCACCCTCCTCCTCACCACCCATCAGTCCTCCCTCGCCGAACCCCTCGCGACCCGCACCCTGACCATGCGCAACGGCGAGATCGTAGACTCCCACTCGGACTCCAGCACCGAGGCCGCCGGGTGAAGCCCCCCGCCGCCGCCAAAACCAACGCCGCCCGCCTCCTCGACACCCTCGGCATCCCCTACGAGCTGCGTACCTACGAAGTCGATCCCGAGGATCTCACCGCCATCTCGGTAGCCCGCAAGATAGGCCTCCCCCCCGAACAGGTCTTCAAAACCCTCCTAGCCCACACGAACACGGGCGAACACGTCTTCGCCATCATCCCGGGCGACGCCGAACTGGACCTCAAAAAACTTGCCCAAGCCGCGAAGGCAAAAAAGACCGAACTAGCCTCCCTCAAAGAAGTAGAGCCGCTCACGGGCTACATCCGAGGCGGAGTCACCGTGATGGGAGCGAAGAAGACCTTCCCTGCCTACGCGGACGAGACCATCGAACTCTTCGACCAGATCTCCGTCTCCGCCGGTCAGCGCGGTCTCCAACTCCTGCTCGCACCCTCCGACTACATCCGGGCCGCCGACGCTACCCTCGCAGATCTCACCAAGGACATCGCGAAGGCATGAAGTATCTCCGGCACGTCTGGGACCACCTCCGCAAAGACCTCCGCCTCGAGTGGCGCTCCCGCGACTCCATCAACGGCATGCTCTTCTTCGCCCTGCTGGTAGTCGTGGTCTTCGGCCTCGCCTTCGACCCCACCAGCTACCCCACCATGACCCGCCAGATCTCCGGTGGCATCCTCTGGGTGGCCCTCCTCTTCGCCTCCATCACCGCCCTCAACCAATCCTGGGCACGCGAGCAACGCAACAACGTCCTCGAGGCCCAGCGTATGGCCCCCTCGCCCGCCTCCGCCCTCTTCCTCGGCAAAGCCCTCGCCAACATGCTCTTCGTCCTCGTTGTAGAGGCGGTGCTGGCCCCCATCTTCATCGTATTTTTCAATCTCCACGCCCTCGGCAACGTCTGGCTCCTCGCTCTGATCCTGCCTCTTGGTACCTGGGCTCTCGTCGTCAACGGCACCTTCTTCGCTGCTCTCGGCCTTCGCGCTCGCAACCGCGAACTTCTCCTCCCGCTCCTGCTCCTGCCCATCTCCCTCCCGGCTCTGCTGGCCATGGTCCAAGCCACCACCGGAGTCCTGACCGCCGACCTGGACCCGATCCAGATCGGCACCTGGATCAAGCAACTCCTCGGTTACGACATCATCTTCACCACGGTCTGCATTCTGCTCTTCGAGACCGTCCTGAACGCCGAATGACGACATTCGGGATAAACTAGGTCTATGGAGCAGCGCACCCCCACTCTCCGCAATGTCGCCTGGCTCTGGTTCGGGATCAGCGTCGCCGTGCTCGCTTTCGGCTTCCGCCAAGCCATCTTCCTTGTCCCAACGGATGCGGCGCAAGGCAACGTCGGACGCATCTTCTATTACCACGTTCCGATCGCGATGTTGAGTCTGATCTTTCCCTACGTCAACTTCGCGGCCTCACTCTTCTACCTTTACTGGCGACGTCGAGACCCCTTGAAGGCTCTTATGGCGGACGCCTTGGCTCTCGCTACTGCCGAAGTGACGGTCGTCTATTCGAGCATCTGTCTGCTTACCGGCATGCTCTGGGCACGCGCAACTTGGGGCATCTGGTGGACGTGGGATCCACGCCTTACCAGCATGCTTTTGCTGTGGCTCCTCTATGTCAGCTATCTGATGCTGCGCAGATTTTCCTCTGCCGGCCAGACCCACACTCTTGCTGCCGTCCTCTCCGTCTTTGCCGCGGTAGACGTCCCCATTGTCTACATGTCCATCCGCTGGTGGCGCACCCAACACCCAGCCCCAGTATTCGGTGGTGGCCCTGACTCCGGCGTTGACCCCTCAATGCTTCCCGCTTTCTATTGGAATCTTGCCGGCTGGACTATATGGGGAATTTGTATCGTCTTATTCCGTTTCGCACTTGAGCGCCGCCGCCAATTCGCAGAGCAGGAAGCCGCTCTGCAGGCCATCGAAGCTTCTTTGGAGATTCCACAATGACCTGGCGTTCTTTTTTTGACACGAGCACAATGCCTCATCGGCATTTGCTCTTCGCTTACATCGCTGTGTGGGTTATTCAGGGTGGGTACTTCGCATGGACTGCGTGGAATTGGGTTCATGTTCGGCGAGTCCGCCGCTAAAAAATCAACGAAGCCGCAGGGGGACCGCAGCTTCGTTGTCCGAGTAGGAATTGCACGTGATGCTATCGACCATCAGCATCGATCCCATAAACACTGGATGACGCATAAAAGTTTCGGAGACGTAATTTAGAATTCTCACGATCGCACTTCCTCTTGCCGCCCTTGCACCACCTCGATAGACTCCGAACAGTGCCAACGCCCCGCCGCTCTTCATTTCGGATCTCAATCGTCGCAGCATTCGCGATCCTCCTCGCCCTCTTCGGCTGCCATAGGAACCGTTTTCCTGACGTTCCAGCGGGTTATCGGGAGTACGCATACGTCAGCAATGCGGGATCGAATACGGTCACCGTACTTGATCTTGTCTACCTTCGTCAGGACCGCACGCTCCAGGTGGGCACGGACCCAACCAAGATGGCCGTCAATCCAACTCGAAATGAGGTTTATGTCGCCAATGCTCAGTCGGGCACGATTTCAGTCATCAACGCCGACGCGAATCGTGTTGTTGCGACGATCGCGGTCCGTCATCGGCCATCTTTCATCACCGTTGAACCTACCGGACACCGTGCTTATGTTGCCAACTACGGCTCAAACAGCGTCAGCATCGTTGACCTTGACCTCCGGCGCGAAGTCTCCGTCGCAGGGGCTGGCGAACAACCCGTTCAGGTGCATATCTCTCCTGATGGCCGCACTCTCGTGGTCACGAATCATGGGAGCAACAGCGTGTCCGTCTTCGATCTGATTCCCTATAGCGCCGGTTCCCCAGCGTCTGCTTCAGTTACACATCTTCGCTCGACATTTTCCGGCTGTCCGGGAGCCGCAGACACGGTAATTTTGCCCGACTCCTCAAAGGCCTTCGTGGCCTGCTCCGCAGGGCATCAGGTGATGGCGCTGGGTCTGGCGGCAGCGCCTGGATCGTGGGCTGCCAAACAAAATCCTTCGCTTACGGCGGACCGCATGCTTGCGTTGCTGGACGTTGGGAAAATGCCGGTTCATCTTGCGATGAAGCCGGATGGCGGTGAAATTTTCGTCTCAAACTTCGATTCCGACAGCTTCTCGGAGATTGCTACCTGGACCAATGAAGTTGGGGGAACTTACTCGATTGGTAACAAGCCGGTGCGGGGGATCGTCAGCCGCGACAACAGCACGCTATGGGTCGCGAACTCGGGTGCTGATTCGATTGGGCTTTATAGCATTGACGATGGGAAGCTGGCTGGCAGCGTTCGTACGGGATCTTCGCCGGATGCGCTTGCGTTTTCGGCGGATGAGCATCTTTTGCTGGTTGCAGATACACATTCCGGGGATATTGCGGTGATTCGGACGGAAGGAAAGCAGGGGCCAGCGCTTTTTACTATTCTTCCGGCTGGAATTTCTCCCAACGACATCGTGGTTAAAGCGCTTCGAGAAAAATAGTAATTTCAAGAAAAAAAATCTGGTGTGGTGGAGTCTGGTTTTTTGTTGTTTTGCTGGTTTTTTGAGGGGTGTTTTGCGAAAAGCGGGTGTTTGGCCGTGGTGTTTTGATGGTGTGATCGTGGTGGGATGCGTGGTTGAGATGGTGTTCTGACAGCGTGTTTTTGGGCGCTGAAAAATACGCCACGGTTTTGAATTATTTTTTATCGGGTCTGGTCTCTGACGCGTAAACAGGCAAAGACAAAATACAGGGATCCTTCCCCCTTCGACTTCGCTCAGGGTCAGGATGACGACTCCTTTCTATTTGGAAAGGGTTGATGTCAGACCTGGCGGGCTAGTACGAGGGTGATGTCGTCGGGTTGCTCGTCGGCACCGATCCAGGCGTCGAGGGCGAGCATGACCTGGCCGGAGATTACGTGCAGGGGCTGATCGCGGTAACGGGCGACCACCTCCATCATGCGTTCCTCGCCGAACTCGCCGAAGTCGTTCTCGGGTTCGGTGACGCCGTCTGAGTAGGCGACGAGAATATCTCCCGACTTCATTTGGAAGCGGTCCTCCTCGTACTGCATGCCGTCCATGAGCCCGACGACTGTTCCCCCTTTGTCGAGCCGTCTGATGTGTCCGTCCCGGCTCAGAACGAGGGGTGGAAGTTGTCCTGCGTTGGAGTAGGTCAGCATGGAGGAGGCGACGTCGTAGTGGGCGAGAAACAAAGTTGCATACTTTTCAGGCTGCGTACTTCGGTAGAGGTGACGATTGAGAAGGGAAAGAATGCGTCCCGGGGACTGGAAGAGCTCGTCGCAGTCTCCGCCACGGCCTTCCCTGCTGGCTGTGAGTCCTGCCACCGTGGACTCGCTGTAGACAAGCTCCTCACTTGCGAAGCGGTAAGCTCGCACGGCCGAGTGAAGGGTTGCCATGAGCAGGGCGGCTGAGATTCCCTTCCCGCTGATATCGCCGATGGCGATGCCTACGCCGGTCTCACGCCGGTCGACCATGCCGGCATGGGCTTCTTCGTGGAAGACGAGAAAGTCGTAGTAGTCGCCGCTTACGGATCGGGCTGGGCGACAGATTCCGTGCAGATCGAGGGTCGCGAGTCCCTGCGCGTGTAGCGGGAAGAGATTGGCCTGAACCTCCTGGGCGATGGAGATCTCGTTCTGCAGACGCTCCTTCTCCTTCTGTTCTTCGAGGAGCCGCTGCAGGGATCCAGACATGGTGTTGAAGGAGCTGCTTAGCTCGGCAAGCTGGTCATCACTCTTAACGCCGATACGGTAGTTGAAGTCGCCGCGGTCGATGTGCTCGGTTGCGCTGTAGAGATCAGCCACGGACGAGGTGATGGAGCGGCTGAGGCCGATGGCCATCCACAGCGCCAGCAGCTCAATGAGGGCAAAGACAACGCAGAGGAGGATGATGCCAATGCGCAGAACGCTGGTTACGATTCCGCCTAGCGAGGAGCCGAATAGCTGGTTATAGAGGAGAGAGGGCCGGGATTGGACCGCGATGAGAACGTTGTCCCGCTCTCCTGTGTCCCAGTCGGTGATCGGTTCGGTCGAAGTAAAACTGACGCGGGTGTCTGCGACGTTGACGGCTGGGGGCTCGGTTCCACCGACGATCCAGGACGACCCTGCATCGATCCCATCGGCTCCGACCGCGAATCTGACCTTCTGACGCGATTTCTGGGAGGGAGCGGGCGTTCCCGCATTGTTCTCTCTGCTGATCTCATTGGCGGTTCTTCCGGCGCGCTGGGGCAGCAGGCTGGCCTGTCCAAGTCCCTCCGAGATCAGTTTGAGAACAGCGCTGTCAACCGGCAGGCTCGACATAAGAGTGAAGACGCGTCCGTCGTTCCACTTTTTCTGATGAAGGGTCACGAGATAGAGTTCGCGTCCGTCGAGAACGAGACCTGAGAACTCCCCTCCCGGCAGTTCGGTCGCCCAGGGAGGAAGACCGAAGGGAGCTTTGCCACGAATTGGACCGATGTCGACTGCGGCGCCGTTAAGAAAGGCGCGGATTACGCGATGCAAGTGCAAGCGAGGCATATCCAGTCGTGTGACCTCTCCGGCCTGTTCGATGGTCTGGATCTCGCTACCGATTTGTTGCCCGCTGTCCTTTGGACGTTCGGCGACGAGCGCAGTGGTGAGATCGGCGCGATGTCCGGTCTCGTTTCTCATTTGGATCAACTCAGCCTGTAGCCGGGAGTCTGTGAGGTGAATGGCGAATTGACCTGCTGCTACGTAGGCCAGGACGCCCACCAGGGTGAGAAACAGAATCACCGGGGCAAGACCGATGAGGAGATAAGTGAGGATCAGCTTGTTGCGAAGGCTCCAGAGGAGATGCTTGCGTATGAGCTGCCAGGCTAGGGGGATGGCGACGGAGACGAGAGCGATTCCAACAAAGAACTGGAGGATCCCTAAAAAGGTTCTGAATCCGCCTGAGAACAAGTGGCGAACAAACAACACGCAGAACCACAAGCCAAGCCAGACCGCTGCGCCGGCAAGTCCTGTCGGAATCCGTTCTCTGAGCTTGGTGAGAACGCGCGGCCCGGTAGGGCTATTCGCGTCTTGCATCGTTCGCCGCCTCCAGCTCCGCCTGACTTGCCAGCTTTAAGGTATAACGCGTTGCCGAAAAATGTGCCCCGGCCAGCAGGAGCAGACCGGAGAGAAACGCCCACATCATCAACCCTACCGAAATATAAAACGGCCCATAGACGGACTGGAAGTCCAGCCAGGGGAGCGCCCTGATATAGAGATACTTCGCCGCTTGCCATAGCAGACCGATCACGATGGCGGTTGGCAGCACGGCGCGCGCCGGAATCTTTCTGTAGGGCAATACCCAATAGATTAGAAAGAAGAGCAGTATGCTGGCAAACCCGGCGCAGAGCTTGAGAAAGCCGTAGGAGACGAAGTGATAGACGACGTTTTCGGTATGGCCGAAGAAGAGCCAGGAGAGAATCGTCTGCTGGCTTGCGGTGGAGGCGACCGACGCCATGGCCAGGACACCAACGGCGAATGCGAGTCCCAGAGATACAGCCTGGTTGTGGAGGTAGTTTCGGTTCTGGCGAACTCCCCAGACCCGGTTTAACGCTACCTCCAGAGGAAGAAAGACGCCGGTTGAGGTGACGAGTAGCATGACGAGCGAAAACAGCTGGGTTCCTTTGTGAGGGTGGGCCAGCAGCTGCATGTTTCGCATGACGAAGTCCTGACCGACCGGCAGGAGATTCTTCATCATGTCACCGACGATCGCCTCCATGGAACGGGAGTGAAAGACGCTGCGGGACAGAGTCAAGAGCAGTACGATGAAGGGGAAGAGCGAAAGGATCACGTTGGCCGCGACGCTGAACGCGTAGGTATGGACCTCAGTCCGGGCCATGTAGCGGGCCAGGGCGGCGATCTGCGCCGCCAAACCATACTCCCGAACGACGGGGGCAACGTCTTCGATCGGCTTTGGCGGCAGATCGTGCTGATCGGTCTTCGACGACGCGGCTGCTTCGTGTTTACCAGGGAGAATCGATGGCATAGGAGAATTCGATGCAATATCGGCGAGGGGCGACCGGTGACGCACTCCGATGCTAGCAGAGGGTGTCTGCTTTGGTGGTAGCTAATCTTTGCTTATGATTGCTGGCCGTTCTGGAGCGGTTGTAAGGGTGTGGATACGCGCCAGGGCCCACTGGGATGACTCCGCGAGGACGGGATCTTCGGCGGTGCTCCATTGCTGGAGTTGGGGGATGAACTGCGTTTCGCCACTGTTTCCCATTGCGATGGCGACGTTGCGGTGCAGTCGCTTTAGACGGGTTCGTTCCAGGGGCGAGCCTTTGAACCATTGCTTAAATGTTGCGGAGTCCATCTCTGCGAGCCACGCCAAGGGTGGATTGATCAACTGTTTTCGTGCGAGCATGCCCTCGTTTTGAGAGGTTGGAGCGCGGCGGTTCCAGGGACAGACGTCCTGGCAGATATCGCAGCCGAAGACCTGGCGGCCCATGGGTTCGCGCAGCTCCTCTGCGATAACACCTTTTTTTTCGATTGTGAGATAGGCGATGCAGCGTGACGCATCCATCTCGCGCGGCGCCACCAGTGCGTTTGTGGGGCAGGCGTCGATGCAGCGGGTACAGCTTCCGCAGCGGTCCGCAGGGAGTTCGAAGGCGAGCTCGGACGACACGGGAATGGAGGTGACGATGACGCCGAGGAGAAGCCATGAGCCTAGTTTTTGATCGAGGACGCAGGTGTTCTTGCCGATCCAGCCTATGCCGGCTTTCGCAGCGGCGGCGCGCTCGACGAGGGGGCCAGTGTCTACGTAACAGCGTGTCTGGCAGGCGAAACGCTCTTGAAGGTTCGACTCGATTTTTCGGAGGCGGCTTAGGAGTTCGTCGTGATAGTCGGTGGGGATTAGGTCGTCGGTGTCTGTGGAGCTGTTGCGTCCGCTCCAGGCATAGCGGGCGATCCATCCGGTTCCGGGGCCGGATTGGTCGATGGATAGTGGGGCGGCTACGTTATAGTTCAGGGCGCAGACGATGACCGATCGCGCCCAGGGCATCGCGATCTGGACGTGACTGCGTAGCAGAACTCCTTGCTCGTTGCGGCGCTTGAGATAGTCCATCTCACCGGCTCTGCCGGCTGCGATCCAGGCTTCGAATCGATTCGCGTCGAGATGCGGCTGCGTGATTTCGGGGTCTGGGGAGGCGACGGCTGCTACTCCTGCAGTGTCGAAGCCGGAGCGCAGGGCCAACTCACTCAGCCAGAGCTTGAGGTCGGAGGTCCATGCCGCAGCGTTTTGTGCTGGCTCTACGAACAAACCCGTTTCCTCGAGGATGACTTTTGTCTGCTTGCGTCTAGAGTAATTCGCGGAGGGTGTTGCAGAGAATACTTGGCTCGAGATCAAACTGTTTCATCGTCGCGTGGATCGGCGGGGATAGATGGCATTGCACCAGACACACCTTTGCCGGTAAACTTGTCATAGCTGGGGAGGGCTTTCGAATCATCGGAAGACTACTCGGTCACAAGTCACTATCAACGGACGTGCGCCATTCGGATCTTGCGACTGCTGGTAATGCAGCTGCCGTCGATAGGTTAGTTACAGTTTCCTCAGACTGGAATTAACACCACAACTGGCGCCGCTGCTTCGGTCAAGCTGAAGAGTGGTCCAGGTGATTGATGAAAATGCGGAGAGTTGGCAGAGCCCGGTTGAATGCACCTGACTCGAAATCAGACATAGGCGTAAGTCTATCGGGGGTTCGAATCCCTCACTCTCCGCCATTCCTTTTCTAAACCCTTATCTTCCAACGCTATCCGGTAAACAACCCCAATGAAATCTTGGATATAGCGGCTTCGGCTTTAAGTCTTCTTAAGCCACCTTAAGCGTTCGTTATACCTCACCGAGCCAAAAAACGGGTACGAAAACGGGTACGAGACGTGGAAAAGTTTCGCTTTTATTTCGCCTGCACTATTCCCATGCCCGTCGTGCGGATGTTCTATTCGGAGATGGCGTTCACGTACAACGTCTGCTTCCTTCAGGGACAGACCCTAAGGACGGTGTCTCTAACTGGGTCAGCTTCTGGGACCTCGCTCGTAAGAAGAACTGGCCGAAGAAGTATGGCTCGTCCACCGTCACTCGCATCAGGAAGGCGATGGTTGAGGACAAGACTTTGATGGAAGAGGTCTACATCTCGGATGAGAAGAAGAAAAAGCCTCCTGGCTATGTCCGTCTTCCGAACAAGGCTGGTGTCCGGGTTGAAACCTCAGCGAAGTACAAGAAGTTCGAGGGTGCTGCTAAGGAAGTGGACTGTGAATAACCCACCTGACATAGACACCCTCAACCTCGATGAAGTGGTGTCGTTCCCTGTGGACGGCTCTCCTTCTTCACTCCCTGACCTACCAAAGAGACTCCGTCTGCGTGGACTCATCATGACTGACGACTCTATTACCGAGGTTGACCTCACCCGCAAGCGCACAGCTAACAGTCTTCAGGACAGCAGGCAAACTTAGCCATCCTGAAGACAAATCATTCATTCATTAGTTATGCATATATGGGTTCTGGTGCCTCTTCGAAAACTAGTTTCTTTGAAGCATTGACTCGTGGGGTGATAGTTGCCGTCAATCGCACCACGTAAGCACCGGGACCCGGCTGAGGGTCATGGTAAACGAGCGCGAGCATACCGTTTCCATCCATAGGAGCCAAGTTCACAGGATTACGACCGCCGAGCAATAGAGCTGAGTACTGAACGTCTTGAGTATTGTTAGGTCTCTGAAACGCAAAACTTGCAGGGAGAGCAAATGAGTCCGACCCATTCCAGTCATTTGGGGCCGAAGCTCCAGTGAAGGCTGGGTTCCAAGTAAATATTTGGCTGGGACTAGGTAGGTCATTGTCTTGCTGAACGCTAATGTTGAATGTTGTGGTTTTGGGTAACCCAGCTGTGGCGTTTCCCCACTGAGCGATGTTGTTTTGAAGATAAAGGTTTCAAGCTTCATCAACCTCGGCAACAGATATTTCATAAATGATTCTAGTGACTGACATCTTGTTATTCCTCTGCTTTTGAATTGTTGTTACTGGCCCGTGTGCTTTTTGACTCTGCGCGTGAGGAAAGTTAGCGAGATTTGTAAATTTAATTTCGTCTCTTTTTGATGATCAAACTCCACTACTGAAGAGGGGTAGATTAACTCGAAAGTATTAACGACTGTTGCCCTGAAGGTAGGACAAGAAAAATATGAGCACCAAGTTCCAAATCAATCTAGACATCAGCAGCACCGCAGTGCTAACCGACGCTCTCGGCATCATCCGTAAGTTTGAGACGGATTCCAAGTTTGACCCTTGGGGTATTTTCATCGACGCTCGTGGCCAGCGTGATCCAGCCGTAGTTCATGCTGCGGTGACGGGATGTCTCGCTCCCCATAACAAACCTGCAACACCAACTAACCTTTCGCTTACGTCTGGACCAAACGTGGCTCAGATTAACCCTGATGGAACAGTCAACAATCTCATCGTGGTTGAGTGGGACTCTCCGAAGGACAAACTCTCTGTCGGTGTTGACGTTCAGTATCAGCTATGCGGGACAACATACTGGATATCGGTTGCTCGTACCTCACCTTACCAGAACCTCCAGTGGATCGGTAACACTGTCCCGGGTAAAAGCTACGACGTCCGCATTCGTTCCGCTCGTGCTGATGGATCAACTTCCTCATGGCTCACCTTCCATAACTACACCGTGTCTGGTGTCCAGAAGTCCGCAGGAGGCAAATAATGTCTGACTCGCGACACACCGACTTCACACTCGATGATGAGAGCCGCTACCACCTAGCAGCTTTCTTTCTGCTCGTCCGTAAAATCTCGGAAATATTCCAAGCCGCGTTCCCGCTGGAGATTACGAATTGGGACCCACTTGGATATGCGGAAGAGTTGAAGCGATATACCGATTACTCCAAGTATTCCCGCAAGCTGGCATTCATCGCAACAGAGGCTAACAAGAATTTCAGCGACCTGACCTTCGGAGACACACCTCCCACCGACCCGCTCTCCGACTTCATGGACACACTCCTCCCTCATCAACAGAGCGAACTGAAGCGCATCTTGGCTGGTGAGCAGAGCTAATGGGCGGCGCTCAGCACACCTTACTGCTGTTCTGGAATTGTCATGAAAGCAGGTGGTGCGTGGCCACCCGATACACACAAGACAGAAGCCGTTGAGCCATTGGGCACATCGGAATTCACAGTGAAAATCTCACGGTCATAAGCATTCGCATACTGATCCGTTGGTGTTATCACCCAAATTCTCGGGCCTATGGCAAGTTCGAACTTATACTGACCCGACCCCGTCAGCAGTGTCTGTACTTCGGTTTTACGAGGTACTCGCCACTTAACTCCGTCTGCATTGAGATGGTATTACGTTCTGGTGAGCCAACTCATATATCGGTTTCTGATCGGCATCAGCCCCTGGAAGTGGTGTCTTTGGATATATTTTCTCTTCCGTCTCTCGCGACTTGGGTTGGAGCTTATTCCGACAGATCCCGATCAGCACGGCGGAGTCGGCTTTTTGGGGATGTCTCCCCTGGCGATCGCCCCTACCGCATTCGTTGTTTGTGGGTCGATCGGATCAACGTGGCGAACTGAAATTCTGCATCACGGAGCGCATCTGATGAATTTCAAAATCGACGCGATCGTGCTGCTGGCAATCGTGCTTATAGGCGCTATGGGACCGCTTATCCTGTTCGTTCCAAAGTTTGGGCGCCTTCATCGTCAGGGCATTCTGCAATATGGAACCCTCGGTCAACTTCACAGCGTCGATTTTCACAAAAAGTGGATTCTCAATCGAAAAGGACACGACGAGGAGTTTTTGACTGCGCCTGAGATAAGCACTCTCACCGATTACGACAGTAGCTATGAGAATGTCGAGAAGCTTCAGCCGTTTCCAGTCGACCGCGGCGCGACGGTCGGCCTCGTCTTGGCAATCGTAATCCCACTTCTCCCGGTGGTCCTCGCCGAGATCCCTTTCGTAACGGTCGTGAAAGGACTTTTAGCCGCGGTAAAGTAGTGGTCCCTCACGGAGACAGTTGGAAACTCGCACCCGGCCTTTCGGCGTTGAAGGTCATCCTTACAACAATCCGGTTTAGCCCGGCGCTCTCCGGGTTGCCCGTCACTCGGACGCAATCTCGAGACGGCCGTGGCAATCTGCGCGCTTCCAACCGGAAGACTTCCGTTGAATTCTCCTAACACTCTGCGAATTTCTCGACCATTGGGGATTCGAAGGCGATGGAATTGGGGACGGACAACGCGGCTTCTGTTCCCGCCGCGGCGCGGCTCCAAACTCTGAGCCCGGCGCCAACTCTTTCTGCCCGTTCGCACATCCGAGGGAACCCCCAACGTTCCTCGCGTCCCGTACGCAGCACTTGAGGATCGATCCCGCAACCGTCGTCGCGGACGACTATCCTGAAGCGCTTGGATGCATACTCAAGCTCGACTTCGATGCGCCTGGCTCGGGAGTGGCGGAACGCATTCACCAATAGTTCCCGGCCGATGCGATAGACCTCGTCGCGAATGAGCGGATGTAGTTTTCGGGCCGCACCTAACACGATGACCTGAAAATCAATTTGCAGTTCGATGCCCAAATCTTGCGAGATTCGGAAAAATGCCTGCCCTAAGTCGTCGAAGTCTGAATCGGAGTCTGAATTAGATGAGCGGAGTCCTCGAAGGGCGTTGCGGCCTTCTTCCATGACGTGTCTCATCAATTCGAGAACGCTTGACGGCAGCTTCGCGGGCGAATTCGCGGGTAGCTGGTCCACTGCAACATCTAGCTGCATAGCTGCGCTGACAATATCTTGCTGCACGGTATCGCGCAGGTCTTGGGCAATTCTCTTACGCTCAGCTGCGCGTCTCTCGAGACGGGCACCCATCTCCCCGAACGTTGGCCCCAAACTAAACGCATAGGGGCTTCTATACGCAAGAGATAATCCATCGAGCCGCATGACAGATTCTCCTTTTTTCAAGTGAAGGCCGACTTCCTGACTTTCTTACGCTCATCAGCCTGGGACCCGGGTGCAGCATGAAGCTATCAAGAACGCCCGTGTTCGAGCTTTGACTGGATCGTAGCGGCGAGGGATGCTCGTGTCCATTACATGTTCCTGCTAGGAGGCGATCGCAGGCCATCACTCGGAATGGCAGAAAAAATTTAATGGACGCTCAATCTAAGGTTCACTAGATTCAACGTCAGAACGTGGAAGCAAGAAGCGTTCCGGGCGCCATGGATCAGTATCTTGCGTAAGTAGACGTTGCTACGCTTGCTGCGAAGCAACTTGGCCTTGCCGCCGGTCGAGCACTGTCCCGGCACGATGCCGAGCCATGCGGCAAACTCTCGGCCTTTACGGAATGCAGCACCGTTGCCGATAGCGGCAACGATATTCGTCTGCCCCATTTTCATGGTGATGCTTTTGCCAAAGGAAGCGTCAAAAGGAACTTTGTCAAAGAGACCGTAAACGCCAGGAATGGAAAGAGTCCCACCCTTGCGGACGGCCTGAATCGCCTGTCGAAGCACGCTGGGCCTGTCCGTTTTCAGGGTAAGCGCGGGGTCTTAGCCGTGTGTACGGGGAAGATGGCGTCTTAATATAGGATTCCAATTCGTTTGCGGCGTCGGGAAATCGGCCGGCATGTCTGCGGGATGAGCCGTTTGTTATTTTCCCTTAGGGTCAGTTGGGTCAGTTTTGCAAGATGCTGCGCGGGCGAGCAGGAGGTCGCGCTCTCGAGTGTTGCGGGTAAGTGCGGCGGCGCGTTCGAACTCGATGCGGGCTTCGGCGCGGCGGCCTAGTTTGTAGAGGAGGTCGGCGCGGACGCTGGGGAGAAGATGGTAGCGCGAAAGAGAGGTTTCGGAAGCGAGGTCGTCTACGAGTGTGAGGCCGGCCTGGGGGCCGTGGGCCATGGAGACGGCTACGGCACGGTTGAGTTCGATGACGGGGGATGGAGTGAGGTGGGCAAGCTCGGTGTAGAGTACGACGATGCGGTTCCAGTCGGTTTCGGATGGCGTGCGGGCGCGGGCGTGGCAGGCAGCTATCTCGGCTTGGAGGAGATAGGGGCCACGGGTGGTGTTGATTTTGTGAGCGCGTTCGATTGCGGTTAGCCCGCGATGGATGAGGAGTTGATCCCATTGGGTGCGGTTTTGATCGAAGAGTAAGACCGGTTCGCCGGTGGAGGTGATGCGGGCGCGGGTGCGGGAGGCCTGGATCTCCATGAGGGCGACCAGGCCGTGGACTTCCGGTTCGGTGGTAGTTAGTTCAGCGAGGATGCGCCCGAGGCGGAGCGCGTCTTCGCAGAGGCTGGGGCGCATGAGGTCGTCGCCGGTGGTGGCGGAGTAGCCCTCGTTGAAGATGAGGTATATGACTTCGAGGACTGAGGAGAGGCGAGCGGCGAGTTCGGGGCCGTGGGGGACTTCGAAGGGGATGTGCTTGTCGGCGAGGGTGCGTTTGGCGCGGACGATGCGCTGGGCGATGGTGGGTTCGAGGGTGAGGAAGGCGCGGGCGATCTCGTCGGTGGTAAGGCCCCCGAGGAGACGGAGGGTGAGGGCGGCGCGGGACTCGGTGGGGAGGATGGGATGGCAGGCGATGAAGACGAGGCGGAGGAGGTCGTCGCTGATGGTGTTGTCGAGAGTGGAGTCGAGGTCGGGCGAGGTTTGTTCGAGGGCTTCGAGTTCGCGGGCGAGCACTTCGTGTTTGCGCTCGGCGACGGCGTTGCGGCGGAAGAGATCAATGGCGCGGCGTTTGGCGGTTGCGGTGAGCCATGCCGCGGGATTATCGGGTACGCCAGATTGCGGCCACTGTTCGAGTGCGGCGACAAGTGCCTCTTGCGCGAGGTCTTCAGCGAGGCCGACGTCGCGGGTGAGGCGCGTGAGTCCGGCGATGACGTGCGCGGACTCGATGCGCCATACGGCTTCGATGGTGCGATTTGTGGCGTGATGTGGATCGGCAGCGGACACTGCTACCGATCACACCAGCTTCGTTCTGTGGATGCAAGGGTGGTTATTTGTTGGCGGTCTGATTCGGCAGCTCAGCCCGTTTCGCTACTTTATGCTGGATCTGCTCTTCGGACAGGACAGATGCCAAGTCTTCCATCTCAAAGATCTGGCGGATTTCGACTTCGGAGTCGCTGCCCGGGTTGCAGTTGGGCGCACGCTTGACCCACTCAATGGCCTCTTCGAGGGACTTGACTTGCAAGATCGAGAAGCCGGCGATGAGCTCCTTGGCCTCGGTGAAGGGGCCGTCGACGACGGTACGAGACTTGCCGGAGAATTTGACTCGTGCGCCTTTGGAGCTGGGATGGAGGCCATCGAGGGCGAGCAGCACGCCAGCCTTGCTGAGCTCTTCGTTGTACTTGCCCATCTCGAGCAGGAGCTGTGGATCGGGGAGGGCGCCTTCTTTTTCTGACTCCGGGGTTGCTTTGACGATGACCATGAATCGCATTGCGAAATCTCCTTTGGGTTGAGCGATGGTGTGGCTTGTTTTCGGGTTAGCAATTCGTGAACTAACCGGTGACTCAGATCAAGAGCCCAGATGGATCGCTGTTGGTCGCTATCGTACTGGCTCTCTGCTGATACGTCGAACGGGGTGTGGCCGAATCGACATGAGAACGGAATTTTAATTAATTATTTTTCGGGGAGACGAAGGGTGGCCCAAATTACGGATTTTGTTGAGGCAGCCTTCGCGGCTGGGGCTTGGCCTGAACTGTCCGAACTCATCGGTCAAATTCTGCATGAGGTAGCCACTGTGTCGCATCCTGATTGGTTGAGGCATTACTAGACATCCGTCATCCCCCCAAAAAACGATACTTCAGTCGGCCAATGACAAACTGCACGGCTAGATATACGGCCCGGTGCTGATCCGCCTGCGTCGGTTGTGCGCATCGCAGAACCGACCAGGTCTCCCCAGAGGACTCTCCACGGCCTTCTGCGGATATTGCAGAGAAGACAGGCAACTGCCCGGGCTCGTCTTAGCGCGAGCCCACAATTTCCGCAATGCGGTAATACTGCCGCCGAGCCTCGTTGTGCGAAAAAATAACCGGGTTATGTTTGACCTTGCGCCGGATGTCTTGAACAGCCGTATAAGCATATTTTTTGAAACGGTCCGCGACCGGGTGCTTGCCGGGAGAAGAGGGTGTAATTCCCGCCCGGCGCAGGTAGTAGTTAGCTTTAAAAAGATTCTCCCAGACGCGTTCATGAAACTGGAAATTGATATTTAGGCTTATAGAGACGTTGTCTCCGTTTTGGAGCCAGTGCGGTGTGTTGACAGGGCTGTGTACTCCGACGCCCGGGCGCAGATGGTAAACCATGGCGCGCGGTTCATACTGTGGTTTGTATACCGCCGAAAGGTTGTCGACCATCCAATATTTTTCCAGTTCGGCATCCGGGAGCACGTCCTTGTCGGCGCGATCGAAAAAGTGAATATCCTTGTCGCCCTTGATTTGAAACAGCCATGAGCATTCACGGTCGATGTGGTATTCGGTGACTCGGTTAGGTGAAGTGATAAAGAGAATTGCTTCAAACCACTTGATTTGTTCAAGGATCTCTTTGCCAGCAAGATCCAGGATTTCGCAGATGCAGTTTTCGAAGACTTCACGGTAACCAGGTTCGCGCTCAATGTGCTTTAGGATGATCCAGGTTTGCCCCGTTTCAATCTCATGTATCAGACTGTTGAGATCAATCTTTGCCCAATCGTGCAGATCAAGCCTGGAATTCCCCACTGACGCGCCACGCTCGACGTGAATGTCGCCCTTCGGATGATGCGGCTTTTCGCGCGTGGCTATTCGCTGGGATAACTCGGCCAGCGCACCAAGTTCAAATAGTGGATTCCCGGAGAGAGTGTGCTGAACTTCATGGGGAAGTCGATTGAAATTCTGCGAAAACACGTCGCGATCACAACGAACGATAGATTCTTGCTGAACCAGCATTGGACATCCTCTCTTGAGCTAACTCGCACGAATCGCGACCTAGTCCTAAGGCAAAACAGCTACTACAGGATCAATCATCTACCCCCACATCACTGCCTGTCATTGCTTCCGATCCCGTTGGACATCATTTGACAATCGGATGACAAGCCAATGACAACTGTGGACTGCAGACGGGGTCTCCTTATCGGTAGGGATAAGATCATCTCGTTTCAGAAGGGAGTTTATGTCAGCCCAGAGTGCTATCACCTCGGACCTGAAATCGGAAGGCACAGTTTTCGGCTTTGACACGCCTCGATTCCGAGAGGACTTTGACGAAAAGTCATTCGAGTTTAGACATATCTTTAGCGTCGGACATCCCCTCTTTACTCGGGAACGCATGCGTCATCTGCTGACCAATCCCGCAACAAAGAACAATGTTTATTACAATGCTGGCGACATTCGTGTCGACCAGCGCTGGGATTCTGTGCCCGCGCGAACAAAGCCGGTGGAAGAGGTCTTCGATTCAGTCCACAACTCGGGTGCATGGATCGCACTGTTACGCGTGAACGAGGATCCTGAATATAATTCGCTGCTAGCAGATTGCTTAAATGAGCTGAAAAAGCTGAGCGGACGGCCTATCGACGATGACAAAAAAACTCAGGAAGCAGATATTTACATCACCTCACCGCGACGAGTGACCATGTATCACATCGACCCTATCTGCAATTTCTTGATGCAGATCAGCGGAGAAAAACAAATCCACATCTTCGATCGTAGGGACCGAGACGTATTGCCCGAAGAAGAGTTGGAACGATATTGGTCGCTGAGCGACTACTCAGTCACTTATCCACGGGAGCTGGAAGATCGCGCAGAAGTGTTCACTCTACGTCCCGGCACAGGTGTTCATATCCCCTTGAACAACCCGCATTGGGTGCAGAACGGTGATGAAATCTCCGTCTCACTAAGTATCAACTACCAATATAAAGATGATCGACGCAAAAATATTTACTTGGCCAATTACTATCTACGGCAAGCGGGCCTAAAACCGAAGCCTCCAGGAAGCTCGAAAATAACAGACCACATAAAAGCTTCCGCCGTAGCTGTGGGTCGAAAAATAGACAATCAATTAAAAAAGCTGAAACCGACAAATCAGAGTGCAGCGAAGATCTGATCCTCCGACTCTGCGGTCCAGGCATTTTCCATCACACCTGACATCAAGAAGATGAAGACACAAGAATTCATTTCGCGCCCAGAACCACGCCGACGCAAAATGATCACCGAGGTATGGGCACTGGTCCGACCGCGCCAATGGCCTCTTGCAGGCACATTTTTCTTGATGATTGTGGAACGATGCTGCAGTTTTTTTGTACCCGTCTCGTCTCGCTTTCTGATTAACGATGTCATGTACAGGCATCAGACCAGTCGACTACCTCTGATCCTCGGAGCCGTTGTCACCTCTACCTGTATCAGCGCTACCATAACCTACTTCTTAGATCGATATCTTGGTGTTACCGGCCAGCGCCTTATCGCAGAACTGCGGGCTCAGGTTCAGGCTCATGTCGGGCGCCTGCCTATTTCCTTCTATGATAAAAACCGCACCGGTACCCTGGTCGCCCGCATCATGACAGACGTTGAGAGCGTCCGCAACTTGGTTGGCGCCGGCCTGCTGGACTTTGTGGGGGGAATCCTCACAGCTGTCATCGCTCTAGCGATATTGATCCACATCAGCACTCTTATGACCGCGCTCACAATTGGTCTCTTGATTTCTTTTGGTTGGTTTTTGAAGAGGGCCCTTGGGGTAACGCGCCCCCTCTTTCGTGAACGTTCTCGCATTAGTGCAGAGGTCACGGGTCGACTTACCGAATCGCTCAACGGGATAAGGGTTGTTAAGGGCTATCACGCCGAAGCCAGCGAGGCCCGAATTTTTGTGGAAGGTGCAAATCGCATCCTCAAAAACATCACTCTTTCGATTACTTCTCAAGCCTTTTTGTCGCTTTGTAAAACCATGGTCCTAGGGGCTGTTGGTGCGCTCATCATGTATCTCGGAGCAAGGGAGGTCAATACGCATCGCCTCGACGTTGGCGGCTACGTAGAATTCACCATGCTTCTGGCTTTTATGGTCGCGCCTATCGCGATGTCAGTCAGCATTGGTACTCAACTGACAGAAGCTTTCGCCGGACTCGACCGCACCCTAGAAGTCCTCAACGAACCTGAAGAAGACGAAGGGGCCGGTCGCACCGCGGTACTCGAACCGATCATAGGGCACATCACATTCAAGAACGTAGCCTTTGCTTATACTCCGGGTGAGCCTGTGTTGCATGGCCTCACCTTCGACTCTGAGCCTGGCACGGTCACTGCTCTAGTGGGTTCATCCGGATCGGGGAAATCAACTGTCATTTCGCTCATCTGCGGTTTCCACACTGCAGGCTCGGGCCAGGTTTCAATCGACAATGTGGACCTCAGCACGATCCGACTTAGCAATCTTCGCCAACAGCTCGGCGTTGTGCTCCAGGAAACTTTTTTGTTCGATGGCACCATCCGAGAAAATATTCTCTTTAGCCGTCCGAACGCGACCGACGAGCAACTGTACCAAGCCTGCCGAATAGCCCGGGTGGACCAATTCACTGAGTGTTTTCCCGGGCGATACGAAACTATCGTTGGTGAGCGAGGTATCAGATTGTCTGGCGGCCAGCGCCAGCGGATCTCCATCGCTCGTGCAATCCTCGCCAACCCTCGTATCCTAATTCTAGATGAGGCCACCAGTTCCCTCGACTCAGAATCCGAAGCCCTGATCCAGAGCGGCTTGGACTATCTCATGCAAGGTCGCACGACTTTTGTTATTGCCCATCGCCTCTCAACCATTCGGCGTGCCGACCAGATCCTCGTGCTGGAGAAGGGACGCATAGTCGAGCGTGGCAACCACGAATCGCTCTACCGGCGCCATGGGCGCTACTTCGATCTTTACACTCGTCAACATGGCCTCGAGGCCAATCTTTTTTTGGCGCCCGGTGAAGGCGACAAGGTGCTTCAATGAGCCAGCAAGCTGCGGACATGTCAGACTCAAGGGTTGAAAGCGCAATGGGCGAATTCAACATGACTACCGCAAAGTCACAGTTTCGGTCGAGTCCTCCCATACCACGATGGGCTCTATTATTGTTTTTTGTTTCGGCAGTATTTCTTTACCTAAGAACCTTTCTTCTTCCCACCGTTCCCCTTCTTACAGTGGGCGACGAGTCACACTACTTTCTTCACGCTCTTCGCATGATGCATGGACAGTTGCCTTACAGAGACTACTTCACATTTGTCCCTCCAGGGACCGATCTACTCTATGCTGGGATCTTCCGGCTTTTGGGGGTTCATCAATGGGTAGTACAAGGCCTGCTAATCCTTTTGGGCCTCCTTCTTAGTTCGATCGTAATGTGGGACGCCCAAAAACTGCTGCGTACCTCTTCCGTAATTCTGGCAACCCTCATATTTCTCGTATTCGACATCAACAGTGCTCTCGATGCGACGCACCATTGGTGGAGCGTTCTTCTCGTGATGGCGGCGATTGGCATGTTGCTTGGCGGAAGATCGTCGGCAAGAATCGTTCTGGCAGGATCTCTGTGCGGCTTTGCCACGCTGTTTACGCAGACGTACGGTTGCCTCAGCCTGCTTGCAATCGCTCTCTATCTTTTTTTGACAACCGACGGCGATGGACGACATAAACCGAATTGGTTTCGCGAACTCCTCTTGCTGTTCCTACCTTTTGCCTCTGTCGTGATTCCTGTCATTGGGTATTATGCTCATCTCATCGGATTCCGAACACTTACATACTGGACAATCTACTATCCATTAGTTTTTTTTCGCGCACAAGAAAACAATCCCCTGGCATTCTTCAGAGCGCCAAGGGTCCATGGAATCAGTGGCATTCATCTCCTTATTTCCTTCATCTTCATGCATACCGCCGCGCCACTTATCTACATTCTGTGTACAATTCGCCTAGCTCGAGAAAAACGAGGAATGGACTCACTCCAGTGGAGAAAAATTCTTCTTCTCACTCTCGTGGGTTCGGCGCTCTTCGTCTCGATTGTGAGTGCGCCCACATTCCTTCGTCTATGTGCAGTGGGGCCTCCCGCCATCATTTTGTTCGTCTGGTATCTCGATGGATCTTCCAGACTGCACTACTGGTCAACCATTGCACTATGGACTGCAGCGACTACTTCCATTTTGTACCTGCCCATTAGTCGTCAATTACATCAACATGTCACAGTCAACCTCCCGACGGGGCGAGTTGCGTTTATCAACGACAAGCAATATGACAAGGTGCTGTGGCTCGCCCAACACACACATCCAGGTGAGACTTTTCTAAACGACACTAATGCCGCTTTTGCTCTATCCCTGGAGAGTCCGGGCCCTTTAGATTTTGTTACGACGACAGAATTTACCCGACCACAGCAGGTTGACGCACTGCTTTTATCGATGACAAATCATCGAACGCGTTACATCTACCTCTACCCCTCGCTAACTGCTCCCATCCTTACGAAAAATAATCTGGAGCCATTTCTCAAATACCTGGGCCAGAACTATCATTTGGTTGAAGTCTTCTCTGATGGGCAAATCCTGGAACGGAACTGAAGAGGATACCGAACGGCTAAAGATTGTTGGTGAAAAAGTTCGCGGCGAGAAGGAGTCTTCCCGCCGCGAGTTCGTAGCAAATGATGTAACCGGTCGTTTCGTACGTCGAGTCGGTCGACTCGCTACTTGGATCCGGGCGCGAAGGAGACGCCGCGGAGCACCTCCGCAAATTCGGCCTTGTGCACAACGGTAAACTTCTCCTTGGCCGCCTTTGTCGGATCGGTGTTGCTGAGTGTGTCGGTTATGGCGATAAGGCGGTTTGGATCTGCACCTTGATCTCCACCACCGCTGATGGTTGAAGTGATTCCGTAGATTGTGGCTTTACCGTATCTGTCTACGGCTCCAGTAATGTTGCGGATTCCATCGGTCGCAGGCGCCCACGGGAGGTTCGTGGCTGAGTTGTTTCCGGTGGGATAGCGATTCACCGTATATGGAACACCGAGCTCCAGGCCAGTCTGCAGCGTGTAGGCCAGGTTCCACGTCTGGGTGGAGGCGTTGAAGATCCACTTCTGAATACCGGCGGCGGTTTGTGCAGCGGCGTGAGTGTAGAGGGTGGTGTCGCTGGCGAAACCGTCGCCTTCATCCGCGACGTAGAGGGTGTCGGCGTTGGCGAACCAGATGCCGAAGGGAGCGGCGACCGGGTTGGCGGACTTCGCCAGCGCGGTTGGGAAGCCTGCGAGTATGCACATGTTGCTCGACAGGCCCGTGGTTTGCAGTGTGCTCAGATTGACGGGGAGAGGAGAGATTGGGAGGGGTGCTCCAACGGCCGGGACGCCTACGCCCTTGGGGCAGGCGGTGCCGGTGGTGTCAACGAAGTAGACGGTGTCAACGCCATTGCTGCCGCTTCCCTTTGTGAAGTAAACGACGTTGTTGAAGATAGTCAGGCCACGGAAGTTGTCATCCTTGCCGATCTTGTCGGCTTTGTCGCCAAGTTGGGTGACGGAAAAGCTGGCGAGCGGCGTGGGCACTACGGGTGTCTGGAAGCTCTCGTGTGCGGTCGAAGGCTCGATGAACTGCGCGCCCGCGCCCAGAACGACGCCGCTAGGCTGCGGGTTCGAACCATTGCCTGCATTCCCTGCGGTATAGAAGAAATTCTCGCCATTACTGTTGTTGAGAATTGCGGCGCGGCCATTATTGCCACTATAAGCGTTGGTCTCGGTGAAGGTGAACTTGCCATTGCGGCTGACGGTGGCAACGGCGCGGTAGAAGTTGATTCCGACGGGATTGGTGGGATCAATCGCGCCGGGAGTGTTGGAGTTCGAGGCGTCGATGGTGTCGATCGGGGCGACGTAGCCCATGAAGGTAAGGAACTTGCCGTCGGTGGAAAGGTTGAGCGCGATCTCGGACTTGGAGCTGAAGCTTGTGACGACCTGGTCGCTCTCGGTGCGGATATTTCTCAGGGAGCTATTGGGGACTTCAAGACTGTCCAGAACGAATCCGGAAGGAGTGAGCTGGTCGAGGAAGATCTTCGCCGTGACTCCAAAAGACGGGTCAGGAATGACGTTGTTAAAGACGAAGGGGTACTTTCCGTTGTTGGTTGCGGCGGCGCAGGGTCCAACGGTGTTGGCGCAGTTCGGCGGAAGCAAAGCCCCGACTTTTACGTTGTTAGCATTGTCGTCGTAGACACTGCGGCTGACGACCAGATTGCCCGGAAAGAAATGAATACCGGCTTCTAGCTCCGGCTCTTGGGCAGCGGCAGAAATGCTAACCGCGGTTGCGCCGAGAGAGAGCGTGGCCAATACTTTTAGGAAGAGGTGTTGTGAGTTGCAGACCTTTGAAAAGGAAAATCGCATTGTGTCTCCGGTGAGTTGAAATACGTCGTTCGAGGTACCAGACGACTCTATGCCCGGAGTATTAGAAGCTTGTAAATTCATCAGTTACTGTTGTAAGTAACATCTATCTGCTATTTCATAGCTGCACGATAGTATCTTGTTTCATTAACCTATCAGTTGCCATTGACTTTTAAATTCACATCCGTCTTCAACGGAAGCGACTCCACCGAATCGCCCACGGAAACCGTGAATCGATTCGATCCTATCGCCCACCTCTTGGCCGCGACGTCGTAGTAAGAAAACGATCGCGCATCCAGCGGAATCTCCACACGCTTCGTCTCGCCTGGCGACAGTTCTATCCGCTCGAAGCCTTTCAGTTCGTGCTCTGGCCGCGGCACCTTAGGATGCTCTTCTGTTACATACAGTTGAACGACTTCAGCCCCTTTACGTGCGCCTGTATTGGTCACATCGAAGCCGGCAACCGCGTGAATCTCGCCGCCTTCATTCTTCTGATCGACCGTCAGGTTTGCAAATTTGAATGTCGTATAAGAGAGGCCAAATCCAAAAGGAAACAACGGCTTGATCTGGTTCCTTTCATAACCTCGATATCCGACGAAGATGCCTTCTCTATAGTCAACACGCTGGGAGTCGCCTTCAGGGTAGTAATTAGCAAACGTCGGATTATCCGCTTCTTTTCGCTCAAACGTTGCCGGTAGATGTCCGGAGGGGTTAACGTCACCGAATAAAATCTCTGCTAACGCCTGGCCGCCCGCCTGCCCTGCATACCATGTCTCCAACACCGCGGGCACGCTATCAATCCACTTTGTGAAATCCACATTTCCGCCCGATGTGATCGCGACCACGACCTTTGGGTTCGCTGCGGCCATCTCACGAATCAGTTCACTCTGTCCGTAGGGCAGCGAAAATGTCCTGTCGCCGCCTTCGCTCTCACTTTCCTGCTGAAACCCAGCCGTGACGAGCACGACATCAGCTTTTGCAGCAAGCTTCACAGCTTCCGGATTCACCACCTTGTTTTCCGGTACGATCGCAAGCGCCACATGCCCGCCAATGGGAGTTTTCTGCCACTCCTCTACAACTACTTTATGTGGACCAGCCGGAAGGTCCAACGTCACATGCGGCTGAAACGCGCGCACGATCTTCCAGTTGTCGATCACGAGCTTGTCATCCACATACATGCGATTTCCGGAACCCTCGCCAGAATCCTCCAAAGCAAAGATGTATTTAGTCGCAGTAGCGGCGTTATAAAAACCAGTGAGGCGATGCGAGATCTGCGCTGGCGGCGAGTTGAAGAGCATCTCCATCACAGCATCAATATCTGCGATGGCCTGTTTGATGGTGAGCCCGGCCAACACAGCATGGCGCGTAACTGTCGTTGATGTGGGAGATCCGGAAAGGTCAAGATTATTGAAGCTTTCAAGCGAGAGCCCCGCTTTGCCGCCCTTTGCCTCTGTCGTAAACTCTGTAGCGCTCGCCAAAGATGACAACGTAGGAACACCGCTGTCGTACAGCACAGTCGCCGACGCGCCAAGCTCATTGGAGATGCCCTCAAGCGCGCTCACTTGGTGGAATGGAACCACACCCGCGCTTCCTCCGCCTACAGGAACGCCCGGATAACCATCTGGCCCAACAATCAAAATCGTCTTCACCGCCAACTTATCCAGTGGCAGCAGATTGCCCGAGTTTTTCAACAGCACCGCTCCCTCGCGAGCCGAATCGAGCGCAATCGTATTATTCTTCGCATCGACAAACGAGATGGATGTATCGCGCTGATCGCGAGTTAGCCATCCATACGAAACTGCCGTCTCGAGAATACGTCGCACCTTTTCGTCGATCGTCGCCTCGGACACCTTCCCTGCTTGAATCGCCGGTGCAAGGTTCGCGTTGTTCATGAACTTCCCAGTCGGCTCCTCGATATCGAGCCCGCCATTTGCTGCTCCAACCGCGTCGTAGGTGGCGTCCCAGTCCGACATCATCACGCCTTTAAATCCCCACTCCTTGCGCATGATCTCGGTATTGAAGTATCCGTTCTGTGTTGCATGCAGCCCATTGATCAGGTTGTAAGAATCCATCACCGCGCTCACGTGCCCTTCCTTTACCGCCGCCTCAAATCCGGGCAGATAGATCTCGCGCAGCGCTCGTTCGTCGATCTCCGAATCTGAGTCATGACGTAGAAACTCGCTGTTATTGCCCAGATAATGCTTCACAGTGGCACTGACACCCTGCTCCTGCATCCCGGTGATGTAACCTACGGCAATCTTCCCCGTAAGAAACGGGTCTTCGCCGAAGTATTCGAAGTTACGTCCATTGTGCGGAGAACGATAGATGTTAATTCCGGGCCCAAGCATAAAATGAACACCACGGGCACGCGCATCCCGTCCAATTCCCGCTCCTATCCGCGCCGCCAGCGTTGGGTCCCACGAAGCCGCCATGTTGATTCCGGCCGCGTACGTAGTAGATGGAAACCCAGAGTTCGATCGCGTGCCGTAGGGGCCGTCTGACATCTCCAGCGGTGGAATTCCAAGCGACGGAACACCTCGCACCCCGAAGCCTGTCCCACCGATGTAGTCGAGCTTTTGCCGAAGCGTCATCTGCTTCACCAAAGAATCCACCTTCTGTTCTTCAGCCGCATCGAGCGTATGAGGAGCCTGGGCGAATCCTGGACGGTAAGCGACCAAAACAGCCGCACTCAGAGTAAGCCTCATTAGAAGATAAGAACGAAACGGGCCGACGCGCTTTGAGTTCATAGAAGTGTCTTCCTTTTTGTTGCCAAATTGTAAATGCAACATTGGGTGTCCCATCCAGCCTCGCCACATGGGTAAGCATTCGAGTCATGCACGAATGTCCCTTTTCACCGGGTTGACTCCGCTCAACCGTGAAATTCTACCGAACGTGCGCCAGCATGCGCAGTCGGATGCTTCACGCCTTTTGTAACGCGAACAACTATACTGCCTTTAACCAGCCCCCGTCCGTGTTGTGCGGATCGCGGTCAAGCTCGTATTCACTCTGCACCAGGTCACCCTTATAGCAGCGCGTCGCAACGTGGCGGAGACTGATGTCGCGTGGCACCGGACCGAACAACGGGATACCTGCACCAATCAATAATGGTACCCGTGTGATCACCATTCGGTCGACCAGGCCGGCCACTAGAAACCGCTGAATAGTGATGCCGCCATCTACGTAAGCGTGTTTGAAGCCGCGATCTTGGAGCTTCGCCACGATTTCGGCGGGTTCACCCGACATCTGTTCGACCACTCCGCCTTTGACGGATGAGAAATTGAGCATGCCGCTGCTAAGCACGACTACTGGCTTGTTCCCGTAAGACCATCCGCCAAATGTCAGCACCACTTCGAGAGTTTTGCGGCCGATAACAACCACATCGACGCTGCCATAGAATTCTTCGAAACCGTGCGGCTCCTGTCCCCCAGTATCCAAAAAATCGAGCGTGTGATCAGGTCGAGCCAGAAAGCCATCTACGCTCACTCCGCAGAATACCGAGATCTTCACGGTGCACCTCCCGATTCAAATAGATGAGTCTAGTTATCCGAATTTGGCTCCGTCAACATAGCGCTTCGTCAGTCCGCACAGTCTCGGTCCTTACTTCTTCGGAGGTCGCGCTGCAGGAGTAACTTCTGATTGCTCGCTTTCGCGTAGAGTTCTCCGAGTTACATGCTTGAGGCACCGTTACAGTCTGCCTATAGCAAGCATCAAGTGAACACCTGACAAAGGTCTCCGTCATTTCTTCAATATTTAGCAGTCGGCCGACAACAAAATGCGCAGATCACGCAGATTGTTTCCAGTTACGCCTATTACGATGCACAAGCCAGCTTTCTCTAAAAAAGTACCAGAGTCGAATCGTTGTAAAGCATCCTGAGCCTGTGACAACCGTCTCTCCTCACCAAAAAGAGTCTTCTCGTCGACAACTGCACCCGCGGCGAAGCTGTTTCCATCGATGCCGTCTGTACCTGCGGAGAGAACGGCAACGGAAGCATCCGACGACCTCAACAAAGTTGCCGCATAAAGCGCGAAGTGCTGATTGCGTCCGCCGGTTCCTAATCTCAGGTCAGATTCCTCTGGCAGCTCAACCGTCACCTCTCCTGACGAGATTAGGCAGGCGCGACTGTGTTGTCGCCTGAGCTCCTGCAGGCGCCTAAATAAATATTCCGCGGCATCTTTGTAGTTCCAATCATCACAGGCATTGTCCACGACTGCATAAAATCCAAGATCCCCCGCACGTTGTCTCACGATCGCTGACAGATCATCGGGCGATAGGAGCGTCACCGCCTTTGAGACGAGATATCCGGGTTTAGGAGTTTCAACAAGTTGGGCCGATGAAAAAAATTGCTTCACCGAGGCCGGAAATCTCTCCATCAACTGATAGCGCGCCAGAATCTCCTTACACTGATCGACGGTAGAAGTATCAGGCAGCGTAGGCCCGGACCCTAAGGCGTCCAGATGGCCCAATGGCACATCTGAGATAAGCAGGGAGTAACTCAGAATCCCCTTAGCCTCGAGGGCCAGCCGGCCCCCCTTTACTGCGGAAAAATGTTTGCGAACACAATTTATCTCAGCAATCGAACCGCCGCAATGTACCAGTTCTCGATGGAACTTCACCGTATCTTCAAGCGAGATCCGGGTATCAAGTGGCAACTCCATCATCGCAGAGGCGCCGCCGCTTATAAGAAACAGACACAGCGAGTCGTCGGTCATCGCAGCCTTTGATCGTAGCGACCGGACCAGCGCCAGCACCGCTTCCGCTCCATCGAACGATGCTTGATTCGGTGTCGGGTGACCTCCAACAAAAAACTGAAAGCCCGGAGGAAGATCCGGCTGCTCATCGTTTGTAATCACTACTCCAGACAGATCACATTGAGTCAGCCCCCGCAGCGATGGCAGCAATGCTTTGAGCATCGCAGACGCGGCTTTACCCACAACCACCACTCCAATACGGCGAACGCAGTCAAGGTCAATCGCATCGTCGCCAACAGTTAAAAATGCCTTACCTGCTCTTGCCTCTCGTTTCACCCAATGATTAAATGCCTGTTCGACGCTGCAATCCCCGAGAGACTGCAGGAAGAGACTATAAGCAACTTCTCGTAACCCCGACTCAGTCGTTATCATGCAGCGACACTCCAGCACCTCGACCGTAGTAGAACAGCACTCGAATTGATTCCCAAATGAAGACGCAGCTGCGTCACTCTAGATGCTCACAAAATTTGCTGCATTATGGAGCAAAGCTGGCGACGTAGACGATACTAGTCAGAGGTCACACTATCGTCAAAACTTCTCCATCTTCAAGAGGATCAAAAACCGATGGCAAAACTTGGATTTCTTGGTTTGGGCATTATGGGTGGCCCAATGGCCCTTCATCTCATTGAAGCGGGGCATCAGGTCGCTCTATGGTCGTTCAGCAAAGCAAAAGTCGAGACGCTCGCAGCCAAAGGTGGCATTACGTGTGCTACGCCCGCAGAAGTAGCACGGCAAAGTGACTTCATCTTCCTCTGTGTCGGCAACACGGAAATGTCGCGAAAAGTAATCCTCGGCAAAGATGGCCTTGCGGAAACCGCCGCCAAAGGGTCCATCATTGTGGACTGCAGCACAGTCTCGCCGTCTGCCAGCCGCACCATCGCGGCTGAACTCGCCGAGAAAGGCATCCCATTCCTCGACGCTCCCTGCACCGGATCAAAAGGCGGAGCGGAAGCAGGCACCCTCACCTTCATGGTCGGAGGACCAAAAGACGTATTCGAAAAGGTGCGCCCGTACTTCGAGGCTATGGGCAAGCAGCTATATTATTGCGGCGCGTCCGGCAAGGGGCTCCACGCCAAACTCTCTCAGAATATGATCCTCGGCAATCTCCTTCAGGCCTTCAACGAGAGCCTGATCCTCAGCACCAAAGCCGGGGTGGATCCCGAGATGATGCTCGACATCCTCAACAACAGCGCCGCCAAATCAGGCTTGATCTCCATCAAAGCGCCTCTGGTGTTCGCCCGAGACTTCACTACGAACTTCTCCGTAAAGTGGCTTGAAAAAGACATGGAGTTGATGCTGGAATCCGCAGCAGAACTGAACGTCCCCGCGCCGCTCACAGCACTTTCACAACAGCTCTTTCGTGCAGCGATCGCAAAAGGCTACGGCGAAGAAGACATCTGCGGCTCCATCCGTGTCATGGAAGAAATCGTCGGCTGCACCGTCGCCAGCAAACCAAAGGTGTAGCAAGCCTGGTCGCCAAGAGCTGTGATATCTGAAAAACAAGACAAACTTTCTGACTAAGAATATGGTTGCAGACAGCGGTTTAATTTCATGACACTAGGATCGGTACACGTGCTGAATCGTAGAAACTTCCTGAAAGTAGCGGGAACAGCAACCGCGGAAACATTGCTGGGGCCAAAGATCTACGCTCTTGCTGCAGTCCAAACCACACCTCCCGCGCCCATTACGACAAACGATCATATACAGTTCGCACTCATTGGAGCCGGCATTCAGGGCCAAGCCGATACGAAGGTCGCCGTTCAAGTTCCAGGCGTGAAGCTGGTGGCGGTGGCAGACTGCTACGACGGCCGACTCGAACGCAGTAAGGAGCTCTGGGGCAACGACATCTTCACTACTCGCGACTATAAAGAGATCCTCGCTCGCAAGGATATCGACGCTGTCCTCATTGCCACGCCGGACCACTGGCACAAGCAGGCGGCCATCGACGCAATGAACGCCGGCAAGGACGTCTACTGCGAGAAACCGATGATCCATCTCTATTCCGACGGCCCTGAAATTATCGAAACAGCCCACGCTACTAACCGTATCATCCAGGTCGGAAGCCAGCGTGTAAGCTCGATGATCTACGCGAAGGCGAAGGAACTCCTCGCATCCGGCGCCATCGGCCAACTCAACATGGTGACAGCGCGCTGGGATCGCAACTCGTCGCTAGGCGCATGGAACTACACCGTCCCTCTGGACGCGTCCACTGAAACCTGCGACTGGCCACGTTTCCAGGGATCTGCGCCCAAAATTCCGTTCGACGCAGATCACTTCTTTCAATGGCGCAAGTGGAAGGCTTACGGCAGCGGCGTAGCCGGAGATCTCTTTGTGCACCTCTTCAGCGGCACGCACTTCATTACCGGAGCAAGCGGCCCGACGCGGGCTATGGCAACTGGAGGCCTCCGCTTCTGGAAGGATGGGCGCGATGTCCCAGACGTAATGCTGGGCCTCTTCGACTACCGGGAAGGATTTAACCTCAGCCTGCGCGTCAACTTCGTCGATGGTGGCGAAGAGAGTGAAGGTCTCATCTTTACCGGATCGGAAGGCACCATGGAGATTGGCGGCAACGCAGTCAGCGTTAGCCGAACGCCGCTCCAGAAAGAACCTGGCTACATCCTTGGGACATTTACCGAAGCTATGCAAAAGCGCATTTATGAAACTTACCGAGAGAAGTACCCAGTCTCACATCCCTCGGGAGCCCCGTCACCTGGGTACGAAAAATATGTGGCCCCCGCCGGCTATAGCGACAGCTACGACCACTTCACCAATTTTTTTTCATCTGTTCGCACACGACGGCCCGTAGTAGAAGACTCAGTGTTCGGTTTCCGCGCCGCCGGAGCTGCCCTGCTGAGCAATCTAAGCATGGAACGTGGAGGAGTAGTGAAGTGGGATCCGGATTCAATGAAACTAGTGTGACGCAAGATATTCTCTGCAGCCGCAAGAGATGGAGAATCACGTGCATTCAACCCAAGTGCCGATGCACATTCGCCAACCCCGTTCAAGGAAAAGTCAATCTGGATTCTACAAAATATTTGGAAAAAAACAGACGAGACAACGTTCGCTCGTGACCGAAAGTTACAAGCATTCGCTGTTTGACAAGCCAATAGAACGCGGCATATCGTTTCCGGCGCAATCCACCCCACGCGTACCGGAGTTGCAAACGTGAAAAATAAAACCAACGCCTCTCTCTCTGCGAGACCAGCCTTCGCGCGTCTCGTCGGAACACTTCTCTTAGCAATAGCTGCTCTGAGCGCTTCAGCCAACGCTCAGAGCCCTGCCGATCTTGCATCGCAACTTGGCCCCAACGTCTACATCTTCGATCCGGGCATGTCGACAAGCCAAATCCAGGCAACTGTCGACTCCATCGCCAACCAGCAAGTAAGCAACCAGTTCGGCACACAGCGATACGCTCTGCTCTTCAAACCTGGTACCTACGGCAGCGCAGCCACCCCACTCGATTTCCAGGTAGGCTATTACACGGAAGTGGCCGGCCTGGGCGCGTCACCAGCCGACGTCACCATCAACGGGCACGTCGATGTGTACAACCAGTGTTTCGCCGCCGATAACTGCATCGCGCTCGATAACTTCTGGCGCTCGCTGTCGAATCTGACGATCAACGTCATGGGTCTCTCCGGTTGTCAGTCTTCAGCCGACTTCTGGGCTGTCTCGCAAGCGGCACCCATGCGGCGTGTAAACATCACCGGCGCCAACCTCTCCCTCCAGGACTACTGCAGTGCCGGTCCGCAATTCGCAAGCGGGGGCTTCATCGCCGATTCACAAACCGGCTTCGTCATTAACGGATCTCAGCAACAGTTTTACGTTCGCAACAGCAGCGTCGGCGGATGGTCCAACGGAGTCTGGAATCAGGTCTTCACCGGCGTCGTAGGTGCTCCTGCGCAGAGCTATCCAAGTCCGACCTACACCACCCTCCCCAGCACGCCGGTAAGTCGCGAGCGGCCGTTCCTCTATACCGACGCCAACGGCAACTACAGCGTATTTGTACCCACGCTCCAGAAGAACTCCTCAGGCGTCAGTTGGTCCAGCGGCAATACACCCGGTCGTTCGAAATCAATCAACGACTTCTTTATCGCGAAACCGACAACCAATGTGGAAGTAATCAATCTCGCGCTACTCCTGGGCAAGAACCTCATCCTCACCCCAGGCGTCTACCAACTCAAAGACTCCATCCGCGTCCTCTACCCCAACACGATCGTGATGGGACTCGGCTTCGCGACGCTGGTTCCGCAAACCGGAAGGCCCGCTCTCACCGTAACGGATGTAGATGGAGTGCAGATCACCGGCCTGATCGTCGATGCAGGCCCCATCAACTCTTCGACGCTGGTTCAACTTGGCAACTCGAGGTTGAGAAGCTTGGCTGATCGCTTCGGAATCAACCTCTTCGGTAATCACGCCTCGAATCCGTCCTCCCTCAGCGACGTCTTCTTCCGCATCGGCGGCGCCACCGCTGGAAGCGCAACGACCAGCCTCGAAATCAACAGCAACGACGTCCTGCTCGACGACATCTGGGCGTGGCGCGCCGACCATGGCGCCGGAGTCGGCTGGATAATAAATACAGCGGATCACGGCCTGGTCGTCAACGGCGACGATGTCACCGCGCTTGGTCTCTTCGTCGAGCACTATCAGAAAGAACAGGTGCTGTGGAACGGCAACGGCGGCGAAACCATCTTCTATCAAAGCGAGCTGCCTTACGATCCACCCAGCCAGAATGCATGGACGGACGGGAAAGCCAACGGTTATCCATCCTACGTGGTATCGAATTCAGCGACCACGCACCAAGCCTATGGCTTCGGTATCTACTCCTTCTTCAACCAGGGGATCAACATCATTGAAGATAACGCGATGACCGTTCCCACCACCAAGGGAATCCAAATCAACGACGTTGGCACAGTCTTCCTCAATGGCAGCGGTCAGATCACACACGTCATCAACGGACAAGGTACAACAGCAAGCGTCGCTAACGGCGGTTCATTGAATCCCGTTGTGCTCTACCCATAGACCTGCATCTTCAACCACAGCAAACTAAGAGGGCAGCGAAATTCAAGCTGCCCTCTTAGTTTGCCTAAGTCATCTCAAGAATCGGAAGACGAATCGCAACTTCAGCCACTAATATTCTCGATCAGGTTCTCACTTCCAATTCGTCGAAGCGACGCCATTTGTAAAACCAGATCGAGGCGATCCAGCTCATAGCAAAGAGTCCAATGATTGCGTAGCCTAATGTCCCAAAATTCTCGTTGAGAGTTTCAATCAAATCCCAAAAAGTTCCATGAAAATGGAACTGATCTGCGATTAATCCAAGCGCTTCAATCCCTCCGACCAACACCGCGACAACCACCGATATCAAAGTAATTGTCATGTTGTAGTAAATCTTGCGGATCGGTTTCACAAAGGCCCACCCATACGCACCAAGCATCAAAACATTGTCCGTGGTGTCGACCAAGGACATCCCCGCCGCGAACAGCACTGGAAAAACCAGAACCGACCAAAGCGACAATCCCCGGGCAGCCTCTGAGGCCGAGAGGCCGAGCACCCCAATCTCCGTCGCTGTATCGAATCCAAGTCCAAACAGAATTCCAAGCGGATACATATGCCAGCTCTGACGGATCAATGCGAACATCGGACGAAACAGACGAGAGAGAAATCCTCGGCTACCCAGCAGCAAGTCAAAGTCTTCCTCAACGTAGCGCTCCCCACGACGAACGCGTCGGAAGGCAAGATACACCGATCGCAAAACGATCATATTTACGATGGCGATTCCAAAAAGAAAAAGTGTTGAGACTAAGGTCCCCACCACCCCTCCGATATGTTTCGCTGCATTCAGGCGATGTTGCAGCGACAGCGCCGTAGCAGAGAGAGCAATAGACCCTAACACCACGATCGTCGAGTGCCCAAGGGAAAACATCAATCCCACTGCAACCGGACGCTTCCCTTCCTGCATCAATTTTCGCGTCACATTATCGATAGCTGCGATGTGATCGGCATCCACCGCATGCCGAAGACCAAAACTGTAAGCCAGAAATGCAGTACCCAGTAAAACCGGATAATGTCGAAATGCGATAAGCGCCCACCCCCAGGCGGACACATTCATCATCAGCAAAACCACGTAAATAGCCACGACCCTGCGCCTCGTATCGGACGCGACATGGTTAAGCGCACTACTCAGCAGACGTTTCATCTAATCTTTGACGTAACCTGCACGTATCCAGTTCTGAATCACAGTACAACATTCTATCGAGCGACGTTGATAGTTCCCTTTCGCGGTCACAATATCCTTCAATACGCAGCTTCCGACGTCTTAGGAATTCTCCCTAGTCAAAGCCGTAATCTCCGGCGCAAACTCGGGCCACGCTCCACACAGCCCCTCTCGCATACCGGCCTCATAATCCTCAAACTCAAATCCCGGACTGACCGTACATCCCAACAGCGCCCAACGTCCTCCCTCCACCAAACGCGATCCCTGCCACACTCCCCGCTCCACAGTCACCTGTGGCCGTTGTCCGTGCAAGAGATCGTTCCCAATCACCACCATCGCGCCCTTCCCGCTCTCGGTTAACTGCAGCATCTCCACCGCGTCCCCCGCATAAAAATGAAATACTTCATCCGACTTCAGACGGTGCATCTCACTGAACGTATCTGGCTCCAACAGGTAGTAAATTGCAGTCCCAGTCCGCCGCGCTCCTTCATATCTCTTATCCTCAAAGGCCTCAATCCCGACCTTCTCGGCGGCCTCATACGTCCTCAAGAACCACCCGCCCTCTCGAGGATGCGGCTGCAACCCGAGTATTTTTTTGATATCCTCTGCCGTCATCGACGTCCTCTCACGCTATTCTGAATTACTCCACCCATTCTAGTTTCTCGCCTCACAGGAGCCTGACCTGATGCCCATTCGCACTCGCCTGGAGCACTACTTCGGCTTCTCCTCCCACGCCACGAACTGGCGCACAGAAATCCTCGCCGGCTTCACCACCTTCATCACGATGGCGTACATCATCTTCGTGAACCCTTCGCTCCTCAGCAAAACCGGCATGCCCCTCGCCGCCATCACCACCGCCACCTGTCTCTGCGCGGCCTTCGGCAGCATTCTCATGGGAGCGCTCGCCAACTATCCCCTCGCCCTCGCTCCAGGCATGGGCCTCAACGCCTATTTCACCTACACCGTCGTCCTCGGAATGGGCGTCCCCTGGCAAACGGCACTGGGCGCCGTCTTTCTCTCTGGAATCATCTTTCTCGCCCTCACCTTCACCGGCATTCGCCAGCGCCTCGTCGCGGCCATTCCTCACCAACTCCACGCGGCAGTCGGCGGAGGCATCGGCCTCTTCATCGCCTTCATCGGCTTCCGTAACGCAGGCATCATCGTTCCCAGTGCCGCCACCACCGTCACCCTCGGCAACGTCCGCGCGCCGCAAACTGCACTCGCGATATTCGGCCTCTTACTCATCGCGCTCCTGCAAGTCCTCCGTGTCAGAGCCTCCATGCTCATCGGCGTCCTCACTATCATGTTCGTAGGCGTACTCTGCCACCAGGTCCATTGGCAACCCGCCACCTACGATCTCACTGCCATCAAGGCAACAGCCTTCCACCTCGACATCCTCGGCGCGCTCCACGTCGGCGCCTTAGAGATCATCTTCGTCTTCCTCTTTGTCGACCTCTTCGACAACATCGGCACGCTCGTCGCAGTCACCCAGCGCGCCGGACTCATCGCGCCCGACCACACGATCCCTCGCCTCAACCGCATCTTCTTCGCGGACGCATCCTCCACCATCCTCGGCTCACTCGCTGGAACTAGCACCGTCACCAGCTACGTCGAATCCTCCGCCGGTGTCGCCGCAGGAGGCCGCACAGGCGTCACCGCCATCGTCACCGGAATCCTCTTCTTCCTCTCCCTCTTCATCGCGCCCTTCGTCGGAGCAATCCCCACCTTCGCTACCGCACCCGCTCTCATCCTGGTCGGTGGCCTTATGCTCACCGGACTCGGCGAAATCAACTGGGACGATCCGCAGATTGGCATCCCCGCCTTCCTCACCGTCGCGACCATCCCCCTAACCTGGTCCATCGCCGACGGCCTCAGCTTCGGCCTCACCAGCTATGCTCTCCTTCAACTCCTCACAGGCCGCGCCCATCGCCGTGATTGGATGCTCTATCTCCTAGCGGCCCTCTTCCTTCTTCGTTTTATCTATCTCGTTCGCAAATAGCCCAGCAGCCGCGCCAATCCATCACTAGCTTTTATCCCTGGTTCCGTTCCTGCGGAAGAATCGAAGCAGAAGTTGAGAGGAAGCCGATTCGTAAACAAGCGACCCAGGAAGATTTAACTCAACCTCGGTTCCCACTCCGGGCTCGCTCCACACCGCCAGCTGTCCACTAATCCGTTTGGCGCGCTCCCGCATCCCAGGCAGTCCCCAATGCCCGGCACGCTCTCCTTCCTCAAGAACCTTTCGATCAATGCCCTTGCCATCATCCCGGATTCGCACGCGAAGCAGCCTCTTCCCATACGTAATCTCCGCTTCGATATTCTGCGCTTCACTATGCTTGAAGGAATTTCGCAGCGCCTCCCGAACAATGTGATAAACATCGTCTCGAAAGATCGGATCCAGCGGCTTCGCTGTGCCTTCTTCAACAACAGAGAAGTTCGGCGAAATCGCTCCTGCCCGGCTAGCCCTAAGTTCATCCCCAAGAGAGGTGATCGTATGAGCAAGATCGTCATCGACCAGCGTAGACCCTCGTATGTCATAGATCGCGTTCCGTCCTTCCACCATCGCCTGATCCGCGCTCTCCAAAGCGGTGTCGAGACTCTTTCCAGCCTCCGCGGGATCTTTGGGAAGCATATCCCGGGCTGTCTGAAAATGAAGAATCAATCCTTGGAAGCTCTGCAACAGCGTGTCGTGTAGCTCTCGAGCGATCCGCGTTCGTTCCGAGAGACGCTCAATAAACTGAATGTCCATGCGAGCCGTAACCTGTCCGACATGCCACTGATACACAGCCCATGCAACAGTCGCCACCACTGCCGCGCATAGCAAAAGAAACCAGTTCGTCTGGTAAAACGCGGGAACGATTGTCAGGTTCAAGGAGGGTCCGTCCCGATTCCAAACTCCTTCGCTATTACTCGCAATCACGCGGAACGTATACGAACCAGGGTCGAGATTCGTATACACCGCTTCCCGCGCCGCAACCGGTGCACTCCAGCCTCGATCGAAACCATCTAGATGATATCGATACAGCACCCGCTCAGGCATCGAAAGGCTCACACCCGAAAAGTCAAACGTAACTCGCTGACGAACAGACGGAATACGAACAGACTCGGCTACGTCGATCGGAACACCATCCACAGAGACAGCATCGATCTTCGCAAGAACGGGCGCTCCGCCCTTCGCAGCTCGAGTGGGATCTACAACCGATATGCCATGATTCATGGAAAACCAGATGCGCCCTGACGGATCCGCAATAACGGATCGCTGCCTCTTGATGCCCTCGACACCATCCAATCCATCGGCTAGCCCATACTCTCGTACATCCTCCTCCTGGATCTTGCCGCTCAGAACACTGTCGCGCTTCACTCGTAGGACATGATTGGACGTTGCAACCCAAAGCCAGCCAATCCTGTCCTCTGCAATGCCGAAGACCTGCTCCTGTAGCGATGGGGGTACGTCACGTGGAACATGCACGGCATTGGAGACGAGAAACGCAAGACCAGACGTCGTTCCGATCCACAGCACGTGGGTCGAGTCTTCAAACAGGCAATTTATATCGCGCGACGGCAGCCCTTCGGTCTCGGTATAGTTTCGCCATCGCCCACCAGACAACGAAGTCAGACCGACCGGCGTTGCAAACCACATGGTCTCGTCAGAACCTTCCGCCATCGATGTCACATTATTCGACGGCAGCCCATTCGCGGTCGTGTACGAAGTGAATTTACCACCTCTCAACTCACTTACGCCGCCGCTCAGTGTTCCGGCCCAAACCGATCCGTCCCGATTCCGATTAACAGCGTACACACTGTCCTGAGGCAGCCCCTCCGCTTGAGTATAAGTTTTAGTCTCCAAGCCACCATTGCGAATGCGCAACTGCGTGAGGCCGCCTCTTTGTCGCCCGACCCACACCTCATCGCCGCTTCCCGTGATGGAGTAGACCACATCCTTATCCAGACCAGCTGCACTCACGCTCTCGATATGTCCATCCTTCAGCCAGTGCAACCCACCATCAAGAGGAGCGAACCAGGTGCGTCCCTCCCCATCGACATACACAGGTCCACCACTCTCCTGCGGCGAACCCTTCGCGATCGCATAGCTCACAAAGGGACTGTCTCGTAGTCGTTCAATACCTTGCGTCGTTCCAATCCAGATATCTCCCTCTCGATCCTCAAAAAGAGAGTTCACTGCGAGCCCTGACTGAACCGTCGCCCCATTGTCGTACGAAACACCATGCGAATTGAGCCGGACTAGCCCATGACCGGTCCCCATCCAGATGTTTCCGTCTCGGTCGCGAATCCCCGAAAGTATCTGTGTATTCCGGATCTCAGAGGGCATGCCTTCACGAGTGAGCGTCGATCCCGCCCAACGTAAAACGCCTTTGTCGGTGCCAATCCACAATTCGCCATTCTCCATCGGAAGTAGACAGTTGATCCTCCCGTCGTCTACTCCCTGCGGAACGTGGTAAACCCGTCCCCCCTTTAGGTAGAAGAGACCTCTATCGCTTGTCCCCAGCCATATGAGCCCATCCGTAGTCTCCACCACTGCGACCACCGCTGTACTCGGTTTGGCTAGGCGGTGTGTAGCCACGCCGGTGGCCCAGCTCAGGCGGCTGGAGAGTTCATCATTGGTCACCGATGGCGAAGCAGGACCCGAACTCGCTTCCGGAGTCGAGAGAACCTTAAAGCTTCCAGCACCATAGCCCAGAGGACCAAGTGTCAGCGAGGAGAGGAGCGCAGAGCCATCTCTTGCTCGTCCGAGTGAGGTAATTCCGACCTCTGCTTCATTGCGGCCCTGATCGAACTTCCCATCGTGATATCGCAGAATCTTCGTGTTCTCCAGAAGAATCCACAAATTCGATTGAGAGTCAGCAACCAAACCCTGCACCGGTCCAATCGGGATTGACATTGGGCTCTGCTGATAGATACGAAAGCCCATTCCATCGAAACGAATCAAGCCCTTCGCAGTCCCAATCCATAGATACCCATCAGCGGTCTGAGCAATCGAGCTCACAGCGCCGCCCACAAAACCCCTTTCAAGACCCCAACTCTCCCGCCTGTACTGCGAAATAGTCCGATTCGGGTCGACCGCATGCAGCTCCTGAGCAAAGCAGATCGCGATAAACACGGCCATCAAATTTCGAACGAGCCGATCTACTCTCATAGCCCCATCACGGAAGATACTCAAACTTATCTAAGACGACTTCGCTATCTTTCTGCAGAGGAGACTTATCGCTGGCGACCACGTAAAACAGAAACTGCATCTTCTCATGTCCGGAGGAAGGTACTCCCGACGTGAAGACGTGTTGCGACACAACAGGCGCGCCCGCGTGCATTGAGCTTCCCCGAACCGCAACAAACTCCGCGCGTCCCGGCTCCCAATGAAACGAGTAAGTCATCGTGCCCGCAGGCGCGGTAAACCGGGCCACGTTTCCAGGAACATAAAAAGGCTGAATCCCGAATTGAGCGTTGTATTTACTGTCTGCATCGCCCCATTTACTCAGCTCGACATCCACCTCGCGGTAGTTTTGCTCCCCTCCAAAATCGTCAAAGGTGTTCAGACTTAGAACTGCGGCCGGCTCCAGATGCGATGTGTCAGCCACCGTAACAATGTAGGTCCCGTATCCCAGGCTACGATCCATCACGACCTCTGCGCAGGCCCACTTGTTCCCTTTTTTCTTGATGCGAAGATGTAGCGCGCCCTTTGCATCGGTCCATCCATTATCACCGTCATAGGGAGAGTTCAGTCCCCCGCGATCCCCTGCAATCGTGCGAATCCCCCAATCATATCCACTGAATTTAATCGGCACCGTAGGCGCGATCTGAGGCTTGCCAACACCATCAACGATCTTCACCGCGGCAACTGCACCGCCCGGTACGGGCGCAACATCCATGGTCGCCGGCGGTTGATACCCTGGGTCAACCAGCAAAGCAGCGTACTTAAATCCGAGGTGGCTGGTCGTACTCCAGCTCGAATCCGGCTGTATGGAAAGGAAGGGCTGGTCGGGCCACGGCTGAACCCACCACGGCCCGCTCATCGCATAAATCACAACTCGCTGGCCCGGCTTCGCGCCCGTGACACGCCCCGAAATCGTATCCACTCGCTCACGACCGCCCTGCGCGGCCGGAGGAATCTTCGTAAATTCAACTATCGGACCAGTCACCGCCTGCTTGGCGTGGCAGCCGGCAAGCCAAAACAGAGATACGGTAAGACAAACCGCAAGTCCAGTCGAACCCAACGAGGCAGCTTTCCACATCGGCCGCAATCCACACCCCAGTCGATGACGAAGTCGGAAGCCGTTCGTTGAAGCAGTCGCGTGATCTTGCACCACAGAAACCCTCCGGAACTATTGCAGTCTTCTACGTTGAGATAGCAATCATAGTCCATCCAACCCCCCTCCCATCAACAAGTGCGGCCGTCGTTAAGTCCACTTCCAGCAAAAGAAAAACTCCGGACCTCTGCCTCTCCCGATGCGCGAACTTCATCTGCAGCAACGAATCCAATCCATCGAAAAGCCATGCTCCTCATGGTGTAAGATATGGTCTTCCGCCAGCAAAGATGCGGCTGGATCTTTGCAACATAGATCTGAAGCAGCGGAGTTTAAGCACCGAAGTCCCTGCGGACAACGTTCCAGGGGGCCGAACCTGAGGCAGTCCAACCAGCCCACCTTGGGCAGCGACACCACTTTCGTAAAGCAACACCACCGGAGTTCTTCACATGGCAAAGGGCGTCAATAAAGTCTTCCTCCTCGGCAACGTCGGCAAAGACCCCGAGATTCGTTCCACCACCGGCGGCATGACCGTCGCCAGCTTCTCTCTGGCCACCGCCGACCGGCAGAAAGATGCTCAGGGCAACTGGGCAGACAAGACCGAGTGGCACAATATCGTCTGCTTCCAGCGCACCGCCGAGGTCGTCCGCGACTACGTCAAAAAGGGCTCGCAGATCCTCGTCGAAGGCAAGATCCAGACCCGCTCCTGGGACGACAAAACCAGCGGCGAGAAGAAGTACAAGACCGAGATCCTCGTCAACGAACTCACCCTCCTCGGCGGAAAACCGGCTGGCGAAGGCGCCTCCAGCGGCGGCTACTCCAAATCCAACACGGCCAGCTACGACCAGCGCGCCCCATCCAGCCAGCCCGACTACGCAGACGTAGGCATCACTGACGACGACATCCCCTTCTAGAATCGGACCTTGCATTCGGTGTCCATTTACTCCGATACAACGGCTTGTACGCGGGGGACGAGGTGTGGAGAAGCGGGTTGCAGCCCCTTTCTCCACCCCGCCTAAAGAGACCTTGAGCTCTCTTTAGGCTCCCAATCTCTTCGTGCTGGATGAAACTCCATTGAGCACACTGCAGCGCGTGAAGTTCATACCATGATCCGTCGTAACCGACGCGATTGCTTCCTTCTCGTCAAAATATCCACTGTTACGCCTCGACCTTGCGTCCGGCTGGTTGTCTTCGTCCTATAACTTGTTCGCTCCGAAGACCGCCAGTATCTGTTCTACTTCGGCCATTCGCGGCATGGAGGTTTGAGCTCCTGGCCGCGTCACCGAAAGTGCTGCGGCAGCGGTTGCGAAGCGTGCGCTTTCGACCGGATCTTTTTTCATCAGCAGAGCCGTCGCGAACGCACCATTGAAAGCGTCTCCCGCAGCCGTTGTATCCACCGCCTGAACCGTGAAGGGCTCGAGGCGAGCACCTAGTCCGTCGGCCGATGCAAGATAGGCGCCACGAGATCCGAGCTTTAGGACTACTCCTCTAGTACCCTTGGCCAATAAAGTCTGCGCCATCACCGCAGGTTCGTTAAGGTTGGCCGCTCCGTTCCCGATGAAGAATGTGGCCTCCGTCTCATTCGGAGTAAACCAATCCACCTTGTCGAGAAGTCCTTCTGGCAATTGCGTCGCAGGCGCCGGATCGAGAATCAGCGGCACGCCCTCACGCTCGCAGATCGTCGCCAGATGTTGAACTGTCTCGGTCGGAATCTCCAATTGAGTCAGCACGATCCCGGCGCCTCTCAGGACCTCGATGTTCGCATCCAAATCTTCAGGCGTCAGCAGTGCATTTGCGCCCGGGGTGATCACGATGCAGTTCTCCCCCGCTTCAGACACTACGATCACGGCAACACCCGAGCTGCATCGAGAAGTCGAGACACCGTCGACATTCACGCCCGCATCTTCTAGGTGCTCCCTCAGCTGCACACCGAAGACATCATCTCCGATTCGTCCAATCATCGCGACCGGAGACCCCAGACGCGCTACAGCAACCGCTTGATTTGCCCCTTTCCCTCCGTGATGAGTCTGGAAGGATGTTCCGATGACGGTCTCTCCCTCGGTGGGAATCCGCGCTGTGTACGCGACGAGATCCATGTTGATGCTCCCCACCACGACTACTCCCCTCTTTTCAACGGACATAGACCTCCTAAGCTCGTAAACACGATCAATAAATAGGAGCGAGCGCAATCGCACTCAATCCGCAGAGGAACAGAACAAACATCCAAAACAAGTATGTTTTGGCTCGAGCGGGCGCGGTTGCAAATTCCTTCCAGATGAATACTCCCCAAGCGGCAGAGATCATAGTTGCCCCCTGACCGATCGAATAAGAAACCGCTGGCCCTACGATATGTGCACGCGACGCCACAAAGTTGAAGGTTGCACCCGTACACCAGATCACTCCGCCGAGGATCCCCCAAAGATGCCACGATCCGCGCGCCGCAGAGTACCCACTCATCGAAACCGGCTCGCTTTTATCCAGCGGTTTGCGCATCAATAGGTAGTTGAAGGGAACCGCGCAAAGCGCTACGCCGATCGTGAAGAAGATGGCCACAGCATAGGGGCCAGGAGCGCCCTCGCCCAACATGGATCGTGAGACAAAGGGATAGAAGCTCCCCATCAAGAGGCCCGCAGCCACGCAGATGATGAACCCGCGCATGCTCAGTGATCTCCTCTCCGTCTCGCGCATCCGGTACGCCATCGCGTCAAGAACAATCGCTCCCACGACGAGCGCGATGCCGCCAAAGAGCATCAACGCATTGCCGCTTGGCGAAATGATGTAACTGCTGATAGCCCCTACAACAAGTGCAAGCCCGATTCCAACGGGAAATGCAACGGCCAGACCGGCGATCTCAATGGCGGCGACCAGCAGCAAATTGGCAACATTAAAGAGAATCCCTCCGGTCACCGCAAGCGCGATGTGGGAGGAATCCGCAGCCAGTAGGTCGGCGACGAAGGGCCTGCCGACGCCTCCCATACTTCCCAGCGTAAAGCCCCAAATCAGTGCGGCCAGGATCAACCCGATCACATAGTCCCAGTAGAAGAGTTGGAACCGGTAGCCCGGACACAATTTCATTGTGTTGGCCCACGAACCCCAGCAGACCATTGTGACGAGCATCAACGAAAGAGCAACCGCATAAGTTTGGGGCTGAAACAATGGTTGGGCTCCTTCTAAATCTCTGCAATCATCGGCTAACCTCTCCAGCCGCTCCAAGTGTGCGGAGGCATTTATCTACATCAAAATAAGATACTTACGTCCAGATATAAATCCTTACTCAACATTTGAAATGTCGGTACGAGCGTCAAGGGAAGCCTGAAATTACTAAGCTGAGACCAAAGGGCGGATGGCCGGATATTTTGTACCCTGTGGTATGTACTGAGCGGCCATCGCGCTAAAGATTTTCACCTGCTCCGCGGCCCACGTGGCGTCCTTTCCGAGTTCCGTGGCGAGTAGAGACGCGACCACAGGCGCTACCTGGATTGCAGCGCGTGCGTTCAACAGGAGAGCACGAGTGCGCCGCGCCAAAGCGTCATCCAGGGTGCGAGACATCTCGTTGCGTGCGGCCCAGACGACCTCTGCCGCAATGTAGGGCAGATCAGAATGCAGGGGTTTGGCGAGTTCAGGATTCTCTTTGGACAGTTGTTGAATCGCTGCAGCATCTGCACCATACACGGATAGACTTCCGAGTTCTTCAGGGTGTTGATGGTAGCCGTGAATGTGCATGGTAGCCGTGACACAGGGTTTCTCCTCAAGTCGGCCAAGGGTGGTGGCATGGTCGACGCAATCCTCTGCCATATGCCGATAGGTAGTCCACTTGCCTCCAACGATCGTGAGAAGACCGGAGTGGTCAATGTGAATCGTGTAGTCGCGCGAGAGAGAGGAGGTTTTTCCATCGCCGGCTCCGGCGGCCTTGACCAGCGGCCGGATTCCTACATATACGCTGAGAATATCTTCGCGGGTGGGCTTGTGGCTAAGATAGCGACCGGCGGTCTCGAGGACGAATTCGATTTCTTCTTCGAAGGGGAGCGGTTCATAGGAGACCGATTCGATCGGTGTGTCGGTAGTGCCGACTAGAGTTCGGTTGTGCCAGGGAACGGCGAACAGGACACGGCCATCATCGGTCTGAGGCACGAGAAGCGCCGTGTCGCCGACTAAGAAAGAGCGGTCGAACACGAGATGAATGCCCTGGCTGGGAACCATCATCTGTTGGACCGTCGGCTCGGCGAGTCGACGGATTTCGTCGGTGAAGATGCCTGTCGCATTCACCACTGAACGGGCCGCGATTTCAAAACGCTCTCCGCTTTCGCCATCAATCGCAGCTACCCCTTGAATGAAGCCACCATCATCCTTCTTCAACTCAACGACACCTGCATAGTTCAACAGGGTCGCCCCGTGTTCGGCGGCGGTCGTCATCAGATTGATCAGCAGGCGTGTGTCATCAAACTGCCCATCGTGATACATCACACCACCGCGCAGGCCGTCCTGACGGATCGTTGGCAGCAGCTTCAGCGTCTCTTCGAGAGAGAGCACTTTGGATGCACCAAAGCTGTATTTGCCTGCGAGGAAGTCGTACACTTTCATCCCGATTCCGTAGAAGGGAGCTTCCCACCATGAATAGTTTGGGACGATGAATTTTAGGTCCTTCACGATGTGCGGAGCATTTCGGAGGAGAATCCCCCGCTCTTTTAGGGCCTCCATCACGAGCGAGACGTTTCCCTGCTCGAGATAGCGGACACCACCGTGAACCAGCTTTGTGGCACGGCTGGAGGTCCCTTTGCCGAAGTCTTCACGCTCCAGGAGCAGTACATCGTAGCCACGTGACGCTGCGTCGACGGCAACTCCGGCACCCGTCGCTCCTCCTCCGATCACGACAATGTCCCACGGTTCTTTCCGATTGCGTACACGAGCCACCATATCATCGCGATTCATTTGCTCTCCTTGTTCCAATGGCGAGAACGTTCGACGGCTTCTCTCCAATTCTCCTGTAGCTTTTGCATCTGTTTTTTGTCTGTCTTTGGCTCGAAGATGGTGTCAGCTTTGCGATGTGCCTTCAACTCGTCGATGCTACTCCAGAATCCGCTGGAGAGACCGGCTAGATAGGCGGCGCCGAGGGCAGTAGTTTCGAGGACAGCAGGACGGCGAACCGGTACGCCCAGCAGGTCTGCCTGAAATTGCATTAGATCGTCGTTGGCGGCGGCGCCTCCGTCGACACGAAGTTCGGTGAATGGATCTTTTGTATCGGAGTCCATTACCTGAAGAACGTCCGCAACCTGAAAGGCAATGCTCTCTATTGCCGCCCGGGCGATATGGGCGATTTGAGTGCCTCGTTGTAGACCGATGATCAGACCTCTTGCCTGCGCATCCCAGTATGGAGCGCCAAGACCTGTAAACGCAGGGACGAAGACCACGCCATCGGAATCGGGCACTGAGGCGGCAATTGCCTCGACCTCGGACGACCTGCGGAAAAACTTCATGTTGTCCCGAAGCCACTGCACCACAGCTCCGCCGATGAAGATGCTGCCTTCGAGGGCGTAGGCAAGTTTTCTTTCCGTGCTGCATGCCAGCGTTGTGATCAAACGGTGGCTTGAAAGCGTAAAACTGCCGCCCGCGTGCTGCAGCAAAAAACAACCCGTCCCGTAGGTGTTTTTCGCGTCGCCGGGAGAGACGCAGAGTTGTCCGAACAGCGCCGATTGCTGATCCCCTGCGATGCCCGTGATCTCCACTTCGCCAAGGCCAAGCGAGGTTGTCACCTGTCCGACCTCTTCGTTAGACCAGACGACTTCGGGCAAAAGACTTTTCGGAATGTTGAAGAGCTTCAGCAGATCGTCGTCCCATCGGTCTTCAACGATGTTGTAGAGCAGAGTGCGCGAAGCGTTTGTGCGATCCGTAATGTGCCGCTTTCCGCTGGTCAGATTCCACACAAGCCAGCTATCGACGGTCCCGAAGGCCAGTTTTCCTGCCTCGGCCCGAGAGCGCGCTCCGGCGACGTTCTCGAGAATCCATGCGACCTTACTTGCGGAGAAGTACGGGCTCAACAGAAGTCCGGTCTTCTGACGAACGGTCTCTTCAACGCCATCGTTGGCGAGTCTTTTCATCAGGGCACCAGTACGGCTGTCCTGCCAGACGATAGCGTTGTAAACGGGCTTGCCCGTCTCGCGGTCCCATATGATCGTAGTCTCCCGCTGGTTGGTGATACCGAGCGAGATTACGTCTCGCGGACGGACCACCGCTTTGCCTAGTACTTCGACTGCTGAACTGAGCTGCGAGGTGAGAATGTCGAAGGGATCGTGTTCAACCCAACCACTGTTGGGGTAGATCTGCGGAAATTCGTGCGAAGCAGTCCCCGCGATTTGCCCGTCATGGTCGAAAAGGATGGCGCGGGAACTCGTCGTTCCTTGGTCAAGCGAGAGTACGTACTTCATCTTGTCTCCTTAGATGCTCAGGACTTGAAAGATGATTTATTTGCGTCGAACACTACGCCTTCGCTGCTTCGAGCAGGGCTTTTTCTCGGGCCGGCAAGAAGGGCCGGATAAGAGTTTGATAGGCTCCGCCCCCAACGATTGCGCCTAACAGCGGTGCGACAATAGGTATCCACCAGTAGCTCTGTGGCGAAGGCAGCGCTGCGGGACCCCAGCCAGCAAGAAAGCAGAACAGCCTGGGTCCAAAGTCGCGCGCGGGATTCAGAGCCCATGCCTCCAGATAGCCCATCGATGCGCCAATGAGAGCGACCAGGAAGCCGATCATCAATGCTCCGAAGTTGGCGCCCGGGGCCATCTCGTTGTACTGTTCGGTGATCGCGAAGATACCGAAGATCAGGAATGCGGTGAGAATGATCTCGTCGCCAAAGGCATGCATCGGCGTAACTGCGAGGCCGGGGTGTGTGAAAAAGACCCCCGCAGCGCCACCGGCGGCTCGGGTGAGATGGTTGGTCAAGTTGAAGTTGTCGATTACGGGGGCGAACAGCGTATACACAACGCCTGCGCCGAGAAAGGCTCCGGTAATTTGCGCGAGACAATATGGAAGCACCTTGCGCCAGGAGAATCCACGATATACCGCGAGCGCGAGTGTAACCGCCGGATTGCCGTGGCAGCCACTCACCGACGCGGTTGTGTAGATCGATATCGTGACGGCCAATCCCCACGCGATGCAGACTCCCCAATACGCCTGCTGGTAGGGGCTCGGGCTATAGAGCGTGTACATTGCCGCGACCGAGTCGCCGAACGCAATGACAATAAACATCGCCATTGCTTCTGATATCAGTTGCCCCACAAACGTCTTGCTCATGCAGCTCTTTTCTCCCGGTTGCCGTTCGGTTTGACTTGCTCGTTCGAGGGCCAACGCGATCGGGACTACAGCAGTTCACTCGTTCGCCATTATCTACATTTTTTTCATTTCGTGGAGCGTTTCGTCAGACGAGCGATATATTTCGCAGATCAGGTGGAATTCCCCGCCATATCTGGCGCGGACTCCGCGGTCCATCGATATCCCTCATAATGGAAGATTAGGAGTTTTGCATGGGATTATTCAGTAAGAAACTAAAACAGGAACATAAGGTCATGCTCCAGCATGATCGCGCCGCCGGTACACTTCAACCTGAATCGCACCGCGCCACTCCAGAATGCCCCCATCCCGAGCATTGGAGCATGATCGATTCGATGACTGCCGAACTCGAGGTTCTTGAATTCCTTGCGACGCTTGTGACAACCATTAAGCCGCGCCTGGTCGTTGAAACTGGCTCTTTTCTCGGAGTTTCCACCGAATGGATCGCGAGGGGTCTCGAGCGCAACGGCTTCGGCAAGGTTATCAGCTGCGAGTTCGACCCGGTCGTCTATGCGCGCGCAAAAGAACGTCTCGAAGCGTCTCCGCTCAGGCCGTGGGTTGAGCTCCGCAATGAGTCCAGCCTCGAGATGAAGGTCAATGGCCGCATTGATCTTTTTTTCTCCGACTCCGATATGCCGATTCGCGAACAAGAGGTCAAACGCTTCCTTCCTCAGATCAACCCGGACGGCCTCATCCTGATGCATGACGCCAGTTCGCACCACAAGGTCGTCCGTGACGCGGCGAAATCGATGGAGTCGGAGGGCCTTCTCTCGGTCGTTTTTCTGCCTACACCCCGAGGGCTTGTCGTTGCCCAGCCTCGCGCCGGCCGCAGCTAAGCGCAGGAATAACGAATGACAGGTTTTCATGACCAGGAGAAAAATTCTTCCTTTCGCGCGCCGTGGTCTATCTTCTGGATCGGGTCGCTGATTCGCGTCGCTTATATTACGTTGGCCCACACTTATCGCATTCGCGTCTCGGAAGATCACCTGCAGTTCGGCTGGGAGATGGGACGCATCGCGCGCGCGCTGGTGACTGGCTTCGGCTACGCGGACCCCTTCACGGGTCACTCCGGACCGACCGCGTGGGTACCGCCCCTGTATCCGCTGTTGCTTGCTGGCGTCTTCAAGGTGTTCGGTGTCTACACGGCGAAGTCAGCTTGGGTGATCCTTAGTATCAACAGCATCTTCTCTGCTGCGACTTCCCTTCTGATTTATGAGATCGCTGCCAGATGTTTTCAGACTAGCGGTCGAGCACATAAGATCGCCATTTGGTCGGCGTGGCTCTGGGCTCTCTATCCTGCGGCGATGCAATATGCGGTTCACTGGGTTTGGGACATGGCCCTTACGGCGTTTCTGTTCTCGGCTGTCATTGTTCTTGCCCTGCGTGTGCGAAGCATCGGGGAAGACCATCCGGGGGCTAATCCTCAGACTCTTCTTCGGTGGTCGCTCTTTGGGCTGTTCTGGGGCATGATTGCTTTACTCAACTCGACGATTCTTCTCTTTCTTCCAGTCTGTGGCGTCTGGATGTTGCTGGGGGTTGCAAAGGAAAAGGGTGCACTCAGTCCTGCCATCGGCAAATCAATCCTTGCCGCAATTATTTTCCTCGCCTGCCTCATCCCGTGGATGGTGCGAAATGAGAAGGTCTTTCACGCGTTCATTCCGATTCGCGGAAACCTGGGCGCGGAGCTGCACGACTCCGTGCTTGACTCCTATAACGGATTCACCGTTGGTACTCGGGTGCCTGTCTGCGATGTTTGCCCCGATTATCTCGAATACAAGAGTATGGGCGAGTATGCCTACGTCCGGCGTGAAGGCGAGCTTGCGCGCGAACACATCCGTACTCACAAACTGCGTTTCTTCGAGCTTGCCCTGAAGCGCTTCTACTTCTACTGGGTCAGCGTCCCCAAGCCGGTCGAAAAAGGGGTCCTGAACGAAGCTTTCCGTGTTCTCAACTACAGCTTCGTGAGTTTCGCTGCACTTCTCGGACTTGCGCTTGCGCTAAAGCAAAGGATCCCAGGTGCCAACCTCTTTGCCTGGGCCTTCGTGCTTCTCCCACTTACTTATTACTTTGTTACTGTTCAGGCCCGCTTTCGCCATCCGCTCGAGCCCCTGATGACCATCCTAGCGGTCTATCTCTTTCAATCTGCTACACGCTCCAGCCCTGTAACTTGAGTTCCACGTTAAGATCGCGAAGAGGGATTACATTCTGACGGCGCGGCTCCCACGCTGCCATGCCTTCGCATATTTCCAGCTGATGTAGGCCGAATGATAAAGGTGGAGCAACAGCCCTTCACGTCCATCCAGAAATCCGAGACGAAAGATAAAGTTCCAGACAAATGTCAGAATCGGAACCAGAAGGATGTTCCAGCAGAAAGCCGGCCACGAACGACTAGCTTTCCCTTTGGCGGCGGCGATTTGACCACCGAGGCTGCTGTATCGGTTCATATGCTCCAGATAAATATTCAGGTCAGGATAGCCGTGATGGAGGAAGTCATTTTTCAATGTCTCCACCCTTCCCGCGACCTGAACCGATTCGTGCACCGGTCGATCAGTAAAGCAAGCAGTGCCAGAAGAAGTCAGGTGGCGAAACAAGCGCAGCTTCAGATCTGGGTAGTAACCTCCGTGCCGCATCCAGCGTCCGAGAAAGACATGCCTCAGCCGAAGCCGATAGCCATCTATTGGGGGCACGTTCGTAGCATCGGCTTCAAGCATAAGGCTAATCTCTCTCTGAAGCTCGGCCGTTAACTCTTCATCCGCGTCCAGGGAAAGAACCCAGGTGCCGACGCATTTTTCGATAGCAGAGTTCTTCTGCCTTGCAAACCCTTTCCACGGCTCTGCGAAAACTTTTGCGCCGAACGACTTCGCAATCTCCAACGTACGGTCCGTAGAGCCTGAATCGACCACAACCAGTTCATCCGCAAACCGCACACTGGCCAGGGTCCGCGAGAGATTCGCCTCTTCATTGAGCGTGATGATGGCTACGGAAAGTGTCGTCCTCGGCATGCCTCTTCATTCTATTTGTCCTAATGCCTAATCCGACCTCTTCATCGTGTCGTAACAAGATCAGACTAGTGTTTTTCCTGAGTTGTCAGATCGCTAATATCCAAATTGAATACTTAATGAACCCTCCCCTGCCTGAGATCCCATCCCGTTCCGGCTGTAAACGATGCTAAGCAGACGTCGCCTTCTTCAGCGTGGCCTCACTACCGCTGCTGGCCTCACTCTCAGCAAAACGGTACCGGCGATGCAACAGGCTATGGCATCGCCCGCGCAGGTTCGCAGCGGAGTCAGACTCAAGCCGTATGTCGATTCTCTTCCCGTCCCGCCCGTTATCCGCGCGACGGGAAAACCGCGCGAAACCATTGATATTGAAATGGGCCAGTTTCAACAGAAGGTGCATCGAGACCTCCCTCCGACGACCCTCTGGGGATATAACGGTTCGTGGCCTGGTCCTACCATCGAAGCTCGGAGCGGCCAGCCTCTCAGTATTAACTGGGTTAGCAAGTTACCCACTACGCATTTGCTTCCCATCGATCATTCCATCCACGGCGCCGAGTCGTCTCTGCCTGCGGTCCGCAACGTTGCGCACCTCCACGGAGCCTGTGCGATGCCCGACGACGATGGTTACCCGGAAGCCTGGTTCACTGCGCAGGGCGAACACGGTCCTCATGGTCCAAAGTTCAATCCACGGCCGTCGTCTTATCCCAATTGCCAACCTTCCACAACGCTTTGGTATCACGACCATTGCCTTGGCATCACCCGATTGAACGTCTATGCAGGTCTGGCCGGCTTCTATCTCATTCGTGACGAAGCAGAGAAGGCGCTCAATCTGCCACAAGGCGAGTTCGAGATTCCCCTGATGCTGCAGGATCGCTTGTTCCATCGTGACGGCTCGCTCTATTACCCCAAGGTCGTCAATGGACCCAAAGAACACCCCATCTGGATTCAGGAGTTCTACGGCGACTATAACTGCGTCAACGGAAAAGTCTCACCGTTTCTGGAGGTTGAGCCGCGTAAATATCGATTCCGGATTGTCAACGCCGCAAATGCGCGCTTTTACCACCTTCGACTTTTCATCTCCGATGCAACCGGCAAGATACAGAACGACTCCTTCGATGTTCCGGCCTTTCAGCAGATCGGCACTGACGGCGGTCTCCTCCCGGCCCCTCTACAAATTCGCTACCTACTCATTGGACCGGGGGAACGGTTTGATATCGTCATCGACTTCGCCGATTGCGAAGGTAAATCCTTCTCGTTGGTTAACGATGCCCCTGCACCCTATACGATGGGCGGTCAATATCTTCCAGAAGACGTCTTGCTCTTCAAAGTGACCAAGACTCCCTCCGGCAAAGATACAAGCGTCGTACCTGAAGCTCTCGTTCCCTTTGAGCCGCTTGTCCCTACCTACGCGACCCGTGAGCGTCTTCTCCTGGTCTCAGAAAAAGAGCGACCGTCCGACGGCTATGTGATTACGGGCCTTCTCGGGAACGCACGCTGGCACGAGCCCATCACCGAAGATCCGAAGGCGGGTGCTACCGAGATCTGGTCCTTCGTCAACATCACTGGTGACGTTCATCCACTACACGTCCATCTTGTTAGGTTCCAGGTTTTGAATCGCCAGACCTTTGACGTGCAAACCTACCAGCAGACCGGCAAGCTAGTTTTCACGGGCAAGCCAATGGCTCCCGAAAGCAATGAGCGCCCCGCGCATAAGGACACCATCAAGTCTTACCCTGGTTACGTCACTCGTGTTGTTATGCGCTTTGACCTTCCCCACGGAGCGCAGATGTCGCCCGGCGACGAACTTCTCTACGTCTGGCACTGTCACATACTCGAGCACGAAGACAACGAGATGATGAGACCCTACAAAGTCGTGGTCTAGCTCGTACGCACCAATAATCTACAACGCCGAAGTGTGAATTGACACCAACAAGTCATTACATCCAAAAGAAATTTGCTGGCGACGAAATTCAGCCAGTAACGTAAGCGTAATTATTGGTCATTTCATTTGCGCGTGACACGTTATCACCACCCCTGCCTCTACGGTTATCCCACTGAGGTTGTACTCCCCAGCGGCTCCAAACCGCATCCTCAGTTTTCTGGAGGTATCACTTTGAAACGTACTGTCAACGCCCCTAACGGGACTTTGAAGTGCGGCGCCATGATGTTGATTGCGCTGCAAGTGTTTGCGGGACTGCCACAATCCGCCTACGCCCAAACTGCCGTCCCCGAAACAAAGACCCCCATTAAACACGTCATCATCATCATCGGTGAGAACCGCACGTTCGATCACGTCTATGCGACCTACAAGCCGAAGGCGGGCCAGACCGTCTCGAACCTCCTCTCCAAAGGCATCGTCAATGCCAACGGCAAACCGGGCCCCAACTATTCCCTTTCTGCACAGTTCTCGGCCGTTGATAGCACCACCGCCGACAATGGTAAGTTCTCTAACAGCCCCCAGGAAAAGAGCATCTACAGCACGCTTCCCCCTTCCTTGGCTGGCGGTCCGAAAACGACCAGCGCAACGAGCGCGCCCTTCACCACTCTTAAGGTTGCGGAGCTTGCCGACACAGGTCTTGCGCCGGCCTATAACAAGTACCTCGTAACTGGTGCCACCGGCATTACAGGTGGTCAGGTCGACACCCGCATTGCCGATGCAACCTCCCTGCGTGAGGGCGTCTACCAGCTCACCGGTCCCAAGATGCCTTACGATGCCTATACCAACAGCCCTGTGCACCGCTTCTTCCAGATGTGGCAGCAGACTGACTGCAACGTTGACTACGCGACTCAGGACAACCCCAGTGGATGCTTGAATGACCTCTTCCCCTGGGTTGAGACAACTATCGGAACCGGCGGCAACGGCGCTGCACAGCCCAAGAACTTCAACGACACCACCACTGAAGAAGGTTCGACTTCTATGGCCTTCTACAACGTGGCGCAAGGTGACGCTCCCTACTTCAAACAGCTTGCAGATGACTACACGATTAGCGACAACTTCCACCAGTCCGTCATGGGCGGAACGGGTGCGAACCACATCATGTTCGGCTTCGGCGACTCCATCTTTTACACCAACGGTAAAGGCGCAGCCGCGGTTCCACCGAAAAACGAGGTTGAGAATCCAAACCCACAGCCCGGGACCAACAATTGGTGGGATCAGGACGGCTACAGCGGTGGCAGCTACGTGAACTGCGCCGACATCAGCCAGCCTGGCGTTCCGGCTGTGACCAACTACCTCCAGTCCCTTTCGCGTCCAGTCAAAGCGAACTGCGCCGCAGGAAGCTACTATCTGGTCAATAACTACAACCCTGGATACAACGGCGACGGCACGCTCGCGTCGCAGTACTCACCCTTCACCATTCCTCCCACCAGCCAGAAGAGCATCGGTGACGACCTCGTCGCTCACAATGTTCCCTTCAAATACTTCGGCGAGAACTGGGATCTATATGTAACCGATCCCACCGAGTCGAACTCGTTCGATGAATACTGCAACATCTGCAACCCGTTCCAATATCAGACCCAGTTCATGGGAACTCAGGCGGCTCGCCAGACTTATATTGCGGACACGTCTGAGCTCTATGAGGATATTGACACGGGTAACCTACCGGCAGTCTCCATCGTCAAGCCCAGCGGCTTCAACGATGGTCACCCCGCGTCTTCCAAACTCGACCTCTTTGAGGGCTTCACCAAGAAGATCATCGATGGAGTCAAAGCCAACCCAGCACTCTGGGCCGATACTGCCATCTTCGTCACCTGGGATGAGGGCGGCGGCTACTATGACTCGGGTTACATCCAGCCGGTTGACTTCTTCGGCGACGGTACCCGCATTCCTCTGATTGTGGTCTCGAAGTACTCCACGGGCGGCATCGTCTCCCACGAGTATGGTGATCACGTGTCGCTGATGAAGTACATCGAAAAGAACTGGGGCCTGCCGACGATCACTGGCCGCAGCCGCGACAACCTGCCGAACCCGATCCAGAAGGCCAACAACCCCTACGTTCCGACGAACAGCCCAGCAATCGGCGATCTAACGGATGACTTCCATTTCTCTTCCAAATAACAATCAGTTTTGGCTGGTTTCAACCCTTCGACGGTCAGCCACGCTGGCCGTCGAAGTTATTTTTCAGCGAACGACTCTCGGATAAATATAATGATCAATTTTTTCCAGAACATGCAGAAACTTAACTCAAAGATTCTCTCTTCCGCCCTCCTTCTCGCGCTTAGTTTCGATATCTACTCCGCACCAGTGGTCCATGCCGCCAGCCCAAAAGTGCTACCGCAATTTCATGTTCAAGACCAATGGAATCTAGGTGGCAAAGGCGGATGGGGTTTTCTCGTGCTCGACACCCCTGCTCATCGTCTGTATATCCCACGAACCGATCGCGTGATGGTCGTCGATACGGATAGCGGCAAACTTCTCGGCGAAGTCGAAGGAATGAAAAACAATCGCGAGCTCACGTTGGACGACTCCGGCAAGTACGGCTATGTCACCGATCCCACGGACGGATCAGCCGGTTATGTCCGCGTCTTTGACCGCACCAACTTCAAAGTGGTCGCATCTGTGCCGACAGGCGCGGTTCCCAATGCCATCGTCTTCGACCCCACTTCAAAGTCGGTCGTCGCCTTCAACTCACACAGCCATAGCGCGACCATCATCGATAGTGCGAATAATCAGGTCACAGCCACCGTTCCACTTGCCGGACGCCCCGGTTCAGCAATCTCTGATGGAACCGGCTCTGTTTTCGTGACGCTCCCTGCCAGCGGCGAGATTGCGCGCATTGACGTTGCCGCCAAGAAAGTCTCTGCTACTTGGCAATTGACGCCCTGCACTGGACCTAGTGGACTTGCCGTCGACACTGGCCGCCATCAACTCTTTACCGCCTGCGAGGACCACAAACTGGTGAGCGTCAGCACAGACACAGGTGAGGTTGTCGTCCTCGGAGATGCTCCGCTAAATGCTGGCGACATCGACTTCGACGTGCAGCACAATCTGCTCTTCGTTGCCGACGCCACTGGAGAACTCTCCATCTTTCGTCGCGACTCAGCTCTCAAATACTCCCGAGTCCAACAGGTGAAAACTCAGCCCGGCGCTCGGACGATGGCCGTCGACCCGAAGTACGTAAAGGCCTATCTAGTAACTTCGAAATTCGGACAGAATACCAGCGCAGTCTCTGAGGAGTTACAGTACCGTCCAACTCCGATCCCCGGCACTTTCTCAGTCATCATTGTGGGACGCTAATTGAGGAGCCGTACCTCAGCCATCGAGGTTACGGCGTACTCTCTAGAATCCTTAATTAGCTAAGGCCCAATGTTCCACGGTGGCCTCCCCAACGACACATGCCGATACGCAGGCGAGTATCCGAGTTCTCGCGCATAGCCCAATATCCGATCGAAGTCTAGGCTGATCGTCGCACCAGCCTTCTGAGTCACCTCATCTTCGATCGGCAGATCAAAGTCATCTGCTCCGTAGTTCAATCCTTCGAGCGCCTGTTGATTTTGAGTAAGCACTGAGGTCCGAATCCGCGGGATATTGTCGAGGTAGATCCGACAAAGGGCAAGATGGCGCAGGTATTCCGCAGTTGTAATTTCGATACCACCAATCTGCGTGAAGTAGGGTTTGAACGTCCAACAGAGAAAACTCGCCAGTCCGCCGGTTTCATCCTGAAACTGACGGGTGCGTTCGAGGTGCTCAAGCCTCTCCTCCAGGCTCTCGTCAAACCCAATCACCATCGTTGCTGTCGTCTTCAGACCCGCGTCAACGATCGCCCGCTGTGCTTCGAAGTATTGTGCGACTGTGTACTTGAACTTTGAGTGCCGCACACGAAAATCCTCGGTCAGAATCTCCGAACCACCTCCGGTAATCCATCTCACCCCAGCATCCTTCAACCGCTCCGCGGCCTGGGCATAGCTCAGCTTAGCGTGGTCGGCAAGGTACATGAACTCAGCAATCGTCAACGCGTAGAACTCCAACGCGTCACCATATCGAGCACGGATCGCGGTGAACAAATCGCAGTAATAACTTAGAGGCAGATGCGGATTGAACCCCCCGTTGAACGCCGCCAAATCCCCGCCTAGCGTCAGCAACTCGTCCAGTTTTGCGAATACAGCATCCTGACTTAGCACATACCCTCCGTCCTGGCTGGGCAGCTTGTAAAAAGCACAATAATCGCACTGCGCAACGCAAACGTTCGTATAGTTGATGATCCGCATCACCATATACGTGCAAGAACCAGGGGCATGAAACCTCCCGCGCACACTTGCAGCAAGCGAGGACAACTCGCTGTCGGATGCATTGAGCCAAAGCCAACGCGCGTCGTCCTGACCAATGCGCGTCCCTTCGACGACCTTAGCGGCGATTTCGGAAAACGTCCCCCGGATGGACGCAGGAGTCTGGATCATCCCTCTAGTGTAGTGCGCCAGACTCCTCCAGACCACTCGCCATCCCGAAGATCGGCCATTATGTCGATCAACTGGGAATAAACCACTTCAGCCAACTGCGAAATCGATTTCCAGATGCTTCGCGCATCCATCAAGCAGCCGTGTTTTCGAGTTCCTCGTAGAACGGATAGTCACTATAACCGCGATGATCTCCGCCCCAGAAGGTGTTGCGATCATAAGGGTTGAGCGGAAGTCCGAGCTCGATGCGTTTGGGCAAGTCCGGGTTGGCGGCGAAGTGACGACCGAATGCGACCAGATCAGCGTCACCCTTGCCGACAATATCCGCAGCTCCCTCAGGTTCAAACCCTCCTGCAGCAAGGATTGTTCCTTTGAAGATTTTGCGCAACTGCGCGGCTGCGACTGGAGGTTGACCCTCCACAGGAGCTTCTGCGCCTACGATCCGCGGCTCGACAACATGCAGATACGCCAGATCCAAGCGGTTCAGTTGTTCAGCCACATAACCGAAGGTGACCTCTGGGTTGCTATCCGACATGGAAGCCCATGTTCCGCTCGGCGCTATACGAACGCCGACACGGCCTGCCCCCCACACAGACACAACTGCTTCTGTGACCTCAAGTAGCAGCCGAGCTCGATTATCTACCGACCCTCCATAGGCGTCGGTACGTTTGTTGCTACCATCCTGAAGAAACTGGTCAAGCAGATAACCATTTGCTCCATGAATTTCGACGCCGTCAAAGCCCGCTGCCTTCGCCCGTTCGGCACCTCTGCGAAATTCTTCGATGATGCCCGGGATCTCTTCAATTTTGAGAGCGCGGTGCGGAGAGACCGGTACCGATCCGTCACCTGTCACAACAATCTGCTCGAACGGAACAACTGACGGCGCCACAGGTGCAGCTCCGTTGGTCATGTCAGTATGCGACTGACGCCCAACGTGCCAGAGCTGAAGAAATATTAGTCCGCCCTTTCGGTGGACTGCTTCTGTAACCTTCTTCCACCCAACGACCTGTGCATCCGAATAGATGCCAGGCGCACCAAGATAGCCGCGACCGAGGACCGACACTGTAGTCGCTTCAGCGATGATAAGCCCTCGCCCCGAGGCCCGTTGCCCATACATCTTCGCCATCAGGTCGCCCGGAATGTCACCAGGTTGTTCAGAGCGTAGGCGGGTGAGGGGAGCCATCACAACACGATGCGACAGAGTGAAAGGGCCAATCTGAATAGGAGTAAACAACTTAGATTTTTGGGGGGTGCTCATAGAATCCTCGAAAACAATATGATGGTGTGTCCCGCTCGCACCAACTCCGATATTGCGTCCACTCGGAGTGGGCAACGGAACAATCACTTGTTAATGAACTAGATGGTTCATAATAATAAAACGATGCAAAAGCTTTGCAAAGAGCTTGATTCAAGCTTCCTTGGCACCGAATACAAGGAATTGGAAGACCTTGTTTTCAGCAGACGTCATTCGATTTAGTCAGTGATAACTTGGATATGGCCATCAGGTAATCGCGCGAGAGTCGGAGCATAGGCGCCAAGGAACTGACGCCGCCACCATACACCTTCGGTATCCTTCTGTTCCGGCGTGCTGAACCAGTATTGCCACAACACCGCGCGAACAAAATGAGGCGGTGCATTCCAAAATGGATTACCGGCGAAAAGTTCGAGCGCATCGCGGTCGTTTTCAAGAAGCAACTCTTCAGTTCGTGGAACAATAAGATTCTGTTGCCATAAGCAGAGTGAGGCGAACCAGAGGTTCCAATCGAAACGTGGCTGATAAGGTGCGTAGACACGAGGCCGTTCGGACAAGTCCTGCGGCTTATAGCGAAAGGGATAAGCCTCCCATTGCTTACCGTCGTTGGATCCCTGAAATTCAATCTCGTAGCGATGTGGGGTCATAACAGCAAATAGTCCATATTGGTTCGCAACGCGGAAAGGTTCAAGTGCAACTACGAGTTTCAGAGGAAGCGGAGCACCGCGCCAGAACATATGCACAAGAGGAACTAAGGTCGCGTAGAAGATCCAGACAAGTACGACTGCAGCGATCGCAGTGCGGAAGAGGGACAGCGGACGTGTTCTTGCAGAAGTCTCATTCTCATCATTTGAATGGGCGGCGTTATCGATTCTCGAAGCAGGAGCGTTCAGACCGTCGTGACTTAAACTATTCCGCCTACACAAAAATGTGTCATCCAAAAGAAAGAATGCGAGGGCGAGGACGAGATATTTCAGAAAGGCATAGTTCGCTGTCGCGATGACTCCAATTTGCCAAAAGGTCACGATGAAGAAGCAAAAAGTCTTCCATCGGCGTGGAAGTACTGCTAACCAAACGAGGGCGAGTTCCATCGCAAGCGTCAGTGCGGCTGTGGCGATATGGAACCAATGCGGCAGGTGTTGAAGATACCAGCCGATCCATGTAGGCAGAGGCCCGTTCTGATAGTACTCATACGTCGCCGTCAGATTTCGCCACGTGGGATCTCCGCTCTCCAACTTGATAACGCCTGACTGAAAATAGATGCGAAACCATTCCCACAACAATAGAAACATCGCCGCTCGCATCACTGGCCGTTCCCTTCCCCACCCGGGGAAAATACCAGAAGGGGCGAGGAAGATTGACAGGACTCCGGCCTCAAGCAACATGCCGTCTGATTGGTAGCCTGAAAACTCCTGTGCGACGCTGACGAATGACAAAAAGCAACAGAAGCAGATCACGAGCATGGCGCGTGGCCAGAGATTGGCCACAAGGGCCAGGGATGCAGCGAGACCAGTCCAACAAAGAGCCACAATCATGTGGTTGCTGCTGGAGAACCATAGGACAGTTGGCACGTACCAGAAACGCAAAGCTCCGAGACCCTGTGCGGCCTGCATGTATTCCGCGGCGGGAAGAATTCCTCGCGCTCCGATGAGGCCGCGCACCTGATAAACAAGCGAAAAAAATGCGGAAAAATAGACCAGTCCAAGGGAGCGGAGAAAGAGCCAACGCGCGATGAAGTGATCTGTTGATCCCTGAGATGAGTCGAAAAGGTAGTGGAAGGATCTTTTGGTTGCCTGCATCACAGGTCCTTTTTCTGCAAGGCTTAAAATGCTATCTGTGAGGGCTGCGACAGTGATCCAGCGTGTCTCTACGACAACGCGTGAGTTATTTCATGAAGAAGAATATCTACCGCGGCCATTCGAAGAAACAATAGCCCGATGAAGTGGAACTGTCATCATTCTTCGGGGTCACATGATCCATCGTACAAACAGTTCCGGAATCCTCAACTATACCAACAAGCACTATCGTCAGCGCCGCTTTGCATTTGCCGCTACCGGCTTATCCCACGGATCAAGCTTGCATTATGGCACAAGAGGTATGCACGTCGATGGCGCGGTAGTTTAAGCAAGAGAGCAAGTGAGTCACGGGAGGCGAAACAGTCGCACAGACGTGTCCCTCGACAGCCTTTATTCTGTGCGCAACGCTTTCATCGGGTCGACTCGAATTGCGTTGCGAGCCGGGATCGCGCAGCCGATCAGCGCAACGACGGCGAGAAGAATCGCGATACCCCCGAGCGTCAGCGGATCGTCCGGCTTAATCGTAAACAACATGTTGGCCAGAAATCTCGTTGAAAATATTGCCGCTACTGCCCCCGCGGCGATTCCTGCAATTACTGGGGACATGCCACGCATCAGCACACTGTGCAGGATCTCCTCCTTCGGAGCGCCAAGGGCGATTCGTATTCCTATCTCTTTCGTTCTATGAGCGACCGCGAGTGCAAGTGTTCCACTTACCCCCACGACGGTGATGAACAATGCCAAGGCCGCGAATAGGCCCAGCAGAATCGTTGTGACTCGGGGCGTTCCCAACTGCGCGCTTCGCAACTGATCCAACGACCGCATCTCTGTTACGGGTTGGTGTGGGTCGATCTGGTGAATGACATCGGCAATTTGGTTTGCAGCGCGCATCGGTTCGACACGTGTGCGTACCAACAGATGGGCGTCTGTGAGAGAAGGAGATTGATCCTGCGGTAGATAAATTCCTTCCCTCAAATCTTTGTCAAGCCCATATTGATGGACGCTGCTTGCCACGCCGACAATAGTGATCCATGTCTTGCCATTGTCTATGGACACATGACGGCCAATTGGATCTTGCGTGGGCCAGAAACGTTTCGCCATACGTGCGTTCACGATGCCCACTGCCGGAGAGTTTTGATTATCCCCGTCCGTAAAGGCGCGCCCTGCGAGGATGGGCACACCGAGCACGTGAAAATAGTCGGGACTAGCGAGTTCAAAGTCCACTTGCGGCATCATTTCGCCGGGGTCCACGGGCCGTCCCTCTAAGAGTATTCCGCCGGTCATGGTCCCCACGTTACCGTTTAGAGGAACCATCACACTGACTGCAGCACTCTCGACTCCAGGCAGCCCCGATACGCGACCCAACACCTGATGGAAAAATTGATTGAGCTCTGCGCGTTTCGCATATTTGGTCCAATCCAAACTGATCCGCATGGAGAGCACATTCGCAGTCTTAAATCCCGGATCAACAGACAGCAGTTTATGCAAACTCTGGAGCATCAACCCTGCACACACCAATAAAACGAATGAGAGAGCTACCTGCACTGCAACAAGCACCATGCGGGCCTGCGTCACTTGGCCACTTCCGACTGATCTTTCCCCGGAGCCAGTCAGGACACTCAAACGGTTACGGCTCGCCACAAACCCCGGAAGCGCTCCAAACAGCACTCCAGCAACGATGGAAAGAGCGGCCACAAAGAACAGCACTCGACCATCAAGGTGTATTTCTCCCGATAGCGGTGTCATTCGTGCGGCGTAATCAATCAGCAGCTTCGATCCAACCGCCGCAATGCCAAGTCCTAGTACACCGCCCGCAAGAGCGACAACCATGCTCTCGGTCAAAAGTTGACGAAAGATGTCCCAGGCGCTCGCGCCTGTAGCCATGCGGATCGCCATCTCCTGAGATCGGCGCATTTGCCGCGAAATGGCGAGATTCGCCAAGTTCGCACACGCCAGCAACAACACCAGGCCAGCAGCACCAAGCAGTGTCAGAAAAGTAGGCCTCGCCGCGTGGGTCAGTTCGTGCTCCAACCCCGCGATCTGCGCTGAAACTCCGGCAGCGGCTGGATACGATTTCGGATAGATAAGCGCGAGCCGATTTGTGATCGTGGCCAAATCCCTCCGTGCTTGCGCTTCTGTCACGTCCGCTTTCATCCGGGCAAAGACCGTGAACATCCGCATATCCCTGTCAGCGATCATCTTCGGGTTGGAGCGAAAGGGACATGACGTTGTTGGCATATATACATCATTTGCGTCTGGATACTCCGGAAGCGGAGGCAGCACCCCCACTACCGTGTGGACGCGATCGTTCATCACGAACGTTCGGCCCAGTATCTTCGGATCCCGGCCAAAATTCTTTACCCAATATGCATAGCTGAGCACTAAAACCGGCTCAGCCTTCTGAGTCTCGTCTGCCGGTGTGATTAGCCGCCCCAGGACGGGCTTCACGCCCAGAACATCAAAGAAGTTCGCAGAAACCACCCCGGTACTGACACGCTCCGGAACCTTTGATCCGAGCAACGTAAAAGTCATTGAATGATATTCGGCCAGATCGGTGAATACATGGTTCAGCTGGCGATAGTCCGCGATCTCCTGCACGGAGAATCCAATCGGATCTGCTCCAACGCGCGACGCGGTTTGTTCCAGATGTACGATCTGCGTCGGATTCGCATACGGCAGCGGGCGCAGTAGTATTCCATTGATGACAGTGAAGATGGCGGCATTCGCGCCGATACCCAGCCCGAGCGTCAGAATCGCCATAAATGCGTATCCTGGGCTGCGACGTAGCGTTCGCCATGCATATCGAATATCGCGAAGTGCATTTTCAAGCGGTGCGATGCTGTTCCTCTTCCAAACTTCCTCGCGTATACGCTCCGGCGAGCCGAACTTCAGGTAGGCCTGCCGTCGTGCTTCTTCTTTGCTCATCCCACGAACGAGGTTTTCATCGGACTCCAAGGAAAGATAGCTCTCCATCTCGATACTTACCTCTGCGTCGTTACGTCGTCTTCTGAAAAATCTACGTAAGCTCATGCGACCTCCCTTCGTGTGACCACTATTCCCCCATCACGAGCCCGATTGCACGTGCCATCTGTCGCCAGCGATTCGTTTCCAACACCAGCTGCTTCTTTCCCGCTGAAGTAAGCCGATAGAACTTTGCTTTACGGTTGTTTTCGCTTGCGCCCCAATAAGACTCGAGCCACCCGCGATCTTCCAAGCGGTGAAGTGCAGGGTACAGTGATCCCTGTTCTACCTGAAGCACGTCCTCTGACGTGTGTTCGATAACATGCGCGATGGTGTGGCCATGGGCTGGCCCCATCACGAGCGCCCTGAGGATCATCATGTCCAACGTTCCCTGAAGCATCTCACCATCTGATTTCTTCATTCGATCCATCGGCAATCTCTCCACTCGAGTGTCTATGGGTACAAAGAGTACACCACTCGACGCTCTATGGGAAGAGATGGGAATCAGCCTCGATTGAGCAAGAGATCGCGTTTACCGCGGAGCACCAGGAGTTTTAGTTGCGTCATCTGTAACCATGCCTGCCACTTGGGTTATGCAGCGACGCCCAGCGCTGAATATGCCAATATTTGTTCGAATGAGTTCCTTCAGCCACAAGGCAATCACCTGTTCCGCTTGAAGTTGTTATGCACCGATTCCGTAACGGCAAAAACCCCCGATATCAATGTCTGTAGCAACGTCTTTGCGTCGCTCTGCCGAGAAAGGTTGGCACTCTGCCCGGCCCAAAGCTGAAGGAACTCCGGCTTCACAGCTTTTTCGGCGACGACGGTCAGGTTCTTCATCAGAATCCGCTGCAAGGGATAGGGGAGAATCTCAATTCCTGGACGATTGAGCTCTTCAAGCAACTGGTTATGTATTCCCCTGGCCAGCCTTCCAGTGAACCCCCTGGTCAATCCTGTTCTGCGAGCGTTTCCCCTGAGGAGCGCGTTGCGATGAAGCGGACTCGCACCGGACTCTTCGCACGCCAAAAAAGCTGTCCCTATCTGTACGCCCTCAGCGCCAAGAGCAAATGCTGCGACAACTCCGCGAGCATCGGCGATACCTCCGGCGGCAACAACCGGAACTGAAACTGAGTCTACAACCTGAGGTACGAGCGAGAACGTTCCGGTGAGTGATTCTTCGGAGGGGCGCAGGAAGGAGCCACGGTGACCGCCCGATTCAAAACCTGAAGCGGCGACGACATCGACTCCTGCCTGCTCAAGAACCACGGCTTCGTCCGGTGTCGTCGCAGTTCCAATCGTAACGATTCCCTGCGCACGACACTCGTCGAGAATCTCCTTCGGGGGGACTCCGTAGATGAAGCTAAAGACGGGAACCTTTGCATCGAGCAAGACCCGCACCTGGTCCTCAAACTTGATTGGGACATAACGTGTGAAAGTCGGGAGCGTCCCTCCCAAAGCTTGGATGTGCCCAGCGAGAGATGCCAGGCTTCGCGCAAATGCCTCGTTGCCGGAAGTGCGTGCACCCTCATCTTCCATCGAGACCCACAAGTTGATCGCGAACGGTTTGGAGGTGAGCATACGAATTTCAGCGATCACATCTCTAATTGCTGAAGGGTTCAGGCCATGCGCCCCGAAGGACCCCAGGCCGCCAAAGTTTGAGACCGTTGCTGTCAATCGCTGCGTCGACAAACCACCAAGAGGTCCCTGAATGATTGGGTATTCGATACCCAAGGTTGAAGAAATACGAGTCATGTTCCATTGCGGTGACGAGTTAGTGGACTGCTGTTTCATAACTGCCTCTGAAAGCGACCTTTAGGCATAGACCCGTTGGCCTCTGCCTAAAATTTGCTACTCTGCGACTTCGAAGATGACATCGAGCTCTACTGGCACACCGAGGGGGAGGCTGGCGATCCCGATTACCTGACGGACTGATGTCTTCTCGATACCAAAAACGTCTCGAAACAGATCCGACGCAGCGTCTGCGACTCTGGGCTGGTCAAAGAAGTCTCCTGAGGTCGCTATGAAGACACCGAGCCGAATGACGTGAGTCACCCTGTCGAGTGAGCCCAAATGCTCCTTGGCCGCGGCAAGCACATTCAGTGCCGCAATATAGACGGCTTCCCGTCCGGCCTCGGCGTCGAGTTCTTTCCCAAGTCGGCCAACGAACTTCGGCTTGTGATTGACGATCGGGAGCATTCCGCTAAAGAACAGCAGATTGCCGGTCTGCACCGTCTCGACGTAACTGCCTAACGGCGTCGGCGTGGCTGGGAGTTGAATACCAAGGTCCTGCAACCGGCGTTCTGCACTGCCCGGCTGCGAACCTTTATTGCTTACCATTTGCCTGCGTGCGCACCGCCGTCCACGTGCAGCACCTCCCCAGTGACGTGACGAGCTTCCGCGAGATATACAACAGCTTCTGCAATGTCCCTCGAGTCAGACACTGTTCCCATAGGGGAAAGAGACTTCATAAAATCCTTCGGACTCTTATTATGAAGTGGGGTGTCGACGACACCAGGTGCGACAGCGTTGAAGCGGATATTGTTCTTCGCGTACTCGCTCGCGAGACTTAGAGTAATCGCCTCAAGTCCGCCCTTCGTAATCATCGGGATCGAGGCCGAAACGCCCGAAATGGGGTTCTTAACCAACGAAGACGTGATGCTTGTCACGCTGCCACCGGTGCCCTGCGACAGCATCTGCCTGACTGCGGCTTGAGTGATGAAGATGAACCCTTCCAGGTTAGTGGAAACGAGACCGCGAAAATCCTCGATGGTGAAATCCGTGAAAGGCTTTGCTGAGAAGATCCCTGCATTGTTGACAACATGGTCGATCGAGCCGAATTTGTCTATCGCAGTCTTTGCAACGTTCTCTGCCGTCGCGCCCTGGCCGACGTCTCCATCGACGAGTGCGAGGTTCGGTGACGGCTTAGTGCTGCCCTTGGAGACGCTACGCGAAGTTGCAACTACGTTGTAATCGCGGTCCAGAAAAGCCTGTACAACCGCTGCTCCGATACCTTGCGATGCACCTGTTACGATGACTGTCTTGTTTTTTCCCACAGTTACCTCCTCTTGTTTCTGCCGATGCCTCAACGAATTCGGCTGTAACCGCTAACGCATCATGTCAAACGTTACACAAGAGCTGATTCTTTGAACTTCTACTAAGATTCTTAAAAGATTGCACTTGATGTGAAAATCTTAGGGCCTCTTAAAGTCGATTCCAGCACGCTACGAGGAACCACTATGAAACACACATCCTTCGAATCTGTTAACTCGCGTTGACAGACCTCAAACGCCTTCCCCCAGAACCCCAGGCTCCTTCAAGTCGGCATACAGCATGACCACCGACCGGGGTCCCGCGCGGTAGGTAAAACTAGGAACTCCTGCCGCTGCCCGCCAGTCCACGATATCTTCCGGGGAATCAAGCGTCGTATCTATCCACCGTCGCCACGGGCGTTCGCCTCCACCGTCCAGGCGAGGCAGCTCAAAATCGAGCGGCTCCCAGTAGGCGTTCAGAATCCAGTGAATGATGAGTCCCTGATATGTTAGTTCCGCAGACAATGCCAGACTGTGCGAGCAATCACTCCAGTCTGGCTGGTGAAGCCGCGTACCATGCCACTCCCGTTGTGCGCTTTGCAGCAGTTCGGCAAGAGTCAAAGTACCATTTGGGTCAAGATTGCGCGTTGCACGCCTCGCGTTCAGAAGACTCACGAAACGGTGGACATCCGCGTGTTTTTCCGACAGCGTCCAATCCAGCCAATTGGTTTCATTGTCGTGGCAGTAGGAGTTGTTGTTGCCTTGTTGCGAGCGGCGAACTTCATCGCCCATCAAAATCATCGGCAGCCCAATAGCCATTAGAGTCAGAGTGAAAAAAAATTTCACCTGCCTGTTGCGAAGGCTCTCGATCGCGCGGTCATCGGTTGGACCTTCAACACCACAATTCCAACTGCGATTGTCGTTCCCGCCGTCTCGGTTGTCTTCGCCATTCGCTTCGTTGTGTTTCCCGTTATAGGAGACAAGATCGTTCAGTGTGAAGCCATCGTGGCAAGTGGCGAAATGGACGCTCTGTTCGGCCTCGCGACGTTTATGGCTGTAAAGGTCGGGGCTTCCAAGCAGGCCGTCTGCAAGGGCTTTGACAGTACGCTCGTCCCCGCGGACGAATGCCCGCACATCGTCGCGGAACTTGCCGTTCCATTCTCGCCAGCTGTCACCAACGAAACTGCCCACCTGATAAAGCCCCGCCGCGTCCCAGGCTTCAGCGATCATCTTGGTCCCCGCAAGTGCCGGGTCCGACTCGATGTCCCACAGCACCGGTGGATTGGGCAATACCCGGCCAGCGGAGTCCCGCGCCAGAATCGATGCAAGGTCGAAACGAAAACCATCGATATGCATCTCCTTCACCCAGTAACGCAGACTATCGACAATCATTCGCCGCGTAACTGGATGATTGGCATTAAGCGTATTTCCTGTGCCGCTGTAGTTAGCGTAGTCTGAACCGTCCCCTTCAAGGATGTAATACGCATCATTAGCCAACCCACGAAAACTCAAGGTCGGCCCGTCTGACCGCCCTCGGCGGTGTGGTTATAGACCACATCTAGGATGATCTCGATTCCCGCGCGGTGCAATGCCTTGACCATGTCACGGAATTCATCCTCCGGACCGACCGGGTCGCAACGGGAACTGTAACCACGATGGACTGAAAAGAATGAAACCGGAGCATATCCCCAATAGTTGACGCGGCCTGGCGGGCAATCCAGGCTATCGAACTGAAACACCGGAAGAAGTTCCACCGCCGTGACTCCCAGTTGTTTCAAATAGGGGATCTTCTCGATTAAACCTGCGAATGTCCCTCGCTTGTGATTGGAAACTCCAGAACTTGCATGGCGGGTGAAGCCACCAACATGCATCTCGTACACAATTGTTTGCGAGGCGGCCCGACGCAGAGGCGCATCGCCCTCCCAATCATAGGCGCTCACATCAACGACGACACTCTTCATGGCGGTGGAAGCGTTATCTCCCTCGCGGCCTGCAGCATCGCGGCTATAGTTTGCCGGCACTGCCACTCCTCGGCCATAAGGGTCGAGCAGCACCTTCTCGGGGTCGAATCGCATCCTCTTGTCCGGATTAGCAGGGCCGCGAGCGCGGTAACCATAAGTCTGTCCAGTCCGGAGTCCCGGAACGAACAAGTGCCAATAGTGATAGGTTCGGTTTACGGATTGACTGAACGGGATGATGTGCGTTGGAGTGGAATCCGCGTCATCAAAGAGCACTAATTCCATTCCGATGGCATCGCGTGAGTAAACGCTGAAGTTCACTCCTCCGTCGACGCAGTGGGCGCCAAAAGGATCGGCCAGACCGGGTAGTACTACCTTACCCGTGTTCGCAGCTGCTAGATTCGGCATCGTTTTCTCCGACTGTTCGCGAGAAATATTACTCCTCAAGATCAACGGTGCCCACCTGCTCCCGGCGCATCAGTCCTGATTGCCAAAAACTAGTTCAACGGCAACATGACTGTAATAAATTCACTTGACATATTCTTATATAGGAATATGTTAACGACATGGCACGAGCAGCAACAACAACAGACGTTTTTAACGCAATCGCCGAGCCCCGCCGGCGCGAGGTCATTGCGGTGCTGGCAGACGGCAAAGAGTATGCGGTGAATGAGGTTGTGGTGCGATTGCGGATGTCGCAGCCGACCGTTTCGAAGCACCTCGGCGTGTTACGTAAGGTTGGCGTGGTGTCGGTCATAAGGCGCGGTCAACATCGGATGTACCGATTAAATGCAGCCGAGTTGAAGCCGGTGCACGACTGGGTAAAGACGTTTGAGCGGTACTGGATGCACCAATTGGGCCAGATCAAGGAGCGTGCGGAGCGAAAGGCTCTGGAGCGGATCATTTCAAACACCATCGGAGCAAAGGAGGAGTAATGGCAGCAACGATTCAGGAACAGGTTGTTCAGGCCTTCGAGATTGTGAAAGATGAGCAGATTGCGGCGCCAATCGAGATCGTATTCGAGGCAATTCTGGAGCAGATGGGGCCTATGAACTCGACCCCGGAGAAGCCGATGCCGATGAAGCTCGAGGCGTGGCCAGGCGGCCGCTGGTTTCGCGACCTGGGAGACAACACGGGACACTTCTGGGGCCTTGTACAGGCGATCAAGCCGCCATCGCTTCTGGAGATATTTGGGCCGCTGTTCATGTCGACCCCGGCAGTCTCCAACATCCAATATCGGCTCACCGAAGAGAACGGATTGACCCGCCTCCGTTTTATACATCGAGCGATGGGGTGGATTGGCGAAGCGGACCGCGGAGTCGACGTCGGCTGGACAGATCTGATGGTCCGAATTCGCACGGCCTCAGAGACAAAACGGGACCGCAGGTAGCCATGTGCCCGGTGTGTCTCGCAACCGTGGCATGGATCGCAGCGGGAGCCTCCTCAACTGGCGGCATCTCCGCGTTAGTCGTGAACAACCTTCGCGGCAAAAACCAACGCCTACCGACAGGAACCGAGAGGAAGGAGAGACATGGACAAGAACAAGGAAACTCGCCCAAACATGAAGATACCCCCGATCGTGTCGCTGCAGGAGTGGGAGGCAGCGCGTCAGAAACTGCTCATCAAGGAAAAAGAATTGACCCACGCACGTGATTCGATGGCCGCCGAGCGTCGGCGTATGCCGTGGCTGGCGGTTGAGAAGGAATATGAATTCCACGGACCTAAGGGCAAAAAGAGCCTGCTCGATTTGTTCGACGGCCGCCGTCAACTAATTGTCTATCGCGCCTTCTTCGAGCCCGGAGTCTTCGGCTGGCCCGATCATGCCTGCCGCGGCTGTTCTTTGGGAGCGGACCAGGTCGGCCACCTCGCCCATCTGAACGCCCGCGACACCACGCTCGTGTACGCTTCGCGTGCACCGCAGGCTGACATCGCGCGGCTGAAGAAGAGGATGGGCTGGGCGATGCCGTGGTACACCATCACCGACAGCTTCGACGCCGACTTCGGCGTGGACGAGTGGCACGGCACAAACGTGTTCTTCCACCACAACGACCGCATATTCCGCACCTACTTCATCAACAACCGTGGCGACGAGGCTATGGGGAGCACATGGAGCTATCTCGACGCGACGCCGCTAGGGCGCCAGGAGAAGTGGGAGGACTCGCCGGAGGGCTACCCCCAGACCCCGCCGTACAAGTGGTGGAACTGGCACGACGAATACGCTGCATCGCCCGATCCGAAGTGGGCAAAGGTGCTAGACCAGGCACTGGAGGAGCTGAACCTAGACAAATAGTGGCCTAAACGCTCACGTTGACTTCGTCGTTCCCAGATCGCGAGGCACACATAGACGTGGGTGCGGCCTTGCTCTGACTGAAGCCGGAGTAGTCGCACTCACGTATGGCCGCCGTGTTCTCACCCCTCCATGAATTGCTGGACCATGCAGGGGGCGACTGTGGGCGGCCACATTCGAGACGACTGCACGCAAGATTTTGCCACGAATCTACCTTCGATGCTGTCGCACTTTCCACCCTCTACCCACGGATGCAGATCGACCTCAAGTTTACAAACTTCATCGCATTGACATGGTGTCTGCTGTTCCGCATTGTTTTCGCGGCAAAGAGTCTCCAGGCAACAGCCCTTAGCTACAGAGATGCCTTGCTACGAGGCATCAAAAATCTGCAGCAGCAGTTTGCGCAGGGGTCACTCACTGCCCGGCAGCTCGCAACGTTGTTCATAGAACGCATCCACGCTTTAGGTCAGCAGGCCCTGCTATACATTCGGTGCTTGAACTGAACCCTGACGCCCTGGCGATCGCCGCGAAGCTCGATGGCGAGTCCACGAACGACCCTCTGCACGGCATTCCAATTTTGGTGAAAGATAAGATCGACACTGGTGATCGCATGCTTACCAGCGTAGGCTCGCTGGCTTTGACCGAGCCTGCGCCCCATGATGCAGAGGTTGTCACACGCCTGCGTACTGCGGGTGCATTGATCCTCGGTAAGACAAATCCAAGCGAATAGGTCAACTTTCGTGGCCAAACGGGATAAGCGGATGGAGTGCACGCGGCGGCCAGACTCACAATCCATAGTATTGGAACTGAGCCCTTGTAGCTGCGCGGGTTCTGCTCCGGCAGTGGCTGCCGGTTTTGCTGTGGCGGCAATTGGTACGTAGACCGACGGGTCGATCCTCTGTCCTGCCTCGATGAACGGCATGGTTGGCATCAAGCCGACGTTGGGCTTGGTCATCCGTGCGGGTCTCGTCCCGCTCAGCCCAAGCCAGGATACAGCGGGCCTAGGGCACGCAACATGACAGATGCTGCCACAGTGCTCAGTGCGATTGCCGGGAGTGATCCTCGCGATCCCAACAACCGATGCCGACCGACACGCAGAAGATTACCGTCGTTCCTCGATGCTAATGGGCTTAAGAGGAAACGGTGCTGAGGTACGAATTCAAGGACGCGATTCAGAGCTATTTCTCCAATCACCCGAGGCTGAAAGTAAGAAGTCTGTCGGACGTGATTGCGTTCAATCGAGGTGATGCGTCCCGCGAGATGCCACGGTTTATCCAGGATTTGCTGGAGCAGGTACATACAGACCAGGCTTATATCGATGCCCAGGCAAAAGCCAAGCGCTTGTCCGGTTCGAAGGCATCAATGCAGCATAGGGGAGGCACCATCTGGATGCATTACTCGCACCTACGGTGGGGTCCAGCCTTCGTGATAGATCCTGTGCTCGGCGATCCGGCCATTCGAAATCCATCTCAGGCCGCAGCGATTGCCGGGTATCTATCAATTCCCGTGCCCGCCAGCTTCGTGCACGAACTACCTATTCGCATTATCTTTTTTGGCGCAAAGTGGAGTGAACCGACACCAATCTCGAATGCTTACGGATTCCAGCAACATGCAAAACCATGGCAGACACTCCGCTATATAGACTCTGTCGCTGGAAAGCCGTTCGCCCACTCGACACGGCGATGAAAGGCGAAAAAGATGAATCCCCCGAAAACCGGGATCGATAAGTAACGGACGTGGGTACGGGAAATAAATATCGACCATTCGTTACTCACGCGATGGCTGAACAAATTGATCGCTCCAAGAGTGACTCCTACAATCTTCGAATCGGCAGGTTTGAGAATTGAGGGCTGTCAGCATAACGTCCACCCAGCGTATAAGGCGCGCAGTAAACCCTGCCAAAGAATATTGAAACGATCATGAAAGTATGATCGACGCGAAGACCGGAGCTATCGATGGAGCGAGGGTTTGAGTACCCTCCAATGAATGTGGCCAGTCCATCGCCAAAGTCGGTCCCGTTTGCGCTGGGCAAAGGAAACGCGTTGAGGATCTGCTGGAAGCCGGCAGAGGCATTTTGCCGCACCGCCAGGAAAGTGCCGAGCCGTTGTTTTCTGGAACTTGATGTGGTCGTCAACTCTATAGCGTGACGCGACTGGCTTCTATTGAGGTTGGAATGAAATTTTACTCATCCTGGAATAAATGCGCCGACTTCCGCATTTCTCCACCGATTCTGAAAAAAGACAGTGGAGGTTCAGGTTACCAGCCAATCGCTACGAGTAGCGTCTTGGGCGAGTTGCAGCTTACGTCGGATGAGTATCCACCATTATCATCATAGGGAAAAGTGTACTGCTGGCCGTTGATGGCAATCTGATGGAGGAACTTCCCGTAGTAGCTGAAGGGTTCTGTTTGATAGAACTCACTCGGGTTGCCCCACAAGCCCTGATTCTCGAGTGAGCCGTTCGGGTTGAAGGTTCCGGCAACTCCTCCCACATGGCGGTAGATCGCCGCGGAGAGGCCAGGGAAGGCACCCAAGCCGTCGCCATTGGGAATCGCCGGTGGAGTAGCGGTAATTCCATTGACTGCCCATAGCTGGTCGATCCAGTCGTTGTAGTAGGTTACGTATGGACCGCCGGTATCGAACCCACCGTCGCCCGGAGAGACAATCCGATAAGGAGCTTGTACCTGCGCGAGTGTTTGGAAGTTTGCGGGTACAGCATTGAGATAGCGTTGGAACGTACTCGCTCGTGATTCCGCAAATGCTCCAGCATCCTCTCCGATCGCAATATTGGTGCCGTCGCCACAGGTCAGCTTAAAGGCATTCTTAATGCCAAAATTGTCGACTCTGGTCGTGTCCATATTGATGAAGTAGGTCGTGGTGCCGTTCCCGGCTAGACCGATGGTGTACTCCAAGAAGTCAGAATAGTTGTTTTCGTTCTGGCCCGGTGTCCCGAGATAGATAGGGATTCGCCCGGATGCGCCGGAAGGCAGCTGCAAGATAGGTTGTGCGGCAATCGAATTTGTCACAGTAACGCCATTAATAGTCGCGCTCCAGAACACTTGATCGTCAGGGTATTGGCCATTGGTCCGATTCAGGAACTTCACTACGAGCACCGCACCAGCAGCAGTTGGTGGCATGTTGCTGGCATCCCAGAATGGCGTGGCATTTCCGAGAACCAGAGATGTTGCGCTCACGGGGCCACCTACAGTCGTTCTGCCGTTCGGGCTGTTTGCCTGAACGATGTAGTAATAGGTCGTCGCCGCTGTGACTACGGCGTCATTGTAAAAATTGGACTTTGTGGTGCCAACCAGGGTCGTACCGGATGGAGTGAAGTTCGCTGTGGTGCTGCGATAGACATTGTAGGTCACCGGCGCGGGCGCGGTGCTTGCAGGGAACGTGAGGTCGATCTCATTGGGGGACGTTGCAGTCGCTATCAACTGAGTTGGCGGCGCGAGCGTCGTGGAGCTGATTTGAGGGGAGAACTGCGATGAAACGCCATCCTCATCTGTCGCCTGAACGACGTAGTAATAGGTAGAAGATGCCGGAAGGATAGTGTTGAAGAAGACAGGATTCACCAGGTTGACAGCGATCTCGTTGCTCAGCGAGGGAACAAACCCGCTCCCAGTGCTGCCGTAAATATTGTAGGTGATGTTGGTGCAGTTTGCTGGCGGTGTGATCGCGGCCCAACTTAGTCCGATGGCGCTCGAAGATGCAGCAGTTGCCATAAAACCGGCGGGGGCCACAGTGGGTACTGAGATACAGGAGTTGGCCGGATTTGTCGTAGCACTTACCTGTGCCGAGGGCCCCGATGCGCCATCTACATCCACCGCTTCTACGACGTAGTAATAGGTCGAAGAAGCAGCGAGTCCAGTGTTCGAATAAGACAAGTCGGTAAGGCCGCTCGCGATGAGATTGGATGTGGAAGGAGTAAAACCGCTCGTTGTACTTCCGTACAGGTTGTACGTGACGGGGCAATTCGGCGGAGGAGTGACCGTCTGCCATTTCAGGTTAATGATGCTGGGAGACGTTGCTTGCGCGGTGAGCCCAGTGGGTGCAGCCGCGGGTAGCAGCGTGCAACCACTGGGTATTCCGCGTATCTCAACGCCGCTGGATTTAGGTTGATCCGCGGACCCTCTTATGTACTTGATTACGATCTGTCCCTGCGGATTCGCCGTTGCCGTGAAGGGTTCGACCAGAGCGATGTTCTGGCCACCGGCCTCTTGAAAGATATCCAGACTGGAAAGGACCGTGGTTCCGTTGATCGCGACACTGAAGACGCGGTCACCAACGGCAGGAAAATAGGTTTCTGCAAAGTGCAGCAGAACGGTATAAGAGGCACCGGACTGCAGACCGGGAATTGTATAGCTAAATGCGCCATTCCTCTCCGTCTGGTACACCGCTTCCGGAGCAGCGTTGGTTACTCCAGCGACCGTAACGGCTGCACCTGAGGCCGATGTCCCGCCAGTGTCATAGAACTCGTCGGCAACGAAAGACGCATCACCACCGTTAGCGTTGCTTACAGCCGGCCCCCCTGAGTGGATCGCAATAATCTCCGATAAAGCTGCCGCGGTAGTCGTGTCCTTAACCTGAGCAGAAGGCGCCGAGTTCCCCGCACCATCGACCGCTTCGATGACGTAGAAGTAAGTAGTCGACGCAGCCAGGCCAGTACTGGTGTAAAGCGTCGAGGTAATTCCGCTGGCCATGAGATTGGCCTGCGACGGCACAAAGCCGCTCGTCGTGGCGGCGTAGACGTTATAGGTGTTGGTGCAACCAGCCGGAGCTGTGTCCGCTGTCCAGGCCAAGCTGATGCTGCTGACAGAGGCAGCATTCGCAGCCAACCCATTAGGCTGCGCAGGCACAGTAGTGCAAGCCGGAGGGGGCGACGAGGCTGACAGAGTCGTCGCACTCGCTTGTACAGAAGCCGCGGAATTGCCAGCAGCGTCCACTGCCTCCACCACGTAATAATAGGTCGTGGAAGCCGTTAGGCCGCTATCGGTAAACGAAGTGGCCGTCTGGCCGGACGCGATCTGGTTGCTTGACGTGGGCGTGAAGCCGGACGTTGTGCTGCGGTAGACGTTGTAACTTATGGTGCATGAAGATCCAGCAAAGCCGACACTCCAACTCACACCGATCTGGCTGGATGAGTTCGCTGTTGCGACGAGGGAACCGGGAATATTCGGGGCGGCGCTGCAACCAGTACTGCCGCCTGCGGTGACAGTCACGGTCGCCGTTGGACTGGTCGTGGAGCCAGCTGCATTTGTCACTACAACTGCAAAGCTGTTGCCGCTATTCTGTGTCGTGAGGGGCGAGGTTGTATAGGTTGCGGCGGTCGCCCCGGAGATGGAACCGCCACTGCTCTGCCACTGGTATGTTAGCGGCGCGGTGCCTGCCGCCGTCACGCTGAAGGTCGCCGTCTGTCCAGTTGTAACGGTGATCGAGGCAGGTGGGACAGTAATGGTGGGTTTTGTTGGTGGTTCGGTTTGAGAGCCGCCTGTTGAAGGTCCGCCGGTAGAAGCACCCCCACCGCAACCGCTGAACAGAGCCACGCCGAACGCGCACATCGCCAACATGAGCTGTACGGGATACCGCCTCTTCCTGCTAAAAAAGCACAGCGCTACCGCCAGCATTGCCCCTGGGAACAACGGCCCCAGGTTGTTGTGTAGTTCAGCCGACCCCGGAGGAAGGTTCGGCGTTTCCACAATCAGCGAAAAGGTCGTGGTGTGATTCAAAGAGCCAGTCGATGCAGTAACAGTAATCATTGAAGTCGCCATTTGAGGTGGTGGAGGCTGCACACCACACCCAGTGAGCAGTGTCAGGCAGGCTACGCTTACCGCAAGTAGCATGAGCTGCAGACCGCGCCGCTTTCTTCTGCCGAAGAGATACAACGCTACTGCCAACACCGAGCCTGGGAACAACGGACCGGATTTATAGCCGGCAGTCGAGGATGCCGTGGTGGTATTTACGGTCAACGTTGAGACCATATTGCCTGTCGACGTAACAGTGGTGGGAGAGAAACTGCAGGTGGCGTCGCTGGGCAGATCAGAGCAGGTGAGGTTAACAGTTGCGGTGGGGGTAAATCCGTTTTGCGGCGTCAACGTGACCGTCTCTGTCCCGCTACTGCCTGCGTTCACCGTAAGCGATGCTGCAGAGACACCGAGCGCAAAGTCCGGCGTTGCAGGCGCAGATCCGGCGGCTGTCATAGCACTGGATTGATTCGAGGCCGTCGATGCGCCGTCCCCGTCGACTGCCTCCACCACGTAGTAATACGTCGTCGACGCAGCGAGGCCGGTGTTGGAGTAGCTGGTTCCCGTGACTCCGGCAGCAAGCAGATTAGTCGCAGACGGAGTGAAGCCAGCGGTTGTGCCGCCGTAGACGTTGTAAGAGGCGACCGAGCAGTTAGTCGGTGCGGTCACTGCCGTCCAGTTCAGTCCAATGGAGCTGGACGAAGTCGCAGCAGCCGTCAACCCCGTCGGTGCTTTTGGAACACTGGTGCATGACGTCGGGGCCAGCGTCTGCGCGCTGACCTGTACAGAAGGAGCCGAGGCGCCCGCAGTGTCATCCGCCTCCACAATGTAGTAGTAGGTTGTCGCTGCTGTCAGTCCCCGGTCTGTAAACGCGGTACCGGTCTGGGACGTATTCACCTGATTGCTCACTGCAGGCGTGAACCCGGCGGTCGTGCTGCGATACACGTTGTAACTCACCGGACAGGCCGATCCAGCCATGCTGCCACCCCAGGTCAGAGAGATCTGGCTCGGAGAGGTCGCAATCGCTGCCGGCATTCCTGGTGTAGTTGGTATCGCACTGCAACTGCCGCCGGTACCTCCGCCGCCGGTGGAGTTGTTGGTCACAGTGAGGACAGCGGAGTTGCTGGTTACAGTGCCACTTCCGTTGGTAGCCGACACCCTGAAAGACGAGTCGTTATCAGTAGCGATGGTTGGCGGCGTGGTATAGGTAGCGTCCGTCGCGCCAGCGATTGCGGTTCCGTTCCTGAGCCATTGATAACTTGGCGTCGGCGTACCGGCAGCAACTACCGTGAACGTTGCTGCTTCTCCTACGGCTACCTTCGTGGATTGCGGGTCTGTTTCGATGACGGGAGCCTGAGTTCCTGACGTACCCGAGCCGGTGGCCTCAGTGCAGAGGGTAGCGCCGGGAAAGTTGTTGGTTACGTTGAAGGTGCTACTACCGTCAAAGTTGACGATCGCGGTCTCGGTCGCATCGTTCGGATCCACGGTGGAGGTCCATGTGCTCCAAGTACCCGGGAAGGCGCAGGACGCGTTGTTGTTGCCGCTGATGCCAAGCGCTTCCGCCTGCGTGGGAATGCGCATATTGATGCTCTTGCAATAGGTAGCAGCACTGACACCGGTGAACTGCGAACCAATCGCGCTATCGGTCTGGATGGTGCGGGTCCAGGTCAGACCAAGCACGTTGTCCATCACCAGTAAGGGGTTGGCAGAGCTGACGGTATAGCGCTCGGTCGGGCCTCCGCAATTAGGGACGTTGTAGACCTGGAACTCGAAGATCGAGTAGCCGAAGTTACCGCTTCGCACCGTCCCTAATATCCGGATATAGCGTGCCTGAACGGTACTAAAGGTGAGGGTCTCGGTGCCGCCCACGCCAGAGTTGTTGGTGGTTGCCACGTTCCACGTCGGATTGGTCGAAGGATCATCATTGGTGTACTGAATCTGGTACTGCGCCGCGTAGGCATTCTCCCAATTAATGATCACCGTGTTGAAGGACTGCCCGGATCCAAGATCCACCTGCAGCCAGGAAGGATCGACGCCTGGGACAGAAGTTGTTGGAGGCGCACCCGCGGTCGCCGATCCCCAGCGGGTGTTCAGGTTGCCATCGACGGCGTTCTCCGCTCCCAGACAACCCGTGCCAGAAAGTGGTGGCGTTGTCGTTGTATCCCTGCATGCGTTTTGTGAGGAGCTGGAAGTTGCTGTCTTATTCAGTGCGAGATTGACGCCTGGAGGCGCAAGCGTCAGCTGCGCTGCTGCACTCGTGACCGGAGCGGCAGCGGCGTTGTTGACCGTCACCGTGTATGCGCCGACATTGGCCGTACTCATGGTGGGGATCGTGTAGGTGATGATGTTGGAGCTCTGCGTGTTGCTGAGAAGGATGGTCGCCGAGCCGCCTTTGGGAGTGAACTGCCACTGATACGTGTAGGGCGCAGAGCCCGCGACCACGGCGGTAAACTGCACCGGCTGATTGGCCGCAACGATCTGATTGGCAGGTGGCGTGGTGATAGTTACCGGCACCGGAGCGTTGACGGTGAGCGTCACCGTTGCTGATTGAAGTTGGTTAACGGGATTGCTGACGACGACATCAATGTTGGCCGTACCGACGGCCGTCAGGATGGGCGTGGTGTAGCTGGGCTGCGGACCGGTTTGGACCTGCACGCCATTCTGAAACCACTGGTAGTTGAGCTGCGGGGAACCAGTCGCAGCTACGGTGAAGGTCGCCGACTGTCCGACGACGACGGTCTGCGCGGCAGGTGGCGTCGTTATGGCGACGCCGGCCGCCGCGTCCACGGTCAGCGTGACCGGAGTCGAGGTAACGTCGCCAAAGTTGCTGTGAATCGCAACTGTGACACTCTCGCCGTTTTGGGCGATAGTAGTCGCCGGTATGGTCAAGGTCGGGCTGGTTTGTCCCGTGACCTCGCTTCCTGCCACAGCCCATTGGTAGCTGAGCGTTCCGGAGCCGCTGGCCGCAACAGTGAAAGTTGCAGGTTGACCCGCCGTTACTGCCGTGTCGACCGGAGGCACGATGATCGCCGGCGGTTGCGACTGAGGAGGAGCCGCTGGCGTAACTGAAGTCAGTTGAACGCTGCCGCTTACAAGCCCCGGCGCCGTCGCCGTCACCGTCACAGTTCCGGGTGTGAAGGTGCTGCGCAGCGCGATCTTCTGCAATCCTCCTTCAAAGTTCAGCTCCGGGTCGCCGGGCGCGTGAAAGAATACGTACGGCTCTCCGTTAATGTCGTTACTGTGCTGCTTCGAAAACGCATCCTGGTAATAAGTGGTCCACGAGGGATCCGCAACAAGCTGCTGTGTGCCGCCCATGTACGTAGCTGGCCCGGACACCGTGAAGGTGACATTGTCCGCTGCGGTCGGTACGACATTGCCGTTTGCGTCCTGCACCTCGGCCTTTACAAAGGCCGCGTCAGAACCATTCGAGGTCCACTGGAAGCTTGTCCCGTCTGGCTTGACTACCTCTGGAACAACGCTAAGGACTATCTTGTTCTCAGCTCCTGCCGTCGTCACCGAGTGGGTCACACCCGGAACCACATTGCCATTCGTGTCCAGACACTCGGCCGTCACCGTGCCCGGTGCCCAGTTCACCATCCAGTGAACCTGGCCAGGCATCACAGTGCTGCTCTGACTCAGATCGGCGTGCGAGTTGATGTTCCAGGGATTGGGAACCTGATCCGCGAGGATCGCTCCCGTCACCGGATCCTTGGCCACGCCGCTAATCAACAGGCGAACCGAGGGACAGTTGCTGAACGCGTTCACCTGAATCGGAGTGCCCGGGGTGTACTCGTAGGCGCGATTCCAATGATGCGCCAGGTGAACCACTGGCTGGATCGCGTAAGGAACCCAGTTTGCCTGGTAGATGTAGTACAGCAGCCGCGGGAAACGGTTCTGATCGACCGACGAGTAACCAAGCGAACGCACAAAGTGCTGCATCGCAGGCTGATTTTGAAACTCCGCCCAAAGACTATCTTCTCCCGGCGTATCGGCAAAGTACCACTGTGCCATCCCAAAGGCATTCGCAGCTTTGCCTTGGCGCCAATCGTCCAGGTACGGCGCAGCAAACGCCAGCTCATAGTCGTACGCGTAGACCGTATTGGCTCCGGTGCCCGTCTGGGTCCCGCGCCCTGTGCCCATATTGTCCCAGTACTCGGCACCAAAAGACGGGTTATTCGGATTCTGATTCTTGACCCCCGTCTCGCAGCCGGCACCGTCGCACTCGCCCATAAAGGCGTACGAAGGCGAGTAGGTGCGATCGGACTGCACCCGCGGATTAATGTTGTCCCACGACGTCTCGATTGACGCAAGCTCATTCGCCAGCGGCTGATTCATGCCACCGTTGTCTTCCTCCCAGTCCAGAATCGAAGGATGGCTGCGATCGCGGATAATCATGTCGCGATGCACCTCCTGCTTTAGTTGAAGATCATCCGCCGACGGGTTGGAGGAGGCATTCCAATGGCCTTCGCCATCTCCGCTGGGTTGGTCGATCATGATGCCGTACGCGTCGGCCGCCTCCACCATCTCTTCACTGCTGGTCGAGTGGCCCGGCCGCCAGACGTTGCCGCCCTGGGCCGCAATCTGCGCCATGTCACGCCACCACTGCTCATCCGGAACCGAGGAGCCGAGCGCCGGATAGTCGTACCGGCTCGAGCCGCCCCACAGATACATCGCATGGCCATTGAAGTAAGGGAAGTTCGCATCCCATGTAATCGTTCGAATTCCCAGCGGGCTCTGGAATGAATCCACCACCACGCCGTTCACACTGACGATGTGGTAGACCTTGTACATATATGGCTTGCCGTAGATCGAGTTATTCGGATACCACAGGGTTGGATTCGGCACCGTAATCAACTGCTGGAACATCGGCGTCTGCGTCGACGGAAACGTGCTCGCAATCATCGCCGCCACCGATTGCGTCACCGGCGGCGCAGTCACCACTACGTTTCCAGTCGCATCCACAATCTGCGTTGTCAACGTGACTTGCTGGGCCGTCGCCGTCTCGTTGACAACGTTCGTCTGCACCTCGACTACCGCCGAAGCCGCTGTCGCCGTGCCCTCCGCGGCCGGCACCTCGGAGACCGTGCCAACATACGTCCCCCAGGTCTTCGTGTTGGAGTACACGTTCAACGGAATATGCACCGGGTTGGTTACATACAGAAACACATTGCGGAACAACCCAGCCATATCCTGGCCGAAACGAAAGGAGTTCGAGAACTGCGGCGTCTCAAACCACGAATCCCCTCTCGACACATCAATCGCAATCACATTGTCGGTAGTCCCGTCGGCCTTTAGATACGGCGTCAGATCAACGACCACCGGAACAAATCCAATCACGTGCGTCGCCTGCGAATCAGCAGCCACCGCGCTGATACCTGGCAACAACACACCATTGCTAAAAACCTGTACTCCGGTGTGCGCTCCTTCAAGATTCAGCAGGAACTTTTGGCCCGCATACTTCGGATCCACCTTGAAGTGCAGCCGATACCAGTTTTCCTGCCCCGTATCAGAGCCTGCCCCGCCCCCCGAGTCTTGATTAATAAACGTTCGCGGTACGTTCGCGTCATAGGGCAGCCCAACCTGCCGCCACGCAGGATCCGTGCTCTCCACAAAACTCGCCGTCGCATACGTCGCTGAGTTCTTCGTATTTTCAAACCACCACTGACTTTGCGGTGCATTCGAGGCCGACGCAGCGTCGCCAACATACTCCGGAACCCCAGCCGATAAATTAATCGTAAGTCGCTGCGACAATGGCAACGTAGCCTCCACCTGTTGCGCGTCCGACCTGCGCGAACAGAACGTAGCCACAAAAAAAAGAACCATCATCAGAAAGAGGAGTGGCCTGGCAGCACTTTCAAAGCGGCTGGGAAGATGTCGATTCTTACAAGTTTGAGAACTGAGTTCTGGATTTGCAAATATCACAATCGAACAGGAGGGGCTTTCGACAACTTCGTACAGGCTAGACATTCAATTCCTCTTTCACCGGATGCGATTGCCCGGACTCTACCTCTAACCAACAGTTACTTGTTGGAGTAAAACAACTAGGGAATGCGCAACACTATGCAAATAGGGACAAGACGGTCCTGGCTTGGTGATGCTAACGAGAGATCAACTGGCAAAGACGGCTGCAACTGCGTGATTGCGGCACTCAAGTACTGTGGAATCTCACCAGATCGATAAAACCACACTCATGGAATGACTTTGAAGAGAGCTCAAAGGCTTTACCTCACTGCCTTTCGCAGCCGCAAGTTTGTAATCCATGCAAGCCGAAGCAAACCTCATCTTCGGCCGAATAAGGTTTCAAAATCTTTAAGCCAAACGAAGACTATGGTTACATTTGGGGACGGTCAAGGATACGAAAGTTGTAGCCTCAAACATAGCTCCCGGACGCGTCTAACGAAGACGTCCTCAATCGTCCGACACCACATGCAGCAGCGAAGCATGCAACCGTCGTCAAATCGGACAATGGATGCCGAGATCCTTGAAGACCATGCACCGCACCATCTGCTTTCGCCGGAGCGAAGCGCTCCTCCTCCACATGAACTCGCCGAAGACTTACCTGGTCAGGGATGATCTGAAGTGAAGGTGTCTTTCAATCGAAAACTTGCGATGTCCTAGATCCGCACGCGAAAGTTTATGGAGGTACAGCCTATGTCTGAAGTTGACGCAGCTACTCTAGTGTGACCGAGCTTCGAGCCGCCGATCACCTGGCCTTGCTCATCTTTGCTCTTGGTGAGACGTTGTGTCTCAAAATGCTCGATGCGCCTATCAGCACGGACACTCTCCGAAATTGTTTGTTCTTCATCTCTGAGCGTTTCAGGGATGAGCTTCAGGGCAGAAACATCTTCGTCGCTTCGGTTGCACAACGCGAGACCTGCGTGAACCGGCTGAGTGGCTCAGAAGCTTTGACGTTTGACCTGTCGCTATGGAGTCGACAGGCGTTTATTAGAAGCCTGTCTGGAACGTGCTGGAAGAGCACTACCATATGGCGCTTGCCAACGCTCAGCACATCAAGGCGATCCCCGACCGTAAGACCGATATGATGGACTACCAGCGGATCGTCGAGTTGCTCCGCCATGGTCTGGTGCGTGGCAGCTATGTTCTATCTCCGGTGATCCGCGACCTGCGTGATCTGACGGAACACGTGGAGCCATTACTGCACGCTCAACGAAGATGGACAAGTAGTGGGCCGGGGCCGATTTCGTACCAGTCCCTCGGGAGTCGAGAAGAGGTTTACCGATCTGCCTCGAGTACGGATCGCGATGGAAGCGGGAACCCATTCGATATGGATCAGCGAACAGCTTGAGGAGCTGGGTCACGAAGTAATCGTGGCGAACGTGAGGGAGCTGCGGGCGATCTCGCACAGTGATCGGGAGAGCGATCAGGTGGACGTGGAGAAGTTGGCGCGCTACGCACGACTCGATCCGAAGATCCTGCGGCTACCGACTTCCGGCATCGTCCACGTTGTGCTTCGCCAAGCGGTGCATGGCAGTGCTGCCGTCAAGTCTAGTTCAGGCACTCGGCCCTGTCCTCGAACAGATCGCCACGATGACGGTGAAGATCAAGCACAATGACCGACTGATCCAGCGGCTTACGGAGACGGAGTGCACCTAAACGCAGGCTCCGATCAAGGTCTGCGGCGTTGGCCAGCTCACGGCACTGACCTATCTTCTGACGCTGGGTTCCAAAGAACGGTTCCAGCGAAGTCGCGATGTCGGCTGCTACCTCGGCCTGCGGCCAAAACGCAGCCAGTCCAGGGATCGAGAGCGCAGCTCGGAATCACCAAAGCTGACAACATCTGCTTAGGCACTCTGCTTGTCGAGGGCGCCAACCGCGTTCTCGGACCGCACGGAAGAGATTCCAGCTTACGACAGTGGGGTCTGCATCTGGTCTCGCGCGGAGGCAAGCAGTCCCGCAATCGGGCCATCGTCGCCGTCGCTCGCAAGCTGGCAGTACTGCTTCATCGCATCTGGATCACCCAGGAGCCATCCCTCCCGTTCCATGGAGTAGCAGACTGAGGAAGGAGATCATGTCGAATTCTTGTGACTGCCCCGCGTCCCGATGATTGCGTGTCGGGTTAGGCTCTGAACGAGGCCGACCGAAAACTGGCAGCATCTCCTTCTCCTTCTGACCCAACCGACACAGGGCTTAGCGGCTCACTTAAGTGCGAATATAAACACGGTGGAGAACAATATGCGGACGAACTACAGAACAACAGGAGCAACTTCTACGCTAGGAAAGAGAAACGGAAAACCCCTTGACGTAAATAACCTGCTCATAGAAAGCAGACTTTGCAGGTAGTTCTGGAGACGGCCGCGACATCCGATCTTCATGTGCATGCCTTTGCCGTCGATGGTCGCCAACCTGGGCGATTCACATGACCGACATGTTTGGATGGATAAATCGGGGGGTTTGAGGAGCATTTGATGTACAAGGGCTGAACTCAGCGGTGACCCGCTGATTCAGAGACATCCAAGGAGGCTCCTCGTGACCAGTATGCCCATCATCGGGTTAGACATCCACAAGGGAGACGATCAGCTATTGCGTGAAGGACGTGAGTGGCACGGTCTTTTCTGAGGGGACTGTTGCTGCGACGAGAGCACAGCTCGACGAGTAGATAAAGAACTGGCCGACGCCCTGGACCGTGGCCATGGAAGTGACCATGTTCACCGGGCTGGATCTATGATCACCTGCTGCCTCATGCGGGCAGCCGTGAAGGTTGCGCATCCGCTGATGCTGCGGGCCATTGCGGCCCAAGAAGAAGAACGATCGCATCGATGCCAGCAAGATCTGCGACTGCCTTCGGTTCGACTTCCTGCCTGAGTGCTATGTGGTCTCCAGCGAGGTTCGTGAGCGACGCAGAACGTTGCGTTACCGTAAGCTGCTGGTCCGGCAGAAGCCGACTGGGCGACGGAACTACGCTCCCGATGCCTCCTTCGAAATGTTTCGGGACTGGCAGGAAACACTCACTCAATCTTCTGTGACGGTCCAAATGACTGATACAGCGAATGGATGTCTGGTTCTGCGTTATACGCAGGAACCGCCGAGAGGCACAAACGCGAGTTGATGAACAGCCCAGCCGAACAACCAGGCGCTCTCTTGAGCGCGACCCGAAATCCTGGCCCCGCTTGACAAAGACTTATCTTGGAAGTCGGCTCCTCGGACACTTGGCAGATGAGCACTGACAAATGGGCATTGGTTCCGCTATGCCTATTTTCCCATTGCTCCTGCGCGTGGCCATATCTCCGATCAAGAAGATTTCTTGGACGGCGACAGCGCGACTGAAGCTTCACTGGTGAGCACGCGGAAGACGAAAGTCTCCTGAAGATACAGTTGCACGGCGGAATCGGTATGGTTGAGATAGCCGATCGAAACATCCTGCCCCAGGTTCAACTCAAAGTCGCCGCCTCGCGTCGTCAGGACGTATGCGCCTTCAATCGCAGGCGCCCAGATCAGGTTGCCGTCTACGATGCGCTTCACGTGCTCGAGCACGGGATATCCGTGATCGCGGGTTTCGGCGAGCGCTGTGTATTCCTCGGCTCCCAGCACGACTGAGTAGGGCCCGTTGACGCCCATCAACCGCAGTTGGCTCAGCGCATGCGCCACTGCATCCGGATAGTCCCGCACATCTGTGGGTAGGGTATCGATGGGGTTGCTGGTGCCTTCGCGGATGCCCTGGATATCCGCGTCATGGTATCCGTTGAAGATAGCCCGGTCTTCGGCGAAGGCTAGCTTCTTCGCGGCGTCCTTCGCAGGCTGCCAGTCAGAGTCATCGGAGCCGCGGTCCACATCGTCGATCGTCTGACGTGACAGTTCGAACGGAACACGCAGCTCCACCAGCGGCTTCACCTCACGCTGTCTTGCGAGAATGCCTTCTGCGGGAGCGGAGATGTTCTTCAGGTGTCCGGTCCCGACTCCAGGAAAAGCGACCCCTCCCGGCGAAGGAACATCCACAACGCGTCGCCCGGCCAGATACCGCTTCAGTGTTCTCGTCGTCTCTTCTTCAATCTCTGCCCATGCCGCGTCAGAGATCGGTGCCAGCTCCCGATGGAGGTTATTCATCTTTCTCTCCCTTTAGTGATCCTATCCTGAGTGATGTGTCGTGCACGTCGCCGGGTGCCGGTGAAGGTGGCGACGAAGGCGGTTCGGTGGACGGTGCTTTTGCATCTTCCGCTGCGACGGGCGCGTCGGGCGTGACGTTGTCGAGAAATGTTGCAGATGGCACGAAGAATAGGCTGCCGGTCACGGGGCGGCTGAAGTCGAGAAGCCGGTCGTAGTTTCCGGGTGGCCGGCCCACGAACATGTTTTCCAGCATGGTCTCGGTGACGCGCGGCGTGCGGCTGTAGCCGATAAAATACGTTCCGAATTCACCGTGGCCGGGACGGCCGAACGGCATGTTGTCTCTCAGAATCTGAAGCTGACGTCCGTTCTCCTCGATGTTGGTGAGCGCGTTGTGCGCATTTGCGGGCTTTTCCGCGTCGCTCAGTTCTATGTCCGAGAGCTTGCGGCGGCCGATGATTCGCTCCTGCATCTCGATCGGGAGCGAATTCCACGCCTTCAAGTCATGGAGGTACTTCTGCACGATGACGTAGCTGCCGCCTGTGAAGGCCGGATCTTCGCTGCCGACGACCGCTGCCTCGCGCGCCGCATCGCCTCGTGGATTCTCCGTTCCGTCGACGAAGCCGATCACATCGCGATCGTCGAAGTAGCGGAAGCCGTGCACCTCATCGGCGACCGAGACTATATCTCCGATGCTATCCATGATCTGCGTCGCCAGCTCGAAGCAGAGATCCATGCGTTTGGCGCGAATGTGGAAGAGAATGTCTCCTGGCGTGGAGACGGCATCTCGCCCGCCAGAGCAAATCCTACGAAACGGATGAAGCTCAGCGGGACGAGGCGCTCCGAAGAGCTTGTCCCATATATCCGACCCGAAGCCGGCGACGCACGTGAGGCCCGCCTCTACGTCGCGAAACTCCACCGCGCGAATCAGCCCGGAAAGACCGGCGCAAAAGTCGCGCAGGCGCGTGTAAACATCTTCGTCCTGTTGGGCGCATAGCACCAGAAAGATCGCCGACCGCGTAAGCGGACCAACCACAGTCTGCGGAAGAACAATTTCGTTGAGTTCGCCAGGGGCGTCCATTGTTTTCTTTATTCCCGATCTGCTTTAGTTTCATCTGAGTATCGCATTTTTTTTCGCACCGAATGTTGCGGGAGCGTTAGTGCGATTGTTCGAGGACCTTGATATTTTCGAGTGTGTCTTCATCGTTCGGCTTCAGCTCAAGAACTCTTTTGTAGAGAGTGAGGGCCTGATCAGGGTGGCCTGACTGCTGATACAGCACCGCAAGGTTGAAATAAGGAATCGGGTCTTTGGTCTTTTGATCGATGGCTATCGTAAATTGATGCGCGGCGTCGTTCGATCGATTCTCCTTCATATAGAGGACGCCGAGGTTTACATGAGCGGCACTGCTGGAGGGGTCGAGTTTCAAGACCCGCTGGTAGGTGGCCTCAGCCTCACTCATCGCGCCGATACTCTGATCCACCGTGCCGCTGTTCAGGAGTGTTGGAATGTCATCGGGAGCCTGCACCAAGGCCTGCTTGTAGGCTGTTTGAGCTTCTTTGAACGATCCGAGCTGGAGGTATACATCGCCCAGGCTCGCGTACGCATGGGGATAGTTGCTGTCGAGTTGAATGGTGCGCTGGTATTCATCGAGCGCTGCATGAAGATCGCCTTTCACCTTCTGCGAGTAGGCGAGATTGTAGTGAAGGGATGGGCTTTGCGGCGTCGCCTGCAACGAGTGGGCGAAGAGCTGCATTGGGTCGGCCCAATCTGCAACCCTCGTGGTGGTTCTATAGAGATTCCACACCGCCCATAACGCGACGGCGCCCGCGAGTACGTTGCGCAGGCGAGGCTGGTTCGGTATGGAGCAGCCGGCAATGATAGCTGCAACGATTCCGATGGAGGCGAGGTAGGCGAACCGCTCCGCCAGTCCTTGATAGTTCGTGAGCACGATGAAAGGTGCGATGCAGATAAGGAACCACGTGAGACCGCCGAGAAGAGCGGGATGATTCCGACGTCGGAGCACCGCGTAGCCGAATGTAAGTACGATGCAGACGATTACGGCAAGCGACCACGATTGCGACTGGCCCGGGGAGGAGAAGGTGGAGCGCTCAACACTCATGCGCAGAGGAAAGAGTGTGAGAGCAAGGTACTTCGACAGCACGAGGCTCGCCCATTTGAAAGATGCAATTCCAGAGAAGGACTTTACCTTGACACTGAAACGGGCGGCTTCGACGGCGAAGGCGGCAAGAGCGACGGTGGCCAGGGTTATGAAGAAATTCTTCGACCGCTGCTCTTCGATAAGAAGTAGGAGCAGAAGCAAAAGGGTAAGGATCAAGATGCCGAGTTCGTGTGAGAGGCCGGCGCAGATGGCGGCGAAAAAGCATGCCAGCCTCCAGGTCCATCCGCCGTGGCGAATACTGTTGAACGCCGAGAGAAGACACGCCAGCACGAAGAGGGTGCATAGAGCGTACGAGCGGCCGCTGATCCATGCCACCACTTCGGTGTTGATGGGCAAGGAGAGCCACAGCAGGCACACGGCCGCAGCGGGAAGGAGAGGCATCTTGAGCCTTCTGAGGAGAGCGAAGGCGAGATTGCTATTTATGAGGTGGAGAGCGATGTTGGTTGCGTGATAGCCGCCTGCGTCGAGACCCCACAGGGCACGGTCGATGAAGAGGGAGAACCAGAAGAGCGGCCGGTAGGTGGACCCGGCATAGCCGAGGAAGGAGGTCGTGAGCTCAACCGGGTGCAGGAGAAAACGTTGGACGAAGGAGCCCCAGGTGGAGAGGTTTGGATTGTTAACGATCTGCTCGAGATCGTCGTAGACGAATGGGGAGGTGAAGCTTCGCCAGTAGAGGATCAGGGTGAGAGCCCCTGACAACAGCAGGAAGGTCCTTTGGGGGTGATCTTGAAGCCAGTTGGCCGAGGAAGATTTCTGGCGGCGAGTTTTCACAGACGACTTACTCCCCACAGTTCCACTCCCCCCTCTGCAAGGGTAAATCAGAGGGCACTACGGATGTAGGTAGAGGGAATGAGTTTTCAAGATGAGCGCGGCAGGTTTTAGTTTTGTGCCCGACGATGCAGGATTTTCCATTGACAAATTCATAACCATTCGGTTATGGTTTGTGCCATGTCGAGCGCCGCAGACAATCTCTTCAGGGTTCTCGCCGATCCGACTCGCCGGGCCATATTCGAGCGGCTGACCAGGGAGGGCGACCAGACCGTTCATGCTTTGACCGAGCGGGCGGGTGTTTCTCAGCCGATGGTTTCGAAGCACCTGTCGGCTTTGAAGCGTGCGAGGCTGGTTCGCAATCGCCGCAAAGGGCGCGAGACCCATTACCACGCCAGGCCGGAAGCTCTCGCCCCGCTGGTGGATTGGATGAGTCACTACGGCCGCTTCTGGCACGACCGGTTTGACCGGCTCGAAGACTTACTAAAAAGGATGGACCCATGACTACTACTACTCGCACACTTGTGATTGAAAGAGAGATGCCATACCCGCCGGAAAAGATCTGGCGCGCCCTTACCGAAGGCCCTCTGATTAAGGAGTGGCTGATGGATAATGACTTCCAACCTGTCGTGGGCCATGGGTTTAGTTTTCGCTCCACTCCCGCGCCCAATTGGAATGGCGTAATCGACTCTGAGGTCCTGGTCGTCGAGCCTAGCAAGAAGCTCTCCTATACGTGGGGCACGATGGGGATGGAGAGCGTCGTCGTTTGGACGTTGGTCCCTACAAGTGGCGGAACGCTGCTGCGAATGGAGCAGTCTGGCTTCGGCTCCGATCAAGATGCTGCTTATAAGGGCGCGACCTACGGCTGGAATAAGTTCATCGGCAATATGGAGCGAGTTGTCGGCGGGCTCGAGTAACGTCGTATCGAAAAGGAGGGTGGACATCATGAACCAACGTTTGATTTTTCGCTGGATTCACATCATCGTCAGCATTCCGATTTATGGATATATCTACAGTCCGTTTGAAAAGCTGCCGCAGTACGCCCACCCTACTCGGTTTGTCTTCTTTCCTCTTATGGTGCTTACCGGGTTGTTGATGTGGAAAGGCCATCTGCTTCGGCGACTTGTTTTGAACAGATCGGCTTAACACAATCTGATCTTCACAACCTGGATCAGCTTCGTGAAATCACCTTCCGAGTCGCAGATGTCTAACGGAAGCTCTGTATCGATCGCCAGCCCGTGACGATCGATACGGATAAAACCACCGTCGGTTGCCTGGTGCCTATGTGTGTGATCTAATGCCATCCATTGCGGGATGCCCAGCGCACCGGGCCACGGCGAGTAGCCACTGCGGCGGAAGCTACCGATAATTTTGCAGCGGGCCCAATCTCTTATTGATGCTGAGCTTCGTAGTTGGTTCAGTGGTTCTGCGGATGGGCATGATCCGCACATGCCACAGCTCCTGTGTTCGAAAAACAAATGAGGAGATTTGGATATGAAGTCCAGACGCATACTGATCTGTGTGGGTTTAGTAACATCGCTAGCCGTCGTCTCCGGAATTGCGATCCATGCTGCTCAAGACCAGAACCAATACAGCCTGAAGGTGCCGAATGGCCTGGCAGTCTCCGAGTTCAAGGGATACGAAAGCTGGCAGCTGATCTCCATCAGCCAGCGCGGAGATATGATTGCGGGGATTCTCGGAAATCCCGTGATCATCGCAGCTTACCAGTCCGGCATTCCCGGTAATGGCAAGCCATTCCCAGACGGTTCCAAGATGGCGAAGATCCATTGGAGCGCGAGAAAGGCTGATACGGAACCAGGTGAGCCGTTTGTTCTCGGTGCTCAGCATGACATTGACTTCATGGTGAAGGACACAAGAGGTTCCCGGACGGACATGGATGGGGCTACGGCGAGTTCGAGTTGGATGCCGCCACCAAGACCTTTAGGATCGGCAATATGCAGGACCATCCACCGCAGGGGAATGATGCAAAGTGCGGCGTTGCGTGCCACGAGGACGCGCAGGATCGGGACTACGTCTTCACACAATACGCGGCGAGGTAAGCGGCGTGGCGCTATTGAACCAAAAGAGCATCCACTTGCGGCGATTGCAGGTTGCTGAACGAAGCTAAATTAGCTGAGAGATTCGGAGTTGTCCTTGAAAAGTCCTATCCCGATGGAATCTGCCTCTGCATTGATCGACGAGAGGATCAAAGAACTTGGAGACTGGCGTGGAGAGACCCTTGCGCATCTCCGGAAGCTCATTCACGATGCCGACCCCGACATCGTGGAGGAGTGGAAATGGATGGGGACCCCTGTCTGGTCTCACGACGGCATCGTCTGCACAGGGGAGTCATACAAGCAGATCGTGAAGCTCACCTTCGCTCGTGGAGCTTCCATCGAAGATCCGAAGAAGCTCTTCAATTCCAGCCTCGAGGGGAACACGCGGCGTGCGATCGACGTCCGCGAAGGAGAGAAGATCAACGAAGCCGCCTTCAAGAAACTCATCTGCGCCGCGGTGGCGGAGAACTCTGCGGTACTCGCTGAACGGGCAGCCAAGAAGAAGTAGTAGGGCTGGCTCCCATACTCGACACGCGAAAGATTCATCCGCGGACCTATGGCGCACTCCACTAAGGACACTTACGTCATCTTCATCGGTGGCGATGAAGATGACGTCGCTCAATCGAATCTTTAGTGATTACTACGATAGCGGCGATGATTCCAACAAATGGAAAAAGAACCAGCAAGAATACGTAGAAGATCATTGGCCATCCCATCCCCAATATTATATCGTAATACGATATAATATTATTTAGCATATCACAAAAGAAAGGCGATTCGACAGAGGTCTGTTGGTGTTTCTAACTCTTCGACCAGCCTGGCTGTGATCGCGTGGTGAAAAGGTCTTCAGCCGGATAGTGGATCTAACTTTTCGGGGGAAACAAATCGATGTCAGAAGAGACCGTTACTTCATTAAAGTAAAACCGGACCCTCGAGAATAGTTACATGCTCTCGGGTCCGTTTTTGTTTGTTGCAATTGCCTATCGTGTGGCGGCTGCGAGGGGTTTGCTGGAGAGGATCTCGTCTTCGATCCAGGCGTAGGTCTTGGCGAGGCCGTCGCGAAGCCTGATGGACGGAGCCCAGTTGAGCTTCTGCTGGATAAGGGTGTTGTCGCTGTTGCGGCCATTGACGCCCTTTGGAGCGCTGAGGTTGTAGTTGCGCTTGAGCTTGATGCCGGCGATGTCTTCGGCGATGTCGACGAGTTGGTTGATGGTAACGAGTTCGTCGGAGCCGAGGTTGAGGGGCTCGTGAATCTCGCTCTCGGCGATCATCTGGGTGCCCTTGGTGCAGTCGTCGATGTACATGAAGGAGCGGGTCTGTTTGCCGTCGCCCCAGATCTCGATCTCGTGCTTGCCAGAGTGCTTGGCTTCAATGACCTTGCGGCAGACGGCGGCGGGAGCCTTTTCGCGGCCGCCGGTCCAGGTGCCTAACGGTCCGTAGACGTTGTGGTAGCGGGCGACGCGGGCCTGGAGGCCGTAGTCTTCTTCGAAGTGGCGGCACATGCGCTCGGAGAAGAGCTTCTCCCAGCCGTAGCCGTCTTCGGGAAGAGCGGGGTAGGCGTCTTCTTCCTTGAGGGCGACGACATCGGGGCTGGTCTGCTTTTCGCCGTTATAGACGCAGGCGGATGAGGAGTAGAAGAAGCGCGCGACACCTTTTTCGCGGGCGGCCATGAGCATGTGCGTATTGGTGAGAACCGATAGCATGCAGAGGGCTTTGTTGTTTTCGATGAAGCCCATGCCACCCATGTCGGCAGCGAGCTGAAAGATGACTTCGGCGTCGGTGGCGGCGGTGAGACAGCTGTCTTTGTCTTTGAGGTCGAGGGAGAGGCTTTCGACGTCTTTGGATACTTGATACCACTCGTCGAACGGCTTGATGTCGACGGCGCGGATTACATCGACGCCGTTGGCGAGGAGGCTTTGAACGAGGTGGCCGCCGATGAATCCACCGGCACCGCAGACGACTGCTTTCTGTCCTTTAAGCTTCATAGGGGAAGAGACTCCTTGGGGTCTTTTTGTTTGAAGCTGTTGAGATGATTCAGGTTATCCGGCGGGATGCTCCGGCCGCGTTTTATCTGCTTTGCTACAAGTTCCAAGTATAGCTGGGGCAGCGGGATAACTTTCAAGCAAAAAAATCGCTACCGAGGGATTGACTTTTGGAGATTTCAAAATAAGTCGAAAACCCAAGCGTTCAATCGCCTGGGGGACTAGGCATATTGCAATTTGTAATAGACCTTCCGTTAAACCGTAGGCGTCGAACGCCCATTCCTTCTTCGCAGGTTCGGACTGCGCCGGAACGCGAGCTCTATCAGCATCGTCACCGCGCCCATCCTGGCTTGAAGGCGGATTTCATTTGGTCTCAGAATTGCCTCAATGCGGTTGCAGGGCGCTGACCGGGCCAGGAAGGCGGACAATATGGGGAAGTTCAGAGTTTTTCTGTATTGGAGTGATCGCTATATTGCTTTATGGGCGTTGGGGTGTGGAGGGGGCGTCGCGGGAGTTGCGTGGAATACGTACTATCTTGGGGCACCACCATCACAAACAGTCTGCTTGCTATGTGCCGCTTCAGCGGCAATCTCGCTGGTTCGGGTACTCAGGGAGTGGCAATCTTCTCCGGGAGCAGCGGGTGCGATCACGCGTGCCTCTTTCGAGCGGCAGCGTACCCCGTGGAATGTGATCTTCTTGATGGCGAGTCTATCCGCTGTTCCAATGATCGACCATGTTGTTTCTGATCGAACCACGCGGAAGTTGCCGGTCCCGCCCACTAATAAAGTGCCTCGGTATTTTCTGGAAGAAGTTCCCACGGTGCAGGAGAGGCAGAGCGCGTACAAAGATGTTAGCCAAAGTCCGCAAAAGACAAAATCGGGTGGCTCCGAAAAGCTACGCCGCATCCTTGCTACGAAGACCTCGATCGGGGTCGACACGCAAGTGTCATCTGCATCTCTCTTGCCTCCCGCTACGATAGAAGCGTCTTCGAGTTCGACGATTCTCGCGGAGGAACCTGCGCGTGAGAGGGAACCTGGTTCAAGTGGCTCCAACTCCGACAGCGCTCCGATGGAACGGGAGCAGATTTTTCATCCAGTCAACCGGCCTGAGATTCATACCGGCTACTACACTGTTTTCCCAGCACCGACCGACGCTGGTTACTGAAAGTCGAAGTGAAGCTCCATTTCTTTGAAGTCTTTCAAAGGTTTCTCTCGGATTTGATGTAGCATCGTCTGGCATTTGACGTCACGTCTACGCACTCCTCGGAGGAACGCTGATGGGGGTCTCTCGTGCAGTCGCTGCTCTTCTGATTGTTTCTACTTCCACATTCACCATGGCCCAAACCGGAGGGCTCACCTGCTCGAGCGACGATGGCGGATACCGCTACTGCCGCGCGGATACGCAGAACCAGGTTCAGTTGACGCGGCAGATCTCGGGTTCGCGATGCCAGTTGGGATACAGCTGGGGGTACGATCCACGCGGCATCTGGGTGGATCGCGGGTGCCGGGCGCAGTTTACCTACGGACGCGGACGAAGCGACAGCGGCAGCAATACGGGCGCCGCCATTGCTGGTGGCATTCTGGGCGCGTTGATTCTTGGGGCGGCGGTGGCCGCGTCGAAATCCGATAACGATGATGGCGGCGATCACGAGCGGGTGAACTACTACAACGATGGATACCGGATGGGACGGCAGGATGCCGATGAGGGGAGGCGCGACTTCTACCAGTGGTGGAGCGAGCGCTATACGACGAAGTACGAGAGGGACTTTGCCGCGGGATATGCCGACGGCTACCACAACTATGGGCGCAGGCCGCCACGATAGATACGCCGCAAGCATTTTGAACAACCCTGAGGAGGAGCTCGCGAGATGAAGAACGCTGTTGTTTACCCATCGATGCAACGGGTTGCTGGTTTGGTTGTCCTGCTAGTGTGTGCGATGGTGGCCGGGGCGCAGGAGACGCCCGCGGCGCCGGCGCCGCCGATTCTGCCGAACACCTCGAAGGAGATCGTGGTGCCGGATCGCAGTACTGCGGATCTGCTGGCCGAGATCAAGAAGAGCGGCAAACTGCGAGTGGGTGTGGCGGAGATTGTTCCATGGGCAATGCACGATAAAGACGGACAACTGGTGGGGTTCGAGATCGATGTGGCGAGGAAACTGGCTCGCGACATGGGCGTCGAAGTGGAGTTTCATCCTGATGAGTTTCGCTACTTGATTCCTGATCTTGAGGCCAATCGTTTCGACATTATCATTGCGGGCTTTTCGATTGAGGCACGGCGGGCGCTGGTGGTGAACTTCAGCGAGCCGTACAACGTGACCGATGTGACGATTGCGACGAGCAAAAAAAAAGGCGGCGAGTTGAAGGCGATGGAAGACTTCAACAAGAAGGGTGTGACGATTGGGGTGGTGGAAGGAATGACGTCGGAGGACCCGGCGGCGCTCGAGTTTCCAAAGGCTTCGTTCCAGACCTACACGGAGGACAGTGCACTGTTCACCGATCTGGTTGCTGGAAAACTCGCGGCAGCCGTTGCAGACAGCCCGCGGTTGGAGATTCTTGCGAAGCTCTATCCCGATGCGGTGGCAGTCCCGACAGTAGCTCCGCTTGGAACGTTTCCGGCGGCGTTCGCGGTACGACGCGGAGACATGGACTTCGTGAATTATTTGAACTCGTGGATCGCGGCGCGCAAGGCGGACAAATGGATCAGCACGCGGCGGAAGTACTGGTTCAAGACGACGGACTGGGCGGCCAACCTTTGATCAAACCTTCGTCAACTCCCGTTGATCGATGGTGTTGGCTTTCGGTGATGTATCGGCTGATTTATGCAGCAGATTGATGACGGACTGGTAGAGACGGTTGCGCATCTCGAAGCGGTCGCCGGCGCGGATGACATAGCGGACGACGATGTCGACGCCGGAGGCGGCTGGGCGCATATCGACTGAAGGTGTGGCCTTGAACTGGCTGAGGCCATTCTGGCGCGTTGTGCTCTGCCACTCCTGCTCGGCGAGCTTGGCGTCGCGTTCGGTTTGCTTCAGGACTGTATTGTGAATCGCCTCGATGGTCTTGTAGGAGTCGATGCTCGGTGGAATGTTGACTGTGATCTCGTCCCACATCCACTGGCCGGTGGTGGAGAAGTTGAAGTACTGGCCAGAGATGGCGAAATTATTGATGAAGGTGACGCGGCGGCCGGTGGGGTGGCCCTTGTCGGTCCAGTTGCCGGTTTCGAGTAGAGCGGTGCGGAAGAGGCCGATCTCGACGACCTCGCCGCCGACTCCGTTGATCTCGACCCAATCGCCGACGCGGATGCCGTTTTTCCCCATGAGAATGAACCAGCCGAAGAAGGCGAGGATGAAGTCCTGGAAGACCACCGTGAGGCCGGCAGCTCCCAGCCCGAGGATAGTGGGAACCTGACTGGGCGCGCCAAAGACGACCAAGAGTACGAGCATGAGCGTGACGAACTGGATGCCGAGGATGACTATGGTGCGGAGGGTGTGGAGTCGGCGCTGCTCCATGCGCAGGCGATCAAGAAGCTTGCCGCCCAGTGTGGCGAGGAGGACACCGCAGAGGACAAGAAACGCAATGAGCGATAGCGATTGCAGCGCGAGGTGGGTGACGATCGAGTGTTGGAGTTGGACCTGGGCGAGCCATTTGCCGTAGACGGCAGAGAGTTGCTGCTGGGTCTGGAGCTGATCCTCGACGATGCTGTGCATCTGCGAGAGAGTGTGAGCCTGGTTCATGCGTGCGACACGGTCTTTTACTGTGTCCGTGGGTGCACTGGTGCCGGATGCGTTGATGTTTGCCGCGGCAGCCGAGGCTCTCTTTTCGAAGTCGGCGTGCTTTGCGGAGAGGGTGGAAACATCGGAATCCGTTTCAGCTTTGGCCTGGCGAATGAGAGTCATGCGGCTGCGCTGGTCGAACCACGCCGAAATGCGACCGGCGAGGGTGCCGTAGCGGCGGGCGGAGAGGACAGCAATCTGGCCGCTGGTGCTGGACTGCGAGGTGTCGTACTTCTTCATCGCCGCCTGGCGGGCAGTGAGCTCCTGTTGGATCTGGCCGCGTTTGTCGCCGCTGGCGCGGGAAAGAAGCTCGGTGGCATCGTCGAGTTCGTCGCTGTCGAGTTGGAGCTGCGCTTTGGCGGCGTCGAGATCGTCGGAGCTTGCGGTTGTTCCGTTGGGTTGCTTGACGGAGGTGGTGAGCGCGTCAACCTTTGACTTGTCTTCCTTGACCAGGTCCTGGAGCTGGGCGACTCTTTCCTGAACTGCGAGGGCATCGCCGGTGAGGGTGCGGGTCTGAAGGGTCGCCTCGCGCAGGGCGAGGGCGAAGGCCTGGTCGACTTCATGGTCAGCGAGACGGGCGGCCTCGTGGGCGAAGGATTGCTCTTCGGCGGAGACCGCAAGGGGGGCGAGTGACTCGATGGTCTGCCATGGGCGCTGGTCGACGAGGCCGTGAGTACCGGCAGGACCGCCGTTGGCTTTGAGAAATGGCATATGGGCCATCGCACCTCGCGTCCACCAGGCTGCCGCGAGGCAGAGGACGAGGAGAGCTGCGGGGATTGCGATGGCGAGACGACGGAGTTCCTTCATTCTTCAACCCTATATGCTTCGTGAGTTAGCTACAAAACCCCATTCGGGTTACTGTCTAGGTTTGATTCAGTACGCGGCACATCTGTTGTCGCTGCGTGGTTTACCTCGGATGAGCGTTTTCAGGAGCTTAGGCGCAGCGCTTCACGTAACCGGAAATTAATAATGGTGCGATTCGCTTAGGAGTAAATTTCTCGGTAGCTCAAAATTCAGGAGATAGTGTGCCCGAGACACCGGAAGTTGCCTTTAATTGCAGTGTAGAGAACTCGACCGAGAATGGCGTGAAGGTGACGACCGTTCGGTGCCACGGCCGTTTAATCAACCAGACGGCAGGTGAAGTAAGAGACATCGTGAAGCCGTTGATACCGCAGGGCGGGATCATCGTGATCGACCTGAACGATGTGACTTTTCTGGACAGCCTGGGACTGGGTACGCTGGTGGGGTTGAAGGTCTCGGCGATCAATGAAGGGTACTGCCAGCTGAGGCTGGAGAACCTGACGCCCCGCCTGCAGGAGCTTCTGAAGCTTACGAATCTCACGAAGCTGTTCGGATCTTAGATCTCGGTTTCGCAGCGAGGTGCGCTTCCCTCTTCCCTCTGCTGGGATGCATGTAGGATTTAGGGGCGTGGAAACTTCTGTTGCGAACGCCGGGGTTGCTCCGGGACGATCGATTGTGGGGATTGCGAAGAGACAGCCGCTGGCGGCCGTGGGCGTCGGGCTACTTATCGCGTTTGTGATTTGCGCAGTGTTTGCCCCGTGGCTGGCGCCGCAGGATCCGGCGCGGTTGGATCTGACGGGGCGGCTGATGGGGCCTTCATGGGCGCATTGGTTCGGTACGGATGAGTTGGGGCGGGACATTCTTTCGCGAACTTTGTTTGGCGCGAGGATTTCGCTGGTGGTGGCCGTGAGCGTGGTGGGGCTGTCGCTGGCAGTGGGGCTGGTCGCCGGTGGACTGGCTGGGTTTTATGGCGGATGGACGGACACGGTGGTGAATATCTATGTGACAAATGCATTTCTGGCGTTGCCGGGGATTCTGCTGGCGATTGCGTTTGTTGCGTTCATGGGGCCGGGCCTGGGGAATGTGATTCTGGCGCTGGCGATCTCGGGGTGGGTGGGGTACGCGCGGCTGGTGCGGGCGCAGGTGATGGCGGTGAAGGAGCGGGAGTTTGTTGAAGCTGCGCGGGCGTTGGGGGCGACGGATCTTCGCATCATGACGCGACATATTCTGCCGAATATTCTGCAGCCGCTGATTGTGCAGGCGGCGATTGGGATGGCGGGGGCGGTGCTGGCTGAGGCTACGTTGAGCTTTCTTGGGCTGGGTGTTCCGCCGCCGGCAGCTAGTTGGGGGTCGATGCTGAATGATGCGCGGTCGCATCTGTTCGACTCGCCGCATCTGGTCTTCTTTCCGGCGATGGCGGTGATGCTTTGCGTGCTTTCGTTTAACTTTATCGGGGATGCGCTGCGGGATTATCTCGATCCGCGGACCAGGCTTAGGACTGGGCTGTAAAACGTGGCGATGGGTTATCGGATATGCTTGGCCTTGGAACTGAGAGGCAATAAGAATGCGTAAGAGTATCGTTTCTCCTTCGACTGCGGCAGCAACTCCTATCAGCGATCTGTGGCGTGACCTGGAGCGGATTGCGCGGGTTGAGATCAGCTCCGAAGATGAGATGTTTCCGATTGAAAATGCGCTGGGCAAGAAGGCGACGGATGGGTGGAAGGCTGCAACGACAGGGCCGCAGCTGATCCGATTGCACTTCGATGAGCCGATGAACATCAAACGGCTGCAATTGCACTTTGTGGATAAAACTGCGGAGAGATCACAAGAGTTCGCGGTTTTTGCGGGCCCCGGCACTGAACTGAAGGAGATCGTACGGCAGCAGTGGTCGTTCTCGCCGAATGGTTCGACGGAAGAGATCGAAGACTACACGGTTGATCTGAAGGGCGTGACGACGGTTGAGCTGCGGATCGATCCGGATAGAAGCCACGATCCGAAGTTGAGTAAGGAATACGCTTCGTTGCAGAGTTTGAAGCTGGCGTAACGAGCTATGCTGATGGTGGTGATTCGATGTTGATCGGAGTTATCTCCGACACGCATGGTTTGTTGCGGCCAGAGGCTTTGGCTGCGCTGCGTGGGGTTGAACATATTCTGCATGCGGGCGATGTGGGGGATGTTGCGATTCTCGACGCGCTGCGCAAGATTGCTCCGGTGACTGCCATTCGCGGGAATGTGGATACATCGGGAGCTTGTGCGGAGCTGCCTGCTACGGATGTGGTGGAGTTGGGTGGACAGCTGTTTTATCTGGTGCACTCGGTGCATGACCTGGATATCAACCCCAAGGCGGCTGGGGTGGCGATGGTGGTGAGTGGCCACTCGCATAAGGCCAAGGTTGAAGTTAAGGATGGGGTGGTTTATTTCAATCCGGGGAGCGCGGGGCCGCGGAGATTTTCCCTGCCGGTTACGGTGGGGTTTGTGACTGTGGAGGATGGGGTGGAGGCTAGTGTGATGGAATTGGTGGTTGGGTAGGTGGTGCGGTTCGCATTGGGCCGACCGGCACGTTCATCGCTTCCAGTTGCTGAATGATTCTCATCCTACTAGCGCATGACGTAGCCACCATCGACCGAGATCGACTGACCGGTAATGTAGCTGGCGGCTGAGCTGCAGAGCCAAAGGACAGCGTCAGCGATCTCCTCGGGACGGCCCATTCGGCCCATCGGAACGTAAGCCTTCAACATCGCGTTCAACTCTTCTCCTTGACCTTCAGCGATCATCTTGTCGGACATGGGCGTCTGAATCATTCCCGGACACACGTCGTTAACGCGAATGCCACGGGTTGCATATTCGAGAGCAGCACTCTTGGTGAATCCAATGACTCCATGCTTCGCAGCATGGTAGGTACCGCGCCGATTGCCGCCTACAAGGCCTCCAAGCGACGAGCAATTAACGATGGCGCCACTGCCCTGCTCGCGCATCTGTTGCAGTTCGAACTTCATGCAACTCCAGACGCCGCGCAGGTTGATTGCCATGACCCGGTCGTAGTCATCGCGGGGAGAGTCAGCTGTCTCCGCGAGAATACCTTGAACGCCGGCATTGTTGTAGGCTGCGTCGAGCCGTCCGAATGTGGCGACAGTCTGCTTCACCATTGCTTCTACCTGCGCGTCGTCCGAGACGTCACAGCGAACAGCAAGGGTCTTATGACCTTTGTCGGCTAGGCCTTTCGCTGCGGCTTGTACTTCTTTCTCATTCCAGTCTGCCAAGACAACGGAAGCACCTGCCTCTGCAAAGGCCCTGGCCGTCGCCAGACCTAGGCCAGATGCGGCGCCTGTCACGAGGGCGACCTGGTTTTCAAAAGATATGTTCATAGTCGTCTCCCTACCGTTCGGATCTCTGATCCGGAAACGCTAATTCGGACTCGGATTTGTTGCATTTGATGTCTTGCGCGTAAACGTATACACGGAGGTTGGCATGAATGTCTTGCCGTCCGAACTTACCTCTGGTTGATAAGAGAAAGTATTTGGAGTCAGACTGAAAGTGCAGCGGTAAAAAGGATAAGCGTCTGATCTTTCCTTACGAGAGACGACGAACGAGCCATAGCCCGTTTCGGCAAACTCCGCTAGTCCGACAGCTTCACTAGCTTCCTTGTTATCGCCTTTATATTGCGAAGTCACTTTAGAAGTCTTGGGGTCTAACGTCATTATCCGAGAAATGTCCCGATAGTGATTTTCGTCTTTTTTTTCGTATGTGTAATCGAAACGCATGGAGTTTTTCTTGGGGCTTTCGGCCACACTAAGTTCAACCGAAGTGGTTACCATGACACCATGATCCGATTTCTTAACTGTCCCGACCCAGTCTCCCACGAAGTTCGCGTAGACATCCAATTTCGGAGACGGAATAACAGAAGGCGTCTGCGAGAGCGCTCTCATACCTATGGAGCAAAGAAGAAAGACAATCACTTGGCGAACGTTCATTCAAAATCACTCTAAAGGAATTGCCTCGGTCGGCGTCTGAAACCATAATCCGCGATGGGTCGCTTGGTTGATCTCAGCCTTTGCTGCGGTCGGTGAAGCGGAAGAAGAGGGACTGCTCGGCTACCGGCGCGGCTAGTTCGTTGAGGGCGGCCATCTGGGAGTTGGAGAGGGGCGTGAAGTTTCTTGCGATCTGCACGTTTTCTTCCAGCTGAGCGATGTTGTCGCAGCCAATGATGACTGTGCTCACCGGCTGCGTGAGCGTGAAGTTCATCGCGTCCTTCATGGTCATGACGCCGGGGCGGTGGGCGATGGCGGAGCCCTCCCACGAGTGGCGCTGGGCGTCGAGCGATGGCGGCGTCCACGAGGCGAGGAGGCGGCCACGTGAGGGGACCTTCATGCCGATGATGCCCATCTGCTTTTCGACAACAAGCGGAAGGAGCTTGTCGGTGAAGCTGTGGATGTGGGTGTCGGCGGCGTTCATGGCCATCAGGATGGTGTCGAAGTTGTAGCGATTGACGGCGTCGATGAGGGCTTCGGGCCGGTAGTGGCCGGTGACTCCGAGGTAGCGGACGACCTTCTGGTCGTGCATCTCGATGAGCGCTTCCATGGCACCACCCTTGGCGAAGATGGCGTCGACGTCTTCGGGTAGGCCGACGTCGTGAAGCTGCCAGAGATCGACGTGGTCGGTGTTGAGGAGCTGGAGGGACTTCTCGATCATGCGGAGGGAGCCTTCGCGGGTGCGCTCTTTGGTCTTGGTGGCGAGGAAGGCTTCGTTGCGGCGGGTCTTCATGACGCGGCCGACGTACTGTTCGCTCCAGCGCTCGGGACCGCCGTAGATGGAGGAGGTGTCGATGTAGTTGACGCCGAGGTCGAGTGCGCGCTCGATGATGGGGACGGCGACGTCGAAGTTCGCGGGCTTTTCCAGAGAAGCCTGGCCGCCAAGCGAGAAGATGCCTACTTTGTAGCCGGTCTTGCCGAGGTTGCGCGTGGGCATGGCGGCAACAGTCTTTGTGTTGTCGGGGAGCGGCGGCAGCGTGCGCGGCGTTTCAGCTGCAATTGCGCCTTTGGTCAAGAGAGCTGCGGCGGCGACGCCTCCGGTCTTGAGGAAGGTACGGCGGTCGGAGGTGGAGGGCGTGGAGAGCAGATTCTTTGGCTTCATTCGAGTCCTCGGAGACGGTCAGACGCTTCTAGAGAGAGTGTAATCCTATCGACGAATTTGTTCCGGGATTTGTGTCTAACGCGTTACATCTTTTGAACTTTGTCTCAGAAGATTTCGTAGAATGCCGCATGCGAATTGTCTTTCTTTTGCTGTTGTGTATTCCTGGACTGTGCAATGCGGCTGCACAGGATCTTGCAATTGTGGATGCAAAGGTCTATCCGTCGCCAGAGGCGAAGGCCGTCAAGCACGCAACGATTCTGATTCGCGGCGGAAAGATTACTGCAGTTGGGGAGCATGTCGTTATTCCGCATGGTGTCGCTACGCTGCCCTGTACCGGATGTATCGTGGTGGCCGGCTTTTGGAATACCCATGTTCACTTTACTGAGGCTAAGTGGGTGGACGCGGCGCATCAACCTGCAGAAAAGCTGGCGCAACAACTGCGAGAGATGCTCACCCTTTCCGGTTTTACAACGGTTGTCGATACTGCTTCGATTCCAGACAACACCGTTGCTCTTCGTCGTCGTATCGAATCCGGAGAGGTGATGGGGCCTCGTATTTATACGGCGGGCGCGGGGCTTTTTCCACCACACTCGCTTCCCTACTATGTGAAGGATATGCCGCCAGAGGTGCTGGCTCAGCTGCCGCAGCCTAATACTCCCGCCGAAGCCGCAGCGGCTGTTCAGAAGAACATCGCAGCGGGCGCGGATATTGTGAAGCTCTTTACGGGTTCTATCGTTGCCCCCGGAAATATCGTCCCCATGCCACTTGCTATCGCTACGGCTGCGGCGGCGACTGGTCACGAGCACGGCCAGCTTGTCTTCGCTCACCCTTCGAATCTTGCGGGAACTCGCGTCGCGATGGAAAGCGGAGTTGATGTCCTGGCTCATTCGCCGGAAGAGTTAGATGGAATTGACGACGCTCTTCTTCATCAGATGGTTGCTCGTCACATGGCTATAATTCCGACGCTCAAACTCTTTTCTCGCGACTCAAACATCGCTCAGATACGGTCGGTTGTCTTCAAGTTTCGCCAATTTGGCGGACAGCTTATGTTTGGCACCGATACTGGCTTTCTGACTGACTACAGCGTGACGGAGGAGTATCGGCAGCTTGCGTTGGCTGGTCTTACTTTTCGCGATGTTCTGGCTATGCTAACGACGAATCCGGCGGAAAGATTTCACGTTAGCAAAGAGAAAGGTCAGGTCGCGATTGGCATGGCTGGTGATTTAACGGTGCTGTCCACCGATCCAGCTACAGACTCGCTCGCGTTCACCCAGGTTCGCTACGCGATTCGCGGCGGGAAGGTCATCGCAAGCAAGCCTTGAGCTCGCTACTTTTTTGTGAGGTGACGTTAGTTGGCGTCGAAGTGGACCGAGTCGAGGATCTTCTGCATGCGCATACGGACGGCATCCAGTTCGTGGGGAGTGATGTCCTGCACGCCGCTTACGTCGCCGCCGCAAAAGGTGTTGATGACGGCGTCGAAACGGTAGCATGAGTTGTTGTGGGGGGTGGTATAGATCTCGTCGCGGGATTCGGTGCAGATGCCGCCGTGCTCGTCGTAGCCGTGAGTAAAGGCGAGCCCCCCGATCTGGGCGGTGGACGCGGTGCGCGGCTCCCGGACGGTCGCCTGGGCACTGCACTCGGCTGGAGTGAGATGGGGCGTGACGCTGAAGTAAAAGAGCGCACCGCTGAAGGTGGAGTTGGGGTGCGGGTTGAAATCGATGCTGGCGACTGCACGCAACTGGGTGGTGCGGGCGATCGAACGAGCGTCGAGGTTGAAGGTGCTTACCTCGGCGTCTTTGCGGGTGAGATCCCAGGCGGCGGGAACCGTGAAGGTGACTCCATAGCGCGAGTCGTGGAACGGATGGGCGGGCGGCATGGTGGGCTCGATGGCTGGAGGCTTGGGACGCAGCAGGGGCGGGACCGGTTCAGACCCGGAGGATTTGGTCTGTGCCGCAGATGCGATAGTAGCGAGGGCCGTCAACAGGGCGACAGTGGTGTAACTGGTGATGAGCCTGGATTTCATGCTTCCTTCTTGGGCACGACTATTCGGCGCGCATACGCGGATTGGCTATAGTGTAGGCGATATCGGTGAGGAGATTCACTACAACATAAGTTAGCCCCACCGCCAGAATGCATCCCTGAACCAGCGCGTAGTCGCGATTGGAGATAGCAGAGAGAGTGAGCCGGCCGATCCCGGGCCAGCTGAAGATTGTTTCGGTTACGATGGCGCCCGCAAGAAGGCTGCCAAACTGGAGACCAATGACGGTCAGGACGGGGATGAGAGCATTTCGCAGGGCGTGCCGGTAGACGACAGCGTTTTGCGTAAGCCCTTTGGCGCGGGCGGTACGGATGTAGTCCTGATTCAGCTCCTCGAGCATGGCCGTACGGACCATGCGGGTGAGGATGGCAGCGAGGCCGAGGCCCAATGTGATTGCCGGGAGGATGAGATGCAGGAGAAAGCTGGTGGCATCGCCGTTGCCCGCTCCGGAGACGGGAAGCCAGCCGAGTTGGATGGAGAAGACGAGGATCAGGATGGGACCCAGCGCGAAGTTTGGGAAGGAGAGGCCGACGAGCGACAGGACGCCGAGGGTGCGGTCTTGCCAGCGGCTGCGATGGAGGGCTGAGGCGATGCCGGCAGGGATCGAGAGGGCGATGCCAATGAGCAGGGCCGCCGCGGTGAGGGCGAGAGTGTAGGGGTAGCGCTGAAGAACGAGGTGGACGACAGAGTCGTGGAGGCGGAGAGACTGGCCGAGGTCGGCGTGAAGGATACCGTGCCAATAGTGGGCGTACTGCTGGCTAAGTGGGGCGTCAAGGCCGTAGGAGTGGCGGAGAGCGTCGATGTCGGAGGCAGTGGCTCCTTCGCCGAGCATCTGGACGATGGGGTCGCCGGGAACGAGGTGGATGAGGAGGAAGACGACCGAGACGACAACCCAGAGGACCGGAAGGGTGAGGAGGATGCGGCGAATGGGTCTCCAGAGAGCTGCGGTGCGGTTCTCGATCACTGGATGGCTTCCCTGCTGTCGGTTTCGTCTTCGATCTGATTCGGCGGCGGGGCAATGTCCTCTACGATGACGCGGCTGATGCGACGGCCAGCCATCTCGGCGACCTCGAAGCGGCGACCTTCGTACTCGACGCTTTCGCCAACGGTGGGGATGTGGCCCAGGTTCGCAAGGAGGAAGCCGGCGAGAGTTTCGACGCCGGCCTCGCGGGGGAAGGTCCAGTGAAGCTGGTTGCCGAGGTCGCGAAGCGTGGTACTGCCGTCGAGCGACATGGCTCCCGTGGTGCTGAGGAGGGGAGATTTGCTGACGTCGAACTCGTCTTCCAGTTCGTCAACGATCTGCTCGAGGACGTCTTCGGCGGTGACCAGACCAACGGTGCTGCCGAACTCATCGACGACGATGGCGATGTGGCGGCGGCGCTCCTGAAACTCTTGCAGTAGTTCGATGGCGAGTTTGGTCTCGGGGACTACGGTAAGCTCGCGCATGACCTGCCGGAGGGTGAGGGCTGATTCTCCTTTGCCACCGAGCGAGAGGGCGACGGTGCGAAAGTGCATGAGGCGGGAGACGTCCTTCGAGTAGACGATGCCGATGATGTGCTCGGGCCCGCTGGCGGGGTCGTATACGGGAACGCGGGAGTGCTGCTCGTCGACGATGCGGGCGGAGGCCTGCTGGAGCGGCAGGTCGGCGGAGAGAGAGAAGATGCTGCCGCGCGGAGTCATGATCTCGCGAACGGTGACGTGGTTGAGCTCGATGGCGCGGTGGATGATCTCTTCCTGAAAGACGGGGAGTAAGCCCATGCGGCGGGTGGCGGTGGCGATCAGCTTCAGCTCTTCGGGCGAATGGACGGCGCCTTCGCCGCGCAGGGGGGCGCGAAAGAGTCTGAGGACGACCGCCGCAGAGGCGTTCATCAGCTTCACGATAGGACGGGTGAGCCGAATGAAGACATCCATCGGACCGGCCACGGCGAGCGCGATGCGCTCGGTACGCTGGAGTGCGAGCGACTTCGGGACGAGTTCGCCGAGGAGGACTTCGAAGTAGGTGATCAGTGAAAAGGCGAAGATGACCGCGGCAGTATGGGCGTAAATAACGGCGTGGGCGGGTAACCGATGGAGCGGACCACCGAGAAAATTGAGGATGATCTCGGCGACAGCGGGTTCCCCGATCCAACCGAGTGCAAGCCCGGCGACAGTGACGCCCAGCTGCACCGCGGGGAGGAACTCATCGATCGAGTATTTGAGCTTGAGGGCAGTGCGGGCGCCGGGACGGCCGAGGGCGATCAGTTGCTGGATGCGGGTCTCGCGGACGCTGACCAGGGCGAACTCGGCAGCCACAAAGAAGCTACTGGCCAGAATGAAAAAGGCCACCATGATTATGCGGAAGAGCATCCACTCGAACATTAAGGCTTGAGTTTATCAGGGGGGATTCGGAGGTGGTCCGACATGGGTCAGTCTGCGTGCAAACGAAGACGGCCCGCGAGTTGAACTCAGCGGGCCGTACTTTTGCGTAACTTCAGACTTACGCTAAAACCTTATTCACGGACTTGTCGATCGTGTCCTTGGGGACGAAGCCAACGATCTGCTCAGCAACCTTGCCATCCTTGAAGATCAGCAGGGCGGGTATACCGCGGATGCCATAGCGCATCGGGGTTGCAGTGTTGGAGTCGACGTCCATCTTCATGACCTTGAGTTTGCCCTGATAGTGGGTGGCAACCTCATCGACGACCGGGGCGAGTGCGCGACAGGGTCCACACCATGCCGCCCAGAAATCGACCATAACCGGCTCGGCCGACTGAAGAACATCTTTTTCAAAGTTTGCGTCATTTACTTCGGTGACGAACTGTCCTGCCATTTATCTTCCTCCAGAATGCGCTGCACTTTTGACACCCATCCGGTGCAATGCAGTCTTCTCAATAATAGATGCAATTTTGAACTGATAGTTTCAGCTAGCGAAATACCACTTAAAGAGGAAACGCCCGGACCTCTGATGAAGAGGTCAACGGGCGGCGTAGCAGCCCTCCCCAGAACTGCCCACTCGGCTAAAGTACGAGGCTTTTTACCTTTCGTAAAGAACTCTTAGGTAACAAAATGATCATTACTGTGATGTTACCTGAGTACCTAAGCCCTTTAGGTTGAGCGAAATCAGTCTGTGGCCTCAAGTATTCCCGTAGAGATTTTAGTCTGAATCACCTCAAGTAATTGATCCCCGGCGGCTTGACGGACGATCGCCGAAACGGTGGGAGAGTCCGCCTCTTCGGAGAGGATCAGGACCGAGGGGCCGGCACCACTCAGGGCGACACCGAGAACGCCGGGATTTTCGGTAAGGGGAAGAAGCAGTGGAAGTAGCGGGCACGACTTCATGCGGTAGGGTTGGTGGATTCGGTCTTGCATGGCAGTGCGGAGGAGGTCGCCGCGCCCCTGAGCAAACGCCGCTACGAGGAGAGCAGTGGATTGAATATTGGCGACTGCATCTTCCCTGGAATAGTGGGCCGGAAGAAGTGCTCGGGCTTTTTTAGTGGCGAAGCTATCCGCAGGCAAAGCCAAGGTCAAGCCCCAGGTTAAGTGTTCCCCGCAAGTTGCTGTAATGACTCTATCTTCCCTGACAGAGGAAGCGGTCATTCCACCAAGATAACAAGCTGCGGCATTGTCTGGGTGGCCTTCGCGGCAGCAGGCTTCTCTGAGGATCTGTTGACCGGTCCAACCAAGATCGCCGAAGTGATTTGCCAGAAGTACGCCGGCCAGAAGCGCTGATGCGCTCGAACCGCAGCCCATTCCTAAAGGTATTTCGTTGTGGAGCTGGAGGTGAAGCCGAGGGGCCAGAACTCCGGCGGTCGCAAGAACGTCGACGTAGGTGGTGAGGATGAGATTGTCTTCCAGTGTGGAGCAGAGATCGGCGTTGCGACCAGATGCGTCGATATGGAAGGCATCGGCAAGGGTGGCTTCGATGGTGAGATAGAGGGCCATCGCGAGACCGAGAGCATCAAAGCCGGGCCCCAGGTTGGCTGAGGTTGCGGGCAGGCGCAGGCGGTAGGGTTTCTTTGTGACGGTCGCGCTCATGCTGGCTGGGGCTGATTCATGTGAGATTCGAGTGTGCGGAGGACCAGGCCGGGATCCGCTTCAAGGACGATGGGGGGCTTGCGCAGGGCAGCATGCCGAGATTGCTCCGAAACGCTAAGCTCCGCTTTTTCAGCGTCTGAGAACAATTCGTTACGGTGATACTCGATGGTATACGCGGAGTCTTTCAGGGTGTGGCCAGTGAGGATGAGGACGACGCGCTCCTCTGCGGTGATCTTTCCCTGGGCGACGAGCTTTTTGAGGCCAGCAAGGGTGACAGCGGACGCCGGCTCGCAACCTACGCCTTCCGCGCCGATCTCGGCCTTAGCGAGCGCAATTTCCTGCTCAGAAACCTGCTCGCACCAGCCGCCGGTTGTCTGAAGGGCGTTCACGGCTTTGCGCCAGGAGGCAGGGTTGCCGATGCGTATGGCAGTGGCTCGAGTATTTGCGACCACTGGAGTGAGTTGCTCGCCGCCGTTCTCCTGCAGGCTGCGGTAGAGCGGGTTCGCTCCTTCCGCCTGGATGATGCTGATCTTCGGAATACGCGGGATGAGGCCAAGCTCGTGCATCTCCGCAAAGCCCTTGGCGAGGGCCGAGGAGTTGGCGAGGTTGCCGCCAGGAACGATGACGTGCTCGGGAACCTGCCACTCCATCTGCTCGACGAGCTCGAAGGCGGGGGTCTTCTGACCTTCGAGACGGTAGGGGTTGACCGAGTTGAGCAGATAGATCGGGAACTGCTTTACCAGTTCGCCGAGGATTTTGACGCAGCCGTCGAAGTCCGTCTTGAGCTGAATGGTCAGAGCGCCGTAGTCCATCGACTGCGAGAGCTTGCCCCAGGCGATCTTGCCCTCCGGGATAAAGACGATGCTGCGCAGCCCGGCGCGCGCGGCGTAGGCTGCCATGGCGGCAGAGGTATTGCCCGTCGAAGCGCAGGCAACCCACTCGAAGCCACGCTGGGCGGCAACCGAGAGAGCGGCGGTCATGCCTGTGTCCTTGAAGGAACCCGTCGGGTTCATGCCCTGGTGTTTGGCGAGAAGCCAGTCGATGCCGGCAGCTTTGGCGCAGCGGGGAAGATCGTAGAAAGGGGTATTGCCTTCGCGGAGGGTGACGACTTTTTCGAGGTCGTCGACGATGGGAAGCAGATCGCGGAACCGCCACACTCCCGACTGGTCGATTGCCATCGATGATGACCGGCGCTCCTGCCAGAGCCAGCGGAGGGCGCTCGGATTGGGCAGGCGGCTTTCGGGGCCGGCAGTGGCATTGGTCCATGGGTAGACAACTTCATAGAGGCCGTTGCACAGCGGACAGCGAAAGTTGCTGCTAACCTCATCCTTGCCGATGACGGTCGCGCATTCTGTGCATCTGAGGTGATGTGTTGCTACTTTCATGGTTGCTACTAGCCTATCGTAAAGGCCGCAGTGCGTCTGCGGCCCTTGTGTGCCTTGTTGTCTGTCTGGGTGTGATCCTGAGTGGCCGAAGTGCATGGGGACAGAAGGAGCTGAGGGTCGCCGCCGCAGCAGATCTTCAGCCCGTGATGCCAGAGCTCGCACAGGAGTACGAAAAAGCGATGGGAGTGAAGTTGGTCGTCAGCTTCGGATCGTCGTCCACACTCGCGACGCAGATTCTAAACAGCGCTCCGATGGATATTTTTTTGGGAGCGGACTTCTTCTTTCCAGAAAAGGTCGTGGCAGCGGGTCTGGCCGATGAGACAGCGCCGGTAGCGTACGCCAAGGGCACGCTGGTGCTTTGGGCGAGGAAGGATTCCGGCCTTCTGCCGCTGAGTATCGAGCGGCTGACCGATCCGAAGGTCACGCGGGTGGCGATCGCGAACGAACTGCATGCTCCGTACGGACGAGCGGCTGCGGAGGCTCTACGGCGAATGAAGATCTACGATCAAGTGGCTCCTCACTTTGTCGTGGGAGAAAACATTACGCAGACGGCTCAGTTTGTGGAATCGGGAAATGCGCAGCTCGGTTTGATATCGATGACCGCTGCGAGCACGCCGCACTTCAAAGAGATTGGCACCTACGTGCTGGTACCGACATCGCAGTACACGGAGATACGGCAGTGTGCTGTGATCATGGCGAAGTCAGACCGCAAGGCCGACGCCCATGCTTTCCTCGACTGGATGCTGTCGCCTGCGGTTCAGGCAAAACTAAGTGCAATGGGTCTTGCTGCAGTAAAGTAGTCCCTCTTCGTATTGCGCTGTGACCGTCGGCGAATGTCATAGACTGTCGCAGTATGGATTTCGAGGCGCTCTGGCTGACGTTGCGACTGGCGGTGGGGACGACAGCGATTCTGCTGGTAGTAGCGGTGCCGCTGGCCTGGTGGATTGCCTCAGGACATGGGTGGGGACGTGCTCTGGTGCAGACCGTGGTCGCGCTGCCGCTGGTGCTGCCGCCAACAGTACTTGGCTTTTATTTGCTGATTGCGATGGGGCCGCTGACCGCGCCGGGAAGGCTGTTGATCCGAATCTTTGGTCATCCGCTGGCGTTCAGCTTCGAGGGACTGCTGATTGGATCAGTGCTGTACAGCCTGCCGTTTGCCGTGCAACCGCTGGTGGCCGGATTTCAGGCTGTGGATCGAGGATTTGTCGAGGCCGCTGCCGGGTTGGGCGCGAGTCCCGCGAAGGTGTTCGTCTCGGTTGTGCTGCCGATGACCCGCGCTTCCCTGCTGACTAGCGCGGTGCTGACGTTTACGCACACGGTTGGAGAGTTTGGCGTCGTGCTGATGCTAGGGGGCAATATTCCGGGAGCAACGCGGACGCTTTCGATCTCGCTCTACGACCTGGTGCAGGACGGAAACTACGCGGCAGCGAACCGGACGGCGCTGGTGCTGGTCGGTTTTGCGACGGTGGCACTGCTGGCGATCTATCTTCTGCCCTCGATGCGCAAGGTGGATGGAAGGCAGGCTGACATTGTCCGATAGTCTGCCGGAACACCTGCTGTCGGTAAAGATGAAGCATCGAGTGGGGACGGTTTCGCTCGACGTCAGCTTCGCGCTGACCCAACCGTGGACCGTGTTGTTCGGACCCTCCGGCAGCGGTAAGACAACCGTGTTGCGCGCGATTGCCGGGTTCGTGCGTCCCGATGCGGGTTCGATCGGACGAGGCGACGACCTGTGGGTGGATCGTGAGTCTGGCGTATTTGTTCTCGCTCACCTTCGACCAGCGAGGAGCGCAGGACAGACGGCTCGGCTTTTTCCCAACATGACCGTGCGGTCGAATGCAGTCTATGGCCTCGGCTGGAGTACAAAGCCGGACGATGCAAAAAAGGTCGTTGAAGAGACCATAGGGTTGTTCCGTCTCAAAGATCTCCTCGATCGAAAGCCTCACGAGTTGAGCGGAGGCGAGAAGCAGAGAGTTTCAGTGGCACGCACGGTTATCTCTGCGGTCACCTTCGACGGACCAGGAACAGCACTGCTGTTGCTCGATGAGCCATTCTCAGGCCTGGATTACGCGATGCGAGACGAACTTGTTGGCGGCCTGCGCGAATATCTTATCCTCCGTAAGATTCCCGTACTCTCTGTGACACACGACGTAGGCGAGGCCTTTCAACTTAATGCTGAGGTGATCAGGATCGCGGATGGCAAGGTTGTGCAGCAAGGGCCGGTGAGCGACGCATTGAAGGACGAGCGTCGGCTTTTGATGAGCCAGCTAAAGAGTGGGTCTTAGAGCCCCACCTGGACCGGCTCCTGTTCAAGCTGAATGCCGAAACGAGATGCAACTTCGCGCTGAATCGTATCGCGGAGAAGAGCGATGTCGGCGAAGGTCGCATGACCACGATTGATCAGAGCAAGGGTGTGGCGGGAGGAGATGCCCGCCTCGCCGAGATGAAAGCCCTTCACGAAACCTGCGCGCTCGAGAAGCCACGCCGCAGGTAGCTTGACCATGTCTTCACCAGCCGTCCAATGGGGAATCTTGTCGGCAGGGAGGGTCAATGTGGCGGCGATATTGTGCAAGACTGCAGTTGGAACTACCGGGTTTTTGAAGAAGGAGCCCGCGCTGCGGCAGTCCGCCTCGCCTTCGACGATCAGCATGCCCTTGCCCTGACGAATATTGCGAACAGCGTGATAGATCTCAATCGGCTTTGGCGCTGAAGTGCGACTCGAAAAATAATCTTTCAGATCCGCATAGCGGAGACTCGGTGTTGCATCGAGGTCCATCCGGAAGGTTACCGAGATGACGATGTACCGATTGCGATGGGTGGTGTTGAAGATGCTGCGGCGATAGGCGAAGCCACACTGTTCGGCAGTCAGACTGACAAAGTTGAGGGTTTCAAGATCGAGTACATGAACCCAAAGAATGCTGGTGGAGACCTCCTGTCCATAGGCTCCGATGTTCTGAATGGGTGCCCCTCCAACGAGACCTGGGATGCCTGCAAGACACTCGATACCCGTGATATCAGCCTTGGCGACTTTTAGAACAAAGGCGTCCCAATCCATTCCGCCGGGGACATCGTAGGTCACGCTCGTTTGCTTGGGCCTATCGTCTCGGTAGCCGCCGCCGATAGTGATAGCTCCCTCGATTTTGACACGAAGGACCAGGCCGTCAAAGCCTCGATCGGTCACCAGCAGATTGCTGCCTCCGCCGAGCACAAATATGGGTAGGCTCCGTTCTCGTGCGAAGGTAACAGCCTCAAGAAGCTGCTCCCTAGTAGTGACTTCGCAGAAAAAACGAGCAGGCCCGCCGATGCGGAAGGTCGTGTAAGGGGCGAGAGGAATGTTCTCCTGAATTTGGAGGTCGCGAGGGGGCACGGGTTAGAGAGTACAACACCGGCGGCCCGTTCCAGAGACAGAGGTGGCGCGGCGAGGGCGCGAGACCGTACAATCGAGAGAAGCGCGGCTTTTACCCGCGAGCAAAAAGGGTTAAAGGGAGAGTGTTATGTATCCAGAGATTATGGTGATTCCAATGCGCGAAGAGTTGACGCGCGCCGGCTTGACGGAGGTCCGTAGTGCAGCCGAGGTGGACGCGGCGATTGCAAAGCCGGGAACAACGATGGTGGTGGTCAATTCCATCTGCGGTTGTGCAGCCGGCAAGATGCGCCCGGGAGTTCGTCTGGCGATGCAGCATACCGCAAAGCCTGATCACTCCGTGACCGTGTTCGCGGGACAGGACCGCGACGCAACCGAGAAGGCGCGTAGCTACTTCGGCGGACATCCTCCTACCTCGCCGGCGATTGCCATTCTGCGCGACGGCCAGTTGGTCTACCTGATGCAGCGTTCGGCGATCGAAACCTCGACCGCCCCGGCGATTGCCCAGGAGCTCCAGCGTGCGTTTGATACTTACTGCGCGCCGACGACTGCCTAAGCCCGGAAGCTGTTGAAATCTAAAGCCGGAGACTCGCTGCAGCACTAGGCGGTCTCCGGTTTTTTCGCGTTTTGTTGCTGAACGGAAGCTGAATTTTGCCGATGTAAGAAACAGCCATGTCGATCACGCGATCTGATTCTCCTACCTTCATCGAACCTTCTCGCGGACTTGTCGAAGAGCCCTGGCCCAAGGGCAACGGTTTCGAGATCGTGGGCTATAGCGCGGAGATCAAAAGGCTGAGGTTGCAGGTGCAGCGGATCGGCCCACACTTTCGAACGGTGCTGATAAGCGGCGAGGCCGGAACCGGAAAAGAACAGGTGGCTCGTGCACTGCATGGAATGAGCCACGTGGCCGACGGCCCGTTTGTTGTATGTCACGGGGCGGCTCTTGAAGAAGCCGTTGCCGAGCATCTGAAAGAGAATGCGGATGCACTTGGCTGTCTGACGAAGATGGCTCATCGCGGAACGCTCTTTCTTCATGGAATCCACGAGATGCCCTTGCAGACACAACTTCGCCTGTTACGCCTGCTGCGGCGTCATGACTCGACGCAGAATCACGTGCAGAATCAAATGGAGACCTGCAAGCTCGATCTGCGGATGATTGCAGCGACGAGCGAAAACCTGAAGATCTTAGCCTCTGCCGGACGATTTCAACAAGAACTCTACCAACGGTTCGCCATGGTGGAGATCACGCTGCCCCCGCTACGCGCACGAAGAGACGACATCCCGGATCTGGCAAAGTATTTTATGTCTCAACTGGCGCCGCTTTACCGCAGGAAGGTGCCCTCAATCTCCGACGAAGCGATGGAACGCATGCTTAACTACAGCTGGCCGGGAAATGTACGGGAGCTGAAAGGCATTGTACGGAGCAGCCTGTCGCGAGTTGAGGGAGAGGTACTGGAAAAGCATCACCTGCCTGCGCTCGCGGAAGAGAATGCTCCGTCATCGACAGTGGAGGGGATCGCAGAGAGCGCGCGATTGCAGGATGTCGTCGAACAACATGTGATGCGGGTTTTGAAGGACTGCGGAGGCAACAAAGTGCGCGCGGCGGAGGTGCTGGGGATCAGCCGTTCGACGTTATACCGGATGCTGGACGCCTCGGCTTCGACTGTTTTGCAGTAGAATCTCGACCCACATCGCGAAACGACGCCTCAGATGCAATAACGGTGGGACTGCGGATACACGCCTCGTCACGTTAGACTAAACCTCAGGATTGAGGAGAATCATGACGAGATTGTGGTTAGGCGGTGTGCGTGGGCTGGTAGTTGTTTGCTGTTTGAGCGTACCGACGAAGACGATGCAGGCACAGTCGACAGCAACGGCGCCTGCCGCTCCGTCAGTCGCATCGCAGAGCAAAGCCCTATCCACTCTCTTCACGCAGATATGGGAGGACCGCCTGAAGCGTTCGCCCGAGTTTGCTTCCTCAATCGGCGATAAACGCTACGACGATCAGCTTACGGACTACTCGACCCAGGCGTTGAACGCCACGTTGGCGCGTGGCCGCGACTACATTGAGAAGCTTTCCGAGATCGATACAACAGGCCTTACCGATCAGGAAAAACTGTCCGCGGATCTGATGTTGCGACAGCTCATCGAAGAGCAGGAGGGAGCGAAGTTCAAAGAGTGGGAGATGCCGGTCAATCAGTTTTACGGCTTCCATACCGACTTAGCTCAGCTGCCGGAGCGGCTGCAGTTTGACTCCGTAAAAGACTACGACGACTACATAACACGTCTGAAAAAGATCCCGAATGCCTTCTCGCAGATCATGACGAACATGGATTTGGGCGCGGATGAAGGCCGGGTACAGGTGCAGTACCTGATGGAGAAGGCGCTGGTGCAGACTCAGGCGCTGGCGAATCAGAAGCCGGAGGAAAGTCCCTTTGCACTGCCACTCAAAAAGTTTCCTAAGACCGTGAGTGCAGCGGAGCAGAAACGAATTTCGTCCGAGATGCTCGATGCAATCTCGACCAACGTACTGCCGTCCTACAAAAGGTTTGCCGGATTTTTGAAGGCAGAGTACATCCCGAAGTCGCGCAAGGAGATTGGCGCTACAGCTCTCCCGGACGGAGAGGCCTACTACGCATTTCGCATTCGCCAGAGCACAACGCTGAACAAGACGGCAGCAGAGATTCACCAGATTGGACTCGATGAAGTGAAGCGCGATGAGGCCGAGATGCTGGCAATTGTGAAGAGCCTTGGCTTCGCGGACATCAAAACCTTCAGCGCTGCGTTGAAGTCCAATCCGAAAGAGCATCCCGCCTCTGCCGAAGCACTCATCGATGATTACAAGGGATACATCGCCGGGATGAAGCCGAAACTGCCTGAGTTATTCGGCCGTCTCCCGAAGGCTCCGCTGGAGATCGTTCCAGTGCCGGCGTACATGGAGAAAGATCAGTCGGCTGCGTACTACGACAACGGCACAGCCGACGGAAGCAGACCCGGCCGAGTGTATGTTAACGAGTACAACTTCGCGGAGCGCTCGTTAGCTCCGGTTGAAGCAGTGTCGTATCACGAGGGGATTCCCGGCCACCACCTACAGATCTCAATCGCGCAAGAGCTGACTGGCATTCCGGAGTTCCGGAAGTACACCTACTACACGGCCTACACCGAGGGCTGGGGACTCTACAGCGAGCGCCTTGGCAAGGACGTCGGCTTCTACAAAGACCCTTACAGCGACTACGGGCGTCTGGAGGCGGATATCTGGCGAGCGATACGGCTTGTAGTCGACACCGGCGTTCACTCGCAGCACTGGACGCGACAGCAGATGGTCGATTACTTCCACGATCATTCGGCCATCGACGAGACCAACATCCAGTCCGAGGTGGACCGCTACATCGCGTGGCCGGCGCAGGCGCTGGGATACAAGATGGGCCAGTTGAAGATCCTCGAACTACGGGAACGCGCGAAGACAGCGCTTGGTCCCAAGTTCGACATCAAGGCGTTTCACGATCAGGTGCTCGACTCCGGCGCGCTTCCGATGGACGTTCTTGAGCAGCGGATCGATGCCTGGATCGCTGCTCAGAAAGAGTAGCCTGCGTGAAAAAAGCGCTGTCTGATAGCCTTTGGGGATGAGCGAAAGCTATGAAGTGATGGTTCCAGCTCCGGTGATGCCGGGGCTGCGGGTAGCGGTATTGGGCGCAGGAAAGATGGGCGGCATCCTGCTGCAAGCCTTCTTGAAGAACAACCTGCTGGCGCCGGAACAGATCTTTGCCACTGTTCAACATGCGGAGCGAGCGCAAGCATTGTCGGCACAGTTCGGCGTTGAGGTCACCACCGACAATCTCGCAGCAGCGCAACTCGCGGATGTGATTTTGCTGGGTGTAAAGCCTACACAGGTGCCTGCTGTGATCGAGGAGATCAAACCCGCCCTCACTCCAAAGAAGACCGTACTGTCTTTTGCAGCGTCGGTGAAGACACGCAGTATCGAAGAAGGTGCGGGATGCGAACTTGCTGTGATCCGCGCGATGCCAAACACTCCGGCTATGCTGGCTGCAGGTATTACGGCACTCTGCAGTGGCCGGTTCGTCTCTGCGGAACAGATGGCAGTAGCGCAGAAGATCTTCCAGACGGTCGGCCGTACGGTCGTTGTCGATGAAAAGCATATGGACGCAGTGACCGGGCTTTCAGGCTCCGGCCCGGCGTTTCTCTACATCATCATCGAAGCGCTCGCCGAAGCTGGCGTGAACGTAGGACTACCGCGCGATATTGCGACACTACTCGCTGCGCAGACGACGTTGGGTTCGGCGAGGATGGTGCTCGAAACCGGATACCACCCTGCCTTGCTCAAGGACGCCGTAACGACGCCTGCAGGATGCACCGTCGATGGCATCCTCGAGCTCGAAGAGGGCGGCCTTCGCGTAACTTTGATCAAAGCGGTGAAGCGAGCGACCCAGCGAGCGAAGGAGTTGGCGAACGGGTAGGGCCTTGAAACAGCCTCGTCAAAGCTGCGTAGAATAAAGCTATGGCTACGGCTGGAGCAGTGAAGGTGCCGGGTGGTTCGACGACGAGGCTTGAAGTGCCTCTTGCGCTGGTGCGGTTTGGTTGGGCCGTCGTCGGCTACAACGTGCTGGTAATCCTTTGGGGAGCACTGGTACGGGCCACAGGATCTGGCGCCGGATGCGGAAACCATTGGCCACTCTGCAATGGACAGGTAATTCCGCTCTCGCCTCGAATCGACACCATCATTGAATTTACACATCGCTGCATGACCGGCGGTTCAACCTTCTTAGTAGTGGGTCTGCTGATCTGGACCTTCCGCGGCACCGTGAAGGGTCACGCGGCACGAGCGTTCGCCATTGCGTCCATGCTATTGCTGCTCAATGAGGCTTTTCTCGGCGCGTTGCTGGTGAAGCTCGGGTATGTCACGGGCAATCAGTCCATGGGACGAGTCGTGGTGCTCTCCATTCATCTGAGTAATACGTTGTTGCTCCTCGCCGCCTTGACCCTGACCGCCCGGCTACTGACCACGGGACAGCGATGGGCGGAGCTGAGGGGAAGAAAAACGAAAAAAACTTGGGCTTTGCTCGGGCTCGGAGCGACCCTGGTGGTCGGGGTCAGCGGATCCCTTGCTGCGTTGGGAGACACTCTGTTCCCTGCTTCCTCGTTGCGAGCAGCGTTCGCTCAGGACTTTGCAGCAGATTCGCCCTGGCTGCTGCGGCTGCGTGGCGTACACCCGGTCAGCGCTGTAATCGCAGCGGTATTCGTGCTGTGGCTGATCGGACAAGCAAAGCGAGCTGGAGAGGGCAAGCTAGCGGCAATTGTCGTCGCACTGCTTGCCTTCCAATTTGCCCTCGGGCTAGCGGATGTTCTTCTACTGGCGCCGGTGTGGATGCAGATCCTGCATCTGCTGGGAGCGGATCTCTATTGGGTGGCCCTGGTAGCGCTCGCGACGGCAGTAATGTGGCCGAAGCAAATCTCGAACACATTACATATTGCAAATTAAGGCTTTCCCTTGAGCCCCGGTAACGCAGGGGATCAAGGGAGAGCGCTGTGGTGAGAGGACTACTGCGGAGTAGGCTTGCCGACGATCTTATCGCCGACCTTTTCGGTGCCGTGCGCTGTGTCCCTGGCCGCGGTCTTGGTGCCATGACCGATATCCTTACCTACGGTTTTAGTGCCGTCGGCTGTCTTATCGGCGACTGTCTTGGTGCCAGTGGCGGTCTTATCGGCTGCGGTCTTGGTCCCGCTGACGGTCTTGTGATAGACCTTCTTCGTGCCGGAAGCGGTCTTTTCAGACCCAGTGGCTATGCCATGGCCCGCATCTTTAGTTGCATCTTTCGTGTCGGTTCCAACAGCCTTCGCGTCATGTCCGACGCTATCCTGAGCGACGGCAAAGCCGGCTGACGTCGATACAGTAAGCGCAGACGCCAAAACGAAAAATCCTAGTCTCTTCACTTGCATTGGTCTCCTTTGAGGTTCGAACTGAACTTCTTACAGGATAGAGTACCGGTTCCGGAAAAGCGATTCACAAAAGACAGGTGGGCTCGTCTCGAAACTTTCGATAGATTCGAAGGAGAAAGTAGGTGGTTCGTTATGGCAAAACAGATGACGATGGGCGTAATTGTGGGCAATCGTGGATTTTTTCCAAGCCACCTGGCTACCAGCGGACGGCTCGAGATGGTTGCTGCGCTCGAGGCTAAGGGGATCAAACCGATCGTGCTCACTCCGGAAGAGACCGCTCATGGCGCCGTAGAGACCTATGAGGACGCAAAAAAATGTGCGGACCTCTTCAAAAAACACGCGGCCGAGATTGACGGCGTCATCATCACGCTACCGAACTTCGGCGAAGAGCGCGGCCTGGCCGATGCATTGCGCCTCGCAAACCTGCAGGTGCCTGTACTGATTCAGGCAACACCCGACCACGCAGCCAAGATGACGATCGCATTCCGTCGCGACAGCTTCTGCGGCAAGATGTCGATCTGCAACAACCTGAAGCAGTATGGAATTCCCTACTCTCTGACTCGGCTCCATACGGAAGCTCCTGACTCGGCGGAGTTCAGCGCAGACCTCGAATGGTTCTCAGCAGTATGCCGCATCGTTCGCGGCCTAAAGAATGTTCGCTTCGGCGCAATTGGTGCTCGCCCAACGGCGTTCAATACCGTTCGATACTCCGAGAAGCTGCTCGAACGTTCAGGCATCACGGTCGAGACACTCGATCTGAGCGAAGTGATGGGCCGTATCGGTCGCATGAATGATACCGACGATGCCGCGCAACAAAAACTCGCCTCTATCAAGAAATACATTCCTGTCGGTGACACGCCCGACGCCGCGCTGATGAAGATGGCCAAGCTCGGCGCAGTGATCGATCAATGGATGTCCGCGAGCGAACTGACCGTGAGTGCTGTGCAGTGTTGGACCTCCCTCGAAGAGTTCCTCGGCATCGTTCCTTGCACCGTGATGAGCATGATGAGCGAAAATCTGATCCCGTCGGCCTGTGAGGTCGACATTCTCGGGACCCTAAGCATGTACGCGCTCACGCTCGCGAGCGAAACTCCCAGCGCACTACTCGATTGGAATAACAACTACGGAGACAACCCCGACAAGGCAGTCTGCTTCCATTGTTCGAACCTGCCCAAACACTTCTTCAACGAAGGAGTGAAGATGGACTTTCAGCAAATCATCGCCGGAACCGTCGGCAAGGAAAACACCCACGGCACGCTCGACGGCACCGTAAAAGCTGGAGCTATGAGCTTCGCCCGCTTCTCTACCGACGACTTCGCCGGCCAGATCACTGGCTACGTAGGGGAGGGTGCCTTCACCAACGATCCTCTTCAAACCTTTGGCGGCGCAGGCGTCGTCGAGATTCCAAAGATGCAGGAGTTGCTGCGCTTCATCTGTGAAAGCGGCTTCGAACACCATGTTGCCGCCAATTTCTCAACGACTGCGGCGTCCGTTCACGAAGCCGCCAACAAGTACCTTGGATGGAAGATGCACTGGCACCGGTAGATCACTCAGTGTGGTTTGCGGAGTTGCTGATTCTTGATAAGGAGCTCCGCTACCAGCCGATGAAGACGAGCGTTCTCCATCTCAAGCTCGCTGAGGCGCTCCATGAAACTGGCAGCAGCTTGTCGGCTGTGAATCGAGGAGAAGCTTCCAGGCGCGCCGGCCTCCGTCTCTTCTCCGTCATCTATGCGCCGTAAATTGATGTCATTCATATCTGAGTCTCCGCGGATGGCGCGAACGGGCTACGCCCGCAACGCATGCCTTTGCGAAACTTCTCTCGCTCTTCTGGTGTCATCTGCTCCCAACGTTCTTTCATGCGTTGCCGCCAGCGATTGCCGCCTCTTCCACCATGACGATGAAAGCCGCCGAAGAGAATCTTGCTCAGCACAAACAAGCCAAGTCCCTGCCAGAAGGTGATCATGTGCCACCCAAAGATCGGCGGCATAAGAGCATTCCACAGACTCTTGACTAGGAAGCCAAGCACGACACTGGCGACTATAGCGAAGAGTGCAATCTTCACTGCTTTGAATGCTGGATGGTAACCCATGTATTGCTCCTCATTTCTTCTCAAAATCTTCGTAGATCAACTGCAATCTCTGGCGCAGATGCGTGACGGCATAATGCTTTCGTGAAAGCAGCGTGTTAACACTGAGCCCAGTTTCGGCAGACATCTCTTTGAAGCTCTGTCCCATCAATTCGTGGGCAACAAAGACTTCACGCTGGGCCTGAGGCAGCTCATCGAGAGCTTCCTCCAACGCGTCGAGCAGTAAACTCCTTGCGTAGGTTGCTTCCGGTCCGGCATCAGCGGAAGGAAGGAGATCTTCGAGCGTGTCACCATCTTCTTCAACCGACACCGGATTGTTGAGCGAAGTCGGTTTCTTTCTGCGGAAAAGATCGACCATCCGATTGCGTGCCACTCGAAAAAGCCACGCCGTCACATGCTCGACGGGCTTCATCAGCCGGTAGGCCTCAAGAAGTTCGTAGAAGACATCCTGAAGGATATCTTCCGCTTCTCCGGTGTCAGCAACATGTTTCCGGATGAAACTGCGCAGCCGGGGCTGGTCTCTCTCCACCGCCTGCGAGATGAGTCGATCCTGCTCTGTAATCGTCCAATTGCTCGGAATTTCGCTCATCTACAGGTGTAGACGGACGACCCGGACAAATATTTTATGAAGTAGGTGGAATTTGTCTAAATTGTTTAGAGGGTTCCGGGCGGGGCTATCAAGGGATATCCCCTGAATTTCTCAGTTCTTCATACAATGCATTCACACAGGTAAGGTAATCTTTTAGACCTCTATGACTGCCAAGAAGCGAACTACCGGAACCTCTACCAGTTCTAAAAAGACTGCAGAAACTGCGGTCGAGACTCTTTTTTTCAGCCGCGACGAGTCCTGGATGCGGTTCAACCAACGGGTACTCGAGGAAGCGCAGGACGAGAGCAACCCTCTGCTTGAGCGAGTCAAGTTTTTGGCGATCACGGCCAGCAACCTGGACGAGTTTGTAGAGATCAGGGTCGCCGGTTTCTTGCAGCGAATCGAAGATGGTTACAATCTCGCGCAACCGCCAGACGAGGGTGGTTTCACCCCACAGGAGCGGCTCGATGGATTGATGGTCATGATTCATAAGTTTGTAGAAGCCCAATACAAGTGTTTGAATGAGCAATTGCTCCCGGCATTGCAGACGGCCAGGATCCGTATCCTTCGGTGGAGTCAGCTTAGCGATGTGGCACGAAAGCACGCTCTGGATTTTTATGAGAATGAGGTCGATCCTCTGCTGACGCCTGTGACCATCGACCCCTCCCACCCATTTCCACGGGTGCTGAACAAGGCGCTCTGCATCGGCCTCCTGCTGCGACATAAACGACGAGGCGTCAAGGCGCCTACTGCCTTGGGCGTGGTGACCGTACCTCGCGCGCTGCCGCGTCTTGTTCCGCTTAAATGCTCAGAGGGCGACTGCGACTTCATCCTGCTGCACGAGCTGGTCGAGTCTCAGGTCGAGCGGATGTTTCGAGGGTATGAGGTATTGTCTCGGTCAGCATTCCGCGTCACCCGCAACAGCAATCTCTACATGCAGGAAGAGGAGTCGCGCTCGGTTCTCGAAAGTGTTCGCGCTGAGTTACATAATCGACGCAAGGGCGACGCCGTCCGGATGGAGATTGAAAGCACGGCAACCGAAGAGATTATCGAGCGGCTGCGGGTCAACTTCGAACTTGAGCCTGAACAGGTTTTCAGAACCGATGGACCTGTGAATCTATCGCGTCTCATGAATCTTTACTCTGAGGTAAAGCGCCCGCAGCTGAAGTATCCAGCCTTCGTTGCGAAAGAGTTCAAGCTGAGTGCAAAGTGCACCGACATCTTTGACGAGCTGCGGAAACGAGACGTGATGTTGCACCATCCCTTCGACTCGTACAAGACGGTCGAGGAGTTTATCGAGGCTGGAGCAAAAGATCCCAACGTCATCTCGATGAAGCAGACGCTTTATCGCACAAGCAAAGATTCTCCAATCTTCACGGCGCTGACTGAGGCCGGACAGAGTAAGGAGGTGACCGTCGTAGTGGAGCTGATGGCGCGCTTCGATGAAGACTCAAACATCCGCTGGGCGCGAGAGCTTGAGGACGCAGGCGTCGGCGTTTTTCATGGCATCTTCGGGCTGAAGACGCATTGCAAGCTTTCGCTTTTGGTACGGCGCGATCCGGATGGCGTCGTGCGACGGTACGCTCACCTGGGGACAGGAAACTACAACCCTGTCACAGCGCGCTTTTACACTGACATCAGCGTTCTGACCTCGAAGCCGGAACTAACCGAAGAGGTGCAAAAGGTCTTCAACTACCTGACTGCCGAAACCGAAGCAGAATCCTACAAGCCGCTACTGGTCGCGCCGCTGACGCTTGCCGATGGCCTCGTTGCACTGATCGAAAGGGAGGCAGCTCACGCCAAGGCAGGTCGTCCGGCATCGATCATCGCCAAGATGAACGGTCTGCTGGATCGGCGAACCGTAGAGGCCTTATACGCTGCTTCGAACGCTGGCGTAGAGATCGATCTGATTGTCCGCGGGATGTGTTCCCTGCGTCCTGGGGTCAAGGGTGTCAGCGAAAAAATTCGAGTACGAAGCATCGTGGGCCGTTTCCTCGAACACAGCCGCATCTTCTCTTTCTCAAACGGAGGCAAGGAAGAGGTCTACTGCGGAAGCGCCGACTGGATGCCGAGAAATCTGATTGAGCGATGCGAAGTGGTATTTCCAGTAGTTCAGCCGGACCTCCACAAGCGGCTGCGCGAAGAGATTCTCGCGGCCTACCTGGCGGATAACACGAAGGCCCGGGTGCTACAACCGGGTGGCGAATATGAGCGGGCACCGAAGGATGGAATTCACTTCAGCGCTCAAGACTACCTGATGCGAATCGCCGAGGGCGCGGACGAAAAAGTTCCTGAGGCTGTGACACACGAGAAGCCTGCGGTTCACTAAATACTTCACGAATCCGCCGCATCGCTATTGAATCGTGATGTTGATGGTCGCAGTCTGGATGGTCGAACCGCCGGACGCTCTCACGATCACTGCATAACTTCCAGCCGAGAGAGGGTTCGCAGCGTTGGAGTCGACTCCGCCGCTGCCACAACCACTCAAAACACCAAGGATGGAAAGAGCGCCAATCAAAGTAAACACACGCCAGCCACGTGTGTTCCATCCAGGCAGCATGAAAGCGATCATCCCCGCGCAGAGCGCTCCTAAAACTGGAACGAGGCCGTGAGAAGTTTGCGGCTCCGCGCCGCTGCCGGCTAAAGCAATGGACGAGATCGTGAGGACCGTGGTCCCGATTGCGGAATCAGTGGGTGTAATCGAAGCCGGAGCGAAGAGACACATTGCTCCCGAAGGAAGCCCTTCAGTGCAGGCAAACGTTATCGTCGAGTGAAAGCCTCCAGCGGGAGCGACAGTCAGCGTGACGGCGCTCGAGTTCCTTCCCTGCGCCATAGTGATCGACGTCGTCGACGAAGAAAGAGTAAAGCCGCCGACTGGATCGAGAATGGTAAGCGTGGCGGCTGGTGAAGTGCTGGCTAGATGATTACTGTCGCCTGAGTAATCGACTTGAAGGGTGTGAGTTCCAGACTGAAGTGTATTTGTAAGCAGAGGAAGCGTAGTGGAAGCGCCGGTCAAGGGAACGGGTTGGCCGTAGAGATTACCGTCAAGCAGCAGTTGCGCGGTTCCGCCGGGAACCGGAGACACCGGCGAGATGGTAGTCGTGACAGTCACGCCAGTTCCCTTCTCAACAACAGCGGGCGAGACGGTGATAGTTGGGATGCTCGGCACAGTCGTCGCACCAACCGTGAAGGGAGCGGGTGATGAAACGGAGGCTTGGTACGTGGCATCGCCAGAGTAAAGCGCCGAGATCAAGTGAACACCGGGTGTGATCGCTAAGAGTTGGTTAGAAACGCTCACCGCACCAGAGGAGAGCGGCATCGGCTTGCTGATAGCTTGACCATCGCTGAGAAACACAACCGTGCCAGTAGGTAGCGGGTTGTTGGGAGAGACCGCGGCGGTGAAGCTATACGAATCACCCTCTGTCACATTCACGTTCGACAAGCTCAGTGTCGTAGCGCTCACGCCAAGAGCTGAACTGGTGACGTAGATACTCACCGGCGGGAAAGTGGACGGTTGATAGTTCGCATCGCCTAAATAGCTGGCAGTAATTATGTCGTTACCGATCGAGAGCAGACTGGCAGGAAAAGTGAAACTCACCAACCCATAGTCCGTCGAGAACGCAGGATAAGCATTCTGTGTGACAACCGCGCTGCCAAGCGAAGTCCCACCTGACGTGAAGGTAACTGTACCGCTGGGAGCGGCAACGCCGAAACCTCCAAGTCCGTTCGCAGCAAAGCCAAGTGCGTTGATCTGAGCCGTGAGTGTAACCGTTGCTGCCGCCGACACCAAGCCTGTGCTCGATTGAAGCACGCTACTAGTCGGAGCTTTTACGATTGTGAAAGCGAATGGGGCCGATTGGCTCGAATTAAAGCTTGCATCACCAGAGTAAGCCGCGGTGAGCACATGCACACCCGGGGCTAGTGAGCGTGTCTGATCCTCAGTATTCGAGGCGGAGTTGAGTCGAAACGTACCTCCATCGAGGACAACGCCTGAGTCAGTAAGCGTCACGTTGCCCGTCGCCAGTCCCTGTCCAGAAGCTCCTGCAACATCGACACGAAAAAGGAAAAAGCCTCCGTAAGTGTATGTAGAACCCGACGCAACTGGCGCGACAGAGCCGTCGGCGGGATTGTAGAGAAGAGGCTTAAAATTCGTCGTGCTTGCCTCTGGGCTTACGGTAAGCGCAACGGCAGTGGAATCGCTCGACGCATAGACTCCGTCACCGCTGTAATGCGCCTGAACCGAGTAGGAGCCCCCGGGAAAGCTACTGAGCTGTGCGTTGTAGCTCCCGTTCTGAAGAGTTCCGGTCTGGACGGAACCGTTCGACGCGAGAGCATTGATCGAAACGTTGCCTGTAGGATTCCCCGCAGCAGAGGTTACGATAACGCTCGCCGCTATAGGGCTGCCATGAGAAATCGCCGAGGACGAGAGTCGGAGCGTCGTCGAACTCGCCGTGTAGTTCGCATCTGTCCAGTTGTTGACAAGGTTCGTGGCATTGACGCTGCCCAGACCTGTCGTGAGATCGTAGCCCGCACCACTGTTGTAGCCGGAGAGCACGCCATATTTGTCGGCAGCGCTATTCACAGCACAGTTGGGGGTGCCCTTGAGGCATGCCATAGCAATCGTGTCAGTAGTGATGTCATTGAAGACACAACCGGCAGCTGGAACCCCTGAGATTGCGCTACAAGCCGTGCCGGCTTTTTGCTGATGGTTCGCAAGATTGTAGAGAACATAGTTAGCGTTCCCCTGACGGCTGCCGGTCTTCTGATTAATCAGCGAGAGGATTCCCGCAAATGCAGGCGCCGCTACCGAAGTGCCACCATAGCCCGCAAAGTCATAGGTCGGAGCAGCATCGTTGCAGGGCTTGCCGTCCGTATTCGTGCTCTGCTGACAGACGACGTAGAACGCGTCAAAAAAACCTGCCCCAGCGAAGAGAGAGACATCGGGCATATCGCGAACTCCATCGGAAGGCACCCCAGCACCTGTCTGCCAGGAGGGTTTGCCGTAGCTTCCCTTGCAACTCGCAGGTGAGATTCCATCGGACTGAATACACGAGCTGGCCCCTCCCCCGCCCCCAACAACGGAAAGAAGACCGTCCGCAAAGGCCACGCCGCTATTACAAATCTGTTCGGTTGTCTGCCCGGAGAAGACACGAGACGTCGCAAAAACTGTATTGGTGCAGCTCTCGTTCCACGGAGCTTCCGGGATGTATCCCTTTGCTGAAGCCTGGGTTGTTGAACTGTTTGCGATGTTCCAGAACGCAGCTCCGCCCTGCGGCGTATAAAAATCGGTCCCGCCGACGGAGATGTTATACGGCGTGCTGCCAAGTCCGTTGACGCCAAGTCCATAGCTCGCTCCGGTATCATCCGCAATATCGCAACCCGCTGCCCCGGTGTCTCCACTGGCCACCAGAACCGAAATACCTTGCGCCGCAGCCTGCTGCCAAAGCGCCTTATAAAAGGCGTTACCAGACGTGCCAAGAAAGAGCTCGCACTGTCCGTAGCTATAGCTCATCACCGGAGCAAGATTGTTGTCGACGATATACATAGCCGAGAGATCGGTGCCCTGAGTCGTCTCAGTCCCTTCCGAAACCACATAGTCGATGGTTGCTCCCTTTGCGACGGCAGCCGACCATTGTGTGTCGATATCTGCTTCTCCTTCGTCCTCAGTAACGCCGGGGTTGGGACCGTTATAGATGATGTTCAGGTATTCGGTTCCAGTCGGCGTGGCAGTATTGCCGACCGGCAGATTGAAGAGCTTACGAAAGTTAGCGAAGTCTGCAGGATTGATATCTGTCTGGCCGACAACTGCAATCGTCTGTCCGGTGCCGTCGATGGGAGTGCTCGCGTTCCACAGCGGCAACACGTCGTAGATCGTTGCGAAGTCGTACGGGGTCACGCCATAAATCGTGTCGCCTCCACTATTGATCGTGAAGGCCGGCTGCACCTTGCTAGCGGTATTTTCTGCAAGTCGAGACGTGAAATTCGTAGCGGCATCGTGACGAAAATTGCCAACTCTATGGCTCGCAGGTCTCCGTGCAAAGTTGTTCAGCGACGCAACGCCTGTCACTACCGGCGAGAGCGCGACCGGAATCTGCGGATCTGAATCATTCGCGAAGTGCACCTCGCCCCGAACCATATACCGATGCATATTGGTGCGAAACGCCGAGCGCACCATTCCCGCAGTTCCGCTAAATTCAATCAACGTGCGACCGGAGTTCACCCGGATATCGTCGAAGCCATGGGACAAGAGCCACGCGGTGACGGAGGAGAGATCGCGATCCGACGGGCCAAACGCAGCGCCGAAGCTCTCCGGGGTGAGCCACTGGTGATATGTAGAGGAGCTCTTATCCTGCTGCTGGTCGATCAATCGCCGCAGCTCCGCCTCTTCCTCAGTACCGCGCCCGAGAACCAGAACCATGCGGCGAAGCGGAACAGCATCGGCCATCGCGCCCTGATCGAACTCGGCACGCGCCAGCGGGTGGGTATTTCCAACAAGCGTGATGCGGCGGCCATCATCAACCGCCTGAACAATCCTCGACCTTGGAGAAAGCGAGGACTGCGCGAAACTTCGTGCAGAGGGTCCAGGCGGCAGCGCAATCGCCGGAAGAAGAAGCAGCAGCTTTCCAATCATACGAATCATTCGTTCGTTTCCTGCTGCTAGAAAAGGCAGAAAAATTCTTAGCAGATGAATTGCAACAATGACTTCCAGGCACGATTCTTTCCTGACCTCTATCGAGGGTCAAGAAACATCGTCAAGAAGATTTGCATATCTTGGAAAGCAGTTCCATTAAAGGAAAAAAGCCGCGCTCCACTGAGCGCGGCCTCGAAGATACCGTCTTTTTACTGCGGCACAGTGTAAGAGATTTGCGCGCTATGCACCAAAGTCCCACTTATGGCCGTAACTGTGAACGTGTACGTGCCCGGAGATGCATTTGTTGTTCCTGGAGTAGTTCCTCCGCCGCCACCGCCGCTCCCGCCAGAGTTCGAACTGCTGCCTCCACACCCAACCGCAGTGAGGGCAGAGATGGAAAGAAGAGCGATGAGCAGCGCGCTCCAACGACGCCGACGCGGCAGCATAAGCAGACACAAGCCGGCAAGCGTAGCGCCTGATCCAGCGGCATACCACGGCATCTTGCCTGAACCACCCCGGCGAGTGGGCGCGAATCCAGGCGCGGTCGATTTCGCAGTCGCTGTCGGCTGAGAAGCCGTCACGACAAATGAAGTGGTAACACCTGCCGAAGTAGTGATACTAACCGGCGACACCGAGAAACTCGTCGTAGCGGCCATTCCATCGCCGTTGGTAACGGTCAGGTTGACCGGACCTGTGAATCCATTGAACGGCGTGATCGTAAACGTCTGACCGGTAGCCGTAGCGCCACCCGCAACCGTTGCATTCGCGCCACAGGTAGGAGCCGAAATGGAGAAGTCAGGGACCTTGCTGGAGACGACGTCAACCGATGCAATCGCGCCGTTGGGATACACGGTGACCGGAGTTGTACCGCTGTAGACCACTGCGCTGAGACTGACCGGGGCAAGAAGCGTACCCTTCGAACCCGCATAATTTCCATCGCCGGAATAGCTCGCACTGATGACGTGTCCGCCCGATGAAAGGGTGGACGTAACAAGACTGTAGGTCGCAGCGCCATTCGCCAGCGTTGTTGTGCTCTGCGCGACAGCTACATTATCGACAAAGAACTGAACAGTTCCGGTCGGGGTCGGGCCAGAAGTAGTGCCTGCCACGGTCACACTCAGCGCCAGGCTACCGGAGGAGACCGAACAAACCGAACTGCCAGTGGCAGACGTTACCGTAAGCGCCGTCTTGCTTATGCTTGTCCCCACGCCCGCGCCACCTGTGCCAACCGGTACCACCCCACTCCAACCCGTGACTAGGTTATTCACATCGATACTGCCAAGACCCGAAGCCTGATCATATTGATTCCCTGCTGTAAAGCCGATCGATCCGCCATTCGGACAGTTCGACGTTCCTTGAGTACAAGGAACAGAATTATTGCCGGAAGTGATGTCGTGAAAGACACTGCTATAAGTTGGGCCGTTGAGGAAGCCGTAAAGAGTAGGTCCAATGTTGCCGAGCCCACCTGTCCCCAGCTTTTGTTCCACCAAAGCCAGGATCCCCGCAAACGTGGGCGCCACAAAAGAGGTTCCTCCGAAGACGTTTGGCTGGCCATTCGAGGAAAGAAAACCGCTCGTACAAGGCGTCTCACCCTGGCCGTCGCCCTCGCTGCATACCAGGTACCCATCATGCATAGCCGCAGCGTTCAGCGAGAAATCGGGAACATCCCGCGAGGAATCGTTGGGGACACCTGGGCCTGTCTGCCAGGAGGGTTTAGAGAAGACGGCACTGGCGCCGCCGCCACCTGCACCGCCTCCGGTGCCACCTGGTGTGAGGCCTCCAGAAGCAGTGGTCTCATTCCATGGCACCTCAGGAATATATGAGAGGGCCGACCCGCCAGTCGTCCCGGTCGTGCTGCTCCAATAAGTGGCCGGGGTGTTCACGTCGCCACTGAACATCGTTCCACCAGCGGCCGTGGCATAGGGGGAGCTGCTCGGAAAGTCGACGTTGAGCCCCTCGGTGGCGAGGCCGGTCACGTCGCAGTCTGTTGCACCAGCATCACCGGACGAACTAATGACCGTCTGGCCCTGAGCATTCGCTTGCGCAAGAAGCATGTTCAGGCTACCCACCAGCGCGGAACCCAATCCGCTCTCGCACCCACCGTAGGAGATCGTAATAATCGGAGCGACCTTGTTCGTGATCGCGTAGGTCAGTGAATCTCCGAAGACATCGAATCCATAGACGAACAGAATGTTGGCCCCGGGAGCTGCCGATCCAGACCACTCCAGATCGAGATGCGCTTCATCGACATCACCCGGTGAAAATGCCGTATTGGCGGTATCTCCCGCAGACACCAGCGTCAGCTTGATAGCAGGCAACCCGGCGGCCGAACGAAACTGCGCGATATCGGGATCGGGAAGTGTATTGCTTGAGTTAAGGAACGTCGCTCCCATCACTGCAATCGTTATGCCCGAACCATTGATCGGCGTCGAAGCTGTGAACAGCGGATTGAAGTCGTAGATTGTGTAAAGATCAGCCGGCGAGATGAAGTGGCTGGTAACACCATTGAGGGTCTGCGTGTACAACGGCTGAGCGGGATCGATAGGAGAAGAGTTCCGGGCGCGCAACTTCGGCTTCGGCCTGAAGTCGTTCAATCCGGTAATAGCATTGACAACGCCCGCAACGGCTGCCGGAAGAGTCGGATCCGTCATATTCGAAACATGCTGCTCGCCGTCCACAGTGAGACTGTGAATGGAGGTGCCGAAGGCTTGCTGCGCCTGTGCCACAGCCCCGCTAAAGGTAATGTAGTTGGAGCTGCGCGCAGTTCCCGTAATCGTAAAGCCCTGGCTGGTAAGCCACGCCGAGACCTTCGCAAGGTCAGCGCTGCTGAGGCCAAAGCGTGCACCAAACTGCTCCGGTGTCAGCCATTGGTGATAGCTGGCAGAGGCTGGATTCAGCTGATCGGCCAGAAGCTGGGTCAGATCCGCCTCCTGGGCCGCAGTCATGCTGAACCGCAACGACATCTCCAGTCTCTTGCCCGCCGGGGCGACGCCAAGATCGGTAGCGCGTTTCGCCCGCCCCGCAATCGTACCGGTCAAAGGAGTCCGAGCCCCGCTGTTGACCGAACCGGCGATCCGGTTCTGAACGACGGCACGAGCGGAGGGAACAAACGTGGCGGCAAGAAAGGCGATAGGGGCGATCAGATGAGAGAGACGACGGCTGCGCATGGATATTCTTCTACCTTATAACCGGGTTACGGGGTGGCCTGCTGATACACACACTAAGTCGACTGGCCCTGCGGCCCAGAGACAGGGACCGAGGTACATGCTTAGACAGACGATAAAACGAAATGTTGCGCCTACAAATGTAAAGAGATTATTTCGCTTCTCTGATTGTGCCATTTCAGGAAGATATGCCGAAACCGCACCTGCCTATCCGCCCCCAATCCCTCCCCAAAGCCATGGGTCCAGCGGAAACGCAAAAAGACCAGTCGAGAAAACTCATCGACTGGCCCTTCCATCTGGAATCAAACGACGCCTAAATGGCGTACTTCCCAGCTTTCAGGACGTGCTGAGCCACTTGCCGCCGAAGCTTGATCGTGTCAGCCGAGTCGTGTTTCGAGAGTCGCCGAAGAATCGTAAGCTGAGTCCGCAGCATGTCTCCCTCCGCCACCGCCGCAATCACCTTCCGCGCCGCCAGCTCAATCACAGCCATCGCCTTATCTGCATAGATCCGCGCCATCGCAACAGAGATATCCGTCGCCTCCCCGGACTGCCCTGCCGCAATCTTCTCCGCTCGCAGAACCGCACTCTCCATCGCGAACACCTCGATGATCATGTCCGAGATCGCGCCCATCACCTCCTGCTCGTCCGCGATCTGCGTCATGTACTTCTGCGTCGCAGCACCAGCAACAAACAGCGTCAGCTTCTTCGCATTCGCCAGCAGGTTGCGCTCGTCACCCAACGGCCCTTCGCGTTCCACCCTCTCGCTCGGCCCCGACATCACCTCGTCCATCAACTTCTTGATCGCCGGCATCAGCGCCAGCTTGCCGCTCATCGCCGACTTCATCAACCAGCCGGTAATAATCAGCCGATTGATCTCATTCGTCCCCTCGAAGATCCGATTGATTCGCGCATCCCGGTAAGCGCGTTCTGCAGGAAACTCTTCCACATATCCGTAACCGGCGAAGATCTGCAGCGTCTCATCGACCACCATATCCAGCATCTCGCTCGCCCACACCTTCACGATCGAGCACTCAACCGCATAATCCTCAATCCGCTTCTGAATCTCCTTCGTGTCGTTCTTGTCTACGCCGGCCAAAGCCTTATCGATCAGCCCCACCGTGCGATAACACACCGCACCGCCCACAAAAATGCCCGCGGCACAGTTCGCAATCTTCTCCTGAATCAACCCAAACTCCGAGATCGACTTCCCGAACGCCTTACGATCGATCGCATACCGAATCCCGTTGTTGAGCGCCATCCGAGCGCCGCCAATCGCAGCATTCCCCAGCTTGTACCGCCCCACATTCAGAATATTGAACGCAATATGATGGCCCTTCCCCACCTCGCCCAGCAGATTCCCAGCAGGAATCACACAGTCATTCAAAATCAACGGGCAGGTCGAGCTGCCGCGAATCCCCAGCTTGTGCTCTTCCTTGCCTTGAGTAAAACCAGGCGTCCCGCGCTCAATCAAAAACGCTGTCAGCTTTTCCTTTCCAGCATCCGGCCCATCCGGAATCGCGCACTTCGCAAACACGGTAAACAGATCCGCAAAGCCCGCATTCGAGATCCACATCTTCTCGCCGTTCAGCCTATAAGTCTTCCCATCCGCTGACAGCACCGCCTTCGTCTTCGCATTCACCGCATCCGAGCCACTCGTCGACTCCGACAACGCATACGCCGACACAATCTCCCCCGATGCAATCTTCGGCAGATATTTCTTCTTCTGCTCCGCATTCCCGTACCAGACCAGCGGCAACGTACCAATGCCGGTATGCGCCGAAAACGCGACCGAAAAACTCGCCTGCTTCGAAATATTCTCCGCAACGATGGCCGACGTCGCCTTATCCATCTCCAGCCCGCCATACTCCTCGGGAATATCGATCGCCGTAAGCCCCAGCTCCGCAGCCTCCTTCAGCAGCCGCTTCGTCACCGAGAAATCCTTCGCCTCAATCGAATCCGATGCCGGCATAATCTCGTTGATGGCAAAGTTCGCCGTAGTCTCCGCGATCTGTTTATGCTCGTCGGTAAAGTCCTCGGGAAAGAAACAATCGGCAGGCGCCGGATCGCTGATCAGGAAGCTGCCACCTGCGATGCGGGTAGCGGTAATCGGGTCAGGTGTAGTCATCGTTGCCATGGTGTTACTCCTTCTGCGAATTCTGAACCTTAAAAAATGCAACCTAATTCACTTCCGCGATCATCTCGTCCGGCTCAAACGAATTCCATCGAACTACACACTGCTGGCCCTTCCAGCGAAACGTCTCCAACTCCGCTTCAGCCAGCGTTACCGGCGGTTGCTCCACCGTGATCCACTGCTCATGGGCCACACCCTCCGAGACGTACTTCGTAAGAATCGAAACCTCGTACAGCGCCACTCCACCCCTCGAGTTGTTCACATACTCGATCACCTTCGGTTGAACCTCTTCAATAGTCGCAGTTGCACACTTCCAGTTCTGTTCAATCTCTTCTCGATGCAAGTGTCTGATAAAAAATGTGACCGCAACAATGACCGCAATCACAGCGACATATCCACTCACCACTCGAATCTGATGCCAGTCACTCCGGCCCGCCGGACGCAATCTGTTCCAGGCTCTTCGATCCGACTTGGAGTATGTACGCATTTCTCTAATTCATAGCCTCATAGATCCCGGCCGCGCCCATTCCTCCGCCGACGCACATCGTCACAATCCCATACTTCGCCTTGCGCCGCGGCATCTCGCGCAGAAGCGTCGCTGTCAACTTTGCTCCTGTGCAACCCAGCGGATGCCCCAGCGCAATCGCACCGCCGTTGACGTTCACCTTCGCACCATCAATCCCCAGCACCTTCAACACCGCAAGCGACTGCGCCGCAAAGGCCTCGTTTAACTCGAACAGGTCAATATCCTCAAGCGAAAGCCCAGCCATCTTCAAAACCTTGGGAATGGCATGAATCGGCCCAATCCCCATCTCTTCCGGATCGCAGCCAGCATAAGCGAACGCAATAAACTTACCCATCGGCTTGATCCCTAACTGCGCCGCACGTTCCGCAGACATCACCACCGCCGCCGCCGCCCCATCCGAGGTCTGGCTCGAGTTCCCCGCCGTCACAGTTCCCTTCGCATGAAACACCGGCTTCAGCTTCGCCAGCGCGTCAAGCGAAGTATCGGCACGCGGGCCCTCATCCTGTTTGAAGGTCGCCTCCGTCGTTTTGGCCTTCTTTCCATTCGGCACAGTACTTGTAACCGTAATCGGAACAATCTCATCGTCAAACTTTCCACCGGCAATCGCAGCCAACGCCTTCTGGTGGCTCTCATAGGAGAACTGGTCCATCTGCTCCCTGCTGATCCCGTAGTGATTCGCAACCCGCTCCGCAGTCAGCCCCATCGACATATAAGACCCCGGATAGTTCTCCACCAGCCACGGATTCACCGAGATCTTGTTCCCGCCAAACGGAACATACGACATGCTCTCCGTACCACCCGCCACAATACAGTCCGACGATCCTCCACGAATCCGATCCGCCGCCAGTGCAATCGACTGCAACCCCGACGCGCAGTACCGATTGATCGTCATTCCCGCAGCCGTAATCGGCAGCCCGGCTCGAAAGCTCGCGACGCGCGCCACATTCATTCCCTGCTCTGCCTCAGGCATGGCACAGCCCAGAATCACATCCTCAATCTCCGACTTGTCGAGTTGAGGAATTCGCTCAAGCGCCCCCGAGATCGCAAACGCAGCAAGGTCGTCCGGCCGAGTCGTACGAAGCGTACCGCGAGGAGCCTTTCCAACAGCGGTGCGAACAGCGGATGCAATGATGACTTCTTTCATAACCACCTAACTCCTGACTTCTGCCTTCAGAGATGCTCTCCGGAAGGCTGTGAATGAAACCCAATCCCTACCTGCGTTAACCCGCGAACGACAGATCCTAGTTCCTCAGCGGTTTCCCCGTCTTCAACGTAAACGCAATCCGTTCCTGCGTCTTCTTCTCCCCACACAACGAGAGGAACGCCTCACGCTCCAAATCGAGCAGATACTGCTCGGTCACCGGAGTACCCGGCGTAACCTTGCCTCCACACAAGGCATACGCCACCCAGTTCGCAATCTTAGCGTCATGATCGGAGATGTACTGCCCCTCCCGCATCGTCCACACCGCCAGCTTCAACGTAGCCAGCACGCTCTCCCCCGGCGCGGGAATATCGGTGCGCACAATAGGCGCACTATACCCAGCATCGACAATCGCACGAGCCTTCGTCTTCGCATCTGTCAGCAAGCGTTCACGATTCATCGTGAGGCCGTCAGAAGCCCTGAAGAACCCCATCGAACGAGCCTCCGCCGCACTGGTCGAAACCTTTGCCATCGCAATCGTCTCGAAGTTCTTCTTCAGCGCCTCAAAGATCTCCACACCCTCGCCCCGCGCATCAGGACGAATGCTCGACCCAGCCTCGACCGACCGAATCGTCATCTCCTTGCAACCACCACCACCCGGAATCAGCCCGACACCAGCCTCTACCAACCCCATATACAACTCTGAATGAGGCTGCCGCGCCGCCGCATGCAGCGAAATCTCAACGCCCCCACCCAGACACATCCCGTACGGCGCAACCACCACAGGACGCGGACAGAACTTGATCGCCTGCGTCATATTCTGGAATGCGCGCACGGCCATCTCGACCTCGTCCCACTCCTCTTCCTGCACCCCGAGCAGCAATTGCATCAGGTTCGCGCCAACTGAAAAATTAGCCGAATCACCAGTAATAACAAACGCCTCAAAATTACTCACGGCCTCACTTGTTGACTTCAACGTCTGCGTAATCAAGTTGACGATGTCATCGCCCAGCGCATTCATCTTCGAGTGCAGCTCAATCCCCGCGACACCATCCCCCAGGTCGATCACCGACGCGCCGGGATTCTTCTTTACCACCCCATTCGCCTTCTTGATCACCCCCAGCGACGTCACGCCATCCGCAGTCACCACCGGCTTGTACGTACCGCTCACCGGATCAAAGAACAAGCGCCCCGAAGGCACCGAAGCATCATCCTTGTACCAGGCCGGATTCGCCTCCCCATGCTTTTCCGCATAGCCCAGTAGCTTCTCCACATTTGCAGAGATCGGCACACCAGCAGCCCGCATCTTCTCGGTCGTTGCCTTCACACCCGCAGCATCGAACATCTCAAACGGCCCAAGCTCCCAATTGAAGCCCGTCTTCATCGCCTGATCGATCTCTACGATATTGTCCGCAATTTCCGGCACGCGGTTCGCACTGTAAGTAAACAGCTCCGTCAGCAGCGGCCAGTAAAACGCAGCCGCCTTATCCTTCGTCGCGTCCGCATGCAGCAACTGCGCAATGCGAGCATGGGTCGACTCCACATTCTTCGCCATCTCAATCGCCGGAAACTTCGGCCGCATGCTCGGCTTGTAGTCCAGCGTCTGCCAATCAAGAACGTGCCGCAGATCGCGTCCCTCCGCGTCCTTACCTTCCTTCTTGTAAAAGCCTTGCTTCGCCTTATCCCCGAGCCACTTCCTCTCGAGCATCGTGCCGATAAAAGGCGCCAGCTTCACCTCAGCGCGCTCGTCCTTAATCTTCTCGGCTTGCGCAGAGAAATTCGTAGCCACATGCGCCAACACGTCCACGCCGACCAAATCGCCCAACCGAAACGTCCCCGTCTTCGGCCAGCCCAGCGCAGAACCCGTCAACGTATCGACCTCTTCAATCGACAGCCCCTGCTCTTGCATCAAGCGAATAGCATTTCCCATCGAAAACGTGCCAATGCGATTCGCAATAAAGTTCGGCGTATCGTGCGAATGAACAATCGCCTTCCCCAGACGCAGATCGCAGAAGTGCTCCACCGCCGCAATATCTGCAGGGTCCGTATCCGGCGTCCGAATCACCTCAAGCAGCCGCATGTACCGCGGCGGATTGAAGAAGTGCGTGCCGAACCAGTGTCTCCGCAACTCCATCGGCATGCCTTCCACGATCTTGTGAATCGGAAGACCACTGGTATTGCTCGTAATGATCGAGTCCTTCCGCCGATGTTGTTGCACCTTCTCAAGCAACGCCCGCTTGATCTCAAGATTCTCCGCGACCACCTCAATAATCCAGTCGCAGTCAGCAATCAAAGCAAGATCATCGTCGAAGTTTCCAATCGTAATCAGCCGCGCATTCTCCACCGCATAGAACGCCGCAGGCTTCGACTTCTTCAGTCCATCCATCGCCGCCAGAAGAAATTTATTCCTCTCTTGCTTCGGCGCGCTCGCGTCAGTTCCCGGCGGAACAATATCCAGCAGCACCACCGGCAACCCCGCATTTGCAATATGCGCCGCGATGCGCGACCCCATAGTCCCGGCCCCAAGAACGGCTACCTTGCTGATCTGCCTGTGATCCCTGGTCTGGTTGGGCTTTGCCGAACTCTGCGGCGTCGCTACTTCAAGAGTGCTGGAAGACATGTCAAAAGCTCCGGCGGGCAGTATGACCCGAACGATGCGAAGAATACTGAATGACCATTCAGTCCGTCAAGTGAATAACCATTCATTTTTCAAGCCGCTCATTCTAAACGAGTATCTCGCAACCACGTGTACCGTTCGCTAGTCCTTAGACGCAGCCAGCCGATGCATCTCCGACCCCGCCATCAGAAATCCACCCACCCCATACACATAGCTCGCCGAAGGCCTGAACTTACCCGGCTGCCCGTCGATCGGCTGAATCGAACCCAGCCGTCCATCCGCGTAGATGTGCCCCAGAATTCCCTCCCACGATCTCTCCACCACCGGAAGATACGTCTTGCGATCGAGAATCTTCTCATTGATCCCATAGGCAATCGCAAACGTAAAGAACGCCGACCCCGACACCTCCGGCAAATCATAAGCTGCTGGATCGAGCAGACCCGATCGCCACAATCCATCCGCACTCTGAATCGCAGCGACCTTCTCCGCCATCTCGCGAAACTGCGCCACGTACTTCGGTCGCGAGGGATAATCCGCCGGCATGATCCGCAACACGTTCACCAGCGCACCCATCACCCACCCATTTCCGCGCGACCAGAAGATCGGCTTACCGTTCGCCTGTTTCTGCGTAAAGTAGTGGCTGTCGCGAAAATAAAGATGTTCCTGCCGGTCATAGAGGCTTCCCGAAGTAAGCCACCACTCGTGATCCATGTAGTCCAGATACTTGCGATCATTCGTAATCGCATACATCCGCAACAACACCGGCGGCGACATGAACAACGCATCGCACCACCACCACAACAGCTTGCTCGGATCGTCCTTCCGCACGATCAGCCGATCCATAATCGCTTTCGTATCCGCCATTCGCACGGGCTTCGGATCTTCCCTGTAGAGATCCAGATAAGCCTGACCCAAAGCCTGGTCATCCGCATGAGGAAACCGCGCATCGAGCAGCGTCCAGTCCGACCGCTCCGCAAACCGCAACACCGCATCGCGGTACTTCGCATCGCCTGTAGTCTTCGACGCTGCAATCAAACCGTCATAGAGTGCAGCAAACGTCCACTGTTTATTAAAGCGCGTCTCCGCATAAGCCACCTGCCAGTCCGCAACCTTCTTCATCGCCGCATCAATCGCCTTCGGCTTCAACTCACTCGAGAGTTCCGTCGCAAGCGGCCCAGGATTATCCGGAGCATCCCCAACAGCATCGTCCTCCGCCGAAGCCGCCCTCACCCCCGCTGGCTGCGCATACACACTCACCGAGGAACTCACCGCCATCGCACCCAGAGCAAGGCAGAGAAAAAAATTCGCGCGCCCGCTCGCTGGCAAAGCCCCATGCAAAACCCGATTGCGACGCATAGCAGAAAACACCACCATCCCTTTAAACCAGGCTCCCATTCATCACCAGTGCCACCGCGCTACGCAACCGCGCCGTATTTCCTTCAAAAGCAGGCCGCAGTCTGGGCGGCTTCGAAAGCGCATTCTGGTTCAACTCTCCCTCAACAATCGGCCCAAACAAATACCACGCAGCCGTGATGTCCCCAACCACCACGATCTCACTCGGCGCCAGCGCACTCGCAACCATCCTCAGCCCTCGCCCAAGAAACGACGACATCTTCTCAAGCGCCTTCACCGCATTCGCGTCATGGGACTGAGCCATCTTCACCAGCGCAGCAAAGCTCGGCGGCGCAGCCGCTCCACTCATCTCCTCGTAGTAGCGCAACCCCGCGCGATTCGAGCTGACCGTCTCCCAGCACCCTCGCCCTCCGCAGCCGCATCGCGGCCCATTCATCTCCATCTGCACATGGCCAAACTCTCCCGCCATGCCGTTCGCTCCGCGCAGCAGTTGCCCATTTGCAAAGATCCCCGTTCCAATTCCCTCCGAAACGTTCACCACCACCAGGTCGTGCAACCCGTCGCTATCTCCGAACCAAACCTCCGACAGCGCACAGGCATTCGCGACGTTGTCCATCTCCACCCGCAACCCCGTCGCCTTCTGAATGCGAGATTTGATACTCGAGATCGACCACTTCAGATTCGGCGCGAAGATCGGTTCGTCACGAAGAGGATCGGCGCGGCCCGGCAGACTGATCCCGATTCCATCAAACGACTTATCGCTATGCGCCGCCATCAGCTTACGAATCGCCGCAATAATCGGTTGAATCGCCTTCTTCGGATCCTCCGGCAACTCGACCACATTCTGCGCAACAATCTTCCCACCAAGATCCGTCACCGCAACCGTTGTCTGTGATGGATGAATATCCAGCGCAATGACAGCCCGCTGATGATTCAGTTCAAGAAAGGTCGGTCTGCGTCCGCGCGGTGGCCGACCCGTCGACCCCTCCAGAATCCACTTATCCTTAATCAGATCCTCGACGATCAACGAGACCGTGCTCCGCTGCAGGCCGGAGACACGTGCAAGATCAGCACGCGAGAGCGGTTGACGCGTTCTCACCAGATTGAATACCAGGTTCCGGTTAATCTGACGCGGTGTTTTGTTCGACGCACTCTGCCTGCGAGTGAAGGTGAACCGAGTGTTGGTCATCGTTTAGCTTTCGTGTCCCATAAAATCAGTAAGCCAAACCATATCAAACCGTGTGTACTGAGCAACTCGAACGTCCGGCTATCGTTCGAACCAAACTCGAGCCGCCCTTTGCTTGACGTCTTTGGCGACGAGTCTTTATATCACTGCAGGTATAGCATTTTGTAGATACTTTGAATTATTGTTGCGAAAAACGATAATCTACGCCTGAAATCGCCCGTTTGAGCAGGGCATGGCATCTATAGGAGAGCCACAACTACGAGGCAGTCACGACGAAATTTCGCCCGTAATTAGCGTCCGCCCTCCCGGCCTCCGCAACGCATGTCTCACCAAAGTGCCGATCCCGCCAACCCTTCCACAATTGTGTTCTGTTTACCGGCTTCGAACGATCCCGCAAGTTTGTTAACCGAGTCGATGCCCGCTGCACGAAGGAAAATGATCCTCCCTTGGACAGCCCTACACTCAGTGAGCCGTTCAAGTAAAAGCTGTGGAGATCTTCGATGAAGCGTCTGTTCTTTGCTCTGGGCGTCGGACTTGCAGCTGTCAGTCTGAGCGCACAGACACCTCCGTGGCAGCCAACGCCGGGGCATACACAAATGCCAATATGGCCTGGAGCGGTGCCCGATGCCCGACCTGTCACCGGGCCGGAGACCCTCAAGAAAACCGGAATCGATTCGCTGGTTGGCGGTAGGTCATGGAGCTACATCAACAATGTCTCGCAACCCACAATGACGGTCTATTCGCCGACCGGACAGAACACGGGCGTCGCGGTCGTCGTGTTTCCTGGCGGAGGCTATCAAATCCTTGCCATCGATCTTGAAGGCACCGAGGTATGTGATTGGCTCACGTCGAAAGGCATCACCTGTGTGCTGTTGAAGTACCGCGTGCCAGGTGAGGGAATCTTGCCAAAATCGGGGGCATATCCGGCTTCGTCAGAGGCTTTGGAGGATGCCCAGAGGACAGTGGGGCTGGTGCGTTTTCATGCCGCGGAGCTGCATCTCGATCCACAAAAGATTGGAGTGCTTGGGTTTTCGGCAGGCGGCCATCTGGTAGCAGCGATGAGCACGCACTTTGCCAGGCGTCTATATCCGCCTGTCGATGCGGCCGACAAAGAAAGCTGCCGCCCGGATTTTGCGGTAGCTCTCTATCCGGGGCATCTGTCGCTCTCCGACAACAGCTTTGCGTTGAATCCGGATATTCGTGCCCATATCACCCCCAGGACGCCGCCTACATTCCTGCTGCAGAACGAAGATGACCACGTGGATCGTGTCGAGGATTCGCTGAGCTACTATGCTGCGCTCAAGAAGGTTGGGGTGCCCGTGGAGATGCATCTGTACGCGCAAGGCGGCCACGCCTTCGGACTGCGACGCACAAAGTTTCCGGCGACGGAGTGGCCTCTGCTAGTCGAGAAGTGGTTGCGCGCGATCGGAATGACTGCGGAGTAGATGCAGTTATGCGCATGGCCACATGCTAGCCTGAAATCGTGGCGACTTATCTCGAGCAATCGCTCACCAAGTTGAAAGAGTTCGAAGGCTGCATCCCCTGGATGTATCGCGACACGGTCGGCAAAGTCACCGTCGGCGTCGGCCTCATGCTCCCCGACGCCAAAGCCGCCGAATCCCTTCCCTTCCTCCTCGGCGCTCGTCCAGCCACACCACAGGAGATCGCCGCCGAATACGCCCGCGTCGACTCCCTCCCCGAGGGACGAGCCTCCGCCTTCTACAAATCCGCCACCACCCACCTCATACTCCCCCAGCAAACCATCGACGCAAAACTAACCTCCGTCCTCCAGGGCTTCGAAGCCACCCTCCGTACCCATCTCCCGCGCTACGACACCTTCCCCGACGGCGTAAAGCTCGCACTCCTCGACATGACCTACAACCTCGGCCCCGCAGGCCTCTTCAAAGACTTCCCCAGCCTCATCGCCGCCGTCGAATCCGGCTCATGGGCCGAAGCCGCCGCCCACTGCATGCGCCGGGGCCCCAGCCCCGCCCGCAACGCGTGGACGCGCGAGCAGTTCCTCTCCGCCGTCGTCACCACCATCAAGGCCGAAACCGACAGCCTCTTGAAGCGAATCTGGCTCGCCATACGTCAAACTTGGAACGCCTTATTCGGCCCCCGGCAATAGAGCCCGGCCTCGGGCTTCGATATAGTGGACTCTTGACTCAAAAAAGTCTGCGGAGGGCTTTTGGTAAAGGTAAAACGTAGAATCGCCGCAATCTTCACATGTGCAATCGCGCTAAGCTCGATCGTCAGAGCGCAGGATCTCGCAAGCTTCGAAAAGCGCACCACCGTAAAAGTCCTCCCCAACGGCCTCACCCTCATCGTCTGCGAGCGCCCCGAAGCCCCCGTCTTCAGCTTCTACACCCTCGTCGATGCAGGTTCCGCCGACGATCCCGACGGCGCCAGCGGCATCGCCCACATGTTCGAGCACATGGCCTTCAAGGGCTCCACCGAGATCGGCACCATCGACTACGCCGCCGAAAAAATCGCCCTCGCAAAAGTCGAATCCGCCTACGCAGCCTACGACGCCGAGTACCGCAAGCGCGTCGGCCAAAGCCCCGAAAAACTCGCTCAACTCCTCAAAGCCTTCCAGGACGCCCAGGCCGAAGCGCAAAAATACGTCATCCCCAACCAGTTCTCCGAGATCGCCGAAGAGAACGGAGCCGTCGGCATCAACGCCAACACCACTGAAGACTCCACCCAATATTTCTGGAGCATGCCCTCCAACCGCCTCGAGCTCTGGGCCTACCTCGAAAGCCAGCGCATCGCCCATCCCGTCGAGCGCGAGTTCTACAAAGAGCGCAACGTCGTTCAGGAAGAGCGCCGCATGCGCTCTGACTCCTCCCCCGTCGGTCGCATGGTCGAGCAATTCCTAGCCACCGCCTACGTCGCCCACCCCTACCGTCGCCCCGGCGTAGGTTGGGAGAGCGAAATTAGTCAGGTCTCTGCCACCGAGGCCGCCACCTTTCACGAAAAATACTACGTCCCCGCCAACATCGTCATCGCCGTCGTAGGCGATATCAAAGCCTCCGAGGCCATGCCCGTACTCGAGCGCTACTTCGCTCCCATTCCCGCCGCCCCGCGCCCCGAGCCCATGACCACCGTCGAGCCGCCACAGGTCGCCGAAAAATCCGTCACTATCCGCGAGGCCACCCAGCCCTTCTACATCGAGGGCTACCACCGCCCCGACTATCTCGATCCCGACGACTCCGCCTACGACGCCATCTCGGATATCTTCTCGAACGGCCGCACCGCCCGCCTCTATCGCTCTCTCGTTCGCGACCAGTCCATCGCCGCCGAAGCCCAGGGCTTCAGCGGCTTCCCCGGCGACAAGTACCCCGGCCTCTTCGCCGTCTACGCCGTGCCTCTCCCCGGCCACTCCCCCGACGAGATGCGCGCCGCAATCCACAAAGAATTAGATCGCCTCAAAAATGAAGACGTCTCCGACGCCGAGCTCGAGCGCTTCAAAACCCGCTCCCGCGCCGATCTTCTCCGCGGCCTCGCCGACAACGAAGGCCTAGCCCACCAACTCGCCGAGTATCAAACTCGCTTCGGCGACTGGCGCGAGCTCTTCAACCAGCTACAAAAAATCGACGCCGTCAGCAAAGCCGACATCCGCCGCGTAGCCAACAAGATCTTCACCGACAACAACCGAACCAGCGCGCGAATCGAATTCGTCCCGCCCCAACGCAAAGTCCCGCAAGCCGCCGAAGGCGCAGGAACAGGAACGCCAGGAACAGCCATGCTCACCGCACCCCCAGCGCCGACCGCTCAAACCGCCGGAGGTACGAAGTGAAGCATCTCTCTTCGTTCGTCCTCACCGCAGCCGCCTCTTCCTTCCTTCTCGCCACTCTCGCCGCCTCTGCGCAAACCGCACCCGCCGCAACGCCAGCCAGCACACAAGCTCAACCATGGAAACAGATCCCCATCCCACCACTCCCGGCCTTCAAACCCGCGCAGCCGCACCGCGTCGAGCTTGAAAACGGAGTAGTCCTGTTCCTTCAGGAAGACCACGAGCTCCCCTTCATCAACGGCACCATCCTCATCCGCGGAGGCAGCCGCGACGAGCCCAACGCAAAAGTAGGCCTCACCTCCCTCTACGGCGAAACCTGGCGCACCAGCGGCACCGCCACCATCAGCGGCGACAAGCTCGACGACGTCCTCGAAGACAAAGCCGCCTCCATCGAAACCTCCGGCGGCACCGCCTCCACCTCCATGAGCTGGTCCAGCCTCAAAGGCGACTTCGACACCGTCTTCGCCCAGACCATCGATCTCCTCCTCCATCCCACCTTCAAAGCCGACAAACTTCAGCTCGCCAAAGAGCAGCTCGAAACCGGCATCGCCCGCCGCAACGACGACGCCGGCGGCATCGCCAACCGCGAAGCCATCCAGATCGCCTACGGCCCCCACAACCCCTACGCCCGCGAGCTCGAATACGCCACCGTCGACGCCGTCACCCTCGACGACCTCAGCGCCTGGCACAAAAAAACAGTAGTCGGCAGCAACATCATCATCGCCCTCTCGGGCGACTTCGACTCCGCCGCCATGGAAGCCAAACTCCGCGCAGCCTTCGCGCCAATCCCCCGCGGCGACCGCTTCCAATCCGTCAAAGCCACCTTCACCGACCCCAAGCCCTCCGTCAACTTCGTCTCCAAAGACGACGTCAACCAGTCCAACGTCCTCATTGTCGGCCTCGGCACCGAGCGCAGCAATCCCGACTACTACGCGCTCTCCGTCATGAACCAGATCTTCTCCGGCGGCTTCGGCTCCCGCGTCGTGCAAGACGTCCGCACCAAACTCGGCCTCGCCTACACCGTTGAAGGAAACTACGGCGCTTCCTACGATCACCCCGGCATCTTTGTCGTCGAAGCCGCAACAAAGAGCGCAACCACCGTAGCCGCAACGAAAGCGCTCCTCGCCGAAATCGACCGCCTAAAAACCGAACCACCCACACCCGCCGAGCTCAGCAAAGCCAAAGACCAGGTCCTCAACTCCTTCGTCTTCCACTACGACTCGCCCGACAAGACACTTGGCGAACAAGTCACCCTGGCCTTCTATGGCTACCCCCTCGACACTCTCGAAAAGTACAAAACCGGTATCGAAAAAGTCACAGCCGCCGACGTCTCCCGCGTAGCCAACAAATACATCGACACCAACAAGCTCGCGATCGTCGTGGTAGGCAACGAGTCTCAAATCACGCCGTCACTAACGACCCTGGGCCTCGGCGCCGTAAAAAACCTGGACATCACAATCCCACCCCCACCAGGCGGCAAACCCGCAGAATAACCACGCGAAGCAATCACAAGTCACGAAGTGACCGCCGCCCGCGCAGGGCGCCCGTCCGGCAGGACACAAACAAGCAGCTCCCAAAGAGTTCTTACCAGGGGGGAACGATGGAGCTATCCTTAGATAGCGTCATCGTCCCCGGAGGTTCGTCATAAAGAACTCGCTCCCGTCCCTGCTAGCTGTCTCTTTCCTTCTCAACGTCCTACCTCTCACAGCCCAGCAGCGTCCTCCCGCAACACCTCTCATCACGCACGATCCGTACTTCAGCGTCTGGTCCATCACCGACAACCTCACCGACTCCGACACCACCCACTGGACCGGCTCTCCACAACCCATCACCGGTATCGTCCGCATCGATGGCAAGCCCTTCCGCTTCATGGGCCACCATCCCGACGACATCCCCGCGATGCAACAGACCGCGCACTCCGTCACACCAACCCACACCACCTACGAGTTCCGCCAAAGCGGCATCAACCTCCGCTTCGTCTTCTTCACCCCAGCATTCTTAAGCGATCTCGAAGTCCTCTCCCGCCCCGTCACCTACCTCACCTGGACCGCTGAATCGACTGACGCCTCACCCCATCAAGTCTCCGTCCTCCTCGACGTCGATCCAGTAATCGCGGTCAACGAGCGCAGCCAGCAGATCAACTCCTTCCGCAATCAAACCTCATCCCTCAACGTCCTCTCCACCGGCTCGCAGGATCAAAAGATCCTCAACCGCTCCGGCGACGACCTTCGCATCGACTGGGGCTACTTCCATCTGGCCGTGCCGAAAGACGCACACTACACAACCTACCTAGCATCACATCCAGCCACAGCCTTCGCATCAACCGGTCAGCTCACAACCACCGACACCATGGACATGCCCGAGCGCGCCGACCACTCCGCCTCCGCGCTCTCCACCATCATCGACTTCGGCTCCGTCTCGCAACCCGTCACTCGCCACATCCTCGTCTCCTACACCGACAACTACGCAATCCAATACCTCCAGCGAAACCTTCGCTCCTACTGGCAGCGCAACAACCAACCCGTAGACCAGATGCTCGATCAAGCCGAACAGCAGTACGCATCCCTCGAAGCCAGCGGCGAAGCATTCGACAAAGACCTCACAGCCGACCTCACTAAAGTTGGCGGCGAGCACTACGCCTACATCGCGATCCTCTCCTACCGCCAGGCCATCGCCGCACACAAGCTCGTAGCCGACGCAAACGGCGACCCTATGCTCTTCGCCAAAGAGAACTTCTCCAACGGCTGCATCGCCACCGTCGACGTCCTCTACCCCTCAGCGCCGTTCTTCCTCTTCTTCAACCCGAAGCTCCTCGAAGCCCAGCTCCTCCCCGTCCTCGAATACTCCTCGCTCGCCCGCTGGAAATTCCCCTTCTCTCCACACGATCTCGGCCAATACCCACTCGCCAACGGCCAGGTCTACGGCGGCGGCGAAAAAACCGAAGAAGACCAGATGCCTGTCGAAGAGACCGGCAACATGCTCATCCTCGTCGATGCCGTAGCCCGCGCAGAAGGCACTCCGCAACTAGCCCAGCGCTACTGGCCCCTACTCACCAAGTGGGCCGAATACCTGAACACCCACGGCCTCGACCCTGAAACCCAACTCACCACCGACGACTTCGCCGGACACCTAGCCCACAACGCAAACCTCTCCATCAAAGCCATCGACGCACTAGCCGCATACGCCGACCTGGCCCATCTCCTCAAACAAGAGACGGTCGCCAAGCAATACCAATCCACCGCAAAAGAGATGGCCGCAAAGTGGATCGCCATGGCAAAAGAAGGCGACCACTACAAGATCGCCTTCAACAGCCCCAACACCTGGAGCCAGAAGTACAACCTCGTCTGGGACAAGATCCTCGACTACAACCTCTTCCCCAACAGCGTCCGCGACAGCGAAGTCGCCTTCTACCTCACCAAGCTCAACCTCTACGGCCTCCCGCTCGACAGCCGCGCCGACTACACCAAGCTCGACTGGTCCATCTGGACCGCAACCCTCGCCTCCAACCCCGACCAGTTCAACGCCATCATCGACCCCATCTGCCGTTGGACCAACGAAACCCCCACGCGCGTCCCCCTCACCGACTGGTACGACACCAAAACCGGCAAACAAGTAGGCTTCCAGGCCCGCAGCGTAGTAGGCGGCGTTTTCATCAAAGCCCTCTCCGACAAAGAACTCACAAACAAGTGGCGCGCCAAATCCACCTCCACTCACTAGTCAACAATCCGCACACCGCATAACCACCCACTGCCGTGAGACCATAGACTTCTATGGTCTCTAACGAATTCGCCATCGCCATCATGGCCGCAGGAAAAGGCACCCGCCTCAAAAGCAAGCACCCCAAAGTTCTTCACGAGATCGGCGGTCGCGCCCTCCTCCTCTACGTCATCGCCGCCGCTGAAACCGCAGTCACCCCCGACCACATCTACTGCATCATCGGCCACGAATCCGAACGAGTAAAAGCCGCCGTCGCCGCCACCGGAGTCAAGTTCGTCCTCCAGCCCGAGCAGCGCGGCACCGGCCACGCCATGCAGATGCTCAAAGCCGATTTCGAGCTCTCCGGCGCTCCCCTCCCCAAACATCTCCTCGTCCTCTCCGGCGACGTCCCCCTCATCCGTCCCGAAACCATCGCCGCCGTCCGCGACACTCATCTCCGCGAGCACGCCGCCATGACCATCCTCACCGCCGTCCCCACCGACCCCACTGGCTACGGCCGCGTCCTCCGCGCCAACCCCAACAAACCCGAAGTCACCGCCATCGTCGAACAAAAGGCCCTCACCCCCGACCAGCTCAGCGCACCCGAGATCAACTCCGGCATCTACTGCTTCGAAACCCAGGCCCTCTTCAGCAAACTCGACGCCCTCAACACCAACAACGCCCACGGAGAGTTCTACCTCACCGACATCGCCGCCATGCTCGTCGCCGAACGCAAACGCGTCGTCGCCGTCAAAGCCAACAACGTCGACGAGGTTCTCGGAGCCAACACCATCGCCGAGATGATGCACCTCGACGCTGCCATGCGCCTCGCCACCGCACGCAACCTCATGGCCGCCGGCGTCACCATCTTCCGCCCCGAAACCTGCGTCATCGACTCCGCCGTCACCATCGGCCCCGACACCGTCATCGAGCCCTACGTTCAACTCCTCGGCTCCACAAACATCGGCAGCGACTCCCGCATCCGCTCCTACTCCGTCATCCAGAACTGCACCATTGGCAACAACGTCACCGTCCTCAATGGCTGCGTCTTCGACGACTCCTCAGTCGCCGACAACGCAATCCTCGGCCCCTACGCGCGCCTCCGTCCCGAGAGCCACATCGGCGAAGGAGCCCACATCGGCAACTTCGTCGAAACCAAGAAAACCACCATAGGCAAAGGTTCGAAGGCCAACCACCTCAGCTATCTCGGCGACGCCGTCATCGGCGCAGGCGTCAACATCGGCGCCGGCACCATCACCTGCAACTACGACGGCGTCCTCAAACACCGCACCACCATCGGCGACGGCGCCTTCGTCGGCTCAGACTCCAATCTCGTCGCCCCCATCAACATCGGAGCCGGTTCCTACATCGCCGCCGGCAGCAGCATCACCGAAGACGTCCCCGACGGAGCACTAGCCCTTGGCCGCAGTCGCCAAACCAACAAACCCGGCTGGGTCGCCGCACGCAAAGCCGCCAAACAAAAAGCCTGATGCACACCAACGAGCCGCAACAGCGAGCCCAGCCACGCGCACATCTGCCTTCCAATGGTTGATATCCTTCGTCATGGATTACTTCCTTTCTTCGTCACGTCTCGGGTTCCGCCATTGGACTGCCGCTGACTTGCCTCTCGCCGAATCACTTTGGATGAATCCTGGAGTAATGACTCACATGGGCGGCCCCATGACGGCCGAGCAAGCAAACGCGCGACTGGAAGTGGAACGTACAAGGCAGACTGCTCTCGGCATCAGTTACTGGCCCATCTTCCATCTCGTCAGCGGAGAGCACGTAGGCTGCGCCGGTCTAAGACCATTTCACGACGAGCACCGCGTCTATGAATTAGGCGTGCACATCGCGCCAAAATTCTGGGGCGGCCGCTTTGGAGAAGAGGCGGCACGCACCGTCATTGAGTACGCCTTTGGAACACTGGGCGCCCTGGAGCTAACCGCAGGCCACGGTCCCAGGAACATATCCTCAAAGGATCTTTTGGAGCGGCTCGGCTATACCTTTTCCCACGAGGAGCCCTGGGGCGCACAGGAACTCATGCATCCGTTCTACCGCCTCAAGCCAGAACAATATCGCCGCTGAAATACGCAACGACAAATCTCACTTATGAGCAGGCGCCGACCACGGCGGCACCACGCCCATCATCCGCGCATAAGCAATCTGCTGCCCCATATGTTCGTTGTCGTGAACAATGATCCTCAGATACATCCCATCCACCGTGACCTCCTTACCCTCAATCTTCACCTTCCGCTGAAGCTCCCCCGGCTTTAACTGAGCACGCGCCGTCTTCACCGCCTCTAACGACCGCTTCAACCACGCAATCACATCCGCCTTCTTGGTCACAATCTTCTCAGCATCATCGGACATCATCTCCGGCGGCATAGGAGGGCCAGTAACGCTGAGCAGATAAAAATTTGCCTGAGCGATATGCATATAGACTTCGCTGACTGACCTCACCCCCGGCGCAGGACGCCACGCGAACTTATCCGCCGGCGTAGCCTCCGCAAGCTCCACCAACTGCTTGGACACATGAGCCCACTCTCCGTCGTAGCCTTCCCACAGTCCTTCCATTTGTGCGTGAAGAGAAGTGGTGCACATCACAAGGAGAAGCAGTAGCGTCTTCATCAATCCCTCCGAATCGTCCCAAGCCGACGTCTCATCCTTCGAATCCCGCTCTCTACCGATTCGAAAGAGCGCCACGGACCAATGGCGCCAAACTACATCCGCCTACACCGTCTGTCAAAATCCTATTTTGAAAAACACAAAAAAAAGTCGAAATCCATGGCACATTCTTTTGCGTTCTTTAAAGCGCTCCCGAAAAACCATGTCCACCACGCAAACCACCACGATCTCACCATCAACTCACCACAACAAAACCAAGCGTTTTCCCATGACCCCCCTTAAAAACTGCAGCAAAACCGCAAACAGAACGCTCTGAATCCATATACGAATTTTTTCTCAACCAAGCACCTGATTCCTCCGCCTGAACCGCCGATAAAGACGTATAAGCCATTGGCATTTAGCCAGCTACATCACACCGTCACTCCGCGAAAGTATCTATTCATGCCGCAGGAACGAATCCTGATAGTCGACGACGAAGAACCCGTGAGAGCAGTCGCAGCAGCCCTTCTCACCAGCAGCGGATACACCGTCAACACCGCCGCAAGCGCCGAAGACGCACTCACTCGCCTCCAGCAGGACCCCGACTACGACCTCGTCCTCTCCGACATCATGATGCCCGGCACCGACGGACTCACCTTCCTCGACCACCTCTGCACCGACCACCCCGGCATCCCCGTCGTCATGTTCTCCGCCATCAACGACATCTACGTCGTCACCAGCGCCTTCCGACGCGGCGCCATCGACTATCTCCTCAAGCCCTTCGAGCGCACCGAGCTCGAAAGCGTCGTCCTCAGAGCGATCGAGCACGGTCGCCTCCGCAAACAGAACTCCACCTACCGGCATAACCTCGAAGCCATCGTCAACACCAGAACCGGCCGCCTCCGCTCCACCATGCTCGACCTCGAACGCAGCTACGACATCACCCTCGAAGCCATGGGCGATGCACTCGACCTGCGCGACCAGGAGACCGAAGGCCACTCACGCCGCGTCACCGCGTACACCAACGCCCTCGCTCAGGCCATGGGGCTCAACTCCGAAGAGCTGCGCGTCATCGCACGTGGAGCCTTCCTCCACGACATCGGCAAGATCGCTACGCCCGACGCCATCCTTCTCAAACCCGGCAGACTCACCCCCGAAGAGATGGCCATCATGAAGGAGCACTGCGAGCGAGGCTACGAGATGGTTCGCAAGATCTCCTTCCTCCGCGATGCCGCCGAGATCGTCTATGCCCATCAGGAGCAGTTCGATGGAAAAGGCTATCCACGCGGCCTGCGTGGCGAAGAGATTCCGCTCGGCGCGCGCATCTTCGCCATCGCAGACACGCTCGATGCCATGACCTCCGACCGGCCCTACCGCAAAGGAACCAGCTTCGCCAAAGCCAGAGACGAGATCACCCATTGCTCCGGCACGCAGTTCGACCCCCAGATCGTCGAGGTCTTTCTCTCCATCCCCCCGGAAACCTGGTCCGACCTGCGCGCCGCTACCGAAACACAAACGGCCGCCCCCTCTCCGTTCCGCAGCAACTGACAGTAGTGGCTCAGTTTGAATTCGCAGGGGACCGGAACAGCTTCCCAAATAGATTGATAGCACCGAAAGGTCACATGTCTGATCTCAGACAAATGGACTATTTTCTGTTTGCCTTGGCCGGAAAGACGTCCGTACCTAGATGATTACACCGCGACGGTTGCCTAGATGAGCGCTTGAATGACGTGGAACAAAAAACCGCCATCATAGCGATCCACGCGCTCATGACTCGGGTCCACAAATTGGGGAACATTCTGTACTCGTGCTCAGTTATCGTTTTGATCACATGGCTCTTGTACATAGAGACGTATAGGCCATCGACGATGGCAACGCTCGATGCTCCCCCAGTAATTTTGTAGAAGTAAACAAATGTGAGAACGGCATATACGAGCAATATCCAGCCGACAAGGGCAACCCTTCCCTCAGGCGTTGCGTATCTTGTGTTAGCTTGAACCGCTCTCGCGCACAAGACCGCACCAGCTACAAAGAAAAAGGCAGGAAGAACCCAGAATGGGGACAGCGTTGCAACGAAAGTTCCGACATGCAACAACGTGCAGACCACCGTCGCGAGCGCACACAAAGCAAATCCAAGTCTGTTCAAAGCCATTGTCGGACAAGTATAGAAGTTTGGCGTCACGAAGTTCCCTCAATGCCGAGATTCGGATCGATAACAGGCGTCTCCCAGCAAAACATGGCTTGACCAAAAGAAATCTACTTTGACGAGAAACGGGCTAATCGGAAATATGTTGGGAATTTCAAACTGACCCCACTACCCGAGTGCTCTCGTCAGTTGCGCAGAACAAACAAAGGCAGCTAGCATCGCAGGGCGAGGTGTCTCAATGAAGAAAGCAATGGATGCGGACGAGATCAAGGACGTTCTGAAATCCAACCCCGAGTGGAATCTCAAGGACGGCAAGCTCATTCGCGAATGGACTTTCAAGGACTTCATTCAGGCGATGGAGTTTGTGAACCGCGTCGCCACACTTGCCGAGGCTGCCGGCCACCACCCCGATATCGACATTCGCTACAACCACGTAGTTCTCGGCCTGGTCTCCCACGATGCCGGAGGAATCACCCAGCGTGATGCCTCCATGGCCAGCAAACTCAGCAAAGAGTTCCCTACTGCATAGCTTTTTGTTCAGCGCACCAAGCCCCAAAGTATCCCGAACTGCTGAAAATCAGCCTCCAAACCGCAAAAAACTGTAATTTCATAGGAATTCTCCAACATCCTCTGTTTTGCGTAGAAAATAAGTGAAAAGACCGGTCATTTTTTCAAATCATTCATTAGATTGACCTTATTTTGATTTGTGAAAAATCGAGTCTCTGGGAAACGTGCCCAAAATCATCAAATTTCTATGATTGAACATATTTCTCTTTCTTTTCCTCCATATTGTGGTATCTTCAATTCAACGAAGCGTGAGTCTTCCGCTCGTGAGATTTTTCAGCCCGCATCATCGCAGTTTGGCTGACACAAGTTGCGTCACTGGCCTCCCGGCACGATCAAAACACCGTTCGTGCCGCATTTTTTTGCCTTCCCCCACACAAAAAACTCAAATACACGCGACTGCGTTGCCCTTGAGTCTATTGCTGCCATTTCCAAGCGACAGCTTCGGACGAATTCCACTGCTGGCCAAGTCTGGGATCGAACGCAGAGAAGAATGGCTATTTTCTGTCAAGTCCCAAACCATCGCAACCCGAACCAAGACAAAGAGATAGCCCTGGCGCATGAGTTATCGCCAAATCTTTATAATTGATACTGACACGCAGGATCTCCTTGCACGAAAGGAAGGCCCGTCGTCAAGCACCTCATAAACCATTTAGATGCAATATTTTAGCCGTAAACCCTTTGAATAGAATATTTTGCAGGCATACACTGTCTACAAAGTATAGAAACCAAACAAGTTACGCCCAAAATACCCCAGTGGGGAGGGGGTAGGACCCACGGCCCACAAACCTAATTCACCTCGCCCAGTTGTCAGAAGAAAGAGAGACCGAGTAACGAAAAAGCAGTAGATACGCCATCGAAAGGGATTGATCTAGAATACGATAATGAAGCGAATTCTCGGATGCATCGCGTTAGGTCTGGTCACCATGGTGGCCTCCGCCCAGTGGTCGAACCCCTCGGAAGACATCCCGGCCTACAACGCATCTGCTCCGGCAAAGCCTCTTCCTCCGGTGCTTAGCGGGAACCAACTAACCGGAGTCTACTTCTCGCATCCCTATCAGGTAACCGCGTACAAGATGGCCGCCGCCATCCCTGCCGTGTTGCATCAGCAGCCCTGCTACTGCCACTGCGATCGCGAGATGCGCCACAACAGCCTGCACAGCTGCTTCGAAGGCACCCACGGCGCTGCCTGTTCCACCTGCATGAGAGAAGCGGTTTATGCTTATCAGCAAACAAAAAAGGGACAGACCCCGGCACAGATTCGCGCCGGTATCGAACGCGGCGAGTGGCAGGAAGTCGACCTCTTAAACGCAACCATGTAGCTCCTCTGCGATCTTCGGTCGAAAATTTCTCGGCCGAGTATCCTTGAACCCATGACTTGGATCTTTTGGGCCGTTCTATCGGCAGTCTTTGCCGCCGCAACTGCACTGTTGGCCAAAGTCGGAGTCTCGGGAATCGACTCGAATCTCGCGACCGCTATCCGAACGACGGTGATCCTGATCTTCACCTGGGCGATCGCCATCGCCTTCGAGAAGCATCACGCCCTCGCGCAGATCGGTCGGCGCAGCTGGGTCTTTCTTGTGCTCTCAGGCATCTGCACCGGCTTGTCGTGGCTATGCTACTTCCGCGCGCTGCAAATGGGCCCCGCCTCGAGCGTAGCGCCGGTCGACAAACTCAGTGTGGTGCTGGTCATCCTCGGCGCGTGGCTGTTCCTCGGCGAACAACTGACTCCGCTGAAGGTAGGTGGAGCCTCGCTCATCACTATCGGCGCCGTGATCCTGGCCTTCGCGTGACGCTCGAGCAGCAGAGTTATAATTGGAGTAGTTCTTTGTAGCGCCCAATGCAATGTTGGTGCCAGCTCCAGATGGGGGCGTCACGGCTTCGACGGGATTGCTTGTGGCAGAGAGGCATGCCGGGGTGTGGACACCCGTAATCGCTCACAAAACTATAAGTGCCGAACCTCAGTTCGCTCTTGCTGCTTAATTAATTAAGTAGCCGATCGCTCAAGCTTCGCCTACGGGCCTGTACCGATCGTCGCACAGTAGGCTGGTCTTCCCTGCTCCGTCTGAGCGGGTCGGACGAGATCAATCAGGCTGGTCGTCGTCGCATCTTCGTCCGTTCTAAGCGCCGATGACGAGACAAAGATGAACTGGAAAAAGCATGAAAGCTCTCTGTTGGAAGTTTTTTCGGACGTGGGTTCGACTCCCACCGCCTCCACCATTTTCAAGTGTATTTTTTTGAAAAACATACGTCGGATCAAATAGGGACTGTACGATAACTGCACGACGAATGTACGATGATGTCATGTTGACCATCTATCGTCGCCATAGTCCCGGTTGTCCGAAAGTCGCAGATAGGTACTAGAAACGATGCGCCTGCCCGATGTGGGCTGAGGGCACGGTAGAGGGTACGTATTCCAGAAAAAGTCTAAAATCGAAGAGTTGGGATCGCGCGGCTGCTCTGGCACGTTCCATCGAAGATACCGCGACGTCAGAAACAACGCCGAAAGACGAGCCCATCACCATCATTCAGGCTGTCACGGAATACCTAGCGGATGCCAAGGCGCGCGAACTTGCGGATGCGACTCTCTATAAGTTGGAGATCCAACTTCGAAAGCAGTTCTTAACTTGGTGCAGGGCCGAAGGGTACAAACTGCTTAAAGAATTTGATCTGAGGGCAGCCCAATCCTTCAGGGCTTCTTGGACCGACGGCGGTCTCGCTAAAAAGAAGAAGCAAGAGCGCCTGACAGGTTTCTTCTGGTTTTGTATCCGTGCCGGATGGTTGACCGCAAACCCAACTGATCGATTGGGTAGAATCTCGGTCACACAGGCGCCCACGGACTATTTCACACGTGACGAATACGAGAAGTTGCTCGACGCGACGTTCCTTTACCGTGAGGGTCGCGGTGAGACCATCGGCGGGAATAATGGCACTCGCATTCGGGCACTCATCATGCTGATGCGCTGGAGCGGGCTACGCATTCGCGATGCAGTCACGCTAGAACGAACTCGGCTCATCAACGACAATCTTTTGCTATATCAGGCAAAGACCGGAACTCCGGTCTACGTGCCCCTTCCCCCTCAGGTGGCGGATGCACTTCGCACTCTCCCTGATGGCGTCAAGCCAAATCCGCGCTATTTTTTCTGGAGCGGCAACGGGCTACCAAAGAGCGCAGTTGCAGACTGGCAACGTAGCTTCAGAAGGGTCTTCAAATTGGCTGGACTGGAGAAACCGGACGGGTCAGCCAAACGCTGCTTTCCGCACATGCTACGAGATACCTTCGCTGTGGAAATGCTACTTGCCGGAGTGCCTATCGATCAGGTCTCGATGCTTCTCGGACATGCCAGTGTCAAGATCACCGAGAAGCATTACTCACCGTGGGTCAAGGCGCGTCAGGACCAGCTGGCAGCCAGCGTTCGTAACGCGTGGGGCTCGTTAGGAGTGATTCCCCCACAACCGCCGAAGCGGGGCAAAGCGAAGCTCGTGTTGATGCGGGCTTAGTTCAAGCCGTTTGGCGGCGATGATGAAGACGGATCAAAACACTTTGTGGAATGCGAAGGTTTTGATATCCCCGTTTCCGGGCTGTCTCGCTGCTGCCCCAGCGAAGTACACCTGTCTCTCCGTCGAAGAGACGCCGGACAGTCTTCTCGCTGACATGCCACATGGCGGCGACTTGCGGAACAGAGTAGTGAGGTTCCAGAGCGATCGAGTGCAGTCCTTCGTTTGAACTGGTTTCTTCTGAACGGTTTCGGTCACGTCGCTTTTCCGAGGCATCACGGCTCCGTGACTAACAAAATTTCCGGGGCAAGCCACTGCTGTCCAATGACTCTCGCACCCAACGTGATGACTGCGGCGCATATCAGGGCTATCAAAGTGGGTTTAGTCGCATCGGTACTGGCAACCAATTCTTTCTGGAAAGTCTCTAGTTATTGGATAGTGGCTCGAGCCAGGTAAGTTGGATGGCCACTCAGGCGGACGTCGTTTCCCCTCATAAGGAGGGCGAGCCAATGCAGAGACTCATTGAGGTTCGCTTACTGGTCGCAATCGTCACCTTGTCCGAGGAACTGAATTTCACGCGTGCAGCAAGCGCCTTGGGATTACTCAACCGGGCCTCAGTCGCCGGGTCGCATCCCTTGAGAATAGATACCGAATCAAGCTTTTCGAGCGTGACCATGCGAACGTCAACTTGACAGAAGCAGGCCGGGTCTTCGTGGAGGAAGCGAAGCTTTCTCTTATGCACGATGAGAAAGCAATAGAAGTAGCGAAAGCTGCCACGGAAGGCGTCGAATCGGTTCTTACTATCGGACGGTCTCCTTACACGGATCCGTTCTTGACGTCCGCGCTTCTCTCTCGATTCATCTGCCACTTTACCCGAATCTCAATGTTCACCTGCGTAGCGATTTCACGCCAGACCTCATTCATGATCTGACATTCTCGAAATTGGATCTTGCGCTCGTCGCGAACCCCGGCGCAAACCGGAAGCTAATTACGACAAAGGTCAGCGAGTCGCCCCTATATGTCGTGCTGCCAGAGACTAGTTCATTGGCGTCTAAAGGAAGCGTGACTCTATCAGACCTAAGCGACGAAAGATGGATTCTCTTTGAGAGGAAGGCTCATCCCGACATGACGACGCTATCCTGCGGCGGGCAGCGGAGGAAGAAATTGTCTTTCGTAGTGGACAAAAGGTGTTGACTGCGGAGGATGCCGCGCAGTTGGTATCAGAGAATCTAGGCATCGCTTTTTTAAGCATGGCAGGCGCGCAACGAATCGCGGAACGCGGCGCGATCGTTCGGCCATTGGAAGACAAGGAGCTTGCTCTTACGGTGTGTCTCGCCACCAGAGCCGATAACCGTTCGAAATTGCTTAGCGAGTTCGTTCGAGCCTTCATGCGACGTCTCACACAAATCAAGAAATCTCCACAAAGAGTTGAAATCTCGCAACCTCTGAAAAGAGTTTCGGGACCAACCTGGCATGGAAGGTCATGTTAGTTGGATCGAGTGGTTGCGAGTTAGCTGTTACACCTGTTCTCGCCTCTTTCCTTAGACCCACCATTTGCGGAAGGGAAGTTCCTGATGGCAGATACGAGCCCGGATGCCTAGACTCCCTCTAGCAAGTCGGCCAACCGAAGCTTAAAGGCGTCGGCGAGAGTCTCCAGCATCCGAAGGCCCGCCTCCCGCCGTCCGTTCTCAAGTTGGGAGATATGTGTGCGTCCGATGCCTGAGATCTCCGCCAAATATTTTTGGTTCCAGCCTCGCTCTTCGCGCAACTCCCAAAGGCGACGGCCGAATTTGACGCAGATATCATTTGCCACTCTCCAAGGGTCAAGCTAGGATTGACATGCAATGTTGCGCATGAACAACATTGACTGCAAAGGAATCCAGGAATGGACTCCCCAAACGGCAGCGAAAAACACTAACCTAAGCTCTTAACCGCCACGAGGAGCTACGGTGCGAGCTGAAGGAAACAAACCGTGGACGAATTCGAAATCCCCGAGTTGGCGAAGAAGGTCATCGCCACCGTGAAAATCACGCGCCATTCTGATGAAGAACAGGAACTTTCTCTCGAGTTTACAGACGGCACTTCTTTCTCATATTCCTGCTGCAGTAGGGTCTCCTCGGTGGCCTCCGCATATCGCGGGGGCGTCGGAGAACCAGAGATCATCCGCGAGTTCAAGGTCGGCGAATAACATCGCATCCTGAGAAGATGACCGCCGGCGGTGACGAGTACTTCGCGATAAATTCTCCTAGACGACTCGACTTCGTTCCATCCACGAGCGACTTCAGTCGCTTCTCTGTTGTCATCGTGATCGGAATGCAAATGAGGCCCGGCCGCCAAGCAATCGCCTCAGCTGTTGGAATCTGTGAATGACACAATCCGCTCCGCTGCTCAGAATCAAGTTTTCGCTGAGGGAGGTCGCAATGCCGACGACAAACATCCAGCAGCCTTTCCGGCGATAACCCCGTTCAATGAATCCCCTATCTAAGAAAGGTGAGTCATAAGGCACTCATTGAGACGACAGCCATTCTCGATGAGTAACTCGGCGATTTATCACTCATTGAGGTCTTCAATTGGCATCAATCACTTCGCTGTATAGCCGGTATTCTTCGGCATTTGGTGGGAGCGTTCAACTGTTTAGAAGCGGAATTCATTCACCAAAGAAGCAGACTGTTGCACGCTAGAACGAGCGTTCTTGCAGACCAAGCCCTGTGCCATTTGAACGACATAATCACGCCCTGAGAAAGATAAGGACCCGATCAGATCATCGCCGGTTTCAACGAATCCGTTGGGCCAAGCCAAATCTTTCCAGCGTGTTCGGGAATGCTCGAGGATGGGTGATCCTGCATCTTTTCCTCGATAGCTCCGAGCACGGTCCCACTGATAGGGTCGTCTGGAACGGCCTGAAGCGTCGTTTCGATTTCTTTTCGCGCCCCGAGAGGATTTCCTTGGAGCAGAAGCGCTTCCGCCAGGCTTCGCCTCGGGGGCCATGGCCAGATCTGAGGATCACGATAGCCGTCGTGCTCTGCCTCAAAGCTCGAAGCGAAGCTGTACTCCTTTACTGCGGTTGCATAATCTTTCCGGACCATTGCAGCGCGTCCGCTCAGCATGTGGAGGGCAACCGTCAACATAGAAACGACCTGCGGATCGGTGTGTTCGAACGAGCCGGTTTTCTTTATGTTCTCTATAATTTCAGCTTCCTGAAGCGCCCCATGGCTGTCGTTGTCACGGATCAGCGCTTCTCCGCGGGCGAAGTGATAAAAGGCACTTGCCAAAGAAGCCGTAGGTGCCTTGAGGTTTAAAACATCGGCCGTAGGGGCAAAGCGACCGAAGGCAAAATAAGACTCAGCAAAAGCTAAGCTCTCGCGTGGAGAGGAGCGTTGCATTTCATTCGCAAACTTCAGGGCCAGGTCTTTGTCGCCGCTAATGAGCGACGCCACAAGTCCAAACAGAAGATTGTGTTGATGCATCGGGAGGGCGTTCATGCCTCCTGGAGGCTGCATCTTTTCAACGTACTCTATGTCTGCAGCAACTGCGGCCATGTTGGCTTGCGCTGCGGCTTCATAGTTGCCCGTGTGGTAATCGATGTGACTCGCCATGTGCAGCAAGTGCCCCGATTTGGGTGCAAGAGCGGCAAGCCGTTGTGCATACGGCAGGGATGCGGCGGGACGGCCCTGCCATTCCGTCAGGTGCAGGTAGAGGTGGATCGCAGGTGTGTATGTAGAGTTACGACGCAGCACTGTTTCGAGACGCACCTGCGCTCTCGCCAGATGTGGGTCCGTTGCGGAGGCGGAGCCCGGCATGCCGTTCTCCGCTGCAATCATCTGAGCGTTGGCGGCGCTTACCTGAAGAGCATCATCGTTTGGGAACCTTTCCGCGAGAGCATCCGTAGCCCTCGCCTCAGCTTCATCATCGACAACCCAATTCCCGTCGCGGAGCAGGTATCGTTGGCGTTCTCCAGCAATGATCCCTTTCGCCTTGGGTGAAAGGCCATCAGTGATCGATTCAGCATGCGATAGGGCTTCCACCGCTCGGACGGCCGCTTGTCGAGGGACGGTGTAGTTGATGGTAGGAGCTAGTGACGACGCTTCGCCCCAGTAACACATAGCGCAATGCGGATCCAAATGTTCGGCCAGCATGAAAGCGCGAAGCGCCTCTTCCTGCGAAAAGGAGTTATCAAGCTTCACACCATTGTCGAACGCTATTCGGGCAGCTGGGAGTGCACTCTCCGCGTCGATACCTCCGTCGCCCAGGTTTGCAATAGGAGTCGTTAGATGCGGATCGTTTGAAGGGCTAGCTGGAGTACCTGTCGGCATCTGCATCACATGCTGGGCCTTCGCTGCAGTGCACACACCGATTACCAGCCAGACGGTTAGTAGTCTTTCAAGAAACATCCACTTCATTAGGAATACGCTTCACGGGCTTTAGACGATTTTCGGCGCATAGCGGAAGCAGGCTCTGCATATCGCCACGACGTGTGGTCAGTCTACGAGCAAGTCGGATCGAATTGCCTATAGAAAACTGCAGTTCGAAATGCGGTTTCAAAACAGTCGTCCTAATATAGGGCCCTCCGCTTGAACTGCCCTGCAATCGAAGTCAGTGGTCATGTTCGGGCCTTGGAATCATTGTGACCGCGTCCATATGTCTAAAGGTGTGCCAGTTGGAGGTAATCGTCCGAACAATATTCTTACCATCATCTGCAAGCCAGATGCTCCCCGACTCCAATCCGACTTAAGGAGCCAACGGCTGTAGAGTCTGGAAGACTGTCGGGATCAGTTCTGCCACCGTGGGATGGATGTGAACCGAACGCGCGAGTAGAGAGGCTGATTGACGTGCGTACATCGCCGTCGCGATGCAATGGATCGCCTCATCGCCACCGACGCCCAGAATAGTGCCTCCAAGAATCTCCTGGGTCTCTGCGTCTACCAGAACTTTCATGAAACCATGAGTTTCGCCTTTCTCGATCGCCCTCCCGATGGTTGACATCTGCCGAGCCTGCCCCGTTCGCGAACCTGTCGCTCGTTCATCCCCACTTGCGCTAGCGGAGGATCGATGTAGAGAGCATGAATTGGAATACGATCTGTGACGCGTCGAGAGTCGCCATCAATCAGGTCTGCGGCGACGACATCAGCGTCGTTGTAGGAGGTATGCGTAAACCCGCCGCGGCCATTGCAATCTCCCAAAGCCCATATTCCTCCGACCGGGGTCCGAAGCTGGTCATCTACCTCGACAAACCCTTGGCTGTTCACGGATAGTCCCGCATGTTCCAAACCGAGATCGTCGGTGTTTGGATCGCGTCCCACAGCCAGAAGAACATGAGATCCGTGGATTTCTGGGCTGCCATGCTTACATCCAACACGAACAATGACGCCCGATGGTCCGCGCTCAAGAGCAAGGCACTCTGCATGAAAGCGAAGAGCAATCTCTTCAGCTTGAAGGATTTCGGTTATGCCTGCGCAAACATCGGCATCTTCATGCCCCAGGAGCGTTGCCCCTTTTTCAACAACAGTTACCTTCGATCCAAAGCGGCGGAACATCTGCGCGAACTCGAGGCCCACATAACTGCCACCTATCACGATGAGGTGTTCGGGAAGCACCTCGAGATCGAGAATGGTCGTACTCGTTAAGAATGGAACATCCTCAGTTCCGGGCATCGTGGGGATTCTGGGACGGGCTCCCACATTTAGAAAGAAATGCCTCGAGCAAAGCACGTCGTCCCCGACTCGCAACCGGTCAACCGCTTCAAAACGCCCTATGCCATGAAACAGTGTGCAACCATCCATACTCGCAACCGCTGCTTCATTCTTCGCTCGAAAATTGAGGACGATCGCGTCTTTTCGTGCCTTGACCTTTTTGAGGTCTAAACGAACACCTCCGTCGCTGAGTACACCGAAGTCATCAGCGTGAGAAGCGATATAGGCTGCTTTCGCGCTAGCGACCATGGCTTTTGTAGGCGTGCAACCGACATTGACACAGTTTCCGCCGAGCCACTTCTTTTCGACCAGAGCGACAGTCCAACCGGCCTTGGTCAGCTTCCCAGCAAGCGACGCGGCCTGGCCGGCTCCCACGATTACTGCGTCAAATAAATGCTCCATACGAACCTCATCCTCACCAGAAACACGTCCGGGTATTGTCGGTACGATAAAGACGCACCTCGAAACACCAGATTCATCTTCACTAGTTGGAATGGTCGAAGCCAGCCTATTGCTCGCTTCGACATCCCAATCTCACGCAGCCTACCATGTCGACATTGGCCAATGAACCGGGTTTCAATAGGCGACAGCCTGTAGTTATCTGCAGCTATGACCCGAAAAAAATGAGAGACAATCATTCGATCCGATTCGGTCGCGAGGGAAACTCAGCCGCTTCCATTGGTTCCGCGAACGACAGCGGCCTCGTTTCAACTCATCCACGAATGGGAGACCTATGAATACAGTGACGATTAAGATCTTTAAGGCTCCGGCCGATCCGGACCCGACCCATCAACTACTCGACATACCGTGGTTTGCAGGTATTACGGCGCTTCAAGCGATGATTATCGGCGAAGCAATGTACGAAAAATCATTTAGCTTCCGAGTTGTCTATCGCTCCATCTTTGGAGCCTTTATCGATAGCATTGATGGCAATGACGATGATCCTACGGCAGGACGCTTCTGGATGCTCTATGTCGATGGAGAGGAATCGAGTGTTGGCGTCAGCGAGACGATCATTAGCGAAGACGAAATAATCACGAGTGCTGTGCTGGAGTGACGCTATGTCGGAGCGGCGGAAGCAAGCCATCAGGTAACGCTAAAGACAAAGAATCTTCCCGCGATCTAAGGCTTGATGTGGGACGATACGGCTCCCACTTTAGCTCACAGGCTTCCTCGAATCGATAGATGATGTTGTTGTTGTCACATTCCGAAACTTTCTTCACAATTCTCGCTTGACCTTGGAGTGCGAATAGAGTGGCCGCAATGAGAAAGCCACGATACATCTCCCTGGCCTCGCGTTGGCGCATTTCTTCTGCCCCTTTGGTTGATTGAGGTCATATACAGAATTGCCGACATGTCCTGAGCGGAATCGGCAGAAACGTAGAGTGTTATGCGTAGTAAGAACTCGACAAAGGTCTCGATCATAACGGCGCGGCGTTCGGTGTGCAGCACTTTCGGTCTTTTGCTTGTATTTGCGTTCGGAGTCGGGCCCTTCATGAGTCTGGTCGAAATGCTGGGCTGGCGCAGGAGGTGAGTGCTTTAGCCGTAGTGGTGCTAGCTTCTGCAACGAAGGGAACGGCCTTCTTGATCGCTCAAGTTCTTCTGCTCGTTCTTGCCATAGGTGTCATCGCGATCGCAGTCAAGAAATTCTGTCTAACACCCTCATCGGTTCTCTGGAAGCAGAATAGAGTGGAAGACTTGCCACGAGACGCTGTGGGATCGTAGAGCCCTCACCCCGACCATCCAGAAGGGAAATCAAATTTGATAGACCGCCGTACCTTCTCCAAATATCTCGGCGCTTCAGCGGGCTTCGCATTGATGCCTCAAGGCGCAAATGCAGCTGCGGGCCTTATCCCCACGCCGAATGACGCAGGCGAGACATGGTGGAAGGCTGCCGTTCTCTATCAGATTTATCCACGCTCCTTTCAGGATTCGAATGGAGATGGCCTCGGCGATTTCCCGGGAATCACCTCACGGCTGGGCTATTTGCAGGATCTGGGCATTGACGCCGTTTGGGTCACAGCCTGCTTCGATTCGCCGAATGCGGATAACGGCTATGATGTCCGCGACTACCGACGCATCCACCCCGACTTTGGCACCATGGACGACTTTGAGCACTTCATGGCTAAAGCCAAGAAACACAATATCCGAGTGATCCTCGACATGGTCTTCAATCATTCGAGTGACGAGCACGATTGGTTCAAGCAGAGCCGGTCTTCGCGAGACAATCCTTATCGGGACTTCTATTTTTGGAGGGATCCGGTTAATGGGGGACCACCGAACAACTGGCCGTCTTTCTTCGGTGGATCCGGGTGGGAGTTCGATCGAGCGACCGGTCAGTATTATCTTCATCACTACGCAGTCAAGCAGCCCGATCTCAACTGGGAGAATCCAAGGGTTCGCAAGGAGCTCTATGCTGTCTTGAACTTCTGGGCGGCTAAAGGTGTCAGCGGATTCCGTTTCGATTGCGTCGGCGAAATCTCCAAGCCACTGCCCTTTCGTGATATGACACCGGCCGAACTGGAGGAAGACGGCAACACTCTTCGCACTTCCGGCCCGCGTCTCGATCAGTACCTGAAGGAGATACGCGCCTCTACTAGCGACTTCCCGGACCTCTACTTCGTCGGCGAGGGTTGGGGCATGACGCGAGAACGGATTGTGAGAGCAACGGACGACCGCGACAAAGAATTGAGCTCAGCATTCCGATTCGACTTCCAGCTTCTCGACATCGCCGAGGGGTGGCGCAAGGTGCCGTGGAGTCTGGGGAAGCTGAAAGCCTTCAATTTGGAAAACCAGTTTCAAGATGACCTGCACGTATGGCCAGTCGTCTTCCTCGGGGACCATGACTTTTCGCGTGCGGTGTCGCGGTTCGGTTCCAACCGTCCTGAGTTTCAAGTTCGGTCTGCAAAGCTCCTTGCCACGATGCTCCTCACACTGCGAGGCACGCCCCTCGTCTACCAAGGCGACGAGATAGGCATGAGCAACTTCCCGTTCACTGATATCTCGTAGTTTAACGATATTGGCGTCCACAATCTGTGGAAGGATTTGGTTGAAAGCGGCAAGGTCCCAGCGTCTGAGTATCTCTCGAACAATGCGCTAACGAGCCGCGACAACAGCCGCACTCCGATGCAATGGGACACGACTCACAATGCCGGTTTCACGCAAGCTAAAAAGCCGTGGATCGTGCTGAATCCCAACTACCTCAGGGTCAATGTGCATGCTGAAAGCGACGATAAAGATTCGGTGTTGGCCTACTACCAGCAGTTGATCCGGATTCGAAGATCAAAGAGGGTGCTTATCTTCGGCGCCTACCGGGATATATCCGGGCCGCAGCCCAATATTTACGCGTACGTACGCTCCGACGACACCGGTCAGATCGTTGTCGCGTTGAACTTCTCAGACGACGCCATAGACTTAAAGCTGCCATTGCATATCGTTGTGAAGCATAGACTCATTTCGAATGTGACAGGGGCAGAGCTCGCCCCGACAGGCACGCTCCACCTTCTGCCGTGGCAAGCAACAATGTTCGCTTAGCAACATGAAGAGGAGCTAAAAGATGATTCGCATTCTCGCGCTGGGCAAAAGGCTTGTGTAAGCCTTCGCCGCATACGTCGGATGAATAGACACCTCAAGGTCAGGCCCTACCTCGATGCTATTGGTCAGTCGTAGTCGATAGAAAGTTTCAAAAAGACTTTCGTGGTGTCTACCAGAGTGGTTTGGCTCGGTGTAATTCATCGCAACGCCAAACATATCCCCCTGCCGGCCGAATGGTCTTATGTTCGTGATACCAAGCGCGTCCGCCCGCTTGATCAGTCCCCCCGTATCTGTTGCGAAGCCGATTCGTCCAAAAGGCGCCCAGCCGTTTCGGTACTCGTGGTCGAAGCCAAAACCAACTCCAAAACCACTCCCAAGATCCTTCGTATCGTCATGCCAGAATGCAAGACGAAGGCTTTGAAAGCCACTTCCAGGCTTACCCGAGAACCAACCCAATTCGGTAGCTTCGAAATATTTCTTGTCTACCAACGTCGCAATGCCATCTTGGGGTTGCCCCACTGTATCCACGGCTACACTGTGCAGATACAGGTGCGGAGTGAATTGGTACTCTACCGCCGCACCACCCGCAAACGCACCAGCGTAAGGAACTGTGAGGTTGCCATTATCCACGCCATTCAGGAACTGCGTCGTCTCATCGTCATTATAAAGACTCAGGCCAATGTATTGATTTGGATGAACCTTACCTACGTAGATCGAAAGCCGCTTATGAAGAAAATCCTGCCTCCAGTAAAGGATATTGAGTGTGATCGGCCGCTGCTCGCCGCCGCCCTGCAGCGAATTCAAGAAGACTCCCGAACCCATCTCGTCACTCAAATTGAACTGCTGACTCATACCGATATTCGTGCCGGAACGTGCCAGGAGTCCGATCGATCCGCTCGTGCTCTCGCCGTCGTACACCGCCAGGTTTCCGTTGAAATCGAGCCGTCCACTCACCTGATCGTGCCGCACATCAGGAGGGGTCTCCGTCGCATATTGATTGATGACGGTGTATGTGGCACCCAGCCGCAATCGTGAGTTCTCTTCCAACCAACTCACTCCCTTGTCGCTCGGTCGAGTGATGAATCCGAAGGGATCACCCTTCAAAAGTGGATCTGCTGGGACCATTGCGAGAGCTGTCTCCACTGTATCCAGTTCCTGCATCACCCCCGGTGATATCTTGAAAACAGGCGGCATTGCATGCGGGTCCATCTGGCTCGTCCGTGTACTGTCCCCAGTAATCCCACTCGATGCTGTGCTCTGAGCCGCAAGGGTAACAGGTGATCCCACCAGGGCAACCAGAATCCACCTTCCTAGGTACTTGGAGATCTTCACACAACTCCTTATGAAGCCTTGCTCATGGTTGCCTCAAGAGATTGTCTCAACGAGGTGTCAGCAATCGAGAGTGAGTTAATTCAGCGGCCTCATGCGAAGACCAGTGGACCGACATGAAAATGTCAACGATTCATCGGCTCTTCAATGGCCTAGAAGAGGGTCGCTGCCGTGCTCGAATAGTGTTGCAAAGGGGAGCGAAATCACGCCTGTAGAAAAGTGCAGTGGCTTGCCCCACAAAATTGCTACTTAAACCCGCGCCAACATCTGCCGGCGCTTCCACTGTTTGAGGTGCATGGTCTGGACGCGTGCGCTGCGCACACGGCTCTTACTGTGGATGAATAGCGGCAAAGCGGTTTGCCGCACGCTACCATTTCGCGGGGCAACCAAGGCAAGCTTAGAAGTTGATCTTTACGGCCAACTGTCCGAATCGCCGTTCTTCGCTCGTCGCGCCGTTTACCCCACCCTTCGAAGCCAGAATCTCCGGATTAGAAGGAAAGTAGTTCGCTGCGTTCGCCAACGCTTGCTGGACATACAGGTTGTGATGGTTCAGTAGATCGAAACCCTCCGCTCGCAGCTCAATGTTGGCCTCTTTCCGGATATAGAACGTTTTGCTCAGAGCCAAGTCGAGGTTCCACGCCCCAGGTCCAACGAATGAGTTCCGTTCCGGCGCGTATGTTGGAAAGGTCCAATTTGAGTAGCCACCCAGCTTCGGATCTACGATTTTTTGGCCGACCGGCAGCCTTGACGTTAGGTAGTACCGATTAGCGCCCGCATTTACTTGTCCCCTTGACTTCGTATATTTCCAGCGCGTGACCGGCGTGTAGGGCACGTATCGGGCAATGTTGAAAAAAGTCCCGTCGTTGTTCGTCGAATCATAGTAGGTGAACGACGTTCCGGTTCGTACCGTATAGATGCCCGTTACTTGCCAGCCGCCTAACGCTTGGCCTTTCACCCCGTGAGCACCGCTGAACCAAGGCGTCTGGTAGATCGGCGCAATCACCAACCGCTGCCGGACATCCAAGTCACCTGTGCCGCGGTCGTACCCCGGGTCGAACGGATTGGTATATCCCAAGTTGTATCCGGCGCCATTTGCATTAGTCTCCGATAGGGTCGAACTCAAATCGTCGATCTGGTGACCCCACGTGTAGTTTGCGGTCAGCCCTAGGCCCATCCGATGCAAGTCCGCGGTCTTGAATCGCAGATTAGTAGCTTCATAGTAAGAATCGCCGCCCGAGCCCCGGTTGTTGATATCCGAATACGTCGCATTCAGCCGGGTGAGCCCAGCATAGTTTGCACCAGGATCCGGGTCGCCCAGCAGATAGTTGCCCGAGCCGAGCCCGTTGATATTCTTAATATCGTATAGGTGTGTGCCACGCGCGCCCACGTACTCCAAAGCGATTACCGTGTTTCGGGCAACTTGCTGCTCGACTGCAAGGCTCCAGAATTGTGTCTGCGACGTCCTAATATCCTGCGACACATTCCGGAGGCTGGTGCTTGGAAGTATTACTGGGCCGATCGAACTCCCCAGGTCTCCTAGGTTTGTCGTTGTCACCTGTACCTTGTTTTCCACAATCACGCCATAGTTGGGTGGATTCTGGATCACGTTGAACGTCACATTGCCGAAGTTCCGCTCATAGCTGATTCCGTAACCACCACGAACCGAAGTCGTGCCCTTACCTGAAATATCATAGGCAAACCCGACCCGGGGACTCACCGCGCCATAGCTCGGCTTCCACAACTCGTGGATCGGACTCTGTGGGGCCGTATAGACCGCGCCAGTCCGCACCTGTTGCGGCAGACTAATACCCGATCCCCAGTAGAAGTTCGAGTCAAGATTTTGCCTGTTGTTATGTTGCACGCCAAAGTATTCGTATCGGACGCCGTAGTTCACTGTCAGCTTCGACGTCGCGCGCCAATCATCCTGTCCGTACACCGCCCAATCATGGAACCTGTCACTGCGGGCGAAATTGGGCTGCGTTGCTGGTGTCGTAATCGCTTGGCCCGGATAAGCTCCTTCCGGATTTATCGCAGTGGAAAAGGTTCCCAGAATCCCTGAAAACAGGCCGGGATACCCGGTCGTGTCACCAGTGACTGAGCCAGCCAGTTGCTCTGTCGCCTGCGCATAGGCGCCGAAGGTCCTGTTCTCCTGGATGTACAGAACCTGCGAACCGAACTGGAATGAGTGGGCCTTCTTCGACCAGTTCACATCCAGGTTCCACTGAATCACATTCTGGGGTCCGCCATAAGGTAAGGGGAATCCTGTACCCGGCAGTGCTATAGCCACACCACCAATATTTGCGTTCGCTCCAAGAAACAGATTTGGCGTAGTGACGGCAATCGGTGTCGAGTCATTGTTGAGACTGATCCGGCTGAACGCAACCCGCGCATTCGTCACGAGCGACGTCGAGAAGCTGTGCGTAACGCCAGCCAGAGCGGAGTAATCCTTCTGAGTCGTACCTATATCGTAGTTCGAGTATGGGGTATATGCGATCGCTCCCAGCGGTTCCGACAGGTTGTATCCGATATAGCGTCCGAAGATACTTGTCTTATCAGAGTAGTGATAATCCCCCCGCAAGGTGAAGTTGTACGAGTTGACCGGCACCCCCCCGCCTGCATCCTGGGGAACGGTGTAATTCACCAAGCCCAGCACCGGTGTTGTCGCTGGAACACCGGAAAACAACGGAGAGGGGTTCGGATTGCTTGGGTCCGAGGCCGTGCCTGCCTGTGCATTCGTCAGAGTTCTCGCAAAGTTGAACGTCTGGCCATACTGCGTCAGAAATGACTGCACTGTAGGTGCCAGGTAGCTTTGTACCTGTGGCGTCAGAATATAGGCCTGAATGTTTGCGCTGCTACGCACGCGTAACCACTCCGTGCCTGTGGCAAAGAACAGCTTGTCTTTCACCACGGGTCCGCTCACAAAAAATCCGAACTGGTTTCGCGTATACCCACCTTTCGGCTGCCCACTCAGAGCACCCGTCACACTGTTGGCCGTATACGCTGCAAGGCGGTTGAATTCCGTGAGCGTTCCATGAATCTGATTGGTGCCGCTTGCTGTCACCACATTCACAACTCCACCTGAGGCACGTCCATACTGCGGTCCAAAGTTGCTCGTCGTCACCCGTACCTCGGCGATCGAGTCGATCGGAACCGGGAGCCCCACCACGTCGTCAAATAGTTCCGTGTTCTCAATGCCGTCCAGAAGAATCTCCGTACCACTCGAACGTTGCCCATTAATTGAGTAGCCGACGCCGAGGCTGGCTGAATTCTGCGCATGGCCCTGCGCCGCGTCGCCGTTTGAGATATTGCCAGAGATCGCTACAAAGTCGTATACATTCCGCGTTAAGCTCGGTAATTCGCCTACCTGCTGCGGGCTGATAATCTCCGAGATTTCCGGCGAGTCCGTATTCACCTGCGACCCGCCCAGCGACTCCACCTCCACTGTCTGAATAACACCCGCGGCTGAGAGTTTTACATCTAGCGGCGCATGGCCACCCACCGTCACCTCAACCGCAGCCTTCAGCGCCTCAAAGCCGGCAGCCGTCACAGACACCTTGTATACGGCGGCAGAGAGATTTCCCAACTGGTAGGTGCCATTGGCCGCCGTCTTCACCGTGTGAGCAGCATTCGTGCCAGCGTTGACGGCCGTCACTGTCGCCCCGACAACTGCTGCACCCGTTGCATCGGTCACTACGCCCGAGAGCACGCCGGCATCAACTTGGCTTAATGCGGGCCCCGCGGTGACTGTGAGCACCAAGACCAATAGGAAGAGGCGCTTGATCACTGAGACCCCCGATGGTGATACAAAGAAGCGCAAAATATCGGCATAGTCATCTCAGATCGCTACGACGCTAAGGATCGTAGGCGTCGCAAGTGCCGGCTGACAAATGGGGTTCCCATGTTGTTATTGCGAATTGCCGGGTAACAGCCCAATGTGAGTGCTCGAAAAGACGTAGTCCGTATTCGAAGAGAGCCTCATATGGCAGGACGTGCACTGCTGCTGAGGGCGGACTGTGGCACTGGCTTGATACATCGATCCGTCTGATCGGAATGCGAAATAGCCCCAGTTGCCGGGCGCAGACGGAAAGCGTTTGCTGTCTTTCACCATCACTCCCATTCCGATATAGCTCGCCTGAAAGATCCCCGACCCAAACGATGTGGAACAGACGAAAGTGTTTTTATCGCAGTCTTTTCCAGTCTTGATAAGGCTGATCTCTTTAACGATCTGCGTGCCGTCCGGCCAGATCTCGTTCTTCCTGAAGAAGTCGAACGCTGCAGGAACGATGTATGTATCCATTACTTGCGGCGTCGTAATCTCGGAGCCGTCAAGAACGCTTCGTCCGTCGGGCTTGATCCGGGTGCCTACATGTTCCCAGTGCCGATAGCCGTCGGGAAGGTGAAGGCTTCCGTCCCCTTCGAAAACTGCGGAGCGAACAGGAGACGGAGATTCTGACTGAAAAGCCAGCACGTGATTTCTGGTCCAGTCTCCGGTCGTGACAATCGTGACGACCAAAGCTGCAAAAACTCCCAGCACAATTCCTATGAGACGGAGACGAGGGGTGACTTTTAACAGCCTGCTAATCATAATGGAAGGCTCCTGTCCTAATACCCGTTCGATCCTTCATGAGCCGGTTGCCGAATCGAGAACCTACGATCTTTATGATCGGCGTCTACAGGATTACTCGGTACCCTATAGAACACGGGCCCAGACCTGTATTTTTCTATAGGTTGTTGTTTGCGGCGACAACACAGCCGCGACCTCAAGTTGCCCGGGAAACCAATCTAGCAGAACAACTGCCGCCAATTGCAGCTCCCCGGAAGAATGCTATTCGCTGCGAGTCGCCTCGGACAGAAACCACCACGCCGTTGGGCCAGATCGATCCAGTTTTCGAGGAGGCTGGCGAAGCCATATCGCCCGCTTCGTCGCAGAGAGTATGAACAGCACGCATTCGCAAAACTAGTGACTTCTCTTCTTCATGAAGCTCGCTCCCCATGTCGGCTGGGATCACGAAGTCGGCGTCGTTGTCGGCGACCCTTTGTAGACGCGCGATTGTCCAACGAGCGAATGTCTTCCCACCAATCTTTCGGACGCGCTCAGCGATATCGTCAGTCATCGCAAAGGAAATTCTTCGTCTTCACGTAGAGCCCGAAGGCATCAGCGAGAAGATCTGGTCAGCATGATCATTCAGCAGAAGGTGGTAGTCGCGAAAATGCGAACCACTCATATGCCAATGGCGTTCGATCAAAGCCTGTCGATCTGCTCCTCTCAAAGGACGGCACAAAGATGGCTCAGTTCCGCGAATTGGAAGAACCTTTTACTACGCTCGCGTCGGTCTCTGATGAAACGTGTCCGGGACGCGGCGGTCCATCTACCGCACCAGTGAGAATCGTCATTTTCGATGATCTGGAATGCCCGTTTTGCGCGCGCCCTAATCACGCTCTTTTCCCGCTGTCCTCGACCGATACGGAGAGCAAGTCCATGTCGTGTACCAAGACATGCCCTTCGAAGGGCATCCGTGGGCGATCAGAGCGGCGGTTGATACGAATTGCCTAGCGAAGTACAGTGCGCCTGCTTATTGGGCAAGCAGTCGACCAGATCCATAAGGTGTCGAGTGACCTAGGCGGATCGGAGCGCACTCTAGCCAAGGCCAACGAAGAGATCGACGCAATCGCGCTTGCAATCGAAAGCAACGTCAGCTGGACGTCTCCGCGATTCACGCTTGCGTCGCAAAACAAGATGCCAGCGTTATCAAAAAATCACAGTTGGAAGCGGACACTCTGGGTATCGTGAGAACGCCAACGCTCTTCATCAACGGAGCGAAGATAGAAGGTGTAGTGCCGCTACCTTTTCTCTTTCAAATAATCGACGGCACTTTCCGTTCACAGGGCATACAGCCCCCTGTCGTCGCTAACACAAAGTGATTCTTGGGCGCGGGCTAGATGTCTTTGGCGACCAAGTCAAGACTGTCGAACCTGCGCCATTTGTAAAACCCGATAGACACGATCCAACTCACAGCAAACAGCAAGACGATGCAGTACCCGAGAGTGCCAAAGTTTCCATTGAGTTCCGTCACGAATCCCCAGAAGACTCCAGTGAGTTGGAAACGTCCCGCCAGCAAACCAAGAGCTTCGATCCCTCCAACTGCAAAGGCCACGATAACGGATATGAACGTAATCGTGAGGTTGTAGTAGAGCTTTCGAATTGGTTTTACGAAAGCCCAGCCATACGCTCCCAACATAAGGATGTTGTCGGTGGTATCAATTAGTGTCATTCCCGCAGCGAAAAGAGCTGGAAAGACAAGGATCGCGGACAGGGACAAGCCCTTGGAGGCTTCTGCCGCCGAAATGCCGAGCAAGCCAATTTCGGTTGCAGTATCGAATCCAAGACCGAACAACAGGCCCAGCGGGTACATATGCCAGCTGCTCTGGATCAAGCGAAACATGGGTCGAAACAGACGAGCTAGCAATCCGCGACTGCCAAGCAGTATGTCAAAGTCTTCCTCAACATAGGGAGCACCGCGACGAACCCTCTGGAAAGCCTGATAAATGGACCGCAGCACGATCAGGTTGATCCCCGCGATTACGAAGAGGAACGCGGTCGATATAAGGGTTCCAATGAGCCCTCCGATATCTCTTAATCCGTCTAAGCGATGATGCATAGCAAGCGTAGTCGCGGCAATAGCGATAGAGCCGACTACAACCACCGTTGAATGCCCGAGTGAAAACATGAGACCAACCGTAACGGGACGTTTGCCATCTTGCATCAATTTCCGGGTGACATTGTCGATGGCCGCTATATGATCGGCGTCGACTGCGTGGCGAAGGCCAAAACCATATGCCAAAAACGCGCTACCGAGCAGAACCGGATAGTGGCGGAACGCGAGGAACGCCCACCCCCAGGCGACGAGATTGAAGACGATCAATCCACAGTAAATGCTGGCCGCCTTCACTTTCGTGCTGTCTCGCTCACCGATTAGTCTTCCTAGCAAACCTATCATTCGTCTCACTATTCGCATCGTTCCCGTGAAGAGGGTCTGGCCGGTGCTCTCGTCCCTTTACAGGCTCAGACTGCTGACCTTTACCAAACGCGACAACTTTCTGCCGGCATCATTGGTTCGCCTCTTCTGCAGCCAAAGGCCTCGCCGAACTCCGGCATATTCTGGAGGGCGCTGTTACCCCGCTAGATGTCCGGCGTTTGAAGGGTTGCTCTGCACTTGTAAACGCAGTTGGTCTTCCCGTTACTCGTTACACCAGTCGTGAGCAGCCTGTCCGTGGAACTTTGCTTCATGTGTGCCTTTGATTGTCCTCATGCACTAAGCTCGCAATGATTGAAGCAAGATGATTCTCGGTTCCTCCTGCTTGCATGTAGGCAATTTCGCCTCCAGGTCTCAAAATGACAGTCACTGGGACACCAAGACGGCCACCGGGCACAAGGAGACCGTAGCGCCGCAATAGCGGGGAACTTTTGTTTCCCGCCTTCGCTACTGGATAGGGCAGAGGATGTTTTCGGAGAAATGACCGGATGTCCGAATTTTCGTCCATCACTGCGAGACCCACTACATTGATCCTCGGTGTCCGGTGCGCGCGATGGATTCCATTTCCGGCAACTCAACTATGCAAGGACCGCACCAGGTTCCCCAGAAATTCACGACCGTCCAGTGCTTGCGATTGTCCGAGAGTGAGACCGTCTTGCCATCCGGAGATTTGAGAGAAAATTCAGGAGCATTGAAGCTCCTGCTAACGGTCGGGGAGATCGGCTTAGGCGTAGGGTTGGGACCCTTTCCGCTCCATAAGGTAAATATAACGGGGGTGTCGCCCCGCTTCACCGTCAGACTGATTGATTGGGGGTCTGCCGAAGCGAAGATCGACAAAATTGCAGGGGGACCAACCCGCGACGACGGTATTCCACCGATGACTTGAATGAAATCATTGTCAAGAAGTCCTCCGAATTGCTTCTCACCACGGTCGAGGTGAAGACGCCATCCCTTTCTTTCGAAGACAAGTTGCCCCCGATCGAACCTGACGGTGCTTTGTTGGGCCAATAGTGGAGGGCTTGTAAAGCAGAAGAGGCATATCAAAGCACCTAAACCCTTCATGATTGATCCCTTCATGACATGACGGCTGCTTGAACTGGGACAAGAGGTCAACCGCAAGGCGATGTTCATATCCTTGAGCGTACTGGTGTAAGGACATAGGCGCGACCATCGAATCTGGAGTGAAGAGACTATAGGTTTCTACAGTTTCAACTTTGGAGGCACTGATATCGGTGCACATCAGCCCGGAAGCAGAGTCTCGCAGCAACTGTTGGCTTGACTCGAAATGCAGAGGTGGCAAGGGAAAGGGATGGGTATATCGAGTCATTCATGGATAGGCGCGCTGTCGAAGCCTTTCAGCTTCTCCAGGTAATGATGCACATCCGAAATGACTACAGAGCCCTCGCCTACGGCGGAGGCAACGCGTTTCACGGACCCGGCTCTCACATCGCCAATCGCGAAGATCCCTGGTCTACTCGTAGCGAAACGCGACTGCACTTCCCATTCAGCTCTGCCTGTCTCGACAAAGCCATTGTGATCGAGGTCAAGATGCTCCATGAGCCAATTCGTATTAGGATCTGCCCCGATCATGACAAATATGTTAGTGACTTTGAAGACACTCTTTGCTCCCGAGGAACGGTCTCGCACCTGAACAGCGTGCAGTCGGTCGTCGCCCAGGATGGCATCGATTTCGGAATGAAGATGCAATTTGATCCTGGGGGAACAGGTAATACGTTGTACAAGATAGTCCGACATCGTCGCTTCAAGCGTCATCCCACGTACGACAAGATGCGTGCAACCGGCATCCTTAGCCAGATGCAGCGCAGCCTGTCCGGCTGAGTTGCCACCGCCGACCACGACTACATCCTGGCCAATACAGCGAGCCGTTTCGATGGGCGTCGCAGCATAGTGGATGTTGGTCAGCTCATACCGTTCATAACCAGGAACCAGGAGCTTGCGATATCGAGCTCCTGTTGCAATCACGACAGTACGGGAGGTCACCATGCGACCACCCGCAAGACAGAGTCTATGCAGGTTGGTGGAACTGCTAAGGCCAACAACATTTCGAGCGACCTCAAGACGCGCTCCGAAGCGCTGCGCCTGAATTTCAGCACGCGAAGCAAGTTCCTGTCCGGTTATGCCTGTTGGGAAACCGAGGTAGTTTTCGATCTTGGAACTCGTAGCTGCTTGCCCCCCGGGAGCAGTGCCTTCCAGCACAACCGTCGTGAGGCCTTCTGAGGCTGCATAGACTGCGGCCGCCAGACCCGAAGGTCCAGCACCCACAATGGCAACATCGAAAATATCCTCGGCCTCAAACACTCTACTGATTCCCAACTCGTCTGCTAGCACCGTATTGCTCGGATTTTTCAGGACACGCTGATCGGGTAGGAAGACTACCGGCATCTCCGAAGGATCGAGATTGAGTCCGTCGAGCAAGATCTGCGCCGTTGGATTCGACTCGGCCTCGATAAGCTTATTGGGATAACCGTTGCGTACCAGGAATTGGTGCATTCGCATGGTCTCTGCGTCATGGCTATGTCCAATCACAATGACGCCTCCATGGGATCGCTGCATGAGACTTGCTCGGCGTTCGATCCACGCACGGACGATCACGTCCGCGATGTCCAGCTCTGTGCGCATTAGGGTATGCAGCGCGTGAGCATCGATGCGGAGAATTCTGCTCCCTCTCGCCGCTCGGCCACTCAACAGTCCGTCCCGTCCGCTAAGCAGATCCAATTCGCCGCTGAATTGACCCTTTGTTAGGGTCGCCAATGCCACACCGGGATGTCCTGGCTTATCTTCAAACAGCTCTATCCTGCCCCCGATGACGACAAACATATCGCCACCTCTAGACCCTCTTTCGAACAGGGTCACGCTTGCGTCAAATGTCTCAGTCTCTCCATACAACTCGAGGCGTTGAATCATTTCCTGTGAAAGAACCGGCGGCGCGGCTGCTTGTGTAGTGCTTCCCGCATATCTGGAGGTGTCACCCTGACTAGGTTGACGAGGTGCTCTTCGATTAACTGCCATCGTCGTGTCCTCTCGCTATTCCCGGAGACCTGCGTCCCGTCTTGCTGATATCTCGCGCCCATCGCTATCGAAAAACCAGGGCAGAAATCCAGACTTGTTGCGCCTTTAAGCATCGATACGTGTCACTCGGCCTGAGAGCTTGAAGAACTGGCATTACTCGCTGAGGTTTCCAAAGAGCATTTCTCCGGAATGCCTTGACCAGGGGCCCGGAAGGACATGAACTGAACAGTGTCCTTGGAAAAGATCAAGTCTAGAAACCAGTCCAAGGCAACATGAATGCGTTTCTCCCACCGTGGGAGCTTGGTGAGATACACGGTTCTCCACATGAACCAAGCTGCAAATCCGGAACACTTGTATCCCAGGATTTGGGCAACTCCACTGCGACGACCAATTGAAGCCATCTGGCCGATTGTGTTAAACGTGAATTCCTTCATCGGTCGACGTTGCAGGGAGGCAGCCAGGTTTTCTGCAAGAACCCTTGCTTCTCGCAAAGCGTGTTGGGCTGTAGGCGGGTAATAACCACCATTCCCATCAGGAATTCGTGCGCAGTCACCCAAGGCCCACACATTGGGATGACCCTCTACGAGCATCGTTCTGGTCGTGATCACCCTTGCGCCGTTTGATGCGGTTGTAAGGTGGGCAAGCTCGGGTGGCGCGGCGTTTCCCCCAGTCCATACGACGAACTTGGTAGGAATCAGTCTCCCATCGTCGAGCGTGACATCATCGGGGGTGACGGCTGTCAGTCTCCTGTTTAGGAGAACTTCGATTCCGCGTGAAACTAGCTTATCCCTGGTTAATACGCCAAGTTCTGATCCAAGTTCCGGGAGGAGATGGGAACCGGCTTGGATGAGCACTACCCGGAGCATTGAAGGAGAAAGATTTGGATAGGCCCGCACAGCCGATTCCATGAAGTCGTAAATCCCGGAAACAGTCTCTACTCCGGCGAATCCTCCCCCCACAACAACCATTGTGAGCATCGCATCTCGCGTAATCTCCGAGCAGTCCGGCTCGGCCTCTTCCAAATGTGCGATCATCCGGTTCCGAAGTGTAATGGCATCTTCGAGCGTCTTCATTCTCATCGCATTTTGTTCCAAGCCAGTGATTCCGCGGAAGTGTGGCACGGAGCCCAAAGCGAGCACGACATGGTCATAGCCGAGAAGGTGAGTATGCCGGTCAGCCCCATGCGCAATCGTGACGGTCTGTTCAATCAAGTCGATCGCGTTCACGTCTGCAGCTATAAACTCCGTCTGATGGACCATCTTTCGAATTGGATTCACGATCGTCGTAATGTCGAGATCGCTTGCGGCTACCTCATGAAGCATGGGCGTGAACAGAAGAAAGTTGTCCCTGCTCACGAGACGAATCTCCGCGTCCCGCGGCTCTAAAAGTCGCTCCAGAACCCGAGCTACCTCTACGCCTGCGAAGCCTCCGCCTAGGATAAGGATTCTAGTTTTGCGCGACATGTTTCGCTCCTGTCTTTGTAGCTTCTGGGTGCTCATTTTCTGCTGTGGCGGCCAATAGTGTTCGAAGAGTGACGTTAGCGCACTTGCACAACGGGCGGCGCAGGGCCTAGCTATCTCTCCCTGTAATTGAAGGGAGTGCGCGCGATCAGCTAGCCATATTGTGTCGATTCTGGCGTGAGAGCGAACTAGCATTCGCTACGGTCGGAACACTATCGTTTTCCTTAGGTAAGGTCTTGAGTCCTGAAATATCCGAGCTCAGGTGATTGAGTCAGGACTCGGCAGGAAGGGCGACTCACGATACGGCGGTCGCACGGAAGGCGTTGGAGCAACCTCGCGACGGCAGTGTCTATACGTTCAAAATGCCTCTGCGAATAGCGATGGATATGGCGTGTGCTCGGTCATTGGCCTGCAGCTTGTCCATGACATTCTTGATGTGAAAATTCACAGTGTTCTCTGATAGAGAAAGCTGTTCAGCAATCTGCTTATTGCGATTGCCACTCTGAATCAATCTGAGCACTTCCATCTCGCCTTCTGAAAGATTCTCTTGGCCCAGATGTTCGGCAAGACGGCAGGCTACGCCGGTCGGAATATGCGTGCGCCCAGTATGCACCGAGCGGATGATCGAAAATAACTCCTCCGACGGCGTACTTTTCAATACATAGGCTGAAGCTCCCGCGCAAAGAGCGCCCTTGATTTCGACGTCACCTTCCGACGTGGTCAACATAATCACGCGAGCGGCGGCGAACTCCTTTCGAATTGCCACCAGAGCGCTTGTGCCGGTCTGTCCAGGAAGTCGTTGATCCATGAGCGTGATATCGGGTTTGTGACGGCGGAACTCTTCGACTGCCTCCAACGAGGACCCCGCCTGAGCTACTACCTGCATATCTGGTTGTGACGCGATAATGATGTTCAACCCCTGTCGAAAGAGTGGATGATCCTCGACAAGCATGATGCGGATTGGGTCGGATGACTGCATTGGGTTTGCTCCCTTTAGAGTTATGGCGCGTGCCATGACTCCCGAAATGAATCGTAAATATGTGGATTAGGCCAGACGTGAATGCAACATTTCATCGAGGCAACTCTGGCCCTTGGCAGTTCGATGCTCAATTGTGAGCACCTCCTCCGGAGCCGGTGTGGTGTGACGAATCCCGACCGATGGCAAACATCTTCAACAGTTGAGACCGTTTTGTAGGTCTATAAGTCTTGAAAACCACTGAGCCGGGAACAAGGAGGTTTACCTCGGTTCCATCAGGTGCCGTACACACTGAGAGCTTGGCGCCAATACGGTCCGCCCTTTCCCGCATGCCCTCCAACCCAAAGTGTCCGGTCTTACCGGACTGTAAGGTCTTTTCTCCAATGCCCTTGCCATTGTCTCTGATCCTCAGCTGAACGTTGTGGTTATAGGTGAGTTCAACCGTCATGAGGCTTCCTCCAGAATGGACGCAGGCGTTATTGATGGCTTCGTATCCGATCCGGTAAATCTCATCTCTCACAATGGGATGCATGTCGCTGCTTGTCCCGGTGAGGGCATGGGATACCTGGATCGTGCTACCGATGCGACAGTCTTCTGCTGCATGGCGAAAGGCCGCAGCTAGGTCGTTGGTGTCGACCGTCGAACTCCTCAGGGAGTTAAGCGCTGCGCGCCCCTCCAGCGTGGCTCGTTCCAACCAAGTTGACACCAGATCGAGAGCCTTGTGCATGCGGGCAGAGTCGTTCGGCCGCTCAAGAGCATTGTCCGCAACCATCTTGCTGCCTTGAATCGTCTGGAGCAGCGTATCGTGCAGATCGCGAGCCAACCGGGTTCGCTCTTCGATCCGTTCGTCAAACCTGACCTTCAGCATGGTTGCATACTGTCTGATCCGAAATTGATAGAGACTGTAAGCAAGCATCGCCGCAACAACAACGCATAGGAGCTTGAACCAGATAGTCTGATACCAAGCTGGAGGAATCATGAAACCGGTGGTGGCTTGCTGTGTGTTCCATACTCCGTCGTTATTGCACGCAATCACTCGGAATGTGTAATAGCCGGGACTAAGATCGTTATAAAAGGCCTGCCGTCGGGTCCCGGAGTCAGTCCATTCACGATCATGGCCGGCCAGTTGATAGCGGAAGCGCACCTTAGCCGGCGCAACATAACTTAGTCCCGCATAGTCGACCTCAACCACTTGTGGGGATACAGGAAGGGTAGGACTACCGACTAAGGGATGGTCGGTGTGGCCGACGAGCAAATGTTCAATATGAACCGGCGGCGGCAGAGCGTTAGATGGAAGTCGCTTTGGGTCGATCATCTGGAGAGAGCTTCCATTGACGGACCACAGCCGTCCATCCGAGCTGAAGAACGGCCGTTCACCTCGAAGTCGGGGCAATGCGCCATCGGAGAGGGTGAAGGCTGTAATCGTAAGTTGACTCGTAGCGTTGCTCCACCAGCGGGAGATTTCACTGTCGCGGATGCGCAGGATTCCGCACTGCATAAAGAGCCAGTGGGCACCAAGTCGGTCGTTTATTACACTCAGGACGTTCTCGCAAGGAAGGCCGTTCGAGGTCTTGATCGCTTGGGCCCTTCCATTCATGTAACGAATGGCACCTTGCGGGGTTGCAATCCAAAGCGCCCCGTCGGGGTCCGACGTCATATCAGCGATGCGGCCGTCAAAGCCGTCGGGCTTAATCTGATCAAATTTTCCATCACGGAACCGATACAACCCGTGTGAATACCCTGCGACCCACAATCCCCCGCCAGGCTCCAGTGCCAGAACATTCATTATCTGGCGGTCCGCAAGTGCGGGCGATGAAAAGCTTTCTGCTACACGCAGGTCCTCAATACGAATGAGGGCGTTTCCTCGCTGATCCGCCAGGTTTTGGACCGATGCCCACAGTCGGTGACGGGAATCTTCCTCCATCTCTATGACTTCGCCAACTCTGTCACCATATCGATCAGTGACCGGTGTGAACCGGCCGTGCTCGTATAAAAGGAGTTGTTGGCCTGCCCCCACCCAAATTCGATCGTGTGAATCGGAAAAGAGGTAGTGGATTTCACGCTTCAGGAATGGATCTGTGAAGTGGAAAAACTGCCGGTTGTGGAGAAGATTCAGTGTGTGACTCGCCCCAATCCATACGTCCCCGCTTCGAGACGTGGTTAATTGATTCGGCGCACCAGAAAGGCCTTCACGCGAAGTGAAGCTAATTACGGGAAGATCATGAAAGCTATCGATGCCTCGGTCGGTGACAACCCACAGGGTGTGCTCCCTGTCTTCGAAAATCTGCTTGACGGCGTCGCCGCTTAGACCGTCGGTCGTGGCGAAGTGTTCGAGTTTCCCTCCGCTCAGCCGGTAAAGCCCCTGCGATTCAGTACCGATCCACAAATCGCCGCTACTATCAGTGGATAGGGATCTGACTGCAAGCTTCCGTCCATCCACTTGTGGCGTGACAAAAGTCTTCCACTCCTTTCCAGTGAGTTTAAGTAATCCCGCACCTTGCCCTGTCGTCGATATACCACCCCAGATGGAACCTTCCTTATCGACTGCCATTGCCAGAACCGTATGGTCCGACCGTCCGTGGGAAGGTAGGAGATAGTTTTCGGGGGGGGCGTTTTCGCGCCACCGGCAAATCCCTTGATCGCTGCCAATCCAGATCGATCCAGCTTTTTCCGAGGCGAGGGAGTAGCCATACATACAACCAAACCCGTCTTTCATGCCCTGACAGGACAGGTGGGTTTCTCCAATCGAGCAGAGCGTACTCGAATTCGACGGATTGCCCCAATCGCCTGTCGAGACGCGCCCCTGGTCGTCCTCAAGTAATGGTCCCGCCCACCGTAGGCTCTCGGGATAGCTGTAAATGCGTCCGTTGGTTATCCGGGCTACGCCGGCTTCGGTTGCTACGTACAGACTGCCGTTTCGCGCACCCAATACAGATCGAATCGCCGCATTGGGTAGAGATCCACCGGCAAGAGGAGTCCATTTGGTCAAGCGAATGCCATCGAATCGGAACAAGCCATCGGTAGTTCCGACCCAGAGGTAGCCGTCGCTAGATTGAGTGATCGAAGTTGGCAGGCCATCTAATCCGCTCTCACCGAGCCGCCAAGCTGTATGACCGTATTGTGAGATATGCGTTGAGGGATCTAGACCATATGCCACTCGTCCGCAGAAAAGGAACATGCAACACAATGCCACCGTAATCATCAATCGCACGCCGAGTCTCCAACCCGTCGCATCTGCGGTGTCTTCGCGACACTCTGGACGCTCCGAACCAAGCAAGGTAAATCGAGATGCAGTGTTAAGTCCGATCCAACTATTCCTTTTCCACATGGAGCAACCTTCGCAAGCACTGTGGCACGGATTTGGATTTCCGATCCGCGTGCCAAGCCCTTCCAGTGTAGACACGTGCGATTGGAATTTCCCTGTAGAATCCTATAGGTAGCCCCACAAAGATTTGTGTTTCCCAATCTCAATCGACGTCGCAACGAGCGTGGGCTTTCACCGTAAACTTGACCAACTGAGCGCCACTCACGCTTTCGTCAGTGATCTGGACACTCACTTTTGGCCTTAGCTACTCCGCGCTGTCACATGATTCGCAAGTCGAAGAATTTCTGCAACACTCCAAGCCTGAGCAATACACCCGCGAGGAAAAAACGGATGGTCTCCATCGAAGATTTCCGAGACCTGTCCAAGTCCAGCATCGCGCAAGTGCGGGGTAAAGCCATCGAGCCAACGTTCGATCTCGTTCATCGTAGCGGCCGACGATTCGCTCACCGCCAGCTTCGCGAAGAAGAACGGTCCAGCGAGCCAAGGCCACACCGTTCCTTGGTGGTAAGCACTGTCACGGCTCCAACCGTCTCCCTGGTAGCTACCTCGATATTGAGGGTCATCTCGCGATAGCGTCCGCAGACCGTATGGAGTCAACAACTCTTCTTCCACTCTTTGGACGACCCGTGCCGCCGGCTGTCCGGTCAGGAGTGGATAGTGAAGACTCACTGGAAAGATCTGGTTGGGGCGAAGAGACGCGTCACGCTCGTTACTTCTCACGACGTCAAATAGGCATCCACGCTGCTCGTTCCAGAAGACGCCGAGAAAGTTCTCTTGCAGGCGATCTGCAAGGGCGTCATATTCTTCGGCCGCACTCTGATCTCCCAACAAAATCGCGAAGGAAGCGATCGTACGCAACGCGTTGTACCAAAGAGCTTGAATCTCGACTGGCCGACCATGTCGCGGTGTGAAGGCGACATCGCCATCCTTGGCATCCATCCACGTGAGTTGCGTGCCTGGATCGCCCGCCCAAAGAAATCCCTGTTCATCCGCATGGATTCCATAGCGCGTACCCTTCCTATGAAACCGGATGATCTCTTTAAGAGGGACGTACAAGTGTTCCTTAAGTAATATGGTGGCTTGCGACCGCCATGTCGAGCAATTTTCATAGAAGATGTACTGCCGGATCGCTTCAAAGAACCACAAAGTCGCATCCACGGTGTTGTACTCGGGCTGTTCGCCAGCGTCGGGGAACCGATTCGGAAGCATACCCCGATCGACATACTGCACGTAGTGAAGCAGAATCTCCCTTGCCAGCTCATGCTCCCCCGTAGCAAGCATCAGGCCGGGCAATGAGATCATCGTGTCTCTGCCCCAATCTCCAAACCAGTGATAGCCTGCGATCGTTGATGTGAACGGCGTTCTTGTGATGGTGAACTGTCCCGCTGCTCGTTCGAGAAGGGAGATCAAGTCAGAACGCACGGACTTTTCACCGGCAGGAACGGGCGACTTCCATCCACGCCTGAGGTCAACCTGCTTGTATTGGGCTAGTCTTGAGATTGGCTGGAGTTCAGTCGAAGCGATAAGGCTAAAGCAACCTTCGCTGTCCAGATTTGCTGTCAAGAGCAGCGGACTGAACAGATCTTCTTCATGGTCAAGCCCCCTCTCTAGTTCTCGGTCGTATTCAAATCGTCGATACCAATAGCCATCCACTTGCACTTCAGCGGGGTCATGCGCGATGTGCAATTTTGGTAAACCTGGGTACGGTTGCAGCGTTAGAACATCAACTCCCTGCTCCACCGCGCGATTTATGGCTTGATTCTCATGGGTGGTCGCGTGATAACCACGAAAGGCAATGAATGGTCTTATCTCGAGACTGAAGTGCTTTCCGGAGCCTTTCTTGCCAAGTGCGTATTCGATGATGGTGGTGTTTTGACCTTGAACCATCGATATCGTCCGCATGATCTCCCACTCTCCGTTGCTATAACTGAAGACCGGATCCGGATCGAGTCGGAAGCCCACAAGGTTTAGGTAGCCGGAAGGATGGACAACACCCTGCGAATAAAGGTTGGTGGATAGGGGAAACCTCACTCCATCGACGACAAGGGTCTCTTCCAACTGCGACAGGAGGACAAGTCTTCCTAGAGGAGCGTCCATCGAAGCCGCAAGCAAACCGTGATATCGCCGGGTGTTCATCCCCGCGACCGTGCCGGACGCATAGCCACCCAGACCATTCGTTACCAACCACTCCTTTGCTGCCAGGGAATCCAGATCGGAGCACTCTTTCGAATCGAATTTGATCACGACTTTTCCGTTTCTTTGTTGCGGCTAGGCTTGCTCTTCTGGACGGACGCGCAAAGTGGCGTGCTGATTCAGTATCCGAGAGAGCCTGAATCGCTTCCTGAGCGAAGAAGCAATCTCACTCGAATCAGAAAGCCACTGACGCCTTAGAAATCCTCGAGCTTCGCGGTACCGAAGTTGGCGTGAAAGCGTTCACAATAGATCGATACCGTACCGAACTTTTTGAGATCAACATCCTTGGGAACTGTATAGTCTTGATCTCCTTGATTTCCTTTCAGATCTCCAAGATCGACGTTCTTCACGGCCGCCAGAGCAAAGTCTTTCGAGGGGTCGGTGGATGTCCCGTCTATCAACAAGACGTGCACGGCGGGACCATTGGAAGTAGAAAAGTCAGTCAATCGCAAGACACGGCTGCCGTCCGCTTGCTGATACACGTTAGCGCGTCCAGAAGTCTTATGGACCTCTCCTACAAATCGGCCTGTCAACTGTGGCGTCAGTTGACCTGCGGCCTGGGCGGGAGGAGCTTCATTCACCTTCTTATTAATGAAGAGCTTTTCGGGGCGAAAGGCAAACCAAAGCCCCGCGAGAATGACTACTCCGATAACACCTAGAGCAATTCGTTTTGGTGTAGCGGTAGTCGAGGAAGAAGTCATATTGGAGTCTCCTGTTGGGATTGTTGGGGGCAGAGCGATCTCGCTACGCGCGTGGCGACCTACTTTTCGAGCGGTACCGTTCCAAAGTTGGCATTGAAACGCTCGCAAAAAAATGCAACAGCTTTATACGTCGCAAGATCGATTCCTGCCGGAAGGACATAGTTCTGATCGCCGTCATTGCCTTTCAGCGGTCCCAGGTCAATTCGATCGACTTTTTCGGTGAGAAAGTTTTCGTCGTCCTTCGCGTCTTCCGCCGCGATGAGCAAGACGTGTACGTTCGGACCATTGGAGGTTGAGAAATGGGTGAGGCGGAGCATGTTTCCTCCTGTAGCCTGGTACACCCGTAGCCCGGCCTGAGGTCTTGTGAACGGCACCGTGGAAAGTTCCGGTGGCTGGGATCGCGCCCGACTGAGCTAGAGAGGTCATCACAGGCAACGTCAGAACTGCGGACAGGGCAATGATTCTGTGAATCTTCATGGTTTCTCCAGTGCATTGTGCTCGAAGCAAGCGACTCCGTCGGCGAGGTAAATCACTGTGCTGGAGTAAGCATCGACTCTGCGTGGATGAAACACCCCCCCGGATCGAAGAGTGCCAAACCTGTTCTTTTCTACAGGCCCCAAGATTCGGTTTGATCCCTGACAACTGGCTCGGGCAGTGAAGATACAAGCACCGTGAACTTTAGCGCATTCTGAGGAAGGTCAAAAGCTCCTCTCTAGGGGATGGAGTCGATGCCATAATTTGATTGCGTATCCCAAGACGCCGCGCCATCGGAGCTCAATGCATAGGGATGAGCTGCTATTGTTACTCGGATTCAGCGGAACGCCGAATCCAGTCTCCCTGGTCAGACAGTCAATTGAGACCCGAGAACTGCGCAAATAGGATCCAAGATTTCGGTAAGGCTGGGCCTATGGAGAACTACAGGCAGAACACTGTGGAAAGTGACTTTGCGGCATTCTACTGACTCTATACGCTTGGTCGTGATGATTCACTGTGTCGGTGTTCAATTTTAGGAAGCGTGGCTCTCCTTCTATGAGACCACGGATCTGCCTGGACTGGCGAAGTTCGAAGTCGCTAAGGGGGTTCGGACAATGGAAACGCTTCACATCCCTATTTTGGTCTTGTACTCCATCGGAATCTCTCTAGTTACAGCCCTCGGCTTGGGCCTGCATTTGATGTACCGGCGCGGTATTCGCCGTTACGAACGGGTACTCGACTATACGTATTCTCAACGTTTTGAGCAGCGCACTGTGGTTGCGAAGTCGGTTCACCCGCATTTGGAGCAGATGATTCGTCGCAGCAAATCCGTCATTGATCAGGTGCGACGGAAAGCAGATGGGCCAGAGACCACAGACGCACTGAATCAGGTGTCAGCATGGCTTGCTGGAGCGGCAGGAGAGAGTGATCGCGCGCTCAGATCGCTTGAAAGTGGATCTGCTAGGGCGTTCAATAATGGTTACATCGCGAAAGGAGAACATGCCTACACCCAGACAAATTCGCATCATGGTCGTTGAAGATCATCCCGTATTCCGTGAAGGGCTCAACATGATCATTGCAGCCGAAGCGGACATGGAGACCGTGGCTCAGGCATCGACCGCCGAGGAGGCACTTCAAGAATATCGCCGGACCAAGCCAGATGTGATCCTGATGGATCAGAGGTTGCCTGGTGCAAGTGGCACGGAAGCCTTGATTGCCATCCGAAGCGAGTTTCCTCACGCCAAGATTATGATGCTCACAACCTCAAGCGGGGATATCGAAATTCAGCGTGCGCTCCGCGCTGGCGCTACCGCCTATGTCCTTAAAAGCACGCCGAAGAATGAGCTGCTAAGGATCATCCGGACCGTGTCGATGGGTCGTAAGCATATCCCATCCGACGTAGGCAGTAGTTTGGCAGAGCACATGGGGCAGGAGGATCTGACGCCGCGCGAATTGGAAGTCCTTGAACTGATCCGCGAAGGAAACAAGAACAAGCAGATCGCCGATCAGTTGGGCATCTCGGAGACCACCGTCAACTTTCACATCAAAAATATCGTTGACAAACTGCAGGCGAATGACAGGACGCACGCGGTCACGATCGCCTTGCGGCGGGGTTTGCTCCAGATTTGAACCACCTTCCTCCAGAACGGACACAATGTCAGAGTATGAATGTCCAAGCAAACGCGAACGTATCACGTCATATGGCTCTCCTGGCCGCAGTTCTGTTGCTGATCTTCGCGCCACCCAGAGCACAGTCTGTCGAACCTACGACAAGGCTTACACAGCTTGCCCATCGGGCGTGGCGCACGGGCGACGCTGGTTTGATGGGTACGCCGCAGGCTCTCAGTCAAACCACGGATGGATACATTTGGGTCAGTACGGAGAATGGCCTGTATCGCTTTGACGGCATGCGGTTCACCAAATGGACTTCACTACCCGGCGAGTCTCTTCCCAGCATTTCCTTGTGGCATTTATTCGGGGCCCGTGACGGATCGCTTTATGTGAGCACAGACCGAGGCCTCGCGAGGATCAGAGATGGCCACGTTTACACCTATCCCGGAGGCCCGCGCTGGCCGGGTCCATTCGTTGAAGACCGTGACGGCGGGCTGTGGATGGGCATCAGTGGAGCCCACAACAATCCAAGTGCGCTCTGTAAGGTGGGTGAGACGGATCTCACCTGCTTCGGGAAGAATGAAGGATTCTCCTGCGTCAGGGGCGCCGCGAATACGACGAGCTCCGACGGTTTTCTTTGGGTGGGAAGCGCCGAGGGCATCTGCCGCTGGAAGCCAGGAACGAGACCCGATACCGAGCTTGTTCCATCACTCTCAAATGGTAGAGGGTTGAGTTCGATCACCAGCATGGCCAGCACCACGGATGGCGAGGTCTGGGCTGGGCTAAAACGAAGCGGCCAGGGCGCCGGTCTCCTTCGTCGTGCAAACGGGCATTGGACCTGCTACACGGCTCCCGGAATTGACGGCCGTATCTTCTCGGTATCCGCGCTCCTTCCAGACCAGAATGGGGCTCTATGGATTGGAACGGCCGACAAGGGGCTGTATCGAATTGTCGATGGGCGTTTGGATCACTTTGGCGCGATCGATGGCCTTAGCGATCGCAACGTTCTTTCGATCTTCGAGGACCACGAACGAGGAATTTGGGTTGTCACCCCGAAGGGCATTGATCACTTCAGGGATTACGCTGTTCTTAGTTTTACGGCAAGTGAAGGATCGCTCGCAGACCATGCAAACGGTGTTGCAACGGATCGCAGAGGATCGGTCTACCTGGGGAGCCACACACTGGCTGAACTATCGGGAAAGACCCTGATTCAACTAAGGGACGATAAAGGCCGGCTGCTGGAAGATGTGCAATTCCTTTTCACAGATTCCCGAGACAATCTCTGGATCGGATCCGGGGATCAACTCTTTGTTAAGCGAGATCAGCGGATCGCTTCCGCAGTCCGTGGATTTCCAGCTGGAAAAGGCGAATACGTAGCTTACATCACGGAAGACCACACGCATGACATCTGGGCATCCGTTGAGAATCTGGGTAACCACGAATCCAGCTTGATTCAGATTCGCAACTATCAAGTGATCAACCGAATCGGAGTCTCCGCCGTTGTGGGAAAGCAGGTGATGAATGCACTTGCGCCGAACGCCGCGGGAGGCATTTGGATAGGCGCATCTGTGCATGGTCTGTTCTCGTTTCGCAACGGCCGATTTGAACGTGTAGTTGCGGGCGGCTTCAACGACAGAGTCGAGAACCTCATGGAGGATTCAGACGGCGCTCTCTGGATCGTGACGCAGCAAGGCTTCATTCGATACTTCGAGGGTCAGGCGAGAAGTTTGACCACCGCCTCTGGGATGCCTTGCGATAGCGGGGTTAACATCCACGACGATGGCCGCGGCTTCAAGTGGTTCTATCTCCATTGCGGTATCGTGCGTGTATCCGATTCCGATCTTGCCGCGTGGTGGCAAAATCCTGCCGAGCATGTTCATGCCCGAGTCTTCGATGCACTCGAAGGGTCACGCCCAAATCTCTCAAACGGAAACCCGGCGCAAACTCCTGATGGCAAGATATGGTCCGCCAGCGATTATGACTTCCAGGTCATCGATCCGCAACACTTGCCCTTCAATGAAACGCCCCCACCGGTAAAGCTCGAACGGCTAATCGTCGATGGTAATGACGTTTCATTGGCTCAACAGCTGAAACTGCCAATGCACACGCGTCAGATCGAACTCGACTATGCTGCTCTGAGCTACGTGATCCCCGAACGAGTCCACTTTCGTTACCGTCTGGTTGGCCATGATACTAACTGGACAGAAGTTGGGCGAAGGCGTCAGGCGTTCTACAACGATTTAAAGCCAGGTCCATACGTATTTCACGTTACCGCTTGCAACAATGACGGGGTATGCAACTGGCGGGGCACAGAGCTTGCCTTCACGGTGCCACCAGCTTGGTTTCAAACTCTCTGGTTCCGTGCCCTAGCGGCGCTCTTATTTCTTGTGATCGTATTCTTCGCATATGTGTATCGATTGCGTAGGTTCGCCAAGACTCTTAGACAGCGTTTCGACGAACGTTTACAGGAGCGGACTAGACTTGCACGGGATCTTCACGACACACTCCTGCAAACAATTCAAGGCAGCAAGATGGTTGCAGACAATGCGCGAGAACACTTGGATGACTCACGTATAACGGGTCGCGCATTGGATCGCCTTTCTGAATGGCTTGACCGTGCGAGCGTAGAGGGCAGAGCTGCATTGGAAGCCCTGAGAAGCTCCTCCGTAGAGGCCAATGATTTGGTAGGAGCACTTCATCGCGTGGCCGATGATTGCATTAGTGGCGCCAGAATAGCTGTCAGCATTTCGACGGTGGGCACCATTCGGGAGATGCATCCGATTGCGCGCGATGAGGTGTATCGTATAGCTTATGAAGCCATCCGTAACGCGTGTGCTCACTCTGGAGCACGTGATTTATGGGTCGAACTAGAATACAAGAGACGCTTCCACCTCACGGTCCGGGACAACGGGCGCGGTGTTGACGAGTACGTCCTGCGAAGCGGCAAATCGGGACATTTTGGCTTGGCGGGAATGCGCGAGCGAGCGCTGTTTATGGGAGGCAGTTTCAACATATCGAGCTCCCCTCAGAGTGGTACGGTTGTGTCCGTTGTCATACCAGGGCAGGCGATCTACAGGAATCCGTCCAGGAGACTTCGCGATTGGCTGGTTGAGCCCTTCCAATCGAAAGCCGATCTCCACTAAGCAAATTGCTTTAGCGATGAACCGTCTCCACACCAGTCACATCTTCCTTAACTGGATTAACGTGGCAACCGCAAAGGTGTGGCCTTCGTCTCCCGACGCTTTCAGTTCCAGTCCGGCGCGTATGGATCGCTCGAATCCCACAGAGCAACCATTACCGCTGCGCGGATGCGGCGATTGCTTTGCTACAGCACATGGAGACGGATCGCACGACAATTTCGTGCGCTTGTTGCGCCGCGCCGCAATTTGAAGACTGGTTAGACATGGCAAACAAGGTGTAAAAGAGGTCTCATGAGCGTTGAGATTTGCCGACCACGCGATGATGATCGAAAGCGCCATGCCGCCGATCCTTCGCGCGCGCTTGTATTGAGCTTCTGCTGGATGTGGCTTATTTCAGTCCTGTCTGTTCCCGCCAGGGCTCTTGACCCCAACATGAATGTTTCTCAGTTTGCACACGCCGCATGGCTGACGCAGGATGGATACTTTAGTGGGCCGCCCAGCGTGGTTGCACAGACCAGCGATGGTTACCTTTGGATCGGCACAGGATCCGGTCTAATGCGCTTTGACGGTTCACGGTTTCTGCCATGGGCATCCCCGGATGGGAAACGCTTACCATCGAACTGGATAACCTCTCTGCTCGGGGTAAGGGATGGAAGTCTCTGGATTGGGACACTAGCCGGCCTTGCACACTTCGTGGACGGGAAACTAGTCCAGTTTCCCAATTTTGGCGACGCGGTATTTTCGCTCTTTGAGGACCCTGCAGGGAAAATCTGGTTTACGCGTGATGGCGTACAGAGATCGCCCCCACTGTGTGAAGCTTCAGGCACCCTCATTCATTGTCTGGACAAAGCAGATGGCGTCTCCCTTACGGGCCTTTCAGCTACGCTCATCAGGGATATATCGGGAAATCTCTGGGCGGGCACAGATCGTGGCCTCTTCCGCTGGCAGCCGAATTCTTTCGCGAACTATCTTTCGCCTGGACTTGAGAACTCAGAGGGGCATGACGGCGTGATGGCCCTCGCGCAGGGTCCGGATCGATCGCTATGGGTTGGAATGGCCTGGAAAGGTAAAGGCCGGGGACTTCAGCAGTTCAGAGACGGAATTTGGAAACCCTTGATCGAGCCGGGTTTGGATAGCTCAACCTTGAGCGTAATCGCCTTATTGCTCGACCGCGATGGAGGACTGTGGGTGGGAACGGCGAACCAGGGGATTTATCACATCCACGGCAGCCATGTAGATCGATTTCGCTCGGAAGACGGCCTCTCCGCGAACAAAGTGAGAAGTTTCTATGAGGACCGCGAAGGCGGGATTTGGGCTGTTACGACGCGTGGTATTGAGAGTTTCCATCGACCGCAGGTCGTCACATTTTCAACGCGGGAAGGACTCAGCGTGGACAACGTGGTGTCCGTTGTTGTCTCTTCGGACGACACGGTTTGGCTTGCCAATGGCAATAGCCTGGACTCGATAAAGGATGGTCGTATATCGTCTGTTCGATCGGGCGCAGGCCTGCCAGGCAATGAGGTGACTGCGCTCTTCGCAGATCACGCTGGTCAATTGTGGGTGGGCATCGATTCTGATCTGTTTTTGTACAAACAAGGCCGGTTCAGCCGCGTCGTTCGGAGCGATGGAAGTTCGACCCGATTCATCGTAGGGATGACCGAGGATATAAACCACGACATTTGGGCTGAAGTCAGTGGGTCGGATAGAGAGTTGATCCGTATCCGAAACTTGAAGGTGGTCGAAGAATATCCAGCGGCCGTAATTCCGTCCGCACGCCTTCTCGCGGCTGATTCACATGGCGCAATCTGGTTGGGACTCCGAGATGGCAACTTGGCAAGATTCCGCAATGGCCAAGCTGATGTATTTACTTTTCCGCACTCGGAATCGGATGAGGTCCGCCAGATCGCTGTCAATTCCGACGACTCCGTATTTGCCACAACGGCATATGGCTTGATTGCGTGGCGAAATAGCATGACTCAAACCCTGACCTCTCGCAACGGCCTGCCCTGCGATGCCGCTATTGGAATGAATTGGGATCATCAAGGGGCGCTCTGGCTCTATATGGAGTGCGGCTTGGTTCGAATAGACAAGCAAGAGATTCAAAAATGGTGGAATGACCCAAAAGCTATAGTCATTACGAGGGTCTTCGATTCATTCGATGGCCTACAGTCTGGAAAGGCCGACTACAACCCTACCGCGCAATCAAGCGATGGACGACTTTGGTTCGCCAACAAAGTTGTCTTGCAAATGATCGATCCGAGTCACCTGTTTCGCAATGGAATTCCACCCCCGGTGCATCTGGAGAGCGTAGCAGCAGATGGAAAGCAGTTTTCTGCCGGGGGTACAGTTCGTCTACCACCACTGGTACGTGATCTGGAAATCGACTATACGGCATTAAGTTTCGTTAACCCACGGCAGGTGAGATTTCGTTACCGGCTTGAGGGTCGAGATGCATCCTGGCAGGAAGCAGGCACGCGACGGCAAGCGTTTTACAACGACCTAGGTCCCGGGCAATATCGGTTTCACGTGATCGCTTGCAACAATGATCAGGTTTGGAACGAAGCCGGAGCAGCGCTGTTCTTCAGTATTCCGCCCGCATGGTATCAAACCAAGTTGCTTAAAGCCCTGTGTGTAGTTGCGATGATATTGCTGACTTCTATGCTGTATCTCTTCAGGATGAATAGATACGCCAAATCCATGAAGATGAGATTTAATGAGCGCTTAAGCGAGCGAACGAGACTGGCTCGTGAGTTGCATGACACGCTGTTACAGACGATTCAGGGGAGCAAGCTGGTGGCTGACGGAATAGAGGAATACCTGGATGATCCACCCAGGGCGAAGCAGTCTTTAGCGAAGCTTTCGCAGTGGCTTTCACAGGCGATGGATGAAGGTCGAGCCGCTCTCGAATCTCTTCGTAATGCTGCGTCATCGGAAGAGTTATCCGAGGCTCTTCGGCATACCGCGGAAGACTGCGCTCCCAACTCTATGCGGGTATTTCTAACAGTTACTGGCAATGTCTGCCCCCTCCATCCCGTCGCCAGAGAGGAAGTGTATTGCATCGCTTTTGAAGCGATTCGAAATGCCTGTGTCCATTCCAACGGTTCAGTGATGACGATTGCTTTGAGTTACGGTCGAGACCTTAAGATTCAGATTGACGATAACGGGCGAGGGTTCGATCCAGACCTAATTCAAACAGGTAAACCAGGTCACTTCGGAATTACAGGCATGAAAGAGCGTGCATCCAAGATCGGCGCGCGTCTAATGTTGCGGACGTCCGTAAAAGACGGGACCAAGTTCTCACTCATCGTTCCGGGACACGTAATCTTCCGATCTTCGAGGCGCGGTTGGTCGCGGCTCCTCTATAGACTCACATTCCCATTTACGAAACAATAGATAACGCCGGGCACGTCTCTGGTGGCGCATCAACGCTGCAAAGACAGCGATTTGCGCCTGGCGAACCGCATACTCACTCGGATTCTTCTGAGGGATTGTTAGCACAACTTCCAGACACTGGCGGTGGCACAGTTCACTGATCGGGGTAGTGCTGGATTTTGCTCTAATCAACTCTTGAACCCGAAAAACACCCGGTTAGCAACAAACCACTACCAGATTATGCAGGTGAAAACCGCAAGTTTTAGGGGTGATGCCTAGGGCATAAAAACCAATAATGGCAGTATGGTCTGTGATTGGATGATCGGAATCGTTCTAGCGAAGATCCTATTGGCCAGTGTATGGGATCCAGCTTTGGTGTGCTTGCGCAAACTGACGAGTAGTACTGCGAATTCGGAATTCTTGGAATCACGTACCCTCGCGAAACAAACTCCTTCTGGAATTGTTGTGGCTACATTTCCGCAGCAGTCGAGCGCTGTACCAAAGCACTAAAATTTCTATTAACGTAGTCTCCCACTCGCGCGAGATCAATATGAAACCGTTTGTGATGGATGCCTTCCCAAAGCTAGCGACACGATCTCGGGGGCGCAGTCGGTTAGAATCTGGCGCTCCGTTCGGCTGAGCTAATACTCTGGCAAAGCCGTGATCTTCAAAGAGAAGCGACCCTTCCGCATCGTAGAAGAGCCAAGGGGCAAGGGTCTTAGGCTGACCGAGCAATCCTTTGATTGCTTCTGCTAAGACGGCTGCGCGGTAGTCAACGGCGTTAGAGTTTATTGACATCGATCCTCGCCTGCAATATGTGGTGCAGGAATCAGACCAGATCAGGCGAGGAAGATCGCCTCGCCAGGCACGAACAGGGTGACAATCGTGCCTGTTGCTGAACTGACAACCGTGAGCTTTGCTCCGATGCGAGCAGCCCGCTCGCGCATACCGATCAGCCCGTAATGTCCCGATCTGCCAGCTTGCAGGATGTGCGGGGCGATGCCTTCGCCATCATCCTGGATCCTCAAGAGCATATTTTGATCGTAGACAAGTTCGACGATGAGGCGGTTACCTTGGGAATGGTTGCAGGCATTCAGGATGGCTTCATGTCCAATCCTGTAGACCTCATCTCGAGCGATTGGATGCATCTCCCTGCTCTCCCCAGCAACCAACAATTCCAAATCCATTTGCGCATTACAGCCGTTGAAAGCTTCTCGTAGTGATCCGGGGAGGTGATTGTTCTCGGTTGTAGAAGCGCGAAGAGAATCTAAAGCGGCTCTACCTTCAAGGACAGCGCGCTCCAGCCAAGATGAGAGACGGTGAAGGGCAATCTTGGCCGAGGGCTCTTGCACATTATTCCTTTCATTGTCAGCAACGAGTTTTCCGCTTTGAATGGTTTGTAGCAGCGTATCGTGCAGATCGCGCGCTAGACGGGCCCTCTCTTCGAGCCGTTCATCAAAGCGCATCTTCATTGATGCCGCCTTGAGGCGAAGCCGATACAGATATAGCGAGCAGCCGATCGCAATCACCAGAAAGCCACACAAAAGACGAAACCATACAAATTGGTACCAGTCGAGTATGCCCCCCAGGACGTAGGCCATGAAGAAGCCGAAAGACCAGATCGTAGCCGATCCCCATAGGAGCATACGGCTGAACTTGCTCACCCGCCCGCACATGGTCGGATCGTCTTCTATGCAAGCTTCCCCCTCCTTGATCCGAGGAGCCACCCAATACGTCATCATGAAGCTCATGCTAATAAGCGCGGCGGCGATAGCGAATGTCCACACTTTATGCTTTGACATCGTCACAAGCCATGGAGCGACTGAGAGCGCGGAAGCTACAGTGGCTCCCATCCCCATCAATACGAGCAATGACGGTAAGGCGCAGCAAAGGAGCGTACTGAAGGATCCAAACAGTGATAGATAGTTCATCAGCGACGCCTGACGAACCCGCTTGATCGCTGGCATTGAAAGCGAAGAAGCTGTCATTTAGACACCGCGATCGTCTTGTATCGAAGAACGACCGGAACCTTACCTCTCGGCGATTGCGGTAAGACCCCTTGAATGATTACCGACTTCCCCAATAAGACTGTAACATCGACTCCTTGGGCGAACGGCACCAATGCGTATCGATCGTTCGTTCCAGTTACCTGCAGGAGCGGCGCTGTCGGCAAGCCTAATAAAACACCCTCGACAAGCACATCTGCATCTTGATGCGCGAAGCCGTTCTTTTCGACGGCCTCGTTGAACTGTCTTAATTCAGCATTACTTCCAGCAGTCAATTTAATCGTTACCCGTCCCTTGTTCAGGTCGACATCAACGCCGCTGACCCCGCGGACGTTCTTCATAGAGAGTCGGATTGCGAAGGCGCACGGAGGACAGTCCATTCCGAAGACCGTCATATCGATCTGCTTATACTGGCCCTGAGCGGTCAGCGCACACATTGCGAGGATGCCGGTAATTGCGATCTTCTTCATCACCAATCTCTTCAACGAGAGTGACTCCGCGACGAGTATTTGAGGTAGCTGAGGTTGATTCCAAAACGAATGCGCTCACGACCATAAATGGCATCCGATTCATCACGAATAATTGGACCCTGGACACCGGCCTCTACTGCGAATTCCTCAAAGATCCCCAAGACTGACGGTCCTAGCCATACCGTGGTGGAACTGCTGTTTGGCAGAATGGTTCCCCCGGTTTTCACCCCTCCGGTATGCTCGCCAGTTAACTCGACAAACCCGCGGTAATCCCATTGGTCCACGCCTCGACGCAGTTTGGATGGGCGGTAGCCATATGCCACACTCCATGAGGTCGTGTCTGGTCTCCGGTCGTGTGAGGCTTCGGCAAACCGGGTGTAACCGCTGCCGACCCAAAGATATTGACTCCGTGAAGTCATCCCTGCTGCTAAGGATCCCGCGACACCCGGTGCTCGATGCAGATTACCAAGTACGCCGGTAGCAGATTGAGGACCTGGAGCAACCGCGCTTAGAGACGCTGTTGACTCCAACCGACGCCCCACACCTCTGCCTGAGTCGAGAAAGCGCCAAGACGCGCCAGTTGCCCACTCAGAACCACTAATGATTCGGCTTTCTGACAGATTGCCTGTTCCGAACATGGCAGGCAGAAAGGCGTTGAGGGTAACATGCGGCCTAAGGCCATACCCAAACCCTGATCCAGTTGAAAACTGAGTTCCCTCCGATCCGGTGCGGCCAAAGAGTCCAGTGTCAAAACTGAACTCCCCTTCAGCATTGACAGGCGTCGCGTAACTGAACAAGGGGCTATGATCTGCTGCGTACGCTGAAGATGACACGACCATAGAGCAGAGGCAAAATAATGCGAATCTCGTCCAAGCTTTCTCGATCAAATCACGTGTGCTACGGAATCGTGCCTTGCCCCGTTGCCCTGCGACCTCATCTTTACCTTCGCGCTCAGCCAAGCTTGTGATATACCCAAAACTTGTATCGAGAGGCCTCCAGCGTGATTTGGCAGACGCGTACGCATTGCACATTCGGTAAGCATATGTGGCGTGAGGAATTTGCCGCCCATAGAAAAACATAGGTATCTACCAATTTTTCCCACGTAGAATAATGTGCACCTAAACGCAAGTTACGTCTCATCGAGCGTGATCGAATCGTTGCCGCATATCCACTCGTGTTGTGTCTGTGAGCGGGTGGGTTGAAGCGAAGATCTTCCAATTTCCCTTCCAAATCCGAGCGCCAGATGTCTCAGGCAGAGAGCGCCGGTTCAACAATCACCGCAGGCATGGGAGGTCTTCTCCCGAGTCCTATGTGCATCGAACCGTCTCTGAAGCATCCGGCGGGCGCGGTGAAGCCGAGCTTTGATGACTCCTTCCGTTGACATAAGCGCCTGCGCCGTACAGCGGACACTAAATTCATCGACTAGGCGCATCTGCAACACTTCTCGGTAAATCGTTGGGAGGTCAGCTATCGCTCGCTGCAAATGAGATCGCAACTCAGCCCGCTCCAGACTCAGCAATGCACTTTCCTGTTTGTCGTAGATGTATCGCGCGGGTAGCGAATGCGTCTGACTCGAAAGAGAATCCAAAGAAACGGCGACCCCGTTTTTGCGACGCCGTAAACGGGCCTTCGCCTCGTTCAGGACAATGCTAGTAAGCCATGTGCTGAATTTGGATTCAGACCGAAAGCTTGCCAGCTTGCGGTACGCCCGCAGAAAGGTCTCCTGAGCAGCGTCTTCGGCATCTGCTTCATTTCGAAGCATCAAAAATGCCATACGGTATACAAGCGCCTCGTAGGGTCGGACGAGATCATGGTAAAGATTCGTATCGCCTGCGAGGATGGATTCGATTAGCTGTGCCTCATCGCGGATTGACGGCGAATCATCTGCGCATCTGATGAGAACCGATGACGACTGACTCTCAAACAAAGCGATTATTGGGCGATTGGTTTCCATGGTGGGCATACCTCGAGTCAAAAGGCGTTCAGTCCAAATGGCCGGTGCAAAGCATTGCTACCGTGTTGAACTTTACTCTCAAGGATTTCGCTCGCTTCAGGCAGATTAGAAGCAACAGGACTGGAGCTACATATTTCTGCAGGTCTGTCCAACACGGAGGCCAGACAGCGAACTCAATCGGCAAATTTGCATGGGCTTTCTCAGCGATGAGAGGCAGAATGCTCTTGTCTTTGACTGCTTGCCAAAGATTCTCCGAACTGACGAAACGTCTCGCTAAATTGTCGATAGCTAGAGTTTTCTACAGGTTGATCCGCCCCTCGAATGCTTAGGATTGGGATCTGTGGAGAACCTGCGTTTATGGCCAGTTGCACAGATCACAAACGGAGCGAACACGTCGACTGATGTAGCGCTTTCTTGTCCTCCGTCACGGCTGGGAGCTAAGCTCGTAGCCCTGTGCCTCATTCTGGCCTGTATTCGTCCGGCACACCCGCTGAACCCATCGACCCTGATTGCGCAATATGGACACAAGATTTGGCGCATTGGCGAAAATGGACTTGACAGCTCCCCTAAGGCGATTGCCCAGACAACAGACGGCTATATCTGGGTTGGGACAGCCAATGGCCTGTCTCGATTCGATGGTATGCGCTTCACCCATTGGACTCCTCCGGTCGGCGAGCGGCTTCCTGGGCAGGAGGTTTCACAGTTGTTGGGTGGGCGCGATGGAAGCTTGTACGTGGGAACAGAGTTGGGACTAGCGCGTGTGACCAACGGCCATGTCTATCAGTATCCAGAGAAGCAGAGACTACCCGGGCCCTTTCTCGAAGACTCACATAATGACATTTGGATGGGGCAAGCCGACTGGGAACCGAGCGGTCAACCGAGGATGTTTTGCAAGATAGGAGATTTGCACATCTCTTGTGTAAGTACGAGAGATGGATTTGGTTGCAACCGCGGATTCTCCATTGCATCGGAAAGGCCAGGGTCCATTTGGGTTGGCAGCGAAGACAGTATCTGCCACTGGCAAGCGGGAACGAAGCCTCAGACGTACCACCTGCCAAATGTCGATTATTCGAAGTCGTTCAGCTATGTGGTGGCGCTCGTTGCGGATCAAGATGGCACGATATGGGCGGGCCGTCGGGACAGCGGTAAGTCAGGCGGGTTACTGCAATTTTCTAATGGGATATGGAAGAGTTATAAGGCCTCAAACGTCGACGGAAGCAAGATTTCGGTGAACCGTCTTCTCTTTGACCACAACCGTTCGTTGTGGATCGGGAGTGAAACCAGCGGCCTTTACAGGCTCAGCAACGGAAGACTCGATCATTACGATACGACTGATGGCCTCAGCGGCAATAATATATACAGCATCTTTGAGGATAGAGAGCACGACCTCTGGGTCGTGACTAGCGGCGGCATTGGTGAATTTCGCGATCTTGCGGTCATTTCCTTTACGGCAAGCCAAGGGTTATCCAGTGAAAATGCTTCCGCTGTAGCAGCTAGGGCAGACGGCAGTGTGTGGGCTGGCACGTTCCATGGCATCGATGTTTATCAAGGTCAAACCTTCTCGAATTTGAAGTTTTCGAATTCCTACACCGACTTGCTCTACAACGATTCGCAAGGAGTGATGTGGGCGGGAGCTGGCGAGAAACTTCTCTCATACCGCGGCAAAGACTTCATTGAGGCCACTGGCCCGAAAGGAATGAAGATCCACTATGCTGCAGCGATGACGCAGGACACCCGACATCAGCTGTGGATATCAGACATCGATCAGTCCTCACGCGAAAAGGCCCTCTATCGCCTTGAGGGAGCACACGTCGTCGCTAAATTTAAGACGCCAGAAAATCAGACTCTATTTTTGGCGCCCAACCTACGAGGCGGTTTGTGGGCGGGTGGTTATGTTCACGGTCTGTTCTGGTTCCACGATGGGCAATTCGAAACCGTCAAAGGCTATGACGGAAGTGTCTACGGGCTTGCATCCGACCCCGATGGCGCTCTATGGATATCAAGTGTTGAACACACGCTCTACCGATATCAGAATGGAACGGCGCGAAGCCTAACAACGAAAGACGGAATGCCTTGTGATAGCGGCTTTTCAATCGTTGATGATCGCGTAGGTTCGCACTGGTTCTATATGGCTTGCGGCATCGTAAGGGTTAGTGATGAGGAGCTTGCACAGTGGTGGCACAATCCCAGTCACACTCTGAAATCGGCTGTCTTTGACCTCCGCGACGGTGTTAATCCAAGATTTGGAGGTAGCAGCACATCTGTGACCCTCACTCCAGACGGGCGCCTCTGGTCGGCCAACGGCAGTATCATCCAGGTGATCGATCCCCGCAATATTCCGTACAACTCACTCGCCCCTCCCGTTCATATCGAGCGTATCGTCGTCGATCGCGAGGATGTGCCCTTGAGGACCAGCCTCCGGTTCCCGATCTCGCCACGAGACACTGAAATTGACTATGCGGGATTGAGCTACGTCGTGCCGGAGAAGGTGAAATTTCGCTATCGTCTGGTCGGACATGACAGAAACTGGATCGATGCTGGAATGCGCCGCCAGGCTTTTTACAATGACCTTCGCCCGGGCCACTATACGTTTCAGGTGATCGCCTGCAACAACAATGGTGTGTGGAGTTCCGCTGGAGCTTTGCTTCATTTCACGGTTCCCCCCGCCTGGTATCAGACTGCCCTATTTCGCTTGCTGTGCGTCCTCTTGTCGCTGGCGATGGCCTACGCGATCTACCTGATGAAGATACGGCAGTTTCGAGCCGCGATGAAAGTGCGGTTCGATGAACGACTGGAGGAACGTACGCGTCTCGCGCGCGATCTGCACGATACGCTCCTGCAAACCATTCAAGGAATAAAGATGGTTGCCGATCAGGCGAACGAGAGCATACGTGAACCGACGGCAAAAGACTTCGCCCAACGTATCTCCGATTGGTCGGAGCGTGCTTCAAGAGAGGGACGGGCGGCGCTAGACTCACTTCGCAACTCAGCGACCGAAGGAAATGACCTCGCAGCAGCCCTACGCGCTTCATTCGAGGACTGCGCAATAAATCGGGCCATCGCCGTAAATATATCGGTATCAGGCAAAAGTAAAGAAATGCATCCGATTGCGCGGGATGAGATTTATCGAGTAGGTGACGAAGCGATTCGTAATGCTTGCCTTCATTCTAATGGTCATCGAATCGACATCGAACTCGTCTACGACGACAATCTTCTGCTTCGCATTCGCGACGACGGGAGAGGGATTGATTCAACCATCTTGAAAAGCGGCAAGGCTGGCCACTACGGATTGACCGGCATGCGCGAGCGGGCCACTCACATTGGAGCCAAACTCGTGGTGTCCGGTTCACCAGAGGGAACGGAGATCGTCCTTCGAATCCCCGGAAACGCGATCTTCAAAAAAGCTTCCGCAAGTCTTTTGACGCGCCTTCTTAGGCTGATCCGGCCTACGACTAAGCGGCCTCTATCCGATTGACCGATGCGGGTGGTCATTCAATAGGTATACGCGACCCTCTCTTTGAAGGTGAGCACGTGATAAATGGTCGTTGTAGATGGCCGCTTCTATCCGGCCTTGGATCATGCCATTCGCAATAGGCGCGACATAAGTGTGATGTCTGCGGCGAGCCGAAACCGACACATGCCGAAAGCCCAGAGGCACCCTAGCAACAGCAAAATAACAACCTATTGCCACAGCAATGAAAAGAGGCCTGCAGTTCTTCAGGTTTAAACCTAAAGACCAGGGCGTGCTACGAATTTGAAAAAGGTACTACGCTTCATGGTCAGTAATCCGCGCTTTATCCGTCGAACAAGTCCCGCGCTCACTACTGTGCCATGGCGGAGGTTCTGATCGTGATATCGTGATCATCCTCAGACGCTCCATTCTCACGCTGAAAGATCGCCCAGGCGGCATTTATCAGTCCGATGTGGCTGAACGCCTGCGGAAAATTGCCTAAGAGTTCCTTCGTATCTGGAAGGATCTCTTCCGAGAGCAAACCAACGTCATTGGCAAAGCCGATGGCCTTGGCGAAGGTCTCCTTCGCTCGATCTAACTGACCTGACATCGCTTGTGCCTGTGCAAGCCAGAAGGTGCAGAGAAGAAAAGAACCTTCCTTACCAGACAAGCCATCTTGCGCAACGTAGCGAAAGACAAGACCATGCTGGTCCGTGAGATGTGCGACAGTTGCGTCGATGGTGGAGAGAACTCTCGCATCGTCCGCCGGCAGAAAACCGACGATGGGAATCATCAAAGAGGACGCATCCAGGTCGTCTGTCCCAAATGCTTGCGAGAAAGATCCGACTTTTTGGCTCCAACCTTGCGAAAGTATCGCTCCGCGAATCTCCTCTCGAGTCTGTCGCCAAGAAGACACGCTATCTGCAGCTTGCAAGAGTTCGGCCATTTGAATGCCTCTATCCAGAGCAACCCAGCACATCAGCTTGGAATAGAGAAAGTGTCGCGGTTCACCGCGAATTTCCCAAATTCCCTGATCCTTTTGCTGCCAGCGTGAGGCCGCTGCGTCTACGATACTGACCAGAAATTCGCGGGTGAGCTCGTCCAGATCGTTAAGATGTTGCCTTAGCAAAAAGACAGCCTCCATCAATTCACCATAGACGTCCAACTGGCGCTGGTTCCATGCGCCATTGCCTATGCGTACCGGGCTGCTATCGCGCCATCCGCGCATTTGAGGAAGCGTCCGCTCGGTGAGGTCGTGCTCACCACGTATTCCAAACATGATCTGTAAATCCGCGCCTTTGCGGACCTGCGTCAGGGCTGCTTCCGCAAGGAAATTGAAGAACTTCAATGCTTCATCCGGACACGCCGCAACCCACAGAGCCTCGAGCGTAAAGCTGGCATCTCGAACCCAGGTGAAGCGATAGTCCCAGTTTCGGTCTCCACCAACCGATTCCGGCAAAGAGGTCGTGGGCGCCGCAACAATGGCCCCTGTTGGAAAGTACGTAAGAGCCTGGAGCACACGACCACTATGAGCGACGAGTTCCTTCCAGGGCCCCTGATAATTTTGGTGCAACTGAGACCAAGTCTGCCAGCCCTCCACCGTATCGGACGAGTGATCAGCAATCTCCGTCTGGCTCCACGAAGACAGAGGTTCGTCGAGAATCGAGCGATGTTGTAAGGAAAAGTGAAGGGCTTGACCTGAGTTGAGCGTGAACTCGGTGCGCGCAGCGCTCTCCACTATCTCCAAATCGAGAGGTGTGGAAAGGAGAAACATGCTCGATCCCCCACGGCTTTCCAATCCTCCGCTGACGCGCTTCAAAAGCGGAAGCACAAGCCCGTATTCTGGCCGTGGGGAGTATTCAAAGTCGACATGTACGTGACCGTCCATGCAAACAATTGAGCGTAACAAAGCGTGTGGGGATCGACGGCCAAGATCGTGTCCTCGCTCGCCCATTCCAAGGGCCATTGCATCTGTAACAACTACCGTTCCTGATTTCACGACGAATGTTGTCTCTAAAACCATCGCTTCTTTCACATACTTCCGACTTATCTGCACAATTTCCCTTGGACAGATGCACCAGTGTCCGCAGTCCGTATCAAGGAGCTGACCGAAGACAGACTGAGAATCGAAGTCCGGCATACACAACCAATCGATTGAACAGTGCAAGCTCACGAGAGCAGAGGAACGGCAATCGGACAAGAGGGCGTATTCAGCGATCGGTGTACTTTGCAAGTGAATGCCTCCCAATTAATAAGAGCGGTTGGCCTGCAAGCCTGATCATTGGGCATCACCGACCACTTACGTACTCACAGCTATCTGATACCCGTTTTAGGGATCGTGGTAGGCAATCTCTTCAGGCTATCGCCTAGAGATTTCTCTAGGTGGGACTTGCGATCCTATAGAAAAGTACAGTCCAGGAGCTGCAGTCTGTGGGCTGTCTTTGTAGCGGTCTCTTCGACGATGATCACACAGTTAGGTCAGATTGGCTCGAACCCCTTGAAAGTTTTCGTCGGAACGTTGTCGGCAACTCCAGCGTGTATGTTCCCAACGAAGAGATCAGTGAAAGGGCTTGGAGGATCTGGCCGGGCCTAGGTGAGGACTGCCGTCGCACTGGTTCATTTGCGATGCGAAGCGATCTTAAAGGTGTCCCAGAGGGTGCAAACGTGTTGTTCTCAAGGTCTTTTATTCTCGCGCTGACTGCTCTTCTCCCGCTCATTAATCCAATTGGATCTGCGCTAGTCTTCCTTGGATTAGTGAGGGACGAGCCTGCAGCGGTCTATCGCCAATTGGCGCGAAAGATTGCGTTCTCGACGTTTGGATTTCTCATCGTCATCGAGTTTTTGGGTTCCTTACTCCTCGCCTTCTTTGGTATATCCCTTCCCGTTGTTCAGGTCACAGGGGGGATCGTCATTGCAGCAACGGCATGGGCACTGCTGTTCGAGAAGGACGCCAACGCATCAAACCGTGCGAAACATCAAGAAATCGAGGGAAGCGCGCCCACAGAACATGAAGATCTGAATGACAAGATCTTCTATCCCTTCACCTTCCCCATCACGGCCGGGCCAGGGACTCTGGTAGTAACAATCACGCTCAGTGCGCACGCTACAGCTAGCAGCCTGATTGAAAAGGGCGAAGCTTATGGTGGGATTGCCCTAGCCGCAGCGGTTCTGAGCGCATCGGTCTACCTCTGTTATGGCTATGCACCGAAGCTGATTAAGGCAGTCTCGCCGGCCACCGTACATGGCATTTTGCGCGTCATGGCCTTCATCCTGATGTGCATTGGTGTGCAGATTGCTTGGAACGGCATGTCCCTCTTGGGGATGGTGCTGCCAATGCATCACTGACCCGATGTGTCATGTGTCTAAACGAGGTCGCACCCTGTTTGTAGATTAAACAGTCGCGATTGTCGGTACGATCGGCATCTTCCGATGGAGAGAATAATCTTCTTACACAGAACAAAAGCACCAATCACTTCTGGCGACGCTGAGAGCTGCTCATTTCTCTTCCGTCATCATCGAGCAGCTCTCGCATATCTTAAGGGGCCAGCAGTCTGATCGGAGGCCGGCGCATGTCATCTCCATGTGTCAGCACATAGGCCGACAGCAGAGCGTGAACGCTACCTTTCATGCTCGAGACGTGCAAATCGGCATGGAAACGGGCAGGTTGAGTGCATATCGTGGAACACCTTCGCACAATAAATTCGGCTCGGTCCAAAGGTGCGGATGTAAATACCTGCGGCCGCTAACATTCCGAGACAAGGAGCGATGAAGTATATCCAGATCCCCCACCAGATCCAGGCAAAGATCGCCGATGAGAGGGTTCTAGCGGGATTTACGCTGAAGCCCGAGATGGAGGAGCATATAGCAAAATAAAAGACAGTGACCGCGGCAACAAAGAGCGGACTAAAGCGTGCCAGGGTCCGATGGTTCGTGGCAAAGAGCACGACACACATTAGCAACGCGGACAACAGAAACTCCGCGATGAAGGCGGCTGCCCGCCCGTAGCTTCCTGGTACGGTAACAACATAGTGAACTGGGTCGGATGATAGAGAAAGCCCAAGTAATTGACGGGCAAGGAACACCCCGCACAGAGCTCCTGAAAAATGAGCCGCGACGTACGAAAGAGCATCCCAACGGTGCATTCGACCAAGCCAGAGGTAGGTCAGACTAATCGCGGGATTGAAATGCGCTCCTGAACGTCTGCCAAACGGTGATCGAACGATAAGCAATGTCGCCCCTGCAACACCCACTCCCATAATCGCAGCGTTTTCGGCCCGCGAGAGAGCAAAGCGCGCCATGGGAGACGTATTGCAATAGAGAATTGTCCCGAAGAGACAGATGCAGAACATCAGTGCACCCGTTCCCGAAAACTCCGTCAAGTACTCGCGCCAATGTGTCCTAACTGCCTCTCCGAGCGAGGCAGACGGAGACAGAGCGGTTATTTGAAAGCCTGGGGATGACATGGATCGATCGCCACTGGTGCATGGGGCACAGTTGAAGAGCTGAAGGCAATCCTTGAAGGACTGCTTGTCGCCCTCCATCGCCGTACTTAGAGTGCAGCAATCAAAGCCGACGAAGCACTAGAGAAAAATACAGGTATGTCCCTATGGAATGGGTAGATGCCTGACTCTCCTGCAGAGCGAAGAATACTAGTTGAACAAGCGATGTTGCCTAGTTTCGGTGCGCCATGGGCCTGGTCAGGCTCGGACGTAGGAGGCGCTGCTGGGGCGTCAACAGCTGCAAACTCCAGCTTCAAAGGAGACAACAATGAAACGAGCAAGCATGAATTTCGAAACGACGACCGTGACACGCCGTACGATGTTGGGCGGTGTTCTTGCCAGCGCCGTGGCTTCCATGGTGCCGTCGAAGGTGCTGGCCGAAGTCGTCGGCGTGTCCGCAGACGGTAATGAATACGCTCCCAAATCAAACAAAGCTAACCTGTACGCATTTCCCGGAGTACAACCGGAAACAACCGTGATCGCGGCCACATGGCCGCTCCGTCTGAATCGATTTGACTGGAGCGCGCAAAAGGAATCGCAGGTCACGATCCACTCGGGAGCGCGGAGGTGGGACGTAGAGTTGCCTGGCGGCGCGGCGGATACTGCAGTGTTGGAACAGCATGGATGTCGAATCTTTGCAGGCAGCGTCACGACACAGCCTGGAGTAGACGGTGTCGTTCTCAAGGCAGTGATCGTCGAAGTGCCAAAGAAGGCGGTGGCCGGCTCAGGAGCGATGGATATATGGGCTGAGCGAGTGTTGCATACGGGACAGCGGCAGCGAGTCGGATCGCCGTTCATCGCCGCCCTTCTCGTGGAAGACGACGGCTTGGCGAGGTCGTATCACAACATCTCTCCCTCGCACGATCGCGCGATGCTCATGGAAGACGTTGTCAAGGCGATTGCAGCGAAGGGGCGCAAGAGCGGAATGGCAGGCGATCCGGATGCTTACGCCCGACGGGTGGCCTCGCGGCTGCTACCCGACGTGCTGCACTACGATCCACAGTGGCCTTCCGGTTTTACGTTCGCTGCTCAAAACGGCCGGCACCCGGAGGAAGTTTCCGACCTGGTCGTGGATACCATTCTCAGCGGATCACCCGCTCCGGGGTCGCCAAAGGCAGACATTCGCCTTCAAAAGTCGTTCCCATTCTTCCCACGGCACGACTCCGCCGCCTATACCTTTCGATCTTCCGCACTCACTTCATGAAAGAGGTTACGTATGTCGCATCATTTCGATACAAAACTTGCGAAAGAGGATCCAAGCCTAAACGTCTGCGATTTCTATCTCTTCGAGGGCGCACCCGGTCACACGGTGATGGCTATGACAGTCAATCCGGATGCAGGTCTGTCTGTGCCAGATGTTCTCCATAAAGAAGGCCTATACGCCTTTCGGTTCGACCTGAATGGTGACTCGCACGAGGACGTGACGTTCAACCTCCAGTTCGGTGATGCTCGTCACGCCGATGGTGAAGAGCACACCCACATTCAGAGTTACAAGGTTCGCAGAGCAACGGGCAAAGATGCCGCTCGCAGTGCCGCGGGTGAAGTCCTGATTGAGGGTGAGACCGAGAAGGTCGAGACCAAGAATGGTGTTCGTGCCTATGTTGGGTTGGCGCCAGATCTATTCGCTGGCGACGCTGTTGCCATCATCGGCTGGATCAAGACGTACTACAAAGAAAAGCGGTATGACGCCAGCCACTTCCAAAATCGGAAAAATTTCTTCGGTCACCGGAACGTCACTGCAATCGTTCTAGAGGTTCCAAACGAGCTCATCGGAAAGGGCAAAGTACATGCGTGGGCCACATCGTCGCTATATGGGCATGCGCCGGAAATGCAGGTACAGCGGTGGGGACTGCCGTTGTACACCCACATCTTCCTGACCGATCCTTCAAAGCCAGAACTGATCGACAAGTTCAACGCCGCAGGACCAGCCGAGGACATTGCGAACTACGCCGGCGTGACCGCTGAGTTCGCCGAAAACATGTCGACCTATGCAGGGTCGGTGGTCAATCCATCCGAATACGGGAAGCAGGTCGTAGCCCGCCTTCTTCCCTGCGCCCTTCCTTATGAACTCGGCACAGAAGCTGCATTCGATCAGGCAGCTTTCAACGGTCGGCCATTGGGTGATGACGTCATGGACATCATGCTGCAGTTGGCATCGAACACTCCACTTGCAGATGGCGTCGCCCCAGACCTCAGCCGCACCCGGAAGGAATTCCCCTACTTCGGTGCCGCCTACACGAAGGAAGAACAAGTCGGAGTCGTTCCCGTTCCGCGTCCCACCAAATAGAGCAACTCTTTGTCGCAATGCGCGTAGCACGGACATCGGTGCTTACTGCAGCGGGAAAGGTCGAAGGGGCCGGGGTTTCCGGTCCCTTTTCACTTTTGCCAACGGATTGCGGGACAAAGGTTCAAGGCCCTCACACCTCCAATCGACTCAACCCCAATCGGACGCACTGAAGGCGTCCTCCTCGATCCCATGCAAGCCTCGCAGCCGTACGCCGGTTTGAAAAAAACCACTGCAATGATGATGAATAAACACCTAATAATCCGGGCCCAGGCCTTAGCTATCTTTCTCCTGATGTGGTGTGCAATATGCTCCGCGCAAACTCCCTCTGAACCCAAAGGAATGGGGCAGATGACCGGGCGTGACGACTCTGGCGCGGATCGGAAAACCTATACCCTCGGCAGGTACCCAGAAGATCAGAAGCCGTTGTTGGGTCGGGATGCCCTTTCCGACTGGGGACAGAAACACAGGGTTCGTTCATTTGGATGGCTGGATGGTGGATTCACTTCGGTTAGCAACGCCAGCGGGCTTGTGGTCGAAGCCCCGATACCGAATCGCTTCAGTAACCAGTTCATGCTCGACGCTGCGTGGCTAGTTTTGGAACGATCGACCACCAAGAGACTCTCGTGGGGATTTCGAACCGATTTTTACGCAGGTTCCGACGCTGCTCTCCTGCGCTCGCAGAACCATTTTGGACCGACCGGCCCGCGATGGGGTACCGAATTCCGCCAAGCTTACATTAAACTGCACACGCCGATTCTGTTTCGGGAAGGGATCGATTGGACCGCCGGAAAAATCAACATTCCCACGGGTGTCGAGACGACGCTTTCACCCTACAACCAGCTCTATTCCCGCGGCTATTTCTGGACGCATGATGGTTCGAGTGGAACCGCGCTATTTGCAACCGCCCACACTAACTCGCAAACCGATATCGTCCTAGGAACGACGATGGGCTACAACACATCCTTCATTCTTCGCGGGCGCGCTCCCAGCTATCTGGCCAAACTTATTTATCATCCGACGACCGAGAGGAAACAACAATATCTTGTAACCGTCTATACGGGGCCGAAGCCTCTAGCTGCGGCATCAAACCACGTTGGGACCTGGCAGACACTTGCTGAACTGCAGGCGCGCGAGGTATGGGCCCCTCGTTTCAATCAGGCTTTCGAGGTTGGGTACTTTTCTGATCCGCATGACCCGGCCAACCGAGGACACAACTCGGGGAGCCGGGATGTGTTCGTTATCTCGTCTTATGAACTGAATCGGATTGCCGCGTTGCAGACGCGGTTGGAATGGTTTGCCGATCCTCACGGAGCAAGAGCCGCGGTTCCGGGCACCTACGGAGAAGCAACCGCGGGTATTACGCTGCGCCCCAAACCGTGGTTCGAGTTTCGCCCTGAGATCAGGGGAGACTTTTCCGGGCAGCATTCGTTTGGAGCCGCAGACTCGCCTATCCGGCATCGCAACGAATTGAGCGCTGGGTTCGAGCTGCTTCTCAAGGGCCGAATCTTTTGACGAGCATGCAGGACACACGCGACGCGCTCAATGAGAGATAGTGAAACGACTATCTTCTGCTTGGGATCCGCTCTGCGCTTTCAGGATCGCGTTCACTTATCGTTGCTTGGTTCTCCGATAAAGTTGAGCGGTAGGAACGTAAAATCTTGTTGTGACATCCGTATATGGCCGACGCCAGGAAACGGTAAATGGGAGCCGGCGATCAGATCCCTCTGAGAGCCAACCTCTTTTAGCATCTTGAAACGTTCCGCTCGGGCTTGTGTCGGATCACTATCGAACAGGATTGTTGTTTGGGGCGTGGTGAGTTGCACCTCGGCCACGTGAACGATGTCACCCCAAAATAGAATTCGAGCACCGTCGCTCTCCAGAGCGAACATGGTATGCCCGGGTGTGTGACCGGCAGCGCTTATCGCACGCAGGCCAGGCAATAGCTCCTCTCCACCGTGGAACCACTTGAAGTGGGCCGCGTCGATGTAAGGCTGTATCGCTTTACGGGTCTCGACGATGTTGTTTTCGACGAACTTGGCCTGTTGGTCTGACGGATGCCTGGCGGCGCTATCCAACGCCCGCTTCTCGTTCTCCGGATTCAACCAGTAGTCTGCCTCTCTGTCATCGGCATGGAGGACCGCGTTAGGAAACGCTCTTATCCCATTGCTAGTCAATCCGCCCTCATGGTCGATATGCATATGCGTCAGGAAGATGTCGTCGACCTGATCTGGTTCGTACCCAGACGCCCGAAGATTCGCCTAAGATGATTGAGTGTTGGACCAAGGGTAAGTCCGGCACCCGTATCGATCAGAACGAGCCTGCTACCGAGAAGGAAGCAGTTTACCAAGGTGGCATAAGGCTCCTTGATGAAGGACGCGGTGAGTGTGTGGTCCACAAGCGCCGGGGTGGTGTGGGTAAGCAGTTGATCCATCGGCAGTGGTACGGTCCCATCCGACAAAACCGTGACCTCCACTTCTCCCACTGTAATTCGATAAAAGCCGGGAGCTTGAAAGCCAACCTTTTTTGCCGATCCGTGCATATCTGGACTCGCCATTCCTGTGACCGCGATCAATCCAATTGCGAAGACGTTTCCGAATCTCATCTCAAGAGCCTCCAATACTAACTGTGTAGATAAATTTGTGGACTCCGCCCAACCGAGCACAGGATGATCTGTCGAACTTTAAAGTGGATTCGACTTGGTCTCGCGTCATCGAGAGGCGCACGCAGTGGCACTATCTGTGCGTGCTCGCGACAGGTTTTTGGCCACCGCTTTGTTGCAAGAGTTTAGCCACGAGCCCGGTCCACCCGGTCTGATGACTTGCGCCCACACCCGACCCGTGGTCACCATGAAAGTACTCAAAGAAGAGCAGAAGATCTTTCCAATGTGGGTCGCGTTGAAATTTCTCTATGGACCCATAGACTGGACGCCGGCCGGCTTCATTCTTCAAAAAGATGGCGCTCAGACGGTTTGATAGCTCAACCGAGACTTGCGCGAGAGTCATCAGCGTGCCGGAGCCGGTGGGGCACTCCACTTTGAAGCTGTCACCGTAATAGAAGTGGTATTTCTGCAGCGACTCAATGATGAGATAGTTCATGGGGAACCAAATCGGACCCCGCCAGTTGGAATTGCCACCGAATAGTCCAGAAGTGGACTCAGCGGGTTCATAGTCGACTCGATACTCTGTGTCACCGACGTGCTTGATGTACGGGGATTCGAGGTGAGTCCGTGACAATGCTCGCACTCCATATGGGGATAGAAATTCGTTTTCGTCCAACATAAAGCGAAGAATTGCGCGAAGGCGCTCTTCGTCGATGATTGATAGGAGGAGACGATCATTTTGGCCGCCATGCATACGCGCGACATTTGAAGTGAGATCAGGCCGATTCTTGACGAACCAGTTGAGTCGGCGCGTAAAGTCTGGCATCCTGTCAAGATCGGCCGATTCCAAAGTGTCCACGGCGAACAAGGGCGTCAGACCCACCAGAGATCTCACCTTCATCCGTTCCCAATCACCACTCTTCGAGTACAAGACGTCGTAGAAGAAACCGTCTTCACTATCCCAAAGCCCCTTTCCGTCGACGCAGATATGAGTCATTGCGTGGGCGATGTAGAGGAAGTGCTCCCAGAACTTGCTGGCTACGTCTTCGTAGGCAGGATTGTACCGCGCCAACTCAGAAGCGATGGTAAGCATGTTGAGGGTGTACATGGCCATCCAGCTCGTGCCGTCGGACTGTTCGATCAAACCAGCCACCGGAAGCGGGGAGCTTCGATCAAAGACTCCAATATTGTCGAGGCCGAGGAATCCTCCTTCAAAGACGTTCAGACCATCGGCGTCCTTCTGATTTACCCACCAGGTAAAGTTCAGCAGGAGTTTGTGAAATGCAGACTCAAGGAAGTTAAGATCACCTGAGCCTCTGCGTCGTTCTTCGATTCGATATACCCTCCACACAGCCCAGGCATGCACCGGCGGGTTCACATCTCCGAAAGCCCATTCATAAGCGGGTAGCTGCCCGTTCGGGTGCATGTACCACTCGCGCAACATCAGCGATAGTTGGCTCTTCGCGAAATCCGCATCGACGATCGAAAGCGCAATGCAATGAAATGCGAGATCCCAGGCCGCGAACCACGGGTATTCCCATTTGTCTGGCATCGAGAGGACATCTGCGTTGTAGAGATGACCCCAACTGGAGTTGCGACCTGTATTTCGCTCGGATGGAGGAGGCGGCTGCTTCGGATCGCCTTCCAGCCACTCTTTGATGACGTAGTGATAGAACTGTTTGGACCACAACAGGCCCGCAAGGGACTGACGCATGACATTTCGTTCGTCATCATTGAGTTCTGCAGGGATGATAGCTGCATAGTAATCGTCGGCTTCTGAGACTCGCGCTTGAAAGATCGCGTCGAAGCCATTGAACGCGTCGGTCAGGCCATCGCCTTTGGTTAGTCGGAGACGCAAAACCGCTGATTGTCCGCCCTGGAGGCTCACTTTATAACGCGCGGCGGCTTTGCTGCCGCAATTCTCCGGATTGACAGCCTGCATCCGTCCGCTAACGACAACATCATTGATGCCATCTTTGGTGAATGAACGGTTTGAAGAACCGTATAAGCGTTCGTAGTTTGTCTCATTCTCGGTAAACAACAGATCTGGACTGCCTTCAAAAGACAACCCATAGGAATCGAACTCAGCCTTCATTGCAAGGAATTGAGATCGCCCTGACTTGTTCTTCACGACTCTGATCTGAGGTACCTCCTCACCTCCATTCCAAGACCACGTATTCCGGAACCAGAGCGTGGGGAGCACATCGAGAGATGCTGCATCGGTTCCGCGATTGGTTATCGTAATCCGAATCGCTATGTCGTCGACATCCGCTTTCGCGTATTCCACTTGAACGTCAAAGTATCGGTCCTCGTCAAAGACACCAGTGTCAAGCAATTCGAATTCGGGCTCATGCTTTCCACGCCGAGCGTTCTCGCTCACAAGTTCGTTGTATGGGAATGCACTTTGCGGATATTTGTAGAGAAACTTCATGTAGGAATGCGTTGGGGTCGAATCGACATAGAAGTAATACTCCTTCACGTCTTCGCCATGATTTCCCTCGCTGCCAGTCAAACCGAATAGCCGCTCCTTCACAATCGGATCATGGCCATTCCAAAGGGCCAGTGCGAAGCAAAGGTTTTGGTGGTTGTCGCAGATTCCGCCTAGACCGTCTTCATTCCAACGGTATGCTCGTGATCGTGCGTGATCGTGCGGAAACGAGTCCCAGGCGGTTCCATTGACGCTATAGTCTTCACGCACTGTTCCCCATGCACGTTCACTGAGGTAGGGTCCCCACCGTTTCCAGTGCTTTTCTTTCCGCCTTGACTGCTCTAAACGGGTTTGTTCGGGGTTGTCTACTTCCGCACTCTTCTTTTCATTGATCATTGTTTGACAGGCTCCATATGAGCGCCCCGCTTGATCAATTCCAGTAGATGGCCGTCAGGATCTTTAACCCACACGGCTTCCTGATCAGTTCCGTCACGGGCAGGTAATTTGATCCAGTGTGTGCGTGAAAGGTCTTCAATCGCGTTGACAGATTCTGGCCCCGGTGCGACCTCCAACGGGATTTGCCAGCGAGCGACATCGGTTACGCGAAGGTTGGAAGGGATCGGACGGCCGGAGGTCGGAGTTACGTAATCAAGAAGCTCTACTCCGATACCTGATTCGGTACGAAGGCTGGTGATGAGAACATGGGCGTTGAACACCCCGCTGAGATGCTCTTGTTGCTCTCCGTAGTTCTCGCTGCTTCCAGTGACTCGGAAATGAAGACCGTCGCGATAAAAAGCGACGCTCCTCTCAGTGTCAGAAACGGCAATCGCAGTATGGTCTATACCCAAGAATGTCTTCGTTGACGGCTTTTGCCACTTCGGCTGTCCCTTACCGGATGGAAAATGGATCAGCTCCAGATAGTGTCCATCCGGATCGCGAAAATAAAATGCCGATATGCCTCCCGCATCTTTGTTCCATGCCGGTAGGGTTTGAGGAACGTTCGAGACAAAGCTAACGTGCGCTACTTTAAGTCGGTCATAAGCCTCATTCATGTTTGAGACCACGATGGCTACATGCTCGAACCAGAGATCATTCGCGCGTGAATCACCAGCAAACGGTTTGCCTATCGGCGAACTGTACTCTGTGATGTCCAGGCATTCGTCGCCAAGTGAAAGCTTCGCAGTCCTGGCCTTCGTTTCGAGCGACATGGCAGGCGCGAGCCGCGCTGAACTCGACGAGTCCTCCATCTTCACAAGCTGAAAGTCGAGCACCTTTGTGTAGAACCTGACTGCGCGATCGAGTGAGACCGTCGAGATCGAGGGACAACCTACGCTGGTCACACGAAGCGACGCCCTGGCGCGCCCACCGCTGACGACCACAATGCAAACAACTAGCCAACGCAATGTCAGAAATAAGTGCTTCATGCCTGCAACGCCTTTGACACTTCCTTGCGCGCATGCATTCGCTCTAACAAATGATCGCCAACACGCAGCGCGTTTGCAACGATGGTCAAGGCAGGATTTACCGCCCCACTCGAAGGGAAAAAGCTCCCATCGACTACATAAAGATTGTCGACGTCGTGAGCCTTGCAATTGATGTCTAGTGCGCTCGTCAGCGGATCATGGCCGAAGCGCACGGTACCATTCTGGTGGGCAACCCCAGCAAGGGGAATTTGCTGGCCGATAAAGATGTTCCTATCGAATAGTCCCTGATGGCATCCAGACCCATGAAGCTCGCACGAGGTGATCTTCATCATCTTCGACAACTGATGCTTCAGCCGCTTATGGGCCTCCAGGTTGTTCGGCGTATAGCTTAGAACGATCTCGCCCGCACGGTTGATCGTGACTCGATTCTCCGGGTCGGGCAGGTCTTCCGACGTAAGCCAGAAGTCGAGTGAGTGTTTCGCCATCAACTCGAGACTCCAGCCAGGAGCAATCGCCGGCGCTCCCGCCTTGAGTGTGTCGAGATCCAGTTTTCCGACAAATGAGATGTGTCCCATCGGATACTCCCACTCACTCGACGCCTGATAGAAATCGTTGACCGAGAGCGTCTTCTGAAAAGTCGTAGGATTGGGGCAGAGCGAGAGAGCCATGACCACCGAGTTGGTGTGCCCCATGTAGTGCCGACCAACGACGCCTGAGCGGTTTGCCAGGCCGTTTGGATGATCGTTATTCGCCGATCGCAGCAATAGAGCGGCCGAGTTGATCGCTCCGCAAGAGACGACGACAACATCTGCCGACATCTCCACTTGCTCCCCATCGTGCTCAAACAGGACGCCAGTAATCTCCTTACCCGATGCGCCTGTCTTGAGAGAAGCGACCTTTGCTTTGGTCAAGAGCGTGACATTGTCGTACATCCGAAGTGTCGGCTCAATGCACATCATCTCGGCATCGGATTTTGCATGGATCAGGCAAGGAAATCCATCACATGTGTTGCATCGAATGCAGCGACTCGTGCGCCGGTGTTGCTCGTCGAGGCGCACGCCTAAGGGCGTATGGAACGGATGGAGGCCCATGGACGAGAAATCGGCACTCAATCTCTCGAGCCGTTCCTCATGTGAAATAGCGGGAAAGGGATAGGGGCCGGTGGTCGGCGGATCTGTAGGATCGACGCCGCGTTCACCACGAACCTCGAACAGATCCTCGGCCTCATCATAGTAGGATTCGAGATCTTTGTACGAAATGGGCCACGCGGGCGATACTCCCGCCTCATGTCGGATCTCTCCAAAATCGACTTCGCGCAACCGAAAGAGAGCCGCACCAAAGAATTTTGTGTTTCCACCAACGTTGTAGTTGGTATGAGGTTCAAGGACCTCCCCGTCTTTCGTGCGCCATTTCTCCTTGGCGAGATAGTGTCCCTTGAGGTTGACCTCCAGAGAGCTCCAGTTTTCCTTCTCACGCGGAACATAGTCGCCGCGTTCAAGAATGAGAATCTTCATTCCTGAGGGCGCGAGGCGTTTGGCCAGCGTAGCTCCGCCTGCACCTGTACCGATAATGATGATGTCGTAACGCGTTTGATGTGCCATGATTCTCCCTTTGGGATGCGTGGTTAGAGCCGACTCCGGATCACAAACGAGACGTGGATGACTCCGGTTGTGCAAGCCTTTGAAAACGGCAGCGAAATGGACAAGGACTATGAAGGTCGTGATAGATCTTGGCGCAGAGGACGGCATGTGGGTCGGAGAAGAGAACATAAAGTGAGGCCGCGAGAAGCATACCCAACAGTGGAGCTGTAAGGTAAAGCCACATCGCGGTCCACACGCCGGCGAAGAGCGCCGAAGATATGGTTCGAGCGGGATTGAGACTAAAACCGGACACCGGGGAGAATGCAATCACATACGTCGCTACCAAAAGTCCAACCAGCAACCAGGTGATGCGTGAAAGACGCGGACGATTGGAGCTCTGAAGCACCACCGTCATCGTAAGCAGCCCCATAAAGAACTCGGCCAGAAAGGCAAGAGGCACGCCGTACTGTCCAGGGACTGTGACGACATAGCGTACTGACGGGGAGGCGAGCTGGGGGCCGATTAGAATCCTCGCAACAACTACCCCAAATGCCCCTCCTACAAACTGAGAAGTTATATAGAGAAGCGCGTCCAAGCGGTGCATCTTCCCTAGGCAGAAGAAAGTCAAAGACACCACAGGATTAAAATGCGCTCCGGATCGACGCCCCATCGGAGAGAGAATGATCGCGATCGCAGTACCGCCCATCGCGATGCCCATGAGAACGAGACGAAGCGCAGCGGATGGCATCCACAAAACGACTCGGGATTCGGAATAGAACAGCAGCGTACCGAAAGCGCAAGCCGAAAGCATGAAAGCCGCCAGTTCCAAGCCTTCGAACAAATACTCGGGCCAATGCAACGCGATGGCGTCTGCCAAGGTGGCCGACGGGGAAAGTTCCCGCACGGGATACGTTGCTTGTTCGTTCTGCACGATGGCCCTACCCTCTTCTTTTGAAGGAACTGGGGTTAATGCCTGCTGAACCCCAAATAGCGAGAACTGCCTTGGGCTATCCGCCCGTCGCAAACCCCGGATACAAGGTCATTCCGCCGTCGACGAAGAGCGTGGTTCCGGTCACATAGTCCGATTCATCGGAGGCCAGCCATACGGCTGCCTTTGCGATATCCTCTGGAACACCTACACGGTCGTATGGAATGAGTGTGCGCAGCGCCGCCTCGGCAGCGGGTGTCTCCCAGGCCACACGATTGATGGGAGTCTTGATTGCTCCTGGTCCGATCGCGTTGACTCGAATCTTATGCGGGGCCAACTCTTGCGCAATGCTCTCCATGAAGAGCTTGATGCCACCCTTCGATGTGGCATAGTTGCAGTGCCCAGCCCAAGGAATCACCTGATGTACGGAGCTCATGCAGATGATCTTCCCCGTCGCAACAGATCGCGAAGAGTCAGGACCACGTCTCAGAAACTCACGCGTCGCCTCTCTCGCACAAAGGAATTGTCCAGTAAGGTTGACGTTTAATACGAACTGCCAATCTGCGAGACTCATTTTGATGAAAGGTGAATCGCGCTGCAAACCGGCATTGGCAACGAGAATGTCGACGGTTCCGAATTGCGCGACGATATCGCGGAACATCCCGATTACCTCATCCTCTTTGCTAACGTCTGCCCCAAGAGCAATCGCGGTGCCACCGTTACTCTTGATTTTGCCGACTACCTCTTCCGCTGGCGCGGGGACATTCGGATGATTGACGACGACGGTCGCACCTGCATCTGCGAGTGCAACTGCAACGGCTGCGCCGATACCGGAACCCGCCCCGGTCACGACCGCGACCTGTCCTTTTAGCAATGTATTCATTTCGACCCCTTAGGCATTCGCCAAGTCCAATCTGTGAACAGCAACCTGCGTCGTGCTGTCACGATTGTTATCGTTCGGGGTAGCGAACACACCCTATCTTCCTCTTGCTCAACGGCTAGAGTTTTCTACAGGAAAGTCCAGAATGCTTCAAATTTGTATCAACTGACTGAAGCGAAGATACGGTTCAGGCCTGGTGTCTAGCTTTGTTTAGAGGGTTCTTTCAGATCGTCCGTAACGGCGTCAGACCGTAGGGCCGACTGATGACTCGTCTTTAGCATCTGGCTCGTATCAAGTTCCAGCGGAGTGGTCGCGATCAAGCCGAAATCCAATGACTGTAAGCCCCGAGCTCATCAACTTCAGACCACGGCGGGTGACGCACAACGAAGGAATGAGAAGCGGTCAGAGATCCGTCCTCATTCCTTCGTAATTGTTCTCTTCCTATGCTCGCTCGCGATTAGAAACTGAAGTTCGCTTTGACCTGAATGAGTCGGGGCGAAGCATCTCCACCGAGGAAGGAGCCAAGGATGGAAGTTGGAGGATTGACGGTGCCATCGATTGTTCCGATTGATGAACCAGCGCAGGGGTTAGGCCCAGTTGACGTGCAGGCTCCCACATCGTGCGAGGGCTGGGCGAAGTTGGGGTGATTGAAGAGGTTGAACATCTGAACACCGAGTTTCAACTTAGCGCTCTCCATGAAGTGAAGGTCGAAGGCCTTGGTAATGGTGAGATCGGTATCCGTGTAGTTCGGCCCGAAGACCTGATTTCTTTCCTGTTGACCGAAGTCGGTGGCGGTGGTGAAGTCCAATGAGGCAGCGCAGTTCGCGCCGTGAGTGATGGCATGGCCAGAGCACTTGGTCGGAACATGAGCTACAGTCTGCTGCGCGAAGATCGGACCGGTGTGATTTGGCAGATTGCTGGCGGTGATGTTATCGGTAAATGTGAAGGGAAGGCCCGTGCTGTGGAAGACGGTTCCCGCCGCCTGCCAGCCGGCGGTGAGGATTCTGGGTCCACGTAAAGAGGGCAGATTGAAGATGTAATTACCGCTGATGTAATGACGAACGTCATAGTCGGCGTTGCCATAGTTCTGATGAAGGTTAGCCGAGTTCGAGGGGAAGACGGAATTTGAGCTGAAGCCGTTGAAGCCGCCGTTTGAGATCTCGTCCAGCGCGTGACTGTAGGTGTAGTTCACCTGAAGGGTGAGAAGGTTAGCGCGGTGAATAGCACTTAAAGTCACCCCGTTGTAGTTGGAGCTTGCACCGGTGTAGACCTGAGTGACTGCAGCGAAGTTTGGATTTGGAGTCGAGGTTGGCAGTGAGGCAAACCCTGGAGCACCGGCATTGAAGGCATTCACGTTGTTGTCATTCACCGGCTCGTGGTAACCATGGTTGCCGACGTAGCTGGCTGAGAAGCTGGAGTTGTGGCCTATCTGGTGTTCTACTTGAAGGTTCCACTCCTCGTACATGGGATAGGAGAGTTTGTTTACAGTGCTGATGAAGCTTGGCGCTGCGAAGCCTGGAACCGCTGTGGAGAGCGAGTTGTTGCTTCCGCCGTTTTTGAACTGGTTCTGGAAACCAACACTGGAAGCCGATGCGAGGCTTTGGAAGCTGCCAGGCGCTCCGGGAAAGAGTGGAGAATTAGATCCTCCGCCAGCAGGTCCCTGGATGGTAAAGCCGATGTTATTCGGCGCGTTGTTGAGGAGGTTGTCGGTGATCTGCGCGGGAAACGAGTCGGCAAACATACCGAAGCCGCCGCGAACGACGGTCTTGGAGTCTGAGCCGAAAGGAGACCAGGAGAAGCCTACGCGAGGCTCGTAGCCAACCTTCTGGAAGTCTTGGAAAGCTGAGCCAAGGCCTGTGTTGATGAGCTTGCTGTAGGCAACTGCGGTGGAGGTGGGGACCGAGCCGAAGTTGCTAGCGAGCTGAGAGAAGCAGTCGGTTCTGCAGATGGGGTTGGAGTTGTGCTCAAACCGCATTCCATAGTTGAGTGTGAAGTTGGAGGCCAGCTTCCATTGATCCTGAATGTAGAAGCCAAGAGTGTAGAGTGCAATGGGCTCACTGATATGAGTTGGAAACTGTTGAATGAACTGATCGGCGGTACCGGCCTGGAAGCTGGCCTCGCTGGTCAGGATGAGTGGAGTGGTGTTATAGCCGGGGCCGAAGTCGGTGACATCATCCCGACGGAAGGCGAATCCGAGCTTGATCGTGTGGCGGCCTTTGTTCATGCTGAAGTCGTCTACGAACTGGTAGCCGGTAACATTCCTGCCTTGAGGGAAGGCAAAGTCTTGGCCGCCTGGGAACGTGGAGTACGGTCCTGAGAGATTATTCAGGTTATTGACCAAATCTCCGTCTGTAAAACGAAGGGTGAAGGGAACAAGAGCGTTCGCAGCGGCAGCATTTGTGTTCGTGAAGATGGCGCGATAGTAGATTGCGGCAAAGACGAACTGGTTGGTGATGTTGGGAGTAAAGATGTGTGTCTCGTTCAATTGACCTTCATAACCAGGTTGGGGACTTGCGGCGTTGAAGATGGGATTCAGGAGACTGGTAAAGGTAGGCTGAACTCCCTTATCGATCTTGGCGTGTCCGAACAAATTGTCCTTGTCGTTGAACTTGTGATCGATGCGAGTCGTGATGAGCCACTCGTGAGCGAAGTTGGCCGAGTTCGCATTGTAATTAACGCTGTTGGGGTCTGTTGGGCTTGAAGTGGCCGTTGCGTAAGCAGGATTCGAGGTGTAGAGGCCGAAGATGTTCTGATAAAAAGCAGTGGCTGCGGGCCCCTGCGCCGCTGCGTTAGCCAGTGTTTTGGAGATATAGCTAGGGCTGGGAGCGTAGACCGTGCCGCGGACGGGGATGATGACGCGAAGGCCTTCCGTGTTAAAGAAGAAGAAGGTCTTATCCTTGCGAATGGGGCCACTGAAGGCTCCTGCCCACTGATTAGCGTTGCTGCGTGGGCGCGGAGTGCCCGCCAGGTTGTTAAAGTAGTCGTTCCCGTTGAGCACGCTACCGTTCCACCACCAGGTGGCATCGCCGTGAAAGCTGTTCGCTCCTGAGCGGCTGATCTCGTTCACTTGAGTGGCACCAAGACCGCCAAACTGCGCGCTGTAGGCGTTGCTGGTAACGGTCACTTCACTCACGTCGTTGTTGCCGAGCAGGAGGTTCGAGGCACCGGAGTTGCTCAGGTTGAGAAAGGGATCGTTCTCGTAACCGCCGTTGACGGTGAAGGTGTTGGATGTGGCGGGGAGACCGAAGGCGGAGAAGTTGCCGTAGCCGCTTTGAGTGTTCATGATCGCACCCGGAGAAGTCTGCGCGATAAAGGTCAGATCGTTGCCGGGATTAGGCAGATTTTGGACCTGCTCCTGGGTGAACGAGGTAGTGAGGTCGGCGTCTTCTGTGTGGAGCAGCGGCTCGGTCGCGGCTACTTCTACGCTAGTGGTACTTGAGCCTACGGGGAGTTTGACATCAGCTTGAGCGATCTGTCCTGGTGTCACGGCGATAGTAAGAGTGATGCTCTGGAACCCCGCCATAGTAACGGCGACAGTGTACGAGTCGGGCTTGAGGAGGGAAACGCGGAAGTTTCCATTAGAACCGCTGGTGATTACCTGGCTAGCGCCAGTTGCCTTATCAACGATTGTCACTTTGGCACCCGGAATTGTGGCCCCGGTCGGGTCAGTTACCGATCCTGCAATATCGCCAGACGTATTGTTTTGTGCGAAAAGGGGCGGACAATAGATATTCAGGATGGCGGTAATACTGAAGGATAGGGCAACTGAAAGGAATGGACGACGACGGGAGAGAGGTTTCTCTTTCGCAATAATGCTACGAATGCTATTTGAAACTCCTTCTGCGAAGGGTTTCATTTCGTTAGAAATATGCACTGGCTTCTCCAATTAAGTTACAGCAAAAGCGAAATATTAATTCTTGACTTTTTCGCATCCTGAATAAGTGACGATTGGGCTTCCTGAAGATCGTCTCTCTATTCGGTGATGGCGCACGATGCGTTAACCGAAGCGTAAAAGGCTGGATATGGCTGGCGCCTACAGATTTCTGCAGCCAGGCAACTACATTTTCGTGTAGGTGTAGAAGTGAAACATCGCGTCCAGAGTTATATCGATGGCAGGGTTGAAATGATCGGTTTAAAGTCGTAGGCGGCGCCGTTTACTTGTCCGGAAGCTCTCCGGTACCGACTAACTAATTCATTCAGATTGTGTCTACCGTCGTCCAAAGTAATTCGAGGCGTCGATATCACGACAGAGTAAACAGGCCGTCAGCTCAGCTGAGATCGCGGAGCGGCACACGCCGGACGTGCTTCCGCTCCAGAGGAGCGGACTAGCCGACGATGCACTTGTCCGTGAAGGCTTCAGCGAAGCCCTGCAAACGCAGAATGTTGTCCCACGTCTTGGCAAAGTGAACATGTTGTTCGTGCAGTTCCACGAGATGCACATATTGGTTGTGGACGATGTTGCGGCTCCAGTGCTCGACCCCGACATAATCATTGCGCCAGTAGAACGGGCTTAAGTGTGTGCTTCCGGCAAGACCGAGTTCGAAACACATCTCGGGATCGCGGTGTGCTCGATGTACTTGCCATCCTTCTTGTAGGAGCTCTTCGTTGCCAGTGAAAGAGTCGTTAGGCTGCGGTTATCGGTGGAGCGAACTTCTGCTTCGTTGCCGAGGAAGCCGATGAGGGTGACTTTGTTCTGGTACATGATATGAGGTGGACCACAAAGATCATGGACGCCATCGTCATCAAAAACGCGACAAGACCTGGAAGGCAACTCAGAACGGGCCACTATAGCTATGGCGGAGTCTCAGAACGAAGCGGCATGGAACGATTTACGGAAGCGTCCTGCTGCAGTCGTTGCACAGCGCGTTTGCGATCAAGGAGTCGAGCACCCCGACCAGTTCCGAGTTATCTATTCCAGTGAGCCTGAAAACTAGGGCTGTATCAGTGCATCCGTGTACGATAGGTGTACGATAACCCCGGCAGAGTGGCACTTTTGGCACTTCATACTCTTTGTAGAATGTGTAAGTTACAGGTTCAAAAAACTGTGGAAAAGTTCGACTCCCACCGCCTCCACCATTTACTAAGTGATTCAGAATGAGCCACCTGAGAAGGTGGCTTTGCTTTTAGTGTCAAGAACGTGTTTAGTCCTCTCGTCACGTCACCAACCTAGAGCACCACGACTACCACACCCACCATCACCATCAACGTAAGACACTCAGCAGGCTGCAATACGAGGGTAACGAGGTCTTCAAGCGTTGCGACTGGCTGACGGCACGTCTTGCGACCCAAATGCACTGTGGAATGTACCCGGTCCGTTGTTTCTCGTGACCGAAGTGGTTGTACGGCAAAACGAAACCGGCTTCTACCTTCTTGTGGCGTCTCCGCTATAAGCGTCGACCCGCAGCAGAGGACGCGGGCGAAAGCGAGTGTTCGAGAACGTATATCCGGTTTCGGTTGAGACGCTCCACTCCAATTCGGTCTTCCCCAAAAGAGCCCATTGATCATTCAATTCCCAGTTGTAGTCCAGGCCCGAGTCAGGAACCCGAAAGAGTCTAGCTCCTATGGTGTTGCGAAGCTCGTTCCCGGAGCCGCGATTGTATGCGGCACATGCTGTCGCCAGACCCAAGTAATAGACATCAATCTGACCTCAATTGGTTATTGAAAGAGGAGCAGTGAGATAGATCCCCTATGTCGTTTGGCCATGATTCGGCGCATCGTCAAAGAAGGCAGGATAGTCCTCCACGGGTTATAGAACGAAGTTATCCCAGCGGATGTGTACGGTTTGCGTAGTCAGCCGCGTACCATCGAAACTGAGTTTGACGTTCGGCCCTTCGTTGTTGTCGAAGAGGCGGCCTGTGCCAAGAACGACTTCCTGCCGCCCGATCCGCAGGCTTGTGCCTCGTTCGCGGCCGACATGCGTGCCTACTTCCAGAAAGCCCTGATGAAAATCTCCTCGATCTTCATCGATGCCGGTGCGCGGACCGCCATTTCTGCCGGTACTGTAGTCGAATTGCAGCTCCGTGAAGAAGCACAGATTTGATCCAGCATGCAGATCCACATGTGGCATCACACGGCTCATCACATAGCCGTTGTGATCCTGCGGGCCTGACCAAGCATCCAGTTATCGAAATATTCGTACTCCGTGCGATGTTCGAGACCGAACGAGGCATAATGCTGTGCGTCAACTCCCCAGGGCAGATACTTGCAGCGATCCAGAGTATCCGTTCTTGCTGTCGGGCCGGCGAGGAAACTCCAGTCCTGCTCCGCAGGGAAGGGGTCTAGATGCGGGCGATTCGCTACCGGCGGAGAGCCCGGCGGGGCCGGTTCCGGGGTCTGTGCGATTGACAAGCTTGCAATGAGTAGGCATAACAACCCGAACAGGACGCGCTGTCCCCACGCCACGAATTGTGACTTTGTTAGTTGCATAATATTCGATTCCGAGAGGTTATTCTGTTTCGCCAGATCGGGCCGGTATCATACTCAGGACCACCCGGCCGCCGTGTCCCGTTGAGACACGTTCATACGCTTGTCGGGCCTCTTCGAGCGGCAATATTTGATCGATCTTGTGGGGCTGGTACGCTCCAGTTTCAAAGCCTTCAGCAACCTTCTCAAGGATGCGCGCGGAGGCAACGAGGTCCCGTTTGAGGGTATCGAGGCCGAAGAGGCGCGACTCGTTATGGTAGAAGTCCACCAGATCGAAGTGGCTCTGCGCGCCGTGGGCGAAGTGATCTCGACCTGCCGTCCTCTACGGGCGAGAAGTGTCAAGCCAATCTCGAACATCGGCCCACCTGCAGTATTGAATACGACATCCGCACCCTTGCCCGCATTCATCGAGCGCAGTAACTCGGGCAACATCGGATCGCTCGAATCGAGAACCAGATCCTCTAGTATTGCTTCGTCGTCTCGCGAACGGTTAATCCCAATTACGAAAGCACCGAGATATTTGGCAATCTGCACGGCCGCGCGTCCCACCCCTCCCTTACTGCCAATGACGGCGATAGTCTCTCCAGCTTTGAGTGCCGCATACTCATACACGGCGCACCATGCGGTCACGAACGTGACCCCGGCACTCCCTGCCTGTTCATGCGTGAGACTCTGTGGCTTGCGCACCAGACTGGTTCGCGGAACCGAGATGTACTCGGCATGCGTGCCATCCCGTGTGAAGCCGACATCTCCTCCGGTTCCCCAAACCTCCTTGCCAAGCCAATCAGCCGGACCGTTAACGACCAGTCCCGAATAGTCGCGCCCTGGAATGCGAGGAAGAGTTGTCTGCTCCATCCTTCCGGCAACATTTTTAACATCGCTTGGGTTCACTGCCGCGGCCACAACCTGCACGAGGGCAGTCGATTGGTCCGCGGTTAGATCCGGCCGTTCCACTAGACGAAGCTGAGACGGATCACCGAACTGGCTGAACTGGATGACTCGCATGTTTGCTCTCCTGAGAGTGTGAGGATGATGTCAGTGGAATAATGGCTTGTGCTTTCAGGCGATCGATCACCTGCCCCGTAACCACATAGCCGACGCTCATCGTGACGACAAGCATCGAGCCTAAAATCGCTTGTGGGGCCGGCGACGGATCCGTGTAAGCCGGCAAAGGCGCCAATCCCGAAGGCCACGAAAAATCCTAGCAACAGCTTCATATTTTCCCTCCCGACTGATGTGCTCTCGACGACTGAGTCGAGATTATCTTTCGCCGGACACCTGGAGAAGCCTGAAAGAGTGCAAACGAGCGTTGCACTTGGCGTAAAGCCGGATATGTTGACTAGAACTCTATCGTTAACTATTTCCGCCCTTTCCCTGCAGGTACTTTGGAGCGAACGAAGAGATCTGAGATTGCAGCGTGGGAATACTATGGATTCATGCGCAAGGTCGTCATCAGTGGCCCGCCGCCAGTCCAAATTCTCGACGTGACGGGGCCACTCGAAGTGTTCTCGAATGTTCCTGACTATCAAGTGGAGATCGTCTCCTTGGATGGAACGGGCCAACTCAGGACGAATCGAGGAATCACCCTATCCGGTGCAGTCTCACCCACCAGTGTGTCCAGTTCGATTGACACTCTTGTTATTGCTGGGGGACCTGGCGCCGAATGCGGTGAGTACGACCTCGATTATGTACGCTGGATCGCCGACGCCGCTGGGCGATCACGACGTGTCGCTTCCATTTGCACCGGTGCCTTCCTGCTCGCCGCTGCTGGACTTCTCGACGGCAAGCGAGTTGTCACCCATTGGAAATTCTGTGATCGTTTGGCTCGTGAGTTTCCGAAAGTGAACGTCTTGCCCAACCCCATCTTCTTGCGCGATGGATCCATCTACACCTCAGCGGGAATCACCGCGGGAATCGATCTCTCGCTCGCTCTTGTTGAGGAGGACCACGGCCACCAAACTGCTCTGAATGTCGCCAGACAGCTTGTCATGTTCCTGGTTCGGCCCGGAGGCCAGGCCCAATACAGCCACATGCTCTCCCGACAGGTCACCACCTCTGAGCCTCTACGCGAATTACAGGTGTATATGCTCGAAAATCTGAAAGCGAATCTGTCGGTTGATGCACTTGCGGAAAGAATTGGAATGAGCCCGCGACATTTCTCTCGCGTATGTTTGCGAGAGATGAAGATGAACCCCGGGCAGTTCGTCGATCGTCTCCGAGTCGAGGCAGCTCAGCAGATGATTGATAGTTCGTCGATGGGGCTCAAGGAAATTGCGGAGGCCTGTGGATTCGGCTCCGCAGATTCCATGCGCCGAACCTTCCAACGCGTCATCGGGATTACCGCAGGCGAATACACGGAGCGATTCAAACGCGCAAAGGAGTAAATACGTCTAACGATGTCCGAAAGTGTCGGAAGGATGTCGTGGCGGCGTTCGGGGATCAGACTTAAGCTGGTTTTGTACTGAGAACAACCGCTTAGGAGATAAACCGATGACCAGACAATCCGTTTCGAATAGTTCGGCTGCGCCAGAGGCAATTGCGACCGGCAGTTCACCAGCCAAAATCGTAGAGACAGAAACCGCCGAAATGAGACCTGCCTTTCGACACCCTGGGGTAATTCTGCCCGTCCCTACGCCTCAGGAAAAGTTCCAGCATGCTCAGCCGGGAGTTCCCGATACGCAGTTGACTCGCGAAGCGACCGGACTCCTTCATGAGTTCAGCACGCAGCTGCTGTTCAATCATTCGCATCGCGTGTTCTTCTGGGCGAATGAGCTTGGCCGTCAGACGGGTCAGCACTACGATCAGGAGTTGCTCTTCGTCTGTGCTGCATTTCACGACATGGGACTTCTGAAGAAGTTCTCAAGCGCCGAGGATCGGTTTGAGGTCGATGGTGCGAACGCTGTCCGGCAGTTCCTCGAGCACCATAACGTGCCGGCAGCGCGCATTCAGGTCGCGTGGGATGCGATCTCATTGCACACAACACCGGGCATAGTGCAGTACAAGCCGATCGAAGTCGAACTGCTCTACAACGGGGTTGGCCTCGACGTTCTTGGCATCGGCTATGAAACTTTCCCTGATGATCTGCGGAAGACAATCGTCGCCCAGTATCCTCGCGTGAACTTCAAGCAGGATATCGCCAACGCATTCCTTGGTGGCTTCAAACATAAGACGCAGACAACTGAAGGCACCTGCAACGAAGATATTTGCTCGCACTTCATTCGCAACTACAAGCGGAGCAACTTCTACGAGCAAATCCAGAACTCGCCTTTTCAGAACTCGCAGCTCTAATGGAGTCGCACCGATAGAAGGGGATAGTTAGCCAGCAGCTGTTCCCTTTTTCCATGGGCCAATCGTTCCAGAAGTCGCTCAATTCCACTTCTGGCGAAGATTTTAATTTGCTGTGGAGTTTGTGGTGTTTTGCAGGGAGGTTCCACGATTTCTTGCTGCAAATCGTGGTGAAAACGTGGTGTGTCTGTGGTGAATTGCGTGGTAAACGTGGCTTCTGACATCCACTTTTTCGAGAGTAAAAAATACGCCACGTTTTTCGACTTTATTTTTGATGCTCTGCACAGCAGAGCCACGCGGACCATTCAGTCGGTGGCCAGGCTATGGAACGATGTCGGTCGCGGAGGCAAAGCTTAGCTGGTGGATTGCCATCCAGGTCTGAGCATATGCGTTGAGTGCGTCCGATGTGACTGAGCGGGATTCGCGCAGGGCGTCGAGGTAGTCAATCAGCGCGAGACCACCGTGCTGGTAGCTGAACTGCGCGATGTCCAGAACGTCCTTCGCTTCGTCGAGGTAGTGGCCGTTGTAGCGATCGGAGAGCACTCTCGCGTTGAAGTATCCGGAGTATGCCTGGTCGACGTCGGAGATGACCTGGTTGTGGGCAGCGGTGACGGAGAAGCGGTTGGCCTGAGCGGTGAACTTGGCGGTTTCCTTGTTGCCCTGGTTGCGATCAAAGACGCGAATCGGGATGTTGAAGACGAAGCCGACGGAGTTGTCCGCGGCGGTGTTGTTGGGGAGGCCGTTTTCACCGTTGTGGTTGTAGTCGGCCTCTAAGGTTGGGTCGGCGGTACCGTTGGCGTAAGCAAGCTTGACACTGGCGTCCGCGACGGCGACGGCAGCGACGGCGGCCTTGAGGTCGGGCCGCGCTGCCAACCCTTTCAGTTCGAGGTCTTCCATAGTGAGGGAGATAGGAGGGGGAACGACGTCGCCGATCACGTCGAAGTCGGTACGCGGCTTGTCGTTGCCGAGCAGTACCTGAAGCTGGTCGGAGGCCTGCTGGGCTGCTGTGATGGCGTTGGATTCGTCGGTTTCAAACTGGGCGAGTTGCAGGTCGAGGCGCTCGAAGTCGAGCTTGGCGATGTCGCCTGCCACAAAGCGGTCGTGGCCGATCTGCAGTTCGCGCCTATAGTCGACGAGGTTGTCGTCTGCGACTTTTTTAGCGGCCTTGGCGATGACAAAGTTAGTGAACGCCTGGCGGACCGCGAGAATGGTCTGCTGGATGGTGAGCTGGAGCTGGGCGTCTGTCTGAACAGTGGTGGAGCGGGCGACGTCGAGACGCCAGCGACGTTTCTGCCCGCGCTCGAAGAGGCGGCCAACGCCGAGGGTAAAGTTATAAGGATTAGTGTTGCTGTCAGTTTCGGTGAGGTTCCCACCGGATGCGGTGAAGTATGGATTGGCGCGGACGCCAGCCTGGATCTCCTGAGCTTTGACTGAGAGCAGATTCTGCTGGGCGGCGAGCAGAGTCGGATTCTTGGCGCGCGCCAGATCGACGGCCTGCTGCATGGTGATCGCGTCGGGCGAACCGGGAGGCTGCGGAGTTTGAGCGAACGACGCGCAGGGGGAAAGCAAGATGCAGGCTGCGACGAGAAGGATCCGACATTTTTTATTCGTCATGGAACCTCCCGTGGCTTTTGTAAAACGGATTGTGAAACTGCTTGCGCGGTTGGACAGCATTAATTCTCGAACTCCGTCTCGGGTGTGGGCAGAACGTCGTCGGGCCTTGCGATCCAGACGTACAAAGTGGGAAGAAGAAAGACGCTGATCATGAGCGCGCCAATAAGTCCGCCAACGATAACCATGGCGAAGGGTCGCTGTGAATCCGACCCGATGCCGTGCGAGGTCGCAGCAGGGAGAAGACCAAGGGTAGCGACGAGCATGGTCATCATGATGGGACGAAGGCGGAGTACCGCTCCTTCTATGGCAGACTCTTCGATGGAGTGACCGCGAACGCGCATCTGGTTGATGTATTCCAGCATGATGACGCCGGTTTGCACCGAGACACCGAAGAGCGCGAGGAAGCCGACGCCGGAGGATACGCTGAAGTTGGTATGAGTGATAAGAAGTGCAAGTAGTCCGCCGACCGGAGCCATGGAGACGTTGATGAGAATGAGGCCAGCCCATTTACCGGAGTGGAACATGGAGTAAAGAATGATGAAGATGAGCAGGATGGTAATGGGGAGCACCAGCATAAGACGACGTGACGAGCGCTTCTGGCTCTCGTATTCGCCGGCCCAGTCGATCTTGTAGCCGGGTGGCAGTTTGACCTGGTCGTTGACCTTGCTGATAGCCTCTTCGACCGTGCTGCCGAGGTCGCGGTCGCGGACGCTGTATTTGATCGCGACGAAGCGCTGGCCTGCCTCTCGGCTGATGGTCTCCGCGCCATCTTCCATCTTTACATTGGTCAATTGGGCTAGCGAGACGCGCTCACCCGAGGGGGAGAGCAGGCGGATCTTGTCGATGGCGTCCTGGGTGTCACGATACTGCTGCGGATAACGGACGACGAGGTCGTAGCGCGCTTCGCCCTGGAGTACCTGGCTGACCGCGTTACCACCTACAGCAGTCTGGATAGCGTCTTGTATATCGGCGACGTTGATACCGAAGCGGGCCGCGGCGAGACGGTTGACGGAGTAGTTGAGATTGGGCTGGCCGATGACACGGAAGAGGCCAAGATCCTGCACGCCCTGAATTTTGCTCATGATGGAGACAATCTGATCACCCTTCTGTTCGAGGGTCTTGAGGTCGTCTCCATATATCTTTACGGCCAGTTCACCCTTGACGCCGCTGACAGCCTCTTCGACGTTGTCAGAGATCGGCTGGGAGAAGTTCCAGATGACACCTGGGATCTTCTCGAGTTCGCGGTCCATAGCGCCGATCAACTCATCCTTGTTCTGTTTGAAGGGATGACGCCATTCGGCCTTGGGTTTCAGGTCGACGAAATATTCGGTGTTGAAGAAGCCGGTGACGTCGGTGCCGTCATCGGGGCGCCCGGTCTGGCTGACAACCTTTGTCACCTCGGGAAAGGACGACAGAAGAATACGAGCCTGATTCATGATGCGCAGGCTTTCGGTTGGGCCAGTGCTGGGAGCAAGAGTGCCACGAACCCAGATGGCACCTTCGTCCAGGTGGGGTAAGAACTCTGAGCCGATGACGCCGCTTAGACCGAGGAAGAGGGCAAGGAGGAGCGCAAAACCTGCTCCGCTGAGAGTGACCCAGCGATGTTCGATGGCCCAACGCGCGGCATGGCGGTATCGGTCGGTGAGCCACGCCATGACCGGATTTTGCCACTCGGATGCGCCTCTCGGAAATAAGAGGCTTGATAGGACGGGTGCGATGACGATGGAGAAGATCAACGCGCCGAGAAGGGCGAAGGCTACCGTCCAGGCCATGGGACGGAAGAGTCTGCCTTCAACAGCCTGCAACGTAAAGATGGGCAGGTAGGCCGTGATGATAATGCCGATCGCATAGAAGACCGGCCGCTGCACTTCGTGAGCAGCTTCACGAATCTGTTCGGCTGGAGAGAGAGTGTCTTTGCGCTGGTGGCTGAGGTGCCGGACGATGTTCTCCACCATAACGACGGCCCCGTCGACGACCATGCCGAAGTCTAGTGCGCCGAGGGAGAGAAGATTCGCAGGGATATGACGGAGGTCGAGGCAGATGGAGGCAAACAGCAGAGAGAACGGAATGGTCAGCGAGACAATGAGAGCGCCGCGGACGTTGCCTAGAAAGAGGAAGAGAATGATGATGACAAGGATGATGCCTTCGGTGAGGTTATGCAGCACCGTGTGGGTGGTGTAGTGGAGAAGGTCGCTGCGGTCGAGGAAGGGTATAAGCTTTACGCCCGGCGGGAGGATGCGTGTGTTGAGTTCGTCGACCTTCTTGTGAATTCCTGCCAGAGCAAATTCAGAGTCATCCCCTTTTTGCAGCGCGACGATCCCTTCGACAACATCTGGATCGTCGATGATCTTGCCATCCTCGCGTCTGATGGCGCGCTCGTGCTTTGACTCTGTCTGCGATTTGGCGACGTGGTCGATGCATGGGTCGCTGGCGGTAGAGGAGTTGGGCGGTTCAGGCATCGGAGTGCCGCCAAATCGGCATGACTTGCCAATCTGACCGAGACGGATCTTGGGGCCCTGAGCCACGGTGGCGATGTCTTTGACGCGGAGAGGAGTTCCGGATTGCGTCTTGAGAACGGTCTCCTCGATGTCGTGAGTATTCCTGTAGAGACCGACTTCGCGGATGTTGATCTGCTGCTGACCTTGCTCGATAAAGCTGCCGCCGGCGTTGGTGTTGTTGGCGGCGAGTTGCTGCTCAACCTGACCGATGCTGAGGCCATACGCCACGAGTTTGTCGGGATCAACGCGGACCTGGTACTCCCGTGTCATACCTCCGAAGCTGGAAACGTCGACGACACCGGGGACCGCTTTGAGTTGCTTTTCAATTGTCCAGTCCTGAAGCGACTTCAGGTCCATGTTGTCGTAGAGGGGGTTGGTACTTCGCAGGGTGTACCAGTAGATTTGGCCGACGGGGCTCCAGTCGGTGCCCATCTGAGGCTGAAGGCCAGGGGGAAGTGTGACTTGAGAGAGCCGCTCGAGAACCTTCTCACGATTCCAGTCGTTGACGGATTCGTCGTCGAAGATGAGAGTGAGGCTCGAGATGCCGGCAAGAGAAGTCGACCGCAGATGGGTCATGTGGGGAATGCCGGCCATCCCGATCTCGAGCGGGATCGTGACCTGCTGTTCAATTTCTTCGGCAGCTCGTCCGGGCCATTGCGTGATGACCTGGACGTAGTTGTTGGCAACGTCGGGATAGGCCTCGACGGGCAGGTTATGGAAGGAGACGATTCCCCACCCAAAGAGCAGGATGGAGAGACCGAGAACCATCCATCGATTGTTCAGTGCAAAGTCGACGAGACCTCGAATCATTACTGATCCGCCGTGTTCTGGAGAGCGAGGGCGTTGGTGACGACCTGCTGGCCCGCGTTGAGGCCGGAGATAATCTCCTGCATATTGCCCGGCAAGGATGCGCCTCCATGCACCAGTACCCGTCGGAACTTACCATCGCCGACAGGAGTGTAGATCCAGTCGCGGTCATGCAGATGGAGAACTGCGGTCGCAGGTACTTGCACGTGGGTCTGCGAATTCCTCCCGTGAATGGTGACCGTGGCAAACATGCCGATGCGCATTAAGGTATCGGGATTTTCAACCTGGATGCGAACTTTTGCGGTGCGGATCTGCGGATCGAGGACGGCTCCAATGTCGCTGATTATGCCGGTGAGGACACGGTCCGGATAAGCGTTGAGGCGGATGTCCGCCTTCTGGCCGAGATGCACAGTTGGAAGATCGTTCTCGTAGACGTCGCAGATAATCCATACGTGCGAGAGGTCGGCGATGGTGAAGGCGTTGGAGGAGCCGGCGAAGGTTACTCCGGCAGCGGCGGCGTTGGTGACGTTTTGGGCGATGATAAAGCCGGAGGCCGGAGCGTACACTTTGACTGTGGCGGCGGGGTGATCTTTGTCGACTCCTAGAACGCGGAGCTGCTCTTCCGAGGCTGTAAGCGCCGCCTTCGCGTCATCCTCGGCATTCTGGGCGATCTCGACCTGACTGTTGGGGATAGCGCCCTTATCGTTCAGGATCTTAGCCCGGTCGAGCTGAACCTTGGCGAGGCGCTCGTCGTTGACCGCCTTCAGGTAGGAGTTAAAAGCGCCCGAGACGTCGGTGCTCTGAACATCCATTAGAAGCTGGCCCTTTTTGACATAGTCGCCGATGCGCGCGTGTACCTCAACCACACGGCCAGAGGCAATGGAGATTACGGGAATGGTGCGGGAGATGTCCGGATTGACTGTGCCAGTGACCTGAATGGCGGAGGCGGCTGCATAGTCCGTCGCGGCAACGAGCGTGAATTGATCCGGGTGATCGACGTGAACCAGATTCGGGTCAGCGTCGGGTTGAACGACGGCAGTGGGAGGAGCTTCGCTTTTGGGATCGGACGGCTTGGCGTTGCAGCCTGACAGCAGGCAAACGCCGAAGCAGAGCAAGAGAGTGGCGAGATGCCTGAAACTGATTGAACTCATCGTGTAAATTCTTTATCCCCTGTGAAATCAAGCGCCAGTTCTTCCATCTTAAGAGATTATCGGAAGCACGCAATTTGGGCGCACTTGAATCAGCCAAAGGTGCGTTTTTCCGGGGCCACATGACACACCTTCGGTTTATCTAACCCAAAGTCTACCGTTCGGTTGCTATTCCCGCGTCAATTTTCGACCGAAAACTGGATTGGCTTGATCGCCGCTAATGGAAGAAGATCCCTCGAATGTGAGAGAAAGACCCTTGGTCCAGATCGCATTGTCGCTCTTTGCGAGTCTCCAGAGACAAGCAGCCATCGCATGAATGAAATATTGACAGAGGTAAATTTACGCAGAGCCCATCCAGTCTTCCCCCCGGCCACGCTCAAATGTCGAGAAAGCCGCGCTTTAGCGCGATCATAACCGCGTGAGTCCGATCACTCGCGTCGAGCTTGGAAAGAATATTCTTAAGATGGCCCTTGACGGTGTGCTCGGAGATTGAAAGCCGCGCCGCAATCACTTTGTTAGAACTGCCCTTAGCTACGTCCCGCAGCACTTCAATCTCCCGAGTAGTTAGGGTATCGTCGCCGGCGTGCTCAGCCAGTTCCAGAGCTATCTCGGGTGGGATCCGCCTCATGCCCGCATGAGCTAGCCGAATGGTGTCAATTAACTCCGTCCGCAACATGCTTTTCAACAGGTAACCGACCGCGCCCGCCTTGAAAGCCCGCAGAGCCTGAATATCCCCCCCGTATGTAGTCAGAACGACAACGCGAGCATTGGGGAATTCCTTGCGGATGGCCGAGATTGCGTCGATACCATTCGTCTTCGGCATCCTTATATCCATCAGAGTTACATCAGGGCGATGTTCTCGAAAGGACGCAATCGCTTCCTCACCATCTGCTGCTTCGGCCACGACGGACATGTCGGGCTGCGCGTTGATTGCACCCGAGATTCCAGCTCTAAGGAGAGGATGATCGTCGACGGTAAGCACCCTAATTGTACGTATCTCACTCATTGCGATCTTTCTGCTCCAACGGAACGTTCCCTAGAACCGCAAAGGCGTAAACGCTCAAGCATTCACCGATATCATTCGGGGTAGCCGTCCCTCATTTTATCTCTGCGCCTGCGCTGAAGTGACATCAAACTTCGAGATCCGCACTGTTTCGCTCTCCAGCGAGAGCTTGCTGGCAAGTAAAAGACAGCACCCCCCGAAAGTGTTACTCTTCACTCCCTCTCTTCGGGTTTGCCAGGTTCCAACAGCACGACTACCGTTTTCTGACTGTGCAGAGACTCTTTTCGATGTTCCCGACGGGAGCGGCGGGCGTTGCGTTGATTCTTCTGCGAGTTTCTGTGGCTGCAACGCTTTTCATCAATATATTGCCGCAAGGAAATCCAGCAGCTCACATGTGGGAGTCTGCCGGCCTGGGTCTGCTGGGTGTCGCAATCTGTCTCGGACTATTTACTCCTGTGTCTTCCATCGCATGCTGTCTGATTGAGACTGCGATGCTGCTCGACGCGAAGGACCTCGACTTCATCCCTGTCATCTCATCTATTCTCGTTGCAGCTTCTCTGGGGCTGTTAGGCCCTGGGGCATACTCCCTTGACGCGCGCATGTTTGGCAGACGACTGGTAGTTTCATCCTCCGACAGGCCATGAGCAGTAACTAAACAAACCTATCCGTAATCCGTAGTGCATGCAGTCTTGCGAGCAACCGAGATTATTTTGGGGTAACTTTAGTCCCCCTCGAAAGAGTATCCCCATAGGGCCACGATTTGGGCTGGCGAGCGATTGATTTACGCATTAGCTTGAGGAACATCTTCGATAGTTGGCGATTCTCAGATTCACAAGATGATTCCAATGCACGCAGAACTCGTAAATGGATTCCGAAGTGCACCGAGGAACGGTTTTCTCAATACCTAAATTATCCAGCGAGTCTTGTATTTGAAATGGCTTTTGTTCCTCACTCTAAGCCTCAACGACTCTGGCTCTAGAACTCTCACAGAAAGGTCTTCTAATGGACTCATACTTTTCACCAGGCACCCTCAGCATGCAAGCTATCCTCGAGACCTCAAATGATGAGATGTTGGTCGCCGCTGCGAAGACTGGAGAGCATTTAGCCTTCTCCGAGCTTTGGAATCGCCACTCAAAGAAAATCTTCAGCACAATGTATCGGATCACGAGAAATCGGCAAGACGCGGAAGATGCGCTGCAAGATGCTTTTTTGAAGGCCTATGTTCACCTGAAGAACTTTGATGGCAGATCGACCTTTTCCACCTGGCTTACGCGAATTGCCATCAACTCTGCGTTGATGATTTTGCGCCGGAAGCGCGCTCATCCCGAGATCTCGATGGATGGAGGGGTAGAGGGCGAGACGTGGCAGCATTGGGAGGTGGCCGATCGGCGGGTCAACACGGAAGAGCACTATTCGAGATCTGAAAGAGAACACCATCTGAAGCGTGCAATTCATCGGCTGAGACCAGCGCTCCGCACCATCGTCGAAATTCAACAAGTACACGACACCTCCATCAAAGAGATCGCCGAAATCGCGGGAATCTCCGTAGCCGCCACGAAATCGCGCTTGTTGCGCGCCAGGACGGTGCTTCGCCGTTCGCTCGGATGAGGTTGAGAAATCTTTCTATAGTTAACTAATGAGAGCGGTCTATTCATCTTTGTCCTGATATATCTCTGTCGGGAACGAACTGGTAAACTTGACCATTCTCAGATGACGGACACGACACACCTTCTTTATAAATTTAGTCTCCGGCTTACATTTCTGACTTTCTTTGTGTGTCTTTGGGCGCCGCAAAGAGGACTGACGCAGTGCGCAGGAGCGGCATCAACGCCCCGCGCGGTGTCCGAGTGCGCCGCTCATTCCATTCCCTCGGCAAAGGTTGCAGTCCTCGATCCAAAGCGAGGCTATGCGCTTGCCGAACTGATCGATATAGCGGAACGGAACAATCCGCGCACTCGAATTGTGTGGGAGCAAGCCAGGCAGAAGGCCGAACAGCTTGGAATCGAGAAGAGCGCCTATTACCCAGTACTCGTTGGGCTCGCGATATTCGGAGACCAACGGACAATCACGCCGTTTCCTGAGTCACTCTTACCTCGCGGATACTCGACAGTTGAGATTCCAATTGTCCAGCCTGAGATCACGATGCAGTATTTGCTCTTCGACTTTGGCAAGCGCGAGGCCACGGTAGACGGTGCGACCGCTGAAAAATTGGCTGCGGGGGCCAACTTCATCCAGGCGAACCAAGAGGTTGCTTTCCGTGTCGCCAGTGAATATTACAAGCTGCTCACCGCGCAGGAACGACTGCAGGCCGCGCAGGAGACGCTCAAGACTGCGCAGACTACCCAGGATGCGGCCGAAGACCAGTTAGCGAACGGGCGCTCCACCTTACCTGACGTGCTCCAAGCTCGTGCAGAGACGTCGCAGGCTGTATTCGACCTCGAGTCTGCGGACGGCGATGAAAAAATCTCGCGAGTCACACTTACCGAAGCGATAGGTGTGGAACCTTCCCCGGACATAACTATTGATTCGCAGAAGGATACTCCGCTACCCGAATCGCTTAGCCTTTCCATCGATGAGTTAATCGAGCGAGCGTTATCTGACCGTCCCGACCTGGCAGCGCAGGCTGCGGAAATTCGTGCAGCCGACGATGCGGTGCGGGCAGCAAAGGCGGAGTATCGTCCGAAGATCGTTCTATCCGGTTCGGCCGCACAAACCACAGTCTGGCCAACGGCGGACAATGGTCTGCTTGGCTATGCGAGCGTACCCACCTGGGCTGCCGAGTTGGGAGTGGAATGGCGAATCTTCGATGGTGGAGCACGAAAAAACGGAGTGGCTATCGCCGAATCGAAAAGACGTGAGGCGCAGGATGAAATGACGGAAAAACACGACCAGGCGACACGTGAAGTTTGGACAGCATTTATTGCTTTTCGTACCGCGCTGAGAAAAGAACAGGCTGCACTCTCTTTGCTCGACTCTGCGAATACATCTTATTCCGCTTCTCTGGAAGCTTATGAATACGGCGTGAAGAATCTGATCGATGTTGTTACTGCCGAAAGGCAGTTAGCACAGGCTAGACTCTCTGGCGTTTCCGCGCGCTCTCAACTACTTCTGGAAGCAGTCGATCTCGAGTTTGTGACTGGAAATCTTCTGAGAACCAAATCAGCGGCAACGAAATTACATACACAGGATGGCCAGAAGTGATGACCATTAGAAGAAAACGTCCATCTTATCTGTTCGCTGTGTGCCTGCTGTGCTCTGGGTGCAACCGTGCGCCATCCATCGACATTATTGGCTCTTTTTTTCCTGTCTGGATGCTCTGTTTGGCGATTGCCGTAGTCCTAGCGTTTGTCGTGCGTCACTTTCTGGTTCGGTTCAATTTGGATTCTGAGGTTGGACCGGTCGCGCTCTTTTACCCCAGTGTCGTCATACTTTTCACAAGCCTGCTCTGGCTGATTTTTTTCCGGTAAGGAGGAAACATGGAACAGGCGCCTGAAGCTCTCAAACGCAAGCAGATTGGCCGCTGGATCGCTATCGGTGTCGTTACGGCCGCAATTGTCGCTCTAGCGTTTGCCATTCTCCAAACTGACCTTCATCCACGCACTGACGATGCGAGCGTAAGAGCGAACTACATCGAGATCGCTCCGGAAGTAAGTGGCAGGCTGGTTGAACTGCCGGTCAAAGACAACGCGTTCGTGAAGAAAGGCGATCTCCTGTTTCTGATCGATCCTCGTCCCTATGAGTACGCCCTACAGCAGGCGTTATCCGACCAGGAGGCATTGGAGCAGCAGATCATCGATGCGAAACGCAGAATCGCAGCCCAAAACAGCGCCGCTGAAGCTGCTCTCGCGGGTGTGCACAGCTCCCGAACCGGAGTCAAAACCGCGGGGAGCACCATCGATGTGGCAAAAGCGACCGTCTCTCGAGCTCAAGCGTCGTTAGCAGCCGCAGAAGCTCAGCTGAAGTTGGCGACAAACAATCTGCACCGCATAGAACCGCTGCTGCAAAAACAATATGTGACGGTGGAACAGATCGATCAGGCCAACACTGCGGTGCGCGTGGCTCAAGGAAACTTCGATGAAGCCCAAGCTGCTCTTGTTCAGTCACAAGCTCAGCTCGCTCAATCGATTCTGCGTCAACAAGAGGCGGATTCAGCGGCTGCTGAGTCACAGGCGAAGCTAGGCCAAGCTATCCATACGATCGATACAGTTGACACGCTGATGTCCGAAAGACCGGGAAAGGCAGCCAAGGTAGATAGCGCTAGGCTTGACCTTGAACGCTGCCGCGTTGTCGCTCCCTTCAATGCCTATGTGAACAACATGAATATCTCTGTGGGTGAGTATGCACATCCCGGCACCCCGCTGTTCACCTTGATAGATACCCGGACCTGGTGGGTTGTCGCCAACTATCGTGAGTCCAAGGTGAAGAATATCGCCATCGGATCCCATGTTGATGTGTATCTAATGGGGCATCCTGATCGACGATTCAATGGGACTGTTGAGAGCATCGGATACGGCGTCTTTCCGGAAGATGGAGCGGTTACTGGAGGACTACCCAATATCGAACGCACTTTGAACTGGGTCCATCTCTCCACAAGATTTCCTGTTCGGGTTCGAGTTCAGGATCCCGACCCAGATCTGTTTCGTATCGGCGCAACCGCACTGACGGTCGTGAGATAGCAGATGGACGACACATCTCTATTCGGGACGATCAAATCTATGAGGCGAAAGTTGTGGGAGGATCTTCAACCCACGCCTGGGCGACTCAACAGCTCTCTCCGTATCCTACTTGCGACCATCATCGCTCTAATCCTCATGTTGACCTGGCGGATGCCGTTTATTTACATCGGCATGTACTTTATTTTTCTCGTCGGACGCGACAGCCCCACAATTTCTTTTCGCACCGGCCTGATTTCGGTGCTCACTGTCACAGCTGCAATTGCGGTGGAACTCGGCGTTGTCATTGTTAGTGACAACGATCCAATGATCCGCGTACTTAGCGTCGCCATTGTCACCTTCATTGCTGGTGTGCTTGTGGCCTCGACCAACTTTCCGACTCTCGGATCGACCTGGGGACTCCTCTTCTGCACCGTGATTGGGAATTGGGAGAAACATGCCCCTGCGGACAGTTTGGTGAAAGGTTCACTCTGGCTTATTGCGACGTTTGCTGTCGCGGTCGGTTCTGCTGTTCTGGTCGAGTATCTTTTCGGCGACCGCGACCCCGCGAAGAAGTTGGAAACAGCGCGCGCAATCCGGTATCAGGCTCTGGAGAAAATGTTCACTGTATACGCTCAAGGTGGGACTTCAGAGGAGCGATCCGCCGCAGCAATCCCCGTCTCTCGCCTCGCGATAGCCGGTTCAGCTGGAATGCTGGAGCTATACAACAAAATCGCGGAGCGCGGTCTCGACGCCGGGACCCTCCCTCCGGGAACACGCCTGCGTGTCACGATGCAGGCCCAGCTCATGGATGTCGCCGCGGCGTTCGGCTTACAGAATACAGGGGAAGACAGTCCGGATTTAAGACGACGGTGCGCAATTATCGCCGAGCAATGTCGCGAACTGATCCCGGTTTCTATTCCAAAGTTTGAAAGCCGTTTGCGATTTATGCCGGAGGACTGTGTGACGTTGTTGGATCGAGTCGAAGCAGCCCTTCATGCGCTTCTGACGATGCCCACCGACGCCTCCCAAATGGGTAACAAAGAGCTGGTCGCGATGCCTGTAAGAAAGGCACCCTTTTTCATTCCGGGAGCGGCGGGCAGAAATGACACAATTGCATTTGGATTGAAGATCAGCCTGTGCGCAACGCTCTGTTATGTCATCTATAACGCCGTAGATTGGCCTGGTATCTCGACGGCGGTGATTACTGTTATCGTCACCGGGTTGAGTAGCAGCGGCGCAATGAAACAAAGGCTCTTCTTCCGTCTGGTAGGTTCAATGGTCGGCGGTCTCTTCCTGGGTCTTGGAGCGATCTCTCTCCTCTTTCCACACATGGATTCGATTACATCGCTGGTCGTCCTCGTCGGATTTGTTGCATTCATCTCAGCCTGGACGGCGGGGGGACCAAGGTTCAACTACATAGGTTTACAGATGGCGTTCTCGTTTTACCTTGTGGCATTTGAAGACTTTAGTGCTCCCACCGAACTCGCTCCCGCGCGTGACCGTCTTATCGGCATACTCGTCGCACTTCTCGTCATGTGGTTTGTCTTCGATCAAATCTGGCCAGTGCGCACTGTCACAGTCATGCGTCAAGGTCTTGCAGGTATGCTCAAGACGGTTGCGAGTTTCCTCCGCCTCATCGAACCTCGTCCCGATCCAAAAGATCTGCTTCAACAAGCGGATGCCCTGAGAGATCAGATCGGCAAGACAGTTGTATCGCTTCGATCAATGAACGACGCCGTAGACTACGAATTTGGGGTGGACCGTGAACGGCATGTCCGCACCAGCGAGATGATTCTCCGAACTTCTCTCACCGCAGGAACGCTCTTTTGGAATCAGTTCGCGGTTCTCTACAGTGTGGAGGACAAAGACTTTCTCACTGAACCTGACCTCATCGAAATGCGTCGAAGACTGGCGGAATATATTGATGGGATGGCCGACGGGGTTATAAAAAGGACGGCCCCCGCTGCGGTTCCCGCAAATGCTTTCCTGACTCCAGCGATGCTCAATGACCCGCGCTACGGGGAATATTCCCGAAACACGATCGCGCGGCTTGAAGAACTTCATTCGTACGCGTTAATGTTGAGCCGCGAAGTGTAGTGCTGGCTCGGATTTAGCTTCCAGATGCCTTCAGGATTCTGAACTCAGTGTGGAAGGCTGACGGCATAGAGATACCAAGCCGCATGCGGAAGCCACTGCTCTGTCCAACGCCAGTCTTCATCTTTGCCAGTAACGGCATATCCTTCGTTGAAGGCAATCCCATCTTCATCATCGATTGCCGCAGTAATGCCGTTGAGGATTGAGCCCGGCGCGCTGGTGTACTTATAAGAGCGAAAAAACATATACGGTGCGTTCCCATGGCCACTCCCCATCAGCATGCTTGCGTCAAAGGGATTTCGACCGAGAATCCAGTGCAACTGATTCCACGCATACTCCTGGAGTTGCGATTGGAATGCTGGATCGTCGTCAAATAGGGGAGCCGCCATGCGCGCGGCGGCCGCCAGCGAGGCTAATCGAGCATCTTCGCCCTGCCACCAGGGGGCTGCCTCCGTATCGTGAGGAAAGAAAAATGCGCTGCGAATCTTACCGTTTCCCATCCGCACTAGTTGTCTGGCATATCCAAACGGATTGTTAACTTCGGCGGTTACAGAAAGTTCGAAACGCAGCGACCGTTCCACTGCGTCGCGAACTTGCTTTTGTGAGGTGGGAGCCGCGATCTGCGCGAACTCCAGCAAGCTGACGACCGGCAAGCCTGCATCGGACGGATGGAAGTAGGGCCGCGAACCTTCATCGGCCCGCCAAAAGTTGCGACGTCCGTCAGCACTTGAGAGTCGCTCCATTAAATGGACAGCTCGCCGATCGGCCGCTATACGATAGTTCTCCCGCTTCGTTGCTCGATACAGTTCAGTAGCCGCCATCAGCGCGCAGTAGTCATCGAGGATATTTTCTTTTCCATCGTTAAGTAACTCGCGATTGTGTACATCGAGAAATTGAAATGCTTCCTCGGCAGCACGAAGATAAGCCGTGCGAGGCAGATCCCCATCAATTGGCATGGTGCTAGCGAGTGCCAGAGCGGCGATGGCCATACCTCCTCCTGCGCGAAAGCTTGCCTCATAAGCATGGGGTCCCTCAGCACTTTGAATATGTTCCGTTGAATCTGAGGCATTCTTCTTGATCTGCGTTCGCCAGTTGGGATTGCCGATGGCACGATCCTGCGGCAGCTTGTCTTTTCCTGGTGCCGTAATGCTTTCGAAGAAGGATCCGCCCGGTCGTTTGATTCGCACCAGAAAGTCGGCGCCAAAGAGTCCCTCATCCAGCAGTCGCCGCAGGTACTCGCTGAAGTTGTCGTCATGTCGGGCTTCGAGAACTCGATAGCTCTTCAACAAGCTCCACGCAACCAGCGGGACCTGCTGGGGATTGAAGTAAGACGTAGGATTTTGATGGGAGAGATGGATCCCGTAATCGCCGGTCGCGTCATACCAGCCGCCGTGAACATCTACAAACCCTATCTGACCTGCGGGCAGGGGAAGATGACGATCCGCTTGATCCATCAGGCCACTGGCACGTTGCCCTTTGAAGTAGTAGATAACATTTGAAAGCGTGCTGCGTTCCAAGAGATTTTCATCGATATCGAACTCGGAGGAACGTATCGCTCCTGAGTTCGACTGGATCTGGACCGCATAGTGGCCAGTCGCCTGCCAGGAGGAAAAGTCCGCGGTCCAGAAGACGCGGCCACCCCACGAATCTACCTGACCATTGGGAACCAGGCTTCCTGTCAGCACAATCTTGCTACTTGCTGAATCGACCAGCGAAAATCTATCTAGGTGATCCTGCTTGGTCCCAACTACGATTGCATGCTTGAGCGACCGAGGCTCGTAGCCGACCTGATCGACCACGACGGTCAACTGTCCCATAGCTGCAGAGGTGAGTGCCCCGATAAAGCCGCCGACTAAAATTCTCATCCCTAGATGTGTAATTTTCCTGCACCTCAAAAGACATTATGAGATAGGAACCGATGCGCTCAACGAATCTCGATCCCGCGTTCCAGAAATCCCGTTGCCGGGAACCTGTCTGGACGACTATACTCATTCGCTAATCTCCAAACAAACCTAAAGAACAGCCCACTCCGAACCGCACGAATGATCCAGTGACGCTGAGCTCTTGACCAGACCAACGAGTTTCAACCGCGAATCAATCAATCCTTCGTTCGAAGAACACTGCACAGAGAACACTTTCCCCGGGAGACAGAGTGGAAAATAACGATGTCCAATCTCCTTTATCGTCGCTCGACAAAGACGGATTTATACCGCTTTACTATCAGATTCAGCAGGTTCTGATAGAACAGATCCAAACGGGTAAGCTGCTGGTAGGCGATTGCCTTCCTTCGGAATATGAGTTGGCGCGATCCTATCAGGTAAGCCGAATGACGGCTCGGCAGGCCCTGCATAACCTAAAGAGTCGAGGTTATGCACTCAGCCAAAAAGGACGAGGCACCTATGTCACGCGCCCCAAGCTGGAGAAGAACATCATGTATCTCCGAGGTTTCACGGAGGACATGAAACAGCGCGGAATGATGCCAAGTTCACGTCTACTCGCGCAAACTGTCCTGTCGGCTAAAGGAGTTCTGACGGAACAGCTTCGAGTTGAGGAAGGTTCAGCGATACTACAACTCCGTCGGCTGCGCATCGCGGATGGCACTCCGATGGCACTCGAAGAGTCCAATATTCCCTTGAAACATTACCCCGGACTCGAACGAACCGACTTTACATCAGAGTCACTTTACAAAGTGCTTCGCAATAAATACGGTGTTCGCGCTGCCTGGGCTGATGAGGTACTTGAGGCCTCCCCGGCGACTCTCGAAGAGTCCGAACTGCTTTCCATCCCTAAAAACGCAATTATGCTATCCATCTCCCGAGTCATCATGAGGACGGACGAGATACCAATTGAAGCCGCCTGCTCTCGTTACTATGGCAATCGATACCGCGCGTCGATCCGCGTCCCGACAACCACGATAGAGTGAGAAGCGCCGCGATTAATCAAAGCAGTTTCCCAGAGCAAATCAGAACTCGTTGACCAGCCGGTCTTTACCGCAGTGTCCTCGCAATACGATCCGTCTCCTGCGAGAGGATAATCCTCAGTCTCGGGCGAATCGGTTTCGAAGAACAAAGGAGGGAGTCCGCTTCTTTAGGGCGCCTCTCGGGCGCTTCCTGGCGAAACTTAGAAGATTTCTCTTGCACTTCAGTACAGTTGTCTATACGATCTGGCATCCGCGCATTTCAATTTACGAATAAATTTTGCCTTCTTTGACCGTGAATCAGAACGTGATTTCCGCATTTTCCAAGGAGTGGCCGTTGCCCTTTCCTCAGGAGAATCACAGGACTAAGAATTACCGCTGGCCTGTCCGTTTCGGAGGTACGGACTACGCGCAATGTTAGGACTTTCGAAGCTCGGACTTGATTGAAAACGCAAGATCTACGCACTAAGCAGGATGGGCCAAGGGAAGCCAACCGCGAAGCTCGCACAGACAAAGCAATTCACTCTGCATTTTTATTTTGGAGGAACGCAATGTACAAAGGACTCAAGCTCGGCTTCTGTTATCTTTCAGCGCTGATGCTGGTTATCATGACCTGTATACCGGCATTCACGCAGACCATCACCGGGTCCATCACTGGTACCGTGACCGACCCAACCGGGGCAGTCGTGGCGGGCGCCAAGGTAACCGCTACCAATGTCCTAACAGGCGTGGCCACTCCGACTGTGACCAATCCCAGTGGCATTTACTCTCTCCATTTTTTGCAGATCGGCCAATACAAGATCACCGTAGAATCTAGTAGTTTCGCTCCTCAAAGCACCAGCCCCTTTGCGCTTGAAGTTGATCAGGAAGCGAAAGTGAACGTGGCCTTGAAGGTCGGCGGAACAAATAGCAATGTCGTCGTCACCGACACAGCGCCCATCCTCAACACAGAAAACGCAACAACAGGCGACACGATTACCGCAGCAGCCGCCACGGAACTGCCGTTGCAGAGCCGCAACTTCTCTACGCTCACACTGCTCGTCGCAGGAGCCATCACGCCAAATCCACAGGCACTCGATAACGTCGGCCGCGGTCAGTACAACGGCGGGTTCAACGTCAACGGAAACCGCGAGCAGAGCAACAATTACACGCTCGACGGAGCCGATATCAACGAGGCGATCGATAACTACATCGGCTATAGCCCCAACGTCGACGCACTCGGCGAAGTCCGCATCATCACCGGAAACTCCACAGCGGAGTACGGCAACGCAAACGGCGGCCAGGTCGTCATGGTGACGAAAAGCGGAACCAATCGATTCCATGGCAACGCTTTCTTCTTCGGTGAAAACCAGAATCTGAACGCGAATACGTGGGCTGCAAAGCTGACCGGCGCACCACGTGCTCCATTCAACCGCGCCATCTTCGGCGGTACTCTCGGCGGTCCCATCTTCAAAGACAAGCTCTTCTTTTTTGTGGATTACCAGGGAGCTCGCCAGCATTTCTCCACCGTCGAACTCCGAACGGTCGTCACTGCCGCAGATCGCACGTTGCCCGGCATCACAAATCCCGCAGCAATCTATCTCTTCGCCCACCCAGAGCTTTATCCAGAACCCAATACCGTGACGGACACATCCGTAAACTACGTCGGCTCATCAGGCCAGGCCACCGTCAACAATCAGGGCGATTTCAAGATCGATTGGCGAGCGACTAACCGCGACACGGTCTCAGGCCGCTTCTCTATCGGCCGCGAGAATGATGGTTACTCAAAGGTCGCTCTCCCCACCGATATTCCAACCAATAACAACGATCCCTACACCGGCTTCATCGTCAACTGGACCCACGAAATCTCGCCCAGCATCGTCAACGAAGCGCGCGCCGGCTATGGCCGCACTCGTTACATTCAAACTCCAACCGACGTCTCTGGAAATTGGGGTCTCACTGGCAACGCCAAACTTGGCATACCTGGAACCCAACTCGTTCCCGGCTTCAGCACGCTCGTTATAGGCAATGGCGATAACTCCGGCACAGTGGATGACATTGGCGCTCCGTTTGGTCAAGATGGCAATGGCTCCTACGGCGGTATCAATAGCGACAGCATCGTCAACGCCTATACCTATGGCGATAATCTCACCTGGCAACACGGCAAACAGACACTGAAGTTCGGCGCTCAGGTGCTTCGCTACCAGGAAAACCGCTACTACTCGGGCAACGATGGATCACTGGGCTGGTTCGGCTTCAATGGCAAAGTTACTGACTTCTTGAGCGACAACGTAACCTCCGAAGGTCAGGGCGCTCTGACCGGCCGCTGGGGGCAACGCCAGTATCGTCCCGCCGTCTTCGCGCAGGATGACATCAAACTGAGCTCTAACCTGACAATCAATCTCGGCCTGCGCTGGGAGTACGATCAGCCCTACATCGAAGTCAATAATAAGCAGGCGAATGTAAACATCACCACCGGCGTGATCACCAACGCAGGTGTAAACGGTGCGCCGCGTGCCCTCTACAATGCATATCACGCGGGCTTCATGCCGAGGTTAGGTTTCGCCTGGTCACCGGAATCCTTCCACGATAAGTTTGTACTTCGCGGCGGTTACGGCATCACCAACTTCCTGGAGGGAACGGGGGCCAATCTGCGGCTCACTCTTAACCCACCATTCTTCGTCGACGCCTCCTGCAACAACAGCTTGCCCTGCGCCAACGGAGCCCCCTTCCTCAGCATCACCAACGGCTTCTATCGTCCGTCTGACCCGTCTGTATATGCAGGCAATGTACGCGCTTGGCAGCCAAATCTGAAGCCCGCCCTGATTCAGCAGTACAACCTCACTACCGAATATCAAGTAGACAACTTCACCTCCGTGACGGTCGCCTATTTGGGACAGAACGGAACCCACCTGGTAGACCCCCGCGAAGGAAATCAACGTGCCTGTCTCAATTGCGCTCTTCCAATCACGACGTTGTCTGTTCTCAATCCGGCTCTGAGCCAGATTGCGAATATCAGCTATACCGAGTCGGAAGCTGTCATGAACTACAGCTCGCTGCAGGTAACCGGGCGGCGTCGTCTCGACCACGGCCTTGAGTTCCTAGCCAACTGGACTTACAGCAAAGGCCTCAGCAACAACCTGGGCTACTACGGTGCAGGCGGCGGTGCTGGCGACTCGCAAAGTGCCTACTGGCAGGACGCATATAACGGCGGCGCGGATTATGGTCCGACGTACTTCGACGCCAAGCACAACGTCTCCATCTCTGGCTACTACGAATTGCCTTTCGGCCGCGGGCGCCAGTTTGGTGGCGGCATGAATCGCATTGCGGATGAGGTGGTTGGGGGCTGGAAAGTAGGTTCCATCATGAGCTTCCACACGGGCTTCCCCATTACCGTAAATTCAAATGCGTTTTATTCGGCGAAGGTGAACGCCAGAGCAGCTCGTGCCAACCACCTCCGTTCCCTCCATGTAAGGGGTCGTACAGAAACCAATTATTTTGGTACTGATCCTTCAGCTGGAACCTGCGCAAGCGACACCGACAACGGAACCTGCGCTTACCAAGAGCAGAGCGCTTCGAGCTTTGGAAACTCCTCGGTAGGTTCAGAACGTGATCCTGGGTATCAGCAGATCGATCTAGCCCTATCCAAGGACTTCGCGATCACTGAAGGAAGTCACATTGAATTCCGCAGCGACTTCCTAAACGCCTTCAACATGGTCAGCCTGGCCCCTCCGAGCAACAACGCCAGCCCCGGAAACAACTTCGGTCAGATCAGCAACACCGTTAACGAACCTCGTAACATCCAACTGGCACTAAAGTTCGTCTTCTAACGCTTAGAACAGCGGGTTCTAGGGACGGCGAAAGACTTTTCGCCGTCCCTCTTTTTGCCATACAACCAACAAAAAAAGATGCTGCAGAGCTCTTCAGTACCGGTAGAAAATCCGTAGATTGGCTTGTCAGCAAAAAACAGGAAATCCGATGAAGCGTAGTTGTAACCTTTTCAACCGTCTATTACTTCGCGTACTAACTGTGTGCGTGGCTATCCTTGTCCTGCCTATGTGCTTCCCCTTTCATCTGCGAGCCGCAACATCTCCCGTACAGAAAAAGGAGATCATTGCCTACATCTTTCCAAAGGATAGGATCCTTACGCCGCAGGAAGTATCAGCAACAAAGTTGACGCGCATCAACTACGCCTTCGCCAATCTACAAAACGGTCAAATCGTTGAAGGCTTCGCGCATGACGCAGAAAACTTCGCGGTCCTCAACTCTCTAAAACGAGACAACTCTTCTCTGACCGTAGTGGTCTCGGTTGGCGGATGGACGTGGTCCGGCGATTTCTCTGACATGTCTCTAACGAAGCAGAGTAGACAGGTCTTCATCGAAAGCGCAGTCAAATTCGTAGAAAAATACGAACTCGACGGCGTTGATATCGATTGGGAATACCCCGGAATGGCTGGCGACAATAATCGGTTTCGCCCTGAAGACAAGCAGAACTACACACGCCTACTCAAAGAGCTGAGGGAACGATTCGATAAAGAACAAAAGAAACTCCATCGACATCTGGTGACGTCCATCGCAACGGGTGCTTCGACCGATTTCCTTGAGCACACCGAGATGGCGAAAGTACAGAGATACGTGGACACGGTCAACCTGATGTCTTACGACTACTACGTCCCGAGCTGGGACAAAACCACCGGACACCATGCGCCGCTGTTCACTAATTCCGCCGATCCGAAGAAAATCTCAGCCGACCGCACAGTAAACGAATATGAAAGCGCCGGTGTGCCTCCGGAGAAACTCGTGCTCGGCGTGCCTTTCTACGGCAAGAGCTGGACGCAGGTTCCGGATCAGAACCACGGACTCTTTCAACCTGGAAAGGAAGCACCTAACACCTATCTCCCGTTCAACGCTTTGACCAGCCTGCAGAATAGTGGCTACACACGCTACTGGGATTCGACCGCTTCTGCCCCATATCTCTACAATCACGACACCCAAACCTTCATATCGTATGACGACCCCGATTCATTAAAGAAGAAATGCGAGTACGTGATTGATCACAAGTTGGCCGGGGTCATGTTCTGGGAGTACACCGGTGACTCTGCCAACACTCTTCTTGACTCAATCAATGTTGGCTTGCAGCGTGACTCGCGCATCACGACGGAGACGCGATGAATCCAACGATGGAAATCCCCCAGGCGAGTGCAACCAATACGATTCGCGCTCAACGCGTTGCATCCATCGACATATTCCGCGGGCTAACGATGACCTTGATGATCTTTGTCAACGAACTGGCCGAGGTCAAGGGTCTCCCCTGGTGGAACTATCACGCTCCTGCAAAGGTCGATGCGATGACCTACGTAGATATGGTGTTTCCAGCCTTTCTATTCATCCTTGGGATGACGATCCCCATCGCTCTGGAACATCGACTCCGCAAAAATTCATCCGTGCCAGCTTTCTGGCTACATATCATCCTCCGCACCATCGCTTTGGTCGTCCTCGGACTTATTCTTGCGAACGCGGAACTGGGAAGTCGAGCGCTCATGGGGATAGGTCCGATGCTATGGACCATCCTCGCGCTCGGCGGTGCCGTCTTATTCTGGAACGTGTACCCACGCATTGACCGCTATCAGCCGTCGTTTCGAATTCTGCGATTCTCCGGTCTGGCATTGATGATCGCGATGTTCGTCATCTTTCGCCGAACGACTCCCGACGGACATGCGGCATGGATTTCAACGTCTTACCCCGAGATTCTGGGTTTGCTCGGGTGGACCTACGTCGCGGTTTCCATCCTGTACATCGCAACGCGACGATGGAACTGGGCACCGCTTGCGTGGTTCGCCGCCATGACGATCCTTTGTATCGCTTCAACAGCTAAGTGGATTCCGTTCCCAAATCATCTCCCCCTGTACGTCTGGCCATGGGGCAACGGTGCTATGGCTTCGATCGCCCTGGCCGGCGTCGTCGCTTCGAGCATCTTTGTGAACAGCCATCTCCGATGGAACACGTTTCGGCAGAAATCTACCGTCGCCATCCTATTCAGTGTTGTCACGTTCTTCTGCGGATGGCTTCTGACTCCCCTGGGCATCTCGAAGATTCGCGCCACTCCGACTTGGTGTCTCTACAGCATCAGCTGCAGCGTACTATTATTCACTCTCCTCTATTGGGTCTGCGATGTCAGGCGAGCAGTACGTTGGGCCGTATTCGCACGCCCCGCCGGCGAGAACACACTCCTAACCTATCTGCTCCCTGACTTCTACTTCTTCATCGTCTCCGCATGTGGCTTCACATACTTTGCGGAACACGCCAACTACGGTCTCCCCGGTGCACTAAGGTGCCTGATCTTCACAGCACTGATTCTGGCGCTCTCCGCGCTCCTCACCAGATGGAAGCTAAGATTGCAGATCTAGAAATCACGGGCGTCGCGACTAGCCACGACTAGGACTCTTCCCCAGCAGCTCCCGCGCAATCACCATCCGCTGAATCTCACTCGTACCTTCACCAATCGGACACAGCCGCACATCCCGGTAAAATTTCTCCGCGGGATAGTCCTTAATGAATCCGTATCCGCCATGTATCTGCAGACCTTCATCGCAGATCCTACATGCGGCCTCGCTCGCATAGAGCTTTGCCATCGCAGACTCGAGAGTCACTTTTTTACCTGCGTCCTTCATCTGTGCCGCACGCATTGTCAACAACCACGCGGCATCCAGCTCGGTCGCCATATCGGCCAGTTTGAACTGAATCGCTTGAAACTCACTGATCGTCTTGCCGAACTGTCGTCTCTCCTGCGCATACTTCATCGCAGCATCGAGCGCTCCGCGTGCCATCCCCAAACTTAGCGCTGCAATCGAAATTCTTCCGCCATCGAGCACGCGCATCGCATCTTTGAAGCCATCACCCTCCTTGCCGACAAGATTCTCCGCCGGAATTTCGCAATCTTCGAAGATCAGCTCTGCAGTATCGCTCGCCCGTAAACCAAGCTTGTTCTCCTTCCGCCCCGACCGAAACCCTTTCGTACCGCGCTCCACGACGAACGCCGAGATTCCTCCACGGGTTCCCTTCTCCTTATCCGTTACTGCCAGTACTACCGCGCAATTTGCATAGCTCCCATTGGTGATGAACGTCTTACTCCCATTCAGCACCCACTTATCGCCACGCTTCACAGCAGTTGTGCGCGCGCCGCCAGCATCCGAGCCGGACCCAGGCTCCGTCAGACCCCACGCCCCAAGCCACTGACCACTCGCCAGCTTGGGAATCCACCGCGTCCTCTGCTCGTCGTTCCCACCTAGCATGATGTGGTTCGTGCACAGCGAATTATGCGCCGCCACAATAATCCCCACGCTGCCGTCCACGCGGGAAAGCTCTTCAATCGCCAGCACATACTCCACGTAGCCCATGCCGGCCCCACTCAATGACTCAGGAAAGATCACACCCAGCAGTCCCATCTCTCCAAGCTTCTTCACCACTTCGTGTGGGAACTCGCTCTTCTCATCCCACTCCGAAACGTGCGGGGCTACTTCACCCTCGGCAAAGGCCCGTACCGCACTCTGCAACTGCTTCTGCTCATCGGTCAATCCAAACATGCACCCTCCAACGCTTTATAACCTGCGCTAATACATGTATCACATCCATGCATACTCTGGCACGTCGCTCACTGGCAACAAAAAGAGCGCGGACCCTCAAGCCCGCGCCCTTCGGTTCAAATCACCAAGACCTAAATTCGATCCAGAGCCTGTCCCAGGTCCGCGACGATATCCTCCACATCCTCAATCCCGACCGATACCCGCATCAATCCATCCGTAATCCCCAGGCGTGCGCGACCCTCTGCTCCGACCGCAGCATGGGTCATGGTGGCTGGGTGACAGATCAGCGTCTCCACCCCTCCTAACGACTCCGCCAGCAGTCCAAGGCGCAACGCCTTGGCAAACGCATTCGCCTTTTCCAGCGACCCCAGTTCCATCGAGATCATGGATCCAAATCCCTTCTGTTGTCGCTTCGCCAGTTCGTGTTGGGGATGCTCCCCCAACCCTGGGTAAAATACCCGTTGAACCTTCGCGTGGCTCTTCAAGAAATCCGCAACCACGCGCCCATTCGCATCATGTTGCTTCATCCGCACAGCAAGTGTTTTCACTCCACGCAGTAGCAAATAACTTTCAAATGGTGACAGAATTCCGCCTGTGCACTTCTGCACAAACCGAAACGTCTCCGCGTGCTCCGGCTTCGTGCAGATCAATACACCGCCCAGCCCATCCGAGTGCCCATTCAAAAATTTTGTCGTCGAGTGCATCACGATATCCGCTCCCAGTGCGATCGGCTGCTGCAGATACGGTGACAGGAACGTATTGTCGACACTCAACTCCACACCCTTCGCATGACAGATCTTTGCCACAGCCCCAATATCCGTCAGCGACATCATCGGATTCGTCGGCGTCTCGATATGCACCAGCTTCGTCGCCGGCGTAATTGCAGCAGCTACATTCTCTGCCACACTCGTGTCGACATAGGTAAAGGTCAGCCCATAGTTCGTCAGCACCTTGTCGAACAACCGTCCCGTCCCGCCATACACATTATCCGAGCACACCACATGGTCGCCCGACTTCATCATCGTGCACAACGCCGTAATCGCAGCCATTCCACTGCCGAAAACGTGAGCACTCGTTCCGCCCTCCAGCGAGCACAGGCTCACCTCCAACGCATCCCGCGTAGGGTTTGTCAGCCGCGCATACTCATGCCCTTTATTCTTCCCGATCTCCTCCTGCTGATACGTCGAGGTCAGATAGATCGGTACATTCACCGCTCCGGTCAACGCATCCGAAGCCTGCCCATCATGGATCGCCCGCGTTGCAAATCCAGGTCGTTTCTTCATTTCCTTCATTTGTAACCTCAACAATCACAATCTATTCAAAATTCAAAAAATTAGTCCAACAGTCCCTTCGACAGATACCGCTCGACCGAATCCGGGATCACCGTTACCACTCTCTTCCCTTTTCCAAGTTCTCTCGCCACATCAACGGTCGCGCACAACATCGCACCTGCGCTGGAGCCAGCAAACACACCCTCTTCCGCGGCCAACCGCGTAACCATCCCCAACGCCGGCTCATCCATCACCATCATCACGCGATCACATACAGAGCGGTCAAACGTTGCAGGAATAAACGAAACACCAATACCTTCCACCTTATGCGGCCCCGGCTCTCCACCCTCCAGCACACTCCCCTGCGGCTCCACGGCAACAGTCAGAATCTCCGGTCGCTTCTTCTTGAAAAACCGAGCCACCCCGGTAAAGGTTCCCGCCGAGCCCACTCCCGAAACCCAAGCGTCCACGCGGCCTTCCATCTGCTCCCAGATCTCGGCTGCCGTCGTCTCCTCATGAAAATCAGGATTCGCCGGATTCTCAAATTGCAGCGCAGCGAACGCTCCCGGCGTCTCTTTTTCGAACTGCAGCGCCCTCCGAATCGCGCCTGCCATGCCCTCATCCTCAGGTGTTCGCACCACGGTCGCCCCGAGCCCACGCATCAGTTTGCACTTCTCCTCCGCAAACTGCTCCGGCACATACAGCATCACCTTGTACCCACGATTTACACCAATCAGCGCCAACCCAACGCCGGTATTCCCCGCTGTCGCCTCAACGATCGTTCCGCCCGGCTGCAAAACTCCCCGCCGCTCCGCATCCAGCACGATCCCTAGCGCGGCCCTGTCTTTGATACTTCCACCAGGGTTCAAATATTCCAGCTTTGCCCAGATCTCCGCGCAGTTCTCACTGCCGCTTCCTGACTCAAGTCGGCGCAAACGCACCATCGGCGTTTGCCCTACCAGCTCCAATATGCTCTCTACAACCTTCATCAACCAACCCTCTGCCTTTCCTGGGACCTCCTTCTGGAAGCCTTCGACATCATCTCATCTCACAACCACATCTTTCCTGCAAGCATCAGAATCTCTTCTGAGGCCAGCAGCTCTGAAGTAGTGGACATGGAGCTTTCGCTAAGGGCTAAACCCTGCCATCCAAAGAGAATTGAGGAAGAGAAGATTGTCCGGTCCTGACCTTGCAGCTGATAGCCTGTACCCTTCCCATCAAGGCTTGTTCCCTGCACTAAAGCCCGCACTGCCGCCTTTGCTCGCATCCGCGATCACCCTCGGGTAGTAGCCTGTTCGCGTCCGCACCGAAAGCCTCCCGAAGTTCTTCGACTTCGCCTCTACGTGCACCTCGCGATACCCGCCCAGCGTCGGCGATTTCGTCGAGTGATACGAGATCGTGTACTGGGTGCGAATATCCTGCGCCACCTCCGCAGCAATCGCGTCTACCTCTTTCACCGACTTCGGAAAGTACGCCGCTCCGCCCGTCTGTTCCGCGAGAGTCTCCAAAACTCTGCGCGCATGCCGCGACTCGCGTTTATCGGTATCGTCGCCAAACAACAATCCCACGCAGTAGATCACCGGCCCATCCAGATCCTGAATCCTCCGAATCGTCTGTTCCAGCGTCGCGCTCGAAGCATTGTCTTCACCATCTGTGATCACAAGCAGCACCTGCTTCGGATGTTTCGCGTTCTTGCTCAAATAGTCCGCCGAAGCCACCAGCGCATCGTAAATTGCCGTCCCACCGCTTGACTTGATGTATCCCAACCCTTGTTGCAGCTTGTCGATATTGTTCGTAAAGTCCTGGTCGATGAACGCCTCCCATGAGAAGTCCACTAAAAACTCTTCATCTTCCGGGTTCGACAGCTTTACAAAATCCAGCGAGGCCTTATCCACCGAAACCCGCTTGTCATACATCGATCCTGAACTATCGATCAGCAGCCCCAGCGAAACTGGCAAATCCTCATGCCGAAAGGAGTTGATGGTCTGGGGTACGCCATCTTCGTAAATGTGAAACGCATCTCTATCCAGTGTCTGAACCGAGCGTCCGCTCCCATCGAGCACAGTCGCGTTCAACCGGACTTCATAAGCATCCTGTCGCAGCGTGTACTTGCCGCCCTCACGAGAGATTGCACTACTGGCTCCCACACCTTGCGGCGCACCAGTCTGGCTCTGGGCAGGCGGGTCTGGGTCCGGCGAAGCCACAGGATCGCGATCGATAGTCAGCGAAGGCTGTTGCGATGCAGGCTGTTGTTTCGCGGGTGTCTGCGGAGACGCCGGCCGCTGCGCCCATCCGCTTACCCCACCCGACAGCAGCGCCAACCACCCCGCGGCGGCCATCCCTAATGAAAAACACTTACTGCGAAGGTGCATAGTACCCCTGGCGATTATGTACCGTCAGGTTTGGAAGCCCTGGCGGCGGAACGAGTCGTATCTTCAATTTACGCCAGTTCCCATCCTGCTTCACCTCCGAAGGCCTGTATCCGATCACATATTCATTTCTCAGCTCGGCGCTGATCCGCGAAGCAATATCCCCCAGGTCACCCAACTCCGACACCCGGAACATCCGTCCCCCTGTCATGTCGCAGATATCGGTCAGCAGAAGCGGCCCTAGCTGCTCCTCGGTCGTCGGGGCATATTGGTCGAAGATCCCGATTGAATATATCTGAACGTCGCTCTCCCGCACCACCCGCCGCAGCTCGCCTTCTGTATAGCGACTCCGGTTATCCCCGCCATCGGAGATGATCAGCAATGCCTTGCGTTCATACTTCGCCTGCTTCAATTTATCCACGCCAAGATAGATCGCATCGATTAACGCTGTCCGATTCTCCGGCTTCAACATCACCATCCGCGCCTCAACGTCGTCCACATCCGACGTGTAGTCCACAATTACGGCAGGCCGGTCGTTGAAGCCCACCACAAAAAACTCATCTTGCGGATTCGACGTTCTTAAAAACTCACTCAACGCCTTCCGCGCCCGCACAAACTTCGACGACATACTTCCGCTTAGGTCGAAGATGACCCCAATCGTCACCGGCGCATCTTGTGTCGAAAAGCTCTTAATCACCTGCCCGATGTTGTTGTCATAGACCTCAAAGTTTTCTTTCTCCAGTCCCGTGACCAAACGGTTCATCGAATCGGTCACGGTCGCTGGAATCAGCACCAGATTCACGTCCACACGAATGCGCGCGTCACGCCGCGAGGTTCCCAGCGCAGCTGCATTTGCCGCTCCTTCAATGACAGGTTTTTTTTCTTCTGGCGTCTTCGGTGGTGGAGGAGGTGTAGGCGTATGCACTACGTCCAGCGGATTCTCCTGCTCCTGCGCACCGCAGACTCCGCTCCCTGCCGAAGCCCATAGCCCCACCCAGAGCAATGTCGCAACAACCCAGACAACTCGCCGCGCTATCCGCCGACCTGACTGCAACCCTCTTCGCCTACTACCCTCATCCATTCTGTTTCGCGTGTTGGTTTCCATCTTGGCACCCATGCGTCCTCACGACAATTAGTCGTAACCTCAGTGAGGACTTCACATCGTCTCCTCGATAGTCAACTTGCCAGACCGCCAAGTCCATCAGTTATTGCGTTCTGAAGATAATAGACCCCGTGTCAACCCCTTTTGTCATCATTTCCTTGCGAGAACGTCGTACTTCTGTCTCCTCAACGTTCTCCGTGCGCTTCCGGATTTGACCTAACCCTTCTTCCTCTGTCTTTCACACTCCAACCCGTACAATCACCTCATATCCCAAGTCTGGAGAAACCTCGAAGCATGGCCCGTCTCTACCCTTTCCGCGCCCTCCGTTACGACCCCGCCCGCGTCAACATGGAAGACGTCGTCACCCAGCCCTACGACAAGATCACTCCGGCCATGCAGCAGCGCTACTACGAAGCCAGTCCCTACAACCTCATCCGCATCATCCTCGGCAAACACGAGCCCGGCGACACCGACCCCCAGGACTTCCTCCCCGCAGGTGAGCAGGCACACAACGTCTACACCCGCGCCGCCGAAACCCTCCGCGAATGGCGCCACGACCGCATCCTCGCCGAGGAATCCGAGCCCGCCGTCTACGGCTACTCCCAGACCTACACCGTCCCCGGCACCGACGAGACCCGCGAACGCCGCGGCTTCATCGCCCTCGGCCACCTCTACGATTACGCCGACAAGGTCGTCTACCGCCACGAGCAGACCTTCCCCAAGCACAAGTCCGACCGCCTCGCACTCTTCAAGGCCACCCGCGCATACTGTGAGCAGATCTACATGCTCTACTCCGACCCCGCCTTCACCGCTGAAAAACTAATCTTCGGCGCCAGCGGCCCCAATGGCCCCGACACCGCTCCAGCCGACCTCGCCATTACCGACGAATACAACGTCGTCCATCGCGTCTGGAAGATCTCCGATCCCAACATCATCAATCTGCTCCTCACCGCCATGGCGGACAAAAAGCTCATCATTGCCGACGGCCACCATCGCTACGAGACTTCCGTCGCCTACGCCAAGGAGCGCTCCGCCCAACTCAAGCTCCCCTTCAAGCAGCCCATCCCCGGCGACGAACACGGTTCTCCCTCAGTCATCGCCGACGGCGACACCCGCTCGACCCTTCCCACCCCCGCCTTCCCCGAAGCAGCCATGATGATGACCTTCGTCAACATGGACGCACCCGGCATCACTATCCTGCCGACCCACCGCGTCGTCCACGGTCTGCCCAGCTTCAGTTCGCCCGACTTCGTCACCAAAGCCAGTGCTTACTTCAACATCAAAGAGCTCGCCACCCCCGACCTGACCGTCCTCAACGCCACCCACGGCACCGCCTTCCTCGCCGCAACCGGCGACGGCAACTATCTCATGACTCCAAAGCCCGACGTCATCGCACAAGCCCTCAAAGCCATCTCTCCGCGCCAGGCCCAGCTCGACGTCGTCCAGCTCCACTCCATCATCCTCGACAAGCTCCTCGGCCTCGATCAGGACACCATCACCCGCCTCGGCAACGTCCGCTATATCCGCGAGGCCTCCGAAGCCACCGCTCTGGTCACCAGCGGCGATGCGGACATCGCCTTCCTCATCAAGCCCATTACCCTCGCCCAGCTCCGCGACATCTCGCTATCTGGAGACGTCATGCCGCAAAAATCCACCGACTTTTACCCCAAACTCCTCAGCGGCCTAGCCATCTACGCCCTCGACTAAATCGTCATCTCGATCGCGGCCGCTCACAGTCTTGCCGTGAGCGGCGGAGTCGAGAGCCCCCGCATTCCGCTTTCGTCTTTCCGCTCATCACCTACGCGGTCACCTACGCATTCCCATCCCGACATTTACAATCAATTCCGCGACCACTCACTATCCCTTGACTCTCCCCGCTAACCCCATCGCCGCGCGCCTCGTACTCGCTCTCCTGACGAGCCTCGCCGCTGCCTCCCTTTCAGCCCAGCAACCCCTACCTCGCACCGTCATCTTCCTTGACCCAGCCCACGGCGGCTCCGATTCGGGCGCCCGGCTCTCCGACAATCTCCCCGAAAAGAGCCTCACCCTCTCCTTCGCTGCCCGCCTTCGCACTGCCCTCTCCTCCCCTGGCTTCTCCGTCATCGCCACCCGCGACTCCGACCCTACAGCCTCCTTCACCACCGACCAGCGCGCCGAAATAGCCAATCACTCCCATCCCACCGCCTGCCTCATTCTCCACGCCACCGCCGGCGGCAACGGCATTCACATCATCACCTCCGACCTCCCTCCGCCCGACGGCAACGAAGCCGACACGCGACGCCCGATTCCCTGGGACACCGCTCAATCCGCCTCCATCCCGCAAAGCGTAGGCCTGGCCAACACCCTCGGCCTCGCCCTCCTTCACGCCAGGCTCCCCGTCCTGCTCAGCCGCGCCTCCCTTCGCTCTCTCGACAACCTGACCTGCCCCGCCGTCGCCATCGAGATCGCCCCCCTCACCCCCGCCGACGGTGACACAACCCCCGTAAGCGACGCCAATTACCAACAGCAGATAGCCCAGGCCATCGCCACCGGCCTCACCACCTGGCGCAGAAACCTGGGCGCTCCCGCCGGAGTCACGCGATGATCCCCCGCTACCAGCGCATTCTCTTCTGGAGCCTCTTCGCCGGCATCTTCCTCATGTCCGCCTTTCTGCTCCGCGGCTGCCAGCAGGCACACAAGCGCCTCGCCGCCCTCAACGACGCCACCCCCATCGCCGCTCCGACAGCCACCAGCACAGAGGACGTCACCCTCTACCTCGCCAACGACACCGACGCCTCCATCACACCAACCACCGAATCCCTCGCGCTCCCCCAGGCCCCCACTCTCCGCGCCCGCACCCTGCTCGATCACCTCCTCACTGCCTACTCTCTCCCCACCTCGAAACATCCACTCCAAAGCGGCCCAGCAGTCGACGACGTCTTCCTGCTCGGCGAACCGCCCAACTCTCCCAACAAACCCTCAACGAGTTCTGCCCCAACCGAAGCCAAACAGCTGGCCATCGTCAATCTCCGCGGCTCTTTCGTAGACAACCACCCCTCAGGCATTCAGGTCGAAGCCCTCACCCTGCAATCGATCATCGGGACTCTCCATGCCGCTCTTCCCGAGGTCACCAGTATCCGTTTCCTCGTCGACGGCCAGCCGCACGACACCCTCGCCGGTCACGCCGATCTCCTCCGCACCTATCCAGCGGTCGACACCACCGTTCACCCGGCCCCGCCCACCGAAACTCCTCAGTTATAAACGAAAGCTATCAAACAGCCATGACCGAAAGACCCGCAGCCCAACCAAACACCGCAAAGTCCCTCACCATCGGCGTCTTCGACTCTGGCTTCGGCGGTCTCACCGTCCTCCGGGCTCTTCTCGCCCTCATCCCTGACGCGCATTACATCTTCCTCGGCGACACAGCTCGTCTCCCCTACGGCTCCAAGTCGCGCGAGACCGTCGCGCGTTACGCCGTCTCCAGCGCAAAGTTCCTCCAAGCCCAGGGCGCCGACCTTCTCGTCATCGCCTGCAACACCGCCACCGCACTCGCCCTCCCAGACATTCAGGAAGCCCTCCCGATCCCCGTCATCGGAGTAGTGGAACCCGGCGCCCACGCCGCCCTCACGACTTCAAGCTTTCCCGACGGCCCACACCACGTCCTCGTCCTCGCCACCGCCGCCACGGTCCAATCCCACGCCTACACCCGCGCGCTCAATGCCCTCGGCCTCGAAGCCTGCGAAAAGGCGTGTCCCCTCCTAGTCCCTCTCGTCGAAGAAGGCTGGACCAACCATCCCGTCACCGACGATGTCCTGAAGATCTATCTCACCGAGGCCCTAGCCGCCGCCCCCGCGACCCAAACCCTTCTCCTCGGCTGCACCCACTATCCCCTCATCGAACAGGCCATCCACCGCACCCTCGACGCCATCGGCCACCCGCTCACCATCATCGACTCTGCCGACGCGGCCGCCCGCGCCACCGCCGCCCTCGTAGCCCGGCAATTTCCCAATCGCACCAGCGACGCCAAACCCACTTGCACCTTCTACGCCACCGACTCCATCGAAAAATTTCAGCGACTAGGTTCCAACTTTCTCGGCAAGCCCGTCGCCGAAGTCAATCTCATCGACCTCGGGGGCTAAACTAGATCCGGCCACAAGCAGCTTCTTGTCGACCTCAACGAAAAGAGACAAAACAAATGGCATTCCTGCTAAAGACCGAACCGACCAAATACTCCTTCGACGACCTCGAACGCGACGGCGAGACCACGTGGGACGGTATCTCCAACCCTCAGGCTCTTCTCAACCTCCGCGGCATGAAAAAGGGCGAAAATCTCGTCATTTATCACTCCAACGTTGGCAAAGCGGCCGTGGGCTTGGCGAAAGTAGTCTCCGTCGACGCCACCGATCCCAAAAACCCACAAGTTCGCATCAAGCCGGTCAAGCGGCTCAAAGCCGAGAAGACCCTCGCCGACATGCGCACCGCCGCCGTCTTCAAAGATTCAATCCTGTTTCGCCAGTTCCGCCTCTCCGTCGTCCCTCTCACCGACGCGCAGTACGACTGGCTGACAGCCTAGGCAGTCTTCAGGATCACCTTCTTCTCGAAGTAAGAAGCGTTCGCCATGTGGCAAGCCGCCGCCGCATGATGCCCAAACACCACATCCTCCACCACAGGCTTCCTCGACCTCACCGCATCGAAGAACGTAGCCAGGTGCGGCCTCAGCTCATCCCACGACGGCCCCTTCCACATCATCGTGTCATCCAGCGGATGCTCCGCCAGAAACGCATCGTGCTCTGCATGCCACTGCTTCTCATACTGCGCATGCATCGCAGCCGGAAACCCGTTGATCCCATAAGCCGGCGAGCGATCAACTCCCAGTTCAGGAATCAACGTCACCGTATTGGTGTTCGAAATCTCAATAACACCCTTCGGCCCCATCACCCGAGTGACCTCAGGCGTCTCCGTCCCCAGCGTCAACCGCACCGTCACCGGCACATTGCCATATTCAAACGAGGTCACCATCAGGTCCGGCATATTCCGCCCATCCTTCCAGCGATAGATCCCCCCAATCGAATAAGCTCGATCCGGAATTGCGTTGATGCCAGTTACAAATTGCATCCCCGTCAGCAGATGCACCATCAGATCGCCCGCCATGCCCGTGCCGTACTCATGAAACGCACGCCACCGCGCAAACGCAATCGGGTCGAACGCCTTCTTAGGCGCAGTCCCCTGCCACGTCACCCAGTCCAGCGTCTCCGGCGACAGATCAAGCGGCGGCGGATACACCCACGCACCACCAGGTGAGTTCCTCCCCAACTGCAACTCCACCTGATGCACCTCGCCAATCGCGCCCGAGTCATACAACTCCTTCGCCTTCGCAAACACCTTCGAGCTCACCCGCTGCGAACCAACCTGGACAAAGTTCTTGCTTCCCTTCACCGCCGCAACCATCTCCTCGCCCTCGGGGATCGTGTGCGCCATCGGCTTCTCGCAGTGCACATCCTTCCCCGCGCGAATCGCGTCGACGGTCACCTGCTTATGCCAGTGATCCGGCACCGCAACAATCACCGCCTCAATATCCTTATCCTCCAGAATCTCCTGATAGCGCCGCGTCGTCTTGATATTCGGTCCAGCAATCTCTTTCGCAAGCATATGCCGCCCGTCATACAGATCGCACGCCGCCACACACTGCGCCTGCGGCAGACTCACAGCGTTCCTTAACAACTGGGACCCCTGAATCCCCACCCCGATGCTCGCGAATCTCACCCGGTCCCCACTCGCGACGGGTTGCGCCTGTTCTTCCCCAAGCATCACCGCACCCGGCAACACCGCCGACATCGCCAACCCGCTCCCCGTCTGCAAAAACCGTCTCCGCGAAAACTCCGACATGCTCTTGGTCTCCTTAGCTGCGAATCCAGCATAGATCAAGTCGTATCCTCATGCGTCACCGTGCCGACAGTATTCGCGCCACCGGATACGCTGATATCCTCAATCTTGCGCAATTGAAACAGGAGACATCCAACATCATGATTGACCTCAAAGGCAAAGTAGCCGTCGTCTTCGGCCTCGCCAACAAACGCAGCATCGCCTGGGGCATAGCCCAGAAGCTCTCCGAAGCCGGCGCCACCCTCGCCATCTGCTACCAGAACGAGCGCCTCCAGCGCGAAGCCGAAGAACTCGCCGCCGATTTGCCCAACACCAAAACCTTCCGCTGCGACGTCTCCATCGACGCCGACATCGACAGCGTCTTCGAGCAACTCAAATCCGCCTACGGAAAAATCGACATCCTCGTCCACTCCATCGGCTTCGCTCCCAACATCAAGAACAACGTCCTCAACACCGCCCGTGAAGACTTCCGCATCGCTCACGACATCAGCGTCTACTCCCTCATCGCGCTCGCCCGCGCCGCCGAACCCCTCATGGCCGAAGGCAGCTCCATCCTCACCCTCACCTACTACGGCGCAGAAAAGGTCTTCCCCAACTACAACATCATGGGCGTAGCCAAAGCCGGCCTCGAAGCCGCGGTCCGCTACCTCGCCTCCGACCTCGGCGCGAAGAAGATCCGAGTCAACGCCATCTCCGCAGGTCCCATCAAAACCCTCGCTGCGCGCGGCATCAGCGACTTCACCAGTATCCTTACCGCAGTCGAACAACGCGCCCCACTCCACCGTAACGTAGACCAGCTCGAAGTGGGTAACGCAGCCATGTTCCTCTCAAGCGATCTAGCCAGCGGTATCACCGGCGAAATCACTTTCGTAGACTGCGGCTTCAACGTCACCGGCCTGTAAAGATCAATCGACAGTCTTCCTCCCACTCGAACCTCCGTCATCTCGACCGAAGCAGCGGACAGTCTCATCGTCCGTTGCGCAGTTGAGAGGAGCCACATTTTGCTTAGTCTCATCCATCTGTAGCTTTCCTCGTATATCCTTCTCTCCAACTTTGAAGGAGCACCAATGACCATCTCAGAAATTCTCCTCCAGGACTTCGACACCGAAGTCTCCAACACGCGCCGCACCCTCGAGCGCGTCCCAGAAGGCAAAACCGACTGGAAGTGTCATGACAAATCCATGCCCTTCGGCAGGCTCGCCATGCACTGCGCCACCCTCCTCATGTTCGGCCACTACATCCTCGAAGACGACGGCATGGACATGGCCAACTCAAAACGCCCTCACATGCCTCTCGAGTTCACCACACGCGAAAATGCGCTGAAGCAGCTCGACGAAAGCTCCGCCAAATGCCGCGCATCGCTCGCTGCCGCATCTGACGAACACCTTTCAAAGCCCTGGAAGTTCTCCTACGGCGAAACGATCATCTCGCACGCTCCACGCTCCCAATCCTTCCGCCAGATGTGCTTCGACCACCTCATCCACCACACCGCGCAGCTAGGCGTCTATCTCCGCCTCAACGACATCCCTGTCCCCGCACTCTACGGCCCCTCCGCCGACGAGCAGTGGTCAGCCTGAGCCCACCCTCAGGCTGCACCTCAAGGCCGCTTGTAAACGACCCCATTCTTCATCACAAACACCACCTTCGTCGTCGCCGAGATATTCTCCAACGGATCTCCCGGCACAGCGATCACATCCGCAAAGTATCCAGCCTTCAACTCCCCAATCTGCCCCGACCAACCCAGCAGCCTCGCTCCATTCAGCAGATCCGCCTGCAACGCCGCCGCTGGGTTCATTCCAAACTCCACCATCAACTCCAGCTCACGAGCCTGCGTGCCATGCGGAAACGGCCCCACATCACTTCCCATCGCCACCGGCACCCCAGCCGCAAGCTGCTTCTTAAACTCGGCCGCATGATACACAATCAACTGCCTCTCCCTTGCCTCTGCCGGTTTGCTCGCAGCGTGGTCCGCGAAATATTCGCTGATCGCAAACGTAGGCACAGCATAAATCTGCTTCTCCTTCATAGCCTTCATCGTCGAATCGCTCAACTGATACGCATGATCCACCGAAGCTACCCCAGCAGCCACCGCAAACCCCGTCCCCGGCTCTCCCGTCGCATGCACCGCTACCCCCTCGCCCCGAACCCACTCCACCGCCGGTCCGCTCAGCCTCTTTCACCGCCGCTCGAAGCTCCGCCTCCGTGTACTGATACGGCGTCACAAACGCACCCTCCCGCACCCCATCCTTCCCTGTCTCATACACCTTCGTAAAGTCCGCCCCACCTTTCCTCTGCTCCCGAATCACCTTCACAATTTCCTCGCTCGAATCCGCATAGTCGGCATTCGAGAGCACCTTCTGCGCCGGGTTATACCCGATCGCGTCCTCATGACCGCCCGTCAAATCGATCGCATTGCAACTCATGCGCATTCGCGGCCCCGGAATCAATCCCGAATTGATCGCATTTCGCACTGCAACATCAGCGCATCCCGCGCCCTCAGTCCCCATATCGCGCTCCGCTGTAAAGCCCGCCATCAAATCCGCCTTCGCCGCCCCTGCCGCAATCAACGTCCTCTCCGGAACACTCTCCTGCACCGTCTGCAAATCTTCCGCCCCCGGATGCAGAAACAGATGCACATGCGCATCGATCAACCCAGGCATAAGCGTCGTGTCCCCGAGATCAATCACCTCTGCCCCCGCAGGTCGCTCCACATGCGCCCCAACCGCGACAATTTTCTCTCCCTCCACCAACACCTCACCCGGCGCCACCACTCTGCCAGCCGCCACATCCAGCATTCGCGCCGCATGCAACACCGTCACGTGCTTAGCCGCACCACCCGCATCCTGCGCCGCACAAGCCACTCCCGCCAACCCAACAACCATCCCGCAAAAAAGTTTTTTCATAATCCCAGCAGCATATCGCGAAACCATCGCCTCACACTCCCCAAACAAACAATGCAAGCGCCACTACACTTTCCAATTGACTTGACAATCCATCCACGCTAAACACAACCATGGCCAGGCATCTCTCAATCCTCTTCCGCAGGACGTTCATCCTCCTCGCGATCGCGACTTGTCCATCATTCGCCGCGAATCCCAAGCTCATCATCCGCAACGCGCGCATTATGACGATGGCCGCCAACCAACGCGAGCCCATCAACGGCTATCTAGCCATCGCATCAGACGGCTCAATTCAGGCCGTAGCACCCGGCGAGCCGCCAGCCAGCCTCCACGCCGACAAAATCGTCGACGCCCACGGCGACTTCATGATTCCCGGCTTCATCTCCGCGCACAGCCACCTCTGGCAGGCAGCCTACCGCGGTCTCGCCGCCGACAAAACCCTCCCCGGCTGGATCGACGACCTCTACGGCAAACACGCATCCAAAGCCTCACCCGAAGACATGTATTGGTTCGCTCTCCTCGGCTCACTCGACCATCTTGAACACGGCGTCACCACCGCCTACAACTTCACCTACGGCGGACGAGCCAAAACCGCCGACCTGAATAACCAATTCGAAGAGGCCCAGTTTCGCGGTGCGCAGGAGTCCGGCATCCGTTTCGTTCACAGCTACTCCCCCGACCGAATGTCTCCCAACATCACCATCGAGCAGGCGCGCACGCGCCTCAAGACCTTCCTAGACTGGACTGCCGCTCAACCACCCGACTCACACTTTCTCAGCGTCATGATCGGTGGAATGACTGCCTTCAACAACACCTACCAGCAGGCAGTGATGGAAGCGGCCATGATGAAAGAGTTCCACCTCGGCAATCAGACTCATTACATCGAAGCGCCCGACGACCAGGGCGAGCAACGGTCAAAGTTTCGCTGGATGCAAGAAAGCGGCCTGCTCAACAACCAACTCATCTTCGGTCACTTCATCCACGCAGACGACTTCATCCTCGAGCAAACCGCCAAAGTCGGCGCTTCCATGTCCTGGAACCCACTCTCCAATGGTCGCCTCGCGTCTGGAACGGCAGACATCCCGAAATATCTCAAGATGGGCATCCGCGTTGGCATGGGCGTCGATGGCGAAGCCAGCGCCGATCTCGCCGACCCCTTCGAAAACATGCGCACCGGCCTCTACGCCATCCACGACAAGTACGAAGACGCCACTGTCATGAGCCCCTACCAGGTCCTCTGGCTACACACCATGGGATCCGCCGACGTCCTCAACGTAAAAGACAAATTAGGTTCACTCGAACCCGGCAAGTTCGCCGACTTTCTCCTCATCAACCCAAAGCGTCTCGGCGTCTCACTCGAAGACCCCTACGCGAACCTCGTTCTCATCGCTGCGGAGCGTGACATCGACAGCGTCTACGTCGGCGGCGAAGTGATGGTCGAGCACAATCAGCTTCTCCATCACGACCTCGACAAAGTTCAGTCCGAATCCGACCACCGCGTTCTCGCCCAGCACTAACACTCGCCCAAGGCAATCGCAACGACGAAGACCTACCCAACCTTCTCCGTCAGCTCTGCCCACCGCGCATACAATTCATCCGCCACCGACTGCGCCGCCTCCATCTCCGCCAGCGCAGCAGTCAACCGTGCCGCATCCACCGCAACCGCAGGATCCTCAATCGTCTCCCTGGCCTTCTGCAGCCGATCCTCAGCCGCCTCCACCGCAGCCTCGATCCCCGCATACTCCCGAGCCTCCAGATAGGACAGTTTCTTCTTCCCACCAGACGCTCCATTTGAAGCCGTCGCAGGAACAGCAGGCGAAACCGCAACCCCCGCAGCCCCCGGAGCAATCGCATCCTCCACCTTCACGCCCCTCCACTGCTCCCACTGCGAGTAATCCGCGAACATCTCCGCGCCACCGCGCCCATCCAGCCCCAGCACAATCGTCGACACCCGATCCAACATGTAACGATCGTGGGTCACTAAGACGAGAGCCCCGGTGTACTCGAGCAAACTCTCCTCAAGAATCTCCAGCGTCGCAATATCCAGATCATTCGTGGGCTCATCGAGCAACAACAAATCCGCAGGCTCCAGCATCAGCTTCGCAATCAACACCCGAGCCCGTTCTCCCCCACTCAAACGCTCCACTGGCTGATTCAGCTGCTCACTCGTAAACAAAAACTTCGTAGCATAACTAGCCACATGCACCACCCGGCCCTGGTACACCACAGAGTCCGAATCCGGAGCCAGCGCCCGCCGCAGAGTCACCTCTTCCTCGAGCTCTCGCATCTGGCTGAAGTAGACAATCTTCAACGAAGGAGCTTTCTTGATCGTCCCCTTCGAAGGCTCCAACTCGCCAGTCAACAGCCGCAGCAGCGTAGTCTTCCCGCTCCCATTCGGCCCCACCAACCCCACGCGCATCCCCGAGGTCACCAGAAAATTCAACCCCTCAACAATCTTCCGGTCCCCCAGCACAACCGAAACATCCTCCAGCTCTACCAGCCGCTTCGTCTGCCGATCCGTCGCGGAAAAATCGATCCCCGCGCTCGACGTCTGCACTCGCGAGTTGACCTCTTTCAACTGCCCAATCAAATCCTGCGCATTATCGATCCGCGCCTTTGCTTTCGTACTCCTCGCCTTCGGCCCCCGACGCAGCCAGTCCACCTCGATCTTCACGCGATTCTTCAGCGCATCCTGCAGCTTGCTCTGCGCCTCCATATACGCCTGCTTGCCCTCGATGAACTTCGAGTACGTCCCCTTCACCCGCAGAAGGCCTTCCGCATACACACGGTTCAGTTCCACTATCTCTGTCGCAACATTCTCAAGAAAATAACGATCATGGCTAATAAGCACGCAAGCAAAACTACCCTCATTCAGCAGCTCCTCCAGCCACGCAATCCCGGCTAAATCCAAATGGTTCGTAGGCTCATCGAGCAGTAGCACATCCGGATGCGTCACCACCGCCTCCGCAATCGCCAGCCGCTTTCTCCACCCTCCACTCAGCCTCGCAGCCTCCGCATCAAGACTCGGAAAACCCGTCCGCCCACTCGTTTCTCGCAGCCGTCCCTCATGCTCCCCCTCGGCCACCTTCGCGCGCACCAGCGCGGCCTCCAACACCTCACGTACCGTCACCCCAGGCGCAAACACCGACTCCTGCTGCACATATCCCACCCGCGCCCGCTTCCGCACCGCAACATCCCCGGCATCGGCATCTTCATCGCCTGCAAGCACCTTCAGCAATGTGGACTTCCCCGCGCCATTAGGCCCAATTAGCCCAATACGATCTCCATCACTCACAGTAAAACTGATCTCACGAAACAAAGGCGTCGCGCCAAAGGCCTTAGTCAAACCCTGCGCATTTACGATTGGTGGCATTCCTCCAGTTTACCGTCTAAACCAAACCATTCCTAATCGCGCAAGTAATCCATCAGGATTCACTCACCTCTAAGCGCGCAGAATCAAGCGATCTTATAAATCAGCACTGAACGCAGCAGGGCTATGTAAGATCCGCTGATCAATGCCGGATCACATAGCCTTGGATTTAGCTACTACAGAGCGGAGGCTTTCCACCTCGCTCATTCAGTTCAAATTGCCTCTCGATTTCTCACCATTGGAACCCTCGACGCGCATCTGTGAACACCGAAACACATCCGGGAAGCGTTCCGCAAAGCGGATTCGGATCTTCGATCGGCACAAATATTTGGTTGTTGACAGGGTTTACCGTCACCGAATGAGCGTTGGTTCCCGTAGGAAAGTTTTCGATCCACTCATTCGTCTCGGCGTCGATAACACCCAACACGGGAGACGCTGTAGTTGCGCCCGGGCTCGTGAAATAGTCACGCGCTCCCAGATAGTAATCATGATCGACCGGATCGTACGCGCCGTAGTCTACCCCACCCACTTGCGGGATGTTGGCCAGAATTGCTCCCGTGCGCCCGTTGATAACATAAGTGCGCGGCGCGAAGAGAACCGGGTCAGGCGCCGGGAACCCCGGGTCGCAGGTGACCAGAACATTGTCGCGAGGCCCCTGCGCCATCCCGGATGGCATACAGTTGTCCAACCCCGAAAACACCTGCGTCACGTCTCCCGTTGCAGGATCCATCACCGCGACTGCGCCCGCGGTCAAATTCGATCCAACCTCCGGAATGCTGATAAGAAACTTGTTGGTTCGGGAGTCATATAGAACACTGGCAATGCCCCCCTGCGAGGTGTCAGGTGTGCCGTTAGTCCCATCAAAAACTATTTTCTTCACGATCTTGAATGTCTTGCTACTGATCAACGTGATGAAGGCCGGAGTTGAATCGCCGTTCGTGACGGCAACAACCTGCTCCGCTGGGTCATAGTCCATCTCATCGGCTCGAAACATGCCACCTGTGTGGATTTCGGCGACCTCGGGTGGAGAAGAAACACTTACGCTTAGGTCAAATACTCTTACCGTGCTCGGATAATCTCCAGCAAACAGGTAATGACCAGCGACCACGTTTCCGTCGGGGCCCGAGTGGGGACTGTCAATGCCAACGCCAGCAAATACGGCCGGCGTCTCCCCCAACTTTCTGTCTGTAAGTGCATCGAAGATGGCGACGGCCTTCGACGAGCGGCTCGACACGAATAGCAATTGTGACTTGGTATCGACGCGAGCCTGGTCGAAGCTGACAAAGGGATTCGCCTTGGAAGTTCCAGGAACCCCTATCGCTCCAATCGGAACGACCTGAGAGTGGCGGTCGTGATTCCAATCCGAGTCTGTCTGAAAAGGATGTGAATTGTCATCGACATCCGTTTGACTGAAGGCTGGTTGACACAAAACCCAGCCGGTGGTCGCCATACATACGAGCACGACGAGAAGATTTCTCATAAGTCCTCCTTCAATGCCTATCTAGTTCGGTACAGCCCAATTGCAGACGCTTTGCGAGGCTGGCCGCATATATACTCACGCCAATTCAACGCTGGGTTAACGCAGGCGTGCATTCCTGTTAATCTCCGGCGAAGATCACCAGAGATTCAGCTAGATGAGTCGCATCTCAAGATCAGCCCATCACCCCAAAGAAGTCGCGCATACGAACAAATTGTCGCGGACGGGTTCATAATGTCGAAGTCAAGACATCACGCGCCGCGTGGAGGAATAACCCTTGCAGATCAAAACTTTCGGTATGTTCCTGCTTCCAGTCCTTTGCCTCACGATCGCAACCCAATCCAAGGGACAGAGTGCCTCCCAAGCCCCGGCGTCGGTTCCTGCTTCAGTCGCCACGGCACCTTCAACTCCCTCGCAGACAAAATCCTATGGACTGATCTCGGTGCCGGAGATCATGCCCGGCATCCTTGCCGGATACTTGCCACCGACGACGTTGCCAAATAGTTTGGCTTTAGTTCCCCCCGCGCCCGCGCCCGGCACCGCTGTTTATGCACTGGACGAGGCTGTCAGCAAAGCCAACCTCACGCTGCAAGGCTCTCCACGTTGGCAACAGGCAACGAGCGATGCAGATCTATCGTTCCCTCACGTAGCCGAAACCTTTTCCTGCTCCATGGGTATTCCAATTACCGAGGCCGACACACCGCATCTTTACATTTTGTTGCGGCGATCCTTCACCGACGCTGCTCTCTCCACCTACGCCGCCAAGAATCACTACAACCGAACTCGTCCGTTCATGGAAAACACTCATCCGACCTGCTCTCCACACGACGAAGCGTTCTTGAGGAAAGACGGCTCCTACCCATCGGGACACACCACCATCGGATGGGCCTGGGCTCTCATTCTCACCGAAATTGCTCCGACCCAAACCGATGCAATCCTGGCGCGCGGACGCTCGTTCGGAGACAGTCGCCTAGTCTGCAACGTGCATTGGCAAAGTGACGTCAACGAGGGCAGAATCATGGGCGCAAGCACAGTCGCGAGACTGCACGCAGACCCTGCCTTCCTCGCCGATCTCGACGCCGCCAAAGCAGACTATGAAATTGCCCACGCTAAGGAACTGAAACCTACTCGCGACTGCACCGCCGAAGCCGCTGCTCTCGCAACCCCACTCGCGACGGAAACAACGCCGACCGTACATTGATGCGACACGGCCGCCAGCCACATCGCACTTGGGCAACAACTAATCCAAATCGAAGTCCCGCAGCGGCCGATCCGTCAACGGAGTCTCCTTCGCCTTCTTCACCGCCTCAGCAAACTTCTTCGCCATCACATCATCTTTGTTCTTCTGCGCATCCACACTCTGCTGAAAAATCGAATCTCTCCGCGCATCTGCTTCGCGCAACGCCTTCGCTGCCTCGCCAAAGTCCTCGAACATCTTCTTCTTCGGAGCAGATTTATGCGCAATCACCGACCGCGTCACCGGATCCACCTTCAGCATTCCCCCACAATCCGGACACATTACCTCAAACGGCTGATCGCTCAATCCCATTGCAACACCTCACCCACCCATTCTAAAGCGTGAGGTTCAAACATCCGCTACAACCGCACCACCACATGCCCCGGACATTGATTCCCCGCCACCCCAACCAGTTTCTCCACCAGCCCATCCCCATACCGCGCCACATACCAAACCCCCGCCACCACGCGCTCCTGCGGATGCTCCCCGGGGAATACATTCAACACGATCGCCTCTGCATGCTTCCGCAGACTGGCTTCCTTCTGCAGTTCAAACGTAGCCGCCATCCGCCGCAGCCGACTCATTTGATACCGCATCTTCGAACCCGAAACCTCCGCCGCCCGCCCCAGCGACGCATCCATCCCACCCAGATAATCGGTCAGCGCACTCAACTCCTTCTCCATCGCATTCCCGACAGCCGCCAGCTTGCGCTTCCCTTCAATCGGCATCGCACGAGCCCCCAGCCTCTGCGCCAGCGCCTCCGCCGTCGTCATCGCATCCGGTAGATGCACCTCGTCCTTATCCATCACAGTCGCAATCGCCGGCTCAAGCAACGTCGCACTCAACCTCGGCAGCACCGGCGTAATCCGCCCCAATATCGCCTCATACAAAACCGCACTCTGCGCAAAATAAGCAATCTCAGCCGGCCCACCCACATAAGCCGCGGTCGGCAGCAACGTATCCTGAAACACCGGCCGCAGCAGCGCATTCGGACTCAGTCGCTCCGGCGCCGTCTCCAGAATCGCAATCAGTTCCGCAGTCGAATAGCTCCGCCCTCCAGCCTTCCACATCCCATCCGCCGTCCGCCGCAACGCCTCACGATCCCACACTCCAATCCCTTGCGGATCACTCAAAAGAAACAGCAGTGAAGCTCCCTCATTCACCAGGACCTGAGCGTGATACCCACCAGACTCAAGCTCCTTCGTCCGCTTCAGTAAAGCCTCTTCAAGTTCTGCCGCATGTTCGATCGCATATCGAAGTGTCTCCGCACCGAGAGCGTGAAAACCCCGGCCCGCAGCATCCATCACAATCAATCCCTGCTCTTCAAACAGCCGAGTCATCAGCCGTCCGAAAGCCCTCCCCAAAGTAGGCCCGTGATCACTCCCCGACTGAACCCCATAACACTCGCGAAGCAGATCGCAGACAGGCGCATACCCCAGCAACTCACTCGCCTGCTCCAACAATCCATCGATATGCCCCTCAAGCACCACGCCACCGGCAGGAACGGCATGATGAGGAAACTTCACACCCATCGAGAGCTTCTCCACCGAAGTCTTCGTCAGCAGCGAAACCTGGTCCACCTCTTCCAGATCATGATCCTCCGTCGCCATCCAGAACACCGGCACATGCTCGACGCCCGTAGCCCTGGTCGCCTCTTTCGCGCGCGCCACCGCCGTCGCCGCCTTCAGGATCGTCAACAGCGGCCCCCCAAACAGCATCACCTGCTGCCCCGTCACCACCGCCCTTGCCCCGGCTCTCAGCTTCGCAATATTTGCCTTGACCGCATCCCCCGCACCAAATTCAATCGCCTGCTTCTCCAGCAAATCCGCCAGCGCTCCGGCATCCTTCACCGGCTCGCCGCTTCTGATCCACTTCCCGGCAAATGGCTCAGCCCCAAACCACCGACGCACCGCCGAATCACCCGCGCTCTCCGCCATCGCAAGATAGTCGCTGTAAATACGCGACACATGCGGCAACACCGTGATCGGAAAACACTCAACACTCATGCAGACCTATCCTCAATCTCTTCAACAGCGACCACCCTCAGCCAGATGGCACAATTTTCTGGGCATTCCGTTGGATGCCCGTCACCCAAGTCTAGATGCAGGATGATACTTTAGCCTCATGGCCGCAAAAAGAAAGCAGATCGCCAAACCCAGCGCCCTCCAGACCCAAGCCCCGAAACCACTGACTGCAACCACCATCAAACCGACCTCGAAGTTCGCCAAGCCCAGACTCATCTCCTCGAAACTCTCCTACAAGGGCAAAGTCTTCTCTGTCTTCACCGATAAGCTCGAAGAGCCCGGCGGCTTCGTCAACACTCGCGACGTCATCCGCCACAACGGCTCCGTCGTCATCCTCGCCATCGACGAGTCAAAGAACCCCGCCGACCCCGAGATCATCCTTATCCGTCAGTACCGCCACGCCGCCGGCCAATTTCTCATCGAGCTGCCCGCCGGACGCGTCGACGCCGGCGAAGCCACCCTCGCCGCCGCCAAACGCGAGATGATCGAAGAGACCGGCTACCGCGCCAAACGCTGGACCCTCCTCACCAAGTATTTCGCCAGCCCCGGCTTCCTCGGGGAATGGATGCAGATCTACCTCGCCCGGGACCTCCGCGAAGGTACCGCCACGCCCGAGCCCGACGAAAACATCGAGATCTTCCGCCTCCCCCTCTCCGAAGCCCTCGTCCTCATCGCCGCCAACAAGATCCACGACGGCAAAACCCTCATCGGCCTCATGCTCTACGACTCGGCCCGCCGCGCCGGTCATCTCTAACAACCAGTCGAATCACCCACGCAACGCCTTCAGGACGAAGCAGTTTTAGTCTCATGCAAAAATCTGCTCAAAGCTGTCGCCCGCATGCAATATCGGGCTGCGCCATCCAAAATTCGCAGGAAACCCGTCGCTATCCACAAATAACCAGCCTGCGAGCGCTTCTTCCAGAAAACTCCCGCAACGATGTTTGCGTCACACTGTCCAGTGGCGCAACCGCTGAAACGCTTTCACTTCCCGTTGCACCATCCTAGTGAAGACGCAAGAAAGGGAGTCGCTAAAGTGGCACAATACAAAGGTACGGTTAAGTGGTTCAACAACGCTAAAGGCTACGGTTTCCTGGGCCGCGACGGTGGGGCCGATGTCTTCGTCCATTACAGTTCCATCCAACGCGAAGGCTACAAGAGCCTCAAAGAAGGTGATGAAGTAGAGTTCGACATCATCCAAGGAAGTAAAGGTCCTCAAGCAGATCAGGTTGCTCGTCTCAAAGAAGCAACTCAGGCTCAGTAGGGAGTTACAGATACGATCAGACCTCCTACGGTCGCTTAAGTAGTTTGACGACCAGCCCTGCCCGGCCCTTGTAAACCGTTTTCCCTCACATTTTGTTGCATACTGACTCAGTGGCCGCAGAGGCCTCTGAAGCTTTGCTATGGACAATATCTCGATCGCCCGCCTCCTCGACGAAACCGCCTCCCTCCTTGAAATCGACTCCGCCGACCCTTTCCGTATCCGCTCCTACCGCCGCGCCGCCGAAGCCGTCGAGCAGCAAACCACACAGCTCGCCACCATCGCAGATGACCCAAAGCAGCTCCTGGCCATCGCCGGAATCGGCAAGGGCATGCTGGCAAACATCCAGGCCCTCCTTACCACCGGAACCATGCCACTCCGCGAAGAGCTTCTGCAAAAATACAAGCCCACCATGCTCGAACTCCTTCGCCTCCCCGGCATGGGCCCCAAAACCGTCGCTCTCGTCTGGTCGTCCTGCCAGGTGTGTGACATTGACGGCCTCGAAGCCGCCGCCAAGGCCGGTCACCTCACCAAGCTCCCCCGCATGGGAGAAAAATTCGTCACCAAGCTCCTCAAAGGCATCGAGGACCACCGCAAGAACTCCAGCCGCTTCCGCATCGACAAAGCCCAACAGCACGCCGACACCATCTCCGACCTCATCTGCGCCTTCCCCGGCATCGACGAAATCACCCCCGCCGGCTCCCTCCGCCGCGGCCGAGAGACTGTCGGCGACCTCGACCTCCTCGTCACCGGCCCCGCCTGCGAACCCGACGTCGTCTCTGCAGCCGTCGAGCACGTAGCCGCGCTCCCCCTCATCGACAAGCTCATAGCCAAAGGTCAAAACAAAGTCTCCTTCACCCTCCGCAACAACCTCCAGGTCGACGTCCGCCTCCTCCCCCGCGCCAGCTACGGAGCCGCCCTCCAATACTTCACCGGCAGCAAGATGCACAACGTAGCCCTCCGCCAGCGCGCCATCAAACGCGGCCTCACCCTTAGCGAGTACGCGCTCCTCCGCCTCGAAGACAACGTCATCGTAGCCGCCGCCAGCGAAGCCGAAATATACAACGCCCTCGACCTCGACTACATCCCACCCGAACTTCGCGAAAACGGCGGCGAACTCGAGGCCGCCGCAAACCACACCCTCCCTCAACTCATCACACGAGCCGACATCCGCGGCGACCTCCACATGCACACCGAAGCCACCGACGGCCGCGACACCATCCGTCAGATGGCCGAAGCCGCCCTCGCCCGCGGCCTCTCCTACATCGCCATCACTGACCACAGCAAAAACCTCGCCATGACCAACGGCCTCGACGACACCCGCGCCCTCGCCCACATCAAGCGCATCCGCGAAGTAGACGCTGAAATGGAAGGCAAGATCCGCATCCTCCCCGGCATCGAAGTGGACATCCTTGCCGAAGGCGCTCTCGACCTCGACGACTCCACCCTCGCCCAAATGGACATCGTCGTAGCCAGCGTCCACTCACACTTCAACCAGCCCACCGAAGAGATGACCACCCGCGTCCTCCGCGCCCTCGAGAACCCACACGTCCGCATCCTCGGCCACCCCACCGGCCGCAAAGTTCTGGGACGCGAACCCTACGCCATCAACGTCGACGCCGTCCTCAAACAAGCCGCGAAACTAGGCGTAGCAGTCGAGCACAACGCCAGCCCCGCACGCGCCGACCTCAACGACCTCCACCTCCGCCTCGCCAAACAACACGGCTGCAAGATTGTCATCAACACCGACGCCCACGCCACAGAAGAACTCGACCAGATGCGCTACGGCATCACCCAACTACGCCGCGCCTGGCTCACCCCCGCCGACATCCTCAACACCCAACCCACCGCCGAAACCCTCCTCAAGCAACTTCGGCCGAAGCCCTGAGAACGGAGCCAACCCACTCCCCCGCCGTATCTAACCACGAACCAAAACCTCATCGCGTGAAAGGAAATCCGGTGCGCAAATCACTCTCCTATGCCCTGATCTTTGCAGCCACCTTAACCGCGCACGCCGCCCCCCAGAAATTCCAGTCCGCTCCAAACCCTCAATCTGAATCCATGGACTGTACCGACTCCGACAAACCAATCACCACCCACGACTACACCGCAGCCCCCACCGACATCGTCCAGCCCCACCGCCTCGAACTCACACGCCCCTTCGACGCAAGCGCAAAGTTGAAACTACACGTCTGTCGTGCAAACCTGCGAATAAATATTGAGCCCGACGCCAAACAGATCAAACTCACCATCGTGCTTAACTCCGAATCAGGCAGCTACACCGTCGCCAACTACGTCAGGACCATCCGCGTCCAGCCCGACAAGGGCGTCATCCAACTCAACTTCCCCAAGTCCGCCCAAGCGTCAGTAACCGTCACCATGCCCATGGGACAGAACTCCGACAATGAGATCAACCTTGGCTACGGAGACCTCGACTTCAACGCAGCTGGCAGCGCTGGCCACCGAGAGTTCAACGTAGGCATGGGCCACATGCAGCTCCTCCTCGACAAAGACAAGAGCTACTCCAACTTGAAAGTCAACGTAGGCCTCGGCACGCTCCACGACCACCGCCCCGGCGGCTCCGACGGTCACTTCACCGTCACCAAAGTGTACCCAGGCACCGGCGCAGGCTCACTCGAGATCAACATAGGCATGGGCTCTCTCGACATCCGCAACGACTAAAGCAGCACGCGCCTTCACCCCCACAAAATCGCCAGGAGTGAAGGCGTGCAAGCCATCCGCAAAGCCCTCAGAAGATACTCGTAGCCGGGGTCTCCACCGTCATTCGAGTTCCCGTAATCGTTCCCTGAAAGTGAGCTACCCGATTTCCAGCTTCGGTGTACTGGTCGATCGTGAATGGCCCGCTAAACGAATTCCCCGCACGTTCCAGCGTGATCTGCTCTTGAATTTGCGCAGGCCCGATCAGGTTCAATCCGGTATTGTCATACGCAGCCGCAAAGTGGTTCAGCTTGAAGACATTCAATCCCACCTGCTTCCACACGCCCATGCACATGTCCCCGATGAGCGGCGGCCGGCCACCAGACTGCATGATCTCCGTCCCGTCCCCATGCCAGATCGAATACCCCGCATCGAACTCCGTCCCATCTTTGAACCCAGCCGTATCTTTCAGGAAAAACTTCACGTGCCACATACCCACAATCGGTGAAAAATTATCAAGCACATCATTCGCCAGCAGAAAATGTGCCCCTCCAGGTTGATAGTTATAGCCAGTGTGAGTCGGCGTCGGACGATTGACACCACATATAGCATTCGCGTTAGGAACTAACAAGATGGTCAGTGCAACCGCGCCAACCAGGGCGGACAGCGATCGATAAAGCTTCTTCATTTCATCTCTCCTTTGCCGGCTTGGCCAGCTCGTAGAGAGTTATGCTCCGCGAATCATTCAGGCGCAATACAGAGAAGGTGAAGTCGAGGTGAAGTAGAGGTAAAGCGGCAACTTCATGAAACCAAAAAGGATCTACCTCCCTTCATCCGCCGGAGCTATACTGCCACCACAAAGGAGTACGCTCCTGTGACCGTCTCGGTCTATAAGTTCGGTGACTTCCGACTGGATTGCGACCGCTTCGAGCTGTACCGGGCCGGGCGCAGTCTGAAGCTGGAACGGAAGCCGTTGGAGCTGCTCGTCCTTTTAGCAGCGCGAAACGGCAATCTCGTCACCAGAACCGAGATCGCCGAGCATCTCTGGGGCCGCGAAGTCTTCGTCGACACCGAGCACGGAATCAACACCGCCATCCGCAAAATCCGCGAAGTCCTGAACGACGATCCCGTGCAGTCACGTTTTATCCAGACCGTCACCGGCAAGGGCTACCGGTTCATCGGATCCATCGTCGAGGCCTCCGACGAAGCCGTCACCTCGACCACGCAACACACCGACCAAACCTCGACCACCAGAAATCGAAGAGTGGGTGACATCAACCCGCCTCCGCCGTCAACCGGCGCAGTCGCCATACAAGACCCTCCACTAGGCAATGAAGCCCCCCCGCCTGAAGCGTTAATGTCTCCCAGCAAAGACGACCCGCCACCACCCCGCGGCTCACGTCTTCTCATCTGGCTCTTCGCGTTAACCGGTCTCGCCCTTCTCATCCTCGCGGTTACTCTCGGCACACGCGCCCTGCGAAACCGGAACCACCTAACAGCGCCCAGGATCACCTCCCTCGCAGTCCTCCCTCTCGATAACCTCTCCGGCGACCCCGCCCAGAACTACTTCGCCGACGGCATGACCGACGAGCTCACCACCATGCTCGCCAAAAACTCCACCCTCCGCATCGTCTCCCGAACCTCCGCCATGCAGTACAAGGGAGCCCATCGCCCCCTCCCGGAGATAGCCCGTGAACTCGGCGTCGACGGCATCCTCGAGGGCTCCATCTCCCGCTCCGGCGACAAGGTCCACATGACCATCCAGCTCATCCAGGCCCCAACCGACACGCACCTATGGGCTGAGAGCTACGACCGCAACGCAAACGACATCGTCACGCTCCCTAATGAAGCCGCACAAGCAATCGCAAAACGGCTCGGCGGCGCCACTCCTCAACCCGCTTCCGCTCGATATGTAAATCCTGATGCCCACGACGCTTACCTCCGCGGGCGCTATATCTGGTTTCAGGGCGACAACGAAGCAGCAGGCAAATACTTCCGAAAAGCCATCGAACTGCAACCGGACTACGCACCCGGCTGGGCTGGCCTTGCCACCTACTACGGTCAAGGCGCCTTCTACAACCTCGACCCAAGAGTCGCCATTCCGCAGGCAATCGAAGCAGCCAACAAAGCAGTTGCACTCGATCCCTCGCTTCCCTGGGCGCACCTCGCACTTGGCGCGAACATGTTCTTTAATTGGAATTGGCCGCAGGCAGAGCAGGAGATCGAACGCGCGATTGAACTCAATCCCGACTTTGCCGAGCCCTATCACTTCCGCGCAAAGGTATGGAGTGCACTTGGCCGCCATAGCGAAGCCATCGAATCGGAAAAAAAAGCCATGGAACTGGACCCATTTGAGCGACCCTTCGCTATGGCTCTGGCCCTCGAAGACGCGCGACTGTACGACGCTGCCATCGACGACATTCATTCACGATTGGAAGCAACACCTCAGGATCTAAGCCTTCACTGGATGCTCTGCGACACCTACCGACGGAAAGGTGACCTGAAGAAGGCGGCAGAGGAGTGGGAAAAATCATTGCAGTTGACAGGTAATAAAGAGGAGGCCGAGAACATCCGGCGTACGTATGAGAAGGGCGGCTATCAGGCTCTACTCCTGCAACAGTTGGCCAACTTCAAAAAGCAGTCTGCAACACAATACGTCTCGCCTATGGAGTTTGCCCTTCAATACGCCCAGCTCGGCCGCCGCGATGAGACGCTCGCCTCGTTGGAGGAGGCGCGACAACAACGTGCCCCCTTCCTCCTCTGGATCCAGAACGATCCGGCCTACGACTTCCTCCACTCCGACGAGCGCTATCGCGCCATCATCAAAGCAATCGGCCTCCCGCCAAAATACTGACCGCACCAGCTTCTCCCCCAACGCAGCAAAGCCCCGGTTTTTCACCGAGGCCAACCACAAAACCCAATCTGCAAAATCTATTTCTTCTTCAACCGTTTCACCACACCAGCCAGCGAGTGTTCATTCATCGCCGCCACTGCATCCCCGCGCACCTTCTTGATCCAAGCGCTCACAGCCTTATCCTCAATGCTCAACCAGTCGCCCGCCGACGCCTCAAACACATCGCCGAGCCCGATCTGCTTCGCCGGAACCTTCAGCTTCGCGCCACCATGCGGCCCCTTCTTCTGCTCAATCAGCCCGGCCTTATGCAGCAGCAAAAAAGCCCTCCGCACCATCACGGCGCTCTCCTTCAGCTCCTCCGCAATCGCAGACGAAGTATGCATTGCATCCGGCTCACTCGCCAGCACCGCCAAAATTCGCACGCTCAACTGAAACCGTCCGCTCTGTGCCATGCAAAAAAACTACCACACCCAGCCGAGGATGCAATCACTCTCTCATCCGCACAGCCATTTCTCCACCATCCCAACATGTAAACTTCTTCAGTGAACATCCTTTTTGTCGGCGACGTCTTTGGCTCCGCCGGCCGCCACATCGTCCGCGAACACCTCCCCCACGTCCTCGAAACCAACGCCGTCGATCTCCTCGTCATCAACGGAGAAAACGCCGCCGGCGGCTTCGGCATCACCCCCTCCATCGCAGAAGAGCTCTTCGATCTCGGCGCCCACGTCATCACCACCGGCAACCACATCTGGGACAAGCGCGAGATCTTCGAATACATGACCGTCCCCGCCGACTCCCACGTCCGCGGCCGCCGCGTCCTCCGCCCCGCCAACTACGCCGTCGGCACCCCCGGCTTCGGCGTCTACGAGGGCGAACTCCCCACCGGCCAGACCTACGCCGTCATGAACCTCCAGTGCCGCGTCTTCATGTCCTCCTGCGACGACCCCTTCCGCAAAGCCGACGAGCTCCTCAGCAAGATCACCGCTAAGGTCATCCTCCTCGACCTCCACGGCGAAGCCACCTCCGAAAAAGTAGCCATCGGCTGGTATCTCGACGGCCGCGTCACCGCTCTCCTCGGCACCCACACCCACATCCCCACCGCCGACGAGCGCATCCTCCCCAACGGCACCGCCTACCAAACCGACGTAGGCATGTCCGGTCCCTACGACTCCGTCATCGGCGTAGAAAAAGAGTTAGTCCTAGCCCGCTTCCTCACAGGAATGCCCGGCAAGTTCGAGCCCGCCAAGGGCAACCCCAAAATGTGCGCCGCCCTCATCAACTGCGACGGAGCCACCGGCCGCGCCCATCGCATCCAGCGCATTATGCTAGGCGAATAGCAAGTCGCCCAAAAGAAAGAGCAGCCGGAAAAGGCTGCTCTTTCTAATCATTCCATAAAAAAACAGACCGTTACTTCCTGCTGGCAGGAGGCACAATCCCATTCATCCGCAGATACTCCACCAGTTGCCCATAGTGGTCGGATGCGTGTGCCACCAATCCGCCCGCCAGGCTCGCTCGCGTATTCGTCCCATCCGCACTCTCAAACGCGTTCTGCGGAGTCAGCGTCGCAAACGCCTTATGTGCAAACACGAAGGAAGCTTTCAGCGCCGCAACCGCCGCGTCCTTGTCCTTGATATTCGCCAGCGCCTTCACATCCACATCCGGCTTCATCGCGCCCACTTTGCTGGCATAGTAGTAGTTCGCCGATGCAATATGCAGCACCATCTTGCGAAACGTGCTCACCGTTGCATATTCGCTTCCCTGCCCCGGCACAAAGATCGCAGCACTCGGTGCAAAGTCGTACTTCTCAGCCGGCATCGCCTCGGCCAGCGGCACCATTTCGCCCTCAAAATCACTCAGCATCCCATCGAAGCTCTTCGCCGGCGCAATCATCGTCCCTGGAGCGATCTTCGGCCCCTTCGCATCCTGCGCCTGCATCCCTGTCGCGCAACAACAAGCCAGCGCCAACGCCACAACCATCCGCTTCATCATGTCATCTCTCCAAAAATTTCATAGAATCCCCGCGCCAGAGCGCAGAGCCGCGCTAAGCCTATCAGGTTTCAATCGCACTTATGTCACAAGTAGTTCACACACGCAGCCATTGACTCTACGAAGCAGGAAACGCCGGGTCAGCCTTGATCTCCTCAATCTGAAACGTATGCCGAGTGCTATGTTGTCCCAACACCACCAACCACTGATAACAGTCCAGATCCCCTAACGAAATATGGGGAAAAAAATGATCGCGCAGTTTCGCCTCCGTCTGCGCAACGAATGCAACTGTAACCGCCCTTGTCTTTTGTAACTCAGAAACTAACTCATTCCGATCCGGCCATCTCCCCGTCGGACGAACCCCTTCCCGAGCAATCAGTTTGTTTCTCCGTCCACTCGCGATCCCGAGAACGAACGGCTCCTTCGCACCAACCTCCGCCTTCTTCTCGGGCTCCGCCGCCCCTTCCAGAGTCTTTGCAATCGCCGACCGAATGAATCCTTCAAACACAACCAGGTGCTCGATGTTATCTGCAATCGACCATCGCTCCGGCGTCTCGCGAAAGCTCCACTGCTCCTCGGACAATCCACGCACCAACTCCAGCAGCCTCGCTTCACTCGAGGCTAACTCGTCCATCACCAACCGTCTTTCTTGCTTGTTCATATCGCTATTACTACTCAATAGATCCACTCCATGCAAGGCGCGAGCGCCATCCGCAGCGCGGTACAATCGCAAAACAATAGCATGGAGTAATACATGCAAAATCCTTCCTTCGAAGTCATAAGCCTTTCGGCCGAATCAGCAACAGCAGCCGGCTACAACAACCATTCCATCGCCAGCGTCAACGATCATGAAGTCCGTATAAGCGTCATGACCGAGTCCTATCACTGGCACTGCCATCCCGACTCTGACGAGAGTTTTCTCGCGCTGGAAGGTGGCCTCTTCATTGATTTCGACGACCAAACTGTCGAGCTCTTGCCGGGCCACATGATCACCGTCAAGCGCGGCGTCCGTCACCGCACCAGACCAGTCGGCAATCGTTCAGTCAATCTCACCTTCGAACGCGCTAACGCGCAGACCGAAACGCTTCCCTCACCTAAGGTTTAAGCTGTGGCGCAGCCAATAGCCCAAGCTGCTCCATCATGCCAACGTCATCCCGAGCGCCGTAATGATCGACGATCTTGCCATCGCGCATCTTGTACCAATGCATCACCTCGACCTCGAAGTGTTTATGGGTAGGAGGCACTCCAATCAATAAGCCGCCGTTCACTGATCGCTTCTGAACGCCAAGGTGAGTGCCGCTCTCGCGGCAACGAACAACGACCACATCGTCCTTCGCAATCAAATCAATGATGTCGAGACGAAAATCAGGGAACGTCGTCCAGATGTCTTCATAAACCATTTGCAGGCGCTGACGTCCACCCGGCGTTCCAAAGTTCTTCGTATCCTCGGCGTAATAGGTCGACGCATTCTTCCAATCGCCGCGATTCATAGAATCATGGTGCGCGCGAATCAAAGCCGCGTTCTCAGCCGACTTGTCCGAGTCAACTGCAAGACAGTCCCTATTCACGCCGAACATCAAACACGAAAGCAACATCAAGACTGCAATCTTCATTTAGATCTCCTCGGAACGTTGTGGTCAGTTGAATCCATCGAAAAACGTACCTCGCCAGAGCGATCGCACACGCGTGCCGCTCCGTATGGCATGTGCCAACCTTCTAAGTCATCTGTTGAGTCGCTAGCGTGGAACCGATGGGTCATCATACTGCCCTGCGCTCGATTTATCGGTCGCAAAACGAGACCCGGAGTACCTCACAGTAAAATAGAAGACATGCGCCGAATCTACATGGACGCGAACGCGACCACGCCTCTCCTGCCCGAAGTCTTTGAAGCCATGCGTCCCTTCTTCCTGGAGCACTACGGCAACGCCAGCTCCATCCATCAACAGGGCCAGTTCGCACGCGCCGCTGTCGACCACGCCCGCGACCAGATCGCTCATCTGCTCCACTGCCGCACCTCCGAGATCGTCTTCACCTCCGGCGGCACCGAGAGCGATAACCTCGCCCTCTTCGGCACACTCGAGAATGCTGCCGCACCGGCTCACTTCATCACCACCAGCATCGAACACGACGCTATCCTCCGCGCCGCCGCGGCCCTCGCCAAAAAGAAGATAGAAGTAACCATTCTCCCCAGCACCCCACAAGGTGTCATCGAGCCCACCGCTCTGCTCGCAGCCATCCGCCCCGAGACAAAGCTCGTCAGCGTCATGTTCGCCAACAACGAGACCGGCGTCATCCAGCCCATCGCCGCGCTAGCCGCCATCGCCCATGCATCCGGCGCGCTCTTCCACACCGACGCCGTTCAGGTCGTAGGCCGGCTCCCACTCGACCTCAGCCCCAAGGGCGCGCTCAAGGACGTCGACCTCCTAACCATCTCCGGCCACAAGATCTACGCCCCCAAGGGCATCGGCGCCCTCTTCGTTCGCCGCAACGTCCGCCTCGCCCCGATGCTCTACGGCGGCAGCCACGAGCGCCAACGCCGGGCCGGAACCGAAAACGTAGCCGGCATAGTCGGCCTCGGCAAAGCCGCCGAACTAGCCAACATCTGGCTCGCCGAAGACAGCCCCATCGACGGCCCCACCCACCTCACCGCCCTTCGCGACCGCCTCGAGCAAGGCATCCTCTCTCAAGTAGAGGAGCGCGGAGTCAACGGCGAAGGCGCCCCTCGCGTCTCCAACACCTCCAGCCTCTACTTCGATCACGTCGAAGCCGAAGCTCTCGTCATCGCCCTCGACCTCAAGGGACTCTCGGTCAGCGGAGGTTCTGCCTGCCAGTCCGGCGCCACTGAGCCCTCCCACGTCCTCACCGCGATGGGCCTCTCTCCCGCTCGCGCCCGCGCCAGCATCCGCTTCTCTCTCTCCCGCCTCACCACCGCCCAAGAGATCGACGAAGCCCTCGCCCTCATCCCTGCCGCCGTAGCCCGGCTCCGCGACCTGAGCCCCACCTGGAACAAAACCACCCTCATTCCCGCCTAATCGAGCAAACAAAGCCGCCTCGCAAGAGGCGGCCAGCACAGCTCAAAAATAAATCCCAAAAAGTTGGCGCATTTTCCGTCGAGGAAAAACACGCGGCGAAACACCACGTTTCACCACGCATCTCACCACAAATTCACCATCAAAACACCACGCCAAAACAGCCGTTTTTCTCAAAACACCCAGCAAAAACGGCGTCACAGGTACCAGGGAATATTAACCACCACAATCCTCTGATTTCCCTTCACCAGCAGCAGCAATTTCAACAACTGCACCCGCTGATTATGCAGCGCATTCTCCCACCAATGCCGCACCACCAGCTCCGGCAGCAGCACCGCCACCTTACGCCCAGGATTCTTCTCCTCAAGCTCCAAAATGTAATCCATCAGCGGAGTAACAACGAACCGATAGTTCGAAGGAATCGTCACCAACTCGGGCTCCTGCAGCCCCTCCTTCTTGATCGGCGCCATCACGAGATCTTCCCAGATGTCCTCCAGGCTGCACTCCTCATCATCCGAGTGGATATGCACCACCTTGATCTCCTTCGAAAGCAACAACCCAAACCGCATCGCCTTCTCCGTGATCCGGTCCCACCGAGCCATCGGAATCACCACCAACGGCTCTTGCAGATTCACCAGGTTCAACGGTGCCAGGTCCGCCATCTCACGCTTCACCCGCGAGTAATGCCGCTTCACCACCCACATAACCCCGATCAGAACGGGTACCAGTAGCGCCGTCACCCAAGCCCCTGCGCGGAACTTTGCAACGAGCACAACAAGTGTCGTAATCCCTGTCGCCACGGCACCGACACCGTTCACAAACATATGCCAGCCGCGTCCCGGATGAGCCTCGCCCCTCTTCCAGTGCACCACCATTCCGGCCTGCGAGAGCGTAAAAGCAAGAAACGCTCCAATCGCATACAGCGGAATCAAGCGGTCGGTCACGCCCCCAAACAAAATCAGGATCACTGCAGTAAATCCCGTCAGAGCATAGATCCCATGCGAGTACAGAAGCCGCCGCCCGCGCAGAATAAACACATGCGGCAGATAGTCATGCAGCGCAATCGCGCGTGTGAGCCGTGGAAAGTCAGCAAACGCCGTGTTTGCGCTCAACGCCAGAGCCACCAACACGCTGCCCGACGTCAGATAATAAAACCATCCGCGCCCGAAGACAGCAGTCACCAGCAAACTAAGCAAACTTTGAAAGTGTGCCGCATCCGGATCCATCGGCATAATCCGGTATGTCTTCGCCAGGTAAGCGATCCCGAACAACAGCACCATCAAAATTCCGATGATCACCGTCAGCGTCCGCTGCGCCCGCTGCACCCTCGGCTCGCCAAACGCCATCACTCCATTCGATACAGCCTCGACCCCGGTCATCGCCGCGCATCCACTCGCAAACGCCTTCAACAGCATCCAGATCCCCAGCGTCCCAACCGTCGCCGGCAACGCAGCAGGAATCGGAGCCATCGGCATCGGATGCCCACCAGCATGAATCGTCTTCCACATCCCAACCGCAATCAACGCCAGCAACGTGCTGACAAAAAGGAACGTCGGCAGCATGAATGCCGTTCCCGTATCCTTCACACCGCGCATGTTCACCAACGCGAGAATCACAAGGATAATCAGGCAGATCAGCAGCGTATGGCTCTGCAGCCCTGCGAATCGCGTACCCTGCACCGCCGACGTCAGCGCCGTCACACCCGCCGAAATCCCCACCGCTGCCGTCAGAATATAGTCGATCATCAGCGCCGCCGCTGCCAGCAGCCCCGGTTTCTCCCCCAGGTTCTCCGACGCAACGGTATAGCTTCCGCCGCCACCCGGATACGCCGCAATCGTCTGTCGATAGCTGAAGTACACAATCGCCAGCAAAATCAGGATCGCCCCGATAATCCGCCAGCCGTACTCAACCCCGCCGATCCCCAACGGAATCAGCAGCGTCATCGCTGCCTCAGGCCCGTACGCCGCGCTCGTCAGCCCATCCAGGCCAAAAATAGGAATTCCCGCAGCTACACCAATGTGCTCTGCCCGCTCCTCACTAGTTGCGAGGGGCCTGCCAATAATCGAATCTGCAAATGACATACGATTTAGATCCTACCGCCTCCGTCAACCCAATCCCTCGAAAAAGTCATAAAGAAGACGTAAAAGACCCAAACCAATATCGACCTCCGCAAGCCATTCCGGGAATCCTTGCCACACCTATAATCGACTCAATACAGTTTCAGGAGAATCCATGTCCCTCGCCGCTCTCTACGACATCCCCGTCCACAAAATCACCGGCGAAGGCACCTCGCTCGCCGACTACCGTGGCAAAGTCCTCCTCATCGTCAACGTCGCCTCCAAGTGCGGTCTGACTCCCCAGTACGACGCCCTAGAAAAGATCTACGCCCGCTTCAAAAACTCCGGATTCGTCGTCTGCGGCTTCCCTGCCAACGACTTCGGCGCCCAGGAACCCGGCTCCAACGAGGACATCCAGACCTTTTGCCGTTCCACCTTCGGCGTCGACTTCCCCATGTTCTCCAAGATCGCCGTCACAGGCCCCGACACCCATCCCCTTTACCAGTCGCTCATCGCCGCCGAACCCAAAGCCACCAGTCCCGGTCGCGAAGCCTTTCGCGAAAACCTCAACGGCTTCCTTCAGCAGCACGGCGCCACCACCAATCCCGAACCCGGCATCCTCTGGAACTTCGAAAAGTTCCTCATCGACCGCAACGGCAAAGTCGCCGCCCGCTTCTCCCCCGAAGTCCTTCCAGACGACCCCGCCGTCGTAGCCGCCATCGAATCCTGCCTTAACTCCTAATCCCGAACAAGGACGCAGCCTGCGACAACCAGTCTGCGTACTTTCCTCAGCCTTATCCGTCTCCATCTAATATCTAAAATCCTGCTTCGAGAGGAAAATTCTCTACTCATGATCAACCGCACCGCCATTCTGCCTTTAGCCCTTCTCACCTTCGGAACTCCTGGCCTCCTCCAGGCCCAAAAGACGGCCGCCAAGGTTGTCAAACTTCCTACCAACAGCGCCGCTAGCCAGATACCCCATCTCGGAGAGCCCATCCAGATCACCGCCGATCTCTCCGAAGCGCCCCGCAAGCTCTATCACGCCGAGATCGACATCCCCGTCAAGGCCGGCCCCGTCTCTCTCACCTCTCCCAAGTGGATCCCCGGCAACCACCGCCCCACCGGTCCCGTGGACGACATCACCGGCGTTGTCTTCACCGCTAACGGCAAAGTCCTCCCCTGGCGCCGCGACGATGAAGACCTCTACGAGTTCCACGTAACCGTCCCTGCCGGCGTCACCACCCTCCACGCCCATCTCGACTGCATCGTCACCGCCCGCGTCAGCGACAAACTAGCCGTCCTTGAATGGGAAAAACTCCTTCTCTATCCCGCGAAGACTCCCGTCAAAGAAATCGCCGTCCAGCCGTCAGTGAAGGTTCCCACAGGCTGGGGCATCGGCACGGCACTCACCCCCACCGACGGCTACGATCCCCAAAATCCTAAAGGCGGCCTCACCCACTACGCCCCCACCACCGTCGAGCAGCTCGAAGACTCCCCCGTCATCACCGGCCAATACTTCCACGAGTTCGCCCTCGCCCCTGAGGTCACGCCGAAACATTACATCGACGTAGTCTCCGACTCACCCGAAGACTCCAACCTCCGCCCCGCACTGCTCGCCGAACTCAACAACCTCGTCCGCGAAGCCGGTGCCGCCTACGATTCGCACCACTACAACGTCTACCACTTCCTCCTCACCCTCTCTGACGTAGCTGGCGGCGAAGGCCTCGAGCACGGCCAGTCCTCCGACAATGGTGTCGGCGAAAAAGGCTTCTCCGACCCAATGCATCAACTCGCCGAATCCGACCTCCTCTCCCACGAGTTCACTCACTCCTGGAACGGCAAATACCGTCGCCCCTTCAACCTCTACCAAGACGACTTCGAGAAGATGCAGCAGGGCTCGCTCCTCTGGGTCTACGAAGGTATGACCCAATACCTCGGCAACGTCCTCGCCGCCCGCTCCGGCCTCAAATCGCAGGAGCAGTACCGCGACATCCTCGCCCTCTCCGCCGCCAGCCTCGACTATCGACCCGGCCGCGAGTGGCGCTCGACCGAAGACACCGCCATCTCCGCCAGCATCCTCCGCGGCGGGAACCCCGCCTGGTCCAACTGGAAGCGCGGCCAGGACTACTACCAGGAAGGCGAGCTCTTCTGGCTCGACGCCGACACCCTCATCCGCCAGAAGACTGACAACAAGAAGTCCCTCACCGACTTCCTTCACATCTTCCTCGGCAAAGGCGGCAACACCGGCCCACTCATCGTGACCTATAACCGTGACGAGCTAGTCGCCGATCTCAACCAAGTCATGCCGTACGACTGGGCCACTTTCATCCACGAGCGCATCGATAACCTCAATCCACGCGCCGACCTCGCCGGCATCGAACGCGGCGGCTACAAACTCGTCTACACCGACAAGCCCTCCAAGTCCGAGCACACCGTCGCTGAATCCGGCAGCCGTCGCGGCAGCTCCGTCAATGTCTGGTACTCCCTTGGCTTCCGCATCGGCAGCGACGGCACCATCACCGACGTTCGCTGGAACGGTCCCGCCGACAAGGCCAAGTTCTTCCCTGGACAGAAGATCATCGCGGTCAACGGCAACGTCTTCTCCGGTGACGCTCTCAAGACCGCAATCAAACAGGCAAAGGGAACCTCTGAGCCAATCCACTTCATCCTGCAAAGCGACGCATTCGTCACCACCGCCGACATCGACTATCACGAAGGCGAGCGCTACCCCACCCTCGTCCGAGTAGACGGCACTCCCGCCTACCTCGACGACATTACAAAGCCCCTCGCCAATTCCGAACCCATCCCCGCCGAGAAGAAAGAAAAAGACTGGAACGAATAATCCCCGCACCGCAAACAGAGAAGCGCCGCTCCCATCAAGAGCGGCGCTTCCCTGTTTCCAACCCAATCCAAACCCACCCCCCGCAGTACCCCGCCATCGAGGGTGCCGTTGCCGCTGTAGTTGTTTCGTTCTTGCCTTTCTTGTTGTCATCCCCGGAGGGGATCTGCTGTTGCAGTTCTCTTCCCCATCCAAAAATCTCCGGCATTCTGACCGAAGTTGCCAAATCAACTCACCCGCCCCCGCATTCCACCTGGCCTGTTGTCGCCCGTCACACTCCGACCGTCGAGACGTCTGAACTCAGCAGAAAAAAAATAACAGAAGCAATCCACCCAAACTTCGATAAGCTTGGAGACCATCCCCTTCGGAGATGCTCAATCCTTAATGCTGACTCTGACGCAAAACATTGTGATCCTCGTCGTGACGATGACCTGTTCCATGCTTTTCATGGCGATTCTCAACCGTTTCTGGCCTCGCGAACGGCGGACAGTGCACAACGATCTGATCGGCTGGCAACTCGGCATCCTTGGCACAACCTATGCCGTCATCCTCGGCTTCATGCTCTACACAGTCTGGACCAACTTCGGCGAGGCAAACGTCAACACCGACCTCGAAGCCAACTCATTGCGCAACGTCTATAACATCGCCGAGGGCCTGCCTGCTCCCCAACGCACCCTCCTCGAACAGCAGACCCGAGCCTACGCCGACGCTGTCATCAACTATGACTGGCCCGAGTTGCATCGCGGCGAAATCCCCGAAGAAAGCCATCTCCTCGACCGCGACATGTGGAAGACCCTCACCTCGATCAAGGCTGCCAGCCCTTCCGAACTCGTCGCCCAGGACCACGCAATGACCGAACTAAGCTCCCTCACCGAGCATCGGCGCACCCGTCTCATTCAAAGCGTCTACCGTCTTCCCACCATCCTGTGGGCCGTTCTCCTGGTTGGAGGCCTCGTCACCATACTCTCGGCTTCCCTCTTCGGTGCCGCCAACCGGACCCTCCACGTGGCTCAGGTCTTCTTCTTCACCCTGCTCATCACTCTCGTCCTACTCGCAATCGCCGACGTCAACCTGCCCTTCCGCGGCTGGGTTCACGTCAGCGACTTCGCTTTCAAGCACGCCCGGATGAATATGAACGACTAACGATCGAAAGCTAACGCCCTATCGACGATAGTTCTGCGCATAGCTGTCGCCAGGCAGCCCCTCTGCGTGCCTCTTCTTCAGCAGCGCAAACGCCTCATCACGGCTCATCGTGCCCCCTACGGTCACCAAATAGGGAGCACGTCCGTTGGGCGTGAACACCTCAGGCCGCAGATCCGGATGCTTCGCCGCAACGCTCGCTGCCTTCTCCTGTGCCTGCGCCTCCCGGTTATACGTAAACGCCACCACCCGCCACTGTCCGGCACCGTTTGTTGCAGTTGTCGGCGTCGCAGGCACAGAAGCCTCCGGCGCAGCCACAGAGGCAGGAGCAGCCACTGAGCCACGCTCAGCAGGCGCCTCCAGCGCAGGAGCGGGCGCCGCTTCACTCCCCTCCGTCGCAATCGCAGGAACCACAGCATTCGCCTGCACCGCGCCGCCAGCCTTCGACGCACGTCCATGCACAAAGAGCGCAACCACCGCCAGCAGCAGCATCGCTCCAACACCAATCGCCAGCCGCCGTCCTTCTATCCCGCGTGACTCCGCCTCCACAGGAACCCGAACACGTTCCGTCGGGTAAGACGGAAGCTCCACCACGGTCTGCGCCACTATTCCCGCATCGGTCGCTTTCGTTACCACCGGACGAGTCCCTACCTGCACCGTATCCGGCCGTAACGCCGTATGAATCTCTTCCAGCCCCCACTCCCCACTCATTCCCTTGGGTACGATCTCGTTGAACGGAGCAGCCAGTGGCATATACCGTTTCGCCTCTTCAAGCGTCTTGCTCTGCGTCAGAGCCTGCAGCAACACCACCGAATAATCGTGCACATCCCGGCTCTTCAGATCGCGACCCTCCTGCCCCTCGGGAGTCTCCCGAATGCAGTCGCTTCGCAGCTTGATCGCCTCACCGACAGCAAGCACATTCGCCGGCTCGATATGTTCATGCACAAAGCCATTCGAGTGCAGCGCCTCAAGTGCCATCAACAAGCTCGTCCCAATCTGCTTGGTCTCCTCCGTCGTCAAACGCCGCTCGGCAACAATCTCGCCCATGTTGGCGTCGACCGGTTCCATCACTGCGTAAACCAGCGAAGTCTCGTCCAGCGTCACCCGACCAAACTGAATCAGCTTCACCAGATTGGGGTGATTCAGCACCTGAATCCCGCGCCACCGCACCAGGATCTCTTCATCATCAAAGTGCGATTCGATCAGCCGTATGACCGTCGGTCCACCAACACCATCCGAAGTCGAAAAGAAAGCACTCCTGCCTTCGGGCCGTATCAGCTTCGTAAGAGGAAACGCTCCATCAATCGTTCGTCCTTCATATTCTGTCCAGAGTTCCATGTCTGTTCTACCGTCCTGAGGATTGATTCAAGGAGAAAGCCGCAATGGGCAAGCGAAACAAGAAAGGACGTGACAAAAGCAGTCGCAAGCAGCCAGACTCCTCGCACAACCACGACCCATTATCCTTCATCGTAACGCCGCCTCTCAACGCAAACTAGCTCCCCGATGGAATTACCAGGTATTGCTCTAGCTTCCCGTCCGGCTCCTCATAGACTGTGACGCGCAACTGCCTGTCCGGAAAGCTCACACTGAAGGACCGAAACGTCATTCCGCCGCGCAACTCCTCATCCGTCTGTTTGAAGTTGCTCGGCGCTCCCAGCGGCTTCAAGCTGTTTGAGAAATCCGTCACCGCCTCGTCCGTGAAATACCCATTACAAAGCGCCGTCAACTGTGTACGGTCCAACTTCCCATTCTGCAACCCGGTAAAGATATCCAGTGCACGCTTCTCTGCCGCAGCAGTCCCAGCCGACATATCACCGCCCAGCACCAGCGGAGCGATCCTCTTCGCCAACGCGCCAGCCGCGCTCGAAGCATCTTCATTCGTCAGCACCGTCACCGCCACCTTGTCATCGGGATACACAACATTCTGCGACACAAACCCAGACACCTCCCCGCTATGCGACACGAAGCGATGCCCATCCCGGTCTCCCACCTGCACTCCCAAACCATAGTGTGTCCCGGTACCATCCTTCAGCTTCACCTCGCGAAACATCTCGTCATAAGAAGCCGGCGCCAGCAGCGTCCGATTCATCAAACTGATATCCCACAGCGCCAGATCGCTCGCCGGCATCGCCAGCTCTCCCGCAGCAAACATCCACCCCGCGCCTTCCTGCGGCGCCGGACGCAACGGTCCCAGTGCATGTTGGTAATATCCAGTCGGATCAGTCGCCGGCAGCCTGCTCGCGTCCGAGTTCAACACTCCATTCATCTTCAACGGGTTGAAGATCCGCTCCTGCAACTGCTCAATCAACGGCTTGCCCGCAACGATCTCCGCAATCCGCCCCGCAATCACATAGTTCGTATTCGAGTACTGCCACTTCGTCCCCGGCTCGAAGTCCAGTGGCTTCTTTGCCCACACATCCAGAATGTACTGCGGAGTCGCCGGCTGCATCATCGAGGTCATCACATAATCTTCGGGCCAAAAATCCTGATACCCCGAGGTCATCGACAGTACCTGACGCACCGTCACCTCATTCGCTCGCGTCAGCTCCGGCAAATACTTCCCCACCGGATCATCCAGCTTCACCTTGCCATCCTGCACCAGCAGCAAAATCAACGCCGCCGTAAACTGTTTGCTCACCGAGCCAATCGAATACTGCATTCCCGGCTCCGCCAGCAACACTGGCTCCAGCCGTGCCTTCCCATACGCCTTCACAAACGCTACCTTCCCACCCTGCACGACCGCGACCGAAGCGCTCGGCACCCCGGTTGACTTCATCACATCAGCCGCAGCGTCACCGATTCCCTTCACCGCGTCCGGCGCAAGCGTATTCTGCGCCAACACCGTTCCAACCATTGAAAAACCCAACCCAAGGACAGCAGCAGAACACACTCGCAGATTGATCATGCACGAAAGAGTAGCAGCACTTCCGAAACTCGTCAGCCTCAAAGATTCTCTCCATCCAAACGCCCGTTTTTCTCCCGAAGCCTCATCTTTTGCTAACCTTGGCTTCATGCTCCTTCGCCGGCTTCCGCTCGCCCTCCTGCTCTCTTGCACCACGCTGCTCGCCCAATCCTTCACCCCTGTTCGAGAACAAAAAAACCTCTCCCCCGCCGCCATCGCCAAACTCCACACCCTCGAAACCCTCAACGCCCTTCCCGCCGGCGAGTGGCACTTCCACGCCGGCGACGTCCCCCACGGCGAATCTCCCTCGCTCGACGACTCTTCCTGGCCACTCGTCGCTCCTAAATCCAAAGCTCCTCACGAAGCCGTCTGGTACCGCCGCGAGATCGAAGTTCCCAAGACCCTCAACGGATACGACCTCACCGGCTCCCGCATCTGGTTTCAGTTTCGCGCCGGAGCCAATGGCCCCATCCCCGAGGTCATCTACTTTAACGGCCGCCGCGTAGCCCTCGGCGACGACCTCGAACCCATCATCCTCTTCGAACCCGCCAAGCCCGGCGACAAGATCCTCGTAGCCGTCAAGCTCCTCCAGACCGTCGACGACAAAACCTTCTCCGGCATCAGTCTCCGCATCGAACCCAACCCCGACGCAACCGGCGCCACCGCCCGCCCATCCCCCGATGACATCCGCATCCAGTGCATCGCCGCGGCAAATATCCTCCCCTCCCTCGCACCCCCGCGCAAAGATCTCCTCCCCAAAGTAGAAGAAGCCGTAGCATCCATCGACACCAACGCCCTAGCCGCAGCCGACCAGGCCGCCTTCGACAAATCCCTCCGCCACGCGCAGGAGATTCTCATCGCCCTCCACCCGGTTCTCTCTGAAGCCAAAATCGACCTAGCCGGAAACTCTCACATCGACGCCGCCTGGCTCTGGCCCAAAAGCGAGACCGTCGACGTAGTCAAGCGCACCTTCACCACCGCGCTCCAACTGATGAATGAGTATCCCGACTACACCTTCTCGCAATCCGCCGCACAATACACCGAGTGGATGGCCGAAAAGTATCCCGCCCTCAACGACCAGATCCGTCAGCGAGTCAAAGAGGGTCGTTGGGAAATAGTCGGCGGCATGTGGGTCGAACCCGATCTCAACCTGCCCGACGGAGAGTCACAAATCCGTCAGCTCCTCGTAGGCCAGCGCTACTTTCAGAAGGAGTACGGCGTCACCGCCCGGATCGGCTGGAACCCAGACTCCTTCGGCTACAACTGGCAGCTCCCTCAGATCTACAAACGTTCCGGCCTCGACTACTTCGTCACGCAGAAGATGCACTGGAACGACACCAATCAGCTCCCGTTCCGCCTCTTCTGGTGGGAATCGCCCGACGGCAGCAAGGTCCTGACCTACTTCCCCACCGACTACGTCCACGACAACGTAAACCCCACCCGCATCTCCGCTGACTTCGCCGAGTCCGCTGACCGCAACCCCGGCACCACCGAGATGCTCGACCTCTACGGCATCGGCGACCACGGCGGCGGTCCCACCCGCGCCATGCTCGATCAAGCCGACCACTGGATCGCCGCAGGCACAAAAGATCACGACGCAGTCCCCACCATGCGCTACCACACCGCGCAGCAGTACTTCACCAACGTAGAAAAAAACCTCAACTCCAACTCCCCCACGTGGAACTACGACTCGATCGCCAAAGGCTACACCGCACCAGCAGCGGCAAACGGCGCACTAGGCATCCCCACCTGGAAAGACGAGCTCTACTTCGAATACCACCGCGGCATCTACACCACGCAAGCTGCGCACAAACGCAACATGCGCAACAGCGAAGTCGCAACTCTCGACGCAGAAAAACTAGCCTCCTTCGCATGGCTCGCCGGCAGCCCCTATCCGGCCGACGAGCTCACCGAGAGCTGGAAAAAAATCACCTTCAACCAGTTCCACGACCTCGCAGCCGGCTCAGGCATCGCCATCATCTACAAAGACGCCCAGCGCGACTACACCGAAGTCTTTAACTCCGACGCACTCATCAACAACGCCTCCGTCAAAACCCTCGCCGACCAGATCAACACAGCGAATCAACCGGGCGAACCGATACTGGTTACGAACACGCTTGCATGGCCACGCAAAGAAACAATCCAGATCAATGTCCAAACGCCCGAAGTCGGTGAACTAGCTCTCACCGATGACGCCGGAAACAAGCTTCCATACGAAGATCTGAACGAAGGATCAAATAGTCGAGAGCACACCGTACTCGCCACGATTGATGTACCCGCACTCGGATACAGCGTTCTGCACGCAACCGCGTCATCAGCCAAACAGCCGCGCGGTTACGAAACCGCACCCTCCGACCTGACGCTCGCCAACGACAAGCTAAAAGTGTCCATCGACTCCAGGACTGGCTGCATCACCCAGATCAGCGATCCGGCAGCCACTCACAAGTATCTGGCCCCAAACTCCTGCGGCAACCAGCTACAAGCCTTCGTCGACACCCCGAAGCAGTACGACGCATGGAACATCGATCCCGGCACACTCGATAAAGCCCCCACCATCATCGATCACGTCGACTCAATTCATGTCATCCGGTACAGCCCCCTTCGCAAGAGCATCCGCATCTCTCGCCACTGGCAAAACTCCACCTTCACCCAGAACATCTCTCTCGACGCCGGCGCCGACCACGTCGACATCTCCAATGACATCGACTGGCACGAATCCCACGTCCTCCTCAAAGCCGCGTTCCCGTTAGCCGCAACCGCACCTAAAGCCACCTACGAAATCCCCTACGGCTCCATTGAGCGGCCCACCACTCGCAACAACTCCTGGGAGAAAGCCCAGTTCGAAGTCCCAGCCATGCGCTGGGCCGACCTCGGTGATGCCAACCAGGGGCTCTCCGTCCTCAACGACTCAAAGTACGGCTATGACGCGGTCGGCAACACCCTCCGCATCACGCTCCTGCGTTCCCCCACCTGGCCTGACGCCGACGCCGACCGCGGTCACCAGCACTTCGTCTACTCCATCTACCCCCACACCGGCTCCTGGAAGCAAGCCCAGACCGTCCGTCGCGGCTACGAGCTCAACGACCCACTCAAAGCCACCCAAGTCTTCGCCCACACCGGCACCCTGCCCGCGCAATCCTCATGGGCCGAAGTCGAAAACCCCAACGTAACCCTGACCGCCATCAAAAAAGCCGAAGACTCCGACGCTCTCGTCTTCCGCATGTACGAGTGGGCCGGTACCCCAACCGAAGTCAAACTCCACATCCCCCACGGCGCCACCTACGCCGTCGAATCCAACATGATGGAGAAGCCCGAAGGCGGACATCTCCCCTTAACCGGCGACGTAGTCACCGTTCCCATCAAGCCCTACGAGATCATCACCCTCCAGGCCATCTATCCCCGCCAAGCCACCACGACAAATAACCAATAGCCGTCTTTCGTTCTTGCATTTACGCCGCGTTGAGTTTCCATCGCAAATGGAAAACTCAACGCGGCTTCTTTTTTTGCAAAAACCCTCCCAGAAACAACGTCTCGCAGCTATACCTGTGGCCCAGACTTCTGCCATACTTAAAATCATCGCTAAAAGTGAAGGCTTCATCATGATGCACCGGGCTCTCCTCTGTATCTGCACGATAGCTGTCCTCGTTAGCTTCAGCCGCGCTCAATCTTCGCGCGAAAAACAAGATCGCAGAATCAACCCCCAGGCCCCCCTCCAGGCCGAACTGCTCGCGCCCGTGGACGCCAACAAACTTGCACTGGGAGCTCCGGTCTTCGCGAAGGCCCGCGTCGACTGGAATGACCCCTCCTGTCATCTCCGCACCGGCTCCGCCGTCACCGGCCACATCGTCGCCATCGAGAAGCGAACAAAACAAAGCAAAGGATCCAGCCTCACCATCGCCTTCGACCACGCCGACTGTGACGGCCGCATCGCGCCCATTCAGTTCACACTCTTCGCCCTCATCGCCGCCCCCGAAGTCGATGAAGGCATGCCGCTCAGAGACTCCAGCACAAACCTCGGCGCATCAAGCACGCAACCTCACATGTCCATGGGAGGCGGAGGAGGCTTGGGGGGCGGCGGATCCTCAGCCCATGCAGCCACACCAATAGCCAGCAAAGATGACATGAGCCTCAACGGAAAATCTTCCGATGACAAGACCCCCAAAGTCATCCAGGCCGGACAGGTCATCGGCCTTAAAAAAGTCACTCTCAGTGTAGGCACCGGTCCCGACGGAGCCTCCGTCCTCACGTCCCTCAAAGACAACATCCGCCTCGAAGGCGCCACCCAACTCGTGCTCATGCCTCGCGGCTCGGTCGCACCCACACCGAAACCGGAACTCGCAGAAAACTCCACACCCCCCAACCTCACCGCCGCAGCAACACCGCCCCCACCACCCGAACCCAAACCCGCTCCCCCTCCCCCCGCCGCCCCCACCCGAGATCGACGAGACCAGCATCTGCACCGCCCCCTGCTCCCTCGTCCCCGACTCCACCGATATCGCGGCAGTCCACGCCTCACGTACCCTCTCCACTGCCGCCTTCGGTTTCGTCCCTCACGACACCCGCGAATACTCCGCCTTCGACTACGAATCCACCCTCGCCTACCTCGACGCCCAGAACCTTCTCTTCACCTACGACCCTCATAAGCTGCGCCAGCGCTTCCCCGCCGGCATCCGCACCGAATCCATGCGCACCGTCCGAGCCGTGCTCCTCGACCCCGCCACGCTCAAGATTAAAAAGATGGTCGACTGGCAGATCCAGGGAGAAGGTCAGTTCATCTGGCCTGCCGCGCCCGGTCAGATCCTCGTTCACCTCGGCCATCATCTGCGCCTCCTCGACGCCAACCTCAACGTTCTCCGCGAGGCCCCCGTCCCCGGCCAACTCGTCTTCGTCTCCGCCTCCCCCTCAGGCAGCTACATCGCCGTCGGAACCCTGCATGAGCGGCACACCCCAACCAGTCACCAGCAGCTAGTCGACGTCCTCCACATCGACCCCGAAGAGGACACCGACGTTCAACTCTTCGATCAAAATTTCACCGTCCTGCTCACCACCCGTCAAAGCTCCTCGCTGCCTCCGCCCGTTCTCTCAGACGCCGGAGAGATCAGAGTCAACACCGTTGGTCACGACCGCTGGCGCATCCGCGAGCTCCGCTGGGACCACACCGAACACACCATCGCCAACATCAACTCCGTCTGCCATCCGAACATCTCCACCCCGCTGCCGGACTCCGTCTTCCTCGTCGGCTGCACCCAGTCTCCTCTTCAAAACTGGTATCGCCTCATACGTCTCGACGGCCATCCCATCCTCAACGGCCATGGCTCCTCCGAAGAGATCGAGCAATCCTCCAGCAGCAGCAATCAGGACGACTTCGCCGTCCGCGTCGTCCGCGCCCACGTCGCCAAAGCACGCGGCGCCTACTTTCACAAGCAGGACCTGAAGGAGCAGGAGGTCAGCGTCTACCGCGCCAGCGACGGCAAGCGTCTCTTCTTCTCCATCAATCCCGCCGTCTCTCTCGCCGAGCAGTCCTTCGCCTTAGCCCCCGATGGTACGCAGCTAGCCATCCTCACCAGCAACAGTATCTCGCTCTACCCAATCGCCAACACCTCCCCCAAGATCGGAAAGGTCTCACAGGCAGCCCACCCCACCGCCTCAAACTGAAATCGTCCCAAGCGGATTGAGGCAAAGCGCCATCAATCCCGCAATCTATTCCAGCGGGCACTAACCAACGAACTCTCTCCACACGTTGATATACTGGAAGAGTGCGTCAGAGGACGCGCCTCATCGCAAGGTTTCTCAGGCTATTTCAGCGAAGTCATCCCGCGGTGCCCCCGAACAATTCCATGCCCACCGAGCCCAACAACACGATTGCGGTCGCCATGTCCGGAGGAGTCGACTCCTCCGCCGTCGCCGCACTCCTGCGCGCTCAGGGTCACGAGCTCGTCGGCCTCACCCTCCAGCTCTGGAACCAGCGCCGCCTCGCAGGACATGAGGGCATGCCCGAAGCCGTCCAGGGCCGCTGCTGCTCCATCGACGACGTCTACGACGCTCGCCACGTAGCCGAGCAGCTCGACATCCCCTACTACGTCGTCAACCAGCAGGAGCGATTCGAAGCCGACGTCGTTAAGCCCTTCGTATCGGAGTATCTCGCCGGCCGCACGCCCATCCCCTGCACCCTCTGCAACAATCACCTCAAGTTCGACCAGCTCCTCACGACCGCCCGTCAGATCGGCGCAGATCGCATCGCCACCGGCCACTACGCACGCAACCGCTTCGACGAGACGCGCCAGCGCTGGATCCTCTCCCGCCCCGAAGACAAGTCCAAGGACCAGACCTACTTCCTCTTCGGCCTCACGCAGGAGCAGCTCAGCCGCACCATCTTCCCCCTCGGCGAGATGCAGAAGCCTGCCGTCCGCCAGATGGCCGCCGACGCAGGCCTTGCCGTAGCGCAAAAGTCCGACTCGCAGGAGATCTGCTTCATCCCAGGGGGCGACTACAACACCTTCCTCAAGGCCTACCTCGACGAGCAGGGCGAAGACCTCCCCAACACAGCGGGCGAACTCGTCACCACCACCGGAGAAGTCATCGGCCACCACGAAGGCATCCAGAGCTTCACCGTCGGCCAGCGCAAGGGTCTAGGCATCACCAGCCCCAACCCGCTCTACGTCCTCGCCATCCACCCTGACTCGCACCAGGTCACCGTAGGCTCAGACGAAGATCTCCAGTCCCGCGACCTCTTCGCCAACCGCCTCAACTGGATCTCGATCCCCGAGCTTACCGAACCCATCCGTGTCAGCATCAAGATCCGCCATCGCCACACCCCGGCCATGGCCACGCTCACCCGCGTAGACGCCGAAACCGTCCACGCCTTTTTCGACGAGCCCCAACGCGCCATCACCCCCGGCCAATCCGCCGTCTTCTACCAGGAAGACGAGGTAGTCGGAGGCGGTTGGATCACCTAACCAGAAAAACCATTGATTTCCTAGTTGCCGCTTTTCTGGTTGTCATCCCGAAGGGGATCTGCTGTTGCTTTCTTCCTCATCCTCAACAAAAGCCCAAAGCGGTCCACTAACTCCTGAGTCCGAGAACAAAACAAAAGCTCCTACCAGCCCGGATCAGTATCCCGCCGCGAGTTCCTGCCCGGCCCTTTCGCCCGACCCACCAAAACATCTATCCCCGCCTTCAGCCCATTCACCAGGCCATTGAACTCCCGAACCGGCAACTTGATCCCGCGCTGAACCGTCTCCGAGATGTCGTTCGTCGTATTCAGAACCGAAGTCACCATCCCATCCACCCGGTCCAACTGCGCGCGCGTCTTCGAGTTCAAATCGCTCGCAGTCGCATCGAACTCCATCGCTTTGGCACGAACCACATGACTCGTCTCGACCAGATTGTCGGTGATGATTTTAATCTTCGGAGTCGTCTCTTGAATAAACCCATGAGAGTTTTCCAAAACCGGCGTCAGCTTCGCGCGTATCTCTTCAAAAATCTCAAGTCCACGCTTCCGCGTCTTCGCCGCGCCGACAGCCATCGCAATCAAAGCAACCGCCTGTGCGATCAGCGCAACGGCCACCATTCCAACGAAGACCATCAATAGCCGCGAGTTCCCTGAAGAAAGCGAGTCCGCATCTTGCAGCCACATACCTGACATCACGATCCGCATCGCTTCCATAAAGTCTCTCAATCCCTCAAGTTACGAGATAACAAATCATAAGGCCCGGCCGCCAGCAAGGGGTCGACCGGGCCTAGACTATCAGAAACGACGACAACGAGGACCAGAACTGTTCTACGAGTTGGATTCGCCCGTCGTGCTCACATACGCTTGTTTGCCCGCGTCGATCGCAGAAGATACCTTATCGGCGTGTTCCTGAACCAGGCCCTTCCCCTTCTCGACATATTGAGCCCACTGCGTCCGTCCCTTGTCGTAGTACTCCTTGCCGCGATCGACATATTCGTTCACTTGCTGCTTACCCTGTTGCGCCAGAACTGCCGCACGATCCTGCGCCTGTTGGGCAAGGACAGCAGCCCGATCCTTGGCATCAAGAGCGCTCGCGACCAGATCCTCTCGCGTCTCTTTCCCGGCCTTTGGGGCATACAACACACCGACAAGGGCACCGATGCCCAGTCCCGCCAGGAACCAACCCAATCCACTCACACTCTCGTCGTTATCTGACATACTCATTCTCCTCTTTCAGGCTTCGGTTCAGAATCTGCCTTCCGCCTTTATATCTCAACTTCTTAGATTTCCAATCCATCAGATCCGAAAACCACTTCAAATCTTCACTCGATTCGATTGCTCGGGCAATCGCAACTTCGCTGTGTCTAGGAAGATGCCCTGCACTCCAATTAGGTTGCGCGCCAAACCCCTCACTACGGTCATTTGCCGCAAACCTCCTCTCTGCTCGCTTTTCACTTTTTGCCGAAAGCAAGCTGATATCTTTCCTGAACCGCCTCGTCTAACAGTCAATAACAAGATCATCCTCCGCGAAAAACGAGCAAACCCGGTTCACTCGAAACTTCCGTCTAAGACGCTGCATCGGATACCTGTTCAGTGGTTTACAGTGTTCGCAGAGCGTCTCCCTCGACGCACGAAAGGGGTTTCATGTACGCCAACCGCTCTCTCTCCGCCACACGCGCTCTTCTGGCCATCGGCTCTCTCGCCATCGCACTCAGCTTTGCCGGATGCAAAAGCTCCGCACCCGCCGTCCCTACCGACGACGCCAGCCTGACCGCTGCCCTGCAAACCCGCCTCACCAACGATGACGCCCTCAAGTCCGAACCGATCAACTCCTCCGTTCAGGACAAAGTCGCCACCCTCAACGGAACCGTCAGCAGTGAAGCAGCGCGCTCCCTCGCCGCCGCTGACGCCGCACAAGTCGCCGGCATCAAGACCGTAGTCAACAATCTTTCCGTGCAGGCTCCCGTGGCCATGACTGCCGCAGTCGTCCCACCGCCGCCCACGCCCGCACCCGTCGCGCCAAAGAAACTCCCCACCCCAAAACCAGCAGCGAAGCCAAAGCCAGCCCCAATCGTCCAGGAGCCCGCTCCCGCCCAACCGCCTCCGCCCCCTCAGGAAGCAGCAGCCACACCGCCGCCCCCGCCGCAGCAGGAGCTCCCACCGCCGCCCCCGCCCCCACCACCCGTGCCCGAGTTCCGTAGCATCACAGTTCCGCCCGACACGACCATCCCCATCCGCATCACGCAAACCCTCGACAGCGCCACCACGCAACAAGGCGACACCTTCACCGGCACCGTCGCCACCGACATCATCCTCGACGACCTCGTCGTCATCCGTCAGGGCACCGCCGTCACAGGCCGTGTCTCTGCCGTGCAGGAAGCAGCCCACTACAAAGGCAGCTCACTCCTCACTGTCGAACTCACCAGCATCACCCGCCGCGGCGAAAAACTCGCCGTCACCACCGAACCCTACAGCGTCGAGGGCAAGGGTCGCGGCAAAAACACAGCCGAGAAAGTCGGTGGTGGAGCAGCCGTCGGTGCTATCCTCGGTGGCATCCTCGGTGGCGGCAAAGGAGCAGCGATCGGCGCAGCCGCAGGCGGCGGTGTTGGTGCAGGCGCAAACACCATCACCCGCGGCGAGCAAGTTCAGATCCCGTCCGAAAGCCTCATCCGCTTCCGTCTGACCAACACCTTGTCTCTCAAAGTTCCAACAAAAAATACAGAGAGCACGAGCAGCAACCCTGATCTGCAATCGCGGCCTGGAGACCAGCCGCCACAGTAGCAAAGCTTTGCATCAAACCGTTTAGAGCCCAGGCGGCAGTCTCACCTGGGCGGTCATCCCATCCTGAAACCGTTCAACGCGGATCAGGACTAAACGAAGCTGCAGCCCGACGAAGATCCGTCACAAGACTGCCCTACCCAGCGTTTTTCCAGAGGTGTACCGTCTTGACGAAGGCATCGATCGACAATGCGTCTCGCCCCGCAGGGTTTCTCACCTTCACCCTGCACGCGCATCTCCCCTATGTCGTCAATCACGGCACGTGGCCCCATGGACTCGAGTGGCTCCACGAAGCCGCTGCCGAAACCTACCTCCCTTTTCTCCGCGTCCTCAAAAATCTCGAGCGCGACAAAATCCGTTTCAACTGCAACCTCAATCTCTCGCCCATCCTCCTTGAGCAGCTCTCTCACCCAGTCTTCCTCGCCGAGTTCCCCCGCTACCTCACCCGCAAGATCGTAGCTGCCCGCGAAGACGAAGCTTTCTTCCTCCAATCCGGCGACCACCATCTCGCCGAGACCGCCCGTTTCTGGCAGCGCTTCTTCTCGCAGGCACTCGACGACTTCAACGGCTTCAACCGCGATCTCATCGCCGCCTTCCGTCACTTCAACGACACCGGCCTCATCGACATCATCACCTGCGGCGCCACCCACGGCTACATGCCTCTGCTCGGCACGGACGAGAGCGTACGCGCCCAGATCCACACCGCCGTCGACACCCACATCCGCCACTTCAATAAAGCCCCTCGCGGCATCTGGGCACCCGAGTGCGGCTACCGCCCCGCCGGTATCTGGAGCCAACCCGTCCCCAACTCCGACGGCACCCCAACGCCCCCAGCCTTCCATCGCATCGGCGTCGAGCAAGCCCTCTCCGAAGCCGGCCTCGAGTTCTTCTTCGTCGACACTCATCTCGTTGAAGAGTCCCGACACACCGCCTCGCCCTACGATCCACCCCGCGACGGTCTTCCCCATACTCCCGAAAAGGAGCGTGTCACCCACCAGCCCCACCGCTCCCTCTACCAGCCCTACTACGTCGACGGCCCCTCCGCCAAAGAGAACGCCACCACCATCTTTCCCCGCGACCCCCACACCGGCCTCCAGGTCTGGTCCGGAGACACAGGCTATCCCGGCGACGGCGTCTACCTCGACTTCCACAAAAAACGCTGGCCCGGCGGTCATCGCTACTGGCGCGTCACCGGCTCCAAAGTCCAGATGGGAGACAAGCAGCCCTACTACCCTCAGGAAGCCGCCGAGCGCGTCAAAGCCCACGCCTCTCACTTCGTCCATCTCGTCTACGATGCGCTGAAGTCCGGCTTCAACGACTCCATCCCTCCCATCCTCTGCTCCCCCTTCGACGCCGAGCTTTTCGGTCACTGGTGGTTCGAGGGCTCCCTCTGGCTCGAAGCCGTCGCCCGCAACCTCCACGAGTACGAGTCCGGAATCCAGCTCATCAGTTGCGCCGACTACCTCGACCAGTACCCCCACCGCGGTTTCATCGCCATGCCCGAGGGCTCCTGGGGAACGGAGGGCAACAACCAGGTCTGGCTCAACCCCGAAACCAGCTGGACCTACACCCACATCTACCCCGCCGAGATCTACACCCGCGACGTCTGCACCACCGGCCTCTGGCGCACCTCTGACCTCGCCCTACGCGTCATGCAACAGCTCTGCCGAGAACTCCTCCTGCTCGAATCCTCCGACTGGCAGTTCCTCATCACCACCGGCGCTGCCCGCGACTACGCAGAAATCCGATTCCTCACGCACAACGATCAGTTCAACGAAGTCAAAGCCCTCTGGCAAACCTACGAATCATCTGGCGCCATCACCGAAGCCCAGCAATCTCGCCTGGCCGAAATCGAACAGCGCGACAGCATCTTCCCCAACATCGATCCCGGCCTCTGGGTCACCGCTGCCAAGGAGCCCTTCCCCGCTCCACCCCTTCCCCATCCCGTCGAAACCACAGCCTAGCCTCTACGCCGCAACCTGCCATTGAAGTTGCATTGGCTGTTGCTGTTGCTGTTGCTGTTCCCGTTGCCGTTGCCGCTGCTGTTGCTGTTGCTGTTGCATTTCTGTTGTCATCCCCGAAGGGGATCTGCTGTTGCCGTTACCTCTCAGCTACCGTCCAACCTTTTCCCATCCCCACCAAGAAATCCCTGCTACCCTCCCCAAATGCCTCCCCGCGACTATCACTTCTGGGTCTACATCCTATCCAGCCGTTCGCGAAACCTATACATAGGCATAACCAACAACATTCATCGCCGAACCAATCAACACCACGAAGCGCCCCCTAAAACCCACACAGCGCACTACAACATTCACCGCCTCGTCTACTGCGAATATTTCCGTTACGTGCGCAGCGCCATCGCCCGCGAAAAAGAACTTAAGCATTGGACAAGAGCCCAAAAGATCGAACTGATCGAACGAACGAATCCGACATGGGACAACCTCCTGCCACCCCAACCCGATTAATCAAGTTGCCGTGTCTGCTGCCGTTGCCTTTCTTGTTGTCATCCCCGGATCTACAATTGCAGTTGCCGTTGCCGTTGCTGTTGCTGTTGCCTTTCTTGTTGTCATCCCAGAAGGGGATCTGCTTTGCTTTTGCACGTCCACCGCACACTACCAAAACAATCATCATTCGTACTTCATCGTCCTGAGTAAGCCCCCAAAAAACCTGTCAACCCCGCAAACGCCAAAAACCCGCGCCAATCCAGCACAATCGCGTGGCGTATTAGTTTCCCACCACCAGCTATAATGAATGAAGCAAACAGAAAAACCCCGGAATCCCCGGGGTTTTCCACATTAACCCGTAACCCGTTTGATTTGACGAATTTACCCGCAACCCCTTTGGAATGAAGATTTTGCAGAATGCCAAAATGGCAATTCGCTGAAAATAAACCACTTGCATGGGATGACGGGGGGGGTACCCCTCAATCCGGCGGCATCAAAACTCAACGAAGAGGACGATACTGACAGTGACGACAGCAACACAAACACGAAGCACCAACGCCACTCTCAACCACCTGACCACATCCTCCAGACACCCCCTCACCCTCTGGCATCTTCTCTCCCTCGACGCCCCCACAGTAGCCGCCCTTTGGACCTGGTTCATCGCCTCCGCCAACCATCTCCATCTACCAGCGGTCAGCATCGTAGCCATGTTTCTCGCCGTCTGGATGCTCTACGCCGCCGACCGTCTCCTCGACGCGCGCAACATCGACGCATCAAACAGTAGCGACCTCGAAGCGCGCCACTACTTCCACAATCGGCACCGTGGCGCCTTCCTCACCGGCATCCTCGCCGCCTCCATTACCCTCGCAATCCTTCTCCCCCACCTTGAACCCCAAGCCATCCACCTCTACCTCATCCTCGGCGGTCTGCTCTTCGGTTATTTCATCCTCATCCACGCCACCAGCAGCGCTCATCGTCTCCCCAAGGAGATCGCCGTCGGCCTCTTCTTCGCCGCCGCTACCTTTATCCCCACCGTAGCTCGCCGCCCCGACCTCCGCATCTCCCTATTCCCACTCGCGGTCCTCTTCGCTACGGCATGCAGCCTCAACTGCCTCTTCATCTACACCTGGGAACACAGCTCCCTCACGCCATCCGCTCCCCCCGCACACCCCGCCACCCAACTTGCCCTCCACAAACTTCCGCTTCTCACCGCCACACTCATCTTCCTCAGCGCCGCCTTCTCCATACTTGACCGTCAGGTTTCGTGGTCGATCCCATGCGCGATCGCGGCCTCCACTCTCTTGCTCCTCCTCTTGCATCACCGCCGCCATCACACCGCACGCCTCACCCTCCGAAGCCTCGCCGACCTCGCCCTCATAACACCGCTCCTTCTCCTCCCCCTCCTTCCTCGATGATGCGCGGCCAACCCAACTTCGACCAAATCGCGCGTCCTTACCGCTGGCTCGAATACCTCACCCTCGGCCGTGCTCTCGAGCGATGCCGCCTCCACTACCTGCCAAGCCTCCTCAAACGCAAGCAAGCCCTCGTCCTCGGCGACGGCGACGGCCGCTTCCTCGCACAACTCCTCGCTCAAAATCCTCGCCTCCACGCCGATGCGATCGACACCAGCGCAACCATGCTCCAACTCCTCCGCCAACGGTGCGAAGCTCTGGTCCCAAAAACACACACACGCCTCACCACCCATCAAGCCGACGCGCTCACCTACCCACTCGCCCCGCCCTACGATCTCATCGTCACTCACTTCTTTCTCGATTGCCTCACCCAGCCCGACCTCGAAACCCTCGTCAACCGCATCGCGCCAACTCTCTCGCCCGGGGCCCTCTGGCTAGTCTCCGACTTCCAAATCCCCACCGGCCCAATGCGCCTCCCAGCGAAGATTCTCGTCCGCGCTCTCTATCTCGCCTTCCGCATCCTCACCGGCCTCCGCACCACCCAACTCCCCGACCACGCCACCCCCCTCAAGCAAGCAGGCCTAACCCGAATCGCCCAACGACAACGCCTCTCCGGACTCCTGATCACCGAACTCTGGCAACGCAACCCGGACCCCCAATGAACCCCCTCGCTCCCGCAACACAAACTTTTTCCTCCCCAGACCCGCAGCCCCACCTACAATCCCCATATGCCGCGAACCCGCCCGCTCCTCGTCGCCGCACTCCTCCTCTACCCGCTCGCGATCCACGCTCAAACAACTCCGCAGCCCAGCATCGCGACTAACTCACCCGACGGCAAGCCACTCTCCACCAGGGTCGTCGCCTACAACATCGACGCCAAACTCGACACCAATAAAAAAACCCTCGACGCCACCGAGACCCTCACCTACAAAAACCTCAGCGGCCACCCCCTCACCACAATCCCATTCCACCTCTACCTCAACGCCTTCCGCCCCCAGTCCACCTTCTCCAAAGAAAGTCACTACACCGGCGGAGTCCTCGACCCCGAGGACGACAAAAACTACCCATCCGAAAAACTCGGCAGCATCACAATCTCCCACATCGAAGCTGACGGCTACGGCGACCTCACCTCAGCCATGCACTTCATCGCCCCCGATGACAACAACGCCGAAGACCACACCGTCACCGAGATCAATCTCCCTCATCCGCTCGCACCCAACGACGCCATCACCTTCCGCCTCGCCTTCCACGACATCTTCCCGCTCTCGGTCGCCCGTAACGGTTACAAACGCGACTTCATCATGGGCGGCCAGTGGTACCCGAAACCCGGAGTCTTCTGGCACGGCGCCTGGAACTGCCACCAATATCACTCCTCCACAGAATTTTTCTCCGACTTCGCAACCTTCCGCGTCTCGCTAACGCTCCCACGCCGCTACGTAGTCGGCGCCAGCGGCGTTCCAACCGGCGAAGTCACCAACTCCGACAACACCAAGACCCTCAGCTTCTACGGCGAAGACATAGGAGACTTCGCCTGGGCCGCAAGCCCAAACTTCACCATCACTGACGGAACCTACCTCTCTTCTCTAGGCCCAGTAAAGATTCACGTCCTCGCACTTGCTGCCCATCCCAAAGCTGGCGGTCGTTACCTCGACGTCATGCAGAAGACCCTCGCCGAGTATGACCATCGCTACGGGCCCTATCCCTACAAGATCATCACTGTCATCGACCCCGAGCCCGGCTCTGAGATCGGCGGCATGGAATACCCCACCCTCTTCACAGGAGAAACCTCCTGGTACGACCCCACCTACCTCACCGAACAAGCCGCCGAACATGAGTTCGGCCATCAATACTGGTACGGAATGGTCGCCACCAACGAGTTCGAAGACGCGTGGCTCGACGAAGGCATCAACTCCTACACCGAGGTCAAAGTCATGGCCGCCATCTTCGGTCAAAACACCTCAGTCTTCGGACGATCTTACGCAAACCTTGGCGACACTGATCTGCGGCGTTATAACTACTTCATCGAGCCCGACTTTGATCCGGTAACTCGCTGGGCCTTCAAATTCCGCAACTTCGACTCCTACGGCGTTATCACTTACGGCAAATCCGCCACTCTCCTGACCACACTCGAAGGCATCATCGGTCGAGACACGATGGACGAAGCCATGCGCACCTACTTCATGCGCTACCGCTTTACTCATCCCACAACCGAGGACTTCCTCCGCACCATCGAGGAGGTCGCCATAGCCCATGGCAAAGCCATCTCCACCGTTTCCCTTCCTCCAACACGCATACAGCAGCCCACAACATCGTACCAACCCCCAGCCACCTCTTTCAACGAGGCCGATGCTTCTCCCACGCTCGCCTTTCCTTCATCTCCGCCGCTCACCTCAACCGGCTATCCCGACTACGCCACCACTTCAGCCACGAACTCCAGCCTTCGATCCTTCTTCAACCAGGCCGTCTACGGAACTCAGATCCTCGACTACTCCGTCGACCAAGTCTCTTCCGATCCAGCCCAATGGTGGCTCCCGGAACCCAAAGACAAGAAGCAAGTCCAGTACCTCTCCTCTGTCTACCTCCGTCGCAAGGGCGATTTCATCCTCCCCGTCACCGCAGAAATCGTCTTCGACGACGGCACACGTCTCCGGGAACGTTGGGATGGCGTCGACCGCTGGACCAAATTCACTTACACTCGCAACGCGAAGATCCTCTCTGTCGAAATCGACCCCGACCACACGATCCTCCTCGACAAAAATCTCTTCAACAATAGCTACGTCATCACGCCTAACAACATCCCCGCTCGCAAACTCTCCAACATCTGGCTGAGCTTCCAGCAACTTCTGGCCCAACTCTCCTCCTGGATCGTGTAAACCCATCATGCTCGAACGTCGCAACATCTTCCTTCACGGCCTCTTCCTCGCACTCCGCCGCTTCCCCGCGCTTATCTGGGCGTACGTCTTCAACCTGGGACTGGGTCTGATCTTTTCCATCCGCCTCCACGCTCAGTTCAGCTCCATAATGGATCACTCCCTCGCCGCGCAGCGACTCACAAGCGGTTTCGACCTCAGCACACTGGCCAACACTTTTCTCCGCTTGCAGGATGGCCCTTCTGGCGGCAACGCCGGCGCCTTTACCTCTGTCCCTCTGTACCTGCTGGTCTATTTCCTCCTCGTCCCTGGAACTCTCTTCTGCTATCAAACAAAGAGCCGCGCAAAGCTGAGCACCCTCTTCCACCAGGGACTGATCCACTTCTGGCGTTTTTTCCGGATCACCCTCCTCACCGTCCTGGTCTCGGCACTAATACTCGGCCCTCTCGTCTTCATCCAAGGCAAATGGGCCGACCACGTCGACAGGCACGCTGTCGAACGTAACGCATTCTTCGCAACCCTCATCGGTTACGTGGTTATCTTCCTCGTCGCGTCTATCCTTCGTCTCTACTTCGATCTCGTTGAGGTCTACACGGTCCAGCTCGGCCTCCATCTCCGCCATAACGGCAAGCCTGACCGCCGCGTCCGCCGCGCGCTCGCCCCTGCCTGGAGAACCCTCCGCGTTCACTTTTCGCAAGCGTGGCCCGTCTTCCTCTTTCTCACCATCCTAGGAGCGTCCGCCGTCATCCTCACCGCCCGCGTTTCCATGCATATGCTCGCGCAGCCTCGAGTCTGGCCAACCTTCCTCCTCGCCCAGCTTGGCCTCTTCCTTCTCTTGTTCACTCGCTTCTGGCAACGCGGAGCCGAGACATCTCTGGCCCTCCAACACCCCATCTTCACCCCGGCGCCCCTACCCATCCTTCCTGTCGTTGGCAAGGTAAACCCCGTCGACCCGCTGCACCCAGTCCCTGCTCACCAGATCTCCCCGCCTGGCCAGCCTCTCGACCCGATTCCAAATCCCGAACCCGCCTCCCCCTCGCTTGACGTGCCAGATCCAGGAGTCTTCCATCACAATCCGGCCAAACCACCACAATAGCCCAACATCTCACCACACATTCATACCCCGGCTATGAGCCATAAACGCCCCCTGCGGTAATATGTGAATAGATTATGAATTTGTATATTCTTCGCCACGCCAGCGCTGGTCTTCGCAGAACAAATCCCCTCCTCGACGTGAAGCGTCCCCTCGACAAAGAAGGGAAAAAGCATAGTCTCCAGCTTGCTTACGTGCTCAATGCATTGAACATACAGTTTGATCTCATCATCTCGAGCCCACTCAAGCGCTCCCTCCAGACCGCCGCCATGATCGGCACCGAGACCGGTTACGAAGCCCCGATTCAGCAATCTGAAGCACTCGCCCCCTCCGCTACCGTAAAGGACTTCCAAAAGCTCCTTCGCGAGATCTCGAACCGCGAAAACGTCCTCGTGGTCGGCCATAACCCAAACCTAACCATTTTCTTAGGCTCGCTTCTAGTCCCCGCCGCAAGCCCCACAGCCAATATCCGCCTCCGCAAGGGCTCTATCGCGCGCGTCGTCATCACCCGTGGTCCCGCTACTCTGCAAGCCTTGCTCGACCCCCGCACCGTTCGCGCCCTCTACGCCACCTCGACGAAGAGTTCCCGCCGAAAGACCTCGCGAAAATAAGCCGCTTCTTTCTTCAGCGACCAGGCCTCCAACTCGGCTCCACCACGTCCCGGCACCAACTCCAGCAGAACACGCTTCGGATACACATGAGTCTTCATCTGGAGGACCGCGCTGGCGCGGTCCTGATTCAGCGCCACCGCTAGCCGAAGCAACACCACCGCCCGTGTCACGTTCATGTGCTCTTCCACCGGAATCCACCGCATCGGCCGGTCCAGAGGATCGGGCCGGCTCTTCCCCATGTACCGGGCGACAGCGCTCACAATCATCCGCTGTTCCGGCGAAAATCCGAAGATCTCCGAGTTCGCAATGATGTATTGCGTGTGACGGTAATGTCCCTGGTGGTTCATGAACTTGCCGACATCCTGCATCATCGCCGCAGCCTCGAGCCACAGCCTGTACTCCTCCGGCAACTCATGCACCCGCGCCAATGCATTGAACAACTCCACCACATGCTGCCTCACCGGCTCCACCCGCCGCTGTTCGATTCCGTACCTCTGGCAAACCTCGAGCACGCCTGCCCATCGCTCGCTCTCGATCTTCTGGTGCACTGACGTTCGTAGATCGACCTCCGCCAGCATCTGCGCGAGCATCCCGTCGCGCAGGCCCAGCGGAGAATAGCGAAATCCCTTCAGCCCCATCCGCTCCAGCAAACTTGCATACACCAGCGAGCCGCCGACGATAATCTCCGACCGCCGTGGCCCAATCCCTGGCACTCCTTCCCGCTCAGAATTGTTCATCTTCGCCAGCCGATCCGCCAGTCGCCGCACATCGGGTGTGTCCGCAGTCAAAGCTCCCACGCGCTCCAGTCGTTTCTTTGCCAAAGTCTTATTTGTCGCCCTGCCCTTGCGGACATGCCCACTCGCCTCCGCCAGCGCCGACGCCGTCCCCGAGGTCGCAATCACCAACCCTACTCTCGGCGTCCCAAGCTTCTTCTCTGCCCGCTTCAACTCGCGATCAATGAACTGCTTCAACCGCGCGACATCTTCCTTCGCCGGAGGGTCGCTCCGCAGAAACTCTTCCCGCAGCCGCACCGCTCCCAGCGGCATGCTCACCATCGACTTGATTCGGCCGCCATCGGAGAGCGTCACCTCGCAACTCCCGCCGCCCAGATCGATCAGCAGACACCGTCCCCGCGCCCCCACCTCATGCGTCACCACTCCCAGGTGAATCAGGTGCCCTTCCTCAAGCCCCGAGATCACCTCAACGTTCCAACCCGTTGTCGCCTTCACCCACTCAGTAAACGCCGCTGCATTCCGCGCATCACGCATCGCGCTCGTCGCCACCACGCGAACTTTATCGGCCACATGCAGCTGTACTGCCTTATGAAAACGCTTGAGCGCACGAATCGTCGAGGCCATCGCCTCAGGCGAGATCACTCCCGTCTGAAAAACACTCTCCCCCAGCCGCGTGACCTCACGGTCCTCGTGCAATGTCTTCAATCGATGCATCTGTACGCTGGCAATTTTCAAGCGACACGAGTTCGATCCAATATCGATCGCGGCAAACGTAGGCATAGTTCTGGAGTCACCTCAGGAGCAAAAATCCCACCACAAGAAGATTACATCTCGCAAGCCGTTCCCTGAGCGGCGCACCTTACCAACAATCTTCCTTGCAAGCCATTTATGCTAGAAGAGCACAGCGAAAATATGATGAAAGACACACTCCTCGAAACAATCGCCGAACCTGAGGCAACGCTCGCCACCTGTAACCCGCGACGCTCCACGGCGCTGCTCGTTCTCGCCGGCCTCTGGCTCATCATCTTCTTCGCCGCCCTCTTCTCTCCGCCCTTGCTCGACGACGCCGACGCAACCCATGCCAACGCCGCCCGTCACATGGCCCTCTCCGGCGATCTCGTCACGCTTCGTGTCAACGGCATCCGCTATCTCGAAAAAGCGCCGCTCCCCTACTGGCTGGGCGCCCTCAGCTTCTGTCTCTTCGGCTTCAACACCTTTGCCGCGCATCTCCCGCAGGCAATCGGCGTCCTTCTCCTCGCACTCCTCGGCTATCATTGGGCCTTTCGCGCTTTCAACGCCCGCGCTGCCTTCTACACCGGCCTCGCCACTCTCACCACCGTCGGCGTCTTTCTCTTTACCCGCTACTACATCCCCGAAGTTCTCCTCTCTCTGTTCCTCTGCGTCGCCCTCTACTGCCTCCTGCAAAGTCTCCTCCCCTCCGCAAGTGAGAAAGCGGCAGACCAAAGGTCGCCGAAACACAAAACGGCTTTCTCAAATGCTGGGAAAAGAGCCGTCATCTCGACCGATGCGCAGCGGAGTGGAGTGCCCCCCGCATTTCTTTCCCCGACCGCCTACGCCTACGTCATGTGGACAGTTCTCGCCCTCGCTGTCCTTACCAAAGGCCTCGTAGCGCTCATCTTCTTCTCCGGCGCGGCCATTCTCTATCTCGCCCTAAGCGGCGAATACAAAAACTGGCGCACTCTCAAACCCTTCACGGGAATCCTGCTCTTCCTTCTCATCGCATCCCCGTGGCACATCCTCGCTGGCCTGCGCAACACCGGCGGCATGAACGGCCACGGCTTCTTCTGGTTCTACTTCATCAACGAGCATTTCCTCCGCTTCCTCGGCCGACGCTACCCGATGGACTACAACAAGCTCCCTACCTCCCTCTTCTGGAGCCTCCATCTCGTCTGGCTTTTCCCCTGGTCGCTCTTCTGTGGAACCCTCATCCACCAGGCCTACACCACCTTCCAGAGCTATCGCGCTTCTAATCCCGCACCCACCAACGAAGCTAGAACCTTCTACTGGCAACCCTACGCCGTAGTCGGTGTGGGCCTAATTCTCCAAAACGCCCTGAAGGTTCCATACCTCTTCACTGTCTTCGTGGCACTCATCCTCTTTCTGCTCTACGGCCTCCGCCGCCGCCAATCAAACTCTCCATCGGGCACCCCACTCCTCCGCGTCAGCACGCTCGCCCAACGCAGCACCCTCCTTCTTACCCTCTTCGCCACTCTGGTCCTCACGTTCTTCTCCCTCTCCACCAACCAGGAGTACTACACCTTCCCCGCGTACCTCGCGATCATCCTTCTCCTTGCCGTTGCCCTCACGCACGCCGAGCAAACCTTCCCCTTCGACTCCGCCTCACGCCGCTGGATCACCGTCGCTCACACCACCTTCACCGTCCTCGGCTTGGCCATTGCCGTCACGCTGATCTACGGCCTCTGGAACTCCCGCCATCTCCCCTTCGTTCCCGACATCGGCGATGTCCTCGCCCACCGCGGCGTAGGCAACTACACCCTCTCCATGTCCGGCATCTTCGACCTCACAGGTCCCAGCTTCGCGGCACTACGTCTCCCCGCCGCGCTCGCCGCCGTAGCCTTCCTTACCGGCCCGGCCATCGCCTGGTTTCTCCGCTCGCAGCGCCGACACCTCGCTTCGACTGTAACTGTCGCCCTCACCGCGACCACTTTCTTCGTCGCAGCTCACATAGCCTTCGCACGCTTTGCTCCCATGCTCTCCTCCCGCAGCGTCGCCGACACCATCCAACAGCTCGAAGCCAACCACTCCATCGCCCCCAACACCGAAGTCCTCCTCTACGGAGATCAGTCCTACGGATCCTCGATCGCCTTCTACCTCGGCCGACAGGTCTATCTCGTCAACGGCCGCTCCTCCTCTATGCTCTTCGGCGGAACCTTCCCCGACGCACCGCCCATCTTCCTCACCTCGCAGGACCTGCTCACCGTCTGGGGCCACGGCGAACGCAAGCTTCTCTTCGTTCCCATGGAAAAGCGAGAAATAGTCGACCAACTCCTCGGCAACAAAAAGATTCTTCTCTTCGAAAGTTCCGGCAAAGCCCTCTTCACCGACCGTCCCCTGAACAACTCGGGCAAATCCGAAGATCACAACACCGCGACTCTCTCCCTCAACCAAAATCTGACCAGACCGAACACTCGCTGATCGGAACGACAAGGATGCCCTCACATCGCAGTCCATTGCAGCACCGGTTGATCTGCCAAAGCGCTCCCAGCTAAAGCCAGAGACCCATGCAACCTGACCATCTCTACGAAGAAGCCTTAGTGCACGAGACCTCCTCCCCAAACGCCGCCCCGCGACGTCTCTGGAGTCCCGTCTCTCTCGTCATCATCTTCTTTCTCTGGCTCATTCTTCAGATCGGCGGCCTCTTCACCCCCGGCCTCCTCGACGACGTCGACTCCATCTACATCGAGGTCGCTCGCGAGATGCTGCAACGCCACGACTTCGTCACCCCAACGATCGACGGCATTCGTTTCTTCGACAAACCTCCCCTGATGTACTGGATGGCAGCCGGCTCCATGCATCTCTTCGGCATCCACGACTGGGCCGCCCGCCTTCCCCTTGCCCTCGCCGTCCTGGCGCTCCTCCTATCCGTCTACGCCCTAGGCATCCGCCTCTTCGCAGCAATCTCCCCCACCGACAAACCCGACCGCGGAGGCTTCTACGCCGCACTCGCCGTCGCCACCAGCATTGGCCCCTACCTCTACACCCGCTTTTACATCCCAGACATTCTCATCGCCCTCTGGATGACCCTGGCGGTCCATCTCTTCCTCATAGCCCTCAACCGCCGTCAGCCACACGGTACCTCCTCATCCCAGCAACAAAGATCCGCCCTTCAACCGTGCCTCGCCTTCGCCGCCGTCATGGCCGCAAATGTCCTGACAAAAGGTCTCATCGGCCTTGTCTTTCCCATCGGCTTCGTCCTGCTCTACCTGGCCTTCACAAACCAGCTCAGGCTCCTGCTCAAACTCCATCTCATCCCCAGCACATTGGTCTTCCTCGCTCTCGCAGCACCGTGGCACATCCTCGCCGCGCTACGCACTCCCGCAATCCCACTCCCCGCTGGCTTCGGTCTCCCCGCCACCGGAGGCTGGGCCTGGTTCTATCTCTACAACGAGCACATCGCGAGATTCCTCTCAAAACGCATCCCCCACGACTACGGCCAGACACCCGTGCTTCTCTTCTGGCTCTATCTCGCCATCTGGGTCCTTCCCTGGACCGTCTTCCTGCCGGCAGCGATCGCCAATCACGTTCGAACTCTCCGCAACCACGCGTCCAACATCACCGCCAACGCGCTCTCCGTCGCCCGCGACCACGAAGCCGCCCTCTCGCTCCTTCTATGGAGCATCCTCGTCATGGGCTTCTTCTCCCTCTCCAGCCGTCAGGAGTACTACTCCATTCCCGCGATACCGGCCTTGTGCCTCATGGCCGGCGGTCTCCTCGCCCGCGCGGATCAATCGTCACGCTCAACACTCCACGACATCGGCGCCACGGCCACCGAGAGCGCCCTCCACTGGCACGTCTACCTTCTCCTGCCCCTTACCACGATCATTGCCATCGTCTGCGGATACTTCGCCATCACCGCACCGCACCCGGCCCCCGGCGCCGATCTAGCCTCACTCCTGAACTCCAATCCCGACTTCTATAATCTCTCCCTCGGCCACCTCTTCGACCTCACCGACGACGCCATGGGAATCTTCCGTGGCCCGCTCGTCGCAGTCGCTCTCAGCATGCTCGGCGTCGGCTTCGGCAGCTACATCCTGCGACGCCGCTCGTTCACTTACGCTGCGAATCTCGTCCTCGCCGCTGCAATGACCCTCACCCTTCTCGCCGCACACGAAGGCCTCGTCCGCTTCTATCCCATCCTTGGGTCAAAGGCCCTCGCCGCCACCATAAATCAGGACATCCGGCCCGGCGATCGCGTCATCATCGATGGTTGGCTGTCCTCCGGCTCATCCATCCTTTTCTACACCGGCCAACAGGCAGCCCTCGTCAACGGGCGAATCTACGGCCCCTGGTATGGCTCCTTCTGGCCCGATGCCCCACCCATCTTCGGAACCGACGACGGACTCCGCCAAGCCTGGTCCGGCTCCCAGCGTATCTTCCTGCTTACCTTCAACAAACAACGTGCCGCCGACCTTGCACGCTTCGCCCCGGTCCACCTCCTCGCCGCCGAAGGCGGTAAATTCATCCTCTCCAACCGCTAATCGCTCTTCGGTCTCCCTAGCGGCGCCCCCCGCAGTGGCACAACCCAACACGAGCCGATATCCTTACAGAAGCCATGTCCCCCATCCTGCTCCTGATCGGCCGCGTTGCCTTTGCCATCGGCTTCTTCGGCATCGTGACCTCCGGAGTGTCTTTTCTTCTGGCCGTCATCGGCGGCTTCCGATTCCGCTCCCATCGCAACGATCAGGGCAACTACGCCCCTCCGGTAAGCATTCTCAAGCCTCTTCACGGCAAGGATTCCGGGCTGGAGGAGAATATCGAGAGCTTCTTCACCCTCAACTATCCCCAGTTTGAACTCATCTTCTGCGCAAGATCACTCTCCGATCCAGGAATTCTCTGCGCTCAAGAAGTCGCGGCCCGATTCCCATCCATTTCCGCACGATTCCTGGCCTCAGGCGAGCCGCTCTGGCAAAATCCCAAGACCTTCTCCATGTCGCTCCTTGTCGAAGCGGCGCAGCACGAGATCATCCTCTTCTCCGACAGCGACGTTCGCGTCAGCCCCTCCTATCTCCACGACATCCTGCAGCCTCTGGCCGACCCCGCAGTCGGCTTAGTCACCTGTGTTTTTCGGGGAAAGCCCGCAGTCACCACCTCGCTGCCCACCGCCCTCACACAAACAGTGGAGTTCTCCAGTGGCGTCCTGACCGCAAATCTGATCGAAGACATCAAGTTCGGGCTCGGCCCGACTCTCCTCACCCGCAAAGCCCTGATCGACCAGATCGGCGGCTTCAAAGACATGGGAGACTTGCTCGCCGACGACTTCTGGCTCGGCAACCGCATCGCAGAAAAAGGTTACAAAGTAATCCTCTCAACGGCCATCGTCGATCACTGCATCAACTATGGAAGCTTCATCGCCGGCCTGCGTCACCAGATCAGCTGGATGAAGAACACTCGCTGCTCCCGTCCCGCCGGACACCTCGGCACCGGTCTCACCTACGCCATGCCCTTCGGTCTCCTCGGGTTTTTCTCCGGACTCGCCATCGGGCGACCCACCATCGGCTTGGGGCTTCTCGTTGCCGCAATCGCCAATCGCTGTCTTCAGGCCCTGCTCATCGGCTTCGCCATCATGCGCGACAGGCTATCGCTCACCTTCTTCTGGCTTTATCCCCTCTGCGATCTCCTCGGCTTCTACAGTTGGGCCGCAAGCTACTTCGGCCGAGAGATCATCTATCGCGGGGAGCGCTACCGCATCAACCCCGGCGGCGTTTTGCTTCGACTAGGCCCGAAGTAAATCCAACACTTCAGCCGGTCTTCTTATCCTTCCGCCCCGGAATCACGACCTGCCGCCGAAACGGAACCAGCCCAGCCCCCGGGGCCTGCTGTTGCTGCATTCGCGTCAACATCTCCGTCCGAACATAGTCGACGAACCCTTGCATCTGTCGATTCATCTCCTCCATCCGCTCCCGCATCTGCAGCACGATCGCGATCCCCGCGATATTCACGCCCAGGTCCCGCGCCAGGTTCAAGATAAACTCTAGCCGCTCCAGATCCTCATCGGTATAAAGACGCGTATTGCCCTCACTCCGCGACGGCCGCAGCAACCCCTCCCGCTCATACAAACGCAACGTCTGCGGATGAATCTCGTACATCTCCGCCACCGACGAAATCATGTACGCGCCCTTGCTCTTCCGCTTTGTCGCCATAGTCTCGAACCCCTGGAATCCCAACTCCGCTAGATGCTCTATCGAAGTCTAGCTCCTCGGGGCCTACGCTCGTCAAACAACTCTACGCAACCCGCACTTAACGCAAAAGACCAGCCGCCAAAGTCACACTCCGAACTCGATCCCGCCCGTGCTCTTCCACCGCTCCCACCTGCTTCGCCAACAAGACATCATACTTCCCATAATCGATCGTCACCTTCGCCTCGCCACCGATCCGCACATGCGTCGTCGAAACATTCTTCGCCGGTACCCATACACTCCCCCGTCGCATGTACCACGAGTCGAAGCTCGCGCTATCCAGCATCCACGAAGGACTCTTCGCCGGCTCTCCCATCATCCGCACCGTCGCAAAGTCATCCATGCTCACCCACACCTTCCCCCGATACGCCACGTTGCTGTAAACCTTCGGCTCTACCTTCAGAACCCACGTATTCACACCCTCCAGCTGCTCCCTGCCAACCAGCTCCACCCTGTAGGTATCTGTTGAAAACATTGCACGCTGCCAGTCCGTCTTCTCTGACGTCTGCTCCTCCTTATCGACCAGCCGCCGAAGAACCTCCCTGCACAGCAGCTTCGACCCCGACTCCGACAGTACCGTGAAATATTTCCTACCCGGAGCCACGTACTCTGTACGCACGATCATCTCCGCATGGTGTTTGCCACCGGTGCCGTCATATTCCAGCTGATAAGTTCGGTCAGTCCTGTAGTGTTCGAGCGCCGCCTGCCGCTCGCCATTCTTCTCGAGCATTCGGCTGACAATCTCCTCCGCTGTCGGAGTCGTTCGACTCTGTGCCTGCAAACATCCCGTGCAAGCCAGCACGGAGAACAGGAAACCGGGAAACATCAGCGCTTTCGCCAGATGCCGCATGGAATCACCTCCGATTTTAGAGAGATTTCATCATGGGTGCACAAGTTTCAGTGCAAACAGACCATGTACACCCCAACATTTCTTGATGAACTAGGATGCGACAAACGGTCAAGCGGGGTGCAAAGAAATTAGAACTTACACATTCTGAAATAAATCTTCGCGCGGATCCTCCGGATTCAGCTTCGCCAACTCGCGCAAAATCTCCTTGCTTCGTTCATCATGCACCTTCGGCACGACGATCTTCACCTCCACGATCTCATCGCCACGAGCACCCTCCCGCGAAGCTGAAGGCACTCCCTTCTCCCGCAGCCGCAGCTTCTGTCCCGTCTGTGTCCCTGGCGGAATCTTCAACTGCGTTCTTGCGCCGCCCTCATGCGAATCGATCGTAGGCACATCAATCTTTGCTCCCAGCGCGGCTTCGGTCATCGTAACCGGAACGGTTACATATATGTCATCCGCCGCCCGCGTAAACACCGGATGCGTCCCCGCCTTGATAATCAAAAACAGATCTCCCGCCGGTCCGCCATTCGTCCCCGCATTGCCTTTACCCGCCAGCCGAATCCTTTGTCCATCCCGGGTCCCCGGCTTAATGCGAAACTCCAGCGGCTCACGCTTGGTCACCACACCCTCGCCATCGCAGGTCAGGCACGAGTTCTGCACCTTCCCCGAACCACCGCACCGCGGACACTGAATATTGAACTTCATCCGGCCGCCCATCTGCGTCACCTGTCCCGAACCATGGCACTCCGGACACTCCACACTTCCGCCCGTAGTTGACTTGCCCTTGCATGTCGGGCAAACCTCCTGCCGCTGAATCTCCAGCCGCGTTACACCACCCCGCACTGCCATCCAGAAATCGACGCTCACCTGGTATTCAAGATCGGTCCCCGGCTGCGGCCCACGCGCGGCCTGCTTCCCTCCGTTAAACATCCCGCTGAAGATGTCCTTGAAGCTCCCGCCAAACCCGCCGCCCGACTCCTGCTGCGCCGCGCGTCCACTCTGAAAGTCCGAAAAATCGAACCCCCCAAAGTCAAACGGAACCTCCTGCCCGGCACCGCGGCTCGCACCAGCACGTCCGGCACCATAACCACCAGAAGATGCACCTCCGCCATAGCCGCCCCGCGCGGCAGCCTCCGCCGCAGCCGGGTCGATATTGTCCGAGTAGAAGCCAAGCTGGTCGTAGATCTTCCGCTTCTTGTCATCGCTCAAAACATCGTTCGCTTCAGAGATCTCTTTGAACTTCTCCTCGGCTTTTTTGTCGTTCGGATTCACGTCCGGGTGATACTTCCGCGCAGCCTTGCGAAACGCCTTGCGAATCTCCTCCGCCGTCGCCGTCTTCTTCACGCCCAGCGTGCCGTAATAGTCTTTCGTCTGTGTCGTCGCCATAATCTTCTTCCATTCTCTTACCAATGCGCCTCACGCGCATCTCTAAACCTCACTCAGCCTTCGAATCCTGCCCCGCCTGGCAGACCGGACACCAAAAAAGATTCCGCCCCGCCATCACCTTCGTCAAAATCTTCGTCCCGCTGATTGAGCAAGGCCGACCCTGCCGCCGATACACATAGTGCGCCTCTTCCTTCAGCACCGGCCCACTCTTATGCGGCCGATCCTTCGGCTTCGTCGTCACAATCCTCCGATCGATCATCCCAGCCTTCATCAACACGATCGCCTCTTTCCATATCGACCGCAGCGTGCTCTCCGCTACGTCTTTTCCCGGAGTAAACGGGCTCAGCCGCGCCCGAAACAGCAACTCAGCACGAAAGATATTCCCTACTCCCGCCGCCACCGACTGGTCCATCAGCAGCTCTCCAATCGCCTTCTTGCTCTTCGCAACACGCGCAATCATCTTCTCCGGCCCATCCCCATTTAACGGATCAGGCCCCAGACGCTCTAGCAACGCATCCCACTTCTCCTGCGAGTAGATCGAGCAGTCCATCGGCCCGCGCAACTCCACCCACGCCACCTTCGACGATTCAATATGCCCAGTCCCATCATCGTCCGAATACCAAGCATGCCGCTTACTCACACCCGGCACCGCCGGCCTCTTCACCGCAGCCTCATTCCACATCCGCAGCCGCAACGCACCACGCACCTCCGGTAGCGGCCCCGAACCCTCCGTGAAGTCTCCCTGCAGCCCGAGATGCACATGGAGGATCAAGTCCTTTCCGAAGTCATACCCAAGATGCTTCCCCACAGCCAGCACTCGCTTCAGCTTTCGCCCATCAATCATCCCCGCATCGGTAAACCGCCCCTGCGGCCCATCCACCCGAACAGTCTTCCCCGCAAACGCAGCCGAGTGCCTCTCGGCCCATCGATGAATCTCGTTCCCCTCAGGCATCTTCTCTCACTCTCGTCGCAGTCGCTCGCATCTGGTGCCATCGTCGAATCCATCGCGGACGTCCATTCGCCTCAATTCACATTGGGAGTGCGGAATACTGCGCTCAGAGGTCTACATCGCCATCTCTGACTTTAACGCTGCATCCTCCATGCTATGCTCCTTGGAACGCGGCGCTCCCCATCGTCTGCACAAGCGTCTAACGAGGAATTCTTTGACCGCAACAAATGCTAGCTTCTACCGGCCAGAGCTTGATGTTCTTCGCTTTGTCGCCTTTCTTCTAGTCTTCTTCTATCACTCCGTCACTGTCGCCAGCGGCATCTTCGATTCCTTCCGCATCGCCGGTGCGCTTGGCGTCTGTCTCTTCTTCCTGCTCAGCTCTTACCTCATTACCGAATTGCTCGAGCGTGAAAAGAGTCAATCTGGAGACATTCACCTTCGAGCCTTTTACATTCGACGGGGCCTCCGCATTTGGCCCCTCTATTTTATCGTTCTGCTGGTTGACTACCTCTTGCAACTCCACCTGAACCCCGGAGTCTTCACCACCTCACGCCTCTTGGCTTTCCTCTTCGCCGCGGGCAACTGGTACGTCGCGTACCACGGCTTTACCGATACCATCTCAACGCCGCTCTGGAGCATCCCCGTAGAGGAGCAGTTCTACATCCTCTGGCCTTCTGCCCGGAAATACCTCCACCGCTCTGGCTCCATCGTCTTCTCCATCGCCATGTTTGCCGTTGCCTATCTGGCGCTCGCTCACCTATGCCATGCCGGCTCCAGCGCCATCCTGATGATCTGGGTTAACAGCTTCGTTCAATTCCAGTTCTTCAGCACAGGAGCTTTACTTGCGCTTGCGCTTCGAGGCCGTGCGCCAAAACTACATCCCCTCGTCCGATCGCTCTTCTTCATCATGGGTCTTGCCGCTCTTGGTGCAGCCCAACATCTCTTTCAGGTCAAGGAAACATCAGACCCGGTTACCTTCCATCTCGCAGCTCCCGGCTACCTCTGCGTCAACCTTGGCTGCACCCTGCTCTTCTTCAGCTTCCTCGGTGAGACACGTCTAGCCAAACTGCGCCCCCTGGTCTACCTGGGAAAGATCTCGTACGGTCTCTACGTCTTTCACTGGGCCATGCTACGTCTCTCGATTTACCTCGTTCATCGCCTCACCAGTGGCCACCAAATAGCGAGGATGACGACCAACGCACTTGAAGTCGCGTTTGCCTTCATCCTCACTGTCTTGCTGGCTTCTATCTCTTACCGATTCTTCGAATCACCCATACTGCGCTACAAGAAGCGCTTCGAAGTTATTCGAACGCGCTCCGTCTAACAGATCAGTTCCAGACCTGACGCGCCTCGATCGCCTCGATCGAAAACATCTGATCCGGCTCCATCTGCTGCATCCGCTGGGCGAACTTCACCGCTTCTTCTTTGGTATCGAACATCATCCGGTTGTACAGCCGGCCTGCTCGAACCTGGTCGCACTTCCACATCGTCTCGGTCATGGTCTTCCCTCCAAGCAATCGATTGAGTTCCAGGTTCTCCATCCAAAACGTCTCTGCGTACTGATCTTCCCTGTTTCTTCCGCTCACCGCTACACACCTTTCTGGTGATAGACGCACTCTACACGCCAACCCCCACAATTCGAACTGATAAAAAGGAGGGGCACCCCATCAGGAACGCCCCTCACCTTTATTACGTTCAAACCAGTCCTTACGGATTACACTTATTTCTTTTCATCGACGTCGACGTATTCAGCATCAATCACGCCTTCGTCCTTCTTCGGCTCTTCGTGCGTTTCCGTCGCTGCTGTCGCACCATCGGTCGGTGCTGATGCCGCAGACGCCTTGTACATCGCCTCTGCGAGCTTGTGGCTCACAGTCGTTAGACGATCCTTCGCAGCATTCAGCTCACTCGCGCTCGGAGTTCCAGCCAGAGTCGTCTTCGCCTCCGCCAGAGCCGTCTCGACCTCGGTCTTATCCGACTCCTGAACCTTATCGCCTGCATCCTTCAACATCTTTTCAATGTTGTAGACCAGCGAATCCAGTCCATTCCGAGCCTCGACCGCCTCCCGCTGCTCCTTGTCCTCAGCCGCGTGAGCCTCGGCATCCTTCGCCATCCGCTCAACCTCTTCCTTGCTCAAGCCCGACGAGCTGGTAATCGTAATCTTCTGATCCTTACCCGTCGCATTGTCCTTGGCCGTCACATTCAGAATGCCGTTCGCATCGATGTCAAACGTAACCTCGATCTGCGGCACGCCACGCGGAGCCGGAGGAATTCCAGCCAGCTTGAACTTGCCTAGCGTCCGGTTCTGCGCCGCCATCGGCCGTTCGCCCTGCAGCACATGCACTTCAACTTCAGTCTGCGAATCAGCCGCCGTCGAGAACGTCTCCGTCTTCTTCGTCGGAATCGTAGTGTTCCGGTTGATCATCGCCGTCGCCACACCGCCCATCGTCTCAATCGACAACGTCAGCGGAGTCACATCGAGCAGCAACAGATCCTTCACTTCACCAGCCAACACGCCAGCCTGAACTGCCGCGCCGATCGCCACAACCTCATCCGGGTTCACGCCCTTATGCGGCTCCTTGCCGAACAGCTCCTTCACCAACTGCTGAATCTTCGGCATTCGAGTCTGACCACCGACGAGAACCACCTCGTCGATCTTGCTCGCATCCACGCCAGCATCCTTCATCGCCTGCTTCGACGGTCCAATCGACCGCTGCAGCAGATCATCGACCAATGACTCCAGCTTCGCGCGAGTCAAGTTCCGAACAAGGTGCTTCGGTCCACTCGCATCGGCGGTAATGAAGGGGAGATTGATCTCCGACTCCTGCGCCGTCGACAGCTCGATCTTCGCCTTCTCTGCGGCATCCTTCAACCGCTGCAGCGCCATCTCGTTGCCCTTCGCATGCAGATCAAGCCCGGTATCAGCCTTGAACTCAGCAATCAGCCAATCCACAATGCGCTGGTCAAGGTTGTCACCACCAAGGTGCGTATCACCGTTGGTCGACTTCACCTCAATGACGCCTTCACCAACCTCAAGAATCGAGATATCGAACGTACCGCCACCGAAGTCATAGACCGCAATCGTCTCGTCCTTCTTCTTGTCCAGACCATAAGCAAGCGCAGCCGCAGTCGGCTCGTTCACAATACGCTTCACATCCAGTCCAGCGATCTTGCCGGCATCTTTGGTCGCCTGACGCTGAGCATCATTGAAGTAAGCCGGAACCGTAATCACAGCCTCGGTCACCGAGGTCCCCAGATAGTCCTCTGCAGCCTTCTTCAGCTTCTGCAGAATCATCGCCGAGATCTCAGGCGGAGTGAACTCCTTACCCTGCGCGCTCACCACAATGTTGTCGCCCTTCGCAACAACCTTGTACGGCACCATCTTCAACTCGTCGCCAACTTCATTCATGCGACGACCCATAAACCGCTTGATCGAATAAACCGTATTCTCCGGATTCGTAATCGCCTGGCGCTTGGCCACCTGGCCCACCAGCCGCTCGCCACTCTTGGTGAACGCAACCACGGAAGGGGTCGTCCGGCCACCCTCTTCGTTCGGGATCACCTTCGGCTCCCCACCTTCCATCACCGCGACGCATGAGTTCGTCGTTCCCAAGTCAATTCCAATAATCTTCGCCATCCCAAATCCCCATTCTGGGCTCGCAGCCCATCAACATTTTTGACATCCCAAGAATCTCACCTTGAGTCACTTATTGTCAACTATTCTGATGTACCCAACCACCTATTGGATTCAAAACCCTTACTCATTCTTCCAAATAGCTTTAGCCTCCGCCCAGCCATTACAAAAGAACCGAAATCTAGCCTAAGAATTCTCCCGACGCGCCTCCAGTCCCCACTCCCACCCGCCGATAGACCAAACACGTGATTCGCCAAAACACCCCGGCGATATCGCCCAATCGGTCCCTCGAAGGTGTCATTGTCGCCCTTGATGCCCCCAGTTACGCTTCCTTCAATTAATGCATCACTTGGAGCTCTGCTCATGTCTTCCCTTACTGCACGCCGTACCGCACGCCGCCTTTTGAAAGTCGCCTCCCTGGGCCTCGCAGGCCTCCTAGCCGGTCTCCTCTCTGGTTGTAACGCCACCGAAGACTCCCCCAACATCTCGACCACCACCTACACCTGGTCCACCCACCTTCCGAAGAGCCTCGACGCCGTCCAGGTTCCCCCGCTCCGCCACTCCCCTTCCACGCGGAGGCTACAGATGGGCTCTTATCACAACGTCTCCCAGTCGATGGGCCAGATGGGCCGCAACCCCTCCTAAAGCCCCTCGACACCGAACCGGCAGACGTACGCCGGAAACCACAACCAACCAAGCGCGGCAGGCTCCATCCAACGGGCCTGCCGCCTTTTTGCGTCGCTAACCGCACCGCGCAAACTTCGAATGCATCCATTACCTCCTTTTTTGCCTCTATTTAGGAGACAATCACTCCACCGCAAGGATCCTTCCGGAGACCATGGCCTCGGCTGCGAGCGCACCGCCCGATCAATCCGCTTCCATGACCCAAGGCGTCAACCCCTGGCTGATCGCCGCATCGGTCATGCTCGCCACCTTCATGGAGGTGCTCGATACCGCGATCGCCTCGGTCGCCCTCCCTTACATAGCCGGTTCTCTCTCCGCCTCCAACGACGAAGCCACCTGGGTCCTCACCAGCTACCTCGTCGCAAACGCCATCATCCTTCCCGCCAGCAACTGGTTCTCCCTCAAATTCGGCCGTAAGCGCTTCCTCCTGTCCTGCATCGTGATCTTCACCATATCCAGCTTCGCCTGCGGAGCAGCTCCCACCCTCGGCATCTTGCTGCTGGCCCGCATCGTTCAAGGCGCAGGCGGTGGCGCCCTGCAACCTCTCTCCCAGGCCATCCTCCTCGAATCCTTCCCGCCCTCCAAACGCGGAGCTGCCATGGCCGTCTTCGCCTTCGGAGTCGTCGTAGCCCCAGTCCTCGGCCCCACTTTGGGCGGCTGGCTCACCGACACCTACTCCTGGCGCTACGCCTTCTACATCAACATCCCCATCGGCATCCTCGCAATCGTCATGATCAGCCGCTTCGTCCACGACCCGCCGTACATCAGCAAATCTCGAGTCCCCGCCTTCGACCGCTACGGCTTTGGTGCCCTCGTCGTCTGGACAGGCTGTCTCCAGGTCGTCCTCGACAAGGGTCAGGAAGACGACTGGTTCGGAGCCATCTGGATTCGTTGGGCCGTCTTCTTCCTCGTTACATCTTTTATCTACTTCTGTTGGCACTGCTGGCACGACAAAGACTCCATCGTCGATCTAAAAGTCCTCAAAGACCGAAACTTCCGCCTGGGCTCCATTCTCATCTTCATGTTCGGTGTCGGCATCTACTCCACCGTCACCGTCCTCCCGCTCTTCTATCAGGAACTCCTCGGTTACACAGCGTTCACTGCGGGTCTCGCTGTCGCTCCTCGCGGCATCGGCGCAGTCTGCGGCATGCCTGTCATCGGCTACCTCTCAAACAAGGTTGACCCCCGCTACCTTCTCACCTTTGGCTTCTTCACCTTCGGCCTCACCACTCTTTACTTCGGCAACGTCACCCTGGACATCTCCCCCACCACACTGCTCCTCCCCATCCTCATCACCGGCTTCGGTCTTAGCTTCGTCTTCGTCCCCATCAGCACCGCCGCCTACGGCACACTCGACACGAAACAAATCGGCAATGCCAGCGGCCTCTTCAACCTCATGCGCAACATCGGCGGCTCCATCGGCATCTCCATCGCCTCCACTCTGCTCACCCGTCGCGCCGACGTCCACCAAAACCTCATAATCAACTCCGTTCCTCGCACCGGCCAGCAGTTTCAAAACTCCCTCGGCAGCATGACCCAGTTCCTGACCAACCCCTACGGACAGGCGAACGCCGCCGATCCCGCCCAGGCCAGCCTCTACCAGCAGCTCGGCCGCCAGGCCACCCTCTGGGCATTTGTCGACGTCTTCCGTTGGCTCTCTCTTCTCTGTTTTGTCTGCGTCGGCATCGTATGGTTCTTGAAAAAAGTAAAACCAGGCAAGCCCCCCGCCGGCGCCCATTAGCCCATGGTCATCCTTCACGAAATCACTCCGGCGCTATCAGCCAGCTACAAAACAGTTCGTCTCCACGCTCTCCGGGACACACCATCCGCCTTCGGCAGCACCTACGCCCACGAATCTCAATTCTCTGAAGCCGAATGGCACACCCGCGCCGCCAACCTCTGCACCCCACACTCCGTCGGCTACCTCGCCTATCACCAGAACGAGTATTGCGGCATCGCCGCCGGTTTCCTCAACAAAGAAGTCCCACAAAACGCCGAACTCGTCTCGATGTGGGTTGCCTCCACCCACCGTCGAACCGGCACCGGCAAACTCCTCGTCGACGCCATCGAATCCTGGGCTCGCCTCTGCGCAGCCCACACTCTCCGGCTCATGGTCACCAACACCAACCTCGCCGCCATATCCTTCTACGAGCGCCTCGGATTCACTGCAACCGGCCGAACCGAGCCCTACCCCAACGATCCCAATCTCATCGAATACGAGATGTCGAAATCGATCCTTTGATCTCCACCCCTGGCATCGATTGACGTCGGTCAACATCCCAACATCACGCAATGCCCACGTCTAAGTCTGCGATACCCTCAAGACATGCAGCGCGACCGGCTCCCTTATCTCCTGATCCCTCTAGCCGCCTGCATCGCCATCTTCCCTCTCCTCCTCAACGGCTGCTCCTGCGGCCACGACTTCGACTTCCATCTCCTCAACTGGATGGAAGCCGCCCGCCAATTCACTCACGGCAACCTTCACCCTCACTGGGCCTACACCGCTGCCTGGAACGCCGGAGAACCTCGTTTCGTCTTCTACCCTCCACTCTCCTGGACCCTCGGCGCGATCCTCACCCTCATCTTCCCCATCACCGCGACACCTATCGTCTACACCTGGCTAGCCCTCACCGCCAGCGGTCTCGCCCTCCACCGTCTCGCCCGAGACTTCGCTCCTCCCACAGCCGCTCTCCTCGCAGCCCTCCTCTACACGGTGAATCCCTACATGCTCTTCACCGCCTACGAGCGCACCGCCTACGCCGAACTCCTCGCCGCAGCCTTCATCCCACTCCTCCTCCACGCCATCCTCCGCGAGCGCGTCACCATCCCCGGCATCGCTATCCCCATCGCCCTCCTCTGGCTCACCAACGCGCCCGCTGCCGTCATGAGCTGCTACGCCCTCGCGCTCCTCACGCTCATCCGCCTCGCCAGACCCTCCAACACGCCTCGCAAAAATATCGCCATCAATACCACCGTCGGCACCATTCTCGGCCTAGCCATTGCCGCCTTCTACATCGTCCCCGCCGCGTACGAACGTCGCTTCGTTCAGATCGCCATGGCCATCATCCCCAACATGCGCATCCAGGACAACTTCCTCTTCCATCACACCGGCGACCTCGCACACGATCAGGTTCTCCACACCGCCTCTCTCCTTGCCGTAATCCTCCTCACCCTGACCATCGCCGCCCTCGCAATCTCTCTCACTCGATACGCCCAACGAAACACGCTTACAAAATCCCTGTCCATCCTCACCTCAGCAATCGCCGTCCTACTGACCCCCCTCACCGCCATCCTCTGGAACCACGCCCCCGAATTGGCCTTCCTGCAATTCCCCTGGCGCTTCCTCGCAATCCTCGCCGCCGTCTTCAGCCTATCTACCGCCTTGGCGTTCGCCCGTGTGCACCTCAACCCCACCACGCACACACTAGTCGCAATCGCCCTCGCCGCAACTCTCACCTACCCTGCCTACAACCTCTTCCGTCAATCCTGCGACGAAGAGGACACCCCCGCAGCCCGCCAAGCCCTCTTCCAGTCAAACCAGGGCACCGACCCCACCGACGAATACACTCCCGCCACCGCCGACAACGACTCCCTCTCCCCCAAAGATCCCGCCTTCTGGCTCTCGCACGATCCCAACGCCAAGGCCCCCACCAACACCCAACCCAGCCCCACTCCCACGCACCTCACCATCAACGCCCCCATCGCCGAAGACCTCATCCTCAATCTCCGCAACTACCCAAACTGGCACATCTCCCTGAACGGCTCCCCTGACTCAACCCGCGACCAACGCGACGACGGCCTCATCGCCCTCCCCATCCCCGCCGGCCCATCCACCATCGCAATCATCTACGCCCACACCCTCGACCAGACCATCGGCGACACCATCTCACTCATCGCCCTCGCAACTCTTCTCTTCCTCCTCCGCCGCAAATCTCAATCGCAATCCACGCTCCCTTAAACATCACGAACTCACGCACATAAACCACCAACCTAAACCCACATCAATCAAGCTGATTTATCATCGAAGCCGATGCAACCCACGGTAAAAGACCTGCTTCTTTCCGGCGCTCGGCTCACTGATGCTGCCCTCGAACGCCTCCTGCCCGCAACCGACACTCTCCCCCACTCCATTCACCGCGCCATGCGCCACAGCACCTTCGCCGGCGGCAAGCGTCTCCGTCCCATCCTCTGCATGGAAGCCGCCCGCATGGTCGCAGGCACCGGAACCTACCCCGAAGGCATCGCCGACCTCGGCGCCGCGCTCGAGATGCTCCACACCTACTCCCTCATTCACGACGACCTCCCCGCCCTCGACAACGACGACCTCCGCCGCGGCCAGCCCACGGCCCACGTCGTCTTCGGCGAAGCCACCGCCATTCTCGCCGGCGACGCACTCCAAACCCTCGCATTCCAGACCATCGCAGGCCTTCCCATCTCCTCCCCCACCACCGTCGCCATCCTCCGCGACATCTCACTCGCCATCGGCACCGGCGTAGGCCGCGTGGGCGACCTCGACACCAAACTCCCTCCCGGCATGATCGGCGGCCAGGTCATGGACATTGAAGCCGAAGGGACCGCCCCCACGGCCGCACTCGTCGAAGCCATCCACCGCTCCAAAACCGGCGCTCTCATCACCACCAGCATCGTCTCCGGCGGCCTCTACGGCCTCAGCCTCCGCCACCGCTCCTCAAGCAGCGGCTACAGCAACGACGAACCCACCGAAACCAAAGCAAGCCGCGCAGCCTATGCCCCCTACGCCGACACCATCGCCCGCCTCCGCACCTTCGGCGAAAAAGCAGGCCTAGCTTTCCAAATCGTCGACGACGTCCTCGACATGACGCAAAGCTCCGAAGAACTCGGCAAGACCGCCGGCAAAGACACCGCCACCACCAAAGCCACCTGGCCTGCCGTCTTCGGCATCGACCAGTCCCTCCACGACGCCGAAGAGCTCATCGCCGACGCATTCGCCGCCCTGGCCCCATTCGGCGAAGCCGCAGCCCCACTCAAATCGCTCGCCCAATATCTCGTCGAACGCAAAAACTGAAAAAGCTCCTCCCCGCCATTCGCGGACGGGTAAACTCTCAACCTATGAAGATTCTTCTCTTCTCCGTCCGCGTAATCTCCTCGACCCTTGCCATCGCAACACTCTCTGCCGCAACTCTCTCCGCGTTAGCACAAACCTCAGGCACCCTCCTCGTAGCGAATCAGACGGATCGCACCCTCTCCTTCATCGACCCAACCACCGCCCAACAAACCTTCGCGCTCCAGGAAGACCGCATCACCGGCCACGAAGTCACCACTTCTCCCGACGGCCGCACTGCCTACCTTCCCATCTATGGCAACGCAGGCGTAGGCCGCCCCGGCACAGACGGACACGAGATGCTCGTCATCGACGTTCCCACCCACAAGATCACCGCCACCGTCGACTTCGGCCACGGCGTACGCCCCCACCTCCCCGTCTACGACACCAAACGCAATCTCCTTTACGTCTCCACCGAACTAGACGAAGCCATCACCGTCATTGACCCGAAGACCCTCAAAATCCTCTACAAGATTCCCACCGGCGCCGCCCAGTCCCACATGTTCGCGCTCTCTCACGACGGCCGCTTCGCCTACACCACCAACGTAGGCCCCGCCAGCGTCTCCGTCCTCGACCTCGACACACACAAAACGCTCGCAATCATTCCAGTCGGCGAGCCCGGAACAACACGTGTCCAGCGCATCTCCCTCAGCAACGACGACAAGCTTTTATTCACCTCCGACTGGAATAATCCCCGCCTCGCCGTCATCGACACCGCCACGCGCAAGCTCAAGACATGGATTCCACTCCCCGGCACCGGCTACGGCAGTGCATCCACGCACGACGGCCGCTACCTCATCCTCTGCCTCTCCAAATCGGCAAAGGTCGCAGTCATCGATCTCTCGAACTACTCCATCGTCCGCACCATCGACGTCCCCAGCCAGCCCCAGGAAGTTCTCATCCGCCCAGACGGCCTCGTAGCTTACGTCTCCTGCAACAAGGATCACAAAGTCGCAGCCATCGATCTAGAAACCTGGAAGGTCCAATCCCTCATCGACGCGGGAAACGATGCAGACGGCCTCGCCTGGTCCAATGCACCGTCACCAGCATCCGCCGGCACGCACTAACAAAACCGCGCTCCAGAATCCATGTAGTTCCTTTTGCGCACCGCAACGGACTACGCAGGATAACCCGCGTCCATCCACTCCTTGAACAGCGCAACACGATCGGCTGACCACGGTTCATCAGGAGGCATCGACCCATCAGACACTGTGCCGTAGACAAGAGTCGCATTCGCAGGCACACTCATCCACACGAAATCATCAAGAGCAATCCCATCAGGCTTCATGCATTCAATGTCCCCATCCCGAAATAGCGGGCGGATATCTTTAGCAAAGCTGAGCGCCATTGTGCCTCCTTAACGAACCACAGATGATTTTGGATTCTACGCCCACCCCACCCTTCGCAAAATCAATCTCCCCTTCAGCGACCTCGCTGAATTTCACAAATCCCTGACATCCACGCGGCGTACAGGTCTCGTACCCCATGCACCCGGAAAGTTCTCCGAGACCCCAGGGCCCCCAAAACAATCGAAGCGAACCGTGGACGAACTTTTCAGGAATTGAATCAGGAGATGTACCGCAATGAAAGCACTAAACGAAATCGAAGCCGTCCGTTCGCCAGAAGAAAGCCAATCAGCATCCTCCCGACGATCGTTTCTTAAAGGCGCCGCGCTTACCGGAGCCGCAACCTTCGCCGCTGTCGGCGCACTCTCCACCACAGTCTCAGCACAACAGCAGGAAGAGACTGACAGCATGCAGTACGAACACGAACACCTGAAGAAAAGCGATCGCGACATCCTCATCGCCGCACAGATCGCCGAAGCACTCGCCGTCACCACCTACACCAACATCATCAACACCTCCCCCTTCTTCAAAACAATTCCCGACGACGATCAGGGCTACCTCATCGGCGCCCGCCAGGAAGAGATGTCCCATTATCTTCTCGAGCAGTCCGTAACCGACCAGTTCACCCCCTTCACACAGTTCTTCTATCCCAAGAAAATGTTCTCGGACGCTCAGACCACCCTCAACATTCTGGTCACTCTCGAGGACGCATTCATCGCGGCTTATCTTGTTGGCGTGCGCAACTTCTCCACTCGCAACCTGCGCCTCACCGCAGCCCGCATCATGGGCATCGAAAGCGACCACCGGACTCTCGCACGAGTCGTAGGTGGCGACGTGACCCCGCAGTTTGGTGGCCCCATCAAATCCATCACTGGCATCCAGGGAGTCGCAGAGAGTATCGCTCCCCCGAACAACAACGGCTACGAGAGAACGCTATGCTGGACCTCGATCGACCAGGCCTTAACCGCGCTGACTCCCTTCGTAAACTTCAACGCCGCCAAAGCCGCAGGCTTTGACACCGCACAATCGTTCCCCTTCGAACCCTTCACCCCAACCCTGCCTAACCCGCTCGGAGACTTCATCTCCTTCAGCGGCTGCTGACAACTCTGCCCACGAATGCCCACACCTTCGACCCTGAGGTATGGGCATTCGTGAGTCCATTGACCTGTGCCGCAGGACTCTCCTCTATCATCAACACAGATGCTCACCGAGTCCGACATCCTCAAGGCCCTCCGCGACTGCTACGACCCCGTCCTCCCTTGCAACATCGTCGACCTCGGCCTCATCCGCTCCGTAACCATTACCCGCGACCTCGATGCCCCCGGCACTAATATCCCCGGCGTCCCGCAAAAGCACATTATCGAACTCTCCCTCACTCCCACCCAAACCGACGAACCCTCCCAAGCGCAACTCGTGGCCCAAATCACACATCGTCTCGCTGGCCTCGAGACCGTAAGCCGAACCAACATCGTCGTCCTCGAAACCCCCATCTGGACACCCCTCAACATCACCCCTTCAGGCCGCAAAACTCTCGGCCTGGATGGCAACCCAAACCTGGTCCAGATCCGCTAACCATGCCCCCACGCAAATCCAAATCCGTACTGGTGATGCCACCACCACCGCCACCACAACATCCCTTCGACCAGATCCACGGCGTCGAGACCAGCGGCCTCATTGCCGCCGGCAACCTCACCACCGGCCACCCCAACGACGCCCACGTCACCGCCTACTACGGCGTCGCTCCCAGCATCCTCCGCACTCTCATCGACCTCTGGCGCGCCACCAATCCACCTCACCCCATCCACCACTACACCTTCGTCGACATCGGCGCCGGCAAAGGCCGCGCTATGCTAGTTGCCAGCGAACTCCCCTTCCATCAAGTCATCGGCATCGAGCTCAACCCCACACTAGCCGGCACCGCACAAACCAACCTCGAGCACTGGCGCGCCTCCCACGTCGCCGACACCACCGCACCCGCTCTCGCCCCCATTCGCCTCCTCGAACAAGACGCCCTAACCTTCGACTTCCCCCGCACCCCCACCCTCGCCTTCCTCTTTCACCCCTTCGAAGCACCCGTCCTCAAGCTCCTCCTCCGTCGCATCGAAGCCCAGTTCGCCCCACGCCGCGGCACCCCCGCACCAGCCTTCGATCTCCTCTACGTCAACTCCGAGTGCCGCGCCGTCCTGGACCGCCACCCTGCCTTCACGCGCCTCTTCCTCGGCCCCGTAGCCATGTCCCCCGAAGACCACGCCGCCGACCTGGCCGCCATCGCCCAGCAAAAAGAGTACGGCTCCACCGGCGACGAAGAGTGCGCCATCTACCGCTTCACCGGCCGCGCGACAAAACCCTGACCATACAAGCCAGCCGCGCACTCCAGGTGATACGCTGTCGTTGCCTATGATTGCCTGAACGAACCATCGAGCTGCCCGCAACCGCCTCGGCGACTCTCACCGAAGCCAAGCATTTCTACGCGCCAGCCACCTCGTTCAGGAGTTCCAAATGCCCCTCGCAACTCAAGCCGTACCCAGCATCCCCACCGCACGTCTCGAACTCGTAGCTATCACCCCCGAGTCCCTCACCTCTGAACAAACATCCGACGGCAAACTCGGCCAAATCCTAAACTGCCGCGTCACCTCCGAGTGGCCCCACGCCGACTGGGAACCTCACGTCCTCCAACTCCTCCAGCAGACCTTCGCCGAAGACCCCACCGACATCGGCTGGCACCGCTACGTCCTCCTTCGCGCAATCAACGACCAACCCGCCACCCTCATAGGGTCCGTCGGTGGCTTCCGCTGGCCCGACAACCACCAAGCCGCAGAGGTCGGCTACGCCATCCTCCCCGCGTTCCGCCTGCACGGTTACGCCATCGAAGCAACAAAAGCAATGATCGCCTGGATCGAAGCCACCAACGCCGTAAAAACAATCTTCGCCCACACCTTCCCGCACCTCGCCGGATCCATTCGCATCCTCGAGCAATGCGGCTTCACCCTCGAAGGCCCCGGCAAAGAAGAAAACACGATCCGCTATCGAAAGCAGTAACCAAAAGAAGGGCGCGATCATTGACCGCGCCCCTCATTCTCCGCACAAAAACTACTTAATGTAGTACCCCGCCACTCGCCAAACCTTATCCTTCTCCCGGCTCATAATCACCGTCTCCTGAGCCGTAGCCTTGTGTTCAAAGCTCGTCTCATACAAGATCACCACGTAATCACCCTCCGGTACGTTCGGCAACAGCGTCGTATACGTCGCACTCTGCAGCTTCCTGCTCTCAAGTCTTCCCAGCGGGTCCCGCACATTCTTCATCGTCGAATCCCACTTCTCCATCGTCACCGCACTCCGCACCACCGCAGCCGCAGCCTTCCAGCTATCGACATATTTGCCGGCGTCCATCATCGCCAGCCAGCTCTCAGCCTCGCGAGCCGCGATCTGCTCCGCCGTCTGTTGCATCATCGGAGCGTGTTCCTGCGCAGCCAGGCCGACCGCACCCCCCACCATCATCACGACACAAACAACCACAGCCACCTTCGAAATGAATCTCACGCAAGTCCTCTCACGATCATCCAGACACACCAATCCTAAGCCATCAAAATCATCGAAGGCTACGAAGCCCAGGCAGACAACCTCTACCCCTTCACCCGCACATAGAACATCCGCTCATCCCCACCCGCATGTTCAATCAAAATCTCCCCATCCGCCCGCTCCACCACACTCGGAAACTTCTCCCCCCACTCCACCAGCACCAGCGCGTCCGGCTCCTCGGCCATCTCCTCCAGCCCCAGCGTCATCAACTCACGTTCCGTCTCCAGCCGATAAAGGTCCAAGTGAAACAGCCGCACCTTCTTCCCTTTGTACTCATGCACCAGCGTAAACGTAGGACTCGTCACATCCTCCTCTTCCGCCGCCCCCAGAGCCGCAGCAATCCCCTTCACCAGCGTCGTCTTTCCCGTGCCTAAATCCCCTCGCAGCACAAACATCTTCGGCGCAGGCAGCAGCATCTCCGCCACCCTCTCTCCCATCGCCAACGTACCCGCCTCACTCCGCGTCTTGAACCGCTTCTTCTCCCGCAACTCCACACTCACATCGCTCTCCTCAACTCGTCACTACCTTCATCTTCTCACTGTACCGAATCGTGTTTCGTCGCCTCCGTCGGCTTCGGCCTCGCCATATCCACCAGACTTGAAGCGGCATGTACATCAAAATGTCCGTCATAAACCAACAGCCCGCCATCTAAAATCGCCGTCGGCTTTAGCGCTTTGAACTGCGCATAAGGATTGGGCTGCCCAAACGGCAGATCGACACCCTCCAGTTCATCATCGCTGATTAGAACCGGGCCATCGATCTCCGCAGGCACACTCATCGGCACAGGAATCCACCACAGATTGACCATCGTCGGAAGCGGCTTGCAAGGCACGCCATAGTAGCGCTCATCGGCCACCCCACTCGCTGTGTACGCCATCCAGCATTCAGTCACATGCCTATCTCGCAAATAATTCGACGCCGTCTTCAACTGTTGTCCCCAATCCGAGTTCGAGTCGCTCAGCCAACGATGCACATTCCTTTGCCCACCCCACGCCTCATTCGCATAAGCGATATAACCGGGAAAACTTCGCAGCGAAGTCACTATCTGGAAGACAAGCAGCACCCCAGCGACTGCAATCCACCTCCGATCGCGACTGATCAACACACCCAACGCCGACCCACCCACAAGATAAAGAAAAGGGTAGATCGGCAAAATATGTCGAACCCCAATATTCATATCCGAGTGCATCGCCAGTCCCAGAAACACAACAACCGGAATCATCAACAGCAGCCAACGCCACCGGACTTCCCGCTCGCGAAAACAAACGAAGCCAGCAACCGCCAACAAAACAAGAAATGGCAGAGTCGACTTAATCAAAATCGCCGCCGGAAAATAGAGCCACGTCCCATGACGGCGCAACGTCCCAAACAAATAGCTAATATCCCGCTCTTCCGTTAGTTTCGTATTCGCGACGCCCCACAGATACGCCTCTGGAAGGAGATGCGCTCGAGCCATCGTCTCCAAAGGCTTAGGGTTTGCAACACGACCATAATCTTGCAGGTAGCTTTCGAGTGTTGGATTCTGCACCATCCCACTAGGACGCGCTGCGTAGCGAAAACCATAACAGCTCCACAGCACTACAAACGCAACACACAACGCAATACCCAGCGCAACACATCTCTTCCCAGCCAGCTGAACGCTGCGCCTCTCAAACCACTCAACCAGGATCATCAATCCCAATGTCGGAACAAGAAACAACCCGGTGAACTTCACCGCCCACGCAAGACCCACGACAACGCCGGCAAGAAGCAGCTTCCAACCCGTCGGGCGCACCATATAGCGATACCACGCATAAACCGCCGCAAAGACGAAAAATGTGATCGCCGCGTCCGTCGTCACCAGGGCTCCATGAGCAAGAAGCGTTGGATCAAAAACCAGAAACGCCAACGCGAGCAATCCGGCTGTCGCGCTAAAGATCTCTTGACCAGCCAGAAAAACCAGCAACGCCAGCCCCAGCGTGAACAGAGAGATCACAAGACGCCCACGAAGTAAAAGTCCATTCGCATCATTCTTAAACAGAAAGTCTTTGCCATCGAGAAACGCCTCTAACTGCGAACTGCGTCCCTGCTGTTCTGGCTCATTCAGGCGCAGCGAAAGCAACGGAAGCGCAGCTGCAGCCTTCGCAAGTGGAGGAACCTCAGGATTCAATCCAAAATCCCGATGTTTCAGAATCGTGTATCCATCGAACAGGTGATGGCCCTCATCCCAACTCATCGAGGTTCTGACATTCACTGCGAGTAGTTGCAGAAAAAGAATTACCAGCAACGTCGCGACCGCCGCTCCGCGCAAAGCAAGTTGCTGCCGACGAGCCTCCATCACGAGCACCCCAATGTTTGCGTTAACGCATCTGTCGCCGACCCGGTTCCCGAACGGTCTAGGAAATTTTGCGAAATCGCAATATCAAACTCTATCGTTGCAGCCCACAGATCCACACCAACCCATCGGCATCCGCCACCCTGTACCGAAAAGCGTCTGACAGATGTGTAACCGTATCGGTTGCAAGCACAGTATGCTCATCCATCGCTCGTGCCGCAAAGTCCGCAGCCAGCCCGTGTAGATACACCGCCGTCTCCACAGCCCGCGCTACGTCCTTTGGAAACTGTGCCAGCATCGCCGCGACAATCCCAGTTAAAATATCCCCACTCCCACCCTTCGCCATCGCCGGGTTCCCGCTCGTATTCACCGCAATCGAACCATCCGGATGCGCAATCAGAGTCCGCCATCCCTTCAGCACCAGCGTCAGCTTATGCGTGGTCGCAAACCTCCGCGCCAACCCCACCCGGTCCGCCTCCACCTCTCGCACCGTCATCCCCGCCAGTCGTGCCATCTCCCCCGGATGCGGCGTAAGCACCATCACGCGTCCTTCGCCATTCAACAACTCCGTCTTTCCGGCGAATGCATTCAAAGCATCCGCATCGATCACCACCGGCACCCCCGTCTTCTCCACAATCTGCCGCGCAAACGCCGGCGCATCCCCCTCAGTCGACAGCCCCGGCCCCACCGCCACCACGCTAATCTTTGCCACCAGCGCATCCAACTTCGCCCCATCCAGATTCTTAAAAGAGACCTCGCCTTTGGCTCCCTCCGCCAACGGCGCCATCATCAACTCAGGCGCAATCCTCGCTACCGAATCCAATATGCTCTTCGGCACCGCCGCCGTCACCAGTCCAGCCCCAGCCCGCAAACACGCCAGCGACGCCATCGCCGGCGCTCCCGCCTTTCCATAGCAGCCACCCACCACCAGCACGTGCCCAAACTTGCCCTTATTCGAATTCACATCGCGCGGCCTCTCTGCCAGCACCTTCGACGCGCCCGACCAGGTAAACCCACTCGCCGAAACCACCGCATCCTCCGGCGACCCGATCCCCGCAATCACCACCGGGCCCAACACGCCTCCCGTCTTTTCATTGCGCGTCAAATGCCCGAACACATGTGCCATCTTCGGCGCGGTAAACGTCACCACCGCATCAGCCCGGAACGACCCATCCGCCGTCTGCTCCATCGAATTCGCATCCCACCCCGAAGGCAGATCCACCGCCACCACCGGCGTCTCCAGCTTCTCCACCATCTCCCGCAGCGAAACCGCGAGCCCACGCAGCGGCGGCTTGAACCCGGTTCCGACCAGTGCATCCAACAAAAGCTCCGCCTCAGCGAGTCTCTGCCCGCAAGCACCCAAACCGCTCTCGTCTACAACCTCATCCACCGTGACAGACGAAACCTCGTCCCGCAGCCGCTTCAGCGCTCCTGCAGCCTCACCCTTTACTTCCTCCATCCGCCCAAGCAAAACCACCCGCACCAGATACCCAGCCTGTGCCAGTACCCGCGCCGCAACAAAACCATCCCCGCCGTTGTTCCCCTTCCCACACACCACCGCCACTGGCGACAAAGCCGGGTATTGCCGCAGACAGAACTTCGCCACCGCCCCACCAGCCGCCTCCATCAACGTCTCGAGCGAAACCCCAAACTCCTCCGCCGTCCACCGGTCTACCGCCTGCATCTCTGTCGCCGTAAGAATCTTCATCTTCCCCTTCTACCCGATTCCGAAGCCGAAGCCAAGATACGCCAGCCAGGGCGCAATCCTCCCTCCCAACCATGTAGCAGTACCGAATTCAAATGCAGCATCGTTTCGCACGTATACCAATCAAACCCAAGGCCCGGCCGCAGCCGAAGTGTGAGTCACCAGGCGCGCCGCATACCGGATCCGAAATCCCCGAACATGCAACTCAGGTAATTCCATGTTGTAAAAATAGGAAATTAAATACCGAAACGTGGCGCATTTCCTAGCCGCGCAAAATTACGCCGCCATGCACCACGTCTCCACCACCAAAACACCACACTGTTACCACATTCCTACCAGCGTTTTTCGCCGTCCGAGCCGTCAAACCTACTCAGAAGCACCCACAACACCACTGGTTTCAACCGTCGGCTTCTGCTGGAAATAATCCTTATCCCACAGCGCCCGATAAAACTCCCCAGTCAGCTCAGCCGCCTTAGGCCCAAAGGTAGGCCGTCCCCCCTCGAGGAAAAACACGGTAACAATCCGCCCCTTCGGTGTATCGGCAAACGACCCGAACCACCCAAATCGAGTGCCATTATTCGAGCAGGTCCCTGTCTTGCCCATCACCGGAAACTGGCTGAAGTTGGCCCTGAGTGAGCGCGCCGTTCCGTACTGCACTGCGCCTTGCATACCCACCGAAATCTCAGGAATCAGCGGAGCAATATCCAGCACCCGCTTCACCTTGGGCTCGAATGTTGCCACATCAACGGCCGTCTCTGGATGTTGCAGATAATAAAGCGTGCCGCCATTCGCAATCGCCGAAACTAGGGCCCCCAGCTGCAGCGGAGTCATCGAAACGCTCTCTCCAAACGAGCACATACGCCCCACGCCGCCAAGCGAGGCAGGTAACACCTCATCTGGATATGTCCCTAGCTGCTCGCCCTGAATTTGATAGCCAGCCAGCTCGCCAAGCCCAAACTCATTGGCGTAATGCTTCACCCTCTCAAACCCAAGCTGCCGTCCAAGCGTCTCAAAATAAAGGTTGTTCGAGTGTGCCAAAGCCTCCGTCATGGTCAGGTGATAATGGCCGCCCAGATTCACAGGAGTGTCCTTGTTGACGATTCCCTCTTCCAGCGCCGCCAAAGCCACCGTCAGCTTGATCGTTGAGCAAGGCTCAGCGCCCCTCGACAGCGCCAGTTTCTGGTTTACCATCGCCAGAATTCGTCCCGTCGAAGGATCAATTGCAATTGCTGTACCGTTCATATTGCCCAGCGCTTCAATCGCCGCCGCGCGAACCAACGGATCTTCGCCCTCTACGACATCACCCAAAGTCAGATTGTCTGCATACGAGCTTGCTGAAAAATGCTCCTGATATCGAGTCCGTCGCACTGCCAGTGTAGGCCGCGCACCATGTCGACGCCGTCCCGCAACCGTCGTAGTTGCAACAGCGTGGGAGGCGCTCTTCGCAGCTGAGCTAGAGTGCGAAGCCCCGGAATGAGCCTTCACAGACGTCGCAACACGCGTTGTCCCGGCAGAGTGATGCTTCGTTTTGCCGGTAGTAGTCGTCGTTGCTGCGTTTGCACCCACTCCAGCACCTAACACAAGGCCGAAGAGGAGCGCGCCAAAAACCTTCAATGATCTCGACACAGGCGATCCCTCTTATTGATTTGACTGCAATCGAACTGCCATCGATCCATAATTCATCTAATAAAACACTAATTGAACACTATTTGTTGCGAAAGCACCGTTCCCCATTTGTGCTACTCGCTAGAAATCAGTTGTACCACTAGTTCCCACGCCGCAAAAACGCAGGAATATCAAGCTCATCCGGCTCCGCAGCCGCCACCGCCGCACTTCCAAACGCCGGAACACGCACCGAAGAATCCCCCACCTCGTCCGTCACGGAGCGGATATCCTCCTGTTGGACTCGCACCGGCGCGGAAAAGTGAGTCGCCTCTCTCGCTCGCTCCGCCTCCGCAGCCTTCTCCCCACGCAACGCAGGAGCCCGAAAGAAGTCATCATCAAACACCGATGCCGGCACCGGAACCAACTCCACGGGTGCATTCGACTCCATCTTAGCGATCGGCTCTTTCACTTCATCCGCCTGGCGCAAAGGAAGCGCAACTTCCTTCACCGGCTCCGCTTCCATCTCACTCGCAAACCGCATCGTCGCCGGCCGCGGCGTCACAACGCGCGGCTGAATCGGCACATCGTACCGCATCGTAGGCAGGGTCGCCTCCGCCAACATGCGCTCCCGCCGCTGCGGCATCTCCTGCTGCTTGAATCCAGTCGCAATCACAGTGATCTTCACCTCATCGCCCATCGACTCATCCTGCACCGCACCAAAGATGATGTTCGCATCTTCATGCGCCGCATTCTGAATAATGGTCGAAGCCTCGTTCACCTCGCTCAGCTTCAAACTGCTCGACCCCGTAATGTTGATCAGTATTCCCCGCGCACCGTCGATCGCTCCCGCCTCCAGCAGCGGCGAAGCCATCGCAGCCATCGCGGCCTCCACCGCGCGATTCGCGCCCGACCGTACGCCGGTCCCCATCACCGCATAGCCCATCCCCGCCATCGTTGTCTTCACATCGGCAAAATCGCGATTGATAACGCCAGGAATCGTAATGATGTCCGAGATCCCCTGCACGCCCTGTCGCAGAACATCATCCGCAATCCGGAAGCTTTCAAAAAATCCAGCATCCTTCGCCACCGCCAGCAGCTTCTCGTTCGGAATCACAATCACGGTATCGACCGACTCCAGCAGCTCCTGCATACCCCGCTCAGCCTGCTGCATCCGCCGTTTCCCTTCAAACGCGAATGGCCGCGTCACCACCGCCACGGTCAGTGCGCCCATCTCACTCGCCAGGCTCGCAATCACCGGCGCGGCGCCCGTGCCCGTACCGCCGCCAAGCCCAGCCGTCACAAACACCATATCTGCGCCCTCAAGCGCTTCAATGATCTTGTCCGAATCCTCCAGCGCTGCCCGCCGTCCCACATCTGGGTTCGCTCCCGCCCCCAGCCCGCTCGTCAGCTTCACTCCTAGCTGCAGCTTCACCGGAGCATTCGAAACCTGCAGCGCCTGCACATCCGTATTCGCCGCAATAAATTCGACGCCCACAACATTGGCCGCGATCATGCGATTCACAGCATTGTTCCCGCCGCCGCCCACGCCGATCACTTTTATCCTCGCGCCATGCGGTATCTCATCGTGATAGTGAATGCGGAGATCGTTGGAATCGTTGGGCACATTGGGCAGATTGGACATTTCAGCAGGACTCCTTGAACGTTGTTTAATTCTCCCATCTCCCTGCCAAACGCACGACCCTCGTTTTCCACTGCACGTACCACGCATGGTTCCAAACTCGCGCCGTTCGCCGAAGCACTCGCACCGGCCCTGGACCCACCTAATCCAGTCTGCAACTATCAGCCTCTCCCTGCAAAAACCTCCACTCTTCCTGCAAACCGATGGCAACCCCTCCCGGCACGTCCCATGCTGACAATATGAAAACCCTCTCCCAATTCCTCGTGCTCCCTCTCTTGATTCTTCTCATCGCCTTCGCGCTCACCCAGCCACCCCAGTCGGTGCAAGCCAGGCACTCCAGTCAATATGGACAACCTCGCGACGCCATCGATCCTCAGCAACAAGCCGAATCTCCTCCCCGTAACGACGCGGGCGACATCACCTGGCACCTGCTAAGCTCCGCCTACAAAATCATGGAAGCTTACGAAAAGGTGCGTCTGTGCTACGAAAGGGCAACTTACATCCTCAACGAAATCCCGAATACACGAGCAGACTATGCCTCAGCTATCGACAACCTTGGCACAGCCAGAGAGCTGACAGGTCTATTCCATACCGCTATGATCCTTCGAACCGTGTCCAAGCGTCTGCATCAGGGGCATTGCGATCACACCTCGCAGGTCGCTCTAAAGACGGAACTTGCGCCTCCGGACTTTTTTCACAACGCAATACTGAAAAGTGAACCAGCGCGTCTCGAAAAGAACGCCGCACCCACGCTGTCGAATCTTCGTACCCGGCGGCGCGCCGGTTGTACCATGAGTGCAGAAAGCTTCCAGTGATCACCATGGAGCGACGAATGGAACAGAGCGCCAAAAGCATCTCGTCCACCCCGGCATCAGGGGCACTGCACCTACGCGGAGCCATCGCGGCCTTCGTCGCTTCCGCCGTCATGACCGGCCTCACTGCCGGCGAGTGCAACGGCTACTACAACAGCGTCCATTCGCCCTCCTCCCTGACCCCTCTGCTGCTCTTTGCCTCCCTGTACTGGCTCTGGTGGGGGTTTCTGGCCGTTGTCATCTGGTGGATCGCCCAACGTTGGCCCTCCACACTTGCCGGCACGACGCGAACCTTCCTCTCCCACATCGCCATCGCCTGCCTTCTGGGCCTGGCCCATCTGATCCTGCTGCAAAAGCTCGTCACCTTCTCCGCGAGCATCTGGAACCAGACTGCTCCCCCGCTTGACTACATCACCCTCCCGCGCTTCGGCTTCGAACTCCTCCTCTACGGATTTGTCCTTGGCTTGTCCGGAATGCTTCACGTCCAATCCCGCGCGCACCTCGACGCAATGCGCTCTTTAGAGCTGGAGAAGCAACTCTCACAGGCGCAGTTGAAAGCCCTGCAGATGCAGATGGAGCCGCACTTCCTCTTCAACACGCTCAATGCCGTCACCTCCCTTGTCGAACTCGGCAGAAACCAGGAAGCCTCCGAAACACTCGCGCACCTGAACACAATCCTAAGAAAGACATTGCAACGAAGCACACCAGAAAAAATCACCTTCGCACAAGAGTTACAGGTAGTTGAGAGCTACCTCGCCATCCAACAGGTTCGTTTCGCGGATCGCCTTCGCGTCAAGATCGAGACCACACCCGAAGCCCTCGAAGGCCTCGTTCCCTGCTTCCTCCTACAGCCAATCATCGAAAACGCTATCCGTCATGGTATCTCTCGCCTCGAAGGCGACGGTCTACTCGAGACATCGGTCGAACGCATCGGCGACCAGCTTCAACTCCGAGTCAAAGATAACGGCCCCGGCTTGAAACCTTCTCCAGGCGCACCCAACGGGACCAGCGGACACGGCATCGGTATGCAGAACACACGAGACCGTCTCTCGTATTTTTATCCAAACGCTTTCAACTTCTTGACAGCCGAACCCGCAACCGGCGGATACGAAGTCACCATTCAAATCCCTTACGAGCGGCAACAAGCATGAAGCTCAAAACCATCGTGACCGATGATGAACCGCTCGCCCGCGAACGGCTCAAGCTCCTCCTCGCTCAGGATGAAGAGATCCAAGTAGTTGCCGAATGCAGAAATGGCCGAGAAACCATCGCCCGTTTGAAATCCGCGCCTGCCGATCTTCTTTTGCTCGACATCCAGATGCCCGGCATCAACGGCTTCGACGTCATCGACGCTATTGGCTCCCATCGCATGCCCCCAACCATCTTCGTCACTGCTCACAACGAATTCGCCATCAAGGCCTTCTCCGTTCGCGCCGTCGACTACCTCACCAAACCCATCGAGCCCATTCGCCTTCAAGAGACGTTGGCTCACGTAAAAAAACGGATCGCTGGCGCCGCAGCCTTACTCACCCACGAACAATTCGCAGAAGCTCTGGCAGCGTTGCGAACGCCCACCCGTAACGAAAAGCCCTACCAGGAACGATTCATCGTGCGCGATGGAGCCAAAGATGTGCTGCTCAACGTCTCTGATATCGAGTGGATCGAAGCCGCCGACTACTACTCCTGTTTGTACGTCGGAGGTAGAAAATACATGCTCCGCGAGAGCATCAAAGAGCTAAGCGTCAAACTCGACTCCGCCAGATTCGCCCGCATTCATCGATCGGTCATTGTGCAAATCGAACGAGTGCGCGAAATCCACCACGATGGACGCGCCGAATACTTCGTCGTCCTCGCCAACGGTCAGCGCCTCAGGATGAGCAAAACCGGCTGGAGAAATCTCACCTCAGCCCACAGCCAACAGTCTTGAGGAAAGGCTAGCAATCCCTCACAAACAAAGAAGCCTCAGGCTTTCCTTCAATCAACGCTCGCTCGAAGGGAAACCCGAAGCTCATCATTCCCGGCAAATCAAACTTCAGCTAAAACAACACAACCAAGTCAACCAGCCGATCGATACTCTCGCACCACCCCTGCGACATACCCGCAAGGTGCTTCGGAGGCGCACCAGGCTTCATCTTCGTCATACGAGCAATCAGCGAGATCTCCGTTCCGCCAAGCACTTCCCTGAAGGTCACCGTATTCGTCACCTCGAACATCGGCTTCCCTTCACCATCAATCGCCGCCGTCACAAAGACGAGCCTGTGCGGCCGATCGATCGTCACAAACCGTCCGGTCATCGGATGCACCACGCCCTCCGGCGATCGCATATCGATCAACATCGCGCCGCCAATTCGCGCATCCACCTCGCACACAGGATTCGTGAAGCCCTTTGGCCCCCACCACTGAGCGAGATGCTTCCTCTCGATCCACGCCCGAAACACCACATCCGGCGAGGCCGCCACTCTGCGCGTCAGACAAACCTCCTGCAACCCCGCCTCCATGACCCCTCCTTCAACCGCCATACTCCACCTCGCGCAAAAACTCTTCCAACTTATCGAGGCTACTATTCCAGCCCTTCATATGCCCGTCTCGATCTTCTTGAGTTACGAAAAATGCCTGGTGAAAGTTCATCGTCGTCTTTCCGCCGTGCTCTTGAAACGTAATCGTAACCACGGTGTCGTGCTCAGGAAGCCCCGAACCTTCTTCCCAGTGAAACGTGAAGACAAGCCTCTCCGGCTCAACCACTTCCATGTATTCGCCGCCCTGCCACACATCTGCCGTCCGCCACTCGCCCGCGCTATCGGTGAAACCGTCGCTATGCAGACGATCCCTCCATTTACCACGCGCCCGCACATCCACCGTCAGGTCCAACGCCTCAAACTGCCGTGGTCCAAACCACTGCTTCATATGTTCCGGATCTGTCCACGCCTTCCACACCAACTCACGTGGCGCGTCGAACACCCGCGTAATGTTCAGCTCATGCTGCGTCCTCACCTTCGGAGATACCGTCGCTGTTCCCATCGCATTCCTCCTCGTGTTTTCAAACCTATGCGTCTATCCCTTGGCTGTCGTCCCTGCCAGGGAGCGCGTCAAATAGTCCGCAAGTCGCTCAAGCGTCTGCTTGCCGCCCTCAATCGAGCCGTACTCGCGCACATTCTGGTCGCGAGCCTCAGCCGAATCAAACACTGCGCGCATCGTGACCCGCGTGCCGCCCGCCACCTCTTCAAAGGTCGTTGTCTTTTCCATCTTCACCGGAGCCCCGCCCTTGCGGCCGCCAGTCAACGTGTACACAAGCCGCTCATACTGCACTACGTCGACAAACACACTTTCGTTCGGATAATCGGTGCCATCAGGCCCATGCATCACCTGCCTCCACACACCGCCCGGCCTCACATTCATCTCTTCAATCGTGGTCGAAAATCCCTTCGGCCCCCACCACTTCACAACCTGCTCCGGATCGGTCCACGCCTCCCAAACCATCTTAAGCGGCGCATCGAAGACGCGCGACAACACAATCTCCCGTTCAGCGTCGCTTTTTACCGTTTCCATTATTCTTTCCGGCATCTCGCTTCTCCTTTATTTGCAGAGTCTTCAAGTACTCGTCCAATCGATCGAAACTCTCCTCCCAGAACCGGCGATACTCGTCCAGCCAATCCGCAGCCTGCTTCAACGGCTCCGCCTTCAGCTTGCAGGGCCGCCACTGTGCCTCCCGCCCGCGCGAAATCAACCCAGCCTTCTCCAGCACCTTCAGGTGCCTCGAGATCGCCGGCATGCTCATCTCGAACGGAGCGGCAATCTCCGTCACCGAGGTCTCTCCCAACGCCAGACGCGCAAGAATCGCTCTCCGTGTCGGATCCGCCAATGCTGCAAACGTCGCTGTGATCTGATCGTCCATATTGTTATTAACCACTAAGTTAAATAACCATAACGTTAAATAAGAAATCTGTAAACAAGAAAACGAGATTTTTTATTTTCGGGGGAAAGGCTAGTTTTGCGCTTACCTTTCAGTGCTTACTTGTACCCTCAAGAGGCTCCAAAAAACGTACCCAGGCCTGACTCCCTGGAACGTGCTGCCATCCCGGCGACGAAACCTCAAACGGAATATCTGTCGCGACCACTGCAACAGCACCCTGCTCTCGAAACAACTCTAGAACCTGCTGCTGAGTTGAGGGATGATCGAAAAATAGGTGCAGATCCTGCACCTGGCTCTCCGGATCGAACGCATCGTTCCCAATCGCTGCCACAATGTGCGACCTGGAAGCGTAAGCCCACGTGCATCGGAGAGCGTTTCGTGGCGCTACAGACGCCACCTTATCTCCCGCTTTCAAATTCAGGTTCACCAGGTAGTCAGCGATGGCCCACTGCCCGCCGCTTTGCATATCAGTCCGCGCGATAGCCGATCGAACCGCCCCATGCAACCGCTCCGACGAGTTGAACAACGTCGCCGCAACCAAAAGCAGAACAGCAGCCGTACGTATCAAGGAACGAAGCGGCAGGCGATCCAGCGTAAGAAACGGGGCCATTCCAATCATGCAGAGAAATCCCGCCACGTACCGTCCTTCTATGTGAACCAACAGAAAGAACGAAAACCCCACAAGGGAAGGCAAGTACACAATCCACGGATTCAAGGAGGGTGCTGCGTCGGCACGGGTCCTCATCTTCACCACGAACGCGATGCAGAAGCAGACCACCACTGCCAAAGTAACGGGAAGAATCTCTTGAAACACGTACTTCAAATCATGAAGATTTCCAACGACAGCGTGAGCTGTATTTTTCAAACTGAAGACCTGGCGATATCCCTCATACCAATACACCATGTTGAACTGTGGCGGATAAGTAACATGGAATGGCTCGCTAAAAGCGAAGACCGGCGGATCGTTTCTAAGCATCCGCACAGGATGGATCGGCGATCCAAACTCCGGGGGACCTCCCTGCCATCCCATCCAGTGGCTCAGGTGATTCACATGAAACGCGAAATTCAACGCTCCCGCTTCACCCAGCGTGGGCCTGCCTAGAGACCACGAAAGACCCGCACCATACACAAAAACGAAAAGCAGGAAAACGCCCACTGCACGAAAAAACTGCGGGACGATACGGCGCCGTCCCTGCGACACTACCATCATCCCGAAGAACACACCCGTCAGCGGTAGGAAGATGGCCTTCGTCAGCAAACCCAAACCCAGCAGCACTCCCAGTGCAACGCTATTGCCCACGGTCAGCCGAAAAAAAACCTTGAGCGCGACTGCGGACGCGAAAAACAAAATACTGGTCACCAGCAGATCCGGGCCAACGGTCGAAACTCGACCCACTCCCGTCTGAACCGTGACAAAAATGCAGCCCGCACAGATCAACAGAAACGGAGATAGTGGACTATCAGGCTCTCGCAAAGGATCTCCTGGCAGAGACCTCGCCATCAGACGCAGAAGCCACAAAAACCCAATCCATGCGACAAAGTAAATAGATAAGTTCAACCAGAAAACAGCGGCCATCTCTCCGCGCATAGTCGAAGCGAAGAATCGCCTCACGACCGAAAGCAGCAGTGGGTATCCAATACTCCACAGAGGACTAAGCGCCGCCCTCCAATCGCCGGCCCGAATCATATTGGCTACGTCGAGGTAGGAAATGTCATCCCCATACAACTCCGACTTGCCATAACGGCACTCCAGCGCCCCGACAAACATCACAGCAGCGCCCACCAAAAGGCGAAGCGACAGATACCACCAATTAAAAGTGGCGCTAGTCGCTCTCGACTCCAACCTGTCACTGCCAACTCGAACCGTCTCGATCGCCATGTTCGCTGCCAATACCCAGATGTCGTTTTATGAAAACAGGCCCCAGAACTCGCGATCGAGTGCGGTAGACCTATATCTTAGTCACCAACCGGCTTCGCTTCAGAACAAAAATTAGGAAGTGATTTCGATAACTGAGGTGCACATATTTGCAGAAGCCATCCCGGAAGCCAGCTGCCAGCATATTTCAACGGAAGGCACACAAGAAGCCTTAGTAGTCCTCGACAAAAAAGCAGCCCTAAAAGCTCCCCGCGAAGATAGCCTTCAACTTCGCACGCAACCCCTGCTCTTCGCTCGCACGCCGCACCTGCGTCCGATGCGTATAAAGCAGCATTCCAATCGCCGCAGCAAACTCCGGCACAGCCAGTTCCGCAGGCATACGCGAAAGCGGCACCGGATATCCAATCCGCGCGGGCACTCGCAGCAGACTCTCTGCGTTATCCAGCAGCCCAGCCATATTAGCGCCACCGCCGGTTACCACGCAGCCCGCACCCAAAGCCTCCAGCACACCACCCTGCCGCAGATTATCCCGCAGCATCGTAAACAACTCACGCGCACGCGGCTCCAGAATCTCCGCCAGAAATCTCTGCCTCACCATCCGCGACGGCTGGCCGCCCGAAAACGCAAGATTGCCACCCACTTCAATCTCATTCAACTGCGGCACTGCCGTCACCACGCAATGTCCATACAGCTTCTTCAGATACTCCGCTTCTTCCACCGTCACATGCAGACCAACCGCGAGATCATTCGTAAAGTGATCCCCGCCAATCGGCAGCACAGCCGTGTGCGCAATCGAGCCCTCAAAAAACACCGCCAACTCCGTGGTGCTCGAGCCGATATCGGCCATGCACACGCCCAGCTCCCGCTCATCGGCGCTCAACACCGCCTCCGCTGCAGCGATCCCCTCATACACCGTATCCATCACCTCAAGCCCCGCACGGTTCGCGCACGTAATCACGCTCTGCGCCACGCCACCCGAGCAAGTCGAAAGATGCAGATTCACCTCAAGCCTGTTCCCCACCATCCCCACCGGATCATGAATCCCCGGTTGATCATCAAGAATGAACTCCTGCGGCAACAGGTGCAGCACCTCGCGATCAGGAGGTAGCGCCACAGACCGGGCACGGTCCACCGCCGCACGAACTTCCTCGCGAGTAATCTCCCGCATTCGGCTACCCATGCTGATGCCGCCGCGCGAGTTCACTCCGCGCACATGCGTCCCGCCGATCCCCACAATAGCCGTCTCAATTCCAGCCTTCGCCACGCGCTCCGCTGTCAGCGCTGCGCGATTGATCGCCTCCGCCGCCGGACCAAGCTCTGCAATCAATCCCTTGCGCATCCCACGCGACGGTTCCACGCCATGCCCGCGATACCTCAGCACACCATCCTGCAGCTCTGCCACCAGCACGCAACTCTTCGTGCTTCCCGCGTCCAGCACGGTGATCAGATTGTCCTGCTTCTGATTCATGGATGCGCCACCTGTGAAGGATGATACTGTGCAGTACCCGCCGACGGCTTCACAACAACCGGATGGTGCTTCACAACGTCAACATGTTTCTTCGCCTTCGGATCAGTCTTCTTCGCCTTCGCCGAAGAAGCAGCCTCACCCTTGGCGCTCACATGAGCAGGAGCCTTCGTCGCAGGCTTGCCCTTTGCGGCCACTGCATGTCTCCCCGCAACTGTTTGCGTAGCCGAAGACCCAGCCTTCGCCGTCGGTTTCGCAACCGGCTTTGTGGCCTCAGCTGCAGTATCCTGGGCCGTCGCCGCCTTGGAATCCGCAGCCATCACGCCCGCAGCATCATTTGCCGATGGCGCAACCGGCACACCCGCTCCAGGCTGCATCTCCAAAACCACCTGCCGCTCATACCGCATGTCCACCGACGAGAGCTTCGGATAAACCGTCCGCCACTCAGGCAGGTGTTCTTCGAATCGCTTATAGCGGTCGAGAAAATCCACATCGCCAAAGTGAACCAGAATCTCATTCGACTTATCCGGGATCAGCGCCTTCACATCCTCTGGATTCGACAGGTCCACCTCACTCAGCCCCTGCGAGATCTTCTCGCCCGACCCGTCCAGCTCCGTCGTGAACCGTTCGTAGATCTTCATCCTCGCCGCACGCGTCGATAGTGGATCCTCCACCACAATCCCCGTCACCACCGGAAACGAGTACCGCGCATCCGGCTTTGCCTCCGCCGGCATATCCAGCAGCACCCCATTCGCATCCACCAATCCGATATGGCTTCCCTGCCGTACAAACGCCACCGGCGTCCTCTCCACAATCGACACCCGCATCCGATTCGGCAATAGCCGCATCACCGTCGCATGCGCCACCCACGGCAGTCGTTCCATCTCGGCGCGTCTGTCTGCCAGCGACACCGTAAAGATGTTCCGCTCCACATCTCCCCCAAAGATGCTCAGCAGCTGCGCCCGCGTCACATGCGCATTGCCTTGAAACTCAATCGATGACGACGAAGGAATCACAAACCGCTCATCGTGCAACAGAAAACTCCTCGCCATCAAAAAACCACCCGCGCAAATCCCCAACAAAACAAGTGCCCCACATCCCGCAGCGATCCGCCCCCACTTCGTAGCAGGCATCCCGCGAAACCGCACCCGCAGCCCCGCCCTCCGCCGACCCGTCGGAGCATCATCCTCCCAATAAGGATCATCCGCGAAGTCTTCGCTCTGATCGCGACGCAGCTTCCTATCGGGCGAAGCCGACACTCGCCGCGGTCCCCGCGAACCCCGAGTCTCCGAGGCATAGTTCTTCTCAGGCGCCTCTAGCACCGTTGTTCCACCCCGATAAACCGCATCGCTTTGTCGCACGCCTGAGCAAGGCCGCGAGAATCGCCATCCTGAGCATAACTCGCCCAACCCCCTCGCTTCCCTGCGATCTTCGGCACGTACCCTTTCAGGAACTCACCCATTCGTCCCCAAAGCTTCCAGCAACACGGCTCCCGCCTGCGATACACTCCCCGCCCCCAGGGTCAGAATCACATCGCCCTCCTCCGCCTCCCGTACTAGCGCCCCCACTCCATCCGCCACCGAAGCCGCATACTCCACCCGATCCCCACCCTTCGCCCGAATCGCCTTCACCAAAGCCTGCGCATCGACACCCTCAATCGGGTGCTCACTCGCGGCATAGATATCCAGCACTTCAACCGAATCCGCGTCCTTAAAAGCCCCCGCAAACTCCGTCATCAAATCCCGCGTCCGCGTAAACCGATGCGGCTGAAACAAAACATGCACCCGCCCATACCCACACTCCCGAGCCGCCCGCAGCGTAGCCACAATCTCCGTCGGGTGATGCCCATAATCATCCACCACCGTCACCCCCCGCACCTCACCTTTTATCTGAAACCGCCGATCCACCCCACGAAACGTCTCCAACCCCGCCGCAATCTGGTCCGGAGCCACTCCCAGCTGCACTCCCACCGCAACCGCCGCCGTGGCGTTCAACACGTTGTGCCGCCCCGGAACATGCACCCGAAACTTTCCCAGCACCAGCCCCTTATAGTTCACCGCAAAACACGAGTGGCAGTCCTCATCCTTCGGCAGCACCTCCGTGCGAAAATCCGCATCAACACTCTCGCCATACGTATAGATCCTCCGCCTCACCCTCGGCAGCACCGTCCGCAACAGCGAATTATCCACACACGCCGTAGTCGCCCCATAAAACGGCAGCCGATCCATAAACTCCACAAACGCCCCCTCCACATCCTCCATATCGCGATAGCAATCCATATGCTCGCGATCCAAATTCGTCACCACGGCCAGCACTGGCGACAACTTCAAAAAACTGCGGTCGCTTTCATCCGCCTCCGCCACCAGATACTGCGAGTTCCCAAGCCGCGCATTCGACCCCAGCGCATTCACCCGTCCCCCCACAACCACCGTAGGATCGAGCCCCCCGCCCGCCAGCACCGCGGCCACCATGCTCGTCGTCGTCGTCTTCCCATGCATCCCAGCCACTGCGATCCCATACTTCAGCCGCATCAGCTCCGCCAGCATCTCCGCCCGCTGAATCACCGGAATCTTCCGCTCCCGCGCCTCCACTACCTCGGGATTGTCCTTCGCCACCGCCGAGCTGGTCACCACCACATCACTAGCCGCAGCGTTACTCGCCAGATGCCCCTCAAAGATCCGCGCTCCCATCCCGAGCAGCCGGTCCGTCACCGCACTCCGTCGCAGATCGCTCCCCGAGACCGAATACCCCATCGTCAGCAGAATCTCCGCGATCCCACTCATCCCAATCCCGCCGATCCCGATAAAGTGAATCCGCTGCGACGGCGCAAACAAAAAATGTCCAGGCACAAACATGCTGACCAATCTCCACTTTCAAAAAGCCCTACACAAGCTAATCCTCCACTCTATCAGCGGAACACGATCCTTCACTCCGACCAACGGGAGGACCAAACCGATCGCATCACAAACACAAGGTATACAAGTCACGAAGTGACCGCGCCACGCGCAGTGGGCCCGTCCGGCAGGACAACTCAAAACAAAGGAAGTGATATATAAAATCCATGCCCGCCAACCGAACGCGCCTCATCACCCTCTGCGCCGCCGTACTACTCAACATCCCCACCCTCGCTCAGCAAAACCAAACCCTCCTGGCCACTCCCACCACTGTCGCCTGGGGCTTCTACTCCGCCAAAGCCACACCCGCCCTCACCATCCACTCTGGCAACACCGTGACCATCCAAACCCTCTCTACCTGCGGTCCTCCCGAACGCCTCAAATCCCTCGGCGTCGCCGCCTCCGACATTCCCTCCTACGTCGACGACATCTACACCAAGGTCCCCACCTCCGAAAGAGGTCCCGGCGGCCATATCCTTACCGGCCCCGTCGCCATCACCGAAGCCGAACCCGGCGACGTCCTCGAAGTCCGCATCCAGAAAATCAACATCGACGTCCCTTGGGCCTGCAACGGCTTCGGCGCCGGCCGCGGCTTCCTCCCCAACGACTTCCCCTACAGCCGCACCCGCATCATCCCTCTCGACCGCGAAAAGATGATAGGCCACTTCGCCCCCGGCATCGACATCCCCCTTCACCCCTTCTTCGGCAGCATGGGCATCGCACCACCCGAGTCCGCCGGCAAATACAACTCCGCCCCACCCTGGATGCACGCCGGAAACATCGACAACAAAGAGATGGTCGCCGGCACCACTCTCTACATCCCCATCAACTCCAAGGGCGCCAACTTCGAAGTAGGCGACGGCCACGCCGGCCAAGGCAACGGCGAAGTCGACATCACCGCCCTCGAAACCCAGCTCACCGGCACCTTCCAGTTCATCGTCCACAAAGATCAGCATCTCCTCTGGCCCCGAGGCGAAACCCCCACCGCCTACATCGCCATGGGCTTCGACGAGGACCTCAAAACCGCCACCGAGATGGCCGTCCGCAACATGATCACCTTCCTCTCTGAGCAGATCCCAAACCACCCCCATCTCACCCGCGACGACGCCTACGCCCTCATCTCCACCGCCTGCGACGTCGACATCACCCAGTTGGTCGACACCAAAAGCGGCGTCCATGTCCTCTGCCCCAAAAACCTCTTCATCGCCACTCCAAACACCCACTAGCGAACGAAAAAATCCTGACCAATCTGGTACAACCACTCGTAATCAATCAGCAAATTCCCCGCATCACTATTTAGCAACAAATGCCACAAATTCGTGTCTAATCAACTGAGCACTTGACCCGGGCCTCCCAAGCCGGGCTGGAACTCATCCTTGCTCTCCGCGAAGTCCGCGCTCGACGCAGCACCGGATAAACGAAGGCTGAGCAGGAAGGTAACGCCATGACGTTAGCCCGCCTCTTCAGAAACTCGCTCGGTGTAGCAACCTTAGCCGGATTCACTCTGGCCATGCCGCTCCTCGCCCAGATCCAGCCCTATAACCAAGACGATCAATACGGTTACCCCGCGCAACAACAGGCCCAGCAAGATCCTCAATACACCCAGCAGCAGGACCCTCAATACGGTGGCCCGCCCAACGGCGCACAGCAGGACAACACCTACCCCCAGCAATACGGTGCCCCCCAGCCCGGCGCCCCCCAGGGCATCGAGCAAGCCCCCCCAGCCATCCCCGACTACCAGCAGCCCCCAGCCCCCGGCGACGGCTACATCTGGACCCCCGGCTACTGGGCCTGGACAGCTGATGGCTACCAATGGGTTCAGGGCGCCTGGGTGCTCGCTCCGTATACTGGAGCCCTCTGGACCCCCGGCTACTGGGGCAACGGCTACGACGGCTACTTCTGGAACGCCGGCTATTGGGGCCCCTATGTCGGCTACTATGGCGGCATCAACTACGGCTTCGGCTACTTCGGCATCGGCTTCTACGGCGGATACTGGGGCGGCGGCCGCTTCTACTACAACCGCGCTTACTGCAACATCGGCGGCGGCTGGCATGGCGGCAACTTCTACAACCGCAGCTATAACGGATACTCCGGCCGGCCCGGCGGAGCCAGCTTCACCCACGTCAACTCCGTCGCCTACCATGGCGGAACGTCAAACGCGTACCGAGGCTCCAGCATCAATGGTCGCACCATCGCCTCGAACGCTGGCCATACCAACCCGGGCTTCGGCAACAACAACGTAGCCCACAACTCCTATAGCGGAGTCGCCAACAACGGAGCATCCCGGAACTACGCTGGCGGCAACGCCTATAACGGAGCCTCCCGCAGCTACGCTGGCAACAGCGCCTACAGCGGAGCTTCCCGCAGCTACGCCCAACCCGCACAGAGCCACGGCAGCAGCTACGCCGGCGGCGGTTACAGCGGAGGTGGCGGCGGCTATCACGGAAGCACTGGTGGCGGAGCCTCTTACGGAGGTGGCGGTGGCTACCACGGCGGCGGTGGAGGCGGCGGTGGCGGCTCACACGGCGGCGGTGGTGGTCATCGGTAAGATCAACCAACAAAATTCAGGGGCTGAGGCAAAAAATCCTCAGCCCCTTTTTTATTCCGCACCGTTTCTCTCCCCTGCTTCCCAACCGACGTTTCCCAAACTATCCAAAAGTTCCTCGTCTCGACCGAAGTTAGTCGCAGTGGAGAGACCACCGTATTTTGTTTTTGTTTTCTTGTTGTCATCTCCGAAGGAGACCTGCTGCCTCCCTTATCGGTAGTTACCCGGCTTTTTTTCTCACCCAACCCAGGAACTACAACGGGCTACTAGTAGACGACACATTACCGCGATATTCTCACCACCATCTCTCCAATCTCCTCGACTGCATTCGGATGCGCTAGCCCCCGCGCGCGCTCCCCCATCGTCGCCAACCAATCCCCGTCCAGCAACATCCCACGCAGCGCCGACAATAGCCGGTCCTCAGTCAACTCCGACTCAACAATCAACTCGGCCGCCTCAGCCGCAACGAAGACATCTGCATTCTTTCTCTGGTGGTCATCCGCCGCCTGAGGAAAGGGCACAAGCAGCGAAGCCTTTCCTGCCGCCGCCAGCTCTGCCATCGTGCTCGCCCCGCTCCTACACAACATCAGATCGGCCTGCGCAAACTCACCCACCATTTCGTTCAGATACGGCTGCACCCGCAGCCGCGCCTCCGCCGCCAGCCCAGCCCGCTCATACAGCTCCCTGGTCGAAGCCTCATGCCGCCCACCCGTCTGGTGCACAATCTCCAGCTCTGGAATCGCCTCTAGCAGCCTCCCAACAATCTTCGGCATCGCCTCGTTCAGCACTCTAGCACCCTGGCTTCCGCCGAACACCAGCAAACGCCGCTCCTTCTCGGCACTCTTCGGAACAATCTCAAAAAACTCACGCCGCACCGGAATCCCCGTCACCTTCGCCCCGCGGAAAAACGACCGTGTCCCGTCGAAATTCACGGCAGCAGCAGTCACCCACTTGCCCACAAGCCGATTCGCCAGCCCCGGCACCGCATTCGGCTCAAACGCCAGCGTAGGAACCCGCAACAGGATCGCCGCCATCATCGCCGGCCCCGAAGCATACCCACCCACTCCCACCACAACATGCGGCCTGAAGCTACGCACCAACTCCACACAGCGCATCACTCCAAGCGGCAGATCCGCCACCGTCCGCAGCTTAGTCACCACGCTCACATTCTTCAGCTGCCCCACGCGAATCAACTCCAGCAGAAACCCCGCCTCCGGCACCAGCCGCGTCTCAAGCCCCCGCGCCGTCCCCACAAATCGCACCTCGGCCCCATGCGCATCGCGCAGCTCGCGAGCAATCGCAAGCGCCGGAATCACATGCCCGCCCGTCCCACCACCAGCAATCAAAACTCGCACAAGAGCCACCTCTTACTCCGACCAAAGTCACCCACGCACAAACGGTATACCCGTCACGAAGTGACCGTCCCGCGCGCAGCGGGCCCGTCCGGCAGGACGGCCCTTCCACTCAATCAATCTCGCGCGTAATGTTCAACAGCACACCCATGCTGGCCAAAGTAATAAAGATCGAAGTTCCACCCGAAGAGATAAACGGCAGCGGAATCCCCTTGGTAGGCAACAGCGCCAGCACCACACTCATATTGAAGAAAGCCTGGATCAAGATCGCGGTCGTCAGGCCAAACGCGAGAAAGCGAGCAAACGGATCGGTCGAAAGAAACGCTGCCCGCAGCCCACGATACCCCAGTGCCACGAACAACCCAACCACCAGAAGCGCTCCAATCAACCCCAGCTCTTCGCAGATGTTCGCAAAGATAAAATCCGTCTGAACTTCCGGCAAATAGAACAGCTTCTGCCGTCCTTCCATCAACCCAAGCCCGCGAATCCCGCCCGTTCCCACCGCAATCAGCGATTGAAGGATGTGAAATCCAGTCCCGCGAGGATCGGCCTCAGGATTTACAAACGCCAGCATTCGCGCCCGTCGAAACGCAACATGAAACAGCATGAAGTAGAGAACAGGAGCCGCCAATGCAGCACCAACCGCAAAATACCTGGTCTTCGCCCCTGCCAGATACAGCATCAACGCCGTCACCGCCATGCACACCATGCCGGTCCCAAGATCGGGCTCTTTCAAAATCAAAGCCGTAAACAACAGGGGCACGGCAACTGCACGCAGAATGGTCCCCTTCCAGTCATCCATCTGGTGGATTCGAGTCTGCAAAAAGTAAGCCAGAAACAACACCAGCACAGGTTTCGCCAACTCCGAAGCCTGCAATGTCGTACCCGCAACACGGATCCACCGGTGCGCACCATTCATACCGGGCATGGCAAACACGCACACCAGCAGGAGCATCGTGACCGTAACTGCTGGAAACACTACTCGGGGGTTGTTGTAGCGGCGGTAGTCCACGCGCATCAACCAGACCATTACCAGCAGGCCAAGCACCGCCCACTTAGCCTGATTCGCCACATAAGGATAAGGAGAACCCAAACTCGACTGCGCCATCACCGCCGACGCCGAGAACACCATCACCAGCCCAAAAAGCACCAGCAGCAGCACCACTCCGAAGAGCCACTTGTCCACCCCAACTCTCTTCGCCATGCATCACTTCCACTTCTTCGCTAAATTAGTTCGTCTACCAGCTGCCGAAACACGCGGCCCCTATGCTCATAGTTCTCAAACTGGTCGAAGCTCGAGCAGGCAGGCGACAGCAGCACCACATCACCAGCCGCGGCAGCCTTGGCCGCCTCCGTCACCGCCGTCTGCATCGTTCCCGCTGCCACCATCTTCACGACTCCGTGAAGCTGACGCTCAATCTTTTCTGCAGCCGAACCAATCGTATAAACAGCCTTCACCCGCTCCTTCAGCAACTCCGCCATCGTCCCGTAGTTCGAGTCCTTGTCCTTCCCACCAAGAATCAAGTGAATTCCCTTGCTGAACGAAGCCACAGCCTTCATCGTCGCATCCACATTGGTCGCCTTTGAGTCGTTATAGAACTCAACGCCATTCAGCTTTCTCACCAGCTCCAGCCGATGCTCCACTGCAGTAAACGTTGCCACCGAAGCCCGAATACTCTCTGCCGAAACCTTCGCCAAACGAGCCGCACAAACCGCTGCAAGCACGTTCTCGATGTTGTGCGCACCCTTCAGATGCACCTCCGAAACCGGCATGATCGGCTCGGTCACCCCACCCTCCTTCTCCACCCAAACAATCACGCCATCACGCACAAACGCACCGCGTCGAACCGCCTTCGTCCCGCTGAACCAGAACACCTCACTCTTCGCCCGCGCCGCGCTCATCTGCGTCACGCGATCGTCGCCGTTCAACACCAGCGCATCACCAGCGCCTTGCCGCTCGAAGATTCGCTCCTTCGCCGCCACATACTTCTCGAAGCTCCCATGTCGATCCAGATGATCTGGCGTAATGTTGAGGATCACCGCAATCCGCGGATGAAAATCCTCAATGGTCTCCAGTTGGAAGCTCGACACCTCCAGCACATTCACCGTCTCAGGCGTACTCTTCGCCACCAGATCGATCACCGGCAGACCAATGTTCCCTCCCACCTGCGTCGGCACCCCAGCATCACTCAAAATCTTCCCCACCAACGTCGTGGTCGTGGTCTTCCCATTCGACCCGGTAATCGCAACCACTTGCCCCAACAGGTAGCGACTCGCCAATTCCAACTCACCAATCACGGTCAGCCCAAACGCCACTACCTGCTTCACCTCCGGCGTATCCATTGGCACGCCAGGCGAGATCACAATCAGATCCTGCCGCCGAAATGTCAGAAGCCCGTGCCCCCCAGACTCAACCATGATCCCCGCTTCCAACAACGCAGGAATCTCTTTCGCCAAAGCCACAGCACTCCGCGAATCGCTCACCGTCACCCGAGCCCCTTGCGCGCGCAGAAACATCGCCGCAGACAGGCCGGATTTCCCAAGTCCTACAACCAACACCCGCTTGTTCTTCAAATCCATCATGCCTTCACACTCTCATCGCAGCTTCAAAGTAGTCAACGCGAACAACGCAAACACCAGCGCTAGAATCCAGAATCGCGTAATCACCTTCGATTCGGACCAGCCCATTAATTCAAAATGATGATGCAGCGGAGCCATCTTAAAGATGCGTTTGCCATTCCTTAACTTATAGCTGCCCACCTGAAGCATCACGCTCAACGCCTCAAGAATAAAAACACCTCCAATAAACGGAAGCAACAGCTCCTGCTTGATCACAACCGCCACAGTCCCGATCGCCCCACCCAACGCAAGACTTCCGACATCCCCCATGAAGATCTCCGCGGGGTGAGCGTTGTACCAAAGAAACCCAATACTCGCCCCCACCATAGACCCGCAGAACACCGTCAGTTCGCTCACCATCGGCATCCGCTGCAGCTCCAGATAATCCGAAAACACAACGTGTCCGCTTACATACGTCAGCACTGTCAGCGCTCCGGCCGCAATGATCGTGCAGCCGATCGCAAGCCCATCAAGCCCATCGGTCAAATTCACCGCATTGCTCGCCCCCGCGATCACGATCATCACAAAGACAACGAACGGTATAAACACCAACCAGTGCATATGCGGGACATGGCCCATCCACTCCCACACCAGGTCTGGCCGGAACCGTTTTGCAAACGGCACCATCAGCCGAGTCGAGTAGCCTCCGCGAATTTCCATCACAACCAGCGTTGCCGCCACCACCGCGCTTACTACAAATTGGAGGCCAAGCTTAGCCTTCGCCGTCAATCCCTGATTCTCCCGGTGCACAACTTTTATATAGTCATCCGTAAATCCGATCGCGCCAAACGCAAGCGTCGACAGCATCACGAGCCATACATAGGGATTCGAAAGATCGGACCACATCAACGTTGGCACCAGGATCGAGATGCAGATCAGCACCCCGCCCATCGTCGGCGTGCCGCTCTTTTTCTGGTGCGACTGCGGTCCCTCTTCGCGAATGTACTGTCCGATCTGAAACTCACGCAGTTTCTCGATCACGTACGGGCCGATCAAGAGGCCGATCAGCAGCGCCGTAAGACTCGCAAACACTGTACGAAACGTCAGGTATCGAAAGATGCGAAACAGACGAAAGTAGGGAAACAGCTTTTGATACAGCAACCAATAGAGCAAAACGTCTCCGCCTTTTACCCGCAGCTTGCGATTCTGTCGCGAGTCACGGCTATCTTAACAGGACTGTGCCCAACGCCCTGTGGTTATCTCACCTGCGAACCAACACAAATCCCCACTAAATCGTGAAATCCGCGCTAGAGGCCGTTCTCCAGCGCAAAACAGAGCGCATCGGCAGCCATTGCAAGCTCGTACGCCAGCTGAGCATCGTGATCAGAATCTTCTGCCTGCCGCAACAACTCCACCGTCACCGGGAAAAGATCCGTTCCTTTGCCACGCTCGGCGTGCTCAATCTTCTCCAACCTGCGATCTGCCTCCGCAATAAACTTCTCCAGCCAAGCCGGCGCAGGAGAGGCGACCTTCTGCTTATGCTTCTGCCTGGCTGAATAGAGGCCGGCCAGCGACAGATGTTCCGCCGCACGCAAAACTCCGATCGCCCGCAGCACGAACTTGTTTTCTTCTTCACGCTCTATCGCCTTCCGGTAGAGCTTCACGCCTCTCTCCAGAAGATCCCGCAAATCCTCCCCTGTCCCCTTCTCCATCAGAGAAATCACTACCGAAGCTCGCTGCATATGGTGAAACGCAGTCATAAGGCCATAGTCGGTGGCATAAATAACTGCCGTTCCTGTAACTCTCTCTGCTTTCTGGTTCGCAGCTTTCTTCGCGCTTTTCTTCGGGTCACTCTTCTTCGCAGTTTTTTTCGCGGCGTGTTTAACCGCCTTCTTCGCGTGCTTTTTTATCGCAGCCTTAGCTTCGCGCTTCACAAGTGCTCCCTTAGTCGACATAGTCCTCTCTCCATACGATCTCGTTTCGCCGCTCTGTTGCCGCTTGCACACGACGCATTATTTCGGCGTACCAAGCACCGTCAAGGCCTTCTCCAGCCGCACTCCCCGGGATGCCTTCAACAACACTACGTCGCCCGGCCTCAGATTCGCAACCAGCCACTCACCCGCTTCTTCGGGGCTGACTACAAATAGCGCCTTCGCACCCGCTGCTCGTGCGGCATTCACTAAATCCTGCGCCAGACCGCGTACTCCGAGCACAAAATCAACTCCCCGTTCTATCATCCGTGCACCACAGGCAGCATGCAGTGATGCACCGTCCGACCCCAGCTCCAACATCTCTCCCGCAATAACAATATGTCGTTCCGCAGGAATCGCCATGGTCGCATCGACCATCGCATTCAGCGCCGTTGGGTTGGAGTTGTAGCAATCGTTGATGAGCGTCGTTCCATGCCACTCCAAAACCTCACCGCGCTTGTCGCCCGCCCGCAGCTTGCCCACTGCCGCCGCACAATCGCTAAGCTCCATCCCACTCTGCAATCCAATCGCGATCGCAGCCAGAGCATTTGGAACGTTGTGTCGCCCTAGCATCTTCAACTGCACACTCTCACGCTGGCCCTTGGCCTCGACCGTAAACACGACACCGTCCGCGCCTACCTCCGCAACATTGACCGCTCTCACATCGGCACCCTCGCCAGCCCCGTAGAACACCGCGCGCGCGCCCAATCCGCGCCCAAACGCTGCCACGAAAGCATCATCGAAGTTCAAAACCGCAATGCCATCCTCAGGCAGCCCTTCAATCAACTCATACTTCGCCCGCGCAATTCCAGCAATTCCATCCGGAAAAAACTCAAGATGTACCGGCCCCACATTCGAAATCACCGCCCAATTCGGCTCTGCAATCTTTGCGAGCGCGGCAATCTCCCCGGCATGATTCATTCCCATCTCGATGACAGCAACCTCATGCTCTCGCTCTAGCTTCAGAAGCTGTAACGGCAGGCCGAATGCGTTGTTCAGGTTGCCAGCCGTCTTCAATACCTTGAACTTCGCGCTCAAAACCTGAGCGACGGCTTCCTTTGTAGTCGTCTTCCCCGCCGACCCCGTCACCCCAATCACCCTTCCGCCCCACTCCCTCCGCACTGCGTGGGCCAGTTGCTGAAGCGCCTGCAGCACGCAATCGTCCCCATCCGAAACCAGCAGCAGACGCCTCTCATCAACCTCCGCCGGGACCACCCACATATTGCTTACCACCGCTGCTGCAGCTCCGTTTGCGAGCGCAGCCTGCACGTAGTCATGTCCATCCAAGCGTTCGCCACGGACTGCAAAAAACAGCTCGCCACCGCCAATCGTTCGCGAGTCAATTCCGTACCCCACTGCTTCTGCCGAAGTCTCGAACTCTCCGTCCGCGTGTATCCAGTCAGCAACCTGCCCTAATGTAAGCTTCACCCGATCTCCTTCAAAACTCCCGCCGCCACCGCAACATCGTCGAACGGCACAGTACCGTCCCGCAAAATCTGTATCTTTTCATGACCCTTCCCAGCGAGCAGAACAATATCTCCGGCTCGCGCTGCACGAATCGCGAGCCCGATCGCCTCCGCCCGATCCCGCTCCACGATGCACTTCGTCTCCGTCTCGCGCACTCCCGCCAAAGCCTCTTCGATGATCGTCATCGGATCTTCGCTTCGAGGATTATCACTCGTCAGCACCACCAGATCACTTCCCTCACCAGCGGCCCTGCCCATCCGTGGACGCTTCGTCTTATCCCGATCCCCGCCGCAACCAAACAGCGTAATCACCTTGCCGCCGCGCTCCTTCACCAACTCCCGCGCCAGCGAGATCAAATTCCGCAACGCGTCATCCGTATGAGCGTAGTCCACCACCACGGTCAGATTGTTTGATGCAGGCACCACCTCAAACCGGCCCGGCACCTGGGCTCCCGAAGCCGCTCCCGCGACAATCTCTTCCAAGGTCAACCCTCGTGCCAACGCCGCACAGGATGCCGCCAGCAGGTTGTAGACATTAACTCTCCCCGTCAGAGAAGACCGTATCGGCACATCCCCCTTCGGAGTTTTGAAGATAAATCGTGTCTCGCCCGCGTGCAGCGTGATCTCCTCCGCCCTGTAGTCTCCGCTCGATGGCTCAAGCCCGTACGTCATCAATTGAGATGCCTGAGACCCCACAATGAGACGCTTTCCGTAAGGATCATCGCTATTGATCACCGCGACTCGCGGTAGCGGCGCACCAACACCCTCAAACAGCCTGGCCTTTGCCGCGAAATAATTCTCCATGGTCCCGTGATAGTCGAGATGATCCTGGGTCAGATTGGTAAACATCGCCACATCCACTGGCAGCCCCCAAACTCTCTCCTGCTCCAGCGCATGGGACGACATCTCCATCACGGCCTCCGTCGCCCCAACCCTCACGCCATTCTCAAAAATCTCGAGCACATCCCGGGACTCGGGCGTGGTGTGCGGAGAAACACGCATTTCATCTCCAACATGCGTCTCAATCGTCCCGATTAACACACAAGTCCGTCCCACGCTTCGCAGCATGGTTTCAAGCAGGAATGCTGTCGTCGTCTTGCCGTTCGTCCCTGTCACTGCACTCAGCGCAAGATCGCGTTCCGGGTGCCCCATCACCTCAGAGCTGACCTCAGCGAGTGCTCTCCGGCCTCGCTCAACCACCGCCGCACCAACCTGCGCATGTTCTCGACGCAGCTTCTCATAAGCTTCGCGAGAATCCGTCACCACCGCCGACGCCCCTGCTCCGATAGCTGCTTCTATGTAGCGATTTCCATCCGTCGCCTCTCCCCTCATCGCGACAAACACATCCCCATGCCGCACTTGCCGAGAGTCATACTGAACCCCCGAAAGTTCGGCGGAAGCACAGAAACGATCCACAGCATTCAGCCCCTTACAAAGGCTCTCCCAGTTCATAAAGGGATGCTAGCCGAGAATTCGAATATTCCCCAGCGCAAAGCCATCATCGGCTGAACCGCACCACGATCTCTGTTCCCGCCCCGACCATCGTTCCAGCCGCTGGCACCTGTTCTCGTGCCAACCCATTCCCTACCGCTTGCACACGCAGACCCACCGCATCCGCTCTTTCCACAACGCCCCGCAGCCCCAATCCATCAAACGAAGGCACAGGAACTCGCAGGCTGGCGTCCACCACAACGGCACCCTTCTCTTTTGTCTCAACAGTTGGCGCAGCCTTCTGAGGCACCAGACGCGCAGCGTCCGTTCCTCCCGAACCCGACTCACCATTTGTCCGAAACGCCGCAAGCACCTTCGCTGGAAGCAGATTTAGGATCCCCGGCGAGTCTCCCGACGCCTTCGCCGTGCGAACAACCGAGTTCTCGCTAGCCGCAACATCCACAGCCGCTGCACTAATAGGCGCGCGCAATGGATCATCCGCCGGCAAACTATTCACATCGTCAAACATCGCGCTCAAGTCCGCCGTGCTATCGGCAGGAGAGTCATCAGCAGCGTCCTTCTGTGCGATCTGCAACTCTTTCTTCGTCTTCAGCGGTTGATCATGCGGCACGCCCAGGTACTCCAACACCTGCTGCGCCACATCCGCAAACACCGGCGCACTCGCTGCTCCGCCGTAGTGCGCCGCTTCCCCGCCAGCCGTCGGCGTGTCGATGACCACAGCGATCGAAATCGCAGGATTGCTCACCGGCGCAAACCCCGCAAAGCTCGCCACCAGCTTCGTATGCGAGTACGTATGTGTCGCCACATCGATCTTCTGAGCGGTCCCCGTCTTGCCTGCAGAGCTGTACCCATTCAACGCCGCCAGCTTCCCCGTACCCTCAGTCACAATGCCCTGCATCATCATGCGCATCTTGGCCGACGTCATCTCCGAGATCACCCGATGAGCACCATCCGGCAGCGTGGTTGGCAGCTGATTCGAAGGCCGAAACGCCGCTGGCTTCAACCTCGCATCACCCTTCATCTCATCGGTCGATTGCAGCAACACATGCGGCGGCATGTAGACCCCGCCATTCGCCAACGCGCTCACCATCGTCACCAGCTGAACCGGCGTCACACCTACCTCCTGCCCGATCGCCATCGACAGTATGCTCGTCGATCCCCACTTCTTCGGCGCTCGCAGCAGACCGCGCGTCTCGCTCGGCAGTTCAATCCCCGACCGGTCTCCAAAACCAAATCCCCGCATATAGCTATAGAACTTATTCGGCCCCAGCTTCAGCGCCATCTTCGCCGCACCCACGTCACTCGAGTGCTCCAGCGCATACTGCACCGTCACCACGCCAAAGTGGTCGCTATGATCGTCATGCAGCGTACGGCCATACATCGTCATCGCCCCGTTCTGGCAGTCCACCAGATCCGTCGGCTGCACCCCTGCACCATCCAGCGCCGCCGAATACGTCACCAGCTTGAACGTCGACCCCGGCTCATACACATCACTCACCGCCAGGTTTTGCAGCACACTCGAATCCATATGCTTCTGGTCATTCGGATTGAACCGCGGCGAAATCGCCAGCGCCAGAATCTGTCCCGTATGCGGATCCTGCACCACCACAGTCCCATGCAGCGCCCGTGTCTTCAACATCTGCGCATCCAGCGCACGCTCCGCCATATACTGAATATTCGCGTCAATCGACAGAACCAGATTCTCACCCGGCATCGGCTGGCTCTCTTCACTCCCCAACACATGCCGCTTCGCATCGAGCGCAGTCAACATATGCCCCGGCTCGCCGTGCATATCTTCATCAAACTGCCGTTCCAACCCACCCAGCCCTATATCATCCGTGCCCACATATCCCAACACCTGCGCGGCCAAATCATTGTTCGGATAAAACCTCTTAAACTCCTTTTGAAAATAAACACCCTTCAAATTCAACTCGCGCAGACGTTCGGCGATCCCAGGATCGACCTTCCTCGCCACCCACGCAAAGTTCCTCGAAGCATTGAACCGCGCCAGCATCTGCTGTTGCGACGTAAAGTTGTCAGTCGGATCAGCATGCACAATCTCAGCCAATATCTCCGCCGCGCTCGCACGATTATCTCCAAGCTCCGACGGCACCGCATACACGCTATCCACCTGCACCGTCACCGCAAGCTCCCGCAGATTGCGGTCATACAACATGCCCCGCCGCGGAGCGACCTCAAACGTCCTCTGCTGTTGCATCGCCGCCCGATGCACAAAGTCCGAGTGCCGCACCACCTGCAGCCACCCCAGCCGCACTGCAATCAAACACGTCCACGCACAAAAAAACAGCGCCACATAGGCGAAACGGATCCTCCGTATCGGAGCGGTCAACGTCTGCCGTGGCGCCTTGTTCATCTCATCCCTGCTTCAAAGTTAGTTTACTTCCGAGCCCTCTTCGTCAGACTTTCTCTGCAAAGTCGAACCACCCGCTGACCACCGCACAATCTAATTACTGCGCAATCTGCATCGCAGCAGTATTGGCCTGCGCCAGCACAGGAGAGCTCGGATCCCCACCCTCAGGCCGCACCACCTGCCCCGGCTGAGGCTCTCCCAAGCCAAGCTGCTTTGCGATCTTGTCGATCCGGCCCGGATCCGTCAACTGCGCCTCGGTCAAACGCAACTGACGGTTCTCCTCGCGCAACTGTTCGACCTGCTGCTTCTGCGCTTCAACGTGATACCCAATCTCAATTGCCGAAAAATGCTGCCAGACATAGACCATGACCAGCACGAACAACACGCTCATCACTGCCGAGAACGTGCGCATCTCACGCCGGCGCTCTGGATCGTCAGCCTTCACAATGCGGCTATTGTCGATGTGCTTCGTAAAGAAGACCTCAGGCGTCGGACCACGCCGCGCACGCCGTTGGTTCTCAAACATCTCGCGATTCCGCTTCGTCAGCGACTCCGCACGGCTCTGCGCCCGCGAACCCAACATCTCTAACTGTTGTCCTGCCATCGCCGAAGCCGCCATCGTGTACCTCTCTCAAACCTCTCTCAAAACCATGGGCCCAAATCTTTGCCACTCTCCTCAACGTACGAACCGGGCCGGGATCGCTATTGGAGGAAGGGACTTTTTGTTACAGAGTTGTCTTTCGCCTGAAAGAAGGTAGGACAACCCCGGCCCGATCACATGTTTTCTCTATATATAGACTGCACCATTTTCAGTGCAACAGAGAATCTCTTACCTAAATTTTTTCGGCCGCCCTCATCTTGGCACTGCGCGACCGCGGATTTCTCATCTGCTCTTGCTCTGCCGCCACAACCGGCTTCTTCGTCAAAACCTCAAATACCTTCGCGTCCTTTGCCGCCTTGAACGCATCCTTCACCAGCCGGTCCTCCAAAGAGTGGAAGCTGATCAACACCAGCCTTCCTCCCGGCTTCAGCAGAGACCCCGCGCTCTTCAGCAGCGATTGAATCTCTCCCAACTCGTTATTCACGCGAATCCGAAGTGCCTGAAAGGTCCTGGTAGCGGGATGAATCTTCTCGCCTTTCATTGGTGGGGCCTCGGCCGATACGATTCGAGCCAATTCCGCTGTAGTCGTAATCGGCCGGGCCCTAACAATGGCTCTGGCGATTCTCCGCGACCTCCTTTCCTCTCCGAATTCGTAAATCAGGTCGGCGAGTTCGTTTTCGTCTTCCTGATTTACCACTTGCTCGGCCGTCTCCCCGCTGCGCGTATCCATCCGCATATCTAGCGGGCCATCGGTCCGAAAACTAAATCCTCTGTGCGCCTCGTCCAGCTGCAGGCTGCTCACGCCAAAATCAGCAAGCAAACCATCCAGGCTCCCCGGCTCAATCAGGCTCGAAGCCTCCGAAAACGCCCTCGGCTCAAACACCACCTCCGGCATCTCGTCTCCCAGCTCAGCCCGCAAAACCTCAAGCCTTGCTTTAGCCTTTTCCATCGCCTCCGGGTCACGGTCAAAGCCAATCAACTTGCCTTTGCCGCCCAGCCTCTTCGCTATCTCCGAAGAGTGCCCCGCCAGACCCAGCGTCGCGTCAACCACCACGCCGCCCGGCCGCACATTCAAATACTCCAAAACTTCTTCTAAAAGAACCGGCACATGTTGCGGACTCTTCATAGTTCACCCGCCTTCTGTGCTGCCCCTGGGGGCCACCTTGCACCTGCTAAGCAACTGCCTTGGTCTTGTCTGCGAACGCCATCAGATCCGCATCCGTCAGCTCTACAGCTCCACTGGCCTTCTTCATCTCGGCATCGAACAGCTCTGCATTCACAACTTCCAACAACGTCTGCGATCCCAGAACATTGACCTCGCCCGTCACCTTCGCCAACTCCCTCAGCTTCTGCGGAATCAAAACCCGGCCCTGTGCGTCCATCTCGGCCATCTGCCCATAGAAGTTCGTTACATCCTGAAACTTCTTCCGAACCGGATCCATCGGCGACATCTTCGACAGCGACGCCTCGATCTGCTCCCACTCCTTCAGCGGATAAACCTGCGCCCGCTTTCCATCCATGCTCGTTATGTAGAACTGGGGTCCGTACAGCTCATCCACACGACGCTTGAACTCGGCAGGGAGTTTTAATCTCCCTTTCTCGTCAACGCGTGTTGGGTGATTTCCCCGAAACATAACGACCTCGATACCTTATCCAACTCAAATTCCGTTCAAAATCACTTCACGTCGTAGAATTTTGTATGTCAGGAACCTAGCTTGATCCACCAGACTCCAAAATCTTCTACTTCGCTCCACCAGCATCGCCGAGCGACTCCCCCCTGTAAAGAGTTAATTTGTGCAACTTCTGTGTATTTCCCATATCGGGATGTGGAAAACTCAGTCTCTTGGGCAATCTAAGGAGTCAACTACTACAGGTAGTGTTTATCTTCCCGGTTCATGACTTCTAAGTCACTTGCAAGCCCTGAATCCATCTGGTAAGCGAAATAAAAGCGAAAACGATCAGCAGCGAATGATTATCCCCTTGACACATGTTGAGTGTAAATAGATAATAGTTTTGCTCCACTATCTTGGTTCAAAAGCAGAGGCAAACCATGTCCGAACAGGAACAGGAAGTCATTGAGGAAATCAAAGAACTACGACGGGTCATCCATGCTGGTTTGACTGTCATAGCTGCTCAATTGGTCGGAAGCAACGATGACAACGCGCAACCCTCAAAAGAATACGTCTCTAAGGCCTTCCTTCAAATGCAAGACGTACTCTCTCGTCTGAGGCAAGGCGATTAGCTTTGTTTCGGGGCTGCCCAATGTATTTCCAGTGCAGACTTCGTATTGCTGATGACACGAGGTCTGCACAGATAAGAGCAAGGCATATCACTACAAACAGGGATATCACGTATGAATCTCTTCTCTCTTGCTAAGAAATTCCCCACCGAAGAACATGCTCTTGCCTATCTGATGAAGGCGCGATGGCCTGATGGGGTTCGTTGTATGGCTTGCGATCACCCCAAATGCTGGTTGACCGAATCCAAAGGTAAAACTGGTAAACCGCGTCGTCTCTTCCAATGTGCTGAGTGTGGCTGGCAGTTTAGCGCGACCACTGGCACACTCTTTCACGATTCCCACTTGCCTCTACAAAAGTGGTTTGCGGTCATTGCCCTAATGATCGAAGGCAAGAAAGGCATATCAGCAGCTCAGGTTCAAAGACACATTGGGATGACGTACAAAACCGCTTGGTATGTATGCCACCGCATTAGACAAGCCATGCAAGAAGAGGCTGATTTTACGGTTGGCGGCCCTGATACAACTGTCGAGATAGACGAGATGTATGTTGGTGGCCGTCGAAGATTACAAGGTGTAAAAGGTGTGCCATCCAAACCCAATAAGACGGTAGTTGTTGGCATGGCCGAACGTCATGGCAGTCTTCACATGCGTGTAGTACCTGCCAACACTCTCCAGAATCTACGCCGTGTTTATCACGACCATGTGGATACCGAAACCCCTAAAGTCGTCACAGACGGCAATCAAACTTATAAGGGAGTGGTTCCACGCGCCAAACACCGGCAGGGCAACCACGAAGAAGAGATTCGAGACAAAGGCCGCGTTACATCCACGTACACGGTTGAGAGTGCATTCTCTCTATTCAAACGGGGTATTGTCGGCAACTATCACCGTTTGAGTGCTGAACATCTGGACAGATATTTGGGTGAGTTTGCTGGCGGTATAACCGAAGACGGATGCAGCCTTGGTTGTTTGATATGGCCCTGCAAAATCTGACCCACCGCAAGCCTTTGCCATACAAACTTCTGACAGATGACGGGTTCTATACGTTCAAGAAGGATCTGACTGAGTGGTATTCAGAACAGTTTTAGTCTTCGGCTCTGACTTCTTTGGTTTGTGTGGCGTGGGCTTCATGTTCACCATGCGCTTTAGAAGCGCGTCGAACTTGTCTTTGTCTACGGTTATGTCTTTCATTCGATTATTCTAGGCGTCACGATACCATCTGGTATTCGTGTTTCATCTTGCACTTCCAAGAAAGTCTCTTTTTAAAGCCTATGCGCTTCGCTCTTACTCTGCTCGCCACGCTATTGATGCAATCACCGCATACCAAAGCAAAGCCACCCAAGCCCTCCGATAATGTTAAACAAGCCGACACAGACCGTAAAGGCACGCAGGATAACCCTCTTGTCGTCCACATAAAAGGTTCCGAGCCAAGCGATCAAGAGGCCGCCGAAAACAGCGAGAAAACTGCATACGATGAAGCGATCAAGACTCGCGAGCTTCGCCTTACCTTGTTTATTGCATTTGCGGCAGGCGTTCAGGCTATAGCCGCTGTCGCGCAATGGCGCGTTTATAAGACGCAGTCCAAAATAATGCGTAAGACTCTGAAGGCGATCCGAGTCCAGGCGAATACCATGAACGCCCAGACCACCATCCTTAGCGAATCTGTCGCCGTTGCGAAGCAAAGTGCTCAAACAACCGCCGACAGCCTCAATGCCATGATTGACAAAGAAAGGGCGCGCCTTTCGATTGAAATTGGGAAACTCAACTTCGGACCAAACCCATCCGTCTATTACAGGATTACTTGTCACGGGACCACGCCCGCCTACATGGTTTCCAGTTGGCAACTGACGGGTCTCTACCCAATTCCTGATTTCGGATGGCCAAAAGAGGCTTTTGGATTTGAGCTTAATGATCTCCCATCTGTAATTCCTGTTGGGGTATTCGAGGGGTACAACTTCATTATGAGTACTAACAGAAAACCCGGTTCTTTCGCCCGCATCGATTGGGGCGACATAGAAAACAAAATTTCTAGCGGGGAATCGTATCTTCATTTCCGGGTGCGAGTTCTTTACCGAGATATATTTGACGACGTCAGAACCCACGAACTTCAAATCAGCAAAATATATGGGGTCAAATTGCAAGACCAGCCCCAGACTCTCTTTGATAAACTGTATGGAAAGCCTACAAAGGTCTTGGGAACCTTTCCCGAGTGGAGCGATTCCGCCTTCAAGTTTGGTCAGGTTGAAGAGGAGCAGGGCTAGCCCTGCTGCGGCAAGAATAGAAACCGCGAATTTAGCGAGATAAGCCACGGCGTCCTAAAAAAAGCAGTGCTTCTGTCCAGAAAATGGACAGATTACAATTTGTTTCGGCGTACGGCACAGACCCCGCGCCTACCCAGTTGCAAAACCACGGAAGCGTTTAGGCGCAAGTGGCCGTTTATGGGTAGGGAAAATCGCGTCTCTCAGAGCTACAGCAGTAGCAAAGCCGTACGCCTGTTGGCTAGGTGACTCTCAGCCTAACGACCACAAACTACAAAACTTATCTCGATTTCTCAGTGTGCTCTGAGATAGGGTATGCGTTCGGAATCCTGAAATTGCAGATGATTATCTGTAGGAATATCAACAACATGTGTCTAAGGGATAATCACTCAGCAGCGCTCCAAATCTCAATAAGAGAACAAGAAAACACTCGTCCAGACAGAAACCAGGACATCGGGATCCATCGCTCTTCTAAAATCTGTCAAGCCCCAAAACTGATTATCTCATTTATCAACAAAGAGATACGCGTGGCGTATTAGTTATGCTCCAGCTTCTATACTTATAAGTACAGAGAAAAGATCTTGCGCTGCTGACAAGTGGAGGCAAATTCCCGAGCTAACCCTTTTGTTTGGACGAATTTGGAGATAAGGTCTTTAGAATGACGAATTTGGAGGTACATCCGGCCGATAAGTTACTGAAAATAAATAACTTGGACGCGGCGTATAGGGGGGGGGTGGGGGTACTAACGCTTCCCCAATAAGTTCTTCCGGCGCAACAGCCACACCAGATACGCCAACACTGCGAGATTGATGATCAGCAGGCTCAGACGGAACCAGTCGGGCCTTCGAACCAGCTCATACAGCTCCCACGGCAAAAAAGATACCGTCAAAATCAGCGTCAAATACTCAGCCCAGACCTTTTCGAGAAGCAGCCCAATACCCTCGGTCAGAGCCAGCGCGGAGTAACCGAACGTTCCCACACTGATCTGCCTCAACCGATGGGCATCGATGAGATCCGCCTTGTGGAGCAGCAGCGCAACCAGGCGACTCTCAGGGTCAAACCTCAACCGCAGCGCCAACCGCGTCACCTCGTCGCCGACATCTTTATGCAGCAGATGAACCGCGCCGGCACCGATACAGAAGAAGAAGATCGCCTTCGCCAGCTTGAAAAGACCGATCAGCATCAAGCCACGGTCATGCGCATGGGCGGGATGGTCTCCCACCTCCTGTGCCTGCATCAACCCGTCACTCGTCCTGCTGGCCACTTTTAACATAGGCTCCGACCTTCAGTTGACGAGGACTCGAGGTAATTGTCAACGCCACCTTCGTAGGATGCACAACTTCACATCATCAACATCTTCTCGCGATCAATTACGCACACACAACCGACCTCGCAGCACTGCCACTCAGGTCTGGTTTTCACGAGCATGATGGGAATAGAACCAATCCAGTCCACGCAAGTGGACGTAGATGCTTATGAACGCCCCTGCAGGGAACGAGCCTCTAGAACTTCAGAACGCAAAGGAAACCGAAATGAAGAAGTCTCTTCTCGCAACTCTCGCAGTGGCCACTCTGGCCATCACCTCACTCAGCGCTCACGCCCAGAAGGATCCCGATGTGGGCGGAGCTGCCATGTACCCCACCAAGACAATCGTCGAGAACGCAGTCGACTCGCCGATTCACAAGACCCTCGTCGCTGCCGTCAAAGCCGGCGGTCTGGTCGATACCCTCAACAGCCCGGGCCCCTTCACCGTCTTCGCTCCCACCGATGACGCCTTCGCCAAACTACCGGCCGGCACCGTCGACACACTCGTCAAACCCGAAAACAAAGACACACTCGACAAAATCCTCACCTACCACGTCGTGGCAGGCAAGGTCAGCTCGAAAGAGCTCGCAAAGATGATCCAGAAGGGCGGAGGCAAAGCCACCCTTAAGACTGTTCAGGGCGAAAACCTCACCGCAACCATGTCCGGCGGCAACATCATGCTGACCGACGCCAAAGGCGGCATGGCCACCATCACTACCGCCGATGTCTTCCAGTCGAACGGTGTCATCCACGTCATCGACACCGTCCTCATGCCCAACTAAGTGTTTCCTCCGGCAATCCTTCAAGGCGCCTCATCACGAGGCGCCTCTTTTTCGCGTCACACGAAACAGCGTTCTGTTTGCTGTCTGCACCACTCGCTCAACACGTTATAACCAACCCAGCATGCGCCACACATTTCACTCCGAACAGTGGCTCCCCTATCCCGTTGACCTCGTCTTCGCCTTCTTCGCGAATCCCGAAAATCTCCCACGCCTTATGCCTCCCTGGCAGCGTGCCCGCATCGAGAAGATCTCCATAGCACCACCACCCCCGCGACCGGAACCCACAGACGCCTCAAGCATCAGCACCATCGTGGCCGGAGCAAATACGAAGCTCACCATCAGCTTTCGCCCACTCCCATATTCGCCCATCCGAGTTCCATGGGACGCAGAAATCTCTGAGTTCGTCTGGAACGATCACTTCTGCGACCGACAACTCCGCGGCCCCTTCGCCTATTGGCATCACTGCCACCGACTTCATACAGAGAACCGCACCGACGCTTCCGGAATATCCACCTCCGGCACGCTGCTCTACGACGAGGTCGCATACGAATTGCCTCTCGGCAAACTGGGCGATCTAGGCAACCGCCTCTTCATTACCCGCCAGCTCCGCAGCACCTTCGACTATCGCCACGCGCGCACAAACGAGCTGCTTTCCCTCCAGGTGCGCCCTGGCATCCAACCCTGAATTTCCCTTTACCGTCCGCATAAATTCTGTTAGAATCCCGTCCTCCCCAAGGCCCTAAAACCGAATAGAAGCTCTGGAGGCATCTCATGAAGAAGCTCCTTCTCGCGTGCGCATTACTTGCGTTGCCAACACTCTCGTCTCATGCCGCCGATAATCCCTGGGTCGGCACATGGAAGCTTGATATCGACAAGAGTCACTTCACGGGTGACACCTTTACCTACACCCAGGGAGCCAATGGCCTGATGCATTACTCCAACGGTAGCAACGCCAATTTTGATTTTCGTATCGACGGTAAAGAGTACAAGTCGGTGTACGGCCGCTCCGTCATCTGGACCGCCGACGGAGACAACGCGTGGAACACGGTCGTCATGTTCAATGGCAACGTCTTCTCAAAGGTACACCGGCAGATCTCTCCCGACGGGAAAACATATACCATCACCATGGAACGCACCAGACCTGACGGATCAGCCTACAGCGAGGAAGATGTTTACGTCCGCGAGACAGGAACCACCGGTCTTGTCGGAAAATGGCGATCCACGAAAGTCACCATGTCGGCACCGGATACATACGTAATTTCCTCGCCGGGCCCCGGGATCATCCGCATGGAATACCCGGAATACAAATCGTCGGTAGAAGGCAAAACGGACGGAACTGACAATGCCTATACCGGACCCCTTGTTCCAGCAGGAATGACGATATCTTTCGAGATGCTCTCTCCCTCGAAACTCTCTTACACTTACAAGTTCGATGGAAAGCCCAGACTCTACGGAACCCACACTCTCTCAGCAGACGGCAAAACCCTTACAGACGTCTCTTGGAACCCCGGAAAAGAGGATGAGAAGAGCACGTGGGTCTACATAAAACAGTAAGCCCTTATTGCATCCTGAATGAGAATGGGCCGCACAAGGCAGACATTTCTTTATCGTTGAATAACGTTAGGAGTGCTTGGCCAGCACCTGATCCATCATCTTTGCGAGGTAGGGTCTGGCCTTTTCAAGAGCTGCCTCCGCAGTCAGGCCATACTTCTCCCGCAACGACTCCACCTTGCCGTGCTCGATGAAGGCGTCCGGCCATCCCACCCTCACCACCGAAGTCTGCAACTCAAGCTCGTTTAGCGTCTCCATCACGGCAGAGCCAAACCCACCCGCGAGCACATGGTCCTCTAACGTAATTACCAACCCACAGCGACGGCCGAACTCCCCGACGCAATCGCGATCAATCGGCTTCGCAAAACGAGGGTTAATGACCGCCGCGGAAAAACCCTCGCGCTTCAGCATCTCTGCCAGCCTTTCCGCCTCAGGCAGCATCGCACCCAAACCGAAGATCGCAACATCTGCTCCATCGCGGATCACTTCGGCCTTGCCGATCTCGATTGCTTTTGGGCGCTCTTTAACAGCCACTCCCGGCCCAGTGCCACGCGGATACCGAATCGCGCTTGGCCCATCATGCAGCATCGCCGTGTACATCATGTCTGACAGTTCATCTTCATCCTTGGGAACCATGTGGATGAGATTTGGAACGCTGCGCAGATAGCTAATATCGAAGAGCCCATGGTGAGTCGGTCCATCATCACCACTCAAACCACCGCGGTCCATGCAGAACACCACTGGCAGATTCTGCAGACAAACATCATGCACAACCTGGTCAAAGGCTCGCTGCAAAAAAGTCGAGTAGATCGCACAAAAAGGTTTATAGCCCTTTGTAGCCATGCCGGCTGCAAAGATCACCGCGTGTTCCTCAGCGATCCCCACGTCGAAGTATCGCTTGGGATGATGCGGCCGGAAGAGATCGAGCGCCGTCCCATTCGGCATCGCAGCAGTAATTGCTACTACCTTATCGTTCGCGGTCGCCAGCTTGGTCAACGACTCGGCAAATATCTCCGAGTAGGTCTTCTGTCCCGCAGCCTTTGTCTCTCCCGTCTGCGCGTCATACGGCCCAAGCCCGTGAAACTTCTTCTGCTTCTCAATCGCCGGTTGAAAGCCCCTGCCCTTCTGAGTAATCGCATGCAGCACAACTGGCCGGTTCTGTTGCTTGAGATACTTGAACGTCTCGATCAGCAACGGAAGATTATGTCCATCGAGCGGGCCGAAGTAGCTCAGGCCGAACTCCTCAAACAGCATGCCTGGCCCGATCAGTCCCTTTGCGGCCTCTTCTGCCTTACGCACCACGTGCCGCGCCGTCTTGCCGCCAAACCGCTCCAATAGATCCGCTGCCTTGTCATGCAGGCTCGAAACCGTCGGATTCGTCACAATCTTGTGGAAGTACTCCGCAATCGCTCCAACGTTCTTATCGATCGACCATGCGTTATCGTTCAGCACTACGATCAATCGCTTGGTCTGAGCCGCAATATTGTTCAGCGCTTCGAATGAGATCCCATTTGTAAACGCTGCGTCCCCAGCCAGCGCGACGATGTGTTCTTTTCCACCCGCCATGTCGCGGCCAACAGCCATCCCAAGCGCTGCACTAAGCGCTGTTCCGGCGTGGCCTGCACCGTAGCTGTCATGTTCACTCTCAGTGCGCAGCATAAATCCATTCAACCCGCCCGGTTGCCGAATCGTATGGAACAGCTTCTCTCGTCCAGTCAGCAGCTTGTGCACATAAGCCTGGTGGCTGACATCAAAGACAAAGCTATCCGTCGGCGTATCGAAGACATAATGCATCGCCAGGGTCAATTCGACAACACCGAGGTTCGGGCCAATATGCCCGCCTGTCTTGGCAACCCCGACAATCAGTCGCGCCCGAATCTCCTCTGCCAGCTGGGTCAGCTCCGCAATCGACAGCTTCTTCACATCAGCGGGAGAGTTAATCGTCTCAAGAATGTTGCTCATCAAAACCTGTTCTGCAGTCTCGCTCACCGAGCATCGCGTCCTGCCCAAAACACAGTCACATCCTCAGCTCGGCTAAATGAGGTGACCCTTAAGTATAACAACCCGCACATCCTTCATTCGTTGCATCTTCCAGCCAAGTCTTAAAACGGCATCTCCCATCAGTTGCCATCCTCAGGAAGCGTTTAGGTTTTACGAGTTCCCCAAGAGCGGAAAGTCCTTCCCACTCAAATCGTTGGCGGTCGCTCCCGAGCCGTTTGTTCGGCCTGACGGCCCATACCCTTCCCTGTCAGAACTTTTGGAATTTGCCCTGCTCCCCAACCTCTGCGGTATGCTTCCCACACATGATCCCCGCCGTTACCATTACAGGCCTTACCCGTCGTTTCGGCGACTTCATCGCAGTTCAGGACGTCAACCTCACGGTCGCCCCTGGCCAGTTCTTCGGCTTCCTCGGCCCAAACGGAGCCGGCAAATCCACCACCATCAAGATGCTCACTGGGCTGCTGGCCCCGACCTCTGGTTCTATCCAGATCCTCGGCCTCGACGCCATCGCGAACCCCATCGAGGTCAAGCGCCAGATCGGAGTCGTCCCCGAGGGCCTCGCCCTCTTCGGCCGTCTTACTGCGGCTGAATACCTCCGTTTCGTAGGCCGCATGTACGGCCTCGACCAGGCCACCACCGCCGCCCGCACCACCGAGCTCCTCGAATTCATGAGCCTCGCCGGCGAAACGAAAAAGCTCATCACCGACTTTTCCCACGGGATGCAGAAAAAGCTAGCCCTCGCCGCAGCCGTCATCCACGGCCCACGCATCCTCTTCCTCGACGAGCCCTTTGAAGGCGTCGACGCCATCGCTTCCGGCACTCTCAAGGCCATGCTGCAAGGCATGATCGCCCGCGGCGCCACCATCTTCCTCACATCCCACGTCCTCGAGATTGTCGAGCGTCTCTGCACTCACATCGCCATCATCGACCGCGGCCACCTCATCGCTACCGGCTCCCTTGAAGAACTCCGCGCAGGCGTTCAGGCCCGCAACCCCCAAGGCAACGGCAGCAGCCATCAAACCCTCACCCTCGAACAGATCTTCCTCAGCGTCGTCGGCAGCGACCCCTCCGCCGCCCACCCCGAACAGGAGCTCTCATGGCTGGGCTGATCCAAACTCCGCCGCCACCCACACTGACAGCCGTTCATACCCGCCCCTGGACCGCCGCACAAAGCCGCGCTCAATTCCTCGCACTCGCCCAACTCCGCTGGTGCATCTTCCGCAACGCGTTCTGTCGCAAAGGAGGAGTTGGCGAACTCATCGCTCGAATCATCTTCTTCCCCGTCCTTGGCATCATCGCCGTTGGCCCCATCGTCGGTGCAGGCTTCGCCAGCTATTACCTCATTTCAGCCGACAAACTAACGCTTCTCCCTGCGCTTACCTGGGCCATCTTCGCCCTCTGGCAACTCGTCGTCCTCAATATCTCCCCACCCAGCCTAAGTTTCGACATCAACACCATCATCCGTTTCCCCATCAGCTTTCCACGCTACCTCACCGCACGCCTCTTCTTCGGCCTGCTTTCCGCCTCGAACGTCATCGGCACTCTCGCTCTTACCGCAGCCGATATCGGCATAGCAATCGCCCGACCGTCTCTCCTCCCCTGGGCCACTCTCCTGCTCATCATCTATGCTTTATCGAACATCTTTTTCACCCGAATGGTCCTCTCCTGGGTCGACCGTTGGCTCTCTACCCGTCGCGCCCGCGAGATTCTAACCGCCTTCATCCTCTTCGCCTCGCTTGGCTTTCAATACATCAATCTCAACTTCAACCCTGGCTTTCAAAACAACCGTCACCACGCCAATCATCTTCCATTCCTACTCAAGATCTTCCACCAGATTGAACCCCTCGCCGCACTTCTCCCTCCCGGACTAACAGCGACGTCAATCGCCAACTTTGCTGGGGGACGCTTCCTCCACGCCTTCGCGGCACTCGTCGGCCTCGTAGCTTTCAGCAGCCTCTTCCTGGCCATCTACGCCTTACGCATGCATCGCGAGTTCCGCGGAGAAAATCTAAGCGAAACCACCAAGCAGCCCCAAACAGTCCGCATCCCAAACACTCCCGCGGCAATCCCGCATCCCTCAACCTCGCCACTCGCAAGCGCGAGCACCGTGGGTCTCAGCCCTACCATCGCCGCCTGCCTGCAAAAGGAATTCCTCTACCTCCGCCGCAATACGAATCAGCTCTATGGTTTCATCGCTCCCATCTTCATGGTCTTCCTCTTCGCCAACCGCATCGGTACCAGCGGACGCTTCGGCAGCTTCGTCTTTCCTGCCGCAGTCGCATACTCCGTCCTCGGCGTCTCCATCCTCTCGTACAACTGCCTCGGCATGGACGGCCCCGGAATCCAGTTCTACTTCCTCTCCCCCACTCGCCTCCGCGACGTCTTCCTGGCAAAGAACATCATCGGTTTTCTCTTGAGCTTTATCGAACTCGTTCTGATCTTCACCGTCATCAGTCTCACCGCCCACCCACCATCGCTTCTCATCTCCCTTGGTACGTTCTGTTGGCTTCTCTTCGCAGTCTTCACCAACGGAGCAGTCGGCAACCTTCGTTCTCTCGCCGCTCCAAAAAAAATTGACCTCTCGAAGATCAACCGCAAGCAGACCTCTCAGCTCAGCGCCCTCATCGCTGTTGGTATCGTGGCAGCCTGCTTCGCCATCGGTTACGGTGGCGTCTTGCTGGCGAACTCCTTCAACCTCCCATGGCTGATGGTTCCCTTCTTCCTCCTGCTGGCCGTCGCCGCGTTCTTCTTCTACCTGCACGTCCTCAACCGCATCGATACAATCGCCCTCAGCCACCGCGAAGAACTTGCAGAGGAACTCTGCAAAACCTAGACTCTGCCTTGCTGCCGTCCCACAACTACAAACGAATCCTGCGCTACACTGAGCATCTCTGCAAGAAACCCGGGCTTTGGCAGAGCAACGGGACCAACCAAACCGCGCATTCACGAAGGGGAACAGACACGATGCTGCTTCGAAGTCGCAAGACCGCAATCCTTACCGCGTTCGCAATCGCAACAACCCTTGGTTCCATTCACTCCTCTGCACAGAACACCAACGAGCAGCCTGATAAATACCAGTGGCTCGAAGACGTCTCCGGCGAAAAAGCCATGGCCTGGGTAAACGAAGAAAATGCCCGTTCAGCGAAGGTTCTGCAGGCCGACCCACGCTACGCCGTGCTGGCCGAGACCGCGCTTAAAGTACTCGAGTCTCCTACTCGACTTCCCACCCCGGACTTCCACGTCGGCGAGGTCTACAACACCTGGCAAGACGCCCAGCACGTCCGCGGCATCCTTCGTAAGACCTCCCTCGACAGCTACCTGACTTCGCAACCTGATTGGCACACAGTCATCGACTACGACGCCCTCGCCGCAAAGGACAACCAAAAATGGGTTCAAAAGGGGCTCAACTGCCTCTATCCCGGCAACGGCCTCTGTCTCGTCTCGCTCTCCGACGGCGGCGAAGACGCCGACACACTCCGCGAGTTCGATCTCAAGACCGGCGATTTTGTGAAGAATGGTTTTGTCTTGCCCAAATCAAAGCAGGATGTGACCTGGGTCGACAAAGACACTCTTCTGGTTGCCCGCAACTGGGGCGACGGAACAATGACCCAGTCCGGCTATCCCTTCGTCGTCAAAGTCTGGAAGCGCGGCCAAACCCTCGATCAAGCCAAAGAAGTCTACCGGGGCACACAGACCGACGTACAAGTCGCCCCGTTTACGATCAACGACGGACAGGGTCACGCTGTAGTCGTCATCAATCGCGGAGTGAATTTCTTCGAGAGTGAAATCTCTTTCTACACCTCAGGAGGAACTGAAAAAATCTCTGTCCCCGGAAAGTGCCAGCTTCACGGAATGCTCGACGGCCAAATCTTCGTCGAACTCAACGAAGACTGGAAGCCTCAAGGCCTCTCCACGACATTCCCTCAGGGCTCGTTGATAGCGCTTAATCTTGAGGCCGTTAGAAAAGACCCCGTCCACCTCAAACCCACGGTCGTCTTCACGCCCACATCCCAGGAGTTCTTTCAGGACGCGGCAACAACGAAAAATCATCTGCTCATCACCACGCTCGACCACGTTCAAGGTCGCGCCTACTTCTACACCCACGACGCAAACAACACCTGGACTCGCAAGAAACTCGACATCCTCGACAATCTCAGCGTCGAGATCGCCTCTGCCAACACCTCTGACGATAAGTTCTTCGTCCAGACCACTGGCTTCCTCACGCCTTCCTCGCTCCTTCTGGGTGACGCTGCTTCAGCTGGTATGAAGTCGGCAAAGACTCTCCCGGCCCAGTTCGACGCATCCAACCTCATCGTCGAACAACTTGAGGCTACCTCCAAAGACGGGACCAAAATCCCCTACTTCCTCGTCCGTCTTAAGGACATCAAATACGACGGCTCCAATCCCACCGTGATGAACGCATACGGCGGCTTTCAAGTCTCCATGACGCCTCTCTACAATCCCACCCTTGGCAAGCTATGGCTTGAGCGAGGCGGCACCTTTGTCCTGGCTAACATCCGCGGCGGCGGCGAGTTCGGCCCAGCCTGGCATGACGCCGGCCTCAAGACCCATCGCCAGCGCATCTATGACGACTTCGCCTCAGTCGGTCAGGATCTCTTCAGCCGCAAGATCACGTCGCCTCGTCGCCTAGGCATTGTTGGCGGCTCCAATGGAGGACTCCTCATGGGCGTGGAATTCACTCAACACCCCGAGATGTGGAACGCCGTCGTCATTCAGGTACCCCTACTCGATATGCTCCGCTACGAACAGATCGCAGCAGGCGCTTCCTGGGTCGGAGAATACGGCACTGTCACCATCCCAGAGGAACGAAAATTCCTCGCCTACATCTCCCCTTACAACCAGCTCAACCCCAACACAAATTACCCAGAACCTCTCATCTTCACTACAACCAAGGATGACCGAGTAGGACCGGTTCACGCACGCAAATTCGCCGCTCGCCTCGAAGAGTTCCACAAGCCCTTCTTCTACGACGAAATTATCGAAGGCGGTCACGCACCTGGAGCCAATCTCAAAGAACAGGCCAACACCCGCGCCGAACAGTACACCTACTTCACGCGAAAACTGATGGACTAAGCATTCGTAAAGTAGTAGCTCTGGACCGCTGTGTTTTTGAAAATATCAACGTGACTAAGCTCGCGGACAACAGAGGAGTCAGGATCGCTCAACATGGGTGGTCCTGACTCTTTTTCATCGGATCCAACGCAAAGCTATCCAGCCACACCGACAACGCTCAGCATTCTCCCCGCAACACCCTTCTCTCCACGATGCGAAAAATACTTCTGCTCCCCTCTCGCATCGACCTCGCAAGCCGTACACTCCCCCATCAGGGTAATCTGCTCTTCTCCCAGTCCGGCGTTCAACAGCTGTCTTCGATTCGCTTCCCACAGATCCAGATAAATTTTGGCGTCATCCTCGTCGACACCAACTCGAAAAAGATCTGCCGCGTACCCAAACCGCTCGTGGAACTCGTTGTGCACCTCCTTACCAACCGAGTAGCAGCAAGCACCAATGCTCGGCCCAACCGCCGCCTCCAGATCCTCCACCCGCGACCCATACTCGTCCACCATCATCGCCACTCCGCGCTCCACGATCTGAGCCACCGTACCCCGCCATCCCGCATGAAACGCCCCGACCGCTCTATTCTTCCCATCCACCACCAGCACCGGAACGCAATCGGCCGTCCCCACCCCTACAAGCACTCCCGGAACGTTGGTAATCAGCCCATCTCCCTCGAGAACTGCCTTTCCCTCCGCAGTCTGAAGCCTGCCTTCCAACGCCCCATCCCCATCCCGAACCACTCTCACGATGTCGGAGTGAATCTGCCGCACTCCCACCAGCACCGAACCACGTCTATCCACCAAATCACCATCAAGAAACCGCACAAATTGCCGTCGATTTTCCACCACCGACGCCCTGTCATCCTCTTTGGTCCATCCCAGATTCAGCGATTTTCCCCCATAAACCGCCGAAATACCCCCGCTCCGGGTGCTGAAACCATGCCGCAACCACCCGAACCTATCCCACGCCCCATTTCGCATAGTTTTAATCTCTTCGCTCACGCTAACTCCTTTACTTTGATAAACTTTGTCCGCATTTCCCCGCGATAATGTCAACTAACAGCCTCGTTCACGATTTCGCCGACCCTGTATTAGTCCCTTCCCTCTCGAACTACTGACGAGTAACATTCTTCGAGATATAGCGTCTACTTCTAGTGTCTTCGACTCGTCTCGCGCATCCAAAGAAACGAAACCGAGTAACGTTGCAAGGACAGGAACTAAACTCCTTATATTTCAACAAAAATTTGCATCCTTCCCAGCGGGTCTGTAATATACCGCGATTGTAGACATGAGAGTGAATGTGCCCAGCGTAACCCCCCAATTTCTTCGTTCCCGTATCGGTAAAGTCTGCGTCGCCATCATTGGCGCCACGCCTGCCGAGATGCTTGAAAAAGCTACCGCTGTCGTCAAAGAGACGCCTTTCCTCGAGTTCCGCCTCGACTACCTGGAGAAGCCTCTCCTCGCTTTGCCGAAGCTGAAACATTTCCTCAGCGACAATACCGCGGTCACAGCCATCGCGACCTGTCGTCGCGCGGCTAACGGCGGTAAATTCTCAGGCAATCTCGTCGCCGAGATGGAGATTCTCTCCAAAGCGGGAACCTCTGGTTTCCACATCGTCGATCTTGAGCTTGAATCGGCTGAGAGCCTGAAGAAAGGCGAGCTTCAGAAGCTTCGCGAAACAGGCGTCGCCCTTATCATCAGCCATCACGACTTCGCAGCCACCAAAGATCTTGACGGCATCTTCAAGCGCATCGAGCCCTTTCACCCCGACTTCATCAAGATCGTGCCCACGGCCAAGAGTCTCACAGACAACGTCACTCTCATGCGCTTCATCGAACGTATGGACGATCACTCCAACATCGTTGGCATCTGTATGGGCGATGCAGGCATCATCTCCCGCGTTCTCGGACTCCGCGCCGGCAGCGCCTTTACCTTCGCCGCAGCAACAGCCGGCGAGGAGACTGGCCCTGGCCAGATCGCCGCCCGCACACTGATCGAAACCTATCGCATCGATCAAGTCGACGCAGCCACAAAGGTTTACGGTGTCGCCGGCAACCCCATCCGCAGCTCGCTCTCTCCCATCATGATGAACACGGCCTTCCGCCGCGAGACCGTAAATGCTGTCTATCTTGCGCTTCAGGCCAACAAGCTCGCTGACCTGCTCAAATTGGTGCATGAGATCCCCATCCAGGGCCTCAGCGTCACCATGCCGCTCAAGCAGGAGATCATGGCACACCTCGAGAAGACCGATCCTCTCTCCGCCAAAATCGGTGCCTGCAACACGGTCCTCCGCCAGGACGGCAAGCTCTATGGCTTCAACACAGACGTCGCCGGGATCACCGGCCCTATTGAGAAGCGAATGTCCCTCCGCGGAGCAAAGGCTCTCGTTCTAGGTGCCGGCGGAGCCGCTCGCGCCGCCGTCTTCGGTATGCGCGACAAGGGAGCCGAGGTCTTCATCCTCAATCGCACCTCCGAGACCGCTCAGAAACTGGCCAAGCAGTCCGGTTCGAAGACGATTAAGAAAGATGCTCTATCCAAAACCACCTTCGACGTAATCGTCAATGCAACTCCGGTTGGTATGGCTGGTGTCAAGACTACGCCGATCCTAGAAGCAGCAGACCTCAACACCAAGCTGGTCTTCGACCTCGTCTACAACCCGCTCGAAACCCCACTACTCCGTCTCGCACGGCAGCAAAGCATTTCCATCATCACCGGCATCGAGATGTTCGTTCAGCAGGGAGCTCGTCAGTTCGAGATTTTCACCGGCAAACCTGCCCCTGAAGAGGAGATGCTGCGCGTCGTCATCCATGCTCTACGCCAACAGGCCGAGTCAATCGCAGAAACTCCGGCACCGGCTGCGAAGACGAAGAAAGCTTCCTAGTCGATCGCCTTCCGCACAAGTCCGAAGACCGAGCCCGGAGCAATCCGGGTTCAGTGTTTTAACTTTGAGAATTTCGCGAATCACGCGTCATAGCATCCATTCAGCACAGAAAAGGGCACCCGCAAGCTCAGACGGTCGATCGCAGCCTGAACCAACTCCCTCACTTTGGACGGCGTGACGTCCAGGAACTTTGCCACTTCGATCTCCGAGGATCGCAAAACGAGTTTTAGCATGAATGCCAAACGCGGCAGGTCAGGCAACTCGCCAAGGGTGCTCGGCAAATACACAGCACCTGCTTCACTTCCTTTGCATCCCAACCCAAGTCCGGCGATCGCCTGCGTAATGAGTGTCTCCCGGGCCTGGTTATATGCGAGCAACGGCATCGAGACATCGAACGGAATTGCGTCCAACTGCACCATCGTGCGTTGAATCGCCTCTTCGACCAGACGGTGATCCGCGACGAGGTACCACGCCAGTGTCGCGAACTCGTCTAAATGTTCGAGAAATAGCAAATACCAGGCGACATTCTTTCCAGAGGTGGTCGAAGGTCCTGTCTTTCGCGAAAAACCGTTCGGTGTAGTAAATGAAGTTGACATGATCACCTCTTGCCCTCCGTGAGGACCCTCTTAGCAGCCGACGTGCCGAACCGCATCAAGCCGCGCGCTGCCTCTCGGCTGGTACTCGCCCGATCACCATTTCCTTTGACGTTGAAGCCGGTTCGCTGAGGCGTCCGAGCATCTCGTTGGTCGTATCTTCCACACGTGTATTTGGTCTGTGCAACTTGCGGGTTCCCTTAGCGACAAGCCTGCACAATAGATATCGGTTTGACTCGCAAATGAGCGCATCGAAAATCAGCTCAGAACGCATCGGCAACTCCTTTGATAGCTGGCAATCAGTTACTTTTTTCGACCGCCCCAGGCTCATCATTAGGTGGGCGCTTCCGCTTCTCTCGACACGCCTGAGCTGAATCACGCGGCGTTTTGGCTTCACAACTGGCCCGGATCCGGAAAGCCGGATCTCTTCCACAAAAAAGCTGAAGGAATCCTGGAATTAGGTCAGGATGCACTTGCCTACATCTCACTTGGGAATGTGATTCATCTGGACGGGGATAAGCTTCTCGTTTACTGCCTTTTTGCGGCAAAAAACAACATTTTGACAAATTACCTAAATTTGACCGACATCATCGGCCGCATGTCTCTCAATGAGGAGTAGAGACCACGCGGAAGCGTTGGGGGAAGGGAACAGAATAATCAAATACCTTTAGATACGAAAGCCGCCCATACGGACGGCTTCCCTATTCCCTGAGTACCAAAATAGGCTACGTACTCTTGCCCTCAGCGGAGGCGATCTTCTCTTCCGCCTTCCGCGTGATAGCGTTAGCTTCGTCATATTTCTCGCCATCATCGCCAGCTTCACGCCAGAGCTTCTCCCCCTCCTGAAGCTCCTTCTGGGCCTCAGAGACGTCGATCTCGTTCGGATGCAGCGCGGTCTCCGCCAGGATCGTCACCCGGTCCGGCAGCACCTCCACAAAACCCCAGGCTACGAAGAACTTCTGATCGCCCGAGCTACCACCATGTAGCCTCACTTCACCGGCGCCAAGCTCTGCGAGCAGCGGCGCTGCACCATACAACGCCTCCAAATACCCTGACATTGACGGCAGCTCTACCGCCTGAGCCGTCGCATCCAGCAGAATACGATCCGGCGTCACCAGCCGAACCGCTAACAACCCCGTATTGCTCGTCGTCTCTGCCATTGAGTTATGCCGTCTGCTTCATCTTCTCTGCGGCTGCAATCACGTCTTCGATGCCGCCCTTCAGATAGAAGGCCTGTTCCGGAATATCGTCGTGCTTTCCTTCGATAATCTCTTTGAAGCTACGAACCGTATCCGCAACCTTTACGTAAGCGCCTGGGATACCGGTGAAGATCTCAGCCACATGGAACGGCTGCGACAGGAACCGCTGCACCTTACGCGCACGCGCCACGGTGATCTTGTCTTCCTCCGAGAGCTCATCGATTCCAAGAATCGCGATGATGTCCTGCAGGTCTTTGTATCGCTGCAGAATCTTCTTCACGCCCTGCGCCACATCGTAGTGCTCCTGTCCGACAACACGCGGAGACAAGATACGTGAGGTTGAAGCAAGCGGATCGACAGCAGGATAGATACCCAGTTCAGACAACGGACGCGAAAGCACGGTTGTCGCATCCAGGTGAGCAAAGGTCGTCGCCGGCGCCGGGTCAGTCAAGTCGTCGGCGGGTACGTAAACAGCCTGCACCGAGGTGATCGAACCCCTCTTCGTCGAGGTGATCCGCTCCTGTAACTCACCCATCTCAGTCGCGAGGTTCGGCTGATAACCCACAGCTGAAGGCATACGGCCAAGCAGTGTCGAAACCTCAGAACCAGCCTGCGTAAACCGGAATATGTTATCGATAAACAGCAACGTATCCGCGCCCTCTTCATCGCGGAAGTGTTCCGCGACCGTGAGGCCGGTCAGCGCCACACGAAGACGCGCCCCTGGCGGCTCGGTCATCTGTCCGTAAACCAACGTCGCTTTGCTCTTCGGCAAGTCCTTCAAGTCAATAACGCCGGACTCCTGAAACTCCATCCACAGGTCATTGCCTTCACGGGTGCGTTCACCCACACCGGCGAATACCGAGAAGCCGCCATGCTGACTGGCAACGTTGTTGATCAGCTCCTGGATGATGACGGTCTTGCCTACGCCCGCGCCACCAAACAGACCGATCTTGCCGCCCTTCAAGAACGGCTGGATGAGGTCGATAACCTTGATCCCGGTCTCGAACATCTCTTCGCTTGTTGACTGCTCATCAAACGCGGGCGCCTGGCGATGAATCGGCATGTGTACCTTGGCATTGACCGGACCAAGCTCGTCCACCGGCTCCCCAAGCACATTAAGCACGCGGCCTAGAGTCTCGCGACCCACTGGCACCAGAATGCCCGACCCGGTATCGATCGCCTTCATTCCGCGAACCATGCCTTCAGTCGCGACCATCGCGATGCAACGCACACGGCCTTCGCCAAGATGCTGCTGAACCTCGAGGATGACATCGAGCGGTGCAGGCACCGTGAAGCCCTCGCTGACGACGCGGATCGCCTGAAAGATAGGGGGCATGTGCGATTCTTCGAATTGAACGTCAACGGCCGGTCCGCTGATCGAAATTACTCTTCCAATATTCTCTGCCATAGGTCTCTTTTCGTTATTGCAGCCGTCTGTCACTATAGAGCAGCCGCACCACTCACAATCTCGATAATTTCCTTGGTAATTGCTGCCTGCCGTACGCGGTTCATGGTGAGGCTCAGGCTGTCGATCAGGTCCCCAGCGTTCTTCGTTGCAGCATCGGTTGCCGTCATACGCGCCGCGTGCTCCGCGGCAGTGGACTCCAGCAGCGCATGAAAGATCTGTGTGGTTATATAGCGCGGCATCAGATGCCGGAAGAGCGTCTCAGGCGACTGGTCGAAGATGTAGTCGACGTTGGCGGTACCAAACTTCTTGGCCTCCTCCTCCATCTCGCTCGCCTCTGGTACATGAACACTGATGCCTTCAGATTGCGCCGCTCGGACAGCCGCATCCCGCTCTTCCTGGGTCGGCTCAACGGAAGACTCAACATTCTGCGCCCCGAGCTCAGCAATCGGCAGCAGCTTTTCAACGACAATCCGCTGCACGAGTACTGACTTGAACTCGTTATAGACGAGATAGACTGAATCGATCTCCGACCTTTCATAGCGCTCAATGATCGAGTGCGCTAACTCCGAAACGGCCTTAAGATCGGTCTTTGCCAAGAGATCAGGATGTTCTGCGGCAACCTCAATCTGCCCCGCACGATGACGGATCGTCTCATAGTGGGTGGCGAGATCGTTGTCATAGTGCTCTTCCGTCTTCTCGTAGTTCGCCGCGGGGAACTTTCTCTTGTAAAAGGCAATCGCCTTCTTACCAATCGGCTCGAGATCGATGTTCTCTCCCTTCGCCAAGCGCGCCTCGATGAACTTCTGCGCTGCCTTCCCAACATTCGAGTTGAAGCCGCCCGCAAATCCCTTATCACCTGCTATCACAATGACGAGGACATTCTTTTCTTCGCGTTCGATCAGCAGAGGATGAAGAATCTTACCGGTGTGCACGTTGTAGATATCGGTGCGGCGCACCAACGATTCCAGCACGTTGATCAACATCTGCGCGTAGGGGCGCGCCTGCATCGCATGTTCCTGCGCCCGTCGCAGCTTCGCCGCCGAAACCATCTTCATGGCCTTGGTGATCTGCCGCGTGTTTTTCACACTTCGGATGCGGCGCCGTAAATCGAGTACGTTTGCCATGTTTTACTTAGCCGCAGCCGTCTCTTTCTTATCCTTGCGATCTGCGAGGAAGTTTCCTTTGTACTCTTTGATCGCCGCCGTCAAACGAGCCTTCAAGTCGTCGTCGAGGGCCTTCTTCGTGGCGATATCGGTCAAAATAGAAGCCTGGGCCGACTCGAGGTAAGGATAGAAGCCATCCTCAAACGCCCGCAGATCTTTCACTTCGACATCATCCAGAAGCCCGTTCACACCAGCAAAGAGAATCGCAACCTGCTTCTCCGCAGTGAGCGGCTGGAACTGAGGCTGCTTGAGCAACTCCGTCAGGCGCTGTCCGCGGCTGAGCTGTTGTTGCGTCACCTTATCCAAGTCCGAACCAAACTGCGAGAACGCAGCCAGTTCGCGATATTGCGCCAGATCAAGCTTCAGGGTCGCCCCCACCTGCTTGGTCGCCTTGATCGCAGCCGAGAAGCCCACCCGCGACACAGAAAGACCAACGTTGACCGCAGGCCGCACACCCGAGTTGAACAAGTCCGTCTCAAGAAAGATCTGCCCATCAGTAATCGAGATCACGTTCGTCGGGATATAAGCCGAAACGTCGCCAGCCTGAGTCTCGATGATCGGCAGAGCCGTCAACGAACCGCCGCCCAGCGCGTCAGATACTTTCGACGAGCGCTCCAGAAGACGCGAGTGGAGATAAAAAACGTCACCAGGGTACGCTTCACGCCCAGGTGGACGACGAAGCAGAAGCGAAATCTCGCGGTAGCTGGCGGCATGTTTCGAAAGATCGTCGTAGATCACCAGCGCATGCTTGCCGCTGTCACGGAAGTACTCCCCCATCGCGGTAGCGGCAAAGGGAGCAAGGTACTGCATCGGTGCCGGTTCTGAAGCGGTCGCAGCGACGACGATCGTATAAGCCATCGCGCCATGCTCTTCGAGCGTCTGCACCACCTGCGCGACTGAAGAACGCTTCTGCCCAACCGCGCAATAGATGCAGATCAGATTGTTCTTGGCGGAGTTGATGATTGTGTCGAGCGCGATCGCGGTCTTCCCTGTCTGACGGTCGCCGATCAAAAGCTCGCGCTGACCGCGACCAATCGGAATCATCGTGTCGATCGCCTTGATGCCAGTGGCCATCGGCTCTCGCACCGACTGACGATCGATAACCCCGGGGGCAAGACGCTCGACAGGCAGATACGTGTCCGTATTGATCGGCCCCTTGTCGTCGATCGGCTGACCCAATGCATTCACGACACGGCCAATCAGAGCCTCGCCTACCGGCACGGACATGATCTTGCCGGTACGCTTTACCTGATCGCCTTCGCTGATCTCCGTGTAATCACCCAGCAGCACCGCGCCGACCTGATCTTCATCAAGGTTCATCGCGAGACCTGCAACGCCGTGCGGAAACTCAATCAACTCGCCGGCCATCACCTTATCTAGGCCATGCACACGCGCGATTCCGTCGCCCAGAGAGATGACCGTTCCGACCTCATCCACCTGGATGCGCTGTTCGAAGTTCTCAATCTGCTGGCGAAGCAGTTCTGTTATCTCATCCGCCTTGATCTGTGCCATGTCTTCCTTCTACTCGATTCGTGTCAAATCTTGAAAAACTAGCGCCATCACCGGTTAGGGCTCTAGGCGTTCACAAGCTTCTGCTTCAACTGCTGCAACTGTGCCCGGATCGACCCGTCATACACCGTAGACCCGAGGCGGACGACTGCGCCGCCCAGCAGCGTCGCATCCTGATGATAGGTAGCCTTAACGCGCCCTCCAGCGAGTTTCACAACCTGAGCCTCGAGCTCCGTACGATCCTGGTCATTCAGCGGACGGGCACTCGTAATCTCCGCCTCAACCACATGGGCCTGCTCATCTGCAACGAGGTGGTATTCACTCAAAATCTCGTTCAACTCACCAAGACGCTGGTGATGCATAATCACCGCAATAAAATTCCTCACCTGCGGAAACATCCCTATGCGCGCTGCAATTGCGTCAAGCACCTTCAACTTCTGCTCGTTAGCGATTGAAGGATTCATCAACACTTCACGCAGATCGTGGCTTCCGGCCAGCGTCCCACTAAAATCGCCGAGCTGTTGTTCCGCCACGGCGGCATTCAGATTGGCGGAAGCCGCCACCGAGGCAAACGCGTGAGCGTACCGCAAGGAAAGGACCGACATCAGTTTTGTCCTTTCTTCGAGTCGCCACCTGCAAGCCGTTGGGCAAAACTCTGTACCAACAGCCGGTCGGTCTCCGCCGTCACCACCAACTTATGCGCTGCCTGCTCAATGGCAAGCTCTGCTGCGTACTGCTGAATCTGACGCTGCGCCAGCGCCGTCGCAGCAGCAATCTCCTGCTCCGCCGTCGCCAGAATCTTCTGCTTTTCCTCTTCCACGCTCGCAGTAATGCGCTGCTCGTCAAGCGTGGAATCCTTCTCTGCCTGGGCTCGCATTGCCGCAATCTGACCGTCCAGCTTGCTCAACCGATCTTCCACGCTGCGCAATCTAGCATTGGCATCTTCGGTCGCCGTTCGCGCATCCACCAATTGCTTCTGGATCGCCGTGCTTCGATCGCGGAACGTCTTGGGCAAAGTTTTCGCCAGGAACCAGCCAACGAGTGCCGCCAGAACTACAAAATTCGCAACCGTAAACGCGGTAGCCGCCTGCTCCGCGTTCAAGCCAGCTTTTGCACCTAACGCACGAACGGCTGTTGAATGAAGATACTTGTCGTTCTCATCTTCTTCTTGCTTGCCCTGCTCCGACGACACGTTCTCAGACGCATCATGTCCGGCATCCACCTTGGTAGCGCCCGAGTCCTGCGCCCTCAGATGGCACACCGGCAGGAACAACAAACCCATCAGGATTGCGGCTGGCAGTAGCCGCTTCACAAAAGAAATCTTCACTGCGCCACCTCCGTCGCCCGCACATCGGCTGGAAGCAACGCACTAACAATGCGCGAGCTCAACTCCTCGCTCATTCCTGCGATTTGGAGTCGAGCCTCATGCGCACTCTGCTCAATCTCCACCTTGGCTCCGCTAACGCGATCGTGCATGTGCTGACGCGCCTGGGCCAAGGCTGCTTCCCGCTCCAAGTTCCACTGCTTCAGCCTCTTATCGCGCATCTGAAATATCTCGGCCCTGGCGTTGCGCAACTTTTCTTCGTAAGCCGCAGTGTCAGCCTCAGCCGCTGCAATCGCTCTGCGCGCCTGTTCAATCGCACCTGAGGTACGAGCACGCCGCTCAGCCAGCACACGATCCAATGGTCGTCGAACCAGCAATCCATAAGCTGCCACTAGCAAAATAAACAGAACAATAGTCGGCACAGAGCCGAGCACAAGTTCACCGAGTTGATTCAGTATCTGATCCATGAATGGGGTCGGCCGGGGCCGCTTGGAAGTCCTGTAGTGAGCGGTCTCACACCGCTACCGTGTTCCAGAAAATACTGGCGCAGGCGCTGCATGTTAGTTCGAGGTACACCTAGTTTTAGCAAAGCGATTACAACAGTGTCAACCAAGTATCTGATGAATATCGCCCACGTTGAACGATATTCGCGCAATTGCCGTAGCCCAGCCTCAGTGCAGATAATTTCAACTTCCCTTTGACTTCCTGAACCAAAGGACTAGACTGACAAGTACCACCTGGACCCTAAGATCTGGGTCACATAGGTCGCGTGATTGGGGACACCACCTCCGCTCCCCATCAGGCGGCCTATGCTAGTTAAGAGGCTTTTCTGGGCTCAACGAACCTTTTCACGAAATCTCCTAAACCTGTTCAGCAACGAAGCCGGCCCTCGTGCCGTAACAAAGGCCAGATTTCCCTCAAAGCGCTTCCCTTCGACGACAGCTCCAGCTTCCAGCGCAGCCAACACCGCCCCCTCCGACTGAGGCAGGCGAAACTGCATCTCAACCAGCGGATCCACTACCAACGCCGCATCGATCGCTGCCATCAAATGATCGAGCCCCAGCTTCTTCAGGCCAGATACGGCCACGCTTCCGGGCGCTCCCATGGGCATACCTTCGTGGTCCCCGACCAGGTCGATCTTGTTCAGCACCTCAATCACGGGTTTCTTCGAAACATCCAGTTCGGCGAGCACCTTCTCGACCTGCGTCTTCTGTTCTTCCACCATCGGACTTGACGCATCGCGAATATGCAGCAGAAGTTCCGCTCGCTCCACCTCCTCCAGCGTCGCCCGGAAGCTGGTCACCAGCGTGTGTGGCAGGTTACGAATAAATCCCACCGTATCCGAGAGCAAAATCTTCCTTCGCGAAGGGAGTGTCAACTGCCTAAGCTTAGGATCGAGCGTCGCAAACATCCGTGACGACTCCAACACCCCCGCCTCGGTCAACGCATTGAAGAGCGTGCTCTTGCCCGCGTTGGTATAGCCCACCAACGCAACCACCTGCACCGGCACCGCCTCTCTTCGCTGCCTCTGCTGCCGGCGAATTCGCCGCACCGACTCCAGTTGCTCTTTCACGTGATCGATCCGCAGATTGATCTTCCGTCGATCCGTCTCTAGCTGCGTTTCACCTGGCCCGCGTGTACCGATACCACCGCCCAACTGGGACATCGCCTTGCCGCGTCCAGCCAGCCGGGGCAGCTGATACTCCAGTTGCGCCAACTCCACCTGCAGTTGGCCCTCTCGCGTCCGTGCATGTCTTGCAAAGATATCCAGAATCAACTGCGTTCGATCAATCACTCGGCACGGCAACTTCGCCTCAAGGTTTCGCAACTGCGACGGCGAAAGATCATGATCGAACAGCACCAGATCTGCCCCCGTCGAGGCAATCACGCCATCGATCTCCTCAAGCTTTCCGTGCCCTACCAGTGTCGCCGGATCGGGCCTCGGCCGACGCTGGATGAGGGTGGCTGCGACTTCGGCGCCCGCGCTCCTCGCAAGCTCTTCAAACTCTGCGAGCGAAGCATCAAAGTCGAGGTCCGCGGCACCTTTCGGGGCAGAAACAGAATCACCACCCTCCAATGCGGTCCCAGCCGAAACCGCCGCTGCAGTCTTTGCCAGCCGCGCCGCCACTGTCAGCTTTCGCCGCTCACCGGTAAACTCCACAGCCACCAACACTGCACGTTCCGCCTGCGACAGACCTCCCCGCGCCTGGCGTGCCGCTGCCTCTTGCGCTTCGACCAGACTGCGTCTCGTGGGCTTCACTCCACCGATCTTCGCACCTTCAGTTGTCAACGGCTAACGGCCTTGGGTCCCTGTCGCTTCTTGTACTGGCGCGCCAGTAGCCGGAGCCGAACCTACCGACGCCCGCACTTCTGGCTTCACGTCGGTCCGCACATCGCCATGTACTCCCGCGCGTCCACTCACTACAGTCGAGATCGCATGTTTGAAGATCAGTTGCTCCTGGCTGTTGTTCTCCAGCAGCACGGAGTATTTATCGAACGACCGAATCTTCCCCGTTAGCTTCACGCCACTTACCAGGTAAATCGTGATCGGACTCTTGTCTTTTCGCACTGTGTTGAGAAAAGTATCCTGAATGTTCTGTGCCGGCTTTGATTCCATGGGGCCGATCTCCTTTGTCCAAAAATGTTCATACTGCAATGAGCGTTTGCCGTGACCCATCGGCTTTAGAACAAAACTCAGCGCATCCAACGGCTAAGCCTAAAGCCAAGACTGTCAACAATACGAGCATCCACGGCAATAATCAAATTGCCTCGCCACATTGTAGAGACGAACGCAATACTTCGTTAGACGCATTGCAATGCAGAATGAAAGTCTGGCGCTGTCCCCACAGCTACATACGAGCGATATACCATGGCAAATGTGACCCTCCGTAACTCGCAACCCGTTCCAATGCTTGACTTCTCCCGCCAGTTCGCTACCCTCCGGCAGGAAATACTGAACTCCATCGAAGCTGTATGCGCCTCGCAGCACTTTATCCTCGGCCCCCAGGTCACCAGCTTCGAGCTCGCTGCAGCCGTCGTCTGTGCCGTGCCCCACGCCATCGGCTGCGCTAGCGGCACGGATGCCATCTGGCTCGCCCTGGCCGCTGCCAACGTCGGCCCCGGCGACGCCGTCATCACAACCCCCTTCAGCTTCTTCGCCACGGTCAGCGCTATCCTCCGTTGCGGCGCAACACCTCTGTTAGCTGACATTGACCCCACTACATTCAACCTCTCCCCGGTCTCGGTGGAAGAGCTTTTACATTCCAGCCCAACCAAAAACATCAGGGCCGTCCTCCCCGTCCACCTCTACGGCCAGTGCGCCGACTGGGACCAATTCACCACGCTGAAACAAAGTCACGACCTCCTCCTCATCGAAGACGCCGCGCAGGCCTTCGGAGCCACATGGAACGGAGTCCCCGCAGGAGCCCTCGGCGATGCCGCCGCCTTCAGCTTCTATCCCACTAAAAATCTAAGCGCCATGGGAGACGCCGGCCTCGTCACCACTACGTCCGCCGCGATTGACGACCACGCCCGCATCCTCCGCGCCCACGGCATGCGCCGCCGGTACTATCACGAGGAGATCGGCTGGAACTCCCGCCTTGACTCCATTCAGGCTGCCGTCCTCGAGGTCAAACTCCGCTACCTGCCCAAGTGGAACCAGCAGCGCCGCGAGCACGCTCTCTTCTACGATCAACTCCTCCGCAAAGCGAACCTCACTGCCGACACGGCAAAGGAAGGAGTCGTCCTCCCCATCACCGACCCGCGCGCCGGACACGTGTTTCATCAATACGTCATCCGCGCTCCCCGCCGCGACGAACTCCGCAGCTACCTAACAGAACAAAAAATCGGCAGCGAGATCTACTACCCTGTCCCCCTGCACCTGCAAACCAGCCTGGCTCACCTTGGCTACAAGCAGGGAGACTTCCCCATCAGCGAAGCCGCCGCCCATGAAGTTCTCGCACTTCCCATGTACCCAGAGCTGCGCGAAGACGAACAACAATCTGTAGTCGACGCCATCACAGCTTTCTACGCCTGACCGCGACAATCATCGTCAAAGCCAGCAAGCAGCGCATCTCTCCAGATCTCCAGATGACGCTCGACATAGTCCGCAGCCTGCCTCCAATGACGACTGCCATGGCCCTCCGCGTGCAGTCGAGCCCACGGTTGCTCCCCAGTGATCGCAGCGCGCTCCCCCAATTCAAACATCGCTCTCGTTCGAGCGACCATCAGTTCAGGCAACTTCTCACGCTGCGATCGATCCAGACCATACCCATCCACAAAGCAACGTAGCCGCGAGGCATCCACAGCAGGCTCTCCACCATGGATCAAAGGTACAAAGGTCTGCGCCGCATAAGCCACATCCCACAGAACCGACCCGGGCCCGCTCCCATCCCAATCGATAAAGACCCACCGGTCTCCACCCCGAACCAAATTCCACGGCGCAAGATCATGATGACATATCAACTCTTCCGCGTCGGGCCCGATGACAACCTTCCATAGCGCCCCTTCCGGCGGAACAAAACTCTTCGCAGCCGCGTGAAACTCTCGAATCAGCTGCCCCACTCGCCCCAACTCCTCACTGGTGTACGAGAAAGGCTCTTGAGTCGCTCCCGGCACATACTCCAGTACATGACGCCTCTTGTCATCCCGGCCCAATGTTCGCGGAGCCCCTCTGAATCCAACCTCGAAGAGATGTTCCAGAAACGCTTCAACGCTACTCGTCGCCTCGGTCACAGGCTTGCGAACGGTCGCGCCGACGCGAACCACCGCATCCGCCACATTCCCACCAAACAGCCGCTCCTCCTGATCGCTCATAGTCACTTCGACTCACGCACGCAATCGATATCAGGCCGACCCTACCTCTTCTTTTTTCCTTTGCCGCCTTTTGCCGCCGCCTTCTTCTTGTCCGACAAAGGCTCCGGATGAGCCTCTCCCGGCGCAGTCGTTCCCGGCTGAAGCACCCGTCGCACCAGATTGCTCTCCAGCCGATAGGTCTTCAGCACCGTCTTACCCGGCACAATCGCTCCGGTCACCGGATCCGGAATCACCGGCCCCGCATCATCCGCCAATACTCGATACGAGAAGGTTGGCGCCGGCGTAGTAGCCGTTGGCGACTTTCCGTAGGGATCGGTCGCCATCTTCACATCGACGGGCAAATATCCCTCGATATTCCTGTCGCGATATCCCGTCTCATAACGATGCTTTTTCACGTTCCAGGTAAACACGCGAACCTGATCGAAGTCATACGTCAGCCCAGCCTTATACGGGCTCAATACCGTCACGTAGATCGGAATATTCTTGTCGTCCTGCTCGGCCTCGGGATCGTTCACCGTCGTCAGAACATACGATCCCACAATCCTCTGCCCCTCGGAGTACCGCGTAATAGCGTCAGGAGCATCCACATCCATCATCCTGCTATAAAGCCACCCCGTATCGCCCTTGGAGTCACGCACCAGCCACCAGTCCTCCATCGCCGGCGGCACAGGCTCCTCCGGCGCCGCTTCAGCCGTAGTCCCAACAGCCCTCGCACCCTTCGCCACTACACCATTTACGCTCGCACCAGGCGCCGCAGAAGCAGGTACGGCCTTAGCCACTCGCGTTCCCGGAGGCACCGGCTTAGCCAGCGTCGCCCTCGCCAACAGCTTCAGCTTCTCGCCCTCCGCCAGCCGAAAGAACCTCTCCGTATCGCGGCCAGGCTTGGCATGCATGTAAACCTCATCCCGCACCACCGCAGACGCGACCACCGGATCAGCCTTGTGATCCTGCTTCAACTTTTCAAACTCGTCGAAGACGTCCTGGGTCGCAACCACCTTCTCGTCGATCCAACCCTGCTCACCCTTGGCCGTCTGCACCTTCACAAATCGCCGCCCGCGATCAAGCACCTCAAGCCGATCGCCATTCTCCACCGTCGCCGTGCGATTCGACACCGCTGCCACCCTGTCGCGCAGAAAGGTCTGCTTCGCCGTCACATACACGTACTGTGCTGGCGGCTTAGGCCGCAGCCGCGAGCAGCCACTCCCGCCCGCAATTAGCACCATCGAAACCGCTACGAAGCTGCAAACCCGCGAAAAGTACCGCACGAAATCGAATTGTCGAGAAGAAGAAACGATAGCCCTGAAACTCCGCGTCACAGCACAACACTATCTCCATACTAACGGCGGCCACGTCAAATCCATAACCCACGCACCAACTCCAACACCTGCGCCCCAGGCAGAAACGCAGCCGCTAATGCGTTAGCGCCACCGCGACAGCCCCTGCAGGATCTGTATCCGTAGCGATGCTCGTAGCCGGATCCAGCTTGCCTGGAGTCGTAATGTCGAAGCTGTACATCGTCAGGTCCGGGCTGCCGCCAACCGCCGCCGCCAACAGATACTTGCCCGTTCTGTCGATCCCCAATGACTGCACCGAAGTCCCACTCAAATATGGCGACCCGCTCAGCGGGTTCAACGTCAAAGCCGCCTGAGTTGTTCCCGCGACAATCGTATACCCGGAGATCGTGCCACCCGTTCGATTTCCCGCATACACATAAGTCCCCGTACTATCCAGTACGACCGACTGCGTCCCATTTCCCGCGGCAAACGGCGAACCCGTGACCGAATTCAGCGTCCCTCCCGACCCAATGATGTACACCGCAACTCCACCATTAGTCCCGCTCCGCGCAATGTACAAGTAGGCAGTCTTCGGATCGACGGCCAGTGCATAATCGCCCGTGCTCGCATTCACATTCGGCAGATGTTGGCTGCTCGTAGCCAATCCCGTCGTTGTGTTGAACGTGAAGGTAGCATCGCCCGCAGTGCCCAGGGCAGCAAAAATCAGCGTCCCGTCCGGCGAAACTTGAACCATCGATGGCTGCCACGTACCGGATCCCGAAGGGATTGGATAGGCTGCAGGCGATCCAGCCGCCGCCGTCAACGCCCCAGTCGACGAATTGATCTGGTAAATGTCCAGCTGCTGCGTAAGGCTATCCAGCGCAATCAGCCACTGCCCATCCGGTGAAACCGCCAGCGAAGCAGCAGTCACCGCATTCTGCTCGGCGCCGCCGCTCGGCGCGCTTAACGATCCGTCGGAGTTGATCAAATATAAGCTGATCAATGCCTGCCCCGCAATATAAAGAAACGCATTATTCGGAGTTACAACCTCAGCAAATGGTTGAGACCCAAGCGTGACCGGCGAGTTGTTCACGGCCTTCAGCGTCCCCGTCCCCACAACGAATCCACTCACAGACTTCGTCGTCTGATTCAAGACGTACACCTGGTTCCCCGTCGCACCAGTTCCACCACCAGAATTATTGACTGGAGGAAAAAATCCCGTGCAGCCAGTAAAGACCGGCAAAATCATCGCGGCACCCACTGCAACCGACCGCCGCAACCTTCCCCTTCGTTCCATCGCCACCGAACCCCTTTTCCTCTATCTTCGCAGCAGACACAGGCAACACGGAATTAATTCATTGAAGGTTCTTCTATAATTTCCGCAATGTATCTCTCGAAGCTTTTATATTCTCTGCCTTTAGCCGCAACCCTGCTCCTGACTCTTCCCTTCAAGTCTCAAGCGTCACAGGCCCACTCCTTCGACGCAGCAGCCAAGCAAACAGCATCTCCCTCCGCCACTCTGCAACAGGAAGTTCACGCAGATATGAACTTCCTCGCCGACGACGAACTACACGGCCGCGGCTCAGCCACACGCGACGAGCACATTGCAGCCCTCTTCGTCGCCTCTCAGCTCCAATCCCTCGGCCTCGAACCCGGCGGAGATAACGGCACCTTCCTCCAAAAGTCAACCCTCCCCGTCCCTCTTCCCGCACGAACCCAGCAGCGCATCGCAAAATTCCAGGACATCCCACGAAAAGAGACCTGGAACGCAATCGCCATCCTGCGGGGAACCACCTCTCCCAACGAGGTCATCCTCCTCACTGCGCATCTCGATCATCTCGGTATCGGTCCCGCCAACTCCTCTGGTGACACCAACTACAACGGAGCAGACGACGACGCCTCCGGCACCACAGCCGTACTGACACTAGCCCACATTCTCGCCACTGGCCCGCACCCGAAGCGAACCATCGTCTTCGCTCTCTTCGGCTCTGAAGAACTCGGTGGCTTTGGCAACCGAGCATTCCTCGCGCATCCTCCAGTCCCCCTCACCAGCATCGTCGCCAACCTCGAGTTCGAGATGATCGGCCGCCCCGACCCTGCAGTCCCCACAGGAACCCTTTGGCTCACCGGCTTCGATCGCTCGAATCTTGGCCCTGAACTGGCGAAACACGGTGCCCACCTGGTCAATGACCCTCACCCCAAAGAGAACTTCTTCCGCCGTTCCGACAACTACGCACTAGCCCAGCAAGGGATCATCGCTCAAACCGTCTCCAGCTACGGTCTCCACAAGGACTATCACCAGCCCAGCGACGAGATCCGCACCATCGACTTCAGCCACATGACCAACGCCATCGCCTCGATGATCAATCCCATCCGTTGGCTCGCCGACTCCGACTGGAAGCCCGAATGGAATCCAGGCCGCAGACCCGACTCCAACCCCACCGGGCCTCCGCCCTTGAACGCACACCCGCCCGTAAGCTGAATCGGCTTTCAGTGAACAAAAAGAGCGGCCCGCAAAGGGCCGCTCTTTTTACGTAACACAATCAGTTACTTATGCATGAACCAGCTCTTCTTTCCTCACAATATCCTCAATCTTGCGTCCAATAGCCTTGGCGACACCTTCGCCGTACTTCGGATCGCACTTGTAGAAGTGATTGATCTGCAGGTCCTGGATCCGCGTCTCAACCTGACCCAGACCGGCTCCAATGTTTCCGCACAGCCTTTCCTGAGCATCCGGCGTCATCAGACGGAACAGGTTACCCGGCTGCGTGTAATAGTCGCCATCATGCTCGCGATGGTCGTACCTACCCACAGTCGCCGTGTTGTAGGTCACAGGACGCTCAAGGTACTTCTTATCCTGCGTCGGACCGCCAAAGCTGTTCGGCTCGTAGTTCGGACCATTGCCGCCGTTCTCACCGAAGCGCATGCTGCCATCTCGGTTGTACGTGCTGTAGGGACACTTCGGCTCATTGATCGGAAGCAAATTGTAGTTCACTCCAATGCGATACCGGTGCGCATCCGGATAGCTGATCAACCGCCCCTGCAGCATCTTGTCCGGCGAAAAGCCCATGCCTGGAGCAACATTCTTCGGATCGAACGCCGCCTGCTCGACCTCAGCAAAGTAGTTCACCGGATTCCGGTTTAACTCCAATTCGCCGATCTCGATCACGGGATAGTCCGCGTGAGGCCACACCTTCGTCAGGTCAAACGGATTGATGTGGTAAGTCTCTGCCTCAGCCTCCGGCATAATCTGAATCTGCACCGTCCACTTCGGGAAGTCACCCTTCTCGATCGAATGAAAGAGATCGCTCTGCGAGTGATCCATATCCACAGACTTCATGTGGTCGGCCTCTTCGCGAGTGAAGTTCTTAATCCCCTGCTTCGTCTTGAAGTGATACTTCACATAAAACAACTCGTTCTTTGCATTGATCAGCGAAAACGTGTGGCTGCCGTATCCATTCATGTGGCGATAGCCGTCGGGAGTGCCACGGTCCGAAAACAGAATCGTCACTTGGTGCAGGCTCTCCGGCGAAAGCGACCAGAAATCCCACATCATCTTCGGCGACTTCAGATTTGTCTCTGGATCACGCTTCTGCGTATGAATAAAATCCGAGAACTTCAAAGGATCGCGGATGAAAAACACCGGCGTATTGTTTCCCACCAGATCCCAGTTGCCCTCTTCCGTGTAGAACTTCAACGCAAACCCACGCGGATCGCGCTCGGAGTCGGCAGATCCCTTCTCCCCGCCAACAGTCGAAAACCGGAGGAACGTCGGGGTCTTCTTGCCCTTCTCAAAAACCTTCGCAGTCGTGTACTTCGCCATGTCAGGATGGGTGCACGTAAACGTGCCATGCGCCGCCGAGCCCTTCGCATGAACCACGCGCTCAGGCACACGCTCACGATTGAAGTGCGCCATCTTTTCAAACAGCAGATAGTCTTCAAACACGATCGGCCCACGATTACCCACCGTAATGGAGTTCTGGTTATCGCCAACCGGTCGCCCGGCATCGGTAGTCATTTGCTTACTCTTCAAGTCTTCTGCCATAGATCACCTCTACAGTTGTTAAGAAAATCGCCCTATGCCTGTTGGCACTTCGCACAAATGCCAATCACATCCACTGCATACCGCTCCACCAGAAAGCCACCGGGCAGTTTGTCGTGCTGCGAAGCCAACCCGAGTTCTTTTTCTCCATGTCGGCAATCGCCTTACACTTGGAGCACACCATGCGGTGATGCGATTCATCATTCATCTTCACCCGCAGCGAGCCATGATGCATGCTCACTTCGCGGAAGACGCCGCTCTCCACAAATAAATGTATGTTTTTGTAGACGGTAGCCAGCGAGATAGCCGGCACCCTCTTCCTCACCTGCGCATAAACCTCTTCCGGACTCGGATGGCCATGCATTGTCTTCATCACTTCGTACAAGACCTGCCGTTGGTGCGTCGCCGCGATCCCCGTTCTTCTGCCAAACCTCACGAAACGACCTGGCCTCGTCCACCGACATGAGGCGAGTATAAACGATAAAGATTATCGTTCAATAGATCTAGTTATCCACAAGTGGCCGCCCACCCGCTAGTTCAACCGCTCCGTCTTCCCAAATCTCGAATCCAAAGGTTTTCGCCCCGCGAACCCCTCTTCCTCCGTGTGCCAGTGGGTAATCGCCGGTTCGCCAAGCTTCCAGCAAAGCAGAACCGTCTTCCCATCCATCACGTAAGGAAAGTCCAGCAGCCCCTGCTCGAGATCCTTTACCTGGACCCCAATCGAATCGATCTCCGCCAGCGTATCCCTGCCCGACTGCACAGCCTTATCGCGCTCTGCCCGGCGCCGGGCGGCAACACTCACATCCACATGCATGCCGCCAGACAGAAAAATCCTGTGACTCAACTGCTGCATCTCGTACTCGAGCTCCTCGGCCCGGACCTGTGCTTCCTGTGCCTTCCTTAGCAGAGCCTCTACTACTGGCAACAGCGTCTGTGCCTCGCCCAACGTAAACGTCTTGTTCAAACTCTGATCTCCAGCATTCTGTCGAGCGCTACATGCGCCCATTGCTTCACATCATCGTCCACCTTGATGCGATTCACAACCTTTCCCTCGACAAGATTCTCCAAAGCCCATGCCAAATGCTGCGGCGAAATCCGGTACATCGTTGTGCACAAACATCCCGAGTCATCGAGCGTAATCACCCGCTTACCCAGCGGGGCAAACCGCTTGGCCAAACGGTTGACCAGATGAATCTCCGTCCCCACGGCGAAGCTAGAACCCTCAGGAGCGCGCTCAATCGCCTGAATAATATGCTCCGTCGAACCCACGTCGTCTGCCTTCTGGCAAACCTCCCAACGGCACTCCGGATGAACAATCACCTGCATTCCAGGCTCCTCCCGGCGCACGCGATCGACATGCTCCGGCAAAAACCGTTGATGCACCGAACAGTGTCCCTTCCACAGAATCACCTTTGCTGCCTTCAACCGATCCGGGCTCAATCCGCCGTTGATCTGATAAGGATCCCAGACCACCATCTCGCTCAACGGAATCCCCATCGCAAACGCAGTATTGCGTCCAAGGTGCTGATCAGGAAGAAACAAAATCTTGCTGCCGCGCGCGAACGCCCACTCAAATGCCCCGCGAGCATTTGACGAGGTGCAAACCAACCCGCCTCGCTCGCCGCAAAAAGCCTTGATCGCCGCAGCCGAGTTCATATACGTCAGCGGAATCAGACTACCAACGACTTCATCTGTCAGCCCTGCACGTTCCAGCGAATCCCAACAGTCTTCCACCTGCCCGATCTCCGCCATATCCGCCATCGAGCAGCCCGCATTCAAATCCGGCAAAATCACCTGCTGCCAGGGTCGCGCCAGCACATCCGCTGTCTCAGCCATAAAGTGCACACCACAAAACAGCATGTACTTCGCATTTGTCTCGGAGGCAACCTTCGAGAGCTTGTAGCTGTCGCCGGTAAAGTCAGCGAACCGAATCACTTCATCACGCTGATAGTGATGCCCCAGCAGAACCACATCCGTGCCAAGTTTCTCCCGAGCCGCAGCGATCCGGGCATCCATCGTATGGTCTGGTTGCGCAAGGTAGTGATCTAAGGAACACGAGTCTGCAACATTCTCCGCCACGGCGTCAGCCGTTGCGATCTCCAATAGTCCGTTCAAAGTACTCCGCCTTCAGTCTCACAAGGTCGTCAGGTAGCGGCTTCAGCCGATACCATCGTTCGCCTTCGAGACGGGGATGTTGAAAGCATGCACTGCTTGAGTTGCAGTAGATTCACTGTGCCGGCTCCTTCAAGCCGCCACCCAACCCACGGGGGTGTTGCAACTCCTACCACTTCGCTACTCGCGACCAGTTCGATCGCTCGTTCACAATTAGACGCAATCCATATTCAGACGATGCGTCTTTCTTCAAATCATCCTGCTGCCCTACCCCAGCGATTTTATCAGCCTCAACGCCCTCCATCCATTTGTTCCGTCCACTCGTAAGCCGTATCATGGGACTGACTTATGCCTAGCTTTCAGGACAGCGCCGTCATCTTCTTCCTCGCCCTGCTTCTCTTCGGCCCGAAGAAGCTGCCCGAACTCGCCCGCCAACTCGGAAAACTCATGGGAGAGTTTCGCCGCGCCTCCAATGAGTTCCGCATGCAAATGGAAGACGAACTCCGCGTCGCCGACCAGGAGGAGCAGCGCAAGAAGATCGCTGCCATGGAGGCCGCCGCTCCCGTGACCCCCGCAATCTCCGCTGGAGAAAATACCATCGCACCCCCCGCACTCACAGCAGACTCCGCATCAGAATCAGACGTCACTCCCGAACGGATCGCCCAGCTCACTCAGGAGCTGGTGGAAGACCACCCGCAGACGGCGCCTCCATCCCCGTCCCCCCTTCCCATCGCCACCTCCGGCGACCTCAATCTCATGCCACCCTCGACCGGTCTTCCCGTCAGCAACTCGGCCCTCTCCCCTGTCCTCAACTCCATCCCCCACACGGCCGAATCAGAATCAGTCAGCGAAGTAGCCGCCAGCGAGGCCACTCAGCATGGCTGATCTTGTCGACAGCGTCCGAGCCGCAGTCACCGACCGCGCCGATCTCCCCGGCATGAGCCTGATGGAGCACCTCACCGAGCTCCGCAAGCGCCTCATCCATGCCACTGTTTATCTGCTGATTGGATTTGCCGTTGCCTACGCCTTTCACGAGCGTCTCTACGGCTTCGTCCAGAAGCCCCTAGATGACCTCCATATCGCCCTCAACTTCACCCATCCCACCGACGGCCTCAATCTCTATCTCAAGACCGCCCTGCTCGGTGGAGCGATCCTCGCATCTCCCTTCATCCTCTACCAGCTGTGGCTCTTCATCTCGCCCGGCATGTACGCCAACGAGAAGCGCTACGTCGTCCCGTTCATGGCCGCAACCATCGGGCTCTTCCTCGCGGGAGCATGGTTCGGCTACCACTGGGTCCTTCCCGGCGCCATCAAAGTCCTCGTTCTCGACTTCGGCAAAAAGTTCAATCCCATTCTGACCATCGAGGACTACACCCAGTTCTTCCTGGCCGTAATCCTCGGTCTGGGCATCTGTTTCGAACTGCCGATCCTCATATTTTTTCTCTCCCTCTTCGGCATCGTCGACGCCAAGTTCCTGCTCAAACACATCCGCTACGCGATCCTCGTCATCTTCCTCATCTCGGCCATCATCTGCCCCCTGCCCGATCCCTTCAGCATGATCCTCTTCGCAAGTCCCATGCTCGTGCTCTATTTCCTCGGCGTGGGTGTCGCATTTTTCGTTCACCCGTCGCGCCGCAAAGCCAAAGAGGCCAATAAAGCCGCATGATCCTTCCCACGAATCTGTATCCCCAACGGCTCCGCTGCGCCACAAAACCGTCTACCCCGTGCCTGAACTCTAAGACCGAAGTTCTCCTATCACGTCATCTATCGCTTACCGTTGTGGTACTGCTCATCCTTCTGGCGCCAATCGCCCACGCCCAGAAAACAGTCACCACGCAGTTCAGCGGACAGGCCGCCTACACCCTCACAAAACAACTCCTTGACGTAGCCCCCAAGCGCTTCAACGGCTCTCCCGGCCACGCCAAAGCCGAAGAGTTCCTCAAACAGCACTTCGCCCCCGAAGCCGCCAAAGGCAACTTCATCGCCGACACCTTCACTGCCACCACCCCCGCCGGTCTCCAGACGATGACCAACTACATCGTCAAATATCCTGGCAAAAAGGACGGCATCATCGTCCTCGTCAGCCACTACGAGACCAACTATCCCCTCCGCGACATCAACTTCTACGGAGCCAACGACGGCGCCGCCACCTCTGCCCTGCTCATCGAGATCGGCACCATCCTCCGCGCCCACCCCCCCGAGGGCTACTCCATCTGGCTCGTCTTCGACGACGGCGAAGAGGCAGTTAAAACCTGGTCCAACTCCGACTCCCTTTACGGCACCCGCCACCTAGCCGCCAAGTGGTCGCAGGACGGCACCCTCACCAAAATCAAAGCCCTCCTCGTCGCCGACATGATCGCCGACAAGGACCTCAACATCGACTACGTGGAGAACTCCACCCCCTGGCTGCTCGATCTGCTCAAAGTCGCCGCCAAAAACACCGGCCACTCCGCCTCCATCTTCAAATACCGCGAGGCTGAAGAAGATGACCACCTACCGTTTGCGGCACGCGGCGTCCCCGTCCTCGATCTGATCGACGCCCACTACGGCCCCACCACCGACGCCATGCCCGACGGCTACCACCACACCGACAAAGACACCATCGACAAGATCAGCGCCCACTCCCTCCAGATCTCCGGCGACATCGTCCTCGAGATGATCCGCTTAGTCAACCAGCGCCCCTGAAGCCAAAGCATCGGCATCAGAGGCGCTGGATAAATCCAGCTATCAAATGAACTACTTGCTGCAGGCCTTTCCATGGTCAGGATGAGCGCCCTTGGCCTTTGCATCCGCCTCAGACATATACGACCCAGCCTTGGTCTTCCCGTAGTAGTCCGACCCATAGCAGTGATAGACGTTACTCGACGTATTCACCCACACTAGGCCTGGTCCACCACCGGCGGCCTGCGGAAGAGCCGCTGCCCTCTGCGATGGTGACTGCTTTCCAGACGCTGCCGCAGCCGTGCTTGTGGCGGTCGTCGAAGCAGCAGATGTTGCCGCAGCGGGCGCAGTCTTCGCAGCCGCTACCGGTGCAGCCGCCGCAGCGGCCGGAGCAGCAGCCGCAGCCGGAGCGGCCGCATACCACTCCTTTACGCCCTGGTGACCCCGGCAGGCGCCCTGCTTGCTCGCAGCTGTCGAATACGTTCCGTCCTTACACATCCCCGTAGATCCCGCCGGTGGTGCCGCCTGGCCCACAGCCAGCTGCGTACCCACAAGCCCCGCCGCAACCGCCATCAAACAGATCACTGTCTTCATAAACGCTCCCATTCCTTGGATTTAGAGGGCCCGAATACCGCCAAATCCTACCCCATTCCGCATACCATGTCACCAAAAACCGGAAGAAAACCAGCAACTAGCCATCAAAACCAGGCCTTATTGTGACCCAAACGAGTTACAAACTGCCGCATTCGAGGGATAGTACCTCGCTAATGCTAGCCCTAGTCTTGGCCGATAGGAGGGACCATGCAGACACCAACGTACGCAGACATACACAACCGTTACAGAAGTCTAACCAACCGCACCGTTCGCCCAAACAACGCAACTGGTTTCCTCGAGAACAACCAACACGTAATCGACATTGCGCGCAGCCTGTTCCTGTCCTCCCTCATGTGGTTGGCACTCGCAGTTATCGTTTACACGGTCTACTCGATGGTCGCCGGCGTACGCTAGCCGGCAGTCTGAATCGGCAAAGCCGCAGTTTCGACAGTTAAGATCTCCGTCGAACCTCCCCAACGGCTCCCCTGCCAGAAGAACTTACCGGGCCCCTTTCATACATTTTGCCGTTCCGCGCTGTAGCATCCAAGGTGATGCTCGCTGCGACTCCAATCGGCCATTGGATAGGTTTTCACCTGTTCATTCTCGTCCTCCTCGGGGTCGAGCTTCTCTACGTTCGCTATCAGGGTCCTTCTAAAACGCAGTCCACCTCCGTCGCGGCCACCTTCCTCTGGGTCACCGCCGCCCTTGCCTTTGCCTTCTTCATCTTTCGCTCCATGGGAAGCCTGCCTGCCACCCAATACCTCGCAGGCTACGCGATCGAAGAGTCGCTCTCCATCGACAATCTCTTCCTCTTTCTCCTCCTCTTCCGCCTCTTCAAAATCGAGCCCGCCTATCAGCCCAAAGCCCTCTTCTGGGGCGTTCTCGGCGCCATCCTCATGCGTGGAGCCTTCATCTCCGCAGGCATAGGCCTCCTCGATCACTTCGAGTGGGTCAGCTACGTCTTTGCCGCTATTCTGCTTATCGCCGCCATCCGTCTGGTCCTGCCAAGCGCCCAAAAAGACGAGACCCACACCCCCCGCTGGATCGCCTGGCTAGCCCGTCTCCACCCCGTCAGCCTCCGTCAGGACAAGTTCTTCGTCATCGAAAACGGCCAGCGCATGATCACGGTTCTCTTCCTGGCCCTCATCGCCATCGAACTCACCGACGTCGTCTTCGCGCTTGACTCCATCCCTGCCGTCCTCTCGATCACCCGCCATCCCTTCCTTGCCTACACGTCAAACATCATGGCCGTCATGGGTCTCCGATCGCTCTACTTCCTGCTCGCCCACCTGCTCGCCAAGCTTCGCTTCCTTCACTACGGCCTCGCCGCAGTCCTGGCCTTTGCGGCTCTCAAAATGCTTGCCGCCCACCACTTGGACATCGGCCCACTCACTTCACTCGCAATGATCGTAGTCATCCTGGGAACAACGATCGCGATCTCGCTGCTTTCAAAAAAATAGTCTTCCAACCCCATCAGAACCCATCGAAGAAAATCTCCAACGTCGGCGCTTTCCTCACGGCTCCAACTCGCGACTGCTCCCCCACCTCAAAAGAAACACCAGCACCAACAGTGCGACGACTCCGCCTCCAAACAACCCGGCCATGGCAGCCGCCAGCGAAGCAGGCCCGCCGTGAAAAATACCGTTCACCCTCACGTCCGCAAGCTTGTAATAAACCCCCGCGGCGACCACACAAAAGCTGATCACCGCCCCCGCAGCAGATACAACAAAACGTTGCAAATCCCGGTCACGCTTCACGTGGAAATCCCGCTCACTCCGAACTTCACTCACCTCAGGCAACAAACTCAAGCCTCCCCTGCTGCATCACCGAGTGCTTCGCACCCTCACCCCGCAGTGGAAAATCATTCCGAAAATGCGCCCCCCGGCTCTCTTCCCGCCCCAGCGCCGAAGCCACAATCAGCTCCGCCACCACCAGCAGGTTTCGAGCCTCCACCGCTCGCCGCGTCAGCCCCTTCGGCATCGCCGCGCCCAACGCATCCAGACCACGCTTCGCCTGCCGCAAACCGTCCGCATCCCGCAGCAGCCCTGCGTACTTCCACATCAACTCTCGCAGCTCTTTGATCCACTTCTCCGTCACCGCCTCCGAACTCACACCCATATTGGAAGCCGCCGTCGCTACACCCAAACCGCCGTCCTCCCCCAGCGTCTCAGAAACCATCGTCTCCGCCGTCAGCGCCCCAAACACCAACCCCTCCAGCAGCGAATTGCTCGCTAGCCGATTCGCTCCATGCACCCCCGTGCACGCCGCCTCACCCGCCGCATACAATCCCGGCAGCGACGTCCTCCCCTGCACATCCGTCCTCACCCCGCCCATCAAATAATGCGCCGCAGGACGCACCGGAATCAGATCCCTCCCCAACTTTAGCCGATACTTCGCCAGAAACTTCGAGATCCCCGGAAACCGTGCATGCAGATCCTTCTTCACATGCCGCATATCCAGATACACCGGCCCATCCATCCCCTCACGCGTAATCGCCCTCGCCACCACATCCCTCGGAGCCAGTTCCAGCAGCGGATGATACCGCTCCATAAACCGCTCCCCCTTCGCATTCACCAGATACGCACTCTCACCCCGCAGCGCCTCGCTCAACAAAAACCTCGGAGCACCAACCTCACTAAACGCCGTCGGGTGAAACTGATAAAACTCCATATCGCTCACCGCTGCACCTGCCCGATAAGCCATCGCAATCCCATCCCCCGTCGCCACCGCAGGATTCGTCGTATCGCTATAAACCTGCCCCGCCCCGCCACTCGCCAGCAAAACAGCCCCAGCCCGAACCACCCTCAGCCCACCCTCACCATCAAGCAGCGTAGCCCCCACCACGCGTCCTCCCTCAACAATCAAATCCACACTCGTAGTCCACTCCATCAACTCAATCGTGCCTTTGTCAAAACCACCCGCCCGCACATGCCGCAGCAACGACACGGCAATCTCCTTCCCCGTTGCATCTCCATTCGCATGCAGAATCCGCGACAGGCTATGCGCCCCTTCGCGTGTCCGCATCAACTCACCCTCATCCCCATTCTTGTCCTTAGGGTATCTATCGAACGCCGTCCCCCATTCCAACAGCTCCTCCACTCTCTGTGGACCCTGCGAAACCAGCACCGCCGCAGCCTCGCGGTTCACCAGCCCATCGCCCGCCGCCATCGTGTCCTCGAGGTGCAGCGCGACATCCTCATCCCCACCCATCGCCACCGCGATCCCACCCTGCGCATAAGCCGTATTCGACTCTGCCAGCTCTTCCTTCGTCACCACCAGCACCGTGCCCGTCTCTGCCAACCGAATCGCTGCACTTAGCCCTGCAATACCTGCCCCAATAACCAAAAAATCAAACCGTCCCATACATCGATGCTAGATCATTTGCCGCCCAACGGGAGGCGACAGCCCTCATCCCGCCTAACACAAGTTAAAGAGGCGTGCGAACGCCCGCCCCGCGCGCAGCGGGCCCGTCCGGCAGGACAAGATGACATGATCTCGAAACTACCTGCGATACGATGAAGACACCGTGCCCGTCATCCCAGTCAACACGCCCTCCGCAAAGTACGACGTCACCATAGCCTCCGGCCTCCTCCGCACGCTCCATCCGCGCCTGGCCAAGCTCAACCCCGGCAAACCCTTCCGCCCCTTCATCGTCACCTCCCCCAACATCTGGGCTCTCTGGTCCAAACACTTCCTCGCATCCTTCAAAGAACCTCCAACCGTCCTTTTCCACCCCGCAGGCGAGCGCCACAAGCGCATGTCGAGCGTCGAAGCCCTCGCTCAGCAACTCGCCACCGCCGGAGCCGACCGCGACTCGCTCCTCCTCGCCTTCGGTGGCGGCGTCATCGGCGACATCACCGGCTTCCTCGCCGCCATCTACATGCGCGGCATCCGCTACGTCCAAATCCCCACCACCCTCCTCGCGCAAGTGGACTCCTCCATCGGCGGCAAAACCGGCGTCAACCTCACCGCAGGCAAAAACCTCATCGGCAGCTTCTACCACCCGCAAGCCGTCCTCGCCGACACCGACCTCCTCCGCACCCTCCCCCCAGCCGAGCTACGCGCCGGCCTGCAGGAGTCCATCAAAGCCGGCATCATCTACGACGCCAAACTCTTCCGCTTCATGGAACAAAACGCCGCAGCCATCCTCAACACAAAGAAAAACGCCGACACCAAAGCCCTGACGAAAGTAGTAGCCGCCTCGGTCCGCGTCAAAGCCGACGTAGTCAGCAAAGACGAAAAAGAGTCCGGCCTACGCATGATCCTTAACTTTGGCCACACCATCGGCCACGCCATCGAAGCCGCCACCAACTACCAGCAGCTACTCCACGGCGAAGCCGTAGCCTGGGGCTCAATCGCCGCACTCAACGTAGCCATCGCACGCAAAACCATCAAGCCCAAAGAAGCCGAGCGCATCACCAAACTCATCCTCCGCTACGGCCCACTCCCCACCTTCAAAGCCACCGCCGAAAAACTAGTAGCCCTAACCTCCCGCGACAAGAAAAATCGCAGCGGCATCCGCGCCTTCATCCTCCCCACAGCCATAGGCAAAGTAGAAATCGTCCGCAACGTAACCGAACCAGAACTCCTAGCAGCCACCAACCACATGCTCACCCTCATGCGACAAAAAAGGTGATGAATGATGAACTTGAGAACTTTGTCCAGAGTGTGCGTTGGCGCTGCCGGCCTGATTCTTTTACTAGAAACCCTTTTCGGAATGTTCGCGGTTTTGGGCATTGGGTTTTCAATGTTGCTCGACGTAGCGACAGACTTATGTCTCACCATGGCATTTCCTATCTACCTGGTCGGATTTAGGTCGCTGGCGGCTGCAACATTTGGCTTGTGCTTACTTTTCATTGCGCAATGGGTCGATATGTATCTAGTAAGTGTGCCGAGACATTTTGGAAACATGCTCAATGGCTGGTTTGGCGAACTGTTGCTTCTAACGATCCTGTTGATGACTTTTTCTTACGCAGCAACCAAACGACAAGTCGGCACTCAGCAAGTTTTGGCGTTTAGAGATATTTGAAGGTAGTAATGTCCAATAGCTACACGACTCCCGAACACGAACGCTCCACCGGAGCCCGGCCCGCTGGCGTCTCCAGTGAACAAGATGCCGCAGCGAACGTCCAACAGATGTTCGACACCATAGCCCCCGGCTACGACCGCGCCAACCACCTCCTCTCCGCTGGCATCGATCGCACTTGGTGGACGCGCACCGCGCGCCTCTTCCAACCCATCCTCCAACATCCGGAAGCCGTCACTCTCGACCTGTGCTGCGGCACCGGCGATATGACGATGGCCCTCCTCAAACATCGCCCCACTACCCCTGGAGCCACACCCATACTTGCCGTAGACTTCTCCCACCAGATGCTGTCGCTCGGCATAAAAAAATTCGCCTCCCACAACGTAGTCCCCATCGAAGCCGACGCCCTCCACCTACCCATCGCCGACAACTCCGTCGACCTCGTCACCTCCGCCTTCGGCTTCCGCAACCTCGCCAACTATCACGAAGGCCTCACCGAGATCCTTCGTGTCCTGCGCCCCGGCGGCCAGCTTGGCATACTCGAATGCAACCAACCCGAAGGTCTCACCGGCGCGCTCTACAACATCTACTTCAAGTCCATCCTGCCTCGTCTCGGCGGCCTTATCACCGGCAACGAACGCGCCTACAGCTACCTCAATGCTTCAGTCGAGCGCTTCCCCCGCCCACCCCGCATGCTCCAACTCCTCAAATCAGCCGGGTTCACTAACGCCACATGGACCAGCTATACCTTCGGCGTCGTAGGCCTCTACCACGCCACCAAACCCTGACCACTACCGCATCGAAACAGTAGCAGACGGCGGAGTCGCAGGCACACGCGTACTGTGCATGAACACAATCTTCCAAACCCCACCGTGCCTTTCAAGAAACGCCGACTCAAGCCAACTCTGCGCTCTAGTCCCTGATTCATCCGTCACGGCGCCTTTATTCACATAAGCGATCCACGCCGTGTCCCCGATGACATGCACGTCAGGCTCCGTAACGTTCCACACATAACGCGTTCCCTTCGCATGTTGAGCTTTGATCAAGGCCATGATCGCGTCCCCATCAAATCGCGCCCCCGCGTCGTACAGATAAAACCTAGGCGCAACCACCGCATGAAACTTCGCAAGATCATCCACAGTAGCCGCCGCGAAGACCGCCTTCACCGTATCGACAACCTGCCCCTGATCCGCACCCAGCGCTATCTCCTGACCGATGGAGCTATCAACAGCAACGAAAAACATAAGAGCAAGCGCAGCCGCAGCGAAAACACCTCGAACTCTCATCAACATCGAACCCTCCCCAATCTTTTATCCAATCACGCGACGATACAACAAGACACTCGCTCTCCATCATCATCTCCAGTGATATATTCCCCTCAGTTCCCCAGCCCAAATCGCACGTTCACCCGCTCAATGAGACGGAACACCAATGGCCTCCACTTCGCAGCAGATCATCGACGAGCCGCCAGTCTCACCTGACGCAGCCATCGGCGCATCCGCCATGCGCAAAGCGACCCGCCGCCTGATCCCTCTCATCGCTCTCGGCTACGGCGCCGCCTACATGGACCGCGTCAACATCAGCTTCGCCTCGCTCCAGATGAACCGTGACCTCCACTTCAGCGCCACCATCTACGGCTTCGGTGCAGGCCTCTTCTTCCTCAGCTACGCCGCCTGCGAAATCCCCTCGAACCTCCTGCTCTATCGCTTCGGAGCCCGTCGCTGGCTCTCCCGCATCATGGTCACCTGGGGAATCATCGCCATCCTCATGCTCTTCGTCCGCACCCCATGGCAGTTCTACACCGCACGCTTCCTCCTCGGAGTCGCCGAAGCCGGCTTCTTCCCCGGCGTCATCTTCTACCTCACGCAATGGTTCCCACAGGAGCTTCGCGCCCGCGCCATCAGCCGCTTCTACATCTCACTGCCGCTCAGCTCCGTCGTCACAGGCCTCATCGCAGGGCCACTCCTCAATCTCGACGGCCACCTCGGTCTTCGCGGCTGGCAATGGCTCTTCCTCGTCGAAGGCATCCCCGCGATTCTCCTCGGCGTAGTCTTCCTGCTCCTCCTCCCCGACGGCCCGCAGCAAGCCACATGGCTCACCGAAGACGAGCGCACCTGGATCATCCATCACGTCCGCAACGACCCATCACTCATCGGCGAGAACAGCCACGCCCTAGGCGCCGCCCTCTTCGACCCCCGCGTCTGGCAGGTCGGCATCTTCATGTTGTTGATGCTCGGCTCCTCCTACGCCTACACCTATGTCGCTCCCGACATCATCCAGCGCGCAACGCACCTCAACACATCAAAAGTCGGCTACATCATCGCCGCACTCAGTCTTCTCGGCGCAGCCGCCATGCTGCTCAATGCCATCTACTCCGACCGCGTCCAACGCCGCAACCCCGAGAGCAACTATCCACGCTACATGCACGTCATTCCGTGGGCATTTCTCATCTCCGCAGGCTTCTTCGCCTGCAGCCTCTCGACAAATCCAATCAGTGTCGTAGCCTCCATCGGCACCATCATCATCGCCTACAACGCCATGCAGGGACCCCTCTGGTCTCTCCCCGGAAGCTTCTTTCAAGGCCGATCCGCCGCCGCAGGTATCGCGACCATGAACATGATCGGCATGATCGGCGGCTTCCTCGGACCCTACTTCGTCGGCTTCGCAAAGGACCTCACCGGCGACTATCAACGCGCCCTCCTCTTCATGAGCCTCCCCATGCTCCTGGGCGCCGCCATCATGTTCTATCTGCGTGCCGAAACACGTCGCCGCCTCCACAAAACCTGAGCCCTCAAAACCCTGTACCATCTTCCTGATGAGCACCACGGCCAAGCCCGAACAAGCCGCAACCCCTCACAGCGAAAAACGCTCTGCCGCGCTCTTCTCCGTCATCGCCGCCTTCGCCGTTACCCTCTTCAAACTCCTCACAGGCATCCTCACCGGCTCCCTCGGCATGCTCTCCGAGGCCGCCCACTCCGGCATCGACCTCATCGCCGCCGGCATCACCCTCTTCTCCGTCCAGGTCTCCGACCGCCCCGCCGACGCCGACCACACCTACGGTCACGGCAAGATCGAAAGCCTCTCCGCCGCCATTGAATCCGTCCTCATGCTCGGCTCCTGCGTCTGGATCCTCACCGAGGCTATCCACCGCATCACCCACCGCCAGCATCTCGCCCTCAACTTTTCCATCTGGCCCTTCCTCGCCCTGTTCCTCTCCATCACAGTCGACTACACCCGCTCCCGCAAGCTCCACCGCATCGCCGCCGAAACCCGAAGCGAAGCCCTCGAAGCCGACGCCATCCACTTCCGCACCGACATCTGGTCCTCCATCGCCGTCCTTCTCGGCCTCGTCGCCAGCTTCATCGGCGAGCGCTATCAGATCCCCCAACTCGAACTAGCCGACCCAATCGCCGCCATCATCGTCGCCGGCATCATCCTCTACGTCACCTGGAACCTCGCCCGCCGCACCATCGACGCCCTCACCGACGCCACCCCTATCGAGACCCGCGCCCAGACTCGCGAGATGATGCGCGACGTAGCCGCCATCGACGGCGTCCTCTCCGTCGACCGCATCCGCACCCGCCGCTCTGGCCCGGACTACTTCGCCGATGTCACCCTCGGCCTCCCGCGCAACCTCACCTTCCAACGCTCCGAGCAGATCACCATGGCCGCCACCGCCGCCGTCCGCCGCCATCTCCCCGGCGCCGACGTCGTCGTCCACTCCATCCCCACCGCCGACACCGCCGAAAGCCTCCACGACCGCATCCGCGCCGTCGCCTCCCGCTCCAACCTCGCCATCCACGACGTCAGCGTTCAGGAGTACAACCACACCCTCCACGTCGAGCAGCACCTCGAGGTCCACGAGAAGATGTCCCTAAGCGCCGCCCACGCGCTCGTCACGCAACTCGAATCCGATATCCGCCGCGAGATCCCCGAGATCTCCACCATCCTCACCCACATCGAAAGCGAGCCCGCCACCATCGAGCGTCCCGCCTCAGCCGAACGCGACCGCCAACTCGAAGTCCGCCTCCGCCGCTGCGCCCAGGCATTCCCCGAGATCCTCGACATTCACGAGGTCTTCGTCACACGCGCCCACAACAACGGAGCCGACCGCATTCAGGTGAACTGCCACTGCACCCTCCCCGACGATCTCCCCATGTCAAAAGTCCACGAGATCATCACTGCCCTCGAAAACGCATTCAAACTCGACTGCCCCGAAGTCTCCCGCCTCCTCATCCACCCCGAGCCCGCCACCGACAACCGCCGCTGAGACCTCCATCGCGACAACAGTCCGCAGTCTGCTACTTCTCGTCGCTTATAGATAACGGGAGCTCAGAGTTTCCGGAATAGTAAACAATCAGCACTGTACCTGCATCACCCGTGACACCTCGATGCACACTGTTGACTGTCTCCGCGATGACCTCACCCGCCACGAAATGCTTTGTAGTCCCGTCCCTTTTCTCAACCGTCAGATCACCAGAAAGAACATACCCAGCGTTTGGAAATGGATGCGAATGCCACTTCATCGTCGTCCGCGGCGGAATCGTGATCTTCAAAACGGTAATCTTCGGCTGCCCAACCGGGTAAGCCTTGTAGGGTGTGCCGTCCCAGGAAGATGTCCTTTGAAGAAGGGGTTCAATCTGAATCTTCGAGGATGAATCCTCCGCATTCGCAAAACACGCAAGAACAAGCGTTAACAAAACAGTGGCTAGTTTCAATTTCATCTCCTGTCCCTCAGAATATCTAAGCACTTTGCTGTCCATCCACACTTCCCCCGCCGTGACATTTCCGTGACAGTCCTCCGTTACAATGAAACCGTGCGACGCCTAATCGGCATTACGTTACTCCTCCTCTTCAGCGCACCGCTGATCTCGCCGCTACTGGCTCTCACCGCCAGCACCGCAGCGAATCTTCCGGCCTGTTGCAGACGGAACGGCGCCCATCACTGCATGATGAACATGGACCAGACAGAGTCCTCCAGCTCGAGTCACAACGTCTCGACGATCCCGCAAAAGTGCCCTTCATATCCAGCGGCCGTCACCCAGATTCAGCACGGAGAACTCTCGTCCCACACTGCCTCCCTCATCTTTGCAGAGATCGTCAGCCACCCCTCCGTCACAACCCAGACCGAAGCCCGCGCCCGCGTAGCCTTCGATCGCTCCCGCCAAAAGCGCGGCCCTCCCTCCTTCTCCCTCTAAGCGACCCGACCAGCAGCCGACGCACCTCCCGCCATTCGCGAGAGCACGTCGCGCTGCCGTCCTGTTCCGCAGTTCCAACTCCGTCAGCTACCTGACGAGGAAAATTCCCATGCGCAAGCTTGCTCTACTCTGTCTCCTGTCATTTCTCGCCGCCGTCACCGCTCGAGCCACCATCTTCAGCCAACTCCACGGAGTCGTCCACGACCCCCAGCACCGCCCCATCGCCAACGCACGCATCGAACTCCGCGCAACAAACTCCGCCTTCACCAAATCCACCACCACCGCGCAGGACGGCTCCTTCACCATCCCATCCCTCCCCCTCGGCGACTACACCATCACCATCTCTGAACTTGGCTTCGACACGGCAAAACAAACTCTCACGCTAGCTTCCGACACCGCGCCCATACTCCACATCGAACTCCAACTCGGCACCATCGAACAAACCACTAACGTCACCACTGACGTGAACACCGCCAACATCAACACCGTCACCCCCACCACCCTCATCAGCCGCGACGACATCACCCAAACCCCCGGCGCCGACCGCACTAACTCCCTCGCCATGATCACCGACTACGTCCCCGGCGCCTACATCACCCACGACATGCTCCACATGCGCGGCGGCCACCAGGTCTCCTGGCTCCTTGACGGCGTCCAAATCCCCAACACCAACATCGCCAGCAACCTCGGTGCGCAGATCGACCCCAAGGACATCGACTACATCGAGATCCAACGCGGCAGCTACACCTCCGACGTAGGCGACCGCACCTACGGCGTCTTCAACGTCGTCCCCCGCACCGGCTTCGAGCGCAACCGCCAGGCCGAGCTCATCCTCTCGGCAGGCAGCTTCCTCCAGACCAACGACCAGCTCAACTTCGGTGACCACACCGAAAAGTTCGCCTACTATGCCAGCCTCAACGGCAACCGCAGCGACTACGGCCTCTCCCCACCCACCGGAGTCGTCGTCCACGACGCCACCAACGGCTATGGCGGCTTCGCATCTTTCCTCTACAACACCACACCCAAAGACCAACTCCGCCTCATCACCCAGGTCCGCGCCGACTACTTTCAGATCCCCTACGACCCCGACCCCAACAGCCCCGGGAACCAGCAGTTCCAATCCAGCGGACTCCGCGACGGCCAGCACGAAACCGACGCCGTCGCTGCCTTCTCCTGGCTTCACACCTTCAACCCCGCCACCGTCCTCCAGGTCTCGCCCTTCTTCCACTACAACCGCGCCGACTACGGATCCAACCCCAACGACATCCCCGTAGCCACCACCTCCGACCGCAGCTCCACCTACGCCGGAGCACAAGCCAACATGACCACCGAGCTCGCCCGCAACACCATCCAGGCCGGCTTCTACTCCTTCGGACAGCACGACAACTACCTCTTCGGCGCCATCTTCAACGACGGCTCCGGCACCGCACCCTTCCTCACGCCCGACTCAGCCTCCGGCGGCGTCATCGAAGAGTTCATCTCCGATAACTACAAACCCACCTCCTGGCTCACCCTCATCGCCGGCCTGCGCCAAACCCACTTTCAAGGCGAGTTCACTGAAAACGAAACTGACCCACGCTTCGGCGTAGCTCTCCGCATCCCCAAACTCAACTGGGTCTTCCGCGGCTTCTACGGCCGCTTCTACCAACCCCCGCCTCTACTCACCTTCGGTTGCTCCGCCACCTCCATCGCCGACGGCACCTGCAACCTTCAAAACTTCGCCCTCAGCGCAGGCACCAGCTTCGCCCCGCTCCACGGCGAACGCGACGAAGAGCATCAGTTCGGCGTTCAAATCCCCTACCGCGGCTGGCTTCTCGACGCCGACACCTTCAAAACCCGAATCAACAACTTCCTCGACCACTCCAACATCGGCGACTCCAGCATCTACTTCCCCGTCACCGTCGACGGCGCCCTCATCCGCGCCTGGGAGCTAACCCTCCGCAGCCCTCGCATCGCCAACATAGGCCAGTTTCACCTTGCCTACTCCAACCAGATCGCCGAGCAGCGCGGCGCCATCACCGGCGGCCTCATCTGCTCTCCTCCCACCTCAGCCGAGTGCGACGTCGATCCCGGCTACACCCCCGTCGATCACGACCAGCGCAACACCCTCAACGTAGGCTTCAACGCCACGCTACCCTGGCGCACCACCGCCTCCACCAACGTCTACTACGGCTCCGGCTTCACCAACGGCGGCTTCGACCCCGACGGCCCACCAGCCGACCCACGTTACCCCAACCCCTACCTACCCCAGCACACGACCTTCGATCTCTCGATCGGCAAAACCTTCACCGAAAAACTAACCGCGTCCGTCACCGCCACCAACGTAACCAACCGCCGAGTCCTCCTAGACAACAGCCTCACCTTCGGCGGCTTCCACTTCAACGACCCGCGAGAGATCTTCGGCGAACTACGCTACCGCTTCAAGTACTAACCCCGCCAAAAAAGGTACACAAGTCACGAAGTGACCGCCCTCCGCGCAGGAGGCCCGTCCGGCAGGACAGGTCTCCTGCAGAGAAGGCAGCCTCGCACCCGCCCCTCCGCTATACTCTGAAAAACACATGAGGCCCATACTCCCCAGAAAAGTCACCCGAAGCATCAATCGCTTCTTCAACATCGTGCTGGGCGCCCTCGCGATGCTCACCGTAGCCCTCGTCTCCGCCTTCATCACCATGCGTCTCGCCATCCACGGCCACGAGGTCAAAGTCCCCGACCTCACCAACCTCACCATCTCCGAAGCCAGCAAAAAAACCAGCTCCCTCGGCCTCGTCCTCACCCTCGAAAACCGCTTCTACTCCCCCAACACCCCACCCGGCCGTGTCCTCGCCCAATCCCCCGGCCCCGGCCTCACGGTCCGCCGCGACTGGCCCGTCCGCATCACCGAAAGCCTAGGCGCCCAACAAGTCGCCATCCCCGACCTCATCGGCCAGTCCGAACGCACCGCCACCATCAACATCCGCCGCCTCGGCCTCGAACTCGGCACCGTATCCCACATCGCCGCCCCGGGCGAACCCGGCGTCGTCATCGCCCAAACCCCCGCCCCCAACGCCGTTGGAGTCGACCGCCCCCGCGTCAGCCTCCTCCTCAGCGACCCCGAACAAACCAGCTCCCCTCAGGCCTTCGTCATGCCCTCCCTCGCCGGCCTCACCCTCGCCGGAGCCGCTGCCCGTGCCGCATCCTCCGGCCTCCACATCGCCAGCGCCGAAGACCTCAACCTCAGCTCAACCTCACCCGCCGCTCCCCTCACCGCGCAATCCCCACCCAGCGCCACCACACCATCCTTCACCGCACCCGTAGCCCACGCCGTCTCCACCATCGGCACAGTAATCGCTCAAACCCCTCCCGCCGGCCATCGCGTTGTCAAAGGCGATCCCGTCCACATCACCCTCACCGACTAATCCAGTTGCTGTTGCTTCGCCTCTACGCCCGCTCCAGAATCACCGCATAAAAACCATCGCCCCCATGCACCCCAGGCAGTGTCCTAAGCGCCCCATCCCTCACCGCCGACCCCATCTCCGCACCCAACACTCCACGTTCAGCAAGCTCCGCCATCACCCCATCCACCGGCACCCGCACCGCCACACCCTCACCGACAACCGCATCCACCACCCCCTCACACTCCTCAGCCTCCAGCGAGCAAGTCGAATAAACCAACTGCCCACCCGGCCCCAACCGCTTCAAAGCCCCCTTCAAAATCGCCCTCTGCCTCTCCGCCTGCCGCACAAACTCCTCCACCTTCAACCGATGCCGAATCTCCGGATTCCCCGCCATCGTCCCAGTCCCCGAGCAAGGCACATCGCACAAAATTAAATCAAACTCTCCCACAACACCCTTAGCCTGTGCCGCATCGGCAACCGCAAACCCAACGCGTTCCGCATACGCATATCGCCGCAGCCTGGCCTCCGTCTGCGCCAGTCGTTTCGCACTCACATCACTCGCCACAATCTCCGCCCCACCCAACCGTTTCGCCAAAATCAAAGTCTTCCCCCCAGGAGCAGCGCAGCCATCCCAAACCCGCTTCGCCCCCGGCATCGCCGCCGCAGCAATCTCAGCCACCAAACGCGACCCATCATCCATCACCGGCCAATCCCCTCCCCGTTCGGCGAACATCGCACCCTCCACCGGCTCCTGCTGATCCGCCTCACATATCTTCAGCGCCGCCTCACGCCCATACGCCGCCACCCACCGTTCCACCATCCATCGCGGATGCCCCAGCCTCTCAGCAAACGCCGCCACCGACTCATGGATCCGTACACCCGGCCTCTGCGCCGCCGCCAACTTCCGCAGCACCGCATTCACCATCCCCGTCGCATGTGGCTCCCCTGCCGCCCGACACAACTCCACACTCTCACTTAAAGCCGCATGCGCCGGAATCCTCTCCAAGTGCAGCAATTGAAACGCCCCCATCCTCAATGCAATCGACACCGGCTCCGCCAGCCGCTGCTCCGGCCGCTGCAACAACCCGCGCACCCGAGCATCCAGCGCAATCTGCCAACGCAGTACCCCCATCACCAGCGCAGTCGTCAGGTTCCGATCCTCCGGCGACAACCCATCCACCCGCGCCGAGTGCAACAACTCATCGCTGTGCCCCTTGTTCTCTCCCACCAACTTCAAAATCTCAAAAGCAGCCAGCCGCGCAGGCGTAATCTTCGCTACCGCCGCTTCCACCGAAGCCGTAGGCCCCGCAGACACAGGCCTCTTCCGCACCACCCCCGTCTCACCCGCAACTGCCTTCGCACCACCAGGCTTCAAATGCTTCGGCTTTCCCACTCCCACCTTCGACTCGTCCTTCATAGTCCCAACCGTTCGCCGCTCTTCACCTGATACCCATGCAAAAACTCAGCCGCGCTCATCTTCTTCTTCCCTTCCATCTGCACCTCAAGCAGCTCCACCGCCCTCTTGTCCGCGCACCCAAGAAGCATCGCCTCTCCCTCCACCAGCAACTCCCCTTGAGCAACCGAGCGCTCTCCACCAATCTTCATCTTCCCCACAATCAATTTCTTCCCGCGCAACGTCGTATGCGCCCCCGGCCATGGCTGAAACCCGCGCCACCTGTCATAGATCTGCTGCGCCGTCCGCGAGAAATCGATCAGCCCATCCTCCCGCTTCAAAATCGGAGCCAGCGTAGCCAGCGAATGATCCTGCACCTCAGGGCAAATCTTTCCCGCCTCCAGCCTCTTCAGCGTCTCTACCATCAACTCCGCACCCAACGGAGCAAGACACCCATACACATCCTCTGCCGTCTCCTCCTGCCCAATCGGACACACCTGCGCCAGCAGCATATCGCCTGTATCAAGCCCCGCATCGAGCCGCATCGTCGTCACGCCCGTCACCACTTCGCCGCAAGCCACAGCCCACTGGATCGGCGCAGCCCCACGATACTTAGGCAGCAGCGATCCATGGAGATTGATATTCCCAAATCGCGGCAGCTCCAGCATCCACTGCGGAATAATCCGCCCATACGCCACCACAAGAATCGCATCCGGCGCGATCTTCTCCAGACGCTCTCTGAATTCAACGTTGTTCTTGATCTTCTCAGGCTGCACTACCGGCAGGCCGTGCTTCAGCGCTGCCTCTTTCACCGGAGGCACATTCACCTCCAGCCCGCGTCCCGCTGCGCGATCCGGCTGTGTCACCACCAGCGCAACCTCATGCCCCGCCGCAATCACCGCTTCAAGCGTTGGTACTGCGAACTCCGGCGTCCCACAAAAAACTAGTCTCATTTCTTCCCCCAGATTCGCCGACTTGTTACGGCAATCAAAAGACCTGCCGAGGCGTAAATAAGGAAATTTCCACCTAATTCGATCGCCCCGATAATGATCCCCAGAGGCGAGAACGTCGGCCCGTTGAAACCAATCCCAAATATGGATGTCGGCCACAATGCGAGAAGCACATTTGTCGAGATTTGAGAATTGGAGGCCATTATGCCTACGGGTACCGCTACACCGCCCAGGCCGCAAAGAAGCGCGAACTTCACAGTTCCACTCATTCGAGCAATGCTACGTCATGGAGCAGTGCTTCACCACTCACCATTCTTAATCAATTTCTTGATCTTCCGAATCACCAAATCCCGCTTCAACCGGCTCAACCGATCAATAAACAGCACCCCATCAAGATGATCGATCTCATGCTGCATCGCCCGCGCCAGCAACTCCGTCCCTTCAATCTCGAACCACTCCCCCGTCACATCCTGCGCCTTCACCTTCACCCACTCCGCCCGCGAAACCTTCTCCCGAATCTCCGGCAGACTCAGGCACCCCTCCTCCTCCACCTGCTTGCCTTCACGCTCAATAATCTCCGGATTGATCAGCACAATCTTCTCCTCCGGATTCTTCTTAAAGCTCACATCGATAACCGTAATCCGTTGCGAGATCGCAATCTGCGGCGCCGCCAGCCCAATCCCCTGCGCCTCATACATCGACTCGAACATCTCGTCGGTCAGCTTCTTCAGCTTCGCGTCAAACACCGTCACCGTCTCCCCGCGCTTCGCCAGCACCGGATCCGGCCACTTAACCACTTCATGAATCTTCGTCTTCTTCTCAGTCGCCTTAGTCGTCACTCAATACGCTCGAATCTGCTCACAATAGCCATTGAAATTTCGCTGCATCTCACGCAGCGAGTCACCGCCAAACTTCTCCACCACCAGCCGCGCCACCGTCAGCGCAACCATCGCCTCCGCCGCAACACCAGCCGCCGGAACCACACAAACATCGCTCCGCTCATACGCAGCCTTCACCGGCTCACGCGTCTCAAAACTCACCGAACCCAGCGGCCGTCTTAACGTAGAAATCGGCTTCAAATACCCCCGCACCACAACATCCTCGCCATTCGAAATCCCACCCTCAACTCCACCGGCATTATTCTGCTCCCGCGAAAACTTCGTAAACGCCTGATCAGCACCCTCATACCCAATCGCATCATGCACCGCCGACCCCACCGACTCCGCCGCCGTCACCCCACGCCCCAGCTCCACCGCCTTCACCGCCTGCAGACTCATCACCGCCTGCGCCAACAACCCATCCAAACGCTCATCCCAATTCGCATGCGTCCCCACACCCGGAGGCAGACCATGCACCACCACCTCAAACACCCCGCCCACGGTATCGCCCGTCCGCAGCACCGCATCGACCTCAGCCTTCATCGCAGCCTCGGCCTCCGCATCCACGCAGTTCAACAAAACCTCATCCTTCAACTGCAGCGCCGCAATCTCCTCCCACGTCGCCGCCCTTCCGAGCTCCGCCTTCCCCACGCGAATCACATGGCTAGCAACCTCAACACCCACGGCCCGCAGCAACATCTTCGCCACCGCACCCGCCGCCACCCGCGCCGCACTCTCCCTCGCACTCGCCCGCTCCAGCACATACCGCGCATCCGGAAAGTCGTACTTCAAACTCCCCGCCAGATCCGCATGCCCAGGCCGCGGCGAAGCGACAGCTTTATGCTTCGTCGCATCTCCCGCCTCCACCGGCAGAATCTCCGTCCAGTTCTTCCAGTCGTTATTCGCAATCACCATTGCAATCGGCGACCCGATCGTCTTGCCATGCCTCACGCCGCTCAAAATATGCGCCGAGTCCCGCTCGATCCGCATCCGCCCACCGCGGCCATATCCCTTCTGCCGCCGCCACATCTCCCGATCAATAAATTCCTGCTCGACGACCACCCCCGCGGGCAGCCCACTCACCATCGCCACCAGGCTCTCCCCGTGGCTCTCTCCCGCTGTCGAAAATCGCAACATCCCGTATCTATCCCCTCATATACCGCGCGGCAAACTTAAATTGTAACAACCCATCCACCCTCGCCTGCGATTCCACGAACGGCCTTCGCGAATCTCCGAACCTGTTTTTTAGAACTCCATAAAATTCCGCCTCTCGATGAATCCGATAGCCATCTAACTTCCTCTAAGCCATAACGCCCATAGTCAGTAACTCCCCACTGAAGTCTACGCAACCGCCGCGCAACCCACTTCACAGGAGATCGTCATGGCAAGTCAGACCCACAAAGCTCTCTTCACTCCCGTCCAACTCGGCCCGCTCTCGCTCAAACATCGCGTTGTCATGGCCCCTCTCACGCGCTCCCGCGCCACCCAGCCCGGCGACATTCCCAACGCGCTCATGGCCGAATACTACGGCCAGCGCGCCTCCGACGGCGGCCTCATCATCACCGAAGCCACCACCATCTCCCCCACCGCACGCGGCTGGTTCGGAGCGCCCGGCCTCTACTCCGACGAGCAGGTCGAAGCCTGGAAAAAAGTCATCGCCGCCGTCCGCGCCAAAGGCGGCCACATCTTCGCGCAGCTCTGGCACACCGGCCGCTCCTCCAACATCGAAACCAGCGGAACCATTCCCGTCGCCCCCTCGGTCGATCCCTCGTACTGGGACGACGAATCCCACGTCGTCTCCGCACCCAGCGGCTGGGTCAAACCCTCACCCCACCGCGCTCTCGATATCAACGAAATCCCCGGCATCATCGAGGACTATCGCAAAGCCGCCCAGCGCGCCAAAGACGCAGGCTTCGACGGCGTCGAACTTCACGGCGGAAACGGCTACCTCCTCGCTCAATTTCTCGAAGACGGCAGCAACAAACGCACCGACGCCTACGGCGGCTCCATCGAAAACCGCTCCCGCTTCTTCCTCGAAGCCCTCGAAGCCGTCACTTCCGTCTGGGGAGGCAACCGCACCGCCGCCCGCATCGCACCCGGCGGCACCTGGAACGGCATGCACGACAGCAACCCTGAAGCGCTCTACGGCTACCTCGTCGATCAGCTCAACCGCTTCGACCTCGCCTACATCAACATCATCGAGCCACGCGTCAAAGGCAACATCGTCCTCGAAGAAGGTCAACAACCCACCGCCGCCATGCAACTGCGAAAGATCTTCAAGAACAAAATCATCGCCGCAGGAGGCTTCGAGCCCGACACCGCCGAAGACGTCGTAGCCGCAGGACACGCCGACCTCGTAGCCTTCGGACGTCACTTCGTCTCCAATCCCGACCTGCCAAAACGCATCGAGCAGGATCTCCCGCTCACACCCTACAACCGCGACACCTTTTACACCTTCGACGCCCTCGGCTACACCGACTACCCCGTCTTCGAGCAACTCGTCACCGCGTAATCTTCCTCAACCACGTAGAATCGCGCCTCAAACACAACCAGCCACTCCCTCCCGGAATCTAAGTTATTGATCCGGGAGATATTATGTCCATAACGAAGTCCTTGGCCCTGTCCGCCCTCACAGTCGCTCTCGTGAGCAGTGTCTCTGTAGCACCTGCCCAAATCTCAGTGAACATTGGAGTCGCGCCGGTATGCCCATACGGCTACTTCGACTATGCTCCCTACCCCTGCGCTCCTTACGGTTACTACGGGCCCGATTGGTTCACCGGAGGCGTCTTCATCGGTGCCGGCCCCTGGTACCACGGCCATGCAGGATGGTACGGCCACGTCGACAATCGCTATGATCCTCGCCACGGCTACGCAGGACCGATGCCCGAGCACAATGAGGAGGCCTTCAACCACTTCCACGGCAACGAAGCCCGCGATGGAAATGGCCACGTCGGCAACGCAGGTCACGAAGCGACAAATGAACACGCCGCCGGATATTCAGGCGGCGGTCATGGCGGTGGCGGCGAACACAGCGGTGGCGGCGAACACAGCGGCGGCGGCCACCACTAGAAACTGATGCAACGAAGGAAGAAGGCGCCCCGATCTACAAAAGCGGGGGCGCCTTCTAGCGTTGCAGAGAAAACTAATTATCGCCTTGAACAGCTGCTTTGACAGTCCGCAGATTTTCAGGGGTCGCAGGAATAACGCCGCATTCATGCGGGTAAACCGGGTCTGAGTCCTCTTTGAAAAGCAATATCTCCGTCGGTGCGACTGGGTCCAACCCCGACCATATCTTACGGACGTCGCCAGTGTGCCACGAGCCCGATCCCTTCAGGACTTCGACTAACCGCCCAGGGCTCGGGGACCATTGACGTGTTTCGGCATTAGGTTTCTCAACCTTCACAACAGCGACACTCTCCGAAGCTCTTACCAATTCTTGAAGCGAGTACGCGCACTCAGCGATTCGTTCCCTGGTAACGCGAAGCTGCTTCGTCTCTGCGATGTATTTTGCCCAGGCGTATGGCAGCAAATCACCCATCTCTCTACATGGAGCCCAACGTGTTATGCACGAAAAGTTGAAAGCAGTGAGCCATGCCACATCTTCCGGCTTCGTTGCCGCGGTGAATTCCGTGAAGAAGTAGCTATTCGTTCCTCCCCGTAAGATTGTGCGGTACTCCGGGTGCGGCTCTCTCTCAGGCCACAGGTCGTACTTCTCAAGGTCGCGTGTACCTGTCACACGGCTATCTATTTCGCCTCCGCCAGGTAAATTCGATAAGAGCGAAAACGAAGTTCCGACGACCAAATTTTTCTGAACGTCGAACTCTCCTTGGACAAAGGACACGTGAGCGTATTGCACTTTGGTTGTTATCTCAACAAATCGATACAAGAGGTCAGACAATCGCTCCGACGTTACCGCTGGCCAGGTCGTCATTCCCGCCGAGTCGAAGTAAATAAAATAATCGCAGTGAGCCGCGTCGCAGGTGCCTCTGTAGTGGCCCCACCTACCCCAACGCTGCATCAACACTTGTGCATCGTTCCAGGAGCTCTTTTCCAGCTGCAACCCTCGGACGTCTGATAGCAAATGCTCAGCCCGTCTCCGCGTAATCCGCTGGCCGATCTGTACAGCCGCAAGCAGGACGAGATACAGGACCAGCAGGCCGGTCAACACCCTCTTGCATAACTTCCATCCTCTTGAACCCGTAAGCATGCCGCTTTATACACCCTCCTAGGAAAGGAATTTGGCTTTCCCCTGTCGGCAAAGCTCGAAGAATGCGGAGCGGAATCCATAGTTTCGGCGCACCCGTAGAATCGAACTCAACTCTATGAGCTCGACCCGCAGAACTCTCCTCGCAGCACTGGCCCTCTTCGCAGCCGTTCCCAGCTACTCCCACGCGCAGTCCACCAATCCCTCGATCGACCCGACCATCGCTGCGCAGATCGCGGCAATCCCCGCCATCGACAACCACGCGCACCCCATGCTCTCACCTCCCGCCTACGCCACCGACCGCAACTTCGACGCACTCCCCGTCGACACGATGGAACCCTATACCGACCCCGCCGGAATGCGTCCCAACCTCCCCGCGCTTCACGACGCATGGCAGGCCATCTTCAACTTCAACGGCCAACCGCCACTCGACGCCGCAGGCCTCGCGCAACTAGAAGCCGCACGAGAAAAAATCCGCCAGCAACAAGCCACCAACTACTCCACCTATATCCTCGACAAAGCCAACATCTCCACCATGCTCGCCAACCGCGTAGCCATGGGCACCGGCGTCCAACCACCGCGCTTTCGCTGGGTTCCCTACGTCGACGCACTTCTCTTCCCGCTCGACAACTCAGCCCTCGCCGCCGCCACCCCGGACCGCAAACAGTTCTTCCCCTTGGAAGACAAACTCCGCGCCCAATATCTCCAGCAAGCAGGCCTCAAAGCCATCCCACCCACACTCGACGCCTACCTCAAACAACTAGTCACACCCATCCTCGAACAACAAAAAGCCAACGGAGCCGTAGCCGAAAAATTCGAGATCGCCTACCTGCGTTCTTTCGGCTTCGATGACGTCCCGCAAGCAGAAGCCGCACACCTCTACGCGACTCTTCTCCACACCCCGCACCCAAACGAAGCCCAATACAAGCGCCTGCAGGACTTCCTCTTCCGCTACATCACCGCCGAGTGCGGTCGTCTCGGCATGCCCGTTCACCTCCACACCACCTCAGGCGGCGGAGGCTACTTCTCCATCGCAGGCGACAACCCCCTCCTGCTCGAACCTCTCTTCAACGATCCCCGCCTCCGCAAAACCAACTTCGTTCTCCTCCACGGAGGCTGGCCCTTCGTCCACGAGATCGGCGCTCTGCTCCAAAAGCCAAACGTCTACCTCGACATCTCCCAGCAATCCCTCATGATCAGCCCCCGCACCATGTCCGCCTGGCTCCGCGAGTGGTTAGAACTCTATCCAGAAAAAATCCTCTACGCCACCGACGCCTACCCTTATTCCCCCTCGATGGGCTGGGAGGAGGCCGCCTACATCGCCAACCGAAACATCCGCGACTCTCTCGGCATGGCCCTAACCGGCATGCTTCACGACAACGAAATCACCCCAACCCGCGCCACCGAACTAGCCAACATGGTCCTCCACAAAAACGCCGAATCCCTCTACAACTTCTAAACACTCGCTTATCGCCGAATCCGCAATTACCGTTTGCTTATCCGTTTGTGCTTGTCCTTTTGTTGCTCCCCCTAAGGGGATCTGCTGCTGTGCAATTGCCGTTGTAATTGCCTCTGCCTTTCTTGTTGTCATCCCCGAAAGGGATCTGCTGTTGTGTCTGCCATTCTCTCGCACCGCTAAAACAATCGTCATCCCGAGCGAAGTTGCTCACACACTTTGTGAGCAACGCAGTCGAAGGATCCCTGTATTTCGCTGTTGCTGTTGCTATTGCCCTCGTCTTTCTGTTGTCATCCCGCAGAGATCTGTAATTGCCTTCCGTTAAAATTAGTTTACTAGGAAACTAATTCAATATACCTTCTCTCTATGAACAGAGAACAGCCAGCAAAACCATCTGTAAGCGAGCTAAAAAGCCACACTGGATTCTGGCTGCGTTTCGTCTCCAATCACGTCTCTCACGCCTTCTCCCGGAAGCTCCTCAATAGCGGTGTCACCGTGGCCGAATGGGTCGTTCTCCGCGAGATCTTCGACACAGACGAGATGCCCCCCAGCGCACTTGCCGAACAAACCGGCCTCACCCGCGGCGCCATCTCCAAATTGATCGAACGGCTAGTTCTAAAAAAACTCGTCTCCCGAAAAGAAGGAAGCGAAGACCGCCGCTACCAACGCATAGCTCTCACACCCGCCGGCCGAAGACTCGTCCCAACACTCGCCGCCATCGCCGACAGAAACGACCACGAGTTCTTCAAACCGCTCACAGCCAAAGAGCAGGAATCTCTAGTCACAACCCTCAAGAAGCTGGTGCACGTGCACAACCTGCACAAGCTCCCAACCGAATGAAAAAACAAAAAGGAGAGACAATGAACACTTCTGTAATCCACGAAGTCCTCGCAGAATCCCAGGCAGGCAAACTCATCTTTCCCGAAGTTGTCCGCAGACTCTCGGAGGTCGGCGTCGAATCCTATCTCTGCGACCTCGCTACCGGATCAGAGACCTTCTACATGGCCGACGGCAGCACCCATTCAGAACAGATGACACTTCCCCTCGCTCCCATCGCGACAGATTTCTCATCGTCCCAGGTCGTCGCGGCAATTCGCGGAGCCCAGACCGACACGATCCGTTACCCGGAGTTCATGAAGCGCTCCGCAGCCGCAGGCGTCATCGCCTACTGGGCCTTCCTCTCAGGCAAGAAAGTTATCTACTTCGGGCGCAAAGGAGAATCGCACACCGAGGAGTTCCCGCGCCCAGCGTCCGCGGAGAAATAACTCTCACGCAGCACCCGCACCCCTGAACTTTCCGCCGCCTCTCACCAGCAAGGCTCACTCTGCAAAAAATAAACTTCAAAAACATGTCACATTTTTCGACGCCGAAAAACTGACTGCTTAAACACCACATCCCACCATCAATCCACCACAACTACGCCACGATTTACCACCCACAAAACACCAAAAATCAGCAAAACCCTCAGCAAAAACGCCACTCCACCACACAAGAATTTTTTTCTTCAGAGGAAACAAAAAAAGACCAACTCAAAAACGAAACCAGCCTACTCGTCCTTAAGATACCCCTGCGTATTAAGCAGCGGCCGATCCATACTCCTCACCCAATCGGTCACCTCGCCGCTGCTCTTCCCGCTAGCCACCGCCGCCGCAAACTCATTCCGCATCGCCTGCATCTTCGCCTCAAGATCATCCAAAGCACTCAAAAGAAGGGCCTCCGGCGTCATAGGCAGCTTCGGCGATCCAAACTCATACTTCCCATGATGGCTAAGTATCATATGCTCCACCAACACCCGCAGCTTCTCCGGAAACGGCGCCAACTGCTGCACCTTCTCTCGCAGCATCCCCTGCGCAATGCTGATATGCCCAATCATCTGCCCCTCCAGCGTATAGCTGAAGCTGGACCTCCACTCCAACTCACGAATCTTGCCGATATCATGCAAAATCGCGCCCGTAACCAGCAGATCCGTATCCACCTCCGGATAAAACGGAGCAGTAGCCGCACACACCCGCACCAGAGTCAACACATGCTCCAGCAACCCTCCAAGCCAAGCATGATGCAACCTCTTTGCCGCAGGAGCTGTCTTGAACGCAGGTCCTATCTGCTCATCATCGAGAAACGCAAACACCAACCGCCGCAGCTCCGCATTCTTAAATGCAGAGACATACCCACGCAACTCACCCCACATCTCCTCAACATCAAACTTCGTCGAAGGCTGAAAATCCTTCGGATCGACCTCCGACTCCGCCGCCAGCCGCAGCTTCTTCAATGTGATCTGAAACTTCCCCTGATATTTGGAGATATCCCCCTGCACCTTCACATAACAACCCTCGTCACAGGTCGCAATCGCTTCGGTCACATCGTCCCACATGCGGGCCTCGAGCGATCCAGTCTTGTCGCTCACTGTCAGCGCAAGGAACTGCCCACCCTGCTTCTTATCTCTCACCTGCATCGACGTCAGAACAAAGTAAGTCGTCACTGTCGCGTTATCGAACCGCGCCGCATCTTCAACAAAAAAATCTTTCATCCCAACCAGGATACCGCGCATATCGAGCAACCCACCCAGACAGAAACGCGAGAGCCGAAGCCCTCGCGTTGTGAACACCATTCCACCTACTGCGGAGGCGGCGTCGGAGTTGGCGATCCAGGCGTGGCCGGGGGCTGTCCCGCACCTGGAGGGTTACTGGCCGGAGGCGCGGTCGCCGGAGGCAGCGTCGTCGTATCGCTGGCCTTCGGAGCAGCTGTGCCCGTTCCATGAACTCCCTCCATCGGGGTTCCGCGATCAGGAGCCTTGGACGGCGTCTCCTCCAACGGTGCCTTCGGAACAGGAGTCTTATCCTGCAGCCGCTCCTTCGGCGCACCCTTCGCCTTCTTCTTTTTCTTCTTCTTGGCCGTATCGCCGTTCAGCCCCAGCGGTGCAGCTTGAGTCTGCTGGGTCGCCTTCTCTTCTGCCGTAGCGGGTGCGGGAGCAGCAGCGGCCTTCTCCTTCACCTTCTTCGCCTTCGTCGCCTTTTTCTTGGCATCGGTCTTCGCACGATCGCTGTAGCGAGTCTTACCAACCACAGGCGCCGCCGCGCCCGCCAGGGGGTTCGGTCCAACATCGGAACTCGACTCCTGGGCGCTAGCCTCTAAAGGTGCAATCGCCGTTCCCGGGGCAGCCTGCGCTGGGGCAGACGAAGCCGATGCCGCCCCGGAACCCACATCGCTACCCGAAGCCGTCTCCTCCGGTCCGGCGGGCAATGAGTTCCGCGGGGCCTGCCCAAATCGGACCTTCTCTTTCTTCACCTTCTTTGGCTTGACAGGCTTCCCGTTCTTCGTAGATACAATCGCAGCCGGAGTTGCCACGGGAGCTGCGGTTGTCTTAGCAACCGTAGAGTACTTGGTACCCCGATCAAATCTCTTCTTCTGCTGAACCGTCTTCTTCTTCGCAACCGGCGGAGCGTAAGCCGTAAACACCGGTTTGGTCTGCTTCGCGCTCGCACCGGAGTCCACATACCCGGCGCGGATATCGATATAAGCCTCTTCTCGCAGCTTCGTCAGGTACGCCCGCAGCGCAGGCTGTATCTGTTCCGAATACATCGCCTCCTGAATCTGCGGCTCGACATCCTTCAACGGCGCCACACCCGGAGCAGTGTGGTCGGTTACCTTCAAAATCACAAATCCCTGTCGCGTGCGAATCGGTGCCGTCCACTCTCCAGCCTTCAGGCCAAACGTCTGGTCCTCCAGCACCTTCGCCAGGGCCCCCCGCTTATAAAGTCCGAGGTCCCCACCCTTGTCCGCAGTCGGTCCGCCCGAATTGGCCTTGGCCAGATCCTCGAAGTTTCCTCCCGCCTTCAGCTTCTCTTCAACACCTTCCGCCTTGGCCTTGGCCTGGGCAACCGCGGCATCGTCTGCATCAGCCGGCGTAGGAATCAAAATCTCGCTCAGCTTGATCTGCTCCGGCTGCGCGAACTCCTGCTTGTGCGCGTCGTAAAAAGCCTGTTCCTGCCCCTGCGTGATCTGCAGATGGCGACCCACCTCGTCCCGCACCACTTGCTGAGTAATCACGTTATCGCGGATACCCGCCTTGAAGTCCTCGAAGGAGACGCCCTGCTGCCGTGCAGCCTTCTCCAAATCCTCCAACGTATCCATGTGGTTCTGCTTGCGAATCTCGTCCAAACGGCGAATCACATCGGCGTCTGCGTTGATCCCAAGCTCTTTACCTCGCGACAACAGCAGCTGCTTATCAATCATGTCGCGCAGCAGATTCTTTTGTCTGTCGGCCACATCAGCAGCACTCGCGCCCGTCTGCCGACCCTCTTCCGCAAGCTGTTGTTCCGCCCGCTCCACATCGCTCCGGCTGATGATCTGGTCGTTCACATGCACGACCACATCCTCCACCACGGTTCCATTCGGCGTAATCGGCTGGGTAACGGGCAACGTATACACGGGTTGCGGCGCGTTTGGTACGCTCAACGGGCTCTGGTACCGCGGCGCTTGTGCTTGCACCACTCCCGGCAGTGTCAGCAAACCTAGCCCGAACACCACCGCAAACTGCGAAATTCTCAAGGTCATCGTCACTCGTATCTTTATCAACGTCCCAACATCAAAATCCCAGCCACATCCCGGGTCAGAACCCAGTTCGTCCAACACGTTCGCCCTGACTTTTTAGACTCAATTCAGGTTTGGACGGTATCCGTACCCAATTCTAACTGCCATGCCCGGAACAAGCGAATCCCTCTTTCGGGCGCAGCCCAGGCTCACCCCAGGATGCTATACTCCGTCCAAGATAGGACGTCTGTCCCAGCGCATCTTTCAGCGCCGTCTCCACCTTTTGAGGTAACCCAAGCCCATGGCTCCCCGTACTCGCCGCGCACTCTTCTCCGCTACCGTTTTTCTCGCCACCTGTGCCGTCATCGGCTCCTTCATCAACCAGAAGGTCGCCGCCCAGTCAGCCAGCGATGAGTCCACTTTGCGCGACTCGCTCCATTCCTTCACCAACGTCTACTCTCTCGTCGAACAAAACTACGCCGAGCCCCTCAATACCGATAAGACCGACAAGGCCATCTACGACGGCGCCATCCCGGGCATGCTCCACGTCCTCGATCCCCACTCGAACTTTTACGACCCCAAAGCCTTCGCTCAGATGCGCGAGGACCAGCACGGCAAATACTACGGCGTCGGCATGACCATCCAGCCCCAGCCTACGGCCAACGGCAAGACCAAGATCGTCGTCCTCTATCCCTTCGAAGGAACACCCTCCTACAAAGCCGGCATTCGTCCTGGCGACGAGATTCTTACCGTCGACGGCAAATCGACTGAAGGCATGGACTCCGCAGCAGTCGCCACGCTCCTCAAAGGCGCACGCGGCACCCACGTCTCGGTCACAATGGTTCGCGAAGGCGCTGCCCGTCCCCTGGTCTTCGATCTCGTTCGCGACGAAATCCCTCGCCCCTCGGTCGACCTCGCCTTCCTGCTTAGCCCCGGCGTCGGCTACATCCACGTCTCCAGCTTCATCGAGACAACCAGCCACGAAGTCGGCGAAGCGCTCGACAAGTTCGGCGACATTCACGGTCTCGTCCTCGACCTTCGCGGCAACCCCGGCGGCCTGCTGAACGAAGCCGTCAATATGTCCGACAAATTTCTGCAAAAGGGTCAGATCGTAGTCTCTCAACGCGGACGTGCATTCCCCGACCAGGTCTATCGCGCAACCCGCGGCGAAGAGGGACCCAAGTTCCCCATTGTCGTTCTGGTTAACCGCAACACCGCCTCAGCCGCCGAGATCGTCTCCGGTGCCCTGCAAGATCACGACCGTGCTCTGATCGTCGGCGAAACCACCTTCGGCAAAGGCCTCGTCCAGACCGTCTTTCAGATCACCGAAAACACCGGCCTCGCCCTCACTACCTACCACTACTACACGCCCTCAGGCCGCCTCATCCAGCGCAACTACGACCACGTCTCGCTCTACGACTACTACTACGTGCGCGATGACTCCGCCAAGGCCAAGGACAAGAGCAATCTCGAGGTCAAACTCACAGACTCCGGTCGCACCGTCTACGGCGGTGGCGGAATCACTCCCGACGAGAAGATCGACAACCTCAAATCCAATCACTTTCAGGACAGTCTCCTCATCAAATACGCGTTCTTCAACTTCAGCAAGCACTACCTCGCTAGCCACACCGTCACCAAGGACTTCCAGGTTGACGATGCGGTCATGCAGCAGTTCAAGGCGTTCCTGAAGGACAACCAGATCGATTACACCGACTCGGACATCGCCGGTGTCAGCGACTGGATCAAGCAGAGCATCAAGAGCGAACTTTTCACCTCACAGTTCGGACAACTGGAAGGCCTCAAGGTTCGCGCCGAATGGGATCCCCAGATTGCCAAAGCTGTCACCTTCCTGCCCGAAGCCCAAACCCTAGAAGATCACTCCAAGCTGGCGCAAAAGAACACCGCCAGCCGCTAAACTTCAACTCATCGACAATAAAAAGGCGCTCAAGCATCAGCTTGAGCGCCTTTTTCTATGCCTCAAAATTCTGGAGCGGGAGACCGGGATCGAACCGGCGACATTCAGCTTGGGAAGCTGACGTTCTGCCACTGAACTACTCCCGCATCGAGTCTCATTATACGCAAAAAATTTCAGCCAGACTTTCGGTCGTCCGCGGTCCGCACTCTTTGAGATCGACTCCGAGGCCTATCATGGAGCTGGATCATGGTTCGCAAAATAGTTCACGTAGATATGGACGCGTTCTATGCCTCGGTAGAGCAGCGGGATGATCCGGGGCTGCGCGGACGTCCGGTGGTTGTCGCATGGCGCGGCAATCGCTCCGTGGTCTGTGCTGCCTCCTATGAGGCGCGAAGCTTCGGTGTGCACTCGGCGATGCCCGCCACCCGCGCCGAGCGGCTGTGTCCCGAAGCGATCTTCGTGCCTCCGGACTTCACCCGCTACCGCGCCGTCTCCCGAGCAGTCCGAGAGATCTTCCAGCGACACACCGATCTGATTGAGCCGCTCTCGCTCGACGAAGCCTATCTGGACGTCACCGAAAACAAAACCGGCCTGCCCACGGCTACGCGAGTCGCCATCACCATCCGCCAGCAGATTCGCGACGAGCTGAACCTGACCGCGTCCGCAGGCGTAGCGCAAAACAAATTCCTCGCCAAGATCGCCTCCGACTGGCGCAAACCGAACGGCCTCTTCGTCATTCAGCCCGATGACGTCCAAACCTTCCTTCCCCCACTCCCTGTCGCACGCATTCCCGGCGTAGGAAAGGTCACCGAAACCCGGCTGAAACAGATCGGCGTTCAAACAATCGCTGATCTGCAGGCCCTCGAGCTAACGCACCTTGAAGCACGGTTTGGCCGTTACGGAATGCGTCTCTACGAACTCGCTCGCGGTATCGATCACAACAAGGTAGTTCCTGACAGGCCCACCAAATCCATCTCCGCCGAAGACACCTTTGAACGCGATATCCCGCTCTCAGAGACCGAGACGTTGATCCGCCGCCTCGCTGAAAAGGTGTGGACGGCCTCCCGCAAAGATACCCGCGTGGCACGCACCGTGGTCCTGAAGCTGAAGACGAGCGGCTTCAATATTCTCACGCGCAGCCATACCCCCTCGATCCCTCCGGGTTCATGCGAAGAACTCACTGCGATTGCTCTCCTCCTGAGAGAGCGCATTACCCTCGAACCCGCCCAGCGCTTTCGTTTGGTTGGGGTGGGCCTCAGCAATTTTCGAGATGCGGAAAGCCTCCAACCGCCCCTGTTCGAGGACAGCGAATGACCTCCAAAATTTCTTTTATGAAAGCTGCCGCCATTTCGATATCATCCCCATCTAACGCGTTGAAAGGTAACAAACAAAACAAAATGTTCGCCGAGTTGATCAATATCGACTCGATTGGTTTAATATCATTTCAGACCCTTGGCTCTAGTTATGTTCCTTCAACCTGTTGCGTATAGAGGTCCTACTGCCGTGTCTCTTTTCACCAGACGTTCGCCCGCAGACATCAGCAGAACCAACTCAAGGCCTGCACGCATATGGTGCGGTGCGGTCATGTCTTTGATTGCGGGCACGGCCTCCGCGCAATCTCCCACGAACATCTTCGATCCCGCCGGCACTCCCGCGCGTACCGCCATGGGCCTTTCGATATTGGTCCTTTCAGTCACCCTGGTCATCTTTCTCATCGTCGCCGGCCTATTGCTCTATGCCATCATCCGCTTCCGGCATCGGCCGACTGACTCCGATCGCGAACCCGCCCAGATCTACGGCAGCAATCAGATCGAGCTCTCCTGGACAGTCATACCGATTCTGATCGTAGTCACGCTCTTTCTCACCACCACGCGCGTCATCCTTGTCACCGAGGCAATTCCGAAGCCTCCAAGCGCGATGGACGTAACCGTCATCGGCCATCAATTCTGGTGGGAATATAACTACCCCAAACTCGGCGTCGTTACAGCCAACGAGCTGCACGTTCCCATTAGCGATCCATCATCGCCAACGCCAACTTATTTGACGATGTCCTCAGCCGACGTCTCCCATAGCTTCTGGGTACCTCGTCTCGCAGGCAAGATGGACCTGATTCCAAATCGCGTCAACACCATGTGGATCGACCCGCAGGCAACGGGCCTCTACCTCGGCCAATGCGCGCAGTATTGCGGAACCCAGCACGCAAAGATGCTTCTTCGTGTCTACGCGCAAACCCCACAGGACTTCGCTGCGTGGATAGAGCAGCAGAAGAAACCCGCGGTGCAGGACTTCCCTGGAAACGCCGCTGCAGCAGAGGGTCAGACCGTCTTTATGAAGAACGCGTGCATCAACTGCCACGCCATCAAAGGAACCGTCGCCACCGGCCGCTTTGGGCCTGACCTGACCCACCTCGCCAGCCGCGACACCATCGCCTCCGGACCGGTCCCGAACACACCTGAAAATCTCAGAAAGTGGGTCAACGACCCAAACACCCTGAAACCCGGCTCGTTGATGCCGGCGATGCATTTGAACGATCACGATCTCGACGTCATCACCGCTTATCTCACTCAGCTTCACTAACCAATTACCGGAAAGAAGCGAAGCATGACCACAACTCCTGTATTGGAAGCAGTCGACGAGACACTGGAGACTCAGGGTAAGCCACCCCTCAATGTCATCTACGAGTGGCTGACGACCGTCGATCACAAAAAAATCGGGCTGATGTACATCTGCTACGCGCTCCTATTTCTCGTCATCGGTGGCTTCGAAGCGGTCCTGATGCGGATTCAGCTCGCCATTCCCAACAATCACTTTGTATCGCCGCAGGTCTTCAACCAGCTCTTCACGATGCACGGCACCACCATGGTCTTCTTCATGGGAATGCCGATCCTCTTCGGCATGGGAAATTATCTCGTCCCCCTCATGATCGGCGCTCGCGACATGGCCTTCCCACGGCTGAACGCCTTCAGCTTCTGGGTCTCCGCCTTCGCTGGCTTCCTTCTTTACTTCAGCTATATCGGCGGTAGCGGACTCTACGCTGCAGGCTCTGCGCCCGATGTCGGCTGGTTCGCCTACGCACCTCTCACCTCAAAGGTCTTCTCACCCGGCCACAGTACCGACTACTGGACCCTGGCTGTCTTTCTCAGCGGCATAGGAAGCATCGGCACCGCTCTCAACATCGTCACCACCATCCTCTGCATGCGCTGCAAGGGCATGAAGATGAGCCGCATGCCTCTGCTGCCCTGGCTCTACCTTGTCATGTCCGGCCTCGTCTTCGTCGCCGTCAGCCCACTCACTGCCGCGCAGATCATGCTCACCTTCGATCGCTACCTCGGCGCACATTTCTTCGACACCCAGGCTGGCGGCTCCGCCATCCTATGGATGCACTTCTTCTGGATCTTCGGTCATCCTGAGGTTTACGTACTCGTCCTTCCAGCCTTCGCCTTCGCCAACGAGATCATCCCCGTCTTCTCCCGCAAAGCCATGTTCGGATATCCCGCCATGGTTGCGGCATCCGTCGCGATCGGCTTCATCAGCCTCAGCGTGTGGGCGCACCATATGTTCACCGCGGGCCTCGGCCCAGCCGGCAACACCTTCTTCGTCTTCGCCACCATGGTCATCTCGGTGCCAACTGGGATCAAGATCTTCAATTGGCTTGCGACTATATGGGGGGGGAAGATTATCTTCGCCGTCCCCATGATGTTCATGGTCGGCTTTCTCTTCCAATTCCTGATTGCTGGTCTTACCGGCATCATGCTCGCAGCAGCCCCATTCAACTGGCAGCTCAGCGCCTCCTACTTCGTCGTCGCACACTTCCACTACGTTCTGGTCGGGGCGATCGTCTTCTCTCTCTTTGGCGCCTTCTACTACTGGTACCCCAAGGTCACCGGCAAGATGATGGACGAAACGCTCGGCAAGTGGCACTTCTGGCTCTTCCTCATCGGCTTTCATCTCACCTTCGACTTCATGCACATCCCGGGAATCCTCGGCATGCCTCGGCGTATCTACACCTACGAAGATGGCCGCGGCTGGAACACCTTGAACTTCATCGTCGGCATCGGAGCAATCTTTCAGGCTGTAGGCACCCTGATTTTGGTCTACAACATGATCCGTTCCTATTACAAAGGCAAAGAAGCAGGCCACGATCCCTGGGACGCCTGGACCCTGGAATGGTCCGTACCTTCTCCGCCACCGTCCTACAACTTCGCCATCGAGCCAACCGTCAACAGCCGCCGGCCACTATGGGATCTGAAGCACCCTGAAGATCCAGACACGGACTACGAATAAATGACGACCATCACAACAGCAAGCAGAATCCCAATCGATGGCCCAATCGAAACCCCATGGAAGTTGCCTTACCGCGGCAACGTCGGTATGGCATGCCTCATCATCGCCGAATCCGCGATCTTCATCATCTTTGTCGTCGCCTATATCTACTACATCGGCAAGAGCCTCAGCGGCCCAACCCCCGCGCAGGTACTCGAGCTTCCCATTCTCGGCACCATCTGTCTGCTCTCGAGCAGCATCTTCGTTCACCTTGCCGTCAGCTCTCTGCGTAAAGAGAACTATCGCGGCACCACACTCCATCTCGGAATCACCGTCCTGTTGGGAACCATCTTTCTGGCCACTACGGCAAAAGAGTGGTATCACCTCATTCACGACGAAGGCCTCACCATTAAGACCAACCTCTTCGGCACCACCTACTACTCTCTGGTCGGTCTACACGCGACCCACGTAGTAGTCGGTCTTATCATGCTCTCTCTCACTCTCGTGTTATCTCTCGCAGGTCGCGTCAAGGAGGAGCATTCGGAAAAACTCGAAGTTCTCTCCCTCTACTGGCACTTTGTCGACGCTGTCTGGATCGTCGTATTTCTCGTCGTCTACGTTTTAGGCAGATAACTACAGCAAAGGAGGAGCACGATGCAGGAAGCACAGTCCACGCAGGGCCACGAACACGAGCACCGATCCGACACCGTCATCCTCCCGGCGCCGACACCCTGGCCCATGGTGCTCGCACTAGGCGTCGCCCTGATGATCACCGGCATGGTCACACATTGGGTCATCAGCCTCCTGGGACTGATCCTTACACTGCGAGCCATTGTCGGATGGTTCTTCGACATCTTTCCGCACGAGCTTCACGTCGCCGTCCCCGTTCAAACCGGCGTCATGAAGATCTCGAGCACCCGCACCACCCGCGAACAGCTTCCCGTCAGTGCGAGTCATCGCCAGATGTTACCGGTCGAAACTTTCAGCGTTGTCTCCGGCATCAAGGGTGGCATCGTCGGAGGCCTTGCAATGATCGTTCCCGCAGCCCTCTTCGGTCTCCTCAAATATCACAGCATCTGGTACGCAGTAAATCTCCTGGCGGCAGGTGGCTTCGTTAGCTGGGCCTCTGAGACCACCGCCTTCCTCTGCCAGTTTCACCTCGAAGGGCTTCTCGCGGCCACCGGCATTCACGCCTTCACCTCGGTTCTCATCGGTCTTCTCTACGGAGCCATGCTGCCGATGTTCCCCAGAAAGCCGATCCTGACCGCCGGCTTCGTCGCCCCCCTACTCTGGACCGGCATCCTCTACTCGGCCCTCGGAATCATCAGCCCCGTCCTCAACGAACGCATCAACTGGCTGTGGTTTGTCATCTCACAGATCGCCTTCGGTCTCGTCTGCGGCTTCATCGTCAACCTGCAGGTCAAGGTGCGCACTCCACAGTTCCGAGCTCTCCCATTCGCCGTTCGCGCGGGTATTCACAGCGATCAACCTCTCACGAAAGACGACGAACTATGAGCAAAAACAAATGAGATCAGCCCCTCACAGACTCGCAGTGTTCGGCACCCTCATGCTATCGGCTGCCTGTATCGCCACCACCGGCTGCAGCCGCATCCCCGGTCGCCCCGGACCAGGCCCCGAAGTCATTCGTCCCGACGAAGTTCTCGACTTCGCAACGCTCTACAAAAACAACTGCGCGGCCTGCCACGGAGCCAACGGCAAAAACGGTGCAGCCATCTCTCTCGCTAACCCCGTCTACCTCGCCGTTGCCGGAGAGCCCACCATCCAACAGACCGTCGCCAAAGGCGTCGCAGGCGGCCTAATGCCTGCCTTCGCCAAAAGCTCCGGTGGCTCACTGACCGATCGCCAGGTCTCCGTCATCGCCCAGGGCCTCCTCCGACAATGGGGCACACCAGACGTTCTCGCGGGAGCAAATCCTCCGCCCTACGCAGCCACGTTATCCCCCATCGCCGACCACGGTCAGCAAGCCTACACAGCAGCCTGCGCACGTTGCCACGGAGCAGACGGAGAAGGCACCTCAGGCGATCCCAAAACCGGCGCCGGCAAACTCGGCTCCATCGTCAACCCGTCCTATCTCGCTCTCATCAGCAATCAGGATCTTCGCAGCATCACCATCGCCGGCCGTCCCGACGAGGGCATGCCAGACTGGCGCTCAGTCGCCACGCAGCCCCTCACCGACCAGCAGATCACCGACATCGTCGCATGGTTAGCCTCCAAACGAATCGCCGAACCAGGCCAGCCGTATCACTCATACCAACCATGAAAGACAGAGAGAATGAAGTGCACCGCAGGAGCAGGAAGCCATGATACCCAGTGAACAGCTCCCACAAACCGATCACGCCATGACCGAGCCTACAGAACCAGTGAAAGACCCGAGCATTGCCGCAGGCCACTCGCGTCGCGCCTTCCTCTTCAAGCTCGCTCTAGTGGTCAATGGGGCAGTCGGCGTCGTCCTTGCCATTCCAATCGTCGGCTACCTCCTCGGCCCCGCGTTGAAGAAAACTTCAACCGACAACTCCTGGATCAACCTCGGCCCTCTCTCAGATTTCCCCGAAGGCGAGACTCGCCTCGTCAGCTATCGCAACCCCATCACCACCGACTGGGACGGCCAAACCGGCGACATCCCTGCCTGGGTCCGTCGCGTCTCTGGCGACACCTTCCAGGTCTTCGCCATCAACTGCGCTCACCTCGGCTGCCCCGTCCGCTGGTTCGCCCAGTCCAAACTCTTCCTCTGCCCCTGCCACGGCGGCGCCTATTACGCCGACGGCTCCCGCGCCTCCGGTCCACCCGAACGCGGCCTCTTCGAGTACCAGCACAAGGTCTCGAACGGCACCCTCATGATCAGCGCCGGCAGAATGCCAACCCTTGCCAACGAAGCAAAGAACGTCAATCCTCTTACCCAGATCGAAACAAAGATCAAAGGCAGTTCCGCAGCCAAACTCTCCGCGATCGATCAACCCCAGCCGAGGTGCAGCTCATGCCAGACTTAAAGCAACGCGGCATCGATCTCTACAACTGGTTCGAAGCCCGCCTCGGACTCGGCACGCCCCTCATCGAAGTCGCCGAACACGAGGTCCCCAACAACACCGCCAGTTGGTGGTATGTCTTTGGCAGCGCCGCAACCGTCGTCTTCGTCCTCCAGGTCATGACCGGCGTTCTTCTCGCGCTCGTCTACGCCCCGACCGCCAGCAACGCTTGGAACAGCCTCCAGTTCCTCGACCACAACGTCCACCTCGGCTGGTTCCTCCGTGCAATGCACGGCTGGGGCTCGGACTTCATGGTCGCGATCGTCCTCATCCACATGGTGCAGGTCTTCCTCTTCGGCGCCTATAAATTCCCCCGCGAACTCACCTGGATCATCGGCGTCTTTCTCCTTCTCCTCACCCTCGGCATGGCCTTCACCGGCCAGGTTCTGCGCTTCGATCAGGACGCCTACTGGGGCCTCGGGATCGGCGCATCAATCCTCAGCCGCGTCCCGCTCATCGGCGGCCCTCTCGTAGGCCTTATGCTCGGCGGCCCCATCATCGCCGGCACCACGCTCTCACGATTCTTCGCCCTCCACGTCTTCGTTATCCCCGGCATCCTGATCGCCATGGTCGGCATGCACGTCTGGATGGTCCTGCGTCTCGGCATCAACGACTATCCCATGCCCGGCCGACTCGTCAGCAAAAAAACCTACCTCAACGACTACCACGAGCTCGAAAAGAAAACCGGCATCCCCTTCGTCCCCGACGCCGCCTGGAAAGACGCCATCTTCGCCGCAGCCATCATGTGCGCCGTCATTGCCTGCGCTCTCTGGTTCGGTCCCTTCGGCCCATCCGGCCAGCCCGACCCCACCATCATCGAGACAGCCCCCAAGCCTGACTACTTCTTCCTCTGGCTCTACGCCGTTCTCGCCTATCTCCCACCTGCCCTCGAAACCCCAGTCCTCTTCATCATGCCGGTTATCGGCATCGCAGCTCTCATCTTGCTCCCACTTCTCTCGGGAGAAGGCGAAAAGCACGTCTCCCGCCGTCCTGCCGCAGTCCTCATAGTCAGCGTCATCGCGGTCTCGCTCGGCGTCTTCACTCACCTCGGCACCTACACGCCGTGGAGTCCCATCATGAACGCCTGGACCAGCGATCCTACCCCTGTGTCCTACCTCCACAACCGCACCCCGCTCGAACGCGAAGGCGCAATCGTCCTGCAGTACAAACAGTGTCGCAACTGCCACTCCATCGGTGGTGAAGGCGGCCTCCGCGGTCCCGCACTCGACGCCGTCGCCGCCCACATGACCGAAGACCAGATCATCCGTCAGGTCCTGCAAGGCGACGGCAACATGCCCGCTTACGGCAACGCCCTCAGCCCCTCCGAAACCACCGCGCTCGTCAAGTTCCTCACTACCCTGCACGGCCACGATCTCCAACCCGCCGTCGATGCCTCCCGCCGCGTCGTCTCAGCCGCTACAGCCACGCCTCCAACGAATAACCAATAATCTCAGCCACAAACAAAAACCGTCGTCCCGAGCGAAGCGATTCACAGTCTCATCGTGAATCGCCCACTCGCAGGGCCAGCGGTCTTCGAACTCCAGTCATCTCAACCCGACCGCACACAGCACGCGTCCCAGCTTCGATCTATCCTTACCCTAATGTCTCCTGAATACCGGGCCATCTTCGACGATTGGTCCCCCCCGATCTTCCTCACAACGGCGCTGTTGCTCACCGCCATCCTCTACACGCGCGGCTGGTACGCCATCCGCAAGACAAGACCCGCGCTCTTCCCAACCTGGCGCCTCGTCACCTTCAATCTCGGCATCGCTACCATCTGGGTCTCCATCGCCTCACCCATGGATGGCTTCGCCGACGCGCTCCTCAGCGCCCACATGGTTGAGCATCTGCTCCTGATGTCCTTCGTCCCGCCGCTTCTCCTCCTCGGCTACCCTCAGGTCCCTCTCCTCCGCGGCATTCCTCACGTCATCACCGTGCGCCTGCTCGCCCCATTCCTGCGCATGAAGTGGCTCCGCAACCTCGGACACTTCTTCACCAAACCGGTTGTCGCGTGGCTCGCGATGAACCTCACCTTCCTTGCCTGGCACCTCCCCGCCGCCTACGACTTCGCGCTCGAGCACGAACACTGGCACGAGTTCGAACACATCTGCTTCCTCACAACATCGATCCTCTTCTGGTGGCCGCTCATCCGCCCCTGGCCCACCAGCTCGCGCTACCCCGGCTGGATCATGCTTCCCTACCTGGTCCTGGCAGACATCGTCAACACGGCACTCTCAGCTTTCCTGGCCTTTTGCGACCGCCCCGTCTACACGTCCTACGTCGAGCGCCCAAACCCCTTCCACATCGATCCAATCGCCGACCAGCGCGCAGGCGCCGTCATCATGTGGGTCCTGGGTTCGCTCATCTTCCTCGTTCCCGCGGTCTTCGTCACCTTCCGCCTTTTGCATCAGGAGAAGACCCGCAGGGCATAGATCCGGGCCCCGCAAAAATGGGGTACTCAGACAATGACGAGCTAGGTCGCAATGATTTTTATCTCTGCTATAGTCATAAAAAACTCGAAGATCGGAAACGCCTCAACTAATTGCGCCTTCAAATGATCGTGTTTGCTTGCCTCCCCATCGTGGCCACAACAACGACCGCAATCCGCGAGTTTGTAACCGCACATAAACCCTCTGCCACTCGCACGGACACCACCTTCCAAGCTGGAAGTCCTGTGAGCCTTACGCTCCAGGGATCGCAGGGAAATACACGGCTCTCAAGACCGATCGCCGTCAGTACGACATGGCAGATCGAAGGGAGAGTGCATGGCAACTGGAACCGGTAAGGGCTGGTTTGCAGAAGGCCGCGCAGACGCTCTGTTTTGCAGCATATTCACCGTACTGGCCGTCCTGGCCGCGAAACCTTTCACCGAAATCGGATTGATCGACGACTGCTCCTATCTCAGAACAGCATTTGTCTTCGCCAGGACAGGGCGCCTCGTCTACAACGGATGGGCGACGGCGATGCTTGGCTGGCAGATAGTTTGGGCCGCCCCGTTTCTCAAGCTCTTCGGATACTCTTTCACCTCCGCTCGCATGTCGACGCTGGCCCTCTCCGGCATCTGTGTCTGGCTCGCACATTCCATCTTCCGACTTTCCGGCATCAATCGTCGCAACGCTAACTTCGGAGCCCTGACAGTTGGCCTCTCGCCAATCATCGCTCCATTCTCGGTCAGCTTCATGAGCGACACCTGCGGTTTCTTCGTCATTCTGCTCTGCATCTACCTATGCCTTCGAGCCTACGTCGCATCCAGCGACCACGCCATGCTGGCATGGCTGATAAGCGCAGGCATCGCAGGAACAATCGGAGGAACGGCTCGACAGATCGCCTGGTTATCCGTGCTCATTTTGGTGCCAACGACTGCTTGGATGCTCCGCCGACGCCGGGGCGCTCTCCTTACCGGCACCGCGCTCTGGCTCATCGGTGCGCTATCGATCTATGCCTGCCTGCAGTGGTTTAAGCATCAGCCATTCGCGGTCCCGTATCCACTCATTCAGGGTCCAATCAATCTGGCGACCACTCGTCAACTCACCGACCACGCCTCTGCCCTGGCCCTGTGTCTAGCGCTCTTGACCCTACCAGTGCTTGGAGCCTGGCTTACTATGCTTCCAAGGTTTCGAGCCGGGATCATTACCCTTCTCACCTTGGTCGCTCTCTTCGCTACAGATCTATTACGACGCATCACCTATCACGACCTGGAAAAAGGTTTCATGCCTTGGACCGGGGACATGATAGAACGCCTGGGCGTTGTGCAGTTCCCAAACAACAGCCTTATTGGCGCCCCTCCCACGACCTTCAATCACACGGGCCGGGTGATTGCATCATTTGTGGTAATCGCCACCTTGGTAAATTTCTTCTACTGCATTTTCATCCTCAAAGAAAATACAAACACTCCTGCCCCTCCCTCGGGCCTGTCATGGAAGACGTTACTCCATCTTCTCGGACCCTTCGCGGTGGCCTACACTCTGCTCCTTGTAATTCCAAGCGCGTGGGGTAACACCTATGATCGCTACCTGATGTCCCTGTTCGTTCTGGCTCTCCTGTGTCTCCTGCGCCTCTATCAGGAACGAGTGTCTGCACGACTGCCGGCGCTGAGCTACGCGACGCTGGTGGCCTTCTCCATCTTCACGATCTTAGGCATTCACGACTGGTTCGCAATGCACAACGCGCGCGTCGCAGCCATCGACACGCTCCACAAAGCAAACATCTCCTCTTCACAGTTTCAAGCCGGGTTTGAATATGACGGACTCACCCAAATCGACAACGCTGGCACCGTGGTGGATTCTCGCGTAAAGCTCCCCGCCGGGATCGAGCTGCAATATGCTCCGCCCGGCCTTCCATCCAACTGCGCTGCACTCTTCGACCCTCATACACCCAGCGTTCATCCGATCTATTTTCTTGCCTTTCAAAAAGCGCCATGTGTCACGGATTCGCAATTCGACGCCGTCCCGTATAGAACATGGCTGCCGCCCTTTCAACGCCAGATTCTCATCTTGAAGCTGCAGTCGCCCACTCAATCCGCAGACTCGCGGCCACTCAGCGAATAGACAATCGCACCGAGACGGAAATATAGGGATCCGAATGAATCGACGGTTTGGCGGCGTCACGACAGTCTAAGAGGCCTCCTTCGCGGAAGAGCTTTTTTGCAACAGCTACTGCAGCTTCTGTAGGGCCTCCACACGGACGATTTTGCACTCCACCTCTTTATTCTGTGGAGTTTTAATCTTTGCCTTGTTGCCGTCAATCTTGTATGTCATGTCTGTGCCAACCACAAAGTCGGTTGCGTTCATAGATTTATTCGGGTCGGTCCGACAGGTATAACTCTTCCCCTTCGCCTCAAAAGAAAGATCATAGGCCTGATGTTTGTGCTCTGTATCTTTAACTCCATAGGGTTGGGAATCCTTGAGAGTCGTCGTACCTTCGAGTTTAGTTCCGGCAAACGCGGATAGGCTCGTTGCCAAGAGAAGGACAGCTGTTAGGGGACGCTTTTGCATGATTCACCTCGAAGACATTGTAAGCAGTTGTCAAGGGAGATGAGAAAGGGCTAGGGACCCGAATTGGCCCCGCAGCAATTTCTTGCTGAAGGCCACAGATCTTCCTATCTATAAGTTAATTCTATGGTGGAGCTGAGCGGGATCGAACCGCTGACCTCCTCGTTGCGAACGAGGCGCTCTCCCAACTGAGCTACAGCCCCCCACCTAACCCGCATCGCACACCGCTTTCGCAGGCACAACGCAGCCGAAACAACATCTCCGAGTGTATCAGCAACAACCCTCACGACTCAACCGCGCTTAAACCCAAAAAGCCCGGCGTCACTCCACCGACGCGCCCACCCGCCCAGTCACCGCGGTACCCGCAGCCAGCGGCTTCTCCACCAAGTGCCACACCTCACCAGCTTCAATCACTACCCCAAGCACCGGCACCACCAACTTCGCCCCACTCCGAGCCACAGCCTCCAGCACACCAACATCGCCAGTGCCAAACTCCGTCCGGTCCAACGCCATCTGCCATCGCTGCCGCCCCGCCACGCGCGACTCTTCACGAATATCAATCACTTCTGCGACAAAAGAACTCACTTCGCCCTCGCCGGACTCACTGCCGCAACCAGCGCCTCCATCTCGCGCTTACTACCAACACAAAACGGCGTCCGCTGATGAATCCCCTCCGGCTTGATATCCAGAATCCTCCCGGCACCACTGGTCGCCATCCCGCCCGCCTGCTCCGCGATAAACGCCAGCGGATTCGCCTCATACAACAACCGCAGCTTGCCCTTCGGCTGCTTCAACGTTGGCGGATACAAAAACACTCCCCCCTTCAGCAGCGTCCGGTGAAAGTCCGCCACCAGGCTCCCGATATAGCGCGAGCTGTACTCCTTTTGCAATCCACCTGTCCGCAGCATCTCCACATACCCGCGATACTCCTCCGGCCACCCCGCCGCATTCGCCTCATTCACCGAGTAGTAACTTCCCTGCTCCGGCATCTTCATCTTCTCGTTGCTCAACACAAATGCCCCGATCGTCGGATCGAGTGTGAACCCATGCACGCCATTCCCCGTCGTATACACCAGCACCGTCGAAGGCCCATACACCACATACCCCGCCGCCACCTGCCGAAACCCCGGTTGCAAAATCGACTCCTCGAGCGTGCCAATCTCTGTAGGCATCCTGCGCAACACGCTGAAGATCGTCCCCACATTCACATTCACATCAATGTTCGATGAGCCATCCAGAGGATCGAAAACAATGATGTACTTCCCCGTCTCAGGATCGCGATTGAACGTCACCGGCTGCTCATCCTCTTCGCTGACCAGCGCAGCAACGCTATCCCTTAGCCCCAGGCAATGTAGCAGTGCCTGATTCGCATACACATCCAGCTTCTGCTGCTCCTCCCCCTGTACATTCTCCGCGCCAAAGGCACCCAGCACATCGCTCAACCCCGCCGACCGAATCTTCGCCTCCACCATCTTCGCGGCCAAAGTAATCCCACTCAGCAACCAGCTGAATGTCCCTGTAGCCTCGCGCCCCGTAGATTTCAGCATCTCCTGCTGCTGCTGCAAAATGTGCTGCTGCACCGTCGTTATCATCGCCATCGATCAAATATCCTCACCACTAATCTTAGTTCACGCCCCGCCAACTCCCCGTACACTATTCCCACCCATGCCCACACGCCGCCGCTTCCTCCTAGCCGCCGCAGCAGCCACTCCCGCCCTCACGCTCACCGCACAAGCTCAGCAATCAGAGAAACTCCCTCCCGCCATCGCCGCCCTGACAAACCGCCGCGCCGAAGCCGTCCCCATCACCCTCGCCGAGCGCGAGCAGCGCCTCGACCGCGCACGCGCCCTCATGCACCAGAACAAAATCGACGCCATCGTCATCACCACCGGCACGTCGCTCACCTACTTCACCGGCCTCCGCTGGGGCCAGTCCGAGCGCTTCTTCGCATGGACCCTCCCCGCAACTGGCGCTCCCTTCATCGTCTGCCCCGTCTTTGAAGAAGGCCGCGTACGCGAACGCATGGAAGCCAAACCCGCCACCCTACCCTCCGCCTCCACCACCCGTGTCTACACCTGGAACGAAGACGAGGACCCCTACCAACTCCTCGCCAAAGCCCTTAAGGAATCGGGCCTCGCCTCCGGGAAGATCGGCATCGAAGAACGCACCCAATTCGTCTTCGCCGACGGCATCGCCCACACCAGCCCCACCCTCACCACCACCAGCGCCACCCCCATCACCTACGGCTGCCGCAGCATCAAAACCCCCGCCGAGCTAGCTCTCATGCAGCTCGCCAACAACATCACCCTCTCCGTCTACAAAGCCTGCTACGAATCCGCACAACCCGGCATGACCAACCGCCAATTCTCACAACTCGTCGACGCCGCATACACCCGCTGCGGCGTCACCGGCGACGCCAGCTGTCAGGTTGGCGAGTACTCCGCGCTTCCCCACGGCTCCCTGCAACCGCAAATCATCCGCGAAGGCGAGATCATCCTCATCGATGACGGCTGCACCGTCGAAGGCTATCAATCCGACATCTCACGCACGTTCGTCCTCGGTGATCCCACCATTGCCAAACTCGACAAAGCCCGCAAGGTCTTCGATATCGTTCTCAAAGCCCAATCCGCGGCCCTCGCCGCAGCTCGCCCCGGTGTCCAATGCCAGGCCATCGACGCCGCTGCACGCGACCTCATCACCGCCGCAGGCTATGGCCCCGACTACAAACACTTCACTCACCGCCTCGGCCACGGTATCGGCATGGACGGCCACGAATGGCCCTATCTCGTCCGCGGCAACACGACCCCGCTCGCACCCGGCATGTGCTTCTCCGACGAACCCGGCATCTACCTCCCCGGCGAGTTCGGCGTCCGCCTCGAAGACGACTGGCACCTAACCGAAACAGGCGGCAAGATGTTCACTCCACAAAGCCCATCCCTCGAACATCCCTTCGCCAAGGCCTGATTCTTCGAAGCGAAGCGGAAGCGGGTCACACCAACCCCTTCCGCGCCTCTTTCAGAATCTCTTCCGAAAAAGCATCATCATCCACCGCCCGAGCCAGCACCATCGCACCAACCATCGACGACAGCGCCCGAATCGAATCCCCCCGCGCCGCGCGCTTCGAGCTCCACGGAAAATGCGATGCCATTGCCTCCACCACCGCCTTCAACCGCGCCGTGAACGGGCCCCGCACAAGCGGCTCCTGCCGCACTTCCGCTGCAAGAGCCGCCATCGTGCATCCCGCGCCACAAGCATCGCGGTGAGCCACGCTCAGATAGCGCTTGAGATAGTCCGTCCAACCCTTCGCCGAACCCTCCGTCTCCTCCAGCCCGTCGAGCGTCGTCTGCATTCCGTGCATCACGCTGTCTGCCATCAACGCTTCCTTCGAATCGAAGTGGTTATAAAAAGGTCCGTGCGTCAAACCGGTCGCCTTCATAATCTCGCTCACGCTCACACCTGAAAACCCTCGCTCGCGAAATAGCCGCGCCGCTTCATTCAAAATCCTCTCGTGTTTCTCAGCCGTCTCAACCGCCGGATATCTCATCACACCACCTCCCAAATCCCTGCTCTTGACATTATTCATGACAAGCATCATGCTTACAAGAACGTTATGCATGACAATCATCATGTATAAAATATTAGCTCTGAGTCGCCACCAACTCAAACGGCCCATACTCAAATTCAGTGACCTCGAAGGTAAAGGAGTAGGAACCAATGAAACTCGCAGGAAAGAAAGCTCTCATCACAGGCGGAAACAGCGGCATCGGCCTCGCCACCGCTCAGCTCTTCATAAAAGAAGGCGCAGAAGTCGCCATCACAGGCCGTGACCAGAAGACTCTCGACGAAGCCGTCAAGCTGCTCGGGCCAAAAGCGAAAGCCTACCGCGCCGACGTCACCGACTCGGCTGCTCGCAAAGACCTCTTCGCCAAAATCGCCAAAGACTTCGGCCATCTCGACATCGTCTTCGCCAATGCAGGAATCGCGGGACAGACCAAAACTGGCAGCACCGACGAAGCCGTCTTCGAAAACATCATCCGCATCAATCTCACCGGAGCCTTCTTCACCGTCGAAGCAGCGGTCCCACTCCTCAACGATGGCGCCTCAATCATCTTCAACGGCTCCGTCATCGGCACCCTGGGCCAACCCGGCTACGCCGCCTACGCTGCCAGCAAAGCCGGACTCCGCGGCATGGCCCGCTCCATCGCCGGCGATCTAGCCCCACGAAATATCCGCGTCAACGTCGTCGCACCCGGCGCTACGGAAACCCCCATCTGGAGCCGCAACGAACGCTCCGCAGAAGAAGCCGGTGAGCTCGCAAAGCGTATCGCCTCCACCATTCCCCTGGGTCGCTTCGGCAAAGTAGAAGAGCTCGCAAAAGCAATCCTCTTTCTCGCCTCCGATGACTCCTCCTACGTCAACGCTGTCGAGTTTTTCGTAGACGGTGGATCCGTAGGCACGCCCTTCGGTGGACCAGCGTTCCGCGGTTAAACACAACGGGCGATCGCGAAAACTCTCACGATCGCCCGTCAGTTCTACGACTTCCCAGCAATCAGTGCTGCGGCACCACCAGCACCTCAACTCCACTCGCCGCGCCAGCATTGCGATAAACACTCTCCGTCGCCTTCACAAACTGCCCCGGCTTCGCGAAGGGTATATCGACGAACGTCTGCGGATTCCGATCGACCAACGGAAACCACGAGCTCTGCACCTGCACCATAATTCGGTGCCCCGTGCGGAACGTGTGGTTAACATCCGGCATCTCCGAGTTCACCTCCACCATCTTCCCTGGCGTCAGTGCCGTTGGCTTCTCCCAGCTATCGCGAAACTTCGCGCGCATCGGCTCGCCCCGCACTAACTGCTCATATCCGCCCATCAAAATCGGAGCCGCTCCCAACACTCGCTTGCCGACAGCATCGGCAGGCGGATCGGGATAATCATTCGGATAGACATCAATCAGCTTCACCACAAAATCCGCATCGGTCCCGGTAGAAGCCACCTTCAACTTAGGCCGCACGGGCCCCGCGATCGTCACGTCTTCGGTCAGCGGCTCGGTCTCGTAGGTCAACACATCCGGCCGCCGCGAAGCGAACCGCTGATCGTCGTCCATATACCGCTGCGGCACCGTATCCGTTGTGTAACCCACAAACGGCACCGGATGCGCCGGATCGCTCACATACTCATCCACTCCTGTGTTCTCTGAAGGAGCCTCGAAGCTCAACTTGCCGCCATCACGAAAGTAAAGTGTCTTCGCCGACGCAGACTTAGGTGGCCACGCATCATATTTTTTCCAGACATTACTGCCCGTCTCAAATACATAAGCCTTCGGCAATACCCCGCCGTCGTGCCCCTTCAGATAGTGTTCGAAGAACGGAAACTGAATCTGCTCCCTGAAAAACAGAGACGTCTTCGAATTAAAAGTCACATCTCCAAGACGATCACCGTCTGCTCGAGCCCATCCACCATGCGTCCAGGGACCAACCACCAGCGTATTCACTGACCCCGGATTGAACTCATCGATCGCATGAAACGTCTTGAATGGCCCCGAAAGATCCTCTGCGTCAAACCACCCGCCGACCGTCATCACCGCCGCATGAACATTCTTCATGTGCACCGACAGATTGCGCTTCTTCCAATAATCGTCATACGTCGTATGCACCAGTTGGTCATGAAATAAGAAGTTCGTCCCGTCGAACTTCTTATCCAGATTTTCTGTCGGCCCTGCCTTCAAATAAAACTTGTAACTATCAGGCCCACTAGGTTCCGAATACTCTCCCTTATCTGGCAGCGTCGGATTTTTCTGTGGCTTGAAGAACACATAAAACCCATAGTTGGCCGACAACATAAACGCGCCGCCATGGTACGCATCGTCGTTGAAAAACAGATCCGTCATCGGAGCCTGTGGACTAGCCGCCTTGATCGCCGGATGCGAATCGATGATGCTCGCCGACGTATAGAACCCCGGATAGCTGATTCCTGTAATCCCAACCTTGCCGTTGTTATTTTCCACGTGCTTCAGCAGAAACTCGACAGTGTCGTACATGTCCGTCGACTCATCCACATCCTTGTTCGACTTCTTATCGTCGATATGCGCATTCATCTCCTGAAATACGCCCTCGCTCTCGTACCGCCCGCGCGCATCCCCACAAACGAAGATATAGCCCGACTCTAACAACTCCTGGCTGGGCGCCAAACGCTTCGGCATCTGGTCTTCACCATAGGGCGCGCAGCTATACGGTGTCCGCGTCATCAAAAATGGATACGGCCCTGCATCTTTGAACGCTCCAGCCAGTGGCGTATACACCGACACGAACAACTTCACCCCGTCCCGCATCGGGATCCGGTACTCATACTTCGCATAGTGCGTCTTGACGAACTCTTCTTCACTCGGCGCCGCAGCAGCCTGCCCAAGCACTCCTCGACCAACCGCCAACAAACAAAGCACCAGCACGATCTTGCTTCTCATCAATCCCTCGAAGGAAAAAACAGAATAGAAAAAGTCTATAGTGGCCACACCACTTCTGACATACGATATTTCACGCCAGGCTTGGCCACCCAGGAAGCCTTGTCATTTCGGTCAAAGCATTCGATTCGCCGCCGACAGAGCCTCAAACGCCGTTCCCGAAGCGATCGTTGCAGCCGCTTCGCTATCGGCCGACTTCCCCGCAGCAACCGCCGCCGTCTTGCGAAAGACCGTAGTCTCCGTTTCCGACTTGAACCATCGCGCCCCGCCAAAACCCACAATAATCGCGGTGCTCAGCTCAGACAACCTCAGTACAACCGGCGGTGACGGCGTCATGTTGCCAGTCAGAGTAGCCGTCTGCGTCGCAAGCCACGCTCCAAGTGCAGCAACCAATCCAACAAGCACAACTCCGATGTATCCAGGGCGAAAGATACCCTGTTCTATTGTCGGCAGGTGAAGCCCGGAGTCGCCAATGAACACATTCACGAAGCCGCCAACCGCTCCGCACACTGCAACAATCACAAGATCGACCACAAGATCGTGCATCGCTCACCTCGTTCCCGAAGGCCACCATCTTAGACCATCACCAGCAATCACCACGCCATTGGTACTCCATCAAGACTCAGCAAACGCCCCACCGGATATTGCCCGACCCGATTCGCTGCAAACCATGGTGTGCGGTCATAAAAAAACTCCAGCCGCGCATACGAGTTTCCCGCAAACGCCGGATCGCTCGCCACCTTCTTCTCAAACTCCGCCTTCAACTTCGGATCCTTCGCCATCATCTCCCGCGCCAGAGACTCCAACACATACGCCTCGCCATACTCCTTCTGCTCAAAGATTGAATCGAAGAACCCCCACTGCAGCGCAGAGTCAGGCGCCGCCGGCTCCAGCCACTCTAGCGCCACCTTCGACAACCTCTGATTCAGCCGCACCACCGCCGACCCCGCTGGAAAATTCATCTTCTCCCGCACCACCACGCAGCTCCCATACTTCCCCGGATCATGCGCCGCCTCGCCATTGAACGTCGGATGCCGTCCCTCAAACGGAGGTTCCTGCCACGCCATCCCCGCGCACTGGTACGTCTCGACATCCCCCGTCCACGCGGCCGTAGTCCGCTCCATCTGGACCTGGTGCGCAGCCAACACATCAATCACCTTCGTCCACTGCACAGGAATAATGTAAGCGGCCGGCACCTTCGTATCCACCGTCACCTTGAAGCCCTTCTGAAACGGCAGCGAAACGTTCCACGGCTCATGAGAATACTCCACCCGCATCGCCCCCGAAACCGCGCTTAGCTCCCGCGTATACCTGTATCCGCGAAACAAAAACGGCGTCGTCTCCCCGCCCCAACCCAACGCCAGCGGATACCTCACATTGCCCAACGGATGAGCCCCCAGATTCTCAGCCTCTTTATCCGCGGCAGCATTCAGTGCAATCACCTTATCCGCATCGCGATTCATCAACTCCATCAGCCCCGCAAGAATCTCGTAGTTCCCCGTCACACGAGTCTTGTAATCCTTCAACATATGTAGCTCAACCAGCATCCCCGGCCGGCCTTCCAAGACCACATACCCCGTCGAAAATCTTGGCGGATCATCATTGAACCCCAGCCCATCCGCCGGATCATTGTCATTCACCAAATTGATGTACGTCGGCGAAGCCAGATGCCCATGCGCATCCACATACTTCTCAAGCGTCGGCGTCGCAACCTCATCTACCCACTTCGCCGTGCCGCTCGGCACATTCGGCCCATCGTCGATCGTGAACGTCACGTCGTACTGATAGTCCGCCCCATCGGTCACATGGTCATCCACAAAAAAATCCGGCATCCAGCGATGAAACATCGCCATAAACGCCCTCGTCTCCGGCGTATCTGCCTTCAGATAGTCGCGGTTCAAATTCAGGTTGGTCCCATTCCCCCGCCACCCCATCTCCGCCGGCCCGTCCTGATTGATCCGGTTGTACGCACTCCTCCGCTCATGCCCATCCGCGTTGTAGATCGGAATAAACACAAACACCGCCCGCTCCAACAGGCCAGCCTTCGTCTTCGCGATCACCATATCCCGCAACAGCGCGAGACAAGCATCCTTCCCATCCATCTCACCCGCATGAATCGAGTTCTGCACCAACAAAATCGGCCTCTTAGCCGCATGAATCGCCGCCGGATCGAACACCCCATCCCGCGAAACCACCACCACATCAAGCTCTCGCCCCTCGCCCGTCTTCCCAAACGACTCAATCCGCACCTGCCCCGGGGTTGCCGCTTGCACACGCTTCAAATAGGCCATCGTCTCCGTATAGTCCGGTGTCGTCGCATAGCAGGTCTTCTCAGCTGGCGTAAGCCACTCCGAGTCGCCACCAGGCGAACAATTTGCGACCTTGCTCGCACGAGGCTGCAAACTCGCCTCACTGACCGTTTGCCCCTTCGCCGCTCCACTTAAAGCCAAAGCCGCCATCAAACCCAAGCCAAATCTCGAACCCACTCGCATCCCGACTCCTCGTACTAACAACTCTCTACGAACACGCTAGCATCTTCGCGTGCCAGGCCGCCTCCGAAACGCAATTTGCCCGCGCAGCCGCTCGCCTTTATTCTCATCACCATATGAATCAGGATCTCTGGACCTCCGTCGAACGCTTCCTCACAGACACACTCGTCCATCCCGATCTAGCGCTCAACGAAGCCGTCGCGGCCAACACACGCACCGGGCTTCCCGCCATCGACGTCTCTCCCAACGAGGGCAAGCTCCTTCATTTGCTGGCTCGCATCCAGGGAGCCAGACGAATTCTCGAAATCGGCACCCTCGGCGGCTACAGCACCATCTGGCTCGCCCGTGCTCTCCCGCCCTTCGGCCGTCTCATCACACTCGAGCTCGACCCAACACACGCCAGTGTTGCCGCCGAAAACATCGAGCGCGCCGGTCTATCCTCACTCGTAGAAATCAGGGTCGGCAGCGCACTCGAATCCCTCGCCCGCCTGCACGCAGACAAGACCGAACCCTTCGACCTTATCTTCCTGGACGCCGACAAGCCCAACAATCCCAACTATCTTGAATGGGCACTCAAACTCTCACGCCCCGGCACCGTCATCATCGGAGACAACGTCATTCGCGACGGCGAAATCCTCGACGCCACCAGTACTGACGCCAGCGTCATCGGAACTCGAACTTTCCTCGAACGCCTCGGCAGTCACCCACGCCTCGACGCAACCGCGCTCCAGACCGTCGGCAACAAAGGCTACGACGGATTCGCTCTCGCCATCGTCAAAAACCGAGCCGCGAGGCATCACTCACAAAACGGAGAACGGCACTAAGTCAGATCATCCGTATCAAACGGAGTTACCTTCCGCCCGAGCGCCGAAACGCTCCGCGTCTCCCCCACCAGTGTCTTCACGACAACATCGATTTCATTCTCAGCCGTCGCAGCCATCGCGCCCACAGGCTCCGGAATCCCCAGACTCTCCAAAAGCACCGTCGCATGCGCCACCGCAACGTGGTCCTGGTCCAAACCCTCAGGCGTCTTCGCCTTGATCCCCACTTCGCCCGGCTTCACACCCAGAAGCGTCGCCACACTCTCCCGCAGCTCCCCGGCAATCGGCACGATCTTCGGCTTCGCCATCACCAGCACCGTGTCGATATTCACAATCTTGTATCCAGCCGTCGCCACCTCTTCCAGCGCCGTCTGCAAAAACACGCTCGACGCAGCCCCCTTCCACCGCGGATCGCTCGGCGGAAAGAACGTCCCGATGTCCCCCGCGCTCACCGCACCCAGCAGGGCGTCAGTAATCGCATGCAGCAACACATCTCCATCCGAGTGCCCAGCCAGTCCCTCGGGATGCTCAATCGCAAGTCCGCCAATCACCAGCGGCACGCCTGCCTTGAACGCATGCGAGTCATATCCGTAGCCAATCCTCATACCCATAAGCTATCTTCCCACGTTCCGCGAAATGGAGCGTCATCGCAGCCCAGCCAGATCCATCAAGCCTTCGCCAATCCCAGATAAAACTCCGCCAGTTCAATATCTCCCGGCTGCGTAATCTTGAAGTTCCTCGCCGCGCCCTGCACCACGGCCACCTCAACCCCGGCCCGCTCCAGTAGACTCGCCTCGTCGGTGCCCGAAAACCCATCCACCTCGGCCTCCGCAAACGCCGCCCGCAACAACCCGAACCGTGCACCCTGCGGCGTCTGCGCCTGCACAATGCGCTCCCTCGGAATCGTCGCCGTCACAATAGCTCCATCCGCCGTCCGCTCCACCTGCTTGATCGTGTCCACCGCCGGCAGCCCAACGATCGCCGCGCCATGCTTTACCACTGCATCGATCGTCCGTTCAATCGTCGCCGGATCGATCAACGGCCTCACCGCATCATGCACCAGCACCACATCGTCCGCATCGCACTCCAGCGCAGCCAGAGCATTCGCGACGGAATGTTGACGGTTATCCCCACCCTCCACCATATGCACGCGCGGCCCCAGCTTGTACTCCACCATCTGCGCCTCTACCCGGTCGCGCTCATGCGCCCGCACCGCCAGACAAACCGCATCCACTCTTGGCACCGCAAGAAACGCCCGCACCGACCGCACCAACACCGGTACCCCGCCAATCTCGAGAAACTGTTTCGGCGCCGCCGTCGACGCACCACCCGCGGCCATCCGCGTCCCAATCCCTGCTGCCGGAAGAATTACAAATACTCGCATAACCTGCGAAGTATACAAGATGCTCACGAACTTCTACGCGTCCTGCTTCTACGCGTCCCGTTTCTACACGTTCTAGTCGAGCCGCAGCATCATCTCCGTAGAAACTTCAAATCCGTTCCGCTCATAAATAGGCCTGCCAAACTTTGAAGCATGCAGCGAAACCACCTTCACGCCCCGCTGCCGCGCCTCCTCCACCGAAGTCTTCAGCAGCTTCCACGCCAATCCATGGCCACGAAACGCAGGATCGACATAGAAGTTCAGCAAGTAAGCCCGCATCGGCTTCGCATCCATCCAGTGCGGCGGAAAATCCATCATCCACATCCCCGCCCCAGCCACCACGCTGCCATCCTGCTCCACCATCCACCCAACGTAACTGCCATCCATCAACCGCGGCCGAACCCAAGCCACAAAGTTCTCCATCATAGGCTGCAGCAGAACATCCTCCGCCTGTCCCGCATCCACAAACATCTGCCGCCGCTGCCGCGCAATCAACTCCGCATCCCCAACCGTAGCCAATCTCGTCTCGAACATATCTGCCATATCTTCAGTATAGAAATGACTGAGCGGAGCTATCATCGACACATCGAGGTTGGGCTGATATGCGATCCAATACCCGACGCACGTTCATACTTCGCGGATCATCTGCCATTTTTGTGTTAATTGTCTCCTGCTTCCTCCAGGCGCAGTCCCAGAGCGCCATTCTCACTGGAATCGTAAAAGACGCCTCTGGCGCAGTAATTCCCAAAGCCGAGATCGACTTGAAGGATGACAATGGCCAGGTTCTTAAAACAACCGCTGACAACTCAGGCAGTTTTACGATCGAAGGCACTCCCGGACAGTACGCGCTGACCGCTTCTTCTCAAGGATTCGAGATTTTCACTGAAACGGTTCACCTCACGGCGAACGCCAGTACCGAAAAACAACTTGTACTTCAGGTTGGCTCAAACGGATGCGGCGTCTGTGTGGTTCAAACAGAACCAATCCAGTTGCTCGACGAGCCACTCAACTTGCTCCTGCCTCTGAAACCGCTTCCCCCATTCAAGTTCCGTCCGAGAAGTCCTAAGAATCTCCACGTAACATAAAGCTGATGTCAGTCGCCGCTACCCTCCCCTTCGACCGCACCCAAATCCGACCCGGCGACCGCATCTGCGTAGCCATCTCCGGCGGTGCGGACTCCGTCGCCCTCCTCCTCACCCTCCACGCTGCACGCGAGTCCCTCGGCATCGGCCTCTCCGCCGTCCACGTCCACCACGGCCTGCGCGGCGAAGAGGCCGACACCGACCAGCGCTTCGTAGAAGATCTCTGCATCGCCCTCGACATCCCCCTCCACCTCCACCAAGCCAGCGTCCCCGCACGCGTCGCCCAAACCCACGAGACCATCGAAGAGGCAGCCCGCAACCTCCGCTACGAGTTCTTCGCGACACTCCTCGCCTCCGGCCACGCCGACACCATCCTCACTGCCCACACCCTCGACGATCAGGCCGAAACCGTCCTCATGAAGATCCTTCGCGGAGCCTGGACCGAAGGCCTCAGCGCCATCCATCCCGTCATCACCCTCCAAAAAGGAAAGATCCTCCGCCCCTTCCTCAGCAGCCGCCGCGCCGACATCGAAGCCTACCTCACACAACTCAACCAACCCTGGCGCACCGACTCCACCAACGTCGACACCGCCTACACCCGCAACAAAATCCGCCACGAACTACTCCCCCAGCTCCGCACCTACAATCCCAACCTCGACCAGGCCCTCTCCAATATGGCTGAGCTGGCCCGCGAAGAAGAGTCCCGCTGGCAATCAGAACTAACCCGCATCCTCCCCCAACTCCTCCTCCCCGGCAAGCCCGTCCGAGGCGGCGGCCGAGCCGTCAGTACCACCCCAGGCCAATCCGCCGTCTCCATCGAACTCGACCGCCTCCGCGCCCTCGATCCCGCCCTCCGCCGCCGAGTCCTCCGCGCCGCGGCCCGCCAACTCGGCGCCCGCCTAAGCTTCGACGAGACCTCCCGCCTCCTCGCCCTCTGCGGTTTCCGCCCCGACCCCACCGTTGCCGCACGCACCGGCACAATCCTTCATCTGCCCAGCGGCCTCCGTGCCGATCGCTCCCCCCGCGAACTCCGCCTCTACCGCGAGAAATAACTCCCATCAAATCATCACCTAGAACCGAAGCGAGTAATCCGCTCTCCACCCCATCATCGTCGCCAGAAAACCCCAATACACAGGCACGAACACCCCCAAATCAACCCAACCTCCATCACCCTAAAGTCACATCATTATTTCCCGCTTCAGACCCACGAATCCTTCCGCCAAGAGTAGAATCTAAATACTTGACCGAGGCAGGGTTTTTGCTGACAAACAGGAATACCCCACCAGCACAGAACCTTCCCTCACAGCCGCCGTCTAACCGTTGCACGTCTTCGCTTGCGAAGACTCTGTCTGACAAGTGCCAGCCGATTTCGAGGCCGACGCAGACTAGAAAAATGAGGAAATTCGCTTGAACTCGACCGTCAAACAAATTCTGATCTGGGTCTTCATGATCACCTGCCTCGTGTTCCTATGGCAGGTTGTCGTCAAAACAACCGGCGGCACTCAGGAAAAGAACATCAGCCTCACCACCCTCCTCAACGACGCCGACCAGGGCAAGATCCAGGACGTCATCGTCAACGGAGCTGAGGTCACTGGACACTACCGCGACGACGCGAAGAATCTCTTCCACACCACCATCCCGGGCAACTACCCCGACATGTACAAGACGCTCCGCGATCACGGCGTCAACATCACCATCAAGGACCAGAGCCCGAACCAGTGGCTTAGCCTCCTGATCTCCATCGCGCCCTTCGCCCTTCTCCTTGGCCTCTGGTTCTTCCTGCTCCGCCAGATGCAGTCCGGCGGCAACAAGGCCATGAGCTTCGGCAAATCGCGCGCTCGTCTGCTCTCCATGCAGCAGAAGAAGATCACCTTCAAGGATGTTGCCGGCGTCGATGAAGCCAAGGAAGAACTCAAGGAGATCATCGAGTTCCTCCGCGAAGCGCAGAAGTTCCAGCGCCTCGGTGGCCGCATCCCCAAGGGCGTCCTCCTCGTCGGACCTCCCGGCACGGGCAAGACCCTCTTGGCCCGAGCAGTAGCTGGCGAAGCCAACGTCCCCTTCTTCTCCATCTCCGGTTCTGACTTCGTCGAGATGTTCGTCGGCGTCGGCGCAAGCCGCGTTCGCGACCTCTTCGAGCAGGGCAAGAAGAACGCCCCCTGCATCATCTTTATCGACGAGATCGACGCAGTAGGCCGTCACCGCGGCGCAGGCCTCGGCGGCGGACACGATGAGCGCGAGCAGACCCTCAACCAGCTTCTGGTCGAGATGGACGGCTTCGAGTCCAACGACGGTGTCATCCTCGTCGCCGCGACCAACCGCCCCGACGTTCTCGATCCCGCCCTTCTCCGCCCCGGCCGCTTCGATCGTCGCGTCATTGTCGATCGCCCCGACATCCGTGGCCGCGAAGAGGTCCTAAAGGTTCATTCCAAGAAGGTCCCCATGGCCGAAGATGTGAACCTCAACATCCTCGCTCGCGGAACCCCGGGCTTCTCCGGTGCCGACCTCGCGAACATGGTTAACGAAGCTGCCCTCACCGCCGCCCGCTACAACAGAAAGTCAGTCCACATGTATGACTTCGAAGTAGCCAAGGACAAGGTCATGATGGGTGCCGAGCGCAAGTCCATGCTCCTCACCGACGAAGAGAAGCGCGTCACCGCCTATCACGAAGCCGGTCACACGCTGGTCTCCGCGTTGCGCGAGCACTCCGACCCGCTCCACAAGGTCACCATCATCCCCCGCGGCATGGCTCTCGGTGTCACCGTCTACCTCCCCGAGGAAGACCAGCACACTGTCACGAAGGACTATCTCGAAACCCGCATGGCCACCCTCATGGGCGGACGCTGCGCCGAAGAGATCTTCCTCAAGCAGATGACCACCGGAGCCGGCAACGACATCGAGCGCGCCACAGAGCTGGCTCGCAAGATGGTCTGCGAATTCGGTATGTCCAAGATGGGTCCCATGACCTTCGGCAAAAAGGAAGAGCAGATCTTCCTCGGCCGCGAGATCGCTCAGCACCGCGACTTCTCCGACGACACAGCCAAGCAGATCGACGCTGAGGTTCGCTTCTTCGTGGACGCCGGCTACAAGTCGGCCTACACCATCCTCGAGTCGAACCAGGACATCATGCACCGCATGGCAGCCGCCTTGTTGGAGCGCGAGACCTTGGATGCGGCAGAGATCAAGCTCATCATCGAAGGCAAGGAACTCCCCGCAGCCAAGTCCGCGCTCTCCGGCGTAGACCCAGGCAACGGCGGCGAAACCCAGAAGATCCTCAAACCGGAAGGCGGACGCAAGCCCGGCTTCGGCGAAGGCCAACCTTCTCCCGCATAATCAGCAACCAAACAAGAAACAAAGAATGGCAGCCCGCAAAGGCTGCCATTTTCTTTTCCCACAACGTCATCAAAAGGCGCCGAAGGCGCGTCAGCCTCGATGGCAGATCGCGCCGTGCGCGCAGCACGCCGTTGCCTTTACTCCCGAGTCCGCGAACTCCGGCCGGATCCATGTCCATTACTTCCAACGCCAGCAAGCTGCTTCCCGATAGCCTCATCCGCCACTGAAGTCGTAGCCTTCTGCGCATCGTCCTGCTTGCCGCGATCTTCGCCATTGATCTTCCCGTCAATGTCGCCGACCGAAAGACCCTTGCCACCGTTCATCTGCGATTCCACAGCATGCAGGCCAAACGATGAGGTCCACGGCCCATGCATATCCGTCTCCCCCTCACTACCGTCACCTGTAGACCCATTGAAGTATTCATCCACAATCCCCGGCGTAGGCTTCAACAATCCAACCGAGAACGGCGACTTCTCAATGCTATCCAGCGCCGCCTGAAACGCCTTCATGTGTGTAATCTCACGAGTCATCAGGAACTGCAGCGTATCGATCGATCCGGGATCGTCCGTATGGTCGATCAATCGCTCATACACAATCTTCGCCCGAGCCTCCGCCGCGATGTTGCTCCGTAGATCGACATCAATTTCGCCGGTAATCTTCAGGTAGTTCGCAGTCCACGCGTTCCCCATCGAATCAAACAGCCCAACGCCGCCACCTCCGGCGATCGTCACCAGCGGATCGGCTTCCGCAGCCTCACGATTCGTCTTCAGCGGCTTCAGGTGCATCCGAATCAACGCTCCAACAACCTCCAGATGGCTCAACTCCTCCGTGCCAATATCCAACAGCAGATCTCTCCGCCCCAGATCGTCCACGCAATTCCACCCTTGAATCGTGTACTGCATCGCAGCCGCAAGCTCCCCGTTCGCTCCGCCAAACTGCTCCAGCAACATGTTGCCGAAACGAACATCCGGCTCCCCGATATTGACCGTATACATCAGCTTCTTTACATGGTGATACATAGGAAGTCCTTAAAAATTGATTTGTCGTTCTTCCGTTCTGCGTACTACCCGTATGATGCAATCGGTCGCTCCGCACCGCGGAATCCCCAAATGAGCGCGTATAAATCTCCTATGCTCACCCACCCGCCCATCCTCCTCCGAATCGAGGAAGCCGCCCTCCTCATCCTCCCCATCTTCGCCTACCAGCATCTCCACTACAGCTGGCTCCTATTCACCATCCTCTTCCTCACTCCCGACCTTTTCATGCTCGGCTACCTGGCCAACGTTCGCCTTGGTGCCGCAACTTACAACCTCGTCCATACCCTGACCCTCCCCTTCGTCTTGCTTCTAACCGGTTACATCAAGCACTGGCATCTCCCCTCAGAGATCGCGCTCATATGGATCGCCCATATCGCCATCGACCGCCTCCTTGGCTTCGGCCTCAAATATCCCACCCGTTTCAAAGACACCCACCTCCAGCACATTCCCGCGCGCAGCAGCGCCACTCCATGAACCATCGCCACGATCAGCAAACCCCGCCATCAACAGCGCCCCCAATGCGACAATAGAAGAAGAACGCATGCGCCTCCTCACCCCGATCCTTCTCCTCACGCTCACCGGCTGCGGCTATCACCAGGCTGGCTCCGCGACCAATATCCCCGCCAGCGTCCGCACCCTCGCCGTCCCCGTCTTCACCACCAACGCGCAGGCCTTCCACACCGAGATGGCTTTCACCCAAGCCACCATCCGCGAGCTCAACACCCGCACCAAATACCGCATCCTCACCTCTGACTCCGACTCCGCCGACGCCACTCTCAAGGGCACCATCGTCAGCCAGACCGTCGCCCCCCTCACCTACGACGGCGCCACCGGCCAATCCTCCAGCTACCTCATCACCATCACCGCCAAAGTCCTCCTCACCGCCCACGATGGCCACGTCCTCTACCGCAACGACGGCTTCGTCTATCACGAGCAGTATCAGTCCACCCAGGACCTCAGCGGCTTCATCCAGGAAGATAACCACGCCGTCAACCGCGTCGCAAAAGACTTCGCTCAGGCCGTCGTAAGCGATATGCTGGAGTCGTTCTAATGGCCTCTCTCAAATCCTTCGCCTCCGTCGACCGATTCATCGCAGAGATCGCCTCCCCAGCTACCCTCCGACCCGCCTACCTCCTTCTCGGCGACGAGGTCTTCCTTTACGATCGTTGCCGCAAAGCCGTCCTCGCCACTCTCGCCCCCGAAGACACCCGCGACTTTTGCCTCCAGGACCTCGACCTCGCCGAGACCAGCATCTTTGAAGTCCTCGACCGCGCCCAAACCCCATCCCTCATGGCGCCCTTCCAGGTCCTCTTCGTCCGCAACCTCAAAACTCTCTACGGTCGCGGCAGCAAAAAGGAAGAGTTCGCTGCCATCGACGCCTACTTCCGCTCACCAAATCCACAAGCTCTCATCCTCTTCGTCGCCGACCATCTCCGCATTCCCACTGACCTCCGCAAGATGGACTATCAAGACAAAGAGCGCTTCGAAAAGATCCGCGAAACGCTGGGCGACTGGTGCGGCACCGTCGAGCTAGCCCGCGTCGACGAAAACGACGCCATCAAGTGGGTCACAACGACCGCCGAGTCCCGCAACGTAAAGTTTGACCCCGACGCCGCCCGCGAACTAGTCGACGCCCTCGGCGCCGACATGATGCTCATCGCCAGCGAATTCGAAAAGCTCCTCCTGTACGTCGAAGGAAAGAACCGCGTCACCCTCGGCGACGTAGAAACCATGGTCCTGGCCGCCAAGCAGCGCTCCCTCTACGAACTCACCGACGCCATCTCCGCCAAGGACCGCCCCCGTGCGCTTCTCCTCCTCCACGGCCTCCTCAATGCCTCCGACGGTGGCGAAGACGCGGCCATCGGCCACCTCTATATGCTCGCCCGCACCTTCCGCCAGATGCTCATCATCTCCGAAAAAAACGTGCGCGACCCCCGCGCCATCTGGCAGGTACTCTGGCAGGGCTTCCGCATGCCTCCCTTCGCCGCCGAAGACCTCATCAAGCAGGCGCGCCGCTACAAATCCCGCCGCGAGCTCACCCGCGCCATCCGCCTAGTCGCCCGCGCCGACCTCGAACTCCGCAGCTCCCCCGCCAACAAACTGCTCGTGCTCGAGCGCCTTATCCTCGACCTCTCCACCGAACCCAAACCCAACACCTACGACCCCTCCCAACAATTCGCCATAGAACTGTCATAGCAGCTCTCGGATAAGCCGCGTCGAACTAGAGGAAAGAGGCCGGACTTCGCCACCCGGCTCCTCACCGTAATTTCGTCGCGCAGAAACTAAGAGACCAATCTTTTGCGAACAACGCCCGCAACTGCAAGCATCCCAGTTCCCAGCAGAGCCAACGTCGCAGGCTCCGGAGTGATGCCGGTTTGAGTTTGATTGGGAACATAAGACAGCACCGTCGTCTCTTCACCCGTGAAATCCCCACCAGCAAATTTGACTGTCAGCGTATCTCCCGCAAACGAAAAGTCCACACCCAGATCATTCGACATCAGCGAAAAGCTCTTGAAGTCGGGATCAGTGAACTTCATTTCAAACGGTGCCTGGCCGTCACGAAATCCTGTATCCGTGATGGTGAGAGTCGAGCCGGTGAAATTCGCAGTATCCAAATTATCTGAGTCACTATAGCCGAACTCAGTCCCGGACCCTATAGTCACCTTGGTCCTCACATGGTTGCCAAAACCCGGAGGGACCCCTTTGTTTGCTGGATCAAAGAAATTGATTGGGAGCCCCTGGAATGCAAGAGACCCGGTGACCGATGTACCGATGCCGTCAGCGAGAACCGTATTAGCAGATAGAGACAGCACTCCCACCGCAAAGATAGACAAGATTTTTTTCATGGTTTTACCTCGATACAGTCCTTCTAAAAGCAATTAGCCAGCCAAAGAAAATCCACAGAGGAAGCGAGCGCCAACTAGTGCAACTCGCTGCGTCGAAATGGCGTTTATTCATTCGGTCTTGTAGTTGCAAGGCGATTGCCCCTTGCTCTTATGCACGAACTTGCATGCAAATGTGCAAAGACATTCCGAGATAGTCCGCCAACCGCTGACCCACATTCACATAGCCGCCCCACCTCCTGGTTCATCCCCTTCCCGGCCCACACAGTAATCTATGTCCATGAACCCTCTCGTCGCCCCCTCCTGGCTGGCCGCGCGCCTCGAAGACCCCTCGACCATCGTCCTCGACGCCACACTCCCACCCGTCGGCGTTACACCCCCGGTCGACACCCGCGCCCACTATCTCGAGCGCCACATCCCCGGCGCACTTTTCTTCGACATCGAGGATCTCTCCGACCACGCCACACCACTCCCTCACATGCTCCCCACGCCCGAGAGCTTCTCCCGCCGCATGTCCGCCCTCGGCGTCTCCGACAGCAACACCATCGTCATCTATGAGCAGCACGGCGTCTTCTCCGCCCCCCGCGCCTGGTGGATGCTCCGCACCTTCGGCGCCCAAAACGTCTACGTCCTCAACAGCAGCCTCCGCACATGGATAGACTCCGGCCTCCCCACCGAATCCGGTCCCGTCCATCGCGCTCCCGCAACCTTCCACGCCAACCTGAACCGCAACGCCATAGCAGACCTCGCCCAGCTCAAAGATCGACTCGCCCGCCACCAGCAAGTCCTCGACGCCCGATCCGCCACACGCTTCAACGGCACCGCACCCGAGCCGCGCCCCGGACTAAGCTCAGGCCACATGCCCGGCGCCACCAGCACACCCTTCACCGACCTCGTCGAAGACGGTCGCCTCAAACCAGCCGAAAAACTCCACGAATACTTCGCCGCCAAAAACGTGGACCTACATCAACCAATCACCACCACCTGCGGCTCCGGCGTGACAGCCGCGGTCATCGCCCTAAGCCTCGAAGTAGTCGGCGCTCAAAACGTAACCCTCTACGACGGCTCTTGGGCCGAGTACGCCCAACACCCCGACTCAGTCATAGAAAAAAGCAGCTAATCCCGCCGCAATCGTTATCATCTCTGCAAACACATGCCGGAACTTCCCGACATCACCGCCTACCTCTCGGCCCTTGCCCCACGCGTCGTAGGACAGCCGCTAACCCACCTCCGCATCGCCAGCCCCTTCCTTCTCCGCACCGTCCAGCCCCGCATCGAAGAGACCGAAGGCCACACCATCCGCGCACTCCATCGCATCGGCAAGCGCATCGTCTTCGAGTTCGACAACGGCCTCTACCTCGTCCTTCACCTCATGATCGCAGGTCGTCTCCACTGGCGCCCTCTTGGCGCAAAGCTCGGAGGCCGCAACAACCTCGCCGCTTTCGACTTCCCCAACGGCTCCCTCGTCCTCACCGAAGCAGGCTCCAAGCGCCGAGCCTCCCTCCATCTCTTCGCCAACGAAGCGGCCGCACAAGAAACAGACCCCGGAGGAATCGACGTCTTCGCCACTGATCTCGAAGCCTTCCGCACTGCCCTCACCGCCGAAAACCGCACTCTCAAGCGAGCCCTCACCGACCCGCGCATTCTCTCTGGCATCGGCAACGCCTACTCCGACGAGATCCTCCACGCCGCCCAACTGTCACCGATCCAACAAACCGCGAAGCTCGATCCCGCCCAATGGCAGCGCCTCTTCACCGCCACCCGCGAAACCCTCCAACTCTGGATCGACCGCCTCAACGCCGAAGCCGCCCAAGCCTTCCCTGAAAAAGTCACAGCCTTCCGCAAAGACATGGCCGTCCACGGTCGCTTCGGCCAACCCTGCCCCACCTGCGGCCAGCCCATCCAGCGCATCCGCTACGCCGACAACGAGACCAACTACTGCGCCCAATGCCAGACCAACGGCAAGGTTCTCGCCGACCGCAGTCTCTCCCGCCTCCTGGGCAAAGACTGGCCTCGCACACTCGACGAACTGGAAGCCCTCAAAAAACGCTAACCAGCTAGTACCTCCTCTTGTAATCGTCAAGCGATCCGCCATTCCACACAATCAAACAGCCTCCGGCCCCCGCGGCCCCTTAGCCCGCCGCAACACCGTCATCGATACATAAGCCCCTATCCACGACCCCACCGCAGCAAAGCAAACATAAACCCAGTTCTTCGTATAACTGATCACCGCAAACGCCGACAGCAGATACCAGACACTACTCCAGGTAGCTGCCGGCAACCGTCTCTGCGACGACACCGCCGCATTGAACATCACATAAACCGCATCCGTAGCCGCCGTGGACACCAACACACCCACCGCAAGCCATGGTTCTAGATGCACCATAGGCCAAACCTCCTCCATCATTCACAGAACAAAATCAACCAGCGAGCACGTATTCTAATCTCAACCCATAACAGACACGCATCGAACAAAGACCATCGGAGAGCGCTCCCCACATGCAAGAAGGCCGAGAAGACAGACAAAACCGAGAAGCCCCGCCTTGGAGACAGATCACCCTCTTCCTTCTCACCATCGCCATCCTGATCCTCTGCGCCCTCATCCTCCAGCCCTTCTTCACCGCCATCGTTGGAGCCATCGTCCTCGCCGTCGTCACCGAAGTCCCCTACAACTGGCTCTCCGCCCGCATTCGCAACCGCACCCTCAGTGCTACCGTCGCACTCTTCCTCGTCATCCTCGCCGTCATCGTCCCAGGCTTCTTTCTCATGCAGGAACTGAGTGAACATGCCCTCAAAGCCATCGTCTCTCTTCGCAACCCCAACGCGCAAAATCTAATCACCGACTACATCGGCAACCATCCCGCCCTCGCCAACCGCATCGAAGCCTTCTCCGCCTCCATCGACGTCAACACCGCAGCCCGCTCCACCGCCACCTATGTGGGCGGGAAAGCCGCAGTGATCCTCGCCAACTCCATCCACTTCATCACCGAACTTGTCGTCATGCTCTTCCTTCTCTTCTTCCTCTTTCGTGACCGCCAGGTCGCGCTCGAGGGCCTCCGCGCCCTCATCCCCCTCCGCGAAGACGAGACCGCGGAACTCCTCAATCGCGTCGACGACACTATCTACGCCACCTTCCTCGGCCGCCTCGCCATCGCCCTTGTACAGGGAGTTCTCGCCGGTCTCGCCTTCTGGGTGCTCGGCGTCCCCGGCGTCCTGCTCTGGGCCACCACCCTCACCGCCTTCGCCATGATCCCCGCGTTCGGTGCCTTCCTCGTCTGGGGACCCATCGCCACCTACCTCGGCCTCAACGGCCATTGGGGCAAAGCAGCTCTTCTCGTCATCTGGGGCGGACTCATCGTCAGCACCATCGACAACATCCTCTACCCCATCCTCATCGGCGGACATCTTCGCTCCCACACCGCCATCATCCTCATCACCATCCTCGGCGGCATCGCGGTCTTCGGCCCCCTCGGCATCATCCTCGGCCCGGTCATCTTCAGCATTGCCGCCAGCCTCCTCAACATCTGGCACGCCCGCACCAATCAAACGCTATCAGCCTAAGTGATCCGCCTCTTTTCGGGTCGTCATCCTGACCCTGAGCGAAGTCGAATGGGGAAGGATCACTGTATTTGCCTTTGTTTTTTTGCCGTAATCTTTCTTGCTGTCGTCCTCGAAGAGAATCTGCTTTTTCCTTTATTGTTTCCTTTCGCGAAACCGATTATTAATCTGCAAATTTGCCCGCAAAAACACGTGTCAAGCCCCAAACTCACCAAAACCCGCGCCAATCAAGAGAATTAGCGTTGCGCATCAGTTCCACCTAATTCACTAGACTAGAAATAAGGAACAAAAAAATGCCCCGCGACCAGCGGGGCATCCTTTTGTAACCGCAAACGAACATAAGCCGTTTGGAATGACGAATTTGACTATAAACCTTTTATTAAGACGAATTTGCAGAGAACAAAATTTGCAAATAATTGACCCTAAGGGACTTAGCTACACCACCCGGGGGGGGCACCCCCCTAAGGAATCGAATGCAACTAACGCCCCTTCCACTTAGAGGACAGCATCGCCAACTTGTCATCCATAGAAACCGGAGCCTTCACCGGTTCGGGCGCAATAGTCTTCACGCGGACCTGCGTCTTCAACATCGGCCCGCCTTGCCCCTTCGCCGCAGCCTGCAAATTTGGTGTTTGCCGCGGCCCTCGAGGCCCCGCCTCATGCAGCGCCTTGATCGACAACGCAATACGCTTCGTCTTCGCATCGGCAGACAGCACCTTCACCTTCACGATCTGCCCCGCCTTCACCGCCTCAGACGGATCCTTGATGAACTTCACCGACAGCTCACTGATATGCACCAGCCCATCCTGGTGCACCCCTATATCGACGAACGCACCAAACTTCGTCACGTTCGTCACCACACCTTCAAGCACCATGTCCGGCATCACATCCGACAACTCGCGGACACTTTCGTTGAAGCTCGGTGCAACAAATTTATCCCGCGGATCCCGCCCCGGCTTTTTCAACTCCTCCAGAATGTCATTCAGCGTAAAACTTCCTGCCGAAACTGCGCTCTTATCCACCTTCTCCAGCAGCTGCGGACTCTTGATCAACTCCTCAACCGGAGCCTTCAGCGAAGCCGCAATCTGCTCCACAACCGCGTACGATTCAGGATGAACCGCAGTCATATCCAGTGGATTCTCACCATCCCGAATCCGCAGAAATCCCGCAGCCTGCTCAAACGTCTTCGCGCCAATCCCAGGAACCTTCATCAATTGAGTCCGCGAGCGAAACCGTCCATGCTCATTCCGATAACTCACGATGTTCAACGCGGTTCTTTCCGTCACACCCGAAACATACCGCAGCAAAGTCCACGACGAAGTATTCAGGTCAACTCCAACACGATTCACGCAGCTCTCAATCACCGTCTCGAGCGACTGCTGCAACTGTCTCTGATCCACATCATGCTGATACTGACCAACACCAATCGACTTCGGATCGACCTTCACCAACTCCGACAACGGATCCTGCAATCGCCGCGCGATCGAGATCGCTCCACGCACCGTAAGATCCAGATCCGGAAACTCCTGCCTTGCCACATCCGAAGCCGAATAGATACTCGCTCCCGACTCGCTCACCGTCACCGAGAAGATGTTCTCCAACCCGCGCTCACGCAGGAACTCACGCACAAACGCATCCGTCTCCCGCGAAGCCGTTCCATTCCCAATAGCAATCGCCCGAACCTGATGCTTCACCACAAGAGCCTCAAGCGTCTTCGCCGCCGCCTCCGCAGCGCCCTTCGACGTATGCAGATACAGCACATCATTGGCCAGGAACTTCCCTGTCTCATCCACCACCGCAACCTTGCACCCGGTCCTCTGCCCCGGATCAATCCCCAGCACCGAGATCGGCCCCGCCGGAGGAGCCAGCAGCAGATGGTGCAGATTGTCCCGGAACACCTGGATCGCATCGAGATCCGAGCGCTTCTTCAGCTCCAACCGCAGCTCCCCCTGAATGGATGAGTTCAAGAGCCGTGACCAGCAATCCTCAATCGCCAACTCCAACTGCGGCGTCCAATCCCCCTGCTCCCGCAAAACCCCGCGCCGCAGCACACTCACTGCCCGTGCAGCCTCCAACTCGATCAAAAAATAAAGTACATTCTCACTCTCACCCCGACGAATCGCCAACATTCGATGCGACGGAATCGTCTTCACCGGCTCGCGATACTCGTAGTACATCTTGAACTTTTCCTGCTCATCCACCGCATCCATCGCTCTGCGGCTCACCACCACACCTTCATCAAACATCAGCGCACGCGCCGCTTTTCGCAAGTCGGCACTCTCGCTGATAATCTCCGCCACAATGTGCCTTGCGCCCTCGAGTGCCTCCTCAACAGAGGCAACGCCCTTCTCACCATCGACAAATCTCAGGACCATCGCGCTCAGCGGTTCATCCGAGATTCTCTGCTCCCACAGATACAGCGCGAGTGGCTCCAGTCCCTTCTCCCGCGCAATTGTCGCCTTCGTCCTTCGCTTCGGCCGATATGGCAGATACAGATCTTCCAGCTCACTCTTATCCAAAGTCGCTTCAATTCTCGCCTTCAAATCGTCCGTCAACTTGCCCTGCTCCGCAATCGAAGCGACAATTGTCGCTCGCCGCGCCTCGAGATCGCGAAAGTAAGCGACCTTTTCCTCGATATCGCGAATCTGCACCTCATCGAGATTCCCGGTAGCCTCCTTGCGATATCGAGCGATGAACGGGACGGTTCCACCTTCATCCAGCAGCGAAATCACTGCGATCGTGCCTTGCATTGGAAGGTTGAGAATTTGGGCGATGTGCAGCAAAACTGGGGGAGGGAGAGTACGTGCGTCAGTCATATACTTGTTTAGCAATCCTACCGCCAACAGCCTAGGAAAACTCGCCCTGACATCTTTCCACGTGCCGTCGATTACTGGATCCACAATTAATGGGCAGAAGGTGCAAGAAAGTATGGTCGGACAATTGCCCAATGCGGTAGAAGTTCTCACCGACATGTTGAAAAGCGAAGAGGCACTATTTCATGTCGCGCCAGTTCCTGCCGACGCCTACCTCAGCCACGATTGGGATTGAGAACTCAGCGACGTGTTCCATCTCTTGTTTAACAAGCAGCTGCAGTTCTTCAACTTCTTCAGGAACAACATCGAAGAGTAGCTCGTCGTGGACCTGCAGAGTCATCTGCGATCTGAGTTTGCGGTCACGGATGAGCTGGTCGATTCTGAGCATTGCCAGTTTAATGAGGTCGGCGGCGGTACCTTGTAGCGGCGTATTGATCGCAGTCCGCTCCGCAAAGCCGCGCATGTTGGGATTGCGAGATTGAATATCCGGAATTGGTCGAATGCGGCCGAAATACGTCTTCACTGATTGATCTAGACGCACACTTTCGAGCGTCTCCTTGATGAAGCGCTGAACGCCCTTGTAGCGGTCGAAATAGGTCTCGATGTAAGTCTTCGCGGTCTTCTGGTCGATGTTAAGTTGTGCAGCGAGGCCGAATGGACTAATGCCGTATACGATGCCGAAGTTAACTGCCTTAGCACGAGCGCGAGTCTCTTTATCCATTGTGGCCATGTCAACACCGAAGACCTCACTAGCGGTCAGCGCGTGAATGTCTTTGCCTGTCCGGTAGGCATCGAGCAGCAAAGGGTCCTGTGAGAAGTGTGCCATCAAACGCAACTCTATCTGCGAGTAGTCCGCGGACATCAACACATTGCCTTGCGCTGGGATAAATGCGGCGCGAATCTCCCGGCCGAGAGCAGTGCGGATGGGAATATTCTGCAGGTTTGGGTTGGTACTGGAGAGGCGGCCAGTCGCTGTGCCTACTTGGTTGAAGGTAGTATGAATACGCCCCACGCCATCGGTGAGCTGCGGCAAAGAATCGATATAGGTTGATTTCAGCTTCGCTAGTTGGCGATATTCGAGTACGAGCGCAGGAACCGCATGATGTTCTGCGAGCTCCTCAAGCACATCTTGAGCAGTAGAAACAACTTTGCCCTTGCCATACTTCATCGGTTTTGGAAGAAGCATCTTGTTGAAGAGGACATCGCCGAGTTGCTTAGGCGAGTTGATATTGAAACGATGGCCAGAATCCCTATAAATACGTTCGGCCAGATTATCTATATCCACAGCGAGTCGAGTCGACATCTCGCCGAGAACAGCAGAATCGATCCGAACACCAGCCTGCTCCATACGCAGTAAAACAGGTACCAGCGGGAGATCCATGGTCTCGTAGATACGTGTAAGGTGAGCTGATTCGATCTGACTCCGAAGAACATCGGAGAGGCGATGTACAGCGTTCGCAGCTTCGGGCAAGAGATTAGCAATCTCCGCGTCACTTGGCATCTTTGAGGGGTGGGATAGGGCACGGTCAGTAAAGCGGGCCGTGACATCAGGAAGAATGTGAGAACCATGTGTCGGGTTGATGAGATAGCTATATAACATCACATCATCGCGGATACCGGCCAAGACGGTTTGATGAGCTTCAAGTGCACGGAGCACGGCTTTGAGATCATGGACATGCTTTGGGAGGGTTGGGTCTTCAAGCGCCTCTTTTAGGCCGAGCGCGCGGAGCGATACGACCATCGCGGAGTTAGCCGACGTCGTGAGACCAATTTGTAGAGTGGTCGAAACGTTCGACATGCGCTGGTTCTGCGGCTCCGACTCCTGGGTTCCGAAGAGAGACATAGACTTGGACGGCGGCGGTTCGGGTTCTGCCTCTTCTTCCACAGACACGTCCGTGGAGACTTCTTCTGCAAGAGCTCGGGCATCTTCAAAGACGGCTAGAGTCAACCCTTTGATGTTTCCCGAAACATCTACCGATCTGGCGTCGTCCAGCAATTCACTTATTTGTTCTGATGTCGGTGACAAATTGTACGAGATGGGGGCGCTTACGTTAGATGGCGCCAGTTCCTTTAGCAAAGTTGTGAATTCAAGCTCCGAGAAGAGTTCACGACATGCTGCATTATCGGGAGGCTGGGTGAGCATATCGTCCAAGTCGTAATCGATAGGCACGCTCGTATGGATCGTAACGAGTTCTTTTGACAGAAGAATATTGTCGCGATTGTTTTGTAACGATTCACGATACGTTTTGCGCTTTACCTCATCGGCGCGATCGAGCGCGGCCTCGACGTTACCAAACTGTTGGATGAGCTCGACGGAACCTTTATCGCCGATGCCTGGGGCACCGGGAATGTTGTCGATCGAATCGCCGCGGAGCGCCATCACGTCAATCACACGCTCCGGCGGGACACCAAGCGCAGCTTCAACGCCGGGAGGATCAAGAATGAGATTGTCTTTGGTTGGATTGAGAATGAACACGTCGTTGGTAACGAGCTGCATCATATCCTTGTCAGAAGAAACGACGTAGACTTTGTGGCCCAGAGCAGAGAGCTTACAGGAAAGCGTCCCTATAACGTCGTCGGCCTCGAATCCCTCGTAACTAAGGATCGGGATGCGAAAAGCCTCAAGGGCTCGGCGGATGAAAGGAAGCTGTTGGGTAAGATCGGCGGGCATTTCTGTTCGATTGGCCTTGTAACCGAGATAGTCGATTTCCTCGAACTGCTGGGTCTTGATATTGAACTTCTTAACCGCCTTCATCTCGCGCGCGCGTTCGTCTCGAAAAACGGGCCCAGACAAGTCGTAGATGGCCGCAAGATAATGCGGAGAAAAGTCTTTACGTAGCTTGTTGATCATATTCACAAAGACATAGGTCGCCGCAGTAGGTATCCCCGTCCGCGTTGACATCGGGCGCTGACGCTGCATTGCGTGATATGCACGGAAGATAAAGGCCATGCTGTCAAGCAGGTAGATAGGAGGCTTGGCCGACGATGCGGTTGGATTTGCTTGATTTAATATGTTCGACATGACTCGTTAGATGGTAGCGCGTACGGGCTCAATAAGGATTCGCCTGCGAGAGTAGTGACGGTCGAATCGCGGTTTAGAGAAGCAGCATGCAGTCACCATAGCTGAAGAATCGGTACTTTTCCTGGATGGCGTGTACATACGCTGCCCTTATCAGTTCTTTTCCGATCTGGCTTCCTGCAAAAGCGCTTACCAGCATAAGCAACGTCGATTCTGGGAGATGGAAGTTTGTGAGGAGACCTCCCACGATCTTGAACTCGTGACCGGGGCTGATGAAGATGCTGGTCTGGCCAGAGTGAGGCGTGAGAACATTCCCTGCGGATGTCAGGGCGCAATGTTCAAGTGTACGAGTCGTTGTGGTTCCAGCTGCAATGATTCGTCGGCCCTCTCTGAGGGCTGTGTTGATGGCTTTAGCCGTAGCAGCAGGAAGTGTGTAGTGCTCGGAGTGGAGGCGGATGTCTTCGACCTTTTTTGCGCGGACCGGCTGGAAGGTGCCGAGACCAACATGCAGGGTAATGGTCTCAATCTGTATGCCATTTTCTTTGAGTTCGGCGATGATTGCCGGCGTAAAGTGCAGGCCCGCAGTCGGAGCAGCGGCGCTTCCGGATTGTCGAGAGTACACCGTCTGGTAACGTTCGCGATCGGCCCTATCCTCGCGATGGATATAGGGCGGTAGAGGCATGTGGCCTATCTTGTTGAGGACGGCGAGGAAGTCTGGCGCTGGGGAGAAGCGGAGGGTGCGTTCGCCGAACTCGGAAGCCGAGAGGACTTCGGCTTCCAGCACGGGTTCGACCTCATCAGCGGCATGAAAAAGGAGGCGTTCGCCGGGTTGGATTTTTCTGCTGGGGCGAACAAGCGCGGTCCACTCCCTATCGGCAAGTTGTTGGGTCAACAGGACTTCGATGCGGCCTGAAGGGTCGGGGGAGTTTTGTTGAGTTTGTTGGCTGCGCGCGCGTCGCGTAGAGGCGGGCGGGTAAAACACGGCTATCGTTGAGGATAAGCAGGTCGCCGGGTTGGAGAATTTCGGGGAGATTACGAAAAAACTTGTCCTGGTAGCGGCCGGTAGCTCGGTCGAAGAGGAGCATGCGGCTGGAGCCGCGAATCTCCGGTGGGGACTGGGCTATCAGCTCTTCGGGGAGGTCGAAATGGAAGTCGGATACGAGCAATCTATGTCAATTTTAGCGGTGAAAACGTGGTGAGTTGTGTGGTGAAACGTGGTGAAGAGATGGTGTTTTGCATGGTGAATTTTCGTCTTCGAAAAATATGCCAACTTTTCTAACTTTTTTTTCGGGAATTATTCTTTCGGGATTCGGCCAGTTCGACGGAGCGATCGAGGGCGGCTTGAACGGCCGACTCGTCGGCGGTAGTTAGGAGGGGCCAGCCTATGAAGACTCGGGAGAACGGTTTAGGGATGAGGAAGCGGTCCCAGGAGCGAAGTTGCCAGGCACGCTCAGGGAGGACATAGAAGGTCCCGACCGGGCTGTCGACGAGTTGGGCCAGCTGTGTGACGCCGGGTTTGGCAATCATGGCGGGGCCGCGAGGGCCGTCGGCCGTAATGGCGCAGTACTGGCCCGCCAGATAGGCGCGGTGCATGTTGCGCAGGCCAAGAGAGCCTGACCGTGAGCTTGAGCCGCGGATGGCGACGTAACCGAGGCGCTCCACGGTTCGAGCTATGAGTTCCCCGTCGAAGCTGGGGCTGATGAGGATGGCGATGTTGTGGTTGCGGAAGTGCCAGGCGCTGGTGAGCAGGCACCGATGCCAGAAGGCATAGATAGCCGGCGGTGGCGCGTCGAAGCCCAGTGAGGCGCCGGGGTCGCGAACATCTTCGAACCGGAGGGTCATGCCAAGGAAACGGATCGCGGCGCTCGCGAGGCGCGGGACGATAGCGAGGGCGAGCCTTTGCTTCAAGGTGTAGGTGGAGGACACTTCGTCCAGTTTACCTGCGCCCTCTGCTCGCAGAAGTTATGGAAAAGATTCGGCGAAAATCTGGAAAAGGTTTGCTCCCGTTTACGATCAATTTACTGGGAACGTGGTTTGATCACCCTGTTCGCGAGAGGCCTGCCCTATGCGCCGCTTCAATCGGTTCTTTCTTCTCTCTCTTTTCGCTGCTCTGCTTTCCGGGATTGTCGGAAACGCACAGACGACGGTCGCCCCGCCTCCAAATGCAGATGTTGAGGAACTGAAGCAGACGGTGCGTGACCTCGCTTTGCGGGTGAGTGCGCTCGAGGCGGAGCTGCAGAAGCAACGGACCGTGCAGACGACAGAGATTGCGACGCTGAGGCCTGCGGCGCTGACCCTCGCTCCGGCTGCAGACATTCGAAGAAGCGTGGAAGCTGTGTCCAGCAGCGGCGCGGCTCCGGTGCCGGCAACGATCGCGGCAACTCCCCAGGCTCCGGCAGCGCAAAGTTCGCCTGTTGCCGCCGTCCTGCCGACCCAACTACCCGGGGGCGCCACGTTGAACTATATGTTCGATGGGTATTACGGCTACGACCTTAATCATCCTATCGGGCGAGTGTTGTATTTGAGGGCCTACGATGTGCTGAGCAACGCGTTTAGCGTCAACCAAGCCGATGTGGTGTTCGCGCTTGACCCTGATGTCGCAAATGGGCGGCGGTATGGAGTTCGAGTGGATCTGCAGTTTGGACAAGCTACCTCGACCTTGCAGGGAAATCCAGCGAACGAAGCACGGCCGGATATTTATAGGAATATCTTTCAGGCATATGGGACTTATGTTGTTCCGTTAGGCAAGGGCCTTACGGTGGACTTCGGCAAGTGGTCAAGTTCGCTGGGAATCGAGGGGAACTATACGAAAGACCAGGTCAACTACTCGCGGTCGTTCTTTTTTAACTATTTGCCTTTCTACCAGGCGGGGCTTCGAACCAGTTTCAAGGTAAACGACAAGCTTGCTCTGAACTACTGGGTGGTGAATGGAACCAATCAAACTGAGCCGAATAACTCGTTCAAAGACGAGCTGTTTGGATTTACGGCGCAGCCTACGAAAAAGATTTTGTGGAATTTCAACTATTACCTCGGACAAGATCATCCCGATAGTCAGCCTGCTACAAATTGCACGGCGCCGGTACAGCCAGGGTTGTGCCTACAGGCGATCAACCCTGCGCCGGATGGAAAGATACACATCTTCGACAGCTATGTGACCTGGAACGCGACGCCGAAGCTGACGTTCTCGCTCGAGGGTGACTATGTCATTGAGCGTGAATGGGCGCACGCGGAGCCGGGCGAGTCTTCCGCCCCATCCCATGTCGATGGCGGGGCGGCCTACGCGCGTTACCAACTGACACCGAAGATGGCGTTGGGAGGACGGACAGAGTATCTGTCGGATCGTGGCGGTTTGTTTAGCGGGACGACGCAGGCGTTGAAAGAATTCACAGGAACCTATGAGTACAAATTCGGCGAGGGCTTCCTGGCGCGCGCGGAGTATCGAAGAGACTGGAGCAATGTTCCGTACTTTTTGACGAACAAGCCTGGGGTGCTAACGGCTGATCAGCCCACGATGACCGTGGGCATGGTGTGGTGGGTTGGAGGCAAGCAAGGGGCCTGGTGAGTTTTACGCTTCGGCGAAGTTCTAGCTGTATTTGAGCCAGCGCAGGAGTTCGGGGAGATTGGGCTTTTTGCCGTACATCAGAATCCCGACGCGATAGATGCGGCTGGCGACCCAGAGAATGCTGACTATCGTGAGGCTCATCAGAACGAAGGAGAGGCCAATCTGCCAGGGTGGCACGGTGGTGAGCGAGATGCGGAAGTTCATCAGCAAAGGACTGCAGAATGGAATCAGTGACACGATCTGCGCGAGGGTTGAATCAGGGGCGCGAGTGATGACAAAGATCATAAGGAAGCAAAAAGCCAGAGGCAGGACGAGGAACATGTTCAGTTGCTGCAACTCTTGTTCGGAGTTGGTCATCGCACCCAGGGCGGCCGCAATGCTCGAGTAGACCAGAAACCCGAAGATGAAATAGATGATGAAGAAGAAGATCTGCGTGGCGCTGATGGGGGCGTGGCCTCCACCTATCAGGTTGGTCGCGAGAGGGGTTGCGCCGAGGACGGCAGCAGCGAGCATCCATACTGCGATCTGAGTTATGCCTACCGAGCCGACGCCAAGAATCTTGCCGGCGAGCATCTCGTCGGGCTTGATGGTCGAAAGCATAACCTCGAAGACGCGGCTGGTCTTCTCTTCGATGATGGAGCGTGCCGTGTTCATGCCATAGAGCATGATGACCATGTACATGAGGAAGAAGAGAAGATAGGCGGCGCCAAAGGCAGTGCGGCTGTCTCCGGTTTTGCTCGTGTCGATGACAACTGGTGCCATGAGGGCTGCGATGTCGGAAGCGCCCATTCCCTGTCGCGTGAGCCCTTCGCGAGTGATGACGTTCTTGATGGCGGTCGAAAGATCGTCTTCCGTCGTGACGTCGCCTGCCGAGCGTGGGACGTAGGTGAAAGCCGGGCGCGCGTTGCTCTGCGAGGGCGGTGTAATCCAGAGATAGCCCGTAAGGTCGCCGTGCTTGCTGGTCAGATTCTGATCGAGAGTGGCGCGAGTGGAGTCGCTGTTCGACGTTGATGGGGCGAGAAGGTCGACCGTCATACTGCTGTTCTTCCCGGTCAGAAGCTCATGCTTGAGATCAGCGGCAAAGTTGGTATCGGACGAGACGATGGCGATGTGCGCGGAGGATTTTGTGCGCGATGCGAGATAGCCGCTGCCGAAGACGAAGCCACCCATGAGAAGCGGAATAAGGATGGTAGCGACGAGGAACGCCTTGGTGCGAATGCGCTCCAGATACTCGCGCCTGGCGATGAGCCAGATGTTATGCATTGACGTGAACTCCTGTAGACTGCGAGGCCTGCGATGTTTCAGTTACCTTTTCGATGAAGATCTCTTCAAGCGTCGGCTCCATGACTTCGAAGCGAGTGACGCGGGCTTTGACGATCGCCGCGGCGAGGAGCGCCTGCGCGTCGGCGCCTTCGTTGAGACGGATCTCTGCGTGTCCACCGTAGTTCTTTGCCGAATGGATGGTGGGGTGATTGAGGAAGGAGTCATCGCCGGTGAAGTTGATGAGAACGCGGTTGACGGGATAGCGGGACTTGATCTCACGCATGGAGCCGGACAGTACCAGGTGGCTGTTGTGAATGAGGCAGATGTTGTCGCAGAGCTTTTCGACCTGATCCATGCGATGGGTGGAGAAGAGGATGGTGCGGCCTTGTTTGCGAAGGTCGACGAGGGTGTCCATGAGAAGGACGGCGTTGACGGGATCCAGGCCGCTGAACGGCTCGTCCATGATGATGAGCTCAGGCTCGTGGAGGAGGGTGGAGATGAACTGGATTTTTTGCTGCATCCCTTTTGAGAGCTCTTCGGTCTTTTTGTGGATCGCTTCCGTGATCTGCAGCTTTTCGCACCAGATGTGTGCGCGTTTCGAGGCGGTAGTGGCGTCGAGGCCGTGGAGCTGCCCGAGGAAGATGAGTTGATCCATCACCTTCATCTTTTTGTAGAGGCCACGCTCTTCGGGGAGATAGCCGACGCGCTTGAGAAGGCTGCGATGAAACGGTTGACCGAAGAGGCTGATGGTTCCGGAGTCGGGGACCGTGATGCCGATCACCATGCGGATGGAGGAGGTCTTGCCTGAGCCGTTGGGGCCCAGGAGGCCGAACATGCTGCCGGGTTCGATGGTGAAGCTGAGGTCGGCTACGGCGATCTTGGTGTCGTAGGCTTTGCGGACATGTTGCAGTTCTACGATGGACATGGGTTCTCTTCTATGCTGAGTTTATCAGGCGATTCTGCAGCGTAGCGGTGGGGCAGCCCGTGAGAATTCAATCTATCCGGGGATAGTTTATTCGAGCTGTTTGTACATCGTGGTGAAATCGAAGTTGTTCCATGACTCGACAATCTTTCCGTCTTTCACGCGGAACATCGTCATGCCGTGGAACTTGATGGGCTTGCCTGTGGCGGGCTTGCCGGCGAGAGCTTCCCCGGTGTGCGTGCCGGTGACGAGGCAGCGTGCTGCGGTCCTGTCTCCGTCGATGATGGTGTCTTCCAGGTTGATGTGAAGGTCCGGAAAGGCAGAACGGAACGACTTGTGGAAGGAGCGGAAGGCGGTCATTCCGTCTACCTCTCTTCCCTCGGGATGCGTGAGGCCGTGGCCTACGGTTTGAGGGGACATCATCTCGTCGATGGCTTCTTCGCGGCCCTTATTCCAAACTTCTTCGAACCAACGCTCTGCGAATGTCATTTGGGTCCTCCGCGACCTCTGGGCGTCGAAGGCGCCTGAGGAGGTGACGGAATTATAGGCTCTTCGTGGTTACAGGACAGAGAGCTCCTCCGCGATATGAGCGTCGCGATGTTTGCGGTCTAACCTTGCCGAGATCAGAGCTAGCAGAAGGGTTAGAGAGGTTACTAGAATGCTGGCGATCGGGAGCTGACGATAGGTGTAGCCGGCGGTGAGCATCATGCCACCGAGGGAGGCTCCGGTTGCGTTTCCGAAGTTGAAGGCTCCCTGGTTGAGAGTCGAGGCCAGGTTCGGTGCGGCTGCGGCCTGGTCCACGATGCGGGATTGCAGTGGGGCTCCCGCGGCGAACTGAATGGCTCCCCAGAGAAGGATCATCGTGATGGCGGGGACGACGTGAGGTTCGGCGTAGTAGAGGGCGATGAGGGAGGCGATGAGGGTGAGGAGCGCGCCGATGAGGAAGGTCATGGGGCGCCAGTCGCTGAGGGTGCCACCGAGAAAGTTGCCGACAGTGATGCCCACCCCGAAGAGCAAAAGCGTCAGCGTGACGGTATGGGGAGAGACTAACGTGACGACTTCGAGTGCCGGGGCAATGTAGGTAAGGACGCAGAAGAGCGAGGCCGAGGTGAAGACGCTCATGGCCAGAACCAGCAAAACCTGCGGCTTGCGCAGGACGCGGAACTCGTGGAGCAGGCCGCCGGATCCTGCGGCCTGTTTGGGGACGAAGAAGAAAACTGCCGTGGCTGCGAGAAGGCCAATTGGGACTATCGCCCAGAATGCGAATCTCCAGCCGTAAGCCTGGCCTAAGGCCGTTCCGACGGGAACTCCTAGGACGTTGGCCAGAGTGAGGCCAGAGAACATGAGGGCGATCGCCTGGGCGCGTTGATTGCGGGGGACGAGACCTGCGGCGACGACACTGCCAATGCCGAAGAAGGCTCCGTGGCAGAGGGCAGTGAGGACGCGCGCTGCGAAGAGGAGATTATAGGTGGGGGCGATGGCGCAGGCCAGGTTGCCGAGGGTGAAAACACCCATGAGGAGAAGGAGTGCTAATTTGCGTTCCAGACGGGCGGTGGCGATGGCTACGATGGGCGCGCCTATGGTGACAGAGAGCGCGTAGCCGGTGACGAGGACGCCTGCCTTGGGGATGCTGACGTGAAAGTCGTCGGCAAGGTTGGGCAATAGGCCCATGATGATGAACTCGGAGGTGCCGATGCCGAAGGCGGCTATGGCCAGCGCCATCAGAGGCGTATGCAGCAGGATGTTTTTGCGCTCCGCCGTCGTTTCTGGACTCCCTTCAAAGCCTGGCATTCTTTTATTCCAACATATCTCTTGTCAATACGTGTCAAGACGAAGAAATTGTTGTGAGAGTCCAGGATTTGGTCGCGGCCGGTTCTTGGTAGCATCGGTCTGTGCTGGAACTTTCTACACCGATCAAGTTTGTGAAGCTCGTGGGAGAGCGTATTGCCGTCGAGCTTGCCAAGCGCGGCGTTGAAACCGTGGAGGATTTGCTTTATCACTTGCCCTTTCGGTATGAGGATCGGCTGAATCCGGTGCCGATGAGTGCGTTGCAGGCGGGCACAATGGCCTCGGTGATTGGCGAGGTGAGAGGATCGGTGCTGCTCCAGACACGAAACATGCCGTTGTTCGAGATGACCGTGGGACAAGGGCTCAGCACGGTGAAGTGTATGTGGTTTCGCGGGACGTATCTGCGGGACAAGTTTCATGTGGGGCAGATGGTTGCTCTGTACGGAAAACTTGAGCCGTCGCGAAGTAGCGCAGGCAAATTCAAGATGATTCAGCCGCAATTTGAGATCTTACCTTCTGGTGGCGGCGCAGACGCCGAGTTTTCGATGCTCGAGGTCGGGCGAATCGTGCCAGTGTATGAGTCGTTGGGAGGAACTACGGCGTGGGGCGCAAAGCTGGGCTCGAAGTGGTTGAGGCGCGTGATCTGGACTCTATTCGAGGAATTTGAAAAGCAACACATCAGCGAGTCGGCGAGTCAGCAGATCGAAACCTTGCCGGGTGCGATGCGTGCGAGGCTCTCGTTTCCGGATCGGTTGAAGGCCCTGAAGGCGGTGCATTTTCCTGAGGCCGGCACGCCGATGGTAGAGCTGATGTCGGCAACAACCCGGGGACATCGGCGATTGATCTTCGAGGAGTTCTTTTACCTCGAGTTAGGCCTGGAGTTGAAGCGGCGACGGATGCGAGAGCGTGTGGGGACCGCGTTTGTTACGAATGTGAAGGTACGAGAAGCGATCAAGCAGGTACTCCCTTTCCATCCGACGGCCGCGCAAAAGCGGGTGTTGGGTGAGATTGCCGGTGATATGCGCCGGCCTCAGCCCATGCGGCGATTGCTGCAGGGCGATGTGGGATCGGGCAAGACAATCGTTGCAATGCAGGCGGCGCTGGTCGCGATCGAGAATGGCTACCAGACAGTCTTGATGGCCCCCACTGAGATTCTGGCAACGCAACACTACCTTTCGGCCAGGAAGCTGTTGGGAGATGTGCTGTCGCCGCGAACTGGAAAACCTTACCATGTGACCTTGCTAACCGGATCTCTCGATGAGGCGACGAAACGAGAGGCACGCGGAAGAATCTTTCGCGGCGAGACCGATCTTGCGATTGGAACTCACGCACTTATCGAAGACAAAGTTGACTTCCAAAATCTCGGTTTGGTGATCGTCGATGAACAGCATAGGTTCGGCGTGCAGCAGCGGTTTCGTTTGATGAAGAAGCCGGGGGCGCTTGATCCGGATGTGCTGGTGATGACGGCAACGCCAATTCCAAGAACGCTTGCGTTGACACTGTACGGCGACCTTGATGCGAGTGTGATCGATGAACTGCCTCCTGGGCGCACCCCGATTGTGACTAGACGGACAACAGAGGAACGAGCAGAGGACGTTTGGAGTTTCGTCCGCAAACAAGTTGAAGCTGGACGACAGGCTTATATCGTCTATCCAGTAATCGAAGGGGCAAAGGATGATCAACCGGAGCTGGACTTTCCTCAGGACCCGGAACCGGATGCGGCTGAGGCAAGCCTGAAAGCGGGAGCAACGTCCTCCGCTGCGTTGCGGAATGGCGGCGAAAAATCTGGGGCGAGCAAGAAGAACAAAGCTGCGAAGGCCAGAAGCACGAAGGCCAAGGCCACAAAGCCATCGTCGAAGACGGAGAAGTTATTCGAACCGAAGAAGGCACTGCGAGCCGCGACGGATATGTATGAGGAGCTGAGGCTAGGACCACTGAGCGGACTTCGCCTAGGGTTGCTACATGGACGGTTGAGTGCAGATGACAAAGACGTGACTATGCGGCGATTTCAGAGGGGGGACCTCGACGTACTGATTGCGACGACGGTCATAGAAGTTGGTGTGGATGTTCCCAATGCGTCGGTGATGGTGATCGAACATGCAGAGCGGTTCGGTTTGGCGCAGATGCATCAGTTGCGGGGACGTGTTGGTCGTGGAGCGGCGAAGAGCTACTGCGTGTTGATGACGGGCGGCAGACTGAGTGAGCAGGCCGAGGCTAGACTGGATGCGATGGTACGCACCCAGAATGGATTCGAACTTGCAGAGCTTGACCTGCAGCAGCGTGGGCCAGGGGAGTTCTTTGGAACGCGTCAGGCGGGAATGCCAGAGTTTCGCGTTGCCAACCTGATCCGCGATCGCGCGTTGTTGGAGCTTGCTAAAGTAGAGGCGGCGCGATTTGCGTCAGAGCCGGATCCAACCGTTTCGAGTGAGGAGAAAGATGCGGTGTGGGCCCGGCTGAAGATGCAATGGCAAAGAAAATATGGATTAGTCGAAGCCTGAAATCTCACGACGGTCACGCAGGCCGTTTGATGGCTCTCTGCTGCGAAGAACGTTCAGCTCGCAGTGGCGTGGGTGAAGGCGCCAATCGATGCAGATTGCGAGGGGGTCGGGACAGCCTTTTTGGGTCCACGCTTGCGGGCAACCAGGACGCGGATTCTCTCGATCATCTCCGCCGGCGAAGAGGCTCCCTTCGGAAGAAAAACGTCGGCATGGAGAGCACGATCGAAGGCATTGACGGTGCCGGAGACAATCATCGCGGGCAAGCCGGGATGAAGTTGTTTGGCGCGACGGACCAGTTCGTTGCCGTCCATCTGCGGCATGATGAGGTCACACAGGATCAGATCCAGTGTGCCAGGAAGATATTGATCGAGAACGGTCAGCGCCTCCTGCGCGCTGTGAGCGGCGACGACACGGTAGCCACGGGTTTCGAGAAGGAAGGTGCGAACTGAGAGAATTTGTTCATTGTCATCTACACAGAGAATCGTCTTCTTGGGGCGCATGCAGTCTCGCTTCTGCCGGATGCCACCTTGTGGTGGTCGCGGCTGATGAGCCAGCCTGACGCGTCTGCTGGTTTGCAGGCGCGCCGGTCTGGTGTTCAAGGTGACCCGTGGTTCGGCCGGTTGTGGCTCTTCGGCGCGTAGTGGGTCCGCTGCTCCGGAAGGGGAATGACGGAATGAGCAAAGCTCTCCCGTCTGCTCCACAAAGGGATCAGGGCCCATTGTCCAGCGAGCTTTAGCTGCCGAACCTCGGGGTGCGAGAGAGGCCGTAGGCCGACGCAGGTTGCCACGCGGTTCCAGAAGCGCAGGAGATCCCTCTGCTGCGGATACAGTGAGCGTCGATGCCGAAGATGCTGGCATCGACTCACTGCGTGTGCAGACAGTCGGAGTGCGCTGGGGAGTCGCGACTGCGGGGCAGTCGGGCTTCTCTCAACTCAAATTGTCAGAAAACAGGCGAAAGCAATCATCTCCAACGACGCTTCATATTGCATGGAACGTCGTCGTCAACGCTTTCCAACAGTACGAATGAGTCGGTCACTTGGCAAGCGGCGAAGTTTGGGCGAAGACGTCAAATATTAGAACTTGCACATCCACCGACCACATAAAAAGGTGCGTATTCATTGACGATTCATGATGCGCTCCTGTTGAAATCTGGTGCATCACGGCAGGAAAAGGCGTCCGCTTGCAACAGAAATGGTGCGACCGCCGACGAACACTTTTGTCACGCGGTTGTCTTCAAGGTCGGCGCTGACATGGATGCGACTGGGGCGAAGCATCTCGATTCCCTGCTCGAGGATGATCTGCTGCCCGCTGGCGACGCGGCCGTGACGTACGAGGTAGGCGATCGTGCAGCCCGAGGCAGAGCCGGTCGCAGGATCTTCGCCTGAGTCGAACTGCATCCGCGCATGCCATTGCGCTCCTGAGTTTGCATTAGCAGGAGTAATGCAGAAGAAAAACTTAGCGCCTACGCGGCCAAGAAATTGCCGAGAATTTTGCGCGTTGATGCGGAGGCGGTTCGCAACCTCCATTGATCGCAAGGGCACGATGCAGAACGCCATCCCCGTGGATACGACCTGCGCGGGCAGAGTTGGATCGAGATCTTCGATGGAGAGGTTGAGTGCGTTGGCTAACGCTGCGCGGTCGTCGGAGCTGTTGAGAGCTTCTCCGAATATAGGGTCGTTTTGTCGCATAGTTCCGAAGACACCGATCTCCCTGGGCTGCGGCGGATTGAAACGAACCTTGATCGGCCCGACACCAAGATCAAGTGTGATCTCCTCTGCGCCGCGGAAGACTGGATGATTCAGATAGAGCCAACTGGCGGTACCCAGCGTTGGATGGCCAGCGAATGGGACTTCTTCGGTCGTGAGGAAGATACGAACATGGACACCGCGTTCGCGTTCGATCTCCGCAGCGCGCGGGAGGATGAAGGTGGTTTCACTCAGGTTGGTCTCGCGAGCCAGCGCTTGCATCTCGTCGGAAGAGATGCCTCGTGCGTCGGTGAAGATAGCGAGCGCGTTGCCTTCGAGCGGGCGTTCGGCGAAGACGTCCACCTGAGCGAAGTCGTAAGTGCGAGAGGCCGAAATTGGGTATGCAGTAAGAGGCGTAGGGGCGACAACAGAATCGTCATTTGACATGGAAGCTCCTCGGAAGTATGGTTTGGAAAGACCGCGATGAGGCAAACCAGCCTCATGCTAGCTTAGCTGGCAGCGGCACAAAATATTTAGCCATGACGACGATGCCAAACACGATCACCACACTCTGCTGCTGCTGTTGCTGTAGCCCAGTGTGGGTGTGTGGATGAGCGAATCGAAGCAGGCATCTTCGAGCAGCACAGAAACCCACCCAGAGCGAATGAGCCGGGTGGTTTTTTTACGTTTAGGCCCCAGCAACCAGAATCGTATGTGGCGAGTAGTCAAGAGAATGACGAATTGGGTGAACCCCAAAGAAAGCGAATCGACATGTCACTCCGTATCAACGATATTGCTCCTGATTTCACTGCAGAAACGACTCATGGCACGATTCAGTTCCATGAGTGGATCGGCGAGAGTTGGGCAGTTCTCTTCTCGCACCCAAAGGACTTCACTCCGGTGTGCACGACCGAACTTGGCGCAGTAGCGAATCTGGAGAGCGACTTCGCCAGGCGTGGCGCCAAGGTCATCGGCCTTAGTGTGGACCCGGTCGGCAATCATCACAAGTGGGCTGTCGATATTGAAGAGATCGGTGGATCGAAGGTGAACTATCCGTTGATCGGCGATCCGGAGCTGAAGATTGCGAAGCTCTATGACATGCTCGCGGCGGATTCGGGCGAGACGTCCGAAGGTCGGACGCCAGCCAACAACGCGCCGGTGCGAACCGTCTTTGTGATCGGACCGGATAAGAAGATCAAGCTCACACTCGCGTATCCCATGACAACAGGGCGCAACTTCGATGAGATCATCCGCGTGCTTGATTCGATTCAGTTGACGACGAAGCACAAGGTGGCGACGCCAGCAAACTGGAAGCAGGGCGATGACGTCATTATCGCCGGAGCAGTCTCGAATGAGGATGCTGATAAGATCTTTCCCGGTTACAAAACGGTAAAGCCGTATCTACGCACAGTAGCGCAACCGGAGTAAAGTAAGACTGACCTCGCCACAACGCGTCAGCTGCGTGGCGAACAAGGGCACCGATGGCGAAGTGGCTAACGCGCTGGTCTGCAAAACCAGTATTCATGGGTTCAAATCCCATTCGGTGCTCCAATCTTTCAATAACTTAGGAAGCAACTCGCAAATGCGGCATCGCCCGCTGTAGCGGAAATTGTAGCGAGTACCGCGCTTTTTGTGTCCGTGCCCTGCTCTACCTCTATTGAATCGAGGATGACGTTTGCGGTGCTGTGCGCTCCGCATGGGCGATCTTCTGTGCGCTAACATACTGCTCCATCTTGTCCATCGCCTTCGATTGGTGCTCTTGCGTCGGGTGGGCGTAGCGGAGAACCATATTGATCTTGGAATGGCCTAGCATCGCTGCCAGTGTCACAAGGTCGATTCCTGCTTCGACCGCGCGGGTAGCCCAGGTATGGCGACAATCGTAGGGGCGAAACTGAGCCACTTTGCTTTCGCGCAAGCCCGTGCGTGGGCGCTCTGAATGCCGGGGAGTGGTCGCGTGGCGTCCACCTCGCAGGGAAAGAGGAATGACCCGCTGTCTTTGTCCTTTGCGCCTCGCTCCGCGGCAGCTTTCATCCGCAGCGTTAGGATGCTCTTGGCCGTTTCCGTGAGCTTGATACGCCGCTTCGCCGCCTTGGTCTTTCCGAAGGGGTTGAACAAATAGTTTTCGATCAGATAAACGTTCACAGCTTGAATCCTATAGACCTCTTCCGGCCGCATGCCCGTTTCGAGCATCAGCGTTGCCACATCCCGCAGCATTGGCGTGGCCTTCTCCATATACTTCCCCTGCTCGTCATAGCTGAGAACTCGGGTTTGTTCGTTGTCTTCACGGAGAACCTTCGCCGCTGTCTTGCTTATCGGATTCCTCAGAGGCACTTCGCCCTTGATTGCGTGATTGAACATCGCTCGCAAACACGCTAATTCACGATTGACCGTAGCCGGCCGCAGCCGTTGCTTTGTCTGGAGACGCTTCTTATCTTTACCGCGCACTGTCTTGAACTCCGCCGCGCGTGACGTCTTATAGCGCTCTACCTCGTCTGGAGTGATTTTATCGAGCGGCTTGTCGCCAAAGAAACCGAGGAGTGCAAAGCTGCTGTAGCGATAGCGTTCCGCCGTACTGGATGCCATCTGGTGATCTTGTGCTGCCCACTTCAAGAAATCGGCCATCGCGGCTTTGAACCCTGGAATCTTCTTCCGCTCCGTGATGCCCACTTCACCCTTAGCAAGCGCCGTTTTATAGGCCGCTTCAATCTGGCGGGCTGTTCTGGGGTTGCCCTGCTTCGTACTCTTCTGAATGTGCTCCCCATTGAACAGAAAGTGATACCAATAGACGCTGCCACGTTTGAATATCGACATGTTCTCACTTCACCTTTCCTGACTTCTTGAGGGCGTAGTTATCGCGCATGTATTCGCGGCGTTTGGCCTTGAATGTTTCTGTCTGCCCATGCGCCTTTTGTCTGCAATTCACGCTGCAAGCCTTCTGATCGAGCCGCCTCGCAAAAAACCACCTTTGACATATGCACTGCCGCAACAAAGACAATCTCTTGGTCTCGGCTAGGCTTACTATTTCGGACACTGCATCGACTTCGCCTGTCGGCCTTGGCCGAGTTCCGTCCATATGACGATCGAAATAGAGTTCATCTTGTTCGCTTGTCTCACTGATTTCAATGGTCGTCCGCAAAGGGTATTGATGGAGAGTATTGTCCACGTCCCATAGCGCCTGCTTCAATGCCCAAGACATGGGTCGATCCCCGCGGTTTGGATTTGAGCTACGTTCCTCTTTGAGAACTTGGGCTGCGGTTTGAATTGCCTTTATCAAGTACAAAACTCTCACGTGTGACGCCTTTGAGGGCTTAGCTATATAGAGATGATGGGGGAAAGATCGCGAATCCTGGCTCTTCAAGAAACGCACCATGTCTTCCCTATTTGAAATAGTGACGGGATCTTCCCGATTCAAAAAGCTGACCAGCATGTTCGGCTGCCGCAAGTCCTCTTTAATTGTCATTTATAGCCTCTCGTGAAGGTTTTCTAACCGACGCTTCATTATCGTATGCGTCGGTTAGAAAGTATTACACGTTTCTGGTCTTTTTGCGCAACAATCATCTTGTATTTATTTAGCTACAGAGGTGAAGGAATGGATGAGTTGCTATCAGTTGACGAGGCGGCACGTAGGCTTGGTGGTCTGAGCAAGTACACGATTCACGCATGGCTAAGTTCGGGCAAGCTACGCCGTACAAAGGTGGGAAGTCGGACAATGATCCGTGCTTCTGAGCTGCAACGAGTGATTGAGGACGGCGGCAAATCGCCGGTTACCCGCTCACATATGACTGAGGTCGCCTAGTGGCAACCTCTCCCGTAATCACAGTGCCTCACATTGTCGCCAAGTCATCTGCTGGGTCAATTCCAGCACCCAGGAGGCGTAAGCAGCCCACGTACGGCAATGCTGGGCTTGCCACGGTGCCATTACTGGTGTGGGAGGGAGCCGATTACCCCCGCATGGAGCCTGGACGCTATTTGGTGCGGGGATTGAAGGTCCAAGGGCCGGAATGGGTTCGAGCCTTCAGCCGTTGGTCTCTCCGAGTTGAATTCGCGACAGTGCATGAGCCGGGCGGCGTTAGCGCGTTCTTCAATTTCGGCAGCGATAGGCTAAAGCAGTACATCGGGAGACAGAGCAAGTATTTTCATGCGTGGACACTTGCCAATGGCGGGCCGCCCCGGAAGAGTGAGCAGATGAGTTCAGAAGTCTTCCTTGACGGACAATTCTTCTGGGTAACAGTGGAAGATTCAAAGCGTAAGACCGATGGGTCAGAGAAGACTAACGCTGAAGTCTATTCCACAATCGCAAAATTTCATTCTGCGGAGCGCCCGTAATCAGAAATCTTTCAATCAGGAATCAGGAATCACGCAATCAACCAATCAAGTAATCAATCAATCAAGGTTGCCATCGGGTTCCGCCTTAGCCGGGCGAAGGTAAACGCCAACCCAAAAGTAAACCTAAAGGGCGGAGGCTTCGGCTTCCGCTCAGGCCAAAATTAAGAATCAATCGTTTCAGTGATTTATAAGACTTAAATTAGCCGAAAATGAATCCTTTTATCGCGTTGATCGACCTCAAAAATCAAATGGAAATCAATTCAGAGCGGATCGAATAACAGCGTGATTTGCCTAATGATTTCGGAAAATCGTGGAGAGTAAATGGGTGGGTATGGCAGCGGCCGTGCGCAAAGACGGGACTGCACGGATAATTATGTCCGCCTCGATGTGCGGTGGTGCAAGCGCCAAGGCTACTTGAGGCCGGGGTGGGCCGGCATGGTGTATTGGTCACGACGGGGAGAGCGCTTCGCGAGTGTCAGCATCGAAGCTGCGGACGGCCAAATCACTCTCCGATACAGAACGCGTCCAAGAGGCGATGAATGGAGGCCTTGCGCCTTCGGAGGAAATCGCGCATGGTTCCGGTGTCCCGCGTGTAGCCGTCGTGCGGCGATCTTGTATGGCGCGACGGTGTTCGCATGTCGGCATTGCCTTCATCTCGCCTATGGATCACAGCGGGAAGCTCCGCACAACCGCGCACTGCACAAGGCGCAAGGCATCCACGAGAAACTAGGCGGCACGGGCATCATTCATGAACCGATATTCAAACCCAAAGGCATGCACTGGCGAACCTACTACCGCCGCATGAAAAAGATGCGGGAGGCGGAATCTAGAGCGATCCCGCCGTGGCTCGTGAGGTCGCTAAACTTCTAATGACAAAGTAGTCTTGCGTGCCGCTAAACTCTCAGGAAGGTGAACGGTAAATGCCCGTAGGGATATGTCCGATGTGCACGCGGAGCAAAACGCTTCTCAATAGCCACTTTATGCCAGCATCGCTTTATGCCCTTTGCGGCACAGATGAGTTTCCGCCGGTCCGCATGACCGAACAAGTCATGATGCCTACCAATAGACAGATACACGATCGTCTTTTCAGCTTCGATTGTGAGCAGCGGTTCAGCCGGGAAGGCGAGGCCTGGACAATCCCATTATTATCGGTCTTGGATGGGCCATTCCCGCTCCGTGAGCGCGCCCCGGTTCAGTTTGCGGAGATGGCTAAGGAACTGCGTGGTGTTTTTCGTGGTGAGGCCAAGAGGCCGAGAGCAACAAAGAAGCTCTTGGAGAATACGGCGGAGATCGAAGCGCGAGGGCTAAGCGTGAGGCTCGGTGATTAAGGGATATGCTTGAATCGAGGGATGGGTGAAGGTTTTTTGGTCGTGGCAGTCGGACACTTCCGGGAGGATCGGGCGCCACCCTAATCGCGCCTCCGGGCCGTCTCTCGATCGCCCGGAACTTGGGCTCGGTCGCCACTGAGTATCGGGAGCTAACCGAGGGGCGCATGACAGCGAATATGTTTGCTAGAAACGTCTACCGCCGGGATGGCACGTTTGTGGCGGCGATGCCGTCAGCTTATTAATGTTGATTTTCAAATCTGCACTAGCCAAAAGGGGTGAGGATCAATGGGTGTAGGATAGGGAACTACTTTGAGGGTTGAGCGAAACCGTGAACAAAACCGAACCCGACGTAAAGCAACCTGAGCCGGACTACCATTCCATCTATCAAGATGAACACCGGCAGCGCATCCAAAACAAGGGTCGCATTTACATACTCCTATCACTGTATTTGCTAATCATTTGTCTAAATGCTCTTTCCGTAGTCGCCGCATTTTGGTTGCGTCTCACACATAAAGTAGACGTATCGTATGAGGCGCTCGCAGCCTGGTCAGTTGGTACGGGCGGTTTGGGTGCGGGATCCCTCTTGTTCAAAGAACCACTCAAGAAATTGTTTTCTTGATCGCATTTCTGGCAGGGTGCGCCAGTCAGCGTGGGCGTCGCGCAGTCAACACATAATGAAATGACCGCCGCCCCCGACGTTGCAAGCCTTTTCCCAAGCATCGCACGGTTGAATGGACGCGTTGTCCCTGCGGAGGCAATCGCACATGGTTCCGTTGTCCTGCGTGCGGCCGTCGTGCGGGATCTTGTATGGCGCGACGGTGTTCACGTGTCTTTGCGCTCCGTTCAGCGGCTGAGACAGATTAGAGCTTTACTAAGTAATGGAACAGATACCAGAATCCCAACATACCGATGATGCTCAACAATGAGATAGCGGCGAAGAGAAGGGTTCCCAGCCAAGCCTCGACTACAGATCTTTCAGGCCTGGTTCCTGGGGCCAGTGGTTTTTTGTAGGTGCCTAACCCGAGTGATTCGAAAGCGACTGCACGCCAGACCACACCATCAGACCAGTAATTTGAATGCCCACCCTTACCGACACAAAATTGCACAGTGGCCCGTGGTTCCAAATCCAAGTGCTTGCCGATCAAATCGGCATCCCTCCACAGGTTTACCCAGCGCACGTTCGGGTGAATCGCTAAAGAGATTTCGCGCGGCGATTTGATAATCTTTGGAAATACTCGACAGAGATAATTAAGCGGCGAACCTAATGTGACCAGGCTAATCTCACTAGTCATTTCCTCGGACAGGCACATCGAATTGACAGCATGCGATGCTATGACACTACCTAAGCTGTGGCCTACGATAACCAGCGGAGCGCTCGGAGCTTGGCTCCTAAGCCAGACCATCGCATCGACCGTTCGGCTAACGAGTGAGGCGCGGGTCTTTTCAGTGTTTGCGTAATCGAAGACATCGAGTCCAAAATCTACTAGGCCGCTAAATAAGGTTGCGACTATGCAGACATATCCCAGCGACCGCCAAACTAGGTATGAAATCTCTCCAATGGTCCCTTAGTGATTCGTAGCGATCAGCGAATTTCTCTTTTACTTTTTGCGCGTGCGACGCTGGACGAAGGGGCGCTTGAGGCGGCGGGGTGTCCGGTCCTAGAATTTGGGACGTGTTCAACATTGCTGCACGTCTTTCTACCTGTTCCTGAGTCTCAGGAGGAGATGCAAACCTCGAGCCAACCTGACACACGATTCCGACCAAGGACGCCGCGGGCAAGCTCAAAGCGATAACGAGTGCCAGCAAGCTGACCTTCCAACCAAAGCTACGCGCTAATGGCAAACATCGAACGATGCTGATGCAGGCCACCAACAGCAGCGCCACGATGAGAATGCCAATGGGAACCAAAAGTAAAATGTGAAAAAAGAGAAAGATCTTCAACCCGATGGTCAACAAAAACGGCGATGCAAAAACCCAATAGCCCCAATTGGGTAGGCGCTCCGAGGGTTCGCTCGTGATGTTTTTCCAAATGTTCCAGAGTCCGACTATCGTAACGTAGCCAAATATTCCGCGGGACCACCATGACGAGTTGAGCCAGTCCTCCAAATTCTGCAAGTGATCGCGTGCCGCGAAAGCGACAAGCATCACTACTGTTACCTGCAGCAGCACCTTCCCGCAGAACGCTGCAATTGGAGATAAGCGATACTTACGGTCAGTCCAAGGAAGCGCAATCACGAAATGATTTCCAGCGGAGCCCTGAAGAAACAGCGCCTCGGCGTCTCGCTTCCCCGAGAGTGTCGGGCAATCGGGAAGTGGTATTCGTTGTGAGACATCGCTGAATTGTGATACGAAATATCCCTTGCTCGCAGCTGCCAGTATGGACTGGGAGGTTGCTTTACCGACACCATGAATCACAATTGTGAGACTTGCTGCAGTAGAAAGATTTCGATCAACACCTAAAGCTGATTGGACAAAGTTCTCACCGACTTGTGGTCTGCTGGACACAAATTCTACCTCTTGCAATCCGGGAACAGACTATTGCTTTTCTATGGCATTTGAGGCGATATAGAGGCTCGATGTCATACTCTAAGACTTTTTCGCTCGACACCGCCACCAAATAGTTTTTACTCGTCGAAGCTCCTCATTCCATTAGACGCTCTCGGGAAAGGATACTGTAAAGTTGGCGTGGGAATAATTCGGAGTTTCTGAGGGCAACATGGCACGTCTGCAAGCGATGGTGGTGGGACTAATACTGCTGGTGACTGTCGGGTGCGATGGAGATAAGATCGCCCAATTGGAAAAGCAGAACCAAGAACTGAAAGACCAGATAGCGAAGCAAAATCTAGCCGCCGATTTCGATCTCCAGGCGAAATGTTCAAAGGACGCCAGAGTGTGGTTCAACGAGAATTGGGGAGGTGCCCGAGACAAGCAAACTATCCTCCTCGATTTCACCAATTATTACAACGCGAAGCATAATAAATGCCTCATCCTCGTCGAATACCACTACAACTCCCAGTTCGCCGGTCCAGGAGGAAATTCTTGGACGAATGACATGAGTCTTACTGATGTCTATGAGAACGCGAAGTACGCCTACTTCGCAGAAAACCACATCACTAATTTTAAGCCGACGATTGAAACGCATGAAGAAGTGATCTCATGCGATGTGGAGAGAACGAAGTGTAAAACGGGCGATGAATTCAATAATCTTCTTAGACCGTATATGAATGACTGATTCGCTGTGCGAAAGTTTCTGACTGGAGGTAGCGTCAACGAAACACAAATTTCAGTAGGATATTGATCGCATCAGCGTAGCGCTGGTGGTATCGTCCGCTTGTTTCTAAAGTTACTGTTCGACGGGACAACAGATGAAGCCCCTCGTCCTGCGCGTTAGATAATATCGTCTACTGCCGCATCATCGCTTCCTTCACTATCTCTGGGTCATTCGTAGTTGGGTGCCATTTCTAGACCCGACACCGGCGACGTCTCGGGACCTCGGGAACTGTACACCTCGACCTAGCAAATCGAGACAGAGACCTACTGAACAGAATTAAGATCTGTAATCTGTCTATCTAAATCAGCCAAGATTCCCTCCGCACACTCTTTTACCCTTGACGAGCCACAAATCTGAACGGAGAGGGCTTCGAAGAAAAGCCCTCGAGTGAAGGCTACGGCAATCATGGATCGGCTGGCATTTTCATCTGTGTCTCTGGTTACCACGCGTATTGACCAAATTGGAAATACGTTCGCACCCTGTCGATTGAATTCGCTTCCAGACTTGAAGTATCTGGGACTGGTCGCAATCAAATCTCGGATCGCCGTGGCAATTCGGGATCCGACCGGATCATCGCATGTGCACTGGAAGAACACGGGTATTTTTGTAACGGGGACTTGGGCGAAAACCTTCGCCGTCATTATTGCCAAAAGGATTGCCAGGCACATCGCTAGTCTCTTCATCTCTTTCTCCCATACGTCTGCCCTAGTATGATTCAGCTGCCTACTATGGCAAGGGCCATGTAAGAGGCTTTGATGTTGTTCATGCGGTCTAGGGGTTCCTCGGTGCCTAGCCGCTTGACTCCTTCGCCGCAACTGATCAGATATGCCTGGGCGAGCTTCATGCCTTCGGGACAGGCTGGGAAATCGTCATTGTGCCATAGAGATAACAGTTTGTGAATTTTAGGCGGGTTTAGGGCTTGTATGCAGGCGATATCAGGTGCTGATTGAAAATTCGATGTGGTCCGACGGAAAAAGCCCACCTCAATGGCGTTCATTATGAGTGTGTTGAAGGAAGTCGCCCAATGACCTTTCTTCACACTGGCACCAACTGCCCTCGCGTGGCGTCGGTTGTGCTCAGTTTAGCGCAAAGAACACTTGTCGCACTTGTCGCTGTGATTCGCCATTGCGTTATACGTCCAAAGAAGATCTGCGTGGCTGGTGCTTGTCCGTGCCCGACTTGATGCGTTGACACACTCTGCAGCTGCTTCTAAGAACCTCAGCGCAAGCTTCATTCTTTCATCGCACGCTTGCATCTTTTCTGGATTGGAAAGGGGCGATAGGGCTTCGTTCTTTACTGGCATAGTTCTTTACCTCTTTATACTTTTTGCACACGATTCTGATGACTGGGAGAGCAAAGCAGACACTCTTGATAGTGACTTGAGGCTCGAATGTGTTTCACCTCAACCTTTCCGCTGAACCTTCTGTTTCCGACTCCTAAGCCCATCGAACTGTTCCTGACTCAACTCAATATCGTTCCAGAAAAAACTTTTCGTTGATACGTTTCAAACTGAAAGGTCACTATCAGTCGAAGCATAAATCCACGCTGAGGAGTTGGATATGAAACGCTTGTACCTGATAGCTCTCTTCGCTTTTCTCGCCTGGTTCAATGACTTTTCGCCTTCTGTAGCACATGCTGACACTTACCAATCTGTGACCATACACGGCGCCGGCGCTGCCAATTCAAACGATTACTTCCTGTACGGCATCGATAACAAGGGAGATTTCGTGACCGACCGACCCAATTGCGACGGACGCGATGACACTTGCTATTACTCGTTCATTTCGGGAGATCGGAGTTCGAGCAGTTTCACCCCTCCGGCGCTTGACTACGACAACAGCACAGTATGTGGCACCAGGGACTTCGCGGTAGAGATTTGTAATGCAGGTAGGGTAGCGTTCATCGCTAATGGCCCTGCACCCTCTGCCGACACTCTTTACTCTGGACCCTCTTCAGACTTGTCGATTGTCAAGAGTGGTGACTTCGGCTTCATCCATCCGTTGATGGACAGTAATGGTGACATAGTTTTTGACGATGGCAATAACTTTGAAGAGTACATCGACGTCACGAGCCGCCTCGGTGTCACCCCAGAACCTACAAGCATCGTCCTCTTGGGTACAGGGCTTTTAGGGTTCGCCGGATTCGTCCGACGCAAATTGAGTAAGCATAGCTAGAAGTCATGTCATTAATCCAAAACGATCAAACGCAGATAAACACAGCTTTTATCGAGCAGATACAACGGCAGGACGGCTCGATGCGATTGTTGAAGCGGATCATCTGTTCGTCAAGTAGCGTTCCATGTGGAATGGCTCGACTGCCACGTATGTTCCATTCAGAGTGCGCTTGAGCATGATCAGCGGGCTTCTCAAGCTCTCGAGGGTTTGCGTCTAGACATAAGCCCGTTTACCGAACCCGGCGCGCCTTCGACGAGGAGCAGGCTCTTGAAATGAAACAAATTTATTGTCGCGGTCACTATGGAGAAAGGACGATCATTCTCACTTCACGACGAGGAGGGATCCGTGAACAAGGATAAATCGGTAACGGTCGCAGTCATTGGACTCATCGGGGTTGTGTTAGCCGCTCTAATCGCGAATCACCACCCAAGCGGTGTAGGCACTACAAGTAGTCCGAAGAGTTCAACCAGCTTGGGAAGTCCAAACAGCCCTTACAACCCCAAAAGGCCCGCTCTTCCAGAGAAGCCAATAAGTGGGGGCGGCAAGCGATACCATTGATAGCTCAGCAGGTAAGTCATTCCGCCAAGGATTCATTAGGCCGGCAGCCTCCATCATCGTGTCCCATGCTTTGAAGAGAAGAAACGCATTGCCTTCGATAGAATCCCACCACGTTTCTTTGCGTCCTCTGGCCTCTAGTTCTTTCAGCCTTCTATTCAGCTGCCGCATCTCTTTCGCGCGCTCTACTGACCTCAGATGCGCCTCCACAGATCCGCGATCATCTCTGTCACCGAATCCCATTGGCTTGTATTGCTTCGTAAACTTGATCTTCGGTGGCACGCTCTAGTCTCCAAAACATTTCCGGAAGCCCAACTCTACCAGCTGGCGCGCCGTATAGAGCCCTGGAACGTCAACTTCACGGCCTTTACGTAAACCATCGATGATCGCGGCAGCTGTTAAAGGAAATGCTAGTCGGCCCAGCAACAGATGGAGTTGTCTCTCGTATACCCGCAGGTGACGGGGAGGCTGATCACCCTCATAAGCTTTCAAAGTGACATACGCCAGTTCGCCTTTGGAGGGGCCCACGGTTAGCAGTCCTGGAATCGCAACGATTTTGTAAAGGCGTATGAGCAACTCAAGCACATTACGCAATTCGGGCACAGTTCAGATTTTCCCTATCAATTTGTTGTATTGATCAGGTGAAAGCTTGAGAAAGACTCCGCCTTTCCCATTGCTGATTCCGTTCTCTACAGTTTGTTTCGCTTCGAGGTTTGTCAGTGCACCTCCGCGCTTGGCAAGTTCCACCAACTTCTCTTCATCTTGAAACATGACCGTGCGGAGACACTGTTGAGTTGCGCTGTCGTAGAAGACGACTTCCCATGCCTTCTTTCGCTCGAAGGCCGCGTAAACGACTTTCACGGGCGGCTTGCACTTTTCGCAATAACGCTCACCTCGGGTATGTGGCGGTGGCAGGAAGTTCTTGCAAGCACAGCAAATCTCCCCTGCGAGTCGTTTCTCTGTTGTAGTTCCTCGCTCTCCGCCCATAGGCGAAGAATAAGCGAATACGCAGTGGATTTTCTCCTTTTTATCACTTTTCAATTCGCGTTCTGACGATTTATCATTTACTTCAACGTCGGCAGAAGCAAATGTAACAGCGGGTAAGCAGAGTGGCAAACGGCAAATTCATTTCCTACCTGAGAGTCTCAACGGCACGACAAGGTGCGAGCGGTCTCGGCCTGGAAGCACAGAGAGAAGCCGTATCGCGCTATCTAAACGGCGGACAGTGGCAGCTCATTCAAGAAGTCGTAGAAGTTGAGAGCGGGAGACGCAATGATCGTCCGGCAATTGCGGAAGCTCTCCGGCTCTGCCGTCTGCACAAAGCGACACTAATTATTGCTAAACTTGACCGTCTCGCCCGCAATGTCCATTTCATTAGTTCGCTCATGGAATCGGGAGTGGATTTCTTGGCTTGTGACTTCCCGGAAGCCAATCGCCTCACCGTTCACATCTTGGCCGCAGTCGCGGAGCATGAGGCTTCAATGATTTCGTCCCGCACGAAAGCGGCTCTAGCAGCCGCAAAGGCGCGTGGTACGGTCGTAGGTGGGCAGAGGGGCAGCTTAGAGCGTATGGCGAGCATGGCAGTTAAAGGAACACTCGCGAGCGCCAATGTGCGCCGGCAATCCGCTGCCAAGCGGAGAGACGACTTGTTTCCAGTGATCGAACGGCTGCGGGTAGATGGTGCGACCTCACTGCGCGCGATTGCAAATGAGCTGAACAAGACGGGACTAACAACCGCGCGCGGATGCATATGGACAGCTACTCAGGTTCAACGGGTCTTGTCTTCTCATTCGCACTGAAGTTACTTGCATACTTCGGGCCTTCGTCATTAGGTGGTGCTCAGTGATCCCAAAAAAGCGCAGAGTAGGCGCAGATTTTGCTGGTTTCCATGAGTGTTTTGCCCTTCTCTTAAACGAGACAACATATGTCCTTGTAACGGGTCCGTTGTTTGGAGAAATACCAAATGCACTTACGGCGAAGTCCGTCGCACATAGACACATATACATTGGACACGTACCCTGAGACTTCCCAATCGTTTCCCACTCCGTCCAGAAGCGGCCCTACGTGGATTTAGCGGAACTGGACGATTATGGCTGCCACATCTTCCAAATTGCGAATAAGGCAATGAACAAGAAAAGTGACACCATTATAGCGCGAGTGGTTTTGGTTGCCTTAATTCCCCAACGCTCCCTCGCTTCCTCAGAAGGAGCAGACTCAGATTCATCTATGAATACATCAACAAAACAGGCATACACCGCCAAAGCTAATGCACCGACGAAAATCAGTAGGTAGCCAGAGTGTGGCCCATGAAATAAGTGGAACTCTATGGATGAGGTTGACATTTCGGATCTCCCATCGTGCCAATCGTTGCTGTGGCTCCGACCGTAAAAATGAATGGAGCCCAACTCGCGCTGACTGTAGGAACGCCCTTATCGCTTACTGAAACACCTCCACCGATCCTGGTAACCGGATCACGAACTGTTACGCCTCCGCTGAAGCCTTTGTTCGTATCTCCCTTGACAGATAAGCTAATTGGCGCAATGTCACCAGAAACACCTTCAGGCGTGGGTCGAACCGTGAGGTAACCTTTGCCTCCACTGTTCGAGTCATAGGAACCACCAATAGCTCCAGCTCCGGGACCGATTTGGCCAAATACTCCTACAGAACAGACGGTTGGAACTCCTGCGGTATCTTTAGCTGCGGCACTGAGAAACTCCCGACCGGCAAGGGAAATCTGCGCCGGAGCAGCCTGCGATTGGAGCCAACCAACCACATATTGATTCTGCTCTTGGTCGTTTTGTTCTTGCAGCAGATTACGACTCCCATCGGCGTAGACGGTAACGGCTGGGGCAGCTTTTCTATCTGCTTCATCAACAATCGAGCATCCATTACCGTCATTGTCGTCGTAGACAGTTCCATCAGATGAATTTGTTTGGCAGGTTAAGCCCGTCGAATCAATGAAGCTAAGCGGGTTATTCAGCACGTAGCTGTAGAGATTGAAGCTCTGTGGATTTGTCGGATCAGCGTATGCCAGCCCCGACGGATCAACATTCATGAAGCGACCTGTGCTGGACGAGTAGTACCTACCCCCAAAATAGTCATTTCCTGATTCGATATCTCTCTCTTTACCTGTGAAATGAGTAGGATCGGTTCCAATTGAACTCAGCGCATCGCCATAGGGTAAAGAGGTATATAGCAACGGCTCGATAGGTTGCGCACTTGATCCAATATCTCCATTGCCCGCAGTCTCATACCGCTTTGTGCCCAACCAGTCCTTCCCAAGCCAATGGAACTGATCGTGCTGCCAGGAGCCAATCTGTTCACCATCAACGTAGACTCCAATTAGGCTATATGGAGGCCCATTTGGCGTAGGGTTGTAGATCCACGTAGGTTGTCCTGCAGAATTACGTTGAAAAACCTGGACGCCAGTCGATCCAGACTCCCAAACTAATTGTCCCTCTGAATCGTATCGGTAGGTCACTGCTCCGCTGTTAACACCCACCATTCGGCTATACACATCATAGGCGTAGGTCTGTCCCAAATTATCAGTGGTAATGTTTCCAGCATAATCATAAGCAAAACCTCCGCTTGGATCCGCGTGGTTATTGTTTCCTGTAAAAGAGAAACTGGGTTGCGGCGCAGAACCAGTTCCAGATGCGGTTTGCGTTTTACGATTCCCAAAAGAATCATATGTCCACGCAAGTGTTAGGCCCGCAGCTGAAGTTGCACCTGAAAGTCGACTGAGGGAGTCATATGAGTAAGTCCAGTTTCCATTGACAGTGTCAGCTGAAGTTGCAGCGCTTCCGTCGTGATAGTACGTTGTCGCAGTTGTGTAGCCAATCGATGCTCCTGCCTGGAATTGAGTGCTTGAGCTCAATCTTCCTCGGTTATCGTAAGTTCTGTTTTCGCTCAATCCGTTTCCCAGGAGTCGTGTCGCTGGATTGCCGAACGGATCGTAGGTCGCATTTGCAAATATCTGCTGGGAGGAAATCCCATTCAACGTACCGGTAGTGTGCTTATTTGCGCTGATTGCGGTTACATGTCCTGCCGTGTCGCGTGTCTCATACAAGTAAACTCCGGCAGCCTGCGTCTCAAAGGTGACGTTTCCCGCCAAGTCATACTGATAGCCACCGCTACCTATACCGGAATCTAAAGCCCCGGTGGAGTTTGGATTCTGAAAGACACGCGTAAGCAGCCTGCCCATTGAATCGTAGGAATAAGTGTAACGCGAGTAAACACCGTATATAGAGGAAGAAGCAGAGCTTAGCCGCCCTGACGTGTTGGCCATACCGTAGGTGTTCCAAGTCACGGTCTTTTCATCGTAGTTATAAGTGTCCGTAGCTGTGTGGCTGTTGGATGGACTTTTTGTGATCAAGCGATTTAAGGAATCATAGGAATAATTCGATGACAAACCACGCGCATCGGTCTTGACCTTCAGGTTTCCATTGAGATCATAAGAGTAAGTCACGACCCCACCTGGAAGCGGTGCAGTCGAAGACGTTGGACACTGTGCGTGAGAATTCTCTGAGTCTGCCTCGCAGATCATTCGAGAGAGTGAATCATAGGTATAGCTACGTACACGTGCTCTTTCGCCCGACAAGCCCGCCTGATTGATTCCTAGCAAGTTGCCTAGCGCGTCAAAACTAAGACTCGTGACGGCAGTAGTTGGCTCAGTAACTCTTGTCAGATGCTCAAGCGCATCGTAGACTTGAGTCCACACATTCCCAAGTTCGTTTCTCTTTGCCAATCCGTTTCCTGTATACGTCCAGCTGATATAGGATTGTCCTGGTACGCACGGCCCGGTGCTCCCGTTATCGGGTTGACATTGGCGGATCTTTCTTCCTAAAGCATCGTATGCATAAGATGTGATTCCATAGCTCGAATCTGTCGAGGACCGATATGGATTCGAAACGCTCTGCGTTCGTCCATCGCCGTCGTAGATTGTATTTGTATATATGGGACCAATGGGGTCTGAAGTAACTTTGACCTGAACTTGGCGTCCCAGTGCATCGGCTGTCGTAACGATCTGGTATTGGCTAGTCGCGGTTAATTTCTTTGTGTATGTGATGGTTGGACTAGGAGCCGCGGCGTCATTATAAGTGTGATTTTCCTGACCCCCATCGGGATAGGCAATCTGCGCGATGCGTCGCATCGAGTCGTAACTATAGGTCGTCTTCTGCAGATTCTCGTCCGTATGCGATGCGGCTAGGCCTGTATTTGCGTCGTAAGTATAGGCATCTATGTGGTTTACGCCATTTGTTACTGGCCTTGTGACAGTGGTGGGGTATGCACCTGTCCCGTCGTAAACAACGCTAGTCATATTTCCATTGCCGTCTTTTGCTCCAACCACCATTCCGTTGGCATTGTAATAGGTATGGGTTGTAACGGTTCCACCATCGACTTCCGAGGTCGCATTGCCCTGAAATCCGCCGGGGCTATAACTCGTCTCATCATAAGTAATGGTCACACTGGCTAATGGCTGGGCACCGGACGATGTTGACGTAGATGCCTTAAGATTTATCAGGTTGGCAGCTCGATAACTGTCATTGGCCTGCCATTGATAGGTGTTAGTTGTCTCGCTAAGAAGTGGACCCGGCCCGCTTGATGTTGTGTAGTCGTAGGTGTAGGAGTACATGGGACTACCCAAAACAAGCGAAGCACTATATGGAATGAAGCCGGGAATGCCTCTAAGACTGTCATTGGGGTCGTACACTTTCAATCCCCCAGACATGGGTCCGTCCGTACCGGTGCATGCAGTGTTTGTATTGTTGTCGTAAATCACACATGTGGTGGTGGATTGTCCGTTATAGATCGTGGTCGTTTGTTCCGGCAGATGTAAACCAGCAACACCATATCCGGTACCCAACACACCACCCAAATACGTGTGTTGCACGGTTTTGATAGCTGGAGATGTACCTTGGTTATAAACAGTCTGCGCCTCAGTCCCGTTTGAATTAAAAAGGTGGACTATCGTGTTACCAAGCGGATCTGTCACTGTGGTTTGAAAGCCAGTTCCATTCCCGGGTTGTGGGACTAGCGAATACGCGTAAGACCACTGGGACATTACGCCGTTTATATTCAATGTTCTTGATTGAATAAACCGCTGGCCTGGCTGTTCTCCTACTGGATATTGAGTATATGAGGGCGGGTAGTAAGCATATGTCATCACCGCCCCGGTCGGTGTGGTGACACTATGCAGAAAACCCCAGCTATCGTATGTAAACCTCCACGAGGCGCCATTTTGGAGTGTTATGCCGGAGATTGCTACGAACGTGGCTTGACCCTCGCGAGTCCCATTCCCAAATGAAGTTGCAGCACTTAACTGCTGCCAGCATATCGTGATCGGAGCAGTCGTTCCCCCAAAAATCGGGAACTGTTGCGCTTCACATTTGGCTACTACAGAGGAACTAGACATATTGCCAAATGCTGGGATTGTTCTACCTACGCTGTCCTTGAAAGTTGCCATACCGGAAGTGCCACCGGTAGTGGTAACGGTGACTGTGTTCCCGCTTGGGTCTTTCATAAACGTGCTAGTTGCGGGAGTAGGACAAACGTACGGGTTGTAAAGAGTACATGTGCCCGTATATGAGATACCGTTGCGGTCGACGAACCCGCTCCCCGGGATGATTGCAATCCCGGAACCGTCAACAGTCTCGAGTGTCGTCGTATGAACGCCAGCCGGAGATACCACTCCAAACATCTCATGGCTTGCGCCGGTGGGGTCTATAGCCGTTGTACCAGACAACGGGTTATGGTTGTTATCCGTGCCGTCCGGAAAAGTGCCGCCGACGTAGTTCGGAGTAGCCACGAGACCGGATTTGTTAAGGTTGGTATAAAACCAAGCTACATATTGACTGCCGCCTGAAGTCTCTACCGTCGAGGTCCAGACGGGAGGGTTATATACAAGCTGAAGCCCTAGTGGCGGCAATGTGCCCTTTTGGGGGTAGGAAATGATAGGTATGTGCAATTGCACTCCGCCACCAACCAAGTCCACGGTATCAAAATTCGATTCGTCGTATGACTGATATGGGACGAGCCCAGGCAGCTGTGGAAACTGCGCGGTTGCAAAAGTTGTAACCGAGAATAAGCACGCGAAAGCAATGCAAAGCGATTTCATCCGTTTACTCCTTGAAGAATACGCAATCGGCGACCGGCGAGGTTGGCGCAAGAGGGATAGTTACACTCTCGGCAAATGGAGTGTTGGCAGCGGCGGAATCATAGTTTTGCTGATCGACTCAGATTGGAAAGGACTGGATGTCCCCGTGAATTACGACGAAGAGTAAGTTGTGTGGCGTTCACAATCTCTGCGGAGGGACGACGGCATCCGACGCGCTCGCATGCGCTCAACGAAGGCCAAGGCATGATCTACCTCCAGACAAAAGAAATGAAGTGCTCCGCTTGCGCACAGACAGATTTTCTGGAAGAGGAAACAAGACTGCCAAGGACTATGCCGTTCAGGAATAACGAATCTGGTAGTTCATTGACCCCCGAATAGTATGAGAAGAGGCACAATAGGTCAATAAAAATTGTTTTGGACTGCTGTCACCCTATAACAATATATTTTGCTGCGCAGTGCAGAGCATGCAAAGGCATCGTTGCACCGGTATCCTTCTTGGAATCAGACGCCGCGTAAAATTACAGAATGCAATTCATTCCGTAGTACGCAAGGGCCAAATAGTGTTTGTTTAGAACGCTTCTAAAAGCCAAATCTAGGCAGCCATGTCGCACCTGAAGATAAATCACGCCAACGCTACTGCCACAGGTTCGTCGTCAAAGTTTATCCGGCCTTTCCAGGATCGAATTTCTCTGTAACGGCTAAGTAATTTGCGGCACTATCCGTATCAACGCCCGTCAGATAAGTTGGTAACTGCCGGCTGGGCCTAAAGCACATGATGGTGGCATTTGCGGCTCAAGATTTTCCCGGGCCGTCGCCTAGGAGCAAACCGTGGATAAACAACCTGAAGCCGGCGGCCATCGTATTCCGTTGTTTTGGTCAGAGAGAAGCGACTATTTTCGCCTGCAAAGGGAGGCAAAGTCATTTGATGTTGAACTCGCGCTTCTAGAGGCACGCGATCAGCCTTCAGACAAGTCCTGGGCGTCGGCGGCTCGTAAGGAGCTTGCAAATGTTTCTCAATACCTCCATGAGAAGAACAACGTGGAGGGCGGCTGGCTTAGTCTGCATGCTGCGAGACGGCACGCTACTCTCGCGCTTAACCCCGAAGAACTTGAGATACGTGCCTCGATTCTGCGGGCTGAAGCGCCAAAGATTGCATCCTGGCGCGGGAGGGAGATGCTCAACCTGCTTTCGCCCAACGTGAAGAAGCCCACAGTCAATCACATAATCAGTGCCATGGCAATCCGTGATGAGTATTTTTCCAATCAGTACCATAAGATTTGGCTCGTGGGCGATCAGCTGATGCTCTTACTTATTAGCTGTTTCGTAGCTGTTCTTATGGTGGTTCCTCTGGTTGTCTTCTCTACCCGGCACCCATATTGCGCGCCGGCTCCATGGGGTTACCAGATGGTGCTAAGTGTGTTGTTCTTCGGCCTATTGGGAGCAGCGTTCAGCGCCGCCGGATCTCTGATGCGCGCGGACGTTACCGCGAAAATTCCCGAACGGGTTTCTAATCAATTCGTGACCAGCGCTCGCGCTTTTTTTGGGTCGGGTACTGGGCTCGCAGGCTATGCGTTCTATCAGTCCAAGCTGCTAGGGATACAAATTGGCGATAACAACCTTCCCGGATGCGGGTTGGCCGTCGCATTTCTTTTCGGATTCGCCGGTGAACGCCTGATCGCCAATGTTTTGGGTACGCTGGGTGCACCCCAGTCCCACAACAACGAGGAGGCGGCCTCCGTGACCCGCCGATAAAGTGACAAGGGCTTTTGGACACCGTTCACATCCTGACCACTGTTGCAGAACACGAAGCCTCTATGATTTCGGGTCGTAACGCAATGAGGGACACGGCACGACTTCGTACTATGCAGATTGACCAGAATCCTTCAGAGCACGGTAAGTACACTTCATCGTGCAGCGACAAGGAGAGGTCTTCCATGCCATTTTTCTTTTCCGGGGCTCCCATCGTGGCCTCTCAGCGGTTCGGCGCTCTTGAAACAGATATCTTTTCCACAGGAGTCACGGGACAGATCGGGGTCTCTTAGGCCAATGCCGCGGGGGCATGAATCAGCCTTTGCCCCTCACGCCGATCAATACGTCTCCGCTGGCGGGCCACTTGGCCGCAATCCAACAATTCGGCACAGTGACACCGCAAACAGAATGTATCCGCAGTGGATATCCAAGGGACCTTAAACATCGCCTACGCAGGGGCGCCGGGGTCGAGTTATCAGCGATTCGAGATCGGGTCTTCCCACACCTATTTACCGGGCGCACCTGTGGCTGCCACTGGCCATCGAGGTTCGTGGGGCATTCAAAGTTCAGTTCTCCCCGAGACCGACGGCTTCGTAATCGGCGCGGAGCGGATTGGACGTTCACTTCGTCCTCGGGAGCGGAATTTGGCAGGAAGTGGAACTCTGGCCACGTCATATCGCCGCTCTAGGAACTCCGGTTGCGGCAGCCACGCAATCCAGTGGATTTGTGGAACTAACAAACCAGACCTACGCTTTTTTCGTCGACAAAACCGGTGCTCTTAACGCATATTCGGTAGACAATACTGGCATTTGGAAGCGTCAGATCATCAGCGCCGAAGGAACATTCTGGCCAAATACGTCTATTGCCGTATCCCAGCAATTCGGCACCGCAGATGGCTTCGTTGGAAGTCAAAATCAACTAGACGTCTTCGAGATCGACGTCAACAGCACTCTGAACGTCAAGTTCGGATTTCGAAAGATCTCTTTTGTCGAGTCTAGGCACTTACACTGTAGCGAGAAATGTAGCGAGTGCCGGTTTAGATTGGCTTGTATTGGTTTAGAAGTGGAAGCGGTAATCCATTGAATAGACAATCGGAACGAATCTCAAACAAACCACTGCGAACGCCCCTTGTAGGTCTGCAAAACCAGTATTCATGGGTTCAAATCCCATTCGGTGCTCCAATAAATCAATAATTTATAGCGATAACGGCAGAGTCCAAACTTATCACTGTGGGGAAAATTGTAGTGATAGCTTTCAACCTTCCCGCTCCCCTTTTCGAGCACTCGTGACACCTGTCCAGGGTCCACCCCTCGGCGACGAGATGCCGCGCTGATTCAGTTTTGCGCGTGATCCCCGCAGACCGAGTTCCTAATGTCATCCGGTGTCTCGGTTACTGCATTCGCTGGATGTCCTGCACCCAATTTGTCTCCCAAGTCTTGCCCTCATCTGGCGAGTCCGCTTGCTCCCAGTGACCGGATGTCGGAGTGATGTTGGACCAGATGAAGCGCGCTCGAACTCGCTTTCCGTTGACCGTATCGTCGCCATAGAAAGTGCCTACGCCATTGTGGAAGCTTCCTATCATGGGTGGATCCAGTGGATCGGATGGTGTCCTGCTGTCGAGCCACCAGATTGACCACTGCTGGGCCTTCGGGTCGAAGGACCGCAGTGCGACACCGCGATACGGTACGCCCGGAACATTGAGCAGTGTATCGTCGACGTTGCTGTGACTTCCCATAAGCGGTTGGTTAAATAATGTGCCTTCGAATTCAATCCACTCGTGACTATTGGCGAGGCGGTGCGTCAGCTTTCGATGATGAGCCTGCCAGTGACCCACAAGGAAATCGAAGTCGTGAAGACCTGGGATTGCACTGTCTGTCTGATTCATCCCGGGGCCCGAATCCTGGTGCGATTGTGCGGCCAACTGTCCAGGCGCTGCCAGACACAAACTTAGCAGAGCGATCATGACTGAACGGTGATGAATACTCACGTTGCCCCTTTTGAATTGCGGAGGTAGCCAATTCTCTACGATGCTTGAACTCCATTTAGATTTACTCAGCTCGTGGCGTTTGTGAATACCCACTTTCTATAGAAGTCTCGATACCACTTTCGAAGAAGCACGGGCCTCTCTTCCGGCAGGTACACAGGGGCAGGATTGGATCCAATATGCAGACCAAAAAGAGAGCATGGATTACCGTCAGAGAAGTCGCGGAACTGCTTCGTTTGAACCAGCACATCGTGATGCGAGATTTGAGGACGGCACCCATCCAGGCAAAAAGATAGGTTCCAAGGGGCGATGTACGAGGAAGGACCTTGAAGCCCATCTCGAACCTCCCCCACTGAATTGAAGCAAGGCTAGCTTCATGGTGTGGTTCCTCGAAGACTGTGCCTTGAGGTCGCTAATAGATTCTCGATTGTCCACGCCGAAGGGAATACGAATGTAGTCCCCCGAATATTTATTGCACCACTTTGTATGCAACTTCTGTATGATAGCCAAAATTAACCCTGCGTTGATGATGTATCTACATTCCTCGATTTTGAGGAATGGCCAACTCTCTTGGTTTGGAGCAGGTACCTATGGCGGATGAGTTGAAGAGCAGATTTATGAGGGCCAGGCTGGCCGCAATCGTCGAGCATGAGCTCCGCGAAGGCGGAAGCGAAGACGCGCGTTCTCACGTTGCAATCGTTCCACGGTTGGGTTACCTGGTGACGATCGGCAATGGAGAGTCAACGACGATTCGGCTGGTCCAGGACTAAGAGCGAGTAGCTCCAGTCGACGCGCGAAAGAGAGTGGAAACTGAGCTGTCGCGTGCGAAGAGTCGATGTTCGCTCGCCTTCAAAACGAACGAGAAACAGCCGACATTAGAATGCGTGTTTGGATCCCGCCCGGTGCGGGGTTGATCCCGTCCGGGCGGGTCCATCTGCGAAACTACGTCCTGGCTGCTGGCGGGTTCTTTCCCGGAACGCGTTCAACTTCGACCTGTTGACGCCGCACCGTATCGTGCACTGTCTCGACACGATTAGAGCCGGTCTTCCCGACGACAACCTCTTCCGCAACACGTGCCGATTTAGAGACGACGGCCTGTTCGGAGGTCTCCAGCACTTCGATCGTCTGATCGGACCAGTCGATGTCCTTCACGAAGTTGGGGTCGCTGACAGCGCGACGAACAACCTCCGCATGCTCTTCGTGCAGGGTCACCTGTTTTTCGACCGGCGTCTCGGTGACGAAGCGTCGGATGCGCGTAGTTCCCTCTTCGACCAGGCGCTTACCCACTTCCAGGTGCTCTTCGGCGAGGCGAATCACCTCGTTCTTCCCCAGGTCCGCGGTGACGGGCTTAGTGGGCACCGCAGCGGCAACAGCTGTCGAAGCAGCAAGCGTTGCAGCGGAAGCCTTCGAGATGACGCCCGTATCGACGGCACGGTCGGTTACGTCGACCAGTTTGTGCTGGTTCAGGATCGCCATCGCTTTCGGAACATCTGCCTCCGCTGCGCGCAGGGTTAGCACGACTCCGCCGGACTCAACTGCTTTTGCATAGACAGTCGCCTCGTGCTGTGCGATGTCGCTCCCAAACATGCGATGCCAGAGGCCAGGCTCGCGCAGGGCGTCCCCGGCCTTGGGAAGATCCGAGCCGCTAAGAATGCTGATGTCGCCATCAGAAAAGCCCGCATGCTGCAGGTTCGTCTCGGCCGCTTGGGCATGTTCCGCTGTGTCAAATAAAGTCACGATCTTTTCGAAGTTGCTCATGGGTGTTTCCTTTCGCGGGTTAACTGCATCGGTTTGAGTCGCCTAATCGGGGACTTCAGAGTGTTCTATGGGAGTGCGGGAGACAAGGACTTCCTGCTTGCGCAGCGTCACCTGCTCTTGATGCCTTTCGGTCGTTTTGATCCGCCGAATATGCACCTCTTCCTTGAGCACCAGGCAGCGTTCCACTTTCAAAACTTCTTCAACGACAGGGATGATCGTGACATCGCCTTCCTGACGTATGGATGGCATAGCCTCGATTGGTCGGTCGACGGGAACGTGCTCGACCTCCACCTTCTCGTGATTCAGCAGCTCATCGACCAGCTGTTGATGGTCATGAGTGACTCGCGATACACGGACCCGTGCTGTTTCTACAACACGTTTGGCAACGGAGAACTGTTCTTCCAAGAGCGGGATGACGGTCTCCCGTTCGGCGTGCGCGGCTGTCGTGTCGACCGCGCCCAATTTATCAAGGGACGGATTCATAGTGAGACCTCGAGGGGAGACGCCAGCCGGGATGGGCGTTCGCTATTTAGCGGTTACCAGTACGGAGATCCGCCGATTGAGTGCGCGGCCCTCCTCCGTGGAGTTGTCCGCCACGGGATTGTGATCGCCATATCCTTTGGCAACCAATCGATTGGGCGCAATACCCATGGTCTCCAACTGGGCGACCACGCTGTCGGCACGATCTTGCGAGAGCTTCTGGTTATGTTTGGCGTCACCGGTGTTATCGGTGTAGCCGCCGACGTTGAGGTGGATGTTAGGACAGGCCTTGAGGGTGGCTGCGACATCGTTGAGTTGATCGGTAGACTGCGGCTGCAGAGTAGCTGAGTCGGTATCGAAGAGCAGACGGTCAAAGTCGAACCACGAGGTTTTGTCGGGTTTGTGAGCAGGATCCTCGATGAATGTAATCAGCTTCCCTTCCATTCCTCGCTCTGGAACCCGCAACGTAGATCCGTCGCATAGCTTGACATCGACCAGCGAGCCCAGATCGGCTCCGTAGGAGGACGTGATTTTGGGCGGGACGGGAGCAACGACTGGCGCTGGGGTAGCAACCGCTACTGGCTCCGGTCGAGAGTGGAACCACCAATAACCAAGCAACAGTGCAGCCACCAGCAGGCCCAGCAACCAAGGCCAGAAGGAACGGCTTTTTTCTACCTGTACTGTCTGGGCGACTACGGGGTTGACGTCTACTTTGTGCGTAGTAACCGTAGCGGTGCCTGCGCTAAATCCCACTGGAAGATGCCCTTGCAGCGCAGCACTTTCCTTTTGCAGAAACCCTGGAAGACTGCTCGCGTTCAAGCTGCCATCGCGGAATTTGTTCCCAAGCAGACTTAGAACGGTCGTACCGCCAAGCGACAGCAGAGTGGAAATTGCCGTTGAGCGCAGTCCGGTCTGACTGCTCAGTGCATCAGTAATGGAGCCAAGTTTGCCGCCGAAGGTGCTGGTGAGCAACTGATTTGCTCCAGAAAGAAACGAGGAGTTGGGGTTGGTGAGAGCGTCATGGGCAAGTGCGGATGTCGCAGCGTTCTCCGGGGTCGACGAAGCCAGTTGAGCAATTTGGCCGATAAAACCCTTATCGTTAGACTTCTGCGCGAGACCACCGAGCACCGCAGCGATCGATGATTGAATGCCGCTGAGGACGGTTCGCTCTGACGCCCCGAAGTGACCGGCAATGCTCTGAACGGCCGAGGTGGGGAACAAGTTGGAAAGAGACGAAAAGTAGGAATCTGGCATGGTTACTGCCTCCTCTAACTGAGAAAAGCTCGAGCCCGCAATCCAATTCCGCAACCGATACTAGACCTTCGGCATCAAAAAAGCGAACGCTGGCAGCCATCTTTTGAAATCTTTTTTTCAAAAGAAATGGCCCAGTTTCAAAGACTCCAAACTCTAACAAAGCGATGAGACATGATCCGCAACAACTCGGCTAACACTAGTTTGCACACTGGAAGATGCAAACACGCCCCGGCAATTCGATACGTCTGCCAAATCGATTGCCCTAACATTAGGGGCAAAAAAGCAGTCTGGGAGATCAACCACTCATAGGTTTACCGTTGCGGCTTTCTTAATACGTTTGATAACTATTTCGTTGTCCGCCGTTGTCCTCACTTGTTCTCTTTCACAGAGAATTTACGATCCATAGCCGGAAGGAGTACAGGAATGAGCAGTGAATCGAAAGTCGCACTTGTCCCACCGTTCACACAGGAGACCGCAATCCTCAAGGTACGTAAGGCCGAAGACGGCTGGAACTCGCGTAATCCGGAGCAGGTCGCCCTCGCTTATACCCTCGACAGCAAGTGGCGCAATCGCTCGGAGTTCGTCACCGGGCGAGAGCAGATCGTGCAGTTTCTCACTCGCAAATGGCAAAAAGAGTTGGACTATCGGCTCATCAAAGAGCTCTGGGCGTTTGGAGGCTCGCGGATCGCAGTCCGGTTCGCGTATGAGTCGCATGATGCAACTGGGCAGTGGTTCCGTTCTTACGGAAATGAAAACTGGGAGTTCGGCGAAGGCGGAATCATGCATCATCGCTATGCGTGCATTAACGATCTTCCAATTAAAGAGAGCGAGCGCCTCTATCATTGGCCGCTCGGTCGGCGTCCAGACGACCACCCAAGCCTTACCGAGCTCGGCCTGTAAGTTAGCAGGCCCTGATCTGCAAGCTTCGCCACCGAGCTACGGGATTGGTTGCGACGTACGCTCTAAGCCTTTCTTTATCTACCCTGCCGCATACTCTCCAACACTCATGCAGTCAGCAGCAGTAGTGTTATCAAATCAACAGTAAAAATAATCCCTCACAGGAGCCTTAATGTTCATCATCGTGCTTGCATTTTTGATCGGTATTGTCGCCGGACTTCGCGCCTTGACCGCACCCGCGGCCGTAAGTTGGGCAGCCCGCCTTGGTCTTCTGCCGCTTCAAGGCACCTCTCTCGCATTTTTAGGTTATGCCGCTACGCCCTACATCTTTACGTTGCTGGCTATCGGGGAGTTGATCAATGACAAGCTGCCGAAGACGCCCAGTCGAAAGGTGCCACCTCAATTCATCACCCGGATCATTACCGGAGCCTTCTCTGGAGCGGCCGTGGGAGCAGCACGTCAATCGTTGATCATCGGGCTCGTCGCCGGCGCTGTCGGTGCGGTAGCGGGTACACTTGGGGGCGCGGCCGTACGCACGAAACTGGCTGAGGCGTTCGGAAAAGACCTTCCTGCGGCTTTACTGGAAGATGCCGTAGCGATCATTCTTGCTATCGTGGTAGTCACGAGACTCTGATGAGACAAGACTTCGATGCAATCATCATCGGTGCTGGACAGGCGGGACCGTCGTTAGCGGGCCGTCTCACACAGGCCGGCTGGACGGTCGCCATGGTCGAACGCAAGCTGTTCGGCGGAACATGCGTGAACGTCGGATGCACTCCGACCAAGGCAATGGTCGCAAGTGCACACGCAGCTCACATCGCACGCCGCGGCAGCGACTTCGGAGTCGTCCGCAAAGAGCCCGTCGTCGTCGATATGAAACAAGTACTGGCTCGCAAGAATGCAATCGTAATGAAGTCCCGCACGGGCGTAGAGGGTTGGTTGCGAGGCATGGAGCGATGCACCGTATTTACAGGAGCAGCGCGCTTCGAGTCTCCCAAGGAGATTCGCGTTGGTGACCAGGTTCTTTACGCAAAAAATATCTTTCTAAACGTCGGTGCGCGGCCGTCCATACCTGATATGCCCGGCGTTCGAGAGGTTCCATTTCTTACCAGCACCACCATCCTCGACCTTGAGGAACTTCCCAAACATCTCATCGTCGTGGGTGGAAGCTACGTAGGGCTTGAATTCGCTCAGATGTACCGACGCTTCGGAGCTGAAGTGACGGTTGTCGAACGCAAGTCGCGGCTCATCCCCAATGAAGATGAGGACCTCTCCTCGGCGGTTCAGGAGATCCTTCAATCTGAGGGGATTCAGCTTCGCCTCGATGCGAACTGTATCCGACTTGAGAACGATGGCGGAGAAGTGGCGGTCGGCCTCGACTGCCTTGAGGGCCATCCTCAGGTCGTAGGATCGCGCATTCTTCTCGCCGCTGGAAGGCGACCAAATACAGATGATCTCGGGCTAACGGCCGCCGGTGTCAAGGCCAATGAGCATGGCTATATCACTGTCGATGATCAGCTGCAAACGTCCGTTCCAGGGATTTGGGCGATCGGAGATTGCAACGGAAGAGGGGCCTTTACCCATACCTCGTACAACGACTTTGAGATCGTAGCGGACAATCTCCTCGACAAAGCCTCTCGGCGCGTCAGTGATCGTATTCCTGTAAGTGCCCTTTACATCGATCCCCCACTGGCACAGGTCGGCCTTACCGAGACGCAAGTGCGCCAGAGTGGACGTGCTGCCCTGATCGGAACTCGCCCAATGACGAAGATCGGGCGCGCCGTTGAGAAGGGAGAGACGCAGGGCTTCATGAAAGTGCTGGTGGACGCAGAAAACAAGAAGATTCTGGGCGCCGCCATCCTCGGAACTGGCGGAGACGAAGCCATTCATTGCATCTTGAGCACCATGTACGCAGGGGCACCTTACACTACTCTCTCTCACGCCGTTCACATTCACCCCACCGTATCGGAACTCATTCCCACGATGCTTCAGTCGATAAAGCCGCTTGATACGAGCGTGAAGTAGGATAGTCGTCGCTGACTCGCAAGAACGAGCAGCTTAGGGTGCAGTCGACTTCAAAAAAATGCTAAAACTATAGGGCATGCCGACTACCAAGCAAATGCTGACGCCTCGTGAAGCCGCTCGCATGTTGGGCGTGAGCTATCCAACCATCAAGCAATGGATCCTGAGCGGAAAGTTGAAGACCGTTCAGACTCCGGGCGGACATCATCGACTGTCAGAGGCGGCCTTGAAGCCATTTCTTACGAAAGACAAGACGAAGCCCACTGCCGAGTCGCGACAGCGTTATCGTCGCGTCAGTGGCAGGAATCAACTTGCAGGCAAAGTCGTCAGTATCCACATACAGGGTCTTCTGGCGGAAGTGGTTCTTTCAGTAGCGGACACACATGTCACAGCGATCATCACCTCAAACGCTGTGCGCGAGCTTCAATTGAAAAAGGGTGATCTTGCAGCTGCTCTTATCAAGTCGACCGACGTGATGATTGAGCGCCTCGACGATCCTTCTTAGTTGCAATCGGTGTCCCAGCCGGCCGATCTGCGAATCGTTTGACTATACGATTTGAATCGAATAACTTCGTAGTATTCAGTGGGACACGTGCGGGGAGGCCAGTCTTCAGCTCGACTGTTCGCTAATCCTTGTTGTAACCGAACGCACCTCAAACCTGCGTTTCCAGGAGCGATTTTCATGAAGCTTCGCCGCCTCTCTTGCGCCCTCTTCATTGTTACCTTGTTCGATGGAGCGATAGTATCCGCCCAGATCGCGGCCGATTTGAAAGGCCGCGTTCTCGATCCCTCTGGTGCTTCCATCGCAAACGCAGCGGTGGAGTTGACCGAATCCTCAACGAACCTGCATCGATATACGACTACCTCCAGCTCGGGCGATTATCTTTTCATCCATCTCAATCCGGGATCTTATAGTGTCGAGGTGAAAGCTTCCGGCTTTAAGACTCTCAATCGCGAAGGCGTTTCACTCTTCATCGGACAGACCGTTAGTCTCGATCTCAATCTCAGCCCCGGGGGCGATCAGCATGTTGTAACCGTCAACAGTGATGCTCCGCTCCTGCAGGCCGAGACCAGCACCATTCAGACCACGATCCCTGGCATCATCATCGCCTCCACCCCGCTCAATACACGAAACTTCATTCAGCTCACAACACTGGCTCCAGGTGTTGAGTTGCCTCCGGGAACCTTGCTTCCTCGCATCAACGGCGGCCGTCCCCGCACCAACGAATACATCTATGACGGCATCTCTGCATTGCAGCCTGAGCCCGGCCAGGTCGCCTACTTCCCTATCCTCGATGACATCGCGCAATTCACCATCGAAGCGAATAACGTGCCCGCTGAATTCGGACGCTTCAACGGTGGCGTAGTCAACGTCGCCACTCGCTCGGGCTCTAACACCGTACATGGCAGCCTCTTTGAGTATCTTCGCAATGAAGATCTCAACGCCCGCAACTACTTCGCCCCGACGGGACCAAAGCCCGAGTATCGACGCAATCTCTACGGCGCCACCCTTGGTGCACCCATCCTCCACGACCGCCTCTTTTTCTTCGGCGACTACCAAGGGGTCAAGCAGTTCATCGGCCGCACACTTACCTCGACGATTCCAACCGTTAACGAGCGTAACGGAATCTTCACTGGCGTCTCAAAGATCTACAATCCCGCTACGACAACTATCATTAACGGGAAGAATGTCCGTCAGGAGTTTCCCGGCGACGTCATTAACATACCGTTTGATCCCGCGGCAAAGGCTCTCCTCGCCCGCTTCCCCACCCCAACCAAAGGCGCCGCTGCCAATAACTACACTCGCACCGCGAACGACGCCGACCATCAGAACCAATTCGACGTTCGCATCGATGGAGCTTACGGAACTCGTGACCACGCCTTCGGCCGCTACTCCTACTACAACGAGGTAGAAGATCCAGTTACTCCATTGCCTGATGGCAGCGGTCTAATTAGTGGTGCAGCTCTCGGCACTGGCGGCGTTCCGGGCCTGTCCAACGTGCGCGGACAACAAGTCGTCGCCAATGAGAACCATGTCTTTTCCCCACGTCTCGTCAACAACCTCACCGGCGGCTACACCCGCCGCAGCAACAACATCATCGGTCCTGACCTCGACGACACAGCTTCGAACGCGCTCGGCATCCCCGGTATCCCCACCAATGCGGCTTTCAACAATGCCCTTCCTCTTTTCACGTTGACTGGCTTCCAACAGCTCGGTCCCTCTGCAAGCACCTTCGCAAACTTTCAAACCTCTGTCTGGCAGATGGTCGACACCGTCGTCTACACTCGCGGCGCACATGCCATCAAAGCCGGCATCGATTTCCGCTGGTATCAGCTCAACACCGTCTCGCCGCCCAACCCCACAGGCTCCTTCGCCTTTACAACCACCGGAACCAACCAACAGGGAATCACCAACAGTGGCAACTCCGTTGCCAGCTTCCTTCTCGGTCAAGTCGACACCTTCCAGATCGACCTTCAACAAGCCAAAATCCGCCCCCGCGACTATATCGAAGAATACTTTTTACAAGATGACTGGAAGGCATCCAATCGTCTTACGCTCAACATCGGAGCACGTTGGACGCTCCACCATCCATCGACCGAAAAGAACAATCAGGGAGCGGTCTTCAACCTCGGTACTCAGCAGCTTGACTACGTGGGTGTCGACGGGAACCCACGCAGCGCCCGCGAACTTCACTACGACAATGTGGCTCCTCGTGTCGGATTCACTTACATGCTCAATGAAAAGACCGTCGTCCGTTCCGGCTTTGGCATTGTCTTCATCGACCAATCCGGCATCACGACGCCCTTCACTGTTCCACAGTTCCCTTTCATACAGAGCGTCACGCAGAAGACACAGGATAGTGTCAACGCAGCATTCGCACTATCGCACGGCCCCTCAATCACCCCCATTCCACTTAACCAAAACGCCGGCCTTGGACAAAGCGTCTATACCGTTGATCGCGGCGCTGGTTCCGGATACGTCCAGCAGTGGAATCTCGCTGTCCAGCACGCAGTAACCAACAATCTCTCCGTTGAGGTCGCGTACGTAGGATCGAATATCATTCACGTTGGCATTCCCGACTCCAACCTAAACCAGCTCACCGCCGCCCAGCTCGCAGAGGGCCAGGCCCTGCTGACTCCAGTCACAAACCCTTACTTCGGCCAGCTTCCCCCTTCCAGTTCACTTGACACGAAGACCATTGCCGCCGCGCAGCTCATCAAGCCTTATCCTCGCTTCCAGAACGTCGCTACCTATCGCCACAACTCCGGCACCACCAACTACAACGCGATTCAGACCAAAGCCGAGCAGCGCTTCTCTCACGGCATCTCGTTCCTATTCGCTTACACTCACTCCAAACTCATCGATGATGCTTCCTCGGTCTTCTCTTCCACCGTTCTTTCCTCGCCCAACACAAGTTCACTCATCGCAGCAGATACTTTCCGCCCCTATCTGGAACGTGACTCCTCCAGCGGCGATATGCCCGACGTCACCTCTTTCAGCGGCATCTACGATCTGCCCGCCGGCCGCGGCCACCGCTTCGCGTCAAGTGGCATCGGCAATGCGATTCTCGGTGGATGGAGCCTAAACTCAATTCTGTCGCTGCAGTCTGGGATGCCGGTCACGGTCACTCAGGCCACGAACAACAACTCTTTCGCCGGCTTCTCACTTCAACGCCCCAACATCGTCGGAAATCCGAAACTAGCCGCTAATGTGCGTTCTCCCGCGCACTACTTCAACACCGCGGCATTCGGGACCGCCCCACAGTTCGTCATTGGCAGCGCATCCCGCAATCCAGTTCGCGGCCCAGCCTACCGCGACCTCGACGTCTCCCTGATCAAACGCACCCGACTCGTTGAAAAGGCCGACCTCGAGTTCCGTGCCGAGATGTTTAACGTCACCAACACGCCAGAGTTCTCGCAGCCCAACGGCAGCTTCGGGTCCGCCGCGTTCGGTACGATCACTTCGACTACAACCGACCCTCGTGTCGTGCAATTTGCGATTCGAATAAGCCGATAGTTAGGGTTTCGTCACATCGTTAGAACATGTCCGATGTAAGATGCCAGCTATTTCGGATTTTCGACGGAGTTCTGAATGCTCTCTGCGCTTTTGTACTCGCGCGTGGCATCTTCTTTGCGGCCCAAAGCACGGTAAGCCTGACCAAGCAGCAGATGAGTGAGATGGTTATTTGGATCCATGTGCTCTGCACGCATCAGATAATTAAGCGCCGTCAAAGCATCATCCCGTTTCAACAGAACCTGCCCGAGCAGTATGTAGGGCCCGGTAGAATTCGGCTCCAGGAGGAGCGCACAGTTCAAAGCCTGTTGTGCATCTTCGTAGCGCAACGCTCGCAAGTAGGAATCACCCAGGCGCTCATAAACCTCTCCGTCCATCGGATTGATCTTCCGTTCGGCTTCAAACTCGACAACGGCTTCAGCCGCCTGCGACCGCGATAGTGCAAGCTGTCCCAGCAGCAGATGCGCCAAAGGTAATCTCGGCTCAATTTCGAGTGCTTTGCGTGTCATCTGTTCGGACTCGACTGGGTAATTGCGGCGGAGCAGCATACGTCCCATAAACAAATACGATGCAGCCGAATCAACTGGGAGCTTGTACTGTTGGGCAAAGATGCGGCGCGCGTCGTCATACCGATGGACGTCGAGGTAACAGACCGCCAAAACATAGGTGCCATCAGCGTTGTCGCTTGCTATGGGAGTATTCGCACGTTCGAGAAGAGGAATTGCCGCTGCCGGTTGTCCCATTCGATAAAGCGTCACGCCGCGCATCTGCGTAGCTTGGAGATCTTTGGGATCTTGCATGATTGCTTTTTCGAAGGCCGAATTCGCGGCGGCAAATTCATTGCGCTGGTAGTGAATCATCCCGCGCATACGCTCTACTCCCGCTGGTTCCGGTTGCTGGCTGGCCAATGAATCTAACCGCGTCTCCGCTTCACTCAACTGACCACGAGAGATCAACCGCTGTACCTCGTTAGTCGGAATCGCGCTGCCCTGAGACGAGTGGGTTGAACTCTCTAATCCACTTGTACCTAAGTTCTGCTGAGCGTTCCCATGAACGATAGAAACCATTCCCACAGAGCAAACAAAGCAAAGCTTCATCAATTCAAGATGTCTGCCGGAACGCCAGGCGATAAGCGACATATCTAAAAGAGCGCTCCGGCTACCTGTTCCGCCACGTTTCTCGCCTCATCACTCAAGCCGTTCACACTCGAGATGGGCTGCATAGCTGAGCTTCGCTTGAGATCAATGACAAACGCCCGGTCACGAACCCGGCCGATGATCTGTTCTCCCCCATTGGCCGAGCCATTGGTCGTGACACAATGAACCGCCTCATTGCCAATTCCCTTCAGAGGAACCGCGGTACCGCTACATCGAGCAAGGTACGTGGCAAAATCCTTCGCGGGGAGAGCCATCGTATGCACAGCGATCGTCAATACGAAAACAGCAGAGTGCTCAGTGCGTTTGAATTCACAGGTAGTATCGCCCTGCGGCGTCAGTGCAGCGACGTTCGCCTGTACTTCACCGCCCAAGACGCCGGCAGCGGTTGCGGCATTTAGCCATGGACACTGCGTTTCAGCTAGACATCGCGGCGGCGCAATGAATGTTACAATTACTACCGCAAACACAACTGCCATCCAACTTTTTTTGCTCACAACTTCTCCACTCACCGCAATCCCCACCCATTGAGAACGTATCTTATCTTAGAGTGTTTCCGAGCCGACCCACGTCTCAGTGCTCTCCACCGGCGCTCATAACTTCGGGATGCGCCAGATCCTTATGCACATGCCACGGCACGCTTTCTATCGAGATTTCCGGATGCTTACGGAGGAAATCTAGAGAATAGGTAGGTGCGCCAGGGTCAATCTTTTTCGTGACGAACTTCGCGGATTGTTCCTTGGCCTTGTCCTTCATCCCGGCACGACGGTATAGCAGCGCAAGATTGTAATGCGCTGTCAGGTCATCCGGGTCAATCGCCTGCAACGCCTCAAACTGCTCCATCGCCTCCTGAGGCTTGCGTTGTTGATAGTAAGAGATCCCCAGCTCTCGACGAGCGTCTCGTGATTGGGGATACTGTGCCAGAACCTTCTTGAGATCTGCTACTTCAGCTTCGGAATTTCCTGCTCGCCGCTCCACCAACGCAAGGTAGTAAAGAGCCCGAGCGTTATTGGGACTGAGTTCCAGGGCCTTCTCAAGGCCTGCGCGAGCCGAAGCGTATTTCTCCCATTCGATATTTGTTAGGCCAATATTGGTGTAGCCGTCAGCATAATCCGGCCGCAACTTGACGACCTGTGAAAAGGCTTGAATCGCATCGCTGTACTGCAACTGATCGAGATAGGAAATGCCGAGGTTATTCCAACGCATCCAGTCAGCATTGTCTTTCGGATCGGGTGCGCTCACCGGATTCTCTCCAAGATTGAGTGTCCGGGATCGTGAAGCCAACTCAACAATCGGGTAGGCGACGTGATCTTCTCCGAAAACGTTGTTCAGATAGCTCTGGCGGAGATGTCGATAATTAACTCTGGCAGTAATTGTTACTGTCCCTTTCGCTTCGGATGGAATGCGAAACTCGTAACGAATGAGAGAGGAACGGCCCGCCTGAACCGTGTTGTCATACGCAACAGAATGGATCGTCCACACCTTGTGATTGTCGACGAACCCACCGTCCGTGTTGACCGGACGGTTCGTAAAGCTGTGCGCCCGCTCATCCAGCTTTCCATCTGGTTTGATGAAGCCGCTGTGGTAGATCTCCTTGCCACTAGAGTCGGTGACTACAAACTCTACCCAGGCCTCATACAGGTCGCGCACCTCTGGAATCAGCGAATGGCCGATATTTTTGTTCTGGATCACCGCCATCGCCTGCACGACATCACCCGGTGCGAGAGTGAACGCCGTCGAACCCAAGGGTGCGATTAGCTTGTCATCGTTCGCCTTGCGAATTGCGAACAGATCGACGTTTAGATAATTTCCAGTCTTCAGAAATTCGATCGTCTTCTCGAGCTGTCCATCAAACCCATAGTAGAAAGGAACAGCGGTATTGCCTGCAGTCCAACGGTGCGAGGCGAAGGTACCGTTCTTAGCGCCTGGCTCTGGCAGCGCATTCGATGCACGCTTCATATGGCAACCCTGGCAGCTAGTGAAATCGGCTTGATAAAAGGTGAGCGGATTTCGCTGCGAGAACTTAGAGTTTTGCCACTCGTCATACGCCGTGAATGCGCGGATCCATTTGTAATCGTTCAGCGGATTCGGCAAGTTAGCCTTATGGCAGGCGGAGCAAAACTCGGGCGTCCGGTAGAAGGTTTGCATCACCGCCTTCGAGTGCCTATCAAGATGAGCCAAAATCTCTGAATCAGGTACCAACCCGGGAATGCGTGTGCCATTTTCATCGACGAGCACGGCCGGTACACCCATCACATAGCCGCCGTTGCCAAGCGTCGACTGCAGTTTCTGCACCGAATGGCACGTAGTGCAAGTCAATCCATCCTGATCGAACTTGCGATCCACGATCGAACTCTGCGTTAGTCCCCCGCCGAGCACTGCAATCGGATTGTGACAGCTATCGCAGTGGCGCGAGAACTCAATTCCCTTGGTCCTAATCAGGATATTGACGCTAGTGCGATAAAACGGCGTTCGAAATGAGTTGGAGTGTAACGACTGCCGCCACTGGTGGTACGCCTCTTTATGGCAATGGCCACAGTAGTCGGCCGTAGGAAACGCATCTGGCTCGAGAAATGTGTCTCCAAGCACTGCTGCGTTTCCTGGAGTTGAAATATTCCCTTTGCCGAACGCAAAGTTGTACGTTTTGCCAACCTTCTCTGCGTATTCTTTGCGAACTGTAGCTTCGTCTGTGATCTTTTGCTGGGTATCGTTTTGATCCGAGTGCGCCTGAATCCGCGGAAGAAAGGCAAACACGCTTGCTGCCAGGAGCGCGCAAACCAAAGCGACGTACGCCACCCTTACGACAGCGAGGCGCCGTCGATTGCCGACCACCCACTCCATCCGCGTCTTGGCCCACTCCGAAAACGTCAGCATCGATTCCCAGCTTTCCTTTCGTCGGCTTACAAACTAAGTAGGTGCGAAAGGTTGATCGGAATTCTACTTACCTAGTGCACCTTTTGTCTGCTAGTTTCTGCGGCAGATTTCGTCCTCCCGGGTTCGTCCAGAAGACCGGGCACAACACCCTTTCCCTCTTGAATCGTGAAAAAGCGGTCAACCGATGGGATGACTATCTGTTCCACCAATCCGCTGGGCCAATGAATCTCAACAGCATCTACCTTGGTCGCATCGCCAATTCCGAAGTGTGGTCGCTGATCGTTGGAAGACTCATAGCTGCCACCACTTAGCACGTCTGCTCGTTGACGTATCCCACCCGCCGTCAGGTAGACCGCAGCGCCCACGGCATCTCGCGGACTCTTTGGACCTCCGATCAACTTCAAGCCAACCCAGTGATGGTTATCCGGATTAACATTTCTCATCAGCGAAGGCACATGGTCCATCGAATTGATGACAACGTCCACCTTACCGTCGTTGAACAGGTCGCCGAACGCGGCTCCCCGTCCCGGAATCACGTCCGCCAACCCGCTTCCAATCACCGCCGGTATCACCTCAAACTTCTTTCCCTTGTCGATGTTATGAAACAGGAGAGGACGCTGCGCGTAGGAAGTTCCCCAATCGTACTTATCCACCTGCGGATAGACATGTCCGTTGACCAGAAAGATGTCCTTCCAGCCATCGTTGTCATAGTCGATAAATTCAGTCGCCCAGGTCAGAAAAGGATACGTGACCTCTGCGATACCCATCTCCGGACTTATTTCAGTAAATCCCTGATCCCCACCATTTCTAAACAGAGGTTTGTAGTCATCCGAAAATGTTCCAGTGTAGAGATCGATCCACCCATTGTTGAGATAATCACCAACTGCTAGGCCCATGCCAGCCTGATCGCGTCCTTGCTGGTTCAATGCGAAACCAGAGTAGTAACTGGCATCTTCAAATGTTCCATCTCCGTTATTCATATAAAGATAGTTCGGCGACGAATCGTCGGTGACTACAAGATCGACCTTGCCGTCATTGTTGATATCGACAAACACCGCCGTAAAGCCGTAGTAGCGAGCTTTATCTGACACACCAGCCTTCTCGCTTACGTCGGTAAAGGTTCCATCCCCGTTGTTGTGAAAGAGGTGATCTCCCTCCCCTTGCAACCCGCGCGGCCCGCACAAAGTATTCACTCCGCGAAACTGACAGTAGACCATCCCAATAGCCTCCGATCCCGGATCAGGTGGATGGCTGATGTCGTAGTGGACGTACCCAGGAACAAAGAGGTCGAGCCGACCGTCCCCGTCGTAGTCTCCAAACGTCGCTCCAGTAGACCAATTCCCCAGCGTGACTCCTGCTTTTTCCGCTACGTCGGTGAACGTTCCGTCGTGATTGTTGTGATACAGCCGATTCTTGCCAAAGTTGGAGACGTAGATATCCGGCCAGCCATCGTTGTCGTAATCTCCCACCGCGACGCCATACCCCCAACGATCGTTTGTGACTCCGGCTTTGACGGAAACATCGGTAAATGTTCCATCGTGGTTGTTATGAAACAACGCTGCATGTGGAGGATCCGCCGTACCCTTCATCGCATCGTAGGTAGAGCCGTTCACCAAGTAGATATCGAGCCAGCCGTCATTGTCATAGTCCAGTAAGGCGACACCCGAGCCGGTTGTCTCCAGTATGTACTTCTTTTCAGGCGTCCCCATCACGTGATGCCAGCCAGTCAGGCCAGCTTGTTTAGCAATATCTTTGAAGATCACCGGCCCGTCTTTAACGAATCCCCCCGCAGTGATCGGACGCAACTCCGAATCCTTCACCGCAGCGAATACGCCCGCCGTCGCAGATCCGCCCTTGGGCACAGTTGGGGTAGGCAGGTCGGGAGTCTGGCTTGGCTTAGGCGTTTCCTGCGCCGTTGCAAATGATCCTGCTAACACCTCGCCCACCAAAACGCCTGAGAGAATTATTTTTTGAAGATATTTCATAACGTCGCTTGTTCTCGCCTCTGATTCAAAACGCATAACCCGCAGCAGCCACTGTGTCAGGGGTGGTATAGCCATATCCGAACGATACAGTTCCCACCCCGAAATCATCAGCTTTGTAATCGTTCGTGTCTATCCCTATTTCGCCTGCCTCGGTGTCGCGTCAAACACCGGTCCGCACCCCACAAGCCACAAAGTGAGATCTAGCCGCGAGGAAAGATACCATCAGTTAAATCGCGTCCTCCGCCAGAGGCTCCAACCTCCAACCATCAAACTCGCAACCAACACCACACTCAGAATCACGACCCAACGAAGGTCCATGGTCAGCGGCGGCACTACCGCTCGAACCCCCAACGTGACAAAGACTGCAATCGCAGTCAGAACAATGATGTAATCCCACCAGCGACGCCGCTCGTCCCTCCCGCCGAACTCATCTCCAGCCTGCGCCATTATCGTTCGTTGATAGTCCAAGCCGTATCGCCTGCACTCCCGCAGCACTGCCTCATTCGTCGAGTTCCCTTCCTTAGCCGAAGCCACCGCCGTGCTGATGGCCAGCGCCCCAAGGATCATGATCACCGACCCTCCAATCACCATCCATCGATGCTGCCTGTCAGCCTTCGCCAGTTCGCCAAACACCAGCGCACCCCACGCGAGCCCCCAAAGTTGATTGGTATTTGAAAGCGGAATCCCGCGCCCAATCCCCAGATACTTCGTCGCAAATTGCTGAAACAGGTCTCCGATCACCCACACAAACCCACCCAGGAAAAGCCAGAACAACGCTCCGGACACACGAAACAGTTGGAACGCCGACGAATGCAACCCTCCATCCAGAGCCAGCGTCAGCGCCAGCACCGTTCCCAACTCGCCCACCGTAAACACCGTCACAAATGAAAGCGGATTCATCCCGCTGAGATACGCCTTGCGATACGGAACGTACATCGTCCCCCACATTAGGCTCGCGCCCAACGCCGCAACGATTCCGCGAACAGCATGCCTTCCCATTGCCCCGCCGTGGATCGTGCTGAAACCCAGCATCACCGCGGCAATTACAATTGCAATCGCACCCAGCACAACCTTCGCAATATTTCTGCCGCTCGCGCCCTCCAACTCACGAAACAGCACGCGCCCCCAGAACAATCCAATCAGCGAGTTCGCATTCCACATCGGAAACGCCACCGCCAAACCCACGTCGCGAATCGCGAACACAGTCAGAGTATTCGCCACTGCCCACAACGCCCCTGCCAGCAGCGCCCAAACCATCAGGTGTTTCCTCTCCGCCAGATCCTCGAAGACATACCCCGTCCCCTTCAACAGAGTAGGAAAGGTCCATCGCGCCGTGAACACTCCGGCGACCATACACAACGAGATCGCAAACGGCGAAAACCCTGCATTCACCAACTTCGTTGGAGCCTCGGCCGCTCCCAACCAAACTCCAGCCGACAACCCGCAGACGACACCCAGGCCATGCAGCGACAAGCCCGTCTTTCCTGTCTCCTCTACGACCAATGCCATTCAACTCCCTCGATGCTTCCCTTCAGACCGGCCGTACTCTGCCGACTAATGCAACACTGCCAGCAAAACAATCCCCAACACAAGCACACACAGTGGAACCAGGAAATGACTGTCCGTAGCAATCGTCTTTATCTCTTTCGCAAAATTCAAAACAACCTCCAATCACCTGTCCATACTAAGCGGTCCCACCGAGCAAAGCCCTACATCCCCTTTACAACACGTAATAAAACCAACGAGACCACCACTTCCGATTCCTCCCGTTCAAAACTCTCCAGAGCGCTCTCCTCTAAATTTCGCTACATTGGTGTGCATGCTTCGAAAGCAGTTCTTCGCGATTCCGCTCCTCACCGCCAGTCTGGTGACGGGGTCCGCACGCGCCGAATCGCCCACCGCGCCTGCCCAAGCGGTCCTCCAACGTCTCATGCCGAACCTCGCACCACAGTTTCAATTAGCTCTCATTCCGAAACCCGACCACAAGGACTACTTCCGCGTCACCGGTACGCAAGGCCACATCCGCGTCGAAGCGGCCACCCGACCCACTCTCTTATATGGCGTCAACTGGTATTTGAAGTACGTCGCGCATCTACAAATCTCCCCAGACGGCTCTCAACTTGGCCCTCCCAACCTGTCGCTCCCCGCGCCCTCCGCCCCAATCGAAAAGCCAGCCCTCTACCCCTGGCGCTACGCCCTCAACGAGAACGTTGACGGTTACTCCGCACCTTACTGGGATCAACAGCGCTGGCAACATGAGATCGACATCCTCGCTCTAAGCGGCACCAATGCCATCCTCATCGAGCGTGGTATGGACCTAGTTCTCTACCAGACCTTCCGCGACGCCGGCTACTCCGACCAGGCCATCCGCAACTGGATCGTCCAGCCTGCGCATCAGAACTGGCAGCTCATGGGTAACATGTGTTGCTTCGAGGCTCCCATCTCGATGGAGCTCCTCGAGAAACGATCCCGCTCCGCGCAACAAATCATCGCCTCACTACGCAGCCTCGGCATCACTCCCGTTCTACCCGGATACTACGGCATTGTCCCCGCCGACTTCGCCTCGCTTCACCCCGGCGCTCACGTCATCACGCAAGGAGACTGGAACGGATTCACCCGCCCAGGCTGGCTCGATCCACGCGATCCAAACTTCAACAAACTCGCGGCGTCCTTCTACCGCCATCAGCACGCTCTCTATGGCGACTCCGCAATCTACGATATGGAGATCTTCCAGGAAGGCGGCGCAGCCGGCGACGTCCCCGTTCCCGAAGCCGCAAAAAAAGTACAGCAAGCCCTCATGCACGACCATCCCAACGCCCTGTGGATGCTCCTCGGCTGGCAACAGAATCCAACCCAGGAGCTGCTCTCTTCCCTCGACACCAGCCACGTCCTCATCGCCGAAATCGAACAAGGTCGCATTCCCCGTGAGGATCGTGACCGCGAGTTTCGTGGCGCCTCCTGGCTCTACGGCGGCCTGTGGGAGTTTGGCGGGCGCACCACCATGGGCGCGCCACTTTACGACTATGCCGTTCGCCTTCCCCAGATGGCCGCGCAACCCAACAGCCGCATCGTCGGCACCGCCATCTTCACCGAAGGCATGGACACCAACCCCTTCGCCTTCGATCTCTATACAGAGATGGCCTGGCACGCCAATCCAGTCACCCTCACCGAGTGGACCGACGCCTACGCAATCCGCCGCTACGGAGCGAACGATCCACACGCTCAAAGCGCCTGGCAGATCCTACTCAAAACCGCCTACGGCTATCGCGCCGATGGCAACACACAACACGGCGAGCGCGACGCCTCACAGGACTCCATTTTCAACGCCCAACCATCTCTAACGGCAACCCGCGCCGCCACCTGGTCGCCGGATGTGCTCCGTTACAACCCATCCGACTTTGCCCCCGCCCTCACCGAACTTTTGCTGGTCACCCCCGCACTCCGCTCCACAGAAACCTACCGCTACGACCTGGTAGACGTAGCCCGTCAGACCATGGCCAACGAAGGCCGCCGCCTCCTGCCCCTCATCAAGCAGGCCTACGACACGAAAGACAAGACCGCCTTCGCCACCCTCACAAAGCAGTGGCTCCGCGACATGGAGCTACAGAACCAGCTACTGCAAACCAGTCCATTCTTCCTTCTTGGCAAATGGCTCTCATTTGTCCCGCGGTGGGCCTCTTCACCCGAAGAGCTTGATCGTCTCAACTATGACGCCCGCTCCATCCTCACTACCTGGGGCGACCGCAAAGCCAGCGAATACGGCCTCCACGAGTACGGCAACCGCGACTGGGCCGGCCTGACGAGCGATTACTACATGGTTCGCTGGCAGATGTACTTCGACTCGCTCTCCACCGCGCTCAACACCGGAGAAGCTCCGAAGACCATCGATTGGTACGCCTTCGGCGATCAGTGGAATCACAGCCAGAAAGCCTACGACGCCACAGCGCACGGCGACTCCTATGATGCCGCCCTGGCAATTGCGCATACACTTCATCTAGCTCCCAATCAACAATCCGAGGCGCACCAGTAAACTATGACAACGATGAGCGCACCCTCCGAAACCCCCTGGCCATCCTTAACCGGCGCACGGCCCGCACGCCTCCTCTCGCTCGACTTCCTGCGGGGCCTCACCATCGCCTTCATGATCCTCGTCAACAACAACGGCGATGAACAGTTGGCCTACTGGCCACTCAAGCACGCGGCCTGGAATGGCTTCACTCCGACAGACCTCGTCTTCCCCACCTTCCTCTTCCTCGTCGGCATCTCGACCGTCTTCTCCACTGCCTCGCGACTCGCCCAAGGCGCCACGAAACAATCCCTCTTCCTCCACGTCCTGCGCCGCTCCATCACGCTCTACGTACTCGGCCTGCTCATACACGGCTTCCCTTTCTTCAATCTCCACACCATGCGCTTTTACGGCGTACTTCCACGCATCGCCATCTGCTACTTCATCATCGCCACGCTCTACATCCTGAGTCCCGGCTGGCGTAGCAAAGCAGCTCTCGCGATCGGCGCTCTAGCCGCTTATTGGATCCTCATGCGCTTCGTTCCCGTCCCTGGATACGGCGTCCCTACCCACGACATTCCCCTCCTCGATCGGGACGCGAACCTCACCGCATGGCTCGATCGTCAGCTATTTTCAGCTTCCCATCTCTACGAGCACACCCGTGATCCCGAGGGCCTTCTCAGCACGATCCCTGCCCTGGCCACCGCTCTCTTCGGAGTCGTCACCGGCATCTGGCTACGCACCCAGCGAACGCTCACACAGAAGATAACCGGCATCGCCATCGCTGGCATCAGCGGCATTCTGCTGGGCGGTCTCTGGAACATTACGTTCCCCATCAACAAAAAACTCTGGACCAGCTCCTACGCTCTCTTCGCCGCAGGCCTCAGCCTCTCCCTCCTGGCACTAAGCCTGTTCATCGTTGATCTACGAAGAACACCAGGCAAACAAGATCACTCGGGCGCCCTCAAACCCTTCTTCATCTTCGGAACCAACGCCATCGTCGCCTACGCCTTCTCGGAGTTGCTTGCAGCCCTCCTCTACAGCATTCACACGCATCCGGGCGTCACTTTGCAGCAATCGATCTTTCGCTCATTCCAACAGGTAGTTCCGAATGTGCCCTTCGCCTCCCTGCTCTACTCCATTGCATTCGTAGCCGTCTGCTGGCTCTTCGTCGCCGTACTCTACCGCCGCAAAATCTTTATCAAGATCTAACTCGCATGAAGTGCTTCAGCACAAAAGAACAGTTCGCCCAGCGACAGCGTCCCACGCTTCCGATATCGCGGACACCGCCACTCCATTTACAGTAAAAAGATGACGAAGGCGTCAAAGGTCGATCTGGTAGGCGTCGGGCTCAACGCCACCGACACCGTCATCCCTCTCACGGACTACCCCTCCCGCGGGTCCAAAGTTGAGTACCGCACCGCAACCGTACTACCAGGCGGACAAGTCGCGTCCACCGTCGTCGCCTGTCAGCGCTGGGGTATGAGCACTCGATACGTAGGAAAGCTAGGCGATGACGCCGCCGCCGCGCTCCACCGCGAAGCCTTCGCCCATGCAGGCGTTGAAACACAACTGATCACAGCCGCAGGCGCAGCCAGCCCGCAATCTCTCATCCTCGTCGATGCTGGCGGCGAGCGAACCGTCCTCTGCAGGCGCGACGAGCGCCTCATCCTCCAGCCCGCCGATCTCGACCGCGAATGGGTCGTCAACGCCCGAGCCCTTCACGTCGACGGCCACGACACCGCCGCCGCAACTCTCGCAGCCACATGGGCCCGCGCCGCCGATATCCCGGTCATCGCCGATCTCGATGAACTCTATCCAGGCGTCGAAGAACTCATCGCAAATGTCGACTACCTCGTCGTAAGCAGAGACTTCCCACGCCGTCTCATGACCGAGCCCAACTTGGAAAAAGCGCTGCAAAAAATCCAACACCACTACGGATGCGCTCTGGTAGCCGCCACACTAGGAGAAGAAGGCGTCGTAGGGTGGGACGGCAAACAACTTCACCACGCATCCGCCTATTGTGTCTCGGTAGTCGATACCACCGGAGCGGGCGATATCTTCCACGCGGGCTTCATCTACGGTCTCCTTCAAAATTGGCCTCTCGAGCGGCAACTCGACTTCGCCTGCGCCGCCGCAGCCTTGAACTGTACAGCCGTCGGAGCTAGAGGCGGCATTCAGCCGGTCGACAAAATCGAAAACTTGATGGCAAAAGGCACTCGGCACCTCTCAGCGCATGCTTCTAATCTCCAGGCTGAATCATTTCGATAAGCACGAAACAAGCCCCAAGAGGCATCACACCGCTCATGAACGGCTCTAATCCCACCTTCACTCCGCAACCCGATGTCGAGACCAACCGAGCCGCACACCAGGTCGCGATCGAAAAAGTCACCGGCCTCAACTCACATCACACCGAAGACATACTCGCCGTAGAAGAACCCCTCGAAATTCAGCTGGCCCACGGCCCACTCAACGCACGATCCCTAAAATCCATCTCCGTGACGATGCGCACACCAGGCCACGACTTCGACCTGGCAGCGGGCTTCCTCATGACCGAGGGCGTAGTGCGCGACCCAAACGACATCGACCAGATCGTCTACGCCGCCGGCAGCATCAGCGAAGTCGGCGCAACAAACCCAACACAAAGTTCGCTTCCCTATCAGCCCACCAAAAACGTTGTCCGCGTCGAACTCGCACCAGACGTCGTCGTCAGCCTCGCCAATCTTGAACGCAACTTCTACACAACCTCAAGCTGCGGCATCTGCGGCAAAGCCTCTCTTCTAGCGCTGCAAACGGTCTGCCCGCCGCGCCGCAAAAACGCCTTCGACATCGACGCCAGGATTCTCTACAAACTACCCGACCGCCTGCGCGAAGCCCAAAGCCTCTTCAATCGAACCGGAGGAATCCACGGCGCGGCCCTCTTCAATGCCGCGGGCAATCTCCTCGCCGCACGCGAAGATGTAGGCCGTCATAACGCTGTCGATAAACTCCTCGGCGCCGAATTTCTTGCCGACCGCACTCCCCTCCGCAACGCATTGCTTCTGCTCTCCGGCCGAGCCAGCTTCGAGCTCCTGCAAAAAGCACTCATGGGCGGAGTTCCCATGGTCGTCGCCGTAGGCGCCCCCTCCAGCCTCGCCGTACAAGTCGCAAAAGACTTCGATATCACCCTCATTGGCTTCCTTCGCGACAACCACTTCAACATCTACCACGGCGCAGAACACATCCTCGGGCACGCCTCGAACTAAAACGCCTCAAGCTAAGCGACACGCAAAAAAATGGGCCGCTGCGATCGTCTGCAGCGGCCCAAAAGCTTGCGCACTACATACCGCTTTGGTTCCCCGAATCAGGATGAACCACGCGGTAACTTGCTCCGCCTCGCGACCAGACCAACAGCAGCAAATCCTTCCCATCCGGATTCGCATGCGCCGCATTCACGAACTGCTCCGCCGAAGTCACCGGATGACGATCGACCTCAAGGATCACGTCGCCAGGAGCAAGGCTCGCATCGTCGGCCGGGCTGCCCGGGCGAACACTCTGAATCGCAACTCCCTGCACCTGCGAAGGAATATGCAGCTGTTGCCGCACATCCGGAGTTAGCTCTGCCACAGCAAGACCAAGCTTCGCTTTCTGCGGTGTCGCACCCTCACTATCGCTCGCTACTTCGGCCTCTTTGTGGAACTCGCCAACCTGCACCTTCACAGTCTGCTGCGAGCCATTGCGAATGATTCCCAGATCAATCGAAGTTCCCGGAGTATCCTCGCTCACCGCAACCTGGAGCGCGCCACCGTTCACGATCTTCTGTCCATTCAACTCGACGATCACGTCGCCATTCTTCAGCCCCGCACGCGCAGCAGGCGAGTCAGGCGTTATCTGCGCCACAATCGCACCCGTCGCATCCTTCAGGTTGAAGAAGCTCGCATTCTCAGGCGTCACATCGTTCATGCTGATACCGAGATACCCATGATGCACAGTGCCGGTCTTGATCAGCTGCTCCGCCGTCGTCCGCACAATCTGCGAAGGAATGGCAAACCCAGCACCGGCAAACGAACCACCATTCGAGATGATGAAAGTATTGATCCCCACCAGCTCGCCGCGCGCATTCACCAGCGGTCCACCAGAGTTGCCCGGATTGATCGCAGCATCCGTCTGAATATATCCACCCGGCTTCCGCGCATCATCGCGATAAGGATTCTGCCGATCCACCGCGCTTACAATTCCACGCGTCACCGAAAACTGAAAGTATCCAAACGGGCTGCCGAACGCCAAAACAGTCTGTCCCGGCTTCAGCTTCGTCGAATCACCCCACGCGATGCTCGGCAGATCATGCGCATCCACTTTGATCACCGCGAGATCAGTCAGCGGATCGTGCCCCACCAGCTTCGCCTTCAACACTCGCCGGTCATGCAGCGTCACGCGCATCTCCACCGCGCCATCGACCACGTGATTGTTGGTCACAATATATCCATCGGGCGAAATAATAATTCCGCTGCCAATCCCATGCTCAAGCTGCGGCTGTTGCGGACGCTGCTGCTGCATCATCCCTGGAGGCAGCTGCCCAAAGAACTGCTGAAGACCAGGCGGCAGGCTCTGTCCTTGCGGTCCCTGCTCCTGACCATCCTCCTGATCCTCACCAACCTGGTGCTCCGCCGAGCCACGCGACGTAACAGCAACGTTCACCACCGCAGGTGTAACCCGCGCCGCAACCGCCTCAACGGCATTATCCAAAGCAACCAGTGACGAAACACTGTTGTCATCCATCGGTGCCGGCGACGAGATCGGCGAGGAGATCATGGCCGCATGAACCCCATTGTGATGAACGAACATCCCAGCTGCCAACACGAGAGCCGCGGCAGCACCTGCAGGAACGGCAACCCGTCCCGCCTTACCTACTAATTTATTAGTTTCAAATGACATGATCGTTCCTCAAAACGGGTTGAACAGCTTTAGTTAAAGTTGAATGACCAGCCAGCCGCCCTCGGTAGGCACGGCTGCAAACGAAGAAGAAAACACTCGCCCACCCGACACGGTAAGCACCATCCTTGGCTGCGATGACTCCTGCCACGATGTCAGCACCACCCATCGTTCCATCCGCTGGGTCTGTTGCATTGCGCGATCCTGCTTCACGCGCATCAACGATGCCGCATGCAGGGGACGATGTCGCTTAGCAGCTACCTGAGTCTTAGGCCGCGTAGCCTGCACAGTCGTCGCCACCGGCATAGAAACTTTCAACAGCGTCTCATGTGCCATGCCCGCAGCCGGAATGGCCGCTGCAGACGGATGAAACGCGACAGGCTGGTATGTCGCATCGCCCGAAGCAAAACTCTGCGCCTCTTCATGGATCGACACCGCTCCACCAGAGAACGAAACAAATTGTGGGCAACGCGAAAGTCCGGCGGCACCGCCAACAACCGCAAGCACTAGCACGCTCATCATCACGCCCGCCTGCGTCCGGCTCATCCCTTCGCGACGTCGCAAAATGCTATGCACCCGCCGCACCAACTCGGACTGCTTCTCCCACGCACCCAGCGAAAGCGCAGCAGCCCTACGCCCCAGCCGCTGCTCGGCCAGATTCGTCAGGCATGTTGCATAAGCCTTCGGGGCCTTCGTAAAACGCAGCACCGCATCATCACAGGCCAGCTCGCGTTCGAAGCACAGCCTCCGTTCAATCCACAACAGCACCGGATTTAGCGGCACCAGCACAAGGCTGATCTTCTGCAACAGATTGATCCAATCATCTGCCCGCCGCAGATGTCCCATCTCATGCAGAACAATATGTTCCAATTCGCTCGTAGTAAGCCGCTCAAACATCTCTCGTGGAATCAAAATCCGCGGAGAAAAAAACCCAATCACGCTAGGCCGGTCCACATCCGCCGACGTGCATACGGTCGCTCCACGCCACCCGGCTGCAACTAACGCAGAATCCCAACCTGTGCTCATCTCAACCGGCGTTGAGCGTTTCCATATTCCGCGCAGTTGCACCGCACCGATCGCGAGCTTCACCGCCCGCACCATCGATACACCGAACCACAGCACCGCAATAGCAAGACTCCATCGCACATCCACCTGCACGAACGCGCCATGTGCTGACGCTTCGCCGTCACCCCGCAATCCATACGCATGCAACAGCGGCAGCAACGCAAGAACCCCAAACACCGCCGTCCACACCGCAAACCGGATCGCAGCCGTCGTCTTCGGCATCAATCGCAAACAGATCCATACCGCAGCAGCCAACACAAGCCCCTGCCACAAGCCCGACACCACCGAGCCAGCCGCCACCCGCGACAGACTCTCAACACCGTGCAACAGGCTCGAGTCCATCCCCATTACAGTTCGTCTCCCGCGCGGTCGTCCGCTGCCGCTGCAATCGCTTCTTTCAGCCGTTGCAACTCCTCCGTCGTCACCTCATCATCCCCAAGCAGCGAAAGCAACAACTTCTCCCGCGAGTTGCCGAAGAACCGCTGCATCATATGACGAACCTCCGACCGGCTAGCCTCCTGCTCGGCAACGCATGGGATATACAGAAACGCCCGCCCCTCCTGCCGGTGCCGCACGTAGCCCTTCTGCTCCAAGATCCGAATCGTCGTCAGCACCGAGTTATAGGCCAGCGCCTCTGGCATGGCCGCCACCAGCTCTCCCACAGCCGACTCGCCACGCGCCCACAGAATCCTCATGAGCCGTAACTCAGCCTCTGTCAACGTGATGGACTTCTTTGGGGGCATAACCTCTCAACCTTCCGTCTTCCTCAACCCACGGGGCGACAGAATCTACTTACAGGAAAGACGAACAACTAATCGATTAGTTAGCGCGAAACAATAAAAATCCATGAACTCACGCCCTCCGTCCAACCGCGACCCCCCACACGACACATTTACTCTTCCTAAGGAGGAACTCTCCACACACGATGATCCGTATCGATGAGACCACCACGATCGAAGCACCCATTCAACGCTGCTTCGACCTCTCCCGCAGCGTGGAAGTCCATCTCCTTAGAAATGTTCACTCCGGCGAACAAGCCCTCGCAATAAGCGGCCTCACCTCCGGCCTCCAAGGCCTCTCCGACCGCGTCACCTGGCGAGCCAAACACTTCGGCGTCTGGCACAACCTCACCAACGAAGTCACGGCCATCGAACCGCCAACCTACTTCCAAGTGACCATGAACAAAGGAATATTCCGCTACATGCAGGCCGACCACTACTTCCGCACGCTCCCCTCCGGCGCGACCGAGATGACCGACCACTTCCGAATAGCCTCTCCCCCTCCGATCCTTGGCCTCTTAGCCGAAAAACTCTTCCTCCGCCGATACATGCTCGCGCTCATTCGCGAACGCAACGCTGTCATCAAGCAACTCGCCGAGTCCTCAGACTGGAAGTTCTACCTCCCAAAAGAAGCAGTGGGGAAAACAACACCATCATGAAGATCGTCATCCCCGGCGGCGCCGGACAAGTAGGCCACCTTCTCGCGCGCCACTTTCACGCCCAGGGCCACAATGTCATCGTCTTCAGCCGCACCGCACACCCCGCGCCATGGCGTGTAGTTCCATGGGACGGCCTGACTCTCGGCCCATGGGTCGCCGAACTCGAGCAGAGCCACATCTGCATCAACCTCGCCGGCCGCAGCGTCAACTGTCGCTACACCCCCGTCAATCGCCGAGCCATCTTCGACTCCCGTATCCTCTCCACAAAACTTCTCGGCGAGGCCATCTCCTCCCTGCACCACCCACCCGCCATCTGGCTCAATGCCAGCACCGCCACCATCTATCGCCACTCGCTCGATCGCCCCATGGACGAAGCCACCGGCGAATACGGCGGCAACGAACCCGGCGCACCTGAAACCTGGAACTTCTCCATCGACGTAGCCAAAGCCTGGGAGTCAGCCTTCTTCTCCACGCACACGCCCCACACTCGCAAGATCGCCCTCCGCAGCGCCATGACCTTCAGCCCCGATCAAGGCGGAGTTTTCGATGTCTTCCTCAGCCTCGTTCGCCACGGCCTCGGCGGCACCAACTACCCCGGCACTCAATTCGTCTCCTGGATCCACGAGGTCGACTTCATCCGTGCCATCGAATTCCTCATCGCTACGCCGGCCATCACCGGCCCAATCAATCTCGCCTCTCCAAATCCCCTCCCTAACCGCGACTTCCTCCGCATCCTCCGCGAAGCCTGGGGCACTCCCATCGGCCTGCCCACCACATCCTGGATGATCGAGATCGGCACCTATCTCATGCGCACCGAATCCGAGCTCATCCTCAAAAGCCGCCAGGTCGTCCCCGGGCATCTCCTGTCCGCTGGCTTCCCCTTCACCTTTCCCGACTGGCCCTCCGCCGCCCAGGACCTCGTCGCTCGCTGGAGAAGTCACAAATTCCCTCTGTAACTTGCATCCGGCCCGTAGTATCGTCTTTTCCATGGCTGCTGAAGACGCGAACGATCTGCGTAGAGCGCTCGAGAAGAACGAAATTATCCCGTACTTTCAACCGCTGGTAGAACTTCGAACGGGCCTGCTCAGCGGATTTGAAGTTCTCGCGCGTTGGCAGCACCCCGTCCGTGGCCTCATCCCCCCTAACGAGTTCATTCCATTGGCCGAAGACACCGGCCTCAACGGTCAACTTACCGGAAACCTCCTCCGAGCCGTCTTCGCCGCCGCAAAAAACATCCCCGACCACCTCACCCTCTCGGTCAACATCTCCCTCACCCAGCTCACCGACTTCTCCCTCCCCAAACACATCCGCGCCGCCGCCGACCAGGCCAGCTTTCCCCTCAACCGCCTCATCCTCGAGATCACCGAGAGCGCCCTCGCCAGCAACACCGAGCACGCCTACCGCATCGCCACCGAGCTCAAAGAACAAGGTTCCCGCCTCGCCCTCGACGACTTCGGAACCGGCTATTCCAGCCTCCGCCACCTCCAGTCCCTCCCCTTCGACGAACTCAAGATCGACGCCAGCTTCGTCCGCTCCATGGGCCACACCCGCGACAGCCGCAAGATCGCCGCCGCCATCGTCGGTCTGGGCAACAGCCTCAGCCTCACTACCGTCGCCGAAGGCGTAGAAAATCAAATCATCGCAGACATGCTCCTCTGGCTAGGTTGCGACCTCGGCCAGGGCTGGCTCTACGGCCGCGCCGTCCCCCCCGAACAACTTCCCGACGTCCTCGCCGCCAGAATCGACCCGCCCCCCATCCCTGCCGAACCACGCTCGCCCGTCGCCAACTCCACCCTTCCTCTCCGCCTCGAAGCTCTTCCCACCCAGCGCCTCGCCCAGCTCAATGCCATCTACGACGGCGTCCCTGTCGGCCTCTGCTTCATCGATCGCAACCTGCGCTACGTCAGCGTCAACCGCCGTCTCGCCGAAATGCATCACCTCCCCGTTGCCGCGCACCTCGGCCGTTATGTCTCCGAGGTCATGCCCTCCGTCTTCCCCCTCTGCGAACCCTATCTCCTCCGCGCCCTCAACGGAGAGGCCAGCAACAACCTCGAAATCTGCTATCCCGATCCGACCCCCCTCAACGAAAAACGCACTCACCTCATCTCCTTCCATCCCGCTCGCGACGAGGCCGACGAGGTCATCGGAGTCTCCGTCTCAGTCGTCGATATCACTCGCCGCAAGAAGGCTGAGCAAGCCCTCGCCGAGAGCGAAGACCACTACCGTCACACCGTCGAGCTCAACCCCCAGGTCCCCTGGACCGCCGACCCCGAAGGCATGATCCTCGACGCAAGTCAGAGATGGGAGAGCCTCACTGGCCTCACCATTCAGGAATCCCTCGGCACCGGCTGGATTCGAGCTCTCCATCCGGATGATGTCCAGCCCACCTCCCGCACCTGGTCAGCCGCCCTTCGTACCGGCAGCCCCCTCGATGTCCAGTACCGCATTCGTCATGTCGACGGAACCTGGCGCTGGATGCGCGCACGCGCCGCCCCACGCCGCGGAATAGATGGGGAAATTATCCGCTGGTACGGCACCGTTGAAGATGTCGATGATCAGAAGCAGGCAGAACAAGCCCTGCGCAAGAGCGAAGCTCGTCTCCAGGCAGTCTTCGACGCGGCCCCCATAGGGATCGTCATCGCCGAAGCACCCGACGGCCGGGTCGTCATGAGCAACCCGCGAGCCGAGGAGATTCTTCATAGATCGGAGCTCCCCCTCACGGTAATCGACGACTACTGCAGAGAGTCGATCTCGCTAACACCGCAAGCCGCCTCAGCCACCGGGAACACAACTCCCGATCATCCGCTCGCCAGCGCCATCATGGGTGGAAAATCCATCGGGCCAACCGAATACCTTCGCTTCCGCAGCGACGGTACAAGCGCCTGGATCAGCCTCACCGCCGCACCCGTCCTCGATCCCGACGGCAAAGTCTCCGGCGGCGTCGTCGCCATTCAGGACATCGACGAAGACAAGCGCGAAAAGCAGCGCCTCTCCGACCTGAACACCATCCTCAAAGTCAAACTCGAAACGCATCGCTAGCACTTAGTCCCTGCAGTCACCGCAACCCTCTGTCATCCTGAGCGAAGCGAAGAACCCCGCATCTGCATTTGGGTCGCCCTGAAGTTGCCAGTTGTAATTGCAATTGTTTTTCTAGTTGTCATCCCCGAAGGGGATCTGCTGTTGCAGTTGTCTTCGCCGCTAGTGCTGTCCTGCACAAATCAGCTATTGCCGCAAATCACAATCATCTCCATCCCCCTCGCCACCCAACCTGCTAGCGTAGTACCCAATGGCCCACGCCCACACCGTAGCGAGCGTCCGCTACACCTTCAACTCCCTCGCCGATCTCCTCGCCAAAGCGACCCCCGCCCGCTCTGGTGACGAGCTCGCCGGCATCGCCGCAACCTCCGCCCAGCAACGCGTCGCAGCACAGATGGCGCTCGCCGGTCTCCCCCTCACCCACTTCCTCAACGAAGCCGTCATCCCCTACGAAACCGACGAAGTAACCCGTCTCATCCAGGACACCAGCCGCACACCCGCTGCCAACGCCGCATTCGCCCCCATCTCAAGTCTCACCGTAGGCGAGCTCCGCGACCATCTCCTCTCCGACGCAACCACCCCAGCCACCCTTGCCGCTCTCGCCCCCGGCCTCACCCCCGAAATTGCCGCCGCCGTCTCCAAACTCATGCGCCTCCAGGACCTCATCCTCGTGGCCCGCAAGATCTCCATCGTCACAAAATTCCGCACCACCGTAGGCCTGCCCGGCCGCCTCTCCACCCGTCTACAACCCAACCACCCCACCGACGACCCAGCAGGCATCGCCGCATCTATCCTCGACGGCCTCCTCCTCGGCTCCGGCGACGCCGTCATCGGCATCAATCCAGTCTCCGACAACGTAGCCGCTCTCACAACCCTTCTCCACCTCGTCGATCACATCCGCCGCCGCTACGAGATCCCCACCCAGTCCTGCGTCCTCGCCCATCTCACCACGCAGATGCAGGCCATGCAGCAGGGCGCACCTCTCGACCTCCTCTTCCAATCCATCGGCGGCACCGAAGCCACCAACACCAGCTTCGGCATCAACCTGGCTCTCCTAGAAGAGGCCCACCAACAAGCCCGTAGCCTGAACCGCGCACCAGAAAATCCATCGCCCAACATCATGTACTTCGAGACCGGCCAGGGCAGCAGCCTAAGCGCCAATGCTCATCATGGTGCCGGCGGTCAGGGCGTAGACCAGCAAACTCTCGAAGCCCGCGCTTACGCCGTAGCCCGCCACTTCAACCCGATGCTGGTCAACACAGTCGTAGGCTTCATCGGTCCCGAATACCTCTACGACGGCAAGCAAATCCTCCGCGCAGGCCTCGAAGATCACTTCTGCGGCAAACTCCTCGGCCTCCCCATGGGCTGCGACATCTGCTACACCAACCACGCCGAAGCCGATCAGGACGACATGGACGCACTCCTCACCATGCTCGGCGCCGCAGGCGTCAACTACATCATGGGTGTCCCCGGCGCAGACGACATCATGCTCAACTATCAGAGCACATCCTTCCACGACGCCCTCTACCTCCGCCGCCTCCTCAATCTCCGTCCCGCCCCCGAGTTCGAAGCGTGGCTCAACACGCAAGCTCCCCATCGCCTCACCTTACCCGCCATGCTCCCTTAGCTACGTCGACCGCCAGCCAGCACTAAATGGAACAAATCAGATCTAACCGACGTAACTTTCTTCGTGAATCCACCGAATAGCATGGAGATAGTCACGCTCGCGGGCTTATTGGCTGGAGCTTTGGACATCACCGCAACCTCTACCCTCATGTCGCTGCAGGGCATGCCGATCGAAAGACTATGGCAGGGCATAGCCAGCGGCGCGTTGGGCGCATCCGCGTTCAAGGGCGGCAAAAGAACGGCCGCTCTGGGCCTGTTCTTTCACTTCGCAATCGCATTCACCGTTGCTGCGATCTACTACGCGATAAGCCGCCAACTCCCGATCACCACAGAAAGACCGATCCTCTACGGCACTCTCTACGGCGTTGTCGTTCATCTGGTCATGAGCCGCGTCGTCATCCCACTCTCAGCAGCGCCCAAACGTGAGTTCTCCGCAAAAGCCTTCGTGACTCAACTGGTCATCCACATCTGCTTCGTGGGACTTCCAATCGCACTCACAGTCGCTCACTTCGCCCGATAGAAACCCGCGCTAAAAGCAAGCAACTCAGCACTTCTTCGCACCCTTATGCGTTTCGAGCGCAAGATCCTCCGCCACATTCGGATCGTATTCCTCCAACTCCGCCAACAGGCCTGCATCGCTCAAATCCAGTAGCTTCGAGTTCTCCCAATCATGCCGGACGGTCTTGAGTAAACGATCAAGGATATGGTCGTCCCTCACCTCAATCGCCAGCTCCCGCCTGCTATCGAAGCTCCCCGGAGCGAGATTGATCGATCCAATAATTGCGCGCGCATCGTCAGCCAGCAACAACTTCGCATGAAGCTTAATATGCTTCAACTTGTGGATCTTCACGCCAATATCTTCCAACACCCTAAGCCCGCTCACGCCCTCAATCAGCTTGTCTTTCTTCAGCTTGTGCGGAGGCCGCGCCATAATGTGAATCTTCACCCCACGCTGGTTCGCCCTTACCAGATGTTCGATAATCGTCGGATCCTGATACCGCTCATTCTGAAGCCACAGCGAGTGCTTCGCCTCATCGATCAACTGCCCCAGCCGCTGCCGCCCATTCCCAATACACCAGATCAAATGCGAGTGATCGCCCGCATTGAAGTTCTCCCTCTTCCAGTCCGCGTCGAAGCACTCCATTACCTCTTCGACCTCGTGCTTATGCGTCGTAACAATCGCATAATCCCGCGTCACCGTAAGGTTCTTCGTCTCCCAGTTCAGCGACTCGACAAATGCCGTCTTATCATCGATCACCATCGACTTCTCATGCGTCAGATCGAAGCACGGATTGCTATCCAGCACCTCAATCCCCGCGTCCGTCAACGTAATCCTGGACTCGTCATTCTCTTTCTCACCATCCCGCCTCTCCGGGTTCAGCATCACCCGCACCTTCACCCCACGCTGATGAGCGGCAATCACAGCCTGCAGCAGACCCGGATCCGAAAACACAAACATCTTGATCCGGATCGAATCTTTCGCACCAAGAATGGCGTCCAGAATCGGCTTCGCAGAATCGTCCGGCAAAACAATCACAGAGCGCGACATAATCCTCTTCCCTTAACCCCGTATTTCGAGAACTGGCGTTGATCTCTTTTACAGCCTCTCATCGCCCAATACAACTAGCAGGTCCTTTACGCCATCACCTTATCCAACCCGGCGTCGAACTGCGTCCGATGCAGCGCCGCATAGATCCCATTCACCGCCATCAACTCCTCATGCGTTCCATTCTCCGCCACAACGCCTTCATTAATCACAATGATCTGATTCGCATCCCGGATCGTGCTCAATCGATGAGCAATCGCAATCACAGTCCGCCCCTCCATCAGCTTCTCCAGCGCATCGATCACCAACTTCTCCGACTCGCTATCGAGCGCTGCCGTCGGCTCATCCAGCAGCAGAATCGGACTATTCCGCACCATCACCCGCGCAATCCCAATCCGCTGCCTCTGCCCACCCGACAGCGTCGATCCCCGCTCCCCCACCATCGTCTCGTACCCCAACGGCATCTTCGAAATGAACTCATCCGCATTCGCCAGCTTCGCCGCCGCAATCACCTCTTCTCTCGTCGCCGCCGGCCGCCCAAACGCAATATTCTCTAAAATCGTCCCGCGAAACAGCACCGTGTCCTGCAGCACGTACCCGATCTTGTCCCTCAGCGGCTTCAGTTTGTACTCACGCACATCCTCGCCATCCATCTTTACCGACCCGGAATCGACATCATAAAACCGCGGGATCAAACTCACCACCGTCGATTTCCCGGCTCCCGTCGGCCCCACGATCCCCACAAACTGACCCGCCTCAATCTTGAAACTCACATCCGTCAAAATCAGATTCGCCGGGTCATATCCAAACGCGACGTGCTCAAACTCAATCGTCCCCGCCACCGTCTCCGGCGTCAACCCATCTTTCTTCTCCGGAATCACCGCATCCGTATCCAGAATCTCGCGAACCCGCTCTGCTCCAACTGCCGCCTGCGCCACTGCATTCGTCGTCGTCGCAAGATCCTTCACCGGCTTGAAAAACTTCGTAAGGTAGGCCAGATAAACGGTCAGCTCGCCCACCGTCATCGTCTTCTCAAGAATCAGCGCGGCTCCGCGCCACAACACTACCGCCGTACACAACGACACCGTAATCGTCACCACCGGCGACAGCAGCGCCTTCACACTCCTTGCCTTCAGCGCAGCGCTCACCGTCGCCTGGCTCACCAGCTCCAACTGCGCCTCTTCCGTCGCCTCCTGCCCAAACGCCTTCACTGCCTGTATCGATTCCAACCCCTGCTGCACCACCGCGACAATCTCGCTCTGCTCTTTGCGAACCTCATGCGTCGCCTTCTTCACTGCCTTCTTAAATCTCGAAACAAACAGCAGCAGAAACGGCGTCACCCCAACAGCAATCAGCGTGAAGTCCCAGTTCAGCCAGAACATCAACCCCAGCATGCAGACGATCGTCAGCATATCGACCACAATATTCAACGTCGATGACGAAGCAAATCCCTCAATCGTCTGAATATCCGCCGTAATCGTGCTCAGAATCGTTCCCGTCGCATGCGTGTTGTAGTACCCAAGCGACAGCCGCTGCAGGTGCCCATACATCTTCATGCGCAGATCATGCGCCACCCACTGCCCCACACTCTCGGTGTAGTAGTTGTCGATATAAGACGCCACCGCGCCCAACAGCGAAATCACGACAAACACCACCGCCGCCAGCCCCGCGACATGCAGCCTCGACTCATGCGACCTCGAGCCTTCATCCACCATCGACCCAATCAGCCGATGCAGCCACGGAGCCATCTTGTGGTCGCCGATTACGTTATCGAGGATGATCTTCAACGGCCACGGCGTCGCCAGGCTCATCACCGTCTCGACCAGCATGGCCAGAAAGATGCCCACCAGCGTGCCACGATAAGGTCGAATTAGACTTCCGATAAACCGCAACATAATAAGCAGGCCCTATCCCCGCAAACCACTACTTCAGATCCTTGCAACCACCGATCCTTCAAGTAGAAATCAACAGCATCTCCCCAACAAGCGTTCTTTCATCGCAGCCAGCAGACAATCATCCTACCCGAACCTCCACAAACACAACCTCGCGCGTCGTTTTTTCGTACACTCGCTATCATCGTTCCTCACACTACAGACAACTCACGATCAACTATGTCCGACCACAAAACAAAAGAATCAAAAGAAGTAAAAGAGCTGGAGATAGCCCCGACCGGAGCACCGTCCGCCACCCCGCCCCCGTCTCTGCGCAGCTACACGCCTGCCCGCATCGCCCTGCGCCGCACCGGAGTCAGCCTCGCCACCACAGAGATCCTCGACTTCCAGCTCGCCCACGCCCAGGCTCGCGACGCCGTCCACGCCGCGCTCGACACCCAACTCCTCATCCACCGCCTCAATACCGAAATCCCGTCCCTCACCGTACCCATCCTCACCCTCGCCAGCGCCGCCCCCGACCGCGCCTCCTACCTCCGCCGCCCAGACCTCGGCCGTACCCTGTCCCCCGCCTCCGCCGCTCTCCTCCACCCGTCCCCCTGTGACATCCTCCTCGTCATCGCCGACGGCCTCTCCGCCACCGCCATCGAGCACCACGCCGTCCCCCTCCTCGCCGCCCTCCTTCCCGCGCTGCCTGCAAACCAGACCCTCGGCCCACTCTGCATCGCCACCCAGGCACGCGTCGCCATCGCCGACCGCATCGGCTCCCTCCTCCACGCGCGCCTCTCAGTCATCCTCATCGGCGAGCGCCCAGGCCTCAGCTCACCCGACTCCCTCGGCGCATACGTCACCTGGAACCCCACTCCCGGCCGCACCGACGCCGACCGCAACTGCATCTCCAACATCCGCACCGCTGGCCTCGACTACCTCACCGCCGCCGCCCGCATTGCCTTCTACTGCGCCGAAGCCAGCCGACTCAAACTCACCGGCACCGCCCTCAAAGAAGCAACCCCGCCTCTTCTCAGCTCCTGACTCCGATTGCAAAAAAAAATGGCCCACGCTCATCACGCAGGCCACTGCAGAAACTCATATGCAAACGCAATCTCTAGAACAGGAATCTCAACGCCATTTGTATCTGCCGCGGGCTCCCGATCGTATGCGTCACAGTACCCAACCCACTCGGGCAGTTATAAAAGGTGTTGGTGCTTGGGCTGGTGGTGTTGCAGCCGGTAGGTAGAACCGGCGTCCCAGCCTGCGGAAAGCCATTGTAATTAACGTTCTGTGCCACCTCATTGCCGGGCACATCGAAACTGCTTGTGTTCGTGAGGTTATACACATCAAACGTATAAGTGAGACTGTACCGTTCCGTGAACTTCGTCACCTTCATCAGCGACGCATCCGAACGCTTTTGGAAGGCCTGATGGAAGATATTGCGCTGACCAGTCGTAAAGTCCGTTTCATATGGGTCGGAGGTCGGAACAGCGCCGCTCAGTCCGCCAGCCTGCAGTATTGGAATCGTGAAACACGACGCCTTCAACGCATTCAGATTCGGATCGCCACTCGGATTGAACGCCCCAGAATGCCCCGTCTTCGCAGACTTCGCAGTGCACCCCGGAGCCAGCGGAACGATTGGATTCGTAATTCCGTTACTGACGCCGTAGAAGATGCTGCCCACAGCGCCGCTGAAGTCAATCACGCTATACGGCTGGCCACTCTGCAGAATCGTAAGCCCCACCAGCGACCAGCCATTCGCAAAATAACCTTCGACCGCATGGTTATGAACAAAATCGGGCAGCCTGTAAACGTAGTTGAAGTTGATCACATGGGTGCGGTCAAAGTCGGACGAGGCATATCCGTCGCGCAGGTTCAACGGATTGTTGCCGTTATAGAAAAGCCCCAGGCCACTCTGTTCATCGAGCGCGTGCGAGTACGTGTAAGAAGCAGCCACCTGGAATCCGTGACTCATCCGCTTCTCAACGTGTGCCGTCAGCGCATTGTAGGCATCCACTCCCGCCGCTCGATAAGAGATCGACTCCGCCGCATAACCAACATAAGGAACGCGATGGTCGATGTTGCCGCCCTCATAGTCGAAGTCATAGCCAGTCCCATCAGGCAGCGTGGCTCCCCCAACGTTATAACCATACGAATACTTCTCACCATGGATATTGGCACTAGGTGAAGCAATTCCAGGCTGGTTGAACGGAACCGGAATCACCTGATGCCGCCCCAGATTACCAACGTAGCCCAGTGTGATCGCAAGGTCATTGCGCGGCTGCCACTGGATATCCAGCGTGTAGTTGAAGGTATAAGGCAGTTTATTGGCGCGATCGTAGACACCAAGCGAAATCGGCTGCCCGCCATCATTGATGCTCGCAATGTTCGGCAGGTAGTTGCTCAAGTCGGACGACTGCGGATTCGTCGGCGGTGCATTCTTCACGTTGGTATACGGGTTCGCGAGATTGCCCGTCGCAGCCGTAGGCGCAGAGGTCGGTGGGTTTATGCCGCCACCTCCACCGCAGGTTGGAATGTAGTAGCTGTAAAGGCTCTGGACCGGGCAAGATTGTGCGGTAACGAAAGGAAGCTGTTGGTTCACGCCGAAAGGCCCGCCAGTAACCGTTCCAATCGCATAGCCAGGCGAGAAGTAGCTGAATAGTTCACCGCGGTCGTAGTACATCCCGAAGCCTGTACGCACCACCAGCTTGCCTCCGAACTTCTCCGGCTGCCATGCCGCACCCAGCCGCGGACCAATCCCCCACTGCCGCCCCGTCAGTGTGGTCGGGCTCACACCTGTGGTTCCGTTTTTGTTGTTGCTGGCAATGATGAAGCCAGGATTGACGATCGTATCCGACGCTTCGTTGTAGCTGTAAAGCGTCGGGTCAAAGTTGAAGATCCGTCCGTTCTTCTCGCTCAGGCCACCATCCCAGTCATAACGCAGCCCCGCGGTAAGCGAAACCGTCGGCGTGACCTGGAACTTGTCCTGCACATAGCTCCCCACCTGGTTCGCCCGGTAGTAACGGCTCGCATCACCCTGCAGAAACGAGCTGACATAAAACTGGGTTGAAGAGCTACCCGGCGTCACATACCCCTGCGCAAAAGCGCTCAAATCGTCCGTCGCCACCGTGCCCGCGTTCGTCCGATGGTCGATCGTATTGAGTTGCGTATAGCTATAACTCGTCCCAAACGTAACCGTGTGCTTGCCCAGCGTCCAGATCGCATTTCCAGACGGCTGCCATCGATTCTGGAAAGCTCCGGTATTAGGAGCCTGTCCCTCAGCGTTAGGCCCAATGTTCAGAATGCCCGAACTAACCAGACCATACTGAGCCTGAGCGCTGCCCAACACATTCACAATCGACACACCGGGAAAATAACTCGACCCAAACTCATTGATCGAAACTGTTCCCAGCGAGCCTCCCGGAATCGCGTCCGGCCCAAATGGCTGCTCGTTATCCACCCACGTCTTCTCCCGAAGAAAACCCAAACTCTCCGTGGTACTCAAATTCGACTTCACAAGATAAGTGTTGATGATCGAGAAAACCTGCGCGCCCGAGTCAAGATGTTCCGTAAATCCCGGAACGCTCGAGTAGGCATAAGGAGCAAGCGTAGGATCATGTTGATAGAAATACTTCAGCGACAGCGTGTCTTTGTTACTGATGTTGTAGTCAAGATTAGCCACCGCCATATCAGCCTTGAAACGACCCGTGCCAGGAAGAAAAGCATTGTAGGGATGAGAAGCAGACATCCCCGACGATCCCGTGTCATTGGGCACAAGCCACTTACCCGGCTCACCAGGCAGCGAAGGCGAGTTGAACAAAGCCAGCGCAGTCCGATCGATGTTGGCAGCAGTAAGTGTGGTCCCAAACGGACCATTGATCATATTCGCAAAGCCAGCCGCATCGCGATTCGTATCGGAAAGGCCAACCGGCACATTGATGAAGTTATCCCCGATCTCCTGATCCGACACCTGCAGATGCTGGTACGACACAAAACCAAATAGTTTGTTTTTAATAATCGGACCGCCAAAAGTCCCCCCGGCGATATACCGGTGCAGCTCAGGATTCTCGTCCTTCGGATCATTCGCGAGCAGCGGATTATTTTTGAAGAAGAACGGCGCCGCATTAATCCAGTTCGTTCCGCGCCGCCCATACGCCGTTCCGTGATACGCATTCGTGCCCGAAGCAGTATTCACATCGATGTGCGCACCCGAAGTAGAGCCCTGCTGAGCGTCATACATCGACGCGTTCACCCGCACCTCCTGGATCGTCTCCGGCGCCGGCGTAGGAATCGCGTTACCAATCGAAAGATAAACCGATGCAACGGTCTGAATCACTCCCGCGCCACCCTGCGTCGTCGAAGCCCCCGTACTGTTGATCACACGCTGCGAGCCAACCTGGCTTGTGCTCTTCCCATTGAAGAGACTGCTAGCATCCACGCCGTTGATCGAGAAGCTATTACTCGTGTCGCGCTGTCCATTCGCCCAGATCGGCAGATTCCCCAAACCAGACTGAGCTCCAGTACCACCCGGCAGCTCCGCGTTCACACCCGGCGACAGAATCGCCAATCCCGTAAAACTCCCCGTAGGCTGCGGTATCGACTCGATCTGCGCCTTATCCAGAATGTACCCGTTCGTCGTATCCACCGCGTTCAACAGCGGGACCGCTTCCACGCTCACCACGGTGTTCACTGCACCCACGCTCAACTGAGCATTCACTGTCCCCGTCCGGTCGCTCTGCACAGGAATCCCCTGCATCTTCTGTGACTGAAACCCTTCCTTCGTAAACGAGAGCGTGTAAGTCCCAATCGGCAGATTCGCAAAATCATAAAATCCATTGCTTCCCGCCGTCTGCGTCCGCGTCAACCCCGTCTGATCCCCCACCACGGTCACCACCGTCCCCGGCAGAATCCCGCCCTGGCCATCGGTCACCACCCCCGTCAGGCCGCCGAGCGTCTGCTGCCCAAACACGGGACACACCAGAAGCAGACACGCCATCTGGCACACAACGACAAAGAAGAAGGAACGGAAACACCTACTCATAATCTTGCTCCTAAGTGTTGCAGCGCATTACTTACAACAAGTCGTCCTTTGCCTGAAAGTAGGCATTTGCAAAGACACAGATGCAGCACGGCCAATCCGCGGGGACGACGCCGAGGCAACTGCGAACTTAAACTTCGGAACAGGTGAAATTCAGTTTGCTATGTGAACTTGGAATGAAAATGAGCATATCTGAAGTTGTCAAAATTGCGAAGAGAATTCGACGTCTGCACGCAACTTCTCATCGACGCTTTTGCAGCCACGTAAACCGCGCAGTCCACCCATAGGAAAAAGCCGCCTGCATCACCCACGCAAGCGGCTCATTCCCTAACCTCGTTTTATTCTTCGCGGACGCGGCCTACTTCGCCGTCTTCACCAGTCCGCGATACTTCAGCATCGGCTTGACATTCGGCGCGCTACCCAACCACGCCTCATACATCTTCGCCAGATCCTCCGTATTCCCACGCGACAGCACCATCTTCCGGAACCGGTCTCCATTCGCCCGCGTCAGACCGCCGTGATCCTGGAACCATTGGAACGCATCATCATCCAGCATCTCGCTCCAAAGATACGCATAGTACCCGGCCGCATATCCTCCGCCCCATATATGCGAAAAATAACTCGACCGATACCGCGGCGGAACGTAGCTCAACGTGAATCCCTTCTTCGCCAGCGCGGCCTTCTCAAACGCATCCGGCTCCTGCAGCCCATCGCTCACCGGCAGCGTGTGCCACTGCATATCCAGCTCAGCCGCCGCCACCAACTCCGTCAGCAGATAACCCTGGTTGAAATCCGCCGCCTTCTTGATCTTCGTCGCCAGATCCTCCGGCATCGCCGCGCCCGTCTTATAGTGCTTCGCGTAGTGCGCGAACACCGCCGGGTACGTCGCCCAATGCTCATTGAACTGCGACGGAAACTCCACAAAGTCCCGCGGCACCGATGTCCCCGACAAACTCGGATACTCCGTATCGGCCAACATCCCATGCAGCGCATGCCCAAACTCGTGGAACATCGTAATCACATCGCTAAAGCTGACCAGCGCCGGCTCACCCGCCGCAGGCTTCGGCAGATTCGCAACGTTATAAATCACCGGCAGCGTACCCTTCAGCTTCGACTGGTCGACGAAGCTGCTCATCCACGCTCCGCCGTTCTTGTTATCGCGCTTGTAGTAGTCGCAATAGAACAGCGCCAGCGGTTTCCCATCCCCGTCGAACACCTCGAACACGCGCACATCCGGATTCCAAACTGGAATATCCTTCCGCTCCTTGAAGCTCAGACCATACAACTGACCGGCCGCATAGAACACGCCATTCTCAAGCACATTATTCAGCTCAAAGTAAGGCCGCACCTGCGCGTCGTCGATGTCGTACTTCGCCTTCCTCACCTGCTCGGAATAAAACTCCCAATCCCAGGGCTCAACCGAAAACCCGCCATCCTGCGCACTAATCACACCCTGAATATCCTTCGCCTCATCCGCCGCATTCGCCGTCGCAGGAGCCACCAGCGCATCCATAAACTTCAGCGCGTTCTCCGGCGTCTTCGCCATCTGGTCTTCCAGCTTCCAGCCTGCGTAGGTGTCATGCCCTAGCAGTTTGCCCTTCTCAGCACGTAACTGCGCAAGCCTCGCAATCGTCGAACGTGTGTCATTCGCATCGCCGCGCTCCGTGCGCGTCCACGAGTTCTCAAATATCGCCTGCCTCGTACCCCTCACACTCAACGAAGAAAGAACCGGCTGCTGCGTCGTATTCTGCAGCGGAAGCACATACCCATCCTTCTTCCGCTCCTTCGCTGCCTCCTGCGCCCCGCTCAAATCTCCCGCCGTCAACCCCGCGAGCACTTCCTTATCCGTCGTCGCATACGCCGCGTCCTTGGTCGCCGCCAGCACCTTGCTGCGGAAGCCGTTCGACAACGTCGACTCTTCTCCGTTCAACTTCTTCAACTTTTCTTTATCGGCATCCGAAAGGTTCGCACCGGCATGCACAAAGTCCCTGTACCTCACCTCTACCAGACGCAGTCCCTCCGGGCTCAGCTTCAGCGAGGCTCTCGCCTCGTACACCGCTGCCACACGACGAAACAACTTCTCATTCAGATAAATCGCATCCCGGTGCGCCGCCAACCTCGGAGCCAGCACCTCCTGCAGCTTCTCCAGCTCAGGATTCGTATTCGCCCCCGTCACGCCATCGAACGCAGCCTGCGCCCGCTGAAACAACTGGCCCGTCTTCTCCATCGCGACAATCGTATTTTCAAACGTAGGAGCAGCCGGATTATCCGCAATGGCCTGAATCTCCCTCAACTCCTCCGCCATTCCGGCTTCGATCGCCGGTTCATAATCGCTGTCCTTAATCTTGTCGAACGGCGGCGCCTCGAACGGCAGCGAACTCTTCGCATAAAACGGATTCGATGGCCCAAACCCGGCATCCTTCGCGCTCATCACCGCACCCTGTGCACTACTCACACTCACCCCCACAAACGCTCCGAGACTCATCGCCAAAGACACACGCCGCACCAAACTCGCTCGACTCATCCATATCTCCGAACTTCCTCAATCGTGATCCAAACCCAAATTGTAGAGGATTTCCCCTCCTCCAACATTCGCAACTCCGCGCACCCCCCTGCCGTTGCCGTTGCATTTCTAGTTGTCATCCCCGCAGGGGATCTGCTGTTGCTGTTGCCTTTCTCGTTGTCATCCCCGCAGGGGATCTGCTGTTGCTGTTGTTCTTGCCGTTGCATTTCTTCTTGCATCCAACCGGCGACCCCCTCAACAACTAATTCACCACCCGCCACGGCGAAGTAGTCTTCCACCCCCTCAACTCCTTCGTAGCCCACGAGGTCGACTTATCCGTATGACAAGAAGTACAAGGATTCGGAATCCCCGACTGCTCCGTCTCAACAGGCGTAATAAACCGAAACGTATGCGCACTCACAGCGTTGTCCTTGATCGTCTGCTCAATCTTCGGCATATGGCACGCCACGCATTCACTCCCCTTGCTTCCCGCCGCATGATGCGTATGCTCGCTCACCGTCCCCTTTAGTCCCGCAGGATTATCCTTCGTGTGGCACGTCAGGCAAACCGCATTCCCCCTCGCAATCAGGTTCGACGCATTCTCGTTACTGTGAACCTGATGACAGTCAAAGCATCGGATCTGCCGGTGATACATATTGCTCTGCACAAAATCATTCCCCTGCATTCTGTTCTTGTGCGCCGTCAGGTCCGCATACTGGAAGAAGTTCGTCACACCCGGCTTCAACTCCTCCAGTCTCCAGAAATCCGCCAGCCTCTCTCCCGGCAAAAAACCCACCGGCCAATCAAAGTACTTCCCATTAATCGGGTTCGCGAGCGGCCGCCCCTGACTGTGGCATTGAATACAGGTGTCATTGCCGCGCACGTAATCAAGCGTCCCCGGATTCACAATATTCTGCGTCGTCGGATGCGCCACATGCAGACTCCCCGGCCCGTGGCACTTCTCGCATCCCACATTCCACTCCGTCACCTGCTTGGTCTCAACGTTGTAGTTCACCGAGTGGCAGCCATCGCACGTCGGTCCCGTAGGACGATCGAAGTTACTCGGCCCATAAAACGGTAGCCACCAATCTGTGCCCGTTTCCGCGTGATACGGCAGCCACCGGCCCTTCTTCACATCCCACTGCGCCGGCTCCGGGTAGTAGTCATCTCCACGCTTGGTGAAATACCTCTGCTTCCATCGGCTCCCATACACAAAAGCCACATCCCCGATCCCGAACGTAACTAGCGGATCGGCATGATTGAAATCCCCAAGCACCGCCTCTGGATGCACCTTCGGATCGCGCACCACATTCGCCATCCGCGTCTTCTTCCAACTGTCGTACGTCGCGCTATGGCAACTCTTGCAACTCTCCGAGCCCACAAAATGAGCACCCGGTGGCCCCTCGCCCCGAGCCCGATCAGGCGGCAACAAACAGATCACCCCAAAGGCGACCAACCCAACAACCGCCCATCTCCTCACGCAAGCCTCCACTCGTCGCCGATCCCATCCCCACATGGTTTTCAAATATAGGCAAACAACGTCCGCAAGTTGTCACGACCTCATGTCGGCGAACGATCCCAAAACAGAGCCTCACACAGCACCAGCAAATCACCACAACCCACCATCAAAAAACCACAACTCACTACCTCCCCGCCCTGCCTTACAATCCCACCATGCCGACTCCACCCCAGCCCGTCGAGCAGGATCCCCGCGTCTACTTCGCCGCCGAACGAACTTTCCTGGCATGGATCCGCACCGGCCTCGGCCTGATGGGAATCGGTTTCGCCGTCAGCCGCTTCGGCCTCTTCCTCCGACAGATCACCGCCGCCGAGTCCCATCTACCCGCCCGCACCACTGGCCTCTCCCTCTGGTCCGGCGTCCTTCTGGTCGCACTAGGAGTCATCGTCAACCTCACCGCCGTCTACCGTCACTTCCAACTAATCCAGGAGCTAAGCTCCGGCACCTGGCGTCCCGGCCGAGTCTCCAGAGACGCCGTCGTCCTCGGCCTCCTGCTAGCCGCTGCCGGAGTAGCCATGACCATCTACCTGATACTCGTCCGCTAAACATAGAGAGGGGTACTTGACAAAAACGATCACGAGAAACGGCCAAAGATCGGCAACCAACATCAAGTATCGGCTTTAAGTCGTTTCTTTCCAATATTTTGCACGTAACCCCTTTAGATGCAATATTTTGCAGCCACCAACCCTTCGTAGATACAACAAAATAAGAGACTTCCCCACAAAATACCCTGAACCGGGGAAGGGGGTACCAAGACAATGCCCGTAGCCAAACTCACCATCGAACTCGAAATTCCTCACGCCCAGTCCCTCAAAGACCGACGCCAGGTCTTACGCTCCATGAAAGATAAACTCCGCCACAGTTTCAACTTATCCGTCGCCGAGCTGGACGACGGCATGGTCTGGAACCGCGCCACTCTCGGAGTCGCCGCCATCTCCTCCTCCACCAGCTATCTCACCGGCCAACTCCACCAGATCGACCACGCGGTCCACCGCATAGCCGCCGCCCTAAGTGCTGAGATCACCGACTCTTACGCCGAGATCCTCCCCGAATGACAGCACAATCCACAAGAAATCCTACCTAAATCCTCCTCGAGCACTAGGTGGACAGGCCTGACTCTGATATCCTCAACCGTTCGACCCAGTCAAAACCATATGCCCGAGCAGCGCGCAAGAACCTACCATCGCAACCGTGTCGCCAACACCTTCTCCGAGGAGATCGGAGCCATGCTCGAAGGAGAACTCTCCGATCCACGAATCGCCCCCAGCTACGTCACCGAGGTCGTTCTCGCACCCGGCGGCAAATCCGCCCGCATATTCGTAGCCGTCCACGGTAACGAGGAGGAGGAAGCCTCCACGCTCGAAGGTCTGACCACTGCCCGAGCCTACATCCGCTCTCAACTCCGCGACCGCATGGGCGTACGCCATGTACCAGAGCTGAGCTTCGCCATCGACCGATCCGAGAAGATGACCGGACGCATGGACGAGCTCCTCGCCCGCACCCGCAAGCGTGAGCAGAAGCGCATCCCCTCCGAACCGGTCCAAGGGGCGCCTCCTAAATCATGACCCCTCAAGCACAGCTCCTCGAGCCTAAGCCCCATGTAGCCCGGATTGACGATCTGCTGACGATCTTCCGGTCCCATCCCCGCTTCCTCCTCGCCTCGCACACCCGCCCCGACGGCGACGCCATCGGTTCCGTCTTAGCCCTCGCTGAGGTGCTCGACCAACTCGGCTGCCAGGCCGACATCGTCTTCGCCGACCCCATCCCCTCCTCCTACGCCACCCTCCCCAACATCGGCCGAATCCATCACTCCCCCTCCGCGAACGACGTGGACCCCTCCGGTACCACCCCCGCCATCCTCCTCGAGTGCGACGGCATCGTCCGCACAGGTCTTCTCGGTCTCGAAGGCCGAACTCTAATTAACATCGATCACCACGCCAGCGGGCGTCCCTTCGCCTCAGTTAATTGGATCGATGAACACGCCTGCGCCGTCGCCGCCATGGTTTACCACATCGCCGTCGCTGCAAACGTCGAGATCACGCCCTCCATGGCCACCTGCATCTACGCGGGCATCCTCTCGGACACCGGAACCTTTACCTACTCCAGCACGAACGCCGACACCTTCGCCCTGGTCCATCATCTCGCCGCCTGCGGAGCCGATCCCAGCCAGATAGCCCGCGACATCTACCTCTCGAACCCCGCCAGCAAGATCCGACTGCTCGGCATCGCCCTCTCCAATCTCCAGTGCGACGACGATCTTGCGTGGACCTGGGTCACCAGTAAAGACATGGACGGCGTCGGCGCCACCGCCGAGGACTGCGAGGGAGTCGTCAATTACCTCATCAGCATCGCCGGCGTCGAATCGGCGGTCTTCCTCAGAGAGGTCCCTAACGCCGACCAATTTCGTCTCAGCATCCGCAGCAAAGGCAAAACAGACGTAGCTCGTATCGCCGAACTCTTTGGCGGAGGCGGCCATCGCAACGCCAGCGGATGCACCCTCGATGGCCCCCTTCCGGTCGCTCTCGAGCAAATCCTAACCCAGCTTCGGACAGGACTCTGATAGCCTTGTCTCGCTCCTCTTAGGAAAATGGACGATATTCAACATCCCGCCGACTCCGGCGCAAGGAATGGCAGCGCCGCTGCGATGTGGCTCCAGCAGTATCTTCAGATACCCTCCGCCACAACGGTTCGTGAGTTCGTCATCCTCTTTGTAGTCACCATTTTTCTTTTGCTCTTCGGTCTGGTCCCCGTCTTCGGTGGCGATCAGCTCGGCCTGGTCGGCGCGGACGAACCACGGTATGCCCAGATCGCCCGCGAGATGCTCACTGCGCACTCCAAGGCCTGCCACGACGTCGACGCTAAGATGGTCCCGCGCAGCCTTCGCCCGGAAGATATTCGAAACTCGTTCCACTGCATAGCCGGCGGCACGGTTACTCCTATCCTTTACGGCAAGCCCTGGCTCGAAAAGCCCGCCCTCTATTACTGGCGCGCTATGAGCTTCTTCAAAGAGTTTGGCGTCTCCGACTGGACAGCGCGTCTCCCCTCTTCCTCCGGAGCCCTCGCCCTGGTCGTACTCATCTTCCTCCACATGCGGCGCTTCCGGCCCGGTGGTCACCTGGACGCAGCCCTGATCACTGCCTCCTGCGTCGCAATCGTCAGTTTCGCACGCGGAGCCTCCACCGACATGCAGCTCGCAGCGCCCTTCTGCATCGGCATGCTCGGCTGGTACGCGTGGTACGAAACCGGCAAAAAGTTCTGGCTCTTCGACCTCTACTTCTTCGGTGCCGCCGCCACGCTCGCCAAGGGCCCTGTAGCTCCCTTCCTCGCACTGGCAATTATTCTCCTATTTGCCGGACTTCGCCGCGAGTGGTCCCTCCTCCGCCGTACCATCTGGATCCCCGGCGTCGTGCTCTACCTGGTCATGGTTTTGCCCTGGTACATCGCTGTTCAAAAGCGCAACCCAACTTTCTATCGCCTGTTTTTTCTGGAACATAATCTAGAGCGCTTCGCTACCAACCGTTACCAGCACCACCAACCGTTCTGGTACTACGTCGCGATCGCCCTCATCGGCCTGATGCCCTGGACCGTCATGGCCATTCGAGCCCTGGTCGACTCCATCGAAGTCTCCATCGCCGAATGGAAGGTCCGGCACAACCCGCAGCGTTACCTCGGACACACTCGCGCCGGAGACGCCTTTCCTGAATTTCTCGTCCTCTGGGCGATCTTCCCTATCGTCTTCTTCTCCTTCTCTGGCTCCAAGCTTCCCGGCTACATTCTCCCTTCGATTCCTCCGATGACCATTCTCACGGCCGACTATCTCAACCGAAGCCGCCGCACCGGTCTGCCACAATGGCTCGTCTGGGCTCACGCCGCCACATGCGGTCTTCTTGTCTTCGTTCTTGCCCTCGCCCCCCAGCACATGAAGTACGAGACCCTCGTACCCTCCACACAATGGCTGCTCATCGCGGCCGCCGCGGCCATCGCCTTCGGAGCCATCGTCTTCCTCACTATCCGTCGCTGGGGTATCCCGCAGGTATGCAACGTAACCCTGCTTCCCATCCTCGCGGCCCTCGTCTTTCTCCTCGGCTTCTACGGCAAAGAGCTCGACATGAACTACTCCGCCCGGCCGCTCGCCCGCGAGATCCAACAGCAGGCGCCCGACGTGAAACTCGTCGCAACCGACATCAAGCGTGACATGGACTACGGCCTCGCCTTCTATCGCAATGAACCCATGATTCACTACAGCACCGACGGAGTCCCCAGCGCAGAACACATCCTCGTCATCCGTGCCAACGACACCGCGGACCTTGAACACTGGCTCGCCGGGCGCGTCTACAAGCCCTTGTTCCTCTATGAATCGCAGGGCATTGAAGTCTATCGCGTCTACGCCAAACCCGAGGCAAGCGTAGACCAACCCTGACCGGGGTGCCCGACGTAACACTCACCCATCTCTCGAAAATTCCTATAAGCTCGACGAAAGGTATGGCCGTCGCGACCCAACTCGAGATACTGGACCTTCGCCACTTCTCGGCGCGCCAGCTTCGTCCCCTGCTCGAAACCGAGTCGCGCGTATGGGAGCAGCGACTCCGCTGGAACTATCAAAGCTCCACCGAACTCCTCCTGCAATATCTCGACTCCCGCATCCTGCCCGGCTTCGTTGCGCTCGACCGTGGACGCATCTGTGGTTTTACCTTCTGCGTCTACGAAGGTCAGAAGGCCGTCGTCGGTGATGCCTTCGCCATCGGAAACGATACAGCGCAGATGCTTCAGACCACGCAGACGCTGCTCCACCAGCTGCTGCAGCTCCTGCAACACTCCCCCGGCATCCAGCGCATCGAGTCGCAGCTACTTCTCTACGATGCTGGCTCAATCAACGAGGCCTTTCACGCCGCAGGTTTTTCGATGTATCCCCGCCTCTTCATGGAATATAACCTCGACAATACTTCGCCTCAGGCGCGAAACGAACCGAATCTCCCACCTAACATCGATCTGCTACGCTGGTCTGCAGACCACTATCAGGCCGCAGCCGAACTCATCCACGAGTGCTATCTGGGCCACATCGACGCCCGCATCAACGATCAATACTGCTCCCTGCACGGCTCACTTCGGTTCCTGCATAACATCGTCCGATTCCCTGGCTGCGGCGTCTTTGAGCCTGATGCCTCTTGGGTACTCCGCGATCGCAGCAACGGAGCCATGGTCGGAATGTTGTTATGTTCGCGCGTGGCCAGCGATGTCGCCCACGTCACCCAACTATGCATAGCACCAGGCTGGCGCGGACATGGACTTGGCCGAGCCGTGCTCGATTACTGCTCCAACCATCTTGCCCGCGCCGGCTTTGCCGCCATCACGTTGACAGTCACCGAGGCCAATCAGCAGGCTGTCAAGCTATACCAGACTCATGGCTTCTTCATCCGTCATCGCTTCGACGCCATGGTTCTCGACCGGGCCAACCCGACACCCTAAAACTGGTTGCGCAAGCGCATAGACAAGCACACAAGTATCAAACAGCAAATCTCTCAGCAGAGCGAGCCTTCTTCTTAGCTGCCTCTTCCTCTCGATCCTTAGGCGGCGCATTTGTCTCGAGTGCCGCAAGCAGACGCCCCGAAATCAGTGATATCTCATCGACCGCGGACAGAAAAGGAGCTTCGTTCGCCTTCGACGGTTTGGTAAAGCCGCTGATCTTTCTAACAAACTGGAGCGACGCGTCGCGAATCTCTTCGTCCGTAACAGGCGGATCGAAGTTGAACAGGTTTTTGATATTCCTGCACATAGGCTCACCTCAAAGCATGGGCAACAACAAGTCGAATCCTACTCGACGTGATAGTTAGGCGCCTCACGCGTGATGATCACATCATGAACATGGCTCTCGCGCAAACCGGCATTTGAAATCCGAATGAATCGCGCATTGGCCTGCAACTCAGCAATCGATCCGCATCCCAGATAACCCATCCCGGAACGCAATCCGCCCACCAACTGATACACCATGCCCTCAAGCGGCCCACGATGCGGCACCCGTCCCTCAATCCCCTCAGGCACAAACTTCGCCAGCCGATTCGAGCCGCCGTTCTCACGAGCCGTCAGCGACGGACGCTCCGTGCTCGCCGCATCCTCCATGTCGCCCTTGCCCTGGAAGTACCGCTCGCCGGACCCCTGTGCCATCGCCGACAACGAACCCATCCCGCGATAAGCCTTGAACGAACGCCCTTGGTAAAGAATCGTCTCGCCTGGGCTCTCATCCACTCCGGCAAACAGCGATCCCATCATCACCACGCTCGCGCCCGCCGCAATCGCCTTCGTCACATCACCCGAGTACTTGATCCCACCATCCGCAATAATCGGAATCCCACGCTCCTGCCCCGCGCGAAACGCCTCGGAAATAGCCGTAATCTGCGGCATACCCGCTCCCGTCACCATCCGCGTCGTACAGATTGATCCCGGCCCGATCCCAACCTTCACCGCATCGGCTCCCGCATCCATTAGCGCGATCGCGCCTTCGTACGTCGCGATATTTCCCGCGAGCAGATCAATCTGCGGAAACGCCTTCTTCACTGCAGCAACCGCTTCCAGTACCCGCGAAGAGTGTCCATGAGCCGAATCAATCGCGAGCGCATCCACCCTCGCCGCCACCAGCGCCGCAGCCCGCTCCAGAAAATCACCTGTAGCACCAATCGCGCCCGCCACCCTAAGCCGCCCCTGGCTATCCTTCGACGCATTCGGGTACTTCAACTTCTTCTGAATATCCTTGACCGTGATCAGGCCCTTCAACTCATAGTCGTCATTGACCACCAGCAGCTTTTCGACGCGATGCTGGTGCAGAATCTGCTCCGCCTGTTCGAGCGTTGTGCCCACCGGCACCGTAATCAGGTTCGTCTTTGTCATCACCGAATCAATCGTCAGATCGGTCCGCGAAACAAACCGAAGATCGCGATTCGTCAAAATCCCCACCAGTTTTTTATTCTTCGTCACCGGCACACCAGAGATCTTGTACCGCCGCATCACCTCAAGCGCATCTGCAATCGTCTGATCGGGCACCACGGTTACCGGGTCCACAATCATCCCACTCTCCGACCGCTTCACCTTGTCGATCTCACCCGCCTGCTGCTCGATGGTCAAATTTCGGTGCACCACACCCAAACCGCCCTGCTGTGCCATCGCAATCGCTAGCCGCGCCTCGGTCACCGTATCCATCGCCGCCGACATCAACGGAGTACTCAGCGTGATATTGCGTGTCAGCTGCGTCTGCGTACTCACCTGGGTCGGGACAACGTCACTATAAGCAGGCACAAGGAGAACATCATCAAACGTAAGGGCTTCAGGAATCGGGGAGATGATCATAGTTTTTGGGTTCCAGGCGACGAGCCGGGCTTACAAAGAAGCCTGAATTTCGCGGGATTTGATTGATTGTAGAGTCGCATTCGACCCATAGCAAATTTAGATGGCCCAATTTCACTAAAGTTTCGCGGCCACTCAGCCCGCCCGTCTCTGAAACAAGCCAACAAGGCCATTGAATTACCGCAAAAGTAGATGTATCATCGGAGGTGCAGACGATTTTGTTCCGTCGTAAGAATGAGAGCCGTGACCGCACCGGTGATTTGACGGAAGAGATGAGTGGGCTAAAGCCCACTTTTTATTTGCTCTAAAGACGTTTGTGCACACGGGACCATGAACCGGAAATAACGCTTATGGCAGTCCAGCTAGACCAAATTCGAGCAACCGCGGAGCGCGTCGCCGCCTCACACAATCTGGAACTCGTTGATGTGGAGTTTCAGGGCGGCGTCAAGTTTCGCACCTTGCGCGTCTTTGTAGAAAAAAATGCGGTAGAACGGGCCAAACTCGCCGAGCTCGCCGCCAGTGAAGCTGAATCGAATCTCCCGAAAGGTGTTCCGGTAGAACAACTCTCCGGGGTTACCCACGAGGATTGCGCTGTATTTGCACAGGATTTTGGCACGGTACTTGACGTAGAAGATCTGATCCCCGGGGCCGAGTACACCCTGGAGGTCTCCTCACCGGGGCTCGAACGAAAGCTGTTCCGCCCAGAGGACTTTACCCGGTTTCAAGGCAGTCTGGTCAAACTCCAGACCTTCACGCCGGTAAACAAGAACAGGCAGTGGCAAGGCCGTCTGACCAAATTTTCAGGCGGGGTACTTACGATCGACCTTTCTGCCGTCAAACAGAAAGGTAAGGCAAAGAAGGCTGTGACCGAATCGACCGTCGACATCGCATTAGCAAACGTCGAAAAGGCAAACCTGGTCGCGGAGATTTAGAACTGTTCGCACTCAGCAACTCCGAACTGTCACACCAACAAACAAGAAACAAACCCCGGAACCCGGGGCAAGAGCAAGGAAGAGTGAGCGATGGCAAGTGTTCTGTATCAATCGATTGAGACGTTAAGCCGCGATAAGGGAATCGAACCGGCCGTAGTGGTAGGCGCCGTCGAAGACGCCATCGCGCTCGCGACACGCAAGTATTACAAGACCCAGGAGAACATGCGCGCCGAGATGGACCGCGAAACCGGCGAGATCCGTGCCTATGTCTTCAAGACCGTCGTCGAAACCCATGACCAGGTCGAGGATGACGTCAACCAGATGACCCTCGAACAAGCTCGCGAACTCGCGCCCGAGGTCGAAGTCGGCGGCGAACTGCGCTTCTATAAGGACACCACCCCCCTCGGTCGCATTGCCGCGCAGATGGCTAAGCAGGTCATCTTCCAGAAGGTCCGCGAAGCGGAGCGCGATACCGTCTTCAACGAGTACAACCACCGCGCCGGCGAGGTCCTCAACGCCACCGTCAAGCGCCTCGAGCCCATGGACGTCATCTTCGACCTCGGCAAAGCCGAAGCCCGCATGCCCAAGCGCGAGCAGTCTCGCCTCGAGCAGTTCGCCGTCGGTGAGCGAGTTCGCGTCGTCCTGCTTCGCGTCGATCGCGCCGCCAAGGGCCCGCAGGTCATCGTCTCCCGCGCCGCCCCCGGTCTCGTCCAGAACCTCTTCCAGTCCGAGGTCCCGGAGATCTACGATGGTACCGTCAGCATCAAAGCCATCGCCCGCGAGGCTGGCGAACGCACCAAGATCGCCGTCATGAGCCGCGACAAAGATGTCGACCCGGTCGGCGCCTGCGTCGGCATGAAGGGCATGCGCGTCCAGTCCATCATTCGTGAGCTGCGCGGCGAAAAGATCGACATCATCGAGTACTCGGAGGAGATCACCACCTTCGCCGAGAAGGCCCTGCAGCCCGCAAAGGTCAGCCGCGTCTCCATCACCGACCTCGCCGATAAGCAGATTGAGGTCATCGTCGACGACACCCAGCTCTCTCTCGCCATCGGCAAGAAGGGCCAGAACGTCCGTCTCGCCGCCAAGCTCCTCCAGTGGAAGATCGATATCAAGAGCGAAGAGGAGAAGCGTCAGGAAGTCGAGAGCCAGATGCAGGCCATGAGCGGTGGTCCGACGACCCCGATCGAGCAGGTCTCCGATCTTGGCGAAGCCATCCTCGAGAAGCTCATCGCGGCCGGCATCACCACCGTCGAAGCCCTCGCCGACATGACCCCCGAACAGCTAGAAGAGGTCCCCGGCATCGGCGAAAAGACCGTCGAAAAGATCTCCGTCGCCGTTCGCCACTACTTCGGTCAGTACGAAGAAGGCGAAGAGCGCCCAGCTTCAGCCCTCTCTGCAGCCTCTGAAACCGAAGTCTCAGAGCTTTTAGAAGAAGGGTCCATGGAAAAGACCCCCGAAGAGATTCTCGCTGCCGAAGCCGGTGTTGGCACCGCACACGAAGTCAACAACCTATCCACCGAAGACATCGCGAACACCGAAGAAGCAGAATCGGCCAGCGACGCCTTCAGCGACAACGATGCACGCGAAGAACAAATCGAGTTAGATAACGACACCGTAGACAGCCTGGTTGACGAAGCCCAGGAGCACTCCGATGAAGGTATCGACGATGGAAACGATCGTGGTTAGCCAGTACAACCACGCGCCACAGCATTCCCTGGATCGTGAAGTCTCGAAATCCAGTGAGAGCACTTACAATAAAGACTCCTGCAACGATGAGGCTGCTATGAAGAGCTAACCGCGCAGGGCAAGCGAAAAGGGACGGATGAGCAAAGTTCGAATTAACGATCTGGCACGAGAACTGGAAGTAAAGAGCAGGCCTATTCTGGACGCGCTCGAAGCAATCGGCGTGTCTGGAAAGACCCACTCCAGCTCCATTGAAGCCGATCAGGCCGAAAAGGTCCGGGAATACTTCAAAAACGGCGGAAGAAGCGGTGCTAGCCGGCAGCAGCAGGCCGACAACAAGCCCAAGTTCGACCTCTCCAAGGTCTCTAAGCCTGGCGACGCCCTCAAGGCCATCCTCGAGCGGAAACAAGCCGAGGCAACCGCGAAAGCCGCGCCCCCCCCGCGGCCCACTCCCGTCGTCGCCGCGCCCCCGGCCTCTACCTCGGTTGCGTCCGCGCCTGCGCGTGTCGTTGCAGCGCCAACAACGCCACCATCCTCGGCCCCGGTCGCATCGGCAGCACCTGCCCACGCGGCACCGCCAGCGCCCCGCCGCATCGTCCCTCTACCTCGCCAGGGCGCAAACATCGTCGCGCCTGCACCCGCCATCGCGAGCAAGCCACCCGCTGGCGCTGTCATCGCGCGCCCACCAGTGACTTCTCCGGCTGCAGTTACACCAGCCGCTGACAGGCCGGTCGTCGCTGCCGCTCCTGTTGCTGTTGCTCCGCCCGCTGCGAAACCAGTGCCTCCGCCCACCCCGGCCTCCGAAGCCACACCGGCACCGAAGTCTCCAGTCCCGGCAACTCCGGCAGTCGAAGCCGCGCCCTCTGTCGCGATAGAAGAAACCCCAGCGCCCGCCGCAGCAGCTGAGACTGAAGCCGAAGCCATACCTGCAACACCAGCGACTCCTCCCGCCCCCCCCGCTCGTCGCGTCATCATGCCGCAGACCGGTCCGCGTCCCATCTACACCGCACCTCCAGTCGCTCCCGGCACCCCACAGCGCGGCCGTCCCATCTTCGAGCGGCCCCGCCCTCAGTCGCCCGGCGCTCCGGGCTCCCGTCCGATGTCTTCGACGGCTCCCGGCGCACGTCGTCCGATGCATCCCACCCGCACCTTCCCCGGTGGCTCAGGCGGCCCCGGCGGCGCACCTGGCCGTCCCGGATTCACTCCCGGCGCACGTCCAGGCTTCCCTGCTCGTCCCGGATTTGGTGCTCGTCCCGGCGGCGCCCCAGGCGGTGCTCCCGGTGTGATGCCTGGCCCTGGCGAAAAGCCGGGAATGCGTCCCGCAGCACGCCCCGCGTCACGTCGTGGCGGACAGCGCTACGAAAAGACCAAGGAAGGCCCGATGAAGGGCTTCCAGCCGCCACCACGCTTCGGCGGCGCTCAGGTCTCCCGAGAACCGGTACCGATCACCCGCACCATTACGGTCACCGAAGGCATCAGCGTCAAGGATCTCGCCGAGAAGCTCGACGTTCGCGGCAAGGATCTCATCGCAACCCTCCTCATGAAGGGTGTCTTCGTCACCGTCAACCAGTCCCTTGAAGGCGAGTTGGTCAAAGACGTTGCCCGCCAGTTCGGCGCCGACGCCACCATCATCTCTGTCGAAGAGCAGCTCGAAAACGAAGCCATCGAAGGCTTCCTCGAAGACACCACCGGCATGGTCGAGGTCGTTCGCTCGCCCGTTGTCACTGTTATGGGCCACGTCGACCACGGTAAAACCTCGCTCCTCGACGCCATCCGCTCCACCGACGTCGCCGGCGGCGAAGCCGGAGGCATCACCCAGCACATCGGTGCCTACAAGGTCAAAATCACCAAGCCCGACTCTCCCGCCTTTGGTCGCGAGATCGTCTTCCTCGATACCCCTGGTCACGAAGCCTTCACCCGCATGCGTGCCCGCGGAGCCAAGGTCACCGACATCGTCGTCATCGTTGTCGCAGCCGACGACGGCGTCATGCCCCAGACCCTCGAGGCCATCGACCACGCCCGCGCCGCGAACGTTCCGATCATCGTCGCAGTCAACAAGATCGACAAGCCCGAGGCCAACCCCTCGAAGGTCATCCAGCAGCTCACCGCGCGCGGCCTTCAGCCTTCCAACATGGGCGGCGACACCGAGTTCGTCGAAGTCTCCGCGAAGAAGCACATCAACCTCGACAAGCTCGAAGAGATGATCTGCCTCGTAGCCGACGTCAACGAACAAAAGGCACAGCCCGATCGCCCTGCCGTCGGAACCGTCATCGAAGCCAAACTCGATCGCGGCCGCGGTGCCGTCGCCAGTATCCTCGTGCAGAACGGAACCCTCCGCACCGGAGACAGCTACATCGTCGGCAACACCTTCGGCAAAATCCGCGCAATGTTCGACGACCGTGGCCGCCCCATCACCGAAGCCGGTCCCTCGACCCCGGTCGAAATCCTCGGCCTCGAGGGCATGCCCGACGCAGGCGACACCTTCCTCGTCATGGCAGATCGCGACAAGGCCAAGGGCATCGCCCAGTACCGCAAGATGAAGGAGCGCGAGGCGCAACTCGCCAAGAGCTCCCGCGTCTCGCTCGAAGGCCTCGCCGAGCAGATCAAGCAGGCCGGCATGAAGGATCTCAACCTGATCCTCAAGGGCGACGTGCAAGGCTCCGTCGAGGTCCTCGCCGACTCGCTCCAGCGCATGTCCACCGAGAAGGTTCGCGTTCGCGTCCTTCACTCCGGCGTCGGCGCTATCACCGAGTCGGATGTGCTTCTCGCCTCCGCGTCGAACGCCGTCGTCATCGGCTTCAACGTCCGGCCTGATCGCAAAGCCGGTGAAGTTGCCGAGCGCGAAAACGTCGAGATTCGTCTGCACTCGATCATCTACGAGCTGCAGGACGAGATCACCAAGGCGATGTACGGCCTCCTCGAACCAGTCTTCAAGGAGAACTACGCCGGCCGCGCCGAAGTGCTCAACGTCTTCAAGATCACCAAGGTCGGCCAGATCGCCGGTTGCCGTGTCACAGACGGTCTCATCAAGCGCGATCAGCAGGTACGTCTCCTCCGCGAAGGTGCCGAAGTATGGAAGGGCAAGATCGCCTCCCTCAAGCGCTTCAAGGACGACGTTTCCGAAGTCCGTCAGGGCGTCGAGTGCGGTATCGATCTCGCCGGCCACAAGGACATCCGTGTCGGCGACGTCATCGAATCCTTCACCACAGAAACCCTCGCCGCCGAGCTTGGCCAAAACTCTGCCGCAGCTCGAAAAGCAGAGAAGGCCGAGAAGGAACGCGAAGCAGCCACCGCGGCCGCAGCCCACGCGGAAAACTCAGTCAACGCATAATCAAATCCATTAGCGAAAACAGAAAGGCCGGGAGCAATCCCGGCCTTTCTTTCTGTTGTATCGGTCCGGTCATTGGCGTGCTAAGTTCTTTACGAAGTTGGTTCCGGCTCGCTACGAAGGAGCATACGCACAGTGGTCAGTTTAAAAGTTACAAATCTCTGGCAGGCTGTGCGCAAGGTAGTTTATGCGCGAGTGACCCTCGTCCCGGTAGCGTGCCTGATTGTCCTCTGCGCCGATCTCGGGTCAGCGTGTCCGGCATCAACAGGCCAGGAACGTTACGATCTGGGCGGCCCGTGTAAAGACCAACCAAGTTGGCGGATGAAGGATATCCAGGACGCCGAGCGGGCCCGCGAATGGGACCGAGCTGTCCTGCTGGAAGAAGAGACAGTCAGGGGCGGGTGCAACGTCCCTTATAGGTGGGACCGTTTAGTCAACGCACTCCTTAGCGCTCATCGATCCGCAGAAGCATTGAGCGTTCTACAAGAGATGGACGCGCGCGGTTTCGACCTCAATCTCGCAGTTTTGGGCGACGAATTCCCCGAAATAGTGAAGTTCATGGAGAGCAAAGAATTCGATGCGTCTCCCTTGGGATTGAAAATTAAGCCACTCGAGAACATATCGGACGAGAGGCGCATCAAGTTTCAGGAAGCGCTGAGTCGGATGCCTGCCAGTGAAAAGCCGCCGGACAATTACATTGCAAAGGGCGCTTGTCCTGGCGAGTACTGCCGGTATGGCAACTGGACCGTGACGGAGGACACGGACTTGGTTTCTAGCCCAGGCAGCAGCCGCGTGGTCGGTAGAGCAAGGAAAGGAAGCTGTGTATTTGGGCTCACGGGCGAGGTGCACCTGAAGCCCGAGCCCGTTGTCGTGCTGACTGCACCCGAGGCCGATGGCGTGTTGACTGCAGATGAACTGCCAAAGAACAGCATCGCGTTCATCCTCGATTACACAAGCGAGGGATACTCACACGTGTACACGCGCGGGAAGGTAGTCGACGTCCTAACACACTTGAGTTATGCAAAGTATTGTTACCATCTTTCGAAGGACTGCTGGGGAGAGACGCTTTTCCCGTCGCAGGAAAAAAAGGAACAGATCTGGTGGGTGAAGGTTCGACTTCCTAACGGAATCGTGGGATGGACTGACAAGACGAACCATTTCGGTGGCACAGACTCTTGCGCGTAGGCAACCTGCGTCGAGCGTTTCAGAACCGCGAGCAAGAGTCACCTGATTTCTACCTCATACAGGATCAGCCTGTCGGCGAGTATGCGAAGCCTACTTCCCTGCCAGATCCTTGACACGCCTGATATCCTAAATTCAGCAGAAGAGGCCCGGCCAACAGCCGGGTCTTTGCATTTTAAGCTGTGAAGACTTGACCAGTAAGTCCGGACTCATGTCTTCTGGTTTGAAGACTTTGCGCACTTTTCACCCTTGAGGGGGAGGCACATGCCGATCACCATCACCGAGACCACGAGCGGTACCAAATTCGACCTCGCCGCCATCCAGCACGCCCTCCGCGAAAATAAAATCGACGGCTGGCTCTTCTACGATCACCACCACCGCGACCCTCTCGCCTACAGCATCCTCGGTCTCGACCCGAACGCACACGTCACCCGTCGCTGGTTTTACTTCATTCCCGCTCATGGCGAACCAAAGAAACTTGTTCACCGGATCGAAGCTAGTCGTCTTGACACCCTGCCCGGCGCGAAGTCCGTCTACTCGTCCTGGCAGGAGCTTGAATCGCAGCTCGAAGGACTTCTCAACGGTCAGAAGAGAATTGCGATGCAGTACTCTCCGCGCAACGCCATCATGTACGTTTCGATGGTGGACGCCGGCACCATCGAACTCCTGCGCAGTCTCGGAAAAGAGATCGTCACCTCCGCGGATCTGGTCAGCCATTTCGAAGCTGTTCTTACCGATGACCAGCTCGCCACACACTACGTCGCTCAGCGACACATTGACGAGATCCTCGCTGCAGGATGGAGCGAGATAGGCACGCGCGCCCGCTCCGGCGGCACCGACGAACACGCCATGGTCGAATATCTGCAGGAGGCCATGTCTCGCGCTGGCCTCATCTGGGAGCACGGCCCCAACGTAAGCGCCGGTGCTAACTCTGCCGACTCGCACTACGAGCCCACCCTCGCCAACTCCCGTCCAATCAGAAAAGGCGACTTCGTTCTCATCGATATCTGGGCCAAGCTCGCAAACAATCCCGCCGCCGTCTGGTACGACATCACCTGGACCGGTGTCGTGGGCCGCGAGCCTACCGAGCGCGAGCACCTCATCTTCAACACCGTCCGCGATGCACGAGATGCCTCCATCAAAGCCGTGCAGAACGCCTTCGCCGCCAACAAGCCGATCGCAGGCTGGGAGGCCGACGACGCCTCACGCAACGTCATCCGCGCAGCTGGCTTCGCTGAGTGGTTCACGCACCGCACCGGGCACAACATCGGCACTGTTCTCCATGGCAACGGCGCACACCTCGACAACCTCGAGACCCACGACGAGCGTCTGCTCCTGCCTGACACCTGCTTCTCCGTCGAACCCGGCCTCTACTTCCCCGGAGAGTTCGGCGTTCGCAGCGAGATCGACATGATCGCCCGCAAAGGAAAAGCCGAGGTCACAGGCCGCATCCAGACTGAGTTGGTTCGCGTCTGACCTCTGCCGGCCCGTAGTCGTTTCCGATAACCCCGTTTTCAAGGAACTACAGGAACCATTGGTCGATGGCGCGACCATCGCCGCCGACCTCGGACGATTCGTCCTATATTAATGCGGTAGAGCTGATGGTTGACGGCGGAATGACCGGCGCTCCCTTCGGAGCCCCCATTCTTCGCGGCCGACGCCGAAGTGCGTTTTGGGGAATCGCTGCGGAAACGTATAACCAAACGCGCTTTCCGCACCCTCTTAGGTCGGAAGCGGTTTCCACAAAACCGAAATGGAGGCACTCATATGTTTGATATGAAGAATCTCACTCGGCTCAAGAAACTCGATGAGAATGCACACGACACAACGAAAGCCTTCTGGGCTTTTAATGGAGAGTTGTTCAAAGCCGGTGCCATCGATGTCCTGCACAAGCAGTTGATAACAGTGGCGCTCGCGCTGACAACGCAGTGTCCTTAGCAAGGCCGGAGCAAATGACACGATGCTGACGGAAGCGGCTATGGTCGCCGCGGCAATGCTGGCAAACGCGTCAGTTACCCACGCATCTCACTTGTTCAAAGAATAGGTCTCGTCGCAAACGGAGATTTGCCGACATCTAAGAAGATGATCCGTCGCCTCATTCCTTCGTGGAGAGAACCGCGACGGCGATCCCCCACGGAACACAGGAGGTAGCCATGAGCACCAATGATGCCTGTAGTAACGACGCAGCAAAAAACGCAGGCGTCGCGAGAATTGACATGAAGCTCGAGGTCGTCGTCATCCCCGTTTCGGATGTCGACCGAGCGAAGGAATTTTACGAGAGGATCGGATGGGAGCTCAACATTGACCGCTCCGCCGGCGAAGATTTCCGCCTGGTCCAGTTCACGCCGCCGGGCTCCTGCTGCTCGGTCCATTTCGGCAAGGGCCTCACGTCGGCCGCTCCCGGTTCGGGCAAGGCATTCCTGATCGTTGCCGACATCGAGGCCGCCCGGGACCAGCTGGTCGCCGCCGGCGTCGAGGTCGGCGAGTTCTTCCACGACGGCCCAGAAGGCCGCGGCAGCGGCCTGCATCCCGAGCGTCTTTCCTACCGCTCTCGCGCCCTATTCAGTGATCCCGACGGCAACGGCTGGCACATGCAGGAGGTCTCGATCCGGGACCCCAGGCGCGGCTAACCTGGCGCGACTTCCTTCCGCTCACAAAGCGACCTAGCGAGCACGCTTTGGCGTGCAGAGGCCGATTCACGGCAACCACGAGAAACGCACAGGGCAGCGCGGCCACTTGTGTGTAAAAACCGGCTTCTCGGACAATGCCCGAAAGTCAGGTCTTCGGCAAATTCGTGTCTACGGTTCTCAAAACTAGTCTTCTCGATATTGGCTCCAGCTTCCATCCAGCGTTGCGGCGTCCTGTTATCATCGAAGTAGCAATGGCCACCAACATTTCAGCATCAACGAGCGCGCAAACTTCCTCTATGCCAACCATGGCGCTCATCGCAGGCTGGCTCATCCCCGGCGCTGGCCACCTCCTGCAGCGCAAATGGATTCGGGGTGGCCTTCTGATGGTCTCGATCGTCGCAATGTTCACCATCGGCCTCGCGCTCAAAGGCAAGATCTACTCGCCCAATACCGGCGATCTGCTCGATATCCTTAACTTCGCCGGCGACCTCGGCAACGGCTTGCTCTATATCCTCGCCCGCATGCTCGATCTCGGCCAGGTCACGGTACAGGTTGCCACCGCCGATTACGGAACGAAGTTCATGGTCGTTGCCGGCCTCCTCAATATCATCTCCGCCGTCGATGCGCACTCGCTGGCCACCGGGAGGAAGCGCTCGTGACCATCTCTCACTTCGGAGCAGTCCTGCTCTTCTCTCTCTTCACTTCGATCGTCTTCGGCATCACCCAGCGCTCTGAACCTCGCATGATGATCCGTTTCGGAGCCTTCTGCTTCGTCCTCTTCGTCGGCGGCACCATTGCGGCCAGCTGGATCATGTGGTTGATCAAGCACTGATCGTTTCTCATCGCTGATAACGTTGCAAACAACACCCCTTTGCCATAGGCTGGTGGTGGCACACTTTAGTTCTTCGCACACCATCATGGTGTCGTCCACGAAGAAATGCGGGAGTGGCGAAATGGCAGACGCACTTGGTTTAGGTCCAAGCGGAGAAATCCGTGGGGGTTCGAGTCCCTTCTCCCGCACCAGATTCCAGTAATCGACAGCAATCCAAACCCCGAAAGAGATTCGATGAGCCAGCAGAACCCCAATCAGCCGCAAGACAAGCAGCCCCAGCTCAAGCTCACCCACGCCGAAAACTATCGCGACGGCTACGCCAACAGCGTTCAAGTCCGCATGAGCGTCTGGGACTTCTTCCTCGTCTTCGGCACCATGACGCAGGACACCCCCGACGAGTTGAACGTCAAAAACTTTCAGGGCGTCTATCTCAGCCCCCAACAGGCAAAGGCTCTCTGGAACGTGCTCGGCCACAATCTGGCACAGTACGAGCAGACCTTCGGCTCGATCACGCTCGAGCAGCTCCCCCAGACCGAAGGCCCCATCAACTAAAGCGTGCGACTCCAGCGCAGCATCGACGAAGACCGCCAGCAGCCGTTTGAGAATATACCTCTCTGGATGCTCTATCCGCTCCTCTTCGTTGCGGTCTATCTCTCTCACTTCCGCCTCCTTCGCCTGCCCTACTTCTGGGACGAAGGAGGCTATTACATTCCCGCTGCGTGGGATTTTTTCCGCACCGGCACGCTCATCCCGCAGAGTACCGTAACCAATGCCCACCCACCACTGCCTTCGATCCTTCTGGCGGGCTGGTGGCATCTCTCGGGATACGTCGTCAGCGGAACCCGCACCTTGGTCTGCATGGTCACCGCGGCGGCTCTGCTGGGTGTCTACAAAATTGCGAGAGATCTCGCCAACTCAGCCGTAGCCGCAGTCACGGTCGTGCTCACTGCCCTCTACCCAATCTGGTTTGCGCAGAGCACGCTCGCTCACGCCGATATCTTCGCCGCAGCCTTCACGCTCTGGGGGCTTGGTTTTTACTTCGACGGCGCAGATGCCGCTGGCTCTCGCTCGAAGGCCACACTAAATCCTCTCTTCGCAACGCTTATGTTTTCTCTAGCGGCACTCTCGAAAGAAACAGCGATTGTCACTCCCGTAGCTCTCGCGCTATGGGAAGCCGTGCTCTTTATAAAAAATCGAAGCGAGCCTCTGTCCCGCAAACTCCAGTCAAGCTGGATCCTGGCTCTTCTCTCACCCATCGTGCCGCTCGCCGCGTGGTATGCGTATCACTATCACCGCACCGGCTTCGTGTTCGGCAATCCTGAGTTCCTTCGCTACAACGCAACCGCAAATCTGGACGCCTATCGCATCATTCTCTGCCTCTGGCATCGCCTCCTGCATCTCTTCGCGCACATGAACATGTTCGTTCCCGTCGTGTGCATGCTGGCCGCAGCTTTTATCCCCGTCGCTGACACGAACAAGCGCCTCCCCATTCCTCGCAAAGCGCTCTATGCGATCGGCGTCATCCTTCTCTCGAACTGGATCGCGTTCTCCATCCTCGGCGGCGCACTTCTCACGCGTTATCTGCTGCCGATGTATCCTCTCATCCTCCTCGTCTGCGTCAACACCTGGCGTCGCCGCATTCCTCAGCGCTGGCTCGTCATCGCCATGCTCAGTGCCGCAGCCTTCCTCTCTGCCATCTGGATCAACCCTCCCTACGCCTTTGCTCCTGAGGACAACCTCACCTACCGCGATTTTGTCGTCCTGCACCAACAGGCAGTTCGTTTCATCGACCTTCACTACCCCAATGCCACAGTCCTCACCGCGTGGCCCGCAGTCTCGGAGCTGAACCGTACCGAACTCGGCTACACGAATCACCCCGTCAAAACCACACCGATCCAGAACTTTTCGCTCGAGCAGATCCAGAGAGCCGCAGCCGACCCAGGAAGCTACGACGTCGCCCTCATCTTCTCCACTAAGTGGGCGCCTTTGGCAAACCAGATTAACCTCGGCCGTCCGAACGAATCCGCAGATACGAAGTACTTCGACTTCCATCGCGACCTCTCGCCCTCAGAAGTCGCAACTCTGCTCCACGGCCAAGTCGTTTGGCAGGCACGCCGCAAAGGCGAGTGGGCCGCCGTTCTCCACTTCCCCCGTATCGTCGAAGCCACACTCTTTCCGCCGCAAAAGCCCTGACCCTCTATACTCATACTGTGACGAAGCGCCTTCTAGTTCGCTCGATCCTTCAACGGCCCTGGCTCCTCTCGCTGCTCCTGCTATGCAGCATCCCTGCAATCTCGCAGTCTTCGGAACCTTCTGACACCGGCGGCCGAGTCGTCCTCGTCCTACCCTTCGACAATCGCTCCGGCCAGGCAGCCTTGGGGTGGGTCGGCGATTCATTTCCCGACACGCTCAATCAGCGCCTCTCCTCAGCCGGCTTCCTCACCATCACACGCGAAGACCGGCAGTACGCGCTCGACCATCTCGGCCTCCCCGTAGACTTCAGGCCCTCTCGCGCTACCACGATACGCATCGCGCAAAATCTCGACGCCGACTTCGTTGTAGTAGGCAGCTACAAAGTCACCAACGGACGCATCTCCGTACAGGCACAGGTGCTGCAGGTCAATCAGCTGAAGCTGTCCACGCCGCTGCAGGATTCGAGCGAACTCAACCGTCTCTTCGACGTCGAAAATGCCACCGCGTGGAAGGTAGCGCGCCAGATCGACCCGCGCTTCAACGTGGCCCAGCAGACTTTTCTTGCCGCATCCGGCGGAGTCCAGCTCAGCGCCTTTGAGAACTACATTCGCGGCACCGATGCGACGACCTCGCAAGAGAGAATCAAGCGCCTTGAGGCGGCCATCGTAGCCGATCCTAACTATCCCGCAGCCCTGCTCGCCCTCGGCAAAGCACAATACACGGAGCGCGAATACGATCAGGCCGCGGCGACGCTTGCGAAGATCGCCCCAACCGATCGACGCGCGCTTGAAGCCAGCTTCTATATCGGCCTCGCGCGCTTCAACACCGCCAAGTACGCCGAGGCCGAATCCGCCTTCGCCTTCGTCGCAAGCCGACTCCCGCTCCCCGAAGTAGTCAACAACCAGGCCGTGGCCTCCAGCCGCCAGGGCCACAACGCCGTTCCGTTATTTCAGCGCGCCTCGACCGCCGACCCCAACGACGTGGACTACCACTACAACCTGGCCGTCGCGATGTATCGTCAGGGTGACTTCGCAGGAGCCAAACGCGAGGTCGACCTGGCCTTGAAGCTCAAGCCCGCAGACACCGAAGCGGCGCAGCTCAAGACCAGTATCAGCGCGGGACACACGCCACCTGCCGCCAATGCCGCAGCCACCACTGAGACAACTTCCGACTTCGACCCGCTCGAGCGCATTCGCCGCACCTACTCTGAAGCCTCCTTCAGGCAGGCGGCCTTTCAACTCGATCAGATGCGCGCGATCCGGCTAGCCACTTTGCCACCCGCTGAACAGGCAGCCGAGTACACCAAGCAAGGTCACGAGTATCTCGCGCAGGGGTTGGTTCCTGAAGCCGAGCAGGAGTTCCAGACCGCAATCACCGCCGATGCGTCCAGTGCAGAGGCGCACGCCGGCCTTGCCCAGGTGCGTGAGCGTAGCGGAAACTCAGCCGACGCCCGCGCAGAGGCGGAGAGTTCAATCAAACTCCACCCTAACGCCCCCGCCTACCTTGTTCTCGCGCGGCTCGATCTCCAGACCAACGACACAACCGCCTCCGCCGCCAATGTCAACAAGGCACTCCAGCTCGAGCCGAAGGATACCGCCGCGCAAGGCATGCGGCAGGCCCTGCTGGCACGCGGACAGAGCTTGCAATGACTCGCCTCACCAGATTCGCCCTCACCCTGCTGATGGCGATCTGCTGTGCTCTTCCAGCAACGCTTTCCGCCGTATCTGACGCTCCCGGCATCGTCGTCAAACTCACGATCCACGACACCATCCAGCCCATCACCGCAGACTATCTTCAGCGCGGCCTCCACGAAGCCGCCCGCATCCACGCCCAGGCAGTCCTGATCTCCATGGGCACCCCCGGTGGTCTGCTCGAGTCCACTCGGGTCATGGTTCAGGCAATCGAGAACTCGCCCGTCCCAGTCATCATGTTCATCTCCCCAACGGGCAGCAGAGCAGGCTCCGCGGGCTTCTTCCTCCTTGAATCAGCCGACATCGCCGCCATGGCCCCAGGGACCAACGCGGGCGCCGCCCACCCCATCGTCGAAGGCACCAAGCTCGATCCCATCCTCAAACAGAAGATCGAAAACGACGCCGCAGCCTTCCTGCGCTCCTATACCTCACGCCGTGGCCGCAACGTCGAAGCCGCCGAAGACGCCGTCCGCAACTCGAAGTCTTACAGTGACGAAGAGGCTCTTAAACTAAAGCTCATCGACCTTGTCTCACTCGACGACGACTCCCTGCTAAAGGCTCTCGACGGCCGCGAGATCCATCGCTTCGACGGAAGCACCCAGACCCTGCATCTCAAGGGAGCGACAATCGTCACCACCGCTCCCTCCCAGCGCGAACGCCTGCTCAGCAAACTCACCAACCCCGACATCGCCGTCCTCCTGCTCGTCCTCGGCGGCCTGCTCATCTACCTCGAGTTCAACGTTCCCGGTACGGTCGTCCCCGGCTCCATTGGCACACTCTTCGTTCTCCTCGGTCTCTTCGGCCTAAATCTCCTGCCCGTCCGCCATACAGCGATCGTTCTACTGATCGCAGCCGCCGTCATGATGCTCCTTGAAGCAAAGGTCGGCAGTCACGGCGTCCTCGCAATCGCAGGCATCGCATCACTCATCTTCGGCCTGGCCACACTGGTCGACGGTCCCATCCCCGAACTTCGCGTACATCTCGCGACAGCCCTGGGCGCAGGCCTGGGCTTCGGCACCATCTCTTTCGGTCTCGCCTGGATAGCCCTCCGCGCCCGCCGCAGCAAGGTTCTTACCGGCCCGCAAGCCATGATCGGCGGTATTGCCGTCGTCCGCACCCCGCTCTGCCCCACCGGCCAGGTGGAGATCCGCGGCGAGCTCTGGCAGGCGTCCCTGCGCGGGCCGGAATCACTCGCGGTCGGCTCTTTAGTCTCCGTCCGCGATCTGGATGGCCTCGTTCTCGTCGTAGAACCCGCGCAAAAGCCGGTTTGACGCGTCCTCCGAGCCCCCATCCACCCCCACGCCAGAGTAGACTGAAAGGATAGAAGTTTTCGCTAAGGGAGTTTTTGCTTGATTTTGAATGTGTCGCCCCAGTCCTGTGTTCGGAGTGTTTTATTTTGCCTGCTGCTTACCCTGGCAGGATCAACCGCCAAAGCTCAGGCCACCCAACAAAACTCGGGTCTGGACCGTCAACTCCAGCGTCTCGACATCGGAGTAGTCGCCTCCGCGATCATCAACAAAGACTCCAACGGAACCGTCGTCATCAACACTGTTCCGACCGCGGTCAACCTCCATCCCGGAGACACCGTGGGTCCGCTTGTCACGATTCGTTACACAGTCTCCCCCTACGTCGGCTTCGAGTTCAACTACGCCTACGCCCGCTACACGCAGACCTTCACTCCCTTCGGTGCTACGCCGGTAGGAGGAGTTCAGCAAAACGCATCCGAATACAGCTTTGGATACGTCGTTCACCCCAAGCGTCAGTTCCACGGCGTCAATCCCTTCATCGGTGTCGGCGCCGGTACAACTGCCTTCCGCCCCACACCCGGCGGCGGTGAAGGCTTGCAGTCGCAAGCCCGCGCCACCTACTACTACAACGTTGGCGGCGACTACATGCTGAACAAGCACTTCGGCGCACGCGCTGAGTTCCGTGAAACGTTCTTCAAGGCTCCCGACTTCGAGACCAACTACCTGACCATCCAGAAGCAGACAACCGAGTTCCAGCCTGGGTTCGGCTTTTTCTACCGCTTCTAGCCAGCAACACGAGCCGCTGCTGCGCCTGCTTTACAATCGCAGCGGCGGCAGCAGTCTGGCCGACAGAGGTCCTAACCCATGATGTCTCTCCCGCTCCTCTTTGCCATCGTCATCGTCGTTCTCTACCTGGCCAACTCCCTCAACATCCTCAAAGAGTACGAACGAGGCGTCATCTTTCGCCTCGGCCGGGTCAAGCAGGCAGCCGCCGGACCGGGTCTCATCTGGATCTTCCGTCCCCTCGATCAGATCGTCCGCGTTAGCCTCAGACAAGAGGCGATGGAGGTTCCCCCGCAGGACGTCATCACCCGCGACAACGTCACCCTCAAGGTCAACGCGGTCATCACCCTGCGCGTCGTTGACCCCACCAAAGCCGTCATCGAGGTAGCCAACTACATCTACCAAACCTCGCAGTTCGCGCAAACCACCCTGCGCTCGGTACTCGGCGAAGTCGACCTCGACGGCCTTCTCGCCCACCGTGAAGCCCTGAACATCCGCATCCAGACCATCATCGACGGCCACACCGCTCCCTTCGGCGTAAAAGTCGTTTCCGTTGAGGTCAAACAGGTAGACATGCCCGAGTCCATGCTCCGCGCCATGGCCAAGCAGGCCGAAGCCGAACGCGAACGCAGGGCGAAGATCATCCATGCCGAAGGCGAGTTCAACGCCGCTGCGAAGCTCGTTGAAGCCGCACAGCTCATGGCTACGCAGCCTATGACCCTGCAGCTCCGCTACCTCCAGACCCTGACCGAGATAGGTGTCGAGAAAAATACCACCATCGTCTTTCCCCTTCCAATGGAGCTGATGAACCTGTTCAATAAGACAATGACGCCCGACCCGGCGCTGGAGAAGAAGGTCTGACCTTGAACAGCCGCTACCAGAACGACGACGACTTGCAGGATCTTCGCGACTCTCGCGGACAGGACCGTGAGATCTCGCTTGGCACCACCACCATCCTTGGCATCTTCTTCGCGCTGGCTCTGCTCTGCGCGGTCTTCTTTGGCTTCGGATACTCCCTCGGCAAGCGTTCGACCCCGCCTGTCGTCAGCGCAGCAGAACTCCCCGCCGCAAGTTCAGAGTCCAGCGCCCCCAAACCCGCGCCCGGCAGCCCAGCGACTCACGCCGCATCCACTCTGCCTGCAACACCGGCCGATGACGCAGCCTCAACCACGATCGTCACGGACGCTCCGACAACATCCTCAGAAGCAACCCAGCCCGCTCCCGCCCTCACCCGGGTCAAAGCCGTCGCCGCAGACTTTCGTACTGATCCTCCCACCAGGCCTGCCACCCTCAAGCCCGCAGCAGTCGCCTCCACCCCCGCCACGCCGGGAGCAGCTATCGTCCAGGTAGCCGCCGTCTCACACCAGGAAGACGCCGACGTCCTCATCAAGGCTCTGAAGCACCGAGGTTACAACGTAGCCGTCCATCATGAGCCGCAGGACAAGCTGCTCCACGTCCAGATCGGGCCCTTTCCCATCAAGAAAGATGCAGACGCCATGAAGCAGCGACTTCAGACGGACGGCTACAACGCCATCGTCAAATAATCCGCCGGCTTCATCTCCGGCGGTAGCGCCTCTGCGATAGCGTTCCTGACCGCCCGCATCAGCTCGTCACGCGTCGCATAATCAGATGGCTCGATCGCAGGCAGCAGCCGAATCCGCGCCACCCCCGGCACAATCGCATTGCTTCCCTTTCGCATCATCGTCTGCGTGCCCGAGACCGCGACAGGAACAATAGGCGCCTTCGTCTCCTGCGCCAGAAAAAACGGCCCCTTCTTGAAGGTCGAAAGCCTGCCGTCAAGCGAGCGCGTTCCTTCCGGGTACACCAGGATATGCAGGCCCGACCGAAGCGCATCTCCCGCGGCCGCCACGCTGGCCTGCGCAGCATCGCGGCGGTTTCCCCGCTCCACCGGCACAAACTTCGCCATTCGCATCGCCCTTCCCAGAATCGGGATATCCATCAACTCCTTTTTCAACAACACTGAGCTACGCCCAGGCAGAAGCGGAATAGTCACCGGAGGATCAAGGTTCGAGACATGATTGCTCATAAAAATGCAGCTTCGACCCGCTGGAATATTTTCAAATCCGCCGATATCGATCTTTATTCCAGCCGCTCGCGCTCCTGCATTGGTGATCCACATCGCAACCCGGTAGAGCCGCGTAATGTCTCCAACCAACAGCGTGTAAGGAATTCCGATGATCCCAGCGATCGGGCCAAGAGTGAGATAGACAAAGGCAAGCTTGAAGGTCGCGAACATACCACCTTCAAGGATACCGTAGTGGCAAGAAATCAGCTGATTTACGCCCTCGACGTCCGACCCGCAATCGCCTTCGGCAGCTTCCCGTAGATATTTCCAAACCCGCCATTCGAGAGGATCGCAACAACGTCGCCCTCGTGCAACTGAGGCACAACTGCTTCGACGATCGCATCCGCATCGGCTAACAAACTTGCAGGCACGCCCCGGGCATTCAAAGCACTAACCACGTTTTCAGGGTGCAATCGCTCATTCGCCGGAATGTTCTCGGATTTGAAGACAGAGGCGAGCACAACGCGATCTGCCAGCGCCAGACTGTCCACCAGGTCGCTCTCAAACACATTCCGTCGCAACGTATTCGATCGCGGCTCCAGCACCGCCCAAAGCCGTTGATTCGGATAAGACTCACGCAGCGCCCGCAGCGTCTCACGAATCGCCGTGGGATGGTGCGCAAAATCATCAATAATCGTTACGCCGCCGACAGTGGAGCGAACCTCGAGCCGGCGCTTCACACTCTTGAACGTTCCCAACGCCTCGACAATGGCCTCCGTCGAAACGCCCTGCCCCGCCGCCAGGGCCGCAGCAGCAGTAGCATTCAGCGCATTATGCGCACCCGCCATCGGCAGGCTCAAATCAGCAAACGCAACACCCGCACGCGTCACCGTCCAGCGTGTCAAGGCTCCCTCATGCCGCAGGTCCGTAAGCCGCCAGTGTGACAAAGGATCGAAGCCATATCGCTCAACCGCACAGAAGGCTTTCTCGACACACTCGCTCACGTTCTCGCTGCCATCAAACGCAACGATCCGCCCCCGCCCCGGCACAAGATTCACCAGCCGCTTGAAAGCAGTCTTCACCGCCGGAAGGTCGGCATAGATATCCGCGTGATCGAACTCCACATGCGTCAAAATCAGAGCATCCGGAAAATAGTGAAGAAACTTTGGCCCCTTATCGAAGAACGCGGTATCGTACTCATCGCCTTCCAGCAGAAAAGGCTTCGTAGAACGCACCTTGAAGCTGGTGCCAAAGTTTTCCGCGACCCCGCCGATCAAAAACGACGGTGCCAGCTCAGGGTTTTGCCGCGATGCAACCTCGTAGATCCAGGCCAACATGCTCGTAGTGGTTGTCTTACCATGCGTTCCGGCAACCACCAGCGATTCCCGCCCGGGCAAAAACTCATCATGCAAAATCGCAGCCATCGAGCAGAATGGAATCCGCGTATCCAAGACATATTCAAGCTCAACATTACCGCGCGAGATCGCGTTCCCAACCACAACCAGGTCCGGCCTCGGCTTCAGATTGCTCTCTGCAAAGGGCTCATGAATCGGAATGCCGAGCGACGCAAGCAGATCGCTCATTGGAGGATAGGCTGCCGTATCGGAGCCAGTCACACGATGCCCCTGAAGTTGCAGCATCCCGGCGAGCGACGCCATCGCAGTCCCACAGATACCGATTAAATGAATATGTTTGAAATTTTGCATGTCGCGAGACTCCAGCCTAACCGCTCACGGCTGCTTCGAGAAGGTGCATCTGCGGATTCCCAGCCTCGGTCAAATCCAGTCGCGCAGACACACCAAGCGGCAGCGTGACGTTGTACGTGCTTACATGCCCACACCGCAGGCCTATACCGACCGGGCCGTCAAACTCACGAAGCGCATGAAGAATCGCTCGCTCGAGATACTCCGCCTCTTCAGGCGAAACATTTTGCCCCATATCCCCAAAGACAATCCCCGTCACTTTCTCGAGAACCCCTGCATAGCGAAGATGCAGCAGCATCCGATCCCATTGGTACGGCTTGGTCCCAATATCTTCGAGAAAAAGAATGCTGTCCTTCTCGATACGCGGCGCAAACGGAGTGCCCAGCGCTTCCGCGAAGATCGAAAGACATCCCCCCGTCACCAAACCCTCCGCGTGCCCCGCCCGCAGCACACGAAGCCCCTCCGCCGTCCCGAGCGACCACGCGGAATCGCCTGTCAGGCTATGCTGCCAACTTGGCAAATCCGGGCCATCGTCGCGCGAGAAATCGGCCGCCGCCATCGGGCCATAAAAAGTAGCAAGATTAGCTTCCCTGTGAAGCCAGCAATGAAGCGAGGTATGGTCGCTGTATCCGATAAACGGCTTAGGATTCGAACGAATCAAGGTCGCGTCAAGATAAGGAAGCAGCTCCCCCGAGCCCCAGCCGCCACGCGTGCAGATGATCCCATCAACCTTTGGATCCGCGAATGCCGCATGAAAGTCGTGCAGACGATCTTCCAGCTTGCCCGCATAGTAGAGCGGCCCGCTATCCAGTGCATGCGATCCAAGCAAGGTCTCATACCCAAGTCGCTGGAGATGCGCCACGCCGCGTTCGACCAGCTCCGGCTTGGTCGCACTGGCCGGTGACAAAATCGCAAGAGTCGCTCCCGGACGCAATGCGTGAGGCTTGATGAGTGGCGATGTCACAGTGCAGTGACCTCGCCTCGGCAGATTATCTCCGCCGGCCCCGTCAACCGCATCACAGCATCGCTCGTAGGCCACACTGTACGCTGCGGTCCGCCTTCAGCAACTGCAGTCAATGCACGATCCGCCCCACGCAATGCCATAGCCGCCACAGACGAAGCACACGTCCCCGTGCCGGACGAGGTAGTAGGTCCGCATCCCCGTTCAAAGATACGAAACGCAATCTCAGACGGCGACAGAACACGAACGAACTCAACGTTGGTTCCATGAGGAAACAGGGGGCTCACGCTGATCTGCGCCCCAAGTTCCTGCCAGCTCAACCCATGCGCACTGAAGTCATCACACTCCACAAAGAGAACGAAATGGGGGTTGCCAACATTAACCATCGCACCGGGAACCTCGCCAACGCCCGGTAGCACAATCGTGCGCTGCATCACACGCGGTATACCCATCTCGCTCTCAATCAGGTACAGCGGATCGTTCGCCTCAATTACATGACAAGTACGAAGCCCGCCATGAGTCCCCAGCGCCACTTCCCTTCGCCCTTCGCTGCTGGCCAGCCACGCCGCCACGCACCGCGTGCCGTTTCCCGACAGCTCTGCCTCGCTACCATCTGCATTGAAGAGCCGCAGAAAAAACTCACCGTTCGGCTTTCGCTCCAGAAATTCAATACCATCCGCTCCAATACTAGTGTTCCGTGCACAAAGCTTGCGTGCGAGTTCGGCATGACGACGTTGCGCCAATGGCTCCTCGATGATCAGAAAATCATTGCCGCAGGCGTGCGCTTTGACGAAGGGAATCATGTGCTCCTATTGTGCCTCAATGCTCTCTCGCGTAACAGACGGCTTCACTTCGGTAAAGCGCTATTCGCTCGATCGGATCTATAAATGCGCGCGCAAGGCTGGCCGGTCGTGCACAGAATCGTCACCTCAGTAAGCCCTTCCGGATGCATCGCAACAGCCTGGGCCACCGGATCCCCGGCAATCGCGACAACATAACCAGCATGCTCGGCAGGCGCGGCCAGCGCAGCTCGAAAACTGTCGCTGTCGCCTTCGTTCACTGTCATCCGAAGAGGAATCCCGGCATCCTGAAGCGCCCCGACGTGATCGGAGTTGTACATCAAGATCGTCGACCCGTACGGGAACCCTCCCAATTGACGGGCAAGCGCCGTCTCGAACCCGACGCGAGTGGTCGAATTGACTAGCGCTTCCTTCAGCACCAGCGGCGTGCGATACATCATCCCGACGGCATTGAGCGCGATCAGCAGAAGTGCAATTGGCTGCATCAGTCTCTTGGCCATCGGCTGCGTCTCACTCCATCGCCGCTCAATCCACTGCACAGCCAGAAACGCAAAGACCGCAAGCGCCGGCAGCAACTCCATCCCGTAACGTGAATTGTAGTAAGAGTGCGGCCACAGCTGCGGAATGAAGATCGGCACCGAGCCGTAGGAAACAGAGTAGATATAAAAAGGCAGCGGCATCCACAGCAATAGCGACGACAGAACGAAGCGGCGACGGATCACCACAATCAAGCCCCCCACCGCAGCACCGATCAAGACAAAGCCCGTCTCCCAAAACGCTGCGTCGATCTGTGCGGTGCGAGTGTAGAAGAGCAATGCCCACGCAGGATTATGCCAGCCGCGATGATGTTGCCCATTGGGCGGCATCGTCTTCTTTTCAATTGCCGCTGCCGAATAAGGCCCACGCATAAAGTCCAGGGGATCATGAAAAAAATGTTGGTTGTAAGCGAGCCAGCTAATGGGGCCCGCAATCACGAGAAACGTAAAAACAATAAAAGAAGAACTGACGCTACGCCACACCTCACGTTCACGCGCCAAACAGAAAGTAACAACACACCAAACCGCAGCACCCAGAACCCAGCCGTCATATCGGGTGAACACAGCAGCCAGAATGAAGATTCCGAGCAGAAGCAGACGGCTGCTGACCGCACTCTGCTGAGAGCTCTTGATCGCGGCAACACACTCTACCGTCAGCAGCGTCGTCCAGATCAGAAGCATCAAGAACAGCGGCTCCGTCATCGCTGTCGTCGAGAGATAGAGTAGGTTGGGATTCAGTGCGTAAAGAGCAGTTGCAGCAAGCGCCCAGCGTGGAATCATCATCCAGCGCGCAAGCCGATAAATACCCGCTACGCTGGCGATGTAGCAGATCAACGAAGGCCATGCCCCCGCGAGCCCGTTCTGCCACCACTCCATCTTCTGAACAAATGGAAGCATTAAAAGATGCGGCAGCGGTAACCACACTCCGCCAAGTTGAACCAGCCCAGGGTTGTGCGAATCAAGAATGCGACGCGCAATTCCAAGATGCGCGACCGCATCGCCGTACAACAGCAAATAGCCGCGCGAATAAGACAGAAGCAACGCGATGAAAGACAACAGCACAGCACCCAACGCGACAGGAAACGTCTCCTGCCGCGTCGCCGGTGTTACCGCTTCGGGGTCCAGCTTCACTGAGCCAGAATCAACGACACGTCCTGAGATGCCAGATGCCGCCGATCTGCCGGGCCGAGAAGTTCGAGACGATTTAGACGCCCGCATGTTCAAGGTGCGAGATCTCCAAAAAGAGCTTGAACCGTTCGTCGATCTCTTCGCGAGAGACATTCTGCAGACGCTCGGTTCCAAAACGCTCCACCGCAAAAGAACCCATCACTCCGCCGTAGAACATCGCGGTACGAAGAACCGCCGGAGTCAACTCAGGCTGAGACGCAAGGTATCCATAGAAACCGCCAGCGAAAGAATCGCCCGCGCCGGTCGGATCGACGACCTCTGCAAGAGGAAGCGCTGGTGCCCGGAACGGCCGCAAAGCCTTCTCGCGCCCGGTGAACGAGCGATCGCTAAAGAAAGCAGTCGCCCCATACTCGCCATGTTTGACGATCAGGGTCTTCGGACCCATGGCAAGGACCTTTTCTGCGGCAACAACCAGATTACGTTCACCGGCCAGCATGCGCGCCTCACCATCGTTGATCAGCAGTACATCCAACTCACGCAGCACCTTGGCAAGATTCGCCGAATGATCCGCGATCCAATAATTCATGGTGTCGCCGCACACCATGCGAACCTTCGGCATCTGGCTACGCACACGCGCCTGCAAGACAGGATCAATATTCGCCAGAAAAAGGTACTCGCTGTCTTTATACGCATCCGGAATCTTCGGCTCGAAGGTCTCGAACACATTCAGGTCGGTACCCAGCGTCTTGGCTTCATCCATATTGCCCGAGTAGGAACCAGTCCAGTGAAAGCTAAGCCCTTCAGAGCGCTCAATGCCCTTCGTATCGATGCCGCGACGAGTGAAGATCGCCTCATGTTCCGCAGTGAAGTCTTTCCCAACGACACCAATAACGCGTACCTGGGTAAAGTAACTCGCAGCCAGCGAGAAATGTGTCGCAGCGCCGCCCAGGCAGTTCTTCACAGCGCCGTGAGGAGTTTCAATGCTATCGAATGCCACTGAACCTACAACAAGAATTGACATAGACTCCTTATGGATTATCTTTTTATTAGTAACTGTGTTTGCTACATAAAGGTCTGAGCGCGAAACGATCCCACTCAGAGATATTTATCAATCAGCAACGAAAGCTTCTGTTTTGTCTCTTCTGGAATAGCCTTACGATCAGTGAGGATGGCATACTTCAACGCATTGACACAGGCACATCCCTTCGTCATCTCCGCCGGCATCGCAGCAACGGCCGCTCGCACCACCTTTGACGCGTTGTCCGCGTTCTGGTGCATCACCGCAACAATCTGATCCACGGTGACATCATCGTGGCCTTCACGCCAGCAATCGTAATCTGTGACCATTGCCACGGTTGCGTAGCAAATCTCAGCCTCGCGAGCCAGCTTCGCCTCCTGCAGGTTGGTCATCCCAATCACATCCGCACCCCAGCTCCGATAAAGATTCGACTCGGCTCGCGTAGAGAACTGTGGCCCTTCCATACACACATAGGTCCCACCGAGTTTGCCGACCACGCCAACAGTATCGCAAGCCTGCTTCAGCACATTGGCAAGAGGCGCGCAGACCGGATCGCCAAACGCGACGTGAGCGACGATGCCGTCACCGAAAAACGTAGACGCCCGAGCAAAGGTGCGGTCAATAAACTGATCGGGAATCACAAAGTCCGTCGGCTTGTGCTCCTCTTTCAACGAGCCCACCGCAGAGACCGAAAGAATGCTATCGACCCCAAGCATCTTCATCGCGAAGATGTTGGCGCGGAAGTTCAACTCACTTGGCAGAATGCGATGGCCGCGTCCATGACGAGCAAGAAACGCGACATTGCGACCTTCAAGTTCACCCAACACAAATACATCGGACGGCTCTCCGAATGGAGTCGTCACGCGCTCCTCGCGCACATTTGTAAGTCCGGGCATGGCGTACAGGCCGCTGCCCCCGATAATTCCAATCTCTGCCTTCTTCAAAATGCTGTTGCTCCCTTTTGCGAACGTCGTCCGGCTGGTTACTTCGCCCCTCTGGAAGTATACCGTTGCAGGCTGCTTTCACTCACCGCACCAAACGACGCCAGAATGTGTGACATCGAAAAAGCCGGTTCCAACATCGGCATGGCAGCCTGTTGCATCGGCCCCTCTGGCTGCACACTCACGATTGTGTCGCGCAGCTTTCGTGCCAGCGTAAGGTTGAAACCCTCACCGATAAATACGCCATCTCCCACTCGCGAGATCAAAACATCTCCCTCATTCGTGGAGTAAACAAGCTCCGTATCGTCGGTCTCATCCTTCTTCCGCTCCACGACGTTGGAATACTTCCTCGGAATCTGCGCCGCGTAGACACGCAGGAATGACCGCGCCGAGTCCGTATTCTTCCAGCGCGAGTAGTAGAGCAACCCAATAGACGCCGTCGACTCCTTCTCTGCCTGGGTCACAGCCGATTTGCGTTGCGCCGCGTAGTACACTCCGCCGTTCCACTCCGGCGCAAGTGCGGTTGCAATCTCTCTCCCACCGAACAGTTCCGCAAGGATGCGAACATCCAGCTCCCCCATCACGCCAATGTCGTACGGTGTGTACTCCGGGTCGAGCAGCGGATGAATATCCGGCAATCGAATCACCGGCACTGGTGCGTGAGCCATGTAGGCATCCGGGTGCATAATCTCGAAGCTGGAGGAGGGCGGATTCGCAAGCACGCCGCCGAACGCAGCCTCTTTACCCGCCTTCAGCAGAATCGCCTGCTCAAAGCTCAGCCCATCGCCGTACGGAAACAGGAGAGACTCCTGCAACAGCAACGGCGCCCGTGCCATCACAGGCGATCCCCCTGTATCTGTGACCTGCTCCTTCAGCTTGTCGGCAAGATCCGGCGCGTCGGCGATCGTCTTGCCCGAAGATCGCAGCGTGTAGTCGACGAAAACAGCCATCGCCTGTCCTTCCGCCACTGCGGTGCGCGCGGTGTCTGCCTCATCCACCTGCAGGTGGTGATTATCTTCCTGCACATTGTGGGAGGTGCTAGGCAGGCTCACGTCAGACCACTTCGTAAGATCGACTTTTTGGTCCTGCAGTGCATGTGTCAGTTCATGCGCCAGCACAGGCTTCTGCTCGTCGGGCTCGATCCAGTCCAGCAGGTTCACTGTCTTCGTCTTGTTGTCATAAAAACCCGCGATCTGCTCGGTCAACAAAGACAGCAAAAACGTTCGAAGATGAAAGTCGCGATCCAGCATTCCAAACTTCTTAAGCACAATCTCTGACCGCTCCATGCGTTTGGCGCCCTCATCCTCGTCAAACTTCTCCTTCAGGTAACGATTTACCTGATCACGCGAAATAAGCTTTCTCTTCACGGCATGTTCAATCGGCAATTTCGTGTCGCTGCTGACGAAGCCAAGAATCTCATCCACCGAACGAAAGAGCTCCTTCGCCTGTTGCTTCGTCATAGGCTGCTGGTTCGCGGCAGGTGCGTTATTCTGAGGTGCACTGGGAGTCGCCGTCTGCGCTCCGTAAGCTATAAAACTGGCCGACAACAGCGCAACTCCCGCGACCAACCTAATCGAACTCCGGCTCGCGCCGCAAAGCACACCCTGCAACATAACCCTCTCGATCCACCGCTATAATCAAGTGTACGCAAGTTTTTTGCATCGTTCCTCCATGAGTTCGCCAGCACAATCCGACATCACCGCTTCGCCAACCCCGGGCTCAGCCCCGCAGCTCGCCGCACTCTTGCAGAACGTTGGCCTGTCTCACCTCCACAACATCGGTTGGATTCGGGTCACTGGCGAAGATCGCGTTCGCTGGTTGAACGGAATGGTCACCAATTCTATTCAGGATTTGCGCCTTGGCCAGGGCACCTACAACTTCTTCCTCAGCGTTCAGGGCCGCATTCAGGGCGACGCCACCATCTTCGCCAACCGTGAAGATCTACTCATAGAGACCAGCTCCGATCAGCTCGCGGGCTTAATCACACTCCTTGACCGCTTCATCATCATGGACGATGTCGAGCTTGCAGACATCAGCAACACACGCTTCGGTTTACAGGTAGCCGGACCAAAAGCAGCGGCGCTCCTGCAGCGAATCGGCTTCGCAATCGATGATCTCGATACCCTTTCCACTCGCATAATCCTATGGAACAACGCCGAAGTGGCCGTCATTCACGCATACGGTCCCCTCGCGCCGCGATATGAACTTTGGGCCGATAACGCGACCACCACATCCCTTTCCAATGCTCTGCAAGCCGCCGGCGCGGTCATCTGCGAAGACGAGAGCCTCGAATGGCTCCGCATCCTCGAAGGAACTCCCCGAATCGGAACCGACATCCGCGACCGCGAGCTTCCACAGGAGACCAATCAGGCTCGCGCCCTGCACTTTGCCAAAGGATGCTACCTCGGCCAGGAAATCGTCGAGCGAATCCGTTCCCGCGGCAACGTCCACCGTACCTTCAGCGGTTTCCGTCTCGAAGGCGACCTCCCGCCCATCGGCGCCCCACTCGAAGCGGACGGCAAGCAGGTCGGCGAACTAACCAGCGTCGCGGCCATCCCCTTACCCGCGGAAACACATCCAGTTCATCTTGGGCTAGGCTACATCCGCCGCGAAGCCCTGGATCGCGGCCTTCCCATCAACTACCCCGGTGGAGTCGCACGGCCGGTCTTGCTTCCCTTTTCTCCTCCTGCAGCCTCCGCAACACAGGCTGCATCTGAACCTTCTGAAAGAGTGTGATCATGCCTGAACAGAACAAACCCTTCGTTGTCACAGACCGTCGCAAGTTCACCATGGACGGCGAGTTGCGCCCCGACGCTGATCCTTCGCCAGAAAAAGAAGAACGCGAGGTCAGGCCGGCCGACCCCGCTCCCGCAACACCGCCTCAGGCAGCCTCCGCAGCCACTCCTGAAGAGCCGGAACTCCCGCCGGCACTAACCGCCGAGCAAACCGATCAGGCAAAGCGCGCCTACGAGATGACAGCAGATCGTCTCGACACCGCCATCCGCTCCGCCAACCCCGGCATGGACCACCCGCCCACGATGAGTTTCGACCAGCTCGTCCAGTCCGTCTACATGACCTCCATCATGCAGCTCGGCGGCACTACGCAGGAAGGCCAGCAGCCCCAGGTCGATATCCTCGGAGCTCGCCAGAGCATCGATATGCTCTCCGTCCTCGAAGAAAAGACCAAAGGCAATCTCTCCACCGAGGAGACCCGCCTGCTCGAGAGCGCGTTATTCGAGCTCCGCATGGCCTTCCTCGAAGTCACGCAGGCTCTTGCCCGCTCCGCAGCCTCTAAGGCAGCACCCGGCGGCCCAGGTCGTCCTGGCCCCGTCGGCCCCAGCATCGTCCGCTAACGATGGAGGCCACCCTCACCTTCCTCGGCACCGGCACCTCCATGGGGGTGCCGACCCTCGGCTGCGACTGCGCCGTCTGCACCTCCGCCGTCTCTCCCGACGGAGACCCCCGCAATCGCCGCACCCGCCCGTCCATCCGACTCGACTACAACAACCACACCGTCCTCGTCGACACCGGCCCTGACTTCCACGCACAGGCCATCCGCGAAAACATCCGCAGCATCGACGCCGTCCTCTACACCCACGGCCACGCCGACCACATTCTCGGCTTCGACGACCTTCGCCCCCTCAGCTTCCGTCACAACCATCACCTGCCCATCTACGCGGACGACCACACCGCAAAAACGCTGGAGCGCATCTTCGAGTACACCTTTCGCAAAGAAGACCGCTATCCCACCAGCGCTCGCGTCGAAGTCCATCGCATCGACCCAACTCCCGGCTCAGGCGTGGATCTCTTCGGAGCATGTTTTCGCAGAGTCCCCGTCACCCACGGCCGCGAGCAGATCACCGGCTACCGCTTCGGCAACGCAGCCTACCTCACCGACATGAGCGACATCCCCAAAGAGAGCCTCCCGCTGCTGCAGGATCTCGACGTCCTCATCCTCGACGCCCTCCGCCGCGATCCTCATCCCAGCCACTCGCATCTCGACAAATCGGTAGCACTCGTCGAACAGCTCAAACCCCGCCGCGCCTTCTTCACCCACATGAGCCACGAACTCGACCACAGCGCCACCGAAGCCGAACTCCCGCCCCACATCCGCCTCGCCTACGACGGACTCACGTTCACCTTCGAGATCGCCTGATGCAGATATTTCGCCAACTCGCAGACGTTCCATCAGACTTCGGCCCATCCATTGCCACCATCGGCAACTTCGACGGCGTTCACTGCGGACATCAGTGGGTTATCGCCGAAGTAGTTGTGCAGGCTCGCTCTCTAGGCATCCGCTCAATAGCCATCACCTTCGATCCGCATCCTGCGCGAGTCATCCGCCCTGAATCGACTCAGCCTCTCATCACGCCTCTTCCCCAAAAACTGCACTTGCTCGCTGAGACAGGCGTCGACGCGGTCCTCGTGATTCCCTTCACGAATGAGCTCTCCCGCATGACCGCACGTACCTTCGCCACCGAAGTCCTCGCACACACCTTGCACGTCACCCATTTGCACGAAGGCGAAGACTTCCGCTTCGGTTATCAGGCCGAGGCAGGCGTTGAAAGCCTCGAAGTCCTGGGCCGCGAACTCGGTTTTGGCGTGCGCGTCTATGCACCTCGTCATCTACGCGGCGAGACCATCTCATCAAGTCGTGTGCGCCAGATGATCGCGGAAGGCGACATGAATCATGTTCGTGCTCTGCTCGGCCGCAGCTTCGCCATCTGCAGCACACCTGCTTCGGGCCGCGGCTACGGCACACGCTACACCGTCCCCACGATCAACCTCGCTCGATACACGGAGCTGCTTCCCGCAAACGGCGTCTACATCACCACACTCACAGTCGGCGAAGGCGCCTCAAGCGAGACCTTCGACGCTGTCACCAACGTAGGCAATCGCCCCACCTTCGGCGCCGATTCCTTCACCGTCGAGTCGCACTTGCTCAACTTCCACCCCATCGATCTCAACGAAGACACACCGCTCACCCTGACGTTCCTGCGTCGTCTGCGCGCAGAGATTCGCTGGCCAAACCCCGAAGCGCTCAAAGAACAGATAGGCCGCGACGTCGCAAAGGCGAAACGTTACTTCAATATATGTCGGGTGGTGGGTTCGAAACTCCACTCCGCTCGTCCGTAGGTTTCTGTGACAACCCCATAGCCGCACGAGGTGGAACAGCAACCGCTTGCGGCGCAGGACGAGACGCTTCAGACGCCTTCGGTTTCTGTTCCGCTGGCGCAGGCGTAGCGAACACTGGAGTTGTTCGCGTAGGAACAGTAGTCGCTCTCGGCACAGAATGAGAGGAATCAGGCACCCTGGGCTTCTCTTCTGCAGGCGCTGGCGCAGCAACAGTCGGGGCGACATGCTTTGGACCCTCGCCACGAGACGCATCAGGATCCTCTACCTGCTTCGGCACTAGCGGCTCTAACGGTTTCGCAGCATCGGCCACGCCACTCAACGGCACGTCCAGCTTCTTCTTCGGTGCTCCCGCAGTTGGAAACTGTTCATCCGGCTTGTTCGCAATCGCCGCGCGCATGAAGTCCATCCACATCGGTAGCGCCGCTCGTGCGCCAGTCTCTTTCTCTCCCAAAGACTCGCGGTCATCAAAACCAATCCAGGTCCCGCACGTAATAGACGGAGAAAATCCGATGAACCACGCATCCGTAAAGTCGTTCGTAGTTCCGGTTTTACCCCCCAGAGGATGTTTCAGCTGCGAAGCAGAAGCCGCCGTTCCCTGCCGCACAACCGCCTGCAGAAACTGCATCATCGTGCGCGCAGTCTCCACCGAGATCACCTCTGACACCTGCGATGGCGTAGCATCCAGCGGCAACCCGTCCGCTTGCGTCACCTTGCGAATGTATCTCGGCTCAATTCGAATGCCGTCATTAGGAAAAACGCTGTATGCGCTTACCTGCTCGGCCAGCGTGATATCGGCTGAACCAATTGCAACCGGAAGAAACACTGGAATATTGCTCGTGATTCCAAAGTTGTGCGCTGTCTCAATCACCTTGCGAATCCCATAGCGGTCCGCCAGCTTCAACGCCGGAATATTTCTCGATTCTGCAAACGCATTCAGCAGGGTCATCGCGCCCTTATAATCCGCCTCATAGTTATGCGGTGTATAAGGCCCATTCGGCGTGGGAAACGTTGTAGGTCCATCGACAATGATGTCCGTAGGCTTCGCGCCTGCCTCAACCGCCGTCGTGTAAACATACGGCTTGAACGAAGAACCCACCTGCCGCTGCGCCTGGGTCGCACGGTTGAACTGCGACAGCGCAAAGTCTCGTCCCCCCACCATCGCCAGCACTTCACCGGTAGAGTTATCGACTGCCATCATCGAAGCCTGAGCTCCCGAATCCTGCTGCAGTGACGCCCGCAGCGTACCATCTGCAGCGACGTTCTCCACCTTCACATAAACCACATCGCCGGAACGCAGGAAACTATCGCCATCCGAATTCTGCGTCCACTTCCAATCCTCAGGCGTCAGCACTGCCTGCTGCGTACCAAGCTTTACCGTCACCTTCTTCGCGGAGACCGTCGTCACCACGCCATGAACATAGCTCCCCTTCTGGATCGGCTGTGCCCAATCTGGATGACGATAGCTCACAACATCCGCCCCATCGAGCACCACGTTTGGCAGCTTTCCGATCCAACCGCGTCGCCGCTCATAGGTCGCGGTGCCATCAAGAATCGCCTTATTCGCCACCTGCTGCAGATCAAGATCAAGCGTCGTATAAACACGAAGCCCCGCACCATGAACCTGCTCCACCCCGTACTGCTTCTCCAGTTGCCGCCGCACCTCCTCCACAAAATACGGCGCAACGGTATTCGCCGGAGCCTCAAGATGCAGTCCCAGCGGCGCCGCCTCCGCTGCCTCTGCCTGCCGCTTCGTGATCTTGCCATCGGCCAGCATCTCGCTCAGCACAAGATTCCTGCGCTTCAGCGCACGATCCGGGTATTTGATCGGAGAATAAGCCTCAGGCCCCTTCGGCAACGCAGCCAGCAGAGCGGCCTCCGGCAGCGTCAATTCACGGACGTGCTTGCTGAAGAAAAACTCTGACCCCGCCTCGAACCCATAGGTCCCATGCCCTAAATAAATCTGGTTCGCATATAACTCGAAGATCTGCTGCTTCGTAAATCGCCGCTCAATCTGCATCGAGAGAAATACCTCTTGCAGTTTGCGGCCATACGTCTTCTCCGACGAGAGAAACAGATTGCGTGCCAGTTGCATCGTCAGCGTCGATGCGCCCTGCGCCTTCCCGCTCGAATGCAGATCCCGGTACGCAGCCCCCACAGCCCGCACCAGGTTCACACCCCAGTTGCTCTCAAAACTCTTGTCTTCAATCGAGATGATCGCCTCTCGCAGAACAGGCGGAAACTCCGCATACGGCAATACCACGCGACGCTCCAGCGCAAAGGAGCCGAACGCCTTCCCATGTACATCCAGCAGCTCAGTCGTGGTGTTGGGGTGATAGCGCGCCAGATCATCCATCTGCGGCAGATCGATCGAGTACACCACCATCAGCCCGCAAAGCGCGCCGAAGACAGCCGACAGACCCAGCAGCACATAAAACGCCACTCGCCTCGCAATACGGCGACTCGGATAATCGGGTCCATTCAACGTGGCACGACGAAGCGCTCGTTGCCAGTCAGGAACTTCCTCAGGCGCCGGAGTCTTCGGATCGCGGCTGTGTAGGATCTGCACGCATCTTCACCTTAGCATGGTCCGACACACCGTCATCCACCCAAAAAGTCGTAGTCGCAGCGCCTAAAATCGCGCCTAAGCAGCCTTGCTCTTCAGCAGATCAAGCGCCTTCGTCAGCTGTTCATCCACCGTCACCGCCGGCTTCTGCAGCGGCGTCTGCTGCTGCTTCTCCGACGGCGTAGCCGTATCCTCTTCGGCCACAGCCTCTTCGGTGTTCGAAGCTACCAGCACACCCGGCGTCACGCCGTCATCCTGCAGCTTCTTCCCCGAAGGCGACTCATACTTCGCGATCGACAGAATCAACGCCGCACCATCCGGCAGCTCAAACGTCTTCTGCTGAGCACCTTCACCAAACGTCTTCTCACCCACCAGATCCGCCCGCTTGTTATCGAGCAGCGCCGCAGCCACCAGTTCTGCCGGCCCCGCCGTCCCACGATTCACCAGCACCACCACTGGCGCTGTCGGATTGATCGCCTTCGAAGCCTCCGCCGTAAACGTCTGCTTCGCGACCTTCTGCCCCTCCAGCATCGCAATCGTGCCGTCCTTCAGGAAGAAGTTCGCCAGCCGCGTCGCCTCCGGCATATCGCCCGCTGCAACGTCCCGCAGATCGAGCAGAATCTTCTTGTTCCCCGCCTTCGGCATCGCCTTCAGCTTGGCCTCGATCTGCTGCACGTGATCGTGATCCAGCACGCCAGGCTTCAAGTAAAGAATCGACGAGTTCTCATACATCGTCTCCGCAACCGGCGGCGGCGGTGTCGACACCCGCGTCATCACAATCTTGTCCGGCGCCGCCTTCCGCGGCCGCACCACCGAAACCGTCAACTCGCTCCCCGGCTGGCCCTCCAGCAATAACTGAATCATCGCCAGCGAGATATCCCGCGTATCCTGGGGCCCAATCGCCTCGATAATGTCGCCGTCAGTAAGATTCGCCTTATCCGCCGGGCTTCCCGGCACCACCGAAACCACGGTCGCATACCCAAACCGCTTCGACACATTGATCCCTACCTGCGCTTTGCCGCCCTTATCTTCTTTGAACGCCTTATAGTCGTCCGGCGTCAGATAGCTCGAGTCAGCATCAAGCGACTCCAGGAGCCCACGCAACGCGCCATTTGTCACCGCGTTGATGTTCGGCTCTTCGACATAGTCTGTCTGAATATGCCGCAGCACTTCGCTATACACATTGATCTGGCGATAAGCCCCATCCTGCGGCTCGCTCGCAGCACTCACTGGGTTTGAGTTCACCCCTAAAAACACGGTGACCACAAGAACAACCGAAACAGCAAGCAACAAAATCTTCGAGATCTTAGGCATAGTTCAGTGCGACTCCAAAAGGGGTGTTCCCGGCACAATACCGGTTAGACGCATCCCGCAGGCAAAAGCTCCCGCAGGCGATACAACATAGACAAAATGATACTCTCGATCCATAGAGAGTGCGCCTGCAGTCGCTATAACACTTTGGTGGCGGTGGGCAGAATCGAACTGCCGACCTACGGGTTATGAGTCCGTCGCTCTAACCATCTGAGCTACACCGCCAATGTGTAAAGGGGTATGCCGGCACAAACATCTCTGTAGTCAGAGAGAACGATCGCCACGGCACAGCCATCTCCAATCATACTTGATTCCGGCCACAGCGAAAAGCCGGCGGGCCACGACGGAAAGCCGACCATTCTCGGCGTAATCCCCGCCCGCCTAGCCTCCACCCGCCTGCCCCGCAAGGTCCTCCGCACCATCGCCGGACGCCCCATGCTCGCCTGGGTATACGACGCCGCCAGCGCCTGCCCTCAGCTCGACCGCGTCCTCATCGCCGCTGACTCCGACGAAGTCGCCGAGCTCTGCCACCGCAATCAATGGCCCGTCCAGCTCACCTCACCCGACCTCCCCAGCGGCACCGACCGCGTCCACGCCGTCGCCCGCCACCACCACGCCGACATCTACGTCAACATCCAGGGCGACGAGCCCCTACTCAAGCCCGAGCACCTCACCGCCCTACTCCGCCCCTTCACCCAGCAGCACGTCGAAGTCTCCACCCTCAAAGTCCTCTGTACACCAGAAAACATCACCAACCCCAACGCCGTAAAAGTAGTCACCGCAACCGACGGCCGCGCCCTCTACTTCTCCCGAGCCACCATCCCATACGACCGCGATGGAGCCGCTCCTCAATACTGGAAGCACATCGGCCTCTACGCCTACCGCAAGGACACCCTCGAGGGCTTCCCCACCCTACCCCCCAGCCTCCTCGAACAAACCGAGCGCCTCGAGCAACTCCGCTTCCTCGAAAACAACATCCCGGTTCACGTAGAGCCCACCGAGCACGACACCATCGGAGTCGACACCGAAGAAGACCTCCATCGCGTCGAAGCCTTGCTCCTGCGCTGAGGCACTCTCCTCCAATTTGACGTAAAGTCGGTCTTGGTCCATAAAGGAGTGCAAGGAGAGCTTCCATGGGCGCAAAAGAGAAACCGAACTCGATTGGTCAGCCAGTGCCGGAGCTGCCTGTCGCCGATGTCGAACGGGCACAACAGCACTACAGAGATGCACTCGGCTTTAAGATTGGTTGGCTTTACTCCGACAAAGAGATCGGCGCAGTCTCACGCGAAAACGTGGCAATATTCTTTCGCAGAAGGAAACCGCCTTTCGAACCCACCGTTCACTGGGTATTCGCTGAAGACGTCGATGCCTCATTTCAGGAGTTAACATCGTTAGGCGCCAACATCGTGGATCCTCTGGAAAGAAAACCCTGGGGACTACGCCAGTTCACGGTGGAGGATCTGGACGGGAATCTCTTTTACTTCCATCACGACTAACCAAGCCGCTGGAGCAAGCGCCATGACCCATCAAGCCGAACAAACTCTACTTCGCCCTGTTCTCAGCTCGACGGAAGCGCAACTGTTCGTCGCAGACATCAAAGCCTCATGCGATTTCTATGCCGATAAGCTCGGCTTCACGGTCGCCTTCGTCTACGGCGATCCACCCCACTTCGGCCAGGTCACCCGAGACCATGCGCGCCTCAATCTACGTGTGGTCGACGAACCCGTGTTCGTTGGCGATATTCGCGAGCGCGAGCAGCTACTCTCTGCTTCGCTCACCCTCGCAACCGCAGAAGAAATCGAACAGCTCTTTTTGAGCTACCAGGCCGCAGGAGTGCGCTTTAGTCAAACCTTCAAGAAGGAGTCCTGGGGCAGCAGTACCTTCATCGTGACCGATCCCGATGGAAATCTCATCCTCTTCGCCGGCCCGGCGGATTAAACCGAATCGCCGTGCAGTAAACTACTAGCGGAGCCGGAGCATGTTGCTCGAACTCGCCAAACCCGTAGCTCTTCTCCTCTGCCTGCTCTCCCTCTTCGCTGTCTTCCACACTATCTTCTTCACCCTCGAAGACCCCCAACTCCTCCTCCAGCCCCACCAGGCCAGCCGCGACCGCGTGATCGACTCGCTCCTCCTCCTGGCCCTCTCGGCAGGCATCTCCGTCGTCGGCGCCTTCATCTTCCGCGAAGCCGAACCGTACCCCCACTCGTCCCTCTTCGCCACCCTCCCCCTGCAACTCTTCTATTGGGCCACCGCCATCATGCTGATCCTCTTCCCCCTCGCATCATTCCTCGAAACCCACTACATCTTCACCCCCACCATCCACTGGTAGACACAGAAAACCTTGTCAAGCCCTAAAACGCGATAAACCACTAACAATCAAACACATGCATGTGGCGTATCAGTTCGGTTCAATTAGCTATACTTGATATCGACAAAGAAAAGCTCCGGCAACCCCGGAGCTTTTTTTGCGTGTCCAGACAGACAATTTGCCGTAACTCCTTTGACTGGACGAATTTAGCCGTAAGCCTTTTGCAATGACGATTTTGCGAAGAACGAATCTTGTAAATGGCTGATACAAAGGAATTTACGCGAAGGTAAGGGGGGAGGGGGGTAAAGCATCACCCAGCTTCAGACCATCGTAGCGAATCGAACCTCGAGCCCCGCTGCGCCTACGGTCACCGCCACGCCCTCAAGCGATCCCACTATCCACTGCGCCCGCCCCAGCTCCGCAGCAGAGTGCGTTCCTACAACACCAAGCACACGGCACCCAGCAGCCAACCCAGCGCCAACCCCAGAAGGTGCATCTTCCACCACCAAACAATCCTCCGGCCGCAATCCCAGCAGCTCGGCACCACGCCGGTACGGCTCAGGATCCGGCTTACCCCGCTCCACCATGTCTGCGCTGATAATGCGCTCCGGAATCGGCAAACCCGCCACCTTCAGCCGACCCAGCATAAGTCTTCTCGTCGCAGAAGTCACAATCGCCCACCGCTCCACCGGCAGGCTCTCCAGCAGAGTCTTCGCCCCCGGCAGCACCACCAGGTCAGCCATATCATCCATCTCCAGATCCTCGATGTATCGCAGTCCCTCCTCCGGGTCGATATCCGGGCGCAGCGCCTTCACAACCTCGATAGCCCGCACCCCATGCGGCACCTCGTAGACCTCCGCATTCGGAATCTCATAGTGCTCCGCCCACTGCCGCCAGCAACGCACCACCGCACCAATCGAGCTGATCAGTACTCCATCCATATCGAACAGGATGCCCTTCGCGGTCACACAAACCGTCTCGCTCAAGCCTCACGTCCTTGCAGGACAAACGCCTGCGCTGCCGCCAACACCTTATTCACCGACTCCACCGAACAACTCTCGCAGTACACCCGCAGCAGCGGTTCCGTCCCAGAGGCGCGAAGGAGCAGCCACGTCTCCGCCGCATTTGGTTTGCTGGCACAGTCAGGATTCCCCAAAAAGAACTTGATCCCATCCAGCGTCTCCACCCGCAGCACCTTCAAACCCGCAAAGTCCTTTACCCCAGCCTTCGCCCTGGCAATCGCGGACTGCTTCAACTCCTCATTGATATGCATATCGATGCGCCCATACTGGTGCTCGCCGAACTCCTCCTGCAACGCCGCGACAAGCTGGCCCAGCGTCTTCTTCTCGTCCGCCATCACGTTGGCCAGCAGCAGCGAATTCAGCATCCCGTCCCGCTCCGGCAGATGCCGGCTGATGCCAATGCCACCCGACTCCTCGCCACCAATCAGAATCTCCTGCTCGAGCATAAGGTCGCAGACATACTTGAAGCCGATCCCATGCTCATGCAGCCGCCGCCCATACTTCGCGCAGATTCGGTCGAGCATCTTCGTCGTGTTGAAGGCGCGTGTCACATCGCCGGGCCACTTCTTGCGTTCGAGCAACCACTTCAACAGCACCGCAAAGATCTTGTGCGCATCCACCACGTTGCCATGCTCATCCACCGCACCAATACGGTCCGCATCGCCATCCGTGATCAGCCCCGCATCGCACTTCGTAGCAACCACGGCGCCCCGCGTAACCTTGATGTGCGGCATAATCGGCTCAGGATTAATCTCAGGAAAAGCAGGATTGATCTCGTCGCGAATCTCGACGTATGGAATGCCCGCCCTCGAGAAGATGCCTGAAACCACCCCGCGCCCCGCGCCATACATGCAATCGATCAAAAACCTGTACCCGGAGGAGCGAATGGCATCGAGATCAACAAACCGCGCAATCGCAGCAACGTAATCCGTGTTGAAATCGGCCGTCTCGATCGACGCAGGCTTCGCGGCCTTCACCAGCGGCTTGTCGAGATAGCTCTCGATCGCGGCCATGATAGAAGGCTTGCCCGAACCGCCATAACTGGCCTTGTACTTCACGCCATTCCACTCGGCCGGATTATGGCTCGAGGTGATCATCACGCCGCCCGCAGCCTTGCGCTCGCGCACCGCGAACGAAAGTGCAGGCGTAGGCGTAATCTCCGCACCCATAGCCACCGGGATGCCCGCCCCGGCCAGCACTTCGGCAACAACCTTCGCGAAGGAGTGTGAGCCGAACCGCGTATCGTAAGCGATGCACACCCCGGCCGCCGCGTCTTCGTGCGCTAAAACATAATTCGCAATCGCAGCCGCCGCGACCCGTACATTCGCATACGTAAAATCATCCGCGATGATGCCCCGCCAGCCGTCAGTGCCAAACTTTACAACCGTCTCAGCCATAATTTGTTCGATTTTCCTGAATGAATTGATGCACGACAAGCCAGGTTGAGACCACTAGATGAGATCTTCTCGCCCAGCACTCTTCAACTCCGCAACAACCTTTCCAACATCCTGCGATCGTTCGCGAGTCGTAATCAGCAAGGCATCTTTCGTCTGAACCACAACGAGATTCGTCACACCAACCAGCGCAATCACCTTGCCTGGAGCGTGAATGTAGTTCCCACTCGAATCGATCGAGATGCAAAGCGGATCTTCGCCTTCGAAGACATTCGCCACCGAAACGTTCTCAGGCGGACAACCAGCCGCATGTTCATGCAGCGCCGACCAGCAGCCCAGATCGTTCCACTCAAAGTCGCCTGGAAGACTGTAGATCTCAGCGCCTGCTTCGCCTTTAGCCGAACGCGGTTCAAGCACCGCATAGTCAATGCTGATGTTGTCGCACAGCGGATAAACCTCGGCGAAGACCCGCTCGAACTCCTCCTTCGACGTGCGATAAGCCACAGCAATCCGCTCCAGCAGCGGAGCCATCGCAGGACAATGCTCGCGGATCGCGTTCGCCAAAGTCCGCGCACTCCAGAGGAAGATTCCTCCGTTCCAAGCGTAGTTCCCCGAAGCGACAAACTCCTCCGCAACCTCAAGGTTCGGCTTCTCAGTAAACCTCTTCACCCGCCGAACCGCAACTCCCGGAAACGGAACCTGCGACGGCTCAACAACCTCGCCCAGTTCAATGTAGCCATAACCAGTCTCAGCGCGCGTCGGAGGAACGCCCAGCACGACGATCTTCTCACCGCTCGCAGCAATCGCAATCCCAGCGCGAATCACCTGCGCAAAGCGAGCTATATTCTTCACCACATGATCGGATGGAAAGACGCCGATCACTGTCTCTGGAGAACTCGGTTCCAGCAGGAACGCAGCAAGAGCGCACGCAGGCGCAGTATTCCTGGCCGCAGGTTCGCTCAGGATATGTTTGCGAGGCACCTCAGGAAGCTGCTCGGCAATTAGGTCATCAAGCAGGCTGTTCGTAATCACCCATACTTCGGCGGGGTCAACCACCGGAGTCAGACGCTCAACCGTCTGCTGAATCATGGTGCGCTCTCCATCCAGAGCCAACACCTGCTTCGCTCGCGCCTTCCGGCTTCGAGGCCAGAACCGTGTTCCGCTGCCACCTGCAAGAATCACCGGAGCGAACTTCAGCTCCGTCTTACTGCCTTCAATGGGCATAAGCCTCCATCTTAGTGAAAAGACCGCACCAAGCAGCAGTGCGGTCCAGACGCAAGATCAACAGCTAACTCAACGTTGCGAAGTAGTCCCGCATTCGTTTGACACCTTCATCCACAACGTCGTGCGATACCGCATACGAAAGCCGAATATGCTCCGAGGTCCCGAAAGCCTCACCCGGAACAACCACAACGTGCGCCTCACTCAGAAGCTTCGCCGCCAGATCCGATGCTGACTTGATGCCACCCTTGCCAATGAACTTACTGACATTGGGATACACGTAGAAAGCTCCCTGCGGGACAGTGCAGGTCAATCCAGGAATCGTCTTGAAGCCTGCCAGCGTCTGATCGCGCAGCTTGATGTAGTCGGCGCGCATCTCCGTCACACACTCCTGCGATCCCGTCAGCGCAGCAATGGAAGCACGCTGCACCATACTCGCGGTATTCGACGTGCTCTGCGACTGCAGCTTGCTCATCGCCGCAATGATTGGCTTTGGCCCAAGCGCAAAGCCAGCTCGCCAACCAGTCATCGCGTAGGTCTTCGATAGCGAACCCAACACAACGATGTGCTCCTTGCAGTCCGTGAACGACCCGCCGCTGACAACCTCACCGGTAAACGTCAGGTAGACGTAGCACTCGTCAAGCAGAACGTAAATGCCATGCTTGTGAGCCAAGCGAACGATAGCTTCGAGATCGTCGGGAGCGACCACGGCGCCCGAAGGATTCGATGGGGTATTGAGGATGATCGCCTTAGTCTTCGGGGTGATCGCAGCTTCGATCATCTTCGCTGTGATGCGGAAGTTCTCTTCTTCTTTGCTCTCCACTAAGACGACCTTGCCACCAGCGTACTGAATGATGTCCTTGAAAGAGACCCAGTAGGGAACGGGAAGAATGACCTCATCGCCGTGGTCAACCAAAACCTGGATGGCGTTGAAGAGGGCCAGCTTTCCGCCGGTTGTGAAGACGCACTCGTCGGGCGTGTAGTTCGAGCCGAAGTCACATGCGTGCCGATCCACGATCGCTTTGCGAACCTCGGGAATGCCGGCCACGTTCGTGTAGCGGGTAAAATTCTTCTCGATCGCCTCGATGGCCGCATCCTTGATGTGGCGCGGTGTGGAGAAGTGAGGTTCGCCCGCACCGAAGTCTGCAAGATTCACGCCTTCAGACTTGAGCTTCAGCGCTGCGGCTGTGATCGCCATGGTTGCGGAAACTTCGATCCGGCCGATGCGGTCGGCAAATATCTTCGTTGCTGTCGCGGTGGTCATATCTCTAGTGTGGCAGATTTGGCCAGCGAGATAAAGGAGCAAGTCTTCTCAAGCCTTTAGAGCAGATTTGGGACCTTCGCTTTCAGACGCTCGACGACCAGGGGCGGCACAAGCGCCGTAACGTCGCCACCGAGCTGGAAGACGCCCTTTATCAGCCTCGAACTGACGTAAGTGTACTTTTCGGCTGGCATCATGAAGAGCGTTTCGAGCTCAGGATCGAGCTTCCGGTTCATCATCGCCATCTGAAACTCGTATTCGTAGTCACTGATGGCTCGAATGCCTCGAAGGACTGCTTTCGCACCCTGTTGTCGGGCGAAGTCGACCAGAAGACCGTTGAATGTCGTGACTGAGACGTTGCCAAAACTGCGAGTCGCCTCAGTGATCATCTCTTCGCGCTCGGGAACCGTGAACAGAGGCGTCCCTTTTTCGGAGTTGCGAAGGATCGCGACCACTAAATGATCCACAATCTTCGATCCTCGGGCGATCAGGTCGAGGTGCCCGTTGGTCAATGGATCGAAGGTTCCGGGGTAAATCGCTTTCACTGTATGCATGCATGAGCAGCATACCTCGCTTTCTCGATAAAAAATAAATCCACGCTTTTCTGTAGTCTTGCGGGTACCCTCAGGCGTCTCTTCCAATAGCCAAAACATCGGCGGCAACACAGCCACGGTTTCTTCATGCCATCACAAGCTCTCAGTTCCGATAGTCTCTCCACCGACCGGCAGACGCTCGTCGCACAACGAGCACCGGCTACTCCGCTCGACGATATGGATTCGATCGTCGCTACCTATGAACAAAGAATCTTCAGGTTCCATCTAGTCTCGATCAGGGATCGCGATGTAGCGCAGACGCTAACCCAGGACACGTTTGTCCGGGCCTGGTCAGCTCGCAACAGCTTCCGCGGCGATTGTTCGATATCGACCTGGTTGATGCGGATCGCGTTGAACTTGGTACGCGATCACACTCGGACCGACCGTTTCCGCTTCTGGAAGCGGGTTTCGGATACAGCCATCGATGTGTCCGACATCGCGTCGCACGTTCCACATCGCGATAGTTCGCTTGAGTCGCGCCTGATCGCAAGCGAGCAGATGGCCCTAGTGTGGGAGAGTGTTGCGCAGCTCTCGGAGCGTCAGAGAAGCATCTTCCTTCTCCGTTTTCTGGAGGAGCTTGAACTCTCCGAGATCGCCAGCATCACCGGTTTGCCTATCAGCACCGTCAAGACACACCTTTACCGCGCCCTCGCGACGATTCGGGCTCGCCATAACGCTACTCTCAAGGACTCTCTATGAACCTCCACCTTACTCACGAGCAACTCTGCGATGTTCTCCTCGCCGACTCGTCCCAACAGTCTGTCGGCGATCGCGACACCGATGTCGTCAAGCAGCATCTTCAGGCCTGCCTGATCTGCTCAGCAGAGCTGAAGAGCCTGCGCGATTCGCTCTCGCACTTCCGTGATGCCTCGGTCGCCTATTCCCGACAGCAGTTCGCGCAGAGCTACGCGCAGCGATCGTCGATTGCGCCTCCGCACAGCGTGCTCTCGCAACCACTTTACTGGGCTGCAGCGGCGGTCATCTTCGTCGCTGCCCTTTTTCCCGTCTCGTTGCACCGGCAAACGACTGCTCGCGAGGCCATGAAGACCGCCGCGGTGGCTGCTCAGAACGCTGAGTCGGATGAGGCTTTGCTCTCCGATATCGACCAGAAGGTTTCGGCCGATGTGCCTTCGCCGATGCAGCCGCTGGCCGACCCGACCGATGAGACTACTTCGACGACTTCTACTTCAGACCAAAGGACAAACTGATATGCGCTTGAAACCTGTACTTTCGATTGTTTTATTCGCGACTCTTTCTGCTACTTTCTTGCCGGCGCAACCCACCCCAGGAGGTCCTCCGCAGCCGGGCGGCGGGATGGGCCGCGGCGGATGGGGAGGAGGCGAGGGGATGCGTGGCGGCCTTCGCATCGGACCTCCGGGAATCTGGTGGCATAACGCTGACCTGATCCAGAAGCTTGCCCTGACGCCGGACCAGCAGAAGAAGATGGATGACATCCTGCAGCAGAGCAAGCTGCAGTTGATCGACCTGCGGGCCAACGTAGAGAAGCAGGAGGTTCTGATGGAGCCGATGCTGGCGGCGAACCCTCCGGATACAAACAAGATCCTGGCGCAGATCGACCAGGCGGCTCAGGCTCGTGCGGAGCTTGAAAAGGCCAACGCCAAGATGCTGCTGGGCATTCGCAATGTGCTGACGCCCGACCAGTGGACCAAGCTGCAGGCCGAGCAGCGCGAACATCGCCGCACGAGGATGGGGGGCGGCAGTAACGGTCCCGGTGGTCAGGGTGGTCAGGGTGCGCCCCCTCCAGGTGGTCCGGGTGGCGGCGAAGGGATGGAGTAGGAACCGCTCCAGCGCCGAGTTGGGCTTTCTTTCTGACCCTAAAGGTACCCTCCCCTCCCCCCCGGGGTTGCCTTCGAGTAAGACATTGAACAGCTTACGACTATTGATTCGCGCAAAATCGTCATACTAAAAGACTTGCGGCCAAATTCGTCCAAGCAAAGGAGTTGCGGCCGTTTGTTAGCTTTATCGCGTAAAAAGCCCCGAATAAACTTGGGGCTTTTTTGACTCTGTTCCAGTATAAAACGTTTGGCATAACTGATACGCCACGGATATGTGGCTTGTTTGCAACTGTTTGGGCGGGAATGGGGCTTGACAGCGTTTTCCTGTCGGTTTGTCGAACGAAGAAACGCCGGCGATTGGGTCGCCGGCGTTTTCTTATGATTATTTGCTGTTTTCGCCTGATTACTTCTTGGCGCGAACGGCTTCCTTGGCCTGAACGGGACCGTCGGCAGGGACCGGGGGAACATCGGCAGAGGCTACGCCGGAGATGCCGAGCTTCTTGCGGAGTTCCGAGTCGACGCGGGCGAATACGTCCTTGTTGTCCTTGAGGAAGCCGCGGACGTTTTCACGGCCCTGGCCGATGCGCTCGCCCTGATAGCTGTACCAGGCTCCGCTCTTGTCGACGATGTTGTGGAGGACGGCGAGGTCGAGGACGTCACCCTCGCGGGAGATGCCTTCGCCATAGAGAATGTCGAACTCGGCGTCGCGGAAGGGTGCGGCGACCTTGTTCTTGACGATCTTGACCTTGGTGCGGGAGCCGACGACCGAATCGCCATCCTTGACTGCGCCAATGCGGCGAATGTCGATACGGACGGACGAGTAGAACTTGAGGGCCTTGCCGCCGGTTGTGGTTTCGGGGTTGCCGAACATGACGCCAATCTTCTCGCGAATCTGGTTGATGAAGATGAGGCAGGTACGAGACTTGGAGACGGTTCCGGTGAGCTTCCGAAGTGCCTGACTCATCAAACGTGCCTGTAGCCCCATGTGGGAGTCGCCCATCTCGCCGTCGAGTTCGGCCTTGGGGACGAGGGCTGCGACGGAGTCGACTACGAGAACGTCGATGGCATTCGAACGGACGAGGGCCTCGACGATTTCAAGGGCTTGTTCGCCGTAGTCAGGCTGGCTGACGAGGAGATTGTCGATGTCTACGCCAAGCTTTGCGGCGTACGCGGGGTCGAGCGCGTGTTCGGCATCGACGAAGGCTGCGAGGCCGCCGGACTTCTGGGCCTCGGCAATGATCTGGAGGGTGATCGTGGTTTTGCCCGAGGACTCAGGGCCGAAGATTTCGATAACGCGTCCACGTGGGACGCCGCCTACGCCGAGGGCTGCGTCGAAGGAGATGGAACCGGTAGAGATGACCGAGATCGGCACGACGTCTTTCGAGCCGAGCCGCATGATGGAACCTTTGCCAAACTGCTTTTCCAGCCCGGAAAGGGCCAGTTCTATTGCCTTGCTGCGGTCATCTGCCACGATATTTCGCTCCTAAGGGTGGGTAAAAGGGAGGTTGATGTTTCAATTTGGGATTCTAGCATTCAAAACGGGAAAAGCAAATAAAAGGCGAACATGCAAAGTCATCACGATGTCCGTTTTACCCTTCTCATGGGAGCGGGGATGGGAGCATGTCATCTTTTGTATTGAAATTGAAGCTTGTCAGGATCCAATTTTGCCCTGTTTTGTAGACAAGAAACTTGGCAAACAGCGGTCCGTTGTCGTAGTCCAAGACGAGATATAGAACTCGCGTTCTCGACGAAAGATCTCGGGTACCGATCACCTCAAATGCTTGGTAAGAACCGTAGAAATCTTGAATTTGACGCAGCGCATTTGCCTGGCTAAGGGCCTCCTTACTTCCTTCGATTGGGCTACCTTTAATCCAAGTTTTGACAGCTTCCTCTGGACCTTTGTCCTTATAAGCCTCCAGCCCCGCAGTAATGATGGAGGGGATGTCCCCCACAGTGCGTTTTTGGTCAGGTAGCGCTACGGCCGATGCCAGATAACCGAACATAAGAACAGAACACAAGATAAGAAAAGTGGGCTTGCGCATTTTCGATTGCCTTTCAGGAGGGAAGAGCCAAACTCGATTCGATTGCCCGGTCCTTACCAACCTAAATGCACCAGGCTTACAACACAATTACAACTAACGTCGTAGATTATTCACTCGCAGTTTGCGCGGATGGGACCACTTGCGAAAATATGTGCAGTTCAAGCTGATTGGTCCTTTACCGAGCACATTTTTCCTTTTGCTAAGAATCAGGCACGCCATTCTCGATCTCTGTTGCTACCATCCGAAATGTTCCATTGTCATTGAAGAGAAGACCACGAACACGCGCCTTAACACCGACTGACAACGGTGAAGTTGTAATGGTATGGGTTTCGGAAGTGGAATAGGCTACGACGGTTTGCGTCGAGGCGAACAGTGTAATGAGATCGTCGTTGAATAAGATGACCTGGTACGAGGTCTGCCCATTCTGGTTGGAGATTGCTGCGACCGTACCATTGATGGTCTGCGGCTCAAGTGTAACAACGCTGGTTACAGGAACGATATTCCCAACTGTTTGCAGCGCTTGGATTGGCGTAGCGATATTTGCCCAGGAAGGATGGATTGTGCATTGAGAGTCGGTGTGAACGGAAGCCCGGCCGGTGCGGTGCCGTTGGGCCACGAGATCTCGAACTGCGCAGACGGATTGATTTGAACGTTGTTGTCATAAAATCCAGTTCCGTTTGGAAGATTTGGACCTGTTGCTCACGGCCGGAACTGAAAAAGTAGCTCTGCACCGAGCCTTCGACAATCTGGCCGACCATGTCGTACTGCGGACCGGTCCCTTCGGTCTGTACATGGGTAGCAAGCATGGACCCGTCCGTTTGAAGCGCTGCGTCCACATCCACGAAGCTACCAACCGGCGGCGTTGCGGTACTATTTGCACCTGCAAAGACTGTTGAAGACGATGTGTTAAAGCTAAGGGAACTACCGCTGTCAGTTTCGATCGTAAGAGCGTTGCGGGAGCTGACGGTGACTTGACCGTGTACATCTTCCACTTTGCCGTCTTGCAGTGTGCTGGGATTGGCAGCGAGCGATACTGCTGAAAGTGAGAAGACAGGTTTGAAGGAAGTCTGGCCCCCGTCTGGAGCCAAAGCAGACGAACCGTCGAAATACGGAGTGTATGTTGTCGCTTGCGGAACATTCAGATTGAGCAATATGCCCATTGCGCTGCCACTGACCACTAATGAAGTGGTTAAAGGAAGTTGCACTGTGGCCGTCTCGGTGGACCGATCTTGTAGGTATTTACGCCGGTCGATCCGGGGCCACCACTTTGATCGATTACAACGAAGATCGAAGGACCGTAAGTCAGCTTGGCTGAGACGTAGTTTTTTTGAGGAACGTCCGTGGTAACAAGAGGACGTGCGACTCCGCTAATGGAGCCGAGCTCCACAAGTTGTGGCGCTGTGAGTATGGAGACAGATGTTCCGTCTTCGGCCAAGAGCGTGAGAGTTTGAATATTGAATTTGAAGATTGGGATGTTCGCCTTGTTTGTCGCTGTGATGAGGAGCGTGGCGTGGGTATTTGCGGGTACCGAGCCAGATCCGCCACCAGAAGCACACCCAGCAGAAAAAAGTAGAACAGACGAAGCAATACACACAGCCGTCAGTACGCGGCTGCAGAATTCGGACATCAGCTTTCCCATTGAACAGACCTCTGCATTGTGTTCAAGAGTGATTCGGGCAACAGTTTACTTTTGGAAAAAACACTCGACGAACTATGTTTGCGGACTCGCCATTTTGAAGATGGCACGCAATGCAGACGCTTTCAATGTGCCAGAAGTTGCACAGCTAAATATTTCTTTCTTTACGATGACTTGGCTTCGCGGTCTTATGGCCACGGTAAGCAACGCGACCTGTTTTATACGAATCGAACTTATCCAGGAGCGTATATGAGACTATTCCGCAAAGCTTTAGCCTTCTCAACTTTGGCCGCAACTCTTAGTGCCGGCCTCGCATTCGCTGAAGATCACTATGTTCGTCATGACGAATGGAAGAAGGGTGCTCAGATTCGTCACGAAGATTGGAACCGAGGCGACAAAGTCGACTATCGTCACTACCATCTGCAGGAACCACCGCGTGGCTACGAGTGGCGCCGGGTGGATGGAAATTACGTTCTTGCCGCAGCAGCTACAGGCGTGATCGCCACTGCGATCGTGGCTTCGACAGTCCACTAGTTTTTGATTTTCAGAAACGAATGTTGTGAAACAAACCCCGCCGCGATTTTATGTCGCGACGGGGTTTTTTGTTGGAGAAAGAGCACACCTTCGTAGAGCAAACTTTGACTTGATATCTATTGCGTCTACCGTTTTAGAAGATCCACGGGCTCGTTGACGTCTTCGATGCGGAAGTATTGGGCGAGTGATGGGTGCTTTTTCGCGACGGCCTTGTACATCTCCCAGGCTACGCGGCGGTAGCTGAAATGGCCGGCGACGCCGGAGCGGAGTTCGGAGATGTAGAGGGCTTCGGCGAAGTCCATCTTGAAGAGTGAGCGGCAACGAGTTGCCAGTGGGAGCAGATATTGCGCCGATTGCGCGGCCTCGGGAACATCGCTATCGCGCAGGGTGCGGTAGGTGGCGTAGATGGCGGCCAGCGCTTCGCTGTAGACGGTGGCGAGGCCCGCTTCGGCTAGGGTGGGCTGGCCGGGGCAGATGGGCTCGTCGTAGCCGTGGAGGTCGGTGTAGGGCTGGAGGAGCTGGACGCAGCGGCGATGGCGATGCATGTCGCGGAAGCCGCCGATGTCCATGAGGATGTCAAAGCGAAGGCTGTGGCCGGAAGAGAAGCTGCGGAGGAGTTCGTCGTGACGGCCGCGATGTTTGGTGCCGAGTGAGACCATCTCGCCGCGTTGGTTGGCGCTGAGGGCTGCGACGTTGTGCCGAATCTGGCGGTAGGGGTAGTGGCAATGCGGGTAGAGGAGCGAGGTGGCGAGCTCGACCTCGAGAGGCTCGTCGCCGTCGAGTAGGTCGACCACGGGTGAGGGAGCGATGGGCTGTGTGCCCATGAGTACGCGGGCCGCGTGGGCCAGCTCGCTGCGGGTTTCGCGTTGGTAGTCGTTGGGGGTGGCGTATTTGACCAGTGTGGGCGCGGTTTTTACGGGACGCAGGAAGGCTTCGTGAGCGCGTCGGCCGCAGTCGGCGTCGAGAGAGGTGATCTCTTCGCAGAGAACTTCGCCAGCTCCCTGCTGGACGTTCCATGCGGGTTCGGTTGCGGCGGTGCGAAGTTTTTCGCCGAGCTGTCGGACCTCGGCGAAGTCGCTGGTGAGCAGACGGGAGACCTGGGTTTCGAGAGTGCGGGCGTTGACGATCTGGCCGAGCGAAGTGTTCGTCGCCAGTGGAAGAAGGTAGCGGGCAACGTCGAAGGCGCGGGCTTTGAGGGTGCGGTCGTAGGCGTCGGGCTTCATCGATTCGGGCTGCGGGATCGCGACCTTGAGCGCGGTAAGTATGCCGGCACTGATCTTGTCGTAGGTGGTGAAGAGGCGCCCGACGGCGGCGGTGAAGGCAGGGGTCTCGGAGCCGAGGTCGGGCGTGAACCAGCCGGAGAGGCGAAAGTTTTGGTAGCGGGTGGAGCGCTCCTGGCCGTCCCAGCGTGTCTCGTCGACGAGCTCGATCGCGGCAAGGAGAGAGAGCCGTTCGATAGCGAAGGGGATGTGTGCGAGGTCGGCAATGGAGCGATGGCCGTAGGCAAAGTAGAAGGTGTTGAGGAACTGCTCCGCGCGCTGGGAGCTGATTTCGGCGAGCGACTCCTTCATGGTGAGAGCGGAGCGGGAGTACTTGGCCATGGCGTAGGCGAGGACCTCGGGGTCGGCGCCGTGGATGGCGTAGACGTCGGTCTCGGTGGCGGGAGGAGGGAGGGAGGGGCTTTTCTGGCTGTCGGACATGGTGATGCTCAGGATACTTGATCCTGTCGAAGTGGATTTCTGAAGAGTAATTCGACGACGACTATGCTGGCGTAATGGATGTTCTGAGCTCCCTCGAGCATCGACCTTACCTGCTGCCCGCCGGGCAGTGGAGGATGGCACAGCGTTGGAACGATTTGCTGTTTGCGCATTGGCCGATTGAGGCGGAGGCGATAGCGCGGCTGCTGCCGGCGGGACTTGCGGTAGACAACTTCGACGGATGGGCGTGGGTGGGTGTGGTGCCGTTCTGGATGGATCGGGTGCGGACACGTGCGCTGGGGCAAAGATGCGTCACCGTTCCAGGTACAGGGGAGTTTTGCGAGTTGAATCTCCGGACATATGTGCGTTCGCAGGTTACAGGGTTGCGCGGGGTGTATTTTTTTTCGCTCGATGCAGCGAGTGCGCTTGCTGTTGCGGGTGCGCGGACCCTGTTTCATCTGCCATATTTCTTGGCGAGCATGCGGAGGGATGTATCGACAGATGGAACGATCGAATACAAAAGCAAGAGGCTTATGTCGAGGGACAGCGTTCGGTTTGAAGCGAGCTATCGCGGACTTGGCGAGGTTGCGGGGCCTGGTGTCGACGGCACGCTGGAGCATTTTTTGACAGAGCGATACTGCCTGTTTACTCCGCACGGAGGCAGAGTCCTGGTGGGACATATTCATCATCTTCCGTGGCCGCTGGAGCGAGCCGAAGCGGAGATTCGCGTGAATGAGCTGCCGGCTGCACATGGAATCGCGCTGCCGGAACACGCGCCGGTGCTGCACTTCGCGCGGGAGCTGAATGTGTATATCTGGTCCCTGCGGGAAGACCTCTAGCCAGGCTCGCGGAGTCATCAGCGACGGTTCGTATAATAAGTGAGTTTGGTTCGAGGAGGTTCATGAGCATTAACGCAGGTCGTATTGCATTGGTTACCGGGGCGTCTCAGGGAATTGGTCGCGCATGTGCGCTGGAGCTGGCGCGAGCCGGAGCGACAGTGGCGCTGGCAGCGAGAAATCTCGACAAGCTGGCGGGGGTTGCCGCGGAGATTTCGGCTGCGGGCGGTAAGGCACACGCATTTGCGCTGGATGTCGCGAACGAAGAGTCGATCAAGGAGTGTGCCAAAGCGGTGATCGCGCACTTCGGCGCAGTGAATATCCTGGTGAACAACGCCGGGATCACGCGGGACATTCTGGCGCTGCGGATGAAGCGAAAAGATTGGGACGACGTTCTGACGACGAACCTGACGGGCGCATTTCTGATGACGCAGGCGGTGATGTCGCAGATGGTGAAGGGCCGGTGGGGACGGATCATCAATGTGACCTCGGTGGTGGGACAGACAGGGCAGGCTGGACAGGCAAACTATGCGGCTTCGAAGGCGGGGCTGATCGGTTTGACCAAGTCGCTGGCCCGGGAGCTGGCGAGCCGGACGATTACGGTAAATGCGGTGGCGCCAGGATTTATCGAGACGGCGATGACAGAGGTGTTGACCGAAGATCAAAAGGCGATGAATGCGCAGTTCATTCCGCTGGGTCGAGTGGGGACCGATGTCGAGGTCGCGCATGCGGTTGCGTTTCTCGCATCGGAGGAGGCAGGCTACATCACCGGCCACACACTGGACGTGAACGGCGGCATGTATATGGGGTAACTGTATCTCGGTTACCAGTTGGAGGAACTTTAAATTTTCAGCCTGGTGCGTGACTTGCTGTAAAGTCTTTCTAGCACGCGATTTATGGTTTGGGTTTCGTAGGTGAGGTCTATCTTTTGCGCCCGTTCAGAGCTATTTTGGGATTACTTCTTGTAGAACACAGGGGGTAGAAATTGAAAAACGGCTCCCAGAAACATTGCAACAATAGTTGAGCTGGGAAGATCCGGATTGATGGCTTTGGCGTATGCTTTTCAGCCGCCATGTAACTCATCTGCCAAAAGTTCTTTATTTTCTTTCGCCCCATGACCGGCCATAGAGCTGGCGAGATGCATCACACTCAACAGCACAGCGAAAAAGCACCCGCATCATTTTCACCGATCTTCGGTTCACTATGCTTTCGACCAGTCATGAAGTGAAGGACTTACTGGGGAACGATCTGAACACGGCGCACTTTTTCGTTCTGCGCGGACGAGCCGCGATTCTGCGGATTCAGCCGGTGCTGGTGCGTCTGAGTTCTCTCTGCGAACAGACCGGGGCAATGGACTATCTGGAATACTTCCTAACCGGACCTGACAACCTGAAGAAGATCCCCTATCTCGTGCTGGTAGGGAAGCGCTCGAATTTAAACGTGGCCGAACTGCGGGCCGAAGATTTGAAGGGCGCGGTCCTGGTCTATGAGTACAAGGTGCTGGGGATGCCGTCGCGCGTCTTCACTACGAGCGACTTCAATGGCAGCAGAGCTGTGATTGCACTGCCTGCCGAACGGACGAAGATCTCGGCAAGTGTGGGTCGCTACCTGATGGCGCACGGCGCGCAGGTTGTGATGCTCAGCTATGCAGGCGAAGGCAATGAGAAATGGTCAGAGTGCTTCGACGGCTCGGTTGCGGGAGATAAGAAGCGTCTGTGGACGACACAGACACGCGAAGTTGGAGCAACCATTGTGCTGGAGAAGACGCCCGATGAGACCCTGGCAGCGATGGGCAAACACACGCGGCGCAATCTAAGGTACTACCGCCGAAAGGCCGAAGCAGAGTTGGGATGCAAGTTCGAGGGCGATGTGAAGAGTGTGTTGAACAAAGCACAGCTGATCGAATTGAACGCGGCCTCGACACATCCTGTCTCGGAGGTCGTTCTCGAAAGGCGATACCGCACGATGAAGGAGCTGGACGGGCTGTTTTGCGTGGGAGTGAAGACGCCGGACGGTCAATGGATGGGTCTGCTCGGCGGCAGGAGACATCATGGCGTGTCGGAGATCGATTGGCAGATGAATCGCGGAGGTCTCGAGAAGTACTCTGTGGGAACGGTGATTCGTGCCTACCTCATCGAACATGAGATTGAGATTGGAACGGGCAGACTGTTCTTCGAAGGCGGAACACCACACTCGATGCGGAATGCATTCATCTCCGAGAAAGCGGTCGATATTGTGGTGGCGCAACGTTCGCTATTTGTCTCGTTGCTGCGCCGGTTGGCCCACTGGTCACCGCCAAGAAATAACTTTCTGCTGCAGACGCTTGTCGATCCTGCACTACGGTGGGAGTTGCATTGAGTTTCTGCGAAGACATGAAAAATGGGCGGGGCTTCGTTCCTGACGCAGACAAGATAGCGCAATGACGAGACTCAACGCGGCATGGTCAAAGCTGCGATGGTCGCTGGCTCAGCGTGGGCTGCGCGGAACGATGCGTACCGCACTCGGACGGCTGCCTCGACAGGACACGACCCCGGGTGAGGAGAAGCCGCTGTTGCATCCGTTCGACCAGCGGTATGGGGTCGACACGAGTGGGCTGATCGGTGGCGGCGACCTGCGCTCCGGACATAAAAACGATGTGTTCAACACCGCGTACTACGGGATGGCTCCGTCGCGGTTTCGGCGGGTGATGGAGGACTGGGTCGCGGACTCGGGCCATGCAGCGATCTCTCAGTACAATTTTGTCGATCTGGGTTGCGGGAAGGGGCGGGCGGTCATGATGGCCTCGGAGTTTCAGTTTCGGCAGGCGATCGGCGTGGAACTGAACCCATCGCTCGCCAAAACCGCCGAGGCGAATCTTACAGTGTGGACCGACGCAGCTCGAGCGGTGTGTCCGGTGCAGATTCTTTGCCAGGATGCGACGGAGTTTTCGTTTCCCGAGGGACCTTGCCTGCTCTATCTCTTCAACCCGTTTGCGGCGCCGGTGGTGAAGCGGTTGATCGAGCGGCTCGCGAGCGAATTTGCAGACCGGCCGGGTCTGCTGGACGTGATCTACTTCAACCCGGAGGCGGGCGAGATGTTCGATGCCCATGCAGGGTTCAAGCTTCTGTGGACCGGGACGGTCGAGATGTCGGAGGAAGATGCGGCGGTCGACCACGTTGCCTCGCCGGAGGATCTGTGCAGTGTCTACCGGTGGGGTGGAGTATGACCCGGGGTTACTTCGGAGTTAGTAATTGATCCGGTAATGATGGGCTCGGTTCCAAACGGGCACAGGGTTAAAGTAAGGCTTCAGGGTTTGCCGGTAACTCCCTCTGCATGAACCTGGGATGGTTCAGGATTCACACCGTCCCTCAAGATAGTCATTGACCAAGTCGTTGCGGGTGTTTACTTTGTGGCTAATGGCTGACATGCAAACTATCCCTGTAGATGTGGCGAACGAGTCGATTGAGGCTCTTTCGATTTCGATGAATATCGGTACGACAATTCGCGGATACCGCCTGCAAAAGGGCATGTCGCAGGGCGACATCGAGAAGCGAACCGGACTTCTGCGCTGTTACCTTTCGCGGGTGGAGAACGGTCACACGGTGCCCTCGCTCGAGACGCTGCAGAAGATTGCACGGGCCCTTGACCTGCAGCTCTCGGAGTTCTTCGCCGAGGAGACGATGGCCAAGGAGATGTCGGGGCTGAACCTGGGCGAAGAGGAGATTCGATTCCTGACGCAGGTGCAGAGGTACTCGGCCCACCTGTCGGAGAGCGACCGAAGGCTGCTATTAGCCATGGTGCGGAAGTTCGCCCAGACTACGCTCAGCTAGACGGATTCCCTTCCCTACAATTTGCCGCGAAATACAACCCTCTTCCCTGACGAAGACCGGAGGATCGACTGGTGCCGGATAGCGAACTGCTGGATACGCTCAGGAACATTACTGCCGAAGACTCAAACCGCGCGATCAAAGCGAAACGAATCGTGGATGCGATTCGGAAGGAAGGGTCCTGGCGGTGGGTGGGGATCTACGATGTGGACTTTCAGCGCGGGCTGGTGGTGAATATTGCGTGGAGTGGATACTCCGCCCCCTCTTCTCCGGCATTTCCGATTACGCAGGGTCTCACTTCAAGGGCGATCGCTGGAAGCAGAACCATCAACGTGGGGAATGTGGCCGATGACTCAGGCTACATGACTACGTTCGACAGCACCCGTGCGGAGATTATCGTTCCGATTCTTGGCCATGGCGACCGCGTGATCGGCACGCTGGATGTGGAGAGCGAACATCTGAACGCATTTGATGTTGAAGCGCAGGCGCTGCTGGAAGAGAGTGCGCGTGTGCTGCAAGAGTTTTGGGCCAAGGGCAAATGAAGACCGGGCTGCTCTAGGGAGCTATACTCCTGACTGGCGAAAGCGGCCGTCTTGCTGGGCGTCGAGCACGCGTGCTGCATGAGCAAAAATCTTCGATTCCTTGCGAACTCAACTCTGTCGCTGAACGTATGCACTGTATTCCGAGAATGAGAGGATGCAGACGTTACGTTCTATGCTTTCCAAAAGGTAGCGCTGAGACCCTTTTTGATCCAGTCTTCAGTAGATTCGGTGCCCCGACTCATCCTCAGGCAGACATCGGATAGTTGCAGCGAAACTCAGATCGACGCTGTGTTGTTTTAGATTGACATCGGAAATTTTGAGTGTAGGTTAGTCGTTACCTCCAATTTTTTAAAGTTTGTAAAATCATCGCGTTACGCGGGCTTTGGGCTCAATTGGTTTCGTTGAACCGAAAACTTCTCGTTATCTGCGAGGAGCAGAACGGCGTATTTCAAATTCGTTCAGTCCTTAGCTGAATTTCATTGCTTGAGTAGTGCATTGCTCTATAAGCTGCAATCTTCCTCCACACGCAAGAACCACCTTTAGCCGAAGTTATCGAAAGGGGTTGTAATGAAACGCATAATCAGGAACGGCCAGTGTCCGAACTTTATAGAAGGTTTGACGAATATGATTTCGCTCAAAACCTCATTTTTTGTTGTTGCCTTTGCTCTCGCGTTTGCCATCTGTCCTGCCTTACACGCCCAGGCCACCGGTAGTTTCTCGGGGAATGTCCGCGATAAATCCGGATCGGCCATCGCGGAGGCTACAATCACGGTGACCGCCCAGGCCACCGGCCTGACTCGCGAAGCCAAGACAGACAGCGCCGGCCACTATCTGGTTCCTTTGCTCCCTGTCGGGCTTTTCACCGTGCGCGTCGACTTCACCGGCTTTCAAAGCACAGAAGCCAAAGATCTCAATCTCCAGGTCGACGAAGCCCGCGAACTTGATTTTTCTATCGTTCCTGCAACCGTAGTCTCTACCGTGACGGTCTCCGGTGACGCCGTAACGACCGAGACCACGAACCCTTCGCTCGGCCAGGTCATTACCGCGCAGCAGGTGTCGCAGCTTCCCTTGAACGGTCGCGACTTCGTGCAACTCGCCACGCTCACCGCAGGCGCTACAGCGGAGACCAACTCCGGCAGCTTTTTCACCTCTGGCACCGACAGCGAGGTGGCTGCGCGCGGTTCCTTCTCTCTGTCGGTCGGCGGTTCCCGGCCCAACAGCACCGATTGGCTCCTCGACGGAGTCGATAATAACGAGCTGACGGCGGGCGGAGTTGGCGTCCTTTCTTCCATCGACGATATCGCGGAATTCAAGGTGCTTACCTACAGCTACTCGGCGGAATACGGCACCCGCGCCGGCCCAACCGTGCTGGTCACGACTAAATCGGGCACGAATAACTTCCACGGATCTCTCTTTGAGTTCGTCCGCAATACCGACTTCGACGCCAAGGGCCCCTTTGCCACTACAACCCCGAAGTTCAATTTGAATCAATTTGGCGGCACTTTCGGTGGGCCCATCATCCACAACAAAACGTTTTTCTTCGTGGATGGCGAGCAGAAATATCAGCGCCAAGGAATCACCTTCACCGGTTTCATTCCTTCACTCGCGATGCGCAAGGGCGACTTCTCGGCCGACCCCTTCGGTCAACCTGTCTCAGGTTTAGCCATTGCCAACCCTAATATGGCCGGCTCATCCTCCAACCCGGCCATCTACCCAAACGTCTACTTCCAATGCGACGGCAACGGCAATCCTATACCCGCGAACCCCGACGGAAGCCAGTCACAGGGAACCCCCTGCAACAAGATCCCTACAAACCTGATCAACAGCGCTGGCCAGGGACTGCTCAATATCTATCCCGCGCCCAACGCTAACGGCAACGGCTTCAACTACGTCAACGAGCCCGTCCGCATCCTGAACGAAACCAAATTCGATGTTCGAGTAGACCATTCGCTCACGACCAAGGACAACCTGTTTGGCCGCTTCAGCTACGACCAGGCATTCTCTTTTGCGCCCGGCGGTGCTCCCGGCCTTGCCGAACTCAACGCCTTCGGCAGCAATGAAAACCTGATCAACCACGCACGCAATGCCGCCGTCGGCTGGAGCCACGTGTTTGCAGCCAACACACTCAACCAGGCCACCTTCGGGTACGACCGCATCTTCAACTACATTGACTCACAGGGTAACTTCACCTGCGGATCGGCCCTCCTGGGCATTCCCAATGCCAATACAGGCTGCTCGCCGGACGGTACCCCACTCGCCGGAGGTTCCTTCAGTCAAGGTGTGGTTTCTATCGAGCCCACCAGCGGATACTGGTCACTCGGCGACCGTGGCTACTCCCCCTTTCAGGGTGGAACCAATATCTACTCCTTCAAAGACGATCTCGACCTAATCCGCGGCAAACACGATATACACGTCGGCGTTGATCTCCGTGCCAACCAGATGAATGTGGGCACAGAGGCCTTTGGATCCGGCTTTCTGCTCCCTGGTGTCACCGGAAACTTCACTGGGGGAGGTGAAGCCGCCGGCAATCCCATGGCAGATCTGCTGATGGGAATTAGCGGAGGCGCCATCCACGACCAGACAACCAATGGCTCAATCACCGGCCGCCGCTGGAAGATCATAAGGCCCTTCGTCGAGGACGACTGGCGACTCACCCCGTCGCTGACCGTCAACCTAGGCCTGGCGTGGGGCATTACAAGTCCGATCACCGAGGTTCATGACCGGATGGCGAACTATATCCCCTCGACCCGAGCGCTTCTCATCGCCGGGCAGGACGGAGTGAACCGAGCGGCGGGCATCGATAGGTTCGGGGGTGCGTACGAACCACGCGTGGGCTTCGCCTGGAAGGTTGCTGGAAGCGACAGGACCGTGCTCCGCGCCGGTTTCGGCATCTACCACGACTCTGTCTGGAGTCAGGGTGCACAGGGCCTGTGGCAAAATCCTCCCAACCTGGGCGAGACGGATCAGTTCGCCGGCGCTGGCTGCGCCTTTGCGACTTCATTCTGCGCCCTCAACGGCGGAACACCTTCGGAACCCTTTTTCCTCTCCACCGGTTTTCCGATTCCGCCCACGCCGGGGACTGTGGAGAATTTCCAAGGCACGTTCTACTACCAGCCACCCAACTTCCAGCCCGGCAGGGTCCATCAATATAATGTCAACGTAGAACGGCAGCTACCCGGCGATGTTCTTCTCACGGCTGGCTATGCCGGCGCGGTCGCTGGCCACATCTTGGTTAGCGGCAACGCCATCAACGTCAACAGCCCCTCTGCTTGCGGAGTCGACCCTACCTATACGATCGGCTGTCTCCCCGGCGGCGCACCTTACATCTTTCCCTTCCCCACCGAGAACTTCAACTCCATCATTCTCTTTGGCGATGTGGGAAAGACCCACTACAACTCGCTGCAGATCAAAGCCGAGACCAAGGCGCCCAAGCACGGTCTCTACGCGCTAATCGCGTACACCTACTCACGCACCTACGACAACGGTCTAAGTGACGGCCTGGGCTCGTTGTTGAGCGCGGTGTATTTCCCACTGCCCAACTGGCAAAATCTCGACTGGAGCCTGTCGCAGATCAACCTGAATCACAGCTTCACGGCAAGCATCATCTATGACCTGCCGTTCGGCAAGGGCAAGGCATTCGGAAGCTCTTGGGGGCCTGTGACCGACAGTCTTCTCGGTAACTGGCAGGTCACGCTGATTGAAAGGATCTCGTCAGGCTTCCCGGTTCCTCTGATCGACAGCAACAACCAATCCGGTAATACCTTCAATGAAGGCGGCAACAGCTTCAATCTCAACCGGCCCGACCAGGTTGCCGGCTGCGATACGCACGCAGCAAGCCACCACCTGTACCAGTGGATCAACCGTGCTTGCTTTACCCCCGCTCAGGCCCAACAACTTGACCCTAACACCGGCGCGTTGATCACCCCCGGCAAGCTCGGCAATGCCAGTCGTCTTCCCGTCGCGGGACCCGATTTCGTCAACTCCGACTTCTCACTCATCAAGCAATTCCGCTTGCCACGTGAGATGGGCTTGAACTTCCGCGCTGAGTTCTTCAACCTGTTCAATCACCCGCAATACGCATCGCCAATCGCCGACATCAACTTCAATTCACCGGCCGCGGGCACAGTGTCCCCGTTCTTCGGTTCGGTGAACTCAATCGTCAACAATCCCCGCTTGATACAACTTGCCCTCAAGCTATCGTTCTGAGGTTGCGTTCATCGGCGCCGTCGGATCTCTGGCAGGTCAGCGGGATACAGCGAGTCAGCAAGTCGGCGAGAAGTTCGCCAGCTTGCTGACTCGCTCGCTCGTTAACCAGCCTACCTAAGCTTGGTGATGAAGTACGCGAAGAGGAACAGCAGAAACGCGGCGGCGGCGAAGCTGATCTTCTGCCGCGCGAGGTAGCGTGCGCGACCGGAAGTCATGCGTGGCACCAGCGGTACACCCAAGGCCAATCCGCTGAGAAAGCCGCCGATATGAGCGTGATTATCGATGCGCACAATGCTGGTAAAGTTGGCGCCGATGCCGATGATCAGATTCAGCACTGCGAACTGGATGACGGAGCGGCGAAGGCGGTTCAGTTCGAACGCTGGGATCGGAAGCTTCTTGTTCGAAAGCAGAATGATGAGGATTCCGGCGATGCCAAAAACCGCGCCCGAGGCCCCTGCGCCCACCGAGCTGTAATCGCGAAAGACCACATTGGAGAACAGGCCCAGCAGATTACCAGCGACGCCAGTGAGGACGTAGACAGCGATCAGCCCGAAAGGACCCAGCAGCGGTTCGCCCAGCAGTCCGAGGTTCCACAAGCACCACATATTGGTCGCGATGTGGAGCAGGCCAACGTGGACGAAGGTAGCCGTGAGCAGGCGATACCACTGGCCATGCAGAATGAACTCCGTATTTGTGGCGCCGAAGTAGAGCAGTTGACCCGGAGTGGGGCTCGTGAGTGACACGCCCCGGAAGATCATGTAGCAGAAGACCGCGATGTTGATGCCCAGCAAAATGTACGTGCCAGGAGTAGCGAGAAAATTCCAGCCGCGTTCGCGAGAGTTAGGGCGTGACACCTCTCGCTCGTAGTCGGGGATCGGATGATCGGTCGTTGCGCCGGTATGCGGAGGAAGGACTTCGCCTTCAGGAGCGGGGGACATGATTTCTCTACGCTATCAAATGTAGGGAGGTGAGTTGTCGTCAGCAGCGGAAAGCTAACGTCATTCTAAGAAGACGAGCCGGGCTACCGCCGCCAACAACTCAACAATTCACAGCTGTTCTCAGGCGGCGTTCTTGGTGAACCGGTCGCGAAGGTCCGCGGGAATCCGCTCTTGGACAATGCCCCCAATGAAACCGGGAAGCGGCGTCGTGATTGCAACCAGAACCCAGAGGAGCGTTGAAAACACAAGGCCGGCGATGGCGACTGCCTCAAGCGAGACGGCGACAGCATGTGCCTGATTCAGATGGACCCTGACGGTATTGATGTGAGTGACAACCTCAACCCTGTGAATGACGACTGCGGCCAGCAGGAAGGCCACGATGGAGAGGGTGCTGACACTCATCAGAAGGACGTCGATGGTGCGGGCGATGCGCTGGCGGCGGCGGCAATGGCTGCAGTCGGACATATGCTGATCGTAGTCCGTGCGCATGGCGGGGGAGAGACCAGAAATGTCATAGCGCCAACCGGAGAGGATATCCCCCACCACCTGATCGATGCAGCCATGGGTGTGGGTTCTGCGGTTCACTGGAAATGCTAACGCTGTTTTTTTCATCACTTTATAGTCACCATTCTACCCTGTTAGACAACCGGACGGAAAGAAAGGATTCACCGAACAGTAACCGTATAAGCAACTCTGTGCAAACGTTGGTAACACAAGAGTTACAGGCAGATTGGATCAAGTGGAACGGCCTGCCCTGCTAAAAGAATTCGGTTACCGAGCAAGGTGGGCTGATTGCTCAGCGCCTGCTCGGCCGCGAGCCGCGCCAGCTCAGGAGCGTTGTTGGACTCGGAGAGATGGCCGAGAACGATCCATGCCGCGCCACCGTCGTAGTCCTTCTGCAGAAACTCCGCCGTGGCGTTGTTCGACAGGTGGCCGACCCGAGACAGAACGCGTTGCTTGACCGACCACGGATACGGCCCGTCGCGTAGCATCTCGAGGTCGTGGTTGGACTCGAGTAACAGAACATCGATACGCTTCAGCGCGGATTTGACGTTGGGTGGCATGTAGCCGAGGTCCGTTGCCAGCGCCATGCGGATGCCTTCGGACTCGAAGACGAAGCCACAGGGATCCGCCGCGTCGTGCGGAATGGTGAAGGGCGTGATGTCGATATCGCCAATGGAGAACCGTGTGCCAGAGTGGAAGTACTCGACAGCAGGCAGGTGAGTGGGATCGCTCCTCGATGCGGTCTTTTGTGCGGCGGCAGATTCAAGTTCAGGGCCGCAGAGCTCTTCGTCGTCCGGATCGATGGGAAGCTCGAGAGAAGCGTTTGGGTCGTCTGAGCGGCTGAGCGCGGCGGCCTCGGCGGAGATGCTAGCGATCGCCTCGGCCTGCGCGGCTAACTGTGCGGCAACGCCAGCGGTCGAGGTGCTTGCGACTATCGTGGCGGCGCGGGCTTCCTTTTCGCGCTGTACATGATCGAGCCACTTGGCGTAGGTCATCGTACTGCGAGGGGTGAGCATACGCACCCAGGCGCGGTGGGTCGGCTCGGTAAAGAAGACGGGAATCTTGAGACGGCGAGCAAGCACAGCCAGGCCCGCTACGTGGTCCTGATGCTCATGCGTGATGAGGATGGCATCGAGCGCGGAAGGGTCTTCTCCGGCGATGGCCATGCGCTTCAGCAGCTCGCGGCATGAGAGACCAGCATCAACCAGGACGCGCGTCCGGCAGCTGGCGATGACGGTGCTATTGCCTTTGGAGCCGGAGGCGAGCACTGTCATACGCATCATTCGCTAAGAATACGCCGATTGGTTGTGAGTATTCGGGCAAGGTAACCAGATTGGTTCGCCCGGCTACAGCGTCACGACTCCAGTCGATGAACCGCAGCGATATCGGCGAGTAGCGTCGAATGGCCGACGCTTCCTATCGGGACAAAATTGCCGTCGGGACCCGGTTCGACCTTCAGGTAAAAGACGTCGGGGGTCTCTTCGCCGTCGAAGACGAAGAGAACTTGAGCAAGGAACCGCTCGCCCTCGACGGTCTCCAGCGTAACAACCAGGTCGATGCTGGATTTGAGAAGAGCGAGATCTTCAGTCGTCATTGGAGTTGGTTCCTGCTAGGCAGTCGGTCTAACGGGAGCGAGAAAATTGACCGTAGAACGCAGGACCACCTGATCGCGCTGGTTAAAGGCGAGTGTGCGGGTGCGGACTACACCGTACTCCTTGCGGGAGTTTGATTGGCGGACACCGACAACCTCGATCTCGGTGCGGAGCGAATCGCCGGGGCGAACAGGCTCAGTCCAGCGCATCTCTTCGACGCCCGCGCCGATCATGCCACCAGCAACCGTGATCGACTGAACGCGAAGACGCATAACGATGGCGGCGGTCAGCCAGCCCGATGCAGCGAGGCCTTTGAAGAAGGAGTTTTCGCCGGCAGCCTCGTCCAGATGGAAGGGCTGCGGATCGTACTTGTTGCCGAACTCTTTGATCTCTTCGGCGGTCACCTTGGCCTGGCCAAGCGAATGGAACTTCTGGCCTACGTAAAAGTCTTCGTAATAAAACTCCTGCGGCATGTCCTCTCCCTCTTCTATTTGTATCGTTTCAGTGTATCCCCGGAACTGCCGTGTCAGCCTGCGGGCTTGCTCGGAGAGCGTTCCCCGCTGCCTGACGTACTTTTTCGCTTTCGCTCAGATTCGCCTCGAGAGCGAGCAGTGTATGGTGCTCCCTTTCCATAGCGTGTTCGCCAAACTTTGGCGAAACCTGAATAATCTTCAGCTTTAATTCATCGCTCTTTGTCTTCGACAGAAGTTCGGCCACAGCGTCCAGCACCTGATCCGAGAGGGGCATATTCTGAAGACTGAAGATCGCCCTCGTCTTCAAATCATCGGACACACTCGGACTCCTGAAGAAATCTGCGAGCACGGCATCGGCATCTGGATTTGGCCCACTTGTCGCCACCCGGGCTAGCCCAATCGCCAGCGAAGAATAAGCAGTTCCATCTGCGATCTTACGAGCCGCTAAATCTTTGAATTGGGCGATGGCAGACATCGGCGTCCGATGGTCGATCAGGGTGCTGCACATAAGCTGAATGCCCTGATCATTGCTCTTGTCGAGGCAAGAGAGCACGGTGGACGCCAGGAGTTGTCGATCCGCCTCTGTATTGCCGATCCGACGAACAAGGCCACCAAGCACCACTACAGCATGCCCTCTCACTTCCATATTGGCGTCTACAAGATCAGCTTCGAGAAGACGGCAGATAGCGTGCAAGTCGAGGTTCGCATCTCTCTCGGCCCGAGCCTGCGATGCGCGGAAAGCTTGAGAATCGAATGTTCCGGCCCGGATCTGTGAGGGCATGTTTTTAAGATCCGTCAGAAACGAAGAAGACTCGGGGGCCTGCGTCTGAGCGACACAGCTAACAGAGATCAACACAATTGCTAAAAGCGTCGTGTGTCTCATGGAAACCTCGAAATTGAGCCCATGCCAATGTCCTACGTTGTGGGGTACGTGTAAAAGCCTCTACCTGATTTTCGCCCCAACCAGCCTGCGTCTACCATGCGGACCAGAAGCGGGCAGGGGTTGTACTTCGGACTGCCAAGTCCATCCGCGAGGACACGCATGATGTCAGCGCAGACATCGAGACCGATGAAGTCGGCAAGTGTCAGCGGCCCCATGGGATGCGCCATGCCAAGCACGAAGACCTGATCGACAGCTTCGGCCGTGGCCACACCCTCCATCACGGAGTAGATCGCCTCATTGATCAGCGGCATCAACACTCGGTTTGAGATAAATCCGGCGGCGTCGTTCACCTCGACCGGAGTCTTGCCGAGCCGCTTGGAAAGCGCCTGAACAGCGTCGAAGGTCGCCTGCGACGTTGCGAGGCCACGAATGACCTCGACAAGCTGCATCACCGGCACCGGGTTGAAGAAGTGCATGCCGATGACGTTTTCAGGACGCTTCGTCACCGCGGCAAGCTTCGTGATCGAGATGGAACTGGTATTGGTCGCAAGGATGGCATCGGCCGGAAGGATGCGGTCGAGATCGCGGAAGATCTCCGACTTGATGGCAAACTTCTCCGTCGCCGCCTCGATGGCAAGGCTGCAACTGCCAAGCGCTTCGCGGTCGAGCGTGGGAGTGATACGTGCCCTCGCCTCGTCGAATTGCTGCTGCGTGAGCTTGTTCTTCGCCACTTCGCGAGCAAGATTTTTTTCAATCGTGGCAAGCCCGCGATCAAGAAACGGCTGCTGCAGATCGTAGAGGATGACGTTGAAGCCGGAGCGGGCACAGACGTGCGCGATACCGTTGCCCATGGTGCCGGCGCCGAGAATTGCAATGGTTTTCAAGTCGGACATAAAGGAGTTTCAGACGACTTCGCAGTGTAGCAGTTTGCGAGGGGTCTGCGAACTATGGGTCGTATCGATCAGGCGGAGGAAGATCAGGGGACGACGGCGACCAGCAGCACAGTGATGTTGTCATGGCCGCCGTTGCGATTTGCGGCCGTGATGAGCTCTTCACACGCCGTGGTGAGCGCGGCTTTGGTCTGCGGTTTAGGGATGGCGGCCAGAATCTCCGCGATCTCTTCATCGCTGATCTCATGGGTCAGTCCGTCCGAGGCGAGCATATACACGTCGTTCGGTTGGGGTCGATGACACTGAATCTCGGCCTCCACCGTGGGCTGCGAACCGATCGCGCGCGTGATGAGGTTGCGCATCGGCGATCTCGCCGCCTGGGCCATGGTGATCTGCCCGGCGCGAAGCTGTTCCTCGACCAGCGAATGATCGATGGTGAGCTGCTCGAGCTTGCCGCGCCTTTGCCGGTAGCAACGGCTATCGCCAACATGACCCAGCCAGAGCGTCGGAGGATCGGTGATGCGGGAGTTGATGTGATTGGTCGCCGAGCGACGAGCACCCGAAGTCTTGCCATTTTCCCCGTTGACTACAGGGGTGTGCAGCAGGGAGACAAGAGTCGTCCCCATGCCGTTGTACTGTCGCGACTGGCGGGACTGCCGGTAAACGGCGTGATTTGCTGCCTGAATGGCCGCGTTGAGACGGGCCTGCGGCTTCTGCGCCTCTTCCCCGCTGCCGACCGGTGGCCGGAGATTGGCCAAAAACGTATCTGCAGCCAGAGTGCTCGCGACCTCTCCCGCTGCAGCTCCGCCCATGCCGTCGCAGACAACGAACGCGCCAATCTCAGGCGCCGCAGCACAGGTATCTTCGTTTCCATGGCGGACGCGGCCCTGGTGGGTCAGCATAGCGTAGATGAGGTGATTGGGAGACATAGTCAAAACCTGGCCGATGCAGCCAGGCCGTCGAAAAGAACGATACACGTCGCAACCGAAGAGACCAAGGGTACGTTAGTGTTAGGAGCGGAGACGATGGTATGAACCGGATCGTGCAGGGAGACAATCTCAACATTTTGCAGGCGATGGCCGCCGAATCCGTAGATCTGATCTACGTCGATCCCCCTTTCAACACAGGCAAACGGCAGGCCCGCAAACAGATAAAGACCATTCGCGACGAGGCGGGCGACCGCGTAGGGTTCGGCGGTTTCCGCTACCGCACCGAAATACTGGAGCAGCAAAACGGCGGCCAGGGCTACCGCGACAGCTTCGACGACTTCCTCGGCTTCCTGCGACCGCGCCTGGTCGAAGCCCACCGCATCCTCTCCGCCACCGGCTCGCTCTTCTTTCACATCGACTACCGCGAGGTCCACTACTGCAAGGTCATGCTCGACGAGATCTTCGGACGCGAGTGCTTTCAGAACGAGATCATCTGGGCCTACGACTACGGCGCTCGCGCCACCAAACGCTGGCCTGCAAAGCACGACAACATCCTCTGGTACTCCAAGGACCCGAAACAATACACCTTCAACCTGAACGAGAGCGACCGAATCCCCTACATGGCTCCCGGGCTGGTAGGCGCGAAGAAAGCAGCGCGAGGCAAGACCCCAACCGACGTCTGGTGGCATACGATCGTCTCGCCCACCGGCAAAGAAAAGACCGGATACGCCACACAGAAACCGTTGGGAATTCTTGAACGGATCGTGCGCGTCCACTCAAATCCCAACGACACCGTACTCGATTTCTTCGCCGGCAGCGGCACGACCGGCGCAGCCGCAGCGAAACATGGCCGCAGCTTCGTCATGATCGACGAGAGCGCCACCGCCGTGGCCGTCATGGAAAAACGACTCGTAGCCTTCAGCCCGCGGAGAGAGGACTCGCCACCCCCCGCGGTCAGGAAACCTAAGCGGCGCGCGCCTGCTTCTCAGCGAAGTCGCCAATAACGGGCAGCTTGTACCACTCGCCCTTGCTGGCCTTCAGGATGATGAACAGCCACACCAGGAAAAGGCCCAAGCCGATGACAAGATGAATCAGCGAAAATAGCAGGATAATTCCGGGAATGAAGTGCATCATCATCTCCCCGATGGTGATAATCACCTGCAACACAGCCGCTGCGACGAAGAGCCCAATCGACTGCCACGAGTGAAATTTAACAAGCGGCATCTTGTTGAAGGGTTCCAGCACCAGGAAGATGATCGCAGGAATGATCGTGAGGTAGGCGATAGCCGCGGCCGCATTCTCCGAGAGCCCGGAGCTGATCGCAGCCGGCGGAGCCGCAGTGTACGCAGGGGGAACCGTGGAGTAGGCCGGCGGAACATTCGTGTAGCTCGGTGGAGGAGGCACGCTCGAACCTGCAGAAGCGTCGCCGGCAGCAGCCAGGGGCGCACCGCAGCTACTGCAAAATGCACTTTGGGATACTTCGTTGTGGCAGACAGGACACTGCATGGCATCACTCCTGAGAGATGGAATAGCATCTGGGCGCAGAACACAGCTCAGCTCGAGACAGCTCTGGAAGTTTGACCTCGTCTGAAGTGCTACCCAGCATACCGCCGAACCGGCCAGGCGCAACCCACTTTTTTCAAATCTCTGTGCGATTTGATACGGTCACAGTCGCCGATTACAGGTGTTCGTGCTTTTGCTCTGTCGCCAGGCAGTCCTCGATTGCCTTCTGCCACTCCGGCCCGTTTCCTGCGTCACGCTTCCCCATAGCAAGCACGTCTTCATTCGCGGCTGCGTCCAGAGCAGTCCGAACATAGGTCACCTCGACCTTCGTCGTCGACGGAGTGAGAGTGGCGAGGCGCACGTCGACCGTAGAGACAAGCGTATCGGGGATAAACGACACGTACTGCATCCGACCGCCTGCTAGATCGAAGACCGTGTTCACCCACACGCTCTTGTGCGGCCCGTGCTGCACCGTGAAGACGGCTCCCTCGATGTCCTGTGCCGGTTGGGGATGCAGAAACTCGGGATTCCAGTGAGGGCCCGCCCAGCACCGCTCTCCCTCCGGCCCGAAGAGTCCTGCTGCACGGCCGAGCGGGGCCGCGACGACGAACTGGAAGCTGTTGCGGACATGCGCGGGTGCCTCTGCCTGCGCCACTGCAGCGAGTTGTCCTCCACCCACTGCGCCTGTTGCTAGTGCGAAACAAAGTAACTTTGTTGCGTTCATCTTCGCTCCTTCAATCGATGGCTGTCCGACGCACGCAGCGTCAGGCCATAGATGCCTTTCAGCTTTTCGATCTCCTTCAGAGTCTGCGGCGAGAACGGAGCCTTGCCTTCAAACGCGTGAAGCACAATGCCCTCGAGCAGATCGCCAAGACTCATGTCCTTCAACTCAGCGACGGCCTTCAGTACTTTCAACAGCCGTTTCTCCATGCGGACGCCTGTCTGCATCCGCTCAATCTCGACCAGGTTTTTCGTCTCTGCCATGTGTACCAATGTACCACGGTAACAACATAAATGAAGGAACGCACCCTCATTGTTTCCAGCAAGTGCAGTTGATCTCTAGGTATTTTGTGGTGCGACCGACTGGAACCCCGAGGGCTCGTAGTGCGTGGTGAGCTTGTTGTTTGCGACCGTGACCACCGTAAACCCTTCGGGTGTGCCAAGACGTGTGCCGTGCCACCAATTACCGCAGACAGCTCCGCTGGTGATGTACTGGACGCCCTTCCACCCCACGGTTTCGTTGACATGAGTGTGGCCTTGCAGAACGCCAAGGACGTTGTGTCCGGCGAAGAGATCGAGCACCTGGTTGGCGTTAGCCACACTCAGGCTGTGGTGGGCTGGAGCTACTGTCGTCTCCGGGATATATGCGCCAAAGGCCGTGACCAGGGGAATGTGAACCGAGACGATGACCGGTGTCCCCGAAGGCAGCGCGGCGAGGTCAGTGGCGAGCCACTGAAGCTGAGCCGCGTCGATCCGACCTTCGTAGGCGCGGTCCGGCGTAATGCCGATCGAGTCCAGCACGATGAAGTGGTGGCCCTTGTGATCGAAGGAGTAGTACAGCTTGCCAAAGCGCTGCTCGAAGAGCTTCTTGCCGTAGAGAGGGTCGTCCTGCGCAATGCCGCTCGCGGGGTAGATGCCGAGAACGTCGTGATTGCCGACCGTGTGATACACCTTCACCCCGAGATCCTGCTCGGTCTTGTCGTAAAGATCGAAGAGCGTCAGAGCACGCTGCTTCGGCACGCCAAGAGCGTCGAAGACATGGTCCCCGCCATTGATGGCGAAGTCCGCTTTGACCGCACGGGCCTTCTTGAAGGCCATATCTGTGCCGACCACACCATTGAGCTCCGGCTGGAGATGAGCATCGGTAACGAAGAGAAAGGTGAACGCCTCCCGCGCCTGCGCGGATGGTGCGGCCGCGGCGAGGAGAGACGGCGTGACAGATGCGGAGACGCCGGTGGCTCCGAGAAGTGTGAGAAAACGTCGACGGCTAAGTGATGTCATCACAAACTCATGATAGTCCGACAATCACTCGATTGAATGAAGGCAGAATGACGAAGAATTCTGGCGCGCCGAGCCTCGTCAGATGAAGTCAACGGGTGGGGAAGGGAGCGAAAGCAGTCACAAAAAAAGCCACCCGGAGGTGGCTTTCTCTGCTGCCTGTGATCAGATAGCCATGCGACGTCGAATAATCCCTACGCCTCCCAACAGACCTGTACCCAAGAGAGCCAGGCTGCCGGGTTCTGGTACAGGTGCTGGGGTGGCCAGTTCTAGAGAACCGGTCGTCATGAAAATCAGATTCCCCTTGGCTGGGATGAATGCACCTGCGTCATTCCCTTGAGGAACGATGCACGGATCCGTAGTGGAACAAACCAATCCTTGAGGCCCTGAGAGGTTGAAATCGAAATTATCTCCACTCGCAGCTTGTGATTGGAGATCATAGATAAGCGGAGTAGCAGCCTCAGAAAACGAAACTGTGTTGAATAGTTCCTCGAACGATCCCAGGGTGTAGGTCACGTCGAAACCGGTATAAACTCCGGTGGTTGTGTCGAAGGTGACGGTGCCGGTTGCAGCACCACCGTTAGCAAAGGTCACGTCGTTTAGGGTGTAGGTCGAGAAGGTATCCGCCATCAGAGGCAATGGCAGAACCAGCAAGGCAGAGAGTAGCAAGGAACGAAGGCGCATCAGTTTCTCCTCAGAGCGTAGTAGGGGAGGTGGGCCAGCGTAGCCGCTCCCCTACCGAAACGCAAGATGAAAGAGTTTGCATCTTATTGAATTAACATAGAATTTACCCTACCTGTGGCGACGTAAAATCAAAGCTATGAAGTATCTGATTGCCCTGCTAGCGGTCGCTGGAATTGTGGTCTCGACGATGGCGCTTCATGTCCACTACATGGACCCTTCTCTTGCGCCACCCTGTGCGGTCACCGAACAGTTCGACTGCGGTGCTGTTAACCACAGCCGGTTCGCGGTCTTCCCTCCCCGCACCTTCGACGAAGATCCTAAGGCGGGGTCACATATTCCCGTAGCAATGCTTGGCATCGTTGGGTATGCGGCGATTGGCGTGCTCGCTCTGACGGGCCGCTGGTGGCTGGTCTTCGAGTTCGCCCAGGTCGGGTTTCTTTTCGCGGCATTTCTCAGCTATATCGAGGCGTACGTCCTCCAGAAGTGGTGTATCTACTGCCTATGGTCGCAGGGGATCGTGACAGCCATTCTGCTGGTTACGATTATTGCGCTCGTGATGAGATGGCGGCAGGGTCGCGCCAGCTTGCAGGCATAGAAGCCTGAAAATAAAAGATTCGGTATAAATCGGCAACAGGTGCGTCTGGTCTAGGATTAGGCATCGGTTTGGCTGCCGTCACCACCGATCTAAGACAAGACCCCGGAGAAGCGTATGTGGCCAAAGGTGTTCGTGCAGTTAGTCGAATTGCTCCCCCACATAACACGGCTGGTGCCGCTGGCCGATAGATTCTTCACTTCCAAGGTTGCCTCTGAGAAGGCGAACGAGGCGGCTATGGTGGCGATGGCCGAAGGCGTCCGCGGCGACCTGGGGCAAGTCACCAAGGCGCACCTGGGCCTCTATCGCCAGTTGCAGGACCAGAGCGCACAGATCACCGCAGTAGGCGAAGAGGTGAAACGGGCGCGGCTTTCGATGGAGCAACACGAACACAGGATGGCAACGCTGGAAAAGGGCGTGGCATCGTTTGGCCTGTGGCTGAAGGCAGGAGTCTCGCTCCTGCTCGTACTAGCGGTGGTGGTGATTGTTCTGCTGGTTCAGTTGCTGCACCGGTAGGCTCGTCCGGGAGTCTTGCGGCACTGAAAATAAAGTTCAAAAACGTGGCGTATTTTTCAGCCCGGAAAAAGTGACGGCTAAAACACCACACTAGCCACGCATTTCACCACAACTTGACCACGTTTTTACCACAACAAAACACATCAAAAACGCAAAATCCCCCCACAATTAAGCGCTTTTCCCCATCCAGATTTTTTTCTGCCAAAAACCGTAGAATTGAAGCATGGGAATTAGCCGTAACGAAGCTCTGGACTGCTTTCGCAGCGACGATCTGATTGGAATTGGAATGGAAGCCGACGCGGTACGCCGCCGGCTGCACCCCGAAGGCGTAGTAAGTTATGTCATCGACGGAAGAGTCAACTACACAGAATCCGCAACTGGCGCGGGTTTCGATCCACTCTGCGAGAAGATCTCTGACATCGTCGCAAAGGGCGGCCATGGCGTAATGCTGCAGGGCGAAGTGACCCCGGCGCTCACAATCTCCTGGTTTGACGGGCTGTTTCGCGGCATTAAAAAGCGCTTCCCTGCCATTTGGCTGCACTCCCTTTCGGCCAGCGAAATCCTGTCGATCGCTGAACAGTCCGGAGTCACCGTGTCCGAAACAATTGCACGCCTGCGCGACGCCGGACTCGACTCAATCCCCGGTGATGACGCGGGAATTCTCGACGATGAGGTGCAACAGGGCGCTCGCAAAAAGTGGGCCGTCGCAGACTGGCTTGCAGTCCACCGCGCCGCACACAGGCTCGGCATCCAAACCACCGCAACAATGACCTTCGGCTGCGGCGAGACGATGGAACATCGAGTGAATCACCTCGAAGCAGTGCGTAGTTTGCAGGAGGAGACGAACGGCTTCGCCTCATTCACACCGTGCAGCTTCGCGCCAAAAGCCGCGTCAGTGCAGGGATTTGAGGAGGCGACGGCAGTCGAGTATCTGAAGACGCTCGCAATCTCGCGCATGTATCTCGATAACGTCCGGAACGTCCAATCGAATCTCGAGACGCAGGGTCTGAAGGTTCTGCAGGTTGGGTTACGATTCGGCGGCAACGACGTGGGCAGTGTGATGCTCGCCGAGGGCGCAAATGCCGCCACTGAGGAACAGCTGCGGCAGGTGATTCGCGACGCTGGTTTTAGGCCGGTTCAGCGCGATACGGTTTATCGAACAATGTTTCTGAACTAGACGACCACCGCCCTCGTTTTTGTGAGGCTTCCGCGCAGTTGCCGTGAGCTGGCTCGGCCATCCGACTTGATGGATTCTGATTGAGCCGCCTGAGTGCGTTTGAATCAGATTTCAAGCGGCGATTCGCGTAGAATCGGTTGGGTACCCCCGAACCTTCTGGTGGAGCAACGATCCTGCACTTTTCTCTTCAATTATTGACGTCTCAACTCGCGTTGCTGGTGGGTCCAAAGGGCTTCGGTCACTATTGGAAGACGCACTACGCGGATAAGACGTTTGAGCATCTCTACCGATGGAATGCGTTCGATACGGCGTTGCTGATTCCCTATTTCATCGTCATGATTATTCTGGCGTTCTACGGGATTCATCGCTATCAGCTGGTGTGGCTCTACTTCAGAAACAAAAAGAGCGCGGCAAAGTGGAGTGAGCCGCCGATGCGGTTCGCCGAGGGCGAATTGCCGTTTGTGACGATTCAACTGCCGATCTTCAATGAACAGTTTGTAATCGAACGCTTGATTGAGGCAGTGTGCAGACTGGATTATCCGCGAGACCGGTTCGAGGTTCAGGTACTGGACGACTCTACCGATGAGACGACCGGCGTGGCACGGGATATCGTCGAACGGTATGCGCGTGGCTTTGTCGGAATGGAGCCGCAGCCGATTGTGTATCTGCATCGCAGCAACCGGCATGGATATAAGGCCGGAGCTCTGGACAAGGGGCTCGACGTTGCGCGGGGCGAGTTTGTTGCAATCTTCGACGCGGATTTTGTACCGCCGCGGCAGTGGGTGATGCAGGTAATCCATCACTTCGCGCAGCCGGAGATAGGCATGGTGCAGACGCGCTGGACACACCTGAACAGGAACTACAGCTTTCTGACGCAGGTGGAGGCTATCCTGCTCGATGGACACTTTGTGCTCGAGCATGGAGGAAGAAGCCGGGCTGGAGTTTTCTTTAATTTCAATGGTACGGCGGGGATGTGGCGTCGAGAGACGATCTCGACTGCTGGCGGCTGGCAGCACGACACGCTGACAGAAGATACCGACCTAAGCTACAGGGCGCAGTTGGTCGGATGGCAGTTCAAGTATCTGCAAGATGTGGAGTGCCCGGCGGAGTTGCCGATCGAGATGACGGCGTTCAAGACCCAACAGGCACGATGGGCCAAGGGGCTGATCCAGACGGGGAAAAAGATTCTGCCGCGAGTGCTCAAGAGCGATGCGCCGTGGCATACGAAGCTCGAAGCCTGGTACCACCTGACGGCGAATATCAGCTATCCGCTTATGATCGTGCTGAGTGTATTGCTGATGCCGGCGATGATTATTCGTAGCTGGCAGGGTTACATTCAGATGCTGCTGATCGATTTTCCTTTGTTCATCGCGAGCACAATGTCGGTTTCGACGTTCTACATGGTGAGCCAGAAGGAGCTCTATCCGAAGAGCTGGTACAAATCTATCGTCTATGTCCCGTTCGTCATGGCGCTCGGTGGAGTAGGGCTGACGATCACCAATACTAAAGCCGTGATAGAGGCGCTGTTTGGAGTGAAGAGCGCCTTTGCACGGACGCCGAAGTATAGCGTGAAGAAGAAGGGTGAGAAGAGTCAGGCAACGGTCTATCGCAAGCGACTGGGAGTGATTCCCTGGATTGAGATGGCGATTGGATGTTACTTTGCATGGACGGTTTACTACGCGATCTCGACGGAGAACTTCTTTACAGTGCCATTCCTGGTGCTGTTTGTGTTCGGATACTGGTATACGGGCCTGTTGAGCCTGCTGCAGGGGCGTTTTGAACGGAGCCGCGATCCGGATCAAGAGATGCATGAGAAGCCATATCCAGTGGGTATTTAAGAGAATCCGGCTGATAGACTTGCATTCTATGTCTCGGAAAGAGTCGCCATACGAAGCGCCGCAGGGGCCCGAAATAGACTCATGATTACCGGAAGTTTTCTTTTGCTTGCACTCACTCTTGGGTACCTGGTGACGGTCGGACTGTCGATGGCAGCGACCTTTGGCATTACTGCGGCTTCGCCCGATCTAGTCGCGCAGGACCACCGGATCACGCAAAGATACAAGTTTCTCCAGGATGGAGTATGGCTTGTGTGCACGATGGTGGGAGCGTATGTCATGGCCCTGATTCTGGGAAGAGAACACTCTCCGTGGCTGGGAGCAGCAGCTTTGGTTACTGTTTTGGTCGGGGTGCTGTGGAGGAACGCCTGGGAGAGACGACAGCGCGGGATCGGACATCAGATCCTGATTAGTCTTGCGACATTAGTCGGAGTGGGCGCTGGATTCTTCTTTCGGCTTCATTAGTCATTCTTTGGCGATAAGCATCGATGCGCAATTGAGCCATCAACCTATCTAGTGAATATACAAATGAAGAGAGACCAAAGGCCTCTCTTCTTTTGTATATTCATCGTTGGCAGACAAGGTTAGAAGCGGAGGCCGAAAGTGATCGGGATGTAACTCGTCTTCGCGCTGTTCTGAGGAAACACATTGAAGCCGTTACCATTCGCGTCTCCGAGAGAGAAGTCTCTTTGCGAGTTGAATGTGTAAACGTAGCGACCTTCCACATAGAACCGCGTTGAAGCGAAGCGAGACATTTTATAAGTGAAACCAAGACCTGCATTCACGCCGAATGCATTGCTGGTGTACTTGTCGATGGTTGAGTTGGCCGCAAACTGGAAGCAGCCAAAGAAATCACAAGCAGTACCGATTGTTGGCACGGTGAAGTTTGCGGTCTTGTGATAGAAACCTGCTCCACCAACCACATATGCGCCCACGGTATCGGAGGTGTAGTAGTTGACAATTGGATTGAGAGTGAAGGACCAGTCATGGCTCGATCCTCCCAACTGAGTCAGCGGATTGCCATTCTGGTCAACTGCGCCGAGGGCGTTATAGATTGCGAGCAAGTTATTGAGGGTCGCCGTCTGGACGCCGAACTTGTCATAGTCGAATTGAGCGATGACGCCAAAGGTCTTGTTGAAGTTACGTCCAACGCCGGCCTGAAGCTTCCAACTGGTGTCGAGTGCGCTGTGCGTGGCACCGGTGGGAAGGGTAAAGCCTCCACCAACAAGAAAAGTATATTTTGCGGAGCCATCGGAGTTCGTTCGGCTGTCGTTGTAGTTTGGGCGACTGTAGCGGCGACGAGGCGGTGGCTGACTGGCATCGCTATTCAGGTTGAAGTCCAGAGCGTTGGCGGTCTCGACGCTACCGGTGCTGCTGCTGTAGCCGAGATCGTCTGGGGCGGAAAGATTGAGCGGTGCGGCGAGGCTCGTCTTAAGGTTAACTGGCGGCAGAGGTGCTGCAGTGCCAGCGGACTGCTGCGCGTGAAGGCCCATGGTCCCTGCTGCGGCGAGAAAAGTAACCGCCGCGGTGTGGCCAAGGATTCGGTGTAGGCGATTCCCAGTGATCTTCGTTTGCATCTTTGTGTAGCTCCCTTAGTGCTGCGAGGTTCTTCATTGGCTTGAACCCAACTGTAACGCGCTTGTTGTGTATGACGCAGGAAATGTGGTTTGGGATGACACTCACGACAGAGTTTTTACTTTGGGGCGAGGTGCAAGCTGATGCAGAGGACGTAGTTACGGGCGTCCAGAAGATTGGACGCCCGTAAGTTTTCGTTAGAGAACCTTGATCTTCTTTTCGGAGATTTTATCACTGGGCTTTAGCCCAACGATTCGCTCCGAACGAAGAATCTAGTGAATATCAAACTGCTCGGGATGGAGGCTGGGGTCGGATTTGACGAGAATGGTTTTACCGACCATCTCTTCCATCTCCTGAAGCCATTTTGTGCCTGGCGCCTTGAGCTGTTTGACTACGTCGGGATTCACGCGAAGCATGACATCGCCGCGGTCGAGATGCTTCTGCATCTTGCGCATCTCGATGTAGATGTCGTTGCAGACGGTGACGGGCGACTTGACCATTCCGGTGCCTGTGCAGATGTTGCAGGTAGTGGATAGGGTGCGCTCGAGCGACTGTTTGACGCGCTTGCGGGTGATGGCGACCAAACCAAAATCGTTGAACTGAAGAACCTTCGAAGGCGCACGGTCGTTCTTCAACTCCTCTTCAAGCGCGGCCATAACCTTGTTGCGATTCTTGCGTTCGTCCATGTCGATGAAGTCGATGATGATGATGCCGCCGAGGTCGCGCAGACGAATCTGACGAACGATTTCGGGGATGGCATCGAGGTTCGTCTTGACGATGGTGTCTTCGAGGCGAGCGGTCTTGCCGACGAACTTGCCGGTGTTGATATCGATCGCGACGAGTGCCTCGGTCTGGTTGATGACGATCGAGCCGCCCGATTTGAGCCAGACCTTGGAGCGCAGAGCCTTGTTGATCTCTTCGGTGATGCCGAACTGCTCGAAGAGCGGGGTTTCTTTGGTGTAGAGCTTGACGCGGCGAATGAGCGAGGGCTGGAACCGCTGCAGGAACCGCAGAACGCGCTCGTATTCGCTCTCGCTGTCGACCCAGATGGCGGAGAAGGTGTCGGTGACCTGATCGCGAAGGATGCGCTCGACGAGATTGAGGTCGTGATAGATGAGGGCCGGGGACTTTGAGGATTCTGAGCGCTGTTTGATATCAGCCCAGAGGTTGAGGAGGAAGCGGAGGTCAGAGCGGAGTTCCTCTTCGCTGGCTCCTGAGGCGGCGGTGCGGACGATGAAGCCGCCGGCAGCCTCGCCCTTTTCGCTGAGCAGAATCTCCTTCAGACGGCGGCGTTCGCTATCGGAGTCGATCTTGCGAGAGACTCCGGTGTGGTTGACCGTGGGCATGAAGACGAGGAAGCGGCCAGGAAGCGCGATGTGCGATGTAATGCGTGCGCCCTTCTTGGCAATGGGCTCCTTGGCGATCTGAACGAGAATCTCTTGGCCAGGCTTGAGCAGTTCGCTGATGGCAGGAAGGTTGGTGGACTGCATCGAGCTGCGACCACCGCGACGGTCACGGCCGCCGTTGTTGGCGCGGTCACGGTCGGCCGCCCCTCCGGTGTTGCGGGGACGATCACCTCGATCGTTGCGGCCATAACGGTCTCCGCGGCGGCCATCACGACGACCATCACGGCGGCCACGGCCACGGTCCTGGTCGCGATTGCGGTCGGGCGAAGGAGCCGCCAGGCCGGCCTGCGCCTGGTCGAAGCCGTTGGCGGGCGATACTTCATCGCCCTCAACGATCTCTTCGTGGAGGACGTCTTCTTCGGTGTCGGATTCGTCGAGGTCTTCTTCGTCATCGGTCTCCTCGATATCGCCGATGAGAGGATCGTAGACTGCATCCTCTTCTTCGAGGTCGTCCTCCTCTTCTTCGTCTACGTTGCCGGAGCGGGTGATCTGGTCGATGGACATCTCGCGGAGCATGGTGCCGAGGTCGGCGGCACCCTCGAGAGTCTCCTCTTCTTCGAAGTCGTCCATCTCTTCGATGGAGCTGGCGTGGAGGGTGGTGTTGAAGTCCTCCTCATCGAGGGTCTCCTCTTCGAAGGAGCCGACGCCAGGTGCGAAGTGCTGCGGAGCAGCATCATCTGCGATGACATAGTCGGCTGGGTTTGCGATGGCCGTCTCGTGTTCAATCGGAGAGACCGTCTCAGTTGCGTGTTCGGGAGTGAAGGCAGCGACTGGAGCTTCGGAGTGCATCTCGCCGGTGGCATGAAGCGTGGTCAGCTCGTGAGAGGCAGGGGCGGGTTCGCTCACCTCAACGTGAGCTTGTGCGGGGGTCTGCCAGTCAAATGGTTCGTAGTTGGTGTGTACGGACTCGACTTGGAGTTGGGCAACGGACTCGCCGGGGCCGGGAGTAATGCTGTGAGTTGCGCTCTGATCCTGAACTTGCGACTCGATGACGGTCTCTGATTGGACCTCTTCTGGCGCATCGAGGACGGGCGCGCTTTGGCGGTACTCGCTGGGAGCTGCGGGATCGATGCGATAAGAGGCAGAGGCATCGGTTGGTTCGTATTCGGTTGGTTCGGCTAGAACTTCTGTAAGCGTCTCGTCCATAGGGATAGGGTCGACCGAGTCGGTGAGGGCAACCTTCGGTTGCTTTTCGATGACATCAGTGACACTGAATCCGTCGGCATCGTGAATGACTTCGGCATGAGGAAGAGAATGGATGGGAGTCTCGTTGCGGAGATCAGAACGAGTATCCTGGCGATGCTCGGCTCGGGGTTCGCTACGATTTTCCTGGCGACGACGGCGAGAGAGAGTTTCCCCGGGCAGAGTAGCTCCGCCATCCCAGCCTTCAGGAATGCTGAACCCCGGAGCTGAGGGGATAATTACGTTGATTTCGGCAGGCTTGGAGACTGCAGCGACCGACTCTTCTCCTCCTTTGCGGTACTTGGAGAGGGATTCGCCAGGGAGAATGATGGGCTCGGGCGCGTTGGCATCGAGTTCGGGAGCCTGATCGTAGGCAGGTGAATCGTCGACGCCGTAGAGCGAGGTTTTGGGGGCAAAGCCGCGAGGGATGCGGGGTTCACGATCACGGCCACCACGATCGCCGCGGTCGCCGCGATTTCGATCTCCACGGTTGTTGCGGTCGCGGCGATCGTTGTCTCTTCCGTCTCTTCCGCGGTTGCCGCGATCTATATTTTCCTGAGCGGTGCCGACTGTTTCGACCGCGTTGTAGACAGGCGGGATTTGGGCCGGGGCGGTCGGAGTGGAGATAGGCGCAGCGGCTCCGTCGATATCGAAAGAATCTTCGTCATAAGCGGATTCGCTCGGAGCGGTGCCCGGGACTGCGCTAGCGATGTTCGGAGACTCGTCGCGCTGACCGGGGCCACGGCCACGGCGTCGGCCGCGACGGCCTCGCCAGCGGCGGCTGCCATCGGCACCGGGGGCGCCTTCACCAATATCGCCACCGTCGTTGCGGTCGGTCACGATGTTCTCTGTTGGCTGGTCGGCGGAGAAGAAGTCAGCGGTGGGAGTGCTGTAAGTGTCCTGGGGCGATGTGGGCGCAAGGGGGTCGGCGGTGGGCTGACGATCGCGGTTACCGCCGCGGTCACGGCGGCCTCGTCCACCACGGCCACGGTCGCCACGGCCATTGCGGTCGCCGCGGTCGGTCCGCTCAGAGGAGCGGAGGCCGGAGTCAGAGGTCTGGTCCAAGCGATCCGGGGGGCTGGCGACAGTGCCTTCGAGGATGGGAGCGTTGCCGTTGCGACGGCCTTCGGAGCGGCGGCCAGAGTCGCCATTGGTGTCGAAGTCGGCCGAATCGCCGGCCTCCTCCATGAAGTCGGTGATGTAAAGGAAAGCGTCTCGCTCGAGGCCGATGTCGACGAAGGACGACTGCATACCCGGCAGAACGCGGGTGACTTTTCCGTTATAGATGGACCCTGCGAGAGTGTATTCGTTCTCGCGCTCGTAATAGATTTCGGTTAGTTCGTCGTTTTCGACGATGGCGAGACGAGTCTCGTGGGGGGTACTGGAGATGTATATTTCTTTCGACATTCGCTGTGCTCTTTCTGCCCGACCTGGTTGAGGTTCGAGCGGCAGACGCGACAGAGAACAATCGGGAGCTGACCTGGCTTAGGGCCGGGTGTGGCTCACCGTGGATCGGACAGATTACGGGCTGCGGAAGCGCGTGAACAGAACTCGACGACCGGTGCGAGGTAAGAGTACAGCTCTGCCGTGGACGCACTCGCTGAGAATGCGGGTTGGGCGGTACCGGGTAGATCGGGGACACGGGGGGATGCTTCGAGCAATTCGAGACATGCGGAGTTTGTGACCGAAACAACCTCAAAATCAGAGATTTGAGGCGGGGCCGTTCGCCATCCGGATGCAATCATTCCCTAAAACCTGTCCGGCCAACGGATCGATGTCTCTGGCTGGCCGGCCTTTTCTTCTAAAAATCTTTTGTTGCCGCTGACTGGCGACCGTGCGCCCGAGTAGCGGGGTACACTGAGCGGCATCTACAGCCGAACAGGTGTTGCTAACAGTATTGCACTAAAGCCGCCACAGCGGGAAATTTACCTATCTGTAATACCGAGATTTGTTCCCTTGAGAGGACCTATTCAGGCAACAAGGCTAATACGCATCTAGTTGACGAAGCGGCGCATGCGGATGTTCATGACAATGCCGAGGGATAGGAAGGTGAAGAGGACCGAAGAGCCGCCGTAACTTAGCAAAGGTAGAGGAATCCCTGTGACGGGCATGAGGCCGACGACCATGCCGACGTTAACGGCAATTTGAAATACGATAACGGCGACGACCCCCATGATGATAAAGCTGCCGGGCAGGTCGGAGGCGGTCTGGGCGTTTTGAATCAGGCGCATGAGGATGAGGAAATATAAGAGCAGTACGCCCAGAGCCCCGACGAAGCCATGCTCTTCACAGAACGCGGCGAAGATGAAGTCGGTGTAAGGGATGGGGAGAAAGTCGCCCTGGGTTTGGGTCCCCTTGTTGGCGCCTTTGCCCCAGATGCCGCCGGAGCCGACAGCGATGAGGGATTGGCGGATCTGATAGCCGGAGCCCCGTGGGTCGGAGTCGGGGTTAATGAAGGCGTCGATACGCGCCTGCTGGTAGGGCTTGAGATGTTTGCCGCTCTTCCAAGCGATACCGCCGATCATGGCTAGCGCAAGCAGCACAAGGCCCACCTGCTTGAAGCGAATGCCTCCGAGGAAGAGGCCGCAGATCAGGATGGGTAGGTACGTCAGGGCGGTGCCGAGGTCTGGCTGTTTGAGTACGAGAGCCATCGGGACGACGACCATAGCGGCCGCCTTTCCAATGTCGCCCCAGGTTAGTTCCTTTCCGGCCAGTCCCCAGAAGTAGCGGGCGACGGCGACGATGAGGACAAGTTTGACCCATTCCGACGGCTGAAAGTGAATACCGCCGGGGAATTTGATCCAGCGGCGGCCGCCGAGGACTTTGGTGCCGACGATCAGGACCGCGACTAATGAAACGATACTGATGCCGTAGGCCCAGTGGACGATGTCGAGCATACGGTGGTAGTCGATAAGCGAGACGATGAACATCAGGACCAGACCGACAGCGAGAAACTGGATCTGCTTGTGGTCGAAGCCGTGGAACTTGGTGTGGAGCGTGGCCGATTTGATCTCAAGAACAGAGATAAGCGAGAGCAGCAGTACGAATCCAAGAAGGACCCAGTCAAAGTCGCGGTAGGAGGAGAGGCGGGGCATGGTGACTGGTCTGTCCTATTCGGCGCTCGGCACGGTGGGTGTTGCGCTGGGGATGGTCTCGGGCTTGGCGGGCTCGGGGGTGGTGGCGATGCGGATGTTGTTGTCGCGTTTGCGCTGCTTGTTGACGAAGGCGTCGATGATCTGGGAGGCGAGCTTGGCGGAGTTGTTGCCCCAGTTGCCATGCTCCCAGAGGACGGCAACGACGATGTCTGGATTGCGGCGCGGAGCCATGCCCACGAACCAAGCATTGGGCTCCGTGTTGTGGCCTTTGCTGGTCTTGGCGAGAGCATCGTGGCCGATGACCTGCGCAGTGCCAGTCTTGCCGGCGAAGTCGACCCCTTCAAGATGTGCGGCGTAGGCGGTGCCGATGGGGCTGCTGGTGACGTTGGCCATGGCGTCTGTGATGAGCTGCCAGTTCTCCGTGGTCAGCGGGATGGTCGCGTCTCCCGAGCCAGGAAACGACTCGCGGACAGCCTGAAGCATGTCGGGCGGAATCTCGTCAGCGAAGACGACATGCGGACGGCGGAGAACACCCCCGTTAGCGACGCCACTCAGGGCACGAGCAAGCTGGATGGGGGTCGCGGTGACTGCGCCCTGGCCAATGCCGACCGAGATGGTTTCGCCGGCGAACCATTTGTCATGCTGAGTCTTCAGCTTCCAGGCTGTGGATGGCATGGTGCCCGTGACCTCGTCGGGCAGGTCGATGCCGGTCTTTTGACCGAGGCCGAGAGACGTCGCGTACTTCGCGATAGTGTCGATGCCCAGGCGGTTGGCGAGGGTGTAATAGAAGGTGTCGCAGGAGTACGGAATGGCGTTATTGATATCGACTGCGCCGTGGTGGCGGTCGCAGGCGTAGAAGTGGCCGTAGAACTCGGCGCCACCGTTGCAGCTGACGTGCATGGTCTGAGCAACGTTTTCCTGCAGGCCAGCAACCGACATAATGATCTTGAAAGTGCTTCCTGGTGCGAGCTGTGCCTGGAGACTCTTGTTGAGTAAGGGGTGGTCGGGATTGTTGAGAATCTCGTTCCAGTAGTTCTTGGTGAGGCGGACGGAGAACTGATTCGGGTCGAAGGTAGGACGCGAGACCATCGCGAGAATCTCGCCGGTGTGTGGGTCCATCGCAACGATTGCACCGTTTTTGCCGTCGAGCGCCTTCTCGGCGGCGATCTGGAGGTCGAGATCGATGGTGAGCTTCAGATCTTTTCCTGGGACGGCAAGCTCTTGGCCGAGGTGACCGAGCTCTTTGCCGTGGCTGTTGACGATGACGTCGCGGCTGCCGTCTTTGCCGCGTAGCAATGCATCGTAGGTCTGCTCGACGCCGGAGCGACCGACGACGTCGCCGGGAGAGTAGAAGGCGTAACGCGGGTCGTCGAGCATCTGCTCGGAGACTTCGCCGACGTACCCGATGAGGTGGGCGGCGAATCCGTCACGAGGGTAGAGGCGGCGCTGTTCGTCGAGGGTTTCGAGTTCGGGAAGCTCGTCGCGGTGAGCTGCGATGAAGGCTTGTTCGTCGGGCGAGATGTCCTGCTTGAGGGGGATCGGCTGATATTTCGGGGCGATTTGATAGCGGCGCAGCGTGGACTGGATCTGCTCAATGGGGATGTGAAGGCCCTGAGAGATGAGAGGCAGATCGACGTCGAGATCTTTGACCTGCTCGCGTAGGAGGTAGCAGGAGACGGAGGGGTAGTTATCGACGAGCAGACGGCCTTCTCGGTCGAAGAGGCGGCCGCGAGGAGCGAGGATTGGAACCTTGCGGATGCGGTTGGCTTCGGCGAGTGCGCGAAAGTTATCAGCGCCAAGAACCTGAAGTCGCCAGAGGCCGGTGATCAGAATGATGAGAATGAATGCGACGATGTACTGCGCCGCGTGAAGCTTACCCGCAGAGACTTTTTCGGCTTTACCGTTGGGGCCGAGGTCGTTCGGGTCGATATGGTGAGTGAGTTCCATGCTATTTCAGTCTACGACTGGAGTTGATGATCGGGGTCTACCACTGTTGTAATGTACGTTTTAGACGATTGGATTCGGGCTTTACTCGTTCCTCTTCGTGTTATCGAGCAGAAAAAAGATAGGAAGGGCAACCGCCGTGTTGATCGCGGCGCGAATGAGTTCGTGGCCCCAATAGATGTGGAAGTTCGTGAGTCCAAGGAGTCGACGGTTGATGAGGAAGAGCAGGAAGCTGTTGATAAGAAAGAAGCCGAAGTTGATGAGAATGCGCGTCGTGAGATTTTCAACATCGATCTGAATACCGATGCTGGCGGCGATATAACCGATAACGGACTTTGCCATGCCGTTAACGCCGATTGGTTGGGCGGTGAGGGCGTCCTGAAGGAGGCCGATGGCTGCTCCGGTAAGGGTGCCAGCGACCGGATTGCGGCGTGAGACGGCGAAGAAGACGGTGACGATTAGAGGAAGATCGAGAATGGCGAGCCGCGGAAAGGGCCGGGGGAGCAGCGCCTGCAGGAGGATGGCACCCAGAGGCACCAGCAGGGCGACGGCAGGGGGAAAGCTGTGCTGCTCTAGCTCTCGTCGGGATGTAAAGCTGCGGGTGGCCATTTTTTAGGTCGAAAAGTTGCTACGGCTGCGGGTTTGGGGGCTGGGTTGAGTCCGATGGAGGCTGAGGTTTGCGAGGCTTTGGTTGCGCGGGCTTCGGTGTGGCTGGCTGAGTTGTTGCGTCCGGAGTGGACGTTTGGGGTACTGATGGATTGTTGGTCTCGGCAGCACCCGGTTTGAGATCGGCAGCCGATGGTGTGGCTCCGGGCGAGTAACGATCGGAGTGGATGGTGGGGAGCGGCTTGGGAACCACGCTGATCGCAGGAGTCGTAGCAGGGGGTGTTGTTGCGGTGCCGGCCTTCGCATCGCTCGCGTCGTCGTGGATGCTGGGCAGACGATCAGCTACGATCTGAGCGGCGGAACGGGCAGCAGCCTCCGCGGCCTGCTGGTCTGCAAGTTGTTTGGCGGCAGCCTGAGCCTCGGCGGTCGCGGCGCCAGCGGCAAGATCCTTCTGAGCCTGATTAGAAAGCGTGGTTTGAGTACCAGTGATGACCAGAACCTCTTCGAGCTGGTTCAGATTGGCAGCGGGGCGAAGCTGGATGAGCGTGTAGGGCTGGTGATCGGGATCGACTTTGATGGACTCGATGGTGCCGACGGGTAGACCGCGCGGATAGACTTGGTCGCCGCCGGAGCTGAGAACCTGTTCGCCGGGCTTGATGCGGTCGTCCGGGGTGAGGTTGTTGATCAGAATCTGGCCGGTGGTGCTGCCGCGGAGAATGGCGCGGATACGCGTGGTGGCGAGGAGAACGCCGGCGCCTGAGGTCTGATCGTTTATCAGAAGCACCTGAGAGGTGTGCGGAAAGACATCGCGAATCTTTCCCACGATGCCATCGGGCGTGATGACGGCCTGGTCGGCCTTGAGGCCATCCTTTGCACCTTTGTCGATGTAGATGACGCGCGAAAGGTCATTGCCGCTCGTGCCGATCACTTGCGCGGCAACGGTGGCCGATACATAGTGCTGCTGGAAGTCCAGCAGTGCCTGCAGACGATGACCCTGCATGGCATCTTCGGCGAACAAGGCCTGCTCCAGTCGGAGACGCGCTATCTGATCTTGAAGGTCGTGATTTTGTTGGCGAGTGTTGCGGAGGTCGACATAGTTGGACCATCCGTAGCGAACAGTGTGGCCGATGCCGTGGAAGAATCGCTCAAAGGGAGTGACGATGGAGACGGCCCAATATCGAATAAGCGTGACCCTGCTGCTGTCAGGGGCGCCCGATTCGACGGGGCGGCGAACCTGGACTGCAAGGCCGATGGTCTGGGCTAGCAGGATGGCAACCAGGACCAGAACATTCTTGAAGCGTGTAAAGAAAGATTCCATGCGCTAGCACTGATTATCTGCGAAGTAACGCGCAGGAGGAGGTGGCGTGCTGGATGCGGAGGCCAAATTTTTCTTGTTGCACTCACTGAGAGGTCGACAAGACAGGCCAATAACCACTGCCGGAACAACGCAAGCCGCTATCTTTGCTGGAACAGCAATGGGGCGAAGTGGCTCAGGTTGTCGCGCCAGACCATCCAGGTGTGGTAGCCGGGGGTTTCGATCTGCTGGACGGGCATACTCTTACTTTTAAGAAAATCAATAAGTTTGCGATTGGGCTCGATAAGCGAGTCTTCGGTTCCACAGGCAACCCAGAGCAGGCGGAGGTTCGCAGCTTTGGGATCGAGCGACGCGAGTTTCTGGGTGTATTCGAGGTTGTGAACGGCCGAACTGAATCCTCCGATCCACGCAAACTTATCCGGATGGGAGAGCCCGATCTCGAGGCTTTCAAGGCCGCCCATCGAGAGACCGGCGATGGCGCGGTCGTTACGATCCTTCGAGATATGGTAGTCAGACTCGACGCGCGGAAGAACCTCGGTGAGCAGCGCTTTGGCGAACAGATCGACATTATGGTCGATGGCGGCTGGATCCTCCCATACATGGAACTGGTGAATGAAGGACATATCCCCGTAGCCGAGCGGCATCACGACCACCATAGGCTTGATCTTGCCTTGTGCAAGCAGATTGTCGAGGATCAGTTCGGCGCGCCCGACAGCCGTCCACCCTGAGTCCGAGTCGCTCCACCCGTGAAGCAGATAGAGGACCGGATACGGCTGCGGAGCCTTCGGATCGTAGCCCGGCGGAGTGTAGACGAAATAACGGCTCTGGTTTTGAGGCAGCCCAAGGACGGTATCAGTGGTGTACGTGTAGTGGTGCAAGATGCCGTGTGGGACGTTGGTTACATCCCAGAGTTGTGGTGCGTCCCCAGGCACGATGAGTTCGTTCGCGATATCAACCAGGTTGATCGTGGTACCGGGATTGGCGGGATCCAATCGGAGGTCACCGTCGGCTTCAAAGTGATATCCATATATTTCAGGTGGCAGGGACGGCGTTGTGACGGTCCATATACCGGCCGTATCCTTTTTCATAGCCAGCTTCTTCGGCAGTCCGCCGACGACCAGCTCGACCTTTTTAGCAACGCCGTCCCTGTAAGCGAAGGTTACGGTCCGGTCTGAGTGAACCTCGATCGAAGAGAAGGGCTTGACGGCTTGAGCGGAGAGGAAAAGTGGTGCGGTGACGGATGATAACAGGGCCAGACCTCGAACCATTCTGCGAAAAGTCCGCAGTTTGTTGGATTTCAATTTCATACGAGCCAGTTTAGCCGAGGTTCGCCAATTGGGGCACTACGACAGCGCATAATAAAGGGAATGGCCTTTCGCTCCGGTTTCGTCTCCATCATCGGTCGCCCAAATGCGGGCAAATCCACCTTGCTCAATGCCCTGCTTGGGCAGAAACTTGCTATCGTCACGCACAAGCCGCAGACGACGCGCACACGGATTCATGGCGTGCTCGAAGTTCCGCTAAAGAAAAAGACGAAGGTCGAGGCTGGGCATCCTGCTGCGCAGGTGGTCTTGGTTGATACACCGGGGATTCACAAACCGGATACGCAGCTCGACAAGCGAATGATGCAAGAGGTCCACGATGCGCTGGAGTCACGCGACGCCGTGCTCTTTATCGTTGATGTGACGCACCGATTGCCGAAGACTCCCGGAGCAGGAGACAGCGGAAAGGCGACCGGGCGGATGGGAATGTCCGCTGCCGAAGATGACTTCGCGCTCTCACTGATTAAGAAACTCGAGTGCCCGGTGATTCTGGTACTTAACAAGATGGACGCGATCCCGAAGAAGGACCTGCTTCCGCTCATAGCGCATTGGTCTACGCTCCATTGTTTTGCGGATGTGATTCCGATCTCGGCGCGAAAGAAGGAAGGACTCGAACTGCTGCTGGAGAAGGTCATTGGCCAATTGAAGGAGGGCCAGCGTTATTTTCCGAAACATCAACTCACCGACCAGCCAGAACGTTTTCTCGTCGCCGAACTGATTCGCGAGAAGATTTTGATGCTCACCGGCGAAGAGGTCCCGTATGCGACCGCAGTCGTCATCGAAAAGTTTGAAGAGCCAACCTCGTTGAAGAAGATGAAAGATGGCAGGTTGCCTGTGACAAAGATCTCCGCAGTCATCTTCTGTGAGCGAACAGGTCAGAAGGCGATCCTGATCGGCAAGCAAGGCGAGATGCTGAAACGAATCGGCACTGCGGCGCGGAAAGATATCGAATCCCTGCTGGGCACGCGGGTGTTTCTTGAACTGTTTGTGAAGGTGCAGGAAGAGTGGCGCTCCAGCCGAGGCTTTGTTGAAGACCTCGACTGGCGGAGACAACTTGAAGAGATTGCGGCCAAGCAGGCTGCGGAAGAAAAGTAAAAGGTGAAGTTGTTTCGGGTCTATTCCTTCACGCTGACGCCGAGTGCTTTCATCTTGCGATAGAGATGGCTGCGCTCGAGGCCCAGACCTTCTGCAGCGCGGCTGACATTACCGTGGAACTCGTCTAATTTTTTCAGGATGTAGTCGCGTTCGTAGGCTTCGCGGGCCTGCAGGAGGCTGGTGAACTCTTCACGACCGTTGTTCTTGTTCGCGTCTCGGGCGGAGTCGCGGTAAACGAGCATGGGAAGATGCTTGCGTTCGATGCGCTGCGTCTTGGGATTGAGGATCAATACCCGCTCGACTAGATTGCGCAACTCGCGCACATTTCCGGGCCAGTGATATTGCTTTAGAGCGGCAAGGGCGTCGTCGGTCATGTCTACGTGTGGGCGTCCGTACTCCGAACCGAATTGTTGCAGAAACTCTTTTACCAGCAGGGAAATGTCTTCCTTGCGGTCGCGCAGTGGTGGGACGAAGAATGGAATGACGTTGAGACGATAGAAAAGGTCTTCGCGGAAGTTGCCGCGGGCGATCTCTTCCTCAAGGTCTTTATTGGTCGCGGCGATGACGCGGACATCTACGTGGACAGGATGGGAAGCTCCGACGGGAAGAAAACGCTGCTCGTCCAATGCGCGTAATACCTTGGCCTGTGTCTTGAGGCTCATGTCACCGACCTCGTCGAGAAAGAGGGTGCCACCGTCAGCTCTTTCGAAGGTCCCGCGCTTTTCGGTGGGTCCGCCTGGGACCGCTCCGTGGCGATAGCCGAAGAGTTCGCTTTCGATGTAGTCCTCAGGAATGGCGGCGCAGTTTAGCTCGACGAAAGGACGGTCTTTGCGCAGGCTTTCGGCATGCATGGCTCGACCGACGAGCTCTTTTCCTGCGCCGGATTCACCATAGATCAACACACGACCATTGGTCGGCGCCATTAGCTTAATCTGTTGTCGCAGGGCTTTCATGGGAACAGAGTTTCCTGTGACCGTCCCTTTGGTAAGCTGGCGTGAGAACTCCTGATTGTCCTCGCGCATCTGGCGAGCCTTCATGGCGTTCTTGAGAACGATCAGGGTGCGATCAAGCGAGAGAGGTTTTTCGAGAAAGTCGTAGGCACCCAGTTTTGTGGCACGGACTGCGGCTTCGATGGTGCCGTGGCCACTAATAATGACGACTTCGGGAACGTTGGCTGACTCCATCTGACGGATTTCGGTGAGGGTATCAAGGCCGTCACGGTCGGGCAGCCAGATGTCGAGAAGGACAACGTCGTAGGCGGCGTCGCGAAGAAGCTCCATGGCTTCGCCGGCTGTAGCTGCGGTGGTGACCAGATAGTCTTCTTCTCGAAGGATGCTTTCGAGCGACTCGCGGATCTCCGCTTCGTCGTCAACGATGAGTACGTGATTCATTGTGGGCCTCTGGGGAGAGTGGAGGCAAAGTCGTCTTCGGCTTTGGTGCCGTTGGTTGCGGCGGCAGATTCGACTTCAACTGTCGAGTGATGGCCGTTCTGGGAAGGAGCATAGGAATTGAAGACAGCTGGCGCCTCCGCGTCGCTGTCGGGCGAACTCGCTGGGCGAAGCTCGACGATAAACCTGGCTCCCGCCGGCTCATTCTTCTCCGCGCGGATAGTACCCTGATGCTCCTGGATGATCTTTGCGGCAATTGCAAGGCCGAGTCCGGTACCGCGCTGCTTGGTGGAGAAGTACGGCAAGAAGAGGCGCTGTCGCATGTCGTCGGTAAGGCCGGAGCCGCTATCGGCGATGGTAAGTTCGACCATTCCGCTGTCCAGGAGACAGGTGCTTATTTGCAGCTCTCGATAGAGGCTCTGCTGCATGGCCTCGGCGGCGTTGTCGATGAGATTGCCGAGGGCGCGCTTTAATGCCTCTGGGTCTGCCATAACGAGCGGCAGATCCGGGCTCATCTTACGGACGATGCGAATCGTCTGCATGCGGCCAGCGAACAAAGCCAACGAGTTTTCGACGATCGTGTTGAGGTCTGCAGGCTTCGGGCGAGCCGTGGGGAACTCCGCAAGTGCGGCAAATTGGTCAACGAGTGACCGCATGCTCTCAACGGAAGAGGTGATGACCTCAGAGCATCGGCGGATGACGGCGATGGAAGGTGGTTCCGCGCTGCTGGGTGGTATCGCGTCGGCGACGGCGCGGGCGAGGCGGTCGATGTGACGGCGAATCTGCTCTGCGCTGAGGCTGATTGGAGTAAGAGGATTCTTTATCTCGTGTGCTACACGCCGGGCCACTTCTTTCCATGCTGACTGCTTCTGCGCGCGGAGCAGCTCGGTCGCGTTTTCAAGGACGATTACGTAGCCCTGATGCTCACGGCGCATGCGTTCGGAAGCCGCAGGCATCTCGAGCAAGGCAACCGTAGCGAGGAGATTCATCGTTCCACCAAATCTGTCGCCCGAGGTTCTGGGAAACCCTGTAATCTCAATCTCACTCGAGGCCGAACCCATGCGATGACTGCGTTTAATAAGGCGGTCAAGTACCTCGGAGACCTCAGGCGGAAAGACCTCTTCCATGACCAACCCATAGAAGGGCCGCTGGCCGCCCGGATCCATCATCTCGCTAAGAGCGCGGTTAGCGAGGACTATCCGTCGATCCGTGTCGAGCGTCGCTACTCCATTGGGAATCGTCTCGAGCATCGTTTCGAGTTCTCCGCGTCGCGCCTCAAGCGCAGTGTTGGCGGCACTGAGTTGTACGGTGGACTCTTCGACCGCGCGGCGGCTGCCCTCAAGATCAGCGGCCATGTGATTGAAGCTGCGCACCAATTCGCCAAGCTCTTCGGTTGCACTCTCCTGCACGCGATGGCCGTAGTCTCCTTGCGCGATAGCCTCCATCGCATCCGCTAGAGCCTCAACCGGCTTCGTCACCTGCTTGGAGAGATGAAGTGCAAGCCAGCATGAGGCGAAAAGAGCAAGGCTCGTCATCATCAGCAGCAAGAGCATGTACAGATCTCTGATCTGACGGCGCTCGCTGTAGAGCACCCAGTATGCGTCTGCTGCCTTACGTAGGTTGGTCATGGTCGCAGCCATACCGAAGGGCATAGGCAGGCCTACGACGACGGTCTCGCCCTGTTTCAGAGTAGTGGCGCCCAGTGCATAGTCCGTGGCACCAAGCGAAAACACGGGCTGGTCGATGCGCTGGGCGGTGGTGAGGATCGCGGCGTCCATGGGGTCGGTAGGGGCGTGAGCGCTCGCCTCCTCCGTGTCTGCGCCGGACACCTGATCGGGAAGCCAGACCTTAACCTGCGCGGTCGCTCCAACGCGCTGCGGCAAATGAAATGAAGCGACGACGCGACCCTCGCGATAGACGATAGCGAAGCCGTTCTGCAGGGTAATTTCATGCTGTCGCAAAACCTCGTAGATCGCCTCACGGTTCAGATGAGAGGCAGAGGGTGCGACGGGACGAACCAGATCATGCGCCGAACCGTGGGTCGAGCGACGGGTCTGGCTACGACCCGACGCTGCTGCTCGTGCCGCAGCCGATTCATGAGCTACGTGAGCAACCACCGGGGGTGCGGGCAAACTAGCGGCGATCGAATCCGCCTCGGCGCGAGCATTTGCTGTCGTGTAGTGCGCCAGTTCGAGGGCCATGTTGTTGCTGTCTTCGCGCATGTCCGTGACAGGCTGCGTAAACCAGCGGTCTACCGCGCGATTCATCAGCTGGTAGCTGAACGCAAACATGGAAGCAATAGGAACCAAGCTGACCAACACTGCGCCCCACAACATGCGGGTGCGCAAACGCGTACCCATCACACGGCTGCGCTGGTCCGCATACAGCTTCAACACGTTGCGAACCAACAGCAGCAACACGGCGACAAAGAGGAGAAACGCCACGATCGACAGACCGGTGAAGATCACTGTCTGCTGGGTGCTCGCTGGTTTGGGGAGCTGGGTGTTAAAAGCGTTCAGAGTAGCAAGGGCCACGAAGAGGATAAGCAGGCACGCACCGAGAGCGACGATCCAAATCTTTCGCCGATTCGCAGTTGTGCCCATGGCCCGCTCCCCTCAGTCCCCACGATTATATGCGGCTGAGATCGGTTTTTCGTTCATTCCGCAACAGACACGGCGGCTAAACGAGCTTCGCTACGGCCTGCCAGTCGCGCTTTTGCGCCTGAGCGACTGCGCCGTAGGTCAGTACACCGTTGAAGGTGTTGACTCCCTCGGCAATTCCCTTGTCTTCGCTAATGGCCGCGTTAGCCCCCAGACGCGCTAGTTTCAGCACGTAGGGGAAGGTTGCGTTGGTCAACGCGAGGGTTGATGTGTTCGGTACAGCGGCAGGCATGTTCGTGACGCAGTAGTGAACCACACCATTGACCTCGTACGAGGGGTTCGAATGGGTCGTCGGGTGCGCGGTCTCGATGCAGCCACCCTGATCGATGGCGACGTCGACGATCACGGCACCCTTCTTCATCTTTGCCACCATCGCTTTGGTGACGATTTTTGGGGCGGCCGCTCCCGGAATCAGGACGCCTCCAATGACGAGATCGGCATCGCGAACGGCGTGTTCGATGTTGTAGCTGTTCGAGGCGACGGTATAGAGGCGGCCACCGAAGATGTCGTCCAGTTCGCGCAGGCGATTCAGGTTCAGATCGATCAGCGTGACCTTCGCGCCCATGCCGAGCGCAATCTTTGCAGCGTTCGTGCCGACGATACCCCCGCCGATGATGCAGACGTTGCCCGGTGGTACGCCTGGAACACCGCCCAGGAGAACTCCACGCCCACCATGCTCCTTCTCAAGATAGGCTGCGCCGACCTGGACGCTCATGCGGCCCGCGACCTCGCTCATTGGGGTTAGCAGCGGCAGGGCGCCAGCGCGATCACGGACGGTTTCATAGGCGATGCCTGTGACCTTCGACGTAAGCAGCGCGTCGGTTAGGTCGTTGAGCGGAGCCAGGTGGAGATAGGTGAATAGAACCAGGCCGTCGCGGAAGTGCTTGTACTCTTTCTCAACCGGCTCCTTGACTTTGACGACCATCTCGGCGAGCCGCCACACATCATGAGCCGAGCCGACGATCTCGGCGCCCGCTGCCTGGTACTCGTCGTCGGGCATGGCCGACAGGGCACCGGCGTCGTGCTCTACGAGAACTTTGTGTCCAGCTTCGACCAGTGCTTTGACGCCAGCTGGGGTTACTCCTACGCGGCTCTCGTGATCCTTCACTTCCTTCGGCACACCAATAATCATTCGTCTGTCTCCACATCGCTGAAGCTTATTTTGATTGTATCTATTCGCACTGGAAGGATGTCACAGGAGGATGAGAAAGCCTCTCGCCGACCGCGCTCCATAACCGAACGCTGAAGATCCTCTTTTCGCGCTTGAGAAATACGGCTCGACGGTCATGTGAGAATTCTCATCTGTCCGTCGGTGTTCTGGTGACGGTTGCTGTGTGAACCAGAACGGGACTAACACAGAAGAGGCATGCTAACTGGTTAGATTAGGTGCTGAAATACCGCTTGCTAAAGGAATACACTAGTGTGAGTCTCTTTTTAGGATCGATCTCAAACACCTATGTCTTCGAATAGTTTTCAGATGCGTTACTCCCGCATTCACAATATGCGGTCTCTTTTCAGCCTCTTTTCCAGCGACCTTGCTATCGACCTCGGCACGGCGAATACGCTTGTCTTCGCACACGGCAAAGGCATCATCGTCAACGAGCCTTCGATCATCGCGGTGAACAAGATCACCAACGAGGTTGAGGCTGTGGGCAAAGAGGCCAAGGAGATGCTTGGCCGCACACCGGGCAATATTGTTGCCATCAAACCGATGAAGGACGGCGTGATCGCCGACTTCCGTCATACCGAGAAGATGTTGAATTACTTCATCCAGAAGGCTCACAACCGGAAGATGATGGTGCATCCTCGCATCGTGATCGGCGTTCCCTCAGAGATTACGCAGGTTGAAAAACGCGCCGTTATGGACTCTGCTTACCGGGCCAAGGCGTCCGAGGTTCACCTGGTCGAACAGGCCATGGTGGCCGCGATTGGCGCGGGTTTGCCGATTACCGAACCGGGCGGCAACATGGTCGTCGACATCGGTGGCGGCACTACCGATATCGCGGTGATCTCGCTAGCCGGTATCGTCTACTCGCGTTCCGTGCGCATGGCTGGAAACCAGATGGACGAAGCCGTGATGACGTACCTGAAGCGGAAGTACAACCTGCTGATCGGCGAGCGTACCGCGGAACAGATCAAGATCTCGCTTGGTTCGGCGTATCCGCTGGATAAACCCATTTCGATGGAAGTCAAGGGACGCAATCTGATCGAGGGCGTGCCGAAGACAATCACCATTGAAGACTCCGAGATTCGTGAGGCGCTCTCGGAGTGCATTGCGACGATCATCAACGCGATTCGCGTTGCGCTCGAGCGGACTCCTCCTGAGCTTTCGGCTGATATCTCCGACCGCGGCATCGTGCTGACGGGCGGCGGGGCGCTGATCAAGAATCTGGATAAGCGGATTCGTGAAGAGACTGGTCTTCCAGTTTCGATCGCGGATGATCCACTGGCTTCGGTTGTGCTGGGGACAGGCAAGATGCTGTCGGATTTCAAACTGCTTCGCAAGATTTCTATCGACTGATCGACTTTGGTTCTACCTGGTTGGGCCAAGGCTCCGGATTTTTCCGGGGCTTTTGCTTTGTCCGTGAGGGTACCCCCCCCCCTGGTTACCCTCCTGTAAGTGCTTATTTATGAATAGTTTACACAGAACATGGTCTTGCAAATTCGTCATAGCAAACGGGTTACGGCCAAATTCGTCCAAATAAGGGGCTTAGCGAGTCTACTTTTAAAAAAAGAAAAGCCCGGGTGGGTACCCAGGGCTTTTTGCGAACTGTAATCAGTATAGCGGATCGTGGATAACTAATACGCCACGCGGATGTCGTTGATGGGCAATGGATTAGATGGCTTGGGGGCTTGACAGGCTAATTGAAGGCGCGATGTTAGGAACAGCAGATCCCCTTCGGGGATGACAACAAGAACAGCAAAAGTAACGGCAGAGCAAGTGCGGTAGTGCGATTAGGCGGCGGGGAGGTTGGCGAGGCTGACTCGGATGCGGTCGATGCGGCGGTCGGTGCTGGCGAGGACTTCGAGGCGGAGGCCGTCTTCTTCGACGACTTCGCCGGGGAGAGGGATGTGGCCGGCGATCTCGGAGACGAGGCCACCGAGGGTGGTGGATTCGTAGTGCTCGGGGAGACGGACGGCTGTGGGGTCGTCGCGGGTGTCGCGGGGCTCGCGTTGGTCTCTTGTGTCTTTGGCGTCGTCAGAGTCTTCCCTGCTGTCGCTCCAGTGAGCGGCTTCCGCTGATTCGAAGGCCTCGTCTTCGGGGTCGTGGGGTTCGCTGTCTTCGGCGGGGCGCCCGTTGCGGCTGGGCTGTTCGAACTGATCGGCGAAGAGATCGCGGAGGCGCGAGAGTTCGAAGGAGCCGGAGACGACGTAGGCGCCGTTGGGTTCGCGGATGGGCTCGTCGTCGGCTTCGGGCTCGTCGTGCTCGTCGGCGATATTGCCCACGATGGCTTCGAGGAGATCTTCGATGGTGACGAGGCCTGCGACGCTGCCGTACTCGTCGATGACGATGCGCATGTGCTGTTTTTCGCGCTGCATCTCGCGGAGGAGTTCGGCTACTTTTTTTGTCTCGGGGACGAAGGCGGCGGGGCGCTGGATCTGGGCTACGGTGAGGGTGTCGGCCTCGGTGTCGAGGACTTTGAGGAGATCGTGAGCGAAGGCGATGCCGGTGACGTGATCGAGCGAGCCGTTGTAGACGGGGACGCGAGAGAAGGCGTGCTCGTTGATGGTGGCGGTGAACTCCTGCAGGGTTAGGGTGCCGGGGACGGAGAAGATCTCGGGGCGAGGGGTCATGACCTCGAGGACGACTTTGTCGCCGAATTCTACAGCTGAGCGGACCAGCTCGCGGTCGGACTCTTCGAGGATGCCTTCTTCTTCACCGGCTTCGAGGAGCGCGTCCATGGCTTCGGAGGGATGGTCTTCTTCGGTGGTGTCTTCAGGTTCGGCGAGGGCGGCGATGGAGAGCAAGAGACCGAGCAGGAGAGTGACGGGAAGGATGAGATAGAAGAGGGCCTGGAGAATGGGGGTGATGCGCCTGATCCAGAGGCCGCGTGTGCGGGAGAAGAGGAGTTGGGGGAGAAGGCGGTCGAAGATGAGGATGAGGAGGATGAGCTCGAAGACAGCGCGGAGGATCTCGCCTGCGGTTGGAGTGCGAGCGAGGGTTGGGACGAGTGTGGTGTGGCTGTAGAGGCGGAGGCCGGAGAGCAGAGCCAGGGCGGCAAGCGAGAGTTGACGAAGGACGGAGGCGGAGAGCGCGATGGACTCGCGTCCGAGGCGGAGGCGCGGTTCGACGACGCGCTCCCATGAGTCGATGTTGTCCTGATACTCGCGGGCGAGGAACTTGCCCATCTCGGAGTAGATGCGGTCGACGTATGCGGCTAGCGCGAGGATGGCGAGGAGGAGGATGAGGGCGAAGGTGTAGGCGTAGGTGGAAGTCACTTTGCGCCTCGCTTGTTTTTAAGCTTCGTGCCTTTGAGTTTTTTGGTGGTTCGCACGGAATGCGGGGGGCTCTCCACCGCGGCGACATAGTGCGTCGCCTTCGGTCGAGATGACGATTTTTTTGTGTCTGTTGAAGTTGTTTTTGTTGAGCGCGATGGCGATCTCTTGGTGGTGGTGCGTTCGATGAGAGTGTTCGAGAGTTTGAGTTTGGTGCGGAGCGTGGCTTCGCGGGCGGCCATCTCTCCGTTGTCGGTTTCGTGATCGAGGCCGGAGAGGTGGAGGAGGCCGTGGAGGAGGAGGATTCTTACTTCATCGCGCAGAGAGTGGCCGTAGGTGGCGGCCTGACGGGCGGCGGTTTCGAGGGAGATGGCGAGGTCTCCGGCGTGGGTAACTGCGATCTCGTCGGGCGTGGGGAAGCTGAGGACGTCGGTGGGCTTGTTTTTGCCGCGAAAGGATTTGTTGAGGCGGCGGAGGGTGGGGTCGTCGGTGAGCAAGACTTCGACCTGGCCAGTGAGGCCGACGGCAAGGCGGGCGCGGTTAAGGAAGCTCGTCAGGCCGGGGCGTGAGAGATTTTCCTTGAGGCTTGGCGGTGGTTCGATGGTGATCATTGAAGGGGCTTCGGTGCTGCGGCGGTTACGAGAGGCCGTTGGGTGGGCTTGGCCTGGCTGGAGTTCGCGTTATTTGGCTTGTAGACGCGGACGTAGTCGACGACCATCTGCTGGGGGAAGGTGGTGGTCTGGTCGGGATTGCCGGGCCAGTCGCCGCCAGTTGCTAGATTCAGGATGATGAAGAAAGGATGATCGAAGGCCCAGTGGCTGCCGGGCGGCAGATCGGCGGGAGTGCGGTGCGTGATGAGGTGATCATCGATGAAGAACTTTATGTCGTTGGGGGCCCACTCGACGGAGTAGAGATGGAAGGCGGTGTTGACAGCTTCGCCCGCGGGGAGGGTGAAGCGTGCGGGGATGGAGTGGTCGCGGCTGTAGCCGGGGCCGTGAAGGGTGCTGTAGATCTGGGTGGGGTCTCCGATGTTCTCCATGATGTCGATCTCACCGCATTCAGGCCAGGGGTCGGATTCGATATTGCTGCCGAGGAGCCAGAAGGCGGGCCAGATTCCTTTGCCGGTGGGGAGCTTCATGCGGGCTTCGAAGCGTCCGTAGGGCTCGGAGAAGAGGCCCTTGGTGAGGATGCGGGCGGAGGTGTAAGGCTGAGTGATGCCGTCGGGACCGGTGTGAGTCTCCTTGATGGCCGCGATGATTAGGTGGCCGTCCTGCTGGTGCGCGTTGACGGGACGGTTGGTGTAGGACTCGAGCTCGTGGTTGCCGTAGCCGCTGCCGCCGATGTCGAAGTTCCATTTTTTGGGGTCGGGGGATGCGCCGTTGGGGCCGTTGAACTCGTCGCTCCAGGTCAGGGTCCAGCCTTGTGGATTTGGCGGGGACTGGGCTTTGAGAGCGGCTGCGAATCCGGCTAAGAGAGAGAACGCGAGGCAGGCGCGTGTGAGGGTGCGCAACTGGCCGGGGCGGCGGAGCGCGGAGATGGAGTGAGTACTTGGAGGTTCGATGGTGGTCATCGCTCGGAAGCAGGTGGTGCTAAATGTCACAGGGGGCTAAGTGCGCCCCCTGTCCTTGATTATCGCAGATTGCTTGTGTTCATTGAGGTTTTGGTATGGGTTTGGCGGCCTGGATGACGTTTGGGTCGGGCAGAGCGGCTTCGCCGATGGGGAGCGGAAGCTGCTGCTGGGCCTTGCCGTAGCTGTCGTAGGCCCGAACGATGCGCTGGACGAGCTGGTGGCGGACTACGTCGACGTCTTCGAAGTGGCAGAAACGAATGCCTTCTACGCCATCGAGGACATGGAGTGCTTCGAGGAGGCCGGACTTCTTTGGGTTGGGCAGGTCGGTCTGGGTAAGGTCGCCGGTGATGACGGCCTTGGAGTTGTTGCCGAGACGGGTGACGAACATCTTCATCTGTTCCATGGTGGTGTTCTGGGCTTCGTCCATGATGATGAAGGCGTCGGATAGGGTACGGCCACGCATGAAGGCGAGAGGGGCGACTTCGATGACGTTAGACTCGAGGAGCTTGTCGACCTTGATAGGGTCGAGGAGATCGTAGAGGGCGTCGTAGAGGGGGCGGAGGTAGGGGTCGACCTTTTCCTGGAGGGAGCCGGGGAGAAAGCCGAGGCGTTCGCCGGCTTCGACTGCGGGACGGACCAGGATGATGCGGCTGACTTTTTTGGCCATGAGGGCGCTGACGGCCATGGCGACGGCGAGGTAGGTTTTTCCGGTGCCGGCAGGGCCGAGGCCGAAGGTCATGTCGGACTGTTCAATGGCCTCGACGTATTTGCGCTGGTTGGGCGAGCGGGGCTGAACCATGCGCTTGACGCCGGCGGAGCGCTGCTTGCCAGCGTCGACGAGGGATTTGAGGGTGGTAGCGGGGTCGGCGACGACGAGTTTGAGCATGCCGTGAAGTTCGCCGTTGTGGAGGTTGATGCCTGATTTTCGGAGGGTGTCGAAGTCGGAGAAGACTTGTTCGACGCGGGCAACGTTGGTGGCTTCGCCGGTAACGTGGATAGCGTCGGAGCGGAGATCGATCGTGACGTTGAGTTTGTCCTCGAGGATGCGGAGGTTTTCGTCGTGGGTCCCGTACAGGGGCTCAATGCCAGGGGTGATTTCCAGGGATTTTTTAATCAATTAGTGTGCTGACCTCCGTCAGGGGGAGCTGGGTTGGGTGCATGGCCGGTTGACTTGGGAGTTTTAGGGGGGATGAGCGGGCACTGACTGGTGGCGCATTTGCTGCGCCCTTTGACTGCGACCGGGATGGCGAAAGGTGCCAATCTAGTGTCGAAGATGGGCAAAGAGTAGAACGTCAGGGAGATGGCGTCAAGGGGCAAATGATGAATTGATTTTGAAGGAGAGCCGAGATGGGATCGTGGCACCAGCATTTTTCTATGGATTGGATGCTTTTGGTGGGGTTGAAGCCGTATTTTCGGGGGAAAGACGGTTGACCGGAGGGCTGGGTTTCCGTAGACTCAGATATTGCAGGGAGTGCGGCAGGCTTGTTTAGCGCTGCTCAAGGCTATGACTGGAAGCAGAGTCGGCTGGCCTTGAATCTGCATCCCATTTTCCCCTACAAATGTACGGGTTGAGAGAAGAGAGTTTATGGCAAATCATGTTTCGTCGTTGAAGCGCGCACGTCAGACCGTAGCCAAGACCGCGGTAAACCGCTCGAACAAGAGCAAGCTGCGCGGAACGCTGCGCCTTCTGCGCGAGTCGATCGCCAAGGGCGACCACGCCGCGGCAACCACACAGTACCGCGAGACCGCATCGATTCTGGACAAGAGCGTTCAGAAGGGCGTTCTGCACAAGAACACCGCGAGTCGCTACAAGAGCCGCTTGAATGCGCGTGTGAAGGCTGTTGCGCCGAAGAAGGCTGCTTAGTTTTTAGTTACTTGCGCTGAGAGTTTTGGCGTATTAGAAAACAGCAGATCCCCTACGGGATGACAACAAGAAAAGCAAAATTGTGAAAAGGCTGGTTTGCGGGAGACTGCAGCCGGCCTGTTTCTGTTTGTGGGGGACGATGCGCGGGGTTCTATTGCGGGGGGTCTTTGGGATGGTCGGGGTTTGCGGGCTTGTCTGAGGGTTTGTCTGTTGGAAGGGTGTAGAGGGTGGGCGGCTTGCGGTGGGCCTCGGGGGCTGGGTCACCGGAAGACTGAGCAGTGCCGGTGGCTTGAGGGTCGTCGGAAGGTTTTACGGCATTATCCGTCGGTGCGGCGGGAGCTTGAGCGGTTTGGCTCGATGGTCGGGTGGTGACCTGGTCGGGATGTTCGGCAGGTTCGGAGGCGGCCTGTCCGAGGTCGTTGGAGGTCGGGGCGTTGGCGTGGGTTCCAGGTTGGGAGGACTGGGCTGTATCGGGGACAGCGACGGCGTTGTCGGGCTGGGCTTCGGGTTGAACGGTGGAGTCGGCCTCTTCGGCAGAGGGGGCGGGCTCGTTGGCGAAGTGAACCGGGAGATCGTTCGCGGGGGGGGCGGATGTTTGGGCCAGTTTGACCGCATTCTCCTCCTTGGAGGTGAGGGGCGGAAGACGATAGATCTCAATGGCGTCGGCGTGGATGAGCGCGAAGGAGAGGCCGTCGGGGGAGAGGGCGAAGTTCTGGCCTGCACGCTCTACAGGGGAGCAGTCAACGTGCAAGATCTGCTTGCCGCTGTCGGTTTGGTAGACGACGACGGTTTGCGACGAGATCTCTTCGGGGACGATGGGTTGATCGGGTACGACGGAGTTGTGCAGGAGAACCCGGCTGAGAGCGAAGCGGCCGCTGGATGGCGCGTAGACGAGCGACGGGGCGATGAAGTCGCCGAACAGGCCTTGCTCCCACATCTCCTGGCCGCGCATGTTGAAGCCGCCGACAGCGCCGACGGTATGGCTGTTATGGCAGCCGAAGACGATGAACTCGCTGTGGCTGACGAAGAGGGGATAGGGGTGGCAGGTGGAGTCGAAGGGAGAGAGCTCGTCGACCTTGCCGGTGTAGGAGTGGAAGTCGAAGGCGTAATGTTGATGGCCCTGGTCGACTGTGTCGAGATAGCCGGCGACCGTGATGGGGGCGCCCCCGACGGCTCTCGATCGCGCGATACCGGCGTATTCGGCTTTGATGGGGGCGCCGGGCTCGGCAGGTGGGTGCAGACGATAGAAGTTGACCTGAACGACGGGGCGTTCGGGAGCCGGTTCGATGGGCGTGGGGCCGAAGAGAGGAGTCTTCGGTTTGGGCGGGGCGGGCATGCGTTTGATGGTTTCCACAGTGAGCAGGTCGGCATCAGGGGACAGGATGACGGCGGCGATGCGGCGATTTTCGGTGGAGAGAAATGGCCGCTCGGCGAAGGACTTGCCGGTGGAGAGGTTGGCGAGGGGAGCGAAGGTGGTAAGGGTATCGCGGATGCGCAGGAGGAAGTGACCGTGGCCGAGGCTCCACAGATACTGGCCGTGGTCGTGCGTGCGCCAGGTGGTGCGGGCGAGGGCATGGCCGGAGGGGAGTTCGATCAGGACGGCGTCGATGGTGCGGTCCATATCGTCCTCTGGCTCGTCGGGCAGCCGCGTGAGGAGATGGCGGGCGCTGAAGGTGAGGAGAAGATGCTCGTTGTCGACGTAGTGGATGGTCAACATAGAGCTGCCTGCGAGGAGGAACTGCTGGGAGAGTGCCTGGAAGCCGAATTGTTCCAAGGGGAGGCGCTGGTCGGGAGTGGCGACGCGCGCGGCGAAGAGGGTTGGAGCGACAAAAAAAAGAAGAGCGCCTATGAGCGGGAGGCGATGGCGAAACGTCGAAATGAGAATCCTGGGAACCGTCATAGGAGTGGACGCGTATCTCTGCTCACCGAGAACGCTCGAGTAATGGTTTCACAGACGCGCGAGCGTTGCCAATGTATGCAGACGATGTCGCGTAAATAATGGTCTGCGTTGGATTGGTGATACAAAGGCTGCAGAAATTCTCCGAGAAAAGGAAGACGAAATGTTTAACGTATGGACTTTGGGAGTGCCCGACAGAACAAGACGACGCGCTGGGCTGAGCGTATTGATTGCATTGGCTACGGCTGGTGCCGGTATCACCGGATTTGCACAACAGACGAAGCTGGTGAATGACAGCAGCAAGCCGGCCGAGGTCTATCTGCCGATTCCCGGGTTCGATACGACGTCGCTGGATACTTCAGCGGACCCCTGCGATGACTTCTACAAGTTTGCATGCGGGAAGTTTGCGGCGAACCATCCGATTCCTGCAGATCAAGCGGGCGTGGATCAGTTTTATGCGCTGTATAACGTCAACACTCAGTCGTTGAATGGAATTTTGAATAAAGCGGCTGCTGGTGGGGCGGGGCGGTCGCCGGATGAGCAGAAGATCGGCGACTACTACAAGGCGTGTATGGATACGGACGTAATCGAAGCCAAAGGCATCGCACCGATTGAGCCTCTGCTGAGTGAGATTGATGCCGTGAAGAGCAAAGCTGAGCTGCCAGCGTTGGTTGGGAAGCTCCAGCGGATAAGCGTGAATGCGTTCTTCGAGTATAGCGAGCAGCAGGACTTCAAAGACGCCACGAAGCAGATTGCAGTTGTGGGACAGGGCGGCCTTGGATTGCCAGAGAAGGATTACTACCTGCGTACGGGAGCGAAGGACGTTGAGCTGCGAGAGCAGTATGTGGCGCATGTGGCGAAGATGCTGGAGCTGGCAGGAAGTTCGCCGGCGAAGGCGAAGAAGGATGCGCAAGCGATTATGACGTTCGAGACATCGCTGGCCAAGGCTTCGATGGGCGTTACCGAGATGCGGGATCCGGAGAAGATCTATCATCTGCAGCCGATTGCGACCTTCGAGGCCACGATGCCGGGTTTCAAGTTCGGAGAATTTGAGAGTGCGTTGCATTCGCCGAAGGTCAGCGAGATCAACAATTCAACGCCGGATTTCTTTCCTGCATTGATGAAGGAGATTGATGCGACGAATCTGGAGACGCTGAAGGCTTACCTCCGGTACCAGGTGCTGACGAGTTATGCGAATAGACTGCCGAAGAGGTTCGATGCGGAGAACTTTGATTTTTACGGGCGCAAGCTGAATGGACAGCCGGAACAGGCGGCGCGTTGGAAGCGCTGCTCAAACTCGGTGAATGGCGCGCTGGGCGAGGCTTTGGGCAAGGTGTATGTGGAGCAGTATTTCGCTGGAGATAGCAAAGCGAAGATGGTAGAGATGGTTGCCGACATTGAAGCGGCTATGGGACAGGATATCGACCAACTCGAGTGGATGTCGGCTGTGACGAAGACTCGTGCGAAGGAAAAGCTGCACGAAGTTACCAATAAGATTGGATATCCGGATAAGTGGCGGGACTACTCCAAGCTTGAGGTCAAGCCGGATGATGCGCTGGGGAATACGCAGCGAGCGGACGCATTTGAGAATGACCGGCAATTGGCGAAGATCGGGCAGCCAGTGAATATCATGGAGTGGGATCTAACGCCTCCGACGGTGAATGCGAACTACGATCCAAGCATGAATACGATCAACTTTCCTGCTGGAATTCTGCAGCCTTCGTTCTACGATCCGAAGCAGGATGATGCGACGAACTATGGGCATATCGGCGCGGTGATTGGGCATGAGCTGACTCATGGTTTCGATGATGAGGGGAAGAAGTTCGACGGCAAGGGAAACTTGAACGACTGGTGGACGGCGGAGGATACGAAGAACTTCGTGGCTCGGACTGACTGCCTGGAGAATGAGTATGGCAGCTTCGTCGCCGTTGATGATGTGAAGGTGAATGGCAAGCTGACGTTGGGCGAGAACACTGCGGACAATGGTGGTTTGCTGCTGGCGTATATGGCTTATCTCGATCGCGCGAAGAAGGAAGGCGTGGATCTGGCGGCGAAGAAGGATGGATACACTGCGCCGCAGAGGTTCTATATCGGCTTTGCGCAGAACTGGTGCGAGAACTCGCGGCCGGAGCAGACGCGGACTCAGGTGTTGACCGATCCTCACTCGCCCGATCACTTCCGCGCGAATGGCGCGATTGTGAACCAGCCTGGGTTTGCAGCGGCGTTTGGCTGCAAGCAAGGGGCTCCGATGGTGCCGGTGAAGAGCTGCCGCGTCTGGTAAGCGCTTAGGTCGGAAGTGCTGCGGGAGGGAGGCTTCGGCTGTCTCTCCCGTTCGCTTTTTAAGTGTGCGAGAGTGGAAGGATGGCTGTTTTAGAGAAGAGACGGGCGTTGGGGTTCGGCGCTTGTGCGCTGGCTAGTTCGTTGTGGGGGTGCGGGTTTTTCTTCGGCAAGATTGCGCTCGCGGAGATGGGCTTCGCGCATATGGTGCTCTATCGTTTTCTGTTTGCGATGGTGGTGTTGTTGCCGTTGCTGGTGACGCATCGTCCGGGATTGGATCGCCGGGAGTGGGGGTTGCTGGTGGTTGCTTCGTTTATGGGGGTGCCGCTGCAGTTTCTGATTCAGTTTTATGCGCTGTCGATTACGACGGTGAGTCATGCTGCGTTGATGGTGGGGACGATGCCGGTGATTCTTGCGGTGGGGGCGGCGGTGTTTGCGCACGAGCGGATGGATTGGGTCGGGTGGGCGGCGCTGGCGGGGTCGACTTGCGGAGCGGCGTTGATTGCGCTCGGTGGTGGCGCGCATGCGATGGGTGGAGCGACGCTGGCGGGAGATTCGCTGGTCGTGGTTTCGTTGATGATCGCGTTGTTCTGGATTCTTTTGAATAAGCAGTTGATGGGACGGCACTCGCATGTTGTGGTGACGGCGTATGGGTTGCTGCTGGGGACGCTGATGCTGATGGTTTGGGTGCCGGTGCGGTATGGGATGCCGCCAGTGGCGGGGGTGTCGGTAAAGGCCTGGCTGGCGCTGGCGGGGAGTGGGGTGCTTTGTACGGCTACGACTACGCTGCTGTGGAACTGGGGGATGACGCAGGTGCCGGCGTCGCAGGCCGGGGTTTTGCTGAATATGGAGCCTTTGATTGGAAGCCTGCTTGGGGTGATGGTGTTGGGGGAGCGGTTGGGGCCTAGCGCGTGGGTCGGGGGCGGGTTGATTCTTGCTTCGGCGGTTACGTTGACGACGCGGTCGAAGACGAGGGTGCGCGAGGATATGGCGCTGACTGGTTGAGCGCATTGCGGCGCTAGTTGATGGTGGTGATTGACTCGTGGGTCAGGTTTGCGGACTCGAGTTTTTTTGTGGTGTGTCTCCAGATGAGGGTGAGGGTGATGCCCGCAACCATGAGGCCGACGCAGAGTCCCATCCAGAGGCCGACGGCTCCGTAGTGAAGATGGAAGCCGAAGAGGTAGCCGATGGGAAGGCCGATGATCCAGTAGCCGACGATGTGGACGACGAGGCCTGCGTGAGTGTTGCCGGCGCCACGGAGAGAGCCGGTGGCGGTGATCTGGAGACCGTCAAAGAACTGAAAGATTGCTGCGACGAGGAGTAGGGGGATGGCGGCGGTGATGACGCCGCTGTCTGTGGTGAAGCTGCTGGCGATGGCTCGGGGAAAGAGCAGCAGGACGGCGGAGAAGCAGGCCATGACGCAGGCGCCGAGGAGGATTGCGGCCCAGCCGGCGGAGGCGGCTTCGGCGGGTGCTTTGCGGCCGATGCCCTGCCCTACTCGCACTGCTGCGGCGGCGGAGATGGCGAAGGGAACCATGAAGGTGAAGCTGGCGCAGACGAGTGCGATCTCGTGTCCGGCGAGCGGAAGCCGGCCCATGAAGCCGATGAGGAAGGTGACTGTTGCGAAGATGGAGATTTCGACAAAGATCTGAGCGCCGGCGGGGGCTCCGAGGAGGGCTAGACGACGGATGCGGTGGGGTTCGAAGTGGCGGGACATGCTGCGAAGGCCGTAGCGGTGGCGGCGCTCGATACGCCAGAGAGAAATGACCATGAAGAGCGCAAGGTAGCAGCGGGAGAAGGAGGTGGCGAGGCCGGAGCCGGTGACTCCAAGGGCCGGGATGTGGATACTGCCCCAGGAGTGGCCGTAGATGAGGAGCCAGTTGCCGCAGACGTTGATGAGGTTTGCTGTCACCAGGGCGACGGCGATGGGACGGACGTGGTTAAAGGCCTGGAGGTAGCGGCGGAGAGTGAAGTAGAGGAAGAGTGCCGGTGTGCCGTAGTTGAGAGCGCCGAGGAAGGAGACCGAGCCGGTGAGGACGGCGTGGTCGATGGGCAGGCGCATCATGAGGACGGGGGCGCAGAAGATGATGAGGATGAGGGTGAGGGCGAGGCCGCCAGCGAGGATGAGGCCGTGGAGGAGCCAGCGGTTGGCCTCGTCGAAGCGGCCGGCACCATGGGACTGGGAGAGGTAGGTGTCGAGGCCGAGGAGAATGCCGGCGATGCCGAAGGCGATGGTGTTATAGAGGACTTGGCCAAGGGCGGCGGAGGAGATGGCGAGGGCGGGATTTGCCATGTGTCCGACCATGACGGTGTCGACGATGCCCATGGACATCCAGCCGAGTTCGGCGAGGATGAGCGGGAGGGCGAGCGTGAGCACGGGCCGAATTTGCTGGCGGATAGACATTTTGTTCTGAGACCCCTCCCCCTCCCCCCTTGCGGGGTATTTTGCACGTAAGCTGTTTGCTATCTACAGGATAGACGGGTATACCGTCTGCAAAATATTCATTGCAAAGCAGTTACGCCTAAAATACTTGTTTTGTGCAGGTTACTTGGGCCCTGAATGCTCTCGCAAAAACGGAGACCCCGGTTGTGTGCCGGGGTCCTGTTTACGTCTGATATCAGTATAGCTGGTTGAGAGAAACTCATGCGCCATGGGAATGTGCCCGTTTGGCGCGGAGATTCACGATTTCGGGGGTTGACAGGTTTTGGGTTGGAAAGGTTCCGGGCAAGGAAAAGCCGTCCCTCCCGAGGACGGCCCTTCTTACCGTACCTGGAAAAATCGTCGGCGGAAGATGACTCTTGCGCTATGGCGATTGGATTGCTTTCTGACTGGGTGCAATCAGTAGACCAATTCATCCTTTGTCGTTTTTCCAGTAGTTTCAGTGAATTCACATTGAGCGGTAACAATTGGTGTGAGTTATGTTGCAGTGAAAGTGGAAAGAGATTTTCCTGCTACCGTGAGCCTTACGCTTCGCGTCTGTCTGAGAGAGTTTCTCAGAGATTGACGTATCCCCATCGGTGATTACGCAACTGCGGCCCCCCCAGTCTTTTCAAATTTTCGACGAGAGAGAACGCTATGCGCGCCTATGTGGTCGAACGTCCTGAAGCAGGTTTTACGCAGGTTGATCTTCCCTGCCCTGTTCCCTCCGCAGGTCAGGTATTGGTGCGGGTGCATGCGAGTTGCGTGAATCCGCTGGACACGAAGATTCGTGCGGGGAAGGCGCCTCATGCAAAACAGCCTCTGCCTGCGGTGTTGGGGCTTGATATGGCGGGTGTGGTGGAAGAGGTGGGTTCGGGGGTGCGGTCGTTTCGCCCAGGCGATGAGGTGTATGGCATGGTGGGCGGCGTGGGTGGGCTGCAGGGGACTCTGGCTGAGTTCGTGGTTGCGAACGCTGATCTGATTGCGTTGAAGCCGACGTCGCTTTCGATGCGCGAGGCTGCGGCGCTGCCGTTGATCACGATTACGGCGTGGGAGGGATTGGTCGATCATGCGAAGGTGCATGGGGGGCAGAAGGTGCTGGTGCATGCGGGCGCGGGCGGAGTGGGACATGTGGCGGTGCAGCTTGCAAAGGCACTTGGTGCGGAGGTGTTCGCTACGGTCTCTGCGGAGAAGCGGCAGGTCGTAGAGGAGTTCGGCGCTACGGCCATTGACTACCGTGCGCTTTCGACGGAGCAGTATGTGGAGATGCATACGGGAGGCGAGGGCTTCGATGTGGTGTACGACACGGTGGGAGGCGCGACGATTGATGCTTCGTTCGTTGCGGTGAAGCGGTATACGGGCCATGTGGTGAGTTGCCTGGGATGGAGCACGCACTCGCTGGCTCCGCTTTCGTTTCGCAGCGCGACGTACTCGGGAGTGTTCACGCTGACGCCGCTACTGACAGGGCTGGGGGAGGCGCATCATGGTGAGATTCTCAGCGAGGCGGCTGCGCTGGCAGAGGGCGATAAGCTGAGGCCTTTGATGAACGAGCGACGGTTTACCGCGGCGAATCTTGATGACGCATATGCGTTGGTGGAGTTGGGGGCTGAGGGCAAAGTGGTGGTTGAGCTGTAGGTCATTGTGAGCGTCCGAGAGTGTGTGTGACGTTGCTTGGGGAGGGTGAGGCGTTTGCAGGATTTACATGACTGTAATCTGAGGCTGAGGAGGCTTGCCTACACTTTCAACTATGCTTGATCAACCTTTGACTCATAGTTTTACGCCCGGCAAGAGGGAGGGGACGACGATCCTGAAGCTCGTTGGACCGCTGACCCTGTCTTCGATCTTCGGGTTTCAGAACGAGTTTCGCAGCCATACGCCGCAGGTGATGATTGTGGATTTGAGCGAGAGTCCATATATGGATTCGGCTGGGCTGGGACTGCTGATGAACTACTATGTGTCGGCTGAGAGCCATGGGCGGAAGCTGCTGCTGGCGGGAACGAATCAGCGGATCGATTCGCTGCTGGAGATGACGAAGGTGCACAAGGTTTTGAAGACCTTCCCCAGTGTCGAAGCGGCTGAGGCGAGTTTCTAGGAACGGCTCACCTCGCATCTTGATTTTGCGTGGAAGCGCAAAGCGTGTCGACTTATTTGAGCGGGACGGGTTGCATCTGGGGCTTCTTCCATGTGCCGTTGAGGACTGCTTCTCCGGGCATGTAGACGCGGTAGATGGCGTAAAAGGGGCCGTCGGGCGCGGGGAGCCAGTTGGATTCCTTGTCTTTGCCGGGGGAGTTCTTCTGGATGTAGAAGGTGAGTGATCCGTCGGGGGCGTACTTGTAGGACTTGAGCGTGGTGGAGTTGAGCAGGTAGCGCTTGAGCGGATTGACGACGAGGAACTGGGTCTTGCCGTCGTACATGGTGAGGGACCAGAAGGCGTGATTCTCGGGGATTGCTCCTTTGGCGAATGCGAGGGTGTAGTCGTTCTTTGAGGCGTCGAGGGGGTGGTGGTCGGCGTCGGCGAAGTAGCCGAAGTAGATGGCGTCGGCGCCGGAGTTGCCATAGAGACCTAGTTTGGCGCCGGCGAAGCGGTAGATGTAGTTGTTCTTGAGGAAGTCGCGGGTGCCAAACATGTCGGCGCTGGAGATCTCGTCGGCGTTGACTTTCTTGATGATGCCGTCGATGTCGGCGCTGGTTTCGGCGATGCCGTCGTTGATGGCCTGTTGAGTGGGCGGGGTGAAGGTAGCGATGTCGAAGGTTTTGCCCGCGCCGATGTTGAGTTTGGCGAAGCGCGCCATGAGGTCGGTTTCAGAGGGGTCGGTGGGGCAGAACTGGAGGAGGAAGTTGACGTAGGGGAAGATGGCGGGGGATGGAGTGGTGATGAGGTCTGGGGTGGGCTTGGGCCAGTTGACGGCTGGGGCGGCCGGTGGCGCGGGCTTGTGGAGGAAGGTACTGAGGGGCACGGCGTGATAGCCGGACTGGATTTTGCGGACGTTTACGATGTCGGCGGGGTTGAAGAGCTGGGTGCGGATGAGGAGATAGGCGAACTGGGTCTGGGCGTGGAGGACGGCTTTGATGCCGGGGGGAGTTCCGCCGTTCCAGTTGGGGCCGGCGATGAGGAAGTTGCCGCCGTCGTTGCCGTAGCTGCGGGTTCCGAGATAGGCGAAGTTGAAGGTGTAGAGATCGACTAGCTGGCCGGTGTTGTAACGGTTCTTCTCGATCTTCGGCATGGTGATGACGATGGGCTCGGAGCGGAGGTCCATCCAGAGGTAGGAGTAGGGGGTGTCGGAGTTGGGGGTGACGACGAACTTGTCTTCTGGGGTGGCTACGTTGCTGGAGTTGGCGAGGGTGTTGAAGGGGGCGCGGTAGTCGCGGCCGGTGGTGTCAATGGCCTGCTTGTACATGGTCAGGTAGTTGGCGGCCATAGGGAAGCCGTAGATGTAAGCTTCTTTGGCGATGGCGCGGGCGTCGGGTGGAATGGGGCCTGCGGCGTTGTCGCCGGGCTTGGTATTGCAGCCTTCGGTGACGATCAACGCGGCAAGAATTATTGCCTGGGACAGAACGCGCAGCTTCGGAACGAACATTGGTGCCCCCTTTTTCAACCTGGAACAGCGCCTCGTGCTGGCTGGGAGAGGATAGCACCCGGGCGACCAGGTCAAAGTGAAGACTGTTGGTTCCTGGTCGCTATTGGGGGGTCGCTATTGGGGGGTGATGATGCCGCCTACGGGCATGCTCTTGGGGAGAGTGCCGGGGCGCTTGAGGTGCATGGCTTCGGCGGTCATGTCGGTGTACTTGAGGCCGGCACCAGTGTTGAAGAGGACGACCTTGTCGGTGGGCTTGAGGTCGCCTGTGGCGATGAGGGCGTCGTAGGCTGCGGTGGCTGTGGCGCCTTCGGGGGAGAGGAAGATGCCTTCGTGTTTGGCGTAGTCGAGGATGCTGGCGAGGATCTCTTCGTCAGAGAAGGCGAGAGCTTTGCCACCGGATTGGCGGACGATGTCGAGGATGATGGCGTCGCCGTAGGGCTTGGGGACGCGGAGGCCGGCGGCGAAGGTGGCGGCGTTCTGGAAGAACTCGCTGGCGGGCTTGCCTTCTTCGAAGGCTTTGGCTACGGGGGCGCAACCGGAGGCCTGGAGCGCGTACATCTTGGGGCGTTTTCCGGTTACCCAGCCTAGCTGCTCCATCTCTTCGAAGGCCTTCCACATGCCGATGAGGCCTACGCCGCCACCGGTGGGATAGAAGACTGCGTCGGGGTACTGCCAGCCGAGTTGCTCGACCAGTTCGTAGCCCATGGTCTTCTTGCCTTCGACGCGGAAGGGCTCTTTGAGGGTGGAGATGTCGAACCAGACTTCACTGGTGGGGGTGTTGGCTTCGCGCTGGGCTTTGATGTTTTCGGCGACCATGCGGGCACAGTCGGAGATGAGGCCGTCGACCATGGTGACGTTCGCGCCGTAGACGATGCCTTCTACGTAGTTGGCGAAGGGAACGTCTTGCGGCATGAAGATGTGGGCCTTGATGCCGGCGGCGGCGGCGTAGGCGGCGAGGGCTCCGGCGGCGTTGCCTGCGGAGGGGACGGCGAGATGCTGGAGGCCGTAGTGCCTGGCCATTGTGACGGCGAGGCCGAGGCCGCGAGCTTTGAAGGTGCCGGTGGGGTTCGCACCTTCTTCCTTGATATAGAGGCCGGGGTAGCGCTTGCTGTGAAGCATGGGCGTCCAGCCTTCGCCGAGGGTGACTGGTGTTACATCTGGCAGGACACTGCAGTAGCGCCACATGCCGAGGCTCGTGGGAGAGGCTGCGGCGCGGGCGGCGATGTCTTCACGCTTCGCGGTCTGGCGGAGCTTGTCCATGTCGTAACGGACGTAGAGGGAGCCGGCGCAAAGGGGGCAGAGAGTTTGAGGGGTTTCGGCGGAGACGTGATGGTGGCAACGAGCGCACTCGAGCGAAGCAATAACGGCCATATATTAGATGCTACCGTAAAACCCTTCTGGGTGGCCTTCCGGCCGGGATCGCTGCGCGCGACGCGGTCACTTCGTGACGGGTATACCCTTCGGTTGACGCTCCCGTTGGTCGCGAGGAAGATGGTTGCGCCGACCATCGGGAGGGTCCGGGCGAAGCCGGTATACATGTCACGAAGTGACCGCTGCCCGCGTAGGGCGCATTCGTCAGTGTCGTTTGAGCCAGCGGCGGGACGAAAAGTCCATGAAGATGCTGGCCGCCAGGAGCGCAACGCTGATGGCGAAGGCGCTAATGACCCAGTTGAGCTCCATGCGGCCCTTCAGCATGAACCTGTCGAGCAGGGCCAGGACGAGAACCAGAACCGCCGCTTCGGCAAAGAAGGAAGAACAGCGTGGGGCAGCGATGGCGATGAAGTCGAAGAGCGGAGAGGATTTCGCCAGAGGCGGAGCTCCGCCGCCAGGAGGAACCAACGCAATTCGATTGGAGGATTGGGAGGTAGAAGCTGGAATTTGCTGCGGTGAAACGCTCCCAAGGGAGGTTAGTACATTTTTGTGAAACATAAACAAGCCTTTGTGGTGCCTGTTACCAGTGTGGCTCATGGGCCCGTGAATGTCACGTGAATTTCTCGTAAATTGCAGATATTGAATGCTTTATGGATACTTATACGTGAAAGATGAGAGAATATGCAGGGAAATTGAGGTGGGCATGCGTTTAATCGCAGTAGATATGGACGGAACGCTGGTGGGGCCGGATGGGCGAGTGAGCGAACGGAATCTGGCCGCGATGAAGTCGGCGGAGCGAGCGGGGATGACGGTGGTGGTGGCTACCGGGCGACGGCACCCTTACGCTATGCGGGTTTTGCGGGGGTTGGGGCTACGCGAGGAGGATGCTCTGATCAGCTCGAATGGGACGGTTACGCGGACGATTGGGGCAAAGTTGCTGGACAGGACGTTGCTGCCGGTGGAGACGGCGCGGCGGCTGTGTGGGCATGTGGAGGAGTTTCGCAATGCGCTGGTGGTGACCTTCGATAAGGTGACCGACGATGGGGAAGATGTGCCTGGGGCGCTCGTGGTGGAGCATCTGGCGGAGCTGAGCGCCAGTATTAGCAGATGGGTGGCGGCGAATGAGCCTTACATCAAATGCGTAGTGCCGATTGAAGATGCGCTGGAGGGGGAGGCGCCGATCTCGATGTTGCTGTGTGGAACGATAGAGCGGATGCGGAGGGCGGAGGCTAGGCTGCTGGAGCATCCGGGAGTGTCGGCTGTCGGAGTGTCGCCGTTGCGGAAGGATGAGGTGCGGCGGTTGGAGAATATTGGGTTGACCAGAGGCGGGATTACGCCGCAGGAGCGGGCCGCGGTGGCGGAGGCCGCGTTGCACCGGACGGAGTACCCGGAGCGGGATTTGAGCATGGTGGATATTTTGCCGGCGGGGTGCAGTAAGGGGTCGGCGCTGCTGCGGCTGGCAGAGACGCGAGGGGTGAAGGCGGAGGAGATTCTGGCGATTGGGGATAACTGGAATGATGTTTCGATGCTGGAAGTTGCGGGGCAGGCGGTGTTGATGGGGAACGCTCCGGAGGATCTGAAGGCTTTGGCCGGGGATAGGGGGTGGAGGATGGGACGGCGGCATGATGAGGATGGAGTGGCGGAGGTGATTGAGAGGGTGTTGGGAGTGGGGCTTCGATGACCCGATCGGGGGAGTTCAAAGTTGGGTCGATGGTGGGTTGGGGTGGTAGGCTTTGAAGGTGGCAATGTGGATTAAAGCGTTTGTGTTGAGCACGGTGATCGCGGCGGTGTGCCCGTTGGCGCGTGCGGCGGAGCACGTGACGCTGAAGAATGGATTTGAACTGGATTGCGTACGGCGAGAGGCGGTTGGGGATAAGGTTCGTCTCTATTTTCCGGAAAAAGCTGGGGCTGCCGCGGGTTCGAACTACATGGATGTTGCGGCGGAGTCGGTGGTTCGGGTGGAGACGGTTGCGGATCTGCCGGAGCCGGTGGCAGAGGTGAAGACGCCGTCTGCTGTGACGCTGATGCCCGCGCCTACGAAAGAAGAGATGCATGAGATGTTGGCGCATGCGGGTGCGGCGCACAACATCGACGAGGATTTGCTGGCGAGCGTGGTGAGGGCAGAGAGTGGTGGGCAGGTAAGAGCAGTTTCGCGGACAGGCGCGCAGGGGCTGATGCAACTGATGCCTGGCACGGCGAGTGCGATGGGCGTGGAAGATGCGTTTCGACCGGAGCAGAATATCTCGGGCGGGACGGCGTATTTGGATTTAATGCTGACGCGCTATCACGACAATGTGGCGCTGGCGCTGGCGGCTTATAACGCCGGGCCGGGCGCGGTGGATAAGTATCACGGGATGCCTCCGTATCGCGAGACCCGGTCGTATGTGGCGCGGGTGATTCGCGAGTTTAATCGTCGGAAGCAGATGGCGATGGTTGCCCAGGCACGATAAGACAACACCAGCTACGGATCAAGAGAGAGATGGATGACCAAGCGTAACGCAGTGGTGTGGGGAGTTGGCGCGGTTGCGCTGGTGGTGCTGGTGTGGCTGTTTCGGACGAAGGTGCAGTTTGATTGGGCCAACTTCTGGCAGCAGCTTCGGTATGTGAGCGTGGGGCACATCGTGGCCGGAATTGTGCTGATTTACGTTACGTATTTTTTTCGTGCTGTTCGGTGGTCGGTGTTTTTGTCACCGACAAAGAAGGTTCCGGCTACTTCCCTGCTGGGGTCGCAGTTCATTGGGTTTACGGCGGTGGCGTTATTTGGACGCCTGGCGGATCTGACACGGCCGTTTTTGGTGTCTCGGCGAATTAATCTTCCTTTGAGTTCTCAGGTGGCGGTGTACACGATTGAACGCATGTTCGATCTTGGGTCGGCGGCGTTGATTTTTTCAAGTGCGCTTGCTTTTACTCCAAAGGGGCTGCCACATCATGAAGTGTTTGTTCGAGCAGGCGCTGTCAGTATGGGTTTGACGCTTACGATTGCGATCTTCGCGGCCTTGGTTCGAGTGTCTGGCGCCGCGGTGGCAGCATTTGCACGGAAGACCGTGGGACTTGTTTCGAAACCAGCCGCGGAGAGTATAGCCACAAAAATTATTGGATTCCGAGATGGATTGAATGCGCTGTCGTCAGCACGCGATTTTGGGATTGTTACTGTTCTATCGCTGACCATGTGGGTGATGATCGGATTTGCTTACCTGCAGACAGCACATGCGTTTGTGCATACCCCTGAGTTGGCTGGAGTGACATTTTCACGGACGATGTTGCTGATGGCGGTGAGCATCGGCGGGTCCGCGCTACAGCCTCCCATCATTGGCTGGTTTACGCAGATTGCAATTACTGCGGCGGCGATGCATTCATTCTATGGCGCACCGATCGAAGCTGCTACGGCTTGCGGTGCTATGTTGCTAGTGGTCACGTCCCTTTGCATCATTCCTGCTGGGTTGATCTATTCGCGGGTGGAGCATGTGAGCTTGAAGAAAGTTGCGCAGGAGAGTGAAGCGGCTGGGGCAGCGGTGGTTGAAGGGGATTTGCGGTAAGGCCTTTGTCCTGCCGGACGGGCCCACTGCGCGTGGAGCGGTCACTTCGTGACTTATGTATCTTTTTCTGTGGCTAATGAATGGCTCCGAGCCTCTGGTTGCGCGCTGATAGAATCGACTTATTCCGATGAAGTGCCCCTACTGTGGTTTTGCCCAGGACCGAGTTGTCGATTCACGCGAGAGTAAAGACGCGGATTCGATACGCCGGCGACGGGAGTGCGAAGGCTGTAACAAGCGATTTACGACATATGAGCGGATCGACGAGATCCCCTACATGGTGGTGAAAAAAGATGGGCGGCGGGAGAAGTTCGACCGGCAGAAGGTGCTGAGTGGACTGCTGCATGCATGCGAGAAGAGGCCTGTCGCTGCGGTGAATCTCGAACGGATTGTGGATGAAACCGAGGCGTATGTCGTCGATTCACCGGAGCGCGAGCGGACGACGAATGAGGTCGGCGAGTTGATTATGTCGCGTCTGAAGGAGATCGACACGGTTGCTTATATTCGGTTCGCGAGTGTGTATCGGGACTTCAAGGATGTTCGCGAGTTCAAGGAAGAGCTGGAAGAGTTGTTGAACGGAAAAGACCCGAAGAAAAGGCGGTAGTGCATGACGGCAGCGAAGAAGACGCACAGGATTACTTTGATTCCGGGCGATGGGATTGGCCCGGAGGTCTCTGGCGCGGTGGTGAAGATTCTTGAGGCCGCGGGTGCGGCGACGGGAGTGGCGTTTGACTGGCATCCCTACGATGCGGGTGCGAATGCGTTCGAGAAGACGGGTGAGTACATTCCGAAGGTGCTGTATGACTCGATCGAGAAGAATCGCGTTGCGCTGAAGGGGCCGGTGACAACGCCGATTGGTGGTGGGTTCGCTTCTATCAATGTGACGTTACGACAGAAGTTTGAGCTGTTTGCGAACTTCCGGCCCGTGAAGAGCCTTCCGGGGTTAAAAACGAACTATCCAGATATCGATCTGGTGATCGTGCGCGAGAACATGGAGGATCTGTACGCCGGGCTGGAGCATGAGGTGGTGCCGGGAGTGGTGCAGGCGCTGAAAATTATTACCGAGAAGGGCTCGACGCGGATTGCGAAGTTTGCGTTTGATTACGCGCGGAAGCACGGGCGCAAGAAGATTCATGCGATTCATAAAGCGAACATCATGAAGCTGTCGGATGGTTTGTTTCTGCGGTGCTGCCGAAGGATATCGGAGGGATTTCCCGAGGTGGCTTATCACGAACACATTGTCGATAACACCTGTATGCAACTGGTGATGAATCCTTATCAGTACGATATTTTGCTGACTGAGAATTTGTACGGGGATATTCTGAGCGACCTTTGCAGTGCATTTGTGGGTGGGCTTGGATTGGTTCCGGGAGCGAATCTTGGGACTGAGTGCGCGATCTTTGAGGCGGTGCATGGATCAGCTCCGGATATTGCGGGGAAGGACATGGCGAATCCGACTGCACTGCTCCAGAGCGCGGTGCTGATGCTGCATCACATTGATGAGCCGGCGACGGCGGAGCGCGTGCAGGCTGGGTTGGAGCAGGTTTATCGCGAGGGAAAGACGCTGACGAAGGATGTTGGGGGCACCAGCGGGACGAAGGCGTTTGCCGATGCGGTGCTGGAGGCAATGGAAGCTCCGGGGGCTGCGGCTTAGGCCTTGAATGTGATTGCTGCGTTTTTTCAGGGAAGAGATTCGAGTGAGGTGGTATGAGGCGGATTTGCGGTTGGTTAATGGCTGGGGCGGTTGCGTGTGGCGCGATGAGTGGATGCAAGCCCAGTGACGCGGTGAAGCACAGCGGCGATAACACGGTGCCGGAGACGTCGAAGACAGCGCCGACACCGACGGTGCAGCTCGACAAAGCGGCGCTGGGGATGGTGACGGGGACCATCCGTTTTGCCGGAAAGGCTCCGGAGCCTGTGAAAATCGATATGTCAATGGATCCGGTGTGCTCGATGACGGCTGCGGATAACTTTGCTGAGCAGTACGCGGTGAAGGACGGCAAGCTGGGGAATGTCTATGTGTATATCAAGAGCGGGCCTCCAGCTGCGATGCTGACCGGCGGACCGACGCCTGCTCCGGTTGTGTTGGACCAGGTTGGATGTAAGTACGTTCCGCATGTGATTGCGGTGGTACGCGGTGGATCGGTGGAGTTTCGGAACTCGGACTCTACGATGCATAACATTCATACGATGCCAACGGTGGTGGGGAGTCAGCCGATTGATATCTCGCAAGGGCCGAAGGGTGCGCCGCAGGTGAAGCAGTTCAACCAGCCGGAGGTAATGATTCCGGTGCGGTGCAACAACCATCCGTGGATGAACGCGTTCATCAATGTGTCGGCAACGCCATTTTTTGCGGTTACGGATGCGGATGGACACTTTGGGATCACTGGATTGCCGGCGGGGACGTATACTTTGGCGGCGGTGCACGAGAAGATGGGCGAACAAACGATGACGGTGACGGTTGAGCCGAAGGGGACGACGAAGGCGGACTTCAGTTTCAGTGCGAAGTAGAAGTTGATCGCGCTATGAAGATCAAAGGACAGCTACGGAGGCAGGATGATTGCAGAATTGGCGGTTTTGGCAGCACAGCATACGGCGCAGTTCACGGTTGATCTGGCGTTCGTGGTTCACGCGTTGCCGCTTTGGTTTCTGGTGTTTGCTCTGTTTTTGCCTCGGCTGGCGATGGTTGTGGCCTGGTTTCAGGGTCTGCTGGGGCCGTTTCATTTCGATCTGACCCCGCCTCACTTTCAAGGTTTGGTTCCACTGCTTTTCTGGCTGCTGCTGCCGCGGGCACTGATTCTTTATCTGATCTACCAGGATCAGGGGATTCACTTCTGGTTTCTGTTGCATCTGCTGGTGGCGCTGTTGGTGTGGGCTGGCGGTGGGCACCGGATGACGCGCACACGGCGGCGGGATAACTAGATATTGTCCTGCCGGACGGGCCTCCTGCGCGGAGAGCGGTCACTTCGTGACTTGTCTACCTTTTTGCTAGGTGCTCTGCTTGGTCCTCCCGTTGGTCGGCTTTTGGGTGAGTGACGGTGTTCGGTCCGCGAGTTATTCTTAGTAGATGGAACGACGCAGGGTTGGCATTCTTGGCGCGACCGGAATGGTCGGGCAGCGATTCATTCAACTTTTGAGCAATCACCCGTGGTTCGAGATTGCGTGGCTGGCGGCGAGCGATCGCAGTGCCGGGAAGACGTATGCCGAGGCTTGTAAGTGGAAGCTGGATACTCCGCTGCCGAAGCGGATTGCGGCGATGACGCTGCAACCGAATGTTCCTGAGGGATCGGCGATCGAGTTGCCGAAGATTATCTTTGCGGCGCTTGACGCGGATATTGCGCGAGAGCTGGAGCCGAAGTTTGCGGCAGCGGGTTGCGCGGTGATTTCGAACTCGAGCGCATTCCGGATGACAGCCGATGTACCGCTGGTGGTGCCGGAGGTGAATTCGGATCATCTTGCGCTGCTGGAGACGCAGAGCTCGCGGAAGGACCGCGGTGGGCGTGGGGGATATATCGTTACGAATCCGAACTGCAGCGCGATTGGGCTGGTGCTGGCTTTGAAGCCGCTTGAGGAAAAGTTCGGGATTGAGAGTTTGTTTGTGTCGACGATGCAGGCGGTGAGCGGCGCGGGATATCCGGGAGTGGCATCGCTCGACATTCTGGGGAACGTGGTGCCGTTTATCAAGAATGAAGAGGAGAAGCTGCAGGAAGAGGTCGGCAAGCTGCTGGGTAAGCGGAAGAGCTCGGGGATTGAGCTGCTGGATGCGAAGGTGAGCGCGCATTGCAACCGGGTGGCGGTGGAGGATGGACACACGGAGTGCGTGAGCATGAAGCTGAAGAAGAAGGCTACGCGGGAGGAGATTCTGGCGGCGTGGAGTGAGTTTCTGCCGTTGCAGGGACAGCATCTGCCTACGGCTCCGGAGCAGCCGGTGGAGTATGACGAAGGAGTCGACCGGCCACAGCCTCGACTGGACAGGATGCGCGGACATGGAATGGCGGCGACGGTAGGGCGTTTGCGTGAGTGCACGCTGCTGGATTGGAAGTTTGTGGTGCTGTCGCACAATACGATTCGCGGTGCGGCGGGAGCGGCGGTGTTGAACGCGGAGGTGTTGGCGTTGTTAGGAAAGCTGGATAAGTTGGGAGTTCCATTGGAGACGTTTTCGGCGAAGGCTGTGGCGGTGACGGCTTGAGTGTAGCGCGAGAGAAGCTGGTTGTGATGAAGTTTGGGGGCACGTCGGTGGAGGACGCGCCGGCGATGAAACGGACGGCGGCTATCGTTCGCGGACGGCGGGAGAAGGGGCTGGAGGCTGTTGTCGTTGTGTCGGCGATGGCGAAGGTGACTGATCTACTGTTGTCGGCTGCAGCGGCTGCGGGCCGCGGGGATAAGGCAGGGGCACTAGCGATTGGGGCTCGGCTGAGGCATCGGCATATCGACACTTCGAACACGTTGCTGGAGGGGGAACGGTGTGTACGGGTTCAGCAGGTGCTGCATCAGGAGTTCGATGCGCTTGACGATCTGCTGCGCGGGATTGCTGCGGTGGGAGAGCTGACGCCTCGCACGAATGACCTGGTGGTGAGCTTTGGGGAGCGGATGTCGAGCAGGATGATGGCCGAGGCTCTGAGCCAGCAGGGGCTGGAGGGCGCGCATGTCGATGCCCGGAGCTGCATCATCACGGATGCGAGCTACGGCAAGGCTGTGCCACAGGACGCGGCGATTGAAGCGAAGCTGGCAGAGATTGTGTTGCCACTGGTTCAAGCTGGAAAGACGCCGGTGATGGGAGGGTTTATTGGTTCGACGGCAGAAGGGGTTACGACTACGCTTGGGCGCGGAGGAAGTGACTTCACCGCTTCGCTAGTAGGGGGGGGAATGCATGCGGGCGCGATTGAGATCTGGACGGACGTGAATGGAATTATGACGACCGATCCGAGGATCTGCCCGGATGCGTTGCGGGTGAAGACTATCAGCTTTGAAGAGGCTGCGGAGTTGGCTTACTTCGGCGCGAAAGTGCTCCATCCGGCGACGATTCTGCCGGCGGTGCAAAAGAGTATTCCAGTGTGGGTGCTGAACTCGCGCAATGCGGAGAATGAGGGCACGAAGATCACTGCGATGGCGGCGAGGTGCGCGAGTCCATTCAAGAGCATTGCGGCGAAGAAGCGGTTGACGATTATCGACGTCGTTGCTAGCCGGATGCTGATGTCGCATGGGTATCTGAAGGCGGTGTTCGATGTCTTCGATAAGTACAAGTGCGCGATTGATATGGTTTCGACGAGCGAGGTGAGTATCTCGTTGACGGTGGATAGCAATCAGCAGCTTCCGGAGATCTGTGCAGAGCTGGCGAAGATTGCTGATGTGAAGATGGAAGGACACAAGGCGCTGGTGTGCCTGGTGGGCGAGGATATTCGCGGACACAATGGCATTGCGGGGCAGGTGTTTTCGGCGATCAGCCATGTGAACGTGCGGATGATCTCGCAGGGTGCGAGCGAGATCAACATGAGCTTCATGATTGATGAAGAGGATGTGGAAGAGGCTGTGCGGAGTTTGCATAACCACTTCTTTGCGAACCCGGATGAGACGGTGTTCGACGTTGTGAATCGGGTTCAGCTTGCGAGCAAGGTTTAGGAAGGGATCAATGCGGGTTCTGGTGTTGGGGATGGGGAAGACGGGCAAGCTGGTGGCAACGGTTGCAGCGGAACATGGGCATAGCGTACATGTGCTGGACGCTAAGGAGAATGCGGGAGCCTCGGCGCTGACGCCGCCGTTTGTTTCAGGGTTTGATGTTGTGATTGATTTCACCACGCCCGAGGCGACGATTCAGAACATGCGGGCGTGCCTCGCTACCGGCGCGAAGATGGTGATTGGGACCACGGGTTGGTACGACAAGCTGAACGATATGCGCGGGCTGGCGGAGCGGAAGCAGGCTGGGCTGTTGTATGGGACGAACTTTTCGGTTGGGGTGCAGGTGATGTTTCGCCTCGCAAAGACGATGGGAGAGGATCTTAAGAAAGCTGGATATGCGTTTTCGATTTCAGAGACGCATCACGCGAGCAAACTGGATTCTCCGTCGGGTACGGCCATGACCTTGGAGAAGGTGGTGAAGACTGCGGCTGGTGTGTCGGAGGTTCCGGTCGAGGCGCAGCGCGAGGGAGATGTGATGGGGTTGCACACGCTGACTGCTACGAGCGATGCGGACCGGTTGGTCTTGACGCATGAGGCGTTTTCGCGGCGCGGGTTTGCCGAGGGTGCGGTGAGGGCGGCGGAGTGGTTGGCTTCGCGAACAGGGTGCTTCGACTTTCAGGATGTTTACACCGAGGTCTAGTAGTTGCGAGGAGATGTTATGAGCGTGATGGAAGCGGTTGCGAAGACGAAGTTTGCGGAACTGACGTTCGAAGAGAAGCTCGACCGGCTGGCTGAGGTCGCGGTGAAGATTGGGCTGGGGCTGAGGGCCGGGCAGGAGTTGATCATGTCCGCTCCGATTGAGGCGCTTCCGTTGGTGCGCAGGATTACGGAGCATGCGTACAAGACTGGGGCACTGCTGGTGACTACGTTCTATTCGGATGATCCTAGTGTGCTTGCGCGGTATGAGTATGGTGCGGATGCGAGCTTCGACTATGCGCCGAAGTGGCTGCATGATGGGATTGCAGAGGGCTTCCGGAGTGGAGCGGCTCGACTGGCGATCGCGGGGGCGAATCCGGCGCTGCTGGCGAAGCAGGATCCTGCGAAGGTGGCGCGGGCGAACGTTGCCGCGTCGAAGGCGGGTAAACCAGCGATGGAGTTGATTACGCGGCATGAGATCAACTGGACGATCGTCGCGTGCGCGACGCCGGAGTGGGCGAAATTGGTGTTTCCGGGGGAGCTTGAGCATATTGCTGTTGCGAAGTTGTGGGAGGCGATCTTCGTCTCCTCGCGGATTGCGGTGGATGATCCGGTGGCGGAGTGGAAGGAGCATGGAGCGCGATTGAAGAGGCGCATGGAGATGCTGAATGCGAAGCGATTTTCTGCGCTGCACTTCAAAGGTCCGGGCACGGATCTAGAGGTTGGTTTGGCGGATGACCATCTGTGGGCCGGGGGCGGAACGACCGCGGGGAATGGGGTTTATTGCCAGCCGAATATTCCAACCGAGGAGTGCTTTACGACGCCGCATAAGGACCGCGTGAATGGGACGGTGAGGGCGTCGAAGCCTCTGTCGCACCAGGGGACGCTGATTGAAAATATTGCAGTGCGGTTTGAAGGCGGGAAGATCGTTGAGGCTACGGCGACAGCTGGCAAGGACGTGCTGAACCGATTGATCGGCACCGATGATGGGGCGCGGCGATTAGGGGAGGTGGCGCTGGTACCGCACTCTTCGCCGATTGCGCAGAGTGGCGTGTTGTTCTGGAATACGCTTTTCGATGAGAACGCGGCGAGTCATATTGCGCTGGGGCAGGCTTATTCGACGTGCTTGATTGGCGGCGAGAAGATGGATGGGGAACAATTGGCGGCGTTGGGTGCGAACGCGAGCCTGATCCATGTGGACTGGATGATTGGGTCGGGCGAGATGGACGTGGATGGTGTGGCGGCGGATGGATCGGCTGAGCCGTTGATGCGTGGGGGCGAGTGGGTTTAGCCACACGGAGAGTGTGATGCGGCCAGCATTGATTCGAAGATGCTGGCCGCGCGCCGCTCCCATGTTGAGAAAAGCTGCGTGGCTGCTGTTTTTTCCACCGTTCGCGGAATAATTTGTCTGGTATTCGCGGAAAATTCGCGATAAATTGAAGCCAATCGGACGGCGGTCCCGTCTTTATCCCAAAGTTCCCAAAGAATAGTTGCTGCAAGGCGATTCGCTTTGCAGGAAATATGTAGCTGATCCTCAGGATCCTCAGTTGGCCTCATCCTTCTGTCGCCGTGGTGTCGCTTCTCTCCAATTCGACCTTTTCGAGGAGAACTGTCTATGAATTTCGATACGACGCAAGGTGTTTCCCGCAGATCGTTTCTGCGCATCGTTGGTGCTGCTTCGGCGGCAGCGACTACGTTTCCGGCATTTGCCTCGATGACACCGCCTGCGGCTGCAGGACAGACGGCACGACGAAGCGGGACGCGTGGGATGCAGCCGCTTTCTGCCGACACGGTGGTGATCAGTTCGAATGAAAATCCGCTGGGGCCTGCGCAATCCGCGCTGACGGCGATATGTAGCATGGGCGTGCAGGGGGGCCGGTACCACTGGGATGAGTACATGAAGACGATTGATGTCTTCAATGGAGAGTTTGGGTTGAAGAAGGATTATTCGGCGCTGTTTCCTGGTTCGAGCGGGCCGCTGGATCTGGCGTTGATGTCGAATCTTGGTCCGGACAAGCCGCTGGTTTATGGAGATCCGAGCTACGAGCAGGCTCCGCGGGCGGCTGAGACCATGAAGGCGCCGAAGTATCCGGTGCCGCTGACCGCCACGTATGCGCATGATGTGAAGGCGATGTTGAAGGCGCACCCCTCGCCGGGCGCGTACTACATTGTGAATCCGAATAATCCGACAGGAACGATTACTCCCAAGGAAGACATTGTTTGGTTGGTGAACAACAAGCCGGCGGGTTCGGTTGTGATTATCGACGAAGCCTATACCCACTTTTCCGATAATGAGTCGTGCATCGATCTGGTGACGCAGGATAAAGACGTGATCGTAATGCGGACGTTCTCGAAGATCTATGGAATGGCCGGGCTGCGGGCCGGGTTCGCTGTGGCACGGCCGGATTTGATTGACCGGTTCAACAATGTCGGTGGGCCTAGCCAGAGCCTGGCGAGCGTCTCGATTGCAAGCGCTGCGGCTGCCCGCGCGAGTTTGCTGGATAAGGATCTGGTTCCACTGCGCAAGAAGATCAATGCGGATATTCGGACGGAGTCGGTGGAGTTTCTGACAAAGCATGGCTATAAGGTGATTCCGGGATCGCAGGGCAATATGTTTATGGTCGATGTGAGGCGTCCGGGGAAACAGTTCCAGTCAGCCATGTTGAAGGAGAATGTTGCGGTTGGAAGGACGTGGTCGGCGATGCCGAACTATGTGCGGGTGACGGTGGGGACAAAGGCCGAGATGGAGAGATTCCAGACGGCTTTCGTGAAGTGCATGGACATGCCCGCGGGAGCGGCGAATGGAGCGGCGGAACTGCATATGCCTGAGTTCCATGTGCCGTCGGAGCTCTATCGCGGCTAGTTGTTGTAAAAAGCGCTCAGCCTCGGCAAGAGATTGTCGGGGCTATTTTTTTCGCTTTGATTTGCTGCGAGGCTTGGGTGTGCTGAACCGACACCCGCTGACGCGGTAAACTTGCAGTCATTATGGAATTGATGGGTTGTGGAACGGCGCTGGTAACTCCCTTTCGCAGGGATGGCAGTGTAGACGAGCCTGCGCTGCATGCGCTGGTGACGTGGCAGATCGAGAGTGGAATCGACTTTCTTGTTCCGTGCGGGACGACGGGGGAAGCCTCGACACTGACTGAGGTGGAGTGGCTGCGGGCGATTGAGGTCGTGATTGCAGCAGCGGCGGGGCGGGTTCCGGTTTTCGCGGGCTGCACGCACAACTCGACCCATGAGGCTGTGGCGCGGGTGCGAAAACTGTCACAGGTGCATGGGCTGACGGGCGTGCTGAGCGCCAATCCTTACTACAATCGGCCGGGGCAGGAGGGGCAGTATCAACACTTCAAAGCAATCGCGGAGGCGACGGAGCTCCCGGTGTTGCTGTACAACATTCCTTCGCGGACGGGTGCGAACCTGGAACCGGCGACGATGCTTCGGCTGGCGGAGTTGAAGAACGTCATTGGAGTGAAGGAGTCGAGCGGGAATATTGCACAGATTACCGAGCTGCTGACGACGGCGCCGCGAAGCTTCAAGGTGTTTGTGGGAGATGATGGGCTCGCGTTGCCGGTGCTGGCGTTGGGTGGAGCGGGGTTGGTGTCGGTGGCTTCGAATGTGATCCCAGGGCAGATGTCGCGAATGGTAAAGGCGGCGCTGGAGAACGATTGGGTTGATGCGCGGAGGATCAATAGGCAGTTTTTCCGGCTGATGCAGGCGCATTTTTGGGAGGCTAGTCCTGCTCCGGTGAAGGCGGTGCTGCACATGCTGGGGCGTGGGGAGGATGTGCTGCGGCTGCCGATGGTGCCGGTGTCCGACGCGACGCGGAGACGACTGGAACGGATGATTGGTGAGCTGGGAATGCTGGTTGGGGTTCCGGCAACGGGCGAAGATCTGCGGATGTTTTAGGTTTCATTATTGATAGCTGGTAATCATGAGTGAGAGAGAGATGAGGACGAAGTTTTGAACGGAACATTGCAGGAACGGATTGAACTTTGGTTTGCGCAGGGTGCGGCAGCGGTTGGTAATGCAGAGGCGGAGGCGGCTTTTCTTGAGCTGCGTGAGAAGTTAGAAACGGGAGGGTTGCGGGCTGCCGAGCCGGATACTTCGCTGCCGCTGGGATGGCGCGTGAATGGGTGGGTGAAGCAGGGGATTTTGCTGGGGTTTCGCATTGGGACGATGGTGGAGATGGGCGGCGAGACGTTGCAGTTTATCGATCGGCATACGTATCCGGTGCGGCGGTTTTCGGTGGCGGATGGAGTGCGGGTGGTGCCGGGTGGCGTGAGTGTGCGGGCTGGTGCTTATGTGGCTAAGGGGGTTGCGGTGATTCCGCCCGCGTATGTGAATGTGGGGGCGTATGTGGATGAGGGGACGATGGTGGATTCGCATGCGCTGGTAGGGAGTTGCGCGCAGGTGGGAAGGCGGGTGCACCTGAGTGCGGCGGCGCAGATTGGTGGAGTGCTGGAGCCGGTGAATGCTTCGCCCGTGATTATCGAAGACGATTGCTTGATTGGTGGCAATACTGGTGTTTATGAGGGGACCGTGGTGCGGAAGCGTGCGGTGCTGGCGGCTGGAACAGTGTTGACTCGAGGGACGCCTGTGTATGACCTTGTGAAAGGCGAGATTTATAAGGCGACGGCGGAGGTGCCTCTGGTGATTCCGGAAGGCGCGGTGGTAGTGCCGGGATCCAGGGCGGTTTCCAAGGGGAAGGGTGCGGAGTGGGGGTTGAGTTTGGCGGCTCCGGTGATTGTTAAATATCGGGACGAGAAAACTGAGCTTTCTTTGGTGTTAGAAGAGATTTTGCGCTAGTTTGTAGTGGTAAATCGTGGTGAGTTTGTGGTGTTTTGTGTGGCTGGGGTGGAGTTTTAAACACCACTTTTTGGCTGTAAAAAAAATGTGCCACGGTTTTGGGTTTATTTTTGGACGACGTCCTGCCGGACGGGCCCACTGCGCGTGGAGCGGCCACTTCGTGGCGTGTGTACCTTTTTAGTGGTAACGATTGTTTTGGGCCCTCCCGTTGGTCGGGATGGGCCCTTTTCTAGGCTTGTTTCTTTGGGACTGTGTTGAAGAGGTTGATGAAACCTTCGGACAAGGTGGGATGGGTAAGGATGATGTTGTGGACCGCGGAGTAAGGCAGGTTCGCTGACATTGCTAGCTGGATGACGGGGAGGAGTTCGCTGGTACCGGATCCGAAGGCAGTGAAGCCGAGGATGTGGTCGTCGGAGCCAATGAGGACCTTCATGAAGCCGCGGGTCTCGTCGAGGGTGCGGGTGCGGAGGGCGGCGGCCATGGGGATCTTGCCGAGGCGATAGGCTATTCCCTGCTTCTTTGCTTCGTTCTCGCTGAGGCCTACATGGGCTAGTTCGGGATCGGTGAATGTGACGGAGGGGACCTGGCGGTTCTTCGTGGTGCGGTTGCCTCCGGCGAGGTTGTCGCGGACGATGCGGAAGTCGTCGAAGGAGATGTGGGTGAAGTGGGGCGAACCGGCGCAGTCGCCCATGGCCCAGACGCCGGGGGCGGTCGTCTGGAGACGGTCGTTGACCTGGAAGTGACCGGTGGGGATGGTTTTGATGCCTACGACGTCGAGGCCCATGTTTTGCGTGTTGGGTGTGCGGCCGGTGGCGACGAGGATGTGGGAGCCCTGGAGTTTGGCGCCGTCGCTCAGGTACACGGTTACGGATTTGCCTGAGGTACCTTCGACGCGGGTGATGTTGGCGCTGGTGACTATGTCAATGCCTTCGTCTTTGAAGAGTTGGTGGAGGCCTTCGGTGACGTCAGGATCCTCGCGGTGGACGAGGGTTGGGTTGCGCTCGATGATGGTGACGTTGGCTCCGAAGCGGCGCATGGCCTGGGCGAGTTCGAGACCGATGAAGCCTCCGCCCAGGACGAGCAGGTGCTCGGGGAGGACGGTGAGTTCGAGGAGTTCGATGTGGGTGAGGGGCACGGATTCGACGAGGCCGGGGATAGGGTCGATGGTGGCACGGGAGCCGGTGTCGAGGAAGATGTAGTCGGAGCGGAGGGTGCGGGTGCCGCCAGCGTTGAGGGCGACTTCGATGGTCTTGTCGGCGATGAAGCGACCGAAGCCCATGACGACCTCGGCGTTGTTTTTTGTGTAGTTGGCGAGGTGCATGTCGCGCAGGCCATCGATCATGCGCTGGCGGCGGGCGCTGACGGCCTCCATGTCGACGTGCCAGTCGCCGTGGACGATGCCGAACTCCGAGCCGCGCTGGAAGAAGGAAGCGACCTTGGCGGAGTGGATGACGTTTTTGCTGGGCAGGCAGGCGATGTTGGGGCAGGCTCCGCCGAGACGCTTGTCTTCGACGTTGGCGACCTTCTTGCCCTGGGAGCCGAGATGCCAGGAGAGATATTTTCCAGCTTCTCCGCTGCCTATGATGAGTGCGTCGTATTGTTCCGGGGTAGACATTGGCGTTCTCCGTGCTCTTTAGGATTGTGTGTTGGTTCGGGTTCGCCCTGCGCGGGCGGCGGTCACTTCGTGACTTGTATACCCCTTCGGTTGGCGCTTCCGTTGGTCGCGATCAGGTGTTGGCAGGACGTCATCTTCACCAAAATTGACTTCTTCACCATTCGTTTGGGGCCTGATGGTCGTTGGTGTAGGGTTCGGCCCAGAGTGCCAGCTGGAGTTGGATCGATTTACACCATGCCCGATGCATTCGATCCACTTCGTCGGCAGAATGATTCTTCGCGGCGAGATAAGGTTTGATGGTTTCGTTTATGACAGAGATGAAGCCGACAATGTCGCGGAGTGGGACGTAGGGAGTTGAACTGACGTTGTCGGTTTTGTTTTTCTTCAGCGCGGTGTGGCGGAGGGCGATCTCCTGCTGATAGTTGAGCCAGTCCTGGTCGTAGGGGCGGAGGCAGGTGTCGAGGATCCATTGCTGGAAACGAAGATTGCTCTTGGCGAGATAGTCGGGCAAGGGTTCGTTCTGTGGAGAGCGCGAGTGGCGGGCGAGATTTGGAATTCCTGCGATGATTCCGCTGCGCCAGTGTTCGACTATTTGTTTGGTCTGGCCTGCGAGAACGGTGCCGGCTTGCTGGAGATGACGCTGATCCTCTTCAGTGAAGCCTACGGTAACTTTTAGAGCTTCTAACTGCTGCAGCGTGACAGGTGAGGTCGCGACTTCGGATGTTCCGTAGGTGTAGCCATGAATTCGTTCGGCGACTTTCTGCATGAGGTTCTCTTTCCTTCTCTGGAGCTTCGGTCTATTTAGAGTGACATGGCTTAAGAGACTTTAGGTTGAGGAGATGAAAGCTAAAATAAAGCCGATACCTATGATCACTCGTCGAAGGTTCCTGGTAAATGGTTCGTTGGCCGCATTTGCTCCCCGAACCAGCAGTCTGTTTGCGGCTCCTGTCGTCACCCCCGTAGTCGTTCGCGCACCGAGCGGAGCACTGCGTGGGGAAAGCGTAAACGGGGTAGTCGTCTTTCGGGGCGTTCCCTATGCTGAACCACCGGTTGGGCCGTTACGCTTTCTCCCGACAGAAAAAATAACCCCGTGGAAGGGCGAACGTGATGCAACCAAGTTCTCCGCCGCGCCGATGCAGCACAAACTGCTGGAAGTACCGCACAGCGAAGATTGCCTCTACTTGAACATCTGGGTGCCCGAAGGTAGCGGGCCTTTCCCCGTCTTTGTCTGGATTCACGGCGGAGGTTTTACCGACGGCTACGCCTTCGAGCCCATGTATTACGGCACGGATTTTGCACGCGAAGGGATTATCAGTATCTCCGTCGAGTACCGTTTGGGGGTGTTTGGCTTTCTGGATTTTGAACATCTCCTCGGCGAGCAGTATGCAGGAACCGCGAATAATGGGCTGCATGACGTGATGACTGCGTTGTCGTGGATACAGGAGAACATCGGCGCTTTCGGTGGCGATCCGGCTCGCGTCACCGTTGGAGGAGAGTCAGCGGGTGCAAAGTTGACGGATATTTTGATGGGCATTCCCTCGGCCCAGCCGCTGTTTCATCAGATGATCTCCGAGAGTGGCGGGGCTGAACGCGTGTGGGCTCGTGCGGCGAGCGCAGGGATCACAAAGGGCTTTGCAGATATCTGGCAGAAGCAATCGGGCGACGCCATCGCGAGTGTAAAGACGGCAGCGGGAGCAAGCTTGATCCAGGCTCAGCAAGAATTCATCGATACGTGGCCGCAGCACTTCCCGCTGCGTGCCGAGATTGATGGGAGTTTTATTCCGCGCCTTCCCGTGGAGACGATTGCCGGCGGTTCGACCCGTGGAAAGAGACTGCTGATCGGCACCAACCGGGAAGAAAGCGCTATCTTCATCGGGCCACATCCGGCGAAAGATGCAACGGCGATTCAGCTGGGCAACACGAGTGTCGCGAAGTTCGATGCTGTCTATCAAAAATACAAAGAGATCTATCCGCAGCTCAGCGTTGAGCAGCGTCGTATTCGCGCGGTTACGGCGGAAGAGTATTGGATCCCTTCTATCCGTGTCGCAGAGGCACATCTGAAGGGCGGCGGTAGCGCGTATGTCTACGAGTTGGAGTTCGCGGAGACGAGCGGTAAGTTCGCGGGCGACGCCTATCATTCGTTGGATGTTGGCATGGTCTGGAATCATCCGCACAAGCAGGTTGCAGATGCTGGATCTGAAGCTGCTTTGGGCAAGCAGATGCACGCGGCCTGGGCTGCGTTCATCCGTGGTGAGACTCCTGCGGCACCGGGGCTTCCTGCATGGCCGCAGTATGACGAACAAAACCGGTCGACGATGATATTCGGCTACAAGGCGAGTACGGAAAGCCGCGTGGAACAAGGGCCGCAAGCTGCTGAACTCGCGCTATGGAAGGAAACTCTGTAAGACTCAATGGCTTACGAACCGATTGTTGAGAACAGCCGGGGTGCCTGTTTCGCTGGCTTCTTGCTGATTCGCTGGCGGCGTGATGCAGATTTTTTCTGCACGTGATATCAAGGAAGGCATGAGTACTCATGAGCAGGCAAATTCGACGGATGCAGCTAAACGCAGGGCTGCGGTTTGGGCTGCGTCGCAGATTGAAGATGGGATGAAGGTGGGGTTGGGGACTGGCTCTACTTCGGCGCTGGTGATTGAAGAGGTAGGGCGAAGGGTTGCGGAGGGATTGCGGATTACGGCGATTGCTACCTCTGAGGCGTCGCAGAAGCAGGCGTTGGGTTTGAAGATTCCAATGAGTGACTTTGCGCACCTGCCGCAGCTCGATCTGACGATCGACGGGGCGGATGAGGTGCAGGAGGGGACGCTGTACCTGATCAAGGGCCATGGCGGAGCGTTACTGCGGGAAAAGATTGTCGCGATTGCGAGTAAGAAGCTGATTATTGCCGTTGACCCCAGGAAGCTGGTGAAGACGCTGGGGGCCGTATTTACGCTGCCGGTGGAAATTGTGCCGTTTGGGTTTGAGACGACGATGAGGCGGCTGAAGGATCTGGGTTTTGATTGTGAATTGCGTGTGAATGATGATGGAAAGCCGTTTGTAACCGATGGGCAGCATTACATTGCCCACTGCAAACTGCCGCAGGTTGGGTTTGACGCGAAACTGGCGGCAGAAAAACTGAAGGCGACGGTGGGTGTGGTCGAGCATGGGCTGTTTCTGGGGATGGCGAGCAAGGTGGTGATTGGTGGGCCGGAGGGGATTCAGGTTTTGGAGGCGGCGCGGTAGGCTGTCGCACGTCTCCTGCTTCGATCTCCTGCACAAGTAAATGGTCTCTCTTAGAGTGGCTTCCCTCTTGCCGTGGGATAGGGGCGTCAATATCATGACCTGTATGAAAAAGCTTCTGTGCTTTCTCGCCTTCGTACTGCTGGCTCCATGTTTGATTACCCCTGCACACGCGCAGACCACGACACCTGCGATGCCTCCGCAATCCTCTGATTTGAAGTTGGGCGTGGATCTGCTCAGCGACACCAACGGAGTAGATCTTGGTCCCTATATGAGGATCTTGATTGCCGACTTGAAGAAACACTGGCTGAGGCCGGCGGCTGAGTCCGCGAATCAGACGTCCTTGAAGCAAGAGGAGACGCTACTTCGATTTACGATCGCAACAGATGGTCAAATCTCGGCCATGCGGCTGGAGAACCCGGTACAGGATCCCGCGTTCGATAAAGCTGCTTGGAAGTCAGCAACGATGATTACTCCAATGCCGTTACCTGCGGAATGAAAGGCTCGAGTTTAACGGTGCTCGTTCACTTCACGGTCAGGTAGCCTGTAAATTGAGGTAGCTGAGCGCCACGTTTGCCCGATATCTAAGAGAATTCGCGTGCAGTGATAAGCTTAAGTATTGATGGCACAAGATAAATTGAAGATAGTTCCGCTGGGTGGCCTTGGCGAGTTCGGTATGAACTGCATGGCGATCCGCTGGCAGGATGACATTATTGTCATCGATGCTGGTCTGATGTTTCCTGAAGAAGAGTTGCTGGGTGTGGACATTGTTGTCCCGGATATCAGCTATTTGACTGAAAACCGCGAGAAAGTTCGCGCGATCCTTTTGACGCATGGACATGAAGACCACATTGGCGGGCTGCCGTGGATTCTGTCTGAGCTGAACGTTCCGGTGTATGGGACCGAGTTCACTCTGGCGTATGTCGAGGGCAAGCTCGAAGAGCACAGGCTGCTCGATGACGCCGATTTGAACGAGATGATTCCCGGCAAGCGGCTGACGCTGGGGCCGTTTTCGATCATGCCGATTCGGGTGACGCACTCGCTCGTGGATTGCGTGGCGCTGGCGATTCATACGCCGGTGGGCGTGGTGCTGCATACGGGCGACTTCAAGATCGATCTTTCGCCACCGGATAACAAGCCGTTCGACCTGCATGCGTTTGCCGAGCTAGGCAAGCAGGGCGTGCTGCTGTTGCTGCAGGATTCGACCAACGTCGATCGCAACGGATATACGCCGAGCGAGCGTGCAGTACGACCGAAGCTGGACGAAATTTTTTCGCAGACGAAGAAGAAGCTCTTCTTTAGCTGCTTCTCTTCTTCGATCCATCGAATTCGGCTGGCGATGGAGCTGGCGCATGAGCATGGGCGCAAGGTTGCGATTATTGGGCGGTCGCTCGATAACTCGACCGAGATTGCGCAGGACCTTGGGTATCTCGATGTGCCGCAGGGTCTGGTGATTAACCCGGGACAGATTCGTGATTTTCCTGCAAATAAATTGCTGATCATGATTAGCGGAACGCAGGGCGAACCGATGAGCGCTCTGAGCCGGGCTGCGGTGAATAATCACAAATTTGCGCACATCGATGCTGACGATACGGTGTTGCTGAGCTCGCGGGTGATTCCGGGGAATGAGAAGTCTATTTATCGAATGATCGATCACCTTGAGCGGCGCGATGCGAAGGTGATTCATGATGATGGGCAGTCCGGGTTGATCCACGTGAGTGGACATGGGAGCCAGGAGGAGCTGAGATTGATGATCAATCTCGTTCGTCCGAAGTTCTTTGTTCCCGTGCATGGAGATTATCGCCACTTGAAGCGTCACGCAGAACTTGCGGGGTCGATGGGCGTGGTCGAGAAGACAATTCTGCTCGAAGACGGCGATGTTCTGGAGTTGGATAAGGGCTCGGCAACGAAGACCGGGAAGGTTACGGTTGGTCGGGTGTGCATCGATTCAGGCGGGACTTCGACTGACGTCGTGGAAGACATTGTCATTCGCGATCGGAAGCATTTGAGCGAGGACGGGATTGTGCTGCCGATCATCGCGATCAACAAGCGGACGGGTCTGCTCGAGAATCCTCCTGAGATTGTGATGCGGGGCATGGCGATTCCTGAGGAGGGCCTGATCGCTGAGGCTCGGCAGGTGGTGCAGCGGACGCTGGAGGGATCTTCGTCGGAGGAGAAGGCCGATTACGGCGTGATCAAAGAGAAGATTCGCAATGATTTGAAGCGGTACATCCAGAAGAGCACGAGCCGGCGACCTCTGATTATGCCGGTTATTCTCGAGATCTGAAACGTAGTTGTTGCAGTGAAAAAGCGCTCCTGATGGGGCGCTTTTTTGTGCGTTGATGCTGGTTAGGGTGGTGATTACCCCTGTCAGTTAGAGGTCGAGATGAGGGTGTGGTGATAGTAGGATCAGCGCGGAACCGGTAATTGGGAGCGGTCCGGGCGAGTGTCTCGGTGCGGCGGTGCGGTTTGGCGCACAAGGTGACTTTATGTTGAGGATTGTTTTTGGCCGGTGCATGTTGGCAACGATGTCGATCGCGGCGATGTTGTCGACTGGAGCGGCCGAGGCGCAGAAGCCTACGATTGAGCCGCCGACGCGGCCCACGATCGGGCTGGTGCTGGAGGGTGGCGGGGCGCTGGGGTTTGCGCATATCGGTGTGATTGATTGGATGGAGGCGCACCATATTCCGGTGGACGATGTGGCCGGGACCAGTATGGGTGGGCTGATCGGTGGGCTGTATGCGTCGGGAAACAGTCCGCAGGAGATTGAGACGTTTGTTGGTGGGATTGACTGGTCAGCGGTGTTGAGTGGGCAGGTGCCGTTTCCGGCGTTGAGCTATCGTCGCAAGGAAGACAAGCTGGCGTTTCCGAACCGGCTCGACTTTGGATTGAAGCATGGGTTCAGTTTTCCTAACGGATTGAATTCTGGATCGGGCGTGGGGATGCTGTTGGATCGGGAGATGCTCCCTTACTACGATTTGAAGAACTTTGATGACCTGCCGATTCCCTTCCGCTGCGTGGCTACCGATATTTCGACGGGAACCGAGCATGTGTTCAAAGATGGATCACTGGCGCAGGCGATGCGGTCGACCATGTCGATTCCAGGCATGTTTGCTCCGGTGGTGCATGGGGATCAGGTTTATTCGGATGGCGCTGCGGTGAACAATCTGCCGGTGGATGTGGCACGCGGTATGGGCGCGAAGATTGTGATTGCGGTGTACCTGGATACGGGGCCGGTGGATAAGGAGAGCTTCAATTCGCTGGTGGGGGTGGCGGGAAGAAATCTATCCATCATGGTTTCGGCGAATGAGCTGAAGAGCATGAAGGACGCGAATATTCTGCTGAAGGCGGATTTGAGCAAGTTCACTTCGAGCGAGTTTGAGAAAAGTGCACAGATTATTCCGCAGGGCGTGAGGGTGGCGGAGGAGCATGCGGCTGAGTTGGAGAAATATGCTCTGAACGATGCAGAGTGGCAGGCGTATGTCGAGCAGCGGGATGCTCGGCGAAGGACAAAGATTCCTGTGCCGCAGTTTGTGAGCGTGTATGGGCTGGAGGGGGCGCAGCGAGCCGAGGTTGCGAATGAGTTTTCGAAGTACGTGGGGAAGCCAATCGACTCACAGAAGATTGACACCACGATTGCGGACCTGCAAGGGACAGGGACTTACTCGAGCATCAGTTACAACCTGATCGATGAGAACAATCAAACGGGGTTGCTGGTGCGACCGCGGCTGACAAATTATGGGCCGCCGTTTTTGAATGTCGGGCCCACGCTTGCGTCGAATGACTCGAATGATATTCAGCTTGGGCTGGGTGGACGGGCGACGTTCTTTGGGCTGACGGGACCTGGGTCCGAGGTGCGGCTGGATGCCTCAGTGGGTCAGGTAGCGGGGGTTAGCGGGGAGTTGTATCAGCCCTTGATTGTGGGCAGGCGGTATTTTGTCGCGCCGCGCGCGTATTACTCGCATACGATTGACTCGTTCTATTCAGGGAGCCAGGAGCTCTCGCAGTACACCGAGAAGCGGAACGGTTTCGGTTTCGATCTTGGGTATCGATTCGGCTCGAAGGCTGAGTTGAGAGTGGGCGAAGACTACCAGTGGTATGGCGAGACATTGCGGGTTGGGCAGCCGATTGAGCAGGTCTTCCATCTGACGCCATTTGTGAGTAATGTGCGGTTTCAATACCTGGGGCAGGATAGTGTGCAGGTTCCTACGAGAGGGACCGAGTTTTTGACGAAGTACATCTATTCGACGCAGAGACCGTTTGGGGACGGCGGGTACTCACAGTGGGACTCGAGAGTGGCGCATTTTCTTCCTGTGGGAGAGAAAGGGATTATCTTCGGAACGATGTCGGGAGGGACGAGCTTTGGCGCTACGAATCTAGGGCTTGCTGGATTTTCACTCGGTGGTGCGCTGCGGTTGAGTTCATACGATCGTGGAGAGTTGTTGGGGAGTGATTATTTTCTTGGGCAAACGGGGTATCTCTACCGGCTGGCGAAGCTGAATCCGGTGATTGGCGAGTCAATCTACGCGGCGGGATTTTATGAGATTGGGAAGGTGTGGAATGGGGCGCCAGGGACGCCGACTCTGCCGAACGATATCTCCGGCGCAGTGGTGGTGAAGACGCTGCTGGGGCCGCTTTATGGTGGCGCGAGCATCGGGGATAGCGACCACCGCAAGTGGTTCTTCGGTCTGGGCCGGGTGTTTTAGTGACTTTGTTCGAGGTGATTCGCCTCGTTTACCAGGTGCTTCCCTTCTACTTACTTCGTGGCAGACGCTTATTATTATCCTTGCGGCAGGAGCTGTAAGGAGAGTCGGGCGGATGAGCGAGTTTGTGACGTTAGAGGAGATTCGGGCGGCGAAGAAGCGGATTGCCGGGGTGGCGGTGAGGACGCCGCTCTATCGCGTGGAGCGGGCTCGGCTGCGGATGGGGAGATTTGCGGAGCCGGAGTTCGATCTCTATATCAAGGCGGAGAGTGAGCAGCCGATTGGGAGTTTCAAGCTGCGTGGGGCTTACAACATGGTGGCGCAGTTGTCGCCGGAGGAGCTGCGGCGTGGGGTGATTACTTACTCCAGTGGAAACCATGCGCAGGGTGTGGCGTATGCGGCGCGGGCGCTGGGGGCGAAGGCAGTGATTGTGATGCCGGGGAACGCTTCGGAGGTGAAGAAGGCGGCTACGCGGGCGCTGGGTGCGGAGATTGTGGAGGTGGGGCCGGCTTCGTCTGAGCGCAGATTAAAGGCGGAAGAGCTGGTGGCGAAGTTTGGGTATGCGATGATTCCGCCTTACGATGCGCCGCAGATTATTGCCGGACAGGCTACGTGTGGGTTGGAGATTGTGGAACAACTCCCGGGAGTGGAGCTGGTGATCTCGCCTGTGAGCGGTGGGGGGTTGCTGAGTGGGACCGCTACTTCGGTGAAGCTTGCGGCACAGACCGGGTTGGTGAGTGCCGGCGTGCAGGTTTGGGGTGCGGAGCCTGAGTTGGCGGCCGATGCGAAGGAGAGCTTCTACTCGAAGAAGCTGGTGGAGTGGCCGGCAGCGGATACCACGCGGACGATTGGGGATGGGTTACGCACGCAAAGTATGGGAGTGTTGAACTTCGCGCATGTGATGAAGTTTGCGGATGGGATTGTGACGGTGTCGGAGGACGAGATACTGGCGGCGATGCGCGTGATCTTGAGTGCTACCAAACTGGTGCCGGAGCCTAGTGGTGCGGTGACATTGGCGGCGGCGCTGTTTCATGCGGAGGAGCTGCCGAAGGTTCGGAAGGTTGCGGTGATTCTTAGTGGTGGGAATTTGGAACCCGAGTTGCGACGGCAGCTCGAGGGAGAGCTGGTCGCCAAGGCTTAGTCCTGCCGGACGGGCCCGCTGCGCTTGGCCACCCCCGGTTCGTGCGGTCACTTCGTGACTTTTGTACCCTGTCGTTGTGGTGCGATCGGATCGCTTCTAACCGTTGGTGGGAATCAATGCTGACTGTGTTTTTGGTAGCGGTTCAGGACTTCCTGTAGTGTGATTGTTCCTTCGAGGGAGCCGCGCATGGCGCGGTTGGTTACGGGGAGAAGCGGCCAGCGGTGGAAGTGCGGCAGAGCGCTTGAGAGGGGTAGATCCGGGAAGAGGACGGGAGTTCGTTCGGGGCCGAGATGTTCGGCTAGGGTGGCGGACGGAGCTGCGGCGGAATTTAGTTCGATCTGCGGGGTGGTCTCTCCTGTTGTATTCGCCAGGGCTTCGAGCTCTTCTCTCTTTGCGGCGTACCAGAGGCCATCGAGGCAGTGGACGAGGATGACGGGGATAGATTTGAGGTCCTCGTACTGGGCGAGCGAGTGCAGCGTGTCGGCGATGGTTTCGCTGCCTTGAAGGACCGGGACTGTAACGGGCTGCATGGCGTCTTCAAGGTGGAGATTGCTCTCTTCGCGGAGCTCTTCCATGGAGGGGAGGTCGAGGCCGTCCTGGTGGGTGAACTGTTCGAGGATGGGGACGGGCTGGAGGACGCGGGAGATGAGGTAAGCGATGGCGTTTGCGAGAATGACGGGCAGGACGATGGAGTAGTTGCCGCTGACCTCGAGCACCATGAAGACGGAGGTGAGAGGCGCACGAAGGAAGGCGGCGAAGAGAACGCCCATTCCGACCAACGCGTACGAGCCGATGGTGCCGGTGAGATGCGGGAAGTAGATTTTTTCGAAGGTGCCTACTGCGGCGCCGAGCATAGCTCCGATGAAGAGCGTGGGGGCGAACATTCCGCCCGGGGTTCCGCTTGAGAAGGAGAGCGTGGTGGCGATGATTTTGAAGAGCGCGAGGAGGAGGAGCATCTTCCAGGCGAACTGGGCGTGCATGGCCTGGTCGATGGCGTCGTAGCCTGCGCCCATGACCTGGACGAGTCCGAAGTAGCCGATGGCTCCTACGAGGAGCCCGGCCGCGGCTGGCTGCAGAAGTTGCGACCACTGCGGCTGGCTGCGGAGTTTGGGACGGAGGTAGTTGAGGCAGCGGGCGAAGAGAAGAGAGGCGAAGCCGCCAACGACTCCTAGGGCGGCGTAGGCGAGGAGCTCGCGTGAGTCGCGGAGGTCGACGACCGGGATGCGGAACATGGGTTGCGTGCCCCAGAATGAGCGGGCGACGACGACGCTGGCGACGGCGGAGAGGACGATGGAGCCGAGGACGGCGGCGCTCCATTGGCCGATGACCTCTTCGATGACGAAGAGGATGGCGGAGATGGGGGCGTTGAAGGCGGCGGCGAGTCCGGCGGCGGCTCCGATGGGAGCGAAGATGCGCAGCCTTTCTTTCGACATGCCGAAGCGGCGGCTGATGAGGGAGGCGACGCCGGCTCCGATCTGGAGGGATGGGTCTTCGGGGCCGAGGGAGTGGCCGCTGCCGATGGCGAGGGCAGAGAGAAGAAACTTGCCGATGACGGTACGGAAGGAGATGTAGCCGTTGTTGATGTAGAGGGCGGCCTTGGTCTGGTTGATTCCGCTGCCTCGGACATTGGGGAAGACGTAGCGAGTGAGAATGGCGATGACTAAGCCCGCGGCCGCGGGGACGTAGAGCAGGCGCGGCTGATGCGGGTTGGGAGAGGAGCCGAGGAGGAGGACGCTGAGCCACTCGATGGCCATGCGGAAGGAGACGACGAGCAGGCCGGAGATGACGCCAATGAAGATGGAGAGGACGAGAAAGATGCGCTCCTCGCGGCCGGGAGCGATGCGGGCGATCACATCCTCACGAAGGGTGGGAGCTGCGACTGGTTCGCTCTCTGCGATGGTTGGGTCGGTTTCCATCTTCGCTTAGGGCTCCATCGCTTTGGGAAATTCGGCTAGTTGCAGGAGGAGAGCATCGTCACCGGTGGGTTTGCCGCAGATCTTGCTGGTTTGAGTTTCGGTGTCTAAGACGAGCTGCATGGTTGCGTCCTGCTGAGCGGGATCGTCAAGGAGAACGGCGCGAGTGCTTGTGGCGTCTTTGTTCGCCCATTTTGTTGTGAGATCTTGCAGCGGGGTTAGGAGGCCGCTCGAGGTGGAGATCTGTGCGCTGCAGGCATCGAAACGTTTCTTTGCCACAGCGCGGGCTTCGAGGATGCGGGTAACACGCTGGTTGTTTGGGAGCTTCTTCAGGGGCGCGAGAGCGAGGATGCGCGTGGAGTTGTCGAGCATCTCCTTATCGCTGGGAGTGATTGTTTGCTGGTTGGCGGTAGCGGCCTCGCGTTCGTGCATGGCCTGCTCCATGAGGCGGTGGGCCTCGTCGAAGCGGCCGGAATCGTATTCGAGGCGGGCGGCAGATTCGAGCGCTGTGTTGTCTTTGGGGTCCTGTGCGAGGACCTTGTGGTAATAGTTCAGGGCATCGTGGGGGGCGTTGGCTTGCTCGAGCAGCTGCGCTATGGTGAGGGCTAGGGGAACGTCGTCGGGAGCGTTGCCTCCGGCGATGAGGAGCTCGGTGCGGGCGCTGCTGAGTTCTTGCTGTGCGATGAGGTATTGGGCGAGTTCGAGGCGGACATCGCGGCGGCGGAGGACACCGTCCCCCTCCCAGGTGCCGTATACGGAGGCACGATAGTAGTTGATAGCAGATTGAACGTCGTTTTTCTTAGCGGCGAGGCGGGCCAGGCGCAGATTGATGAAGCCGTTGCCGGGTTCGGCCTCCCATAGGCCAAGGAAGTAGTTGTTGGACTCTTCGGTGTGGCCGTCGTCGCCGAGGGCCTGGGCGAGGAGAAGCTCGTAGGAACGCTGGCCGGGGACGTAAGATAGCGCGGTGCGAAGGGCTACGATGGCCTGGTCGGGATGGCCGGAGTTGATCGCTGCCTGGCCTCGGGCAGACCAGCGCTGACCGAGTTCCAGGCGGTGGGACGCGAAGGATCGGAAGAGGAAGAATGTGATGAGAAACAGGAGAACGGTGATGAGCGCAAGGCTGAGGAAGGTCAGGGAGTCGCGAAGGATCAAGCGTCGCTTCAGGCTCGAATAGTCTTCTGTTTGCAGTGTCATAAAGCGAATGGTGGGCGTTCTTCTAGCTGCTGCTCTCTCCAGTCTATGGATTTGATGCGTATGGGGATAGTGACGCCGTCTTCGGAGAGTTGATGGCGATATTGGTTCGTGACGACTGGGCAAAGTTTAGACTGGACGCTGTCTTGCTGCCCGGCAAACTATGGCGGCGTCTAAATGAGGTCTATGCGGATTCTTTCTATTCGGCGATATGCGGCGTTTGGTGTTGAGGCGGTGATGCTGATGACGGCTGTCGCCGCGTTGGGGCAGAAGAAGGGGCAGAACTACGATAGGGCTGCTATCGCGACGGTGCTGCATGATGCGAATGTGTATGTTGCGTCCGATGCAGATGCGCAGAAGATCTCGCTGGTAACACCGGGCCACGAGATACAGATTGTGGAACGCAGCGGGCCGTGGGTGAAGGTGTTTGCGAACACCGATATCAATGACGATGCCAATGAGGATGACCGCAATAAACCGATGTTTGGCGAGGACGCGAATGTAATGCCGGCGTCGGGGTGGATTCGAGACAAGGGGATTCTGGGGCCGGCCACGTCTGGTGGAGATGTGATTCTGTTTGGGTCTGCGGCGAACTTTGAGGATGAGGCAGAGCGACCGCATGCACCGAAAGGTGCGGCTGCTTCGGCTCATCTGCTTTATAAGCGGGTTGCGGAATATTTTCCGAATTCTCCGCTGGCGGGTGAGGCGGCATGGAGGGCGGCGGACATTCGATGGCAGCTCGATAAGTTGGATGTCAGCACGCTGCCGAGCGCGAAGGAGCAGGAAGCTTATCTGCGACCGCAGATCTACGAGGGGGAGTTGAAGAAGGTGATCAAAACGTATCCGGGGAGCGAGTTTGCGGCGCGGGCGGCGTTCGATCTACTGGATAACAAATTGTGCGGGGACTGGCAGGGGTTGCCGAAGTGTCCGGAGATGGAGACGGGGCAGTATGTGAAGTATGCGCAGCAATATGCGGATGGACCGAAGGCTGCGGAGGCCCTGTACAACGCGGTGTACCGGCAGGGTGTGGTGGTGACGATGTACCTGGTGCAGGAGGATAAGAAGAAGTCTGATGAAGCGGCGAAGAGGATGCAGGCACTCGCGATGGATTTGAAGGCGCGTTATCCGAAGTCGGAGTTTGCGGCGAGGGGTGAGAGTCTTGCGTTCAAAGTGTCGCAAGGGATCCCTATCTATGGGAGCGACCGGGACTAGGCTCGTGCTGATGGGTGGGTATCTTCCTCGGGACATTCCTGGAGAGCGTACGGGCCGATTTACCGTTTACACATGCTGACGCTTTAGGATGGAGGTATGTCGATTCTTCATGTCATCATCCTTGCCATTGTGCAGGGTCTTGCTGAGTTGTTGCCTGTATCCAGTTCCGCTCACGTTGTGGTTGCCGAAAAGCTGTTGGGGCTGGACCCGACGACGCCGCAGATGACGCTGCTGCTGGTGATGCTGCATACGGGTACGATGTTCGCCGTGATTGTTTACTTCTGGAACCAGTGGAAGAAGACTTATTTTTCGAGCGGCGATGCATTCAAGAGGTTCTTGATCCGGTTGATCTGGGCTTCGCTGCTGACGGCTGTGATTGGTGAGGTCATCATCAAGACGATCGAGAAGACTGCGTTCAAAGGAGCTTCGAAGGGTGAGATCGAGCTGCTGTTTGGGCGGCTGGATCTGATTGCTCCTGCGTTGGCTGCGGCTGGGTTGCTGATTCTGCTTGCAGGCCTGATGGAGAAGCGGCGCATGGGTGCGCATGAGCAGGTCTACGGCGACAGCGTGACGATGCGACAGGCGGGATGGATAGGTGCGATTCAGGGCCTGTGCCTGCCGTTCCGTGGATTTTCGCGGTCGGGCGCTACGATCTCGACGGGTATGTTGACTGGTGCGAGTAAAGAGCGGGCGGAGCGGTTCAGCTTTGCGTTGGCGGTGGTGCTGACGCCTCCTGCGGTCGGACGAGAGGTGATGCGGCTGGTGAAGGCCTCACATGCTGCGAAGGCGGCGGGTACGACGATCGATCTGCACGGGAGCATGGTGATGGGTCTGCTTGGAGCTGTGTTTGCGTTTCTGGCTGGGCTTGTGGCGCTGAGGTGGTTGAGCAGTTGGCTCGAAGAGGGTCGATGGTATCTCTTTGGGATTTATTGCCTTGTAGCCTCAGTCGTCGTGTTTGGGCTGTATCACGCAGGGTATTGATCCGCAGTCGTGAACGCAAGGAAGGCTTCGCGTGTGGGTTACATCTCCATGCGCGAAGCTTTTTCGTTATGGCGTGCGGGTATAAAGCCACGCCCAGAAGATGAGGGGAAGCTGGAGAGGAATTCGCAGCCACTGCGCCCAGCTTTGGCCCATGATGCCGGGGGCTGGCAGGTGGGCTGTCGCCATGTAGATATTGGCTGGCAAGATTACGATGAGCAGAGCTACCAATCCCCAGGCTGCAACGTAGCGCGTTTGTGGGAAGAGAAGGCCCAGGCCTCCGAGAATCTCTGCAGCGCCGCTGACGTAAAGGATGGCAAGGTGCGCAGGCAGCGATGGCGGGATGATTTTGAGGTAGATGGCGGGATGAAGGAAGTGAAGGCTGCCGGCGATGATGAAGAGAACGGCGAGGAGAATGCGGCCAATCATGCTGGATCACTTCCCTCTTGCAACATCTCTCGGCTGTTAGTTTTCTAAGACTAGCAAAAAAGCGGGCAGCGGGGATGATCCCTGCTGCCCGTCGTCGAGTGATACGCCCTGGTTACTTGGATACAAATGCGTCGCGATGACTCTTGACGTAGTCATGCGAGGTAAGGATGTGTGCCTGCTGTTCGGCGATGAGTTGACGAATGGGGAGAGGGAGGTCCTGGTTGAGCGCGTCGGCGTAGGCCTTTTTGGCTTCGTCCTCGCCCTGCTCGGCTGTTTCGAGGAGAGTGTGATCACCGCCTCCGAGCTTCGCTCTGAGATCTCCCCACACGCGATGAATGGTGCCGGCGGTGGTGCCGGATTCTTTGATGTCGTGAACTCCGTTTTGATGGAGGATCTCCTCGAGGTCGCCGCGAAAGCTGGCGCGCTTGAGCGATTCGGCCAGGAAATAGCGCTTGAGAGTGTCGTCTTTGAGGTGCTCGCCGATGTCTGCGAAGCCCTTCTGGCTGTCGAGGAGGGTGCTGATAAGAGAGTTGAGCGAGCGCTGCATTTCGTGCTGTTTGCCTGAATCCGTGGGCATTGTGAAGACCTCAATCTTATGGAGTTTGTTCGGTTAAAGCAGGGTCCGTCGGCTGTGCGCGATTCTCCTCCGCCGACGGCAAGCCAGAGAAATCGCGAAAATCCCGCTCCCCTGCCAACCGGTTCTAAGGACCGCCGGGTGAAATGGGCCCGGCGGTGAATATAGAGAGATAGATGCACGGTTCGCCTGCGGGTTTGTATGTGGATACCCGAGGCGAGGTTTTTGTACGTGGGCTTAGGGGCGGTCTGGGATAATCGAAGGTGCTCTGGTGATTTGCGGGCTCGGTTTGGATCGGACGGCGTGTGGAGATTTCGCGCGCCGGGACGAATGAGTCCGCGCGTCCCCCTCTCACATGAAGGCTCCCCAATGAAAACTCTGAGACTTGTTTCGACCCCGACGCGCAACCGCCGCCTGAATGAGATTCTCGGGATGGTCGTACTGGTGAGCGCGGGGCTGCTGCTGCTGGCGCTGGCCAGTTATACGCCGACTGATCCGTCGTTCGACACGGTAGGACAGTATGTGAAGGGGCGACCTGCGCACAACTGGACGGGGATGGTTGGGGCGTACCTGGCCGATGCGATGCTGCAGTTGATTGGGGTCGCGGCGTTCTTTCTTCCTCTGGTGCTGGGACGGTTGGGAGTTTGCTGGATGCGGTCGCGACCGGCAGGGTCTCCGCTGGCGAAGACGATTGGGTTGGGGATGTGGGTGGTGTTTGGGCCGGCGGCGATCGCGCTGTTGCCGGGAGAGATGATGTGGCGGGGCTCGTTGCCGGTGGAAGGGACGACGGGCAGACTGCTGGCGGACTTCATGGTGCACTATCTGAATCTGCCTGGGGCGGCGATTGTGCTGACGCTGATGGTGGCAGTGTCGCTGTATCTTGCGACTACGTTTACATTCAACACGGCGCGGGAGTGGGCGACTATCCGGTTTGGGTTTCTGCAGCGCCTGTGGGAGTGGTGGGTCGAGCGACGAAGCAGGCGCGCTGGTGCCGAGGCCTCCTTTGAGGATTCGTATGGGACAAAGCGTGAACAGGCAGACGCGAAGGCGCGGCAGGCACGAGAGCTTGCGGAAGATGCCGAGCGAAGGAGAGCACAGCCGGAGCCGGAGCCAACGACGCTACTGGGCAGCTTGTTTGGTTGGTTGAGCAGGAAGAAACGTGTGCAACCCATCTCGATTGCGCCTGAGGATATTGCTACGGGACATACTCCTTCGATCTTTGAGGCGATGCCCCGGACGCTGGTGGATGCTCCTCCGGTGACGGCGTTTGGCACGGCTGCGGCTGCGGCGGCGCCGTTTGCGGAGGTGTTGGCGAAGGCGTCTGCTCCGGTGCATGCGCTCGATGATGAGTCGAACTTTGGTGGTTTTGGCCATGAAGAACAGTGGCGGCAGCAGGCTCCTGCGAAGGCGGTGGCTCCGGTTCGTGCGGTGAAGAAAGTTGAGGAAACTCGCACTCCGTTTGCGGCGCCGCCTGCTCCCGCTGCGATGGCTCCGCTGGCAGCGTTGCCGGAGAGTATCTCGTTTGGAAAGCGGGCGGATGCGGACATCAAGCCAGTGACGATTGTGCCGAAGAGTGTGCGGGGGTATAAGTTGCCACCGTCGTCGTTGCTCTATCGGAGTGAGGAGCACGCTGTTGTTCGCGAGGATGCGCTGCGGGAAGAGGCGCGGGTGTTGGTGGAGAAGTCGGCTGAATTTGGCGTCGATGGGCAGGTGACGCAGATCAATCCCGGGCCGGTGGTGACTACGTTTGAGTTCAAGCCTGAGGCTGGTGTGAAGGTAGCTCGAATTACCGGGTTGGCCGACGATCTTTGCCTTGCGATGGCGGCGGAGTCGATTCTGATTGAGCGGATGCCGGGGAAGAGCACGGTTGGAATCCAGGTGCCCAACCATGAACGGGAGACTATCTGGCTTCGGGATGTGGTCGAGTGCGAAAGCTTTGCGCAGAGTAAGAGCAGGTTGGCGATTGCGTTGGGGAAAGACATCAATGGGCGCATCGTTACTGCCGATCTGGCAAGTATGCCGCATGTGCTGATCGCAGGTTCGACGGGTTCGGGTAAATCGGTCGCGATCAACGCGATGATTATGAGTGTGCTGTTCAAGAGCACGCCCGAGCAAGTTCGCATGATTCTTGTGGACCCGAAGCGCGTGGAACTGGGGATGTACGAGGGAATTCCGCACCTGTTTACGCCGATCATCACGGAGGCAAAGCTGGCGGCGAATGCGCTTCGAAATGCCGTGCGTGAGATGGAGCGGCGGCTGAAGCTGCTGGCGGCGAACCATGTGCGGAATATCGATCAGTTCAATAAGCTGTTCGATCATGGCAGCGAATATTTGTTTGAAGACGTAAACCAGGAGCCGCTGCCTTACATCATCATCATCATCGATGAGCTGGCGGACCTGATGATGCTGGACCGGGCGAATGTGGAAGAGTCGATTACTCGGCTGGCGCAGATGGCGCGTGCAGTTGGAATTCATCTTGTGCTCGCGACGCAGCGACCTTCGGTTGATGTCATCACCGGGTTGATCAAAGCGAACGTGCCGACTCGTATGAGCTTCCGGTTGGCCACGAAAGTGGACTCGCGGACGATCATCGATTCGAATGGCGCGGAGAGCCTGCTAGGACGCGGCGATATGCTTTATCTGCCGCCGGGGACTAGCCGTGTGCAGCGCGTGCACGCTCCGTTTGTGACGGAGAAAGAGATCTCGGCGGTGACGGAGTTCTGGAAGGCGCAGGGCGAGGCGGAGTATGTGCATGGGTTCCTTGAAGGGCCGAAGGAAGATAACCCCACCGGCAAGGATGGCGATGGCGGAGACGCTGCAGACAACAACGATCCGATGTACGACGATGCGGTTCGGCTGGTGTTTGAATTTGGTAAGGCGAGCACTTCCCTGCTGCAACGCAGGCTGCGGATTGGATATGGTCGCGCGGCTCACCTGATCGACATGATGTACAACGATGGGCTGGTGGGGCCAGCGGATGGGTCGAAGCCGCGTGAGATTTTGAAGTCGCCTAACTGGATCAGCGAGGTCGATGCAGCGATTCGCTAGACGGATTATTAGACAAGGCTCCGATTAATGGTGGACTGTCTTTGACGAGCGGATGGCGATGATCGCGAGGATGCAGATCACGATGAGAAGCGCGATCCAAAGCAGATGGGGATGGCGATCGGTGAGAGGGCGTGCGTCGGGGCGATCCCGGTAGGCGGGGTTGAGTTGCTCGGGGCTTAGCTTGGCAGTGTGAAACTCGCCCGATGGAGAGAAGAGGCGGGTGTAGTCGTACTGCGGTGCGGTGAGAGCGACATCTCCGTAAAAGAGAATGAGTGGTTGAGCCGCGGGTGCGTCGAAACAGATCTTGCGCTGGCGTGTCTCGAGTCGGACGGCGGTGATTGGGAGCGGCGCATCGTCGCCATTGTTCACTGCGACTTCTACCGTCGCTGTGCTCTGCATGTTGGAGCCGAGGGTTGCGGGGACGCTGAGTTGTTCCTGTCGAATCTCACGACCTGCCTGGGTGAGGTGCACTCGGAGGATGGTGCCGGAGAGAGTTTCGCCGAGCGAGTCGGCTGCGTTCGTTGTGGCGGTGGGGTGGTCGGAGATGCTTACATCGCGACTGAAGTTGGCTTTGAAGTTCGGAGCCAGAGCGAAGGAGACGCGTTCGATGGGAATGCGTTCCGGAAGATTGAAGATGGCTACGCTTTGGCGATCGCGTCGGGTGATGGAAGAAGCTTCGGCTGCTGTGGTGTAGAGAGACTGGGCTTCGCGGCTGGGGGGGACGGTGACGGACTGCACCATCTTTTGCAGGGCTTGAGGAGAGGTGTCTAAAGTGTGCGTGCCGGTAGCGGGAGAGATGGCCAGTTCGATGTGGAGATAAGGGAGGCTGGTCTCCTGCAGGTGAATGGTAGTGCTGCGGGAGAGGCGCTGCGAGGTGAGGTCGAAGAGGGTGAACTCTCCGAGGCGCGTCTGGTTCGCGTAGTTGGGGTCGCGGGTACCGGAGACTGTGGCTGTGGCGATAAAGTCTCGTTCGGGCAGATCGAGGGTGAGTTCGGTGTAGGGACGGTTTGGCATCTCGAGGTCGAAGACGATGTTGCGACCGCGAAGACCGAGGTTGCGGATGGTGGCCGTGTCGCTGTCGGGCTGCTGGGGTTCGCTCAGCGTGATGGCGTAGGGGATTTCGCGGTTGTCCTGATAGAGGCGGAGGTCTTTGAGCGATGGGGCGGCGTGGGGGAAGAGAGCGGGATCGAGCACCGCGCAGCTTTGACCTGGGCCAGTTGGCAGGGTGATGGTTCGCTGGTAGCGGAAGAAGTGAGGATCGGCCGGCTCTGGAGTTGGGGTTGCCTGCCAGAGAACGAGGGTCAGGAGAATCGCTGACTTCACTGATCGACTCCTTCCTGCGTGTGCGGTTCTCGAGCGGAAGTTGGAAGGCGGAGGGCAAGCCAGTCTTTCTGGTAGGCGAAGCTGATTGCCATCAATAAGGCTCCAAGACCGAGGAAGCTGAGGACGCGATAGCCCTGGCTGAGATTGCGCAGGTCATAGAGGAAGGCTTTGCCGATGGTGAAGACTAACAGGAGCAGAGCCTGCCAACGGATGAAGGCGGACCGCTTCCAAAAGCCCAAGGCCAGCAGTGCGGCACCGTAGAGCATGAGGAAGGCGGACATAGCGAGAGCTTTCTGGAGATCGGCCTCAGGGTTGGCGACAGAGACGCTCCATGCAGAGTCGAGCTCGCGGAGGCACGACAGGATGGCGATGAAATTGAAGGCTACGATGGAAGACCCTGCGATGAGCAGCCAGCTTGGGAAGGATTTTTCGCGATGATTGCCGAGATGCAGGGGGCGGTGTGCGACGAAACCGGAGATGCCGAGAGCGGCGAGGCCGAAGAGCGCAGTCGCGAAACGAAGATTGAAGAACGCGGTGGCGATTCGCTCATCGAGCCAGAAGGGTTCAACAAGGAGGCCACAGACTCCTAGTGCGAGAGCGGCGGTCGCGAGACGACGAAGGATGCGTGGGGCCGTGAAGGTGGCGTCGTCTGATGTTGGGCTTGTGAGACGAGCCGCGACCCACAGGAGAGCCGCGCCCTCAGCGAGCCAGCCTACGATGATCCAGCGGCCGCTGGCTTTGAGGGGGATGGCGATAGTGAGGAAGACGATAGCGAGCGAGAGATGGATGGCTGAGGTGACGCGAGGCTGGGGCAGTCGCATCAATCCGAGATAGAGGGCTGCGAAGAGAACAGCGAGCCAGGGGAGGAGATCGTGATTACCTGTGTCCTCCAGGACCGCGTAGAACGCCAGAGCAGCGAAAACGGCGTTGGCTAATGGGAGAAGGATTTCGGTAATCGGAGAGGATGTTCGTTTTTCGTTTTGCGGGATGCGAACGGATGGAATCAGGAACGTGACGAAATACAGCGCAATGAAGATCGTTGTGGTGGCGAGTGGCTTTGGCGTGTTGTAGGTGTTGAACCACTCCACGTACCATCCTATGAAGAAGGCAACCGTTGCCGGAAATACGGCGAAGAGAAGGCGTGGCCAGGGTTTGAGACGGACGAGGCAGACCGTGGCGATATCGATGGCGAGGATGTAGGTGAAGAGAAAGGCTTCATGGTTGCCGCCGGTGGAGAGAAGCAGGGGGGTTGCGAAAGCTCCAATGAGTGCGTAGGTAGCGAGGATCTGGCTGTTTTGTGACCAGGCCATGTAGGCGTTCCATGCCGTGACCAGGATCATGGCTGGAAGAGCTACGGCGGCAGGCAGCAGATGGTAGAGCTGAAAGGCGGCCCAGAGCGAGAGATAAAGGGCCCCGCTGCCGATGGCCTTGAGCGAGAAGGAAAAGGCGTTGAAGCCTTGACGGCGGAAGCGCTCGGACCAAAGGACGACCGCTGCGCCTGCGACCAGGCCGGCGAGAATGCGGCCAATGGGGCCGATCCAATGGTTGTCGATGGCCCACTTGAGGAAGAGTGTGGTCGCGATGAGCAGCGCGACGATGCCGATGCGGCTGAAGAGTTGAGAGCCAATGCGATCCTCAAGCGAGCCGCTGGTTTTCGGAAGATTCTGGGCAAAGTTCGGGACGGGGATTTCTGAGGGTGCCCCTGCGGGGACAGGCGGTGGAGGGCTGGAGAGTTTGCGTGCTTTGAAAGAGGGGGTGGAGCGCAGCTCTGCCAGTTGCTGCTCGAGGTTTTGGACGCGGAGAGACAGGGCTGCGAGGGTCGCGGCCAGCTGGGCTTGCTCGGTGGGCTCCTTTGGGCGGTCCTGGTACTGCTCGTCCTGCATATCCTCCGAAGCCATGGCAACTACTTTACCGCTATCGCGTGCGGGATTGGTACTGGAGTCTGTCAGTTGATACTCTTTGCGCTGAGGATAAGGGACAGGGATGGCCGTTCGGATCTTGATTGTGGATGATGATGAGTTGAGTCGGGAGGTGCTTGCGCTGTTGGCAGATGACGCGGGGTACGAGGTGGATACGGCGGATTCTGGCGATGCGGCGCTGACGTGTGTGCGGCAATTGCGTCCGGAGGTGGTGTTGACCGATATACAGATGCCAGGGATTGCAGGGGATGAACTCGCTCAACAGCTACGCAGTCTGTGTGGGGCGGGGACTTTGCTGCTGGCGATGAGTGGAAGCGAGCTGGGGGATGGAGTAGGGCGGGAGTTCGATGGATTTCTGCTGAAGCCGTTTACGATGGAGACGCTGACAGCGGCGATTGACGGTGGTTTAATTCGAGTGGAAGATAGACCGGCCGCAACGGACGGTGTTGTGCTGGATGAGGGTGTGTACACGAAGCTCGCGGGATCGATGCGGGACTCGCAGCTGGAGGAGTTGTATGCGCTTTGCCGTAAGGATGCGGAGGCAAGGGTCGAAAGGATGCGGCGGGCAGCATCCATCGGCGACGACGCCGCGTATAGAAAAGAGGCCCATGCGCTCAAGGGGGGGTGCGGAATGGTGGGAGCTGTTGAGCTGCAAAGACTTGCAACGTCAATGGAGGAGCGGGGTTTGCGTGATGACGATGTAGCTACGTTGGAGGAATTCGTGGTCGCGTCGGAACGGCTGCGGCGTATTCTGGTCGCACGCAAGAGCAACTAAAGTCGGATCAACGAGTTGTCGGGAGATAATGCACGATGAAGGAATCGATAAAGAAATCTGACGATGCAGTTGTCGCAGCGACACCGATCCGTATCGTTGTTGCCGATGATCATCCAGTAGTGCGCTTCGGCGTGAAGAACATGCTGGAGAACGAAGTAGGCTTCGAGGTAGTAGGCGAGGCAGAAGATGGCGACGTGGCCATTACGCAAACGCTCGAGCTGGAGCCGGATATTCTGCTGCTCGATCTGCAGATGCCGCGGCTACCTGGGCTTGAAGCGCTGCGCGCGATTATGAGCAAGTCGCCGCGCGTGAAGATCATCATGCTGACGAGTACGATCTCGACGCAACAGATCATCGAAGCGCTGCAGATTGGAGCTCGCGGGATTGTGCTGAAAGATGCTGTTGCGGGCGATCTTTCTCGCTCGTTGCGCGCGGTGCTTTCTGGCGACTACTGGATCGGCGGAGAGCGCGTTGCGAATCTTGTGGCAGCGCTGAACGAGTTGATGAAAAAAGCCGCGGCTGTCCCGGAGCGCAAGACATATGGCTTGACGCCACGGGAGCTGGAGGTTGTGACCTGCATTGTGGAAGGCTGCAGCAACAAGGATGTGGCGAAGCAGTTCACGATCAGTGAGGAGACGGTGAAGCGGCATCTTTCAAATATCTTCGACAAGACAGGTGTTTCTACGCGTTTGGAGCTGGCGCTTTTTGCGATTGCCCACAAGCTCGTGGTTCTGGATAACTAGCGCTTAGACTGGCTGGCCGCAAGACTTCAGTAAAATGAAGGGATGAGCGACGGCGCTGATTCGAAGGTTGTAGATTTGCTGGTAATTGGCGCGGGGCCGACCGGTATGGCTTGCGCGATTGAGGCGCAACGAGCCGGGTTTTCAGCGATGATGGTCGATAAAGGCTGCCTGTGTAATTCGCTGTTTCATTACCCGGCACATATGACCTTCTTTACGACGCCAGAGCTGCTGGAGATCGGGGATATGCCCTTCTCCAGCCCGAACCAGAAACCCAATCGCAGTGAAGCTCTTGAGTACTACCGCAAGGTCGCCGAGTTCTACAGTCTGGACGTTCGGCAGTATGAGAATGTTGTGCGAGTGGATGGTCGGGACGGGAATTTTACGGTTCATACGGTGGATCAGTTTGGACGGCCGATACACCATCGTGCGCGGAAGCTGGTAGTCGCGACCGGATACTATGATCTTCCGAATTACCTTGGGATTCCGGGTGAGGATCTTGGCAAGGTGAAGCACTATTACCATGAGCCGCACCCCTACTATGGGCTGGATGTGCTGGTGATTGGGGGCAAGAACTCTGCAGCGATTGCCGCGCTCGATTTGTGGCGGCATGGCGCGAAGGTGACCCTGGTGCATCGGGGTAAGGAGATCTCAAAGAGCGTAAAGTACTGGATTTTGCCGGATATCAATAACCGGATTAAAAATGGCGAGGTGGATGCCCATTTCGATAGCGCCGTGACCAATATCACAGAAGACGATGTGACTATCGCTACGCGGCGAGGAAAGCTAACGATCCCAAATCAGTTTGTGTTTGCGTTGACGGGATATCATCCTGACTTCGAGTTCATCGAGCGGCTTGGAGTGAAGTTGGACAAGACGAATGACCGCTGCCCCGTGTGCAATCCGGCGACTCTGGAGAGCAATGTTCCCGGCATCTATGCGGCTGGAGTGATTGTGGCCGGAGAACGGACGAGCGAAATCTTTATTGAAAATGGACGCTTCCACGGTAAGTTGATCGCGGCAGATCTGCGGCGCAAGCTGGAAGCAGTAGCTTAGGGATATTCGTAGCTTAGCCGATGACACGGCGGAGAAATCCTCTGATCCCTAGTGTCGTGAGGAAGCATAGCGAAACCAGGAGCATGCCGACGATGATGTAAGGGTTCATGTGCGGCAGAGTTGGGGTGAGCGATGCGCGGAGGCCTTCACTCATGTAGACGATAGGGTTGATAAGAACACCGACCTGGAGCCAGCGAATGTGGGTCAGCGCGGCCCAGGGATAGTAGACACATCCGAGGAACGTGATCGGGATGACGACTACACCGAAGATAAGGCCGATTTGCTGCGGTTTGACGCTGGTGCCGATAGTGAGGCCGAGCGCGCCTGCGGTTAGGCTGGCGAGGGCGACGATGAGGATGAGAAACGGCCAGCTGCTGACGTGAGTTGTTGGATGTGTGGCCGGCACATAGTAAGCCAGCGGGTACACGATGCAGGCGGCGATAACGCTTTGCACGGCGGAAAAACAGATTTTTTCGATTGCAACGAATGGGACGGGTAATGGGCACATCACGCGGTCGTCGATCTCGCGCGTGATACCGAACTCCTGCGCGAGAGGAAGAGCGACGGCAGCGATGCCGGAGAACATGATGGCGACGGCCATTAGGCCGGGAAGAAGAACGGTCGAAAATGCGTTGCCGGCCATGGACGCGGTGGGGTTCATCGCGGCGCCGGCGTTCATGTGCGGGATGACGTAGGTGAAGACAAAGAGAAAGAGCAGAGGGTTCATGCAGACGCGAATGATGAAGGGGAAGAGCTCGCGGCGAAGAACGTGGAGGTCTCGGCGGAACAGGCCAACGAAGGCGCGTCCATACTGCGTCAGCTTCGAGCTCTGAGCAGCCCGAATGGTCTGGCGGTTCAGTGGTGTGCTGGTATTTTCGGCTTCGGCCAGTTGAGTCATAGATCTCTCTCGATTTCTCGATACTGCTTTGCACTATTCGCGAAGGTCACGGCCAGTGAGACGGATGAAGACGGTCTCGAGGCTGGTTTCGGTGATGGTGAGATCGCGGAGGCCGTAGGGATTCGCTTCGCGGACGACGTCAGAGAGAAGGCCTTCGGCGCCGTGTGCGAGAACGCGGACGCCTTTGGCGGTAGGCTCTGCGCTGGCTACTCCGGCGAGTTGCTGAAGCTGTTGAACGAGGGTCGGGATGTTGTCGTGGCTGCGGAGGTAGAGCTCGTAGACTTTTTGCGCTCCGACGGAACCTTTGAGGGCGGTGGGGGTGTCCTGGACGAGGATCTTGCCGTGATCGATGATGGCGACGCGGTCGCAGAGTTCGTCGGCTTCCTCCATGTAGTGGGTGGTGAGGACGACGGTGATTCCCTCTGCGCGTAGATTACGAACGGCGTCCCACATGGCGATGCGGCTTTGCGGATCGAGGCCGGCGCTGGGCTCGTCTAAGAAGAGAACTTTGGGGTGGTGAGCGATGGCGCGAGCGATCTGGACGCGTTGAGCGAGACCGCCGGAGAGCTGAGCCGGGTAGGCGCCAGCGCGTTCGGTGAGATGGAACTGAGCGAGGAGTTGGTTGGTGCGGTCGTCAGCCTCGGCGCGGGAGAAGCCAAAGTAGAGGCAGTGAAAGTTGATGTTTTCAAAGATCGTGCAGGCTCGGTCGAGGGTGTTGTACTGCGGCACGACACCGATGAAGCGACGGGCGACTGCGGGGGTTTGGACGACGTCGATTCCTGCGATGCGGACACGGCCCGCGGTGGGCAGAGCGCGAGTGGTGCAGATGCTGATGGTGGTGGTTTTTCCGGCGCCGTTGGGGCCGAGAAGGCCGAAGAGTTCGCCCTCGCGGACGCTGAGATCGATGCCGTCGACGGCGACGACTCGCTGCTTGCCTTCGTAGATTTTCTGGAGGCCTTGGATCTCGACTATCACTGAGTTTCACTCCTGCGGCGCTTCTGCGATTATATGCAACGTGATGGCGCGATCCGGATCGTCCAGTCGCTGACTATTTCGCATCGTCAATATGTTGCCCTCAGAAATTGCCCGCCCCCTACTGTTGCGTCGTGATGCGGATGACGATTTTGCCGAAGTGAGAAGCGGATTCCATGTGTGCGAAGGCCTCGGCGGATTGGTTGAAATCGAAGACTTTGTCGACCACCGGATGCAGACGTGACTTTGCGATGGCTGCATTCATTTGTTCGAACATCGTGCGGGAGCCGACGTAGATGCCCTGCACGCGCAGTTGCTTGTGCAGGATGGGGGTAAGAGCGATTGGGTCTGTGGTGGAACCGCCCGAGAGGATGCCTATCTGCGCGATGGTTCCACCGACGCGGACTGCTCGTAGGGACTGTCCGAAGGTGCCGGCGCCGCCGACTTCGATGATGCGGTCTGCCCCTTTATTTGCAGTAGTCTCGGAGACCCACTTGGACCAGTCGGGGCGCTGTTTGTAGTTGCATCCTTCGTCGAGACCGAGAGAGCGGGCGCGGGATAATTTTTCTTCGCTGGAGGAGGTGCCGAGGACGCGGGCTCCGAGAAGCTTCCCGAATTGCAGCGCAAAGATAGAGACTCCGCCAGTGCCCTGAATGACGACCGTCTCGCCAGATTGAGTGGGATTGGCGGGGTCTCCGGCGTGATGAAGTGCGTTCCACGCGGTGACGCCGGCGCAGGGCAGAGTCGAGGCTTCTTCATAGGACAAGTGTTCAGGGAAGCTAACGACTCCCTGTTCGTGCAGGAGAACGTATTCGGCGAGCATCCCGTCGACGTCACCGCCAAGTGCGTCTTTTGATTTTTCGGCGGTCGGCGGCCCGTCGAGCCAGCGCTGCATGAAGATGCCGCAGACTCGATCGCCGACTTTGACTCGAGTGACGCCTTCGCCGATGGCGACAACCTCTCCGGCTCCATCGGAGCAGGGAATGCGTGGGAGGGCCATCTTGGGGTTGTAGAGGCCCTTGACTACCATCAGGTCGCGATAGTTGAGAGAGACGGCGTGAACTTTGATCAGGACTTTGCCCGGCTCTGCTTGTGGTTTAGGTAGATCGATTGGACGAAGGTGTTCGATGCCGAATTGCTGGACGGGGTATGCGCGCATGGTTCCTCTGATGCATTTGGATGCTGATTGATTCGGAAGATACGGGCAGGCTAGAGCGGCGAAACTATTTATATATTGATATATGACGGCGTAGAATGAACCCTATGTCGCGAGGATGGGAGAGTAAATCCGTGGAAGAACAGCAAAATCAGGCTGCCGCTCCGAAGCCTGTCACCGCAAATGATAATGCCGAGGTGGCAGAACGTAAACGAAAGCGACAGGCGCTGGAACTGCAACGGGAACGTATTCTTTCGGAGCGGACCTCAAGCCCGCACCGGCGATCCGCTCTTACGGTTGCGCTTGCCGATATCGAAGAGAAGCTTTCGGAACTTGGTTGGTCAATCCACATGTAGAGTTTTTTGACTGCTGTGACGAGTGGATAAGCTGGTTCAGCCGCGACTGCGCCGTGGCATTGAGCGGCTTATTTGAGTGTCGACATTTTGGGCTGGCAAAACGAAGGGCCGCTACGAGCGGCCCTTTTGGGTTTGTAACAAAGAGGTTTACTGAGGAGTTGCCGGAGCTGGCGTGGCATCAGGGCTGCTTTGTTCTACTCCGATGGCGTCTCCCGAGACGACAAGGTTGACGCGACGGTTTTGGGATCGGCCCTGTGCAGTCGCATTGTCCGCTACAGGCTTGGCCTTGCCGTAACCAGTGGCGGAGATGTTGTCCGGCTGTACTCCCTGTGTGACCAGAAAGTCGCGCACGGCGTCGGCGCGATTTTCAGAGAGCTTCTGGTTGTACGCGTCGCTTCCCACGCTGTCGGTGTAGCCCTCGACCTGGACCTTTAGACCGGGATAGGCTTGCAGAATGCCGGACACCTTGGCCAGACTGATCTGCGTGTTGGGCTTGAGGGTGTAACGGCCTGTATCGAAGAGGACGTCGGACATGTTGACGATGAGGCCGCGCGCCGATTCGCTGGTGGCAAGGACGCTATTGAGTTGAGAACGCAGCTTCTCGCGAACGGCGTTTGCGTCTGTTGCGCTCTTGTTAGCGGCGGCAGCGCGAGCCTGCGCTTCGGCAGCAGCTGCTTCGGCACGGGCACGGTCTGCATCAGCCTCGGCTTGGGCGGCACGGGCACGTTCAGCTTCGAGTTGAGACTGTTGAGCCTGTAGCTGCGACTGTTGGGCTGCGGCCTCAGCATCACGCTTGGCGTTATCGGCATTCAACTGCCGCTCGGCGGCCTGCTTGCGCAGAGTGACTAGACGGGCGTCTTCAGCACGCTGCACGGCTTGGCGTGCAAAAGTAATCTCCAGCCTTTTATCGGCTTTTTTGTTCTGGTCAATGTCGGTGGCGTTGCGAAGATCCTGCTTCGCCTCTGCCATGATATCGGCGGCGTATTTATCTGCCCCGGCGTCCTGTGCGATGCGAATGGCGTTATTGGCCTGATAGAGCTCAAGAGGAGACTTTTCATTCCGGGTGATCGGATTGAGGTTCGAGGTTGAGCCTTCGGTCTGCGCATAGGAGCCACGCGCCAGTAGAGAGTAATGTGCGTTCACTTTTTCCAGTACGCCTGTGGTTTTGTCGTTGATGATCACGTTTTGGAGCACCACGACGTCGCTTGGCTGGGTTACGGAGAAGTAGGGTTCTGCCGTGACGATCATTCCGAAGGACTGCAGGGCTGTCGTGACTTCGATGTTGTTCTTGTTATTTGAGGGAAGAACTTCACCCAGATTGTTGGGGCGGCCGTCCGGAGTAATTGCCCATAGTACGTAGGTTAGATACTCGGGGCCAAAGCCGTTGGCCGGAGTGAGACCTTGAAATCGGGCTTCAATATGGATTCCGCCGCGTTCACTGGTGACTTTTGCCTGGCCTTTGGCGAGAGGAAGAAGCGCCGTACCCTTGAACCCAATATTGGTCGAACCGCTGCGATGGAGGTAGTTAACAGCGTCGAGATCGCGTTGGACTACCTTCACGCGATAGATGTAAATTCCGTTATCCTGTTTTTTGATCTCATTCGAGTCTTGCGCGGGAGCAGTCTGGGCGGTGGGGTTCGGCTCCTGGGCGTGCAACGCTGTCGATGTTGATCCCCAAAGTCCGGCAAAAACCACCAGGGCAATAAAGAAGTTCTTGTTGCGATACATTCACGATCTCCTTGCCGTACACAAGCTTATGGCGCAGGCGCGCGGAACTTTGCTCACGCTTGGCGGTTATATCATGCGATGCGGAGGATGGGGCAAAGGGTGTCCAGAAGGCTATTGCTTCAGATGGCGCGGTCTGTATCTTGATGAACGATAAGATACTGAAAAAGCTAGGCTTGCTGGGATGACCAAAGAAAACGGCGACCTCGTGAATGGAGGTCGCCGTTTTCTTTGGTCTCTTGTTTTATGCGCTGTGCTGATGCTGCGGCGTGGTGCGATGCACGAAGTGATACGGGGGCCAGGGGCCGGAGAGCTGCATGCGGCAGTCTTTGAGCTCAAGCGTGGCGGAGGTGTACTTATTTTGATACCGCTCCACGGTCTTGTTGTCGATCAGGTGGGCGATGTCCAGAAGCATCTTGCCGGTATCCATGCGTTTGCAGGTGATCTCTTCGGCCAGTGGCAAAAACATGCGATGCATCTGGATGGAGAGCGCGCGGGCCTTGGACTGGCGCTCGCGTTGACGACTGGCGCTCTCGCGCAGGCTGGTCAAATACTGCTGACCGACTGTCATGTCCCGAGCTGAGTTGCCAGGGCAGATGTCGTCGACCAAGACCTTGAGGTGCATCTCGGCCTTGCCGCGGAGACGCTCGACATTGGCCTGGAAGTGACGTTGGTTGGAGCGAACGGAGCGGCGCAGGGCGTCGTCATCTTGAAAAGTCGTGCCAAAACGGAAGGGCAGAACGGTGGAAAGCTTAAAGCAATCTGCGACAACGCGTGCGTGGTCTTTGGCGGCCTGCTGGTCGAGCCGGGCGGTGTCTTCGGGGCTGTGCTCGGAGACGATGACCGCCAAGTCGCTGGCAGGAAAGAGAAACGTTTGATTACCGAAGAGCCCCGACACGTTGGTCAGAGGCATCGGGCGGCGGTGGCGGCAAAGTTCTGGAAATGCTTGTCTCTCTGCGACGCAATACGCGTACCATGCCATAATTTTTATCCTTCCGAGCACGCTGAGGGGTCTAACTGCCCCATCAGGAAGTTGGTTATGTAACTCAAACCGATACGAAAATTTTGAGGGAACTCTTCATTTCAATAGGTTTTTTGGCCCTGAGAAGCATGCGATTTATCGCAAACTCCGGCGAACCGAAACGGATAGTAAGCCTATTGAAGTACGATTGGCAACACTTTCTTCTCCGAAGAGATGCACTATTTTCTGTGCGAGGGTCTGCTCCCGATTCTTCACTTTGCCAGGTTTGACGAGAGCTCGCACCAATCGGATCGGCCCGAAGATACGCGGATCGTGGAGCTTACGGTCAGCGACCTACTCTTCGGTTGAACTTTTTCTAACCAGGAGGGATCGGCGGTGGGGTACGCCAGACCAAGTCGATCCGACACAATAATCGGCTTGGCAGACAGACTCTGGCGGGGCTGGAGGTGCCGACCAGACGCAACACTTTTCAATGACACGAACAACCGTTTGCAATATTCACCTCGGAAGTTCCTCAACTTCCGCACAGGCTAGGCTATTTTTAACGGATGAGCCCAAACTACGAAACTACCCCTGGCATCAGGCGCGGTAAGTGGCGCAGTCTGTTTGTCTTGAGCCTGATCACAGGCACCCTGTTTCACCTGGCACCGCAGGCATGGGCCCAGACCGCTGCGGCCAAACCGGGGCCCGATGTCGTCGTGTTTACCAATGGAGATCAGTTGACGGGGACACTGGAGCAAGCGACCGGCGACTCCTTCGTTTTTAAGAGCGACGTGGTTGGCGAGATCACTGTGACTGCGGACAAGATCAAAGAACTGCACACCGCGGGTAAGTTCGTCGCGTTGAAGAACGGCGAAAAGGTGACACGCACCTCCAAGACACCGGCGACGATGACCTATCAGGACAATGCGGTAGCGCTGGCGGACCACACATCCTCAAGCGTTGTCGAGACGATTCCAGTGAAAGATCTTTCCGCTTTGATCGACGGCGCGACTTACACCAAAGAGGTCTCCGGAAATCCAGGAATCTTCCAGGATTGGACAGGGGGAGTGAGCGGCGGAGTGACATTGGTCGAATCGACGAACACGGGAGAGACATTCACTGCGGCAGTCAACCTGATACGGCTCGTTCCTTCAGTCACGTTTTTGTCGCCGCGGACCCGCGACACCATCGACGTGCTCGAGACCTACGGCAAGTTGACGCAACCTGTGATTCCGCAGACGACCCCACCGACGCCGGACTCGGTGGCAAAGACAAACATCTTCCACGCTGATGCAGAGCACGATAAGTACTTCACTCCGCGGCTCTACGGGCTGGTCGGGTTATCGTACGATCACAACTTCTCACAAGGACTAAACCTGCAGCAGATCTACGGCGGTGGTATCGGCTATACGGTGATCAAGACGCCAGTTCAGGAGTTTGATGTTAAGGCGGATATTCACTATGAACGACAGAACTTCGTGCCTCCGACTGCGAGCAACAATCTAATTGGATCGAGTTTCTCAGAGCTATATCACCGGAACCTGCCGCATAAGATACTGTTCACAGAGTCCGGAACGTTCATCCCCGCATGGAACGATCCCAGCATCTATTCCGCTATCTTCGAGGCTGGATTGCTGCTGCCCACGTACAAACGCTTCAGCCTCAATCTGGATCTGCAGGATAACTATCTAAGCAATCCTGCGTTTGGATATAAAAACAACAGCTTCCAGTTCGTGACGGGTGTGACTTACACGCTGAAGTAGCGTGGCTGCATGCGCGAGACGTTTTCGCGCCCGTGCGCTAGACCATTGCTGCGTCTGAATGTTGTTGTTTACGGAGTCGGCGAGTCAAGGATCTGGGTGACTGGGCCGGGTAGATCTTTGTCGGCATTCTTGAGGAGCAGGCTGACCTGCCACATCTGCGTATCGGAGAGTACGTGCTTGTAAGATGGCATGCCTGAGAGGCGGATGCCGTTGGCTACCTTCCAGTACGTCTCACCGGGCTCGTCATCGCTGACGCCGACGACATCGCTAGTTTTGTGCTTTTTCCAGAGTTGCGGCGCGGTGGGAAACATCGTCTTGGCGAACGCTACATCGCGGCCGGGCGTACCGTGGCAGCTGGCACATTGAGCGCGATAGATGTGTGCTCCCGATTCGAAGACATCTTCGCTGATACCGAACGGAGCGGCTTTGGACTCGCGCTCGATGCGTGCGTCCAGAGGAAGCCGGACGATCTGCTTTTCGAAGGGGAGGGGCGCGTCGGCGACGGCGACCGGCAGCGGGCCGAACTTGAGATAGGCAAAAAGTCCCAGGGCGACGGCCACGATTCCTAGCAGAAAACCGAGAAAGAGCTTGCCAAAACCACCGCCGCTACTGCTTTTTTTCGCCATCTTGAGGAAACTCCTTCGGGGTGAGGGCCGCTTTGAGGCGCGGCGGATGTTCTAATAAGGGGATGGCCGCAGTTGGGTTTCCAGCCAGCAGGTCTTAAGTTTCACAATAGCAAAGCCAAGCTTGTGCAGGAGTAATCGTTGATGTTCGGTTTCAGGTCGAGTGTAAAGAAGGTTGCAGGATTGTTGCTGGCGGGGTTGATGGCCAGCGGAGCGGTTGCTGTACAGGCACAGGTAACGCATAGGACGCGACGGGAGTCGAGCGCCAATCGCAAGGCCCGCATCGCGAGGACGACAGCAGAGACTTACGACCATCGATATGAAGTCGCAGGCGGCGGCGGCTACATGCGTTTCAAGTCCGGCTCATTGCTGCAGAGGAATAATGAGGTTACGTTTTGGATGACGGGGACATACTTCCTCAATCCGAAGCTGGGCATTATCGGTGAAGTTCGCGGAGCATATGGGAATGCGAAGATCGCGAATAACCTTGGCTCTCCTGTTACCCTTCCCTTCAATCCGCAGATCTCGCAGTACCCATTCCTGGGCGGAGTGGCGTACCGGGTATACGCGAAGGAGAAAATCGCGGTGACGGTGACCGGCGAGGGCGGAGCTGCGCTGGGCAAGTTTGATGGCGACGCCAAGGGCTTTCAGTCGAAGGATATCGGGGTGTGGCAGGACGCGACCAAGCCTGCGTTCGCCCTGGGCGCCAACTTCGACTACAACTTCTATCCGAATATCGCGTTCCGAGTTTCTCCGACATACCTGGCGACTTTCTTCCGGCTCGATCCGTTGGATCTGACGCATGGGCCGCAGAGCACGATCCAGAACAACTTCGGCGTCAACGTCGGCGTCGTGTATCGGTTCGGAAAGATCAAGTAAGAGACGGTTGGTTTTCAAACGGGTGCGGCGAGAGACCTCGCTGCACCCGTTTTGTTTTGCGCCGAGTTGATCTTCGGTCGTGGGTCTACGCAGAGACCTTCAGGCCAGAGATGCTGGAGCGCAAGTAAAATGCTGTAGCGGAATTATCGTGGAGGCAGTTTGTAATGGCGACGATCAAGCAGGACGACTTTATCCGGAGTGTGGCGGATGCGCTGCAGTACATCAGCTTTTATCACCCGGTGGACTACATTACCAACCTGGCACGAGCCTACGAGATGGAAGAGAGCCACGCCGCCAAGGATGCGATGGCGCAGATTTTGATCAACTCGCGCATGTGTGCTGAGGGTCATCGACCAATCTGCCAGGACACCGGGATCGTGACGGCGTTTGTGAAGGTGGGAATGGATGTCCGGTGGGGGGCTGGCATCGGCGGCATGATGACAATGCAGGAGATGGTCGATGAAGGCGTGCGCGAAGCTTGGCGGAATGCTGACAACGTCTTGCGGCCGAGCATCCTTGAAGATCCGGCGTTCACAAGGAGAAATACGGGTGACAACACACCGGCGATGGTGGTGGTCGAGCTGGTGGAAGGCGGAGACGTTGACGTTACGGTTGCCTCGAAGGGCGGAGGCTCGGAGGCGAAGAGCAAGTTTGCGATGCTGAATCCGTCGGACTCGCTGGTGGACTGGGTGCTGAAAACGGTGCCGACGATGGGTGCGGGTTGGTGCCCACCTGGGATGCTCGGGATCGGAATTGGAGGGACTGCGGAGAAGGCGATGGTAATGGCGAAAGAGTCGCTGATGGACCCGATCGACATGCAGGAGTTGATCGCGCGGGGAGCCAAGACGAAGATCGAAGAGCTGCGGATTGAGCTGTATCACAAGGTCAATCGGTTGGGGATCGGTGCGCAGGGGCTGGGCGGCCTGACGACTGTGCTTGATGTGAAGATCATGGATTTTCCAACGCACGCGGCGAACCTGCCGGTCGCGATGATTCCAAACTGCGCGGCGACACGGCATCTCCACTTCAAGCTGGATGGAAGCGGACCGGTGATGGTAGATCCGCCGAAGCTGGATGCTTGGCCGAAGCTCGAATATGACGTACACACGGCGCGGCGAGTCGATCTGAACGCAGTGACGCATGAGGACGTGAAGACGTGGAAGCCGGGCGAGGTGATTCTGCTCTCGGGCAAGCTGTTGACTGGGCGTGATGCTGCGCACAAACGAATGACCGACATGCTGACGCGAGGCGAAAAACTGCCAGTCGATTTCAAGAACAGGTTCATCTACTACGTTGGGCCGGTGGAGGCAGTGCGTGACGAGGCCGTTGGGCCTGCGGGGCCGACTACAGCGACGCGCATGGACAAGTTCACACGGCAGATGCTGGCTGAGACCGGCTTGCTGGGCATGATTGGCAAAGCAGAGCGTGGACCTGCTGGAATCGAGGCGATTCGCGAGTTCGAGGCGGTATATTTGATTGCAATCGGCGGCGCGGCGTATCTGGTCTCAAAAGCGATCAAGAGCTCGAAGGTCCTGGCGTTCGCGGACCTCGGAATGGAAGCGATCTACGAGTTCGAAGTGCAGGACATGCCTGTGACCGTGGCCGTCGACACCAAGGGAACCAGCGTCCATACGACAGGTCCGGAGGAGTGGTCGCGTAGAATCGCTGGAATTCCAATCTTGCAATAGAGAGTGAATCGGCTTCAGTGCCGTATCGCGGCGACAGAGGATTGTTTCCTGATCTTTTGGTTCTCGCTCGTTTGTTTTTCCATGCGACGTTGAGCAAAGAAGCGACCACAGGGCGGGCAGATAAAGTTCAGGAGTGGCACCCAGGCGAACAAGAGCGCGATGATGGCGACGGTGATGATGAGGGCGATGATTTCGTCGGACATGTGACTTCTCCAGGCCTCGCAAGAGGCGGTTTAGGGAATGGGGAGGCATGGCTCCTCGCTCATGAGGAAAACCTGCAAAGCATCACAATTGACTCGGATAGGTGTTGTTCGCTGGAGACGATTCGATCCGAGAACGGGCCCGGTCGTGCGTCGAGCGGAGGGCGCTCCGACACCAGCAGTATGCCACAGGCCCTAAATTCAGGCCACATCAATTTTTCGTTCAAGTGCAACTCCGCTGGAACTTAGGAGATGCGGGAGGGATGCTCTGCCGGTGGCACCGGTTTGGGCTTGCGACTCAGAACGAAGCTGCGGCGCTTGCGGCGTTTGTCGGAGGCGTGGTCAATCTTCTGCCAGAAACCGATGAAGTAGTCGATCGCAGAGATGATCGAGACGATGGTCATCCAGTAGATGGCGGTGACGGCGATGAAGTGAACGCCGACGACGTAGCCGCCCCAGTTCCAGTAGTCCCATCGGTGCGCGAGGATGGCCGCGACGACGGAGACGATCTGAATGACAGTCTTCAGCTTGCCGATCTCGCTGGCTTCGATCGTGAAGCCTTCGGTAGCCGCGATACTGCGTAGTCCTGAGACCAGGAACTCGCGGCCGATGACCAGAACCGCGATCCATGGTGGAACGACTCGGGGATTGTATGCCACCAGAATAATGTAGGCGGCGGTGACCATGAGCTTGTCGGCGAGGGGGTCGAGAAGGATACCCATGGTGGTGATCTGTTTGCGGCGGCGAGCGAGGTAGCCGTCGAGGCCATCGGTAATGCTGGCGAGGATGAAGACGATGCTGGCGATGATCTCCTGTTCGCCGCCGCGCAGGCCCGTGGCGCCGTGACCACCCGTCAAGGGGAACACGGGCGAGAGTATCCAGATGAGCAGCGGGACGCATGCGATACGGCTCATCGTGATGGAGTTTGGCAGATTCATCGAGAGGTTACGCGGCTCGCGGCAGAGGCACCAACAATAGCATTCTGCCACAGTAAGACGCGCGAAAGTGCGAAAGGCTCATGCTGACCGGAAGTTGCAGGGCGTGATGCCATGGAGAAACGCAGGCCGACGCTCCCTCGGGCATGTCTTTGTCACGATTCAGGTTGTCCAGCAGAGGGCCAGACTTTCTTGAGAGTTATCGGCGAGACGGCTGGGAGGTTTAGTGAAGTCCCATACTCGCCGAGACAATCCTAAAAGCTCCCACTGAGCAGCAGCTGAAGACGGGAGTTCCCCTGCATAACTCCTTTCCCCTCAGAGCGCCTCTACCTTCGCTCCAAGACGCCGATAGAGAAGACAGGTCGAGCGTGCGACATGCTGATCCGAAGTGTCCTGCCCAAGACGATCACCTTTTGCGCTCTGAGCCTACCGGCCTTGGCTGCGATGGCCCAGCAGTTTCAGCAGCCTTTGGTGATCGCGACCGGAGACTGGCCATCTGGAGTTGTGGCTGCGGATTTGAACGGTGACGGCAGGACGGACCTGATCTATACCGACTACGGTGCTACCCAGACTGCATCGACCACTCATATTTTGTTAAGTAACGGAGATGGAACCTTCACAGTCGGCCAGACAATCCCCACGGCGGGGGCGTCGATTGCTGTTGCAGACTTCAATCATGATGGGCACGCGGACCTGGCATGGGTGTGGGGTGCGGTTGAACTTGGGAAAGCGTATCTGGCGTTGGGGAACGGCGATGGGACGTTTGCATCTGCACAGCAGCTTGGAACCTTCGCGATTTTAGGAACGGCTGCACCTCTGTTCCGTTACGTCAAGGGCGCGCAGCTGCACGATACGGGATACATGGATCTGCTGGTGGAAGACGCTGCGAACCCTTCGTTGTTCACATTGACGAGCGACGATAGCGGAACTCTGGTGAGGATCGTCGGAACGCAGCTCCAGGGCGGTGTCGGCCCAATGATGACTGCTGATTTGAATGGGGATGGGCATACCGACCTGGTCATTCAGTCTGTCACAAATGGCGTTGCAGACGTTTTTCTTGGATCGAGCGATGGACTGCTGACTCCTTCAGGGGTTTACGCGGGGTCAAGTGCTGCGCAGAGCATGTTGCTGTATGACGTAGACGATGACGGACATCCTGACCTTGTGTTGGAGGGCATCGATGGACGGGTTGAGATCTTTCATGGAAACGCGGATGGAAGTTTTTCGACCGTGTCGGAGGGCGGAAGTGGGAACGCGGACGCGACGACAGGCCTGGGAGGACATCTGGTCGCGGTAACTGCTGCCTTAGGACGACAGATCTTTTATACGGCGACTCCGGCAGGCATGAGCGTGTTGCTGGAGAAGAGTGATTTGAATCTCACTCTGGGGGGGATCTATAACGCGGGACCGGGTCGAACAAGCTTTGCGTCTGGAGACTTTAACGGCGATGGAGTTCTCGATGTGGCAGTCGATTCGCCTGAAGGAATCGCAGTGCTGCTTGGAGACGCGGATGGAAGTCTCGGAAGCTCACGCGCGTTTGCGGCAGGGAAACCTGCACTGAGCGGAGCTTTGGGAGAGTTCAGCGGTTCGAACAATCTGGACGCGGTCGTGAATGTGGCGGCGTCACAGGCACTGCTGCTGCACGGGAATGGGGACGGAACGTTTGCTGGTGCAGCCACGCCGACGACTTCGAAGGTGAGTGCTTCCCCAAGCCCTCAGGTCGTCTCCCTTCCGGGAGCACCACGTGCTGCGGGTCTTGTGCAGGCAGCATTGGTGACCGAAGATCTCGATGGGGATGGCAATCAGGATGTGATCGTGGCGTATGACAACCCCAGCGCCGATCACGCTCATCCCGCGGCGACTGCGTCGAACGCGATTTATATCTGGTACGGCAACAGCGATGGGGGCTTTGAAGCTCCCGTCGTGACGTCGCCGTCGCGAAACTTTTACCAACTGGCGGTGGCCGATGTGAATGGCGATGGGCGGCCGGATCTGATGATGAGCGACGGATACGTGGTTAGTGTTCAGAACAATCTCGGGGGACGAGTCTTTGGCGAAGAAGAGCACTTTCTGGCGGGAATGGGGATCAACTCCATCTCGGCAGGCGATGTAAACAAGGATGGATATACGGATCTGGTGATTGCCAATGGCGGTACGGTGATCGCGAATACGGCGATCAGCAGCCTAACGACACCGGTGAGCGGTGGTGTGACTACCGGCGGGATCACGGTGTTGTTGAACAGGATCAAGACAAAGGCTGTTCCGGAGATCCCGACCACGGTAGTCTTTACCCTTTCGACACCATCGACGATCTACTTCGGGCTGGTGGTGAGTGGGTCTGCACGGGTCGCCGCGAGTGATGGAAGTACACCGACGGGAACAATCTCTTTTTTCGATGGCCCGACAAATATTTGCACAATTGCTGTGACGCAGGCGGCGAGTTGCCCACCTGGTGCAGGTTCCGGATTCGCCGTAGGAACACATACGTTGACGGCGGCGTACTCGGGCGATGCGACGCATATGGGATCGACCTCAGCGCCGGTGACGGTGACGGTGCTACCGCTTGCCACGATGACGGATAAGTTCAGCATTTCAGTAACTGGTTCTTCGACCACAACAGTGGGCGGAACGGTGAACCTGCAAGTCGCGGTGATTCCTCAGACCGGATCTACGGCACCGGTATTGCTGTCGTGCGGAGATCTGCCGGCAGAGGCGACGTGTGCGTTTCAAGCACAGACGATTCCGGGAAGCGGCGGGACGACAACGCTGCGACTGAGCGTGATGCCTCCACGATCATGCGTGGTCGCGGATTCTGAATCGAGAACGGCCAGTTTGCCGTTTGCGAGTACCATCCTCGCAGCCTTCATTGTCATACTCATACCCGGTAAGCGAAGACGGGCGATCAAGAGTCTGCTGGTTGCCGTCGTTGCGATCTTCGGGATTGCTTCGCTAACAGGATGCGGATCCTGCACGAACCTGGGGACGAAGCCCGGAAGCTATACGATTCGAGTCATTGGGACGGGGACCGGGCAAGTTGAGAGCGTCGTGACGGCGAAAATAAGGCTCACGGTGGACGAGTACTGCTCCGATGACAGTAGCAACTGCTACTAGACCAAAGAGGCAGCCTTTTGAGCTGCCTCCTTTATATTGCAGCGAATTTAGGAGTTAGGCGTAGATACCGCGCTGCTTGGTGGTGTAGGCTACGCGGTCGATTGCGAGCATATACGCGGCGATGCGGTTGTTGACTCCGTGGTTCTGAGCGTAGGTCACGACATCGTTGAAGCTCTCGGTCATGATGTTGTCGAGGCGCTGATTGACTTCAGCCTCCGTCCAGAAGTAACCCATCCGATCCTGCACCCACTCGAAGTAGCTGGTGGTAACGCCGCCAGCGTTGGCGAGAATGTCGGGGATGATGAAGACCCGCTTGTCGGCGAGGATCTCGTCGGCGATGGTGGTGGTGGGGCCATTGGCGCCTTCGCAGAGGATCTTGCAGCGTATGCGATCTGCATTCTTGCTGGTAATGACATTTTCGGTCGCTGCGGGAATGAGAATCTCGCAGTTATACGTGAGGAGTTCGCGTTTATCGGCGGCCTCGGCCTCGGTGAAGCCGTTGATGGTGCCAGCGTTCTTGCGATGCTCGATCAGGGCCGGAATGTCGATTCCTTTTGGGTTGTAGAGGCCGCCATCAAACTCGGCGATGCCGATGATCGTGTAGCCCTTCTGCGCGAGCAGTTTGGCGGAGTTGGAGCCGACGTTGCCGAAGCCTTGAATGATGACACGGCAACCGTCAATGGACATACCGAGATGCTTGATCGCCTCGTCGCAGACGACGGAGACTCCACGGCCAGTAGCTTCTTTCCGTCCGCGTGAGCCGCCGAGGTTGACGGGCTTGCCGGTGACGACGGCGTTCACGGTCTGGCGCATGTGCATGGAGTAGGTGTCCATGATCCATGCCATGGTCTGCTCGTCGGTGCCCATGTCGGGCGCGGGAACATCTTTTTCCGGTCCGATGAATTCCATGAGTTCGGCGGTGTAGCGGCGAGTCATGCGCTCGAGTTCACCCTGGGACATCTTTTTGGGATCGCAGATGACGCCGCCCTTGGCTCCGCCGAAAGGGATGTTAACGACGGCGCACTTCCAGGTCATCCAGGAGGCGAGTGCGCGGACTTCATCGAGGGAGACGTCTGGGGAGTAGCGGATGCCGCCCTTGGCAGGGCCGCGGGCCACTGAGTGCTGAACACGGTAGCCGGTGAAGACTTCGATCGAGCCGTCATCCATGCCGACGGGGATGTGAACGATAAGTTCGCGGGATGGGTAGCGAAGGACCTTCCAGATGCCTTGATCGAGATTGAGTTTCTGTGCGGCGAAGTCGAACCGAGCGGCCTGGGCTTCCCAGGGATTAGTCTCCTGCTCGAGCGTAAGGGTCTGCATTTTTACTTTCCTTTGTTCTGTTGCTGGTATCAGCGATTCTCCGGCCATCTTGTGCCTCCGCTAGAAGCAGGATACTGCTTGTGCCAGACCGGTCTGTGGCCAAACTCGAGGAGTATAGGCTCGCCGAACGACGATGTGCAATCGAACCAACGGGGGAGGAGCCGTCATCGTCAAGTGTATCCGTCCCAACATAAAACACGCATAAAGCTGCATTTATGATGGATGTAGCCATGCCTTCTTTTGACTCCAACTCCCTTCCCTCCGCTCGCGAATTTCTGAAATTAAGCCGTAACCATTCGCTTGTGCCCGTTTATCGGACAGTGACGGCAGACCTCGAGACTCCGGTTTCGGCATTTCTGCGTATAGCCTCTGACGAGCCGGAAGCGTTTCTGCTCGAATCGGTCGAAGGTGGCGAGCATGTTGGCCGTTACACCTTCATCGGCATTCAGCCATACAAAAAGATGACGGCTCGGGGAACGCGCATTACTGTTCGCGAAGGACGGCGGGAGCATACGTTCGACGGGGATATCTTTGAGGAGCTGAAGCGCGCTCTGAGTGGGCACACGCCGGCGCGATTGCCGGGGCTACCTCCGTTTACGGCAGGTGCGGTTGGGTTCTTTGCTTATGATGTCGTGCGTCAGATTGAGAAGTTGCCCTCGCTGGCCAAGGATGAGCTCGGCGTACCGGATGCCTGTCTGATGTTCTTCGATCAAGTGCTCGCCTTCGACCACGTGAAGAAGGAGATTCACCTGATGGTTACGGCGGACCTGACGCGCGAGTCTCGCGAAGGCGCCTACGAGCGCGCGGTGCGACGGCTGAACAAGATGGAGAAGCGGCTGGCTGCGGCATTGCCAGTGAGAAAGAAGAAGAAGCCTGAGGGAAAGTTGAAGATCACTTCACGTACTCCGAAGGCTGCGTTTTTGAAGGCGGTGGAGAAGGCGAAGGAGTACATCGCTTCTGGGGATGTATTTCAGTGTGTGATCTCGCAACGGTTCGATTGCGTGCCGGGGGTCGATTCCTTCGAGATCTATCGAGCACTCCGCATCGTGAATCCTTCGCCTTACATGTATTTTTTGCGGTTTGGGCTGGAGGAGAAAGCCGCGAAGAAACCGAGCTTGGCGCACATCGTAGGGTCTTCGCCCGAGCTGCTGGTGCGGGTACACGGGCAGGAGGTAGAGTATCGGCCGATTGCGGGAACACGGCCGCGGGGTGCGGATGAGGCGAAGGATCGGGCGATGGAGGCGGATCTTCGCGCGGATGAGAAGGAGGTGGCCGAGCATATTATGCTGGTCGACCTCGGAAGGAACGACGTTGGGCGGGTGAGTGAGTTTGGGTCGGTGAAGGTGAAGGATCTGATGTTCGTGGAGCGGTATAGCCACGTGATGCATATGGTGAGTTCGCTCGAAGGCACCCTGCGTTCGGAGTTGGGGGCACTCGATGCGTTCCGTGCCTGCTTCCCTGCCGGAACGCTCAGCGGAGCACCGAAGATCCGAGCCATGGAGATAATCGAAGAGCTGGAGCCAGCACGGCGAGGAGTGTATGGCGGGAGTGTGCTGTATGCGGACTTCAGTGGGAATCTGGATTCTTGTATCGCGATTCGGACGCTGTTTATGAATGGGGAGCAGGGACACTTTCAAGCGGGTGGCGGGATCGTGGCGGATTCGGTGCCTGAGAAAGAGTTTGAGGAGTCAGTGAATAAGGCGCGAGCGGTAGTTAGGGCGATTGAGCGGGCAAGGGGAGTCTAAGGGTCTGGTTTGCGTCGCATCAGTCAGGGAAGGATCTGCCGGTCGTCTTTGCAGCGCAGAATGGACGTCAAACAATGCAGTTGAAAGTCTAGTGCTTGCGAGCGTTCAGCGGGTGTGGCTCGCTCGTCCAGCCTGATGAATCTGGCATGGCAACAACTAAAGCTCGTCGGGTTTCCGCTCTGATCCGCCTGGCCGGTGCTTCGGGAGTATTCCCAGTAACCGTTGAAGTTCTCAGAGGGGGTACCGTCGTAGAGGCTTCTGGCAATTTGCCCATTTCGATTGGAAACCACGGTGACGGACGCGGAATTTGGATGAGGGAATCCGGGTTGGTCCTCCTGCATTTCTATGATGTGAATACCCGCGACTAGCCCATCTGTGAAATCGAGATGAGCCTCAAACAGGGTCCAAGGTAGCGTCAGGCGAATCGGAATAAATCTAAGGTGGTACGCGAGCGAAGTGACCCACTCCGGGGAGTTGTAAAACTGATATCCGAGCTGACTGGAAACGGTTCCCGCGCGCCGCGTATCCGATCCATCTTCATAAGCGGAAAACGGCTTGAGTGCTGCGCGAGCCTGTTCCTCGGTAGTGGTGCCAGGCCGGATCTGTCGCAATGCGGAGAGTAGTCTCGACGCGTACCAGCGACGATAATGGCTGACTGTCAGTTCGCTGGCTAACGGAACCGAGAGGAGCAACGCTGAAGCGAGGAAGATGCAAATCGCTGCTTTCTGAACGCGCATTCCCATCCCTCATAATCTGCTTCCCTGACGCACTAATTTATCAGTTCCTTGAAATGAGTGCCGCACTCCCTCGCAACTAGGGTTATCGGCAAGTTCGCACTAAGCGTTCGACAACAGAGCGCTGCCTGGAGCGTAGAATTTAATACGATATGGTCTTTGTTCTGGATAACTACGATTCGTTTACTTACAACCTGGTGCAGTACATGGGTGAGCTTGGTGCCGCGATGGTGATTCGGCGCAACGATGAGCTGACGCCGAAAGAGGTTGAGGCGCTGCGGCCGGAGAGGATTTTGATCTCGCCGGGGCCGTGTACTCCGCAGGATGCGGGGATCAGCATGGAGCTGATCAAGCACTTCGCATCCTTAGCAGAGGCGGGTGGGCGCAGTGTGCCGATTCTCGGCGTTTGCTTAGGGCATCAGGCGATCGGTGCGGCATTTGGCGGCAACGTAGTGCGCGCACCTAAGCTGATGCATGGCAAGACCAGTGAAGTCGAGCACGACGGTAAGACTATCTTCAAAGGCATTCCGTCTGCGATGACCTGCACGCGGTACCACTCGCTGATCGTAAACGACGAAGGACTGCCGGAGGAACTCGAGGTTTCGGCGCGAACCGCGGATGGGGAGACCATTATGGCGCTTCGTCACCGCGAGTTGCCCATCGAGGGTGTGCAGTTCCATCCCGAAAGCGTGCTGACCGTACACGGCAAACAGATCATTCAAAACTTCCTGAAGATGTAGGGTGGGCAATGATGGTGCGTCGGCTGATTCTTGTGTTCACAATCGGTTGCGGAATTGCGTGGGCGCAGCAGCCGATTGGCACGGTGGGAGTGCAGAACGCCAACATCGCCGGGGCGCTTGAGATAAACAACGGACGCGCGATTCTGGTTGGAAACACGACAGTGACAGCCCGAGACCACACGGCTGAGATTGAGTTGAAACGCGGTGGGACGATTCGGGTGTGCGCGACCAGCGGACTGCATCTGACCTCGGGACAGGGCGCCGCTGGTACAGCTCCGCTAATGCTGGCGCTCGATCGCGGCGCGATTGAGATACAAATGGCCGCGACGACGCAGGATATGGTGATGACGCCGGACCTGCGATTTACGATGCGTGGAGACGGACCGCTCGATCTGCAGCTCAGAGTAACGAGGAACGGCGACACTTGCGTTGAGAATCGCGGAGCCCTGGCGCCTGTACTCAACATTGCCGACCAGTTCGGCGAAGCGGCTTACGAACTGAAGGCGGGGCAGCATGTGCTGTTCGAACACGGCAGCCTAAAAGAGGTGGTCGACCATGAAAGCTCGTCGTGCGGATGTCCTCCTGAGCCGGCGATGACGGTAGCCGATGCGCTGCTGAACTCCGGCAATGCGGGAACTCCGGGTGATCCGAAGACTGCGGCGGAACTGCACCCTTTTCCAGCCGCCATAAGCGCAGGGCTGGCTCCGGCACCGATCCCCGAGGCGCCCGCAGGGGCATTGCACGAGCAGGTCACCGCTACCCTGAACTCCGGCGACAGTCCGGATAGCACAACTGAGCCGCCGGCTAAACCCGAGGCAAAGAGCACGACGACCGAGGCGACGGCAAATGCGCCACAGAGCACGACGGCAGCCAGCGCCAGCGCTCCAGCCGCAACCCCTCCTCGTCATGGTTTCGCACATGCAATTGGACGATTCTTCCGAAAGATCTTCGGCAGCTGATTGGTATTGCGTTGAATGGTCGTCAGACCCGGAAACATGCTCGCTGAGCTACAATTAAAAGGTTGTAGGCTTGCTGGCAGCTATCGCCGATGCCCGCACAAATATCTCAGTACAGCTGAAATTCAGCACAGATCAGAGGTTTTCTTTTATGTCGATTCCCGCAACGCAGATGCGCCCGGGCATGATTATCAAATTCAAGGACGATCTTCACCTGGTTTTCTCGGTGGAGCACCGCACGCCTGGCAATCTTCGGGCCTTCATCCAGGCCAAACTTCGCAACGTGCGCACCGGCGCAATGTTCGTCGAGCGTTTTCGCTCACCTGACCCAATTGATCGCGTAATCGTTGACGAAGTGAAGATGGAGTTTTTATACAACGACGGCGATGAGTATTACTTCATGGATGACAAATTCGAGCAGACGATGCTGAAGCGCGACACGCTCGGCGATGCCGTCGACTATCTATTGCCTAATCTCTCGATCAACGTAAGCTTTCATGATGGCAAGGCTGTCGGCATTGAGCTTCCGGGCGTAGTCGAGATGACCGTGATGGAGACAGAGCCTGGCATCAAGTCGGCGACTGCGTCGTCGGTGACCAAACCTGCAAAGCTCGAAACAGGTCTGGTTGTGCAGGTACCCCCCTTCATCAACGAAGGCGAAAAGATTCGCGTAGATACTGCAGAAGGCGCTTACATGAGCAGGGCCTAAGACAAGTCTTCAATAGGAAAGGCGGAGTCACTGGCTCCGCCTTTTCTTTCGCCTCCTACGCCTTGCGTGGGGATATCTGCTCTGCGACACTGGAGTCTCCATGGTGTGCCATTACCTCGTAAAAGGTCGCGTGCAGGGAGTCGGATTTCGCTGGTTCGTGCACCAGGAGGCGGCGGAGCTCGGACTGCGGGGATGGGTCCGAAACACAGATCAGGGTCACGTCGAGATCGTCGCGGCGGGTAAACCTGAAGAGCTTGCCGAGTTGAAGGATGCGCTGCGAAAAGGTTCGCGCGGCAGCCGCGTCGATGCCGTAGAGGAACAGGAACTGGCCGAGAGCGAAGGCGCGCAGCTTGGGCCATTTGAGATTGAAGGAGCCTGGTAAGGACTGATGACACTACCGATTAACTGCGAACCGCTGAAGACCCTGATCCGCACTGTGCCCGATTTCCCAAAGCCTGGGATTCTCTTCTATGACATTACGACCGTGCTGAAGGATAAGGCAGGGTTTGCCACACTGATCGACGCCTTCGCGCAGTATTACATCGGAAAGGAGATCGATCTCGTGTTGGGAATCGAGGCACGCGGATTTATCTTCGGACCAGCACTGGCCTATCGGCTGAACGCCGGCTTCGTGCCTGTTCGCAAGCCGAAGAAGCTGCCTGCGCCGACCGCCCGGGTCACTTACGATCTCGAGTATGGCACCGACGCTCTAGAGATTCATCTGGACGCGATCCAGCCGGGAGAGCGCGTCGTCATCGTGGACGATCTGCTGGCAACCGGCGGCACGATGCAGGCGACGGTCGAGCTCGTGCGACAGTTGGGCGGCGAGATCGCCGGGCTTGGTTTTGCGATCGAGCTCGACTTCCTGAAAGGCCGCGAGAAATTTCAACAGTACGACGTGCTGAGTCTGCTGCACTACGACGAGTAATTCTGAATAGCGAACGTAACCGTCAGATCAACTGCCAGCGTCTTCGAGAAGAACTGGTCATCCAGTTCGGACGATAGAGGGGTCGAGAATGAAATCACGTGGATATGCCGTACACGATAAAAAGTCACCACTAGTTCCTTTCAGCTTTGAACGCCGTGAGCCAGGCGCGAGCGAAGTTGTCGTTGAGATTGCCTACTCCGGGATCTGTCACTCGGACATTCACCAGGCGCGGGATGAGTGGGGCGGGTCGATCTATCCTATGGTGCCAGGACACGAGATTGTCGGGCATGTGACGGCGGTCGGCAGCAATGTGAAGAAGTTCAAAGTGGGCGATCTGGCTGCTGTCGGAGTGATCGTCGACTCGTGCCGCGAGTGCGAGAACTGCAAAGCGGACGAGCAGCAGTACTGTCTGAAGGGTGCAGTCGAAACCTACAACAAACGCGATTACTCAGGCCAGGTCACCTACGGCGGATACGCCAACAACATCGTCGTGCACGAATACTACGTTCACAGTGTCTCGCCGAAGCTCAATCTCGCTGCTGTAGCTCCTCTGCTCTGCGCAGGGATTACAACCTACTCTCCCCTACGCCATTGGAAGGTCGGAAAGAACAGCAAAGTAGGCGTCGTTGGCCTGGGTGGGCTCGGTCACATGGGCCTGAAGTTCGCTCATTCCTTTGGCGCGCATGTAGTCCAATTCACCACCTCCGAGAACAAGATCGAAGACGCGAAGAAGCTGGGTGCCGACGAGGTAGTCGTGACGAAAGATGCCGCCGCTGTAGCGAAGCACACCGGCAGCTTCGATATCATTCTCGACTGCGTTTCGGCGCCACACGACGTCAATCAGTATCTGAATCTGCTGCGGTTGAATGGCACTCTCTGTCTCGTCGGCTTGCCTGAAACGCCATTGTCAGTGGCTCCATTTTCTGTGGTGGCCAATCGGCGCTCTCTCGCCGGATCGGGTATCGGCGGGATGAATCAAACCCAGGAGATGCTGGACTACTGCGCCGAGCACAACATCGTCTCCGATATTGAACTGACCTCAGTTGACAAGCTGAATGAAGCCTATGAACGGGTGCTGAAATCGGATGTGAAGTACCGGTTCGTAATCGACATGGCGACGTTGCCTAAGAGCTAAAAAGCGCCACGCCTCTGTTTACTTCTAGGCAAAGAGAGTGAACAGAGGCGAGTCCAGAGCGAGGGTCTGCACAGGGCCTGAGAGCAACCCGGTTGCGGAATCACGACGAAAGACCGTAACGTTTGCGGAATCCTGGTTCCCGCAGATGACCCACTGTGCTGTCGGGTCCAGGGTGAAGTGGCGAGGAGTCTTGCCACCACAGGTGATTCGCTGTACCAGCGTAAGGTCACCATTCTTCGTACTGATTGAGAAAACAACCAGTGTGTTCTCCCCACGATTGCTGGCGTAGAGAAAATTGCCGTCAGGAGAGATTGCAAGTTCGGCAGCCGTGTTCTTGTCGGCGGGAAATTCCGGGGCGATGGTCTTGATCGAGAAAGTGGAATTAACCAAAAGGCCTTGCGGCGTATTGCTGAAGCGCGTAGCAGTCCAGAGGCAGCGATCGATGGTGGAGTCCATCTCATTGATGCAGTAGACCCAACGGCTGTTGGGGTGGAAGACGACGTGGCGAGGTCCTGAACCAGGACGTTCATTCGTGAACAGGTGTGGGTCGGAGAGTGTGCCAGTCTCGGGATGAATATAGAAAACTGCAATATGGTCTGTGCCTAGATCGCAGACCAGGAGGAAGCGGTCATCCGGTGAGATGGTGACGCAGTGGGGATGCGGATCCTGCTGGCGCGCAGAGTTCGGCCCAGGTTCTCCAAATTTCTGATGGTCTTTGAAGTCCAGGCGTTCTACCGGCTGACTGAGCGTGCCGTCGGGCTGAATGCGATAAGAAGAGATAGAGGAGCCGGAGTAATTAGCCACAAATGCGGCGTGGCCGGTAGAGTCCACCGAGACACAAGCAGGCCCGGCTCCGCCCGAGGGCACTTGGCCGATCTGACGAAGGTTGCAGGTTCCCGGGTCCAGCGCAAAGGTCGTAACGGTTGCGGCGGGATCATTAATCGCATTGACCGCATAGAGCGAGCTGTGGCCTGAACCGGGAGGCGCCAACGCAAGAAAGGATGGCCGAGCCGTGTCGGCAACCAACACTGGCGGACTTAATTGGCCATGGGTTGAATCAAAGGTCGACCGATAGATGCCTTTGCACACCCCTTTGGTCGTGTCGGTTCCGAAGAAGACATAAACCGGAGCCGGCAAGGCTTTCCTCTTGCGTACAGGCCACGTCGCAAAGGCACGTGCGGACGCCGCAAAGGCAGGAAACACGACAAGAAATCGGCGGCGCGAGAACATGGACCAAACCCCTGGGAGGTTATGCTGGTTCGCCTGGAAGATGAATGCCCAACTCGTCCTCGGCGCGGATATCCGGGTTGATGACGGGAAGGCTGGGAAGATTGTCGGTGCGACCGGCTTCTTTTACGACCGCGCCGGCGTGTTCGAGAACCTCATCGACCGTCATGGTGTACATCTCCCGGCCATTGTCGTAACCGGATTTGACGGCGTGCTGCAGATACCGCCCGGCGACCTGAGCTGCAAGATAATCCGTGATGACGAAGCCGGTACGACGCTTCTGTTCGACCCACGCCAGATTCGGCATGGATATCCAGACGTGTCTGTCGTTGACCGCGAAGCGGATGTCGGTGGCGTCGGCATGCCGCGTCGCGATAGCCACCATCGTTCCCTTCCAAACGCAGTGAAGGTCTTCTCCGGTCCAGCGGTCGGTTACTTTGAAGTCTTCATACATGATTGTCTCTAGATTAGTGCAGGGGGAAGGTATCAGCAAGGTAAGGGCCCAAAACGAGGAGTATTCTGGTCTGACCTCCAACTAAATCGATTATCTTCACCTTCTATTCCCACAATGGGAATAATATGCTGGGTTACTTTCGTAAGCACTTGAAATTGCTTCTAGCGTATGCAAGTCACCAAAGCTATCCTTAGTTTTGATTTTACGGTGATAGATGACCCTGCGTCGAACAGAAGCTGAAGCCGCTAGTTTAAGGGCGATCTGGACACGTGATTTGTTGGACTCCCAGCCAGAGTTTGAATGTGGCGAACTTGTACGACTTGCTGCCTGCCTCTGCGGAACTCCAATTGGTTTGGTGACCCTGCTCGATGAGCGGCACCAATGGTTTCGTGCGTCTGACGATCTGAAGATGGGCGAGACACCGCGAGAGGTAGCCTTCTGCGCGCACGCAGTTCGGCAGAATGGGCTTTTCATGGTGAACGACGCCCTGACGGATCAGCGGTTTTCGAGCAATCCTCTGGTGACTTGGGATCCGGCGATCCGTTTCTTCGCCGGTGTCGGGTTATATAACTCAGACGATGAGCCGATGGGGACCTTCTGCGTAGTTGATTTGGTTCCCCGGATCCTAAGTGAAGATCAGATGGAAGCTCTCGAGATTCTGGGGCGGCAGATCAGTCTTCGGCTGGAAGCAGTAGTGCAGCGCAAAGCTCTGGAACAAGCGCTGGCAGACAAAGAAAGAGCGAGCGCGGGCCTAAGGGCGAGCGAAGAACTATTTCGCGCGTTTATGAACGCGAGCCCGTTTCTGAGCTATATCAAGGATGCTGCTGGACGGTTGCTGTTTTACAACCGTAGCTTCGCTCAAAGGTTTGGGGTAAGCGAGTACGCGTGGCTGGGGCGGACCGACGAGCAACTCTGGTCAAGAAAACTTACAAAATCGGTGCGAACTCACGATCTCGAGGTCATGGCAGGCGGCAAAATGGTCGAGACGGAGGAGCATATCCGGAACTCCGACGGATCGGTGAGCTCGTTGCGATCCTTTAAGTTCCCCTGCCACGATTCTGCAGGAAATGTGTTGTTGGCCGGTGTAGCCGTCGATGTGTCGGAGGAGGTAGCTCATCATGCGGAGTTGGAACGCTACCACCGCGAACTTGAAGATGCCAATGATCAGTTGCGCAAGCTCGCCGTCACCGATGAACTGACAGGATTGCGTAATCGGAGATCCTTTGAAGAGCGTCTCGTCATGGAATTCTCGCTCGCGCGGCGGAGAAAGCGAGAGCTTTCGGTGTTGTTGATCGACGTCGACAACTTCAAAACGATCAACGACAGATGGGGCCACGCAGCCGGCGATGAAGTCTTGCGTCGCCTTGGCATGATCCTGCGAACGACGGTGCGGCTCCCGGACCTGCCTGCACGATATGGCGGCGAAGAGTTTGTGGTTCTGCTGCCGGAGAGCGGCGAAGAGAGCGCCATGGGACTCGCCCGGCGCGTCATGCAGCGAGTCGCAACAGAGGACTGGGAAAATGAGCCGCTCACCATCAGTGTGGGAATGGCTTCGATGAACGAGTCGCTCGAGAACGGATTTCAATTGGTGGAGCTAGCAGACGAAGCTCTCTACGCCGCCAAGCGCGCAGGGAAAAACCGTGTCATGGTTCACAGCGGTTAGTTTCTTCTAGCATTGCGAAAAACAGAGAGACGCACCCAGAAGGTGCGTCTCTCTGTTTTGATGGTTTCGCTTAACTTTATGCTTCAGCGTTCGGGTCGCCGGCTTCGCCTTCGCCGCGCTCTTCCATCTGCTTAGCAAGCTCTTCGCGCTTCTTCGTACGGGCTTCTGCGCGCTTCTGAGCCTTCTCGTTGAGCTCATGCTCGGCACCGAGGAGCTCGATATATGCCATCTCGGCTGCGTCACCCTTGCGGGCTCCGAGGCGCGTAATGCGGAGGTATCCGCCTTGGCGTGCGGCGTAGCGCGGAGCCACGGTGGCAAAGAGGCGGTCAACCGACTCGGGCGTCATAAGGTAAGCGGCGGCCTGACGACGGGCGTGAACGGTGCCGCGCTTGCCGAGGGTGATCATCTTCTCGATGAGAGGACGGGTGGCCTTGCACTTGGTGATGGTGGTCTCGACGCGGTCCATCAGGATGACGGAAGTGACGAGGTTGCGCAGCATGGCGCGGCGATGGCTGGTGTTGCGGCCTAGTTTGTATCCTGCATTACGGTGACGCATCGATGATCTCCTTCGACTCGGCACTGGCCGTGAGTCGGTGCTGCTTAGAATGTGCGCTCGGTGGAAGCATGGCGCGGGTGAAGCTGCCCGAAGGCTTTGTCGCTACGCGGCTTGCGCTCGCGTTTCATCTAGAGACTGCGGCGGCGGAGTTGATTCCACCGCCGCAACCCTGGCTAGAAGTTCTCTGGTTCGCTGCCGACGAGGTCGAGGTCTTCGTCCTCATCTTCGTCTTCGTCATCATCGTCATCAAAGTTGCCGAAGCTGGCGGCGAGGGTGGCTGCGGGCAGGACGGAGGTAGGTCCGGGCTGCGGGTTGCCGTTCTCGTCGATCTTCATGCCGAGGGACAGGCCCATCTGCGCGAGGATCTCTTTGATCTCGTTCAGGGACTTGCGGCCGAAGTTCTTGGTCTTCAACATCTCGGCTTCGGTCTTCTGAATGAGCTCGCCGATTGTGGCGATGTTGGCGTTCTTGAGGCAGTTGTAGCTTCGGACGGAGAGCTCAAGCTCTTCGACCGAGCGGTTGAGGTTCTCGTTGCGCATTGCCGGGCCGTCGTGCAGACCGTCGTGGCCGGCTTCCATCTCCTCTTCAAAGTTGATGAAGATGGTCATGTGGTCCTTCAGCAGCTTCGCGGAAAGGCCAAGTGCATCGGCGGGAAGAATGGTGCCGTTGGTCCAGATCTCGATGGTGAGCTTGTCGTAGTCGGTGATCTGACCGAGACGAGCTGCCTCGACGAGATAGTTGACCTTGCGGACGGGCGAGTGGACGGAGTCGACCGGAATGAAGCCGAGGCCGAGGTCGCCGTCGAAGTTCTTGTCAGCCGAGATGTAGCCACGGCCGCGCTTCAGGCGCATCTCCATATCGATCTTGCCGCCTTCAGAGACGGTGCAAATGTAGACGTTCTTGTCGAGGATTTCGACGTCCCCATCAGCTTCGATCATGCCGGACGTGATGACGCCGGCCTGGTCAGCGCGGAGGTAGAGAGCCTTGGGGCCTTCGCCAGCAAGCTTGAACGGAATCTGCTTGAGGTTCAGGATGATGTCTGTTGCATCTTCAACAACGCCCGTAATGGACTGGAACTCGTGCAGGACACCTTCGATGCGAACGGCGGTCACGGCAGCTCCCTCGATCGAGGAGAGTAGGGTGCGGCGAAGTGCGTTGCCAATGGTGGTACCGAAGCCGCGCTCAAAGGGCTGCGCGGAGAACTTGCCGTACTTTTCGGTTAGAGTTTCGGTGTCGACTGCGAGGCGCTTGGGCTTTTGAAAACCTCTCCAAAGCATGTGTTTCTCCTTTTCCGGCTCATTCGCGATGCATTCTGCGAGATGGCGGGGTGTTTCAGTTGCTGGTTGAGTTGTGTACTACTCGCCTTCCCTTTCGGGCCGGCTAAGGGTGAATCCACGTCCGATGATCTGGACGTGGAGATCCAATCTTTTTTGTAACTACTACAGTTACTTGCTGTAGAGTTCGACGATCAGCTGCTCGTTGACGGGCAGGTTGACGTCCTCGCGCTTCGGCAGAGCGATGACCTTGCCGGAGAGATTGTCGCGGTTAATGTCGAGCCACTGAACCTGGTTCTGACCGGCGGCAAAGTTCTTCGCCTCTTCGAGCATGACCAGAGCCTTCGAACCCTCGCGGATCGCGATCTCATCGCCAACCTTCACCTGAAAGGACGGGATGTTGACCTTGCGGCCATTGACCTGAAGGTGACCGTGACGGACGACCTGACGGGCCTGGCGGCGGCTCATTGCGAAGCCGAGGCGGTAGGCGACGTTGTCGAGACGGGTCTCAAGCTGCTGGAGCAGGAGTTCGCCGGTGACGCCGGTTTTGTTCGAGGCCTTCTGGTAGTAGGCGCGGAACTGAGTCTCGAGTGTGAAGTAGATGCGCTTGGCCTTCTGCTTCTCGCGGAGTTGCAGACCGTAGCCGACGACCTTCTTCACCTTGCGGGACTGGCCGTGCTGGCCTGGTGGGAAGTTGCGCTTCTCGACGGGGCATTTTTCAGAGAAGCATTTAGTTCCCTTGAGGAAAAGCTTGGTGCCGTCGCGGCGGCAGAGGCGGCAGACGGGTCCGGTGTAACGTGCCATTTTTATAACTCCTAACTTCGGGTGACGATCGCTTTACGCGCGGGCAGCGCTTCTTCACGATCCGGTTGCGGTAAGGTCTTGCCTGCGGCGGGGCCTGAGAACAAGCTCACCGCCACAGTTGGGACAGATTGCATTCAAAACCTGAGTGCATGTTGCACAAAAGCTGCACTCATAACTGCAGATGAAGGCTCTTCCGTTTGCATCGAGAGCTGTATTACAGCGCTCGCATTCGGACTTCATCAAAAGTGCCACAGATCAAACGCGGCGGCGCTTCGGCGGACGGCAACCGTTGTGCGGCATCGGCGTAACGTCTCGGATGCTGCGCACCTCGATGCCGGTGGTGGCGAGAGCGCGGATCGCGGACTCGCGGCCTGAGCCGGGCCCCGAGACGCGCACATCGACCGAACGGACACCGTGGTCGCGGGCTGCGTTGGCTGCACCGACGGCGGCCTGCTGAGCGGCAAACGGGGTTCCCTTACGGGAGCCGCGGAAGCCAAGCGAACCGGACGACTTCCAGCTCAGCGTGTTGCCGATCTGGTCGGTGATGGTGACGATCGTGTTGTTGAACGAAGCCTGAATGAAGACGAGGCCAAATGGAACGTTCTTCCGTTCGCGCTTTTTGAACTTCTTATTCTTGCCGGGCTTTGCTGCGCTCTTCGTATTCTGTGTCTTCGCCATGTCTTATTTCGTCGCTTTCTTCTTACCAGCAACGGTTCCCTTGCGCGGGCCTTTGCGGGTGCGAGCGTTGGTGTGGGTGCGCTGGCCACGGACAGGAAGGCTGCGGCGATGGCGGAGGCCACGGTAGGACTGAATTTCGATGAGGCGCTTGATGTTGAGCGAGATGTCCTTGCGGAGATCGCCTTCGATCTGGCCCTCGGCTTCAATTACCTGACGGATGCGGTTCAGCGCGTCTTCGTCGAGCGTGCCGACCTTCGCGAACGGATCAACATCCGCCTTCGCAAGGATCTTGGCCGCGCGAGAGTCGCCGATTCCAAAGATGTAGGTGAGACCGATGCGCGCCTGTTTGTTATTAGGGACATCGACTCCAGCAATACGTGCCATGGGGTTCCTTTTCGGTTGAGCTTCGTAGCTTCGCCACGAGAGCAGGGTTGCTTGTTTGCGGTGAGTCCGTCGGGTTCAACGCAAGCCTTGATTTCGGCTAACTAGCCCGACGGGGCCGGTAACATTGGGTCTTCTTTATCCCTGACGCTGCTTGTGCTTCGCGTTCTCGCAGATAACACGCACCACACCACGGCGGTGAATGACCTTGCACTTGTCACACATCTTCTTTACTGAGGCACGAACCTTCATTGTGATTCCCTTCTTTATGCAACCTGTAACCTGACGACTAAAGGACGCGGTCAATGGGGAATGAGTTCCCTTTTGACAAACGACCTGAACGCCAGGGCAAACGCCCTGACTTATCCCAAGTGCAAATGCGCTTGAGCAACCCATGATGGAGACGGGATGGGCTCCCGTAGCCGTTGTCTACTTGTAGCGGTAGACAATGCGGCCGCGGTTGAGATCGTACGGGCTGAGCTCAATCGCGACGCGGTCGCCGGGGAGGATACGAATGAAGTTTTTGCGCATACGCCCGGAGACGTGTGCAAGGGCCTGGTGCTTGTTCTCAAGCTCGACCTTGAACATCGCATTCGGCAGGGTTTCGACAACCACCGCCATCACTTCAATTGCATCTTCCTTCGACAAACGATCTCCTTTGGAGGGGAAGAGGCTAAACCCCTTTCATCTCCACAACTTCTTCTATAAGTTGAGTGTTTTCCTCAACCAGAGTTACCATGCGACACACTTGCGCACACCGCATCTTCTATAGTACCCCAAAAGGGGACTATTTTCCTATCTGGTTAGCACCTGGGGGCCATCTTTCGTGATGGCAACCGTGTGCTCAAAATGGGCACTGTAGCTGCCATCGATGGTCACCGCCGTCCATCCATCCTTCAAAACACGTACTTCCGGCCCGCCGGCGTTGATCATGGGCTCGATCGCGAGCACCATTCCTGCTTTCAGCCGCGGCCCCTTGCCGGCAGCGCCAAAGTTCGGAACCTGGGGATCTTCGTGCATGGCGCGACCGATTCCATGGCCCACAAACTCGCGGACAACCCCAAAACCTTCTGCTTCACAGAGTTCCTGGACGGCGGCGGAGATATCTCCCAGGCGTCCGCCCACCTGGCACTGCTCAATGGCCCTTTCCAGGGAAGCTTTCGTCACTTCGAGCAACTTCGTCGTCTCCGCACTGACCTTGCCGATAGGGTAGGTCACGGCAGCGTCGGAGTAGTAGCCGTCGATAATGACGCCGCAGTCGATCGAAAGAATATCGCCTTCGGCGAGAATCCGCTTGGCGTTGGGCATGCCGTGGACCACTTCGTTATTGACCGAAGTGCACAGAGCGGCAGGAAAGCCGTGATATCCCTTGAAGGCCGCTATCGCGCCCAGCTCCGCAATCTTTTTGACGGCAATCTCTTCGAGATCCATCGTCGAAGCGCCGGCGACAACATGGGGCGCAATCGCGTTGTGGACCTGGCGAAGAGCTTTACCGGAGATCCGCATCTTCTCGATCTCCTGCGCCGTTTTGATCATGATAGCCATAGTGCAGTTCGTCTCAAGTGTTACTGGTTTGGCGCCTGGCGAAGCCGATGGAGAGCGGCATTAATTCCAGCCGTGACCTCTTCCACCGGACGATCCCCATCCACGATCTCGAAGCGGCCCTGCTTGCGATAGTGCTCAACCACAGGCGCGGTCTGCGCTTCGAAGGTCTTCATCCGTTCCGTAAAGACAGCTTCGGAGTCGTCAGGACGCTGGATCAGGGCCGAGCCATCAACATCACAGATGCCAGCAACCTTCGGAGGATTCGAGTAGATGTTGTAGATGCGGCCTGCAGGAGAAATACGGCGACCGGTGATGCGATGAAGCAACTGCTCGTATTCGACCACAATGCTGATCGCGACGACAGGCAGAGTGCTGGTATCCGTGGAAAGCTGCGCATCCAGCCAGTTCGCCTGATTCAAAGTCCGCGGAAAACCGTCTAGAATAAAGCCGCGCAGCGTATCGGGCTGCTTCAGCCTGTCTGCGACCATCTGGTTCACGAGGTCGTCGGAGACAAGCGTGCCCTGATCGACGAGCGCCTTGGCTGCTTTGCCGAGCTCCGTTCCCTTCGAGATGTTGGCGCGGAGAATGTCGCCAGTCGAGACTTGAGGGATGCCGTAGGCAGCCATCAAAGCCTTCGCCTGCGTTCCCTTGCCAACGCCCGGGGCGCCTAAAAGGAGTACTGGCCCAGGCAGAAAGTTCTTGTCTGCCGGGGCCGTCTCGGGCTCAGATACGATGCTTGTCGTCAATGCGATAACTTCCTACCAGCTCTTGCGGCCACGGATGCGGCCACTCTTGGGAGTGAAGCCGTCATAGTGACGCATGATGAGCTGCGATTCGATCTGCTGGACGGTATCCATGGCCACGCCTACAACGATCAGCAAGCTGGTGCCACCGAAGTAGAAGTTGACGCCAAGACCGTTGGTCATCCAGGTTGGCAGGTGGTCGAAGACAGAGCCAATCAGCCAGATGTGGTTGAAGTGAATTCCGCTGATCAGCAACTGCGGAATGATGGTGATGATGATCAGATAAAGCGCGCCGACCAGGGTGATGCGGGTCAGCACATCATTGATAAAGTCGGCCGTGCGCTTGCCTGGACGAATGCCGGGGATAAAGCCGCCGTATTTTCGCATGTTATCGGCGATGTCGTCGGGCCGAAAGACAATCGAGATGTAGAAGTAGGCGAAGAAGATGATCGCCACCATCTGCAGCAACTCGTACCACGGTTCACCCGGTGCAAGAGCACGCAGGATCGGGCCAAAGAACGAAGAGTCCTGCAGAGAGTATCCGAAGATGTGAGCGCCGGAGAAGAGCAAAGGCGCCGACAGAATCGAGCTCGCAAAGATAACCGGCATCACGCCGCCTGAGTTCACTTTGAGCGGAAGGTGCGTGGACTGGCCACCCATCATCTTGCGCCCAACAATGCGCTTGGCGTATTGGACCGGAATACGACGTTCGGAACGCTCCACGAAAACGATGAAGGCGACCACCGCGATCATGCCGACAACCAGGAGAACAACCGCGATCGGTGTGAGCGCTCCCCATGCGTTATCGCGAACCTTCTCGTACAGATTCTCGATCCCCTTGGGCAGGCCAACAACGATACCGGCGAAGATCAGCAAGCTCATACCGTTGCCGATGCCGCGCTCGGTGATCTGCTCGCCCAGCCACATGATGAAGGCGGTGCCGGATGTCAACGTGATGACGCAGAGCGGAATGAACGCAGCGCGGGAGATCGTGACCATCGACTGACCTGTGCTCGTGTTGGTTAGCGTCAGAGCGATAGCAAACGACTGCACGATACCAAGCAGGACCGTGACGTAGCGGGTCCATTGAGTAATCTTGCGACGACCGAGTTCGCCTTCCTTCTGCAGCTTCGCAAGCGGCTCATAGATAACCGTCAGCAGCTGGAAGATGATCGAAGCCGTGATGTACGGCATGATCCCGAGGGCGAAGACTGTGAGCTTCCGGAGGTTTCCACCCGAGAAGAGATCGACGAGGCCGAGTGCGGAGCCAGAGTTCTGATTGAAGAACTGCGCGAGCATGTCGGCGTTGATACCGGGGGTTGGAATATGCGAGCCGAGGCGGTATACGGCCAGCATGCCAAGCGTGAAGAGCACACGCTTGCGGAGATCAGGAATTTTGAAGATGTTTGCGATTTTCTCGAACATCGGGTGCAGGAACCTCGGGGTAAAACTGGTGATCTGGTGAAACGGCGATGCGAGGGCGTGTGCCCTCGCCTGCCAATCATTCTAAATGCTGCTTAGCCGATGAGGATGGCCTTGCCGCCGGCCTTTTCGATCGCTTCCTGCGCAGTCTTCGAAAACTTGTGTGCGTGAACCGTCACGGCGGTCTTGATCTCGCCGTTATTCAACACTTTGAGCAAAGCACCCTTCTTGCGGAGGAGGCCAAGTTCAATAATCTTATCGAGTGTGAACTCGGTGACATTCTCGGCAGCGACGATCTCGGCGACACGATCGAGTCCAAGGACCTGGTACTCAACGCGGAAGATGTTGGTAAAGCCGCGCTTCGGCAAACGGCGGTGAAGGGGCATCTGGCCGCCTTCAAAACCACGCATCAAGGAAGAACCAGAGCGAGAACCCTGACCCTTGTGTCCACGGGTCGAGGTCTTACCCATGCCCGAACCCATACCACGGCCGACACGCTTCTTGTTTTCGTTAGCCTTCTTGGGGGCGCGGAGATTGGAGAGATTACGAATTGCCATTGTTTCCTCGCTTAACGCCGACGAAGCAGCTTCTGCTCTTCGCCGACTCGCATATAGATTTGCCCTGACGGGTTTGGTGCGGTTATGCCGGATCGTGACTAGTCGACGACGCGGACCAGATGTGGAACCTTTGCGACCATGCCACGGATGGATGGTGTGTCTTCCCGCTCGACGATCTGGTTCAGACGGGTAAAGCCGAGGCCCTTGATCACGAGCTTGTGCTTGACTGGGGTGCAGATCTTGGAACGGAAGTACTGCAGCTTAATTTTGGCAGTTGCGTTGGTATCAGCCATGAGAGAGCTCCTTGAATCTTGTTAGAGCAGAGGCAAGAGCTTAGAGCTCTTCCACTGCCTTACCGCGCAGGGCGGCGACTTCGGCCTTGTTGCGAAGCTGGATGAGAGCGTCGAACGTAGCCTTGATGACGTTGTGTGGGTTCGCCGAGCCGAGGCTCTTGGTCAGCACGTTCTGTACACCAGCGGCGGTCATCACAGCGCGAACCGTCTTGCCGGCAATGACGCCTGTACCTTCGGGAGCTGGCTTCAGCATCACCTGGCCGGCGCCGAAGTGGCCCAGAACCTGGTGAGGAATCGTGCTCTCGGTCAGATTGACCTTGTGCAAATTCTTCTTGGCCGACTCAATCCCCTTGCGGATCGCCTGGGGAACTTCCTTAGCTTTGCCCGAGCCGTAGCCAACTACGCCTTCCGCCGGGTCGCCGATGACGACCAGCGCGGCAAAGGACATATTCTTACCGCCCTTAACGACCTTGGTGACGCGGTTGATCGAAACGACTTCGTCCTTCAGGTTGAGGCGGTTCGCATCGATTTTTTTCTTCATTGCCATAATGTCTTATCCAGCTTTCTGGCGGCCAATCAGGGCGCCGTGGGAACCTTAGAAATCGAGACCCGCTTCACGGGCTGCATCGGCGAGAGCCTTCACACGGCCGTGATACAGATAGCCGCCACGATCAAACACAATCTTCTTGATGCCCTTTTCCTTGGCACGCTCGGCGATCAGCTTGCCGACTTCAGCAGCTGCGGCGATGTTACCGCCGTACTTCTTCTCTTCGGTCTTCTTGCCCATCGAAGAGGCAGAGGCGATGGTGACTCCGTTGAGATCGTCAATGAGCTGCGTGTAGATGTGGTTGAGCGAGCGATAGACGTTGAGGCGCGGACGCTCGGCAGTACCAGACATCTTCTCGCGGATGCGGGTGTGAACGCGCTGGCGGATCACATTACGCTGACGTGGATTGATCATGATTGACTTTCCTTCCTAATAGCGTACTCAGAGTGCTGAGGACGTTCGGTTGTTGAAACGACATTGATTGGCTGCGTAAGGAGTCAATCAAGACTTACTCCTCACGCAGCGCAGATTACTTCGCTCCGGTCTTTCCGACCTTCTTCTTCAGCTTCTCGCCGGTGTAGCGCACGCCCTTGTTCTTGTAAGGATCAGGCTTGCGGAGCGAACGCATGTCCGCAGCAATTTGGCCTACCTTCTGCCGGTCGATGCCGGATACAGTGAGGTGGGTCTGCTTCGCATCGATTTCAACCGAGATGCCAGTCGGCAACGGAAACTCGATGGGGTGAGAGTAGCCCAGGGTGAAGACCACCATGTTCTTACCCTTCAGCTCGGCGCGGTATCCGATACCGACGATGTCGATTTCCTTGTTCCAGCCAGTGGTGACGCCGGTAACCGCGTTGAAGACCAGCGCGCGGGCGAGGCCGTGAAACGCCGCCTGCTTATCAGTCTGACGCTCGGTGACCAGGTGGCCATCCTTCTGGACGAGGGTGATGCCGCCAGGCAGCATCGCGGTGACTTTGCCCTTGGGTCCTTCGACCAGAACGGTGTTGCCATTCTCGCTGACCGTGTACTTGACGCCGGCGGGTAGAGCGATCGGCTTCTTACCAATACGTGACATAACGAATCCCTTTTAGTGGCTTGCGAGTCGCGACAACATTTTGTGCTGATCGTTCCACTGCAGCCGAGAAAACTTTTCTGTCTCGTCATCGCAAAGATGACGAGAACCTATTCCGAACTACCAGACTTCGCAGAGAATTTCGCCGCCAACGCCTTCGCGACGCGCCTGGCGACCGGTCATGACACCCTTAGGGGTCGTCATGATGGAGATACCTAGACCACCCTGAACGCGACGGATCTCGTCACGTCCAAGATACACACGGCAACCAGGACGGGACACACGCTGCAGATCGCGGATGACAGCCTCGTTGTTCGGGCCGTACTTCAAGTAAACACGGAGAACCTTCATGCCATTCTCTTCGGTCGGCTTGTAGTTCGCGATATAACCCTCTTCTTTGAGAATGCGGGCAATCTCGGCCTTGAGCTTGGATGCGGGGACGTCGAGCTTCTGGTGACGCGCACGGATGGAGTTACGGATGCGTGTCAAAAAGTCTGCTACTGGATCAGTGAGGTTCATTCATTCTCCTTCATCCCCCGTTCGCTCACGAGTGTCTCTCGCGAGAACCTGCGGGGATGTCTGTTTCGGGTGATACGTCCAGACTTCTGCACCATAAGCTGACGCCCTGATGAGGTCTCTGGAGTAAGTGCGCGGCTGAGCCGCACACGAATCTCTTTATTCTACCAGCTCGACTTCACAACGCCCGGAATTTCTCCCTTAAGGGCGAGCGAACGGAAGCAGAGACGGCATACGCCGAACTTGCGAAGGAACGCGCGAGGACGACCGCAGAGCTGGCAGCGGTTGTGCTGGCGAGACTTGAACTTCGGTTTCCTTGCGTCTTTGACGCGCTTTGCTGTAGTTGCCATGTGTTTTGCTCTCTATCTTTAGTGCAAATCTGTTCGAGACCCGTGGGCCTGGCTTCGTAGACTAAGCTCCAACGCGGAAGGGCATACCAAAGCTCTTCAGCAGGGCGCGGGCACCGTTGTCGTCCTTCGCCGTCGTGACGATGGTGACGTTCATACCCTTCAACTTGTCGACCTTGGCATAATCGATCTCAGCGAAGATCAGCTGATCGCGCAGACCAAGGGTGTAGTTGCCGCGACCATCAAAGCTCTTCGATGAAACACCGCGGAAGTCGCGGACGCGGGGAAGAGCGATCGAGATGAGGCGGTCAAGAAACTCGTACATCGTGTCGCCGCGAAGCGTAACCATCGCACCAATCGGCATGCCCTCGCGCACCTTGAAGGCTGCGATGGACTTCTTGGCCTTGGTGGTCACAGGCTTCTGTCCGGCAATGGCGGCAAGATCAGCCACCAGGGGATCCATGATCTTGACGTTCTGGGTGGCTTCGCCGAGACCCATGTTGATAACGATCTTCTCGAGCTTCGGGATCGCCATGGCGTTAGTGATGTTGAGCTCTTTACCCAGCGCCTGCTTGATCTCGCTCTCGTACTTATGCTTCAGACGTGCTGCCATGATTTTCTTCGCTTTCTCCACGATTTCCGGGTTGGGTTTGAGCCCGTGTACCGATGCGTGGGGTAAACCGTTGTTACAGGATTTGAACTGCTGCTACGTGAAACAAACTTTGTTTACTTCTTCTTCTCGGCGATTGTTGAGCCGCTGGTCTTCGAGAAGCGAACCTTCGTGTCACCTTCGAAACGCGAGCCGATGCGGGTCTTCTTCCCATCACCATCGAGCAGCATAACGTTCGAGATGTGGATGGTGGCCTCCTGCTCCGCGATGCCGCCCTTGATGTTGCGCTGTGGGTTCGGCTTCACGTGCTTCTTAACCATCATGACGCCCTCAACCAGGACGCGATTCTTTTCGGCGATGACGCGAAGAACGCGGCCCTGCTTGCCCTTGTCCTTGCCTGCGATTACTTCGACCTTGTCATTCCGCTTAATCTTGATGCCTGCCATAGCTCTCTCTTTTTCTCGACGATCGTGAAACCACGGAGCCGGACTCCGATAGAAAAACAGAAATTGATTAGATGACTTCCGGTGCGAGTGAAACAATCTTCAAAAACTTCTTCTCGCGAAGCTCACGGGCCACTGGTCCAAACACGCGGGTTCCGACCGGCTCATTGGCATCATTGATGACGACAGCGGCGTTCTGGTCGAAGCGGATGTACGTTCCATCACGGCGGCGATACTCCTTGCGCGTACGGACGATCACAGCCTTGACGACCTTACCCTTCTTGACGGTGCCATCGGGAGAGGCTTCTTTGACAGCTGCGGTGACGACGTCGCCGAGGCCTGCCTTCTTGCCGAGACCACCACCGAGCGGCAGGATCACCTGCAACTTGCGCGCGCCGGAGTTATCGGCTACGTCAAGCATTGTTCTCATTTGTACTGACATCGTTCTTCTCCTGGCAATCTACTGCGGTGACACGGCCCGGGCTCATGCCGCAGGCTTGAACTTGATAAACGCTAAAAGCTACTTAGCTTCGGCAGCGACAGCAGCCGCGGACTTCTCTTCCGCCAGCGCGAGCGACGAACGGCGAACGATCTCCTCGAGCGACCAGCGCTTGAGCTTCGACAGAGGACGCGCCTCGCGAATGCGAACGACGTCACCGACGCGTGCGGAGTTCTGCTCGTCATGCGCGTAGAACTTCTTGTTCGACTTCATCACGCGCTTGTACTTGGGGTGCGCCTTACGCATCTCGATCTCGACGACGATCGTCTTCTGCATCTTGGTCGAGACGACCAGACCAACCTTCTCATTGCGACGCGAGGTCTGAGCTTCGGGAGTTGCGGCTGCGGTGTTGGTTGTATCTGCCATAATTAGTCCTTCTTCGCTTTCTTGCGGGCGGTGCGAGTGCTCTTGGCCGGCGCAACGTTGGCGACGACGGGGTTGGCGGCCTTCTCGGCGGCCAGAGTGCGCTGCCGTTCGACGGTCTTGATGCGGGCGATGTCCAGCTTGAGGGTCCGCAGCTTCTTGATGCCCTCGTTGTTGCCAAGGCTCTTCTGGAAGCGGATGCGGAAGAGCTGCTCGCCGGCCTTGGCCTGCTCGCTCTTGAGCTCATCGTCACTGAGATTGCTAATTTTCTCGAATTCCATTGTCTTTTTCCTTCACTACTAAAAGCTACTTAGCCCGGTGTTACTTGGTAACGACCGTCGCCTTCACATCGTGGCGCTGAACAAAGCTCGTTTTGAGCGGAAGCTTATGAGCCGCGAGACGCATCGCTTCTTTGGCCAGCTCGGGAGTAACGCCTTCCATCTCGAACAGGATACGGCCCGGGCGAACAACACAGACCCAGTGATCCGGAGCGCCCTTACCTTTACCCATACGGGTTTCAGCAGGCTTCTTGGTGATCGGCTTGTCCGGGAACAGACGGAGCCAGACCTTGCCGCCACGCTTGATGAAACGCGTCATCGCGATACGGCTGGCTTCGATCTGGCGATCGGTAATGTAACCGCACTCCATCACCTTCAGGCCGAAGTCGCCGAACGAGAGATCGGAGCCGCGCCACGCTTTGCCGCACATGCGACCGCGCTGCTGTTTGCGAAACTTGACCTTCTTTGGCATCAACATAACGAAACCCTCTTCACTCTTTCGGGAATATGATCCCGGAAACTCCGGCTAAGCCGGGAAAATCTTAGCTTGCGAATGCGCCAGTCGTAACGCCCTGGTCGCGACGCTTCTTCTGCTCATAGATATCGCCGCGGTAGACCCAGGTCTTGACGCCGATGATGCCGTAGGTGGTGTGCGCTTCGGCAAAACCGTAGTCGATGTCGGCACGCAGCGTGTGCAGCGGCAGACGGCCCTGGAGGTACCACTCGGAGCGGGCGATCTCGTTTCCGTTCAGACGACCGGAGACGCGGACCTTAATACCCTTGCAACCGAAGCGGAGTGCGGAGTCAACCGACTTGCGCATCGCGCGGCGGAAGCTGACGCGCTTCTCGAGCTGCAGCGCGATGTTCTCGGCAACCAGCTGAGCATCGAGCTCAGGCTTGTTGACCTCGAGAATGTCGATGAAGACCTCGCGGCTGGTGCGCTTCTGAATGTCGGCCTTGAGCTTGTCGATCTCGGCACCCTTGCGGCCGATGATAATGCCCGGACGCGCAGTGCGGATGATCAGGCGCAGCTTGTTGCCTGGGCGCTCCACTTCAACCGAGCTGACACCGGCAGCCTTCAGCTTCTCGCGCAGCTCAGCCTTCAGCTTGACGTCTTCGACCAGCAGCTTGTCATAGCCGCGTTCCACGAACCAGCGTGACTTCCACGGCTTGTTGATGCCGAGGCGCAACCCATACGGATGGACTTTCTGTCCCATAGCTTCCCTTTACTCCGTGCCCTCTCCGGTTGAGCCGGTGGGCGGTAGTGCAAAACTTTAAGTTTACAAGAAAACCCGCTTACTTCGCGGCCTTTTTCGCTACAGGCTTCTTGGCGGCTGCCTTCTTGGCTGCGGGCTTCTTCGCCGCGGTCTTGGTGGCTGCCTTCTTGGTGCCCTTCTTCGCTGCCGGGGCCGGAGCTGCATCAGCAGCTGCGCTGATCGCAGTGGCCGACTTCTTCTCAGCAACGGTAACGATGATGTGTGCGAGTCTGCGCTGGTAGCGGAACGCACGGCCCATTGGGGCAGGGCGGATACGCTTCATGCGCGGACCCTCGTTCGCAATCGCGGTGCGGACGTAGAGGTTATCGACATCAACATCGAGCCCCTGCTCCTGCGAGACGTAGGTTGCGTTCTGGATTGCCGAACGCAGAACCTTCTCCACCACGGGCGCCATGCGCTTGGTGCTGAAGTGGACGGTGTTGAGCGCCTGCTCGACGCGTAGTCCCTTGATCAGATCCAGGACAAGCTTCGCCTTCTGCGGGCTGGTGCGCTGAAACTTAGCTTCTGCGCGGAACTCTCTGATTTTTTCTGCTGCCTTAGCCATAATCTTCGTCCTTCAAACTTCTGCTTCGCTGCCCGTTATCCGTTGCTACAGGCTCGCGGTCTTACCTAACTGCAAACGATCGGCCCGATTTATTTGGGCTTCGCGGAGGTCTCAGCGGCGCGCGCGGAGTGTCCCTTGAAGGTGCGGGTTGCCGAAAACTCTCCGAGCTTGTGGCCAACCATGTTCTCCGTTACGTACACCGGAATGAACTTGCGGCCGTTATGCACGGCAATAGTGTGACCGACGAAGTCCGGGTGAATCGTGGACCGGCGCGACCAGGTGCGCAACACCTTCTTGTCGTTGACCTGGTTCATCCCCTCAATCTTCTTCATGAGGTGATCGTCGATGAAAGGACCTTTTTTTGCTGAACGTGACATTTTGCTAAGCTCCGATTTTCCTGTTGCGATGCTCGATACGACGAATCTCTTGCTTGCGAGACTTGGTGTTGCCCTTTACTGCGGAACTGTTAGTCCTTACTTAGTACGACGCTTCACGATGAACACATCGGTCCGCTTGTTATTGCGGGTCTTGTATCCGCGGGTAGGCTGACCCCAAGGCGTTACAGGGTGACGACCGCCTGAAGTCTTACCTTCACCACCACCGTGCGGGTGATCGACAGGGTTCATCGAAACACCACGGTTGGCTGGACGAATACCCTTCCAGCGATTGCGTCCGGCCTTACCGACCGTAACGTTCTCATGGTCGGTGTTGCCAACCTGGCCGATGGTCGCCATGCACTCGACAAGCACCTTGCGGGTCTCGCCGGAGGGCAGCTTCAGTAGAGCGTAATCGCCTTCCTTGGCGATCAGGTTGACCTGGGCGCCGGCTGAACGAGCCATCTGTGCGCCCTTACCCGGACGAAGTTCGATGTTATGCACAATCGTTCCGGTCGGGATGAACTTCAACGGCAGAGCATTACCGACAAGGATATCGGCTTCTGGGCCGCTCATGATTGACTGGCCTACCGTGAGACCAATCGGCTGAATGATGTAGCGCTTCTCGCCGTCTGCGTAGTTGATCAACGCGATGCGGGAGCTGCGGTTCGGATCGTACTCAACCGTCGCAACCGTACCGGGGATCCCGTACTTGTCACGCTTGAAGTCGATAAGGCGCAGCTTCTGCTTGTGACCGCCACCGTGGTGACGCATCGTGAGACCACCGTTGTTGTTGCGGCCGCCGGTGCGCTGCTTGACTCCGAGCAACGGCTTATGAGGCTTGTCAGTCGTGATGTCATCGTTGACAAGCTTCGTCGCGAAGCGGAGTGATGGGGTAATCGGTCGAAATGATTTGATCGGCATCGTCTTTATTCCCTTGCCCGCGCTGCTAATCGCTTAGCTGCGCTTCGGTCCTGAATTCTGTTTGCTGCGAAACAAATTCGCGCTTAGAGACTGTTGAGGTACTCCGGCATCTTCTCGCCATCCTTCAGGCGAACGTAAGCCTTCTTCCAATCGGGGCGAAAGCCGGCGAACTTGCCCCGGCGACGCTCCTTGCCTTCAACGGTCGAGGTGCGAACACCAGTAACTTTGACCTTGAAGAGTGTTTCAACAGCTTGCTTGACTTCGGTCTTGGTGGCCTTCAGGGCGACTTCGAACACCAGAGTGTTCTGCGTCTCCTTGACGGTCATGCCCTTCTCGGTAATGAGGGGGCGGCGAATGACGGTATAGAGAGTTGGCATTTACGCAACCTCCTTCTGCGCGGTTTTGCTGCGCTTCGAAACAAACTTCTTGAGAGTCTCCTGAAGAGCCTCGATGGCATCCTTCGAGAACACAGCGTGCTCGTAGCGGAGCAGGTCGTAAGGATGAACCTCAGAGCTGAGAACCAATTCAACACCCTGCAGATTACGCGAACCGAGGTAGAGCTTCTCGTCGAGCTTGCGGCTGCTCTCAACGAGCAGAGTCGTCTTGCCAGCTTCAAGCTTGTTCAGCGCGGTGCGGAAGAGCTTGGTCTTCGCCTCAGGAACCTCGAACGAGTCGACAACGGTGAACTTGCCGTCGTTGATCTTCGCGGAGATCGCGGAGCGAAGTGCGCCCATCAGCTTCTTCTGCGGAAAGGCGTACTCGTAGCTGCGCGGCTTCGGTCCATGGACCGTACCACCACCACGCCAGAGCGGAGTGCGAATCGAACCGACACGTGCGCGACCGGTTCCCTTCTGCTTCCATAGCTTCTTGCCAGCACCAGAGACCTGATTGCGGCTCTTGGTGGCTGCAGTTCCCTGCCGAAGAGCGGCACGGTAGTGCTTGACCGACTCCCAGAGGAGCCCGTCGTTGATCTCTGCCGCAAACACCTCGTCGACGAGTTCGAACTCTCCGACCTTGGCTCCAGCGAGATTTACTACGTTGATGTTTGCCATCGTTCTTCTCTCTTTGCGCTCGCCATCGATGCGGCGAGCAAAAACTTTGTTTAGTAAGCACTCAAATAAAGTGCTTTTTGTCTAAAACTTCTTTACTTCTTCTTCGGCGCAGCCTTCTTCGAAGCCTTCAACGCGTCCTTCGTCGCTTCTCCAGCAAATCCACGACGCTCGCGCGGTGGAGCCTTAGCCTTCGAGATCAGCACGAAACCATCACGCGGGCCGGGCACTGCCCCTTCAACCAGCAGAAGGTTATCCTCAAGATCAATCCCGCGAATACGCAGGTTGCGAACCGTAATCTGTGCATCGCCCATGTGGCCCGGCATACGCTGACCAGGGAAGACGCGAGACGGAAACGACGAAGCTCCGATCGAACCCTGCACCTGGAACATGTGACCGTGCGACTTGGGACCGCCGCCGAATCCATGGCGACGGATAACACCAGCAAAACCGCGTCCCTTGGAGGTTCCAATCACGTCAACAAACCGCTCGTCGTTGAAGATGTCGACCAGAATCCGGTCGCCCGCCTTGGCCGTTACCTTCTCTTCGCCTTCAGCAGTCTTCACTGCTTCGAGACCAACTTCGCGGATCACCTTGACTGGAGGAACATCCGACTTGGCGAAGTGACCAGTCATCGCCTTATTGACCTTGGAGGCCTTGACGAAGTCGACGTAGCCGATCTGCGCGGCTTCATAGCCATCCTTCGCAAGCGTCTTCAGCTGAGTGATCACGCAAGGACCAGCCTTCAAAACAGTCACGGGGTGAATATCACCGCGCTCGTCGAAGATCTGCGTCATGCCGACTTTTTTTCCGAGAATTCCTACTACTGACATTGGAGCTTCCTTTCCTCATCATGCTGAACTTCAGCTCAGCACTGCCGGGCTAGTACTTTTAATAAGCGAAAACAGAAACATTTCGCCAAAAGATTTTTTACTTCTGAACCGTCTTGATCTCGACGTCAACACCTGCAGGCAGATCCAACTTCATCAACGCATCGACGGTCTGCTGAGTCGGCTCGAGAATATCGATCAGCCGCTTGTGCGTACGAATCTCGAAGGCCTCGCGCGACTTCTTGTCGACGTGGGGCGAACGAAGAACGCAGTACTTGTTCTTCATGGTCGGCAGGGGAATGGGACCCGCAACCTGAGCGCCCGTGCGCTTTGCCGTCTCGACGATCTCGCCGGTCGACGTATCCAGCACGCGGTAGTCATATGCCTTCAAACGAATTCTGATTCTCTGTCCAGCCATTTTCGGTCTCTTTCACGCTACTCAAAGATCGTTTGGAGTAACTGCCGGCCATGAACTTCTGCACGTACCGGCAGCCCTCGATTCTCAATACAGCAACAACTAAAAGACTTCTTCGTGGTGCACGTTCTTTACTTGATGATCTCGCTGATGGTGCCTGCTCCGACGGTGCGTCCGCCTTCGCGGATGGCGAAGCGCAGACCCTTCTCCATCGCGACCGGCGTGTGCAGCGTGATCTCCAGCTGGATGTTGTCGCCAGGCATGCACATCTCGGTTCCCGCAGGAAGCTTCGCCGAACCGGTCACGTCCGTCGTACGGAAGTAGAACTGGGGACGGTAGCCGTTGAAGAACGGGGTGTGACGTCCGCCCTCTTCCTTCGAGAGCACGTAGACCTCGCCCTTGAACTCGGTGTGCGGCTTGATCGAACCAGGCTTGGCTAGAACCATGCCGCGCTGAACCGCTTCCTTCGCGATACCGCGCAGAAGAAGACCAGCGTTGTCGCCCGCGAGACCCTCGTCCAGCTGCTTCTTGAACATCTCGACGCCGGTGCAGACCGTTGCTTGCGTGTCGCCAAAACCCACGATCTCGCAGGCCTCGCCGACCTTCACCTTGCCGCGCTCGATACGGCCAGTCACCACGGTTCCACGGCCAGAGATCGAGAAGATGTCTTCGATCGGCATCAGGAACGGCAGGTCCACCGCACGCTCAGGCTGCGGAATGTACTTGTCCACCGCTGCCATCAACTCGTCGATCTTCGCTTCCCACTGGGCTTCGCCGTTCAGCGCGCCCAACGCAGAGCCACGGATGATCGGAGTGTCGTCGCCAGGGTAGTCATACTTCGACAACAGCTCACGAACTTCCATCTCCACCAGCTCGACCAGCTCTTCGTCCTCAACCGCATCGCACTTGTTCAAAAACACCACGATGAAGGGAACGCCAACCTGACGCGCCAAGAGAACGTGCTCCTTGGTCTGAGGCATCGGGCCGTCGGTTGCGGCAACCACCAGGATCGCGCCGTCCATCTGCGCCGCTCCGGTGATCATGTTCTTGATGTAGTCCGCGTGGCCCGGGCAGTCGACGTGCGCATAGTGACGGTTCGGGGTCTCGTACTCCACGTGCGAGGTCGCAATCGTAATACCGCGCTCGCGCTCCTCTGGTGCGTTGTCGATCGTGTCGAACGAACGGAACGTGTTCTTCGGGTTGTGCTTCGACAACACCTTCGTAATCGCTGCCGTCAGCGTCGTCTTGCCATGATCGATGTGCCCGATCGTCCCGATGTTTACGTGCGGCTTTGACCGGTCAAACTTTTCCTTGCCCATGACTCTCTCCGTGTTTCCTGTGTCTCGTTGACTTCTAAAATTCTTGCCCGGGCTAACGCCCAATGGCGTTTACTTTGCGTTTGCTTCTTTGCCCTGCACCTTGGCAATGATCTCTTCCGAGACCGAGCGAGGCGCTTCTTCGTACTGCTTGAACTGCATCGAGTAGTTCGCGCGGCCCTGCGTGGACGACCGCATGTGAGTGGCATAACCAAACATCGTGCTCAGCGGGACAGTGGCTTTGATTGCCTGTGTGCCACCAACCATCTCCATACCTTCGATACGGCCGCGACGGCTGTTGAGGTCGCCGATGATCGTACCCATGTACTCCTCAGGAACAGTCACTTCGACCGACATCACCGGCTCCAGCAGAACTGGCTTTGCCTTGCGGGCAGCTTCCTTGAACGCCATCGAACCGGCGATCTTGAATGCCATTTCGTTCGAGTCGACATCGTGATAGCTGCCGTCATACAGCGAAACTTTGACGTCCACCATCTCGTAGCCGGCCAGAACGCCACGCTGCATCGCATCTTGAATGCCCTGGTCGATCGGCTTGATGTACTCCTTGGGAATTGCTCCTCCCTTGGTGTCGTTGCTGAACTCGTAGCCCTTGCCCGGCTCATTGGGAGAGATACGAATCTTCGCGTGGCCGTAGTTACCCGAACCGCCGGTCTGACGGATGTATTTGCCTTCTGCCTCGGCGTTGGCGCGGATCGTCTCGCGGTAGTTCACCTGCGGCTTACCAACGTTGGCCTCGACCTTGTACTCACGCATCATGCGGTCGACGATGATCTCAAGGTGCAACTCGCCCATTCCAGCAATGATGGTCTGGCCCGAATCGATATCCGTACGAACACGGAACGTGGGATCTTCCTGCGCGAGCTTCGCAAGCGCCATGCCCATCTTTTCCTGGTCAGCCTTCGTCTTCGGCTCCACAGCAACCTCAATAACAGGCGCCGGGAAGTCGATCGACTCGAGTACAACGGGGTGCTTGTCCGTGGTGATCGTGTCGCCCGTGACGAGATTCTTCAGACCAACCGCAGCGCAAATATCACCCGCGAGGATCTCAGTGATCTCTTCACGTTTGTTGGCGTGCATCTTCAGCAGACGGCCAATGCGTTCCGTCTTGCCGGTACGCGGATTCAACACCGAATCGCCGGTCTTCAACTGACCCGAGTAGACGCGGATGAAGATCAGCTGACCGACGAAAGGATCGGTCATGATCTTGAAGCCGAGCGCCGAGAACGGCTCGTTATCATCAGCTTTGCGGATAACCTCTTCTTCCATGTTGTCGGGGTTGTGTCCGATCATTGGAGGAATATCGAGCGGGCTAGGCAGGTAATCGACAACTGCATCGAGCAGCGTCTGTACGCCCTTGTTCTTGAACGACGAACCGCAGAGCACCGGGAAGATGTTCATCGCGATGGTCGCCTTACGGATGCCAGCCTTGAGCTGAGCCTCAGTCGGTTCCTGACCTTCGAGATAAAGATGCATGATCTCGTCATCAGAGTCAGAGACAGCTTCGATCAGGTACGCACGGGCAGCCTTTGCCTTCTCAAGCAGCTCAGCAGGGATCTCTTCCACCGAGTACTCGGCGCCCATAGTCTCGTCGTGCCAGTAGATAGCCTTCATCGTGACGAGATCGACGACACCTAGAAACTTCGCCTCGGCACCAATCTGAATATTGATCGGCACAGCGCGCGCGCCCAAACGATCAACGATCGTCGAAGTCGCATAAACAGCGTCCGCACCGGCCTTGTCCATCTTGTTGATGAAGCAGATCCGGGGAACCTTGTACTTGTCAGCCTGACGCCAGACAGTCTCAGACTGAGGCTGCACACCAGCGACAGCGTCGAAGCAGGCGACAGCACCGTCGAGCACGCGGAGCGAACGCTCCACCTCGGCCGTGAAGTCTACGTGGCCAGGCGTGTCGATGATGTTGATGCGGATGTTCTTCCAGGTGCAGGTCGTCGCGGCGGAGGTAATCGTAATTCCGCGCTCCTGCTCCTGCTCCATCCAGTCCATGGTCGCAGTTCCCTCGTGCACTTCACCGATACGGTGCGTAATACCCGTATAGAAGAGAATGCGCTCGGTCGTCGTCGTCTTGCCGGCGTCGATGTGCGCCATGATTCCGATGTTCCGGCAACGATTCAGAGGTGTAGTGCGTGCCACGATCTATCTCTCATCTGCGAGCATTCTGCTCGCGGTAATAACAGCGTTGAACCTAAAATCACAAGGACGTTGCTGGAGAACTAACTACCAGCGGTAGTGCGCGAAAGCCTTATTGGCTTCGGCCATACGGTGAACGTCTTCCTTCTTCTTCATCGCGGCGCCACGGCCGTTCGCGGCATCGAGCAACTCAGCAGTGAGCTTCTCAACCATGCCCTTCTCGCCACGCGCGCGGCCATAAGTCACAAGCCAGCGAATAGCAAGCGAGGTGCGGCGCTCCGGCAGAACTTCGATCGGCACCTGGTAGTTCGCACCACCAACACGGCGGCTCTTGACCTCGAGAAGCGGCTTGCAGTTCTCGATCGCCTTCTTGAACAGCTTGAGGGCTTCGTCGCCGCCCTTCTGCTCAAGGTTGGTCATGGCGGTGTAGAAGATGCCCTGCGCGGTCGACTTCTTGCCGCCCCACATCATCGAGTTAACAAACTTCGTGACCAGGGTCGAGTTATAGACCGGGTCTGCAGCAACTTCACGCTTTGCGATGTAACCTTTTCTCGGCATTGCTTTCTCTTCTCGTCTTCCTTCAGGGCCGTAGAACTCTCAAGCCCTGAACCTGATTAATGCGGCTAACCGATTCACTCAGTCAGCCGGGTTGATCTCAAAACTACAAACTTACTTAGCAGCAGCCTTCGGACGCTTCGCGCCGTACTTCGAGCGGCTCTGCTTGCGGTTGGCCACGCCGACCGAGTCGAGCGTGCCGCGAACCACGTGATACCGAACGCCCGGCAGATCCTTCACACGGCCGCCGCGGATCAGCACAATCGAGTGCTCCTGCAGGTTGTGGCCGATGCCCGGGATATAGGTCGTAACTTCGATCCCGTTGGTGAGGCGAACACGCGCAACCTTCCGGAGAGCCGAGTTCGGCTTCTTGGGGGTCTGAGTGTAAACGCGGGTGCAGACGCCACGGCGCTGGGGCGAACCCTGAAGCGCGGGACTGGCGGTCTTATAACGAGTGGGCGTGCGGCCCTGCTTGACGAGCTGATGGAACGTAGGCACTAGAACTCCTTGTTAATGCGCGCGAAACATTACAACCAAACTTATGTGAGACGCACAGGTAAGATTCAAGCTTCGCCTCTTTGCGGTACATACCCCGTACACGCAAAAAAGTGAGAACGCTGAAGCGTCTCTGACGAAGATCTTCCCTGCTGCGTCTGTAAACCGGTACAACAAACCAGACGTAAACAGTCGACGGTGGCCGAGCGCCTTTCCTCAACTTTCGAAGGATGAGCCGACTCCGTTTCGCTGTCCCGGCCCGCATAGCCCATCCAGGGTGGAGGGTGTCGCAGGCACGATTGCGATAGGCCGCAGACGAACGACATTCAGATCCGATGAATCAGACGAATCACTGACCGGGAATGTCCTGCGGTGAATCTCTTGTATCCAGTATAGCGCAATCATCCTCAACCCGTCTTGCGACGGGAAGCGAACCTAAGATCACGTGGGTTTTTCTCCACCCATCCGTGCGTCGAGCTTCCCCTACGACACGGTCCGGATACTCGCGGAACCTTTTTACAATATCAATATGACGGCAAAACGTCAAATTTTTCGCCGCTTTTCCCATCAAAAACCGCTGATTGCACAAGCCAGGATGCAGTCGCCCTTCCGCCGACATCCGCATGTCCTCTCCATGCTAGGCTTTTCGCATGGCTTTGGTAGAACTTCGTAAGCATTCGCTCTCCTTTGGGTTCATCGCCTTCACTGCTTTATCGACGTTTGGACTCGCCTCCGCAGCGAGAGCCGAATCCGACGCGTCCGCAACCACCCCCAGTGACCCGCGAATCGGCCCGCTGATCGAAACACTTGGCCAGACCAAAACTCCCACTGCAGTAGCAATCTCACCAGATGGCGCCAGCGTAGCCTGGTCGGTCCGAAGTCACGGAAGCACCCAGATTCATCTGTCCGACGCTTTGAATCCGGATCCCGCCAAAGAGAAGATCATCAGCACAGGATCAGGAGCAACCGACTGCAGTAGCGCGGATCCAAAGTGGTCGCCCGATGGAGAATCCCTCGCGTTCGTCTCCGACTGCACAGCAAAAGCCGATCAGTCAGGACAGGACGAGATCTTCCTCTGGTCAAAGAGCACAGGCGAATCAAAGCAACTGACCCATCTCGTAGGCAACATCGACTCTCTCGCCTGGTCCCCCGATGGAAAATCCGTTGGCTTCCTCTTTGTTGAGAATGCTACGCGCAGTGCCGGAGCCCTCGCAGCTATGAAGCCATGGTCAGGCGTCATCGGCGAAGACGGCGTCGAAATTCAGCGGGTCGGAGTCGTACAGGTCGCAACCGGCACCTTCTCGCAGGCAACGCCCGCATCGCTGCACGTCTATGAATTCAGCTGGTCGCCTGACTCGAAAAATCTAGCCTTTGTAGCCGCAAACCCACCGGGCGAGAACAACTGGTGGGTCGCTCAGCTCTACACCGGAGATCTTGCCACCGGTGAGCCCAAATCCATCCTCGATACCACCAAGATCTCCGGCCCCCTCCACGGTCTCCAGATCGCCGTCCCCCGTTGGTCGCCGAACGGCAAGCAAATCGCCTTTATCGGCGGCATCATGAGCGACCAGGGATCCACCGGCGGTGACCTCTATCTCATCCCATCCACCGGCGGCGAACCCAAAGACGTAACTCCAGGTCGCGCCGCTTCGGTCGCCTTCATCGGCTGGGTCGGACCCGAAATCATGGCCATCGCGGAACAGGTCGGCGGCAGCAGTCACCTCACGGCCATCGATCTGGCAACCGGCAAAGATATCCCCCAGGCCAGCGTGACCTTCCCGGAGACCATCGGCGCAGGCGACTTTGAGATGAGCGTCTCGCTGTCTCACGAACACACCATTGCGATCGTCCGCAGCTCGTACGAGCGAGCCCCCGAAGTATGGGCAGGTCCAATCCACGACCTGAAACAGATCACACATCTCAATGACGGCCTCAAACCCACCTGGGGAAAGGCCGAGAACATCGAGTGGACCAACGACGGATTCAAAGTCCAGGGATGGCTTCTCTACCCTGCTAACTATGATCCCGCGAAAAAGTATCCTCTCCTCGTCGGTGTTCACGGCGGCCCCTCAGCTGCCGTCACGCCGCGTTGGCCTGGTGTCGGCTACGGAAGCGTGCCGTTTTCCGCCCTCGGATACTTTGTCTTCATGCCGAACCCACGCGGCAGCTATGGCCAGGGAGAGAAATTCACGCAAGCCAACATCAAGGACTTCGGCTATGGCGATCTCCGCGACATCCTCGCCGGCATGGACGTCCTCGAAAAGCGCTTCCCCATCGACAAAAATCGTGAAGGCCTCACCGGCTGGAGCTACGGCGGCTTCATGACGATGTTCGGCGTCACGCAAACCAATCGCTTCCGCGCCGCAGTCGCCGGAGCAGGCATCAGCGACTGGAAGAGCTACTACGGCGAAAACTCGATCGACCAGTGGATGGTGCCGTTCTTCGGCAAAACCGTCTATGACGACGCGGACGTCTACGCCAAAAGCTCGGCAATCGAGTACATCAAGAAAGTAAAGACCCCAACCCTGGTCGTCGTAGGGGATCGCGACGGCGAATGCCCCGCTCCTCAGAGCTTCGAGTTCTGGCATGCCCTCCGTGCCGAAGGCGTAAAGACACAGTTGGTGATATACCCGAACGAGGGACACTCGTTCCACGACCCCGGCCACCGGAGAGACGTTCTCGAGCGCGCTCTGAACTGGTTCGAAACAGAGATGCCCGCAAACTAGACGGTCCGTCTCCAAGCCTCGCTCCCTTCAACGTTTTTTTTGCTGAAGGGAGCGATCTTCCCACGATGCGAAATGATTGGTTGGATCGTCCAACCAGCGTTCACTATTAGGCCCGGACGATTTGCTTCCGGTCTGTGCAGCTTTTACACTATGGGTTCAGCTATCCAGCGGTTGCGGTGTGACCGTTCAGCTTGAGTTCTGGTTGGACGGGGAGGTTCAATGCGTCGGTTTCTCACGTTAGTTTTTCTTCTGCTTTTCACGATTCCTTTTGGCGTCTCAATCTCAGGCTGTTCCAAAAAATCCGCCACCGTCTTCTGCAACGGCGGGGACACCGGCCCGGCCGTAGGTCAGGTATCGAACATCACGCTTCAACCAAAGATTTTCGGCGTCTCGCTGAACTTCGCACAGATCGGACAGGTCAGCGCACCGTCCGCAGTCGACTGCAAAGGTACAACCGTGACGGTGTCGAGCTTCACTTACGCCACCTTCCTTCCGAACGGCCAGCCTGACATGACCATCGCCGATGTGCAGCCCACCACCGGCCGTCTCTGCGCAGGAACCTGGAACAGGAACACCGGCGGCGGCATCGCCGACTTCACCACCTGCAACCCCACCAACAAAACCGGCACGGTCTACGTCGTCGCCAACGGAGGAGGAGTCAGCAGCAACCCACTCCCGGTCTTTATCCATCCCGTCGTCACCAACGTCACACTCGGGGCACTCTCAACAGACTGCGTCAACGATCCGGCTACCAACTGCAGCCCCGCCGCGTTTGACACGCAAGCCTCCACCTGCGCGCAAACCACCAACGGAAACGGCTGCTGCGCCGTACCGGTCCCGACAACCGCCACTGCAGCCGCTGAAACCGGTTGCGTCTCCCAATCCATCACCAGCCAGCTCGCGGCCAGGGTGGTCGCCGGAAACGGTACGAATATCAGTTGCCAAGTCGGCCATCTCTCCTACGCCCCGCAGACCGCTACTGTTGTCACCATCGACGAGAACGGCGTCGCGACCGCGCAGCAACCAGGTTCGACCGTCATCACAGCAAATATCTCGAACGCAGGAAGCTCCGCAGGATTCTTCTCCACCTGCCCTCCCACCTCGATCGCACTCACCGCCCCGGTTGGGACCACCCCTTCCACTAGCGTCACCGTCAACCCCAACAACGTTCAGCCGATCAACGTAGTAGCGATAGACAAAAATAATACGATCCTCACCGGCCTCACCCTCAACTTCGAATCGACGACTCCCACTACGATTCCCGCTGCTTCAGCCGCCTCGGTGACCCCCATCTTCCCCGGCGCAGCTGCCATCACTGCCGTCTGCCAGCCTCCCACCTGCAATCCTTCCCCGTTCAACCAGATTGGTCTCTTCGGCAACGGAAAAGCGATCACCTCGAATCCTGTTCTCGTCACAGCGCCAGGCACCAACAGCACTAATCTCTACATTGCAAGCACCAGCTCGTTCTATCTGGTGCCAGTAGATTTCACGCAGCCTCAGCTCGGCAGCCCGGTTCGCCTGCCCTATTACCCCAACTCGATGGTCATCAGTAACGACGGCAGCACCGTCTACATGGGAAGCTCCTTCGAGTTGATGACCTTCTCTGCCGCGACAAACAGCTTAGGCGCTCAGGACACGACCGTACCCGGCTCTGTACTCGCCATCTCCCCCGACGGTACGACCCTCGTCATCACCGACCCGGTTCGCCAGTTCGTCTACCTCTACAACGCGAGCGGCGGCATCCAGACCCAATACGGCGGCGTTGGCACCCACGCCGTCTTCTCGCCCGACAGCACCACCGTCTATATCACCCTCGGCGATGTAACGACGCAGGCAACACCTACGACACCAGCCGTAGTCACCCCAAACAACCAGCTCCTCGTTCACTCCACCTTCACCGGCTGGTACCAGACGCAAACAACGCTACCCAATACGACAACCCCATTGAATACGACGGACGTCGCAATCGGGGTTCCAAGCGTGGGAGCCTTCTTCGGCGGTAGCAACACGACGGCACGCTCCTACTGCCCGGTGACAACCACCGTAGGTGTACCTCCGACCACATCATCGACCACCACGAACCTCTTCTACCCGGATGCCGGTGTACAGAGCCCACAAACAGACCGGATCGCCACAACAAACGACGGCATCCACGTTCTGGGCGCGACCATCAATCCGACGCCAACCCTGGTCGACTTGGCTCTTAGTCACCCCGCCACCAAGTATGTTTTAGCCGGACCGGGACTACCACCTGGAGAATGCCCTGAAGCCGATTCATCCGGCAACACAATACCGCAGCTCTTTCCCGCCAGCACCGTCTTCTCCGGCCCAATCCCCGGCATAACCGCCACCGCGATCACCGGTGTCTTCCCCACCTCGGACTCGAAGATCGCCTTCGTCACCTATCTAGGAAGCGGAGCGGTTGTACCGACCTACACTCCTCAGCCCACAGGCCCCGGAACCCTTGGCAGCATCCCACTATCGACGGCACTCGGTACTCCGATCGCACCAGTCATTGGCGTCGTAAGCGCTGACAACCAGACCTTCTTCGCTGGCACTTCCGGAGACAACGCCGTCCATCTCATCACCAAACAGACCGACGGCACCTACAAGGACACCACCACCCCGATCGCGCCGAAGCTACCCGACGTGAACGGAAACATCGTCACGCCGAACCTGCTCGTGCAGAAGCCGCGCAAAGCAACTTCCTAAAATTGATCCTGCCGGACGAGCGCCCTGCGCGGGTAGCGGTCACTTCGTGACTCGTAATTGCTGCGCAGGGTGCTCCCGTTGGTCGCAAACTAAGATCCGCGCCGACCGACGGGAGGACCTAACGGTTCATCCAGCCACGACCGGGACACAAGTCACGAAGTGACCGCCGCCCGCGCAGGGCGCCCGTCCGGCAGGACACCGTATCAGGCTAGCCGCGCTTTCAGCACATCCCGCGCAATCGCATCCAGAACGCCATTGAGGAAGTGAATCGACTCAGGCGCTGCAAACCGCCGTCCAATCTCCAGCGTCTCGTTGATGATGATCGCAGCAGGCGTATTGGGAAATCCCAGCATCTCGGCGACCGCCGCACGCAGCAGATTACGGTCAACCACCGGCATCCGCTCCAGGCGCCAGTTCTGTGCATGCGCCTCAATCAGGTTGTCGATCTCTTCATCGCGAGTCGTAGCGATGCGATAGAGATCTTCGGCAAAGCCCCGCGTCTCGGCGTCCACATCTTCCACCGAAGCCCAGAAAAGCTTCTGTACCTGTTCAGGCCGCTGCTTGCCCAGGTCCCCCTGAAACAACATCTGCATCGTAAGTTCACGCGACTTCCGGCGGGTGCCCATTATTTTTTCCCCCCACCGTTCTTTGCCGCGAGCTTACGCTGAATCGACACCATCTCAATCGCCGCACTCGCCGCTTCGAACCCTTTATTCCCCGCCTTCAGTCCAGCCCGATCCAACGCCTGCTCCAGCGTCTCGCAGGTCAGCACCCCGAATGCATGCGGAATCCCAGTCTCCTGCTGCGACTGGCCAATCCCTCGCGCCACCTCGTTGTAGATCGCCTCGTAATGCGCCGTCTCGCCGCGAAGCAGGCACCCAAGCGTGATGATTGCATCGAACTTCTTCGACTCCGCCAGCGTCCGCGCAGCATTCGGAACCTCCCACGCACCCGGGACCCGAACAACTTCAATGTCCGCCTTGGCCGCACCACTGCGATGAAGCGCGTCCAGCGAGCCCTGCAGCAATCGGTCAGTAATCACCGTATTCCACCGCGTCGTCACCACGGCAAAGCGCATATTCGCGGCGCTCAAGTCGCCCTCAAGCGCCTCTGGCAAGTCATGAAGCGGATTCTCCGACTGCCAGAATCCAATCCTCAGTTCGGGACTTATCTGCACGCTGAAAAGCCTGCTATTCCAATGCGTCAGCTCCGCAGCCGACAGAATATCCGCGATCTCCTCGCTGCGATAGCTGGTGAGCAGCCACTTCTCCACCAGCGACCGAACGTGATCCAGCTGCGTGACCTCGATCAGTACCGTCGGTACAGCAGGCGCCCTCCCAGTGACGAACTCAAGGTTCCCAACTGGCGCGAGGAATGCGCTCCCGCGACCTGCTGCATCCTGCCAGCCCTTGCCCTGTTCGAAGCCAAGAGCAGAAAACAGGCTGGCGACACGGTCAAACTCAGCCCCCGAGGCGATCGCGCTCACGTGCGTAATTCCCTTAATCATAGATTCGATTGTATCGTCTGGAGTGCGGTGCCAGCTTGCCCGAGGAGAGGTCTGTGAACTACGAAACACTGTTGTGCGAGGTAAAGGATCAGATAGCGCGGGTTACTCTGAACCGCCCCAAGGTGCTCCACGCCCTCAACGCCCAGGTCTTCAACGAACTCGAAGCGGCTTTCACCGCGCTCGCGACCGACCCAGTCGTGCGGGTCATCCTCCTCACCGGTTCCGGGGAAAAAGCTTTTGCCGCAGGGGCGGACATCAACGAACTCGCCGGCACTGACCCCGTGGCAGGCGAAGCCAAAGCCCGCCGCGGCCAGGCTGTCTTTCGCCTCATCGAGACCTGCGGAAAGCCCGTCATCGCCTGCATCAACGGCTTCGCCCTCGGCGGCGGCTGCGAACTCGCCATGGCCTGCACCATGCGCCTCGCCAGCGAAACCGCACGCCTCGGCCAGCCCGAGGTAAAGCTCGGCCTCATCCCCGGCTACGGCGGAACCCAACGCCTCCCCCGCCTCGTCGGCCAGCCAGCAGCGCTCAAACTCCTTCTCACCGGTGACATGATCAACGCCGCCGAGGCCCTGCGAATCGGCCTCGTCGACGAAGTCCTCCCCGCCGACAAGCTCATGGAACGAGCCGAAGTCTTGGCCAAAACCATCGTCAGCATGGCACCACTCGCCGTTTCTGCCTGCCTCGAAGCGGTACGCGACGGAAGCGAAATCAGCCTCGAAGAGGCCATCGGCATGGAAGCAAGGATCTTCGGCCGCCTCTACGCCACCGCCGACAAGCTGGAGGGCACCAAAGCCTTTCTGGAAAAACGCACTCCCGTTTGGACAGGACGATAAATCAACGGTCTTTGCGAGGAATTACAGGCAATTTTGGCCTTTTGATCGATGCGATCGCTTGGTATGCTGGTGATCGTGCCCAGACATTTTTCATCAAGCCACTCCCGACCTTCGTTCCTCAGCCATTCGCTGCTTCGCTGTTCCCTGCCTCTATCTGCTCTCGCACTCTCGCTCGCCCTCGCTGGCTGTTCTCGCCCCTCCATCCCCTCAATCCCCAACGTTGCTGAAGCCAACGCGCTCGCCGCCGAGCACCAACAGGAGACAGCCCTCGCCCGCCAGCAGATGGAGCTCATCCCCCCTCCCTCGAAGACCCGCTACATGGCCGTAAAGAGCCTCACTCTCTGGGAGAACCCATACATCACCGTGCAAGGCGGAATGGCGACCCTGCACGTCGTTGTCGCTGACGCTAACACCAGCAACCTCGGTGTCGGTGGAATGCTGCGGCCCATCGGCGCACGCCGTCGCGATCTGAACGTCCGCGTCTCCGACCTTCCCACCGCGCTCAATGCAATCCCCGAGAACTCCTGGCCCTATGGCCGCGTCGTTGCCGTCGAAGAAGCACACGAAGTTCCCGTAAGCGCACGCCCAGAAGTTCGTCGCAACGTAGAGAGCGTCATCAAAACCCTCAGCGACCTCGGCGTAGTCGTCTACGAGTGGAGCGACAACGGACGCAGCTGATCCCGCAAACTCATATCCGCAGTCACCTCTGAACTTCCATCCACGGTTGCGCTAAGATGCTCCTACCTTTGAGTGCGGAAAATCTTTAGAGCTGGGTGAACGATTGCAACTGCATACGACGGCACTGGTAGTCTTCTGTTTTTTCTTTTTGTTCGTAACGCTCGCCGGATTCTGGGCCGCGCGATGGCGAAGACCGAAGACAGGCATGGGCTCACTCGAAGAGTGGGGCTTAGCAGGCCGCAGCTTCGGTACCTGGATCACGTGGTTTCTCATCGGCGGCGACCTCTACACCGCCTATACCGTCATCGCAGTACCCGCAGCGCTCTACGGCGCCGGTGCGATGGGTTTCTTCGCCGTGCCCTACGCGGTCATCGCGTACCCCTACATGATGCTCGTCCTGCCGCGCCTCTGGACCGTATGCCACCGCCACGGTTACATAACCTTCGCGGACTTCGTCGCCGGCCGCTACGGCAACCGCTGGCTCACCATCGCTATCGCACTCACAGGCGTGCTCGCCCTGATGCCCTACATCGCGCTCCAGCTCGTCGGCATCCGCGTCGTCATCGGAGCCATGGGCATTCACGGCGAGTGGCCTCTCGCAGCCGCGTTCGTCATCCTTGCCGCCTACACTTACTCAAGCGGCCTGCGCGCCCCGGCTGTCATCGCCATCGTCAAGGACGTAATGCTCTACGTCATGGTGCTCGTCGCACTCATCTACATCCCATATAAACTCGGCGGCTACGCGCACGTCTTCGAAACCGCCAATCAACTACTGGCCCACCACACCCCAACCGCCACGATTCATCTGAAAGAGGGACAGTTCCTCGGCTACTCCACCCTCGCCATCGGTTCTGCCATAGCGCTCATGCTCTATCCGCACACAGCAACAGCGGTTCTCAGCGCGCAGAGTGCCAACGTAGTTCGTCGCAACGCCGCCATGCTGCCTGCCTACAGCTTTCTCCTCGGACTCATCGCCCTGCTCGGCTATCTCGCACTCGCTGCAGGAGTCGTCACCAAGGACACAAACATGGCCGTCCCGCTGCTCTTCCTCAAAATGTTTCCGGAGTGGTTCGCCGGCTTCTGCCTCGCCGCAGTCGCCATCGGCGCGCTCGTACCTGCAGCCATCATGTCCATTGCCGCCTCAAACCTCTTCACCCGCAACCTTTACGGAGCGCTGATAAATCGCAAAATGCTCCCCGAAGAAGAGTCCCGCATGGCCAAGGTCGTCTCTCTCGTAGTCAAATTCGGCGCCCTACTTTTTGTCCTCAAACTCCCCGCGCCCTACGCCATCGAGATGCAACTGCTCGGAGGAATCTGGATGGGTCAACTCTTCCCCTCGGTTGTAGTTGGCGTCTTCACCCGATGGTTCAACCCGTGGGCGCTTCTGATCGGCTGGGCCGCAGGCATGTCCAGCGGCACCGCAATGGCCGTCGCGCTCGGCCTCAAAAGCTCGGTCTATCCCTTGCACCTCTTTGGAAGCACGTATCCCATGTACGCCGCCGTTCCCGCGCTGCTCTTGAATCTGGCCGTCTCCACTGTGCTGACGCTTCTATTCCGCGCAATGAAGATCAACTCCGGCGCCGACACCACCGACGCCGCAGCCTACGTAGGCTAGCAAGGTATACAAGTCACGAAGTGACCGCACTCCGCGCAGGAGGCCGTCCGGCAGGACACCTCTACTCCCACTCAATGGTCCCCGGCGGCTTCGAAGTAATGTCATACACCACTCGGTTGATCCCCCGCACCTCGCTCACAATTCTGCTCGAGATCGTGCGCAGCACCTCATACGGCAGCGGAGCCCAATCCGCCGTCATCCCATCCTCACTCTCCACCGCCCGCACAGCACAGGTATTCGCATACGTCCGCTGATCGCCCATCACCCCGACGCTCTTCACCGGCAGCAACACCGCAAAGCTCTGCCAAACCTTCCGATAAAGTCCAGCCTTCTTGATCTCATCCACCACGATCTGATCGGCCTCCTGCAGAATCGCAACACGCTCCGCCGTCACTTCACCCAGAATCCTCACCGCAAGTCCCGGCCCGGGAAACGGCTGCCGCTCAATAATGTCGTCCGGCATCCCAAGATCCCGTCCAATCCGCCGCACCTCATCTTTGAACAGATCCCGCAACGGCTCAATCAATTTCAGCTTCATATTCGCTGGCAGCCCGCCCACGTTGTGATGGCTCTTGATCGTATGGCTAGGTCCATGCACACTCGACGACTCGATCACATCCGGATAAAGCGTCCCCTGCACCAACCAGGCAATCTCTTCGGCAGCACTCGGCTGGCTATCTTTCTGGGCCTCGAAGATCTTCTTCGCCTCATCATCGAACACAGCAATAAACTCGTTCCCAATCACCTTCCGCTTCTGCTCCGGATCAGTCACACCAGCCAATTTCTCGAGAAACCGCTGCGAAGAATCCACAGCCACTACATTCAGCCCAAGCTGCTCCCGCATCGTCGTCTGGACCTTCTGAAACTCATCCTTCCGCAGCACGCCGTTGTCCACAAAGATGCAAGTCAGTCGATCTCCAATCGCCCGCGCAACCAACACCGCAGCCACGCTCGAATCCACACCGCCGCTTAAACCGCAGATGGCATGTCCAGTCCCAACCTGCTCGCGCACTCGCTCCACCGTCGATTGAATAAAGTGCTCCGGCGTCCAATCCTGCTTCGCCCCGCAGATATCCAGACAGAAGTTCTTCAGCAGCTCCATTCCCTGCCGCGTATGCGCGACCTCAGGGTGAAACTGCACCGCCCAGATCCCTCTCTCCTCATCCGCAATTCCCGCTACGGCATTCGAAGTCTTCGCCGTTAGATGAAATCCCACGGGCAGCTCTTCCGCCTCGTCCCCATGCGACATCCAGACATCGAGCGATCCCGGTAATCCACGAAACAGCGGCGTCTCCGCCACTACCGTCACCTCTGCATGCCCGTACTCGCGCGCCGCCGCCCCCACCACTTTTCCACCCAGATGGTGCACGATGAACTGCAGCCCATAGCAGATTCCCAGCACCGGCACGCCCATCGCCAACAAACCCACATCCGCATCCGGAGCGTCGGCGTCATAGACAGAGCACGGCCCGCCCGAAAGAATCACACCCTTCGGGTTCAGCTTTTTCACCTGCTCTATGGGAACCGTGCAAGGCAGCACAACCGAAAAAACATTGAACTCACGAATACGCCGCGCAATCAGCTGCGTATACTGCGACCCAAAATCCAGAATGACAATCGTTGAGGTATCCACCTACCTAGTGTAAATGCGCCAACAAAAGTCCTTCCGACTACAGATCTAGAACAAATTCTGCCTGCGTCGATACTGGGAGTTCCTCTGCCGTGCGCTCTCCATCCCACTCACCACGGCAATCCCCAACATGATCATGGCGATTGCAATAATGTAGGCCTCAGGAATATGACTCAGATATGCGAGGTAGGAGACACCAGCGATCAGCAATAGATATGCGACGGCATACAAGGCAGAGGACATGATCTCTCTCCAGAAAGGAATCAGGGGCCCGTGCAAGATTAGGATGCCGTATTTCCTGTTTACAGCGGAAAAACTTTAGTACTCAAAACCTTAAGCCTCAGTTGCTCCTAATAGGAAAGTCGAATGTTATAAGCGCTTTCGGTCTCTTCTACTACTCATGAACAAATCGCCTCAGTGAGGTTTGGAACCAGATATATCCTCGGAGGTCACCTTCGGGTTCTTGGACACCCTTCCAACCATCTTGGTTTTCGCGCCCGAAGGAGATGGGGGCGACTCCAAGACAGCAGGGAGCAGAAGTGAAATCGTCTCAGTGATTTGATCTGATTCTGGGGATTTGAGCAGCAATTGAAGACGATCGTACGCGTCTTTGAACGAAGGCCTCAGGTGTAGTGCAAATTTGTACTCATCGATCGCCTCGGCCGGCACTGCCTGTCCGCGCGTGATGGCCAGCTTGACCAATTCGTTTCCGAGACTTCGATGAACGCCAGGATTACTCGGATCTATCTCTATCGCGTCCAGCAGGAGTTGAATGCATTCATCTCTCCTTCGCGACACCGTCTGTAATTCGTCCGGAGTCAAGACCTTGCCGGACGTGGAAGTTTCAATATTATCGGCGATCTTGGAACTTGCGACTGCACTATTGATGATGTACTTCGTATCCATCGGATACTTTGGTCTGAGGCGATCCAACTGGCTTTTGATTGCGATCAGTTCGTTGGTCGAAGTGTTCTCGACGACCTTCGCCGCAGCCTCAACCGATTGCAGATTGTCTTCCATCGAACTTGCTGGCCCTGGAGACCTCCTGGCTTCTTTCGTTAGCGGCGTCCCTCGCCAGATCTTCTGTTCTTCCTCCTTTACTCTCTTGGAAACCGCATCCCCTTCTTGAACCCACCCGAATACCTCGGATGCCTGACTAGGTTTGTTCTCGTAGATGAACGTCGTCATTAGATAAAAGTAGGGAGCCATGTCCTGCGGCCGCGAGTTGAGCCACTCTTTAAATGCTTCTTCCGCAGCCGCGTCGGAAGCTTTCGAATCAATACTGCCCGCCATCTGTTCCTGAATCTCCTGCAGCAACGCCCTGCCGGCCAACTCCGGATCGGCAGAAGTGATCAGCTTGAACGTGGCCACTTGTATCGTTTCCGAAAGAGATTTCCCTTTAGGTACCGGAATATTCCATCCACTGCTACTCGTAGCGGTGGTCAACCGGACGCGCACGTCGCATACGTCGTTTTCACCCAGAACATCGCCAGTAATAATCCACTGCTCATAGCGAACGCGGTCATACAGCTTTAAAACATCATCAACCGAGATCCCATGCACAGTGATCCCATATGCAGTCTCCACCGGAATTCTGGGCCGCTGCGCCAATAGACCAAGAGCATTCTGATTGGTATTCACATTGCCATGAAAGTGCGCAGCCGCCGTTACAAGATCGTTGAGTTGATCGACAAAGATATCCTCGGCGTTCTTTCCGGTCATCCCGCATTTCTTCGCGATGTCAGACGCCTCTTCGAATGGCTGCACCACAATCATCGGCCTGGGATCTCGCTGCTTCTCCCAATACGCCACTCCCCACAGGACTATTGCCCCAACCGCAACAACAACAGCAGACAAAGCCGCGGCGTTCTTGATGAACGAGAACAAATGGGCGAGGAAGCCTTTAGGCGCTACATCTTCTTCCGTCTGCTTGGCAGTACTGGAATCTGAAGCCACCTTGATACCTCTTGCTCAGGCCTTGGAGGACAGTAGAATATCCGCAAGAGTAACTTTTCAACCACGGACAAGCAAGCTGTTTACGCTACTACGTTGAAGTTTCGTACGCTCGCCAAAACTGCAGATAGGCCACCTGCCGCGCCACATGGAAAAAGTCAGATCCAAGAAAATAAAGGATCGTCACCCCCACCCACCACCAGAACAGGAACTCCGGCGTCGTCACACTCTCAAACGGCAGCGGGGTCGCGGAAAACACCATCGCCAGTACAATCAACGCGATCTTTACGATCCCCATCACCAGGTTGATCTCCACCAGCTTCGACTTCAGCGGCCCCAGCCGAAATGCAGCTGCCAGACTCCCCCGCACACCCGACCCCTTCAACATCGCCATCAACGGCGCCACCGACAACGCCCAGCTCGCCACCGCCCACAGCGTAAACAGCCCCAGCGTCGCCACAATCACCAGCGAAAAATATCCCACGAGATTCGGCTCGCCACCCGCCGCAATCGGTCCAGTCACGGTCCACTCGGCCACCCGCTCCATACACCAGAACCAAACCGCAAAGCTCCCCAGCAACGCCACCACACGCACTGCCTGCAACACAATCAGCGTCCCAACACGCGAATGTAGCCGTTCATCGGCCCGCCTCAACACCACCGTCCGACCCACCGCCGACACCACCACCCAAGCCACGACCAGCAGCGGCGCCAACCACAACGCCACACCCAGCACCTGCGGCACCAGCAGCGCCAGCGCCTTCGCCAACGTCTGTGCAGACCCCAGTGGATCCACCACCGTCATACCCTTCAACGCCGCATAGTCCAACGGCGTAGCCTGCAAAATCTTCAGCCCTTCATACCGCAGCAACAACAGCGCAGGCACCCCATAAGCCCACCGCCAAAGCACCTCCAGCGCAGTCAGCGAAGGCCGCCGCCAGCACTCCGACAGCGTATGCACAAACGACTGCGTCCCCCGCACAGTCCCAGCTGCAACCACAATCCCATCCTGCGGCAACTCATTCACTACTTCACCACAAGATTCACAAGCTTACCCGGCACCACAATCACCTTCACCACAGTCTTCCCTTCAATCCGAGCCTTCACCTTCTCATCGGCAAGAGCCGCAGCCTTCACCGCGGCTTCGTCGCTGCCCGCAGGAACCTTCACCACAGTCACCAGCTTTCCATTCACCTGCACCGGAATCTCATCCTCCTCTTCCCGCGCAAGCTCCTCATTCACCGCCGGCCACTGCGTTCGAAACACCACTCCCTCGCCGCCAAGCTCCTCCCACATCTCCGCAGCAAAGAACGGCGCAAACGGAGCCAGCAACAAAATCAAACTGCGAAACACCTCGGCTACGGCATCAGGAGAGATCTCTCCCGCATCCATCGCCGCTTCGTTCGCAGTAATCTCGTTGACCAGAATCATGATCGAAGAGATCGAGGTATTAAAGTGCCAGCGCCCATCGAAGTCATGCGTAACCTTCGCAATCGTCTGATGCAACCGCCGCAGCAACGCCTGATCTTTCGGCCCGGTCGCGGTTCCCTTCGCACGAGCAACACCTGAGAACTTCGTCGTCAGCCGGTACACCTTCCCCAAAAACCGAGAGATTCCCGCGACGCCTTCTTCCTGCCACTCCAGATCACGATCCGGCGGAGCCGCAAACAGCGCGTACATCCTCGTCGCATCTGCTCCATACCGCGAAATCATGTCATCAGGCGAAACCACATTGCCCTTCGACTTCGACATCTTCGCGCCGTCTTTGATCACCATCCCCTGCGTAAACAGACGAGCGGCAGGCTCATCGTTCTTCACCAAACCAAGATCCCGCATCACCTTCGTCCAGAACCGCGAGTAGATCAGATGCAGAATCGCATGTTCCACTCCGCCGATGTACTGATCGATCGGAAACCAGTAGTTCGCTTTGTCCGAATCAAATGGCGCATCCGAATTCTTCGCATCCGCATAGCGGTAGAAATACCAACTCGAATCAACGAACGTGTCCATCGTGTCCGTCTCCCTGCGCGCCACGCCACCGCACTTCGGGCACTTCGCATTCACGAACTCCGGAATCCGCCCCAGCGGCGACCCGTTCGTCTGCGTAATATCCACTTGCTCCGGCAGTAAAATCGGCAACTCGCTCTCAGCCACCGGCAACGGCTCCTCCGGCGAGCACTTGTCGCAGTACACCATCGGAATCGGCGTTCCCCAGTACCTCTGCCGACTCACTCCCCAATCCTTGAGCCGATACGTAACCGTAGGAGTACCAAATCCCTTTGCCTTCGCGAACGCAGCCATCTTCTCCTGCGCCTCAAGACAGTTCTCCCCGGTCCACTCGCCGGAGTCGATCAGCACAGCCTCATCCTCGCCGGTGTAAGGCAACGCCAGATCATTTGTATCGACATTAGGAGCAATCACCGGTCGCAATGGCAGCCCATACTTCTGCGCAAACTCAAAATCCCGCTCATCATGCGCCGGCACGCTCATAATCGCGCCTGTCCCATAGTCCGCCAGAATGTAGTTCGCCACCCAGATCGGCACCCGCTCGCCATTGAACGGATTCACCGCGAACCTGCCCGTGAACACGCCATGCTTCTCAATCGCACCCAGTGCGTCTGACTCGCGAGCCACCTTCTGCTGCTCCAGCAACTCCTCAATCTGCACCCGCAGCGCGTCATCCTCCAGCGCAAACGCCTTCGATACCGCATGCTCTGGCGCAAGCTGCACTGAGGTCGCGCCAAAGATCGTATCCACCCGCGTAGTAAACACCGTGATCTTCGCATCACCATCCGCCACCGCGAAATCTACATGCGCACCCTCGCTCCGCCCGATCCAGTTCCGCTGCATCGTTCGTACCTTCTCCGGCCAACCCTCCAGTTTGTCGAGCCCGTCCAGAAGCTCATCCGCATACTTCGTAATCCGCAAAAACCACTGCGTCAGATCGCGCAACTCAACAACCGTATCCTCATGCCGCCAGCAGCGCCCGCCAATCACCTGCTCATTCGCCAGCACCGTGCAACACTCCGGACACCAGTTCACCTTGCTCTTCTTCCGGTACGCGAGGCCCTTCTCGAACATCTTCAAAAAGAACCATTGGTTCCACTTGTAGTAGTCCGGCAGACAAGTAGTGACCTCGGCGCCCCAGTCGTAGCCGTACCCCAACCGCTGCATCTGCTTCCGCATCGCCGCAATGTTCGAAAGCGTCCACTCCCGCGGCGGAACCCCGTTCTTCAACGCCGCATTCTCCGCCGGCAACCCAAACGCATCCCACCCCATCGGGTGCAGCACGTTGTACCCGCGCATCCACATATGCCGCGCCAGCGCATCGCCAATCGCATAGTTCCGCACGTGCCCGATGTGCAGCGCGCCGCTCGGATACGGCAACATCTCCAGGCAGTAGTACTTCGGCTTACCCGAATCGTGGCCCTCCGCCGCATACAGCGACGGATCCGCATCCCACCTCGCCTGCCACTTCGGCTCGATCTCAGCCGGGCTGTAACGCTGCGGCTGGTTTGGTTCCGCAGCAGTAGAACTCTCAATAATGTTCGCGGTTTTGCCGCTTATTTCGCTCGTTCGTGTCTCAGGCATACTTGTTTGATTGTACCCGTCCGGCAAACCTAAATCCTGCCTTCGGACGCCACTGCGCCAGTAACCTGTTCCACCATCACGGGAATCCTCTCCGGGAGGACGCTTGAATTCAGGGATCGGCTACTCAGCCGGGGCTCTTAGTGAGCCACAGCATGATTACACACCCACACGTCGTAGATCCCATCATTTCTATCGACGCGATAATTTTGAATGAAGGTTCTACGAAGGACATCGGGGAATACCCAGAGATCAAACGGCTTTTGAGAGAGTGGCACTAACCAGACATCATCTTTGCAATGTTTCATTTGGTTGAGGACGTTGATTGGAAACGGTAAATGCACGGTCTCAAAGCGCCCGGTATTGCCTTCAAGAGTATATGGCTGCCCTTTATAGACGAGCACGTAGCGGGGACTTGTCCTGTAATCGCCGTCAACGGAGCCGTAGCCCATTTGAATCGACGAACGTTCGCGGTAGAAAGCGAGATACCGGTCGATTGACTGCCGTGCGAGAGCTACGTCGTGAGTCATAAGAGATATCTTTACGTTTTGACAGGCGCGCGGAATGTCCACACAAGCAAACAGGGTGCATGCGACTGCGATGTAATAGATGGGAATCAACAGGTCGTTGGCGGAAACCTCCGACATGTCTCTCGACACGAGAGCCAGATAGACAACGATGGATGGAACAACATGCCAGAAATACCATGGACCAGAGCCATATTTCGACGTTAGCACTGCCAAAACAAGGCAAAGCACAATAAGAAGAAACTCGGGGAGCCTTCGTCTGAACGACATTCCGAAACGGCGCACGAACAGCTCCATCAGCACGCAGGGACTAATCAGGAATAGCGCGAATGGAATATTTCTCCGTAACTCCGCAGGAGAGAGGCCCTCGGAACGAGTAAATAACACCCATGAAACATAGTTATGTAATGAGATATTCGTAAGCGCGAAAGGCGCCAAAGCGGTTGCTATCGTTACGAGTGAAGTCGTGATGATTGCACGAAACCCGAATCTTCGATAAAGCAAAAGAAGCGGAAATAAGATAGCGGGTCCGGCGCTGATTTTAAGACCGATCATTACGCCGCCCATAATTCCTGTAAGAATTACCGCTGGAAGTTCTGCTGCAAGAGAGCTGCAGAGTATGGCAAGCGTCGCGAAGAGAACGATCCATATATCCGCACGGACGCCCAAAGAATTCTGAGGGAATTGCAAGAGTACGCTAAGCGGAAATACGAGCAACGCGATTGCCGTGAAAGCGGGAACAAACCTGCGGAGAAGAACATAAAATGCCGCACACAAGCCGAAATTCGCGATTACGACTGCGCCTCGAACTATCCAAAAGTGATCTACACCACCCGCGATCAGGACAACAGAATATATAAGGAACGTCACCGGACCATACATCAATGAGTAACTTGAATCAGGCGAGGCGGGCGGATTGTAAACGGGTAATCCACGAAGGCCCGCCGCAGAGATACTAAGAATATTGGATTCGTCTTGCTGGATCGTAAAGCAGCCCAACGAAGAGAGAACAATCGCCAGATATGCGAACAGGATAAGTAAACTTGCAGCAAATGCAAAGCGACGCAACACAGCAGAGCCATACCGTGGGGAAGTAGCCGAGCTCAGAAAAATGCCAAGCCTGGCTATGAGACAACCTGCAAAGAACCAAGCCAGTGGAATCTCTCTTATGTAGTGCGCGAGAAACAGCACTCGATTGTTTGAAGTGGGGGGAAGCAACATATGATTAAACCCTAAGCCATGAACCTGAATTGAGCGCAGAAAGGCGCGAGGAAGATATGCCGTCAGGAGACCTTGCGTGCCTTGAAACTGTTCTGGCTAGGCAAGTCTGAGACAACCCCACTCTCCTGGCTCTCATCGCCAGCATAACTTGACTCAATGCCCCTCAGCCCAGAAGAGTCAGAAATATCGATACCCACTTTGATTCATGCTCTGAATCAGAACGCCATCGAACCTCTTGCATCAACGCTGACTGATAGTCTCACCTGTAACTAAGCCAGACTTCCAAAGATTCGAGTGTGCGACATGAATAAGCGACAGTTCCTCAAAGGCTCCGGCTCCATCCTTACCGCCGCCATGCTCTCCCGCTTCGTCTCAGCCTCCGAGCAAGACACCGCCCACCAGACTGCGCCACGAACCAACTGGGCCGGCAATCTCACCTTCCACACCGACACTCTTTACCAGCCAAAAACTACCGAAGAGGTCCAGCACATCGTCAAAAGCTGCGACAAGCTTCGCGCCCTCGGCCGCGGTCACTCCTTCAACACCATCGCCGACAGCACCCACGCCCAAATATCCCTCAAGCAGCTCGACTCCATCGACATCGACGCCAAAGCCCGCACCGCTACCGTGGGCGCCGGTGTCACCTACGGCAAGCTAGCCCCCATCATCGACGCCCAGGGCTTCGCCGTTCCCAACCTCGCATCACTCCCACACGTCTCCGTCATCGGAGCCTGCGCCACCGCCACCCACGGCTCCGGCAGCAACAACGGCAATCTCGCCACCATCGTCTCCGGCCTCGAGCTCGTCACTGCCGACGGCACCCTCCACACTTTCTCCCCCGCCAAAGACGACGACAAGTTCCTCGGCCAGGTCGTCAACCTCGGCGGCCTCGGTGTCGTCACCAAAACCACCCTCGATCTCCAACCCACCTTCCAGGTCGCGCAGGTCGTCTACGAAAACCTCTCCTTCTCGCAACTCGAAAAGCATCTCGACGAGATCTTTCTCAGCGGCTACAGCGTCAGCCTCTTCACCGACTGGCAAAATCACCAAGCCACCCAAGTCTGGGTCAAACGCCGCCTCGAACCCGGAGCCACTTCCGTACAATTCGCCCCCGAGTTCTTCGGAGCAAAACGAGCCACGCAAAAACTCCACCCCGTCGCGGGCCACGCCGCCGAACCCTGCACCGAGCAACTCGGCGTCCCCGGGCCCTGGTACGAGCGCCTTCCCCACTTCAAGCTCAACTTCACTCCCAGCAGCGGCGCCGAAATCCAAACCGAATATTTCGTCCCACGCGAGCACGCTTACGAGGCCATCCTCGCCGTCGAACAACTCCGCGACCGCATCACCCCACACCTCTTCATCACCGAGCTCCGCACCATCGCCGCCGACAATCTCTGGCTCAGCATGGCCTACCAGCGCCCCTCCCTCGCCATCCACTTCACCTGGAAGCCCGAGTGGGACGCCGTCCAGGCCATCCTGCCCCTCATCGAAGAAAAACTCGCGCCTTTCAACCCCCGCCCCCACTGGGCCAAAGTCTTCACCCTCCCACCCGCAAAGATCCAGCACCAGTACCCCAAAATGCGCAACTACCAAGCCCTCCTCAAGCATTACGACCCACAAGGAAAGTTCCGCAACCAGTTCCTGGACACCAATATATTCAGCAGCTGAAATAGCAACGCGACTGTCCTAACACAGGCATCGTGTTACACATCATCCGGCTTCTCACCGAACTACTGTGCGACCACCGTTTCCTCTTGATGTTGTTCCACTACCTTGTAGCCTGCAGGAGCCGCAAAGACTGCAGGATCGGGCTCACCGAGACTCAAGTCTTCGAATTCGACCGTAGTTCGTCCACGCCTCGGATCGTCGTCGACGAGAATCACAGTCAGACCCAGTTCCTTCGAGGTCCATTGCTCATTGATCACTTCCAGCGGCAGGTCATTTCCTTCTTCCCCCGCAGGAATCGTCCGAACCGTCCTCATCCCTTCAGCCAAAACTCCAGCAACTGTTTTGCTCCCCAGATTCTCAACCCGAACCTCGTCGTGTCTTTGCGTTTTCGCCGCTATCTGCGATCGCTTCGTCTGCTCCGCCGCCTCTTCCGCGGTCGGCTGCTTATGATTTGGTATCGACATGCGATGGACGTGAGCAATCTTCGGCATGAAATCGCCTACCTGCCAATACATTATGGTGCTCGTCGTTGGATCGGCGACAGTGACCGACAGCGCTTGTTTTGGCTGGCCGTCCTCCCCGCGCGCGCATCCCATAGCCATCTCATTCATGGTTCTCCCTTTGGAGTCCCGCGCCTGATGAACCTTGTGGAATCCATGAACGGCGTTGCCGTCTGGGAGTTTTTGTTCGAAGCTTGTCTTCAAGGTGCCGCTATATGGAACGTCATTCTTGCTTTGCGTGCCTAAGCCCACGAAATTCATGACCCCGAACGTACATGGAACCGAACTCTGTGCACTGGCTATTGTCCCTGAGACTAGTAACGCTGAAATCGCAGCGATCGTCACACGCCAAGCGTTCACTCGCATCGTATCCCTCGATCGAATTCCAGGATGCTGAAGCGCATCTAGCCTAGCAAGCTCCCCCCGGGGAGGCAACTAGATTCCCAAACAAAATAAACCTCATCCCGCAGCCAGCGTCCGCAACACCCCCACATTCCGCGCCTCATCCCCCGGAGCATCCACCGGCGTCTCCGCAATAAACACCGCATGCCCAAACCGCTCATCATGCAGTAGCCGCCGAAACACCTCCGCCCCAATCGTCCCCTCACCAATGTGCTCATGCCGGTCCAGCTTCGATCCCATCGCCGCCTTCGCATCATTGCAGTGCCACACCTTCACATCGTCGAACCCAACCGTATCGCGCACCAGCAACATCGTCTCGGTATAACCATCCGGCGACACAATGTCATACCCCGACACATGCACGTGGCACGTGTCCAGACAAACCCCCACCGGCGCACAAGCCTTCAGCCGCTCCACCAACTCCGCCACCTGCTCCAGCTTCGCCCCCAGCGAAAACTCCGCCCCCGCCGTGTTCTCAATCAAAATCTTAAAATCCTTCCCCTGCCAGGCCACGCCATCAATCGCTTTCTCAATCGACTCCGCCGCCAGCCGCAAGCCTTCCTCCCGCGTCAGTCCCTTCCAGCTCCCAGGGTGCAGCACCAGATATTCCGCCCCCAGCGCCAGCGCCCGCTCCACCTCCCCACGAAACGCAGCCACGCCATTCACGCGCACGCTCTCCGTCTGGCTGCAAAGATTAATCAGATAACTAGCATGAATCGCCACCGGGCCCACATCATGTTTCGCCCTCAGCTCCCGCATCTTCTTCGCATCCTCCGGCTTCACCGCAGCCGCTCGCCACTGTCGCGGACTCGAAGAGAAAATCTGAAACGTATTCGCTCCCGCCGCCACCGCCCGCTCCACCGCGGTCCACGTTCCCCCCGCCGTCCCCACATGCACGCCAATCCGCTTTTTCGCTGAAATCTTCATCCCTCAAGGCTACCCCACCCGCAGCCCGAAGCGCGCCTGCATCACGCCCAAATGCTATGCTGACCCCGGCCATTATTCTGTGCAAAGAGGACGCCCCAATGCCAGCACCGCAAAATTTTACAAACCACACGCGCTACCATCCGCCCTTTCACTTCGTCATCATTCCCCTGCTCATCCTCAATCTCATCTTTGCCATCTACATCACCGTCCACAACTGGCCTGGCTACCAGCACACTCATCTCTGGAACATCGTCATGGCTATCGTCTTTCTCCTGATGGCCGGCAACGCCCGCGAGTCAGCTATGAAAGCCCAGGACCGCGTCATCCGCCTCGAAGAGCGCCTCCGCCTTCACGCGTTGCTCCCCGAAGCCGACCGCGCCCACATCGACGAGCTCACCACCCGACAGCTCATCGCCCTCCGCTTCGCCTCCGACGACGAACTCCCCGAACTCGCCCACCGGGCCCTCACCAAAAACATGGAGCCCAAGGCCATCAAGCAGGCCATCGTCAACTGGCGCGGCGACCACCACCGCATCTAGTCCCCGCCCCAAAGAAAAGAGGCGGCCAATAATCTGGCCGCCTCTCACAATCACCTATCTTCGAAGATCAGTATCCAACAGAAAACGAAGCCCGTTCATGCGCCGGCTTCTCAATCTCGTCTACTAGTGCAATCGCATAGTCCGCGAAAGAGATTTTGCTCTCCCCCTTTGCATCTGAGATCAGCTCCTTCGTCCCCAGCCGAAACTTACCCGTCCGATCTCCCGGCACGAAATACGCTGCTGGGCTCAGATACGTCCAGTTGATGTCAGATTTCCGCAGCACCTCCAGCGCCTTCTCATGCGAAGTTGCGATCGGCAAATACTCCGCCGGAAGGTGTCCCGACTTGATCAGCGTCACTCCGGGCGCAACCTCCAACAATCCCGCGCCGCCAACCACCAGCAGCCGTTTTGCGCCGGCCTTCTTCACCGCGGCAATCTCTCGCTCCGTCACACCAACAATCGCATCCGTATCGTTCGCAGGGGGAGCATACGCGCTCACCACAGCATCAGCGCCCGTAACAATCGCAGCGATCGCATCCACTTTCGAGAGGTCATCCGCCTTGGCAGTCACTCCCTGCTCTGCCTTGATCGAATCCACCTTACGCGCCACCGCAGTCACTTTATGTCCGCGCCGAAGCAGCTCCTTCACAATCTCCTTGCCCGAGTTTCCTGTCGCTCCATACACCACAACGTTCATCGCAACCTCCTGTGACGCCTAAATCGAACCTACTCCAAACGTCAGATGCGGCCCGACACCCAGTCGAGCCGCATACATTCCGAAATTCTTAAGCCGCTGCAAACTGTGAACGAATCGCCTCGAAGTGCGGCTGCAGGAAAGTCGCACGATCCGTCTGGCCCTGCATCAGTGCAGCTGCTCCACCAGCCGACAGGAAGGTCGTATCCGTCACGCCCAGGAAGCCAAACACGTCACGCAGATAAGGCTCGACGTGATTGAACGAGGCCATCTGCGTCCCCGCATCATACGCGCCACCTGTCGCAACCAGGAACGTAGCTCTCTTCCCGATCAGCAAGCCCTTCGGCGCTCCGCTTGCATAAGAAAAGGTCTCGCCGACCCGCGCAATCTGGTCGATCCAGAGCTTGAGCACCGCAGGCACTCCGAAGTTGTGCATCGGCACGCCAAGAACATACTCATCGGCAGCCCTTAGCTCGGCAAGCAGAGTGGCAGAGAGCACAAGCGCCTCGGTCTGCTCCGCACTACGCGCATCCTTCGGTGTATACGCCGCGCCAACCCACGCAGCATCGATCGTCTTCAAATTGCTGGCGGCAAGGTCACGGATAATCACCTTCCCGGTTGGGTTCGCCTTCTTCCAGTTCTCAACAAATTCACTGGTCAAACCGCGAGAGACGGACGTTTCAGAAAATGGGCTCGAATTCACAACAAGTAATGTGGGCATGGCGAAATCTCCTATACAACATCTGACGTTTAAACAACTGGTGTCGATTCATAAAAACACGACATATGTCGTTTAAGCAACCAAGTGTCGTCAAATTCTTGTAAACTGTTACTACTCCAATGTCCGCGTCCACCGCAAAACCCGCTCAAGGGATTACCGATCAGGACATCGCAGAAGCCGCGACCAGGGCGAACCATCTGGCCTCCGCATCCGCAACCCTTGCCGAAATCCCCGAACTGATGCCCGAGAAATCGGTGGATCCACGCATCCTGCGAACCCGCAAGCTGCTCCAGCAGGCTCTCGTCAAGCTGATGGAAAAGAAGGAGTTCGACGCCATCTCCGTTCAGGACATAGCCGAGGAAGCGACCATCAACCGCGCCACCTTCTACGACCACTACACCGACAAGTTCGCGCTGCTAGAGTGCACCGTCGGCTCCCGGTTCATGGAGTTGTTGGCCGAACGCGGCGTCACCTTCAACAACTCCTGCACAGAAGCCCTTAAAGCCTTCATCATCGGCGTCTGCGACTTCATCGCCTCCTCTCAACTCCCCTGTTGCGACCGGCCAGGACAGTTGGAACCCCACATGGAGTCGGCCATCATCGCCGTAGTCCGCCGTATGCTCCTCGAAGGCCTCGAAAAGCACCCCACCAACGAGCCCATCTCCCCCCAGATGATCGCGACCACTGCAAGCTGGGCCATCTACGGCGCCGCCAGGGAGTGGGCACAAACCCCCAATCGCCCGCTTTCCACAGACATCGTCGACACCATCGTCACCCTTGTCTCCCCGGTCCTCGCCCTCGCCGAAACCACGCCGCACGCCCCATCGCAGCCTGGCCCATCTGGCCGTTAGGGGCGGAGGCACCGGAATAGCCGCCAGAAACTGTGCCCTGTTCAATTAGTAACAAAAACAGTTACCAATACAGATTGGCACATTCCCGTACGAATACCGCGGCCAGTAGGCTCTTACTTGTGGCCGCTGCTCCCCGAACTCCCCGAAGACCCGCCGCTCGCCGACGAAGCGCCCAGGCTATGAGAGGCCCCCGATGACACCGAAGATCCCCCAGACGATCCCGATCGAAATGCCGGAGCATTCGATGTACTCTCACTCTGAATCGGCGCTCCCGCCCGCAAGGTAACCGGCCCGCCGTTCCCACTGCGACTCGACGTCATGAACCCCGCGGAAGGCGGGGCGGCATAGACCTGCATGTTTGCCGATCCGTGCTGCTCCACATGGGTCGAAATCTTGTTCAAGCTTCCCAGCGATCCCCTCGGCACGCCCAACCCCGCCGAGTTCTTCTGGAACACAAAATTCCCCGGCTTCTCTTCCTTGGAGAAGACCATTGGCATATTGTTCGCAAGCACCAGCGAACCCGCGCCCACGGTCGGCGCCTGCGGCGAAGCAGCACGCACAGGCGAGTGCACCCCGGTTCCAACCAGCCCACTTGCTACACCACCACCGCTCGCAACATTGTTCAATCCATTAAACGCGCCACCCGGCTGCCATCCCCACCCATATCCAGGAAAGAACGACCACGTGCCCGTGTGATACGGCAGCCATCCCCACGGATACGGCGACACCCACGAGTAGCCCACGCCCGGATATTGCGCCCACACGCCATTGCAGTACGGATTCCATCCTGCGCCCACCAGATACGGCTGCCAGAACGATCCAAACGCTCCGCCATTGATAAAGTTCCCGTAGTAGTTCAGGTCGCTCAAGCCATAGGTAGCGCCCCCGGCCACCATCGCGTTCGCCTGCGAGTAGCGCGCATGATAGTCGTTCGCCTCCTTATCCCACGCGTCGTACCCCTCTTCCTCGATCTTCTTCGCAATAGCCACCTGCTCTCCACGCAGCGTCAGCGACTCCTTCTTCGTCAACAGCGTCGTCTCCGAGCCGTGCTTCACCTCCACGCTTCCGTTGAAGACCGAGACCACCGTCTTCCCGTCTTCCACCGTCATTCGCATATGCGTCGACGGCGAAACCGTCATCGTCTCGTCTCCCGCCCGCACCACAAACTCATTCCCCTTCGTGCCCTCGAGGTTCACATACACCATCCCCCGCACTACCTGTATCGTCGAGGCCTTCGCTCCCGAGCTGCGCAGCGCCAGCAGCGGAAACTCCACCAGCGAGTTCGGCGTCACGCGCAGCGTGCTGTTGTCCTCAAACTCCACCTCAGCATATCCATCGGCGGTCCGAAGTCTCTGGCCTTGAACAATCGGCATATTCGGCATCGTCTGTTCAAAGCCATTGCCTGTCTTACGATCGAGCGAAAGCGTTCCCTTCACATCACTCAGCCGCACAATCCTCACGTGCGAATCGCCCGGCCGCGCTCCATTATCTACGGGCACGCTGGCCGCTGGTACACCAGCCGTCGGTGTAACAGCTGCCGGAACCTGAGCCGCCGGCACATCAGCCGTCGCCACCTGCGCAGTCGATGCAGAATCCCGATCTAAAGGGTTACTTTGCTCCCCGGCCGCTCCACTCTGTGCTCCCGCGGCCACAACTCCCGCAGAAAACGTCATCGCCAGAAACACTCCGTATCCGAACCCGATCCTCATCACAGGCCTCCCAATAACCAGAGCAGTTGCAACTTCAAGTGCCGGAAGTATACGTCCGCGACTATTGCGATGGCTTCACCAAAACCCAAATAGCGTAGCCTTTTTTCGTCTCGATCCTTGAAAGCAAATCGCCACGGCAATACGCTTCCACGCCTCGACAAACCCGCCGCCTGGCTAAATCATCGAAGAAATGGAGTTGCGACCGAATCTGGGCTGAAGCCGAAAGTTGTCCTAACGGACAGTGACCGTGGTCGCTACGTCCACGTTTCCCCGAATCGCATTGGAATAAGGGCAAACCTGATGCGCGCGGTGTACGAATCCCTCTCCCGTCGCCTGATCAACCCCGACCAGGGTCACAGAGAGAGCCGCCGACAGGACAAAGTTCCCCGCTTCATTGCGGCTGATGCCAATCTCTGCTACGACCTCGACCTGGTCGTCGGTGAAATGATGTCTGGCCTCTCGACTCACCCGCAACAAAGCGTTCTCAAAGCAAGCTGCGTATCCTGCCGCAAACAACTGTTCAGGATTCGTTGCACCTCCGCTCCCACCCAGAGCCTTTGGCAACGCCAGGCTGAGGTCCAGGAGCCCATCGTCACTCCGGATCGATCCATGACGGCCTCCCTTTGCCGTGACTTTCGTGGAATACAGTGGCGCCATACGTTTTGTCTCCTTGGAATATTCGTGCCATACCAGCGTACTTCCCATACGCCGACATAGCAGGATTAATCCGACAAAGAGGCTGTCAAGTTTACGAGAACCCCGTTTGCGTCCAGGTGGGCTGGACTTGTAAACACTGGCCGACTTTTCGGCCGTGTGGCAAGAGGCGCGTTTCTCACTGCTAATCGATTCGAAGGCAGTCAATAAGCGCGGCAAGCGCGGCAGGCTGATGCCGACGACTGGGATAGTAGAGGAAATAGCCCGGGAATGACGGGCACCATTCTTTCAAGACTTGAACCAGGCGCCCTTCTGCAATCAGGCTCTCAAGACTATCTTCCATCGCTGTCCCAATTCCTACTCCATCTAATACTGCCTGGATGACGAGGTCTGGATCATCAAACGATGCTGGCCCCTGGGGGTTGACCGTCAGCGACTTGCGACCCTTTTCAAACTCCCATCGGTAAAGGCCTTTGCTGAAGCGAAATCCGATGCACGAATGCTCCTTAAGGTCCTGCGGATGTTTCGGGATGCTGTTCTGCTGGAAGTACTCAGGAGATCCCACTACTGCGAGACGCAGCTCCTTGGTCACCCGGACGGCAATCATATCCCTCTGAATGAATTCGCCAAGCTGCACACCTGCGTCGTATTCTCCCGCAACAAGATCAACAGGGTCATTGGAGGACGTGACCTCCAACACGATCGCGGGATAGCTACGAGCAAACTGAGACAGCTTCGGCAAAATCACCGCCTTAGTCGCTGTCCGCGGGATGATAAGCCTTATCCGGCCCGACGGAGTTTCCCTCTGCTTCCGGGAATCCGCAAGGGCTCGCTCAATCCGTTCTAATGCGGGCGTCAGTTCCCGGAGAAGCGTCGTTCCCGCCGCAGTCGGAGAGACGCTTCGCGTTGTTCGCGCAAGCAATTGAAGTCCCAACCTTTTTTCAAGGCCGCGAATGGAATGGCTGAGCGCAGATTGAGAAATGCCCAGGCGCGCGGCGGCGCGCGTGAAGCTACGTTCTTCCGCCACCGTTGCAAACGCTGAAAGCTCTCCCAGGTCGTTCTTCATGATTCATGCATTCTACTCATAACTCTTTGAACCAGAGGCCATCTAGTCTCATAGAAGATGACTCCTTAGACTTATAGAAGTTGGAACAGTGCAAGGCTGAATCAGGAGAGATGATGCAAAAGCGCACACTAGGAAAGAGCGGCCTCGAAGTCTCAGCACTCGGCCTCGGCTGTATGGGTTTGACCTTCGGTCTCGGCCCCGCCACGGAAAAGTCCGAAGCCATCAAGCTCATCCGCGCCGCTGTCGAGCGCGGCGTGACTTTCTTCGACACCGCCGAAGTCTATGGCCCGTACGTCAACGAAGAAGTCGTCGGCGAAGCCCTTGCTCCCTTCCGCAAAGACGTCGTCATTGCCACCAAGTTCGGCTTCGAGCCCGATCCAAAGAATGATGGCAAATGGACCGCCACGAACAGCCGCCCCGACCATATCAAGAAGGTCGTCGAAGCCTCGCTCAAACGCCTGCAGACCGACACCATCGACCTTTTCTACCAGCATCGCGTCGACCCCAACACTGCCATCGAAGACACCGCCGGCGCCGTCAAAGAACTCATACAGGCAGGCAAGGTCAAACACTTCGGCCTCTCCGAAGCAGGTGCAAAGACCATCCGCCGCGCCCATGCCGTGCAGCCCGTCACCGCGTTGCAAAGCGAGTACTCACTCTTCTGGCGCGAGCCCGAACAATCCGTCATGCCCACACTTGAAGAGCTCGGCATCGGCTTCGTTCCCTTCAGCCCCCTCGGCAAAGGTTTCCTTACCGGCAAGATCGACGCATCCACCAAGTTCGACAGCTCCGATTTCCGTGCCATCGTCCCGCGCTTCAGCGAGGAAAACCGCAAGGCGAACCATGCACTCGTAGACGTAGTCACCAGGTTCGCGGAGCAGAAGAAAGCCACACCGGCACAAATCGCCCTCGCTTGGCTCCTCGCAAAGAAGCCGTGGATAGCCCCAATTCCCGGCACCACCAAGCTCTCGCGCCTCGAAGAAAATCTCGGCGGTGCCTCCATCGAACTCACTACGGAAGAGGTACACACTCTCGAAGCAGCCTCCTCGGCAATCAAGGTCGAAGGCGAACGCTACCCCGCAACCCACGCAAAGCTGATCGATCGATAACGCAAACTACGCTCAATCAAAACATGGAGAAACGAATCAACTCTACGTTTGAAAGCAAGTTCGCCCTGGTTACGGGAGCTGCGCCGAGGCTCGGCCTTGCAACGGCGAAAGCCTTCGCCGAAGCGAGCGCTTCCGTAGTGCAGGCCGACTGAGATGAAAAGGAAGTTCAGACCGCAGCGAAAGATCTCGCTAGCAAGTGCCGTAACGGTGCGAAGCAATCAGGAAAAGGGGACCTTATGTTTGAGCACAACGATCAAAAGTCTCGTCAAGGACTCACCCGGCGTGAGGTGATCCGGCTCGGGGCGGTTGCCGCTGCCATGCCGATGCTCGGGGATATCGCTGCGCTCTGCCAGGTACCCGCCGCTGCCCGCGCATCGGGGGAGTGGCGACAATATGCTGGCGATAAGGCCAGCACAAAATATTCCTCGTTGAATCAGATCACAGCAGACAACTTCAGCAATCTCAAAGTCGCCTGGACGTGGCGGTCCGTGGAAGAGGATCTCACCCAAGCTCACAATTTGAAGACGTGGGCTTGGGAAGCAACCCCGCTGATGATCGATGGGGTTCTCTACCTCACGACATCGCTCTCGCAGGCGGTAGCGCTCGATGCCGCGACGGGCAAGCTGCTCTGGGTCTATGACCCGGAGACCTGGAAGAACGGCGTGCCTTCCAACAATGGCTTCGTTCATCGCGGAGTCTCGTACTGGGCCGACGGTGACGACACACGCATCGTGTACGGTACGGGCGATGGCTACCTGATCTGCATCCATGCGAAAACAGGTAAACCTGTCGAGACTTTCGGTGATAAGGGCCGCATCGATCTGACACAGGGACTTGGTCGGCCCGTCGAGCGCAAGCTCTACGGTGTCTCCTCTCCGCCGGTCATCTGTCGCGATGTGATCGTCATGGGATCAAAGGTGAACGACGTTCCTCTCGCCGGACGCATGCCTCCGGGCGATGTGCGCGGATTTGATGTCAGGACCGGCAAACTAGTCTGGACATTCCACACCATTCCCCATACAGGGGAGTACGGCTACGGCACCTGGATTAACGGCTCTGCAGAGACGACCGGCTCCGCAAATCTCTGGTCGATGTTGAGCGCCGATGACGAACTCGGTTATGTCTATCTTCCGCTCACGTCTCCGTCTGACGATCACTACGGGGTAAACAGGCCTGGGAGTGGACTCTTCGGAGAGTGCCTGGTTTGCGTAGAAGCCACGACAGGCAAGCGTGTCTGGCATTTCCAGATGGCTCACCACGGGTTGTGGGATTACGATCTTCCGGCAGCGCCCAACCTGATCGACATCCACATCAACGGACGGCGTGTGAAGGCTGTGGCTCAGACCAGTAAAGAAGGCTTCCTGTACGTCTTCGATCGTGGGACCGGCAAGCCGATCTGGCCCATCACGGAACAGCCGGTTCCGCAATCGACGATCCCCGGGGAGCAAACCTCCCCGACACAACCCTTTCCGACCAAACCAGCCGCCTTCGACCGCCAGGGTGTGACCGAAGCTGACCTCACTGACTTCACACCGGAACTGCACGCGAAAGCTTTGGCGGAGTTGCAGAAGTATAACTACGGCCCATTATTCACGCCCGAGTCCCTTCAGAAGCCAACGATTGAGCTGCCCGGCATCGCGGGTGGCGCGAGCTGGTCCGGCGCCGCGTGCGACCCGGAGACGGGTATGTGCTATGTGTCTTCTGTGACGTTCCCGTATACAGCGGAACTGGTTCCATCATCCGTGCCGCACACGGGCTACATCGGCAAGATGAAACCTGTTCCCGATATCGATGGCGTGCCACTCTGGAAGCCTCCGTATGGACGTGTCACAGCCATTGATCTGAACACCGGAGACCACAGCTGGATGACTCCCGTGGGGGATCTCGCTGACGAAGTACCTGCCTTGAAGCAGCTCGGGCTGAAGAATCTCGGCCGCCCGGCTCGTGGACATCTGCTGCTCACGAAGACTGTTCTGATCATCGGCCAGGAAGGGACAACACAACGCGAAGGCGGCAGCCCTTCGGATGTGCCAAAGTTCAAAGTCGTGACACCGAACCTTGTCGCTTTTGACAAAGCCCTGGGGAAGCGCGGCGGCGAGGTGGCGTTGCCGCACAACGCAACTGCCGCGCCCATGACCTACATGCTTAGCGGCAAGCAATTCATCGTGGTCGCTACAGGTGGCGCGAACCTTCCGGCAGAACTAATAGCATTCACCTTATGATCCTGTCGTCGGCAAGTGGACGATAAAAAACCAGCTATCCCGAAAGGTTGAAACCGTATTGCCGACCATCCGGGAATTTATGGGGAGCAGAGTCCCTCAGGGTGATGCATGATGAGCTTGGCGCTTTTGTCCTTAGGCTCTTCACAAACTACGACCGTCTCCCCCACAAAAAGCGCGTAGACTCTCTCCACAAGCGATTTCGCAATCGCAAGTGCTGAAACGCGGTGGAAGTATGCGATTCCCGCTCTTGGTTCTGCACATCCTCGGTGGCACAATTGGTCTGCTAGGGGGCACCTTCGCCATTGCGGTTCGCAAAGGCGGCCGCCTGCATCGCGCTTCGGGAAACGTCTTCACGATTGCGATGCTGACGCTAGCCTCCAGCGGTCTGTGTCTCGCGATCCTCAAGTCTCAGCACGGAAACATCATCGGCAGCATCGTCACCTTTTACATGATCACGACTGCGTGGCTCGCGGGCCGACGAAGGAAGCTAGACCGGTATGATTGGGCGGCGCTACTCGTGGGCCTCGGTGGAGCAGCCGCCGTGATCACCCTTGGTGTCCAGACGCTCCACCATCCTGACAAAAACGCGCCTGCTGGCATGTGCTTCTTCTTCGGCGTAGTCCTCCTGCTTGCCGCCTCGGGAGACATCCGTATGCTCACTCGAGGCGGAATCGCCGGCCGACAGCGCATCACGCGTCACCTCTGGCGCATGTGCTTTGGACTCTTTATCGCCACGGGCTCTTTCTTCCTCGGCCAGCAACAGGTCTTTCCCGCTTTCCTACGCGGCTCTATCTTCCTGACCGTCCTCGCTGTCCTGCCCTTCCCCTTGATGATCTATTGGCTCTTCCGCGTTCGCTTCAGCAAGGCTTACAAAGTGCAACCCCCACCCACGCCAATACCTGCGACTCCTTGAAGCTTCCGACGCCTTAGGCATTCGCTGGGGCCTTCATCATTTCAAGTCGAACTTCGCTCCGGGGATCCCGTGGTGCCCGCAAAGTCACGTTCGCGGCAAGTTCAAGATCGAAGTTCTCATAACCACGTTTTTCGGGAAATAGCTCTGAGACAATAAGGCTTTCCGTACTGACAAACTAGAGGTAGACTCGCCGAGGCACAAAATTGCTCGGTTTATCCCCTGGGGAGTTCTTTGTACGATGCGCTTTTCTGCTTTGCTTTGTTTTCCCGCTTTGGCCATATCTTTCTTCCTTATTTCTCTTTGCACCATCGCTGCCGCCCAGAGCCCCGTCACCATCTCGCTCGCGCTCAGCTCTCCCACCCAGCCCGCTGCCACCCCCACCACTGCCACGGTCACTGCCGCTGACTCAGCCGGTCCCATTCGCTTCGGCATGGTCGATATTCTTGACGGCACCCAGAAAGTTCAGACCCTCCAACTCGTTAGCACCTCCAGGTCCGGCTTCACGCCGGGGACAGCCATCCTGCGTCACATCTTTGCGCCAGGAAGCCACCAACTCACCGCTGCCTTTCACGCCACCACCGCGGACGCCGCCGCCAACAGTTCTCCCGTCACGCTCACCGTCACCCCCGGCACCTACACCTCCACCAGTGCCCTTCGCTACGCCCAGACGATCGACTTCTCCGTCAACGACAGCTACAACGTGCTCACGGACGTCGTAGTTGCCGACTTCAACAACGACGGCATCCCCGACATCGCCACCGTGCAAGGCTACCCCAATGCCTTGGCCGTCTCGCTCGCCGACAAACCCGGCCATTTCCTTCCCCCCACTAACTTGCCGATTGCTTCCAACAACGACAACAGCTTCATCCACGTGTTCGCCGCCGATCTCGACGCCGACGGTCTTGTCGATCTCATCGTTACGGGCGGAGCCGACGACTATACCGTCTTCTTCCGTAACAATCCCGCGGCACCCGGCACCTTTCTTGCGCCAACCGAGCTCATCCCGGGCAAAGGAACTCCCATCGTCATCGCAGACTTCAATCACGACGGCCTGCCCGACATAGCCTACATCCAGGGAAATGCACTCTCCACGAACCCCAACAACATCACCGTTGCGCTCAACCAGCAGACCGCACCCGGCACCTTCCCCTCAAGCGTCACCAGTTCATCGTTTTCCGGCTACGACGTCGTTGGTCTCAATGCCGCGGACATGAACGGCGACGGCTTCCCGGACCTTGTCGTGCGTTGCGCGCCGTCGTATAACGGCAACCTGCCGGCAAGCGCCGACACGTGGGAGTTTATTGTCTTCCTGGCCGACCCAGCCCATCCCGGGCAGTTTCTCGCTCCCGCCTTTAGTAGCCCGCCCGCAGCCATAAACAGCATCGCGCTGCAGGATCTCAACCACGACGGCCTCCCGGACGTAGTGGTCTCAGGTACGGGTAGCTTCTTCTCCGTATACCTTGGAGATCCCGCCCATCCCGGCCAATTACTCGCGCCCCAGAACACCACAGCGCCCGGGAATCTGGCCTACCTCTACACCATCGCCGTTGGAGACATCGACGGCGACGGGACTCCCGATGTTATCGCCACGGATGGGGAAAACACGTTCCTCATCTTTCCCGGCAAAGGCGACGGTACTTTCCTCGCGCCCACTTCGCTGCTCGAAGGACTAACGGCACCCGCCTGGGACAACTCCGCAACCGTCCTCGCCGACCTCGATGGCGACGGTCTCAATGACCTCATTACCACCGAGTACGCCCAGAACACCGCCCAGATTTTCCTGCACAACACTCAGGCTATCGCTCCGACGCTGCAGACAGCCACTGACCTCCCGGTCTCCCCGTCATACGTTAACATCGCGTCGGGTACTCCGATCACATTCACCGTTACGGAGACAGCCTCCAGCGGTCAGCCCACCGGCTCCGTCGATCTCATCGACTTTGTCGGCTTTCCACCCTACACGGTCATCGCTACACTGCCACTCGTGGGCAATACCGCCACCTTCACCACGAGCTCCCTCACTGCCGGCGTTCACGGACCCGTCGCCGTCTTCCACGGTAACTCTCTCTATGCTCCCAGCCAGTCCGCAGGTCCGGTTCTGAATATTCTCCCGAGCCAATCGACAACTATCCAGTTGACAGCCACCCCCAACCCCGCCACATTCGGCCAGGCAGTCACGCTGCGCGCGACCCTGACTGGAAGCTATGGAACGCCGGTCGGCTCCGTCACGTTTATCGATTCGGGCCAGAACCTAGCCGGCGTGACACTGGTCAACGGTGTCGCCTCGTTCACTACTTCCATTCTTGCAGTGGGGTCTCACACCATCCAGGTCGGCTACCCCGGCAACTACGAAGGGCAATCGGAGACGTCCGCCCCAATCACGGTCACCATCACCGGCGCCCCCGACTTTTCCCTGTCGCTATCCTCCACCACTGCTACTATCACTCACGGCTCCGCCGCCACCACAACCATCTCCCTTACCCCTCTCAATAGCTTCTCGGCCGCGACCTCCCTCACCTGCACGGGTGCACCCGCCAACTCCACCTGCTCGATTTCTTCCCCCAGCGTCACACCTGCCGGTGCCGCCGCCACGGCCACCCTCACCCTACAGACCAGCGTCCAGTCCGCATCTCTGACACCCGGTCTGTCTCCCTTGAATCCAGGCGCGTCCACCCCAATCGTCGCTGGAACCCTGCCCCTCGGTCTACTTGCTCTCTTCTCCGCATGCCGCCGCAGAGTTCGGAGCGCCACCGCAAGACCGCGCCACCTCATTTGCGGGGGCTCGCTCTTTCTCGCCGTCAGCCTCCTTGCCAGCCTGGCCTCCGTCGTCGCCTGCGGAGGTTCCAGCGGCGGTGGCGGGTCCGCCGGTCCCCAAACCCTCTACCCCACCGCCGGAACCTACCCCCTCACCGTCACCGCTACTAGCGGCGCGACCATCCACACCACTACATTCACCGTTACCATCCAATAGATTCCTGATTCCAAGGCCTGAAAGTCGGGTTTCGGAAACTTGCTTGCATAGGTCCCGATAAATGCGCTTCTCTTCATTTGGACGATAAGTCGGCAAATCGGAGAAATACTTCCGGCTCTCAAACGCGCAATATCAGGCGATAAGCCTGTTGATGGCCACGACCGCATGAGGTCCTTACACAAGTGCCCGATTCGGAGACTCCATGTTTCACCACAGACCGTGACGAAAAACCCCTGTCAAGCCCCAAACCAGCAAATCCCCGCGCCGGACAAGCGGATTCGCATGGCGCATTAGCCCCACCTAATCCGATATACTTAGAACAGCAAGAAAACTGCAAAGGGGAAAAGCCTCCTTGCAGTTTTTTATTTAAACCCCAGTGGCAGAGGAGGAGCACAAAAACAAAAATAACTCATTTGTTTCCAATATTTTGCAAGCAACTCATTTGTAATGAATATTTTACAGACACACCCCACCCGCAAACCAATCAAAATAAAGGACATCGCTGCAAGATACCCCCTAAGAGGGAGGGGGGGAGGGGGCAGAATGTGAAACGCAACGGTCATCGCGAAAACAAAGAACGACAACGCACCACAAAAGAGCCACAAGCCACCACAGAAACGCCACAAGATGCACCCGCAGCAGCGCATGGTTCACCACGCAATTCGCCCAAACGCCCCTGCATTTCCGGCCAATGCGTTTTACCATAGAGGCATGACCGAAGTGGCAGATCAAGAACAGCAATCGACCGGACACACGTCCAAATACACCCGCAATAACCCCTTCCTCTCCACCGTGACCTACAACCGCCTCCTCACCGGCGAAGGCTCGGAGAAGGAGACCCGCCACGTAGAGCTTTCCATCGAAGAGGGCATGACCTACACCCCCGGCGACGCCGTCGGGATCGTCCCCGAGAACCGCGCCATCGCCGTAGCCCAGGTCCTCGAAGCCCTGCACTACACCGGCCGCGAGCGCGTCCTCGACCACTACAAGGTCGAAATCAGCCTTGAAGAGGCCCTGCGCACCCGCCTCGGCATCGGTAAGCTCGCCCGCGGCTCCGTGGGCCAGTACGCCAAGTTAGCTCCTAACATCGAAGGCCTCAAATGCCTCGTCGGCCCTGAAAACAAAGCCCGCGCCGAGGAGTACTGCTGGGGACGCGAGTTCGTGGACCTCGCCACCGACTTCCCCAAGGTAGTCACCGACCCCCAACAGCTCTTCAACATCCTCCAGCGCCTCACCCCCCGCATGTATTCCATCGCCTCCAGTCAGGCCATGCACAAGGACAGCGTCCAAACCACGGTCCGCGTCATCCGCTACGAGTCCCATGGCCGCGACCGGCAGGGGGTAGCCAGTGGCCACCTCGGCGACCGCGCCGGCGAAGGCACCACGATGCCCATCTTCCTCCACTCCAACAACAGCTTCCGCCTCCCCGAAGACACCTCCATGCCGGTGATTATGATCGGCCCCGGCACCGGCATCGCCCCCTTCCGCGCCTTCCTCGAAGAGCGCCAGGCCACCGGCCAGAAAGGCGACAACTGGCTCTTCTTCGGCGAACAACGCGAAGCCATGGACTTCCTTTACAAAGATCAATTCCAAGCCATGCACAAGGATGGCGTTCTCACCCGCCTCGACACCGCCTTCTCCCGCGACCAGTCCCGCAAAGTCTATGTTCAGGACCGCATGCAGGAGTGCAGTAAAGAGCTCTACGAGTGGCTCGAACGGGGAGCCTATTTCTACGTCTGCGGAGACGCCACCCGCATGGCCAAGGACGTAGAGACCGCCCTCCTCGACGTCATCGCCCGCGGCTCCAACGGCACCCTCGACCATGCAGCCGAGTACCTGGCAGCCATGAAAAAACAAAAGCGTTACCAGCGCGACGTCTACTAAAGTCCCCAGGCGGCGCCGCGCGCTTGCATCTGGACGCGAGCGCCGCCTGGGATTGAGTTTTTACTCATCGAATGAGGGCACCTTTGGGCCCGCCCCACATACCTCAAGAGTTCCTCTCAGCAACTATGGAAACATCGGTGACATTCATGGCCGCTCACCCGTCGCCGCCGAGAAATTTCAAACCCTCGGATTCGAGACGTTCTGGAGAGCCCTCTCAAAGAAATAAGCGCTTTCGTAAGCTATCGACTGGCACCGTTTTTGAGAAGAATGGCAAAGTCATATCCCGCCTCAAGCTCCGTCAGGCTAATGCACTCCGCTCGCATTGCGTCGGCAAGTTCCCTCGCTTTACCGAATGCATTCTCGTTCGACTCAGTGTCAACGACGAGAGCGGGACACTGAATCTTGATCGCCGCCTGCAACGCATCGAGCCAGGCATCCTTTCCGCCATAGGGGACATTCGCACGACCATCGGTGATCAACACTAAGAGCGTCTCAGGAGTTACGAATTGGCTTGCCAGTTCAAGAGCATGCGCCAGCGGAGTACGCCCCCCCGTCGGCAGATACTCCAAAGCAGCAGTCACAGCCGCCACATCGTTCGTAGACTCAATCAGAAGCTCTGCAGATTCGCCGCGAAATACAATCATGGCAATCTCGTCGCGACGCCGTAGAGACCGCTCAATAAGACCAGCCACCGCTCCCTTAACCGCTCTCATCCGTTCCCGCGCGGCATGCGATCCACTTGAATCGACAACGAATAAAAATCGCGATCCAACTAGTGGCTCCCGCACCTTTTCGTATAGATCTTGAAGACGAGGCGTCACCTGCCCCGTACGAACAACGGTTTCCAACACGGAGCGACGCGAATCAAGCTCCGCGGGCTGTTCGCTTCTCCTGCTTCTAACAACGGGCCCCGGTGCCTTTCCTCTGCGCGCCTCTGTAGCTCCGCTTTTGCCATCATCCGCAGTCCAACGCAACTCGGGTGTGCTGATTGGCAGGGGAGTAAATCGTTGTTCAGTCATTTGATCGGTCTTTTCACTCTCCCCAATCGGCAATGGCGTTTGGGGCAATGGCGAAGGAGGAGTCTTCGGAAGAGGTGGCCTCTGAGACGACCGCGCTAGTCGGTGCGCGAGTGCGAGCGGCAAGACGGTATCAATATGTTCTTCTGTAATCTCTTCATCTCCTAGCAGAGCGGCCTGTGCACAGCTGGCACGCGCAATGGCGAGATCTGCACGAAGAGATATAACTCCGTGCTTGCAAACGATCGCACTGATGTGGTCCAACATATTGCTAGAACATCCCACGGCTTGGAGCGCCGCTCTCGCAGCCACTATCCGCTGCTGAAGGTTTATCTGCTGTTCCATCCACCAACCCGCGAAAAGTGGGGGATCGGCGTCATAAACCATTCGCCGTTCAACGATCTCTCGTCTTTCGGCCGCGAGTCCAGCGACAGCAATATCGGCGACAAGAGCAAATCGGTCGAGCAACTGTGGCCGCAGCGATCCTTCTTCTGGATTCATACTTCCCATCAAAACGAACCGTGCTTCCTGGACCGCGCTGAAACCTTCTCGTTCGACCGTGCTGATGCCCGTAGCGGCTACATCCAACAGTGCATCGGCAAGATGGTCGGGTAAAAGATTCACCTCGTCGATGTAAAGAACGCCACCATTCGCTTCTGCTACCAGGCCCGGTCGAAGTACTGGCTCACCTTTCAACGTACTAGCCAAATCCAATCCGCCCAAAAGACGATCCTCTGTAATGCCTATTGGAAGATTAACGAAGCGGCCAGGCTTCGGGAGCAACTCGGCGAGCCCTCGCGCGGCCGTGGTCTTTCCTGCGCCTTTGTCTCCACGCAACAATACACCGAGTCGCCAATCCACAGCAGCGAGCAGCAACGCCATTTTCATCTGTTCCTGGCCGACGATCGCCGTGAAGGGATAAGCCGGTCGAATCATACCGCGCTCCTTCTCGTCTCACCACGTAGTTCCAGCAGGGTTTCGCTATCGAACAGAACTTCACGTAACGCTTCAAGTGTCTGCGGCTTGGGGTCTTCCCACAGCCCACGCTCATTTGCTTCGAGCAGACGTTCGGCAATCGCATTCAACGCCCAAGGATTTGATTGTTTCAGGAAGTCCTGGGTATTCACTTCGAGGGCATACACTTGGGCGAGCCCTTCATAGATAAAATCTGGAGCTACATGTGCAGTCGCGTCAAAGCCGAAGATGTAATCGACTGTCGCTGTTAGCTCCAGTCCACCCTTGTAGCCGTGGCGCTTTATACTCTCGATCCATTTAGGGTTGACCACTCGTGAGCGATAGACACGCAATGCCTCTTCACGCAGGTCCCGCACGCGCACAGCATCCGGCCGGGAGTTATCGCCAAAGTAAGCCTTCGGTTGTACCCCAGTAAGCGCTCGGATGGTCGCCACCATACCACCGTGGAACTGAAAATAATCATCAGAATCAAAGATGTCGTGTTCCCGGTTGTCCTGATTATGCAGCGCGACCTGTACGCTCTTCAATCGTTCCGCAAAGACATGCCGCGCATCAACACCGTTCGCCGCGTTGCCATATGCATAGCCGCCCCATTCGAGAAACACCTGAGCGATATCTTCGTCACTCTTCCAGTGCCGTGTCTCCAGCAGCGCCTGGATACCCGCGCCGTACGTACCGGGTTTCGCCCCAAAAACTCTGTACCGCGCGGATGCCTCAGCTTCTTCAACTCCCTGAGCCCTATTTTTTTCAAGGTCCCATAAATAGTGTTTTTTTGGGAAATTCATCTCCAAAGGCTCGTCCTGCTGAATGACGAGCGAGACCGCGTCGTCGATCATGTCAATCAGATGAGGAAACGCATCTCGAAAAAAGCCGCTGATGCGAAGAGTGACATCAATGCGCGGCCTCCCGAGCTTTTCTAGTGAAATCAAAGTCATTCCCTCAGGACGCCTCGACTGTTTATTCCAGATCGGCTGCACACCAAGTAGCGCCAGAACCTCGCTCACGTCGTCACCATGCGTTCGCATCTGCGAGGTGCCCCACGCGCTGAGCCCAACTGTCTCAGGGTATTGATTTTCCTCAACACGATATCGTTCTATCGCCTCGCGAGCAAGCTGCTGGCCTACGCGCCACGAAGCTTCAGAAGGAAGCGCCCGAGGATCAACCGCGTAGAAGTTTCTGCCTGTGGGAAGGATGTGCGCCATCCCACGCGTCGGCGCACCCGCCGGACCTGCCGGAACATAGCGGCCTTCCAGAGCGTCGAGAACGTGCTCAACCTCTTCATTAACGCGTTCCAGATTCGGAACTATCTGTTGACAGGCGAATGTAAGAGCCGCCGTAACCTCTTTCGACGCAGCCCCCACTATCTCACGTTGAAACTCCTCGGACACATCGATGCGAAAACCGGTTTCTTCGAGTCTTGTATAAAGATTCAACGCCATTCGATCCAGCATCTCGAGTACATCGGCATGCGTATAACAAACAGTCCCAGAGAGAGTGACTGCAACATCAAGCCTTTTCCCTGGCGCGTCGAGAAGTTCCTGATAACCAAACTGGAGATTACGGGCGAGCGCATCCAAAAGGCTGGGCGAGCCCACGTTCGCCAACCGAGTCATCGAGCGAAGCATCTCGGGAAGCGGAGGCATATTACCGAGTATGTGCAGACCATCACGAATTTGCGCCATGCCAAGCTCGCACAGATACCCATCAATATCTTCGATCAGATGCGCGACCTCACTTCCGCTCATCTCTGCAAGAGTGACGGGGACCCCCTCTGGCGTGAGTTCGTCCTCCCAATCGTGTTTATGATCCCCATGGTCGCGCGACAACATGTTTTTCAGATCGAGATCAGTTTTTAGATTTGCATCCTGAATCAGCTCCCAAATCTGTTGTTGAATGAAAGGGAGCTTTGATGGGTCCAGCTTCTCCACCGCGTAGTACTCGTTCACCAATTGGTTCAATGCTGCGAGCGGCCCGTAGGTTTCTGCACTAGTCATTGGCGGGGTTAAATGATCCACAATCACCGCATGACCTCTGCGCTTCGACTGACTACCTTCTCCTGGATCGTTAATAATGAACGGATAGATAAGCGGCATGTCTTCGATCAGCAAATCCGGGAAACAGTCTCCCGACAAGCCGACAGATTTTCCCGGCAACCATTCGAGCGTTCCGTGCTTTCCGACGTGCACGATGGCATTAGCGCCCCATCCACCTTCTTCTACTGAAGTCGAGAGCCACTGATAGAACGCAGTGTAGTGGTGCGTCGGTGGAAGATCAGGAGTGTGATAAATGGCGTCAGGGTTAAGCCCGTAGCCACGCGGCGGTTGAATTGCTATCAGCGCATTCCCCAGATGCATTGCCGCAAACAGGTAGTCGTCGGTATCACTCCATGGTTCAAAGTCCATCGCAGCAATCTTCATCGCAACATCGCTCATCAGCTTCTTATCGATCTTCGGCGAAGACGATCGCAGTGTGTATCCGCGATCAGCAGGCTGCCCCCACAAATCGATCATCCGTTTCTTTGGGACATCAGGATAACGTTCGAAGCGTTGCCGATAGACTACGCGCGAATATCGATGAGCGCTTCCCTCATTGAGGGGATGTGCGTCGTCATATGTCCCGCGCGAAAGAAGATCGTGAATAAGATAATCGGCAGACTTTGGCAGGTCTCCGATCCTGTAGCGGCGTCCTTTCATTGCTTGCAGCAGGTTCAGCAGGCTCGCCGGCGAATCTAGTCCGACAGCATTTCCTACCTGGGCAGCCTTGGTCGATGAATTTGTAAGAACAAACGCAACACGCTTATATGGATTGGCCAGGGTCTGGAGTTTCGCAAGCCGAGCGGCAATTCCAGCAACGCGGTCTACGCGCCCAGGGTGAGGGACATATAGATCCCCGGATTGAGCATTGCCCCGCTCTTTAAACGAGATCGGAACCGAGATGATGCGGCCATCAAACTCCGGAAGCGCTACGTTGATCGCGGTGTCCAGCGCATTTAAACCACGCCGAGACACTTCCCAGTTTCCCCTTGTCATCCCGCTCGGGATTGCCTGGATCACCGGAATTCCCATTCTCTCTAGGATTGAAATGTTCTCACCGGCAAGTGTCACATCGCCGGCGTTGATCTCTCCCATTGCAAATGACAACGTGGTGACGATGACATTAGCGCGTCCTTCAACCAGTCGGAGCGCGGCCGGAAAATCGTTATCCAGAGCCTTCATGCTAGATGTAAATATGCAGAGCGCGTTTAAGCCGTGCGACTCCACTGCCTCAGCCAGAGCATCAACGAAGGCAGTATTCCCGCTGAGAAGATGAGCGCGATAGAAGAGAATGGCTGCGGTCGGCTTCGTACGATCTGCACGCTGCAGCCAGTCCTCGTATCCCGCGTGCTCTAAATCCTGCATGTAGATGCCGTGCTCGGCGGGAGTTGTAGGTTTCTCGTAACCATGCCCAGTGAGCAGCAGACGGTCGGACAAGTATTTTAAGCATTCCCTAAGATTAGATGTTCCACCACGCTCCAGATAAGTCGTCACGGACGCGACGACATCGGGATCGACAGTACTGGCACGAAGAAATTCGGGATTCATCTCGCCGACACCGCTCACCACGACGAGGAATCGATTCTGCGTAGCGCACATGGCGCTAAGAAGCTGGAATCCAGCAACCGAACTCAATGGCCCGTGCAAACGCAACACGATAATGCGAGCCCGCGCCAGAGCTCCCGCTAACAGCGCAACCATCTGTTCCTCACTACGCAGACTATTCAAGGAATAAGGAAAAACATTGATGTCTCCTGGAAGTCCAGGGCGCGCGTTTTGAAGCGTCACCAAGTCTGTGTCCGCATGCGTAAAAAGGGCAATGCCCTGTACTTCTTCCTGTACCGCATTCTCAGAGGCAATCGAGACCGAAGCCGGAGGCCGAGCGTCCCAGTCGTAAAAGTTAAAGACATATTCAAGCAATTCTTCTGGCGGCTGCAAAAAGCGATCCGCTTCTAACATCGCATCAATGTATTCAAATATCTGTTTCACTTGCCAGGGTGTGTTGACAGAATGAAACCACACTGCCCTTCCATCAAAGACTAAGCTCGCCACATTTGATAAAACACAGGGTCCGAGACATCCCGCCTTCGTAAGATGGACCGCATTTCGCATCTTCCGGCGAGTCCACTCTTCCTTGTATGTTTCGGCGGGCACCTGTGCATAGCCGCGCTCAATCCTCCCGCAACAGCAGCCGGAAAAACAATAGGAGAGATGCGCACGCCGCTGCACAATGTTCACGGGGCGACCGTCTGCCCGTACTACACGTTGACGATGCATCTCACTCAAAGCTCACACCTCTTCCCGACGCTAAGGCAACAGGTTCGATGGAAAGAGCTCCAGATGAGAAAACCGTATAAGAATAGCGATCATGCATCTTCTTGTTCTCCGCAGAAGTCTGCCGGTTACTCTCGGGTAGGTCTCCTGGCTTGGAGGTGGCAGGTGACCTGCACGCCGCTTTACCTTCCCTAGCCATTGGCCAAGTGGTACTTCAAAGCAGCTATCCTCACTTACAGTGGCGGAACCGCGCCGGCTCTTCACCGGACTTCCCTGTTATGCCCTGATGGGCACCCGAGACAGATTTCGTTATACCACAACGAAATCGTTGCGATGTCACACTCACGTCGACTCGAAAATCGGCCGGCAAGCAAATCGCCCACTACCCTGATGCGTTGACGGTCATCAGACGCAGATCTGGCGAAACAAGTAGTCTCGCCTCGGTCCGGGATTGCACCTCAGCGGCGTCCATCCCATCGGCTACCTCAGTCAACACCAGCCCTTCGGGGCTTACGCGAATCCAACAAAGTTCCGTCACGATGTCATGGACCACACGCTGTCCGGTCAGCGGCAATGTGCATTCTTTCAAAATCCTCGAAGCTCCATCTTTGGTCTGATGTTCCATAGCAACGATCACGCGACGTGCCCCCGCCACCAAGTCCATTGCGCCTCCCATGCCCTTCACCATCTTTCCCGGAATCGTCCAGTTTGCGAGATTGCCATGCTCGTCGACTTGCATCGCTCCGAGGATGCTCATATCCATGTGTCCGCCCCGAATCATCGCGAACGACTCCTCGCTCGCGAAAAACGAGCATCCCGGCAGTTCCGTCACCGGCTGCTTCCCTGCGTTGATGAGGTCGGGGTCAGCGCAGTCATCGGTCGGAGGCCCGCCGACACCGAGCATTCCATTCTCCGACTGGAACATAACGTCGATCCCCGCAGGTACGTATTCAGCAATCATGGTCGGCAGCCCGATACCAAGATTCACATAAAAACCGTCTCGAAACTCTCGCGCAATCCGCCGCGCAATCCGCTCTTTGCCTGTCACGCGGCACCTCCAGACTTGATGAACTTCGACTCAATCGGCTTACGATAAGCTGCGCCGACCACAACCCGGTTCACATAGATCCCCGGGGTAACGACGTGGTCCGGATTCAGCTCTCCCGGCTCAACCAGTTCCTCGATTTCGGCAATTGTTAATTTCGCGGCAGTCGCCATCGCCGGATTAAAGTTTCTCGCCGTCTTCCGATACACCAGATTCCCTAGTCGGTCGCCCTTCCACGCTTTGATTAACGCGACGTCGGCATTCAGTGAAGGTTCTAGGACGTAAGTCCGATCTCCGATTTTGCGCGTTTCTTTCCCTTCGGCCACCACAGTTCCCAATCCGGTCGGCACATAAAACGCTGGGATGCCGGCACCACCCGCACGAATTCGTTCAGCCAGCGTTCCCTGCGGAATCAGCGTAAGATCGAGCTCTTTCTTCAATACCAGAGCCTCCAGCCGTCGGTTTTCGCCCACATAGCTTCCGACGTGTGAAGCAATCATCCCAGCTTCAAGCATCAGTCCCATACCGAAGCCGTCGACGCCCATATTGTTGCTGATCGTGTGTAGCCCGGTTACGCGGCGCTCCACTAGCGCGGCAATCAGATTCTCCGGAATCCCGCAAAGCCCGAAACCTCCAAGCATCACCGTCGAACCGGAAACGATATCCGCGACTGCTTCGTATGCAGTTTGGACAACTTTATTCATCGAAAGGATTCCCTAGGCGGCTGAGTAAAGAAGCCGCGTCGTTTATGACCGCCTACTTCGCGTGAGTCGAGAAGGTAAAGGTAGTGGTGCTGTGCCGCACTTCGCCCGGCTTCAACTCGGTCGATGGAAAAGCAGGATGATTCGGTGAATCTGGAAAATACTGAGTCTCCAGACATAGCCCGGTGTTTTTCGCATGGCTTTCCTGCGAACTCCCATAAGGAGTTCCATCAAGGGAATTGCCCGTATAAAACTGCACCCCCGGCTCCGTCGTCGTCACAGTCAAAACGCGCCCGCTCACGGGATCGTAAACCCGACCTGCGGTCTTTACCTCTCCGTTCTTGCCGCGGAGAACCCAGTTGTGGTCGTATCCGCCGCCGATCTTTAACTGTTCATTGTCATCGTGAATCCTGGCGCCAATCACAGTCGCTTTCCGAAAATCAAACGGCGTATCCTCTACTGAAGCCAACGTTCCCGTGGGAATCTGCCCTGAATCTACCGGCGTGTACTGATCAGCTGGAATCATCATTTCTTCATCAATAATTGTGCTCTTCGCATCACCCGACAAGTTGAAGTAAGAGTGATTGGTCAGATTGATGACCGTATCTTTGTCTGAAGAGGAACTGTAGTCGAGGCGTAGTGCACCGTGGTGAACCGTGTATCGGACATGCACGGTGAGCGTCCCTGGGTAGCCCTGGTCGCCGTCCTTACTTACCAATGTCATCTCGACTCCGTCTGCGATGGCCCTGGCCTGCCAAACCATGCGGTCGAAGCCCACCGTGCCGCCATGCAGCGAGTTGGCGCCATTGTTCGTTGGAATCTGATATTGATGACCATCAAGAGAAAATTTTCCGAACGCAATGCGGTTCCCATACCGTCCGACGATCGCGCCAAAGTACGTGGACTTATCCGCAACGTAGCCATCCAAAGCGCTATATCCCAACACTACATTGGCAATCTTTCCGTCGCGGTCCGGAGTCTTGATCGAAACTACGCGTGCCCCGAAGGTCGTAATGCTCGCCTCAATTCCTTCGCTCTTTAACGTATAAAGTTCGACTGCCGTACCGTCCGGTGCGGTCCCGAACGAAGCCTTAGTTACCGAGCCATGTGCCGCCATCGCAGTTGTCATGCTAAGCAGCATAATCCTCAGCCATCTCATCGTCATTCTCCCCGTACACTTTTCCGCCTGCGGGCGGTATTCGGTCTGTTCTGAAGCAAAATTTTCTTCGCTTCGGCAGCCCTCGCCACTATACGTGAACCACCGTTCGTACGAAACAGCGATAACACCTGAGCGTCAAGAGTAATCGTAAGACGGATGGCCATGACCACGCAAAATCGGCGGTTTGATTCAACTCGCGCTTCACGCACAGAGTAAAGTCTCAAGATTCGCCAGGCGCAAATCTCACATCAAGATGAGATCACAAAAATGTGTGCGCTGCTCTGGCCAGAGACGTCCATCGAAGAACATCGTGAGGAAATAGGTCGCGTGCTCACCTCCGGCATGTACGGCACTCTGCCGGCAATGATTCTGATTTCCTATTGGGAGGAACGAACACTCAACGGCCTTCTTCAGGTAGGACTGCGTTCACACGCCGACGTCTGCGACCCGGCCCAACCCGTTGCCTTCGTTGAAGGTTGGTTTGTTTACGAGCAATTCAGAGGTCAGGGTATCGGCAAGGCCTTGATGCGTGCGGCTGAGAGTTGGGCACGTAATCATGGGTGCGAAGAAATGGCATCCGATACGTGGATCGACCATGAAAGCTCAAAGAACGCCCATGAAGCTTTCGGGTTCGAAATAGTTGATCGATGCATCAATTTCCGCAAAGAGCTCTGAGCGCTCCTTAATCGATTGCCGAACTATGTACCAGAGTGTTCCTCCCGCTCCCACGGTTGTAATATCTTCACCGAAGCCATCCCGGCCGCCGTCGCTGCCTGAATCCCCATCTCCGTGTCTTCAAAAACCAGGCAGTCCTCTGGACTCACTCCGAGCCGCTTAGCTGCAATCAAAAAGGGCTCTGGATCGGGTTTGCTCCGTTCGTAATCTCCCGCACATACCAACGTTTCGAATTTGTCCAGAAGACCCAGCACCTCCAGCGAAGAAGTTACAGAATCCCTTGTACTGCCTGATACCACTGCAAATGGGATTTGCCCATGGCTAAATTCGATATGTTCGAGCACTTCCGGCACCGCTTTCAACTCAGGAAGAATTTCGAAGTACAGTGCCTCCTTCCGCTTTGCCACTTCTTCCCCGGGCATCGCCAATCCGTCTCGCACATTCAGCGCGGAGATAATCTCGGATACCGGCATTCCACCCCACGCATAGAACGTCTGTTCTCCAAACTCACAGTTCCATTCCGCTAGAACCGTCTTCCACGCGATGTAATGCAGTGGCATCGAGTCAACAATCGTTCCATCGCAATCGAACAGATAGGCCTTGAAAGACCCCTTCGGTAACTTCAACTTCGAAGGTGCAGCTAACATCAAATTTCTCCTTGCTTCTCGTCGGTGCCAAGAGCCAGACGCTCTCGCTTCCGACAAAATTCAAGGCGGATAGCCGACCAAAACTCCGATCGCACTACCGCCGCTGAACTTCATCTATCAATCGAGTTATTTCAGTTCGTAACCGGCAAAGAAGTACCCAATCTCAAATGCAGCCGTATCCTCGGCGTCTGAACCATGGATAGCGTTCTCTCCAATCGACGATGCGAACTTCTTGCGAATCGTCCCCTCATCCGCCTGGGCCGGATTGGTCGCGCCCATCAACTTCCGCAGATCGGCAATCGCGTTATCCTTCTCGAGCACCATCGGAAAAATGGGGCCGCTCGACATGAACTCGGTCAGTTCGCCGAAGAACGGACGCGACGCGTGAACGTAATAGAACCCTTCAGCCTGCGCCTTCGAAATGGAAAGCCGTTTGATCGAAACAATCTTAAACCCTGCCTTTTCAATCTCGGCCAGGATAGCTGCGGAGTAGCCCTTACGAACGGCGTCCGGCTTGATGATGCTGAATGTGCGTTGTGACAACGTATTTCTCCTAGGTGAGTCTCTATTACTTAGTGTAGAACAAGGCCAGCGAACCGCGCATGTTCAAGCTTGGCTGAAACTTCTCACTGGAGCATGGATGAATGCGGATGTTCCGAAAGACAGCGTGGATATGGTTTCTGGGCTTCGCCGCGTGGCTTGCGGATGGCCTCCTCAGCTTGCGTTTGCATAACATCCTCCATGCCCGCCTCTCCCTCATGGTCGCCATTGTCTTCTTCACGGCAGGCCTCTTCTATCGCCGTCAAACCTAGTCGGTCCGCCATGCAATCATCTTTCTCGTGGATCAAAACCATTGCCAAACCTTGTCGTCCCGAAATCTGATTGCCATCATATTCGACGACGCAAAGCCAATTGCTCGGCGATAGAATTGTCGAGCGATCTCAGTTGCTCCCCACGATAATGCCGATGCGAATCCTTCTAACGTTGTTGATACTTCTTTCAATATCATCGCGCGCGCAAACACTTCGCGCGGGTGAGGCGATTAGCCTCATCCAGCACAGTTACGCCGCAATGCCCCCGCCCAACACAGTGGATACCATTAAGGCGGGCGATCCTAATACACTCGTCACCGGCATCGCCACAACCTTCCTCGACACGATGGAGGTTTTACAGGAGGCGGTCCGCCGTGGGGATAATTTGATCATCACGCATGAGCCCACCTTCTATAACCACATCGATGACACGAAGTTCTTTACCAATGATCCTGTATACAAAGAGAAGCTGGCGTTCATTGAACAACACCATCTGGTGGTGTTTCGGCTCCATGATGAGATTCATGCTGATACAACCGACCACATCTTAAGGGGAATGTACGAGGAGCTTGGCTGGGATAAGTATCCGCATCCGCCTGGGCCTCGCGGGCAATATTTTGTAACGATTCCTCAGGTGACACTGGCGGAGTTGTCCAGATCGCTGCAGTCTAAACTTCACATTCAAACACTACGAGTCGAAGGGGATCCTAATCTTTCTATATCCCATGTGGCATTCCTTCCGGGATCCTCCGGATTAGAGAAGCAGGTTTTCGCTCTGCGTCAGCCCGCGGTCGAAGTGTTGATCGCCGGTGAGGCAAGCGAATGGGAGACGGTCGAGTACGTTCGGGATGCAGTAGCGCAGAGTAGGCCTAAGGCGCTGATTCTGCTGGGGCACGAAGTGTCAGAGGAGCCTGGAATGGAGCGCTGCGCCAAAGATTTGCGGGAGTTGTTTCCTGGGATACGCGTCGACCATATTGTGGCAGGACAGCCGCTATGGAATCCAGAGCATGGCCCCGTCTCGAATTCTCCGCAATGATCATGGCTGGGCCGGTACTCGTCCAGCTAACGTGAAGGGGAGATGAGATAGACCTGACGGCGAATTGGCTAGGCCGTCGCTGGAAAGGCCGTCGATTTCCCGATCGCGCTTCTCTGCGTGCACTTTGCCGTTGCAATAGAGAAGCTGTCTGCCCGGAACAGCGGGGACACGATCGCCTGGCACGACGATACCGACTAGGTTCATAGGGTCGGCCGCGGCAACGGCAATAATTGCGCTGCATTCGCGCGTGCGTGCAGCGCGGAGGGATTCGACGGCCTCGGAAAGGGCATATTGCTCGCCGCCGAAGCCAGAGACGAATCGACCGCCTCTGACCTCGCCACGGGCCTCGAGGCGTCGGAGCATATTGAGCAGATCGCGCCACTTGGGAGCGTTGGATTCAGCGAGAAGAAGGTCGCGGAAAAGAACGCCATAACGGTTGAGCAGTTGGCGGGCGAAGGACTCAAGCGCGGTTTCGGTATGGCGGGCCATCTCGATTGCCGTCTGGGCGGTCTGGATTCCCTCGCGAAGCAATGACCATCTACCAACCGAGCTGCGTGCGGTACGTTTGCCGGGGGCTTCAGTTGTAATGGATTTGCGGCGGGGATCAATGCAGGCCCGAAGTTGGTCGAAGCCGTCAGCGGCTACGATGCCTGCCGTGGCGAGCTCCCATAAAGCTTGCTGAGTTTGTTGCCGAGTGAGGTTGGCAATGCGCTGAATGTCGTTGGCAAAGCAGGCACCGCGTTGCTGGAGGAGTGTTCGGAGTTGTAGAGCTGCAGGACTAAGCGCAACGGCTAGCTTGTCTTCTTCAACACCCTGATGAGCTAGAGCGTAAGGGAGCCAGTCGGCAGTCTCGCGGATGTAGAACGTGATGGGCGCAGCACTGGTAGGTATAACTCGTCGCGGAGAGGCGCCGTCACCTATAGACCAAGCTGGATGAGGCGAAATCCGGCCCCAGCCCACGGCTCCCGAAAGACACAGCGAGTCTAGCCAGCGGGGGTCGTAATTGGCTACGCGGGAGGGAAGAAGGGTACGCTCCCACTCGATAGCAGGAGCTTCAAATCCCTCAAGTTGCCGGAGAGCTTCGAAGACACCCTCTTCGCCGGTGAGTTGAGTTTGAGGGGCTAGATGTTGCCAAGTGAGGAGCCAGCGCATATAGACTGCCGGAGTGACTGGCTCGATCTGCTTGCGGAGAGCGGCAACGGTTCGTCGGTGAATGCGTTGGAGAACGCGGCGTTCGCACCACTCAATATCGTGGTCTGCAACTCCTGCCGTCGACTCCGCCAAGGCGGAATACTCAAACGTTCCGCGTATGAGAAGACCTTGCGTCTCCATCGTGAGGAAGGCTTGGAAGATACCGGCAGGTTCGAGGTTTATAGTGCGGGCAAGAGAGTTAGAGGTCGTGGGTCCCGTAATCTGCAACCATCCCTGTACTACCTTTAGCAAGGATTCTTCTTTTGTAACTGATTTTGGCCCATCATCGACTACTGTTCGCCACAACGCGGCTGCCCAGGGGAGTCGCTCGGTAGCGACCCAGACTTGACTTCCGGCGCAGTCGATCATCTGCGCGCGACCTGTCCGAGCAAGGCGATCGTAGAAGAGCTGCCAGTGGGGGACTTCGGTCGATTCGTATACGTGCAACGGGAGGATTATCAGAGAGTGCAGAAGGTCATGGAGCTCATGTTCGTCGCGGAGATCGGGCCATATCTCTTTGCGGATGGCGGCAATAGCGACAGTATCTACTTTGCCGGGTTGGTCCGGGTGGTTTCGGCCAAGTGAGGTGGCCCGAGCTCGACGTTCTTCGAGACCGGCTTCGTCTAGGTAAGCATAGGGATTCGCGTTGAGAAGTTCATGGGCAAACGGTGAGGGAGTTGGGGTATCAACCGCCAGGCAACGGATGGAGCCTTCTTTTATCCCGCGAAGAAGATCAATGAGCCCTTCAAGATCCATCGCCTCCTGAAGGACGTCCTGCATGACCTCGTTGACCAGTGGGTGATTCGGAATTTGGATGTCGCCGACAATCGTCTCGAAGCAGGCAGCAGCCTGAGGGAAGACAGAGGCCATGAGATCTTCAGAGCGGGTGCGCTGAATCTGTGGGGCTATTCGTTTGCCTTTTGAAAAGCGGAGGAGTTGCAGACTACGACCCGCAGCCCAACGCCAACGGTTTTTGAAGATCGGTGAGGCTATGGACGCTTGTTCCAACAGCTCTTTTGCGGTGTGTTCGGTAAGGAACTGGAAGACGTCGGCAAGGGGGAAGCTGTGCTGCTCGGCGAGGGAGATGTTGATTCCGTTGTCGGTGGCAGCGGCCTGCAGCTCAAAGTTGAAGCCGCGGCAGAAGCGTTTGCGTAATGCGAGACCCCAGGCTTTATTGATACGACCGCCAAAAGGAGCATGAAGAATGAGCTGCATGCCCCCACCATCATCGAAGAAGCGCTCGGCGATGATGGTGGTTTTGGAGGGTACGGCACCAAGAGCAGCACGACCGGTGACGATGTACGCGATGAGCTGTTGGGCTCCGCTGGCGCAGACGCCGCACTCCTGCATGAGCCACGCAGTGGCAGCGGCGACTTCGGGTTGTGTGGGAGAGATATAACCGGGGATGACGTTGGGAGTGAGCGCGGAAATCTGTTCGCGGAGCTCACCGACGCCGTCAGAGAGGATAGGAGTGCGCTGGGGGGCTTCGCCTTCCCAGAAGGGCAAGCTAGGAGGGGCGCCATGGGCGTCTTCCACGAGGACGCGGCCGGTGGCTTCGACGCGCTGAATCCGCCAGCTGGAAGTGCCGAGGAGGATGACGTCGCCTGGACTGGAGTCGACGGCGAAGTGTTCGTCGAGAGTCGCGATCTGTACGCCTTCGGGCTGGAGAATGACGCTATAGAGAGCGGTGTCGGGAATTGCGCCACCGTTAGAGATTGCGATCATACGGGCGCCACGGCGGGGATGGAGATGGTGCTGGACTCCATCACGAAGGAGATACGCCCCGTAGCGGCCGCGACTTGATTCGATGCCTTCGGCAAGAAGGGTAAGGAGATCATCGAAGGCTTCGCGGGTGAGATTCCGGTAGGAATAGGCGCGGCGGAAGATGTTGTAGAGTGCGTCCTCTTCCCAGGACTCGGCGCCACAGGCTGCTACTATCTGCTGCATGAGAACGTCGGCTGGCTGAGTAGGAATTTGTAACTTATCGAGTTCTCCGGCGCGCATCTTTCTGACGAGGGCGGCTTGTTCGAGTAGATCATCGCGGGTGGTGGCGAAGAAGCGGCCCTTCGGGATAGCTCCGCGCCAATGACCGGCACGGCCGACTCGCTGCATGGCCACGGCTACCGCCCGTGTGGTGCTGATCTGGCAGACAAGGTCGATGTCACCGATGTCGATGCCGAGTTCGAGGGATGCAGTGGCGATGAGAATTTGAATCTCGCCATTCTTGAGGCGCTGCTCGGCATCGAGGCGTAGGGTGCGCGAGAGCGAGCCGTGATGTGCGGCTACGTGCTCGGGACCAAGGCGCGCGGCGAGTTCGAAGGCGATCTTTTCGACGAGGCGGCGAGTGTTGACGAAGACCAGGGTTGAGCGGTGATTCTGAGCGTGAGCGGCAAGCTTATCGAAGATCTCGGCCCACATATTGCTGCTGGTGACCGAGTTGAGCTCGTCGCTTGGGACTTCGATGGCAATGTCGAACTCGCGACGCTGGCCGACTTGGACGATAGTCGCAGGCTTACGGTCTTCGTGGATGCCAGTGAGGAAGTTGGCAACGAGTTCAATGGGATTTTGCGTGGCGGAGAGACCGATTCTTTGCGGCGGAGTAACAACACCGGTAAGGAAGTGACCTGGGCTGAAGCGGTTTTCGCCCGTCACGAGGGCGTCTAGGCGCTCGAGGGTGAGAGCGAGGTGCGCACCGCGTTTATCGTCTGCTACAGCGTGGATCTCGTCGACAATGACAGTGCGGACACGGCGTAGATTTTCCCTGCTCTTGCCAGCCGTGAGAAGGATATACAGGGACTCGGGAGTAGTGACGAGGATGTGAGGTGGGTTGCGGAGCATGGCGGCACGCTCTTTCGGGAGGGTGTCACCCGTGCGGACTCCTGTGCGAATCTGAGGGCAGAGATAGCCACGCTCGATTGCAAGTTGTTGGATCTCGGCTAGTGGTGCATCGAGATTTTTCTGAATGTCGTTGGAAAGGGCTTTGAGGGGGCTAACGTAGACAACTTGAGTGCAGGGCACGAGTTGACCTGAGAGAGATTGTCGCAGGAGGTGGTCGATGCAGACCAAAAACGCTGCCAGGGTTTTTCCTGAGCCAGTAGGTGCTGAGATAAGAGTTGCCTGGCCCGCGAGGATACTCGGCCAGCCGTAGGTCTGGGGTTCGGTGGAACTGCCAAATTTGGAGAGAAACCACTCTGCAGTGATGGGATGCGCCCAAGCGAGTGATTGAGGGACTTCCCATGACATTTGCTGATTGTATCTCGGTTTTGTTCGTTCTTTCTTCGCCGCATTGTTATCTACATGTTGCCTGTGCCAACATCAGAGGCGGCCGCAGTAGCGTTTGATTCGTCGAGGTATTGCTCAATTACTTTTTCGAGCGTTCCCTGGGCGGAGAGGATGAAGTCGATGGCGTCGCGGGCGCCCCCAAATCCGCCGGGGTTCGGCGTGACGAAATGGGCGACGGATTTGACCTGGTGCCGGGCATTGGCTGTGGCGATGGCCAGCCCGCATTGGCGTAGGACTGGAAGGTCAATGATGTCGTCGCCGACATAGGCTAGTTGGTCAAGGGTGTAGCCGGTCTTCTCGAGGATCTCTCTAACGGCGATCATCTTGTGAGATTGGCCCTGGTAGATGAACTCCAGCTTAAGATCATTGGCGCGAATGGCGACGGTTTGGGATTGGCGTTTTGTGATGATGCCGATGCGAAGGCCGCCGAGACGCCCCAGGGAGATACCGAGTCCGTCGTGTGCAGAGAAACCTTTTGCTTCGATCCCTTGACCTTGAGAGTTTGGAATGACAAAGATTTGACCGTCGGTAAGGACTCCATCTACGTCGAAGATGAGAACCTTTATATTTTTTGCGCGGGCTTCAGCAGTCATGGGACGATGATAGCCCGACGGCTCGCCCGACGACCACTACCAAGAGCCACATGACCCGGGGGATGACATTCCATGAGACCCAAAGAGGGGCGCTCGGGTTATGACTATCTCATGCTGTAAGGAAACTCGAATACTAGACCGGCGATAGGCAGCACGATATTTACAAGTCTCGCGTGCTTGTCGCTCTCAAAGTAAACGCGACCGCGGGTTACCTCGTTGGGGGGTAGGGAGGTTGCTTGAAGAGGATGATCGCTTGCGGCCTTGTCCGCAGCTTGCTGTAAGGCCATCTTCTTTGCGTCTGAGTCGGCATCTGCAACTTGGGGAGTCTGCGCTGGATCAGAGGTGGAGGATATGGAAGATTGTTGGGAGAGGAACGAGGACGCGATCGGGGGAGTGGGGGAGGTCTGAGGTTGCGGGGCCGGGATTGGCGTCGCGGGAAGATCCTTCAGGTCGCTTGGAAGGATGTAGAGGAGAACCTTTGGCTTGGGAGTAAGGACCTCTATGCGGAAGTCTTCGGGGGTGAGGCTTTGGGGCAGGACGGTGTTGTTGGCGATGCTGACGTCGGCGCGGGTGTAGACGCCTTCGCGAGATATGGCGACCATGACGGTGAAACGGGGAGTGTTGATGACTCTGTAGTTTCGGCCGTAGAGGTTCTTGCCGAAGCAGTTGGCGTTCGGTTGGCAGGTGATTATGTTGTCGGGGAGGATGGTTTTTGGAACGCTTGCGGCAAAGGTGAGAGTTGGGACCAGGACGAATAGGAGGGAGGCTTGCTTGAGGGGAGTCATGAGTAACCTCCTGCTGGATCGCAGTGGAGGTAACTTAGCAGTTACCAAGTAGGTACTGAATCACTCGATAGTTGTATAGCGGCGCGTTGACGCGAGACGGGTGTGGTACTCAAAGTGCGAAGGGTCACAAGTCGGCGCCGAGGCGTCTACTTGTAACCCTTCTGCATGTTTTGTTGGCGCGAGGCTGCGCTATCCGGGGATGCAGCTTATCGCGGGAGATGTGTCGGATTAGGCGGGCTGGATGTTCGCAGCCTGCTTGCCCTTGGGGCCAGTAGTGATGTCAAACGTTACGCGTTGACCTTCCTGGAGAGACTTGAAGCCACTGGAGTTGATTGCAGAGTAATGCGCGAAGAGATCCTCTCCACCGTCTTCCGGGGTGATGAAGCCAAAACCTTTTGCGTCGTTGAACCACTTAACTGTTCCGTTTGCCATGATGCGTCCTACTTTCATAAGGCGATATTTCGCCATTACTTATAAGGGTAGCAGGATGTGAGCGAATTTCAATCAATATCGTTATATGTTTTCATCGAAAAGCGGCTTCATTTCAACCTGAATGGCCGGGAGCGGCAATTTTTTGGACCGTCATGTACGCCGCGAACCACTCCCCCTCCCCCTTCAGGAGTATTTTGTAAGCAAGTCCAATGAATAGAACGGCTTGACGGGCCATAGTGTCGGTAGAATATTGCATCTAAATAACTTACGCACAAAATACTTGTTTTGTTTAGGTTACGGTCGCCGTAGGCTTCAAGCTGTGTCACGGGTGGGAGGCTTCGTCCCTCCCGTCGAAGATTTTAGGCCGAAAATGGCGCGTGTATGGATGTGTGGTTGCTTGTGGTCCTTTCGTGGTGCGTTTGTGGTCCGTTGTGGACAGGTTAAAGACGAAGGGCTGCTGCAGCTCTCGCCGCGGCAGCCCTGGGTTTTGATCTCTACTTAAATTGTAGCGAACTGGATATAACTCATACGCCAAATTTGGTGAAGATTTTTCGATTATTTTTCGGCGATGAAAGTTTGGGGCTGTTGGTCTTAGCCGTTTTTGGGTTTCAGAGGCTAGGATAGGCATTGCCCTATGACGACCACAAAATCGAGTTCCGTTCTTCTTTTGGCCAAGAGCGCTGTGACTGGTGCGCTCGGCGGCTTGTTGTTTGGCTTCGACACGGCTGTGATCGCGGGAATTACCCATGCTTTGACGGACAAGTACCAACTGTCGCCTGCAAACCTTGGGTTTACGGTTTCGATTGCGCTTTGGGGGACGGTGATCGGGGCGATGGGCAGCGGTGCGCTGGGCCAGAAGATTGGCAGCCGAAAAGCGCTGCGATGGATGGCGGTGTTGTATGTGATCTCGGCACTGGGTTGCGCTTTGGCAGGAAGCTGGACTTCTTTTCTGTTCTTCCGGTTTCTGGGTGGTCTGGGGATTGGTGGATCGTCAGTGTTGGGGCCGGTTTATATTGCGGAGCTTTCGCCTGCGAAGTGGCGCGGGCGGATGGTGGGTCTGTTTCAGATCAACGTGGTTGTGGGAATTTTGCTTGCGTATATGTCGAATGCGATTGTCGCGCATTTTGTGCAGGGTGCGATTCAGTGGAGGGTGCAGATTGGAGTCGCGTTTGTTCCGGCGCTGCTGTTTTTGATCATGTTGCTGAGCGTGCCGCAGAGTTCAAGGTGGCTGATTACGCAGAATCGGATTGCAGAGGCTACGTTGACGCTGCAGCGAATGGGGTCGCCCGACTCTGAGGCGGAGGTGCAGGAGATTATCGAGTCGATTCGGCAGGAGAGGCTGGAGTCGGCTACGAAGTTATTTTCTGCGCAGAATCGGTTGCCGATCTTTCTGGCGATCTCGATTGGGATGTTCAATCAACTGACGGGGATCAATGCGATTCTTTACTACCTGAATGATATCTTTGCGAGCGCCGGGTTCAACCAGGTGTCGAGTGATCTGCAGGCGGTGGCGATTGGGGCGATGAACCTCGTGGCGACGCTGGCGGGTGTTTCGCTGATCGATAAGGTTGGGCGCAAGAAGCTGCTGCTGGTGGGAGCGGTGGGTTGCGGGATATGTCTTCTGGCGGCGGCGATGATCTTCCAGACTGCGTCTCATCAGCAGTACCTGTTGGTGGTGCTGATTGCTTATATTGTTTTCTTCGCGTTCTCGCAGGGCGCGGTGATCTGGGTTTATATCAGTGAGGTGTTTCCGACGAGCGTTCGCTCGAAGGGACAGAGCCTTGGCTCGTCGGCGCATTGGATTACGAATGCTTTGATTGCGAGTATCTTTCCGGTGCTAGCTCGTTACTCGAAGTCGATTCCGTTTTTCTTCTTTGCGGTGATGATGGTGGTGCAGTTTTTTGTGGTGCTGTTTGTGTATCCCGAGACGAAGGGATTTACGCTGGAGTCGATGCAGAAGCATCTGCATGAGAAGGTGAAGCCTGCGGTTTGATTTTTTTGGATTTTGAAATTTAAAAAGCAAAAGCAGATCCCCTGCGGGGATGACAACCAGAAGTGCAACGGCAACAACAATGGCAAAATACGGGGGTCTCTCCACTACGTCGCGCGATGAGACTGCGCGACTTCGGTCGAGATGACGTTTTGTCGGGTTCCGGGAAACGTTTGTGATCTTTTGGGTCAAGGAGAGTTAGCGATGCGGTTAGGGTTGTTTACGCCGATATTTAATGGATTGCCGCTGGATGCGCTGCTGGTGGAGTTGAAGAAGTATCCGCAGATCGAGGCGCTGGAGATTGGGACTGGCGGATGGCCGGGGAACAGTCATCTCGATCTGGATGGTTTGCTGGCGAGTAAAGAGGCAGCGCGGGCGTATCGGACCAAGTTGGAGGATGCGGGGCTTACGATCAGCGCGCTGTCGTGCCATGGGAACCCGGTGCATCCGAAGAAAGAGATTGCCGGGCGTGATGATGAGGTGCTGCGGAAGACAGTGAGGCTGGCAGAGCAGATTCATGTGCCTGTGGTGGTTACATTTTCTGGATGCCCGGGTGGGTCGGCCCAGGATGTGACGCCGAACTGGATTACGGCGGCTTGGCCTCCGGAGTTTTCGGATGCGCTAGCCTGGCAGTGGGAGGAGAGGCTGATTCCCTACTGGAAGGGTGCGGCTCAGTTTGCCAAGGACGCTGGAGTGAAGATTGCGCTTGAGGCTCATCCGGGATTTTGCGTGTATAACCCGGAGACTGTGCTGCGTTTGCGTGCGGCTGTAGGTGATTCGGTTGGAATTAATTTAGACCCTAGTCATCTGTGGTGGCAGGGGATCGATATTCCTGCGGCGATTGCTGCGCTGGGTGAAGCCATCTTTCACTTTCATGCGAAGGATGTGGCGATCCACGGGGCGATGCGGGATGTTAATGGCGTGCTGGATACGAAGAGCTATCGTGAGATGGCGAAGCGGTCTTGGCTGTTTCGATCGGTGGGGTGGGGACATAGCGAGTTGGAGTGGAAGCGGATTGCTTCTGCGCTGCGGCTGGCTGGGTATGACTATGTGATGAGTATTGAGCATGAGGATGCTCTGGCTTCTACGCATGAAGGGCTTTCATCGGCTATCTCGATGCTTTCGCGTGTGTTGCTGAAGGAGCCTCCGGTGGAGGCTTGGTGGGCTTAGAAGATTGTGTCCTGCCGGACGGGCCCACTTCGCGTGGGGCGGTCACTTCGTGACTTGTGATCGCTTCGCGTGATGCTCCCGTTGGTCGCTTCGATTTATAGCGGTGATTCGATCGGGATGGCTCCGGCGCTTTCGATTGCGGTGACTTGTGATCTTTCTTTGTCGGTGAAGGTGATTAGGAAGAGAACCAGGACTGCCGCTGAGGCGGATGCGGCTACTATCCAGATGGATTGCCACGAGTGGATGGGTGCTCCGGTTGCCGACGTCGTCGTGTAGCGCTCTACTACTGCTCCCGAGAGCCAGGAACCTACGAACATACCTGCTCCATAAGTGATGAAGGTGATGAGGCCCTGTGCGGCTGCACGTAAGGCTGCGGAGGCTTTTCGGTCGATGTAGATCTGGCCGGTGACAAAGAAGAAGTCGTAACAGATGCCGTGGAGAAGGATGCCGAGCCAGAACATCCAGACTTTGCTGTCGGCGTTACCGAAGGCGAAGAGGAGATATCGCAGGACCCATGCCGACATTCCTGCGACGAGCATGTATTTGACGCCGAGGCGACGGAAGAACCATGGGATGAGAAGCATGCAGAAGAGCTCGGACATCTGACCGCCGGTCATCTTGCCTGCGGCGTTGTGGACGCCTGATTCGTTGAGAAAGAGGTTGGTGAAGGCGTAGTAGAACTGCAGTGGAATGCAGATGAGGAAGGACGCGATGGCGAAGACGGCCATGGAACGCTCGCGGAGGAGAGCGATGGCTTCGCGGGGAAAGATGCTGGAGAGGGAGAAGCGACCTTCGCGGGCGAGAGGTGGGGTGTCGGGGAGAGTGAGGCAGTAGATCGCCATCAAGATGGAGAGAGCGGCGGCTAGTTGCAGGGGGCGTGCGGTGGCTTCGAGGCGGAGAGTGCCGACGAGGAGGCCGGCGGCGATCCAGCCGGCAGTGCCGAGGACGCGGATGGGGCCGAACTCGAGCTTGGGGTCGGACATTTGGCGGAATGCGAGGGAGTTGGTGAGGGCGAGGGTGGGCATGAAGCAGAGGCAGTAGATGAGGAGGAGTGGGTAGATTTTGTTGAAGGTGATTTGTTGCGAGGCGAGGAAGAGGAGGATGGCGCCGAGGAGATGGAGTGCGGCGAGGACGCGCTGGGTAGCGAAGAGCTTGTCGGCGATGAGGCCGACGAAGAAGGGAGCGATCATTGCGCCTACGGCGGTGGTGCCGGCGGCGAGGCCAATCTGCTGGCCGTTGAAGTGAAGGGATGAGGCGAGCCAGGTGCCGACGGTGACGTACCAGGCTCCCCAGATGAAGTACTCGAGGAACATCATTGCGCCGAGGCGGGTCCTGATCTGCATGTTCACGTTGGTGTGGTTCCCTTCTTTGCTGGCTGTTCCACTGCTTGGATTAGGGTAACGCGAAGGCTACGTAGGCTGCGCCTTGAGGGCCTTTGGGGTTACGGGCGTTGCTCGTGGCGATGACGACGTACTGGCGGCCATCGATCATGTAGGTGGCGGGGGTAGCGTTGCCGGCGTAGGGGAGGTCTCCTTGCCAGAGGAGGGTGCCGGTGCGGCTGTCGAAGGCGCGGATGGTGTGGTCGAAGTTGGTGGCGGCGATGAAGACGATGCCGCCGGCGGTGACGATGGGGCCGCCGTAGTTTTCGGAGCCGGTGTTCGCGAGGCCTTTGGCGGCTAGCTCGGGATAGTTGCCGAGGGGGATCTTCCAGAGATATTTGCCGGTGTTGAGGTCGATGGCGTTGAGGGTGCCCCAGGGAGGTTGGACGGCGGGGTAGCCGTCGGGGTCGAGGAATTTGCGGTAGCCGGTGAAGCGGTACTTGGCGAGTCCGCCGGGTGGGGTGAGGGCGGACTCGACTTCTTTCTTGGAGGAGTTGTTGGAGGTGACGGCGGATTCGACCATGGGGGAGGCACTGTCGCCCAGGAAATGGAGGAGGGAGGCGGTGTCGGCGTCGGTGAGTTTTTGGAAGGACGGCATGCGGCCTTTGCCGTTGTGGATGTTGGCGAGGATCTGCTGGTCTGTGAGGCGGAGACGGACGCCGAGGAGGCCGGGGTAGTTGGAGGGTGCGCCGAGGAGGTCGTCGCCGTGGCAGATGGCGCAGTTTTTGTCGTAGATCTTTGCGCCGGCGATCTCGTTGCGGTTGACGGATTTGGGGGTGGGGGTTGCTGATCCGGCGATGTCGCCGGTTTTGAGGTATTCGAGGACGGCGGTTAGGCGGGCGGCTTCGACGTTGGGGAAGGAAGGCATGCGGCCCTTGCCGTTGTGGATGATCTCGGTGATCTGGGCATCGGAGAGACGCTTTTGCTCGTCGATGAGCGAGGGGAAGGCGGGGGGATTTCCTTTGCGGTCGCCTCCGTGGCAGATGGAGCATTGGCTTTGGTAGACGTTGGCGCCGAGGCTGCCGCCGGGTTTGTTTTCGGTGAGGCCGCCGGTCCAGACGATGTCGTTGGCGTTGATGTAGATGACGCCGGTTTTGATGTCGACTGCTGATCCGCCCCACTCGGCGCCGCCGTCGAAGCCGGGAAAGACTACGGTTTGCTTGTCGACGCTGAAGGGGACGAAGATGCCGTTGCTGATGAAGGTTTTGAACTGCTCGGCTGCCCATGCGTGAGCTTCGGGGGTGCGGGTGGTGAGCACGTCGGCGGTCAGGAGTTGGCGGGCGTAGGGGGCGGGGATGGATGGGACTGGCTGAGTGGGAGAGGCCTTTTCGCCGGGGGCGGTGGATGCGGGGAACGGCTTTTCTTCGATGGGGAAGAGCGGCTTGCCGGTGGTGCGGTCGAAGAGGAAGAGGTAGCCCTGTTTTGTGGTTTGGGCTATGGCGTCGACTTGTTTGCCGTGTGAGCGGACGGTGACGAGAGATGGAGGCGATGGGAAATCGCGGTCCCAGATGTCGTGATGGACGCCCTGGAAGTGCCAGAGGCGTTGGCCGGTGTTGGCGTCGAGTGCGAGAAGCGTGTTGGCGTAGAGGTCGTCGCCGATACGGTCGAAGCCGTAGAAGTCGTTGACGGCGGAGCCGGTGGGAACGTAGACGATGCCGCGCTTTTCGTCGAGGGCCATGCCTGCCCAGTTGTTGGCGGAGCCGGTCACCTTCCATGCGTCTTTGGGCCAGGTCTCGTAGCCGGGCTCGCCGGGGAGTGGAATAGTGTGGAAGATCCAGCGAAGCTTACCGGTGTGGACGTCGTAGGCGCGGATGTCACCGTGCAGCGCAGGCTCAGTCTCGGGCGCGCGGAAGCCGACGATGATCATGTCCTTGTAGATGAGGCCGGGAGTGGTGAGGGCGGCGAAGGATTGAGTGACGTCTTTTTCGTTGAGATCTTTGCGGAGATCGATCTTGCCGCCGTCGCCGAAGGAGGAGATGAGTTTTCCGGTTGCGGGGTTGATCGCGTAGAGATTGCTAAGGAGGCCGGCGAAGAGAATGCTCTGCGTTCCGTCGGTCCTGTAGCTGAGGCCGCGTGTGGGTTGGAGTCCCGGGGTGCCGGTGCTGAAGGTCCAGAGATTTTTTCCGGTAGCTGCGTCGAGTGCGATGACTTTTTGTGTGGGGGTGAAGCCGAAGAGGACTCGACCGACGATGAGCGGGTTGGTCTGAAGGCCGCCGGGCTCTTTGGTATCGAAGGTCCACGCAACTTTGAGTTTGTGGACGTTGGTGCGATCGATTTGATGAAGAGCGGAGTAACGATCGTCTGCGCTTTGACCGCCGTAGACTGGCCAGTCGGTCTGGATCGCAGTGTGTCTCGCCTGTGCGCTTGCTGCGGGGAGAATGTGTCCCGGGTTCACGAGGCTCAAGGCCAGGAAGCCTGCAATAAAAGCAGAGGCGAGCCTGTCTGTAACTACACCGCGCGTTTGTCTCTTCGTACTTTTCGCCAGGGCCATGAGCTAGTCCGCGTACTTGATGATTTGCATGAAGCCGTAGTCCATGTGGAGTTGCTGATGGCAGTGGATAAGTGAGTCGCCTGGGTTGTCTGCAATGAAGTCTACGGCAACGGTTTGGAGCGGCATCACATTAACGGTGTCTTTGATGAGACCGCTGAGGTGTTGATCTTCGATGCGTGTGACCTCGAAGCTGTGGCGATGCAAATGTATTGGGTGCTGGTCGCCGCTGGCGTTGCGGAAGACCATGCGATAGCGCTTGCCATGTTTGACCTTGAGGGGTTTTACGTTCGGCCATGCATCGCCGTTGATGGTCCAGGTGTCGAATTGAGAGCCGTTGAGTGCGCCCGCATCGCGGAAGGTGAGAGTGAAGGTTTCTTCTGGGTCAGGGACCGGATTGTTGGCGGCGAAGCGGGTGTAATCCCACTCTGTGGGCTGCGGGTCGCGCCATACCGGGTCGCCTGACTTGCCCGCGTACTCGATGACGACACCTAAGCCGATGTCGCGGCTTTCTTTCAACGTCGAACCCAAGACCCAGACGCCGGGCGAGTTCATCTCGACAAGCGCATCTACACGCTCGGCGACGGCAAGAGACAGAACCTCGACGGAGGTGGGGTTCGGGACGGGGTTGCCATCCATTGCGATGACCCTGAAAGTGTGGCCGGGAAGAGCGAGAACCACATTTTCGGTTGCGCTGGCGTTGAGGAGACGGAAGAGGACGCTCTCTCCTTGTTTGACGCGGATGGGTTCGCCTGCGCCGAGCATGTGCGCGTTGATGGTGGCGTGGGTGTAGCCGACGTCGGAGCCGGAGGTCTGCGGCATGTTCTGCGATTGTGTGCGCATGGTCTCGACCATGGGGACGAAGTGGGGTCCCCAGTGATGAATGGCGAGATTTATTTCCTTGTCGTGACGCCCGGGGTCGGGCTCACCGTCGATGAGGAGAAAACCGAACTGGCCGGTGTAGGCGGCGAGGGAGAGATCTCCCATGGCCATGGCGTGGGTGTGATACCAGCGGGTGCCGGAGGGATTGGGCGTGAGGTGATAGCGCAATGTTGCTCCTAGCGCGATTAATGGAGAGCCTTCTTCGACTGCGCCGTCATTGAGCGAATCGGTGGCGAGGCCGTGCCAGTGGACGAGGTCTTGGTTTTTCGTAGAGTTGGTGACGTCGATGGTGGTGGGCTTGCCTTTTTTCAGGCGAAGCAGGGGGCCAGGGATTTGGCCGTTGTACGCGATGGTTGAAATCTGCACGCCGTGGCCGATGTCCAGAGTGCAGGGCTCGATGCGCAGGCGAAGATCGGCGGCGTGGGCTGCTGGCGCTGGTGCCGCCAATGCTCGACCGTTTCGTGCGACGATCGCATTGGCCAGGGACGTGCCTGTTGCAACTAAGAAACTTCTCCGGTTCATTCGAACTCGCTGCGTGGTTGGGATCGTTCTATCGGTGTTTAAAAGTAATAAGCTTCAGGGGGTGGGTTGTCCAGAACATTGAACACGCGCAATCACTGCGGTGCGAAGATCGCGCATGTTTTCAGGATTGCAGAGACCATTCGTGCGAATATTGGATCACTGCCCACATATTTATTAGAAGGATCGTCCCTTGAGATCAATCGCCGCTTGTCTGGTTTCCGTTGCTTTGACGTCGTCGCTCTTTGCCCAGCCTACCCAGTTGCCTGATGCTGATAAGACGATTGCTCGTGACATCTTTCGAGAGTTGATTGAGACGAACACGACGGACTCGGTTGGGAGCACGACGGTCGCGTCGGATGCGATGCGGAAGCGGCTGCTGGATGCCGGTTTTGCGGAGTCGGATGTGGTGGTGATGGGGCCGAATGACAGGAAAGGCAATATGGTGGCGCGATATCGCGGGCGTGCGGGCTCGACGCTGAAACCAGTGCTGATTATCGGGCATATCGATGTGGTCGAAGCAAAGCGTTCGGACTGGACGACTGATCCGTTTCAGTTTGTCGAGAAGGATGGGTACTTTTACGGGCGCGGGACGCAGGATATGAAAGATAGCGATGCGGCTGCGGTTGAGAGCTTTATCAGAATGAAGCGTGAGGGATTTGTCCCTGATCGCGACATCATTCTGGCTTTGACTGCGGATGAAGAAGGAGGCAAGTCGAACGGCGTGGATTGGCTGCTGAAGAATCATCGCGAACTTGTCGATGCGGCGTTTGCGTTGAATCCTGATGCGGGTGGGCCTGAGTTGGAGAAGGGCAAGGCTGTGAGCATGGGGGTTGAGGCAACGGAAAAACTTTATGCCGACTATCGTGTGTCTGCGACAAACCCAGGAGGGCATAGTTCCCTGCCGCGGCCTGACAATGCGATTTATCAGGTTGCGGATGCGTTGGGCAGATTAGAGAAGGCGCAGTTCCCTTTGGAGACGAATGAGGTGACGCGCGCTTACTTTGCGAGTAGCGCGAAGACGAAAGAGGGACAGCTGGCGGGAGATCTGAAGGCTCTGTCGGACGCGGTGCCGAATGCAGAGGCTGCGCAGCGGTTGTCGAAGGACGCGATCTATAACTCGTTGCTGCATACGACCTGCGTAGCGACGATGATGTCGGCGGGACATGCGCCGAATGCATTGCCGGGAAGCGCGGTGGCAAACGTAAATTGCCGCATATTTCCTGGGCATTCGCAGGAGGAGATTCGACAGGAGCTGATTCGGATCTTTGCCGATCCGACGCTGAAGGTGCAGTATGTCGACAACAGTGGCGAGGTGTTTGAAAAGGGGTCTGATCGTAAGTCGATGGCGCCGCCGCCGCTGGATCCAGTGGTGTTTCGGCCGCTCGACGCTGTGGTGAAGGCGATGTGGCCTGGTATTCCGGTGATTCCTGAGATGGAGACAGGCGCTTCCGACAGCGTATACACGATGAGTGTGGGGATTCCGAGTTATGGCTTCTCGGGTATGGGTTTGGACCGCGACGATGTTCGTGCGCATGGGCGGGATGAACGTATTCGCGCCATCGATTTTTATACCGGAGTTGAGTTCGAGTATTTGTATCTGAAGGCGCTTACTTCGGAATAACTTTGTTCGTCTACTTTTTTCTAGGGCGTGACGGGAAGCCGGCGTGTCTGAGGAGCCAAGCCTCTTGTTGCCGATAGACGGGAGTCGAGAGAACCATGCTGGTGGTGGGCATTCCGTAGGGGAGAAGGCGTTCGATGAGGGGCTCGAGCTGGTCAATAGACGAGAGCCTGACTTTGATGAGGAAGGCTTCTCCGCCTGTGATGTGATGGCACTCCTGCACGGCATCGATGGTGGGGAGAAATTTTAGGAACGGGCGATAGTGGGTGTTGTCGCAGGTGAGGCGGATGAAGGCCATGACCGGATAACCGAAGGCTTTCTCGTCGAGCAGGGCGCGGTAGCCGAGGATGACCTTGTCGGCTTCGAGTTGGTGGATTCGTTCGGCCACGGCAGATGGCGAAAGACCGACCTTGCGGCCGAGTTCTGCGTAAGAGATTCTGGCGTCCTCGGCGAGCATACGCACGATGTTGTAGTCGATGGGGTCAAGATCTTTAGCCATAGATATCGCCTCTTTGCGTGTAGGTGCATGACGCTACCGAGGTATCAAGTGTAATACGTTTTTAGCTTGATGTTTTCATCTGAATAATGACGGGGATTTCAACGCTTCAACTGATTATTGCGTTGTTTTCCGATTGTTTCGCATGGCTTGCCTCGTCGTGCTCCTCTATCCTTGCTGATTATGGTTGAACTGAATGGAAGATCGTTGACGATTGATGAAGTTGTTCGAGTTGCACGAGGGGGCGAGTCTGCCTCGATTGCGGGGAGTGCTTTGGGGCGGATGAAGATCTCGCGCGGCAAGGTGGAAGAGGCGCTTCGTGGCGAGACCGCAGTCTATGCGCTGAACACGGGTGTTGGGCTGCTGGCGAATGTGCGGCTCGAGGCGGATGGGATTGAGCAGATGCAGTTGAATCTGGTGCGTTCGCACTGCTGTGGCGTGGGGGAGCCGCTGCCTGCGGACGTTGTTCGGGCGATGATGCTGATCAGGGCAAACATTCTTGCGATGGGATTGTCGGGGATTCGGCCCGTAGTTGCGGAGAGGCTGTGCGACCTGCTTAACTCGGGCATTACTCCGGTTGTGCCGATGCGTGGCAGCGTTGGCGCGAGTGGGGATCTGGCGCCGCTTGCGCATATGGCGCTGGTGTTGATTGGCGAGGGTGAGGCATTTCTGTCGGGGGAGCGGGGGGCGGCTGCGGAGTGCCTGCAGCGTGTTGGGCTGGAGCCGTTGAAGCTTCAGGCGAAGGAAGGGATCTCGCTGCTGAACGGGACGCAGGCGATGCTGGCGATCGGATGTTTACAGCTACATGATCTCAATGAGTTGTTTCAGTCAGCGCAGATTGCGGCGGCTCTGACTCTGCAGGCGTTGCGTGGCACGTCGGCGGCGTACGATGAACGGCTTCATGCGGCACGTCCGCATCCGGGGCAGGTTCATAGTGCGGCTTCGCTTCGTGAGTTGCTTGCGGGATCGACGCGGCATCGGTCGAGTACGAGCGTTCAGGACGCTTATTGTTTGCGCTGTGTTCCGCAGGTGCATGGAGCGGTGTGGGACTCGCTGCGTCAGGCGGAGAGGGTCTTCGCAATTGAGTTGAATAGTGCGACGGACAATCCTTTGCTGCTCGAGGATGACTTTGTTTCGGGCGGTAACTTTCATGGAGCTCCGCTTGCGCTGGTCTTGGACCAGTTGGCAATTGCGATGTGCCAGTTGGCTGGGATTTCGGAGCGCAGGACAGAGAGGCTGATGAATCCTAGTCTCAATGAAGGGCTCCCTGCGTTTCTGGCGACGAAGCCGGGGGTTGAGTCGGGATTGATGATGGCACAGGTGACCTCTGCCGCGCTGGTCGCCGAGATGCGGGTTCTGGCTACGCCGGCCTCTGCTTGTTCGATCCCAACGAGCGGGAACCAAGAGGACTTTGTGAGCATGGGAATGACGGCTGCTTTGAAGTTGATGCAATCGGTGACGCACTGCAGGATGGTGTTGGCGATTGAATGGCTGACCGCGACGCGTGCGCTCGACCTTCGCGGAGATCGTTCCGTGTCGCCTATGCTGGATGCAGCTCGCAGTGCATTTCGCGTTGCGTGTCCCGAGTGGGAGGGAGATTGCGTGTTGTCCGGAGTTATGGCTGATGCAGATGAGTTTCTTGCGAAGATCGAATGGGCGTCGGCCCTGAATGTGCCGGAGGTGGCGCACGCATGAGTCCCTATAGCCCGATTCGTGCACCACGCGGAAACACACGTACGGCGCAAGGCTGGATTCAGGAAGCGGCCAAACGTATGTTGATGAACAACCTCGATCCGGAGGTGGCGGAGAAGCCAGAGGAGTTGATTGTCTATGGTGGGCGCGGGAAGGCGGCTCGCAACTGGGAGGCTTACCATACGCTGGTCAACACGCTCGATCGGCTGAAGAATCATGAGACGATGCTGGTGCAGTCGGGAAAAGCGGTGGCAGTGCTCGAGACACACCCGCTGGCTCCGCGAGTCTTGATCGCCAATTCGAATCTTGTGCCGCACTGGGCGAACTGGAACGAGTTCGACAAGCTGGATCGTGCTGGGTTGATGATGTATGGACAGATGACTGCGGGTTCGTGGATCTACATTGGTACGCAGGGAATTCTTCAAGGAACGTACGAGACTTTTCTGGGTGCGGCGCAGAAATACTTCAACGGCTCTCTCAAAGGGACGATTACACTCACTGCCGGTCTGGGTGGCATGGGAGGCGCGCAGCCTCTTGCGGTAAAGCTGGCGGGCGGTGTCAGCATCTGTATTGAAGTGGACGAGAGCCGGATTCAGCGTCGCATCGCTACGCGATATCTGGATGAGGTAGCGAGTTCGCTCGAAGATGCGATTTCGCGAGCGACGGCGGCACGCAAAGAGGGCCGCGCTGTTTCGATCGGGCTGCTGGGAAATGCTGCTGCGATCCTGCCGCAGATTGTGCGGAGCGGTTTTGTGCCTGATGTAGTTACAGATCAAACGAGCGCGCATGACCCTCTGTATGGCTACTGGCCGGTTGCCAGGGAGGATGAGGACCTGGCGGCGCAACGGAGCCGTGAACCGGAGCGCTATCTGGAGCGGGTGCGCATGGATATTGCTCAGCACGTCCAGGCAATTCTGGAGTTACAGCGGCGTGGCGCAGTTTGCTTCGACTACGGCAACAATCTGCGTGCGCAGGCCAAAATCGCCGGTGTGGCCGATGCTTTTGACTATCCCGGATTTGTTCCTGCGTTTATTCGTGATTCTTTTTGCGAGGGGCGAGGACCTTTTCGATGGGTTGCGCTCTCGGGCGATCCTGCCGATATTGCGGCAACCGATGCGGCGCTGCTCAAGCTCTTCCCCGACGATGCACGGCTGAATCAATGGCTGCCATGGGCTGGAGAGCATGTTGCGTATCAAGGGTTGCCGGCGCGCATCTGCTGGTTGGGCTACAGGGAACGCGATCAAGCGGGTCTGCTGTTCAATCAGATGGTGCAGGATGGCCGGCTGAAGGCTCCGATTGTGATTGGTCGCGATCATCTGGATGCGGGTTCGGTTGCGAGTCCTTATCGCGAGACGGAGGCGATGCTGGATGGTTCGGACGCTGTGTCGGATTGGGCACTCCTCAACTTTGCTACGGGGATTGCCAGCGGAGCGGGTTGGATGAGCTTTCATCATGGGGGTGGCGTTGGCATGGGATACAGTCAGCACGCCGGGCTTGTCGCTGTGGCTGATGGCAGTGAAGAGGCGGAGCAGCGGTTGCGGCTGTGCCTAACGAATGATCCAGCTATGGGGGTGATTCGACATGCCGATGCGGGATACGAGAAGGCGCGTAGAGTTGCAGGTGAGCGCGGACTCGACATGCCGAGCATTCAGACAACGGACACCGCCGAGGCGAGATGAGCGAGTTGCTTTTGACTGGAATCTCTCAGGCTGTGACTCCATTTGGCATGGGACCGAAGCATGGGGCGGCGATGGGGCAACTGCGGATGATTCAGCAGGCAGCGATTGCTGTCGATGCGGGCGTGATCTCGTGGATTGGACCCGAGCGTGATTGGCGCGGCAATGCTGAGTCGGTCATCGATCTTGCGAATCGTGCGGTTGTTCCAGGGCTCATTGACCCTCACACTCATGCTATTTGGGCGGGTGATCGGCTGGCCGACTTTGAAGCCCGAAGCGCTGGTGCGACCTACGAAGAGATTCTCGCAGCAGGTGGAGGGATCTGGCATACGATTCGTGAGACCGCGAAGAAGAGCAGTGAGGAGATGGCAGCGCTGGCGTTGCCTCGTGTTCAGGCGCTGCAGCGTTCAGGCGCTACGACCATCGAGGTGAAGTCGGGGTACGGTTACACACTCGAAGCGGAGTTGCGGATGCTGGAGGCGGTTCGCTTGCTGCAGCAACAGACTCATTGTCAGTTGGTACCTACGTTGCTGATCCACCTCTGTCCTGTAGAGCGTGCTGAACGCGAGGCTTATCGCGAGATGGTTTGCGCTGAACTGATACCTGAGGTTGCTCGTCGCGGACTTGCGCACACGGTCGACATTTTCGTTGAGCATCACGCATGGAGCGCTGAGGACGCGAGGATCGTGCTGGGTTGCGCGAAGGCCGCGGGCTTGAGTATTAAGCTGCATACGGAGCAGTTTCAACGGGTTGGTGGGCTGGAGATGGGATTGGAGATGGAAGCGCTGAGTGTCGATCATCTTGAGGTGTGCTCGCTGGAGCAGTGTGAGCTGATCGCGAAATCGAAGACGATTGCGACGATCCTTCCGGGAGTGAGTCTTCACCTGGGTCTTCCGACTGCGCCGGGTCGTGCGCTCATCGATGCGGGGGCGGCCGTAGCACTCGGCACGGATCTGAATCCTGGTTCCAGTCCGCTCTTTTCTACTGCGGCAGCAATGGGCCTCGCAGTGAGGTTGAATGGACTGACTGCGCCTGAGGCGTTGAGCGCGTCGACGGTGAATGCAGCGGCGGCGCTTGGGTTGTCGAATGTGGGGCGGCTGGAGGTTGGGATGCAAGCGAATTTGCTTGTGCTTGAGAGTTCGGATTGGCGGGACCTTCCTTACACGCTCGGACATAATGTGGTTCGCGAGGTCTGGGTTGCCGGGCGAAAGCAGGCTGCATGAGTGTGTCGTATCAGCCTGAGCTCCTTTACGTCGACGGACGCTTTCGCAACGACTATGAATTGGTTGTGGGGGATGACGGAAGAATCGTTTCCGTTGGGCCGGTGGTGTCCATGAAGAATTTAGAAGGCGTGGGCGGGTCTGATGTTCGGCGGTTGCCGGGTCGCGCTTTGTTGCCTGGGATGATTGATATTCATTCGCACTCGTTTCAGCGTGCGCTGAGAGGTAAGGCGGAGTCGAGGCGTCGGAGCGGACCTGACTTCTGGTCGTGGCGCAACATCATGTACCGCTGTGCGCTCGCGCTGACACCGGAAGAGATCTACGATGTTGCACGAATGGCGTTTCTCGAGATGACGCTTGTGGGGATTACTACCGTTGGGGAGTTTCACTATCTTCATCGGACTCCGAAGGGTGAAGCTTATGCCGATCCTAACCTACTGGCGAAACAGGTGATTCGTGCGGCCGAGAGCGTAGGGACACGGATTGCTCTGCTTCGGTGTGCGTATGTTCGTGCGGGCTTTGAGCTTCCGCCCGATGCAGGGCAGATACGTTTTCTCGAACCGGATGCGGAGAGATTCCTGATTGATTCAGAGACTTTACGGAATGAGATTGCGAAGATGCCGGCAACTGTGAGCTTTGGTCTTGCGCCGCACAGTGTGCGGGCAGTTCCGCGGGAGTATCTGAAGACTATCTCGGCCTGGGCTCATACGCATGCGATGCCTTTGCACATGCATGTGGCTGAACAGCCTGCGGAGATTGAGGCTTGCGTCGCTGAGTATAAAGCGACGCCGTTTGAGTTTCTCGATCAGCTTGGCCTGATGACGCATGACTTCACCGCTATTCATGCGATCCATCTGCAGGACGGCGAGATCGAGCGGATGGGGCGCGGGAAGATTACGGTGGGTGCTTGTCCTACAACGGAACGCAATCTTGGGGACGGGATTCTCGCTGCGGACGAGTTGATTGATGCGGGTGTGTCGATCGCCCTTGGGACGGATAGCCACACGCAGACGGATGCGCTGGAAAATGCGCGGGAGCTGGAATCTAATCTGCGCCTGCGCCACCTGCAGCGGGCGGTTCTCGATGGCCGGCAGGGTGAGGCTTTGCCGGCTCTTCTGTTCGACTTTGCGACTCGCGCTGGGGCACGATCGCTTCATGTAGAAGCTGGTGCGCTGGAGGTGGGGAAGGCTGCTGATTTCTTTACGGTGGACCTGTCGGATTCTTCCATCGCGGGAAGTCTGCCGGATGAGCTGCTGACGAACGTGGTCTTCAGCATGTCCCCGCGGGCTGTTTGTGATGTTGTCGTCGATGGCAAGGTCGTCATTGATGAGAGGCGGCATGTGCTCGAGGGTGAGATCATCGAGGCGTTTCGACGAGTGCAGACGCGGTTAGGGACGGAGTTATGATTCTGGCCGGAACATTGCTTCGGGAGCTGGTGGCTATTCCGAGCGTCTCCAGCATGAGCAATCGGGCGGTCGTTGAATGGATTCAGAGGGCACTTGAACCGCTTGGGTGGCATCATCGACTGTTTCGGTATGAGGATGCGGCTGGCGTGGAGAAGTTGAACCTTATTGTGTCGCCGGAACCGATGAGCGATGGGCGGATCGAGGCGGAACTTGCGATTGTGTGTCATACCGACACGGTTCCTTTTAGCGCGGAGTGGATAGAGGCAACCGACCTTCACGAAAAAGATGGGATGCTGCATGGGTGTGGGGCTTGCGATGTGAAAGGTTTTCTTGCGTGTATGCTGGCGGCAGTAGCCGGGATTAAGACGGATGAGCTGAATAAGCGACTATGTCTGGTGTTTACCTCGGATGAAGAGGTGGGTTGCCGGGGAGCGCGGCACCTTCTTTCGTGCGATGCAATTCACGCGAGATACGCGATCGTTGGAGAACCTACCTCACTCGCTCCTGCACGGGCGGGCAAAGGCTATTGTCTTGCTTCGATCAAGGTTACAGGGAGGGCCGCTCACAGTGCGTTCCCTGAGGCTGGGCGATCTGCGATCTTTGCTGCAGCGCGATTGCTGCGAGAGATTGAAGCACTGGCGCAGGAGCTAGTGCAGGATCGGAACTATGCCTTCTCGCCACCGTGGACGACCTTGAATGTTGGAGAGGTTCACGGAGGGACGGCCAAGAATGTTGTGCCGGCGGAGTGTTCCTTTTTATTGGAGTGGAGGCCCATTCCGACTCAGCGCCCGGAGGTTGTTCTTGAGCGGTTGCGAGGGATCATTGATCGGATGAAGGCAGAGGAGAGCCAGGAAGGAATTGAAATACAGGTTGAGGTCTTGAGGACGGATGAAGGGTTCGAGACCGGGGTCGATAGCGCTGTGATTCGTTCCGTTATGAGGGGATCCGATTCCGAAATCAAGACGATTGCCTTCGGGACCGAGGCTCCATGGCTGGCTCGAATGGGAGCTGAGGCTGTTGTGATTGGGCCGGGATCGATGCTCACCGCTCATAGTCCGCGGGAGTGTGTCCCGATCGCTGAACTTGACGCATGTGTGACGATGCTGCGCCGGGCCATTGGAGAGCTTTGCGGCTGAAAACAGAGCGTTGAGCCCGCTTGTGGATTCCTGAAGAGCTACGGGACTGCCTGAAGTAAAGCGGGACGTGTGGTGGCTACGTTTACTATCAGCTCGCCGAATAACGAGTTTGCCCAGGCGAACCAGCTTCTCGTGAATTTTGTGGCGTCGTCGCGATTGAAGCTCTCGTGCATGAAGCCTGATCCGGCGCTGGCATGTTTCAGCATGGCGAGGGCGTGAGCGATCTCTTTGTCCGATTGGCTTGTGAGTGCGTAGGTGGTGATGGCCATGGGCCAGATCATGTCTTTGCCTTCGTGAGGGCCACCGATTCCCTCACCTGCGCTTCCCTGAAAGAACCACGGATTGCGTTCGCTCCATACAAAACTTCTGGTGCGGGCGTAGAGAGCCTGATCGGGTGAACTTTGGATGTACGGAAGCGCGAGCAGACTTGGAATGTTGGCATCGTCCATCAAGAGCTGGCTACCGTAGCCGTCTACCTCGTAAGCCCAGATTGTGCCTTGGGGAGTTTGTGCCACGGCGTGTTTTTGCAACGCCTTGGCTACCTCAGATGATAAGGCGGTGGTTTCGTTTGCGAGAGCTGAATCGTGCAGAATCTCGTTGGCCATCTGCGCGACGTAGCCGAGGGTTGTGACGGCGAAGAGGTTGGATGGGACGAGGAACGGGAAGGTGCAGGCGTCATCTGACGGTCGGAAACCAGATGCGATGAGACCTACAGGCTGCACCGGAGCGCCGTATCCGCTGCAGGGCAATGTCTCGGTCGCGATCTTTGAGATTCGCTGGAAGTGGTAGGGTCCGAGACCTTGCTTCCGCTGTTGAACGCGCATAGTTTGGACTGCGAGCGTCATCGCGGAGCGCCAGGTCTCGTCGAAGGGAGAGGTATCTCCTGTTGCGCGCCAGTACCCGTAAGAGAGGCGCATTGGGTAGCAGAGCGAGTCAAGTTCCCACTTTCGCTCGCCTACGCCGCGCTTCATGTCGGTCGCGTCGGTCCTGCTCCACTCGAGCGGAGGTGCGTCGAGGTCGGCCATGAAGGCGTTTGCGTATGGGTCGATGAGGATGCACCTCGCTTGGCGACGAATGACGCCTTCGAGCATTCGGCGGAGTGCCACGTCTTTGGCAGCCAGCGGGAGATAGGGCCACACCTGAGCGGAAGAGTCGCGCAGCCACATCGCGGGAATATCGCCTGTGATGACTGCCGTGTCTGGTTTGCCTTCGAACGAGCCGAACTCGATGGTGGTATCCAGCGTGTTTGGGTAGCAGTTTTGAAAGAGCCACGCCAGTTCGGGGCCGCCGATTTTGCTGCTTACGTTTGTAAGGTAGGCTTCAACGGCTGTGCTGCGAAATTTTCTGTCCTGAGTGGCAGGGCGTTTGGAGGTGAAAGCAGGTGGCGCAGTGGTGGCCAAAGCTGTCGAAGGCCGTAGGGTGAGGGAGGCTGCGGCTCCTGCTGTCACTCGCAGCATCTCGCGGCGGCTGATTTCTTTATATGTCATTTTTGATCGACTGATTCTTGGATAATATAGGTGATCGAAGATACCGTGAGATCTAATATTTCACGAGGATGACTTTTTGATCGATAATTCGTCAATATTTTGATCATTACGTTCGATTCGGTTTAGTCTACGTCAATACACTGTTGCGAAGGCAGATACCGTCTGAGCAACTTCCACCTTTTGTGTTTGTGATTCAGTATCCACGGAGCTTCAGTGATTTCAAGAAGAACATTCCTCGGCGGCGTCTCGGCTGCCTGTGCGGTTAGTGCGACGGAGACAAGCGCATTCGGCAAAATCATTCCCGGTTCCAAAGCCACGAGTACCACGTTCGATGCGGCGTCGCTGGTTGATATCAGAATCGGGACCGGTGGGCATGGGCATACGTTTCCGGGAGCCACGGTGCCATTCGGTGCGGTTCAACTCAGTCCGGACACCTTCAACGATCAATGGGACTGGTGCTCGGGTTATCACATCTCAGACACCTCGATTATGGGCTTTAGCCACACCCATCTGAGCGGCACGGGTTGCGGGGATCTGCTCGATTTTCTTGTGATGCCCGGGACCGGTGAGTCGAAGATTGTGCCCGGTCCACGGAGTAATCCTGACGAGGGCTATAGGTCGCGGTTTGACCATGCGGACGAGCATGCCGAGCCTGGCTTCTATTCTGTGCTGCTGAAGGATTATGGGGTTCGCGCTGAGCTGACTGCGACGGAGCGCACGGGATTGCATCGTTACAGTTTTCCGGTTGGGGCGGATGCTCCGAAGTCTGGTCATATTATTGTCGACCTTGAACACAGTTACGCCTATAACGGGCAATCGGCCGTGGTCACGTCTTCGCTTGAGCGCACCGCACCGGATACGCTGGCTGGGGGGCGCACCACGAAGGCCTGGGGTGATGGGCGGCAGATCTACTTCACGATGAAGTTTTCTCAGCAGCCGACTCGGGTTGTCTTTTATCGGGAGGGGGTTGAAGTTCCGGCGGGGACACAGCCGCTGACGGGTAAATCACTGAAGTGCGTTCTGTTTTTCGATACGGCGAAGGATCCGGTGGTTTTGGTGAAGACTGGGATCTCCGGAGTGAGCGCTAAGTCAGCTGCGAACAATCTGAAAGTAGAGCTTCCGGGATGGGACTTCGAAAAAGTTCGCCGCGACGCACGCGAGAAGTGGAATCAACAACTCTCTCGCATCAGGATCAAGACGGAGCATGAGACGCATCAGAAAATTTTTTATGCGGCGCTATATCACGCTTGCGTTGGACCTTCGCTGTTCGATGATGCCGACGGGAGCTATCGCGGGATGGATAAACAAATCCATCAACTACAGAACGGCCAGCGGAACTATACCGCGTTTTCGCTGTGGGATACCTATCGCGCCGCTCATCCTCTGTATACGCTGATCGCGACGGATCGGGTGCCGGACTTTGCAAATGCTTTGATCCGCATGGCGGAAGAAAGTCCCGCCGGAATGCCGGTTTGGCCGCTGCAGGGCTGTGAGACCGGGACGATGACGGGCTATCACTCAGCCGCTGTGATCGCTGAGGCTTGCAATAAAGGCATCCCAGGTGTGGATTATGAACGCGCTTATAAGGTGATGATGAAACGTGCGATGGTGGATGACTATCGCGGTCTGGGTTATTACCGTTCGAAAGGCTACATCCCGTGCGATCTCGAAGAGGAGTCAGTCAGCAAGACGTTCGAGTATTGCTATGATGACTGGTCAATTGCGCACGTCGCGAAGAAGCTTGGCCATGCAGATGACGCGACGATGCTGGTTGAGCGCTCGCGCAACTATCGCAACTACTACGACCGCTCAATAAACTTTGCGCGGCCTAAGCTGGCGAATGGGGAATGGGCTGGGCCCTTCGATCCGATCGAGATGGGAACGACGAAGAAGTGGCGCGACTTTACTGAGTCGAACTCATGGCAGACTACGTTCGGGATTCAGCATGATGCGGCAGGGTTGATTGAAATACTCGGAGGACAGAAGCAGTTTCTCGAGAAGCTCGATGAGTTGTTCGATCAACCTTCGACACTGCCTGCAGATGCTCCGCCGGATATTGCGGGCCTAGTGGGCCAGTATGCGCACGGTAATGAGCCATCGCATCATATCGCCTATCTTTATTCGTATGCTGGCCAGCCGCACAAGACACAGGCACGGGTGCGTATGCTGATGGAGAAGATGTATGCCGCGCTTCCGGATGGATTGCAGGGCAACGAAGATGTGGGCCAGATGTCATCCTGGTACATTCTAAGTTCCCTGGGCTTTTATTCTGTTGACCCGGTGAGCGGCAACTATGTCTTCGGCACGCCGTTGTTCGATCAAGTGAGTGTGCAACTGGGCAAGGGCAAGCAGCTTGAGATTGTGGCGCGTCGCCATTCGCCGACAGATCAATACATTCAGTCCGTGACCTTCAATGGGAAACCGTATACAAAATCCTGGTTCAATCATCTGGATATTGTGAACGGGGCACGCATCGTCTTCGAGATGGGGGACAAGCCGAATCTCGCGTTTGGATCCCAACCAGCAGATGTGCCGCCATCTCTGACGCTTGAGAGCGCTTAATTTTATCAATCTTGTTCCAGCCCATTTGATGAGGCCTTGATGACGAAACTTCTGCTCTGCCTTCTTTTTATTGTGCCAACGGTTTTGGCACAGCCCAAGACGCTGTTCTACATGACTGATCATCCGGATTCGGTTCGCGATTTCATGGAGCATCAGACCAAGGTCGATATCATCGTCCCAACGTGGTACGGGGTGGATTCGAATGGACTGGTGTACGGCGAGCCAGATCCAGCTGTTATGCGCGTTGTGAAGCAGCGGCACATCGCTTCGTTTCCCATCATCGCTATCTTCGATAAGACCGGCGTCCACTCGTTGCTGACGAGCGATAAGGCACAGACGGCATTGATCGCATCGTTGATCTCTGAGTGCAAGCAGAATGGCTATGATGGCTTCCAGCTTGATTTCGAGAATATTTTGTGGACCGACCGTGATGCTCTGTCGGCAACTGTAAAACGCATCGCAGATGCCATGCACGGGGAACACCTGCAACTGCAGATTGCGGTAGTTCCCAACGCCCCCGGGCACCCGGGGCATAGCGCGTTCAGCAAATGGATCTTCGCGGACTGGCGTGGAGTGTTCGACCTAAAGGCGCTTAGTGACTCCGTCGATCTGATCTGCCTGATGACTTATGACCAACACACGCGATGGACTACACCTGGGCCAGTTGGGGGATGGGTGTGGACCAATGAGAACCTTGACTATGCGCTGAAGGTAGTACCGAGGGAGAAGTTGTCGCTCGGTATCGCACTCTATGGCTATCACTGGTATGCGGGTGATCCGGGGCTGAACGAGAAGGAACAGAAACCTAACATCACGGCGGATTACATTAGCGCGGCCGACGTACAGACACTCCGTGATACCTACGACGGCCATGAACAGTGGGATCCCGTGGATCACTCGGCTTATTTCTTCTTTTATCGGGACCAGATGCGCGAGTGGATCTTTTACACTGAAAAGCGCGGATTTTCCGATCGCTACAATCTGGCGAAGGAACAGCATCTACAGGGTATTTGTGCGTGGGTTCTCGGTCAGGAAGACAATGCTATTTGGAGTGTCCTGCCAGAGCGGCGATAACAATGAGTTCGGTATCGGTTAACTACTGCCGACACTTCCCTGTTCGTGTCCGCGATCTTCTAGATTTTCTTCCGACGAGGAGATTGATGTTGTTCTCTTCGTCGAAACAAAATCGATTACATTGACGATGCGGCTTGGTGATTGCGGCTCTAGTTTGTGGGGAGTTGAATGGAGTTCCAGCCTCCTCCGAGGGCCATCTGCAACTGGGTGCTTGCTACGATCCGCCGAGCAACCAAAGATGCGGCGGCTCTTTCATCTGTCAACTCGATGGTCTGATTTGTGAGCACTTCGAGGTAAGGGGCGAGTCCGCGCTTGTAGCGAAGCGTTGAGAGCTCTGTACTCTTTTTCGCTGCATCTACGGCTTTGTCCTGCACCGATGCCTCTTGTTCCAACACTCTCAAAGCCGAGAGTTGATCCTCTACATCGCGAAATGCGGAAAGCACCTGCTCGCGATAAAGAGCCGTGGCTTGCTCTCGCTGCGCAATTGCTAAGTCCATCTGGGCTCTTCTGCGACCCGCATCGAAGAGAATCTCATTGACCGATGGACCGGCGTTCCATTGCGTGCTGGTTGAGTTAAAGAGATTGCTGATGGTGGAGCTTTGTACGCCGCCTCCTGCGCCGAGAAAGACGGTGGGATAGTAGGCAGACTTCGCGACTCCAATGAGAGCATTCGCGGATGCAACGCGACGCTCGGCAGCCGCAATGTCCGGGCGGCGCTGCAGCAGCTCCGATGGGACGCCGGTGGGGATGCTAGGGGGATCGCCGACGACCGGGTGCTCTGCGATGTGAAAGCCAATCGCGGGTTCTCCTACGAGAACAGCGATTGCGTGTTCGAACTGTTCGCGCTGAACGCCGAGATCGATGAGCTGCGCCCTGGTCTCTTCCAGTTGTGCCTTTGCCTGCTGGACATCGCTGTCCGAGCTGAGGCCGCCTGTTAGCCTGTCCTCTGTGAGCTGAAGGGCCTCGGTATAGGCATCGATCGTTGATCGCAGAAGCTGCAATTGAAGATCAATTCCGCGAATCTGGAAGAAAGTGACAGCGAGGAGTCCCTGGAGGCTGAGCTGAGTGTTGGCGAGATCGGCAGAAGTAGCTTGTGCGCTTGCTGCGCTCGATTCGATCTGCCTGCGTATTCCTCCCCACAGGTCCGGCTCCCAAGAGATGCTCAGCGGAATGAGAAAATCCCAATAAGATTGGGCCGTATTTGCTAGTCTCAGAGGTGCGTTATTCGAGATTCGATTGCGTGATGCGCCGGCGCCTAGCGATACCGTCGGATAGAGCGCAGAACGATTTTCTCGAACAAGATCGTGAGCCTGATCGTATGCCTGGAGAGCGGCGGCGATGTTCTGGTTCGCAGTCGCGCATCGTTGCTCAAGATTGTTTAGTTCGTTGTCCTGATAGACTGCCCACCAAATTCCGCGGTCGACTCCATCGGCAGGCTTCGCGGAGGCCCAGTCGCCGTTGTGGCCTTCGTCCGAGAAAGCGGGAGGGGCCGGCATGGTTGGGACCTTATAGTTTGGCCCAACTTTGCAACCGCTTATCGCCATCGCGCCGAGCAGCGCACCAGGGACTAACAGATTGCGGACCTTCATCGTTTGCCCTCCGCAGCCTGATTCTGATTGCTGTTGGGGTTGACGACGCGAACTTCCTCTCCGTCGGTCAGCGAATCGGGTGGGTTGCCAATGATGTAGTCTCCAGGCTTGAGACCAGCTAAAACTTCGACAGTCGTACCGTAGTCACGGCCCGGCGTTATCCGCGCCATATGAACGTGATGATTTGTGTCGACGGTCGCGACGCGCAATCCGTCTGGTTCCAAGATCAATGCGCTCGCCGGAACGATCAGGACAGGCGCTGCGCTGGAAACGTTGAGATGCACCTCCGTATAACTTCCCGGCAACAGTTCGCCTGACCGGTTGTCCACATCTACTTCAGCGAGCAGCGTTCGCGTCGCGGGATCAACTGCGTCTGACGAACGCACCAGTTTGCCTTCAAAGGTGCGACCTGGGTACTGCGGCAGGGTCAGCTTCGCGATGATTCCGTTTTTTGCATCCGGCGAATAAATCTGCGGCACGTTGATAAATACGCGGAGCGTGCGTACCGCAGAGATATCGAAGATCTCCTTGTTTCCTGAGATTGCGCCGCCGGAAGTCGAGGTGCTTCCTGTCGCCGTGATGAGTTGTCCGATGTCTAGATTGCGTGCGGTAATCACGCCATCAAAGGGGGCTATGATGCGTTCGAAGGAGACTAGTTCTTCCAATCGCTGAACGTTCGCCGCAGCCGAAGCTACCTGAGTGTTTCTCGCCTCCAATGCCTGGGCTGCCGTGTCTGTGTCTTGTTGAGAGACAGCGTTGCGGCCTATGAGGTCGCCGTAGCGATCGGAGGTTACCTTTGCGATGCTGGCATTGCTCTTTGCCGTAGCGAGGTCTGCCTTCGCAGAGGCGAGCTCCTGATCCAACTCCGGAGTTTCAACTACCGCAAGCAACTCACCCTTGTGCACGGGCGTTCCGATGTCGTGATACCAAGCCTTTACATAGCCGGTTGTACGTGCGTAGATCGGCGCGAGGGTGAAGGCCTGCATATTGCCGGGAAGCACGATCTCGCGACCACCATGCTGCATGACGGGCTGCTCCAGAGTCACTGGAGGGGCTGAGGTGTTTTTGGTGTACGTCGTCAGCTCAGCGCTTGCATGCTTACGTGCGATGATTCCGAAGACCGCAACGACGATGGCTACAACCAGCAGGATCGCGACAAGAGAGAGTACCGACCCGCGCGAGACAGTTGGCGTCTCCTGTTTCGTCTGCTGAGCATCGCTGGCCGGCGCTCGCTCTTCGGCTGCGCTTCCGTCTCTGTTAATCCCTTGTATCTTCTGGTCATCGGCGTTCATTGCCATCTCTCCAAATGCGCTATTGGCGCGGTGTTCAGTAGGTTGAATGATCCCGGTTCACTCATATCGTCTCTTGCGTGTCTTCGATATCTTCCGCGACGGGGGGATCATTTCGATGCATAAACGAAAAGAAGACAGGAACGAAGGTTAGCGTTCCAAAGGTCGCCAGCAAGAGTCCGCCAATGACGGCTCGGCCAAGCGGCGCATTTTGTTCGCCTCCGTCTCCTAGCCCGAGTGCCATTGGTACCATGCCGATGATCATTGCAAGTGCCGTCATAATGACGGGGCGGAACCGCGTGAAACCAGCGGATAGAGCGGCGTCCAGAGGGCTCAGCCCAAGATCCATCTGCTCTTTTGCGAAGCTGACTACGAGAATCGAGTTTGCTGTCGCGACGCCAACGCACATGATTGCGCCAGTGAGCGCAGGGACGCTGATGTGGGTGCCGGTTAGAAACAGCAGCCATACGATTCCAGCCAGAGCACCAGGGAGCGCCGCGATGATGATGAACGGATCAAGCCAGCTCTGGAAGTTCACCACGATCAGCGCATAGACCAAGACGATCGAGAAGAGCAGCCCGAAGACCAATCCAGTAAAGGAGGTATGCATCGTCTGGATTTGTCCGCGAACATAGACTTCTGTTCCCCGAGGTAACTTGCCCTTGCTGTCTTTGACCAGCTGCTCAACTTTTGTTGAGACGCTTGCGAGGTCTGTTCCTTCGACCGCGCCATAGATGTCAATTACCGGCCGCGCGTTGTAGTGGCTTACAGTGCCTTGTTCGGTCCCTCTTCGAATTGAGGCAAGGTTTCCGAGAATCTGAGGTTGCTGTGTCGAGCCGTTTGTCGCAATTGGAAAGTTTTCAAGTTGCTGCAGATTCAGCACGTCGTATTGTGGGGTCTGTACAGCGACGTTATAGCTGACATGATTTTGAGGATTGAGATAAAACGTTGGATTGGTCTGGAAGCTGCCGCTAAGACTCGTAAGCACACTATTCGCGACGTCTCGCTGGCTGTAGCCGACCTGCTGCGCGCGGGTGCGGTCGACATCAATGGTCCATATTGGCAGATTGAACGGCTGTTGAATTCGCAGGTCGGTCGTTCCGGGGATACGGCTGATCTGCTGCATCATCTGTTCGGCCACAGCGCGATTTTGGACGACCTGCTGGCCGACTACCTGAATGTCAATCTGGGCCGGCAGACCGAAGTTCAGGATCTGGCTGACCATGTCGGTCGGCAGGTAGTAGAACTCTGTACCGGGAAACTGCTGCGTGAGCTTGTCACGCAGTTTATGAGTGTATTCGGCTGTCGGATGATGTTTTTCGTCAAGCGAGACCAGGATGTCTGCATCGGCGGTGCCGACGGGAGCTGAGTTCGAGTAAGAGAGATTTAAGCCGGAGTACGGGATGCCGATGTTATCGATGACCGAGGTTAGTTCGGCGGCGGGGATCTCCCGACGGATCACGTCTTCGATCTGGTCGCATAGCTTCGCGGTGTCTTCGATACGAGTGCCCGTGTGCGCACGAACGTGCAGTTTGAACTGCCCTCCGTCGACCGACGGGAAAAAGTCCTGCCCCAGCCACGGATAGAGAAGCACGAGAGAGCCGATCCAGAAAGCCGCGATCGAGAGAAGAAATGCAACCCGATACTCGAGACAGAAGCTCAATAAACCGTGATACCAGTTGCGCAGTTTTTCGAAGTAGCGCTCGAAGGCAAGTTGAAAGCGAACCAAAGGGTTGCGGCTGACGTGGGTCGAATGCGACTCCTCATGCGGCTTAAGCAGATATTTTGCCATCGTTGGAACGATGGTTCGCGAGAGAAAGTAGGACGCGAGCATTGCGAATACCACTGCCTCGGCTAGCGGAACAAACAGATATCGCGCCACTCCGCCCAGGAAGAACATGGGAACGAAGACGATGCATATCGAAATCGTCGAGACGAAAGCTGGAACTGCGATCTGAGCGGCTCCGTCGAGAATCGCTTGTTCGACCTCTTTGCCCTCTTCGAGATTTCGATTAATGTTCTCGATTTCGACGGTTGCGTCGTCGACGAGAATACCTACCGCCAGCGCCAGTCCACCGAGAGTCATAATGTTGATTGTTTCGCCAAGGGCGGCGAGCATCAGCAACGAACAGATCACCGACAACGGGATGGAGACGGCGATAATAATGGTGGAACGCCAGCTGCCGAGAAATATCAGGATCATCGCAGCTGTGAGACATGCGGCGATAAGGGCTTCGCGAACGACGCCGCTGATGGCACCACGAACAAAAACTGACTGGTCGGCGATCGGCTGTATTTTTAGAGCTGGGGGCAACTGAGCTGCTATCAGCGGAAGCTGAGCTCGCGTGTCGGAGATAATTTGTAACGTTGAGGCGTTCCCCGTTTTTTGCATCGTCATCAACGAGGCGCGCTGTCCGTCTACACGCACGATGTTGGTCTGAGGTGGAAACCCGTCGCGAACATTACCTACATCACGGATGTAAATAGTAGCGCCATTTACCGTCTTTATCGGCAGATTATTGAGAGCAGCGATGGAGCTTGGTGCACTGTTTGTTTCGATCTGGTAATCGATATGTCCCATCTTCATATCGCCGGCGGGCAAGATGATGTTCTGTGTAGAGATGGTGTTTACGATATCCGAAGCAGAGAGCCCATAGGCTTGCAGTTTTTGCGTATCGATATCTACCTGCACCTGGCGCTGCTTGCCTCCATAGGGGAAGGGCATGGAGGCGCCCTGAACCGTGGCCAGTTGTGTGCGGATGAAGTTGGTTCCGAAGTCGTACAGCTGTTGTTCACTGAGGCCACGGCCAGACAACCCAAGTTGCAAGATGGGTACGCTTGAGGCGCTGTATTGGATGACCAGAGGCGGCGTTGTGCCTTGCGGATACTGCCGAAGCGCTGTCTGTGAAATGGCGGTGACCTGCGCCACGGCCTGCGAGATATTTACCGACGGACGGAAGAAGATTTTTACGACAGAGACGCCACTCAGTGTTTGGGATTCGGTGTGTTCGATGTCGTTGACTACAGTCGTCAGGTTTCGTTCGAAGGGCAGCACAATTCTATCGCTCAGCTGCTCAGGCGACAGGCCCGCGTAGTTCCATACGACGGATACGACCGGAATATCGATGTTCGGAAAGATATCGACCGGCGTGCGCAGCATGACTACGGGCCCAATAATAAACAACAGCAGCGACAAGACGACAAAAGTGTAAGGTCTCCTAAGCGCGAGACGAACGATCCACATCAAAGCTCCTTGAGACGGTACTTTCTCGTGTCGCCGGTTGCAGGCTTGGCTCCACGAGAGTTGCTAATACAAACCAGCCGGCTGACACCATACACAGAACCGAGCGTTTAGAAATCTGATGCGGCCAAGCGATGCAGGACTCTAAAGATGCGCTTTAGGGCGTTTTGCGGAATGCCCTGTCTTCTTCTTTTTCGCGGGTTTCTGATAGTCCGATCGCCTCAGACCGCCGAATACGGCCTCTACGATTGCCTCGGACTCCGAGTCATTCAAGGAGCCGTGGCCGGCGAGCAGCCGAAAGATGATTGGTCCATAAATCATGTCGAGAACGACGTCTCCGTCGATAGTGCTCCGAATCTCGCCACGTTCCACGCCTCGCCGCCACATGATCTTCGCAGCGTCTCTTCGCGCGTAGAGGAATCGTTCTCGAAACGAGGCGAGAAATGCCGGATCACTCTGTCCTTCCGCAATAAACTGACAAAAAAGTCTTCCTAGCGTAGACGTGTAGAACGCGGTTAAAGACTTCAATTGCTCTGTAAAATCTTCTTCCGCAGATCCGGTATCCGGTACCGCTACCCGTTCCGTTGTGCCAGCCAGGTAGGCATCGAGGGCCACCATGCTCTTGTTGGGCCACCACTTATAGATCGTGGCCTTGCTAACCCCAGCCCGTCTTGCGATAGCCTCAGCTGTCACTTTGCGCAGTGACTCGCGTTCCAACAGCTGAAGCGTTGCTTTCAGGATGGCCGTCTTTGCCTCGAGACTGCGATGTCGGCCGCGCTTCTTTGGCTCATCCGCGTATTCGAGGTCTTGAAGTTGCCCCATGCTTGTTTTCTCGTAGGAAATTCGCAGGGCACAAATTCCAGATGTGCCAAGCCCATGTGCATCTTCGATTCAAATTCACCGATTCGAGACTCACAATGTTACGGCAATTATAAACTATACGTTCAGTATAGAAACAGGGCTATTTCGTTTGTCTTTGAGAATCGGCTGGCCGAAAGGCTGGTATATGTGGTGTCTATCGCAGACAAAAACTCCAGGGCTGTCCCCATTTTCGTCGCAAAAAGAACGAATGGAGACTGCCGCCTAACGGCGCCGCCCCGCAGGGAGCGGTCACCGAGTTGGTCGTCATGGATGCCTAGACGGTCAGCTTTTTCATGTAGTCAGCGTCGATCTTGAGAGATTCCATTGGCGGGAGGTCAAATTCCTCCTGCTCAACAAAGTAGTGCTTGATGTTTGCTTTCTTCGCCGCCTCGAAAACCGGGCGGTAATCGAGTGTTCCTCGCCCCAGCTCAGCAGCGGGAGGCGGTTCGAGTGCGGATGCTGGCTTCTCTGCGTGTTTGAAATCTTTGACGTGAAGCATTGAGATCCGAGAAGGATAACGGTGGAGATAATCCACTGGATTGGCGCCACCAACGATGACCCATCCGCAGTCCATTTCGAAAGTGACGAGTTCGGGATCGGTCAGGCGAACCATCTCGTCGAATGGGACAACCCCATCCTGTTTCGCAAACTCCATCGTGTGGTTGTGATAACCGAACTTCATGCCGGCGGCCTTCAGTTTTTCGCCGAACTTGTTGAATTGATCGGCGTTCCAGCGATAGTCGTCAAGGGTGAAGGAGGTGATCTGTGTTTGATACGACATGTCTTTCAGCCGTGATGGGTCTTTAATCCCCGGGAAGGCGCAGATGATGTACTGCACGCCAATCTCTTTGTTGAAAGCGACGATCTTGTCGAAGTCCTTTCTGAGACTCGTGTAGGGGTAGTGGGCGCTAACGCATTTCAGGCCCGCAGCCGACATCGCACTTTTGACTTGTTCTGACGAGTGGTCAAAGTAGCCCGCCGCCTCAACTTCCTGATAGCCGAGGGCGCCGATCTGTTTGAGTGTTCCCTCGTAATCCTTCGCCATCATCTCGCGAACGGAGTAGAGCTGAAGGCCGATCGGCAGACCAAAGGGCGATGCCATCAATCGATCACAGCGAAGGAGCGAGGAGCTATAGACCGCTGCGGCGGTGGCAGATTGGATAAAATTTCTACGTGTGTGACGAGTCATCGGGATCCTTTTTTCTGAAAGAAGTACGGTTGGCCTAGCTCGTTCGCTGTTGAGCTGTCCCATAACCTACTTTGTTCGATTCGCAGCGCAGTTCGGCTGCGTGTACGGCCAGCAAGGACCACGGTACATCAATATTTGATTTTCGGGTATCGTTCCCGAGACTACTGGCAGATCGAGGTACGAAAGAACGACGGCCGACCCTCCGAGTCCACCCTGAGGTCCCGGCCGCGAGTTAAGGTTACCGAAGACATCTCGTTTCGCCGGCGAGGTCTAACGGTTCTTACTGGAACAGATCATCGTCACTGGCTATGTATATTTTCTCCAAATGGAACTGCAATCTACAGGCTTTAGAACAATCAGAAGCCTGCTAGAGTCCTGTCATCGAAGTTATGCAGGCGCGGGAGAGAACACCAGTGCCACCTGATGAAAGTTTTTTATAGCCAATGCGTGCGATCCGATTCTGCAATCGACGATGAACTCCGTTACGTGAGGAAGGCGCCAGCGAGGCGTTGTGCTGCGAGTGCCAGATCGTTCTCGTTGACTGCAGCAAATGTGAAGACGAATTGCACGTGACCTGGGCGCTGGAGGTCAGAAGAGGCGGGCCAATAAAGGCGCTCTACCCGAACCCCGGCAGCAACCGCGCGGTCGAATGCATCTTGTTCAGAGAGTTCGATCTCGAAGTCAGCCAGGAAGTGCATACCTGCATTGTCTCCATAGACCGTGACTTTTCGCCCGAAGTGCTTTTGCAATGATTCGACAAGCACCGCGCGTCGGTTGCCGTAGATGATCCTCATCTTTCGGACGTAGGGTTCGAGATGTCCCTCGGTGAGGAAGTCCGTGAGGATGCGCTGGTCTATGGAAGAGCTTTGAAAGTCGCAGAGTAACTTGGCTCCTGTAAACATGTTCTGGAAGCCGGGGGGGACAACGAGATAGCCCAATCGCAAGGTGGGGAATAACAGTTTGGAAAAAGTTCCCACGTAGAGTACGGGGGCGTCCGGCACCATCCCCTGAATGGAGGGGAGGGGCCTTTCGTTGTACCGATACTCGCTATCGTAGTCGTCCTCCAAGATGAGAGCGCCGGTTTCTTTGGCCCATGCCAGAAGCTCCATCCGACGAGAGATGGAGAGGGAGACGCCTCGTGGATATTGATGCGAAGGCGTGACATAGACGAGTTTTATAGCTTTGTCGCTGTGCTTCTTGAGCTGCGATATTTGCATGCCGTTCCGGTCGACCGGGATCGGCAGCACCGTTGCTCCCTGGGAGGAGAAGATTCGTCCCGCGAAACGATACCCCGGAGCTTCCATCGCGGCGTAGTCCGATTGATCGAGGAAGATTCTTGCCGCAAAGTAAAGGGCCTGTTGCGATCCGCTGGTGATGATGATCTGACTGGGGTCGCATACGACGGCGCGCGACACACGCAGATAGTGAGCCACGGCTATCTTCAGGTCGGTACTGCCGCTCCACTCCTGCGTATATTGCAGAAGGCTTAGGGCACCCTCCTGCATGCGCCGAACCAAGAGTCGAGTCCAGAGCTTTATCGGAAAAGCGGCTACGTCGGGTCCGTGCGAATCCAACCGAATCATCTCGGGCGGGACGGGGGGACGGAGTGGCACGTCGAGGAGCTGGCCGTATCGGGAGAGCCGTTTGGGTATCTCACTCCGAATTTGCGGAACGAGAGCGATGTTCGAATTGGTGGCATACATGTCCCATTCCGGAAGTCTGGTAGAGACAAAGGTTCCGGAGCCGCGCCTGGTCTCGAGATATCCCTCCGAGATGAGTCGCTCGTAACACTCGGTGACGGTAATTCGCGAGACACCAAGGGATGCGGCGAGGGCCCTGGAGGCAGGTAGTTGGGTGCCAGCCTCAAACCGCCCCCCGATGATCCCATCGCGCAGGCCATCGTAGATCTGGCGATAGAGAGCTATCGGGGAGATCGGATCGAGTTTGAGAGCTACTTCCATGGCACAAGATTACCTGTCTTACGTCCTTGGCTGACAACTAGTTCCCGTCGACCGCCAGGTCCAGGCCGGATTTGGTGCGGGCCAGGGTACGGACAATTGACGCCGCGGCGGGCTCAATGGTTACCGAGCGGGCGTTGGTGGAGGCGAGTTGGAGGCCGTAGAGCAGGACTGCGGCGCGTTTTGAATCGATGCGGTTGCGAGCGAGGGCGGCGACGAGGAGGGAGATGGATACTTGGATGGACTCGACGTCTTCGAGGGGCGGGAGGTCGAGCTCGAGGGGAACGGCTTCGGGGAGATATTGGGGTGTTTCGGCTGCGGACGCCTGTGGCTTGGGGTGGTTTACGGGAAGAACTGTTGCATTTTCAACAAGATGCTTGTGTCGGCGGAGGAGGCGGGAGTGGAAGTAACAGAAGGCGGAGAGGCCTAAGGAGGGTGATTTGCAGCGGCGTCCGTTGGTTTTGATGTGGCGGCAGATGGCGGTTTCCATTTTTGCTCTCCTCGTCGTGCGGTTGTGTACCCCCCCTCCCCCACCCGGGTGTATTTTGGGGATAAGTGAAATGGATGCAATAACTTAGCGGCGGGGTATGCCGCTAAAATATTGCATCCATGTGGGTTACGGCTAAAATACTTGTTTTGTTGCAGTTAGGAAGAGGTCGTTTCACTTCCCTTCTCGTTGGGTCGCTGCAGGATGTGGAACGTTCGTGGTCCTTCCTGGTGTGTTGGTGGTTCGTTGTGAACGTTAAAAAGGAAGGGCTGCCACAGCTTTCGCCGCAGGCAGCCCTTGAATTCGATCTCTTATTTAATTGTAGCGAATTGGATATAACTCATACGCCAAATTTGGCAAAGATTTTTCAAATTATTTTTCGACGAGACTAAGGGCGCCGCGAGTGGTGCGATGATGGGTGCACCACAGCTCCAGGTGATCTCTCTTTTTTGGTAAGGGAAGCTTCGAAGACCTGGCTGACGAGGATTTCATGTTGCTAACACTGATGTCGCGCCATATTGGGAAAGTCTTTCTAATCCGATGCAAGGGCCGTATTGTCCTGGGCGAAGAGGTGAAGGCGCTGGAGGTAGCGCTGGAGGGTGGTGCGTGGGAGTTTTCGCAGCTGGTGGTGGAGCTGAGCGGAATAAGCCGGTTGGACAGTATTGGGCTGGGGCTACTGGTGCGCTACTCCGAACGGATGCGAAGACGCGGTGGGGATCTTCGGCTAGCTGGGTCGCCGCAGTTTCTTCTGGATCTGCTGAAGATGACAAAGGTATCAGCTTCTCTGGAGAGCTATGCGACGGAGGAGGAGGCGATCCAGTCTTATCTGAAGGAGCGGCCAGCTGAGGCGGCGAAGAAGAGAGAGGGGCCGCGGGTGGTGGTGGTGGATGAGTCGGTGGATCTTTGTGTGTTTGTGAGAGCCGTGCTGACGCAGCATGGCTACGATGTGAGAGCGACTTGCTCGTTTCGCGATGCAAAGACCCTGCTGCAGACGGATGGCGTGGAGTACATTCTGGTGGGACCGAGCACACCGCATCTGTCGGCTGAGACGGTCGTGGAGACTTTGACCGCATTGGCGCCGAGGGCGAAGGCGCTACGGCTCGACCCGGAGTTCAAGATCCGCGACGTGCAGGAGGCGAGCGACGCTCTGCTTCAGTTGTTTGCGGCTGATGGGGTGTGAGGGTTATTTGTAACTTAACGCGAAAAGCCCACATCTCAAAATCGATGTGGGCTTTCGTTGTGGGTCCGACGATTTGCGGCTACTGTTTGTCTTAGTTGCCGTTTGCAGAGTTTAGAGCGCTGTTTGAACATTCCGTCGGTGCGTTGATTGGATTGCAGCGAGCGATGGCGTTGTCGGGAAGACTGACGGAGTAGCTGGTCCACGTGGATGGCTCAGAGGCGGGATAGTCTGTGCTGAGCAGTTGAGCGCCACTGGTGAGTGCGGTCTCGCGACGCGTAGTGTCGCCAGTACGAGCCTCTTTGGTGTCGGCATCGGTACGAGTACGTACGATGTAGCCTTTGCGAACCAGAGCGGCGATGGTCTCCTGGGTTCCGTCGTTCTCTTCGGTGAAGGCGCAGTCAGGCTGGCCGGGAACTGCGTTGGTGAAGATGATGCGTCCGTGTAGCCCGTCATGTCCTTCGAGGTAGACGGGGCCGACGGGGCGCTGGTCCATTAAGAAGACCACTTTGCCGCGAGCTTTCTTGAGGGTGGGCCACTGGTTCTGAAGCACGGCCTCTTCGAGTGTTTTGTGCTTTCCTCTGACCTGATCGGGCGTGATGATTTCTTTAGGTGAGAAGACCGAGCGAATCTCCGCGTCGAGTGCGTCGAATGTTGCTGAGGTGAATTTTTCGATGGGAGTGGCGTGGTATTTTTCCGGGAGATCGCTCTGCTTGGTTTCGAGCAGGATGTAGACGGGGACGTGCTGTGGGTGAGCCTTCGACCAGGTGCGAACGATCTGGAGGCACGCGATGAAGGGCTGGCATGTGCTGCGGTAGTCGAAGTCCTGAACGTGCATGACCTTGAAGCCGGGCTTGCTCATGCGACCCTGCGGATCGAAGTCAGGATCGGCTGGCAGGCCAGCGGCGGCAACGTTCGTGGGGCCGCTGGGGTGCGCGTAGAGGCCGCCCTTGGTGTCGGCGTAGATATCGAGCTCGATCTGACGGATGCCTGAGTTGAGTTGTTGGTCGAGAGGACGGTGGCGGTACTCGAACCCCTGGTACAGCTTGGGATTATTTTCGCTCATGAGTTTGGACTCGCTGGGTGCGATTCCGGCGTGATAGCTGTTGTGAGAACCGATGACCTGAATCTGGTTCATGCGGATGTTGTTGTCGGAAGGTGTCTGCGAGTGGGCGAAGGTTTGCGCTCCCAAGGCAAGGACTGAGGCGCAGAGCAAGGTGTATCGAACGTTCATCAAAAGAGGATCTCCGAAGAAGTTGTTTTGCAGAAGGGCCTCTGGCCCGGCGGAGGTGGCTGCCGGACCAGAGTTTTCCTGGGGAGGAAGTTAGAAGGCAAGACGAAGTGCGAGCTGCACCTGTCGTGAAGGATAGACGACTGCTGAGCTGTAGGCTCCGAAGCTTCCACCGTCAGTGACGGCGCTATCGGGATACTGGAAGTTTGTGGAGTTGAGAGCGTTGAAGGCTTCGACCCGGAACTCGAGCTTGCTGACGTCGGACCAGAGGGGAATCGATTTGTGGAGTGCGAGATCCAACTGGGCGAAGGCAGGTCCGCGCAGGCTGTTGCGTCCCGAGTTGCCAAAGTACTGGCTGGCGGTTGGGACGGCAACTTGACTGGCGACCAGCGTTCCGGTGAGTGTGCTGCTTCCCTTCTTCCAGCTCGACTTCGGCGCGTAGACCGCGTTCGGCGTACTGACGAGATTTGGACGAACCGAATAAGTGGCGCTGGCGCTAGAGACGACGACGCCGGAGTTTGGAGTGTAGGTGAGGTTGATAGGGAGACCGCTGGTGACGACGTTGATTGCAGAAAGCTGCCAGCCGCCTAAGGTTGCCTGCTGCCAAGCGGGAGCACCTTGGCCGAACATTCTTCCCCTGCCGAAGGGAAGGTCGGCGATGATGGAGAGCGTGTCGTTGAAGGGCTGATCGTAGCTGGAGCGACCGCGATCGGCAGCGGGGTTGTAGAGATTGACGACGGCCGAGTCGCCGCCGAAGGTTTCGAGATCGGCTGATGCGTTGTTGATCGCTCGGGACCAGGTGAAGGAGTTGATGAGGTAGATTCCGTTGCTGTAGCGGCGCTCGAGTTTAGTTTGAAGCGAGTTGTAGATGAGGTAGCCCTGGGGAAGTGCGGTGAGGATGTTGGTGAAGTTCGCGATGGGGCGGCGCGCTTGTTGTGAGAGGCAGGTTGAGGCGATGGTGTCGCAACTTACGGGCTCAGTGGAACCCTGGTTGAAGTCGGCGAGAACGGGGACGTGAACGCCGTGGCTTCCGACGTAGGAGACTTCGAGGGTTGTGTCCTTCATCACTTCGCGCTGCACGGTGACGTGATACGCCTGGACATAGGCTGCCTCGAAGTTGCGTGGAATGTAGCGGGTTTGCGCAGCAAGCGTGGAGAAGTTTTGCGCGGAGGCGAAGTTGGTCTGGTATCCCGACTGTGTGGTGCGGAAGCAGGTGGCGGGGTTTTGGGTGAGTGAGGTGCAGAGGGGTTGAGTTGCGCCAGCGACAAGAGTTGGTGGGGTTTGGTTGATGGTTGCATCTACGATGTAGGGACCGTTGTAGCCAAGAGTGCTTTCGCCACCGAAGCGGAAGTAATGCGCGTAGCCGATGCCGTAGCCGCCACGGAAGACTGTCTTGGGATCGATCTGGTAGGCAAAGCCGAAGCGCGGTGCGAGATCTTTTTTGTCGAGATTGATGAGGGACCTGTTGTAGAGCGAACCGCTGGAGGCCTGGACGAGAGTGTTGTTTGTCGGGTCGAAGTTGGCGAGATGGTTGTTCTGTTCCCAGTTCGGAGTTACGAGTTCGTAGCGTAGACCGAGGTTGAAGGTGAGCTTGTTGTTGAACTTGTAGTCGTCTTGTATGTAGCCCATGTACCAGCGACGCTCGTACTCGATGGTGGCGAGATTGTTTAGCTGATAGCTGTTGCGCGCGCCGAAGAGGAAGTCGGCGAGATTGTAGGCCTGCTCGTGCAGGATGTCGGGGGCGGTGGGTTTGGCGGGATTGGCGGCGGTTCCGTTGGCAGTGCCGGGTGTGTTGCGGCTGAATTGGCCAGCATAGAAGTCTTCTCCGTCCTGGGGATGGAAGTCGGAGATGGACTCGTTGAGGTAGCCGTATTCGAAGCCTACCTTGATGCTGTTACGACCTTTGAGAAAGCCGTAGTTGACCTTGGGGTTGGCAACGTAGGGACTGGTGAACTGCGGGTTCGTGGTCTGGCGACCGAACTGCGAGAAGCCTGTAACGGCCTGGCTGTTGAGACCACCGTTGACGCTGGGATCGCTTGGAATGTTGGGGATGTTGAAGTCTGCGAGCAGATTGTCGGCGCCGATGTTTACGGGAGATTTGCCGCTCTGCGTCCAGGTGAGTCCGAGGCGAAGCTGAAGAATGGAGTTGGAGGTGGGGGTGAAGTTGTAGCCGCCGGCTATCTGGCGTGTGTAGGCGTAGAGAGTTCCGTTACTGTTGCCGCCAGCAAGTCCTGGAATGTTTGGCGCAAGGAAGACGACTGACGAGCTTTGGCTGTAGCGCGCGAAGGCTGTTGATCGGGGGCTTATGTACGCGTCGACGCGAATGTCACCCTTGTTGCCGTTGTTGGTGTTGGCTGGGGTGGAGGTGAAGTTTTGGCCGCCAGGCGCGACGTTGGTGTTTGGTGCGGCGTCTGCTTGAAGGATGCTCAACACTTTGGCTGCGAAGGGGCTTTGGTCTCCGGCGGGAATGATGCCGTTTGGGTATTTTACGCCGGTGATCGGGTTGGACAAGGCGATGGGATTTCCGGCTGCGTCGGTGAAGATTCCCTTTGCCTGCGCGGCGGTGGGAACGACGGCGGTCTGGATGGTGCGATTGACTACTCGCAGGCCTTCGTAGTCGGCGAAGAAGAACAGCTTGTCTTTCTTGATCGGGCCACCGAGCGTACCGCCGAACTGATTCTGTACCAGCGTTGGCTTTACGCCAGAGCCGATGAATGGGCCGTATGCGTTCAGATCGGTATTGCGGAGATAGTCGTAGACGACTCCGTGGAATTGGTTGGTTCCGCTACGGATGGTAGCGTTGACGATTGCGCCGCCAGCCCGACCATACTCCGCGCTGTAGTTGTCGGTCTGTACTTTGAACTCCTGCACGGCGTCGGGCGAGGGAATGACGGCCTCATTGGAGAAGCCCTGGTTGGCGGTCTGGTATGCGTTGTTGTCGACTCCGTCGAGTTGAAAGTTGTTGGTCATGGAGTTCTGACCGTTGACGTTGTAGGAAGCATCGCGGGGCGGAGCGGAGAGGGTTTCAAGGAGCGATTTGCGAACTCCTGGGACGAGGGTCGAGAGGTCGGCGTAGGAGCGTCCGTTCAGGGGGAGGGTGACCGCCTCGCGAGTTTGAATCGTCTCGCCGCGATCACTGGTGTCGGTCTCGAGCAATGTCGCAGCACCTGATACTGTGACTGTCTGGTTGTCTGAGCCGACCTTTAAGGCGAGATCGACGCGCTGTCTTGCGCCTACGGTGACAACAAAGCGGTCTGTGTCCGACTTCTCGAATCCGTTTGCTTGTACGGTGACGGTGTACTCTCCGGGCTGGACGTTCGTGAATTCGTAGTCGCCATTTGCGTCAGTCTGACGGACACTCTGTACGCCCTTAGCCGGACTCAGCAGAGTCACCGACGCCGAGCCGATGGCGGCTCCGCTGGGATCCTTGACAGTGCCAAGTACGCTGGCTGAGTCAAACTGCGCTTTTGCCGGAGCAACCGCGAGAGCGAAGAGGGCCATTAGAACGGTGCACAGTGTCACGACATTTGACAGGAGAGCTTTGTGAGAAGAGAAGGGCGGCCTTTGATCTTGAGTGACAGGAAAATTGGGAAACATGCGATTGCTCCTCCGAATGACACATCTGGCGTGGGCCTCATATTGCCGATGACCCAAACTCTAGCCATGTCTTCGCGTTCTCAGGAGTCAATTCGCCGCAACACGAATGTTAAACGGGCGCACGCGGAGTGTTTTGAGCGATTTACCCTGTGTTTACAGGCATGTTGCGATTGCAATCCGGTCATCGTTTAACAGGAATTCTGCCCGTTTACCCTCTGGATATTCGTTTACAGGATGTTCATCGGTTGCGTGTGTACTTGAGACTGCGCCTCATGCCGGAGCACACTCTTCAAGTCGACCCCGAGCCAGTAGTTGGAAGTGACCCACGTTGGGAGTTGGTGGAGCGCATCGTAGCGTCTCCGTCGTTTATTCGTTCGCCGCGGCTCTGCAGCCTGCTGATGCACCTCTGTGAGTTGGCGCTTGCTGGGAGGTCGGACGATATTAACGAGCAGAGTATCGGAGAGGCGCTCTTTGAACGAGCTCGCAACTATGACCCGTCGATCGACGGCATCGTGCGTTCGCATGCCAGCCGCCTTCGTCAGCGGCTTGAGCAATATTTCAGCGAAGAGGGCGCGCACGAAACGATCCGCCTGACAATTCCGAAGGGGGGCTACACGCCCCTCTTTGAGGCCCATTCACGGCCACTGTTACGGAGTGAGAGTGCAGTCTCCTCTCCTCAGCCTACTTCTGTCGAAGATCTTCCTGACACTAGAACGAGTGCTCCAGTTGCAAATACGTATCGTCATCTCTTCTGGGCTACCAGTATTGCCTTGATTGCTGCTTGCAGTTTCATCGGCTTTCTGCTGGTCCATGCACACTCTGCGCAATCGTCACCAGGCAGCGTAGCGAAGCACCCACTTTGGAGCATGCTCTTCGGTACGGATCACTCGACTCTGATTGTTGCATCGGACACGGGGCTTACGAGCCTGGAGGCGTTCACTGGTAAAAACGTTAGCTTGGCCGAATATCTGAGTGGAGATTATCGCACCCACGCCACTCCACTCACCGGAACGACACCTGAGATTGCTGAGAAGATTGCGTCGAGGCGATATACCTCTATTGTCGATTTAGATATAGTCACCAAGCTGTATCAGATTCCTGGCGTGCCAATCAATCGCATGCAACTTCGGTACGCGCGCGACCTTCGACCGAACGATCTAAAGGATGAACCGGTTATTCTGCTTGGTTCTGCCGAGGGCACTCCGTGGGTGGAGCTGTTCGAAGACAAGATGAACTTTGTGTTTGTGCATGATCATCAGAATCATCGGTTTGTCGTACTGAATCGTCTTCCGCACAGCAATGAACAAGCTCGCTACGAAGCAGACCTGAATGGTCCAGTTCACCGCGTGTACGGCGTGATCGCGCTGAGGCCAAATATGAAGGGTTCGGGAGATGTGCTGGTCCTTGAAGGGACCTCCATGGCAGGAACCGAATCGGCGGCGGACTTTGTCTTCGACGATTCGCGGTTGCTTCCTTTTCTTGCGACGATCAAGCAGAACAACGGTTCTCTTCCTTATTTCGAACTGCTTCTACAGTCGAATAACATGAATGGAAGTGCTTCGGGATCTGAGATCCTCTCCTATCGCACAACGGCGCGGTAGATCTCTTCTTAGCTGCCAGCCATCCATTCGCTAATGCGAGCGTGAAAGCTGCGGCTCATCGCGATTTTTTGGCCATCCACCAGCACAACCGTAAACTCCCCGCCGGGCTCGGTCCTCACTTCCTTTAGATACTGCAAATTAACGATGGCAGAACGATGCACACGCAGGAACATTTGTGGATCGAGCTTCTCCTCGAGATGGCTCATCGTCTCGCGCAGGAGGTGCTTCTCAGCTCCTGTGCAGATGCGCGCGTAGTTCTCTTCGGCTGCGATCCAACGGATATCCGAGACGGGAAGAAACAGGATGCGACCGCGAGATTTGAAGACGATGCGTGTCGTGTAAGCGGGAGGACTCTGTGTGCGGCCGTTGCTTCGCCCGGCATTTTGCTTTGAGAGGTTAATCTCATCACACGCACGTTGCACTGCCGAATGCAAACGCTCGGACGTGAAGGGCTTGAGTAGATAGTCGACTGCGTGTATCTCGAACGCACGCAACGCATAGCCGTCGTATGCGGTGGTGAAGATGATGCGAGGCACTACGGAGTCGCTGCCGACAGAGAGCTTGCCGATGATATCGAAGCCATCCATGCCAGGCATTCGAATATCGAGAAAAAGTAACTCCGGTCCAGTAGCACGCACCAAGTCGATCGTTTCGGAAGCTGTTGCTCCTTCACCGACAATTTCGATCTCAGGCTCGTCTCGAAGCAACTGGCGCAGCTTCTGCCTGGCCAAGACTTCATCGTCGGCTAAGATAGCGTGGATCATTATGCACCAAACCTTGTCAGCGTCTCTGCGGGGCTAACAGAGAACTGTAGTGGGAGGGTTATGGTTACTTCGACCTGATCTCTTGCGACCTCGCGTATGCGAAATGTGTGTTGATCTCCGTAGTGCAACTGGAGGCGGCTTTTAATGTTGGCCAGCCCAACGCCTTGACCTTCTGAAGGTTTAGACGAATTGGAATTCAGACCGGCGCCGTTGTTGAGAACACTCAGTGTCAGGCGCGAATCTTCGCGGGTTGCCTCGATGTGGAGGAGGCCATTGCGGTCTAGTCTGGAGAGGCCATGAGTGTAGGCGTTCTCGATGAGCGGCTGGAGGATCATTGCAGGCACAAGAGCATCGTGCAACTCAGGGTGTACCCATAGTTGCTGGTGGACACGGCCCGTGAATCTGCGCTCCTGCATCGCGAGATACATCTCCACAAACTCCATTTCGTCATTGAGACGAATGAATTGCACTTCGCCGCGCTCCAAGGTGATACGCAAGAGGCTGCCGAGTTGTTCCAGCATGGTGTCGGCGGCGGCGACGTCGGTCCGCATGAGGCTGGAGATGCTGTTCATAGTGTTGAAAAGAAAATGCGGATTCAATTGCATGCGGAGTGCGGCGATCTGGGCTTGGGCCAGTTGCACGGCCAATTGAGCGGCCGTAGCCTCTTTTTCACGGAATTTCTGGTAGTACCCTATGCCGCGAAACAAGGCGATTGCACACCAGAAGACGACCAAGTTGTCGACGAACTCCGCATCCAAATGAAACGCCAGCCTGGGCCAATAGGTCATGTGCGGGCGGTTGAGCGGAAGACGCGGAAAGCAAACTACCCAGATCATCTCCTCCACAACGCAGGCAACTATGCTGAGCGGGAGTACTTGCGTGAAGATGCAGAATGCGTTTGCTCGTTGAATCCAGGGCCCGCACCATCTCCACAGCAACCAGCAGATGACACCCCACAAAAAATACTGGACCCACCATGCTGCAAAAAGGATTCCTATGCCCATGCGATAACTCCATAGGCGCATGGTCATCAACTCCTGTAAGGCGAACAAGGTGCCGAGCAAGACAGATGCACCTACAAAGATTGCCGGATGCATGAAGAATGGTTGTGAGCGTGTGCGATTTATCGGCGGAAGGTTCAGGGAATCATCCTCGGCCTTCTTCCCTTGACGGATGGAATGGGAATGCAACCACACATTCTATTCCTACCTTGTCAGGAGGCTGGTACGTAAAGCAATTGACCAGCGTGCAGACCAGCCGTTGAGACTGCAAGTGCCGATGCAGGAAAGCGTTGCCGCCTGTCGCCGTCTTTATAGACGAAGAGGAGAGGCGTCCGGTGTTGCCGATACCAGGTATTTGCATCCGAGTCGAGCGCTTCGACCTGCGGCGTGCCCAGCTTTTTTGTAAGTGCCGCGAGGTCGTATCTGACCAGGCTCATCGCAGGCTCTCCACCCTGAAGAACGGCGGTTCTGAAGTGGAGGTAGGCGGCTTTGCTGTCTGCGGGGACGCCTTTGCCGTCTCGTGCGAGGGCGCCTAGTACCACTGAAGATTTCCAGTAACCTGCGTTCGCAGCGGTTTCAAGGAGGGATGGTCCCTGCTGTGGGGAGGTTGCAAACTCAGGATGGTTGACCATGAGCAAGCCGAGCGAGTGGATCGCTGGAATATATCCAGCGTCGGCGGATGGGCGCAAAAGAGCCTCAGCTTTGCGTAGATCGTGGGGATGGTCGACATCCACCGAGAAGAGTGTGGCGAGGTTGTAGGCGGCGACAGGATCGTGCAGTTGCGTGCCGGTTTTGTACCAGGTTTCGGCGGCGGCTTTGTCCTGCTTCACGCCGATCCCGAAATAATAGAGGTCGCCCAGATAACTGGCAGCTGCTCCCTCTCCTTTGCTGGCCGCTTCTCGAAAGAACTGCATGGCCAACTCTTCATCTTTGGCGACACCGAGGCCCCATACGTACACTACGCCGAGGTTCACTTTGGCTCTGATGAGGCCGGAGGCGGAGGCGAGTTGGTACCAGTGCAGGGCGCGAGCATGATCGACCGGAACACCTATGCCAGCCTGATAGAAGAAGCCGATCTCATTTTCTGCCTCAGGATCTCCAGCTTCGGCAGCTTTTTGGTACCAGTATGCGGCCTGCTTCGCATCCTGCGTTACTCCGTTGCCTGTAAAGTAAGCCGCGGCCAACTCAATTTGTTGAGAGGAGTATCCCTTTTGAGCATCTGCTTTTAGCTGAGTGATATCTGTTCCCTCGGCTGAAGCCACGTAACCTGCAAGTAGGATTACGCCGGCAGCGAGTAACAGGGCTCTTACGAGTTTTACGGAGATCAGGAGAGGGGTGCGAGTTATTCGAACCATGATTTCCTCCAGCTTGTGGGATCTCGCCATGTCTCTGGGGTCTTTCAACTAACTAGATCCCATGGAGCGCAGCCGGCGCTACGTAGACTTTCAGGATTACGGACAAGTGATCGGCGCAGTTCCACGATTATTGGGGATCTCGTCACGTGTAAAGGGCACTGCAACGACGTTGGCATGCTGTTGATCACCACCAAGAGCAACTCGTCACATAACTGGAACTATGTAATCGAACCGCTCCTTGTCTACTTGGTGCGAGGCGGAACAGTAGTTATCGTCTCCGCCGAATAATTTTGCTAACAATAAGTCACTGGCCTCGACACAGGAGCTTACGGTGCAACCATACATCCGGAATGTGTGCTGACTAGTGGACATGTGACGGATAGCAGCGCGAAGTGACGAAGCTAGCCAAGCCCGGGAAGAAGTGCATCAGAGATGACGCACTTGGGCGAGTTACAAGATGAACTACTAAATCCTCTCTCGGCGACGTCTTCCATCCACTGTCATCATTTCTCAGGGCACGGAGATTGGTCACCGGTAAATCGACCCGTGGATTCTGCCGTTTGTCACATTCTGTGCGGCGCTCGTCACAACGCTGTTGTTGACCGCGGAAGTGTCGGCACATAATGCACTGCACCGGGCTGCGGGTTGCGGATCTGCTTATTTTGCAAGACGATCGGTGCTCCCGGAGAGTGCAGCACAGTAGGCGGCATAAGCAGCACCTGCCTTCGCTACGAGTGACTCAAGTGTGACTTGAAGTCGACGGGATGAAGGCCTTCAGGCGTTCCATAGGTCGATGATTCGGAGTCGGATCGGAAGGTCGCCTGCGCACCACCACTTGAAGGGAGCCCAGCTATGTTGAGAAATATCTCAGTTCACGCATCGATTCTTTTCGTTCTGCTTTTTCTGCCTCTTTCTCTAAGTCATCTAACTGCACAGACCGATTCCGGCATTGTGTCGGGGTTAGCGGTCGATCAAAGCGGAGCCCTCGTCTCCGATGCGACGGTAACGCTCACCAACACGGGGACAAACGCTGAACGAACGGTAACTACAAATCACAGCGGCGAGTACACGTTTCCCCCTGTCGCGGCCGGTATCTATACGGTGAGGGCGGATGCTCCAGGCTTTCAGCGGTTCGAGGCGCGAGTCGAGGTCACGGTTGGTGGGCATGCAACGGTTCCGATAAAGTTTGCGCTTAGTGGCTCGCAACAGACTGTTACCGTAATTGACCAGGGCGGAACGACCGTCAATACGCAGACTCAAGAGGTGTCGCAGATCGTGAGTAGCGTTCAGGTCTCAGAGCTGCCAAGCCTTACTCGCAATCCTTATGATTTTGTCTCAATCTCGGGCAACATCAGTTCCGGAGATAAGGTAGCGCAGAGTGGTGCGACAAAGACCACCGGCGACCAGAATGACACGACGCGCGGCGTTGGATATTCGCTGAACGGCCAACGGTCGAGTGGGACAGAGATCCTGTTGGATGGGGTTGAGAATGTTGATTCGTACGTGACCGGCCCCGAAGTGACAGTACCGATCGATGCGGTGCAAGAGTATCGCATTACCACCAGCAACTTTGAGCCACAGTACGGACGCGCGTCAGGCGGAGTCGTCAGTGTTGTTACCAAATCGGGGACGAATCGATTTCATGGGGGTGCGTGGGAGTTCAATCGCCTCGCAGCCTATACGGCCAATACCGTTCAGAATGCGCAGAGTGGTGTGCCGAAGGGCGGCTACACGCGCAACCAGTTCGGCTACGATGTCGGCGGACCGATATTGAAAGATCGGCTGTTCTTCTTCCAAAGTACTGAGTGGGTGAGGGTGCGTAGCTCGGCTAATCAAATCTCGCTGGTGCCGACGCCACAATTTCTGGCGGCATCCGATTCGGCAACGCAGGCCTTCTTTGCGCAATACGGCTCTCCGGCTCCTGCTTTTACCCAGACTTTGAGCAAGGACAACGTTGTGGCCTCGGGCGTAACTCCAACTCCGGGTGGCCCCTTCGATCTTTTGCCTGGAAATACGCCGGTACTCGGAATAGCTCCGTTCGCTTCGCCCACCAATGCCGGAGGAGGCGATCCGCAGAACACGTATTACTTGATTGGCCGTGTAGATTTCAATGCGACCCCAAGAACTCAGATGTACGGGCGGTATGTGTTTTACAACGAGCTTGATGAGACAGGCGCGATGTTCAGTTCGCCATACTCGCAATATAACGTTGGCGCTTCCGAGCGGGATAACGCCGCTCTCTTTGGGCTGACCCATGAGTTTTCCGGCTCCCTTGTGTCGAGCACGAAGTTGAGCTTTACTCGGCACACGTTAAGTCAGCCGTTCGATACGTCGCAGCAAAACGCCCCTACCCTGTTTCTTTATAACAATGCGACGATTGGCGGAAATCTAGTGCAGTTTCCTGGTTTCTACAGTCAGTTTGAAGGAACGGGAGGACTTCCATCCGGAGGGCCACAGAATACTGTTCAGATCAGCCAGGACATTGATTGGACGAAGGGTCAACACTCGTTCAAGGCCGGTACTCAATTGCTCTATATACAGAACAACATCACCTATGGCGCCTATGCGCAGGCAGTCGAGGGGATCGGGACCAGCGCGCCAACGGGCCTGGATAACTTTTTGAACGGTACGCTCTCGATTTTTGAGGGTGCCGTTGACCCACAAGGAGCGCTGCCTTGCGTACGAAACTATGCGACTGGCAATCTGATTCAGACGCCGCAATGCCAGATCACTCTACCCGCATCACAGCCGAACTTTGCCCGGAGCGACCGGTTCAAGGATTGGGCGGTGTACGCGCAGGATGCGTGGAAACTCACTCCGCGCTTCACGCTCAACTATGGCGTGCGCTACGAGTACTACGGGATTCAACACAACAACAAGCAGGACCTCGATGCAAACTTCTATTACGGGCCAGGCGCATCGCTTCAAGCGCAGATTCGCAGTGGTCAGGTGTTCACGGTTCCGGATAGTCCCATTGGTAAATTGTGGAATCCGCAGTACGGCACTGTTGGACCTCGTGTCGGCTTTGCGTACGACATCAATGGCAATGGCAAGACAAGTCTTCGTGGCGGATACGGCGTAGCTTACGAGAGAAACTTTGGAAATATAACGTTCAATGTGATCCAGAACCCGCCCAACTACGCCGTGGTTCAGATCACTACACCGTCGCCGATAACGACAAACAACGCCGGTCCCATTGGCGGCTCGAGTGGAACGGTTCCGCTTCCTCCAACCAGCTTGAGAAATGTAGATGAGAATATTCGAACGGCGGCGACGCAGTTCTATAGCCTGACGGTAGAAAGGCAGCTTGCGAATAACGTCGTTGCATCCATCGCTTACGTCGGTTCACGGGGGACACATCTTTACGACGTTAAGGGCTACAACATGCTTGGCGCCGGTAACGTCTATCTCGGCGACCCCGTGCAGGATGCCAGCGGCAACTTCATTTACTCGCGGCTTAACAACCAATATGGATCGATCAACAACCGTGGCAGCGCGGGGGATTCTTACTACAACGGCTTGAACATCGGCTTTCAAATGACAGATCTCGAGCGCACGGGGCTCATTATCACAGCGAACTATACAGTCGCGCACTCGACTGACAATTTGAGCTCGACATTCTCTGAGAGCAATAGCTCGGTCAACGGCATTGGCAACCTTGGCTATCTCGATCCGTTCAATCCTGGGCTGGACCATGGGGCATCGGACTTCGACATTCGGCAGCGATTCGTTCTTGCACCGATTTACAGGACCCAGTGGTTTAAAGATAGTCACTCCTTTGCCGGGAGACTGCTGGGAGGATACGAGGTCACGGGTATTTACACTGTCCGCACTGGCACGCCATTCTCGGTCTCAGATAGCAGCAACTCGCTGAATCGCAGCGCCGGGGTGGGTATACCTCGCTATACGCCGGGCACAACCATCTCGAACTATAGTTTCACTAAGGCGATAGATAAGAATGCTTCCGGTGCGAACCTATACGACCTTGTCTCTTTACCGGCAGCGGTAAGTTACGGAAATCAGGCTTTGGGTGGGATATCTGACTTCGGGCCATATCCTGCTGCGATGACTCATCGGAACGCGTTCTCCGGGCCTGGTGCGTGGAACTTCGATCTTGCGGCAAGTAAAAACATTCCGGTCAGAGAAGGTATCGAGGTTGAGTTGAGAGCAGAAGGCTTTGATATCTTCAACCACCATAACCTTTACATTACTGAGTCCAATAACGACGTTGCCAATTACGGCTACGATGGAGCAACCATCCCTATCCAGGCAAAGAAAGGTGGCGTCAATGGCGGCGCGAACGATGAACGTCGCTTTGGTCAGTTTGCTCTGAAGATTAAGTTCTAATCGCTGCGCTGCTGGTCCGTTTATCGCCAATTGGCGACGACATGAGGGAGCGGCCACTGTACTTCACAGTGGCCGCTTTGCTTGTCCAACGGGTAATGGTAATGGTCGGCGCGATGGTGGTGTTGCGCCTGCGACAGCTAAACAAAGAGAGACTCAAAGATTTACGGCAGTCGATAACTCGCGCCCTGCATCATACCCCGTTTACGAATCGCTCACGGTCGCCTAGGATAAACTCACTTCGAAAAACCACTGGGCCCTGCACTCTCTTCACGACGGAGGCATTGTCTGGCCGATCAATCCTCAGAACATCCGCCCGTTCCGCCCAAAGGGCCGGAGGGAACTACTCCCCCAGCAAAGGACACAGCCTCTGCCGGCAAGATAAATTGGGCAGTTTTGCGCCGGCCCTCCGTCATCAGCGTCTTCATCCTTGTTGCACTTTGGAACATCTCCATCGCCACCGATTGGCCCGCTGGTTATCTTGAGGAAGAGGGCTTCTGGCGCGACACGATAGGAGGCATCCACGATATCAATCTCCACCTGCAGCTTCGCTTCTATCAGTTGCTCACTCGTCACCGTCCCGACCCCTTCCAGCCTGATCACGTGAGCCTCGTCTACATCGACGATGACACGCACTGGACGACTCTCTTCGGCGAGCAGCCCACCAGCCGCGCGTTTCTCGCCCGCGTTGTCAGGAACGCCGCCAATCCGGACACCAAGGCAGACGTGATCGGCCTCGACGTCGAACTGCTCTCGCCACGAAACTTCCCCGAGGGCAGGGACATCGGCTCCCGCGACACGGACAACGACGCACTTCTCGGCGCGATCCAATATGCGTCCAGCAAAGGCGTCCCGGTGATTCTCGGCAATGTCTACGCGGTAGAGGATGGTCGCCGCATCGACCTGCCCAACATCTTCACGCGGGCAGACCTGCTCGCCTCCCCTCACCTTGACTGTGCGCGCGTCTCGTGTCCCGGCTTCGGCTACCTCAACCTACCCGAAGACAAACGAGAGATCCCGCTCATCACGAAAATTCCACCAGCAGATCCTCAGCTTCCGCCTTACCTCGATTCCTTCGCCCTGACAGTTGCGCGCGCCTACCGCGGTCCGATCGAAGCAGCAAAATATCCGATTCTCAATCCGCGTGATCATCCCGACAACGCGCCGGTGTTCGGCACCTTCCTGCCCGAAACCCAAAGCAAGAACCGCAAGGATCCGCAGTCGTCTGAAAAAGAGTTCCCGCAGATCTCTATCACGGGGCTGGCAAACGGCGATCTCCCGGCCATGCAGGCTTGTTCCAAACGCATCGTCCTGATTGGAGGACACTGGCACGAACGGCAGGGCTACCTGGGCTGGGTCGACCAGCACCTCAGTCCCGCAGGCTACATCTCCGGCCTCGCACTCCACGCCAACTACATCGAATCGCTCCTGCAGCACAAGTTCACCCGCGAACTCAACATATGGATCAACGTTCTGCTCGACCTCATCGTCGGGCTGATCATTTATCTCTGCTTCGAAGCCGTGTCCACCGGGTGGAGGATCATCGTCCTGCTCGTCGTCTTCTTCGTGCCACTCATCGCTGCCTATTTATTCCTCGGCCTCGCCAACATCTACTTGGACTTTTTGCTCCCTATCGAGCTATATTTTTTGCATCTTCTCTACGAAATTGTCGAGAAACACTTCTGTTTGAAGCGACACGAAGCCAAACAGAATGCAGTTACGTCCGGACATGATCCACTCCCAGCAGCCGGAGGGAAACCGTGATGAAGACACCCCGCACTACCGCCGTCCTATTTTTCGGCTGTGTCGTCTTGCTGTCTCTCCCTGCACATGCGCAGCAGACCAAGGCCGCTTCAACGACGCAAACCACCGCAGCCGCCCAGCAATCCAAGTCGACGGCCGTCCACGCGAATCCGGACAAACGCCAGATTCTCGTTAAGTCCGGCACGCTCTCTCTGCTCTCCAGCAGCGAGGCGGACCTCGTAACGGGAGACGACGCCGGCCATCCCATTACGCTCACGTTCCTCTGTGACAAGAACACCAAAGAAGACAAGGCCTCCAAGGGCGACCCTGTCAATATCCTCTACGTTGCTAATGGCCACAGCAACCTTGCCCTCGTCATTCATCTCATTCAGTCCTCCGGTGATACGAAGGGTAGCCCGGATGAGGTAGGCGGTGTCGCCAAAGCCGAGCCAGCCAGAGCCACAGGAATTTCAGGCGAGATCGGTGGCGTCGCGAGCGCTAGCCCTCCGCCTCCTGCCTACTCGCTCTCCCCCTTTGAGGCTCAATCCCTGCAAAAGAAGCTCGAAGGAGATTTCGGCCTTACTGTCGCTGACAGTGATACCAAGCCAGCCTACGGCCGTATCGTTACTCTGAAGAATCACGATCTCGCGGCCTCACTCTCGAGTGACATTACCCCTTGGAATATCTACGTCAACGGAGACATCCAGACCGACCTCTATGGAACCAACACGACCACAACGATCGGGAGTTCTTCTTCCTTCAAGAACGTATTCCCAACGTTGACTCACAAACCTCCGTCAGAAGAGGCGCCCAAATACGTTTTCACACCCGGCGACACCCTCGAAGTGGTTGATGTCGAAGTTGACGGCAATTCGGTCCTTCTTAAACTCGCCGCCGAACGCCCGGCACATGGTGTCTCCTCCGGTGGGTTCGGTGCAGTCGCCTCCACCACCCAGCGGCGCGTCTATTCCACGCTCGCATTCCCCATCACTTCCGACGACACCCCACCCGCCTCCACGGTCGAACAGCAGATCGCACAGCTCCTCGACCGCAAGTCGCCCTCCGTTTACAGCGCGGGCGAAGGCACTACGGTTGGCACTCACACGCCAGCCGCCGCCAGTGCTGCGGGTGCGGCTGCAGCTCCGGCCGCGTCTGCTGCCGCACCCGCTGCTCCAGCAACCATCGCCGTCGGCCAAACTCAGAAGCAGGTCATCGAGGCTTTGGGCAACCCCCAGAGGGTCATCAAGATGAACGGGCGCGAGATTTACGTCTACAAGGACCTAGAGGTTACCTTCGTTAAAGGCAAGGTCACCGATGTCCAGTAGGTGGATGCATTCGGCGCCACGGAAAAACGCCGGATACGGATGCCAAATCATGTCACTGATATTCTATTCGGAATTACCGGATTAATCTCGTCATCTCGCGGCGCTGCAAGCCCTTAAAGGCTGGCCGTTACGTCTACCCAGGTGTTGGAGCGGGCGGATCTGATCACGGCGTCGATGATGTGAGCTGAACGCAACCCATCATTAAAAGTAGGCAGGCCTTCACGCGCTTCCCCTCTGATGCTCGCATAGGTGTCAGCAACAAAGTTCTCAAAGCACTGAGCATACCCTTGTGAATGACCAGCAGGCAGTGTGGACAAACGGCGTTGCTCGGATGATCCATACGAGGGATCCCTTTGAAGTATTTCTGCGCTAGCTTCTCCTCCGAGCCAGATCGTTTCCGGGTTTTCCTGGTCAAACACCGCAGAACGACGCTCCCCATCAAACTCAAACCAAAGCCGATTTTTTCTCCCTGCAGAAACCTGGGAGATCAGGACGGAACCTAACACCCCGGATCGCGTCTTGAAGATGACGGTGGCAGCATCTTCTGTATCCACCTTTCGCGTTTGACCTGCATCGCTGCTTTTCTGGAAACTAACTTCTGATTTGACGGGTCGTTCTGGCACGGTAATCGAAGTGGCAGCGGTGAGGGAGGTGATCCTCTCCCCGCTTACGAACTCCATCAAGTCGCACCAATGCGAACCGATATCGGCGAAGGCCCGAGACGGTCCTCCTGTTGCGGCTTCTACTCGCCAACTTGTTGCAAGTGGAGATAGAAGCCAATCCTGGAGATAGCTGCCATGGAGAAGTTGCCAACGGCCAAACTCGCCTGCGGTAACCCGCGAACGGATCTCACGAACGAGAGGGTGGAATCGGTACACATAAGGCACCGTTGCAACTCGCTGCCGCTGATGCGCGAGTTCTGTGAGCCTTTGGGCAACCGAAATCGAGGTGGCAAGCGGCTTCTCGCAGATGACGTGTGCGTTCGCAGTAATTGCTGCTTCGACATGCTCCGCATGCATTGCGTTGGGAGTGCAGACGTGGACGACATCCGGGGCAATCGTGGTAAGGTCAGCGGGTGTAAGAATCGGTTCCGTGTGCCAACGCCGAGCCATTTCGACGGATCGCTCCGGAGTGGACGCCATCGCGCCGACCAACGTGGCTCCGCATAAGAGTGCAGATCGCCGATGAACCTCTCCTATCATTCCTGTTCCGAGAATCGCGATACGCAGGGGCTTAGAATTGATGTTTTCTTCCAGGTTAATCACAAGGACTCCAGGTTCGGCGCTGGCTTTGACTGTAGCTTACTGGAAGATAAAAGAACACAACTCAGCATTTGCTGAGGTTATTGGATTCGACGTCAAGATCGGCAAGAAGACCGTTACTTTTTCTTCCAGAGCGTAATTTTCAACCCACCATAAATGTTGAATGGAGTTCCTGGAGCCTGGAAGGACGAGGAGCGAATGGGAATGGAGTCATCGTCGGAGCCGTAGGGGGTACCAAACGGCTGTGCCACAAAGTGATTGTTGTTATCGAAGGGGGTCGTTCCTAGTTGCGCCCCGGTCGAGTAGTGCTTATCGAGAAGATTGTTCATCTGCACGAACAGTTGAACGTAATCAGTTGCCTGGAATCGCGCGCCAAAGCTGGCAATCCCGTACCCAGCTGATTTGCCCGGTCCCAGATAGTACACTCCGTCCGGTTGGTCCAGGTTGTTTTCGTTACCTCGTGCGAAAGAAGACCCAACCGCGAGAATATCCAGTTCCGCCGTCAGCTTAGACGAAGGCCTGTATTGGCCATAGAGCTTGAATATGTTGCGCGGGACCTGTGGGATGAAGTCTCCAGGTACGATGTGGATGTTGTCATCGATACCAGGTTGACCCGCTAACGCACTGTCGTTTGTGCTGTTGCTACCGCCATCGATAGTCTGGGGGCTTTGATAGGTAGCGTTCAGGAAGGTGTAGTTACTGCCTACACTCCAATGCGGCCAGTCTTCGGAAATCTCCAATTCGATGCCGTCCCGACGTGTTTTACCGAAATTGAGGAAATAGCCGAAACCGGTTTGTTCAGACGCGACAAAAAGTAAGTCGTTATAGTTCTGACCGAAGAAATAATCGGCGCTCCAGTGCAGCGAGAGACTCTCGTTACTGCGGATACCCACTTCGAAGGTCCGCGAGACAACCTGTTTCAGCGGAGGATCACTCACCAGTGCGTTCGGTAAGTTGCAAGGCTCGGTTGGATCGGCGCAGCCGAGCTCGATCGACGTTGGAGAGCGGCTTGCCTCGCTATAGTTGAAATAGGCATTGAACAAGTGGGAAGGCTTATAAGTCAGGCCGGCTGCGGGGTTGAACCGCTGAAATACATTGTTGCTCGTGAGATTACCGCGCGCTGCCGAAATCGGCAGATAATCCAGATTGTCGAGCGACGTGTGATTGTAGCGGCCAGAGAGTGTAAAGGCCCAGGGGCCATAGGTGAAGGTATCAGTGGCATATACGCTGGGTGTATTTACCGTCCCGTGCAGCAGCACCTGGCTATCTACGGGGTCCCCGTCCAAGAACGTCGTGCCATCCAGAAAGATTGGGACGAGAGTAAAGGACACGTTATCGGGGTTCAGGTATCCGAGCTGAGTAAGTTGATGGTAAGTCGAGGTGCCGCGATCCCAGCTGGCTCCGACGGCGAGCCTGTTATGTTTTGTCTTCCACGCGACCAGACCGGAGAGACCATAGCTGTTCTGTTTATCCATAGTTCGCGTGATAACACCATTGCAAGTGGAGGATGGATCGCCTCCAGTGTCGTTTTGAAGCGTCTGTGCAAGGCAAAGCCAGTAAGGGAATGGTTCGGTGGTTGCGTCGCCTGCGATTGGGAAGTTGGTGTATCCAGCAGCGGTGAGTGCGTCGATATCGTCGGGGCCTAGATCGTAAAGGTCCTGACTGAACGAATCGTCGTTCAAGTCGCCATTGGAGCTGTCAGTGCGGACGTAACGATAGTATGCATTGCCAGAGAATGTCAGGTTTTCTGTCTGCGCGCGGGTGACGTTGAGGATCAACGACGGAGAACGGTCCCACGTGATATCGGGAATCGTATTGACGCCGCTATAGTTCGTCTTCAGGAATCGGAAGTCTGAGGTTCCGTTGCCGGTCATCCAATTGTTGGCATAGGCTCCGCTCAGGACGACACTCGTCTTCGTATCCGTCCAGCCCACCTTGACGAACGACTGCCGGATCTCGGAGGGCGAAAATTGTCGCCATCCATCTTCGCGATAGAGATTGCCTGCCAAATAATAGTTGAAGCCTTTGGGCAATACACCCCCCAGCTCTCCTTCACCGGCGCGTCTACCGAATTTACCGCCGGTGATCTGCACTGACCCTCCCTTGGTGTTAAGGCCGTCCTTAGTCTTCACCGAGATCGCGCCGCCCAATGTGTTCAGTCCATAAACCGGATCAGAACCAGGAATCAACGCCATGTCCCATATGGCCACTTTGGGAATCAGATCCCACGCGACGATATCGCCAAAGGGTTGATTCTGGCGTACGCCGTCCAAGTAAACGGAAAGCCCTTCCGGCGTCCCCAACAGGGGAGAAGCAGTATACCCGCGATAATTAATGTCCGGCTGATAGGGGTTGCCCGCATTCTCGTTGATGTAAACGCTGGTTAGCCGCTTGTTCATGAGATCCGCGAGGTCGAGTGAATTGCTGTCCTCAAGGTTTTTTGCGGTCAATGCTTGCACTGGAACGGGAATCTCGTCGACAGACTGGTTGGCCTGTCCGATCGGCGTCGGAGAAAAGACGGTGACACTACTCGACGCGCCCTGGATGAGAAGAGTAATCGCCTGCGAGACAGGCTTCGCCGAGGATATCTCGATTGTGACAGACCGGGGGGTGAATCCAGCCCTTGAGATATCCAGGCGGTAGCGTCCAAATGTTAGACCATCCAAAGAGTATGCGCCCCGAGCATCTGTTTGAAAGGTACGGTTGGTACCCGGGCCGGCTACATGACCGGTGGCTTGTAAAGCCGCGCCGGAAGGATCGTTGACCTGGAGCCGGATCTTGCCGGTGCTCTGTGCGTAGCTGGTCTGAGCCGCAACGAGGAGAAAGCTTATCAGGACAAGACGGATCAACTTGAATCGAGTACCGGAAAGCATAGGCGCAAGGAACAAATATTGTGATGTGGGCACGAGTCTCCCGCTCTTAGGTGTTGAAGAGCCCGAAGATTCGACGGGCATCTGTCGATTTTCTTTCATTGATTGAATATTCCGTTTCCAGACGTTTCGTTCAGACTTTTATTCGAGTCTTTTGCGTCGACCTCTTTACACTCCATTGACAGGCGGAGATCGAACGAGAAAGCGTGAACAAAATGCCACCGATCGGAATATAAAGGGTATGACCAGTCATGCTGAACCCGCCCACAGACTTGCTCGACGTTATGCCATTTCCGCGCTCGACTTTGTCCGAGTCGCCGGGAAGAGCCTCTGAGATCGAGTCCGAGATCCTGGGCCTTTTTGAGCGATTTCGGGTTCCGCTTCTTCGCTACGTGATATCGATAGGGCTTTCTCCACATGATGGAGAGGAGATTATTCAGGAGGTATTTCTCTCACTTTTCCGGCATCTGCAATCGGAAAAATCTCGACACAATCTGCGTGGATGGATCTTCCGTGTCGCACACAACCTTGCCTTGAAGCAACGCACCGCCAGCCAGCGATGGTACAAGATGACGTCGAACGACGTGGACATTGCATTTCAACAATCCGACCCCTCCCCGAATCCCGAAGAACAGGTATTGTTTGGGCAAAAGCGCGCCCGTTTGCTGGCTGTTCTTCAAGCTCTCCCGGAGAACGACCGACATTGTCTTTGCTTGCGCGCGGAAGGACTTCGTTATCGTGAGATAGCCGCGGTGCTCGGTATATCTCTAGGATCTGTATCGATATCGCTGACGCGATCGCTCGCACGTCTGTCGCGTGCGGAGGGGAGATAACCAATGTGGAGAGAAGATTCTCACCCCAAAGAGGAAGAGCTTCTTCTGCTCGTGGATGGCGAACTATCAACGCGCCGCGCATCTAGAATTCGTGCGCATCTCACTGCTTGTTGGGACTGCCGCGCTCGGGTGACTGAAATCGAACAGACCATAACCGGTTTTGTACGAACTCATCGCCAGAGTATCGATCCCATGCTGCCGCCGGCCGCTGAATCTGGCGCACAGTTGAGGTATCAATTAGCCGAACTTGCGTCGCGGCCTCTACCTGACTCCTGGCGACGATTTTTCCATCCCGGTCCTGTTATTCGATTTGGCGTGTACGGGACTATCACCGCCATACTTACCATTTTGGGTGGCGAGGCCATCTACCATCGTTTTACTCCGCGAGTACCCGATCCAGCGACCGCGACGCTTGCCCTTAGGGCAATCCCCGATCGAAATCTCACTCCCGGCGCAGCACGGCAGGTTGCAATCAAGGACATCTGCTCGGTGGCTCACGAAGAGGTTATCAAGCCCGTTTCATTGTCCTTACGTCAGCAGGTGTTTCATGAATACGGAATAATCAATCCCAATCCGGACGACTATGAGATCGATTATTTGATTGCCCCTGAGCTGGGAGGTCTCGAAGACATTCAGAACCTCTGGCCGGAACCCAACACATCCCCCACATGGAATTCCCACGCTAAAGACGCACTAGAGGAACGGCTTCACGAATTGGTCTGTTCTGGAAAGCTCGACGTGGCCACCGCTCAACACGACATTTCAACTAACTGGATCGCGGCCTACAAAAAGTATCTCCCTGCGGAGGCTGGTTTTCCGGAGGGCGTTAATTCTTCGCAAAACAGGCTTACGTCCCTTGCTGCATTTTGACCGTCGGCGACATCGATTCAGTGTTCGACGCACGTCGGCTTAGGAGTGCATCTCTTCCATAAACCCACCGATGAGCCTGGCGCATTCTTCCAGGAAGGTTCGGTCGTCTGGCCCAAACGCACTGAGGTCATGGCTATCGATGTCGATCTCGCCAACGACTTTATCTCGAACTCGAATCGGAACAACAATCTCTGACTTAGTCTCGATAGAGCAAGAGAGATAACGGGGATCGGCGGAGACATCATCCACGATCACTGTCTTGGCCTGGGCCACCGCAGCACCGCAGATGCCCTCTGTAACGGGGATGCGAACGTGGTCAGTCGGTGCCCCGTCAAATGGCCCCAGGACAAGAACATTCGCGTCGTTCGGATCCAGCATGTAGAAACCAACCCAGTTGTAGTAAGGCAGTCGCGTCGCGATCAGGCGGACGGTGAACTCCTGCAAAGTAAGAACATCGTGCGAGGTCGTGCTGGATCTCTCAATCTCGCTGAGGATCTCTTGAAACGCTTGATGAGCCATGTGTCTATTGTCTCTCAAGCAGACTTTACGAACTGGAGTGCCACTGAGTTCATGCAGTACCTGAGCCCCGTCGGGCGCGGTCCATCATCAAAGACGTGGCCAAGATGCGCGTCGCAACGCGGGCACGAGACGGCAGTACGCTCCATTCCCAGTGAAGAATCGGAGTTTTCTTTGACATTCTCTTTGGCGATGGCCTGCCAGAAGCTAGGCCAACCGGTCCCAGACTCAAACTTCGTCTCCGAACTGAAGTTCGGCGTTCCGCAGCAGATGCAGTGATATAAGCCATTCTCGTGGTTGTCCCAATATTTGCCGCTATATGGCCGCTCGGTTCCCGCAAGCCGCGTGACAGAGTAGGCGTCGGGGGTGAGCTGCTGCTTCCACTCGGCATCGGGCTTAATAATGGTTCGGACAGTAACGACACCCTGGCGCTGTCCTGAATCGGAGAACTGGACGATTCTAATGTCTTTCGGCGTTTGATCCTTCGCCTCTACGGGCTGTGTTCTGTATCGCGAGTGGAGTATGACACCCACCACAGCAGCTGCACTCGCGCCAAGAAAGACGCGGCGAGGCATCTTGTTTCTATCTTTGTCTTGATACTGAGTCTCTTCGGCCATTAACTACTCCTGTTAATAGTTAGACGTACTGGATGACGGGACTGCTTACCCGAAGGTAAACGCAAAGGCCTGCACCCCGGGATCGAGGAACTCGATCGTGAAGGAGTGGTCGGTGAGTTACAGGCTCTGGCCAGGATTGGAGGGCGGGATGATGACCCCTGGGAAGACAAACGGGCCCCAGAACTTGACGCCGTTCAAATCAAGGCAGAAGACTTCTTCCAAGAAGTCGAGTCGCGTGGACTGCGAGAGCTGCACTCATCTACGAAAAGCCAGACTCCTTCCGCTAAACTAGAAGTTGCCCCACGGAAAGCCGCATGCCAGCCGAAATCATCCTCCAGCAAACTCCGGACGCGACCGCCCTCCTCGACAGGCGCGAGCAGCTTGCCACCGTCCGCACGACGCTCGCTGAGCGCGAATCCGAGCTCGCCCAAATCCGAGCCCAGCTCAAGACCTTCGAAGGTCGTTACCTCCGCCAAGTCGGCATTCTCTACGCCGAACTCGACGACCTCGAAGCGCGCATCGCCGAGCGAGAAGTCGATCTCTATGACTCCGACGCCGCCCGGCGCCGAGCCGAAGAAACCCGCCAGCGCGCAGAGGAAACACACGATGCCGCATTCGGTGATGCCCGCGAAGCCGAAGAGTTCGACCCGCCGCCCAGCCTCAAAACCCTCTTCCGCGATGTCGCCAAGCGCATCCACCCGGACTTCGCGCGTGACAACGCCGAGCAGAAGCACTTTACCCTGCTGATGGCCCGCGCAAACCAGGCCTACGGTCGCGGCGACACAGAAACCCTGCAGCGCCTTCTTGACGATCACCGCGAAATCAATGCCTCTATCGCTGGCGAAGGCGCCGCCGCCGAGCTTCTCCGCATCTCGCGCCAGATTCAGCATGCAGAGCGCGACATCGCCTCCCTCGATGCCGAGCGGCAAACGCTACTCGCCGGCGAAATCGCTCAACTGTATCTCGACGCCGAAGCCGCCGCCCGCGAGCACCGCGACCTGCTCACCGAGCTCGCTGCCAACCTCCGCGAGCAGATCGTCGACGCCAACCGCCGCTTCGATCTCATTGACCGCCAGATCAGCGCGCACGGAAGATAAAGATGGAAGATAAAGCCAAAGCCGGGCTGCAACACATCCCTACCAGCGGCGCTCTGTCGCTCCATTCCACGCGCTCGAGCATCATTGCCCGCGGCCGACGCGATGCAGCCAACGCCGCCTCTAACCCTCACTACCGGCAGGCCGTCACTGACTACAACGCCCGCAACTTCACCGAAGCTGCAACCAGCTTCCGACTCGCCGCCGAGCAGGGCCATGCCGAGGCGCAATATCTCCTTAGCACGATGTTCGACGCAGGTCAGGGTCTGCCGCAAGACGACACCCAAGCCGCCTACTGGGAGCGCAAAGCCGCAGAGCAAGGCCACGCCTACGCTCAAGCCAACCTCAGCTTCCGCTACTACGCAGCCAATAACTTTGCTGACGCTTTCGCATGGTGCCAACGCGCTGCTCATAGTAACCTCGCCTGGGCGCAATACAACCTAGGCCTCATGTATCGAAAAGGGGAAGGGGTTCCGCAGAGCAACACAGATGCTGCCCATTGGTATCGCTTGGCGGCCGCCCAGAACTATCCTGAAGCCCAGCAGAAGCTAGCGGATCTCTACTACACAGGCCAAGGCGTCCTGCTCAGCCATGCACTGGCCGCCGCGTGGTATCGGAAGGCCGCCGATCACGGCAACGCCGAAGCCCAATTCCAACTCAGTCACCTCTACGCCATCGGGCGGGGCGTAGAGCACGACTACACCCAATCCCGCCACTGGATTCGTCAGGCCGCTATGCAAGGCCACGAACAGGCGCTCCGCGAACTAAAGCGCCGCGAGTACCGCGACCCATAATCCACGCGATCAACAAGCGATGGTGTTCAGCGCCGCCCAAGCCGCGACGTCTCCTTGTTTCCGATGCCTGTAGATTTCGGCGTTTACAAGTTGTTTCGTCCTTGATAGGTCGGCTTCTCTAGTTTTGGTGCAATTCATCATAAGTGCATTGTGTGAGCAGGTTCGCTAATGTCAAGGCATACTTCTTTTAGTAAGGGCCTTTGCGTTCCAGTTGTAGGTTGCGTGCCTGTTGCCCTTCACCGGGTTTGTATTCGCAGTCTGGTGAGCTTGTATATGGAAGCTTGGAAGTGGTTTACAGGCGCGATGAGCGCAGCCGGCTGATTGGCTTCGCCTCGAGGCCGTCATGCTGCTAGCACCTTCTCTAACAATCAAACCATCGGTGCTTCCAGCGGCGGTGCCATCTGGAGCAACGGCACACTCACGGTCAGCAATAGCATCTTCTCGGGCAATTTGGGGGCGACCAACGGCGGAGCCATCCTCAATAGCAGCGGCACGAACACGGCGACGGCAACAGCAGCTTCTTCCTCAACAATTCGGTTGCAATTGCGTCGCAGGGCAACGCTGCGAGCTTCACAGGTGGCGCGATTCAGAATAGCGGCGGCACGCTCATCGTAAGTAATAGCATCCTCTCGGGAAACGGGAGCGGCGCGGGTGTCGGGGTCGATCAAACCGGGGGAACCCTCAATGTGAGCTACAACGTCTTCTATCAAAATCTCGCCTCTGGCGGGGGCGAGAGCGACTGCGTAGACTGTAGCAGCAATCTCGGAGCCATCGACGCCAATCCGCAACTCGCCGCGCCGGGCAACTACGGCGGCACAACGCAAACGATGTTGCCGCTGCCGGGCAGTCCAACGATTTGCGCAGGCAGTTACTCACTGGCGACGAGTGGTACAACACAGCTCACTACGGACCAGCGCGGCTTTCCTCTGGCATCGGCGAGCTGCAGCAATGGCGGTGCGGACGTTGGGGCCGTGCAGACGAACTACCTGATGGTCAACACGACCGCCGATAACAGCGACGCCTCCTGTGGTGCTACCTGTTCGCTGCGTGACGCGATTCAGCAGGCCGAGAGTGCGGGCACGGGAGACTTTGCCTTCGCCTCCAGCGCCGTCGGAACCATACCCTCGGCAGTACGTTGCCGACGAATCTGACTGTCTCCGGTGGTGGATCCGCCACCGTGGGAAGTGTGTGTCGGTCAGGTCGGGCGCGCAAGTCTTTCTCTCCGGCTTGACCATCGCAAACGGAAACGCGAATAGCGGGGGAGGCATCCTGAACAGCGGCACGCTCACGGTGACCAGCAGCGCCTTCACCAGCAACTCCACTCCCGGCAACCTTGGCGGGGCCATCGAGAACAGTGGCACGCTGACGGTCGCCAATAGCACCTTCAGCGGAAACTCCTCCGGCAACGAGGGCGGCGCTGGCGGCGAGCTCTATAAGACGGAAACCTTGATGGTGAGCAACAGCACCTTCGTGGGCAACTCCTCGGCCAACGGCGGCGGGGTGGGCGTCTTCGACGGCACGGCTACGATCGCGAACAGTATCTTTGCGCACAACACCAGCGCCAGCGCCGGAGCGGCGGTCTTAACTCCCGAGTTTGTCGTCGACGCCTACAACAATCTCTTCTTCGCGAATATCGATAGTGGCAACGGCAGCGAGAGCGACTGCTTCAACTGCACGATCAACAGTGGCAGCATCAGTGTGGATCCCATGCTCGCCGCTCTGGGCAACTATGGTGGAACGACGCAGACGAATGCTGCCGCCACCAGGGAGCGCGGCGATCTGCGCGGGGCTGAAATCTCGGCGGTCGATGCGAGTGGCAATCCCCTCACCGCCGACCAACGTGGATTTACCCTGGGCGTTTCCAGTTCGACCTACTGCTCTGTTACCACCGTGGACGCGGGCGCGGTGCAGACCGATTACACGTCCATCCAGTTCACGAACATTCCTGGTGGAGGAGCGTATTCCGCTATTCAAAACGCGGCGGCCAACCGTCTGCCGATCATTTCGGGAGAACAGCCAGGACGTCGGCAGTGTGCCTGTGACGCTGACGGACGCTTCGCACACGAGCACAGGGCTGGGTCCAGAAACGACGGTCGCCAACACGGGCGCCACCCATCCACACTGACGCTGAGGCCGACGACCGTGCCATCGCCGACGGCGGACGTGGCGTATAGCCAGACGCTGAGTGCCAGCGGTGGTTCTGGAACCTACACCTATGCGTCGACCTCTGGCTCCTTGCCGACAGGGTTTATGTTGAGCCGGTCGGGAGTGATTGGCGGAATTTCCACGACCACTAACCCTTCAGCAGTCTGAAGGTATCTTGAGTCCCGTCCCCTTCATCCCTTACTCTCTTATTGCTCTGGTTCACTGCACACACTGCACACCAACCCCATCACGGCGCAACGCTTCTGGATGAAGGGCGGTGCAGTAGAACCGTGAGCGCAGAGGTATCGCTGCCTGGGGCATCGCAGCGCGCGTGGAGGGCGATCATGCAGGTCCCTCCCGCAAAACGGGGTAGCGGCAACAACAGATCGAACTTTGCCGAGAAGCGGACTTTCATGCTTCTGGTCAAATTGCCTCGAGTTACCAAAATTGTATGCCGGTGTGTTCACTTTCCACTTGCCGAAGCTCAATGAGAAATCGGCCCAACGAAGCAGATTCGGATCCACGTCTACTGTCGCACACAGTTCCCGCCTCTGCTCTCCGCAGTCTCCTTCGATCTCTGCCAAGAGTGCCGTGGGGCGTCGGTGGTAAAACGTGAAACGGCTTAATCGGCCACATCGGTACCTCTTTGACCGGATCCGCCAAGTTCAAACAGATAGATGCGTCCACTGAGCGCATTCTGAACGGCTACAATTGTCCATCGTCGAAGTCGCCATTTCATGGTTGGGGGTTAAAACTCGCCAGATGGGTCTTTTAGCGAATTTAAAAATCCGAACCAAGATACTAGTAGCTTTGCTCCCGCTGGCCTTCATGGTTATTGTGGCAGCGTTCTACGCGTCGGTCGAGATGAATAAAATCGACAGCCGGTATAGCGATCTGATAGCCAAAGATGTCAGAGCCCTCCACAATTTAACTGTCGCGCGGGTGTTGAGCAACCGATTCGCCCAGCTCGTCTATCAGGAGATTGCTGAGCCTGATCCTGACAGAATGCGAGTGATCGACGTAGAGCTCGATAGGACGGCGGCCGAATTTCACTCTTCCGTCGCATTGAGCAACGCAGAAACTTCAGGCATGAGTCAGAAGATCGATGCGATCTCCGCCCTATTTGACCAAGCGGTATCCGACTCCGGCCCAATTCGGGCTGCGGCCTTAAGTGGCAACAATGACAAGGCTATGAAGCTGGCGCGCGAAACATTTGAACCCGAGTTTCGCAGGGAACGCCAATCGCTGACTGACCTAGCTGATGAAGTTCACGCGGGCCTCGACCAACAGTCCGATCAACTCACCCTCAAAACTCATCGAACAATTCTGATCACCTGGATCGTAATCATTTTCGGACTCGCTGCATCTTTCACGATTGCTCTCTCGATAGTGCAGATTGAAGTGGTTAAGGTTGTCTTGTCATTCCGGACTCGCATTCTTGACGTTGCGCAGGGACGACTTGACCTACCCATAGCAAATCTCAACCGTACCAATGAAATTGGTGAGATGAGCCGAGCCTTGCAGACTTTGCAGATCGCTGCTCGCGAGCGGGAGATTTTGCGCTGGATAAAATCGGAGGTGGCGACTACGACTGAGCGACTACAGTCGGCGGAAGATTTTCCGGCGTTCGCCAGCGCCCTACTATCGCGAATCTCCGAGACGTTAGATCTGCTGTACGGAGCGTTCTACCTGGCCGACGATAGTCGCACGCACTTCGCTCGAGTTGGGGCATTTGCAACAGATGTCTCGACCGAATTGCGAGAGTTCTCTCTCGGCGAGGGCCTGGCGGGGCAAGCGGCTGCTGAGCACCGAACGCTTCGGATTGTCTCCGAAACGAACAAACTTCTCAGCGTAAGCACAGGGGCTGGTACAGTAAGCCCGGCTTGCATACTGTTTATCCCGGTGATGAACCAGGACGACGTCCTGGCGATCATCGAACTGGCATCGTCCGCCCCTGTGTCGGAGCAACAGCAGGCACTGTTGGACGCGCTATTACCGACCGTCGCCCTCAATACGAAGATACTCTCCAGCAAACTTGTAACCAGGAAGCTGCTGGAACACACCCAGGTACAGGCCGCGGACCTTGAGGTGGCTAAAGAGGCGGCCGAAGCTGCCACCAAAGCCAAGTCTGATTTTCTGGCCAACATGAGCCACGAGATCCGGACACCGATGAACGCCATCATCGGGATGACCCACCTCGCATTGAAGACAGATCTTTCTCCAAAACAGTCAGACTATCTGACCAAGGTGAAGTTCGCCGCACACTCACTGCTTGGAATCATTAACGACATTCTGGACTTCTCCAAAATCGAGGCAGGCAAACTCGATATTGAAAAGACAGATTTCCGGTTAGAAGACGTGCTCGACAATTTATCGACGATCGTCAGTCAAAAAGCGCAGGACAAAAACCTCGAGTTCCTAATCGCAGCGCAGCATGACATCCCGCCCAACCTGATTGGCGATCCCCTTCGACTCGGGCAAATCCTGATCAACCTGGTGAACAATGCCGTCAAGTTTACGGAACGCGGCGAGGTGTTGGTAACGGTTGCGATGGAGGACCAGATAGCCGATCGGGTCAAGGTGAAATTCTCCGTCCGAGACAGCGGTATCGGGATGACATCGGAACAGATCTCGAGACTGTTCCAGGCATTCGCGCAGGCGGACACCTCAACTACGAGAAAATATGGCGGCACCGGGCTTGGTCTCTCCATCTCAAAACGGCTGGTCGAAATGATGGAGGGTTCCATCTGGGCAGAGGGTGAGCCTGGGGTGGGGAGTACCTTCCATTTCACTTCTTGGTTCGGAGTTGGATCGGAGGACAAACAAAGACGATTGATAGTTGATTTGGCTGGGATCCGGGCCCTGGTCGTTGACGATAACGAGCAGGCTCGCGAGATACTCACCGAGGCGCTTCGCGTATTTGCACTCCGCGCTGAATCGGTTTCGTCCGGTGAGGACGCGGTGAGGGAAATTGCTGCCGCAGATTCTACTGACCCGTATCGCCTGGTACTGATGGATTGGCATATGCCGGGACTGGACGGACTGCAGGCCAGCCGCGTTATCAAGCGCAACCAACGTCTGCAGAATATTCCCAAAATCGTGATGGTCACCGCCTTCGGGCGGGACGAGATCAGGACGCAGGCGGAGGAGATCGGCGTCGAAAGCTACTTGTTGAAACCAGTAAACCAGTCGCTACTCTACGACACTCTGGTGGACCTGTTTGGCGTCGCGGGCGCGGATGACCACCGTTCCCATAAGAGAAAGGACAGCGCGGCCGTCCATGACGCCACAGGGATACGCGTCCTTCTTGTCGAAGACAACGAGATGAATCAGCAGGTTGCGACAGAGCTTCTGGAAAGCGCGGGAGCGATCGTAACTGTTGCCAACCATGGCGGTGAAGCAGTAAAGATCTTAACCGCTGGAGACCAGCCTCCTAAGTTCGATGTAGTGTTCATGGACCTGCAGATGCCCGAGATGGATGGGTTCACGGCAACCAGGCTCCTGCGAAGCGATCTACGATTGCGAAAGTTCCCAATCATTGCGATGACAGCGCATGCTCTCGTTGAAGAACGCCAGCGTTGCCTCGATGCCGGCATGAACGATCATGTGTCCAAGCCGATTGACCCCGACAATCTGTTTGTGACGCTGCTGCGATGGGCAAAGCCGAGGCCCAAACAGGCAGTCGGACCCCAAACACCTGTCGCCAATATAAAAGCGTCTGATGACGTATCTCTGCCAGACATCTCAGGGATCAAAGTCATGGATGGACTAAACCGTGTCGCCGGCAACAGGCAACTGTATCGCGATCTACTCAGGCAATTTGCCGTCAAGCAAATCGACGCAGCTGACCAGGTTTCGGCTGCTTTCAAAAGCGGCGACTTGCAATTGGCTGAACGCATTGCCCATACCGTCAAGGGTGTTGCGGGCAATCTTGGAATCGAGGCGGTTCAGTTGGTAGCCCAGAAACTGGAGAAGGCACTACGCGGCGGAGAAGAAGGTCTGTCGGCACCACTCGCTGAATTTGCGAATGTGATGGGAACTCAGATTCAGGCGATCAATAAAGCGCTAAGCGAATCGGCGAGCGCTCATCCCAAAGCGGTACAGATTTCGCCCTTCGATGGGAAGGCGGTGACTGCTGCGATTGATCGGCTTAAGACTTTGCTCGAGGCGAGTGACGGCGGCGCCGAGGAGTCATTTCGGAGTTTGCAGGACGCAGTGGCTGGTGTTGTCGAGAAGCCCTATCTGGATGGTCTCAGCGTGTCGATCAACGACTTCGATTTTGACGCTGCGCTGGTAAAACTGGATGGCATCGCCGAACTTTGTGCACGAATTGAGGGCAGCAAATGACTCAGGTCAATCAGAAGACAGTGCTGGTGGTGGATGATGCTCCCGCCAACATTCAAATCGTGAATTCGATTTTGAAGGATTTATACAAAATTCGCATTGCAACCAATGGCTCAAAGGCATTAGAGCTCGTCAAGGTTATGCCTCTACCTGACCTGATTCTTCTGGATGTTGTCATGCCCGAGATGGATGGATACGAAGTATGTACGAGGTTGAAACTGGATCCGGAGACGCGCGACATACCAGTCATATTTCTTACCGGACAGACGGAGGTCGAGGATGAGACGAAGGGTTTCGAGGTCGGTGCGGTGGACTACATCCACAAGCCATTCTCCCCTGCGGTTGTAAAGGCGCGTGTGCAAACCCACCTCGCGCTTCGCGGCATCCGCGAACAGCTCGCACAGCAGTTGCGCGATATCCAGAAAGAATTGGAAACAGCGCGGCAGATCCAATTATCGATTCTTCCATCCACCGTCCCGAAAATCGCCAGTCTAGATATCGCAGCACGTTACGTCCCCATGACGTCGGTGGCCGGCGATTTCTACGATTTCATCGTAGTGGATGAGGAGCATCTCGGCGTTCTTGTGGCCGATGTATCGGGACACGACAATCGTGGCAATCCATGTCGCCCCCCATTCGTGACTGCACCAGACAAATCCGATAATGTTGCACCGACTCGAATCTAGCGAATAATCCTGAAGAAGTTTGTGCTGGGTCTGCCACACTCATCCAAGCCCAGGGAGAGACTCAACCGTGCGCAGTAGCGCCTCTACTACCCTGAGTGTCTCCTTGGATGACGACGACGTGGACAAATGGGTTCGACATGGGCTCCACGCTTTAATTCGGGGACATCCCCAATCAGAGTGCGATGGGAGCCCTGCTACCTGGCTGGCTGTTCCCTCTGCGGTGGAAATGCATGTCCGGCTCGACCGGGATACGATCCGTGGCGCTCAGATCATCGAGCGATATTCGGCGCGCGCCGAGTGACCACCGGTAGGCAGATATCGTTCTGCCTCTTCACAGACCTTGAATCGGCAAGCGTTGGAATGACCGAGAAGGTATCGTCGCGGACAACTCGAAAGGTTTTTACACATCTGGAACTAAACGGTTCATAATAATGAGTACCTATTTCTTCGTTTTAGTGCGAAGAGGTATCAGCATTGCGGGTAGCGCTGTGAAGGCATCATCCAGGAGGAAGAGGATCAAGGTATGGCTCGTCCTAGAAATTTCAGCCGTCAAGGGGTTCTTGAAAAAGCCCTTCCCGTTTTCTGGGAACATGGCTTCGCAGATACGACTCTTCAGGATCTTGAGGCGGCCACGGGGGTCAACAAGTCGGGTCTTTATGCAGAGTTTCGAGATAAGGACGATCTCTTTCTTGAGACCCTGCGTTACTACATCGAGACAAGCAAGATCAAGGACACGCTCACGACCGAACCACTTGGCTGGGATAATGTTCGCAGCTACCTTAGTGTGGCACTCGGATGTGTCGAGGGGCAAAAGGGGTGCTTCTCCACAAATTCAATGAGGGAGTTCGCGATTCTCCCGACGGAAGCTCATAGTATCGTGCAGAACAGCCTCAAGCCCCTGCGACAACTACTCGTCAAGAACATCGAGGCGGAGCGACCGCGCATGCCGGCGGGCTCGCTTGCTGATATCGTGATGACCTTTTTTGTTGGCACCAGCCTTGAACAGAACCTCGCTACCACCAAGACGGCAGGAGCGCGAAAGATCGAGGGCTTCATGCAGATATTGCGAAGCCTTTGACACTTTTCGCTCATCTGAAAGGACTCGACAGTTGGCTAGCCCACTGCGAGACCAGCTCCGCAGAAGCCCCCGTCACGGCATCGCGCTTGCCTTCTAACACCGCAAGTTGCACCGCGAAGTTTCCCAGCGTTGCACTCTCCGTCGATCCCCGAAACAGCTCCAACCCCGTTGCCTCCTGGGTTAGTTTATTCAGAAAATCATTTTGGCTCGCACCCCCAACAACAAACAGCCGGCGCAACTTCTTTCCACTGTGAAATGCTACCCGCTCCAGCACACTCGCGTACCGAGCCGCAAGACTATGGAAGATGAGACTCGCAAATTCAGGAGCATTTGCTGGGCTTTCGTCTAAAGGAACGAACCCCTTCCGCGCTCGCTGGGCATTGATACGTTGCGGCATCTGCCCAGCCAGCAGCAGGTCAGCATCATCCACATCTAGCAGGCCATCTGGCGTGGCTGCGTCCTCAGCTGCAGCCACTATCTCAGGAACTGTCCAAACGCGGCCATCGTCAGCCCATTTTTCGATGCACTGACGAATTAACCACATCCCATTCACATTCTTATGGAAGCAGATTCGATCGCCCACGGCCCCAAGGTTCGTAAAATTCTCTTCGCGGGCCGCCGCATCGTTCTTCGGCTCCTCCAGCAGCGTTCCCACTAACGACCATGTACCCGAGCTAATGTACGCCCAATCATCTCCGGCCGCGGGAATCCCGGCAATCGCCGAAGCGGTATCGTGGCAGGCTGGCGCAATCAGGACGGTATCCCGAAAGGCTGGGACCCCTGCAAGTGGCCCAGTCAGTCGACCAACTCCGGTTCCTGGGGGGACCAACTGCGGTGCACACGCAAGATCCAGACCAGCAGCCTGGAAAATCTCTCGACACCACTGCCGACGATCTAACTCCATCATCTGTGTATGAGTCGCATTTGTATGCTCGGCCACACGCGCCCCCCCCAACCGCGACAAAATATACTCTGGTAGATTCAGCCACTGCAGTTCACTCGGCTGTCTTTGCAAAGCATCTGCATGAAGTTGATACAGGGTGTTGATTCGCATCAACTGAATGCCGGTCAATTCCCGCAATCTCCGGGGGCTGATCTTTCGATGCAGAGACCACTCCGCATCTACGGTTCGCTGATCGCGGTAACAGAAAGGGTCGGCCAACGCCTTACTATCCGTATCCACCCACACGTAGTCCACTGCCCAACCATCAACCGCAATCGAACGCACACCTTCGCCTGCGATCTCCGCACACTTCCGGAGGCCATCGTCGAGCCCTGCCTCGATCATCGTCAGGTCCCAGCGAAGTTCGCCGTCCACATCACGCGGAGCATTCGCAAAACGATGCACCAGCGTAATCACCGCCTTCCGGTCCAGCCAGCGGAGCAGCGAAACGCGGCAACTCTCGGCACCCAAGTCCACCGCAACCAAAGCCCGCTGATCTACAGGCAAAAGCAGCATGTCAGGCATCCGCCTTCATCGCAGATAGGCCTCGGTTAAGCCCCCATCTACGGGAATCAAATGCCCCGTCGTGCATCGGGCCTGGGGCCCTGCAAGAAACAGAATCGCCCGCGCGCAATCCTTGGGATCAATGGGCTGATGAGTCAGCGTCCGCGTTGCATAAAACTGGGCCAGCATATTTCGCAGTTCATCGTCCGAATTCTTGTCATCGAAAGGCAACTTATATTTCTTCAACGAAGCTACTACTCGATCTCGCGGAAACATCGTTGAGCCTTTCACGACGGTAGCGGGGCTTATGCCATTAACCCGCACATGAGGGGAAAGCGTAACCGCCAGTTCCCGCACCAGATGACTCAGAGCCGCCTTGCTAACGTCGTAGGCTTCGCTCCCTCGCTTCGCCACAACCGCATTCGCCGAGCTGGTTAAGACAACGCTGGCGTCGATTCCCTGCTGTGAAAATATCTTCGCAGCCTCGTCTGTCAGCAGATAGTTAGCCGTAACATTTACTTCCAACGTCAATGCCCATTGAGCGTCGCTGATAACCCCATCCGGCGAGGACGGAAACAGTGCCGCAGTATTGATTAGAATATCGATGCCACCAAACTGTTTGATCGTCGCGTCCAACGCAGCTTTGATCGCCTTTCGTTCCCGAATGTCGATGCTCGTCGAGTCTACGGCTTCCTTGCCTGAGATTGCCGCGGTCTCAAGTGCAACGGCTTCCGCACCTTTCACGTCGCGGTCCGCTACCATCACATGCGCACCATGCTCAGCCGCCATTAACGCAACCTCGCGACCGATCCCGCTACCTCCGCCAACAATAAGAACAATCCGCCGGCTCAACTCTCTCTCCGGTGGTTGGCGTCGAATCTTTGCCTCCTCTAGCTTCCAGTACTCAATCCGAAAGGCCTCGCTGGGAGGCAGCGCCACGTAATTCTCATAAACCGTGAACTGATCGGCTGTCGCGGCTGGACCGGCTTGCGGGATCTCCTTGCAATCCCCTCCAGTCCCAAGAGCACCAGCGCTCTTCATCACACCAATCGCGTTGATGTAGAACTCGCCCGTGATGCGCGATTCAGCTTTATTCTTTCCGAAGCTAAACATGCCCAGACCCGGCACCAGCACTACGGTTGGGTTGGAATCCCGAACTGCGGGCGACTCCTTCACCGCATAACGGCTGTAATACTGCGCATACTCCGCACGGTACGTCTCAAGGGCGGTGTCGATCAACTCTTCTAACTCGGTTGGCTCACCCTCTGGATTCCACTTGATAAACATTGGACGAATCTTAGTGCGGATGAAGTGATCCGGACAGCTTGTTCCGAGATGAGCCAGCCTCTCGGCCTGAGCAGAGTTCACAAACTCCAAAACCTCTGATGCATCGCTGAAGTTCGCTATCCATCGCTGCTTTCGCGAAACAACTCCTCGCAGATACGGCATGATACGCAGCGCAATCTCTGCGCGATCCTCGCGACTCTTTACCTGAGAACCAGCGAAGTGTTTGTGTCCGGCGACCGACGCATGCCGCTCAATAAACTGCCCTATTTGATCGATGATCGTAATCGTATTCAGATAGCTTTCGCGTTGCGTATACCCCCATGTAAATAGCCCATGGCCACCCAGCACAACTCCATCGCAACCGGGGTTGGCTTCGACGATTCTCCGCATCATCATCCCTAACTCGAAGCCTGGTCGCTGCCATGGCAACCAGACCAACTTATGGCCGAATTCCCTGTTGAACTCCTCCATTTTGATCTTCCCGTTCGCGGACGCGGCCAGCGCAATCCCCCAATCCGGATGTAAATGGTCCACATGTGCAAAGGGCAGAAACGCATGGAGAGGAGTATCAATGGATGCGGCTACAGGATTATTCCCAAACGTACACAAGGGGTACAAATCAACCATCTCATCTTCCAACTCGACGCCGCGGTACACCCTCTCCAATGACAATAGCTTCTCCATGTAAAGAGTCGCGAAGCCAGTGCGCTTGATGCTCCCGAGATCGCCGCCACTCCCCTTCACCCAGAGAACCTGCTTTGCCTTCGAATCCAGCGGGTCGGCCTGATCCAGCTTCGAGCTTGTATTGCCTCCGCCAAAGTTCGTGATTCGCAGGTCCGACCCCAACAGATTCGACCGGTATCTCAAAAGCTCTGGTCCATCCAGAGTTCCCGCAACCGCCTCATCCCAACGATCTGCAAGAAAGCGAAGACCCTTCTGTACTGGCATACATTCCCCCGTCGTACCGGCCGCTCAAACGCCAGGATCATCATTCCACACCAAACACCAATACGGCAACTATTTCCAATGAGAAAATCGATCAAAAACAAACCCGAGAGGCAACCGGCGACTGTAGTAACAGACTCTTTTCAAGGGCACGCATGATCCGCAGAACTTGTAACGTCCAAGCGCCGCTTGTTGCACCGCGCTGTTTGCGATCACGCCTTCCTCCAGCTGCGGATGTCAGTCGAGCAGTTCCCGTGTCACCATCTTGTGAGCGACATAGTTATACGGAGCCACCGTCTGGCCGCGCAGCAGCGACAGTCCGAGATGCATCAGACTCGGTCCATACGACGCAGCTTCGTGCGACACCGAACCAATCAGTGGCGAGCGATCTCTCCGCATCTCCGCAACCGCCTCCGCAATGCAGTCCTGTCCCACAATCACCACATGCTTATCGCGCTTGTTTTCTCGTACTGCATCGACCGCGCCTAACGCGCTTGAATCTGTCGCGGCGGCGATCAAGATGTGCTTGTCCTTGGGATGTCGCTGCAGAAAATCAGATACCAGCATTTTGCTTCGGTCCCGCATGCCACGCCCGTCAATCCTCACATACGACTCCACCGGTAGATCGGGAATCCCGCTGCGAACCCCCTCGAACGCCCCCACAATCCTGCTCTGCACCAGTTGCCCTGCCTCGGGCAGATCGAGTCCAATCACCCAATTCACCCTGCCGCCCCAGTTCGCCGTCGCGTACGCCGCAAGCGTCTCGCCGGCCTCAATTCCCACGCGGTAGTTATCCACTCCAAAGTAGGTGGCATGAGGGTGCGGGATATCAATTGCGATCAACGGAATATTTGCCTCGGCGATCTTGTCCGCAATGATCGGAGCAACCTCTTGCTCCACCTGGAATTCAATGATCAGGTCAACCTTACTTCGAACGAACTCCTCCGCATTCTTTAGCGCAGTGGCTGCGTCGTACCGATTGTCAAGGATCAGCAGATCGACTCCAACTGAGGCCGCTGCATCTTTTAGACTCTCTGTTACTTCGTTGGAAAAGGGCATCTCTGCGCTCTGCCCCGCAAATCCAAACCGTAGCTTCTTCTGCCGTGTCACCTGCCGATAGAGCCCATCTGGAGACTGCGAAAGATACCCGCGGTGCACAAACGTCTTCAAAACCCGATAGACCGTGGTCTTTGAGATGCGTGTCTGCCGATGGACCGACTCAAGCGTCATTGGCTGGTTTTCCGCCTGTACAAGTTCGAGAATATCCAGGGCCTTGGACAGGACAGGAATCAAATAAAGTCGCTTCGTCGTTTTACGTGCCGCCATAGTCTCCTGCTGAAGAACAATCAGTCAGCCGTTCCATTATGTGGCAAGGCAGCCGCGTTTCGTTAATGAAATAAACAATCTATGAAAGCAGAGAGTCTGCAACTCGACTCTCTCTCTCACGCATAACGGAATTCGCTGCGGGCATTTTGACTGTTCCGTTCCTGTGTGATCTTCTCCACATATCCGCTCTCCCTAAGAGCTTTCAAGGGCTCTGGAGGAAGCCCGCGTGCCTCCCGCCACTCCCGCACTATCGGACGAACGTCCTGCCAGAAGGCTCCGCGGAAGCACTCCTCCGCCTCCACCAGCCGACACTCCTGTTGCAATTCAGCCAGCCGAGCCCTGTCCACAAGCGCCGCCTTGGCATAAAGTTCCTGCGCAGTCACCACCGTCTGCACCATCGCTTCGACCTTACCCTTCAAGTTATGACTTTGATCGATCATGAACGCAATCTGGGCCTGATCGTCTTTTCCGACGCTCAAAATCTCATGAAAGATTCGGAACACCTGGTAAGGATCAATAGATCCTAGCGTCAAATCGTCATCTGCATACTTCCGGTCGTTGAAGTGAAATCCTCCAAGCGCCCCCAGATGCAGGAGCCATGCAACAATCTGTTCGATATTCGTGCCTTGATAATGATGCCCGGTATCCACCAGCACCTTTGCTTTCGGTCCCGCCCGTCGAGCCAACTCCAGCGCCATTCCCCAGTCAGCAATATCTGTATGATAAAAAGCCGGCTCAAACGGCTTATACTCCACCAGCATCCGTTGCCCTTCACCCAGAGCCGCGTGGGTCGCGCCCAGTACCTCCTCCATCCATCCAATACGCTTCCGAATACTCTGTGTGCCCGGATAATTTGACCCATCCGCAATCCACATCGAAACATCCTGCGAGCCCAGCGCCCGCCCGATCTCGACCGAATCCAGCAGATGCGCCAGCGCATTGCCGCGAATCTCTGCGCTCGGATTGGCAATTGAACCGTACTTATATTCCGCATCCTGAAAGAGGTTGGGATTAATCGATCCCGAATTCACACCATACTTCTTCTCGAGCGCCTGAATCGCTGGAACATCTGCTTTCCCACCCGGAAGGTCCCACAAAACATGCAGCGCCACCGTAGGACTCGCTCCGGTCAAGGCATTTACCTGCGCAGCATCCGCAAACTTTTCTTCAATTGTCGTTGCAGCGCCACCCTGGACAAACTTGCCAAAACGGGTCCCTGTATTCGCGAAACCCCACGACGGCACCTCGATGCGAAAACCATCCAGCGCCATCCATACCCGATCACGTACTGAGTTCGTTTCGATCCCCAAGTCCATTTGAAGGCTCATTTTCTCTAAATAGAAATATACTCTCTATTGAAACACTCAAAAGGTTGCACCATTTCAAGAGGATTTGTCAAAGAGTGTTCTCTCTCAAATCCCTGATCCGACCAAAACTACATCCAGATATCGCGGCCCATGTACCCCCTTGATCCGCGTCATTTCAATATCCGCCGTAGCCGATGGTCCCGAGAAAAAAGTTGTCGGCAGCTCAGCCGTCTCCTGCAGTCGAGCCATCGCCTCCGGCACAGTCTCCACAACATCTTCCTCGCACACCACACACAGCTGATAATCCGGCACTAAGGTCACCGCCCGTCTTCCCTGCCCCGGAACACTCTGCAATATCACTGTTCCGGTCTGTGCAATCGCCATGGTCGATCCGGTCATCACGCCATCAAATCTGTCCAACTCTGCCGCAGACAAACCCTCGTCCACTACAAACTCAACCACTACCGGCAACCACTCGTTTGGAATCCCGGGAGGCACAACCATGCGCGTCTTTCCCCGCTCAGAAAGCATCTTCGCTACGATCGCCGACACCCTGTCTCGTCCAGTACGAACAACGTTTGCGTCATAGTCCCGCAGCCGATCTTCCAGCAACTCCAGCACAGCCTCCCTCTCACGGGTAGCCGCTCGCCGATACTCGCGGGGCAGACGAGTCCACCCAGCCCTGGCGACCTCTGTATTCGAAACCCCGCCCGTAGCCGCACGAATCCGCTGAAGAATCTCTGCCCTGGCTGAACCCAAAGGTGCAGCACCTGTATCAACTCCCATGCGTCCCCCGTTTCTTCCACCAATCACGAAACGTCTCCTGCGGCATCTCCTGCAGATCCCTCACCTTCGTCCATCCACCTAGCATCCCCGGCAGCCATCCAATCCAGCCCTCGCCCTTCTCATCCCTCCGCACCAGCGGAGCCTCGGCCATGCGTCCCATACGCTGCGCTGCCCGAAACCGATGCTCGCTGAGAAAAATCATCCCCATCATCTTCATCGCGAACGCCTCAACATTCAGCGGCCCGTTCTGCTTCACAACCTTATTCCGCAGATGAATCAGCACCTCCGGAATATTGATCTTCACTGGACAAACCTCATAGCAGGCTCCACAAAGCGACGAGGCATAAGGCAGCGACTGCGCATGATGCATCTCCTGCAACTGCGGCGTCAGAATCGCTCCAATTGGCCCCGCATACACGCTCCCGTAAGCATGCCCACCGGTCTGCCGATACACCGGACAAGCGTTCTGACACGCTCCGCACCGTATGCAGTTCAGCGTCTGCCGTCCCTCCGCATCTGCCAAAATCTCCGTGCGTGCATTGTCCATCAGCACCACATGAAACGCTCGCGGGCCATCCGCGGCGTTTACGCCAGTCCAAATCGAGTTATAAGGGTTCATCCTCTCGCCGGTGGCCGAACGAGGCAACAACTGGAACAAAACTTCCAGGTCCGCAAACCGCGGCACTACCTTATCAATCCCTGCCACCGCAATCAGTGTCTCTGGCAACGTCAAACACATGCGTCCGTTGCCCTCGCTCTCCACGATGCAAACACCGCCAGTCTCTGCAATCAGAAAATTCGCTCCACTCACTCCCGTCTTCACCCGCAGAAACTTCTCCCGCAAGAATATCCGTGCCGCATCGGCCAAATCCTCAGGCCGCTCGCCGAGTTTCGGCAGATTCATCTCTCGCTGAAAGATCTCCCTGATTTGCTGTCGATTCTTGTGCAGCGCCGGCACCACAATATGCGAAGGCTGGTCGTGCCCCAACTGAATAATCAGCTCTGCCAGATCGGTCTCGTAGGGATGAATCCCCGCAGCCTCCAGCGCCGAGTTCAACTGAATCTCTTCAGTTGTCATCGACTTGATCTTAATCACCTCGTCCGACCCCGAAGCCTTCACCAACCCGACGATAATCTGTCGAGCCTCCGCTGCATCCCGAGCCCAATGCACCACTCCACCAGCCCGGGTGCAATTCGCTTCAAACTCCTCCAAATAGAAATCCAGATTCTCCATTGTGTGCTGACGAATCTGCTTCCCGGCCTCGCGTAGCTCCTGCCAATCCGGCATCTCGGCCACCACGCGAGCCCGCTTGGCCTGAATGACATCCGTAGCATGGCGAACATTCCTTCGCAGCTGCCCATCTTTCATCGCAGTCCTGGCAGCGATCGGAAAGACCGGAGCGGTCTTCGGATCCAAGGCGCTCCCGCTCACAGTTCCGCCCCTTCCTGTGCAGCCAATATCTCCGCAAGATGGAGCGTCTTCACACCAGTCTTCTGTCTGTGCAAAGCCCCCTGAATATGCATCAAGCAACTGTTATCGCAAGCCGTACACACCCTCGCGCCAGTCGCTAAAACAGCACCAGTCTTTTCCTCAAGCATCGCACTCGAAACATCCGCATTCTTCACCGCAAACGTTCCGCCAAACCCGCAGCACTGCTCCAGCGCATTCAATTCAACCAGATCAATTCCCCGCACCGCCTTTAGCAAACGCACCGGACCATCGCCCAGTCCAAGATTTCGTAGCCCATGACAACTAGCGTGATACGTCACCCGATGAGGATAGGAGGCCCCCACATCCTCCACTCCCAGCCGCTTTATCAGGAACTCCGAGAACTCAAACACGCGAGGCAGCAACTGCGAAACTTCGGCGATCAATGCAGCATCCCCAATCTCGGCCGCCATCTTCGGATAGTGGTCCCGCATCATCGCAACACAAGAAGACGAAGGCACCACCACAGCCTCGGCCCCGCGAAACTGCTCCACAAAGCGCTTCACCAGCGGCAACGCCTCAGACTGGTACCCTGTATTCCAATGCATCTGCCCACAACAAGTCTGTCCGGCGGGAAATTCTACGGTATGTCCCAGCCGCTCCAGCACCCGAACCACGGCCTTACCCGTATCAGGAAACAGCGTGTCGTTATAACAGGTAATAAATAGCGCAACTCGCAGGACACCCTCCATTCTCACCATTTAAATTCAATAGGGACTATATTTCCCAATGTAACTTTCGTCAGGTACGATAGTACGCGCTCGGCAACCAACGTGAATCACGGAACGAGGTATCGTGGGAACTAACCCGTTTATAGGCGTCATCTTTCACTGGATCGGCGGTTTCGCCTCCGCCACAAATTTCATTCCTTTCCGCGGCATTAAGCGCTGGTCCTGGGAGGTCTACTGGCTTGTCCAGGGCTTCGCAGCATGGATCGTCACCCCTATCGTACTTGCCTATCTCTTCGTTCCCAACGTCTTCGGCATTCTTAGACAGGTCCATGCCGATCCTACTAGCCACGCCATTGGCTACGCATTTCTCTGGGGAGCGCTCTGGGGCATGGGCGGCCTCACCTTCGGCCTCGCCATCCGATATCTCGGCATTGCTCTCGGCTATGCCATCGCTCTCGGCCTCTGCACTGCCTTCGGAACCCTCATACCGCCCATCTACGATGGCTCCATTCACACCATCCTGCACGAAACCTCTGGCCAAATCATCCTCTTCGGCGTCCTCGTCTGCGTGGTTGCCGTAGCCATCAATGGCGCCGCGGGTCTCTCCAAAGATCGTGAGATCACCCCAGAAGAAAAAGCCGAAGCCGGAGAGTCGGATTACAACTTTGGCAAAGGCATTGCCGTCGCCATCTTCGCTGGCATTATGAGCAGCTTCTTCGCTTTCGGACTTAAGGCAGGCAAGCCCATCGGCGACATCGCCAAAACTCAACTCCTCGCCAACCATCGCCTCGACCTCTGGCAGAATCTGCCTATTCTGATCGTTGTTCTTTGGGGAGGTTTCCTAACCAACTTCATCTGGTCCGCGATACTTATCCTAAAAAATCGCTCCATCAAGCAGTTCGCGGGTGAACCGGGCTACAACCCCATGCGCGCCTCTCACTCCTCAGGCGACACGCTCGTCGACTTTGACCCGCTCGATGCCTCCACCTATGACCGTCTGGCCCCCAAGACCCTCGCGGCTAACTACGTCTTCGCTGCCATCGCTGGAATCATCTGGTATTTTCAGTTTTTCTTCTACTCGATGGGCCAGACCAAGATGGGCAAATACGACTTCTCAAGTTGGACCCTCCACATGGCCAGCATCATTATCTTCGCCACTCTGTGGGGTCTCATCTTCAAGGAATGGCACGGCACGAGCCGCCGCACCAAACTCCTCGTCTCCTCCGGCCTCATTCTGCTTGTCGGCTCCACTCTGATAGTCGGCTACGGAAACTACCTAAAAGCCAACTAGGACTTTCCAAAAATCATCTCCCCAAAGATTGGCTCATTCGGGATTCAGATCGCCGAGATACTCGTGCTTCGATAAGTGCGTCCTATGATGCTTTCGCTGTTCTCTTAGTAGAGCGGCGAATCTTTTACCGTTCCACGAGTAGTCTCGGTTGCTTTGCGCAAAGAGAGACTCACCTAAATCGTTTGTATTAGATGTAAGTGCCGGGTTGTCTGCGCGCTTTAAGGCTTGTTGAAGCGACACACCCGGATACGTCACAGCGAGCCACTTCAGAAGCCAGACATAGGACTCCGACGCGTTGTTCCGGGCACATGCGCGTTGAAGGTTGCGGAAGTAGGTAGTTTCGGAGTGTTGTCGACGCTCCCGCCGAGCCCGCAATCCGCGCCGGATGCGCGGCAAATTGCGCCAAATCATCATAAGTAGAACGGTTCCCGCAATGCCGGATAAAGCTGTGATCAGGATGCGCGATCGATATTGTTTCCATAAACTCCTATGTCTTATGGGAGCTATCGGCGCAGGTTCTGATTCCGGCGGAAGCTCGGTGACATAATCTGTGTTAGCTGCAGCCGTGAAGTGAACAGCGGGCAAGGTGGCCGTCACCAGGCGATGAGCCGAGAGGTTCCACCACTTCAATTCGATCGGAGGAAGTGTGTAGTCTCCCTCTTTCTGGACAACGTATTTCGCCGTCTGAGCGCGACGGCCGTATACGAAATCGCCTCGATCGGTCTTTTGATCATGGACGATGGGCTCCTCCGGGTAAACGCGAATACCATTAGGCGCATCGAATTGAAGTGGTGGAATCAACATCGATTGCATCTTCGTCGCTGTTACCGTAACGGTGCGCTCAATCGTGCCGCCGACGCGAAGGTTTTTCATGGGCGATGACCACTTCTGCTGCATGGTGAGTGCCGTAGTCGGAAGGAAGTAGTCAAGGTCTCTTGCCGCGGCTGGTAGGTCGGCGTGAAATACGAGTGTAGGCAGTGGGACGTGTGCGATTGTGCTCTTTGGCGGCGCGAGCGCATAGGGGACGGCGACCTGCTCCCGAGGGATGTGAAAGTAGCCAGCCTGTTGCGGATAGATGACGTAGGTTTCAGTGATGCCGGCGTACCTGACTCCACCTATCTGCGTATTGGAGTTCGTCGGGCGGTCCTGTGGCAAAACGACGATCGCGTTTTCAATCTCAAATTCCGGAAAGTCAGGACTTCCGGTGAAGTAATTGGGGACGTAGACCGTTACGACCATGCGTATCGGCTGGCCAACCAAGATGTCATGGGAGGGTTCGAGCCGGGCTTGAACGATAGGACTTTGGGCTGCTGCAGCGAGCGTGATGAATGCGGCGAAGATGGTGAGGAGAACGCGCTTCATGGATGACGCTCCTCGGCCGCCTGAACAGCGAAGCGTCGGCGCAGAAAATCGGCGGGGGTCGTCTGGATATTACGCATCCATATGTCCGCCATCTTCTTGGGATCGACCTGCACCTGTACTTTCTTCCCATTCTTCACATCTTTGTCGAGCTTCAATTGATCGGGTGGAAGATCTGGTGGAATCTCCTGCTGCTCTTTGTCCTCGTCTTTGTCGTTCTTCTTGGGGATGAGCGATTGAACGAGAGTTAGATTCTCCTGCGCCCCGGGCCACGGATGCCTCCGCGCGAGTGCCTGCTGGTACGCCGCTACTGCCTCGGGATATTTGCCGAGATGGGCCAGTGCGTCGCCCTGGTTGTACCAGGCCTCGGCGGAGTCGCTGAGGGCGAAGGCGTTCAGGGCATCGTCATACTCTCCCAGGCGAGCAAAAGCGAGTCCACGCCAGAGCGGGTCATCGAACGCGTCGGAGGCTCTCTGGTAGTCGCCCTTCTGAAAGTAGTAGCGACCTTGCTGATCGTGCGTCAGCCAGAGGTCGAGCCATGAGAAGCCTGAATGAACGTTGGTGGGAGGAACAACGAAGATGATAGCGAGTGCAGCGGAGGACCAGCGCACCGTCCAGCCTTTGCGGAACCAGAAGACGGCGATAGCGGCGATGGGAAAAGTGAGCCAGTAGCCTTCATCGATCCAGCGCGTCTTCGAGTTTTTCTGCTGCAGGGTTTCGAGGTGGTGTTGCACGCGGCGCTGGATCCAATGGATGTCATCGTCGTTGAGAGTAAGCGTAGTGGCGGGGATGTCGATGCGGCTGAGAGAGCGAAGAGCGTTTACGTCGAGCTTTGAATAGACTCGTCGACCGGTTCGATCACTGAGAAAGCCGTTGCCGGTCGTGCGCACAGGACCTCCGTTGGAGGTTCCTACACCTAAGACGAGAATGTCGTTCTGGTTGTCCGGCGCGGTAGCGAACTGGCGGAATTCGGGCAGAGCCTTAGACTCGATTCCGTCCGTGACAAAGAGGATGGTTCCAGGTACGGGCTCGTCCTTGAGAAAGTCTTCGACTGCGTGAAGCGCTTTGGCCGTGTCCTTTCCCTGGCTTGGCATCAGAGAGGTGGAGAGCGAGCTGAGGTAGAGATCGAAGAGAGAGTTGTCGGTGGTAAAAGGAAGCACCATGTGGGCGGTGTTCGCGTACACGAAGAGTGCGGTGCGCCCTCCGTTTCGGACCTTGAGGAGCTCACGAAGTTTGAGCTTCACTCGCTCGAGCCGTGTGGGGTCGAGGTCGATTGCGTTCATCGTCTCAGAGAGATCGAATGCGATCACGAGCGGCGCTCTATCCTCTGTGAAAGGAGGCTGTTCGCGCTTCCAGCTAGGGCCAGCCATCGCGACGGCTCCGATAAGGATGAGCAGCGAGATCATGTGGACGGGACGCAAACGCCAACGCCGCTTGCGCGACACAATGAGATGTTCCAGCAGGGCGGGGTCTATATAACGCTTCCAACGAGAGCGCACGTCGTCACGAAAGCGAAGTGAAAGGTAGATCACAGGCGCGGCGAGCAGTAACCAGAGCCACTGCGGACGAAGAAAATGCACCGCTGCCCACCACTCGCTCATACATGCACCTTGAAGACGCCCGAGGTCGTAGCTTCCTCCGGTTTTTCCCGTCGACGCGAGAAAAGCCTGATCATGAGACTCGCCAACAGCATCAGCAACTGACACCCAACAAACAGAAGAACTGCCGCACCGAGTGGAAACATGAAGAGTTCTCGCCGCGGCTGATAGCTCAAAGTTTTGAAGTTCTGTGGCGTAATCTTATCGAGGGTTGCGTACGCCTTTTCGAGCTCAACACGGTTCTCTCCGTGGAAGACTTGGCCGCCGGTTGCTTTAGCAATGTCATTGAGCGCGTTGTAGTCGACCTTGTCTTCTCCGGTGGCGCGAGGATCGCCAAGTCCCACAACGTGGATGGTGATGCCATTCTGACTGGCGATCTCGGCGGCCTTGCGTGGCGGCATGCGGCTGCCGGTGTCGTTGCCGTCGGTCAGGAGAATCAATACGCGCTGCTTGGCCTCGCTGTTATTGAACTGTTTGATCGCAAGTCCAATAGCGTCGCCGATCATCGTCTGAGGACCGGCCATACCTGCGTCGGTCTGGTCGAGAATCTGCAAGCCAGCATCGTGGTCGAGCGTGAAGGGTGTCACGGGATAAGCGGCCTGGCCAAAGACAATCAGACCGATGCGGTCGTTTTTGCGCTTGCGGATGAATTCACCAACAACCTGCTTGACTGCATCGACGCGACGCAGGCGCTTGCCGTCAGAAGTACGAAAGTCCGGAGTCTCCATTGACTGCGAAATATCGAGGGCCAGCATTAGATCGCGTCCGGGCTGAATCTTCTGGATGGGAGGCTCGATCCGCTGGGGCCGTGCCAGCGCGAGAACGATGAGGCCCCAACAGAGCGGCGCCAGTAACTTCTGCAACCAGTTTGTCCGCGGGACGACTGCGCCGGGCTGCGGTTTGAGCCCGAGGCTGGAGCTGATGTAATCGAAGAACGTCAGTCGTAGAGAATCCTGTTCTTCCTTATAAGCAGGCAACAGCCAGTAGACAAGAAGAGGCAGCGGCAGCAGGGCGAGCAGCCACGGATACTCGAGCTTATACATGATGCCTCCTGATCCAGGTCGCTACTGCCTCTCTCAACGCGTGTTCGTCCTCGTTCGAAAGCGTGACGGGTTGAAGCGCCATCTCTTCGATCCGATCAGCAGGCGGGGAGTGAAACGTCTCGTCGCCAGCGGCCTCATTCAGAAATTTGAGCCATTCTGCACCGTTAAGCGAGGCGACTCTTTCGCGTGGCCACGCCGCAAGCGCCGTACGCTTGAGAAGCGCAGAAAACTCATTTGCAGGTAGAAGATCAAGCTGTCGCAATGCTGCGCGGCGATAGCGATTAGCAAACCATTTCCTCATCTGATGAACAGCCATCCAAAGGACGAGGATTCCCACAATGACGAACAGAACGTACCAGCCGACGGTCTGGGGAGTCCACGCGGGCGTAGGCGGCTGATAAAAATCGTGCAGCTTGTCGAGAGGGGCGCTCATATTTGCCTTCTCCTATCTGCGGCACGACTCAGCAGATGACGCACCTGTCCGGGAACATCTTCAGCCGTGCTGAGCGGAAGCACCGGCACGCCGAGCTCATGCTGCCATGACAGAATTGCGCTCATTCTCTTGCCGGACGCCTCAAGAATGCTCTCGCGCACCTTCTCCTGCCCCAGTTGAAGCTCTACCTGCAGTTTGCCATCGCTGACTACGAGTTGTTCGGCAGGAGGGAGTCGAACAGCAAGGGGATCGAAAGCAAGACAGCATATGACATCGTTCAGGCGCGAGAGATGCAGCAGCAGATCGCGCGTAGTGTCATCGGCGCCGTCGAAGTCGCTCGCAATGAGAATGAGGGCGTCATGGTGGCAGACGCGAGCGACAGAGGCGAGCACTTCATTGAGGCGTTTAGGGCGGGGCGGCAAAGACCTGTCGCTGCGTAGCAAATGGTTTTGATGCGCGATGCGGTCGAGAATACGCAGAACCGTCGAGCGACTTCGATGCATGCGGATCTCTTCGGTCTTATCATCGTTGAAGACAAATGCGCCGACACGATCTCCCTGATGGAAGACCCTCCACGCAGCCAGGGCAGCGACCTCTGCTGCAACTACCGACTTCATCGATACCCTACTGCCGAAGAACATGTTGATGCGCTGGTCGACCACCAGCATCGTGGGACGGTCGCGTTCTTCTGAATAGACACGGACATACGGCTTCCGCATCCGTGCAGTCACTCGCCAGTCGATGCTGCGCACGTCGTCTCCGGCGACGTAACTGCGGAGTTCCTCAAAATCGAGGCCACGCCCGCGAACATGCGATGCGCGCCGACCAAAGAGCAGGCTATGAACGGGTTGGTTGTGCTTCAGGGAGAAGCCGGCCGCCTTGAACTGCAGTGCGATCAGCGAATCGAGTTCGGCATAGGCTCCCATGGCAAGAGGTCCTGTTTATGCAACGGCGACGAGTTCCACTACCTTCTTGATCACCTGGTCTGGCTTGACTCCTTCAGCCTGCGCGTCGTAGCTGAGCAGGATGCGATGACGGAGAACATCGTGGACCACCGCCTGCACGTCGTCTGGGCGTACATAGTCGCGGCCCTTGAGCCACGCGTACGCTCGCGAACACTTGTCGAGGCCTATGGTGCCGCGGGGACTCGCTCCAATCTGAATCCATTTGCGCAGGTCCTTATCGTGTCGCTCGGGATAGCGAGTAGCTTCAATCACGGCAACGATGTATTGTTCTACCGCCTCAGCCATATGCACCGCATGAATCTCTTTGCGCGCCGTAAAGATAACCTCTTGTGACACGGGTGGTTCGTGCGCGGCCACGCTCTCAGTATCGGCAGACTCGGCCTCTTCGCCACGCACCAACAACATGATGTCACGCTCGGACTTCTCTTCCGGGTAATCCACGTAAACGTGCATTAGGAACCGGTCCAGTTGCGCCTCTGGAAGCGGATAAGTTCCTTCCTGCTCGATCGGGTTTTGAGTCGCCATGACGAGAAACAGCTTAGGCAACGTGTGGGTCTTACCGGCGACAGTAACCTGCCGCTCCTCCATTGCTTCGAGAAGCGCAGCCTGAACCTTTGCAGGTGCACGGTTTATCTCGTCGGCCAGTACAAGGTTATTAAAGACCGGACCCGGCTGAAACCGGAATTCGCCTTTGTCCGCCGTCGTGTAATAGATCTCCGATCCTGTGATATCCGAAGGCAGCAGATCGGGCGTAAATTGAATGCGGGACAGGCCGGCGTCCAGAAATTTACTCAGTTTTTTGATCGCCCTTGTCTTGGCCAGCCCGGGCAGACCCTCTACCAGGAGATTTCCATTGGCGAGCAGGCCAATTAGAAGACGCTCGATCATTGCCTGTTGCCCTAAAACCGTCCGTTCCACACGTTTTTGCAGATCGAGAATAGAGTCGAGAGTGGCCACGGACGCTCCGCCAAGTTCAGTCTGGGTATGTGAAGAACAGGGACATGGTATTTGTTTTCTTGACTTGGTGATAGGTGTGATGCAGAATGATCCCGTTCGCTTGCAATACCTTGCGGTATTTTAGAGTGAAACCCCAGGGCCCCCATTTAAAAATCTGTTTCGTTCATAGGCTCCTCTCGACTGGAAGGCCCTCGCACGATCCAATGAGAGACCGCGACCTACGGCAAAGAAGCAGCGGTCGCTAGACTGTGTGATCTGCCGCTCTCAGCTTGCTCCACCGACATTCAGTACGCGAAAGGAGCTGTCCATGCTTTCCATCTTTAGCAGGATTTGTGCTCGGTCCGGAACGTTTCGCCCAGCCATCCTCATCTGCCTCGTGCTGACGGGCGCCATATTCGGTGCTCAGAATTCCAGGGCCGACGATAAGAAGCCAAATATCCTGGTCATCTTCGGCGATGATATCGGCCAAAGCAACATCAGTCGCTACACGCATGGTTTGATGGGGATGAAGACCCCGAACATCGACAGCATCGGCGAACATGGAATGACGTTCACCGATTACTACGCTGAAAATAGCTGCACGGCGGGGCGGGCGACATTCATCACCGGACAGGTTGCGGTGAGAACGGGAATGACCAAAGTAGGCGTTCCAGGCGCGCCCGTGGGGATTCAGAAGCGCGATATCACGATCGCGGAGGCAATCAAGCCTCTGGGCTATGCAACCGGACAGTTCGGCAAAAACCATCTCGGAGACCGTGATGAGTATCTGCCGACAAATCACGGCTTCGACGAGTTCTTCGGCAATCTGTACCACCTGAACGCGGAACAAGAGCCGGAGATGCCGTATTGGCCTAAGGACGATCCGATCTTTTTGAAGGTGTATAACCCGCGCGGTGTTATTCATTCCTTCGCAGATGGAAAGATCGAAGACACGGGGCCGCTGAACATAAAGCGCATGGAAACCATCGATGATGAGACCTCCAACGCGTGCATGGACTTCATGGATAAGCAAGTGAAGTCGAACAAGCCATTCTTTGTTTGGATGAACTTTACAAGGATGCATGTCTTTACCCATGTGCGGCCGGAGTTTCACGAAAAGAGCGGGATGCCCGGTAACGATTATGCGGATGGAATGTGGGAACACGACCAGGATGTAGGGAAGTTGCTGAAGAAAGTAGACGATCTTGGAATCGCAAATAATACGATCGTTCTCTATACGACGGACAACGGTCCCAATATGTTCTCCTGGCCCGATGCGGCGATGACTCCGTTCCGGAACGAGAAGAACTCGAACTGGGAGGGTGCGTACCGCGTGCCTGCGATGATTCGTTGGCCTGGACATATCAAAGAAAATGTCTGGTCAAATGAAATCGTCTCTGGACTGGATTGGTTCCCGACGTTTATGGCGGCGGCAGGGAATCCCAACATCACTGAACAGCTTCTGAAGGGTACCGGCCCCGGAGGCATGGCGCACAAGGTTCATCTGGATGGTTACAACATTCTTCCTTACCTAACCGGGAAGGAAGAACATTCGCCTCGGACTCAGTTCTATTACTTCAATGATGATGGGCTCTTAGTTGCCATGAGAAATGGGAACTGGAAGTTTGTCTTCTGCGAACAGCGAGAGATCGGGGGCTATAAGGTATGGTCGAATCCCTTCGTCTGTACTCGGCTGCCGTTGATAGAGAATTTACGTATGGATCCCTATGAAAAAGCGCCCCTCATTTCAGATCAATATGACGATTGGCAGGTCCATAATGTGTACTTGGCAATTCAGGGGCAAATCGCTGCCCAACAGTTTGTCCGGTCATTCAAGGAGTATCCACCAAGTCAGGCTCCGGCAAGCTTCACGATCGACCCGGAGAGCTTTGTGAACATGGCCCCGAAGCCCAAAGAGTGAAGACGGGATGGAGTTGAGTCCTAATTGATTGAAAGAAGAACTAACGACAAGCAGAAAAGGAACCGGGTTCATCCTTCACAATGAACCCGGTTTGTTTGATTCAAGGGGCCTGAATGCCAGCCGTGAACCCTGCCTCATCTTCCGCGAAGAAACTGAATAACAACCGTGGTGGAATCAAGAAGCCTGCTCAAGAGATGGAGCAGCCAAACGCCATCGGCTTCGATGGAAGAATGGCACTGTTTACGCTCCTGCTCTTCTTCTCCGGCACCGCGGCACTCATCTATCAGGTTCTCTGGATCAGGCAGCTCTCGCTGGTAGTCGGAGTTGAAGTGTATTCCATTACGGTTGCGGTAAGTGCCTTCTTCGCGGGGCTAGCTGCCGGAGGCGCGCTACTCGGCCGAATGGCGGATCGATGGAAGCGGCCGCTCCTGCTCTATGCTCTGCTTGAAGCGGGAGTTGCGCTGGCCGGATTTGTTGTAACGGTCGCATTGGCTCATACAGCAGGCCCGTTTGTCGCCATTCAATCTCGCGCCGGCGTTCTTGCCTGGGCGCTTCCCTTTCTACTGGTCGGAGCACCTGCATTTCTGATGGGTGGCACCCTGCCTGCGGCGGTACGTTCGCTGGCCGCAGGGACGTCGCGCGTGGCAAAGGTGGGCGGTTGGGTCTACGCAGCCAATACAGCCGGAGGCATCGCCGGGGCGTTACTCAGCTCTTTCCTGCTTTTGCCCTGGCTCGGCGTGCGAGGTAGCGCGATGGCCGCAGCTCTCCTCAATTTGGTCGCAGCGGGCATGGCACTGGGTCTCGATCGGCAATCACACGCAGAACAGATCACAGGAAAAGACATAGAAGCTCTTATCGCACAGCCTGCAGGTTCAGGCACGGCGCTCGTGCTCTATGCGATTGCGGGGGGTATCGCTCTTGGCTACGAGGTAGTGTGGTCGCAAGCCATGGCACAATTTCTGAGCACGAGGGTATTTGCGTTTTCAGTTGTGCTTGCGACATACCTCACCGGGCTTGTCGTCGGAAGCGCGCTGTATGCCCGTTTTTCCAACCAGGTTCGTGACGCGTGGGGGGTATTTGGACTCCTCATCTCCGCGGCCGGATTTGTGGCCCTGCTGGAGGTCGCCGGGTTGAGCTTGTGGCAGCTGCGCATTCAGTCTGAGGTCGGCAATCTTGTCCTCTCTCTCACCGGCAGCGAATTTGCCCACATGTGCGCACAATTTCTCATCGCTGCGGTCGGCGTCGTCTTTGTGCCGACAGTTCTGCTTGGCGCGGCGTTTCCTGCGGTGCTGCAATTGACCGTCGGGCCCGAGCGCACAGGCCGGGATGTGGGTGCTGTCCTCGCACTCAACACCGCAGGAGGAATCGCGGGAACCCTGCTGACGGGCTTTCTACTGGTGCCAGCGCTGGGACTCGTCCACACGCTAGGCGTGTTGGCGGTCGCTGCAGCAACCGTCGGCGCTCTGGCGGTCCTGCTAGGCAGAGGCGTGAGTCTGAAGATGCGGTGGGTGGTCTTCAGCGTCGGACTGGTGGCCGCCACAGTGGGCATCCTGAGCCCGCCGGATCGTCTCGCCCGACTTCTCCTGACGACACGCGGAGGAGGCGCTCTGGTTTTCTATCAGGAGACCCGTGGCGCCACCGTCGCGGTCGCACAACAGCGATCTGGCGACAACGTCTTCCGGCGGCTCTACATTCAGGGCGTCTCCAACTCTGGCGACGCGCTGCCGTCTCTGCGTTATATGCGCCTGCAGGCGATGCTACCCCTGCTTATTCATCGTGGCGAATCGAAGTCCGCGCTCGTGATCGGATTTGGTACAGGCATCACTGCTGGGGCGGTCTTGCACTATCCGCGATTAGAACGAAGGGTTTGCGTCGAGTTGCTTCCGGCAGTCGTGCAAGCGGGTCACCTCTTCCCGGAGAACTACAACGCTGGCTCCGATCCGCGCATGCAGATTCGTATTAGTGACGGACGGCACGAGCTACTACGCACATCAGAACGTTACGATCTGATCACGTTGGAGCCGCCGCCGCCTTCCGCCGAGGGAGTTGTAAATCTCTATTCGACAGACTTCTATCAACTCGCCGGAAAGCGGCTGGAGCCCAACGGTCTCTTCGCGCAGTGGCTTCCTCTCAGCACACAGAATGGCCAGGATACCCGCTCACTGGTGCGCAGCTTTCTCGATGCCTTTCCCTATGCGACTCTCTGGAGTACGGAGATGCACGAGATGCTGCTGATCGGGTCTCATCAGCCCATCGAGTTGAACGCGAATCAGATAGCCAGCCGCTTCTCACAGGGTGAAGTCAGCACTTCACTACGGGCTGTCGGCATCTCTTCTCCGGCCGCATTGCTCGCCACATGGGTTACCGGAAGAGTGGGGCTCGAGCGCTACACAGCAAATGCGCGTCCCGTAACGGACAATGACCCGCGCATCGAGTATTCGCCGTGGGTACGGCCAAAGGAAATCATCCACGTTCTCCCGGAGCTGATTGCTCTCCGTACAGATCCTCCGCTCATCGACGCAGATGACGCTCTACGCAGAGAAGTCATACGGCAGCGCCAAGACCTTCTGGATTTCTACGCAGCTGGTATCGCAGCGTATAGGGGAGATAGAGAAGCGTGGATACACGCAATGCAGCGTGTCGTTGCTTCGGATGACAACAATCCCTACTATCAATGGGTCGCAGGCGAGCGCAGATAACCTCGACCCTTACTTAGCCCACCCGCTTCGGACGGAGAGGCGCGAGAAGCGAGTCTAAGTCCTCGGGGCGCCCGCTGAAGGAGCGTCAGGTCGAAGACGAACAGTGGGAGCTTCAGCACCGAGGACTTTGAGCTTGGGCTCTAGTCCTATCGCCCGTAGAAGCTCGCGGTTTACATGATCATCGATTGCGGCGGCATTCTTTGAATTCACTGGATAGCGGATAAACACCTCAAGGGCGGTCGACTTGAGCACAAGACGGACTTTTGGTTCCAGGGGTCCGACTGAGACCAGAATCAATTTTTCTTCCATCTGCCGGCGTAGATGGTCAAAGCCCTCCTTGTACTCTCCAAAGGCAGTGCTGACTGCGACCAACATCCGTCGCTCCACATCCAGGTAGTCGCTATCTGGCGCAAGGGTGACGCTGGTTTCGTGCCATAGGAAATCGGTGCCGGGGATCTGCCGGAAAAGCGCGGCGGTGGGTTGAAAGACAATTGCATTAGAAAACGCAACGACTCGCCCTGAAGGCTGGACGTCCGATCCGACACCGATCAGCTCCATAACGTGGAAACGAATCAAGCCAATTTCGATGACTTCTCCATTAATTCCAGATACCTGCACACGGTCGCTGATTCGGATGCCAAATTTCCCTATAAGCAAGAAGTAACCCACAATAGCAATGATTACATTCTGGAGCGCTAGTGCAACCCCTGCGGTCATTAGCCCCGCAAATGTTGCCACTGACCCCAGGCGGCTCACAAACCCGAGTGTGACCACCAGGCCGATGAAGAACCAGAGCACGATCCGTCGCAATAGTAGATACGGATAGCGCCGGTGAGAATCCGGAACATAGCGAAAAATCGCCCGTTTCCAAAGCCTGAATACGCCAAAAACGATGGCAAGAAGCGCGGCAAGAACGATAAGGCGAATCAACAGCGATTTTCTTGTATCGGAGTATTCCCTCTTTGTAGCAACCCTCCAGTCCTGAAGGTTCTTCTGATAAGTCTCCAATAGAATTGTTTGTTTGCTTAGCGGGATGAGGGGTGCAGCAACAAGATTAAATTCCGCGGTGAGCGCGTCCAGTGCGATTCGTTGTTGAAGGAGCACCGCTGGATCAGACGAATCCGACCGGTCCGCGATAGTGTCGCCGCGAAGGCTCAAGGCTTTGATCCGGTCATGGAGAGGGATCTGCAGTTTGTGTGCACTCTGCTCGAGATTCTTCGTGTTACTGATCGCATCATCGATCATCTTAGTTTTTCGCGAGAGACCATAGACCGCAGCGAGTTTGCTCCAGATGCCAAGGGGTTCGGAGGTGCGGGCCGTTGCCTGCTGTTTCGCGGTCGCGGCTGATCGAGTCGCAGAGGTACTTCCCCCTATCGAAACAGAATGTTCTAGAACCTCAATGTGAGATAACAAGCCGCTTGGCTGGGGCGCACTTTCCATGAACTGCGACAAGCTGTTCATGGCATCGCGTCGGGCCTTGAGCAACGCCAGCTTACTCTCAGTCTCAGCGATCGCAGAAAGAATATCCTTTTGCTTCCTGATTGGCGCGGACTTCAGCTTTTGATGCAGCGAATCTAGTTGCGATTGAGTCTGCTCTAATTGAACGTCATTCTTGGATGCGGATGCCGCCAGAGATTGATAGCGGGAATCACGAGAAGTGGATGAAGTTGCTCCAGAAGTGGTTTGACCTAAGAGTTGAGCTCCAGCATGACCGAAATCAAACGAAAGCTTGACGACTTGGTCCGCCAGGGGAACGTTGCTCGCAGCAAAGAGAATGTCATTCGGGGACGGGGCCTCCGGTTGCTCAACTGCGATCTGCTGATACCAATTGATGGTCTCGTTCAAAAAGTCAGTTATCTGTGTCTGATCGATGGGGCTGGTCGCAATTCCAGCCGACAGACCCCGATTGGAAACGAGTACCACCAGCAGGATCACGAGGCATCGTTGGGTCTTCTGTTTTGGCATGGCTCCTCGATAAATGCGAATCGCTGATACCGGGCTACCAGATCCCATCCATCCTAAACCTAATGAAACGACCACCCTACGGTTGAGGTCGCGCCAAGATTATTTGACGGCGCACCCACAACCGGACGGTTATCGTAGTTGTCGTAAAAGCTGACACGGACATAAAAGTCACCTAAAAATTTGTGGTAGATGTCCTGATTCAAGGTCATCCGCACACGGCCAGCCGATGTAATGCTCGGATAGAGCCAGACAGTAGTATTAAAAGTCGTCGAATCGAATCGAAATGTTGAGAACTGCGCTGCGAAGGCAGAGTCCAAAGCCTTGGTCCGCGCGGTGCTTACGGCACCTTCAGCGTCCCGCTCAACCGTGAAGGCGAGTCCAGCCATAGCTGTCAGATTAGTGCGGTTCGTGAATATGAGACGATTCGCTACTCCGCCTCCGAGAGTGGAGCGAAGCGCGATCTGTTGCTCCGTACTTGATAGAAAATTCGTCAACCCACCGCCATACCAATTCGATTTGCGCAGTTGCTGGAAGATGGCAATCTTGGCCGTAGTCTCGTTGGTGTCAGAGGTTTCTTTCTGGCTCGAGAACTGAGAGCTTGTATCCAGGGAGAACAGATGCTCTTTCGATTGGTAGCCCAAATCTCCTTGAACGGTCAGGTTCTTCTGTCCGTTCGATTTCGCGAAACTCGAGCCCACGTCGAAGTCCCCGCGCATGCGTTTCAGAAAGGTCTCTCCAAGCTCGTTTATCTGGATTACCGAATCAAGTGGCAATGTTACTGTGTTGCCTTTGTCGATCGACAGAGTGCGGTCTCCTGCGCCCTTGCCAAGGGCCCCGGTGTATAACTTCCCCTCAGGATCGGCAATAACAAAGTCCTGCGTACTTTCCAGATGATCCACCTCAGACCAGTCGATGACGAAAGCGGTACTTGTATATTTGGGCTTGACGCTCAGCTGCCCCTGCGCAAGAGACTGGATTTCGCCTGTAATTTTATCGCCGTTGCGCATGTAGACGGTGTCCGTCTTGGTGCGGCTGCTCGCCATCGCGACACATGGCGCGAGAAGGAACAAAGCCATCCATCTTTGGAAAACCCTGCGCGCGTTGCGGTCGAACCGCTGTATCTCGGTTATCCGAGAGAAATATTTTATGCGATAGGTCATAGAGGTCCTCTGCTGCGCCAGCTTAGTCCGTGCCTACTTACGGAATCGAGATGCGAAGAGCCGATTCTATGCCTAACTTTGGGGAACGAGATGCTTGTTCCCGGATGTCAGGTTGCCCTTCGATTTCAGGTTCTTCAGAACCGTGCGTCAACTAACAGTCGGCTGCATAAGAGACTAGTGGAGCTTGTTTCTGCAGCAGGCAGTTTGAGTTATCTAGCTTGCCAATAGAAAAGGCTTTGTATACGATAAATTTCGCCTTTGTACGCGGCGGATCATATCACTGCGCTCCTGTTTGATGGCCAGTCGGTCTTCCAGGCAAATATATCCAGACTCGAAGATTCTTTCAGCAAGTCGATCCGACCCGGGCGTTTGCGCTGATTCTTAAAAGAAGTCTTTTGCTTGTGTGGAGGTGCATCCTGAAGCACAATGTACGATCGAATCCTGATTGCACCTCGGCTTGGACTTTGCTATGAGCGACAGGTCGGCGTGGAGGCCAAGACACAGGGCGACGACGCTTTTCAACGGGCATGACCAAGTGTGGTCCAGAAGTAAGTTAGAGGTTACACATGAAGACGCGAGTGGCCTCGACCAAAAAGAGGCAGGTAGAAGAGAGATCGGCCAGGGCGTTTTGGATCTCGGGCTTGGTTATTGCGTTGGCAGTTAGCGCATGTATTGCGGTTTATAAACACTCAGGGAGCTTTCAGGTAAAGCTTCCTGTCTCTGCTGCGACATCGCCCGACACGAACGAAGTTGCAGCATCGGCAGCGAGCACGGCAGCAACTCCGCCCCAGAAGTCCTCTGCTCCTGCAATGAACGTGGTCGCCTTCGGGCCCACTACCCCAAACACCACATCTCCCCCCGCGAAAGCTCCACAAGGCATGGCATGGATTTCTGGCGGAGAGTTCTCCATGGGCGCACAGAATCCGCCGGACATGGACGATGTGGGGATGAAGGCCACACTTGATTCCCGTCCGGTCCATCGCGTCTACGTTGACGGATTCTTCATGGATAAGACCGATGTCACGAATGCTCAATTTGAAGCGTTCGTGAAAGCAACCGGCTACGTCACAGTCGCGGAGAGAAAGCCACGCGCGGAAGATTTTCCCGGTGCCCCGCCGGAGAACCTGGTGGCAGGATCAGTAATCTTTGCTCCGCCAGATCACCCCGTCCCCCTCAACGACTACTTTCAGTGGTGGACCTATGTACCCGGCGCAAATTGGCGTCATCCCCTCGGTCCGAAGACCAGCATCATCGGTAAAGCGAACTACCCCGCTGTCCACATCGCCTATGAGGATGCTCTTGCCTACGCGAAATGGGCAGGTAAGCGTCTTCCCACGGAAGCTGAATGGGAGTTCGCCGCTCGCGGCGGCCTTGCAGGTAAGCCTTATGTCTGGGGTAATGAGTTCCGTCCCAAAGGCAAATGGATGGCCAATACTCATGAGGGTCATTTTCCTGATAAAGACACAGGAGAGGATGGATACTCTGGAATCGCTCCTGTCGCGAAGTTTCCTCCAAATAGATACGGTCTCTTCGACATGGCAGGAAATGTATGGCAGTGGACCAGCGATTGGTATCGCCCCGACTACTATCAAAAGCTCGAAGCTGACGGCGTCGCGCGCAATCCGCAGGGACCCGACTCCGCCTACGATCCTTCGGAGCCTGGCCATTCAAAGAAGGCGCAGCGCGGAGGCTCCTTTCTCTGCACTGACCAATACTGTTCGCGCTACATCGTAGGCACACGCGGCAAAGGCGACGTCGATACGGGTACCAATCATTTAGGGTTTCGTTGCGTGATGTCGGTTCAACAGTGGGAGACGGCACAAAAAGAGCCGGAGAATCATGCGCCACACAGAAACTAACTGCAATGCCACACGCTTTGCAGATCACCAGGTAAATGGCCTTCGTTCGCCAATCGTGAGTCAAGCGGTTTGTAAATTTCCAGTTGGCGAAGTTAGGCTTGGCACTCATCGACCACAAGTAAGGACATAATTGGTGTTATAACCTGGTGTTCCGGTCATGGCACACACATATACATGTCGGGCCGTTCTCAACATCAGAAGCCCATTCTTGTTGATGGCCGTTCTGCTACTCGGGTGGGGACAGATTCTACAACCTCAAACTCCTGCACCGAATCATTCCATCGTTGCCGGCTCATCATCGTCTCCTGAGAAGAGCAATGACGATCTAAAAGGTGACATGGACAGCTGTCGCGTTCATCGAGTGACAAGCCTCCCAGGAAGTCACCAGTTTGCTAGTGATTTTATCGAAGCTATTGCCAGCGATCCTGATCCCTACGCTGAAGACCCTGACGTTATATGGGGTCTCACAGCGGATCTTAGCGGTGAGGTTCCGCCACATGATCGAGCCATGTACATATCACAATCAACCAATGGGGGCGCGACATGGACTCAAGTCGCAAGGGTAGGTCCCCAATATTTCGACGCAAAGATAGGAGAGGGACTGCGCAACGGTTTCAGCGTGTCTCCCGGTGGAACCTACTTTGTGATCACGACTCAACGGGGTGCCTTTCAGGTCTTTCCCCAGTCAGGAACGTCTGATACTTTCGTGAAAGCTATTACGGGTCCGCGGGTTTCTCCTTTACCCCCCAAGGTTCCGATTCCGAAGAGGGCCGGCGACCCCGTGAGAGCAAACGCCGTTGAGATGACGGCAGACGGAAGGCGTCTCATCGTTGGCTATGGCTACTTTGACCTCGACCCACAGATCTTTAGCTACCACAAAGATGTGGATGGTTCATGGATCGAAGATGGACTCCTCCCCCGTCTTCCAACCGACATGGACATCCTCTCCATGCAATTCGATGATTCAAGGAAAGTAGAACCAGGCTTCCTCTACGTGGGAACCGGCGATCAGGTGTACCTTCTCAATCTGCACACGAACAAATGGAGCCGCATCGAGGGAGTAGGCCCAGACTCTGCGATCCATGGAATGACTGTCGTGGGAGGTCTTCATCTGGCAGCCTGTTGGGGGGTCTATAACCCGACAGGCCCCGGCACCGTGAGAAGAGTGACCAACGCGAGCTTTCTTTTGCATAGAACGACAGATGAGGCAGGTTCCAACCTTCGCGCTTACAGCATCGAGGTAGACCCGTCAAAGCCCACCCGCGAGGTCGTCACCTCGCTCACAGGCGTATACACAAGCGAAGACAGTGGCCAGAGGTGGAGAAGGCTCAATGATCTTCCAGAGGAAGAGTTTCGCCTCGCCCATTTCAACTCCGACGGAACAATCCTTGTCTCTGGAATCGCAGGTACGTTCCTGGTCAATCCATTTTCAGACGCTTGTTCGCCTCACCTAAAAGGTCGCGATAAATAGCTCTATCCGGAGTGAGCGCTGCCTATCTGCTTCTCGCAATTCGCTGGACAGACTTTCGCTTAGTCGCTTTAGTAAGCCGTGCTTCATATGCCAACTGAATCTTGTGCGCTGCAACAATAGCCCCAATCAAGCCCGGAAAGCGTTTATCGATCTCCGCACAACGAGAGGTGTTGTGCATCTCTACACCGTGACGTTCTCCCCGAATCAGACCTGCTTCACGAAGGATTTTGAAGTGTTGCGAAAGCGTTGATTTCGGTATCGGCGTTTCGCTGATATTCGAAAACGCAACACAGTTGTGCGTGCAATCCTGTCCTACGATATCGGCATAGATCGCCACACGCACTGGATCAGACAAGGCATGAAGGATCGCTTCAACCGTAACGTCCTGAACCGAGGGGTGAAATAGCGGTCTCACGAACACCAGGATAGTCTTCTTCAGCAATTAGTTCAATAGTACATAAATTCGGAACTAATGAATCAATCTGCCATCAACTGTAATCTATTCCCCAGCAGCCGAAACCTGCGGACAGCAAGCAGCTCGAAAGAATTTAATCCAAGAGGAAAACAGTAATGAGCAAGCTAAAAGGTAAAGTAGCAGTCGTCACAGGCGCATCCAAGGGTATCGGAGCCGCAATCGCCAAATCGCTCGCCGCTGAAGGCGCATCCGTCGTCGTCAACTACGCCTCCAGCAAGTCTGGTGCGGACACGGTTGTTGCCGCGATCACCGCTGCAGGCGGTAAAGCAGTAGCCGTCGGTGGAGACGTCTCGAAATCTGTGGAGGCGCAGGGTATCATCGACGCGGCGATCAAGAACTACGGTCGTCTCGACATTCTCGTCAATAACTCCGGCGTATACGAGTTCTCCGCTATCGAAGATGTTACAGAAGAGCAGTTCCACAAAATCTTCAACATCAACGTGCTCGGCGTTCTTCTCACCACCCGGGCGGCCGTCAAGCATTTCGGTGAAGGAGCTAGCGTCATCAACATAGGGTCTGGCGTTAGCAGCCTCACCCCTCCCAACAGCGCAGTGTACACCGGCACCAAAGGTGCGCTCGATGCCATAACCGGCGTCCTCGCCAAGGAACTCGGCGCGAGGAAGATCCGCGTCAACTCCGTCAACCCGGGCATCGTTGATACCGAAGGTACGCAAACCGCAGGCTTTATAGGTTCCGACTTCGAGAAAGCTCTCGTCGCGCAAACTCCCCTGGGCCGCGCTGGCCGCGTAGACGATATCGCCTCTGTCGTTACCTTCTTTGCGTCCGACGACGCGAAGTGGATCACCGGCGAACGCGTCATCACTGGCGGCGGTCTCCGCTAACCCCCGCAAGGTTCCTCTCACATTCCAGCCAATACCAATTCGATTCACTAACAGGAAGGATAAACGACATGGGTAAGTTAGATGGAAAAGTAGCAGTCATCACAGCGGCTACGTCAGGCATGGCGTTAGCCACGGCAAAACTCTTCGTCAAAGAGGGCGCATATGTCTTCATCACCGGCCGCCGCCAGGACAAGCTCGATGAAGCAGTCAAGGCAATCGGCAAGAACGTGACTGGTGTCCAGGGCGACGCAGCAAACCTTGCCGACCTCGACCGCCTGTACGAGACGGTCAAGACGGAGAAAGGAAAGATCGACGTACTCTTCGCGAGCGCAGGCCAGGGAGAGTTCGCCAAGATCGGCGAAGTCACTGAAGAGCACTTCGATAAGACCTTCGATCTAAACGTGCGTGGCACACTCTTCACTGTGCAGAAGGCTCTTCCGCTGTTTACCGATGGCGGTTCCATCTTCTTGAACGGCTCTATCGCCAGCATCAAGGGCATCCCGGCCTTCGGCGTCTACAGCGCCAGCAAAGCCGCGGTACGCTCTTTCGCTCGAACCTGGCTCAATGACCTCAAGGATCGTAAGATTCGCGTCAACGTCCTCAGCCCAGGGACGATCGACACTCCAATCCTCGATCCTCTTGGGCCCGACGCGAAAGAGTACTTTAAGACGCTCGTCCCACGCGGTGAAATCGGTCGCCCGGAAGAGATCGCCACCGTAGCGCTCTTTCTTGCTTCTGACGATTCAAGTTTCGTCAACGGCATCGAACTGTTCGTAGATGGCGGAACAGCACAGATCTGATCAGTGAGGGTGTTACTCGAGTGGCGACTGTTTCAGACGTGAAGGTGTCGCGGAGAGGCGGGTCACTTTCACGCTCTTCGCCAGCCCAACCAAGGACAGCAGTTTGATACCCCAGTAGTTGAAATCCAACTCCCACCAGGCCATCCCGTGGTTCGCAGATACGGGATGAGCGTGGTGATTGTTGTGCCAACCTTCGCCCCCTGTCAACAACGCAACCCACCAGCTATTGGTTGAGTCGTCGCGCGTCTTGAAGCGGCGTGAACCCCAAAGATGAGTTGCTGAATTGACCAGCCACGTCGTGTGGAAGCCGATGGTAATCCTCAAAAACACGCCCCAGAGCAGCCACGAGACCCCCATTCTCCACCCGCCGAGAGTCGTGCCCACACTGAGCAAAGCGATGCCGGTCAGGGTGATCGGAATCCAGTGCCACACAGCCAGCCAGCGATAGAAACGGTCGCGTTCCAGATCTGGAGCGTATTGGGAAAGCCTGGTCGTTTCGCTATGAATTGAACCGCGAAGGATCCAACCCATATGGGACCACCACTTACCATCGCGGGGAGAATGCGGATCGCCAGGCTTGTCAGTGTACTGATGATGCATGCGATGCACGGCGACCCAGTAGGTAGGACTGCCCTGCAGCGCCATGGTTCCACAGATCGCCATGGCATACTCCAACCATTTAGGCGTGGTGAAACTGCGATGCGTGAGCTGGCGGTGATAGCTGATTGCAATCCCCACGTTCTGACCGAGCAGCCACATCCCGAGGAATATGGCGACCGAAGACCAACGGAAGAAAAACAACGCCGCCAGAGCCCCCAGGTGAAACGCTGCGATAACAGCAAAAAATACCCAGTTGAACTCGTTCGACTCAGCCTGGACCACGACGAGTTCGGGTGTATCAGTTTTTTGTAGTCTTGCTGCAACAGTCGCCATGCATGCTTGCCTCTCGTTCGAGGCTAACGCCCGGCATGACGTGTGGCTAGGGTGCGCAAGTAAGAGTTCGGTAATACTTCAGGCAGGACGCTGCGCGGTTCTGTATTCTGATCACCATCCTGCGAATCATGCACTTTCACATGGACCGGATTCTCATATAGCGGGAGATGTCGGGAGCAATCAAAATCATCACCACGATTGCTCCGATTCCCGCAGCAGCAGCTATAAGTTTCATCATGTCGATCACCTCGTCATACTGTTTGCTTCGATGCATTTCAGCGTACTGACGTCTACGCGGGGGTCTTTTGTAGACTTCGCTCCCGCGCCTGCGCAAGGAATTGCAAGAATCCGTCCATTCCCTCATTCGTCTTCGCCGAGACTTTGAAGATATTCATCCCGGGGCGTACCGCCTGGATGTTTGCGTTCGCCGCCAGTTCGTCGAACTCGACTGCGGTTGCCAGGTCGACCTTAGTGATCACCGCTGCATCAGCGCTATTGAAGATGGTTGGGTATTTAAGCGGCTTGTCCTCGCCTTCCGTTACGGAAAGTAGCACAAGGCGGAGATCTTCCCCCAGGTCATAGGATGCGGGGCAAACCAGGTTGCCCACGTTTTCTATGAAGAGAAGATCGAGTTGGCCAAGACGCCAGTCCTCCAACGCATGTTCGACCATGGCCGCCTCTAGGTGGCAGAGCGTTCCGGTCGTGATTTGCCTAACCGGCGCCCCACTGCGCGCCAGCCGCAGCGCATCATTCTCCGTCGCCAGGTCTCCGACCAGAGCAGCTACACGACAATGCGGCTTGAGCAGTGTCAAAGTCTTTTCGAGAAAGGTAGTCTTGCCCGCGCCGGGACTTGAGACGAGACTCACGACAAATGTTCCTTGGGCACGAAATCTGTCTCGCAGGGCGCGCGCAACTATGTCATTTTGTTTAAGAACGTTCTTCCGAACTTCTAGCAGACGCGGTTCAGAATTCATTGTTTGAGCTCCAGAGCAGTGATAACAAGCTCTTTCCCATGAATTACTTCAGGTGTTTGCGTGCCGCAGTCAGGACAACAAAACCACTGCATCGAGGCCAGTATCCTTGGCACTTTGCACACCGGACAGTAAACCTCTATAGGCACATCCTTCACCACAAGGCGCGAGCCCTCAAGCGGTGTTCCATCGCAAGCTACTTTGTAAGAGAACAAAAGGGCCTCTTTCACCACGCCCGAAAGAGCTCCGAGCTCGAGATGGACAGCACCGATATGAACCTTTCGCCGCTCTGCCTCTTCCTGCGCCATATCCACAATGCTCATCGCAATCGAAAGTTCATGCATGGGCGACTCCTTCAGAGATGTTTCGCTCAGCATCATTGAAGTTGCCGAATGCGGCCAGTGCGGCCTGCCCAAGACTGATTCCTCCGTCATTAGGAGGCACGTCATGGTTGGTCCAGATCTCAAGATGGAGAGGTTCGAGGAGCGATTGTAGGTCTTCCAGTAGCAATTCGTTCTGGAAGACTCCTCCCGAGAGCACGACAGTATCAATCGAACGGCTATGGCAAAGCCGCACAACGACCTCGGCCGTTCCTTCGGCGACGCCATGTTGAAAGGCGCGCGCGACTTCGGGTACCGTGCGGCCGCGCAGTCGATCACGCACAACCGCATTCAGAAGGGGTCGGAAATCAAGGCCGTCGTCAGTCAGCGGAAAAGGGTAGGCGTCCAGATTCGAGGAGTCACGCGCCAGTTGTTCCAGCCAAATGGCAGCCTGACCTTCAAACGTGCTCTCCCTCACGAAACCCAACAGCGCAGCCGCAGCATCGAAGAGCCTGCCGACCGACGTCGTCGAAAAGGTGCGTACCTCGCGTCGGATCAGTTGCATCGCATCCTCGTAGCGCGAAGTAAAGTTGAAGGGCGGACGCGTGAGATCGGGCAGGTCTCCGATCTGCGCAAGAAAGCCGGATGCTGCCTGCATTGGATATTGCGCGGCGCCATCGCCCCCTGGGAGAGCCGCGCTGCGCAAATGGCTCGTGCGTTCAAAACCTCCTTCAAGACTCCCTACGAATATCTCGCCGCCCCAGATACTTCCATCATCACCGAAGCCGGTTCCATCGAAGCTGACCCCAACAATACTCTTTTCCCACTCGCCGCGTTCTGCGAGAACGGAAGCTAAATGGGCGCGATGATGCTGTATCGCCCGTGTTTCATAGGCCGGCAGCGCAGCGGCATGCTTAGTCGAAGCATATTGAGGGTGGCAATCGTGCGCCAAAAGCAGATCGCTGGTGTCGATATCGTACATCGAGATAAGGTCTTCAATCGTCTTCGTGAAGGCCTGGAAGGCCTGATAGTGCGAGAGGTCACCAATGTGCTGGCTTACAAACGCGTTACCGTCCACGACAAGCGTAATCGTGTTCTTGAGGTCCGCTCCCAAAGCCAACACGGGGCGCTTTGTTGGAAGTTTCGCCACTCTACCGGGTGCATATCCACGCGACCGGCGAAGAACCAACAGACCGAATGCTCCTACGCGAGCTATTGAGTCGTCCACCCGACGCGCAATTGGGCGTTCTCCGATTAGAAATGCATCTGCGATTCCAGAGAGCCGCTTCAATGCGTCCGCATCCTCATAGGCAATTGGCTCGTTCGAGCGATTGGCACTCGTCATGACAAGCGCCTCTGGCGCGCCAGCGGCAAAGAGCAGATGGTGAAGGGGTGTCGAGGGCAGCATCACACCCAGGTCTCGATTGTTGGGTGCAACGCCTTCGAGCTCAAGCCGAGCCTGTGCCAGCAAAATTGGACGAGCTAAGGAAGTAAGAACAATCTCGGACTCAGAGGTGAGAAGAACCAACCTGCTCGCTACCTCGACGTCTCTCACCATCAGGGCGAACGGCTTTTCCTTACGGAACTTCCTAGTGCGAAGCGCGACAGTCGCCATGGGGTTCCGCGCATCGCAGGCCAGATGATATCCGCCTAGTCCCTTTATAGCGACGATACTCCCCTCCCAGAGAAGCTCAGCCGTCTTCCGGATTGCATCCCAGCCATCCGCCGCGTCGACTCCATTCAGGCGGAGTATGAAATTCGGCCCACAAGCTGAACACGCCACTGGCTGCGCGTGAAATCTTCTATTGAGCGGGTCGCGGTACTCCGAGTCGCAGTATGCGTCCATCGGCCAGTCTGTCATTGTCGTATTTGCCCGGTCATACGGCAGCGCGAGAATGACACTATAGCGCGGGCCACAATTGGTGCAGTTGATGTATGGGTATCTGTAACGCGGATCGGATGGGTTAAAACATTCCTTCAGGCAGTCTTCGCAGACAGGCAAATCGGAGGAGATTTGAACAGTAAGGGCAGCGATGTGATGGCTTTCTCGAATGGTGAATTCGTTCAACCCTTCAGATAGCGCCGGCGTGACCTCGACTTCGGAGATCGTCGACGCGGATGGACGTTTGCTCTGCATTTGCTCAACAAACGCCTCCATGTCATCTTCAGCGCCTTCGAGATGAATCTCCACCCCCTGGTCGCCATTGAGCACCCACCCGGTTAGTGTGTTGGCGCGCGCGAGACGATACACAAAGGGGCGAAAGCCGACTCCCTGCACCACGCCGCGCACACGAATTGAGCAGGCATTCGCCATGTCTAGTCTGACCCCACGACGCAGCCTCTGCCTTGCCACCCCACCTGTATCACTTTGCCGTCTTCCACCAGCACAGGGACCGTACGTACACTGCCGCCGAGAGCATTCATCCGAGCCCTCGCCTCAGGATCGGCATCCACGTCGTACTCTATGAAGTCTCGCCTGGTCCACTCCAGCCACTCTCGCAACTCCTGAGTGTAGGGACACCGAGCACTTCCATAAAGTTCAAGAGTCGCCATGGTTTAACGCCTCCAATGTCTCGCGCAGCACATGATATGCGGACGCCTGCACCTCTTGTATGCGCGGAATATAGTCGCTCCGAACAATGATGGGATGATCTGCAAGGTTCCGACGATAAACCTCTCCACCGTCGTTGCCCAAAAGAGCGACTGTCAGCAGGCCTCGCTTTCGCGCTTCTTCCAAAGCCATCACAATGTTGCGGGAACCGCCGCTAGTGGAGATTCCGATCGCCACATCTTGCGGCTTCGCATGCGCAAGAAGTTGCCGCAAGAAGATAACCTCAACGCCCACATCGTTGGCCAGCGCAGTTATGTTAGCTGGCTCCATGGAAAGGGAGATTGCCGGGACAGTCTGGTACCCGGCAGGAGGAAGGACACAATCCATCGCCCAATCGTTGGCATCGGTTGCAGAACCGCCGTTACCGAAGAGAATCAACTTGCCTCCACGAGACAGGCGCCCTCGTATGGCTAAGGCCGCCGCGCCAATCTGTTCGGATTCTTCTCTGGCAAGGCGAGTCCGCAACAAGGTGTCATCGTGCACCTTCATTTTTATCGAAGCAGCGACATCCTCCACGATGGCGCTTGTTTCCTGTTTTTTCTGACCGAGAAAAGGATAGAGGAACTCCGCTTGACCCACATCCTGACCGAGTTCGCGGTGTTCCAAAAAGACGTGCACCGTCTCCCATAGCGTGTGATAGAAGATCTCGACAAGCTCCTGATGAATAAAAGGATCTTCAGTCACCGTCTCAAGCGCGTAGGTCCCGCTTGGCCCTGGCAGCGCGAAGGTCATCGCCCCTCGTGAATGAGCCGATTCCAAAGCCGCCCACACCTCAGGATCACCTTCCGGCGGACCAAATCCCATCACAATATCTTCAGCGTGAAGAATGGAATCCATCCACGGACGTATGAGCGCCGACAGATCGAGCGCAGGAAGAGCGCGTTTGCCAACGATCACCGGATGCACGAACTCCACGGAGACGTGCTGGGCGTCGGTCGAATACGGACCACGTCCAAAGGCAAGCAACCGCCCACCACTTAAGAAGCGCTCCGACATCTCGCGGCAGGCCACAGCAAGGACACGGGCTTGCTGAGAGAAGAAGCTCTCCAGTATTTCGTTGCGCAGCAGTAAGCGCTCTTCAATCTGCGTGGCGAGAGTGTAGGCAGTTTGCATACCGTGTCCTAACAAATCCGGGGCAGAGGATCACCGACCAGCATGTCTACGATTCGGCTACCACCGTAGCGGGTGGTAACTAGCACAGCGTTGGCCGGCTCGATACAGACCTGTCCAACGATCCGGGATTCTTCGCCACCTGCCGTCTGCTGCAGCGCGCTAACAGCCATGTCAGCATACTCCGGGGAGACGACGGCCAGGAATTGGCCCTCGTTCGCGATGTGCAGGGGATCCAATCCAAGCAACTCGCAGGCCCCGCGAACCGCGTCATGCATGGGAATCTCCTCTTCGAACAACTCAATTCCCAGACCGCTATCGCGTGCCAGTTCATTTAGCGCCGTGGCTACACCTCCTCGTGTCGGATCGCGCATCCAGCGAATGCCTGGCCCGCACTCCATAGCCAACGCCTCAACAAGCGGAAAAACCGAACGGGTATCAGAAGACAAGTCTGCTTCGAAGTCGAGTTCACCCCGCGCCAGAAGGATGGTGATTCCGTGATCGCCGATCGGACCAGATAACAGAATTCTGTCCCCCGGACGCACGGAGCGCGCATCGACTTTAACGCCGTTCAATGGGGTGCCGATCCCGGCGGTCGTGATGTACATGCCGTCGGCTTTGCCACGTTCGACAACCTTGGTATCTCCACCAGTCATCACAACGCCGGCTCGTTTAAGAGCTTCAGACATAGCGCGAACTTCAGCTTCGAGAACTGCTGCGGCAAGGCCCTCTTCGAGAACGAATGTGACGACCATGGCACGGCCTTGAGCACCGGAGACAGCCAGATCGTTCATTGTACCGTTGACGGCTAGTTCGCCAATTGAGCCACCGGGAAATCGCAAAGGCTTGACGACGAAACTATCGGTCGTAAATGCAATTCGCGCACCTCCTATATCAAGATGTGCCGCGTCGTTGAGCGGCTCTTGAGAGCCCGGATAGAGGAGAGGCGCGAACAATCCCTCCACAAGTCTCCGGCTGGCCTTTCCACCAGCTCCGTGCGCCATCTCGATCTGCGGATCGCGAAAGCGAATCGCAACCGGGGAACCTTCGGCCGAAGGTTCAACATTCAGGCCACTGAGCTGACTCTCGCCACCATCGATTTGCGGTACTCGTAGTTGTAATATGCTGCGCATGAGCCCTCTGAAGAAACCATAAGCGCACCAATCGGATGTTCAGGAGTGCATTCTTTCCCGAACAACTTACACTGTGCCGGCTTCAAAACACCTTTTAGAACTTCTCCGCACTGCGCCGCCTTTGGATCTGTCACGCGCGTCTCAGGAACAACATAGCGTCGCTCAGAGTCCCACGCAGCGTACTTCTCGTGAATGCGCAATGCCGACTGCGAGATAAACCCAAGTCCGCGCCACTCGAAGTAGGGGCGTAGTTCGAAGACCTCGGCCATCGCTTTCAGAGCCGCGCTGTTGCCCTCCCATGGCACGACTCTCTTATATTGATTCTCGACCTTGGCCTCACCTGCTTGCAGCTGGCGCAGAAGCATCACGATGGACTGCAGAAGATCCAATGGCTCGAAGCCCGAAGTTACTACCGGCTTGCCTTCGTTTCTGGCGATCCACTCGTACGGCCTGCAACCGATCACGGTTGAAACATGCCCCGGTCCAATAAACCCATCAAGACGCATATCGGGCGAATCGAGGATAGCGCGAATAGCGGGAACGATGGTGACGTGATTACAGAAGACAGAAAAATTGCCGATGCCCTGAGCCTTGGCAGCCATCAGCGTAAGTGCGGTGGAGGGCGCGGTCGTCTCAAATCCGATTGCGAAGAAGATAACTTCTTTCTTGGGATATTTTCTAGCTAGCTCCAGCGCGTCCGCAGGAGAGTACACGATACGAACATCGGTCCCGCGGGCCTTGTGTTCGAGTGGACTACCATGCGCGCCCGGCACGCGCATCATGTCGCCAAACGCCGCGAAGATGACGTTCGGATCCTGAGCGATCGATAATCCGTCGTCGATCCTTCCCATCGGCAAAACGCACACCGGGCAACCCGGGCCATGAATCAGTTCAATATTAGAAGGAAGGATATCTTTCAGCCCAAAGCGATAGATGGCATGCGTGTGGCCACCACATACTTCCATGATGCGGTAGTGCCGAGCAGGATCAGCGAGACGACGAATCTCATTGGAGGCTTTCGTGATCAGATCGGGGTCGCGGAATTCGTCCACATATTGCATCTTCGATCTCCCTCAGGCGTAGCGTTTTCCATTCAACTCGACGGGGCCGGCACGGTCAGCGCTGTTTTCCAAACCATATCCACGGACCTCCTCCATTGCCTGTTCCACTTCGCCTAACGCTGTAAGCAGACGCATCTGCTCCTCTGCATCCCGCTCACTGATTTTGGACATTGCAAATCCGACGTGGATCAGAACCCAATCACCGACTTTCGGCATATCGTCCTCGAGAAGACCCAACTGGACTTTGCGTCGCACCCCGGTTACCTCCACGATGCCCACTTGATTCTGGCCGTCAATGAGCTCGACGATCTTGCCTGGTATCGCTAGGCACATTGGATAGCTCCCTTCCCGGACGCACGATTCTGCAAGATGAAGCACATATTTGTCACTCCTGTTCTCGCGCGACCATCTCGAAGGAGAACTTGAGCTCATCCTTGAGTTTGAGTGCACCCCCAGCTATCGAGATCAGCTTGATCTCATAGTCGGTTTGCTCGAGCGTGAAATTACCCGAGGCTCGCAGCATCGTCCCAAATACTGCGATGCGTGCGGCCACCGGCTGTTTGCGCGTTACGCCGTGAAACGTCAAATTTCCGTCGAGAACGGCAGAGTACAAAGATTCTCCCATTCTGGTGATCGACAAAACGGGCGCCTCGTACACAGTCTCCGGATACTTTGTCGTCTCCAGAATCTGTTCGTTCAGCAGCCGCTCAATTTCGCGGCGATCTTTATCGGAGATGTCGTCTTGAACACTCAACGAAGTCGTCTTAATGCTCAATCTGAATCCGCTCCCCTGGAGCGCTTCCTGACTGAAGCTGACTTCGCCACTAAAGTCTCGGACGCCGATCGTTGGATTATGTCCCACTGCGGACAACAGCCCGGTCGCAAAAGCCTGCACCGTAAACCTGCTGGCCCTGGGATCGAGAACATAGTGAACGAGTGTGGCTTTTGCAGCTTCCATTGAGTTTGTCACATCCTGCAGACTCCATCCTGTTGCGTCCCTGGAGACATTCCTGCCGTCCGTCCGACCATTTACATGGCCCGCATCTTTAGATAGCGCTGAACATCCGGCATCGCGACCTGAGCGAGATTGCCTATTCCGATCTGGGACATGTATCGGCGCACGAAGGGGTTGGAGAGAATCAGTCCAGCACCAAACACGATGAGGGCTACGCCTCCTAACATGTAAAGAGTCTCTTTGTCGCTTCCTATTCCATCTGTTACAGATCCTTCCAATTCCATTGCCATATCATCCTCCTCTTGCCGTTATTGACTTTGGTGACTGCCTGGGATCGACTCGCCTTCCAGAATTCTTTTCACCAACGCCTCAGTCGCGTTCACCGCTTCGGCAACCGCAGCCTCAACTGGCTCACTCAAACCCATGCAACCTTCGTCGCCACCCAGCGTGGCCGGCTCGCATCCAACCAATAGCACTCGCTTTAGAGGACCGTGCATCGAACGTGCCATACGCAGGACGTTCATCGGATGCATGTTGTGTGGCTCGAGAACGTTACCAGTCGAATCGGCAGCTTCGTTTGCGTCGAGTTCTACAACAGAAACCGTCCCAGGCGTTTGTCCGTGGGGGTAGGCGTCGATGAGGATGGCCGTCTCATAGCCGTACTGTAACGCGTAGACCAGGTCCAAACCACGAATACCAAAATCAACGATCCGCACGGAGTCTGGCGAAATACGGTCGGCCAACTGACGCACAACCTCCACTCCAAAACCATCGTCTCCGAGGAAGATATTACCGATGCCGGCAATCAAAATGCTTGGCGGCAGCGCCTTCTTTCTCTCATGCTGTTCCTCTTCCGGAAGCGGCTCAATCTCGGTCAACTTGAAAAAGAAGCGGTGACCAGGCTGGCGCATCATTCCCAGGTCGCGCCCGGGATCGTCTTCGAGAACCACACAAATATGTTGCTGGCCTTCATAATCCTGTTCGATGCTCTCGACGGTTGCGATCTGACCGCGTAGCGCAAGGTCGAATATGTCCCCTCCCTCATGCGGATGTAGACGGACGCGACTGCCTTTCCTGACCTCTGCCTCACCAATCACCACATAGTCCACTTGCTCTTTCTCTTCGAGGACGTTCCATTCCCATTGGTTCATCGCGCCTCCTCCTTGAGCGGAGTCAGACCGCGCAACACACCATGAAGTTTCATAAATTGCTCTTCTGGCATGTTCTCGGTGCGCTCCAGAATCTCACGCGCCCGCTCGTCGGATTGCCGCATCTCACGTTTCTCATCATCCGTCAGGGTGAGAATGCGTAGGGACAGGATCTCGTCAATCTCAGTTGAGTCAAAGAGATTGCCTGCGCTCTCCGGAGCGATCTGCGGACGGTCGTACAGGATAATGGGCGACGACAAAACAGTCTCAGCCTCATCTCCAACAAGAACCGGCCAGGTGCCGACGTTGTGGCACAGAGCCGGAAGGTCTTTGAGATCTGCAGGAGGATCAAGCAGGGAGACGAACTCTCCATGCGCGACCCCCAGGATGGTATGGGCAGACACAAGCGAAAATCCAAGAGCATCTTCACGGTCGATCGTTGTAATCGGTCCAAACTCGGAGAGATTGCTGACACGCACCGTGACTCTGAAGACTCCATCATCGCAACGTGTCGAATCGCACTGAACCAACGCAGTCAGACTCTCCCACTCCCGCACAATCACCCCGACTGCCCTTCCCTGTTCATCGCGCAGATACTCGCACTGTCTCCCCGCCGGGAACGGAAGATGTAAGGAAGCAAGAGACGAAAGCGATGCAGGATCTAACAGGGCGGACGTAAATTCACGTTCAACCGCCTCCTGCCATGGATGATAGACTCGCCCGCCCACTTCGAGACGGTCAACAAAATCAATCTCCGATTCCACACCTTCGGGCGTCTCTTGTTCCGGAGTACGAAGTTTGCCGACTGAGCGTCGAACAATCTGCAAAAAACGAACCTTCACAACCAGGCGAGTCGATGGGTTTGCGTTGACGAGGCACTCCGTCTGCATCATCCATGCATCAGATCCCTGTTGTTGTTCACTATAAGACCGTGGGCAGAGCACTCCGAAGTTCCAGCGCCGCTGATTTTTCACCGAAGAGGGCCGATACGGATACAGCATGTATCCCTCGTAGAGCACAGCGTCGGCAATCTTTTCCACCTGGTCAAAATTCACGATTTCACCGCCACTTCCATGGGGAGCACCTCTTCCAAAGCCTGCTCCCAGGTCGGAATGCCGTGCTGCATCTTATAGCGATGGAGGCGATCGAAGACATCACGGCGCAAGCTAATGCAAACACTGTTGGGATAGTAGGAGTCCATCATCTCGCGCCACACCTTCACCGGAAGCTTGAACTTCGCCTCCTGCTCCCAGGAGATCGGCGCGACTTGCAGGCCGCAATCCGGCGGTGCATAGAAGACAGTGCCGCTAAACAGAATGTTGAGAGGAATTTCCCCCTCCGTGAGGCCATCAAAGTATTTCGTAGCAGCAACATTAAAATCGAAGGTGCATGGAACATGGAGATCAGCTACCGTGCTTGCGCCCGCAAAGGCAGGAATGACCATATTGAGATTCGTCCAGAGCAGGCTTCGCAGCGTCTGACTCCATCTATCAGGCGTTCCGAAGAGGTCGAGCATACCTTCCTGCTCCTCCGGCGTGTAGCGGCGGCGTGTGACCTCGATCTGAATCTGACACCGCAGCGCGATGGTATGGATAGTCTCATTGGCCAAGGCATTGCTGACCTTGAGCCTGAAAGCCAGCGTCGGCGTGGCAGCGAATGGAAGCACGCTCGCCCCTTCGATCTGGAAACTAAGATCAGGCATTCGCTTCTCCACTGACCACGTACGCCTTCAATCGCAGGTCGGAAAAAAATCGCCCTATCTCTGTCCAAACCTCAGATCCTCCAGAAAGTCCCCTCCAGTTGGAACGGATCAGTCCAACGAGCTTGTAGCATTCATCAATAGGCGCAATGTAATACTCGGCCCGCGCGATTCCATGGGCATGGCCGACCCGATTGACCAGCAGCGCTTCTACATCAGGCAAGAGGCGGCTCAACGCTCGATTGCTTTCTGCAATCTCATTCCAAGCCTCGAGCGGAAGCAGCGACTCAACTGCGCCCGCCGGACTGGGATATAGCGCAATCACTGTGCCTTCGATGCTCGAACGATAGAAGAACGCCATGTTGATCGGAATCAACAGATTCTCCCATTGGCCATCCGTCATCTCGAAGTCAGGAAGGTACTGAGCCTGCCTCGAGACGCGCTTGTACTTTGATCTCTCCATTCCATCGAAGAGCATGGCGCATGCGTCGCACGCACACAAGATCTGCCGAGAGGTTATCTCCACCAGGTGCGGGTGCTCCTGCGCCAGCCCGGCACTGCACAACTCGCAATGTTCCGTCGCACGCGATGTTGGTCGCCGCGCCCGGGTGAACTGACGTAATGCTCCGAAGGCCTGCTCGAAGGCTGGTAGAGTCTCTTCATTCATCGTGGGCCCCTTCCGTGATTGTCGGGATCCCGACCGTTACGAGCCGTTGCCCCAACAGACTCTCCAGTGGGACAAAGCCCGCAGGTGCTGTCTCCTCCAACCCGGCAAGCTCGAGTGATGTCACATCCGGCGCGAACTCATACATCCCGTCTTCCACGATCGACCGAATATCTCCAGCAGAAGATCCGCAGCTATGGCCCGAAGTTGTCAGTCGCACACGCACACTGCTCTCGTGCAGGTGCTCAAGCTCGATAGTGCAGGAGAGTTTGCGCAGACGAGGACGCATACGCTCAATGGCTTTGTTCACGCGGGTTTCCAACTCATCTGGATGAAGGGAATAGAGCAGCAACAAGTTCCCGACGATTGGGTCCTGCCCCAGCTTATCGATGATGACGGGAGCAGAATCCCCAGCATCAAAGACGATCTCCATCGCCCGTTCCAGGCCTCTTCCATGGACATCCATCAAAAGCTGCACTAACTCCCTGCTCGCAGACTTCGCAGCACTATCCGGCAGGTCGTCGAATTGTGCGACTAACTTACCGAGTTGCCGGATCTGTTCCTGAAATTCTTCGTCGTTAGCCACACGCCTCCTTCAACCGTCGATCAGTCAACAAACTAAAGCTGAACACCGAACATCGGCGAGTGGGACGTCTCAAGCACTTTTCCGTTCCCAAGGTACATGTGCACACCGCATGGCAGACACGGATCGAAGCTGCGTACAGCGCGCATGATATCAATGCCCTTGAAGTTATCGGGGCCATTCTCCTCGAAGATCGGCGTATTTTGCACCGCATCTTCATAGGGCCCCGGCGTCCCGTACATATCTCGCGGGTTTGCATTCCACGGAGTCGGCGGATAAGGATGATAGTTGGCGATCTTGTGATTACGGATCACAACGTGGTGCGACAAAACCCCTCGGACCGCTTCGTGGAAACCGCAACCAATTGCTTCTTCTGGAACTTTGAAATCGTTCCACGTCCTTGTGCGCCCAGCGTGCAACTCCGCCAACGCCTGCTCTGCGAAGTGAAGCGCAGCAGCAGCGGCATAAGCCTGGAAGTAAGTGCGTGCCCGATCCCGTTCAATCGCATTGCTCCACTTGGGGATCTTCCATTCAAGCTCCACTTCTGGAAGCGATACCGTCTTAGGCAAATAAATCTTGACGCTGTGTCCAGTAGCCTTCACGTAACCAATGTCCACCAAGCCAGCCAGTGCCGTAGCCCAGAAGCGCGCGATCGGACCGCCCCCGGTATCGAGTGCAAGGTAGTCTTTGGTCCGTGCGTCATACCAGCGCGGAGACATCACCCAGGTGTATTTATCCTTGAAGTCGCGCTTTTGTGGCTTAGGGAACGTACTCTGGTTCCACGGATGACGTTGATCGACAGGGTTTCCCAGTGGATCCTTCCGAACGAAGGTCTCAGAGTTCTGCCAGTCATCATAGTAAGAACTACCCAGCAGAATACGGATGTTCAGATTGATGTCCACGAGATCCGTCGTCACCAGTTTGCCGTCGACAACAACGCCCGGCGTCACAAACATTCCGCGGCCCCAATCTGTCATCTTCTCGTAGGTATAGTCGCAGACATCAGGATTGTTAAACGACCCCCAACACCCAAGAAGAATCCGCCTGCGGCCTACTTCTTCGTAACCGGGGAGCGCTTCATAGAAGAAATCAAATAGATCGTCATGCAGCGGTACGACTTTCTTCATGAACTCCACATACTTCATCAGCCGGACAATGTAGTCCGTAAAAAGTTGCACAGTGGGCACTGTGCCAACTCCGCCGGGATACAAAGTGGACGGATGAACGTGACGACCTTCCATCAGGCAGAACATCTCGCGTGTGTACCGACTCACCTGCAAAGTCTCAAGATAGAACGACCCCGTAAAAGGATTGAGTGCCGTCATGATGTCGCCGATGGTGCGGAAGCCATGCAACTCCGCGTGCGGCGCAGCAGTCTTCGTTGCCTTCTCCCAAACGCCCGGATTGGTCTCCTTCACCATCTTTTCGCAGAAGTCCACGCCCACCAGGTTGTCCTGAAAAATGTTGTGGTCGAACATGTACTCCGCGGCCTCGCCGAGGTTTACGATCCACTCGGCAATGGCCGGTGGGCGGACGCCAAAGGCCATGTTCTGCGCATAGGTCGCACACGTCGCATGGTTATCACCGCAGATACCGCATATGCGGCTGGTGATAAAGTGCGCGTCCCTTGGATCCTTGCCCTTCATGAAGATGCTGTAACCACGAAAAATTGAAGAGGTGCTGTGGCACTCCGCAACTTTGCGTTTACCAAAGTCGATCTTTGTAAAGATGCCGAGACTGCCGACGATCCGTGTGATCGGATCCCAATTCATCTCTACTAACTGGCTCTTTTCGGCGGCATCCTCTGTACGTACAGCGGTAATCGTGCCCATCGTGGTGTCTCCTTTAGGTCGCTAGTAGGAATTGGGGTGGTAGCCGGTGGTCAGTTCGGCGCGAGGATGCCGCCACTTCGGCTCTTTGTTCACCGTGTCATTAGTCAATTTGCGGAGAGCACGAATGGCTTTGCCATAGACTCCGACCGCAGTACTCGACAGCTTGCCGCCGGGAGGCTCGTCCATAAACGGCATGAACTTGTCGGGGAATCCCGGCATCGTGCAGCCAATACAGATCCCGCCCACATTAGGGCAGCCACCGATGCCTGCCATCCAGCCACGCTTAGGAACGTTGCAATTGACGACCGGCCCCCAGCATCCCAGTTTGACGATGCACTTCGGCGAGCCATAGGACGTGGCGAAATCACCTTGCTCGTAATATCCCGCCCGATCGCAGCCCTCATGAACTGTTTTGCCGAAGAGCCACGTTGGCCGGAGCTGATCGTCCAGAGGAATCATTGGTGCCAATCCAGCTACCTGATAGAGAAGATAGAGAACGGTCTCCATAAAATTGTCCGGCTGCACGGGACATCCGGGAACATTCACGATAGGAAGGCCAGCTTTGGACTTCCAATCCCAGCCCAGGTAGTCCGCTAGCCCCATCGCACCTGTCGGGTTACCTTCCATCGCGTGAATACCGCCATAAGTAGCGCAAGTGCCACACGCCACCACCGCAAGCGCGCGCGGCGTCAAGCGATCAATCCACTCATTTGTTGTAATCGGCTGCCCGGTATGCGGATCCGTTCCGAGTCCGGCCCAATAGCCTTCCTTCTTGATCTTCTCGTTCGGGATAGAGCCTTCCACCACAAGCACGAAGGGTTCAAGCTCTCCCTTCTCGGCCATGTAAAAGTGCTTCATAAAATCATCGCCCACTTCGTACGCGAGCACTGGATTGTGCAGGTGCACCTTGGGTAGTCCGGGAATCGCTCCCAGAAGCACGTCCTCGATGCTTGGCTGTGTGGCCGCCGTGATGGACACTGAATCTCCGTCACATCCCAGACCGGCGGTGATCCACAGAATATGTAGTTCGGCCACAGCGGGTTTCTTCTGAGTGACTCGGCCGTAAGGAACTGTTTCTTGAGCCATAACCTGGTTCTCCTCTTCGGAATACTGGCTTGTCTTGCTTGGAGCTTGCGGGCAGCGCCCCGAGGACGCAAACCTGACGTGCAAATCGTCTCTTTGACACTCTTCGACGATCAGCGAACCGTAGCCAGTAAAGTGGTTGGTGTATTCAACCCGCAAGCGGGACGCACCCTATTCTTTTCTCGTACTTAATACTCTGACGACGTAGGGGATTCCCCGATCTCGCATTAAGCAGAATCAGGTTTTTTGCGCGTTAGGTTTTGGGTCTAACCAATTGAAGAAGGCCCCTTAAGCGCATGCGCCCGGGACAGGTGCAATTCAGAAAACGCTTTGATATGAAAACATGGGGACGGACGGCGGAACATCAACCGGAGCTTCAGTTACCGATCCCTCCACATATCATCCCGCCTTCTCGTCGATCTTCCACTGAATCGCATGTTGAATCAGCTCACGCCCGCTGTGCAGGAAGAGCTTTTCTTTGATGTGGGCCTGGTAGGTTTCGACAGTCTTAACGCTGAGGTGCAGTTCCTCGGCAATCTCACGTGTACCTCGACCCTCGCCGATCAGACAAAAGACCTCTAACTCACGATCAGAGAGCGATGAAATGCGAGATTGAAGCGCAGCCGGAGAGCCGCCAATGTACTGTTGAAGCATCTTGTTGGCCATGCGATCGCTAAGATACACCTCGCCACCAAGAATGCGGCGCACCGCAACCAGCACTTTCTCCGTCGCCTCCTGCTTCATGATGTAGCCGTTCGCGCGAGCACGCAGGGCGCGTTCCGCATAGATGGCCTCATCATGCATCGAGAGAATGAGGACTGGCAGGTCGGGATACGATCCTCGAATGGCCTTGAGCAGGTCCAATCCGTCCGGACCGTTCAGTGAGATATCTACAATCAGGATGTCAGGTTTCTTTCGTGCGATGGCCCGCATAGCAGCCTGCGCCTCTTCGGCCTCGCCGCAAACTTCCAGATCCTGCTGCTGGTTGATCAACAAAGCCAGCCCCTGACGCAGGAGCGGATGGTCGTCGACTACGAAGACGGTTCTTTTGCCTGCGCGACGAAGTTGCTCCTGAGCGTTGGTCGCGGCCATAGTTACCTCCCAGGTTTGACAGTGAACATACAGGTAACAATCGTTCCCTGGAGCGGGCTCGGTGCAACCTCAAGCGTTCCACCGATCATGCCCGCTCGATAGTTCATTATGTGGAGCCCCATGCCATGACTACTTCCATGGTTTTCGGGGATGCCAGCGCCGTCATCGCTAATCACCAACAAACCGCGACCATTCTCAGCCGTCAACCTGATCACTATTTTGCGCGCATGGCCATGCTTCAGCGCATTATTTACTGACTCCTGAGCGATATGGTAAAGATGGGTCGCCATCGCGTCGTCGTAGATCAAAACGGCGGGTTCGCAGTCGAAGTGACACGATATTCCAAAGATATCTTCCACCTCCGCAGCCCAGAGTTGCAGTGCTGACATCAGTCCCTGCGCGTCGGAGACGACTGGCAGCAGACCTCTGGCCAGCTCTCGCGTCTTGTAAATTGCTTCGTTCACCAGCCGCACAATCTTCGCTGCATCGTTAGCCTCCGCCAGACGCTTCTCCGTCAACTTCGCCTCGTGCACTTTGGCCATGAAGGCAATGCCCGTGAGATGTTGCCCAAGACCATCGTGCAGGTCTTGCCCAATACGTCGCTGCTCTCTGGAACTAATGTTCAGGAGCGCTTTCTCCAATTGTTCTCGTTCAGTGATGTCGATGCCGGTTGCGATGATATAGTTCGGCGTCCCGTTACTACCCGGCAGCATGGTGCTTGACCACGCAATGAGTCGCTTGGTCCCATGCCGTGTCACCCAATAGCTTTGGTAATCTTCGGGCAGCAAATCTGCGCTTAGCTGCATAAAGATCGACTTAAAGCGTTCCACCTCTTCGGGCACAAGAAAAAAATCCCAGATGCGTTTGCCGCGAACCTCCTCCAGCGAATATCCGGTGGTCAGTTCACAGGCCCGATTGAATCGCGTGATGCGACCCTCGGGATCGAGAACCACCACCAACGCTCCCACCGTATCGAGAATCGCGGAGACAACGTTGCGCTCTTGATGGAGTGCTTCCTCAGTATGCTTCAGATCGGAGATATCAAAGGCGACGCCGTGAATGAACCAGGGATGGCCATCCGGTCGGCGCATCATCTTCGCGTCGCAGTGGAACCAGATCACGTGTCCATCACGCGCGATGACACGATAAGACGATCGCAGGGGCGTGCCCGACAGAAACATGCCCGCGGCCTCCAGGCTCCACCGTTGCTTATCATCCGGATGAATGTGTTCATACCAGCGAATAGGATCTTCCAGCCATTCCTCGCGCGAGAATCCAAGCGCTGCTTCGATCTGTGGGCTCACATACGCCTCGCTGATGCCGCGATCCAGATACACCATGAAGACCACAGCAGGAATCTGCTCCAGCAACGCACGGTATTTAGCTTCGAGGTTTGACGTCTGAGCTTCAGAAGTCTGCGCCGATTGGCCGCTCGCTGGCTTGTCACTGTCCGGAGATGATGGCGAGATCATGCCGCTGAACATGCTTGCCAACTCGATCAGGACAGCTTCTGCCTCGCCGACGTCCAGAAGCTGCGCGATATCTTCTGCCTCGGGCCTTCGATCTTCCCGGTCGGCTTGGGCGACTGAAGCCATCCTCGCTCCCTTCGAGAGGCGCTCTCCTGTCAGCGTTGTTGGCCCGGTGAAATACTTTGCTGCCGCCAGCTCGGCACTTTGTTGAGCGATGCCTGAGTAAATTTGCGCAGCGCGTGAATCGCTCGCCCATACGTCTGAACCGCAGCTGAAGACAAGAGCGATCCGGGCGGCTGGTCCATGAACGGCATAAACTTATCCGGGAATCCCGGCATCGTGCAACCGATGCAGATGCCGCCTACATTGGGACAACCGCCGATCCCGCCCATCCATCCACGCTTGCCAACATTGCACTGCACTACTGGACCCCAGCAACCAAGCTTCACAATGCACAGCGGAGATCCATACTGTTCCGCGAACTGCGCCTGCTCATAGTAGCCGCCACGATCGCAGCCCTCGTGAACGGTGCTTCCAAAGAGCCATTTAGGGCGCAACGCCTCGTCGAGGGGAATTATAGGTGCACGGCCCGTAGCCATGTAAAGCAGATACAGCAGAGTCTCCATAAAATTGTCCGGCTGAACAGGACAACCTGGAACACAAACGATAGGGATTGCAGCCTTGGACTTCCACTGCCAACCCAGATAGTCCGGAAGGCCCATGCAACCCGTTGGATTACCAACCATTGCGTGAATTCCGCCATAGGTCGCGCAGGTTCCCACCGCGATCACCGCCCACGCATGCGGGGCCAGCCGGTCGATCCACTCGCATGTCGTAATTGGCTGCCCAGTCGCCAGATCTGTTCCCAACGAGGCCCAGTACCCCTCCGACTTATTTTTCTCATTCGGGATAGAGCCCTCAACTACAAGAATGAACGGTTCCAGCTTACCCTCCTCCGCAAGGTTGAAAGGACGCAGGAAGTCGTCACCAACCTCAGAAGCGAGAAAAGGATTATGAAAGTTCACCTTCGGAGTCCAGGGAATTCCACCGAGGACAATGTCTTCAATGCTTGGCTGTGTTGCGGCTGTCATCGCGATCGTGTCTCCATCGCAACTCAGCCCCGCAGCAATCCAAAGCACATCGATCTCCGCAATCGGCGGCGCATGTCGATCCCAAGCCTCCACGAGACCCCCTTCGGATTGCTTCCCGGCGACACTTTCAGTACATGAACATCTTGTGCCTGAAAATGCAGTTAGGCAAGGTCTTCCATCGGGGACCGTGTTGGCTCGTCCTGGCCGCAATCCACCAGGACGTGGTCCTCAAGCAGTCAGGCTCGCCCGGCAAACTCTCGAGTCTCTGTGTTCACCTTAATTTTCTCCCCCTCTTTAATAAACGAGGGCACACGGATTTCGACACCTGTCTCCAGCTTGGCTGGTTTGGTCACGCCCCCGCTGGCAGTATCGCCGCGAACTGCCGGTTCTGTTTGTGCGACGGAGAGTTCCACGTGGATTGGCAGCTGCAGCCCAATGGGATTGCCGTTGTATTTATCAATTTGAATCAGGATTCCCTCAACGAGAAAGTCTACTGCGTCCCCGACCATCTCATTGCTAAGAACGAGAGTCTCAAAACTCTCCTGATCCATAAAATAAGAACCGTCTCCATCGCTGTAGAGGTACGACGCCCCAACCGTCTGGAGATCCGGCTCCTTGAACTTGTCGCTCGCCTTGAATGTCTTATCGAAGACAGCGCGCGTAAGCATATTCCGCATCCGCAAACGAACCAGTGTCTGTCCGCCTCTGGCCGTAGGGGTGGAGATCTCCGCTTCCAGACAGCAGAACGGAACGTTTTCATACTCAAAAGACATCTTGCGCTTTACGTCGATGGCGTCGATCAATGCAGCCATGGACCTCCTCAAATACTTCGTTAACGCGGGTTGAAAGTGGTGATTCCACCAAAGAGCTTAGTCGCCTCATTGTCGGTTGAGGCCCGGATGACCATAGAATAACAGCGCGCTGAGCCGATTCATGGCTCCCACGATCCAGGAGTGAAGTTGGAAATTGGCGTAACCCAAATAGGCCGATAGTCTTAGCCGCTTCCCCCGCGCGTTGGCCTGTCCCCGTTCCTCGAAGTGAGTTGCCAGCCCGTCACCCGTTCATTCCGACAGCAGTAAAAGATCGAAGCTGAAGATCTGACCCGGGCGAGTTCTCACCGGTAAGCTAAAATCGCCGCCCGACCTGAAGTTCGTCGACGTCATCATCGTCTTCGTCGTCATCCTCATCATCTTCTTCTTCGTCGTCATCCTCGTACTCATCATCTTCGTCATCATCTTCATCTACTTCTTCGTCGTCCTCGTACTCATCCTCATCGTCATCCTCGTCCTCCTCTTCGTCGTCATCATCCTCGAACTCATCATCGTCGTCTTCGACTGCTTTCTTCGCGACGCTGAGTGATTCAGACGTGGCGTAACCTGCAGGGGAGTCAAGCGAGCTGTATTCAAAGGCGGCAATGAAATCCGGACCCAAGGGGAAAAAGGTTGCGTTGAAGTCGAAGGTTAGGGTCTCAAGTGCCATAAAAATCTCCTGTTGAAAATGTGTACTGGAATAGGATGCAGCAGATTGAAAAAAGTGAGTGTGAAAATTCACTTTTCCTCGAATTGAACGATTAGCGGAATCTGACGCTTTTCCTGATACATGCGTTGATCAGCGAGACGGCGCAGAAATACCTCATCGGTCGTGTCGTCCGGATAGACGGCGACGCCGATGCTTCCGCTCACGGTCACCGCGTTGCCGTTGATCTGCACTGGCTTGCGGAGCGCCCCGGAGAGTCGCCCAACGCAGTTGTCCGCGATATGGTCTACCGGTCCGTCGACAGGCAGATCCGTAACAATCACGATAAATTCGTCTCCCCCGAGGCGGGCAAGGGTGTCCGGAGCTCGGATCGCGGCCCGAAGGTTATGCGCAACCCGTTGCAGCAACTCATCGCCCGCGTCATGCCCGTAGGAATCGTTAATCTGCTTGAATCCGTTGAGATCGAGCATCAGCAATGCGGTACGCGTATGGTTACGCTCCGACCGCCTCAGCGCCTCCACCAGGAGGTCCTCAAAGCGCCGCCGATTTGGCAGGCCCGTCAAATGGTCATGGAACGCGTACCATTCGTTGCTCGAGACCTGGTGTTCCAACATCACCAGCAGCATGCCGATCGTAACCAAAAACTTCTGCATGTCCCATATCTGCGACGCAATATCGATGTACTGCGGGTGGTTGGTAACCCATGAATGTAGTAGAAAGACCAAAGCCCACAGGGTAAAACCGAGAACGACCGCAACCTTGCCGAGGCTCCGGCTGGGCAGGCTGAGCTGAAAGACGATGGCCGTCGCGAGGTAGACGGCGAAGAGCGGGATATATGCCGTGTCGCGATACATGCCGTTCGAGGCGAAAAACCAGGCCGAGCCCCAGACACAGATCTGTGCCGCAACAATCCACCAGGCACCCCCCAACTTCCAGGTGCGGGCAAGCAAAAACGGGCTGACTGCTCCGACCAGAAGACCGCAGACAATGAAGACCCGGTAGATCGCCGCCGTCCGGACATCAAGGCCATACGTCGTAAGAACAGCAAAGAGGGGTAGAGCATTCAGGAACAGATAATAAAGCGTCTGTTTGCGCGGAAAGAGAGCCTTTGAGGCAGCCCACAGAAAGATACCTCCAGCTGCAAGGTACGCATCCAGCGCCACGACGTGCGAACTAACGTGCCATGGCCCCTTAGGCGAATAAAAGGCGTGAGCAATGGCCTCAAGAAAGATGAACAGCAGGCCACTGATCCAAAGATCGACCCTCTCCTGCGGATGGCGTTTGCGCAGAAAGTACAGGATCGTGAGAAGCGTTGCCATTGCGGCCAGGTCAGGAGTCAGTCGGTAGTTCATCTATCTTTCATGCGACTTTGTCGCCGCTATCAGTCCAAAGAATTGCGCGTCAGCTGGGAGTAAGTAGTTCAGTATGGAACACTACCGTTAATAAGGCACAAAAGGTAGCCTTATCAAGCTTCGGAAAATGGCTTGAGCTGCTTCTCCGTGGGCGGGGTGGTCAACAGGCTGACAATCACCAGACACAGCAACGACGCCAGCAGCGCCGGAAGAATAGCGTCGCGTTCGCCGATGATCGCCGGAAGATGGGAGTGGACCAATCCCGTATCCCAGAAGACCGTCACGAAGGTGCCGACCGCAATGCTGGCCACAGCCCCCGCGGCCGTCGCGCGCCTCCAGTAAAACGTGGCAAGGATAACTGGCGTCAAGGCAGCACCGTAAATCGTGTAAGCGTAAAGCGACTTCTTCAACACTGATTCGATATGGAGCGACTGATAGAGCGCCCACAGCCCAAGCAGAACGACCATAAGACGAGAGACGGCAAGGGTCTTCTTATTGGACGCCTCCGGATTGATATAGCGGAGGTAGATGTCGTTGACAAGATTGGTCGATGGAGAGAACAGCCAGTTGTTCGCCGTTGAAATAATCTTCGCGAAGATAGCGCCCATCAGCAGCGCGCCCAACAGACGAAGCGGGCCCGAACCAGAAAAACCGTGCAACCCAAGGTAAGCAAGAATCTCGCGAGGACGTGCTTCGACCTCTCCACTAGGAAACAGACTCGACCCCGTGACCGCGAGCGCCACAATAACGGTCTCGAGAATAACCGTGCCGATGATCCATCCAACCACCGCGCGCGTGGCGTCCTTTTCGGACTTCGCCGAGAAAAACTTCTGATACATCGACTGATTCCCAAGCAGCAACAAGCAGGTCGGAAGAAAGAGCTCCAGACATCGAATGTGCGACAAGTCACCGAAGACCTCAAAGTGGGTAGCAGGAAGGCTCGCATGAATCGCAGACCACCCTCCCGCATGGTGAGTAAGAATTGGCAAAGCGATAATCATCGTGAAAGTAGCGAGCAGTCCAATCGCCACATCCATATAGGCGACGGAGGCCATCCCGGCGATGGCGGTAAAGACAATGACAAACGCCGCAATAATATATTTGCCGAAGTCAGGGGTAATAACGTCCGGAAAGATCAGGTGGAGAATATCGCCGCCACCAACAAATTGGTAGCTCGTCACAGCGGTATAGCAGAAGAGAATCGCGATGACACCAAGGATGCGGGCAGCCTGGTTATAACGAACCTCCAACAGATCCGGAATAGTGAACTGCGCGAACTTTCTCGCCCGTGGCGCAATGAAATAGATCAGCAGGAGTCCGGCCCAGCCGCCGCCGCCCTGCCATAGCGCCGCAAAGCCGTGCCTGTACGCATTCTCTGCGCCGCCAAGCAGCGACCCCGAGCCAATCCAACTCGACAGCAACGTGAAGACCAGAACAAAGGCGGGCAGCGAGCGGCCGGCCACAAGATAATCGGCCTTGGTCTTCACCTTGCCAAGACGGGTCAGCGATACCGTTAGCAGGGTGACAACAATAGCCGAAAGAACAATCGCGTAAAGATTCATTTGGTAGGGTCAAGTGTACTGTCTAGAAGCTGATTACAACACCGCCCGCCCCGCATCAAAAAAAATCGCGGAGCCACTGGTACTCGAAACGGGAGCACTCCCCTACCAGACTTTGCACGTCGGAGCATGCACCATCGGCTGGCCTGCCTTGCAACTAAACGCCTTCTGAAACTCAGGCAGATTCGAAACCACGCCATTGATGCGCGCATAACCTGGTGAGTGAGGATCCGTTATCGCCCGAACCCGCAGCACCTCTGGACGCTGGTTCTCGCAAGCCCATTGTGCCATCCCAACGAAAAATCGTTGGTCAGGCGTAAACCCGTCCACACTCTCTAGCTGCTGCCCTGCAGTCTGCTTCTTCCACGCAATATATGCGAGCAGCGTCCCACCCAGATCGGCCACGTCTTCGCCGCTGGTCAGCTTCGAGTTGATATGAATATCGTCCACAACAACATATTGCGCATACTGATCGCGAACGCAGTTGATACGGTTCTCGAAGCCCTTTGCATCGGCGGCCGTCCACCAGTCGCGAAGGTTCCCCTTGTCATCAAACTGCCGTCCTTCATCATCGAAGGCGTGCGTCAGTTCATGGCCGATCGTCGCTCCCGTGTTGCCATAGTTCGGCGCATCGTCCAGCTTCGTATCGTAGAGCGGCGGCTGTAGAACGCCCGCAGGAAAGTTGATATCGTTCATCTGCGAATTGAAGTAGGCGTTCACCGTTGGCGGCGTCATGCCCCACTCGTTCCGGTCGACTGGCTTTCCCAGCTTGTGCCACTGGCGTGCGTCCTCGAAGCGGTAAGACCGCGTCACATTGCCAATGTAGTCGTCGGGCCTGATCTCGAGAGCCGTATAGTCGCGCCACTGATCCGGGTAGCCAATCTTATTGCGAATCACCTTCAGCTTGCGCAGTGCCTCTTGCTTCGTTGCAGGACTCATCCAATCGAGATTCTCAATCTCATGCTGCATGGCAGCTTCTACCTGTTCGGTCATCTGCTGCGTCTTGGCCTTCGTGTCGGCAGAAAAAGTGCGCTTCACAAACTCCTGCCCCAGTGCTTCTCCCAGGTCGCCATCAACTCCACGCGTGCAAGTCTTCCAGCGCGGAGGCATCGCTGGAACCCCGCGCAGTGTCGTCGAATAAAAATCGAAGTCGGCCTGCTGCAGCGGGTGCGCCAGATACGGTGCCGCAGATGTAAGCAAGTGGAACCGCAGATAGCCACGAAGTGCGTCAATCGACTCAGTCGTAAGCTCCGCCTGAACTGCCTTGATAAACTCCAGCTGCGCTACATTCACCTTCGCTACGCCCGGCGCACCCTGCGTTGCGAAATAGCGTGGCCAATCGAAGGAAGGGGCAATCTTGCCAAGCTCTTCGATCGTCATCATGTGGTACGTATTATGCGGATCCCGCCGCTCCACCCGCGTGAGAGATGCTTTCGCGAGAGCGGTCTCGACGCGTAGAGTCGCATCAGCATCAGACTTCGCCTGGGCCGCCGATTCACCACCAAGCATCATCAGCTTTTGAATGTATGCAACGTACTGCTCGCGCAGCTTCACACTTTTGTCATCCGTCTTCAGGTAGTAGTCACGGTCAGGAAGACCAAGTCCGCCCGCCTCAACCTCCACGATCACCAGCGAGGAGTCGAGCGCATCTTGGTCAGTGCTGGAGCCGAAGAAAAAGCTGCCCTCATACTCATGATGCAGCGAGGCTATCCCCTGAATAAGCTCCGGCCGCGTCTTCAATGCGTCGATCCGCGCAAGTCCTGGCTGCACCGGCTTTACACCCAATGCATCAATCGCTGTCGTGTTCATGCAGGCCGCAAAGTAATCGCCCACCTTCTGCTGAACCGCGGTACGATCGGTCGCCTTCGCATCTGCCTCGAGAATTCCCCACAAAAATTGCTCATTATCATTACCCAGCTTGGCGTAGACGCTCCAACTGGCCCGGTCGGAGGGAATCGGATTCTTCTTCTGCCAGCCCCCACACGTGAACTTATAAAAATCGACACACGGGTCCACGGAGCGGTCCAGGCTCGAAAGATCAAGCGACGGCGAATAAGGCATCGATTGAAGTGGCTGAGCTGCTTCTTGCGCGGGAAGGCGCATCACGACGAGGCAGAGTGCAGTGGCCGCCAGGGCGACCGGTAGCTTCGAGAGCATGAGTTCTCCTGTGTGCACCATCCTATCCGTAAAAACGCCTGCAAAGCACGCCGATCCATTCCAAAGGTCAGTCGGCCAAGGTTAGACTGGTTGCGGTTCAACATAGCAAGCGGAAGGCGGAACAATGGCTGGTTTTTGGAAGAAGTGTGCCGGAGTAGCTCTGGCAACAACCGTAGGCGGTTTGATGGCAGGGGCGCAGACTGCGCCAATCACCCTCAGTGTCGATCTCACTGATGCTCCCCGCAAGATACTCCACGCAATCGAGGTCATGCCGGTGTCAGCCGGCCCCCTCACCCTCGTCTACCCCAAGTGGATCCCCGGAGAGCATGGGCCAACAGGGCCCATCGATAACATGGCCGGCTTCTTCATCACGGCAAACGGTCAGCCGATCAGATGGGAGCGCGACAAGGTGGATATGTTCGCCTACCACATCACCGTTCCACAGGGCGTCACGCAGTTAGAGATGAAAATTGACTTCCTCGCAACCGCCGGCACCTCTGGATACTCTGCAGGTGGATCGACCAGCGAAAACCTCGCTCTTCTCAGCTGGAACACGCTTTTGGTATACCCCGCCGATACCGACGCCACCAGTGTCATGTTCACCCCCTCTGTGAAGTTGCCGGTTGGGTGGAATCTCGGAACAGCATTGGACAAAGATGGCGGATCCGGCCAAACATCAACCTTCAAAACCCTAAGCCTCGAGCAATTAGTCGACTCCCCCGTCCTCGCCGGTCGATACTTCCGCGAGATTCCCCTCGCTCCTGAGATTTCGCCGAAGCATTATCTCGACATGGCAGCCGACGGCCCCGAGCAACTGGATCTGTCCAAAGAACACATCGCCGACTTCGACAAACTCGTGCGCGAGACCGGCGCCCTCTATAAGTCGCGCCACTACGGCTCCTACCACTTCCTCGTCACGCTCAGCGACGAGGTCGCGCACTTCGGCCTTGAGCATCATCAGTCCAGCGACGACCGCGTGCCAGCCACTACCTTCACCGACGATCGCGAGTTTGTGCTCGATGGCCTGCTGCTTCCGCATGAGTTCACGCATAGCTGGAACGGCAAATACCGTCGCCCCGCCGGCCTCGCCACCAACAACTATCAGAAGCCGATGGAAGGCGACCTCCTCTGGGTGTACGAAGGTTTGACCGAGTACCTGGGCGATGTACTCGCCGCACGTTGCGGCATCTGGACAGCCGACCAGTACAAACAGCGGCTCTCGACCATCGCAGCGGAGTACAACAACCGGCCAGGCCGCACCTGGCGTGATGTTCAAGACACCGCGACCTCAGCACAGATGTTCTACTCCACTGGCGTGGGATGGGACAACTGGCGCCTCAACGTGGACTACTACGACGAGGGAGAACTCATCTGGCTCGACGTCGACACGACGATTCGCAAGATGACCAATGGCAAAAAATCGATCGACGACTTCGTCGCGAAGTTTCACGGCCGCGGCGGAGACACAGGACCAAAGGTCGTGCCCTACACCTTCGAAGATGTCGTTGCGGTACTCAACGATGTCGCACCCAACGACTGGGCCACGTTCCTCCGCTCGCGCCTCGATTCGCACTCCTCTCAAGCCCCCATGGGGGGTATCGAAAACGGCGGCTACAGGCTCACTTACACAGACAAGCCAAACCCTTGGAGCACGCTCGAGGACCAGCAGATGGAAAGCTTCGACTTCTGGTATTCCATCGGCTTCCACGCCAACAAGGCAGGCAATATCTCAGACGTCCTCAAAGGCGGTGTCACCGATAAAGCCGGTATCGGTCCGGGGATGAAGATCCTGGCAGTGAACGGCCGCGCCTACACTCCCGATGTCCTCAAGGCCGCAATTCACGACGCCAAAGATTCCGGTCCGGCCGTCGAGCTCATCGTCTTCAACACCGGCTACTACAAGGTGGTCAAACTGGACTATCACGATGGCGAGCGTTATCCCCAGCTTGAGCGCGTCTCCTCGGTGCCCGATCGCTTGGATGACATTCTGAAGCCCGCAGCGAAGTAAGATCAGGCAGCAGGCTTAGGAGCAGATTCGGCGCTTGACGAATCTGCAGCAGAAACCAGCGTTGGATTAGCCGGAGCCGCCGCTGCAGCAAGGCTGTTTTGCTCGAGAACGAGCAGACGCTTCGCTGCAGCGGCGGCCTCTATTTCGCTATTGATCTCAGCCCCCAGCAGCAGCATAAGACCCGTCAAATAAAACCACGTCAGCAGGATGATCACAGCGCCTAACGACCCATAGGTCACCGAGTAATTGTCGAAGTAGTGAACATAGAGCCGAAGTCCAATCGAAGTGATGAGCCATCCCACAATGCCTACGGCCGCGCCTGGCGTAAGCCAATGCCATTGACTTCGTTTTACATCCGGCGCGAAGTAATAGATAACCGCAAAGAACAGCGACAACAGAACCACGGCGAACAGCCATCCAAAGACGCGAGCCACAAGCGCTACGAGCGCGGCAAAAAAATGGTCGTAGATATGCAGGTGAGCGAGGCGGGCAAAAAAGTCACCCCCCAGCAGTGAGGCTAGCATCAGCGTCACCAGTCCCATCAAGAGTATGGTCACGCCAATCGCGGAAAATCGAGCTGCAAAGTAGGAGCGAGTCTCCTTGACCTTATAGACCACATTAAGCGAGTCCTGAATCGCGGAAAATCCCACCGAAGCACTCCACACCGCCGCAGCCAACCCAAAGGTAAGCTTCCCGCCAGTAGCCGCGGCAGTTGTCTGGTTGAAGGTCTCTAGCACCGTCCCCATCGCATCTCGCGGGATAACAATCGAGAGATAGCCCAGCAGAGAGTAATAGATGTGCGATGCCGAGCGAGCAGCCAATCCAAGCAGCGACGTCGCCGTAAACAAGCTTGGAAACAACGCAAAGATAAAGTAGAAACCAAGTTCGGCAGCACGCCCCACCAGGTTATCGTCCAGAAAGGACCTCCAGGTATGCTTCGCCACAGCCCGGATCGGGATGCCCTCAAAATTCCAAAGAGATTGAAGCGGCGACCGCGACACAAGATCCCATATGCGCCGTTGAACACGGACGCCATGAACAGGATCGAGGATGGGATCGGCGGAAGAGATGGCGACGCTCCCTCTGCATGCTGGTTCCCCTCGCTAAGTCTCTCTACGAGGCGCTCCCAGCAGGCATTCTGGCAAGGTAGATGCCGCTCCAGCCCAAAGGGAAACCCATTACAAGATCGTTTTCCACCGGCATCTGGTCCATAAGATCGCTTGGAGCATCTATTTATTGGTGAGATGAATGCAAAGAACCTGGCGAGGCAGACCATTCGCAGTTAGAAAGATGGAACAGCTCTGGCGGTTGGTGCGCGAGAGTCACGAGCAACCGATGACCGGAATCTCCCGGCCCGTCGAGCTGGTGGACCGCAACGAACTTGGAGTCACTTTCATTGGTCACTCCTCGTTTCTTCTGCAAGTTCATGGGCGAAAGCTGCTCGTCGACCCTGTCTTCTCAAAACGCCTGGTTCTCCTGCGCCGCCAACGGCGTCCTGGCGTCACAGTCGAAGCGTTGCCAGCCATCGACGTGGTTCTTCTCACCCACGCCCACATGGACCACCTCGATATGGCATCTCTGCGCCGCGTCATCCGCGCAACCCGAAAGCTAACCGGCCAGACTCCCGAGGTCGTAGTGCCGCGCGGCGTCGAGGACCTCGTGGAACGCCTTGGCTTCTCGCGAATTCACGGCCTGGCATGGTGGGAACAGATTGAAATACAAGGCCTCACGATAACCATGACTCCCTGCAAACATTGGGGAGCAAGAATGTTTCGCGACACCCACCGTGGCTACGGCGGATATGTCGTCCACGGCGGCGGCCAGTCGGTCTACCACTCTGGCGATACCGCTTACTTCGACGGCTTCCGCGAGATTGGCGCAAAACTCAAACCCGAAGTTGCCCTCCTGCCCATAGGCGCCTATTTTCCAGACACCTACCGCTCCGTGCACACCAGCCCGGAAGAGGCCGTGCGCGCCTTCGTCGAACTCGGAGCCGAGCAGATGGTGCCGATGCACTATGGGACCTTCCGCCTCGGCCGCGAGCCGATGGAAGAGCCCGTACAGCGCCTCGAAGCGGAGGCACAAAGACTCGGAATCAACCGAAAAATAAAAATTCTGGGCGAGGGCGAGACGATGCATCTTCACCCGGCGACCAGCATCCGATAGCTTATGACAACTTCAACCGTAAACGCGAAGGCAAGCGGCACGTTTTCGATCGGCGGCGATCTCACCGTCAATCGCATGGGATATGGGGCAATGCGGATCACCGGCGACGGGATCTGGGGCGACCCCAAAGATATCGAAGGCGCAAAAAAGGTTCTGCGACACGTCGTCGAACTCGGCATCAACTTCATCGATACCGCCGACGCCTACGGACCCGATGTGAGCGAACAACTCATCGGCGAGGCGCTAGCTCCTTACGCAAAGGATGTCATCATCGCAACCAAAGGCGGCCTCACACGCCAGGGACCAAATCAGTGGCTGCCCGTAGGCCGCCCCGAGTACCTGACCCAGCAGGTGGAGATGAGCCTGCGCAGATTGAAACTTGAACGGATCGACCTGTGGCAACTACACCGCATCGACCCGAAGGTGCCGGTCGAGGAGTCGCTCGGCGCAATCAAAAAACTACAGGAACAGGGCAAGATCCGACACATCGGATTAAGCGAGGTGAAACCTCACGAAATTGACCAGGCTCGTAAAGTGGTCGAGATCGTGAGCGTGCAAAATCAGTACAACATCGGCGACCGCCAGCACGAGGACGTTGTCGACTACTGCGCCAAACACAAAATCGCGTTTATCCCCTGGTTCCCTGTAGCAGCAGGTAAGCTCGCTCAGCCCGGCGGCAAACTCGACTCCGCCGCGAAGAAACACCATGCAACGGTCTCGCAACTCTCACTCGCGTGGCTGCTCCATCGCTCCCCCGTCATGCTGCCCATCCCGGGAACGACCTCGGTAAAGCACCTCGAAGAGAACGTCGCCGCAGCCGATGTAAAGCTATCGGCAGCCGAGTGGAAAGAGATCGAAGACTCCGCGAAATAACCACCAAAATCCATTCCAACCGGGAAAGAGCCGCCATCATGCGGCTCTTTCCTATTTAGCCCTGTCATCCGGATTATGTTTTGGGCGAACTCATATCCAGCGGTTTGGTCGGAAGAACTCCCGTATGTTCCTCCTGCGCATTCCAGCCGGGAAGCTCCTGCGAGCCCGTAATCAGCCGCGCCCCATCTTTGAACGTTAGATACGTCCACGCCCACTGGCGGAAGACGGCAAGCCGATTCCGAAAACCGATAAGAAAAAAGATGTGCACGACCAGCCACGTCATCCACGCAGGAAATCCGCTCCAATGTGCCTTGAACGGCCACTCGATCTTAGCAACCGCTGCCTTGCGTCCGATCGTCGCCATATCGCCTTTGTCAAAGTACCGAAACTCTTTGTCCTTGCCGCTCCCGTCACTCCCTGAGGCGGCAGCGACCAACCGGCCAATACGTTTCGCAGCATAGGTTCCCATCTGCATGGCAGGCTGAGCCACACCCGGCACCTGCTTGCCATCCTGCTCGAAGTGCGCAAGATCCCCGCAGATAAAGATCTCCGGATGCCCCGGCGGATTAAGATGCCCATCGACAATCACCGCACCACGTCTATCTGTCTCCGCGCCAAGCATCTTGCCTAGCGGCGAGGCCTGCACTCCTGCCGCCCACAGCGTAACCACCGCATCGATGCGTTCCTCCCCCACCATCACATAACCCGGCTGCACATCACTCACATGGGCGCCGGTCCGAACCATCACACCGAGCTCGGCAAGCTGCTCAATCGCCTTCTGTTGCAGATCCGTGGGATAAGCAGTCAAAATATTCGGGCCGCCCTCCAGAATAAGAACCTTCGCCATCGAAGGGTCGATGTGGCGAAAATCACGTGCCATGTACAGTCGCGCAATGTCGCTGATAGCTCCCGCAAGCTCGACCCCCGTCGGCCCCCCGCCGATAATCACGAAGTTCAGCGCAGGATGAGTCCCGGTCTCCATCATCTGCCGCTCTGCGAGTTCGAAGGCGAGCAAAACCCTCCGGCGAATCTCCGTCGCATCTTCGACTGTTTTGAGTCCGGGCGCAAGCTTAGCCCACTCGTCCTTTCCAAAATAAGAGTGCGTCGAGCCCGTCGCGACAATCAGGTAGTCGTACTCAAGCTCCACACCCGTCTTCAGATGTACGCGCCGCTGCGCCACATCGAATCCCACCGCCTCATCCATCAGCACGTCGACATTCGGATGATTGCGTACAAGCGCACGAATCGGCTGCGCAATATCGGCCGGAGAAAGAACCGCGAGCGCCACCTGGTAGAGCAACGGCTGAAATAAGTAATGGTTTCTGCGATCCACAAGTGTGACGTCAACCGGAAGCTTCCCCAGACCCGTCACCGCATTGATGCCCCCAAAACCCCCACCCAGAATGACGACCCGCTTCCGTACAGGTCCGCTTCCCACTGCCGTCGCTACCGCCATCGTCCGGGCTCCTCATTTACTTGTCTCTTATTTGATGCCAAATAGAGCCTTTTCGGCTTTGCACGAGATTCACTGCCTGATTTGACGGTCTTCTCCCCGAGGAGTTACAGAGAAGCCTGGCTTCTTCCATCAAAGGAATCAGGGCTGCTTTTGCAGAGCAAGAGAAATAAAACCCTGCGTGCCTGTAGCGGCAACAAGATTCGTCGTTTCAGCGATACTCGAAGTCTGCTGCGGGGCCACGGTCAAAAAACCATTCGCATCAGAGACGGCCGAAGACTGCGACGAAGCAAGAACAGGCGCAATCGGACAACGCCCCCGGTCCGGACAAGCCGCCTCCCAGGCATCAACCGTCTGGTAGATCTGAACGACAGCGCCAGCAACCGGATGCGATGCCGTGTCCGTCACTTGCAACACCACCGACGCAAGCGAACCCGACGCTGAAACGATTTGACCAGCTCCGCTAACCGCAATCAAGCGCAGGTCCGCAAGATCGACGCCCTGCGTCGTAAACGAAGCACAGGTGTTCGTCCAGGCGCAGCCAGAAAGGACAGCCTGTCCTCCAGCCGTCAACGGACCAGCCGTCGCAACAGTCTGCGCCATCTCCTGCGAGTTGACCTGAGAGCTTGCCGGCGACACCGAAACCGCCCCTGAAATTGCCTGCCAAGCAACCGGCAGTCCCGCAGTCGAAGCAAAGTTATCGGTTACGCTAAGCTGCGGACTCCATTCCACAGTCGCGCCCTCCACGATATATTCGACCGCCTGTATCGCAGTCGCGGTTTGGACGCGTGTAGCCGCCGTGAAAGATGCAATCGCCGTACCGTCCACTCCGGTCGCCTGCAGCGTGATCCCGCCCGCGCTCATCGGTGTAACAACCGTCGAGGCGATGCCATTCGCACCTGTACTCACGGTACAACTGGCCGTTCCACAAGCAGAAAATTGCACCGAGCCATTCGTCGCGGTAAAGGTCACAGCCTCGCCCACGACCGGAGTCGCTCCATCGCCATTCAGCACCTTCACGGCAAACGGCGTCGCTGCAGGTTGCGAGAGCTGCACCAGACCCGAAGGCGCACTCACCAGGCTAAGCACAGGCACCGGCGCAGCATAGCTCAGCGACTGCGTCATCACAGTTGTCCCACCGGTAGACAAATCCGTAACTGCGACATCGGCAACCAGCGCCGTGCTCGAGCCGAGTGCGTGAATCGAAGGCACAGTAGCGACAATCGTGTTTGCGGTCCAGCTCGAAACTGTGGCGGCAACACCGTTCACTGTCACCGCATTGCCCGTACGAAAGCCCATTCCACTGATCGTAATCGTACCGCCCGCAGCGCTCACCGTTGCAGGACTCAGCGAATCCGCATAAAGTACGCGTGCCTCGTAATTGAAGTCCGGGCGTCCATCTCCGCGCTGATCGGCGATCCCAATTCGTAACTGATTTGGTTGCGTAAACGTAGTGGTCAGCGTAGTCATCCCATTGGCCTCGCCGTTGAAGGCCTCACCAGCACCCGCAACGCCAGGCAACGAGCCCAGCACGTCTGTCGCATTCCAAATTCCAATCACCGGCATCGCCTTGGCGCTGGTCGCGAATCCCTGTTCATCTTCCGCCGTAACCTCAAACGTCGCCGAGCGGTTCGCTTTCACCGAGAGCGAAGACCAGGCGGAGTGCCCATACCCGCAGAGCAACCCGGACCACCACCCCTGCGACGCCACAGCCGCAGGAGTGGCTTCGGTTCCGTCCGTGGTCGTATTGCAGCTCGCAGCTGCATCGTTCGTCACAAAATCTACGAACGGCTGGGCGTAGCTGCCGAAGATTCCATAGGCCGTCACCGGATCCGATCCAGACGGCGCGACGGTATTGGCGACATACGGTCCCACAGCATATTGTCCCGTATACAGCGGATTGACAGGCTCTGTCTCTATAACCAGCTGCTGATAGGTGCCAGGAAGCATCGGTATTCGGTCCAGCAAATAATAGCCCTCGTCCGATGAATTCTGGCTCCCTTGGCTTCCGGCAAACGACGAGTCTGGGCCACTCACAGGATTGCCGTTCGATTGGCGAAACAGAGCGCCCGACACACTGGAAACCGTATACCTGTCTTCGATCGCCGACGGCAGGGTAAACTGTGCCCATCGGCGCACGACGACGTTGACCCCTTGCATTCCCTCTCCCGTAGGAAAGATGACATGCCCATCAAACAGGTTCGCGTTCAGCAGGCTATCCATCTTGCCCGCGCCCGCCTGCCCTTGATCGATAAAGTAGAGTTGCGCCAGCGCCGACAGATCATCCGGACGAAGAGTGAATGGCTGCGGCATGCACTGGTAGGTATACGGGCCACAAATGATATCGATCGGATGCATCACCGGCCAAAACATCGCCTGGTCGAACGTAGGTTGCGGGCTGTCCGTGAAGACGTTGTCATTGGTCTGCGACCAACCCAACCCAAGCACACGACCGAACGCGCGCATCAGTTGATACTGCAGCTGCATCTGTTGCTCAGGCGCAGCCCCGGTGCAGCGGCCATTGAGAATCAGAATCGCATGCTGAATGAAACCAGCCGGCACGATCGAATCAACGCTCTCCGTCACGCCATTCTGCAGGCATCCCGAAGGATCGCTCGCCCCATTGCCCAGCAGAAGGTCTGTAATTGACCCATCGCTGTCGTAAATCACCGCGATCTGCTTGGCGAGATAGTTGCTGCTCTGCACATCGGCAGGAAAGATGGGCCCATTCGATCCCAGAAAAGCATTGGCTCCGCTGACATGCTCATTCAGCGCTCCGCCCTGCGACAGCACAAGGGTTGCAGTCGGAACAGTCCAGACCGCCGCCGCAGCAGCAACAAGAGCGTCCGCCGCCGCGTGGTTCACCGTCGAGCTCAGATCCCCAGGATCGGTGAAATAAAGCGGCTGGTTCGTATACCAAACCACCGGAGCTCCGGAGGTCGTAAAGTACGGCGGCCCCGTCACCCAGCGTGGACCGCCAGCCAACGCAGTCGCTGCGGTCGCAAACCAGCAAAACAGCACGAACAGGACAGTCTGCAACCACGCATTGAATTGAATTCGTAAGCTGGTGTCAGGGCGTGCCATGCTCCGCCTTCTGCCACGTGGCCAACAACCCCAGCACTACCTCCACCGAAGCCTCTTGCGCCGGGATCGACGCATCGGCGGCACTGGTATAACCGAGCGGCAGAATCATCGGCGCATCCCCGGCACGAGCACCCGATGCGACCACCGTTTTGACCCGCTGCTGTCCCGGACTCAACTGCGGAAACGCATTCGCCGGGCGCACCGCCTCGTCGCGATAGGAGACCGCACGCGGCACTCTCGCTCCGAGCCAGCGAAGGTCGACAAACGGCAGAGAAGGCGGCGTTACATTCTCCGCCGGCGGCGCCCCCGTCGTGCTCTGCCGAATGGGAATCGCTCCATCAAGCCCGCCAACCGGCGAACTCAGTCCTCCCGCGCCAGGCGCATGCAAAAGCATCAGCAATCGCTGACCGGCACGGTATCTCCCGCTGCCTCCTGCCCAAAGCCCTCCCCACTCGTGCAAAACATACGGCTGCCCCGTTTTGCACCCGCGAATCGCCTCATCGACGCGAAACTGAATCTCTACAATCCCGGAAGCCGGGCTCCCGCCCTCGGGAAGATGCACCGTCAGCACCTGCCCAATGAAGATGACGTCCGCCCGATCCGACATCTGGTGCAAAACATCTGTAGCTGTTTGCGCTCCGTTAGCGGACGAGGCCTGCCCCCAGCCAATCGGAGCCATCAGCAGCACGGCGGCAGCGTTCAGCCGAACAAAGACTCGCAGCATCCCCGCCATCCCGTCCCTCCGCCCTCTCCCTGTTCTTCGTCAGGAGAGTCACGTTACGAACGGTTGTCCTATTTTCGGACACTGCAACAGCTAGATCTCCGGATAGAAGTCAAAGAACGCGTCGATACTCATTCGCAGCTGCGCCTCAATCTCCTCCCGGCTGCCTTCGAGCACATGCAGCGTCACATGCGCCTCGTTGCCGTTCTTCAGGGTTACGGGCGCCTCGCCCACCGATGCGATTTCATCCGCAGGTAACAGCCTCATTCCATACACTAAGGTCAGATTTGCCATAACCTCAATTCTTTCACCAAACACGCCCAAAAGGCCGGTTTGCATCTTTTCGCTCGCTGGCGCATTTACACTAAGAGAGCTCATATGCCCGAAAACATCACGCACGACACTGTCATCCTCGGTTCCGGGTGCGCCGGACTCACCGCCGCCATCTACACTGGCCGCGCCAACCTCAAACCCCTCGTCCTCGAAGGGCACGAGCCCGGAGGCCAGCTCTCCATCACCACGCTGGTTGAAAACTTCCCCGGCTGGCCCGAGGGCGTCCAAGGCCCCGACCTCATCGAGAACATGAAGAAGCAGGCGGTCCGCTTCGGGGCAGAGCTGCGCCTCGCCCATCTCAGCTCCATCGATCTCTCCAAACGTCCCTTCGCCCTCAACCTAGGCAAAGAGACCATCCACGCCCGCACTCTCATCATCGCCTCGGGCGCCAGTGCACGCTGGTTGAATCTCCCCTCCGAGCAGGCCCTCATCGGCCACGGCGTCACCTCTTGCGCCACCTGCGACGGCTTCTTCGCCTCGGGCAAAGAGATCGCCGTCATCGGCGGCGGAGACACTGCCATGGAAGAGGCTCTCTTTCTCACCCGCTTCGCCACCAAGGTCACGATCATCAACCGCAGCGAAAAGTTCCGCGCCTCGAAGATCATGCTCGATCGCGCCATAGCTCATCCCAAGGTCAAGTTCCTCTCCAGCACCGTCGTCGAAGAGGTGCTCGGCGTAGAGGACAAGGACGTCAAGGGCCTCCGCGTCAAAAACAAGGTCTCTGGCGAAGCGTACGTCCTGCCCGTCTCCTTCATGTTCCTCGCCATCGGCCACATCCCCAACGCCGAAGCCTTCCGCGGCATGATCGACCTTGACTCCGAGGGCTACATCATCACTCGCAACAACGTCTTCACCACCCTCAACGGCGAAATCCTCCCCGGCATCTTCGCCTGCGGAGACATCCAGGACCGCCGTTACCGCCAGGCCATCACCGCCGCCGGTTCCGGCTGCATGGCCGCCCTCGAGGTCGAAAAATACCTCGAAGAACACGGCCGCTGAGACGACGATATGGACAGACCGGCTCTCGACACACCGCGTCTGTCCTTACGTCCTTTAGAACTCACCGATGCCGCTCAGGTCCAACCTCTCTTCGCCCGCTGGGAGATCGTAAAGCAGCTCAACGCCAAAGTCCCATGGCCCTTTCCCGATGATGGTGTTCACACGTTCTACCGCGACTCCGCACTCCCGGCCATCGCACGCGGCCAAGAGTTCCACTGGATGCTCCGCCGCAAAAACGACCCAGAGCAAAGAGTCATCGGCTCCATCACTCTCAAGCTGAACGGAGACAAGAATCGCGGCTTCTGGATAGCGCGCGAGTGGCAGCGACTAGGCCTGATGACCGAGGCCGCCGCCGAAGTCACCAGATTCTGGTTCCAAGATCTAAATCAGCCGGTCCTGCGCGTAATAAAAGCTCGAGATAACGCGGCCTCACGCGCTATCTCACTCCGCCAGGGAATGCGCATCATCGCCGAAACCGAAGGCGACTACGTCTCAGGTCGTCTCCCCTCCGAGCAATGGGAGCTCACCTTTGAAGACTGGCGCAAGATGCAACACAATAACCAGACCGGAACTAAATCGAAGCTTTGATAGCTGCTTTTTCAGGGCGCGACGGAAACACCAGCATCGTCACCGCAAGCGCAACAACAATCCCGAACCCAACCTCTGAAAATCTCGCGATTGCCGCCCGCCCCGGACTGCCATCAATGCTGACCAGAACAATAATAGAAAGTGTCACGGCAGCAAGCCGCCCGGCCTTATCAAACGCAAACGCGCTGCAGACAAAGATGCAAACAGCCACAGCCAGTCCATAGACAACGTAGTGGTCGTGCCAGATGTAGCAGGTAAGCCACCCCAGGAACGCACCAATCGCAGTCCCGAGAATACGGTCACGGCACGAAGCAAACGTGAGTGTGGTATCAAAGCCCATCACAACGATGGCCGAAACCGCGGCCCAATAGCTGTGAATCAGTCCAATCATATCGCCCAGCCACATACAGAGAATCGCAGCAAGTCCCGTCTTCAACGCGCCCACACCCTGCTTAGCGAAGTTCTTCTGTTCCCACCAGCTCACAACCTTCCCCTCATGAGACTCCGCGTTTGTGGACATAGCCGTCACCCCTTCGTATCCAATTCTGCTCACGACTCTACCCGAAATGCCACCAATAAATTGTCAGCGCGCCCGCATCGCAGAGAGACCCAACAGGATTGACGCACCCTCGACACCCCTGCGAGACTCACCCTATGCAATACAGCGGCAAGGTTGAATACGCTCAGCAGCGGAAGATCCGCGAACGCAACACCGCTCTCTACCGTCTCGCACACTGGCCCATCTGGATCTGGGTCTTCTTTCTCGCCCCCGGCCCATTAACTTTTTCGTTGTTCGCCCACGGCTTCGGACGAGGCAACCTTACCTGGTTGGTCGCGGTCCTCCTCGGCACAGGCATCGCAGCCGCACGCGGCCGCCTGCCAGGCTCGGAACCCCGCCCATACATCCTCCGCTTCGACGAGGACAAGCCCAATCCTCTTTATCGCCGCGTCTGCTATACCTTCGCCTGGAACGCCGTCCTAAGCTTCGCACTTCTCAACCTCACCGGTCTTCTCATCGCAGCAGTAACCGGCACCTGGTATATGAAGCAGATCTACACCTACGCCTACTTCCCTCTCTGCGGAACAATCCTCCTGCTGGGTGCAATCGGCATACTGCCACGCGTCAGGCCGTCCACCAAAGGAGAAGGCACAGAGCGCCGCTACTTCTACGGCTCCGTCTGGGCAGTAACAATCTCGCAGGCGCTCCTCCTGGCATTTTGGAAGACCCTCCCCGCGACCCGCACCGCAAGCCTGACAAAGCTCATCATCTTCGCCGCTTCCCTTCTGCTCATGGGGCTAGCCGCCTACCGCGGCACTCTTCCCCGCACTCGTCCCATCGTCCCAGGCGAACTCATGGTCGCGGACTGAGATGTCTGAGCTTGTGTGACGTCCCGCGGAAGCTACTGCTTCGTTGCATCTGAATTAGTAGTCCTATTCTGCAGCTTGTCATCAAAGCTCAGCTTGGCGGTCTTGCCATCGGCCGCAACCGTCATCTTGAAGACGCCGATCACCTTGCCGTCGCGCATGTCGGTCTCCACCAGCGTGTCCTTGCCTATCGTCTTCACCGACACGCTCGTCACACCCGGATCGCCCTTCATCGGAGCCTCCGCGCCATTCAGTTTGGCCGTATAAGACTGCCCAGTCTGAGTGGTCATCGTCATCTCGTCACCACTGGCTTTGTACGTCCAGACCGTGGCATTGTCGCTCATGCCTTCTATCTTGGTGGTTCGCCACGAACCGGATACTACATTCGATCCCGCCGGGCCCTTCGCGACACGTGTCGCTTCACCTTGACCGGTCACCGGAGGGCCGCCGTTGGTGTTGCTGCTGTCATTGAAGGTAAACAGCATCGTGTTGCCATCCGACGAGACAGTCGAAGTCGACGCCGAGACAACTTTGCCGTCCTTCTTATCCGTCTCTTCGATGTTGTGGTCGTCTACAACTTTAATGGCGACGCTGTCATAGTAAGGATGCCCGGTGACAGGCTGATCTGTGCCGTCCGCTTTGACCACGTAAGGTGGAGTGCAGCTCTTGCATTCATACGTGCCGTTCTGCAACAGGAACACATCTGGCTTCTTAGGAAAATCCACCGTGTTCATGTTGACCTTCCAGGTGCCGTCGAAGGCGCTTTGCGCCGCAAGCATAGGTGTTATCAGGGCCCCGAGCGCCAGAAGAACGAACAGCTTTTTCATCGCAACCCTCCATCCTCAAACCGCGGGGCGAGAATCTTACCAGAATTGACGGGGCCGTCACCATCTCGCTGCTCTTCTGGAAGGCGCTCCCGAAACACGCAGCCAGCCTCACTAAACTATCCATCTTCGGCTACGCCCGCCTCCTCATGGGCTTCGCCGCCCACCGTGGCACTCTCCCCCGCACCCGTCCCATAGTCCCCGTCGAGCTAATGGTCGTCGACAAAAAAATTTAAGAACAGGGTGTGGTAAATAGTCGGAATCTGATATAGTCGGATTCCGACCATGAAGCCCGATCCCAGACTCAACCCGCCTCTCGCCCCTGCCACGCTGCATATTCTTTTGGCGCTCGCTGCCGAAGACCTCCACGGCTACGGCATCATCCAGGAGATCTCACGCCAGTCGCACGGACATTACAAACTTGGCCCTGGCACTCTCTACGACAATCTCAAAAGGCTCATGGACCAGAAGCTCGTCATCGACGCTCCAAAACCCTCTCTCCCCGTTGACGAAACCCGCCGTCTCTACCGCATTACCGCTCAAGGCCGCACTGTGCTCTCAGCAGAAATAGACCGCCTCCACAACGTAGTACGCGAAGCAAGACTGACGCTCAACGAAAAGAGGCCCCGCAGAGCATGAACTCGCCCGTCCGTCTCTTTTATCGCGCCCTCCTTCATCTCCATCCCTGTTCCTTCCGGAATCGTTTTGGCGAAGAGATACTTTGGATCTTCGACGAGCAGACTCGCGAAGGCCGTTCGTTCCAACTTCTTTTCGACGTCCTGCGTTCGCTTTTCGTTCAACATATCGACGCTCAGCTTCACCCCCAGCCACAGCCTTCTGGCTTCTACTCGGAGATCTCTTCGACACCGCCCCTGCGTCGAATCGTCCATGCGGCGATCCTCTCCATCATCGCCGTATTAACCCTCACCCATCTATCCGGCCCACAAGGCCCGCAACCAAAACTCTCCTACTCCCCCCTGGTCTCCTCCTCCAGAATCCATCACACCTTCACCTACTGGCATCTCTATCGGATCGAAACCAATCCCGTCATCTACGCCAATCTCAACTGCTCCTCGTCTGAAACATCCCTCTCAGCCCGCACCCCACAATTCGGAGACCCAAGATGACGCGACTGGCCCTGAGACTCATCGCCCTCTTCACCATCACTCTTTCTGCTGCAAGCCAACTCCGCGCTCAAAATCCCATCGGCTCCTGGCAGGCCACGCTACCTGCTGGATCAGAAGGACTCCGCATCATGCTGAAGATCGACAAGGGTGAGACGAGCGGCACCGCCGGCTCTTGGAAAGGAACTCTTTACAGCATCGACCAGGCGAGCAAAGGCTACCCCACCACGACCCTTACCATCACAGGCGCTCTTATCAAATTCACCGTCGATGACTACCACGTCTCGTATGAAGGAACCTTCTCTCCTGACGGAAACTCCATCACTGGGACCTTCACGCAGGGCAAGTCCCAACCTCTCACCTTCAACCGTGCCACCGAAGCCACCGCATGGCCCATCGACCCGTCGCCGCATAAGATCCAGTTCGTTCCTGTTCAAGCAGACGTCAAACTCGAAGTCCTCGACTGGGGAGGCACCGGCCGCCCACTCGTCCTCCTCACAGGTCTGGGCGACGATGCCCACGTCTATGACAAGTTCGCGCTCAAACTAACTCCGCACTACCACGTCTACGGTATTACCCGCCGCGGCTTCGGTGACTCCAGCGCGCCACCCCCCACCGTAGCCAACTACAACGCCGACCGCCTCGGTGACGATGTCCTTGCTGTCATCAGCGCCCTCAAACTGAATCACCCGATCGTCGTGGGCCACTCTATCGCCGGCGAAGAGTTAAGTTCGATCGGAAGCCGTCACCCCGAAAAAGTCGCCGCACTCATCTACCTCGATGCAGCCTTCCCCTACGCCTTCTACAACCATGCCAACACCGATTGGATCCTCGATATGGTCGACGTCAGAACACAGATCGATGCGATTCAGGCAGGCGCGGTGCTAGAGCCGAAGTTCGTAGACAACATGTTGACCGGTGTCGCCCAACTCGAAAAAGATCTACAGGAAACGAAGCAGGATTTGGCAAAGATGCAACCTCCGTATCCACCGGCGCCTCCGCCACTTGGTTTGGCGATCAAATTCGGTCAGCAAAAATATACTCAGATCCCCGCTCCTATCCTCTCCATAGTGGCGTGCCCGCATGCCTTCGACGACGATGACGTCCATTCCACTCCTGAAGGGAAAGCAGCGATCATTAAAGAAGACGGGATTCGCTGCACAGCCCAGGCGGACGCATTCCAGTCTGGAGTTCCCTCTGCACACATTGTTCGCATGCCAAACGCCGACCACTACGTCTTCAAATCGAATGAAGCTGACACCCTCCGTGAAATGAACGCATTCATCGCGACTCTCCCAGGAAATTGAGGTGCCGCTCACAAATATAGAATTCGCAGGTCATGCTGAAGGAACCGAGTTTCCCACCCACTAACGCCAATCGTCGATCACAAACGCATCGGCCCGATTGAATCCCTCCAAATGCGGACGCTGCATCGCGACACCCTGCATCAGCACTCGATACCCACGAGAACGCAAGCACCGATACGCATCTTCACGAGCCATATTCACACCTGCCTCTACTACTGCCCCACGCGAAGATGCGAATGCCTCACAAGCCTCCAGCAATCCATCGAACCGTTCCGCCGCGCCCGCACCGCTACGAGCCGCTCCGAACTTGACGTAACATGTCTTCTCGCCGCCCTCGGATCCCGCTCCATTCAGACACACTGCGAAACCATCCAACGCGTTGCGCGTATAGGTCAACACCACGTCCCCAGTACGCCGCGCAAGCACAGAGCGAATCTCCCCGCCAAGATCAAGCCCCTTATCGATCCTGTGGGTAAGCCTTCCGCATGCTTCGATCGCAGCCTCCCGCTGATTTTTTTTGAAAGCCGACAGCAGCATCGGCGCCTTCACGTGTTCAGACCGAGCCTCTTCCGCAGCGAACGTCATTATCGCGGTAAGATAGCGCGGCCAATAGCCGAACTTCTGATACAGCCCCACATGCTTGGCGCTGTGCGCAAACGTGTACAACCCGGTATGCCGCACACCCCACCGATCGAAGGTCGTCATCGTGGATTCCATCAGACGCTGCGCCACCCCGCGATTCCAGTACTCCGGATCCACCGTCAAAGGCCCGAAAAATCCGAACGATCCCCAACGCGTAACGACGTTCGACCCAACCAGCCGGTCACCTTCCCGCGCCGCAACCACCTTCACGTTGGTCGAGCGCCACCGTGGCGTCATGTAGTGACGGTCACCCATAAAATCCAGCGGATTGGGCAGCCCCATAAACGTTCCAAATGCCAGCCGGACAATTCGGTCCGCCTCTCCCAGTTCGCTCTCCTTCAGTAGACCAACTTTGATCGGTCGAATGGACGGATTCGTCGCCACCGCACTGCGCCTCCTCGGCGTTCGTCATTTTACGCAAACCCAACCACTTCGCGAAAACAGCCAGCCAAGTCTAATCGCCTTCGCTCGTTTCCTGGCGAAGCGTCCCTCACCGCTGAGCACCAGTGGCGACTCCACCGCATTCCACCACCAAAGAACCGGCAAAACCCCATATCAACACCCTAAATGCCCTGCTTCACCGGACCGAAGTTATGCTGGATAGGAGTTCTGAACCAATTCCATGCTAAAAAAAATAACCCTCCTGCGCGAACGAGTCGAAGACTGGACCGCCTACCCCTTCTCTGTCCCGACCATCGCCTCGCTGCCCGAGATATCGATCCACTCCCGCATCGCCTTCTTCGCCGGAGAAAACGGAACCGGAAAATCCACCCTCCTCGAAGCCATCGCTGCGCACTACGGCTTCGGCCCCGAAGGCGGCAACCGAAACATCCGCAATGACACCACGGAGCACAATCACTCCACAGACACCCTCGTGCGAGCATTGCGTCTCTCATTCGACAAGCGCACCGGTGCAGGCTTCTTCCTTCGAGCAGAAAGCTTCTTCAATACCGCCACGCAAATCGACAAGCTGGACGACCCGATCGAGAACGCGGGGATAGGACCCCCAATCTTTCCAAGCTATGGCGGCCAGAGCCTCCACACCAGATCTCATGGCGAAACTTTCTTCACGCTCCTCGATCGCAAATTCAGACGCAACGGCCTCTTCCTCCTTGACGAACCCGAAGCCGCCCTCTCCCCACAGCGCCAGCTGTCGTTTCTCCTCCTCATCCGCGACACCCTCCGCCACTACAAAGATGCCCAATTCCTCATCTCCACCCACTCCCCCGTCCTACTTGGCTACCCCGGCGCACAAATCTTCTCCTTCGACGGCGGCCACCTCCAAGAGATCGACTACGAAGACACCGCCCCCCTCCAGATCGTTCGTCGCTTCACCACCGACCGCGACAATTTCCTGCAGGAACTCTTCCAAGAACCCCCTTCGCTGTTCGAAGAACCAGACAAACAGTAGTCATCGTTCATCTCGAAGCAAAAAAACACCACAACACACCACCAAACAACCAGCAAAACTCCATGTCAAGTCCACAAAACGCAAACACCCGCGCCAACGTTGAACAATCACGTGGCGTATAAGTTATGCCCCAATCGCTATACTGAATATATAAACCGAACAAGGCCGTCATCCTGACCCTGAGAGAAGCCGAAGGGGAAGGATCCCGTATTTATCTTTGCTCGTACTTTCTCGATCTAACCCGTTTAGAAACAATATTTTGCACGTAAAGCCTTTGGATGGAATATTTTACAGACACATCCCTCCTGTAAACTCATCCATCCAAAGGCTTTACGCCCAAAATACCCCCGGGAGGGGGGAGGGGGCGAAGCCTAGAACTTGTGGAACATAAAGAACGCACCAGCCACCAGGCACCCAAAGGCAGCGAAGTGGTTCCAGTGCAGCTTGTCGCCAAAGTAAAAAGTCGAGAAGACACCAAACACCGTCAGCGTAATCACCTCCTGGATCACCTTGAGCTGATCCGGACTGAAGGTCTTCGAACCGATACGATTGGCCGGCACCTGCAGACAGTATTCAAAGAAGGCAATACCCCAGCTGACGATAATGACCTTCCAAAGCGGCACCTCTTTGAACTTCAGGTGCCCATACCAGGCAAAGGTCATAAAGATATTCGAGCCGATCAGCAAAAAAACGGTCCACATAGTTCGTTTCAATCTCCATGCAATCAAATGGGAAGCTGAACGATAAGATGCAAAGAGCATGACCATCGCCGATAACCTTGAACATCTCCATCAACAGATCCACCAAGCCTGTCGCCGAGCCAACCGCTCCGACAGCGAAGTAGCCCTAATGGCAGTCAGCAAGGTCCATCCAGCCGAGGCCATCCTCGAAGCGTACGCCGCCGGCCAACGACTCTTCGGCGAGAACCGGGTACAGGAGTTTCAGGAAAAATCCCAGCATCTCGTCACACTGAACGACGCTGAGTTCCACCTCATCGGCCCGCTTCAGTCGAACAAAACAACGCGCGCTGCCGAACTATTCCACGCGATCGACGCAGTCGACTCGCTGAAGATCGCCCAGCGGCTCGACGCTGCCGCCAAAGCACTAGGAAAGACGCTGCCTATCTTAGTAGAGGTAAAACTGAGCCACGAAGAGTCCAAACACGGATTAGCTCCCGAGGAACTTCCCACTCTGCTCGCCGAGATCGAGTCACTTGAGTCGGTCCAAACCGTGGGCCTGATGACGGTTCCACCTTGGTCTGATGACGCCGAATTCGCCCGGCCTTACTTCCGCGACCTTCGCAAACTGAGAGACCAGTCGCTCGCTAGCTTCCCAAAACTGACACAGTTATCGATGGGAATGTCGAATGACTTCCAGGTGGCGATCGAAGAGGGCAGCACCTGCGTCCGCATCGGAACCTCCATCTTCGGCAAGCGGATCATGGCAAGCGCCGGATGAACTCCGAGCCCCAACCACATGAACTCCATCGCGGCCTGTCGAGCAGCGCTGCACTCAGCCTCAACGTCATCGACATGGTCGGAGTCGGCCCCTTCGTTACATTGCCCCTGATCGTCGGAGTGATGGGCGGCCCACAGGCAATCCTCGGATGGCTAATGGGCGCCGCCTTGTCCCTCTGCGACGGCCTGATATGGAGCGAACTAGGCACCGCCTATCCAGAGGCCGGAGGTTCCTACGCCTACCTGAAACACCTGTACGGTGAGAAGACCTGGGGGCGGCCATTTTCATTTCTCTACGCCTGGCAAGTCCTAATCAGTGCACCGCTCTCGATTGCCTCAGGATGCATCGGATTCGCGCAATACATCTCTTTCTTTTTTCCGAACGCGAGCCGCCCATTTGCATCCACGTCCTTTGCGGGGGTGCCCGTCGTGCTGAGCGGAAAGACGCTCATCGCAATGGCCGCGTGCGCACTCGCGATGCTAGTTCTGCACCGAAATATCTTCGCAATCGGTCGAATCGCACGCTGGCTTGGGCTGGCCGTCGGTCTCACACTGGTATTAGTGATCGTCGCGGGATTCACGCACTTCAACGCTCATCTGGCCTTCGACTTCCCAGCCGGCGCCTTTCATCTCAACGCGGCATTCTTCGCCGGACTTGGCGCTGGGATGCTGATCTCAGCCTACGACTATTGGGGCTATTACGGCGTTTGTTTCGTGGGAGCCGAGGTCCGCGATCCCCAAAGGACGATTCCACGCGCGGTCCTTGGCTCAATCGGTGTGGTCGCAACGCTCTACGTGCTGATGAACGTAAGTGTTCTTGGCGTGCTCCCATGGCGAGAGCTGGCACAGAACAGCGACAGCCATGCCCGCATGTTCACCATGGCCGTCTTTATGGAGAAGTTATATGGACACGCCGCCGCCGCAGTGATTGTCGTACTCATCGCCCTCGCAGCCCTTGCCTCAGTGTTTGCGTTGTTACTTGGATATTCGAGGATTCCGTTCGCAGCGGCACGAGACGATAATTTCCCGTCATGGTTTGGAATCATAGACCAGAAGCATCGAGCTCCACTCAATTCCTTGCTGACGCTCGGCGGCATAACACTAATGTGCTGCATTTTCAGGCTGCAGGAGGTCATTACAACCCTCGTAGTGATCCGCATTTTGTTCCAATTTCTCCTGCAGGGACTAGCCGCACTGCTACCGAGGCATCGCAGCGAGCGCAAGACACGAGGATTTCGGATGCCGCTCTATCCACTGCCTGTACTGCTAGCGCTGAGCGGATTTGTCTTCATTCTTTTTTCGCGACCTAACTTCTTGCGAGATATACGTACGGCCGGACTGATCCTAGCAGCAGGCTCCGTTGTGTATGCGTTGCGCTACAAAAGGGTTCGGAGCGTTTCCGCAAGAAGTTGACTTCAATGACAAACGTGATTGCCCGAAGTCTACAAACGAACAGTTCAATAGCGGGCAAACAGAGAAGGATGAGAAAGCGGCCGCATAACCAAATTGCTAGAGTGGATTCAAATTGACATTTGAAGACTACTTGAAGCCAAAGTTATAGGTAACACCGGTGCTAACTCGTATGTTGTTTTGGCGGTCGTTCTTAGCGTTGGGAATCTGGGTATAAACATAGTCAAATTGACCAAGTGTCACGCCCCATCTTCGCTTAAGTTGTGTACTTACTCCTCCTCCCGCAGCCAGGCCAAACGAGTTACGGTTGATCGTGAACTGAAAATTGACATCTTCTTTCGCTCCGCCAAACAATGCTTCACCATAAGGAACAAAGCGACTGGAATTGCGACGAGTGTATCGCGCACCGAATAGATAGTTGACGATGGTTATGTTCTGTGACGTGTCGTCCACCTGACTAGCGTGGGCAACGGCGATATCCGCTAAGGCAGCCCATCTTGCGGTCAAGTTCATAAGTATCGTTCCACTTCCTCCATTGAGCGAGAAGCAGCCGCATTGGCCCGGAGGCGCATTCGCGTGGAAGTAGTTATAGTTGGCGCCGACTTCAAATCGAGGTATGTCGTCGTGAGACCCGCCCATTGATATCGCCTGGGCATGGAGAACGCCGGATAGAACGGATAGAAGTGCCATTAGCAGGACGCTTCGAAAATGCATTATCCTTCTCCTACTGAACAATCAAGGTAGCGGTTGCCGCATGTTGGACGGTACCTTCGACGCCGGTCACCGTGACGGTGTAGGTCGTCGGGGTAAGAGTGAAATACCCGCCTGCGCACCCACTCAGTGCAGCGATTGGCAGAAGAGATCCGAGAGCCAAGAGGGCTAGCATCAGAGTACGAGGGATCTTCTTTCGCAGCTTCCTCATTGTCCCGAGGCCTAGAATGCTAAGCATTCCGAGAGCGACCGACAGTTCGTTCTTTGAAGAAGGAGTGCCTCGCAATGGGGAATTTCGCGCGCTGAGAGAACTGCTGGTTTGCACGTTCAGAACGACTGCCGTGGTCCCGCTACCAGCAGCAACGGAAGATGGACTAAAAGTATAGGTTGAACCTGGTGGCAAGCCTGTGACCGTGACCGTCACATTATTGAGGAAGGTTGTCGCGCTTATGGGAGCGAGACTAAAGTTATAGCTTGTTGACGCGCCTGGAAAAACATTCTGGCTAGCGGGACCACTATTTGTGTTTGTGAAATCTTCCACAACGTCGTTAGCGGGAACTGACGTGCTGGGAGCAAAGGTGCCGTCCCCTGAATAGACCGCTACGATCTGATGTGTTCCCATTGCCAGGTTTGAGGTGAGCAGAGCCGCATTCGCATTCGTGCTGAGCGACACCGCAACGCCACCATTTGCGGTGAGAGAAGCCGTTCCCAATACGGTTGTACCATCCAAAAAGGTCACCGTTCCTGTTGCATTAGGACTCGAAGCGGTAACGTTGGCCGTGAAGGTGATTCCAGTCTTGATCAGTTGGGCAGGTGTGCTTTCAGTAATCGTGATAACAGTCGGGATCTTATTGATGACCTGTGCCAGTACTGAAGATGTCGAAGAGCTGTAGTTCGAATCGCCACCAAAAGAAGCTGTAATTGGATGAGATCCGATCGCTAGCGTCGATGTGGAAAGTGTTGCGACTCCCGCGGCATTTAGCGCTCCCGTTCCCAGAATGGTTGAACCGTCAAGAAAAGTCACCACGCCCGTGGCTCCGGAGTGTACGGAGGCTGATAAAGTTATGAGCTGATTGAATGCCGCGGGATTGGTCGACGAGGTTAGAGTCACCACGGATGCCGTTTTGCCGACTGTAACCAGAGTAGGCGGCGACGTAGCTGGATTGTCGTTCGCGTCTCCCGAGGTGGCCGCTGTGATGGAATCAACTCCAAGCGGTAGCGACGGAACAGTAAGAGTTGCGACCCCATCCACGATAGGCGCGGTGCCTAGCGGTGTCGTGCCATCGGAAAAGGTCACTGTGCCAGTAACACCTACTGGGACTTTTTCGGTGATGGTCTCCGGCGTATCGACGGGAAGGTTAGCGGACGAGACGACGGGCGGAGGTAGGATCGGAGTTACCTTACCTACTATCTGGGTGAGATTGGCGGAAGAGGAGTTGTTATTAGTATCTCCGTTGTAGGTGGCGGTGATGGGGTCGTTTCCTGCTGGCAGGGTGGAAGTGGAGATAGTTGCTTCTCCACTGGTCAGCGTCGAGGACCCAAGGACAGTCGCACCGTTGGTGAAAGTCACAGTGCCGGTTACACCAGAGGGAAGCGAGGCGGTAAAGGTCACGGACTGGTTCGCCACCGACGGATTAGCCGAAGAGGTTAGAGTTACAGCCGGGGTGACCTTAGTCACGATCTGGGTGGTAGTGCCCGTGGCCGGATTGTTGTTGGTATCACCTCCGTAGGAGGCAGTAATCGGGTCGCTGCCGACGGGCAGAGCCGTCGTGGTGATGGTTACGGTGCCGGTCGTCGGATTCACTGTGCCGGAACCTAGAGTCGTTCCGCCACTGGTAATTGTTATGGTGCCAGTGGTGCCAGGGGGAACCGTCGTTGTAATCGTGACGGGGTTGCCAAAGGTGCTCGAACCGGAGGTGGTGACGATGACCGTCGGAGTCGTCTTACCGACCGATTGGACGAGAGTCGCCGCCGCGCTGTTGTAGTTCCCATCTCCATTGTAGGTGGCGGTGATGGTATCGCTTCCTGTTGGGAGTGTAGAACTGGCCACAGTTGCAACTCCGCCGGTCAGCGTCGAGGTGCCCAGAACCGTCGAACCATTGGTAAAGGTTACAGTTCCGGTGACGCCGGACGGAAGCGTAGCCGTAAAGGTTACAGATTGATTCAATGCAGACGGGTTGACCGAAGAAGTCAGGTTCACCGTGGGAGTTGCTTTTGTCACAGTCTGGGTGGTTGTGCCGGTAGCCGGATTGTCGTTTGTATCGCCACCGTAGGAAGCGGTGATTGGATCACTGCCCACCGGGAGTGTTGTCGTTGTGATTGTTACGGTGCCTGTCGTCGGGTTTATCGTGCCGGAGCCAAGCGTCGTCCCGCCACTGGTGACCGTGATCGTGCCGGTTGTGCCGGGAGGTACAGTAGTCGTAATGGTAACGGGGTTGCCGAAGCTGCTCGAACCGGAAGTGGTGACAGTAACCGGTGGGGTAGCTTTGTTAACTGTCTCGGTCAGATTTGCTGTTGCCGTGTTGTCATTCGCATCACCATTGTAGGTCGCAGTGATCGGGTCAGCACCTATAGGCAGCGTGGAAGTGCTTACAGTCGCTACACCATTGGCCACAGTTGACGTGCCCAGAGCTGTTGAACCGCTGATGAAGGTCACGGTACCGGTAGCGTTCGATGGAAGAGATGCGGTGAAGACGACTGACTGGTTGGCAGGGGAGGGATTGAGCGACGAAGACAAGGTCTCTTTTGGAGAGGCCTTGGTCACAGTCTGTGTGGTTGTGCCAGTGGTGGGATTGTTGTTTGTGTCGCCCCCATAGGAGGCAGTAATCGGGTCGTTGCCTACTGGAAGAATGGTTGTAGAAATTGCTACTGTTCCGGTTGTTGGGTTCACCGTGCCAGAGCCCAGAGTCGCGCCGCCACTGGTGATTGTTATAGTGCCGGTTGTGCCCGAAGGAACCGTCGCCGTAATTGTGACCGAGCCCCCGTAAATGCTCGGGCCGGAGGTCGTGACAGTCACAGTCGGAGTTACCTTGGCCTTGCCAACCACCTGGGCAAGACTAGCGGATGCGGAGTTGTTATTGTTATCCCCGTTGTAGGTAGCGGTGATGGGGTCGTTTCCTGTTGGCAGGGTAGAAGTGGACACGGTTGCTGAGCCGCTGGCAAGTGTTGTTGTCCCGAGGACAGTTACACCGCTTGTGAAAGTCACCGTGCCCGTTACGCCAGAGGGAAGCGAGGCGGTAAAGGTCACGGACTGATTTGCCGTCGACGGGTTAGTGGACGAGGTTAGAGTTACAGTTGGGGTGGCCTTTGTCACGGTCTGAGTGGTGGTGCCAGTGGCTGGGTTGTCGTTGGCATCACCTCCATAGGAGGCTGTAATTGGGTCGTTGCCGACGGGCAGAGTCGTCGTGGTGATGGTCACAGTGCCAGTCGTCGGATTCACCGTGCCGGAGCCCAGAGTCGTTCCGCCGCTGGTAATTGTTATCGTGCCGGTGGTGCCAGGGGGGACCGTCGTCGTAATCGTGACGGGGTTTCCATAAGTGCTCGGACCAGAGGTCGTGACAATGACCGCCGGGGTCGCCTTATTTACGGTCTGGGTTAAAGTTGCTGTCGCCGTGTTGTTATTTGCATCGCCGTTGTAGGTTGCAGTGATCGAGTCAGCACCTATAGGCAGGGTGGAAGTACTTACGGTTGCCACACCATTTGCCAAAGTTGACGTGCCTAAGATGGTTGAACCGCTAGTAAAGGTCACGGTTCCGGTTGCGTTCGATGGAAGAGATGAGGTGAAAACGACCGACTGATTTGTGACCGACGGATTGATCGATGAGGACAGCGTCTCAGCAGGAGAGGCTGTCCTCACCGTCTGCGTCGTCGAACCTGTAGCCGGATTGTTATTCGTATCACCGCCATAGGAAGCAATGATTGGATCATTTCCAACTGGAAGAGTTGTCGTAGTGATAGTTACTGTTCCGGCCGGATTCACGGTGCCGGAGCCAAGAGTCAATCCCCCGCCGGTGATCGTAATGGTGCCAGTTGTGCCCGAAGGAACCGTCGCAGTAATTGTGACCGAACCACCGTAGATGCTTGGACCGGAGGTGGCAACGCTTACGGTCGGAGTCGCCCTATTCACAACCTGGACAAGAACAGCTGAGATATTGGAGTTATAGTGCGCGGTGATGTTGTGCGAACCAACCGAAAGACTAGACGTCGTGAATGTTGCGGTGGTTCCAGATATAAGTCCGCTTCCAATGTTAGTTGAACCGTCGAAGAAGACTATTGTCCCGGAGTTTCCTTTAGGTACGGTTCCAGTGAAGGTGACCGATTGCAAATAAAGTGAAGGATTGAGGGAAGAGCTTAGCAGGACGTTAGAAACTGTGGCTGTAACCGTATTTGAGTTGCTGGGATTGTAGTTAGAATCTCCAGCGTAAACGGCGGTAAGTGCGTCGGCACCTACTGGCAGGGCAGTTGTCGTCAGCGTAGCGACTCCGTTTACTAGTTTGGCTGACCCCAGAGAAGTCGTTCCCGTGAAGAACGTGACAAGCTCATTGTTGGTGGTCGTGGTAGGTGGTCCGACGGTGTAGGGGGCCAGCATAGCTGTCAACACTACAGATTGACCCGGAAAAATTGATGAGAGTGCCGACGACGTCAAAGTGAGCGTTGTATTTACAGGTGCAGCTGTGAGAGGCACTGTGGCGGAGATGCTACCTATATAAACGGAGTCGCCAGAGTAACTCGCATCCACATTGTGAATACCACTGCCAAGCGGGAAGACAGCCACATTAGTGAGGGCAGAGGCGACAGACGTTTGTTGAACCTGGCTCAAGGAAACAGCGGCGCGGGGGGTATCTGCGTCTGTTCCAATGAGGTCTGCATTGCCGTCGTTGTTATAGTCTCCGGCATTGACGGCATATGTGAGGGCGAAGCCGCCAATGCCTGGCTCCTGGTAATTTTGGAAGGTTCCGTCGCCATTACCCTGGTAGACGAGAGCGCCGGTACTACCTCCTGCGATAATGTCAGGAATTCCGTCTCCATTTACGTCGGCAAGATGAGGATCTGATGGAATATCGGAAACGTAGGTGGATGTCTGGAAAGCTCCCTTCCCGTTTCCAAGAAGGACGAAGAGGCTGTTTCCGATATTACTGTTACCACTACCCGGTCGTGTGATGGAACTTGATACAACATCTGGAAAGTCATCGGCGTTTGTATCGCCGGCGGTTAGGAACTCACCTATCTGGCTCGCTACGGGAGAGGTCGGAATTTGAAATGTTCCATCACCATTACCGAAGGCAAGGTAGAGATCTGACAACGAACTGTTGGGCGTCGCTGTATCGACAGCGTAGGCGACATCGTCCTTGCCATCCATGTTAAAGTCCGCAACTACTACGCCATGGGCAAGGGCAGTAGTCGAAATAGATACCTTCTCCTGGACAAATTTGCCCGTGCCGTCGCCAAGGAAGAATGTGACATTCTCTTGTGACTTGTTGGAGAGCGCGATATCCAAAAGACCGTCGTTATTGAAGTCGCCTATGGCAATGCTCGCGACATCGCCGGTAGGATAGTAGACAGGGGTCTTGAAGGTTCCATCACCGCTACCGAGGATAATAACTAGGCCGCCATTAGTGCCGTCGGAACAGCCAAGCGCAATATCGGTGACCCCATCACGGTTGAAATCGGCAAGGACAATCTGGAGCGCTTTTCCAACGTTACAACCGGCATAGTTCACCTTCGGCTGAAAGGTCCCATCTCCATTGCCGAGAAGCACGGAAATCGTTTGTGCGGCATCCCCAGTGACCACATCGAGATTGTTGTCGGTATTAAGATAAGCCGATGCGATGGCGACTGACCGAAGGGTTGTGCCATTACCGCCTATTGCGAATGGCTGGTTTTGAACAAATGTCGTCGAGAGCGTCGACACTACGAGATTTTCGGAGCCAAGCAGACTATTGCTCGTGCTCGTGTCCAGAAACGAGATAGTGCCGCTGGGGCCAGTGTTAAGCGAGCCAACACCTGCGACAGTTCCAGTAAGACTATAGTTGCCGATAGATCCCGCTGAGGTCAAAGTCAAGGACGATGCATACGTACCTGTCACTGAATATGTGACCGTATTTGATTCGCTGCTTGCGTAGAGGTTGTTCGCCCTGAACACCGATTTATAGCTGTGATTTCCGATCGGTCCGCTGCCGATTTTGAGGGAGGCGGTAGCTGCAGGAAAAGTCAATTGGGCGATTCCCAGAGCAGAGTTATTTTCGCAATACTTTGCCGTCGCTTCACAAAAAAGCACTAGCCCAGCTGTGATTGGCGAATTTCCTGCTGTCACGGTTGCCGTCAGAATGATCGGAGTCTGGTAGGCAACAGAAGTCGCCGAGATTGCCAACGTTGTGACGGTTGCAGTTGGGGTGGGCGTTGCTCCAAAGGCCGCGGGCGAGACGACTGATAACAAGATGAGGAAAAAAAATACTCGCGTGCGGCAAAGACTCATAAAAGTCGAGACAGAAAAACAAGGCGAACGGTGAGACAAGCGTGTCATAGGATTCCCCTTGGCTCGTTACTTCGACCAAACTTTAGTACTCAACGTAACCTCCCGAGTAAGTACTCACCTATTACACGAAAGTTGCACCGTGACGATGAGTCGATTGGCCCCGATCGCGCTAGCCGCATTCGGAACGGGCAATCTCACTGGGTAAAAATGGAATGGAAGAAGGCTTGCCTGCACGAGCGCCTGACACCTGCTGCGACCTATATTTGCGGGAATTTCAGGCAAATGGGGCGACGCGGAATAGTTCCTCTCAACCTCGGCGACTAAGGTCGGCATCAAGGTTAGAGTCTGAGACTGTTTCGACGTGCAGGGGACGTCGTTTAAGTCGATTGACAGGAGAAGCTTGTGTGAAAATTATTCTTCGATGACGGCCTTGACCAGATTTCTCGGTCGATCGACATCAATTCCACGACTGATCGCCAGAGTGTAAGCTAGCAGCTGAAATGGCACGACCTCCAAAATAGTTGATAGAAGGTCGTTGCTTGGCGGAATAAAGAGACAGGAATCAGCACATTGAGGAACATCCTGATCGCCTTCTGTTGCCAGGGCAATAATTCTTGCGCCCTGCGCTCTCATATCCTTCATTAGTTGAAGGACCTTTGAGTATCGCAGGAGCGAATCGGGATCACCCGCGTCGGCGGTGGCGATCATAATCAGCGGAGAATCCTTGCTGACGAGAGCGTTAGGGCCATGTTTCAGTTCGCCCGAAGGATATCCTTCGGCGTTTAGGTATGCGGATTCCTTAAGCTTAAGTGCACCCTCCCTAGCTATCGCATAGTGAGCACCACGACCGAGGTACAGTAAAGTGCTAGAGCTTGCCAGCTGAGGCGTCAAGGCTTCGATCTGCTTCTGCCAACCAGGCAGTGCGGTCTGGAGGAGACCGGGGATCTCTCGCAACTGGCGGCCGTGAGCTTCAGCGGTCTGCAGCGTCATACGACCGCGGACTCTCGCCAAGTGAAGCGCGAGAGAGTAGAGCACAGCGAGTTGGGTGGTAAAGCTTTTTGTCGCCGGTATGGCTTTCTCAATACCAGCAAAGGTAGGCAGTGAGGCACTCGCCTCGGTTGCCATGCTGGAATCGGCGTTATTGGTGATTGCGACTGTGGCGAGTCCCCGTGCGTGCGCTTCTCGGAGAGCGGCGAGCGTGTCGGCAGTCTCCCCAGACTGCGAGATGACTACAACGCCGGGATTATGAAGAGTATGCGTAGAGCGGTAGGTATACTCACTCGCGTATTCGACGTCGACAGAGATCCCAGTCAGATCTTCAAGCATGATTTCGCCAGCCAGGCCAGCGTGTCGGCTGGAACCACTGGCGGCAATAACGAGCCGTTCTCGACCTCCAAGAGCATCGACAACCGGTTGAAACGTCTCTGCTGTTGAAAGACCGCCCGGGACGTATTGTTCGATGGTCGCAGCTAGAGCCTGAGGCTGCTCGTAGATCTCACGCAGCATAGCATGAGGAAATGCCCCGAGATCCTGCGATATGGGCGTCGGTTCTGTCATTTGCTTTGGCATCCAACTGCTTTCTCTAGCTGCGTAACGGCCTGCCGACTTATTGAAATCGATACATGAGCGCTATCCCCTAAACTGGACGATTGCAGATCCAATTAAGTCTATGACTCCGTTCCGAACATACGAATAAATCTTTACATCTTCAAACTTGTATGTACGACTATACTGGATTCGCGATATCAAAGATAGGGTTTATTCTCCGGGCCCGACGCCGTCGACTCACCGTCTTCATCATGGCGGCGCCGAAGATTCAGAAACATGGTTAACTAGAGCTTGCGTTCAGGCGAAATCAGGAAAGGGTAGCAATGATCAGTACTATAGCGGCGCGGAGACTCATAAGTTCAGACTCAGTGGTGGAGTATCCGCTCCTCAGGATAGAAGATGGCCGTATCAGCCAAATAGAGAGCCTGAACGCCGCCAACCACGAACGAGTACAGGCAACATACAACTTTCGCGAGGCCACCCTCGTTCCGGCCTATGTCGACATTCATATTCACGGCTGCGCTGGACACGACGTAATGGAAGCCGACCCGCCGGCGCTGAACGCGATTGGTTCTTATCTTTCCAGCCGTGGTGTCGGAGCATACTTTCCCACGACTGTCACATCTCCCAAAGATGAGACTCTGCGCGCTTTGGCTGGGCTCGCGACTGAAATCAAACGGAGGACCGAGACAATCGACTATGGTGCTACTCCGCTCGGAATACATCTTGAGGGCCCCTTTCTCTCGCATCTGAAACGTGGCGTACATACCGAGGCTCTTCTGGAAGCCCCTGCCGTCTCTCTGTTCGATCGTTTTTGGCAAGCAGCAGAAGGGCAAATTTGCCTTATGACGATTGCTCCCGAACTGCCCGGAGCGACCGAACTGATCGCTCATGCGACTGCACTAGGCGTTCGTTGCAGCATGGGACACAGCGATGCCCGAGTATGTGAAGCAGAGGCCGGCTTCTCGGCTGGAGCGCGTTCCGCGACGCACACGTTCAATGCAATGCGTGCGATCGATCATCGCGAGCCCGGACTAGCCGCCTACGTGCTGGATAAGCAATCGTTGTTTGCAGAGATCATTTGTGATGGCATTCATGTTGACCCCCTTGTGGTCAGGCTGTTTTTAAAAGCCAAGGATAAAGATCGTGTCATTCTCGTGACCGACGGTATGAGTGCCACCGGAATGCCCGACGGAACTTACATGCTGGGTGATATGAAGGTGGAGGTGCATAACGGGCGCTGCACCTCCAATGGCACACTTGCGGGCAGCGTCCTGACTCTTGACCGCGGAGTACAGAATCTCATCGACTTTACGGACGCGAGCCTGAGTATGGCGGTGGCCGCTGCATCGCACAATCCTTCACGGCTAATGGGCATTGATGAGAACTGGGGCAGTCTCGAAGTGGGTCGAGCCGCCAATATTACAGTATTGTCGCCATCAGCGCAGGTCATGCAAACCTTTTTGGCGGGAAGATCGGCGACCGCATAAAGTGTAAGCACTTATACTCTTGCGCGGAATCAAATTAGTGGCCAATCTGCCCATTGCCTTGGGCCGCTCACGCCTCCCAGCAAGTATGTATAGACAACTGAACTGGGATAAGACTAAAAAGACAAGGGAAGCGAATAATCGAAAAGTTGTATGTCAAGATGCTGGCTAAAAACTGCTGCCCATACAGCTGTGAACCATCAAGACACAAGTGCTTTTCAAAACATCTCAGGAGCTAGAGTGCTGAAGCCTGAACATCAACCTGCTTCAACAGTACGTCCTCTGGATAAGAGCGGCTTCATACCGTTGTATTACCAGATTCAACGGGCTCTCATGGAAATGATTCACTCGGGCGAGCTTTCGACAGGAGACCCCCTGGCTTCCGAAGAGGAACTGGCGCGCCTCTATCGGGTAAGCCGAATGACTGCACGACAGGCGCTCCACGGGTTGAAGACCAGCGGGTTCGCCGTTAGTCAGAAGGGGCGCGGCACCTTTGTCACTCGGCCTAAGCTTGAGAAGAACATCATGCATCTGCGCGGCTTTACCGAAGATATGAAGCATCTCGGCATGGTACCGAGCTCAAAATTAATCGAGCAGGCGGCGGTCAAAGCGCCTGCAGAACTCGCGGAAAAATTAAAGCTGGACGCAGGAGAAATTGTCATGCGGCTACGGCGGCTGCGGCTGGCCGACGGTATTCCGATGGCGCTCGAAGAATCAAACATTCCACTGAAGCAATTTCCAGGTCTGGAGAAGATAAACTTCGCTAAACAATCTCTCTACTTCGTGCTTCGCGAAACATTCGGTGTTCGGGTGGCGTGGGCGGATGAGGTGATCGAGGCATTACCGGCAACTCGCGAAGAATCCGACTTGCTTACAATTCCAAAAAAGGCAAGCATCCTTTCAATCTCACGGACCATTATGACCACGGAAGAGACTCCAATCGAGGTCGCCTGTTCCCGTTATCGTGGCGATCGTTATCGAGCTTCGATCCGCGTGCCAACCACTTCTATTGAGTAAACCCTGAACTGATCGCGGACGTGTTGCTCGAGACATCCAAATTTCGATGCCCTCTGACTGCGAAGAAGAGTATATATACGTAGCAGAGCAAGACGATGGCAAAACTGCGCTGATAACCCACTGTATCCGACAGAAAACCCTGAATTTCCGGAATTACTGCGCCGCCGACGACCATGGTGATCAGGATACCGGAGCCCTGACTTGTGAAGCGTCCCAACCTATTCACCGACAACGGGAAGATACACGGCCACATCACGGAGTTGAAGAGCCCGCATGAAACAACAGCCCACATCGCGACGTGTCCCTGAGTCACAATTGCGACTCCAATCAGAAGAGCGGCGACCAACGAGACGAATGCGAGTGCTCGCTGAGCTCTAACTTTGCGTAGGGCAACAAAGCCGATGAAGCGGCCAACCATGGCGCCTCCCCAATAAAAGGAGACGTATCGGGCGGCTGCCTCGTGGCTCAAACTTCCCATCGATGGTTGGCTGAGGTAGGTAATCATGATGCTTCCGATGGCGACCTCGGCGCCGACATAGAAGAAGATGGCGAGAGCGCCGAGGCGAAGGTGTGAGAAACTCCAGGCGCTTCCACCCGCTTGGGACGTAGCTCCGCATTTCTCGATGACATCCGGTAGCTGTACAAAGGCCGTAATGATCGCCATGGCAAAGGCACAGATAGCCAGGATTGCGTAGGGCATCCGGACAGAATGAGCCAACTGCGCTGCTGAAGCACCGGCTGCGATGAAGATGAAGGCCGCGCCTACCCTGGGTGCGATGGTCGTTGCAATCGAATTGAACCCCCCTGCCAGATTGAGCCGGGAGGAGGCAGTCTCCGGAGATCCTAGCGCCCCGATGTAGGGATTGATCGCTACCTGAAGAAGCGCCAGGCCGCTACCAACTACAAATAGAGCGAAGAGAAAGAGTGGATAAAAGATGACGACCGAAGCGGGCAGGAAGAGGAGCAAGCCAAGGCCCATCACTGAAAGTGCGACGACTATCCCTGATTTGTAGCCAATCTTGCCGACTATCCATCCGGAAGGCACCGACATAACGAAGTACGCCCCGAAGAAGCAAAACTGGACCAACAGCGCAGTGACGTTAGTGAGATGGAAGAGGTCTTTGAAGTGAGGAACCAGGATGTCGTTGAGTGCGGTAATAAAACCAATGCCGAAGTAGAGAGAGACCATCAGCATCAGCGGAACGGTGTAACTCCTGCTGACGTTGCTGACGGTTGTAGTTGAAGGTTCTCCCGCGACTCCGATTGCCATTTCTTTCCCCTGTTGCGATCTAAATCGCATTTGATATGTCTAGATGACTATACTGCGTCGTCAGCTTGATCGTTGGTAAAGTGGAGATTTTTCTGCCGGGCCACCCCTACGAATCGGCGAGTGATGGTCTCGGGACGGGTAATGGCAGAGCCGACCACGACGGCGGTGGCGCCCAGGGTGAGGGCATGCAGTGCGTCCGGGGGGTGGGTGATGTGGCCTTCCAGGAGTATAGGTACGGTCAAGTGTGCCACGAGGGCTTGGAGGAGAGGCCAGGAAGGGGTGCGAATGCCCGCGGTCTCGGCAGTGTAGCCGTAAAGGGTGGTCGCGACGGCGTCGGCTCCAGCACGCTCGGCTGCGACGGCGTCTTCGAGGGAGGCGATATCGGCGAGGACTGGACGGTGGAGCTCGGCGTGGATTCGGGGGATGAGTTCGGTCCAGGGTTCGGGAGCGGTGAGACGGCGCGCTGTGCAGTCGAGGGCGATGATGTCAGCTCCGGCGTCGCTGATGGCCTTCGCGGAGAAGAAGTCGGGCGTTATGTAGACGTCTCCGTTGGCGTCATAGGCCTTGATGATACCGATGATTGGGAGATCAGTCAGGGAGCGGAAGGCTGCAATGCGGGTTACGCCTTCGGCGCGCAGACCACCTGCTCCGCCGCGCAGAACGGAGGTCGCGATTCGGTTGAGCGTGTCTAGATCGTCCAGCGGATCGCCTTCATCTGCTTGACAAGAGACGACGATGCGGCCGTGAAGCTGTTGGAATGGCGAGTTGAAGGGGGCGTTTGAGGCTTGAGACACTTTGCTTGCTTCCTTGGACGCAGCTGTCGAGGGAAATGCTCATGCAACGGCTGTAAAAGACAGACTATCTGCAATTCGAGTTATTGTGGATGAGGGAAAAAGGAGCGTAGATTGAAACAGATTACTCGGCGTGGATTTGTTTTCGGTTCGGCAGCGTTGTCGGTGGTGGGCAGGGTGGGGTTTGCGGCTGAGCGGGAGGGGGTGCCGTTGCTGATTGGGACTCAGACTTCGGGCTCGAGCAAGGGGATCTATGCCTACTCGTTCTCGGAGAAGACCGGGGACTTGACTGCGATTGGTCTTGCGGCTGAGACCGAGAACCCTACCTTTCTGGCTCTGGCTCCTGATGGCAAGACCCTCCTTGTTGCGAACGAACTGGATAAGTTCGAGGGCAAGGACAGTGGTGCGGTGTCGACTTTTATGCTGGACCGGACCAAGACGCGGTTGTCCAAGGTGAACCAGGAGCCTTCGCTGGGCGGAGGAACCTGTCATGTCGCCTTCGACCATACGGGCCGGGCTGCGTTTGCGGCGAACTACGGCGGGGGCAGCGCCGCTTCGTTCGCGGTTGGAACGGGCGGGATGTTGAGTCCCGCGGTTTCGTTCTTTCAGTACACCGGACACGGTCCGAACACGGAGCGACAGGAGGCTCCGCATGCTCACCGGGTGACGGTGTCGCCGGATAACCGCTTCCTCCTGGTCAACGATCTGGGGCTCGATGAGATTCACATCTACCGGCTGGATGCTTCTACTGCGAAGCTTGTTCCGAATGAGCCGGCGGCGTGGCGGTCGGCTCCGGGAGCAGGACCGCGGGCGCTCCGGTTTCATCCGAACGGCAAGGTTGCATACTGCGTCACCGAGATGGCGTCCTCGGTGGTGGTACTGCGGTGGAACTCCGAGCTCGGGACGCTCGAGACCGTGCAGGAGATCGTGATGAAGCCTGCCGACTTCCAGGGCGCGACCAACGGGGACGATATTACGATCGACCGTGAGGGCAAGTTTGCCTATGCGACAGACCGCTTCGACGATATTGTGGTCACGTTTTCCATCTCACCGACCGATGGGAAGCTGACTCTGTTGAACCGGATGCCCTGCGGCGGGAAGGTTCCCCGTCATCTTGCACTCGACCCCAGTGGGCACTGGCTTCTGATAGCCAACCAGGAATCGGATAATATCTCGGTGCTGGCTCGCGACCCGAAGACAGGTAAACTGACGTACTCGGGTAAGAGTTTTCCATTGTCGCGACCACAGTGCCTGGTGTTTGCTTAATTCCTTTCTGTTGAATCTCCGGGTTTTATGCCACCCGGGGGTACCCCCTCCGCCTGGGGGGGTATTTTGGCGGTAAAGTACTTCTATTCAGTAGCTTGCGAGGAGATGTCGCCTGCAAAATATAGAAAACAGATGACTTGTGCCTAAAATACTTGTTATCAATTAGTTAGCACTACAATGAATACGTTGCTAGATAGACAAAGAAGCCCCAGCGCGTAAAATTGGGGTTTCTTTGTCTATGTATCCATTATAGTGACTGGTCTGTAACTCATACGCCGAGCGTATGTAACTGAATGGAATTGGGTTATACGATTTTTGGCATTGACAGAGTCTTTGGGCTTCGCGGCTGGATCCTCCCTTTCTTTGAAGAAAGCGCCCTGCGCGGGCGGCGGTCACTTCGTGACTTGTATATCCCTGTGGTTGGCGCTCCCGTTGGTCGCGGAGAAAGATGGCTCGCGACTCTGAGATCGTAAATACCTGTTTTCGAGCAACTTGACTATCTAACCGGTTAGATAGTATAACGGTCTCGCATAAAAGTAGACGGTCGATAGGAGCGATTTTTTTGATGAAAGATCGTCATGGCGATGTTGCTGTGAGGTCTGCACTTGCGAAGATTGTCTCTTCTCAAGTTGGCGGCCACCTTGCACTCGACTTTTGCAATACCGCGGGGGAGCACCTCGCCGAGCGGCCTGATGAGCTGCTTCGGGACTGGGAGTCGTTTGTCAGATGGACGGTTCAGGTTGGATTAATCGAGCCTGAGTTGTACGGCGAACTGGTGGATTCTCCGTCGCCTATCGATGAGGTTTGGGAGCTTCGGGAAGAGATCTACCACGTCGGATTGACGCTCGCTCTGGGAGACCCGGTTGCGGAGCACGATCTGGTGGCGATTCGCGAAGAGGCGAACGCGCCCAAGCCGATGGTTGTGAGTGAGGGCGGCAGAGTGCATTGGCGGCCTGATTCGCAGTCCGCTTCGCAGCAGTTGCGGGCGATTCTGGCGGGAGAGGCGTTGTCTTTGTTCTGCTCTCGGAGGTCGGCTCGGATCGGCATGTGCGGAGGCGGGCTTTGCGGATGGCTTTTTCTCGACGAGAGCCGAGGAAAGCGCAGGCGCTGGTGTGACATGAAGGACTGCGGGAACAGGGAGAAGGCGCGCCGGTACTACCGGCAACAACAGAAAAGCAAATAGGGAGACGCCTTTAGGGACGGGGACCGATTCGGGCTTGGTTTTGGGGAGTACGAAACGAGATGTCCAAAGGAGGAGTACCGATGAAGCGAATGATTGGTTTATTTGCAGTGAACATTCTTCTCACATGTGTAGCGGGGACGATGGATGTGCCAGCCGAAACCACGATCAACGACTCTGAGGCTGCCCTGGGAGAGGCGATGTTTCACAAGGATCTAACGACGCTCGATAGGCTGGTTGGGGGCGACTGGACCATACAGAGCGACAGCGGGACCATGGGTACGAAGGCTGGCTTCCTCGATGATGTGAGGTCGGGGGCGCTGATCATCAAGAGTTTCAGGCTCCATGACGTTCATGTTCGGGTGCTCGGCGATGTGGCTTTTGTGCAGGGGTTCGATGATGAGGTGAGCTCGTACAAGGGAAAGGACAACAGCGGGACCTACAACTGGCTGGATGTCTGGCAGAGACGGGATGGGCGCTGGGTCTCGGTGGCTTCGCAGCTGACCAGGGTAGAAGCCAGGAAGTGATGGCGGTGCGAGGCCTGGACTCCGAACTCCAGTCCTCGCGGTCATAAGGTTCCAAAGTGAAACGGCCGAATCAGCTATTGCTTTACGTTCATCGGGGGGCCGCTGACGCGCTTGCCGTGGAGGCTGACTTCCACCTCTACGCGGTCGGCGATCTTGATGAAGGGGATCCCGCTATTCATTCCGTAGTCTTTGCGGTCAAAGGCGAGTATTCCCTTGATATCGCCTTCGCCTGTCCCGATACCGGAGACGGTCATAGACAAGGTCTGAGGTTTGGAGACTCCGCGGATGGTAAAGGTGCCGGGGATGTCGAAGGTGTTCGGACCGGTCTGAACGACTTTGTCTGCGTGGAAGGTGATGTACGGATTGTTCTCGGCGTCGAAGAAGTCTTTGCTCTTCAGCTTGCCGTCCTTCATTCCGCTTCCTGTGTCGACGCTGTCTGCCTGGGCCTTGATGTCCAGGACACCCGTTTTGACGTCGGTGGAGGTGAATGTCATAGTGGCTTCCCACTTGTCGAATTTGCCGGCTATCGGGACCGAGGCCTTCACGTTGAACCCAATTCTGCTCTTAGTCTTGTCGAACTTGAAGACCGGAACTTGTGCCGAACTTAGGGGCGCCAGGAGTGCGGCAAGAATCGGCAGCGCTGCCAGATATCTCATCTTCATAACGTTTCCTTTCGTGATTCGATGGATTCCGGGGGGAGGGAGAAGCTTATCAGCAATCCGTGAACTGTGCCTGCCGGTCGTCGCCTCGTTCTCTATCCGGTTCAATCGAGATCGCCGAGGTCCGTATCAGGACGCAAGAGAAGCAAATAACGCAAAATGGCATCGCGTCTCGTGCTCTTCGTGTAACGCGAAACATCAACGCTCCCATGAACCCAATCACGGGAGCGTTGAATGGACGTGTCTGGTTTACTTCTGCGGCTTCGGCGGAAAGCCTTTGAACATCTTCGAGATATCGTTGTCCATGGACTTCGCGTTTTTGGACGCGTTACTCGAAAGATCCGCTGTGGCGAGTCCCCTCCACAGCAGGTTCTTCGAATTGCTCTCGAATATGTCGATCACGAGGTTGGTCGTCTGTTGGTTGGTCGTAGTCGTGGTGGCCTGGCTTAGCCCAGGATCCGCCCATCCTCCGCCCCAACCCCAGCCACCCCAACCCCAGCCACCACCCCAACCGCCGCCAAAGCCGTCGTACATCGTCTGTGTTTCCTGCTGATTATGAAGATTATCGGAGGCAAACACAGTGACTGCACCGCCCGAATCCACTAGCCTCCAGCCCTTCGCCTGGAACTGTAGATTGACCTCCTGCTTAATACGGTCGGTATAAAAAGGAATCTTCGTCGTGACTTTTCCCCAGGAATACGTGTGGTACTGGCTGAAATTAGTCTGATGGTTGTAGTCTGTCCTCACATTATCGCCAAGAGCGATGACTGAGGACCCCAACAAAAGTGCACCGGCAAGTACGATTTGCAAACCACATCTCATAGGATTTCCTTTTCCCGCTGGATTAGTTTCTTGTGTGGCCCACTGATCTCAAATGAAGGGATGCAGGACAGAAGCACATCGGCCCGCTTGGAACTTCGGAAAAATGCGACCGTCGCCAGATGCAAATCCGTCCCGCCGAAAGTATCTGCCCGGACTTCTATGAAAGCAAGTCCAACCGACAGCCGAAATCGATCTGCGCCACCCGTCTGTTTCTGGATGCGGAAGGCACATAGCCCCTTAGTAACTCCTTTGGTAACCTGGAGTTGCCAAAATGGGAAGCTTTTTGCACTTTTTTTGTGGCTTGAGGCAACCCCAAAAATGGTTGACAAGGCGGCTCCGGTGTGGTGAACCGAAGGCCATTTTTGTGTATTAAAAATACCCTTTAAGCCTTGAATTTCTTATACTTAAGGGATGGAACCGAGACTTGGAAATGAACGTATAGCAACCATGACAGGAAGGGCCAGAACCGCTTTCACTTTAGCGGCGATGGTAGTTCTGTCAGCCTTTGCGACGGACAATGCCATCCCGGCAACTGTGCGAGCGGCGGAAGCGGTGCCGGTGATGCATGACGTGACCACGTCTGAGATCGTCACGACGGTGCGGATGCCAAAGGCTACGGTATTGACCAGGATCAAGAGCGGGCTGGCGAGTTGGTATGGCGACATGTGGCAGGGGCGCCGGACAGCCAGCGGCCGGATCTTCGATATGAACGAGATGACGGCGGCGCATAAGACGCTCCCGTTCGGCAGCAAGGTGAAGGTGACCGATCTGCGGAACCAGCGATCCGTGATTGTGACGATCACCGACCGGGGGGCATTCTTCCCGGGCAGGGTGATTGATCTGTCGCTTGCCGCGGCGCGGCAGCTGCGAATGGTGAATACGGGCGTCGATCCGGTGAAACTGGAACTGCTGACCTATCAGAACTAAGCTTTCCGGTCTTATCGGCCGGGTTTGACTTTGCATTAGCTGCGATTCCCTGCTTCCGAGGATTTCTTCCTTGGCGCCTGAGTGCGTCTGTTTGCAGGCCGCGGGTATATTGCTTCTATGCCGCTCGATCCCCGATTGCAGATGCTTTTGGATGAGGCGAAGTCGTTGGGCCATCCGCCAGCGCACGAACTGACTCCGGAGCAGGCGAGGGTGCATAGGGTGGAGATGATGGCGCGGTTTGTGCCGATGCCGGAGTTCGCCGACGTGTGGGTGGAAGAGGGGATGATCGCCGCGGGTGGGCGGAAGATCAGAGTACGGGCTTATTCGGCGGGTGACGATGGGCCGGCTCCAGTGGTGGTGTTCTTTCATGGCGGCGGGTGGGTGGCAGGGACACTGGAGACGCATGATCCTTACTGCCGGGCGCTGGCGAAAGAGGCGGGGGTGCTGGTGGTTTCGGTGGACTATCGGCTGGCGCCGGAGCATAAGTTTCCTGCGGGGTTGGAGGATTGCCTGGCGGCGACCGAGTGGGTGCTCGCACATGCCGGGGAGATGGGTGCGGACGCTTCGCGGGTGATGGTGGGGGGTGACAGCGCCGGGGGGACGCTGGCGACGGTGGTGGCTTTGTTGCTGCGGGACAAGGGGGTGAGTGGGCTGGCGGGGCAGATTCTGCTCTATCCGGCGGCGGCCTACTATGATCCGCCTACGGCTTCTTATCTGGAAAATGCAGAGGGATATGGGCTTACGCGGTTGGGGATGATGTGGTTCTGGGATCATTATTTGAATGACAAGAGTGAGGGGATGGACTTTCGCGCGTCTCCTCTGCTGGCCGAGTCGCTGGCTGGATTGCCGAGGGCGTTTGTTGTGACGGCGGAGTATGACGTGCTTCGGGATGAGGGGCAGGTCTATGCGAAGAAGATGGCAGAGGCTGGAGTGGAGGTGACGGAGGTGTTTGCCGAAGGGATGAACCATGGGTTCGCGGCTTCGGCGAATGAGTTTCCTTTTTTGCCGCAGGCGAAGGAGATGCTGCGGAAAGTGGCGGATTGGGTGAAAGCGGGTCGGTAGGCTAGCTGGGTTTCTTTGGAATCCACTTTTTGCGTGCCGGGGCCGGGTCAGCGGGAGCGGCGGATTCCTCGGGTGAGCGCGACGGAGTTTGTGGAGCGGGGACGGGTGCAGCGGACTTCGGCTGCCACTTTTTGCGTTCGGGAGGCGTAGGTGTCGGGAATGGATTCGGAGTGGATGTCGGAGTTGGCGTGGGTTCCGGTGCTGCGGCCAGATGTTCGATTGTTGCGGCGGGAGCCGGGGTGGTTCGTTGTTCGGGTGAAGTTGGCGTTGTTTTGGGCTGCCACTTCTTGCGCTCGGGAGTAGGAGTGGGTTGGGTGGTCTCAGTCACTGGAGATAGGCTAGTGGCCTGAGTTGCCGGAGACTGGCTGACAGACGGAATCGGATCGTTAGGATTCTCGACGGGCCGGTTTGCGGTGGCGGATTTGGGTTGCCACTTCTTTCGTTCTGCGGAGGGTGCGGCGGTTTGGGGGAGTTCGACGGGGAGAATCTCTGCTCCTAGAGACGGTGTGACGGTGAGGGTGGCGACTGCGGGTTCGGGAGCTGGTTGCGAAATAGGTGTGCTGAGCTCGCTCTTTTGCGAGGCGGCGGTGAGGCCTTTGCTGCGGCGGACGCCTTCGAGCAGGAGTTCGGCTACGTCTTTGATGACGATGTCTTCGGAGTCGGCTTTGCTAGGGGTGCTCCCGAGCATGCTCTTGCAGAAGGGGCAGCCTACGGCGAGAACTTTTTCTCCGGCAGACGGGGCGAGGGTTTGCTGCGCTTCGCGGAAACGGTTGTCGGAGATGCGCTCGTTCCCTTCTTCTTCCTCTTTCCAGAACTGGGCGCCGCCGGCTCCGCAGCAGAACGAGTTTTCTTTGTTGCGGGGGAGCTCGGGGGTGTTGTTCGAGAGGATGTTTAGAAGATTCCGAGGGGCTTCATAGACGCTGTTGTGACGGCCGAGGTAGCAGGGGTCGTGGTAGGTAATGGTCGCCTGGCTGGGTGTGGGGGTGAGCTGTTTGTTGGCGACGAGGGTTTCGAGGTATTCGGTGTGATGGAGGACTTTGTAGTCGCCGCCGATCTGTTTGTACTCGTGACCGATGGAGTTCATGCAGTGGGGGCAGCTGGCTACGATGAGTTTCGGGTGGACGGTGTTGAGCGTGGAGACGTTTTTGTCTGCTAGCTGGCGGTAGAGGTACTCGTTGCCGGCGCGACGGGCGCTGTCGCCGGTGCAACACTCTTTTTTGCCGAGAACGGCGAAGTTGACCTCGGCGTGGGTGAGGAGTTCGACGAAGGCACGGGCGGTTTTTTGCGCTTGAGGGTCGTAGCTGGCGGCGCAGCCTACCCAGTAGAGGACGTCGGGGTTGGGGTTTTCGTCGGTGGTTTTGACGTTGAGGCCGTCGGCCCAGGCGAGGCGCTGCTCGTGATTGATGCCCCATGGGTTCTGGGCGCGCTCCATGCCGCGGAAGGCGGATTGGAGCTGGCTGGGGAACTCGCCTTCGATCATGACCTGGTTGCGGCGAATGTCGATGATGTCGAGCATCTGCTCGTTTTGTGTGGGGCAGACCTCCATGCAAGCTCCGCAGGTGGTGCAGGCCCAGGCGGCTTCGGGGGTGAGTGCGAATTTCAGAAGAGGATGAGGGCTTGGAGCGTCTTTTTCGAAGGGGGCGGCGGTGAACGAGAATGGACTTTGTGCAGCGGCGAGGTCGTTGAGCTCCATACGCTTGTTGATCTCAAGCGCGGCGGGGCTTAAGGATTTGCCGGTGGCTGTGGCGGGGCAGACGTCCTGGCAACGGTTGCACTGGATGCAGGCGTAGGCGTCGAGGAGGCGCGGCCAGGCGAGGTCTTCGAGTTTTGCTGCTCCGATTGTTTTGGCGTTGGCTTCTTCTGCTTCGCTGTCGGCCTCAAGGTTGAGGGCTACGGGAGGGAGAACGCCGGAGGCGGGTTCGCGCTCGACGAAGTACTTCGCGGGCGCCATGAAGATGTGGATGTGTTTGGTGTAGGGGAAGTAGGCGAGGAAGGCAAGGACAGAGCCGAGCGCTCCCCAGTAGCCGAAGATGCGGAAGGCTTCGGCATTGGCGGGAGTGAAGAGGTTGGAGAGCAGGGTCGCGAAGGGCTCGTGGTACGAGGGACCTTCGGCTGCGATGCGGGCTCCGGCCCCGATGGCGCGGCTGCCTACGTGGAAGAGGATGAAAGCGGAGACGATGAGAGAGTCGCGGGTGATCTTTTCTTGTTGAACGTCTTTGTGGAGGAGGGTTCGGAGATTGAAGCGGAAGTCTGCGCGGCTGGGCAAAGCGAAACGGCGGATGACGAGTGCGACTACGCCGAGGAGGACCAGGAAGCTAAGTACATCGGCGAGGAAGCTGTAGGTTGTTAGGACGGTGATGAGGGTGTAGAGGAACGCCTGATTGAGAGCGGGAGGGCTGAAGGAGAAACTTATTTGGCCGGAAGATATCGGGAGGAAGCCTTCGGCGGCGTCGACGAGGTTGACCAAACCATAGAAGACGAAGCCGTAGAAGATGAAGGAGTGGAAGAGACCTATGGTTGGACGCTTTTTGAAGGTACGCTGCTGGGTGAGCGTGGTGATTAGGGCGTAGATGAAGCGGCGGGGGAGGTGATTGAAGCGAGGTTCGGGATCCGCAGTGCCGCGGCGAATGCGGAGGTAGATACGATAGAAGCCCCACAGGCCCAAAGTGAGGGTGGCGGTAGCGAAGAGGAGGAAGGCGATCTTCTGAGGGAATGGAAGCATTGGGCCGGCGTCGTTCGCGTTCGTTGTTCAGGTGCTCGTGATGATTTCTGGTCGTTCGAATTCGGGGCGTTCTTGATCAGGGGCCGAGCGACAACAAGGACAAAATATAGGGATTCTTCGCTCCGCTCAGAATGACAATCTCATTGTTATCGCTATGAATGACAACCGCAATCTTTATTGCTCAGGAGAACGACTTCGTTGTAACTGTCGGAACGTGCCACGATTATTTCTTCAGTTCTGTGAGGATGGCTGGGACTAGTTGGGTGACGTCGCCGATGATGCCGTAGTCGGCGATTTTGAAGATGGGAGCTTCGGGGTCGCGGTTGATGGCTACGATGGTTTTGCTCTTGTTCATGCCGGAGAGGTGTTGGACCGCGCCGGAGATTCCGATGGCGATGTAGGTCTTTGGCTGAACTGTTTTGCCTGTCTGGCCGACTTGTTCGGAGTAGGGGCGCCAGCCTGCATCGACGATGGCGCGGGTTGCGCCGACGGCGGCTCCTAGTTGGTCGGCGAGCGCTTCGACGTATTGGGTGAAGCCTTCGGCGCTGCCAACGCCGCGGCCGCCGGAGACGACGATTTCGGCTTCGGAGAGCGAGATGCGTGAGCTGCGCTCGGCGGTCTTGCCGGTGACTTTGAGGCGTGGGGTGGGTAAGTTTAGGTCTACATCGAATTGTTCCGCTGCCTCGGCCTTCGGCGTTGCGGGATTGAAGACACCGGGTTTAATGGTGACTACGGCGATGGGTGTGGTCGACTCTATAGTTTCGGTGACGCGCGCTAGGAAGGTGTAGCGCTGTGCGGTGTTGGTTTCGGCGCTGGATTTGAGGGTGATGACGTCTTCGAGCAAGGGGGCGTCGAGTTTGATGGCGACGCGGGGGCTGTACTCGCGGCCGCTGCGGCTGCCGCCAATGAGAACGAGGTTGGCTTCGCCTTCGGCGGCGATCTGCGCGACGGCGGCTGACCAGAGTTCGGGGTCATATTGGGCGAGCGCGGGGAGGTCGGCGACGAGGACCTGGTCGACGGCGCGGGCGACTTCGGCGGCGATGGCGGAGATGTTGCTGCCAAGGACGAGCGCTGTGAGAGGAGCTTCGCGGCCGGACTCGCGGGCGGCAGTGATCATCTCCCAAGTGCTCTTGCTTACTTTGCCGTTGGCGTACTCCACGACGATGAGAATCATGCGATCACCCTTGCTTCGTTGCGGAGAAGATCTACGAGTTGAGCGGCGGCGGCGGGCGCGTCTTTGCCGTCGAGGATTTTATTGAGGCGATTTTTTACCTGGATTTCGGCGCTGACGAATTTGAGCTTTGGGGTGACGTCGAACTCATCGAGAGACTCTTTGCGCAGCTCTTTTTTCTTTGACTTCATGATGTTGGGGAGTGTGGGATAGCGCGGCTCGTTGAGGCCCTGCTGGGTGGTGACGACGGCGGGGAGTTCGAGGGTGAAGGATTCGCTGCCTTCGTCGGCGTCGTGCTTGCCGGTGAGGGTTGTGCCTTTGAGTTCGAGGGCGCTGGTCCAGGTGACTTGCGGCCAGTTGAGGCGTTCGGCGGTTGCGGCGGCGAGGGCGTGCGAGTCCCAGTCGGCTTGCTGACCGCCGGAGAAGATGAGAGTTGCCTGCTCTTGCGTGGCGAGTTGGGCGAGAACTTTGCTGAGGGCGATGGCGTCGAGACGGGTGTCGGTTTCGACGTGGATGGCGCGGTCGGCGCCCATCGCAAGGGCGGTTCGGAGTGCATCCTGGATGCGGGCGGAGCCTACGGCCACGGCGACGATTTCGGCCTCGATGCCGCTCTCGCGAAGGCGCAGTGCCTCTTCGACGCCGTACTCGTCCATGGTGTCCATGACGAGCTTGCTGTTTTCGAGCGCGACGGCATCGTTTGCTATGTGCACGCTCTCTTCAGCGTCGAGTACCTGCCGAATGTAGGTCAGTATGCGCATGTGTTCTCCTGCTTCATTCCTGTGCGTCGTGTGATTTGACTCTTTGAGGCGGCTTGGCGTTGTGAGTGGATACCGCGTTTGGTTTGATCGAGACGTGGTGCGGTGTCGCTGGATCGGTGCTGCGAAAAGAGCTTTGCTTCGACGCGAGAAGGATACTGAATGGGCGTTCAGTTCGTCAACGCGTCACGCTGAACGCCCCAACGACGCGTCCTGCCGGACGGGCTCCCTGCGCGGGAGGCGGTCACTTCGTGACTTGTGTACCGGTCTTGGTAGGGTGGGGCCTCGTCCTTCCTTTGGTCGGAGGGAAGCGACAGCACCGCTGCTGGAAATCAAACTTTGAGGCCGATGAGGCGCATGAGCTCGATGCCGTTGCTTTTGGTGACGACGCCCTCCTGCAGCTTAAAGTCGAACTTCATCTTTCCGTCTTCGATTTCGTCCTGGAGATGAACGTTGTGGAGGCGAGGATCGCGCTGTTGGCCGATGTTGGTCAAGGCGAGATCGTGGGTGCTGATGAGACCGATGGCTCCGCTGTCGAGTAAGGCGTGAACTACGCCTTGGGCTCCAACTAGGCGGTCCTTTGAGTTTGTGCCCTGGAGAAGTTCGTCTAGCAAGAAGAGGACGGGGGGATGATTTTCGGCAAGGTCGCAGATTTGGCGGAGACGCGTGATTTCGGCATAGAAACGGGAGCTTCCTTCCTGGAGAGAGTCGTTGATGAGGATGCTTGCGCCTATTTGTAGCGGCGTGAGTTGCAATCTTTTGGCCCGAACGGGGGCTCCGGCCATGGCGAGGACGGTGTTGATGCCGACGGCGCGCATGAGCGTGCTTTTGCCGGACATGTTGGAGCCGCTGATGAGGAGGACGCGAGTGTCGCCACAGATACTGACGTCGTTGCGGACGCACTTTGCGACGGCGATGAGCGGGTGACCGAGTTGTTCAGCGACGAAACAGGGCGGTCCTTCGACAAACTCAGGGAAGGGATCGGTGGGATGCTCGTAGGCGTAGGCAGAGAGGGAGAGGAGCGCTTCGGCTTCGCCGATGGCGGTGAGCCAGGTGCGAACGGCGGCTCCGTGGGCGCTGCGCCAGGCCTTGGCTGCGTAGGCGACCTGAACGGCGTACAGGAGCGGCACGTTGAGGGCGCGCATGATGGGGTTTTCGAGCGCGTTGATGTACTCCACGATGGTTCGCAGGCGGCCGATGGCTTGAGAGCCGGGGAGGTGATGCGAGGAGAGCGCTTGCCTAAGGGTTTGCAGACGGGGGGATTCAAAGGCTTCGCGTTCGAGGCGGGCCAAGAGAGATGAGAGGAGTTGGAGGTCTTTTAGGGCGTGCTCGGTGGATTGGAGAACTTCGGCGGTTTGCTTGCGAAGAGATGCGGTGATGATGCATGCGAGAGCGAGAATTAGGAAGAAGGGAGTTTTTTCTCCGCGCTCGGCCCAGTAGACGGCTGATGCTATCGATGCGAAGGAGAGAGCGAGAGAGAACCAGCGAAGAGCACGATGTTTGAGTTGATTGGGTGCTTCGGCCCAGTGCGTGAGGGCTTCTGTGTGGATGCCGACTTTCAGATCTTCTCCGAGGACGGCGACGTCTTCGCGAAGATCGAGGCGGGTACGCAGTTCCGTGACTGCGGTGTGGCGCTGCTTGATGTCGGCGATCGGGGATGGGGTGAGGAGCCACATGGCGAGGGCGTCTTCGCCCATGCGTGTGCGAGCTAAGGAGAGAAGTTCGAAGAGGCTGCCGGAGCCGAAGAGGTCGAGGTCGGTGGCATAGAGGCTGGTGTGGGTGTCGATGCGTTCGCCGGTTTGGCGGGTGCCTATCCAGCGGTCTTCGATGCGGGTGAGGCCCTTGCGATAGAAGTCGACAGCTCGCTCGGCGCAGGCACGCTTGCGAAGGACGCTTGCGTGAAGGATGGCGATCGCAAGGAATAACGCGGGGCCGGTTAGGAGCCACCAGGGCGAGAATGCGTCGTTGTGGAGAGAGAACCAGGCAGCGATCAGGGTTGCAGTGACTATGAGGAGTCGGAGGTTTCCAAATCGACGATGCAGTTTTTCGAAGTGCGCGACGTGTTGCTCGCGGGCTTGCTGGCGCTGTTTATATTCTTCGGAAGGGGAAAGGTCAGACGGAGGCACAGAGGTATTATCGCTTACCCTCTGTGCCTCGCCGATGGTTCACTACGTTGTCGCGGCACTGGCTTCAACAGTATTCGTGGATGCGACGCGGGCGTACCACTTTCCTGAATCCTTCATGAAGCGGCGCTGCGTGGGGAAGTCCACGAAGACCATGCCGAAGCGTTGGGTATAGCCTTCGGACCACTCGAAGTTGTCGAGGATGGACCAGGAGTGGTAGCCGCGAACATCGGCACCGTCTTGAATGGCGCGAGCGAGTTCGCGAAGGTGTTCCCGGTAGTAGTGAATGCGGCGGACATCGGCGACGCGACCGCTGGCGTCTGGATAGTCGCCGTAGGAACAGCCGTTTTCGGTGATCTCGATCGGGAGTTTGTAGTCCTTTGAGACACGCTGCACGATCTCATACATACCGCGTGGATAGACCTCCCAACCGATTTCGGTGAGGGGGCCCTCTTTTCCGTTGTAGTGGTTGAAGCCCATGGCGTCGTAGGAGGGTTTAGTGGGAGCAGGGGTCGCGAGGTTAGCGACTATTTGGCGGAAGTAGTAGTTGACTCCGATGTAGTCGAGTGGCGCGGTCATGCGCTTGTCGTCGCCGCTCTGGAAGCCCATGGTCTCTAGGGGAACGCCGTGGACGAAAGCTTCGGGATAGTGACCACGCAGGGCGGTCTCGAGAAACCAGACGTTATTGAAGGCGTCGAAGCGTTTGGCTGCGGCTGCGTCCTCGGGTGAGGAAGTCGCCGGCGTGGTGGAAGACATGCTGAAGGCTGTGCCGACTTTGGACTTCGGAGCGATGGCTTTGATGGCGCGGAAGGCGTCTCCCTGCGCAAGGTTGACGGTATGTGAGGCTTTGAGGAAGAGGTCGAAGTCCTGTTTGCCAGGAGCATGGACGCCGCTACCATAGCCTAGATAGGTGAAGACCCAGGGCTCGTTGAAGATGGCCCATGTGTTGATGCGATCGCCTAGCGCCTTGACTGCTATCTCGGCGTAGTCAGCGAAGCGTGCGGCGGTGTCGCGGTTGGGCCAGCCGCCTTTGTCCTCGAGAGGCTGAGGGAGGTCCCAGTGGTAGAGGGTGACGAGCGGACGCATGCCGGCTTTGAGGACTGTATCGGTGAGGCGCTTGTAGTAGTCGATTCCCTTCTGGTTTATGGTGCCTTCACCAGTCGGTTGAATGCGTGACCATGCGATGGAGTAGCGATAGCTGCGCATGTTCATCTGCTTCATGAAGGCAATGTCTTCGGGGAAGCGGTGATAGTCATCGCAGGCTTCGTCGCCGGTGTAGGCGCCCTTGACGTTGCCTGGAGCGTGGCTGAAGCGATCCCAAACTGTTTCTCCGCGGCCATCGACGTTCCAGGCGCCTTCGACTTGGTATGCGGCGGTGGCGGTGCCCCAGAGGAAGTCCTTAGGAAACTTGATTTCGCCTGCGGCGGGAGTCTGCTCTGCGACGGCGTTGAGGGTGGGGAGGATGGAGGCTCCGGAGAGCTTGGGAAGCGCGGCTGCAGCGGCCCACGCAGATGTTTGGGCGAGAAAACTTCGGCGGTTCATGTCAGGTGGTCTCCGGGTGGACTGCTTTGCGTGCTCTATGGCACAAAAAAATAGGATGGGGAAAACTCGGAATTTGAAGGGGGGTTCGGGGAAAACCTGGTCAGGAACGTGGTGTTTTGGTGGTGAGTTTGTGGTGCGATGCGTGGTAGATGTGGTGTTTTAGATGATGTGTTTTCGGGGTTGGAAAAATGTGACAGTGTTTCGAGATTTATTTTTCATGCCGCGATTGAGGAAGTAAGCGATCTCCTTTTGCGGCTTTTTGCGGCTTAAGGAGTCGAGGCAAAAGTTACCCGTCGGCGAAGAGGGTTTCTCTTCGCCGACGGGTGATTATGCTGCGTTTGATTTAGAACAGCACCTTGAGGGCAAACTGGTACTGCCGTGCGGTGTAGTTCGGATCGGTCTGCGAGATGCTTCCGAATCCGGCATTACCCAAGGCATCGCCAGGTTGACCGTTCTGGAGGTAGAAGTTCGGCGTGTTCGAGATGTTGTAGCTCTCTGCGCGGAACTGCAGTCCAAACCGTTCGGTGATGGTGAAGTTTTTGAAGACCGAGAGGTCCACGTGACGGAAGTTGGGTCCGAACAGCACGTTGCGCGGTGCAGTCCCAATGGTTCCGAGGGCTTGAGGCTGGAAGGCTTGTGTGTTGAAGAAGTTGTGAATCGACTTAGATCCGCGTGGATCCCCAATCAGATTGGGACGATCCTGGCCCCCGCTGTTTTGGGGAACTGCGCGATTGTTAAAGCCGTTGCCGTCAGGGTTGTCGTTCGGGGTGTTGAGAGGGCCGCCGCCTCCGCCACCATTGTTAACGATGGTGAAGGGCTTACCACTCTGCCAGACGGTGATGGTATTGAACGACCACCCGCCAAGAGCGGCTTTCTTTGCACCTGTGAAGTTCTTGCCGTACTGGAGTTCGTAGTTCAGACCAAGAGCGAAGCGGTTTTGGATATCAAGTTCTGCCACTCCGTATTCCGTCCCCCGGATGTTGAACGGATTGGCGTTGCTCCAACCTTGGTTGCCGCCCTGTTGGGAGAAGCCAGTGATGTCGCTCAGAGCTTTGCCCCAAGTGTAGTTCGCATCAAAGGCCAGCCCCTTGGTAAAGCGACGCTGGTAGGAGGTCTGGAGAGCGTTGTAGTTGGAGATACCGCCGCTATTGATGTAGCTGATACCGCCTGGTGCGTTAGGTCCGGCAGCATGGAAGACTGCATCGAGCGGACGGGCTCCGCCTACTGGGTTGGTAGCGCTTCCCAGTGGGGCGAAGGGATCGTACGGCAGCGCCTGATTGATGTTGTTGATGGACTCCGGCAGATGCTGGCCGATGTTGCCGACATAGCCGATGGTGAAGACGTTGGATCCGAACTGCTGCTGAACCTGCAGGTTGTACTGCTGGATCATGGCGTTCTTGAACTTCGGCGCTTCTGCGACGAACCCGATGCCGGGGATCGTAGCAAGATTGGCGAGTTGTGCCGCGTTGGGGGCGGCGGGTTGGGGTATTCCGAGGCTCAAGTCCCCAGGTTGTGCCTGAGCGACGCAGTCTCCGTTTTGGCCCTTGGGCAGCGCGCCGCCATTCTCATACTTAATGAGTTGGACAGCGATGGTGGATTGGCAGGACGGGTTATACACGGAGGTAAACGGTGCGTTCTTCAGGTCGGCATTGGAGGTGTAGTTGCCGGGGAAGTAGCTGATTCCGTAGCCACCGCGGAGGACGGTTTGGGGTGTGAGCTGCGCGGAGAAACCAACGCGCGGAGCAACATCACCGTAGTCGGTTGGGAGGTTGACCTGCGAGTTGACGCCATTGACACCAGCAATCTTCAACGCGCTGCTTGTGGCGGCGGCTGGGTTGCTGAGCGCGTCAAGGAAGTCGTAGTTCGAGATATGGTTATGAGCTTCGGTGAACGGGGTGAATACATCGTAGCGAAGGCCATAGATCAAGGTCAGCTTGGGGTTGACCTTCCAGCTGTCCTGAACGAACCCGCCTGGCTCCCAGCTGCGATAGTCCGGCGCGTTGATGTTGAAATTACGCTGCTGGTTGTTGAAGCCGCCGAGGAGAGTTGAGGCCAGCTGGTTGTCCTGAATTGTTTGCTGGTCGCCACCTGCATTCAAGGTGTCGCTCTGGAGGTTGAACTGATACGCACCGACTGCAGAGGCGCTTTGGACGTTACGAGCCTGGCGGCGAATGAGGCTGAGGCCCGCCTTGATGTTGTGGTTGCCCTTGGTCCAGCTAAGCGTACCGGAGTACTGGAAGGTGTTGTCGATGTCCTGCAGGGGAACATACGCACCGTCGCCGATGTCGCCGAAGGGGCCAACCGCGAAGGGCGTGAGAGAGTCAGCAAAGGGGCTGAAGCTGGTCATGCTGGCAGGGAAGCCGAGTTTCTGGTCGATCCCGACGCCATAGTTGAGCGGAAGAGAGAGGTTGTTGATGCGAGTGTAGCCTAACCGCAGGTCGACCAGCAGATTGGGGTTGAAGATGTGCGTGAAGCCGAATGCAAACTGTGTTGCGAAGTCGGAGGCGGGACCGTCAAAGTTGTACCTTCCACCCGAAACCTCAACACCGTTTACGGTTCCGAAGTTGGGAGGCGTGAAGCTCGTAACTTTGTTGTAGGACCAACGGCCAAACAATATGTTTTTATCGTTGAACTTGTGGTCTACGCGAGCGTCATAGAGGTTGTAGTCCTGGGTTTTGCTCGGGCTGATGATGTAGTTGTTTGAGAGATTGCTGTTGGTCGGTGCCGGGTACAGCTTCAGGTAGGCGAGTGCAATCGGATTGATGGGCACTGGCGTACCGGTGACCAATCCTTGAGACGCCTGAAGTGTTCCGTTGCTTGTGCTGAAAAGAGCCTGAGGCGATCCACCGTTGATGCTGTTGATGTTGTTGAATTCGGATTGAGTCGGCACCGTGCCGGTGTCGGTTACGCCCTGGACGTTCCGGAGGCCTTCCCAGTCAAAGTAGAAGAAGGTTCTGTCTTTGATGATCGGTCCGCCGATGCTGACGCCGTACTGATTCTGACGCAGCTCGGGTTTGCTGCCGGTGGTTGCGAAGACGTTACGAGCGTCGGTTACATCGTTGCGGAAGTACTCGTAGACGGAACCGTGGAATGCGTTTGTTCCAGAGCGGGTGATGAGGTTGATGACGCCGCCGGCGGTACGACCAGCCTCTGGAGAGTAGCTGTTGGTCTGGACGGTGATTTCCTGAATACCTTCAACGTTCGGCTTGATACCGATGGTGCCGATGATGCGCTCGTTGTCGTCGATACCGTCAACGACCCAGTTGTTGAGGGAGTCGTCCTGTCCGTTGACGGACAAGCCGGCTGCGTTGGTGCGGCGATCATCTGGACGGCCACCGCTCGAGAGGCCGTTGCCAGCACCTTCGTTGGCGCCGGGGACGAGGCCCACGAGCTGAACGAAGTTACGGCCGTTGAGGGGAAGGTCCTGCACGGCTTTTGCAGTAACGGTGGAGCTGACGGTTGCGCTGTCAGCCTGGAGAAGAGGGGTGCTGGCGGTGACTTCGACGACGGTCGATTCTGCACCGAGCAGGAGGTGAACGTCGTTACGGGCGCGGTCACCAGCCTCTACGGAGAGGTCGTTCGTTACAAAGGTCTGGAAGCCCGCGGCTTTGACCGAAATGGAGTAGTGTCCGACTGACAGGAGCGTGAAGTTATAGTCGCCCGAGCTGTTGGAGACTGTGGTGCGCTTTTCGTTGGTTCCGACGTTGGTGAGGACCACGGTGGCGTTGGGAACGACGGCGCCTGTGGCATCGGTGACGGTGCCGAGGATGTCGGCGGTGGTCAGCTGCGCGAAGGCTGCTGAGGTAAAGAGGACAAGAAGCGCCAGTAGATAAGCCGGCTTACTCCATCCCCGAGACAATCTGCGTCCGCACTGGCCTATGCGGTTCATCTGGGTTTTCGAATCGTAGATCATATTGTCCTGCCCTTCGGTGCTTGGTTTGTAAATCGTTTAAGTCGATTTCTCGTTGCAGTGCTTGGCTGGCAGAGTTTCGTTGAATTCTGCTCAACAAACTAGGAATGCAGTTGCTGTTTTATGGAAAAATCGCCCTATTGTGCGGCAAGTGAAGCTCGTACTGCATTTACTTCAAACGTTTGAGTAGAGGAAATGATGTTAGTCTTCCCCGGCTGAGGATTCTGCTGGATTGAACTATTGCTTGTCAAGAAAGTTTTTGGCGTGGGGGTGACTCCGAAGACCCTTCAGGAACAGACCGGGATTGTTGGTCGTACCAGTTTGGCTTTTGCCTGAAGTCTCTCGATCGGAACTAGGAGATGATTATGCCGTACGGCGCTCAATTGGGGGAGGATTGAGGAGAGATGCAAGACGGGGTTGGGAATTGGTCAGACGATTCAAAGAGACCTTTTCGGACTCAGACTAGTTACTCCTTTAAATAAAGGGGAGGAGAGCGCAAGGTGTTGATGCGCTCTCCTCCAAGGGAAATGTTTGCGAGAGGGTTAGAACATGTACTTCAAAGCGAATTGAAGATTGCGTTCTCCCTGTGATGCGTTGACGAGACCGAAGTTAGGCCCGATGGAGGAGTTGGGAGCGTTCAGGATGGGGTGGTTGAGGGCGTTGATGGCTTCGGCGCGGAATTGCAGGCTCTGGCTTTCAACGATGTGGAAGCTCTTGGAGACGCTGAAGTCAACAGCCTGGAGACCGGGGCCGGTGAAGCTGCCGACCGCGCAGTTGCCGAAGCCGCTGGTGGGTTGGGAGACGGAGCCGGGATCGAACCAGGTGTAGCCGGGGCTGCCGGCGACAGTAGAGCGCTGGTACGGCGTGTTCCTGGCTGGACCGTCGCAGTTGGCACGAGCGAAGCCAGAGGTGGTGCCGGAGTTGTCGGTCGCCTGTGCGGTGAAGGGGAAGCCATCGTGGAACTGGAGGATGGAGTTGGCCTGCCATCCGCCGATGATGAGATCCGCAGCGCGAGGGATGTTGGAGCCGAACTGCCGTCCGCGGCCGAAGGGCAGGTCATAGGTGACGAAGCCGTTGAAGGAGTTGGTGACGTTCTGGTCGCAACGTCCGTAGTCGGCTGCGGGGTTGTAGGTGTTCTGGAAGAAGAAGTGGTTGTTGCCGGCCTGGGTAAAAGCAGCGTTGGAGTCTCCGTACTGCGCGAAGAAGCCGGAGGTGTTGCCGAGACACTTGGCAAAGGTGTAGTTGGCCTGGAACTCGAGACCATGGCTGAGACGCTGCTGGAAGCTGGTCTGGATGGCGTTGTAGTTGGAGTAGCCGACGGACGAGGTGAGACGCGCCTGACCGACGAGAGATTGGAGGGTGGGATTGAGGTAAGGGCTCGGTGCGATGTTGCCGTTGGCCTCGAGGACCTTCTGGTTGATGAGCGAGATGGCCATGAGGTGATCAGTCTTCTGGCCAACGTAGCCGATGGAGAAGGTGGAGGAGTTGCCGATCTGCCGCTGAACGGTGAGGTTGTACTGCTGGGAGACGGCAGGGCGGGTGTTGTTGGGGTCGAAGGCGTGGATACCGGCATTGGCGAAGCAGAGGGGTGACTGCGCGATGGCCAAGGCTGCAGTACAGCCGGGGGCGGATAGGGTGGAGAAGCCTTCATCGAGGTTGGAAGACGGGAGGGGCACGGAGCCGCCGGCGTTGGTCACGTTGGGCTGGACGGCGAAGGGTGGGTTCTGGAAGAGCAGGTTGCCGGTGCCGGTGGTTTCGCTGAAGTTCGAGATGCCGTAAGCTCCACGGACGACCATGGCTTTATCGCCGTTGGGCTGCCAGGAGAAGCCGATACGAGGCTGGAAGTTGGTGGGGCCGTTGTACTGGTTATAGAGCGCGGAGGAGTTGCCGTTCATGCCGGCGATTTGTACGTCGCCAGTGAAGAGGCCGTAGTTGACTGCCTCGTTGTGGGCATCGGCGCGGGGATTGATGACCTCGTAGCGGAGGCCGAGGTTGAGGGTGAGGTTTGGTAGAGCATGCCAGTCGTCCTGGACGAAGCCGGAGAAGAGGTTGTTGCGCAGACTGTGACCGGTGCCTGTGCCAACGGCTACGTTTTCAGGTAGGCCAAGGAGGAAGTCAGCTTCGGCGAAGCCGCTGGGGGTAGTGGTGGAACCATTTGCGCCAGGGATCACGACGCCAGGGTTGCCGGTGAAGGAGCCGTTGAAGGTGAGTTGTCCGGCGAGGCCGGAGTTGCCGACGTAGAGGATGTTGGTGATGTAGCGGAAGAACTCGAAGCCGAGGTTGAAGGTGTGTTTGCCGTGAACGATGGTGACGGTGTCTTCGACCTGGACCACAGTGTCGTGGAACTGCTGAACAAGGTTGTCATTGCCGAAGTCAGAGGCGTTGAAGGCACCGGCGAAGAGCATCTGAGGCAGGAAGGTCTGTCCTGGTGCGGCTCCGGCGATGCCGAAGGTTGCAGGAAGATCCTGACCGGTGGGGTTGGTGTTGCTGAAGGTGACGGGGAAGTAGCTTCCGCCGAAGCGAAGGTTATTGATGAGCGTGGAGCTGAAGGTGTGGGAGTAGTCGATGACACCGTTGTAGAGCGGGTAGGTGCTGAGCGAGTTGCCCTGCAGCGGGAGGCTGTTGGTGGTGGGGTTGGAGATGTTCTGCTGGGAGTAGCGGCCGTAGATGTGATCTTTCTGCGTGGCTACCCAGTCGATCTTGAGGTCGCCCTGGTCCGAGTTGGTGGAGCTATGGGTGAGGTTGATCTGATTGTTGGTGGCCAGGGAGTTGATGGGCTGGGGATAGAGTGGCGAGTTGAGAATCTTCGATGCTGCGGGGCTGATGTTGCTGCTGATCTGGTTGTTCAGGAAGGGCAGACGGCCAGTGGGGGTACCTGCGGAGTGGGGATCGTAGAGCTGCTGCGCCAGGTTCTTGCAGACGCCCTGAGTGTTAAAGCCAGCGGTGCAGAGAGCGGAGAAGTCGCCGTTCCGCTCGGGAGTCGTGAGAACGGTAAATAGCGCCGAAGTTGCGGGCTGGTCGAAGCGGGAGCCCTGGTAGTCGGCAAAGAAGAAGAGTTTGTCCTTAACAATGGGACCGCCGATAGAGCCGCCGAACTCGTTCCAGCGAAGCTTCGGTGTGGGAGCTGCGCTGCCGCCAGCCGTCTTGGTGAGGCCGTTGGCCCAGGTGTTGGCGTTGAAGACGTCGTTGCGGATGAACTCGAAGGCGTCGCCATGGAACTGGTTGGTTCCGGATTTGATGGTGACGCTGACGATGCCGCCGAGGTAGTTGCCATAAGAGGATGGCGCGTTTTGGGAGATGAGGTTGAACTCCTGGATGGCGTCGACGCTGGGGGCGAAGGCTACGTCGTTGTTGTCGATCTGGTTGTTATCCATGCCATCGAGGATGTAGTTGTTGGTCTGCTCGCGGTTGCCGTTGATGTAGGGGCGTCCGACCTGGAAGCTAGCCTGCGGACCGGTAAAGGAGCTGGGGTTTAAGGTGACGGCGCCGGGCGAGAGCAGGGTGAGCTGGTTATAGTTGCGTGTAGCAAGGGGGAGAGTGACATTGGCGCGAGCATCGAGAACGGTGCCGAGGTAGCTGTCATCGGTTTGGAGGAGAGGCGGCGCGCCTGTGACTTCGACCGTCTGCGAGGCTTGTCCGACGGTCAAGGCGATGTCGATACGTGCGGTCTGTGCCTGGTCGAGCGTGAAGGCGGGGCGCTCTGACGAGGAGAACCCCTGGGCTGTGACCTTGAGCGTGTACTGACCTACGGGGAGGGGGGAAAGATAGTAGATGCCGGAGGCACTGGTTCGGGTGTCATAGGTGGTGCCTCTGGAGATCTCGCGGGCTGTGACTTCCGCGCCTGCGACGACGGCGCCTGAGGCGTCGGTGACTGTTCCGGTGATCTTAGCGCTGATGTCCTGCCCATGGGCAAAGGTACAGATCAGAAACGTGAAGAAACTGCATAAAGCGATGCGTACTCTCATTGGTGGCCTCCAATTACATTTCTCTTTGAAGCGACTTCGACTGTCGCTCAGATTTTTATGAGTGTTTGCGCCTGAGGTTGAGTAGCACTGCAGTTTGTCGTTGCGCAGCGACTTCAATCCTTTGCGTCTCGTTTGATAACTATTCCCTCGGACATTGCGGTTGTCGCGAAACCCTGCAACAAACCGCGAGCAGAAAACTTTCGATATCGATTTAGACGTTCCGAAATAATGAATTCTTTTGAAGGCCAAATGGTATAGACAACTGTACTAACATGCAAGGGCAAAATGTGAATAGAAGAGGTCCTACCGCATGCTCGGCTTCTGAGTGATGTTTCCAAAACCCCTGATGGGCAGCGGGGATTCACGCTGCGCGAGTTTTAAATCAGTTACTTAGAGGAGAAGGAAGGATGAGAGCCGAAGAAGGTGGAAGACTCTGATTTTCGAAAAAATCGATCGTGGAAGGAGTCTTGTAACTGACGAGAAAGTACGTCGGAACAGATGGCCCGGAATTCTTCAGGCGGTCCGTTTCAGACGACATCGATGGTCTCTGAGACAGCGGGACACCTCGTCGATCTTCTGAGGAGTATGCCTCCTCGAAGTAGTCGTGTGGTGTGCTGTGTGTACTGTTAGAAATTCAACTCGATGTTTTAAAGGTGGCCAGTAAGCGTTCGCGAACGAAGACTATGTGCTCGCGCATGGCTAGACGCGCCTCGCGCCTGGAGTCCTTTTTGAGAGCCTGGTAGATCTTCGTGTGAGCGACGGGAGCAGTTGTTGCCGAAAGTTCGTAGGACTTGGAACGGCAGAGAAGGGCCTTTTGCTGGACGTTGTCGAGGACGCGGCAAAGCTCCTGGTTGCCGGTGGCTGCGGTGATCAGATTGTGAAACCGCATGTCTTCTTCGATGTGCTCGAGCTTGTTGCCGTTCTTGAGAAACTTCTTGGTGCGATTGATGCTGGCTGATAGATCGCTGAGCAACTTCGGCGTGATGTTGGCCGCGTCGATGGCGTGCATCTCGAGAACTTCGCGAAGCTCGTAGAGGTCCTTGATCTCTTTCGCGGAGAACTGACGAACGTAGGCACCGCGCCGCGCTTCAATGCGGACGAGACCTTCAGCTTCTAATCGATTGAGTGCTTCGCGTACGGGAGATTTGCTGATTCCGAGTTGGGTGGCGAGGGACTCTTCGGTGAGCCGGGATAGTTCCCCTAACGTCCCATTCAGCACATTCTGCTTAATGCTCCGGTAGGTAAGCTCAGTAAGGTTTGGGATTTTAGCCAGCTTAATCATGATGTGGTGGTTTGAGGATTCTACACGACTCAGGACCTGAGACAGCTTGGTTGACGCCAATGGAATAACTCAGAAATCAAATGGCAGCTTTAATCTCCGGGGTGGTACTGGCGCTCGATGTGTCCCTTGAGATCGGAGGGGTAGAAGTAAACATCACGTAGGTCGCCTGTGCTGTAGCGTTTCGCCTGGTCATTGAAGTGAGGAGAGGAGGGATTGCCACTTTCGCCGCCTGCGGTGACGGCCTTCGCGTGAACTTTCTCGCCGAACTCGACGACGGCTACGAAGCTGTTGCCGCTGGTGCCGTACCACTTCTTCGTTCCGGGGTAGGTGCGGGCTCCGAAGGAGGCGAGGGAGCCCCAGAAGGAAGACGTAAAGCCGACGGGGATGCTGGGGCCGGCGTCGTTGAAGGGTTGGACGATGTCTCCTGTGAGGCGCTGGAAGCGATTGATGTTGCCCCACGGGGTCTTCCATGTGCCGAAGTTTGAGGCGAGTTCGTCGGTGGCGGCGGAGAAGGATTGCAGAAGCTGCTCGGGGGAGGCGTTGGTGGTGAGGTAGTCTTCGACGCGGAGGCCTTCCTTTTGGGCTTCGCGTGCGACATTGCGGCGAATGTCTTCGCCCCAGAATATGGCGAGGGAGGTTGGGAGGGAGTCGATGGCCCAGCGATGGTTCCACGTGCGGAGTTGCTGAATGGGATCGGCGAGTTTGGTCTTGAGGGGGTCGGAGGATGGGAGCGCGTCGTAGGCGTTGAGGAGCGCGGGGATGGTTTGGTCGAACCACGGGAGATAGCTGTCGTAGGCCGCGGCGATGAGCGAGTCGAGGGTGAAGTCTTTTTTGTCCTGCAGGACGCGGATGGCGTGAAGGCCGCGAGCGGTCTCTGTGCCGGTTTCGACGTAGGCGGGATAGTCGACCTTGCGCAGGCTGCTGATGCCGGCACCGGACCACGGCCAGTTGTTGCTGTTGTAGAGCCAGCCGCTGCCGGGGTTGAGAAGCTGGGGTAGTTCGTTGACGGCGAGAAGGCCCTTCCAATCTGTAGCTGGATTGCTGCCATCTACTGGTTTGGTGAAGTCGAAGGCGGTGTCGCGGCGGGGGATGAAGTTACCGTGGAAGTAGGCTATGTCGCCGTCGGCGTCGGCGAAGATGGTGTTGTTGGAGGAGTTCGCTTTGAGTTCGAGGGTCTGGCGGAAGGATTTGTAGTCTTTTGCCTTGGTGCGGATGTAGGACTGTGTGAGCGCTTTGATTGGTTCCTGCATGAGGCGGATGCTGATCCATTTGCCATCTGCCGCGCGGATGATGGGGCCATGATGGGTGCGGTAGATGGTGAACGTCTTTTCGGCGAGGCCGTGATCGGTTTTGTAGGGGACCGAAATCTGCTCTGTGGTGAGGGGTCGGAGTTCGTTGCCGTATTTGTAGAAGAGGCGATTGTCTTTGTTCTGGATGGTCTCGAGATACTCGTCGACTGCGTCGACGCCGCTGGAGGTGTGCATCCAGCCAGCTCGCTCGTTGAAGCCCTGGTAGATGAAGAACTGGCCCCAGGTGACGGCTCCGTAAGCATCGAGGTCGTGGTCGCTGGACACTTGGAGTTCGGAGCGGAAGAAGAAGGATGTGTGGGGATTGATGAGGAGGAGGGCGTGGTGGTCGCGTGTGTTCGAAGGGGCGATGGCCATGCCGTTGGAGCCGGTGGGCTCGGGGGGGTCGCTGTCGTGGATGTAGGGACCGTCTTCATGAGCGGTGAGATTGGACGCGGGGGGCGCAGGTGGGTTCGTGTAGAAGGCTTCGAGCTGGGGCAGGTTGATGCGTTCGATATCGCCGCCTATGCTGCCTTCGGTGAAAGAGAGGGCCATCCACGGCTCGAAGTGGTGGATGACGCGTGGCTTTACTTCGGGGTGTTTGTAGAGGTAGAAGTTGAGGCCATCGGCGAAGGCGGTCATGAGAGTTTTGAGCCAATCGGGGCTGGCTGTGTACTGCTTTTTCAGCTCAACGGGATCGATGAAGAGCTTCATGCGAAGGTCTTGGTAGATTCGGGATTCGCCTTCGGCTTCGGCGAGGCGGCCCATCGCGTTGATGTAGTTGGTCTCGATGCGATTGAAGTCGTCTTCGGCCTGGGCGTACTCCATACCGAAGACGGCATCAGCGTCGGTGGTGCCGTGAATGTGCGCGATACCCCAGTCATCGCGGGTGATGACGACGCTCGCCGCTTCTTGCTTCCAGCGCGCGGATTCGCTGTCTTCGGCAGCGTGAAGAGTGGAGGAAGCGAGCAGAACAGCGATGAGTACGGCCAAAGGCTTACGACTGTTTCTGTTCTGCATGAACTACTCGTCTCCCATTGCAGGTGCGTTCGAATGGCGCAGCGGTGCGAACAGTTTACCTTCTGGAGATGAGTAGTTTTGCGTTAGAAGGAGAACTTGGCTGCGAGCTGAACCAGACGTGGGGCTGCGGCACTGACGATTTTGCCGAAGTTTTGCGTGTCTTCGACTTGTCCGTCGACTGCGGCGGGGCCGTAAAACTGGGCGTGGTTGAAGGTGTTGAAAGACTCGAGGCGGAACTCGAGAGATCTTGCTTCTGCAAAGCGGAGATTTTTCTGGAGGGCCATGTCGAAGTTGTTGATGCCGGGGCCGTAGAAGACTCGGCGTTTGGCGTTGCCCAGCTGGCCGAATTGCTCTCCGGGAAAGAGCGCTGTGTTGAAGGCTGGCCGTCCGTTGCGACCGTTGGTGTTGATTTTGAGAGCGCCGGGGAGGTACTGCGGGGTGTCGAGGAGATAGTTGTTGGCGCCGTTGCCGAGGGTGCCGAGGAGGGAGTTGTCGGAGTTGTCGAACAAGGTGACGGGAAAACCGGAGGCGAAGCGGGCGACGCCGGAGAGGCTCCACTCTTCGGTGAGGCGGTTGCTTTTGCGGAAGAGAGTGGCGAGAGGGAGCGCCCAGGTGTAGCTGGCTACGAAGTTGTGCTTGAGGTCCCAGGCTGAGATGGTGCGGCTTTGGCGGGGGTCGATGGGGTTGAGCTGTTCGCCGAGGCTGGAGCCCTGGTCGATGGACTTGGCGTAGGTGTAGCTGAAAAGGAATTGGGAGCCGTGGTGCTGGTAGCGGACGGTGGTCTCGAGTGCGTTGTAGTTGGAGCTGGCTACGGATTTGTCGGCGGTGTTTTCGCCGTAGTGGGGGCCTTGGCCTACGCGAGTTCCCTGCACTGTTTGACCGGCACTGTTGGTGTAGGTGGAGTCTTCGCCGAAGGGACCGCAGCCGGGAAGACTGAGACAGAGGGCGGGATCACCGGGGTTGGCGGAGACGAGGGCGAGGATGCGGTGTCCCTGATTGCCGACGTAGCTCACAGTCAGCAAGGTGTGGCCCGTGATCTGGCGTTGGATAGAGAGCATGTAGTTGTTGGTGTAGGGGGCGCGGTTGCGGTAGTAGAAGAAGGGATCGGCGGCGATGGGAGTGAAGTTGGCCCAGTTGACAGTGTTGTCGGGATTGGATGCCGAGACGTTGTGCGAAGGGAACGGGAAGGGGAAGCGTTGACCATTGTTGACGCCGGTTGCGGCGGTGACGAAGGGCGTTGCGAGGAGTGGTGGACCGGGGCTGAGATAGTTGAAGCCGAAGGGTGGCACGGCGTACATGATGCCTGCGGTCAGGCCGGGAAATGCGGTGTAGAAGAGGCCGTAGCTGGCGCGAATGCTGGACTGGCCGCTGGAGCCGAAGATTTTGCTCCAGAAGCCCTGATCGAATTTTGGTGTGTAGGCGAAGCCGATGCGCGGGGCGAAGTTTTTGTAGCTGGTGGGGGCTATGGTGCTGGGGACTCCGGGATCGCCGGCGACGACAAAACCTTCGGGGGCTCCAGGGTAGAGCGTCGATTGCTCTCCGGGGATGTAGGTCTGGAGCTGATTATATTTTTCCGACCAGGGTTCGATGAGATCCCAACGGAGGCCGGCGTTGATGGTGAGGTCACTGCGAACGCGCCAGCTGTCCTGCACGTAGAGGCCGAGGTAACGATTGCGAAGATAGAAGGGCTGGCCGGAGGATTGTGTGAAGTTGCTGGGGGTGCCGAGGAGAAAGTCCGCGTAGGGGTCTCCGGTTTCGGTGCCGTTGATATTGAAGGTGCCGTTGAAGGTTGCGTTGGGATGTTCGTTGACCTGATCGGAGTGAAACTGTACGCCAAATTTGAGAGTGTGCGAACCGACGGAGCGGGAGATGCCATCGCTGAGATAGTAGGTGTTGTTGGTCTGAGTAATGTTTGTAATCGGGACGCCCATGACGAAGGTCGGGAATGTGATGTTTTCGATGCCTTCGAACTGTGGGGCCTGGACGAAGATTCCTCCGTTGGCAGGGTCGGTGAAACCCTGAGAGGCGAGGCTTACACCGAGACCACCCTTTGGCTGGCCGATGATGTTGGCGTTGCGCAGATAGCCAATGTGGAACTCGTTGACGGTGTTTGCGCCGATCACCTTTGTGTCGCTAGCTGAGAAGAGCTGCGCTCTGCCGATGAAGAGGGCGTCGAAGCCGGGCACGCTAGCGCCAGCGACTGAGCCGGGGTAGGGATTGTCGAGACTGTAGTCGTCAATGAAGTAGTAGGCGGAGAGCTGGCCGAAGCGGCTGTTGCCGTCGATGCGGACTGAGCCCTTGTCGTCGCGGACGGTTTGCGAGAAGGCGGAACTGGAGAACTGGTTCTGCACTCCGTTGGAGGTGACGTTAGGCGAGGGAATGTACTGGAGTAGATTCTTTGCTGGAGCGGATACTGCACTCTGTGGGATTACTCCATCCGGGAATACGATGGGGCCGCTCGCTGCACCGGCAGGCGTACACACGGATTGAGCCGAGTAGGGATCGTTTGCCGTAACTGTCCTCCCCAGTTCCTGCGAGAGTAACGAGGCCAGATAAGGGCCGCTGACGCATCCAGTGAGTGTGCTCTTGCTTGAGGAAGGATCGATGAAGTTGCCTTTGCGCTGCGAGACGGTGGGGACTGAGATGTTGCCGGTTGAGACGCCTTGTGTGGTTTGTGCTCCCTGGAAGTCTGTGAAGAAGAATATTTTGTCGCGTTTGATGGGACCGCCGATGGCTCCGCCGTATTGGTTCTGGTCGAAGGAGGCGCGGGTCTGATCGAAGTAGCCTTTGGCGTCGAGGTTGGTGTTGCGGAAGAACTCGAATGCTTTGCCGTGAAGACGGTTCGTCCCGGATTTACTGACGACGGTGATGATGCCGCCGTTGTAGTTGCCGTACTCGGGATCGAAGTTGGTGGTAAGGACGCGGAACTCCTCGATGGAGTCGAGATTGGGGATAACGGCGGTTCCACCGTTCATGGGCTCTTCCACGTTGATTCCGTTGACCATGAATCCGTTGGAGGATTCGCGCTGGCCATTGATGGAGAGGGTGCCGGGGTTGGCATCGCCGGAGGGGTCGATGCTGCCGGTGACTCCGGCCATGATGACGGAGCTGGGAAGAAGAGTCGTGACGGGCGCGACGCCTGGCTGGATGGCGAGCAGATCGGTGTAACTGCGGCCGTTCAGAGGGATGGCGGTCATCTGATCGCCGGATACTACCTCACCGAGATGGGTTGCGACGGTCTCGACTTGAACGCCGGCTTCGCTCGTGACCGTTACGACGTCGGACCGCGTGCCGATATCGAGAGCAGCGTTGACGCGGATGGCGGAGTCGGTGTCTACAGTAAGGTCAGCTCTTCGCTGTGTGTTGAAACCGGAGGCGGTGATGATGAGGTCGTAGTGGCCGACGGGCAGATTTGGAAATATGTAGAACCCCTGCTTGTCGGAGATTGCCTGGTATGTTGTCTGCTGTGCGATGTTGACGAGCTTGAGCGCCGCGCCCATAACGATGGCGCCGCTTTGATCCGTGACGGTACCGGAGATACTGCCGCCGGTTGCGGCGTGCAGGAGTGTAGAGACGGATAAGAGGAAGGCAAGCGTCAGAGTTGATACAAGTGTTCTGACGACGGAGCTGCTTGACTTCGATAAGAGCACGTTCGCCTCGAAAGGCGTGGCAAAGCAGGCGTAAGGCTCAGGGTCAGTGAGCGATCGGCCCCGTTTCCACGCGGGGGTAGAATCACGATTTTCCTGGGTAGGTCTCCTGACTTACAGGCGGAAGCTGCTGTTGAGCGGCTCCTGACTCTTCGCCTTCCCCGATTGAGACCGAGTGGCTCGTGAAGAGTCTTTTCCTGATTACAGTGGCGGGACCATGCCGGACTTACACCGGCTTCCCTTTTATGCCCTCGCGGGCACCCAAGATGTTTCTCTTACAAATTAGCACACGTCGATGACTCGGTGAAATCGACGCCGGAAGGGATCCGGCCTTCTGCGTAAATATCTATTATTTGTTTGACGAAATCATGAAAAGTCACTTCAGAGCGGGTCGCAGTGGCTTCAATTCCCCGTCGTTGGCCGCGGGTTTGAGCTGTAGGAGTTTTGCGATGAAGTCATAGACATCGACGTTTTGAAAGCTGGCGAGCTTCGTTCCCGGGCGGATGTCGGGACCATTTGCGACGAAGATCGCCTTCATCTCGGGCATTCGGGTTACGTCATAGCCGTGTTCGCCTGCGGGTGGGTTGCGGGGGCTCTCATGGCTGCGAATGTTGTAGGGACCGTTGGGGACGATAACTGGATCGCCTTCGCGTGAGTTTTCGTTGAAGTGGAGATAGGCAGGAACTTCGACTCGACGATAGGCGGTGAAACGCGGGTCTGGGTGAGCGCGAAAGCTCTCGTAAGCTTTCTGGGCGTCAGCTTCGCTCTCGGCGTAGAGGAGCGTGCCCTCGGTTTTGAAGTGTGAGAGATCGGCGAATTGGTCGAGTGTGATCCAGTCGCCTTCCGTCTTTATCATGCCGTGATCGGCGAGGATGATGAGGTCGATGGGGAGATGAGTGGCGTCGAGTCTGGCTTTGAGATCACCCATGAGTTGATCGACGTGATGGACCTGCTCCTGCTCTTGAGGTGAGTCAGGACCATAGGTGTGTCCGGCGTGATCGGTGTTGCTGTAGTAGAGGGTAATGAAGTGCGGACGTTCCGACGGAGGCAGGTTGAGCCAGGCGACTACCTGATCGATACGCTTCTGGTCGTCGAAGCCGTCGTCGAAGTGGAGATATTCGTCGGGCCGTTCGCCTGCGATTATTGCTTCGGAGCCGGGCCAAAAGAAGGATGCGGCACGCATTCCCTGTTGTTCGGCTAATGACCAAAGCGGGGTGCCTGTGTACCAGCTTCCGTCGGTGGCGGTCTTCGGGTCTCGGTAGGAATATGTCTCGCCGCGAACGGAATCGTAAAACACGTTGCCTACAATTCCGTGATGCTCGGGATTAAGACCGGTGACGAGGGTGAAGTGGTTCGGAAAGGTGATGGAGGGGTAGGACGGCAGCATGCCCCCTGGTGCGGTTGCTCCGGTGCGCGCTAGTTCGGCGATATGTGGTCCGCCAAACTTTTGTGGATAGTCGTAGCGGAAGCCATCGAGTGAGACGAGAACGACATAGTGCTTTTTCTGCTTTCTGGGCGTATTGGGTGCACCGGCGATTTTTACGACTTTATCGCCTTCTGAGCTTTGGGGGGATTCGGCTTGAACGTTCTGTGCCAAGGGAACGAGCGGGACGGCAAAGACGAGAGCTTTGAGAATGGATAAGCGGATGGACAAATGCTGCTCCCGAATTTGCTCACCAAATGAGCACGGTTATTGGATGGAAGAAAGGCCAAGAGTTCGGAACCATTTTAACGGCTTCTAGACACAGAGACACGAAAGTTTTTGATGGCGCTTGGACTCGAAGCTGCTGTGCATTCAAATTCCACCCACAAACCTGCGACAGGTATAACCTTATTTTTTAGGAGGAGATGAGTGCCTGTTGATCCGCTTCGAGTCATCTCTGATCTTAAGGAACTTCGTGCGTTGACGGGCGACGCCGACGGCGCTCAGCGAGTGGCGTGGACTCCAGCCTGGCTCAAGGCGCGAGAGTGGTTTCAGGAGAAACTGAAAGGCCTTCCGTTAGAACATCACTATGACGCTGCGGGAAATTCCTGGACTACCCTTCGGGGCGATTCAGATCGAGCTCTTATTCTTGGGAGTCATCTTGACTCTGTGCCGAATGGGGGTTGGTTGGATGGATGCCTTGGCGTGCTCACTGGACTCGAGGTGACGCGTGGCCTGGTAGAAGATTTTGACGGACGCCCGCCGATCACGATTCGGCTGGTTGACTGGGCTGATGAAGAAGGTGCGCGATTCGGTCGCAGCCTCTTCGGATCTTCCGCATTTGCAGGGACTCATACGATTGAAGCCGATCGCAGTCGGACGGATCGCGATGGCGTGCGGCTGGAGGATGCTCTTCTAAGCTGCAAGATTAATGTGGAGCAGATTGGGAGGGCTGCGGAGGAGCGGAGAAATGCTGCTGCGTATCTGGAGTTGCACATCGAGCAAGGGCCGGTGCTCGAGGGAATGGGTCTGCCATTGGGAGTTGTACTGGGAACCAAAGGGGTGGAGCGCCATTCCATCACGTTCCATGGGCAGGAGGCTCATTCTGGATCGACGCCGATGAGCGTACGACGGGATGCGCTGGCGGCTGCGGCTAAGCTGGCGCTTGAGATTCGTCCGATCGCGCGGAAACATCCTGATGCGGTCGCGACAATGGGAAGTGTGAAGACTTTTCCCGGGATTGTGACGGCTGTGGTGGGACGTTGCGAGGCTACGCTTGATATGCGTGACCTTGACGAGAAGGTGCTGGCTTCGATGTTGCGTGATGCTCGCGATGCCAGTGAGCGTTTCGCGAAGGAAGAAGGCTGCACTGTCGATTGGTCGAGGATTTGGAGTATTGAACCGGTCCCGTTTGATCCGCAGCTTATTGAGTTTTGTGAGGAGGCAGTCCGGGAGACGAGCAGCGTGTCTCATAGGCTGCCGTCCGGTCCGCTGCATGATGCTGCGGAGGTCGCGCGCGCTGGGATTCCGACCGTCATGATGTTTACTCAATCGCTTGCTGGGCTGAGCCACAATAAAGCGGAAGATACGAGGATCGAAGATTTGACGTTGGCTGTGCAGGCGTTCGATCGGCTTGCGAGAAAGACCTTGAGATGGTTGAGTGAGCAGGGATCATGATGAAGATGGATTTCCTCTATTGCATGATTCAAAGTGATTTTGGATCTCTCTGGTTGGCAGTACGTTTGGCGAGATAGTGCATAATAGTCACTCCTGATAAAAGATGCGCGGTCCAGGAGGGTCATGATGTCTTCCATGATGCAATTGCCCACATTCGATGGATGTTTCTCCGGCTGTGATTTTGTTGAGCCTGACAGGATGATCGGACTTTGATGAGCGAGCGCGTTCCTTTTCCTGAGCAGATCGCAGCTACGTCAAAGGTGGCAGAACGCTTTGGCGATCTGCATCCGCCACTCGACCGGCAGGCTGCTGTGCCTGAGGCTAATCGCTGCCTGTATTGCTTCGATGCGCCCTGCACGAATGCATGCCCAACGCATATTGATGTGCCGCGATTTATCAAGAAGATTGCCAGCGGGAATCTTTCGGGCTCTGCGCGCACGATTCTGGATGCGAATATTCTGGGAGCGAGCTGTTCTCGGGCGTGTCCGGTGGAGGTGCTTTGCGAAGGGGCTTGCGTGATGCATCGCTACAACAAACAACCGATTCAGATCGCACGGCTCCAGCGTTTTGCGATGGATGCGCTGTATGACAGTGGAGCTCCGCTGCCGTTTGAACCTGGCGCCGAAACTGGGCTATCGGTTGCGTTGGTTGGCGCAGGACCGGCTTCACTGGCTTGCGCCGCTGAGCTTCGGCGTCGTGGCATTCGCGCCGATCTCTACGATGCGCGACCGTTGCCCGGAGGCTTAAACACTTACGGAGTTGCGGAGTACAAGTTGCCATTGGTGGAGAGTCTGCGTGAGATTGAGATGCTTGCGCAGCTGGGGGTGGACTTTCACTTCGAGACGAGGATCGATGCTGCGGGACTTGCCGAACTTGAACAGAAACATCATGCGGTTTTCTTAGGCATCGGACTGGGCGCGATTCATAAGCTCGGAGTCGCTGGAGAAAGGCTCCCCGGAGTGACGAACGCACTCGATCTAATTGCTGGATACAAGTCTGGCTCGCTGACGACTGTACCCAATCGTGTTGTCGTGGTGGGAGCCGGCAATACTGCAATTGATGCGGCGATTGCAGCCGTTCGACTTGGGGCTATTGATGTGCATATCGTTTACCGACGAGGACCTGAACAGATGTCTGCGTTCACGTTTGAGTACGAGCATGCGAAGAATGAGGGTGTGAAATTTTTATGGCATGTTCAACCGACGGGCATTCGTGGCAGTAGAGCAGTGGAGGGGATCGAGTTGACGAAGCTTGACTCGACGGATGATGGTTCGATCGTGCCTCAAGAAGGATCGGAGTTCGTTCTTGAAGCTGATCTGATTGTTCTATCGATTGGACAAGCTACGCATTCAGGTTTTCTCTCTGAGTATCCGGGTGAGTTTGGAAAGATTCAGGCTGAACGTGGTCGGATTGTGATTGACCGAGAGACGGGACAGACCTCCAACCCGAAGTTTTTTGCAGGTGGGGACTGCACCAACGGCGGCCGCGAAGTGGTGGACGCAGTTGCAGACGGAAAGCGCGCAGGCGTCAGCATCGCTGCATGGTTGGAGGCACAACATGTCATCGTCTAAACCGACATTGGAAACTACCTTCTGCGGGATTTCGTGCCTCAATCCTTTTTGGCTCGCATCTGCGCCGCCTACGAACTGCGGGGAGCAGGTCATGCGTGCCTTTGACGCAGGCTGGGGAGGAGCTGTCTGGAAGACGATTGGGGAGCCAATTACAAATGTGAGTTCGCGCTACTCGTCGATCGATTGGGAGGGGCGTCGCATGATGGGCTTCAATAACATTGAGCTCATCTCGGATCGTCCGATTGAAGTGAATCTGCGGGAGATCGCGGAGGTGAAGCGGCGGTATCCGAAGCACGTGGTGATTGCTTCGCTGATGGTTGAGAGTAAGCGCGAGAGCTGGCATGACATCGTGCAACGTGCGGAGGATGCGGGTGCTGACGGGCTTGAGCTTAACTTTGGATGCCCCCATGGGATGAGTGAGCGCGGCATGGGATCTGCAGTGGGACAGGTGCCGGAGTACTGCGAACAGATTACGGGGTGGGTTAAGGAAAAGGCTCGTACGCCTGTAATCGTCAAGCTGACTCCGAATATTTCGGATATTCGGATACCTGCGCGTGCCGCCAAACGCGGCGGTGCGGATGCGCTGTCGGCTATCAATACTATCAACTCGATTACGGGCATCGATCTCGATACATTTCAGCCGAACCCGAACGTTGATGGCAAGAGCTCGCACGGCGGCTACTGTGGACCTGCAGTGAAGCCGATTGCGCTCAATATGGTTCAGCAAATTCAGGCAGATGCTGGGAGCGTGCTTCCGCTCTCGGGGATTGGTGGTATCGGAGGCTGGCGTGATGTGGCGGAGTTCATTCTGCTGGGTTGTAGCACGGTGCAGGTGTGTACCGCTGCGATGCACTACGGCTATAGGATCGTCGAAGATATGCAGGACGGACTGTTGAATTGGATGTCTGAGAAGGGGTTTGCGACACTCGAAGATTTTCGCGGGTTGTCGCTTCCAAATGTTCGCGAGTGGAAGCAGCTCAACCTCAACTATCAGATCGTTGCTCGCATCCACGAGGATTTGTGCATTGGGTGTCAGCTTTGCTACACGGCTTGCTGGGATGGGGCGCATCAGTGCATTCATCTTGACCGAACGTCTCCAGTGCTCGATACGACGCGAACGCCGGCGATGGTCGAAGTTGAAGCTGCGCGAAGGATTTCGAGCACGCCGATTCCGAAACTCGACACGGGAAGTGCGAGAACGATCTCTGCGGTCACCCCGCTTGAACGAATTCCGCGTGTGGATGAGCACCACTGCGTGGGGTGCAATCTATGCTCGCTTGTTTGTCCGGTTGAGAACTGCATCACGATGGAGCGTATTGATAAAGGCATCTCGGCTGAAAGCTGGGAGCAACGAGTCGCAAAGGGCATGGTCCCGTCGGGCGCGAGCGGAGTGATGAGCACCAATACGTGATGTAGATCTGCCTAATGAGGGCGGACGCCTTGTGGCTGTGCAACTGTAGCGTTGAAATGATCTGGAGCAAAGATGGGAACTCTGATTAAGGAAGGCACCGTTGTCACGGCTGACCGCGTTGAAAAGGCAGATGTCCTGATTGACGGGGGCACTGTGTTGGAGGTACGCGCCAACATCGATCCTGCGGGGCATACGGTTGTGAACGCAGCGGGCCTTTTTGTTTTGCCCGGCGGAATCGACGCACACACTCATATGGATATGCCGTTTGGGGGGACTGTGTCTGCGGATGACTTCCTCACCGGGACGCGGGCAGCGGCGATTGGCGGGACAACTACGATCGTGGATTTCGCGATCCAGGCCAAGGGAACGCGCATGCGGGACGCGCTCGATATTTGGAGAGCGAAAGCCGAGGGCAAAGCCTGTATCGACTACGGGCTGCATATGATCGTGACCGATCTTGGCTCCGACAACGGCAAGCAGGGGCTGCACGATATGGATGATATGGTGCGGGAGGGTGTCGCCAGCTTCAAGCTCTTTATGGCTTATCCGAATGTGCTGATGGTAGATGACGGAACGATCTTCAAGGCTCTGCGGCAGACGGCTAAGAACGGTGCGCTGGTGTGTATGCATGCTGAGAATGGAAGCGCGATTGATGTAATCGTCCAACATGCACTTGCGGAGGGGAGAACGGCACCGATCCACCATGCGCTGACGCGGCCTACAAAGGCAGAGGCTGAGGCGGTACATCGCTCGATTGCGCTGGCGGAGATGGCTGGAGTCCCCATCTATATTGTTCATCTTTCGAGTGAAGACGCGCTGAACCAGGTTCGCGAGGCGCGGGATCGTGGGGTTCCGGCATTTGCAGAAACTTGCCCGCAATATCTTTTGCTGTCGATTGAAGACCAGATGCCTGGAAAGAGCTTTGAGGAGGCAAAGTATGTCTTCACTCCGCCATTGCGGCAAAAGAAAAATCAACCGAAGCTGTGGGACGGACTGGTCACAGATAACTTGCAGGTGGTTTCGACCGATCACTGCCCGTTCTGCTTTGCCGACCAGAAGCAGCTAGGGAAAGATGATTTCAGCAAAATTCCCAATGGCGGGCCAGGCGTGGAGAATCGGATGCAGCTGCTGTATCACTTCGGTGTGAATGCGGGGAAAATTTCGTTGCAGCGGTTCGTCGAGATTACATCTACTGCGCCGGCGCGGATCTTCGGGATGTATCCGAAGAAAGGAACGATTGCCGCGGGTTCGGATGCGGATATTGTGCTTTGGGATCCGGATGCTGAGCATGTGATCTCCGCTGCAACACACAATATGCGTTGTGATTTTTCGTTGTTCGAAGGGTGGAAGGTGAAGGGCAATGCGCGACAGGTTTACTCGCGTGGGGAACTTGTTGCCGATGGGGGACGGTATGTTGCCACGGTTGGTCGCGGTCAGTATCTGCGGCGAGAGGCGAGGGGAGGAGCGTGGCAGTGAGTTCGATCACGTCTGGAGTCGTTGATCAGTCTTCCGCGATGCTGGCCGCGGATTATGACTCGCGGCTCTATAACAATGATCTTGCTCCCACTGTCGCCGCGCAACGCACCTGGGGTACTTACAACTACATCGCACTGTGGTTTTCGATGTCGATGGAGGTGACGACGTACATGCTCGCGTCTTCGCTGATCGCGGGCGGTATGAATTGGAAGCAGGCGATTCTGACGATCCTTTTGGGGAATCTGATCGTGCTGGTGCCGATGCTTCTGAATGCGCATGCCGGGGCAAAGTATGGCATTCCCTTCCCTGTGTTTGTGCGTGCGAGCTTTGGCACGCGGGGGGCGAATCTGCCTGCCATGTTGCGGGCCTTCGTGGCTTGTGGATGGTTCGGGATTCAGTCGTGGCTTGGGGGACAGGCAATTGCCGCGATGATCGCTGTGCTGTGGCCTGCGACCGCACATGCGCCTTCTGTGCTGTGGGCAAGTTTTCTTGGGTTCTGGCTTCTGAATATGTATGTTGTGTGGCGGGGCGTTGAGTCAATTCGGTTTCTGCAGAGTTTTTCCGCGCCATTCATGCTTGTGATGTCGCTGACGCTTCTCTTCTGGATGCTGCATAAGGCGGGCGGATTTGGACCTATGCTATCGGCACCGAGCCACTTTCACACGACGGGCAGTTTTCTTCGCTTCTTCTTTCCATCGCTGACGGCGATGGTCGGGTATTGGGCTACGCTGTCGCTGAATATTCCGGACTTTACGCGTTACGCCAAGTCGCAGGATTCTCAGATTGTTGGGCAAGCGTTTGGCCTACCAGTCGCGATGGTGCTTTATTCTTTCATCGGGATCGCTTGCACTTCAGCGTCGGAGGTTATTTTTGGTGAGCCGGTTTGGTCGCCGATCACTTTGCTTGGACGCTTCCATCAACCGTTAGCCGCATTGCTGGCGCTGGTCGCGTTGTTGATTGCGACGCTGAATGTGAATATTGGCGCGAATGTGGTTTCGCCTTCAAATGACTTCTCGAATCTTGCTCCGGGGTTGATCAGTTTTCGCACAGGTGGATTAATTACGGGATTTTTGGGTCTCGCGATGATGCCGTGGAAGTTGATGAGCAGCTTTGGCAGCTATATCTTTGGGTGGCTCATCGGCTATTCAGGACTGCTGGGGCCTGTTGCAGGCATTATGGTGGCGGATTATTTTTTGATTCGGGGTACGCGGCTGGATACCGTCTCCCTGTACCGACGCGGAGGCCCCTATGAATACACGCGCGGCGTGAATCCCAGGGCAATCATTGCGCTGGCCGCGGGCGTGGTCGTAGCGTTGATTGGGCTCGCAGTTCCGTCTTTGCGATTACTCTACGATTACGCATGGTTCGTTGGTTTTTTTGTTGCTGCGACCAGCTACTATTTCCTGATGCTGCGATACCGGCCAGTTACTCCACATTCGCCGAATTCGTGACACACGCAACGCCACAAGAATAGGATGGCACTCATGAGCCCCATCGATCTAGTCGAGCCACAGAACTCCAATAAGTCAGAGCCGCTTACCAGCCAACAGGTTGTCGATCTTACGCGGCAGCATAACTACGGCACGTGGCGATTTCAAAAGGGATGGAACCCGATGCACATCGTCGACGCTGAGGGTTGCTATATCGTCGACGGATCGGGAAAGCGGTACCTGGACTTTTCGTCGCAATTGATGTGCTCGAACCTCGGCCACAAAAATCAGGCTGTTGTTGATGCGATTTCCCGACAGGCGCAGCAGTTGAGCTATGCGATGCCGGGGTACGCGACTACGGCGCGCGCGGAGCTGTCTCAGATTCTTCTGGAAGTTCTTCCCGGGGGATCAATAAATTTTTCTTTACTACGTCTGGTACCGAGGCGAATGAGGCGGCGTTCAAGATTGCTCGCATGTACACCGGCAAGTCGAAGATCATCGCACGGTACCGCTCTTATCATGGTTCAACTGCCGGCTCTATCGCGGCTACCGGAGATCCGCGACGGTGGGCTATGGAACCGGGTGGCAAAGGGCCGGGGATTCTCTTCGCGCCGGAGGTTCACTGTTACAAATGTCCGATCAAACACACGTATCCGGGCTGCGGTATCGCCTGCGCTGACTACATCGAACATATGATTCGTAACGAATCGGATGTGGCGGCTGTTCTGGTGGAACCGATCGTTGGAACCAATGGGGTGATCGTTCCTCCGGAAGAGTACATGCCTAAGCTTCGCAAAATTTGCGATGAGTTCGGCGTTTTGTTGATTGCGGATGAGGTGATGACGGGATGGGGGCGCACCGGCGAGTGGTTTGCGATGAATCACTGGGGAGTCGTTCCGGATATTCTGGTGACGGCCAAGGGAATTACTTCGGCCTATGTTCCTTTGGGGCTCTGCGCGACGAGTGAAAAGATCGCTGAGTACTTTCAGGATCATTACTTCGCCCATGGTCATACTTACGAGGCGCATCCGCTTACGCTTGCGCCGGCGGTCGCTACGATTCGTGAGATGCAGCGTCTTGGACTTGTGGAACGGGCGCGGGAACTTGCGCCTTATGTCGAAGGCAAGCTTAGAGAGTTGAAGGCTAAACATGCCAGCATCGGTGACGTTCGCGGAAAAGGGCTTTTCTGGGCGGTCGATCTGGTGAAGGATCAGACTACGAAAGAGCCCTTCAACACGTATTCAGACAAGGTTTCCGGAAAGCCGTTGCTGGTGGATCAGATCGCCGCGAAGATACTGGCCGATGGAGTTACGATCCAGGCTTGGGTCTCGCATTTCGTGATTGCTCCGCCGCTGATTGTGACCAAGGAGCAGATTGATCACGGGATCTCAGTGCTCGATAAACATCTCGGGCTGGCAGATGCTGCTGTCGGGCAGTAAGGACAAGAGAACTTATCCCAGAGTCGGCATCGAGGTGTCTACCCCTTTGCGAATGCCTGTCGGCCAGCGAGCTGTGATCGTCTTCAGGCGCGTATAGAAGCGCACGCCCTCGGGTCCGTACATTGCATGATCGCCGAACAAGGAACGCTTCCACCCGCCGAAGCTGTGGAAGGCCATCGGCACAGGAATGGGGACGTTGATACCAACCATGCCAGCCTGGACTCGGTGCGCGAAGTCTCTCGCGGTGTCCCCGTCGCGTGTGAAGATAGAAGTGCCGTTGCCGTATTCGTGATCGTTGATCAGTTGCAGCGCAGTTTCAAAATCGCTGGCTCGCACGATGCCCAGCACGGGACCAAAGATTTCTTCACGATAGATCTTCATCTCCGGCTTGACGTGATCGAAGAGACAAGCGCCAAGGAAGAAGCCTTCGCCTTTTGCGAGGGCGTTCTCGCGGCCGTCGACGAGGAGTTCTGCTCCCTCGGACTGGCCGTGCTGCAGGTAGCCGGTTACTCGATCCAGATGCGTCTTTGTAACAAGCGGGCCAAGTTCTGCGCCTTCTTTCATGCCATCGCCCATCTGCAGGCCTTCGATGCGATGTTCGATCTTGTCGATTAGCTTGTCGGCAGTAGCGTTTCCTACCGTGACCGCAACTGAGATCGCCATGCATCGCTCGCCTGCCGATCCATAGGCTGCGCCGACAAGGGCGTCGGCGGCCTGGTCGAGGTCCGCGTCGGGCATGACAATCATGTGATTTTTAGCGCCGCCGAGGGCTTGGACGCGTTTGCCATGCTTCGTCCCTTCGCGGTAGACGTATTCGGCGATGGGAGTGGAACCCACAAAACTTATTGCCTGCACCGTGGGGTGGGAGAGGAGGGCATCGACCGCTGTTTTGTCGCCGTTGACGACGTTGAAGACACCGTCCGGCAGTCCCGCTTCTTTGAGCATATCCGCGAGGAGCAGCGATGCGCTTGGGTCGCGCTCGCTCGGTTTCAGGACGAAGGTGTTGCCGCATGCCAAGGCTATGGGGAACATCCACATGGGGACCATGGCCGGAAAGTTGAACGGCGTGATTCCCGCTACGACGCCGAGAGGTTGCCGCATGGACCAGCTGTCGATATCGGAGCCTACCTGCTCGGTGTATTCCCCTTTGAGCAACTGAGGGATGCCGGTCGCGAACTCGACCACTTCGAGGCCTCGGGTTGCCTCGCCTTTTGCATCTGAAAAGACCTTGCCGTGTTCGCTGGTGAGTAGCGCTGCCACTTCGTCGAGGCGCCGCTCGAAGATTTCGCGAAACCGGAAGAGGACGCGGGCCCTGCGGAGGGCCGGCTGGGCCGACCATGCCGGGAATGCCCGGGCAGCTGCGGTTACGGCGAGATTAACTTCAGCGCTGGTTGCTAGGGCGACCTTCGCCTGCACGCGGCCGGTTGCCGGGTTATACACGTCTCCGAACTGTCCGGAAGTTCCGCGCATAGTCTCACCGTTGACCCAGTGATGGACCTCTCGGAGTTGGCGTTCGGCGGATAGGGACGCGGGCAGAGTGGATGTGGCGGACATAGGCAGCCTCCTCTTGAGAGGACTATCCTACCAGCCGATTCGAGGGAACGCCGAATGTGTCTGTCGATAGGGCCGATCGGCTGTGAGCCTGAGCGGCTTAGAGGGTGTGGACGTTATTCGGGCCGCATTCATCGAATTTTTCGGGGATTGTGAAACGTCTATCGTTCTCGGATCACAATCTGAATGTCATCCTGGCTGGAATCTCTTTGTCCTATTTTTCGACGCTGTTCTGCCTTGGTTCACTCGTTTCGCTGCGAATGCCTCCGACCCTCAGACCTGAGAGGTTCCGGGGTCGGCGGGTACGCAAATACCGGTAGATGGTCCGAGATCGGGCTACCTATCTCGTATGACTCGGCATTTTGTCGGGGCAAACAGCACTTCGAATGAGGTACTAAGGTTTGGAGCGATGGTAACGGAGGATTGCCGCGACGGTTCGTAACAAGCTCTTCCTACAGTGTAAACTTGGGCGCAGTATAGCCGCCTGGGGAGAGAGAACTTGCAATTTTTTGCGTTCGACGCGGCGTATCTTGAGAAACTCCGATCCGGAGACGCCCGCACCGAGGAGCATTTTGTCAGCTACTTCGGAGAACTGATCCAACTTAAGCTGCGTTCTCGATTGAGCTCCAGAGAAGCCATCGAAGACGTCAGGCAGGAGACATTTGTACGAGTGTTGGGACTGGTTCGCTCGCCGAAAGGTCTCAGAGAACCCGATCGCCTGGGAGCATTTGTAAATTCGGTTTGCAACCACGTGTTGTTGGAGCATTACCGGTCCAAGAACAAAACCGAGTCGTTCCTGGACAGCGATGCGGAAGCGACGTTAGTGAATCATGATCCAAGTGCGCTCAGCCTTCTTGAGACAAAGGATGCGCAACGGATCGTTCACCAAATTCTTAAGGAATTGACTGACCGAGATCGTATGCTGCTGCAATCCGTGCTGCTTGAGGAGCGCGACAAGGATGAAGTGTGCAACGAGTTTGGTATCACCCGTGATTATCTGAGAGTGTTGGTGCATCGCGCGAAACAGTCTTTTAAGACGTTCTATATAAGTCGGTTAGGCGACAGCCGGATGAATTGAGAAAGAATAGTGACACGATTCCCTGTCGGAAACACTATCGACTTGAGGCATCTTTCTCGTAAATCATTTCGAAGCCGCACAGAGCAGAGGGGTAAAGAAGTGTTTACTGGGCGAGATGCCTCCCCCCGAACGTGATGCGTTTGAAGAACACTTCATTGACTGTCCGGAGTGCGCAGCCGCTCTTCGCGTGACGTTCTGGCAGCGGCGAAGCAGGAACCAAGTCTGTTTCTAGATCGAAGCCAGCGCCGAACCCGAGAAGAGGTCTATGCGTTCCGACGGAGTCAGTCGAAAGTCTATATATATTGGGCTGCATTTCAGCGCTACGCCGGTTCGTGAGAAGATGATCCGCCTCTTGAGGAGGCTCGACCGAATCTGTTAATTTAGCCACGCTCAAATAATTTCTGAGAGCGGTTGAAACGAGTGTGGCGCGACCATCACTACGTAACGTGCGTGCCCAGATATGCGATGGGAGAGTCGATGACCACACTGGTACAACTCTCTCCAGCCGATAAATCTTTAGGTAAGCATGAACTGCTTCCCTTCAAAGCAGTGTAGATTGATCTCGAGTTCCAGCCAGTTGAGCTCTTGGGCTGGTGATGCCTGCGAGAGGTGACGGGAGACATCACCTCCGCAGGTTTCTCACCATCAATCTGTTGGAGCAGCCTCCATCGGCGCGAAAGCGTCTTCTGGATCACTTAGAATTCGGCCAACCCATGAAAGTCAGGAGCCTTCGTAAAGCTGATGGCTCTTGAAGGTTATGATGGGTGGACTTTCGAGTTCAGCCAGACTGAGGAGGCAATCTATGAACGCACCATCGTTGAAGGTCGCGGCCGGCTTAGTTGTCCTATCCTGCAGCGTTGTTGCATCGGCGACCGATTTAACGATCCACTTGAACAGTTCGGAACCGATATCGCGGAAGACTGTGAGGTACCAGTGTGACGTCCAGGGAAGCAAGATGGGGCTGCCTGCGGAGGTCTTTTCGGTTGAATATGTGAATGGGGCGGGAAACAGTCTTGCAGTTGTTCCCGTTGGAGGGCATTCGCTGATCTTTGCGAACGTAATGTCGGGCTCAGGGGCACGATATGCGGCTTTGCAATATATTTGGTGGGATGCGGGAGGCCGAGGAGTTAGTTTTTCGTCGGATTCTATCGCGGGCAATTTGACCTCTCAATGTCACCGTGTTGAGTAATCTCCATCACGCTGCGCATTCGGATTCCCTATTCGTCTCCCGCGATTCCACATCTTTCTGGAAGAATATGTAGGCGCGTTAGTGACTTCGACGGCAAGTACAGCCATGTCGATGACTACGTGCGTGCGCCGCAAGTGTCGATCGGATGAAAAGCAATCTTGTCGGTCTAAATACCTCCAACCGCCGCACTGTAGTATTTCTGCAAGAATCAAATCTGATGTTCGATGTACAAAGTGAATATGTTCTCGAGATAGCTCCTGATCGTCCACTATGCACTTGTGTGAAGAGAGACCTCTTTTATGAATTTTGAAGAGACCGAAGCCGCTGCGGCAAATTCCGAAGATGGAGTTCCAGGATGGAGGTTTGCCGTCGCGGCCGGCATCCTCGGTTGGGTTCTCGACGCTTTCGATTTTTTTGTTGTTGTCTTTCTCATATCGGAGCTGATGGGGAAGTTTCACGTAGGGAAGGCAGCGATTGTGTGGAGCATGACACTTACGCTGGCCATGCGACCGATAGGGGCTCTATTTTTCGGAGCTCTGGCCGATAAGTTTGGACGAAAGAAGCCGCTTATTGCTTGTGTTCTGTACTTTTCGACCGTGACCGTGCTGAGCGGTCTTGCGCCGACCTACTGGATCTTTCTGGCGATGCGACTGCTGTACGGCCTGGGGATGGGCGGGTATTGGGGTATTGGCGCTTCTTATGCGATGGAGAGTGCGCCTCGGCACAGGCGCGGTATTCTTTCTGGGCTGATGCAAGGCGGTTATCCTTTCGGATACCTGATGGCAGCGATTGGAATGCAGACCATTGCTCCGGCGTTTGGCTGGCAGACGATGTTCTTTGTTGGAGTTGGAGTAACTCTCGTTATTGTGGCGCTGGCCGCATTCGCGCCTGAATCAGCGGCGTGGCGAATGCATCGGACGCCGTCACTCGGGAAGATCTTCGGCACACTGTTTCAACATATGGGCGTCTTTGGATATCTTCTGCTGCTGATGACGGCAATCACATGCCTCTCTCATGGGACTCAAGATCTTTATCCTGACTTCCTGAAGACGCTGCCCTGGATGAATGGCGCAACCGTGCTGGGGATGAAAGCGACGCTAGGAATTCCGGTGATTTACAACGTCGGGGCGATCATTGGAGCGGTTGTGGTGGGGGCGATGTCGGAACGAATTGGGCGGCGATATGCCGTGATCGCTGCACTTGGTGTGTGTCTGCTTGCAATGCCGATGTGGGCATTCGGTGGTTCGGTGCTGGCAATTGTGGTTGGATCGTACCTGATGCAGAGCGGGGTGCAAGGCGCGTTTGGAGTGATTCCGGCTCACTTGAACGAGTTGGCGCCGGATGCGATTCGTGGGCTGTTTCCTGGATTTGTGTATCAACTTGGCGTGTTGTTTGCTTCACCGGTGTTGCCGTTGCAGAATCTGCTGCGGGGCAAGTTCGGTTATCCGTGGGCGTTGTGTTCTTTTGAGACGCTGGTGATCGTCTCTCTACTGCTGATCTTCTGGTTCGGTCCGGAGAAGCGAGGCAGAAGCTTCCATCAGAGGGACCATGCAGAAGGTTTGCCGTCGAATGTCTCCGGCTCGGTTGCCGCCGCGGTGAAATAATTTTTCGGGGCACCTTTCGGGGGGTATTTTTGAAAAATGCGAGGGAACGACGTGGTGTTTTGATGGTCAAGTTGTGGTGAAATGCGTGGTAAAGATGGTCATTTAGCCGTCACATTTCAGGATGCGAAAAACACGCCACGGATTCCAAATTTATTTTTAGCAGAGTGGTATTGGGAGTCGCCTGGTGCGAGCAAGACTCCCATGTCCGGATTCAAGCCGACTGCTGTAAAGGGGCATTCCGTCTGGGTGAGAAGACAGGAGGACAGACGTGGTGCAACGAAACGCCAGGCTGATCGGCATCGTGCTTTGCAGCGACGGTCGCCAAGCAGTTCAAACAAATTGAGTCAGATGATCCATCCATCTTCGGTCGATGGGGATGTGTTGCAGAGGCTTGCTCGGCCATGATGGTCTCCTCAGGGAAGGTTTGTGTCTGTTGTTGATGGATGACTGTTTTAGAAAAAGAGTTGCCTAGGGTCACCGGAACTCACCGCAGGTCTTGACTTGCGGTCGCTGCTCCAGGTGAGCGGCTTTGCTCAAAGGTCTTCGTGGGTTGGGTTAGACTTTCGGGCTTCGACTTTTAGCTGATCGTTGATGGTTGCAAGTCGTTCGTTTATAAGAGCGATCGACTCGGCCCACGTTTTGAAAGTGTCCGTCGTGTAGCCCGCATCGAAGCTTCGCGGGTGCGGTTCTTTCGCGGAGTGTCTGCGTTTGGCTTCTTCAAGCCTCTGCTGAAAGTACGCAAGCCGCTGTCTGAGATTTTCTTCGCTCATGCCAGTACTCAGTATATTTGATGCAGATCATTTGCATGCGAACGCGACTCTAAAATACATCGCACGGGAACGTACGTTTTGCAGCGGGTTCGGGGAAATCTTCTTCATAAAAATGAGGTAAGTTTTCGCGAGATTTTATTGCGGGCTGTGAAAAGCGTCTCTAGCATCGTCTTCACAGCGGAAGTATTCTGCCGGGCTCGATTTCGTGATTCGCACTTCTCCACCCCACAGGAACGAGGCGCGCTATGGTGAAGCAGACAACCAAAGAGCATGATCTGATAGTGGATGACGAGCGGACGAGCAATACGGTCGCTGCTCTCAAGCAAGGGATTCTGGACAATCTCTTCTATGTAGTCGGCAAGCGGGTCGAGGTCGCAACCGACCTGGATCACTTCACGGCTCTCGCGTATACCGTGCGGGACCGGATCCTAGCTCGTTGGCTTACGACCAGGGAAGACTATGCGAAGCACAATGTGCGCACGGTCTACTATCTCTCGGCCGAGTTTCTGATGGGTCCGTACCTTGCAAACAACCTGCTCAACCTCGGAATCGAAGATGTGATCCGGCAGGCGGTGGCCGAGCTTGATCTCGATCTCAACCATTTGATCGGGCGTGAGAGCGAGCCTGGGCTGGGAAACGGCGGCCTTGGGCGGCTTGCAGCGTGCTATCTCGACTCGCTGGCGACGCTGGGAGTGCCGGCGATGGGCTATGGCATTCGCTACGAGTTCGGCATGTTTCACCAGGCGATTCGTGATGGCTGGCAGGTGGAGATGACCGACTATTGGCTGCGCTATGGAAATCCGTGGGAGATTCGACGTCCGCAGGCGTGCGTTGAGGTGGGCTTTGGCGGCCACACACAATCGTGGGCCGATTCCTTCGGGGAGTACAAGGTGCTGTGGAGTCCCAATGAGATCGTAAAGGGAGTTCCGTTCGACACGCCGATTTTGGGATATCGCTCGGGGGTTGCGAATACGCTTCGACTGTGGAGGTCTGAAGCCAACGAATCGTTCTACTTCGACCGCTTTAACAGCGGCGACTACGAGGGTGCGGTCGGAGCCAAGGTCTTCGCCGAAAACATCTCCAAGGTGCTTTATCCGAATGACGAAGAGATCCGGGGTAAGGAGCTTCGTCTGCAGCAACAGTATTTCTTCACGTCATGTTCGCTGCAGGACATGATTCGGCGGCATGAAACCGCTGGTCACTCCCTTGAAAATTTTCATGAACAGTGCACGGTGCAGTTGAACGACACCCATCCATCGATTGGAGTCGCCGAACTGATGCGGCTGCTGGTAGATATCCATGGTTTCGATTGGGATAAGGCGTGGGAGATCACCTCGCACACTTTCAATTACACCAATCACACGCTTCTACCGGAGGCGCTGGAGCGTTGGCCCCTGCGGATCTTTGGGTTGCTGCTTCCCCGCCACCTGGAGCTTATCTACGAGATCAACGCACGCTTTCTGACGATCGTACGGGCGAAGTTCCCGAACGACGAGGCGCGAGTGGCCCGGATGTCTATCATCGACGAGCACGGTGAGAGATATGTTCGCATGGCCTATCTCGCGTGCGTTGGAAGCTCGCACATCAACGGCGTTGCAAAGTTACATACGGAGTTGCTGAAGAGCGACGTGCTTCACGACTTCTATGAGCTGTGGCCAGAGAAGTTTATCAACGTGACCAACGGAGTGACGCCCCGGCGGTGGCTTGCGGTCAGCAATCCTGAGCAGTCGGAGCTAATGACCAGTAAGATCGGCCTGGGGTGGATCGGCGACCTCGATCAACTCTCGCAGTTGGAGCGCTATGCCGAGGACTCCACGTTCCGCTCCGAGTGGCGAGGGGTGCAGCATGCGGTGAAGGTTCGACTCGCGCAGTACATTGCGGAAAAGACTGGGGTCTCGGTTGATCCCAGCTCGATGTTCGATGCGCAGGTGAAGCGGATTCACGAGTACAAGCGGCAACATCTGAACGTTCTTTACATCCTGACGCAGTACTACCGCCTGAAGAAAGATCCTACGCTGGAGATCTCACCTCGGACGTTCCTCTTCGGCGGAAAAGCCGCGCCGGGATACTTCATGGCGAAGTTGATTATCAAACTCATTACCTCGGTCGCCGAGGTGGTCAACAACGATCCCGAGGTGAACCGCCAGCTGAAAGTGGTTTTTCTTCCTGACTACAACGTCACCTTCGGCCAGCTGGTCTACCCTGCGGCAGATTTGAGTGAGCAGATCTCGACCGCGGGCAAAGAAGCTTCGGGCACCGGCAATATGAAGTTCGCGATGAATGGAGCTCTTACGATTGGGACTCTGGATGGCGCGAACATTGAGATTCGTGATGCCGTTGGGCACGAAAACTTCTTCCTCTTCGGACTGACCGCAGCAGAGGTTGCGGCGAGAAAAGCTGCTGGCTATCACCCTCACCAGATTTACGAATCAAATGGGGCACTGCGCGAGGTGATTGACGGTATCGGTTCGGGCCGGTTCTCACGCGGCGACGGCAGCCTCTTCCGTCCGCTGGTGGATAGTCTGCTCAACAGCGATCCATATCTCCTGTTCGCCGACTATCAGTCCTACGTTGACTGCCAGGATCGCGTCTGCAAGATGTATCGTGATCCGGAGGCATGGTCGAGGATGTCCATCTATAACGCTGCGCGCATGGGCCAGTTTTCTTCGGATCGATCAATTCGGGATTATTGCAAAGATATCTGGAACATTACACGGTTTGAGATCGGAGCAGGAGTTCCGGCAAGCAAATGAAAGAGCAGAGACCTGATGGCCTTTGATTGTGCATGGCCCCAGGTCTCTCACGTCGGGAGCTGCCTGCTCAACGTCAGCCTTTGAGGAAGGCCAGTACGTCGGCGTTAATCTCGTCCGCGTGTATTTGGCACATTCCGTGAGGATAGCCGGGATAGACCTTTAGCTTTGCATTCTTCACTATCTTGGCTGACATGAGTCCTGCAGCGCCGATCGGTACGATCTGATCGTCGTCTCCGTGGAGGATGAGAGTGGGGATGTCAATCTTCTTGAGGTCTTCGGTAAAGTCGGTCTCAGAGAATGCCTTGACCGTGTCGTACTGGCTCTTGACGGCCCCTTCCATGCCTTGAAGCCAGAAGTTGTCGCGAACTCCTTGGGAGATCTTTGCATTGGGTCGGTTATATCCATAGAACGGCAGCGAGAGATCTTTATAGAATTGCGATCGATCGGCAAGGACGCCGGCACGAATGCCATCGAAGACAGAGAGCGGCAGTCCGCCGGGGTTGCTGTCTGTTTTGAGCATCAACGGGGGGACGGCTCCGGCGAGGATTGCCTTCGACACACGCTTGGTTCCGTGACGTCCGAGATAGCGCGCCACCTCGCCGCCGCCGGTCGAGTGGCCCATTAGCACTGCTTCTTTGAGATCAAGTGCTTCGATCAACGCGGCGAGATCATCCGCGTAGGTGTTCATCTCATTGCCATCCCAAGGCTGACTGGAGCGTCCGTTGCCGCGTCGATCATGGGCGATGACGCGGTAGCCCTTTTGGCCGAAGAAGACCATTTGCGCGTCCCACGCATCCGCGGTGAGCGGCCAGCCATGTGAGAAGACGATTGGCTGACCTGTACCCCAATCCTTGTAATAGATCGTAGTGCCATCTTTGACGGTAATGGTATTCAATTGATCTTCTCCATGTTTCGGTTCGTGCGAGGTGAGCCTGCGCAGTTGTCGGTTATACAGCTTGAGCAGCCTTCAGACGAGGTCAACTCGACCGAGTTTGATTTGTGTCTGTGTGGCCTGTAGTAGTTAGATTCGCGTCGCTGCATAGCAGCTCACTACCGAGCCTCATTATTTCTACACACGTTGAGCGTGGAAACTTTAATTCGTGTTCGTGCGCTAGAGCTGTGTAGGAGGACGCACTCGGATCACGCCCAAAGAGCGAGATCTCTTCAGACGAACTCTACGGTCTCGAATGTCATGCGCAGGCGTTGGCTACGATGTGATTCGGAACTGAGACTTCCACTTCGGTGCCAGCTCCGGACCTACTCCATATGCTGAGCTGTGCGCCGATCCTTGCGGCTTGCTCACGCATTCCGAGGAGGCCCCAGTGCGAGCCCTTTCCTGAGCGCGCGATATGCGGGTCAATTCCGCGGCCGTTGTCACGGACGATGAGTCGCAATCTGCGAGACGAGTACTCAACCTCGGCTTCTATGAGGGTCGCTTCGGAGTGCTGCAACGCATTGACCAGCGCTTCCCGGCCAATCGAAGTGATCTGCTTCAGGATCGCGGGTCGTAATGATTTTGGCTTTCCTGTCACGGAGATTTCGCAACGAACCCCGGCGGGCGAGAGGTCTCTCAAAACTCCGGAGAGCGACTGTTCGATGGTGGTGGGCTCAAGGGAGTGTCTGTCGAAAGGATCTACAGAATTTGTTTCAAGAGACTCGTCTAGCAGCATGGAGGCACCGGGGAAACTCTGGTTTAAGGTGTCGTGAAACTTGCGTACGATGTGCGCTTGCTCACTCTGCCGTTCTTCGCGGCTGAGATGATTGTGATCGAGAAGACAGAATAGGCTTTGAAACAGCTGCTTGATCGACGAGACCACATCGCGGGCGGAGGCGGTCTCGACGGCTGGACCAGACATGGATTGCTCAACGCTAAGGTTCATTGCTCCCCCTCCCTGTTTCAATCCACTCGCGGACGTACGACGGGCAGTTTTTTATGACTACTCCGTGAGCTTCGCAGACGGCAAAGAACTTTATGGCTTCTCGGTCCACTAGCTTCACGTCTCCTAAATCAAGCGCTATGGGTGTTGGATTGGCCCCGAGCTCGACTTTGAGGAGTTTCTGCAGCTCCGATAACTGCTCCTCCTCGATTCGGCCACTTAAAACGAAGGTCACGAAATCCTTGTCCTCGGATCTTCGAATCTTGAACATTTGCGGATTACTGTGCAATCGCGCGACCATTTGTAAGTTGCTGATGGATCATGGTTTGGTCCCTACAAAGCTCACGAATTTCGGGAATTCACGAAATTCGTGAACGCTGATGTCGAAAATGGAGCTGCTAGCTCGTTCGGAACCGGTACTTATTGATGTTGAGCGCTTTGATTTTGGAGTCGAGGGTTGAAGCTGGAACGCCAAGCCTGGATGCAGCGCCTGACGGGCCCGACACTCGGCCCTGGGCTTCGGCGAGCGCGGCCTCGATTGCTTTCTTCTCTTGAGAAGGGGGGAGCTTGAGGTGCGTTGGACTGGTTCGATCGGGTGAATCAAACCCTCCGGTGAGCCAGCTTTCATCAACGACAAAAGTTTCCGATTCACAAAGGATCACGGAACGTTCGACAACATTTTGCAGCTCGCGAATATTGCCGGGCCATGCGTATTGCTTAAGTCGGTCAAGTGTCGGCTTCTCTACGCTGTGAATTTTTTTTCCCGTCTTACTGGAGTAGCGATCGATAAAGTACTCGACCAGAAGAGGGATATCTTCCCTTCTCTCCCGCAAGGCCGGCATCTCGATGGGGAAGACGTTGAAGCGATAGTACAGATCTTCGCGAAATGTGCCAGCGTCGATGGAGGCTTGCAGATCGCGGTTGGTAGCGGCAATGACGCGCACGTTCGCACTGATGACCTTGGTGCCACCAACACGCTCAAACTCACGTTCCTGCAGAACCCGCAGGAGAGCGATCTGGGTCTCGGGCGGAAGCTCCCCGATTTCGTCGAGAAAGAGTGTGCCTCCTTCGGCTAACTCGAATCGGCCCAAACGGCGTTGCGTGGCGCCTGTAAAGGCTCCCTTCTCATGGCCGAACAACTCCGATGAGATAAGAGAGGCGGGGATTGCGGCACAGTTGACACTCACGAAGGCGCGGGCTGCGCGCTGGGAGCGTTTGTGGATCGCGCGCGCAATCAGCTCTTTGCCGGTACCGGTCTCGCCGGTAATCAACACGGTAGAATCGGTCGGCGCTACCTTGGTGACACGTGCGAGCACGGTCCGCAAAGCTGGTGATTCGCCTACGATCTCCTCAAACATCGAGGTTCGGACGATTTCTTCGCGGAGGGCGATGTTCTCTTTGTAGAGCAGATCTCTCAGAGCTTTTATTTCTTGAAAGGCGGTCTCCAGCGCTGCTCTTGCCTCGTGTTGTTCGGTCACGTCCACCGCAGTGCCGACATATTCACAGAAGTTTCCGGATCGATCAAAGACAGGATGACCCACAGAGTGGACGTATCTAGTTTTTCCGCTCGGCAGAACGACTCGGTACTCGAGATCGAGATGTGGTTGTTGATGAGTAATGGCTGCATCGAAAGCTCTGCTGTAGTTTTCCCGGTCGTCCGGATGAACGCGCTCAAAAAACTTTTCGTGTGGCGGCACTCCTTCTTTTGGGTCGAAGCCCAATAGCCGGAAGTTCTCTTGTGACCAGTGAATCCCCCGCCTGGTGGCCACGTCGAATGCCCAACTCCCGGTACGAGTCAGCCTTTGCGCGTCTGTCAGATAAGCTTCGCTCCGTCGCAGCGCATCCTCGGCTCGTTTAGCGTCTGTGACGTCAGTGACGGCGCCGACGATTTGCAATCCTTCCGGTTCGTCGCCTCTGACGATGCGTGCGACAACACGAACGTACTTTACCGATCCATCGCCCGCAATGAGCCGATGCTCGACGTCAAAGTCGCCCTGGTCGACTGAGGCATGATCGAAGACATGGTTGAGCCGGTCGCGATCGGCGGGATGGGTTCGCTCAATCACCAGCTCGACGGTTGGCGTGATCCCCGGATCGCATTCGAAGATCCGGTACGTTTCCGCGGACCAAAAGACTTCTCCAGTCGACAGATTCCGACCAAAACTACCTGTTCGGCTCAGGCGCTGTGCCTCTGCCAAGAAAGTCTCACTTCGGCGCAACGCTTTTTCCGTTTGTCTGCGTTCGGCCCTGCCGCTTGCTTCACGCAGAGCACGAAACAGGGACGGTGCGAGCCTCGACAGTCTGGTCTTGAGAACGTAGTCCGTGGCACCAATCTTCAGCGCTTCAATGGCGACTTCTTCACCAAGTGTTCCGGAGACAAAGATGAATGGCACTTCGGGCAAGATACTCATCGCAAGCCTCAGTGCTGAAAGTCCATCAAAGGAAGGAAGCGTGTAATCGGCAAGGATCAGATCGATTTCGCCCTTTTCCAGGGAGGCGCGGAACGCGGCCTCGTGATCGACCCTTGCCATCTCGCAGGTCAGGCCCTCTGCCTCGAGTGCCGCCTGAATTAGTTCTGTGTCGTTGGGGTCGTCCTCAAGGGAGAGAATCCGTAAAGAGGGAGGAGTGTTCACTTACTTACGCTCTCGGGCGGTGGAACGTTGATGACCGCCCAGAAGGCACCAAGTTCTTTGATGGCGTTGACGAACTGATGAAAGTCGACTGGCTTTACGACGTAAGCGTTGACGCCAAGTTTATAGCTGGTCACCAGATCCCTCTCCTCGTGAGAGGAGGTAAGCACTACGACAGGAATATACCTCAACTTCTCGTCGGCTTTAACTTGCTTCAACACCTCGAGTCCGTCTACTTTGGGCAGCTTCAGGTCCAGTAGAATGACCGCGGGATTCTCATTGGAACGCGCTGAAAATTTACCTCGGCAATGAAGATAATCGAGAGCCTCTTCGCCGTCTCGAGTGACAACCACTTCGTTGGCGAGGTTGTATTCCTCCAGAGCGGTCAAGGTAAGCTCGACATCATTGGAGTCGTCTTCGACCATCAAGATACGTCCCAGTTTTTGCATGTCATCTTCCTGATTTAGATTTTCGGTACTGAGAAATAGAAGGTCGCGCCTCGATCGACTGCACCTTCTGCCCGCACCTTGCCACCGTGACGGTGAATGATGCGCTGAACGGTTGCGAGACCTATGCCAGTACCTTCAAACGAATCCACGTGATGCAATCGCTGAACCACACCAAACAATTTATCTACGTATTTCATATCAAAACCTGCGCCATTGTCTCTTACGAATACCACGACTTCATCTTTATTTCCGTCGACGCAGCCGACCTCGATCTGTGCCCTGGGTTGAGGGCGCGTGAATTTCACGGCATTTGAAAGAAGATTGACGAGAACAAGCCTAAGCATCGAACGATCTCCATAACAAACGGGAAGTGTATCGATTTTCCAGACAATGCTTCGGCCGCTGGTCTCCGGCTGAACTTCGCTGAGAGCTTCCTTCACGAGCTGCTCCAGATTTACCGACGTCTTCTGCGCCTCCGTGCGTCCTATTCGCGAAAACGCGAGCAGATCATCGATGAGATTCCCCATTCTCTTCGCGGAGTCCAGAATCATCCGCAGGTATCGCAGCCCTTTGTCATCCAGTGCGGAAGATGCGTTCTTTTGAAGTAGCTCGGCGTATCCGGCCATGTGACGGAGAGGAGCACGTAGATCGTGGGAGACAGAATAAGCGAAGGCTTCCAGTTCTTTATTGCTGGCCTGCAAGTCGTTGGACCGTCTCTCGAGCTCGTAATTGAGACCGCGAATCTGCTCCTCGCGACGTTTGCGGTCGGTGATGTCGTTATTGGTCTCCATGATAGCGACGGGCCGATTGTCTTCGTCGCGTCGCAACGACCATCGGCTCGCCACGATCACCGCGGTTCCGTCGGCCTTTACGCGCCTGACCTCGCCCTCCCACCGCCCGGTTTGTAGTAGCTCTGCGCTGATGTCTTCGATCGAGATCGGGAAGACGGTCTGGAGAAGATCGTGAGAGCGTTTCGCAACTGCCTCGTACGGCGCCCAACCATACAGTTCCTCGGCGCCTCGATTCCAGTAAGTGATGACATGGTTCATGTCGCGGACGAAGATGCTGTCGTGGGTGAGATTCAGCAAGCTGGCCTGCTGGGTTCGCTCAACGACCTCGGCCTGCAGCTTGTCTTGAGTCTGGAGGAGATCTCGTTCAATTCTGCGCCGTACGGCACTGAACCGGGTAATTAATACGGCGAAAGAGATTAGAACCAAAATTTCCGGAATATCGGCGGGCGTCAATGAAAAGGCGTAAAGGGGAGGCGCAAAAAAATAATCGAAGCAAACACTTGAGAGCACAATGGCCAGTACAGACGGACCAACTCCGGCATGCCATGCGGTTAGAGCGATTGCGAATAACAGGAGCGGAAGTTCGACATCACGAAATTTGAAGTGTTGCAGCACAAGCGCTGGGATAACGGCGAGAGCAACGGAGATAACCGCAAGGCCGTAACGGTTAACAATTGGCAGGATTTTATGCGAATCAGAGTTCGACTGCGCCATCAGCTCGCCTCACTTTTATCGCCGGCGGAATTCGACGCACAAGTATACCGCCCAGATTTTATCTGGCGGTTTTCAGTACGAGGTGAGGTTTGGTATGGTGGTGCGTCGGGGCCCCGAATACATTTTTTGTTTTGGGAGGCGCTTATGAAGAAGGCTGCAGCGATCAGTTCTGTTCTGGATGTTCCCGGATTGCCGACTCGTCCCTTCGGGGAGACCGGATCGCCGTCTGTCACAGTTCCGGCTGGGAAACACCTGGTCGTAGAGACTGTGAGTGTTCAAGTGGATGTGACGCCGCTGGGGAGTCAGCTGGAGGCGTTCGTCAACTTCACCTGCGGAGGGAAGAGCGTTCAGCTGTTCGTCCCGCTAACCTTTGCCTACGGGCAGCCCTCAAATGGGTTCGACACTTATGTCGCGCTGCAGGCCGTGCGTTTGTACGTTGATCCTGGCACGGTTGTTTCCGTCACGACGTATAGCCCGACGGGCTCTACGGGTACGCTGTTCGTGACTGTCTCGGGTTATCTGATCTGATCTAAAAAGACCGTGTGCTTTACTGTGAGCCAAACTCAATCCGGGAAGACCGGGGATTCGTATCATTTCATAAATTGCTTTGCGGGAACGACTCAGGATGGGACTACGCGAGCATCATCCGTTGCCGGTTTTGGGGGAGTTTTTTTGGTAATTATTTTGGTCCGGTGAGTTTGTGGCGTTTTGCTGGGGTTTTGAGAAAAGTGGGTGTTTTGACGTGGTGTTTTGGTGGTGGGAGTGTGGTGTTTTGCGTGGCTAGTGTGGTGTTTTAGCAGTCACTTTTTTGGGTGGGAAAAATGTGACATGGTTTTGGGATTTATTTTTGGGGCTTCCCGTTTTGGGAAGTGGGGGGAGGGAAGCGGTAGCGGGAGTTCGTGGCCGAAGAGCGGTTCGCGCAGGGCGCGCGAATGCCCACTCATGCGATGAGACTGCATGAATGGGGCACCCGATGATATTGATCTCATCTGATGCATGGGCCACCGCCACTCAGTCTCGAGTTATCTGATAAATCAGATAGGATGCATCATCATCTCGTAGTGCGCACCATGCTTTGTATCAGCGAAGATTTTCTTAAAAACCCTGAAGTAATCATCGACTCCCGAATCCGCTGAACTGATATGAAGATCATCATGAATTGAATGTGAGCCATCGTGCATCCACGACAGGAGGCTTCTGACGAGGTATTTGTCTTGGCCATCGAAGAAGTCGTCGAGCTTCTCGACATCTATGCTTCCAAAATGCTTGAAATAAGTCTCAAGTATTCTTCTCATGGTGTTCTGCGTGGTCGGCTTGGAGGGGTCCAGACGACGCAGTTCCGCCCAAAGAAGTTCATACGAACTCTTTATCGGATTTGAGGAGTAAGATTCAATTTTGCTTGTGCTGCCGAGTTTTCTAACCACCCAATACTTGCATAGCCCTTGAAGTTTATAGGTCACCTCCTTGTGAAAATAAACGTTGTGGGTCAACACAAATATCTGCTTAATCGGATTGCTCCCCTCCCTGATTTCTTTAAACAGACTTCTAATTAGGGAGCTAACGACATAAAGAACATTGCTATCTAGACTAGACACAGGGTCATCAATGACCACAACTCGATCGTTTACTGTGCCGCTCTCGCTGTTGCTTCCTTTCAGTAGGCGATAGAAGTAGAGAAAAGTCACAAAACTTTTCTCCCCTTCACTTAGAGAGTCATTTACCGCCGTCCCGTCTTCTCTCACTAGCCTATAGAATCCATTTTTGTCAGCTTTAGCTAATGCAAAACCTGTAAATCCCCATCGGGTTAGGTCTGCATTAATGTCGGCTATAGTTGGCTCGATGCTTGTAGTTAGTTTTTCTAATTTTCTTATCTCATCTTCTATTTGAGCTTTTTCAGACGCTTTGTGCTTGATCTTTTGATCAATGCCAGCAATAGACTTCACGATATTGTTTGCTTGTTGCTCAAAACTAGCAAGCTCCTCTTTTATTTCATTGTCTAAAAGGTATTTCCAGATTTCATCTATGAGTCGAGCTTTCTCTGCATCGCGGTTTCTAACGAGGTCATTGTGGGCTTGTATCAAATTGATCGCCACCCCTGTAAGGATGGTGATCTTATTTACGACATCTTCTAAAGGAGTCAGAATAACTTTTTTGCTCGGCTCTTTCTTCTTACTGTCTAGAAGGGCAATATTTAGAGCCACGGTATAGTGAAAACTATCGATAAGCGGTCGAAGCTTATCTACTTCGAGTCCTCTAACCGGATTGTTCAGAAGCTCTTGATATCGTGCTTCTGTTTGATTAGCGATAATTTTGTAGTCTGAGCAGATTTGATCAATTGCTTGAGCATCCCGAATAAAGGCATCGTCAAAATAATCTTCGAGGCTCTTCCCAAGTGTCTCGGGGGGTTTCTGCTGGCAAAATGGGCAGAACTCGTCATTAACTTTATAAAAGCTGATGCCTTCCCGAACCCAGTCACTGTTGGAAAGCTTCTTTATCATTGCCGAGATATCAACATCGGCTTTGCCAACGATCACTCTTTGGAGTACAGGCGCCGCTTCTAATTCAATCAACCGTGTAGCGTCTGGAAGCGAAGGAAGGGCTTCGATACTAGAAGTTGTGTCAAATACTGAAAGCGCTTTTGTTTCGAGGTACTCAAGGCTTCTTAGTTGTGCCTTATTGTCTTTTTTCTCGGTGAGGAGTCTGTTTTTGAATTTTATGCGATCACTTCTAACACCAGCGAACGCTGCCTGGAGTTTCCTGTCATGCTTTACCTTTAGCTGCCAACACCTATCGGTGAATGCGGCGATTAAATTCCTCAATCGGCCGCTTTCGCCTTCCGATCCGTTTTCTCCATCTCTCGTTCTCAGAAGTTGGCCTATTTGCGACGAGAGGTTACCCGCGTCCTGAGACAAAGCGGCGATCTGGTTTAAGGTCTCAACTTTTTGCTGGCCGAGCGTGAAAATTCCTCTGATCTCAGATGATTGGACAAAGTTTTGGGCAACGAAATCTCGGTTGTAAACAAGAGTTTCTAACCGATTTGCTGCCTTCCAGCGAATTAGGCTATCGGGAAAAAGAAGGGGGTTTTGCATCAGGCGGGAGATGGTAGTTTTGCCTGAGCCATTACTGCCGTATAGAAAGTTGAATGTGGCAGCGGCTTCTAGTTTTTGAGGATCATTTAAACGATAGCTGGCTACATTGTGGACTTCAACGAATTCGATCACTCTGCGAACCTCTCTGCGACAGGAGTGTCTACTATATTACTGAAAGCACGAGGCCAGGCAGAAAGACTCAATGACTCTTTTGGACACTATCCAATGGTCATCTTGTCAGATTAGAGTTGGATGTCTGAGGCGAGACCTTATCTCGATGGCGGAGAATGGGGGATTCGAACCCCCGATAGAGCTTTCGCCCTATAACGGTTTAGCAAACCGCCGCCTTCAGCCACTCGGCCAACTCTCCGTCTGTGTTGCGGTGAGCATCGCGTGTCGGCGATGCCCGGCTTTGGCAATTATAGCTTGAGGCTGGGGGAGGAAGACAAGGTTCTGCTAAATGAGACTTGCGCACCCCCTCGGAAAGGCGCAGCAACAGCAGGTTCCCTTCGGGAATGACAACAAAAAAGACAAGCAACGGTAATCCTTTGCGGGACGACAACGAAACAGGCAGCACAGATCCGCTTTGGAGGTGACAACCAGAAAAGCATGGATTGGGTTGTGGTGGCTTCGGGTTCGCGGTGGGGCGGGAGTCGCTATATAAAGACTGAATGGCGCTGGGGCAGGTGGGCTTGGGAAGAGCGAGGACGGGCGGGGGGAAGATACGGCTGCTGCCGCTGATTGCGGCGACATATTTTATGGTGTCGGGTGGGCCGTATGGGCTGGAAGACATTATCGGCATGGCGGGGTATGGGCGAGCGCTGCTGCTCCTGCTGGTGATACCGGTGGTGTGGAGTCTGCCGACGAGTTTGATGGTTGGGGAGCTGGCGGCGGCGATGCCGGTAGAGGGTGGTTACTACTGCTGGGTGAGGCGAGCGCTAGGTAGATTCTGGGGGTTTCAAGAGGCGTGGTTGAGCCTGGCGGCGAGCGTCTTCGATATGGCGATCTACCCGGTGATCTTTGTGCTTTATCTGGGGAGGATTGAGCCGGCGTGGACGGCAGGGTATAGAGGCACAATGTGGGCGCTGGCGGTGGTGGTGCTGTGCATGGTTTGGAATCTGCGTGGGGCGAGGGCGGTGGGCGAGGGGTCGGTGGGGATGTTTTGCTTGCTGCTGTCGCCGTTTGTGGTGCTGACGGCGGTGGGGTTGTGGAAGGGGCTGGTGGCCGGGCATGGTTTGGGTGTGGCAGGTTCGGGGACACTGCGGGCTCCGAGTACGGGGGCGGATTTTGCGGGGGCGATTTCGGTGGCGCTGTGGAACTACATGGGGTGGGATAACGCTTCGACGGTGGCGCAGGAGGTGGAGGAGCCACAGAAAAATTACCCGAGAGCGATGTTGGCGGCGACCGGGCTGGTGGCGCTGACATATGTATTGCCGTTGGCGGCGGTGGCATTGGCAGGGATTCCAGCGGACAGATTTTCGACCGGCGCATGGGCGGATGCTGCGAGGGAGCTGGCCGGGCCGTGGCTGGCGCTGTGCGTTGTGCTGGGTGGGACGATTAACGGGTTTGGAATGTTCAACGCGTTGATGATGAGCTACACGCGGGTGCCGTATGCGCTGGCCGAAGAGGGGATGTTGCCGAAGGTGGTGGCGAGGAAAAATGCATGGGATGTGCCGTGGGTGAGTGTGGTGCTGTGTTCGGTGGGATGGGCGCTGGCGCTGAGACTGTCGTTTGAACGTCTGATCTCAATCGACCTGGTGCTGTATGGAGGGTCACTGATGCTGGAGTTTGTGGCGCTGGTAGTGCTGCGGGTGAAGGAGCCGGAGTTGGCGAGGCCGTTCAAGGTGCCGGGCGGCTTTTGGGGTGCGGTGGGGGTGGGCGTGGCGCCGGTGGGCTTGATCGCGTTTGCGTTGTGGGCGGCGCGAGGGGAGCGGGTGGCTGGGCTGCCGGCGCTGGGGTTCGCGGCGATTGTGGCGGCAGCAGGGCCGGTGGTTTATCTTGCGGCTCGCATGACGCGAAGGGGCCGCCCTGCGGCGACCCCTTCAGTGATGCGGTGATAACAACTACGAATTCTTTGGAACGGGCTTGGGGATGGGGTTGGCTTTGTTGTCGATGAAGCGCTGCTGGGCTTCGAGAACCTTGTTGCGTGCGAAGGAGGCATCGCGCCAGCCTTTGACTTCGACTCGCTTGCCTTCGAGATCCTTGTAGATGGCAAAGAAGTGCGTGATCTCGCGGAGCATGTGGGGATAGATCTCGGAGAAGTTCCAGACGTCTTTGTAGCGGGGATTGTCCTGACCGACGCAGAGGACCTTCTCGTCGCCGAGGCCCTGGTCGAGCATCTCGAGGACGCCGATGGGGCGGACCTGCATGACACAGCCGGAGAAGCTGGGGGTGTCGACGAGGACGAGGCAGTCGAGGGGGTCGCCGTCGTCGCCGAGGGTGCTGGGGATGAAGCCGTAGTCGCCGGGATAGTGGACGGGGGAGTAGAGGTTGCGGTCGAGACGGAAGACGTGGAGCTCTTTGTCGTACTCGTACTTGTTGACACCCTCGTAGGGGATCTCGATGACTGCGTTGATGACCTCGGGGCTGTTAGGCCCGACGGGGAGTTCCAGGTAGTTCGTCATAAAGGATGGTGTCTCTTCTCTTGTCCAATCGAAATTTTAGGCTTGGCTGACTTCATAGTTCGGTTGGCCCAGCTGCCTGGTGGAGGTTCGCTACCTCGATTGAGGGCGAAAGCTGCACCTTGTCTATAATCAGACAAGATGAAGGCTCATGTCTATGTAACGCTGAAACGAACGGTGCTGGATGCCCAGGGGCAGACAGTTGCAGATGCATTGCGGCGGATGGAATATCGCGGCGTTGCCGATGTACGGCAGGGGAAATATTTTCTGCTGACTCTGGAAGATGGACTGGAACAGAACGCAGCGCAGGCCGAGGTGGAGCGGATTGCGCGCGAGGTTCTGACAAACCCTGTAATTGAAGAGTTTACGTTTCGGCTGGAGGCCTAAGCGAAGGCTTCCTGTGCGGTACTCGGCGCTAATTTGGGGTGAATTTTTCGCGTGCCACGAACAGTTCAGACTACGTCGGTTCGCGTAGGGAAACCTATGAGTGCTAGGCTTAAAAGGTTATAGAGGACGAGCCTTTTGAGTGATGCGATCGTGGAAAGTGCCGCAGTGACGGCTGTTGACAGAGAGACGGGAGCGAGCCGTTTTGTGCGAGCCTGTTTGCGTCAGCCAGTAGACAGAACGCCGGTGTGGTTTTTGCGGCAGGCTGGGCGTTACATGCCGGAGTATATGGCGGTGCGGAAGCACCATTCCCTGCTGGAGATTTGCCGGACGCCTGAGATTGCGGCGGAGGTGACCATTACAGCGGCAGAGCGGCTGGATGTTGACGCCGCGATCATCTTTGCCGATCTGCTGCTGCCATTTACGCCGATGGGTCTGGACTTCGAGTTTGTTGCGGGCGAAGGCCCCGTAGTGCATACGCCGGTGAGGACGCTGGAGCACGTAAAGACACTGCGTACCGATCGAGTAGAGGAGTTGCAGTATGTTGCGCGCGCGATTGAAAAAGTTGCCACGCACTTTTCTGCGCCCCGTGCCGATGGGGACACGCTGGGGATCATCGGATTTTGCGGCGCTCCGTGGACGCTTGCTGGATACATGATCGAAGGCGGCAAGCAGGGCGGCGGGGATCGCAACTACATCGAGACTAAGAAGATGATGTACTCGGATGGACCTGCTTGGTCGCTTCTGATGGAGAAGATTGTTACCGTTTTGGTTGCTTATGCGCAGCAGCAAGTCGAAGCGGGCGCGGATGTGATTCAGATCTTCGATAGTTGGGTCGGCAAGCTGAGTGTTCGTGACTATCGACAATACTGTCTCGGCTGGACGACGGAACTGGTGCAGCGAATTAAAGCACTGGGTGTGCCGGTGATCTACTTCGGAGTGGAGACCGCTTCCCTGCTGCCGGCGATGAGCGAGACTGGTGCGGATGTGATTGGGCTTGACTGGCGGACTCCGTTGGAATCGGGCTGGAAGGCCGTTGGTGCCGGCTGCGCGGTACAGGGGAATCTCGATCCGATTGCCCTGTTTGCCCAGGAAGATGTGTTGAAGCAACAGGTGAGCGAGATTCTTGAAGCGGCTGCGGGGCGGCCTGGACATATCTTCAATCTCGGCCACGGCATTGTGCCCGGAACACCGGTCGAAAATGTGATCCACGTGGTGGAGCTGGTCAGAGAGCTGAGCGCGCGATGAGTCTCGAAACAAGCGGGAGCGCTGTGCTGCTGCTCGCGCATGGAACGCCAGACATGCTCGACGAGATGGCTGAGTATCTAAGCAAAGTGACTGGCGGGCGAGCGATGCCGCAGGAGGTTGTGAAGGAGCTGCAGCATCGGTACGCGCAGATTGGACTGAAAGAGTCGCCAGGGCTGGAACCACCGCCGTTGACGAAGTGGACTATGGTGCAGGCGCATATGCTGGAGCACGCGCTGGGAGCGGGCAAAGTGTATGTGGGGATGAGGAATTGGCATCCTTACATCGCCGATGTGGTGGCACAAATGCGTTTGGATGGCGTGACGCAGATAAAGGCAGTGTGCCTGGCACCGCAGAACTCACGGACTAGTGTGGGGCTTTATCGCAGGGCGGTGCATGCCGCGGCAACTGGGATGGAGGTTGAGTTTGTTGCGGGCTGGGCCGAAAGTCCCGTGTTGGCGGAGGCGTTCGCAGAGAAGCTGCAGCCTGTGTGGGAAGAGGCTTGCGCCGAGGCGGGCCAGCGCGTGCCCGTTTTATTCACGGCTCATAGCGTGCCTTGCCGAACCATCATGACGGGTGAGGCTTCCGTCGCTGGAGCACGGCCCGGAACACCTGTTCAGGATTCGCCCGATCCGTACCCGGTAGAGGCTAAGCGCACTGCGCAGTTGGTGGCAGAGCGGATGACCCCGGCTGGATTTGGTGACAAGGATTGGTACTTCGCGTTTCAGAGTCAGGGTATGAGCGGAGGTCCGTGGATCGGTCCAACCGTGGAGGACACACTCAAAGCGATCAAGGCCGAAGGGCATGTAGGCGTGGTGATGCAGCCAGTGGGCTTCCTCTGTGATCACGTGGAGATCCTTTATGACATCGACATCGCTTTCCGGCAGACCGCAAACGAGTTGGGCCTTAAGTTGTGGCGAGCCGAGAGCTTGAACGACTCCCCGGTGCTGGTGGAGGCGATCGTGGAGGTCGTCTCCGGGCGATATAAAGCGACCGTCGATGAGGTTATGGTTCCGGCGTAGGTATAGGCTGTCATGAGGGCTGAAGGCGGGGGCTCTGGCCTCCGCTTTTGTTTGCGGAAATCTCTGGAGAAACGATGAAGCGCGTTGCAATTGTGGGTGGTGGGGTAGCCGGGGTGACGGCAGCATATGAGCTGGCGCAGCAGGCTCGTAAGGGCGTACCGCTGCAGGGAGTTTTGTTCGAAGCCTCGACGCGGCTTGGGGGAATCATCGAGACGGTCCATGAGGGTGAGTTCGTGATCGAATGCGGGCCGGATGCCTGGGTGACGGAAAAGCCCTGGGCGCGCGAACTCGCAGAAGAGCTTGGGTTGGCTGATGAAGTGATGCCTTCCAATGACGCCACGCGAAAGACGTATGTGCTGATCGACAAGAAGCTGCAGGCTATGCCGGATGGCATGCGGATGATGGTGCCGGCTGACCTCGATGCTCTGGATCAGTCCGAACTGTTCAGCGCGGAGGCCAAGCGGGCTTATCGCGAAGAACCCGGCAGAGCGGAGGAGTTGCGAGCGGCGGCTCCTGAAGGAGATGAGAGTGTTGCGGAGTTTGTTCAACGCCACTTTGGAGACGAGGTGTTGGAGAAGATCGGGGCTCCCCTGCTGAGTGGTGTCTTTGGTGGCGATGTGACCAAGCTGAGCGTGCAGGCGGTGATGGCTCCGTTTGTCACGATGGAGCGAGAACACGGCAGTCTGATCGACGCACTACGGACGAGGAGTGTTGCGGCGAGCAAGAATTCAGTATTTACCACGTTACGGAGCGGCATGGGGACTTTGGTAGATCGCATGATCGCCGCGATTCCCGAGGATTGGATTCGACTCTCTGCGGAAGTACAGTTCACCTCGTGCGGCGAAGAAGGGTGGCTCGTCGGAACTGCCAGAGGCGTAGAGCGTTTCGATGCTTTGATGATGACGGCGCCGGTCGACGTAGCTTGTTCTCTCCTGCAGCCGATTGACGCCGAGATGGCTCCGTTGATGGAGATGGATGCCAGCTCTGCGGTAGTGGTCGGATTTGGATTTCCCGACGCGGCAAAGTTTTCTATACCGACGGGGTTCGGTTTTCTAGTCCCGCCGGGATCCGATAGTCTGCTGCTCGCAGCGACCTTCGTCGATCAGAAGTTTGAACACCGCGTGCCGCAAGGGGGACGGCTGATGCGAGCCTTCTTCGGAGGCAAAGCTGCCGAACGGTTGATGCGGTGTGGCAACGACGAAACAGCTGCAGTGGCGCGGATGGAGCTCGCGAGGGTTTTGGGGCCTCTGCCCGAGCCGCAAGTGACTGTGGTGCGACGGTGGCCGCGTAGTCTTCCCCTGTATGCCGTGGGGCATCTTGAGAGAATGAAGAAACTCGATTCGCGAGTGAGAGCCTTCAAGGGATTGTGGCTGCTTGGTAATGGGTATCGCGGCGTGGGAGTGCCCGATCTGGTGCGAGATGCGAGAGCTGCGGCAAGGGAGATCGCAGGCGAATGAGAACAACGGTCATGGAGTTGTAAAGATTTGACCCGGCGGGATGACCGGGATAGTCTTTTCCTACATCTGGTGTTGGGAAGGCGGTGCAAATCCGTCGCTACCCCGTAACTGTAAGCGCTGAGAGTTTTGACGATTGGTATTAAGCCACTGGGATGCATCCTGGGAAGGTAAGTCAAAATTTGCTGAAGCGTAAGTCAGGAGACCTGCCAGGGCCGATCAGGCTGATTCAGCTTCGCTGGGAGAGCTGAAGAGCATTCTCGCCGACTGCAATAACGGTCTGCACGAGCGCTGCCTAACTAAATTCCCGCTCTGCTCGATTGCTTCGAAAGATGCCGGGCAAGGAGCTAACGATGCAGGAGATGCGCCACAGTTCCATCACTCTCGTACTTGGCGGCGTTCGCAGCGGCAAGAGCCGTTACGCGCAACAGCTTGCAGAGCGAGAGAGCCGCGTCATCTTTGTGGCGACAGCGAGGGCTTCCGACGACGAGATGCATCGCAAGATCGAGCGGCATCGTCGAGAACGCCCTGCGGAGTGGATCACCGTTGAGGAGCCGCTGGAACTGGTTCAGGTACTGGCGCAGAAGGCACGCGACTGCGATGTGATCATTGTGGACTGTCTGACGGTCTTTGCGGCGAATCTTCTAGAGACCGAAGGCGACGACCAGGATGCCATCGAACGACGTGTTGATGCTTTGTGCGTGGCGTTGCAATCGGCGAGTTGCTCTGTTGTATTGGTGTCCAACGAAGTGGGCAGTGGCGTGGTGCCGGCCTATCCCTTGGGACGTCGATACCGCGATCTGCTGGGCGAGATCAATCAGAGCGTAGCAAGGATCTCCGACGATGTGGTGTTGATGGTGGCTGGGCTTCCGCTCGCTTTGAAGGGACACCTTGAGGTGACGCTGTGAGAGCACTGCTGGTGTCAGGCACAGCAAGCGGGGTGGGAAAAACGACGGTCGCGCTTGCGATCATGTCTGGGCTGCGGCGACGCGGCTTGGCGGTGCAGCCCTTCAAGTGTGGACCAGACTTTTTGGACACTGGCCATCACACGAGGATCTGCGGGCGAAAGGCTCGAAATCTTGATACATGGATGCTGAGCGAAGAGGCGAATCGATGTGTTCTGCAAAATGCTGCGCGTGACGCGGATGTACTCGTCGCTGAAGGCATGATGGGATTGTTCGATGGAAAGAGCGGGAACACGGAGACTGGAAGCACGGCGGAGATTGCCAAACTGCTGAAGCTGCCGGTCGTGCTCGTCGTCGACGCAGCAAAGACTGCCAGGAGCATCGCGGCGGTGGTGCTCGGCTTTGAGATGTTCGACCCTGAGCTGCGGCCTGCAGGCGTGATCCTGAATCGTGTTGCAACAGAGCGGCACTACGAGATGCTGCATGCGGCGATTGAGAAGTCATGCAAGACAAGGATTCTGGGCTGGCTGCCACGTGATCCGGCGATTACGATTCCCGAGCGCCATCTCGGCCTGCAAGGAGCGGCTGAAGCTGCGGTCGAAGATGATGCTTCCATCGATACGCTGGCTGCGCTTGCGGAGAAATATTTCGATCTTGATAGTTTGGTTGAGCTTAATTGTGGGTTGGATCTGGATGAGACGGGCGTTGCCGGAATAGAAAGCTCGCGAGTGGCCGAAGGTGTGCGAATCGGTGTTCCATCTGATCGCGCTTTCTCGTTCTACTATGAGGACAATCTGGATCTTCTTCGCGAACAGGGCGCTGAGATCATTCGGTTCAGCCCGCTGTGCGACAGGTCTCTTCCAACGGGACTGGATGCGCTCTACCTCGGCGGAGGATATCCGGAGCTTCACGCAGAACAACTAGGCCGCAATCGCCCTATGATTGAGGACGTTCGTGCCTTTGCTGCTTCAGGAAGGCCCATCTATGCCGAGTGCGGTGGCATGATTTATCTCTCCGAGAGCCTTAAATCCAGCGAGGGCATGAACTACGCTATGGCTGGAGTCCTGCCACTTTCTATAAAGATGACCGGCAAACTTGTGCAGTTCGGATACGTCAGCGTGATGTTTACCGAAGGCTGTCTCCTGGGTCCCAAAGGAACAACCGTCCGCGGACACAGTTTTCACTACTCGTCCATCGTCTCTCGCGGAGACATTGCGACGAGCTATTGCGTGCAGTACTCAATGTCGGGGAAAGAAGAGTTTGAAGGATTCCGGCAAGGTAACGTTCTAGCGAGTTATGTTCATCTGCATCTGCGCGCAAATCCCACAATAGCGAGAGATTTTGTCGCTGCAATCCGACGAGCGCGAACCTTGCAGACGGTGACGACGTGAGCGGACCTGGAGACCGGAGGAACATGTGAACACATCAAGTCAGATGGTCGACTCTAAAATCATGTTGACCATTGAGCCCCCAAGTCAGCAATGGCTAGCAAGGGCACGAGCGCGTTTGGATCAGTTGACCAAGCCGTTGGGCAGCCTCGGCAGACTTGAAGATCTCGCGGCCCAGATGGTGTCAATCCGCGAAGAGGCATTTGCGGAACCGATGCGAAAGGCAGTCTACGTCTTTGCCGCGGACCATGGAGTTACTGCTGAAGGGGTCAGCGCCTATCCGCGCGAGGTGACGCGGCAAATGGTGCTCAACTTTCTTGCTCACGGCGCCGCAATCAACGTGCTCGCAAGAGCTCATCAGGTCGAGATGAACGTTGTGGATGTCGGCGTCGATGCCGACTTCGATCACAGCGACGGACTGCTGCACCGCAAAGTGCGTAGGGGGACGCGCAATATGATGAGGGAGCCGGCGATGAGTGAGGACGAACTAACCAATGCGCTCGACGTTGGACTCAAGCTTGCAGATGATGCGAAGGCAATAGGCTACAACCTGGTTGCTGTCGGCGAGATGGGTATCGGCAATACCACAGCAGCCAGTGCGATTACCTCTGCACTCACGCGTGAACCGGTTAATCGCATCACTGGTAAAGGAACTGGCTTGAACTCCGAGGCACTCACACACAAGTGTCTGGTCATCGAAGCTGTTCTAGCGAAACATTTTGGTAATCGGCTTCCTAATCCACTCGATGTGCTGCGCTGTGTTGGCGGGCTGGAGATTGCCGCGATAACCGGCTTCATATTAGGCGCGGCAAGGCATCGGCTTGCAGTGGTCATAGATGGCTTCATCTCGACTGCAGCCGCAGCAATCGCTTTTGCAATTGCACCACAGGTGAGCGGCTATCTCTTTGCAGGGCATCAATCGGAAGAGCCGGGCCACAGAGTGCTGCTTGAATACATGGGATTGAAGCCTATTCTTGCTCTAAACATGAGGCTCGGCGAAGGAACAGGTGCTGTTCTGGCGATGCCTATCCTCGAGTCTGCACTGTGCCTCTACAATCAGATGGCGACGTTCGAATCGGCGGGCGTCAGCGAGGCGAAGGATTGAGTGCAACGCGGCAGATTCGCGACTTTGGCCGGGAGTTGGCGGTCGCCTTCCAATTTCTCACACGGATCCCCATGCCCTCGACAAAATTCGAAGAGGACTCGCTTTCTCGATCAGTCAAATTTTTTCCATTGGTCGGTTTAGCCATAGGTTCTATAGCCGCGCTGCTTCAAAGGATCCTAACAGTCCATCTGGGTCGCCCACTTACCGCATTCGTCGTGCTGACCTATCTCGTGCTGATCACCGGTTGCCTGCACGAGGACGGACTCGCAGACGCAGCAGACGGATTTGGCGGCGGCTGGACGAAGGATCGAATATTGGCCATCCTGAGAGACAGCAGGATTGGAAGCTACGGCGCGATTGCGCTTGTCTTATCTCTACTAGCACGCTATCTGCTTCTCGCGTCATTGCCGATGGAACGCTTTACGGCTTACATCATCTCTGCCCACGTATTATCCCGTTGGAGTTCGCTGCCGCTAAGCTACTTTCTCGCTCCAGCGCGTGAACAGGAGGGGCAGGGCGCGCGCATCGCCAGGCTGATCTCCTTCCATTCGCTTCTGTTCGGCTCGCTCGTGAGCATCGCAATCGTTATCTTCGCGCTGCGGAGATTCTCCGTGGCGCCTCTTCTCGCTGCCCCACTTCTCGTTGTACTGAGTGGGTGGTTCTACCAGAGAAAGATTGGCGGTATAACTGGCGACTGCTTCGGTGCGACCAATCAGCTTACCGAAATCGCGGTCTATTTCTGTGGGGTGTGGATCGCATGAGCGACATTCTTTTCATTCGCCACGCGGAGACAGACATGGCCGGAACATTTTGCGGCCACACCGACCCAGATCTGAATGCGCGCGGTCACAAACAAACGGCAGAGTTGATCGATAGACTTCGCTCAGAAAATATCGACACCGTCTACACAAGCGACCTGCGTCGGGCGCAAACCACAGCAGAGGCCATCGCCAGCGCATTCGGAATCGAATGCAGACCACGTCGAGCTCTGCGCGAGATCAACTTCGGCGAATGGGACGGTCTTACTTGGAAAGAAATCGAGGAGCGCGACAAAGTCTATGCGCGTCGGTGGATGGCTGAGCATCCGTTGCTGCCGACGCCCGGAGGTGAGGCGTTTCGCGATTTTGAACAGCGCGTCCTCGAGGAAGTCGCGTTCTTATCCACAAAAGCCGCAACGCAAGATATCGCGGTTGTGACCCACGCGGGGGTACTGCGTACGGTTCTCTGCTCACTCCATCAATCCAGCGAAGAAGATGCCTGGAAACAGACACAGCCTTACTGCGCCATCGTTCGACATGCAGTTACAATTTCACCTCAAATGCAGTTCATGGAGGCGCGTTCATGACCGTCTCGAAAGTCAATGTGCGCGAACTGATCGGATGGGATTTGGACGACTACCCCTACCGCGATGAAGCCGCCGGTGTCGACTCAGTCAAGTTAGCTGAAAGAGCGAAACAAGCACGCGCCAAACTCGCCGAACGAGATCAATACTCGGAGACCACCGCACTGCTCGAACGAGAGACAAAGGACATTCAAGATCTACTCAAAGTCGCGGCGCAACGCGAGGATTTGCAGGGTGAGTATGAAAATCTTGATTGGACCTTAGCCGTGATCGACATACGCCGCTTGCTTGCCTTTCAGCGCAGACTGGTATTCGGTTGCGCGTCGCAAGCCCCGATCTTGCCAGAGCGGCATGATTGGCCCCAATTGATTTCGCTAGCGATTGGCTCACAACGAAGCACCGAGCATGTCATGATTCATGAGCGAACTGAAGAAGATCAGTTGAATATCCGGCTGCATTCGAGCAATCCGGACTTACGGTTACGGCTTCATCCGAAGACCAAGGCAGGTGAGCTTCTGCCGCTTTCGCTTTATGGTGGCAGTCCCTTCTTCGAGGTCGCGGAGTTTCGTGGACGATGGTTTTTGCGTGACGGTTACCATCGCGCCTACCATCTACTAAAGGCGGGAGTGGATCGCATGCCTGTCGTCGTGATCTATGCGCGGAGCATTGAGGAGCTTGGAGCGACCGCTCCATGGTTCTTCAATGAAGAGCAATTGTTTTCGGCTCGCCCTCCACAGGTCACGGATTTTCTCGATGACAATATGACCCTGCGCTATGAGAGGACAGCTCTTCGTAAGGTCATTCGAATTCATATCGAAGAATCGCTGGAACCATTTGACGCGACCGAAGGAAGATAGGAGAAAGAGCATGAGCATCGCAACAAAACGTGGAGATGGCGGACAGACTGGATTAGCTGGCGGAATTCGCATCTCGAAAGCAGATTTGCGAGTGGAGGCTTACGGCACGGTTGATGAGTTGAACTCGACTCTGGGATTTGCCCGAAGCATCTGCACGAACAAAGAGATATATGACTGGACCGAAACGATTCAACGCACGCTGTTTCGGGTGGGATCGGCTCTGGCTACTCCTCCGGAGAGCAAGAAATCTCCGCCGGCTGTTTTGCCGGAAGATGTTGAAGCACTAACGCAGTTGGTGCACCAGATTGAAGCGACCGAAGGCATCCTCGCTGATTGGTCACTACCTGGGGCACACACCGAATCAGCTGCGTATGAGGTGGCTCGCACCGTCTGCCGCAGAGCAGAACGCAATGCGGTGCGGCTTGCAAACAGCGGAGTAGAACTCAAGCCTGAGATACTCGCATACCTCAATCGGTTGTCTGACGTGATCTGGCTCTTCGGCAGGCTCATTGAGGTCAAGGCCGGCGTGGATGCACGCTTGCGCAGTGGCGATACTGCAGGACCGAAGTGGTCAAGGGCATGGAAATGACCAGAGCAGAGGACTTCGATGAGAATGAGCGGAGGGCGGTCTATCGAGCCATCCGCGAGCGGAGAGACGTTCGCCGCGGCTTTCTGCCGGAGCCCATTCCAGACGAACTATTGCATCGGCTGTTGGAGGCCGCACACAACGCACCTTCCGTCGGCCTAATGCAGCCGTGGCGATTCATTGTGGTGCGCGACCTCGCTGTGCGACGGAAGGTACATGAGATTTTTCTCAAAGCTAATGAGCAAGCGCTAGCGAGTTACGAAGGGGAACAACAGCAGAACTACGCGGGCATAAAGCTCGAAGGGATTCTCGAAGCTCCACAAAATCTTTGCATTGTTTGCGATTCGCAGAGTAGTCAAGGGCATCAACTGGGGCGACGTACCATGCCTGAGACTGCGATCTACTCGGCCGTATGCGCGGTTCAAAATCTGTGGCTCGCTGCAAGAGCTGAGGGGGTTGGCGTCGGCTGGGTGAGCATTCTGGAGCCAGGATTATTACGCAGCACTCTGAGGATTCCGGATCAAATTACACCGGTAGCCTATCTGTGCCTCGGTTACGTGAATGCATTTTCAAAAGAGCCCGATTTGGAGCGCGCTGGTTGGGAAAAGAGAACGCCGTTGAAGAGTGTGCTCTCCCTCGACCAGTACGACAGCGACTGGAGTGAAGGAGGGCTGGCTTGACGAGAGCGCGGGCGATCATGGTTCTGGGCACCGGCTCGCATGTCGGCAAGTCCATGCTGACCGCAGCTCTGTGCCGCATCTTCGCCCAGCATGGCTATCGCGTTGCGCCATTCAAGTCGCAGAATATGTCTTTAAACTCGGCGGCCACGTTTGAAGGGCTCGAGATTGGTCGAGCGCAGGCGCTGCAGGCGGAGGCTGCTGGAGTTGCGGCATCGGTTCATATGAACCCTATTCTCATCAAGCCGTCCGGCGATCAATCCTCGCAGGTGATCGTGCACGGAAAGATTTGGGGGCGAGTAACTGCGGCGGACTATCATCGACGACGCATAGAGGAATTGTTGCCGGCCGTGCGCGAGAGCTATGAATCTCTTGCCTCCCGGTTCGATGTCGTCATTCTGGAAGGTGCCGGTTCGCCCGCAGAGATCAATCTGAAGCAGCATGATATTGCGAACATGCGAATGGCTGAGATGGCCGATGCCAGCTGCCTGCTGGTCGGCGACATCGATCGTGGAGGAGTCTTCGCCTCGCTGCTTGGCACGCTCGAACTGCTAGACCCTGAGGAACGGGAGCGCGTTCGCGGGTTCGCGATTAATAAATTCCGTGGCAACGTAACCTTGCTGGAGCCAGGCATACAAATGATGGAAGAACGAGTGAAGAAGCCGTGCATGGGAGTCATTCCTTATCTGCCTTCGCTGATGCTCGAAGAAGAAGACAGCCTGGGGCTGCCGGCTACAACTAAAACTAATTGGACGGCAGCGGACGCTTCAGACAGTTCGGCTGACCGTGCGTTACGGATAGCTGTGATTGCACTGCCATCTTTTTCGAACTTTACTGACTTTGATTCCTTGCGTGCAGAACCGTCGGTGTCTCTGCTGTTTTGCCGAACTACCGAAGGACTTGCCCTGGCTGATGTAGTTATTCTGCCGGGCAGCAAACAGACCGTGGATGATCTACTTTGGATAAAAAACACCGGTTTGGATATTGCGTTGCAGCAGTACGCCCATACAGGTCTTATTGTAGGTATCTGCGGAGGTATGCAAATGCTCGGCAACGCGATTTGCGACCCGTCCGGAATGGAGCATAGTGGATCGGTTGCGGGACTTGGCTTATTGCCGATTCGCACCGTTATGCAGACGGAGAAGGTAACTCGAAATACGCACGGAGAGATGGCGGCCGAAATTTTATTCGAACAGCAAATTACACAGACGCACCTTGCAGGGTATGAAATTCACATCGGATATACCAACTATGAAGTGGGAGCAAAGCACTTCTCGAATCTTGCATGCAAAGACGAACCGTCCAAAACAAGCAGAGACGGATGCATCAGTTCCGACACGCGCATCTTCGGTACCTACCTTCATGGAATCTTCGAGGAAGACTGTTTTCGCCATCAGTTTCTTAATGCCGCTCGCGGGTTTCACAGACTCTCGCCACCTCGTGAAGTAACTCCATGGAAGCAGCTTCGAGAAGACTCACTCAATCGACTCGCTCACGCGGTCGAGAGTGCGCTCGACATGCGAGAAATCTTCGCATGGGCTGGTCTCACTTATGATCCGCATCCCTCGGAAGATATGTCTGCACGACTACCAAGTGCAGGTGTGGCGAGATGAGTAGTCGAAGCGCTCTTGCTGCGGCGTATTTGTTCGACTGGATAGCCGGAGATCCTGAATGGCTTCCGCATCCCGTGCGGGTCATTGGTAGAGGAATTGAAGAGGGAGAGCGAATTTTACGGAGGCCTGGGCAGACTCCCGCGGCCGAGCTTGCGGCGGGCGGGGTGCTGACCTTCGGCATGGTTGTGGTGGTTTATTTGAGTACCGCGAAGACTATCGCCTGGATGAAGGAACGAGACAGGCGGTTGGGGTTCGTCGCAGAGACGCTTTTGGCTTGGACATGCCTCGCATCGCGCAGTCTGCACGATGAGGCCTCTGCTGTAGTAAACGCTCTTGAAAAACACGAGATCGTTCTGGCGCGACAACGTCTCTCAAGAATCGTCGGTCGCGATACTCAGACGCTGAACGAACAGGATATTAGCCGCGCGGTGATCGAAACCGTCGCAGAAAGTTGCTCGGATGGTGTCATCGCGCCTCTCTTTTATATGGCGATCGGAGGGGTTCCGCTCGCCATGTCCTACAAGGCGGTCAACACGCTCGACTCTATGATCGGCCATGCAGACGATAGATACTTTTACTTTGGCAAAATAGCTGCGCGGCTGGATGACGTTGCCAATTTTCTCCCCTCCCGACTGACGGCCCTGGGCATTACCGCCGCCGCTCTTATAGAAGATGCGAGTCCCATAGCTGCGCTTGAAACATGGCGTCGCGACGGAGCCAAACACAAGAGTCCGAATGCCGGACAGCCGGAGAGCGCCATTGCCGGCGCACTTCAGGTTCGTTTGGGCGGTGAGAGTCATTACGCGGGCGAGCTTTTGGCTTCGCCTCTCATTGGAGAGGAATTTGCGCGACCAAGGGTACAGAAGGCAAAGCAGTCAATTCGAATGGTCGCAGTTGTCTCGGTAGTCGGAGCGCTTACTGCGTTGTTGCTGCACCGAGGACGACGATGACGCCACCCGCGCAGATTTTCTTGCCAACACATGGCGGTCAACTTCGTCAGATCGCTGCCCGGTATGGGCTCGAGCCGAAACAGCTCATTGATTTCAGCGCCAACATCAATCCAGCTGGCCCTCCCGCGTCGGTGTTCATCACACTTCAGCAGGCCCTCGCGGATCCTGCCGTTCTAGTTGCATATCCCGATCTTGAATTGACCGAACTCAAGAAAGCTTTGGCAGAAGCCTCGGAAATCCTCCCCGAGAATACCGCAGTCGCCAACGGTTTTGTGCCGCTTCTCGAAGCCGCTCTGCGTTCACTCAAGATTGCACGTTGCCTTCTGCCTGTCCCCTCATTCAGTGAGTATAGGCAAACTCTCACGAACGCTGGTGTCGAGGTCGCTCGATACTATCTGGCCCAGGAAGAGGGATTTTCCTACCAGCCCGAAACGCTGCTACGAGCTGCATTGGAAGATGATTGCGACGCACTTCTGTTGGCCAATCCGCAGAATCCTTCTGGCGCACTTTGTGAAGCCGGCATTATGCGAGACCTCATCGAAATGGCAGCGAAGCACAGAATCAAGGTGCTGCTCGATGAAGCGTTCATAGATTATGTTCCGACCCAATCCTTAACCCGATCCGCAATCGAGTCGGAAAATCTAGTCGTGTTTCGTTCGGTAACGAAATTTTTTGCGATTCCCGGGCTGCGTGTGGCCTACGCGGTCAGTAGTGCTTCGTCTATTCGGAATTTGAACAACAGGCTTGCTCCATGGCCTATCTCGAGTTTGGCTTCAGAGGCGGTCTCTGCCGCTCTCGAAGACAGCGCCTATGCAGAGGAGACCCGTCGAGAGAATCATCTGCGACGGACTTGGCTAGAGCGAGAAATGGCTCGCTTGAAGATCTTTACCTATTCTTCGAGCACAAATTTTTTGCTGCTTCGATTCGCTGCACATGTGGACGTCCATCTGCTCTGGGAAAAGATGACCGCGGAGGAGCAGATTGTGCTTCGTTCCTGCGCCAACTTCGAAGGACTCGCACCGGTGCACCTACGGACCGCAGTTCGGTCGGAAGCAGAAAATGAGAGATTGGTTCACGGCCTGGAGCGAGTGCTGGCACGAATGAATAGATGATGGTAGGGGGAGGGGTTCGAACCCTGACCCCTCTCCGGCCCACTTTTGCTCGGAACAAAAAGCTCCAACGCGCGACCGAGTGACCATGTACTGGCGCTTCGCCGGGTAGAAGCCACACATGCAGTTCGGCTACGAAGGAACCGCAATGCGCGGTCACAGACCTAGTTAAGAAATCACTCAACCAGTCCTTCCAGAGTCGCTTTGCCCTTCGCGATGCTCACTTCTGATTCCTGAAGATCTCGATTTCACGCGTTGCCAACAATCACGGTCCGAAAGATCTCGAACACCGACAAGCTGCAACCAAAAGGTTTCGCTGCGCCACGAGATCAATCAATTGTTTGAGCTTGTAAGGCAGTCCAAAGTTCCACATCGGAGAGTCAGATAGGTTGCGTGGTGATCGAAACGCGAGGGCGGTATAGAGGTACCTTCCGGGAACGTGAACCGCGTGTACAGACGACGATTGCCTTTTCCACCTTCAAGAGAGGGCCGTACTGTTTGCCGTCGTAAGTTCCTAAGACGATTCGATCGGCGTTCTGAAAGCGTTGGATCAAGGACTGAATACGCTCCCATACGTTTGCCTCTGTTTCAGTCATCCTTTCGTTCTTTACTGCTTTGTACTTCGCTCCAATTGTCTCGTAGTCGAACTCCGGTAGCCGTTCTTGCCAGACGTTCAACGTATCTACAACGATCGAGGTGTTGTCGAATTTACACGCCTCGATGAATGATTTGGTGAGGCGATCGAATCGGAAGATTCGCCTCTTGGTGACGACTGAATTTCGAGAAGTTTCATTTTGGTTCTTCCGGGGGTGGAGACTCCTTGCGGAGTCCGGGCCTCTTTCGAGACCGCACGTGCTCCACTCTCAATTACATCTGCAACTTTTCTTGGGATGCGAGACGTAGACTGAGTGGCTTGCACCTGCGACTTCGACTATGTGGCTATGAGCTCGATTAGCATACCAACGCTCCAAATCCGGGTTGATGGTTCGATCGCTTCCCGCGAACTAGCATCCAACTCGGTTTGGTTCTCCAGGCAGCCGTGGTAATTGTCGCTGAGAAATTGTCCGCAAAGTTGAGAACCTGCGAGCGCGCCATGAAAGCGGGCTTTGTCGCCGGGAAGGTCACCTGCGAACAATTCATGAAACTGCGCGGGGTCAACATAGGTGAAACCGTCAGGCGTTTTCATTATGGCGCCTGATCTGGCGAGGTCGCTCGGAAAGCGCTTTCCGTCGTCCGACTCTTTCTCACCTGAATCCGGCATGTGGGCCGCGATATACACCAAGCCGACAATCGATGGACCGTTTCCCGCTTCCGTAATTACGGCTCCCCATAGCTGTGCGCGACAAGGATGCACGGTCCGTCCTGCAGCGCGAGAATACGCTTCACGGCAGTCACATCGTCTTGAAAGGACGTCTCCGGCTCCTGGACGATGCTGACCTTGTGACCATCCTTGACAAGAAGATCTTAGACACCTTTCCTGCCAGACCATCTGCCCAGGCGCCGTGAACCAGAACAATATTCCGAACGCGATTCTCTTCGGTCTGCGCTGACAGCACGCCGCACGTAAACAGCAAGAAAGCGATGGAGAGCGATTGAGAGATTGCTCGTACTGCTCGCATAGGCTTCATCGAATAACTCATTTGTTGCTCCTTTTGTTTTGTAACGCTCTGGTTGGTCGTTCGGATCGTCCGTGAAGAGTTCAAAGGGTCAGATAGACGACTTGGACCCCCTGCTCGCTGTTGATGATGCCATTGCCCATACGGCGTCGAAATCGGCGAACGGCTTTTCAGCAACGGCTTCCTGTGCAGATTTCCCGCGGACTCTGCCGTGGAGGCGCCGCGTAGGCCTCCGGAAAAGAAGTGCGTCAGGAGAGCGCCGACCTTCATGGTCACATCAGTCCGCAGAGTTTGCTGGGAGGCGAGAACCACTCCAGAATTCATGATCGCGGAAAAGCCGGGCGTCTCAACCTTGACGGTGGAGATGCCGGGGTTCAAGCCTGCAACAACGTAGTCGCTCCTTCGAGTTTGTGGTTACACTTCGGCTGATGTTGTGCCGTCGTTCGTAACAGTCACTTGTTCGTTGGGCAAACGAAACAGTTTTAGAAAATGCCTCGCCGTTCCATGGATGTGCACTTTTGGAGGAGCGGCGCGGCTAGCTTCCCAAAGCTTCGAAGTGCTGCTCAATCTGCTCCAAAGTCTTTCCTTTGGTCTCCGGAAGAAAGAAGGTGGCGGTGATGAAGTAGATCACCGTGAACGCGGCAAAGAGAAAGAACATAGTCGAGTAGCCGTATTTACTTACAACAGGGAGAAACAGAACTGCCAGTGTGGTCGATACGAGCTGGTTGATCACAAGCGCGACGCTCATTCCGACGGAGCGGATTCGCGTCGGCATTAACTCCGAAAGCGCAAGCCAGACACACACGCCAGGCCCTACCGCAAAGAAAGCGATGAACGTAAACAGAGCGAGCGCCACCAGATATCCGTGAGCACGGTCAGGAATTTGACCGATTCGCGCTCGCTCAATTATCAAAGGGGCGGTCCGAGCAGCGTCGAGATCAGAGAAAGGATTCTTGAAGAAAGCTTCGACCCTGGTTGCGGGAATGGAGCTTGCTCGAGTGATCCGGATGAGCTCTGCCGAAGGGTCGTCAGAGCGGACGAAGGTAGTCGCCCCGGTAAAGCCTCCGTAGGAGTAGATTACCGCCAGTGATGCATGTGCACTGAGAGAGGCCGTGTCTTCGTGACCACTGGCCGCCAGGAGACGATCGGCTTCCGCTTGACCGAACTTAAGAATCAACTCCTGTCGCGGCCCTACGAGAGATTGAACAGCGCCGCGACACTCGAGATTGGATTTTTCCGTTTGCCAGAATAGAGCTCCGATTGTGATCAGCGCCGCCATCAGACCTGTGCTACCCAGGATGAGCAAAAATCTGCGTCCCTTGCGATCGACGAGTGTCATTCCTACGATCGTCATCAGGAAGTTCACGGTGGTAAAGATGACATATCCCCAATGCGCTGCTAAATCGGAGAGGCCGCTTTGTAGCAGGATGCTTGTGTTGTAACCGATGATAGAGTTGACGCCGGTCGCCGTGTTACAGAAGAGAATCACGCAAGCAAGTACAAATGGAATGGCGTACTTTCTGCGCAAGAGGCTCTCCGCGTTCTTTTCACTTGATCCATCCGGTCTCCCGACGTTCAGCGAACGCTCTTCCATCTCGCCGAACTCGAGCTCCGCCATTGCCGGAGTTCGCGAACGAAGCAGTGCCGTCATGGCTCGTTCACGGTGGCCGGTGCGAAACAGGTGGCGTGGTGACTCAGTGACGAAGATGCTACCGAGAACGAATAGAACTCCGGGCGGCAGCGAGATCCAGAAGATATGCCTCCACGCACGATCTTTGACCTGAAACAGCGCCGCCGCATCAGACGCACGCGCCACGGCCTCAACGCGATAACTGTAGTAGATCCCGATCAATGCTGCGGCAACGATACCAAGGGTAAGCAGCCACTGAAATATTCCCGTTCCCTTACCTCGATTGGTTGAAGCGAGGCATTCCGCGAGATATAGCGGTACCACCACGCCGATAAATCCCCCGCTAACTCCTTGCAGGAGTCGTCCAACAAAGAGTGGACCGTAGCCATGGGACAGTGCAATGACGGGAATGCTCACGACAAAGACGAGTCCGCTTAAAGTCATCATTGGTTTGCGGCCCATCCAGTCCGCGAGCAGCCCGGCGAAGATGGTCGAAATGACGCTGCCGAGCAGGACAGCCGCCACAATCACCGAAAGCTGTCCGGCATTCAACCCTGACGTCGCCTCCAGATACGGCAGCGCTCCCCCGATGATTCCGATGTCCACCCCATAGAGGAGACCGCCGAGTCCGGCCACGCACAAGAGCAAAGTGTTATAGCTGCGCTGACTTGAGGCTGATGCGGAAGAGGAATTAGGTCCAGAGATCATAGGTCTTATTTGCTCCCGCCAGCAGTATCTCAGGGGCATTCATGCTCCCAATCTTCACTTCAAATTTGGTAACAAACGCAATGCATTATCTCGATAGACCTTCCGTAGAACATCGTCCGGCAGGTCCATCCCATAGATGTTCCAACGTCCCTGGCGAGATGCGTGGGTGGGGTATTCGAAATATTCGTCCTCCGTCTCCAGGAAACGATAGTAGAGACGATACATCTCGACCTCTGGAACGAGGTCGGCGCCGAATAAAATTCGGTCTGCAAAACGTAGAAAAAACTTCCGTGCCGAGTAGGGTTGCCGTCCTAGTTCAGAGGCCCTCGCACTAATATCCACCAACACGTTTGGATTCGCATCGAGCATCGCGGATACGCGCTGAAGATCTTCTGCATTCTCGGCAATGTGAGCGGCGACGAAAGTTGTTCCTGGATGTCTCTTGAAGACGCGGTCCCGCTGGTTGAGCAACTCATGTTTGCTGAACTCGGCGCCAAAGAAGCTCCAGTCTGGATGAGCGGCCAACTCTTCATAGCGCTCGTTGTTCGCATCAATTGGAAGGAAGAAAGCCTCCGGGTCTCCAATATGCACCATCACCGGTATGCCAAGCTGGCCGGCTTTGTCAAAGATCGGAGCAAGACGTTCGTCATCAACGTGTAGGAGCTGTCCGCTTGCATCACGCACGGACAAGCCGAGATCCTTCCAGAACTTGAATCCGGTGGCTCCATGTTCCACCAAACGCTCAAGTCTGTTGATGCTTACGCTAACAAAATCGTCGCGCTCGACGCCTGACCAATCCATCCAGCCGATCGTCGAGAAGCGTGTAGCATCCGCCGACCGGTAACGATCGATCATGCGGATAGCCTCTTCTCCCACCTTCATCGTGATGTTGACGATGTGCTCGATTCCGCACTCATCCATGATATCCAGCACGCGCCTTGGATCCTGCGCATCCAGGTGATTGTGATAGTCAATGGCCGGGAAGCGTGGTCGTAACAATTCGTGGCGTGGAGTGGTCAGCATACAACGTGGGTGAAAGTCGCTGAGTGGAAGCGTGACGTTGGCCCTTGCCGATACCATGGCGATAAACTTGTCTTGTGCTTTCTGTTCCGACATCAATTCCTCGCTCCTAAGGCTTTGCTTTTCGATTCGATGGTCTCTTTCGTGGTCGTTAGCTCCTAAGTAAAGCTCCGGCATGTGGAAGAGGTCACAATAAGCGAAACTATAAAACGAAACATATCATCATTTCTATATATTTCGTTTTATGTTAAAAGATAATCACTTCAATCATCGAACTCAGGGCTAACGTACTGTGTTAAACTCCCTCTCCTGTCAATTTAGACGCAACCTGTTAGGCTCATTGTTTCCTGTTCTGCTTTGCAATGGTCTATCCGGCTTTGCTCAGGAGCAGAGCGCCCTTGCCAAAGGCAACACCTTGCTGCACGCCCGGGACCTGTCTCTCGGCATCAAAGTCACCAACCATCATTTTGCCGGTCTTCAGGCCCATGATGGCTTTTCAAACAGAACAATTGATCTGCCAGAATCCTTCATCCTTGTCTTGAGAGACAAGAGTGTGCTTCGTTCACGGAGATGGAGGCAACCCGCGCATCGGACTCAATACTGGCAACGGACCCGCATCAGTCCCTGCGAGTATCACGTAAGGATAGGACTGCTTCAACCAGCGCTTGCTGGAGCTTTACCACGCCACGATTGCCAGCTCGTCTTCAATGGTGCGTTATCGTGCAGCCGGGACAAGCTTACGCCCGACAGCTACTCAACATCGTTGCCACCACTCAGGATCTACCCATCGCAGAGGTTCGGTTGCTTGACTTTGACGATCCAACGGCGCACGTGGAAGGCACAGTCAAAGGCTCCCAGTGGTTAGTTAAAATATGTTTTTCGGATTTGAAAATCCGCTCTCCGTCAGCGCGGTGCGAGACCATGAGGTTACGGCGTCTCTCTTTCGCGATTTACCTCTTCGCGTCGGCCAAAGCATCACATACTCCTCCGTGGTTGGCACCTCGCGAGCCGGCCAGCTCCGCCGTGCCTTTCTCAGATATATAGAGAGTGAGCGTCCACGGCCTTATCAACCTTTTTTGCATTGCAACTCCTGGTTCGATCTTGGCTATCAAAACCGATTCGACGAAAAAGGAGCGCTTGATCGGATCAACGCCTTCGGTCAGCAGCTAACAGTAGCGCGGCACGTTCAGCTTGATTCTTTCCTCTTCGATGATGGATGGGACGATCCAGCTACACTGTGGGGCTTTAACTCTGGATTCCCGTACGGGTTCACGAAGGCTGGGGCGGCGGCGGCTCAATACAGGGCCGGCATCGGCGTCTGGCTTTCCCCATGGGGCGGTTATTCTGATGAAAAAAGCAGCGCATTGCGTATGGTCGCAAACATGGATACGAGTTTTTTAACGATGGCTACGCGCTATCCGGGCCGAAGTACTTTAAGAAGTTTGAGAACACCTGTCTCACTATGATCGATCAGTACAACGTCAATCAGTTTAAGTTCGACGGGACTGGCAATGCGGACAGTGTTTTTCCAGGAAGCGCCTTTGACAGTGACTTCGATGCCGCGATCCACCTGATCGAACGGCTCCGAAAAAAGAAGCCAACCATCTTTGTCAATCTCACGACCGGTACGACAGCCTCTCCGTTCTGGCTTTTTTTTACGCCGATTCTATCTGGCGTGGAGGAGAAGATCACGACTTCTCAGGGGTAGGTACACCTCGCCAGCGTTGGATCACATATCGCGATGCACAGACCTACAAGAATGTTGTTCGCCAGGGTCCACTCTTGCCGCTCAACTCGCTGATGCTTCACGGTATTGTCTATGCCAAACAGGCAAAGTATCTAACCACCGATCCAGGCAACGACTTCGCTGACGAGGTTCACTCCTACTTCGGCACAGGAACCTAACTGCAGAAGATGTACATCACGCCTTCGCTTTTATCGCCTACAAATTGGGACACGCTTGCAGAGGCGGCTCGATGGAGCCGTTCACATGCCGATACTCTCAAAGTTGTCCACCGGATTGGGGGTGATCCGGACCAGCTGCAAATCTACGGATGGGCGGCGGGGAGCCCGCGAGAGGGTGTGATTTACCCTGAGAAATCCGTCGAATAGTCCGCAGGAATTCAGCATAGATGTAGCCAAGGTCTTTGAACTCCAGCCGCCAGATCCAGCCACTTACAAAGTACATAGTGTTTGGAGGGACGAAAAAAACTCGAACCATAAATTCCCCGCGGAGATGCGCAAAGATCAGAGATTCTCGATTCATCTCGCCCCGTTTGAGGCCATCACTCTTGAGGCCGTGCCAGCCCATTAGGCAAACCGAAGTAAAATCAGCCTGGAATGCGAAGGCTGCAGATTATGCGGTGGTCCCGGTTCCCAGATTCGGCCTAGACGAGTGTGAGTTTGATGTTCAGATTGTGAAGGGCATCCGCCGTCTCTTTCGAAAGATTGTTGTCGGTAATGACGTGGTGAATCGAAGTTGCGTCTACGATCTTCGACAAGCTCCGGCGATTGAATTTAGTCGAATCGCAAACCGCAACGATCGTCTTGGCCGCTTTGACCATCGCACGATTAACCCGCGACTCCATTACATTCGGCGTCGTAAGGCCCACTTCGAGGTCAAATCCGTCGACCCCTAAAAATAGGATGTCGGCATGCATGTCGTGAAGCATCTCCTCTGCGAGCGGCCCGACCAGGGAGAAAGAGTTCTTGCGCAGCGAACCTCCGGTGAGGAGCACCTCGAAGTCAGTCCCGCTTAGTTCAGCGGCGATATTTATCGCATTGGTAATGATGGTCAGATGCGAAAACTTCTTCAGCGTCTTGGCGATGGCTGTAGTAGTCGTCCCTGAGTCGAGCAGAACGCACTGGCCTTCCTGGATAAGGTTTACAGCAGCGATCGCTATCCGCTGCTTTTCCTGCAAGTGACGCCCTTCCTTCTCCTTGAGCGATGGATCGAAAAGCGTCCCCGACTGTGGAAGCAACGCACCACCGTGAGTTCTCTGCAACACGCCCTTGCGTTGAAGGTAGTCGAGATCCTTACGTATTGTTATTCGGGAGATCCCCAGGGATTCCGACAATTCCTCGACCAGAACCCGACCTTGTTGCTGTGCCAGAGCAAGGATATGCTGGCGACGTTCTTCGATGAGCATTTGCGTGCCACTCTCGAACTCAGCTGGAGGCACCTTTGGCGAGGCTTTCGAAGCGACTTTTCGCTGCATAAAGTTCAATTTACCTGTGTGGCAACTTTCGAACAGTACCACGGAGCTTTCGCATAGGCAATTCCGAATTAAAAGGAAAGGTTGAAGAGCAGCGCCCTGGTTGCATCCGGCTGCATAGACACGGGGCACTTCCTTAATGCGGTCTACGATCAATGACGCCGGATCGCCCTCTATTTGCTTGTTTCGCAGCCGTGCGTATTGCGACGATAGATAGCGGCTGCACATGCTTTCGGGCATCGTGACTTCAGGGCAACAGGTCCGTGCTCGCACATACGGATACTTCGCAGCCCCACTTTTGCCTTAGCAAAGCTCCGGTGCGTGGCCAATATAATCCGAAGTGCAGGCTCCAATGAGCATAACCGCTGGTCAGCCTTCCAGCTTGTCCCGAACACCTGCCTCTTCCAAGAAGCTGCAAATCCGTTCCTGATGTTGCCGAAATATCTGAAACGTCGTCACTCAAGTGACTGGCTGTTGCGCGATTTCACGCGGAGTAAACAAAAGACCTCGGGCCTTTTGTTTTTCGACAAGCAAATCAACAAAACCTGAAAGGGATATTACAGGATTTATTTATAGTAGGGAAAATGCATTTTGAATCAAAATCGGAGCTAAACAAAAGAATATTAATAACTCTACTCAGCACAACGCAACAAGACAATAAGAGGTTTTATGCCGGCCACGCCACCGAGCGGACATCAAAGGCGTTTCGACATCACGATTGCAGGGCGTCGAGGTATGGCCTGCCGGAACAGATGTCCACGGAAAGAGAGCTCCTCGGCTCCGGATTCAAGGTAAACCCTCGGGGGATCCTCCTCTATTCTTGCTCATAGCTTTGCTGCGCTTGGCAGCCGAGTAGGATTCATCTCCTAGGTCGGTCGCGATGAAATGGGAGAGATAGCTTTGACCCGTCTGGGCGAAAGTGGCGTAGATCTATCTCACATAACCTCCAGAGGGGACGTGGGCACTCGCGTAACTGGGCTTCTGCCTCATGGGCAGCGACGTCACATTTTGACCTATCTCGGAGCCATCGCCGCGATAACCGTTGCTGATTTGGATTTGGCCTACCTCACCTCCTCGCGGCACTTTCATTTCTCCTCACTTTTTCCTGCAGACAGATCTTCAACCCGACTTGCCCGAGCTCTCTGATCAATTGAAAAAGGCTGGGCTGATGCTTTACCTGGATACTAACGATACTTTTGGGGTAGCGTTCTCGATCGGCTCCTCGACAGAATCGACGTTCTTCTGCCAAACGAAAATGAATATTGCGGATCGCCAAAAAAAAAACCCATCCTGGAAGAGTCGCTCGCCTCTCTGGCACTCCGCGTTCCTTTGATCGTTGTAAAGTGCGGCGATCGTGGTGCTGTCGTGCAACAGGGGAAGAAGCGGACTGGGTGCCTTCGCTTCCGGGGGGGAACCGGGTCGACACAATCGACACTGGGGACAGCTTCAACGCAGGCTTCCTGAACTTCTACCTCAAAGACGAAAGCCCGTTGCATGCCGCAAACCATGGGCAATGTAGCGGGTGCCTTGTCCACACTGCGCCCCGGATGCACCGAAGCCTACCGTGACTCAGCCTTCCGAGATAGCTTCCTCAATCAATATACGGTTGCAAAAATCAGGCTTCCCGAATTTAAACCTTCGTCCTCCATCGCCTCGCTCAGCCGCTTGGGGAAACTCCTTACCTCCCTTTCCCAATCCCTGTCTGCATTGATCGGTAGAACATCAAGATCATGACCAATAGTGAGAAACCGGCTATATGACTCACAAAGGCGCGTTCATTTCGTTACACTCCTTGACGAATAAGGCTGTTCGGGTGGGAGTTTTACAAGCGACGAATTCACTTTAGCTAACCAACTCGGAAAGGGACGCGAGAGAGCTTTAGCGTATTCGAGCGATGAACGATCGCCCTTCGCGATCAGTAAGTTGACATAACTCTCAAGAGTCACATGGCTCCATGGCGAAATGGGTCGCTGAGTTATATCAGCGAAGTACCATTTGCCAAAAAGTGTCCATGGATCGTTTGTCTTCGAGCTGTTTAGTTGAACTCGAACAGCTTCCATCCTGACAAGATCTGGTTTCCTTGCTTGATCAAAGTTATTCGATGTGGATGCGAAGTCGAGAAGATTAGCAAGCCAGGAAGGAGCCTCGTCGTTTGGAGGCAGATCAAGAACCCAGCCAGACGAGCCTCCCGCGATCAACAGAGATGATCCGTCCGGGCTAAATGAGAAGTTGGGAGATCCATCAGGTGTAACGACCGGAAGCTGAATCTGATCTCCGGAGAGTGTATCCCAAAGTCTAACCGCCTTATCTCCAGCAATCGTTGCGACCAGCCTACTGTCGGGACTGAATGACGCCCTACCAACAACTGCAGGATGCTGCAGAGGAGACACCATCAACTTACCGTTGTTGGCATTCCATATTCGGGCGGTGTGATCTCTCGATGCAGTGACAATGAGCGAAGCATCGCTGTTAAATTCTGCGGATCCTACTCCGAATCCATGATTCATGATGACCGCGGTTGGAGCTCCGCTGTGGGCATCCCATATCTCTGCCGTCGAATCTGCGCACGCCGTCACAACCCTCTTGTCATCTGGGCTGAATTGAGCGCTGAAAATGCTGTTGCGGCGAGGCAATCTCAAGGTGCGTTTCCCTGTGCGTGAGTCGCGGAGATCAGCGTAGTCGTCCCCCGTCGCAATTAAGAGCAACCTTCCATCAGTGCTAAAGCTGACACTATAAGCAGACTCGTGGTATTCGATGAGAGGAAACAAAGGCTTGCCGGTTGCTGCATCCCATGTACGCACCTTCCCCGCCTCTGATGCGGCTGCGATAATCTTCCCATCTGGGCTGAAGCTCACCGACCATGCAGAACCCAACAACTCCATGGAGGAGACTAGTCTTTTGCCAGTGCTGGCATCCCAAATCGCGATCTTGCCACCGTCCGTACCTGTCGCGATTCGTTGTCCGTCACGACTGAAGGTTCCAGAGACCACTTCATCGTCGTGATCCAGCGATGGAGCAAGTTGGAGTCCGGTGCGAGAGTCCCAAACTCGGGCGGTGTGGTCCGTCGAAGTGGTCAGTATCCTGGTTCCGTCGGGACTGTAACTCGCTGACGTCATCACTCCTGTATGGCCTTGAAGCCTTAGCGCGGTATTGGCGCGCTGTTCTGTGAGTAGACGAAAAGCCAAACGGGAAGCCGCTAAGTTATGAGGTTGCAGACGTAGGCTCTCTGCCAATAACTGAAACGCCGCCGGTTTACTACCAGTCTCTGCAAGTTCGAACGCTTTCAAATAATCTACATACGAATCGGCCACCGCCATTGAAGTTTCAGTGACGCCGACAGGTGTCCCGGCCTCTTCTTTACTGCTGGAGATCGTCTGGGCCACCAGACTACCGCTTGCCAGAGACAGGGAGAGCATCAAGACAGAGGCTGGTAGAAGCCTCTGATATCGCGACCGATGATAGAGAGAGAACATCGATTCCTTTTCGAAGGTTGAGCTTTTCTACAATGTTAATTCGGGGCCTGCACGGAGTGCTCCAGCAGACCCTCGAAGGACGACAGGCTGAAGTCTCACCTGTCGTGGTTAGTGGTTATTTGATCTCAATGCCGTTCACCATAGGCTGGTCATGCGCACCGTTGGAGAAAGCAATGACAATCTGACCGTTGACAGGTGTGATGTTGGCGAAGCTCTGAACGGTCGCCGTGAAGTTAGCATTTCCGGCAGCCGCAAAGATATCAAAGTTCGTCATCACCTGAGTTCCATTGATCGATACATTGAACTGTCGAGAGTTCGCCGTTGTGAAGAAAAGTTCGGCGAAGTGAAGGACCACCGTGTAGGTTCTGGTGGCCGACAGGTTGGGGATAGTATAAATAACGCCGCCCTGGTGAGCATCCGCATACACCGCAGCTGGCGCAGCTATACTTGCGATCGCCGCGGGTATGGTGATGCCTTTATTGGGAGCATCATCGTTGCCACCGACAAAGTCGGTATCGCCGATGAAGCTGCCTACTACCGTCGAGCTGCCAGCATTGATCGCAATCACATCCGTAGACACAGCTGCCGTTGATGTGGAAACCTGCTGCGAAGGCGGTGAGAGCACTCCGGCGCCGTTCACCGCTTCGACTACGTAGTAGAACATGGTCGAAGGGGTGAGACTCGTATCGGAGAAGCTAGTCGTTGTAAGGTTATTTGCGATCTGGGTAGCCGCGGACGGCACGAAGCCCGCCGTGGTGCTCCTGAAGACCGTGTATGTGACTCCCGAACTGACGCTCGGTGTCCAACTCAGATTGACTGTGCTTGACCCGCCTGTTGATGCCGTCAAGGCTGTTGGCGCGGACGGTATGGCTGGCCCTCCTGTCTGAAGTTCAATGCCGTTCACCATAGGCTGGTCGTTCGTGCCATTGGTGAATGCGATGACAATCTGACCGTTTACAGGAGTGATGTTGGGAATGGTCTCGACAGCCGCCGTGAAGCTGGCGTTTCCGGCAGCCGCAAAGATATCAAAGTTTGTCAGTACCTGTGCTCCGTTGATCGACACGTTGAACAGGCGAGAGTTTGGTGCGGTAAAGAACAGTTCAGCAAAGTGCAAGACCACGGTGTATGTGTTGCCTGCTGACAGGTTGGGGATAGTGTAAGTGACACCACCTTGATGAGCATCTGCATACACCGCAGCGGGCGCAGCGATACTTGCGATCGCAGTGGGTATGGTGATGGCATGGTTTGTAACATCATCGTTACCGCCAGTGAAGTCCGAATCAGCAATGAAGGTTGCGTTGTTAGCGGAGTCGGGCACTGCTGTCGCACTGCCCGCATTGATTGCGATGACTTCGGTTACCCCTGAAGCGGCCAGCGTCTCTGTTGAGGCCTGCAGCGATGGTGTTGACTCGGCACCGCTGACTGCTTCTACCACATAGAAGTACGTCGTAGAGGCGGTGAGTCCCGTGTCTGAGTCGGTGGTGGTTGTCAGGCCTTGTGCGATCTGATTGGCCGCCGAGGGAGTAAAGCCAGAGGTGGTACTCCGGAATACGGAGTACGTAACTCCCGACGTGGTGCTCGCCGTCCAGCTCAGGTTGATCTGGCTTGAGGAGACCGCAGTCGGTGTCAGATTGGTAGGTGCTGCGGGAGGAGTTACAACAGCAGGGTTGATAGTCAGCGTCAGGCTTGCCGTGCCTGTCTGACCGGTGGAGTTGGTGGCGTTCAACGTGATGGGGAAGCTTCCGCTGGCCGTTGGCGTGCCGGAGATGACTGCGCCGTTGAGAGCAAGGGGGGTAGGCAAAGTGCTGGTACTGAAGGTCGAGGCGGTTGGATTGGACATGATCGTGTAACTGAACAACTGGCCAACTGTTGCCGTTGCAGTGGGAGCACTTGTGATGACTGGCGTAGGAGCGTTGACGGTCAGCGTCAGTGTTGCCGTGCCTGTCTGGCCGGTGGAGTTGATTGCAGTCAACGTGATGGGGAACCTTCCGGTGACCGCTGGCGTGCCGGAGATGACTGCGCCGTTGAGAGCAAGGGGGGTGGGCAGAGTACTGGTAGTGAAGGTCGTACCCGCCTCGTTCGAGGTGATGGCATAGCTGAAAGCCTGTCCTTCGATCGCCGTTGCAGTCGGAGCACTCGTGATGACTGGCGGTGTTGGGGTTGCAGCACCAAAGGACCCGATGACCTCGAAGTCGAACAGCGAGTAGCCGAACTGTGTCGTCCGAGTCGTGCCGCACATGCGAACAAAGCGGCCATTTCCATTCAGACCACTGTACGTCTTGATGCCACCGTTTGTATTACCCGTAACGTTCACTACTGTCGTCCATTTGGTGTTGGCCGCGCTGCAGTCTGGGGTACTCGCTTCAGGGAAAACCGTAGGATCGTTGCTTGTCTGCAGCACATAGTTGGCTCCAGCAGCATTCTCCCAGTCGAGAATAATGGAGTGGATATTCGCAGTGTTTTGCAAGTCAATGACAAGTGATTGTGGATCCACACCCTGGGTGCTCTCCCATCGGGTACTCAGGTTATTATCTACTGCCATTGCAGCTGTGTTGCCTCCATTGAAACTTGATGCGGAGGTTTGTTTGAGCAGCGCGAGGTTCGTATCCGCCTGCAGAGGCAGGACGGCTCCGAACAGACTCGGCACCAGGCTCACATCTTTGCCATCCACAACTCCGTCGAGGTTTAGATCGAACTGTGCGTTGGCCGGAGTGATTTGGTTGATCGGATTGACCTGACCGTTGGAATTCGTCATCAGAGTCGTAATTGCTTCCTGATCGGCTACGTTGACTACGCCGTCGGGGGAGACATCGCCTTCGAGAACATTGAAAGGAAGATCGTAGGTTCCATTCAGCGACGCACCGCTCGTGAGGCCGGTCAAATGCAACTGCAGCGCCTGTGCGTTTGGTACGTTTGCAAGGGTTACGGTCACGATCATTCCAGATGAATCAAGCGTGACCGACTGTACGCTTCCCTGCGCTAGCTGCGTCGATCCAGGCTGAGCGTTGAGCACGGCTGCTGGAGCCGCTGAAAGCGGCTGGGCAAAGTTCAGTTGGAGCGTGTAGGTCTGGTTTGGAGCGACACGCGTCTCTGTGGTCGGGAATCCGGATGGTCCAAACGGGAAGAATTGAATGCCTACCGGGGTCCCCGCGTGACTCTGAATGGAAGTAGCCAGGTAGACAGGATCAGAAAAGTCGCTCACGAGTTGTGCTGGAGTGACGACCGTGTTGTAGATGCGGACCTCGTCAATGTTGCCTTGGAATCCGTCCTGCTGATTCGGGTCAGAGAGATTTTGTTGGCCGAACCATAGATCTCCTCCTCCGTTTGCATTCTGTGCGGTTCCCTGCCCTGCGAGTTGACCGTTTACATAGAGGTACCGCTTGTTGTTGGGGCCGTCTTGTACGAGCGCCAACTGTGTCCATACGCCGGAGGTTGCTGCTGGGCCAGTGATAACAGTCCCTTGAGCACCCGGAGTACCGCTGCGTGCTTCCCACTGTCCGCTGGTGTTAATCCAAAGACCGTATTCACTACCTTGATCTCTCGACTTCACGATAATCGAAGCACCGTCGACACCCTGTTCGTTGGGAGGTGTGCCTATGCCAAAGCCATTCAGCACTGTTGGGTTGACCCAGGCCACGAGGCTAAAGCTCTGCTGCGCTGTGAACTGTAGAGCAGCAGAGTTGCTTACGACGAGCCGGTCCATAACTGTGGTCCCGTGGAAGTTCCACGATCCTCCGATATACCCGGTTGAGCTGGATTCAACCTCATTCGTCCCATTGGCTGGAGGAGGGGTCTTAACAGCAGTGTGGCCGTTTCCGGTAAGGTCCACAGAGCCAGTCGCGTTTATCCCCTGCTGAACTCCTTCGTCCATCGGCCAGTACGCAACCAGCCCCGGTTGGGAATATTGCTGAAAGGTCGTCGCAGAAGCGATATTGCTCGCGTTTGATGGGCCAGATAGGTTAGTTGCCTTGACCGAGTAGAAATAAGTCGTATTCGGGCTCAAGGCCGAAGGGTTGGTCAGAAGGCTATCATTGATACCCGTATCAGCAAATGTTGTTTCCTGGCCTTGCGTGGTGGCAATCTGAGCAGGCGTGCAGCCGGCACATGTTGCTCGAAAAATAGTAAAACCAGTGTGCGCTGTCGGGCTACCGAAATCCGGGTCACTCCAGGTCACAGTCACTTCCGAGTCAGAATCAGCCTGCGCAGCAACATTTAGCGGGACTTGGGTTGGAGCTCCTGCCGCAACAGGGGGCGCGCCGTAAACCCACAGATATCCTGGCCTATTGTCTGACGGCACAGAGAATAATGTTGTGGTGGTGGTGCCGTTGTTAGTCGTAGTGAACTGTCCGCTCTGGGCGGGAGCTTGATAGCAGGTGAAATACGCCTTTCCATTTGACACAATCGGAAGCGAAAATGTTGGCGTTTGGCAGGAAGACTGTGCGGCATCGTCTGTCGCGACGTTGCCTGACTTATAAATGGCACCCTGCCTCAGGTTGCTTGCATCCCAAGCGCGCAGGCCATTGCTGTTCTGCCAGACTAAGCCATTGCTTGTACCGTTCGCAGAGATAAATACTCCGGCATTTTTGCCCGAAGAACCCTCTGGCGAGGCATCCTCGCTGGCGGTGGAAATGTAACTGTTGGTTATAGAATTAAAGCCTACCGGAAATGATAGAGCACCGAAACTCCCACCAGAAAGGTAGACGTGGTTATTAAAAAAGGCGGGGGTATTGAATGTGCTTAGTCCTGCAATGTTAAGCTGTTGAACAACATTACTATTTTCAAAGGTAACAAAATTAGGAGCGTTACTATTGGTCGGTGGCGCGCCATCCTTCGTATCTATTCCGCCGAGATTCGTACGATCAAGAAGGAACATGATGCCGAGTTTGCCCCCACCCAGCAATAACTGCTTTGTACTGCCATCCGGAGCCTGCGTGTCGAAGAGCAACGGGCCGCCAGCACCGAGGTCATTATCTCCATCGTTGAAGTTATTCCACTGCGCGGGTGTAAACCATACACTTGTATCAGCGAAGGGAACCTGCAATTCAGGTTGACCATTGATCATTACTGTTCCTGCTGGGGTCGTATCGAAGGCGAGCACGCTCATCGGCCAATTGGTTCCCAGTGAAAATGAATTCGTAGGCGCGTCCCAGTTACCGCCGTTGCCGGTAATGACATACATCTTATTCAATGCAGGGTCGATGGCAGGACTAGCACCACCCATCCAGATTCCCGCTTCGAAGGTGTTATCCGGGGTCGTCGTAAAGGCAGTCGTTTGCTGCAACGTAGTCGCATCGTATCCCACGACGAAGCCGGAGTATGGGGTTTGATCGCTGTGCGATGCATAGACCAGATACACTGTGTTATGGCCATTGAAGTTGTCCAGCGTTAGCGCCGATCGGAGGTGCGAATGAAGCGGATAAAAGGGGATCCTTCCAGGCGTTGCGGGAAGCGGTTCATTATCCATCTCGCAACCTTGATTCTGTGTATTAGGAGGTTGGTTCGCCGGACAAGGCGTGTTAGTATCCCCGCCAAACTGGCCGTTAAATTCGGGGTTGATTGTGACAGGGCTATTACCCACAGATAGCCCGGACTTCAAATTGATAGCCCAAAGCAGTTGTTCGTAGGGATGGGTAGCTGGAAGAGTTCCGGTGTCTTTGAGTGCAGACACCACATAGATGATTCCCTGCTTTGGGTCGATTACCGGTGTTGCGGTATTGCCAAAGAGAGGTGTAATGTCATCAGCGGCATGGACGTCTTCCTTTGGAATGGGCACTGCCGTCGTGTTATTCGTCGGCACGAGGTGCAACTTCCAGATTGGATTGGAGCTCCCAGTGTGCGGCTGATAGTTGCTGTCTCCATCAGCGTCGAAGGCATAAAGAGTCGCATTCTCCGTGACAACGAAGACGACATTGTTGTGCGTCTTGCCATCCGCCCACCCCCCCGGAATGAGGCTGCTCGTCGTACCGCTCAGGTAAAGCGGTTGCGCGAAGACCTGCCCATCCACCTGCTCGGAAAAAAGAGGAACGAAGTTACCCGGAGTCTGAACGAACGCAGGGCTCAGAACAGACTCATTTGCGTTCACTCCCGTGTGCTTGGTGTCGACTTGCCAGGTAGTGATATCAGTCTGGGCAAGCGCCGTGGAAACACAGAGTAGACCAATAAGATTGAGAAAGAGAGCGCGTGCAAGCGATGAAATTCGCAAAATGATCTCCGGGTAAAGCGTGTGACGATCGTAGCTTGAGTTCCGCTCAAGCTATAACCAGATGCCGTTCTCTCACAGACAGTTCCGTGCGAAGAACGAGGAAAGCCGTCAGGGAGTATGCGCTGTGGACTGCTTCAAGTGCATAGTGGAAAAGACGCAAAAGGGCTAAGGCATACACAGACACCTAAAATCGCGCGTAGCGGGTCGGAATGAAGGCCTACAGGGGAGGATGAGGAAAGCTTTGGGGAGGCGTTCCTTGGCGAGCGAAGCGCATCGCCGTTTACTCCTAAATCAGCAATGATGGGAGTCTGTCGTACATGCTCTTCATTGCCTCCTTTGTTTCTTTAATTCTGCCTTGGTTGTTTGCTTTGATTCTTTGCTGCGCTATTTTTATTCTTTTTTTTAATTCGTTTTTTGGTCCTTATTCGAATCGCACTTTAGTTGATTTGTTGCAGTTGATCGCAAGTGTAATTTACCATCTCGGAACATCGGCGTTGCCCGATGAGATGTCAAATTATTGTCAAAATCCACCTATGTAAACCTTTCAAGGTGAATCTTCTTATACTCTTCATTTTATTTGTAACTAAAAATGATACTATCTTAGCATTTTGCTTCCGGATCAGCGCGCATGGCCTGAAGCAGGGTATTGATGGGCTGGGGCGATGCAATCTGAGGCTCAGAAGGATCGCGTTTCAAATGCTTCAAGCGTCGCCAATTGGCGCCCTAATATCCTATTGCGATTCGCACTCGACTGGATATGCGATGAGGAGCGTCGCAGAGCAGAACAGCTCTCACACGTGTAATTCCACTGAGCAAGGCCACCACCTCCGGCAGCCCCAACACTCTAGTACGCAGTCAGTCCTGCTTTTACAGTTCGACCGGCGCGTAGGAGTCGATTTCGCATTTGAGGGAGAGATTTCTTCAAAGTCGGCGTGGTCCATGATGACTGTTGCATGAATGCCTCTAGGGGGAGTCGTATTGCTTTACGAGAGCTTAGCGATCCTGGAGACCCCTGCAATAGGCGCCGCCACTTTGCACTACGCTGATCCAAGCATAGGAGGTGATGTCGCAGCGAGTGGAAATCGTCAGCCAGATCGCGGCTGAGTCGCAATCTGGCTGGACTCTATCTATCTTGCATGTTAGTTAATTTCGATCGCGCTCAACAAAGAATTGTTGACGACCGAGGTGAACGTAACTACGAAGGTGCCGGTGGAGTCCACATTTTCCGTTAGCTCCTGTATCACTGCCTTATTCTTGGCCCCCGCCGCAGCGAAGATGTCAAAATTTGTCAGCACCTGCGTTCCGTTGATGCTGATATTGAAGGTGCGGGAACCAGCAGTAGAAAAGAATGTTTCAGCAAAATGTAGCCTTATCGTGTGGCTCGATCCAGGGACAAAGCCAGCAAGCGTGTAGGTAAAATTACCCTGGCGAGCATCCTGATACACGGCCATCGGCGCGGCATTGATAACACCACTGAGATCGATGACGTTCTTGTGGGTGAGAATAGAACCACCATCGAAATCTACGTCCGCAATAAAAGGAGGAACTGCCGAACCGCCTGCGTTGATCTGGGCGCTGCTTACTGTCGGACATTGGCTGATCGAAGCGCTGGCCTGGGTTGACGTAACCGAGAGCCCCGCCAGGTCTACTCCCTGCACGACATAGTAGTAAGGCGTCTGACACATTCCCGTCGTATCTTCATACGTCGTGCCGGACACCACGGCTGCAACCTGGTTGGCGGCTGATGGGATGAAGCCTGATGTGGCGCCACGGAACACGTTGTAGTAGCCTACCGTGCAGCCCAAAGGTGCCGCGCTGGCGTTCCAGGTCAGTGCAATCGCATTGTTGGAGTCTTCCGCCGCGCTTAGACCACTCGGCGCCTGAGGCAGGACGCTGCAACTATTGCTTCCGCCTGCGATGACCGTCATCGAGTCAAGGCGGGAGATGCTTTGAGTGGCCACGTTGAAGACTTGAACTGTGTTTTGGCCAGCGTTTAGGGGGACCACGATGCTGACGGTACTAAACGTGTCAAAGTCCCCTGTGACTGGGAAGTTCAGATCCGAGGTCATCACAGTGCCGTTTACCATGATGCCCTCGGGCCGATTCGAAACACCTGGGAAAAGGCCGGTGGCGAATGCATAGCGGAACGTCAAAGTGTAGGTGCCAGCGGTCGGCACTACCACGTTCGAGAAGGTCGCCGTGCCTTCGGTCGTATAGGCCATATCGACTGTCTCTTTGGCAGGATTCATCGCGTTCGATGAGGTGATATAGGAGGGGAACCAGGAGCTCAACTGCTCAAAGCAATCGAAGCCATTGAGCAGAGCGTCTTTGAAGTAGTACTGCGTTCCGCCCGCAACGGATACACCAGCGACCGTGCCGTCGCCGCGCGATGTTGGGAACTGCGCAGGACAGGGTCCGGCCAACGCCGCCCCGACTCCCAGAGACAACAACATCAATAGGACAAGATATGACTTCTTCATTACAGTGCCTTTCGGTGACTAAATTCAGCGTTCATGGACAAACAATTGACAGGGTTTTATTACGTCAATTGCAGGGGGAGATCTAGATTCTTCAGTGGTTCGCAACAAGATGCGCGTTCATCTACCACAGTGAATTACGTAATCAAGGGGCAGATCGCCTGCACCATTTTTCAATTTCTCTTCCTACTGAATGGTGACGCCATCGGACGTTGAGATATTGAGCGTCGATTCCCGTTTTGAGGTTACGGCGAGACCGGCGGTGACAGATCCGGTCATACCGACATCCTTGGTAGAGATGAGCGTCCAATTGACGCCATCAGGAGATGCGTAGCCAGTGAAGGTGTTGCCAACTCGCTGGAGCTTGACCCATGCAGGAACGTTTAGTTGGGCCTGCCCCAGATCTGTCGTACCTCCTCCATCCGCCGTGCGAGCGATCATGGCGACACCGTGCTTTGGCGTGGCAAAGACCGCGGCGAAGGCTGCATTCTCTGCAGTGGTAGAGCGGGCCATCACCCCTGACTTGGCCCACTCGTCAGTATCAGTCTGGGTATCGACGTGCGCGATGACCGTGAAGTCGCCGCTAGCCGACTGGTAGGCGTAGTTGAACTGGTCGGCAGTTCCAAAGATGTCGCTGCCGCTGCCGCCTACCGTGAAGGTGCCTCCGTTTGCGCTGAAGGTACCAGCGGTTCCCGGATCTCCAATGTCAAGATCGGTGAACTGGACGCCGGCCGCGTTGACCGCGAGAGAGATGTTCGTGGTATGGCTCAGCGAACCAGAGGTTGCCGTGACCGGAATAATGTAGGTTCCGGGCAATGTCGAGGCGCTCGTGGCGACCGTTAGCGATGAGGTAGCCACTTCGGAAATCGAGTCGGGCGTAAACGTCGCCGTCACCCCGACCGGAAGGCTCGTAGCACTAAGAGTGACCGTGGAGCTAAAGCCGCTCTCCGACGTTGCCGTAATCGTGAAGGACGCGCTGTTTCCCGCTTGAAGCGTGGTCATTGGAGGAGTCACAGAGACGGTGAAATCCGGACTGGGAGCTGTCGATGAAACCGTCAGTGCGACTTGAGCGTCGTGGAGGCTGTTTGCGCTAAAGCTGGTGAACAAAGGAAAGTAGGCTCGCTTTGCCGCAGAGGCAGATGTAGCGATCGTGATAGTCGCCGATTGCGGTGTAGGATCGCCGGTAAAAGTGAACTGCGGCAATGTGAGCGATGTGGAGGTTGCAGGAAGACCAGAGGTGCTCATCGAGACGACGCCGGTGAAGCCGTTCACCGGCGTGACCTTGACGGTGTAGACGACCGGAGTACCTGGTTGAACGGTCTGCGCAGATGTTGGCGTAACCCTGAAGGCATAGTCGGGAGCTGTAGGATTGACCACAGTCAACGATCCCTCCCATACGTTTTCGAGCGCACCACTCTGGCCAATAACCTCGATATTCCCTGCGCCTAACATCGGAAATGGAGTCGTTGTCGTATTGACAGTTAGGATGACGGGAACGGTTACTCCCGGTGTCAAACTGACGCTGGACGTGCTGAAAGAGGCTGAGGATCCCTTATTACTGCAGGATACCTTACCCGCTGTGGTCCAGGTGCAACTGCCTGGCAGATGCGCGGCAGAGAGCTTGACGGTGCCAGTAAATGTGCTACTTGCGGTTACATTAAGGTTGTACGCGACGGAGCCACCGGGTGTTACAGTCTCGCTCGGTTCCTGCGAAGTGATCGTAAAGGTCGGAACGATCGCAGGGTTTGAGTTGGGAACATTATTTGCTGGACAGAATGTAATTTGATAGCCCGAAGAGGGTAGAGGAGCTACATTGAAGTCGCTGGATGGGTCATCAAAGGCATACCCATAGACCGAGGGGCAAGACTGCTTGAGCACGGCTCCACGGTAGTTGGTGTCCCAATTCACATTGTTGCAGGCCTGTGGCGAACCGTAGGGCCCTGCGCAGCAGTAGTTCGCCGTCCCATACTGGCTGCAGAGACTTTTGCATCCTACGACTTGTCCAGAGCTGTCGAGCATCTGCTGTCCCACAGGGCAGGAGCTGCGAAGATCTACCTGGCACGCGGCGTTGATCGCATGGGCGGGGTCCGGATCGTTGAGTTGAACGGAGAGGGGGAAGTCGAAGCCATCGACGAGGCTGATGTCGTAGTTATCTGCCCCGGTCGCTGAGCCCGTGAGTGTGAACTCAGCCAGACTTGTGTTTCCCGCTCCAGCATGCTGGCATTGGAGTCCCCCGCAGTCACCTGTCTGGCATGAGCCCTTTCCGTTGGCGTCAAAGGTGCACTGACGGCGTCCCCAAAAGCGGCCACCGACCCAAGGTGTGGGCAGTGAGGTGGTAACGGTCGCGCCGGCGGGAAGTTCTAGGCCTCCTGACGAGCCATTGAAGATAGGGGTGGGACTACCTGCGCCAGCAATCCAGACTGCTTCTGCGCAGTTGTTTGTGATGACAAATTGACGGGTCTGGGCGATGGCCATGCCGCCGAATGCACAAAGGAGGATCAGTGCCACATGAAGTGGCGTCATCCATATATGTCGACTTCGTGGTGGGAGTATTGAGAAATGCAGACAACTAAGGTTTGGCAGAAGCAAATTCAAGGAATTACCTCCGTAGAACAACACAAGCTTTCAATGAGTCTTGGGCGATCCAACTTCAAGGAACATAGGACTTCCCACGTGTGCTGTAAACGGTACGAAGGTAGTGCCACCTTTGATCGACCGAGCTATGTTCCGCTGGAACACATTCGTTACTTTTTCAGATACATATCTTTGCGTTGCCGCAGCTGGGTACACAACAATCCGTTCAACTGAGACAGGATGCGGAAACTCCCTCCTCGAGAAGGGACGGTACCGACACGCTCGACCATCCAGCCGGCAAACAATCGACTTTCAAATGGGAGAAGGGGTACTCGAGGCGTTTGAGCAGGTCGCAAGAGTAACATTCGTGCGCTCTTGATCCAAGGGAAAGGGCCTTGCTTCTTTCTGGGCAGTACCATACGAGACTGACCAGGCATAGATGCGGCAGAGTTGCAACCCCGTGTGGAGGTCTTTGTGCGAGCGATTGATATGCTCAAAACCCTACGATTCCAACCGTCGCGGTTGTTCAGGGTGGCTGCGTGGGGGGGCAGGATTTGAGTTGGGCTTGGCTGTGACCTGATCATCGCTGGTGCTTCAGTCCAATTCGGATTTCCTAAAGCTATCTCGATGCTTGAGGCCAGGGCGCAGACGCTTGAGAGCTGCATCGCCCGATTGTGTCGGCGCTCGAAGACGTCAACTCGGCTCTGGCCGAAGGTAAAGTGACCGTCCAGGCGAGACTCCGCGTCAATATAGACCTTACTTCTCGCAGCTCATTCTCGAACCGCGTGATAGCTCTACCTGCCAGTCGCAAAACATCGTTTTCGACCTCAACCTCTAATACGCATGGGCGCTTCATCTCATACCCTTGTTCAATGAAAAGGGTTTTCCTGTTCGCGGCGATTCCGTATTTCAGCAATAAGCAGGCCAGTGGCACAGCAGCAGTCGAAGTAGCGGCCTCCTCGACGACCCCTTGTGATGGATTGAAAATCCAGCATGGGCAATTGAAGACGGTAACTCCGAGGCATCCAGACAATACAGGTAACACCCCTCTCCATCTGCTGCTTGGAGTATGCGTCTGAGTCGTTTTGAGTCTGGGTTGGCCTCTGCAACGATCTCCCGATCTATTACGGGGACGAGCAGATGGGCTACTCCCGTCGAAACCACCTGTGCCCGGCAAAGACAACATTATGTTCTCATCCTGCACTCCAAGTGCATCGGCAAGCTTCGGAAGATCCTCGCAACGGCTCCGTATACAGGAGACATATGAGTAAGGGCAACCGTGACAGATTGGCTGTGCTGGCAGCGAACTTCCACAGGCAAAAGCTCCCCTCCAATCTCCTGCGTGAAGTGATTGCGGTCTTCACCCAGCATAAGATTTCCGGACTCGGCCAGCCACCACCAAGCGCCGAGCGAATTGTGTCCTGCTCGAAGACCTCGTGGCCAGCTGTAGTGAGAGATCTCAAGCTCCAATCCGCGAAATCAAAGTCTTGGGCTGAAGAATGAATTTCGTCGCGACCTGATTGAGCTCTCCGCGATTCGCCGCATGGTTGGTTCATCCAGCCTCTCGGCATTAGGGACAATAGCTACGGGGTTCCGTGCTAGCGGGCGTTCTGTGAATGCGTCGACAAAGGCATACCGGATTTGCATAGTGTCCTCTTTGGAACTGGACGTTCCTCTTCGGAGAGTTTCTAATTCCTCTTCTGAAGGCTGTAGCGACGGAGCTTAGTGCGAATCGCCTCATCGAAAAACATCGCCGCAACCCGCGCAAAGAAGATCACGAACGGTGTAAGTAGCAAAGCAACGTGAATTTGCTGTTCCCGTGCGAGATGTCTCGTCTCAACCCAATTCGCATAGATCTACATGAATGGATAGTGCGTCGTATAAAACGGATAAGAGATCCTATTGCTGATTCTACAAAGCCCCGTCAACCCATGCCAGCATGCGAATACACACCGACGATGACGTTCATTGCGTGGTCTTAAATTCTGCGTGAAGACTTGCAGTTGAATCTCCTCCGGCCCACACATCGAAATCGGAGGGTTCCACAACCCAGGTTTTCGACTGCGGACTCCAAAAATGCAGTTGTTCCGTTCCAAGAGGAAACCTGAGGGTTTTGGTTTCTCCCGCTTGGAGGAGAACCCGTTCAAATCCCTTCAGTTCGCGAACGGGTCGAGATGCCGAACCATAGCGTTGATGAATATAAATCTGTGCAACAGCATCGCCCGCGATAGAACCCGTATTCGTTACGTCGACGCTTACCTCGTTGCCATCGCTCACGCTCATCCTGTTCTTGCTGAGATGGAGGTTGGAAAATTTAAACGCCGTGTAGCTGAGACCGTACCCGAAAGGGTAAAGCGGTTTGGAAGAGACATCCCAATAGCGTGACGTGAAGCTAGGCCGATCTTCGGGGTCATGTGTCAAATTGTGGTTGTAGTAGAGTGGCTCGACGCCCGACGCGCTCGGCCAACTTACCGGCAACTTCCCGCCAGGGTTCACATCTCCGAATAGTACGTCGGTCACGGCATCGCCCCCTTGTGTGCCTGGGTACCAGGCCTCGAGTATTGCCGGCACGTGTTCAGAGGCCCAGTGAATATCGAGTGGGCGGCCATTTTCAAGCACGAGCACCACCGGCTTGCCGACACCAACAATAGCTTCTAACATCTGCTCCTGGATTCCTGGCAGATCCAGGCTGGCTCGCGAAGACGCTTCGCTGCTCATGCTCGCAGTTTCGCCCATAACGGCTACGACGAGGTCAGCGTCGGCGGCCGCTGCCTTGGCCTTGGCAATCCACTCGGCGGTTTCTTGAGGTGTAGACGGAGGTGTAGATTTCGCACCTGTGAACTGATCCAACATACTCGTGTAGACCTTCGACGGCTGAGGCCCGGCGACAAGCGTGATTTGCGCATCGGTACCCAGCCTATTCCTGATACCGGCAAGCACAGTAACGGGGTGACTCTTGGATCCCTTTCCGAATAGGCCTTCCACCGTCCATCCGCCCTCGATGTCATGAGCAGCATCTGCGAGAGGGCCAATAATGGCAATCTTTTTCAGATCCTTCGACAGGGGAAGAGTTCGGTTCTCATTGCGAAGCAGCACCATGGAACGCCCTGCCAGTTTGCGCTCGAGCGCGATACCCTCGGGACGGTTCAGGACTGCATCGACACTAGCTTCGTCGACATAGGGATGGTCGAAGAGTCCTAGATCAAACTTCGCCTCGAGAATAGGCAACACCATCTGGTCGATGTAGGCTTCGCTCACTCTGCCATCTTTCACCACCTTCGCAAGATTTTGGGAGTAGGTAAGACTAGCCATATCCATGTTCAGGCCTGCAGTGATCGCCTTATAGGCCGCGTCTTCGCCACCGCTCGCGTAGCCATGGGTGACGAGGTTTCCAACTGCAAGTGCATCTGAAAGCACAATGCCCTGGAACCCCCAATCCTTCCGGAGAACGTCGGTCAAGAGCCAATGGTTGCCACTCGCAGGCACGTCGTTCAGGTCCATATAGGCACTCATAATTCCACCCGCCCCAGCCTGAACCGCTGCATGAAAAGGAACTAGGTAGACATTGCGAAGCAACTCCTCCGGCACATAGGAAGAGTCATAGTCACGGCCGCCGTCGGCTGCACCATAACCAGCAAAATGCTTTACGGTCACCAGTACGCTGTCCTGTCCAAGCTTCGGACCTTGGAATCCACGGACCTGTGCTTGTGCCATCGCGGAACCAAGAACGGGATCCTCTCCGGCACCTTCCACGATGCGACCCCACCGTGCGTCACGCGCAATATCGACCATCGGCGTAAAAGTCCAATCAATCCCGGCAGCGCGTGCATCCTGTGCCGCCAGATGTTGTGCCTGCTCTTCGACCGATGGATCCCACGAAGAGGCCATCGCCAGAGGTACTGGAAAGACGGTTCGATATCCATGAATCACGTCAAAACCAAAGATGATTGGAATATGAAGACGCGACTTTTCGACCGCGATATGCTGAAGGCGATTGATCTCCTTAACGTCCATCTGCCAAAGAATCGAACCTACTCCGCCTTTGGCAATGAGATCATCTGGTTTCTCTTTAGCGAGGCCAGGGATCACGAGACCGGACGATTCATTGAGCTGCCCAACCTTTTCGTCGAGAGTCATTTGCTTCAGGAGAGACTCGGCCTTCTGTTTAGCCTCAGCACTGAAAGGACTTGTCTGTGCGCCGGTGGCTATGACACTAGAGAATGCGATCCAAAAAAGAGCGATTGCAGAGTATCTCTTCAACATCATGATTTTCGTCCTCCGTTTTTGGAAATATATCGGCTTCCCTGCTGCCATGATGTCGGGCATTATGCTGCTGTCCGCTTTATGCCGTAGCGGCGGGTCAACCACGCACGAACAGGCTCATCGAAATACTTAAGAACTAGCCATGCCAAAGCGATCACGAATGGCAGAAGCAGGAAGATCCAAGTCAGCAGAACGGACTTGGCTGGATGTCTCGTATGAGCGAAATTCGCAATGATATACACGAACGGGATATGTGTGATGTAAAGGGGATAGGAGAGCCTGCCGCTGAACTTGCACAACCTCATCATGCCCGCACCAGCATTAGAGTGCGCACCACAGATAATGATGAGCGGGAATAAGAACAGCACGCACGCAGCATCGTACAGACCATTGAAAGAAAGCCCGCCTGCGTTGGGAAACTTCGGCGCCTGAAAGATGACCACAAGAAGAATCGAAAGAAAAAGGAGTCCAAGTTTGGGACGGCGGATGCGGCCCTGAATACGATACAGCCAAAGCCCCATCACGAAAGAGACGGTCAGCCGCAGGGGTGCCATCCAGATATTCGGGTATCCCCAGCCTCCATCCATCGAACCTTTCATATTCGCAACCCATATGAGGAGCAGCCCGGAGAATCCGAAGATGATTCCAAGCGTGAGCGCACGCAGCCGGCGAAGAATCAGAGCGTACGCGATATTTCCGAGATACTCCTGCATGAGGGACCACGCCGGCCCATTGAGTGCCTGGCTTTCGTCCTGTCGACCCCCTACGGGAGGAGAAGGCAGCAGGAGAAGTGAAGTCACATAGGCCAGCAGTAACATCGGCGTTGAGGTGTGGTTTATCCCCTTGCCGAAGGGATCGAGAAGATAGCCGAGAAGGCCAAAGGTCGCACCCACCAGCACCAGCGGATGAAGCCGAATGAGCCGGATCCGAAAGAATTGGAGGGTAGACATTCGAGTCCATCGGTCATCGTAGGCATAGGCGACGACAAAGCCGGAGAGCCCGAAGAAGAAATCGACTGCCAGGTAGGCGTGGTGCATCAGGCTCAGAGGAGTGTCCCAACCGAATGAGTAGTTGAAGACGTGAAAGATAACAATCAGGATGGCCGCACTCCCTCTCAATCCATCCAGCACTTCAAAGTGTTCTTTCCCGGTGCTTGTCCGGTCAACTTGAACCGCGCTGCCCGTCTTACCCAGAGTTGATACGTCGTTCACTTGAGAGGTCTCCTTATCTTTCGGACTTCAACTTGACTTATGAACCGTTAGCGCAGGTACATTGCAGTTCTAACAGGGTCCATCGCGGAGTGGTTTCGGCGAGTGATCTCTCTCAATGGATCCGAAGGCTCGCTCTCAAAGGGGTGTTCCCTGAAGATGGCCCAACCAGGACGCCGTATTCGCCATGAGTCAGCATCCATGTGTCCTTCGATTCGTCGAAGGTCTGCAGTACCTGTGGATCGATGGCAACAGTGACATCCTGCGACTCGCCAGGCGCAAGAGTGACACGCTTCCAACCGACCAGGCGTTTGAACGATTCATCAGCTTCTTTGGGAAGTGTGGCGTAGACTTCCGCGATCTCAGTCCCTGCCCTTTTGCCCGTGTTTTTGAGTGTAAAGCGGACTGTTTTCGCGGATGAATCGACGCTTAGGCCGGAATACGCGTATGACGCATATGAAAGGCCAAAACCGAACGGAAACAACGGTTGCGTGTGCTGGGCTTCGTACCACTTGTAGCCGACCTCGGGACCTTCGTCGTAGTGGACGGCATAGCTGGAGACGCGCGTTTCGGAGTTCACAGCAAAATGTCCTTGGCCCTCGTCATTCGGAGGAAGGGGCGCGATTAAAGGCCGAGGAAGATCCGCCTCTCCCTTTGGGAAGGTCATCGCAAGTTTGCCAGACGGATTGACGTCCCCGAGAAGGATGTTTGCTAACGCCTTGTGCCCGGCGCTGCCCGCATACCAAACCTCAACGACCCCAGCCACCTTGTCGAGCCAGGGCATAGTCACGGCAGTCCCTGTTTCAAGAACAACAATAGTATGCGGATTGGCTGCCGCTATCTGCTCGATCAGCGCATCTTGGCTGTCCGGAAGCGAAAGATTCGGCAGGTCCATACCTTCGGACTCCCACTGATAGGCGAAGACAATCGCCACATCCGCGGTCTTTGCTAGAGATGCAGCTGAGTGCAGGTTCGTTCCCGGATTAAATTCAATTGTTGTGTTCGGCAACTTCGCTCGCAGCGCCTGTAAGGGGGAAGTCGGAAACCAGACATGATCCTGCCAATGCGTTCCGCCTTTACCAAGGGGCATAATGGCATTGCCACCCGGCGGGTCAACTTGTGCAGAACCACCACCGGAGATCATTCCGACATCCGCATGGCCGCCAATGATTGCAATGCTGTGGACCTTGGACGGAATGATTGGGAGCACGGCCTGGTTGTTCTTTAGGAGAACTATGCTCTTTTCTTCGATACGCTGCGCAACCTCAAGCCCCTTTTCTATGTTTACCACGCCCTTATGCGGAGGATCGTCGACGATTCCAGCTAAAAACTCTGCGTACAAGACCCTGCGAGCATGGTCATCGATCTCGGACAGAGGTACCCTCCCTGCGTCCACCGCCTCCTTTAACTTCAGCCCGAAATAGTCGGCCATAGGCTGCTCTTGGTCGAGTCCAGCAGAGGACGCCTTCTCCGTACTGTGCGTGCCGCCCCAATCCGAGATCACGAAGCCTTTGAATCCCCAATCCTTCTTGAGAACATCCTGCAGCGTGTAGGAATTTTCACAAGCGAAGTCTCCATTGATTCGGTTATAAGAGCACATCACGGCACCAGGATTGGCGATAGAGATAGCAATGTGAAAAGCCAATAGATCAGACTCCTGCATCGCGCGTTTCGAGATGACAGAATTCACCACGAATCGTCCAGTCTCTTGGTCGTTGACTGCGTAGTGCTTAATATCGCCGATGACATGTTGTTCTTGCTCGCACTTCATCACGTTTCCAACGACAGTGCCGGCCAGAAGCGGATCTTCACCCGCGTACTCGAAGGTCCGCCCGTTTCGGGGCTCGCGAGTGAGATTCACGCCCCCTCCCAAAGTCACGTCGAAACCCTGGGCCCGAAGTTCGCCGCCGATCACTTCGCCGAATTGGCAAGCGGACTCTGGATCCCAGCTCGAAGCTGCACCCAGATTGGAAGGCATCGCCGTCGAATATCTTCCATTTGCGCCGCTGGCTCTCACGCCGTAGCCGGCATCCGAGATGATCAGGGGAGGAATACCCAGGCGCTCGACACCTTGAGTGTAACCAGCGCCGCCATTGGTGAAAGGGGTTAGAGGCATCTTCCACTGCGACTCGCCCGACATACCATTGCCATGCACCAGCGCTAACTTTTCATCGAGAGTAAGTTGTTTCAGGACCAGCTCAGAGCGCTCCCCTGGAGATAGGTGTGAATCCATCCAAGGCCGGCTAGCTTCCTGAGCCGACGCGATACCGACTCCAATGAAGGCTGCCGTAACGACCAAAAGGGAAAGTTGCGAGTTGCATTTCTGCATCGTGTCTCCACGTCGCCCTGGCGATGCTGCGCTGGCGAGAATCAAAGCCAGAAGAAATCGCGGCAGTGCGAGAAGGGCGACTACGACTACAGAATCTAATATCAATAACGTGATGCAAAAGCTCCAACGGGTAGAAGCATGGCGCTTTTCCGATAACTGTCTATTTTGCTTGAGGTTGCCATCGGAGCGGGCGGCCATTCTCGGCATGTATCATACGGCTAAATCACTGGGATCCACCCCGAGGGATCGACCGCAGCCAACATGAAGTCATAGCGTTATTGATGAAGAGGCTAGGAGACCTACCGCCAGGTCTCGACAGCGAGGACGGTGGGAGGGCCAGCGTGGCCTTCGATGACATTTGTTTCGATCACCGCTTCCAGGTTGAGTTGGTCCCAGTTCTTAGGCGCCTTCTTTAACATCTCATCCAGATACGCAGGCTTAAAGACGACCTCGCTGGCAGCTTCGGTGCCTTCCCCTAGAATCCCCGCAATGATAATGACTGGTTGGCCCGTTACGCTGTCATGAATCCTGGCGATGATGGCATAGTCCTTTGCCAACTTTGTGTAAGGCACCTGCCACTGGAGGGTCCAAAACCTCTTCTCGGGACTCTTGCGGTCTACGAGCCTTCGCACCTGCGAATCGTACTCGAATCCGAAGGGTAGATCCTGTGTAATCCGCATGGTCCAAACGTTGTCGAAGGCGCCAATGAGCACGACGGGGCCTTCGCGTAGCTGCGTGTAGCCGATTTCTGAATCGGAAACAACGCGAAAATCGCCGCCCTTTGGGACAAGAGGAACAATGGATCGCGCCAACGTGATCACGTCCGAGACATCGAGACGGCCATAGAGGGGCATCCCGTTCGGCGTGGTGCGCTCTCGATCTACCGCATCTATCGGTTGCCCAAGGCAGTACGTGACCTTGCCCGAAGCCGCTGTCACCGGTTCCCAAAATCGTTCCAAATTCGACGGTTTCCGGGGGATTTGGATACGGCCCATTCCGAATCCTGCGAAAAGGGCCAACAACAATAATGTTGCGATAGATATCCATCGATGCGTGGTCAGCACTGTTGGAGGCGGGGCTGCCTCGGCAGATTTTAACTCGGCTGTGGGGGAATCCTGAGAAGTCACCCCGTTCCTCTGAGAGACCAGCGACGCTGATTCGAGGTTCACGGGAACCGTTGGATCCCGGAACGAGGGAACATATGAGCCTACCGAGAGTTCGACTATCAGCTCTCCGAAATGATCCGTGTTGTAGTAGTACTGGATCAACCTCTTCCGGACTTCGGCCGCAGTCGTACGGACTACAGGATCAAGGTTCACATCGTAGTTTGGTTCACGTCCAAAAGCCTCCACACCTATCGTCCGTTCCTTTAATTCGCCCGCATTGCCAAGCAGCGTTTGCTCGACCGTGTAGGCCAGAAACACGGGATAGCGCTTACTGTTCGCGAATAACGGATGTGCAAGGAGCCGCTTCAGCTGATCTCGGATAGTACTGGCATCTAACGCGAGACTGTGTCCAGCCTCTTTTTCGGATTGTGGCAACAATGGCATCGTGAGTTCTGCTGATTCTCTTCCTACTTTTCCCGGTTTTACGTCCGCCGCTGCGTCCACCTCGACGCGTTGCCGCGCAGAAGCAGGGACGGAGAACCTTCGACGACGGCATAGAGCCGGGGACCAACGTCAACCCCCCATTATTCCATATTGACAACTAGATTCCGGGGTATCATACATTCCTTTTTGATCAGTCGGTTACCAACCGTAAGTCTCTCAAATGGATGTCTTTATCGAACTAGAGATTGGTTCGGACCCGATGGCTCTTATGACGGTCTCCCCTAACGGATAGTGTCATCCTTTCTGATTCCGCACGGAACGAAAGTGGTCACGGTAGTCCCCATGTCAGCCAATAGCAACTCATCCAGAATCTGCAATCTTCTTTTGCTTTATGTCGTTTTAAGCATGCTTTTTCCTTTTGATAACACTCCCTCGTCTGTCGTTTGGGCGCAGGCGCCGACCTCAAGCTGGAACGGTGTGCTTCGCACGGACGGGTTCCTGCCCGCAAACGAGGGAACGGTGCTACTCGATTCGGGCACAAATCACTACTTCGCAGCCGTGAATACAGAAGGGGCTTTTTCGTTCCAGAACCTCAATGCCGGCCTCTACTCAGTGACTGTTCGTGTTGCTGGTAACGTCTACCGCACCGCGACCCAAGTCTCTATCCCATCAGCGGCTGTGGACGTAACGCTCAAGCTGAGCCGCGATGGCTCGGTGGAGATGGCCAGTACGGAGATTGGAAGAGTAGTTGACACCGATCAACTCACGAACAAGGGAGTGAGTGAAATCCCGCTCAACAAAAGGGACTTTAGCCAAATTCTGCTACTGGCCGCTGGAACGTCTAGTGACACCAACGGAGCCTCAAACTTCACCCAGCAGTTCGCGATCAACGGTCAGCGAGGCGTGGAGGCAACTTTCTCGCTGGATGGGGCGGACATCAGTGACCCCGAAATGGGTGGCGGCACATTCACTAATTTCAACGTAGACGCAATCCTTGACCTCAAATCGTCGTCCGGCGTCATGCCGGCTGAAATAGGTCGTGGCGCATCTGGCTATACAGACATCCAGACCAGATCCGGAACAAGCGACCTGCACGGATCGTTTTTCGAGTTTCTGCGAAACTCCGCGCTCGACGCCCGCAACTACTTCGATCATCCTTCTCCGGTAAGCCCTGGACGCATTCCACCTTTCAGAAGAAATGAGTTTGGATTTACAAATGGAGGTCCTGTTCCGATTTCTCGTTGGTCCGGTAACGGAAAGCAGTTCTTCTACTTCATCGAGTACCAAGGCTTCCGCCAAGTCCTGGGAACGACCCAGGTTCTTTCTGTTCCAACCGCAGAACAGCGATCGGGCATGGATACGACAGCATTCCCAGGAGACACGCTCCTTGTTCCGGTCAACTCCTCGATCAGCCAGATACTGGCGCGATATCCGCTGCCTAATTATCCAGCCGGAACATTTGGCGCGAACACTTACGCAACTTCATCCAAAGTAAATACGGACGCAGATCAGTTTTCAGGCAGGCTCGATTTTCAGAGCAGCGTCAAGGACCACTGGATGGCGCGATTCTCTCTCGACAATCTCAGCGGCCCAACAACGAATCCAGATCAAACGGTTATAGATCCGAGCTTCGGTGTGGAATATGTCGATCACCAGCGTAATGGAGTGTTGACATGGACACACGCTGCATCGCCGAGTCTCATGTTTGAATCATCGCTGAGTGCTACTCGAACGACACCCTCTTTCCCAACTTCCAATACAACCGACCCAGCCGTCAAATTCAACGACGCTCTCTTCGAGCCGTTCAATGCCCCAGGCGGTTCCGTTTCGAGAGACTACGGAAACTTATTCCAGGCTCGAGAGAATGTAACCTTCTCGCGCAACGCCCATATGGTCAACCTCGGTGCGGAGATTCGACTGAACCGCGACTCCGGCTATTTCGGATCGAGCCCAAATGGAGAATATGACTTTGGCGGAGGAACAGCATACTCTGGAGTGAAAATCACATCGGCAAGCGGTTCTCACACTATCAATATTGGAGATCCTCTGCCTGATACCCTGTCAGCGTTTCTTACCGGAAGCGCGTTTGCGTATACAAGAGCTGTTGCACCTAGCTATTTCTCGAATGGGCAAAATATAGGCGCCACTGCGGTAAACCGGACGGCAATCGCAGCCTACGCGCAAGATACCTGGAAAGCTACAAGCCGCCTCACGATCGGCTATGGACTGCGCTTCGAGCTCTACACGCCGATAACGGATCGGGCTCACCGTACTTCCGGATTTTACCCAGCTCCTGGCGGAGGCCAGGTTTTCTTGATTAATCCTGAACCCAGGTACCGTACGCGAATGAACAATTGGGCTCCGCGTCTGCAAGCCGACTATCGCTTGAATCCGACCCTGATACTCCATGCCGGCGCGGCTTTGACCACGATTCCCCCCAATATCTGGCAAGACAACATGATAACGGGCAATCTGCCGTTCGTGTTCTACCCTCGTGTGACAGCTGGTCCCACAGCTCTCGTCCCGTACGGATTTCAATTCACTCCAGCGCAGTTACCCCGCGTCTATACCCCTGATGGTACAGACATCTTTGCCAACCGACGGCCCAACGATGTCCCCGCCAACACGGAAGTTGATATCGCTCGTCTGGAGCAAGGAATTGCAGATGCGTCCGAAGGAGAAACGACTCCACTGAACGTAGGGGCTATCAATAGGAACTTTGGCAACGCTGGCCTCGGTACGTGGTCCCTTGGACTGGAGCAGTCCATAGGACAACTGACGCTCTCTGCCGCTTATGTCGGCACAACCGCTTATAGGCTTCCCCGCGTAGCATTTCCCAACGCCTATCCTGGCGCGACAGCGCAATTTGCACCATATACGAACTTCAATTCCGCCGGGCAGGCTGTAGGCGGGTTCGGAACCGAAGGCGAGATGACTGCGACTTCGCACTCCTCGTACAACGCTCTACAGGTCTCCGGGCAGGGTCAAGCTCCGCATGGGGGACCTGCCTTCCAAGCGAACTACACTTGGTCGAAGTCGATCGACGATACCAGCAGTGTTGGCGGGACCTCAGCCACCAGCACCGTGGGAGCAATAGCGCAGGCAGCGCCTCAGAATCCTTTCGATACTCACCCCGAACGCGGTCCGTCAGTGTTCGACACAAGGAATTCATTCTCACTGAGTCTCACGCAGTCTCTTCCGGTTTATGCGATCCACCCATTGAATCACGTGAGCAGTAAACTTACCCGCGGCTGGCAGTTGATCAGTATTTCATCTCTGTCTGGCGGCACGCCTTTTACCGTTTATACGGGAATTCAGCAAACGGGTGCAGGGTCGGCCAATGCGGACAGGCCCGATCAGATCGCAAAGCCATTGCTATCCACTGCAAGGCCCAAGAGAGAGGACTATTTCGGACGTGGAAGCGATAATGCTTCTTTTTTTTCCATACCAATTAACGTTCCGGGAGGAACCGGCCCGAATAGTGGGCGCTTTGGCACTCTTGGACGGAATACCTTTCGAGGGCCAGCCTATTACGATTATGACTTTTCTTTGGTTAAAGACACGCCGATCGGAAGAAGACAATCCGGAGCTGAACTCACCAACTTGCAGTTCAGGGCTGAGTTTTTCAACATGTTCAACATCGTGAATATGGGGCTTCCGTCGAACACAATCCTCGGGTCAGGTTTTGGCCAGATCAATCGAACGAATGGCAACTCCCGTCAGATTCAGTTTTCTCTGAAACTCGAATACTAAAGGTCTTCAAGGTGCCTACGTGCTTTCAATATCTGGCGCGTAGTTGGGACCGACATCTATAGTGTCGCGCTCGGCATTAATGACAATGAGCAGATCGCCGGTGCTTCGTTGGAAAACGACGACATGATTCCGTCAGAATTTGCGGATGGGATGACGTTTTTTTTGCTGGTGGTGGATGAGTGTTTTTACTGGGGGTTTTGAGAATTCCGGTTCGTACACGTGGTGTTTTGCTGGTGAGTTCGCGGTGATTTGCATGGCTAGGTGTGGTTCCTTGCTGGACGTTTTTGTGGGCCCTTGCAGTACGCCACGATTTTCAGATTTATTTTCGAGGTCGGTCGCTTTTAGAGAATTTTCCTCTATGGCGTAGAGCGAGGCGCTTCGAGGATACAGGGGTTCTTTGCTTCGCTCAGAATGACGACCACTTTCTACTCCAGAACATTCTTTGTTCCGGAACAACATTGAACATGCTTCAGACAGCGTGCCAGGGTTTGCTGTAGTGGGTGTCCCATTGGACGAGGTCGATGTTCATGAAGCGTGAGGTGGCGTGTCGGGTGTCCACCTCGAGGAGCATGTATGCGTTGGGATCGTAGCGGGTGGCGGCCATGGTGTAGTGCTGCGGGCCGAAGGTGTGGCCGTAGTCGATCCACTTGTGAACGTGGCCGGATATTACGAGCTGGATGTTGCTCTGGTACTTCTTCAGGAGGGGATACAGGCCGTAGTCGGCGAACTCTGTGGGGCGGTCCTGGACGAGCGGGTAGTGAATGAAGACGAAGGTGGGCTTGTGTTGTTGAAGCTGGGCTTCGAACCAGTGAAGCTGCTCTTCGCCGAGCGAACCGATGCTCGGGTTGAAGTCGGCTGAGTTGCGGTCCTGGGTGGTGCCGAGAAAGTTGTTGAGGTGGATGAATTTGTAACCTTTGTAGTCCACGACGGAGTAGGGCTCGGCGTTGAACTTGGCTTTGAAGAGGCGATGGCTCATCTCGCGGGGGACGTGCCTGACGTCGTAGTCGTGGTTGCCGAAGCCGAGGTGGACGGGCATCTTGAATCCGTCGGTGATGGCCTTGGCGTTGTCGAGGCGAGTGGTGTTTTTGAAGTAGAAGTCGTAGTCGGTGGAGGGATAGTTGTGGAAGTAGTCGCCGATGAGGAAGACTTGCTCGATTGCGGGATCGAGTGAGTTGATGAGGTCGCGTGCGGAGGTGAGTCGGGGCGTGGTGACGAGGATGCTTTCGTTGTCTTCGACGCCGTTCTCGCTGCCTTTGACGTAGAAGTTGTCGATGATGTGGGTGTCGGCGACGAGTGCAAAGTAGAACTTGTCGGGGGAAGCTGCTGCCCGGACCTGCTCAGCCCAGAGTCTCCGGGTGAGCAGGTTGCCGAGCGATGCAGCGCCGAGGGTCGTGAATTGTCTGCGGTCCATATCAAGCACGCTCCAGGTTTAGTTTAGAAGATCAGTTTGAGTGCGAACTGAAGGACACGAGGCGGAGCGGTGGTTGCTGCCGTGACCGCGCCGAAGGTGGATTGCCCCGCGGTGCTCTGTGGGTAGGCGTAGTTGACCTTGTTGAGAATGTTGAAGGCCTCGGTACGGAAGTCGAGCGCGGTGCCTTCGAGATAGAGCGGGAAGACCTTGTGGACGCCAAGGTCGAGGTTATAGAGGGGATCGAATCGCACCGAGTTGCGGCCGGCGTTGCCGTAAGGCGTGTTGGGACCGGGGATGCTAACGGACGCGGGGTTGAAAGCCAGCAGGGCTGTATTGGAGGCGTTCTTCACACGTTTCGATTTGGGCAGGACGACGGGAACGCCGGTGAGGTTGGGACGATAGGTGAGGATGTCGCTTACGTCCTGGAAGGAGTTCTCGCTGTAGGTGAGATTGACGGGGATTCCGCTGCTGGCTGAGTTGATGGCAGTGAGCTGCCATCCGCCAAGACCCTCCTGCATGAGGGAGGGAGCGGAGCCGCCAAACATGCGGCCTTTACCGTAAGGAAGATCGTAGACGACGGTGAGGATTTCGTTGAGTGGCTGGTTGTAAGCGGAGACGCTGCGGTCGCCGAGTGGGTTCGCGAGGTTGATGCGGGAGTTATCGCCGGCGGGTGTATCGAGGTGACCGGACGCATTGTCCTGAGCGCGCGACCAGGTGAAGGAGTTGAGGATGTAGAGGCCGTGGCTGGTGCGGTGCTCGAACTTGGTCTGAAGAGCGTTGTAGGCAAGGAAGCCATCGGGGAGGGTTTCCTCGATGCCAGTGAAGTTGTGCACGGGGCGGCGGGCCTGCAGGGGGAGACAGCTGGAGGTGCTGCCAGCGAGACCGCTGGCGTTGCAGTTGGCGGTGACGGCGTTAGGTGCTGCCTGATTGTAGTCGCCCAGAACTTGAAGCTTGACGCCGTGTTCACCGACGTAAGAGACCTCGAAGGTCATGTTGTTGCTGAGCTGACGTTGGACGGTGAGGTGGTAGCTCTGGACGTAGCCGGTGGGTAGGTCCTTCGGCAGATAACGGACTTCGGCCAGGAGGGTGTTGTAGTTGGCCGGAGTGGCGAAGTTTGTGGGGAAGCCCTGCTGCGTGGTGCGGAAGCAGGTCGAGAAAGGCTGATCGCCGGTTGTGCAGACAGGCTGCTTGCTTGCTGTTGCGGCGGAGGGAGCGAAGGGCGCGACCTGCACACGGTTGGTGTTGACGATGAAGGGGCCGTTATAGCCGAGCATGTTCTCACCACCTTCGCGGTTGAACTGTGCAAAGCCGAGACCGTAGCCGGCGCGGATAACAGTTTTAGGATCGGCCTGGAAGGCAAGACCAAAGCGTGGAGCAAAGTCGAGTTTGGGCATATTGACCAGGGCGCGGTTATAGATGGAGCCGGACGAGGCCTGGATGAGCGAGTTGGTGGTGGGGTCGAAGTTGGCGAGGTGGTTGTTTGATTCCCACTGCGGCGTGACGAGCTCGTACCGCAAGCCGGCGTTGATGGTGAGTCGGGAGTTTACACGGATGTCGTCCTGGAAGTAGAGGAAGTGCATGCGCTGGTTGAGGTGAATGACGGCGAAGTTGTTGAGCTGGTAGGAATCGTCTGCACCGAGGAGGAAGTCAGCGAGGGCGACAGCTTCTTTGGTGCCGGTGTCGGAAGTGTTGAGAGTCGTGGTGCTGGTGCCGGAGTAGCTGAAACCGCCGTTGTAGGTGTTAAGGCCGAAGTTAGGGTTGAAGTCGCTGATGGCGGTGAAGATGGCCTGGTATTCGTAACCGAACTTGTAGCTATTTCTACCGTGCAGCAAGGTGTAGTTGATCTTGGGGTTGAGAAGCCAGGGATTCTGAAACTGGGGATTGCTGTTCTGGCTGCCGAACTGGGTGTAGCCGTTTACGCTCTGGTCGTTGAGGCTGCGGACGACTTGAGGGTCTGTGGGAAGACCTGTGATTCCGGCCATGAGGCTGGGCATGCCGGCGCCGTAGGGGCTCTTTCCGCCATCGGTACGGGTGAAGGCGAAGCGTGCGTCGAGGATGGAGTTCTGGCTGAAGGTGTGGGTGACTCCTCCGGCGATTTGCTGGTTATAGATGACGACGACGCCGTTGCTGCTACTTCCACCGGCGGGTCCCTGAATGGTGGGGGCGTCTTGAATGGTGCCCTGATGTTCGCTGTAGCGGACGAAGGCAGTGGTGCGGGCGTTGAAAGTTTGATCGACGCGTATGTCTCCCTTGTCGTCGCGAACGGTGCCGGCGGGGAGCGACGCGTAGTTGTTGGAGAGAGCGGCTGCGGTAGGTGTTGGAAGGGCTGCGAGGACACCCTGGGCGAAAGGCGTGGCGTCGCCGAAGGGGATGACGCCGTTGGCGTAGACTTTGCCATTCAGCGGATTGACGAGGGGGACGGGTTTAGAGCTTTCGACACCGGCGGAGTTCGTGGTGAGGAAAGTGTAGCCGCCGTTGGCTCTGGCGAGTGCGCTGGTGCCGTTCTGATCCAAGGACGGAACGGTGGCGGTGAGGGGCGAGTGAGTGATCTGACGGACGCCTTCGTAGTCAGCGAAGAAGAAGGTGTGGTCTTTCCAGATGGGACCACCGAAGGTGCCACCGAACTGGTTGCGGATGAGAACGGGCTTGGTGGGTTTGCCAGTGAGGGGGTTGGTCGGTGGAGTGAAGGGCCCGACGGCATTGAGGACTGTGTTGCGGAGATAGTCCCAGGCCTTGCCGTGAAACTGGTTGCTACCGCTGCGGATGCTGACGTTGATGACGCCGCCGGCGGAGCGGCCGTATTCGGCGGAGTAGTTGTCGGTTTCGACACGGAACTCGTTGATGGCGTCGGGCGAGGGCGGGATTGCCTGGTTGGAGAAGCCCTGATTGGAGGTTCCGTAGGAGTTGTTGTCGACGCCGTCGAGGAGGAAGTTGTTGAATTCGCTGCGCTGGCCATTGATGTTGAAGGTGGCGTCGCGGCTGCTGGTGGTGGTGTTCTCGAGGATGTTGCGGCGGACACCGGGGACGAGGGCAGCGAGATCGGCGTAGGCGCGACCGTTGAGGGGGAGGTTTTCGACTTCGCGAGTGCCAATGACCTGGCCACGTTCGCTGGAGTCAGTCTCGAGGAGGTCGGCGGCTCCGGTGACGGTGACAGTTTCGCTGGCAGAGCCAATCTTCAGGGAAACGTCGACGCGTTGCCTTGCGTTGACTGTGACGGTGAAGTTTTGCGTGGTGGTGGTGTCGAACCCGTCGGCCTGGGCATTGACTTGATATTCACCGATCTTTACGTCGGTGAACTCGTAGGCGCCTTGAGAATTGGTTTTTGACGTGACGACAGACTTCGTCTCCTGGTTTATGAGGGAGACCGTTGCGTTAGATAGAGCCGCGCCGGAGGCATCATGGACGTAACCCAGGACGGACGCAGTTTCAAACTGCGCGGATAACGGGCAACAATTCAGGACCAGAAGAAAAACCATCAGTGCTAAAAAAAGACGTTTCACAATTCGCTCCAAGTGCTTTCGTCCGACGTTGAGTTGAGAGTGACTATGGGTTGCTGGCGCAGGTTGCCGCTGCCGGATGCAAGCCACATAGATGAGGGCCAATAGGTTTGATCATGGCGAGGTTGTGAGGTTCGCGAAAGGGTGTTCGTCACGGCATTGAGGCGTACCCCGTGAGTTCACACTGCCTCACCCCTCTGTATTTCAAAGGGATTTGACGTATTGCGGGACGGGCGTTCATTGGAATTTCATATATCACCGCTATGCTTGGGACATGCCGAACTACCGTGAACGGTCCAATGGAGAGAGACCGGACGAGTTTCGTTTAGGGCAACGCCGGGTTGCTGGCTCTGACATGTCGCGCGGGGATGTGCTGGTCGAAGAACCGCCAGGCATTGGACGCGAAGATCTTTTACTGCGGCAGGAATGGCAACTGGCGCTTCGAATCGTTGCCAGCAAAGGCTTCTGCAAATCGGAGTTGCTCCAGAAATTTCTGCTGTACGTCTGCGAGCAGCAGCTTTTGGGAAATACGCATGAGATTACGGAGCAGCGAATCGGCACGCAGATCTTCAATCGCACGACCGATTACAATCCAGGCGAAGACAATATCGTACGGAGTTACGCGCGCTTATTGAGAAAGCGTCTCGATAAATACTTTGAAGGGGAGGGGCTCGAGGAGCCGTTGCGAATCAATATCCCGCGAGGTGGGTACGTCCCTGTCTTTGTACGCAGGGCCGATGTGCAGGAGCCGTTCTCGAAGATTTCCCGCCACAGCGGCGTGGGAAAGACTGAGTTGGGGGGTCATTTTGGCAAGGCGAGGGGTGAGCCAGAGGCTGCTGCAGAGGTTCGGCAAATAACTTCCGGGACTCGTTGGCAACCAGCGTGGCTGTCGGTTTTCGCTGGACTGCTCGCGGGAGTCTTATTGGCATCGGCGGGATGGATAGGAACGCGGATGCTGCAGGAAAAGGGGATGCAGGAACCGGCGCATCTGGTGTGGAAGCAACTGTTCCAGCGAAACCGAACTACCCTGATTGTTCCTGCCGATAGTGGTCTGGGTATTCTGCAAAATCTTACGGGGCAACTGGTCACACTGGAGGAGTATGCGAACGGGACCTATCTTTCTGATGTGAAATCGTCGCCTGGGCTTGGACTCGAAAACCTGAACGACCTGCGCCGTCAGCGCTATACCAGCGTCGTCGATCTGAATATTACTGCGATGCTGGCGCGGCTTCCTGAATCTGCGGAGAGCCAGTCAGAGGTTCGTTATGCGCGGAGCATCACAACGGAAGACCTGAAGAGCTCCAACGCGATACTGCTGGGTTCCACGCATACGAATCCCTGGGTATCACTCTTTGAAAAAAACCTTAACTTCAAGCTCGAATATATGCCTGAGGTGGACCGGTCGTTTGTACTGAACGAACATCCGGTCGGTGCAGAGCAAAAGAGGTATGTGAACGGCACAGGAACAGCGAATCGTACGTATGGCGTAATCGATTACTTGCCTAGCCTCGATGGAACCGGTCATGTGCTTATCATTCAGGGACTGAATATGGCTGCGACGCAGGCCGCAGCAGACACCCTGTTCAGCTCTGAGGAGATGAAGCCGATCCTGAAGCAGGTAGTTCGGCCAGATCGTTCCGTGAAATCGTTCGAGCTACTGGTGGAGACTAGCAGCATCGGTGCGACCGCCCCCGGAGCACAGATCATTGCGACTCGGTTCTATCCATAGGCAGTGCCCGCGAAAACTCGACTAACGGTCTTCCCCAATCGTGATCGCTCCCAACAGCCGAGGGTGTGCGCCATAACTCAACATCAGCGTGAGCCGTCGGGGACAAACATGGCCCGCTTCTCCGGGACTATTTTTGCGCCAACGGCGTGGCAGTATATTTTTAGACACGGCAAAACATCGGGCTTCTGCGCAAGCAGTCTCGTCGAGGTTGACCATTTGTGGCGAGCGGCAGCGCTGAAGCGGTACCTAAGGAGCAAGAGATGAGTTTCAACTTTACCTATTCGGTTTGCCTCGCACTTGCCTGCTTGAGCGCGGGGAGCACTGCGAAGGCGCAGGAGTCGAACAAGCCCCAATATGGCAGCTGGGGAATTGACCTCACCGCGATGGACTCGAATGTCAAACCAGGCAATGATTTCAATCGGTACGCCTCAGGCGCGTGGCTTGCGCGAACGCAAATTCCGTCCGACCAGCCCATTGCTTCGCTACGCTATCTGATGTCGGATATCACCGAAGCCCGACTGCATGAGCTTATGGAAAAAGCTGCCGCCGCTGTACCTGCGGAGCCGGTAACGCTGGAGCAAAAAGCCGGAGCCTTCTATAAAGCATTCATGGACGAGGCGCGGCTTGACACGCTCGGCGCAGCCCCCATCGGACCAGAGCTCAGCGCGATCCGCGCGGCTAAGGACCGGCAGGACATTGCAGAGCTGATGGGCCGAAACAATACCGATTTCTACGCCACCATCTTCAATCTGGGAACCGATGTCGATCTCAAAGACACCAGCCGCTACGCCGTATACGCAAGTCAAGGAGGGCTGGGTCTTCCGGATAGGGATTATTACCTCAAGCCCTCCTTTGCTTCACAGAAGGCGGCCTACCAAACATATGTCGCCAAGCTCTTAACCCTGGTCGGGTGGCCCGAACCCGAAATCAATGCCGCCGCCGTTGTTGCCTTCGAAACCCAGGTGGCAGATGCGAGTTGGACCAGAGCTCAGCAGCGCGACGTCGAGGGCACTTACAATCCGCAAACGCAGAGCGAGCTTGCGGCCCTGACCCCAGGCTTCGCGTGGCAACGATTCCTGCCAGGCGCAGACCTTAACGGCGTCGATCGCCTGGTGGTGGCGGAGAAGTCCGCGTTCCCTCGTATCGCAGCCATCTACCAATCCACTCCGCTAAAAGTTTTGCAAGCGTGGGAGGCGTTCACCGTTGCCGACAATGCAGCCTTCTATCTTGCGAAGCCGTTCTCTGAAGCACGCTTCCAATTCCGCGACAAGGTTCTTTCCGGCCAGCCTGAGGAGCAAGTGCGATGGAAGCGGGCCATCCGCGCCGTCGGTGGAGGAGATTGCACAGGCGACCGCGTAGACTGTTTTGGTAACATGGGCTTCGGCCTGGGTCAGCTTTATACTGCGCAATACTTTCCTCCCGCTTCCAAGATCAAGATCGAAGAGCTCGTCACCAACGTCAAAGCGGCCATGCGTGCGCGGCTGGAGCGACTCGATTGGATGAGCCCGGCCACCAAGGTTGAGGCACTGAAGAAACTCGATACCTATCAGATTAAAGTTGGCTATCCCGATCATCCGCGGACCTACTCCACGCTGGTCATACGCGCGGACGATCTCGTGGGAGACGTGCGGCGGTCCGGGGAAGCGGATTGGCGGTTCTACACGTCGCGGCTTCATGGCCCCGTCGACCGCACGGACTGGTCAATGACTCCGCAGACCAACGACGCCTACAACGGATCTCTACGCGACATCGTCTTTCCCGCCGGCATTCTTCAGCCGCCTTTGTTCGATCCCGCAGCGGACTCAGCGGTCAACTACGGTGCAATCGGCGCCGTCATCGGGCACGAACTGACGCACGGCTTCGACGATGAGGGACGTAAGCTTGACGCGGCAGGACAACTCCGCGACTGGTGGAGCAAAGCCGACGCAGATGCCTTTGAGGCTAGGGCAAAGATTCTGGGGACGCAATATTCCAGCTATGAGCCTGTCCCTGGTGCACACATCAATGCGGATCTGACCATGGGAGAGAATATCGCCGACCTGGGCGGAATCAACGTCGCGCTTGAGGCCTATCACCGCTCGTTGAACGGACCTGCTCCGGTGATCGATGGCTTCAGCGGCGATCAGCGGGTGTTTCTCGGTTGGGCGCAAGCCTGGCGGGGGAAGGCGCGGGAAGACTACCTACGAAAGCAAGTCATCTCTGACCCCCACTCCCCTCGCGCGTTCCGGGTAATCGGCCCAACCCGCAATGTGGACGCCTGGTATGCGGCCTTCGGAGTAAAGCCAGGGGATTCGTACTATCTCCCTCCCGATCAGCGCGTGCGAATCTGGTAAGTTGCCGCGCTGTAGCTCGAAACTGCGGATTACCAGTAAGCTCCTTTCCGGTTGTCCTTCAAACTCGCCTAGCCTTCGGCATCAGGACATAATCGTCGCGGGAGAGCAACGAGATCCTGCTGCTTTAGGGCTGAGCTTCAACGAACGTTATATGTCTGCCTGCGTCTCCCTGGTACGTCATTAAACCGACCAGGCCATCCTGGGTGACGGTGATGCCGGAGTACATCGGGGGTGGATCTTTCAGCGTTGCGAAGAGGGTGGAGCGTCGCGTCTCGGGATCGAAGATACGGATAGTACTGGATGCCGCTTCGCGATCGAGATAGAAGATGCCGCGGGATGTGACCTGCCAGTATCCCCAATATCCTGCTGCGGGCTGCGACAGAACCTGTGTCTCGGCACCTCCCTTGGGAGGAACGCGCCACAGTCCATCCTCATCTCCGCGGGTGTAGTAAAGCCATCTGCCGTCCAGCGACTCCTGTGGGACGATTCCGTCGCCCGTAGTTACTGGCTGCGGCTCTCCGCCCGCGGCAGAGATTCTCCAAAGCTGCCACCGATCGCCTCGGTTCGAGCGGAAGTAAATCGTCTGGTCGTCACGCGACCAACGCGGTGTTATATCGTTCACATTTCCAAAAGTAAGCTGCTTCGGACGTCCACCCGCTGCCGAAACGCAAAAGATGTGGGAGTGGCCATCTGGCCGTGAGTCGAAGAGGATTCTGTCCTGATGATTGGACCACGAAGGACTCCCAGTGAGCGGTCCTGCCATGAAGGTGAGCTGGCGCAGTTTGTCTCCTTGCGCGGACGCTATCCATATCTCCTGGTTGCCGGAGCGTCGCGATTGAAAGGCGAAAGACTGGCCGCTGGGAGAGAGGGCAGGCGCGGAGTCCTGCTGGGTCGATGTAAGTACAGCTTCGGCGCTTGAGGAATTATTCCTCGAGGTGTTCTCTCGCAGCCGCACGATGCTCCAGATCGCCGAACCCTGACTATAGGCAAGTTGTCCGGGTCTGGGCCCAACGGCTGGTTGGTAGGCATCTTCGGTTCCAACGGGGAGCCGCTGCGGCACTTTATCTTCGAGGCCAATCTTCCATAGAGCGTACTTTCCACCGCGATTTGACGAGAAGATGATCGATGCACTGTCCGAGGTCCAGGCGAGACTGTCAATGTTCATGCGATCGCGTGTAAGCTGTTGCACCGTGCCATCGGTGGTCGACATAAAGTAGATGTCTCGGACGGCTGTCTCGCTGGCGCGGGCGAAGGCGATCCAGCGGCCATCGGGCGAGTAAGCCGGATTCAGATCGCCCTCCCACCCTGCGGGCGGATCGGTGATCGACCGTGTGTGCAACGTTGCCAGATCGAGCAAAAAGATCGAAGAATTCGGCTGAATGCCGGAGTGATCGGGATAGATGAGGGACTTGCCCGACGGTGACCAGGAGAGCGCACCCTGCTCCCAGTGGCTAGGCTCCTGCGGGATCAAAAGTCTGCGTGGAGGCACGCTCGACCCCACGTCCGCGATGTACAGGCTGACACCGTCCTTCGCGATGGCGAGGTAGGCAATCTGTCTGCCGTCTGGAGACCATGCCGGGCTAAACTGCTGGTCTTCGGTGCCAGGAGTAAGCGGCCTTACGTCTTCGCTTCCAATGGTCTTGATATAGATGCGGCGCGACTGGGAGTCTTCGGCGATCCACACAAAAGCGATGCGCTTTCCATCGGGAGCAAACGCAGGCTGCGTCTGCTCTCCGGCGTAGGAGGTGAACTGAATCGTCTTGAAGGAAGCGTTGCCCCTTGCCACTCGCGTCCGAGCATTTTGGTAGGACCAAATGACGGCGATAACAGCCAACAGGAAGGCGACTGTGAGCCCGGCCGCAATCATCCTTTCAGGGCGAGCAGGTCGTTTGGGAGGCGTCTGAGCATTTGGCGATTCCAGAGTACTTGCTGGCTCAAATGTCGCCGCAGATGCTGCGGTCACCCTATGGAGATCCAAAGTCTCTTCGTCTGGAAGCTCGTTAACCTCGGCTACCAGCCTGTACCCAGCTTTGGGTATGGTTTGGATGAAACGCGGAGTATGGGGGTCGTCCTCGGTGATACGACGCAGGATAGAGATGCACCGTGTCAGCACGTCGTCGCCGACGAAGGTATCGGACCACACCGACGAGATGAGCTCCTCTTTCGAGACCACATGACCTTGCTTGGAGGCTAGCACCAGCAGGACTTTCATTACCTTTGGCTCGAGGTGGCGTTCGACGCCGTCCCTCATCATCGAATTCAGCTCCGGTTGAACCTTCCATTCCCCGACGCAAAAGGCACCCCTGCGGTCTGTTACAAACAATTCGAATGCTCCATTTTATTCATAATAAGAAACTTAGCTACCATCGGGAAATCCTCAGAGAAGCCTCAGCTTGTCTTCAGGATCATCGCGCAATTGGCTGCGTAGGGTTCGGGACGTTCATTGTTGTCCCTAAAGGAAGCCAAAGTGCATCAGTCTAATAAGACGTCCCTCTCTCATAATAGATTCGGAAAGGGCGCGGTAGCGAGCGTCCGGGCCGGACAGGTCGAAGGTAATATCGTCCGCCACCTAACCAAATTTCTGTTTGCGGCCATTATGATGGTCCTCGCCTGGGCACTCCCGAGTTCAGCCCAGGTCACCTCCGGCACCATTCTGGGCTCTGTTCAGGATTCGACCGGCGCCGTCGTTCCCGGGGCTAAAGTCACGGCCACGGCCTCCAATCTGGGTATCTCGCGCAGCGTAACCTCAAGCGGCAACGGCACCTTCTCGCTTTCCAACCTGCCTGCTGCGACCTATCACATCACCGTCACGGCCGGCGGCTTTGAATCGCTCGAGAAAGATGGCATCATTCTCAGCTCCGCTGACAATCTCAATGCCGGCGCCTTCGTCCTGAAGGTGGGGGCTGAAGCGACCAGCGTGACAGTTACAGCGGACACAGGTCAGCTCCAGATTCAGGCCAATTCGGGAGAGAGGTCAGACCTCATTACCGGCAAACAGCTCAATGACATCGCGTTGAACGGCCGGAACGTGCTGGACATCATCCGTGTAGTACCCGGCGTCTCGGGTGTGGGCACCTTCGGAGCTTCAGGGACCGGCGGCCTCACCTCGTACAGCGTGAACGGAACAAGACAAAATCAGCACGATTTCACCTTGGATGGCGCCTCCAACGTAGATACGGGCGACAACGGTGGGACCCAGGTCACCATTAATACTGACGCGATCGCCGAAGTTAAGGTCCTGACCTCGAACTACCAGGCCGAGTTCGGTAAGGCCGGCGGCGGTTCCTTTGTCGTCACCTCACGCGGCGGCACCAACGACTTTCACGGAAATGTCCACTTCTTCCACCGCAACGAGGGTCTGAACGCAAATGACTGGGTGAGCGACCACAACGGCACCTCAAAGCCGCTCTACCGCTACAACACTGTTGGCTACCAGATCGGTGGACCGATCCTCAAAAACAAGCTCTTTTTCTTCTTCTCGAACGAGTTTTACCGGCAGCTCGTCCCTGGTAGCCTCGACCAGTACCGTACCCCTACGTCGCTCGAGCGCCAGGGCGACTTCTCCCAAAGCGTCGACAGTAGCGGCAACCCAATCCAGATCTTTAATCCGGCAACCGGCACGCAGTTTGCCGGCAACAAGATCACCGCAGCCCAGCTCTCGGGGGCCCAACAGGCGTCGTTCAATCAAATTCAAAAGATTCTCAATCTTTACCCCACGCCGAATGTATCCGGGAACAACACCTACAACCGGCAAGACCCTCTCTCTTCCACTCATCCCCGCACGGAATACATTGGTCGCGTGGACTATCAGATCACTCCATCGGAGCGCATCTTTGCCCGCTATATCAATAATCAGGACATGCAGACCGGACCGCTCGGCTCGTTCGGACTCGAGTGCAGCGGTTCGCTGCAGTTCGTCGGCGGTTGCACCGACAAGCAACCTGGCTGGAACCTTTCGGTGGACCTTACCTCCACACTCACGCCGACGCTGCTCAACGAAGTCACCGTCGGGCCGAGCGTCTACCGCTCTGACGTCGAAGGAGTGAATGGCAACATCTCCGTCGGCGCCAACGATATCAACCTGCCGCTGCTTTACCCAGTCTCGAACAATACGTCGATTCCGGATTTCAACTTCAGCGGCAACGGCCAGAACTATCCTTCGACCTACCTCGGCGCGACCCCCTGGCACCAGGCGACGACGACGATCTCCGCCAACGACAACCTAACGTGGAGCCTGCACGCTCACACAATGAAGTTCGGCGCCTTCTATCAGCGCAGCCGCAAAGATCAGATCAGCTACGGCAACTCGAACGGTCAGTTCAGCTTCAGTAACTGCTCAACGAGCGAGTTGGGCTGCCTTAGCTCCAGCGCCTCCAACAGCGGATCGCCCTTTGCCAGCGCGTTGGTTGGTTCCTTCCAAAACTTCGACCAGTCAAGCGCACGCCCCACTGGGTTCTTCCGCTACAACCAGGTGGAGTTCTATGCGCAGGATACCTGGCAGGTCTCGAACCGGCTCACCCTCGACTACGGCATGCGTTTCGTCTACATTCCTCCGCAATACGATGCTAAAAATCAGATCGCACTCTTTACGCCATCGGCCTACAATCCCGCCACCGCCGTCTCGATCGACACGAGTGGCAACATCATCCCCAACTCCGGCGACCGTCTCGACGGCATGACCTATGCCGCCAACGGGACTTTGCCTCAAGGCGGATGGAATGGCCGCGGCATCATGTTCGAGCCGCGTCTGGGCGCGTCCTACGACATCTTCGGAGATGGCAAGGGCGTGCTTCGCGGGGGCTTCGGCATCTCCCACGACCGGGAGCAGGGCAACTTGATCTTCAACACTGTCTTCGGCAACCCAGCTCTCGTCCAGACCCCAACCATCTTCAACAGCTCTGTTCCGCAGATCCCGACTGCAGCCCAGGCCAATTCGGGTGTGTTGAGCGGAATCTACGGCGCTGATATCAACGGCCAGGTTCCCACCGTCTACAGCTACTCACTCGGGATCCAACGCGAGATTGCACACGACGTCACGCTCGACGTCGCTTATGTCGGCACACAAGGCCGTCACCTCGTAACCGCTCGCGATCTCAATACCATTCCCTATGGCACGACCTTCACACGCGCGGCACAGGATCCCAGCCAATTCCCGGGCGGCGTTGTTCCCGCCGTCGAGCCCAACCTTCCTCCGGAATATGCTGCGGCTGGCGATAGCTTCAGCGGCCGCTACGCCTACACACAGAACTTCCTGTCGCCATTCAAGGGCTATGGCCAGATGGAGTACTACAAGTTCGATGGGACCTCGAACTACAACGCTCTGCAGGTTTCAGTACAGCGCCGCTTCGCCCGCGGATTGACCTTTGGCGGCGTCTACACCTGGTCGAAGACACTCACCACCTCAAGCGCGGATGAAAGCTTCGTCGATCCGTTCAATCCACGCAAGTACAGCTACGGCGTTGCCAACTACGATCGACCGAGCATCGGCGCCATCAATTATGTTTACGATCTACCTAACCTGACCCGTCACTTCAACGGTCCACGCTGGCTGGGCTATCTAACCGACAACTATCAGCTCTCTGGCCTGGCCAACATAATGAGTGGTACGCCTGTAAGGAACGCTCTCTTTGTGCCGGCCAACCAGGTGACCGGGGGATCGCAGTACAGCAAGACTCCACCTCTCTTCGTTGGTGTCGATCACCTGGGCAACCTGATTCTGCCTACCATCGGTCAGCCGAACCTCGGCGCGCCAGGCAGTCTGCGTCAGGGAAGCATGGTTACCTGGGACTCGTCTATCTTCAAAAACTTTCCTCTCGGAGAGGCCGTCAAGGGCCGCTACATCCAGCTGCGCGGCGAGTTCTTCAACGTTCTCAACCACCCCAACTTCTCAACGCGTGACTACAACGCAAACGTCACGCTCCCCACCTACAACGGAGATGGCACCTTTACGCCGCTTTCTATCGCGAAGGACACGAACTGGGGGCAGCCCACAGCTGCCTATAACCCCGCAGGACCCGGTGGACCGCGCGTGATCCAGCTCGCGGCCAAGGTCTACTTCTAGAACACCCTCCGTCCGCCGGGCTACCGCAAGGACTGCGGTAGCCCGGCAATCATTCGTATCCCCTCAAAAGCGCTGGCAATTCGATCTTTCTGACCGTTCTCACTTTCCACCTCCATACAATATCTCGAGGAACTATCGTGCTCTCGCCTCTGCGCCTCCGCACTGCCGCATTGCTATTTGTCATCTGCCCCCCGTTCTTTGCGCAGACGGTGCAATCCTTCCGCACCACAGCCGATCTCTCTGACGCACTCAAACAGCAGCCCTCTGTCACTTTCTCGCGCCGGGCTCCCGTCGCGCCGCTCGTCATCGAGGTCGACGACACACAGCGCTTCCAGACCATGGAAGGCTTCGGCATCTCTATGGTCGAAGGCTCCACGTGGCTGTTGCACGATCGCATCCCACCCGCGATGAGCCAGCAGATTATGACGCGCCTCTTCGATCCCCGCCAGGGGATCGGTCTGAGTTTCGTGCGACTGCCAATCGGCTCCACCGATCTCTCCCGCGATCACTATAGTTACGACGACATTCCCGCCGGCCAGCAGGACCCCTCGCTGGCCCACTTCTCCACCGCGCATGACGATGCCTCAGTCTTCCCAATCATGCGCGAGGCGCTCCAGCTCAACCCCGCCATCACCGTGATGGCTACGCCCTGGAGCGCACCCGCATGGATGAAGACGAGCGGCTCGATGACAGGAGGTTCGCTTCGTGAAGACGCCATGTCCATCTTCGCCCAATACCTCGTCCGCTCGCTCGAAAGCTTCAAGAAGAATGGCATTCCCGTGAAGTATCTCTCGGTCCAGAATGAGCCACTCCACGAAACCGAAGACTTCCCCGGCAGCTTAATGCTCGCCGACCAGCAGACGCTCCTCATCGGCAGCTATCTTGGACCAGATCTGCGCCGGGCTGGTCTCAACACAGAGGTACTGGCCTACGATCACAACTGGGATCATCCCGAATACCCTATCGAGATCCTCTCTGATCCTGCCGCCAGTCAGTTTGTCGCCGGGTCCGCGCTGCATTGCTATGGAGGCGATCCAGGCGCTCAATCTGTGATCCATCAAAAGTTTCCTGATAAGGGCATCTGGATGACAGAGTGCTCAGGCGGGACCTGGCAGAAGGAAAACCCACTTGCTGTCACTACCCACTTGCTCATCGACAGCACACGCAACTGGGCCAAGGCAGTCGCACTATGGGGTGTCATCCTCGATAACGATCACAACCCTCACGCCGGTGGCTGCGGGACCTGCCGCGGCCTCGTCACGGTCAACCTCAAAGAGCAGCCCACCACGGTCACCTACACCGGCGACTTCTACGCTCTCGCTCAAGCGAGTAAATTTGCTCACCCGGGTGCTGTCCGCATCAATTCTTCCTCACTCGGTCGCCAGAGCCTTGAGAGTGTCGCCTTCCAAAATACCGATGGCTCCATCGTTCTACTTGTCTTTAACAATCGTCCCGACACAACAGAATTCGATATAACGTGGAGCGGCAATTCGTTCCGCACGTCGCTTCCTGCACAGTCTCTCGCCACTTACATCTGGCCGCGCAGACGCGAACCGAAGACATAATCATCATCGAAGCCAACGACGGGTCCCCAACGGCGCGGCGAAGCCGACGAGAGCTGGGCGACTTGGTGGTTTGGTCAGTGGGGCGAGCAATCGCCAAGGCAGATCGGGGATCGGGCGATTTAGAGCGCACGCCCTGTGTCGAACCTACGCAAAGCTTCACGGCGATCTTCCGCTTGCGTGGGGGCCCAAGGGCCAAACTACGCTGATTCGTACTGAACAACGCTGAATTGCGTCTGTAACCAGATTGAAAGGGCACCTTCTCGGGTGCCTTAACTTTATCTAGTGTGTCGAAGAGACAAAGAGACGCTTGGGAAAGATTGCGTGAACGCCGACGTTTCCATCGACTAACTCGGTGATGTCGAAGCTTCGCGGGATTTGGGAACCTACGGCGCAGGTGTGGGTGCGACCTATCGACGGCTCTGGAACTTGTCTTTTGTTTGTCACACACTTGTCAAATCACGTCAAAATCCTCTCGCGTTGCTGACAAGCGATGGGGGCAAAGTAGATCATCAAATTTCAAGCATGACGTTCTGCCGCTGCCGTTCACGGTTATGTTGCCCGTTACCTAAGAACAGCTTTACATCTTGTGGCTTGGTAGATCGGTAGCTCGGACCTTGAAGAAAAGGGGTGAAGAGTGAAACCCAGATATCTGCTTCATCCAATTCAAACAGCGAAGAAGACGAAGGCTCTCTTTACGATATGGCTCGGCATGTGGAAGTTTGCGAACCACGGCGAGGTTCGTTTCAAAGGGGACCATCGCTACGATCTACAGAACGTGACCGATGGATTTGCCTCTCGCATCGATACGACAGACGATGACACGGAATTGCTTGAGCGAATCTGCGCTGCCTACCGTAAGGCGAACGAACGCCAGCAGTCGGCACCGCTGGCCTACTGGCCGACCCACCGATGGGAGCAGATACGGCAGCAGAACCTCGGCCCGGTCGTACAGGCACTGCTTACTCGAGACATTTCGGCCTTACGAGCGATGTATCGAAATTTTTTCCGGGACGCTTGCTCCTCCGGTCTATTGGGCGCGCCGTTCGGGCTGGCCAAGGCGTACTTTGGTGGCAACATCAAAGATCTCCACCGCCGCTTCTACCTAAGCCACGCCTTGTATCGCTACGATTACTGGAAGGAGCAGACAGACGGCCGCTTCCCCCTTCGCGATCTCTACGGCCCTGGTGTCGGAAATCCCTTCGGTGTCCAGATTGACGGCACACACATTCACGTGGGCGCGGAGTACGCGCACTATTGCGCCCAGAGAATCGATAGCATGCTCTCCGCGGGTCCAGCCACGGTCGTCGAATTTGGCGGCGGGTATGGCAGCATCGCGTACTATCTGCTTCGCGACAGACCTGACCTTACCTATATCGACTTCGATGCGCCGGAGAGCATCGCACTGAGTTCGTACTACCTACTCAAAGCTTTCCCAAGCCTTAAGTTCTTGCTTTACGGCGAAGAAGAACTGAGCGGCCCGGCGATCGCACGTGCTGATGTCGTGCTTATGCCTGCGTTTGAGATTGCCGCGATGCCAGCTGCCAGTATCGACTTGAGCTTCAGCTCTGATGGCTTCTCCGCTCTCTCGGCAGAAGCCCTGAAGGCGTACCTCAAGGACATCGATCGGATAACCTGCGACAGCTTCTTCTGCATCGGCAAAAAACCAACCAGCGAATCGATCTCGGAACTCATCGCTAGAAAGCACACATCCTTTCAGCTTGCCGAGACTCGCTCCTCCGGCTGGCACAGCCACAGGATATCTGGTGCAGGCGTAGGAGGCGCAGCCGGCCTTGCTGCTTCGACAATATTTGAGCAACGCTACCGGCGACTACCCTCTCATGAGCCCTCGCAGGAAGTGGCTCTGGCAGGTCAGAACAGGACACAGGTGTGAAGCCCGCCGAGCTGAGGCTTCAAACCGCAATCTACAACCCGTTCGCAACGAATCCGGAAGCTTGGTCAAACGCGAACGAAATGCAGCCATCCATTCGTTCCATTCAGGAATCGCAATGCCAGTCAGCTTGATGCCGAAACAAACATCCGCTCTCTCCCACCAGCGCCGACTGTTCAAGCCCGCGCTCTGGATTGTGATGGCAGCGGCAGCTCTCTACATCATCCTTCACATTGAAGTACCCCTCCTCCGTCAACACACCGAGCGAAACTACTTCCGCACCATTCCGTTTCTCATCTTCCCTCACATCGCCGCAGGCATTCTGGCGTTACTCAGCGGTCCGCCGCAGTTCTCCAGCCGCCTCCGCCGTCGCAGCCCAGAGTTTCATCGCGTGCTTGGCAGGGTCTATGTCATCTCCGTGCTGATAGCCGCACCGCTCGCGATCGTCCTCGCCTACAATCGCCGCATCCCCCACATGATGCCGTACTTCTTTCTGGCGAGCGGCCTGCAGGCCTCCACGTGGATCGTCACAACTGTCGCCGCGTTTCTCACTGCGCGCAATCGTCAAATCCAGCAGCACCGCCAATGGATGGTGCGCTCCTACGCTGTCACGTTTACCTTCATCGGCATTCGCGTCCTGGTACAGTTCCCCTTCGCGGTCCCGCACACCGGCGTCAACTTTTCGCTCGAGATCGTCTTCGTCACCTTCATGGCGATTCTCCTCTCGGATATCGGCTTGAGCTGGCACGAACTCTTCCACCGCCGCACGTGAACCGCTTTGACTGACGTTGTTCTTTCAAAAAGATCTTTCACAGAACGAGCAAAAAAATAATCGATCAACTCAATTTCAAAGAGAGAGTGTTTAGTTCATGAAGCCGTTTCGTGAGATCAGTGCGAGTCAATTGTCATCGCTTTCTCTGCCGGACGAGATGAAGGCGTGGGGTTACCTGTTGATCCGGAACGTGCTGCCAGTGGAGGATATTACCCGGATGCTGGAAGAAATCACGCGGATCGTGTCCGCCTCAGGTTGGTTGCTGTCCGACCGAAGCCCCGCGGAACGCGTGTCCGATGCGCGTGCGGCCTGCGGTGATCCTGACCCGGCGTTCAAGCGGGTCTATGAGCAGATCTTCAACCTGCAGGCGTTCCATGCGTTTGCTCACCACTCCGCATTGCGACAAGTGATGCATCTGTTGGTGGGACAGGATCTGTTGGTACATCCCAAACCGATTGGCCGGTTAATCTTTCCCAATTGCGATCGACTGGTCATTCATGCCCATCAAGATCATCGCTCGCTCGATGGCGATGCGGAGAGCTTTACCGCGTGGATGCCGCTGCACGATTGTCCGGTAGAAGTGGGACCGCTACAGATTATGGAAGGCTCGCATGTCTACGGTCTTCAAGGTGTCGATCCGACAACAGGCATCATTGCGAAGGAGACGGCGCGCGGAGGCGAGTGGGCGGGCGGTCCGATCTATGCCGGAGATGTACTCATCTTTCATAGCCTGACGGTGCATGCGGCCACGCCAAATACCTCTACCCAGCTCCGCATCTCGATGGATTGCAGGTTTCAAGACGCTCGGCGAGCGGTAAATCCCGCGAACTTTGTCTTTCCGGGAAGCGGCAACGACAAGTCGTGGGAGGCGATCTATGCCGGATGGCCGTCGGAGGAGTTGAAGTACTTTTGGAAGACGATGCCGCTGCTGTTCGAACCATCCAGGGCAACGCTAGCGAAGTTGGCCGATACGGAAGCGGAGCCGAAGCTGCGGGCGCGATATGCCAGAATCCTGGATCAGCTCGAAGCTCAGGGCTTGAGTTGAGTTAAGTCGATTCATACTCTTGTGCGCGAATATTCAAACGGCCTAGCTTCGAAAGGCGCCAGAGCTCCTTGGACAGGCAACACCGCGAGCATCCATTTGAGCTTGTGAAAAGGCGCCCTTCATGCTGCTGAAGAAATGCCTGATGCTTCCGACAATCCAAGCAACGAAGAGACAGCTCCGCGCTGCTCTTGGCACACGCATACCGGATGAGACGCAAGATGCTCGACCGCGTTCTTTCCGTGGCGGCGCGATATCCGATGCGCTTAATCGTGAGTGGCCTCGTGGTCGAGGAGGAATTGATTGACCACCGTGACGTACTTATCGGGTTCTTCGTAGTAGGGCAGATGACCGCTTTTTTCGAACCAGACGAGTTGCGCTCCAGGGACCGTGTGGGCCACTGTCCAAGAGATGTCGGGGGTCACGTTCAGATCGAAGCGCCCCTGGATCACAAGCGTTGGGAAGTGGAAGTGCGCCATATGCGGAGTGAGGTCGACGTTGGCAAAGGCCTTCGAGACAGCTTCGCCAGTGGCCGAGGCAAAGCCAAGGTCGGGAGCATTGGCGAGGTATCGGTCGCAAAGCTCCTGGGAGTAGAAGATCATGCGGAAATGGGCACGGAGATCGAGGTCAGCGGTCTTCGCGTCGGAGTTGGGTTGGCCATGTAGTTTATCGATCTGTTCTTTTGTTTGCGCGATGACGTCGGGGAAAATCTCTTCTAAGCGCGGATGGAGCCTGGAAAAGCCTGGTGCGGCGGAGTCCGACAGGATGAGAGTGTGGACGTGCTCCGGGTGTGCGGCCGCGTAAGCGGAGGCGAGCAGGCCCCCATAGGAATCGCCAATGAAGTCTACCTTCTCCACATGCAGCGAGGCGCGGACGGCTTCCAAGTCGTTAACCTGTGCATCCATCGTCTGTGCGGCGCCTGGGCGCAGGTGGCGGGAGGCTCCCGTGCCGCGCTGATCGTAGAAGATCACCTGCCTGTGCTCCGCGATGCGCCGTGTCCAGACATCATTCTGGATCATGTACACGTGCGAGAGGCCGGGGCCGCCGTTGACCGCGATGATCGGCGTGGCGGTGGAGGGTGTGCCGTAAGTAAAGGTGGCAAGGTCCACATCGGGTGTATGAACCAAGGCGGTGTGGGGCTGCGGAAGTTGGGCATGGGATGCTGCCGTTACGAGAAGGAGAACGCTGCGAAGGAGTGAATGCATGACATGTTGAGTATAGTGTCCTGGCCTTACGAGACCTGTAGACCTCTATGCCGGGCCAGCTAACTTTGGCCGAGAACAATCGAGCTCGAAGCTAGCAAAGTCTGTACTCGGTGGAACCGACATTCCGGCTATTCTTGGCATGGGTCCATGAAGCAGTCCAGGTTTGCCGCCTGCCATCTGGGAGAAGACTTAACTGGTCTGGGTCGGAGGTGCGTCGTGCTTATCGAGCGGAACGAGTTCCTGCTCCCATGCGTAACCGGTGGTTTGCAGTAGACGTACGCAGCGATTCCATCGAAGAATGGCGTCGTCGTTTCCTGCCGGACGGATTTTTTCCGCCTCTTCAAATGAGCGCATCGCTTGCTCGAAAAGCGGTAGGACCGTATAAGGCGGCTGTCCCGTGCGGAGTTGCGCTTTCGCACGCCGTTCAGACGCAATCCCTGAGTAGTAAAACCGTTCGTAGCGATCAGTGAGCTTTTGAAAACTTTGTTGCGCTTCACGGTCGCGATCAGACGAAACGCCCGTGAACTGATCCGTCAGCGCGAGTCCGAGCAACCGCAAGGCGAGTTGATGCTGTGGCTCGATCGCCAGGATATCGCGACAGATCGACTCTGCCTCTTCCGGTTCACTGAGGCTGCGGTAGAGTTCCGCCTTTGCAATCGCCTCGGTGACACCTTGGATGGAGATGCGTTTAAGTTCGTATGTCATGTCAGCTCCTTTACAACTAGGCTCTACCAGCCCCGCGAATTTTGCGGACGAGTCTGAGCAGCGGATCATAGTATTCATCTACCACCCGCTCTTTGAGTGGAATGATGGCATTGTCGGTGATGTGGATATTTTCGGGGCACACCTCAGTGCAGCACTTGGTGATGTTGCAGAGGCCGAGGCCCAGTTCCTCTTTCAGCACCGATGCCCGCGAAACGTCATCCAGCGGATGCATGTCTAGCGAAGCCACGCGCACGAAGAAACGTGGTCCACCAAACTCTTCCTCCTTGCCGTGCTCGCGTAAAACGTGGCAGACATTCTGACAGAGGAAGCACTCAATGCACTTGCGAAACTCCTGTACTCGGTCCACGTCTCGTTGGTACATCTTCCATTCGACATCGGGCCTTGGCCTGAAAGGCGGAATTTTTCGATTAACTTTGAAATTCCACGAAACATCCGTCACCAGATCCTTGATGATTGGAAATGCTTTCATTGGAAAGATAGTGATGGGCTTGTCCCGAGGAAGAGAGTCCATACGTGTCTTGCATGTGAGCCGTGGACGACCATTAACCTCGGCTGAACACGAGCCGCATTTCCCTGCCTTGCAATTCCAACGAACTGCGAGATCCGGCGCCTGACGAGCCTGAATCAAGTGCAGCGCGTCGAGCACGACCATCCCGGGAGCGAACGGCACTCGATACTCGACAGCCTTGCCACTTTCTCGGTCGCCCCGGAATACCAGCAACGTCGTTTCCGCCATCGGAACTGCAGCCATGGCTATTACCCCACTCTATTTCGTTCCGCTCTCTTCTATGAGCAATTGCTTCAAATCATCTGACATCTCTATAACGGGGGATTCGAACAGTTTCATGGTGTCCGCCTTCTTCACTACGACATTATGCATCTTCCCCCAAGCATCATCCAGATCGGGGTAGTCGATGCGACTGTGAGCGCCTCTGCTCTCACGGCGTGCCAGTGCGCTGCGTGTCACCGCTTCTGCGACGGTCAACATGCTTTGTAGATCCCGCGCGAGGTGCCAGCCCGGGTTGAACAGCCGCGAACCTTCGACATGTACGCGGGCTGTGCGCTCCTGCAGTTTTTCGATGCCCGATAGAGCCTGACGCAAGTCTTCCTCTGTGCGAAAGATGCCAACGAGACGCTGCATAACGTCTTGTAGTTCCTCATGGATGGCGTAGGGGCTCTCGCCACCTCCGCGCTCGAATGGCAGAAGCATCTCCCTCTCTGCGTCCGCGATTTGCAAAGAATCGATCGTGGGCGTTGGGCTCCGTTTGGCGTGTTCCGCAGCCGCGAGTCCCGCTCGTCGGCCAAACACCAATAAATCAGAGAGGGAGTTACCGCCTAGCCGGTTCGCACCGTGTAGCCCCGCGGCCGCTTCTCCCGAAGCAAAAAGTCCTGGAACTGAACTCTGCGCCGTCTCAGCATCTACCCGAATACCTCCCATCATGTAGTGACACGTCGGACCAACCTCCATAGGTCCCTTCGTAATGTCAACATCCGCCAGTTCCAGAAACTGGTGATACATGCTGGGCAGCTTTCGTTTGATGTACTCAGCCGGTTTGTGTGAAATATCCAGGAACGCGCCGCCGTGCTCTGTTCCGCGCCCTTCGCGCACTTCGGTATAGATCGAACGTGCGACAACGTCGCGGGTGGAAAGGTCGAGCCTCTTGGGGTCGTACCGTTCCATGAAGCGCTCGCCATTCTTATTGCGCAAAACTCCACCCTCGCCGCGCACAGCTTCAGTCACCAGAATTCCTTGCACCCCTGGCGGCCAGACCATTCCGGTCGGGTGAAACTGGACGAACTCCATGTCCATCAGATCAGCGCCCGCGTCATAGGCGAGCGCTAAACCGTCACCGGTATATTCCCAGGAATTCGATGTGATCTTCCAGGCCTTGCCAATTCCCCCCGTGCAAATGACGACTGACTTGGCCTTGAAAACGACGAAACGCCCTTGCTCGCGCCAGTAACCGAAAGCTCCGGCAATCCGGTCACCGTCTTTCATTAGTCGCGTGATCGCACACTCCATGTACACATCGATGCCTAGGTTCACGCCGCGATCCTGTAAGGTGCGGATCATCTCCAGTCCGGTGCGGTCACCCACATGGCACAGTCGTTTGAAGGAGTGGCCACCAAATGCCCGTTGCAGAATCTCACCATTCTCGGTGCGATCAAAGAGTGCGCCCCACTGTTCCAGTTCCCGCACTCGTTCCGGAGCCTCCTGTGCGTGGAGCTGAGCCATGCGCCAGTTGTTTAGGAATTTACCGCCGCGCATTGTGTCGCGAAAATGCGCTCGCCAGTCGTCCGATGCATCCACGTTCGCCATGGCAGCGGCGATACCGCCTTCGGCCATAACCGTATGCGCTTTGCCGAGCAGCGACTTGCACACAACGCCAACGCGCACACCCTGGGCCAGGGCCTCGATTGCTGCCCGTAGGCCCGCGCCACCCGCGCCAATGATGAGTACGTCGTGTTCGTGAGTTTCATGCGCTAGGGTCACAGGAGCCGAATATCCTTCAGGAGACCTGATGAGACCATGCGTACGTAAAGATCAGCCGCGCCCACTGAAATGAGGCTCATCCATGCATAGAGCATGTGTCGTCCATTCAATCGGCTCAAACATCGCCACGTCGTGTGACGCGCGGGGCCAAACGAGGTGCAGGAGAAGCAATCGAGTTTTCCTCCAGCCAGGTGACGCAGGGAATGACACGAAAGAGTGTAAAGAGTCAGCAGGACGATGTTTGCCGTCAGAACAAGTGAGCCCACCCCAACTCCCAACCCGTCCTTGAAAAAGAAACTGTGAATTGCGTCCCGCCAAAGGAAGGCAAGAAACACAATTGCCACGTAAAAAAACCATCGGTGGAGATTTTGAAGAATGAATGGAAAGGATGTCTCGCCGCGGTAACGCCGCTTGCCCGCTTCGCCTACCGCGCATGCGGGCGGATCCAAAAAGAAAGCGCGATAATACGCTTTTCGATAGTAGTAGCATGTTGCCCGAAATCCGAGTGGCCCTGCCAGTACCAGGAGCGCTGGAGAAAAACGCCACCAATGGTGCTCTGGATCGATCAGCGGAGAATAGAAAGGAGACAAGTAAGGTCCCCAGGCATAAAACTTCCCTTCGAACGCTCGAAAGGTGGCGTAGATGCCAAATGTTCCCAAAAGTACGACGACCGGCACAATTTCAGCCCACCACGCATCCCGCCGCAGCGTGCTGCCGAAACCGCCGATCTGGACCACTTCGGACGACTTTGCCATGGGTTACCCCCACGTCGGTCATATAGTAGCCACAAAAAATACATTTGCAAATCAAAATCTTGTAGTTCCCGCGTCGTTGAAGGGGATGGAGCAATCTTCAAATGCGCAGAAGACGTCGTCAGAGCATTCAGTCACAGAGTTTCACCCCCGCGCGGGTTAGGAGGGTTCCAGTCGCCCGACTAACTTTCGGGTTGGCCTTCAATCGAGAGTTGTTTTGCCGATTGCCACTCAGCGCCGGAACCATATCCGATAGATTGCATGGTCAAGACTTCGAGCAACGAGGGGGGGTGGCCTCATGGATCTTTGCGACAGGCTGACAATACGGGACCTTATATAAATCTCGACACCGGAATAAAATTCGCCTCATGTAAGGCGCGAATGGGCCGGAAAGTGACACTAGTGAGCCTAAACAATTGGTTCGCGCGCAGAGCCTGTTTCTGAAGTTCCTTGGCAGAGTTTCCAAATCAAAGTCCGATACCCCGTCACGAAAGCTAGCGTTTCAAGACCGTCGCGCGGAAGGGTTCCGAAGTAGGTAGGTATCCATCACCCATCCATTTTTTTCCCGTGCCGCGCTGCGGGCCACTTCGATGGTTTCCAGTTTTTCGGTAAGTCTTCCAGACAAGAGAATCTCTTTATCACTACCGACGTATGCTCCCCAATAGATCTCGACATCCTGATCCAGAACTTCCCTGAAAGAACACTTTCCATCCAACATCACAACCACGTTCTCGGAACTCGCGACTAGTCCAGGTGTCAACTGACGACCCGTCGTAATACAAATCGACTCGCCTATGCCGTTCAGAGTTATCTTGTGGCGAGCCGCCAAGGCCTGAATGCTGGTAATTCCAGGAATAACTTCATGATCGAAGTGGACTATTCCACGAGCGATAATGTGATCTATAACTCTAAGAGTGCTGTCATAAAGTGACGGATCACCCCACACGAGAAACGCTCCACACTCATCATCTTTTAGCTCTCTTCCAATCAAGTCTTCGTAGATTACTGCGCGCTCTTGGTGCCACGCCTGAACCCTCAGACTGTAGGAAGCTATCGAAGGGTCCCGCTGAGGATCGACGACCTCGATGGTTCGGTAGGATGGATCGTCTATATATCGCTCGCAGATCTCTTTACGGAGACGTATAAGATCACTTTTCGAGCTTCCTTTGTTCAAAACAAAAAAAACATCTACGTCATTCAACGCCTTGATGGCCTGCACAGTAATGTGTTCCGGATTTCCTGATCCGATTCCAATGATGTACAGCTTCCTCATTTAACATCCTTCCACTGTTTCTCATCCTGTACGGGTCGCGTCAAGAGCTCCGCAAGCTCAGTGACGACTTCGCCTACGGTGTCAACCGTTGGAACTGTATGTTTTGTGGGACGCTCCACCATTACCACCGGAATTTGAAGAAGTCTAGCGGCTTCAATTTTGGTGTAGGTTCCTGAGCCCCCGCTATTTTTGGAAACGATGTGATCAATAGAGTAATCCCGCAACAATTGCAACTCTCCTTTGAGATCGAATGGGCCGCGCTGTAGGAGAATCTCGTGATGCTGAGGTAACTGCCCCGTCGGCGCCTCAATGGCACGGATCAGAAACCATGCGTCATTGCAAGCAGCAAACGAACCTACCTCTTGCCTGCCGATCGAAAGAAAAACCCGTCCTCTCTTTTTATTAACAAATTCGGCCGCGTCCACGTAAGTTATCACTTCATGCCACAGGTCGTCTTTTTGCTTCTGCCAGGTAGGACGAACCAAAGCGACGAGCGGTAATCCTAATCGAGCACAAGCCGCTTCTGTATTTCGACTGATCCCCACGGCGAAGGGATGGGTAGCATCAACAACCACACTAATGCTCTCCATTATCAGATAAGAGATCAGTCCTTCAATCCCGCCGAATCCTCCCACCCTGACGACTCCTATGGGATATTTAGGGCAACTTACCCTTCCAGCGAACGATGAAATGAACTCAAGATCATTTCTGCTTGCGAGTTGCGCGGCGAGCTCAGCTGCCTCTCCTGTTCCACCAAGGATCAGTATCCGCGGAATTGCATCTGGAGATCGACCGAGCCGATCTTCGATGCCATCTGATATGGGATTTAGCTCGCTCAATTCGGTATTCAACCTCCCTGAACACTACTCTTCAGTCACCGATTGCGGGTCAAGCTCAATGGCGACGGGCACGCTTGAGTCACGCTCTCTGGAAGCGGAGTACAGATAACTCTCGCCAAAAGCGGGACCGCTGAGAGATCTTCCAACCAAGATAAGTGCATTTCGGTCTACTCCGGATCTCGCAACAATCTCTCGAATGGTTGATAGAGTCCCTCGCAGAATCATCTCGTCCGGCCAACTTGCTCTAAACACTACAACTACTGGACATCCTGGCCCGTAGAGTGGCAATAACTGCGACGTCACCATGTCGAGGTTCACAATGGATAAATGAATCGCCATTGTTGCACCCGATTGCCCCAGCGTCGCAAGATCTTCTCCAATCGGCATTGCCGTAGACCGCGTTGATGTTCGAGTCAAAATCAAAGTTTGCGCAACATCTGGAAGAGTTAACTCCTGACAGAGAGCAGCGGCAGCACCCGCAAATGACGGAACGCCAGGAGTTACGTCGTACGGAATACCAAGCGGCGCAAGGCGGCGAATCTGTTCCGCCATTGTGCTCCAGATCGACAGATCCCCTGAATGAATTCGGGCGACGTCAAATCCATTCTCGTGGGCCGCAGAGATCTCTGCGATGATCTCATCAAGATTCATCTCTGCTGAGTCGACAATGCGAGCGCCAGGTGGGGCATGTGCGATCACCTCTTTCGGTACCAAAGAACCGGCATACAAACATACAGGGGAACGGCTAATCAGATCCCTTCCCCGCAGCGTAAGAAGGTCGGCAGCTCCGGGCCCAGCACCGATAAAATGAACTGTCATGGCAGCACCGCTACTGCACAAGTGCAGAAACGTCCCGTTTGGCGAGGCAAAATAAGACGCGCCGCAGGCCCGAGTGAAGCCAACGCCGCTGCTTCTGCAACATTGGCGGTCCCCACTGTTGATGCTGCCAGGAGCGAATGACTTTGGATTCCACGAACATGCGAAAGAACGCTTGCCGGAAACAGCACAAGTCGCAGCCCGAGAACTGCTGCAACGGCCTCTGCGATGCTTGAACACCGATCCAGCGTTGCAACCACGCTATCGGGAGCTATTTCACTCACACATCGCTGAATAAGCTCAATCACATCCGAAGCGACCGCGCGAGAGGAGCAGCCAATCCCAATTGAACAAGACATCATGACTTCACCACCGCCCATTGGGTAATCGGCATTAGCTGCCGCCAACCTAACGCACCGCCAACCGGCTCAGCGTGGGCAACGAGAATTCGCACAAGCTCTCCCCCATACGTTTTCTGCCACGTTGCTAAAGCCGCCTCGCTCTCAATCGTCACCGCATTGGCAACAAGCCTTCCGCCCTTGGTAAGTCTATTCCAGCAGGCTTGAAATAGGCCATCCTTGCTGATACCTCCACCGATGAAGATTGCATCTGGTGAAATCAAACCATCGAGAGTTTCCGGAACGCTTCCTGCAATGACCTCCAGCCCTGGCACACCAAGTCGTTTCGCATTCGCCAAAATTCGGGCGATTCTATCGCCGTTCCTTTCAAAGGCAATACAGGAACAGGAAGAGTGAGAGCGCATCCATTCAATTCCTATCGTTCCCGAGCCGGCGCCGATATCCCACAGTAGTTGACCAGGTACTGGGGCAAGACTGGCAAGCGTAACAGCACGAACTTCGCGCTTTGTCATTTGGCCGTCTGTGAAATAGAACTCGTCGGAAAGCCCCGGAACAATCGGCAACGACCTAGTTCCGGAGTCTAGACTGCAACCGACAGCGATCAAGTTCAAGGCACCACATCGCTCTGTAGACCACTGCTTTGCCAAGTCGTCCCGACGCTTCTCCGCAGTACCACCCAGATATTCGAAAACGGTTAGTTGGCTTGACCCATACCCGCTACTAGTTAGCATGCGCGCGACAGCTGCGGGTGTAGTGCCGTCTTCGGAGTAAATCACCAACCGTTGACCCGAGTGGAGATGTCGGTGCAATTGCTCGATAGGACGGTTTACGAGCGATATCAAGACCGTTTCCCAAATTGGCCAGCCGAGGCGCGCGCAAGCAAGGGAGAATGCGGAAACCTGCGGGATAACAAAATATTCCGTTGGCTCCAATTCGCGGGTCAGTGTCACACCAACCCCAAATAACATAGGATCACCGCTAGCTAAAACGGAGACTCTATTTCGCCGACGATGGTGCGTCAGAATCTCGTGCACCGCTGCGGACATAGGAGACGGCCAGGCGACCTTTGTCGCCCGGCCCGTTGATATATGAGCCAGATGTCGAACTCCACCATAAAGAAATTCGGCAGACTCCACCGCTTCCCTCGCAGCCGGGCTGAGGCCCTCCCAGCCATCTTCTCCGATGCCTACAATTGATAGCCAGCGCTCATTCCAATCAAACCTCGCAACTTCAGATGGAGTAGTCAGCATCGGTTTAAGCCTCATAGCTCCGGGGAGTGTAGATCATCTCCCGATCATTCGAAAGCGCAAGACTGCGAGTTGTCGAGGAACCAACGATAATCAGCGTCTGCATATCAGCTGCGGCCGGATCGAATCGTCCGAGATCTGTGATCACAATCCTCTCATCTGACCTACCAACGGCACGGGCGAGTACAACTGGGGTCTCCGCAGCCCTATAGCCGGCGAGAATCGCCTTTGCCTCTGCTAGTTGCCATTTCCGCTCAGACGAGATCGGATTATAGATAGCAAGCGCGAAATCAGCGGAAGCCACCGCGTGCAGTCGTTTCACGATTACTTCCCATGGCTTTAGACGATCGGATAGCGAAAGAACACAAAAATCGTGCCCTAGAGGAGCCCCCATTCTGGCAGCGGCCGCTTGCATCGCTGATACCCCGGGAACAATCCTAATATCGAGAGAACGCCATACCTCCGGCCCTTCATCGACTGTCTCCAGCACGGCAGCAGCCATTGCGAAAATACCTGGATCTCCGGACGAAACGACGCAGACACGCCTGCCAGTCTCCGCAAGAGAGAGGGCATGCCGTGCGCGCTCCGCCTCCACCTTGTTGTCCGAGCCGAAACGTCGTTGGCCAGATCGAATCGGGACACGGTCCAGATATCGCTGGTAGCCCACCAAATCAGTTGCTTCAGCCAGTGCTTGCTGGGCCTCCGGCGTAATCCATTCAGCTGAACCAGGACCCAGTCCAACAACCGTAATCCGACCCGCGTCTTTCACGGGGTTGCTGATCCGGCTCTGCCGCGAATCGGGAACCAGGATAAGCGAAAAGTAAGGAACGCTTGCCGGATCTACGTCGTTCAGTTTGGCTATCCGTTCCTGGCTCATAGTTGCACGTTCAATGTAAAGGGCCTTGTCGAGAACGCCTGCCCTGGACAGCGCATTTTTTACCTTCGAGAAGTTGCGGCCAAGTTTCATGATCGCGAAAGCGTCATATGAATTTAGTCTAGCGGCCAACACATCTTCAGAAAGAGTGGCGGGGAGCAACGTTAGCTCTGAATCCCTTCGGACAAGAGGAGTCGCGAGCCTTGCCGCGGCGGCCATCACCGATGGTATTCCGGGAATTACTTCGGTGGGAAAGCGGTGAGCAAGTCTGTCGTGAAGATACATAAAAGACCCATAGAGAAAGGGGTCGCCCTCACAAAGAACCGCCACATCGCGCCCAATAGAAAGATGAGCGGCAATCTGCTCAGCCATTTCGTCATAGAACTCTGCGATTATTGCCTCATACTCCCCACTCTGATCTGCCGGCTCGGTTGTGAGCGGGTAGATCATCGGCAGCTCAATCTGCTCGATTGTCAACTCTGAGCTCACGATGCAGCGGGCATTGCTTTGGCCACGCTTGGCCATTGGATAAGCAATCACTTGAGCCTGTCTGATGATACGCAGCGCCTTGATAGTGATAAGCTCTGGATCGCCAGGTCCAAGTCCCACACCAAATAGTCGGCCTGGCATCGTGCTCTTGATCATTCTTCCTCACTTGCCAGAGCGTTGACGGCAGCCGCCGCAATGGCACTTCCACCTCGACGACCTCGTATAGTCAAATAAGGAATATTTTGTCTGTTGGTTTCAAGAGCTACTTTGGATTCCGTAGCGCCCACAAAACCAACAGGAACTCCAATGATGAGCGAGGGTTGCTGCGCGCCGTCTTCGAGCATTTCGAGCAAGTGGAACAAAGCGGTCGGTGCATTGCCGATCACAACAACGGAACCGCCTAGTTTCTCGCGCCAGAGTTCCAGCGCCGCCGCACTTCGGGTCGTTCCGAATCTACTCGCTAGTTCGACGGTACGGGGATCATTGAGTGTGCAGATCACTTCATTGTCTTTGGGAAGCCTGGACCGCGTGATCCCATTTGCCACCATATTTGCATCACAATAGATGGGCTTTCCCGCAAGGAGTGCCATCTCCCCGACTTCAATCGCTGTTGGTGACGCGGCGACATACTGTGGCAGGTCCGTCATCCCACACGCATGAATCATCCGCACAACAACGCGGGCAAGACGCGGGGAAAAGGCGGATAGATCTGATTCCGTTCTAATGATCTCAAAGGATTCTCGATAGATCTCTTCGGCACTTTTTTTATAGGTCATCATCGTGAAGAAACCTCAGAGCGCAGTTCGGACCGGCACGCAAGCACCGCATCTAGGGCAGAGTCACGCGAACAATTCGACGCTATAAAACGCCCATTAGTCCGCAAGTCGTAACCCGAAACAGTTGCGATTAACTCGGCTGTCGCACCGTTTCGCATAGCACACTGCTTTTCACATCCTGAGATGTTGACTTTCCATCCGGGCTTCACAACTTGCTCAGACAGCAAGTGCGCCAAGAGAGACGCGTCATTCCTCACATCAGCCAAAGACGCATCACAACCGGTTCCTGCACAGACAAAGACTCCTCCATATCCACTTTTGTTATCGAGCGACAAACCCACGGATTGGAGCCTTGCAGCAACTCGACGAATCGCGCATTCGGGAATGGATCCGATTATGATGCCTCGCCACGGGGCTAGCCGAAGATCTCCATCCCATTCCGTTGCGATTGAGGCAATGCACTGTGTCTGCGCTGACGTCAGCCGTCCGAGAGGAACCAAGGGCACCAGGTTTACGAAACCGGCCTGCTTCGTCAAGTAAACTCCTACAGGCGCCTCGGCCACAAACTTGCGGTCATTCGAACAGGGACAGTCCACCAGAAAGTGAGATAGTTCACTAAGTAGATGGTTCATAGCCTGCGACATTGATGCAATTTTTCTTGCCCTTGCAGGCACGTCAAACTTTTTCGAAATATAGAGGCATACCTGTGCCGCCTCAAGAAGGCAGTCAACTGCCTTATCAATCGTCACGCCGAAGCCAGAAAAAATACCACCGATCACTAGATGAAATAAATGAGAATCGTCGACCGTTATTACTCGCAAGGCCAAATCGTCATCTTCATGGTTAAACCAGCTTCCCCCGCTATCGATAGCAAAGCTGAACTTGGGCGGTAGACCAGCCATCCCTGGGTCTCTGGTAATGCGGCTATCTAGCTCTCGAACAAACGGCCGCGAATCTAAAATCTCGTCGAAGCCTAAGCCGGCGAAGGGGTTTGTCACTACATTGCGAACGCGGTCGTGATTCGGTGAAGGCAAAAAGCCTGCGGAATCAAGTCCCCGAGCCAAATAGTTCAAATTCTCATTTTCAATGCCCCGCATCTGCAGATTTGAACGTGAAGTAATCTCCACATGTCCATCTGAAAATGCGGCGGACAGTTTGGCAATAGCAGAGAGTTGGCTGGGAACAATCATCCCACCCGGAACTCTGATCCGAGTGAGTAGGCCATCCTTTGCCTGAACGGCATGAAGAATTCCAGGGCAGAAATTCTCTCCAACTCTCATCGTAGAACTTTCTTTCTTAACTAGCGGTAAAACGGATCGCTTAGAAATCACGTTTGGCTATCTCGTCGTAGTCCGTCCTGAACGTAAGCCATAATTGCTACTGTCCTCGCAGAGGTCTTAGTTTTTCAAACCTCCACCATCACGCCCATAGCCTGGATGGGAATAACGTTCTTATCGCCACAAGAGGAGTGGGGAAACACAGCCTTGAGAGGTACGCTGTGGTCGCCCGGCCTTCCCCTCGGAGGCGTGTGCAATTCTGCCCATATGGGCAGCGTTTACGGCAGGTTTTCGGACTTACAGGCTGCCTATTCACTCCAGCTTCCCAGTTCACAACCGAACCAGTGCCAATGTGGAGTTTTCGTTCCTGATTACCGCTGCGGGGCAGTTCCGGGATCTCACCGGATTCCCTTTCAGCCTGCTTCTTGGAAGCAGACACCGGAAACATTTTGAGTATAGACCAGATAAATATTCCTAACAACGTGATCCATCACCATTAGGCGATAGATGTCAACGCTTTGTCACGATCGCTATCCCACTCTCGCCTCAGCCGTCTTCCCGCTGTTATCTGTCGTAGCGGATCCTAAGAAGGCCTCTTTATTTTGGTGACAGTTGCCTTAAGTTATCCGATTTACTTTTTCGCTGTTTTAAGAACAGGTGGGTGCCCCACCCGTTCCCGGTGATCAATCTTACTGATCCTCAGCTGCGGGCTCGACCAGTGAAATCGACGGTCGCTTTCCCGCTGCATCATCCGCGGTCTGAAGTGGATGGTGGCCCGGGGCAGAGTCCAACTGCCGACCTTCGCGTTAGGAGTGCGCTGCTCTATGCAACTGAGCTACCGGGCCACGTTTTGCTAGTGTATCGCGTAGGTTGTTGGTGCTGCGGTGGTAAACTTGGGGGTGGAGAGTTTATGCCTGAGATACAGCGTCGACGTGCGGTTACGGTGAATATTGGTGGAATTCGGGTGGGTTCGGATTCACCGGTTGTGGTGCAGTCGATGACGAATACAGATACGGCTGATGTTGAGAGTTCGGTGCAGCAGATTGCGGCGCTGGCGCGCGCCGGCTCCGAGATGGTGCGCGTTACTGTCAACAACGATGAGGCGGCGAAGGCTGTACCTGCGATCGTCGAGGAGCTTGCGAAGAAGGGCTGGTCAACTCCGATCATTGGGGACTTTCACTACAACGGTCACCTGCTGCTGAAGAAGTACCCCGAGACGGCGAAGGCGCTGGCGAAGTACAGGATCAATCCGGGCAATGTGTCGATCGGGCGGAAGGATGATGACAACTTCCGGACGATGGTTGAGGTTGCGGTCGAGCATCAGAAGCCGGTTCGGATCGGCGTGAACTGGGGTTCGCTCGACCAGGCGCTGCTGACGAAGATGATGGACGAAAATTCGAAGAGCACCAATCCCCTGCCCGCTCGCGATGTGATGATGGAGGCGATGGTGGTGTCGGCTCTCGATAATGCTGCGGCTGCGGAGCGTTATGGATTGCGGCGGGATCAGATTATCTTGTCGGCGAAGGTTTCGGGGGTGCGGGACCTGATCGATGTCTATACCGAGTTGGCAAGGCGTTGTGACTATGCGCTGCATCTTGGCTTGACCGAGGCTGGGATGGGGATGAAGGGCATCGTGGCTTCGGCTGCGGGTCTGGCTCCTTTGCTGCTTTCGGGGATCGGGGATACGATCCGGGTTAGTTTGACTCCGACGCCGGGTGGGGACCGGTCGGAGGAGGTTCGTTGCGGGCAGCAGATTCTGCAGTCGCTCGGGATTCGCAGCTTTATGCCGCAGGTGACCAGTTGCCCTGGTTGTGGGCGGACTACCTCGACCTACTTTCAGGAGCTGGCGGAGCGGATTCAGGGTTATCTGGTGGCTTCGATGCCGGAGTGGAAGAAGCAGTATCCGGGAGTCGAGGAGTTGAAGCTGGCTGTGATGGGCTGCATTGTGAACGGGCCCGGTGAGTCGAAGCATGCCAATATCGGGATCTCCCTGCCTGGTACGTTCGAGGAGCCGAAGGCTCCCGTTTATGTTGATGGCAAGCTGTTCACCACGTTGAAGGGTGATCGGATCGTCGAGGAGTTTCAGGTAATTCTCGATGAGTATGTCGAGAAGCGATATGGCCGGGTGCCGGTCGAGGTCTAAACACTTTTTCTCATTGATAGCCGATTGCAACGATGTGCACTACAGCGTCTTGCCTTATGTCGCGGGTACCCCCTCCCCCCTTAGGGGGTATTTTGGACGTAAATTACTTGTATTCAATAGCTTACAGCGTGGCTGTGTCTGCAAAATATTCATAACAAACGAGTTACGCCTAAAATACTTGTTATCAATGAATTAGCCCCGGACCGAATCCCGGGACCAGTTTGTTTGGTTCTTAGTAACAAGTATAGCTTCTGGTGTGGAACTAATGCGCCACGCGGAAGTCACTGTTTTGAAGAGGTTTTGTTCGATTCAAGGGCTTGACAGGTTTTGATACTAGATGCAACGGTATGCCGCCACCCAATGCAACGATATCTCGCCACTAGCGGCATATCAATGCACAGTTGTCCCGCCAGCCACTACATTGGTTTCCCCTGAATTATTGCGGTCGCGGACGCTTCGAATCCTGCTCCAGTGGAATCGGTCGTTTTCAGGCGCAACTCTCTCCCGTATTCGCATCACCCATTGCAGAACAGACGCAAAGTTGCAGGCGTCCTGTGACCCCGAGAAGTGGGCATAAATCCAAATGTGTGACCGTTTGTGAGACGTTTTAGGCCCGCGAGATTGGCTGTGAAAGCAGTTTACATACCATCCTTAGGTCAAAGTACGTGCGAAGATGTGCAGCCCAGTGCATGTGTCTCGGCCGGGCATTTGAAATCCAAGTCATCAAAGTAAGTAAACTTATACCCCGTGAACAAGATCGTTGATGGGATGAATGGGACTTATTTGTCCGTGCTAGGACTGCGAGCAGATTGGTCCTTCAACTATCCGAATTAGAAGAAGTTGCGATAAACGCTCGCGCGTTCCAGCAAAGTAACCTTCGTCAATTACTACTGTGTACACACAGTTGGACTCAAATGCATTACATTTTGCCCTCAACGTGCACTGTGAGTCGGCACGTTAAGGGCCCCGTGTCGCAGGGCGCGAAAGGTCTTGCTGCAGTTCTGTCGTTGAGTCTTGGTTGAAACTCGTTAGGAATTTGGATTCATTCTCCTCTCTCACCACGAATCAACCACGGGACGCTGGAGGTGAGTCGTGTCGCTGGTTAACTCTGTGTCTACTGGTTTGGCCATATCACGTCTTCCACCCTGCATTTCAAGCAGGTTTGAAGCGGCCGCGAAGTCCTTGCTAAGAGCAACGCTTTTTATCTGCGTATTGATTGCTGTGACTAAGTCGGCGTTGGGCCAAATAGCGACTCCGGTAAATGTGCCTACCTGGCGATACGACAATAGTGAGGCGGGAGCAAATACTCAGGAGACACTGCTAACTCCAGCTAATGTGACTGCCTCATCGTTCGGATTGCTTTTTTCAAGATCCGTAGATGGCTATGTCTATGCTCAGCCTCTCTACATCAGTGGCCTTACGATGAGTGATGGGCTAGTACACAACGTTGTTTTTGTAGCGACCGAGCACGACTCCGTTTACGCTTTCGATGCTGATTCGAACGCTGGCACAAATGCGCAGCCACTGTGGCAGATAAGCCTACTCAGCTCAGCTTATGGCGCTGCACCTGGCGCAACCACGGTTCCCAGCGCGGATGTTGACACAAATGACATTGTTCCTGAAATAGGGATCACTAGTACCCCTGCGATCAACGTCGCTGGCAACACGATGTACGTCATTGCCAAGACGAAGGAAGGTGGAGGATATGTACAGCGGCTGCATGCGATCAACATACTCACCGGAGCAGAGCAGCCAAACAGCCCGACCATTATTCAAGCGACAGCGTTGGGCACCGGAGCTGGTAGCTCAGGCGGTCAAATCGCGTTTAGTCCGTTATGGCAGCTGAACCGCCCGGCCTTGGTCTATTACAACGGCATAGTGTATGCCGGCTTCGGTTCTCACGGTGATAGCGGCCCATGGCATGGCTGGTTGCTGGCATATGATGGCACAACACTTGGCCAGACTGGGGCTATCTGTCTATCTCCTAGCGGTTCTGGAGCTGGCATCTGGGCGTCAGGTGCCGGAATGCCAATTGACAATGGAGGGACCAGCGGACGAATGTTCCTTTCAACGGGCAACGGCTTGAACACTACGTACCCTCCGTTCAATCCGAGTGTCAATCTCGGGGACAGCGTCGTGGAAGTTAGTCTGGCAGGCGGCAGTCTTGCTGTGACTGATGCCTTCACAACTTTCAATCAGGCCGCGTTATCCGCGGCAGATCACGATCTGGGGTCCGGCGGGGTTCTTCTGTTGCCCGATCAAGCAGGTCCCAATCCTCATCTGCTGATACAGGCGGGAAAAGAAGGACGCATCGTGGTTTTAGATCGAGATAATCTCGGTGGCTATCTACCCGGAGGTACTTCGAACACAAACGCCTTGCAGGATATTCTGGGCGCAACGAAGGGCATCTTCAGCACTCCCGCCTACTGGAATGGAAGTGTTTATACATGGGGTAGTGGGGACTATCCTAAAGCGTTTAGCCTCACTAATGGTGTACTCGCATCTACCACTTCCAGCCTTGGCACTGTTACCTCCAGCTTTCCGGGGGCCAGTTTCGTCATATCTTCAAGCGGGACACAGAACGGTATAGCGTGGGCTGTACGGCAGACCGGAAGCACTACTCCCGAGACCCTCTACGCCTTCGATGCCACCAACCTGTCGAAGATTTTGTATGAAAGCGATAAGCAGCCGCGCGACAATCCTGGTCTGTCCAACAAATTTGTTGTACCTATCGTCACGAATGGCAAGGTGTACGTCGGAGCGCAGCATCAGCTTGATGTATTTGGCTTACTCAATGGCGAACCAGTCGCTGCAGTACCAACCATTATACCCAACGGGGGTGTCTTCGAGGCGCCCCAGCAGATATGGCTCACTACGGCAACACCTTCTACGAGCATTTTTTATACGTTAGATGGAACGGTTCCTACAACCGGCTCCAATCTCTATACTTCGCCCATCACGCTGACGGCGGCTACAACGGTCAAAGCGATGGCGAGTGGAATCAACTACCTTCAGAGCTCGATAACCTCCGCAGCGTTCACTCCGTCGCCATTGACGCCGCTGCCGGTATTCACCCCAGCTGGAGGCACCTATACCTCAGCGCAGCAGGTTGTGTTGTCCGACAGGGACAGTTCCGCCACGATCTACTACACGCTGGATGGTTCTACTGCTACAACCTCATCTGCGGTCTATTCGAGTCCCATAATGGTGGGAGCAAATACAACCGTAAGCGCCTTGGCAGTAGATCCGGCGCTGCAGACAAATCACGCTGTCTCGGACGCTTATGTCATACAGCCCGGCGGTTCGAGCATAAATTTTGGCAGCGGCTTTGCAACCCCTGCTGGGATTACCTTCAACGGCACAGCTACTACCAGCAGTGACGCGTGCCTTCAGCTCACGAGCGGAGGCATCAATCAGGCGGGGAGCGCCTTCTATAACGTACCCATTGACATACGCGCCTTTACGGCAGACTTTGCATTCCAGATTCTTAATCCGATAGCAGACGGCTTCACGTTCACGATACAGAATGCAAAGGCCACTGCACTGGGAAACAACGGCGCGGCCCTGGGTTATGGAAACACGAAAGCCATGCCTAACAGCGTTGCTGTTAAGTTTGACTTCCACAACAACGCGGGAGAGGGCAACGACTCTACGGGGTTTTATACAAATGGGGCGATGCCCACGATTCCTGCTGTCGATATGACGTCGAGCGGAGTCCTTTTGAATAGTGGCAACATCATGCAGGCCCATCTGTCATATGACGGCACCACTCTAACCTTAACTTTGACCGACATCGTCGCTGCCAAGACATTTACGTACAGTCAGGCGATTAATATTCCCCAGATCGTGGGAGCCAATACGGCATATGTAGGCTTCACAGGCGGATCCGGCGGAAGCACAGCAGTTCAAAAGATCCTGACCTGGACCTACAGTGCCTCGGTGGCCGCAGTTCCTCCTTCATCTCCCACCTTCAGCCCCCCAGGGGGCAGCTATACGACGACGCAAAACGTTGCGCTCAGCGATACCACTTCCGGTGTCGCGATTTATTACACGACGGACGGCACGACTCCAACAACGTCCTCTGCGGTGTACAGCAACCCTATTGCGGTTAGTGCAGGAACGACGACAACCTTCGAAGCATTTGCTGTTGTGCCATCTGGATTGGAAAGCGCAGTGACTACTGCAACCTATGTTATTTCCGCGACGGTACCTAGTGTTACCGCCGCGCCAACGTTCTCCCCCGCGCCAGGCACATACGCGAGTGCGCAAAGCATTACACTCTCCGACTCCACAGGGGGCAGTGTCATCTACTACACAACGGACGGCACAACACCCAGCACCAATTCTTCGGTGTATTCCAACCCCGTTCTGGTTGGGTCAACTGAGACTATTCAAGCGATGGCTATTGCTCCTGGTCTTTCGGTAAGCTCAGTGTCGAGCGGCGGGTACACGATCAATCCGACTCCTGAAGTGATCAATTTCCCAAATGGTTTCGCGGGTGCCGCAAGTAGTTTCGTCTTTAACGGAGTTGGGCTTCTGAGCGGTTCGACGCTGCAGTTGATGACTGCAAGCCAGACATCTTCCAGAAGTTCGATATGGTTTACACCGGCTGTCAACGTTGCTACATTTACGAGCGACTTTGATTTTCAAATTCTCAACGGGGTCGCAGATGGTTTCACCTTCGCCATCCAGACTAAAGGACCCTCGGCCATCGGATCGATAGGAAGTGGACTCGGATTCGGAGGCGGAACTGCTGGAATAGGAAAAAGCCTGGCAATCAAATTTGATATTCACAACAACTCAGGTGAAGGATCAGATTCAACCGGATTTTATACAGATGGAGCACAGCCAACGATACCTGCCATCAACTTGACTACTTCCAATATCGTCTTGGCTAGCGGGCACATCCTGCATGCGCACATCACTTACGACGGTACGAACCTTACGTTAACGCTTACGGACGCTTCAACATCTGCGAGCTTTACCGCGACGGAAGCTGTTAATTTAGCCAGCGTACTTGGTGGCACTACTGCTTATGTGGGCTTTACAGCAGGAACTGGCGGTTCAAGCATGAACGCTAACATCCTTGATTGGACTTATCACAATTAGTAGACGCAAATTTTACATGCTTTCGTTTCTGGTCACGGATCGTCAATTGCATTGTTTGCACGTTCGCCTTGACGAACGGATCGTAACCACCACGCGTGAACGAATTTCCACTACGCGTAGTGCCGATGCGTTGTTGCTGATGATCGGCGCGACCGCGAACACATCCTGGCTTCCGCCGAACCTGGAGCGTGATGCCAAAGGCTATATTTACACGGGAAGAGACCTGACCGCGTGGCCTCTTGATCGAGAGTCGTTTCCCTTGGAGACAAGCCTTCCGGGCGTATTTTGCACTGGCGACGTTCGTCACGGTTCGATCAAACGTGTAGCCAGCGGTGTGGGCGAAGGCAGCATGTCGATCGCGTTCATCCATCAATATCTGGCGCTCACCGGCGGGCCTGATCTTACCCGCGTTTGAAATTCCAAGACCCTTTGAAATTTTCGAACTCAGTCGATACTTGATGCGTGGCCATTTCCGCCGTTGGAAAGTCTGGAGACATTCCCCTGCGCTGGCTCTAATCAGCATCCTTCATTGATGAGAGAATCCATCGAGGGTGAGCTCATGGCCAGGACGAAGAAAGTTGTCATTACTGCGTTCGGCGACGAAAGCAAGCTTGCGATTGTCGAGAGTGATCTGAACGATCCTGCAGCCGGCGAAGTTCAACTGTCGGTCGAGTACACCATCGTTTCAGGTTCCGACGTGAACATGCGTCGCGGCACGTATCCGCTTCAAAAGAAGCCGCCCCTGACTCCTGGTTATAGTGTCATTGGCAAGGTGCGATTGAATGGCCCGGGCTCCGCAAAGTTCGGTATTGGTGACTGCGTTGCATGTCTTTCGAAGTATGAGGGACAGTCGGAACTAATCAACCTTCCGGAACAATTTCTGGTAAGCGTGCCCGAGGCCCTGGACAAAAAGGCTGCTGTCGTCCTCATCCTGGACTGGGTCACCGCGTATCAAATGCTGCACCGGGTGGCGCATGTTACAGCTGGCCAGAAGATCTTCGTTCATGCGTTGAGTGGCGCCGTGGGAGGCGCGCTCCTACGGCTCGCAAAACTACAAGGAGCCCAGGTCTTCGGTACAGCTTCATTGAAAAAGCACGACGAACTGCGGCAACTCGGAGCAATCCCTTTCGATTATTTGAATAAGAGGTGGATCGCCTCCACGCAAGACCTCGGTGGGGTAGACGCGGTCTTCGATCCACTCGGATTTGAGAGTTTCGACGAGTCCTACTCGATCTTGAAAAGGGGAGGGGTTCTAGTGGGGTATGGCATGAACTTGCCGGCATGGACCAATACTCCTGAACGTTCGGTGATCCCTTCAGCTCTCAAACTGTTCTCGAAGAACTTGTTCTTTTGGTCGGGAAAGCGCACCACCTTTTTCGGCGTGAATCGCGGGTCAAAACACTTCGCTTCAGATCTGCAGCAACTTTTTGAATGGCTCAAAGACGGAAGGATCTCCGTACCAATCAAAAACACCTTCAGGCTTAGTGAGATCCAAGAGGCACATCGGGAGTATGCCAGCAGCGAACGCATGGGTTCTATTGTGATTGAGGTTAGCCGATAGCAGCCCACAGGATTTCTTGCTTTATCCGGAGTCGGGTTCAGTCCTGGCAAAAGCTCTTCTCGTCACCTGGCCGCATAGTCGGCATCTCGGACAAGTGACGTCCCGTAGTTCCTCAGAAACGGGGTTATCGGCACTTCACACTGAATCAGCGCTCCTTTCGCGCCCGGTTAGCTCTCAGCAATAAAGCGAGGCCCACTGCAATGGCCATACCACCATAAATCGCCCACTTAGTCTGTCCAGTCATGAAACTACCAGGCAGTACATTAATCCCTTGTAGGAACCAAATGACGCCCGCTAGAACCAGAAGACTAGCAGCGATATTCAGTGTGATCCTCATCATTCCTCCCGTGCCCGCACTTCGGGCCATTGTGGCCGCAGAGCTGTATACAACGAGGCGGCAATTTAGGCTCTCCAAGATGATCGCTTGGAAAACCTGGATTCAGTTAACAAATACCAGTTTTCCGGAACTTTCGGCTTTCGTTTGCGCAACTGGCTTTGCAGTTCTACGGATAGCCGGTCATACACTCAAGTAGTTCTGGCCTTTCGAGTCCGCACGATTTCCATCTGGTCTCCGCTCCGAGTCGGCGGTCGGAAAGTAAAATTACCAAACTAAAGGCGTCGTGTTCTTGGATTAGGAATATGCTGGTTCCGTCAAACTAAGCTCATCAGATGCTGGGTGCCCTTCTTGGATAGAGAGAAGACAATGATCAGAAATTTCCTGAAACAGCTCCTATCGGCTACCTTATCCTTCCTGCTGGTCATCAACGCCGTGCCCTTTGCAGCCCAAGGGCAGGAACCGGCACAAGCTCCGGCAGCGAACGGGTATTCGGGACAAGGCACCCCCCTCTCTGCGGATGATCTGGGGAAACTTGTGGCGCCCATCGCACTGTACCCGGATGCCCTGGTTGCCCAGATTCTTGGGGCCGCAACCTTTCCCGACCAGGTTGCTGCCGCCGCCGGCTGGCTTCAGCAGAACAAGAGTTTGACGGGCACCGCTCTAACCCAGGCCGTCGATAAGGAGCAGTGGGATCCCAGTGTGAAGGCGCTCACGCAGTTTCCTACTGTACTCGACAACCTGGCCGGGAATCTGAGTTGGACCTCTGGCCTCGGAGAGGCATACCACACGCAGGCCGCCGATGTGATGACGGCGATTCAGACATTGCGTGCCCAGGCAAAAGCTGCCGGCAATCTCAAATCCGGCTCACAGATCACGGTGGTGCAACAATCGCCGCAAACGATCGTGATTCAACCTACCAATCCACAGGTGGTCTACGTCCCGCAGTACAACCCGACCGTCGTCTATGGCACTCCGTATGTGACGCCGGGATACAGCACAGCAGCCGTCGTCACGACCGGGCTGCTAGCATTCGGAGCTGGAATCGCGGTGGGCATGGCGATAAACAATTCCGGATGGGGCTACAGCTACTGGAACTGTAACTGGCATGGCGGCGCTGTCGTGTACAGGAGCAATACCTACTACGGAAACAACGCATGGCACGGCGGCTACTATGGTTCCAGCGCAACTGCCTACGGCCCGAATGGCGTCGCGCGCGCTGGGAATGCCTATAATCCGTCGACCGGAACCTATGCCCGTGGCGCATCCACCACGACCGCTTACGGAACGCAAAAAGTCGGTCAAGCGTACAACCCGAACACCGGCGCGTATGCCGCCACGCACCAGGCTTCCAACGCCTACGGGAACTATGGAAGTTCGGTGGTCTCCAAGAACGGCAGCACCGCGTACACCCAACATCAAACTACCGCGCAAGGGTCAGTTGGAACGGTACAGACTTCGAATGGCGGCAAAGGAGTTGCGGCGTCCGGCGCGTACGGCAACAATGTAGCCGCGGGCCAAGCCGCCAATGGAAATAAATATGCCGCAGCAAACGGGAATGTCTACAAGAACACCGGGAGTGGCTGGAACCAAACCCAGGGGACCCCGAAAACTCCCTCAAGCTACTCTGGAGCCAACTCCGCTGCTGCTCGCGGCTATGGATCGCAGGAGCGGTCCGGCGGATCACCGGCCTTTGGCGGCGGCGGAGGAGGTGGTTGGGCATCCCGCCAGGAGAGCGCTCGTGGTTCGGTTAGCCGCGGCGGCGGTGGCGGCTGGGGCGGTCGCAGATGAAGCTATCTTTGGCGAGCAATCTTGGTAAAGAGCTTACAGGCGAAGTTTTGGAGGATGGAATGTCGCTCAAGCCCCGCAGAATTGCGTTGACCACCCCGTTACTGCTTCTGGCGCTACTTCTCCCCCTTGCCTCGTGCAGGAAACCCGAGACGCCCGAGAAACCTTCCATCACTGTATTTGCCACACCCGACGAAGCGGGTAACGCTCTGCTGACGGCGGCAAAATCAGGCGATCAAAATGCGCTGCTGGCGACGTTTGGCCCGGATTCGAAAGCGGTTCTCTATTCCGGCGATCCCGTGCAGGACAAGAATGCCGCCGCAGCCTTCGTGGCCGGGTATGGGGCAATGCACCGCTGGCGCAACATGCCGGATGGCGCCCAGATTCTGCTGGTCGGACCTGACAATTTTCCTTTCCCGATTCCCCTGAAGAAGAATGGCGATGGAAAGTGGTATTTCGATACGGCCGCAGGCAGGGATGAAGTCCTGAACCGCCGCATCGGCCGGAATGAGCTGGCAATTATCGATGTCTGTGGAGCAGTGGCGGACGCTGAGGCTGACTACTTCTCCCACCCTCACGATGGAGAAAAGACGAAGCAATTTGCGGCGAAGTTCATCAGCGACCCGGGCAAGCAAAATGGCTTGTACTGGCAATCGCCGAACGGGATGCCGGCGAGTCCGCTCGGGCCGTTGGCGGCCAACGCAACCGCCGAAGGATATACCGCAAAGCCCGAGGGACACACCCCGTTCCATGGCTACTACTTCCGCATGCTGCAAGGGCAAACCGACAAGGCGCCTGGCGGCGCAAAGAGCTACATGGTCAACGGGAAGATGACAGGCGGATTCGCCTTCATCGCCTATCCGGCGGAGTACGGCAACTCGGGCGTGATGAGCTTCATGATCAACCAGGATGGCGTGCTGCTTGAAAAGGATCTCAGCAAGACCACCACAGAAACAGCAACCGCAATGACCCAGTTCGATCCCGACCCCGGCTGGATCATCGTCCAGCAATAATCGTAATCGTCCGCTCCCGCCAGCAACACGGAGATGTCAGCCATTGTTAGGAGATTCGGCGCTAACAGGTCCCAGGACTTGGGCGGTGGAGAGTTCCTCGGAAGCTTAGCCACAGCTTTATCAAGATTCTTCTGTCTCTTGTCCGGGTCCTTCGGAGGATTCAGCGTCATGGTGGCAGATCCCGCCACAACAGCTGCTTGGTTTGGATCTTCTGAGATGACTGTGGCTGGATAGTTGGTCGGGGCGGAGGGATTCGAACCCCCGACCCTCTGGTCCCAAACCAGATGCGCTACCAGACTGCGCTACGCCCCGACTCTTTTTAGTTTATCGCATCGAGCGGGTTACCGCGATCAGAGCGTGCGAAAGAGGCCGTGGCTACTCGTTCCGAAGAGCGCATGGAAGAGCCCGTCAAAGACCCAGGTGAGCAGAAGCAGCGGCAAAATCACCAGTCCAGCCAACACGAGACACACCATGCCGAGAAAGAGCCAGCTTTGCAGCGTATGTTTTCGCGGCTCATCGACACTGCCAATCAAAAGCGCGTAGTTGCGGCGGTTGGCGCGCCACGCAATGTCGAACATATCGCCGAGAACCGGGATAGAGCCGACCAGCACTTCGATCGCGACGTTCGCCACCATGCGGGTTACAGTGACGTAGGAAACACCGCGCACCCATGCCGCGACAATAATGATGCACGAGGCTATTCCGCCGATCAGATCACCGACGCCTGGGATGAGGCCCACAATACCATCCAGACCGAAGCGGATCGAGGTGCCGGGGATCCTGATGAAATCGTCGAGAACGTGCGACAACAAGTCGAGATTTTCATCATCGAAAGCTCGCCCACCGCGTTTCAAACGGGGCGACAAGACCTCGGGTTTCGCGGTAAATGGCATCGGACCCCTTCCCGCCCCGCCCAGAGATTGCCCTGTTGGCGGCCAGTGCTATAATTCCATTATACGGCGGCTATAGTTCAGTGGCAGAACGCCGCTCTGTGGCAGCGGATGTCGTGGGTTCGAAACCCACTAGCCGCCCCAAACTTCTCAAAATCTTCAGACTGCGGATCAACCTTGTCCCGCGTACCCCAAGCTTCCTCTACGCCCGTCCCGGTCGCCGCTAACAGACTCCCGGTGCGTCTCTATGCTGGCACCTCAGGCTGGGCGTATCCAACCTGGAAGCCGGAGTTTTATCCTGCCGGCACCCCCGCGAAGAAGTTCCTTCAGTTCTACGGAACACAACTGACTTCGGTCGAAGTGAACTACACCTTCCGCGCCCTGCCGACAGCGAAGATGCTGGAAGACTGGCTCGCCGCGACTCCGCCAGACTTTCGCTTCAGCTTCAAAGCGCCGCAACGTATTACTCATCTCAAGCGGTTGCGTGGTTGCGACGAACTCGTATCTCAGTTTGTGGCGACGCTTGAGCCAGTCCGTCAGGCCGGCAAGCTCGGCCTGTTGCTGTTCCAACTTCCCCCTAATTTCAAGGCAGACGCCGAGCTTCTCAGTGCCTTCTTGTTTCTTTCCAAGCTTCACGAAGAAGGCGCTGCACCGATTGCGTTCGAATTCCGCCACGAGTCGTGGTTCAGCGAGAACATCTACACGATCCTGCGCGAGCACAACGCGGCGCTCTGCATTGCCGAAAGCGACGATCTATTGACGCCCGACGTGCATACCGCTGCGACCCACACTTCTTACCGGCTCCGCAGAAGTCAGGGTTATTCGGTGACCGAGCTTGACGCGTTCGCACAACGTTTCTCAGCACTCGCCGAACAACGCGACGTCTATATCTACTTCAAGCATGAGGACGAACCTACCGGCGCACTCAATGCCGTACAATTTCTCGCCCGCATCCAAGCTCAGGCGGCCAAACAGTAATGGAGACAGACGAGATCGAGAGTATCGCGAGCCACGCTGTAGAGTTTCAGCCCCGGCGTTTCATTATCAATGGACATCTTCAAACGATCATGGGCAACTACCTGCCTCGGATAAACGGGCTGCCCACGCCTGAGGCGACGCTGGTCGAAGTATCACCTGCTACCTCCACACAAATTGCAAGCCAGGTCCTCTGCCACTGCCATTGGCAGCCAGAAGAGGTGCGTGCGTCGCGACCGACAGCCATCCTTGTGCATGGACTGGAAGGTTCGTCGAACTCTCAGTATGTCATCGGCAACTCGAACAAGTTGTGGCGCGCCGGCTGCAACATCATCCGCATGAACATGCGCAACTGCGGAGGCACTGAAGCGCTCTCGCCGACGCTTTATCACTCGGGTCTCTCAAACGATGTGCTCGAAGTGATGAATTTCTTCGTCGCCCAACATGGTCTGCAGTCACTGTCACTGATCGGTTACTCGATGGGAGGAAATCTCGTCCTCAAACTCGCTGGCGAACTGGGCACCTCTGCGCCGCCAGAGCTCCGGTCGGTTATTGGCGTATCCCCCGCGCTCGATCTCGGCGCCTCGGCTGACGCTCTTCATCGCCCGCAGAATCGGCTCTACGAGCTGAAGTTCCTTCGCGCTCTTCTACTTCGATATCGCCGCAAGGTCGCGTTGTTTCCGCATGTTTACGATCCAAATCTAGCCACTGGTATACGCTCCCTCCGTGAATTGGACGACCGCATCACCGCCCTCTACTCCGGTTTCACCGGCTCGGATGATTATTACTATCGAGCAGCTGCCGCCCGCGTCATCGACCATATCGCCGTGCCAACGCTCATTCTCCACGCTCTGGACGATCCCTTTGTTCGTATCACCGAAGAGAGTTGCAGCAGACTTGAAGCGAACCCGAATATTCATCTGATTACGACTCACCACGGCGGCCACTGCGCCTTTCTCGCCCAACCCGACGCCGACACTGGCTACGACGGCTATTGGGCCGAGCACACGCTACTTCGTTTTCTGCTTGCCAATGCATCAGTCGCGCTCCCAACGTCTGCCCACCAGTAACGCTAAGATAGTTGCTAATGCTCTCTGACTGGTCCGCCGAATGTTCCTCAGACGATCCCGTGCTTGTCGTTCCCTGGTCTGACCCCTCCGATCCTTCTGGCAATCGCCGTTTCATCGATCTGCGCGAAAACCCTTACGATCTCGACCATCTCCCCGAAGTTGAACAGCATCCGCCGCTGATGCATGCTCTGCGCGCGCTCAACGCTTCCAGATCGCCCGTCTTCACCGCCAAGTGCGATGCGTGGCCGCTCGACGCAGAGCCGCTCGACGACCTCCGCCAAAATCTCGACGTGACGGCCGACGAGGCCCCCGCCGGCTTCGGCAGCTATATCGACATTGTTTGGCGCGACCGATCTCTCTTCGCCTCCTATCATCAGATGGAGCAGATGATGCACCGTCTCACACGCCACTCTTCTCCTCTGGACCATTCCCTTGCCATGCTCGACTGCGTAATCCGCCCAGCGCTGGTTGATCTTACCGGCCCGCAGGAGGGTTTCGCCGTCAGCCTTTACATAAAGGCTCTCGGCCACGATTCTCAAACCGCAGAGCAGAACTGGGCTTCAGCGTTGGACGCGGTAGTCGCCTTGTTGCGCAGCAAGGATCTCGCCTTCGGTTAGGCCTCCGCCAATTTTGAAACCCGAAAGCTCTCGATCCCGCTACAATCAATTCAGGACACTCGCGGGCGAGTAGCTCAATTGGATAGAGCACGAGCCTTCTAAGCTCGGGGTTGTGGGTTCGATCCCCGCCTCGCCCACCACCCGCACCTTGCGTCTGCGGTCCTAAGGCTTCGCTAAGCCTCCAGTAAAAGATCTTCTTCCGACGTCACAAGGTGATCTTCTCCAGCATGCCGGCTACCGATCGCATGCCGCAGGCCAGCCAGCGCGATGAACCCAATCGCCAGGCAGCAGACGCCGTTCCATCTCCAATGCGCCCAGGCCATCGTCGCCAACGCCGACCCAACTGCCGCCCCGGTAAAGTACACCGTCATATAAACCGTGTTGAGCCTGCTGCGCGCCGACGGAACTAACCCGAAGATCCTCGTCTGATTGGCCACCTGCGTCATCTGCGCACCAACATCGAGCACCAGCACTCCGACTACGAGCGCAATAATGTGGAACGTGGTCGAAATCCCCGCAGGCTCCTCCACCCAAAGCAGAATGTACGAGAACGCGAGCAGCCCCATACCCAGCGAGATGACCCAGCGCGATCCGTGACGGTCCGATAACCTGCCTGCCAGTGGCGCGACCAAAGCGCCCGCCGCTCCAACCACGCCAAAGGTTCCGGCGACGCCCGCACCAAGCCCGTAATGGCTCTGGAGCAAAAAAGCCAGCGTGGTCCAGAAGCAACTGAAGGATGCAAATACAAGTGCTCCGACAATCGAAGACTCGCGCAGCAGGGGCTGAGTGCGAAAGAGCGTCCAAAGCGACTTCATCGCGTCGGCATATCTTAGTTGTTGCTTCGGAGGAAGTTTCGGCATGACCTTCCAGATGAGCGGAACAAACGTCGCATTTATTACCGCAGCCACCACGAAGACCCACCGCCAGCCATGAATTCCACTCACCCATCCCGCGAAGGTGCGCGCCAGCAGAATTCCCAGCAACAATCCGGTCATGACTGTGCCAATAGCGCGCCCCCGCTGCTCCTGCGAAACCAGATCCGGCGCGATCGGAAGAACAACATGAGTGACCGAGGCAAAGAGCCCAAGCAGCAAGCTCGCTGCGATAAGCCAGCCCAGTCCGGGAGCAAGCGCGACCAGCAACAGTGCGACTGTCACCGCGCCATACATCCGCATCATCAGTGCGCGTCGTTCCAGCACATCGCCAAGCGGAACGAAGGTAAATAAGCCGATCGCATAGCCTACCTGGGTCGCAACCGCAACGAAACCGACATGTCCGGCTGTGACCCCGTAACTATGGCTCATCTCCAGCAAAAGAGGCTGGTTGAAGTACATCGTTGAAACGCTGACGGCACAGGCAAGCCCGAGAAAAGGCAGAGGTGCTCTTGGTCCGGATTTTGTCGAAGTTATCGAAGTGGTCATACCAATACTCTTCCTCTAGTGTAGAACCAGGGAAGCGATTGGACCAATCGGGGCGGATCGTACGAAGAGGCTAACTCTTCCCTAATGTCAACTTAGCGATCGTGGCCAACTGCATGAACGAGGTTCCCTCGTAGATCTTTCCGATCTTTGCGTCGCGATACAGCTTCTCGACGGGGTAATCTTTCACAAACCCAGACCCCCCATAGACCTCGACCGCGAGGCTGGCGACGCGCTCCGCCACCTGCGACGTGAAATATTTGCACATCGCAGCCTCTTTCAGAAAATCGAGTCCCGCATCCTTGAGTCGCGCCGCGTTATAGACCATCAGCCGTGCCGCCTCGATCTCCGTCGCCATCTCAGCAAGCTGAAACTGCATGGCCTGAAACTCAACCAGTGTTTTGCCAAATTGTTTGCGCTCCTTGGCCCACTTCGCCGCGTGTCCCCACGCGCCCGCCGCCAAACCCAACATTTGCGAGCCGATGCCGATGCGGCCTTCGTTGAGAGTTTCGATCGCTATCTTGTATCCTTTGCCGGGCTCGCCCAGTACCTGAGCAGCCGGCACCACACAATCACTAAAGATAAGCTCGCATGTACTCGAGGCGCGGATGCCGAGTTTGTCTTCCTTTTTGCCCAACGTGAATCCAGGCGCATCTTTTTCGACGAGGAAAGCTGTAATCCCCTTGTACCCCGCCGTTGGATCGATCGTCGCAAAGACGATGAACAGTCCAGCCTCCTTCGCGTTCGTAATCCAGAGTTTTTGTCCGTTGAGAACATAGTCGTCGCCCCGCTTCACCGCCCGCGCCTGTAGAGCAAACGCGTCCGATCCAGAAGAAGCTTCGCTAAGCGCATAAGATCCTATGGTGTCGGTCGCAAGGCGCGTCAGATACTTCTTCTTCTGGTCTTCATTGGCCCATCGCACAAGCGCATTGATGCACAGCGTGTTCTGAACATCAACCATCACCCCAACCGACGGATCAACGGCAGAGACCTCCTCCACCGCCAGGATTGCATTGAAGAACGTCCCACCTGCCCCGCCATATTCTTCGGGAATCTCGATACCCATCAACCCAAGTTCGAAGAGCTTACGGATAAGCCCGGCATCCATCTGCTGCGACTCATCCATCCCGCGTACCAGCGGACCGATCTGCTCCACCGCAAAGCGTCTTATCGTGTCACGAAAGAGCTGTTCGTCTTCCCCCAACTGCGTCAACGCCATCGGACCAACCTGCTGCGACATCCACTCACCTCAAACCGTATTAAGGAACAGGTGAGTCTAGCATCTTGAACACACAACTGAATAGCCATTCACTCAGTCTGAGAGTGTATGGCGAATCCGTCTAAGCCTGCCTCGAAGAAGAATAAATCGCTACCCGGCAATTTTTACTGAGCGCCCACGGCGGCTAACAATCGAAAGCTTCTCGGTGTTCAAAATCTTACGAGCCTGTTCTTTCGCGTGATTGGCCCACGGCCCAATCGGATCGAGCCGCACATAGGCCAGCCAATGCCGCAACGCTCTTCGACGCTGTCCCTGCCGCTCGTACGCTAGTGCCAGATTGTAGTGCGCGTCGGCGTACTGCGGCACCAGTGCGACAGCCTTCTGATAAGCCGTTGTCGCCTCGGCCAGTCGCTGCATCTCGTCCAGCACATTGCCCAGATCGAAGAACGCCAGCGCATACTCCGGATCGGCCAAGGTAGCGCGCCGATAGAGCCCTTCGGCATTTTCAAATCGGCGAAGGTTGTAGTGAATCGTCCCAAGGTTGATCAACGCCGGCGCATGCTGCGGTCGCAGCACCAGAATCGCGTCATAGATCTCAGCCGCCTCTTGGATCGTGGCCGGATTTTCCTCCAGCTGCACCGCCCGCAAGAACATCTCCTGCACCTCAGCGGCCTGCCGTAGAGCAATATCCCCCGCCCCCACTACACGAAGCTGACGAGCCGGCGCAGTCTCAAAGTCGAAAGCAAGCTGCTGCGTAAGCGGATCCATCAACGCGCCGCCGTGCCGAAAGCTAAGACGCGATCCACGACGCACAAAGCTCGCTTCGAGCAGTGGGTTTCGTACCCCTCCGAATCGCTGCATCGCATCGACCGACGCGCGAATACTTTTCGCCGAGATGCGCGTCGTAGCTTGCAGATCGCGCAGCCTGCGCAACTGGCCCAGAGCGTCAAAAGAGTAGTCGTTGTTGGGAGAGATCAATCCCGCTCGCTCCCACGCCACTAACTGGCGTGCCTGCAAGTGAAGGATCCGAATTACGTCTTGACGGCTATATCGGGTCACAGGTGTGTCTCAGTTGGCACCGTCTTAGAGGCTCATCCATCCAACTCTCTCTGGAGTATGCCTACGAACCCCGCGCCAATCAAGACCTAAGTCACCTAACCTTATCAAATAGCAGTGGATAACGCGTACCAAAATGGGTTCTCTCTACTTCAACGAATATTCATACTCACAAACAGTTCTCGATTCACGTAAGTCGGGGTTGGCGGCTTTTGAGATCTTCAAGAAGACGCTCGATCCTATCCTCCTTTTCTAAGCCATTGAGTTGGTCTTCAAGAGACTGGGCTTCGAGGATCATGTGGCTGGCCGAATTCGTTGCCTCGTTGCGCTGGATGGTAGTGCGTAGTCGGTTCAGGACGTTCGATCTCTCGTGCGAGGCGGCAAGCGTGCGGGCGGCATTGGCTTTGCCTGCAGTTCGGGCGCGGCGGTGCTGCGCTATCAACACCTCGCAAGTGGATCGCGTCTCAGACAGTTTCTGTTGAAGGCGCCCGAAGGCGTTGCGAAGAGTCTCTGTCTCGGCATTCTGATCTTCCAGTTGCTGCGCGAAGCTTGCCGCGACCTGCTGGCTGCTCAAACTACGCTCGAGCGCAGCACGGGCCAGATCATCCTGATGCTTCTGAACGGCGAGTTCGGCCTTACGATTCCACTGGTTCATGGCATCCTCATGCTCCTTCAGTTTTTTCTGGAGAAGGTGCTGGTCAGCAATCGCGATGGCAACCTGCGTCTTGACCTGGAGAAGCTGATTTTCCATGTCCAGGACGAGTTGCTTTGCGAGTTTCTCGGGATCTTCAGCCTTCTCGATGAGATCGTTAATGTTCGCTCGTAAGAGCGTTCCTACACGTTCAAGCAGTGCCATGGAATTTCTCCTTTTGCAGCGGATGCTGATTCGGCGCGGAGGAGTTTCCCGCGCCGATTTGTTACTTAAACCTGGGAGCTGTTGCCGTTCTCGCGAGGCTTCATCGCTTTGACGTTGGCCATGAGATCGTGAAGGTTCATTCCCGATAGAGCCTCAAAGAGCGCAGGAACCTGGGCTGCGATCTTAGTCATCTCTCCGGTGACCTTGCTCGCACCCGTCGCACCATCATTTCCGGTAGAGACGATGGTGATCTTGTCGACCTTGCTGAGAGGCTCAGCCATAGCACGCACGACGTCCGCCATATTGGTGATGAGCTTGTCGACGACCGCCGCCTGCGTCCACTCCTGGTAGGCTTCGGCCTTGACGTTCATCGCCTTCGCCTCCGCCTCGCCTTTCTGGAAGATGATGTTCGCCTCCGCCTCACCTTGCAACTTTATAGCCGCGGCCCGGCCTTCAGCCTCCATCGTGATGCGAGCCTTATCCGCCTGAGCAATATTTTCGATTCGCTGACGCTCGATCTCAGAACCCTTGAGAATCGTCGCAATTAGCTCCTTCTCGTGACGCAGGATCTCAGCCTCCTGCACCTTCACCTGCTCCTGTTTCTCAATCTGTTGAACCCTCACCTGTTCAGCGACGACCTTCTGCTGCATCACATTGGTCTGAAGCTCATAAGCCTTATCAGCTTGTGCCTCCTGGCGACGACTCTGCTCGGTGAACTGCGCCTTTTGAATATCGAGGTCGCGCTGAGCTTCGGCCTGTTTCGCCAGCGATGCCGTCTCCGCGATTACCCGATCCTGATCGGCAGACGCCTTAGCAACAGCTGCCTCGCGCAGTGCAATGGCACGTCGAATTGCAGTGTCACGCTCAGCCTCTGCCGCCGCAATCTCCGCATCGCGTCTGATGCGAGCAACGTCGGGACGACCCATATTGGTGATGTACTCATTCTTGTCCCGCACCTCGCGAATCGTGAAAGAAATCACCTCGAGCCCCATCTTGCTCATATCGTCCATACAAGTGGAGCGCATGCGCTCGGCCACCATCTCCGGCTCTTTCACAATCTGCTCCACCGTCAACTGACCGATAATGCCGCGCAGATGGCCCTCCATCACCAGTCGAATAAGTCCTTCACGCTGGTCCGGAGACTTCGTAAGAAACTGCTCCGCCGCCGTAAGGATGGACTCTTTATCAGAGCGAACCTTAATCTGCGCCACTGCCTCGACAGTCACTGCAACACCCTGCTTCGTATAGAGATCCTGCTGCGGCGCAACATCAAAACTCATCAGTTCAAGCGAGAGTTGTCGAGAATTCTCCACGACGGGAAAGATGACGGCGCCGCCGCCCTTGATGACCCGCGGGCCGCGAAATCCGTACACAATAATCGCTTCGTTTGGGCCCGCCTTGCGAAACATCTTGGCCATCAGAAGCGCCAGTGCAAGGGTGGCAAAAACAACCAGACCAACAATAAGGATGACCGAGTTCGGCATATCGTTCCTTTGTCCGCGACGGACGAGAGAGCGTGTTATTTGCTTGCCTCAAGTGATGGGTGGCGGGGGGAGTGCCTCGGCAAGTGGGGCCGCCTGTGTCGAAAAAATTCCAGCGCGTCATGAGTGCGTCACGGTAACCCGTTGGAGAGTTCGTCCCAGCGACGAACGTAGGCCACGCCGCGGTCATAACGAATCACAACAACCTCGGCTCCGCGTTCGATTGCGCTACCGTCCTCGCTACGCGCAGCAGAGGCGCGGCGGGCTCCGGACTGCGAAAAGATGATCTCGCCAATGCCATTGCCGTCCCGAATGGAATCGCTGACTTGAGCCAGCACACCAGCCATCTCAGTCTCCTCAAGCGTCAATACACGCTCGCGCGGGAGAAGCAGCTTGAAGAGAATTGCCCAGATGATCATGGCTCCTGCAAAGCCGCTGACCAGAGCGATAAGCAAAACCAGCAGACCGCTAAAGATACTGGAGTGATGCAACAGATAACCCGCGCCCCCAAACCAGCAAAGAAAGACAGTAAGTGTGAACCCATTCACAGCAGTGAGTCCTGATCCGCGATGTGTCCCGCCGTGGGTCGCGTGACCATGAGCCATATGGCCAATGTGGAAGCGACCGATATGTAGATGCGCAAAACCTCCGACGACAGAGATCAGGCTAAGGACCAGTCCTACACCGAAACAGATGAGATAGAAGGAGTCCATATTATTTGGTGCTCCGTTTGACAGCCTTTGGTGGCAGGGGTTGAGTTGATGCAGCCGCAAGCGAAGACGCATCAGGCCGCAGGACGTGAAAGAGGCGGTCCAGCAACGCGGGCGTCTCGAGAATGCTCTCGATCAAAAGAAAGCAGCGCCGTGAATCGCTATGGTTCGCCAGAGCAAGCAGCGCTTGGCAGAGGGCCGGATCGCGACGAAAGCGCTCCGCGCCGCCGACGAGCCAGAGGTCGAGCTTGTCCTCTGCAGTACGCAAGTCAGAGATTAACTCAGAGTGGTATCCCTCCGGATCATCGACAAGGTAGCCGGGGTGCACCTGGAAGAACTTCGCCAGCATCAATCGCGTCGTGTTTGTCAGATGAGGACGTGCGCCGCTCTCGATCTGCGACAGATACGACTGGCTGATCGTCGCCTTGCCTGCCTTTTTTTTGCCCGCGCCATTCTCCTGCTGAATCGCGCGGACCAACTCCTGCTGAGTCATGGCGCGGTTGAGACCGCGAAGATTGCCTTCGACCTCGCGAAGATAACGGATTTTGTCATTGAGCTTCATGGCGTATTACAAATCGTGATATTTATATAGCAATTTGCAATAAAAATCAAGGACTCAATTTCCACGTGGAATAAGGCTTGGTAAATACCACTTTCTAAAGACAGCCACCGCAAAAAACCGCTTCGCATATATAAGAATCGGCGACCCAGCGTATGCTGACCACATGCTTCCGCCTGGCTGGCGCCCATCGCATTCGCGTTGCCTGTCCGCACTCCTGCTTTACGTCGTCTCCCTTCTGGTAGCTCTCCCCGAGCCATCGGCAGGACAAGCGCCCACGGCATCTTCGCCAACATCTTCAACCGCTACGCTGATCGAAGGACTAGGTAAAGCGGTCGCACCGCTCGACGGTCCCTGGCAGTTCCATCTGGGCGACGATCCGCTCTGGGCCTCGCCCTCCTTCGACGACTCCCAGTGGGAAAAACAAATGGCACAGAGACCCTGGGGCGAGCAAGGGCACCCCAGCTACACCGGCTTCGCCTGGTACCGCCTGCACCTTTCGCTCAACCCAGCCTCGGGCAATCGCAGCGACTTCGGACTCCTCGTACCGCATCTTGACGACATATACGAGGTCTACTGGAATGGACGCTCCATCGGCCGCAGCGGAAGATTTCCTCCTTCTCCCATCTGGTACAGATCTTCCGACGAGCCGACAATCTACACTCTTAGCCCCGGGACCACTCAGTCACCGGAGCGCGAGCTTCAAGGCACCATCGCCATCCGCGTTTGGAAAGCGCCTCTTCTCTCCGACGATTCCGGGCACTCTGGAGGGTTCGAGGGAGCCCCGGTAGTAGGCTCTCCCGACTCCGTCGCCGCCTATAAAACCACATTGGACTACCAGTGGCTCCGCTCCAATCTGGTCTCTTTCAGCGAGTACCTCCTGTACGGAATCGCCGGCTTCCTCAGCTTTCTCTCCTGGCTTCGGGACCGGCAGCAGCGAACTCTCCTATGGATGACCGGCTTCGCCCTGAGCCCGCTGGTCCGGCTAGTCCTCTATGGCTTGCGCATCGCGTGGCCCGTCGGATTATCAAACGCCCTAGGGCCGCCCCTCTCCTCGATTCGCGACATCTCTCTCTGGTTTCTTCTTCTCTGGCTTCTACACCTCGGCGACAACCAATCGCTGATTCGCCTTATCCGTCGCGTCGCCATCGTGAGCATGTCCGTCGCTGTCCTTGACGGCCTCGTCTCCATGCTGGACGCGAGCGTGGGGTGGTTCTGGCTTATTCAGATTGCGGATGCAGTGCTCACCGGGATCTACTTTATTACCGCTGCCATGCCGCTTCTCCTCGTCGCTCTCGCCATCAAACAACGGCGCCGCTTGGATTTAGCTCGCAGGCTGGTGGTTATCGCCGCATTTCTGTCAGGCATGATGCAGGTTGTCCAGGGATTGGCTCCCCAGGGCAGTCGTTTCACGCATTGGACTCTTGCCAACAAGCTGCGCGAGCCCATCTTCCTGATCCGCGGTAGTGCTGTGTCCTTACCCACACTGACCGGAACCTTCCTGCTCGTCGCCCTTGTCTACGCGATCTATCGCACTTCGATGGAGGACCGTCGTCGTCGCAGCCTTCTCGATCATGAGATGAGCAGCGCCCGTGAACTCCAGCAAGTGCTCATCCCCGAGACGGTACCGTCGGTACGTGGCTTCGCGATTACCAGCTCCTATCGTCCCGCACTTGAAGTTGGTGGAGACTTCTTTCAGATCATTCCCCTCGATGACGACTTCACCCTCGTCATCCTTGGCGATGTGAGCGGCAAAGGCATCAAGGCCGCCATCGCGGTCTCACTCATCGTCGGACTCGTGCGAGTCCTGGTTGAAACGACGCAGAGCCCTGCCCAACTGCTCACTGAACTAAATCAACGCCTATGCGGTCGGTTGCGAGGCGGCTTTGCCACGTGTCTAACCCTGCGTGTTGATCCCCACGGTAATTGCCTCATAGCCAGCGCCGGACATCCCCCACCCTATCTCAACGATCAAGAACTCGAGGTCTCCGGCTCTTTCCCACTCGGATTGTTTCCTGCCGTTGCTTATGAGGAGAGCTGGCTGCGCTTGCAGATAAACGATCACCTCGCCCTCTACACCGACGGTTTACTCGAAGCCCGCAACAAGACCGGAGAGATTTACGGCTTCGATCGGGTCCGCGAACTCTTCGCAACGCTCCCCGACGCCGCCAGGGCAACAGAAGCCGCGGTGCTTTTCGGCCAGGACGACGACATCACCGTCGTCACCCTGGTCCATGTACCCAGTGGAGAAAAATCAACCGATCTCTCGGCCATCAGTCTGAACTTTTAAAGTCTGCCCGCACCGAGATCAACGTGTTTAAGTGCCTTTGAGAACATCTTTCTTCTCATCGAAGATCCTCTTCGTATCCTCCCTCACCTTCTGCGCAATATCGGTCCATACGGGATTGATCGTCTTCATATCCACTTCGTCCCTCTCTCTCGCTTCCTCAAACTCCACGGCTTTTTTCACTCCGTTCGTATAACTCGACATCGTCTTCACTATCTCGAAGGCCGATGCAATCACAACACCCATATCATCTTTCAACTCCTCGGGCACTCCCTTGTACACATCAGCTTTGTGCTCTTCGATCCACTGGAAGACGATTGGTATCACAACCTCACTAACCCAACGGTTGTAAGCGTCCAACCCTTCAACTCCTGCTATCCAGGACGGATGCATCGCCCAGTCTGGATGAGCGCCGCAAAGTCCAAATCCATTACCCCGTTTAATTAAGCATTGAGTGGTCCATTTGATTTGCATGACTGTCTCCTCGCCGATGCTGATATAGAAGCTGTCTACAATTGCAGTGAGATCAGGGGGAACACCTACAACCCGATTAGCCACCAGAGCTCTATCCGTCCGATCCCGCACCGCATAAACCCGGCACAGCACGTTCGAGGACAAGCCACGGTGCAGTTTTTAGATGCGCGAAACTTACGCGAAGGATAGCCCGAGTCTTTTGCTGGGAGATTCGGAAGCTGGGGACTGGCAAATACGGCTTCAAGTTCCGAGTAAATCAAGCAACACGTCCTCGCGAAGATAGGCGCTCACTGTTGCGAGAGAAGCAGCAATTCTGACGGCCGCGGGCTCATACGCTGATATTTGAGGAATTGGCACCCGACGGGCCGCAAGCGGTGGATCGGGCGTTTTAGAGAGGTCAACCGTAGTCATGCCGTGAATCTCTTTGAGCACCCACGTGGAGGTGGCGATCGCTTCTGCAACTCGTGGATCATCTGCGCCCGCTTCGCCGACCATGCCGCGCCGTAGGATCGCAAGACGCAACATGAAGATGATGCGTATTAGAGGAGACCATGAACGGACGCGACGGCGTGATGTGAGGTCGAGTTCCCTCTCCCGTCTGAATTCGAGCAATACAGCATCAGCCAGATCGCGGATTCTATCGAAGTTGCGATCAATCGTCTCCTGTAGCAGCTTGACTGTGGGGCCAACTTCAAGGCTGCCCTGGGCTGGAAGCTCTGTGATGAGGTCGAGAGTCTCATCGAATAGCTGCGTCATCGTAGGTGCGGCGGGGCGCGACCAGAGGCGGTCAAAGATCAGCCACATGGCAATCAACCCGAGAAAGATTCCAAAGACGCGATCTCGCACCTGAGTGAGACCAACGTTGTAGTGTGGGTCAGTTAGATGGACAAGCTCATAAGAGAGTGCCATCTGGCGGCCGGCATACGCGATTCGCGGTGAAGCCGTGGAGACCCAGATGGAGCAGAAGACCGCTCCCGCTAACGCCAACGTAAATCCTCCTATGGATTGCACGCGCGGCAGGATGAGTATTTGGGCTACGAAGGCAAAGACTCCGCCAGCCGTTGCTCCAACGAAGCGAAGCATCTGCTTCTGGCGAGAGGCCCCGGCACTCGAGAGCGCCGTCACGATGCAAGTGGTAAGAGAGACGGAGAGGCCCTGCCAATTTACGGCCCAGTAGAACAGGTAGCAGCAGATAGCAGCCAGCGAAGCGCGCAACGCAAACCGCAAAACTTCAGGATCTGTAATTGCGCCAGGCCGGATCAGCCCCTTCGGTCTCTCGTGCTGATCAGGGATGCGTTGAGCGACCAGGTGGCTTGAGTAGACCTCTGTAAGAAGGGCAATCGAGTATTCAAGTCTGTACACCGGAGAGCGACGTAGTTCGCGTGGCTGCGGAGGAGGCAAAGGGCGCGGCTCAGGTGCCCGGCCTGCAATAAAATCCGCTCGCACCTGATCGATGGCATCCACTACCGCACGCAGTCGCGCCCGCTGATTGGGTACTGGCTGTCCAGGCGCCTCCACCAGACTGTGGGTGAATTCAACCATATTGCCGATGAGACCGATGGCCACGGCTTGTTCATCACGAACCCGTCGCGAGTAGTTTAGCCCGAGCAACGTCTGCCGTATTCGTCCGGTACCGATCATGAAATACTGCCGCAATCGTCGGCGAAGCAATGGTCCTGGTGCACGTCCTTCAGAGATCGCCTCAAGACAGTTATGCATGATCAAGAGCCTCGTATCGAGGCCGCGCCGCACTCCGTTCGGCTCCTTGTCGGTGGCAAAGATGTATTGAACGGCAAGGAAGGTCGCAATGCCGATGAGCAAACTCAGCAAAATGTAAAGTATGGTCTCAAAGCGAACATCTGGAGAGATCTGTGCATCAAGCACGTCAATTCCGGTAGCCACATAAAGCCCAAAACTGGTCGCCGCTGCATGATCCTCTCCTGCTTCAATCAACCAGCAAGCAAGAAATAGCGTGCAGACGACCCAGAGAAAGTGCAGCAGAGAGGATCCGAGCACAAAGACAGCAGCGCACAGCACCCAGATGGCGGCAACAAAAAGAAACAAGATACATTTTTTTGCTGCGCGAAAGCTCGCCGCAGGCGTGTCCTGCATCAGCAGGAGCGGATAGTAAACCCCGAGCACAGCGCTCGGCAGCCGAAAGGTCAATACCAGGATGGCTGCGAGGACGGTTGCAACAGTGTATTGGACCGTTTTTTCAAGGCGCCCTGGATACGGCTCTAGTTCGTTGCGCACAAGCTGCCACAGTCCTAACCGATATGACCGCCGCCTCTGTGCCATTATGGAAGCAGAACTAGCGATGATCGCCTCCCTGAATCGCGACAAGGCTCGTGGCACCCACTCGCAGTATTTCGGCAGGCGCGTTAAGAATACGAACGCGAACGGGATAACGTGCCGCCAGATGCACCCAATTGAGCGTGCGATCGGTTGCCGGCAGACCGGGTTTTAAAACCCCAACGACATCAGGGTCGGGTATAACGCCAAAACCGATACTGTCGACGATACCGCTAAACTCCGCGTTTGGGGCCTGCATAATAAACACCCTCGCGTGATCGCCAGGATGAATGTGAACGAGTTGGTCCTCACGGAAGTTTGCGACCGTCCACCAGGTTCGCGCGTCGATCAGAGTGAATAGTTGATCTCCGATATGTGCATAGGCGCCTTCGGCGATCGTCAGGTTGGTGACGCGGGCATCGAAGGGTGCGTAGACGCGACAATGGTCGAGGTTGTAGCGAGCATGCTCCACGGTCGCCAGTCGACCCTCGCGTTGGGTCGTGAGAGGATCGAGTATCCTGACCTCGTGCCCGCGCTGCTCGACCTGCGCGGCATTCTGACCAACCTCGGCGACCGATTGAGTCTGTCCTTCAAGAGCAGCTTTGAGCGACGCCTGTTTGAGCACCAGTTGCGCCTGTGCCTGCCGAAGCTGTTCAGCTCTGGCCTTTGTGTTTGAGCGCAGTTGATCTACTTGATCCGCAGTCACGAACTTTCGGGCCAGCAAAGGCTCGGTGCGCTTGAGGTTGCTCTCCGCATAGTCGTATTCAGCCTGCGCCTGCTTAACAACGGCCTCCGCATGTCCTACGTCGGCCGTCGCCTCATCGATCAACGTTGTAGCACGGTGCATCGCAGCTTCAGAAGCGTTTTGCGCGGCTCTTTGAGCAATGACGGCACTCCTTTGACCGGCGATCTGGCGCGACTGGTCACGAATATTGCCTTCGAGCGCGGCCTGTTCCGACAGAGCTTGCTGAAGGGCATAACGATAGGGCAGATCGTCGATCTCATAGAGCAGATCGCCCTTGTGCACGAACTGATTGTCCTGCACGGCCAGGTGCACTACTGGCCCTTCTATAACTGGTGCAATCCCAATAAAATTTGCGAACACTGTAGCGTCGTCTGTTCGTGGATGAGTCGACGTCAACACAATGACCAAAGTGAGGCAAATAACAGCGCTCGCAATGATTGTCATCGAGATGATTCTCCCCACCGGGTCTACTTCCGGTCGTGCATCAATGGAATCGTCCATATAAGACACCTCCTAGTAAAAGAGAGCCAGCCACAACAGACAGGTGAGAGTAATCGAAAGCGCGATGTACACAAGGCCAAGTGGATTCAAACGAGCTTCATACCCCAGCCGCCTCAGCACGAGATGTATCGCTACGGTGAGTGCGATACCGAGGACAAGGCAAATCAGCCATCCGGGAAAATAAGAGCCGTAGATGCCGATCGACGGTGCCCGACGACAGCCGCAGAGCGTGGCCAACGGCATTAACGTTATCCACAATATTGGACTACGCGGTCTTCGAATATCTATGACTCCGGAACATGTCAAAAGACACGAATGAGGGCGGTTCTTCATGGCGCTGGTCTCCGAGCCGTGGTCTTGAGGAGATCTCCCGTACTGTACGCTAGCTCCGCGAGTGAGTTAAGCACGCTTACCCGAGCCGTAATGTCAGCCGAACGGGCATCGGCCAGATCGCGCTCGGCGGCCAGCAGGTCAACCAGATTGCGTACACCAAGTCTGTAACTCTGCAGCGCGGCTTCATAAGAATCCGTCGAAGCGGTCAACAGCATGGTCGCGGCATCGTGCTGACGGAACGCAGTGTTGACATCGGAATACGCCCTCCACACCTCATCACTCACCTCATCGCGCATTCGATCAACCGCCGATTGCGCTTGCTTCTGCGAAGCATGTGCCTGTTCGACTTCGTTCCTGCGGCGCCCACCATCGAACACGGTCCAGTTCAGCGAAAGTTCGGCATGATAGGTATTTGCGCCAGCATACGCACCAGGAAATGGACTTTGTTCTCCATATGCCCTCAGAAAATCCTCGTCACCCTGAAACGTCAATCGCGGATACCACTCAGAACGAGCGCTCGTAATAGCACCACTGGCCGCGCGAACCCGCTCCATCTGAGCAAGCAGATCGGGCCGTTGCGAGAGCGCTTTATTGATCGCATGCTCAGCAGTTCCATTCAACTCATTCGGAATTGGGAGGCTATCGAGGCTCTGAACTTTGTAGTTGCTAGCCGGAGAGACCGTGAGCACGGTTGCAAGATCGCCCAGAGCGATCAGGCGCGCTCCTCGTACCGACTCGAGACTATAGACAGCACGGGCCTCCGCGCTGCGTGCTTCAAGCAGATCAGGAACCGTGGCCACGCCAAGATCAAGTCGCTGCTCGGCTGCTTCGCGCACAGTCCGCGCTGAAGTTAGATTAGCCTCCGCCGCAGCAACTTCACCTTGAGTCTGCTGAAGCCGGAAGAAGGCCGCAAGTACCCTGCTCACAATCTTCAGGTGAACCTGGTTGAATTCGAAGTTGGCTGCCAGAAGCTGTGCACGGTCCTCGTCGATGTGTCCGCGACGCTCACCGAAATCGAGAAGCGTATAGGAGAGGCTGACGGCAAGATCGTACTCTCCGATCGTTTGCAGCGTAAACTTGTCATTGATCAGCACTCCATCCTTCGACGTTGCCCCTAACGCGCCCGCCACCAGTGTGGGATACAGGTCAGAGCGGGAGATTCCTAGCCGGTCTGCACGGCCTTTGGCGAATGCCCAGGCTTCACGGGTCTCAGGATTATTTAGCTCTGCGAGATCGATCAGCTCCGCGAGTGTATACATATGGGTCGGGTCAAGTTTCAACTCGTTTCCCGGCCCCGCATGCAGACCGCTCTCTGTGCGGTTGCTATCCCACGGGCGGTCAGGAACCTGCGGAGCCCGTTGCGGATGCGCGATAACGGGCAGAAAGATGCAGACGAAGGCAATCCTCCACATTCGTCCACAATTCGACGGGAGTAATCCTTGTATTTTCATCTTCAAGACTCTTCACACTGAACGCAGATTTGTTGAAGACAAGCTGAGCCAGCTTACCTTAGTACGGTTGGATATGACGTTTCGGTGGGAGTCGAGGATGGTGAAGTGCGCTACTAGGCGGGTTGAGACTGGATTGGCGAGCATGGACGGGACCCGGCAATGGGTGGGTGGCGTAAGAAAAAGATGTAGTCCAAGTTCCCTAATCGTCTCCGTTACAACGGACGCGGACCGATTCCCTCGTTGGAGCGCCGAATGACGCCGTCCAGCGTGACGTTTACTTTACGGCCGAAGACATGATTGTTTTCCCACTTGGTCGAATGCCCTAACCTCCCGACCTGTACTGTGGCGATATCTCGAATTTCCACTTTTCTTTCATTATTGTGAAATTCGCCCTGGGCATATGGTCATTATTTAGATCATTATGCTATTGTCCTCCCGTTACATAAAGGATGGTGTTCTCATGCAGCAAACAGTAACTGGCCCGCGCGTCGTCAAACCTCTCCACACCCTTTCAAATCTACTTCTGCTTGCCTCAACTTGCATTGGCGCTGCTCAGGCGCAAGTCGTCCTCGCTCCCTCAACCCCCCAGGTGGGCTCTTCCAATCCTGTCAGCGCGGAACCGTCCGTTACGCGGCCCAACGTCAAACCTTGCACCGTTTCCCTGCTTACCAACGCACCCTTTGACAACTTCAACGCAACTACTTTCAATTACGCCCCGCCCGCAGCTTGTCCCGGCCCCTGGGCCAAGGTCGTCCTTACGGCAGACTTCACCGTCTCCGCAGGAAACCAGTTCGACCGCTCCGCCTGGTTTTATCTCGGCGACGTCAACATCTTCTTCGGCACTACTGCCGAACCCCGCAACAACCTCAGCCCCTCCTGGCACATTGAACGCGACGTCACCGACCTCACCGCGGTTCTCAAAACCGCGCAGCCGGGCTCTGCCACTATCGGCAACATCGTCAACTCCACGGACACGAGCACTATCTTTGCCAACGCCGCGCTGGAGTTCTTTCCTGCTTCGCCGCTCGCCCTCGCTCCTGCCACGCCGGACATCGTCGTAGGGCTCAGCTCCGGCAGCAATCCTGCCGCGCTCAACACCACAGCCGACCAGGTCAGCCAAACCGTCAATCTGCCGCGCAACGTGGAGAAGGTCTATCTCGACGTATTCGCCCAGAGCCAGATCGACGATGAGTTCTGGTACCTCTGCGTGCCCAACGACCAGACCGGCCCGCTCGAGAGCTGCGGCAACACCGCCTTCCGCGAGACTGAGATCAGCATCGACGGCAAGCCCGCCGGTGTCGCGCCTGTCTATCCCTTCATCTTCACCGGCGGCATCGATCCCTTCCTCTGGGAGCCACTCCCCGGTGTCCAGACCCTCGACTTCAAGCCCTACCGCGTCGACCTCACTCCCTTTGCCGGCGTGCTCGGCGATGGTAACCAGCACACCGTCGCTGTCAGCGTCTTCAACGCCGACAACTTCTTCAACGCAACCGCGAACCTGCTCGTATTCACCGACCACGGCAGCCGCGAGGTTAGTGGTGGGCTGATCAGCAACACCCTCAGCGCGGCCCCAACTCCGCACGTCAACGAAAACCTGACAACCAGCTCAACCGGAGTCGTAACGGGCACAGTCTCGGTCGGCTCCAACCGCACCTTCTCCATCAGCGGCTTCGTCAACACCTCGCACGGCCGAGTCGAAACCACGGTCGAACAAAAGGTCGACTTCCTCAACACCCAGACCTTCAATGTCAACCAGAACATCGGAGCCGACGTGCAAAACGTTGTCCAGACCAGCACCGTCGATTCGCAGACCACGACCCGACAGGGCTTCTTGCTGGAGACAGTGAATAAGCATGTGTCGTATCCGCTGACGGTGGACTTTTCCTTCACTCCCAACTCGGGTGGCTCCTTCACCCAGACAACGACGGTGAATCAGCAGAATCAGCAGACCGATTCAAAGGCTCTCAACGGATTCCCTCTATTCGAGAGCAACACCCAGGAGCAGGTCATCTCCAAGGACGCCTTGTCGATCAATGCCGCCGACCAAATCACGGCTGCAGTCGGCAACTCGAGTGCTTCCTTTCAGAGCAATGACTCGCTCGGTAACTGCTTCAGCCGTTCGCTCACAGCCGAGAGCCAGGTGCTGACCTCCGTCACCGACGGCAAGGGTTGTAAACAGCAGAAGCGGTTCTAGACCGCACGTCGCGACGTGAGGAGGTAGTCCTCGCTGCTGCCTCCTCACATTCGACAGGGCCGGTTTCTTAACCGATATCCTGCCCAGCTGGTTTCCGAAAAGCCGTTTAGCCATTGTTAAAGCCGGACTGCCATCCGATCTCTCACTGAGCGTCTCGTCTTCGTTTTTTTCCGCTATTTATTCATTCCAAAAAAATTTAGCCGACAGCTTTTCGTCTATAGCATCATGTACAAGATCACTTGATTATGTACACGATATGGGATACGATTGAAATCGTGAGGATCTTCGAAGATGGACACACTCCTTGGGAAACTGGAACGCACTTCAAATTTGGTTCAAGACCCGGTTCTTCGCAGGCACGCAATGCGTCTACTGGCGGGCTTGGACGATCTTCCAATAGAAGTGCTCGGCGTAGGCAAAATGCGTGAAGTGTTTCCTCAGCTACGCCATCGTGTTCACGCAGGATCGGTAGCTTTAGTCGCCAATCGCGGCGAAGTGAAGGACGAACAAGGGACTACCGTGATGATCTCTCTTGAAAACTTCAATCGGTTTTTCATGTCACTGATTCAAAGATCGGTGGAGTTACAGGTCGAGAGGACTTCGCCTTCCGAGATTCTCATGGGGCTCCATTCGATTCCTGCTCTGTCAAAACTCAATGTTGACTTTGATTCGATAACCCACGGTCATAACGACGAAGAGCTTGCGGATCTGTCCCTCTAGGTCATGCGCCGCTACCTTTTGGGAGTTCAGTGCCTGCTGGATATTGCAAAGCATGCCGATCTGCCTGCAGAACGTTGGATGGAATCCGCGGAAGAACGTGGAATCGACATGACGGATATCTACATAAGTGCCGTGAGTCCGATGATTCTCCTTAGTGCGTTAGACAAGGCACCTGCTTCCGGATATATCCAGCAACTTCGAGAGAACGTAGAGACCATCGTCCAGCGATTTGTTGATCGCAAGCTCATCGCTCCCGTGACCAAGGAGATCGCCGACCGATGGGGCAAGATCCTTCCCCAACCCTTGACCTATAACGATGACGCCGGAGTGACGCACAAGTACACCTTCCATGAGAAGCTGGTCCTCGCGACAGCGCTTGAAGGAATCGAGGGCCGGCCCTTTGTCCTGGTCGATCGACGCCAGGACGCGCATCGCGAGCTGAATCTGGATCTCGAAGATCCCTCCGAAGTAGGCCATGACGAACAACCTTGAGGAAGATCCTCAAGCCGTGGTGTCGGCAATCGACCTGGATCTGCCCAGGGGTAAGGCGCCGAAGCCTCGCAAGCCGAAACGAATCCAGGTTCTCGCCCTTAGCGGCGGAGGATACCGGGGACTTTATGGCGCCACTTTCTTCGAGCATGTTGAGAAGCACTTCGGATGCAGCCTCTCGAGCAAATTCGACCTAATCGCTGGCACCTCGATTGGCGCGCTTCTTGGCGTCTCTCTCGCTTTTGAGATTCCGGCCTCGATCATCGCCCGCAAAATCATCAAGCATGGCCCAAAGATCTTTGACCGTAGGCGCATGATTACCTGGACGAAGAAGACCTTTTTCACCGCGCCCTACTCTCCGAAAATTCTCGAAGACGCGATTGTTGACACGATTGGACGCTCGAATGCCCAGCTCTCATTGAAGGCAGTGGCGAAGCCTCTTGCAGTGGTCGCGGTAAATTACACGACGGGTGCTCCTTACATCTTCCGCTCCAAAGGCCTGGCTGGAGCCGCTGCAACCGATGCGACTGTTCTCGAAGCGGTTCTTTCGAGCGCCGCTGCTCCCACGTATTTCCCGCCTCAGAAGGTCAATGATCAGACTCTGATTGACGGCGGCGTCATCGCAAACGCCCCAGAGGTTCTTGCCGTCAGCGAAGCGTGTGGAACTCTCGGTTGGCCCCTGCGGAATCTTTACGTCCTCGGAATGGGAACAGCCTCGCGGAGCAAAGGTGCAGCTTTGGACACGCCCGGCAGTCCGTCTGCAATCTCGTGGATCTTGAGAAGAGAACTCTTCCAGTCGACTCTATCTGCGCAGGAAGTACTTGCCGAAGCACAGTGCCGCACCCTGCTTAAGGACCGGTACTACCGTGTTAATCGAGAACCATCTGAGGCTCAGGCTTATTCAGTGCGAGAGTTTGATCTCGCAACGAAGGAAGCAACCAAGACGCTGCAGTCTCTCGCGAAGGATTCATGGGAAGAGCACCGGTTGAGGCAATCCTTTCGAACTTACTTTCTGGACTAGCAGTAGTATGCCTGCGCCGATCTCCCGACAAAGCAGGCTGGTGCAGCTAGCAACAAGGTCTGGAATCTTCTCTAAGCACTGTTCCCGAACTGTACCCCGGCACGAAGATTAGACGAAGATGGTCGAGTTTAGACGGCTGCACCCACCAGTGCATGGCCTTCGTAAGTAATATTTGTTCGAGGGTTATATGCGTGATTTGAGGAGGAAAGATATGGAGCCGATGAGCGGAGTTGAACCGCTGACCTACTGATTACGAATCAGTTGCTCTACCAACTGAGCTACATCGGCCTGTCTGTCTATTCTATCGGCTTCGTGGCCATCCGCCAAATCTTCTATTCGACCTGATACTCCGCCCCACCCATCGAGGATCAATCGGCAAGGTGTCGATTCGCAATCTCGATAAAATTTTTGGCAAGCACGCCCTCCGCTCCCACTTTGACCCCCAGATCAATCGAGGTCCGGCATGCAGTCTTCACCTCCCGATACACGGCACCTGGCATCGCAACCCTCGCAACGCAAGCCGGCGCCAGCGACACACCAAGCCCTGCCGCCACCAACCGCACCAGCGTCAGCCATTGCGGCGCATCCTGAACGATGTTTGGGCTAAAACCTCCCCGCTCGCAACACGCAATGGTCCGATCGTAGGCAAGCGGCCCCATTCGCCGCGCAAACATGACGAACGGCTCCCCTGCCAACGCCTTGATGCTTAGAGTTCTTCGCCGTGCCAACGAGTGCGCCTCTGGCAGCACAGCCACATACTTTTCTTTCAACAGCGTTGTAATACGAATCCCCTCAGTCGGATCTCCATCCCGCAGAAACGCAAGATCAATCTGCCCATTGAGCAACGCCGCGATCTGTGCAGAGGTCACAAGCTCACGCAGACGCAGTTCCACCTTCGGATAACGGCGCCGAAAGCTCTGAATCGCGGCAGGCAACTCCGTAAACATCACCGAACCGCTGAACCCAACGGTCAGCGTCCCCTCTTCGCCGCGCCCAAGTCTGCGGACCTGTGCGAGATCTTCGCCCACTTTCTCCATCGTGCTTCGCGCTCGTCTCGCAAGCAGCTGTCCGGCAGGTGTCAGCTTCACTCCACGCGTCGTCCGTTCAAACAGCGCGTGTCCAAGCAACTGTTCCAGCCGTTTGATCTGTTGGCTCAGTGGAGGCTGAGCCATCCCCAACCGCCTGGCCGCCCTGCTGAAATGAAGCGTCTCTGCAACCGCCAGGAAGTAGCGCAGATGTCGCAGCTCGATCTGTTCACTCATACGCCAATGATATAGATTGCGACGTTTCACCTATTGGACATCCTGCCAGACTCCTCGTACCGTTGACTTCAGGGAGGCATTGTTCGTTCCCTTTACGGACAACCCACGTTCCACACCGTGCTCTAGTTGCCACGCCCGGTAAGTCGTACAACAGAACCGTTGGAGGAGGCCCCGTGAACAACACTGCTCTGGACTTCAAAATCCGCGAATTTGAACCAGGGGACGAGACCGCCTTCCGCCTCCTCAACGAAGAGTGGATCACCCGCGAGTTCGTTCTCGAGCCGAAGGACATCTACTCCCTCTCGAACCCCCAGGCGACTATTCTCGATCGCGGCGGCAGAATCTTCTTCGCTATTCAAAACGGCGAGGCTGTCGGATGTTGCGCTCTCGTCGCCATGCAACCCGGAGAGTTCGAAGTTGCCAAGATGGCCGTGACGCAATCCTGTCAGGGCTCAGGAATCGGTCGCCGCCTCCTCGAAAAGGTCGTCGCCGAAGCAAGGATTTCGGGCGCAACTCGCCTCTATCTCGAGACCAACCACAAGCTCACCCCTGCGATTCACCTCTACGAAGCAGTCGGCTTCCGGCGGCTTCCGCCCGACCGCGTAATGCCTTCCCCCTATGCCCGTGCAGACGTCTCGATGGAACTATCCTTCCCCACTCCGTAGAGACACGTCGTCACAAGTCTCGATATCTCAAAATCAAACACACAACACGCGGCTCGCTCCAAAGGTCACGGCGCATCAATCCGGTCATAGTCTCCCTTCCCGCAATCCATTCGTTCTTCCGTACCGGTTGACCACATCAGCATGGCGAGTGCAAGCAAAGCGATCGCTATTTGAAATATCAGATGCAGACCCTGAGACATGAACTCCTCTTCCTTCGAAGAGCCCTCGGTTCCCCGCTCTCTGCATCGACAACGACGCTCTCAGCCCTGAGACAGCACCTCGAACGCCTGCCGTCTTCGTCGGCTTCTCTCCCACTTTGGTAACCTTCCCACCCTTAAAAAATCACCCCGAAAACACCTTCCAGAAAAGCGAAGAGGCCACCCGGCAACGAGGTGGCCTCTTCTTTAGGGAGAATAGTTCCAACGGAGGCAAAGCCATCAGAACTTTCTGGCGAAATACTAAGTTTGGCGATATGACGTGTCAAGGCCAAAACTCATCTACTGTAAGTCCTTGTTAAACAGACGGTTACGGGGGTTACTAACCTGACAACACCACATCTAATGTTCGCCTTACATTCGCTTTCGGTCTGCCCGGAAAATCTCAAACGGCATTCCTATCAGCCGCTTAGCCCATTCCATGCACCATCATCAGTGCAGATATACCAGCCTTCCGTCATCCCCGGGTGGTCGACTTCGGATCCCCAGTCTGAATCCGCGCCGCACTTCCGCTCAGGTCGATCCGAAGGAACTCCGGCTCAGTCGCCGCCGGCTTACCCTGAAGTACCCTAATCGCAGCCCGTCCGCCACCCAGAAACAATGCCAGAATTACCGCGGCCAAAGCCCCCAGTCCACAGAAAACTAGAATGCTGGTCAGCAGGCTGACAGTCTTTCTGATCTCTGCATGGAACTCCGGCGGCACCGGCTTGTTCCACGTCACCTCGCTCCGCAGATGGATCCCCTCCACCAACCTCTGCGCCTCGGCCGCGTTCCAGGCTCCGGTCGTCAGCAGCACCAGCGGCCCCTCACGCCTCAGCTTCACAGTTCCGGCCGCGCCACCCTCCCGGTTCATCTCCGTCTCGATCTGCCGCCCGTGGTCGCCCGCAATCTGCGGCGTCGGATAGAGCAGCATCGTAAGCGTGCCCTTCCCCTCATACTTTGCCGTCACAACCTCCGCAGCCTTATCGAAGCCAACAATCTCCGGCGGCAACACCCCACCCATCGCCTTGTAACCCACCGGCCCAAGCGCATAACGCTGCGAGCCTTTTTCCAACCCCTTCGTCGGCAGATAAGTCGGCAGCAGCGGAGACATCCCCTTAGGCCCTCCCACCTTCGGCAGCCCAGTCTCCACCGTCCGCAACAGCGCCTCAGCCGAAGCCGAACTACCCTTCAGATTCGCGGCCACCACAGACACGCCACTCCGCACGACATAGGGCGCACTCCTGTAGAGGTAGTCATACGCCGCGGCCGCTCCCGTCGCATCCTCAAACTGATAAACCGTAATCGTGCCGGCCGATGCCGCACCGCCAGCCGTCGGAATCTGCGGGCCGCCCCGCTCATACCGCCGAAGCCCATCCTCTATCAGCACCGGACCATCGGCTCCGCTCCATGACGGAACGCCGTTACCCGCTTCATGGTCCGGCCCTTCACGCAGCGACTCCGGCAGCAACGGAGCAGGAGGCTCCGCAAGCATCACCTTCGCCGTCTGTCCCTCCAGCGAAATCGCCGACGCACCCACCATCGCAAACGCCAGCAAAACCGCCGCCACTACCCGCATCCGAGAAGAAAAACCCATACGTGGTCAGACTACACCAGCGCCCGAACGTAAGCCTAGATGTCAAAGCCCGTCGCTCTCCATCGCCCCTCTTCCGCCGGACCCAATCCTCCTTTCCCCACTCACCACCAAAGACAATCGATCGGCATCATTCAGACAGGAAACCTCAACAGAGTCGCAATCCCCTCGGGATCTCCCAACCCTCTGCTCGCAATCAATTGATTGATCTCCTTTAGATAACTCGGGCTATGCTCCACCGTCTTCGAAAACGACTGCACCAGCCTGACAACATGCTCCTCTCCAAACGCCTCTCGCGCATGACCCGCCATCCCGACCAGCAGACCGTAGACCAGCGCATACTGGGTCACCATCAACATGTACTCGTCAAAAATTCCCTGCGGAGTTATATGAGCGCTAGCCTCACGGCCAAACGGGAACAGCGTCCTGTAGACATAGTTCAGCAGATAGTTCTCCAGAACATGAGGATGCGTCGCAAAGAACGGCGCGCAATACTTTCGCTCCGCCTCCACGTAATGGAGCGCATCGCTTGCCGAAGTCGACCCCGCAGAATATCCGATGCCCTGCAAAAACTCGTCGAAGCACTCCAGGAAACGTTGGCCACAAGAGCCCGCACGAATTCGCTGGTCGATCAGCCGAAGCACCACATCGAGCTGCACCGCAGGCTGCGCCGGCACCTTCTCCAGTTTGTCGCGCAGCGCACCCGATTTCACAATCTCCCAATAGCTGCTCAGAATCTCCGGCATCGCATCATCTTCCTGCGCACTCACTAATTCGTTCAGACGCTTCGACAGCATCCCCAGCAAAAACACCCGCTGCCACAGCGGACGCCCACGATCCTGAATCATAGCCACTACCAGATCGCGAACCTCCCAGAAGAAGCGCGTCGGTTTATGAATCGGCCCATCCCCACTCGTCAGCCGCGAAAACTGATCCATTCGAAAGTGACCCGAACTAGCATCTCCCACTGCCCGCGTCGAGTCGGCATCGAGCAACAGCTGCCGCGCCGCCTGCGGACAAGACAGGTAGAGCGAAACCTCAAGCTCATCCTCCACACTGCTCAACGCACGAGGATAAGTGGAACAAGTAGCAGACAGCAGCTCCGAACCATACTCCTTCTGCACCCCACAGAGCCGCTCCGCCGAAAGAAACGGGCAGCGCCCCGAAGCATCCGGCTGAATCTTCGCGTAAAGAGACTCCGTCGCTCCGACAGGAAGAATCGAAACATACTGCTTCACCAGAGCACCCAGCTTCTCCTCCGGAAACGCCTGATACCCCTCATACGTCTTCTTGTCCACGAGAACGCTCATGCCATGACAACAGGAGTCCTCGCACTCAGTCCCGATACAGTGAAAGGCACTCCCGTAAAGCGGTTGAATCTTCTGCGTCTCCGGCCTCATGGACCTCCTCAGGAAGCACGCCGAGTCATCTCGAAAGCACGAGGCTCGCAACGCATCTTCGCGCGAAAAATATCCGCAACGAGGCAATAGCAAACTCCTGGCCATCACCGGGACATCCAGATTGGAAGAATCTAAGAATCAATCAAACCGTCGTGCCACCCAAACCCACCAACAGAAGGCCACCTACAGAAAAATCAGTTCCCGCTAGCCCGCTCAGTTGGTACCTTCGCCCCACTCAACCCACCTGCATACTTCGCGACACCTTTATATAGACTCTCCGCCACCCGCTCCCGATAATCCGGCTGCTGTAGCTGCCGAGCGTCCTTCGCATTCGTGACAAATGAAATCTCCGCCAGAATCGAGGGCATATTCGCCCCAATCAGCACCACAAACGGAGCCTTCTTCACCCCGCGATCCTTCAACCCCGCATTGCCTCGCTGCAACCCGCCATACAAACTCTGCTCTACATCCGCCGCGAACTCACGAGACTCCTCGATCTTGTCCTTCAACGTAATCTTCTTCACCAGATCGCTCAACTGATGAATCGACTGATCCGACACCGCGTTCTCTCGCGCAGCCGTCTCCAGCGCATCCGGCGACGAAGTGAAGTTCAGATAATAAGTCTCCACCCCACGCGCACTTGCATCCGCGGACGAGTTCGCATGAATCGAAAGAAACAGATCCGCCTGTGCCTTATTCGCAATCGCTGTCCGTGTCTCCAGCGGAATAAACGTATCGTCCGACCGCGTATAAATAATCTCCGCCCCCAGCCGGTCATGCAGCAGTTTGCCCAGCCGCAGCGCCACATCCAGCACGACATCCTTCTCTTCAATCCCATCGACGCCCAACGTCCCTGAGTCATGCCCCCCATGACCGGCATCGATCACGATCCGCCCGATCTTCAACCCCAGCGCTCGCACCATCGACGTCTCGCCATCCGCCGTAGGCACCGCCGCCCTCGCCGGCACAGCATCCGCATCCTTCACGGCCTTACCCTTCTTCAACCGTTTCGTCGGCACCGCCAGCGGCACATCAGGAACAGCTCCAACCGCAGCCGCAACGCCACCTTCAGCCACGCCAGCCGGTTCCGCACCCGAATCTTTTTTCCCCGCAACCACCGCCGAGATCGGCTGCGAGGTCGGCTCACTGGTAGCCTCCACTCTTCCCGGCTGCGCACTCAGCGCCGCTACATCAAACGAACTCCCCGACTTCACCGCCGTCGTATTCGGCACTGTCGGAGCAGCAGCCGCCGCCCTCTGCATCGGAACGTTCACCGCCGGCGCACCCGGCTCCGCCTTGCTCCCGCCGTGGATATCTATAATTAAGCGATAGGGATTCGGCAGCAGAAACGCCGAGTACTCGGTCACATCATTTACATCCAGCACCACGCGCGTCATGTCGTTAGAAAACTGCGCCGCCCGGATCCTCTTCAAATATCCATCATCGGTCACCGCAAAGCTCTTCCCCACCAGCTCCTGCGCCAGCCGTGTTCCATGCAGATCGAAATAAATCCGATCCGGATTCGGCACCCTTGCCGCCTCATACGTCACATCATCGCCCAGGTCGATCGCCACCCGCGTATAGTTCGGCGTCGACCAATGCCGAATCCCCGCCACCTGCGCCAAATGCCCTCGCCGCAGCGTCTTCGCAACATGCATCGGCGCAGCACCCTGCGCCCCCGCACCCTGCGCTTCACCAGCCAAAGCCCCACCCGCAGCCGCATCGACGGCCTCATCCATCGGCGACGAAACTCCCGCCGGTACTGCACCCGCCGCCTTCGAATCCCCCGCACCCGAAGCAGTCGCCGAAACCCCACCCGTTCCAATCTCCTTCGTCGCAGAAGGCACAACCGGAGCCGGAGCCGGAGTAACCGCAGCATCCTGTACCCCACGCCCTGCCCCTTGCTCCAACGAAGCCAGCCCAGCTCGCGCCTCCTCCGCCTTTTCGCTTCGCGGATACTGTTTCACCAGCAGCGAATATCTCTCCCGCGCCGCCTCCGCATCATGCAGATCATTCTCATAGATCTGCCCCTCCGCCAGCAGCGCACTCACCCGCAACGAACTCCCCGGATATTGCGTCCGCAAAAACTCATACTGCCCCACCGCCGCCTTCAGACTCTTCGCATCATGCAGTCCGCGCCCCTGCTCAGCCAGTAACTCCGCCACCGCATTCACGCTATCGGGAGCATGCACATCCCTCGGCGACTCGTGGTACACCGCACGAAACCCATCCATCGCCCGCGTATAGTCCGCCTTGGTCCGCGTCCCATCCGGCATCGCCTCCAGCGTCTCGCGTCCCCGCTCCGCCTGCTCCCACGCGCTCAACTCCGCATGTCTCTTCTGCGCCGGCTTCGCAGGCAGAACCTGCACCATCGCGCCGCCCAGCACTACCGCGCAAGCGCCGCCCCACCAAAAACCACGTATTGTCTTCCCTAAGCCCATTGTCTTCTTCAAAATCGACAGACTTGGCTAAGTTTAAGAGAGCCCACCCTAAAACGCGCGTGAAAAGAACAGCCGTACACCCCCCGATACCCCCCGCGATTCCCAAAACACAAGCCGTTGTGTCTCCGCGAACCGGCTACCCAACGCCGATCACTACTTCGAACTCTCCCGTCCCATCCACCCGTGCTGTCAGTTGCATCTCAACCAAAAAACTTCCTGTACACTTTCCCGCATGGTAGATATCGATCTTCTCGTCGAAGCTCTCCGCAAGCGTGGCCATAAGGTAGACGGCATATTCAAAGTCCCCGACAACGCCGGCGACTACGAATTCGTCGTGGACGGAAACACCCTCAACCTCGCAGAGACCCGCAACCTCCTCGAATCCGAAGAACCCAAATAGCCGGGGCAGGCCCGGTGACTGAAGAAGACCTGAACAAACTCGCTGATGCCTGGATTCGCTACTACCACGCGCCCAAGAACTCGAAGGCGTATGAGGAGACCGTTTGGGCGACAGAAGAAGAATTGGATTTGTTATTCGACGGGAAGAGTGAAGAACTGTGGCAAGTCATTCTGAAGGTTCACGAACGCGATCAGTCGATCGCTATTCGTCAGGTCCTTTCGGCAGGAACTATTGAGAATCTCCTATCTCACTTCGGCGAACTCTATATAGAGCGCGTTGAAGAAAAAGCCCGTCAGGATCCTGCATTTGCGAAAGTGCTCGGCGGTGTCTGGCAAGATCAGATGTCAGACGAGATCTGGTCCAGATTACAAGCAGTCTGGGATCGCAGAGGCTGGGACGGGATACCGGAATAGTTCCTACCCCAACAACCCACCCACCACCTCAGCCGCACTCTTCAAGGCCGCATCCAGCGAACCCACATCGCTCCCTCCAGCCTCTGCCAGATCAGGCCGTCCCCCACCCTTCCCTCCAACCTGAGCCGCAAGCTGCCCAACAATCTTCCCCGCCTGTACCCGCGAAGTCAGATCCTTCGTCACGCCCACAATCAACGAAACCTTCCCATCAACAGCAGCGCCTAACACCACTACGCCGCTCCCCAACTTGATACGCAGCGAATCCACCAGCTCCCGCATCTGAGCCTTCTCCACACCATCCACCCGCTGCGCCAGCACCTTCACGCCCTTCACCTCCACAGCCGACGAAGCCGCATCCGACATCGACGAAGCAGCCGCCTTCATCCGCACCGCATCCAGCTCCCGCCGCAGCTTCTTCATCTCCTCTTCCTGCACCGTAATCCGAGCCCGCAGCGCCTCCGCCGGAGTTACGCCATCACCAGAACTCCCCAACATCGCACCCACCACACGAGCCACATCGAAGTCGCGCCTAAACTCATGCAGCGCACCCGTCCCGCTCACCGCCTCCACGCGCCGCACGCCCGAAGACACCGACCCCTCCCCCACCACCTTAATCACACCAATCTCGCCCGTAGCCCCCGTATGAATCCCACCGCAAAGCTCAGTCGAAAAGTCGCCGATCTTCACCACCCTTACCTTCTCGCCATACTTCTCACCAAACAGCGCCATCGCCCCCAGCTCATTCACCGCCACGTCGATCGGCACATCCACCAGCGTCTCCACCTTCGTATTCCCCATCACCTGCCGGTTCACAATCTCCTCAACCTCACGCAACTCCTCCTCAGCCACACCCGTGAAGTGCGAAAAATCAAACCGCAGTCGCGTCGCATCGTTCAACGACCCCGCCTGCTTCACATGCTTCCCCAGCACCTCGCGCAACGCCGCATGCAACAGATGCGTCCCCGTATGATTGCGCGTCGTAGCTGCCCGCACCAAACCATCGACCACCGTATCCACCGTATCGCCCACAGCAATCGTATGGTTCGCCCTCACCCTATGCGCAAACACACCCTGCACCGGCTTGGTCGCGCCACTCACCTCAGCCACCACTAGGTTGTGATCCCCTGAGTACAACCACCCCTGATCTCCAACCTGCCCACCCGAGTCCGCATAGAAACTCGTAGCATCGAGCACCACCTCACCCGACTCGCCACCCTTCAACTCCGGCACACCAACGCCATCCTTCACCAGCGCCAACACCTTCGCGCCATCAACCCGCAGCGTCGAGTACCCTTCAAACTCCGTCTTCGGCAACTCCCGATAAACCGGCGCCGCCGACTTCTGCGACCCACCCTTCCACGAAGCCCGAGCCCGCTGCTGCTCCTCTTCCTTCGCCTTTTCAAAACCTTCATGGTCAAATTTGATTCCGGCATCCCGGGCAGCATCAACCATAAAATCCAGCGGCATGCCGAACGTCTCGTATATGCGAAAAGCTGCTGAGCCATCTAAAATCGGCTTTGCCTCGCGCATTGCCCTGCTCGCAATCTCGAAATAGGCATCAGGAAGAGTGGGGAGGTGATTCTTCCGTACATCTTCTAAAGTCAGCCCTGGATTGCTCTCCACCGTGGTAATCGCTAGTTCGATTAGATCGACTCGAACTGGAGGTTTATTGCTGAGTATCACTGGCCGTTGCGCGTCGCGTCTTGCCGAATAAAAGGCAGTATCCAGCTCCCTTTCTGCTTGGCCAAGAACCCGAGCAAACTGCTCCTCCTCCGCCAGCACCACCTTAGTCACCCGCTCCGCAGTCTCCTTCAACTCCGGATAAGCCACCTGCATCTCATCCCGAACCGCGAACACCATCTCATACATAAACGGCTTTTCCTGCCCCAGCAGCCGTCCATGCCGAATCCCACGCCGCAGAATCTTCCGCAGCACATACCCTCTGCCCTCATTCGCAGGCAGCACCCCATCCGATATCAAAAACGTAGCCGCCCGCGCATGATCCGCAATAATCCTCAAGCTCGCACGCGAGCGCTCATCGACAGCATGCTCGGGTTCCACTTTATGCCCGGTCAGCTCCTCCGCCCGCACAATCAGCGGAGTAAACAGATCCGTCTCAAAGTTCGACAGCACTCCCTGCAGCACCGCAGCAATCCGCTCCAACCCCATCCCCGTATCAATCGACGGTTTAGGCAGCGGAGTCAGCGTCCCATCGCTCGACCGGTCGAACTGCATGAACACCAGATTCCATACCTCGACATATCGCTGATCATCGTGCGGAAACGGCTTATCAACTCCCGCCTCCTCCGCAGCCCCCATCCCCATGTCGTAAAAGATCTCACTACAAGGCCCACAAGGCCCCGTATCTCCCATCTGCCAGAAGTTATCCTTGGCCGACATCCCAAAGATCCTCTCCTTCGGCACCCCAATCTCAATCCAGAACTTCTCCGCCTCATCATCCCGCGGAACCTTCGCATCACCCTCAAAGATCGTCACATAAAGCCGCGAAGGATCGATCCCAAAGCAATGATCATGATTCGAAGTCAGCAGCTCCCAAGCGTAAGCAATCGCATCTTTCTTGAAGTAGTCCCCAAAAGAAAAATTCCCCAACATCTCAAAGAAGGTATGGTGCCGCCGCGTAAACCCAACGTTCTCCAGATCGTTATGCTTGCCTCCGGCCCGCACACACTTCTGCGAACTCACCGCCCGCGTGTAATCCCGCTTCTCGTTCCCAAGAAAAACATCCTTGAACTGATTCATCCCCGCATTGGTAAACAGCAGCGTAGGATCGTTCGCCGGCACCAGCGAAGAAGAGTGCACCCGCCGATGCCCCTTGCCCTCAAAAAACCGCAAAAAATCTTCCCGAATCTGGCTGCCCGAACGATTAATCATAAGCCCAAGTTTATCAGCGGTAAGATGAAACCCGATGAGTTCGACTCCGACTGAAAGCCATCTTGGTTATATCGACCAGATTCTTTGGAACCGAATCGTCTTCGGTGGCTGCGCAGCACTCGGCACACTGCCATTCTTTGGATGGCCCCTTGTACTGTCCGCCTCAGACCCAAATCTGCAAACGATAGTCTCCATCTTGACGTGCGTGACAGTCTTCCCGGCGTGTGTCTTAGCTTTCTGGCACAGAATCATAGCCTCTATCTGGTTGGTTTCAATCGCAACACTCTCGGTATTAACTAATACCGAGACGAGAATCTATCATGGTGATCGATATATGTTGGGTCTTCTCATGGTGCCCGGTCTATTCGGCTTGATCTCCTCCGCTCTCAGCTGGCCGCCACTAGTCGGCAGAAAGAAGTAAAAAGTAAAGGCTCCGCGATCGTCTTAGCTTTTGCACTGCGCATCAATCCAAACAGCCATGATCGTCATTACTACGCCTACAGGTAATATTGGCCAACAGGTCCTCGAGAAGCTTCTGGATAGCGGCGAGACAATCCGCGTGATTGCGCGCGATCCTTCCCGCTTGTCGGCGCGTGCACGCGAGCGGTTGGAAGTGGTGCAGGGATCGCATAGCGACAGAGAGGTCGTCGACCGGGCATTCGAAGGTGCTGATTCCGTGTTCTGGGTGGTCCCTCCGGACTTCCAGGCCAACAACGTCGAAACGCGATATCTGGAATTCATAAGGCCGGCGTGTGAGGCTTTCAAAAACCGAGAGGTGAAACGGGTTGTGGCAGTCTCAGCCCTGGGGCGCGGATGGCCTAAGCCTGCCGGGCTGGTGTCCGCGTCTGTAGCAATGGATGATCTGATTGCAAGCACAGGCGTGAGCTTTCGCGCACTGACAATGCCCTCGTTTATGGACAACTTTCTTCGCCAGGTTGAGCCGATCAAAAATCTGAGTATGTTCTACTCGCCGCTGTCCGGAGACCTGAAGGTTCCAACGTGCGCGACACGCGATATCGCGTCGGTTGCGGCGAAGCTGCTGCTCGATTCTTCGTGGAGCGGGAGTGGCAGTGTGCCGATACTTGGCCCTGAAGATCTGTCGCACAACGACATGGCGCAGATCCTCTCAGAGGTGCTGGAAAAACCGGTTCGTTATCAGCACATTCCGTTCGAGGCCTTCAAGGCAAGTCTGATCAAGTCCGGAGCGTCCGAGTCGATGGCCACAGGCATGGTGGACATGATGATGGCCAAGAATGAAGGTCTCGACAACATGGAACCGCGAACTGCGGAGTCCACCACACCCACCAGTTTTCGCCAGTGGTGCAAAGAGGTGTTGAAGCCTGCCGTTCTGCGCTAATCACTCACCCAAGCGCAGCACCTTCGCCGCGTTCCCTCCCACCAACATCTCCATCTCCGCCCCAGACAACACCCCCGCCACCTTCTCCAAGAAATCCTTCCCCTTCGTATTCGCACTAAACGGATAATCCACCGAATACATCATCCGCTCAATCCCCACTACCTCCAGCGCACACTTCAGCGGTGGCAGCGTGAAATACCCACTCGTCGTCAGATGAATATTCGTCTTGAAGTACTCCGCCACCGTCTGCTTCAGCTTCGCCGCCCCCGACAGCATCCCACTCGACCGAGCCAGCGCAAACGGCAACCCCTCCCCCATATGCCCAATAATTAACTGCAATCCCGGCACCTTATCAAACAGCCCCGACACAATCAGCCGTAGCGTATGCAGAGCCGTCTCCGAGTGCCATCCCCAACCCGCAATCGACAGCATCATTCCCAGCTGTCCGGGCAACCCAGTGTAGTAAGCCTCCCGCACTGGCTCAGGAGGAGGCGCCGGATGCAGATACACCGGCACATCAAGCGCAGCCGCCGCCTCGAAGAACGGCAGAAACCGCGCATCGTCGAAGAACCGCCCTTCCACCGTCCCATTCACCATCACCCCACGAAACCCGAGGACACTAACACACCGCTCCAGCTCCTTTACCGCCGCGCCAACATCCTTCATCCCCAACGTAGCGAACCCAGCCAGCCTCGTCGGATTCGCCTTCACCGCCGCAGCCAGCTCATCATTCACCGCCCGAGCCACAGCCGTCCCATCCGCCGCACTCAACCCCTCCAGCCCAAACGCAACCAGCGACATTACCTGCAGATCGATCCCAGCCTCATCCATCGCTGCGATCCGCCCCGCACCCAGGTCCAGCAGCTTCGCCTGCAAGTCAGGAAACTGCATCCCCGTCTTCACGGAATACTCCGCCGTCGCCCGCATATAAGTCTCAGTCAAAAAATGTTCTTCCAGCGTGATCGTCTTCATCCCGCGTTAGATGCCACCCACCCACCAGAGTTTCACTAGCTCAAATCACACCACCAACCCCGGCACCCAGGTCTGCCCCTCCATGCGAAACACCTCATCCTCCGTCTTCTTCAACGCAGCAAACTCCGCCCGATGCTCCGTCATCACCATCGCGGTCACCAACGCATCAAACGCATCCTCCGAAGCCCGCGCCTTCGCCATCACCAATCTCGAAAGCCCCGCATACATCGCACTCTCCTTCCGCTTCTTCGCAAGATAATCCGTCCGCGCCACCTCCGAACTCTTATTCACCGCCCCCGTCATCAGCCGCGTATAAATCTCCACCACCGTCGGCGCCCGCTTCACATCCGGCTCATCGTACGGCCAGATCCGAAACCCAGCCGCCCGCAACACCAGTAACCCCGGCATCCCGCGCAACGAAGCCGTCCCCACCGCCCCCGCCCCGCCAATCTGAAACACCGACTTCGGCGCAATCCCCGCAATCTTCGCCACCTGCAGCGGGTCCGTCATCTCCGCCCGCACCTTCAACACCGTCTCCGCCCTTCGCAACATCCTGTGTGCATGCTCCCCGGAAAACTCCGCAGGCTTCTTCCCATGCCGTTGCGAACCCGGCACGCCCCAAAACCGCACATCCTCACAGTCCCGATGCAGCCACTTTTCTCCCTGCCCATCCGCAACCAATCGCCAAAACTCCGGCGCCGACCCAATTCCCAACTCCTTCAAAAACCAAGCCGGATAGCTAAACGTAAAGTCAAACCCCACGACCATCCGGGGAGTCTCCTCGCCCATCTCAATCAGCCACGCAATCAACTCTTCCCGCGTTCTCCCACCCTCCAGCGTCACCCGCCCCGTAGAAGCCGTCCAAACTCCCGCCCAGATCTTCCTCCTCTGCCCCGACCCCTTGTCGCCCGACCAGTCCACCCCCACCACCCGCTGCAACCCGCGCTCAACCATCTTCCTATCATCCACCCGAGGGAACTTTTCCCCCAACCTAACCGTTTAACCTCAGTAGGAGAGAAACACGAATGCTCAATCTTTTGCTCTTCCTGATCCTCATGGTCGTCTGTTGGCCCCTCGCTCTCGCAGGGCTTCTCCTCTATCCGTTCATCTGGCTCATCCTTCTTCCGTTCCGGCTCGTCGGAATCGTTGTAGGAGGCACCTTCGAACTCATCGGCGCACTCTTCATGCTGCCCGACCGTCTCCTCCGCTCTGTCTAGGCATTTTCAAATCATCCGCATCAGCAGAAAATAGACTCATGACCGGCACGCGCATCGACAAGTGGCTCTGGGCAGCCCGCTTCTTCAAAACCCGCGAGCAAGCCTCCAAAGCCTGCGACATGAACCGCATCACCTCGAACAACGTCGCCGCCAAGCCTGCACGCGAAGTCCGCATAGGCGACATGCTGCACATCAAAAACGAAGGCGGTGAGTTTGAAATCGAAGTGCTGACCTTAAGCCAACAGCGCGGCTCCGCAGCCATCGCGCAAACTCTCTACCGCGAGACCGAGTCCAGCAAGGAAGCCCGCCGCAAAGCCGCCGAAGAGCGCAGACTCCTCGGCCCCATCGCCTTCACCGCTCCCTCTAAGCGGCCTAGCAAACGCGACCGGCGCCTCATCCACAGCTTCCGCGGGGACTATTAGATCATCGACACATGGCCTTCCGTTGGTCGGCGCCATCTCCCTTTCCGAGCATCGCGAGGACCACGCGAAGCAATCACGAGTCACGAAGTGACCGCCCTCCGCGTAGGAGGCCCGTCCGGCAGGACACCCAATCACTCATCCTCATTCTGCCGCGCATAACCATCCGAATCCCCAGCCCGCTCGTCCGGTTCCGCATAAGAATCCGAATCAACCCCACCCTCTTCCACCCCAGTCAACGCCTCCTCCGGCAGGTCCCAAGCCTTCAGCACCTTGAAGATCGCATTCGAAGAGAACCCAGCCCGCATCAGCCGATTCATCGTCCGCACGGTCTCCTTCTGCGCATTCTCCCCACTCGGTTTCTTCATCCGCTTCCGCGCAATATATTGCCGAGCCAGCGCCACCTCATCCACATCCTCATACGCCGTCTCCAGCGTCGAAGCCACCAGCTCTTTCCCCACGCCCTTCATCATCAAATCCTGCTGCACGCGTCTGCGCCCAAACTTCTCATGCTCCTTCCGCACCCGCGTGTAGTCTTCGGCAAACCGCGTATCGCTCAAATAATTCAACTCCTTCAAGCGCACAATCACCGCATCCATCGCGCGCTCTCCCGCATCACCCTCCTCCGCGCGAGCCTTCATCAACCGCCGCAGATCCCGCACCGTCCGCATCCTTCGCGCCAGCGTCCCCACCGCATACTCAAACAACCCAGCCTCACCCACCGGCTCCCGCTTCTTCGGCCGTGCAAACGCCATCACAATGTGCCCTCAATCCATTCTCACCCAAGGCCTGCGCCTCTGCTTCTCACACCCGTCCCGACTCAAACAAAAACAAGACCCACGCAACCCCCTCACGCTCGAAAGCAACTGCGTGACTCTCCTCACCCGTGAACAATGAAATCGCTTCCTGCCAAAATCGCCGCGCTGCATCGTTTTTCTGCATCACGCGAACCTCCCATCGCCCCGGAAACCGCCGCCACACCTCATGTGCCACCTGCATCCCAATCCTGCGTCTCCGGTATCCGCGAACCACAAAAAACTCTGCCATATCCCACACCGCTTCCTCTCCAGAGATCCCCAAGCCTCTCCGCACCAGGACTAGCCCCGCAAGCCTGCCACCCACCCTGACTAGAAATGGAAATCTTCCTGGCTCCGTCCAATAAAGCGGTAGAGCTCCATAGCCGAACCTTCCATCTTCACCAATATCCAGATCTCGCAGTTCACTGAAGTCGTGGGCATACAGCTCCAGCAAATTCGCCAAAATGGGCTCCTGCTCTCGCGCAGCCAACAGAACTTCGACCCGCGAATCTGTCTCCCAACGAGGTTGGCTCATCATCTACGTCCAGGACGACTCTGGCCTCTAGCATTCACGGCACACTTCACGCGATCACTAAGGCACGACATTTATCGTAAGCTCATTCGACCGGACCACCTTGCCCGTCTTCGGATCCTTTCGAAACACTCGCACCGTGTACCGCCCAGGCCGATTCAAACTCACCAACTTCGCCACATGCGCCGTCTGCAGCGCGGCCTTCCCCGGCTGCACATACTCCACCATCCGGCTCTCCTCCTGCTGATGCTGTAGCGCCTCACGTCCATACGCAGTCGACTCCATCACATGCCCTGCCGCATCCTTCACTTCGATCCTGTACGAGAACTCAGGATTATTCGCACCCGGCCGATGCGCAAACGCAATCTGGTGATCCGACACATTCCTCAAGGCAATGGTCACCTTTGCATCGCCTCCCACGCGCACCTCATCCTCCGGCGCACTAATCGCAATCGTAAAGTCCTCTTCTCCCACAGCCTCTTGCGGTGTCTCCTCCACATTCTGCGGAGCACCCACGTTCGATGGCGCAACCGGCGACGACACCACCGGAGATGGAGCCGCGACCCCCGAAGCAGCAGCAGGAGCAACTGGCCGCTTAGCCTTCGTCGATGCTTTCGGTTCACCCGCACCCGGCGCCGTCTTATTCACCGCTACCGCCGCATACAGATTCGTCTTCGTCCACCGGTCGCACCAATCCCCCACCGTCTCATACCAGAGCTTGGAGTTCTGCGGCTTCAAAACCCAATGTCCTTCATCCGGAAAATAGAGCATCTTGCTCGGCACATTCAGCCGCTGCAACGCCGTAAAAAGTTGAAACCCCTCCGACACATCCAGCCGATAGTCCTTCTGCGAATGCACCACCAGCGTAGGCGTCTTCGCATTCTGTATCGAAAGCATCGGCGACCACTTCCTGAACGGATCATTCGCAACCGGCCCTGCTTCATACCTCCACGGCTGCCCCGGCGCTACGTCCCCACTCCGCCGAAACTCCCACTCGTTAAACCAAATCTCCTCAGTCGTTCCATACGCGCTCGCAGGATTGAACATCCCATCATGCGTCACAATGCAGGCAAAACGATCCGTATGCGTCAGAATCCAGTTCGCCATAAACCCACCGTAGCTCGCTCCCAGCGCACACTCCCGCCTCTTGTCGATGAACGGAAATTTCGTCTCCGCAAAATCCAAGCCCTTCATCAGATCGACATAAGCCTTCCCGCCCCAGTCGCCATTCACACCATCAATAAACGCCTGCCCGTACCCCGTCGACCCACGCGGATTCACCATCACCACCACATATCCACTCGCCGCCATCAGCTCCGCGTTCCACCGATAGCTCCACGCATTACCCCAGGCCCCTTGTGGCCCACCGTGAATCAAAAACTTCAGCGGATACTTCTTCGCGCTATCGAACTTCGGCGGCGGAATCATAAAGCCCTGTACCTGTGCACCTTCTGCACCACTGAACGTGAAGCTGGTCATCTTCGGCAAGTCGAGATGCTGCTCCAGATCATCGTTCAAATGCGTCAACCTCACCTCGCTCGTCAGAATATGGCTTGAGACCGTTCCAATGTCCCCGGCGCGAAACAGCGCTACCACCGCAGCTGGCGACTCAGCCGTCATCTTTGTCGCCACCAACTCATAACCAACATCCTTCAACGCCGCAAACTGTAGCTCTCCATACTCTCCTGTCCACGGCAGCGTAGACAGCGAATCGGCAATATTTGGATTGGTGCAGAAGATCCGCTCCTCGCCATCATCCGCTGTCGTCAAACAGATCTCCGGATTCACCGGGTTCCATACAAACTCATCCACCCAACGATCCATCTTCGGCAGCAACTCCTTGGTCGTACCCGCAAGCCGATCGAACAGCATCAACCGAAAACGATCGCTCTCATACCCGGCCCGCGCCTGCGAACGAAACGCAAGATATTTTCCATCAGGCGAGTAAGCCGGGGCATCGTCGCTCCCCATCGACGTCGAAACCTTGCGCGGCTTCGCCCCCGAATCATCCAGCAGCAGCGTAAACACATCGTTATTCGTGCTCGCCGCAGCAACAAGATCAACATTGGTTACAAATGCAATCTCCTCCGACCCCGGCGCCCACGCATACCCCACCGGACCACCCAGCGTAAACGTCGGGGCCTCCGAATCCCCAATATCTCTCCTAGGAGTCAGGTCCCGCACCGCATTTCCATCCGTCGCCGACACCACCAGTACATGACTCCGCTTCGGCCCGATATAGCTGTTCCAGTGTCGGTACAGCAGATGTTCAAACACCTGCGCCTTCACCGGATTCGCCGCAGCCGCATCATCCTTCTTCTTGTTGCAAAGATCCTCATCCGTCCAGGAGGCTTCATCGCTGCACTCCGGGTAGATCCGCGACGCAAACAGAATCCGCTTTGAGTTCGGTGACCACACCGCCCCATCGGCCTCCGTACTCACATTCGTCAACCGCTTCGGAGTCCCCATCGTCCCCGCGCCATCGTCCCACGCCGCAAGAAAGATCTGCGACAGCTCCGTCGCGCTATCGGTCGCCACAAACGCAACCTGCTTCCCATCCGGCGAGAACCGTCCCCCCGACTCGCCGTCCTTCCAGAACGTCAACTGTCGTTCCTTCACACTCGAAGCCGTCCCCGGTGCAGCACTTTGCCCAGCCACTAACGGCGGAGTCGCCATCGGCACCACCCAAAGATGATTCACCTTCGAGTTCTTCTCAAGATCAACATCGGTCGCTGAAAACATCACCCATTTGCCACTCGGCGAAACCTGCGGGTCGCTCACCCTCTTCATCCGCTGGAGATCGGCAAACGTCATCGGCCGTCTTCCCGCCGCGCCGCCAGACAAAGCATCCGAATCAGGACCGAACTCCTGCGCCCGCATGCTGCTGGCCGCTCCGCCCCAAACACCGGCCGCCACCAGCGCCAGCACACCTGCCCGAATCGCGCAGTTCTTCATCGCGCCAGTCTAACTCCGCAACTCGAAGATCGAACCGGAATAGGAATCAGACAAGAAAATGGCTGCCAAAGCTTTTCACGGCCCGCTGCGCGCGGAGCGGTCACTTCGTGACGGGTATACCGGCTTCGCCCTGGGCCTCCCGATGGTCGGCGGAAAGATTTTTGATCGCGACCAACGGGAGCGCCAACCGAAGGGGTATACCCGTCACGAAGTGACCGCCGCCCGCGCAGGGCACACCAAGGCAACTAAAAAAGGAGCTCTTTCCCAACCACAAAAATTCACCACGCAAAAAACCACGATTACCACGCATCCCACCACGTTCAACACCACAAAAAACTGCAGAAGACAACCCATCCTCAAACAGTTACGCGACGCCCCGACCCCTCCACCCCAGGAGAATTTTTTTCTGCAGCACGCATCACCGGCAACTCCACCGCCACCGCCGCCCCATGCGGATGCAGGTTGAATGCACTGATCTCTCCCCCATGCTCCTGCACAATCGAATAACAAAGACTCAGCCCCATCCCCACGCTATCGCCCGAATCCTGCAGCGTATGAAACGGATCGAACATCCTCCCCGGCTCACGAAAACCCGGCCCCGTATCGCTCACAATCAAGTGAACTCTCCGCCCATCTCTACCCCATGCGCCATCCGACCCACTCCCCAAACTACTCAGCGACATCCGAATCACCATCTCCTCCGCAGTCTTCACCCCACGCACTCCTGTCAACGCCTGCGCCGCATTATTCAGTAGATGCTCCAGCAACTGCCGAAGCCTATGCCTATTCCCACTCACCCCGGGCACTTCGCCATCGGTCTGCACCACCAGCCGAATCCCGCGACCCTCCAACTTCTCCCCACACTCCACCGCCAGCTCGCGCACCATATCAACTAAATCGACAAACCCATCGCCCTGCCCCACGGGCCTCCGGAACTCCAGCAGCGTCTCCACCGTCTGCCGCATCCTCAACGCCTCTCGCACAATAATCTCCGCATCCGCCTTCACCCGCGGCTCGCCCGTCGAGCCGGCAATCAACTCCGCGAATCCAAGCACTGCCGTCAGCGGATTACTCAACGCATGCGCCATCCCTCCAGCCAGCATTCCCAGCCCCGCAAGCCTCTCGGCCCGCATCAGCCGCTCCGCCAGAGCAGCATTTTCCATCGCCCGCGCCACCTTTACCCCCAGCGCCTCCAGCGGCCACAAAGCCTCTTCAAGCTCCCTCTGCCGTACGCTCAGCAACCCATCCGCGCCCACCGCCAGAGCCCCCATCATTCGCCCTGCGGTCGTCCACAGCGGAATCACAATCGCCCCCCGCGGCTCATCGTCTAGCCGCGTCCTCCCGAACACTACCGCAAACGCGTTGTTCTTCACCCTTCGCCCCAGGCCGCCCTCGTTCCGCCGCGTCCCAATCCCACCCTTCCGCTCGGCCTCAACAACCCCCACCGCCCATTGATTCAACGACTGCACCGTGATCTCTTCCATCCCCGCGCTGGCCGCTACCGAGAGCTCTCCGCCGGCATCCCGCACCAGCATCGCCGTTCTGCGAAACACGCTTTTCTCGGCCATCAACTGGCTCACCTGCCCCGCCAGCTCGACGACCTCAGCATCCGCCGCCAGCTTCACATCCAGCCCCGCATAGGCCCGCAGCTCCTCCTGTTCCCGCCTCTCCCGCCGACCCTCCGCCACACCCACCTGCACCCGGCACCAGATCGCCCACAGGCCTCCGCCCGCCAGCGACAACTCCAGCCAGCGCAGCCCGATCAACCCGCTCATCTCCCTCGCTCCAGGCCACATCACCAAACCTCCCCAAATCGCGTCTATTCTTAGTAGCGTGCGGGGCATTCGCAGCAACACAGCCCCGCCCATGGAGTTCTCCCAATGAAGCTCAGCCGCGCCTCTGCCTCCGCGACCGTCCTCGGACTATTCCTCCTGCTATCGGCCCCCGTCCCCCCAGCCATCGCCGCTGTCGCAAATCCAGACGGTGCCCCCGCGCAGGATCCCGCCGGCTTCGGCCCACTCGACTCCGCGCCCCCCGCCAACATGACCCCCCAGCAGATCATCGAAAAGTTCGCCGCCCGCGAGACCGTCTTCAACCTCGCCCGCCAGAACTACACCTTCCGCCAGACCGTCAAAGTGGACACCCTCGTCGAAGACACCAACCGCATCGACGGCGAGTACCAGCAGGTCACCGACATCACCTTCAACCGCGACGGCAAGCGCGAAGAGCACGTCGTCTTCGCCCCCCAGAACACCCTCGAGCGCGTCCAGATGACCCCCGCCGACTTCGACGAGATCGAGCACCGCCTCCCCTTTATCCTCACCACCGAAGACCTGCCCAAATACGACATCACCTACCTCGGCCGTCAGCACATCGACGAGCTCGACACCTACGTCTTCTCCGCCGCCCCCAAGACCTTCGAAAAAGGCAAGCGCTACTTCCAGGGCAAGGTTTGGGTCGACCAGCAGGACTTCCAGATTGTTCTCGTCAACGGCATCACCGTCCCCCAGGACAAGCGCAAAGGCCACGAAGACCTCTCTCCACCCTTCACCACCTACTACGAGCAGATTGACGGCAAGTACTGGTTCCCCACCTACACCAAAGCCGAAGGCAACCTCCACTTCGTCGCCCAGGAGGGCGCCCTCTCGCAGGACGTCCACATGCGCAACATCGTCAAATATTCCGACTACAAGCAGTACCACGCCACCGCGCGCATCATCTACAACGGCGAAGACATCACAGACAAGAAGGACACCACCCAGCCCCCATCTAACCCACCCCAAAACCCCAAACCATAGCACCGACCAACGGGAGGGCCCAGGGTGAAGCCGGTACACATGTCACGAAGTGACCGCCGCCCGCGCAGGACGCGCCGTCCGGCAGGATGGTATCTCCCAACCAGCCTCATCTTCGCGCAAGAATTTATCAAAGTTACCGAAGATTCGCTTGCCTGCGCCCACCCGCGAGTTTAGGATGACTTTGTTCCCGGTTCCACGGAATCACGGGCCCCTCAAGCGGAAGATCGTCGGGAACGATCGCACTCTCGGGAGGCCGCCGTGCTCACCAAATCTCTCTTTAAAGCTACTTGTCTCACCACCCTTACCCTTGGCTATGCCCTGGCCCAAGCCCCTGCGCCCGCGCCGGCTCCTGCGCCCGCAGCAGGTCCCGCCGACGGCATCACCATGGACATGATGCCCATCACCCAGGATCAACTCACCCAGTGCCGCCAGCAAGCCTCCGGCCAGCTCACCGACGAGCAGAAAGCCCTGCACGATCGCGAGCACGGCCAGGATAAAGACAAGATGGCCCAGGGCGGCATCACCGGAGCCACTGGAGTCGCCACCAGCGCCCTATCCCGCAAGAACAACTGGGGTTGGTGGGGCGGCGGCAACAATAACGGAGCCCAGACCGCAGCCGCCACCGGCGCCACCCAGCGCACAAACCGCAACAGTGCCGACGTCGCCAGCACCACCGCCACCAGCCAGACCGTCGGCGTCGACGCCTACCAGCAGTGCGTCAATGGCATCAAGGGACCCGAGTACGTCCACTTCCGCCAGACCGGCCAGATGACCGCCTTCACCGGCGCACCGCTCGCCAGCTCCGCCGCCGCTCCCGCGCCAGCCCCCGGTCCCGCACCCGTAGCCACCGTGGCCCCCGCACCGATGCCGACCAAGTCCCCCGTACAGGATGAAGGCGACGGCAAACACTTCGTCCTCACCGCACCCGGCCAGACCGACGCCCGAGAGGTCACCCTCGTCCCCGGCAGCAAGAACTCCTACATCGAGGACGCCACCGGAGACAAATACATCGTCATGCCCGACGGCTCGGTCAACCGCATCCCGCACGTCAAAAAGACCGCAACCAAATAACTCAGGCTCTCTGGCTCAACACGCTATCGCTTCAAAGGCACTTGTCCCACGTCCCGGAGGTCTGCACGTGAGTCCTATGTGCGCTCCGGGTCACTGTTGTCATCCTTCGCCGCAGGCGGAATCTTCTGTTGCCTTATCTCTCGCAAAAAATCCGAGCCTCTAAAACCGTCGCGGAGCTGTCGAGTTTGGCAGTTCCGCGAAGTCGCATCTGAGACTATGCTTCCCCCACAGGAGTTCTCCATGAACCGATCGAACGCAAGCTCCGTCTCGTACGCCTTCAAGAGCGCCTTCCTTTCTACAGCGCTGTTCACCTGTGCCTTCCTCACACCCCCCCGTGCCAGCGGTCAGGCAGGAGGCGATCTGCAGGCAAAAGTAGCTGCCCTCAAACAATCAGTCGCCGCAAACCAGCAGAAACTGCACCAGTACCGCTGGCTCGAGACCACCCAACTCACCCTCAACGGCAACGCCAAACCCGGCACCGAATTCATGTGTCAGTACGGTCCCGACGGAAAAGTGCAAAAAACGCCAATGGGCGCTCCACAGGCGCAGCAGGCCCCCAGTGGCGGCCGCTTCAAACAAAGGATCATCGAGAAAAAGAAAGAAGAGGTGAAGGACTACATGGGTCAGGTCAAAACCCTGCTAGCCCTGTACGTGCCGCCGAATCCCCAGCGCATGCAAGAGGCCTTCCAGCAACACAAAGTCTCTATCACCCCAGGCGGTGATTCAGGCGTCGCACAGATCGTATTCAAGGACTACGCTCAACCCGGCGACCAGATGACCATCTCCTTCAACAGCGCCGAAAAAAAGATCAGCGCGTTAAACGTCAACACCTACATGGACAATCCCCAGGACGTCGTCACCCTCGCCGTCCACTTTGCCAGCCTGCCCGACTCCACCAACTACGTCAACGACTCCGTACTCAACGCCACAGCGAAAAAGCTCGTAGTCAACACCACCAACTCCAACTACCAGCCAATAGCCCAGTAGCCGGCTTCGCTTTTTGTAGTTGACCTTGTCTTTCTCGTTGCCATCCCCAAGGGATTTGCTGTCGTCTTTGTCGCCGCCGTTGTCTTCTCTTTTGTCGTCATGCTGACACTGAGCGTAGTCGAAGGGGAAGGATCCCTGTATTTCGCCCTTGCTTTTTGGCTTTTCATTCACCGCGAAACTGCCAAAGCCTAAGTCAACTCAGCCGAGAAAGCACACCATTACTTCGTCTCGCAGTGCGAATCCGGCTCCGCATGCTGCTGTGTCATCCACCGATCCATCAACGTCCCTGCACATCGGGCGCCACAGAGATGCTTCACTCCAGCCGAGTGCGCATGATGATGCTGCCATCGCGTCAATTTGATCAGAGGCTGATCCTCCTCCGGCTTCTCCCCCGGAAAACAATCCACCCAGGCCAGCCACCAATCCCCGCCTTCGCCCTTCTTATCGCCGCACACGTCGCACTGGTAACTCTCGATATAAGACATTCGATCTCCTGCCGCTGAAAATATCACATTCGAGTTTCAACTTGCAGCCCTCAAGGAGAAGAATACGCGGCCTTTGTCTTTGTTGTTGTCATCCCCGAAGAGAATCTGCTGTCGTCTTTGTCTCTGCCGCTGTCTGTTCTTTTTGTCGTCATTCCGCAGCGCAACGAAGGACTCCCGCATTTCGCTTTTGCAGTTGCCTTCGTCTTTCTTGTTGGCATCCCCGAAGGGGATCTGCTGTCGTCTTTCTCTTCCGCCAACAACAAGATCATCATTTCGACCTGGCTCCGCACAACCGCCTTGGATCGGGGCAATCACTGGTAACCGGGCGCCTCCAAGTGATAGCTCATCACCGCATTCATGGAGTACACTGCCAAGCCAACCGATTAATTTCTTAAAATCGGGCAATCTGGATCTTGTTGCAGCACGTTCCTCTCGTAAGGAGGACACGCAATGGACAAAAAGTCCGCTCCATTTTTCCCGCACCGGCGCATGGCGGATGGCAGCCTGCAATCGATATGCCTGACATGTTTGAGAACCGTCGGCGTGAGCACCTCCGAGGCAGAGCTGAGTGAACGGGATAAAGCCCACAAGTGCAAGGCAGTACCGTACTCCGCGCGCGTCCCGCGCCACAACCGAATCGGAAATCATCCCGATTGGACAGACGCACAGGAGTAAAAACGAAACCGCTTCACCCTTTCGAACCGCAGAAAACTCCAACGAACAAAGCTGTCAAGCCCTAAAATCCTGCAACTCGTTACAAAAAAACCACTTCTGCGTGGCGTATCAGTTACCTCCAAACCGCTACACTGGAATCAAGAGATAAAAAGCCTCCGACCACACCCCGGGGCTCAAGTACGTTCTGCGACATAAATAATTTAGTTTCAATATTTTATCCGTAAACCACCTATTATCAATATTTTACAGACACTCACCCTCTGTAAGTCACTGATTATAAGTATTTTACGTACAAAATACCCCCACCGGGGGGAGGGGGTATCGCACCATAAGCGTTCTCGGACAGAAAATATCAGGCCGCCGGTTCAGCCTCGAAGTAAAGATACTTCCGCCAGGCCGCATCCGCGCTCCCGATCATCCGCATGATGTGCCGGGATGTATGCAAAGAAAACGGCCTCGGCTCCCGCTGCAGTTTCATATCGGTCAACTCGTGCAGCATCTGGTTGCCCTTGCGCCGATTGCAGTTATGGCAGCAGGCGACGAGATTCTCCCACGTCGACAGCCCGCCACGAGACCGCGGAATGACATGATCCAGCGTCAGCTCCCCCGCGGTCAGGATGACGCTGCAGTACTGGCACGAGTTTCGATCGCGCAAAAGAATGTTTTTACGGCTCAGCGCCCGAGTCTGATGCGGAATCCTGCGGTACTCGAGCAGCCGGATCACACTCGGCATCGCCACCCGCATCCGCGCCGCATGCAGCACCGCGCCCTGCTCCTCCTCGGTCCGGGCGACACCCTTCAGCACCAGCACCAGCGCTCGCCTCGCACCGCAGATGTTGATCGGCTCATACGACGCATTCAGCACAAGCACCGGAGTCTGCATCGCCGGCTGCCGAAACACGCCTACCCGGACTTCGCGCTCCGTCGTTACACGGCCCGCGCCATGTCCCCCATGCCCCGCGTGTCTCTTTCCACTCAGCCCTTGCTTCCGCATCTTCCCCGATTGCATCTCAAAGCCCTCCGGTTCCAACCACTGTTAGCACTCCGCGCCAAGCTCTTCCATCACTCCAAACTCACTAACCAGCATCCCAGGCAGCAACACGCGAGCCAGCATCACGCAACGCCGAATCATCCCAGGCCGCGATCATCTCCGGCTGAGCCCGCGAAGCCGTCGCCACCCAAACCTTCGCCGCCCCGGCCCGTCGCAACACCTGCGCACAAGCGCGAGCCGTAGCCCCCGTCGTATAAATGTCATCCACCAACAAAATTTCGCGCCCAGGCAGCGCCGCGCGATCACTGACAGCAAATGCACCCTGCAGGTTCCGTCGACGTCCCTTAGGAGTCAGCTCAAACTGACTCCGCGTATCCTTCACCCGGCGAATCACTCCATGCGCCGCCGTCAGCTTCCACTCCGGACGACTCCGCTTCAACTCCGCCAAAGCAGCATCCGACAGCAGCACCGCCTGGTTATAGCCGCGCTCTCGCTCCTTCGACGGAAACAGCGGCACCGCAACCACCAGCAGATCTCCACCAGCCTCACCCTCAAGCATCCGGATCGCCCGCGCCAGAAATCTCCCCAGCGGCTTCGCCACCGAGCGCATCCGCTCATACTTCAGCAGGTGGATCATCTCCCGCAGCTCATCCTGATACACCGCATAGGCCACAGCCCGCTCGAACTCCGGAGGAGCCATCCTGCAAGGCGAACATACCAGCCCGTCCACCGGAAACTGCCCCGCGAACCGCACGCCTTCCATATCCAGCGCCTCACCACAACGCACGCACAGCGTCATGGACTGCTCCACAACTCCATCCACACAGCTGTCACATACAGGAGAGAGCCCAGCTCTCAGCAGCGGCCCACCACAAGCCCTGCAATCAGTCGGATAAAACGTAGTAACCAGGTCATCCAGAGCAGCCCGAACAACCCGTCCCGGTCCCTGCCACCAGCGGGACATCGCAGACCCGTCGCCCACCCCACCAGGCGGAGCACCGGGTGGCCCCCCGGAATCAATACCGAGCGAATTGTCATTCAAGCAATCGCTGAAGACTCACCTCACTCGCTGGCGCTCCAGGTCGGTCGGACCGCGCCATTTCCCGCAGTATAGCCCCTTAGCCACTCCCGCCACAAACAATTCTGCACCAAAAAAGATGCGCCTATGCTACATCTAGGCCATGCTGAGAGTTATCACCTGGTGCGCCAAGTGCCTGTTTCTGTACTGCCTCGTCGCGGTCGCCGCAATCCGATTCTCGTGGGTTTTCACGACGCCTGTGTGGCAGCTCGCAACAAGAATGCACTGGACGAACCTGAATCGCATCAGCTACGTCCTCAGTTACTTCCTGCCGATCTACGCAGTTGCCGGATTTCTCCTTGGCCTGATTCCCTTCGGCAAACTAGGCGAAGCAATCAGAGACCTGCTTCGATCGCTCTCTAACTCCCCATCTACCGAACTTGTATCGGAGTCCGATGCCGTACCCCCTATCCTGTGGGCCTGGCTGCCCGTCACTCTCGCTTTCCTGATTCGCTTTGTGAGTTGGAGGTCTACAACGTCGAGCGTCTTCGACGCGCATCGATCAACCGGCCGTTTAGAACGCTTCTTCGGCCCTCTCTACGGACAAAACGCGGGCCTACTCGACGACAAGTGGATCACCGACCGCTTCCTCTTCACCGGCCCCATGCTCTTCCTCATCGCCTGCGCCGTTGCAGCCCTTCTCCGCTCCAAACTCACTGCCCCGCGCAAATCGCATCAGGAGCCCTTCACCCCCGACTCAGAGTGATACCTTGGAAAACACTTCCAAACAGGTCCTCTCATGCGCCAACCCAAAATCCTGATATCGCTCCTCGCGCTCATCTCCTCAGCTGCGTACGCGCAACTACCGGCAGGCATGCCCGACCCCACACGCCAGCAGACCTACACGCTCCATCGCTCCTCAAGCCGCGAATCCACCGGCGCCAACGCCGACGCACGCACCGTCACTCCAGGCCAGACCCTCACCATCCTCGACGTCGATGGCCCCGGCATGATCTCGCACATCTGGTTCACCCTCGACGACGCCGAACCATATGCTCTCAAACGCATCGTCCTCCGCATGTACTGGGATGGCGAGACCACACCTAGCGTTGAAACTCCCATCGGCGATTTCTTCGGCCTCGGCAACGGGATCTACTACCACTGGGAGTCGCTCATGCTCTCCGCCGGTGCCGACAAGGCACTCAACAGCTACTTCCCCATGCCCTACGCGCATCATGCCCGCATCACCATCACCGACGAAGGCAAGATGTCCGTCAATCATCTCTACTGGAACATTGACTATCGCGTGAACGCTCAGCCTCTGCCCGAAGACACCCTCTACTTCCATGCGGAGTACCGTCAGGCGCAACCCAACAAAGGCTGGACCGGAGATTGGTACGAGAACGGCGACCCCATCGTGAATTATCACCGCAACCTCGACGGCAAAGACAACTACGAGTGGTTCGAAGCCAAAGGCCACGGCCAGTTCGTCGGCGTTACCTTCTCCATCCTCCAGAATCAGGACGGCTGGTGGGGTGAAGGCAACGACATGTTTCAGATCGACGGCGACACCCCAACCATAGTAGGCACAGGCGGAGAAGACTACTTCCTCGGCGCCTGGGCCTACGGCGGCCCACAGGACTATATGCTTCACGGCGCACCCGTAGTCGGCAAAGAGCTCGCAGGCGAGCGCTCCAGCATGTATCGCTTCCACTTCGACTCGCCCATTCCGTTCACCAAATCCATGCGTGCGAGCATCGAGCACGGCCACGCCAATCACCGCTCCGACAACTTTTACTCTGTCGCCTACTGGTATCAGTCCGAACCGCATCTGCCGTTCCTACCTCTACCCGATGTCGATCAGCGAATCCCAACTCTGCAGTTCGTAGGCGGACCCGGCAACGCCAAAGGCCCATACGATCCCAACAGTCTCCACCCGCGCTGATCGCTCGGTAGACTGACCCCACATCCCCGCTGATACACTCCATCGAAGCCGAAACACAGCTCGACCAAGCGGGAGACGCACCACCATGGCAACATCCACACCGACCAAACCAACCTTCAAATCCTTTGTCCCCGCCACCGAGACCCGCCCCGAGCTCTCCGCCCGAGCTCTCATCCTCGGGGCAATCTTCGGTGTCCTATTCGGTGCAGTGACTGTCTATGTAGGTCTCCGTGCTGGTCTCACGGTTGCCGCGTCCATTCCAATCTCAGTCCTTTCCATCTCCATCCTGCGAGCCTTCGGCAAAGCCAGCATCCTCGAAAACAACATCGTTCAAAGCACCGGCAACGCTGGCCAATCCATCGCGTCCGGTGTCATCTTCACACTTCCCGCTCTTATCTTCCTCGGCTTCGATCTTGAAGCGTCCCGCATCTTCGCACTCGCTCTCTTCGGCGGATGGCTCGGCGTTCTCTTCATGATCCCGCTTCGCCGCCAACTCATCGTCGAAGAGCATGACAACCTCATCTACCCCGAAGGCACCGCCTGCGCCGATGTCCTCATCGCTGGCGAACGCGGCGGCTCATTCGCCTCACGCGTCTTCCTTGGTCTCGGCCTCGGCGGCATCTACACCCTCTTCCAGAACGACAACCTCTTCGCCCTCTGGCCCAGCCAACCCGACTACCAGCCCGACCTCGGCACGCAACATCTCCTCAAAGGCTCTGCCATCCGCGCCGACTGTACCCCGGAGTATCTCGGCGTCGGCTACATCATCGGCATTCGCGTCGCCGCCATCATGCTCGCTGGTGGCGTCTTCTCATGGCTGGTCCTTATGCCTGCCATTTACTTCTTCGGCTCGCATCTCTCCAGCCCCCTCTACCCTGGCACCGTCCTCATCACGCAGATGTCGCCGTCCGACCTCTGGCGAACCTACGTCCGTCCAATGGGCGCAGGTGGAGTCGCAGCCGCCGGTCTCATCACCTTGCTCCGCACGCTTCCCACCATCGTCGGTGCACTCACACAGGGCTTCAAGAAGACTGGCTCTGGCAAATCGGCCGCGACACAAGTCTCGCGTACGGAAAATGATCTTCCCCCCATCGTCGTCTTTGGCGGCTCTCTTCTTCTCATCCTGCTGATGTTCCTCTTCCTTCAGTTCAAGCCGATCCCCGGAGCGCAGGTCGGTCCACTCGCCAACATCGCCGCTGCTCTTCTCGTCGTCGTCTTCGGCTTTCTCTTCGTCACCGTCAGCGCGCGCATCGTCGGTATAGTCGGCTCCTCCGCCTCGCCCGTCTCAGGCATGACCATCGCAACTCTGATGGCAACCGCCGCCATCTTCCTCGTCAAAGGCTGGACAGCACCTGCCTTCGGTGCGCTCGCCATCACCATTGGCGGAGTCGTCTGCATCGCTGCTTCAAACGCAGGAGACACCTCACAAGATCTCAAAACCGGCTACCTCATCGGCGCAACTCCATGGAAGCAGCAGATCGCCATCATGATCGGCGTCATCATCTCGATCTTCTCGATCGGCGCCACGCTCAACGCAATGAACAAAGGCCTCGAAACCTTTCAGCGCCTTCCCAAACCAATCACCTTCTCTCTCGACAAGCTTCCCGACGGCGTTCAGAACAACGGCCACTTCACGGGCAACGACAGGATCACCCTCACCTCTCACAACGCTGACCACGCCAAAGAAGAACTCTCCAACGCCCGCCAGTATGTGTTGTTGAATGCCATCGGATCCACCACGCTCGATGACGGCAAATACCTATACAACACCACTACCGGCGAGATTGAAGTGCAGTGGATTCAGGGAATCGGCAGCGAAAAAGCCGCAGCCCCTCAAGGCCGGCTCATGGCCACTGTCATCAACGGAATCCTCAGCCGAAAACTTCCGTGGGCACTCGTACTGCTCGGTGTCGCAATCGTGGTGGTTGTGGAACTGCTCGGTGTTCGCTCCCTGACCTTCGCTGTCGGAGCCTACCTCAGCATCGCCACCACCCTCGCAATCTTCGTCGGAGGCGTCATGCGCTGGATGGTCGACCGCGCCTTACATCGTCAGGCATTGAAGAACATCCACCTCGAACACGAAGCTTCGTTGGCACTGTGGCACTCCGACCGCAGTGCCTGGCTCGCGCAGCATCCTGACTTCGACCCCACCGATCCTACTCATGCCGACTCCACTGGAATTCCGCTTCCCAACACTATTACTGCTCGCGACGCTACGATCGAATCGGAGGTATCGCCTGGCTCGCTCTATGCTTCGGGACTTATCGCCGCGGGTGGTATCGTCGGCCTGCTGGGCGTCTGCGTCAAGCTCTACGAGGCCGCCACCGACCGCTCCATCCCACGATTCAGCGAACACAACCCGCTTCATCACGACCCGGTGAGTGTCGTTATGTTTGCCCTGCTTGCCTTCTCGCTCTACTACTTCGCGAGGAAACCTCTGAAGAGCGAAGGTTGATTTTTCTAAGTTTTGCAAAAAAAATGCCGGCGTGATGGGAGGTGCGTTTTTCTGGGGGTTTTTGCGATTTTAGGGGTGTTTGTTGATGGTAAATCGTGGTGAAGTTGTGGTGATTTGTGTGGCTAGCGTGGTGTTTTAGCCGTCACTTTTTCGGGCGCTAAAAATGCGCCAGGTTTTTGAAGTTTATTTTTAGTCGAGTGCCGTCAGTTCGATTTTTTTCGGGTTCGAGAAGGAGTTGGAGCAGTTGATGGTGTTTCTGATGGCGCTGGTGGCGGCTATTGCGATCGCTAAGGAGATTTCAGATGAGTCACGTGCTGGTTGTCTTTCAGGCCGATACGGAGCAGACCGAACAGTTGGCTCTCGCTGCGGGAGTGGGTGCGGTTGAGTCGGAGGCGGGCATTCGATTGCGCCGTCTGAGGGTACCCGGGGCTGTGGAGGTTGGACACAAGGGTTATGGAACGCTGAGGGAGGCAGATCTGCTCTGGGCCGATACCGTGATTGTTGGGCTGGAGGGTGAAAGGGCAGGAACCGAGGAGCTGGATGGGCTCCTTACTGTTCTGAAAGAGTTGGATCCGATCCAAATGAAGGGGAAGAGGGCCTGGACGTTTGGTCCGGAGGGTACTGCTTCGGGAAAAACAGAGGCTCAGAAGATTGTGGAGGAGTCTTTGCTGGCGGCTGGAATAACACCTTTGCCTTCGGTGGCCTCAGATGCGAGCGATGCCACAGAAAGAATGAAAGATGTTGGACGCCAGCTTGGACGGGAGCGGATTTGAGGACTGGCTAAGGTTGTGACGGTGGGAGCAGCCTGACAACCTGTGTACCCTCCGGGACTGTCGCTGGAACCAAGATGGCGCGGGTCATACTGCCGCGAAGCATATCGATTTGCCTGGTGTAGTCCGAGTCTTGAGCGAGATTGATTCCGTAGACCGTAAAGGTCTGGAACCCTGGCGACTGAACGCTCAGCGAGTAGGTTCCAACGGGAAGCTGGCGAAACTCGTAGCTTCCTTTGCAGTTGGTGCGTGTTCGGAAGATAGCCTCCGTCCCTTGGTTGGTGAGGACAACTTTGGCTCCGTTGATTATTGATCCCTCGGGGTTGTCGACCGTTCCCCGGATGGATGGGGAGAGATTTTGTGCACTTGTAGACGGGGCAGCGCCGAGCGAAAGGAGGAACGCGAGAGCCGGAAAACCCAAGATAATCCACAGGTTGTACCGTCTTTTGATCGTCGGGGAGGGGATCGACACGAGGATAGCGAGAGCCACGCAGAGGCGATAGAGAGACGCGTGAATGGAGTGCGAGGAAGCAAGATGAGGAACGACGGATTCCTCTGCAGCACTGCGGAAGGACAAGAAGAGAGCGCACCAAGGCAAGGATGGTACCAACGGCAGTAGCAGGGCCGACGATAACAGAACGAGTATAGGCACCGGCAAAGCGAGCAGCGACAGGAACGGTGAATGCAACGGTGAGCCTCCCCTGGCGGCTTCAGGGAGTACCTGAGACTGCCGCCTCGATAGATCCTTGAGTGACGCTAAGGCCCACCCGGCTTAAATCCAAGGGCCACCCTAAAGAACCTTCATATAGCCACACCAAATCGCAGATGTTCGTCCCCGGGCATTGGTACCGTGTCATGAGGCCAGAACAGGTAAAAGCCAAATAACTGGAAAATAATGGGATAGCAGAAGGTCTGAAGGTTTTGAATCTTATCTCGGTGTCGAGATATCTTATGTCGTAGGAGTTGGGAGGGTTGAGATGGCAGATGAGCAAAATATCATTTCGGCGCCCCGGCTCTGGTTGGTCCTGGCTCGGGCCCACGGTTCGATGGTGGATTTCATTGAGCGTTCCATCAATGCGCAGGGACTGGGAATCAGCGACTTCATGGTGCTGGAGGTTTTGCTGCACAAAGGGCCGCTGACGATCTCGGTGATCGGGGAGAAGGTGCTGTTGGCCAGCGCTTCGATGACTTCGGCGATCGACCGGTTGGAGAAGCGGGGGCTGGTGCTGCGAAGGAGTTGCAACTCGGACCGGCGGATTCGTCTGGTAGAGCTGACGGCCGAGGGAAACGGCTTTATTGAAGAGATCTACGCGCGGCATGAGAAGGATCTGGAGTTTCTGATGGCCGGGCTCCCCGAGGATCAACGCAAGACGATGTACGAGGGTTTGAAGAAGATCGGGCTGGCGGCGAAGGTCGCGGTTCCGACGGAGAAGTGTAAGACCGCTTGACGCAGCAAGTTTGAGGAAGGACACGCGGCCCTAAGCAATGAGCCGGTGAGGCAGTAAGAGAGGACGCATTATGTTGACTGTTCGCAAGAGTAACGAGAGAGGCCATGCCGACCATGGATGGCTGGATTCGCACCATACGTTCTCGTTTGCCAACTATCATGATCCGAAGCACATGGGATATCGTTCGCTGCGCGTGATCAATGAAGACCGTGTGGCGGAAGGGCGTGGGTTTGGAGCGCATGCGCACCGCGATATGGAGATTCTGAGTTACGTGCTGAAAGGCAAGCTTGCCCATAAGGACAGCATGGGCCACGTAGAGGTCTTGGGGCCGAACGAGATTCAGAAGATGTCGGCCGGCACGGGCGTGGTGCATAGCGAGTTCAATGGGTCAGAGACGGAGCCGGTTCACTTTCTGCAGATCTGGATTGAGCCGAAGAGCCGGGGCACGACACCGAGCTACGAGCAGTTGAAGTTCGAGGCGGAGGAGAAGCTGGACCGCTTCAAGCTGCTGGCTTCACCGACACAGACGGCCGGAGCGGCAACGATCAACCAGGACACGAAGGTGTCGGTTGCAGAGTTGACACCGGGAAAACAGATTACCTATCCACTGGGCGACAAGCGCCATGCGTGGCTGCATGTGATTCACGGAGAGGTGACAGTGAACGGCAAAGCGCTGGAGACGGGGGATGCTGTCGCAGTCGATGACGAGCAGGCGCTTGAAGTGAGCGCGCAAGGAAAGACGAATAGCGAAATACTGTTGTTCGATCTTGCCTGAACCAACTTTACCGCTGTAGTAATGGGCTCTACGAGTTTTCACACAATTGCAACGGTGACCGGCACATATTTTGAGTCGGTCACTACACGAACGACATCTCACAGCAGACCCAAAAATTTCCGAGGAGAACGAACTATGAACCGTCGCATCTTTACCGCATCACTCTCTGCTCTGCTCCTAACCGGAGTAAGTGCATTCGCCCAGAGCTCGGCATCAACTTGGACGATCGACCCTAACCACTCGCAGGTGAACTTCGCGATCAAGCATATCCAGGTGAGCACGGTGCGTGGTTCGATCAGTGGCGTAACCGGGAATGTGATCTGGGACGATAAGGATCCCACCAAGTCCAGCGTGGAAGCCACGATTAATACGACGACGGTTACGACAAATAATGAAAAGCGCGATGGTCACCTGAAGTCGCCTGATTTTTTCAACGTTGAGAAATTTCCGACGATGACGTTCAAGTCGACTGCAGTGACGGGTGTGAGCGGCAAGCTACAGGTTGTAGGCGACCTGACGTTGGGTGGCGTGACCAAGAGTGTGACGCTGGATGTGGACGGCCCGACGCCTCCGCAGAAGAGTATGGGCGGCAAGCTGGCTTCGGGCTTCTCTGCGACTGGCAAACTGAAGCGCAGCGACTTCAACTTCGGTCAGAAGTTTACCGAGCCTTCGCTAGGCGATGAGGTTCAGTTCACGCTCGACATCGAAGCGTTGAAATAAACGGGAAGTAACATGGCCCTCCCTTACGCGAAAGATCGCGGAGAGGAGGGCCTTTTGTTTTGGTCGAATCAGGAGAGCTTTTCGCGGCTGAGTTGTTCGTTGCGCTTTTCAATTTCGGCAGACGCTTCTGGCTTAATGCTGCGGAGGATTTCGAGAAGCTTTGCCGGGTCGAAGGATTCGAGCTGGTAATCGGCGGCAGGACAGCCCCCGAAGCCCGGAGTGGTGATTACGATGATTGGAACCATCGGTTGAAGAAGTTTTATTTTCTCGGCGACTTCGCCGCAGGGAACATCGTCGAGACCACCGTCGAGGACGATGCCGCTGACGGCCGGGAAGCGGGTGAAGATTTCGATCGCCTCCTTGCCGCTGTACGCTGTGATGACGTTGAACTTAGCAGTTTCAATCACGAGCTTGCGGGTGGAGATACTGCCGGGGAATTCCCGGTCGATGACTAGAAAGCAGGGCCTGATCATGGCAGCATTAGACACTAAAAGTGCTGCGCGGGGCGATCCTGCGGGGTTTTGCAAGCCTGGGGTCGGGGCTAGTTGCCGTGGGCGCGCTTGATGCGATCCTTGTTATCGCGAACGAGGCGAAGGAAGTTCTGCTGGATTGGATCTTCGTTCTGCGGGTTCCATGCGACGGCCAACCCCATGTGAAGGTTTTGCGGCACAAGTGGGGAGAATATGACTCCGGTTGGGCGGAGGTAACGGACTCCTGAGGGAACCAGGGCTACGCCTTCTCCGGATTCGACCAGAGTGAGGACGCTGGACCAGGTTGCGGCGGTGTTGACGATGTTTGGGGAGAAGCCTGCCGCGGAGCAGAGAGCCACGATGCCGTCGTAGAGCGCGGGCGTCATCTGGCGATCGCAGAGAACGAGGCGCTCGGTGACGAGGGAGTCGATTGAGACGGGCTTGCCGGCGAGTGGGTGGTCGCGGGGAAAGACGGCGACTACAGGATCCTGGTAGAGAAGCTCGGCTCGGAGGGTCTGGTCGAAGGGTGGCTCGAGGGGACGGGCGAAGGCGATGTCGATCTTGCCGGCGGTGAGCGCCTCCATCTGTTCGGGAGTGCGCATCTCGTAGAGGGAGAGCTTGATGCCGGGGAAGAGCTTCCGGTAGTCGCGGATGATGCGGGCGAAGAAGCCACCAGCGCCCCAGAGGAAGAAGCCGATACTGAGAGAGCCGACCTGGCCGAGGAGGGAGCGCTGGGTGACTTCGAGGGCGCGGTCGGCGGCTGCGAGGGTCTTGCGCGCCTCGGCGAGAAAGAGCTGGCCTTGTGGTGTGAGGCGGGTTCGGCCTGAGTTGCGGTAGAGAAGCGGGCCACCGACTTCGCGCTCGAGATCGGCGATCTGCTCGCTGATGGCGGACTGCGAGATGTGGAGGCGGCGACCGGCTTCGCTGAAGGTGGTGTGCTCGGCAACGGCGCAGAGGTAGCGCAGGTGTCTTAATTCCATGAAGATTCCATATGTTTTAGGATATCGGTTTTTCCGATGGCGCCTCGCGGAAATAACTGTAGATACCTTCACGAGGCAAGAATGTCTTACTCTATAGAAAGATTTACCCGAAGCGGAAGAGGGTTCTTCGTATGTGGATCGTAAAAGTAGCTCTGAGCCGACCGTATACCTTCATCGTGCTGGCAATCCTGATTTTGATTGCTGCGCCTGTGGTCATCTCGAGCACGCCGACCGATATTTTTCCGAATATCAACATTCCAGTGGTGTCGGTTGCGTGGCAATATACGGGATTGAATCCGGAGGAGCTCGAAGGACGCCTGACGACGCCGTACGAGAAGGCGCTGACGGTGCTTGTGGACAACATTCAGCACGTCGAGTCGACCACGTTTGCGGGGCAGGTGATTGTGAAAATTTACCTGCAGCCGGGAGCGAGTCTGGATACGGCGAACTCGCAGGTGTCGGCTGCGTCGGAGTTTCAGCTACGAAGTCTTCCGCCTGGGATTCTGCCGCCGCAGATTATCAACTTCAGTGCGTCAAGCGTGCCGATTATTCAACTCGGGTTGTCAGGCGAGGGGTTGAGCGAGCAGCAACTCAATGACCTCGGTGCGAATTTCGTTCGGCCACAACTGATCTCGGTGCCGGGCGCTGTGATTCCGAATATCTATGGGGGCAAGCAACGGTCGATCATGCTGAATATCGACCCGAAGCTGATGCAGGCCAAAGGGCTGTCGCCGGTCGATGTGCTGAACGCGGTGTCGCAACAGAACGTGGTGCAGCCGGGCGGAACGGCGAAGATCGGTGAGGACGAGTATGACATTCACATCAACTCGTCTCCAGTGACGCTTGAGGGCATCAGCAATCTCCCAATTAAGCAGGTGAACGGCACTACGATTTATTTGCGTGACGTTGCGAGTGTGGCTGACGGGAGCATTCCGCAGACGAATATTGTGCGACAGGACGGCCGTCGTGGTGCGCTGATGGTGATTTTGAAGTCCGGAACCGCGTCGACGTTGAACGTCGTGAGTGGTATACGGAATATCCTGCCGAGGGTGAAACTGACGGTGCCACCGGAGCTGAAGATCACGCCGATCGGCGACCAGTCTGTTTTCGTTCGGGGATCGGTGCAGGGGGTGATCCGTGAAGCCGTGATTGCGGCGATGCTGACGGGGCTGATGATCCTTTTGTTCCTTGGAAGCTGGCGCAGCACCATCATCATCGCGGTTTCAATTCCGCTGTCGATCCTGAGCTCGATTATTATCCTCGGGCTCCTTGGAGAGACGATCAACATCATGACGCTGGGCGGACTGGCGTTGGCGGTCGGCATCCTGGTGGATGATGCAACGGTGACGATTGAGAATATCGAGCGGTACCTCGAGGAGGGGAGAGAGCTGCACGACGCCATCCTCGAAGGCGCAGCGCAGATCTCGGTGCCGGCGCTGGTATCGACTCTTTGTATCTGCATCGTATTTCTTCCGATGTTCTTTTTGAGTGGAGTTGCTCGTTATCTTTTTGTACCGCTCGCTGAAGCTGTGGTCTTCGCGATGTTGGCCTCGTACGTCCTTTCTCGTACCTTGGTGCCGACGCTCGCGATGTACCTGCTCAAGGCAAAGGATCATCATGCTGCTCCCTCAAGGAATATTCTTGCGAGATTTCAACGCGGGTTCGAGCGGCTCTTCGAGAAGCTACGCACCGGCTACCAGGATTTACTCGGCCGGCTTGTGGCAGCGCGAATCTTCTTCGTTCCCATTTTTTTGCTTCTCTGTTTGTGTGCCTTCGCGCTCGTGCCCTTTCTCGGACAGAACTTCTTTCCGAGCACAGATAACGGATCCTTCATTCTTCACGTTCGCGGCAAGAGCGGTATACGTATCGAGGAGACCGCGAAGCTGTGCGATCTGATCGAACAGGATATTCGGAAGACGGTGCCGGCCGCTGAGATGGATAATATCCTGGACAACATTGGACTGCCGTACAGCACGCTGAATACACAGCATGCAACCTCGGGGTTAATCGGTGCGGGAGACGCGGATATTCTGGTTTCCCTGAAGGAAGACCACCATCCGACCGCCAACTATGTCGAGAAGCTGCGAAAGGATCTTCCGCGCGCGTTTCCTGAAGCCACGTTTTACTTTCTGCCGTCCGATATCGTTACGCAGATTTTGAACTTCGGACTGCCTGCGCCAATCGATATACAGTTTGAGGGATCGGATATTGCAGCGAACCGCAAAGTCGCGAACCAGGTATTGAGCGAGCTGCACCATGTTCCGGGTCTGGTGGACCTACGCATCCAGCAACCCGATGACTATCCCGTATTGGACGTTACCGTGGATCGCACGAAAGCGGCGCAGGGCGGCTATACCGAGCGCGATGTGGGTAGCAGCCTGCTGAACATACTCGGCGGTAGTACACAGTTGAATCCACTGTTCTACCTGAACTGGAAGAATGGCAATACGTACAACATTGTGGAGCAGACGCCGCAGTATCAGATCAGCTCTTTGAACTCGCTCGAGAATATTCCGATTTCGTCTGCAACTGCCAAACAACCCGAAATTTTGACGGACGTCGCGAAGATCACCCGCAGTAGCGAGATGGAAGTGGTGACGCACTACAACGTCCGACGGACGCTCGATATCTATGGAAACGTTCAGGGACGTGATCTTGGTTCTGTGGGAAGAGACATCAACGAGATTGTGGCGAGGAATGAAAAGTCCCTGGTACGCGGCAGCTTTGTAAGAGTTCGCGGACAGATAGAGACGATGAACAGCTCATACTTCGGACTGCTTGCAGGACTGGCGTTCGCAATCGTGCTGGTCTACCTGTTGATCGTTGTCAACTTCCAATCGTGGCTCGATCCCTTCATCATCATTACGGCTCTACCTGCTGCACTGGCGGGTATTGTGCTCTTCCTGTTTACGACGAGGACAACGCTGAGCGTTCCGGCGCTGATGGGCGCGATTATGTGCATGGGAGTTGCTACGGCAAACAGCATTCTGGTGGTGTCCTTTGCGAAAGAACGGTTGTTGCACCATGGGGATGCAATTGAGGCAGCGATCGAAGCGGGAGCGACCCGGTTCCGACCTGTGATGATGACGGCTCTAGCGATGATCATCGGCATGATTCCAATGGCGCTGGGTGCGGGTGAGGGCGGAGAGCAGAATGCTCCGCTGGGTCGGGCGGTAATCGGCGGACTATGCTGCGCGACGGTCGCAACCCTCATCTTCGTTCCCTCTGTATTCGCTCTGCTACACAGTTCGAATAAGAAGAAATCGCCCGCCCCCAGTGTGAGCCCCGAGCATCGATTGACGGCCGGAGCTAGAGAGGTTTTATGAAAATTGAAGGAGAACCAATGACGAGTGGGACAAAGGTCGAGACCAGGACGGATGAGGATAAGACCACGGCTTCCGGAGAGTTCTCAGAGGGCGAGACAGAGGTTCGGGAGCCCCGACTGACGAAGGGTACGTGGATCGGACTAGCGGTGATTGCGGTGATCGTGGCACTGGTGGTGATCTTCGGGATTGCTGCGCGTCGCAAGTCGGAGAGCACGCTTGAGACTGATACAAAGGCTGCATCGATTCCATCTGTAAATGTGATTCATCCTGTCAGCTCTGTCTTGTCTTCAGGACTGGCGTTGCCGGGAAACACGCAGGCGTATGTCGACACACCGATCTATGCCCGTACGAGCGGTTATCTGAAGAGCTGGCACTTCGACATAGGCGCGCATGTTCGTAAAGGACAGCTGATGGCTGTCATCGAGACGCCAGAGCTGGATGAACAGCTGCAGGTGGCGCAGGCTGATCTGAAGAGTGCTGAGGCTAATCTCAACCTGGCGAATACGACCTCGGCGCGTTACCAGAATCTACTGACGACTAACTCGGTGTCGAAGCAGGAGACCGATGTTGCGGTGAGCGATGCGGCCGCAAAGAAGGCGGCGGTAGATGCGTCCAATGCCGCTGTACGCAGGCTGCAACAGTTGCAGTCGTTCGAGAAGATTTACGCGCCCTTCGATGGAATTGTGACGGCGCGCAATATCGATATCGGCGGGCTGATTCAGGCTGGGGAGAATCTAACGCCGAAAGAGCTGTTCCATCTGGCAGCTATTCAAAAGATTCGCGTGTTCGTTTCGGTTCCGGAGGCTTACTCAACTTCTATTAAGTCAGGCGGAAAGGCGACCTTGACTCTAGATGAGTATCCGGACAGGGAGTTTGAAGGCACGATTGCGCGGAACTCGAACGCAATCGATTCTGCAACGCGCACGCTGAACGTCGAAGTTGACGTTGACAATCCGAAGGGCGAGTTGCTTCCGGGGGCTTATGTCTTCGTTCACTTCAAGGTTCCGCAACGCTCGTCGAATTTGATGATTCCATCGAATACGCTTCTGTTCCGCGCGCAAGGCCTGCAGGTGGGAGTTGTACGTGATGGCCGTGTGCAACTGGTGCCAGTGACGATCAGTAAAGATCTTGGCGCCAATGTTGAGGTTGCTTCGGGCCTGACTGCTAACGATGCCGTGGTTCTCGATCCGTCCGACTCGCTTGCCAATGGGCAGGAGGTGCAGGTGAAGAGCCATCTGAGTGAGACCGCCAAGCAGATGCAGAAGAAAGAAGGGGATCAGTGACGCTACGACCTGCGGTTCTGGCTGGCGCAACAGTGTTTCTGCTTTGCGGGTGCATGGTGGGGCCGAAGTATGTGAAGCCATCGGTCCCCATGGCTCCTGGATATAAGGAAGCAGGTCCGGACGCCTACAAGGAGAACTCAAATTGGCAGGTCGCTCAGCCGTCCGATGCGGCGCAACGCGGGGATTGGTGGACGATCTTCGGCGATACGGAGCTGAACATTCTTGAGCCGCAGGTTGCGGAGAATAATCAGAATCTAAAGGCAGCGGATGCTCGTTTCCGCGAAGCACGTGCTTTGATTCGGTTCAATCACGCGTCGCTCTTCCCGACCGTAGGAGTAGCTCCGTTTGCAGGGGGCGAACGCGAATCGTCAAACCAGCCCTACTTCAATCTGAACAATGCCCAGGGGAACGGTACTGGGGTGATTCAGCTGCCTGTGGATTTGAACTACGAGATTGATGTGTGGGGACGAGTTCGCCGCACCGTGAGTGCTGCGCGCGAGGAGGCACAGGCGAGCGCGGGGGATAGACAGACGGTGCTGCTGAGCTTGCAGGCTGAGCTTGCGATCGACTACTTCGAAGCTCGCAGCGCAGATGCCCAGGAGAAGCTACTGAACGATACAGTGAAAGACTTCGAAGAGGCCTTTCGGATCACGACGAATCGCTTTGAAGGAGGGGTCGCACCGAAGTCGGACGTCGACCAGGCGCAGACACAGCTTGAAGCAGCGAAGGTGCTGGCGCGTGATATTACCTTGCAACGAGCGCAGTTTGAGCATGCAATAGCAATTCTTCTTGGTAAACCTCCAGCGTCGTTCGCTCTGCTAACCGCTCCTCTTGATGCGCGTCCGCCGATGATTCCGACCGGGCTGCCGTCGGAGTTGCTGGAACGACGCCCGGACATTGCGGCTGCGGAACGGCGGGTTGCGGAGGCGAACGACCGCATCGGCATTGCGCGGGCTGCTTTTTATCCGACGATTTCGTTGAGCGGATCCATCGGGGTAGAGGGAACCTCGTTTGCGAATCTGTTCGATCCGGCCAGCCTGCTGTGGTCGCTTGGACCCACGCTATCGCAGACGGTGTTCGATGCGGGACGACGAGCCTCTGTGTCAGAACAAGCCAATGCCAGCTACGACGAGACTGTTGCCAACTATAGACAGACTACTTTGACTGCGTTTCAACAGGTCGAAGACAATCTTGTCGCTCTCCGCGTTCTCGATCAGGAGGCTGGGCATCAGCATCAGGCTACGATGGCAGCGCAGTCGGCAGAGCAGATATTCAACAACAGATATGTGGGCGGCCTCGACACCTATCTTCAAGTTGTAACTGCGCAGACGACCGAGCTGAATAACGAACGCAACGATATCGACATTATGCGCCGGCAGATGGATGCGAGCGTTCTTTTGATCAAAGCGCTGGGTGGTGGATGGAACGTGGCCAACCTGCCGAAGCTGTAGTCTTAACGGCCCGAAAGGTTGAGGGGCAGGTAGAACGAGAAGACCGACCCCTGCGACGGCTGGCTGGTTACGTCGATGGAGCCGCCGTGGGCTTCGACGATTGCCTTCGCAATGGCAAGTCCCATGCCTGTGCCCTGCACGCGATAACGTTGTCCCTGACCCCGATAAAACTTGTCGAAGATCATCATCTTCTCGAGGTCGTCGACCCCGGCGCCACGATCGGCAACACTGGTGACGAGTTGATCTTTGGAGACCTCAGCGCTGACGAAGATAGGGCTTCCCTCCGGGGAATATTTTGCGGCGTTCTCCAATAGATGCTGGAGGACCTTGGCGATGCGCTCCAGGTCTATTAGTACTGGAGGTAGCGTGTCGGGCAGACGAAGTTCGAGAGGATGATTCTTGAGCGGCCCCTGTACGGCTTCAAGCGCTAAATCAACGGCCTCTCGCATCGAATGAAGGCGGAGGTCAAGTTTGATGTCGTTCGCATCGAGCTCCGCCATCTCCATGGCTTGGCCTACGAGCCGATCTAGCCGGGCGGCCTCCTCCTCGATCACCTGGAGCATCTCTCCGCTTTGCTCTGCGTCGAGAGAGGGTTCGCTACGCAGGGTAGTGACAGCGGCAGTGATGGAGGTCAAAGGCGTTCGCAGCTCGTGCGCGACGGAATCGAGGAGAGCGTTGCGCAGACGTTCGCTTTCGCGCGAGGCCTGGACGCGGGTCAGGGTTTCCACTGCGCCGGCGCGCTCTATGGCGATGGCGGCCAGGCCGCAGACGGCATCGAGCGCCTCGGGCGAAGTCCTGTTGCCAGTGATACCAACTGCGCCGATGGGCCGGGTTCCGAGGAGGATGGGGACTAGAGTGACGGCGCGAGCTTCGTCATAATGATGATCGCGGGTGAATGCGGCATCGCGCAGCTCGGCAGCGGTCACGTCCATGTAGTTTGGGCTTGAACGATAGATGCGATCTCTTTCGCGAAGGTAAACAGCGGCCCCGGTCAGATTGAAGGTCACCGCAATCATCTGCGGCAGGACGTTGAGAAGGTCGATCACATTTCCGGTGACCAGCATCTGCTGGCTGAACTCGTACAGCCTTTCCGCCTCGAGCTGGCGGCGGCGCGAGATCTTTGCTTCGCGGCGTGCACGCTCTGCGAGTTGGCTGGCGACGATACCTGTCACGAGGAATGCCAGTAGTGCGACCCAGTTGCGGCCATCCCCGACAGTGAAGGTGAGGACCGGGGGAAGGAAGAAGAAGTTGAACGCTGCGGCTGAGAGGATGGACAGGTAAATCGAGTGGCGGAGACCCCAGTTTGCCGCTACGAGAAGGATGCCTATCAGGAACGTTAAGGCTACGGTGGTTTCGTTGACATGCAGCCGGAGAAAGTAGACGGCTACAATGACAGCTGCGCTCGCTGTAGAGATACTGTAGCGGACGATACTGCGTATAAGCTTTCGCTGCACTCCTTTATCTTATCCTTATGGGCACTCGCGATAACTCGAATCCGACGCTGAAGAGCCCGGAAGAATGGCTGGAAAAGGTCGCACCAGAGAAGATGCGAGGAACCTTCAAGCTTTTCCTCGGCTACGCACCCGGCGTTGGCAAGACGTACAACATGTTGAGTGAGGCGATCCGCCGGCATCAGCGCGGTGAGGATATTGTGATCGGGGTAGTCGAGACCCACGGCAGACCGCGTACTGCGGAGTTGGCCGGGCAACTGGAGCAGATTCCGCGAAAGAAAATTGAATATAAGGGCGTCGTATTCGAGGAGATGGACCTCGATGGAATACTTACGCGGCGGCCCCAGATCGTCCTTATCGATGAGCTGGCGCACAGCAACATTGAAGGGAGCAAACATCGCAAACGCTTCGAGGATGTTCTCGACGTTCTGGCAGCGAATATCGACGTGCTGGCCACGATGAATGTGCAGCACATCGAGAGCGTCGCGCCAACTGTGCAGAGTGTCACTGGCGTGATCATTCGCGAAACAGTTCCCGACTGGCTGGTGCAGCGCGCGGACGAGATCGTAATGGCCGATCTAACCCCGGAAGCACTGCAAACACGAATGCGGCGCGGAGATATCTACGGAACTGACCGCGCTGAGAAGGCTCTGGCAAACTTCTTTCGCCGGGGAAACCTGATTGCGCTCCGTGAACTGGCGTTGCAGCATGTAACCAAGGCGGTCGATCGTACGCTGACCGCCTACATGGATGCGAAACGCATCGAGGCGCATTGGGCCGTACGCGAGCGGATTGCCGTCTGTATCAGCTCCAGCAGTTCCTCGCAGATGCTGATCGCACGCGGTGCGCGGGTAGCGGAAGGCGTCGGAGGCGAGTTATTCGTTCTGCATGTCGACGCCGATGAAGACTTGCCTGAAGAAGAAAAAAGCACGCTCGCAGCCAACATACAGTTTGCACGCAATCTCGGTGCGCAGGTCTTCACCGTGAAAGGAAAAAGCATTGCGCACGCCGCAGCCAGCTTCGTTCGCGAAAAACGCATCACTCACATCGTCTTCGGCCGCGCCGCGGTTCACGGCTTTCGCAAATACCTTTACTACTGGGCGATTCAGCACTTTCTCAAGGAGTCGCCGAATGTGGACGTACACATCGTTACGCAACATCCGGAGCGCGAATGAAGCAGACCCTGCACGACCACCAACAGGCGAAGATACTTATCGTCGATGACGAACCTCAGATTACTCGCGTGCTTCGCACGGCACTTTCAACCCAGGGTTATTCGTTGCGTATCGCTGCGAATGGCGTTGAGGGAATGGAGGCTGTACACGCGTGGAAGCCGGATCTCGTCGTCACGGATGTTTCCATGCCAGAGATGAATGGGATTGAGCTTTGCCGTGAGATTCGTGCCGTATCCGAGGTACCGATCATCGTTCTTTCGGTCCGCAATCAAGAGGCTATGAAGATCGAGGCGCTGGACGCCGGGGCGGACGATTATGTGACGAAACCGTTCAGTATTCAGGAGCTGCAGGCTCGCGTCCGCGCCCAACTGCGCCGTAGTTTGTCGGCCGAGTCCGAGACTCCGCAGATTATCTCAGCCGGTGATTTCTATATCGACATTCCACAACATCGTGTCGTGGTTCGAGGGCAAGATACACACCTGACACCGAAACAATTCGACCTACTCGTCTGCCTGGCGCAGCACCCGGGACAGGTCCTCACGCATCGAGCGTTGCTCCATGCGGTGTGGGGGACCAACGCCGACCAGCCAGAGTACCTGCGAGTCAACATTGGACAGTTGCGCAAGAAGATCGAACTCACAGATGAGCCAGCGTATATCGTTACCGAGCCGTGGATTGGCTACCGCTTTCGACCGACCGGCAACGATGATTTTTAACTGGGGGCACGATTCTGACGAGATGGAATGCCTAGGTCATTCTCTCTGCCAAGTTGTTTTTCGGCATTAATAACAAAACTGCTTGAGGTATGAGCCGGACCGACATCGGCAGATTCCCAACCCACTCCCCGTCGAGTTCGGCGTGAGTGCGATGATTCGTCTCGATAGGCGTGCAGAGAAACTCGGAGACACGAACCTCCTCCAGCCATGGATTTTGCGAGTTCAATCCAATGCGACTGAGTGCAAACCAGGCAGGTAAACCGACTCTTGCCGGGGGCTTTACGATGGACAAGAGGAGGTCGCTCTCGAGCGGGGAACTCCCGCTTCCCAGCCGACTGAATATGCCCCCGAGACTTACGACACGAGAACACATAACGCTGACACCGCGCTGCTCCACCCACTTGCCGGAGTCGCTTGTTCGATATTTCACCTGAAACGCCGGAAATTTTCGCATGAGGAAGAGCCTTAGAGCATGGGCATAGTAGGCGCTTCGACCGAGCTTTGATCTCTTGCCTGCAAGCAGCCGATAGACGAGCGCGCCGTCGGGGCCGGCTCCTGCCATGACGGTGAAATACCTGGTCACTTCGGATTCTCCGGTGATATATCGCGCCTCGCCTACTGAAATCGCGCGTGGTTCAAAGTTGAGCTGCTGTTCAAGAGCTTTTATTGGGTTGAGCGACAAATGCAGGTTACGCGCAAAGACGTTTGCCGTGCCGAGCGGCACGACTCCGAGCGCGGCCGTTGTGCCCACAAGGCCTTGCAGAACCTCGTGAACGGTGCCGTCGCCACCGCAGGCAAAGACTGCATCACTTTTGTTGGCGGCAGCGGCGGCAATCGATTGCGCCTCTCCGGCCGCTGTCGTTAACACTGCGGTCGCCTGCACGCCGCTTTGTTCAAGAGCCTGCGTCAAGGCATGGACCAGCATCTGCAGATCTTTCCTTCGCCCTGCTGACGCGTTTACGACCAAAGTGGCTCGATGCACACTGCAAGACTCTCATATTCTGAATCCAAGGGAACAGAATCGCGACATCGGGCCGGGCCTCCGAATCTGATTGTGTGAAACTGCCAGTCCATGATTTGATCGAGTCTGCAGTGCGTTGCAGTCCTCTAACCTTAGGAGCTTTGCATGACCTACCAGGTTTCACGCAATGGGCAGATGTACGGACCGTATACCGTCGAAGATCTCCAGCGCTATGTGGCGTCGGGAAACGTTCTGCTGACCGACATGGCCAAGAGTGACACGATGCCCGATTGGGTCCCCGTCGCTCAAGTTCTCGGATCGACTGGCGTCCCGGCAACACCGGCCTACGCGGCTCCTGTTGCGTATCCGCAGGCAGGCGGGATCTATCCTGATCCACCCAATTTGAACTGGGTCCTCGAGCTGCTGCTGGGCTTTCTGACCTGTACGCTCTTCGTGGTGGTTTGGAATCTGGTCATTGCCGGATGGGCAAACCGAGTGCAGCCGGCGAGCAAGGCCTTGATGTTTTACATCATCGCCACTGTGCTGGTTGTGCTCAACCTCGGCAGCTCCTGGGGAGTGGTGATCTCGATGAGCCATCATCAACAGCCGCATCAAAACTTCGTCGGAGGATTTATCGGCATCGCCTCCTGGGTAGCTCGGCTCATCGCTCGCTTTACACTGCGAGACACGCTTGAACAACATTTCAATGGTCCCGAGCCGCTCGGCCTGCGCCTGAATCCCGTCATGACATTCTTCTTCGGCGGCATTTATTTTCAGTACAAACTCAACGAGATCAACCAACTGAAGCAGAACCTTCGCTACCAGAACGTAGCGCGATGATTTCGATGGCCCGCGGCCGCTTCGCGGAGATCGTGCGCATGGCTGCGCCACCGACATTGGTCGTGACGAGTACTTGTGTTCTGTTGCGCTTTCCGCCAGCAGAAAACAGCTTCTATCCGGAATGTCCCATTTACAGATTGCTTCATCTGCTATGCCCGGGGTGCGGAGCGACACGTGCTCTCGCAGCACTGCTGCATGGGCACTTCAGTGAAGCAATGTACCTCAACGGCCTTACCACGGTCTTGCTCCCAATTGCGGTGATCGGTGGTGTCCGTTGGTATTGCCGTTATGTGAGGCGGGAACCCGGTCACTGGCCGCAACTGTCAAGCGCGGCGATCTATGCCACACTTGCTGCCGCCATGATTTTTGCAGTGGTTCGCAATCTTCCGCTTGGCCCGTTCAGATAAAAAGCAAAACGGTCCCCATGATTAGCAGGACCGTTTTGATCAGAAGCGAACGGAGTTGAAGAAGAGTTATGCCTCGACCGCAACTGGCTCGGCTGCTGCGGGGGTTGCACTACCGCCCTTCAGGTCGGTGCCACCCGGCTTGCGGATATCGATGCCACCCTTAAAGAACGCGCCATCTTCAATCGAGATACGTGCTGCGATCACATCGCCGGTGAGCGATCCTTCGCTGCGAATATCCACGCGATCGCTGGCCTGGCAGTTACCGCGAACTTTACCCAGCACAACGATCTCGCGTGCAACGATATTTGCTGCGACCTGCCCGTTGCGACCAACAGTGACGCGGTTGCCAGGGAGGTTGATTGCGCCTTCGACTTTGCCATCGATATACAGTGACTCAGAGCCTGTCAGCTCACCCTTGACGATCAGGGACTTGCCGATGGTGGCCTGCTCGCCGGTTGGTACAGCGGCTGCTGCATTGCCAGCGCCAACGGTCGCGGGACGGGTGGGGCTCGCCTCGAAGTTCGTCGCTGGAGTCGACGGACGCACCGGTTCTGGAGTCGAGGGAGTGTTGCTTCCAGTCTGATTCGGTTTCCACATGTTCGTTTGTATCCTTTCGTACTGCTTCAAAATGATCCGCCGCGGTCTGTCGCACGCGCTACCACGACGGCAGCACGCATACTTTCCACGATACTACTCTGCAAAGGCCCACGGATTGCCCAGTATTCACAATCTATTCCACAACGTCTGAACCTTTTCCGTTACCTATGGAGTTCTTACCGGCTTTACTGAAGTTTCTTCCGTATCTCCTCCTTTTCTACCACCCCAAAAGTGTTATGTGTCCCAGAGCCCGTACCGCATAGAAAAGACTGTGCGTCAGGTAGCATGACAACAACTGAAAATCCCCTGTGAGAGCCCTATCCCTTGAGTTCGACTCCCCGTACGACACGCGTCAGGCGGCAAATAGTTCCTCTTCTGCCGACCTTCTTTTTTTTGGCTTTGCCGGCGATTTTTTTGGGAAATTCGTTGCTTGCGGCCGGTCCAAAGGTTCATACGGTGACGCTTGGGCCGTATCACAAGGTCCCCTACACCCAGCCTGACGCCACTCCAGACACAAAAGTGGATGAGACCAGCAGCCTGAAGGTGCGTCCTCTCTTTGTCGACGACCGCCAGAAGGAGTGGACGACTGGCGAGATTCATGACGTCACCGACCGCACTTTCACTGTCCGTCGCGCGCTTCGACTCAACGACGCTCTGCCCAACGATGCTGCACCACATTGGATCTGGCAGCCTGGTCCATGGCTCTCGGTTGATCGCGTCACCGGCCACATTACAGTGCTTCATCTGCCTGACTTCGACTTCACCGTCTCGGATGTGGTCTGGTTCCGCGATTATGCGGCCTACTGCGGCATCTCCACGACAGCCAAGGGCGGCCTCTTTGCCGTCGTGGCCCAGCTGGGAGCGCGTAGGCCTGTGGTCCAGAAGCAGATCGGCAAATGGCCGGAGGCAGACCACTTCATTCCCGTCTGTCAGCCTGCCCAGTGGCAGCGATTGCCTACGCGGGTCACGTTGAAGCCGACTGGCGGCGAGTCCGCCACTTACGATGTGGTCGGCACCGTTTCCCTGTTGGAAGAGGGCGATAGCTCGGACGAACAGTAGTGTGGGCGAGCAGGGATAGCCTGACAATGGCTCCTGAGAAGATTCTGGTTGCTTCGCTGATCGTTCGTCCCGGTCAAAATCCGGTATTTGGTTTAGCATCAACGTCTACTTGCAATTCGACAGCTGCGAAGCTGTAAATTTGCACTGCTTGCCGTGCAGGAGTCTTCGATTTGCTGAATCTGTTCCAAGGCATCAGGCCGTTGAAGCGAGGTGGCGCCTTACGAGACGCGTTCGCCGGGGTCGCATTTGCGGCGATGAACATTCCCCAAGCGCTCGGATACACACGGATCGCGGGGATGCCGGTCGTAACCGGCCTCTACTCCCTTCTACTGCCGATGCTTGCATTTGCGACCTTCGGTTCGTCGCGGTTTCTGGTCGTCGCTGCCGACTCGGCGACGGCAGCGATTCTTCGCGGCGGGCTAGTCGGTATGGCGCCAACAGCAAGCACGCGGTACGTTGCTCTGGCAGGCCTGGTTGCGTTGCTCACGGCTGCTTTCCTGCTACTCGGACGTTTGCTTAAATTGGGCTTCGTCTCAGACTTTCTCTCGCAGACGGTGCTTGTCGGCTTCCTGACGGGAATCGGGTTTCAGGTCGGCATCGCGGTTCTGGGCCAAATGCTTGGCATTCAGGTCACCTCGCATCGATCGATTCTCCAGCTCGCGGAGATCGGCCGCGGCCTCCCCAAGGTTCATCTGCCAACGCTGGCGGTGACCCTCGCGGTGCTTGCGTTTGTCTTTGCTCTCCGTTGGTCTGCACCTAAAGTGCCGGGTCCAATGCTGGCCGTCATTCTGGCCATTGCAGCCAGCGCGTTTTGGAACTTTGCCGGACACGGCATTGCCATCATTGGCCCGGTCGTGGGCGGCCTGCCGCACTTTGCGATGCCCGACATCAGCTGGAGGGACATTTCTCCGCTACTCTCTATCGCAGCGTCGTGCGCGGTTATGATTCTCACCCAGAGCGCTGCGACCTCTCGTGTCTATGCAGCGCGTCATCACCAGCGACTGGATGAGAATCAGGACCTGGTCGGCCTCTCCGCGGCCAATGCCGCCGCTGCCTTCAGCGGGACCTTCGTCGTCAACGGCAGCCCCACGCAGACCGCGATGGTCGAAGGCGCGGGAAGTCAGAGTCAGGTCGCTCAGGTCACCACGGCTGTCGTGGTCGCCCTCGTCCTGCTGTTTCTAACCAAACCGCTCCAGTTTCTTCCTCAATGTGTACTCGGTACCCTGGTTTTTCTGGTGGCGATCCGCCTGATCAAACTGCGCAGCCTCGCCAGCATCCGCCGCGAGAGCCCGGGCGAGTTTGCGCTCGCGGTGACCACCACCATCGTTGTGATTGCGGCGGGGGTGGAGCAGGGCATCATTCTGGCGATGGTCCTTTCTTTGCTTCGCATCGTGCACCACATCTATCATCCGCGCACCGGCGTCATGGTCCCGGATGAGACCAGCATATGGAAGCTGATTCCCCCCGATCCGGGCGCCGCTACCGCGCCGGGACTTGTGATGTATCGATTTGGAGCCGCAATTTTTTACGCAAACGCAAGCCGTTTTTGCGACGAAATTCTCAGGCTGGTGGGCCCGTCCCCGACGACCGTGCGCTGGGTCATTATCGATGGCGAGGCGATCACAAATGTGGACTTCAGTGCGGCGCGCGCGGTTGAAGAGTTGAAGAAAAATTTGGCGAGCATGGGCGTCCAGTTCGGATTCGCTCGGCTACCGTGGAACACACGGGCCGACTTCGACCGCCATCATCTCACCGTGGCCATCGGTCCTTCGTGGATCTTCAACCGGCTTCACGACGCGGTCGATGCCTTTGAAGCGCTAGGGCCAGCCGCATCTATCCCGATAGTGCAATCATTCCCTACGTCGTAGCCGCGCCCGAAATGTAGGCTTCGAGATGCCGGATCGTCATCTCCTGATCGCTGATGACCGAGTTCACCAGGTCGCCGATCGAGACGACGCCGACGACGGCGTTGCCTTCCACCACCGGCAGGTGCCGGATGCGATTCTTTGTGATGATTCGCATGCACTCGCCAACCGTGTGCTTTGGCGAAACGGAGATCACCGGACTGCTCATGATCTCTGCAACCTGGGTCTCTTTTGACGAGCGCCCTTGCAGGATGACCTTCCGCGCGTAGTCGCGTTCGGAGATGATCCCCAGCAGCGATTGATGCTCCATCACCAGCAGTGCGCCAACCTGCCGATCGGCCATCATTTCGACTGCCTGATACACGGAGGCGTCGGGCGCGATCGCCGCAACTGCCCCGGACTTCTGCTTGAGTACCATACCGATTGTCGTTGCAAATTCAGCCATGGAGCACCTCGGGCCTCGAATAGTACCCCGGGGGCACAACTACGTGCAAATGCAAAAAAACAGCCGTCCTTCGCTAGCAGTATCATCAAGATATGCAATCTTTTGACGCTCTTCTTCACGAAGCCGAGATCGCCCACGGCCACCTATGCGCCGGGCAGATTCTCGGGGTCCGACTGGCGATGCTTGGTTGCGAACGGCTCGGCATCGAAGATCCCAAGGGGGCCGACCGCAAGCGCTTGGTGACCTTCATCGAGATCGACCGTTGCGCCACCGACGCTATTGGAGTCGTGACCGGCTGCCGCCTGGGCAAGCGCGCCATAAAATTTCGCGACTGGGGGAAAATGGCCGCTACCTTCGTCGACCTCAACTCGCCTCTCGCACCGCAAGACAGTACTCCCGTCTTCAAAGCCGTTCGCATTGCTGCGCTTGAATCTTCCAAACAACGTGCTCGTGAACTCTTTCCGCATATCGAGAATAAAAATCAACAGCAGATGCTTGCTTATCGCGAGCTTCCGAATGGTGACCTCTTCCATGAAGAGTGGGTGGCAGTCCCGATTCATCCTCGCGAGATGCCTGGCTACAAGTCGGCACGCATCACCTGCGCACAGTGCGGCGAAGGCATCAACTATGATCGGGAGCACCTCAGCGATGAACGAACACTTTGCCAAGCTTGTGCCTTTCCGGAGACCCGATATTACAGGCCGCTCACAGAAAGGGAGTTTGGGACCAACAGCGAGGCCGGCGCGGAAACCTCTCCGCAACCGGCCTGCGAACATTGTTAGTTAGGCGCTACCAGAAGCAGCATCTCGCGTTGATTACCAGCGTCCGCGATGGTCGTAGTGATAGCGCTGATATTCGTGGGCTCGTACCCACTCCGCGTGCCGACGCTCCCGCTCGAAGCGCAGCCTAGCGTAGTAGTCCGGTCCATAGTAGCCGTAGTAGCCCGGATAGCCGACCCGGACGCCCACGGCAAGCTGCTGTGCGTCAGCCTTCGCCGGTGCAGCCAACGCGACCGCACCTGCGAGTAGAGTAACCGTTACAGCCTTTGCAACCATCGCTTTTACGTTTGTAATCTTCATAACAACCTCCTGCCTACACCAAATGAAACACGCCTTCGTAATAGCGGTTGCGCGCAACTATCATGGTGATCCGGTGTCGCGAAACCCGAGTCGGAAGATTCTGCATCTGTAAAACAAGGTGTCCTAATGCCGCGACCAGTCGTCACATTTCTCCGTCACTCTCTGGCTTTGAAGGCCGCAATGGCCGATTGCCTCGACGATCCGAAGCCAGAAGCCGTTCACAAACTTCGTTCCAGCACTCGCCGCCTGGAAGCCGTGCTCGAAGTATTGATTTCCTCTGCCGATCTGCCCACACTGCCGAAGAGATCCGAGGCCTTCAGGCGTTCCCTCCGCCAGATTCGCAGGAGCTCCGGAGGAGTACGCGATGTGGATGTTCACCGTGAACTTCTCAGCTCTTACCAGGCGATAAGTGGTGCGGCTGAGTTAGACAAGGAGCTACAAGCGCTGAGAAAGAAGAAGGTGAAAAAACTGCATCGGCAGATCCTCGCGGATGAAGATGAAATCCGCCTTACCCTCGACAGGCTCGAAGCAACTGTTGCGGGACTCACCGATCTCAACCTCAGCGGAGGAAACCTGGTCGACGCAGCGCGAAGCTGGCTGACCCCGGCGTTGCGCGGTCTTAATCCTCATGAGGATGAAGACCTCCACTCGATCCGCAAGGCCTGCAAGACAGCACGGTACATCGCAGAGATCGGCGGGGAATCCTCTAAACTTGCAGCGAAGTTTGCAAAGCGTCTGGAAAACGTCCAGCAAACTACGGGAGAATGGCACGATTGTCTCCTTTTGTTGCACCAGGCCCATGCCAGCCTTCCGGGCAAAAGTCCCTTCACTGAGAGGCTTTACGCAAAGACGGGACTACTGCGGCGCCGGGCTGAGTCCAAAGCGGCTCATCTGCTGAGGGCCTGAGTCAGGAATCGCTCGGCCGAATGGTGTACACTTCATCTCAACATGACGGTCCTCCGCCAATTCGCGACCCTGCACCTCATGCCTACTCGCTGTTGTTGTAGCTAGTCCCGTCTACGTACCATCCCCTTTCTAAAAAATTGATGTTGTAGCTCACGTCTTTTGTCGGCCACAACGCTTCTTCCAAGGAGATCTCTCCATGTCCACCCCTCGCACCCGTCTCTCTTTTTCTACTGATACCTGGGCAATTGTGCTGTCTCTTGCTCTCGCCGTCATCGTTCGCTTAGGGCTGCTCAAAACCGTCGTCTGGTAAGCATCGAAGTCCGCGCCCCCAACAAATTCTGCACCAAGGAGAACTTATGGCCGCTTCAGTCGATCTACCCGATCTTCGCAGAGAATACCCTCCGCACGCCCCGGACCGCGTTCCCGCTGAGCGCTCCTCGCTTCTCGGCTTGCTTCCGGGCATTGCGCTTCTGGCGGTCGTCGGCTACGCGGGCAAGTTCGTCGAGCACTTCATCAATACCTATGGGAAGGCCCACCACTACGTGCTCCCTAACATCGAGTATGTCCTCTGGGCCATACTCTTTGGCATTCTAATCGCCAATACCGTCGGCCTTCCCCGAATCTTCCGGGCTGGCGTTGCTACCTACGAGTTCTGGCTGAAGGCAGGCATTATCCTGCTCGGCGCACGATTCATTCTCGGGGATATCCTTAAACTCGGCGGAATCTCGCTGGCGCTGGTCTTTGTGGCGTTCGCCTTCTCGCTGACATTTATGACCTGGCTAGGCCGTACCTTCAAACTCGGTCCCCAACTCACCACGCTTCTGGCCGTTGGCTCCAGTGTCTGCGGTGTTTCTGCCATAATCGCCACTCAGGGCGCAATCGACGCAGACGAAGAGGACTCCTCCACTGCTATCGCTGCGATCCTGGCACTCGGCGCAATCTCGCTGTTCACCTTCCCCCTTATCGGTCATGCACTGCACATGAGCGACCGCGCCTATGGTCTTTGGGCTGGTCTCGCCGTCGACAATACTGCCGAAGCCACTGCCGCCGGAGCCCTCTATTCCGATGCTGCAGGCAAGTTCGCGGTGCTTGCTAAGACCTGCCGCAACGCTCTTATTGGCTTCGTTGTGCTGGGCTACGCGATCCAGTGGGCGCGCAAAGGCCTCGCCAGCCGGGCAGCCACGGCACAACTGGAGAACAAGGCGGCGTTTCTATGGAAAAAGTTCCCCAAGTTCGTCCTCGGTTTTCTCTTTATCTCGCTTCTTGCGACGCTCGGGTCTTCGACGAACCCACATATCGCCGCGTTGGGCTTTTCGAAGCCTCAACTTGCAGTACTGGGAAACCTGAGCCGTTGGGCCTTTCTGCTTACCTTTGCCGGCGTAGGACTGCGTACGAACCTGAAGGACCTATTCAAACAAGGAGCCAGGCCTTTCATCGTCGGAGCCCTCGGCGAGGTCGCTATCGCCGCAATTACCCTGTTGCTGGTTTTAGGGGCTAACCACTTCTTCCATCTCTAAACCGACGGATCCGGGAGGGTGCCGCTTCGACTCTTTGCAGCGCGGGTCAAACGTCAAATGAAGGTCGAAAGTTGTCACCCTTTCGTCATCGCCTTATGACAGGGGGGCGGGCTATGGTAGCCTCCTGCAAGGGGTTGCATTATTGAAGTTCCGCAGCCCTGAACCGTCACCGATGCCTGTAATCCACTCAAAGTCTGGTCGATCTCTCTTTTTCGCAGTGTTGCTCCTGCTTGGGATCGGTCAGTCGCACGCACAAAGTGCCCCAATACAACCGGACTCGCCGAACGCGGTTACGGCAGGCAGCTCTAGTTCCCTGCCCGATGCACCGTCACCACAGGCCAGCTCCGGATCTTCCTCCGGCGCAGCCGTCGACCCGACCGACCGGCCGGACGTCACCTTTACCGGCACCCCGAAGCGGCTTCTGCTCGATCAAAAGGCCATCTGGACCAGCCCGCTACACGTGCGGCCGAGCGATGCAGTCTGGCTGCTGCCGCTAGGCACGGCAACGGGCTTGTTGATAGGCAGCGATCAACACACCATGACATCGTTGATCAACATCAACGCAAACGATAGAAGCACGTTTAATACCCTGTCGGACGCTGGTGTTATTACGCTTGGCGCGGTGCCTGCGAGCATGTACCTATGGAGTCTATTCAACTATGCTCCACAGGCCCGCGAGACGGGCCTGCTGGCCGGCGAAGCAGTGGCAGACAGCCTGGCCGTTAGCGAAGTGGGCAAATTTGTCTCCCTGCGTGATCGTCCACTCGTAAACAACGCCAAAGGCGACTTCTTCAGTTCGAGCCCCACCGAGTCGTCGTTTCCTTCGAATCACGCGACCGCGGCATGGGCCCTGGCGGCAGTAATCGGAGATGAATATCCTGGCTGGATTACACGCACTGCGGTCTATGGGCTGGCGACCGGGGTGAGCGCAAGTCGTGTGCTTTCGGAACAACACTTCCCGTCGGATGTCCTGATCGGAAGCGTGACTGGATGGCTGATCGGGCACTACGTCTATCGGGCGCACCACAACTTTAGCTTGAACCCCTTCGATTCCACGCCAATGCCAGGAGATTTCGGGGTTCCACGGACACACAAGACACAGCAGGCAGGCGCGCCATCGCAGCCGGTGCCCGTCGCTCATCATCCCCCGCGGCTTTTTACGGAAGAGGATGATCCAGACACCATCGGATCAACGAATGTACCAATGGATAGCTGGGTTTATCCTGCTCTTGAAAGACTCGCTGCGATGGGGTTCATTCCCGGCCAAAGCGTCTCGATCCGCCCATGGACAAGGCAGGAGTGCCTGCGACAACTGAGAGTGGCAGAGGATTTGGCCGATCGGGAGGACTACAGCAGTCCGAGCCTACTTAGAGAAGCTCGACTGCTTATCGCGGATCTTCACGCTGAATTCGAAACCGGACCGACCTACTACGAGGTGGCGAGTCTTGAATCGGTCTACGGGCGATTCGGAACGATTGCGGGCCCAGCACTGGCAGACAGTTTCCACTTTGGCCAGACTTGGTGGAACGATTTCGGCCGCCCGCTCGGCCGTGGCAGCAGCGCAATACTCGGGTATTCGGTGCGCGCGCGTTACGGGCGACTGTTCTTCTACGACCGTCAGGAACTGCAGCATGGTCCGGGCAATCCGGCGGAATCGGAGGAGAGGAATCAACTGATCAACGAACTGGATCAGATACAGCCCGAATTCGATCCACACATAGAGCCGATACCTGAGAGATCGGCCTACACCCGCCAGCGCCCAATCGAACTTTATGGAGGAATCGCGTTCGCGGGCAATGAGGTTTCGTTCGGCAAACAGGAGCTCTACTGGGGACCGACAAATATCGGGCCGCTTGCTTTTTCCAGCAACGCGGAGCCGACTTACAACCTGCGCTTTGTATCGACGAGGCCCCACCCCTTCCCGTTGGTTCCATCCCTCGGCACGTATCGTTTCGATGTCGTGCTGGGAAAGCTGTCCGGACATAGTTATCCAGCACGTCCCTGGTATAACGGGCAAAAGATGGATCTCAACTTCGGGGATAACCTTGAAATGAGCTTCACACGCTGGTCTATCTTTTGGGGAGTCGGACATCCGATCACATTCCACAGTTTTAAAGATAATGTCTTCAGCTTCAACTCAACTGGTACCGGCGCGTATGGAGATCGGACTGATCCAGGCGATCGTAAGAGCAACTTCGACTTCAGCTACCGACTTCCTTTTTTGAGTCGGATCGTCACGCTTTACGCGGACGCATACTCCGACGACGATCCTAGCCCGATTGCCGCGCCGCGTAGAGCCGTCTGGAGTCCGGGCATTTACTTTGCACGGTTGCCCTTCCTACCGCACATGGATCTGCGCGTGGAGGCCGTAAGCTCCACCGGGCTCGCCACCAACTTCGGCGGCCAGCACTACTTCATCAACAATCAATATCTGGACGGAAATACAAACAAGGGCTTCCTGCTGGGCAATGCCGTGGGTCGCGACGGGCGCGCGATCGAAGGTCGCAGCGGCTACTGGTTTTCAGCGCGAACAAGACTTGAACTGGGCTATCGCCAGAACAAGATAGGAAACGACTACCTACCCAACGGCGGTACGATAACGGACGGCTTCCTAAACGGCTCCTATGCATTCAACCGCCATTGGCAAGCGCAAATCTTCACACAGTACGAGCGATTCCTGGTTCCCTCTTACATGCATGGATCGCAGCACAACACAAGCGGATGGCTGCAGATTGCGTGGACTCCAGAGCTTCATCTCCACAAATAGCACCCGGCGTTCGCGCTGACATTCTTTGGCGCTTACAGGAACAATATGGTCAAAATCGGAAAGGAGCGCCCTTTCGGCTGGCGTCCCTTTCCGATCGCTCTAGTCTGTTCGGGCTCGTTAGTCTTTCTTATAGACGTGCTTGTTCTCAACAATTCCCTTCTTGAACACGGTTCGAACCGCTTGGCGGAGAGCGATATCACCCTGCAAGACGAGGTCGCGCACTGGCTGCTCCGGACGACCGCGAAAAGAGGTGACATGAAAGTATTCGTGATCCTCAAGAGGCTTCGCAGAGAAGTAATAGTTCGACACGCAACAACGCGAACGATCTACCACTACCTGGCTCACCGAGTGCCACGATTTTTCGTGCGTCGCCATGATCGCAAGCCGATTGAACAGCGCTGCAATTACCCGTTGCGGCTCTTTGGGCCCGTTGTCCCATAGTTCCAGATTGCCGCCATATTCCTCGCGCCAGTCTGGCGTCACGTAATAGAGGAGATTTATTACTCGATACATCTGACGGTTCTTGTCGTGAGAGTTGTCCAAGTGAGGATTTAGAAAATTATCCTTGGCCATCAAACTGATTCCGCCAGCATAAAGATTCTCGTCTGGAACCATCCCCTGGATACCGGTTATCTCTTCGATTACTTTTAGAACCCTTGGGTCCTGGAACGCGTAAACGATTTCCTCGAGGGCAGAAGAGTATTTGTTCATCTGCGCAGCGACATACTTATTTTCACGAAGGCTCTTCTTGAGCATCATCGTGTCTTTATCAGGGAACGCTTTGAAAATATTGACGACCTCTTCTTCCGGCAAGAGGTGATCGATCGCGCAACTCTGAACGATATGCTCCTGAAAATCGCTGCGCATACGTTCACGTTCTTCAATAAGTCTCTTTTCAATAATCGCTGCGTATTGGCTGCGATCCATATCCTATACCTCTGTCATTCCTGTTTTGTACTCTCAAACTACTTCCCTCGGCGATCTGAAATTGAGGGCTCAAAACGATAAGGCTTCGCATTAATTAGTAATCGTCACTTCCAGAATCCCGAATTCATACTGAGTCTGCGTTTCCATTCCAGACTCAGTTTCCTTTCCAAACGGCCAAGCCTATAGCCCAACAGCTTGAGTGCGGTCCGACCGAGTGCTGAGGGAATGAACAGTTTCGATGATGGCCAAAGATATTTGAACTCCGATCGCACATAACGGCCGCCTTCGCCGGACGCACCTCCGAATTCGTCCAACATCCAACTCTCCTTCGCGTGCAACACTCCAATATCGAAGTAGCGTTTGAACTCCTGTATCCAAGTATAACTATGGGAGTGGTAGACCTGTGCATCCGCCACATAAGCTATCTTCCATCCCGCCAGCAGCAGTCTGGCGGCTGTAATCGTATCTTCTCCGAAGATGACGTCGCATGGAAAGCCACCAACGGCTATGAGCGCGTCTCGCCGATAAGCCGCAAAGGCATTTGAGATGAAGATAGCTTTAAACCCGAGTTGCTCTCGGCTAGCCAGCGTGCGAGTACTGGACTGCGCAGGGTAGTTGTAGAAGCGAGCATGCGATTCAATGTGGGTCGCGTTCAAACGCGGGAGCTGACGCCCATAGGCAGCGGCAACCATTGGATCGACAAACGCCCTGAGCAAACAACTCATAGCGTCTGGTCCCGTCACTTCTATATCTTGTGTTAGAAACACGAGTATTTCAGCATCGGGCAATAGCTTCAGCGCAAGCTGTCTTGTTCCGCCGTGATTGAAATCCGATCGAGGAATTACATGCAACCGGAAGCCAGCAGTCGTCGCCAGAGTCGCTGTTCCATCGACGGAAGACGAATCAAGTATTAGTACCCGGTCCGCTGGAATACATGCCAAAAGCGGTGTCGTAAGGCGAGGCCAGTCTTTGGCGGCATTCAGAGTCGGTACAACGACGAAAAAATTCACCGTTTAGAGCGTATCACTATCGAACAGCCTCTCTGACGCGAGTGGTTTCGGTCAATCTGGTTGGCAATCGAGAATATTGAAGCATCTTCTCAACCTAACGCTTTTCTAGAAGACAACGTTAGCCGCCGCAATTGCGAGTCCGAACTGACCGACGATCTGTGCAATATCAACGATCAGCCGTATCGTATTGCCCCTTGTCAGATTCAGAGGAACTACAACCGTGTCGCCCGGGTACAAGTGCAACGAATCGAAGTTGTTCCCTCGCAGCGACGAACTATATTGCTTACTGATCACAGATCCGCTCGCACGGATAACATAAGCCCGGCTCTTGTCGGCATCTCGGTTTGATCCGCCGGCCAGTCTTATGTAACCTCCGAGCCGACGCTCCTGATCATAAGCAAAGGAATTCTGGTTATATACGGCTCCATCCACACTTACGGTGGATGGAACACGTGGCACGATGAAACGATCTCCATCTTCAAGCGGAAGATCAGGCAACTGACTCAAGTCGTGGCTATCGGGTTTCAAATCCAGAACAATACGGCCGGTCGCCCGCGCTTGCCGCAGGCTATTGACGATGTTTTGGTTCTGCTCCTGAGCAGCGGCCGCAGCGGCACTGTCCTGAGCGCTTATCGATCGGCCTGCGTTATTCGATGCGTTTGTACTTACCTGAAGTGCGATCTCATCGACATATTGATTGAGACGCTGTTGTTGAACTCGGCGTGTAGACTCCCGCGTAAACTCGGAACCGTATAGGTACGCTTCCGAAGTGAAACCACCGGCACGCTCCACTAACTGCCGTAGGGTCTCTCCGGGCAGCACGCTATAAACGCCCGAAGAAACGAACTCTCCCTCGAGTCGTACAAAGCGAGTCTGCTGCTCTTGCGGAACACGAATATCTGCCTTCGAGAAGATCGTAACCACGTCTCCCGGTAGCAGCTCAAAATCCTGCGTGGTATCTCCCCCTAAGACAACTTTTCCAAGGTTGAATGGAAGAAGAGACGTCGTGAGGTTCACTTTACTCTGCCGCTCGATGACGGCGTAGCTCCAATCGATATCCGGTTCACTCAGCTTGACGTTGTTCCGCGGGCGAAATTCACCTGCCGACGCGCTTGCCGCGGTTAAACCCAAACTTGCACTTGCAGCGCTCACCCGATTTTGCGGTGGAGGATTCGATTGAGAGCCATTTTGCAACAACCCAGAGGCATTCGAGTTGCCGTTCGTGTTGGCGTTTTGATTATTTGTGGAATTTGAAGAATTGGCCGCATTTGCTGCCGCAGATGGTGTGTATCGATCGTTGATTCCACTCAAAGCCGTCTGAGATGCAGAGATTTTGGCACAATCGAGTCCGCCGTCTGTCGCAGCCTCTGTCTCGGCGTCCCTGTCGCCGGTCGGGATTTGATAGTTGCTTCCCTCTTCGCTTCCAAAAGCTAGCCCAATCAGATTTGGGTTTCTCGTAGACGAGTATCTCCAGTTGGGATTCAATCCTTCCTCTCCAACCGGAATTCCGTATCTCAAGTTTGGAATCCCGAAGGGAGTCTGCGGCGGACATGTCGGAATATAGGTCAACGTCGGCTGACCGAGCTGACTTCGCTTCAGCCAGTACTCTCGGGTGATCAACGCGTCCTTATCTGGCAGCAGGTCATGAACGCGCATCCCTGGCTTCCAGGTGTAACGTCCTGGGTTAGCCACATTACCGCGAAGCGTAACTGCATCTTTGTACTGACTGACCACGGCCTTCAATTCCAACAGGTCGCCATCCTGCATCACCGTCGCTCGTCCCTGCGCGTCCAGAGTTATCTCAATCATGCTGCGTCTGCGGCGCTCGTCTACTCGCTCTAGGCGAACCCTCTGGCCCGAAGCAACACTTGTCAAACCTGCAGCCAACTCAAGAACTTCACCGACGGTCGTATCGCCTTGAGACCTAAGCTCGTAAATCGCGGGCTCGTTGACGCTGCCTGCAACAGCCACCTGCGGACCAACAGGCGGAATATAGATGACATCGCCCGGCAGCAGCTGCTCGTCCTTCGACTTATCGCCTCGTTGTAACAGGTCATATAAATCGAAATCAACGACAACTTTCCCTCCTCGTTTCAACTGGATATGCCGCAGACTACCCTGTGGAGTTGGGCCTCCCGTTGCGAACAGAGCGTTCGTCAATGTGCTCAATGAGCTAATCGTATAGCTGCCGGGCCTCCGTGCCTGCCCGACCACAAAAACCTGGATTGAACGTAGTTGCCCCAAATTCACGTTGAGGTCAAAGTTGCGGAAAATTCTGCCAACTTGACCCTTCAAAAAGTCGTGCATCTGCTCAAACTTCACTCCGGCAACGTGAACTGAGCCCACCTGTGGAACGAAGATGCTTCCTGATCGATCCACCAGAAAGCGACCATTTAAATTGACCTGGCCCCACATCTGGATAAGCAACTCATCTCCCGGACCGACAACATAATCCGGCGTCACTGGAACCAGGTTGAGGGGTGCAAAGGTCGACGGCAGGTTGCGAAATAGGTCTACTCCGTAGAGAGGCAGCATCTTGCCGATAGAATTCGCAACCAACTGTTGAAATTCGGTCGGCGAATTCAACGGAAGAGGAATTTGCAGATTGGGGTTCTGCAATTGATTCCGGTTGTTATTCTGCGGGTTGGTCTGAGTCTCCGGTTGCCCGGGCAGGATGATCTGTTGACTTAGTGGTTGTTGTTGTTGCTGGTTGACCGAGGGAGCGCGTACCTGAGGGTTGGTCTGATCGCTTGACGATTGGCAGGTTGGATCATTCGGGTCACAGGATTGCTGCTGTCCAAGTTGTCCTCCCAGCGCCTGACCTAATTGATCAAACTGAGCCGATGACGTAAGCGTACCGAACACGGTGAACAGAAGCACATATCCAAACCTGCATACTCTGGGGGAACTACCAAACTGCATCTGCTCTAATCCTCGTAACCTTATTTGCCTGTACCGTTCATCATACAATCAGCGCCCGATAACTCGTTGAAATGAGTTATCGAACAGTTAACGCTGGCTTGGCTGTCGCAACGAACAATCTCATTGACTTCTGCATTCGCGATGCATCCGGCGCGATCTTCAAACGAACCCATCAGAGCACTGCACTGACGAGCACGCGTTAGTTGCCCAACCTATTGCGCATGCTGCTTTTCGACGGCCTGCCCGACGCGCAGCATAGTAGCTTCATCGAAGTGCTTGGCCATGATCTGCACCCCTATCGGCAAACCTTCCTTCGTTCGCCCACACGGTACGGAGACACCGCAGATTCCCGCCAGACTCGCCGCCACCGAGTAAATGTCTTCCAAATACATCTGGACGGGATCGTCTGTTTTTTCGCCAAGTTTGAACGCCGGGGTCGGAGTTATTGGAGCTACCAGCACATCCACATCAGCAAATGCCGTCACAAAGTCGCGCGTGAGTAGAGTTCGAACCTGCTGCGCTTTTCGGTAGTAGGCATCGTAATAGCCTGCGCTGAGTGCATAGGTGCCCAGCAGGATCCGTCGCTTCACTTCGGCGCCGAAACCCTGGTCTCGGGTCTTCCTGAACATTGCTGACAGAGTGTTCGCCTCTTCCGCCCTCAGCCCAAACCTAACCCCATCGAACCGGGAAAGGTTTGATGAAGCCTCAGCCGTAGCGATGACGTAGTAGGTAGAAATCGCATATCTAGTGTGGGGTAAACTCACCGGCTTTACCACGCACCCCACCATCTTCAGACCATCAATTGTGGCATCAATCGCACGCCGAATCTCCGAATCCAATCCCTCACCGAAGTACTCCTTCGGCACCCCGATCCGTAGCCCCTCTACCGGTTTCATCAGGTCGCCGACATAGTCGTCAACTGGCCTGCCCGATGAAGTCGCGTCCATAACATCTTTGCCTGCAATCACCTGCAGCACTCTCGCAGCGTCTTTCACGGTCTTCGTCAACGGTCCAACACGGTCCAAAGAGGAGGCGAATGCAATCAGTCCATATCGGCTGACCCTTCCGTAGGTCGGCAAGACGCCTACGACTCCGCAGAAGGCCGCTGGCTGCCGAATCGACCCACCGGTATCGGTACCCAGTGTCGCCGTGGCGAAATCAGCCGCAACAGCCGCCGCAGAACCGCCACTCGAGCCGCCCGGAACCCTACTCAAGTCCTTTGGATTCAGCACCGGTCCGTATGCAGAGTTTTCATTCGACGATCCCATCGCGAACTCGTCGCAGTTCAGCTTCCCCAGGAGTATCGCTCCAGCCGCTTCCAGCTTTGAGACTACTGTTGCGTCATACGGTGGCCGGTACCCCTTCAAGATCAGTGAGCCAGCCGTTGCCGGAGCACCCTGCATTACCAGGACATCTTTGATCCCCACCGGCACTCCGGCCAATGGCGGCAACGCTTCACCCTTCGCGGCCATCTCGTCAATCTTCTGAGCCTGCGTCATCGCTCGCACCCGACTTAGCGCCAGAAAACTATTGATCTCGCCATCCCGAGTGGCGATGCGGTCGTAATGCAGCTCCGTAAGCGCTGTTGCCGTCGTCTCTCGCGAAGCTACCGCCTCCCGCGCTACGTCGATTGTCAGATTTTTCAAGTCCACTACCTTTACACTCACCTTTCAATAACCTTCGGAACCTTGAAAAACCGACCATCGGTCTCCGGGGCCGCTGACATCACCTCAGAGCGATCCAGCGACGGGCGTACTTCGTCCATCCGCAATACCTCTCCGCGACCGAGCAAAGTGCCGCCCAACATCTCACCTACTTGGGTCATCGGGGGAACTCCAGTGGTATCTAGCTCATTTAGTTGATCAATATGGCCGAGGATGGCGTTCAGGTCTCTCTGCATCCTCGGCTCTTCCGCCGCTGTTAGCTCCAAATTTGCCAACTCTGCCACCCGCCGAACATCGTCCAAGGTTACGCCCGCATGTTCGTTCATCGCTTGTAGTTCCTCTTCTCAAAGTGTATCTCTCTCACAGTCACCCCTGAAATTCGAGCCAACTCTCCGGCGAGTTGTCGACGCGTACTGAACATCTGCTGCAGCCATATACCGTCTTCCACCTCCACTCGAACTACACCGTTTTCAAATCCCACGATTTGTCCCCGCTCAGCCATTGCCTTGCCGCATGCCACCGGCCATGCCGCCGACAATCTGTCCTCCGCCTGCAGCGCTTGCAGGCTTCTCCCTAAGGACCCTCTCAGCATGTCTCGCATTCCTTCTAAAGACATCAGAAAAAACTCCAATAAAGTTGTCACTCAGGAGATCACGGGCCTAGTTCTAAGGATTTTCTGTGCCGGATCCGCCAGATGCCAATCGAACGCCAGTCAGTTTGAATCTCGGCAGACCATGGAAGAGGTTTTTGCCCTAGATGAAGAACTCGCGGACGCGAAGTCAAGAGACGACCTTTTTGGACGAAGAAATCGCATCGTTAGTCAATAATGTCCATGCAATTTCTGATCACAGCGCTGCCTGTCCTACGATGAATCGTCAGCCTAATAGGCTCCGTCCTGGTTCACAACTGACGCAAAGGTCTTCGTCAGAATCCAAATATCTCGCATCAGAGACCATCTCTCGACGTATTCACAATCAAGAGCGACACGTCTTTCGTAACTCAATGCACTTCGTCCTGATACTTGCCACAGACCAGTCAACCCGGGCTTGACGCGGCAGTAGCAGTCGAAGCATTCACCGTACTTCTCGACTTCTGCGGCTACAATCGGCCGTGGCCCTACAAGGCTCATCTGTCCAGCGAGCACATTCCAAAGTTGCGGCAGCTCGTCGAGACTGTATCTCCGGAGAAAAAGCCCCAGAGGAGTAATTCGCGGATCGTTTCGAAGTTTGTGGGTTCTGTTCCATTCCGCGCGGGCCTTTGGATATCGCGCCAGATGCGCCTCCAGAACTTCAGCTGAGTTAATACACATCGTGCGAAACTTCCACATCGAGAAAAAAGACCCGCTCTTACGAATCCGCCGATGCGAATAAAAGATGGGTCCTGGCGAACTTAGTTTTACAGTCGCCGCTACTAGGCCCAACAAGAGGAGAACCACTGGCATCGAAATCAGAACCAACGCAATGTCGACACAGCGTTTGATCACCCGATATCGGAAAAACTGAGACGGAGTTTCGTATGCTCGATGTGAGCTATCCAACGAGCTGCCGACTGACTCCGGATACGAATAAGAACCTTCAATAGCCGCTGTCCGCGACTCGGGAGATTGATATTCAGCCTGCATTCGAATCCTGTATCTGTCCGACTCGTATGTTCGCATCTTCTGCATCACATCAGTCGGACTGGTTCCTGTTACACGCCTTGTGTCGCGGTACTTTCTCTAAATCCGCTTCCGAAATTAAGCCCGGAGACGACCGCGCTTCCAAATCACTTCCACCTGATTGCTTCATGCTACCCGCTCATGGACCTTACGATGGTCTCTCTGCTAAACCGGGTTGGACCAAGCCGACGACTGGGAATCAAAGCGCATTTGTGCAACTGCTCCATTCTACCCGACCGCATTCTGAAAGCGGAGCTTACGTTTACCAGATTCGCCTTTTATTCGTTCCACTTTGGGACGATCGGGCAAGACTGTTTTCCTGTACGCTTTATGGCCACTACACTACACGAATGCAAGTTCTGGAAACACCTCTACGTGACGTTAAGCTAATTCAACCCCAACGCTTCGGAGATAGTCGCGGTTGGTTTGCAGAGGTATTCAATCAATCAACTTTTGCGGCTGCCGGATTATCGGCGCACTTCGTACAAGACAACCAGTCTTTTTCGGTAAAAGGAGTGCTTCGGGGCCTCCACTATCAACTCGGAAAACCCCAGGGCAAGCTTGTCCGTGTTCTCTCCGGTCATATCTGGGACGTCGCGGTCGATCTGCGGCGTGAATCTCCCGACTTCGGCAAATGGGCTGGATTCTACCTAAAAACCGAATCCTCGGCCGACCATCTTCAGCTGCTCTGGATTCCCGAACGGTTTGCGCACGGCTTTCTTGTTCTCTCAGACACCGCGGAAGTCCTGTACAAGACCACGAACATCTATCACCCGCAGGGAGAGCGCTCCATTCTCTGGAACGACTCCACCCTCGCCATTGATTGGCCTTTGGAAGCGCTTAATGGTATCCCACCCTCTGTCAGCGCCAAGGATGCTTTGGGCAGGCACTTCCTCGAAGCCGAACTCCCGCCCGTTGAGGTACCCCATTTGGTTTAGAGATTTCCGTCGCGGTTCACAGGTGGACCATCCTGGTGAGAGTCATTGTTCAGCAGATTTTGGATCGCGCCGCAGTACAGCCTTGAGCGAGGTTGACAGTTACCCCTGTGCGAGCAGCCAACGTTCTACTTCGGCCAAGGAATCCACCTTCAGATGTTCGCCATCACACCCGGCTGTCTCAGTTCCACAGACCAAAAAAGCTTGCCGCAATCCAGCCGCATTGGCAGCCGCTATATCCGAGCACCGGTCCCCAACCATCACACTTTCGCTTAGCTCTACCCCAAATTCAGCAACTCCTCGTCGCAGCATCCCAGTGCCGGGCTTTCGATCCTCGTGCTCACGCTTGTATACCCCTACCCCGTGCACGGGATGGTAAGGGCAAAAATAAACGGCATCGAGCTCAACGCTTTGCGTACGGAGTTCTGCTCGCATGAAAGTCATCAGCGCGTGAAAATCGGCCTCGGAATAATAGCCACGCGCGATTCCCGCCTGATTCGTGACAACGATCAGCCGATATCCGAGCCCCACCGCGGTCCTACAAAGCGAAAAAATTCCATCGACAAACCGCACTTCCTCAGATCGATGCAGATATCCCACCTCTTCATTTACTACCCCATCCCGATCGAGAAATAACGCTCTCTGCTTCATAACTCTGACAGTACCTCGCGCAACGAGTCCCGCCAATCCATCATGGTCCACCCAAATCGTTCCGTCAGCTTGCTGCAGTTCAACCGTGAGTTTGATGGCCGCTTCGCAGGGGTCGGATATTGAGCGGTCTGTATCGCTTCGACCGCGGCAAACCGCACTCCGGCTTCTCTTTTACGCTGCAATTGAACCGCTTCTGTAGCAAATCCAAACCAGGTAGTCTCCCCACTTCCAGCTGCATGGTAGATCCCACCTGCATCCGAAAGCGCGGCCTTCAATCCTTTGTCTCGTGCCGCCGTCTCACAATCTTGAATTACCTGCGTAGTCATTCTCGCTAAGTCACGGCTCCAAGTTGGTGCACCGTGCTGATCGGCCACTATTTTCAGGGTCTCGCGTTCCTGCGCCAGTTTTAGAATCGTCAACAGGAAATTCTTCCCTTTTGCTCCGTAGACCCAACTGGTGCGGAAGATCATGTTCCCTGCGTCGCTCTCAGAAAGCGCCTTCTCGCCCGCGAGTTTGCTCGCGCCGTAGACGCTCACAGGTCCAACCGCATCAGTCTCAGAGTAAGGTTCATTCCCAGAACCATCAAAAACATAGTCCGTAGAGAAGTGGATGACGCCAGCACCAAGGGCATGCGCCTCTTCTCCAATTGTCTTTACAGCCTCAGCATTAATCGCATAAGCCAGCTGCGGCTCACTCTCTGCTTTATCAACCGCTGTATAAGCACCGGAATTCACGATCCACCTCGGCCGTATTGCGCGAATCGTCTCCCGAATCGAGTCCGAATTCGCGAGATCCATCGTCACGCGATCCGGAGCGACCACGTCCCCCACCAACTTCAGAGTTTTCGATAACTCGCCCCCGACCTGGCCCGTAGCCCCCGTCAGCAGGATCTTCTCCCCCAACGGCAACTTCCCAACCATCATCAGTACACCGTCTCTTCCAGCACCCGCAGTAGGTATTGCCCATAGGTGCCCTTTGCGATCTTCGATGCCAGTGTTCGCAGCTGATCAGCATTTATGTAACCGAGTCGATACACAATCTCTTCGGGGCAAGCTACCTTCAGGCCTTGCCGCTTCTCAATCGTATGGATAAATGTCGCCGCCTCGAGCAGCGAATCGTGTGTACCGGTATCGAGCCACGCGATTCCCCGTCCCAGTACCTGCGTCCGCAATTTCCCATGTTCCAGATACCAACGATTCACATCGGTGATCTCAAGTTCACCGCGCTGCGATGGCTTTAGACCCTCCGCAATGCCGACAACCTGCGCGTCATAAAAGTAGATTCCCGTCACTGCATAGCGTGACTTTGGCTTCAACGGCTTCTCTTCAATCGAGATCGCACGTCGGTGTTCGTCGAACTCAACGACTCCATATCTCTCAGGATCAAGGACAGGGTAAGCAAAAACCGTCGCTCCTGGACCGCCTTCGGCAGCATCGCGTAATGTCTTCGCGAAATCATGCCCGTAGAAGATATTGTCCCCAAGCACCAGGCAACAACCCTCTCCCGCGAGGAAATCCTTCCCAATTAAGAACGCCTGCGCCAGACCGCCTGGAGACGGTTGTACAGCATACTTCAGAGCGATACCCCATTGCTCACCAGTCCCAAGCAGTTGCTCGAAGCGCGGCGTGTCCTCTGGCGTCGAAATTACCAAGATGTCGCGAACACCAGCCAACAATAACGCCGAAAGCGGGTAGTAGATCATTGGTTTGTCGTAAACCGGAAGCAGTTGTTTCGAAATTACCTGCGTCACTGGGTGAAGTCTGGTCCCAGAGCCCCCGGCGAGAATAATTCCCTTCATCGAGTCCTCTCGCCAGCTGCAACTTTTTCTCCGCGCCCAGAGTAGTTCTGCGTCATCCACTGGTGATACGCTCCGCTAGTCACGTTCTCCACCCACGATGCGTTCCTCAAGTACCACACCACCGTCTTCCTCAATCCGGTCTCGAAGCTCTCCTGCGCTCGCCATCCGAGTTCTGCCTCGAGTTTGCGGGCGTCGATCGCATATCGACGATCATGTCCCGGCCGGTCTGTCACATATTTCACCAGTTGCAGATGCGGTTTGAACTTTGACTCAGGGACCAATTCGTCGAGTAGCGCACAAACCGTCTTCACCACTTCGAGATTGCTCCGTTGGTTGCCTCCGCCGACGTTGTAGGTCTCACCCACACGTCCCCGCTCAAGGACTGTGCGCAGCGCACTCGCATGGTCTCCGACATATAGCCAGTCTCTAACCTGTTGTCCGTCTCCGTACACCGGCAGGGACTTGCCTTGCAAAGCATTCGCAATCATCAGCGGAATCAGCTTTTCCGGGAACTGATACGGTCCATAGTTGTTCGAACAGTTAGTAATGATGGCGGGCAGACCGTACGTGTGCAGCCACGCCCTCACCAGATGATCTGACGCTGCCTTCGATGCCGCGTAAGGACTATTCGGGGCATAGGGCGTCTCTTCATGGAAAGCCGGCGCTTCCGGCGTCAACGTACCATACACCTCATCGGTCGACACGTGGAGAAACCGAAACCTTTCCTGATCTGCGCTTGCCAGACTGCCGTAATATGCGCGTGCCGCCTGCAGCAAGGTAAACGTGCCATCTATATTAGTTCGCAGAAATGCTTCGGGGCCTACAATAGAACGGTCAACGTGGCTTTCCGCGGCGAAGTGAACAATTGCACGTGGCTTGTGCTTTTGCAGAAGACTGGTAACTAGTTCTGCATCGCAGATATCACCCTGCACAAATCTATAGGCCGCGCTGTTCTCGACAGATGCCAGATTCTCTGGATTCCCCGCATACGTCAACTTGTCTAAATTGACTATTGCCCCACAACCAGCAGCCAACCAATCCAGCACGAAGTTGCTTCCTATAAATCCAGCTCCACCAGTCACCAGAATGGAGTCGCTGCATGTAATTTCTTCTGTCGTCCCCGCTAATCTCATGTTGCTGCCGGATCCTCCGCTTACTGCTTCCAATCATTAATATAGGCCAAATACAGTTGCATTCATGCTGCGCATCGGAAACAGAGCCTCCGAAGACTGTTGCAGCTTAGGTGTCTGCCGTCCGGTCTCAACTTCACGTGGAAGCAGGCAACTTCAATCGCCATCCCTTCTCTCCAATGACCATTGAGAATCGAAAGGTGACCACATGTCCACGAATGATCAACAATCGAATCAAATCCGCTACCAGAATCCTCGGATTGACGCAAAACACGCAGTTGAACCCTCGGGCCCGAAGGGGGATGACCCTTCCACCGCTGGCCCAGGACCTACGAAGGTTAGCTCCAACACTCCTGAAAACAACCTGGGTCACATCAATCCGTCTGCTCCTGAAGATGCCAACACAACCCCCGGCAGCACAGGCAAGAAATAAGATTGTTCTGTTCAATGTGTTCCATCCGTGATATCTCCTGAAAGGGCTTAAGACGTCACTCTCTCGACTGACCTAGTGTCAATCGGGTTTCCGCTTCCCCACGTCGCGACGCGGTAGGGTCCTACATGGGATAACAACAGGAGCGAGCCACTTCGCTGGTCATACGCAGCAAACGGTCGAGAGCTTATTGCCGTCCGAGCAGCCAATTGAAGGAGCAGTTCCATGGAAATCGAAAGCAGTCTCCATCTGCAACAGCAAATCGCGCGGCTACAGGCCCTGCTCGACACGACCCACAGAATCCATAGCACCATCGAATTGGACAGTGTTCTCCGCAGTGTTCTGCAGATCACAGTGCGCGAACTTGAGATGGCGGGTGCGTTTTTCACGACCTTTCCCTTTTCTTATGGAGATATTCCGCCGCGATTCCTCTTACATCCGCCATCCTCCGATCCGAGGCGCGGCTGTTACCGCTTCCCTTTGTTGGACCGCCACGGTTCGACCCTGACCGAGATGGTCGTCATCACGCGTGATGGAGCGCCACTATCCCTCTACGAGCAGGACTTTCTAGAGCATCTAGCGATCCAAGCCGCGGTCGCCATCGAAAATGCCCGATATCACGAACAAACGCTGGATATGGAGCGGGTGAAGCAGGATCTCTCGTGCGCCCGTGACATCCAACGAAGCCTACTTCCGCAGGTCTTTCCAGACATCCCGGGTTACAGTATCGACGGGCGTTCGCAGACTTGCTATGAAGTTGGCGGCGATTATCTCGATCTCATTAAACTTCCATCGGGAGAGCTGATGGTCGTAGTGGCCGATGTCGCCGGCAAAGGCCTCGCCTCAGCGTTGGTCGGCAGCTCGTTTCGGGCAGCGTTGCGAGCCATGGCAAACTCCGAGATGCCGCTCGTCGACATGGCAACAAACATGAACCTTCTTCATTACAAAGAGGGTGAAGAGTCGCGTCGCCGTTATGTCACGGCTATGTTTCTAAGGCTCGACCCAAAGACGCATACTGTCGAAGTAGTAAACGCCGGACACAATCCAGCCTTTCTCCTCAATGGCAGCGATGTGCCTGAGTTGATTGAAGCCAGTGGCACGCCGGTTGGGATGTTGCCTTTCTCTAGCTACACCGCAGAAAATTATGTACTGTCCGACAAGGCGAAGCTGCTAATCTACACCGACGGAATGACTGAGGTGTTTCAAGGTGACGAAGAATTCGGTCAGGACCGCCTCATGGAGGCATTCCGTGCCTCCCGCCACACTGACGCGACTGGAACACTGAACTCGATCTGGCGGACCCTGGATGCCTTCTCCAACCAGGAAAATCAGTCAGACGATATGACCGCACTTGTAATTGGACGGAAGCCGTAGGAGGGGAATTGGAAGGTAAGAACAACATTATCGAACTTCGGCTCCCTTCGCGTCTCGGCTTTGAAAAGATTGCAATGAGTACAGCGTCCAGCGTCGCGAAGCTGATGGGATTCGCTCCGGATCGCGTGGAAGACCTCAAAACCGCCGTCGCCGAGGCCTGTATCAATGCGATGGAGCATGGGAATAAACTCGACGAGTCCCTCATCGTAGGTGTCATTCTCTCCATGGATGAGACTTCATTGGAAGTTAAGGTACTCGATACCGGTACTGGCCCCCCCAGCGGTGTCCACACCCCGGATATGGATAAGAAGATGCACGGAGAAGAGGCCAGTCGCGGTATGGGAATGTTTCTGATTCAGTCCTTGGTGGACGAGGCAGAGTGGGTCAGTTCACCTCCCGCTGGCAGTTACGCGCGACTCGTCATACGCTTAAACAAGACAGAGGATTGAAGGAGACACCATGGCGGAGTTTAGTACTAAGGTCAAAATGGAGCAGGTCAAGTGCGCCTCAGGCGATCCCATCACAGTGCTCCGTTTCGCCGGCGATATTACAAGTTCGTCTGAGCCTGCAGTCTTGGGAACCTACAACGGCCTGTCACCCGAAACGTCGAAACGCATCCTGCTCGACTTCTCCAAGGTGGAGTATCTCAACTCCAGCGGTATCGCGTTGATCATTCAACTGCTCTACGCCGCCAGCCAGAAGGGACAGAAGGTGCAGACGTTCGGCCTAACCCCGCACTTCCAAAAGGTCTTCACCATGGTAGGTATTACGAAGTACACGAAGCTCTACCCCGACGAAGCCGCCGCCTGCGCGGGCTTCGAATAAATCCTCTTACCTCTCCATAACTGTCAAATTTCTTGCTGAATCAGCTCGTTAAGTCACCGCAAGAACGACTTTCTCATCAGGAACATTTCCAGGCGTTTGCAGACGCTGAATTCGTAGTACAAGAATGTCATCCTCCTGACCAAAATCCTGGGCAGCGGACGCCAACTCTGCCGCCGAAATCGGCCGTTGCAGCATCTGCTGAATGCGTTCAAACCCAAACAGCTGCTTCTGTTGATCCTGTGCCTCTGCGACTCCGTCGGACATTAGCATCAACGTGTCTCCAGGCGCCAACGTGAAATGCGAGACAAAGAACTCTGCGCCGGGCACGACACCAATGGGAAGCGAGCCTCCCATCTCGATCTCTACGCCATTCCGGTAAGGTGGCAGATGTCCGGCGTTTGCCAGAGTCACGTGCCCGTCGGGGCAGATCTGGAGGATGAGGCAAGTAGCACTTGCCCGTCCCCGACCCCACAGCCGATCGTTCAGGCTGTTCATCAGGACTAAAGGATCGGAATCGTATTGCACTGCGGTCCGTATCGCACCGACGATCAGCGCGACAAGCATTCCAGCCTGCAGGCCCTTCCCAGTGACGTCACCAACCACAATCAATACGTTGCCATCCTCCTGCACGGGGAGGATCTGGAAGAAGTCTCCCCCAACCTCACGTGCCGGACGATATTCACTCTCGATAGCAAGGCCAGGTATTTTGGGTAGCTGTTCTGGAATCAGCACGTGTTGAATCTGTCGCGCCTGCTCGATCTCCGCCTTCCACTGCTCGCGTATCCGCTGAGTGTGCAGAAATCGCCGAACCAACATGACCGTAATCAGGAAGAGGGAAAAAATCGTCGAGATGGTTCCCAACCCCACGGCGAATCCGAGTACGTCAAACGCTGTCTTTATATGGAGAATACGGAGCTGGGACTGAAAGAGAGCAATCGCAACTAAAAGCACTGCCGAGAAAGCCAGCCAGCCCTCGGTCTTTTGCTTCCGGATGCCTTGAACGGTGATTGCGCATAAGAGCATTCCAAAGCTTAGTCTCAGCGCAAGCAAAATAGGCGTCAGATAAACGGCCGCATGCACAGGAACATGCTCGCCGTAGATCGGAGCACTAATCATGGCGGTTCCGACTATCGTAAGAGCAACCAATCCCCACACTATGCGGTGAATCCATTGCATCTGGCCAATCCGAAACCAGTAACCCCAGAAGATGACCCAAAGCCCGATTCGGATCGGACTAATGATGACGAACTGTAAAACTATCCCGGCCGTCAGGGCAATCCACGGCACGAAGCTGACGATCAGAACGACGCCATTCTCCAAAATTGTGACCGCACAGACGAGGCTTAGCCACAGATACGAAGGCTCCGTGCGGTCCATCGAGAGAAGGCTAACCGCCACCATCCACGCAAGGAGCAGAATCAGCATCTCGAGAAAACCGCTGCCGACAACATGCGCCGTGTCGTCCCAGTCCAGCTGAATCAGTGTTCCAATCACACCGGCGTGACCAAGAACCGGAGGTTCGTGCATCCCTCCGGCGTCAGGTGCAAGGAAAATCGACGCACTATCCATCCACGTCCGAACTGCAATGGTGATTGGCCCATTGCGAAGCTCTCTTGGTAGCTTGAACGCTCGGGGAAGCGTACTGAAAGCCGTTGCCTTGTGCTCGCCAAACCTGCCGAGCTCCCCAAGTAGTTGACCATTTACGTAGAGCTGATACGCATCGTCAACTTGGTTCGGCATCTTGATGGCAAGCCTGCCGTGGGAACTCTGAACGTTAACTCGGAGCCGATACCATGCGAAGCCTGTATGTTTAGGATAACCGTTCGCTGTCCAGCCAGGAATGTACCCACTGCTGCCCAGCTCAGGATTTGCGGATCCGGCGGGTGGCGTCAGATCTTGAGTTCCCCAATTCGAGTCGTCGAAGTCCTGCCCCGCCCAGGCCATATCATCGCCGATATGAAACTTCCAGAGGCCGGAAAGCTCAACAGTGCCATCGCCCAGCGTAGCCTCAAGCTGCGCTCTTGGCGCAGGAGGGACCGCCAAGGGCTTCTGTCCCCGCAGTCCGGTCGCAAAACCAAAGAGCAGCAACAACACAACCGAAGTTCCCGCGTAGCGCATAGATGCAACTCTCAAGATCTGGTAATGAAATCCATCAGCTGGTCACTTCGTCTTATTAATGGCAGAGCGTGAAGTTGAAATTGCTTAAAGCCACAAATTCTCGCCGTCTTATTCGTTTGAAGACAGATACGCGGCTCACTACTTCGGGCTGCACCACAATTCCCCATGATCGCCCTCACGGCCAACTTCTTATTCTGAGTGACGTCTGTTGGGGCTTTGTGGAAGCCTCTCTCAATGAACGCCAAGCAGAGAAATTCTGGGTGAGGGGGTTGGAGCCCAAGGGGATGCCTGATCCGCAGGTTACGCAAATCGACGCCCTACTGTCAACGTCATCCTTCTGACACGATGAGACTTTTGGGCAGACAATTGTTGAATCCCCGCAGGTTCACGGCGCGCTCATTCCGGCGCGAGAGCAGCGGTCAATCCAGACTTTCGGGCTCTCTTCCGACAAGAAAGCCCGGACATAGTCCGGGCTTCTCCGATTGTCCTGTTCAAAGTTTCTCCGATTCGACTCCGCTTGCTTCAGCGGGTCTCGCCGGCCGACTTTCTGGTCGTCCAGATCCGGCGTGACATGTACATGCCAGCCATCATGACGCCAGTCGAGAAAAGCAGCAGAGAGTCAGGTTCGGGGGTAACGCCGATCGTGGCGGAGCCTCCCTGAAAATCGTTGGGATTTTCTCCCTGTTCAAAGACGATAAGAGCGTTCCCAGGAGCAACACCCGCGCCACCCGCAAAATTCAGAGCGTAGTCCAGAGGGCTACTGGGATCCGGTGCACAGCTCACAACGTTTAGTGCGCTCGCGATAAAGTTGCCCTGATTACCAGTCTGACCACCATTGTCACAACTTGGAGTGGTAACAAGAGATGCAATAAGGAAGCCAAGCTCGATCGAGTCGATAGTTGAACCCGATTCATTGTCCACAACAAAGCATCCGTAGGTGCCTGGAGTGAGGCCCGAGGGGCCGATTCCGGCCCCGTTGCAAGCAGCCTGCGAAACGTTAACAGGGGAGATATCTCCACCAGTGAAGATTGTGCAATTAGTATTGCCCGGAGATCCAGCGGGAACTCCAGCAGGATTGCAAACGGCTTCCGCCGGAGGGTCAAGGACTGTCATGCGAAAGTCGATGCCGTCTGCATGGGCCAAGCTTGAACCGCCGCAGAGCAGGGCTACGACAAAAAGGACGCGAAGAAGATATTTCATTTTCTGTATTCCTCCAGAAAAAACTCTCTAACTGATCTGCAATCTCGTTGAATCAAGAAACTGCGCCGGAAGCCCTTGTACTGACTTTTGTGACTCTTAGCTGCAAGGCAAATAAGCACGCGTGGTGCCAAAGGAAAACTTCAAAGATTCAGGCGAATCATCGATCTGGCGCCTCGCAATGCGCAAAAAAATGCACATCAAACGGAAGTATTAGTACCCCCGAGGAACATCGCGAAGAGTGTTGTAAACCATAGAAAGGCCGGGTCATGGAGAGTCAGCGAGTTTGGGTGCGTGACTTGGGCGAGGCGACTGCCGATGCGTTTACAATCATGAAGCTGGCCGGTCATATCCAGCGTGAAAGTCATTCAGCGTCAAATGCTTTGTGACGCCAAAGTCTGAGGAGACGCTGAATCGTAGACACTGGACGGTCGAGTGGCACACAAATTCACCGCACACACCGTCTCATTTGTGTCGAAGGGGCCTGTAGCTCAACGGTTAGAGCAGGGGACTCATAATCCCTTGGTTGGGGGTTCAAATCCCTCCGGGCCCACCAGATTTCCTGATCTTGGAATCGGAATTAGTCTTTTATATGTATGAGTTACAACACATAGCTGTTTCGGCTGACCAACCGTCCCACCGTAGAGCAAACTGTACCGTCGGTCTCGTCGTTTTTACGGAGATTCGCAGAAGGATGCCTTTGGAGTAATGAGAACGCCCTCAATTATCCGTGAATCACCTAGAGAATCGATATTCCGGCCTTCGACTCAGCGAAATCAGAAATCCAGCACTAACCGCATAAGAGCTCGCCGACTAATCCGGATCGTGTTGGCACCGGGAGTTTAGGGCGCCCATTCCCATACAATCATCTCCCCATTCTGGCCAAATGTGCGGGTATTCATGTGAAAGTTTCAAACCGAAGTTCGCCGTCTGGAGCGCTGGTGTCCAGGTGAAGGCTAAGAGAAACCTAACAAGTGGACGAGTTCTAATTAGGGCTTTTGACCAAATTTCCGATCACGGCTATCGGCATTGGTATTCCGATAGCCGTCTATGAGAGAAACTCCAAATCGCAAGCAAGCTTAGTCAACTTCGCATAAGTGAGTCGTAAAAGGTTATTAACCTCAGGATATGGTGATCAAACCCTGGAAGCGATTGGTCTTCGACTTCAATCCACAGTTTCTAGCTCTTTCGCGAAACCCATAGGCGCTGCCGCATACTGAGAAGGAAAGAGAGGCGCGAGGAGAAATCTCCTCGCCTCCCCGAAAGCGGGCAATCGAATCAAAAGTCGATTCTGAGCGCCGCCTGTCCCGTACGATTTCCCGCGTTCTCCGCTGTTTGCGGTCCAGTCAGCTGCCCGAATAGCGAGTTGTCGATCGCCGTCACGGGAGGCGCAAAGTTGGTGTGGTTCAGAACGTTCGTGAAGGTCGTCTCGAACCGCGCATGGACCTTCTCGGTGATTGCGAACCGCTTTGCCACACCAAGGCTCACCGTTGCCGTGCCAGGGCCCTGAATGATGCCAACTCCTGCATTCCCGAAGCGACCTGCTCCCGCCGGGGTCGCTAGGAATGACAGATTGTTGTAGGTCACATCTCCGGCAGTACCCTTCGGCACCCTATCCGGACGTAGCACAGCGCTACGATTGACGACGTTCGTGTTCGACTGATCGGCAGAACCGCTGATGCTGGGCGTTAGCCAGGGGCCGGTCTCAAGCAGGGTGACGGTTGTCAGATCCCAGCCACCGAGAAATATGTCTTTGGCTGTGCTGGTACTCATGTATTGTCGGCCCTTGCCAAAAGGCAGCTGATACATCCCCGTGAGCAGCATACGGTTGCGACGAGTGCCAGAAACATTGCCGAGGTTCTGTTTGATATGAAAGCGATCGGCAATGGGAAGTCCGTAATTGACCTCACCGGCGAACGCGCTTGGCGCATCACCCTGATTGTCAGCCTCACTTTTTGCATAGGTGTAGTTTGCATCCACATAGAGTCCACGCTCCAAACGATGCGTCGCCTGCAGTTCGAACGCGTGATAGTTTGCCTCACCTGCATTGAACGTGCTGAGCAGCGTCGTCCAATTCTGATACGGCGCCCGGGAATCCACGAAAGCCCCGGCCGTTGCTCCCGTGTTGTACGGAGTCGTGCTGGAGGGAATCTGGTTAAGATCCTCGGTGATGCTCAACCGGTAGGTATGCATGCCGACGTAGCTCGCACGAAGTGATGTTGCGTCGGTTAGTTGGCGTTCTACGGTCACGTTCCATTGGTTTGACTGGGGGTCGCGGAAGTTGGGATCAACGCCTTGGTCTAGCCCGCCACCGCCATAGGTTGGGCCCCCGGAGCTCGCAGGAGCGGTATTCGGAAAGACAATCTGTGGCGTATTAGGTCCGGCACTGTTGGTGTTGGAATACGTGTGCAGATTCGAGGTTGGGTTGCCACTGTTGTTGAACGAAAGCGGTCCAAGGTTGGTCATCGTATAGATGCCAAATCCGGCACGCACCACCGTCTTGGTGTCGTTGAACGGACGATAGGCAATCGCGATGCGTGGTTGGAAGTCTCCTTTATAGGTCTGGCGCAGACTCTGCGGCAATCCATCCTGACTGGCCGTAATATATCCGGTGCACGGTATCCCGTGAACAGCCGATCCGGCAGTCGTGCCGGACGGGCACGCATTAAAGGACTGCTGGAAAGCGACATTGGAAGAGGTGATGTTCTGACTGGTGAGGTATCCTGCCAAAGCATCAGGAACGACAATCGAGTTATTCCGTTGATCGAAGTTTGCCAGATTGCCGCCGTCCTCCTGGAAGCCGGGGAGAATCTGCCAGCGAAGACCGTAGCTGAGCGTCAGGCGACTGTTAACCTGGAATTCGTCCTGCGCGAAGAAACTATATTGCGTGGCGGTTCCTCCAACATCTGGGCTGGAGACAGCGAAGTAAAGTGTGGTTGGCGCCCCTTCGAGGAAGTCGCCAAAGGCATTACCCGTAAATTGATCACCGGGGGCGTTTCCATACGATGGTTGAAATATGAAAGCCCCAAAGTCATCTGAGGCGAACTGTGGGGCAAAGCTCTCCAGATCGAAGTACCGAACGCGACGGATATCGATCCCACCCTTAACAGTGTGCCTGCTGAAGCTATAAGTCAGGTTATCGCTGAACTGGGTCGTCTTCGACTGCGTGACCCCTGCCTTGTCTCTTCCAATCACTGGAAACGGAGTGCCCGCGCTGAAATTGAAGGTCGGGAATGCGTGGGTCAGCGGATGCTGACTGATATCTACACCAGTCAGATCCAACTGACTCAACGCAGTGGAACCTTGAATCGGGAAGTTGACGCTGGTCGTGACATTCGTGAAGCCGTAGCGAAACTCATTCAGCAGCTTTGGGGTAATCGTGTAGGTGTGCGAAATCAACAAGCTCCGATTGTGAATGGAATCCGAATCATCCGGCAGAAAGAGATTCGCGAAGTCCGAAGTGATGTTCTTGCGGCTAAAGCGCGCGTAAATCGATTGCTTGGACGAGATCGTCTGATCGACCCGGACGTCCGCACCGTCAGTGCGTGCCGGAGTCGCTTGAAAATTTTGATAGTTTATGGTTTGCGTCTGGTTAAGGGCGCCAGCAACATTCGGCAATGGATAATAGGCGAGCAGCGCCTTTGCTGTCTGGCTGATATGGGTAGATGGGATCGTAGGCCCACCTATATCTGAGAGGTTACCGTTCCTGTCCGCTACGGTCGGAACTACATATTGCTGGAACACAGCAGTGCTACGCCGGTTGCCCTCATAGTCCGCAAAGAAAAACGTCTTGCTGTGCCCGTCATACAGGTGCGGAATCACGATCGGCCCGCTCAACGAGAAGCCAAACGTATTGAACTTCTTGGGCGCTTTTCCGCCGGAGCCATACGGGTCGGCATCGAGCGCCTGATTTTGCAGATACTCGAAGACACTCCCGTGATACTGGCTTGTCCCATTCTTGGTTGTAAATGTCACATCGCCAACCTGGGAAAATTCCGCACTGTTGTTGAATGCGGTCACTTTGACTGCTGCGATTCCCTCCTGCGAAGGATAGGCGTCTTGCAGCGCTCCATTCTGCCTCACGTTGGCAGTTGAAATGCCATCAACGGAGAAATTCACCATCGAGGAACTCGCCCCGCCCAGGGCAATATTTCCGGAACTATCCGTCTGAACGTTGGGAGATAGGCCAAGTGCGCCTAACGGACTCGTAGTGGTCGCGCGGTTATTTAGGGGCAACTGTGTCATTTCGATATTCGTCTTCGAATCGCTGATCGTTCCATTTTCCGTATTGATCTGGTCGGCTGATCCCGATACCTCCACGGTTGTCATCTGTGCCGCAACATTGAGCGTGGTTTCAAGTCTCAAGTCCTGTCGCGCTTCGACTGAGATTCCCGACACAACAGTGTCTGCAAAGCCATCGCGATGTGCACGCAATGAGTATTTACCTGCCTTTACATTCTCAAAGATGAAGCCGCCTGAACTATCGGTATCGACTGTGCGCTCTGTATTTTCATCTGTACTATGCAGCACAATCTGCGCGTTTGGAATCGCCGAGCCGCTAGCGTCCTGTACATTGCCCCTGACACTCCCAAACGTCGACTGCGCATGCGCCAGCGGCTCCGCGGCAGACAACAGACCACAAATAATCAGGGAGACGATGCCACATGAAACGCGTCTCAGAACGCTTTGCCCCCCCCACCTGTGAGTGTGCTGAACCTCGTTCTGCTGTTGAAGGGACACGACCATATCCTCTATAAGGGACGTTTGTGCTGCTCTGTCTAGTGAAAGAAGGCCTCTAAATAAGTTCATGTCGAATCACCTCATATGTCGGAAAAGAGCGACACTTTCAGTGAACCGTGTACACCGTTAGCAATGCATAAGCTTCTTCTTAACGGTTTGTTTATGCCTCAATCGCTATAGTTCCGGCAGGGGCGACGGAATGATTGCCAGACCAATCCAGGTGGTCCTACGCAGGATTGCGGGCGGCTGTGCCGCTGGAATGCTGTTGACGCTTCTCTCCTACCGCCTTCACTTTAATCTCTCCGCAGCCACCTCCGTACACCTTTTTCTGGTGGTGGTCATTGCGCTTCGTTGGGGTTTATTTGAAGCGAGCGTCGTTTCAATTCTGTCCGTTGCCTGCCTCGACTACTTCTTCACCCAACCTTTGTTCCACTTCTACATCACAGATTCGCACGATTGGATCGCTCTCCTCGTCTTTGAAGCAACGGCCCTGATCGTCAGCAGCCTCTCCGACCGAGTGGGCCACCACGCTCGAGAGTTAGAGCGGCGTCAAGTTCAACAGCAGAAGCTTTACGAACTCAGCCAGCATATTCTGCTCCTCAATCGGGAAGCGGCGGTCGATCAACAACTCGTCGACCTCTTACGCTCAAGCCTAGGGGTGAAAGGAATAGCCCTTTGGAAGGCCCATGAGATGCATCAGTGGCAGAGTGGAGATTGTGATATCTCCGATGACGAGATACGCTCCGCTTGCTTGCTCGAAACAAATGAGGATGACTCGGGCACTGGTATTTCCAAGCGCGTCCTTCGGCTAGGAACCCGGCCTATAGGATCTCTCTTCCTCTGCGAGCACTCGCTCGACCCAGCCTCAATTGACGCAGCCTCTTCGCTTGCCGCGGTTGCAATCGAAAGGGCGCGCTCGTTCTCAATCGAAGCAAATGCAGTAGCGGCAAAACAAAGTGAGCAACTGCGCTCGGCCATATTGGACGGCCTAGCACATGCGTTCAAGAGCCCGCTTACGACGATCAGAGCCTCAAGCTCCGGTCTTCTCGCGATGAACACCCTGTCGGGCACTGAAGAAAAACTAGTCGCCTTGATTGACCGCCATGCGGGACACCTTAGCGACCTCGCCAATCATCTTCTCCTTACTGCGAAGCTGGATGGTGGCGATCTGAAGGTCAAGCGTGAGCAAGTCGACCTGGCTCAGTTGATAGAACGCACCATCACGGGATCATCACATGAACTGGATGGGCATTCCATTGACTTCCAGATGAGCTCGGGCCACAACGCCATATTTGGAGATGGAAAGCTTCTTCAAATGGCCCTTTTCCAGGTCCTCGACAATGCTGCAAAGTATGGTCGTCCCAACTCTCAGGTGGCCATCGCGATTCAGGAAGAAGAAGCGGAACTGGTCATCAGGATTAAAAACGAGGGCTCGTTTATTCCGGATGACGAAAAAGAGAAGGTATTTCAACGCTTTTATCGTTGCTCGGGTTCGGTGAAGACGATTTCCGGCACCGGGATCGGTCTCTCCGTAGTTAGGCGCATCGCTGAAGCGCACAGCGGGCGAACTTGGGTTGAAAGCGATCCAGTGAATGGAACGACATTCGCTATCGCACTACCCCGCATGGCAAAGGAGAAAGCGTGAATCACAAAAGCAAGGTGCTCGTCGTTGAAGACGATGCGGGAATACGCCAGAGCCTATTCGAGACATTGGGAGCGCTAGGATTTGCGGTCGGGGAGGCTCATAACGGGGAGGAGGCCCTCGTGCAATTGCGCATGGTCAGCTATGACGCGGTCCTCCTCGATATCAACATGCCAGGTATGGGAGGCAAGGAGACGTGCCGAAGAATTTGTCAGACCTTTCCCGGTCTGCCGATTATTATGCTCACTGTTCGTGACGATGAAGAGGATATCGTCGAGTCGTTGGACTCGGGCGCATTTGACTATGTCACGAAGCCGTTTCAGATTCGTGAGCTCACCGCAAGGGTACGATCAGTTATCCGGCGTCGTCACGCCCCGATGGGCGAACCAGATCTGATCAGCATAGTAGGCGACATCACGCTCGATGCGAATCGCCGCCTCGTGGAGAAAAAGGGGGAACAGATTCACCTCGCTCCAAAAGAATACGAGACCCTCCGTTGTTTGATGGAGCATTCCGGCAGACCTGTCAAACACGAGAATCTGCTGCGATCCATTTGGGGTCCGTCCTACAGCAACGAGCGCGAATATCTGCGAGTTGTCATCAATCAACTGCGAAAAAAAATTGAAGACGACCCTGCTCACCCAGTTTATATATTGACCGAGAGCCATATCGGCTATCGCTTCCGTGAAGAATAAAGGACCGCGATTGCTACGTGCGTGCTCAGACACGAGATGACAGAGCAGCGAATCGTCAGGTTCTGTCATTGCAACCAGACAATAGAGCGAACTCGAACATGCGGTTTCTAAGGACCATGATGAATCAACTTACCCAGATTGTCTCCACCCCTGCCGGTACATTCGCCGTTCTTGTCCTCGCAGCGTATCTCGAGGTCCAAGGCGATGCTTGTTTTCAATCTGGTCTTTACCATGCCTCAGGAATGAGACGCGCCATGTGGTTTCTTGCAGGCGTGGCAGTGTTCGTGTGCTACAGCTTATTCCTGAACTCCTCGAAAGTTGATTTCGGGAAGCTCCTTGGCATCTATGTTGTGCTGTTCTTTCTTGTCGCTCAAATCATGGCGAAGCTGCAATTTCATCAATCACCGACGAAGCCGATTTATCTTGGCGGAGCCTTTATCGTCGTTGGCGGATTGATCATGACTCTCTGGAAACCCTAACGACAGATTTTTGCTGGTCGGCCCCGCTGAAGCAGAACCCAATAACGCGACAATCAAGCTCCGCAACCTTAGAGCGCTATCAGGACCGGTGTCAAAGAAGTCATCAGAAGTGCACATCCGTTTAGAGGTTGAGGAGATCGTTTCCCGCGAGTTCCGGGTCGATTTTTTAACAGAAAGGAATGAGGCTATGTCCCTGTACACGAGGCATCTTTCACGACCCCTGCATCAAAGGTGAAAGGCGGCAGCAAGGAACTTTGTTTCCTGTGACGCTTGATGATTTTGTTCCTGCAGATCATGTATGCCGCGTGATTGACGCATTTGTCGAAATGCTTGCGATGTCTGATCTGGCTTCGGCCGCGCTCAGGCCGCGGAGATTGGACGACCTGGTTACGATCCACGTGATTTGTTGAAGCTTTATCTGCATGGCTATCAACTGTACTCGGATGGGTTTCTAGATTGAGCTCACCACGCAGGCCGCTGGCGTCGAGATAGTTCTTCCTTAGAGATAGGAACGAGGCACAAATATCTCGAGGAGTTAGCGAAGTTGTACAACCGTTAGGCCTAGCGGAGCGACGTTCGCGCTGATTGAATGCGAAGATATTTGGACTGAATGTTTGTCGCCGAGCAGCAGCTTACTTCTAGTGCAATCTTCCATTGCAGTTTCGTTCATATCGATAGTTAGCTTCCTGGTGGTATCGGACTTGTTTGCAAGAACAAGAACTCTGTCTTGGCCTGCGGCACATCCGTGTTCCAGGTTTAGCCCGCGCACATAAGCAATCGTATCCTCATCGGACTGAACCAATTGTTGCTTTCCTAGCTGCAACGCTTTAACGCTATTTCGCACTGCCAAAAGCCGCTTGACGGCGTTGTGAACGTTCGCCTCGTCGGTGCTCCTTCGAGCGGAAAGGAATGCGTTGGCCGAGGATTCTTCTGGTTCAAAACCACCGGGGAAGTCCCTCCGATTATCGGGGTCTTCGCCGCCGGCCATGCCAATCTCGTCTCCCGAATATATGACGGGGGTGCCACGGGCGGTAAGAAGAATGCCGAACGCCAACAATAGTTTTTCGGGCGTCGCTCCCGGTTCGCTCATGAACCGTTTCGTGTCGTGACTGCCTAGGAGAGTTACTAACCGGTCAGGATGAGGGTACATGCTGTCTTGCCGGAACAAATTTGCCAGACCTGTCATCGGCGCGTTCCGAACAGTGACATCTCGTATGACTGAAAAAAATGGGTAGTCGAAAGGGGTGTAGAGACCTGTGTCGATATCAGTCGTGCCACCGCTGCGGACAGCGCCTCCAGCAAAGAAAGAGTTGAGCATGGGAGGCATGGCAAATGTTCCGTTGAATACCTCGCCTACGGTTGTCAGATGTGGAAAGATCGTGATAAGTTTTGCGTGAAAATCATGCCAGAATTGACGTCCCACATACGGGAAAGTATCCAATCTGAGGCCATCGGCTGAGGTCTCCTGTACCCACCATATTGTGTTTTGTATCAAATATTGAGCCACAAGCGGATTCTCCTGATTCATATCCGGCAGGAGATCGACGAACCAGCCATCGAGAACGTCTTTTCGATCGCGCGAGGAAGCATTAGGATCCATGAGAGCGCGGAAGTTGCCTTGAGCGAGTCGATGTTGCGCTTTCGTTCCGTGGAACCAATCGGGAGTGGGCGAATCCTCCACCCACGGATGGGCCGGACCGACGTGGTTCGGAACGATATCCAAGACCAGCTTCATGCCTCGAGCGTGGAGGTCGTTGGCAAGTGCGGTGAGATCGGCGAGCGTACCAAAGTGTTCATCCACTTTGTACATATCGGTCGTACCGTAGCCGTGATAGCTGTCTGTCTCGCGATTCTGATCGACTGGGGTGATCCAAACGGTAGTTACACCCAGGTCCTGAAGGTAGTCGAGGTGCTGTTGAATCCCACGAAGATCGCCGCCATGCCAAGCGTGAGGATCATTGCGGTCATATGTCATGCCTGGTTGACGATTGTTGTCAGGATCGCCGTCTGCAAAACGGTCGGTCATGATGAGGTACATCGCGTCTTGCGATGAAAATCCTCGTGGGTCTGCGGCGGGCTTCTCGCGGGTGGTGAGGGCGTAGGGAATTGACGTGGCCCCCGCGGAGTTTCGTGCTTCGAGGAGGAATGAGCCCGGTTTTGCCGACTTGATGTCAAGCTTTAGGAACGCCCAATGACCATTGGGAGAAGTACGTACGAGATCGATGGTTGTGTCTGAATTTTTGATGGAAAACTGTGTGCCTTGCAGATGTTCTCCCTGGACCAACAGCACCGGATCTGGCAACTCTGTCCACCAATTGGGAGGATCTATTTTTGAAAAGACTGGCGCCTGGGAAAATCCGGATGGTCCCACGGCACAGAACAAAAAGATCAGCGCGAGTGAGAGCATGTAATTCGACGTAAGATGCTTTCCTCCAATCGATGAATCGTCGATTTCGCTTGCGATATGACGTGAACAATCCATCTACGATCTCCTTCAGAAGGCGACATCTATTTCGAGCCTGTGAGTCGGGTTGCCTAATCGAGGTCTGAAATTACCGCTGCATTGGCTGCGAGATGGACTGTAAGTGTGCCGGTCTTTATAGAGATTGAGCCGGGCGAGCCTAAGAGGACCGTGCTTCTCTGCGCGTTCTGAATCTCTGTCTCGTCGGTCTTGATAACCACATCTGACGCTTCGCTGCTTTTGTTTACGGCAACTAGAGTTCGCTCGATTCCGTGGGTTGAGGTGGTAAGTGTGCGAACGAACACGAGAGTGTTTTTGTCGGCGTGGAGCAGTTGCTCGGTTCCAGTCTGAAGGGCCGGGTGCGAGCTGCGAAGAGCGAGAAGCGTCTGAAGTGATGAGAATGCTCTTTGTTGATCGGGAGAGCGTCCTGCTGAGTTGAAGGCACCATCTTGCGTGGAACCAAAGCCTCCGGGAAAATCGTGGCGGTTGTCTGGGTCTGCTCCTCCGCGCATGGCGATTTCGTCGCCAGAGTATATCTGTGGCAATCCTCGCATGGTGGTGAGAACTGTAAAGGCCAGCTCAAGAGTATTCAGTGAAGTGGCGCCGTCGAAAAAACGGGTGGTGTCGTGGTTTCCAAGGAAAGGAACGAGGCGCTCAGGGTGGGGATATAGATTGTCGAGCCGGAGAACGTCGGCGAGTCTGGTCATCGGCGCATCTTTGAGGAAGACATCGCGCAGAGCAAAGTACGTGGGAAAGTCGAAGGGTGTGTCGAGACCTGTGTCTACTCCAGTGCGGGTGACCCCGCCGGCGAAGGTAGAAGTAATAGTGGCGTCGCTGTTGAATACTTCTCCCACGGTGGTGAAGTGCGGGTAGAGCGAGTGGAGCTGCGCGTGGAAGCTCTGCCAGAAGGCGCGACCGACGTAAGGGAATGTGTCAATGCGCAGACCGTCGAGACCAGCCTGTTCCGTCCACCAGACCGCATTTTGAATCAGGTAGCAGGAGACGGCGGGATCCTCCTGGTTGAGATCGGGAAGAGTATTAGCGAACCACCCCTGAGTCACATTGCTTTGGTCGCGCCAAGGGGCGTGGGGATCTGTGAGCGGAGCGAAGTCTCCCTGCGCGATAGTGTGATTTTCAAGCGTGCCGTGGAACCATGTGGGATCAGGACTGTCGCGGACCCATGGGTGGTTTGGGCCGACGTGGTTTGGAACCGTGTCAAGAACGAGCTTCATGTGTCGAGCATGAAGTGCGGTGGAGAGATCTTTCAAATCGGTAAGATCGCCGAAGTGTTCGTCGACGGCGTACATGTCGGTTGCTCCGTAGCCGTGATAGCTCTGGTTGCCGTGATTTTGATAGACAGGCGTGATCCAGATGGTCGTGATGCCGAGCTGCTGAAGGTAGTCGAGGTGCTGAGTAATGCCGCGGAGATCGCCGCCGTGCCAACCGCGGGGTTTGGCCAGTTCGGCATCGTGATCAGGTCCATCGTTGGAAGGGTCACCATCGGCGAATCGATCGATCATGATGAGATACATCACGTCTTTAGAGGAAAACCCGGCGAAGCCGTCGGATGATCTTCGGCGGAGGGCGAACGTGTAGGGGATGGTGGTTGTGCCCTTCGAGTTTCGGGCGGTAATTCGGATTGTTTCCATTCGGGTGGGCGACGCCGTTAACCAGATTTGGGCGTAGCGGCCGTTATCAGAGATGACCGTTTTTTTGATGTGTAAGGTGGCATCGCTCAAGGTGAAGCGTGCGTCGCTCAGGTTCTCCCCCTTTGCGAGGAGCATGGGGGCAGGCATCGCGGCCCACCAGTTTGGAGGATCTACTTTGTCGATTTGAGGAGACTGCGCGAGCGCGGAGATGGAGCACGCGAAGACAAGAAGTAGGCGGCGCATGGAAACAGATCCTCAGGAAAATTCGCGACGGTGCGATGATTGAATTTAATGAAGACAAGCGGCACCAGAGAGACGTGCTCACAGGTGCCGCTTTAATGGAAGCAGTTAGAAGTTGATGTGAGCCGCGAGCTCTAACTGGCGTTCGGTGTTGAGGCGAATGCTGTTAATGCTCCCAAACCCGTTGTCTGCTCCACTGCCGTTAGCACCGGTGGTAAAGACGGTGTTAGATCCGGGGATGTTGGTCCCGTCGTGGAGGTTGGTGTCCGGATTTCCGAATTGTGGGGTGTTGAACAGGTTGTAGGCTTGAGCGCGGAACTCAGCGTTGACCCGTTCGGTAATGTGGAATCCCTTGAAGATTCCAAGGTCCACCGTTTTATAGCCTGGGCCGGAAAATGCATTGCGTTGCAGATTTCCAGGACGGGTGAAGATGCCGGACGAGTTGATAGGGGGAAGGCCGAAGACGCCGGTAAAGAACGTGCGGTTATTGGAGTTGTTCGATCCGCCAACGAGCTGACGCTTCACTTTGCTAAAGCTGATGAGGTCCGGCCGGTTGTCGATCGTTCCGGGACTTCCTGTGGTGCTGAAGTCGATTGGCGTGCCGCTGTCGAGTGTGACGATGGTGTTGAGCTGCCACCCACCGAGGAGTTCATCGAGGCCGCGATTCATGTTTGCGCCAAACGTCTTGCCGCGACCGACGGGAAGCGAGTAGACGGCGCTTGCGACAAAGACGTTTCGCTGGTCCTGATCGGAGTTGCCGTAGTTGGCGTTCAGGTCCGGACCGTCCGGGGTGATGAAGATACGTCCGCTTGAGCTTGCCCCGGTGCCTGAGCTGAAGGCCCCGTTTGAATTGTCGCGCGAATGCGACCAGGTGTACGCGACGGTCGCGAGCAGGCTCGACCCAACACTGCGGTTGAGATAGACCTGCAAGCCGTCATACTTGGAGGAGCCGCCCGCGAGACCTTCCGTGATCGTTCCGCGATTCGGATAGAGGCCGGCGGTGGTGCCGTCGAGAACGGGTGAGTTGGCATTGAACCAGGTCATGAGGTGATCCGACTTGTTGCCAACATACGCGACGTTCACCGAAGTAGCGTGGTCGAGTTGTTGTTGAATTTGCAGGTTGTACTGCGTGACTGCACCGTTCTGATTGTTTACCGGCACAGAGATGACGGTCGCGTTAGCGAGGTTGATTGTGTTGACGGCTCCGGGCCCGAATGCGGGTATGGGAAGAGCAGCGGTGGCAGTGGCAGCATTGTTCGGAGTGGTGGGGCTTTGGCCAGTGAACGTAATGCGGTAGCCATTGGTGGCGGTGTACTGATTGACACCGTTAAAACCTGGTTGGTTGGACAGCTGGTTGCCCACGCCACCCCGGTCGAGGAAGTAGAAGATGCCATAGCCGCCGCGGAGTGAAGTCTTTCCGTTTCCGTAGAGGTCATATGCGAAACCGACGCGAGGTGCGAAGTTGTTCTTATCGGTGTTGATGAGCGAGCGCGAGTTTCCATTGACCCCGGCGACCTGGAGGGTACCGGTCGAGATGTCGTAGTTCGCCTGATTATTGTTCTGCTCGTAGGGGTAGGTGTAAAGGTCGTAGCGGATACCCAGGTTGAGAGTCAGGCGACGATTTACTTTCCAGTCGTCCTGTACAAAGTAACCAGTCTCGTAGTTGAACGTCTTGAAGAAGGTGCTTGACGCTCCAATCTCGTAGTCCGAGAAACCGGCAAGGACCTCTGAGGTTTCGTAGCCGGTGAAGCGTCCAGTCCCAGGAAAATTGACGCCACCAAGGACAAAGTAGCCCTTCGAGTCATTTCCCTGGAAGAAGTCGACTTCACGGCGGATGATATTCGCGCCAGCTTTCATGGTGTGTTTGCCATGAGTGTAGCTAACACTGTCAAGGTACTGAAATGTCTTTTCAGGAACAGAGTACGGGCCGCCGTCGCCCGTGTACTCGATTTGGGTGTTGCTTCCGCCAATTAGAGCGCCGCCCCCCAAGAGCGAGTTGCGATTGGCGTTGACGATGCCCAGATTGGCAGAGATCGGTATGCCCTGGTCGGGATTCACATATGCGAACTCAGGACGAATATAGCCGAAGCGGAACTCGTTGACGAGGTTCGAGGTGAAGACGTGGGTGTAACCAGCCGCTCCGCCTCGTGGGTGATTTACGTTTCCACCCGAAGCAAAGCCTGCTGGCAGGTGCGTAAAGAGACTATTGACGTCGAGGTTGTCCTGACCATAGCTGTAGCGTACGAAGACCGAGTCCTTTTGCGAGACATGGTAGTCGAGGCGGACGTCGAAGTCGTTGAAGTTCTGGATGGCCTTTCGCACAGCAAAGTAGTTATTCAGGACGCCCGGCCGGGTGGGTGCGTCGAAGGCATTCAGATAGTTCAGCCCCGCCGAATTGATGCGATCCTTAGGAATGATGTTGCCTGCGAATGGCTGGCACGTGGTCGGATCATAGATCGCCCCAACGACAAGCGTGGCTCCAGCGGCAGGCTCCGGGCAGCCGGTAGCCGAGGCGAAGGCTCCGGGATTGCTGGTCACGTTCTGACCAAGAAGCTCGGAGAAGTTCCCTTGACGCATAAGAGGAGTCGGCACGGTGTAAAAGCCCGTGTCCTTCGGTTGTTTCTGACGTAGAGCCTGGTAGTCACCGAAGATAAAGATCTTGTCTTTCCAGAGCGGACCACCGACCGCGCCGCCGAACTGCTTCCGCTGGAATGCGGGAGCAGGGTTGCCGGGGTTGAAATAAAGAGGGTTTGCATCGAAGATCTGATCGCGGAAGTATCCGAACGCCGAACCGTGGATACTATTGGTCCCCGACTTTACGGAGTTTTGCAGTATGGCTCCTCCGGCACGGCCGAACTCGGCAGGAGCGACCGAGGTCGTAACGCGGAACTCTTGAATTGCCTCGGGAGGCGTAAAGAATACGATGGAGTTGACGAGGGATTCATTGTTATCGACGCCATCGAGGATGAAGTTGTTGGACTGCTGACGAAGTCCGTTCACCGCAAGCGCACCGCCACCTGAGTCGGAGTAGCGAAAGGTTTCGACGTTGCCATTTCGGCCGCTTGCGTCTGAGTTGAACGCTCCACGTGTGACGCCGGGGATGAGATTCGCGAGTGATGTGAAGTTGCGACCATTGAGCGGCAGGTCAGTGACCTGCTTTCCTTCGATGACCGAGCCGGTGGAAGAAGTCGAGAGGTCTACCACCGGTGCCGCGTCATTAACCTCGACGGTCTCGCTGGAGGCACCCACGGGCATCTTGAACTCGACCGTCTGGACTTGGGAGACCTGAAGCACGAAGGCCTGATTCACACTCTGAAAGCCGGCATGGCTGGCTTCAACCTTATAGTTGCCTCGAGGCACGGCGGAAAAGGTGAAGTTGCCGTCGCTGCCCGCGGTAAGAATCTGGGTTGCTCCGGTATCTGTGTTGGTGAGCTTCACCGTGGTGTCTGGCACCACTGCGCCGGTTGGATCCGTGACAATCCCGGTGACGCGTCCGGTGTCGGTCTGCGCTCGTAAGCTCAAGCCTGAGACTAGGAGTAAGCAGACTATAGATAGCAACAGATTTTTAATGAGAGATCGATAACCCGAGGTGTGTGTGTTCACGGTGAAGCCTCCTGAAAGACAACTCAACTGAAATAGTTCTTTGAACTGTTCATGTTGCGGCTAGAACATTGTCGGTTCGCTGCCGATCAACGCCATCGCCCGGACGTCTTTTATGAGCCATCTTTTCGTCAACAGATAAGTTGTTGATTCTTAGACGATTAAATTTGCGCGATCAACAGCCAAAACGGAACCTCACCTGCTCTACGTGCTAGACTTAGGCTTTAGGGCCGTGTGATGCCGTCTCCCAGCGATACAATCTCGAAGGTCAGTTTTGGAGTATTTGAGGCCGATCTGCAAACGGGAGAGCTTTGGAAGGCGGGTCGCAGGGTCAAGCTGCAAAGCCAGCCGTTTAGGGTGCTTACTTGCCTTATCGAGCGGGCCGGCGAGGTCGTTAGCCGGGACGAACTTCAGCAACGAGTGTGGGGCCCTGACACCGTCGTCGATTTCGATCATTCCATCGGCACAGCTATCAACAAGATCAGGGATGCACTGGGCGACACCGCGGACAATCCACGGTTTGTGGAAACACTAGCCAAGCGCGGTTATAGATTTATTGCGCCAGTCGCGATTCGGACAGCGGCACTTGAAACAAGCACCTCTGGGGAAGGCTATGTGTCGGATAGCGTCGATGTCCATGTTGTTCCGGGAGTGCCCACGACAGGCGACGCAGAATCAACTTCTACGCATCAAGACTTGCCGGTTCGGGGTTCGGCTCTGGCTCCGCCGAAGAGTGGAGTCTGGGTGGCAGCGGCCTGTCTGGCGGCTCTTCTGGCTGGTATCGGCGGTTTTTTTGCTGGGTCAAGGCGAACCGGCCCGCTGCCACGCATCGAACGGCTTACGAGGACTGACTGGATAGCTCCGGGTACGCCGGCAACTGAGAGTTTGCCCGCATCAGCGACGGATGGACTAAGAATTTTTATCCCCGTAATCTCGGGCGGCAGGTCAGTCTTGGCACAGGTAGACGTACGTACAGGTGAGGTTCAAAAGCTCCCCCTGCCAAGCGAGATCTCCTCACCTACTCTTGGTGATCTGTCGCCCGATGGCTCAACGCTGCTTCTACGCAACCACCTGTCTCCTGAATCTGAGCAACCGCTATGGACATTTTCGACGGGTGGGGGCACCGCGCTGCGACTGGCCAATGTCATAGCGCACGACGCTACCTGGATGCCTGACGGTAAAAGAGTTCTGTATGCGGCGGGGAATCGATTGTTCATCAGCAGACTGGAGGATGGGGTATCTACACCCTTTGCCACGCTCCCAGGTCGAGCCTTCTGGCTGCGCTGGTCACCCGATGGACAGATCCTCCGATTTACCTTGATGGATCCCGTGGACCACACTCTTGGTCTCTGGGAGACCAGCAGGGACGGTCGGTCGTTGCGGCCTATCCTGAGTAATTGGACAAAGCCCTCTTCTGAGTGCTGCGGTATCTGGACGGGTGACGGTAAATACTTCGTCTTCCAATCTGATAGAGGTGGCAGCAGTGATCTGTGGCGGCTTGACGGAAAGCAGATCGTGAACCCTGCGCGCGTGACGAACGGTCCGTTGAGTTTTGCTGGTCCTGTCACCTCGCGCATTGGGCACCAGATCTATTTTCAAGGCGTTGAAACCCAGTCTTTGCTGCAACGTTATGATGCGGGACGGCGTGAGTTCGTGCCCGCCCCCGGCTTTTTGTCCGACGCCAACAGGATCGAATACTCACGTGACCGCCAATGGGTTACTTGGACTGATCTTCAGGGACGCCAGTGGAGGGCAAAGTCCGACGGCACCGAGCTCATCCAGGTCACACCAGACTCGCTTCAGGTGTTCCATGCACACTGGTCACCCGACGGCAAAAAGCTCGCTTTGATGGCTCGCGAACCCGGCAAGGCATGGCAGATCTACACGGTCGCTGCAGATGGCGGAACTCTTGAGCAACCCCTTCACGAGAACCGGAACGCCGCCGACCCATCTTGGTCCGACGATGGGCAGTCGATCGTCTTTGGGCGGATACCAGACATCATGGGCAAGGAAGACGGTCCCAGAGCTTTGCAGATCCTTGACCTTCGAACGCACAAACAAACACAACTTCCAGGCTCTGAAGGGCTCTTCAGTCCGCGATGGTCTCCCGATGGACGATATATCGCCGCGATCTCACTGGACCAGCGCAGGCTCCTGCTCTTCGACGTAGCAACACGTAGTTGGCGGACGTTAGCAGATACGACCGCTGCGGACCCGGTATGGGCCTCGGACAGCAAGGCCATCTTCTTTCATGCCTCTTCCGCGGACATGCAGCCCATCTATCGAGCCTCAATCTCTGATGGCCGGCTTGAACAAATTGCGAATCTTTCCGACTTCAGCGGAGGTGACACAGAAGACTACTTTTTCTGTGGCCTCACAATCGACAACGTCCCTATTGTGCGATCAAGAACCGGAACAGGAAATCTCTACTCGGTCAATCTCGACAGCCAATAGCAATTTGGTCTCTATGATATGAAGCGATCGCCGAAGGCACCGAACTGGGAGCGTCCTTTGAACGCCCACCATGTGCCCGATCATGTGGATAGGAGTTGCGATGTAAGTAAGGAAAGGCTGATCATCGGATTTCTCCAGGTACTTCAGCGCTTCTTCAGATTAGCGAGGGTGAACTCATTGCGATCCGTATCTGGTTCTATATTGCGGTATCGCGAATCAATGGCAGCGGCTGCATGTCGTCGCTCCATGGCACGCACAGGTAGGTATCAAAGCCGCGATATGTTGGAAGATATCCCGCCTCATCTCCAAGGTGCCATTTACCGATAGCCTCCCTCAAGCGCGGCGCGGCGTCGAAGCAAGGGGTAACGCATATGGATGGCAACCTGAACTTCAACCATGTGCGAATTGCGATTATGCCCAACTTCGAAAGGGCTGGCCGTGTCATTCTTATCGGAGCTACGAGTGCAGAGGCGCTGGAGGCAGCTGGTGGGTATCTTCTCTTGGATAAAGCAGTTCGTGAACTACTAAATAAGTTTCATGTCGAGATCTGTGGCTGAGTTGCCACCGCTGGAGTTTCTTCTGAAAGTACGCGGACTCGACTCCGTCTTTAGAAGTCATCGTCTCGCCGCGGGACTAACTGTCCAGCAGTAGCGCAACTGCGTTGCCATTGGCGAGAGTCTGTATGTGCCTTTAAGCCCGGCCATATGAATCATTCTCTTCCAAAATTGACGTGGCCGGCAGCGCCAAATGCCATGTCTAGAACATCTCGAATGCCGTTCTCGCGTTTCAAAATCTTGTTCGAGAGGTCTTCAGTCACCGCGAGCGCCCTCCTCCCTCTTGACGATTGTCCCGATAGGCCAGTTTCCAACCACCTCCTGATCTCCAGCTTCTAGCGCAAAATTCAATCGAGCTCGCCATTCAAGATGAGACGTCAGGCTCAACAAGGACCCACACAACCGCATCTCGATGTTCTTCTGTCGATCCTTCCCGTCCGTCGATTTCTCTTCTTCAATTTGCACGCGGGCACGGAGTTCTTCAGCATGCAAATTCCACGACGAGAGCTGTTCAGCCACTTCCCCTTCGATCGCATTGGCTAAACTGCGGAGCACACTGGAAGCTTGCTCTTCCACTTCTCGAACAAACGCGTCTGGTTCCTTCGCTGTCAGATTTCTGTGCTGCAGAAGTCCAGTCTTCACGAATAGAAAAGCTCGCAATTCTGGCGAGAGCGTCCGAATGCTACGGTTCACAAGGCTTTCGTACGGCTTTTTGGGGAAAGACTCAAAAGCGTACATATCCGCCAGATCCCGCAGTTTGTCGAAATCGCGGTTGATCCTGGAACTCGCCGCGGCCAACCGTTGATTAGCCTCTTGAGGAGTCTCCGCCGCGACCGCCTTGAAGTCCGCCAGGTTCCGCAGCGTGCCCAGGAGCAAGCCACGGACAGATGCGCTGGAGTTCTCTGCCCAGAGATGATCAAACACAAGCCACATTGCTACAACGCCCAGCATGATACCCAGAAGCGCGTCGCGAGAGGGCACGAGGGAGGTATTGATCGTGAACCTATTGAGGTTGACTAGGTTGTAGGCCAGCACAATCTGAAACCCAGCGTATGCAATCCGCGGGCCGGAGGTCGCTACCCATGACCCAACTGCAACGACCGACGCGAAGAGAAAAGCGTATTGCATGAGACTGTTTATTTGAGGAAGAATCAATGCCTCAGTTCCTAGTCCAATGACGCCAGCTCCCACAATGAACCCGGCAAATCGGAGACTTTGTCGATGGCGGCTGGCACCAGTAAATCGACGAGCCGTAAGAGTACACGTTATGATCGACGCGCCCAAACCCATCCAGCCCGTGCTCATATAGAACACATAGCAGAGTAGAGCGGAGAGAGTGCCGCGCACCGCAAATCTGTAATGCTCCTTGTTTCGAAGAGCATCAACAGCAAATGCACCTATCGACACTGTTGGTTCCGCTGCAGGTAGGAGCCGGTGGACCGCAAGGTTTTCATCAGAAAAACTCTGAGCAATCAGATCCACTGTGCGTTCAATTTCTACCAATATTGGATTCACGGTGCGATTTGCCAGTGGTAGATCGATCCAGTTCGTAATGCTTTTGCATAAGAGGCAATACCGAATAGCAGATAGGTTCCGCGCAATCGCTAGACAACGCTCCCGGTCATCAATGGATAAGATTCGGTCGGATTCGGAGAGATTCGACCCGAGCTCTACCAGTTGTCTAGTGAGGGCGATCACAGTAGCGAGCAAATCGCGAAAGCCCGGTTCATAGGGAGAGTGCGCGAGTAACTCCGACAGATCGTCCATACCTTTGGCAGCAGAGCGACTGAGTTGGATCCTCAACGCCGAGGGAGGAAACTCTTCCGTTTGCGCTTGACTCAATAGTGTCTCAATCAAACCTAAGCGATGATTGATTCCGTCCAGAATTGCGTCAGGCGATTGCTTTTTCGCGAATAAGCTCTCAATCAGCGCAGTGATTGCACACGCTATCAGAATCGCAAGCAATGTGTAGAGCGTACGCTCAACGCGTACTTCCGTACGGACTGGCAAGTCCCATACTTGAATCGCAACCGCGATTGTAACGCTGGCGGTGAGGGACGGATTTATAAAGTTCAAGCTACTGATTGCAAAAAATGCAACGAAGAGAATTGCAATCACCCAGATCACATGAAGAAATGGAGAGCCGCTCGTCAGTACTCCTCCCAGAATTACTGCCGCAGTTGCGATTGAGCACGCCAAGCCAATGTTAAACGCGGATTTCCTCGCCGCCTTGGGACTTTCGCGCGAGATCAATATCGGGAAACCGGCGCCCAATGCCGCACCAGGAATCCGAAAGATGAACGCGAGCAACATCACACTCGTACACGCCAGTACGATTCTTCCCACCAGCGCAGTCCGCCCCGGATGCCACGCCAGCTCGGCGCGCAGCATCTCGACGGGCTTCCAGACTGGCGGTTTGTATTCCCCGTATATTGGCATGACTGACCTCAACCCTGACGATGGGGAGGTCGCATCACGACGATTGCGACCTGACCAACACGAAATATCCCCGGGGGCGGATCGACAATTTTGATGCGTACCGGATATCGCGACGCTAGACGCACCCAATTTAGTGTTCGCTGCACCTCCGGCAAACCCTCTGAAAGCTTTCCCACGACATCCGGGTCAGGAGTCACACCAAAGCTCGCGCTTTCGACAACGCCGCGATATTTTGTAGTTCTATCGGACATGATAAAGACGTCTACCAGCGTTCCGGGTTGAACATGTCCGATTTGCGTTTCTCTGAAATTCGCGAGCACCCACCAATTTCTATTGTCAATAAGGGTGAACAATTGCTTGCCCACCTTGGCGTATTCGCCTTCGGATATCGTGAGGTTTGTAACGCGGGCATCGAATGGCGCCAGCACGCTGCATTGCTCATAATTGTATTGAGCCAGCCGAACTGCCGAAGCGCGGCTCTCACGCTGCGCAAGCAAGGGTGCTAGAACCAGAACAGAGTGTGCCGATTCTTTGACCTGAGCCTGGCTTTGTGAAATCTCTGCGACGGCTTGCTGTTTTTGAGCGGAAGCAGAGAGCAAACTCGCTTTCGCCAATAGCAACTGAGACTGCGCCTGTTCCACCGCTGCCGCCTTCGCCTCGGATGTCGAGCGCGCCTTGTGAACATCGTCCTCCGTGACGAAGCCCTTGGCCAAAAGAGGCTGGATGCGATGAAAATTTGCTGTGGCGTAGTTTTCGTCAGCCTGCGCCTGTTTTAGCGCAGCTTCCGATCGCGCAACTGCAGCTTTCGCAATTTCAATTTCATCAGTCGCTCTTGTCTCGTTCGCCAGTGCGCTCTGCTCGCCCGCATGCGCCACGTCGATCCCGTTGACCTGGGATGAAATTCGACGGGATTCATTCTCGATCTCGCCCTCCAGTGCCGCCTGGGCAGCGAGTGCACTCTGCAAGGCATAGAGGTAAGGCCGATCATCAATTTTGTAGAGGAGAGTCCCCTTTTTGATGAATTCGTTGTCATGAATTGGCAACTCCATCACTGGGCCTTCAACCACGGGAGCGATGCCGATGAAGTTCGCTGTCACTTCCGCATCGTCAGTACGCGGATACAACACCACCTCGCGGACTACTAAACCTGCGGAGACAAGGGCACCCGCGACGATGCACGCGCTAATGATCGATCCTTTGCGCAATATCGCCGATTGTGAGTTCGTTATCTGCAAGATGTTTTCCTCTCTACCGGAACAAAATCAGCCATAGCGTGCAACTGAAAAGACAAAGGAGCGCCGAGTAGACAATTGGTAATGGCCAAAGTTGCTCCGTAAGTTTTTTCTTGGTGGCGTACACGTGAGCCAAAAACGTCAACGCAATCGCAATTGCGAGACATACAAGCCATGACGGAAAGTACGATCCCAGGATGTTGAACTCTGGTGATCCCGAGCACCCGACAGTTGCCAGCAAGAGCGGGCTGATTGCAAAGCTTATCCAGCTCTGACGTTTGTTCGTCGGGCGCCAAAGATGCTGGTGATTAGGGCTCATGGATTGTTACCCTTCGGATGATTTGCCAGCAGATCCCCTGTCCGGAAGTCAAGATCGGTGAAGGTCCTGAGCACTTGGGTGCGAGCCGTAACGTCGATAGCGCGGGCCTGTGCCAAGGCATCTTCCGCCGCCAGCACATCAAGGAAATTGCGGACACCTTCTTTGTACGACTCCAACGCCGCTGAATAGGACTCCTGAGCAGCAGTTAGTAAGGCCGTCGCCGCCTGCCTTTGTTGCAGGGCTGTCGCCGCATTTGAGTAGGATGTCCACACTTGATTTGTAATTTCGTCCTGACGGTTGTGAACCTCATCAGTCGCTACCTTCTCTTCTGCCTTCGCCTCCGCTATCCGATTCTCCCGAAGGAGTCCGTCAAATACCGTCCATTTCAACTCGAGCGTGGCGTCATAGACGGGGGCCTGGGCATAGAAGCCGGGCGATCCTTGTTGCTCTCCGAAGGCACGAAGCCAGCCTTTTGAACCTTCAAATGTTAGCGATGGGTAGTAAGCCGAGGTAGCATGCTTCACCTCAGCATGCGCGGCGCTTACGTGCGCTTCGTCAGCTTGCAGGTCGGGCCGAGCCGTGAACGCCATTTCTACGGCGTGTTGAACTGATTGGTCCAGCTTGTCTGGAATTCTCAGCTGATCCAGCGCTTCCACTTTCAGTGGTTTCAGTGGGCTGGCGGTAATTGCCGTGGCCAGATCTCCGATTTCCACTTGCTCAGCCCCAAGCGCACTCTGCAATTGGTAGTTTGCTCTTGCGGTCGCGGCCTTAGCCTCCAGCACTTCCGGCACTGTAGCGAGTCCGTTATTACGTCGTTCTTGGGCCGCGGCCTCTGACGTCTTGGCGTCGTTGAGGGAGACCTCCGCCGCTTCCCGCAGCCCTTTCGCTTCGAGCAAACCGAAATACGATTGACTGACTTGCCGGATAAGGACCAGATGTTCATTGTTGAATGAAAGGTTTGTAGCAACGAGCCGCGCTTGAGCCGCCGTAATCTCTGTTCGACGCGCACCGAAGTCCACGAGGGTATAGGCCAGATGAACAGCGGTATCGAAGTAGCCGATGTCCTGTACAGCCCAGGTCATACTGTAGAGCTGTGCGTTGACATAGGTTCTTCCAGCCGCTATCGCAATAATTGTCGGATACAGTTCGCTCTTCGCAATCCCAACGGTAGCGGCTGTCACCTTGGCTCGATTCCACGCCGCTTGTGTCGCGGGACTGTTCGACTCAGCAATGTCGATTAGTTCACCCAGACTGTAGACGTGGGCATCATCCAATGCCGCTTCATGAACAGGAACTGCAGTTGAGTGGCGCTCCAACGTGTGATGGTCGGGAAGCCACGGCTGATTCGGCGTAGTCGGAGGCTTTTGACCGAATGCACCAATCGACAGAAACGATATCATCGTCACTGTAGCCGCGAGCAGCTTTAAGACGGTTGCGCCCGGCTGAGTGTCTTTGGCTTGATAACCCGATCTCATATCGAGAAACTTTCCATCATTCGCTCGCCCCACGGCTTGTACAAGTTCGCTATGCCTGGTGCTCCATCGAGATGCCTGCTAGGACCGCACATGCAACCCCTTACTAAACGAAGAGTACCACCCTACAACCCTGAGGCTAAGGACCGCTGTCCGCGATCCGCGTGGGCAGGTCCACCGTTCTTGCCCGAACATATCGAATGGCGTCACGCAACTCCTTTTCTCGTGCAATGAGCAATTTGAATGCGGGGCTTTATTGATCAGGAATCGACTAATGCGAGTGGTTCAGATCCAAACACACACAGCTGCGATTAAGCCAGAAGAAGGAACTAGGATGTATTGGACGAAGGTATTGATCGATACCTTATTAACAGACCGCAGGAGCAAATAGTGGGCCAGGAATCTATGGAGCGACATGCCTTCCTGCAACTGCAGGGTCCGGCATTCATCAGGAACACTACGCGCTTTTCAAATGGATTACAACGCTGCCGGAGCCCCCGCCCGCATCGAACGTCCACTGTTTGAGCGGGGCGCTGATGCCAGAGCGGCTGCTCATCAGCAGCGTCGGGACCGTCACGTGCTCTGGAACTCGGGGCAGACACTTCCTCAATGATACCAGCTCAATTGACCAGATAGTCAGTTATCCGTATAGTTCATACGGAAACAAACATGAAATCCATCAAACCTATCGTAAAAGTGCCCCCTCGTACCCAAAAACGAGACAGAGACGTGACCATACCAGCCATTCTGGCAGCAGCCGAGATTGAGTTTGCCGCAAATGGTTTTGCCGCAGCGCGCACTGAGAGTATTGCGGCGCGGGCAAATGTAGTAAAGGGTCTGATCTTTCACTATTTCAAGAGCAAAGAAGGGCTCTATGAGGCGGTTCTGGTGCAGGCCTACCAGCCAGTCAGCGAAGCGCTCGATGAGTCTCTCGATCAAAACCTCAGCGCCACGGACGCTTTGCTGACCTTTGTCGAGAGATTGCTCGCCACATGGACGGAGCACCCCTTGTCGCCCGTTATCTTTATCTTGGAGAGCATTCAAGGCGGGGGTGAGCACGTCCGCAAGTTGGGAATGCCTTCGCTCTATAGCCAGGTCGAAGTCTTGCTGAAGAACGGGATTGCGTCGGGAGAGTTCAGGCAAATGGACCCCGGACATGGCGCCATCAACATCATTGGCCTGTGCGGCTTCTATTTTTGTGCTGCTAACAACATCTCTCATATTCCAGGCAGAAGCCGTAATTCCTTGAGCAAACAGTCGTTGGCCAGACACACCGCAGAAGTGATCGCATTTGTGAAAAAAGCCACCGCCCCGACCCGCTAAAAATGTGGGTCTTTGTCGACGTTAAAGCATCTTTATTATTGACTGACTGAATAGTCAATTAGCAATCATAAGAAGACCGCCACGATTTTACGAACCCTGAAAATCGGACAAACAAGAAATAGGAGAATCTATGACAGCCACAGTAGCAACAATGAAAGCCGCCCAGGCTACCGCGGCTGGAGCTAGACTCACGATCGTTGAGTTGCCGATCCCCGAGCCAGGCCCAGGACAGGTGCGAATCAAAGTTCAGGCGTGTGGTGTGTGCTACAGCGACTCAATCGTCGTCGAAGGCCGTCGGCCAGGAATCGCCTATCCGCGCGTTCCGGGGCATGAAGTGGCCGGCGTAGTGGATGCGCTCGGGACCGGAGTGACTGAATGGCGAACAGGTCAGCGTGTTGGCGTTGGCTGGCATGGCGGCCATTGCGGCACCTGCCCCGAGTGTCGGCGGGGAGATTTTAGAAACTGCCGCAATGAGAAGAATCCCGGTCTCAGTTATGACGGCGGCTATCAGGAGTATATGTTGGCGCCGGTCGAAGCATTGGTTTCAATCCCGGACAGTCTCGACGATGTCGAAGCGGCGCCGTTGCTTTGCGCTGGAGTTGCCACCTTCGACTCCCTGCGGCATGCGGGCGCACTGCCAGGCGACCTTGTCGCGGTGCAGGGGATCGGTGGACTCGGCCACCTCGGAATTCAATTTGCCAACAAGTTTGGCTACAAGGTGGCTGCAATCGGGCGCGGCTCTCAAATCGAATCGTTGGCAATGAAACTCGGTGCCGATGTGTATATCGACAGCAAAGTGAAGAACGCTGCCGAGGAACTACAAAAGCTGGGCGGTGCGAAAGTCATTGTCGCGACAGCACCAGACTCCAAGGCAATGACCGAACTGATTGGAGGTTTGGGTCCGAACGGCAAGCTTCTGCTGATCGGCGTAACCTCCGATCCGATGGAGGTGTCTCCGGTTCAAATCATCAGGGGTAGCAAGACAATTGAAGGGTGGGGAGGGGTAACGCCGGCAGATTCGGATGACACACTCCGCTTCGCCGAACTACGCGGTGTCCGCGCCATGGTCGAAACCTATCCTCTGGAGAAGGCCGCTGAAGCCTATGACCGCATGATGAGCGGTGACGCAGAGTTTCGCGTTGTGCTGACGATGTGATTGCGGCCTCTTGCGACGAAGAGAGGCCGCATCTAAGAATAGATAATTCTGCTCATTCACACACGCGCGTTGAACAGATCAATCGCCCAGTCACTACGAGGAGGCGCCTGCAGCGAGTAAAGGAAGAGTCGATAAAATTCAACGATTTCCCCGGGGATTCTGCGGAATGACTCCGCTCGAATCTTTGCACTTGCTGCGTTCATCCAAACAGACGTGGTAATTGTGGAGATGAGATAGCGTGGCTGCTTTTTGCGGATGCTGTGGATCAGAGATCACTTTGAAAGCCGAGGCGTGCCCTGTATGTGGCACTCCTAAACACGGAATGGCACAACCTAATTTACTGCTTACATTAGATGAAAGCACGGAATCGCCTCAAGAGGACATCAGGACTAGTCCCAAGCTGAGTAGGTGGCTAACTCGGAAGCGGGGGTGAATGAGCATCAAGTCGTTTAAGTCTCCTGATTTGAACTCACCTTGCAACTCGTACTTCCAAAGAACGTGTCACAGAGCAGCATTTCAAGATCTTCCAAAGAGTGGTACATATGTCTTCAATCGCAAACATCCTCTATCCAGCGGATTTCTCGCACTCCTGCGTTTCGATGGCTACTTACGTGAAGAGAGCAGCGGCATTGCTTGGCGCGAGGATTTCACTCATTCATACTGCCGATCCCGGCGGCTGCAACGGCTTGCAACTTTTACGTGAGACGGATCACCGAGGTTTTAGAGGAGCATCTGAGCATTTGCCGGGAGAGCTTCAATTTTTTCCTGACGGGAGAGTTCCCGATGGCGGAGTGTCCCAGAATTCTGATTTCGCAGGATGCAGCGACCGAGATCGCTCGAGTCGCGAGAGAAGATAGATTCGATCTCATCATCATGCCCACACGGCAAATTCCGGGAGATGCTGCTTGGCTCAACAACTGCCAAGGTGATTAACGATGCGGACTATCCGGTATTTGACGAGCCGGCATGCTGAGACAATCGCTCCCAGGTCTTTGGAGCTTCGTTATGCCAGCCAAATGGCGGTACAAACGCACAGCAATCTCTCGATTATTCAGGCGGTCCAAGCCAGAGATACGGACCTGACGATTCATCTCGACTTGCGAAAGAGATCCATTCTGCCGATTCGCAGGAGGCGAGACGGCGCATCGCAGAGCTTCAGCAGATGGTTGGTACGGATGTTCCGGTGCGTGTTCAAGTCGCCTCAGTTAAAGAGGCGCTCCTTGCTGCTGCTCTGGAGTCTGATGCCGACGTGCTCACCTGATGCTCGCGAATGTCGCTTGTTCTGTTCTTCAGGACGAGCGGAGATTGCGCGCATTCGGATTTTAGTGATCAACGCTTCTGAATTCGCCTTCGATTGTTGGAACCCTTCCCTGTCGGGTTAATACCGTTGTGCATATCGGCAACCCGTCGCTGCTCGCGTTGGACGATTGAAGTGGGTGGCGTGTAATCTTTCTCCAGCAGAAGGAGAGTCTATGTTGCGTCGTGACTTTGTGCGCGCTGTCGTGTCGGTAGGACTACTACCAAAGGCACTCCTTGCCCAGCAGACAGCAAGTCCCGCCCCGCCTCCGCCGGCTCCCGTGCCATGGACACTGGGACTAAATCCTAAGACGCCTTTGCCTGTTACTGAAGCGGCCGAGGGTATTGCGGAGACAGAGGCGAGTTTTTTTACCTCGACCCAACTTGCGACGTTTACGCGACTCTGCGATTTACTGCTGCCATCGCTCGATGGCAAGCCAAGCGCGCTCCAGGCAGGGACACCCTTGTTCCTCGACTTTCTGATCGGCAGTTCGCCCGCGGCGCGCAAGAAGGTATATAGCGGCGGTCTGGATTGGCTCGACGCAGAAGCAAAGACCAAATATAAGCTGCCGTTCGCTCAGTTAAACGCAACTCAGGCAGATGCGGTCGTCAAGCCCTGGCTGCGCACCTGGATGACGGATCATCCCCCGAACGAACAGCACGCTGACTTCATCAACATTGCGCACGAAGACATCCGAATTGCGACGATGAACTCGAAGGCCTGGGACGATGCCGGCGTGGCCGCTGGGCAGGACCGGGTAACGGGCGGACTCTACTGGTCTCCGATCGAGCCGGACATGGCAGGCCTGGGCGCGACCTCCACGCATCTACCACCGCACGTGATGGCTGTTCCTAAGGCCCCACATACCATCCCATCCTACCCACGCTAGAAGTGAGCGACTCCCCACAGATAATGACAGAGACAACCTACGATGTACTGATTATTGGGTCGGGCCATGCCGGTGGAATGGCTGCGAAGATTTTGACCGAAAAGGGCATCCACTGCCTGATGTTAAACGCGGGCCCGGTAGCCGATGTAGCCAGAGACGCGCAACGCAAACCGGCGTACGAGCTTCCCTATCGCGGCTTCAAACCACCAGGGCGTCTCGAGCACGTCTTCCAGGCCAGCGAGTTCAACGCAAACGTTTGGGTGGATGAGGAGGAGGTTCCGTATACCTTCGATCCTTCCACTCCGTATAACTGGGTGCGGGTCCGTCTGTTCGGAGGCCGATCGCTGTTCTGGTCGCGGCAGTCGTTCCGTTTGAGCGACTACGAGTTCAAAGGTAAATCGCATGATGGGTTCGGCGAAGACTGGCCCATCAGCCTCTCGGATCTGGCGCCTTATTATTCACGAGTGGAAGAGATCTTCCAGGTGGAGGGCGCGCAGGACGGTCCGCCGCAGATGCCGAATGGTAACTTCGTTCCCGTCAACGAGGTGTGGTCGGAGTCGATGCGGCGGTTTATCACGGCTTCACAGCCATACAACATGGCAGTCTGCAAGCAGCGCCGCGCGCTGGGCCGCGATGGCCTGGCGAGTTCGGTGAATCTTCTGCTGCCGGATGCGGAGCGAACCGGCAAGTTGACTTCAATTGCCAATGCAGTGGTGCGACAGATTACGGTCGATAAGAACACCGGCCAGCCGGATGGATGCCTCTTCGTCGATCGGCTGTCCCGGCGAGAGATGCATGTGAAGGCCCGCGTGGTGGTATTGGCCGCGGGGACGCTTGAGAGCACGCGCCTACTGTTGAACTCCAACCTCGGCAACTCGAGCGGCATGATAGGTCACTATCTGATGGACCAGATCTACGGGCCAGGGGTCACCTGCTCAGTGCCTGAGGCGCGCAATGGTAACGCAACAGAACAGTTGATGGGTGGCGGGGCAATTGTGCCGCGCTTTCGGAACATTACGACGAAGTATGACAAGTTCCTGCGCGGCTACGCGTTGAATGTAACCAGCCGCATGGGTGCGATCGAACCGCGAAATTTTGCGGCATATGGCGCGGAGTTGCAGCAGAAGTTGCACGAATACAACGGGAGCGCCTTCCACGTCACCGTGATGGGAGAGGTGCTCGGGCGCTACGAAAACCACGTCCGCATCGACAAGGAGAAGGTGGACGCATGGAATATTCCTGTGCTTAACATCCAGACCAGGTATACCGACAACGAATTCAATATGGCGAAAGACGCCGTGGAAGTTGGTTGTGCTGTGGCGGACGCGGCTGGATTCGAAGGGCTCTCGAAGAATGATGTTCCCAATCCTCCGGGCTATAGTATTCATGAAGTCGGAACTTGCCGTATGGGCGATGATCCCAAGAAGAGTGTGCTAAATAAGTGGTGCCAGAGCCACGATCATAAGAATCTGTTCGTTGTCGATGGAGCGAGCTTTGTGAGTGCCGGTTGGCAAAATCCAACGATGACCATCCTGGCGCTCTCGATGCGCGCTTCCGAATATCTCGCCGGCGAGATGAGCAAACAAAATGTCTGACAGGGACACGTTGATAAAGATTTCCCGCAGAGAAGCGGTAATTTGTAAGAATAAAAATGCGCTGACGCGGCCAACCAAATTTAGAGCAGTGATGATCCCCTAACAGGAGTTGTCCGCAGAACGGGTTATCGGCACACATAACCGGGCAAAGATCGAGAGTACGTGCGGTCAAGTGTCCGATCTTGGGGCGTTGGGTGGAGAATGACGGGGTCGCGCCAGCTTTAAAGCTGATGGATACGGTCACCCAGGCGAGGGTGACGAAGACCTTCTCCATCGATATTCCGGGCGCAATAGAAGCGAGCCAAGCGTGGGTTGGGCTCACGGCCGGCCCTGGAAGGCTGTCCGCGGTGCAGAGCATCCTGGGATGGAACTGTTCGTACTAAGAATCCTTTGATCGAAGCAAGCGTCTGACATGCTCTTACATCTCCGCCCAGCGCCGCAGCAGGTTGTGATATACCCCAGTCAACTGGATTCCAGCAGTATTTTCGGGAGCCTCTTTAGCCAGCCGCTGGATTGTTGTATCCAGGTCGTACAGTAAGGTGCGATCCGCATCGTTGCGAATTATGCTTTGTATCCAGAAGAATGAAGCCACCCGTGCGCCCGCGTAACCGGATTCACTCGATGCAGACTTGTCGCCGGATACAACACCATCTGCCCAGCCGGTAGCTTCACACTATGCATTCCATAGGTATCTTCGACCAATAGTTCTCCGCCTTCATACTCCTCAGGGGCCGATAGAAATAGAGTCGCGGAGACGTCTGTTCTAATCCTCTGTCCCGTGTTGGAGTTGGCACGGATCGCAGTATCCACATGCGTTCCGAAGTGTCCGCCCCCTGTGTAACGATTGAACATCGGTGGAAATACACGCAACGGCAGTGCAGCCGTCATAAACAACGGTGACCGCGCTAGTGCTGCCAGCACCATCTCTCCCAGCTTCACCGCCACCGGATGTCCCTCGGGCAATTGAAGATTCTCTTTTACGCTTTGGGCTTGGCAGCCAGCGGTGACCTTGCCGTCCACCCATTGCGCCGGATCGAGCAGTGCACGTGATTCTGCAACTTCAACCACACTTAGAACATCTGCAATCGTAATCAACATTAAAGTACTCCTAAGGTTACAAATAAGATTTGCCCGGTCGAAACGCCGGGAAAATCGCTAAACGTCCTTTGTTAGAACCGGAAGTTCATACCGATCAGTGCGCTCGCACCAGCTCCCGGAACCAGGTGGCTCGGATGCGGCAGATCGATGTAGTAGCGGTTTAGCACGTTATATACGTTTGCCTGCAGTTCCAGTCTGTCTGTCAGGGTCGTTTGACCATCGCGTTGAACACCCAATAACCCGGTACCTGTTTCATCGCCACACTCGTCACGACGAAGCCTGGTCCGTTTGGATTCACGGCGTATCCTGTCGGTACATAGGGTACGGTCGAACTCGCTGTTCTGCTTGCCACATAATTCCCCCCAGACCTGCATTTAGCCGCCAGGCCAACCGGTGTGTCACGAAGAGATTGAATGTCTGCTTGGGCACATTAGCCAGCTGATATCCCACCGACGCGGGAAAGAACTTCGAAAAGATGACGTCACTATCCAGGTATGCGTAGCCCGAAACTACGTCCATTCCCTGCGGCAAGCGTCCCACTACGCTGAATTGGACTCCTTTCACGAACTGGTTTCCAGCCGCCACGATGTTGTTAGAGTTCGTCGGGTCGGTCTCTCGTGCATTATCTTTCTCTGTGCGGAACCACGATCCTTCCAGAAGCAGGCGCTCGTTTCATAGGATTCATTCTCTTCGGGTGCGGCTGAGCCATTTGCCAATCCGATGCTCAAACTCAAAGATTCTGCCGCCGGGTTGAAGCTAGTTCCATAGTCGAAGTACACGCTGCCATGGCTCGAAGGCTTGAAGACCAGGGCTGCTCGATAGGTCGGTTGCTCATCTATTCTGCTGATCGGAGCGACTGGAGCGGTTACGGTCCCTCCCGCCGGCGGAGTCGGCTGGTAGAGGTTGTATCCAGTATCGAAGCGGTCCCAACGCACGCCGCCGCTTAGTTCAAACAGTCTGCCCAGCTTCAAGGTGTCCACGAAGTAGAGCCCAACGCTCTCGACTTGGTGTGAACGATCGAAGTGATATAACCCGTCCCAGCCGAATGGCTGATCTACATTCGGGTCCAACAGATTCGCCGAGGGCACCGTGTTGATCTTACTAATTGTGTAACTGGTTCTGATCGGATTTGAAATCTCCTGGCCACCTTCGACTCCGGCTGCAGGTGCGTGCCTCACGCCGAAGGTTTTGAATCTAGCCACTATCTCAGTCTGATCCCAGAGATCACCCTCCACACTCTTTACCTGGATCTGGTTCCGGTTCGCGACCATGGTGCTGGGATCAGTCCCGGCTGTATACGCACAGGGGAGCGCAGTATTTACAGCAGAGGTCGGCAGGTTAGCTACGATGCCGCCACCCGCACACTTGCCGGGGCATTCGAGCAGATCTGCGGTTCGGTAATCTGCGCGCTACGAGGATAATTTGCCGCTCGGGCGAGCGTACGCAGATTCACTTCCGGCGAGAACTCGTGATCGGCTCTCAGCGTCATAATATCGTCGTTTGTCTTCAGATAGTTCTCTTCGGGAAATCCGTAGTAATTATGACGGATCGATCCTGACGCTACCGAATTGTTAAACCATGGCAGTCCGTAGTCCGGAGTGTCGTTCTCGGTGAGGTGCAAATAACTCAGGGTCGCGTGGGTTTTGGTATCCAGGCCGATCGAGACTGACGGAGCTATCCCAAAGCGCCTTATCTCCGCATTCGGACGGCCTGCAACGCCTCCTTCCTGCGCCATTATGTTCGTCCGGAAGGCTGTTCCACCCACTACATCATCCACAGGCTCATTGACGTCTGCTGTGATCCTTCGCGTCAATTCTGTGCCGAACTGAGCCTGTACATTCACAAACTGCCTCATCTCCGGGACCTTGCTCTCCTGGCTGATGACTCCGCCTGTCGACCCGCGACCGAACTGGATTCCTGCCGGTCCCTCAAGTGCGTCAACCTGTTCGTAATTAAACGAGTCGCGGTAGTAGCTTCCGAAGTCCCGTATACCATCCAGGAAGATGTCGTTGCGCGCCGTGAAGCCTCGGATTGTCAGATTGTCACCCTGTGCTCCTGCTTCACCAGCCGCTAAGCTGATTCCTGGAACGTTTCGCAGCGCATCCCGCAGCGTGGACACTCCTTGATCTTGCAATACAAACTGGGGAACAACATCGATACTTTGCGGGGTGTCGAGCAGCGGCTCTGTAAACTTCGCCATCGAAACTGAGTCAATCGCCAGAGCCTCCACGGACACAGTGTCCTTCGCCTGCACCCCGACTACCATTGTTGTTGCGTCTTCCACGCGATAGTTTAGCCCTGTGCCATCGAGCAGCTGACGCAAAGCCTCATCCTCACGGTAGAGCCCGGTTACCCCATTAGAGTTGAATCCGGCAACAGTTCCAGACGGCAGCACTATATTTACTGTCAGACCAGTCGTCTTCTCGTAGGCCTTGAGGGCCGCATCCAGTGGGCCTGCCGGGATGTCGAAGCGTTTGAGAGGAAGCGTTGCATCCCCGCCGGAGGCTCCCGTTAGCGCCGTCTCCTTCACGGCTGCCAAAGTCTGTCTACCGCTACCCACCACGGCGTACGCTGCCAGAGTGCCTGCAGCAAGCCATCCTCGTGTCCCCCGGAACATCGCCCCGCCGCTCGCCTTTTTATTCCTCGCCTATGACTTCAGACCGTTGCGGGTATGCTTTGTCCACTTCATAATCTCTCCTTGCTTTCATGTCTTTTTCCGGCCTTCCGAAGCACAACACCTGTGCCTGCGGCCTGCGTCATCGCGCCAAAAGGCACACGGAAACCCGAAGCCCACCGGGCGGTTAGCCAGCGGCAGAGCTGCGTGATCTACGAACATCGGTCAAAATGAGTTTGGAATCAGCGAGACGCGCGCCTCAGATTCAATGGCTTGGAACGACCACGCGCTAATCTCGAGCCGGGCATTTACAATGCAGACACCTGCAGTCCTTACCGGCTGTAGCCCCAGACTCTCGCGAACTTGTTCGCGAATTCAATCAAGTGCTAACCGGTGTCCCAGGAATTAGGCGCGATCAGTAGCGCCCGGGGCTTTCTGGCGGTTGCTCATAGTGTCCAGTGGAAGATGTCATAGTTACTCTGTACGCAGCGCTTTCATCGGATCTATGCGTGTTGCCCGTCGCGCCGGAAGATAGCATGAGGATAGAGCGACTGCCATCATCAACGCAGTCACCCCAATGAACGTCCATGGATCATAGGCCCGCACGCCATAGACCAACGACGAGCCAGCGATTGCTTGACTTAGAACCAGCGCAGCTAACAACCCACAGCCGGCACCGATCAACGCAAGCCTGCTGCCACGCCTTAGCACCCACCTGAGCACCTCTCCACGGTTCGCGCCCAACGCCATCCGTATCCCTATGTCGCGGGCGCGTTGCCCCACGATATAAGAGATGACGCCATACATTCCAATGCTGGCTAGAACTAGTGCGGTGCAGGCAAACACGGCCAGCAGTATCATGGCAAAACGCCGAGACGAGAGCGTCTCCGAGACAACGTCATCCATCGCCTCGGGGTTATAGACTACTTGCTCGTGATTCATTTTAGTTACCGAACTCTCGATACTCTTGAAGCTCGGCACAGCTCCAGACTTTGAACGAGCGAGCGCGTCCATGCCAAAGGCGACCAGACTCAACTGTTGCTCCGGCAACTGCATCAGAGATTGATAAGTCTCAGCGCGCAACGGATTAACCGCGTCATTATCAAGCCCCCATTGGTTCACATGCCCGACGACACCTATGACCATCGCTGCATCGTCAAACTGGTCCAGATGGATACGTTTGCCAATCGGGTCAGCATCGCCGAAGAACTTCTTAGCAAATACTTCATCGGTCACAATCACTCGCGGCGCGTGGTCATCATCGGTCTCCGACAGGAATCTTCCCTTGAGCAGTGGAATGCCCATGACTCGCAGATAGTCTGCTCCGACCAGATAGCGTATCGACGATCGCATAGCATTTTGGTTGCCGGGCTTAGGTTCTCCGTCGAGCCAGAATGATTGCTCGTCGTCTGACATCATCGGCAGGGCGGCCCATGAAAAGCAGACCGCATCAATATCGGGAGCCATCGCGATTTTTCGTTGCGCCTCGCGTAGATAGGCTCTGATCGCATCGGGGCCTGCGCCACTCATCGCCGGAGGCGCTTCCAGACCGAACGTCAGTACACCTTTTGAGTGGAAACCCGGATCAACGTTCGATAGCTTGACCATGCTTCGAATCATCAACCCCGCACCGATCAACAAGACCAGTGCCAAAGCCATCTGAAAGACGACCAACGAATCCTGCGTGCGATTGTTCGCACTGCCGATGCTACGGCCTCCCGATCTCAGGGTGCTCTGGACATCTCGCTTGAACATTTTCAGTGCGGGAGCAAAGCCGAAGAAGATTCCTGACGCAAGCGAGATGAGGGTGGTGAAGCAAAGTACTAACGAGTCGATATGAATCCCAGTCGCTCGCGGCAGGTCCGGCGGCAACATCTTGACGATGATGCGCGTTCCCAACGCAGCCAACGTTAGGCCTAATACGCCACCGAGCACAGACAGAGTCAGACTTTCAGTCAGCAACTGCCGCAGCAAACGAGCACGACTGGCTCCCAAAGCTGACCGCACTGCAAACTCCTGCGTGCGGGCATTCGCCCTCGCCAGTAGCAAATTCGCAACATTGATACACGCAATCAGAAGCACAAAGCCGACTGCACCCATCAGCACCAACAGAAGTGGACGGGCATCGCGCACCAACGATTCCTTGAACGGCACGAGCCTGGCGTGAATTCCTTGATCATCTGCCGGGAACGTCGTCTCAAGATTTCGAGAGACTCTTTCCATATCTGCCTGTGCCTGCTTGAGCGTCACTCCAGGCCGGAGTCGGGCGATACCGTGAATCCCCAACCCCGCGCTACGATCATTTAGAGCGGGATTTTGAAATTGACCAATTGGCACATAAATATCACTCGCGCGAAAGTTGCTGATCGCAAGATTGAAGGTCGCAGGCAGCACGCCGACGACCGTGTAGTCGTGTCCATCGAGCGTGAGAGGCTTTCCGATTACATCGGGTCGCGCTCCGAATTTCCGCTTCCAGAACCCCGAGCTGATCATCGCTACGGGCTCCTCGCCAATCTCATCCTCATGGGAGGCGAATAACCGCCCCTCTACAGGCTTCACCCCAAGGAGAGGAAAAAAATCCGAAGAAACGAGTTCTCCTCGCACCTCTTCCGAAGCCCCTGTTCCAGTCAGGATGTATCCAGTGCCTCGCGAGACGGCGAGCGCAGCCAGAGCCTTGTTATCCCGCTGCCAATCGCGAAAATTCAGATAGGAGATTGAGCCTTCATTGAAGTTCTGCTTAGCCGCATGAACTGTTATTAGCTCCTCCGCATGAGGATAAGGAAGCGGGTTCAGAAGAACTGCATTGAGGACAGAAAACAGAGCGGTATTTGCACCGATGCCAAGCCCTAGCGTGAGCACGGCCACAACAGTAAATCCTCGACTCTTCAGTAGCATTCGGAGTCCGAACCGAACGTCCTGACACAACGTCTCCAGGCCAGGAAGCCCCTGTCGCTCGCGATAGGCCTCTCTGGTTTGTTCCAGACCGCCGAGGTGAATCAACGCATGTCGTCGCGCCTCAGCTTCGGGCATCCCCGAACGGACGTTGTCTTCAATATGCATCAGGAGATGACTTTCAAGTTCCTCGTCCAGCTCCATAGCTTCTCGTTTGTTGCCGAAAGTTCCGCAGATCCGAATCCAAAGCGCACGCAAGCTTCGCATCAAGCCTCCTGCCTGGGAGCGAAAAAGCGCGCGAGGATCGCAGTCGTCTGCTCCCAATCCTGGGTTTCTCTCTCCAACTGCTTCTTGCCGAAGCGACTCAGCTTGTAGAACTTTGCCCGTCGGTTATTCTCCGATACGCCCCATTCAGAGACTATGGCTCCCTCCTGCTCCAACTTCAGCAGTGCAGGATAGAGAGTTCCATAGTTCAACGACAAAAGATCGCCGCTCGTTTGCTCTATACGCCGGGCGATGCCATAGCCATGAAGCGATCCCATTGATTCCAGAGTCTTAAGTGCCATCAACGCCAAGGTGCCTTGCCAAATGTCCGTCTTACTGCCCACGCCGCTCTCCTATTGCCATCCAATACATACTCACATAGCTACGTATGGGATCGCAATAGGTATTTTAGATATTGATCCCATATTGAAACCCCAGGGCGTATTAAACACGAGCTTTGGACCCTATCTTTCTCGAACAATCCAAGAGGGTTTGATTGCCGGGAAGTCGATTTCAGGTAGTCGGGCAAGTGCAGACCGTTCGCGACCAACTACATCTTTGCTCGCCGGCTCGTTCTCGATGGTCAGATGATCAAGATTCGCAATGATCATGGTCTCTCGTTCACACCCGTTCCCACGAACGCATGCAGCCGTTCCGCGGTCCAACTCTTAGGCGCTTCAGTACTAACCCTATCTTTATTGGCCTGTAGCGGCGGTAGCAGCTCGGGTCCAAACCCGCCGCCGTCAAACCAGATCACAGTATCTCTGCTTAACCCGCCTCCTTCATCTCTCAACGTCAGCACCAGTATGGGTCTGATAGCTTCCGTGACGAATGACAGCAGCAATGCCGGAGTAACATGGAGGGCCACATGCAGAAGCGCTTGTTGAAGCCGACTGGCCTTACTTCAGTCGACTTCTCTGCGGGCGGAGGTTTCGGTTACAACCCTATCGACAGCAACAAGAGTATTGGCCATCGAAGTCTCACATAAATATCCCGGATACGAAGACAATGCGACAGTTCGGTGACTTATATGACGCGCAATCGCCCATTTGTCCAACGACATCCATGAGTGCGAGGACGGAGCGGACGCCTTGAAAAAGCTTATTCGGAATTTCAACCGATCTTGTATTCCCGGATAACAATTGGTGCGCAAATGCTCTTTGCCCTATGGGTTCAATCTTCGGAGTGGAGCGCAGCGACAGCCGAGGTTAGGCCCAGAATCGTCCCGGAATGAAGGATTTCATCTGCATATAAAAGATCGGTCTTGTCCGAGCGCTGAAGACATTAGCGAATACCCCCGAGATCGCATATGAAACGACTGTAGCGATTGCGGCTCCCATGGCAGAATATTTCGGTATCAAATAGAGGTTCATCAGCACATTGATCACGGCACCCGCGACGGTTCGATAAAGCGAGAGCGTTAAAAGGTTCTTGGTTATATCCCAAGGGGACTGCGCGACCCCAAGGAAGACAAAGACGGAAGCCCAGATGTGCACCATCAATACTGGAGCAGCTCCGCTGAAGTCGTTTGAATACAGAGTTCGGATGATCACGTGCGAGGCGAGTGCGACGATGGAGCCAATGGCGCAGGCTAAAAGAGTCATCAGCGAGAACAACTTGCGAAGCCGGCTATGTAGAAGCTCCGGGTCATCCTTTGCTTTCATAATGGCAGGCGATACGGAGGACGCGATGGCCATAGGAACGAAATACCAGACCTCCGATACCTTAGTAGCCGCGGAATATAGGCCGACCGCAAAGTCACCCTGCATCAGCTTTAGCATCACCATGTCCAAACGCATATATACCATGATGGCCATTCCCGAAAAGAGCGCCGGCCAGCTTTGCTGAAGCAACTGCACCGCTCTCTTTTTGCTGCTTTTCCAAGAGATCATCCTGCCGCCCGACAGCTGATAGCCGAGCACCAGACCGGCAGCTCCGAGCGCAAACTCCCCGGTATTGGCCGCGGCAAACGTCCAAAGGGGCGCTTTAATGTTGATCAGCGAAACACGGATGACAGCGAAGACTAAGAAGGCACCGTTCTTCGCCCACACTGTGAACTTCGAGCGCACCTGCGACTGAAAGAGATAGTCGATGGCGTCGAACGCCTGAAAGATCAACGTCAGAGAGATAATGCTCACCAAAATCAGAGCTTCCCTGTCGTGGGGTTGAATCAACCTTAGAGTAGCAATAGACAGACATACTGCTATCAGACTACCGGCGCTCCGGAGCGCGAGCGAAGTCCCGAGAATCTCGTGGGTATCCTCAGGATGGTGCAGAAGTTCGCGGATAACAATGCCGTCCAGCCCAAGCGTCGTCATCGTCGCGAATAGAGCGACGAACGCCAACGCGAAGTTCAGGCTGCCAAACTGCACCGGGCCTAGATACCGTGCGACCCACACCCCGACGAACAGGCCCGTACCCATGCGGACGACGCGGTCGACCATCAACCAGCCCAGGTTTCCCACAATCTTGCGGAGGCCGGGCCCAATCTTGTCTAACTCTCCTGCTATCAGTATCCCAAGCGCTGACTGCTTCAAAGTTCCGTTCCTTTGCCTAACCTGCAGATGGAAGGGACAACTGCAGATCTTCGATTCTCCCTGTGCGACGACGCTCTTGCCTTAGACACGGCTTCCTCATCCAAAGATCCCTCCGATCGTCGCAACGGCCTGCCATGTCCAATCTGTAGACTATAGCAAGCGGTAACGGACAAGGAGGCTCGCCTGATCCGGCATCATTCGGTTCAGGCAGGTAGATCACATTCATGCAGACAGAGGCATTGCAAACGCCCGTGGCGTTGTTCGTTTTCAAGAGGCCCGAGACCACACGCCGCGTGTTTGAGGTAATCTCCAAGGTCCAGCCTGCAAAGTTGCTGCTCGTCGCAGATGGACCGCGACGAGATCATGACGGCGAAGCTGAAGCGTGCCAGGAGGTGCGTGACATCGTTACCCGGATCGACTGGCCGTGCGACGTCTCCACGAACTTCGCCACGAGCAACCTGGGCTGCCAAGAAAGGGTAATCAGCGGATTGGATTGGGTCTTTAGCTTGGTCGAAGAGGCCATTATTTTGGAGGACGACTGTCTACCAGACTCGTCCTTTTTCCCGTTTTGCCAGGAATTGCTTGAAAGATACCGCGGAGATAGCAGAATCTCGTCGATAGCGGGGACCAACTTAACGCAGAGATACGTGAACACCAAGTCCAGCTATTATTTCTCGGAGCTTGGCGGCATTTGGGGATGGGCAACATGGAGAGCGGAATGGCAAAAATATGACAGACACCTCACGGACTGGCCGAAGCTGAAGAACGAAAAAATGCTATCTGAAATTTTTGATCATCCGAAGGCCGTCGCCTACTGGACAGCGATCTTTGATGCCGTGCACATAAACCAAGCCCCGACCACGTGGGATTATCAATGGCTGTATACGCGTCTCAAAAATAATGCCTTGACGGTTGTTCCTCGGAGCAATCTAATCGCGAACATCGGCTTTGGATGTGATGCAACGAACACTTCTGTCGCGGACGCGAGGTTCACTCCCCCTTTGACTACGATGAAGTTTCCGCTTCAGCACCCTTCCAGTTTCGTTCCTTCACGAAGCATCGATGTGCGCCTCCAAGGTCTATTTACAACGTCGCTTGCACATCGAATTCCACGAAAGCTACGCCGGATCTCTACGAGGTTGTTCAAAGATCGATCACTGAGAGAAATACCGGCCATTACGAACAACGACTAAACGAAAGAGCGTAGATGAGCACTCTTTTTAAGTTAGCTCACAAGGTTTATGGGGCATTCTCTCGGCTAATAGAGAAAGCGGAATTTCTTCACAAAAAAGAGAGTTGCATTCTTGAACAGGGCGCACATTTATACCCCTCAAGCCGGATCGAGAACAATCAAGCGAAAAGGGAGTCCATAGTGATCGCCGCTCACTCTCAGATATTGGGGCAACTTCTCGTGCTCGGCCACGGTGGAACAATCAAAATTGGGGAGTCCTGTTTTGTTGGAGAAAATTCCAGAATCTGGTCTGCGGAGTCAATCGCGATCGGGAACAGGGTGCTAATCTCCCACAATGTAAACATCCATGACCACAATGCTCATTCGTTATCCGCCGAAAGGCGAAGTCTGCATATCAAGAAGATTTTCTCAACAGGCCATCCTACCCACCTCGAAGATGTTGCTTCTGCCCCCATCGTGATCGAAGACGACGCTTGGATCGGTTTCAACTCCTCAATTCTCAAGGGAGTGAGAATTGGCCGGGGCGCTATAGTGGGAGCAGCAACCGTCGTGACAAAAGACGTTCCCGCCTATGCGATTGTCGCCGGTAATCCGGCAAAAATAATCGGCAATGCGACCCCCTGATTGTCATCAAGTAGTTCAACAAGCTATCGGCCACTTTCGGAAGCAGAGGAATAAGGCGCTCCGGTACAATCGTAAGTGACTTCCGCTCGACGATTCCGAAGTAATCTAGATTTTTCGTTACGGCCGGAGATCATCCTGAGCGCTTCTTTAGATTTATAAATGAAGGTATATTGAATGTTTTTTTCCGCTTTGAAATCCTTCACGGGGCGCCTTCGCTCCATTGAAGACCGCAACAAAAAGATACAGGAAGCGCTGGGAAGGATCGAGACGAGGCAACTACAGGATCTCCCAGTCCGGGACATTCAGGGAGCCGAATTCAGGACATATTCTCAGTGGGGTGAAGATGGCATCTTGCAGCATCTTCTGCGACACATCGCAGTCTCGAGGAAGGTTTTTGTCGAGTTCGGGGTAGAGAATTACACGGAATCGAACACGCGTTTTCTACTGACCAACCACAACTGGGCCGGATTAGTGATAGACGGGAGCGCCAAGCACGTTGATTACATAAAGAGCGACGACATCTATTGGCGTTTCAATCTCAAAGCAGAAAACTCATTCATCACTAAAGACAACATCAACAGTCTTATTCGCCGTAACGGTATTGAAGGTCCGATCGGGCTGTTGTCAGTCGACCTTGATGGCAATGACTACTGGGTCTGGGAAGCCATCGATGTCGTCACCCCGAGCGTGGTGGTATTGGAATATAACTCGCGCTTCGGTCCCGAGAGATCCGTGACCGTACCATACGATCCTAGTTTTGTAAGAACCACCGCACACCCTTCAAACATCTACTATGGCGCGTCGCTCACCGCCCTATGCTCGCTGAGCAAGCGCAAGGGATATTCATTCGTTGGGTGTAATACGGCTGGCAACAATGCCTTCTTCGTGCGGAGTGAGTTGAAACCGCCAAACCTTCGAGAGCTTATACCAATGGAGGGCTTTGTGAGGTCCCAATTCCGTGAGTCTCGTGATCCCGACGGCACGATTGTTGCCCTTAGCGACTCAGAGGAGCTTGCTATTATCGATCAACTCCCGTTAGTCGAGGTGTCCTGAGATGGGCGAGCACAAAGTGCTCGTTACCGGGGCGAACGGATTCCTCGGCCGCCATGTGGCTCGCTTCTTCGCGCGGAACGGTCACACTGTGGTCGGGATGGGTCATGGTAGTTGGTCGCCGGATGAGTGGAGATCATGGGGACTAAGCGAGTGGAGACGCGCCGACGTGAGTCTCGCCACCCTTAAGGAGTACTCCGAAGTTCCATCGGCAATCATTCATTGTGCCGGCGGCGGATCTGTCGCCTTTTCCATTGAGGACCCAATCGCTGACTTCGTGCGTACAGTAGAAACAACCGCACACGTGCTTGAATATATCCGCACAGTTGCACCCTCGTGTCGCATAGTCTATCCCTCCAGCGCAAGCGTCTACGGCACAGTGGACCGGCTTCCCATTACGGAAGACTGCCGCACGGCCCCCATCTCCCAGTATGGCGTGCATAAGCTGATGGCCGAACTGATGGTCGCCTCCTATGCTCGTCAGTTTGGAACCTCTGCAACCATTGTGCGGCTCTTCTCTGTCTATGGCTGCGGTCTGCAAAAACAGTTGTTGTGGGATGCATGCCGCAAGTTCAGTAAGAACGACGCTACTTTCATGGGCACAGGAGATGAATTGCGAGACTGGTTGCACGTGGAGGATGCTGCCGAGCTGATGTTTGCTGCAGTAGAAAACGCCTCGATCGAATGTCCTGTCGTCAACGGAGCGAGTGGCGAAGGGACCACCGTGCGGGAGATCCTCATCCACCTCATCAGTAGCCTCTCCCGAACAGATACAAAGCTGACTTTCACTGGTACGCAGCGAAGTGGCGATCCGAGCCGTTACGTAGCGGACATCGAGAACGCGAAGCGATGGGGTTGGAGTCCCAAGCGCCGATGGAGAGAAGGCGTCGAGGAATATGCGACGTGGTGGAGAAATACTTCACTGTGAACACCGGAAAAAACATTCGGGTTGCCTTCCTGCTTCTTCCCGGTCACTGGCTCGGCGGCAAGAACTATCTGAGAAATCTGTTCACCGCCATCCGCAGCGTACCTGGCAGTACGGTCACCCCCGTGATCTTCACTGGCGAGCGGCAAGCCGGCGAGTTGTCTAACTTCCCCGGCATGGAAGTAGTGACGGACCCGATGTTCGATCCCAGAACTCCATCTTGGTTCGCCCGCAGAGTCGCAATGAAGTCCATCTCCCAGGATCTTCTCTTGCGAAGACTTCTCCGAAGACACAAAATCTCTGTCCTCTCACACTCGTTTCACCTAGGCCGGCAAGATGAGATCAAAACCATCGGTTGGATTCCTGATTTTCAGCACATCCATCTTCCGGAGTTCTTCACACAGGAAGAGCGTGCCCATCGCAGTCGCGAGTTCATGAACATCTGCAGAAACTCTGACACGTTGGTCGTGAGCAGTGAATGCGCCCGTAACGACCTCGTGTCCTTTGCCCCGCAATACGCTCACAAAGCACAATTGCTTCGATTTGTCGCCAGTCCGATGCCTTTGGCCGATGCCGCGAGCCTGCCGGACCTGATGCAGCTCTACGACTTCACTGGACCTTATTTTTTGCTGCCCAATCAATTCTGGGCCCACAAAAATCACCGCATCGTCATCAAGGCTTTGCAAAAGCTGAAACTGCAAAACAGAAAGATTCAGGTTCTCGCCACAGGTTCATCGAAGGACTACCGTAACCCGTCCTTTTTTCCCTCGCTGATGCAGTATGCAGCCGATTCCGAGGTGCTAGACAGTTTTCGCGTCCTTGGCGAAATTCCCTTCAACCACCTTTCTGGCCTGATGCAACATGCGACAGCCTTTCTCAATCCCTCACTGTTCGAAGGATGGAGTACTAGTGTCGAGGAGGGGAAGTCGATGGGAAAGCAGATCGTTCTTTCTGACATTCCCGTGCATAGAGAACAGGCGCCGAAGCGGGGGATCTTTTTTAACCCGGAAGATTCGGATGGCTTGGCTGAAGCGATGGCTACCGCGTTTGACGGATTTGACGGACACCAAGACGCCGCGATGCAGGAGAGAGCCCTCGCTGACTTTCCATTGCGGCAACGAGAGTTCGGCGAGGTCTATCAAGCGATTGTGAGGAAGACGGTAGTGGTCTAATTGACCACGCTGACGGCCTCTATAGCTAAAAGAGCCCCAGCCTTGCCTTGAGGCCACGCCATTTGCACAGAAACCACGCTACGGGGAGATAGTGTCGTCCGTAATTTTTCTCGATCACGCCGAAGAACTCAGAATCGATAACCGGATCGGATATGGCGGAGATCCCTCCTCTTGTGTGGAGAGCCACCACTTGATCGAACACTTCCATCTCCGCTCCGCGAATAGCAAGGCGCTGATTTACATCGAAGTCCCCAAATACCTTGTACTTCGGGTCATAAGCAGGAAATGTTTCTCTTCGAAAGAATGTCCCTTGGTGGTGCAGAGTGTTGTTCAACCTGAGCGCGATACCCCGAGACGGTTCAAATTCGAAGTGTCCGTCGATGGATACGCGGAAAGCGACAACCTCAATATTCTTCAATGCTGCCTGTTCAAGCTCCCGATGAGGAATAGAGAGAAGCCTGTCCCCGGCATTGAGATGTAGCAGGAACGTTCCTCGTGCGGCCGCGACACCTTTGTTCATTGCGTCGTAGATGCCGCCATCCGGTTCGCTAACCCAGTAGTCGATCTGGGAGTCATATTCGCGTAGCAGCTCGCATGTTCCGTCGGCAGAGCCGCCATCCACAACGATCAACTCCACGCTGTCGTCCTTGAGCCTGATGATGCTGTCAAGCAGCCCGGGAAGATCCTGTCGGGCTCGAAACACTACGGTAATAATGGAAACCAGGGGATGTGAAGTCTGATCGGTTTGCTTCAGCCGACGGCCGCCCTTCGATCCTGTAATCATAAAAAAAATAGCCTTTAGAATCTTTGCAAAACAAAAGTCCGTTTCGAATCAAATCCAACCTCCATGATACCTGCATAGGGATAGGCAACAGCTATCCCCGACCTCAGGGACCTGTCAGAGGGGGGTTGACTGGACAGGAAGTAACGGAGTCGCCTGTGATCTCCGGGGGACGGGTCGAAGCGCAACCAGAGAAGTTGCAGCCAACCTGAGTAGATACCGACATCTCGGTCGCGCCCGGGGCAGTACTCTGGTTGTTGGACAACATGCATTTGTTTCCATTGTTCAAGTCTGTTACGTCCGACACAACCTTGTTGTCCACGATGCTAGTCGACGTGCACTGCTGAACTAGAGTGATCCCAATATGCGCTCCTGAAGAGCTATCCGGAATCGTATTGTTGGCAATGTGGTTGTTGTTTGGAATTGTGCTCGTCGCACCGTTAATCAGAATATTGTATTTTTTGTTGTCCCAGAGCACATTTTGATCGACCTGGAAGCCGCTACTGCCATTGTCTATCCCCAGGCCAGACAGCGGGAAGGAATCGCCCTGACCACCGATTAGCGCCTGAGTATCGTGCAGCCAATTATGGTGGATCCTGGTGCCAGCAGCAACTTGATTACAACATGCGTAAATCTCTCCGCCGTCTCTGCTCAGTAGCATCCCATTGAAGATATTGTTGTAGCTTATGTCCTCATTCATGACGCCCTGGATGTAAATACCCTGTCGGCCAACAGTAAGAATTGTGTTGTATTGGACAGTGTTATTGTCGCCATCCATATCAATTCCAGAAGCGTAATCGCCAACGTAATCGACATTTTCGATCAGGTTATTTCTTAGCACATTTCCCTTACCGGAAAGTGCGATGCCACTGCCCGCACTATAGGCAATCTTACTATTCTGTATTGTGTTGCCCGTGCCATTGACCATGATCCCGGTATCCTTACGATGGACATCGAGGATACTGAAGGATGCCCCGTTGAGGTCGTCGGCCGCCGGTGGTAGATCCGTAAACTGAGAGACATACATCGCGTTGATGCGGTCCACCATGTTCTGTGAACTCGCCTCGTCCGTGATAATCGTGCTGGCAAAGATGGTGATGTTTGCAACAGTCACACCCGTCTTTCCCCGAAGATCAAAAGCGTAAGATCGCTGCTTGCTACGAACATCGATCTGATTCGGATCGGCTCCTCCGGGCGCAAAAAAGTAGAGGGTCGTCGAGTCCGCATCATAAAACCACTCACGTTCGGCATCCAAAGCGTTAAGAGTGCCATAGAGGTAGTAATATCCCTTTTCCGCAGGGCAGATGAAAGGGCAAGTACCAGCCTGGCCTACGTCGATGCCGATCCGGCCTGTACCAGAGGACGTTACCTTACCGGTCTGGTTCCCGAAGGGATCTTGGCCACTCCATAGGTGCACCTTCGCTCCGGTCCAATCTACCTTCGGCAGCTTTGGATCAATAATCTGGCTGCCGGTCGTCCCCTTCGCAGCTGTGGCCCAGTTGACGTAAAAAAGATCGTCCCCATTGGGCCAGCGAGCTTCTGTCATCATGTCACTACCTACGAAGACCTGATTGGTGTCATCTGAATTTAGGATGACCTTTGCCTTATAGACCGATCCATGATCGAGTGCCCATCCAGTCACCGGGTCAGATCCGTCGACAACGACTGTCTCGAAGTGGTAAGCACTGATCGTGATATTGGAGTTCGGAACAACTGTCTCCCGATACGTTCCTGCGCGAACCTCACAGGTTCCGCCTTGTCCGATGGTCGAGGCGCAGTGCTGAATGGTCTGATACGGCTGATCGATCGTGCCTGCATTGAGGTCGTTGCCAGAAGGAGCCACAAAGCGCACCTCGATCGAAGCGGCCGGTACGACCGTCAGAGTCGCGGGGCTGCTGGCAACCTGTCCAAGATAGTTGGACACGGAGACACTAAAGGAAGATCCGGAATCTCCCGTCGAAGACGGCGGGCTGATATAGGTCGCCTGTGTCGCCCCGGAGATTGGTGCCCCATTCTTGAGCCATTGATATGCCTGCGCACCGGCTGCGGCGACAGTGAAAATGGCAGGTTCTCCCAATGCGACTGTCTGATTTGCTGGTTGCCCCGTAATCGAAGCGGCATTGCGGCACGAGACGCTCGAACAACCCGAAATAAAAATGACAAGAAGGAGCGTAATTAGCCGCGCGTGCAACTGCGCCAATCGATCCAGTGCTGGCAATCCGGCACTTAGTGCGGGAAGAAAACAATCGTTTATCTTTCGGGCTTTCTCTATACCGTGCAGCAACTTAGAAAACACATATCTCTCAGCCATTTGACAAAGGAGTGCTCTCCGGTGACTATCTAAACCGTTTCTCTATAACTTTAACACGCAAATGTCCTATGAAAATAAAGATTCCACTAGAGACGAAATGCAGATCGCAAGTCTTCGAGTTTTTGTGCCTGCTCTGGCACGAGCTTCATTCTCTCGAAGGCAGCAACAGCGAAGCTCCACAGGGAAGCCATGAGGAAACCCAAAAATGTACACCCGATTGTTATCAAAGTTCGGGGAGGTCCGGACTTTTTATCTGGAGGAACTGCACGATCAACCACTTGGATGACTGGGGCTGATTTCGCCTCATCCAGTCTAGCCGCTTCAGCCTGACGCGCCAGCAGCTCAAAAAGCGTCTCGTGATATTTCAGATCTCGAACCTGTCGCTCATATTGGAGCGCCGCATCCGGTACTTGACCGGCAGGTAGTTGGATGTCGCCCGGCTGAAGCGCCCGTTGATTATTCTCGAGATTTATCAGATTGGAACGGAGCGCCGCAATCTCTTCCTGCAAACGAATGGTCTCTGGGTTTTCCTCCGTTGCGAATGTCCGCATGGATTGCAACTCCACTTCACGGCTGGCCAGTTGCGCGCGCGCTTGTGCTATCGAACCGATGATTGCCGCAGCTTGTCCGCTTAGTTGAATCAGACCAGTCTTCTTTTGCATATTTCGCATCGAAACCTCAGCATCAGCAAGTGCGGCTTTCTCATCCGTTAGGCGCTGCTCATAAAATGCGCGCCGTTGAAAGGCCTCACTGACCACTAAGTCTGAATTCATGCTATAGAGTTGATCGAGATAGCTGTTTGCGATTTCACTCGCCCGATTGGGGTCGCGATCTTTAACGGTGAGATGTATGAGAGTATCTTTACCGGAAGTAAACTCAACATGTTTTTTTAGCGCCGCCCGCGTATCTACAAGAGTCCTGGTCTTGTAGACTTCCTTCAAATGGCAAGTCGCAATCACACTGTCAGCGATGGTACGACTTTGCAGTATCCCAATGTACATGTCTGCAGGACTTTTGAGACCAAGCCCTCCACCCAAGCTGGCAGCACCACCCGTAAGCGCCCCGAGTTGACCTAGCATTGACGAGACTGACGATGAAGCCTGCTGGGGGGGGACAATCGTGGCTTCGGCCGTGAACGTCGGTTTCAGTAAGAAACTGATGACCGCTCCCAGAAGCGTTGCTCCAAATGTCGCAGCGAGAATAAACCTCCGCCTGCGGGCCAATATTAGAAACGCTGCCAAGATGTCAACGTTTTCCTCGGAAGTTGTACTTGGGTTTTGCGGTGCGTGGGTGGGCTGCTTTGCTCTCTCTACTTCTGTTTCCATAGTTGGGATTGTCCGAATCGCGTCTGTTATCCTAGCATAAAGCCGATTTGAGTGATATGCTACAGTGTTCCATTGGCGATCTATGTATCTAGAACACGCGGCCACTTCATTAACAACATACATCGCCCGAAGCTTGTTGGGCAGTACTGCAGTTCGGATTGTCGCTTCTTGGGCGGCTTCAAAACATGCTTACACCTCGCCGAGAAGAGAGACATATAGATGTGGCTACCTCCGCTAGCAATAGAAAACTTAAGGTGTGAAGCTGTGGTGAGGAAGAAGCTAGTACATTTCACTTCACTAAACGATGCCTCAAGCGATTTTTCCGCGGAGCAGATCGAGAAATGGGCTCTCCGATACACCAAACGTCGGTATGACCTCTCGTCGTCGTATTGCGGGATCTCACATGACGAATAAAAGTCGTTTACTGCACCCAGTTCTAATTTTTAACGTTGTCTGGCTTGGGGTAATGACCCTGTTCCTCATGCGCTTCAGCAAGGTGCTAAACGCAACGAACCGACAGATCACGTCTGCGGTTGGCCTCATCCTCATCCCGTACACTCTCACACTAGGAGTAAGTGCGCTTTACTTCCGTCTAGTTCCTAAACTTAAAGCAGATAGAAACCACCTTCTCTGCGACATGAGCCAAATGGAAGAACTGTCGATCCTCACGGGTCGGCTAAAATGGTGGATATTTTTCTGGGCTGTATTTAGCTTTGCAGAGATTCTTGCAAGCGGCGGAGTACCTCTAGTTTGGGCTGTTACGGGAAATTCCAAAACGTATTTCGATTTCGGAATTCAATCGCTCCACGGCCTTCTTAATTCATTGATTCTTGCGATAGGGCTTACTTACACAGGAATTTTCGTCAGATATGGTGGCCGGCGTTATCTTCTTGGCCCACTGGGCGTTCTTGCCTGGTCAATCCTCCTAATAACTAGAAGCATGATGATTGTAGATCTTCTACAGAGCGCCATGGTGGTTGTTCTGTATAAAGGAATCTCGAAAAAAATTGCGACAAGGCTAGTGGTGGCCGTGATTCTGGTCACGGTCGGCTTTGGTGCAATTGGAGATCTCAGAACAGGTGCAATCAATTTTCGGACTCTGGCTCAACCGACCGATGCGTATCCTGATTGGCTGCCCTCCGGATTCTTATGGGTTTATATCTATGTCACTACGCCGCTGAACAATCTTGCCTACACAATTGCCTCAAGTCATCCAGTTGACAACATATTGTTCCCCAATACGGCAGCCCCGCTGTTTCCACATATTGTTCGTGACGCTATCTACGGTGACTCGCTGGCAACTTCTCTTTCCGGAGAACTTGTAGACTCCGCCTTCAATGTTAGTACTGCTTATGTGGGACCATTCCAGGACTACGGAAGCTTGGGCATTGTGTCTTTTAGTGTTCTGATTGCTGCCTTCGCGGGATTCTACTGGCGGCGCTCGAACTTCCGGGACCAACTGATTTATGTTGTCATCGGCCAATGTCTATTCATGACAATCTTCTATAATCATTTCTTTAGCCTTCCGGTCATCACCCAAATCATTTGGATATATCTGTTTTTTCTCAAAAGCAGAAGCAAAAATCCATCAGAGACTGCAGTCGGAGGCCGCGAGAACTTCTCTTTGAATACGCACTCTTTAGGTGCGTAAATGCCTCGAAAGTGGAAACTTCTTTGCAAAAAGTCGCTATCAATATAGTTCGCTTTAACCAAGACCTAGCACTCCTCGAAAAATGTATAGGTGCCGCTCTCAATCAAAGCCTGGATGATTATTCCGTAACGCTGACAGAAAACGGATCGAACGATTCTATCGAGAGTGCGATAGTAACTCGGTTTGGAACAAATCCGAAATTTCGGTTCGTCAACAACGAAAAAAATCTAGGCTTTGCTGGAGCCAACAATAGATTTTTCCGCAATGCTAACTCTGAGTTTGTAATGCCGCTGAATCCAGACACAGTAATGCCTCCCGATTATCTAAAGACTTTGCTCGCAGTCTTTATCGATCCCAGCGTCGCGGCTGCGGAGGGGAAGATGCTCAAGCCGGATCCTCTTCCCGATAATTCTTGGTTGTTGGACGGTACTGGCATGACCATCTCCCGGGCAAGAAGAGCACGGGAAAGAGGACAATTGGAGGTGGACAGGGGTCAATATGATGCAGCTCAAGACGTCTTCGGAGTCTCTGCTACCGCAGCTGCCTACCGGATGAGTTCCCTCGAGAAGGTCAAGCTCGGGCAATCCGAGTATTTTGACGAGGATTTCTTTACCTACTGGGAGGATCTTGACCTGTCCTGGCGACTACGCCTCGCCGGCTTTCGCTGTTCTTACGTGCCGCACGCAGTGATCTACCACTCTCGATTCGCGGGCCAGAGTAAGCACGGCTTCCTGAAGCCGGCTGAGTTCACCCGGCACATAAAAAGCTTACCCTCGCGTGTAGTTTATTGGGATTGGCGGAATCATCTCTTTTCGATCATCAAGAATGATTTCGGCTGGAGCTTCGTGCGTGACTTACCCTTCATCGCCACAAGAGAACTTCTTTTGTTCGGTTATCTTCTGATCATCGAACCTAAATTGGTGGCAGGGCTTCCTGATTTCGTTAGACTGCTCCCTCGCATTCTAAAGAAGAGGAAGCTGATACAGAAGTGCAGAGTAGCAACTTCGAGCGAGATGCAACGATGGTTCGACGAAAGATAGATGCAAAGATCACGAAGTCATGAGAAGCTCAGACTACTCAATTGACTTCAAGGAATAAGACGGATTTAAGTTCAAACAGATCGAAGCGTCCTGAGTCGCTCGCGCAAACGTTGGGGAAAGCCGTTGTCAAAACGCCCACGGATCCCATCCATGTTCGCCTTCGCTAATATTTTGATTCTCAGCCAACGATGGTCTACATCAAACGCTAGTACAGCAGCCGCAAAGCAAAGAAACCTTATGATCAAAAGCGGATAGCGAACAATTGGATTCTTACGATAGTTCTGTTCTATCCAGGCGGTATTGCGGTGGCGATAATAATCAAAACAATACCCTTCGATGTCCTTCTGATAAAAGACATGCGAGAAAATTTGTCTGCTCTTTTGCCGGCGGGCAACTTCCTTATGGGCTACTACACTTTCACGCGCGAGCGCGATATCTCCAATAGAACGAAGACGCATGCAGTATTCGGTGTCATCGCGGTGAATAAAAAAGTCCGAGATCGGAAGGCCGATCTTATCAATAGAGCAGCATCGAATAAGCAGACCTACAAATGACGAAAATCGAACCTTGGCATAGGGTGTCGGATTCGATCTCGACATGAGCCTAAGCCCGTCAGCGGTTTCGTTCCCAAGACGATCTACCTTAAGATTAGCGATCGCAACGACTTCATCATAACGCTTCAGCCGCTCCATTATTTCTAGAGAATCTAGATAAGGCTCCGTATCGTCGTCCATCACCCACACCCAATCGAATCCGGCTTTATGTGCGGCATCCATTCCGACATGGAACCCTCCGGCGCCGCCGAGGTTTTGAGATAGTTCGATATAACGGATAAGCGGATTCTCTAGGTAACCCCGCTCCTGCAAGTACGGCTTCGTGCCATCCGAACTGGCATTGTCCACAATAAAGACTGCGTTCAGCGGCAGGCTTTGGTGCAAGAGCGCATCCACGCACTCCGTGAGGAGTTGTTTCCGATTGAAAGTAACAACGACGGCGGCATTTGTACTTGAAGTCATCTGGGATTATTAAGGAGTTTGCTGCTGAGGAGCAAAGCGGCAGCGACAACCTGGTCCATATTGTAGTAACGATATTCCGCTAAGCGGCCAATGAAAAAAGTTCCGGATTCAGCATCAGCCAACTTTTTATAACTTTGATAAAGAGCCTGATTCTCCGACGTCGGGACCGGATAATACGGATCGCCAGTCGTCTCAGGAAACTCGCGAACAATCGATGTCCCAGAATGGCTCTGACCAGTGAGATGCTTAAACTCCGTAATCCGGGTGTATTCATAGTCGTTAGGATAGTTCACCGTCCCGACCGGCTGATATTGCTCTTTTTGAGCAAAATGTTCATGACGGAAGGACAGGGACCGATAGGGTAATTTACCAAAACAAAAATCGAAATATGCATCGAGAGGGCCACTATAAAAAGTCTGTGTTGCATCAACCTTGTTCCGAACATTTCGAAAATCGGTATTTAGTTCTATCCGAATATTCGGGTGGTCCAACATGCGTTCGAACATCCGCGTGTAGCCTTCCGCTGGCATGCTCTGAAAGTTATCAGTGAAATAGCGGTCGTCGCTGTTGGTGCGTACGGGAATCCTTCCGGCGACTGCTGGACTTAGCTCGGAGAGATCGAGACCCCACTGCTTTCGTGTGTAGTTTCTAAAAAACTTGTCGCATAGATCGCGGCCAACATTGTTGAGCACAATGTCTTCGCTGTTACGAATGGGCGTGCGCTTCTCTCGAACATTTTCAAAAAATGCCGCTACACCCTCTTCGTCCAACGAAAGACTGTAAAGTTGGTTTATCGTTTGCAGGTTTATCGGTACTGGATAGAGATTTCCCTCGACAGAAGAAAGAACTCTATGCTCGTATCTTCTCCATTCAGTGAACTGGGAGAGATACTCTTCGACATGTGGCGCATTCGTGTGAAAGATGTGAGGTCCATATCGATGCACCAATACTCCGGCACTGTCCAACTCGTCGAAGGCGTTGCCGCCGATATGGGAGCGCTTGTCGATGACAAGAACAGATTTCCCATGCGACGCGAATCGTTCCGCAATTACTGCGCCGGCGAATCCTGCGCCCACCACTAATATGTCCGTCTTCATCCGTGAGTTTTCAGTTGAGGAATAGCCTCTCCCTCGCGTCCCAATTCTTAAGTGTAACCCGTCTGGAGCTAAAGCGTCAGGGATAGAATAGCGTATTACCAGGGGTGCCTCCCTGCAGCACGCGCAAAGGAAACCTTGGCCTCATCCACTATCAAAGAATGAACTGTCTTCCAACCACATATATTACGACCTTGCTTGCCAGCGAAGACCTTCGCTTGACCCTCAACAAGTACAGCTTTGGAATGGGCTGCAGATCAGTGAAGTTGCTCGAAATCAACGAGCCAAATCACGCATGAGGAAGAGATGACCCAGCGGCGGTTTCTCTCGATAGCCTCCGCCCTTGGAGTGACGACAATCTGCTGTTTATGGATTGTCGGTCCGCTTGTATCGCCTGCCCACTACACTGTCTACCATTGGACCGGACCCGCGAGGACGCTCTTCATCCCCGCATTTCTGAATTTCATCGCGGTATGGACGATATTCACAATTCTCATGCTCGCTGCTCAAGGATCCAGTCGAAAATCGATTGCAGTTTGGGCAGGCATCGTTCTTGTCTTGCCATGGGCATTTCTGAAAAACTGGGCTCTTCTTACTGATTGGTACTTTCCCCACTGGTTAAGCCGGAGCATACTTGGCCTAAGCCTGGCGGCCTTTATAGTTCTTATGGCTCGCTGGCGGCCAACTCGCCAGCCCATATTTGAGCGCGCCCAGAGATTTGCGGTCTCAGTGTTGTGTTCGATTGCCGTCTGCGGAGCCTTGATTCTCGTCGAATTGGCGTGGTTTGGATGGCAGGCACGCTCTCTCAATGCACCACGCCCTCTTCACCGCAGGACGAACTTACCCCAGACGCTGCAAGCCACCCACCCTCGCATCATTTGGATTATCCTCGATGAACTGTCGTACCAGCAGATTTATGGAAAGAGATTTCAAGGCCTCAGCCTTCCAGAGTTCGACTCTCTCGCCACCCAGACGACTGTATTCACGCATGCCGTGCCAGCCGGCAACAGGACAGAAATTGTCGTGCCATCGTTTATGTCGGGTCTGGCGATCGACAAGATCCGCCCCCGCGCGGATGGAAGTCTGATGATCCATCTCTCGAGCGAGAACAGATGGGAGAACTTAAACCAACACGCTACAGTCTTCCAGGATGCTCTCGATGCCGGTTACAGCACCGCGGTAGCCGGCTGGTATAACCCATACTGCCGCATCCTCCCAGACGTGCTTGATCAATGCAACTGGATATTGAATGGATTAGCTCAAAACAGATCGATGCCTCAAGCTTCTATCCTCAGGAACACCTTCCAGCCCATTCTCACAAGTTTCATCCTCGTGGATCGTCTGCATACCGCACTCACCCACGAACCCAAGGCCACGGACCTTTATGCCACACTTCACATCGCCGACTATCAGGAGCTTTCCGCCTCAGCGGATCGCCTCCTTCAAGATATCTCGGCTGACTTTATCCTGCTCCACATGCCCATACCCCATCCGGGCGGCATCTACAACCGCACAACACGAAGCTTCACCGTGGGAGACTCGAGCTACATCGACAACTTAGCTCTCGCAGACTTCTATCTGGGACATCTGCGGTCCGTCCTTGAATCGCGCGGCGAGTGGGACTCTTCTGCCATAGTCATCATGGGAGACCACTCCTGGCGGACCACCTCCTGGTCTATCGCTCCAGACTGGACTCCGGAAGAGCAGGTCGCAAGCGATGGAGCGACTTTCGACGACCGTCCGGCATACATTGTGAAGGTGCCTTACCAAAAAACAGGCGCGCGGATCGATCTACCATTCGCCGCTGTCGACACCCGACTACTGTTGGACGCATTTATAAAACGGCAGATCGTTTCGGCCGAGTCACTTTCCAAGTGGGTCGAAGATCTCGACAAGAAGCACTCCAAATAACTCCTGTCTAGAACGTATTGCGGACTGCATCCCAGGTGAGACCAATTCCCTGTTCCAAACTAGTCGTATGGTGCCAGCCAAGCTTGTGTAAGCGGCTGACATCCATCAGCTTCCGCGGCGTGCCATCAGGCTTGGTGATGTCAAAGACCAGTTGGCCTGAGAAGCCGAGAACCCGAGCGACGGTTTCGGCGAGTTCGCGCACGGTGACATCTTCGCCCGTACCGATGTTAATAAGCGGAGGAGAGTCTTCGACAAGGAGAGACTGAAAACCGGCTTCATCAAGATTCATGAGGAAGATACATGCCTCGGCCAGATCGCTGGAATAGAGAAGTTCGCGGCGGGGAGTTCCGGTACCCCAAACGGTAATCTCTCTTGCCCCTGCCTTGATAGCTTCGAAGGTCTTGCGAATGAGCGCGGGAAGGACATGCGACGTGTTGAGGTCGAAGTTATCGTTGGGACCGTAGATATTTGTCGGCATCGCCGCGAGGTAACGGGTACCGTACTGACGGTTATAGCTCCAGCACATCTCGATGCCGGCGATCTTGGCAAGAGCATACGGGCGGTTTGTAGGTTCAAGAGGACCGGTGAGCAGTGAAGACTCAGGCATTGGCTGGGGAGCAAGCCTCGGATAGATACAAGAAGAGCCCAAAAAAAGAAGCCGGGCAACATCGACTTTGCGGGCCGATTCGATGATGTTTGACTGAATGACGAGATTGTCGCGGATGAAGTCGGCTGGATAAGTGCTGTTCGCGAGGATCCCCCCGACTTTCGCTGCTGCGAGGAAGACGTACTCTGGCTTCGTCTCCGCGAAAAACTGAGTCACCGAAGCGGTATCGAGAAGGTCAAGTTCATCGCGAGTACGCGTAAGTATATTGGTGTAGCCGCCCTGCTCGAGACCACGACGAATAGCTGATCCGACGAGGCCCCGGTGACCGGCGATGTAGATGCGGGAGTCTTTTTTCATAAAAACAACCTCCGGTCACTCGTGGAACTTGCGGCACTGAAGCCGGAGGGGTCTACGGCAACTGAGGTAAATTTCACGAGAACCAGTATTCAAACGACGCAAAATTCAATCGCAGCAATCTCTAGGTCTCGCGAACGTTATAAGCGTCAAAACCGTGTTCACGAACTAATGCATCTCGTTGGGCGGCTTTGAAATCTGCATCGACCATCTCACGGACTAGTTCATCAAAGCTGGTTCGCGGAGTCCAGCCCAGCTCACGTTTCGCTTTGCTAGGGTCACCGAGCAGAGTCTCCACCTCGGTCGGTCGGAAGTAGCGAGGATCCACCGCGACAACTATATTCCCCTTCGAATCGACAGCCTTCTCGTCGATGCCGCTTCCCTGCCAGGTCAAGCCCATATCGAGAAGTTTCGCGCAGCGTGTAACGAACTCTCGGACGCTGAATTGCTCGCCGGTGGCGATGACGTAGTCCTGCGGTTTCTCTTGCTGGAGCATAAGCCACTGCATCTCGATGTAATCTCGCGCGTGACCCCAGTCACGTTTTGCGCTCAGATTGCCCAGGAAAACTTGCTGCTGAAGTCCCACCTTGACGCGGGCCAGGCCGCGAGTGATCTTACGGGTAACGAAGGTCTCACCGCGCAGCGGCGACTCGTGATTGAAGAGAACTCCATTGCAGGCGTAGATTCCATACGCTTCGCGGTAATTGATGCAAATCCAGTAAGCGTACAGCTTGGCTACCGCGTAAGGGCTCCGAGGATAAAAAGGGGTGGTTTCCTTTTGTGGAATCTCCTGGACCAGCCCGTAGAGTTCCGAGGTGCTGGCTTGATAAAACTTCGTCTTCTTTTCCAGGCCCAGGATGCGGATTGCTTCTAGAAGCCGAAGCGGTCCAAGCGCATCGGCATCGGCAGTGTACTCTGGCTGCTCGAAGGACACTTGAACATGAGATTGGGCGCCTAGGTTATAGATCTCGTCAGGCTGGACTTTCTGAACGATATGAATGAGAGACGAGGAGTCCGTCAGGTCGCCGTAGTGGAGGATAAAGTGCGGCGAAGGATTGTGGGGATCCTCATAGATATGGTCAATGCGAGCCGTGTTGAAAAGTGAGCTGCGACGCTTAATCCCGTGAACTTCATAACCTTTGGCAAGGAGGAATTGGGCAAGGTAGGCTCCGTCCTGGCCAGTGACTCCTGTGATGAGGGCTTTCTTCAAAAAACCAGGTACTCCTTAGTTAGCCGAGTGGCTTTAGTGATTGTACTTTAGAGCCACAGAGATAACCTGCCACGTACCTCTTCGCGAATTTAGTCGTACTGAAGCATGTGCGGCGCCGGTTCGGTCAACGTTCCATCCTTGCGCTCATACCACATGAACAGCTTGTGATCCCCGTTCACGCGCACTGCGACAATGATCCCGCTTCCAAACGCTCCTGTCCCATCCGTCTTCGAAATATCGACATGATGCGAACGAATCGGTTCGCCGACCGGACTCGCCGTCGTCCAATCTTCGGTAAACCGCTGCAGCGGATAGTCCTTATGCCGCTCGGGATGCTGCTGCCAGTCCGGATCGTTTGTATAAATCGCGAATGCCTTGCCGTAGTCCTTCGCTTCGAGGGCACTAAAGAAGTTACTAACTTTGTGCTCGGCCGGAAGATTCGAAAGGAACCACCCATGACCCAGCAGATAACCGCCCACCCCTATCACAACCGCCAGCGCAACAAGAACGCCAAAAGCAATCAATAAATTACGGTTTCGCGTTTCGCGGCGGCTATCAAACTCCGGTGCATTCAGCAGCGTCATTGCTTCTCATCCTCACAGATCTAAATCCGCCAACATAGTCGATCAACCTATTAAACACCGGCTCACCTTTTCAAGGTTGCTAATCACCAACCCCGATCCTCACCGCTTCCCAATCCATGCCTGCATCAACCGCAGGTGATGCTGCATATGTGCGATGTAGTCCTCAATCAGAAATCCCAGCGTCAGAGAAGCGCCCGCCACTGAACCAATATTTCCCAGCCGTCCTCTTTCAATATGACCAATCGTCCACGCCACCTGCTCATTCAGCGCAAACCAAAGCGCCAGGACCTGCGCCCATTCGCGTTCCGCATAATGCTGCAGATCCACCCATTCCATCTGCTCGTACCCAGGGAAACTCTGCCCAGGCTCAATCTGCAGCCGAACAATGCGTCCCAGATTGTTGACCGCCGAATCGATAAGATGCCCGATCACCTGCTTCGCGCTCCACTTCCCCGGGTGCTCCGGCACGCTCGCCTCAGCTTCAGAGATCGTTACCAGCCACGGCATCGCACCACGCAGCACCTCCGACAGGCGATCGCTTAACGCTGTCGAATCCAGCAGCGCAACATCCGACACCTGCGCGTACATCACCATCCAAAGGCTCCTCGATACAGCGCGAACTCAACTCCAGATGGCAGCAAGTATACCGACACCACGTCGAACCTGACCGGTACCTCCGCCCTCAACTTCTCCGGGAACCCCCTCAGGTACGCGCGCGCCATCCTCCGCAGCATGTCTCGTTTGTCACTGTCCACAGCCGACTCAGCCGGCATCGAATCCCTTCCGCTCCGCGTCTTCACCTCGATAAAACACAATGTCGGCCCATCCCAACCCACCAGGTCGATATCGCCCCACAACTTCGCACTCTTCCACCTCCGCGCCACGATCGTATACCCCAGCTTCCGCAGATGAAACAGCGCCTCCCGTTCCCCTTGCTCACCCGTAGCAAGGTGTGCCGGTCCGCTATTCCCGCTAGCCCACCGCGCCGCCAGCGAGTCCATCCCCCGCATCGCCCACGCCTGAAGATCAATCCACTTCGCAGCTATCATTTGTTCTCTCGTATATCATTCATCCACAATCTCCCGAGTAGAATACGTGGCATCGGCGCAGCTGTCTTCAAACAGTGCGTCCCCGCGTAACTCTCAGGCCGGCCCTTAAAAAATCAGAGGTGATGTCACTCATGCCAACCGCATCGAGAGTAGTGATCCTAGTCCTCGGAGCCTTCCTGGCTTCGGCAGTATCTTCGGCCGGACCTCAAGCAGCCGCGCAAACCAAATCTGCAGCGTCAGCCAAAGACAGCCAACAGTCGACGGCCCCAGGTGAAGCCCCCGACGACGCAGACACTCAGGACACACCAGACGACGAGCTCGACACCGCTGCCGTCACTCTCGATGTATCGCACACTTCGCCGCTGATTCAAAAGCTCTACCAGGCCACCCGGGAGACCAAAGAGCAACCCATCCTCGACCGGCTCACCGAAGCCAAGAAACTAATCGCGGACGGGGCCGACGTAAAGGCCACCGACCAGTACGGCCGCACCGCACTTCATTGGACCATCTTCGGCTCCAGCTACAGCACCAAGCCAAAGGTCATCGTCGCATACGAGGGAATCGCAGACCAACTCATTCAACGCGGCGTCGATATCAACCACGAAGACATCTACAACGACACCGCTCTCGACTACCTCCTCTACTCTCCCAACTTCGAGATCCAGACCCTCCTGATCGAAAACGGCGCGACCAGCGGGTTTCTCACAGCATTCTTTCACTTCTTCAACCAGGAAAACGGAGACATGCCGCATACCATTGCGGCCAGCGTCGCACAATCAAGAAAAGCCGACCTCGCCCCAGGCCAAACCCTCAGTATCCGCCTCAACGGCCCCGTCTATAGCGAACACTCACGCACCGGCGACCCCGTCGAAGCCACCGTCACCTATCCCCTCTGCAAGAGCGGAGAAAACATCACCTGCCCTAAAGATGAGCTGGTACTTGCACCCGGCACGAAAGTACAGGCAACCATCCTCTTTGCCCAGAAGGCGCCGGACAAATACTCGCGCCCACGCCTGGTGCTCGACTTCTCCAACATCATTCATGCCGACGGCACGCGCTCGCCGCTCTACGCTCGCGTCATCGATGTGGACAATGCTCGCGAGACCGTCCGAAACAATGAAATCCTCGGCATCGTCCAGCCTCACGCATCCACCAAGGCTTCCGTCGCCCTCGCAGCTCTCGGCATGTCCAATCCAATCGCGGGGTACACCATCAAAGGTGTCTCCGCCGTCTACGGTCTGTCCATTCGCCGCGAGATCCTTTTTCCAGCAGGAACAGACCTGCAAATTCAGATCGTGCGACCGTCCATGTTGAAGACTCGTGACACATGGTCAGGCTGGCCTGTGTTGCCCGTCGATGAAAAGCTGAAAGCAATCGCTGCAGCGGCACCTCTCCGCGTCCACACCAAAGACAACAAACCCTCCGACCTGACCAACCTCATATTCATCGGCTCACAACAACAGCTCATGGCAGCGTTCCAGGAAGCCGGTTGGTTCGAAGCAGACTCCCTCAGCATGGGCTCTGCGTTGAAATCCGTTCAGGCGACCATTCGCGGCAGCGGCTATACCAGTGCTCCTGTCTCTCTTCTCATGATCGATGGCAAACCGCCCGATCTCATCTTCCAGAAATCTCTCGACACCTTCGCCAAGCGCCATCACATTCGTATCTGGAAGCTGCCTGAAACCTACCAGGGCCACGAGGTCTGGATCGGGGCCGCCACACACGATATCGCAATCTCAACCGAAAAAAAAGGCACCAAATGGTCTCATCGCATCGACCCACACATCGATCGCGAGCGCGAATGGATTGAGACCGATCTCCTCTACAAAGGCACGGCAACCTCCTACGCCCTCGTCGACCGGCCACACGCCCCGAAGAAGACCGCCAACGCGACCGGAGATGAGCTTCTCACCGACGGCCGCGTATCAATCGTCGAACTCGGCCCCACAAAGCCGAACATCCTCAATCCGCCGTCCCCTGTCCTGCAATCGCGCGAGTAAATCGGTTACACCTCTCTCAATCTGGCTGTAGCATGAAATCAGCATGGCTCGTCGAGCAATATCACGGCGAGCCATGCCGGACCAACACTTGCGCGACGTTTCAACTGAGGGCAAACGGATGAACGTAATTCTCTTCGGCGCAACCGGCATGGTCGGCCAGGCCGCTCTGCGCGAATGCCTTCTCGATCACGAGGTAACGCAGGTTCTCTCCATCGTCCGCAATCCAACCGGCCAGCACGACGCCAAGCTGCGAGAACTCGTTCACAGCGATCTCTTCGACTACTCCGGCATCCAGACCGATCTCACCGGCTTCGACGCCTGTTTCTTCTGCATCGGCGTCACCTCCGCCGGTATGTCCGAAGCCCAATACACTCACGTCACACACGACCTTACCCTCGCCGCTGCAACCACCCTCGCAAAGCTTAACCCCTCCATGACATTTATCTACGTCTCCGGAGCCGGAACCGACAGCACCGAGCACGGCCGCAGCATGTGGGCTCGCGTCAAGGGCAAAACAGAAAACGATATCCTCAAACTCCCCTTCAAAGCGGCCTACATGTTCCGGCCTGGATTCATACAGCCGCTTCACGGCATCGTCTCAAAAACAACGTCGTACCGAATCTTCTACTCAGCCATAAAACCAATTCTCCCCCTCGTGAAGAAGATCTTTCCCACCCAGATAGGCACCACAGAGCAGATCGGCCGCGCTATGCTCCTGGTCGTCAAACACGGCTTCCCGCGCCCTGTTCTCGAATCAAAAGACATCAACACGCTCCAGCCCTCTTGAAAATAACCAGGAATCAGACCGCAACGACAAAAACCCTACAAACTAAACGAGCTCAGTTGAATCAAATGCTGAAGCCCTCTTCGAGACGATCCGTCGAAGATGATCCCTTGATCGGACCAATGGGTGATTGTGGAATTCACAATCAATAAGCCAAGATTCAACACGTCGGCGCAATCGGCTCCTCACATCGTGCTTCCCATGAGGCTCCCTGCATGAACATCTACAATTAGAAACGTAGCCGATATGGATGGTTTGCGAAATCCGGGCCCTTTTCTCCTGACCCTCCTACTGTGCTCAATGCTCAGTACGTATGCACACGCGCAGACGCTTCCCGCTCCATCCGACGCCAATCCGATCACACCGACGTCACTAGGCACAACCCAGCAGGTCGCAACATTGGAACCCGTCGACATCGAACTGCCCGACGCACCGGGACCACAGTCTTCCAGCTTCATGCCGCCCGACCAGCAAATCACCGGGACCATCAGCGGCACGGTACTCGACCCCAGCGGAGCCCAGGTCGAAGGCGCCCTCGTCTCCATCCAATTTCTTGACTCCCGGCCTCAGCGCACGATCGCAACCGATTCAGCGGGCACCTTCAACTTCACTGCAGTCAACGCCGGCACCTTCAAACTGGAAGTCATATCGCCCGGCTTTGCCAGCTGGGTCTCCTCCGCCCTCGTACTTCTGAAAGGCCAGCATTATGAGCTGCCGACGGTCACCCTGCAAGTCTCCTCCGCCACGACAAACGTCGACGTAAACTTCACGCGGCACGACATCGCAGAGGAGCAGGTGTCGCTCCAGGAGAAACAGCGCGTACTCGGAGTCTTCCCCAACTTCTACGTCTCCTATACCTGGAATGCCGTCCCTCTCAGTTCCGGCCAGAAGTTCCGCTTGGCGTTGAGAGACGCATACGATCCCGTCTCCTTCGCCATCCCCGCCATCATCGCGGGCATCGAGCAATCGCAAAACAGCTTCAGCGGCTACGGTCAGGGCGCATCCGGCTACTTCAAGCGATACGCGGCCTCCTACGGCGACGGCTTCATCGGCAGCATGATCGGCAACGCGATCCTTCCGTCGATCCTTCATCAGGACCCGCGCTACTTCTACAAAGGCACCGGAACCATTCGCTCCCGCGCCCTCTACGCCATGTCGACCGCCTTCATCTGCAAAGGTGACAACGGCCATTGGCAACCGAACTACTCATTCATCCTCGGCAACTTCGCCTCAGCCGGCATTTCAAACCTCTACTACCCCTCCAGCGATCGCAACGGAGCAGGGCTGACGATTTCCAACGCGCTGATCGATACAGCCTCCGGCGCAGCCTCCTCCCTCCTCCAGGAATTCCTGATTAAGAAAATCTCCCGTGGCATCCCGCACGATCCTCATCCCTGAAGAAAACCCTGCAACAGTCAAGATTCAAGTCGTCAGATCTCAAAAAATCTGATGACCCAACCTGACTTCCTTCCGAAAAGTCAACCCATTGCTTCCCGGCCCGGACCCTGCGATACTTAACCGTGCCCATCCTGCACAAATTTCAAATACATCTAAAGAGGTCGCGGACATGTCTGCAAAGTACATCTTCGTAACTGGCGGAGTCGTGTCTTCGCTCGGCAAGGGTCTCGCCGCAGCCTCGATTGGCTGCCTGCTCGAGGCCCGTGGCATCAAGGTCAATCTCATGAAGTTTGACCCCTATCTCAACGTCGATCCCGGCACCATGTCGCCCTTCCAGCACGGCGAGGTCTTCGTCACCGACGACGGCGCCGAGACCGACCTCGACCTCGGCCACTACGAGCGCTTCACCCACGCCAAGCTCACGCGCGACAACAACCTCACCACCGGCCGCATCTACGAGCAGATCATCACCAAAGAGCGCCGCGGCGACTATCTCGGCAAGACCGTCCAGGTCATCCCCCACGTCACCAACGAGATCAAAAACGCCATGCGCAAAGTCGCGGCGGACTGCGAAGTAGCCATCGTCGAAATCGGCGGCACAGTAGGCGACATCGAATCGCTTCCCTTCCTCGAAGCCATCCGCCAGATGCGCCAGGACCTCGGTCGCGAAAACACCTGCTTCGTCCACGTCACCCTTATCCCCTGGATCGCCGCCGCACAGGAGCTCAAAACCAAGCCCACCCAGCACTCCGTCAAGGAGATGCTCTCCATCGGTATCCAGCCCGACATCCTCCTTTGCCGCTCCGACCGCGCCGTCCCACGCGAGATGCGCAACAAAATCGCCCTCTTCTGCAACGTCGAAGAGGCCGCCGTAATCGCCGCCCGCGACGTCCCCAGCATCTACGAGGTCCCCCTCACCTTCGCCGCCGAAGGCGTAGACACCCTCGCACTCAAATACCTTCGCATCGAAACCAAAGCCCCCGACCTCTCCCGCTGGCAGGACATCGTTCGTCGCGCCTACAACCCCAAAGACGAAGTCTCCATCGGCATCGTAGGCAAATACGTCGAGTACGAAGACTCCTACAAGTCCCTGAAAGAAGCTCTCGTCCACGGCGCCCTGGCCCACAACCTCAAACTTCGCGTCACCTGGCTCGAAGCCGAAGGCCTCGAAGTCCCCGATTACGCCGAACAGCTTCGGAACTTCGACGGCATCCTCGTCCCCGGCGGCTTCGGCAAGCGCGGTATCGAAGGCATGCTCAACGCCATTCGCTACGCCCGCGAAGAGGCAGTTCCCTACTTCGGCATCTGCCTCGGCATGCAGACCGCCTGCATCGAATACGCCCGCAACGTCTGCGGCCTCAAGGACGCCAACTCCGGCGAGTTCGACCCAGCCACCCCTTACCGCATCATCTACAAACTCCGCGAACTCACTGGCGTCGAAGAGATGGGCGGCACCATGCGCCTCGGAGCATGGGACTGCGTCATGGAGCCCGACTCCCTAGCCGCCCACGCCTACGGCAAGACCGAGATCAGCGAACGCCACCGCCACCGTTACGAGTTCAACCGCGAATACGAAGCCATCCTCACCGGCGCCGGCCTCCGCCTCACCGGCACCACGCCTGACGCAACCTACGTCGAGATCGTGGAGATCCCCACGCACCCCTTCTTCCTGGGCTGCCAGTTCCACCCCGAGTTCAAATCCAAGCCACTCGAGCCGCACCCGCTCTTCCGCGACTTCATCGCCGCAAGCTACCAGAACCGCCTCGCCATGCAGCACGAGGTCTCCAGATCCTCCAGCATGGAAACTCTGTAGTCGCCAGCGACGTAACTTCGTTCCGATTCCCATTGACGCTAACGTAGGCGACCATTACGGCGCTGCCTCGCCATTTGTTGGGCGCCAGAGTAGCATTGTCGAACGATGTTCCAGCATCTGTCGTATACAGGCGTATTGGGACAATTCAATACTTCGGTTGAACGACGTGCTGGCTGACCTGTGGCCTACCTTCACCAGGAACTCCCATAGACCGGACAATGATGACAACTCTCGCTTTCGGTTCGCTTGGGTCCGTTATGTGGGGCGGCATTACGTTTTTGGCAGGTATCGCAAGCAAGGGCATTGTCGATTCATACCTTCGTCGCAGAGATGACACACACAAATTCCTGCTTGATAAACGCGTCCACTTCCTTGAAGAGCAGCTGTCAAAGTTCTATTGGCCGACGTATCTTCATCTGCAAAAGGAAAACTTACTGTGGGATCGACTCAGAGACAGAGACGAGGATCCAGACAGTCCTCAAAGCAGACTTAGTGTCCAGATTGAGTTAGCCGGAATTCTACGAAATCACAGAGACGCCCTTGCGGTGATTGAAGACCACCTGCATCTGGCAGGCGATACGGCCATTGTTGAGGCCTCGTTACGTTACGTAAGACATGTAAAGGTCTATGAGATGCTACGGGAAGCGGGTCTTAAGGACGATCCCGTGAGTCACGGGGAGCCGTATCCGAACGACTATTTTCCACTGATCGAAAAGCGTGTCAAAGCGCTCCAGACTGAATACGACCAATTGATCTTCAGGCTCAGGCCGGCGGAACGAGACTGAGCGCAAAGGCAGCGTTAACAAGGCATCTTTGACGCGACGACCACTGCCTGTAAACTCAAGCCAATCACATGCCTCGCTTCCTGCGTTCCGCCCTTCTGCTCTATCTCTCCGCCGTCACGACTCTCGCCCAAACCCCAGCCGCGACCGACCCAGGTATCCGCACCATCCCCGACGCGAACAAAAATCTCACCGGCCGCGCCCCCCACGGCATCGACTGGAGCCCCGACGGCAAGCTCCTCACCTTCATCGTCGACGAGCCCGAAGCCACCACTCCCGGTAAAGCCGGCGACATCGTCCAGATCGACGCCGCTACCGGCCGCGTCAGCGTCCTCGCCACAGCCGAGCAGCTCAGCAAACTCACGTCCGCAGCCGTCAACGAGAAAGACGCCGACCACCGCTCCCGCTACGGCATGTCCGCCTACATCTGGGCCGCCGACTCCAAACATCTCCTCATCGACAACGGTGGCCACCTCTGGCTCTACGACATCGCCGCCGGCACCGGCACCCTCATCGTCGACACCCACGAGGGCTCCGGCGACGATCCCAAATTTTCCCCCGACGCCGCCAACGTCTCCTACCTTCACGACCACAACCTCTACATCCACCCCGTATCCGCCACCGGCAAAGAGACAGCCCTCACCCACGACACCACCGACACTCTCCTCAATGGAGAAGTCGACTGGGTCTATCTCGAAGAGCTCGACGTCCGCAGCAACTACTTCTGGTCGCCTGACTCCAAATCCATCGCCTACCTCCAGATGAACGAGGCCAAGGTCCCCCAGTACCCCATCACCGACTGGATCCCCACCCACGCCACCATCGACAACCAGCGCTACCCGCAACCCGGCGACCCTAATCCCGCCGTCCGCGTCGGCATCGTCTCCACCAAAGGCGGCAAGACCAAATTCATCGAAGTCCCCTTCAGCCCCAATAACGATTACATCCCCCGCTTCGGCTGGGTCGACGCCAACACTGTCTACATCGAAGTCCTCACTCGCGACCAGCAGCACCTCAACCTCTACTTCGCCGACACCAAATCCGGCAAAACCCGTCTCGTCTACACCGACACCGACTCCAAATACCTCGACTTCAGCACGGACCTCAACATCCTCCCCGGCGGACGCTTCGTCATCAGTAGCTGGCGCGACGGCCACGCCCACCTCTACCTCTACAGCTTTGACGAGCATCATCCCCTCGCCGCCGACGCCACACTCACCCGCCAGCTAACCCAGGGCGACTACGAAGTCGAGACCGTAGACAGCATCGACGCCAAATCCAACACCGTCTTCTACGCCTCCAATGAAGGCTCCCCGCTCGAAGACAATCTCTGGTCCATCAAACTTGACGGCACCGCGAAGCAGCAGCTCACAACCGGCCGGGGCACCCACGGCACCAGCACCTCGCCCGACGGCGTTCATTTCACCGACTACTACAGCGACGCCACAACGCCCCCGGTCCTCAGCCTCTGCACCATCAGCCAAACCTGCACTCCCATCTGGAAGTCCAAACCCATCGCCCGCGCAACCGGCGTCACCAGCTCCATCGTCACCGTCACCGCCGCCGACGGAAAGACCAAACTCTACGGCCGCCTCACCACGCCATCCTCAACCACCCCGGCAACAGTCCCCCTAATCCTCAACCCGTACAACGGACCCACCCCGGTCAGCAGCATCCGCAACTCATGGAGCGGATCCCAGATCTTCAACGAGATCCTCGCCCAACACGGCTTCGCAGTCCTCGACATCGACACCCGCGGCAGCGGCGGTCGTGGACGCGACTTCCAGCAAGCCGCCTACCGCAACTTCGGCCCCGTCCAGTTCTCCGATCAGATGGCAGCGCTCGATCAGGTCCTCACCCAATATCCGCAGCTCGACTCCAAACGCATCGGCTGGTGGGGGTGGAGCTGGGGCGGCTACTTCACCCTCTACGCCATGACCCACACCGACCGCATCCTCGCAGGCGTAGCCGTGGCCCCCGTCACCGACTGGCGCAACTACGACTCCATCTACACCGAACGCTACCTCGGCCTCCCCTCCCCAAACTCGACGCCAGACCCGAACAACATCTACGCGGTAGACTCGCCCATCACCGACGCCGCCAAACTAAAAGGCCGAATCCTCATCGCGCAGGGCACCGGCGACGACAACGTCCACATGGCCAACACCATTCAATTCATACAACCCCTCATCGACGCCGGAATCCCCTACGACCTCCAGCTCTTCCCGCGCAAAACCCACTCCATCGCAGGCCCCACCGCACGCGACGAGCTCTTCAACCGCATCCTCTGGCACTTCGAAACCTACCTGAAACCCTAACCGCGAAAACATTCCTTCTTCCTGAATCAGGAACAATTGCAAACAGAGGCTGGGACTCACCTCCCAGCCTCTCCGCGAAGTAGTAGCATCCAAACAACAATGACTACCCAATACGGCTCATACGGCCCAGGTCGCAGATCCTCCGGAACGTTCTTCGTCGTCCTGCTCTCGCTCATCCTAGGAGCCGCTGCGTTGGCCCTCTTCATCCGCCACGCAACCTCCGGCGTCCTGGCCCGAGTCGCCACCGCGATCACAGGCCGAACCACCGCCTTCGACACGTCGGTCCCCGCAGTCGTCCAGCGCATCCAACGCCTCAACCGCCTCGAAACAGTCGTCTACTCCATCGACACCGTCGTCGAAGGCTCGAAATCCAGCGCCGTCCTGCCCGACCTCCTCGCCGGCGACCGTCTCCTCCTCGTAGTCCACGGCCAATCCATCGCCGGCATCGATCTCTCGCAACTCAAGCCCGAAGACGTCCGCGTCGACAACAACGGCCAGTCCATCCACGTCACCCTGCCCGCCTCGCAGCTCTTCATCACCACGCTCGACAACCAGCACACCCGCGTCTACGCCCGCTCCACCGGCCTCCTCGTTCCCGTCGACCAGAACCTCGAATCCGACACTCGCGCCAAAGCAGAACAGCAGCTCCAGGCATCCGCGCTCGCCGACGGCATCCTGGACACCGCCCGCAAAAACGCCCGCGCCACCGTCACCACTCTCCTCTACAGCCTCGGCTTCCACCAGGTCGACGTTACCTAGGATCGTTCCTTTCATCGAACCCTAACCTCATCCACGGCAACCTTATCTGCCGCATTGCGTCCAACTGTTCAATGCCACTGAAGGAGTACCTCTCCAGCTTCGATTCTCCCAACCTTCTTCGAACCTGCGCTAAAATCCAAAGCATGATGTTCCGTTCCAAACCTCGGACTGAAGACACCACAACCGAGGAGATCCCCACCACCGCCGCCCTCCCATTCCCCAGCCTCGAACGCAACGGAAACAACGGGGAAGAGGATCAGGAGACCACTCTCATCAAGACAGTCGGCTGGATCTCCGCAGGCCTGGGCGCCGTTGCTCTTGGCCTCTTCGTTGGCCGCGAACTCCGCCAGCGCTACAAGTTCAACCGCCGCACCCCCTACGACTTCTACGCTCACTCCGGCGACGAGCAGGACGTGGACGCAGGCCTCGGCATCTAGCTGCTTCTCCCAAAATCGGAAAGATAAGTCCTGCGGACGGCCCACTGCGCGTGGAGCGGTCACTTCGTGACTTTTGTACCTATGTGGGCGCGACAAAATGCACCGGGCCTCGCGTTGCTTCGGCTTCTGATTCCGACCAACGGGAGGACAACCGCAGCGAATCAACCCAGAAAAGATACACACGCCACGAAGTGGCCGCCCCACGCGTAGTGGGCCCGTCCGGCAGGACCGCTCCCTGATTTATCATCGACCTCGACATGAAAATAGCGTTCCTCTTCCCCGGCCAAGGCTCGCAATCCGTAGGCATGGGCCGCGATCTCTACGACAACTTCCCCACCGCCCGCGCCATCTTCGACGAAGCCGACGAAGCCCTCGGCTTCCCTCTCTCGAAGCTCATCTTCGAGGGCCCTGAAGACCAGCTCAAACTCACCGAGCACACCCAACCCGCCATCCTCACCGTCTCGGTCGCCGCCGCCCGCATCCTCGCAGAGAAAGGCATCACCCCCGCCTTCGCCGCCGGCCACTCCCTCGGCGAGTACTCCGCCCACGTCGCCGCCGGCACCTTCTCCTTCGCCGAAGCCGTCCGCACCGTCCGCTCCCGCGGCCAATTCATGCAGCAAGCCGTCCCCGCAGGAGAAGGTGCCATGGCCGCCATTCTGGGCCTCTCCTCGATCCTCATCTCCGAGGTCTGTTCCCAGGTCACCGACCAGCTCACCCCGCTCCCCACCATGCCCGACGCCAAAACCTTCAACGCAGCTCTGGCCGTGGTCTCCCCCGCCAACCTCAACTCCCCCGACCAGACCGTCATCTCCGGAGCCGAAGGAGCCGTTCATCTCGCCGCCGACCTCTGCAAAGCTGCCGGGGCCAAGCGCACCGTGATGCTCCACGTCAGCGCACCCTTCCACTGCGCCCTCATGCAGCCCGCGCAGGACGCCCTCGCCACCACCCTCGAAGCCGTCAGCTTCCACGACCCGGCCTTCCCCATCGCCGCCAACGTCGACGCCCGCCTCCTCCATCGCCGCGCCGAAGTACCCGACTGCCTCATCCGCCAGGTCACCGGCTCCGTCCGCTGGGTCGAGTGCATCCAGCTCCTCATCGCCCAGGGCGCAACCCACTTCATCGAAGTAGGCCCCGGCAAAGTCCTCTCTGGCCTCATGCGCCAAATCGACCGCACCCAAAAAACCTCCCATGTAGAAGACTCCGCCTCCCTAGAAAAAACCCTCACGTTCTTGACATCAACAGAGAGCTAAAGCAACTTCATCATCTGCAAGTCGTCATCCTGAACGCAGTGAAGGATCCCTGTATTCCTTCAACCGTTTGTACGGTCTTCTATTTCAAGCCAAACCAGCCGACCTCCAACCCAAGGTTTAGAATCGGGAGCCATGAAGACACCGAGGATACGTTTGGTTTTGTCTATCTCAGCAGCAATTGCGGCCGCATTCCTGACTGCCCCACTACACGCCACTACACCAGAAGAGCAGGCAGTCCTAGCCCCCGTTACAGCGATGTTCGACGGCATGGCAAAGCGCGACGCAGCAGCCATCAAGGAACCAACACTCCCCGGCGGCACAATGGTCCTCATGCGAGACGGCAAGCCGACCCAGATGACATTCGAGGACTTCGCAAACCGCGTAGGAAAACCCGGCACCACCAAGATAGAAGAACGCATCCACGATCCCCTCATACGCATCGACAACGACCTCGCAGTCGTATGGGCCCCCTTCGAGTTTCTAGTTGACGGCAAAGTGGACCACTGCGGAACCGACCTATTCAATCTCGTCCACAAGGATGGCAAATGGTTGATCGCCGGTGTTACAGACACCGGACGGAAAGATTGTTTAGTGAAGTGACGAAGCGCCCATTTCTCTCCGCCAGCCTCACCGCGCACGACTTCGCATCCTGGTACTGGCTCAAAGAGGAACTAGTCGCCTTCTGCCGCGAGCATCAGATCTCTACCTCGGGCTCAAAGCTCCAACTGCAGTCCAGAATCACTGATTATCTAAGCGGAAAGAGTCCAGTCAGGCATCCCTCTCCGCAACGAAGCTCGACTCGCATGCCTGCCCACTTCACCATGGACACGATCATCGGAGAAGGCTGGCGCTGCAATCCCTCCCTTGGAGCCTTCTTCAAACAGAACCTGGGCCCCGGCTTCCACTTCAACGCCCCTACGCGCGACTTCATTCACACCAAACCCGGTAAAACGCTCGCTGACGCAGCCATCTGCTACCAGACAAGCGTGCGCCCCGGCACAAAGAAAACTCGCATCCCCCAACAGCTCGAATACAACCAGCACTTCCGAGACTTCTTCCGCGACAATCCCGGCTCTTCCCGCCAACAAGCCATCGATGCATGGTGGCTCAAACGAGGCAAGCGCAAAGATGCACCCTAACCCTCTGAGCGAAGGCTAGCCCAGCACTTTAATAGCAGAGAAAGAAACCCATCGTCTCCACGCAAATCCTCGTGCCGCCAGGAAATCTTCTAAGATAAAACCAACACGAAGAACATCTCCTGAAACGCGAAGAGGAATCACGGTGCAGATCAACGACAAAGTAGAAAACTTCACCCTCCAAAACCAAGACGGCAAAGAAGTCTCCCTAACCGACTTCAAAGGCAAGCCCGTAGTCCTCTTCTTCTACCCTCGCGCCGACACTCCAGGCTGCACCATCGAATCGTGCGGCTTCCGCGACGCCTTCGAAAAATTCCAGAAGCAAGGCATCGTCGTCCTCGGCATCTCCCGCGACACCGTCAAAGACCAGAAGAAGTTCAAAGACAAATACGACCTCCCCTACGACCTCCTAGCCGACCCCGACATGGAGCTCATCAACCGCTACGACCTCGTCAAGCCGAAAAACATGTACGGCAAGCTAGTCAAAGGCGTCAAGCGCACCACATACCTGATCGGCCCTGACCAGCGCCTCATCCACATCTTCGAAGAGGTAAAACCCGAAGGCCACGCCGAAGAGGTCCTCACCCTGCTCAAAGCCCACGCAAAGAAATAACACCACCCCAGCAGCAATCACCTACGACTCCGCATCGAACCAGCAGAGACCTAACAATGAACACTTACCAGGTACGATTCAAGATCCACCCCGACCCGACCCACCCCGGCGGACTCATCATGCAGTACGAGCGCGTCGGCGACATCACCCACGAAGCCAGCCCTCTGCGAGTCACCTACGCCGACAAGGTAAAACTCCAGGGAGCCTTCCTCAAGGCCGGCCTCTACCTTCACTCCTTCGGAAAGTCCGACACTGGCAGAGACGTCATGCCCGACCCCGATCAGGACTACGAAGTAACCGATGAGATGATGCGGCATCTAGGATTCGATATCCCCGCCTGAGCTTCGCCTTCATGGCTCCATGAAGGCCGTTCCATCCAATAAAATCTTTTCCGCAATAAGTTGATTTCCAGGGTACCGGCGTCATTCCTAACCCCCTGTTCACACTCGATTTACAGCACGTTAATCAGCACCCCTAAAACTTAGGGCTATGCGAAAAAAAAGATTTTGTTCTGCATCCAACCTTGCGGTGGCCTTCTGTATTTTCTTCCTGTGCTCCCATCTGTACGCCCAGTATGAAAACGGCAGCCTCGTAGGAACCATCCATGATGCAACCGGAGCCGGCGTCTCAGGCGCATCCGTTTCTATCACCAATAACGCGACCTCCATCACCGCAAAAGCCACCTCCAACAGCTCAGGCGACTACGAAGTCCCCTCCCTCCGCGTCGGTGTCTACACCATCTCTGCCAGCGCTCCCGGCTTCTCAGACGCAGTCGCAAAAAACATCACCGTCTCCGTCGGAGTACGCGAGCGCATCGACCTCTCCCTCCAGGTAGGCTCCACCCAGACCACCGTTGAAGTCTCCGACGTCGCCCTCCAGATCGAAACCGAGACCAGCCAGCGCGGCCAGACCATCACGCAATACCAGAGCGAGGCCTTCCCGCTCGTCTCCCGCAACTACTCTGACCTCCTCGGCCTCGTCACCGGCTCCCGCCAGGCGCCCACAGCCGCCACCACCAGCTCCATCAGCTCGCTCGTCCGCGCCGGAGCCTACAACATCAACGGCCAGCGAAGCGTCTTCAACAACTTCCTCCTCGACGGCATGGACAACAACGCCTACGGCGAGAGCAACCAGGGCTTCGACAACCAGATCATCGCCATCCCGCCCGACTCCGTAGCCCAGTTCCAGATCGTCACCAACAACGAGAGCGCAGAGTACGGCCGCTCCTCCGGCGCCACCATCAACGTCGCCTCCAACAGCGGAACCAATCGCTTCCACGCCACTGTCTACGAGTTCATCCGCAACACTGACCTCAACGCCGCCGGCTACTTCAAGCCCACCCTCGTCGGCAGCAGCGGAAACGTCGTCCCCTTCCAGAAGCCGACCTTCAACCGCAACCAGTTCGGCGTCAACTTCGGCGGTCCCATCGTCAAGGACAAGCTCTTCTACTTCGTAGATTACGAAGGCTTCCGCCAGGTTCTCAAGCCACTCAGCGTCAACACCGTCCCGACCACCAACGAACTCAACGGCAAGCTCGTCGTAGCGGTGCAGAATCCACTCACCGGCCAGGTCTATCCCGCCGGCACTGCCATCCCCACCTCCGCCATCAACCCCGTCTCGCAACAGATCATCGGCTTCTTCAAGCAGATTCCCACCACCGGCACCGGCCTCGCATCCAGCGGCCTCGCCCAGGACAACTACGCCACCCAGGTCCCCTTCACCGACAACTCCGACAAGGGCGACCTCCGTCTCGACTACCAACAAAACCCCACCAGCTCCTGGTTCCTCCGCGTCAGCGATCGCAAGGAGACCGGCTTCAACGCTCCCATCTTCCCGCTTCCTCTCGACGGCCAGACCAACGGCACCATCCGCGTCCTCGACCAGCAGGTAGCCCTCGGATACACGCACCTAATCGGCGCCAACAAGGTCATCGATGCGCGCATCGGCCTCTCCAAAACCAAGGCGGGCAAGTTCTCGCCCTCCATCGGCGATAACGCCATCTCCATCCCCGGCCTCCCATCCGACCCAGTCGTCGCCGGCGGCCTACCCTCCACCAGCCTCGGTGGCGGCTTCACCGCCTTTGGCCGTCAAAGCACCAATCCCCAATGGCAGAACCCGTCCCTGCTCGATCCCAAGGTCAACTTCACCTGGATCAAGGGCCACCACTCTCTCAAGTTCGGCTATGAGTACGAGCACATCTGGATGGCCGTCAACGACAACAACCCCCTCTACGGCTCCTTCAGCTACTCTGGCGGCTTCAGCCTCTGCCCCAGCACCACCGTCGCCGGCGTCAAGACCGCGACCAACCCCAACTGCCCCAACATCAGCGGCGCCGTCGCCGACAACTACTGGGCCGACTTCCTCTTCGGCACCACCAACAACTACTCTGTCGCCAACCTCTTCGTCGCCCACCTCCGCCAGACCCTGCAAAGCACCTACGCACAGGACGACTGGAAGGTCGATCCCAAGCTGACCCTCAACCTCGGTCTCCGCTGGGAGTACGGATCGCCCTACTCTGAGCAGCACAACTTCATCTCGAACTTCGACCCCACCACCCAGACCGTCCTCACCCTCACCCCTGGCGCAGTCGCAGGCAACGGCATCACTCCAACCTCCGGCAGCGGCGTCTACGGCAACACCCTCGTCAACCCTGACCTCAACGACTTCGCCCCACGACTCGGCTTTGCCTACGCAGCCACTCCGCGCACCTCCATTCGCGGCGGCTACGGCACCAGCTACGTCCACTACACCCGCGCAGGCTCAGGCGACATCCTCGCCATCAACGCCCCGCAAGCCCAGTTCGTCTCCGTCACCCAGAAGACGCCAAGCACCACCAACCACTGCCCCACAGGCGGAGCCGCTGCAAGCTGCTACGTCACCGCCGACCAGGGCTTCCCCACCGGCATCGCCACCACCTTCAACAAGGCCACCGACAACATCACCTACGTCCCCAAGGACACCCGCGACAGCTACGTCCAGAGCTACTTCCTCAGCGTGCAGCAAGAGCTCGCCAAGAACACGCTCCTCGACATCGCCTACGTCGGCAACCACGGCAGCAAGCTCCAGGGCTTCCTCAACGGCAACCAAAAAAATCCCGCCAACGGATTCGCCCGCCCCTACGGCAACTGGCCCAGCGACATCACCGAAGCCCTCAACGAGTTCTACTCGCACTACGACGCCCTTCAGGTTCGTTACGAGCAGCGCTTCGTCGCCGGTCTCACCCTCCTCAACTCCTTCACCTGGTCGCACTCGCTCGACAACGCCAGCGCCTCACTCGAAGGCAACAGCCCCTCGCCGCAGGACGCCAACAACATCAAGGCCGACTACGCGCAGTCTGACTACAATCTGCCCATCAGCAACGTCACCAGCCTCGTCTACGATCTTCCCTTCGGACGCGGTCGCCACTTCATGAACACCGCCAACGGCTTCACCGACACCGTCCTCGGCGGCTGGCAGATCAGCGCCATCAACACCATGCAGGCCGGCACCGTCTTCAACGTCGGCTACTCTCCCAACTCCGCCAACGCCGTCTCCCCTCAGATCCCCGCAACCTATCGCGGAGCCAACGAGTATCGTCCCAATGTCGTCGCCGGTCAGAAAGCCATCAATAAAACCAAGCTGAGCAACGGCTTCATTCAATACATCAACCTCGCCGCCTACACCCTGCCCGAGACAAAGGATGGCAGCGGAAACCTCGTCAGCCCCTTCGGCAACGCCTCCAGAAACCCCGGCCGTTCGCCAGCCTTCTACCAGACCGACGTCGCCCTCAATAAGACCTTCACCACTCCAATCGAGAGCCTTCGAGTACAGTTCCGTGCCGAGTCTTACAACCTCTTCAACCACACCAACTTCTACATTCCCGGCAGCGGTCTTGGTGGAAACCTCAGCACTCCAGCTACCGCGACCTCACCGGCAGTCCTCAACAACCCCACTACCGGCGGTCAGATCACAAGCACCTTCGAGCCGCGCATCTTTCAATTCGGCCTGAAGATCCTCTACTAACCTCAACCCGCACCAAAGCAAAAGCCCTGCGCCAACCAGCGCAGGGCTTTTGCTTTAAGCATCCATACCCCAAACAACTAAGGCTTCGGGGTCCAGAAGTCCGGCTCAGCCTGCACCAACGCCGGTGGCGGATAACTCATCTTCGGTGCGATCCGGAACAGATTGGACTCTCTCGACACGACGCACGAAGCCTCCAACGCCTCCAGCTTCTTCAACCCATCTGGTCCTAATGCCTCGATGAACTTCGGATCCTTGGCAAAGTCAGCGTCGATCTCCTCTCCGGACCTTAGCGTCGTAATCACCAGGTACGTGCCGCCCCCGCCATAAACCAGCTCGTAGGTTCCCCAGTGAGCATCCGGAACACCCTTCTTGTACGCGGCGATCACCAGTTTCACCAACTCATCCCACTCACCAGTGTGGCCCGGGCGAACCACGAACTGCGTCAGCTCCTCATACCGAGCCCCCACCCGAAATCCCTGGTTCAAACTAAGATCGTCCCTTCGCACCCACATGCTGGAGTTCGTCTCCGCCAGCAGATCGCCATCGGCTTCATTCGCGCGATCAAGCTCCGCCGAAAGCGACGCATTGCCATTCACCTTCTTGCGCTCGGCTTCAATGTCCGCAAAGCTCGGATAGGCGCTTAGAAACAGTACCCTCGGCCGACCCGAAAGAGAGGACAACGCATAGTAGTAGTCCGTAGCCTTCGCCCCAGCCATCGCCTGTGCAAACGCAGCCTCGCTCTTTTCATGGGCCGCACCTTCCTTGCCTGGCTTGGTGAACTCGCGCTGAATCGTCAATATCTTTTGACTCGCAATCGTCTTATCCTGCGCCGAGACCGTGAGAGTCACGCTGCTTACGAAACCAACAAGCAACAGAGGGAGCACAATACATTTGCAACCAATTGGCAGATTCATAACAGTCTTTCTCCTTGATTCGAACGTGAGAGAAGCGACGGAGTAAGCAGGGCGAAGCCATCGGCGGTTTTCCGCGCGATAGATCCGCTGCAGGACGGACCTGAAGGCATGATTGGCCCATCAGCCTGCGTGCCCGGGAACGAGTATTCCCCAAGGGTTGAATTGATTCGGGAATAGTAGGCATCCGAAGCCTATAAAGCAAGCCATTTCCGCAAGATACAAAGTCAAACCAGTGCTGTCCCCACGCAAACTCACACCAGTCAAAGGTTGCGGCCTCCCTATAATGGAGCCAGTGAGCCTTGGCATGACACAGACACAATACACCGCTGCCGCGCTCCTCGCTGCGACCGCCGCCGCAGGAACCCTCACCTACGCCGCCCTCTCCGCGCAGTCCCAGCTCTTCGGCAAACTTCTCATCGCCCCCCAAAACCCCAACGAAATAGCTCTCACCTACGACGACGGCCCCAACGACGTCGCCACCGAACGTCTCCTCGAAGTCCTCGCCCGCAACAACACCCGTGCCACCTTCTTCCTCATCGGCCGCTACGTTCAGCAACGCCCCGCCATCGCTCGCGCCATCGCAGCCGCCGGACACCTCATCGGCAACCACACCATGACCCACCCGTGGCTAGCGTGGCAATCCACCGCACGCATCCGCGAAGAACTCACCCACTGCAACGCCACAATCGAAGACACTCTCGGCGCTCCCGTCCGCTACTTCCGCGCCCCCCACGGTGCACGCCGTCCCGCGGTCTTTCGCATCGCGCACGAGCTAGGCCTCACCCCCGTCCAGTGGAACCTCCTCCCCGGCGACTGGAAGCCCATCAGCGCTCGAGAAATCGCAGACCGCACCCTAAGCGGAATTCTCCGCAACCAGCGACAAAATCGCTCATCCAATATCGTGCTACACGACGGCGGACAGGCAGGTCTTGGCCAGCCGCGTCTGCCCAGCGTCGAGGCCACATCCCTGATTCTTCAGCATTATAAAAATCAACCAGAGATCCGGTTCGTTACGGTCGATTCCTGGAACTAATTCAAGATCTGATTCTTGGAACTGACTCCACCCAATCCCGTACTATTTAGCATCACCCAAAAGGAATCCCGATGAGCACAACCGCAAACCCCACCGCGGCCCAGCAGAATCCCGTCATCGATCCCGAACTCCCCGCCCCGTTATCCATGGGCGATGTCCTGCGCGTCCCCATGATGCGCCGTCTCTGGTACGCGCAGATCATCTCCGTCTTCGGCGACTTCCTCGCCCTCTTCGCCGTCATCAACGTCATCACCTTCAAGTTGCACGCCAACGCCCAGCAGGTCACCGGCGTCCAGATCGCCTACATGCTCCCCATCGCGGTCCTCGGCATCCTGGCCGGAGTCTTCGTCGACCGCTGGCCGCTCAAGCCCACCATGGTCTCAAGCGACTCTATCCGCGCGGGCCTCTGCCTCCTGCTCATCTTCGCCACGCAGATCTGGCACTTCTACGCGATCCTCGCCGCCATCAGCGTCATCTCCAGCTTCTTCGGCCCGGCCCAGGGAGTCGCCATCCGCTCCGCAGTCCCACTACACGGCCTCCGCTCCGCCAACGCGCTCATGCAGCAGGTCATGTTCGGCATGCGCATCATCGGCCCTGCCATCGCCGGCCTCATGGTCTCCTATCTCGGAGCCCGCAGCTGCTACGCCTTCGACTCCGTCAGCTTCGTCGGCTCCGCCTTGCTGATCGCCTCCGTCACCTTCCTGGCCCCCGGACCAAAAGCAGCCGCGCCAACAACCGATGCAGCAGGCAGCTCCGCAATCGGCAAAGTGTGGCTCGACATGAAACAAGGCATCGACTTCATCGTGCACCACGCAGCCCTGCTCTTCGTCATCCTAGCCATGGCAGCGGGCATGTTCGTTCTCGGCTGCTTCGGCCCGCTCATCGCAATCTACGTGCGCGACTCCCTCCACGCATCCACCAAGTCCTTCGCCATCGCCTCCGCCATGATCGGCCTCGGAATGCTCATCGGCATCAACGGCCTCAACACCTTCGGCAAAAAATTAAAGGACACGCTCCTCGTCTACTCCGGCCTATGCGGCATCGCCGTCGGTCTCGTCATCCTCACGCTGCTGCCTCACCTCTGGTCGACCATCCTCGGCAACCTCATCATCGGCTTCTCAGTCGCAGGAATCATCGTTCCCTCGCAAACTCTCTTCCAGAAAGCCACGCCCCCAGAGCTGATGGGCCGCGTAGGCTCCACCTTCATGTCCATCATCTTCACCGCGCAGATCTCAGGCCTTGTCCTCTCCGGCATTCTCACCCATTACATCGGCGTGCGTCCGGTCTTCGCCCTCTGCGCCGCCATGCTCGTAGTCCTGATGACAGTCGGAAAGATCTGGATGGAACCAAAACCCGCAGCCACACAGTCTGCCTGAACTTACTTTGCACCAAGCAAGACCGGTTCGGTTTCGATCAGCCGCAACGACTTGACCATATGGGCAGTCTCGCTCTTATATTTTTTGAAATGATCAGACTGCAGGTGCGCCTGATAAGCACCCGTATTTGCGTAAATCTCAAAGAGCCTAATCTGGTTTGACTGATCCTTCACAGCTACCGCGTAAAGCGCCAGAACGCCAGCCTCTTTTTGAATGGAAGCCGCAATCTCTTGTCGTAACGCGGCTTTATAAGCATCCAAATGTGCGGGATCGATCTCCAGCTCCGCGATTCGCACCACCCGTTCGTTGCTTTGCTGTGCAGACATATTCGGTCCACTCAAAAACATCGTCCCTAAACAAAGCGCCCCAGCAAAAAAAGTCACAAGCTTTCTTATCTTCACATTTAGCTCCTGATAAGGAGGACGGTCCTCGCAACACAGCATCTTCCAAACTATAAAATGTGATCCTAAAACTCTACGCTTCTATGATCGATGAGTATGCTTGAAGACCACATCATCGACCTGTATGAAAAACACGCCGAGACGTGGGTCCAAGCTCGCCTGCGGGAACGGAGTTTCCCTGAGAAGAGCTGGCTCGACCGCTTCTGTGCTCTAGTCCCGTCGCCCGCAAACATCCTTGATTGTGGATGCGGTGCCGGAGAGCCTATCGCCACCTACCTCACCGCGCAGGGGCACTCGATAACAGGCGTCGATTCGTCTGAGAAGATGGTGCGCATGTTTCGGGACCGGCTTCCCAACCAGCGTGCGCTCGTACAAGATATGCGAAAGCTCTCTCTCGCTGAGACCTTCGACGGCATTCTGGCATGGGACAGCTTCTTCCATCTCAACCACGACGATCAAAGACGGATGTTCCCCATCTTCCGCGCACACGCCAAATCAGGCACTGCTCTTATGTTTACCTCTGGCTCTTCCCACGCCGAGGCCATCGGTGTGTTTCAGGGAGAACCGCTCTACCATGCCAGTCTCGATTCCGCCGAATACCGAAACCTTCTTGAAGATCATGGATTTCATGTCACAGAGAACGTTGATGAAGATCGAAACTGCGGTGGCCGCACTATTTGGCTAGCGCAGTCGCATCAACCTTCTACCGGCTAGTCAGTAACGAATATCTTCGGTCACATCGATGCTTGATTCACTGCATCTTGCTGAGGGCTTTGAAGGTGATCTTTCCTGGCTCTAGAAGCAGCATGATAAGGAGATAAACAATCACGACCAACACGATCAGGACAAATCCATCTGACGTCGCCAGCGTATACGCCTGCGCCCGCACCTGCAGGCCAAGAACAGTTGCTGCACGTTGCAGAGCCTCTTGCTTACCAGTGGATTGCGGCAGTGCTCCGCCTGCCAGCATTAGCAGCCGGTGATTGGTAAGCCAGCTGCCCTTTTGCACATAAAGTCCCAGCATATTGGAGTGAAACTGCTCCCGCACCGCAATGAAGTGAGTCAAAGCAGCTACGCCGACCTGGCCGCCAAAGAGTCGCATCAGGTGCATGAATCCGGAGAACGTAGCGGCGTTGGCGGCGCTTGTCAAAGCGCCCGCTTCGAGCGCCTCCAGCACAATGCTGCTCACCAATCCGATGTATGCGCCTGCCAATCCGAGAGAGAACAGAAGCTCCACGATTTCGAAACTACTCCCAGACCACGAAGTATCCACGTGTGACCAAAGCCAGCAGCATACCGCTCCCACGGTTAGTCCAAGCGCCAGGACCAGCCGCGAGTTCCCGTGGATGATGATTGTGGCCACCAGCCACACCACCGCGAACATCGGCAGGGCCACCCAGGCAAGCGTGTGTCCGGTCTCCAGCGGACGGTAGTGTTGAATGTTGCTGAGGAACCCTGGTACGAGCACAATCGCAGCCAGGTGCATGAACTTGAACACGAAGATGGACAGGGCCAGGATGATGATGTTCCGAGTGCACAGAAACTTGAGGTTCACCTCTGGATTGGGCTGCACCATGCGTCTCACGATGGTCGCCCCAAACAGAAAGAGTCCCGCAACAACCATCGCGACGATAGTGCCGGAGTTCAGCCAGTCCAGCCGCTGTCCTTGATCCAGTGCCCCGTACAAAAGAGCAAGGCTCAAGCTGAAGTAAGTAAACCCGCGCCAATTCAGCCTGGGTTCTGTATTGATCCGGCGCGGAATTCCGAAATAGATACATACCATCATCACTGGGGTGAATAGCGCGGCCGTCCAGAAGATCCAGTGCCAGGAAAGATGATCGACGTACCATCCCTCGAGCAGTGTCGCAATGTTACTGACGAACACAATGTCCGCTGCATACGCCGCGATCCCGAAGATGATCAGCCGCTTCGGAAGGTTGGTCAACACGAAGGTCATCGTAAGCGAGTAGAACGTGCCGGACGCGAGACCTGCGACGATCAACAGCGCCAACATCACCTGGTAGTTCGGCGCAAACGGCAGCAGGAAAGATGCGGCCGTGAAGGTCGCGGCAGCCGGTAGCAGAATTCTGCGCGGACCCCAAAAAGCGTTCAGGAAGACGACAAATACCCCACTGAAGATCGTCGCCATGTTGAACGCGGTCGGAAGCCAGGAGGCATCATCGAAACTGATGCCAAGGGCGCCTCGCAGATCGGGGAGACCGACGCTAAGTAATCGGCTGCTCAGCGTAGCGAGCCCCGCACCCAAAAAGACCGCAAAAATTCCCACGTATGGATTCGTGGTGGATGGGGGCGGAACGGATTTTGAGGGCGTAGATTGACCTGTGGTCTCTATAGTCTCTGAGGTCGTCATTTATTTAGGAGGTCTCCGTCACAGATCAGCTCCATTTTACGAACATTTACGTCCTTAGATCCAGGATGCCGTCGTTCCGATCCCTAGATTGTTCAACGGTCCCTTTTCTGCGCATCTCACGTTAAAAGTAGCGGCAACTACAAAGAAAGACTGGCAGAAGCCTCGTAAGCGCGGGCTCGATTTCCGCGATCGCGGGGTGATTTGGACTGCAAAAGCTACGATTTCACCATTGCGTCACATCTATTCTTGAGGCTCCTTGCCTCTGTCGCGACGAGATCACGAATCTTTTTGGAAAGCAGTGTGGTCGCAATATTGGTCAAAAGTCCTTTCGAAGAAAAAGAGAGTTCGACCTGAGTCGCGCCGTCTCTGGTCTCGATTCTGTGTGCGGCCACCAATTCGCCTCCAAGCAGTTTCTGAACCCACGTGAAGGCCACATTTGGCGTGCAGTCCGTAACTTCATACACTCCCGGCTGCAATCCAGGCTGTGTCACGCGGTATCGAGCGCCGACCCGTAATCCTCCGTCCGTTAGCGGCTTAACTTCCAGAATTGTTGGCGTCCAGTCCATCCAATGCTCGACGTCTGCGAGAAGCAGCCAGACCGTCTTTGCGGGTGCCGACGTAACGATTCTTTCGACTGTCTCCATACTGCTGCTCCTCCTCCGCGGTCTTCGTGAGACCACCTACCGAATTCGCATTCGGTGGCCAGCACAAATCCGTCATCGACAAGCGTCCGAAGCCAAATCTCCAGCTCAACCAAAAATAATTCTCAAAAAGTTGGCGTATTTTTCGAAACCGAAAAGTGTGGTGCTAAAACTCCACATCCACCACGCATCTCACCACGTTTTCACCATCAAAAAACCACATCCAAACACCCAATTTTCCCGCAACCCCCTTCAAAAACACCAGCAAATCCACACCTTCGCGCCCAAACACCACAGTAGAAAAAAATCTGCTCACCACAGAAAAAATCCACCAACTTTTTTTGAAATTATTCTGCCCACGCCTCACGAAAACGACTTACGAGCAGCTTCGAGAACCATCCCTATCTCCGCTTCTCCATGCGCCGTCGAAACAAACGCAGCCTCGAACTGGCTAGGCGGCAACCACACCCCCGCATCCAGCATAGCCCGATGAAACCGCCCAAAAGCCACCGTATCCGACGTAGCCGCACTCGCAAAATCAGTAACAGGCTTATCCGTAAAAAACCAAGTAAACATTGACCCAACACGATTCATCGTCAACGAAATGCCCGCCTCCCGCGCCACCCCCGCAACTCCTTCAGCGATGCGACCAGTAGTGCTCTCGAGGCCGTTATAAATCTCTTCTTCATGCCGAATAAGATGGCTCACAGTGGCGATTCCTGCAGCCATAGCAAGCGGATTCCCACTCAACGTTCCAGCCTGATACACAGGCCCCAGCGGAGCCAAAAACTCCATCACATCCGCGCGCCCGCCAAACGCCCCGCAAGGCAAGCCTCCGCCAATAATCTTGCCCAGCGTCGTGAGATCCGGTGTAACTCCATAAACTTGCTGCGCGCCTCCAAGCGATAGACGAAACCCAGTCATCACCTCGTCAAGTATCAGCAAAGCCCCGTACTGCGCCGTAATCTGCCGCAATCCCTGCAGGTACTCCGCCGCAGGAGCGATAGTGCCCGCGTTGCCCACGACCGGCTCCACTATCACGCAGGCAATCTCCTCCGGCCGCGCCGCAAACGCCGCTCTCACCGCATCAAGATCGTTGTAAGGCAGCGCGAGTGTATGCATCGCGGTCTCTGCCGGCACTCCCGCAGACCCAGGAATTCCCAGCGTGGCCACGCCGCTACCCGCCTTTACCAACATTGCGTCCGAGTGCCCGTGGTAGCAGCCCTCGAACTTAATCACAAAATTGCGTCCAGTGAAGCCGCGAGCCAACCGAACGGCTGACATACACGCCTCTGTGCCGGAGCTGACGAAACGCAGTTTTTCGACCGAAGGAAAGCATCGCGTCACCAGTTCCGCCAAATCTGCTTCTGCCGCAGTAGAGGCACCGAAGCTCGCCCCCTGCGAAGCAGCCTTCTGAATCGCCTCGACGACCGAAGGAAAGGCGTGTCCGAGGATCATCGGACCCCACGAACCAAAGAAGTCGAGGTATTTATTTCCATCCGCATCAAATAGATAGGCGCCCTCGGCATGGGTAACGAACGGCGGATCTCCTCCCACAGCGCGAAACGCCCGCACCGGTGAGTCCACACCTCCAGGCAAAAATCTTTCTGCACGAAGCTGCAACTGACGGGAGCGAGTGAGCGAACGGGACATAGCAACAGTATAAAGAGGCATATCATAAGGACATGACCGAGCCAGAACGTGCAGAGATTGAGGGCCGGGCGTTATTGCTGTACGACGGCGTCTGCGCTCTATGCAACGGCGTGGTGCAGTTCCTGCTCAAACACGATCAGCAAGAGAAGCTCCGCTACGCACCCCTTCAAAGCTCCCTTGGTCGCGAGATTCTTGGTCGCTTCGAAATACGCACCTTCCCCGACGGAGTCGTGCTGCTGACAGACGCCCTGAAGCCGCAGGAACGGCTCTACAAGCGTTCCGATGCGGTCGCTGGAGCCCTGCGGCTACTCCCGACGCCCTGGAGGCTTCTAGGGCAGCTGCTATCACTCGTGCCGAGAACTCTCCGCGAGTTCGGCTACGGGATCGTCGCTCGTCTCCGCTACCGGATCCTGGGCCGCTATGATACCTGTCCGCTACCACCTTTGGATCAGCGACGAAAACTTTTGGGCGTGTACGAATAACGGCACTTTACGATACTTTGATTATCGCCCTGCTAGACTAAACTTCTTCTTTTCAAGCACTACGATATGGAGCATTACCTTGCCGGATGAGACCTCCCCGCCGCCTGATTCAATCGCCACGCACCGACCCACGTCCGAACACGACACACCCACCGGAACCTCTCCGCGGCCGTCTGCAATTGCAGAGAAAAAGGCTTCTGGCTTGAAGAGATCCTCAGAAGAAAAGACCAAGAGCACGGTGAAAAAGAGCATCAGCTATGCAGATGCCGGCGTCGACATCACCTCGGGAGACCGCAGCAAACAGCGCATCAAGATGCTGGCGCGGAAGACCTTCAACAAACAGGTGCTGAGCGAGATCGGCGGCTTCGGGGGCTTATTTGCGTTGGATCTCGAAAAGTTTCCCAACCCCGTACTGGTCTCGAGCGCCGACGGAGTGGGAACAAAGCTGAAGGTCGCATTTGACCTGGGCATTCACCATACCGTTGGGCAGGATCTTGTGAATCACTGCGTAAACGACATTGCAGTGCAAGGTGCAACGCCGTTGTTCTTCCTCGATTACCTGGCCACCGGAAAGCTCGAAGACATGGTTATCGAGAGGGTGGTGCAGGGCATCAGCGAGGCTTGCAAAGCCAATGGCTGCGCTTTGATCGGCGGCGAGACGGCTCAGATGCCAGGCTTCTATGCGGACGGCGAATATGACCTTGCGGGCACAATCATCGGTGCAGTTAGTCGCGACAAGATCATCACCGGAGAGCAAATTCAGATCGGGGATGTTCTGGTCGGTCTACCTTCAAACGGCCTGCATACGAACGGATATTCGCTGGCACGGAAGCTGCTGTTTGAAGTTGCAAAGTATGGCCCGGAGCAGTACATCAACGAGCTGAAAGATAAGACCGGCGCCGCCTTGATGCGAACCCACCGCAGTTATCTGTCGGTGATCAAGAAACTGACCGGAGCCGACGTGGTAAGCGGCATGGCGCACATCACCGGAGGTGGAATCACAGAGAATCTGCCGCGCATTCTGCCGAAGGGCATGGGTGCGTTGGTCGACCGCGCATCTTGGACCGTGCCACCGCTGTTTGAGCACCTGCAACAGCTTGGAAATGTGGAGGAGGACGAGATGCTGCGGACCTTCAACATGGGAATCGGGCTGATCGCTGTGATTCCAGCGGAGAAGATCAAAAAAGCCAAGGCGATTCTGAACCGCGCGAACGAACGGCACTGCCTGATTGGCCGAATCGTGCGCGGCGAACGCAAGGTCAGCTACAACTAGAGAACTAGCGCAGCCCGCTGATCACTGCATCTTCGCAAGTGGTCAGCGGGTTTTTGCGTAATGCCGATTATCTCCGCGGCTGAACTCTTCAAGCAGTCGCATAGGTTGACGGGCGTTGCGGACGGCTGCGACGAAAAAAGAAGTAGATGATGACGCTGACGACCGCAGCGTAGGCGCACCAGACCGAAGTGAAGGCGTATCGTTTGACCACCATCACCACCAGCAGGCCGACGAGATTGAGCCATGCAAGCGTGACCAGATCAGTGTAGCCAGAGAAGAAAAGCGAACCGCAGGTCGCAATGACGTAAAGAATCGCGATGAGCGTAGTAGTGCTGATTGCGTTGACGTATACGATGCTGTTGTCCTGCACAGAGACCTGGAGCGGATAAGCGATGAGTCCCCAGAGAATATAGAGCGAAAGCGCGGCACCCAAAATAGCGAATGGCAGCATTTGACGACGCTGCTTTCGAGTCGGTTCCAGCAGCAGAACGCTAAGTGGAAGCAGGAACGGCAGTAGGCCCTGTGCGTACAGGACGTAAGCGGCACCGGCGTCGTGGGTCACAGTTGGCGAGAGAGTTCCACCTAGTCCGAGCCAGACAAAGCCTTCGACAAACTGATGGAATGCGAAGAGACAAGGCATCGCCGCGAAGAGCAATTCGCGCCGGTGTTTCACCTCGGTCAGGGTGACTACGCCAATCGCGCCCAGGACGGCGCTGCCGACAAAGTTCGCGGTTGCAGAAAAACACATGGAGTCCTCACGGTTCAGGCCATCATACTTCAGAGCCCGCCGCCAACCCTTGCGTGTTTTCTAGAAATGAATTGACTCGAACAATATGCCCGACGAAGACATAGAGCGCGGGCCTCGCCTAAAATCGAAGTAAGGGATCCTTCATGCACCGACTTGGCATTCTTCTCTCCGGCAGAGGCTCGAACTTTCTTGCGATCGCGAAGGCTATTCACGAACGACGTTTGCTCGGCGCAGAGATTGCGGTCGTGTTGTCGAACGTAGAAGATGCTCCAGGGCTAGCGGCGGCACGCGAGCTGAATCTGCCCGCCTTCGCGATCCCCTCGGCTGGCCACAAGCGTGCCGAGCATGACGCGGAGATGATTGCGCGTCTTCATCAACACAAGGTCGATCTGGTCTGCCTGGCGGGATACATGCGCATCATCTCGCCCGTATTTGTCGAGGCGTTTCCGAACCGCATACTCAACGTACACCCCTCGCTGCTGCCAGCCTTTCCAGGGCTCGACGCACAAGGGCAAGCTCTGAAGTATGGAGCCAAAGTGGCTGGTTGCACGGTGCACTTTGTCGATGAGGCGGTGGATCACGGCGTCATCATTCTGCAAAAGACGGTGCCGGTTCATGACGACGACACCGAGGCAACTCTCTCGGCTCGCATCCTCGAGCAGGAGCACCGCACCTATCCGGAGGCGATCTCCACGGTGCTGAGCGGAGGGTATGTCATTGCAGATCGCCGCTATATCCGACGCAAATCCTGACGGAGTTAGAACCGCCGCATCGTCTCAGGCATAAGGCCCATCAGCGCTCCCAGAAGAAATAACAAAAGGGTGTAGCGAATCATCGTCGCGCTGCTCGGACTTTCAGGAGCCGTGCCCGTGAAGAGCCGCCACGCCATACCCGCTGCGATGAAGAGAAAGACTCCTTCATGCAGAGATGCAAAGAAGAGAATGGCAGCAGCCAGGATCAGGCCACGCTGCATACGATTGAGCGCATGCGTTGCCTGCGCGCCGTCGAGACCCAGCACCGGAACCAGGTTGATGAGGTTCAGCCACGCGCCTGCATGGGCCAGCGCAGACCAAAACTCGACTTTCGTTTGATAGTAGATGGCCGCGCACGCTACGGCCGCCAGCAACCCGGCGAACGGCCCTGCGAGCGCGATGCTCGAGAGCGAGTCGAGCGAGATCCCCATGCTGTACCACCGCACGTAAGCCCCCAGCCCAGGCAGGAACACAGGCAGATCCGCCTTCAGCCCACGCCGCCGCGCCGCGATGTAGTGGCCGAGCTCGTGGATCAAGATGGACACAGCGAAACCCAGGCCGAATCTCCACCCAAACAGCGCCCAGTACAGCCCAAAGAAAGCGAAGAAGCTCAGGAGAAATTTGAACTTTAGCAGAGCGAACAAAAACGTCTTCGCCTTCAGCAGAAAGAACGCAACCGGAGCCAGCGGCCCCAGCCTCTTTTTCCACGTCGCAGTACGTTGCTCACCCCCCTGAATGCGCTCGTCGATCGTCGCTAGGTGAGCTACCACCTTCTGACTTTGCTCGGTGCCCGCAGGCAACCACTGAAGCATCTGCTGCCATGTCTCACGCGCCCGCGGCCAGGCCTGCTCCCGCTCCTGCGACATCGCCAGCTGCCCCAGCCCTCTCAGGTGACCCGCATAGACGATCGTGTGACATTCGGGGCAAGCGAGCGTCATCGGCGGCAGCCACAGACTGCACTCGGGACAGTTATGGATCGGGTCAGGGGTACCAGCCGAAGGATTGGTTTCAATCACTACAGGATCAGCCATAGAAGCATCTACTATTTTATCCGTTCAACGACGCCCGCGTTCAGAGCACCTAGGTCTCGCGACCAGCTTGTCCCTTCTGCTCCGTCGCGTCGTTCAGCTTCACTTTGACGTCGAGCCGCTTATGTCCGCGGAAGACCGTGAGAGTCACCTCATCTCCTGCCTTATGCGAGTTCATCGCCCCCGATAAATCCTGTGCATTCGTGATCTCCTGGCCGTCGATTGCGACGATCAGATCGCCGCCCAGCATCACCGGCACATTTCCCTGGTAGGCCTGTTGAGTTCCTCCATGCAGGCCGGCCTTCTCCGCAGCGCCACCCGGCAGGACGCGTTCGATCAACAGACCATAGTCGGCAGCCAAACCGATCTGTCCTGCTACCTCTGGGCCAACCTCGAGAGTGGCTATATCGAGCGTGGGACGGCGCACGCGCCCATACTTTGCAAAGTCCGCGATAACCGCCTTCGCCGTATTCACAGGAATAGCAAACCCGATTCCCGACGATTGGTCCGCGCCGTTGTTTGCGATCAGCGTGGTAATTCCGATTACTTCGCCGCGAGAGTTCAACAGCGGACCACCCGAGTTTCCAGGATTCACCGCAGCATCGGTCTGGATCGCGTCTTCGATAGGGTTGTTGTTCGGGCCACGAATCGACCGGATCGCCGAAATGATTCCACGGGTCATTGTGCCGGACAAGCCGAACGGATTGCCGATCGCATAGACCCGCTGGCCAACGGTCAGGCTCTGGGACTCAGCCAGAGTCGCCGGCTGCAGGTTCGGTGCGTTGTTGATCAGCAGCAACGCTAGATCATGCCCCTTATCGACGCCAACCACCGTCGCCTTGTACTTATGCTTATCCGAGAGCGTGACCTCAACCCGCTGCGCGTTGTCGATCACGTGGTTGTTGGTGAGGATGTGTCCCTGCTTGTCCAGAATGAATCCGGAGCCTTGCCCCTGCTGCGGAACAGGCCCATAAAAGAAGTCGAACGCCACCGCTGTCGAGGTGATGTTTACCACCGACGGAAGAGCTTTCTTGTAGACGGCAATATTCTGCTGCTCCTCGGTGTCGTACGCAGGCGCCGCATTGGCCTCGGTCAGTTCAAAGTTCCCCATCGGCCCGGTCAAGGTCGAAGCTCTTGTCGCAGTAACCGGCGCAGTTGGCACAGCACGATGCAGCCACGGGGAGACCGCTCCCGTCGACCAGACATGGGTCGTCAGATAGTAAAAGCCGCAAAGAAGAAGGACCACAAGCAGAACGGGGCGCAATTTCATCGTGAGCACGACCTGAACTTTCAAATAGCCGGTTGTAAAAACCGACTAATCAATTGTATCGAGCCGCGCGCTCTGCCGCTCAGACGCGGGGTACGCCGTCGCTCCCGTCAAGAGTGACCACCGGGTAAGTCCGAAGGGTGCTGCAGCGGGACCAGATTCGTCCCGCCTTTTTGAAGATCAGAGCCTTGTAGATTGTTACGCTTCCAGCACATCTTCCGGAGGGACTGAGCCTGTATTTACTTACACCATTCGCTGCAGCCGATTGAGTGCGGACGGCTTGATACGGGGAGCGTGGAGAAAATTCTCGCGTTCGGGCTGACGTTTGGCCGGTGCCTCCCACGACTCCTCTTTGACCCGCACCGGACCAGCCCAGGACTCGGCATCGAGGTCTGCGCTGGCGACGTTTGCGCGACCCACCAGAGAGCGGTCCGTGCGATCGAGCCGATCCGTGCGTTCAGTCTTTTCGACGCGCTCGGAGCGTTCGGCACGGTTGATCACCTCTACCTCTTCGCCCTTTGACACAAGATCCAAACCCTCCAAAGCCGCCTCGGCGTCCTGCTCGTTGTTGTGAACGGTCGCCATCAGCGAAGCCATGAAGTTCGCCATCATGCGCTGTGCACACTTCTGTCCACACAGGTGCTTAGCACCCTTGCGAGAGTTCTGTGGCGACTCCCAACCGCGGAGCTTCAGCTCGCCGCCCTGTTCGTAGGCAACGAACCAGTAGTTACTCGTCTGCTTCTCTGCTGCACAGATATCGCAATTGATCGCTTGCCGGATCATCTGCCCGTCTCCTTGTCCTTCGATAAAGTGTGCTTGTCTGACACAGTCCCTTCATCGGCAGAAGACTGAAATGCATCATCCCGGGACATTTAATTATTTAGGAGTTTCAATCCAGCATGTTCCTGGTCAGGCGCTCGTCGACGCCGCAGCTTCGAGGATCGGCCAAAGCTGATCGACCTGCCACTCCAACTCGGTCACAGCGCCACCATTAGTCAACACGTAGTCGGACAGGGCGCTCTTCTGGTCGTCGGAGATCTGCTGCGCCAGCCTGCGCCGAGCTTCCTCTTCGAGTTCGGTGCGTTGCTGTTCGCTGATAGCCTTGCCAGCCGAGGAGCGAACTACAAATCGTGCAATCTTCACCTCTTCCGGAGCCGTCACCATAATGATCCTGTCAAAGCGGCCCTGCCATCGCGCGTTGTCTACAGTCCCATAGTTCGTCTCGAAGATCAGCGCCGACTCCACCATCACGACAGCGTGAGGCTCTCGCCGAAAGATCTGCTCGGTCAACGCCATCTGGCGCGCGATCACCAGCGGATGCGCGATTGCGTTCAACTCTTCGACGCGACCCTCCGTGAACGCGATGCGTGCCAGTGCGGCGCGATCAAGCGTTCCATCGGCCCGGACCACACCGGCCCCAAAGTGCGCGACCATCCCGTCGTAGATCGGCTGGCCAGGCTCCATCAGCTCGCGCCCGATCGCATCCGACTGCAACACGTGCGCCCCAAGCGCGGCGAACAACCTCGCTGCGGTAGACTTTCCGCTTCCCAGGCCGCCGGTGAGGCCAACGCGCAACATGTAGGCTACTTGTTCCCCAGCGAAATCCCGCGCCGCAGCTTCGCCGCCGTTACCGTGTTCTGCATCAGCATCGCAATCGTCAACGCGCCGACGCCACCCGGCACTGGCGTATACGCTCCCGCCAAAGCGAATGCAGCCGGATGAATATCGCCGACGACGACCGATCCGCGCTTGGCGAAGGTCGCCGCCCGATCCTCGTCGCCGGGGAAAAACTCATCGACCTCTTCGGCGTCGGTGATGCGGTTGATCCCGACATCGATCAGCGTTGCGCCAGGCTTGATCATCTCCGCGGTCACGAATCCCGGCCTGCCCATCGCCGCCACCAGAAGATCGGCTTTACGAGTCACGCTGCCAAGATCGACGGTCTTGCTGTGGCACACCGTCACTGTGGCGGAGGCGTTGAGCAACATCATCGCCGCGGGCTTGCCGACAATATCCGAGCGCCCCACGATGACCGCATTCTGACCGGCAACGGGCAAGTCGCTCCTTCGCAGAATCTCCATAATCCCCGCCGGCGTACAAGGAGCCAACGCTGGCTGACCACTCTGCAGTCGACCCACATTCATGGGATGAAATCCATCCACATCCTTGTCCGGCGATACGGCCTCGAGCAGCCGCTTGGTGTTTACGTGCTTTGGAAGAGGAAGCTGAATTAAAATCCCGTCGATGTCTTCGCGAGCGTTCAGCGTCGCTATCAACTCCAACATCTCCTCGGTCGTAATGGTCTCCGGCGGCGTAAGCATCTCGCTGAAGATTCTCAACTCGCCGCAGGTCTTCACCTTGCTGCGAACGTAAATCTGCGACGCGGGCACCTCTCCGACCAGAATCACCGCCAGACCGGGAGTGATTCCGCGAGCCACAAGCGCTTGAACTTCGACTGCAACCTCGGCCTTAATCTGCCCCGCAATCGCAATGCCATCTAAGATTCTGGGAGTTCTTTTCATCTCACTCATATCTGTTCCATGGTATCGCGCTCTCCGCATCTTCTGCCGGTAAGATAAGGATATGAGCGCTGAATCCCTACCGGCCACGGATCTTCGATGGGTCGTCTGTCCGGTCTGCCATCAGCCGCTCGAAAGCGTCGGCAATATCATCTCTTGCCAGGGCTGCGGACGACGTTATCCTGTTCTCGATGGAATTCCCGTGCTGCTTGCGGACCGCGTACTCTGATTGAGCTCCTTCAAGGAAACTTTCCGGGCCATCTCTTCGTAAAGTTCTCGGGCGACGCAATCTATCGGGCCAATGGATGAGTTCCAACGCGACCTCGGTTGACCCAGGACGTCTAATATCAAGGGCAGGCCGAGGGCGGACACACGCCGAGCAGGAGAAGTGTAGATGACAAAGGCAAAGGGTGCCCATGTCGAGAAGTTTGCCGAGGCCGATCTCTCGGGTCTGCGAGAGGATCTGATGAAGTCGGGCCTCGACTCCTGGCAGGCAGCCGATCTTATCAGCAGTTTTCTGGCCACGCGCGGCTACGGCGTCTCGACACAGGACGCACGCAAAGCAGCCTTCCGCATGGAATCCATCAGCTGCTCGCTACCCTGCCTGCAGGAGGAGTTGGAAAAGATCGCGCAATTGATGTGAAATACCCTCCTCTTGGCGGCATCACCAAGCCGAAAAAAATCTGTCGCACTTCAACGTCGTCGACTACCCTATCGCCATGCCTGCCACCTTCCGCCGCTCTGTCCTGCTCACGCTGACGCTCGCTTTCCTTGGAATCGCGTCGGCATTTGGCGAAGAACAAGCCGCGGAGCAACCAGACCATCCGCAACTCGTAAAGACGACTCTCGCCGACGGAATCGATCGAATCGCCGGACAGGAACCCACTTCGCGCATCCAGTACATTCGCCTGGCCCTGCCAGGGACTCTTCGTCTCCCCACTACTGGAGACTCTCCCGCGCCGTCACTCTCACCCACACTGATCGCCCAATGCACTCTGCGCCCAAACGGAAAGTCTTATTTCGAGCTCTTCGCAAACTTTGGACGCGCCACCGATCTGACCTTCTATCCCCCCTGGACACGTACCTCAGACAGCGACCTATTCCCTCCGCCCACTGAAAAAGTCATGATGACGATGGACTTCCTCGGCTACACCCATGTAAAACCCGTCCGCCGCCAATGGGAGATTCCCGTCCAGACACCGGGCCAGTATCGTTACAACCCGCCCGGCTCCGGCTCTTCGAATCTTGAAGAGATCGCCTACTATCTCCGCTATCTGCTTGCTCTCCCCACGCTCCGTCTCTCGCTCGGCAACAACTCTGCCGACTTTCTCACCACTCCGCTGCTCAACGAGATCCGCAAAGAACCCCTCTGCCGCGCCGCCTCTCTTTGAAAACGGAGGAAAGCCAATGAGAACCGTCAAGCTTCTCTCCTGGCACGAAGACATTGCCACAAAAGCCGCTGCGCTAAAAAATCGCGGCGTGAAGATAGACGCTTCTCCTCTGATCAGAACATCGGGGCTCATCGGCGAGCTGGCCCATCTCAACCCCTCCGTGCTCGTCCTCGATCTGGACAAACTACCGTCGAAATCGCGGGAAATCGCTGAGATCCTCCGCTCCAGCAAGTCCGCACACCACATACCGATTCTTTTCACTGGCGGCCAGTCCGAAAGACGGAACGCCTTCGCAGCGAAAATCCGAACGCTAGCTATGCCACATGGGCCGAAGCTCCACGCGCCCTCGACCGTCTCCTCAAGTATCCGCCTTCCGCTCCCGCCTCTGTACCACCGCGCAACTTTTTATCAACGCCCCTGCCGAAAAAGCTCGGAATCAAAGCAAATATGGAGATAGCTCTCATCGCCGCTCCTGACGCATTTGCAGAACTCCTCGGAGATCTCCCCGAGAACACCGTCTTTACCTCACGCATCCAGCCGACCACCAACCTCGCGCTCTGTTTCATCCGCTCACTTGCGGACCTCGCCGCCACCCTCGACCTGCTGACACTTCGTCTACCTGGACAAGTCTCCGTCTGGATCGTTCATCCCAAGCGAACCGCAAGACATCCCGTCGACTTCAACCAGAACCACGTTCGCGATCAATCCCTCGCCGCCGGCTTGGTCGACTACAAAGTCTGCTCCATCGACAACAACTGGTCCGCGCTCAAATTTTCGTGGCGCAAGCGTTAGTTTGCTTGTAACGAAATAGCAATCGTCTGGTCGGGCACTTTCCAAGGCGAAGATAACCACGCTACCCGTCGCCCTCCGACAAGGCATAATCAAAGGATGCCGTCCCTTTGGTCTCCAACCGACTGGCCCCAGCGACTCGCCGAACTACAGGCCCCCACCGGCGAGCTCAAAGAAGCTCCCTTGCGCCGCGACGTTCGCTCGCTCGGCATGCTACTCGGCGAAGTCTTGCGTGAACAGGCCGGCGAGCCGATCTACGAAGCCGTCGAAGCTCTTCGCCGCATCGCCATCGCCCGCCGCGAAGCCGAAGCGCCACAGATCGGAGCTGCCGATCAGGAAACCGCCACCGCCCACCTCCAACAGGCTCTCGCCCGCGTCCACACCCTCGATCTGCCCGCGGCCTACCAGCTCACACGGGCCTTTGGCTTCTACTTCGAACTCATCAATCTCGCCGAAACCAACCATCGCAAGCGTCGCCGCCTCTCCCTCCAACTGAATCAGAACTCCAGCTCAGGTTCCATTCAACGCGGCGACCTGCGAGGAACACTCCGCCGTCTCCGCGAAGCCAATTTCACCGCCGAGCAGGTTCACGCCTTGTTGGACCGCATCTGCGTCTCCCCCGTCTTCACCGCGCACCCAACCGAGGTCGCCCGCCGCAGCGTCATGTTCAAGCGCCGCCGCATCTCCGATCTGCTCGAGCAACTCGACCGCATCCCAGTACCCGAGCACGACCTCGAGTCCCTCGAGCACGACCTGCTGGCCGAGATCACCGCGCTCTGGCAGACCGACGACGTTCGCAGCGCCCGCCCCACCGTGCTCGACGAGATCCGCATGGCCCTCGACTACTACGAGTCAAGCCTCTTCGACACCCTCCCCGTCCTCTACTCCGAGATCGCCACCGCGCTCGGCGCTGAGTATCCCAACAAAAGCTCTAATCCAGTTACAAATAAATCTGAGGATTCACGACCCTCCACGACTCCCTGCATCGCCGATCTCCCTCAGCTCATCACCTTCGGTTCCTGGATCGGCGGCGACCGCGACGGCAATCCCTTCGTCACTCCGCAAGCCACTCGCGACGCACTCGCGATGGCCCGCTCTCTACTGTTCACACACTACCGCCGCCGCCTGCAAAATATCTTCGAGCAACTCGCAAGTTCTATCCAACAGGTCCCCGTCTCCGCCGAGCTGACCGCTTTGCTCGACCGCTACCTCAGCCAACTCCGCACCGCCGGCCAGAATGCTCTCGGAGAGCGCTTCCCACACGAGTCCATACGACTGCTCATAGCCTGCACAATGATGCGCCTCGGAGCCACCCCACAGTCTGCCGTTCCCGTTCCAGCCAACCCCGCGCTCAAGCCCTACACCCGCGCCGCCGAGATGCTCTCCGATCTCACCACCCTCCGCGACTCGCTGATCAAAAATAGCGGCCCACGCCTCGCCGAGATGCTCATCGATCCCCTCCTGATCGAAGTCCGCACCTACGGCCTGCATCTGCAGACCCTCGACATTCGCCAGCACGCCCGCGTCCACGCCGCTGCCGTCGCCGAGGTCTCCGCCTGGTGCCCCTCAAGCTCTCCCGATTCGCTCAATCTTCCCTCCGCCTTGAGCGAACAAACCGCCGAAGTCCTTGACACCTTCCGCACCATCGCCGAGCTCAAACAAACCTACTCCCCCGAGTCCATCCGGCAGTACGTCATCAGCGGCGCAACCAGCGCGGAGGACGTCCTCCAGGTCATATGGTTAGCGCGCCTCGGCGGAGTCAGCGTGGAAGCCACGCGACCAGACGCAGACGGGAGAATCGACGATCCCGGCCTTCAACCTGTCCCGCTCTTCGAGTCCATCGAGGATCTTCAAAACGCCCCCGCCATCATGCGCAAGCTCTGGACTAGCGACATCTATAAGCCCCTGCTCGCAAGCTGGAACCGCCACCAGGAGGTCATGCTTGGCTACTCCGACTCGAACAAAGATGGCGGCATGATCACTAGCACATGGGAGATCTGGAAGGCCCACCGCGCACTCCACGAAGTAGCCCGCGAATGCAATGTAACACTGCGTCTCTTTCATGGCCGCGGCGGCACAGTCGGACGTGGCGGCGGTCCCACGCACCGCGCCATCTTCGCTCAACCCGTCGACAGCTTCACCGGCGAACTTCGCATCACCGAGCAAGGCGAAGTCCTTAACTGGAAGTACTCCGACGTGGTCCTCGCCGAGCGCAACCTCGAGTTGATGATCGCCGCAAGCCTCGACGCCCTCGCCCGCCCCGATGCAGCACTGCAACACGACGCGAAGATCCCTCACCTCACCGGCGAGATCCTTCCCGCATGGGAGGCCGCGCTCGACCAGCTCTCCGCCACTTCCTACGAGTTCTACCGCCAACACATCGTCGACAACCCCGACACCTTCACCTACTTCGAACAAGCAACGCCCGTGGCCGAGTTGGAACACGCGCGCCTAGGCTCACGCCCTGCCAAACGCAGCGGCAAAAAATCCATGGCTGATCTTCGCGCCATCCCCTGGGTCTTCGGCTGGATGCAGTCGCGCCAGCTCGTCCCAGCCTACTTCGGCGTCGGTCACGCGCTCCATCACTTCATCCAATCCAATCCCGAAGGCCCAGAGTCCGGCTTGGCGCAGCTCCGAACCATGGCCCGCGACTTCCCCCTCTTTCTCGACATCATTCGCAACGTCGAGATGGCCCTCGCCAAGGCCGACTTCGGAATCGCTCGCCTCTACGCATCGTTGGTCGAAGACGAAGCACTCCGCGACCGAGTCTTCACCACCCTCGAAGACGAATTTAATCTCACGCACCGCATGATCCTAGAGATCACTAAACAAAAATCGCTCCTGCAGACCAACCCCGTCCTCGAGCGCTCAATCCGCCTGCGCAATCCTTACGTCGATCCAATGTCCCTCATCCAGGTCGAGCTGATGCGCCGCAAACGCGCTGCTCAGGCAAAGGGAGACCTCGACTCGCCGGAACTCGACCGCGCCATCTCCGCCACCATCAACGGAATCAGCGCCGGCCTCCGCAACACCGGCTGAAGCCTCAGTACTACGCATATCAATTTTACGGTTTCGGCAAACTTAGTTTTCGTCTAGATTCAAACTCATGCTCGCGATCCTGCGCTTTTCTCGCTCCCATTACATATTTGCGTACATGTTCGTCTGTTCCCTGATTCCTGCTCTTCATGCGCAGTCAACCGAAGCCGACATTAAAGCCAAGCTGAAAAACAAGCCCTTCTATTTACGTGGACTCTGGCGAGAAGACAAATTGCAGTTCGATTCCGAAGGCAAACTGATCGGAAATCCCAGCACCGTCACTTTTACTGTCTGCGGCTTCGACCTGAAGTCGGCAAAATTAAAAGCAGACAAACTCATCCTTGAGGGCCCCCGCGTCGGCCTCGAACTAGCAAACGACAAGCAAAAGCGCGTTCCGCTTGACTCTTCCGTGCATATCGAGATCGCCGCAAGCCCGAGTGGTGACTATGGATCTGCCATTGATGCTGTATTTGTCGATGGTCTCGATAAACTGGTTCCATCCATGCCCTTTTACTGGAAAAGCTATGCGGAAAAGAACTTTCTGCCACCTTCCAGCGCCCCATTAGCAAACTCCGACTCACCGTCCCCAAGCTCAAAACCTAAAAAGATCACCAGTGCGATCACCCCACCAAAGCTTGTGAGTTCCGTCGAGCCCAACTACAACAGTGTGGCAAAAGATAAAAAGTACAGTGGCACCGTCCTCATTAACTTATGGGTAGGAAGTGATGGCAAGATAAGTCGTCTCAGTGTTCGTCGACCGCTTGGCCTCGGTATGGATGAAGATGTGATGGCCGCCGTGGCTCGATATGTCTTCACGCCCGCAATGGAAGATGGAAAACCAGTCACATTCGAACTCAATGTCGAAACTGCCTTCTCAATACAATAGCTTCACCAGCCGGAACAGTCGCTAATTCGGCTGGTATGCAGAATTGGCTAAGTCTTCCGCCTAAGCAACATCAATACCCCTGGTCCGCCCGAAACGCCGTCACCTTGTTCTTCACAAAAGTCACAGCCATCGGCTTGCCAAGATTCGCAAACACCACCATGCGATCTCCATAGGTGTTGCTCGTACTCTTGCTCACCTGCCCCAGCGCAAGCTCCACCTGCCGCTCGTTCATTCCGAGAATGACTTGGTGCGCATCTACAGCCTTCCAGATCTCCGGCCCCCAATGCTTGTACAGGTCATGCGGATCGTCATAGAAAAAAATCTCATCCGTATAAAACGTATACTCGCCCCCCTGCCGATATCCCGCCGGCACCGCGTACTCCTTCGTATCGCCCGCAACATCGGGCCGCGTAAACACCATCAGCACTTGCTTGTCGCCACCTGGAATCCGAAATGTCGCCGCCTTCGGAGCCACCTGTTCGATCGCGTCTTTCACCACCAGCGGCTCGGCACCCAACAGAGTTCCAGCAGCCTTCCCATACTGCGCCGAGTGCCCAACGAAAGGATAATATTCAACCTGGCCGCCAGCCGATACCCAGACCGTCGTTCCCGCCAGATCCTTGATGTCCTTCAGCGAATCAGGCCGCTTCTTCTTCAGAAAAACAAGATCGTCCTCAGGAATCACCTCGCGCGCCGGTGCCTTCACCGAGTTGTCCGGGGCATTCCGCTCCCGGTAGATCAAACCCACCCGAATCCCCACCGCCAGCAACAACACAACAGTTGCCCCGATCGCCGCCTTAGCCCCATTCTGCATCGACTCTCCTCAAGAACCCAATCACAGCACTCTAATCTACCGGCTCCGCGACACTCAACTCCAAATCCTTCCGCATCAATGCCTCCGCCGACAGGGCGTCCGCATTGCGCAGTTCAGGAAACAGCCCAGCCGCAGAAGCCGTCACCAGCATCGACCCGATTCCACCAATCACCACCGCTCGCACCGCGCCCCACCACTGCGCCGTCACGCCGCTTTCAAACTCGCCAAACTCGTTCGACGCTCCGATGAACAACCAGTTCACCGCACTCACCCGCCCACGCATCTCGGGCGGCGTCGCCAACTGCAGCACGCTCGACCGAACCACCACACTCACCATGTCGCTCGCGCCGACAATCACCAGCGCAGCCGCACTCAGGTAGATACTCTTCGACAACCCGAACACCACCGTCGCAGCGCCGAAGATTCCGACGCACACCAGCATTGTCAATCCGGCCTTACGCTTAATCGGCCGCACCACCATCAACAGAGAAACTGCCAGCGCCCCAACCGAAGGCATCGCACGCAACAGTCCAAGCCCCCGCGGTCCAGCATGAAGAATATCGGTAGCAAAGATCGGCAACAGCGCCGTTGCACCACCCAACAGTACAGCAAACAGATCCAGCGAGATCGACCCCAGCAGCAGCTTCGCGCGCCAAACGTATTCAAGCCCAGCCAACACCGTCTTCATGCTGAAGGCCTTCTTTTCGGTCGTCACCATCTTCGCCCGAATCATGCTGACCAACACGATGAATCCCAGCAGCATCAGCAGCGTGAAGCTATAGACCAGCGGAGCGCCATTACACACCGCCGCGACACCGGCCAGCGGCAAGGTAAATAAGAGTCCCCCCACCGCAGGCCCCGACATATTCGCAATCTGGAAGACCGTCGCGCCCCACGTCACCGCGTTCACAAAATCTTCCTTCGGCACCAGGCTCGGAAGCATAGCGCTCGCCGCCGGCCCGCTGAACGCCCTGCCCAATCCAATCCCCACCAGTACCGCATAGATCGGCCACACCCGCCCATGCTGCAACGCCGTCGCACTTAAAGACAGCCACAACAGCACACCCGTACAACAAGCCTGTAACCCATAACAGAGCAGGATGATCTTCCGCCGGTCATACCGGTCCGCAGCATGCCCCGCAGCAAGCATCACAAACAACCCTGGCAGAAAGAGCGCCAGCCCCGTATACCCAAGATCCAATGCCGAGTGCGTCAGCGCGTACACCTGCCACGCCACCGCGACCGACTGCGCCTCCGCCCCCAGAATGACCATCAAACGCGCTGTCTGATAAAGCCGAAAGTCCCGCGACTTAAACGCTGAGCGATAATCCTTCTTGACCGCCAGCCCCCCTCGTTCCGAACCATCCGCCATAGCCTATGTTTTCACACTTCGCCGCGAACGTGTCTCACCAACGCAGACTTCCCCACCGGTCTTTCCCACTCCGCAACAATCAGTTCGAAGTTCCCGAAGGCGGTTCACCCCAATTGTCCGATCGGATCGCCTTTGAGCCACTCCAATCGATGTGTTCTGGAGTGTTCGCAACCGGCTTGGTCGCGTTCACAAGGTTCATCAGCATTTGCAATGGCGCAATCAAGAAACAGAACAACGCAGCATGTCCGGATCCATGATCCGTTACGACAATGCCAATACCTAGCAGGAACAACGCAACCGATACCCCAACCCATACTGGGTTTCGTGTCCGTCGACGTAAAGTCTCTAGCTCCGGCTCCGTCCAGACCTTTCTCTTGACGCCGTCACGCAGCCTCATCACCGCCATCACCGCCATGCAGAACCCAACCAGCGCAGGCCCCAAGCGAAGCAGCCTCGAAGGCCAAGCTTCGCCTGAACTACCCTCATAAGCTAGAAAATGCGAATGTTTTAAAAGCGCAAAGAGCGCAGGACTCACCATGAGCAGACTACCCAGCGCAGCGCACGCTGCCCATCGCGTCGGCGGCAAATGCGCCACGTTTTTCATGCGGAGAATCCTAACACCGGCCGATCGGTGCAGTCCTACCCGCCCACTATTATCGGCCCAGATAAACCTTATACTGCGACTCCACCACGCCGGTATTCCGCGCCAGCCGCAGCTTCGACTGGTTGTACTGATAAAGCGTATTCACCAGCGTGCTCTGCGCCTGCGCCAACGTCGCCTGAGCCTCCACAACCGGCAGGTTGTCATCTACGCCAGCCGAGAAACGATCGGTCGCATCCTGCAACTCCTGCGTCGCGAGATCTACGTTGCTCTTGGCCACCTTCACCAGATCGTTCGACGACTGAACGTCCAGCATCGCTGACCGTATCTGCTGCTCAATCGTCACGCGCAACGACTCGATCTGATGCCTTAGCCCGATCATCTGCGCATCCGCCACCTCACTCTCGCCGCGAAGCTGCCCTTCCTGGAACACCGGCACGCTCACCTTACCTGTCGCCGTAAACACACCGTGATAAAGCGACCCGATCTCACCGAGCACGCCATAGTACCCGTCGAAAGAAAGCACCGGCAGCCGCTCAGCCCGCACCGCCTTTCGCGCCTTCACCGCAACCTCGAGCTGCGCCTGAAGACTCAGCAGATCCTTCCGCCGCTCATACGCCAGCTTCTTTGCATCCTCCAGCGGCAACTGCGCAAACTCCCCATAAGGCGCAGTATCCGTGAGCGTAATGTCTTGATCGGCCGGCAACGCTATCAACCGATTCAGTGCAATCTTGTCCTTCGCAAACGCGTTTTCGTCATTGATAAGCGCCTGTTGCTGCGTCTGCAGCTGAACCCGGGCACGCAGCTCATCCAGATTGGTCCCAACGCCCGCTTCGTGCGAAGCTTTCGCCTGCTCATACGCCACTTCGTCAGCCTTCTCCAAAGCCTGCGCATTCGCAATCTGCGAAGCATCCGCCAGCGCCAGCAGATACTGCGTGCCCACCGAAAGGACCACGCTATCCTCTTGGTTCAGCGTCGTAAGATTCGCCGCCTTCGAAGCCTGCTGAGCCGACCGGTAGAGATAATAGGCCGGCACATTGAAGAGCTGCTGATTCAGGCTCATCTGTGCCGAAGCTGTATTCACCTTGACAATCGTACTGAAGGACCCCGGCAAAATCCCGAACTCCTCCAGAGCGGAAGCCTTGAATCCCTGGGCCGCAAGGTTAATCTCCTGCGCCTCGATGTTCCCCTTGGCCGTCAAGCTCGGCAGCAAACTATTCTCGGCGGTCAGCACCTGGCCCCGCACACTTCGCTCATTCTGTACCGCCAGCAGCATCTGCAGGTTGCGCTTCTCTCCGCGGGCGATCGCATCATCAAGGCTCAGCGGCAGCGCCCCCGGCGTCCCCTGCTCGACCAACACCCCACCCGGAAACTTCACGGCGTTGGGCGTAGGAGCCGAAGGCAGATCCGCACTCTGAGTCTGCGCGCCAGCTAGTGGACCGCACAAGATCAGCGCCAGAGGCCACGCCTTCGCTTCTCTCAATCTTCTAGTAAGGGATTTCATGCTCTTCTATTAGAGTGCCACACTCCCCTCCCGATGCAGAAATTCGAGGAAAACCGTCCAACCCCCGCCGTCAGCTAAAATACAAAAGATAATCTTATGCGTCTTATACCAATGAACCGCATCCTTCTCGCAGCAGCCCTGTTCCTCGCCCTTCCGGCCAGCATTCCGACCTTTGCTCAGGGCTTCAAAGACACGTCCATGCTCCGCGCCCCTAAGGGCTCCCCCGTCGCCATCTACGAGTTTGAAGACCTCGAATGCCCCGCCTGCGCCCACGCCTTCCCCATCGTGCACGCGGCTGTCGACAAATACAAAATTCCCCTCGTCCGCCACGACTTCCCCCTCCGCATGCACATCTGGAGCTTCGACGCCGCCGTCACGGCCCGCTATATGCAGGACAAGATCTCCCCCCAGTTCGCTGAGGACTATCGTCGCGCTGTCTTCGCCAACCAGATGTCCATCGCCTCGAAGGAAGATCTCAACGCCTTCACGCAAAAATATTTCCAATCTCACGGTAAGGTAATGCCATTCGTCATTGACCCCAACGGCCTCTTCGCCGCCGAGGTTCACGCCGACCAAACCCTGGGCGAGCGCGTCGGCCTCACCAAGACACCGACCATCTTCATCGTTACCCAGAAGGGATATACCGAGGTCAGCGACGTCACCCAGCTCTACGCCATGCTCGACACCGCAATCGCGGAAAATCCCGCCCCCGCGGCAGCGGCCAAACCAAAGACCACCACAGCCAAGCGATAGATCGATGACCAGAGCTCAGCGTCTTCTCTCGGGCCTGCTGCTCACAGCGATTGTCACTGCAACTAACGCCCAACAGAGCTCTCCAGAGTTCATTCAGCCCACTCGGCCGGTGCCAACTGGCCTCGCGCCCCACATGCAGGTGAAGCTGGTAAGCCAGCAAAAGGGCGAACGTACCTTCGCTGTGATCTTCGGCAAAGGCGACGAAGTCCTCAGCGGCCTTACCGACTTCGCCAAGCAATATCACGTCGGCGACGCACATTTCACTGGCATCGGCGCGGTCTCGAGCGCCCTCACCGCATGGTTCGATCTCGACCGCAAACTCTACCATCCCCTGCCGGTCAACGAGCAGGTCGAGGTCGTCTCCATGATCGGCGACATTGCCACCTTCCAGTCCAAACCGATCATTCACACCCACGTCGTGCTCAGTAGACGAGACGGAACCACCGCAGGCGGTCATCTCTTTGAAGCCTGGGTCAACCCGACGCTCGAGGTGTTCGTCACCGCCGAGGACACACCCCTCAACAAGCGCGACGATCCAAGCGGCCTTAGACTCATCGACCCGACAAAATAATTCACGAGCGCTGCCTTCTCCGTTTTACCGAAGCCGCCCGCTCTACCGGACCTGAAAGATCAGGAAATAATCTTCCTTGTCCGCCTTCGTAAAATCGAAGGTCCCCACCAGCTTGTACCCAGCCTCACCCATCTCTGTCACTACGACATCCTGGTTCAATCCATGATCCGCTCCGTTGCCATTGCGGTCGATGATCCCCACCTTCGCCCCCTGCCGTAGCGCCTTCTGCAGCACCTTCATCGTCGGCACCGGATGCGCAATCTCGTGATACACCTTCAGCATCAGCACCGCGTCCACGCTCCCCGTTGGCAGCCGCGGATCATCAGCACTCCCCAGGACCGTCCGCACATTCGACAGATTCTCCTTCACAGCTCTCTTCCCGATGTATTCAATCGCCAGCGGATTGATATCCTCTGCGAGCACCGCGCCCGTCGGTCCCACCCTGCGCGCCGCACGCACCGTAAACCAGCCCGAGCCCGCACCGATATCCGCGACGTTCTTCCCCTGCACAATCCCCAGGAGATCCATCACGCGATCGATCTGCAGCTTCTTATCCCTGTCCGGATACTCAAAGATGGAAAGGTCGCCCGAGTAAGGTGTGCTCGTCGGCCGCTGCGTCACACCCTGTGTGCCCGTCTGCCCACCAGCAGGCAAGCCCACTCCAACCACCAAAGCAAACCCAAGAAAAAATCGACCTAGCCCAAGCCGCCCCGAATCCATCATCCCAACAGCATCCGCCAATTTACGAACTGAGGCAATCGCCAGATGTTGTCAGTTACAACCTCACCAACAACTCCACCCACACGATCAACTAATCTGCACCAGCTCGCTATTGCCCGAAGCTCCCGGTGTCACCGACGAAGTCTGCGGAGCGCGCCAGTGATCGATGTAGCTCACTTGGTGCACGCAACTGATCGTGCAGCTCGGAGCGCAGCTCTTCTCCGTCAAAAACTCCCGCTTCACATCAGCCGTCTGGTACTGAGCCAGCGGCACCGCAGGATACCCACGCTGCTGGCTGCAATAGTGCACCAGCCCGTTCTCGCAGATATACAAATACCTACCGCCCGCACGGCATCGCCAATCGTTCGTCTTCCCGTTGGCAATCGCCTCCTGAAAGTGATTGAACCGCGAATAGCTTCGCCGCGTCAGGTTCCGCACCTTGTCCCAAACACTGCGCTCCGCATCGCCCAGCGGCTTCAACTGCCCGCTGCCATCGTGAATAATCCCGATGGTCGAGCTGAACCCAAGCGCCAGCGCGCGCTCGCTCACCGTCAGTGCATCGTTCGGATTCGCGATACCGCCACCGACCACCGAATTGATATTCACATGAAAGTCAGCGTGTTCAGCCAGCATCTGCAGCTTCTTATCCAACACCTTCAGACTCTTCTTCGAAACTTCATCCGGCATCACGTTATCGATCGAAATCTGCATATGATCGAGCCCGGCCTTGTTTAGCCGCTCGATCCGATCCGGCATCAGCAGATAGCCATTCGTGATCATTCCGGCAATCGCGCCCGTCTTCCTGATCCGCGCAATAATCTGATCCAGCTCCGGATGCAGCAACGGCTCACCACCCGAGATCGTGATCACCGAAGTCCCCAGCCGCCCCAGATGGTCGATGCGGCGCAGCATCTCGTCCAGCGGAACCGGGGGCGAGTGATCGTCATACTCGTTGCAGTACGTACAAGCCAGGTTGCACCGCCGCATCGGCACAATGTGCGCCATATACGGGTGCCCGGTCGACATCATCGCAGAACCGATTGAACTCAGCTCGCGCAGCTTGCGCGTCACTGCCTTCAAGCGGCGCTTGGCACCCATCGGACGTCTGCCATTCACAGCGGCAGTTGTAGAAGCAGAAGACATATCACTTTCAAGTATATCGAAATGCAGCCAAACGTCTTCTCTTGCCAACAACTAGAACCTCAAACCTCATCCAACTTGCGTGTCATTTGCTTTCAGTGGCAAGCTCGTCACAAGCTGTTCGCAAAGCCAACCTACCCTCCTTGTTGTAGTTACAAATAAAAACGCCTGCGGTATCATCTCCCTCATGCAACCAATGAAGCAGCAACTCCTGCGATTTGTGGGACGTCAACATTGGCTTCGCGGTCGCGACAGAATCCTCCGGACGTTTTCGCACCCCGACCATCAAAAATCGCATCAGTTCGACACTGATTTCTTTGGTAAATCCTACTCCGGCAACATGGCCAACTTCATCGACTGGTCCGTCTTCTACTACGGAGCCTTTCAGCTGCACGAAGTTCGTCTCCTCGCCGCCATCGCCGACGCGCTCCGCGCCACCGGCAAGCCAGTAAACTTCTTCGACGTGGGCGCCAACATCGGCCACCACTCCCTGTTCATGTCCAGTCATGCCGACCGTGTCTTTTCGTTCGAGCCCTTCTCCGTAGTGCGCGCCGAGATGGAACGCAAGCTCAACCATGCCAGGGTCGACAACGTAACTATCTTTCCCGTTGCTCTCGGCGACCAGAACGAAAGCGGCACCTTCCACCCTCCCACCGGCGCCAACCAAGGTACTGGAACACTCGGCAACAATCTCCCCGACAACGCCTCCACCGACGTCATCTCCGTGCCGGTTGTCCGGGGCGATGACTTCTTCGCAGCCAACAACCTGCCTCCCATATCGCTTCTCAAGATGGACGTCGAAGGCTACGAAGCCAAGGCGCTCGCAGGGATGCGCGAAACGATTCGCAGAGACCGCCCGCCCATCTTCGTTGAGATCCAGCACGATCAATACACCGGCTCCGCCACGCACAAAGGAGCAACCGTAAAAGAACTCCTCTATCCCGATCACCTCATCTTCGAGGTCGGGGTATCCCACGGCCACTACGAACTCAAGCCCTTCATGACGGGAAATACCGAGGAGGCGCTCGTACTGCCAATCGAGCTAGCCGGACTGATCGAAGGAACCGGGGCGCACTAAGGAAACGCCGTCCCCACCACGCTACAGCTTCGCCAGCAACTCGCGCGTGTACTGGCCTGTTTCACCAAAGAACTCTTCCAACCCAAACCCCGGACTCACGCTTGAACGCTTCTTTCCATCCGGCGTCAGCGTGAGCGTCTCCTCATGCTTGTCGCGGATCACCACCACCGGCACAGGCCGCCCCTTGTTGTCATGCACCGTCTTGGTCCAGTCGGTTCCACTTGAAACCGGGATAGAGTTCACCCTCACCACCACATCTCCCGCCTTCAGGCCGGCCTCCTCCGCCGGGCTGTTGCTGTCGACGCTCCGCACCAGCAACCCCGCTCCACCCTCCGCACCAAAAAAACCGGCCAGCTGCGGTCCCATCACCTCAAGCTGCGCACCCGTGTACGACGAACTCAGAATCATGTTCACCGCCAGCACCTCTCGATGGCCCTTCGGAATCGCTGTAGTTCCGGACGATGTCGAGGCCCCCATAAAAGTATTTCCACGCACCGATCCCGAAATCGTATCGCCAGGAGCCGGGACCGAATAGTGTTTCTCCCACGCCTGCTGTCCCACCGTCTGCCGGTCTGCCATCTGCATGGTCATCGTCTGCGTCTGCCCGTCGCGACTCACGACAAAACTCACCGTCCGTCCCACCGGCTGATCGCGAAGCAACCGCTTGAACTGCTCCTGGCCATCAACCGCCTGGCCGTTCATTTGCAGAATCACATCGTGCATGCGCATCCCAGCTTTGCACGCAGGTCCATCGTGATCGAGACTCACAATCTCCGCTCCCCGCGCCTCTTTCAGTTTCAGTGCACCAAGTTGGTCCTCGCTCACATCGCGCGCCTCCACCCCAAGGTACCCCTGCGGCAGATATTTGTGTGAGCCTTCCCCCATCGCTCCTACTACCAACTGCGGCCCAAACCAAACCTCAATGCTTTGTCCCGCGAACGCGCTCTGTCCTCCACCAAGAACAGCCGTGCCCGCCACCAGCGCCACAACTCCAAACGACCTGCGGTATTTCATCTGCATAAATTTATCCGCTTAGCTCTCGCACCTTCGTATTCGAGAGAACTCTATTTCCCAGTGGATGACCTCTATTGAATATCTGCGAAGTTCTGCAACGCGTTATAGGAGGCGGTCCGAATGTAAGGATTAGCGTCCTGCGTCGAAACCGTCCGCAGCACCTGCCGTACACTCGAGTCCGACCGCACCGGCTCCAGTAGCCCGATCGCAGTCCTCCGAATCCCGGCATCAGGATCATGCATCACGGCTTCCAACACTGCGTCCCGCACATGCTGGTCCTGCCCTACATATTGCTGCAAGCCTTCGAGCGCCGTCATACGCACTCCCGCATCCTGGTCATATCGCAGCGAAACCAACAGCGTATGACGAATGCCCTTACCGTCAGGTGTCGGCTGGCACTCATGGCCGGCCTTGCATTCATTCGCCAGCGAGGAGACGATATCCTGCCGCACTACGTTGGTCGCAGCAGCATTGGTCCCGACCATCAGCAACTTCCGAATCTCCGGACTATCCAGCGAGCCTTCCATCGTCTCCGGAACAACCCGGTTGTACTTCACCTGCACCAGCTCCGAGTTCGGCATCTGCACAATCCCGGTCACATTCCCAACCACACCCCGCTCTTCCGTGGTCACCACACTTTGCGGCTTCGGAGCATGCGCTACCTGATAGCGCAAAGTGAAGTTCCCTCCCAGAAAGCCCACGCCCAGCAGCAACGTCGCCAGCGCCGGCGCGCTCTGCACATGTCCGCACCATCGATAAAAATTAACTCTCAGTTGAGTAAGAAACCCATGTGGCGGAATCATATCCAGCGCATCATCCAGCCGCATCCGCGATTGCGCCAGAAGATTCGGAGTAGGCTCCAGCACCGGCAGCAATGCCAGCCGCTCTTCGAACAACCGGATCGCCTCGAGCTCCGCGCGGCAACCTTCGCATTCGGTCAGATGCTGTTCCAGCCCCCCAGCGAGTTCATCCGGCAACTCGCCATAGTTCAACAAAACGATACAATCTTTTGCGCTCTCACACTTCATTGTCCTACCTCAACCAGCCTCAAATTCTGCACTTCCGCTGGGCTCTACGTGCACCCTTGTCCAATCATTCCGTACGAACTTCTACTTCCCCGACCGCAAACCTTATCGAAGCTCCGCCAGATTAGCCCGCAGCTTTCGCGTGGCCCGGAACAACGTATTCTTGGCCGTCTCCTCCGTCGTGCTCAACATCTCACCAATCGTCCGCAGCTTCAGCCCCTGGTAGTGCTTCAGCTCGAACACCGTTCTTTCCCTCGGAGTCAGCTTGCTCAAAGCATCGCTGATCCGTTCACTCATCACCTTCCGGTCCAGCTCCCGGCCCGGGTTCGCCATCGCCCGGTCGTCCGTGATGTTGGCCATCAGATCCATCTCATCGCCACTGGCATCCAACACCGTCGCCGGATCTTCCCTGCGGCTCTTGCGCCGCCTCAACTGGTCCAGGCAAAGGTTCGTCACAATCCGATAAAGCCACGTATAAAAGCTGCATTCGAACCGGAAGTTCCCCAGGTGTCGATAAGCCTTGATGAAGGCCTCCTGGTGAACATCCTGCGCATCCTGCTCATTCCCAAGCATATGCAGCGCCAGCCGAAGCACAGACTGGTCATATCGCCGCACCAGAGCATCGAATGCAGTCCGCTGGCCCTTCTGCGCCTCGCGAATCAGTTCATCATCTTCGGTCCGTTGTTGTGCCCGCGCGTCCAGCTGCGCCTGCGTCAGCTTGCCGCTGTTCCGGGTTCCGGGTTGAGCCGCTGCCTTTGCCATCGCTGGCAACGATTCTACCCCTGTTGGGCCTATCAGTCCCGCAGCAAACGGACTAGCGTGCCGTTTTCGGAGCCCCACAGCGAGCGGAGAAGACAACTCTCCGCCAGGATTCAATCCAGCGACTTCTACATTCATCGTTCTGACTCCGGAGTCAGGAAATCGAGTACACCGGATAGACCCACAAACTTCCGAAAGGTGAGCACCACCAGATACCACAAAAGGGGGAGCTGTCCGGTAAACTCACCCAATGCCTCCCCGCCCGACCGCAGCCCCCAGCCTCTTCCCCGAAACCCCCACCTCCAATCCGCCCGCAACAAAAAAGACCGACTGGATCAACGCCCACTGCGACGGTGGAGCCCGCGGCAACCCCGGCCCCGCCGGCTACGGAGCCCTCATCCAGGACAACGAAGGCACCGTCCTCGCCGAACTCTCCGAGTTCCTCGGCATGCGCACCAACAACTACGCCGAGTACTCCGGCCTCCTCGGCTGCCTCCAGTACGCGCTCGATCACCACCACCCCCGCCTCCGCGTCGTCTCCGACTCCGAGCTGATGGTCAAGCAGATCCAGGGCAAGTACAAGGTCAACTCACCGGACCTCAAACCCCTCTGGCAGGAGGCCAAAAACCGCATCGCCAAGCTCGAAGCCTTCGAGATCACCCACGCCCTCCGCCACAAAAACAAGGACGCCGACCGCCTAGCCAACGAAGCGATGGACCGCGGAATGCGCCGAGGCCCCGCCACTGGCTCAAGCTCCGGCCAGCCCGCCGCCCCACCCATCATCAAAGCCAATCCCTACCCCACCAAATCCGAAGCCCCACCCAACCCCTACGCCAAAGCCGACGCCATGCTCCGAGGCTTCACCAAAGACGGCGTAGTCCACATCCTCGGCGGCGCCACCCTCCCCGACGGCGTCTTCGTAAAGATCATCCGCGAATAACTATTTGCTCAAGTCATCGACACCGGAGTCGTTCGCGTACTCAATCCTGAAGTCGATCTTCGCAGCCTTCTCCAGCATCTTCGAAACCGAGCAGTACTTATTTTTCGAGAGGTCAACCGCGTCTTCCGCAGCCTTCTTTGAGACAGCACCGCCAATCCGGTAAGTCAGCAAAATCTTTGTAAACACCCGGGGCGGCGCAGCGGACTGTTCAGCGGTTGCAGACACAGTAAGGCTGGTCAGAGGCTCACGCTTTTTTTTGAGAATCGAAACAACATCAACCGACGTGCAACTGCAAAGCGCCATCAGCACTGCCTCCATTGGTGAGGGACCGTTGACGTGCCCGGCGCCGGCATCGAAAACGACGCTATGGCCACTCTCGGAGCGCCCCTCAAATTCCATCTCCTTAGTCCAAACTGTCTCGGCAATCATTCGTCTCTCTCCTGCATTCCCCGGCCACTCGATCAACGCCGGTCCCTCTTATTATCGACTTAGAAATAAGCTTAGCGTCCGGCAGCAGCGATCCGAGCACAAAGCTCCTCCACCGCCGCCATCTGCGCCAACATCGTCTCCAACTTCTGCGCCCCCACACCATCCTCGAATCGCTTCTGCATCCGATCCAGAATCCCCATCACCCTCACCGCTCGCCTCTTGCCCAGCGGCTTGAGCAGCAACTGCACCGCCCGAGCATCTTCCGGATCGATCCTCCGCTCCACCAGACCCTTCGCCTCAAGCGACGAGATGCAGTGACTCACATTACTCCGCGTCGTCTCAAACGCCTCCGCCAGCGCCGAAGGCTTGATCTGCCCTCGCTTCTCAAAGAAGATCGCCGCCAATACCATCGCCTCAAACGCAGTCACCTCCTCATCTTCGAGCACGAGGTTCAGCGAAGCATCCATCCTCCGCGCAATCCGGCTAGCCTGAAACACAGGGCTCTGCCGCAAAAAAGCTTCAATCCGCATCCCGATCTCACCTCTAACTCGAAGGAGCAGCTGGCGTAGAGCCTGCCGTGCTCTTTTCTTGTCATTTCCGAAGGGAATCTGCTGTTGTCTTCCTTCACACCAATTTAGTTAAACAATTCAACTATTTATAACAAAACAAAACTACTCCCAACCCAATATCATTTCAGCGGATGATGGAAGTAGAACTCAATCGCATGAAAATCCATCCCCACATTTGTCTCCCACTCCTCGCCTGCGGACTGTCCGTCGCGCAGCAGCCTACATCGCCAGCCACAAACAAACCCGCCGCCATCACCGAAAACATCTCCGTCACCACCACTCTCGAACCCCTACCCCTCGCCGAGAGCGACCGCGCCGTCAATCTCATCTCCCCCCGCGACCAACCCCTCGTCTCAGACTCCGTCGTAGACCTCCTCCGCCAGGACCCCTCCCTCAACCTTCAAGCCCGCGCCGCCAACGGCGTCCAGGCCGACCTCTCCCTCCGCGGCACCACCTTCGAGCAGTCCCTCATCCTCCTCAACGGCCTCCGCATCAACGACCCCGAGACCGGCCACCTCAACCTCGACATCCCCGTCCCTCTCGACGCAGTCACCCGCATCGACATCCTCCACGGCTCCGGCTCCACCTTCTACGGCTCCGACGCCATCGGCGGCGCCGTCAATCTCCTCACCCAGCCCCCACCCTCCGGCCTCACCATCATCGGCAGCGCGGGCAGCGGCAGTTACTCCTCCATCGAGCAGCACCTCCGCGCCTCCTACACCCAGGGCCCCATCGCGACCCAACTCACCGGAAGCCGCGACACCTCCGACGGCTTCATCCCCGACCGCAACTACTCTTCGAACGCCCTGGCCTCCGAGACCTGGCTCAACCTCAAGCCCGGCACCACCGACATCCTCCTCGCCGCCAGCGACCGCCCCTACGGAGCCAACCTCTTCTACGGCCCCTACGACTCATGGGAGCGCACCAAAGGCTGGTTCGCGAGCATCCAGCAACAGCTGGGCCAGAAGACCGCCGCCAGCTACGGCTACCGCCGCCACTCCGACCTCTTCGTCCTCTTCGCCGACCAGCCCCAAATCTACGAAAACAACCACATCACCACGAGCTACGAAGCCGCCCTGCGCCGCGCCGAAACCCTCACCCCCAACACCACCCTCTCTTACGGCCTCGAAGCCGACGGCGACTCCATTCACTCAAACTCATTAGGCGAACACGCCCGCAACCAGAGCGCGGGCTACGCCAACCTAAGCCTCCGTGCCCTCGGTCGCTTCTCCCTCTCCCTCGGAGCCCGCGACGAAGTCCTCTCCAGCAACGGAAACGTCTTCTCCCCCAGCATCGCCGCCGCCTACACCCTCACCCACACCACCCGCCTCCGAGCGTCCGCAGGCCACGGCTTCCGTCTGCCCACCTACGTCGACCTCTACTACTCCGACCCCACCACCATCGGAAACCCCAACCTCAAACCCGAGTCCTCCTGGAGCTACGAAGCCGGCCTCGACTGGACACCCACAAACGGCCGCCTGACCCTCACCGCCACAGGCTTCCGTCTCCAACAAAAAGACACCATCGACTACTCCAAACTCGCACTCGCCACCCCGGCTCTCACCTTCGCCGAACCCTACCAAGCCGTCAACATCCAGAACCTCAACATCACCGGAGCCGAAACCACCCTCCGCCTCCGACTCACCACCACCCAGCAGCTGCAGTTCAGCTACACCGCCGCCCACGCAGCATCCCCACCACCCAACCTCATCTCCGAGTACGCCTACAACTACGCCGCGCAAAACGCCATCTTCGCCTGGAACGGAACCCTCCCAGGCAGCATTGGCCACCAGATCAACGCCCACACCCAGGTCAACGTCGTCCAACGAACCCAGCACACCGCGTACCCACTCTGGGACGTAGCCCTCTCCCGCAACACCGGCCACCTGCGCCCCTACCTGCGCCTGCTCAACCTCAGCAATACCGGCTATCAGGAGATCCCACAAGTCCCCCTGCAAGGCCGCACCATCATCGCCGGCACCGAGTTCAACTGGTCCCGCCGTTAGCCCAACGAACTCAACTCATCACAAATGATGAAACGTATGCCAATGCGAAGTCTCTTCCACCGCGACCAGCACCAGCGTCACCACCGATAACGCAAGCTGCACCCGCTCCGCCCTCAACTTTCTCGGCGTCAAGGGCCTCAACCGCCACTGCGCCGCTGGCCGTCTCCGCAGATGCCGCACATGCAGCAACACCGTCAGGTTCAACAGCGCTCCAACCACCGCCAGCGCAGTCATCGGCACCCGAATCCAGTCCGCATGCAGTCGATCCCACTGCTGGCCCGCGCTGACAACACTAGCCAGCGCACCCACCCCAATCAAAAGACGCAGCCCATCCAACGCAACAAAGAAACTGCAAACGCTCTGCAGCACCGCGAACAGCAGGCTCGACCACCCGATCACACCCTGAGCCTTCCCGAATTCACTCGGCATCACGCGCGACAAAGCTTCCTCAGATTCCCCAAGCTCTGCCGGAGCATCCACCATCGGAGCGGAACTCCTTACGAAAATTGATTCGGGCACCAACTCACCAGTCCAATCGAAAACCTAATCCTGCTTCGCCAACTCTGCCTTCACAATCTCGCTAACCAGCTTCCCATCCGCCCAAAGCCCGCTCGCCATAATCCGCTGCTTGGTCACGTTCATGATCGGCCCAATATCCTTCGGCCCTGGCCTCACTCCCCCGGCATCCTTCTGCAGATACTCAATCGCGCCATGCACAATCTGCCGAATCTCCGCCTCTTCGGCAGCCTTCGGCAGATAGCCTTCGATCATCCCGATCTCTGCCTGCTCCTTCTCCGCCAGCTCCGTTCGTCCACCCTTGGTAAACGACTCCACCGACTCCTTCCGCTGCTTGATCAGCGTCGTCAGAATCTGTTGCTCTTCCGCGTCCGTCAGATTCTCGCGCTTATCGATCTCTTTGTTCTTCAGCGAAGACTTCACCATCCGCAGCGTCGTCAGCCTGTGCTCATCCTTCGCCTTCATCGCCACCACAATATCCGCCTGAATCTTCTCGCCAATCGTCATCGCATCTCCCATCAAATCCCCATTATAAGTAAGCCGAGCAACGCGAGGCCAAGGCCGCCCGCATCACCGAAACAAGGTACACACGCCACGAAGTGGCCGCACTCCGCGCAGGAGGCCCGTCCGGCAGGACCCCGCTACAATAAACTCATGATCCGCAAAACGCGCCTCTTCACCCCTGGTCCGACCCCTCTCCTCCCCGCCGCCCAGTTCGCCATGGCTGCGGCCGATATCCACCACCGCACTCCCGAGTTCCGCGCGATGTATACCCGCGTCCTCTCCCAGCTCAAGGAGTTCGTCGGCACCAAAAACGACGTCATCATCCTCTCCAGCTCAGGTTCCGGAGCCATGGAAGCCGCAGTCTCCAACCTGACGTCACCGGGAGATCGTGTGCTGGTTCTGACAGCCGGCAAGTTCGGCGAGCGCTGGACCGGCATCACCAAAGCCTTCGGCTGCCACGTCGACGTCGTCAGCGCCCCCTACGGCAGCACCTTCTCCCTCGACGAAGTCAAAGCCAACCTCCACCTCGAAACCCGCGCCGTCTTCGTCCAGGCCACCGAGTCCTCCACCGGCGTCCGCCACGACATCGAAGCCATCGCCAAGCTCCTCAAATCCGAGAACTCCGAAGCTCTCCTCATCGTCGACGGCATCACCGGCCTCGGCACCTCGCACCTCGACATGGACGGCTGGGGCATCGACGTCCTCATCGGCGGCTCGCAAAAAGCCGTCATGATTCCCCCCGGCCTCAGCTACCTCGCCGTCAGCGCCCGCGCCTGGGACCGCATGGAGGCCACCTACAACCCGCGCTACTACTTCGACCTCCGCAAGGAGCGCAAGAACGCCGCCAAGGGCGAATCCGCCTACACGCCGCCCGTCGCGCTCATCGCCGCACTAGGCGCAGCGTTGAACTACATCGCCGCCCAGGCCGCCACCCCCGAAAAACCCGAGGGCGACCTAGCCGAAGGCCGCAAGAAGTTAGTCGACAACGCGATCACCTGCGCCGCCATGACCCGCGCCGCAGCCACCGCACTCGGCCTCAAACTCTTCGCGCCCGCAGGCTACGAAGCCGCCGCAGCCACCGCCATCGTAGCCCCCGAAGGCACCGACTCCGGCACCCTCGTCAAAGGCCTCAAATCGCAGTTTGCCGCCATCGTCACCGACGGTCAGGGCGAGATGAAGGGTCAGCTCTTCCGCATCGCCCACATCGGCTTCTTCGACTACATGGACACCATCGCCATCATCGGTGCCCTCGAACAAGTCATCCACAAAACCAAATTCCCCGCCCCCAATTTCACCTTCGGCAAAGGCCTGGTCGCCGCCCAAACCTTCTTCGCCGAACACGCCAAATAACACGCTGGATATGACCTACGGTCGACGATGTCCTCGCATTTACGGGGACATCGTCTCACATTTTCTCGACTAAATCGCACCTGCGTCAATCGCTAGGCGCAGCTCGTCACGCTTGGACAGATACTCGTCGGATTCATTTCCAACATTCGTCTTCCGGTAGGTCCTGTTGGTAAATCCATGTACCATGTCGTCAGCGACCTGCGCCGAGGCTGAGCTACCAGCGGGTACGGAGACTACCACTCGTCGCCAACCTCGAAAAGAAATCCAAACAACTTGCAAATCAGCTCTGCACCATAGGAGACGACCATGCCGTTTGCTCGTATCGACCTGCTCAAAGGGAAGACTTCCGAATATCGCGCCATTTTGGCCGACGTCGTGTACCGAGGGATTGTCGATGTCTTGAAGGCTCCGGATGGGGATCGCTTCGTGGTCGTCGGCGAGCATTCACCCGACAATCTAATCTACGATCCCCACTTTCTCGGTTGGGAGCGATCGCCTGACTTCATCTTGATCCAGGTGACCAGTACAGTCGGAAATAATAAAGAGTCGAAGCTGGCCTTCTACCGATACATAGCCGACGAACTGAAGAGCAAGCTATCTGTTCGCCCCGATGACATCATGATCAACATGGTTTTTGTCGACCGTTCAGATTGGTCGTTCGGCAACGGCGAACCGTGGACCTAGCCGGCAAGAGTCGACACAATTCGACAGCAAGTCGATAGGTCGCCGCAGCCATATAGATTGTTGTTCCTGAGAACTCGGCTTCACGATAGTGAGTTTCACTCAATCCCGCAAAGTGGATAGCAGACTCTGATGTCCCCCCAAAAACTATTCGCGACAAAGGTCATTCTTGCTTTAGCCCTACTCGTCGCCGACTGCGCAGCCGCCCCCGTCTACACCTACAAAATCGTCGCAAAGTATCCGCACTCCACCGACAGCTACACCGAAGGCTTCTTCTTCCTCAACGGCCTTTTCTACGAAGGCATCGGCCTGAACGGCCACTCCGGCATAGTGGTGACGCAGCCCGAAACCGGCACCCCCGTGCAGCGTTTCGATCTACCCTCAAAGTATTTCGGCGAAGGCATCATCGATTGGGGACCAAACCTCCTGCAATGGACCTGGCAATCCCACACCGGCTTCGTGCTTGATCGCTTCTCCCTCCGCATCGTGAGTCAGTTTCACTACAGCGGCGAAGGCTGGGGCATCACACGCACCGCAAAGGAACTCATCACCAGCGACGGCACCGCCACCCTCCGCTTCCGCAATCCCAACACCTTCGCCGAAACCCACCACATCGTCGTCAAAGAAGGCTCCAAAACCATCGACCAGCTAAACGAACTCGAGTACATCAAAGGCGAAATCTACGCCAACGTCTGGCACTCCGACCGCATCGCACGCATCTCGCCCACCGACGGTCACGTCATCGCCTGGATCGACCTCACAGGTCTCCTCCCCGCCAACCAGCGCGTCAACGAAGAGTCTGTCCTGAACGGCATCGCATACGACGCAAAGAAAGGTCGGCTCTTCGTCACCGGCAAGCAGTGGCCCGCGGTCTTCGAAATCAAGATCATGCCGAAATCAAATAGGTCTGCGCTTCGGCAAAAAATCTCTGTCAAGCCCCCAAATTCCCTAAAGCCATATCAAACAACAACTTCCCCGTGACACATGAGTTTCACTCAATCCCGTAAAATAGAATCAGCGTTGAAAAATTAGCGTTTCGCAAGCCAACGGCGAGGAGACCCGCCCTAACTCCTTTCATTGGACGAATTTAGCCGTAACCCATTTAGATAGACGAATTTAGCAGCCAACCTCTTCTCCATCTAAATGAAAACAAACAACTTGTGAGTGGGTATGGGGGAGGGGGGCACCCCCTTCAACGCCAGTCGCAGTGAACAGACACCGAACGCAGAGGTCAATTTTGAAGATCGTTCTCGCCGAAAAAGTCTCTCCCGCCACACTCGCAGTCTTCCAACAAGAACCGGGCTGGCAAATAGTCACCCCGGACCAGATCAAAAACGGCCTCGCCGCCGAGCTAGCCGACGCCGACGCCCTCGTCGTCCGCTCCGCCGTCCAGGCCGACGCCAAACTCCTCGAGTCCGCCCCCAAACTACGCGTCATCGGTCGCGCCGGCGTAGGCGTCGACAACATCGACACTGACGCCGCCACCCATCGCGGCATCGTCGTCATGAACACCCCCGGAGCCAACGCCGTCGCCGTAGCCGAGCTCACTCTCGGCCTCATGATCTCCCTCGCCCGCGCGATCCCCCGCGCCAACTCCACCATGCACGCCGGCAAATGGGACAAAAAATCCCTCCAGGGCCAAGAGCTACGCGGCAAGACCCTCGGCATCGTAGGCCTCGGCCGCATCGGCCTCGAAGTCGCCCGCCGCGCCGCCAGCTTCGGCATGAACATCATCGGCTACGATCCCTTCGTCGCCCCCGTCATCGCCCGCGAGAACAACGTCACCCTCGTCCCCATCGACGACATCTTCAAGGCCTCCGACTACCTCACTCTCCACGTCGGCCTCACCACCCAGACCGAAGGACTCATCAACGCCACCTCCATCAAGATCATGAAGAAGGGCATCCGCATCATCAACTGCGCCCGCGGCGAACTCATCGTCGAGCAAGCTCTCGCCGATGCGATCAAATCCGGCCACGTCGGCGGCGCCGCCCTCGATGTTTTCCATCAGGAACCGCTCAAAGAGTCGCCCTTCTACAACCTCGACAACGTCATCCTCTCTCCACACATCGCCGGAGCAACCGACGAAGCGCAGGAAGCCATCGGCATCCAACTAGCGATGCAGGTTCGCGACTACCTCAAGCTCGGTGTCGTCCAGAACGCGGTCAACCTCCCCTCGCTCTCCCACGAAGAGTACAAAGAGATCGCCCCCTACATCGAGATGGCAGAGCGCCTGGGTCTATTCCTCGCCCACGCCACACCCGGCAACCTTGAAAACATCCAGATCTCCTACACCGGCCGCATCGCCGCCGGCAAAACCGATCTCATCCGCAACGCCGCGATCGCGGGCATCTTCTCGGGAGCAGACGGCGGAAGCACCGCCAACCGCATCAACGCGGCGGCAATCGCAGCCGAGCGCGGCATCCGTATCCAAGAGGACAAAAAAGAGTTCACCCCAGGCGGCGCAGGTTCGGTCCTCAAGATCGTCCTCCACTCCTCCGATGGCGACGCCAGCGCCTCCGCCACCGTCCTCCACGGCAACTCACCCCGCCTGCTCAGCTACGACGGCATCGACATCGAAGCCCCGCTCCACGGCACCCTCGTCGCCATTCGCAACCACGACGTCCCCGGCGTCGTCGGCCGTATCGGCACCATCCTCGGCGAGCAATCGGTCAACATCGCCAACTTCGCTCTGGGCCGCGCTCACTCAACGCAAAGCCAGCGCGTACCCCACGGCCAGGCGCTCGCCGTCGTCCAGATCGATGTTCCCAAAGCAGCTTCCGCCACCGCAGCCGTGGACGCTCTGCGCAAAGTAGAAGCCATCGCGAGCGTTCGACTCATCGAACTCGGAAAACTTTAACGCTCCAACAAACGGACGAGGCCTGAAGGCGCATCTTCAAGCCTCGTCCCGCATCCCATTAAGTAAGAGACAGAGAAAGAAGCCATGCCGCTCTACGAATACGAATGCACCACCTGCCACAAACACACTGAAAAGATCCAGAAGTTCTCCGACCCCGAGATCACCGTCTGCCCACACTGCGGCGGCCACCTCGAGCGCGTCCTCTCCGCGCCTGCTATCAGCTTCAAAGGCGGCGGCTGGTACGCCGACGGCTACGGCAACGCCAAACCGAAGTCCTCCGGAGACAGCAACGGCTCAGGAGCAAGCACCGGCGACTCCAAGTCCGGGGACTCCAAGTCTGGCGATTCGAAGTCCGGCGACTCAAAGTCTGGTGCCTCAAAGCCGAGCGCGGACTCCAACTCCTCGGGCAGCAGCTCCCCGGCCTCCGCTCCGTCTACCCCAGCGGCAGCGCCCGCAGCAGCCTCCTCGTCGTCCGACAAAAAGTAGTCGCGCAGGCGCTCCGAGCTTCGGTCTATGGCAGTGGCTTCAGTTGAATCTCGCGAACCAGTTCGCTCGAAACCGTCTCCGTGCTCTCCGCCCGCATCTTGACCACCTCTGCTCTCTTTTCGGGCGAACCATAAACCTTGGCAATAATCGGTTCGGCCAGATCCCCGGACGTATCAAGCACGGCCATGTTCTTGAAATGGAGCACATACATCACGTCCCACTTATCCGGCCCCTCGAAGTTAACTGAAGCGAAAATCTGATAGCCCGTGATGATCCCTGCTGCTTTCTCGGCCTCAAAAACCTTTGGCGCATAAGCAAACGCTTCGTAAAACTCCTTCGTCTTCCCCGGCAATATTCGGAGCTTCACAGCCCGAGTGACTCCAACATTGCTGTAATACTGTTGAGCCAACCCGCTAAGCGGAGCAGCAGTAAGTACCAAAGCGACGAAACAACGTGCGAACGCCTTCATGGTCGTACCTCATCAATTTTCTTGTATTTGGAGCCGCGCGAAAGATTACACCACTTGTCAAACTCCCGAACACTTGAAATTCATCCACTTCCTGCGTTGAATTCGTCCTGAAATCCCATCATCTCTAGCAAATCAATCACTGCCATCAATTAGCCACTTCACCCTCTTCTTGAGACCTAAGAAGATACCGCTTCGCGCTTAGCCCATCTTCAGCTATTCTCTGTCTAAATCCCATTCATCGCTCCACTCAGCCGACAGCTTTGCCTCAGGCATTTAGCATCCGCATCTTCATCGCCGTTGCATCGCGAAAGAAGGGTTCAAGCAATGGAGCAAACAGTCGAAACCATCGCCGATTCCAAAGCTCCATCAGGCCTGCGCGTCAACATCCTCTCGCCAACAGAAACACTCGCTCAATCCATCTCCACGATTGCACCCACAACGACTCCGACGATGACGATCCCACTCGTCTTCGCCCTCGCAGGCAACGGAACTTGGCTCGCTTACCTTCTCGCGACCGTCGCCGTGCTGCTCATCGCCCTCTGCATCAGCCGGTTCGCCCGCTACTCCTCCTGCTCAGGAGCTCTCTACACCTACGCAACCTCAGGCCTTCCACCCTTCGTCAGCAGCATCGCCGGTTGGGCTCTCCTTCTCGCCTACATAGCCACAGGAGCAGCCGTCGCCGGAGGCTTCATCAACTATGCCAACGTTTTCCTCACTGCCCTCTTCGGCCGCACAGCTCCGACAACCATCCTTGGATTGCTCTGCGTCGCCGCAGCCACAGCCATCGCCTATCGCGACGTCCAGGTCTCCGCACGCCTCATGCTCTGGATCGAAGCCCTCTCCGTTCTCTCCATCGCCATCGTCCTCGCTCTCCTCCTCTGGCACAACGGCCTCCACGTCGACCGCCCGCAACTCCACCTCACCGGAGTCTCTCCCTCCGCCGTCCGCCTCGGAGTCGTCTTAGCCCTCTTCAGCTTCGTCGGCTTTGAGAGCGCCACAACGCTCGGCCACGAGGCCGTCAACCCACTCCGCACCATCCCCCGCGCTGTCATCCAATCCGCCATCTTCTGCGGCCTGTTCTTCATCCTCTGCGCTTACCTGGAATCGCTAGGCATGTCCGCAGCCCATCAGGATCTTGGCACCTCAACCGCGCCCCTCAGCGTCCTTGCAAACCTCGTCGGCGTGAGACCACTCGGCCCGCTCATCGACTTCGGTGCGCTCGTCAGCATGTTCGCCTGCACTCTCGCCTGCATCACCGCGGCCGCCCGCGTGCTGATGCGCATGGCCCACAACGGACTCGCCCACCACCGCCTCAGTACTGCTCACCAGAAGAAGGCCACCCCCAGCTCCGCCGTACTCCTCACCGGCCTCTTCACAGCGCTTCCGGTCGGCGCACTCGCCGCACACGGCATCTCAGGCATCGACATCTACGGCTGGATGGGTTCGCTCTCGGTTTACGGCTTTATGACCACCTACGGCCTCGCCGCAATTGCGCTCCCCATATACCTCGAGCGCAACCGTTCCCTCACCCCCGGCACCATCGCACTCTCCATCGCCGCCACCCTCGCCACCCTACTTGCGCTCGCAGGAACACTCTATCCCGTCCCCGCCCCTCCACTAAGCTGGCTCCCCTACTTCTACCTCGCCTACCTTCTCTGCGGAATCGCATGGTATTTCATCACCCGCAACCGCAACCCTCAACCCTTACCTAACTAGCCCGAGCGGACCTACTCCTCGCCGATATCTTCATTCCAGATCTCCGGCTTCTCCGCGATAAAACTCGTGAGTAGATCCGAACACTCCTGCGAATCCAGATCGATCACTTTCACTCCAAGCTCTTTCAGCCATTCCACCCCGCCGGCAAAGTTTCTGCTCTCCCCCACCACCAAAGTACTAATCCCAAACTGCCGAATCAATCCGCTGCAGTACCAGCACGGCGCCAGCGTCGTCACCATGATCTTGTCCTTGTAAGACCGCTGCCTTCCCGCCCGACGAAACGCATCCGTCTCTCCATGTACCGACGGATCGTCCTGCTGCACCCTTCGATTTCTTCCCGAAGCCAGCAGCGTCCCATCCCCATCAAACAACGCCGCACCGATCGGAACCCCACCCTCACTCCGGCCGGTGCGAGCCTCCTGCAACGCGACCTCAAGCATCGCCTGATACCTTGCAACCTCAGTCATTCCTATCCTTTCTTCGGGGGCGGCGGAACCTTCTTGCCAGCCCTCCGCGCTTCAGACAAACCAATTGCAATCGCCTGCTTCCGACTGGTCACCTTTTTACCACTGCGACCACTCTTCAAGGTACCCTTCTTCATCTTTCGCATCTCAGTCTCAACGTTCTTGCTCGCCGAAGGACTGTACTTCCGTGTCGAACTCTTGTTCGCTGCCGTCTTCTTCGCTGCCTTTTTCGCCGGAGCTTTCTTAGCCGATGCCTTTTTCGTCGCTGCCCTATTACTCGATGCCTTCTTAGCCACAATCTTTTTCGTTGCCATGGTTTTGCCTCCTCATGGTAAGAGGCGACAACACTGCACCAACGTTGCATCAACAGATCTCATCGAATCCGAAACATTCTTCCCTCAAATTATTGTCTACGTCTTCGTCTCCACAACACGATTCCCGCGAGCACTATCAGTGCCGTCACACCCACAAGCCGCAACGTCATCTTCCGTATCCAGGAAGACGTCCGCTCTAACGAACCTTCCTGCCACGCCGCATGCACCGCCTCAAGGTCCGCAGCTTGCCCAGGAATCGTAATCAAGTTAAAGTCTGTAACCGGCAACGATCCAAAGATCCTCGCTGGAGAAGGCGGCGCTCCACTCCGGTCCTTCGGGATCGCAAGCATCATCGCATTCGCTTCGGCATCACGAGGATCATCAAACAGCTCTGCATCCGCCGTATTCGGAAACAGCGTGTCATGTCCGGTCATCTTCTTCTCAATCGCAGCCACGCCATCCTGACAGACCCCGAGCGGATAGTACCCACCAAACGGAAGATCGGGCCGTGACAGATGCTGATGCACGTACATTATCAGCAACTTCCCAACCAGCCGCGTCACCTCAACCGCATCCGCATCGCGATACTCATGTGCATGACGCCCCAGCACCCACGCCTGATCCAGCGTGTCCATCGTTCGAAACTCCGCCTTGCCATCGATGCCGAAGTACCAGCTCACATCCGCATTCACCTTCGGTCCGCGAATCTCCCACTCATACTCCGCATGGCTCACCGGCACCAGCAGCGATCGCCTGGTCCCCGGAATCGCAATCTGCGAGTTCACAAAAAACGGCATCATCACATCCTGCCCTTTGAAATGAAAGTGACCGAAGTTCGCGAAATACCGCGAATCAAACACCGTCACGGTATGACCTGTCCGCATCAAAACCTGCATCAACGCCTGTGGAGTTGTCGCCGTCTCACCGCTGACCTCAGCAGTCACCGTCGCAGCACCATCCAACGCATTTAGCCCCAGACGATTCAACACATCCGCTAGCCGTTGGCTGTCAGCATGCATCGGGGCGAGTTTTGGATTCGCCACATCCCCACGCACCACGCCTGCACCTAACTCAGTCACCAGTGTCGCGTTCGAAAGCTCCGGCAGCGTCGACGGCTTATCAAGACTCACTGTTTCCGCCTTCTCAGGCGGGTAGGCCCCTAAATCGAGATACTCCGCAATCACACCCTTATCGACACCATTTCGCCAGGTCTCCGTCGGCGCACCCGAAGGCGTTCCCGGTGGCGTGTCTGGATGCTTCACTGCGCGCGAGATCACCCCGACCGTCGGATTGACCTCCTGCATCGTCCATCCCGGAAAACGATCGAGCCCCTGCCAATCCTTACCTAGAATCAGCTCACGCAGCTTCTTGATCAGCGCCGGCGTCATCAGCGCAGGCCCCTTCTTGCCCCCCTTATCCAACTGCGCCAGCAGCGCATCGGTGAATCCAGGCGTAGCCGACAACTCCCGCATCATCTGGGACAACAGCACAGTGTTCGCCGGCATCGGCCCCTCCGGCACAACATATGGAGCCTCGCTCCTGCACCCGATCAGAGCCAGAAAAACGCTCACAAGCACTCCACGACAGAGATTCCTGGAAGACGAGAGACGTACGCGCATCCGGCCATTAAACGCTAGCCGCGCCACCGCGCGCATTTTTCTTTTCAACGCAAAGCTTCAATTAGAACGCGGTGCCACTAGGCTCTGTCTGCCAACAGGCAAACTCATGATCCGCCTTACCTGACTCCCAATGATTGTTAATCTTGAACTCGCTTTTCGTTAGAAAGAGAGTACCTGCCCTAATCGAATATGTGTTTCGTCGCAGTAGATCGAAGTTTCGGGTGAACTGTGTGGCGTCGCGAGCTTCTTCTTCCGTACGAAAGAAATCGCTTTGTTCATATCCAATTGCAAATTCGATTATCGCCTGATACTCGTTCTGAGCACGATTAACGTCCTTCGTGTTAACAACAGTTATCCGCGATGGACGACGCCACACCAACTTCATGTGGATCGGGGCTGGTGAGAGCTTATAAATTTCGGGACACTGACCCAGCCGAAGCGACTCGGCAACGACAATTTTTTGCACCTCTGGATTAGTCTGTGCTATCGCGGTCAAAGATAGAAGTAGAACTCCTACCAACAAAAACTTCATAGCGGACCCAGCGCATCCAGCTTCTTCGTCACCAACTCATTCAGCAACGCCGGATTCGCCTGTCCCTTCGACAGCTTCATCACCTGCCCAACAAAGAACGCAGCCACGGTCTTCTTCCCGCCGCGATATTGCTCCACCTGCTTCGCATTCCCGGCGATCACCTCATCGATCATCGCCTCAATCGCGCTCGTATCCGAGATCTGCTGCGGCTTCTCCCGCTCATACACAACGGGAAAATCCTCGCCTTTCTCAAACGCCGAATCCAGCAACTGCTTCAGCATCTTGCTTGACAGCTCACCCGACTCCGCCAGATCAGCTGCCATCACAACGCCTTCCATCGATACCGGCGACCGATCCAACTCCAATCCCGCTGCACGCAGTCGCATCGTCAATTCACTCGTCAGCAGCGCCGCAACGCGGCGAGGACTCTGCGCCTTTTTCGCCGCCACCTCAAACCGGTCCGCAAACTCCCGCGTCGCCGTCAGGGTAGCCGCATCCTGCGCAGAGATCTCATACTCGGCAATCATCCGCGCCCGCCGCGCCTCCGGCAGTTCAGGCAGCATCTTCAAAATCTCCGCCTGCCACTCCGCACCAACGATTAGCGGCGGCAGATCCGGTTCCGGGAAATACCGGTAGTCATGCGCCTGCTCCTTACTCCGCATCGAGTAGGTTCGCCCCTCAGCGTTATTCCAGAGCCGCGACTCCTGCACCACCCGCCCACCGTCCTCCAACACGCCAATCTGTCGTTCGATCTCGTACTCCACTGCCGCGCGAATGTAACGGAAGCTGTTGACGTTCTTCACCTCAGCCTTCGTCCCAAACTCTTTCGCACCTTTCAGCATCACGCTCACATTCGCATCACAGCGCAGCGAGCCCTCTTCCATATTGCAATCGCTCACGCCGGTATAGAGCAGAATCTCCTTCAGCTTTGTCAGGTACTCGAACACCTCATCCGCCGTGCGCAGATCAGGCTCACTCACAATCTCCACCAGTGGCGTCCCGCAACGATTCAAGTCGATATAAGTCTTCGACACCGAATCTGCGAACCCATCATGAATACTCTTCCCCGCATCCTCTTCCATGTGAAGCCGAGTCACGCCAATCCGCTTCGTCACCGCTGCGCCCGCAGCGTCAAACGCAGGCACCTCAATCCATCCATGCTCCGCGATCGGTTTATCGAACTGCGAGATCTGATACCCCTTCGGCGAATCAGGATAAAAATAGTTCTTACGTGAAAAAATACTCGTCTCGCGAATCTCGCAATTGATCGCCTTCGCCGCCAGCACGGCAAACTCCACCGCCCTGCGATTCAAAACCGGCAGTGCGCCCGGCAACCCTAAACAAGTCGGACAAATATGCGTATTCGGCTCGCCACCATACTTATTCACGCAGCCGCAAAAAGCCTTCGACGCCGTCAAAAGCTGAACATGAACCTCCAACCCAATCACAGGCTGGTACTTGGCAAGAATCTCAGGCGTAATCTGCGTCAAAGTAGGCATTTTCACCTTTGATTCTAACAAGCGCCAGCAACTCTCGCTGCCCATGTCTTCTACGGCCACCGACAAGCTAACATCACAGCAGACATGGAACCCATCACTCACTTCATGACCGGCGCCGTACTCGCCCGCTCAGGCTTCAACCGCAAAGCCGCCTACGCCACACTCGCGATGACCCTCGCCGCCGAAGCTCCCGACCTCGACACTCTATGGTCAATCCGCGGCCCCATCGCGTCCTTCCAGCATCATCGCGGCTGGACCCATACCTTCCTCGGCCTGCCGTTTGAAGCAGCAATGATCGTAGGTCTCGTGTGGCTCTTCCATCGTTGGCGTTTACGTGGCAAAGATCCCGAAACCAGTCAGCAACCCATCCATCCACGCAAGCAGACTGCTCCCATTCGTTGGGTTCTACTCTATTGCTTCTGCCTCATCGCTCTGCTCAGCCACATTCTGCTCGACTGGACCAACACCTACGGCGTCCGTCCCTTCTTCCCCTTCGACCCCCATTGGTATGCCGGCTCCATCGTATTCATCTTCGAACCCATCATCTTTCTCCTCCTGCTCACCGCCCTCATTGCCCCGTCCCTCTTCGGCCTTATCAATAGTGAAGTCGGTGTCCGCAAACCGGCATTTCGGGGACGTGGCTGGGCCATCTTCGCTCTCCTAGCCATCGTCGCCCTCTGGACACTTCGCTTCGTCGAACACGCCAAGGCCCTCCAACTCGCCCAAACCACCGACTACAACGCCGCCCCAGTCTCCCGCGTCTTCGCCAGCCCATTCCCCACTAATCCATTTCACTGGGAGACCATCGCGGAAACCCCGCAGTTTTACCAGCTCGCCTCGGTCGACACCCGCAACAACCTCGTCACCACCAGCACCCAGGCCGACGTCATCTACAAGCCCCCCACCACCCTCGCCACTCTGGTCGCCAAACGCAGCTGGCTCGGCGAAGCATACCTCGACTGGTCACAATATCCGATTGTCACCGACACCGGCACCAACGAAGAAGGCCTCACCACCGTCACCTTCCGCGACCTGCGCTTCTTCTACGACACGCCCTTCCTAACCGGCCGCGAAAAACCGCCACTCTCAGGCGCAGTCTTTCTCAACGACGATCGTCGCATCGTTCGTATGGAAATGGACAACCACGTCCAGCACTAGCTAACGCACCCCTAGTTCTCCTCGACTGGAAGACTGGTTCCCCTTCGCCGATCGAACACCTTCCGCAACACGTACACCAGCAACAGCACAATCAGGATTCCGCTGAACCCAAGCACATAGCTAAGGTGCTGGTGGATCATATGCGTAATCGTATGCAGAATCGCTGGCCCATACGTAATCGTGATCAAGGCCCAGATCAAAAACCGTATGAACTTACCGATGAAGATCGCGGAAAAAAACCAGAACACCTTCATCTCGAAGACGCCCGCGGCAAACTCAAACAGTTTCACCGGAGTCGGCGGTGGCATCATCGCCGGAATCATAATTGCGAGAAACTCCTGCTTCGCAAACCGGTCACGCATCTGCTCATACCGTTGCCGGTTGATCCGCTTCAGCAGAAACAGCTCTCCGCCCGCGCGCCCGAGATAATACGGCAACAAACTACCGACCGCCGAACCCAGCGCAGCCATAAAACAATAAAGCAGAAAACGCGGCTTATCATGCACCACGTAGTCGATCAGCAGTGCATCGATCGGCACCGGAATCGCCGCCGAATCGATCACCGCCAGCGCGCCGATACCCCACACGCCAAGCGGCTTCAGTGCCGCAAGCATTACGACATTCAATTTATGTAGCAGTGCAACGGGAGAGATCTTCACGGGGTCCTTCTCATTTTACCTGTCTATCTGTCTTCAGCCCTTCCATGTTGATCGCTCTCCGTGAACCCCCGATGAGCCGTGCGCCCTGCCAGCAGATCCAGCGCATGCGGCAGCACCGGCAGAATCGACGCCAGCGAACTCCTCGCCCCCGACGGACTTCCCGGCAGATTCACAATCAAAGCATCTCCCAGCGTCCCACATACGGCGCGGCTCAGGGCGGCAAGCGGCGTCTCCAGTAGCCCATCGGCCCTCATCCGCTCCGACAACCCCTCAACCAACCGCTCACACACCATCCGTGTAGCCTCCGGCGTCACATCCCGCTTCGCCAGCCCGGTACCTCCGGTCGTCACAACCAGGTCTACAACTTTAGCGTTACGTCTCAACGCCTCCGCGATCTGGTCGATCTCGTCCGGCAGTATCTCGCTCAACACCTGACCGATTCCTGCATCTTCCAGCAGCTCACAAACGGCAGGCCCCGAGAGATCTATCTGTTCCCCGCGAGAACAGCGGTCGCTGATCGTCAGCACAACGGCACGAACATCCGGCGCAAATCTTAGAGTCACCCTCCCAGTCTACGGTTTCACTCCCATCTCCGGAAATTCGTACCCACTCTTCTTTCCCAATACGAGCGTCAAAGGTGAGAAAATAGGAGGGACTATGCAAACCGGTGCAGCCCACCGGGGACCACGATCCGTTCCGCCCGCGAAACTTTCGCCTCCCGCAGCCGTCAGACCACATAGCCCATGCCCTCACTCGAGACTCCGCCCAAATCCGCACCTCCCGATCAGCCCCTCAAGGTGCGCACCGGCCGCTACGGCGAACTCGAAGAGCACGAGCTCATTCACCTGCTCGACTCACTCGACGACGAGCGCTCCAAAGCGCGCTTCCGCGAGTCCATCTACATCTCGGTCATCATCTACCTGGCCATCTTGTGGTTCCTCTTCTACGGCCCTCGCGTCCTCTTCCATCAGCCGCGCCTCATCAGTCCCGCGCAGGTACTCAAAGATCGCGAGCAGCAGCTAACCCGCCTCGATGATCCAACGAATCTTCCTAGAACCAGAGCTCCCAAGTCTCCCCCGCCGCGCCCAGTCGTCGACCAGAAGATGCTGAAGCAGCTCCAGGCTATGCGCAAAGCTGCTCCACCAACTCCGGCCGCCCCCCCTCCGCCAACTCCCACGCCCCCCTTGACGCAACCGGCGCCTCCACAACAGGCGACTCCGCTCCCTCCTGCCCCGCAACCCCAGCCGACCCAGCAGCCAGCCCAGCAGGCACTCGTCGAGGCACCGAAACCAGTCCCTACCCGCCCAAACTTCGGCAATCCTAACCAGACCGCCGGCGACGCCATCCGTCAGGCCGCCCAGGGCGCAGCCCGTGACCACGGAAGCGCTGGTGACTCCGGTGGACAAACGAGCGGACGAGGCGGCATGGGAACCGGCGCCGAGATCCTCTCCGACACCCAGGGCGTCGACTTCGGCCCGTATATTCGCCGCATCCTTCAAGACATCAAACGCAACTGGTACCCCCTCATCCCTGAAGAAGCCCGTCCACCCCTCAACAAGCAGGGCGAAACCCTCGTCCGCTTCACCATCCTCCCCGACGGCCGCATCGCCGCCATGAACCTCGACGGCAGCAGCCAGGACCAATCGATCGACAGAGCTTGTTGGGGCGCCATCACCGGCGAAGGCCAGTTTCCCCCGCTCCCGGCAAGCTTCCACGGCCCGAACCTCGAGCTCCGTATAGACTTCCTCACCAACAAGCCCCTACCATAACCAGCCTGTCGCAGAAGAACTGAACCTCTCACCTCAGGCGATCAACCTCACTCTGCTCCGCCATCGGTTCAACGTTTTTCAAAACCCGCAGCAGAAGCCGAGTCAAAGTCTCCACCTCTCGCTCGCTAAATCCTTCGAGCGCCAGCTTATTCCCCTCGCGCAAAACCTCCCGCGCGGCAGGAAGCTTCTTCACGGCAAGTGATGTCAGCGATACAAGGCTACTGCGTTTATCTTCAGGGTTCGCCGTCCGCCGAATCAGCCCATCCCGTTCCATCCGGCCCAGCAGTTGCGCCATCGTTGGCTGCTCAATGTGAGCCATCCTCGCCAACTCCGTCTGTGTCGAAGTCACCCCGTCTTTGAGCGCATATAACACCGGCATCTGCGCCGCCGCAAGCCCAATCCGTTGAAGCCGTTCGTCCGCCCATCGCAACGACAGCTTCGAAAGACGATTGATCAGATGTCCGGGCGTTCGAAAAAGATTTGCGTCCACACTTGTCTCCAAGTAGATAGTATCCTATGCTAATTACATAGGTACCTATGCAATTAAATCTTATGGAGTAACAATGAATAAAAATGTCCAGATCGCCATCGTAGGAGCAGGCCCCGGCGGTCTAACCCTCGCTCGCATTCTGCATCTTCACGGCATCCCTGCAACCGTATTCGAGCGCGAGGCCTTCTCCGCCGCCCGGTCCCAGGGCGGCTCACTCGATATGCATGCCGACACTGGCCAGTTCGCAATCCAAACCGCCGGCCTCACGACCGAGTTCAAACGCATCGCCCGCTATGAAGATCAGGAGGGGCGAATCTACGACAAGCACGGCAAGCTGCGGTTTCTCGATGTCGACACTTCAGCCAAGGATCGACCCGAGGTAGACCGCGGACACCTTCGCCAGATGCTGCTCGATTCGCTTCCACAAAGTGTCGTCCAATGGAACCACGAGCTCAGCTCCGCGACACAAAACGACGACGGAACGTTCGAACTCGTATTCGGGAACGGAAACCGCAAATCCTTCGACCTCGTCGTCGGCGCCGATGGCGCATGGTCTCGCATACGTCCTTTGGTATCGCCGGCCCGGCCCATCTACAGCGGTGTCATGTTCGTTGAGCTGGGCATTGACGATGCCGACAAGCGTTATACAGAGTTAGCCCAACTCGTCGGACGCGGCTTGATGTTTGCCCTTGGCGACTCTAAAACGCTGATGGGTCATCGAGACGCCAACGCGCACCTCGGCATCTACACCGCGATGCGCGTCCCCGAAGACTGGGTGCAGACAAGCGGGCTCGATTGGTCGTCAAACGAAGCTGCGAAAGCCAGCCTCGCCGCCCACTTCGCCGATTGGTCCAAGGAGTTGCTGCAACTCATCCACAAATCGAGCGCCAACGGCGAGAAAATCGCACCGCGACCCATCTACGCCCTGCCCGTCGGCCACCGGTGGCCACATCAAAGCGGCGTAACCCTCATCGGCGACGCCGCTCACCTGATGTCTCCCTTCGGTGGCGACGGAGCAAATCTAGCCATGCGCGACGCAACAGATCTGGCCCTCGCGCTCATAGAAGAGAGCGACTGGAAGACAGCTATTCAAAGAGCCGAGGTCGCGATGTGGACCCGCGCAGAACCCGCAGCAGAGGCTGCGTCGGATGCAATCCAGGACACCTTCTCGGAAGATGGTTTGGCCCACACTCTTCAAGTCATGGAAGAACACAGCGGAGTACAACGCCTCAGCTCATAGCTCACGATTCAACGAACGTAAGAAAACGTGCCGCACAAATCTGCCGAGTTCGCGATCGCATTCAACGTGAACTCCGGCACGTTTGGCCCTGAGAAAAACGCCACCTTCAGGCTGCGTCCCGCAACGTAAGTGGCCATCCACTGCGTATCCTCAGTGCCACAGAGAGTGTTGTGATGCATGAACTTTTTCGATGACGGAATATTAAGCCGGTAGAGATTACCGCTCCCGCCGGCTGCGCTGTCTGTATCAAACACCGCGCTCACCTCGCCAGGTTCGAGACGACGTATCTGCGCAATCACAAAACCGGTGAAGTTGATCGATATTTTTTCGCCAGAGATCGCTATATCACCCGTAATTGACTGGGCAGTTGAACTCTCCGCTCTCCACATCCCCTTCTCCTGCGCCCCAGCAAACACACCGCAAACCAACACCGATCCCAAAACCGCGCACAACAATATCTCACACTTCATACCTTAAGGATCACACTCAACCGGTCTTTGGGCAACTTTCACCCGCTCACGGACGGTCATGCTTCGACCAGGCCCCGTCATCTATCATCAAGGAAAGGCATCAGAGGCAACACACCGGCTACCACCATCGCACATCAAACCCCATCGAAGCCCCTCGGGACCGAACGCCGCCGACAGATTCGCGGCCTTCTCCTGCTTGCGTTGGCCGTCTTCCTCTTTACTCTCCTCCGAGCCGACACACACGCCATCTTCCATCAAGGCTGGTGGCGTCTATGGTGAAGGCCCCCGAGCACCCACTCATCGTTCTGGTCGGCCCGACCGCCAGCGGCAAAACCTCCCTCGCCATTCATCTAGCCCAGCACTCCAACGGCGAGATCGTCAGCTGCGACTCGGTCGCCGTCTATCGCGAGATGGAAATCGGCACCGCCAAACCCTCACACGAAGAGCGCGTCCTCGTCCCTCATCACATGATCGACATCGCATGGCCAGACGAGCCCTGCACCGCCGGCGACTACAGCCGCCAGGCCCGCGAAGCCCTCGCCGGCATCACCGAACGCGGCAACCTACCCATCATCGCCGGAGGTACTGGCCTCTACCTCCGCGCCTTAGTCGACGGCCTCTTCCCCGCCCCGCCACCAAAGCCCGGACAACGCGACCGCCTTCGCAACATCGCCTCCACCCGCGGTCCCGCCTACCTCCACCGCATCCTCGCACGCCTCGATAAAGCCGCTGCCGCCGCCATCCACGCCAACGACGTTCCCAAGGTTGTCCGCGCAATTGAGGTCTCCATAGCAACGAGCCAGAGCCTCCACCAAAACAAGCGCACGCCCATGACGGTCCAATGGCAGCAGGGTCGCGACGCGCTCACGGGCTATAGCATCCTGCGCCTCGGGCTCAACCCACCGCGCCCTCTCCTCTACGAACGCATCAATCAACGTGCCGCCGCCATGTTTGACCGCGGCCTCATCGAAGAAACCGAGCGCCTCATCGCCCGCTATGGCGAAGCCTGCCGACCCCTCACCTCGCTCGGCTATGCTGAAGCCGCCGCCGTCCTGCGCAACAACCTCACCCGCGACCAGGCCATCGCCCAGGCCCAACAGGGCCATCGCAACTACGCCAAGCGCCAACTCACCTGGTTTCGCCGCGATCCCGAAATCCACTGGCTAGCCGGCTGCGGCGGCGATATGGACGTCACAAACCAGTCCCACCGGCTGGTCTCCGCACATCTTCACAAACAAGAAAAAGCCCACCCGCAAGGATGAGCTTTTCTTCAACAATCAGCAAAATCAAGAAGGCTGAATCACCAGATTATCCGCCAGCTTGAACCGCACAATCGACTCAGCAGGTATCTCGATATCCCGATTTCCGGTCAACCCACTCAGCAATGTTCCACCGCCACCACCAACCAGCCCACCGACCAGCAGCCCAACGCCGCCCGTAGCTATGCCGCCAATCAACATCCCGGCTCCAGCACCGCCGCCAATAATCGCAGCGGATCGCTTACCCTTCCCTTTCTTCGTTTGCGTCAAATCCGCGGTATCCAGGGCATATCGCGTCCCATTCAACGTGATATAGGTAAGCCGCAACTCCAGAATCGAAGATCCTTTGAAGTGTCCCCTTCGGTGTGAAGTCACAACGACTCCGTTCACCGGAGCACCCTTCGGAATCACCACACGATCTCCCTTCCCCACGACTGGCTCGACGACCTCTCCAGTAAATCGATCTCCCGCATGACTGGTCTTCACGCTGATGTGCTGATTGATGCGAATCGTCAGATTCGTCCCTGCCGCAACCCTCACATCCGCGGGCCGCACAATCGGCGCTGCCCCCGGAGCGGGCGCCATCACAGGTTGCCCAGAGGCATCCGTCTGCCCCGCCGTCACAGGCTCCCCAGTGGCCGTCTGTCCCGCATCAGGCGGCACAGTTCCAGGCGCAGTAGCAGGCGTATTCGCCGCCACAGGAGCTACTGAAGCTGCTGGTGTCGTTGTCGTCGTCACCGCCTGGGTCGTCTGTCCCGGAGCTGGTGGCTGCACTGTGGTTGTAGTCACGTTGCCATTCCCATCGGTCGAAACCACCTGTTGCGCCTGTCCCGTGGCTGCGGCCTGCTTCTTAGCCTGATCAACCGCGGCATCCTGCTTCGACTTGCAGCCGCCCAACATCACCAGCGCTAACATCAATGGACCAGCAAGTTTTCTCGCATATCTAAAATTCTTCATCGCGTCCTCGTCCTGAAATCGAAAGGTTTTGCCATCGCGAACGACTCTTCGCAAGCGGCTCATTTCATAGGATGCTGATCCCGTTCCAGAGACCGCCCAGCCACAAAAGGATTAAGATATATTCATGACCACCGCAGCCGCCAAACGCCCCCAGCTTGCCCATCTCACCGCTCAACTCGACGACCTCCGCGAGCGCGGTACCTTCTTCAAGCTGCGCGTGCTCGACGACCAGCAGGCCCCCGTCTGCACCTACGACGGCAAACGCGTCATCAACCTCGCCTCCAACAACTACCTCGGTCTCTGCAACCATCCCAAGCTCGAAGAAGCCGCCATCGCCGCCACAAAGAAATACGGCGTAGGCTCCGGCGCCGTCCGCACCATCGCCGGCACCATGCACATCCACATGGAGCTCGAAGAAAAGATCGCCGCCTTCAAAGGAGTCGAAGCCTGCGTCGTCTTCCAGTCAGGATTTGCCGCCAACGCCGGCACTGTCTCAAGCATCCTCGGCAAAGAAGACTTCATCCTCTCCGACGAGCTCAATCACGCCAGCATCATCGACGGAGCCCGCCTCTCCAAAGCAAAAATCAAAGTCTTCCGCCACAAAGACATCGCCCACGCCGAGCAGCTCCTCCAGGAAGTCCAGAACGAGCCCGGCCGCAAGCTCCTCATCACCGACGGCGTCTTCTCCATGGACGGCGACATCGGCCCTGTCGACAAGCTCGCAGACCTCTGCGAAAAGTACGGCGCCATCATGATGGTCGACGACGCCCACGCTTCAGGCGTTCTCGGTCGCAACGGACGCGGCTCCGTCGATCACTTTCACGCCACCGACAAAGTCGACGTACAGGTCGGCACCCTCTCCAAAGCTATCGGAGCCCTCGGCGGCTACGTCTGCGGCAGCCGCGACCTCATCGACTACCTCTACCACCGCGCGCGCCCCTTCTTGTTCTCCACCTCGCATCCACCCTCAGTCGCCGCCACCTGCATCGCAGCCTTCGACATCCTCGAAAACGAGCCCGATCGCATCCAGCGCCTCTGGGACAACACCGCCTACTTCAAGCAACAACTCACCGACGCGGGCTTCGACGTAGGTGGCAACACCACCCCCAAGAGCGAAACCCCCATCACCCCCATCATCATCGGCGACGGCCGCCGCACCATGGACTTCTCCCGCGCCCTCTTCGACGCCGGCGTCATGGCCACGGGCATCGCCTTCCCCACCGTCCCCGAAGGCAAAGCCCGCATTCGCACCATCATGACCAGCGAACACACCCGCGAACAGATCGATCAGGCGCTCGAAACATTTCGCTCTGTCGCTAGGAAAACAGGGCTCTTACAGTCATAATCTCCCTCCGCATCACCACTCACCCAATGGATAGTGCAGTATCGAAGCAGACGCCTGTCCGCAAAACGGCCCTATTTTCACCAAATCTCCATCTTTTCGAGACTATTCAGATAAATATGCGTCTTAACAGTATGCCCTGTAATCTTTGTCAACCCAGGCTAACCGGCCTGCTGGTTGGCGCAGCACTCTTAATCAGCCTTCTTGGGGCATCTCGTAGCCTTCACGCTCAGCAGCCACTCCCTGCCAACCCCCTCGCCGTCTCCGCCACCGAATCCTCCAGCCTCGTCTCCGACGACGCGGACACTCCGGCAGCCAAAGCCCCCACCCCAGCAGATGCTCCAGTCACCCTCGCCTCTGCCGATCTTCCCGATGCACCCAGCGCTCTGCTCTACCCGCAAATCACTCCGCAGCAGCCCGTAGAAACGAGCAATCCCGACGCCGTCAGCGCCAACGGTACCCAGCAGACGAAGCGCATCCTCGGGATCATGCCCAACTTTCGCTCCGTCTCTGCCGACGTAAAACTTCCGCCCCTCAGCGGAAAGGATAAATTCATCATCGCCGGCAAAGACACCTTCGACTACTCCTCCTTCTTCATCGCCGGCATCCAGGCTGGCTTCGCCATGAATGGAAACTCTTACCCCGAGTTTCATCAGGGGCTCAAAGGCTACGGCCGCTACTACTGGCACACACTCGCAGATACCATCGACGAAAACTTCATGGTCGGCGGCCTCGGCCCCATCGTCTTCAAACAAGACAACCGTTTCTACACCCTCGGCCACGGCGGCTTTCCCAAACGCGCTGTCTACGCCTTCAGTCGCGTCCTCATCTCTCGCCAGGACGACGGAGACGCCACCTTCAACTTCTCCGAAGTCATCGGCTCCGGCGCAGCCGCTGGCGTCTCCACGCTCTACTACCCCACCAAGTACCGCACCTGGACCAAAGTCGGCCAGAAGTGGCTAACAAGCGACCTCATTGATGGCGCCAACTTCCTGCTCAAAGAGTTCTGGCCCGACATCAACAAGGCCGTCTTCCACACCCACTAAGCCAGATCGTCTTTTTACTTTCTACCAACCCCAACTGCGTCATCTCGACCGAAGCCGCTCACAGATTCGCCCGTGAGCGGTGCAGTTCAAAGACAGCATCTCCCCTTCGCAGTCCCCTTCACCGCAAGTTCCTGTCAAAGAACTTCACCGCCATCTCAGACACTGTCGTATGCGCCTTCTCGCGATCCACTCCCGCAGCATCCCCGCAATACACCGGAAGCTTCGTCTTCCCCGCATCGGTACAAGTATCTAAGAACGTGTAATGCGCCACACCGCCCGGCAACACCGTCAGGTGCGCATTCGGCATCAACGCCAGAAATCTTCCCGCATTGGTCGCCACCGGAGCTATCCGGTCCGCTGATCCCACCACCATCGACACCGGAATCGTCACCTCGCTAAACCCATCTGCATCGAACGCCTGTCCCACAGCCGGAGCAATCGCAAACACCGCACGAACGCGCTGGTCCCGATAGCTCGCACCTCCACGCGCCATCGACTCAGCGCTGCTCGCTCGTACCTTCGCCAGCATCCGCTCCGGGTCACCCATGTTCTTCATCTCGGGCACCACACACTTGTGCAGCGTAGGGTCAGTCTCGCAAGCCTTCAGAAACCGCTCCTGATCCGTGCGCGCACCCGCCAGCTCCAGCACCGTATATCCGCCAATCGAGAACCCCGCCGCCCCAATCCGGCCCTCGTCCACATGCGGCCCGAACGTCGAATCGCTCAGCAACGCATCCAGCGCATCGCTGATATCGGTCGCCCTCTCCCACCACAACACAAACCCCTCCGCGGTATAAGGCTCAAGCGCATTATTCCCAGGATGATTCACCCCAACCGCAATATACCCGTGACGCGCCAGCACCGTACCCAGCCAGGCCAACTGCAGCGCCGACCCACCCGTCCCATGTGACAGCATCACCACCGGAAACTTTGCAGGCGCTGCCGCAATCGGAGCATCCACCGCCGCACTCCCGGCCAAAAATAACGGATTCCCCGGCGGCCCAATCGCCGACGGCTCTTCATGAACCGCCGCATCCACACTCACCGGATACCAGATCGTCGTAATCAGCGCCTCGGTCGTCGCCCCTCGCCAGTTCCGCGCATGCGCAGGTTTAAAAACCCGCGAACTCGTCCCCACCTCATACGTCGTCGCACCAAACCCGGCCCGCGCAACCACCACCGTCAAAACAAGAATCAGCGTCGCCGCCCACCGCAAAGTTCTCATGCGTCACTATACGAAATTGCTCTCACTCCGTTCCAAGCTTCTCGTCTTTTCACAACCCCCTTTCGATCGCTCGTTCTCTATCGCATCCCGTAAACCAGCAAAGGAGTCCGTTATTGCAGCCGTCCATCCCTATGATTTCGTTGACCAAGCCACCATCCCGTTTTATGTTGAATCTGTCCCTCGCGAGGCCGGATCCGCCGGTCTCTACCTGCCCCGCTAACCACTTCGCGGCGGAGCGGATGGAGGAGTCAGCGACGCGCATCTCCCTGAGGACAATCATGCCTAACTTAAAAATCGTCTACCTCGAGCTACCAGCTCAAGAGCTGGCTGCAAGCCGGGACTTCTACGCCAACCTCTTCGGCTGGTCCTTCCAGGCCTACGGCCCCACTTATGCCGCGTTCTCTGAGAGCGGCACCGAAGGAGGCTTCAACGCCGACCCCGCCGAACGCACCAAAGCCCCGCTACCTGTCATCGAATCGCAAAATCTCGAAGAGACCGAGCAGAGCATCCTGAAAGCCGGCGGCAAGATCACCCTCCCCATCTTCAGCTTCCCCGGCGGTCGCCGCTTCCACTTCATCGACCCCGCCGGCAACGAACTAGCGATCATGCAGCGCGAATAAAGTATCCCGCGGCACAACGCGGCCTTCCGCATACTTGCCGTGGAGGCCGCGAAAAAAAGTCATCTCATGGTTTGAGAAGGCGTTTCAATCTGCTTGAGTATCTGTGCTCGTTCTGCATTCAACACATCGATTCGGTCAACCTCATCGAGCCCCGGATACTTTTTGGAGGTTTCGTAGGACAGAGCTTCGAGATACCTATCCTTTTCAGGATCGAACTTATAGGCCTTCACTACATATCGATGTTCGGAAAAATGCGTCTCGCCTTCAGCCCAGTCGAAGTCAGCAGTCACCAGAATCGGAAAATTCGAAACGGTCGCAATCTGCCAAACAGCTCTGTCGCTCTGGTTCGTCACTCCGACGTACGGCAGCAAATTCACAATCCTCCCATCTGCTCCATATCGCAAAATGGCGAGACGATCCAACGTGCCGCTTCCCCCGCCTGAGAAATGCGCCGAAAACAAAACCACTGATCCGCCGCCGGTGACAGGAACCTTCTCTCCAATAGGGTCGAGACCGAACTCATACGTCACAGAACCGCCGGAGTATCCGTTGTTCGATGGCATTTGAAAACAGGTCCCTACCGCTTTCAAAAGACAAAGCTTCGCACCCGAAGTTGGGAAACCATCCGAATCGGTCGCACCTGAAAGGAGTTTGAAACTCGGAAAATCCGCGTTTCGTACCTGATGCGAGGGCTGCGCGTAAGAAGCCGCGAGCAACATCGCGCCCGCCAAAACTCCGATTGAACTCCGCATAAAACGAAGCATCTATCCTCGGTATACGAGAGTGCCTTCGCTAATCGTTGCCACGACCCGACCCAGCATCGGCGCGCCGTCAAACGGAGTATTACGCGACTTCGACCTGGACTTCACCGCCTCAAAATTCCACTCCGCCGCCGGATCGAACACCACCACATCCGCAAAGCTATCCACTCTCAGCGTCCCACGCCCGTCGAGCGAAACAACCCTGGCCGGATGCGCACTCATCAACTCAATCACACGCGAGATCGACATCCCCTGGCCCTTGTGCAACACCCGCAACGCCAGCCCTAGCGCCGTCTCCAGCCCCGTAATTCCATTCGGCGCACGCTCAAACTCCTGCTCCTTCTCAAACAGCGCATGCGGAGCATGATCGGTCGCAATACAATCCACCGTCCCATCCATCAACCCGGCAATCATCGCCAACCTGTCCGCGTCATTCCGCAGCGGAGGATTCATCTTCGCATTCGTGTCGTATTCCCCAATCGCCTCATCCGTCAGCGTAAAGTGATGCGGCGCCACCTCGCACGTCACATGCAACCCTTCACGCTTCGCCTGACGAATCGCCTCCATTGCCTTCGCCGTCGATACATGCTGCACGTGCAAATGCGGCCGCAACCCATCATGCTGCTCGATATCCTTCAACAAGCGAACATCCCGCTCCACAATCTTCGACTCCGCCTCCACCGTCATCCCGCGCAGCCCCAGCCGAAATGCCACCGGCCCTGCGTTCATGCTGCATCCGCCCGTCAGCCGCGTATCCTCCGCATGCTGCGACACCGGCACACCAATCCCCGCCGCAGCCACCAGCGCCGCACGCATCACACGATCAACCAGCACCGGCTTCCCATCGTCAGTGAACCCCACAGCCCCCGCCCGCTGCAGCTGATGAAAATCCGTGATCTCCTCCCCCAGACTTCCGAACGTCGCCGCCGGCATCGCAAACAGCTTCACGCAAGCCCCACGCGCGGCATCCAACATCCACTCCAGCCTCGCAACCGTATCATTCACCGGCACAGTATTCGGCATCGCCACCACGCTCGTAAACCCACCCGCAGCAGCGGCCGCCGTCCCCGTCTTGATCGACTCCTTATAAGTCTGCCCCGGCTCCCGCAAATGCACATGTACATCCACCAGCCCCGGCGCAACGATCATCCCCTTCGCGTCAATCGTCTCCTTCGCCTTCGCCACCCGCAGAGCCCCTGGCATCTCCACCGCAGCCACCCGCCCATGCCGCAGCAGCACATCCCGCTCCGCATCCAGGCCACTCGACGGATCCACCACCCGCCCATTCAAAATCAATATGTCACTCATACCGTTACACTCTCAAATCCGCCCACGCCCAGCGCCCTCACCAGCAACGCCGTCCTCACCGCCAGCCCATGCCGCACCTGATCCTCAATCGCGGAGTTAGGCCCATCCGCCACCTCACCCGCGATCTCCAGCCCACGAATCATCGGCCCCGGATGCATCACCAGAGCCTCCGGCGACCGCGCCGCCAACCGCTCCTCATCCAACTGATACCGCGAAATATAGTCCCCCAGATCCAGCTCCAGCCCCGCCAGCCGCTCCCGCTGAATCCGCAGCATCATCACAACCTGCGCCTGCTTCAACGCCTTATCAAAATCCCGCTCAATCACCACGCAGCCACTCGCCCCATGGACGCCCAACCCCAGCGCATCCTCCGGCAACAACTCCTTCGGCCCGCACAACACCACCTTCGCTCCCAGCCGCGGCAGCAACATCGCATTCGATCGCGCCACCCGGCTATGCAGAATATCCCCCGTAATCACCACCGTCACGCCATCCAGCGTCTTCCCGTTCACCAGCCGCCCACCCACACCCGACAGCCGCGCCAGCATCGTCCGCAGATCCAGCAGCGCCTGCGAAGGATGCTCATGCATCCCATCCCCGGCATTCAACACCGGCAGCCCCGTCGCCTTAGCCAACAAATACGGCGCCCCAGAGTTCGCATGCCGAAGCACAATGCACTCCGCCCCCAGCGCCCTCAGCGTCAACCCCGTATCCTTCAGGCTCTCGCCCTTCTCAATCGAAGAAGACTTATCGCTCACCAGCGTCGTCATCGCCCCCAGCGACTTCGCCGCCAGCTCAAACGAAGTCCTCGTCCGCGTGCTCGACTCATAAAACAGCAGCGCAATCCGCCGCCCCGCCAGAATCCTCGCCCGCTCCGCCGCAGCCATGCGTTCCAGCCGGTCCGTCGCCGCCAGAATCGCCGCCACATCCTCCACCGACAGGTTCGCCACCGTCAGCAAAGAACCCGCAGCATACTCAGAACTCTTCATCACACGAGAGCTTTCCACTGCCGTCCTCGAAGCCACCCGTCAATCCACCACTTCAACCAGCAGCACCTGCTCCTGCCCATCGACCTCGTTCAGCTTCACCTCGATAATCTCCCGCTTCGATGTAGGAATAAGCCGCCCCACGTACGTCGCCTCAATCGGCAACTCACGATGCCCGCGATCGATCAACACCAGCAACCGCACGCTCTTCGGCCGGCCATAATCAAACAAAGCATCCAGCGCCGCCCGAATCGTCCGCCCGGTATACAGCACGTCATCCATCAAAACGATGTCGCGCCCTGTCACATCGAACCCGATCGCCCCAGGCGTCACCTTCGGCCTCGGCCCATCGGTCGAAAGATCGTCGCGATAAAAGCTGATATCCAGCACCCCCACATCCACCGGATGCTTCTCAATCTTCTCGATCAGCTTGCCCAACCTCTCCGCCAGCGGAACCCCTCTCCGCTTGATCCCCACCAGGCCGACATTCTTGCTGCCGCCATGTTTTTCCACGATCTCATGCGCCAGCCGCACCAGCGTACGCTCGATCTCTGAGGCCGACATCAGCCTGCCCTTTTCACGAAACTTCGGCTTCCGAACTTCAGTATCTTCACTCATACGATTGCGCTTGATGATATCAGCCCACCCACCCAAAAGAACAACCAGCCACCCAACCAATCCGTCGTTACCACTAAGCGCTGCGGCTCCAGCGCTTCCGACAAGCCGCCTTCTAAGAATCATCACGCCGAGTTGATTCTGGCCCTCAGTGGGAGTACATTTTCTTGGTATTTCCCGTTATTAGTTACCGTCCTCGATCTCATACTATTTGCCGTGCATATCTCCGAGTCGCCCAGCAAATCTGTGCCGCTCCGTCTTAAGTAAGGCTGTCATCGGCCAGAAAGAGGAATCGCACGTTATGAAGACAGATGTTCTCATTGCAGGAGCAGGGCCAGTCGGGCTCACGATGGCATCCGAGTTGTCCCGTTATGGCTTATCCGTTCGTCTTGTCGACAAAAACACGCAGCGTACCGATAAATCGAAGGCCATTGTCTTGTGGGCTCGCACACTGGAGCTCATCAATCGGATGTCCCCGAACTGCGCGGATCGCTTCATCGAGACCGGACTCAAAACCGAGTCAGTCAATATCCTCTCCGGCAGCGAACATATCGGTCACGCCGACATGAAGGAAGTTGACTCCAAGTACAAGTTCGTTGTGATGATTCCTCAGAGCGATACAGAGCGCCTGCTGGAAGAGCATCTTGCCACCTTCAACATAAAAGCGGAGCGGCAGACTGAGCTGACAGATTTCAAGGAGACTTCCGATGGTGTGACTTATGTGCTGAAACACGCCGACGGCAGCGAAGAGACCGCAGAGGCCTCGTGGCTCATCGGCGCCGACGGTGCTCACAGCATCGTAAGGCACAAACTCAACAAGGAGTTTCACGGCAGCACCCTTCTCAGCGACTGGATGCTGGCCGACATCTATCTCACCGGAGTACAGGGAACTCCCGCCATCAACATCTATTGGCATGCTGATGGAATTCTCGCGCTCTTTCCGCTCCAGGGAACGAGGCACCGCATCATCGCAAATGTGGGAGAGTCTTCCGGCCCGATCGGCGAAGGCAACCGCCCTGCTCCTACAGTCGAAGATATCCAGCGTGTTCTCGACACGCGCGGCCCTGGCGGAATCAAGGCCGAGGATTCCGTGTGGCGGTCGAACTTCAGCATCAACGAGCGCAAGGTTGACGACTACCGGTCCGGCCGCGTCTTTGTCGCCGGCGATGCTGCGCACGTCCACAGCCCCGCGGGCGGTCAGGGGATGAACACCGGTATGCAGGATGCATTCAATCTCACCTGGAAGCTGGCGCTGGTGTCGCGCGGCATCTGCCAGCCTGAGCCATTGCTGAGCAGCTATAGCGCCGAGCGTAGCCCAGTCGCAAAAGTGCTCCTTGAATTCACCGGCAGAGCCACGGAGGCGGCACTGCTTCGCGGCGGCGTCAAGCAGTCTATCCGCAACCATGTAGCGTCTCTTGTCTTAGGCTTCGCGCCTGTCACGCACACAATGGCGAATTTGCTCTCGGAGATATCGATTGGGTATTCAGACAGTCCTTTGAACGCGCACACACAGCACCCGCGCCATGGCGTCAAACCAGGTAAGCGGGCTCTGATTCGTGAAAATGAGCCGCCTGTCGGCTTCGGCGATGCTCCGCGATTTGCTCTCTTCGCGGAATCCAACAACTTGCCCTCAGCCCTGCTACTAAAATACAGCGCTCTCCTTGAGGCCACGCCACGCGCTCCTTTATCTCCCGATAGTCTTTCGCTGGTTCGTCCTGACGGATACGTCGCTCTTGCCACAAAGAGCGGTGATTGGAACGCCGTTGATGCTTACCTCAATCAGTTTTTGCCGAAGGCAAGTTGACTGGCCTCCATGTCAGGTGTCACTTCAAATCAAAATGAGACGGCAAGGGGCTTGTGAAGCTTCTCCGGTTCTCTTACTACGCCGAAACCTTCCGCCGCATCCGCATAAACCCACCCAGCGCCCCGCCAACGGTCGACAGCACCAGCAGGACTCCCGAAACCATCGAGAACCCCGCCAGCATAATTCCCGCCCTCACCTCAGGCGAATACAGAAACCGCACCATCTCGGGCGGTTGCGGCGCAGCTGCAGCGGCCTTCTCAACCTGAGTATGCAGCGTCTGCGTCAGTTCCGCATCGAACCCCGCCATGCTATGCAGCCCAAACCTCGCCACCAACCCCGCGCCCGCCATCGCAACCGCAAGACAGGAGACCAGCGCCAACCCAACCACCACGCCGATCCGCGCACCCACTCCCGCATCCATCCACGCCAGCGGTCTCCGCTTCTGATACAGCGCCAGCGTAATCATCGACCCACTGATCGTCCAAAGCCAGCTTATCGGCGACACCAGCTGCACCTTTGCCGAAATGACACTCAGCACCCCCGCCACTCCCGCGACTAACAGCGCACAACGAATCGCCGTCTTCCACTCGACCTGTTGCGGGCTGGGCGGTGGCGCGGCGCCCGTAGTGCTTCCCTCGGCGCCGTTGTTCTGCTCCTCGTAGTCCTGCAGATAGATCTGCGGCGAACCGCAATGGGGGCAGAATGGCGACTCGCCCACACTGGCCGAAAGCTCGCCTCCGCAACGATGACAATACTCATGCATATCTTATGAAGCTACCCCACCCAACAAAGCGCGGCAAGCGCCGGGAATGTATCCCAGCTTCTAAATGCATCACGCGATTTTCTCATTGCGACCAACGGGAGCGGCAACCGGAGGGGTACATAAGTCACGAAGTGACCGCCCCGCGCGCAGCGGGAGCACCGTCACTGCTTGCTAGAGTCCTCGTCGTCGCCAACCGACACACGCCCCGGCAGATCCAGCGCCACCATCCCGATCTTCGTCCCACTCCCATCCGGATCGATCCCGACGATATGCTGGTGCTGCTTCGACCCAGCCTTCAGCTCCAACTTGCCCGACAGATCGTTATCCACTTTGATGTGATTCTTCTGATCGTCCGCGCAGGTCAACCCCTCTGCCGTTCGCGTCTGCGAACTCACCGGCTTGTCGTTCTGGCACTGAATCACATCGCCATACCGCCCCAGCGCCTTGCGATAAAACGCCGTCACCAGGTCTGGACTATCGGGCGTCGTATAACTGGCCGCCTTCACCTTCAGCGTAAAACTGCCAAAGCTCAAATTGATATCGGCCGCCCCGTCGTTCTTATCCTTCTTCTTCACCATCACCGCTCCCGGATACACCGGCAGCCCAATCCCCTCAACACCAGCCGCTTCGTTCGTCTTCACCGACATCCCGCCAAACGGAGTGGCGATCTTCACATTATCGGCATCGCCGTGTTTATCGTTCTCGATCCGGCAGCCGTTCATCAGCATCGTCGACGCCGCGATCGCCGCTAACAACATCGCTGCCGCAACACCTTGGTTCACCCGCATCTCAGCCTCCATCGGTCAGGAAACAATACGCCTTCTCGAACCTTCTGGTTCCGTTCTTCAAATTATCCGAAAAAATGTGAAATTGATGGCGTATTTTTCAACCTTCAAAATCTCGCGGTCTGCGCACCACGTTCACCACGCATTCCACCACATCTTCACCACAAAAAGACCACAAAAATCTCCACCTTTTCCCGAAACCCCTCCCAAAAACCTTCAAAAGACCCACAGGAAAAATTTAATTGGCCGTGCGAAGTTCCTCCAGCCACATCCACCGAGCATTCAACTACATCTAAAAGTCGTGACCCAGCCAACCGACCATCTCTTCGCCCCCCTCAAGCTCCGCAGCCTCACTCTGCCCAACCGCATCGCCGTCTCCCCCATGTGCGAATACTCCTCCATCGACGGATTCGCCAACGAATGGCATCTCGTCCACCTCGGAAGCCGCGCCGTCGGCGGCGCCGGCCTCATCATCACAGAGGCCGCAGCGGTAAACTCCGAAGGCCGCATCACCCCAGCCGACCTCGGCATCTGGAAAGACGAGCACATCCCCGAACTCAAGCGCATCACCACCTTCCTGCACCAGCACGGCACCTACGCCGGCATCCAGCTCGCCCACGCCGGCCGCAAAGCTAGCATGTCCGTCCCATGGGAGCCCACCCGCACCATGCCCGCCTCTGAAGGCGGCTGGCAGCCCGTCGCCCCCTCCGCCATCCGCTTCGACGAGCCCTACCCGCTCCCCACCGCACTCGATCGCGCCGGCATGGACAAGATCGTCGCCGACTTCCTCGCAGCTGCCCATCGTGCCCTCGCCGCCGGCTTCGACCTCGTTGAGATCCACTCCGCCCACGGCTATCTCCTCCACCAGTTCCTCTCTCCGCTCTCCAACCACCGCACCGACGAGTACGGCGGCAGCTTCGAAAACCGCACCCGCTTCCCCCTCGAAGTCGTCAAAGCCGTCCGCGCCGCCTGGCCCAAACACCTGCCGCTTTTCGTCCGCATCTCCGCCACCGACTGGGCTCCCGAGTCCCTCGGTGCAAGCTGGGATCTCCCCCAATCCGTCGCCTTCTCCAAACTCCTCAAACAGGCAGATGTCGATCTCGTAGACGTCTCCACCGGTGGCAACCACCCCGCCCAGCAGATTCCCGTCGGCTCCGGCTATCAGGTCCACCACTCCGACACCATCCACCGCGAGGCCCAGATCCCCACCGCTGCCGTCGGAATGATCACCGAACCAGCCCAGGCCGACCAGATCGTTCGCACCGGCCAAGCCGACCTCATCCTGCTCGCGCGAGAGCTCCTCCGCAACCCCTACTGGCCTCTTCACGCCGCCGCCGTCCTCCACCAGTCCACCACCTGGCCCGTCCAGTACCTCCGCAGCGCCCGCGGCAAAACCGAGCCACGCCAACCCGTCTTCACCCCAGGTGCCTGAAAATTCAACAGTCCTAACCAGGGAAAATTACAAACCGTGCCATCGCGAGTGGCCTATACTGGCAGCAGCCGGACCATAGGCCACCCCCGCCGGAAAGGCGGCCCTCGGAGCTTCCTGGCATGGCGCAGCACCAGCCAATCCGCAAAACCACCCCAACCTCCGGGTCCGACATCCCGGACAAGCTCTACTTCCGCATCGGCGAGGTCGCCAAGCTCTGCGACGTCCCCGCCTACGTCCTCCGTTTTTGGGAGAGCGAGTTTCCTCAACTCAAGCCGCACAAGGGCGGCACCGGCCAGCGTCTCTACCGCCGCCGCGACGTTGAAATGGCCCTGCGAATCAAGAGCCTCCTCTACAACGAGGGCTACACCATCCCCGGCGCCCGCCAAGTCTTCAAAAGTGAGCTCAAACATCGAGAGCCGCAGCTGGCCCTGACCATCGAAGGCACCACCCCCAGCGTCGACTCGCGCCAGCTCCAGAAACTGCACAAAGATCTCCGCGACCTTCACTCCCTGCTCTCCAAGTCGCCATCTCGCCCCACCATTCACCCCATCCGCGCCCCCCGCACGCCCAGTATCTCGCGTCGGACTCCGCAAAAGCTGTTCGATCTCCCACTTCTTCCCGAAGACAATAAAAGTTGAAGATGAAATTCAGCACCGATAACAGCAACAGCTCCCGCCGCAGACGTCATTCTTCTCACGAACGCGAACCATTCTTCGGAGTCGATCCTCAAAACGGGGCCCCCATCCGATGCCAGTTCTGCACCGGCCAAAGCTTCCGTCGCTCCAGCCTGCGCTCTCAAGATCTCACCGAAATCCTCCTCATGCGATACCCCGTCCGTTGCCTTCGCTGCAGCCAGCGGCAACTTGTCAGCTTCACCGTAGCCAGCCTTTCGATCTCCTCCAGCATCAAAATCAATAAGCGCCGCCATCGGAGCGGCCTACCCGAACACTGGAAGGATCCCTTCAAAGACGGCGGCAGCAAGCAACCCCAAGCCACATCGAATCAACAAGACCACTAAACAAGATCCAGCCGATTCGCGCACACACCAGTGGCAGTGAGGTGCCAGAAAAAGCTGAAGCCCCTTTTATCGATTTTGAGAGATAAGCCTTAGCTTGATCCTTACACTCACATTAGGGATCCGCTAGTTCCTCACAGCGAAATCCACCCCACATGGATCGCCCACAGCGACAAGCTCGCCACCACAATCCAAAGCGTGATCCCCTGCACCATCGGCCTTACGCCTACCTCCTTCAGCGTCTCTCGCGTAATGCCTGTCCCAATCAGAAACAGCACAACCGTCAACGCCGCACGTCCCAGTCGGTTCAACGCTGAAAACAACGGCACCATCTGCGGCATATACCGCGGCAGATAACTCGCCGCCACCGCCGCGAAGCAGAAGTACAAGATGAACCAAGGCCAAGCTACCTTCGCCTTGCTCTTCTTCAACATCGCCGTAGCAATCGCCAACGGCACAATCCACAACGCCCTGGCCAGCTTCACCGTCGTCCCCACTGCCAGCGCCGTTGGCCCATACTTCGCGCCTGCGCCCACCACCGAGCTCGTGTCATGAATCGCCAGCGCCGACCACAACCCAAACTGCGTCTGCGAAAAATTCATCAGGTGTCCAATCAATGGAAACAGCAGCAGCGCCACAGAGTTCAGCACAAATACCGTCCCCAGCGAGACAGCCATCTCCTCTTCATTGGCATTCAGCACCGGCCCCATCGCCGCAATCGCGCTCCCTCCGCAGATCGCCGTCCCAAAGCTGATCAGCAACGACTGCGTCTTGCCCACCTGTAACAACTTACCCAACGCAACTCCCAGGCACAGTGCAAACGTAATGCTGATCGCCGTATACATAAACCCCGACGCACCCGCGTGCACGACCTCCTTCAGATTCATCCCGAATCCCAGGCAAACCACCGCGGCCTGCAACAAAAACTTGGAAAGACACCGGCTCTCCCCGTGAAACGTATGAACCGTACTCAAACCAAACGCGAGACCCGCTGCCAACGCAAGGGGAGGCCCGATCAATCCGCTCGCTGAAACAATGATCCCGATATAAAAGAGATTCTTCTTCCACATGCTTAAAGCATGCGCGTCCCCCACACCCACCGTCGAGACGTACTTTCCAATCGCCGATAAGTATTACTTATCGAGCCGATCAGCTAATTGCACTCTTTGCGCCCATCGCAAACCGCTGGAACGCAGCCGCAGCCCCTGTCATCTCAGCTCCCGCCAGCCTCACAAAGCTGAAATCCCGTCGAATCTCCAGCCCCTTCACCGCAACCACCCTTACCGTCCCCAGCCGCAGGACCTTTCCGACCGCCCACCGCGAAACAAAGCCCACCCCAAGCTCCGCCTCCACGCCCGAGATAATCGCCTCCGTCGAATCCAGCTCCATCGCCACCTGCAGCGACCGCAACGGCAGCCCTACCTTCTTCAACGCCCGCTCCACCACCCGCCGCGACCCAGACCCCCTCTCGCGCAACAACAGCGGCACCTTCGCCAGCTCTTTCTGTTCAATCTCTCCGCCCTTCCGCGCGGCCCACGCATGGTTCGGGCTAACAATCAGCACCATCTCATCCTGTGTCATCGGCTCGGTCTTCACCTCTCTCCGCATCGCCGGCCCTTCAATAATCCCCAGCGCCACCTTCTTCTCCGTCACCGCCTCCACAATCTGTTCTGTATTCCCACTCACCAGCGAAAGCTTCACCTGCGGATACTGCTTCAAGAATGCCCCCAGAATCCTCGGCAACAGATACTGTGCCACCGTCGTCGAAGCCCCCAACCGCAACGGACCAACCGTCTCATCATTCAGAGCCGCCAGCGCCCGCCGCGCCTCCACCATCGTCTCCGCCGCACGATCGGCATACCCCAGCAACACCCGTCCCGCCTCAGTCAACGAGATCTGGCTCCCATGTCCACCACCTCGAGCCCGATCGAACAACTGCACGCCAGCCTCTTCCTCGAGCGCATGAACGTGCTGACTCACCGCCGGCTGGCTCAGATGCAGAACCTCCGCCGCCTTGCGAAAGCTCAACTCCTCCGCCACCGCCCGAAACACCCTCAGCCGAAAGTTCTCCAAACTCTCTCCCTTCCCGAACGAACCAGCCCCGCCACCCATCAGCATAAGCCCACCCGATAAAATCAAATCAACCCGTGTCCATCAACGAAGATCCCAATCCGGCCGTCAACCCTCTCGAATCCGCTACCCTCGAGCCCCTCATCGCAGCCCCCGACACCGCACGCAACCCTCGCCGCAGCCTCTTCGCCATCTTGCGCCCTTCCTCTCAGTCAGCCTTCTCCGCCACGCTTCTACTGATGGTGTCCACGTTCCTCTCCGGGGTCCTGGGCCTGGTCCGCACCTACTACATCAACCGCATCTTCGGAGCCAGCCCCGAAACGGATGCCTACAACGCCGCCTTCCAGCTCCCAGACATGCTCGCCTACTTCCTCGTCGGCGGCGTCGTCTCCATCTCGCTGGTCACCATCCTCAGCCGCTACCGCGCACAGAACGACGAAACCGGTGCAGACCGAGCCCTCTCCATCATCCTCACCGCAATGGCGACAGTGCTCCTCATCGGCATTGTCCTCGCTGAAATCTTCGCCCCCTACTACACCCACATCGCCTTCCGCGGCTTCGACCCCCATCGCGCCGCCCTCTGCACCACCCTCACCCGTCTCCTGCTCCCCGCACAGTTCTTCTTCTTCTTCGGCGGAGTCATCGGCTCCCGCCTTCTCGTCCGCAAGATCTTCCTCTACCAGGCCATCAGCCCGCTCATCTACAACTCCGGCATCATCCTCGGCGCCATCTTTCTCCATCAACGCTTCGGCATCTACTCGCTCGCCATCGGCGTTCTTGCCGGAGTAGTCCTAGGCCCCGCCACCCTCAACCTCTTCGGCGCACTTCGCGACGGACTCCGCTACACCCCCATCCTCAACCTCCGCCACCCGGCCTTTCTCGAGTGGCTCCGCCTCACCTTCCCCCTCATGATCGGCGTCTCCCTCGTCACAGCCGACAAGTGGATCCTCAGCTACTTCGCGTCGAACGACGTAGGCGGCATCTCCCTCCTCACCGTCGCCAAAACCCTCTTCACCGCCCCCATGGGCATCCTCGGCCAGGCCGCCGGCGCAGCCTCCCTCCCCTTCTTCTCCGCTCTATACAGCCAGCGCCGCTTCGACGATTTCGCGTCAGCCGTCAACCGCTCCGTCTCCCGAGTCATCGCCGCATCCTTCCTTCTCGGCGCATGGATGATCGCCCTCGCCAACCCGATCGTCAATCTCTTGCGCGGCTCCTTCACCCCCGCAGAAACCCACGCCACGGCGCTCTACTTCACCCTCTTCACCCTCTCCATCGCCTTCTGGGCCGCACAGGGAATCTACGCCCGCTCCTTCTACGCCGCCGGCAACACCATCACCCCAGCCACTGCTGGCTGGATCGTCACCCTCGTCTCCATCCCCATCTACGCTCTTCTCTTCCGCTCTCTTGGACTCAAAGGCCTTACCATCGCCTCCGACATCGGTATCGTCATCCAGACCCTCACCCTCGCGCTCCTCCTAAACCGACGCAAGCTAGTCCGCCTGTCCGGCCTCGAACTGCGCGAGTTATCCGGCGCCCTGCTCGCCGCCGTCATCAGCTTCGCCGGAGCCGCCGCCGTCGTCCACTTCATCCCTTTGCGCCACGGCCACGTCAGAGATCTACTCATCATCGCAGCCGCCACACTGGTTTGGGCCGCGCTCTGCTTCGCAACCCTCCACCTCACCGGCTCAAAACTCCTTCATCAAATCCGCTCCCGCATCGCCTGACTGCAGTCAAAGACTGCCTACTTCGCATCCTCATACTCTTCATTCCACGCCGTCTGAATCGCCTCCAGAATCCCCTCATTCGACTTAGCCGGATCTCCCGCAAATCCCGGCAACCCCGTCACATACTTGTGCAAATCCGTAAACCGCACAGAATACGGCTCAATCTCCGGATACTTCTCCTGCAACTGAATTCCAATCTCTTCTGCATCGGTCCAATCAAACTCAAACGCCATAACATCCCCCGATAAAATAATTTTCGAGCAGCTACAGCCGCTGCCACACAAAGACTACAAGAAATCGGCTACAGTTTTATGACTCAAAACCCTCTAAGCGCTCCAGCCCGCTGGTCAGCGTCACTCCTTCGCCGCGACCTGAACGCTCGCGCCCAACATCTCGCCCTCACCGGCAAACTCCTGCACGAGCAAACCACCGGCTCCGAGCCCAGCATCATCTTTGGCCGCGATGAACAAGCCGAGCAAGCACGCCACGGCAACTTCCATCTCGCCAGCTACACCGCCATCTGCGCCAACTCCGAATGGTCCCGCCGCCTCACCAAAGCGCACACCGCCCACCGCCGCGTGCGCGCAAGGGCCGACTGGCAATGGATGGAGCTGGACTGCGCCAACAGTTCAGACGCGCTTCTGATGAACATCTTCTGCCATCCCGATGTCTTCTCCAACAACCGCCTCAACCCCACTGTCGCAAACCTTCTAGGCATCCCTTCAGACACCCAACCAAACTTCGGCATCCACCCCGGCGTTCCACTAAAAAAATCCACAGCCAGCCGCAGAAAAAAAGCAACACGCTCCACCCAACAAAAGTCCACAGCATCTATCTTCAACAAACCCCACGTCCCCACACAACCAGAAGAACCAGATCTCCTCAAAGACCGCACCGAGATTGACCTCCAACTCGGCAATCTCTTCCTCGAAGCCAAGCTCACCGAATCCAACTTCCAGACCGCCAGCCAACGTCTCATAGAACGCTACCGCGATCTCGAAACCATCTTCGACATCGAACGCCTACCGAAGAAGACCATCACGTCAGCTCCAACGCACCCGCCCACCGAAGACTTCGCCGACCTCGAAGAGCCCACCAGCACAACTTCAGGCACACCCACTCCAGCACGATCCCGCACAGTAATCCAGGGCTACCAGCTCATCCGCAACGTCCTCGCCGCCTTCGACTCCGACGCATCTTTCTGCGTCCTCTGCGACACCCGCCGCCACGACCTCATCGAGACTTGGTACTCGATCCTCGCCGCGGTCCATTACCCCAGCTTCGCCTGGCGCCTCAAGCTCCTCACCTGGCAGGAACTAAACACCGCGCTCCCCGAAGATCTGCAAAACTTCCTCGAAGCAAAGTACGGAATCCTTCCCGCCTGAAGATCCACTCTAAGAGTGAACCTTATTACGCCCCGGGCCCATGCGAGGGCTTGCCTTCCTGCACATAGTTCCGATTCCACTTCGGAATCTCAACCACATAAGTCCCCGGCTTCTCAATCACCGCCTGGCATCCCAGTCGTGAGTTCAGCTGAATATCCGCCGCCGTCTCCATCCGATCCAACTCCAGATCCTCCGCCTCGCTGAGCCCCTGTGCGCCTTCCTTCACATGGATATGGCACGTCGTGCACGCACACACACCACCACACGCATGATCGAGAAAAATATCGTAGTTTTCCGCCACATCCAAAAACGACATCGGCAATCCATGCCCTTCATACGGGAGCGTATCGAACGGGAACTCCACCGTTCTGCCTTCAGGCAAAAACGTCACGCGAACCATTCCCTCACCCGCAGGCTTCGACAAATCCACTACATCTTCAATCTTCTTCGTCTCACTCATCATTCAATCTTCCGTCGACTCTCCGGCCGTAGCCTCATCGTAAATGGATTCTTCAATCCTCTTCGTCTCAGCATCCGCATCAGCATGCGAGCTGCTTACCTGCGCCTTTGCAAAAGGATGCGGCGCCGTAGGCCCCTCTCCTATGCTCTCACCTGCGGCCTCCATCGTCTTGCCCTGCATCGCGCCCGACACTGCGTTATCCATCATCAACTCTGCAAACCGCCGCGTCGCCGCATCAAGCCGCTCGATCCCCGTGCGAATCACCTTGTACTCGCCACCCTGCACCGCCGCCTCTAGAAAAGAAGTAGCCTGTCCTATCTTTTCAATCTCTTCACTCGTCAACATCTGCCACGCAGCATGGCTCTTTCCCTTCTTCACTGCAGTCAGAATCGTGTCTGCCTCGTTCTTCGCTTCAATCGTCTGCCGCTCCTGAATATCGATCTCGGCGTTATCGAACGAGTCCAGAATCATCGTCTCCACCTGCTCATCCGTCAGCCCATACGTCGGCTTCACCTCTACCTCAGCCTCTTTCCCACTCCTCTGCTCGCGGGCACTCACATGCAGAATCCCATTCGCATCGATCAGAAACTTAACTTCAATCCGAGGCAGCCCAGCCACCATCGGTGGAATCCCCTTTAGCTCAAACCGCGCCAGCGAACGGCAGTCTTTCGCCATCTCACGTTCTCCCTGCACCACATGGATCGCAACATTCGTCTGCCCATCCACACCCGTCGTAAAGTGTTCCGTCGCGCTCGCAGGAATCGTAGAGTTCCGCTGGATGATCTTCGCCACCACACCACCCAGCGCCTCAATCCCCAACGAAAGCGGCGTCACATCCAGCAACAACAAATCCTCCGTCGCAGCTGACCCTCCCGCCAAAATCTGCGCCTGCACCGCCGCGCCAAGCGCCACCACCTCATCCGGATTCAACTCCGTATGCGGCTTCTTCCCGCGAGCGTTCATCTCGAACAAATCATCCACCAAGGCCCGCACCCCAGGTATCCGCGTCGATCCGCCCACCAGCACCACCTCATCGATTTGTGCCGCAGACAGACCCGCATCCTTCAGCGCCTGCTTGCAAGGAGCGGCAGTCCGCGCAATCACTCCCGCAATCAAACCCTCAAACTGCTCCCGCGAAATCTGTCGCAAATATCTCTTCCCACTCGGCAGCTCCACATTCAACGTAGCGTTGTGCGCACTCGAAAGCAGAATCTTCGCTTCGATCACCGCCTTGCGCACCGCTTGCACCGCTTCGCCATTCCCGCGAACGTCCTCACCCAGGTCACCAGCAATATCGTCGAGCGCAATCGCAATGATCAGGTTGTCGATATCATCCCCGCCCAGATGTGTATCCCCACCCGTCGCGATAACCTCAAAGATCCCCTCATGCAGCTTCAGAATCGAAACATCGAACGTCCCGCCACCAAAGTCATACACCGCAATCAAGCCATCTTTGTTTTTATCCAGCCCATAAGCCAGCGCCGCCGCCGTAGGCTCGTTCACCAGCCGCAGTACCTCCAGCCCCGCAATCCGCCCCGCATCCTTCGTAGCCTGCCGCTGCGCATCATTGAAGTAAGCGGGAACCGTAATCACTGCCTTCGTCACCGGCCCACCAAAAAATCTCTCAGCATTCTTCTTCAACTGCTGCAGTACGTACGCCGAAATTTCCGGCGGCGTCAGCATCAACCCGCCCACGCTCACCTTCAGCACCTCATTCGGCTTCAACCCCTCCGCCAGCTTGAACGGAAACAGCTTCAGTTCCCCTTGCACGTCCTCAATGTCTCGTCCCATCAGCCTCTTAGCCGAATAAACCGCGCTTGCCGAGTCGGCCATCAACGTTCCGCGCGCCGCATTCCCCACCACCACGCCGTTATCAGTCCACGCCACCACCGATGGCACCAGTCGCTCACCATCCTCGCCGGGTATCACCACTGGCGTACCCCCCTCCATAAACGCCACCAACGAATTCGTCGTACCCAAATCGATCCCTACAACCCGGTCATCCGCCATCGCTTCAAATCCCCTATTAGTCCATCTTCTATTGTCCTACAATCGCATCACGAACACCGCCACCCACGCGCATCTCCTTCAGATGTGCTCCAACCCGAGGCCGATGCATGCTCTATTTGGAGCACCCCCCCCAACCCGCTCTCGCACCCTTCATCAAAGCTCTCTGGTATGTCCGCGACCCCCACGCCGTCCATCGTCACGAACGAGTCCTCCCCACGGGCCGCGCTCAAATCGTCCTCTCTCTCGCACGCGACCACCTCACCGACGCCAACAACTTCATCAACCCACTCTCACGCACCCCCGCAGCGATCTTCCTCGGCATCTTCTCCCGCTACCAGCAGATCGACGCCATCGACTTCACCGAACTCATCGGCGTCGTCTTCCATCCCGGCGGCACCGTGCCCTTCTTCCCCGACAACGCCAGCATCTTCACCAACCGCGAAACCGCTCTCGATGACCTCTGGGGCCGCGCCTCCCTCAACCTCCGCAACGACCTCCGCGAAGCCCCCACACCCGAGCGAAAATTTTCACTCCTCGAATTCGCCCTCCTCACGCGCCTATCCCTCAGCAAACACCAGCGTCGCGATCCCGTTCTCGACTACGCCCTCACCCATCTCCACGCCTCACCCGGCACCACGACCATTGCCGAGCTCACCCGCACCACCGGCCTCAGCCCTCGACGCCTCTCCGAGCGCTTCAACGAGCAAGTCGGCATCTCTCCCAAGCTCTACTGCCGCATCCAACGCTTCCAGCAAGCTCTCCAACTCATGCACCGCGGCGCCGACGTCCCCTGGGCCGAACTCGCCCTCACCTGCGGCTACTACGACCAGTCCCACTTCGCCAACGACTTCCGCGCCTTCTCCGGCCTCAGCGCCACCGACTACTCCACCACTAACCGCATCTGGGCCAACCACATCCCCCTCGACTAGCATGGATCTCATTGCGACCAACGGAAGCACCACCCGAAGGGAAACACACGTCACGAAGTGACCGCACTCCGCGCAGGAGGCCCGTCCGGCAGGACATTTCTCTTCACGCACGCCGATTTTTCCAAGACCACCCCTCTACCCCCATGGCATCCTTCCAACCATGAACACTCAAATGACCACCAACGGATCAACCGTCATCCCCAGCCTCCGCTACCGCGACGCGCTCGCCGCCATCGATTGGCTCATCGCCGCCTTCGGATTCAAAAAACAAGCCGTCTTCGTCGCACCCGACAACAAAACCGTACAACACGCCCAACTCACACTCGGCCCCGGCATGATCATGATCGGCTCCGTCGACAACGGCGGCGAAGCCGGCAAGTTCATGGTCCAACCCGACGAAATCGGCTTCCGCGAGACCAAGGGTGCCTACCTCGTAGTCCCCGACGCCGACGCCGTCTACGCCTCCGCAAAGGCAGCCGGCGCCGAGATGATCATCGACATCCGCGACATGGACTATGGTGGACGCCACTTCTCGTGCCGCGACCTCGAAGGCCACATGTGGGGCGTCGGCACCTACGACCCCTGGGCTCCCGAACCCTCACAGCAAAACTCCACCTCAACAAAAGAACCGTCCAGGAAAGCGCAGGGAGATGACTGACGAAGAATACGAATTAGTCGAAGCCACACCATCCTCAGACGACTACCGACGCCTCCGCATCGCCGCCGGTTTGAGCCCAAAGAGCGCAGAGGCCGCAGTAGCCGGACTACCAAACACGATCTACGCCGTCGTCATCCGCAAGGACGGCGAAGCCATCGGCATGGGCCGCATCATCGGCGATCGCGGCCTCTTCTTCCAAATCGTCGACATCGCCGTCGACCCGAAACATCAGAAGCGCGGCCTCGGCAAGCGAATCGTCGGCGCGCTCGTCGAGCACCTCCACAAAACCGCCCTGCCCGGCGCCTACATCAGCCTCATCGCCGACGGCGAAGCCCATCGTCTCTACTCACTCTTTGGCTTCAAGCCCACCGCACCACGCTCCATTGGAATGTATCTACACTTCAAATAAAAGTCACGGCGATCACTGAGTGCAGCCAGGGCCCTCCAACGAGCTCTAGCCTTCCCCCCTACCCCTCGTGATACCGTCTCCAGATGGAATTAAACCCATACGCCAAATACCTCGACAATCAGGACCCACTCCCCGTCCTCACCGGCACCTCCGGGCGCCTCCACGCTCTCACCACCGGCCTCACCGACGCGCAGCTGAACGCCCCACCCGCCCCCGGCAAATGGAGCATCACGAACATCATCACCCACCTCGCCGACACCGAAACCGTCTTCGGCTTCCGTCTCCGCCAGACCCTCGCCACCCCAACCGACCAGCCCCACCACATCATCCAACCCTTCGACCAGAAGGATTGGGCCGACCGCTACGCCGTCTACCCCATCGAGCCTGCACTCGCGCTCTTCGAGGCCATGCGCAACTGGAATCTCCTTTTCCTCGCCACCATCTCCGGCGACGAACGCCATCGCCCCGCCACCCATCCCGAACGCGGCACCATGACTCTCTGGACCATCGTCGAAACCATGGCCGGCCACGACATCAACCACCTCCAACAACTAGAACGCCTCACCGCCAAACCCAGCTAACTCAAGTGCCGTCGCAGATCCTCCGGGTGATAGCAGTGCGCGAACGCCGTCTCACGCGAGATCCTGTACGCCCTCACAAGCTCCGCCAGCGATTGCTCCATCGTCAACATTCCGTCCGCGCGTCCAGTCTCGATGTTCGCGCGCAATTGATGATCATCTCCCCGCCGAATTAAATTCCGCGTAGCGCCGTTCGCCACCAAAATTTCAACCGCCGGGTATCGTCCTGCACCATCTGCAGCCGCCAGTAGTTGTTGCGAAATCACAGCAAGCAACGCCAGGGAAAGCTGCTGTCGAATCTGCGACTGATACCCTGAAGGAAAAGTATCCAGAATGCGCGAGACCGTCTGCGCTGCATCGTTCGTATGTAACGACGACAAAACCAGATGACCCGTCTCTGCCGCAGTCAAGGCCGCCGCCATCGTCTCGCTGTCGCGCATCTCCCCAATCATGATCACATCCGGGTCCTGCCGCAGGACCGACCGCACCGCCTGCGCGAAGTCTGGCGTATCACGCCCGAGTTCTATCTGCTCCACCAGAGAGCTGCGATTCAGGTGTTGATACTCGATCGGATCTTCGATCGTAATAATGTGGTCGCGCCGCAGAGTATTCACCCGATCTACCAGCGCCGCCAGCGTTGAAGTCTTTCCGCACCCCGTCGGCCCCGTGAGCAGCACCAGCCCTTGCCTTCGCTCCGTCAACATCGCCAGTCCGGCAGGCAGATGCAGCGACTCCAGCGAGGGCACCTGCTCCGGCAGCACGCGAATCGCCGCTGCCAGCGTGCCACGCTGATAATGAAAGTTCGCGCGAAATCTTCCAATCGAAGGCCGCACAAAACAGAAATCCAGCGACTTATGCTCCTGCAGCTCAGCCAGTCGCTCCGCAGAAAGCAACGACTGCAGCATCCCCCTAACCTCTTCGGACGAGAGGGCTGCTCCCACATCCGGCGTCAATGCGCCATTCACCCGCAGGGTCACTGGCGAACCGGCAACCAGAAGAATATCGGACGCATGCCGCTGAAACGCCGTGCTAAGAATTTGATCAAGCGTTCTCTTCTCGCCCGATCTCGAATTGTTCGCCGAACGATTAAGCTGGTCTACCAGCCTCGACAGCTCGCTCTCTGTCTCACCCATGCAGCAATACTTCCATAAGAGTCTCTCTCCGGAGCGCGAAGTCAATCCATCATCTTTCAAATGAAGATCCATCGCAATTCCAAGTGAAGATCAGACGCACATCCTCCACAAACGTCGCTATCTGCTCCAACGCATTCGTTGGAGCGCTGGGGCAAGACCCGCACCTTAGCGTCCCACGTGGTTAGAAGTACGAACGGAACGAGTACTCACGCCCGCATAATCACTCGACGACGGCGCGCCGATGGACGCAATATACCCATCCGGACGAATCAAAATCCGCCCCTCAGGCGTCTCCAACTCCGTCGCATGAGTACCCCCCATTTGCGCGAACAACCGGCCACCATCCTCTAGCCGCACATCCGGCATTCGATCGCCAGCCTGCAAGCCTCCAAGCGACCCACCCAACGAAAGCGCACTCGATCGATAGTGCAGTGCAAGCTGATTCGTCGCATCTCCACGCTTGATCGACCGCGTCTGGAGCAGCCTCTTGCTCAACCCAAGCACTGCCGCCGCAATCGGCAAACGTTCCGCTTCATAACTATCGAGCAGCGAATCCAGGCCGCCACGCACAACATGCGCAAGCTTCCATCCGAGGTTATACGCATCCTGCACCCCCGTATTCAACCCCTGCCCACCCGCCGGCGGATGCACATGCGCCGCATCTCCCGCCAGCAACACACGCTCCATCCGATAGCGACCGACCATACGGACCGAGGGCTGGTAGATCGATCTCCAGGCAACTCGCGCGACGCGATACCCCGTTGCCCTCCGCACTACGCCCTCGATATCGTCTCCCAAAACATCCGCCCTCCCCGTCAGCTGAAATAGCCCTGTCTTTGGCAACGAACACAGTCCAATCACGCCGCCTTTAGCAAAGGGCCAAAGATGCCAGTCCGCTCGATCCAGGCCCTCGACCTCAACATCCGCCACCAGCATCGGCTCTTCATCGAGACCCTCCCCCTCCAACCGCAGCCCCAATGCCTTCCGCACCGCACTGCGTCCGCCATCGCACCCCACCAGATACTGCGCCCGCACCACCTCCCCGTCGCCCAGCGTGACCTCGACGCCTCGCTCATTCTGCGTAAACGACGCGAACGCCTTACCAAACTCAACCTCACCTCCAAGCTCACACAGCCGCTCACGCAGAATGGCCTCAGTACGCGCCTGCGGCACCATCCAGAGGTTCGGATAGGGCACGCTCTCCGTCGCCTGTTTCCCTGAACCCAGCGAACCCATCCGAAGCGACAAGCTTCCAAAATGAGTCCGAAACTTCGGATAGGTCGCCCCCGCCGCAAGCATCGCATCGATGACGCCAAGATCCTCAAAGATCTCCAGCGTGCGCGGTTGTATCCCCTTCCCCCGCGACCCTTCGAAGGGTATGGAAGCAGCTTCAAATAGACGGAACGAGACGCCCCGCCGCGCAAGATCGACCGCAAGGGTCAACCCAGTGGGACCAGCTCCAGCGATGATGATCGTTGTTTCGTACATTGTACGAAACAAACATAATGGTACAGTGTACGAATGTCAAGGAAAAATACAAACCTCAGCCGCGAAACCATCGCCGCCGCAGCCCTCGAGATCGCTGACAAGGAAGGTTTCGACGCCGTCTCCATGCGCCGGATCGCCCAGGAGCTTAACGTCGGCACCATGAGCCTCTACTACTACGTCAAAACCAAAGACGACCTTATCGCCGTCATGGACGACGCACTCCTCGGCGAAGCTCTCCTGCCCAAAGTGCCGAAAGGCTGGCAGGAAGCAATGATGGAGATCGCCAGACACACTCACGCGCTCTTCCTCCGCCACCCCTGGGCTCTGGTCTCGATGCTCTCCGCGCCCCCCGGCCTCAATGCCATGCGCCACATGGAGCAATGTCTCGAAGCGCTCGCCGAAATTCACATGACCAACAGCGAAAAACTCGCCCTCCTCGCCACCGTCGACGACTTCGTCTTCGGCCACGCACTCCGCGAAACCGCCAACGACACAGCAATCGACACCGAGTTCGCCGCCGCCCAACTAGCCACCGGCGCCTTTCCCCGAATCGCAAAGATATTTGCCAAAGGCCGCATCGAAACCCGCAAAGGCCGCTTCGAACAAGGTCTCCAGGCGTTGCTCAATGGGCTGCCACACCCCGACAGTGCCAAAAAAAAATCCAGGAAGAAAAAAGAATGAAAACGACCTCAGCCGCGCGATCAAAATTTCGACGGCTTTTCTCTCAGCAGTTTGACGCAACAGAAATAAGGACATGTGAGGTCTAAGATGCACTCCCCTAAACCACCGCTAAAAGCTCTGCTTCTCCTCACGTCGCTCTTATCAACGTGCACGCCTTCGCCCGCAGCGGCGCAGTCATGCGGATCAACAGGATTAGCCGTACAGGTCCTCGGCTCCGGCGGTCCCGAGTCCCAGGATAAGCGCGCCTCCACCAGCTATCTCGTCTGGGATCACGGCAACGCCCGCGTCATCCTCGACGCCGGAGGAGGCAGTGCCCTTCGCTTCGGAGAGAGTGGAGCGCGGATGTCCCAGCCCGACGTCTTCCTCTTCAGTCACTTTCACGTCGATCACAGCAGCGACTTCCCAGCTCTCATCTTTTCTTCCTGGTTCGAAGACCGCAAGCGCCCTCTCCCGGTCTACGGCCCCACAGGAAACGATTTCATGCCCTCCACCACAGAGTTCGTGCACGAGCTCTTCGCCGATCCTCACGGAGCCTGGCGCTATCTCAGCGAACTCGTAGAGCCAGGCCAGGGAAGCTACCAACTCCAACCGCATAACGTCGCGCCGAGCTCAACCCCTGTTCTCATCTTCCGCAACGCCAACATGGCCATCTACGCAGTCACTGTCATTCATGGCCAGGTTCCCACCTTGGCCTGGCGCATCGAAATTGGTGGCAAGCGAATCGTCTTTAGCGGAGATACAAACGGAGAAGGCGAAGGCCTCACTCAACTCGCGTCGAACGCAGACCTATTCGTCGCCCACAACGCCGTACCGGAGGGTGCCACCGGAGTAGAACGACGCCTCCACATGCCGCCCTCAGTCATCGGAGCAACCGCTGCCAACGCTCACGTCAAACAACTGGTTCTCTCTCATCGAATGCTGCGGACCTTGGGAAAAGAGAACGAGACCCAAACCGAAATCAAGCGCCGATATTCAGGCCCAATCCAATTCGCCAACGACCTTGACTGTTTTCCGATCAAATGACCGCTGAGATTTACGCATCATTCGAAGCACAGCGGTATCAAATGTGGAAAGCGCAACTTGCCATCAAGCCACTTTAGGTTTTATCTCGACACAAGGGTTGTTGACTTCACTTTGGAGGAGCAGATTCGACATGCGCCGCAAAACTTCGATCATCGCCCCTCGGTTTGTAGTAGCTCTCATTGTCGCCTGCGGTATTGCGCTGATTGCTCCCCGCGCCGCGTTGGCGCATGCGATCTTAGTGAGCTCTCAGCCAGCAGCGAACAGCACGGTCTCCGGTCCGGATGTCGCCGTCCTCCTCAAATACAGTTCAAGGGTTGATCTCGAGCATTCCACCCTCACATTGCTCGACCCTGATGGCAAAGTCGAGAAGATCACGATCAACAGCGAAACCTCGCCCGGATCTCTATCGGCGAAGTTGACCGGGCTCGTCAAAGGAGGGTATGTGCTACGCTGGCAGATCCTGGCCATGGATGGACACATCACTCGTGGCACGATTCCCTTCCTAGTAAAGTAGAGCCGAGAATAAAGATGATCTGGTTCCTCAAGGATATCGATCTCCTGACCGTTCTCCTACGCGCGGCAACGCTGGCATTCGAGGCGTTGCTCCTGGGAGGCGTCGCCTATCTTCTGGCCGTAGCGTTGCCCGCGGCGGCAAGCCAGGCCGTCGAGGACTTTTGTCGCCGTGGCATCCGGATGGCCGCACTTGCTCTGGTGGTAGGCGAAGTTGCACTGGTGACAGCATCCGCCGCCCTCCTGATGAGCGGCTCTGATTTGACGCTCAAGGATGTGACCACCACAAACTTTTTCCGCGCCTACTCTGTTTCAATCCTCTGTGCGATTGGACTCTGGATTTGCGCACGTCTGAAGAGCAGACCGGCAACGGTCGCTATGCTCCCTTTGAGTCTCCTGGTGATAGCAGCTATGGTCTCCGTCAGCCATGCGGCGGCACGCATCAACTACCGCGTACCGCTGGCGATTCTCACCGCAGCACATCACCTCGGTACAGCCGCCTGGCTTGGCGCAATGCCCTATCTGTGGATCTCCTTAGGCCGCGCCGCAAACGTGGATGAGGCGCGGCGTATGAGCCAGCGCTACTCCCGCATGGCGTTGCTTGGCGCGGCCACGCTTATCTCAGCCGGAGTGGCAATGGCTGTGTTCTATATGGGAACGTGGAACGCCGTATACACCACCACGTATGGCGTTATGATCGTTGCCAAAATCTACCTTGTATTGGCGATCGCTACGTTGGGCGCCGGAAATTGGTGGCTGGTGCGGCGTCTGGCCAGCGATCCTAAACCTTTGCTCGCCCGACTGCGCCGCGTTGCTGAGGCGGAGATTTGCCTGGGATTCGCCGCAGTATTGACAGCCGCTTCGCTCACCGCCCAGGCCCCTGCCGTCGATGTCACCGCTCAGGATAGGCTGACATCTCAGGAGATTTACGCGCGCATGCATCCGGTGCCTCCGCGCATGACCAGTCCTCCCTTGGCCGCGTTGGCTCCTCCTATTTCACTCGAAGCCGCGGTCAAGGCCAACGAGTTCGCGCCAGTCATCAACAGCGACGCGAATGACAACGCATGGTCCGAGTACAACCATCATTGGGCTGGGCTGATCGTGCTAGTCGCAGGTCTGCTGGCGCTGCTCAGCCGTCACCCCACCATGCGGTGGGCTCGCTTCTGGCCAGTGACCTTCGCTGGTTTAGCCGTATTCATCCTGCTGCGCGCCGACCCGGAGAACTGGCCTCTCGGGCCGCGTCCCTTCTGGCAAAGTTTCACCGCACCCGAAATCGTGCAACATCGTTTCGGGGCGCTCTTGATCGTAGTCTTCGCGGTCTTCGAGTGTGCCGTGCAGGCAGGCAAATTGAAGGCGCGCTGGGCCAGTTACGTCTTTCCTGCAATGTGTGTTCTCGGCGCCGCGACCCTGCTTACACACGAGCACGCCGCCAAGGTGAAAGAAGCGCTGCTCGCAGAGATGAGCCACACCCCTATCGCACTCCTTGGCGTTTCGGCAGGCTGTACCCGATGGTTGGAGCTCCGTCTCCCCAAGAGCCGCATGGCCACAATCGCCGGCTATCTCTGGCCGCTGTGCCTGGCCCTCGTCGGCTTGATCCTCCTGAACTATCGCGAATCGGCGTAACAAAAGAAGCTTGAATTCTAAGCTTTGCTCCTCGATGTAGCTGACCATCGTCGCGAAGCATAACCACGCTGCGTGGCAGTCCCTACGCTCAGTAGCGTAAATTCACCCGACGGGGCTCTGCCGATGCTCCATAGCGGCAGTCCGGCGTAATACCGGAACCAGCTCCACTGCTCCAGGCGGGATCATGAACGCGACGAAGATTCTGGTCAAAGAGCGTCACATCCTCAAAAGTGATGCTCCGATCCGGAGGATAGTCGTCGCAGCGAACCACATAATAAGCTTCGAGGACACCGCCGAACGCCCAATTGAACACTTGCCCGTCGCTGGGAGTATTGGCCAGGGCGGTACTCTGTCCAGTTGAGAGATCGACGGAAAGCACATTCCACATGGCACAACTCGACGTGCCGGTCCCGCACGTGTTCGTCATCGATCCATAGATTCTGTCACCCGGTTCGACGTTCACGGCTGGACTGGAGACCACAATACCGCTCAGGCAGCAGTTCCAACTCGCGATCGTCCATTGCCCGCCATACAAACCGAGGACAGGTTGAAGAATACTCTGCGTCTCGTTGATGTCTTCCAATCCAGGGAAAAAGAACAGAACCTGACCATCCTCGGCAAGCGGATGAGGCGGCACCGTCCACCTCGCGACCAGCGCCCCATACGAACTGGACGGCGAGCCGGTGGTGACGTTCGAGTTCTCCACCCAACCATTCACTTCCGGAGAAGTTGCCGTGTTGGTCTTGCTCTTCTGCGAAACAGTAGCGTTCACCGGTGTCCCCGTCGGCGTGAAATGACTATAGGCGCAGGTGGCGGCACTAGCTTCGATGGAGCCGTCGGCACGTTGAATTCGGTGGTCAGGTAACAGATGTTCGCCCGCCTTGAGAACTTCAACGCACGAGGAGTGAAAGTAACCGAACGGAGTGATCACATAGCCGGCCGGTACATTTGCGGCTCTAGCCGCCCCGGCAAGGGGAAGACGCAGGGTAGAAACAGTTTCGTTGCCCTGACCGGCAGCCGAAACACTAAGCATTGCGATAGTTACCAGCAATGCCAGAAAGCTCTGCATGTGTTGGATGAACCTGCCTGAAGGAAAGCTCACGGGACCTCCTTGAAGTGCACCTAGGCTCAGCGTGGGGGATGAATCTTCCGAGGGGACTTGGGGCCGACCGGTTATGGGGGAAACGAAACCGTAGCACAAGTTGAGAAGCTTGAGAAGCCTCTTTGGCATTGCCGCCAAAAAAATCATACAAAGCGTCTGCCAATCCCTGACATTCTGAAGATCGACGACGATGGGGTGACGCACTCAAAAGACACGAGGCTCATCGCGTTAGTTACGGACACTCTGGCCGCGCGGGTACATCACTTTCCCTCCGGGTGTTCCGAGACACTCAGAGTGTTCCCATCCGGGTCTTTGAACCAGGCGACTCTGGCTCCAGTGGGCGAAGTCCAAATTCCAGAGTCATCCTGCTTCAAGAACTCATAGAGTTCGAAGCGGATCCCAGCCGTCTTCAGATTTTGGACGACTGACTCTATGTCGGTAACTTGCCAACCTAACACCGTGCCTGATGCCGGCGGCAGTTCCTTGCCCATGCCCAGACGAATCATGATGCCATTTGCATCGAAGACGAGAGCAAATGGCGGCTCTTCGCTTATCAGACGCAGCCCAAGTGTTTCGCCATAAAAGCTCTTCGCTCGATCCACGTCGACGATGGTTGCAAATCCAATGATGTTGTACTCGCTGAGTCCGACTTGTTTAGTCATGCAGCCATAATGAGCGAATATTTTGGATGGCGCAAGAATGGCAGTATGCCAAAATATATCGATAATGCGCCACAACAAAATTCTGAGAGAGTTTGATCCGAAGCGCGGCGTTTCGGTAGCAACGCTAGCCTATGAATACTCTGCAGGCTTTCACGTTCCGGAACATGCGCACGGGGCCGATCAACTTATCTATGCCGTCCGCGGAGTCATGGAAGTATTTTCCGGTCAAAGTATGTGGTTGGTTCCTCCACGTTTTGCACTCTGGGTTCCCGCAAAAACATACCACCACATCCACATGCCGGGCGCTGTTTCGATGCGGACCTTGTACTTCCGACCGGGTCTTGTCCGTATGCGGTCCTCCGGTACGACCGTACTTCACGTGACACCATTGTTACGCGAACTTACGCTGGAGACCGTGCGCATTGGGGAACTTCGAATGAAGCAGCACCACGAACGAGCGCTCCGCGACCTGGTTATTCTTCATCTGGAAGTCGCATCTCCGGTTCCGACGTTCGTGGCTCTCCCAGGAGACGAGCGAGCATTGCACGTTGCTCAGGCTGTGCTGTCAGCGCCTGAGCAAACCAAGTCTCTCGCTGCTATCTGTAGTGATGCCGGAGTCAGCGTCAGAACGATTCAGAGGGTATTTCGCAAGGACACTGGCACCAGCTTTGAGCTGTGGCGGCGGCAGGTTCGACTGACGAAAGCTGTGGAACTCCTCGTTCAAGGCCGCTCCGTCAAGGAGATCGCCTTCTGCATCGGGTACAGGCAACCGAGCGCCTTTGTAGAAATCTTTCGACGGACATTCGGCATGCCGCCCAAAGCATGGGCCGCGCGGCTGGAGAAACTGAACCCGGAAAGCTAGGCGGCTCGCATCGCGGTATTCCTCCAGCGACTGCTGGTTGCAACGGTCATGCCGCCACCCGGTGCAACGGGTAAGCCGCCACTAGCGACGAAGCGCTGTCGAACGCGTTGTTGCATGTCTTTTGCCCGTCGTGGGTGAAACCGCATCAGTGTCGGAAAGTTGATTGTCCATCTTTATTGAAAAGTAACTTGCCAAATCTTTCGGTATAAGAGTATTTTTCATTGGCGCAAGTTAACTCTCACTATTGAAAACTCAAAATGAGGGCTGGCGCGTGCAAATATTCGCAATGGGAGACCCGAATGCAGAGAAAACCTCTTTCCTGGATGCAAAAGGTCGTGAAATCTCGCCTTTTACTTGCCACAGCGCTCATAGCCTATGCAACCGGAAGTCACGCGCAGGTGAATGGAGTGGGCCAACGACCATATCTTGGCTGGAGCACCTACAGCCAACAGACAATCACTCCCACCCAGACCTTCCTCACCCAGGACAGCATCATCGCGCAGTCCGACGCCCTGCGGAACTCCGGCCTGCAGCCGCACGGATACATCTATATCAACGTCGATGCCGGCTGGACCGGGGCCTCTGACGCCTATGGCCGTACGCTGTTCGACACCACCCGCTTCCCCGACGTCGTCGCGATGATCCAGCATATTCATGCGAACGGGCAGAAGTTCGGTATGTACCTGAACCCTGGCGTCGGCACCGATCAGGTCGCAGCCAACAAGCCTATCCTCGGTACCCCCTATCACCTGCAGGACATCATCGTGACCCCGGCAACCATCGCCAACGCCTTCGGCGGAGGCGACAAGATCGACTACACTAAGCCGGGAGCGCAGGAGTACATCAACTCCGTTGTCGACCTTTACGCTTCGTGGGGAGCGGACTTCATAAAACTCGACGCTGTCACGCCAGGCTCCTATAACGACAACACCAACATCGACAATCGCCCGGACGTAGCCGCATTTTCAAAGGCAATTGCGCAGAGCGGACGTCCAATCTGGCTGACAATATCGTGGGCGCTAGATCAGGATTACATCGCAGACTGGCAGGCTACCAGCAATTCCCGCCGCATCGAAGGCGACGTAGAGTGCGAGGGAGATTGCCCCTTCCTTACGGAGTGGAATCGTATCCAGGTACGCTTCCTCGATCTTCCGAGTTGGGAATCGGCTGCGGGATCCACCCTCGGATGGAACGATCTTGACTCTCTTGAGATCGGTAACGACGCAACCGATGGCATCACCCCGCAGGAGCAGCAAACGGCGATGAGCTTCTGGGCCATGGCCAACGCTCCGCTCTCCATTGGTGGCGATTTAACGAAGATGTCAGCGACAGGCAAGAAGATTCTCGGCAACGACGAGGTGATCGCCGTCGATCAGTCGGGTCATCCCGCGACGCAGATTCGCGCAGGCTTTACGCCGATATGGGCGTCGAATCTGGGCAATGGCGAGTATTACGTTGCTCTCTTTAACCTAAACTCCTTTCCCACGCGCGTGAGCCTGCCGTGGAACGATCTCGGTTTCGCCGCCACGCTTACCACGCGGGATCTGTGGAGCCACACAGAGCTTGGGCAGTCGTTGCTTGGATACTCGACCGTTGTTCCGGGTCATGGCGTTCGTCTGCTAAAGGTGCGCGGTGTACTGAACGTCCCTCCGGCCAAGTCCACCAGCTATGAGGCGTACCAGGCCACGCTCACCGGATCGGCCCAGGTCGCCGATTGTCCGCTGTGCTCGGAGGGCAAGAAAGTTGGATTCATCGGCATCGGCCCGAACAACAACGTCTTCTTCGACGACGTAAAGGTCGATCGCGACGGCGTCTACAACATGGAAGTCGACTCGGCTACGAACGGTACCCGCTCTTACATCATCAATGTCAATGGAGGCCCCGCAATCACTCTCAACTCGAGCGGTGGAAGCGGCAACGTTCCCTCGAAGCTGACCATCCCCGTGAAGTTGAAAAAAGGCGACAACAGCATCGAGTTCGGAAACCCGATCAGTTATCCCCCCGATCTCGACCGTATCGTGATCAGTGGAAACGGGGCCGCGCCCTATCCTGAGACGCAGACTTACGAAGCGGAGCTGGCAACGCTCAGCGGCTCTGCAAGCGCTGGGTTCAACGGCAACGCCTCCGGTCTGGCCAAGGCCGGCAACATCGGTGGAGGGCCCGGAAATAGTGTGACCTTCGCGGATGTCGAGGTGCCATCCGCTGGCACCTACAACCTTGAAATCGATTACTTCACGCAAGGGCCGCGGTCGTTCTTCGTCACCGTAAACGATCAGCCGGCCAAAGAGGTCGACCTCAATGGATACAGCTTTGGCACGCCGACGAGCACTGTTATCCAGGTCCAGCTTGCGGCCGGCAAGAATCAGATCGTGTTCGATAACCCCTCGAACTACGCTCCTGATTTAGACTCAATCACCATTTCGCCACTTGTCTTCTAGTCGTTATTCAACGCTTCGGGCCTCTTCGAAAATAGAAGGGGCCTTTTTTCCGTTCGCATCGAGAGCAGCTCAGCTAGCGAGACTTCGTCATTTTACGAAGTGGACGGCCTGTCGATTGACGAACGATAAGTTCAACGGGAATGTAGAGCTGCCTGCCGAGACCGTTTCGCCCGACCCGCATCTCCTCCAACGCTCCGTGACAGCTTTGGGCGATAAGCTTACGAGAAACACTCATGGTTGTCAGACTCGGCGATACCAGATCATCCAGTTCGATGCCATCGAACCCGACTATCGAGACCTCATTTGGGACGGAGATATTCAAGGTACGTGCCGCCCGAAGAGCTCCCAGCGCAGTCAAATCATTGACTCCAATGACAGCAGTTGGCCTGTCCGCCAGGAGCATGAGGTTGCGCAACTCACGGTCTCCTCCGTCCGCACGATAGTTTCCATAGCGGACATACTCATGGCGGACTGTAATTTCGTGCATCTTTAGGGAGGCTTGAAAGGCATCCAATCTCAACTTCGAGATCGTGAGCCCCGGTGAGCCCCCGATGAAAGCGATCTTTCGGTGTCCAAGGTCTTTCAAATAGCCCACCGCCTGTCTCATCCCCTCCTCATGCATCAAACTCACGTCACTGAAGCTAGGGCCGGTTCGGCGGCTATCAATCGCCACGGTTGGTACCTTGCGAAGCGTCAGCAGTTGATATGGCTCCAGTTCGTCTAGCGATGGTAAAACCACCACGCCGTCGACAAGTCTCATTAGCAATTGACGGACCGATGTAAGAGCCCCACCGACACTAGCCTCCGCGTTCGCCAGCAGAACAACCTGCCCGTTGGCTGAGGCCAGCGCCTCAAATTCTCGAAGAAATTCTGAAAAGAATGGGTTTGTCAGGTCTGGAACGATAACGCCGATAGCATGGCTCTGCCCATACTTTAATGTGCGCGCTGAGATGTTTGGGACAAAATTAAGTTTCGCTACCGCACGTCGCACCGCGAGTGCGGTCTCCTCTGTCACCAGCGAAGAGCCGTCCAAAGCGCGCGAGACCGTGGCTACTGACACTCCTGCGTGGCTCGCCACATCGCGCATCGTCGCGGGCTTTTTAGAACCTGATTTCTCGGCATTGTGGCGCATGGACTCCGTCTCCGCGACTGAGAAATCTATTGCTGAAACCTCAAATCGATACGATCAATCTCCCGCTCAGTCTACGCGATTGTCGAGAGCAATCGGATGAATCGATCCATAAAGAACGCTTTGCAAAGTTGACACACTTCAAAGTGCGGCTATATTGTGAGTTTGCATGTAACCGGATACATTTTAGGACGAAAAAACAATCGTCAAGGTGACTGCCCTAATGTTTTAGCTGCAATCTGGGCGGTCGCAGACCTCTTTTTTGAGAGCTTTCATGATTCTGAAGCTGAATCGAACTTCCGCCGCATCATTAGTCTTCGCTCTTACTCTCGCGTGTGCGGTGACCAATTGCATTCGCGCGGAGAGCTCTAACCTGTCCAACGCGAAACCTGTCGCGGTGAACGTCGATTCTGCAACGGGAGAGATCACCCTGCGATGGCGGAACGGAAGCGAGTTACATGGGATCACATCAAATGTAACTCTGACCGACGGACGTCTGCTTACCAGTGACGCCTACACAGGGCATCAAGTCATCAGCGGCACACATGAGATCACGATCGAACATACTAAGGTCGGGCTACCCACACTGATTCAGCATGTCTATATCCCAGCCGGAAAGCCGTGGGTGGAGATCCAAGCTGAAGTGGATTCCTTGACCACACCTGTTGCAACCAATCGCTTCGTCGCCGTGCGGGTACAGGGGGAAGAAGCATTCCAAATCGCGCATGAGGACGCACTGCGTGTGCTCCACGTACCGTATGACAATGATATGTGGTTTCGCTTCAATGCTGTAGCGCTACAGCAACCCGACCAACGCATCACAAGCAACGAGGTGACAACGATCTACGACAACGCAAGCCGCCGCGGCTTTGTGTTCGGATCGTTGACGCATGATGTCTGGAAGACCTCGTTGAGTGTGCATGCGCAGAATGAGTCGTTGAAAGACCTCGAGGTCTTTGGCGGTTTACAGGGGCAGCTTGGCGAACGGAGCGATACGCACGACTTTGTTGCTCATGGTGTTGTGAGCGGCATGAAAGTGCTGTCTCCCCGCGTGATGGTGGGAGAGTTCAGTGATTGGCGCATTGGCATGGAAGCTTACGGCAAACGGAACGCCGAACTGCATCCGCCGCTCGGCTGGGCCGGTCCGCGTCCATTGGGCTGGAATAGTTGGGCGGCATACGCAGACAAGATCAATCGCCAACGTTTCATCGCCTCCGCACAGTTCGTCCACGACAAGCTGAGCCCTGAAGGATTCTCGCGGAAGGTGGTCTACATCAACTTCGATGCGTTCTGGTCCAGTCTCGACGGGGTAGCGCTCGAAGATGCGATGGCCACCGTGAAATCAATGAAATCGAGCGACGGCACTGTTTTCGAACCCGGTATCTATTGGACGCCATTTGCTGCCTGGGGCGGCGATCTCGACGCATTCGTAGAGGGCACAAATGGAAAGTACCGGTATCGCGACATTCTGCTTAAAGGGCCTGACGGCGCGTTTTTGCCGACGGTCGACGGCGGCAAGCCTATTGATCCAACCGCGCCTGGCACACGACTGCGGACGCAGTTTTATATCGACACACTTGCGAAGATGGGCTTCAAATATCTCAAGCTCGACTTTCTCAGTCACGGCGCATTGGAAGGCGTACACGCTGATCCTGCGATTCAGACCGGAACCGAGGCTTACAACCTGGGCATGCAGGACGTCGTGAAGGCGAACGCCGGACGCATGTTCCTGAGCCTCTCCATTGCCCCACTGTTCCCTTCCGGTTATGGCCACGCGAGAAGACTCTCTTGCGATACCAAAGGTCACATCAGCGGTAAAGATCAATCGACGGAATATATGTTGAATGCGTTGACCTATGCCTGGTGGACGAACGAAAGCTTGTACCTCATCGATCCCGACCACATTCCATTAGGGACTAAGGCCGATGAGGGTTCACGCAATCTCGTGGAAGCTCAAAGCCGCCTTCTATCGACGATCATCAGTGGGGGCATGATTCTGGATAGTACGCGGCTGGCGGACGATCCCGACGGGCAAGCAATGGCGTTGCAGGTATACAGCAATCGCGCCCTAATGAAGGTGGCCGATGAAGGGGAGGTCTTTCGTCCCGTGGAAGGCGACACGGGAGATGCTGCCGCAAAGATCTTCGCGCGACAATCCGCTCACGGCTACTACATTGCCGTCTTCAACTACGACGACAAGGAGAAACATACCATCCAAGTGAGTCTCGATCGCATCGATCCCGAATTCAAGGGCTCCGTCGCACGCGATGTTGCCTCCGGTGCCTCCGCACCAATGTCAGGAAGCAACATTGCAGTCGATCTAGCACCCTCCGAGTCGCGCCTGATCGAGGTATCCGGCTCGAACGAGGGGATGCGAAATGAGAGCAGAGCGCGAAGAGCGAAGTGAGATAAGCATGAAGCGGGAGTGCAGCAGAGAGATGTTCCGTATGTCTCGTGAGCGAGCGATCAGCCGTCGCGAGTTCTTGCGCTCAGCCGCCGGAACTGGCACCGCTACAGCGATGTTCTTTGCATCGCCGTTGCGAGCGGCAGCCCTTCCTCCTACGCCTAAGACAATCGTTGTGACCTTTGGTGGCGGAGCACGAGATGAAGAGACGTTCGCTCCTGGAGGTCAACGTTACATTCCTCGTTTGCTCGAAGAGCTTATACCGCAGGCTACGTTCTACACACAGGTAGTCAATCGGGGAATTCTAGGCCACTATGTTGCCAACGCCGGCCTTGCAACCGGTTGTTACGAAACTTTCGACAACTTCATGCCGATTGCTCCGAGCAACCCGACGATCTTCGAATACTACAGAAGGGATCGGCAGCGATCAGCATCGGACGTTTGGGTAATTGCTCCCAGCAACGGCTTTGATTGCATCGGCGAGAGCAATCACACGCTCTATGGGCACGGGCTCGGCGCAACAGTTGTGCTGCCCAAGCAACTGCTCACCCTCGCCAACCACCGCGCAGTTGCGGACTATGACCAGCTCCTTCGAGACAACTACGAGTCGCCTATCGTTTCACCGCTTACGGCCAAACGTCAAGATTCGCTGCATGGAATGGCTGAGTTGATGAAGCTTTCGATGGATGATTTTCTCGCACACGCGCGCAAGTCACAAAGCCCTGATGAGTTGTCGCTGTATATCGCGCAGCACGTAATGCAGACAGTAGCGCCTAGCCTGCTTTGGATCACCCTCCATGACATAGACATTGCCCATTCCGGAGCCTTCTCGCTGTACACCGAAGCGATCACACGCACTGATAGCATCTGCGCGGATCTGTGGAAGAGTGTTCAGAGCAACCCCGAGTATGCGGGCAAGACAAATCTGTTCCTACTGCCGGATTTCGGCCGCGACTCGGACATGAGCCCTGGCGGCAATGGGTTTCAGCATCACCGTACCGGCGACGCACTCTCTCGTACCACCTGGCTTATGGCAATGGGCCCAAACATCCGCCAGGGTGTTACAGTCGACCGTCCTGTGCAGTCTGTGGACCTGGTGCCTACACTCGCACATTTACTTGGATGCAACGCGCGATTCAGCAGCGGAAGTCCGCTAACTGAGGTTCTATGATCGCCTCTTCAGCTTCGCTGCAGTCGTCCGACTTCGCGCAGTACCCGCCGCAGGCGCGTGATCTTGCTCGACGATACCTGCCAACGTTGACGAGCTTGCCGGTTGCCTTTCTTGCTGTGTTTCTTCGAGAGCTGATGGGCTATGACTGGCAGTTCCCTGTCGAGCGCGCTGAAACGGAGGCGCAGCTGCATACGTTCCGAAACAGGGGCGACCTTCCCAATCTTCAGCAGACTCTGGCTCGCTTCGATTCACTCCCGCTCGCCCCGTGTTTTCAACGCGCTGGATGGGCCGCGCAGCCTTCGCGCGCGGTGGAAGAGATGACAGCGTTTCTATGGAGCGCGGGGGCCATGGATGCCTTTCATGCGGCCGGATCAGCTTACGGCGATCAACTCGCGCAGATCCGTGCGCAGCAGGAGAAGGTCCGGGATCGACTCTGCATCGTCATTGTCGGCCGGGATGCGCCCGGCGAAGGAGATCTGTTTCGTCATCTGCGTCCGCATGGCACCTGCTTCGAAAATGTCCGTGCTGCAGGCGGCCTGAAGGCAGTCATGTCGCTTCTGGAGAAGCGTGCACAGGCTGACCCTGTTCCTTATGCCCACTGGTATGTAGACGGCGGAGAGACACACGATAGTGGCGCCCGAGCAGGTGTCAGCTCCATCTCATACGGAGGCCTCGCGCTAACGCGGCGCAACTTGCTTCAATACATGGTCACTGCACGCTCGTTAGGGTCGGTTGGTCCGGAAGAGCTGCGTAGCAAGATGATGCAGATGGGGCCAGCACAACTCGGCAACTTGCAGGGCGGTTCAGACGAAGTCCTTCGCCGCTTCGAATTGAGCGTACTGACCGAAGGGGCCGGCACACAGATCTTCAGCACGACGTTTGTGCAGTGGACGGCTCGCGAGTTGCTGCGACGTGCACGTCCGGACACATTGGTCCTGCGCTATGCGCCACGGCAGGCAGACCGACCGATGAATGAGCTGATTTCCGTCGAAGATGGCGAACAGGAGCTCGACCCGCGCGGATCCCTGGTTGACGCTGAGATGGGGGCCTACTACACCTGGATCAACCTGAACCGACTGCATGGTGAGGAAAACTGCCGTTTCATTGCATGGCATGAGTCAGGCACAACCGCCATCGCGGTGTCTCCGGCTCTTGCGAAAGGGACAGTTTCGACGCAGACCTGCGATGTTGAGCAACTTCTTCGTTGGTCGTTGGGATAAACCACCTAACAATCTTTTTCCGAAAGCCGCATCACTTCCGCAGAGCCGTGCGAATCGCGTCGGCGGCCTGATCGCCCATGAGGGCCGCGCCTGAGGGTCCAAAATGTACTGTGTCCTCATAGGTGTCCAGGTGCTTCATCATGAGTGAATGCTGATCATCAATCGTGATTCCAAGCGAAGAGAACAACGCTTGAGCAATCTGGTTACGCTCGTTGATTCGCTCATTCGTGGCGCCGTTGAAGGCCTGGATCTGCACGGGCGTGATCGTCGCCCAGACCAACGCATGGTGACTCGGAGCGATCTGCTCAACACTGTGCAGCAGATCAGGCAACGCAGCTTTGTACTGTGCCTCCGAGTAATCCCAGCCATGCATACCATTGTTGAAGTGAACCACCCGGAAAGTGACATTCTCCATAGCTGCGAACTCCTCAATTTGTCGCGGAAGCCGCGGATCCCCCACTGAAGTGGACACGGCCATGAGGTAGACATTCGCAACCCCTTTCAAGTCCTTCGTAACTTCAGGAAAGTAGTTGCGCGTGATGGAGTCTCCGAGCAGCAGTACGTTGGGAAGAGCTGGATCTGCGTGCGATGGCCGCACTTCCCACGTCCACTCAATCTCCTCCGGAATGGAAGTCTGTTTCTGAGCCTCGCCGAGCAGCGTCGCGCAGGCGAGCAATGCGGCTATCACAATGGACCAGTAAAGAGCTTTGTGGTTGCTATAGTGAGTCAGGTTGCGTAAACGCGTGGACGCGTGCAAATTATCCTCCTGATGCTTACCTGTTCTGAACCTAGCGCATGAGCGCTCATGATTACTTCGTCCGGGTCAAGGTGAATGCCAGCGCCTGAAAATCGCCGCGGAGTTTGAGATCAAGCCCATGATGCATCCAGTATGAGCCAGAAGCAGTGATGGGCGTTCCGTCGTCAACGTTTCCGGCGATCATGGATAGGGTGTAGGTTGAGTTCTCTTCGAGTCCGCGCAACTGCACGAGTGGAAATGGATAGAGCTCGCGGCTGGAATGAAGGAAGGCAAACGTGACAGCTTGTTTGCCATCCCGTGAGACGGTCTCCGTGACGGATTGCTCGCTGTTGTTCTCCGGAGCAATCAGCCGGTAGAGAGAACCGCGCTGGACCGTTTCACGAATGGATTTGTACGCAGCTACCATCGTCCGGGCCTCGTCCAGATCTTCGTTCGTCCATTTGTTCAGGTTGGCTCCTATGCCAAGCGCCCCCTGCATGGACGACAAGAAACGATATTCGAGTGAAAGCGACCGGCTGTTCACCCAGGTGGGTGAATCCGTCACCCAGGCGGCCATGACTCCGGGCGAGTATGCATAGGTGAAGCCGTTCTGGATGAACAGTCGGTCGTAAGCATCGGTGTTGTCCGAAGGCCAGACTTCATCGGTATAGCGCATGACACCAAGGTCTACGCGGCTACCGCCACCAGAGCAGGACTCGATCTCCACATTCGGATGTTTCTGCCGCAACTCGACGAGAATGGAGTAGAAGTTATTTGTGAAGTCGACGTAGACGTTCTTCTCTGAGTTGGACGCAGCCGCGGGCCAGCCGGGTTCGGACCAGTTACGGTTGTAGTCCCACTTGAGAAAGGCAATGTCATTCTCTGTTAGCAACTTGTCGAGAAAACTATAGACATACGCCCGCACATCGGGCCGGGCGAGGTTGAGCACCAACTGGTTGCGCCCCTCCGTACGCGGACGTCCCGGAAAATTCAATACCCAGTCAGGATGTTTGCGATAAAGATCGCTGTTTGGGTTCACCATTTCAGGCTCAACCCACAGGCCGAAGTCCATGCCTAACGAGTGCACCTTATCGATGAGCGGCTTGAGACCGTGGGGGAATTTTTGCTGGTTCACGTACCAGTCGCCGAGGCCGGAATGATCGTTCTTGCGTTCGCCGAACCATCCGTCATCCATCACAAAGCGCTCGACGCCGATGCTTGCCGCTTTTTCTGCGAGCGCCATCTGGCCAGCCTCATTTACATCGAATCCAGTTGCCTCCCACGAGTTATAGACGACGGGTCGCAGGTTTGGCGCGGGATGGCGGGGCAAGATCGAGTCGATTTCGTAACGATGCATTAGCCGGGACGCGCCACCGATGCCGTGGCTGGAATAGCCTCCATAGAAGTCGGGCGTGGTGAGTTTTTCGTGAGGCTTCAACAGATAGGCGAAATCGAAGGCATTCGGGCCGCCAGTAACGCGGACTTGCTGGAGTTGATCCTGCTCCACAGATATCTGCCACGACCCGCTCCAACCGAGCGCCCCGAACCATACCTCACCTTGATCTTGATCGCCTGCGCCTTCGCGGTCGATGGCAAACCACGGGTTGTTTTGTGCTCCGGTAGTGCCGCGGCGGCTCTCCAGCACAGTTTTACCCGGCTCGATATGTCTCTCCTGCACGTTCCACTCCCCTGCCCAGCGGCCGGTGAGATAGCGAAGCCGATAATCTGTGCCACGTGGGAGACTCCAGGTACCCGCCGCAATCTGCTCCACCGTGAACGGAACGCCGGTGCGATTCTCTACTGTCGCGGAACGGCGAAGGATTCCGGTCTCCCCATCCGCCTGGTAGTTAAGAGTGACGTATATGTCGCGCGAGATGTCTTTCATCACGATGGAGAGACTATCTCCATCGATACGATTCGAGACGTATTTCAGTGCAAGATCCCGATTGCCATCCGGAAAGGTGATCTTCAGGTCCGGGTCGACATAGAGTCCACCTCCCCACCCTACGTACTCCTGTGGCGTCACAGTCAATGACGGGTCGAACGATGAAACTTCCGGCAAACTGTGTGCAGTGGCGAAATGATCACTTGCAGCGAGATGTCCACCCCAGTACAAGTTCTGGAGCCCCTGTACTTCATTAACACCGAACACATAGGTGCTGTCAGCGGCATCGATGCGAAACACACCGGAGGTGGAATCGAACTGGATGGTCGCCGGCGTGGTTTGGGCGCTCACGTTGACGGGGAAACAACCAGACAAAGCAAGCACCAAAATTGCAATACGTAGATGAAGATCCGAAATAACCGTACAACACTGCATGAATACAAACTCCTACGTTTGGGTGCGAGAGCCGGCGACGTCGAGCGCTTTGTCGAGAAAGCTCTGTGGTCCCAATCGGACCTGTTGGCCGGCTTGCAGATGAAGGTGAGTGACTCGGTCGCGATAGCGGATCGGGATTGACCCGCTTCCTCTCGCGCTGATGGTAGCTGAGCTAAGTTCGCCATTGCGCCATTTCACGGCTACCACGTAACTACCTCGTGCACAGAGACCACGGAAGGACCCATTTCGCCACATTGCCGGCAACGCAGGTAGTAACTCGATCTCGCCTGCGTGGGACTGCAACAGCATCTCGGCAATCCCAGCGCTTCCAGCTGTATTGCCGTCAATCGCGAAGATATTCGAATCGGCTCCGGCTACGCCTGCACTGGAGTAGGTCATTAAATTGTCGTCTGCTGCCTTCGCGATAAGACCTACGAGATGCCGGTGAGCTTCTTCACCCTTGAGCAATCGCGAGTAGTAGACGACTAGGTTCGCTCGGCCCCATTCGCTCTGTTCCCAGTGCGGCGCGCTCATTCGACGCTGGATAGTGACTTCAGCTGCACGGGCTAACGCAGGAGTGGTGCGCGGCGAGATCTGATGCTCGGGATAGAGTGACATGAGATGTGAGGTATGCCGATGGTTCGGCTCGGCGTCCTCAAAGTCTTCCATCCACTCCTGCAACTGCCCGTGACGGCCGATCCGCAGCGGCGGCAGCTTCGCACGGGCTGCCTCCGCCCGCGAGCGCAGATCGGCGTCGATCGATAACGTAGCGCAGGCCTCCACGACCATGCTGAATAAGGCGTGGACGAATACGCGGTCGATCGTACTTCCCATTGACTCCGAGGCGTGTTGCCCGGACGGAGTGATGTACCAATTTTCTGGTGAGTCAGAAGGTCCAGTCACCAGCCAGCCATGCTTCGGCTCCTCCACCATGTAAGCGAGAAAGAACTCAGCGGCTTCACGGAGTACTGGATACACCCGGGCGCGGAGAAATTCTGTATCACGTGTGAACTCGTAGTGTTGCCACATCTGCGTGGAGATCCAAAGGCCGGCCGTCACTACGATGCCCCATCCCGTGCCGCCCGGGGCGGTGTAGCCCCACGGATTGGTGACCGTATGCGCGACCCAGCCGGGTGAGCCGTACATCTCCCTTGCAGTCGCCTTGCCCGCAGAGGCAAGACCCTCAATGAGCCCGAACAGTGGAGCATGACACTCCGAAAGATTGCAGACCTCTGTGGGCCAGTAGTTTTGTTGAGTGTTGATGTCTAGATGGAAGTCGTCGGTCCACCCCATGCTGCTGGCTAGCCCATCATTCCAGATACCCTGCAGTGCAAGCGGGAGGACTGAGTCTGCGCGGGATCCCGCAATCGTAAGATAGCGACCGTACTGAAAGAAGAGACTAACCAGCTCCGGATCGTCGCCACCATCCTCAAGAGCCTTACGGCGTGCATCTGTTGGTTGCAGCCGCGCGCTTTGGGGGCTTGGTCCAAGGTCCAGCGACACGCGGCGATACAGAGGACGGTAGTCATCAAGATGCGCCTGGCGAAGTTGCGGGAACGACTTGGCTGAGGCTTTTCGCAGAACCTCTCGAGATGTCTTATCCGGGTTGTCTCCGCGAAAGCTCGTGCCGGTAGCAAGCAGAATCGTTACGGCGTCCGCGCCTGAGACAGAGATACCCTGACCCATCGCGGACGTCGTACCCCCCTGCGCGACCACTTGGGCTCGAATCTGGATTGCCACCCCGTCATGACCGCTGCTGTGCTTATGCTCGAAGCAGTTTCCGTGGAGTACTAGTGTGTCTTGATCCTCTGCGCTAACCGTATTTGGGATCTGGCCCTGACTAAAGGTCATGCGAAAATAAATCGCACCTCGCTGGTTGGCGGTCAGACGTATTGCGAGCACCCTATTAGCATGCGTTGCGAAGATCTCGCGCATGAACTGAACACCGCCGCATTGAAACCGAACTGCAGCGATAGCGTCGTCCAGACTGAGCGACCGCCTGTACTCCACCGGCTGGTCAACGTGCTCGAATGCAAGTTGCAAATCCGGCAGCGGCAGGTTCGTACCGAAGTTCTTCATGCGGCCAGGAAGGTACTTGCTGCATAGCGCCTGCGCCTCGTCGTACTTGCCTGCGAAGAAGAGCTCACGTATCTCGCGGATGTGCGGGAGCGCTCCCGGATTAACCTCACCTGTTGCGGGCCCGCCGGACCACGCTGTCGAATCCGATAATGAGATCCTCTCTTCTTGGACGCCGCCGAAGACCATGCCTCCAAGGCGGCCATTGCCAACAGGCAGCGCCTCGAGCCAGCGCTTTGCCGGCTGCTTGTACCAGAGTTCTTCGGCGGCTGCCGTAGAGCCCTTCTCCGAAAGAGCGGTGGACGTGTGCTGCAGGGCAACCAGAGCCAGACCGCCTTGCATGAAGCTGCGCCTGTCGATACTCAACCACCTATCCTCATCTGTTCGACTCCGCTTCATCCCAAGAGATGCCGACATCTCCAACCGTCGGAGGGTGCCAAGTTGGAAAACCATTGACTCCGTAAAGAATCAAGAAACCAGGAGGGCCGTACAGTGGACCGGCCCTCCCAGCGAGCTAGAATGCGTACTTCAGCGAGAGCTGAAGAAAGCGAGCATCAGGTGTGTTGTTCTGGAAAAACTTCGTTCCCGTGATCTGGCCGGCCTGTGGTCCGATACCAGTGTTCGCAGGATTTCCATCTGTTGGGTGGTTGAGCAGATTGAAGGCGTCGACGCGGAATTGCAACGCTTGTTCACGGAAAGTGGGGAAAGTCTTGAACAACGACATGTCCACCCGCGAATAGCCGGGGCCATAAATCTGGTTCGAGCGACCGCCAAGGAAGGCGACAGCGGACGAGTAATCCGTGACTACGTTTGAACCCGTAATGAGGTTTCCGGGCAACGGGTTTACGAAGGCACATGGGTTATACCAGTTCGTCCGTGTTTTGACCTCTGTCGGACAAGACGTCAAGCTGGGATTATTGGCCAGGTTTGGAGTTCCTCCCCCCTTGAACGGATCACCAACGAGCAACGCACGCGCGCTGCCACCGTTAGCAGTGGAGATGCTCGGCGAAACAGTAAAAGGAGTACCTGTTTGCACCGCAAAGACCACACTTGTGGACCAGCCTCCAACGGTATATTCGGCGAGACGGGAGTTGTTCAGGAACGCGCGTCCCTTCCCGAACGGCAATACATAATTTCCGTTCAACGTGAAGCGGTGACGAATGTCATACGGCGAGTTCGTCCACTCCTGGTTGTACGGAATTAGCGCCATGTTGCGGTCCCCGATTGCGGTCGAGAGTCCGCCCGCGTCGCTTGTGTCATCGAGCGAGTGCGCATAGGTGTACGTTGCGAGGAACGTCAGGCCATGCGACGTACGCTTCTCCAGCTTGGTCTGAAGTGAGTTGTAGTTGCTGTCGCCGCCGAAGTGGATCGTTCCGATGCCACTGAGGTCCGGAAATGGTTGGAACTGCTGCGTTGATACTCCGGGAGCAAATAGACCGCGTATTGTGTTCGGATCGTAGTAAGTCGAGAGGTGCCTGGACGAATTGGCGACGTAGCTGACGGTCGCCGCAAGGTTCGGAGTAATGGAACGCTCGACCGTGAGGCTGTAGTTGATGGTGTAGGGCGTTTTGATGTTTGGGTCGATACCGTGCAAACCAGGAAAGGACACGAAGTTCTGCAGTCCAACTCCGGTAGCTGCTACCAGACCATTCTCCAGCGAGATGCCCTGCGACAACAGCGATGGGCAGGCACCTGAAGCGCAGTCCGGGGTTGGGAGATTGGCTCCGTTCGCCCAGGGGAAGTTCGTACCCAGGTTGGTATTGCCCTGGCTCTGCAAGCCACCGTAGAAAAGTCCGAAGCCAGCGCGGACGACGGTCTTCTCATCAGTGCGGAACGAAGCACCGAGACGTGGTGCGAAGTTAAAGCTTTGTCCCGATGCCAACCGATCATTATCGTTGTACTGCAGTGCGACGTGATCCTTGGCCAGCACGGCGAGGAACGGTGCACCGAGATCCTGATTGCGTGATCGGCTGGGAAGTTCATAGATGCCGGCTCCAGTACCGATGCCCAGGTTGCCTGTTGAGATAAAGTTCGCCTGGTTGCCGGCGTTCTCCTTGTATGGCTCATAGTGGTCATACCGAATGCCAAGGTTCAGCGTCAGCCGCGGCGTGACCTTCCAGTCATCCTGCAAATAGGCCGCGTTGTACCACTGTGAATCATTGATGGGAGGGCTATTCGCAATGCTAGCGGAGTTCATCTGTCCAAGCAGAAAGTCCGCCGGACCTGCGCCCGTCGTGATGGAACTTCCCACCTTGCCCGTGTACTGGCCGTTGAAATAGTACTGGCCAATTGGGTTTGGAGCGTAGCGATCGAAGACGCGAATCGATTGAAACGACACGCCCGCCTTCAGAGAATGGTTCCCAATAGTACGCGTGACGTTGTCCAGAATTTGATAGACGTTCTGGGCCTCGTCCTGTGTCCCAACAGAGCCCCACTGGTTGATCTGAATCGGGCCATAGCCGAAGTAGCCTAGTGGGATGCCACCCAGCCCGGGACCGTTGTTGGGAATGCCACCCAGCCCAAGCGATGCCGCCAGAGAGTAGTCATTGGCGTTGGGTTGGTGATACTGCGAGACAATCCAGTTGTAGCCAAAGCGCAACTCGTTGACGAGGTTTGATGTGAAGGCATGGGATTCGCTAAGCATGAAGTTCTCAGCCAGATTCGTATCGTTCGCACCGCCGAAGCCGCCGCCATCCAGTACCGGACCAAGAGGCAGACCGTTTGTCTTGATCTCGTGCGCGTAGCTGAAACGCACGTAGGCCTGATCCTTCGCGCTTATATTCCAGTCCAGTCGCTGATCCCACTGTACCGTGTTATCCGTCCGAGCGAGGTTCACGCGATAGTTGTTGTACGTCAGTCCCTGTACGCCGAGGTTTGGCTGTGGATACAGGTTAATGATTTTCTGCGCAACAGGATCGATCTGGTTGGGACAAAGGGCATTGTTGACACCTGCACAGGAAAGCGTCGTCGCACCGCCCGAGTTCGGCGCATAGAGCTGAACCGGAACACCCTGGTTGTTCAGGCTGGGGTTTAGCAGTTCAGAGAAGTTGCCAGTGCGCATCAACGCTGTTGGAACCGTGGTCGTGGTGGGCAAAGCTATCGAGATTCGGTTGGCCTCGACGTCGCCGAAGTAGAACAAGTGATTCTTCCAGAAGGGTAGACCGATCGTTCCGCCGAATTGGTTCTGGTGATAAGGCGAAATGGTGCTTGCATCCCAGTCCTTCGAATCGAGATTGGTATTGCGGAGATACTCCCATATATCGCCGTGAATAGCGTTTGTTCCAGACTTTATGCTGGCGTTCATGACGGCGCCGGCGGAGTGACCAAACTCGGCGCTGAAGTTGCTTGTCTGAATGCTGAACTCGGCGAGCGCATCCGGCGGCGGCCGCATTACAAAGCTCGAACCATTGAGGAAGTCGATCAGATTGGTGTTATTGTCGACGCCATCCAGGACAAAGTTGTTTTGCTCAGCGCGCTGGCCGTTCGCAACGAAGTCGCCTGTACCACTACCGCGGGTACCTCCGAACGGAGGGGCAACGCCAGCCGTCAACTGCGCGATGTAGACCCAGTTGCGGCCATTCAGTGGCGTGTTGTTGATCGTCTCGGTGCTGATGACCTGGCCCACTGCCGCTTCCTGCGTCTCCAGGAGAGGGGCACCAGTCGTCACCGTGACCGTCTCGCTTGTCGCGCCCAGTTGTAGCTTCAGGTCTACGTTCAGGCGCTGCTGAATGTCGACGTGCAGGTTCTCGTGCTTCGTGGTCGAAAACCCGGGAGCAGAGGCACTCAACGTATAGTCGCCGATTTTGATCGGAGAAAAAACATAGACACCGCTCTCATTGGATTGGCGTTGCAGCGCCAATCCTGTTTCCGGGCTTGTAAGCGTAACCCTCGCATTAGGGATGGCCGCACCGGAAGAGTCCTGCACGACACCTGTGATAGCTCCCTGATCCACCTGGGCATGTGCTAAACCGCATAGGGATAGAAGAAGCAGCAGCCAAACCATTGGCCATGACTTCCCTTTCACCAGAAGACACTTTTCAGATTCTAGAACCACGTTTTCGCCTCGCATAAAATATCTGCCTCCAGACTGCGCCGTAGATTATGAAACCGGCACTTTGTTCCTGACTTGAGTAATTCCTGAGACCCCTGTCACTGAGCCGCTGATAGCCTCTCGAGAGGTTTGAATTGCATAAATCGACATCTTTAGATCACAAAATGAATCCGGTTACATTTACGACGAGAAAAATACAGAACCTCAATCTCGTTTGTCAATGAAAACTTAAAAGCATAGGTGAAAATGCACTAACCCCTTGCAACCCCACGTCTTCAACTTCACCCCTGAGGCTTCTGCTATCCTTCGCCGGAAGCAGATTGACGCTTGAGGTGTGAAGCAAATGTTGAGGTCAGCGTGCCGCGGGTTGATCGATATTGCGTCCATTCTCCAGTTTATAGATGCTCTAAACATACGGAAAGCTCGAACCATCCTGGAACTGCTTTTGCCCGGATACCTCATAGCATCGCTTCTGATCGGATGGGCCGCGAGGCACAGATTTCGAGCGGCGAACTCTTATCTCAACGCGACTCGATCCCTGCCTTCGGGTATTGTCGCGCTCTCTTATGTCGCAGCTAACTGTGGAGCATTCGAGGTCATAGCGCTAAGCGCTGTGGCAGCGCAGTACGGGGTAGTAGCGTTTCACTTCTATCTGATTGGGGCGATCCCAGCGATCCTGTTTTCGGCACTCCGATTTCTGCCACTCTACCGTGCCCTTTCAATCCGGAGTATGCCGCAGCTTCTGGAGATGCGCTACGGGCCGCAGATGCGCCTCCTGAACGCTTGCGTTGTCGCCAGTTCCCTGCTCCTGCTCGCTGGCGTGTCGCTTTTCGCTGTCGCCCAATTTCTCGAGGTGGTCGCCGGCTGGAGCTTCATCACCGGAGCCGCCACCACTGCTACTGTCGTGCTGGCTTATATCCTATTAGGCGGACTCCGCGCGACGATCTACAACGAAATACTGCAGCTGACCGTTGTGCTTCTCGGGCTTGTCCCCATTGGCTTTCTAAGTGTTCGTTACCTGCTGGTCAATACCAGAACAAATCACCACGTACTTGGCCACCTATGGATGGGTCTGCCGACCGCGTCTGTGCGCAGCCCATTTGATGTTCTTGGGCTAACCGTGGGACTGGGATTCGTTCTCGGGTTCGGATACTGGTGTACCGATTTCGTGCTGATGCAACGCGCTTTCACTGCCCGCACCGAGTTGGCAGCACAACAAGTACCTCTGTGGAGCGGGTTTGCGAAGCTCTTCTTTGCCCTGCTCGTCGTTTGTCCGGGATTAGTTGCAGCCCGTCTCTTTACTCAACTGGGCACCACGGCAAGATACGAGCAGGCTATCCCGCTGCTCATGCAAAGCGCATACGGTCCCGTCATGCTGAGCATCGGATGTACGGCTCTTGCCGCCAGCCTCCTGTCAGGGGTCGCAGCTAACGTGGCGGCATTCGCTTCCATATGGACGGAGGACATCTATCGCACGCGGTTACGTCCGGGCCGTCGTGAAGAGCACTACCTGTTCGTCAGCCGGTGCGCAATTGCTTTTGCTGCCACTCTCGCAGTATTCGATTCCTCCATCACGTTCTACTTCAGCTCCATCATGGAGCAGGTGCAGCTGATCTTTACCATCTTCGGCACCCCGCTCTGGGCAATTTTTCTGATTGGCATCGTCTCTCCCCGCATCACAACCCGCGGCGCTTTCGCTGGCTTCTTTGCTGGAATGAGCGCCTCCATATTGCACCTGATCCTTTCTGTCTCAGGCTTTCTGCGCTATGGAACGATGATGAGCGCCAGCTTTCATTCCGCCATATACGCCTTCCTGACAACCTGCCTTGTCGCAGTTTGCGTCAGTGTATCTGTACAGTCGGATTGCGAATCTGGAGATGGTTCTGCGCGGTGGACAAAGTTGCAGTCAGATCACCGGGTGTATCGGTCCACGTGGGTACTCGCGACCATACTTATGGTCCTTTTGCTCGGACTCAACTGGCTTCTCCGCTAAAGAGATGCGCTTGCGGCGAGCGCCCTCGTCAAGCGCATCGTTACGCAGCCTTCAAATCGCCGGAGGTTTCCCGCCGATAGCATAAGTAATCTCCAGGCAAGCCTGCTTCAGGATCTTACTTGTCTCGGGAAGCCCTACTTTGGACTCGTTGTATTGAATGTAAGGAACTGTCAAAGCTCCGATTGCCGAGGAACGCTCATCGAAGATCGGGCAGCTGATATTAACGACGCCGCGAACCAAGTAACTCGGTTGGGTCTCATGCCCCTGCCGGCGAATCCGGGAAAGATGTTTCTTGAGATCTTCGGGAACCTTCTTGCCGGTGATGCTCTTCCATTCAGTCAGAGCGCGTTCAAGATCATCTTCTCTGAGGTGGGAAAGAATGACGTAACCAGATGCCGCCTCCATCAAGTCCACCGTCGAGCCGAGCTTGACGTAAAACCCCACAGGCGTCGGTGCATTCGCCTGCGCAAGAATCGTCACCTGGGCACCTTCGATAATGCCCATGTGACACGATTGATTCATTTGTTGCGTGACACGATGGATCACCGGCAGAGCCTCGGTGATCAACCGCTCCGTCGGTGGATGTTCTTGCACCAGCGAGAAAAGTTTTAACGTGAGCGCATAGCGATCTCCATCGCTTTGTGCAATGTATCCTCGCTTTTCCAGGCACACCAACATGCGAAATATTTCAGACACGGTGCGATTGAGATGGCGTGAAATGTCGCTTTTGCTTAGGCCACTCGGCTGGTGTGCGAGCAGTTCGATGACATCCAGGCCCTTTTCCAGGGCAGGCGTAGCATAAGTATTTTTGGATGGTTTAGACGCAGTCTTCGCGATTTTTCCAGATGCCATATAGGAAGGTTCGAGAACGCACTCAGAATAGCAGACTCTTTTGCAATCTATGCCAAGTGGCCAGCCAGCTCTTCTGACCAATAGGTTCCATGCGGAAACGCATACGTCTGCAGCGAGTCAGGTTTGATCTCGATGCTATAGCCTGGTGTCTCCGGCATATAGTATCGTCCCCGTCTTACGTCGACCGGGGTCACAAAATGCTCGTGCAAGTGGTCGACAAATTCAATGACCCGCTCGTGCATCGTTCCTGAAACATATAGGAAGTCGAACGCTGAGAGGTGCTGCACATATTCGCAGAGCCCAACACCTCCCGCATGTGGACACACGGGAATGCCAAACTTCTTGGCCATCAGAATGATCGCCAGGTTCTCATTCACGCCTGCCACGCGGCAGCTATCGATCTGACATACATCAATCGCCTGCGCTTGCATCAACTGTTTGAACATCACCTTGTTGTGGCAATGCTCACCAGTCGCAATGCGTGTGGGCTTTGTCTCCCGGCGGATCCGCGCGTGCCCAAGAATATCGTCCGGACTGGTCGGTTCCTCCATCCACCACGGTTGAAGCTCCTGCAAGGCACGAATGCGTACGATGGACTCTTCCACTCCCCACTTCTGATTCGCATCGATCATTAGTCGGTTCTCCCAACCGATCGTCTCTCGCACAATGCGGCCACGCCGAAGATCGTCTTCTGGGTCTCCTCCGACTTTCAGTTTGAAGTATGTCCAACCGTCAGCCAGCGCTTCTTGTGCAAGCCGACGAATCTTCTCATCACTAAACCCGAACCATCCCACGGAGGTTGTATATGCCTGATAGCCGTCTGAGCGGAGCAACTTCAAACGATCCGGCATTGTCTGCTTCGCAGCGCAAAGAATTTCGAGTGCCTCATCTGGCGAAAGAGCATCGTCGATATAACGGAAGTCAATCGCAGACACGATCTGCGCCGGCATCATATCGGCTAACAGTAGCCAAAGGGGCTTCCCTTCCACCTTGGAATAAAGATCCCACACCGCATTAATCACGGCAGCAGCAGCCAGATGAATAACACCCTTCTCTGGTCCGAGCCAACGGAACTGGCTATCTTCGAGCAGTTGACGCGAAAATGCCGCGAAGTTCTCTGTAATCTCGCTCAGGCGACGGCCAACGACGAAGCGCGAAAGATATTCGATCGCCATGACACACAGTTCTGTTCCTCGGCCAAGCGTGAACGTGAGGCCATGTCCACGAAGATCGCCGTCCGTCTCCAGAATGCAATACGCAGCAGAGTAGTCTGGGTCTTTATTGACAGCATCGGAGCCGATACTGTACTTCGAAGTAGGAAACCGAAGGTCAATTGTGTGGACCTGAGTGATACGAGGATCGCTAACGTTCATGCTGCTGTCCACCCTCCATCGATTGCAACAACGGCACCGTTGATAAACCCGGCTTCTTCCGAACAGAGATAGCGCACCAAAGACGCCACATCCTCAGGAGTGCCTAGGCGACCAATCGGTTGGCGAGACACGAGTTGCTCGCGAATCTTCTCTTTTTCGTGTGAGTGATACTTCTCCAGATAACCTTCGACGAATGGTGTCTGCACGGTCCCCGGAGCGACAGCATTCACCCGCAGTTCCTTCGGGTAATCCACTGCGAGCTGCCGCGTCATTGCGAGCACCGCTCCCTTGCTGGCGCAGTACGCAAAACGTTGCTTCACCCCAACCATTCCAGCGACCGATCCGATATTCACAATGCTCCCATGAGCTTGCAGAATTAGAGGCAACATCGCCTGCGTTACCAGAAAGATGGAGTAGACATTCACCTTCATCAAGCGGTCGAAATCCTGGTAGCTCACATCTGCAACAGTTCCCACATTACCGATGCCGGCGTTGTTTACCAGAATGTCGAGCTTCGACAAGCTGGCAGCAGCGGCTTTCACGCTGACCTCGTCGGTGACATCAATGTGCAGTGCTGTCCCCTGCTTCAATTGGTCAGCAAGCGACTTTGCGGCCTCAAAATTCAGATCTGCAACTACCACCTCTGCCCCTGCACGATCCAGTTCACGGCAGGTTGCGGCTCCAATGCCACTTGCTCCGCCAGTCACTAACGCTGTTTTCTTAGTCAAACCAAATGCTTCTGCCACGTTGTCTCCTAGGTATGTGGTGAAGGATTAAACCTCGGCGCGCGTCCTGTTACGAAGCTCACCTAGCCCTGCGATCGTAATCACCATCTCTTCTTTATCGCGCAGCCATCGCTGCGGAGTGCGTCCGAGCCCCACTCCCTGCGGAGTCCCTGTGCTGATGATGTCGCCGGCCTCGAGTGGAGTGAGCGAAGAGATGTATTCAATGAGCTGAGGAATACGGAAGATCAGATCTCTTGTGTTGGAGCTCTGTAGCACCTCACCATCAATCGCAAGGTGAATATCGAGCACATGAGGATCGACAAGCTCATCACGTGTAACCACTGCAGGTCCTAACGGAGTGAAGGTAGGAAAGCTCTTTCCCAGCGTCCACTGCGAGGTCGCAAGCTGCACGTCGCGGGCACTGACATCATTCAGAATGGTATAGCCGAAGACATGCTGTTCCCAGTCTCGCGCGGCAATCCGATATCCAGGCTTGCCAATCACGACAGCGAGCTCTGCCTCATAGTCAGGCTTCGCAGAGTTCTTCGGCAGGATCACCTCGCTATCCGGTCCGGTCACTGACGACGAGAGCTTCATAAAAACCGTCGGAACCGCCTGAACCGTCATCTTCGACTCAGCGGCATGCTCACGGTAGTTCAGGCCAACAGCAAAGATGCGAGGCGGTCGCAGAATTGGAGCTAACAGATGGATCTCGTCGAGTGCGTATGACATCATGCTACTCGCGAAGCTGTGGATACGCTTGAGTGCATCTGCGCCGCCCTCGATCAACTCCAGCGTGCTTCGGAAACCATATTCCGACAGATCATAGACTCTTTCGGCTCTAAGCACCCCTGTCAGAGGGGGTCTGTTTCCCTGCTTGAACGTGACTACTCTCATGACGCTCCTCTAATTCGATTCGACTGCTTTCGCCCGATCGCTAGCGCAGTTCGCAGGATAAGCGGCTCTCAAACGATAGGGTTCACGCGATATTGAGCGAGGACCAGAATAGGCCAAATTATATACGGAAATATATTTTTACTAGTAAATGATATTCTGTCCAGCGCCTAAGCTTGTCCAAAGATCGAGTCGCGAAAAGCTTGGCGCATAAAATGGAGTCACTACCGTGCGCATCGACAGTCATCACCATCTTTGGCGATATAACTCGGCTGAGTACGGCTGGATCTCGGATGACATGTCAGACCTCCGCCGCGACTTCCTGGATGCGGAGCTTCGCTCGCAGCTTAACGAAGCAAAGGTGGATGGAAGCGTTGTCGTTCAGGCACGCCAAAGCCTGAAAGAGACGCAATGGCTCCTCGAAATGGCGCAGGAGACCCCTATCCTCGGCGTTATCGGATGGGCGCCGATCGCGGCAAAAGACTTCCCTACGATTCTTGACGATCTGAGGCAGAATCCTCTACTGAAGGGCTTGCGCCACGTCGTTCAGGCCGAGCCTTCTCAGTTTCTGACACGTGTTGACTTCCAGAGAGGAATTCATCATCTCGCAGGGACCGGCCTTGTCTACGATCTTCTTGTCTATGCTCATCAGCTCCCCGAGGCCATTGCGTTCGTCGATCAGTTTCAGGCTCATAGCTTCGTTCTCGACCACATGGGCAAACCTGCCATTGCGCAACATGAAAGAGATCTCTGGAGTCGCAATGTCCGCGAACTTGCCCAACGACCAAACGTCACCTGCAAGGTATCTGGGCTAGTCACCGAGGCGAACCCAGCAACGTGGACACCGGAGTTGCTACGGCCTTATTTCGATGTGGTGCTTGAGAGCTTTGGCCCAGAGCGCCTAATGATTGGAACAGACTGGCCAGTCTGCACCATCGGTAGCAGCTACTCGCAATGGTGGAATATCGTCGAAGGTTGGACAGAATCGCTATCGCCTTTCGAGCAGGCCGCCATTCTCGGCGGAACAGCAACTCGTGTCTATCGACTGACTGGAGCGAGCGCCTGATGCATCTTCCTCTCCCTGTCGAAACCGCTGAGAACAGGGAGAGCTCGTCCTTTCTTCCAAAACGCCAAATGCGCCCCTTTATTTTGGTTACGGGCCTGTTCTTTCTCTGGGGTGTCCCCAACAATCTGAACGACGTTCTCATTCGCCAGTTCATGAAGTCGTTCGCCATAAGCCGATTCCAAGCCGGGTTGGTGCAATCCGCTTTCTATCTAGGCTACTTTCTTCTAGCCCTGCCTGCTGGATTGCTCATCAAACGGCACGGTTACAAATCGGGCTTTATCACCGGCCTCCTATGTTTCGGCCTGGGCTGTATGCTCTTCTGGCCGGCGGCCATGACCAGCAGTTATACCTTCTTTCTCAGCGCACTCTTCATCGTGGCAAGTGGCCTTGCCTTTCTGGAGACTGCAGCGAATCCCTTCATCGCGCAGCTAGGTCCAGCCGCCAGCGCAGAGCGCCGACTGAATTTCTCACAGGCTTTCAATCCCATTGGTGCAATCAGCGGCGTCCTTATCGGGACACGTTTCATCTTTTCCGGGATCGAGCTGACACCACCGCAAAAAGCATCCATGCTCAGCAGTGGCACATACGTTGCATATCTCCATCACGAAACCCAGCGAGTTGTCACTCCATACTTAGTGCTTGGTATCATCGCTTTGGCCTGGGCAACGCTGATTGCTATCACCCATTTTCCGCGCATTCCACGAGTAATTGAAGCCGCCGCTCCATCATCCGGTTCGTGGAAACGACTGTTTCGTCATCGTCTCCTGCTCTACGCCATCGCCGCACAGTTTTTCTACGTGGGCGCTCAAGTTGGTACATGGAGCTACTTCATCCCATACGCCCAGGAGTACACCCACGTCTCAGAGCGCACCGCCGGACTTCTGCTGACTGGAACCCTTGTGGCCTTCGGCATCGGCAGGTTCGGCTCGGCCTATATCATGCAATGGCTAGCTCCAGCAAAGCTAATGACGGCCTATGCCATCCTGAACGTTTTACTACTCGCTATTGGAATCTTCGCCTCCGGCTGGTATGGCCTGTTCGCAATTCTTATGACTAGCTTCTTTATGTCGATCATGTATCCCACCATCTTTGCCATTGGCATTCGCGATATGGGAGAAGAGACAAATCTCGCCGGGTCACTAATCGTCATGGCCATCCTCGGTGGCGCTATCTTGACCCCCGTGATGGGACTCATCTCCGAATATTCTCACAGCATGGCTGCTGCGTATCTCGTCCCCGCCGTCTGCTACCTCGTAATTGCGGCGTTCTCATCACGGACCCCCACCGCCGAGACTACCGCATGATCCGAGACTCAGTCCTCTCCGCGATTAGGGCGCACGCTTTGCCGCCAATGCCCAAACAAAAGCGCCCTATCGTTATCATCGGAGCGGGAGGCATCGTTCGGTCCGCACATCTGCCTGCTTACGAAAAGGGCAAGTTCTCGGTCATCGGTTTGATGGATCAGGATCTTGAACGAGCAGACTTATTGGCTAAGAGTCACGCCATCGCTCGCACCTTTGACAATATCGACAGCGTCGTCCAGTTCGCTCCCAACGATGTCGTCTACGATATCGCCGTACCTGCCTCGCAACTCTCGCATATTCTTCCTCACATTCCTGATGGGTCCGCCGTCTTGATGCAGAAGCCTATGGGAGAGACAATTGAAGAGGCGCGTGTTATTCGCGATCTCTGCCGGGCCAAAAGCCTCACGGCCTCAGTCAACTTCTCCCTACGTTATTCCCCTAACAATCTGGCGATCTCAGCCCTGGCAAGGGCCGGTTTGCTTGGAGATCTCCATGATCTTCAGGTTCAAACGACTACCTACACGCCCTGGGACCTCTGGACCTTCCTCGCCACCGCGCCGAGAGTTGAGGTTTTGTATCACAGCATCCATTACTTCGACTTGATTCGCTCCTGGCTCGGAAATCCAAACAGCGTCTACGCGAAAACCGTAAACAACCCTCACACGGCTAACTTGGCCGCGACCAAGACCATCGCAATCCTGGACTACGGCAGTAACATGCGGGTCTTCGTTGCAAGTAATCATCATCACAACTTTGGCCAGAAGCATCAGCACAGCTTCGTGCAATGGGAAGGTACTCGTGGTGCGGCTCGCATCAGCATGGGCATGAATCTGGACTACCCCATAGGAATTCCCGACACAGCCGAGTTTGCCGAGCGGGGATGCACCGACGACTGCTGGGAGTCACTTCCAGTTGCGGGAGCTAACATTCCCGACGGCTTTATCGGGACGATGGGAGCTCTTCAGGCCTTCGTGGAAGGCTCAACCTCCAACCTGCCGACCCACTACGAAGACGCCTTCCAAACCATGGCGCTTGTGGAAGCGCTCTACCGCTCCAGCGCCCAAAGCGGAGAGGTTCTCCAGCTCGGTGACTGACGCAGATCCTCTACAACTTGGGGAAGATCAAGCGACGGACCATCTCATTAGCGGGGTTATAGGAAACTTCGATCTCGAACTTGCCGCAAGTATGACTTTACGGGAACTAGAAGCCTTGCATGCGGATATTTCACAACTTTAGAGTGGGTGGCATGTTGTTACGCGACATCTTCAAAGCCCTGCCTCCCGGGCTGATCATCTGCCTGAGTGCAGCCTCTTTACACGCGCAAGCTTTTCATGGACATGTCAGCCAGCAGCTCTCAGTTGATACAGCATCGGCTCGGTACTGCTCTGGGATAAAACTGACCCGCGCCTCGCACAAGATCTCAACATCGACCCATCGACGATTTCTGAACTTTACCGGGGAGATCTGAAGTTCGGAAAGGCTCAAGCTTTGGATTTCGGCGCTGCACTCTGCTTGCTCAAGGATGGCGAGAAAGTCTTCTTCGTCGACCTCCACAGTGGCGGCGGCGCACTACGGAATCCCACGCGTATTCCGTTGACCGGCCCGTCGCAGCCTTACCATTCAGCGGAGGCGCGTTTCAACATTCCCCTTCGAACAGGACCGTTTCGCACTGCACCAGCCTACGTTGCCCTGCCAAAGAGCACTGAAGGGTATCCCCTCAAGCCCAATCAAGCCATGCTTATCGTCGGGGACAGATCCTATGTGACGGGAGATGCCAAGCTTCCAAACCGCAAGCTGCAAGTCCGATTCTCTTTTGACCCCGATACAGGCACCACTGATCTAAAGCACGCAACCGAATGGTTCGATACCAATGGTGATGGGAAATTCGATGCCACACCAGGAAGCGCGGAGGTCGGCATCCCCTCAACCACTCTGCCCACCTTTCACGTAGATGATCTTTGGTTGCAGACAGCAAGTCTTGACCTGAACACGCGCAAACTGGTTCTGAAGGTTGTTTCAGCCGACAAGCAGCGCATTGAGCTGGTCGTCGACGGGAAAGTTCCAAACTTCAACTACCGGGATTTCTCCGGCGAGACGCACCAGCTTTCTGACATCAAGGCAAAGTACATACTGCTTGATTTCTGGGCCACCTGGTGCGTCCCCTGCGTAGCCGACCTTCCCTCCAGGAAGGAGGCGTACGATCGATTTCACGTCAAGGGTTTCGAAATACTCGGAATGAATGCCGACGCAGAGGTTGATAAGCCGAAGAAGTTGATGCAAAAGCTCAATGCCTCGTGGCCTGAAGCAAAGCCGGATCAAGATATGCTCCAAAATCTTTTTCACATTACGGCGTGGCCCACTTTGGTTCTCATCGACGGCAACGGAACAATTGTTTCGACCTCACAAACGGATCATCTTCCACTATCAGGACAGAATTTAGATATCACGCTCGGCAATCTTTTGCCCTAACCCCCGCTGCTTTGCCCGGGGAAGTGACTGTATCGAGACCGCAATGGAACGGTATTAGTCTGGTGACCGTAAACTGGAAGGCGAAGCCGCTTAAGAAAGGCGACACGATTTGGCATTGATTGACGAACAGAATACTGCTGAGCCTCCGGTAGAGGTCGAGGTTCGGGAGTCGCTCCTTGAATCGATTGCCAGTATGAGCGTTGTACTCGTCATCGGGCTGTTCGTGATGACATTTATCTTTCAAAATTTCGAGATTCCCTCTGCTTCCATGGTGAAGACCCTGGTTATTGGTGACCATGTTTTGGTTGATCGCACCACGCTGGCTCCGCAGACAAAGTGGATGCCACTGGTTCGTTACCGGTCAGCGAAGCGCGGTGACGTCATCGTCTTCCTTAAGCCCCACCCAGAAACGCCTGGCCTTATCCTTGTCAAACGCTTGATCGGCATCGCTGGAGATCGCATTCACCTCCGCAATGGAGTTCTCTACCTCAACGGGGTTGCGCAGAACGAAGCCTATGCCGCCATGCCCGCATACGATGGCGATCCAAACCACGTTTATCAGTCGTATCGCGATGACTTCCCTCAGGACTTAGAGGGCATCAGTGCTCAAGCATCTGCCAACCATGCCGCCACATGGGCCGCCGAGCTTCCAAGTCACATTCAAGACAATGACCTGGTCGTTCCCGACGGTATGGGATTCGCCATGGGTGACAACCGTCTTGCCTCCCTTGACAGCCGCTTCTGGGGTTTCGTTCCGACTGAGAACATCCTCGGACGTCCTCTCTTCGTCTACTGGTCCTTCGATACTCCGGCACACCAGATCGACAAGCAATCGATCGGTGAACGCTTAGGGTTCATCGGGCACGTCGTGCTTCATATCTTCGACGGAACCCGCTGGAAACGCACATTGCATATCGTGAGCTAAGTGGTAATCCATGGCGCACAAACATAGTTGTTGAAGCTGAATCCGTTCCCCGGGTCATCCTGCTCTACACCCCAGTATCACTGTTCAATAGAGTACTAGTGCACGAAAAACGGGGTTATGAGCAAGTTCGAATGAATTTACCTCACACGCCTCCGGGGCGGATGATAGTTTTGTTACCCTCGCTCTGCAATCAATTCAGTGGCGGAATATTGCTGTACCGAGTGGCGGCATAACCTTGCATTGGGTGGCGGCAAATCGTTGTGCTGGTGGCGGAATTGATTGTAACCAGCGCAGTGGCGACAACCCGATGCGCTCGTTGGCATCTACTGCGCGTTAGGGCTTCTCACAAGCGTCAAATTTTCACCTCGATACACAAACCTACATGGCCAAAATTTCTGTCAAGCCCTTGAACGACGAAAATCCGCGCCAATCCTGATCATTCGCGTGGCGTATGAGTTATCTTCAAACCGCTATAATGAATACAGAAGAGAAAAAGCCTCGGCCGCTGCCGGGGCTTTTCTGTTGTTCGCAGCTAAGCCCTTTATTTGGACGAATTTGACTGTAAGTCTATTAGAATGACGAATTTGAAAAAATGGCACTTCGCAAGTCGTTCATATAAAGGAATTTACAGATTCATATATGGGGGGGGGTACCTCCGGAGAGGGGAAGAGCATATGACGAATCAGCAGACCAGCGGCTTAGACTCCCAAGGCCTCATTGACGTCCCGCACCAGGTTCCGCAGGTAGCTTCGCTTGTTCAACAACACCACCATTGCATCCTTCGCGCGAGTCTTCGCCGCCTCATCCCCGGCATCCACCCCAGCGTCCCACACCGACCACAGCCCTTCCAACTCCGCCTGGATGTCCACCATCTTCGCGTCGAATGTATCTTTCGCAGTCATCAGATCGCGCCGCAACTCAGGCTCATCCTCGCCCATCTTGTTAGCCGCGCGCATCTCTTGCAACTGCATGTTCAGCTCGAAGACCTCTTCCAGCAACTCCGGAGGGACAATCTGTTTCTTCTGCTCACCCGTTGCCCGCGCTGCATCCGTCGCCGCCTTCGACTGCTCCTCAAGCTCCACACCCTCGAGCGTCAGCATATACTGCGTTCGCGCAATCGGGTCCTTCAGAGTTCGGTAAGCATCGTTCAACAGCGAACTCTTCGCCAGCGCCGCCTCCTGCTCTGCAACCGGCTTCGAAGCGAACCTGTCCGGGTGCAGCTTACGGCTCAGGACATAAAACTGCTTCTCCAACGCGCTCACGTCAAGATTCAAATGCTGAGGAAGTTGAAAAAAAGTGAAGTAACTGTTGTATGCGTCGTGGCTCATCTGTATTGGATCACTCGCCTACGCCGTAAAGCTCGAACCACACCCGCAGCTCTTGGTCGAATTCGGGTTGATGAAATTGAACCCCTGCCGCATCAGCGTCTCTTCAAAATCGAGCACCATGCCATGCAGATAAATAAAGCTCTTCGGATCAACAAAGATCCGTATCGCCTTACCATCGGTAGGATCGCCCACAGTAGCCAACCCCTCACCAAACGCATACACACGATCTCGTTCACGGGGCTGCGTATCGAAGCGAATGTTATAGCTCAACCCCGAGCAGCCGCCGCCCTGAATCCCTACCCGCAGCCCACCCTGCTCTGGCGAAACACTTTCCTTGGCCATCGCGACACGGATTCGCTTCAGCGCCTTTTCGGTAATCTGGATGCCCTTCTGACCCGGTTCCTGTCCCTGCGCAGTCAGCACATTCATCCCCGCCAGCGGATTCTTTGACTCACCCGATGCAGCAGCCTTCTGGGCCGCCTCCATCTCCGCCGCGGTTTGTAGTGTCACCATCGCCATATCGCCGTCCTTGCCAATACCACTCAAGCCCAACAGACAACGGTAGCGACGCGACTGAAATATGCGCCGCTACCGTTATCTCAACCCAATAGCCGTTGCTCTAAACTTAGTGAGCAACCGCAACCGCCGCCGTCTCGGCAACGTTATTCTTCTTCTTCCAGTCGCCGATAGCCGCACGGATCGCATCTTCCGCGAGCACCGAGCAGTGAATCTTCACCGGAGGAAGCGCAAGCTCCTTCACAATGTCCGTGTTCGTGATCGCCATCGCCTCGTCGATCGTCTTGCCCTTCACCCACTCAGTCGCGAGAGAGGAAGAAGCAATCGCCGAACCGCAACCGAAGGTCTTGAACTTGGCATCTTCAATCACGTTCGTCTCGGGATTCACGCGGATCTGCAACCGCATCACGTCACCGCACTCCGGCGCGCCTACAAGCCCGGTACCAACCTCGGCAGCACTCTTATCCAGCGTGCCAACATTCCGTGGATGATTGTAGTGGTCTACGACCTTATCGCTATAAGCCATCTTGTTCTCCTATCTCTTCTTACAAATCCCTAAGCACGAAGCCTTTAGACTTAGTGCGCTGCCCATTCAATCTTCGAAAGATCGATGCCTTCTTTCACCATCTCATACAGCGGCGAAAGCTCCCGCAGCTTCGAAACCACATCGATCACCTTGTCTGAAACATAGTCGACATCAGCCTTCGTATTGAAGCGGCCAAGACCGAAGCGGATCGAGCTGTGTGCTACATCATCGCCCAGACCCAAAGCCTTCAATACATAAGATGGCTCAAGGGTCGCTGAGGTGCAAGCAGAACCGGAAGAAACTGCAATATCGTTGATTCCCATCAAAAGGCTCTCGCCCTCGACGTAGACAAAGCTCATATTCAGGTTACCCGGCAGATGATGGTCCATATTGCCGTTCACATGCACATAATCCAACGCCTTCTCGAACTTGGCCCTCATGTAGTCGCGCAACTCCTTCTCGCGCTTCCCTTCAGCCTCCATCTCCTGACCTGAGATCTCGCAAGCCATCCCCAGCCCGACAATCCCAGGAACGTTCAGTGTCCCCGACCGCATTCCGCGCTCGTGTCCTCCGCCATTGATCTGCTCCGAAATCTGGACCCGCGGGTTACGCCGACGAACATACAACGCGCCTACGCCCTTCGGTCCATAGATCTTGTGTCCCGAAAGCGAGAGCACATCGATATTGTCCTTCTGCACATCGACCGGAATTTTACCCACCGCCTGAACAGCATCGGTATGGAAGATCACGCCTTTTTCATGGCAGAGCTTGCCGATCGCGGCAACGGGCTGAATCACGCCGATCTCATTGTTCGCATACATGATCGAAACCAGGATCGTCTTGTCATCGATTGCGCGCTTCAGATCCTCAAGGTCGATCAGTCCGTCTGCCTGCACCGGCAGATAGGTGACGCGATAGCCCTGTTTCTCAAGCTTCTTGCAAGTATCCAGAACGGCTTTATGCTCAGTCACCTGCGTGATGATGTGGTTGCCGCGTTCGCGATACATCTCGGCAATTCCCTTGATCGCGAGATTATTCGACTCGGTCGCTCCACTGGTAAAGATAATCTCCTTCGCGGTCGCACCAATCAGCTTGGCAATCTGTTCGCGCGCCTTCTCAACTGCCTGTTCCGCCTCCCAGCCAAATACGTGGTTGCGGCTCGCAGCATTGCCAAACACCTTGCCGAAGTAGGGCAGCATCGCATCCAGAACTCGCGGGTCGATCGGTGTCGTCGCGTGATTGTCCATATAGATCGGCAGCGTAACGCCAGCCGGTAATGGTGCTGATGATTCGCTAACCACCACGCCGTTATTACTTATCTCGTTGCTCATCGTCTCTCCCGAACGTCACTTCTGATTCTTCACTGATCTTGCCTGACTAAAGCGCGATGCTCACCAGACCGCCACCCACCGGGGCTCCCGATGCACCCTGCTCCGTATCCCCGGTTTCGATCAAATCCGCGATACTTAGTCCGCTCAACAAATCCTTGATGCTGTCATTCACCTTACGCAGTGGTTCTTTGATGGTGCAATGGCCCGCCAGGTCGCAAGTTCCGTGAATCGTAATGCAACTTGTAATAAAAAGCGGTCCGTCGATCGCCCGGATCACCTCGAACGCCGTAATCTCCGACGCGCTCTTGGACAGTGCGTAGCCGCCATTGGTCCCGGCATGCGAAACCAGCAGCCCCGCCTTCGCTAAAGTCTGTAGAATCTTCGCCAACAACTGTGGCGGGATATGGTACGCCTCTGCGATATCCTTTGCGCTGTGGGCACTACCGTTCTGCTGCTCTGCTAGATACTTCAGAGCCATCAGCCCATAGTCGGCTTTTTTGGTCAGACGCAGCATGTCAGATTTGTGCTCCCGCTACCGGAGAAGTCGAAAATCAGACAATTCCAGTCCTAGATAGTGTACGTCCAAAATTCCCGGTGCGCAACAGAGGATCGGACCCCTCCGGCACCAGTCCTGCAACCTGCTTTTAGCAGATAGAAAATCCGGAAATCCAGGTTGACAAGGGGTCTGCAGACGGGCAAAATCCATACCATTCACGTTTTTACTCCCCAAATGACCGCCATCTGCAAACATCCCATTGTCAAAATCGTTGCCCGAGAGGATGACGCCGAATTCGTTGAGTGCCAGAAGTGCGGAGAAGTCTTCGACTCAGCCGAATATAGCGACATCGCCATCGAAGAAGAAAACGCCCTCGCCGAGACCCCGTCCGACGACTAGACCGTCTGTTCCGGCGGTGAACTCATCCTGCGAAGCACAATCCAAGCATACTGCGCCGCGGAAAGCGGTGCCAATACGGCAATCGAGCGCACTAGAATATCTCGAAACGTCGCCAGCTCCGTCGACAAAAACAGCTTCTGACAAAGTACCGCAATCAGAGCGACGATCTGTACAAATGTGTTCAGCTTCCCGAATACACTCGGCCTGAAGTCGCGCAGAGTCCCGGTCACAAACAGAAGTGTCGAAATCAGGAGAATCCCCACATCTCTGCTGAAGACCAGAACCGTCACGTACAGCGGAATCAACCCTACATGCGTCAACACGACAAATAACGAACTCAACAAGAGTTTGTCCGCAATAGGGTCGAGATATTGCCCCAGAGTCGTCTTCTGACTCAACCATCGCGCCAACAATCCATCCAGCGCATCACTGATTCCGGCAAGCATAAACAACGCGAACGCGATGCCATAATGCCCATCCAGAATCTCGATCAAAAGGAAGGGGATAATAAAGAGCCGCATCAGCGTAAGCAGGTTCGGTGCGGCGCGAAATTGGCTTAGGAAGGGCACGTCGCAGGATCAATCCATCCTAACCCAACCCGCGAAGGTTGCCCCAGCATCAATCTCCGTTTAGACTGAAAGAACGCACAGGCGCGTAGCTCAGTTGGTTAGAGCGCTACCTTGACACGGTAGAGGTCAGCGGTTCGAATCCGCTCGTGCCTACCATTCCCTTTAATAGCGAAGATGGATGCCCGCGAAACTTCTCGCCTGCTGAATCTCACCTGCCTCGATCTACCCATCATTCTTATCTCTGCCACCGCACGGTTCAGAAGACGGTCATCGCTCGGAGTATTGCCTTGACATCAAACCAAGCAGACGAACCCATGGGTGCGATCAAGACACCAGAAAAAATCGATCATGAGCGCCGCCGCTTTTTTGGAGCTGTGGCCATGACCATAGCCGCCGCGCAGTTCGGCATCCTCGGTTTCGCAGCCGCCCAATCCAGCAAAGCGAACTCGGCAATTGTGCTCGCCATTAAGCCCGGAACGAACACGTCGTTCGCCTCACTCAAGCAGATCGATGCCGGCGTCTTGAATGTTGGATAAGCTGAAGCTGGGGCCCCCGACGGCCCTGCGGTAATTCTTCTCCACGGCTGGCCCTACGACATTCACAACTTCGTTGATGTCGCCCCTTTGCTGGCATCGGCTGGCTATCACGTAATCGTCCCGTATCTGCGCGGCTATGGCACGACGAAGTTTCTTTCCGCCGATCCCATGCGCAACGGTCAGCAATCCGCAGTCGCTCTCGACATCATCGCTTTAATGGACGCGCTCAAGGTCCAGAAGGCAACCGTCGCCGGCTTCGATTGGGGAGCGCGCACTGCAGACATCATGGCGGTCCTCTGGCCCGAACGCTGCAAAGCGATCATCTCCGTCAGCGGTATCTGATCGGCAACCCAGCAGCCAGCAAGATGCCGTTGGCGCCGAAATTTACGCTCGCGTTTTGGTACCAGTACTATTTCGCCACTGACATCGGGCAGGCCGGATACGAGAAATACCTGCACGATTTCGCGAAGTTCATCTGGCAGACCGCTTCGCCAAAGTGGGACTTCGACGATGCAACGTTCGAGCGATCCGCGGCGGCACTCAACAACCCTGACCACGTCGCTATCACGATCCAAAACTACCGCTGGCGCATCGGACTGGCCGACGCGAGCGGAAATACGACGACCTGGAAAAGCGATTGGCCGTTGCTTCGCCCGTCAGTGTGCCCGCCATCACCATGGAAGGCGACTCCAACGGTGCAATCCATCTCTACAGCGCAGCACATCGCAACAAGTTCTCGGGCAACTATGAACACCGTCTCATCACTGGCGGCGTCGGCCACAACCTGCCGCAAGAAGCTCCGCAAGCCTTCGCCAAAGCTGTCATCGACGTTGATGGCTTTTGAGACTGTGCGTAGACACTGTAGACCGCCAACAGAATCCGCAGGGAAGATACCCGACACCTCCTTTCCGATCTGAATATGTCGGCAAGGAAGAGCGCGTCTGCGCATATTTCGCCGTTGTGCGGAGCCGCGCACCGCTGGCTGAACAGTGCCTACTGACCTTATTGCTCCTATGATATGTTTTCCCTGCTGAACATTTTCACGTGAACTGCATCACTCCTACCTGGACAGGTTGCAGGGAAGGCCCTTCAGTGGAATGCAGGCCATGCATTGAAAAAGCTCGGAGAGAGGTGATCGCGGGTTTCTTCGCGCTTCGGGCGATCCGGGCTGACCTCTTCAGGTCGCAAGTCGAAGGCCGCTTCCAGTTGTCGAAAGATGCAACAGGCTTCTACGCTACCAGACAGCAGAGACATGTGCGCGTCACGGAGGAGTTATGAGCACTCGGGCGAACATCGCCGGTCCATCGCGCACTGTGGCGGTCGTCCTCTGCCTTCTGTTGTTCGCTGCTGTTTTATGTAAAGACGGACTCGGCCAATCCGCTCCCGTTTCGCCCCCTCAACCCATTTCTCTCACACTGAAGGACGCCGTGAAGCTGGCGTTGAAGCAGAACCCGCAGGTTGTGGCCTTGCGGCTGCTCTCTCTGGAAAGCGACCGCGAACGCCAGATCTCGCGCTCACCGTTACTGCCGCAGGCCAATCTCACAGGCCTCGGAGTGGTCAGGCAGTACAACTTGGCCTCGGTCGTGCGTACGGCCACGCGCAGCACGGGCGGCCCCTTTCAATTTATCCAGGCCGGCCCCGCCTTTTCGCAGTCGCTTTTTAATCTTCCCTTATTTCGCAATTACCAGATCTCCAGCGAAGGCGTTCGCGAAGCACACGCGCAAGAGAACATAACTCGAGAAGACGTTACCGCCTCAGTCGTAACTCAATACATCCTGGTACTCCGTGCCTTTGCGACTTATGACGCCGCAAAGGTCCGCGTCGCTCTCGCCGAGCGTCTTTACGAGCAAGCGTCAAGTTTGCAGAAGACGGGAATCGGCCTGAACATCGACACTACTCGCGCTCAGGTCGAGTTGCAGAACGAACGGCAGAACCTAATCGACGCGGAGACTGCGACTCACACCACGAACTACGTTTTGGCCGAACTGCTCGATCTTCCGCGCGATCAGGAACCGGTAGTCACAGATAAACTGCAGTTCTTCGATCTGCCCCAGTTTGAAGAAACAGCAGCCATCAACACAGCATTCGTGAGTCGTCCCGAGATGCAAGTGCAAGCGTCGCAAGAGCGCATCACCAATCTGGAACGGAAATCTGCGTTGGATGAGCGCGCCCCACAGATCGATTTCACTGGAATTTGGGTTTACCAGGGTTCGCGCTTCGACAACGGCATTCCCGCGTACAGATATCAGATCGCCTTCAACATGCCACTCTTCACCGGCGGCCGCATCCATGCCGAAGTTGCCCGCGCAGACCTGGAGCAAAAGCGTATCGCGCAGAACCGCCAACTACTCGAAGCGCGCATCGTTCGCGAAGTGAAGTCGGCGATCGTCGAACTCGACGCCGCGCGCAAAAACGTCGACGTCGCGAACCTGGGACTTCAACTAGCGAACGACGAAGTCGCGCAGGCCCAACGACGCTTCTCTGCCGGAGTTACCACCAATATCGAAGTTGTCACCGCGCAGGACGCACTAGCACGCGCAAACTCAAACCAAATCGACGCGCTCTATCGTTTCAACCAGTCCAGAGTCAATCTGGCCCAGGCAATGGGCGAGGTACAGAATACATATGCCAAGTAACGAGGCTTCCGAAAGAGAATCGCATCGATGAGCTCGACACCTACACCATCCGCTCCGCCGCCAGAATCTCCACCGGCACCGACGCCAGAAACGACGCCTTCCTTTCTGACGACGGCCGGCAAAGCGATTCGCGAGCTTCCTCGCCTGGGAAAACTCGCCCTGATCGCGCTCCTGCTTATCCTGCTTGTCGGCTGGTATATCTGGATGGGACAAGTCACCACGGAGGACGCGCAGGTCGACGCCCACATCACGGCTGTCGCATCCCAGGTCTCTGGTTACGTCGTCGCGCTGCCGATCAACGACAACGTAGACGTCAAAACAGGAGATGTACTGGTACAGATCGATCCCCGCGAATACAAAGCGGAGGCCGATCAGGCAAAAGCCGCCTACGATCTTGCCGAAGCCGAAGCGATGGCGGCCAAACTTCAGATCGGCCTGACGCGTGGCACCACAACACATAGCACCGGCGGTGCCGTGGCACAGAGCGAATCGGATACCGCCGACTATGCGATGGCGCAAACCCAACTGGAACGTGCTGCTACCGCAAACCTGCTTCAGGCGAAGGCAGAAGTCGCCGCCAAAAAGGCAACCAACGAGCGAGCTCAGGCCGACCTCGAACGCTACAAGCCACTCGTCGCAACCAACGACGTCTCCAAGTTTCAATTCGATGCCGTCGACGCAGCAGCACGCGTCGCGAAAAGCGACCTTGCAGCCGCCGAACAGCAAGTCGTCGCAGCGGAGCAGAATGTAGAGATCGCGAAGGCCACCTTGAGCTCGTCAAAAGCAAAGGTAGCGCGCTCGCAATCTCTCCTGCTGGAATCGAAAGCCCGCGAGCAACAAATCCCGATCACCGAATCGACATACAAATCTGCACTTGCAGGCGTCGAACGCGCCAAAGCCGTGTGGGACCAGGCTCTCCTCAATCTTGGTTACACCACCATCATCGCGCCGATCGCGGGCCAGGTAACCCAGCTGACCGTTCACCTCGGACAATACGTTTTGCCAGGAAATCTGCTTTTCACGTTGGTGCCGCTCGATAAGGTGTACATCACTGCAAACTTCAAAGAAACACAGATGGCTCACGTACATCCCGGTCAACGTGCGAAGATTCACGTCGACACCTACAACCGCGACTTCGAGGGCATCGTAGATTCCATTGCAGGTGCCGCCGGCTCCCGGCAGGCGCTGCTGCCTCCGCAGAATGCCACCGGCAACTTCATCAAAGTAGTGCAACGCCTTCCAGTAAAAATTCTCGTGAACCAAAGCCAGGACTCGCGCTTTGTCCTGCGACCGGGAATGAACGTCGAAGCTACCATCTACACTCGCTGAAGTGGCGGAGGGTCATGAGCTATCTTGCTGGCGGCAGTCTCGGGGGCCTCGAATCATGGGAAGAGGAATTCAGCCAACGGCTCAGCCAATCACTCATCCAACTGTCTCAGAGACACCGACTGATCATTCTGTTCAGTGTCGGCCTCGTGACCGCAATCGAAATCTCGAACCGACTCTCCATCAATGTTCTACTTCCGGACTTGCAGGGCAATGTCGCAGGCACTTCGGACGAAGTCAGTTGGGTAGTCATTCTCTACAATCTCGGCTTTTTGTGTTCCATGGCTATCAGTTATTGGATGACGCGCGTTCTCGGCTCACGCCGCCACCTGCTCCTCAGCATTGCGTTGTATGCTACTGGGGCTATCGGATGTTTTTCGAGCCCGCATAGCCTCAAGCTCTTGCTTATCTCGCGAGTCGTCATGGGCTTTGGCGGTGGGGCGTTTCTGGTTCGCACCGTTATCCTTATCCGTCTGATGTTCCCCGGCAAGGCCGGCATCTTCGCCGTATCTTGTCTTTACATAGAGCTTTGTGCTTTCGAAGCGGTCTACCCCGTCGCCATGGGTTGGATCTCCGATACGTTGCGTTGGAACTACGCCTTCCTGTTGGATTTTCCCTTCCTCGCTATTGGCACATTTCTGATCTGGAAATACTTGCCTTGGGGACATCTTTCCTTGCGAAGCGAAAAGTCTTACTTCGACGCTTGGGGCGGTGGCCTGCTGATTGCGGCGCTCGGGTCCATGCAGATTGCGCTCAGTAGAGGAGAGCGTGACCTATGGTTTCAATCGCCTTTCATCGTGTGTTTCCTGGTCATAGCAGTCGTTTGCTTCGCGGGTTTTCTTTGGTGGGACTGGAGACCTGAAAATCCCGCACCTGTTTTGCACCTGCGCACCATTTGGCGGCAGGCTTCACTACGAACCTACATATTGATCGTGGCTATCGTCGGCGCGATGTTGGGCGCCGGGCTTTACGTTCTGCCTCAATATCTGCGTTTCGTGCAAGACTACAGCGCAGCTCAGACAGGCGGCTTCATCTCGACCTACACAATCGGGTTGGGAATCGGTTTGCTGATGACAGTGCGTTACGGACTGCCGCGGCTTGGCGGAGTCAAAGTGGTCGCCGTCGGCGCGTCGATGATGACCGCTGCCTGCACCAACTTCATCTACATCTGGACGCCAACCACGCCAACCTGGCTTCTCGTGCTATCAATCTTCGCGCTCGGATTGTCGATGGGTCCGCTAGTCTCGGGTGCTTCCAACATTGCCACAAGCCAGGCAGCATCCTTCGACTTGAACGACGTCTCCACAAGTTACTTTTTTATTCGGCAGTTGGGAAACACATTTGGCGTCACCGCTGCAACAGTCATGTTTGACCGTCGCCAGACATTGCACTCTGCACGTCTTGTCGACGTGGCCAACCGTCTCGACCCAACGCTGCAGTCAACCCTAGCGCAATACTCGAGTCTGATCGAGCGCGATGGCGGGGCAGCCAGCAACCCGGCGCTCGGTGCCATCCAAATCTTTCAGTCGAACGTGATCACTCAGAGCCGGTTGCTCTCCTACATCGACATATACTTCGGTCTCGCCGTTCTCGGTGTGGTCGTGCTGATCTTGCTGCTCGTCGCACACCCAAAGAATGCAGCCGCCCCAGCACGCCCTCACTTCCACTTGTGGTGAGGGACCACCGAATCCTCACTTTGCCGAAATCATCGGCAGCCCCGTCACAGGCCAGTGCTCCACGAGTGCTTCAACATTAGCTTCAATCCCGGCCCCTGCCGACGTCCCAGCCACCACTCCAACGTTCCATCCATCCACCACCACCAACGCATCTTCTCCTTTTAGGTCCGAAGTCGCCGCTTCCATCGTGATCGTCTTCGTCTCATTCGGCAGCAGCGAAATGTAGTTATCGCTGTAATATACCGGCAGCACGCGCTCACCCGAGCGCTTCCGGCGCAACTGCAGATGCGTCATCAGCGCAACCTCCTTGCCGGGATTATGCAGCGTCACCGAGATCACGCTTTTTCCGTCAGTGTCGCTTCGGCTCACCTTCGCATCAAGCGTGATCGTCGACAGGCTGTCCAGCAGCTCTAGATCATCCTGATGATCCGGCAGCCCACGCCAGTAAAAGTTCTCCGAAATCACCTTCCCCGTCGCGTCCTTCAACTGCAGTTTCACAAAGTGAACTGGTGAAAGATTTGCAGGCCAAGCCACCGATCCAAGCGTTGTCGCCACGCTCGCGCCAGCAGACACATCAAAGTCGTGCTCATACTGCAACGAACCATCCAGGTTGTAAATCGCAAGATGAGCGTGGGCATTCTCCAATGACGTGTTCAGATTATTGATCACCTGAACCTCGCCAGTCGCTTCATTCAACTGAATATGAATCGGCTCCGCGGCTTTCTTCACTGCGAACAACGCGGAATTCGGTTCAAGATCATGATGATAAAGCTGCCACACAAAGCTCGGCTGCGCAGGATTGCTCATCCACGTAATCACGCCGGTCGTTGGATGAAACAGCTTCGCATTGCGTCCTTCATACATCGCCCGAAACGCCTCATAGTTCGCAAGCTGCGACTTCCGCACAAAATCCGCGAGATTCGCCACCTTGCCGTATCGATCCGCGATCATCGCCGGATATTTATCTCCATCCGCTGCGCCCTTGGCGAAGTCATGCTCCGCCCAGTCGTCATTGATCGTCTCCCAGTCTTTCTCCGGCATCATGCCGTGAATTGACTCAAGCGTCGGCACCGACACGCTTCCAATCTCAGTCTTGAAAGCTTCATCGTAGACATAAAACTCCCGAGGTGTTCGCCAGTGATAAGGGCCATGCGAATTGACCCCGCGACCATCAGCCGAGTTCGCCTGGTACAACCGAGTCGGTTCCAACTCTGTCATCAAAACCCGCAGCGCATCGTCGATCTTCTTCGGCGGATATCCTTCATTCCGCGCACACCACAACACGATCGAAGCATGGTTCCGAAACCGCAGAATTTTATCCCGCACATTCGCCATGTACGTGTCGAAGTCGTCGGGGTCAGGTCCATCCGAAGGATTTGGTTGAAAAAACTCATCCCACACCAGGATCCCGTACTTATCACACAGCTCATAGAAATCTTCGCTTGTGCTTTGCCCCACCCAGTTGCGAATCAAGTTCATATTCGCAATCTGGTGCATCCGAATCTGCGCCTCCAGCCGCTCCCGCGGATTGCGCTTCATCGCCTCATCCAAGCCCCAATTGCCTCCGCGAATAAACACACGAACGCCATTCACCGAGATCGTCAAATTTTCCGAGTCAGGCACCGCATACGTAAACTTGCGAACTCCAAAGCTCACATCCTTGCTATCCGAAGCCTTCCCATCCATCTCGAAGCTCAGGTGCAGCTTGTAAAGATTCTGTGGCCCATAGCCATTCGGCCACCAAAGCTTCGGATGCTCCACATGCATCGCCGGCGTACTCTTCGGGTCCACGGTAACCACCTGCGAACTATGCGGCGCCACCTCGACGTTCTGCGCAAAATTTACATCGCCGAAGCTTCCCTTCAACACGCCCTTCTGCGGCGTGTCCGTCACATTCTCCACCCTCGCCTGCAACGATATATCCGCCGAGTCCACCTTCGGCAGTGGAAGATCAGTCGTTACCAGCGGATCTTTAATCACGACCGGCCCACTCGCCGAAATAAAAACCTTCTGCCAAATCCCCGTATCCCGATCGCGAATCGCAGGAATCCAATCCCAGCCAATCGTCGAAAGAAACGTCGGTCCATCGATCGCTGTAATGCCGCCATTCTTGCCTACGCCGTCGCGAATCGTATGTTCATGCGGATCGCCAGGATGAGGTTGCGGCGACACCAGCACCGCAAGCACCGCCTCCTTCCCCGCTTTCACGTCTGGAGAAATTTCGAAGATCCCGCGCCGAAACGCGCCTTTCATCGCCCCAACCTGCCTTCCGTTCACCCACACCTGAGCGGAAAAATTGATCCCTTCGAGATTCAGCCAAACATGCTTGCCAGCGTACGCCTTTGGCACTTCAAAGACCGTGCGATACCAGTACGGAGTACGAGCTAGACTCTCGGGAATCTTGTCGGGACGATTATTCTCACCATACAGAGGCTCTGGGTAAACACCAGCATTCACCAGGCTTGTCAGCACCGTTCCCGGCACGATCGCCGAGTACCAACCCTGCGGCCTGAAGCTTGTAGAACTGACCGCGTCCCCAGTCTGCGTCACCTTCGCCGCATCCTGCAGCTGCCAACTAGCCGCGAGTGTTACCGGATCCGCAATAGATGAATCAGCCGCCCAAGCCACTGAACCCAACCCCATCGATCCAGCAACAAACAACAAAACTGACGCCAATCTCCAAACTCGCATTCGCATTCAACACACGCCTCTGATTTATTGATCTCTAGACTCGCCGAAATTTGTGACGCGTAAAGTTACACCGCGGCAGATATAGAAAACCCTACACGATCCTCGAGCAAAGGTCACCGCGGCGTCAACGCTGAACCGTTGTCTCCGCCTTCGTGAGTTTTTGCGATACCTGCGCCGGAGTAGGCAGTTGCGAGCGATCCCATCCTCCGCCCAACGCCTCAATCAGCTGAACCGAAGACGTCATCTCCTGCACTCGCAGGGTCGCCACCGCCTGTCTGTCGGTCAGCAGAGTCGTCTGTGCCGTCACCACATCGACGTATGGATCAATGCCCGTCTGATACCGAGCCGTCTCCAGCGTTACAAACTCTTCAGCCGACGTTACCGCCTGCTGCTGCTGAATCAGTTGCTGCGAAAGAATCCGAACCGAAGCGAGCGCATCCTCCACCTGCTGAAACCCCGTAAGAACAGTCTGCCGATAACTGGCGACGTCGGCGTTATAAACCTCCACAAACTGACGCACCGTCGCCCGACGCAATCCAGCATCGAAGACCGTCTCACTGACCGTTGGCCCAATGGACCAGAACCTGCTCGGCCAGTCGAACAGATGCTTGAACGTCGAGCTCTCGAATCCTCCTGATGCGCTCAACGCGACATCCGGATAGTACGCCGCCGTTGCGATGCCGATCTCGGCGTTTGCAGCCGCCATGTTTCGCTCCGAGGCAGCAATGTCAGGACGTCGTTCCAACAGCGCCGAAGGAAGACCGATCGGAATCGGCGGCGGAGTTACGCTCACAGGCTTAACTGGAATAGAAAAGTCTGATGCGTTGGCTCCTACAAGCATCGCGATCGCATGTTCGAACTGTGCTCGCGCCACACCAAGATTGATCGCTTGCGCCTGCACATTCTGCAGCGTGTTCTGCGCTTCCACCACTGAAATACGATCGCCGACCCCGGTATCATACTGCGCCTGCGTCAACTCCAGCGCCTTCTTATCCGCCTCCACCGTGTCATTCAAAATCGCCTGCAGCGCATCCTGACCGCGTATCTCGAAGAAGAACGTAGCGAGACTAGCCTGTTCTGTTAGTCGCTCATTCTCGAGATCCGCAGCACTCAACTGCGCGTTGTACTGCTCCTCGTGAATCGTGCTCCGTACTCTACCCCAGAGATCCGGCTCCCACGAAACCGTCGCTGGTAGAGAGCCCACAGAACTTTGCCGTCCGGGATTCGCAACACTGGAGGTTCCCAGATTTGACGACGTCTTGGCGCGTTGGTACGAAGGACCCACAGATGCGGTCGGATAAAGCTGCGATCGTGCCTGCGCGATCAGGGTCCGAGCCTCCATGAAGTTCGCGAAAAACTGCTTGATGTTCTGGTTATCGATGTTCAGTCGCTCTTCCAGCGTATTCAACTCGGGATCGTTGTAGATCTCCCACCACTTCCCATGCAGCATCGCGTCCTGCGGCTGCGCCACCTTCCAGCCATCCGTATCCTGAAACTGTGCCGGCGACTCTTTGTAAGTCGCAGGAGGCGCCTGAGCCACCGCCGGCGGCGTATGGTACTTCGGCCCGACCATGCATCCAGTCATCAGAAGCATCGCAAGTGTCGGGCATATCGCAAAGGTGAATTGAAGATTATTCATAGTTTTAGACATCCAATCTACTCCGTCGCTGCGGCAGCCGTGCCGTTTCCAGGATGAAACGTATCGCGCTTCCTTCCGAGTGCACGCAGGCGCAAACGGTCCAGCGTGAGGTAAACAACAGGAGTGGTGTAGAGCGTAAGCAGCTGACTCACGATCAAGCCTCCAACAATTGTGATGCCAAGCGGCCGGCGCAACTCAGACCCTGTCCCCGTACCAAAAGCCAGTGGCAACGCGCCAAAGAGGGCGGCCATCGTAGTCATCAAAATAGGACGAAAGCGCAGCATACAAGCCTCAAAGATCGCATCTTCTGTATTCAGACCGCCGTCCCGCTCGGCCTGCAAAGCAAAATCGATCATCATAATCGCGTTCTTCTTCACGATGCCGATCAACAGCACAATGCCAATAATTGAGATGACGTTCAAATCTACTTTGAAGAGCATCAGTGCAAGCATCGCGCCCACGCTCGCAGAGGGCAGCGTCGAAAGAATCGTCAGCGGATGAACCAGGCTTTCATACAAGACTCCAAGGACGATATAAACCGCGAGCAACGCAGTCAAAACCAAAAGCGGCTCGGTCCCCAGTGACTGCTGATATGCCAGCAGTGTTCCTGCGAAAAAGCCATGCACCGTAGTCGGCGTACCCAGCCTCTGTTGCATCTGTGTGATGGCAAGTGTGGCATCGCTCAGCGAAACACCCGGCGCAAGATTGAACGATACGGTAACCGAGGGAAAAAGTCCTGTGTGATTCAGTGCTAGAGGCGTCGTGTTTGTCTGATTCGTTGCCATCGTGACCAATGGCACATTGCCGCTGGCTGTCGCACTGCTCGTGCCTGATGGATGGAAATAGATGTTTTTCAGGCCTGCGGGCGTCTGCCAGTACTCTGGCGCAACCTCAAGCACAACGTAGTACTGATTCAACTGCGTATAGATAATCGAAACTTCCGATTGTCCAAACGCACTGTACAACCCTTGATCGAGTGACTGCGCCGTCTGGCCCAACTTCGCCGCGGTCACACGGTCATAGTTCAGCATCTCGTCAAGTCCGCCATTTTGTTGGTCCGTATTCACATCCTGCAATCCGGGCAGCTTCTTCATCTCACCCAGAAGCCTCGGTCCCCACGTCTTCAGGTCGGCCAGATTGTCTGCCTGAATCGTGTACTGATACAGCGCGTTACTGGATCTGCCTCCAATGCGAAGATCCTGCGACGCCTGAAGAAAAGCGGAAGCCACCGGAAGCCTGTTCAACTTTGGCCGCAGCCGATTGATAATATCCGGCGCACCGATCTTCCGCACATTCAGCGGCTTCAACGCGACGAAGATATTACCCGAGTTGCTGGTGCCCTGCCCCCCGGTAAACGCAATCACGTTTTGCACGGCAGTATCTTCTTTTATGACCTTTCCGATCTGAATAATCGAATCATTCATTGCAGGAAACGACGAGTCCTGCGGACCCTGAACTCCGCCTGCGAGCGAACCCGTATCCTGCTGCGGAAAAAATCCCTTGGGAATTTTGATCACCAGCACAACGTTCAACGCAATCGTTAGGAACAGCACAGTCAGCGTAAGTCCAGGATTTTCTAGCACCCAGTGAAGACTCCGCCGATAGACCGATAGAATCCAGTCGAAGAATCTCTCCGTCGCCATATAAATGCGTCCATGCTTCTGCGAGTGCTCATCTCGCAGCAAGTACGCGCACATCATTGGCGTCGTCGTAAGTGAGATCACCATCGATACAAGAATCGCCGTCGACAACGTCACCGCGAACTCACGAAACAACCGCCCAACGATCCCGCCCATCAAAAGGAGAGGAATAAATACGGCGATCAGCGAGATGCTGATCGACACCACCGTAAAACCGATCTCTTTCGCACCTCTCAACGCAGCGGCAAACGGCGACATTCCATCTTCAAGATGCCGAGTGATGTTTTCCATCACTACAATCGCGTCATCGACCACAAAGCCCGTCGAGATCGTGAGCGCCATCAACGACAGATTATCGATGCTGTACCCAAAGAGATACATCACTGCAAACGTCCCAATCAATGACACCGGAACAGCCACTGCAGGAATCAGAGTCGCTCTTCCATTGCGCAGGAAGATAAACACCACCGCGATCACGAGCGCGATGGATAGCATCAGCGTCCGCTCCACGTCGCTCACCGACGCGCGAATCGTCGTCGTCCGATCCAGCACAATCGTCGTATCGATCCCCGACGGAATCGAGGCAACCACCGCGGGGAGCTCAGAACGAATCCGATCCACCGTATCGATAATGTTCGCGCCGGGCTGCCGGAAGATAATCAACACCACGGCCCTCTTGCCGTTCAGATATCCCGCCGTTCGAATATTCTGCACGGAGTCAACCACATCCGCCACATCCGACAACCGCACCGCCGAGCCATTGTTGTAACCAATGACGATCGGCTTATAGTCCTCCGCATGCGAGATCTGATCGTTGGCGATGATATCCGCCGAAACGTCCCCGTTCGTGATCTGTCCCTTCGCCAGGTTCGAGTTCTGCAGACTCACCACTGCCTGCACGTCCGACATTGCCATCCCAAAGCTCGCAAGCTTCGTCGGATTCACTTCGATGCGAACGGAAGGCAACGCACCGCCGCCCGGACTGACCTGCCCCACTCCCTGAATCTGCGATAGCTTCTGCTGAATCACCGTCGAAGCTTCGTCATACAACTTGTCCGGCCCATACTTATCCGAAGTCAAACCGAGAATCATAATCGGCGCATCAGCCGGATTCACCTTGCGATAGGTGGGATTCGCCGGAAGATTGGCAGGCAGATAAGTCCGCGCAGCATTGATTGCCGCCTCGACGTCACGCGCGGCTCCATCAATATTCCGGCTCAGGTCAAACTGGATCGTAATCGACGTCGTACCCAGACTGCTCGCTGACGTCATCTCCGTCACCCCAGCGATATGCCCAAACTGCCGCTCCAACGGAGTCGCCACTGACGACGCCATAATCTCGGCGCTCCCTCCCGGCAAACTCGCAGCCACAGAGATCGTCGGAAAATCCACCTGCGGCAGCGGAGACACCGGGAGAACATTGAACGCAATAGCTCCCGCAATCGCGATCGCCACCGTCAGCAGCGTAGTCGCCACAGGCCGATGAATAAAGGGTGCAGATATGTTCATGACTGCTCCGCTGCCTCTAACTCACCGCCGCTGCCTGCCTTCTTCGACTTTCGTGAAAATCGGTGCGAGAGATTATCGAAGAAGATGTAGATGACCGGCGTCGTATACAGCGTCAGCACCTGGCTCACAAGCAGTCCACCCACCATCGCGATCCCAAGCGGCCTGCGCAACTCCGAACCAATACCGTGGCCAAACGCAAGCGGCAGCCCACCAAGCAGCGCCGCCATCGTCGTCATCATAATCGGCCGGAACCGAAGCAAGCACGCTTCATAAATCGCATCGGTGGAGCTAAGCCCTCGATTCCTCTCCGCATCCAGCGCGAAGTCGACCATCATAATGCCGTTCTTCTTAACGATACCGATCAGCAGAACCAGACCGATGATCGCAACCACGCTCAAATCCTGATGGAAGAGAATCAACGAGAGAAACGCCCCGACACCTGCTGAAGGCAGCGTGGAAAGAATCGTCACCGGATGAATGAAGCTTTCGTACAGAACACCGAGAACGATGTACACCGTAACCAACGCAGCCAGAATCAGCAGCGGCATACCCGAGAGCGAATTTCGAAACGATGCCGCGGTCCCTTGAAAATCCGCCTGCAAACTTGCAGGCATATGCATATCCTTCTGCACCTTCGTAATCTCACTAATCGCCCCTCCAAGCGCAGCATTCGGAGCAAGATTGAACGACACCGTGATAGCTGGGAATTGTCCCTGATGGGCAATCGACAACGCCTCCGTCGTTGTTTCGAAGTGTGAGAACGCGCTGAACGGCACAGCATTGTTGAAGGTCGAGCTCGTCGTGCCAGCCGAAGTCGCTCCCTTGCTAGAGTTCGAATTCACAGTGCTCGGTGTCAGTGCATTGATCGGAGGATTCAACGTATTCGCCGACGCCGTGAACAAAACGGAACTAGTCAGAGCATTCGACCCTGCCGACGTCGAACCATTCCCCGACGACGTAGTCGCCGCAGCGCCCGTCGTCCCTGAAGCTGACCCAGAACGAATATAGAGATGGTTCAGCTTGTTCGGATCGATCTGGAACTGCGGCTCTGCTTCAAGAATCACGTGGTATTGATTCAACTGCGTGTACATCGTATTGATCTGACGCTGGCCAAAGGCGTCATAAAGCGTATTGTCGATCGTCGTCGGAGCCACGCCCAATCGCGAAGCAGTTGCACGGTCGATCACCAGCGACACCGCCAGTCCACCCAGTTGTTGGTCCGTGGCAACGTCTTCCAGCTCAGGCAGCTGCTTCAGACGAGTTACAAACCGGCTCGTCCAATCGTTCAACTCGTTCTGATCCGGATCCTCCAGCGTGTACTGATACTGAGTGCGGCTCACCCGGTCGTCGACCGTAATGTTCTGCACCGGTTGCATGAAGATCTGTATATCCTGCGTATCTTTCAGCTTCGACTGAAGCCGCCGAATCACATCCGCAGCGCTCAGATCGCGATCTTCCAAGGGCTTTAGATTGATCGACATTCTGCCGCTATTTGTCGTCACATTCGTTCCATCCGCGCCAATGAACGAAGAGAGGCTTTCAACGGCAGGATCTTCGAGAATTACCTTCGCGACCTCTTGCTGCTTGATCGCCATTGCTTTTGAGCCAATCGTCTGCGGAGCCTGCGTAATTCCCTGGATCACGCCCGTATCCTGCACCGGAAAAAACCCTTTGGGAATGATGATGTAGAGAAAAATCGTCAGCATCAGAGTCGCAAGAGCGACCAGCAGTGTAATCGTCTGGTAACGAAGCACCACCTTCAGCGTGCGTCCGTAAAACGCGATCATCCGCTCAAAAACATGTTCTGAAGCACGATAAAATCGGCCCTGCTCCGCTTCCGGATTGTGTTTCAAGATGCGCGAAGCCATCATCGGTGTCAGTGTCAGCGAAACCACCGCAGACACAACGATCGTCACCGCCAAGGTCACTGCAAATTCACGAAAGAGACGACCGACGACATCACCCATGAACAACAGCGGTATCAGCACTGCAATCAGAGAAACGGTGAGTGACAGAATGGTGAACCCAATCTGCTCGGCGCCCTTTAGAGCCGCCTCCATCGGCGTTTCGCCCTCTTCGAGATACCGCGAGATGTTCTCCACCATCACGATCGCGTCATCTACGACGAATCCCGTCGAGATCGTCAACGCCATCAGCGACAGGTTATCCAGGCTGTAACCAAGCGCGTACATCGCTGCAAAAGTTCCAACCAGCGACAGCGGCACGGCAACGCTTGGAATGATCGTCGCATAGAGACTTCGCAGGAACAGGAAGATGACCAGCACAACCAGCCCAATGGTCAGCATCAGTTCGAACTCGACGTCGCTCACCGACGCCTGAATCGGCGTCGTAAGGTCGGTAAGAGTCGTAACTTCGATCCCTCGCGGAAGATTCGCTTCAAGCTGCGGAAGCAGCTTCTTGATGCTCTTCACCACGCTGATCGTGTTTCCGCCCGGCTGACGCTGCACATTCAAAATTACCGCGGGAGTCTGGTTCATCCATGCAGCCTGGGTCGAGTTCTCCACCCCGTCAACAATGTGAGCAACATCGGTCAACATCACCGGCGCCCCATTGCGATAGGCAACGACAACGCTCCTGTAGTCCTGGCTCGTCACTAGCTGATCGTTCGCATCGATCTGGTAGTCCTGCCGAGGCCCGTCGAAGTTTCCCTTCGCAGCATTCACGCTGCTCTGTGTCACAGCCGTACGCAGATCCTCAAGATTGATGCCATACGAAGAAAGCGCAGTCGGATTAGCCTGAATCCGCACTGCAGGCTTCTGTCCGCCGCTGATGCTCACCAGTCCGACGCCGCTCAACTGCGAGATCTTCGGCGCCAACCGCGTATCCACCAAGTCCTCAACCTGAGACAACGGCATCGTCTTCGACGTAATAGCCAGTGTCAGCACCGGAGCATCTGCCGGATTCGTCTTGCTATAGATCGGCGGCGCCGGCAGGTTAGCTGGCAAAAAACTCTGCGCCGCATTGATCGCAGACTGAACCTCTTCTTCAGCAATATCGATGTTCAGGCTGAGATTGAACTGCAACACCACCACTGAGGTCCCACCCGAGCTGCTCGAGGTCATCTGACTCAGCCCCTGCAGCTGGCCAAACTGGCGCTCCAGCGGAGCCGTCACCGTCGTCGCCATCACCTGCGGACTCGCACCCGGATAAAACGTCAGCACCTGGATCGTCGGATAGTCGACCTCAGGCAACGCCGACACCGGCAGCTGTGTGTAACTCACGATACCGACTAGCAAGATCGCGGCCATCAGTAACGAGGTCGCGACAGGTCGCAGAATAAACGGACGGGATGGACTCAAGGAGCGCTACTCCCGGCCGTTGCCGCGGGAATCGGCTTAGTCGACACAATAACCTTCGCATTGTCCTGCAACTTATCGAAGCTGCTATTGGCAACCACATCCCCTGGATTGATCCCCGTTACCTGTGTCGTCTGCCCTTCCATTACCCCCGGCTTCACCGAGCGCATGTGGGCCGTATCGTTCGTGAGCACATAAACAAACGACGCCGCACCATTGTGCTGAATCGCAGACGTGGGAATCAGCGTCGCTCCTTGCAGCGTATTCACCAGCAGTCTCGCGTTCACAAACTCATTCGGAAACAGCGACGCGTCCTTGTTATCAAACGTCGCTCGAGCTTTGACCGTTCCGGTCGTTGTGTCGATCTGGTTGTCCAGCGTCAACAGCGTCCCTGTCGCAATCTGTTTCAGCGCCGCCCGATCATATGCATCCACAGCCAACTTTGCCTGTTGACGAAGCCGCGGCTGAATCTGCCCCAGATAGTCCTCAGCCACGGTGAAAATCACTGTGATCGGTTGGATCTGCGTAATCACCGCGAGCGTCGTCGTTCCGGAATTCTGCACCACGTTCCCTGGATCGACCAGCCGCAGTCCGACCCTTCCCGCGATCGGCGCCCGGATATGGCAGTAATCCACCTGTATCTGGTCGAACTTCACAGTTCCTTGGTCGTTCTTCACCGTGCCCGCGTCCTGCAACACCAGCTTCTCCTGGTCATCCAGCGTCTGCTTCGGAATCGCGTTCCTCGCCCAGGCCTCGCGATATCGGTCGCGATCCATCGTCGCCTGCGCCAGCACTGCCTGATCCCGCTCGAGCACACCTTGAGCCTGCAACAGTGTGGCTTCAAACGGCCGCGGATCAATTTCAATCAGCGGGTCGCCTTTCCGAACGATCTGCCCCTCTTTGAACCGCACCGCAATCACCGGCCCGGTCACCTGGCTCGTAATCGAAGCCGTGTAAACCGGCGTGACTGTTCCAATCGAATCCAGGTAAACGCCAATATTTCCCTTTTGCGCCGTAGCCGTCGTCAGCGTTACCGGTCCACCACCAGGACCCCGTCGAGGCGCTGCACTCTTGGTCGTATCATCGTGGTGCCGCAACACCAGATAGAAACCAAGAGCAAAGACAAGCAGTAAAACGACCCACACAACAGCCCGAACCAGCTTGCTGCGGGACGATGGTGGAGGCGGGGCCGGGAGCTGATGATCAGGCCCGATGACTGAGTGTTGTTGCTTTGATTCGTCTGACAATACGTCTCCTCGTCACATCAGAGATCTTCTGGACAGGTGTGCGAAACAGGTCCGTCTCCTATCGACGGATGAGCCGGTACTTAAAGACTCAACTTAGCCTCGGAAGCGTCAAACTTTTGTGGTGTGTATAGGCCCAATAAGCGGTGACCCCTCAATAAGATGCCTATCCTCTGACACGCGATGCCCTCCTCTACCCTCCTCGATCGGCCATTCATTGAGCCCACCGCCTCCCACGTGGTATCATTACGAATCGGCAGACTACCCTTCACCTGGGTAGCGGTCAGGAGCCAACGCTCCTCGTACCACCATTCCCCGGCACTGTTTTGAGGCTTCTTTCACTCAGGCGCACGCCCAGGGAATCTTCTGCGACTCAGGATTGGAGCACTTCGTCATGGCACAAAAATGTGATCTTTGCGGCAAAGGTCCGCAGTTCGGCAATAACATCTCTCACGCCCACAACACCACCCGTCGTCGTTGGAACGTGAACCTCCAGCCCGTCAAAGCCCAGGTCAACGGCGCCAGCAAGCGCATGCGCGTCTGCACCAGCTGCATCAAGACCGGCAAAGTCGTCAAAGGCTAACAGCCTCCAACCTCCAGAAACAGAACGCCCCAGCCGCGTTGTAGCCGGCTGGGGCTTTTCCTGTTTTTCTACGCGACTTACTTCTTCTCAAATCCCAGCGAAGCGCTGTTGATGCAATACCGCAACCCTGTAGGTGTTGGTCCATCCGGGAAAACATGCCCAAGGTGAGCTCCGCAGGTCGCGCACTGCACCTCGACCCGCCTCATTCCCAGAGAATTATCTTCAATTGAAACAATTGCATCGGGCGAAACGGGATTCCAGAAACTGGGCCATCCGCTCCCGGACTCGAACTTCTTATCCGAGGTAAACAGTGGCGCATTACACGCCCCGCAGTGATAAATCCCGTCCTCGTGGTTATTCACCAGCGCCCCGGTAAAAGGCCGCTCCGTTCCACCCTCACGCATCACATGAAACTGCTCCGGAGTCAGCAGCTCGCGCCACTCTGCCTCCGTCTTATGAACCTTCTGTACCTTTGTCGCTTCGGCCATCACTCAAACCTCCTGATCTGTTGATTAGATCCCCAGCCGCCCTGTAAGTTTCATGCTCCACCCTTGGCGATCACTTCGATCTCCACCAGGGCATCCTTCGGCAACCCGGCCGCTGCCACCGTCGACCGTGCCGGCGCGACCACCCCCTCCGGCGCCAGATACTTCGCATAAATCTCGTTCATCACCGCGAAGTCGCCCATCGACTTCAGAAACACGGTCGTCTTCACCACGTGGCTCAAATCCAGTCCAGCCTGCGCCAACACTGCCTTCACGTTCTCCAGCACCCGAACCGTCTGTTCCGTAATCCCACCGGCGACCATCTGCCCGGTGGCCGGATCAAGCCCAACCTGCCCAGACGCAAACAACATATCGCCCACCCGCACCGCCTGAGAATAAGGCCCAATCGCGGCGGGAGCCTCTTTAGTAGAAATTGCAGTCTTCTTCTGATCGCTCATGCCGCTAAGTCTATCCCGTTCCTTGGCTCGTTGAAAAACATCCGTGCGCATTGTGTAGGATGTCTGCCATGCGCCTTCTTCTACGCTCTTCCGCCATCGCCGTGGCTCTTGCTCTCGCGCTCGCGACTCTCTCTGCCCCGGCCCACGCTGCCGACAAACTAAACGGCTTTTACGTCGGCAGCGGTGGCCTCTCACAGGAGGTCCATCGCGTCCTCCTCATCGAATTCGCCGCCGACGGCACCGCCATCCTCCAGCAGAAGTGGCACGACAAGGACCCGCAGACCTGGCACGCCCACTGGAAGCGCGACAAAAAGACGGTCACCCTCACCTACGACGACAAGCCCACCCCCGAACCTCTGGTCTTCACCTTCAAACACGGCGCGCTCACCGCAACCTCGTGGGACACCCCCACCCTTGGTGTGCTCGGACCGCCCAAGCTAACCACCTTCGGCGGCAAAACCCCGCAAGTCACCAGCGTCGCCAGCTGTCAGGCGCTCAACACAACCGACCCCACAAAGAACTGCATCACCTGGGACTCCCGCCGCTAGAAAACATCGAGATCAATCTATTGATGGATATTCGACCGAACTTCAAAACGATATGCTCCCCCGTATGGCGATCCCCACTGAACCCATCGGCAGCATCCCCCGTCCAGCTGCACTCATCGAAACCATCATCGCCTTCCACACCAAGAAAACAACGAGCGAGGCGCTCGAAGCCGCCAACGCCGAGGCACTGCGCGATACGATCCAGCGATTTGAGCAGACCGGATCCCCCATCATCACGGACGGCGAGCAGACCAAACCCAGTTTCGCGACGTATCCTCTCTCCGGACTCACCAATCTCGCCCCAGACGGAGTAACCATCCCCTTCGCCGACGGGCACGTCCGCCAGCTTCCTCGCCTCACATCAGGTCCCTTCCGCTACGGCGTCCACGCTGCTGGCTACCTCAACGCGGCTCGTCATTACACCCGCTCGCCCATCAAACAAGCCGTCATCTCGGCCTCAGCCCTGAGCCTGCTCTACCCCTCAACAGGCATCCCTGGCTATCCTCGTGAAGAGTTTCTGGCTGACCTCATCGATGAAGCTGCAGCCGACATCCGCGGCGCCCTTCAGGCCGGCGCAGACTCCGTCCAGATCGACTTCACCGAAGCCAGGCTCTCCCTGAAACTCGATCCGTCAGCCGGCTTACTGCGCAGCTTCATCGCCATCAACAATCAGGTCCTCGAACGATTTACTTCGGAAGAGCGACGTCGCATCGGCGTTCACGTCTGCCCCGGAGGCGATCAAGACTCCACCCACAGCGCCGACGTCGACTATTCGAAGCTGTTGCCTGACCTCTTCCAGTTGAACGTCGGGCGCTTCTACCTCCAGATGGCCAGCGAACCCGACAGAAAACGAATCCTCCAACAGGTAAAACAGCTCCTTCAACCAAATCAAACCATCTTCATCGGCGTCATCGATCCTATCGATCCGAAGGTTGAAACTCCGGCTCAAGTGCGTGACCGCGTCCTCGAAGCCGCTTCCATCCTCCCCATTGCGCAGCTCGGAACCACAGATGACTGCGGTTTCGCTCCCTTCGCCGACGACACCTCAACGGCTCGAGACATAGCCTTCAGCAAAATCCAGGCCCGCGTCGAGGGCACCTCACTTGCCGCTCGCGAGCTCGGCATCTCGTAGTCTCATCGACAACAAGCAAGCTGCATTACTTTTCAATCACATAAGAAATTGATAAATATTTCCCCCTCGGCGTCGCACTCAATAGAAATCAGTCATATATTGGGTGCGAGGTGAACAACATGGGAATTATGGACATGATTCAGTCACTCGCCGGTCAGACTGGCGCTGCTGCTGGTACCGACCAGGCAAAGGTTGCGGGCGGCTTCATTGAAGCTCTCACCCAGCATCCTGAAGGCATTCAGGGCGTTCTCGACGCCTTCAAGAACAACGGAATGGCCGAGCACGTCGGCAACTGGGCTGCCGGCCAAGGCACCACAGCCACTCCCGAACAGGTCCAGCAGGGCCTCGGCGGAACGGGCCTCATCGAAAAAACAGCAGAAAAGGCTGGCGTCTCTCCTCAGGTCGTTCAGGTAGCTCTCGCCACCGTCCTGCCGATGGTCATCCAGCACTTCGCCCCCAATGGGCAAGCCACGCCGACCAGCTCCATGGGCAGCATGGCGCAGAGCCTTCTCAGCAAATTCGTCTGACCCGTCGTCAATCGCGGGCATGATCTCCAAAGAGCGCACGGGCCCCCGCGTTCTCCCTTTAAATTGCATCACACAACAGTCAGTCAAACTGACAAAGGAGAGCTACGCCATGGCAGATCTCGAAGCCCTGAAACAGAAGTACGCCGGTGTCATTGATGCCCTGCAGAAGTTCGCCCCCTACGGCGCCACCCTCGATGCAGTCGATCTCGACGGAGAACAACTCCACATCAAAGGCTCCGTTCCCTCCCGCGTCATCCTTGAGCGCGTCTGGGACAATATCAAAAAGGCTGACCCCACCTACTCCGACCTCCACCACGAGATCGCCAACACGGGCGGCGACACCCAGGCCTACACCGTCAAATCCGGCGACACCCTCTCAGCCATCAGCCTGCTCTTCTATGCCAACGCCAACAAGTACCCCGAGATCGCCAAAGCCAACAACATCGCCGACCCCAACAAAGTCTCAGTCGGCACCACCCTCCAGCTTCCCGTCATCACCTAGCGAACTTATCAAACACGCGACAAAAGCATGGCAAACGCGATTGTCTTTCTAGAGGAAAAGAAGACATTCGTGATCGGGCGCAAAACCTGTCAAGGCCCTGCACAAGGAAAACCCGCGCAAATCCTGCAGATTCGAGTGGCGTATCAGTTATGCCCCGCGCACTATAATGGAAAGAACGAGCAAATGGAGCCCCGGAGAATCTCCGGGGCTCTCCTGTTTAAATTTGAAGTCGCGATTCAGAAGGGGGAAGAGTACGTAAACAAAAACCGGTTTTATCCACGGAGGAGTGTGCTTCCGTCGCCACAATAGCCAATAACTCTTTTATTTGTAATATTTTGCAGGTAAACCTCATGAAATCAATATTTTACAGGCACCATGTGTCGCCAAAGTATTGATTACAAATAGCTTACGCGCAAAATACCCTAAGGGGAGGGGGGGAGGGGTCAATTAGCCAACGATCGTCGAAGCCGAAGCCACCTCAACCCGGTTCCTTCCGGCTGACTTCGCGAGGTAGAGCGCCTGATCCGCCGCCTCCACTAGCACGGTCGAAACGGCGTCATGTCCGAGAGCACGGGTAGCACACCCGATGCTCACCGTTACCATTCCGTGCGAATTGTCCGAATGTGGCAGGCCGAGCATTTCCACAGCCGCCCGAATCTGCTCGGCGACCAACTGAGCGCCATTGCTGTCCGTATTCGGCAGCACCACCACAAACTCTTCGCCCCCATATCGGGCGAACAGGTCCGAAGACCGGTGAATCACCCCTTGCGCCGCCTCTGCAATCTGGCGCAAACAGCTATCCCCCAGCACGTGACCGTAGAGATCGTTGTAAGGCTTGAAGAGATCGACATCGATCATCAAAACCGAGAGCAGCGATCCATCACGCATCGCCCTGCGCCACTCCTCGTCCATCTTCTCCTCAAACCGCCGACGGTTGGCGATCCCGGTCAAACCATCCACCACCGCCAGATTCTCCACCAGCCGGAAAGTACGGTTCAGCTCCTCTTCCGCAGCCTTCCGCCCAGAAACATCCCGCACGACGTTGACGAAACCGATAGGCTCCCCACTCCTCTCGTCATGGTAAAGCCGCAGATTCGCCTCCATCCAAACGTAGCCGCCATCCTTCCTGACGCACCGATAGGTCAACGTCTCAACCGGCTTCCCCTCACGACAGGCCCTCATCAAAGCCTCGACCGCCCCGACGTCATCGGGATGGACGATCTGCCGACGGGTGGGGCCCACCAGTTCCTGAGGCTCCCAACCCAACACCGTGGTCACGGCCGGTGAAACATATCGACGCTCGCCGGAAAGATCTGCCAGAACGATGACATCGTTCGACGCCTCGGCCAGAAGACGAAACAGCGTCTCGCTGGCCTTTAAATTGATCTGCAGCCGCTCACGCTCAGTAATCACAACATCGCCGACATAGAGCACCAGCATCGAGAACGCAACGAAGACCTGCAGAAGAAGATCGTGAGTCGCGGTGGAACCCGAGCGCATCAGCGACACCGGGCCGCGTCCTCGAATCGTCAGATAGCCGCCGATAATGGACACAATCAACAGCCCAAGCGCAGATCCCGCCAATCGTAGACGAATACCAAGCAGCAGCAGCACCGGAAGAAGAAGGAACAAGAGAGGAAACCGTGTCTGCCAGAAGATTCCAACGGTGACAACGACCAGCATCGCCAAAAGTCCGACTACCTCAAGCCGAGACCGGCCTGGAAACTGCTCCCGCTTCTGGAACGACAGGTAAAGCGGCGTCATTACCGCCATACCAAGTGCATCGGCCACAAACCAGTGTCTCGCTGCAGCAAATCTCGGCACCAGATCGAGGTTGGACGTGCTCAGCTGAGCCAGTACCGACGCGATCGCCGGCGCGAGTACGACACCGTAAAGTAGCAGGCTCATCAGCTGCTTGCGCTCGGTCAGATCCGGATTCGGCGAGACCGTCCGATACATCAACGCAGCTGCAATGCCGACCTCCAGCATGTTGCAGCCGGCAAGATAACCAGAGATCCCGGGTGCAAACCCCATCGCCACATTGATCCCGAGATCGACGGCAAAACCCACCGCGAAGTAGGCCGGCCAATGTCTTCGCCGGCAGCACAACAATATCCCCAGAAGAAGACCGTTCGAGGGCCACAGGATCGTAACGCCGCCGTTATCCCAGCTACGCACGTTCAGTAAGAACGCAGCAAATCCCAGACACACCAGCGCAAGCGCGGCTATCGCAAGACGCCGAAGGGACGGTAAGCGGTCATCCACGGTCTCATCCAGAGAACCAGTAACCATAGCCAGCCTGGAGTCACTTCATCGGCAAACACGACGATCTGCTTTATCGCCTAGCCTCTGACTCCTGAAATCCTCCCTTCCTGAAAGCGGCACCGACCAACGAATATATCTCAGCCCCCCTTGTCCCAGCCACGGGTCGAGTTTCAGTTGACGTTTGCCGCACTGGAATCTAACTCGCCGGCGAAATAACTTTCGCGAAAGCGAACCCGCGCATCAGGATAATCCGGAATATGGACGCGTATCCTGTGCATCCCTGACGCAGGCTCCCCGTTCGCCTCTGCGTGGGGCTGAAAGCTCAGCAGATAGTAGTTATGCACATGATTGGAGAGCTGGTGGAGACCTTCGTCGAAGCCTTTTTGCGTGGTGAAGTTGATGTATTCGCCACCGGATAGCGCAGCCAGCTCATGCGCCGCGTTCTTCTTCAGCGCGTTTACTGCCATCACCAAGAGCCCAATCGGTCCGCTTCCGCCGCCGTACTTCAGATCGCTCATCACCTCCGTCTTTCCGGGGCCAAATGCGACGGAGTCGACCACAGTGTTTGTTCGCCCCAGCGCTGCAACAACCTCTGCCGGTTTGGCTGTGCTGCCGTGGTCGCGGGTCTCGCTGATCAGCAGGATCGCGTGACGAAAGTGGTTCTGGCGTGCTTCGAGCAGCCTGGTCGCATACGCAACGGCATCGAGCGTTGAGGCTTCGGGGTCGTCGCAGGGCTCGAGCTGCGCGAGCGCACGTGCCATGGCGTCGACGCTGTTGGAGAACTTGCCCAGCAGAAGAGGCGCGGAGCCGTAGGTGACAATGGCAACCTCACGTGGAGCGTCCCCTGCAATGCCGTCGATCATGGCCCCGAGGCCACCCAGCTTGGGATATTCGTAGCCTGCGGCACGACTGCATTGAACGACCACCACAAGAGAAAGGCCAAGGGAGTCGGTGTCTTCGTCGACGTGGACGGTCTGCGGAACGCCGTTGTCTTCTACGACGAACTGCTCTGGTTTGAGCTCGTAGATCATGTCGCCGTGTTTGGTCTGGACGGTGGTGGGAACGAGTACGACGTTTGACTGGGTTTTAAGCGTGTAGCTTTGATCGTCCGTCGCTGAAGGGGTCTGGGCCAGTACTGGGAGAGTGGCGCAGAACAGAAGGACGGGGAGTAGGGTCCGCATGCTTCAAGTCTAACCGGATGGAATTTGAGGCTTGTTTGGAGAAAAAAATATCCGTGGTGGAGTTGTGGTTTTGTAAGGGGATTTTTGAATTTTGGGGTGTTTTGTGATGGTGAAATTGTGGTGACAACATGGTGAATTGTGTGGCTGGCGTGGTGTTTTAACCGTCACTTTTTGAACGTTGAAAAATGTGTCATGTTTCTTAACTTTATTTCACTTCCCGATGGGAAGAGGGCAAGCTTTCCCATTTTGTTGGCGAGACGGACACAATATCGCCTTGTGCGCGACTTACTTCGCGTTCACTCATCTAAGCTATAGTCCGACGGTGAGACGTCGCGTCTGCCAATGTGACCCGAAAGTTGACCTGATGAATATGATCTCTGCAGTTGCACCGCTCTCCTCTGAAACGACCCCAGCTCTTACCTATCCGACCGCTCGCAGAGTCGAGCATACCGACGATTACTTTGGCACTACGGTCAGCGATCCCTACCGCTGGATGGAGGATGTCGATTCGGCCGAGTTGAAGACATGGGTCGACGCCGAGAACGAGCTGACACAAAGCTATCTTGCTGAGGTTTCCTCTCGCGAGACGATGCAGAAGCGGCTGATGGAGCTGATCAACTTCGAGCGATACACGGCTCCCGCGCGACGTGGCACCAGGTACTTCTACTCGCACAACAGCGGGTTGCAGAATCAGAACGTCATCTACTGGCAGGAGGGGCTTGACGGCGATCCGAAAGTGCTGCTCGATCCGAACACTTTCTCCGCTGATGGCACGGTTGCGATCAGCGGCCTCAGCATCACCGACGACGGGTCGCTAGCCGCCTATTCGATTGCGGATGCGGGCAGTGATTGGGTGAAGTGGCACGTGCGCGATGTTGCGTCCGGCAAGGATCTGCCTGATGTCGTCGAGTGGTCAAAGTTTAGCGGAGCAGCGTGGTTGAAGGATGGCAGCGGCTTCTTTTACCAGGGCTACGACGCGCCCGAATCCGAAGCGCTGAAGGCCGCAAATTACTTTCACAAGGTGTTCTTTCATAAGCTCGGCACGCCGCAGAGCGAAGACAAGCTGATCTTCGACCGTCCCGACGACAAGGAATTGAATGTTGGTGCGAATGTAACCGACGACGGGCGATACCTGGTGCTGTATCAGTCGAAGGGCACCAGCCCCAACAATGAAATTGCGGTCAAGGATCTTCAGGAATCTGAATCGCCGATCGTACGATTGATCCCTACTGCCGACGCGACGTACTCTCCAATCAACAATCACGGCAGTCTTTTCTGGTTCCTTACGACACTCGACGCGCCCAGCGGCAAGGTCATCTCAATCGATCTGAATCATCCCGAGCGCGAACACTGGAAGACCCTTATCCCCGAGAGCAAAAACAAACTCAGCGATATCTCGATCATCGACAACACCTTCATCGCCAGCTACCTTGCGGATGCGCAGAGCTTGATCGAGCTTCGCAGTCTTGATGGTCAGTTGATCGAGCGGCTGAAGCTGCCGGCGATTGGTACGGCCTATGGCTTCGGGGGCCTGCGAGAGGATACCGAGACCTTCTACCAGTTCACCAATTTCACGACTCCGGGCACTATCTATCGGCTCAATATGAAGACGCGGCAGTCGACGTTGTTTCGGCAACCGAAGCTGTTGTTCGATCCGGCGCTCTATGAAACGACGCAGATCTTCTACAACAGCAAAGACGGCACGCGCGTCCCCATGTTTGTGAGCCATAAGAAGGGTCTTGTTCTCGATGGCTCAGCGCCGGCTCTTCTCTATGCGTATGGCGGCTTCAATGTACCGTTGCTTCCGGAGTTTTCTTCTGCACACGTGATGTGGATGGAGATGGGCGGCATCTATGCGCAGCCCAGCCTGCGCGGCGGTGGAGAGTATGGCGAGGCGTGGCATGAAGCTGGAACACGCGTGAAGAAGCAGAACGTCTTCGACGACTTCATCGCTGCGGCTGAATGGTTGATCGCAAACAAGTACACCTCGGCAAAAAAACTCGCTATCTCCGGAGGAAGCAACGGCGGTCTTCTGGTGGCGGCGTGTGAGTTGCAACGACCAGATCTCTTCGGCGCAGTCGTCGCGCAAGTGGGCGTGATGGATATGCTGCGCTTCGATAAGTTCACGATCGGATGGGCGTGGAAGGAGGAGTACGGTTCACCGTCAGAGAATGCAGAGGAGTTCTCTGCGATCTACAAATATTCTCCGTTACACAATATTCATGCTGGCAGCGCGTATCCGCCGACACTGATCACAACAGGCGATCACGACGATCGCGTGTACCCTGCGCACAGCTTCAAGTACACGGCAGCTCTGCAGGCGGCACAGGGCGGTACAAATCCGATCCTGATTCGCGTGGAGACTCGAGCCGGCCATGGTGCTGGTATGCCGCTCAGCAAACGGATTGAAGCCACTGTCGATCAGTACGCTTTTCTAGTGAAGGAGTTGAAGGCAGGGACGCCGCAAGACTAATAACCAGTTGCGCAATAAAGCTGCAGGCACCTTTCAAACAAAGTTCACGAGACCCCAGTTGTTTTGCTGCGACACTGGGAGTGATTCCGCTTTCGTTGTATGTTCATAGACCCTGCTTTTGGTGTTGACCCGCAGTGGAAATATGAATCCGGAAGCGGTCTCTACGCGTCCTATATATGCGTAGAAAGGTTGCCTCATGAAACCCAAAATCTTTATCGCATTGCTTCTTGCTCTTACTCCTGCATTAGCTTCCGCACGGCCAAGGACAACGAGTGCACACCAGCGTCCATCGATGATTCACGACCGCGCTCCGAAGGCTCACGTTCAGCATTCGTTTGCACACCACGCCTAAGCTCTAGTATCAGCGCTCGAGCTCAGATCGAGTCAACCTTCGACTCCCTGGCCTTCCTGATAAACGCAGCGAGTTTTTCAGGGCTCTTCCGGCCGGGCTCAGACTCCACACCACTTGCGACATCTACTCCCCAGGGATTGAGTCTCTGTATAGCTTCTGCCACGTTTTCTGGGCGGAGGCCGCCTGCAACGATCAGTTTAAGTTCAGGTGCGACCTCAGCCAGAGTGGTTCGCGCTGCGTCCCAGTCGAAGGAGATACCGGTGCCTCCCAGCTTCGTCCCCACCTTTGAATCGATCAGGACACGGCTTACGAAACCGTCTGCCGCGATCCTTCGCAGCTGCGCGGCTACGATGGCGGTGTCCGCTCCGTCGGCATCGACCTGCCAGTGAATGGTCTGGATCAACGAGACCTGTCCGGCGAAGAGTTTATGCAGTCGCTGCAGGAGCGCGAAGTCGACGCCGCTATGAAGTTGAACTGCGGTGAGACCAGCTTCGTGGGAGGCGCGAGCGATCTCGTACGCATCGAGCGACTGGAAGACGCCTACGCGTTCGACGTTCGCTGGAAGATGCGGCGTGATCTTTGCGACCTCTGCGGAGGTGACACGGCGTGGGCTGGCCGCAAAGACGAATCCGAGCGCATCGGCGCCGAGGTCGGCGGCCAACTTCGCGTCGTCAAGATTCGTGTTGGCGCAGATTTTGATCCACATGATGGTGTCGCCCGCTGACGCGCTTATGGATTAGATGTCGGAGGAGTACTCGCGATCCAGAAGGGTTGCGAGTGCAGCCGCCGGGTCGGGTTGCCGCATCAGCGTCTCGCCGATGAGGAAGGCATCGTATCCAGCGGCTCGCAGCGTGGCGATGTCCTCGGCAGTGCGTATGCCGCTCTCGGCCACGGTGACGACTTCTTTCGGCGTCGATGCAGCGAGTTCGAGGAAGACTTCGGTGCGTACGGAAAAGGTGCGCAGATCGCGGCTGTTGACGCCGATCAGATCAAAGCCGAGATCAATGGCGCGATCCATCTCTTCGCGGTTGTGCGTCTCGCAGAGGACGTCAAGTCCTCGAGAGTTCGCCTCGTCACGCAGATCGCTGAGCGCGGTATCGGTGTGCGCGGAGACGATGAGCAGAATCGCATCGGCACCGTAGGCGCGGGCTTCAAGGATCTGAAAAGGATCGAGGATGAAGTCCTTGCGGAGGCAGGGGATTTTTACGACTCCTGAGGCCTGTTGCAAATAAGCGAGCGAGCCTTGGAAGAACTCCTCGTCGGTGAGGATGGAGAGAGCGGCGGCGCCTGAAGCCTCGAAGGTCTTCGCGAGCGTGACGGGATGGAAGTCGCTGCGAATGAGGCCCTTTGAGGGAGAAGCTTTTTTGATCTCGGCGATGATGGCGGGCCCACTCTTTGCCGCGGCCTGAAGGCCGGCACGGAAGCCGCGTGGGGTGTGGGCAGCAGCCATGCTCTCGAGCAATCCGAAGTCCGCGACCGCCTTGCGAGCCCTTACCTCGAGAAGCGTGTGCGCAAGGATCTGATCAAGCTGAGTGGGCATAGTCCCTTTGTATCTTGCGCCTCTTAGGCTTGCTGGGTTTTACCCGCACCCGATCGCAGTTGGCAGCTACAAACTGCCTGCATGCGATCGAGATTGAAACTTTGGTGCCGAAGGGGGGACTCGAACCCCCACACCCTTGCGAGTACATGGACCTGAACCATGCGCGTCTGCCAATTCCGCCACTACGGCACGGTGTCATTCGCTCCGCCTGGGATGGCCGGAACACGCTAACCGCGAGCTTTTAGTTTTACAAACGCAGACGCCGATGTCAATGTGCGCACGGTCGCGGCGAATTCCATTTAGCGGAACGCGGATACCTATGCGAGGAGGGTTTTGTGCATCTAATGTTTGAGCAGCAAAACGAGATTGCGAATCTTCTCCCCAAGAAGCGCGTCTAGACCTGAAAGAAGGGCTGACACTCTTATCATGGACGAACTGAAGATCTCCTCACCAGGCGCGAACGTAGACAGAATTCCTGAAGACATCTCGGTCGAGATGCGTAAAATCGCTCACGACCTGAGCAATGCGCTCGAGGTCATCGTGCAGACGAGTTATCTACTCGGCACGGCAGATCTGAAGGAGCCTGCGTCGGAGTGGCTGCGCATGCTCGATGGCGGCGTGGAAAAGGCGATGAAGCTGAATCAAGAGCTGCGCAGCTACATCAAAGACAATTCCTCACATTAGTCGGAGAGCGCGCGGATCTACTGATCCAGGATCATGTGCGGCGGCGTGCCGGCTTGGACTTGAGGGCGGTCTTCGTCACTTTTTTTACGATAGCTTTCTTTGCGACAGGCTTCTTCTTCAGGGCTGCCTTCGCGGGCGCCAGCTTCTTGGGCAGCGTCCGTTTGACTGCCTTCTTGGCGACAGTTTTCTTGACGACCGCTTTCTTCTTCGCGGCCGGTTTAGCTGGCGGTTTCGCGGCGGTAGTCGGCAAGCCGAGGTCAGCCAGTTTTCTCTCGTGTGAGGCGATCAGGTCTTCGATCTGCTGGAGGAGGATGCGAGTGTGCATGGGCTTGACGAGGAGTTTGTCAGCGCCCATCTCCTGCCAGTCCTCTTCGGCCACAGGGAAGGCTGTCAAGAGCGCGACCGCCGGATGATAGTTTGCAGCACGCGCCGCTTTGATGACCTCGACACCGGCGACGTCGTGCTCCATGCGCATATCGGTGATCAGCATCTGATACTCGCGGGTGTGCAGCTTCGAGACGCCCTCGCGTGCTGAGGCTGCGGTATCCACATCAAAGCCGCTGATCTCCAAAACGGCCTTCAGGGTCAGCAGGACGGGCACTTCATCATCGACCAAAAGAATACGGCGTCTCATTCGGTTCCTTTCTGATGCTTCGGAGCAAACATACATGATTGGAGGGTCGATTCCAAAGTTGGCCGTCAATCGGGCAACGAAGACCCGCTCGGAGGGGCCAAATCCGCGTCGCCGGCTTCGGGGACTTCATGTGTGAGGTGGTATACTTCACGTTGCAGTGCAACCTTTCTTGAGATTTGCATCTAAACCCTAAACAACGCATAGCGGGTGAGAAGATCCGCTGTGGAGGCGACTTATTCCACCGATTGATAAACGTTCCGCCAAGTCTTTTATCCGCACAAACGAACGCATCCGCGCCCGCGAGATTCGCGTCATCGACGAAAATGGCGAACAGCTCGGCGTCATGGCTCCCTTTGACGCTCTCAAGATGGCCAGGGAACGCTCCCTCGACCTGGTAGAGATCTCCCCCAACGCCGTCCCCCCCGTCTGCAAGATCCAGGACTACGGCAAGTACCTTTACGAGAAGGACAAGAGCGAGCGCGCTGCCCGGAAGAAGCAAAAGGTCATCGTCATCAAAGAGGTCAAATTCTCTGTGACGGTCGATGAGCACGACTACCAGACCAAGAAGAACCAGGCAGTACGCTTCCTGGGAGAGGGCGACAAGGTCAAGGCGTCGCTGCGATTCAAAGGCCGCCAGATGGCCCATCGCGACCTCGGTTACAAGATTATCAACCGTCTCATCCTCGACATCGGTGACGCTGGGTTGGTTGAGTTCATGCCCCGTATGGAAGGCACAACACTTCACGCGATTTTGGCGCCATCGAAAAAAGTAGAGGCAGCTCCCAAGAAGGCTGCTACTTCAGCCCCTCCGGCTGCGGGAACCAAACCCACCGAACCTGCAGTTCCCACCCCTGCTCAGGCCTGATAAAGCACCCATTTCGCTTCATTTTTAAGACGAGGTGGGTGCGCAAAACATTTCTACACGACTAGGCATGCCAGGAATTAGGGCGGCGATCTTTCTGCCTGCCATGCCCCTTGTTCTAGCTGTCTATTTTGGGGAGAGTTCTATGCGCGGGCCTTTTGCCGGCGCCTACCCAAATTCCCCTAATCATTGCAATACCCTCAGGTTGCAGCTTCCAGCTCATATCGCATTTTGGCCAAGCTGCACCTAAGTAAGCGCGTCTTCCCGAAGGCTGGCTTCGTCTGAATGTATGTCAGGTTTTCGGATCTTGACCCGCGCCATTACCCATTTGCGCGAGTAGAACTATTACTTTAGTAATATAAACTGTTTGATACTTCTGTATATCACTGATTACATTAGACTTAGTCCAGTTTGTATCCTATTGTTACATCATCTGGTTTGTCCAGAGAAATCTTTTTACATAAATACAACTTTGGGGGTATCTCGTTATGAAACATATGGTTCGCGCGTTTGTCGTAGTCCTCGTCCTCACCGGTGCAGTCGCTTCAACTCAAGCTTCCAACGCCTCCGCCAAGAATAAAATTGTCGCCGCTCGCACCAGCCTACTACCAGTTCCTACCTGCGCGCCAAACGATCCCAACGCATGCGGTATGGGCCACAACCGGTAACGGAAACGCATCGAGCGGTATAACAGACTATTTTACAACTACTTAAACCCCAAAGAGGCCATTCCTATGAAGCACATTGTACGCATCTTCGTCCTCGCCCTAGTCGTAACTGGCGCAGCCGCCACCACCCAGACCTCCAACGCCTCCGCCAAGAATAAGATCGTCGCCGCCCGCACCAGCCTGCTACCAGTTCCTACCTGCGCGCCCAACGATCCCAACGCATGCGGTATGGGACACGGCCGGTAACGGAAACGTCCGCAGCGATCTAACCGGTTAATTTACAGATACTTACCCCGAAAGAGGCCACTCCTATGAAACACATCGTACGCATCTTCGTCCTAGTCCTAGTAGTTACAGGCGCAGCCGCCACCACCCAGACCTCTAACGCCTCCGCCAAGAACAAGGTCGTCGCCGCCCGAACCAGCCTGCTGCCAGTTCCCACCTGTGCTCCAGACGATCCTAATGCTTGCGGCATGGGCCACGGTCGCTAGGCCATTACGCAAACTTTTGCATGTTAATTAGCTAATAAGTTGTTGTATCCGCTCTTGGAATAGGCTAGGCTTGTTTTTGCTTCCTACGGGTACGACAACCATGAATAGCTTCTCACAGAACCTCCTTGAGACGATCGGATACTTGGACCCCATTCTTTCCGGCCTGTTGATCTATTTTCTGATCCGCAGCAAAGTAATTGGCCAGTTCAAATATCTCGTTGCGCTGCTCTGCGTAAGGTTTACGTGCTCGATCATCTGCCTGCCGCTCCTTTATCTAAGCGGCCGGAGTATGGAGAAGCACCTCGCTTATCACGTGTATTTCTATGTTTACTGGGCGAGTTATGCGATGGAGGCTATCCTTTCGCTTCTGGTGATCTACAGCATCTTTAAACTGGCGATGGCTCCTCTAAAGGGTTTACAGACCTTGGGCATGCTGGTTTTCCGATGGGTTGCAGCCATTTCCGTAGCGGTCGCTATCGGCGTAGCGGTAACGCCCCATGTCTCTGGTATCAATTTCATGGTCGCCATGATTACGCAGCTCCAGCAGACATCCAGCATTCTTACCCTTTGCCTCCTCCTTTTTGTATGCTTCGCCATTCGCCCGATGGGTCTCTCTTACCGTAGCCGTATCTTTGGCGTGAGTCTGGGACTCGGTTTACTGGCGACCATCAATCTGGTCAACTCAGCATGGATCGCCCATAATCCAAGCATGTACTCGTTGTTTAGCGTAATTAACGGGCTTGCGGTTGGACTGACACTTATTATCTGGTCAGCTTACTTTGCCTTTCCTGAGCCAAAGCGTCGCATTATTACGCTTCCCACAACCTCGCCGTTCCTTCGTTGGAATCAGATTTCAATGGCTTTGGGTGACGATCCTGGGCATGTAGCAGTTGGTGGAATCCCACCCGAACTCTTTGCCCCGGCTGAGCTCGAGGTCATGCGTCGCGCCTCTGCGAAGATGGCTGAGGGATCAATTGACGCGCCTGCTTCTATGCATTCCCTCTCCGCATAGAAGAACTAGCTGAGCGTCTTGCCCGAGTATCTTTAGATTGGAAGATACATAAAGTAAAAAGGCCATCCCGAACCGGGATGGCCTTTTACTTTGCTTTCTTCGAGCTTAGTCGCGCTCAGACTCAGAGCGCTTCCAGTTGATCAGGTCGCCCAGCGTGGTGCTGCTGCTGTTGCCCGAGGATGAAGACGAAGACGAACCCGAGTTATTGCCCTTAGGCGACTTCTCGCGCTCCTTATAGCTCTCGACTTCTGCGCGGCTGGCTTCTTCGCCGACTGCACGGATGCTGAGACCGACCTTCTTCTCTTCCTGGTTCATCTTGACGATCTTGAACTCGTGCTCCGAGTCCACATCCATCGAGACTGGCTTACCCTCGGCATCGATCGCCTCGGAGACGTGGCAGAGGCCCTCGACTCCTTCCGCAATCTCAACGAAGGCACCGAACTGAGCCGTACGCAGGATCTTGCCCTTGATGACATCGCCAACACGGTGCTGGGCGAAGAACGTATCCCAAACATCAGGCTGAAGCTGCTTGACGCCAAGCGACAGGCGGCGGTTCTCAGGCTCGACGCCCAGAACGATCGCACGAACCTTCTCGCCCTTCTTCAGGACTTCCGAAGGATGCTTGATGCGCTTGGTCCAGCTCAGGTTCGAGACGTGAACGAGTCCGTCAATGCCATCCTCGATTTCGATGAAGGCACCAAAGTCGGTGAGGTTGCGAACGCGTCCCTCGATGATGGCACCCGTCGGGTATTTATCTTCGAGCTGCTCCCAGGGATTGTCCTGCAGCTGCTTCATGCCGAGCGAAATGCGGCGATCGTTCGGGTTGACGCTGAGGATGATGGTGTCGACCTCGTCGCCGGGCTTGACCATCTTCGACGGATGCTTCATCCGCTTGGACCAGGTCATCTCGGAGACGTGAACGAGACCTTCGATTCCCTGCTCGAGCTCAACGAACGCGCCGTAGTCGGTGACCGACAGAACGCGGCCGCGAACCTGCGCACCGATCGGGTAACGCTCGGTTGCATCGAGCCACGGGTCAGGCGTCAGCTGCTTGAAGCCAAGCGAAACGCGCTGTTTATCCTTGTCGAACTTCAACACCTTCACTTGGATCTCGTCGCCAACATTGACGAGGTCGCGGGGGTGGGTGAGGCGACCCCAGCTCATATCGGTGATGTGGAGCAGGCCATCGAGGCCGCCCATATCGACGAATGCGCCGTAGTCGGTGAGGTTCTTCACGGTGCCAGTAAGGACACTGCCTTCTTCCAGAGTGGCGAGAGTGACAGACTTCTTGGCGTTCTGGTCTTCTTCAAGAAGCTCTTTGCGGCTGATAACAACGTTGCCGCGCTTCTTGTTCAGCTTGATGACGCGAACTTCGATCTCGGTGCCTATGTAGCCGTCGAGATTGCGGACGGGACGGACTTCGACCTGAGAGCCAGGCAGGAACGCCTTGATGCCGATATCGACGGTGAGACCGCCCTTGACGCGGCTGAGAACCATGCCTTTAACAGGGGTCTTGTCGTTCGCCGCTGCCTCGAGCTTGTCCCAGACCTTGTGACGGAGAGCCTTGTCATAGCTGACCAGGTAACCGCCTTCGGCTTCTTCGCGCTCTACCACAACTTCAACAGTGTCACCGGTCTGGAACTTCGAGACACCATTGATGTCTAGAACCTGCTCCAGAGGGATGAGACCTTCAGACTTGAGCCCGATGTCGACAACAACATGCTTGTCGGTGATCTTGACGACGGTGCCGGTAACGATGACCTCTTCTGCGGTCAGGTTCTGGGCAGCGGCAGACTCGGCAGCTTGCTCGCGATCAAAACTCGCAAGGGCGGCAGCAAAGTCAGCTGCGTCGTAGTTCAAATCATCGTCAGACTCGTCGGCTGCAGCGGTCACCGTTGCTACGGTTCCGTGGTCTGCAATTTCGTGAGCGGCGGCAGCGGGTACAACATGCTGTGCAGCTACACTTGACGCGTCGTGGGCGGTCTCATGCTGTTGGGTTGAGGTGGATTCAGAAGACAGGTCTGTGTGAGCCGCTGTCGCTTCGGGCGCTAGGACTTCCGTTTCGGTGGTCAGGGGTTTGCTCTCGTTGTGGTCAGGATTATGGTTTTCTACCATGGTGAATGCGGACTCCGGGATCCAAGAGATTTCTTCCTCTAGAGCGGCGCTTGGGCGGGAGCAATCAGCGAATCCGGGAGGGGAGGCTGGCTGCTTTCTCTATCCCCGCGACAGCTTCGGCAGGATGGAAGGAATCAGGTCTTGCGAAGTAGCTATTGCACTTGGGTCCCACACGCAATAGCTCACTCCTAAAGCATAGAACTTTGCATACGGTACGTCAACAAAAGCTAGGCTCGGCGCCTGCATTTTCATCACCATGTCATGCTCGTAGGCGGACAAAATTTTCATGGATCGTACATATTTAGATGCAGGCCAACCCCCTAAGTATGCAAATTGTGGCAGAGAACGTAGGTTCCAAGAGGCGCGTCCTCCGTGGGATCGCTTTGGGCGTGTCTAAAACCGTTTTGAAGCCGCGCTATACTCGCCGAATGGATCGCCTCTGGACGCCTTGGCGCTACAGCTACATCACCCGCTCAGATCCCCAGGCCAGAAGCGGGGTTCCGGCCGCCCTCAGCGCCTGGCCACCCACCGAGGCGGAGGACAAACACTGCGTCTTTTGCAATATGATCGCCGCGGTTGACTACGCCGTCGATCACGGGCTCGAGCGGGAGACCGCCGAAAAGGCTGCCCACATCGTTTACCGGGGGCAGTACTGCTTTATCTGCCTCAACGCCTTTCCCTACTCCACCGGACACCTGTTGCTTCTGCCCTACCAACATCTCGATACGCTGGCGGCGCTTCCAGTTGACGTTGCCCATGAGTTGATGACTCTCGCCCAGCGTTCTGAGCTGGCTCTTCGGGAGGTCTATCTTCCGGGAGGAATCAACATGGGTCTCAATCTGGGGGAGGCAGCAGGTGCCGGCATCGCCGACCACATGCACGTTCATGCGCTTCCGCGATGGAGCGGAGATACCAACTTTATGACGGTGACCGCGGAGACTCGCGTCCTTCCTGAAGCGCTCGACGTGACGTGGGAGAGGCTTCGCGCTGTCTTCAAGAATTGATACAACTAATAATTCTCGCCTTTCATCCAACCTTACAATAGACAAAGGCATCGTCTTTAGTCTCTCGAGGGCCCCATGTCAAGCTTCTCGCAGACCTTTCCAGCATCCTTACGATCTCGCGCCGTCCCCTCGCCGGAAAGTGGCGGTGCGCCCGTACCAGATCGTCGTCCTCACCTTATTCCGGTTCCACCTCGCAAACCCGCAGCATCGACTCGCCAATATATCTCCCTATTTCCTCACGAATCGGAGGATGCACGCCTGACCGGCGCGACTCGCTCCCTGTACCGTAGACTTCTGGCACTCAATCTGCCTCGCCCGGCGGCGAGCTCTCTCGAGCCCGGGTCTTCCCCACGGGAAGCAAAGCTGCCCACAGTCGGCGCACCCAAAATCGCCTGAGGACAGCCATCAGCTGCCCCAAAGTCGCACTACATCATGGACCCTGCCTTGAGCAGGGTCTTTTTCGTTAACCTGCCCAAGAAAAAATTGATGATACGTATGAGTTGATTACAACGATGGCCCGGTTATAGGCGTGCCACTGGCTGCCTTGGGCCCGGATGCGTCGCGATTACCCGACTCCCTCGATCCCGGCACCCGCGTTGCTTCGAAGCTTGTGATCTTCCATGCTCCTGAAGGCAGCCTTTGATAGACGCGCGTGTAGCGGAAGGTTCCCTGAACCGGCGCGCCTTCATTGGTTCCTTCTACCTCGGCACGCGAGGTCACAATCGCGATGGAACCGACCAGCTTCACCTGCATCTCGCCCAGTTGAAGCTTGGTCAGTACGAACTTGTGAGACCGCATGCGGTCCAGTTGTTGCATCTTGGTGTTGACCTGTCCGGTCACCGAAATACCGATGTAATCGTCGGAGAGGAGCTTATCCATCGTGGCGACGTCGCCAGAGAGCTGGGCCTGCCGCCACTGCTCTTCAAGCGCTTCGACCTGCTTCTTGGCGTCGTGCTTTTTCTCGTGCAGAGGCTGCATGTGAAGAGCAAATGCGATCGACGCAGGCCATCCCATTACTATGGCCGCAAGCAACACGGCAGAGCCCACCAGCGACCTACGAATTGGACGACCACATAAGCCCATAAGCGTACCGGATGGTAGACCGATTTACCGCGTTGAGTCAAAACTACTTAAGTCGTACGAGCAACTCCACACATAGGACGATCAAACTGCGCAAAGAGCCTCAAAGAAAGTTCTAACAAACAGCCGTCAGATTTTCGACCTGACGCTCTTTCATCTTCTGGTACAGGCCTCCAACCGCGTACTGATGAAAATGCGGTGTCCCTCTATGATGCTCCAACGCCGCGTCGTCGACGTACTGTTCGTAGATTAGAACAGTACAGGCCTCCCCTTCGACGAGATGTGGAATATAGCTCGCGCATCCCGACTCCTTTCGGGAAGCAGCGGTCAGGTGGCACAGGATCTCGGTAATCTCGTCGCGGTCGGTCTGGTCGAAGGTCATTCTCACCGTAAAACTAAGCATAATCCGCCTTTTCTCTACGCCTTCAACGCATCTTCAAACGCAGGCAACGTCATCGTCTGGTCGCGGTCTGGGCCTGTGGAAACCATTCCAATCTTCGCGCCGGATTCCTGCTCAATAAATTTCAGATAATCCTGAGCCAACTTCGGCAGCTTGTCGAACTCCGTAATCCCCTCTGTCGAACTGTTCCAGCCCTTCAACTTGGTGTAAATCGGCTCGATCGCGTTGTAACCCGGCATATCCGCAGGGATCAGGTCGGTCAGCTTGCCGTTAACCTTGTACCCGGTACAGACGGGAATCTCGGCGCACTCGTCCATCACATCCATCTTTGTGACCACCAGCCACTCGGTTCCGTTGATCATGTTGCTGTAGCGCAGCAACGGAAGATCGAGCCAGCCGCAACGTCGCGGACGCCCCGTGACTGCACCATACTCCTGCCCACGGGCGCGCAACAGATCGCTGGTCGAATCGTGAATCTCGGTCGGGAACGGCCCTTCGCCCACTCGCGTCACATAAGCCTTGGTGACTCCGATCACGGTGCCGATCCTGGTCGGACCAACTCCAGTACCGGTCACCGCACCACCCGCCGTAGAGGACGAAGAGGTCACAAAGGGATACGTTCCGTGGTCGATGTCGAGCAACGCACCCTGCGCGCCTTCGAACATCACCTTTTCGCCGTTGTCGATCGCGTGGTTCAGCATCACCGCCGTATCGGTCACAAATGGCGCGATCTGCTCCGCCGCACGAGAATATTCCTCGTACATCGTTTTGGGGTCCAGTGGCTCGGTGCCGAACAGAGCGTGAGCGATCGTGTTCTTCTCGTGGCATGCATTCTCGATGTGCGTCCGCAACAGCGCCGAGTTCAGCAGATCCACAACACGCAGCCCGCTGCGATGCATCTTGTCTTCGTAGGCCGGCCCGATGCCGCGGCTGGTCGTTCCGATCTTCGTCCGCCCCGGCGCATTCTCCGCAGCCAGCTCGATCATCCGGTGATACGGCAGAATCACCTGCGCGCGATTCGACACGAAGAGCTGCCCATCCACCGGCAGGCCGGAGTCTTTCAGCTTCTTCACCTCATTCAAAAAAGCCATCGGGTCCAGCACAACGCCATTGCCGATGACACCCTTGCACTCCGGGCGCAGAACACCGCATGGAATCAGCTGCAGCACAAACTTCTTGCCCTTGATGATGACCGTGTGGCCGGCATTGTGGCCGCCTGCGTAGCGGGCGACGACGGAGAATTTCTCCGACAGTACATCCACGATCTTGCCTTTGCCCTCATCGCCCCACTGGGCACCCAAAATAACCGCTGATTTGCGTTGATTCACGACGGATGTGTTCTCCAAGGATGGTTGTTGGCCGGAAGACGCGCACCGCACCAGGCGAATGCACACATACATCTATCATATAGCGTCGCGCGGGTTCAGTGTTCTGCGCCCGCCAACGCATGGCCTGTCAATCAAATCGCCTGCGAACAGGGGGTCAAGGCTGCCCGTAAAACACGCTCCGTGTTCGCGCCGTCAATCCCGGCGTCTCCACCTTCACGTCAACAGTGTGCAGCTCATTTGGCCGGTCAGAGGGCACTGGGTCGATCGTCACGGTGTAAAACGCGTCGGCATCCGCGACGCAGCGGTTTACCAGCTCCGTAATGTCGTTGCTGGAGTTCAGTGCTTGCCCCCCGCTCTGCCGGGCGAGTACCTGCAACGATAGATTCCCCGCCTGCGCATTCTTCGGCGTCGCTAGCGGCTTCAAAAACTCCTCATAATAAGTGAGACGATTCGTCGCTGCATCGTCCACCCCAAGCGGGTCGACACTGTACAGCGTAATCCGAGCCTGACGGAGCGCATTGGCGAGCCAGACAACCGACGAAAACAGGCCCTGTTCCTGTTTCGTAGTGAGTGTAATGTTTGGTCCGCTCAGAATCGGCCAGCCCGGACTAATCCAGATCACAAGCTTTCTCCCCGGCAGTCTCGCCTCGGCGGCAGCGAGCATTCCCAGATTCTTCTGCGAAAGACTGAAGCGCTCTTCGGCACCATAAAAGCCCGTCGAACGCCTGATCGTTCTCAGCTTGGTTTCATGTTCATCGAACGAAGCCAGCAACGCCTTTCCATCGGTCGAGGCGTCGGGCTGCAGTTCGGTTCCCGTGTCGGTGAAGAAGCCCAGCGACACTGGGTGCGTCAGCTGTCCGCCATTCTGCAGCAGAAATTTTCTCAATTGGTCACGCTCATACGCGACGCGGGTGAAGGTGGTATTCACCTCATCGACCATGAGGATGATCTTGACTGGCGGCTCAGCGACCCCGTCAACCGCGCGGAACGACAGGATCTTTCGCGGCTGCCCATTGTCACGCACAACAAAATCATTTTGAGTCAGGCCGGTTCGGGGTTTTCCCGTACGGTCCGCCACCACAACGTCCAGCACAAGGCGAGAATCCTGTGCTTCTGAAAGCGGCGTTACGTTCCCGGGTACTTGGTCCTGCGGGGGTGCCTGCACCGAGTGTTGCGCGAATGACGAGGCAGAAAATCCAAAAAAGCACAGTAGAAACAGCGTGGCCCGACTCTGCGTACCCATACTCACCTCGAGGTCTTTACCGCAACATCAATGAGCTAGATAGCTTCTACAAGCTCAACCTGCCATTTGACGCGTCACCACTCTAGCAGCAAGACGTCGCGGCCCGGACAGTAGTTTCAGCTACTCGGCTTTTTAGTCCTCGCAAAAATCTCCCGCCTATCCTTTTCGATGGCGCGAGCTACAAATCTCCCGATATCCTCCTCCTGCGCTCCGGTGGACTGAATCGCGATCGATCAAGATCAAGAACGAACACACCACTCCGAAACCGCGCATCATGGGAGACTCAGACAACCAAATGCCAGCCCCACGCCTGCTCTACGGCATCACCATCTTCCTCGGCGCCCTCCTGCTCTTCTTCGTAGAGCCGATGGCCGCAAAACAACTGCTGCCCATTCTTGGCGGCTCCTCCGCGGTCTGGCTCACATGCCTGGTTTTCTTTCAGACCACCCTGCTCCTCGGCTATCTCTATGCCCACTGGATCACCCGTTGCCAGGCGACTACCTGGCGCCGCCATGTCTATCTGGTCACTCTCGCCGCAGCTGTCGTCTTGCTGATCGCGCAAAAGATCTTTCCCCCTGAGATCGGTCAGGGCTTCGATCACCCCGTCACCACGATCTTCGCAACACTCGCCTTCACCATCGGACTGCCGTTCCTCTTGCTCAGCGCCACCAGCCCTCTGCTGCAAGTCTGGTTCCAGCGCACAAAGGGCGGCACCATCCCTTATCGTCTCTTCGCACTCTCGAACTTCGGCTCTCTTCTCGCACTCATCTCGTACCCATTCCTGGTCGAACCGCACCTCACACTCAAGCTCCAGCGCACTCTCTGGTCAGTTGGCTTCCTTATCTACGCAGTGTTCTGCGCCATCCTCGCACGCCAACTCCATCCCGCCTCGTCACCAGCCGACGAGCCAGAACCCGCACCCAAAGCGCCGAGCCGAGCCAAGTGGCTCTGGTTTCTCCTCCCCATGGCCGCCGCCATGCAGCTGAGCGCCGTCACCAGCCATCTCACCGTCAACATCGCAGCGATCCCTCTGCTCTGGATGCTTCCGCTTGCCGCCTATCTGCTCACCTTCATCTTTGCGTTCGAGTTTCCAACCCTCTATCACCGCGGCATCGTCGTGCGTTTGCTCGTCGTCATGCTGGCAAGCCTCGGCTACGCCATCTCGAAGACCGACGTTAGCCTACCAATCGGCATCGCCATTCTCTTCTTCCTTGCGGAGTGTTTTCTCGCCGGACTCTTCTGCCACGCCGAGACCTACGCTCTCCGCCCTCAGCGCCCCGCGGAAACAACGCTCTTCTACCTGCTAATCGCAGCCGGAGGAGCGGCGGGAACCTTCTTCATCGGCATAGCCAGTGCGCTCATCTTCTCCGCCAACTACGACCTCGCCATCTCCTTCTTCGTCACTGCCGCCCTCGCCATCGCCGTCACCTGGAACGACGGATGGCCGCAGCGTCTTCTCTGGTCTACCGCCACCGCACTGCTCCTCTTCTTCACCATCATGCTGCACACCGCCTACGCCCGCGAGGCCATCCTCGAAGTTCGCAACTTCTACGGAAGCATCCGCGTGAAGGAACGCACCGGCCCCCACGGCGGCACCGAGCGCATGCTGCTCAACGGCACCATCCAGCACGGCACGCAACTCTTCGCCCCCGGCCTCACGCGCACTCCCACCACCTACTATGCCGACGACTCCGGTATCGGAGTTGCGCTCCACCACTGCTGCGACGCGCGCCCACGCAACATCGGCGTCATCGGCCTCGGCACCGGCACCATCGCAACTTACGGCACAGCGAACGACCGCATTCGCTTCTACGAGATCAACCCGCTCGTCCGTCCCATCGCGCAAAATCTCTTCACCTATCTGCGCGACTCTCCCGCACAGATCTCATTCGCCGAGGGCGACGCCCGCACCTCATTGACGCGCGAATCCCCGCAGAACTTCGACGTCCTCGCTATCGACGCATTTTCCGGCGACGCCATTCCCATCCACCTGCTCACGATCCAGGCAATCGAGCTCTACAAAAAACACCTCGCGCCGGGCGGCATCATCGCCTTTCACGTCTCCAACCAATATCTCAACCTTCCACCGGAGCTCGCGGCCCTGGCCGACGCGGCAAACATGCAGTCCAGGCTGATCGAAAGCCAGCCCGACGATTCACTCGGGGCCTACCGCGCAACGTGGATTCTGCTCAGCTCGAATACCGCGTTCTTTGATCAGCCCGAGGTCGCAGCCGTTGCCGGCACCGTCCCCACAGACGCAAGCCTCCGTGCCTGGACCGACGACTACTCCAGCATCCTGCCCATCCTGCAACTGTCGCACCACTAAACACCGACGAAGCCGCGCACGCTCCTATACTTAAACAGCCATGCCTGAACTTCCCGAAGTCGAAACCGTTGCCAATGGCGTCCACGCCCGCATTCACGGTCAAACCATCCGCTCCGTCTGGACCAGCAACAAACCTCAGACCTTCAAGTCCTCCCCCGACGACATCGTCGAAACTCTCACCGGCAGCCGCATAGACCGCGTCCACCGCGTCGGAAAAACGATCGTTGTCGATCTGACGCGATCGAAAGAACAAGGGAAGAAGGCCGCACAATTCCTCGTCCACCTTGGCATGACCGGCCGTCTGCTGGTTTCAACGCCCGACACTCCGATCCCATCGCACACTCACGCCATCCTGACTCTAAGCAGTGGAAAGGAACTTCGCTTCGTCGATGCTCGCCGCTTCGGCCGCCTGTCTGTGATGGAAGCAGTTACGCCAGAGCAGAAATATGCCGGCCCCGGCGCCGAACCTCTCACCATAGCGCTTGAAGATTTCATCGCGCTCTTCCATGGCCGCAAAACCCCCATCAAAGCCGCGCTATTGAATCAGTCTCTGCTCCACGGCGTAGGGAACATCTATGCCGACGAAAGTCTCTTCCACGCTGGCATTCGCCCCACACGCCACGCAGGACGCCTCACCCGGGCCGAACTGACTCGCCTCCACGCAGCGTTGATCAAGGTGCTCGCTGAAGCGATCAAGCTGGGCGGCTCGTCGGTCTCCGACTACGTAGACGCAGACGGAGTCGCAGGCTTCTTCCAATTGCACCACCACGTCTACTCGCGCACAGGCCAGCCTTGCCGCATCTGCGGCACACCGATCAAACGCGTCGTAGTCGGCGGCCGCAGCACCCACTACTGCACCACCTGCCAGAAATAGCTGGGAGACTGCCGTCTACCGGGCGGCAGCAGCCTGCTCGGCCGAGACGGCGGCCCCGATAACCCGTACTTCCGGAGTATCTTCGACAATCTCCAGCGAGTAGCCCTGCAACGGGCTCATCTTCACCATCTGGGCCAAGTAGTCCTTCAGCATCGACATATCCAGAAACCGTGTGTTGAATCCGGAGATGAAGATCTTCCCGGGCCCTGCCATGTGAATCGTCGTAGACGACGCCGCAGCCAAAGCTTTATGCCAAAGCCGCTTGAAGTCCAGGCAGCGCGCATCGCCCTGCTTGGCCGCTTCGAAGACCTCTTCCGGTTCCATGTCGAGGAACCGCAGCCGCATCGCGCGATGCCCCATGATCCCTTCCATGTGCCCACGGCCACCGCATCCGCAGAAGCGTTCCTTTTCGTCGAGGGTCACCACAGAATGTCCGCCCTCCCACGCGCCGGGAGCAAACGGATAACGCCCATAGCCGATTCCAACGCCGAGAGTCCACACCCGGATCATGCTGTCCAGCTTGCCATGCAGCGAAGCCAGACCCGCCGCCATGCCATCGGCATCGTTCACCGCCGTAACGCTCACGTCGAGCCCGTGACTGCGCAACTGTCCGACAAGCAGCTCCTGAATCTTTGCACCCTTCAACTGCGGCAGATTCGGCGCCTCTGCGACCACGCCGTCCTTTACCAGCCCGGGCAAAGCCACTCCAACCGCCGTGAAATCCTTCGCCCCATCGGCTGCGAGGAGCACCTGATTTGCAATTGTCTGCACCAGCGCTTCGGTATGCTGCTCCACCAGTGCATCTTCGTCGTCGTGATCTTCAGGAAAGCGTCGCACCGGCCCTACAAGCTTGTGATCCACCACCAGCCCGGCAGAAATTCGTTCCGAAAGTATTACCCCAATTGTCTTTGCCATTACCCTGTCCGCCTCGTCCTGGGGTGCCGCATTTCTACTCAAATTTGCTGACGCGGTTCAACCCGTTGAAAGCCGCAACTTTATAACATTCTGCGAGAGTTGGATAGTTGAAGACGGTATCCACGAAATAATCCAGCTTTCCGCCCAACGCCATCACCGCCTGACCGATGTGCAGTAACTCGCTCGCACCCTCGCCAATGATGTGCACTCCGAGAATCAAGTGGTTCATCCGGTGAAAGATAATCTTCAGCCGGCCCGTCGTATCGCCGCGAATCTGGCCACGCGCAATCTCGCGATAATAGGCCACGCCCACCTCGTACGGCACGTCTTCTTCGGTCAGCTGCTCTTCGGTCTTGCCGATAAAGCTGATCTCCGGAATCGTATAAATCCCGTACGGATACAGCCCCGGGTTCGACAGCACCTGCTCGTCGCCAAACGCCCGAGCCGACGCCACCCGACCCTGCTCCATCGACACCGAAGCCAGCGACGGGAATCCAATCACGTCACCCACGGCGAAGATGTGCGGCACCTTCGTTCTGAAATCCTTATCAACCGGAATACGCCCACGCGAATCAGATTCGATGCCCACGGCAGCCAGGTTCAGCTCATCCACATTGCCCTGTCGGCCAACCGCATACAGCAGCGCATCACCCTGAACCTTTTTCTTGCTCTCGAGATTCGCCACGACCGTCCCGTCCGGCATCTCTTCGACCGACTCCACCTCTTCGTTCAGCCTCATCGTCACCCGCGAGTCCCGCAGATGGTAGCTCAGCGCCTCGATAATCTCCTGGTCGGCAAACTCCAGAAGCCGCGGTCTCCGCTCAATGAGCGTCACCCGCACTCCGAGGGCTGAGAACATACAGGTGTACTCCACCCCGATGACGCCGCCACCGACGATAATCATCGTCTTCGGCAGGTTAACCAACTCCAGCACCAGGTCCGAGTTGATGATGCTGCGCCCGTTGATCGGCACCTTCGGCGACGACGCCGGCTTGGTCCCGGTTCCAATCAGAATGTTCTTCGCTTCATACACCGTCGAGCCGCGCGAGTTCGTCACCTTCACGTGCGTCTCGTCTTCAAAGCTCGCCACACCCACCAACATCTCGATGTTATTGCGCGAAAGCTGCGCCTCGGTCACGTCGATCTCGGTCTTGATCACGTGCTGCACCCGAAACGCCAAGTCCGCCATCGTGATCCGTTCCTTCACCCGATAGTTCATCCCGTAGATGGATTTGTAGTTGTACCCGGAGAGGTGAAGAACCGCCTCGCGCATGGTCTTCGAAGGAATGGTGCCGGTGCTAATGCAGGCGCCCCCGACCACCTCGCGCATCTCCACCAGCGCGACTTTTTTTCCCAGCTTGGATGCGTAAATTGCAGCTCGTTGCCCGGCCGGTCCGGACCCGATGACAATCAGATCGTAAACACTACTCATAGTGGCACATACTCATGGACATACACTCCAACGCTAGGCTGGTTCTTGTCCCGTTATCGGCCCCTGCGTGGCGATCGTGAGGGGCCAGTTGCTAAACCGTGGCGCGTTCGCCTTACTGCCTTGAAACTACCACACCAACATCACAGACTGCACTTAGGGGGCCTTGGCACCATACACTGATTTGACCATGATTCGCTACGCCATCACCAGCCGCGCTCTCTACCCCGGCAGCGAACACGACAAGCAAATCGCTCTCCTCGCCGAAGCCTCCCACTGGATCGCCGACCACATCGACTTCATCCAGCTTCGCGAAAAAGATCTCCCCGCCGCATCCCTGACCGTCATAGCGCGTAAACTCCTCCAAACCATCCACTTGACCTCCAGCCCAACGCGCCTGCTCATCAACTCCCGCCCCGACATCGCCCTCGCCACCAACGCCCACGGCGTCCACGTCTCCTCATCGCCCGACGAACTCACCCCGACCCAGGTCCGCGATCTCCACACCTCCGCCAACCAACCCGTACCCATCATCACAACCTCCTGCCACACCCTCGCCGACATTCAGCGCGCGCATCTCCACCAAGTCGACGCCATCCTCTTCGCCCCCGTCTTCGAAAAGCCTCTCCCCAACCAGCAGACGATCCCTGGCCAGGGCCTCGACGAACTTCGCGCAGCCTGTCTTGCAGCCGCCCCTATCCCCGTCTACGCGCTGGGCGGCGTCACCCTCGAAAACGCCCCCTCCTGCCTCGAAGCTGGAGCCGCCGGAGTCGCCGGAATCCGCCTCTTTCATCGCTCCCCCGAACATCTATCCTGATATCCCCTAAAGACCTCATGCCATAATCGTCACACTCGAATGCCGCTCGCCCTCTTCACCTCGCTGGTCTTCGCAGGGTCGCTCGCAGCCGGCCTTCTAGGAGCCATGACCGGCCTCGGCGGCGGCGTCGTCCTAGTTCCCCTCCTCACCCTCGCCTTCCACGTCGACATCCGCTACGCCATCGGCGCCTCCCTCATCTCCGTCATCGCCACCTCCTCCGGATCAGCCGCCGCCTACGTCCGCGAAGGCTTCTCCAACGTCCGCATCGGCATGTTCCTCGAGGTCGCCACCACCCTCGGAGCCATCTTCGGAGCCTTCCTCGCCACCCGCATGCCCACTCACGCCCTGGCGATCGTCTTCGGCCTCGTTCTGCTCTACTCGGCGTGGCTCTCCTGGCAACAAACCCACCACCCCGAGACCGCCCCGCACCCCAAAAATCCCTGGTCCGACCGTCTCCGCATGTCCGGCTCCTACCCCGACGGCAATGGCGGCCAGCGCGACTACACCGTCGACCGCATCCCCGCCGGCTTCGCCACCATGTTCGGTGCCGGAACTCTCTCCGGCCTTCTCGGCATCGGCTCGGGCGCCGTCAAGGTCCTCGCCATGGACCGCATCATGCGCATCCCCTTCAAGGTCTCGACCACCACCAGCAACTTCATGATCGGCGTCACTGCGGCCGCCAGCGCCGGCATCTATCTCCAACGCGGCTACATCAACCCCGGCCTGGCCTTTCCGGTCATGATCGGCGTCCTCGCAGGTTCTCTCCTCGGAGCGCACCTTCTCGTCAAAGCGCGCGTCTCCCTCCTGCGAACCATCTTCACCTTCGTCATCCTCGCCCTCGGCGTCGAGATGATCGTCAACGGCTGGCTGGGCAGATCATGACAGAACAACAAAAACCCGCAATCCCCAACGCATCACCCACGCCGACATTCGACGACCATCGCCTTGAAATGCTCATGGGTCGCCTCCTCCAGACCGGCGTCCTCCTCGCCTCCATCACCGTTCTGATAGGCGGAGTTCTCTTCCTCATCACACACGCAAACCAAACCGCAAACTACCGCACCTTCTCCGCAGAGTCCGCCAACCTTCGCCACCCCTCTCACCTTCTCCCTCTACTCGCTGCCGGAGACCCAACTGCGATCATCCAGCTAGGCATCCTCCTGCTGATCGCCACTCCCATTGCCCGCGTGGCCTTCGGAGTCATCGGCTTCGGCATAGAGCGCGACCGCCTGTACACCGCAGTCAGCGTAGCCGTCCTCACAATCCTCATCATCAGCCTCTTCCGCTGAGTGGAACAAAAGATCTTGTAGGGTCATCATCCCCGAATGGTTCTCCTGTCTTCTCTTGCCGTTGCCTGTCTTTTGGTCGTCATCCACGAGGGGGATCTGCTTCTGTCGTGCCCCCTGTCGTTCCTCCTGGCCGCTACTTCGGACAAGTAGAATCAGACATCGGTAAACAGAAGCCGACTTATGGGTACACAAACGCCGTTCTCCGGAAGTCTAATAGCGACTGCTGTCCACCAACGCGGGCGATGGCCAACGAGAGCGATCGCGCAATCAGTCTTGCTGCGGAAGTAGCTAGGCCTTACACGAAACGAGAACCACAACAGGCTCGTCTTCTGTCACTGAGGGTCGGGATGAAACTTTACGCAGTCAACATGGTGGTGTTTCTGGTTTTCGCCGTCTCGGCCCTTCATGGACAAACATCGACACCGACCAACACGGGGCCATTGTGCAAGCCTGCTGATATCGACGCCACATTCTCCTTCGCCGACGCTCCCGCAGGCGAACAAACAATCGTCATTCATCTGCACAATGTGACTTCACAGCCTTGCAGGCTCCGAGGCGAACTCGCTCCCAGCTTCGCTGTCGATGGGCATGGCGCCACCATCGAAACCTGCTGGCTTTGTGCACGGGATGGCCGCCCTGACGCTGAGGCCATCCGGCGCAATAATGACTTCGTTATTCCCGGCGACGGCTATACCCAGGTGGCCTATCGGTGGTCTTCAGTTGGCGATAAGTGCCAGAAGGTCGACTGGGCAACCATCGGAGTCGAATGGGACGGTCGGGCAAATCTTCTCTTTCAGAACATGCACTGGAAGCCTCATGTCTGCTCCATCATGCAAATCTCCGGCTATAAATCCGACGTAATAGCCGCGACTCGACCGACAACCAGCGCGGAGACTACTCTGAAAGTCACTCCTCCGCCAGTGCCGATCTACGCGGACGAGTTCATACAGCTGAATCTTGAACTGAGATCTTCGCAGAATGTCGTCGGTCCTACCGGACGTTGCCCCGAACTATACGCAGTATATGAGAATGGCTCCGGCGCTACCCGCTTCGAAGCCATTCTCCCCGACGGTTACGGAACTCTCGTCCTCAATGCGACAGACGAGCCCAATTTGTTTATTTCGGGTTACTCCGATGAGTTGCCTGCACAGTTTAAGGGCTACATGCGACTCTGCGAAACGGCTGGAAAGCGCACAACCACGACCGTTACGCTGCCGGCGTCTTTGGAAGCACCTATTCATGTCGTCCCACAAGCCAATCTGAACAGCGTACGCCACATCGTGTGGCGTGCTGAGAACTCAAGCACGCATGAGCCAGTGTTCGTCACTGCAGACGTCCACTTCGATATCCTCGATCCGGATACCCTGCCACAAAATTGGGGACCACAGGTCGAAGGCATCGGTGCAGGCCTTTCCGTCGACAAAACAACGTTCACTCTTGGCGAAACGATCCCGCTGCACCTTCGTTGGGAAAACTTCTCCGCGAGTAAAAAACTGGGGGTTGGAGAGTGTGGGGGTCCTCAGCCTCGGGTGGAAATACAGGATGCATTGCATCGTGTCCTGGGGACGCTCATCGATTACGATATGGGTTGTATGGGTCATGGTTGGGGACCATTCTCGGTCGAGCTTGGAAAACAGCACAGTAACTTTGCAAGTCTCAGATATTCCAAGATGGGATATTTCATTTCGAGTGATGCGAAGCCAATTACCGAGCCTGGCGTTTATTACCTTCTTGCGGTGTGGTCGCCCCCAACGCTTGAAGAAAGGACCGACCAGACTGAATCTCAATTCCCAGGTGCAAAATATACCTTTGGAGAGCGCTATGCCACAGCACGCTCACTACCCGTCCGCATCGACATATTGCCGGGCAAGAATTGATTTCACAATTTGGACAAAAAGTCGTCCTCTCAGACAAGTGGCGCTGCGCGGGGCGGTCCTGGAATCGGCCTCTGTCTGAAATACCAGTCAGAAAAGGCCAGATTATCGCCGTCTCGTCTTTCCATAATTCCTGTCAAGCCCCCTGCACACGAAAACCCGCGCCAATCCTGAACAATCGCGTGGCGTATGAGTTATCACCAAACCGCTATACTTAATCCAGAGCAAACAAATGGCCTCGAGGGGAGTACTCAACCTCGGAGGCCATTCTTCTTTGCAATGAGAGATTTAGCCGTAACCACTTTGTTATGACGAATTTGACTATAAATACTTTGTTATGACGAATTTGCAAGGAGCAATTTTCTCAAGTCGCTCATAATGAATCGTTTAAGCAGGGGTATGGGGGAGGGGGTGGGGGGTGCTGAGAGACCGGAAAGGAAGTCTAAGATGACCGGAGCGAAGACTCAATCCCGGAGTTCACCTCGGCCTGCGCAAACTCCGCAGCCACACGAATGCCGTTCATAATCGCCTTCTCGTTCGACGACCCATGCCCGATGATGCAAACGCCGCGTACGCCGAGAAGAACAGCCCCGCCATATTCGGAATAGTCCAGCCGCTTTTTGAACTCCGCGAACGCCTTCCGCGAGAGCAGGGCGCCAACCTGCGAGGTCACAGTCGACTTCAAAGACTCCCGCAGCGATGCACTCAACAACTGTGCCGTTCCTTCAATCGACTTCAGCGCGACGTTTCCGACAAAGCCATCGCAGACCGCGACATCGGTATGGCCGTTGAACAGATCGCGTCCTTCCACGTTGCCGGTGAAGTTGATGCTCGTCAAAGCCCGCAGCAGCGGCAGCGTATCGCGGGTAAGAGAGTTTCCTTTCAAATCCTCTTCGCCGATCGAAAGCAGGCCGACCTTAGGGTTATGAATCTTCAGCACGTTCTTCGCGTACATGTAACCCATCACCGCAAACTGAACAAGGTTATCCGGGTCGCAGTCCACATTCGCACCTACATCGAGCAGCAACGACGGCACGCCTTTGATCGTCGGCAGAATCGTAGCCAGAGCAGGACGGTCAACTCCCGAAAGCATCCCCAGGACCATCTTGGCCGTAGCCATCGCCGCGCCTGTATTGCCGCCAGTAAAGAACCCTGCGGCACGCCCTTCGCGGACCATCTTCAGCCCCACCCGCATGGTGGAATCGCGCTTGGACCGGACTGCCTGCGCAGCCTTGTCATCCATCGTGATCCACTCGCTGGCCGGCACAATGAAGACCGGCAGTCGCTGCCCACGCAACGCCTGCCGCAGAATCGGACGAAGCCTGTCCTCCGGCCCAACCAGATGCACGCGAACGTCATATTGGCGCGCAGCAAGGACGGCCCCGCGAACCTCAGGTTCGGGGGCCTTGTCGGAACCCATTGCGTCTACAACGATGTCAGTCGGCATCAGCAGGGAAGAGCAGGGTTTGAGGAAGAGATGTTAGCTGGCTTCTTTAGTCACAAGCACGTCGCGACCCTTGTACGTGCCACACTTGCGGCAGGCACGATGGGGAAGCTTGCGCTCGTGGCAGTTGGGGCACTCGGAGAGGCCGGTGGGGGTCAAAAAGTCGTGGCTGCGGCGTTTGGCAGTCCGTTGCTTGGAGTGGCGCCGTTTTGGATTAGGCATTGCAGTATCCCTTTCAATCGGCCGCGGCAATCACGCAAAAAAACACGCAGTCGACGAGGCAAAAACTTGATTAGTGCTTCAACTCGAGCTTGTCCGCCAGACCCGCAAGCGCATTCCAACGCGGATCAGCCGGAGCCTCATCGCAGGAGCATTTCGCTTGATTCAGATTCTGACCACAGCGCGGGCAAAGCCCTTTGCAGTCTGCCGTACAGAGAGTGCGACTCGGCAGGGAGAGTAACACCTGCTCGCGCACCACATCCTCCAGCAAAAGACCGCTCTCTTGATAATACCCGATTTCGGTCTCGTCCGCAGTAATAGAACGCTCCCCGGCATCCGCATCGGCCGCTTCGGGACGGAAAATGAGGTCAAAATCGCCCGAAAGTGGCACCTTCACCGGATCAACGCACCGGGCACACAGAATCTCGAAGTCCGCACTATAGTTCGCACGCAGCCGAATGTCGTTGACATGCGAACTCGAGCTGCGATGCTCGATCAACAGATCCGCTACCCCATTCACTGGCAGCGGTCCAACCTGCCGGATATCGGGGGCATAGTCGAGTTGTCCCTGAGGGATCACTTCATTGAATTCAAGCGGTTCATCGACGAGTTGGAGCGGAGTAATAAGCACAATATTAAGCGTAGCAGGTTCCCAGCAGAGATCAAATGGCCCTGAAAAGACGCAGCATCCGCCTCTTCCGAAACGGAAGGCCGCTCCCCTTCCCTAGCTCGCAGGAGCAGATCTTCGACGCCGCCCACTGATCAGATAAATCGCCGCCCGAAGCTCCAACAGAGGATCGTCTGAAGGTTCGATTCCATCAACCCGCGGAATGGGATCGAAGATAATCTGCTTCTGCTCGCGCGCACTATCAGCAACCGGCGCAGTCAGAGTGAGTGTGCCAAGTTCCAGAACCTTGCGATCTTCCGGCCAATGAATCGTCGCATCATCGACCACATCGCCATCGTTCGCGATCTGCACCATGATCTTGAACTTGACCGGCCCTTTTCCAACCCGCTCCACTATCTCGGCCATCAGGTAGTCGGGGTCCTTCGCTGCCGTTGTGGCATCGTCAAGATGATCATTCCCTGCCTCAGGAACGATGCGATAACGACCGAAGCGACTGACTCCATCCTTATTGGTGAACTTCATCGCGGTCACGCCAAAGTAGCTCTCGCGAGCGAAGCTCGAAGGCGGGGGTTTGGGAGCCTGTACAAACGCCAACGCCTTCGGATGCGAGCCAAGAAACGCCTCCAGCGGAGTTCCAGCGAGGTTCCTGGGATCGCTCGTAGCCAACGCCGTGAGAAGCTCCAGAAACTCTTGTCCTGTCCTCGTGGGAAAGCCATCGGTCGAGTGACTAACAATATCGGTGTGAACGTGCTCGGCAAGGTTGAAGCGAATCGCGAATCCACGAGGATTCGCATTAGGATCGTTATCCGGAACGAGGGGAATGCCGGTAGAGTCCGAGAACCGCACGGTCACCGGCGTCGACGCCCGAACGATGTGCGGCGCCTTCGTCAGAGTGGCGGCCTCCGCAGATGGAGTGAACGTGCCAGTCAGCATGACGCCCTTGGCATGGGCTGGACGAAAGCCAGGGTTTAGTCCAAAGATCGTGTCGAACTGTTGCAGAAGCTGCTCGCTAAGCGCAATAAGTTTTTCATCGGTAGGAAGCGGCATATTTTTTCTCCTCCTCCAATCTACTGCACTCTGATTCAGCCCAGGTTACAACCGATTCTTAGCTCGATTAAATTGTTCGCGCATGGAGAAGCGTCTCCGCCACAAGGAAATAAATAGTTCGCATCCGTGCCCGCCTCTCCTTACGTCCAATACCGATGAACAAAAAGTGGCAAGCATCGGACATTCCATCGCTCACAGGCAAGCGTGTTCTCATTACCGGCGCGAACAGCGGTATCGGCTACCACACAGCTTTGAAGCTTGCTCGCAAAGGAGCTCATGTCATCTTCGCCTGCCGCGACCGGCAACGAGGCGAGGCAGCCCTCGCGCGCATGGAAGCCGATTCGCCGGGCACACATGCCGAGCTGGCACTCCTCGATCTCGCTTCTCTAGCCTCGATCCACAATTTTGCCGCCACAGAGCTTGCACAGAATCGCCCTCTGCATCTGCTGATCAACAACGCCGGCGTTATGACCCCGCCACGCCGCATGGAAACGGTCGATGGATTCGAGTTGCAATTCGGCACCAACGTCATCGGCCATTTCGCGCTTACTGCGCTCCTTATGCCAGCCCTTGAGCGGGCCGATGCTGGATCTTCGTCTGCAGCAGCCGGAAGAACTCGCGTGGTAACCATTGCGTCGATTGCGCATAAACGGGGACGCATCAACTTTGATGATCTGCAGTCCGCGCGAAACTACTCTCCGTTGGGCGCCTATCAGCAATCAAAGCTAGCCAACCTTCTAATCGCTTTCGAACTCGACCGCCGATTGCGCGTTGCGAAATCAGGCATTATGAGTGTCGCCGCTCATCCCGGCGTCGCTAACACCAACCTCTTCCAGTCGGGCCAATACTCTGCAATTGAAAACAGCTTTCGCAACCTGCTTGGTCATGCCATCGGCATTGTGCTCAACACCGATTCAGAAGGAGCCCTACCGACGCTCTATGCCGCAACCGCTCTCGACGCACAAGACGCTGGCTACTATGGCCCACAGGGCTTCCAGGAGATGCGTGGTGAAGAAGTGGGACCAGCAAAACTAGCTCCACAAGCACATGACACTGCCACCGCCACTCGGCTTTGGCAGACCTGCGAAGAGCTCACAGGAATCAAATTGCTGTAGCGCTGTGTTAGGGCAATTTTGCGACTACAGGATAGTGGTCGTGTTGGGCAATACAACCGTGGGATGTGGAACTGAGATCCACATCCTCTCGGCGGCAGAGGAATGGTCGGCCTTGGTGGTTGTCGTGAAATGGAAGGCCCAGGCGTAAGGAAAGCAAAAGTTTTCTCTAGGCAGTTTCGGCGACGACAGCTACGATGAAAAAGCTTTCCCGAAGAGTTGAGCGGTCAAGGACCCATTGTTTGCCTGTCTACAGGTGCAAGTACCTTCACTGGTTGTTCCCGGGAACGACTTGTTTCTTTGGAGGACTCGTGCGTCACAGCTCTCTGCTTTTGGTAGGTTCGATTCTTTCTCTTTCTTTGCTCTCCGGTTGCAGCGGTGGTTCTAACCCGAACGGGAACTCCAACCCGCCGGCTCCGCCCACTTCCACAGTGAATCCAGCACCGACCATCTCATCCATCTCTCCCGGAAGCATCGTCGCTGGCTCGCCTTCGCAGACAGTAACCTTCACCGGAACGGGCTATCTTGCGTCTACAGCTGCGGCTCTGAATGGCACTGTGCTACAGACAAAATACGTCAGCGCTACGAGCCTGCAAGTAGCTGTGCCTGCGTCTGCGTTGGCTTCCGGACAGATAGTGAGCTTTGTTGCCTCAAATCCTTCGCCGGGAGGAGGCAACTCTGCAGCAGCGAGTTTCTCGATCGTGAGCCCGAAGCCTATCCTTACCAGCCTTTCGCCGCAGACAGTACCTCAGGGCGCTGCGGCAACAGTCACGGTGAACGGCAGGGGTTTTGAGGCAAACTCCGTTGTTATGTGGAACGGCATGGCTCGGCCTACGGTCTTCGTCAACGGCACGACGTTGCAGGTGTCATTAACAGCTCTGGATTTGCAGAGCTATGGCACGGGGCAAATCACTATCAACAATCCGGGGCCAGGCGGCAGCACGACAACTCCCACTGAGCTTGTCGTGGCCGCAAACTTGCCCACAATCTTTTCTCTCAGCCCGTCGAGTGTGGCGGTGAATGCCTCCTCGGGCGTGCCGGTATCGGTCAACATTTCCGGAAGTGGTTTTGCGGCAAACGCGACGGTTCAGGCCAATGGCCAGTTCGTTCCAGTATCTAGTCAGAGTGCTACGAACATTAGTATCTCGATTCCACCGACGTTCTTTACGTCCGCAGGCTCGATCCAGATTGTAGTGAGTAATCCTGGTTCGCCTGCGGTTCAATCGAACTCCGCAACGATGACTGTAGCAACGCCCACTGTTAGCTTCAGCGTCACGCCCAACTCGGTCCCAGCCGGTAGTCCAGACACGCAGATCACTATCTATGGAAGCGGCTTTTTCCAAGACTCCGTAGTCGAATGGAATACCACACCGCTCAGCACCACCTATGTAAGCTCCAGTCAACTGACGGCAGTTATTCCGGCCTCGTTGATCTCGGGCTTTGCGCAGGCCAGTATTCAGGTTTCGACGCCGGAGTTTCAGGGCCAGCCCCTGCCGCCGCAGCCGTTTACGACGTTTCTAGCGCTGCCAATCAACGACATCGTCTACAACGCGGTCGATGGTCTCATCTACGCCTCGATTGCGGGTTCGGCGGGCGAGGGCCTTGGCAACAGCATCGCAGGCATCGACCCCAACACTGGCGTCATTCTCAAGACAATCTTCGTCGGCAGTGAGCCAACTCGTATCGCGCTCTCGAGTGATGGTACCCAGTTATTTGCTGGTCTCAACGGCGCCGGCGCCGTACGTCAAGTAAATCTGACTACAGCCACTGCGGGTGTTCAATTTTCGCTTGGCGGCGGACCAGGAATCTACAACGCGCCATACGTCGCATCGGGTCTCGCTGCACTTCCTGGTCAACCTAACTCAGTCGCGGTTTACGGGAACAACGGCATAGTAACCATCTTTGACTCGGGCGTAGCCAGGGCTAAGAGCAGCTCAGGTCTCAGCACCTATTTCAACCAAAACTACGGCGGGCTCGCCTTCGGCAGTTCTGCGTCAACTCTCTATCTCAACTCGCAATCTATCGGATCGAACCTCTATACACTCACCATCGACGCGACAGGCGTAACAGCGGCAGCTCAACTAGGCAGTGGCAACGCTGGTGGCACGACGGTGCAATACGACAACGGCCGTCTCTACCTTTCATCCGGTGCTGTGGTTGATGCAGGCACTGGTCATCAGCTTGGCCAGTTTTCTACGACCAGCGCCAGCTCTACCACTCCGACTGCGGTCTCAGGGCCCGTCGTCTCGGACTCAACACTGGGACGCTCATGGATCGTACCTACGTCGGTGCTGGAGAACACCAACCAGATTCTTGCCTTCGATGAGAGCACGTTCAATCCGACCGGAAGCCTTCCGGTGACCGGCATCGGCTCATACCCGTCGAACTCCTTCACTTCAACTCCAGCGGATCTGGTCCGATGGGGTCAGGACGGACTGGCATTCCATACCTCCTCGCAACTCTATGTCCTTCATGGCCCAATCGTGAAAGACACCTCTACTTCGCCTGCTGATTTATCCATCAGCATCCAGGCACCAGCATCCGCACCCACGGGCGTAGCCTTTACTTACACCGTGCAAGTTGCCAATCTCGGCCAAAATGCCGCGTCGGGCGTAACCCTTCACACCGTCCTGCCGGCGTCTGCCGTCAATGGAATTGTTACTCCCTCGCAAGGCACCTGCAGCGGCGACAGCTCACTCGACTGCGATCTTGGAATGATCGCGAACGGCAGCTCGGCCAATATCACGATCTCAGTGACGCCGACTATCTCGGGATCGCTTGGGATGACCGCAACTACTTCTTCAGTCAGCTTTGATCCGGTCTCCTCTAACAATCACACGACCGCGACTACGACAGTCACGGGCAATCCTTTCAACCCATCGCCCACCATCACTCAACTGTCTCCCGCGCTGGTTGCCGCCGGCAGTTCTACCCTGACTCTGACTGTGGATGGAACTGGTTTCACCGCCGCCTCCAGCGTGTTGTGGAACGGACAATCTCTGCCAACCACGATTGTGAGTAACGGCCAGATGACCGCGACCGTCGACTCTTCTCTGGTCCAGCAGCTCGGCTGGGCTCAAGTCTCAGTGACCACGCCCATACCGGGAGGCGGACAGTCCACCGCGTTGCCGCTGCACATCTATCAATTGCTAAATGTGCCTGCAAATGCCATCAACTTTGATCCCTTTACGCGGAAGATCTATGCTGTCCTGCCGAGTAGTTCGACGACAATTACCGGCAATAGCCTGGTTGTCATCGACCCGGCAAACGGAAGTGTAGGTTCACCAATCCAGGTTGGCAGTGAGCCAAATCTGCTCTCTGAAACCAGCGATGGCAACTATCTTTACATCGGCCTCAGCGGCGCCAAGAGCCTGGGTCGCTTCAACCTCCTCAATCAGACGCTCGATCTTACAGTTCCAATCATCTCCACTTCAGTTTATGCAAGCGGGAACGTTGCAGCATCGGCCATCGCCACAGTACCGGGCTCGGACTCGAGCCTTGCCGTGGAACTCGGTTATGCCACAGGCATAGGCATCTTGGATATCTCCGGCAGTATTGGAACTTTCCGAAATAATCTGACGCAGATCTACGCCGGAGACAACCCCGTTTTTGCCGACGCGACCCACTTCTACGCCTATGATTCAGAAACCACTGGCGCAGAGTTCTACCGTTACAGCATCGACGCGACCGGAGCAACATTGGTCGATGGAACTACGTTGAACGGGCTAGGCGGCTTCGGAGGTACGTTCGCCCTGGATGGCGGCTTAGTTTTTGGTACGGGTGGCGGCATCATCAATCCCAGCACTACTCCACCCTCGCAAGTGGCAGTCCTCCCTCTTGGAAATGGCCCGTATTCAACCGGTCTGGTCGGAGGTGGCGTGGTTCCGTATCAAGCGGAATCCAAGGCCTTTGTCGTCGGCGTCAACGATGCGGGTACAGCTGCCTACTTCCTGGAGCGGTTCGATACGCAGCACTTTACACTCGAGCAGCAAATCCAACTGCCAGGGAACTCGATCTCGGCGCTGAGCGGAACGCGTTTCGGTCAGGACGGGCTAGCTTACCTGGTGCCTAACGCAGCAACTTCTCAGACGCCTCAGATCTTCCTGATCCGCGGACCATTCGTACTTCCTGCGGAGTCCACCACCAACGCACCACCGACTCTAACCAATGCCAATCAAAGCACCATCGCTGTTGGCAACGGCAATCTGTACCTCACGGTCACAGGCACCGGATTTCTCCCTGGCGCAGTGGCTCTTTGGAATGGATCGCCCCGTACGACAACCTTCATCGATAGCGCTCATCTGCAAGTGGCCATACCCGCATCTGACCTTGCGATTGCACAAACCATCACGCTCGGCAGCCAGAACCCTGGCTCTGGGAGTTCCAATTCCTTATCCATCACTATCCAATGAGAGCAACATGATTTGACAAGAGGCGACTGCACGCTTGGTCGCCTCTTTTATTTTATGGAATCTGAATTACTTGAACAGTGTGAGTTGTGGCACGATCGCCTACGAGAGACGCTGTCAGAGGGACGCGGCCGCTTCACGAGAGGAACTTTCACAAACTCGCGTTGGTTGCTAATCTAACGATCTCGACCTCGACCAGAATTATGGAAAGTCTTAGCGCTCTAGCGACTCTCCATCTTGGATTACAGAAAGTGTTGGTCGGGACGACTAGATTCGAACTAGCGACCTCACCCACCCCAAGGGTGCGCTCTACCAGGCTGAGCCACGTCCCGACTATTGTTTGCACGTCAACCCAGGCGGGCGACGGCGGGGTATCCTGCAGTTCTAAGTGTACACGAGCCGCCATCTTTACGAGAATTCAGACGGCTTCTATCTACGTCGTAGGCGCCACATATTCCTTCGGCAACGAACCACCTTCACCAAAGAAGAACTCGTTCATCTGCTCGACTAAAAACTCCTGTGCCTCGCGTGTCCAAGGTTGTAGACGGTACTCATTCAAGAGCATCTTCTGCCGCTCTACCCACTCGCCCCACGACTTCTTCGAGACGTTTTTGAATATCTTCTGGCCAAAGTCCGAATCGAACGGCGGCTCATCCAGCCCTTCCATCTCAATCTTGAATCGTGTGTCGAAAACCATGTGTGCCATTCTTTTGAACTCCTTGGAACTTTTATTTTACGATGCCGTACGAATTATTACGCCTCATCCCACGACATGATGCCCATTGCCTATGACATAGCGACCGTAACCCTTGCAGCAACAATGGTAGGAAACGAGTTCGCAGTTGCCGCCTTCATCCATCCGCAGATAAGAAAATTAAACAACAGTACTCACGCCCAAACTGCCGCTCCGCTCGCCGCAGTACTCGGCAAGGCGATGCCCCTCTGGTACGGCCTGGTCTTGATGCTCCTTGGAGGTGCAGCCTTTGAACATCGTCCGGTATCGAGGGGCCCAGGCTTGCTCCTTGCATTCGCGGTCTCTATTTGGGCCGCGACGATAGTCTTCACCATCACGATGCTGGTCCCGATCAACAATCGAATCGCCAAGATGAACACAGAAAACCCTTACACAGGCTGGTTAAAAGATCGCGCTCGCTGGGATTGGCTCCATCAAATCCGTGTGGTGTTACTCTCCGTAACCCTTGTTCTACTCCTCGCCGGGCTCCTCAGGTAAATACGAGTCTCAAGTTTTATTTTCGCTTGCCCTTCGATTTCTTATTTCGCTCCCGCGCCTTTGCTTTTGTCTTCCCTCTCTTGCCCGAGCGATTCGGACTGGAGTGCGGGCGTTCTCCACTCGCTGTCGCCGCGGTCTTCGACCTCCGCAGCGATCTTGGCACAACCACAACATCCTCGTCTGATGGCAGCAATGCAAACTGCAGTCGCCGTTGTTGTCGGTCGATTCGATCCAGCAGCACATGCACCTGCTGCCCCATCTTGAACACCCTCCCGTTACGCGTTCCGACGATCTGGCGATCTGTATCGCGAAACATATAACGGTCATCCTGCAGCGAAGTCAGAGGCACCAGCCCTTCAATGAACAGACCGTTCAATTCGACGAAGAACCCATACTTCGTACATGAAAGAATGATGGCGTCGAAGTCTTCGCCCACCCGGTCTTGCATGAATTTGATCTTCTTCCACTCGATCAGCTCGCGCTCAGCATCATCGGCTCGTCGCTCCGATTGGCTCGACTCAGCTGCAATCGCTCCCAACTCCGCCTCTGGAATCGGTCCCTCCACAGGGGTTCGCTCAACGTGCTCCGGCCGTCTTTTGCCAACAGGTTTCTCCCCCCATGGCTGCGGCCCATCCGACAAAATCGCCGCACCCGCTGGGTCCGCGCCACTCTGAATCAGCTCTCGCAACAGACGATGCACAATCAAATCCGGATACCGCCGAATCGGCGACGTAAAGTGCGTATAACTGGGACTCGCCAACGCAAAGTGTCCAACATTCTTCTCGCTATATCGCGCCTGCTTTAGGGAACGCAGCATTAGGTATGACAGAATCCTTTCCTCTGCCTTCCCTGCGATCTTTGCCGTCAACTTCTGATACATCTGCGGCGTTACCGGAATTGACTCTGCTACTTCGTGCGTCTTGGCCTGCCTGTTGGTCCCACGTGAATCACGCCGATCGCCCTTCGTTTGAATTCGCTTCACCGGTAGGGTGCTGAATCTAAGCGAATAACCAAATTGGCTTGCCGTTTCTTCGAAATCGACAATCCGTTTCGGATCTGGAATCTCGTGAATTCTATACACGCTCGCCACATCCTGCGACTCGATCCAGGTAGCAACGCATTCGTTCGCGGACAACATAAACTCTTCGATCAAACGATGCGCCCATCCTCGCTGCGACCGCACGATGGCTTCCATGTTTCCGTCCGGATCGAATTGAATCACTGGTTCAGGGAGATCGAAATCGATCGATCCGCGGCGATGCCGTTTCGCGTTCAGCTTCAGCGCCAGCTCATACATTCGCTCGAACTCTGGCACCAGTTTGGCGAATTCCTGCCGCGTCTCGACATTTCCGTCCAGGACGCCCTGGATCTGCGTGTACGTCATTCGTTTCGCGCTCCGGATGATGCCCTCACAGACCTCGAACCCAAGCACTTCGCCACGTCCGTCTATCTCCATGATGCAGCTCAACACCAGCCGGTCTTCGTCTGGCCGCAGGCTGCACATGCCGCTCGAAAGCTGTGGCGGCAACATTGGGATAGCACGATCCGGAAAATAAACCGATGTCCCACGCAGTCGCGCCTCGAGATCCAGCGCCGTCCCTGGTCCAACGTAATAGCTGACATCAGCGATGTGAACCTGCAGCTCCCAATTCCCGTTCGGCAGGGGCGTCACCAGCACTGCGTCATCAAAGTCTCTCGCACTCTCGCCATCGATTGTGACAATATTCAAGCCACGAAAGTCTCTGCGCCGCCCGATCTCTTCCGCATCCAGAGTTGCGACGGTCTGTCCGGCCGACGCCGTGGCTTCGGCCAGTACATTCGCCGGAAATGCGTGCGGCAGATGATGCTTGCGAATGATGATTTCGACATCAACCCCAAAAGCGTCCGGTGGTCCTAGCACCTCAATCACGCGCCCGCGCGCCGGCCTTCCGACCGTCGGAAAATCCGTAATCTCCACGTCAACGGCGAGCCCTTCAAGTGGTTTGTGCTGATCCAACTCTGCCGACCAGTGAGATTGCTGCGCCTGTGCTTCCTCACCGAGAACACGGTGAGGCGTCTGCTCCGGCGTCGACGGAACCTCAGCACCCTCCGGAATCAAGATCGCTTGCGTCATCCGTTCGTCTAGAGGCGTAACGTAGTTGCCGTTGATCATGGGAGCGTTTTCCCAAGGACTTCCTCCCCGGTGTGTCCTCGCGTAATGAAAGATCCCCACAACAGTTGGGTTCCTTCGATTCAGCACTCGCGCAATCCGACCGGATCGACGCCCATCCCGCCCCGGCGGCGCTTCATCCACTAGCACTTCATCGCCCTGCATCGCTCCGTTCAGCTCGTGCGGAGGGATGAAGAGGTCATCGTCTCGATTCACGCTGCCATTCGGTCGAACAAAACCATAGCCGTCCCGATGCAGATCCAATCGACCGGCAAGTAGTCTGTCCCGCGTCGCTCGATGCTCCTCGGGCATCTCGACAGCACCGCGCTTCACCCGCTTTGTCTTCTCCGGCGTGGCCGTCGGCAAACTCCACTGCTCACTATCGACCTTGACCAACTCGCCCCGAGCGGTGATCCTGGCGAGTTGCTCCAGCAGCAACCTACGCTCACGCCCGCCGCCCAACCCAAGTTCGCGAATTAACTGCTTATAGCCAGCGCGATGCCCAGGTGAGCGCTCGATGAGCCGCATCAATTCACGATCAGTTTGCGGATAGGGAGTATGTGCCATCGTCTCCGAGCATACAGCGAGCGGCCGTTCCTTTTTTACTTCAGCGGTTTCGACATCTCCGCCGCCTGCTCCAGCGTGGTTCCATGCGGCACTTCAACGAAATCAGTCTGTACCTCATCCTGTTGTTGGCCAATGTTCTTAAAGAACAGAACCTTTCCCTCAATATGCACATGGGTTTCTACGATCTGCCACAAACCCGGCGCGACCTCTCTGCGTTCTACACGAAACGTCCCACCCTGACGCAGCCGACCGAGAAGCCCCCAACCGATTGTCACGTCTTCCGTCAGCTTTCCACTGATAGTAACGATCCTGTTTTGTCCTTTATCTACCACCAACTCGCCGGCCATCTGGCCTAATACGCGCCCCTGCATATCTGGCGGACTGAATTTTGAATTCGGCTCAAAATGCAGGGTGATATTTTTCTCGTCTTCGCTCTGCACCTTCCAGGTAAAAGCATCCGGAAGCATCCTCAGTAACTCTTCGGCGTTCTTTCCATCCTGCAAACCGTCCCGCTTCTGCTTGGCGAGTTGGCTCGGATCGTGAATAAACGTCTGCACGCGCGCGTCCTCGATCCTTGCCTCTGAGTCGCTCAGCGGTCGCCCCCACCTGCTGATCAAGCGCTTCACTGCCCCGCGATCGGTTTCCACCACAATCGAAACTGTATCAATGCCGTCTTTCTGCGAATCGCGATACTTCCATCGCGAGTGGTCGTTCAGATCCGCCGAAAGCTCGGCTTCCATGGCAGAACGAACGATCTGTCTCGGCTCTTGAAGAGCCTGCGCGTGCAACGGGAGCAACCCCGCGAGTAAAAAGACACTCAACACGCCCATACGCAAAGTAGACTTCAAGTTCTTCATAGACCCACGATACTTGGATGCAGACTCTCCGACGGAGCCTTGTTTCTAGACTCTATCAAACACCTGTTCTGCGAAGAATTCTTCAGACGGAACCCCGACGCACACAAAATTAGTTCATCCACTCGACACGCACACTCTTTTTACCCAGCCGCAGCGTGGGCGAGTCGCCAAGCATCTCAAGCTTTATCACTTTTTCGGCAAACTTTTCGCCATTCACACTGACTGCATTCTCAGCCAGTTTGCGCGTTGCTTCGCCTGTAGAGCTCGCCAAACCCGAAAGTTGCAGAAGCTTCGTCATCTTGACTGACGTCCCAAACGGCCCATTTACCAAGACTAGATCCTCAGCGGCTTTTGACACCTTCACCACACGCACATCGTCGCTTACCCCGCGCTGCTGAAACATCTTCGCCCAGCCGTCCGCTGCGGCATCTGCTTCTTCCTTAGAGTGAAAGTCGCGCGTGATCGCCCAAGCCAGATTCTTTTTCGCGTGCATCGGATGGAGCGCACCAGCAGCGACATCGGCCTGCATCTGCGTAATCTCCGAACTTCGCAGATCCGTCAGAAGTGTCCAGTACTTCCACATCAGCTCATCTGATACCGACATCAACTTGCCATACATCTCCGCCGCGGGCTCATGAATACCAATCGCGTTACCCAGCGACTTCGACATCTTCTGCAGGCCATCGAGCCCCTCCATGATGGAGGTCATCAGCACAACCTGTTGCGGCTGGCCGAAATGCTTCTGCAAATCCCGCCCACGCATCAAATTGAACTTCTGATCCGTGCCGCCAAGCTCTACATCGCACTTGAGCGCCACAGAGTCATAACCTTGCGCGATCGGATAGATCAACTCATGGAGTGCAATCGGCTGCTCCTCGTTGAACCGTTTATGGAAGTCCTCGCGCTCGAGCATCTGCGACACGGTGAACTGCGCCATCAGCTTGACCATGTCGTAGTAGCTCAGTTTATCCAGCCACTCGGAGTTGTAACGAACCTCGGTTTTCTCGGGATCGAGAATCTTAAACACCTGCTCCTTGTAGGTCTCTGCATTCGCTGCGATCTGCTCCGGCGTCAGCGGTTTGCGCGTCACGTTTCGACCGGTCGGATCGCCGATCAGCGCCGTTGAATCGCCGATTAGAAAGATTACGGTATGCCCCAACGACTGAAAGTGTTTCAGCTTCCGCAACAGGACGGTATGTCCCAAATGCAGGTCAGGCGCCGTAGGGTCGAACCCCGCCTTTATCCGCATCGGCGTGCCTGTGGCGATCGATTTCGTGATGCGCTCTTTCAGCGCCTCCAGCGGAACAATCTCCGCAGCACCTTTAATTATCAAATCCAGCTGGTCTTCAAGCGAAGCGAACGTAGGCATATTCCTCAAGTATAAAGATCAAACTCATCGTCCAACTCCGGCTATACGTTGAATTTGAAGAAGAGAATGTCACCATCTCTAACGACGTACTCTTTGCCTTCGGAGCGGAGTAAGCCCTTTTCCTTAACGGCCTGCTCACTGCCATATTTGAAGAGATCGTCAGAGGCATAGCAGTCGGCTTTGATGAATCCCTTTTCAAAATCGGAATGGATGACGCCCGCTGCGCCAGGAGCCTTGGTACCGCGACGAATGGTCCAGGCGCGAACCTCCTGCACGCCCGCAGTGAAATAGGTGATGAGGTCGAGAAGGCGGTAGGCAGAGTGGATCAGACGGTTAAGGCCAGGCTCGGTGAGGCCCATATCCTTCAGAAACTCGTCGCGCTCAGCCGGTTCTAGCTGCGCGATCTCCGATTCAAGTGCCCCGCAGATCCGAACAACCTGGCTCCCTTCTTCCTCGGCGCGCTTCTCAACGGCGGTGGTATAGGCGTTGCCTTGGATAAGGCCAGCTTCATCGACATTCGCCACATAGAGTTGAGGTTTAGCGGTGATGAGGAAGAGTTCGCGCGAAAGGATCTTCTCTTCTTCAGTGAGATCCGCGGTGCGAGCGGGCTTGCCAGCATTCAGAGCTGTCAAAAGCTTCTGCAGCATGGCGTGCTCGGCCTTGATCTTCCCGTCGCTCGATGCTTTCGCCGCACGCTCGACCTTAGTATTGCGCTTTTCAACCGTATCGAGGTCGGCGAGGAGGAGTTCCGTGTTGATGATGTCGATGTCGTGGAGTGGGTTGACGCCGCCTGCGACGTGGATCACCTCGGGGTCGTCGAAGCAGCGGACGACGTGCGCTACGGCATCGGTCGCGCGGATGTGACCGAGAAACTGATTGCCCAAGCCTTCGCCTTTGGAAGCACCCTCGACGAGACCAGCGATGTCAATGAACTCCATAGTCGTTGGGACGAGAGACTTGGGCTTGATAAGGTCAGAGATTTTGGTGAGGCGCTCATCGGGCACGGTAACGACGCCGGTGTTGGGATCGATCGTGCAGAAGGGATAGTTCGCAGCTTGCGCCTTGGCCGAGGTGAGGGCGTTGAAGATCGTTGATTTTCCTACGTTGGGCAAACCAACGATTCCGCAGTTCAATGGCATTGTTCTGTTTTCCTTCTTGCGAGCTTGTACGAGGCTTGTTTCGGCATCGTGGATGGTCTCTTACAGGATAGTTCATTGGTGGCCTGAACCCTTCCGACGAGGTCGTTTCTCGGCTCGCTTGCAATTCCGCGCAGACTCTTAGGTTCCTTATAGAAATTACAGGGTGTTGACAAATATTTTTCAGGCTCGACGTGGGGCCGGGTTACGCTTGGAGGTGCGAGGTGACAAGGATGCAGCAGATGCGTGTGATGTGTGTGGTTGCGGGGTTGATGGTTTCGGGTGTGGCATTGGGTCAGGCGCCGGCGGCTCCTACTGGGCCAAGCGGGCCCGCGGCCGAAGTGCAGAGAAGTTATGCAACGCAGAAGGGCAACATCTTGAAATCCGCCGATAAGATGCCCGCGGAGGACTACCAGTTCAAGCCCACGCCCGACATCCGAACTTATGCGCGTGTGGTGAATCATGTCACCGAAGCACAACTGAAGACATGCGGTGCGATAAATCGGACAGCGCCAAACGATCTTGCGAAGGTGCCGGCAGATACTGCGGACAAGGCAGCCATCATTGATGGACTGAAGGCCTCGTTTGCCGAGTGCGATAAAGCGTTCGCCTCCGTGACGGATGCGAATCTCGCAGATACGTTCGACGTCTTCAACGCGAAGCGGTCCCGCATCGGAATCCTGTGGGGGACGGTCTCACATGACAACGAACAGTACACGACGCTTGCCCTCTATCTGCGATTGAAGGGTCTGGTGCCGCCGACCAGCGAGAAATAACTTCTGGGGGGTGCCCCCCAGGGGTTACCCCACTTAAGTCTCGTCGATACAACGAGTTACGATTTTTACCCCCTGTAAATTCTTCATTCCACGGGGGTTACGGCTAAATTCGTCTAAACAAAGAAGAAAGCCTCGGGGTTGCAGTCCCGAGGCTTTTTTCTTCGCTTCTGTATCAAGTATAGCTGAGCGGAGATAACTCATACGTCACGCGAATCTGCTTGTCTGGTGCGGGTTTTCGACTGTTTGGGGCTTGACAACATGTTTGAGCGCCGCGAAGTTCTTTTTCTTTTGTGATTCGGGGTGGTCTAACACGCGCCGTAGAATGATCTCGTCAAACGGGCCCCTAAAAAATGAGTTTATCGAGTGCGGAGGAGATTTCTTATGAGGCGAGTTGTGTTTGGGCTGGTGATGTTTGTTGTGATTTCGTCTGGTTTTGCGATGGCACAACAGGAGAAGCCGATGACGTTGAAGGCTGTTCTGCTGGAGCAGCTGCGATCGACACATAACAAGGCAGAGTGGTTTGTGCCGGCGAATACTGCAGTGGCGGGGTTGACACCGGCGCAGGCGAGTTGGACCGACAAGAGTGGCAATCACTCAGTGGGGCAATTGGCCAATCATTTGGTTTTCTGGGATCGCGATATGTTGGCGAAGTTCAAGGGAGAGACACCGGCGAAGTTCGACGGCAGCAATGACGAGACGTTCAACAACTTCGACGCGAAGAGCTGGGACACGACGGTGAAGCAGCTTGATCAGGTGATGACGGATTGGGAGAACGCGGTGGAGGCGGCCGATGATGCGAAGGTCTCGCTGTGGGCTTCGAGGATCGCGCACGTAGGGACGCACAACGCTTATCACATTGGGCAGATGGTCTATGTGAGGAAGCTGCAGGGTGTCTGGGATCCGAATAAAGGTGTGAAGTAGAGAAAGTGACCGAGGTTTGCGCCTCGGCCACTTTTTTCTAGCCGATGACTCTATAGCCGAGTTGGAAGGGGTTGGCGGCGAGACTGGCAATGAGGTACCAGCCGGTGGCGCCGATGTGGAGGGATGGGCCATAGGTGAAGCCAAAGCCGGTGTCGAGGACGCTGGAGGATGCGACGACCCCTAGGCCACTGGGAATGACTTTGCCTCCTGCGGTTTGACCTACGCCCAGAATCTGCTGCGCGTGCTCGCAGTCCTTGAGGAGTTGAACGGCTCGCGAGATATCGGTCAGAAGAGACAGGATCGGGTCGCCTCCGCGCAGAACCCTTGCGGTGAGCGCAGCTGCGGTGTGGGCTGTGCCTTCGAGCCATACTGCGTGTGGGTCATTGGTTGGTGTGACCAGACTTGCAGTGGAGAATGTCATTCCGCTGACGGTTTGGGTTCCGGTGAGGTTGGAGTTCGGCGAAGACGCGGTATCTGTGGTCTGGAGATTTGCGAGCGCCCAGTCGATGGTGCCGCGAGAACGTGCGTCGAGGAATGCGAGAAAGGACCAGGTCTGACAATCTTCGGGGATCGGTGAAGGGTTGATGGTGACCTGATCGGGAAGCGTGCCGGTGTAGAAGAACGGCCCCTGCGCGTTGAACATGGCGAATACGAATTGGAAGGCGTGTTGCGCGAGCGCTGCCCACGTCATGCCGTTGTTGGCGCTGCCGCCGTTGGTAAGTGTGTGGAGCATGGTGAAGAAGGCATAGGTGTCGAGATTGCCCTCGGTGGATTTGCCGTTGGGCGAAGGTTGCGACTGGTTGAACTGATTGATGATGGTGCCGTAGGAGTAGCCGCCGGGACCCTGAGTGTTGTAGGTGTTGGTGACGATCCAGTTTGCAACTAAGAGGGCGCCGGTGAGGTATTGCGGATCGCGGGTGCGGCGATAGAGCTGCGCGAGGGCCATGCCTGCCCAGGCTTGATCGCCTACGGAGCTGCCGTAGAAGAAGAACGGAAAAGCTGCGGGTGTGATGAAGGCACCGCTCGCGTCGGGCGCGTTGACGAAGTAAGCCTGGGCGAAGCGGCCGTCGGCGACGGGGAAGTTAGTAGCTTGAGCGTGCAGGAGGCCGAGGCCGAGAGTCTTCGCGCGGGCGAGGTCGCCCTGCTGGCCGCGTGAGAGATAGGCGTGGATGGCGACAGCGTTGTCGTAGGTGAAGCCGGTAGCCTGGAGGGCTGCGTCGCTGTAGCTCTGAGAGAGGCGGATGGTTGAGCCGGAGGTGTAGGCGTCCATCATGAGGTTCTGGAAGCTGAAGGCGCGATTGATTGAGGCCGCGAAATCTTGTGCGGTAGCGAGGGGATTTGCCTGGCCAAGCTGTGCGTGGGCCGACGGGGAGGCGAAGAGAGATGGCATTGCGCCCGCAACTGCAGCAGTGGAGACCATGCCGAAAAGACTGCGGCGCGTGATGTTTGAAGACATGTGGGGAGCCCTCCTTTTTGGGCACCGCCACTCTACGCTCGGGTTTGGAAGAGGCGCAAGGCTGGGAGGACGATTCGCCAGCGATAGTTTTTATGAGGTGGTAGAGCCGTTTCTACGAAGGTGAGGGGACGATGCCTCGACCGCGCTTGGAGGATAATTCAAGTGCGGAACTGCAGTGGGTTTGAGATAAATGAGGTGACGTGAACAGATGGCCCCCGGACAAGATGTTTACGATTTGCAGCGATTCCTAGAAGCGCAGGCTGGGGTGTACGAGCAGGCATGTGCTGAGTTGCGTGCGGGGAGGAAGCGGAGCCACTGGATGTGGTTTGTGTTTCCGCAGATTCATGGGCTCGGGAGCAGTCCGATGGCGGTGCGGTATGCGATCTCTTCGCTGGACGAGGCTCGGGCTTACCTCGAGCATGTTGTTCTGGGATCGAGGCTGCGGGGGTCTGTGGGGATTGTGGTGGGGGTGCAGGGAAAGACGGTGGGAGAGATCTTTGGGTCTCCGGACGATATGAAGTTTCATTCGAGCATGACGTTATTTGCGAAAGCCGCGACGCCGTCTGCGAAGGCTGCAGAAGGTTTGGGTGATGTGTTTGGAGAGGCTTTGGCAAAGTACTTTGGTGGGGCGATGGATCAGGGGACCATGCGTCGGATTTGATGAAAATCGAGGAGATCATGAGGTGTCTCTGCAACTGCATGCTTGCGGATGGCATCTCCCTGTGATGGGCTCTGTCTCATAAGGTGCGCAGATGAACCGAGTTTTGAGGGTCGCGGTAGCGCTGGTTGGGTTAGCAGCGCCGATGCTGGCTTCGGGGTGCGGGAAGCATGAGACGGCACAGGCGACCGCTGCTCCGGCACCGGCGATGAAGCCCGCGCCGCCGACTCCGATTGATACGAAGAAGGCAGAGGTGGGTGGGTCGACGTGGGACCCGGAGTGGGACAAGATTGTGGAGCTGGCGCTGCCGCCCGCGATGCTGTCGGGGCAGGTGCCGCATGATGTGAGGCGATTCTGTCCGCGGTTCTACACGATGGCCGAGGATGATAAGCGGGCGTTCTGGGCCTACTTCTTTCAGGCACTGGCGGGGGCAGAGGCAGGACTGGAGCCGACGGTTCAGGCAAAGCATGCGCAGCCGGAGATGGATGTAAAAGATGAGGTGACGGGTCGGGCAGGGCATACATCGGGGCTGCTGCAGCTTACGTATGAAGACCAGAAGCGGTACGGGTGCGACTTCGATTGGGATCGGGATAAAAAGCTGCCAGTGAAGGATCCTTCGAGGACGATTCTGCAACCGAAGAACAATCTTGAGTGCGGGGTGAAGATTCTGGATCATCAGTTGATCGAGAAACACAAACCGCTGCTGTCGGGCTCGGGATATTGGTCGACGCTGCGGCCGGGAACGATGAGCTATCGGGTGTTTGCGAAGCAGATGACGAATGTTCCGGCGGCTTGCAGGGGTGGTATGGAGAAAAACCTGCCCGGGACGAGATGAAGAGATGGACAAACATTCTTCGCGGAACGCTCGTCAGGGCGGATTTTGCTAAGATTGCGGCGTTCGGTAATTCATATAAGGCAGTGTAGAGAGAGGACAAATTATGAGGGCAAGCACGAAAGTTTTTCTGCTGATGGCTGCTGGTTTTTTCTTTACGCTCGCTGGATATTCTCAAACAGTGGTTGTTGATTGGGACCACAGCGCCGGGAACTTTTCGCAGTTCAAAACTTATGCGTGGGTGAAACCGACTCGGCCAACCCCGAATCCATTGATGGACCAGCGCATTGTTGCGGCGATCGACAGCCAGTTGGCAGCGAAGGGGATGAGGAAGGCGGATGACTCTCCGGATGTGTTTGTGACTTACGGCGCCGGGATCTCGCAGCAGACTCAGACTGTCGCGACGGGAACGGGTGGCGGTTGGAGATGGGGCGGAGGCATGGCAACGGTGAACCAGTATGTGACCAGAGTGGGAACGCTGGTGGTGGATATCGACGATGGAAAGACGAAGCAGCTGCTTTGGCGCGGTGCGGCGAAAGACACGCTGTCGGACAAGCCGGATAAGAACAGCCAGAAGATCGATAAGGCTGTAGCGAAGATGTTCCAGAAATATCCACCAACCGGCAAGTAGATCATTGCTAGGCGACTGCCAAGTCCACTTGGCGGCGCAGCAGATTCAGAAGAGCGATCTCTTGGTGTTGTAAATCAGGCGATTGCGAACCCTTGTCCTGCACGCGGCGTTTAACTGTTTCGAGCATGGCGCCGCTTATGTATGAGTCGAGAACGGCAGGGTGCACGTAGCATTTTCTGCAGACCGACGGGGTGTTTCCCAGGCGTGCGGCTACCGATTTTATCGCCTGCACTACATTCCGTTTGGCCTGCGTCTCGGAGTCGAATGCTTCGAACTCGCGCAGCATCTCGCAGGCGAGAACGGATCCGGCCCAGGTGCGAAAGTCCTTTGCGGTGAAGTCCTGTCCTGAGATCTCGCGGAGGTATTCGTTGACGTCGGCGGAGTCGATCGAGTGCTGGGTGCCATCCTTGTCGACGTACTGGAAGAGCTCGTAGCCGGGGATGTCCTGGCAGCGTTGCACAATCTTGGCGATGCGCCGGTCGGTGATGTCGACTGTATGTTTGACTCCGCTTTTGCCCTGGAAGTTGAAGGTTACGGTAGAACCGTCTATCTCGACGTGTTTGTTCCGCATCGTCGTGAGTCCGTAGGAGTGATTTTGACGTGCGTACTCCTCGTTGCCGACGCGGATGAGTGTGGTTTCCATGAGGCGAATGATGGTTGCGAGGACTTTGGGGCGAGGCAGATTGGGAAGCGAGAGATCATGCTCGACGCGCTCGCGGATGATCGGCAGAGCTGCGCCAAAGATCATCATCCGCTCGTACTTGGTCTCGTCGCGCACCTCGCGCCAGCGCGGATGATAGCGGCTCTGCTTTCTGCCTCGTGCATCTCGGCCTGTGACTTGAAGGTGGCCCTTAGGGTTTGGACAGATCCAGACTTCGGTCCAGGCTGGAGGGATGACAAGAGACTTGATCCGCCCCAGTGTCTCTTCGTCGCGGACTGCGACTCCGCTCGGATCGAGGTAGCGAAAGCTCTTGCGCCACGGCTTACGTTGGATGCCGGGTTTCGTGTCGGTGACATAACGCAACCCGGCGGCTTTTGCGGACTCGGCAGGATCAATGACTATTTCTAAGCGTTTCTTTCGCGGCATGACTTCTTCCCAGTAGATACACCTGAGAGGCTTGGATGCGGTCGCGAGCTTCCGCGGGAGTTAGTTCCTGCGGCGGCCACCCATGAGTTGAAGAACAGCGAGGAAGATGTTGATCGCGTCGAGATAGATGGAGAGGGAGAGCGAAACGGCGGAGCGGCCGTCTCCGCCAGCGCGGATGCGGGCGAAGTCGCCTACGGTAAGCAGACCGAAGATACCGAGCGTCAGCCAGGAGTAGGTGTCCGGCGAGAGGAAGTGGAAGAACATGCTGGCGATTCCAGCGATGATCAGCAGAAGAAGCGCGGCGAAGCCGATGCCGGCGATGCGGCGGTAGTTGATGTTGAAGAGATACGCGACGCAGCCCATGACGGCCATGCCAGCGCCAGTGGTGGCGGCGGCATTGAAGACGATGCCGGAGCCGAAGTTGTGGATGTAGCGCTGGATGAGGGGACCGATCTCCCAGCCCATGAAGTAGGTGAGGGTGAGGAAGAGTCCGAGCGCGACGGCAGGATTCGCCTTACGGGTGAAGTTGATGGCGAATACGAGGCCCAGAACGACGATGAAGCCGACGAACGTGCCCCAGGGCGGCGCAGTAGCGACGCCGAGGGCGGTGACGAAAAAGCCGAACGAGGTGATGGCAAGCACCTTGGCAAGCAGGGAGGACGTCTCCTCGCGGGGGACATCGATGATGCCGGTATAGGTGTTCGTGTTGTAGTCGTTCAATGCCATGGTTCGCTCCTGCTACGTTCTTTGGACGCCAGTGATTTCGGCTCCAACACTATGAGACGCTTTTCCGGGTAGTTTGTCATGTGAATGTTGTAGGAAGTTAGTTCGGGAGCGACCCTCCTGCGATGACGCAGATGAATCACCTCACGAAGTTCTGCAAAGCGTCGGTTTCCGAGCTCGTTTTCTACCTTGGACCTCTGGCATGTACGATTCTGCGAGAGGTGAAACATTGAGTAGCGCCTTAAGGATTACGTCAGTAAGATTTTCTCGCTACAAAGCATTTCGTGAATTTTCAGTTTCGCTAGAAAATTTCAACATCTTGGTTGGCGCAAACAACGCAGGCAAATCGACAATACTTAGTGCGTTCCGCATTCTGGCGGAGGCGTTAAGGCGCGCGAAAGCCAAATCCCCAAGTTTCGTCCAAGGCCCAGATGGGACCACTCGAGGCTATCAAGTAAATATGGGCAACGTGCCAGTTGCAACCGAAAATATCTTTCATGAATATAACGACGCCCTCCCTGCCAGCGTGAAGTTCAGAGTGTCTACTGGCGATTTCTTGATCCTCTTCTTTCCTGAGCGTGGAGTCTGCAACCTCATCTGTGAGACCGCGGGACGAGTAATCACGTCTCCATCGGCCTTCAGAAAGCACTTCAACCTTGAGATTGGTTTTGTTCCCACCCTTGGGCCTGTCGAGCATGAAGAGCCGTTATATCAGCAAGAGGCTGCCCGGGAAGCCTTACTTACACATAGAGCATCCCGAAACTTCAGGAACATATGGCATCACCGCCCAGAATTTTTCCCCGAGTTTCGCCAACTGATTAATGACACATGGCCGGGAATGGATATAAAGCTACCGGAGATTGACCGGACTCATGACAAACCATTGCTCCGTATGTTTTGTCCAGAAGATCGTATCGACCGGGAGATTTTTTGGGCGGGTTTTGGGTTTCAGGTTTGGTGTCAGATGCTGACATTTATCGTAGCCAATTGATCTGCCTCCCTATTTCTTATTGACGAACCTGATATTTATCTTCATTCGGATCTTCAGCGGCAACTAGTCGGTCTGCTGAGATCCCTAGGTCCGGATATTCTTCTCGCTACCCACTCCACAGAAATCATGATGGAAGCCGAGCACAGCGATATTCTGATCGTTTCAAGGGAATTTCAAGCTGCGAAACGCCTAAAGAATCAAGGCCAACTGCAGTCCGTCTTTAGCAACTTGGGGTCCAGCATAAGACCGGTCCTTACACAAATAGGTCGGACAAAAAAACTCGTATTTGTTGAAGGTAAGGACTTCCGTGTCATATCTCAGTTCGCCACCAAGCTCGGCTCGACTGTGGTGGCAAACAGATCTAAGTTCGCAGTGATCCCGGCCGGAGGTTTTAACCCCGCTCGTGCGAAGTCTTTTAAGGAAGGTGTTGAGGAGACACTCGGCGCTAAAATAACCGCCGCACTGATCTTTGATCGGGATTACCGATCCGAGGAAGAGGTAATTGAACAGCTCGTAGCATCTAGGAAATTTTGCGACTACGCCCATATACATTCGCGGAAGGAGTTAGAAAATTTTATGCTCGTTCCTGACGCCATCGATCGGGCGATTGCCTCTCGAATTCTTCAACGAAACGGACGAACGGGTGAAGTTGTGACCTACTCCGGGTCTGTCCGCGAGGAGCTAGAAGCCATAACAGACGGGATGAAACATCACCTTCTTGAGCAAATACTCACTAGGAAACCTACCCCAGAAGAAAAGCTGAAGCAGGAAAGTCACAAATCAGCTATTGCCACCGCTACACTCGATCAATTCGAAAAGGAATGGGTAAATCTTGACTCTCGTCTCATGATCGTTCATGGAAAGGAAGTATTGGCTAGCCTGAATGAGTTCCTGCAGAGATGGCAGGTCAGCATAACGGCCACTCAGATAATTGACGCTATGTCGCCTAATGAGATTCCCGATGAAATGAGAGATATAGTTTCGTCCCTCACTGAGTTCTGCTCATTACCCGGCACCAAGGTCGTTTCCGTCAGTTCCAATCACGGATAAATCCTGTTCAGCGTGCGGGCGAAGGGGATGGTTTCGCGGACGTGGTCGAGGCCGCAGATCCAGGCTACGGCGCGCTCGATGCCCATACCGAAGCCGGCGTGGGGGACGCTGCCGTATTTGCGCAGGTCGAGGTACCACTGGAAGGCGTCGAGCGGGAGGTGGTGCTCTTCGATGCGGGACTTGAGAAGGTCGTAGCTGTCGATGCGCTGGGAGCCGCCGATGATTTCGCCGTAGCCCTCGGGGGCGAGGACGTCGACGCAGAGAGCCTTGGTGGGGTCGAGCGGGTCGGGCTGCATGTAGAAGGCCTTGAAGGCGGCGGGATAGCGATGAATCATGACGGGCTTATCGAACTGGCTGGAGATGTAGGTCTCGTCGGGGCTGCCGAAGTCGTCGCCGTATTTGTGAGGAGCTTCGATCTTGCCGGCTTTGTGGGCTTCATCGAGCATGGCGTGGGCTTCGTCGTAGCTTAGGCGGGGGAAGGTGCCGACGACGGCTTCGAGCTTGGCGATGTCTTTGCCGATGACCTTGAGGTCGGTGCGGTGCGACTCGAGAACGCGAGTGACGATGTGGGTGATGAAACCTTCGGCGAGGTTCATGAGGCCGTCGAGCTCGAGGAAGGCGACCTCGGGTTCGATCATCCAGAACTCGGTGAGGTGGCGGCGGGTTTTGGATTTTTCAGCACGGAAGGTGGGGCCGAAGCTGTAAACCTTGCCGAGTGCGAGGGCCGTGGCTTCGATGTAGAGCTGGCCGGACTGGGTGAGGTAGGCCTTGTCGTCGTCGAAGTAGTCCATCTCGAAGAGCTCGGAGGTGCCTTCGCAGGCGTTGGGGGTGAGGATGGGTGGGTCGGTGCGGATGAAGCCGTTGGTGTCAAAGTGCTCGGCTGCGGCGCGCATGATGGTGGCGCGGACGCGGAGGATGGCGGACTGGCGCGGGGTGCGGAGCCAGAGGTGGCGGTGCTCCATGAGGAAGTCGACGCCGTGCTCTTTGAGGGTGATGGGGAAGGGAGTGTCTTCGGGGACGCGCTGGAGGACTTCGATGCTTTCGACGTCGAGCTCGTAGCCGGAGGGAGCGCGGGAGTCGGCGCGGACTTTGCCGGTGACGGTGAGAGAGGATTCGAGGGTGAGGTTCTTAAGGGTTTCGAAGACCTCTTCGGAGACGGCGGCTTTGGGGACGATGCCCTGGATGGTGCCGGTGCCGTCGCGGAAGATGGGAAAGAGGAGCTTGCCCGAGGCGCGGAGGTTGTAGAGCCAGCCGCGGAGGGTGATGGTCTGGCCTTCGTGCTGGGACAGGGAGGCGATTGTGGCGAGGGGGGCGGCGGCAGTTGCGAATTCTGACATGACTTAATGAGTTTACTCGTACGCCATCTTTTCAGGTCGGATCTGCTCCGCCGAGGAACCTCGTCGAGTTGGAAGACGGTTCACTTTCGCGCGAATGCTCCACTCACGCGATAAGGCCGCATGAAGGAAGCATCCGCGTTGGAGTCTATTCAGTTAGAGGCCGTTGCTGCCTCCCTTTTTCTTGCGGCGCGCGTCGGGAGGGGTGGTCGATTTGCCCGTTTTTGGATTGCCGCAGTCGTTGTGGAGGACATTTGAGGGATCGGGAGAGCTCTCGAGGCATGGGATTGCGCTCAGGTACTCGTAGATGGCCTCCAGATGATGGTCGGTCATGTTGTGGAATGTGGGCCACGGCATGACCTGAAGAAGAGCGCCATCGACGGGAGGCGGAATGCAGTTTGTCGGGGTAGGAACCGGAGCAGGAGAGGTGCAGGTGGGGTGGAGCTTGTCGAAGTCGATGCCGGTCTTCATTATTTTTTTGAAGTCTGCGAGGGTGTGGCCGCCTTCGGGCAGGCCAGTCTTGTCCGGCGTCAGATTGCGGGCGATGATGTCGGGACCGACGTAGTCTCCGTAGGCCGCGGGTGGGTAGACACCGGGGATTGGCGGAACGGCTGGGCCGAAGTCAGAGCCCCCTTCGAGGTAGGTGGTGGGATCGACTTTGGCGGGTTGTCCAAAGTAAGGGTTTCCGCCTGCGGCGTAGTTGAAGTTTGGGGGACCGCCGCCGGTGTGGCAACCGTTGCAGTCACCAACCGCGTTGACCAGATAACTGCCTAATCCCACGAGTTCCTTATCCTTGCCTCGAAGGTTGAGCGGGACGGGAGCGATCTGGAATCCGATTCTGACTAGGGAGTCCTCGTTGGCCCAGTTGTTTTGCGCTTGAACGGGACGTGCGGTTCTCCACGTTCCTGCGAAAAGAACAATGACTACCGTGGCGGCAGTAGCCGCGGCGATTCTGATTAAATTGTGCGATTTCACTTCAATTCTCCCTTCTTGCGTCGATTGACCAGAAAGGCCTGTCCAGCCGCGATTCCCGGGTTGGAATCTGGTGGATATTTCAGGTTGGGGGGACCCGTTTGCGGAAAGCCTATACCTGCGGTACGGGAGTGTCAAAGAGGCACGAGGTCGCGCAGGATGACGCTTCGGATGTGATGGCAGGAGGCGCTTTAGAAGAAGACGCAGAGAATTGGGCACAGCAAAAAGCAGGTTCCCGCAGGGACCACATGCAAGAACGACAAAACAAACGGCAACCCGCAGGTTTCTCCACTCCACTGCTCGCAAAGTGCGCGAGCAGCACCGGTCGAGATGACAGTTCTGGAGTGGGCACAGAAAAGACAACAGCAACTGCAACGACCACAGTAGATTTTTCGCCCGCGCTCAGGATGAAAACTACTTATGAGGATTGGAGTTGTTCGGTGGTTCGCTTGAGGAGGTCGAAGGCTTGCGTGGCTTTGGTGGTGACAGATTCGGGGGTTTCTTCCAGCTCGTGGGCGACTTCCAAGATGCCCGGAGTGTTAGCCGGGAGAGCGGCGATGTGTTTGGCGATGTTGTGCCAGTCGATGCCTGCGGTGCCGGGCCAGAGATGGTCGTCCTTGGCGCCGAGGTTGTCGTGGATGTGGAGCTCGGCGATGCGGGGCTTGAGGAGCTCAAAGGCTTCGTCGATGCCTTTGTTGGCGTCGGGGGCAGCTAGGTGAGCATGGCCTATGTCGAGGGTGACGCCGACGCGGTCGAAGTGGCCGACCTTGAGGATTTCGAGGAGGTGCTCGGGGGTGGTGATGTCGTTTTGGAGATTTTCAAGCAGGATGCGGACGCCGAGTGGGTGCGCGAAGGCCTTGAGGTGCTCGATGGCGGTGAGGGAGTTCTCGAGAGCGCGGAGGTTCCAGGCATCGTCCTTGTGGCCAAGGTGGAGGGTACAGGCGGAGATGGGGATCTGCTCGGCGGATTCGAGAGCGCGCTTGACCTCGTCCATGGCGGAGATGCGGCGGGATTTTTCGGGGTCGATCAGATTGAGGTTTGGTGCGACATGGCGGGACCACTGGGCGTCGGCGCGATCGCTGAGGTAGAGAGGCTGGTGGAGCGTGGCTCCTACGCCGGCGGAGTTGAACCAGGTGGCGATGTCCCGGACGGCAGCGCGGTCGGTGTAATCGAAGTGGTGGCGGGCGGCAAAGAGTTCGATGACCTGAGCGCCGGATCGGTGAAGAGCGTCGAGCAGGCCGGGGTGCAGGCGCTGCGGGAGGAAGACGTGGGTAGAGAGTCCGGGTTGCATCACCTCTTAAGGTACAGCAGAGAGGCTGCTTAAGGGTTCTCCAGAGAGCGGACGCTAATGTCTCACCCCTCAAAAGTGAGCCGGCTCTCCGAATCGAAGAGCCGGCTGGAAGACGGCAGTAATCTGTTATTTCAGGCGAGGAACCGACGCTTACCTAGGTGAGTAGACCTAAAAGGCCGGTACCAACCAAGGCCAAGGTGTCGGGTTCGGGGACGGCCGGAGGCGGTGTAGGTGCCCCGACGAGGCCGATGGTGAAGCCATTCCAGAACTCGGGATTTTGGGCGGTGAAGGAGAGCGAGGTAACAGGGCCGCCAGTGAAGAGGATGGTTCCATCACTCTCATTGCCGATCAGCGTGTCGCCGCTCTTCGAAATGCAGCCGCCACCGTAGATGATGTTGGGGCCGCAGGCTTCGATACTAAATCCCTGATCGAAGGTGTACTGGGTTGCGATGGTTGGTTGTCCCAGACTGACCTCGGAGAGCACGATTCCAGAGACTGCAGTAGAAAAGTTGAAGGTATCCGTGTTACCCGGAGCGCCGGTGATCGCGATCAGGCCTCCGTTGGTAGCAGCATTTCCGACGACTCCGCCAACGTAAGAGCCTATGGGTTGAAAGTAGTTGAAGTTGCCGACGTTCGAGGCATTGACGAACGAGATCTCACCCGAGTAAGTGACGCCGACCGTGCCAATGGTTCCGGTAACAACACCTTTGGTGGGCGCGTTCCAGTCGGCCCACGTTACGGTGTCTGCGAAGGCCGCAGGAGCAGCGGCCAAAAGAAGCGAGCTTACTACGAGACTCAAAGAGGGAAAGCGCATCCAGGTACCGTCGGAAGTGGATTTACAGGGGCCCAGTGCCCGCTATTAAGCAGTTTGTGTACCGAAACTCTCTGGGCGACAGATACTTCTGCAAGAAAGGCTTACCTCATCCGCGTGAAGTTGGCTTGTTAAGGTATGTTGCATTTTATTGCACATTTTATGCGGCCCGGTGCTCCACAATTGTTCCTTCGGTAACCGTATGTTAGAGATTCGTTACACGGATGGACAGTTACAATCGGACGCAAAGAATCAAGAACGGCGGAGGTTTCGATGCGAGATCTGACGCGAGTTTCTGCGGTCGGGTGGGTGATTTTTGGGTTTGTCATCGCGTGTGGGCAGATGCGAGGTCAAAGCGCAGTCAACCAGACGCCTGCACCCGCTGCCACGGCCCCGCAGGTCACTTCTCCGGCTCCGGTATCGCCGGTTCTCACACCAGAGGAGGAGACGGCGAAGCAGATCGCTACGATGGAGACGAAACTGGCGGACTGGCCGCAACTGGGACGATATCGAGCCGACAACGCAGCGCTGGCTTCGGCGATGGAGGGCACGCAGAGGGTGGTATTTTATGGAGACTCGATCACGGATAGCTGGGGGCGGCGCGCGGGTACGGGGGAGTTCTTTCCAGAGAAGTCGTATGTAAATCGCGGGATCAGCGGGCAGACCACGCCTCAGATGGTGGTGCGGTTTCGGCAGGATGTGATCGATCTGCGTCCGGCAGCGGTGGTGATTTTGGCGGGAACCAACGACATCGCAGGGAATACGGGGCCGATGACGCCGCAGATGACCGAGGACAACTTCCGGTCAATGATCGATCTGGCGAAGGCGAATGGGATTCGGGTGATTGTCGCGTCGATTTTGCCGGTAGCGGACTATCCGTGGAAGCCGGGACTGGCTCCCGCGCCGAAGATCAGGACACTAAATGATTGGCTGAAAGGGTACTGTGTGGTCCACTCGGTGACGTACCTCGATTACTACTCGTCGATGGTGGGGCAGGATGGCGGTATGAAGGCCGGCATCAGCTTCGACGGAGTGCACCCGAATGCGCAAGGGTACGCGATTATGTCGCCGCTGGCGCAGGCAGCGATCGATAAGACGTTGGTTGGCAAATAGAGTGGTCAGCTAGCTAAGAAATGCTTGAGGCATTGGGCGTTTCCGAATGCCGCTCCGAAGACAGTGTTGTCGAAGATGCACCAGATCTCTTTTGTTGGGTGAGCCGCGAAGCTGGCAGCGAGACTCCGAAGATATCCTTCGGGGTAAGGTGAGTAGTAAATACGAGGGCTGCCGTGAAGGCGGCAGTAGATTAGTTCGCCCCAGCCAGCGGCGTATGCGGCTTGAGGGACACGGGCGGGGTCGGCGGCAACTCTTGCGATCCGAAAACTCTGCAGGAGATCATCGACGTCGGGAGTGAACCAAGTGGCGTGGCGGGGTTCTATGACACAATTCCGCGAATATAGATCGCGAAGCATGGTGAAGAACGTCTTGGCGGTGGTTGGGTTGAAGATAGAGTTCGGCGGAAGTTGAAAGAGGATCGTACCTAGCTTGTCGCCAAGAGCGTTCGCTTCGGTCAGGAAGTTTTGTAACTGCGCCTGGGTGCAAGCTAGCTTGGCTTCGTGAGTGATCGTCTTCGGCGCCTTGACGGAGAAGCAAAAGTCGTTTGGAACCGAGTTCGCCCATTTCTTCCAGGTAGAGAGGCGGTGAGAGCGGTTGAAAGAGGAGTTGATCTCGGCACAGTTAAAGATTTCGGAGTAGCGGACCAGATGGGTTCCGTGCGGTGCGGTGGCTGGAAATTGTTTCGGAATACTCCAGCCAGCCGTACCGATTCGGAGGGACCTCATAAAGCGATTCGATGCAAAATGCTCCGATCTAGTAATTTCCGTGACTTTCGCGGTGCGTCATCGAGAGAATTGCATTTCCACTGTCCAGGAAACGCCAGCGGGCGCCCAATAAAAGATCCCAAGGGACAGCGCCGACATAGGGCCAGGCCAGAAGGTTTCGCAAGAAACCATGAACCGCTGCGATACTGGTAGGCGTCTAACTTTCTAGGCCAATGGCAACCACCAATCTCCCCAAGCCGAGCTCGTTCGACCGTACGCTGGCCAGCGCGCGGTCTACGATGATGTTCAGCGAGGTCGCAAGGCTTGCGGTTGATAGCTTCCGCGCCAGCAAGACGCGGTTTCTGCTCACCATGCTGGGTATGGTCATCGGTTCTGCGTCGATCATTCTTGTCGCGACGCTTGGGTCGACAGGCAAGCAGTATGCCCTGGATCAGCTGACGAGCATCGGACCGAACAAGATTGAGCTGCAGTATGGCGGCGGCAACATCAGTGGCCCCGAGAACACCAGCACGCCCGACTACATGACGACAGACGACATGCGTGCCGTCCTCGACCAGGTTCCGGGAATCGTCGCATCGTCGCCGATGCTGGAGTATCACGATAACGTGAGTCTTGGCGGAGGCATTACGAAGCAGACGACGCTGCTGGGCGTCTCTCCTCAGTACCGGGTCGTGCGCAATCTAGTCGTGGTTTCAGGACGCTTCTTCGACGATCAGGACGAGCTTGCCCATGAGAAGGTCGCGGTAATCGTGAAGCCTTTCGCGGAGGAACTTTACGGCAACTCCAGAGAAGCGGTCGGAAAAACAATCAGCATCAAGGGCATACCGTTCGTTATCATCGGGGTCTTCCGGGAGGCCTTCGATACCTACGGGACTTCTGAGATCAGCGATCACACCATGCTTGTGCCTTACCCGGTGGTGCGCTACTTCACCGGAACCAATACGCTGAAAGAGATCTTTTTCACGATGCGTAGTGCCTCGATGGTGGTGCCAGCCAGTAACCGCATTCTTGAAATCGTCCGGTCCCGCCACTATGCGGGTTCGGTCTACACGGCTGCGACGCTCACCGATATTCTCACCAGCATGGCAAAGATTGCAGACATGCTGACCATCGTTCTCACGCTTGGAGCGGGTATCACGATGATTGTCAGCGGCGTCGGCATTATGAACAGCATGCTCGCCAATGTTCAGTCGCGGCTGAAAGAGATTGGGATACGGAAGGCATTGGGTGCGACAAGCCGCGAGATCAGGCTGCAGTTTCTCACTGAGTCGGTCTTCCTTTCGCTAAGCGGTGGGGTCATCGGCACAATCATTGGTCTGGCGCTGCCATTGACCCTCGGCTTGCTTACGCCGTTTAGCATCCCCGTCAATCCATGGTCGCCAGTCTTCGCGCTTGGTAGTTCAGTACTCGTTGGCGTTCTCTTTGGGACGCTTCCGGCGAACCGCGCCGCACGGCTCGATCCTGTTCAGACGCTGAAGTACGAGTAAGGCGTCTTTTCATTCGAACACTGCCCGTTACAAAATAGAACGCATCGACCCTCGCGCAGATTTCGCGAAGGCCGATGCGTTTTTGATGTTTCGAAGCTGATCGATTAAGCGGTGGTGGTGACCGCTTCGGCTTCGGGCTGATCGCCCTTGACAGTCACCTTCACGTGACTGGTGACCTCGCGGTGTAGCTTAACTGGAACGTGGTATTCGCCGATCGTCTTCAGGGGCTCCTCGAGGGAGATCTTGCGGCGATCGATGGTGAAGCCCTTGGCTTCGAGCTGTTGCGCGATGTCGCCCGAGGTGACCGAGCCGAACAGATGCTCGTTCTCACCAACCTTGCGCTCGAACACGAGCTCGACCTCAGAGAGCTGCGTGGCCAACTGCTCGGCTCCGGTCTTCTCCTTGGCGGACTTGCGAACAGCAGAGGCCTTCATCTGCTCAATGACTGCCTTATTTGCGAGAGTCGCTTCGATCGCGAGCTTCTCGGGCAGCAGGTAGTTGCGCCCGTAACCGTCAGCGACCTTGACCACGTCGCCACGATGTCCGAGCTTGTTTACGTCTTCCTTCAGAATGACTTCCATTGCATTTCTCCGATTTCGTCTCTGGCTTCAGTGCCGCCAGTCTTGCGTATCCAGTAGTTCCGCCGCAGCGGAAGAAGTTAGAAGCGTGCAGCGAAGGCGAGCAGAGCGATGTTTCGCGACTGCTTGATTGCCAGGCTGAGCTTGCGCTGGTGGCGGGTGCAAACGCCGGTCAGGCGGCGCGGAACGATCTTGCCACGCTCGGCAACGAACCCCTGAAGCAGACGAACGTCGCGGTAGGAGATGGCGTCGATCTTCTCGGTGCAGAACTTGCAGACCTTCTTGCGGCGGAAGAACTTGCGGCCGCCAGGACCACCGCCGGGTGCGCCTGCGGGGCGTGGAGTGCGAGGACCCGCGCCGGGGCCAGAGTGCGCCGGGCGGGATGTTGGTGCGTGCTGCTCAGTGGATTGCGTTTCGTCAGCCATGATATTTCCCTCTCAGGTACGTTGTGCCTCTCCTCGCTCCAGGTTCGCGTTGGAGCCTCTGAACAATCGGCGAAGTGCAGTCGATTGGAAGCGAAGATCGGTGTTCGTAGTGCGTTGTGCGATGCGCGATGCGGTTTGAGCATCATCGCGAATGTTTAGGCGAAGGCGGAAGTTAGACCGCGGTGGAGACAGTCTCGGCTGGCGCCTCGGCGACAGGGGCTGCTGCAACTGGCTTCTTCTCTTCTTCTGGGTCAGTCGCTGCCGCTGCCTGGACAGGAGCTGCGATCGGCTGCGCGCTGCGCTTCACCTTGGTGTCGCGGATGGCCTTGACCTTCGCGAGACGCTTCTCTTCTTCATCCATGCGAACCGTAATGAACTTGATGACCTGCTCGGAGACGCGGAGGCGGCGCTCGATCTCAGTGATCAGCGAACCGGCTGCGGCAACGTTCAGCAGGATGTAGAAACCGTCATTGAACTTGCGGACGGTGTAGGCGAGCCGACGGCGGCCCATCTTCTCGACGCTCTTCACTTCGCCGCCACCATTGGTGACGTTCGCGGAAAATCCTTCAATCAGCTTGTCGAGTTCGGCTTCTTCAACGTCCGGCCGGACGATGAACATGATTTCGTAGGTACGATTCATTCGATTACTTCTTTCTGCGAAGTTCTGCTTCGCACCGTGCTGACGTCTGTTCTGCCAACCCGGTTTGGAATTTCGACTGCGTCTAGTTTCCGTAACAACACTTTGCTGCTGCTTTACTTCTCCTTCAGCGCATCCGATCCATTCTCAGGATCGTCTGGCCGACGGTTGAATCTGTTCATCGCGGCACTGACCCCTTCGGTTAGCACCGCCTCGACAGCGTCTTCCACTCTGTCAAGCACTTCATCCAGCACCGCAAGCTCCTGCTTGCGAAACTGCGACAGCAGATAATCCCTGCCGCCGGCTTTAATCTCTCTCCCATCCGCCAACGCTGGTTTCCCGACGCCGATGCGAATGCGCAACCACTCTTCCGTTCCAAGCGCACCGGAGATGGACCTCACTCCGTTGTGCCCGTTCGCCCTGCCGTTCGCGCTGATGCGTAGCCTGCCCAGCGGAAATGCAAGCTCGTCATAGAGGACGATCAGATCCTCCGACGGAATTTGCAGCTCAAGCTCCTGAACCAGGGCGGCCACAGAAAGCCCGCTCAGATTCATGAACGTCTCAGGTTTAGCCAGCAGAACTTCGTGTCCTGCAAGCCTGGCCTTTGCCGTAAGAGCCCGTCCCCGGCGATTCGAGAGGACCACACCGCAGTCATCCGCGATGCGATCCACAGCGAGAAAGCCTGCGTTGTGCGGCGTGAACTGATACTCGATACCGGGGTTGCCGAGACCGACAATCAACTTCACGCTTTGTTTCCCTTTCCAGCAAACTCAGGCGGCCTGCAGATCTCGAAAGACTCGCAGGCCGCGTAAAACTACTTCTTCTTCGCGTCTTTGGCATCGGCAGCAGGAGCAGCGGCCGGAGCGGCTGCATCTGTCTTGCCCTTCTTGGCAACTTCCGGCTCGGTCGGCGCAGCAGCGACCGCATCGGCGGCTGGAGCCTCTTCCTTGATGATGGTGACGTGTGCAACCGTCGCGTTCTCATCGCCGAGGAACTTGATGCTGCCAGAGTGCGGCAGATCGGAGATGTGGATGATGCCGTGCAGCTCGAGGTTGGAGACGTCCACATCGAGGTGGCTCGGAATGTCGCCCGGCAAGCACTCAATCTCAACTTCGCGAATGACGTGCTCAAGGATGCCACCCTGCGACTTCACGCCGACAGGAACGCCAACCAGCTGGATCGGCACCGAAACGATCATCGCCTTGTCCATCGCGATGCGCTTCAGGTCGATGTGTAATAGGTGACCCTTGATGGGCTCATGCTGCCAGTCGACGATCATGGCCTTGACCACGGTCGATCCCTCGACGTTGAGGTCGAAGATGGTGTTGTGACCGGAGTCGGAGTGCAGAATCCTGGTGATGACCTTGGGGTCGACCGCAACGGCGACTGCGTCCTGGCCCGCGCCGTAGACAACGGCGGGAATCTTGCCGGCGACACGAACGCGACGAGCTGCATTCTTGTTGAACTTGCCCTCGCGGGGCGTTGCGACGACTGCTTCTGTGTTGGTTGTTGCCATGATGAATCTTCCTTTCGGGCACAGAGTTGAGCTCTGCTCCCTTTGCTACCTGGGTTGTGCCAGGCCGCCTGTAGCTGGTTGCGACCTAGTTGAACAGCGTACTGACGCTGGTCTCCATGTGAATACTCTCGATCGCGCGGCCAAGCAGACCGGCAATCGAAAGCACTTTGATCTTCTCCACCTTCAACGCGTCTTCGCGAAGAGGGATGGTATTCGTCACGATCAACTGCTCCAACCGCGACGCTGCGATGCGCTCGACCGCCGGGCCCGAAAGCACCGGATGCGTTGCGCACGCATAAACTTTTTCCGCGCCCTCTGCCAGCAGCGCATCCACCGTCTTCACCAAAGTTCCGGCGGTGTCGATAATGTCGTCGAGGATCAAGCACGTCCGGCCCTGCACATCGCCGATCACGTTCATCACCTCGGTGACATTGATGTCGGTCCGCCGCTTGTCGACGATGGCCAACGGTACATCAAGTTTCTTGGCGAAGAATCTCGCCCTCTCCACGCCGCCAGCATCCGGCGAAACCACCGTCAGATTGGGCAGCTCCAGCTTCCGGAAGTAGCTCACCAGCACCGGGCTGGCGAATAAATGATCTACCGGAATATTGAAGAAGCCTTGAATCTGGGCTGCATGCAGATCGACGAGCAGAGCGCGGTTTGCACCGGCGGTGGTCAGAAGATCGGCAACCAGCTTCGACGTGATGGCAACGCGCGGACGGTCTTTTCTGTCCTGCCGGGCGTAGCCATAGTAAGGAATAACAACCGTGATTCGTCCGGCTGAGGCGCGCTTCAGCGCGTCCATCATGATCAGCAGTTCGACAAGATGCTGATCGACCGGAAAACACGTAGGCTGCACGAGAAATACATCCGCACCGCGAACGTTCTCGAGCAGCTGAAAATGAACCTCGCCGTCGGAGAATCTCTGCAACCGGGTCTCGCCCAGCGGCACACCGACGAACTTGCAGATCTCTTCAGCCAGAGGCTTATTGGAAGACCCGCAAAAAATCTTGATGCGCTTATCATCTGCCAGCCTGCCGGGGCGCTTTTCTTCCGGGGCCGTCTTGTCCGTTCCAGATGTTTTTGGCTTCCCGTCCAAAATTCCGTTGGAGGAGAGCGCCGGTGCAGTCTGAGAGATTGTTTCTGTCTCTTCAGACTGCCCTGAGATAGGGGAAAGAACCGCAGTCGTGTTTCGTTCGTTCACGTGAAACCCTCCAGGCTGGTTGACCTTGAATGTTCCTGCTGCATTGTCTTCGGAGGCCTTGTTGCGGCCCCGTTACTTCTTCTGAAATCCTTGTTGCGGACTACTCAAAAAAACTAAAAGACTTCGGCTCTTCTCTTCGTACATCTTTCTTCGCGCTGTTTTCCGCGAAGTCCAAATCGTCTTACTGCTGCGGCAAGTTGTTGCTGCCGCCTAAGATCCCTAATCCGTCTCGTCGCATCTGGCGTCGACTTGTTGGTTGGGCGACTAGGATTCGAACCTAGACAAAGTGCTCCAAAGGCACTTGACCTACCGTTAGTCGATCGCCCAGTTCATCGCCGGATGTAGTTTCATTTTACTTGACCGGCGAGGTCACTCCGCGAACATTCTGTCCCAGTACTCTGACCGGGGCAAGGTTTCCGTCAGGAAGACCTGTACCGCGATCCCCTCGTCAGACGAATCGACAGAGGACTGGACGCGCTGTTGAGCAGCCTTGGCATCCCGCTCAGACCAGTAAAGTCCAAACAGTGCAGAGCCAGAACCTGATAGAGCCGCATATATAGCGGAACCATCCAAATCACTACCCATCAATTGACGCTTGGTTATTCGCAAGGAGGGATACTGAGGAAAGACGACCTCTTCAAAATCGTTCTGAAGACCGTCGCTTCCAATCCCGGTGCGGACAAGCGCGAGAAGGGTATTCTCGGCCAGATCGTTCATCGCGTCAGCCTGGCTTTCACCAGGTAAATCCCGTTTTTTCTCAGGATTAGGATCGCGAACGATACCGGAGGTGCCGGGCCTACTATCTTCTGTCTTTCCTTTGAGGCTAACGCCTGTCGGGGTAGAGAGGGATGAGTAAGCAAGACTCAACTCCTGTAGCTTATCAACCCGGGGCCCGGAAGTCAAGTCAACGGCACGCGTTACGCCGTGACCCTCCCCCAGCTCTCCCTCTTCGGACTCTCCTCCGACCACGTCTCCCACAGACTTCTGCGGTCCCGAGTCATTCGCTTTAGGGCGAGGCTCCCGGCTGGCCGCCTCCGCCGCCCGCCGCGCATCCCAATCCTTGAACGCCGCCGGCGTCGATACCCCCACCGACGGAACCGCCACCACGCACCAGGTCTTCGGCAGATCCGGCATAGGAACAACCTGTTCTCCACGTCCCAAGCCAAGAACCGCCCCACCCAACAGAAACAAAGGGACATCCGAGCCGATTTCAGCTGCCAGCTTCAGCCGCTCCACACCCGGCAGAGCCTCGCCAAGCTCCTTTTCAAGGGCCAGCAGCGCTGCCGCGGCATTCGCCGAACCGGCTCCCATCCCTCCCTGCACCGGCAGCCTCTTTTCGATATGAATCTCGACGACGGCGGCTACGCCTAGCCGAGCCAAACACCGCTCCACCATCCTCCATGCCGTGTTTCGCCCATCGCGCGGAACAAAGGGGTGATTCGTCGTCAGCGAGATCCGGGTCGTGCCAGCGCGTTTCGCCGTGACCGTCACCAGATCATGCAGGTCGAGCGTCTGATAGAGCGTCGTCAGCCCATGAAACCCATCCGGCCGCGTAGGCCCGATCGCCAGCCCAAGATTGATCTTCGAATACGAACGAACACGCGTAGACATAGCCTTTGATTCTATCGTCCACAGTCTTGGAGAGTCGCACGCAATGCGGACGATGCAAAACTTCGGACGATCCGCGATATGCTGTCCTCTCCACATCCGAAAGAAACATCAATGGAGAACGTCCTTGCCTCTCGCCTCCCCTAGACCGAATCCTTGCCTCGCAATGACTCTCTGCTGTCTCTTCTTCTCTCGAGGGACGCTGCTCCATGCACAGACCGCAATCTCCGAGGAGCCTGTTCGCGCTAAGCACGCCATGGTCGTCACCATTCACCATGACGCTACCGACGCCGGCCTCGCGATCCTGAAGCAGGGCGGCAACGCGATCGACGCGGCCGTCGCCGTCGCCTTCACCCTCGCTGTCGTACATCCGCAGGACGGCAATCTCGGCGGTGGAGGCTTCATGCTCATCCGCACGAACCACGGCAAAACTCACTTCCTCGACTATCGCGAGAAGGCTCCGGCCGCCGCAACCCGCAATATGTATCTCGATGAACAGAAGAACGTCGTCCCGGAGCTCTCTACCGTTGGTTACAAGGCCTCGGGCGTCCCCGGCACCGTCGCCGGGCTCGTCTATGCGCAGAGCCACTTCGGCAAGCTAACCCTTCAGCAGGACATGGCTCCCGCGATCCACTTCGCGACCGACGGTTACGTTCTCTCCGCCGAAGAAGCGCAGAGTCTCCACAACAAATCGCTCTCCCGCTTCCCAACCTCCGCGCACATATTTCAGCGCGATGGCGACTTCTATAAAGAGGGCGACACCTTCAAACAGCCTCTGCTGGCTGCAACTCTCACACGTATTGCGGCGAATCCCGAAGAATTCTACAAAGGCGAGATGGCGAAGCAGATCGCCTCGTTTGAACAGGCTGGTGGTGGCCTGATCACTGCTGCGGATCTCGCCGCTTACCAGGTGAAAGATCGCGAGCCAGTAAAAGGTGCCTACCACGGTTACAAAATAATTACTGCGCCGCCACCTTCTTCCGGCGGCATCGTCCTGGTCGAGATTCTCAACATACTCTCCACCTATAACCTGCCCAAGCTAGGCCCTGATCGTTCCGCTCCGCAAGTCCATGTCATCACCGAAGCCTTTCGTCGTGCCTATATGGATCGCGCCGATTATCTCGGCGATCCCGACTTCACGCCGCAGCCAATCAAAGAGATGGCGAACCCTGCCTATGCTGCCGCGTGGCGCAGCTCCATTCAACCCAACTCACCCACGCCGTCGAAAGACCTAGTCCGTCCCGCAGGATTCATGCCGCCTCCTCCGCAGCTTCAACCTCCCGCGCATGAATCCACGCAGACCACACACTTCTCCATCGTCGATGCCGACGGAAATGCGGTCGGAAACACTTTTACGCTGAACAATACCTTCGGTTCAGGAGTAACCGTCGATGGCCTAGGCTTCCTGATGAACGACGAGATGGACGACTTCGCCTCAAAGATGGGCGTCCCCAACATGTACGGCCTCATTCAAGGCCCTGCCAACTCAATCGGCCCCTGCAAACGCCCGCTCTCAGCCATGACCCCCACCATCATCACCACGAAGGGCAGCCTCTTCCATCACCCCAAGCTTGCCTTCATACTCGGCACCCCGGGTGGTTCCACCATCATAACCACGGTAGCGAACGACTTCCTCAGCGTCGCCGACAATGGCCTCAACATCCAGCAGGCCGCCGACGCCCCTCGCTTCCATCACCAGTACCTGCCCGACCGCCTCGAGCTCGAAAAGAAGTTCTCGCCTGAGGTCGCCGACCAACTCAGAGTGATGGGCTATACCGTGAATCGACTCGCCGTCGCGGACGGGCATAACCCCGGCACCTGGGGCGACAGCGAACTAATTGCAGTAGATCCTAAAACCCACGAGCTGTTAGGCGGGCATGATAACCGCCGCAACTACGGCAAAGCAGCGGGCTATTGATAACGCAGTACGTCTTTTCGCCTCGCCAATCGCACTCAGTTGCTAGCGATCGAAAACCTGTAGCTTCCTGAACCTATCTCGCGCACCATCGATCCTTCTTTGTAAGGAATCGTCACAGGTTCTCCATCCTGTTTCACGACGCTGGTCGAAGTTGCGGGAAGGAAGACTGTCGCGGTGGTGTTGGCCGGCACCTTCACGCTCAGTTGGAGTTGCCCATTCGGGTCTTTGGTCCAGTCCGTCATAATCGTTCCGTACACAGAATCATACTCGGTGTGCGTATGGGATAGGCCGGGCTCGACGTGTGGGCTAATCACAATATGATGGAAGCCCGGCATCGCAGGATCTGCGTCGATGCCCGACACACGTCGAAAGACCCACGCCATCACGGAGCCGAACGCATAGTGGTTGTAGGAGTTCATTGCAGGATCGCCGGTGTCACCATTCCAGCGTTCCCACCATGTCGTCGCACCCTTGTCGACCATGTATCCCCAAGACGGATAGGTGGTCGTCAGAAGCAGTTTGTACGCTACATCTGAGCGGCCTTCAGCTTCCAACACTGAAAGCAGGAACGGCGTACCCAGAAAGCCTGTCGTCAGGTGTGTCTGGCGAGCCTGAATGTCGCGCACCAGGCGATCGGTCATCGACTTCTCAAGCTCTTTTGGAGCGAGCCCCGTATAGAGCGTCAACACATAGGCTGATTGCGTGTCTCCCGCGACTGATCCGTCAGAGTGAACATATTTTTTCTGATACGCCGACTGAATATGAGAGATCAGCGTTGCATACTTTTCGGCATCTGCAGTGCGGCCAAGCGCGACCGCCATCGTCTGCATCTGTCGCGCGATGATCACCCAGTATGCCGTCGCAACAAGGTCAGAGGGCGTACGTGGATCAGGCGCGAGCCAGTCCGCAAAGTTGTTTCCAAGCTCTTTTTCTCGAATGTAGTTTGGATTTGTGCGCAGGATGAAGTCCATCCATCGCTCCATATCCGGCCAGTCTTTTTCGATCAACGACGCGTCTCCATACTGCAACCAGGTTGCGTACGGGACCAACACGCCCGCATCTCCCCAACCAGGCGCGCCCGGATGGTCGCTGCTACCCAGCATAAGATCCGGCGAGATATTCGAGAATGCGCCATCGGCAGTCTGCGCATCGGTTACATCCAGCATGAACTTATGTGAGAACGCATCGATATCGAAGTTGTACGAGCCTGTGCGCCAGAAGGCGCCCGCATCGCCCATCCATCCCATGCGCTCGTCACGTTGCGGACAGTCAGTGGGGATAGAAAGGAAGTTGCCGCGCTGTCCCCACAAGCCGAGCTGGCTCATCTTGTTAAGAGGCTCGCTGGAACTTTCAAAGCGAATTGAGGGTGAAGCAGGAAGGCTGTTCAACACCTCACCCTGCAAAGTCGATAGCGGAGGCTTTCCGCTATAGCCCGACATCTGCACATAACGAAAGCCATGGAAAGTAAACACCGGAGTCCACGTCTCGTCTCCGTTGCCGCTGAGTGTGTAGTAGTCCGTCGCATCGGCGTCGCGCAGATTTTCCGTATACACAGTTCCATCTGGATTCAGCCGCTCCGCGAAGCGCAACTTTACAGTAGTTCCTCGCGCGCCTCGCACATGAAGCCTCACGACGCCGACCATATTCTGTCCCATGTCGAAGACGGCATCCTGTGCACTACCGGATCCGACCATTGTTACGTTGAGCGGGGTAATCGTCTCCCTGGGTTGAACCGGCGTGTCTGGTTGAGCCGTCACGAGAATCTTCGTGTTCGCATCATCGACGACCACCGGCGTCCAGCTCAAGGGATCGCGCGTTGCAGAGGTGTTCCAACCTTTCACTTCAAGCCGGGCATCGTACGCTTCTCCGCCGTAGATCTCGGAGGAGACTATAGGCGACGCGGCCGTCTGCCAGCTTGAGTCTGTCGCGATCATTTGATGAGTGCCGTCCGCGAAAGTTAGCTCCAGCTGAGCGCGTAGACGATCCGGCCCAGGAAACAACCGCGAGCCCGACCACAACAGCGGACTACCATGCCACCCTGCCCCCAGAATAGCCGCAACAGTGTTGTGTCCCGATACGAGGAGCGAAGTGACGTCGTACGTTTGGTATAAAACACGCTTTCGATAGTCAGTAAAGCCAGGCGTAAGTCTAAAATCGCTGACTCGCTTTCCATTCAGAAAGGCCTCATAACTTCCGAGCGCAGTGATATAAAGCCGCGCCGACGCCACCTTGTGCTCTGAAGTGAATTGCTTGCGGAATAGTGCAGTGCCTGAATCGATTCTGTCAGGATTGGGAGCCGGTGACTCGCGATCCGTGTAGACGCCAAAGTGGAGATCCGCAAGGGCCCCCAGCCTTCTTGCGGGCGACCACTCCTTGCCTTGCGCTGGTTTGATCGATCGAGCCTCCCATGTATCGTCGCTTTCGATCCAGCTCGTTTTGCCTGAATCGTCTGTAAGTTGTAGAGCCGCGGCCAGGGCAGCGCGGAATGTTTTGTTCGCATCATTCGACTTCGGAGTTTCTATATGAATGACGATCTGGTTGTCGCCTGCATGAAGCTGGTCGCGTATATCCTCGCGATCGAAAGATCCCCATTGATCCTTATGGCCGGTGACGACGCCATTCACCCGCGTCGTGAAGATCCCACCTGCGAAGACGTGAAGACTTGCTGAGGCGGGTACTTTGCTCAGATGCAGGTTGTAACGGAACTCCGCCTCCGCACCCTGCGGGACGTGCTGCGCATCTCCATTCGGCAACCAAATCCACGCGATCTTTTTCAGTATTGCGGTCTCGTCGTCATCACTGCGGCGGATCCACTGGGCCTGCCAGTCAGACGGTTGCAGCAGACCCATCTCCCACCACGCGGCCTCGGTGGAGCGCTCTTCTTTCCCCTTGGCGTCCCAGGTGCGAACGGCCCAGTAGCACCGTTGATGCGACTTCAACGCAGGCCCGGCATACTCCACATTTACCGACTCCGATGAAACCTGCCTCCCGCTGTCCCAAACGTCTGCATGTTCGGCTCGCAGCCCGGCGGGTGAACTTGCAACAAGAATCCTGTACGCAGACTGAGTCCAGTTGCGAGCAGTGGAATCACTCTGCCAGGACAGCGTGGGCGCAGCCGAATCGATGCCAAGCGGATCAACCTGTTGATCAACCCGAAGATGGACTGGTGCCGCGAAGCATTGTGCTACGCAAAGAGAGAAGACCGGAGCAACTAACAGAGTACGCGCGACGGAGGCGAGCGGAGAGATTGCGGGGCGCAGAATTTTCATGAGTTTGGTTTGACCGAACACTTGCACACTACCAAAGTTGGAACCACTAACTTCAAACTTGTTTTGCTCGAGGGGCGGGCAGACTACCGATCCACGGCAGTCCGCCCAGACTCATCACGCCATTGCCGTCACTGCCGGATAGCAGGTGAACTCTTCCTCCGAGATCTGCCAGTAGGGCATGAACTTTTGACCCGTATTTCCACGGACAGAGAAGTGAAGTGGTGCTCCATCGACAGGCTCCAGATGATTTGCCAGATGCTCTGCTTCCTTGCCTTTGTCCACCGTAATATTTGCTGTTGGAGCTCCCACGGCAGCAAGAAGAATTGGACCGTACTCGACCGAGTACCTCTTCTTGCCCGCAACCTGGTCGTCGCCGTTGTAGCGCTTCACTCGAATCTCTGCAGGAAGCACAAACTCGATGACATCTCCGTCGCTCCACTTACGATCGACCGCGAGATACGAGCCAGGCTTGCCTGAACCTGTCACCTTTCCGTTGACCGATACCGCCATCTCCTTCGCGGCCCAGGAAGGAACACGAATCCGCAGGTTAGCTTGTGTAGGTGCCGACACCTTTACCGCAGCGCTCACATGCGGGTCGTAGGGAAAGCGCGTCTTTAACTTGAGCTCCATCGGTTGCCCAGCCTGCTGCCAACGAATCGTCGAGGGTTCATAGAGATTCACATAGATTCCATCCGGCGCAATGGAGTAGATGTGTTCCGGCAGAGTCCCAAGCAGCCGTGTCCCCTGTCCTTCGCAACACGTGTTCTCGTGCGTGGACTTCTCTTTCTTGCCTTCCATGATCGTGTGGTAGCGAAGACCTACGCCGCCGTCCTGATTTGCCATGCCAACGTTGTAAATCGACTTCTCGATCTCAGTGGCATAGCGTTCTTCATCAGGATTCAGAAGTTGGAAACGCTGGCTCAGGAAGACCCAGAAGCTGCTGCCGCACAACTCCCCAAGCTTCTGGCGCAGATAGTTGCTGTTCGGCGGATCTTTCTCGAACTCGATAATCGAGATGCTTCCGCCCGCCTGTTGCCAGTGTGCGCGATAGAGTTCCCACGCGCCCAGCACACCATCGCGATACCGCACATCGCCCGTGGCAAGATACATATCCAGGTATGCTTCGAGATTGGTCAGAAGATAGCAATGCGGGCGGTCATACGGATACTGCCACACTTGCTCTTTCTCCTGCTTTGCCAGCCCTTCCATCCAGCCATCTTCCTGGTAGTAGCGCTGAATCACCTGAGCATCCGCTGGTTTTCCAACTGGGCTTGTGCACACACGCGTATTCGCCACCATGCCCTGGCCGCCTTGAATCGCTCCGCGCAGCATGACTGGCAGGAAGGATTGCTGGTTGAACCAGTCGTAGTATCCGCGCAGCATCGGCAGGGCTTTCGGGTTGCCGGCATATCCAGCTTCCAACAGACCATGCGTGAGCCATGCGCGAGTGTACGCTGCACGCTCCGAATAAAAAATCGTGTCTTCGGGATATGCCATGATGTATCCGTTCGACTGACGGCACTTTTCGATACCGTCGACCACAACGTTGAGACGGCGCCGCAACTCAGGGTCGTCTATCCAGCGCACCGTGTTGCCCGCGCCCATCAAAAAACGGCCTGCGTTTGAACCCGCAAGATCTTCCTCCCAGAAGACCTGCGAGCCGGTAGGCTTGAAGTTTTTGATCTTGCCTGTCCGCTCGTAAAACTGGCGAAGAAGATCGTCGGTTGTATAAGAGTTCAGCAAATACTGAATGTTGTTTTGCATCGCAGCCTGAAAGACGCCGCCGTCCAACGTTACTCCCGTCTTCGGAGCTTCCGCTTTATACTTTGCTGGTTTCCAGGTTGCAGCATCGGTCACTGCATAGGGATTGTCTACGCGAATGCCTTCTCCATCTTGCCGTGGAGGCCGCGTGAGCTGCGCGACAAGCTCGTTGTTTCCATACTTCTCATCTGCTGTTACTTTGCATCCCACCGCAACATCATGGCCGCCGGACAAAACAGCCATCTTCGCAACCATCAGGGTGTAGTCGGGGCTATCCTTCGGCTCTTTGCCCAACGGCGTGCCGTCGGTATCAGGTGCCTTGACGGGCCGAAGTCGGGTGGCCGTCAACCGCACATATCGCCCGTGAACATCATGCGCTGCGTACTGCGTAATGTTGTCTTTCAAATCCGGGAAGTCAAATTGAGTGAAGTCTGCAATGGTCTCAGCCTTCGCAAAGCTGGCATCGTCGGAAGCCTCCAGTTTGAAACGCAGAGGGAATCCTTCACCACCGTAATATTGATCGCGGCCCGGATACATCCGCTCGGAGGCGGGAAATAGCTGAATAGCGGAGATGGGAACGCTTTTCTTCAAGTCCACCTGTACCCAGGTTGTGACATCTGGTGTCGCAGACACCTTGGAGCGATACGCACGGTAGTTCGTCGCAGGCGTTGCGGCCATCCTGATTCCAGTCAGATATGGAGCCATATCTTTTTCGCCTGTTTGCGCCAGTAGGACCACTGGCTTCATTGCACCGATTACGGCAAACCCCGCTCCTGCGTACGTGGAGTTCAATAGAAACTTACGTCGTGTCACAGCCATGACCAATCTCCAATGCTTTCTTTTCGATATTGCAAGCAAGTAAAGCGGAACGAATTTCGTCGAGCAATCCTAAGCTGAGAGGGGTCAGAAGGGAAACCTCTGACCCCTGTGGTTAGACGACAATGCGATTTAGAAGGCATAACGCAAAGCGAGTTGCAGCACTCGTTGACCAACCGGTTCAGTTGTAAGCAGACCGGCGGCTGGATTCGTAATGCTGGTGCTTCCGGTGCCAAAGTTCGGGTGATTGAAGACGCTGAACGCCTCCGCGCGGAACTGGAGCTGTTGCCGCTCGGTAATCGCGAACGCCTTCTGTATGCTCAGATTGGTCGTATCGATGCCCGGCTGACGCGGTCCGCTTCTGGCTGTTCCATATTGACCCGTCGCTGGCTGTACGTAGCAGGAAGGATCGAAGAACTGTAAGCGAGGATGACCCGATGGAGGATTGCCAGTGCAGATCCGATTTGCGTAGACGCTATGAACGGAACTGGTGTCGGCATTGTTGTTAGCTGTGATTTGGATTGGCTGCCCGGTGGAGAACACCTGAATTCCGGAGAGTTGCCAACCGCCAATAATTTCGCGATTGAGCAGGTTGTTTGAGTTCAGGAACTTCTTCCCGGGGCCAAAAGGCAACTCATACACTCCGCTGAAGATGAAATTGTGAGTGCGGTCGAAGCCCGCGGGCCCGTAGGTCAGCCCAGGGTTATAGAGATTTTGAATGTCTGCATTGTCGCCATCCAAAATATCCATTGTCTTCGAGTAGGTATAGGCGCCCAGGAACTGCAGGCCGTTGGTGTATGTCGCTCTAACTTGATCGCGAGGGCGTTGTAGTTCGCCGAAACGGCATTGAGTTGGCCATCAGTCGTTCCAACGTTCGTGTTCGGTCTCAGGTCAAGAATGCCGCTCGTGTTCCCGGGCGTCAATCCAAAGGGTTGATTGAGATCGGCGCGCGCGGACTGATGACGGGTCACATTGCCTATGTAGCCAAGGGTGAGAAGCGTGTTGTTGCTGAGCGACCGTTCGATGTTGAAGTTCCAGTCCTGCACTGACGTGTCTTTCAAGGTCTTTGTCAGTGTGTAGTTCTGCTGTCCAGCCAAAGATGGGTTAGGGACAAACAGATCTTGAATATCTACCGGAGTAGCCACGTTGAACGAGTACGACTGATTTACAAAGTTCGGCGAGTACAACAGTTGGAATTGGAGATTGTTATAGAGAATTGGTGCGTAGTAAATTCCATAGCCGCCACGGACGACCGTGCGATCGTTCGCCTGGTAAGAGAATCCAAACCGCGGTGCCCAGTCGTTGTAGTTCGTCTTCCACGTACCGGGAATAACCCGATTGGATGCGACATCGAACTGTCCGCCATGGCCGTTTTTGTCGTTCGGCGGATTGTCGAAGTCATATCGCAGTCCGATATTGAAGGTCAGCCGAGGCAGCACCTTCCAGTCATCCTGCACGTAGCCCGAGACATCGGTGCCGCGAAACGCGCCAAGGGTTACGCCATTGGCAGCATTGGCGGTCCGAGGGAATCCGAGTTCCATATCAGCGAAAGAGTTACCCTGGTCGGTCGAGCTCCGCACACCGTTTATGTATGCTGAGGTCGCGCTTCCGTCGAAGTTATAGATGCCGTTGTTGCCGACGACCCAGTTTCCATCAAACTGTGTTTTGACATAATCGCCACCGAACACAAACGTGTGATTCCCAAGCTTCCAGCTCACCTCGTCCGTGTACTGGAAGCGGTTCTGAATCGCGCCTTGCGGAGAGTACGGGTCTCCGAGCGAGGTGTAGTTCGTCAGGTTAATCGCTGGAGGAGTCCACTGCGCTGGTGCAGGATTGACGTTTTCCAGACCGTAAGCCTCAGCATAGTTCAGAGCACCTTCGCCCTGCTGCGTACGAAATAGATTGCTTCGGTTGTAACCAACCTTGAACACATTCACGATATTCGAATTGAACACGTGGGTTTCAGCGACCGAGATATTGGTGCCCTTCAGCGCGATGAAGATGCCAAAGAGCCCAGGCGTAATACTGTTCTGGCCCGCCTGGCTGTCGAGCCTCGCCACGGTTCCGAACAGGAGGTCCCGTGGCGAGATGTTGAAGTCCACGCGGCCAAGGTATTCGTCGTAGTTACTAATCTGGGGCAGGTTTACAACGTAGTTGACGTTGCTCGCGTCCAGCGCCTGATTTGGCTCGGGATAGTTCTTCAACCAGAGCTGAGCGAAGGGGCTGATCGATGTAAGCTTGTTGCCTGCAAATGGCTGGCTGGTACCGGTGATGGGGTCGTAGGTTGAAGGATCGTAGAGAGTCAGGTTGTCAGCGGAGAAGTCCCCGCCGCGTTCGGCGTCGGTCGGAACTCGGTCGCGGTTGACCACCCCCGTGTGGCTGCGCAGGCCCGAATAGTCGAAGAAAGCGAACAGCTTGCTCTTCCACAACGGAGCTCCGATGTTGCCTCCAAACTGGTTGAAGCGCTTTGCGGGTTTCGACGTAGCAAACCAGTTCTGAGCGTCGAAGTCATCGTTCTGCAAGAAGTCATACGCCGTTCCGTGAATCTGATTCGATCCACTCTTGGTGATGACGTTGATGATCGAAGGCTGGCTGAAACGCGCCGGGGCTCCGTTCAGAATCGTTGTTACCTCCTGCGTCGCTTCGACCGACGAAAGAATGTTGACCGTCTGCGTCAACAGGTTGGTATTGTCCACGCCGTCCTGAAGAAAGGCCGTATGGGCATTACCAAGTCCTGAGATGATGACCGAGTTTGCCGTCTGCCCGTAAAAACCTTCATCTCCACCATCCACGCCGACATCGGTACCCTGCTGCGACGAAGGCCCTAGAGTCGCGACGTTCAGGATGCTTCTGGTGTTGTTCGGCAGGTTGACCAATTGAGTCGGCGAAACCGTTGTTACCAACTCGTGGTTATCCGTCTGCAAACTTACCGAGCCCGACTCGGAAGTGACCGTCACCTCCTGCTGCACATTCCCCACAGAGAGTTGAAGATTAGCGGTCGTACCGTTCGTGGTCACGTCAACATTCGTCACTAGATGTTTAAATCCAGGCGCAGTGGCCGAGACTGTGTAAGGCCCCACCGTAAGCGAGGGAACGTTGAAGTAGCCGTTTTGGTCCGATGTGACGGTGCGCGTTGTCGCTGTTCTCGAGTTTTTGACCTCGATCTGACAGTTCGGAACCACAGCGTCAGCGGCATCCCGAACTGTTCCGGAGATGAAGCCAAGATCGGTCTGAGCCAACGTCGCCTTTTGCGGACCAACGCCCGCAACGATCATCAGCAAAAGGATGGTTTGAACTGCCCTGGAAAATCTGGTCTTCAGAAAACCGGTCGAGTAGGTAAAGTCTCTGCGCTGTGTCCCGCCGTTCTTGGTCGACTCTGAAGGAGCGCTGGTCTTGCGTAGGTGTGCCATGAAATCTCCGCCTCCCTGTAACGCCCGCAAGTCGAACAGAGGCGTTAACCCATTGTCAAGGGGAAAATTATTTCAATTGGAGAAATTGACTTCAATTTCAGAACGCCGCCAACGATTTTCTCAAAATGTTTCCCTATCGGAATGATCTGTCGCTACCGTCATAAAACCCGTGTAAGACGGTCCTATCCGCAGAACCCTCACTTGAAAACCAGTTCGCTCTCGAACGGCAAGTTCGAGCTGTGTGGAAGTTTGAAGCAAGCCCTTTGGGAATCCAGAAAACGGCCGTCACGGCGACCTTTTCGCTTTGTATGTGGCTTATACAACCCACATACAATTCGACGCTTTCCCATTGCCAGCAAACACATACAGCTCAATCTGCATCTGCCTATGAGGAGTTCCGGTCAGTTCCGATAGCGACGTTTGAAGCGCGGCCTGTCGGACTACTATAGGTACGAAAGCGAGTCATAAGATCTGAGTGAGTATGAAACCTATTGAAGGCCGCAAACGTGTCGTTATTGAAGAGGTCGAACCACAAGTCGACTGTGGACGTTATCCAGCAAAGCGAATCCTGGGCGACACCGTAACCGTAACTGCTGCGGTCTTTGGCGATGGTCACGACCATGTCTCCGGACGCCTGCTCTATCGCCACTCGAGCGAGGCCGATTGGCGATCCGCTCCCCTCTCCCCGCTTACCAATGATCTCTGGTCTGCCAGCTTCACAGTCGATGCGCTCGGCGACTGGCTCTACACCCTTGAGGCGTGGGTTGATCATTTCGATACCTGGTCTGCAGATCTGCAAAAGCGGCTCGAAGCGCAACCCGTTCCCGGAGGCACAAATCCCGCAGCCGCCCCACAGGATATTCCGCTCGCTTTACGTTCCGGCGCACTCCTCTTGGAACACGCGGCAAAACGCGCAGAGGGGGCCGACAGCAAACATCTGGCCGACGAAGCCGCACGCCTGCTCAAACTGGCAAAGGCAAAATCTGATGTCTACGAGAATCCGCTGACGGACGAGATCGTCGCTCTGGTCGCGCGATATCCTGACCTCGGGTTCGCCACGCGCTACGCAAGAGAATTTCATCTCTGGGTCGACCGCGAGCGAGCGCGCTACTCCACCTGGTACGAACTTTTTCCGCGATCCACTTCGCCCGACCCAACACGCCACGGCACCTTCGCCGATGTGATAGCGCTTCTGCCAGACGTCGCAGCGATGGGCTTCGATGTTCTGTATATGCCACCCATCCATCCCATCGGCAAAGCGTTTCGCAAAGGCCCCAACAACAGCGTTACCTCAACGGAAAACGATCCTGGCAGCCCCTGGGCTATCGGCGCAAAGGAGGGCGGCCACAAGGCCATCCATGCTCCTCTCGGAACTCTGCGCGACTTCGACGCGCTCGTCGCCGCGACCCGCGAACACGGCATGGAGGTCGCTCTCGACATCGCCTTTCAATGTTCGCCCGATCACCCATGGGTCGCTGAGCACCCCGACTGGTTCAACATCCGCCCTGACGGTTCAATCCAATACGCGGAGAATCCTCCCAAAAAATATCAGGACATCTATCCCCTCAACTTCGAATCGCCCGATTGGCGCGGGCTCTGGGAGGCCCTGCGTGATGTCTTCACCTATTGGATCAAGCGCGACGTGAAAATTTTCCGCGTCGACAATCCGCACACGAAAGCCATTCCCTTCTGGGAGTGGTGCATCGGCGAAGTTCATAAAAAATATCCCGATGTGATCTTTCTCGCCGAAGCCTTCACCCGTCCCCACGTCATGTACTCGCTCGCCAAGGCCGGCTTCAGCCAGTCCTACACCTACTTCACTTGGCGCAACACGAAGGACGAGCTGCAGCAGTACTTCGAAGAGATCACGAAGCCGCCAGTGACCGACTTTTTTCATCCCAACCTCTGGCCCAACACTCCCGACATCCTGCATGCCACACTGCAAAATGGTGGCCGTCCCGCCTTCATGCAACGCCTCATCCTCGCGGCGACGTTAGGCGCAAACTACGGCATGTACGGCCCCGCCTTCGAACTCTGCGAAAACGTTCCTGCCAAACCGAGCAGCGAAGAATACCTCAACAGTGAGAAGTACGAGATCCGTCACTGGAATCGCAGTGCGAACAACAGCCTCGCGCCTCTGGTCACACTCGTCAATCAAATCCGAAGAAATAACCCGGCACTCCACTCTGACGGCTCTCTCCACTTCCACCACGTCGACAACTCAAACATCATCGCCTACAGCAAATCGAGCGGAGACAACCGGATTCTCGTGGCCGTCAACCTCGATCCGACCCAGGAGCAAGCGGGATGGATCGATCTCGACCTAAAACAACTAGCGGTCCCGCACAACGAAACCTTCGAGATTGAAGATCTACTCACCGGCACACGCTATCAATGGCATGACCGCAGTAACTACGTCGCGCTGCGACCGGACGTGATGCCCGCGCACATCTTCCGTCTGCTCCGTAAACCTACCGTCGAAATACCACCCACGCCATAAATAACGATTCGATAAATCAGCTTCCAGCACGAGGACGAAGAGTGAAAAAAGCCGGCAGCGCCACCGACCCGCTTTGGTATAAGGACGCGATCATCTACGAGATTCACGTCCGAGCCTTTATGGACTCGAACGCGGATGGCATCGGCGATTTTCCCGGCCTCATGTCGAAGCTCGACTATCTGCAGGATCTGGGTGTCACTTGCCTCTGGCTGCTTCCCTTCTTCCCCTCACCGCTGCGTGACGACGGCTACGACATAGCTAACTACGTCGAGGTCAATTCCAGCTACGGCACACTCAACGACTTCAAACAGTTCCTCGACGCCGCTCATCTGCGCGGCATGCAGGTCATGATCGAGCTGGTCATCAACCACACCAGCGACCAGCACCCCTGGTTCAAAGCAGCGCGTCTCGCGCCCAAAGGCTCGCCCGAGCGCGACATGTACGTCTGGAGCGATACGGACAAGCTCTTCGAAGGCGTCCGCATCATCTTCGTCGACACTGAAAAGTCCAACTGGACCTGGGACGAAGTCGCGCAGCAGTACTACTGGCATCGCTTCTTCTCGCATCAGCCCGACCTGAACTTTGACAACCCGCGTGTGATGCAAGAGGTTCTCAAGGCGATGCGGTTCTGGTTGGACATGGGCGTCGATGCCCTCCGTCTGGATGCAATTCCCTATCTCATCGAACGCGACGGCACAAGCTGCGAGAACGTGCCCGAAACCCACGTCAAGATTAAAGAGATCCGTGCCGTCATCGATGCCGAGTACGACAATCGCCTCGTGCTAGCCGAAGCCAACATGTGGCCCGCCGACGTTCGTCCCTACTTCGGCGACGGCGACGAGTGCAACATGGCCTTTCACTTCCCGCTGATGCCGCGCATCTACATGGCGCTTCGCCAGGAAGACCGTCTCCCCATCACCGACATCATGGCGCAGACTCCCGCCATTCCCGACAACTGCCAGTGGGGTCTATTCCTCCGCAACCACGACGAACTCACGCTCGAGATGGTCACCGACGACGAGCGCGACTACATGTACCTGGCCTACTCGGCTGACCCGCGCATGCGCATCAACGTAGGCATTCGCCGACGCCTCGCGCCACTGGTTGACAACAACCGCCGCCGCATCGAGCTACTCAACTCGCTCCTCCTCAGCTTCCCCGGAACACCCATCCTCTACTACGGCGACGAGATCGGCATGGGCGACAACATCTATCTCGGCGATCGCAACGGGGTCCGCACGCCGATGCAGTGGAACTCCGACCGCAACGCAGGCTTCTCCAAAGCGGTTCCGGCTCAGCTCTACTTTCCCGTCATCATGGACCCCATCTGGGGCTATCAATCCATCAACGTCGAGGCGCAGCAGTCCGATCAATCGTCGCTTCTGCACTGGACGCGCAACATGATCGCCCTGCGCAAGCTCTTCCACGTCTTCGGACGAGGCACGCAGGAGTTTCTCAGTCCGGAGAATCGAAAGATCCTCGCCTATATTCGTCAATATGAAGAAGGCGACCACTGCGAAACAGTCCTCTGCGTTGCGAACCTTTCACGCTTCTCGCAACCCGTATCGCTCGATCTGTCCAAATTCTCGGGGATGATTCCCGTCGAGATGCTCGGCTACGTAACCTTCCCAACCATTACCGCAAATCCCTATCCGCTTACGCTCGCCCCATACTCTTTTCTCTGGCTGGAACTCCAATCTGCGCCTTCATCGCCTGAGCCGGTCGAGGTCCCCGTCGACGAACCCATCGTCAGCATGTTGAGCCACGGCATCGAGGGCATCCTTACAGGAGCTGAATTAGCCTCGTTGCAGCAGCTTCTCGTAAGCTTCCTTCCACATCAGCGCTGGTTCGGAGCAAAGACCCGAACCATCAAGTCAGTCGATATCCTCGACTCCGCGCTGCTCCCCGGCCTCAACGCAGCTCTACTCTTCCTTCATCTCATCTATGAGGACGACAGCACCGATGTCTATCAGCTCGCTCTGACGATCAGTACGGGTGACGCAGCAGAGATGGTTCGCGGCTCAGATCCCGCAAGCATTGTCGCCACCGTTACAACCGGCGACGGTCCCGCAGTCCTGCATGATGCGGTCGCGCGAGAAGACGTCCGGCAGGCAATCCTCCAACTCATCGAGACCGAGGAAAGCTTATCGACTCAGAATGGAACACTGCACGGACGCAAGAGCAGTGCGTATACCGCGGCTCGTGGCACCGATCCACTGCCCGCCCGTACAGGATCGGCTGAACAATCGAACACATCCATCCTCTACGATGCGAAGCTCATCATGAAGCTCTTCCGTCGCCTCCAACCCGGAGAGAATCCCGACACTGAGATCGGACGTTTTCTCACCGAAACCGCGCACTTCCCTCGCATCGCTCCCTTTCTTGGCGACATTACACTTCGTACGAAAAACGGCACGCCCACCACCATCGCGATGCTCCAAGGTCTCGTCGAAAACGAGGGCGACGGCTGGCAGTGGACCCTCGACGAACTCTCGCACTACTACGAAAGCGTCGCCATTCTGCCAGCTCTCCAGGACGTCGGCACGCCCGCTTCGTTCTTTACAGAGAGCGAATCACCGGCACTCGCGCGCGAACATGCCGGCCTCTATCTCGACGCGGCCGCGCTGCTGGGCCGCCGTACCGCCGAGATGCATCTCGCGCTCGCCACCCCTACTCACGACCCAGCCTTCGCAGCTGAAGACTTCACCACAGCCGACCTCGTCGCCGACGCCGACCGCATCGACGCCCAACTGTCACTCACCCTCGAAGCTCTTAAACGCGGCATGTCCCAGCTCACCGAGACCACCGCCGACAACGCCGCGCTCGTACTCAGCCGCCGCATCGAACTCTTCGCCCGCGCGCGTGCCATCGCCTCCGCAACGCCCGCCCTTGCTGGCCAGAGTATTCGCATTCATGGCGACTATCACCTCGGCCAGGTCCTCCGCTCCCGCGGCGACTACGTCATCCTCGACTTCGAAGGCGAACCCGCGCGCAGCCTCGCCCAACGTCGCGCTAAACAATCCCCCCTGCGAGACGTAGCGGGTATGCTGCGCTCCTTCAGTTACGCCGCTCACGCCGCACACAATGCCTTCGCGCAACGTCGCCCAGACGACGCGAAGTATCTCGAGCCGTGGGCCACCCTTTGGCAGAACTCCGTCTCCACAGAGTTTCTCCGCACCTATCACACGACCGTCCGGGCCAAAGATCCAGCGTTGATCCCTCAACCTGCGCAGGCACAAATCCTGCTCAACGCCTACCTGCTCGAAAAGTCTCTCTACGAACTCCTGTACGAACTCAACAATCGCCCCGCGTGGGTCAGAATCCCACTCGCAGGCATACTCTCTCTACAGTCATAGAAGTTTCCACGTCCGAATTACCGACGCGCGAAACTCATCATTTTTGCGCTTGCCGAAGATAGATTCCGCGATAGTCTGAATTATGCCTCCAGTGAAGCTGATCGCTGTCGTTGCCGCATGTCTTGCGCTGCCAGCGGCCGACTCTCCTTCGGGCGGTCATCTTCTCTTGACCGAGCGCAGCTCGAATTCGGACCTCGAGATCGCCGGCTTGGCAGCAGACATCTCGCCCGGCACCGTCCGCTACATCTCGTACGAGCAACTCCTGACGTTCCCTCAGACAACGGTCACCGTCACAGGCGACGACAACTTTCGCGAACTCCCTCAGCAAAAGCTGACCGTAACCGGCGTCTACCTCGATGTACTCGAGCGCTCCCTCGGCGCTCTTCCTGAAGCAGATCTACTGACCGCCCTTTGCTCCGACGGTTATCGCGCGACGTACACCCGCGAATATGTGAAGGCGCACCATCCCATCCTCGCGCTGAAGATTAACGGCCTGCCCGTCGAAACCTGGGTAGCCCAGTCGAAAAACGACGACCCTGGAAATTACTTCGTCACCCACGCGGACTTCACTCCTTCCTTCAGCGTTCTCTCCTTTCAGGAGATTCCAAAAATTCCGGCGAAAGTAACTCGGGTGGAGTTTGGTACGGCGCAGCAAGTCTATGGCGCCATTGCGCCTCATAAAAGAGATGCGTCCAACCTGCAGGTCATCGAGGGCTTTCGGATCGCCCAGCAACATTGCTACCGCTGCCACAACATGGGCCACTACGGCGGCACCAAGGCCGGCAGACCATGGCAAACCCTGGGCAACTACGCGGCCGCTTCGCCATCGACCTTCGAGCGCTACATTCGCGATCCAAAATCCATTGATCCAAACTCGGCCATGCCGCCGAATCCGACACTCGACGTATCTACCGCGAAAGCACTACAAGCCTACTTCCAGACCTTCGCCACAAAGATCCACTGATCATTGATTTCCGCGTCTGACTCATCACGGTCCCAAACCATGACAAACGCCTCCTCTCCGCTCACCCTCCTACGCGATGCCCTCGCCTCCGCAGCAACCGACCCCGTCACCATCGCCACTGAGGCTGCCGGCAGGGCCAACAGCAACGCCTCACACAACACGTACCTGACCCTCACCACCACCGAATCGCTCCATCGCGCCGAATTACTCCCGACCATCTTCTCCCACGCTCAAAATCGCCCACCTCTTTATGGAATTCCAATCTCGATCAAAGACTGCTTCGACGTGGTCGGCACTACAACAAGCTGCGGCTCCCACTACTATGCGCAGCTCAACCCCAATGCCCGAAAAAGCTCCTGGGTCGCCCAGCGCTTATTGGACGCAGGCGCAATCATCCCCGGAAAAACTCATCTCCACCAACTCGCCTACGGAATCACTGGCGAAAACGCCGACTACGGCGACTCTGTCCAACCCCGCGACGCAACTCTACTTACAGGCGGCTCCTCGAGCGGCGCAGCCGCGAGCGTACAGGAAGGGTCCGCGCTCGCAGCCATCGGCACCGACACCGGCGGCTCAGTCCGCGTCCCAGCCGCACTCTGCGGACTCACTGGCTACCGTGCCTCTCTCGGCGTCAGCCGTGGCGAAGAACGCTGGGCCGGTGCCTTCCATCTAGCGCCATCCTTCGATACCCTCGGCCTGCTCTTCCGCGATCTCCGCGACGGCCCCGCACTGGCCAGCGCCATCTACGACATCCCCGCGGCCCCCACACCCACCCAACTCCGAATCGGCTACGCCGGGGACGATTTCACTCACGACTGCGAGCCCGAGGTCCTCTCCGCATTCGCTGCATGGAAGCAGCACCTCACCCATCACGGCTCAACCCTGACTCCAATCGACACTGCCTTCTGGGCCGACAGCTTGGAGATATTCAGCACCATACAGGCCAGCGAAGCAGCCCAAATCCACCGGAACCGCTATCAACACTTCGAGCCCGCAATCGCAGATCGCCTCGCATGGGGAGCGTCCATCACGACAACCCAACTCGAAACCCTCCACCATCGCCTGGATATCTTCCGCACTCAAATCTCGTCGCTCTTCCAACAAGTCGACCTCCTGCTCGTTCCATGCGCCCCGGTTAACAAACTCATCGCGGGCAAAGACCAATCTCACATCCGCGGAGCGATTCTGCGCTACACCACACCTGCCAGTCTCGCGGGCCTGCCCACCGTCACTCTCGCTGGAGAAGCTATCGGCGCACCCTTCGGCACAGGCATGCAGCTCATCGCCGCCCCCATGCAGGACGCCGTGCTCCTGGCCTTCGCAGCCTCGCTCTAAACCCGCCGACACTAGGCCGTATGAACCTATTCGGCATGAAACTACCCGCTACGCGCGGTGCGGTCACTTCGTGACAGGTATACCCCTTCGGTTGACGCTCCCGCTGGTCGCGATGAGAATTTTCCGCCGACCATCGGGAGGCCCCGGGCGAAGCCGGCATACATGTCACGAAGTGACCGCCGCCCGCGCAGGGCAGCTTTACAGACGCACTCCCATTGACGATGATGTTAGGGCCGGACGAAACCCTCCGGCAGTCACGAGGAATAAACAATGAGCACAGGCACCAGCGTCCTACGCGAAGTACTCGGCAAGATCATCGGCACCGACCGCACCGAACACCTCTTCAAGCTGCTCGTCATCCATCCCGAGATCGCCGCCGCCCCCGGCCCGCAGGTCTCCCGCGCCGTCCTTGCGCAAGCACTCAACATGCTCCTCTTCGAAGACCTTCTTCGGCGCGTCCCCACCGCGAAGACCTACGCCGACTACACCCTAGGCAAGGGCCGCCAGATCCTCCACGATCACGGCGCTGTCCGCACCGTCGCACTCGAAGGCATGGGCGGCCTCCCCGCCGGACAGGAGGCCATCACCCGCATCCTTCGCCCTCTCGGTTACGCACTCAACGGCGTCTACCCGCTCGAGCGCCTCAAGATGACCGGCCGCTCCCACGCCCAGGCCGACTACTCCGAGGAGATCGCCCAGTTCTTCCTCAGCGAGCTTCACCCCGAGCGCTTCTCCCCCGAGTTCCAGGCAGCCGTCCGCCGCGTCACCGCGAGTTCGAAAGACCCGATCACTCCGCAGGCGAAATCGCTCCTCGACAAACTCGAATCCACCGGCTCTCTCACCATCGACGAGTCCGTCGCACTTCTCCCCGTCCTCGCCTCCGTCTTCGAGCGCCAGCACACCGAGCCCACCCTCGCCGACTACGAGATCCTTCTCGCCGAATCCCCCGAGATGGCTTGGATCTCCACCGAAGGCAACGCCTTCAACCACGCCACCGACCGCGTCCCCGACGTCGATCAACTCGCCGAAGAACAGAAAGCCCTCGGCCAGCCCATGAAGGCCGCCGTCGAAACTTCACAATCCGGCCGCGTCCGCCAGACCGCCTTCCTCGCCGCCAAGGTTCAGCGCAAGTTCCACACCCCCGAAGGTGCTCTCGTCTCCAAAGAGGTCAACGGCTCCTTCTACGAGTTCATCACCCGCCTCCCGCTCCCCGAAGAAGACGGCAAACAAAAACTCGATCTCGGCTTCGACAGCTCCAACGCACAAGCCATCTTCAAAATGACCGCAACGGGTAAAGCCTAGCTCCTGACGTAGATCGAAGCATCGAAAAATAAACCAGAGACTCAAGAGATTCCATAAAGATGAGCTACAAACCACCCTTCGCTGCGCTCAATCGCTGGAGTCTCAAAGGTTCGACCGTATGCTGCATTGCACTTATCTCGTTTGCCGCCGGATCGCTCTTCACAGCCCGCTTGACGCACCTGCAGCAAGTGGAGGCCGACAGCAATCGCGTCTTCGAGCTCGATATCTATCACGCTGTACCGGGCAAGGTGCCCGCTCTTGAGTCACGTTTTAGCGACGCAGCAAAGCTACTCGCCAAGCACGATCTCGACGTCGTCGGTTACTGGGTACCCAACGGAGATCCTGCGTGGAACAACACCTTCATCTACCTCGTCGCTCATTCGAGTCGGGAGGCGGCAGAAAAGAACTGGAACGCATTCCACACTGACCCGGCGTTTCAAAAATATCGAAAGTCCGAGAACGCCGAAAAGTTGATAGAAAACGTCGACGAGATCTATATGCGTCCAACAAATTATTCGCCTATGAAGTAACACTCGAATCTGCTGGTCGCTTTACCATATAGCGTTCAACACTGGGAGAACTCCATTTTCATGAATGAACTGCGGAGCTTTGCACTCGTTTGCTTTCTTCTATTCGCCTCCCAGGTTGCCGACGCACAACGAAACACCTGGGTCGCCACTTGGACAGCTAGCCCGCAATCAGCAAGCCCCGATCCAGACGAACCGCTGCTCAAGATCGAAGACCAGACGGTGCGGGAGCGCATGCGTGTATCCGTTGGTGGAACCAGTATTCGCCTTCGCCTCTCGAACGAATTCGGCCTCACTCCTCTCGTCATCGGTTCGGCGACCGTCGCATTACCGACCAGTCCGGCGAGTGTCAGCACAAGCTCGATTCACACTATTACTTTCAATGGCAGCAACTCGGTAACGATCCCTGCAGGCGCACCAATCCTCAGTGACCCGGTAACTCTTCCCATCACCCAAGAAGGAGAAATCACTCTCAGCCTCTACTTTCCCAAACGCGTCGCCACTCCGACGATCCATGGGCTGGCGCTCAAACACGCGGTGGTGTCACAACGTGGCGACTACACTCACGCAGAGACGATAGAAGGCGGGGCTCAAACCGAGTCGTCAATCCTGGTCAGTGCCGTGCTCGTTCCGGCGCAGCCGTCCCAGCGCCTACTGGTAGCGTTCGGCGACTCAGTGACTGACGGCGATGGATCTACCGTTGATGCGGACCACAACTGGCCAGACGATCTCGCTCGTCGCCTCGGAAGCTTGCCCTCGAGCCCGAAGCTGGCTGTCGTCAACGAAGGCATCGCAGGGAACCGCCTGTTGAGCGACGACTTCGGCGTCAGTGCCCTCGCTCGCTTTGATCGCGACGCTCTGGCTCTGCCAGGGATCACCCACATCGTGCTTCTCGAAGGGATGAATGACATCTGCTTTCCCGGCGCAAAGCTCGGCGGGGAATACCTCGCTGATCCCGCGGACATTCGCACCGCAGATGACGTCATCGGCGCATACCGACAACTCATCGCCCGCGCCCACGCCCGCGGCATCCGGCTGATTGGAGCCACTCTCACCCCATTCGAAGGCGTCGTTCTTCCTGGCTACTACTCGGATTCGAAGGAGACGATGAGGCAAGCGATAAATAAATGGATCAGGACCAGCGGCTCGTTCGACGCCGTCATCGACTTCGACACCGTAGTGCGCGACCCGGAACATCCCAGCAGACTGTCGCCGCGCTTTGCCTCAAAAGACCATCTCCATCCCAACGATGCCGGATACAAGGCGATGGCTGACTCGATCGACCTGCGTCTGATTCAATAAACTGCGCAGATAAAGTCTGGCTCAAGCCAAAGCCGCAAAAGCATTGTCGCCGCCTGTTCAACGTTTCTATCTTCCTTCAAAGTCCACTGTTTGCCGACGTATAGTTAAGCCCTATGTCCACCTCCCCATTCGTCGTCCTGCCGAGCTCCCACGCCCGCGCACACGACACCTTCCCCGACGCCGACGAACTCGCCTCACTCCTCCGCGAGCAGATCCGCGGCGAAGTCCGCTTCGACCCCGCCTCCAAGGCCCTCTACTCCACTGACGCCTCCAACTATCGCCACATCCCCATCGGCGTCGTCATCCCCCGCGACGAAGCCGACGTCATCACCACCGTCGCTCTCTGCCGCCGCTTCAACGCGCCCGTCCTCACCCGCGGAGCAGGAACCTCGCTTGCCGGCCAGGGCTGCAACGCCGCGGTCATCCTCGACTTCTCCAAATACATGAACGGCATGGGCGAGATCGACGTGCAGAACCGCACCGTTCAGGTCCAGCCCGGCATCGTGCTCGATCGCGTTCGCGACGCCGCAGAAAAACTCCACCTCACCTTCGCCCCCGACCCCGCCACCCACAGCCGATGCACCATAGGCGGCATGATCGGCAACAACTCCTGCGGCGTTCACGGTCTTATGGGCGGCAAGACCGTCGACAACATCGCATCCCTCGACCTACTCCTCTACGACGGCACCCGCCTCACCGTAGGCCCCACCACCGAAGCCGAGCTCGCCGCCAACATCGCAGCCGGCGGCCGCGTCGGCGAGATCTACGCCACTCTGAAATCCCTCCGCGACACCTACGCGAACCAGGTCCGCGAGAAGTTCCCCAACATCCCCCGCCGAGTCTCCGGCTTCAACCTCGACGAGCTCCTCCCCGAAAACTCCTTCAACGTAGCCCGCGCCATGGTCGGCAGCGAAGGCACCTGCGCCATCATCCTCGGCGCAACATTGGAGCTCGTCCAATCTCCACCCTGCCGCACCCTCGTCGGCGTCGGCTTCCCCGACATCTTCCTCGGCGCCGACTACGTCCCACAGATCCTCGAGCACAAACCTATCGGCTTCGAAGGCATGGACGGTCTCCTCCTCGATGCCATGCGCCGCAAGCAGAAGTTCGCCGAAGAGCTCACTCTCCTCCCGGAAGGCAACGGCTTCCTCATCGTCGAGTTCGGCGCCGACACCCAACCCGAGGCCAACGCTAAGGCTCGCGCTCTCGCCGCCTACCTCAAAACCATTCCCGCCGAAGCAACCACACGCATCTACACCTCCGCCGAAGCCAAGAGTGTCTGGCGCGTTCGCGAGTCCGCCCTCGGCGCCACCGCCTTCATCCCCGGCGTCGGTACCGGATGGGAGGGTTGGGAAGACGCCGCCGTCGATCCCCACCAACTCGGCAGCTATCTCCGCGCCATCTTCGCGCTCATGAACGAATACGGCTACCGCAGCCCCATGTACGGCCACTTCGGCCAAGGCTGCGTCCACATGCGCCACAACTTCGACCTCGAAACTCCCGAAGGCATCCTCAAATTCCGTCAATTCATGGACAGCGCCGCCGACATCGCTCTCGCCCACGGCGGCTCTCTCTCCGGCGAGCACGGCGACGGCCAGGCGCGCGGCGCTCTCCTCCCCAAGATGTTCGGCCCCGAACTCATGCAGGCCTTCCGCACCTTCAAGCGCCTCTTCGACCCCACCAACCGCCTTAACCCCGGCAAGCTCATCGACGCCCACGAGCCGCACGAAGACCTCCGCCTCGGCGCCGACTACAACCCCTGGCATCCCAAGACTCACTTCGCCTACGCCGAAAACAACGGCTCCTTCGCCGACGCCAATCTCCGCTGCGTCGGCGTGGGAGCCTGCCGCAAGACCGACGCCGGCACCATGTGCCCAAGCTTCATGGCCACCGGCGAAGAACTCCACTCCACCCGCGGCCGCGCCCATCTCCTCTGGGAGCTGATGCAGGGCGAAGTCCTCCCCGACCAATGGAAGAACAAGCAGGTCAAAGAGTCCCTCGACCTCTGCCTCGCCTGCAAAGCCTGCAAGTCCGAGTGCCCTGTCTCGGTCGACATGGCCACCTACAAATCCGAGTTTCTCGCCCACCACTACGAAGGCGAGTCGCGCCCGCTCTCTCACTACGCCTTCGGCCGAATCGATCTCTTCGCCCGCCTCGCCTCCTACGCACCACACCTCGTCAACACCATCAACCACACCCCACTCATCAGCGCCGTCATGAAGAAACTCCTCCACATCCACCCGAAGCGCACCTTCCCCCGCTTCTCCAAACCCTTCACTCCCGATCGCCGCCTCGCCCGCGATCCTCAACGCCGCCGCGACCGCCGCATCCCACTCCCCGCCGAAGCCCCCGAGGTCTTCCTCTGGGCCGACACCTTCAACAACTACTTCCACCCCGCAGCCATGCGTGCCGCGCACAACGTCCTCACCACCGCCGGCTTCCGCGTCACGCTGCCCACGCAACACCTATGCTGCGGCCGCCCCCTCTACGACTTCGGCATGCTCGACACTGCCAAAGACTATCTCCTCAAAACCCTCAACGCCCTTACCGCGCAGCTACAAGCCGGCACCCCCATCGTCGTGCTCGAACCCTCCTGCGCCTCCGTCTTCCGCGACGAGCTCACCAACCTCCTCCCCCACGACCCCCGCGCGCAAAAACTCCGCGACCAGACCTTCCTCCTCAGCGAGTTCCTCGTCAAACACGCCCCGCATTACAGACCACCGCAACTCGACGAGAAGATCCTCGTCCACGGCCACTGCCATCACCGCGCAACCATGGGCATGCACGACGAGATCGCCCTCCTCCGCCTCACCGGCGCCGACGTCGAACTCCTCGACTCCGGCTGCTGCGGCATGGCCGGCCCCTTCGGCTTCGAAAAAGAAAAGTACACCGTCTCGCAAACGCTAGCCAACCGCGTCCTTCTCCCCGCCGTCCGCAACAAAGCCGCCAACACCATCCTCGTCACCGACGGCTTCAGCTGCGCCGAGCAAGTCACGCAAAACACCAACACAAAACCCATGCACCTCGCCGAAGTCCTCGCCCAACCTCAAAAACCGTGACGAAATAAAATGCGGCTTTAACCTGTGGGTGTTACAAATCCAACTTATACGCGGAGAAATTGGATGCGGGCCAGAACGAAGTCGTTTGTGTCTATCTTCACAGTCATAGCGTCACTCAACTTCACGGGCTGCAGTGGTGGCGGTCCTACAACTCCGAACTCAACTCCTTCTATCCACAATCAGTGGACGTGGGTAGGTGGTGCGAACGTTCCCGACCAGAGTAGTGTCTACGGGACGCAAGGATCAGCGGCTCCCGGCAACATCCCCGGTGCGCGCGAACAAGGTGTCAGCTGGACAGATAACTCCGGAAACTTCTGGCTCTTCGGTGGATGGGGCAGTGCGGCCTCCCCCTCGCAAACCTCCAGCAACATTCTGGTATTAGACGGCTACGGCTTGCTGAATGACCTCTGGAAGTACAGCGGCGGTCAATGGACATGGGTAGGTGGCTCCGAGCTTTTTGATCAACCCGGCACTTACGGCATCCAGGGAACCCCCTCACCAAACAACGTCCCCACTGGTCGATGAGCGTACTTCGCACTTCCGTTACAAAACAGACCGGAGACATGGTTTACAGCGGAGCGCGACGGCTACGAATACTCAGCATTTGGGCGTATACGACGATGTTGTATGCCCTGGAAAGAGATCCGGATCATGGATCAACGCCTGCAGTTTTTGTCGAGTTATCAGAAGGAAGAGATGTCGGTAGCGGACCTGTGTCGCGCCTATGGGATCTCGCGTCCCACAGCCTACCGTTGGATCAACCGCTACAACGAGACGGGGCCGGAGGGACTCGTGGATCGCAGCAGCCGGCCACACAGTTGTTCGCACGCGACGCTTGAGCCGATCGAGAACACCATCCTTGTGCTTCGGGCCAAGCATCCGTCCTGGGGTGCGCGCAAGCTCAAGGCAAGGCTGGAGATGCTGCAGCCAGACATGGTCTGGCCTGCTGCTAGCACCTTCGGCAACATCCTGAGCCGCGCGGGTCTGACCAGTCCTCAAAAGAAGAGAAAGCGGACGACGCCATGCTCAGAGCCGTTCTCTCTGGTCACGGGTCCGAATCAGCTGTGGTGCATGGATTTCAAGGGTTACTTCGCCACCGGCGACGGCAAGCGTTGCGATCCGTTCACCATCACGGACGCGCATAGCCGTTATTTGATTCGCTGCCAGATCGTCTCGCGCATAGATCTAAGCCAGGTCCAGGCGATCTGCGAAGCAGCGATGCGGGAGTATGGGATGCCGGCGCGGATCAGAACAGACAACGGCGCACCGTTTGCGGGCACCGGGCTCTTGGGGCTGTCGAAGCTCTCGCTCGGATGGATGAAGCTCGGGATCGTGCACGAGGGCATTCAAGCAGGTCGGCCGCAACAAAACGGCCGCCACGAGCGGATGCATCGCACTTTGAAGGAGGACACGACCAAACCACCTGCGGCATCCCTTCGAGCACAGCAGAGCCGCTTTGACAACTTCCGCTACGTGTTCAACAACGAGCGCCCGCATGAGGGGCTAAACAACCAAGTTCCCGCAACTCTTTACATGCCCAGCGCGATACGACTGCCGCGCAAGTTGCTGGAGTTCACGTACCCGAAGGGGCTCCAGTTGCAACGAGTCAATAATAGCGGGGACATTAGCTGGCACAAGAACAGAATCTTCATCAGCGAAGTATTCCGCTTCGAAGAGTTGGGAGTCGAGTTGATCACACCGGGGCTTTATAGAGTCTTCTTTCGAGATATGGAGATAGGAGAACTCAATTCCGAAGAGCTTCGTTTCAGAGCTGTGCGTAGAGTGGTCTGAGCCTGCCAATGAGTGCATTGGTCTGATATCACCAAGTGACCCGAGAACTTGCCGAAAATACGGGCAATTCACCTATCAGCAGCAGCCAGCAATGCGCTCTGGACGCTCCAAACATCCGTCGAAAAAGCGAGTCATTTACGTTCGAACTTTCGGGTGAAATTGCCTTTCTCATGAATCAAGATTTATTGTGAGTACTATCAATCATGACTGAATGAACGAAGGGTGAGAGAACAGTGATCATCTTCCTCAGGGCCTTCCGTTCGCCTCGGTCCCGCAGATACATCTACATGGTCCTCCTCCTGGCCGGAGTGCACAAGCTCAATGCACAGGATCCACTCAAGCTGATTCAGTTCAATCACACGTCATGGACCGCTCGGGAGGGCGCTCCTTCAGAGATTGCCGGGCTTGGACAGACGACCGACGGAGTGCTCTGGATTGGTAGTGGAAGTGGGCTGTACCGATTCGACGGCATAAGTTTCTCTCTCTTTCGACCCGCTTCGGGAGAGCCTCCGTTGCCGCGAATCTCGATCAGAACGCTTTGCGTGGCTCGTGACGGGACGGTGTGGGTAGGATTCAGACCCGCTGGGGTTGCTGCAATCAGGAATGGCCATGTCAAACTCTACGGAGTACAGGAAGGCCTTCCACCAGATACAACCTATCAGCTGCTTCAAGCAAATAATGGAACGATGTGGGCCATAGCCGGTCTACACCTTTGGCAACTACGCGGAGAACGGTGGCAACGAGAGTCACCGAGCGAACCGTTCTCATCCGAACGCGTTTATAAGATGTTCTTCGATAAAGCGGGAACACAATGGGTGGGAACTAACAAATGGATTTACCGACGAGAACCCAACCAGGATAAGTTTGAAGCGACAGACGAGGTCGGCGGGGAGTTGATACAGTTCGCCGAGTCGCCAGATGGCAGCCTTTGGGTTGGTGGCGAAGAGGGAGCGGAGACATCTATCCCAACCGTAAGACGCCTCGACGTGGAGGGTCATCGATCCCCATATCCGGTCCGGTTGCACGTACTATCGGATACCCTCCTCTTCGATCCGGAAGGGCAGCTATGGTTTGCATCGGTCTATGGTCTTTTGAAGGGCAACCCACGAGAGATCGCAGAAGCCCCGACTTCCATAGCGGTGGATCAGGACAAACAGTTCAAATGGTTTGGGCACGATCAGGGATTGAGTACAGATAGTGCCACCGCAATGTTCAAAGATGCCTCAGGAGATATCTGGGTAGGAACCATGCGTGGCCTGGATCGATTCGAGCAGCCCAAGCTGATTCAACCCGAAAACGTCCCGATATCAGACCGGCGCATGATGGTCACGAGTTGTTCGGACGGCGAAGTGTGGATAGGAGTGCCTCTTGCTCCACTGATTTCGATCCGCGACGGACAGACGATCACTCGCATAAAGAAAACATATGAGATGGACTCCGTCTACTGCGGCCCCAGCGGCGTCATCTGGTTCACCGATGATCAAGGAATCGGAAGGTTTGATCGTAAAACAACCACACACATCCCCCTCCCCGAAGGGATGCGGCCATCCTCGGCTAAGCAAGTTATAGAAACAAGTGATGGATCCATCTTCGTTACCTTTCGCAATGCCGTGGACCTCTGGCGATGGCAACGTGGAACATGGTCTCAAGTCGCCGTTCCTGCGATTCAGAAGGAGGGACGGAATGTTATCTTCAGGGATCGGGCAGGAAGACTCTGGGCAGGCTATGCCAACGGCGCCATCACTGAGCTCGAAGGTAATTCCGGACGTGACTTCCAAGCTCCGGGCCTGGGCGACGTCACAGCTTTCGCTGAAACCAGTCATGGCTTTCTTTCTGGCGGCATGAATGGCATAGCAGTGCAGCGCGGAGACACCTTTGAACATTTACTTTTGGAAGACGAACTTCACGTGCGTGGAATTTCGGGTCTGGTTGAGGCGGACAGTGGCGATTTATGGCTGAACGTCGCCTACGGCGTGGTGAGAATTCCGAAAGCTGAATTTCTCAAAGCCCTCGACTCCCCCGCCTACCGAATGAAGTCGCAACTTATCACTGAAGGTAGTGTCATTGGGCCGGCACCTCTCAGCTACGCCCTGCCATCAGCCGTTCGCGGTGCCCGCGGAACAATCTGGTTCGCTAACTCCAGCACCGCGTTCTACGTAGATCCAAGCCGACTACCCCAGAATCAGATCCCTCCCGTACTAACCATCTCGGCGGTCGCTGCGGACGGAGTGACTCTTACCGATTACCGTCAAATTCGACCTGGGGTGAACACATTAGTTATCAAATATGCAGGGATTAATCTTCCTGCCCCAGAAAGGGTGACCTATCGCTACCGGCTCGAAGGAAGTGATAGTACTTGGCAGGAAGTCGGATCAAGAACGGAAGCTGTTTATACAAAACTGCGCCCAGGCCGCTATACATTTGACGTGCTCGCCTCAAATGGTGAGGGAATCTGGAGTCAGCCCTCCAGTACTCGCTTTCAAGTTCTGCCGGCTTTTTACCAAACTGTGTGGTTCTTCCTCGCATGTTTCGCTCTTACAGCCGCTGTGGTTTGGCTCATACTCATGCTGCGAATCCAACGCGTAACCGAAACAGTGCGAATCAGGGCTGAAGAGCGCGCAGACGAACGGGTACGGATTGCGCGCGATCTGCATGACACCCTCCTGCAGGGAGTACAGGGACTTATGCTTCGCTTTGATGTCGCCTCCCAGGAAGTCCCTGAAGGGGGACGCGCCCGCAGGATGCTTGAGGATGCACTCAAATCGGCAGACACGATTTTATTAGAAGGGAGGGACCGGGTCAGAAGTCTCCGATCCGACACATTCAAGGATCTAACGCTCGCTGAAGCCCTCGCCGCGGTCGGCACTCATCTCACGCGCTATAGCGAAATTAGATTTCATGTTCAAACCGAGGGACCGATGGTTGTCGTCGATCCGATCGTTCTCGAAGAAGTCTTCTGCATCGGACGCGAAGCCATTACGAATGCTTTTCAGCATGCGGATCCTTCCGTTGTTGAGGTCAGGATCACCTATAGTAAAAAGGCGTTCGTTGTCTCCTGCGAGGACGACGGCAAAGGGATAGATCCGATTCTTCTCACTGATGGAAGATCGGGCCACTGGGGGATGAGCGGGATGAAAGAACGTTCGACTAAGATTGGCGCTAAATTTGAATGTACAAGTTCAACCGGTAATGGAACCAAAATTACAGTCACTGTACCGGCCAATCGGGCATATGGAGTTAGATCTCCGATCATGCGTCTACTTTTTAGATATCTGCCTCTGTCGCGTGTACTGCATGACAGGTAAGCTTCATAACGTTGCGGCGCTGTAGGTCGGCATCACGGTCCGCAGGCTCGCGGCAAGAGGCAGGCCGGGTTTTTCTCCTTCCTGCTGTGACAGCTTCGAGGCTGCGAGATGCCTGTGAATGTCGGAGACCACGACGGACCCTTCTCCGACCGCGGAGGCGACGCGTTTGACCGAACCACAGCGCACATCTCCCACGGCGTAGACCCCTTCGACGTTGGTGCCGAAGAAGGCGCTCGAGGAAGCGCTGCTGCCGGTGAAGATGAAACCTTTGTCGTCCATGGCAAGCATGTCGCGGAGCCAGGCAGTGTTTGGACTGGCGCCGATCATGACGAAGACATGCGAGATCTTGAGTGTCTTGGATGTGTGGTGCACATTATCGCGAACCGTTACGGTGCCAAGGCGATCAGCTCCATCCATGCCAACGATCTCGGCCTGCAGATGCACGGCAATCTGGCTGGAGGCAAGGATGCGCTGGACGAGATAGTCCGACATGGTGGCCTGCAAGCTGCGACCGCGAACGATCAGATGAACATGCTTCGCGGTTTGCGCAAGGAAGAGAGCCGCTTGTCCGGCTGAGTTGCCTGCGCCCACAACGACGATCTCTTCGTTGTGGCAGAGACCGGCTTCCATCGCCGTAGCCGCGTAGTGAATTCCCTGGTACTCGAAGCGGTGATAGTTCGGGACGTCGAGTTTGCGGTAACGAGCGCCGGTAGCGATGACGACGGTGCGTGCACTGACAGCGGGAGCGTCTTCTATCTCCAGACGATAGATGCCGTCGGACTTGCTCATGCTGAGCACCTCGCGCGAGATGGAGAAGTGTGCCCCGAACTTTTGCGCTTGTACGAGCGAGCGCTCCGACAGTTCCTGACCGGAGACACCAGTAGGGAAGCCGAGGTAGTTCTCGATGCGGGAGCTGGTACCGGCTTGTCCACCCGGAGCGGCGCCTTCGATGACGATGGTTGCTAGGCCTTCAGACGCGGCGTAGACGGCTGCGGCGAGACCGGCAGGACCCGCGCCGACGATCGCGACATCGTAGACGACGGCGCTGTCTCGCAGGTCGGTGAGGCCGAGCTCATCGGCGAGCATGGTGATCGAGGGATTGCGCAGGACGCGTCCGTCAGGCAGAAGAGCGACGGGCAGGCCGGCCTGCGTAAGCTCGAAGGTCCGGATGAGGACCTCCGCGTCCCGATCCAGCTCGGCGTCGATGATGCGATAGGGATAGCCGTTGCGCGTAAGAAATCGCTGCAGACGGATCGTGTCGAGGCTGTATACGTGGCCGAGCAGTATGACGCCGCTGGTGGCCTGCTGAACAAGATTGAACCTGCGGCTGATGGAAGCCTGCATGATGAGGTTGGCGATCTCAGTCTCTGAACGCATGATCCGCGCCAGCGATGCACGGCATATACGCAGCAACCATGTGGGCTGGACAGCGCGGCAGTTGACCAGGTTCTGCCGGTTGTCGAGGAGATCCAGTTCGCCGGTAAACTGGCCGTCGGTCAGGCGGGAGACGATGTTCTCTTTGCGGCCATTGCCGCCGCCTTCGAAGACTTCGACGGCGCCATCGAGGATGACGAACCAGTCGACGTCACGCTCGCCGCGGATGAAGAGGCTCGAGGATTCGGAGACAAACTCCTCGTCGCCATAGCACCTCAGGCGGTCGAGCAGAGCGGGGGCGAGGACAGGGTGGAAGATGCCGGCGGACTGAGAGCTGCTCGAATTTGCTTCAGAAAAAGTCAGCGTAGATGTCATGGCGCACTCCAGCGAAAGTAGCGGTGACGGGAGGCGGGACGCTGTTGCGAGCGTCCCGCGACCTCTAGTGGCCTAGCTCCTAAGAAACTCGAGCAAGTCCTTGTTGATGACATCAGCGTGCGTGATGGGCATACCGTGCGGGAAGCCGGCATAGACCTTCAGTGTCGCATCCGGAACCAGCTTGGCGGTAAGCGCGCCGGCATCCGGGAACGGCACGATCTGATCGTCGTCTCCATGCATGACCAGCGTCGGGACGTCGATCTTCTTCAGGTCTTCGGTGAAGTCGGTTTCAGAGAAGGCCTTGATGCAGTCGTACGAGCCCTTGACGCCACTCTGCATTCCTTCGAACCAGAAGTTCTCGCGCACGCCTTCGGAGATCGCCGCGCCCGGCCGGTTGTAGCCGAAAAACGGGAGTGAGAGGTCCTTGTAAAACTGAGAACGATCATTGACGACGCCGTCGCGAATCGCATTGAGCGCCTCAATCGGAGTGCCGATGGGGTTCTGTTCGGACTTCACCATGATCGGCGGCACAGCGCTGATGAGGACAGCTTTTGCGACGCGACTCGAACCATGGCGCGAGATGTAGCGTGCTACCTCGCCTCCGCCAGTGGAGTGGCCCACCATGATTGCACCCTTCAGGTCCAGCGCATCGAACAACTCGGCCAGATCGTCGGCGTAGGTGTCCATCTCGTTGCCATCCCAGGTCTGGCTGGAGCGGCCGTGGCTGCGGCGATCGTGGGCGATGACGCGATAGCCGAGGTTGCCGAAGAACAGCATCTGGGCATCCCAGGCGTCTGCATTCAGCGGCCAGCCGTGAGAGAAGGTGATTGGCTGACCGGTGCCCCAGTCCTTGTAGTAAATGGTAGTTCCGTCTTTCAAAGTAAGTGTGCTCATGATCTCCTCGATTCTTGCGGTGACTGGTGCGTTTGTCTGGAGACTCGGCTTTGTTGATACTGAGTCGGTTTCTTCTTTCTGAAAGTGATTCTGGCCCCGCTCGCGTGGTACGAACACCTCACCAAGGGGGTTTTGCAAGCTACTCGTTCGGGTGGTTGTTGAGCGCGTTCCTGGCCGCCTGATCGATGATGGCTGCCACTTCCACTGGCGCCTGCTGAATGACCATGTGGCAACTATCGATAGACACGGTAACGGCGCCCATTCTCTTCGCCATCATGGCTTCCATCGCAGGCGCCAGCATCTGGTCCTGGGTGGAGATGAGAGCCCAGTTAGGCTTCGTCTTCCACGCAGCAACCGTCAGCTTCTCGTCGAACATGGGGCCGTAGCTCTGGCCCTGGGTTGCTAGCGCAAGCAAACGTTCTTCCATGGGCAGGCCTTCGGTAACGTAGTTCAGCATGCCCTCGGTGGTCAGTGTGGCGAACTTGTCCGCGGTGAGACGAATCTGTTTCTGCCCGGAGGTCCAGCCGTACGGGGTCCCTGCATCATTCGAAGATTCTCCGACCTCGGGCGCGTAAGCCGTGATGTAGACGAGCCCGGCGACTTTTGGATCGTCGCCGGCTTGCGTGATCACAGCACCACCCCAAGAGTGGGCCACGAGAATGAGTGGGCCGTCTTGAAGCGCGATGATTCGCTTCGTAAAGGTGACTTCATCCGCCAGGGAGGTCATTGGGTTTTGCACGGTGACGACGTGGTAATCCATCTTTTGCAAGAGCGGGATCACCTTCGACCAGCTTGATCCGTCTGCAAATGCACCGTGCACCAGAACGATGTTCTTGACGTGTGTCGAAGAGGACGCTTTGGCTTCTGCATCGGTGTTGAGTGGTTGGCTTGACATGGCAGTTCTCCTTTGCAGGTTGTGGCGTTATTTGCGCAACGCGGTCTTTGCAGCCTGATCGATCACCGCAGCTACTTCGACTGGCTGCTGGAGCATCGCGAGGTGGCAGGTTGGGAGGGTCGTCGTAGTGGCGCCCAGACGCTGCGCTGAAGCCTCTTCCATTGCCGGCGGAAGCATCTGATCATCCGCCGCGATGACGACCCATGAGGGCCTCGTCTGCCATGCGGCGACGGTGAGCTTCTCGTCAAACATGGGGCCATAGCTCTGTCCCTGAACGGCAAGCACTACGCGGCGCTCTTCCATGGGAAGCCCTTGCGCGAAGTGGTTGAGAATACCGTCCGAGGTCATGTAGGCGAACTTCTCGCTGTCGACGCGAATAGCTTTCTGTCCTTCGGTGACGCCAAAGGGAGTGCTCGCCTGGTTGGCTGATTCGCCGACATTAGGCGCGTAAGCCGCGACGTAGACGAGACCTGCAACCTTGGGATCGTCGCCTGCCTGCGTGATGACCGCACCGCCCCAGGAGTGGCCGACCAAAATGACAGGACCATCCTGCAGCGCGATCGCGCGCCGCGTGGCGGCCACATCATCGGCGAGCGAGGTGAGAGGGTTTTGGACGGAGACGACGTGATAGCCCTCGGATTCGAGGATAGGAATGATCTTGGACCAGCTCGTCCCATCGGCGAAGGCGCCATGGACGAGGACGACGTTCTTTACCGCGGGGGTAGGCGTCTGTGCGATGTGAACGTTTTCGTTGAGCATGCTGTTCTCCTTTTGAGGTTGTGGATCAGTGAGTGAGCTCATGCCGATGCGAGCATTCGACACGAGGGATCGGTATTGCTGCGGTGCTGACTTGGGTCAGCTCGTAGTGGAGTATGGCCGGATTCCACGCAACACGGGCCACCCGGAAGTAGTGAAAAGTGACTACCTCATGGGGTGAAGCAACCGGTATCGCCTCACACAAAAAATCGGCGGAAGACCACCCCATCGGGTGGTGACGGGCGGGAGCTGCAGAGATAACTTGGAATGAATATTCGCTCGGTCGATAGCCGGCACAATGCGCGCGAAGAAAGAAGCAAGAGATTGATGGCAGCTTATGACGCAATCATCGTTGGTGCCGGGCAAGCAGGTCCTGCGCTCGCCGGAAGGCTTACAGCCGCCGGTTGGACAGTTGCGCTGGTGGAGAGGAAGCTATTCGGCGGAACCTGCGTGAACACCGGCTGCACGCCTACCAAGGCGCTGGTTGCGAGCGCTTATGCAGCGCACTTGAACCGGCGTGCCGAAGACTTCGGGGTTGTCCCGAGCATCGCGGTGATGATGGATATGCGACGCGTCCGACAGCGCATAGAGGCCATTGTCACGGAGTCGCGAGAGGGTGTGCAGCAATGCCTACGCCAGATGGAGCGTTGCACGATCTACCAGGGCGCCGCGCGCTTCGTCTCCCCATCTCAGCTTCGGGTTGGAGACGAACTGCTCACCGCGCCACATATCTTTCTTAACGTCGGCTCGCGGCCTGCCATTCCCAACCTGCCCGGTATCGATACGGTTCCCTACCTGACAAGCTCGACGATCCTGGCGCTCGACTCACTACCACCTAAGCTGGCCGTCGTAGGCGGAGGTTACGCAGGGCTCGAGTTTGCGCAAATATACCGGCGCTTCGGATCCGAGGTCACAGTCATTGAACGCGCGGCACGACTCGTCGCCGATGAGGACGAGGATGTTTCGAACGCGGTGCAAGGGATACTGGAAGCGGAAGGGATTGAAGTGCGTCTTAACGCGGATTGCATTTCACTGCGCTTCGATGGCGAAGACGTCTCGGTGGGCGTCAACAGCATTGACGGTGAGCTGGAGGTTCCGGCATCGCACATTCTGCTGGCGATGGGACGTACGCCGAACACAGACGACCTCGGTTTGGAAGCTGCCGGCATCGCTGTTGACGAACACGGCTACATTCCGGTCGACGACCAGCTCCAAACCGCCGTCCCGGGAATATGGGCGCTTGGCGACTGCAACGGACGCGGCGGGTTTACTCACACTGCCTGCAATGACGCCGAGGTTGTCGCGGCAAACCTTCTCGATAACGATGCGCGCAACGTGAGCGATCGCATTCCGGCGCATGCGCTGTACATTGATCCGCCGTTAGCGCAAGTCGGCATGACCGAACGTCAAGTACGGCAGCGCGGACGAGCTGCGTTGATCGGAATAAGGCCGATGACCAAGGTGAGCCGCGCCATCGAGAAGAGTGAGACGCACGGATTCATCAAGCTACTGGTCGACGCGGAGAGCAAGGAGATTCTGGGTGCGTCCATCCTGGGGACCGGAGGCGACGAAGCGATCCATTGCATTCTTACCGCAATGTACTCTGGCATGCCTACCTCACTGCTCCAGCGCGCGATGCACATTCACCCTACAGTCGCTGAACTGATCCCGACGGTACTTGGGAACTTGAAGCCGCTCGTCTAAACTCAGCCCTCGAGGAAGCCGCGCTTCATCGCGATCATGACGGCGTGGGTACGATCATTCGCCTGCAGCTTGGCAAGGATGCTTTTCATGTGTCCCTTCACCGTATCTTCGGAGATAAAAAGCTTGTCTGCGACGATCTTGTTCGAGCATCCGGATGCAACCACGCGCAGCACTTCAATCTCTCGGTCGGAGAGCGCGTCGGCGCTGTAGTGCTCTGCAATCTCCGAAGCGATCTCGGGTGGAATTCGCCGGTGGCCTGCGTGCACGGAGCGGATGGTATCAATTAGCTCGGTGCGCAACATGCCCTTGAGCAAGTAGCCGACGGCCCCCAGTTTGAGCGCGCGCGAAGCCTGGATATCTCCAGAATAAGTAGTGAGGATGACAATGCGCGCATTGGGAAACTCGCTGCGAATGGCAGCCGTCGCATCGATCCCGCTCATCTGCGGCATCTGCAGGTCCATCAAGGTCACGTCTGGACGGTGCTGTCGAAACGCCGCGATCGCGTCGATCCCGTTCTTTGCCTGCGCCACGAGTTCCATGTCGCTCTGCTGCTGCAGCGCGAATGCGATGCCATCGCGAACAAGCGGATGATCGTCAACGCAGAGCACCCTGATTTTTCCTGAAGCTGCCATAACCGCCTAACTGAAATCTACATCATCTATGCACTGAAGATACCACTCGTCGCCGCGCCGTCCGCCACCCGAAAAAGTGGTTTTCATGAGCACCAGATACCACCGGCCGCCTACGCTAAACCAAGCCATCATTCGAGGTAGGGGCGTGGAAGATGTAAGTGTCGGGTTAGAGGTTCATGTGGGCCGCTTCGGTGCGGGTTCGTTTTCACCCAATTTGCCAACAATCTGTGTTGGGCTGGATCGGTTCGTAAATCCAACTGCACAAAATACTGGCTTTTCGGCAACTACGAATAGTTGTGATTCCTCCCGCAGCAAGGTCAAATGGTGGGAAATCGCCAATGCACTCATTGATAACCGATCACGATAAGCGGTCATGGCGGGTGCGGTGTATTGCGCCAGGTGGCGTAGCTGATTTATCTGGGTCGCCGGGCAAACAGGCCATGGAAATGGCAGAGTATGGAAAGCATGGAAAGCCATGAATCCGGCTTCCCACCCTTGTATGTTGCGATTTGAGGCGTGACGATAGGTTCACGTTTCGGCGGAGAGGCCGCTCCCACCCGAGGCCAGTTTTGTCTGAGCCTGATGGCGAAGAGAGGCCCCCGCCCCTCTCTTTTTACGCCGTGGAGAATCGGAGGCCTTAGAGCCTGCATGTTCAAGGGCGGCGCGAAGAGTAAGCCCGTTGACGCGGACAGGGGCGGCAGCCGAGACAGATCGTACCTTCAAGGAGCTTTATGAGCAAGCCGAATCCATCCAAACAGTCCACCGTATTTTGCGGCATCGATGTGAGTGCCGCGACTCTTACCGCAGTCGTTCATCAGGAAGATCAACGGTTCGAGCAACGCGTTTTCAACAACAACGCCAGCGGACACAAGGCCCTGATCGCCTGGCTGCACAAGCGCAAGGCGCGGGTGAGAGTATCGCTGGAAGCAACCGGCATCTACTCGCTGGACTTGGCTATGGCGCTGGATCGGGCGGATGGCATCGAGGTCGCAGTGCTGAACCCGAAGCTGGTCCATCGCTTCGCGCAGACACTGCGACGGTCGAAGACCGACTCAGCGGATGCGCAGGCGTTGGCCGAATATAGCCGACGTATGCCCTTTACGCCGTGGCGCGCCCCGAGTCTGAATAGCTTGCAACTGCGCACCATCAGCCGCCATCTCCTCGGTCTGACAGCAGAATACACACGGCAAAACAACCGCCTCCACGCCGCAGAGAAATCAGCGGCGACACCGCGCTGCGTGGTGAACGACCTGAAGCGCTCCATGGCTTCGCTCAATCGGCGCATCCTGCGGTTCCGCCGCGAGGCGAGAGAACTGGTTCGCAGCGATGAAACGATCCGGAAGCGGTTCGAGCTGCTCATCGGCATCCCAGGAATCGCCGAGATCAGCGCGGTTCAGTTGCTGGGCGAACTCTCATCGCTCTCACCGGAGATGTCGGTGCGGCAGTGGGTGGCGCACAGCGGCCTGGACCCGGTACATCAGATCTCGGGAACCTCGGTGCACAAGCCCTCCCGCATGAGTCGGGCTGGCAATCGGTATCTGCGTCGCGCGCTCTACATGCCTGCCCTGGTTGCCGTTCGTCTCGATCCCCACCTGAAGGCGTTCTACGAAACACTCCTGAGTCGTCACAAGGCCAAGCTGTAGGCGATCATCGCCGTCGCTCGCAAGCTGCTCCATGCCATTTACGGGATGCTTCGCAGTGAAACACCCTACGACGGAAGCAAACTCTTCCCCGCGCTCCTGCCCGCCATCATCCCTGGCTAAAAGAGAAATATCCCCTCTGGACACCCCTAAAGAGAAAAAAATGCTTGAAGTGCGAGAGAGAATCTTCCCACACTCTTTGGAAATCCCTTCGGGATTCCCACATTCCCACGGCCTCGACGACTGGATATATGTCTTCCGATGCCCTCAAGTCGAACCATCACCACCGCAAGGGGCTTGTAACGGATGTCTCAGGTCCACAACGTAACGCATGTCCCGGTACACTCATCGATATGGAGCGACTCGATGGGTCGATACTTCCGGAAAACTCTGGCTCTTTGGTGGCGCAAGCTACGCCTTCAACGGCTCAACACCGAACTTCAGCGTTCTAGACCACCTCAACGATCTCTGGAAGTACACCGCCGGACAATGGACATGGGTGCAAGGTTCCAATGTTGGCAACGAATCAGGGAACTACGGCACACTTGGTCCCACCGGAGACTTCTGGCTCTTCGGTGGAGATGCTCTCGACTCCACCGGAACACCGGGATATCTCAATGACCTCTGGAAGTACAGCGCGGGACAATGGACATGGATGCAAGGATCGAACGTGGGTCTCCAATCCGGAGTCTATGGCACTCAGGGCACCGCCAGCCCGACCAATGTTCCCGGAGGGCGAGAACAGTCTACCTGGACGGATGCCTCCGGAAACTTCTGGCTCTTCGGCGGAAACGGCTACGACTCCCAGGGCAACCGCGGCTTCCTCAACGATCTCTGGAAGTTCAGCAACGGCCAATGGACCTGGATCTCCGGGTCAAACCTGATCAACCAGCCAGGTGTCTACGGAAACCAGGGCATCGCTTCACCCGGCAACGTCCCACGCGCCAGAAACAGTGGTGTCAGTTGGGTCGACGCCTCGGGAAACCTCTGGCTCTTCGGCGGCGGCGCCTATAACTCCTCCGGCTCTACCGACTACCGCGACGACGTGTGGAAGTTCAGTGCTGGCCAATGGACTTGGGTTGCCGGATCAAGCGCTGCAGACCAAGCGGGGACATACGGAATCCTGGGAACGCCCGCAGCCAGTAACACTCCGGAAGCGCGCTTCCACGAAGTTAGCTGGACCGATGCAGCCGGTAAACTCTGGCTCTTCGGCGGAAACACACCCACTACAACCGCCGCCCAGCAGGCAGAGGGGCTAGGGTACTTCCAAAACGACATGTGGACCTATCAACCTTGAAGAGAGTGCATCCAAAGTCGAGACCAATCCAACCTTCGCTTCTTCGACGTTCTTGAATCTCCTCATCACGAAATGATCGTCGGCGCCAAGCTAACACTCACCTACGCCGGAGCCTCTGCCACGCAGAACCGGCGTAGGTTCTTCGTGGCTCAAATAAAGAACAATCTTCGCCCCCTCATCCGAGCAATGAACCAGAAACGTCGTGCGCAGCGTAAGGTCTTCGCCCGTCCCGCTCTTGCCTTCAAACCTCATCAGCCACTCCGTCTGCAACAGCACGTACCGATCATCCAGCTTCGTCTCCTTCACCGAAGCCAGCGTCGTAGCACCGTATCCCGAGCTTTCAAACATCTTCTTCCTCTGCGGAATCGCCATCCGCAATGCCGAAGACGACACAGGATGAGTGCCACCCGGATCCGCCTTCAAAAAGACATCCGCAAACTGAGCAACGACATCATCGACATCGCCTGAGTTCGCATTCCTCTCAAACCGCTCGAGAAAATCCCTCATCCCTTTGCCAAAGTTCTCCATCTCATCTCCTCAAAACGTCGGAAGTGCCACTGTCATCGTCACGATAAAGTAGCCTTTAGTATTATATCACACTTTTGGTTACAAATCAAGCGAATCGCCCCACTCGCAGCGAATCCAGCCCCGCCAAAGCATAGAATTCCCCCATGCCACCCCTCGCCAAAGACACGGAAGACAACAGAGAAAATCGCCTAACCCGCAATCTCCTCGCGCTTCTTCTCCTCCTATACGCGGTGGGGCGGATCCTCCAGCTCTATGCGGACAGAGTTCCCACTCTCCTCATCGTCGTCCTCCACGTACTCCCTCCCGCAGCCTTCGCGCTGCTCCATGGAGGTTTCCTCTATCGCTTGCGTGGCATCCTGATCTTCGCGACACTCTGTCTCGGCAGCGGGACATTCTTCGAAAGCCTCAGCCTGAGAACCGGCTTCCCCTTCGGCCACTATTACTTCACCGATCTCATGGGCCCAAAGCTCTTCCAGCTCCCCATCCTCCTGGCCCTCGCCTATCTCGGGATGGGCTATCTGTCATGGATCCTCGCTCTTGCCATTCTCGGCCACAAAACCGAACAACCGCGTGGCTTCCGCATCGTCCTTCTCCCATTGATCGCAAGCAGCATCATGGTGGCATGGGATCTCTCCATGGACCCCGTCTGGGCCAACATCGACCATGCCTGGCTATGGAAGCAGGGAGGCTCCTACTTCGGCGTACCGATCAGCAACTTCCTCGGCTGGTCTCTCACAACCTACGTCTTCTATCAAGCTTTCGCGCTCTACCTGCGAAGACAACCCACCCAGCCGCTCCCGTCCCAACTCTGGCGTCTCCCCGTGCTCTTCTACGCCGCAGCCGCAATCGGAAACATTCTCCTCATCGCTCAACCCGGAACTCCAGCCGCAATCACCGATCCCTCAGGCAGACAATGGCTAACCTCAGACATCCTCCGCGCCAACGTTCTCGTCTCCGTCTTCGTCATGGGAGGCTTCGCTCTGATCGCCTGGATCCAACTCCGCAGCCCAACAGAACCTTCGCAGCTCATCAACGCGAGCGTCACGCAAACCGATCTCAACTGCCAGTGAGTATCTCCCGACCCTCGACGCAATCAAAAATGCCCATCACTCTGTGCGATCAAACATCGATTTGCTACGCTAACCACAGTGAATCTCGACGAGGTCCCTTCCGTGATCGATGTGCACCCTCCCCATGAACCAATTCATGGCTGGCGAGACTTTCTGCTTCATCTCCTCACCATCACCATCGGCCTTCTCATCGCTCTCAGCCTCGAAGGTCTCGTCGAGTGGCAACACCATCGCCACCTCGTCCACGAGGCCGAAGCCAGCCTGCACACCGAGATCGAGAACAACGCCAAAGGGCTGGCCGAATCCATCACCGCTTTACACAAGAACCAGGACGACCTCAAACACGATGTCATTGTCCTCAAATACATCATCAAAAATCACAAGGCCCCCGATAAGAACAACATGACGCTCGGCTTAGGCATCCGCACCTTCGACGACGTAAGTTGGAAGACCGTTCAGTCAACCACCGCTCTCTCCTACATGCCCTACTCTCAGGCCGAAGAGTACTCCAACATCTACAGCACCCAGACTGAACTGAACGACGCAGAACACCAGGCCGCACGCGACGCCATCATCAGCCTCGCTCCCTTCATGAACATCAGCAACGACGATCCCGACCCAACCGAAGGCCAGGCCAACGACATCAAGCAGAAGATCGAAGTCCTCCAGGGCCAACTCACCCTCGTCGACTCCCTCATGAACTCCCTCGACCGCGAGTACAAAAAATTCCTCGCCGCCCACCCAGGTTAGCGCTGTATAGGAATCGCCAAATGTCGGTATCCCTGTCGTCGCGTCGCCAAAAACCGCGTCTACACGTGTGAGTCTTGCACCTGCTCACAAGAGGGACATGAAGAATCCAACCGCATTCAGTCGCCGCACATTCCTCACCAACACAATCGCCCTCGCGACAACCCTTGAACTGCAGCGCGCAGCCTTTGCCCTGGGCCTTCTGCAAAACTCCGACGTCTGCAAGCTCACACCCGAGCAGGAAGTCGGCCCCTACTACGTCGCCGACGAACTGCTCCGCTCAAACATCGTCGAAGACCGCCAAGGCATCCCCCTCCAACTTCGCATCGCAGTCCTCGACGCCCGCACCTGCAAACCACTCACCAACGCTGCCGTCGATATCTGGCACTGCGACGCCCTCGGCCTCTACTCCGGCTACACCACCCAGAACCCCATGGGCCCAGGAGGCCCCCCAGGCGGACCTCCCGACGGACAACCGCCCGGCCCACCGCCGAACTTCGACCCCACCCACCCACACAATCGCCCAGGCCCGCGCGAAGGCTTCGGCCCGCCGCCCGAAAACCATCCCACCGACAAGCTCACCTTCCTCCGCGGCATTCAAGTCACCGCGCCAGACGGCTCCGTCAACTTTCGCACCGTCTTCCCCGGCTTCTACATGGGCCGCACCAACCATATCCACTTCAAAGTCCGCATCGACGGCCACGAAGCAAACAACACCTACGCCGCCGGTCACACCTCGCACGTCGGCCAGGTCTTCTTCCCCGAAGAGATCGCAACCCAACTCATGCAGCTCGAGCCCTACACCCACCACAAGATCCATCGCACCACCCAGGCCGAGGACCACGTCTTCAACGATCAAAACGGCCAACTCCAGCTTGCGAACCTCACGCCGCTACACACCGGCGACTTCTCCAAAGGCCTTCGCGCCGAACTCATCGCAGCAGTTGATCCCACGGCAACGCCACCCGCGCAGCGAATAGATGGCCCACCTTCTGGCGAGCCCGCCGTTGCAAAGATGCTAAGTCCACATCTCTTCGAATAAAATCTCCGCTGTAGAAGTGGTGATGCAGAGGTCGACGAGTCCATGGACCAACGGCTACAGCAGACCGTACAGAAGAGAAGCCAACCGCAACGTTCCCAAAGAAAGATTTTCAGCGCTATCGCTCTCTTATTTCTGCTCGCTGCAATCAGCAGCCACGCGCAATCGCAAACCCCAACCGCCCAACCGGCACAATCTCCAACACCCGCAACTCCCTCCGCTCCCACCCTTCGCGTCTACACCAATCTCAAGCAAGTCTCCGTCCTCGTCCTATCTCACGACTACGAGCGAATAAAGCCGATCGACCCATCCGGCTTCCGCATCAGCCTCGACTCGGGGCCGCTGTTTCGCCCAACCTACGTTCGCCAGCAGGGTGATGACCCAATCTCCCTGGCAATCCTCATCGACGCAAGCAAACCTTACCCCGAACTTCTGCCGTCACTCATGGAAGCCCTCGCTGCGCTCCCGCCCGATTTTCTCCATCCCCAGGATCGTGTCTCGGTCTACGCCATCGATTGCACCCTCATCCGCACGATCTACGACACCGGGGCAAATCCGGCGGCGGTCGCCGAAGGGGTTAAGAAAGCCATGGCGCCATGGCAGATTCGTCAAACGCAAAACGAAAAGCTGAAGAAAGAGAATAAGATCCCTCAGCCATACTGCAGAGCCGGACTGCCGTTATGGGACTCTATGTCCGAGGTGCTCAAAGACCTCGACCAGCAACCAGGCAGACGCATACTCCTGGCCATCACCGATGGCGGAGACGACGGCAGCAAGACCCTCTGGAAAGACGTCATGTTCCATGCACAGATCCACTCCGAGACTGTCTTCGGTCTACTGTCGACCAAAAATCCGCCCTCCTCCGGTGACGCCGAGGACAAGTTCAAACAGATATGCGTGAACAGCGGTGGCGTCGAGTTGCAAGCCAACGAGCACACTACCATTCTCCGACTCAAGGAGTTCACGCAGATGTTGCGGGAGCGCTACATCCTCGAGTACCCGCGTGTGCCAAACGAAAAGCCAGGTGTCCACATAATCGCGGTGTCTTACAAGAAGAAGAGCAATCTCTTTATCACGGCCACTGGAATCACTGTTCCGGTTGCGAGTGAAGACGAAAAAGAAAGCAGGAAAACCATTCAAGCAGACCCGTCGCGAACGCCGGAGTTTGGTAGTCGGACGGTGCTGCCAAAGTTCTGATCTCCAAATGCTATGCAGGCTCCACGGATGCAATCCTCAGCATCGGCCCCATGCTGAATACATCCGGGAACGAAGATCCCACACCGGACGACGCTCCAACGATGAAAGATCACATCGAAGTCATTCAAGGCAGCTGCTGTTAGTTGAGACCCTTATCACCGGCCTCGATGCCGAATACAAAAAGTTCCTCGCGGCCCACCCAGCGTGAACGTCCTCCCTGGCAACTCATCAACCCTCTTTCATTCTCCTATAGAATGATCGCTGTCGAGAGAGACGTCGCGGAGGTCGAACAGACCGTGAGCAGAGAGGTTCAGCGGATGATCTCAAAAAGAAAGAGGCCGTCAGGCCTGGCTCGGATGCCTGCCTGCATCATCGCTCTGGTCCTCACACTAACTGCAACTTGCTTCAGCGCCCAGTCAAATCCCGAAGCAACGCCTGCCGCGCAGCCCCCAGCATCTTCCACAGCAACTCCCCCCACTCCCACACTCCGCGTCTACACCAATCTCAAGCAGGTCCCCGTCCTCGTCCTCTCTCACGACTACGATCGAATGAAGCCGATCGACCCATCGGGATTCCGCATCAGCCTCGACTCCGGGCCGCTGTTTCGCCCAACCTACGTTCGCCGGGAGGGCGATGATCCAATCTCCCTGGCAATCCTTATCGACGCAAGCAAACCCGGCAACGAACTACTGCCGTCGCTCATCACAGCCATCGCTGCGCTCCCGCCTGATTTCCTCCATTCCCAGGATCGCGTCTCGGTCTACGCCATTGATTGCAACCTGATCCGCACGATCTACGGCACCGGGGCAAATCCGGCCGCGCTCGCCGACGGGGTTACGAGAGCCATGGCGCCATGGAAGATTCGTCAAACGCAAAACGAAGAGCTAAAGAGAGAGAAGAAAATCCCTCCGCCATACTGCAGGACCACCCTGCCATTATGGGACTCTATGTCAGAGGTGCTCAAAGACCTCGACAAGCAACCAGGCAGACGCGTACTCCTGGCCATCACCGATGGCGAAGACACCGGCAGCAAGACCCTCTGGAAAGACGTCATGTTCCATGCACAGATCCGCTCCGAGACTGTCTTCGGTCTTCTGCCGACCATAATGACCGTCTTGAAGCTTGAGAAACCAACAGGTGAAACAACAGAGATACGTCACATAAGATCGCCCTCCTTCGGTGGCCCCGAGGACAAGTTCGAACAGATATGCGTGAACAGCGGTGGAATCGAGTTGCAAGCCAGCGAGCACACCACCATCTTCCGGCTTAAGGAGTTCACGCAAATGTTGCGGGAGCGCTACATCCTCGAGTTCCCACGTGGGACAAACGAAGAGGCTGGCGTTCACACCATCGCTGTGTCGTATAGAAAGAAGAGCAATCTCTATATCGCGGCCACTGGAATCACTGTTCCGGTTGCGAGCGCAGACGAAAGAGAAAGTACGAAAACCATTCAAGCAGACCCGTCGCGAACGCCCGAGGTCGGTAGTCGGAAAGCGCTGCCAAAGCCGTGATTTCATATAACTGTCTAACCGGATAAATGGTTGTCAATCCCCTCAGTCGCGAAAACCCGCGTCAATCCAGCGCATTCGCGTGGCGTATTAGTTCCCCTCCAATCGCTATACTGGTATCAGAGTTGGAAAAGCCCCGATCTAATTGGGGCTTTTTCTATTGCAAACCCGTAACCCCTTTGCTTGGACGAATTTGCATATAAGCCCTTTGTTATGACGATTTTGCGAGGCGACGTCGGTTTTAAACTACTGATTCAAAGGTATTTACGCGAATCATATAGGGGGGGTACCCCCCTGCCGGCAACTTGCCACCCTTGACCCGAACCAACTACGCTAGCCCACGAGAACAATCCAGACAAACCATGACGATCAGAAAAGAAGTCGAAGCCATCCTCGCGCACCTCGGAGTCCCCGCCACCACCGGCAACCTCACCGTCCGCACCCCCATCACCGGCGAGGTCATCGCCCAGATCGCCACCATCACGCCCGAGGCCGCCAACAAAGCCATCGCCCAGGCCCACGCCGCCTACCTCGAGTGGCGCAACGTCCCCGCCCCCAAACGCGGCGAACTGATCCGCCTCCTCGGCGAAGAGCTCCGCACCAACCTCGAACCCCTCGGCCGCCTAGTCACCATCGAAACCGGCAAGCTCCTCTCCGAAGGCCACGGCGAAGTCCAGGAGATGATCGACATCTGCACCTACGCCGCCGGTCTTTCCCGCCAGCTAGCCGGACTCACCGTCCCCTCCGAGCGCGCCAAGCACCGCATGATGGAGACCTGGCACCCCCTCGGCGTCGTCGGCATCATCTCCGCCTTCAACTTCCCCGTCGCCGTCTGGAGCTGGAACGCCGCGCTCGCCCTCGTCTCGGGTGACGCCGTCGTCTGGAAGCCCAGCGAAAAAACTCCCCTCACCGCCCTCGCCACCCAGGCCATCTTCGAGCGAGCCGCGAAAAAGTTTGGCGGCGTTCCCACAGGCCTCGCCACTCTCCTCATCGGCGACGCCAAGGTAGGCGAGCAACTCGTCGACAGCCCGCTCATCCCCCTCGTCTCCGCCACCGGATCGACCGCCATGGGCCGCGCCGTAGCCCCGAAGCTCGCCGCACGCTTCGCCAAAGCCATCCTAGAGCTAGGTGGCAACAACGCAGCCATCGTCGCCCCCACCGCCGACCTCGACCTGACCCTCCGCGCCATCGCCTTCTCCGCCATGGGCACCGCAGGCCAGCGCTGCACGACGCTCCGCCGCCTCATCGTCCACGCTGATGTCTACGACAAGCTCATTCCACAGCTCAAAAAGGTCTACGGCTCCGTCGTCATCGGCGACCCCGGCGCACAAGGCACCCTCGTAGGCCCGCTCATCGACGAGCGCTCCTACAACGCCATGCAGAAGTCCCTCGAAGAGGCCCGCACCTCCGGAGCAGCCGTCACCGGCGGAGACCGAGTCCCCACCACGAACGACGAAGCCTTCTATGTCCGCCCCGCCCTCGTCGAGATCGGCTCCCAGACCGACACCGTCAAGCGCGAAACCTTCGCCCCCATCCTCTACGTCCTCAAATACTCCGACTTCGCCGACGCCCTCGCCCTCCACAACGACGTTCCCCAGGGCCTCTCCTCGTCGATCTTCACCATGAACCTTCGCGAAGCCGAGCTCTTCCTCTCCGCCACCGGCTCCGACTGCGGCATCGCCAACGTCAACATCGGAACCTCGGGCGCAGAGATCGGCGGAGCCTTCGGCGGCGAAAAAGAAACCGGCGGAGGACGCGAGTCCGGCTCCGACGCATGGAAGCAGTACATGCGCCGCGCCACCAACACCATCAACTACGGTACCGACCTGCCCCTCGCACAAGGAGTCAGCTTCGACATCGACTAAACGTGCTGAACCTAGGCCGCAAGCCCCAGCGTAGAGTTGACCGTAGCCAGCGCCGCCTTCTCCTCATCGGAGACCAGAGTCCCTCCGAAGCCGAGAAAGCCGCCTTCCTTGGTCGCCTCCGCGGTCGCCTTCGCAACTCCGGCCAGCCACTGCTTCAACTCGGTCGCTTCTTCCGGCGTAGCCTTCTGCGCCAGCAGATCCGAAGTCCGCTTCAGGATCTCGGTAGCCGCACCCTGCACCTGTGCAGGGGTGGCTCCAGCCGGAGGCTTGGGGATCGACATCTTCTGCGTCAGATCTGAAGCAAGATCCTTCAGTAGAGGCGTCTGCGCAGTCGAAGCAGCGGTCAAAATCATCTTGCCCGCAGCGGTCGACTCCTGAACGAGGCCAATCGGTCCGCTCGGGCTGGCCGCCACCACCAGAATGCTTGCCATAAACGGAGAGGAACGCAGGAGGTCCCACTCATCAACGCTGAAATCAGCTCGTGTGCTCATATGTCCAGTCTTCCGCCCCATCGCATCGCGTGCATCGCCGACGAGGGCTCTTGGGATTCGGACAGCAAAAAGATTGGCCCACCAATCACTGCCGAACTTCGAGGCTATCGAGCCTGCCCTGCCCTGTCAATCGAAGCACCATGAATTTTCAAGAGAACACAGGCCTCAGCCCACACTGAGACATGTACGATGACTCCGACGAAAGGACCGCAACTCCAGATGAATCGAAGCAAGCGACTAGCAGCAATCTGCACAATCCTCTTCACCTGCGCGCTGACCATCCAGGCTCAAACCGCACCAACTCGTCCCAAGATACTCGGCATCTCGCACGTCGGCTTCTTCGTCTCAGATCTACCCAGAGCCCTTGAGTTCTGGCACGGCCTCCTCGGCTACGACGAATCCGCTGAACACAAGAATCCAGATGGCTCCATCACTAACGCTATCCTCAAGATCAACGACCACCAGTTCGTCGAGCTCTTGAACCTGCAGCCACGCGCAGGCTCCGGCCGCCTGGGTCACATCGCCTTCACCGTCTCCAGCGCCGAACGGATGCGCCGCTACCTCATCTCCCGTGGCGTCCAAGTCGCCTCACCGGTTCTCAAAAATGTAACAACCGGCGACCTCACTCTGACGATCAAAGATCCAGACGGCAATCTCGTCGAATTCGACGAGCCGCAACCAGACGGTCTCGAAGCTCGCACCGCCGGCAAGTCTCTTCCTGCCACGAACATCTCCGACTCCATCTACCATCTCGGCTTTCTCGTCGGCAACAGCGAGAAGTCCATCAAGTTCTACGGCGATCTTCTCGGCTTCCACGAGTTCTGGCGTGGCAGCTCCAACGGCACGCAGCTAAGCTGGATCGACATGCAGGTGCCCGACGGCAAAGACTACGTAGAGTTCATGCTCTACCGCGATCTTCCGCCACCCGACAAACGCGGCGGCCAGGAGCACATCTCCCTCCTCGTGCCCGACGTGGCAAAGTCCATCAGTACCCTCGAATCTCGCCGCGCCTTCCAAACCTACGGCAAACCAATAGCTCCTCACACCGGCGTCAACGGCAAACGCCAGGTCAATCTCTTCGATCCCGACGGCACACGAGTCGAACTCATGGAGTCAGAAACGGCAAATGGCAAGCCAGTACCACCGTCCACCGCTCCGCCACCGAACTAAACAAAAATGGCTGTAGCGGAGCGTCCACTACAGCCATTCGCTTCTAAAAACTACTTCGCAGCAGCAGCATTCTTCCCAGCCAGCCGCCCATCCATATCGGCCAGCACATACGTCACTACCGCCAACATCGCAGCGTTCTTCCGGAACTCCTTCGGATCGACCTTATCCAAGGTATCCGCATCCGTATGGTGCCAGTCGAAGTAGTGCTGATCGTCAGTCCGCGGAGCCAGCGCAGGCACTCCATCATCAGTCAGCGGCTCGATATCCGATCCACCCCCACCCGGCAGCACCCGATCCGCACCAATCGGTCCCAGCAGAGAAGCGATATCCTGCAACGCAGCATACGACTGCTGCTGATCCGGCGGGAGTTTATTCAGATCAAACGGCGCCGCACCCGGCATCATCGACTCGAACCCACCGTACCCCATCCCCAACGGCTTCTCCGCCCCTTCATCCATCTCAATCGCCGCGACTTGATCCTTAATCTTCTCGCCGACCATCTTGCGATAAGCTACTCCGCCCGCTCCGCCATTCTCTTCATTCACCCAAAACACCAGGCGAATCGTCCGTTTCGGCTTCAGTCCCAGCTTGTGAATCAGCGTAACCGCCTGGAACGCCCCCATGATTCCCGATCCATCGTCCTGCGCGCCTTGCCCAACATCCCACGAATCGATATGGCCGCCAATCACCACCACCTGCTCAGGATGCTCACTTCCCACAATCTCGCCGATCACATTACCGGCCTTCACCTCCGGTTCCATATGCGCATCCATCTGCAGATGCACCTTCACCGGTCCTTCCTTGCACAACCGCTCGATCATTAGCGCATCTTCCACCGAGATCGCAGCCGCCGGAATCTTCGGCACCTTCTCGTCATACCGCAGCGCACCCGTATGCGGCGTCTGCATCGCGAGGCCCGTCGCCGAACGCACCAACACCCCAACAGCGCCCTTCGCCGCAGCCTTCGACGGTCCGAGTCCGCGATACATCACATTGAACCCATAACCATGCCAGCCAGGATTGAACACCACAATCTTTCCCTTCACCTGCTCCGCAGACATCGCATCCAGCGCAGCAAAGCTCGGCACAAACACCACCTCCGCTGTGATCCCTTCCTTCGGCGTACCCACGCTCATCCCCAGCCCCAGCATATGCAGCGGCTTCGTCACGGGAGCGACAATCGCACCCGACTCGCTCCCCCTCACCCAATGGGGCACCATAACCGGCTGCACCGTCACATTCTGCAACCCAGCCTTGCGCATCAACTCCGCGCCCCACTCCACCGCAGTGTTCAGCTGTGGCGATCCGCTCAGCCTCTTGCCGATGTGGTCGCATAGGTAGGTCAGCGCAACATATCCATCGTCCTCGGTCTCAGACGCCTTCAGAATTCGATCTGCATCTACGCGATACTTTGCAGCCAGGGGCCCCGCAAAAGCCTGCATTGAAACCGGCGGCGGAGTATCTGGTGCGCCCATCTGAGCCAACCCCGTCTGAACAAACAACAACGCAGCCCCCACACCAAAAGCGGCAATACCTCTCATGTGCAAATCTCCTTTTTCGCTGGATCGGATTCATTGACCATAAAACCTCGCCTCTCCAAACACAAGGAATGAGCAAATTTATGCGCGACGAGCCCATCTCATACTCCGCTCATCCGTCGTCATCCCCATGTCTCGGGTAGCATCACAATAACGAACGCATGATCAACCTCCGTCGAACGCCCCTCATTCTCTCCCTCTGCATTCTGACCGCGACCATTCCCTCGGCTCGATCCCAAACCCTCGCGCGACCCGGCTGGGTAGGCTCTGGCATCACCACCGATATCTGGTGGAAGCGAGCCATCATCTACGAGGTGAACCCCGCCAACTTCAACCCCACCGGTAGCAGCGATCTGCACGGCGTCAGCCAACGCCTCGACTACATTCACTCCCTCGGCGCCGACGCCATCCTCCTCACCCCGCTCCAACCCGACGCGACCCACGCACAGGAGATCGCCCCAGGCCTCGGCACCCTGGACGACTTCGATGATCTTCTCCGAGAAGCCAGCAGCCGCCATCTCCGCGTCCTCCTTGATCTCGACCCCGCGATCCCCGCCGCCGACCTGCCCAACGTCGCGCGCTTCTGGCTCAACCGCGGCATCGCCGGCTTCCACGTCTCCGGCACCAATGACGCTGCCCGTACCCAGGCCGCAACTCTTCGCACCGCGAACACCAGCTATCTGGGCCAGCGAATCATCATCGCTGACGCCGACCCCAACCTGACCGCAGCCTCACAGCCTCAGCCGAGGGCACAACCAGCGTCACGCGGTCGTCATCATGCGCACGCCCGCTCACAACGAAAGCCACCCACTGGCGCCACAGCCCCCGCCTTCACGGTGCTGGATACCCAATCCCCACAACTCCTCCTCGACAACAGTCTCGCCGCCACCACGACCCTCAACGCCGCCGTGATCCGCCCCATCATCGAACGTCTCCAGGACATCCAGCAAGCCGGACACAGCCTGCCTCTTCTCGCCACTGACGGCCCCACCTTCACTCGCAGCATGAGCCGCTACGCCGACGGCCAACACGATCTCGCCATCGCCAAGCTCGTAGCTACCCTGCTCTTCACCACTCGCGCCGAGTCACTCCTCTACTACGGCCAGGAACTGGGTGTGCGTGCGTCGTCCGCATCAGCCGCGACGACTCCGCTCATCATTTGGGACGCCCCACCACCGCCCGCAAAGGGCCAGCTCATTTCCCCACCTGAACCTTCAGCCCTAGATACCACACCGAATGAAGCTCTTGAGGATGCGAACCCCAACTCTCTCCTAAACTGGTACCGCCAGCTCAGCGCCCTCCATCACGGCAACGCCACTTTGGCCACCGGCGCCAGCCTCACCATCAACCGCGACGACCAGAACGTTCTCGTCCTCGTCCGCAAGGCAAAAGTCGTCTCTGCCGGCTCCCCCGTTCTGGTCCTGTTATTCAACCTCACCGCACGACCTGTCCAACTCTCTCTAAAGAGCGACCTAACAAAACTCGGCCTTCGCGGCAGCTTCCTCCGCACCATCCTGCGCTCAGACGAGGCTATGGGGACCATGCATCTCGACGAGATGACACTCGCGCCTTACTGCGCCTACGTAGGCGAACTACGCTACTAGAGGGTCGTAATACTGACGTTTCCGTCAGATGCGTGAATGCTGAACGGAACTCCGCCACTATTCAAATGCCCATGCAGATGATGGCCGCTAGACTCTCCGCTGTTGTAGTGGTCCATCGTAAGCGGGAGCGTGCAAATAAGGTGTCCATCCCCGGTAGCTACATCCACGTCTGCAGAGAGAGTCTGCGGCAGCCGGATCGAAACTCGTCCATCAGAACTCTCAATCGATGAAGCAGCGGTCAGCTGCGAACCAGGAGCAAGCGTAAAGTCAAGGCTACCATCGCTCGTCTCAAGCCGAACCATCGTGAACTGCCCATCGATCTTCATATTGCCGTCCGAGCCTCGCGCATCAAGCGTGCCGACAACGTTATGCAGGCTGATGCTGCCGTCCGAAGCAACCAGGTACACATCGCCTTGAATGTCATCAAGCGACACCGCTCCGTCGCCAGAATGAACCTGAAAACTGCCGGTCAGGTCTCGCGCAGACAGATTACCGTCCGCCACTCGGGCATCAAGATTCAGCTTCCTCGGAGTCTCCACCGTCACCTTCGTCCTTCTGCTCTCATTCCATTGAATGCGGATGCCAGCACGAGGCTTCTCATCGATCCTGAAAGAAACATGATCCCCTTCCTGGCGCTCCTCGATGGAATACTCACTTAGATTCCGAGTGGACACCACATGGACTCTGATCTCCTTGCACTCGCCGCAGGAGCGGATCTCAAGACCGCTATCGCCTGTCTCCACTGTGAGTGAAGCACTCCCGCCGCTCACGGCATATACCTTCTGCCAATCCTTGTCGGAGCTCTGAGCAAGCGCAGCCGAAGATGCAAAAGAAAGAGCAACCGCCGCAACCAAAGCGGCGGATCCTGTTGAGCTATTTCCTAAAAACGACATAGTGATCTCCTGTTTGCAAGGGTTGGCGAAGGTTGTTACGCAAAAGAAACCCGACAGGTTCCACGATCCTGGATAAATCGACCCGAGCCGATCAAAAACGACTTTCCTATGCTCTTCTTCGCGAACGTGCGCCCGGACGGAGATAAATAATTGCTTCCGTCATCGTCGAAACCCACTACGCCAGCTCGCCGACTTTCAACTCAGCCCCGCGCACCCGTAGCGCCGTCTCATAGCCTGCATAGACCCGGTCGAACACCGCGTCCCAGCTACACCCCAACGCATACTGCCGTGCCTTCAGCCGCATTCCTTCCAGCCGTTGCCGATCTCTCACCAACTCCGCGACCGCGACCGCAAAATGATCATCATTAGTTACAAATCCAGTCTCGCCATCCCGCACGATAAACTTCGGTCCACCGTCAGGGGTCACCACCGCCGGCACCCCGCTTGCAAGCGCTTCCAGGACTACATTTCCAAACGTGTCCGTATGCGACGGAAACACTAGAACATCCATATTCGCGTATGCCTGTGCCAGCGCAGCTCCCCGGAGCACCCCGGCAAACTCCGCATCCGCCAACTCCCGCCGCAGCTCTGTTTCGTCGCTCCCATGTCCGACAATCAGAAACCTCACTCCGTCCACTCCCGCCACCGCGAGTTCCTTCTGCACCCGCGCCAGCAGGTTCACATTCTTCTCAATCGAAAGCCTCCCCACATACCCCAGCACCACCGTCGACTCACCCGCCTCGCGTGTCCTGTGCAAGGGCGAAAACCACTCCGTATCCACACCTCGCTGCATAAGGTAGCAGGGTCTTCCTGTCGTTCTCTCCAGCATCTGGCAAAGCTCTTCATTCGGCGCAAACAAAACCTTCGCCAACCGATAGAACCGCGACGCTGCCCACAAGGCCCCCGCCTCCACCCCGCGCTCAGTAGTCGCACCCGCCTGCTCCGACATCCTTCCCGTCAGCCAGCCCATCCGTCGCGCTGCGTACTCATGAACATTCGTATGCCACGACGCAGCCAGCGGAATCCCCATCTCCCACGCAAAGTACGCGCCAAAGATCCCCAACTCACTCGGCCCTGTGATGTGGATCACATCCGCCCGAAACCGCTCCAACTGCCGTCGAATCGCTCTGCCGTGTCGCCAGAACAGCGTGTCGAACTCAAGATCCTTTTCCATTCGCACCGACGTACGACTGCGCCCCAGCTCCAACGTCCTCAGTTCGTCCCGTTGTTCGAAAGCCTCCGCCCGCCCGCCCGCACGCACGCAAAGAAACGGCAGCCCTTGCCGCCCCGCATAGGCCACAAAGTTGCGACTCGTATGCGCCACCCCGTTCACTTCATGGAAGGAGTCCGGAAAGTAGGCAACCCGCGGCACCCGCATCGCTCTAGACTACCCCGCGCGCTTCTCCTGCGGAAACAAGTATCTCCGCAATCGAACGAAGAGATTAAATCGGACCAAAAAACGGTCACACATCGATTCTGCTGACTTCGCTCCTCAGGCATCCAGCTTTGCCAGTGTGGTCTGCATCTCGACGCTGTCGTTCCACGCCATCCTAAGGCCACCCGACAACGGCGCTGCGCCCATCAACCTCACCATCGACAGAACCGCCTGTATCGGGCGCGGCGCATAGCCCTTGGGCCAAAGCTCAGACACGGGACGAATCTCTCCGTTGGCGTCCGGATGATAGACCCGCTGATCCCAGCGGCGCGAGCCCTCCGGAAAGTGCGGGTAGTTGCGGATCGCATCCAATGTCGACTGCAGAATCCGGTGCTTCCACGGCTCGGCATACTGCGGCATAAAGAGTACATGGCTCTGCCGCTCACGTCGCACCTCGTGTACGAACTCAGTGAAGCTCCCCGCCCGCGTCAGGTTCACATTCGCATTCGGTTCCACACCGTGCCGATCGCCGCCACTGATCACAAGCTGATTCCATTTCCCAGCCAGAGTCGCCGCCTCGCGGTTCTCTTTCCAGTCACGCAAACCGTTCAGCTCGAGCGCGTGCACATATTGCCCATACAGCGCCAGAAACTCGTTCACCAGAACGTCGTGCTTCTCCTTGCCCACCCGATAAAGGTCCCACAGCGGATGATTGAAAATCACAAGGACGCCCGGAATCTCATCAAGTTCAGCCAGAACTTCCCGCAGCAGCTCAGGCTCACGAGTCGCCACCGGAAGCGCAGTAAACGCAGCGAGACGCTCCATCCATGCCGCGCCCGTCGCGCTTGGCAGATTGTGAACGCCGATATGAAACGCCGTGTTGCCAAAAGGCACCGTCCACTCAACCGACACCGGAATATGCCGTGACGAAGGCACCGATCGCAGCAGCATCGGCGCATTGATGTCATCGTGATCGGTGATCGAAACAAGAGCCTGCATCTGCAGCTTCTCTTCGATCTGCCGCCGCTCCAGGTCAAACGCGAGACTTGGTGTCAGCGGAGGAGTCCAGTAGCCTCGGGCATAGTTCAGGTCAATGCTCTGCCGCCGCTTGCACCGTCGTTCTGCCCACCGCATCACCGGCTGCAGCACGCTCCAGTCCTTGGACATCTCCGAGATGAAATCCAACGTCTCTTTTGACTGGTTCGTGTGACTATGCAGCGAGACCCCGGTTTCAAACCCCTTCGCCGCCTCCGGTTCCCGCCACAGGTACGAAACACTCGACTGGCTCATCGGGTCACCCCCAGGTTCTCAGGCTGCTTACGAGTGCAGTATGGGTTCCAAATGTGACGAGGGTGTAACTGCACCAACAATGCAGCTTCAAAATCCGTAAACCTATTATCTACAATGATTCCCCGAAGGTTGTAGGTCTCATTCGATCGCCAGAATCGGGCAAGTCAGTGCCACACACTCCGATTGCGAGCCAGCGGCGCGGTGGGTACGAAGCCCCCTCGTCTCAAGGCTCCTAAACACAGACAATCTAGTTAGGCTTGCCGTTCGACCCTCGGTTCGATGGTGGCCGCGACCCCGACGACTGCCCCCCTGAGGGCCGAGACTGTTGCGCTGGCCTGCTCTGGTTCGTAGGACGAGATTGCGGACTAGGACGGCTCTGCGTAGGACGCGGTTGTTGCGTAGGACGATTCGGTTGCGCCGGCCGCGTAGTTGGACGGGGCTGCGGTGTCGGTCTTCCACCCTGCCCCGGCTGCGGTGTCGGTCTTCCGCCCTGTCCAGGCTGCGACGGACGACCTCCGCCCTGACCACCTCCTGGTCGATTTCCATTTCCCGGCTTTCCAGGATTTCCCGGACCTGTCCCCGGGCGATTTCCGTTCCCAGGAGTTCCCGGTCTGTTTCCGTTTCCCGGAGTTCCAGGTTTATTCCCATTCCCCGGACCGGTTCCCGGGCGATTTCCATTCCCAGGAGTTCCTGGACGGTTCCCGTTTCCCGGCCCACCCGGTCGATATCCCGGAGTCCCAGGACGCGACCCTCCCGGTTGCCCACCCGGACGCCCATTGTTTGGACCACCCGGCGATCCTCCGGGACGGCCCGGACGGTAACCCGGCTGACCATAGCCAGGACGGCTGTACCCCGGCCGATTCGCCGACATCGGCGGCCGGTAGTTCGGCGGACGATATCCCCAGTTGCCGCCATATCCTGGACGGTTGCCATATGGCACCGGCCGTGGACGATAGTACGGCCGCGGCGGATAGTACCCACCATGCCATCCACCCCAAGGGCCATGGTTGTAGTAGATGCTGCGCCCACCCCAGTTCCATCCCCAGCCACCCCAACCCCAAGGCTGGTTGTTCACCAGCAGCGCACCAATCCCGATCCCCACCCCAAAGCCAATCAGCGAAGCCGCCACCACACTACTGGTGCTCGGCGCCACGTAAACGACCGTCGGATTATATTGCGGCACATACACCACCTGCGGATTCGCCGGCTGAATCACATAGATCGGTTGTCCCGAACTCTGCTGCACCTCAACCTGTTGCTGCGGCGTGCTGCGCAACGTTCCTGCCGCGTAGGCCTGCGAACGCAGCCGCTGAATCGACGCCACCACCTCCTGCTGATTCGAAGAGACGGCCGTCCCAAGCGCAGCGTAGTCGTCGATATTCTCGGCCATCATCTCGATCACGGAAGGAAAGTTGGTGAGCGCGATAAAAGCCGGGTCGAAACCCTGCTTCTGCGCCGCATCCGTCAACGCCGTTCCGCTCAGGCCCTTATTCAGCGCCAGCCAGTTATCGACATCAAGAATCTCCTGAGGATTCGTCGAAGCCGTTGTAATCTGCGCCAGCAATGAGTCGGGATAGAGCGCTATCGGCGCGAGCAACTGATCGAGCTCCGCAGGCGTAGGAGGCGGTGGCGGCGCAGCGGCCGCTTGAGCCAGAAGCATCGCCCCAAAGCTCTGAAACATCAACACTACGACAAGAAAGAGTGCGGCAAGGACACTTGGTTTCCGTTGCATGCAAGACCTCAAAAAAAGATGGGTGCCGCGAACGATCTAACTACTTTCGAGCGTGCCAGAACGAGAATCCTATCAGAAGGCGTGACTTGACAGCCTCCCACGCAAGACTCAGACCATCGACTCTCTCGATGTCATCCTTCTGACACACCTTCCAAGATCATTACAGACGAGCAGTCCGAGTCATATAGATCACGCTAACGTCATCCTCCTGTCCAAACTCCTGCGCAGCACTCGCAATCTCCGCAGCGGTACCTGCCGTCTCTAAAAGTTTTGCCACCCGCTCGAATCCAAATAGCCGCTTATTCGCGTCGGTGGCCTCGACAACACCGTCCGAAATCAACACCAGCGTGTCGCCCTCAACCAGTTGAAATCGCATGACGGAAGGCTCTGCGCCATCGACCATCCCAAGCGGCAAAGCCCCCTCCATCGCAATCGCCTCTTTGTTTCGATACGGAGGCACATGCCCGGCATTGGCCAACACCACTTCGCCGTCTTTTGCGATGGTGAGCGCAAGGCAGGTAGCCTGAGCCTGGCTACGGCCTAATAGTCTCTTATTCAAAGTACGAAGGATCAGATCCGGATCCGTACAAACCTCAGCCGCCGTCCGAATCGCCCCAACCAGCAGCGCCACCAGCATGCCAGCCTTCAAACCTTTGCCGGTTACGTCACCGGCAACGATCAGCAAGCTTCCATCTGCTCCATTCGGAATGATCTGAAAGAAGTCTCCACCCACCTCGCGCGCAGGCCGGTACTCGCTCTCGATCACAAGGCCCGGCAATACCAGCCGTGACTCTGGCAGGACTACCTGCTGCACCTCCTGTGCCTGCTTCACGTCGAGTGCCATCAAACGCTGCCGTTCCAATGACCGTAACAACCGCCGGAGCAAAAGCAACGTGAGAGTCACTACCAGGGCAACATCTATGACTTGCCACATCGTGAAGCCCACGCCATAGGGGTACCAAAAGAAAGGAACGTTCAAACTAACCAACTCGGGTGCCCAAAGCCCAACCCCGAAGAGGATCACGGCGGGCAAGACCAGCCAGCCCTCGACGCCCTGTCGTCGAATCCCCTGAACAACGATCCAGATCAGAGTTGAGAATAAGAGTAGCCGAGAAATAACATCCGCGACGTAGAAGGCGGCTGTAACCGAGGTGGGTGCGGAAATAACCGATGTCGGTCCGGCATATAAGGTCGCAATCAGATTCAGCGCTGCCAAACCAAACACTGCGAACCGTAACCAGGCAGGTCGGGGCCGCCCAAACCAAACCCACCAGACCATCAGCCATCCGGCATAGATCAGTGAATTAAGAACATCAGTCATCCAGGTCCACGTGATGCCGTTGAGGTCGATCCAGCTCACCGCACTATGCAGCGCTTCAACGACCGCTCGGAGGAGAAATACACTTCCAATCCAGAGATAGACCGAGTCGGAGCGGTCAACCAATCTAAGACTGAATAGCAGCAGCGCCAGCGCGACGAATCCGACAGCGAAGGCGGCATTGGATCCAGTCGAAAGTACCCGTGCCAGCCAATCTAACTTGTACACATCCCAAACGGCGTCCTCACTGCCTAATACGGGCGCGGTGTGAAAACCACCCGCATCGGATGAGCCGACCAGAGTCGTGGGGTCCATCCACATCCGAAAGGCAAGCACAAGGGAGGTTGCGGGTGTGCCGGAGATCCCCACCTGTGGCAAAGAGTCCTGCGGGATAGAAAAGAACATCGGCTTGGCAACGCCGACTGTCGGCGTCTTTCCGCTAAAGTCGCCGAAACTGCCTATCAGTGCGCCGTTGGCGAAAAGCTGGTAACCATCGTCCACAGCGGGGGGCCCGGCAAGAGCCACTCGCGTCTCGGGCGGTTCAATCAGGCCAACGTGTATGCGATACCACGCGTAACCCGCATACCCTGGATGTCCTCTCACAGTCCAGCCCGGCACTGAGTTTGGCGATCCAACTATTGAAGGAGGCGTTCCCGGCTTGTGCCTGAGATTCACCGTCTCCCACTGCGAATCGTCAAATCCAGGCTCCGCCCAAAGTGGCTTACCCGTCACAGGATCAAGCGGCGAATCGCCAATCTGAAACTTCCACGGCCCGTACAACGGCACCTTGGCTCGGCCCAAAGAGATGCTCGCAACATCGTCTCGCTCAGTCGGTGGATTCATCGGATGATGCCGAGATGCACTGATCTCGGCCGAAGCCGTGACGGCGAGAGCCCACATCGCTGAAAGGCAGATCAAGGTGCGGAATGAACGAATCAACTATGACCTCGTTCGAAGTGCAGACACTGCACGCACTATACCAAGCGTGCCCCGGACCCTGACATCTCTTTAGCTGACAGCAAATGAGGTCATTGGGCAGCCCGCACCCGTCAACCATTGAACCCGGCAGCCACCACTACCGCGTCTTCGCGATATCCGGCCCCATCATCTCCTGCACGCTCGGCGCCGGATGATCGGGAATCTCTTCCTTCTCCAGCCTAGCCTGCTCCCGCTCGTAGTCGGACTCCAGGTGATTCTCCGTCAACCCCGCCTTCAACAGCGCGAACGCCTCCTCCGGTGTATCCGCAAACTGAAACAGCTCCAGATCCGCCGTCGCAATGGCACCCTTCTCGGCCAGCAGCTCAAGGTTGATCACTTTCTTCCAATACTCCGACCCGTAGATCACCACCGTGATCTTCTTCGCCAGCTTCCTCGTCTGCGCCAGCGTCAACAGCTCGAACATCTCATCCAGCGTCCCAAACCCGCCCGGAAACACCACCAACGCCTTCGCCAGATAAGCGAACCAATACTTCCGCATGAAGAAGTAGTGAAAGTCAAAGCTGAGCGCAGGTGTAATGTACGGGTTCGGATGCTGCTCAAACGGCAGCTTGATGTTCAGCCCGATCGTCTTGCACCCAGCCTCATACGCCCCGCGATTGGCCGCCTCCATAATCCCCGGTCCACCACCGGAGGTCACCACGAAACGGTGCCGCCTCCCAGGCAGGGTCTTCGCCCACGAAGCCATCATCCCCGCCAGCCGTCGCGCGTCCTCATAGTACTGAGCCATCTCCACCGCAGCTTCGGCCAGCTTCAACTTCTGCGCGCTCGCCTCGCCACTCTCTATCTCCTCTGGGCTCGCCGGTTGCTCCTCCTTCGGCGCAGGCTGGGCCGACCCCGTATTTGCCAGCAGCTCCAGCTCCGAGTTCGCCACATCCAGCGCCCGAAACCGGGCCGACCCGAAGAACACTACCGTGTCCTGAATCCGCTCACGCCGAAACCGCGCCATCGGCTCCTGGTACTCCGCCAGAATCCTCAGCATTCGCCCCTCGGGCGAGTTCAAAAAATCAGCATTCTCATACGCCAGCGGAGCCTGCTCCAGCGTATCCGGCACCTTAGGGTTCATAGTCTCTCTATCCACATGTTAGAAAACCGGCAGTCGATCGCCCATCATCCCCGGTAGTCGCGGTAGTGCACCGCCTCGGAGACACCGATCCATATATCCAGCAGCCCCAGCCCGGAGATCATCCCCCGCACCGCGCCATTATGCAACACCGCAGCAAGCCACGGCCGGGCCAGGATGAACTCATTGCGGTCCCATATCCGCGTCCACCATGGCAACACCATCACCAGCACGCCCAGGTACACGCAGAACAGCACCAGCACAAACAGCGACAGCCGCTGCAGCCACACCGGCGCTGTTCTCTTTACAGGTTCAACCTTATTTACCGCCGCATCTTCAACGGTCGGTTCAGGGTTCGGGAAAAGTTGTGGCTGTCCGGACATCAAACTCCGCATCAAATCGTTCTACACAAACCTCTTCGGCTCGAATAACTCTCAAGTCTGACACTAGCAGAGCGCTTCGCGATTGTCTCTCCGACCAAAGCACCATCCAGGGCTCCCCTTTCCCAAACTCTCTCATTTTGCAGGGGTTGGAAGCTTGGCCGGCGCCCGCGTATCGTGCGGAAAATCCAGGCGCAAGTCATACGTCGACCGCGTCCCCGTCACCTTGATCGGCAACTCAACCCCAGCCCCATTCTTCTTCAGCAGCTTGTCGAACGGCGTCAGCAACATACTCTTCCACCCCGTCGTCATCTGCGAAGCCGTCGCCTCGGTCCTCACCTTTCCATGAAACTCGTAGGTGCTCTCAATCAACTCGATCTGTCCATTCATCGTCACCTGCGCCCCCGGCATCTGGTAGTTCAGCTCCGGTATCTGCATCACCGCATCGGCCTGCGAGAACGTACCCGACATCGACGATCCCACCACCGCGGCATCCTGCGCATTCGCCAGCTTCGGCTTCCCCTGCGCCCTTTCGCTCATCGCATCCAGTTGCTGCTGCATCTTCACGTTGTTCAGTAGCGCGTCGTGAATCGCAAACGTTCCATCCAGCTTCACCTTCTTCGAAACGCTCACCGTCCCCGGCGGCACCACGACATGCACCTTCGTCGCCAGCGCCCCCCGCATCAGCGCGGGATTTCCCTTCATCGCCAGCGCCAGCATGTCTTCAATTCTGCCCTTCTCCATCACCACATGCAGATCCGTCGTATGCCCCTGGGCGCCCGCCGCCCTTGTCACCGACCCCGTAGCCGTCAACTCCGACCGCCCCACCCGCGTCTTCACCTGTTCAAGCCGCACATCACCCGTCGTCCCATCCACCACCGCATTGAACTCGGTCCGCATCGGCAGCGAATGATCACTGATATCAAGCCGGAACTCCGGCACCTCCGCCGTTCCATCCACCGCAATCGCCCCCAGCGTCCCCTCGTACTTACCCGTCGACGCCAAAATCCCCCCCAGCCCATGAATCGACGACAGGTCCGCATGCGTGAACTCATAATCCCCATCGATCGGCGTATCCCGCGGATTATCCTTCTGCCACGGCCCAAAGTGCCCGGTCGAGCGAATATCTCCCACTGGCTTCGGATTTCGCAGCACCGCCGTAAAGTTCAACGGCTTCTTCGCCCCAACATCGGTCAACACCACGCTGCTGATCTCGAACTCCAGCGGCTTCTTCCCCGGCTTACGCGTCTCCAGCGTTATCTTCGCGTCCGTACACTCAATCCGGTCCACCGTAATTCCCAGCGCCGACTGTCCTTTCTGCTTCGGATCATCCTGCATCAACGGTCCACGCTCCTCCTTCGGCGGAATATTCACCGTCAGCCCATGCACCTTGACCCCTACGATGCGCGTCGTCGGCCGCAGCAGCTCTCTCCAGTTCGTACCGAACTCGAAGCTATCCACAACCACCATCGGCGGCGCATTCGGACGAGCATCCGGTTTCGTCGGCCCCGCTAGATAAAGAATCCGCAGCCCCCCACCCCGCACGATCACGCCCTTACGCATCGACAGCTCGAACCGATCCAACTCCACCGGGCTATGGAACCGTGCCGAAAGCGTCTCCACCACCTTTCGCCGCAACATCGGCTGCAACTGCCGCAATCCCCACTGCACCATCAACGCCCCCACAATCGCCACCAGAACAAAAACCGCACCTGTCCAGAGAACCCAACGCCGACGCCACCAGCGTTGTAGCTCCGCGGGCGCCACTGTATCAATACTTATCTGGTTCAAAAGATCCCTCTGTCGATTGGACGCGTCTATCCGGTCAAATGCCGTAGCAAGCCTTTAAAATACCTGCAGACAAGACTCGACAAGCGCGGCTCTGCCACGTCGACGGCTACTCCGACCCCGTAATTCCCGCGCCCCAATAGCTAAAAGAGATCCGGCGCCTTCACCTGCGACAACCTCTTCTCCCGCTTCTTCCACTCGTCAGAGGAAAACAAGCGCGGCCCCACCTCAATCAGCCGTGGCATCATGTTAAACACCGCCACCCTGTTCCACGGCCCACCATTCCGCATACGAAACCCCTTTTCATTCAAATCGCTAACGATGCTCGCATACGAGAAGTCCTGTCCCAACAGATCCATCATCAACATCAGCGTCTGATTCTCCCTCGGATGGACCTCAAGCCTCATGCAGTCCTCCGAGATTTGCAGCCCATAAGGAATCTCCTCGCCAAACGCTCCCTCTGTCGGAGTCTCCTGATCTGGCAGCTCCCGCCTCCACTCAATCGACACCAGTTGCCATCCCGCAGCCGTACGCTGCGCCATAATTTCAGGACTAAACGGCCCCGATACCACATCGCGAACCCGCTCAAAATAAGCCATCACAGCCTCCGAAAGTGAGAATCTAGTAATGGAAATGTGCAATTCCCCTGCCAAAAGCACATGCCACAAGAACGTCCGTAACTACAATCTCAAGAAGACATAAGCGATATCCGACCGACAACGCCCACACCCTTCACTGTTCAATCTCACAAAACACTGTTCGCTTTCGGACTCCCACTAGCCGACAGAAGATCTTCGTCTGCGACCAACGGGAGCACCATCCGAAGGGGTATAAAAGTCACGAAGTGACCGCACCGCGCGCAGCGGTCCCGGCCGGAAGGCCACATCGCCTAACGCTGTGCCTGGAGCTGCGCCCGCTGAATCTTCCCCCGAACCTCTTCCCCGCGAAAGATCGGCGACGAACAAGCCTGCGCCGTGCAAAGAAAGAGCGCAGCTCTCTTCAACGGAGGGTACGTAACGCTTGTAGGCAGCGGAGCAGGATCGGCCGGATCGCGCACCTCGATCAACTCATGCGACGTAATCGCACGCAACGCAGCAGTGTGGAGCGCAACCACATCAGCATTCGACGCGGCCCCTAACACCGTAACGTGAATCGGAGCCTCCGTCATATCCTCATTAGCAAGCAGCACGCCAGCGGATAACGGCCGCAACGCTATCGACTCCGCCGCCAGATACCGCATCGCCTCCACGGCAGCAGCCCGATACCGCTCCTCCCCCGAAGCCAGCGCAAGTCCCGAAGCAAACCGCACCAACGCAACATTCTCATCTCGATCAGGGTGCGGCCGATACGCAGCATCCGTAGCCGTCTGTGCCGTAACAAATCCTCCGCCCACCGCCGCAGGCGCAAAGTGACCCGCAATATAGTCCGCCGCCGCACCAGCAGCCTTCAAATCCCCACGATCGCCGGTAACGTTATACAGCGCAAGAAAAGCCTGCCCCATCGCCAGCGTATCGCCAAGATAAGGCCCGGCGGGATCAACATCGTCGTGCCGAAATCCCCCACCAGGCAAACTGCGATGCACAACAATCCATCCCGCAGCCTTCCGCGCCTGCGCCAATGCAGTAACATCGTCGCTCGCAGCGTAATAATCGCAAAGCGCAGCGATCATCCACCCATTCTCGCGTGCATAAACATGCGTATCGACACGCGGTATCCCTTGCGCCCGCCGCCCCTGATCCGAAAGCTTGAAATAAGCCTCGTTCTCCTGCCCATCATGCAGATCCGCATCCTGCGACACAAAAAAAACACCCGCAGCAGGAGCAGTCAGAAAATTTGTAACATAGCGATGCACAGATTGCGCCGCATTCAAATCCTCAGGATTTCGCGTCTCCGCAAAGGCAAGCGAATACTCCCGCAGCGCATCCGCCTGAATCGAGATCAGCTTCTCAAAGTGCGGCTCCGTCCAATGCCGCCCCACCGAATACTGGTACATCCCGCCCCAAACCGGATCAAGCAGGTTCGTAGCATCATGCAGCGTATCCCCCGCACGCTTCGCATACTCCGCATTCCCCCGAGCCCCCTGCCGCATCGCATACTCCACCGATTCTTCATCGAGATACTTATGCACAAACCCCCACCCACCAATTGGCTTGTCATATTGCTTCTCGTACTGCGCCTCGATCCGCGCCAGCAATGCAGACTTGATCACCGAATCCGATGCCGGACGAAACGCAGCCTCGCTCTCAATGCTCGGCCCCGGAGAAGGATCGTCAATAATCGCCTGCAACATCGATGACATTAGCTTCGGCGGCAGATACCCTTGCCGCTTCACAATCTCCGATCCATCCGCCGCAAACACCACCGTAGCCGGCCACCCATAGTCCTGATACCGATTCGAAATATCCGGTCGCGAATCCTGATCCACCTTCACCAGCACATATCTCTGATTCAGCAACCTCACCACCGCCGGATCGCGATACGTCACGTCGTCCATCACATGGCACCAGTGACACCACACCGCCTCGAGATCCAGTAGCACAAACTTATGCTCTGCCCGAGCCTGCGCGAACGCTCCATCCGACCAAGCCTGCCAATGCAAAGCTGCTGGCGCCACAGCTGGCGAAGCGAAGCCCGAAACAGCAAACCCAAACAAACAGACAAGCATTGCAAAACGTGATCGCATAACACTCCAAGTACGAACCTCACCCTGCAAACGGATTCCTTTTGACTTCATCGGGAAAGCGCCCTACGCGGGCAGCGGTCACTTCGTGACGTGTGTACCCCTTTGGTTGGTGCTCCCGTTGGTCGCAAACAAAAAATCAAGCCGACCAACGGGAGGCCTCTCGCAGCTAACCCGCCAAGACCGGGACACAAGTCACGAAGTGACCGCTGCCCGCGCAGGGCGCCGTCCGGCAGGACACGCTTTTCCCCCCGCAATGAGAAAATAGAAGAAGAATGCTCCAACTCTCCTCAGCCGGCAAACGCTTCGGCCAAAAACTCCTCTTCGAAGACGCGAACTGGCTCATCAATCCAGACGAGCGCACCGGTCTGGTCGGCGGCAACGGCACCGGCAAGTCCACCCTTCTCAAAATCATCGGCGGCATCGAGTCCCTCGACTACGGCACCATCACCCGCAACAAGGGCGTCACCCTCGGCTATCTCCCGCAGGATGGCCTCGCCCTACGCGGCCGCACCGTCTTCGCCGAGTGCCTCTCCGTCTTCGATCACCTACACGAGCTAGAGCGCGAATCCATCGAACTCACCACCACACTCTCCGAGGCCGACCCCAAATCCAAGCAGTACCTCGCAGCAGCCGAGCGCTACTCCGACATCGCCGACCAGCTGCACGTCCACGACATCTATAACCTCGACTCGCAAGTAGGCGCAGTCCTCGGCGGCCTGGGCTTCTCCAAAGAAGACTGGGACCGCAACACCGAAGAGTTCTCCGGCGGCTGGCAGATGCGCATCGCGCTAGCCAAGCTTCTCCTGCAAAAGCCCTCACTCCTCCTCCTCGACGAGCCCACCAACCACCTCGACATCGAATCCCGCAACTGGCTCGAAACCTATCTCCACGATTATCCCAACGCCTACATCCTCATCTCGCACGACCGCTACTTCCTCGACGTCACCGTCAACAAAACCGTCGAACTCTGGAACAAGCGCATGCACACCTATCACGGCAACTACGAGAAGTACGTCGTGCAAAAAGATGAGCGCCGCACCCAACTGATGAACGCCTACAAAAACCAGCGCGACCGCATCGACGCCCTCGAAGCCTTCATCAACCGCTTCCGCTACCAGGCCACCAAAGCCAAACAGGTCCAGTCCCGCATCAAAGAACTCGAAAAGATCGAGCGTATCGAGGTCCCCGAAGACGAGTCCACCATCCACTTCTCCATCCCGCAGCCACCGGCCAGCGGACGCACTGTCCTCGAAGTCACCAACCTCAAAAAGATCTACCCCACGCCAACCGGCGGCGAAAAACTCATCCTCGACGACCTAAGCTTCACCATCGAGCGCGGCGACCGCATCGCCCTCGTAGGCGCGAACGGAGCAGGCAAGTCCACACTCATCCGCCTCCTCAGCCGTCAGGAAGAGCCCACCGCAGGCACCATCCGCGAAGGCCACAACGTCCTCTCAGACTTCTTCGCGCAGGACCAGTACAAAATCCTCGACCCCGCCGCCGGCATGCTCGACGACATCAGCGGCGCCGCCCCCAAGGTCCCCGTCGTCGAACTCCGCTCCCTCCTCGGCTGCTTCATGTTCTCCGGCGACGATGTCTTCAAAAAACTAGGCGTACTCTCCGGCGGCGAACGCAACCGTTACGCGATGGCCAAGATGCTCGTCTCGCCCTCCAACTTCCTACTCTTGGACGAGCCCACCAACCACCTCGACCTCCGCGCCAAAGACGTCCTCCTCGACGCCATCCGCAACTTCACCGGCACCGTCCTCTTCGTCTCGCACGATCGCTACTTCATCGACGGCCTCGCCACCCGCGTCTTCGAAGTAGAAGACCGCCGCCTCCACATCTACCCCGGCAACTACGAGGACTACCTCTGGCGCAAACAGGGCGGCCCTGAAAAAGTAACCGAACAGATCACAAATTCCTTGACCTCAGCCCCAATCGCGCCAGCGCCCATCGTCGCAGCACCCGCACCACCACCAGACGCGCCAGCCAACGCAATCAAACGCCTCAATCCCATCAAACTCAAACAACTCGAAGACCGTCTCCGCTTCGCCGAAGAAGAGATCCCCCACCTGGAATCCCTCATCGCCGAAGCAGAGGCCCGCTTAGGCAACTTCACCTCAGCCGAGCAGTCCCAAAAAGACGCCGCCGAACTCGACGAACTCCGCGCGAAGCGCACAACCCTCCTTGCCGAATGGGAGGAACTTTCCCTAACCCTCGAGGAGCAGCAAACTGCCTAACCCAGGTCATCAGGGCGAGCATACAATTGCAGGACGGGGACACCGATATGATTTATCGAAGGATCAACCTGGAACTGATCGTCATCGAAGATGAAGCCGAGGCGGTAGTCGAACAGTTGAACGCAGCGCTCGATCGCCTTGAAGAGGGGCACACGATCTTCGGCGGGGAGATCGAAACTTCTCCTGTCGAAGAACCGAAAACACCACGGAGATCAGCGCTCACACACACCATGGCGGCGGGTGAAACGGCGGCTTCCGCCGTCAAGATGGCAGGCGAAAAGGTCGTCAACGCGCTCCGAAAAGTGATCTGATCGAAACCTCGGCCAACCCTGCACCCAGCCACAAAACCTTCACAAGACTGGGAAAAAATCTCCGTAACACGCGAGGAGCGACAAACCTCCTAAGCTGCAAAGTCAACCTCTTCTGCGGTCGCAACCCTCTCGTATTTCTCGCACACCATAGTCGCGCTGAAAGTGACTAGAGAATTGTCGAGTGTTAGCGGTATATCCTTCTCGGAGTTCTTGATTTGGAGAGTGCCGATGTTTCTTCGCAAAGCTGTCTTAATCCCAATCGTTCTTCTTTGTATCGGGCAGTCTTCAAACCTGCGCGCCCAGTCCACTCTCGCCGCAACTCCTCCAATGGGTTGGAATAGCTGGAACCACTTCGCGGAACATGTTACCGACGCCGACGTGCGCACCGCAGCCGATCTCATGGTCTCCACCGGCATGCGCGACGCTGGCTACATCTACGTCAACGTCGACGACACTTGGCAGGGCACCCGCGACGCCAACGGAGAGCTCCACACCAACAACCGCTTCCCCGACATGAAAGCGCTCGGCGACTACATCCACTCCAGGGGCCTCAAATTCGGCATCTACTCCTCACCCGGACCAAAGACCTGCGGAGGCTTCGAAGGCAGTCTCGGCCATGAAGTGCAGGACGCGCAGATGTACGCCCGCTGGGGTGTCGACTTCCTCAAGTACGACCTCTGCTCCATGCAGGACCCCATGCGCGAGCTCACCGCAAAGAACAACGGCAACACTGACGCTGCCTTCAAGATGATGATCGACGCCTATCGAAAGATGGGAGACGCACTCAAAGCAACCAACCGTCCAATCTTCTACAGCCTCTGCCAGTACGGCATCGCCGAACCTTGGAAGTGGGGGCCAAGCGTTGGCGCACAGATGTGGCGAACCACCGACGACATCAACGACACCTGGGGCCGCATGGCCGTCATCGGCCTCGAACAGGCCGATCTCGCCCCCTTCGCCGGACCCGGCCACTGGAACGATCCCGACATGCTCGAAGTCGGTAACGGCCACATGACCACAGACGAGTATCGAACCCACATGAGCCTCTGGGCTCTCCTCGCCGCGCCTCTGCTGGCTGGCAACGATCTCAGCAAAATGTCCCCCGAAGACAAAAATATTCTCCTCAACAAAGAAGTGATCTCCATCGATCAGGACTCACTCGGAAAGCAAGCGACCCGCCTCTACCAGCGCGGAGATTTCTCGGTATGGATCAAGCCACTCGTCGACGGAAGAGTCGCAGTCGGCATGTTCAACACCGCTCTCGACTCGCGTGACGTAAGCTTTGACCTATCGCAGATAGGCTTCGCTCAGGGAGCAACTCTCCATGACGTATGGGAAGGCAAAGATCTAGGAAGACGTACCGGAATCTACTCCCACAACATCTCCAAGCACGGAGTCACCTTACTCATCCTGAGCAAATAACACTCCCGTGGGTTGGCCGTCGCAATCACGAAGGTGATCAGAATGATTCTGAAACAGTACTACCTGGGCTGTTTGGCCCACGCCTCCTATCTCATCGGAGACGAGGCAAGCTCAACGGCTATCATCGTCGACCCGCAGCGCGACATTCAGCAATACCTAGCCGACGCAGAAAAGTTCGGCCTACAGATCCGCGCCGTATTCCTAACCCACTTCCACGCAGACTTCATCGCCGGCCACCTCGAGCTGCGAGACAGCTGCGGCGCAACCATCTACCTCGGCTCTCGCGCAGAAGCCGAATATCCCTTCGTAGCAGTCAAAGACGACGACACCCTCGACTACCCCGGACTGCGTCTACAGATCCTCGAAACCCCGGGCCACACCATCGAATCCATCTCGATCCTCGTCTTCGACCTCAATAAAGATCAGGAAAAACCTCACGCAGTCCTCACCGGCGACACCCTCTTCATCGGCGACGTTGGACGGCCCGACCTGCGCGCATCCCTCGGCTGGACCGCAAACCAGCTCGGCGGCCACCTCTACGACTCCCTCCACAACAAACTGATGACGCTGCCCGACGAAACCCTCGTCTACCCGGCGCATGGTGCAGGTTCGCTCTGCGGTAAAAACCTCTCCTCCGACACCGTCTCCTCCCTTGGCGATCAACGACGCTTCAACTACGCCCTCCAGCCCATGTCGAAGCGCGAGTTCATTCGCATCGTCACCGCCGACCAGCCCGACGCCCCGGCATACTTCATCTACGACGCAATCCTCAACACCCGCGAGCACGCAACACTCGACAAGAATCTCCAAAAGGTTCTCCAACCCATCGATCTCAACGAAGTTCTTGCAATGGGTGACGCCGGCGCCCACATCCTGGACGTTCGTGACTCCGCCGAATACGCCAAGGGACATCTTCCCGGAAGCATCAACATCGGTCTCGGCGGACAATATGCAACCTGGGCAGGCACAATTCTCGGCCGCACCAAACCCATCGTCATCGTCGCCGAACCGGGACGAGAACAGGAAGCCGCCTTACGACTGGGTCGTATTGGTTTCGATCACGTCAAAGGCTACTTGTCAGGCGGCATGGAAGCGCTCGCAACCAGACCGGATTTGGTTTGGCCAACAGAACGCGTCAGCGCCCAGATAGCAGCAGAAGAACTCGCTACAACAGATCCGCCTGTAGTGCTCGATATCAGAAGCCCTCGAGAGTGGATCGGCAAGCATATCGCTGGCAGCGTGAACATTCCGCTCGGTCACTTGCAAGAACGCATCGGCGAAATTCCCCGCGACCGTCGCATCGCAGTCCACTGCGCCGGCGGCTACCGTTCCTCAATTGCCGCCAGCATCCTGCACCAGCACGGGATCACGAATCTAATCGAGGTAGCAGGCGGTCTCGCCGCCTGGGAAGCCGCCAAACTGCCAGTGGTTTCGGAAGCTTAGAGCATCTTCAGAAGCCCTAAGTAACAACTCGACAACCTTTACGTTGCACTCTCGTAAAGGCGTGTCGCAGAACCGTTTTCAGATTAAAACCCATCTTTGGCCACAGGTATAGAATTGCCCACCCCGGGAACAACAATCTAAACCCAAACGAAAGATGAGGTCTCCTCATGTTAAAAGAACTGATCGTCGAAGCCACAAGTAAGAGATCAGCAAGGCGTGTCCTTTCAGTCGACCCCCCTGCGACAGAGGTCTCGTTTGAAGACAGCGGCCACCTTCTCGGTATTCCAACCACCGGAGTCGGCACCTATACTGCCACCATCCGCCCCGATGGCTCCATCTTTGGCCATGGCCAGGGACTCCACACGACCCAGGACGGAGACGCCATCACATGGTCGGGAACGGGTGTAGGCCACTTCGGCCCAGGCGGTTCAATAAGCTACAGGGGCATGTTGTTCTTCCGGACAGCGTCCCAAAAGCTCGCCCGAATCAATAACGCCTGCGGTGCCTTTGAATTCGAGGTAGATGGATCCGGTGCCGGCGTCTCAAAGGTCTGGGAGTGGAAGTAGGGCCGGAGTCGTCAGAGCTGATTCGTCCCTTTGTACCGATCGTTATCTCCATCCCAACGACTCATAATCCCATCGTGATGTCGCCGAGGCGAGACCTCGCATTTCGCTCTTGCTGAGTTCGCACCCACAATCTCCAAGATGGGCTTTCGCTAAACTTCATTCCATCCATAAACCTTGAAAACATCCAATTGCTGGTATAACGTTGCACGTGATCGACGCCTGTCTCGGTCGTTGTACCGACCGACTGCTCAAACTGAGCTCTGCAACCAAACTTCCCTGCCCTGGATTTTGGTTCTTGAAGCAAAGGGCAAATCAGGAGGGACGGATCATGAACCCATTTGAAAAGAACCTGACGCAGACACCCGATTGGCGTGGATCCACGGTCCTCGCCACAGTTCTACTTTTGGCAAGCTGCCTTCTCACCCCTGGATTTGGCACATCCCAATTGCTCCTCGCTCGGATCCCCACTCAAACGAACCAGGCCCCAGCCGGTTGGTCTCTAGCCGGAAGTAACCCTACAAGCTACCGAACCGGCGTAGATAGAGCGACAGCCTACGAAGGAAGACCAAGTGCCTATCTGCAATCAAACGCATCTGCCCTCAATGGTTTCGGAACCTTGATGCAGTCGATCGATGCGGCGAACTACGCCGGAAAACGAGTTCGCCTGCGTGCGTCGGTCGAATCACAAGACGTGACCAGTTGGGCCGGCATGTGGATGCGAGTCGATAAGCAGAAGACCACCGTCGCCTTCGACAACATGCAGGACCGCGCCATCAAGGGAACCCATCCCTGGAACACCTATGATGTCGTTCTCGACGTTCCAGAGGATGCAACAAGCATCTCGTTCGGAATCCTGCTGATGGGAGGTGGCCAGGTATGGATCAACCACGTAACCCTCGAACCCGTAAGCGATGAGATAAAGGCCACAGCCCCGTCACAAAACCAGAAGCCCCTATCGAAAGCGCCCGTAAACCTGAACTTCAGCGAATAGCGACTCATCCCGACGCAAGTGCTCCGATCACAAGCGAAGGGGCGACCACGTCTCTAAAAAATAAAGTTGAAAAATCTGGCGTGTTTTTCGCCACCACAAAAGTGCGTGTTAATTCACCACGTTTACCACGCAATTCACCACGTTCTCACCACCCAAAAACCACGTTTTGCGCCCACAATTTCGCAAAACCCACCCAAAAACCAGCACCAAAACAATTATCTTCCCTCACGCAGCCGAGCCGCCAGCCGCTCCGGTAACCCCGCCATCAGAATCCTTCCCTGCGCCGCTGTCAGGTCATACGGCACGCGATGATAAACAATCTCCCTCGCCTCCGAGTCATAGATCACAAACGCCGCCCGCCAGTCGCAATCCCGCGGCTGCCCCACAGACCCCGGATTGATCAGATGCCGCGTCCCCTCTGGAATCGCCATCTTCCAGCTCTCCGCCACATTCTTCGTCCTGCACTGCGTCTTGACCTCATGCCACTCATGGCCTTTCTGCGAGAACCCACCCTGCAGATGCGTGTGCCCAAAGAACGTCAGTGCTGTCGCCGCCTGCTGCAGCGGTGCCCACGCATCCCGCATGTTCAAAATATATTGATCCTCATTCAACGGCGACCCATGCACACAGGTCACGCCCGGCTCCTCCGGAACCACCGGCCCCTGTGGCATCGCCTTCAGCCACGCGAGATTCTCCTCGGTCAATTCCTTCTTCGTCCACTCTGCAGCGGCCCGAGCCACCGGGTTGAACCCCACCGCCGAAGTCAGTCCACAGCAAACGCGATCATGATTGCCACGCACATTCACCTGCGCCTTAGCCCGCATCAAGTCCACGACCCCATTCGGGCTTCCGCCATACCCCACGACATCGCCCAGGTTCCATAGCGCGTCATACGGCTCTGCTGCGGCAAGAACTGCGTTCAATGCTTCGAGGTTCCCGTGAATGTCTGAGATAACGAGCGCGCGCATGCAGTCAGATAGGCCCCAAATGACATAAGGCCCAATCATTGAGTTTATATACATTTACACAATCAGGGAAATCAGGCACTTGCCAAACACCCGATCAAACCGAAGCCAACGGCGCTCTCCTGTCCGTCTTCATCGTCGGAGCCGAAGCCAACAGCCTGCGCGTATAAGCATGTTGCGGCTCACGAAATAGCCTCCCTGTCTCCGCCTGTTCCACAATCTCCCCGTGCTGCATCACTGCCACCCGGTCCGCCACCTGCGACACCACCGCAAGATCGTGTGAGATAAACAACATCGCCAGCCCATGCTCCCGCCGCAGCGCCTTCAACAGCTCCAATATCTGCGCCTGCACCGTCACATCCAGCGCCGTCGTCGGCTCATCTGCAATCAGCAGTCTCGGCCGATTCACAATCGCCATCGCAATCAAGACCCTCTGCCGCTGCCCTCCAGAAAACTGATGCGGATAGTCCTTCGCCCTACGCTCAGCCTCCGGCAACCCAACCTCCTCCATCGCCTCAAGCACCCGCGACCTCACCGCTCTCCGCACCATCTCCGGATGATGCGCCGCCACCGCCTCTGCAATCTGCGCCCCCACTGGCATCACCGGATTCAGCGCCGTCATCGGCTCCTGAAAGATCATCGCGATCTCGCGACCCCTCCGTCTCCGCATCGCCTCCTCCGGCAGCGCCAGCAAATCCTCCCCATCAAACCGTATCGCCCCGCCCACCCGCGCACTCTCCGGCAACAACCGCAGCACGGCCAGCGAAGTCGCCGACTTCCCCGACCCAGACTCCCCCACCAGCCCCAGCGTCTCCCCAGCCTTGATCTCAAACGAGATCCCTCTCACAGCCTCATGCGACCCAAACCCAACCGTCAGACCACTCACCTCAAGCAACACCGCAGCATCCATACCCTGCATGTTAGCGAACATCCTCACCCGCCACGCAAGCGAAAGGTCGGCAGAGAAATCTTCTCGCGACCAACGGGAGCGCCAACCAAAGGGGTATACCCGTCACGAAGTGACCGCATCGCGCGCAGCGGGCCCGGCCGGCAGGCCAAAGAGCTTCCACATCAGAGAACAGGCCGATAGGACTTTGGCCACCAAATAGCGTCTAATCTCGATGACAGGCCTATGAGACACACCAACCATCGCATCCTCTTTGCCGCCCTGATTCTCTCCTGCTCCTCCACCTGGGCTCAGATGCACAAGGTCGCCAAGCCCGAGCAGGTGGTCCGCGCCATCGGCGTCTACGAGTGGACCGGCGACTTCGCCAAGCCCGCTGCCAGCCGTCTCATCCCCGTCTCTCTCTTCATCGACGGCAAACTCGAAGACGCCGGCATCTACGTCGCCCGCCCCGTTCCCTTTGCCCTGCTCAGCGGAAACGTCTACGAACTCCAGACCGCAGGCATAGACAAAGGCTATCTCGACCTCTCCTTCGCTCGCCATCTCGAAGCCACCACCTCCACCGGCGACCTCGCCTTCGACGATGGCTGGTTCGGCTACGGAACCGTCAAACCTCTCGCCGCCCCAAGAAAAATCGCCGCTCTGAAACCCTCCAAGACCCTGCCCGTCCTCCACAGCTCCGCATCAGAAAACGCTAAGCCCCAAAGCAGCACCAACTCCACAACAAGCACTGCCTCCAACGACGATCCAGACCGCCCCACCATGAAACGTCGCTCCTCCGACACCTCAAGCCCCGGCACAACCACCCCATCAACGACATCCCCGACCACGCCCACATCATCAACAACCTCGGACGACCCCGATCGCCCAACCATGAAGCGCAGGTCAGACAGCTCGACAACCGACAGCAGTTCCGGGACCACCACCGCATCAACCGGAAGCACCCCCGATGACGACCCTGACCGGCCCATCATGAAGCGCAAATCCGACACCTCCGACTCCTCCACAACCGGCAACACCGACACGACGAGCACACCAGCCGACGACCCCAACCGGCCCACCATGCAGCGGCACACCTCCGACACCTCGACCCCCACCGACCCCGCATCGACAACCACCAGCTCCACCCCTTCCGACGATCCCGACCGCCCCACCCTGAAGCGGCACTCCGCCGAGGACGCCAAGCGAGCTCACGACACCAACTCCGTCGTCGGCACCGGAGCCTTGAACGACGACCCTGACCGTCCCAACCTGCATCGCGGCAAGCCAACCAGCGCCATGACCGACTCCGACCTCCCCAAGCTCTCAGGACTCCCGCAAAACCTCCACCAGATGGTCGCTGTCTCTGACGCAGCCAATCGCGACCCCCATCCCTTCACCCTCGAATGGGACGATCCCACCCAGCACGCCGCCGTCCTCGAAAAGATGCAGACCATGGCCCGCGCCCAACTCACCGCCTACACCTCAACTCCCGGTACCAAAGCCCCCGCTCCCACCCCAACCGTAAAGAAAACCACAACCACCACTTCCACAACCCACCCACATCGCACCACCACCGCACCCGCCCCCACGCCTCTGCTCGATGAAGAGCTCAAGGCCTATACGCTCAGCTACGGCGGCGCCGCGACTTACATCTATTCCGCCCACACCGCAGGTACCGGGGCCGACCTTCGCTACGTCACCATCGTCGCGCAGGACAACGGCCTCGGCGAAATCAAACCCGCCATCCAGAACGTCACCGACGCGGCCCATCTCGACCGCACCCCACACATGCGCTTCGTCGATGTAGTCGACGTCGAGGCCAGCAACCGCGCCAGCCTCCTCTTCGAGCTACGCGGCCAAAACGCCCGCCAGTTCGGCCTCTACCGCGTCATCGCCGCCCACTCCGAGCAAATCTTCCTCACCGGAACAACGCAATAGTATTCATGCGGCCGCACTCATTCCCAACATCTTCGCTCACCGCTTGAACACCTCACCGTCAGAAGAGTAACGTTTGACCAACAGCGTTTAGCAACACAGGAGTTTCGTATGCACCGCCTCTTCCCTGCTCTCATGCTCCTCCCCGTCACAGTTTTGCTCGCTCAGTCTCCCGCCGTCCCCCGCACCAACTCCTCCGCCGTACTCAGAAGCATCCCCGTAGGAACCGAGTGTCCCATCGGCTTCCGCGCGAACCGCCAGGCCACGCCACAGATCCTCTCGGCAGGCGACGCTCAAAAGAACACCCCAGCCCTGGGACTTCACCTCACCCTCGACCACCAAACCGCACCCGCAATCGAAAGCGTCGAGATCACCGTCTACGGTGTCTCCCCCAAAGGGCAAGTCCTCCCAACAACTCAATGGGCCGCCGACACAGACACTGGCAACGTCATCTCCAAGTCCTTCCAGCTTCAACGCAGCGCCGGCAATGAAACCCTCAACAACGCCGATATTTGGATGCACCAGGTCGGTGCTCTTCGTTGGGTAGACCTGAACGAGATCCGCTACACGGACGGCACCAACTGGCGCCCGTCAGGCTCCGCAAAGTGCCGAGCCATCCCCAGCAACCTCATCCTCGTAGGCCAAAAGTAAACGGTTTATAAACAGCCTAAAGCGGAATATTGCCATGCTTCTTGGCAGGATTCTTCTCCCGCTTAGTCGCCAGCATATCCAGCGCGGAGTTCAACCGCCTGCGCGTCTCCCGCGGTGCGATCACAGCATCAACGTATCCCCGCTCCGCCGCCACATAAGGATTCGCGAACCGCTCACGAAACTCCTCCACCTTGTCCTTCCGAGCCTCAGCAAGAACCGCAAGCTTCTCCTCTTCCGTAAACGCCTTCCCTTGGGGCCACATCGCCTCCGCGCGACGCACCGTCAAATCCAGTTCGCGCTTATACACAATGTTCACCGCACCCTCCGGCCCCATCACCGCAATCTCCGCCGTAGGCCAGGCCAGATTCAAATCCGTCCGCAGATGCTTCGAGCTCATGACACAATACGCCCCACCATATGCCTTACGCGTAATCACCGTAAGCTTCGGCACCGTAGCCTCCGCAAACGCATACAGCAGCTTCGCTCCATGCCGAATGATGCCGCCATGCTCCTGCTGAATCCCCGGCATGAACCCCGGCACATCCTCAAACGTGATCAGCGGAATATTGAACGCATCGCAGAACCGCACAAACCGCGCTCCCTTCACACTGGCGTTGATATCCAACACCCCCGCAAGAAACGCCGGTTGATTCGCAACGATCCCCACCGGCCGCCCCGCCATCCGCGCAAACCCCACCACAATATTCCGCGCAAAGTGCTCATGCACCTGAAAGAAATAACCATCATCCACAACACGCGAGATCACATCCACCATGTCGTAAGGCTGATTACTCTCCTCCGGGATAATCGTGTCGAGCGCAGCATCCGCACGCGCCGCATCATCCTGCGTCGCCCGTCGCGGCGCGTCATCGAGATTATTCGACGGCAGAAAACTCAACAGCTCCCGCACCGTCGCCAGACACTCCTGATCGTCATGCGCCATAAAGTGCGCCACGCCGGAGATCTCATTATGCGTCACCGCGCCGCCCAGCGCCTCTTTCGTCACATCCTCATGCGTCACCGTCTTGATCACATCCGGCCCCGTCACGAACATGTAACTCGTCTTCTCGGTCATCACCGTGAAGTCCGTAATCGCCGGCGAATAAACCGCACCCCCTGCGCACGGCCCCAGAATCGCCGAGATCTGCGGTATCACTCCACTGGCCAGCGTGTTTCGCAGAAAGATATCCGTATACCCAGCGAGTGAAACCACGCCCTCCTGAATCCGCGCCCCGCCCGAGTCGTTCAATCCAATCAACGGCGCGCCCACCCGCATCGCCATATCCATAATCTTCACAATCTTCGCCGCGTTCGCCTCCGACAGCGACCCACCAAACACGGTAAAGTCCTGCGCAAACACAAACACCACTCGCCCATGCACCCGCCCATACCCGGTAATAAACCCATCCCCAGGCACACGCTGCTCGGCCATTCCAAAGTCGGTCGCCCGATGCGTAACGAACTTATCGGTCTCCTCGAACGTGCCCTCATCGAGGAGAAAATCAATCCGCTCCCTGGCCGAAAGCTTGCCCGACTTCCGCTCACGCTCGCGCCTCTCCTCGCCGCCGCCCTCTTCCGCAATGGCGTGGCGCGCTGCAAGCTCCGCGAGTTTGCGTTGATGATTGAGTGACTTCGCCACAGGAATGTCTGATTGAACCGGATGCTCCGCTGCTGCCATAGAACGGAATTCTAGCAGCGCGACTCCAACACAGTCTTTTTGTCGCGAAATACCGTAGTGGTAAGATTTTGCGAGTGTCTAACTATAGGGGAATACAGGCTTTAAGAGGAGTTGCTGCCTGCATGGTGGTTGTTACTCATGCTCTTCAACTACGGAATAAAAACTTTGGTGGTCCGCTTTGGGAGAACGGCGGCGCTGGTGTAGATATTTTCTTCGTGGTGAGCGGATTCGTTATGGCAATCGGGAGGCAGAAAAGCGCCTCAGAATTCATCAAACGCCGACTTTTCAGGATTGTCCCGCTCTACTGGCTGTTCACGGGCATAATGCTCGTCAAACTATTCATTATTGGCCTTCAGCCGTCGATTGAGGTATATGCGGAGCACGTCAAAACTCCGCTGTCCTACATCGCGGCTTCATTGCTGTTTATTCCCTATAGAAATTCGCTGGGAATCGTTTTGCCTATTTTGGTGGTTGGATGGACCCTCTCTTTCGAGATGTTCTTTTATCTGCTGATGGCCGCCGGGATCGCACTCCAAGTAAGCATGCCGATGTTTCTGTCGACAGTGCTGATTTCGCTATCCGCGGGGTCGATTTTCCGCAATGACAACTGGCCAGCCATTACCGTTCTGCTCAACCCTATCTTGCTTGAGTTTCTCGCTGGCTACCTTCTTGGCCTGGCAGTAAAAAGAGGACTGACGATAAATCGAGTCTTGTCCGCGACACTCGGCATCATCGGCTTCGCTGGTATCTTCGCGTTTTCTAGCCGACTGGAGTGGGGTGTGTGCGCTTTTCTCATCGTCCAGGCGGCGATACCGCTTGAAGGATTTCCCAAACTCGTTCTTGACTTGGGAGACTCGTCTTATTCTTTGTATCTATCTCATATGCTTACACTTAGCATATTGGCTAGAGTTATAATCAGGGTTGGGATCAGGCCATCCGTGTTGGCTTACATAACACTTCAATTGGTCGCTTCTGCTGCGGTGGCACTTGCTGTTTACAGATTCGTTGAATTTCCAATGAAGGAGGCGTCTAGCCCATCCACTCGACCATTACCCGAAATACGCTGGACAGCTTCCACCTGAAAGTGATTACATCGACATCCTATTCGACTGCGGAGGTACCCGGTATGTTCCATCCAGCCGACTGTGTCGCCATCCATCTGCAAGACATCACGGCAGCCGAAAACTTCTACACCAACGTGATGAAGTTCACCCTCGTGAACCGCTCCGAAATTCATCTCGAATACGACACCGGCCAGTTCCGCCTCTGCATCGACAAAGAACTCAACACACTTCCGCCGCTCCCGAACTTTACTGTTCCGGACATCAGCGCCACCAAGTCAGGTTTGCTCGCAAACGGCTGCGTCATCCTTCGCGAAAGTCACAACTCCCTCAACTTCAGCGACCCATTCGGCATCACCTACGCCATCGTTCAGAAGTAGCAGCGGAAGCAAATAAAAGGCGAATATAATCTCCAGTACGAGCCGTGTCCGCCCCCGCCCAACCCGACCGCTTCCACTTCCTGCACATCGACCTCAACAGCTTCTTCGCGTCGGTCGAACAACAACTTCATCCTGAATATCGTGGCCGCCCCCTCGCAGTCGTCCCCACCATGGCCGACACCACCTCCTGCATCGCCGCCAGTTATGAGGCCAAAGCCCTCGGCATCAGAACCGGCACTCAGGTAGGCGAAGCCAAGCGAATCTGTCCCGACATCATCCTCATCGCCGGCAACCACGCCGAATACGCCAAATACTCGCACGAGATCGCCAAAGCCGTCGAGCTCGCCTGCCCCGTCTCCCACACTCCCTCCATCGACGAGATGGTCTGCGAGCTCATCGGCCGCGAACAGGAACCACCACGCGCCCGCAAGATCGCCCTCGAGATAAAACAGTCCATCTACAAAAACGCAGGCGAAGCTCTCCGCTGCTCCATCGGCATGGCCCCAAACCGCTACCTCGCCAAGATCGCCAGCGACATGCAGAAACCTGACGGTCTCATCGGCCTGCTCCCCTCACAACTCCCACGAGCCATCGCCCATCTCGACCTCCGCGATCTCCCCGGCGTAGGCGCTCGCACCGAAGTCCGCCTCAACGCCAAGGGCATCACCACCATGGAGCAGCTCCTCGCCCTCGACCGCAACGGCATGCACAAGCTCTGGGACTCGGTCTGGGGCGACCGCCTCTACCACTGGCTCCGCGGCGCCGACAGCGGCGACGACGGCGCACCCGTCTCCTCCGGCATTCAGAAATCTCTCGGCCACTCCCACGTCCTCGGCCCCGAACACCGCTCGCACGAAGGCTCCTGGGCCGTCGCACACAAGCTTCTCCACAAAGCCGCCATGCGCCTCCGAATGGAGAAGTTCTACACCAACTCCCTCACCGTCACCATCCGTTTCGCCCTCACCAAAGAACAAACCGAGCGCATCAAATCCAAACGCCATACCAGCGGCATCAATCACTCCGGCTGGGCCATGGAAGCCCGCTTTCGCGAGTGCCAGGACACCCTCACCCTCCTCGAAGCCCTTCGCGGCGTATGGGCCCAGCGTCCACAGGGCCCCGACTTCACTAAGCCCTTCTTCGTCGGCGTCACCCTGCGTAACCTCATCCCCGAAGACGAGCATCAACCCGAGCTCTTCGCCGACCCCAACAACCGCGCCGACCTCTCCACCACTATGGACAAGCTGAATCTGAAGTACGGCCACACCACGCTGCACTTCGCCGGCATGCTTCCCGCCCGCGAATCCGCCCCCACCCGCATCGCCTTCACCCAAATCCCCGTCCAATACGGCGTCGACTACATGTAACTCAAAAAGTCACAAATGGCGCCGAAGGCGCGTCAGCCTCGATGGCAGATCGCGCCGTGCGCGCAGCACGCCTTTAAGCCTCTAACCAAAATCAACGCGCAGCATCCGGCTTCTTAGCAGTAGTAATCATCACCACGCTGACCAGAATGCAAGCAGTCCCCAGAACCGTCCTCAACCCAAGAGCCTCACCACCCAGAAAATATCCCAGCACCACCGCCACCACCGGATTCACATAAGCATATGTCCCCACCTTCGTAGGCGACTCATGATGAATCAACCAAACATAAGCCGTATACCCAATGATCGACCCCGCAACAATCAAATACACCAAAGCAAACCAGGCCCCACGCGAAACGCTCCCCGGATGAAAGTTGCGAAACTCCCCGAACCCAGCCGCCACTAGAGTCAGCATCAGCCCGCCACTCAGCATCTGCGCACCAGAGCTCAATACCTTAGACTCCGGCAGTGGCATCACACGCGAAAACACCGAAGCCGCCGCCCAGCTCAGCGATCCCACGATCAACGCAATCGCCCCCGTCGTCTCAATCGCCGCAGCCCCCAGACCAATCGAGTGGCTCATCAGCACTGCCACGCCACCAATGCCCACCAGTAAAGCCAAGCCCAGACGAACTGTAAGCCTCTGCGTCCTCAAAAAAATAATCTCTGCCAGAGCCATAAACACCGGAATCAGCGCCAGCATCACCGCCGCAATCCCGGAAGCCACCCTCTGCTCTGACCAGAACAGCAACCCGTAGTCGCACACAAAGATCACAAACGCGATCAAAAGTATCGAACCCCACTGCCGTCCATTCGGCAGGCGTTCGCCCTTCGCCATCGTCCATCCAAAGAGCACAAGTCCCGCAGCCACAAACCGCATCGCCGCAAACAAAAACGGCGGAACCTCATGCACGCCGACGCGAATCGCCAGAAACGTCGATCCCCACACAAAATAGATAATCGCGAAAGCCAACAAGGTCTTCCACGCAGGACGATCGGTAATGGCTTCCATGCCAATTTCTATCACGCGGTCGCGCTCAAAACTGTCAGCAGTCTTCTGGAGACCATTCCCGCCCTCTTTTGCGACCCAGAGCATGACATCTGTCACCTCCAACTCCTGACGTCCCACACTACTGCCGCCGCGCAAACCATCGCATCATCGTCCTATAAGCCAACACAGGAGACCGATCATGCCGCTGACCGCCATCGCCTACGAGACCCCACCGCACTCCAGCAACGGCCCCCGCATCGCGTCGAAACAGCCCATCGCCACCCTCACCTCCGTCACCAAGCGATACGGCAGCGCGCTCGCCGGCAGCCTCGCATTAGACGGCCTCACCGTCGCCCTCCATCCCGGCGAGATCGTCGCTCTCCTCGGCCCCAACGGGGCCGGAAAATCCACCGCCATCAAACTCCTCCTTGGCCTCATCGCCCCCACCTCCGGCACCACCCGCGTCTTCGGCAGCGACCCGCGACAAGCCATCACGCGCACCCGCGTCGGAGCCATGCTGCAAGTCTCCCGCATTACCGAAATGCTCAAAGTCCGCGAGCACCTCGACCTCTTCCGCAGCTACTATCCCAACCCGCTCCCCATCCCCGACATCCTCCGCATCGCTCAACTCCAGGGCATCGAAGAGCGCCTCTTCGGCCAACTCAGCGGCGGCCAAAAGCAGCGCGTCCTCTTCGCCCTCGCTCTCTGCGGCAATCCCGATCTCATCTTCCTCGACGAGCCCACCGTAGGCATGGACATCGAAGCCCGTCGCGGTCTATGGGCAGAGATCCGCGTCCTCGCCGCACTCGGCAAGACAGTCCTCCTCACCACCCACTACCTCGAAGAGGCCGACGCCCTCGCCGACCGCATCATCGTCATCAACAAAGGCCGCGTCATCTGCGAAGGCACCCCGTCCGAGATCAAACGTAACAGCGGTGGCCGCCGCATCCGATGCAACACAAGCCTCTCGGTCGCGGTCCTGCAAAGCTTGGATTCCGTAACCAACGTCGAACAAAACGGCGAAGCCACCATCGTCACAGCCACTCACGCAGAAAACGTTGTTCGCGAAATGTTGCGCCGCGACGAAACCCTCAGCGGCCTGGAGATTGCAAGCCCAGCCCTCGAAGACGCCTTCCTGGCCCTCACAAAAAACTAAAGCTCATCCCCCGAAGACACGCAAGAACATCCGCCAAGGAGAACATCATGTCCACCTCCGCCATCACCCTTCCCACGACAGCAAACCCCGCGCGCATCTACGGCAAAGAAGCCAAGTACGAATTCGTAAAACTCATCCGCACCCGCACCTTTTCACTCGCCACCATCGGCTTCCCAGTCATGTTCTACATCATCTTCGGGCTCGCCAACCGTCACGCCTTCGACGGCAGCGTTCACATGGCCAAATACATGCTCGCCGGATACGCCTGCTTCGGCCTCATCGGCTCCGCGCTCTTCGGCATCGGCGTCGGTCTCTCCTCCGACCTCGCCGCCGGATGGCTCGAACTCAAACGCTCAAGCCCCATGCCCGTCGCCGCCTACCTCTTCGCAAAGTGCGCCTCGGCAGCAGCATTCGGGATCATCATCGTAACTATCCTCACCATAATCGGCGTCAGCTTCGGCGACGTTCATCTCACACCCACTGAGGTCGTAAAGATGCTTGGCGTCACCCTCGCCGGCTCCATCAGCTTCGCCAGCATGGGTCTGCTCATCGCACTCCTCGTCCCCGCCAACGCAGCCCCCGGCATCATCAACCTCATCTATCTCCCCATGTCTTTCCTCAGCGGCTTGTGGGTACCCATCAAGTTCATGCCCCACTGGTTGCAGGGCATCGCGCCTCTGCTGCCCACCTATCATCTCTCGCAGCTCATGCTTCACATCTTTCACTACGGCGACACCATGGCTCTCTCGATCCATTGGAACGCACTCATCGGCTTCACGTTGATAATGCTCGGATTCAGCCGCCTCATCTTCCATCGCAAAGAACAGAATTCGTGACAACGAAAGCGGTACACTTTCGGCATCGCACGAGCAAGCAAGACAGAAGCAGCGAAGCCGGAAAGGAACTATCCATGATCTTCGGCGCACACGCAGTCATACACAGCAAGAACGCAGAGGCCGACCGCGTCTTCCTGCGCGACGTCCTTGGTTTTGCTTCCGTAGACGCCGGTCACGGATGGTTGATCTTCGCACTGCCTCCGTCCGAAGTCGCGGTCCATCCCGCCGAACAAAATAACCGGCACGAACTCTATTTCATGTGCAACGACCTCAACGCAGAGATCGCGGCCCTCAAAGAAAAGTCTGTCCAGTGTTCGCAACCCCACGAAGAACGATGGGGTTCAATCGTCAACATCCAGCTTCCCGGCGGAGGCCACATCGGCCTCTATCAACCAAAACATCCAGCCGCATTCGACGACCTATCCGACTAACGCCGCAACCACACGAGCGTAAACTGGCACTCAACACCGGGACCACATCTATGAAATCCCCCGACATCATCACAGAGAAGCGCAATCAAAGGTGGGCCTGGCTTTGGCTCTCCTACTCCGGCTTTCTCTTCATCAAGCCAATCCTCGAGCCTAGTCGGTTCGCGTGGATAGGCACCCTCATCGTCTTCGCGATTTTCGTCGTCATCTTCGCCGTCTACATCAACGACAGAAACGACGACCGCCCAATTCGCTACTGGCTGATCGGCGCCATCTTTCTCCTTGGGCTCGCAACCTTTCCCTGGAACGGCGGCGGATCCACCCTCTTCGTATACGCCGCAGCTTTTCTGCCCTTCGTTATCGAATCCACCCCCAAAGTTCTCTCTTTCTTTTTCGTCGAATCACTCTTCGTCGTTGCCGAAGGCTACGTCTTCAACACTCCAGGCCACCTCCTCTACGTCGGATGGCCCAACGTCTTCATCGCCATCTTCCTTCTCGTGCTAATCGGCGCCGGCAACATCTTCTTTGCAGAACAGAGGCGTGCCGAATGCAAGCTCCGTCTCGCCCAGCAGGAAAACGTCGCCCTGGCAGCCGTAGCAGAACGCGAGCGCATCGCCCGCGACCTCCACGACGTTCTCGGACACACGCTCTCCGTCATCGTGCTCAAAGCTGAACTCGCCGGCCGCCTCCTCCAGCTCGACCCCGAACGCGCCGCGCAGGAGATCGCCGACGTAGAAAAGACCGCCCGCACCGCCCTCAGCGAAGTCCGCGAAGCCATCGGCGGCTATCGCTCCCAAGGCCTCACGGCCGAGATGGAGCAAGCCCGCAAAACCCTCCAATCCGCAGGCGTAGTTCTCTCCTGCGAATCGCCCATCCCGCAACTCAACGCAGCCGAAGAGACCGTCCTCTGCCTTGCCGTACGCGAAGCCATTACCAACATCGTCCGCCACGCTCAGGCCGCGCACTGCCGCATGGCTTTCACTACCTCTGACGACGGCTTCTACACACTCCTCATCACCGATGACGGCGGCCGCGCAAACCTTCAGGAAGGCAACGGCCTCCGCGGCATGCGCGAACGCGTCCAATCTCTCGGCGGCCGCCTCTCCATCACCGCCGATCCCGGCGTCACCCTTCGCATCGAACTTCCCCCATCCTCCACATCGCGCGCAGTCGAAGGATCTCTCGCCACCCTATGAATCGCAGTCTCAATCCCACTTACAAAAGTCGTCATCCTGAATCGACCAGTCGTCATCCCGAACGCAGTGAAGGATCCCTGTATTTGTCTTTTCATTCAGCTCATTCACAAAACACCATGCCAGAAGGCACTTCCAGACCTACCTTATGAGCCCCTCCATCCGTGTCGTCCTCGCCGAAGACCAAGCCATGGTGCTTGGCGCCCTCTCTGCGCTCCTCGAGCTCGAAGCCGACATCTCCGTCATCGCCACCACAGCCAACGGCCGTGACGCAGCCGAAGCCGTAGCGCGCCTCAAACCAGACGTCCTCGTCACCGACATCGAGATGCCCCAGATGACCGGCCTCGAGCTCGCAGCAACCCTCCGCACCAACCACCCCAACGTCCGCACCATTATCCTCACCACCTTCGCCCGCCCCGGCTACCTCCGCCGCGCCCTCGACGCCGGCGCCCGCGGCTATCTCCTCAAAGACCGCCCCGCCAAAGAGCTGGCCGACGCCGTCCGTCGCGTCCACCGCGGCATGCGCGTCGTCGATCCCGCCCTCGCCGCAGAAGCCTGGAACGCAGAACTCGATCCCCTCACCGACCGCGAGCGCCAGATCCTCCAACGTGCAGGCGACGGCCGCAGCAGCACCGAAATCGCCACCGAACTCCACCTCTCGGAAGGCACTGTTCGCAACTACCTCTCCGAAGCCATCGCCAAACTCGGAGCCTCCAACCGCGTAGACGCCGCCCGCATAGCTCGCACCAAAGGCTGGCTCTAGCAACTCTCTTACTCCCTGCCTGACCTTCCTTGTCACACAGTCCCAGTTGCAGATGCCGTTGCCGTGGCCTTCTGGTTGTCATCTCCGAAAGGGATCTGCTGTTGCCTTTGCTTTTTGTTGTCACCCCGCAGGGAATCTGCTCCTCCCACCCTCCCAACAAACCCAGCCAAAATCCACCATCCAGGCAACCTTTCCCCAATAAAACACCAGACACCTCTCCTGCATCCCACATCCTGAACAGGAGATCTACATGAGCATGCCGTCCATCCGCACCACCCTCCGCACAGCCGCCCTCTGCGGCGCGGCCCTCGCACTCGCCACCGGCTGCAACAAAAAAGCCGACAACACCCTCAACTTCACCAGCGCCATCAACACCTACTACAGCGCCCATCCCGCCTGCCTCTGGTCCGACCCCATTAAATTCCCCGTCCAGGCCGACACCTCCGACAACAGCAAGACCTCCGGCTACGATGCCCTCGTCGATCAGGGCCTCCTCGTCCGCACCACCGCCGAAAAGAAAAAGTTCATCCTCGGCAGCAAGCAGGTCAACAACTATGACCTCTCCGACAAGGGCCGCGCTGCCTGGACCGCCGACACCACCCAGCCCGGCTACGGAAACTTCTGCTACGGCCACCGCAAAGTCTCCACCATCGACAGCTCCACCCCCACCACCGACGACGTAGGCGCCACCACCCAGATCGCCTACCACTACACCCTCGCCGACGCGCCCTCCTGGGCCACCGCCGCAGAAACCCAGACCGCGTACCCGCAACTTCAATCCGACCTCGCCGCCCCGCAAAACTCCCAGGCTACGCTGACCAACACCAGCAACGGATGGCAGGTCTCCTCCGCCAAATCACTCACCAACACCTCAACCAACGCAGGCAAGATCGTCGAATAACCCAGAACAAATAATGAGCCGGCAGAGCACACATCTGCTCTGCCGGCTCCCTGTTCAAGTCGAAGTTACTGAGCCTCACCCTCATCAGGCCCGGAGTTCATCGCAGCCGTCGCCGCAGCATAAGACTTCATCTCGTACTCATGCGGCGGCACATTCCCGGCAAGATTCTTCACAAAATAGTCCCACCTCCGCCGCGTCATGTACTGCGAAGCCTCCCCATACGCATGCGCCGCATTCGGAATAATCAGCAGATCGAAATCCTTGTTCGCCTTGATCAGCGCATCCACCACCAGCAGCGTATTATTCAGCGGCACATTGTTATCCATCGACCCATGCGCCAGCAGCAGCTTCCCCTTCAAATTCTTCGCAACATACTGGTTCGACTGGCTATCGTAGTTCGTGGTCCCATCCGAGTTCGTCACCAGCAGCCCGTTCCACTTCTCCGCCCAATCATCTTCATAGTCCCTCTGGTCATGATTGCCACTCTCCGCAATCCCCACCTTGAAGAAGTCCGGATAATGAAACATCGCCGCAGCCGTAGCATTCCCGCCGCCCGAGTGCCCATACATCCCAACCTTATCGATGTCGATCCACGGATACTTCGCCGCCAACTCCTTCATCCCCGCAACCTGATCCGGAATCGTGTTGTCCCCTAAATCCCCAAAGTAAAACTCGTGAAACGCCTTCGACCTCCACGGCGTTCCCATCCCATCGATGCAAACAACCACAAATCCCAACTCCGCCAGCGACTGCCAATCCCGATGCGCCGCCTCGAACCCTCTCCCGCCGCACGAGCCAGTCTGCGGCCCCGGGTACACAGAGTTCACAATCGGATACTTCTTCGACGCATCGAAGTCCGTCGGCTTGAACATGTAACCGTACAAGTCCGTCTTCCCATCCCGCGCCTTCACCACAATCGGCTCCGGAGCCACCCATCCCGCAGCCACCAGCTTCGTAATATCCTGCTTGGCCACATCCATCACGACCTTGCCCTCGTCATCCCGAACCACCGCCGTCTTCGGCTGCGTCACCGTCGAGGACACATCGACAAAATATCTTCCATCCTGCGACATCGTCACCGCATGATCCGCATTCTCCGGTGTCAGCAGCTTCAAATCCTTCCCGGTAAACTTCACACTGTAGAAGTGCGAAAAGTAAGGATCGCGCCCAGTCTCCTTGCCCACCGCGAGAAAATAAATCGTCCGGCTCTTCTCATCGACATGCAGCACCTGCGTCACATTGCCATCCCCGCGCGTAATCATGTTCTTCAGAAGGCCGTTCGTGGCATCGTACAAATACAGCTGCCCCCACCCATCTCGCTCGCTGAACCACAACAGCTCGTTCGTCTTCGAAAGATACTTCCAGTTCACCTTCCCATTGCCACTCTCAAAGAACTTCTCCGCAGTCTCACTCAGCATATCCAGCACTTCGCCACTCGCAACATCCGCAATCCGCACCCACTCCTGTTTGTGATCGCGCGAGGTCGAAACAAACACCAGCTGTTTCCCATCGTCGCTCCACTGCACATCATCCCACCCACTCCCACCGCGGCAACTCACGTCATCGCACAACGTCGAGCGATGCTGATCAGGCGCCATCTTCAACCGCATCACCTTCGCCTTATCCACATCGATGATCACTCGCTCAATCATCGTCACATCTTTATCCCCCACCAGCGGATACTTCCACGCCTTCAGCTCAGGATGCCCATTCGTCACTGGAACCATGTACATCTCGCCCGTCTTACGCTGATCCTGCTGAAACGTCGCAATCTTCTTCCCATCCGGCGACCACACCAGAATCGCCTTATCGCTCATCGTCCAGCCGGCGTTATCGGTCGCATAGCCAAAGTCCTTCACACCATCCGTCGTCAGCTGCGTCTCTTTACCGGTCGCGACATCGCGCACCCAAAGATTCCAGTCGCGAATAAACGCGGCCCTCGTCTTATCCGGAGAAAGCACACCCTGATCGCCACCCTTGCCTCCCGGCACGATCACCTCAGTACACACTCCAGCGCCGCTCAAGTCGCAGCGAAACTTACGCGTCCCATTCCCCACGACAACCGTCTTGTCGCCATCCGAAAACACAATCTCCGAGATCACCAGGTGCTGTGCATCGGCCTTCATCTTGCCGCCCGTCGCCGCAGTCAGCGCAGCCGCCAGCTTCGCCTGATCGAACGCCGCCGCTTTCGTCCCCTTCGCAGGATCGACCACCATGAACGTAATTCCATCCGGCCCATTGTCGCGATACCAGAACCGCCCATCCGCCATCCACGTAGGCCGCGACACGCCGTGATACACCAGCGAGTTCACGTTGTATCCCATGAACTTCTCTGCCCGCGCATAATCCTCTTTCGTAAGCTGCCTCCCCTGCGCCATCCCACTCACAGTCAAACCGCATCCCACCACAATCCCCGCGACCAACGACAATCGATTCTTCACAAACACGCTTTATCCTCCGGACGCGCCCACTGAACTGGCTACGAATAACGCCAGTCTACAGCTCACACATGTTTCGGTGATATATGAAATCGCGTCTGCCCACTCGCACGGTAGTCCGGAGATACTCTCTCGCTCTCCCCCAAGATCGCGAGCTTGCTGAGGGATATGATTAGTCTCGATAGAAACCGGAAGCTCATGAACTACTATCTGACCCACATCACTTATCCCATCCTGTTTGTTGCTGTATTTGCGCGCCAGCTCTCTCTTCCTGTCCCCGCACTCCTTTTTCTCCTCAGCGGAGGAGCCCTGGCCGGCGCTGGCAAACTGAATTTTATTGGGGTCCTGCTGGTCGCCGTGCTCGGATGCCTGTTGGCCGACCAGGTCTGGTTTGAAGCGGGCCGTCTACGTGGCAAGCGTGTCTTGCGATTGCTGTGCGCTCTGACGCGCGATCCCAGCTTCTGCATCCGTCGGGGAAAGGAGGTCTTTGCAAAAAAAGGTCTCCGCCTTCTGTTGATTGCCAAGTTTGTGCCTGGCCTGGACGGCATCTGTCCTCCGTTAGCGGGCATGCTCGGGGCCTCGCGCGGCGCTTTCCTTCTGCACGATGCCGTCGGGGCCTCCCTTTGGGCGGGCGCGTACATCGGTTGCGGCTTTCTTTTCGCGCAGCAGTTGAATAAGGTGGCACAGAGCATATCGGCTGTTGCCACTGCGGTGGTCTTGATATTCGGTGTGCCGCTTCTCATCTTCTTCGTCTTGAAACTCGCGCAGCTCGTGCTGATGATCCGATTGCTTCGACCGCTGAAGATCCGTCCGGAACTGTTGAAGTCGCGGTTGGATTCGGGGGAGAAATTTGGTGTCATCGATCTGTTGCGCTTTGAGGAGGATCCTGAAGGCGTAGCCGCAATTCCAGGAGCGGTACGCCTCGATCCGCTCGAAATTCGACGCAAGAAGCGTATCGTCGTTCCCGAAGACGTCAATTTGGTTCTCTACTGCAGATCCGGGAACTCTTTTGTGAGTGCGCGCGTGGCGATGGCCATGAGAAAACACGGGATCCGTAACGTCCAGATATTGGAGGGAGGCCTGGAAGCGTGGAAGCGGCTCGGCTTTCCGCTTACTGAACAATTCGCAGATATCGAAGCGGAAGTTGCCCGGCTCGGTATGGAGGTCTCTCCGCCCTGGAAAAGCATCCCCGCTCTAAAGCCGTAAGCACCCCTTCCCCGCGCAGAAGTTGAGTCTCAACTCGCGCTATCAGGCCAATGCACGTTTCCACATTCTTGCTGGAAAGCGATTTGGCAGTCGGTGACGAAACTTTTGGCACCACTTCCGAGAACAGCGTTTATCGGTACTGATCTGGAATTGCCGAAAATGCGACTTTTCTGGCAGTTCGGCAAGGGATAGCGTTCACGTAGAGACTCTGTCTGACATCTTCCTCGACATTCGGGAATGATCGACCTGTTCACGGCTAGAATAAAGCGCATGACGATGCAGAAGAAACAACCCAGCGCTCCACAGGACAGTAAGCGACAGCCTCGCGAAGAGACTTATCTCGAAGGGCTGGCTTCCATCACAAGCATGATCATCATCTGGTCTTTTGTCATGGGCTTCGTACTTCAAAACTTCGTCATTCCGTCCGCTTCCATGGCCAGCACCCTACTCGTTGGCGACCACGTAATCGTAGAGCGCGCAACCCTGGCGCCCGCTAGCACGTGGACGAACCTTATCCCGTACCGCGAACTCCGGCGTGACGAACCCGTCGTCTTCTTCCGTCCGGCACCTAATCCCGAGGGTCAGCACGATATACTTGTAAAGCGCGTCATTGGCATCCCCGGCGATCGCATCCACCTCCGCGGCGGCATCGTTTACCGCAACGGTGTCTCCCTGGACGAGCCGTACGCAGCCAAGCCCACCTCGGTTAATTACGATCCCTACAAAGACGAATTCCCCGCTATCTCACCAGCAAAAGGGCGCGAAGTCACCGCCGAGTGGTCGCTTGACCTTCTCGCCCACATCGAGGGTGAAGATCTCGTCGTTCCACCCGGCATGTACTTCGTCATGGGCGACAACCGTACCAACAGCTACGACAGCCGCTACTGGGGCCTGGTCCCCCGAGCCAACCTCATCGGCCGTCCACTTTTCGTCTACTGGTCTTTCGAAACACCCGAAGACGATATGTACAAAACTTCCGCGTCAGAAAGAGCCAGTTCCACGCTCCACACCGTGCTCCATTTCTTTGACGAGACCCGCTGGAGCCGGACCTTCCACCGCGTGAACTAAACTGCCCTCCAAAGAAAGTGGCCACCCAGATCGGCCTGATCAAGGCGCTCGAATGACCAATGCAAACTAATCCCCAGTTCCCGGGAAACGGGGTTTTCGGAAGCTGTGAGAATCACTAACGATAAGTCGGCTTGTGTTAACAAATTCCGACTTCGATTTGGCGCTAACAGGCCAACGCGCTCATTGATGTCCATTGCACGTCAGGGCTTATCACAAAACACCGAAACAGCAGCCTCACTCCGAATCAGAAGATCCCTCCCGCACCTTCCACAACACTTGCCGCAAGATCCCCATCCAAACCGGAGCATCCCCTGCCGACACACTCATCCGCAAAACCAGCCGGCGAATCTGTGCCTCATCGCAGTTAGCAGGATGCCGCTTCGTATATCCGGTCTTCTCCAACATCTCGGTCAACAACACCGTCAGCCGCTCCACCTCACCGGCACTAGCCGGAACACCAACCCCACCCGCAACAACCGAACTCTCCCCCCGCACCAGCTCATACAAACAAACCGCCACGGCCTGCCCAAGATTCATCGAAGGGTGCCGAACCTCCTCATGCTTCTCCATCGGAATCGTCAACAACCAATGGCAGTAGCTCAGCTCATCATTACTAAGCCCGGTCTTCTCCGAGCCAAACAGCAGCGCAACTCTCCCTTCACCCCCCAGTTCCGCGCCGATCTTCTCCCCCGCCTCAGCCAACGCATACACAGGGTGCTGCAGCGCCCGCTCGCCCACCGCAGTCGTCCCCACCACCAGCGTGCAATCTGCAACTGCCTCCGCAACACTGGCAAACACCGCCGCCCCGGCCAGCACCTCCGAAGCATCCACCGCCGACCGCGCCGTCTCGAACGGCACCGCATACTCATTCACAATCCGCAGATGCCGAAATCCAAAATCATGCATCGCCCGCGCCACCGCGCCGATGTTATTCGGGTTCCGCGCACGCACCAGCACCACCACCACCCGATTCAGCTCTTCGCTTCCCATCCCTACAATTTTAGGCGCATAAAAAAGCGGCCGGCGAAGACATCCGCCGGCCGCTGTATTTCTCCTCAGCAACTACCTCTTCGGTTCGTGACCGCCGCCGCCGCCATGCTCTTCCGCATGCGGATGTTCCTGCGTGTTGGCGTTGTGCTTGTCGTTATTGATCGACCTGCTGACGTTGTCCTGCCGTTGGTTGATCTGCTGATGCTCCTGCGCCGTCAAATGCCCGCCGTTGGCTGCCCGGTCGTTCGCAACCTGGTGATTGATACTCGCCTCGCGGTTCTCAACGTTGCGAGTCTCACCCGCCGTCATCTGACCTGAGCGAACCCCCTGGGCAACGCGCTGCTGCTGGTTGTCAGCCCGCACCCCAGGACGAGAGTAGGCCGCGTACTGCGGATGGCCGCCGTTGACCGATGCAAAGTTGCTGCGGTCCGCATGCGCCATCTGTACATGGTTCTGCTGCTCAGCGGTCGGCGCGATATGGTTCTCTCTCGCGAACGAAGCCTCCTGGGCATTCGGACGAGCCTGGATGCCGCCGGTCCCGCCGTTGAAGCTTGTACGGCTATAAACCGTCGTGTGGTTGATCACAGTGTTGTCGATGTATGTGTTGTGGATCACGGTCCGATTCACGTTAACGACCGCGGTGTTATACGCAAAGTGCCCGCCCTCCCAGCGCCCGCCGCCAAAACCAACGCCGCCGTAGCCGAACCCATAGTTCACACCACCATAGAAGCCAACGTGCGGCCCCCAATAACCCGCGTGAAAGAGATAAGCGCTACCACCCCATCCCCAATAGCCGGGCGTCCACAGCAGACCAACCTGCGGGGGCCTAACCCACACACCCGGAATCCAGTAATAACCCTCAGGACCGTAAGCCCAATAGCCGGGATTCCACAGATACCCATCACCCGGGCAGATCGGCTGCGTATAAACCGGCAATACCGGAGGTGCAATACCGACCGAAATGAACACACCGGCAAAAGAAGCGGCCGGCAAAAGCGCAAGAGCCGCACCCACTACAAACTTACGAGCTAAATTCGTCAATCCCATACATCCATCCTTTGGTTGGCCTCACGGCGTCGTCGCCGCAGCACATAGGTTGTTGAATAGCCCACGATCTCAACGACTATTCACTCTCTTCCCACCGTACAGACACAATCCCTCAACAGAAGTTCCGCACGATGTACGGTAAGCTCCTGCCAGAATGAGCAGATATCCCTCGATGGTTGTACGAGAGGCGCAGAAATCATCCTCAATCGAACCTCAGCCTTTGTCTTTCTGGTTGTCATCCCCGAAGGGGATCTGCTGTTCGCCGCTGCATCTTGGCTGTCATCCCGCAGAGGATTTGCATTTCCACCTATCTCTCCAAAATCACTCCCCCGCACCCGCCTTGCTCACAGGATCAATCTGCCACAACTTTCATCCTAAGGTACGTTCGACCTCGCTGCATCTCGCCTGCCTCTCGATCAGACGACTGCTCTCTCGTCTCAAGCTCTCTTGGTCCGACTATGTTGGTCAGACCAAAAATAAAGTTAAAATTCGTGGCGTATTTTTTTGCTGCGAAAATCTCACGTCTTCTTCACCACGTTTACCATGCAAACCACCACGTTCTCACCATCAAAAAACCATCACCAGAAACTCATATTTCTCAAAACACCACTCAAAAACTCCAGCAAATACCTCACAGCCACGATCCGCACCACGACCAAAAAAAATTCTCCGTCTAAACTCATATTCAGGCAATTAAAAACTCCATCACCTCCCATAACCTCCGATTGAACGCCGCGCAACACCATGTCCGACAACTTTGCACAAACCGTAAAGCAGCAGGCAGACATCGTCCGCATCATTGGCGACTACATCAAGCTGCGCAAATCCGGCGCCCAGAACTACACCGGCCTCTGCCCCTTTCACAAAGAAAAGACAGGCTCTTTCTCCGTCAACGCCACGCACAACTACTTCTACTGCTTCGGCTGCCACGAGAAAGGTGACGTCTTCACCTTCGTCATGAAGCTTGAAAACATCAGCTTTCCCGAGGCCATCCGTGTCGTAGCCACCAGGTGCGGAATCCCTCTCCCCAAGCGCGAATTCAGCTCTCCCGAAGAGGCCCGCGAAGCCGGCACTCGCCGCCAGCTCATCGACATCCACGAAGCCGCCACGCAGTACTTCGAAGCCGCACTCAAAGCCCCTGAAGCCGCCCGCGCCCGCGAATACCTCACTGGCCGCGGCGTCACCGCCGACACCATCGCAAAGTTCCGCATCGGCTACGCCCCCGACGACTTCAACCACATGCGCGAGCAACTGGCCAAACACTTCCCAGACGAAGTCCTCCGCACCAGCGGACTCTTCAGCGCAAAAGAACAAAGCGACGGCGGACAAGGCCAACTCTACGCCCGCTTCCGCAAACGCATCACCTTCCCCATCGCCAATGAACAAGGCAAAACCATCGCCTTCACCGCACGAGCCCTCGACGCTGAAGACGAAAAGGGCCGCCCCATCGCGAAGTACCTCAACTCTCCCGAAACCGCGCTCTACAGTAAAGGCCAAGTCCTTTTCAACCTAGACAAAGCGAAAGCCGACATCCGCGCCCTCGGCTTTGCGCTACTCGTCGAAGGCCAGATGGACTGCATCTCCGTCTACATGGCTGGAATCAAAGGCGTCCTCGCCACCTCCGGCACTGCCTTCACCGAGATGCAAATCCGTCTCCTCAGCCGCTTCACCAAACGTGTCATCGTCAACTTCGACCCCGACACTGCCGGCACCACCGCGACAGAAAAATCCATCGCCCTCCTCACCGAAGAGGACTTCGAAGTAAAGATCGTCACTCTCGAAGGCGGACTCGACCCTGACCGCTACATCCGCGAGCAAGGCGTCCAGCAGTACATGGCAGCTCTGCGCAACGCCAAACGCCACTCCGACTACCTCATCGACCGCGCCCGCGAACAGTTCCCCGGCCGCACCTCCGACGCGAAGGTCAAAGCTCTCAACTTCCTCCTCCCCCACATTCGCCGCATGCCCAACCGCATTCAGCGTGACGAATTCGCCGCCGACGCCGCACAAAAACTAGCCATCGACTCCGCCATGCTCCGTCAAGAGCTCAAACAAGCCGCCGCCCAGCGCATTGAAAGCGTTCGCTCCCACACCCACGACCCCGCCAGCGAAACCGAACGTGTCCTCATCCGCGCCCTTGTGTTGCCCGAAACCGACCCCGCCCGCACCCTGGCCGCCGAGCAACTCGTACAGCATCCGGAGTGGTATGACAGTCTCCCCGCCGCCACGCTGCTCGAGTCTCTCGCTAGCGCCCCGGCTCCGCCCAATCCGCTCGACGCAGCGCCCGACCAAGCCAGCCGAATTCTCTTAGCGCGCACCCTTCAGGACACAGAAGACCCCGACACAGCCTCCTCCAACGCGCAATCCATGACTGAGCGCGTAAAAAATGCACTCGAAACTCTCAGGTATCGTCAGCTCGAACGCCGCCAGCGCGAGCTTCGCAGCCTAATGAACGAAGCGGCTCGTCGAGGCGACCATGAAATGCTGACCACCCTCACCGAAGAACAACGTCAGACGGCTCGAAAACTTCGCGAACAATCGACCTAGGTCGATTTGTGGAACTCCTGCCTGACCAAAGGGTTATAAGAAAGTAGACTTGCTCTGTATCTAAGAAAATAAACATCAGCTATGACTATGGACGTCTCCACAAAGCGAAGACTGATGCTCGGCTTCCTGACCAACTGGATTGGGAAACTCTCGTCCACAGTCATTCAGTTCGTGCAGATCCCAGTCTTCCTCCACTTTTGGAGCGTCCCTCTCTACGGCGAATGGATGATCGTCAACTCCATTCCCGCCTATCTCAGCTTCAGCAACGTAGGCTTCGGCTCCGTCGCAGGCAACGAAATGACCATGCTGGTCGCCCGCGATGACCGCGCCGCCGCGCTCCGCGTCTTCCAGAGCTGCTGGTGGTTGATTGCCATCATCTGCACCGCAACCATCATCCTGCTCTCCGGAACGCTCTACTATCTTCCAGCCTCCCACCTCCTCCGGCTAACCACCTTGGGCGAATCCGATACCAAGTGGATCATCTTCTACCTCGGCGTCTCCGTCCTGCTAGGCCAGCTCGAGCAACTACTGCAGTCGGCCTACCGAGCCATTGGCCGCTATCCCTACGGTACCTTCCTCAAGAACATGTTCTCCCTGTTCGCCTTTGGCTGCATGATCGGCGCCGTCATTCTAGGCGCAGGCGCACGAACGACGGCGCTGGTCTTTGCCACGGTCAACGTGGCCATCACCATTTTTTTCTGCATCCTTGTTCGCCGCGACATCCCCTGGATCGAATACGGATGGCAGCACGCGAGCATCGCTGAGATTCGCAAGCTTGCGCGCCCCGCCTTCGCCTATATGGGATTTCCCCTCGGCAATGCACTCAGTCTTCAAGGCAGTCTGCTCGCAGTCGGATATGCTCTCGGACCCACTGAGGTCGTCATCTTCAGCACCGCCCGCACCGTCTCCCGCGTTGCAATCCAGATGGTCCAGATGGTCAACAACACCTTCGAACCGGAGATGTCGATCGCCTTCGGAGCAGGAAACTACGAACTCACTCGCATTCTCCTCCGCCGCGCCTGCCAGTTAGCCCTTCTCGTCGCCCTCGTCGTGGTTCTCGTCATGCTGAGTTTCGGCCCGTGGTTCCTCGTGCATTGGACCGGTGGCCACGTGCCCCCGAGTCGTCCCCTCCTGACCATTCTTCTGACCGTTGTCGTCCTCTACGCTCTGTGGTCCACCTGCGGCACATTGATGACCTCCACCAACCAGCACCAGCGCCTTGCCACCTACTACATTCTCGGTACAAGCGTCGCGTGCGGCCTTTGCTATGTCCTCGCGCGAGCTTACGGCCTCTACGGGGCGGCCGCATCCCTTCTGATTAACGAGATCGTGATGAACCTTTACGTCGTTCCGGCCTGCCTGCGCATCGCTCACGACACCCTGCCGGACTTCCTGGCGAGTATGTTCCACTACCCACCGTCACTCCGCCCCGCCTCCCTCTTGGCGCGAATTCGCCGCTCAAAACCTGGTTTTGAAAGCTAGGTGTATCGGTCACGACCAGCAACATCGTTGGCAAGTCAAACAAACTGCGCGATTTATTCTCCCACCCGACAAGATGACCACTTTTCAGAGCACCACCCCCGGATACAGGAACAAACACGGCCAAATCGTCATCTCACGAACCGGATTTCCGTCAGAGTCCTTCCCCGGCCAAATCATCTACCATTTACGTTGTAGCCACTGCCACCATGATTACGGCTCTGCCGGTAAAGACATTCACTTGCGCCGCTGTCCCCGCCATCAAAATGGCATCAAAGGAGAGCCACTTCGCGCAGCTCCGCCGAATCTTTTTCCCTCAGAAAACGTCTAAGTATTGTGGTATCCTGTGATTCGCTGGGGACGTGTGCCTTCGAATGCCCAGACTCTTTGTAGAGTCAATCGGGCTTGCCAAAGCGGTCTACACCGCGATCTGCTCCCTGCCCATTACGTTACAACCAAGGGATCAATCCGCTTGAATACCACAATTACCACCAGCGGCATCCCAATTACCAGAATCTTTCGCAGGAGTGCGCACAGCCGTGGCTGAAGAAATTGACAAGTACGAAGACGATATAGACAAGCTCATCGACACCGGGAAAGAAAAGGGCTATCTCACCTATGGCGAGGTCAACGACCTCCTCCCAGGCGATATCACCACCCCTGACGACCTCGATGACCTTCTCACCACCATCAACACCCAGGGCATCGACGTGCTCTCAGGGGAAGAGCGCGCCAGCGGCCGCGATAAATACGAGCCCGAAGCCGGTGAAGAGTCCGACGACGTAGAGCTCGACCTCTCGCCCGGAACGCTCGAGAAGACCAACGACCCTGTCCGCATGTACCTCCGCGAGATGGGTACCGTTCCCCTGCTCACCCGTGAGGGCGAAGTCGAGATCGCTAAGCGCATAGAGCGCGGCCAACTCCGCGTCATGAAGGCCATCTCGCGCTCGCCCATCGTGATCCGCGAGATCGTCGGCCTCGGCGAAGACCTTCGCCGTGGCGTCCGCAACATCAAGGAAGTCGTTACCTTCGATGAAGAAGAGCTCACCGAAGAGATCCTGCAGGCCCGCGTGCGCGCCACTGCTGGTCGCATCGACGTCATCGTCAAGCATCAGAAGAAGCTGCACGCACTCGAAGAAAAGCTCGAGGCTCCCGCTGGCAAGGACGCCAAGGCCAAAGCCAAAGAGATCCGCAAGACCCGCTGGCTCATCGGCCGCGAGCACGTCTACATCAATCGCATCGTCCGCGAGCTGAAGTACACCAACGGTGAGAAGAAGCGCCTGCTCGACAAGGTCAACAAGACCGTCGATGCCATGCGCACGCTCGAGCGTCAGATCAAGACCCTTGAGACCAAGCATGAAGCCTCGAAGTCCGAAGAGCTGCGCAAAGAGTATCGCCGCCAGCAGAAGAACTGCCGCACCGACCTCGAGCGCGTCGAAGCCGACGCCGGCATCTCTCTCGCCGATCTCAAGCGCACTCAGCGGGAGATGATCCAGGGCGATATGGACGCCGAGCGCGCCAAGCGCGAGCTCATCGAGGCCAACCTTCGCCTCGTCGTCTCCATCGCGAAGAAGTACACCAACCGCGGCCTCCAGTTCCTCGACCTCATTCAGGAGGGCAACATCGGCCTCATGAAGGCCGTCGACAAGTTCGAGTACCGTCGCGGTTACAAATTTTCGACCTACGCCACCTGGTGGATCCGTCAGGCCATCACCCGCGCCATCGCCGACCAGGCCCGCACCATCCGTATCCCGGTCCACATGATCGAGACCATCAATAAGCTCATTCGCACCAGCCGTCAGCTCGTGCAGGAGCTTGGCCGCGAAGCGTCTTCCGAAGAGATCGCCCGCCGAATGGACATCCCGGTCGCGAAGGTCCGCAAGGTCCTCAAGATCGCCCAGGAACCCATCTCCCTCGAGACACCCATCGGAGAAGAGGAAGACTCGCACCTTGGAGACTTCATCGAAGACCGTATGGCCGTCTCCCCGGCTGACGCCGTCATCAGCGTCAACCTGAAGGAGTACACCTCGCAGGTCCTCCGCACCTTGACCCCGCGCGAAGAGCGTGTGATCAAGATGCGTTTCGGCCTCGAAGACGGCTCCGAGCACACTCTCGAAGAGGTCGGACAGTCCTTCCAGGTCACTCGCGAGCGCATCCGCCAGATAGAGGCCAAGGCACTCCGCAAGCTCCGTCACCCTAGCCGCAGCCGCAAGCTGAAGGCCTTCGTCGACGGCGTCAAAGACATGTAGCCGAGGCAAGTAACAGGCGTACTGAACAAATAAAACGCGATGGCTCCGGCTGTCGCGTTTTTTATTGTTTCTATTAATGTACGGTTAGGGTAAGTCCACGGCTGTAAAGCTCGCCGTGATAATAGGTCACCACACCGTTCCGTACGAGAGGTGCAAAATGGCATTCCAAAGGCCTGTTCATAATCAGAACTGCCGGAATCCCGGGGTCTACCTGAGGGCCGTAGCCCTCACCTGTGAGTTTGCCGTCTTCATTTACTGAAATGTGGGTAGCCGCGATGCCTTCAATAGAAGGCATCACGGAAACAAGCTGCGCATTACAACCGCTGATCTGCTTGAGCAACTCCGCGCCTCGAAGGACCGGTAGCGGGTCAGCTATCTTCGAAGTGAAGTGCAGTACGAGTGGCATTTCCATCTGCACGGCAACGCCGTTGACTATAAGCGGGTTGAATTTGTAGCGCAAAGCTTGTTCCATCCCAAAGCTCTCAAGCCCCGGCTGGTCCGAATTATGCTTTGCCGTCTCTCGCACCTGACCTGTGCGGTCCGTTCTGGCATAGACAATCATGTAACCATCTGTTTTTCCTTCGCGGACTATAGGCCAGTCAATCTTCGGAGCATCTTCAAGCAAACTTTCCTCCTTCAACGTGGAGACGAAGGACGTCCTGATCTGCTGTTCAGAAGGAGTGGGTTGCGTCACTAAGAACAGTTCCTCTGAGGCTCCTCGCAACTCTTCTAAGGTCGTCAAGGAAGCAGCAACCTCCTTATAGTCAAGCACCGACGTCTTATACTTTCGAGCGATCTGTTTATGCCCGAAGCTCTTCCACCCCTCGAAATTCATGTCGTAGTTCATGGTCAGCACCGACTGCAAGCGTGGCTCCGATCCGCTAAAGCAAATCATTCCCCAGGTCGCCTGATCCGTGATGCCGCCCGGACGGTCATCTCGATTGATGCAGCTATTGGTAATAGAAGAGCCAACCATAACAGTCCCACGTCGGCCTCGAAAGTTCTCGATCATTGGAACCGGATCAAGAATTGCATCAACGAAATCTTCAAGCCAGCGAGGGTAGTAATCCCCGGAGTTGGTCTCCATCGCCTGTGTGCCGTTTACGATCCGAGTCTGGCTGAAAGTTGGCGACGTTATGATGGTTTTATACTTCTGCGGTCCCGCCCACCATGCTTCCACCCGACCTCGATAAGGCGATCCGGCATCCCCAATCTCCAGGACAGCGTGAAACGGTTTGCCCGCTTCTATTAGTGAAGAGTTCTTCAGAGCTCTGTTGATCGCCACATCGGAGTCAACACGTTCACCTTGGATCTGAGGAAAGTTTACAAACTGCGCCCACAGGGGAGCCAATCCGCTCAATCCACAGAAGAGCATTATCATTCTGATTTGTCGCACTGCGGCATAATACATGGTCAAGAACTCAAGTCATCGCTGACAGCATAGGCTGCGGCCCGTTGTAGTTTGCATTCTGCCACAGAAGTAACAGTCGTTCAGCCGCACCCATCTGCGATGATGGATACATCCACACCGGAGGACCTCCCCACCGCATGACACTCCCAACGCCGGAGTCCAACCGTCTCCCCTACTGGCTGCGTCGTCTTTGGCCCATCTACTGCTTTCTCGCCGCACTCGTCACCTTCGGCTACGCCCTTTACGACCCCTACCAGATCGACGGCGACGCGGTCTCCTACATGGACATTGGCGACCTCATCCGCGCACACAACTGGCACGCCGTCATCAACGGCTACTGGAACCCCCTCTACCCAGCCGCCCTCTCGCTCGGCCACACGCTCTTCCATTCCACACGCTACAACGAGCTCCACGCCTACTACATGGTCAACTTCGGCATCTTCCTCCTGGAGATGCTCGCCATCGTCGCCTTCACCGACGCACTCGTCCAACTGCGTGAGCTCCGCGAAGACTCCACCTCAAGCCTCGCGTCTTTTCTCCTCGACCGCTACACCCTCCGCTACCTCGGCGTCGCCATTCTCATCATCTCCACCCAGCGCGAACTCAGCATGGGCAAGGTCCGTCCCGACGCGCTCCTTCAAGCCTTCCTGCTTCTCGGTCTCGCCGCGCTCCTAAAGCATCTCGCCACCAGCCATCTCCGTTACGCCGCGCTCATGGGGATCACCCTCGGCCTCGCCTACCTCACCAAATCCTTTGCCTTCCTCTTCACCCTCCTCTGCATTCTGGCCCTTATTCTCTTCCGCGCCTTCTGGCAACGACACGCCCCTGTCCGCATCGCCGCCGCAGCTGCACTCGCTCTTATCTGCTTCTCCCTCGTCGCCGGTCCCTTCATCGCCGCACTCTCCAAACAAAAAGGCCGCTTCGACTTCGGCGACTCCGGCAACCTTAACTATGCCTGGTTTGTCAGCGGCACCGAAAAAATGCACCTCCAGCCCGACCAGACCTCTTCATTCGGCGCCGCCGAAGTTCACCTGACGCATCCCAACAAAGTTCTCCTGAAATCACCAGTCGTTGTCAGCTACAAACAACTGCCCTACGGTACCTATCCCGACTGGTTTGATGCATCGTTCTGGAACGAACACATCAAAGTCCACATGAACCCTCATCTCCAGGTCTCCGTCACGATCGCGTGCCTGGTGCGCATCCTCCGCTACATCGCAAACCATCCGGAAGCCTGGGTGCTACTTGCCGTCCTCTTCGTCATCGGAGCGCGCCTGCGCCTCGATTGGAGACCGCGCGCCAATGCATTCTGGCTTACCCCCATCCTGCTCGGTGCTGGCGTCTTCTGCATCTACAGTATGGTCAACGTAGAAGATCGATACATCGCATTTGGCTTTCTCGCCGTGCTCCTGCCTGCCTTCGCCGCGCTCCGCCATTCTGCCAAGGTGCCAGCCTCCACGGCCCAAAACATGACCTCTGCCATCGTGCTTTTACTTGCGCTCCTGGCAGTAGGCGAATCGGCTCGAATAGTCGGAGAACTGCGACGCAACTTCAAGGTCGCCCAGACTCCCGCTGGATGGTACGACCCTGACACCTACGGAGCAGCGCACGCGCTCAATGCCCTCGGCGTCGGCCCTGGCGATACCGTCGCTTGTATTGGAGACAAGGCGTGCCTCGACACCCACTACTGGGCAAGATTGGCCGGCGTCCGCATCCTCACCGAGATCTACAAGCCGGCCGAGGACCCTGTTTACTCCGCTCTCGCCAATATGCCGAACCGCGACCAGGCCATTGATACCGTGCGCAGCGAGGGTGGCAAGGTCCTCATCGGCTACTTCACCCCCGGCCTCATGACTGGCACCAATCCCATCTCCGCCGGCTGGCGCGAACTGGACAGTTCCCCCTTCTACGCCCTTCCACTCAACCTTCCTGAGACATCATCTTCTACGGAAAACACACACCCTGGTGCCGCAAGCCACTAAGCATCACTTTGGTAGCATGCAAACAATGAGCGATCTGACTGTAACCATCCTTATGCCATGCCTTAACGAGGCAGAGACACTAGCCTTCTGCGTTCGTCAAGCGGTCACCGCTCTCCGAGACAACAACGTCGCAGGCGAGGTCGTCGTTGCCGACAACGGCAGCACCGACGGCTCCCAAAAGATTGCAACCGACGAGGGAGCCCACGTCGTCAACGTTCCCACGCGCGGCTATGGCGCAGCTCTCATCGCCGGAATCGAAGCAGCCCGCGGCAGATACGTCCTGATGGCCGACGCCGACGCCAGCTACCACTTCGAGCATCTCCCTCGCTTTCTCCCAAAGCTCGACGAAGGCTATGACCTGGTCATGGGCAACCGCTTCTCCGGTTCCATCGAGCCCGGAGCGATGCCGCCACTCCATCGTTATCTCGGCAACCCCGTCCTCTCCTCCATCGGCCGCATCTTCTTCCGTATCCCCGTCCGCGACTTCCACTGCGGACTCCGAGCCTTCCGCCGCGATCCCATCCTCGCGCTCAACCTCCGTACCACCGGAATGGAGTTCGCCTCCGAGATGGTCGTAAAGTCCTCGCTCGCGGGCCTCCGCATGACCGAGGTCCCCACCACGCTCTCGCCCGACGGCCGCAGCCGCCCACCCCACCTCCGATCCTGGCGCGACGGCTGGCGTCACCTCCGCTTCCTTCTACTCTTCAGTCCACGCTGGCTCTTTCTAATTCCCGGCGTCGTCACCTTCTTCGTCGGCGTCCTTCTCTCGCTCTGGCTCATCCCCGGTCCACAAACCGTTGGTCGCTGGACCTTCGATGTCGACACGCTAACCTACGCTCTCGGCCTCGTCCTCATCGGAGCCCACATCTCCGTCTTCGCCGTAAGCGCCCGCGTCTTCGGCACACAAGAAGGCTTCCTCCCGCCCAATCCAAAGTTCGAGCGCATCTTCAACTACATCAATCTCGAAGTAGGTTTGCTGTTCGGAACCGCACTTCTTCTGCTTGGTATCGGCATCCTCGGCTACGCCCTTCACATTTGGCACGGTGCCGGATTCGGAAATCTCTCTCCCCAACGCATGCTTCGCCTCACCCTGCCTTCAGCAACCTGCTTCATGTTGGGGGTAGAGGCCATCTTCGGCAGCTTCTTTCTCAGCCTGCTCGGAATGAACCGCCGCTAAGAAAGCGAAGCCGTATACAAACGCAACACGACGCGGCAAGTCTGCCCGACTCAACCGCGTCGCCTTTCTAATTCAGAAAAATTAGGCCTGCGCCGCCGGTACAAACCCATCGCATCCGCTGATGGGCGAAACCTTCAGGTGCAATGCAGCATGCTTCGGATGACCACACTCATCCAACACGGCCGCATCTGCTTTCTTGCTCGTCAAAATCGTGACCAACACCGAACTCTTCGCGTGATGCTCGCCAAAGTGATTGCAAAGTCCGCACTGTCCGTTATGAACTGCCTGCATACAACCTCCTGCTTTCTTCCATCTGACTCACGATCAAGTCATCACGTTGCCCGTGATTTGTCGCAACTCTACGCCCACTGAAATTTCTTGTAAATTGCGACCATTCGAGTCGGCATAGAGTTGTTGATCAGACGCGAAGCATTGAGAATCGGGAACCGCCGCTCATTTCGCAACGTATTTCTCCTTGCATTCATTAAGGTGAGCAAAATCATGCAGATCATCGATCCTCTCTACACCGCCAGCATGACCGACCAGCAGCGCGCCTGGTTCTATGCCGAGTACGAACGCGCCCGCAAAGACGAGACGACTGGCGTCCTGCTCGCGCTCTTCCTTGGCGCATTCGGTATCCACCACTTTTACCTCCGCCGAAACACCGCAGGCATCGTCTACCTCATCTTCTTCTGGACAGGCATCACTGCAATCCTCGGCGTTATCGAATGCTTCTTTATGCCAGATCGCGTTCGCCAGTACAACACGGCTCAGGCAATCTATATCTCCAGTCAGATCCTTGGCAGTTCGATCCACAACAGCGAAGCTGCCGCTGCACTCTCGTACTGCCCGTCTTGCAGCAGCCCCATCGATCCTTCCGCGTCGTTCTGCACACACTGCGGAGTCGCCATTACCCACAACCAACTCAGCGCCCAGACCGCGATTTAGCCACCCGCAAAAGAAAAGGGCCCCATCGGGAGCCCTCTTCTCGACATCTCACAACTTCATCAAAAACTTACGGCAACTACGCGCCTGAGTTGTGCTTCACCGCAGCCTCATATCCAACAGTGAAGTTCGAACGATACTCGTCGCGAGCTGCTCCCTTCACCGGTGGGTGTAGATACAAGTGAGACGACTTCGCCTCGATCTTTCGCTTCGCCGCCATATCCAGCTGTGCCGCTTCAACTCCATCACGGTATGCCGACTGCGCCTGTTCCGTTCCCGGAGGAGGCGTGTTCCAGCTCCGGCTCTCGGTCGTTGGTGCCTGGTTCGCCTGGGCGCCTGCGAAAAGTGTTGCGCCGCCCATAAGTGCCACTGCCATCAGTGGTGTTGCAATTCGAGTTAGCTTCATCGTGTTTCCTCTTTTCCTTGCAGGCTCAATAGATGCTCCTGAAGGCCAAAGGGAACTTACCATACCCCAGTAATTACTGGCAAATTTCGCGGTTGAAACACTGCTGATCGTTGCCAACATTACATATTTGTATGGCCGCCGCGCATCTCCTCATTAAACGTCGGCTTGATGAACGCCAGCGCATGGGCCAATTCCGCTGCATACTGTGCGCGATGGCCCATCAAGGCCTCAGTCGGAGTTGCATATTCGGTATCCGCCGCAAGATGAATCAGTCCCTCGCCTGCCAGCGCCGCAGCCGTCTTCTTTAGCTCCTCCACCGTCGAGTTCAGATACTGCGCATCCCGAGGATCGAGCAACCAAACCGGGTGTCCGCCACCCAGCACTCCCGACAGCCAGAACACCTTCGCTGCCAGATACTCCTGCCGCTTCCCTTCGGTCGTGTCGTTGAAATTAAACCGCTTCTTCCACGGGCTGTAAAAGCGCGTCGTCACAGGAACCGGCTGCCGGTTACCACTCTTCACCAGCTCCAGCTGCCCCTGATCCATCGTCTTGCGCACGGCGTTGTAGATAAACCCTTCCGCAAACGGCTGCTCCGGAGCCTTCACGATCTCCGCAAACGTTACTGTCATCGAAGCCGCCACCTTGGCATGCAGCGGGTTCTCTTCCCCATCCTGCAGGCGAACCTCGCCATGCACCAGAAACGTATCCGCGCCCGAGGTTGACTCATGGAATGGCCAGGTGAACTTCTCGAAGCTCAACGGCAAACCATGCAGCGTCAGGTAGCAGTCCGGTCGCGGATTCTTCAACCGCTTCGCCGCCTCCGCCAGATAAACCCCAACCTCAGCCAGCATATCCGCGCGGCTGAAATCGAACTTGTCGCTCAGCTCCAGCACCTGCGTCTTCGCCCGGTCCGCAACCAACGCCAGCTTGAATCGCGTCGTCGGATTACCCGAGAAATCCTGCCCCACCTCACTCGAAATCACTACCAGCCCGGCAACCTTCGCCGCCGCATCTACCTGTCCAGCCAAAACCTCTTGCGTTCCCATTGCCATCTGCCTCAATCGTCCTTTGCTTTTTACGTATCTCCTCTATTTTACGGGTTTTTGCTTGCTTGCAGGTCCCCATCGGGCATTATCTCTACCTCAGGCTGTCTTCACAGAAAACGACCTTCAGCTCCGCCAAACAACTCAAAAATAAGAGAAAACACCCAACTACGGATGCTTAGCAGCAGCAGCCTTATCCCCCGCTGCCACAGCCTTCTTAAACTCATCCACGGCAGGAACGTTATGCGAATGAAGCCCATTCTTCGCGATATAACTCCACCCGACCGGGCCATCGAGAGGCTGTTTGCCATCGCCGTTGTAGACAATGAACGTATCCTCCGTCGTTCCGACCTCCGACTGCGGATGTGCGGAGTCGCGGTCTGATGCATCGGGCATTCCCGAGCCGGTCCCGTCCGGTTGCCTGCCATGCTGAGCGCCAATCGACACACCATTCGCCGTAGGGTCAATCATCCCCACCCGATTATTCTGCCGGGGATCGCTGACGGTCTGATCCACCACCCGAGCGTGTCCTTTGCGAACCACGATGATCAGGTCCGCCTGCTGGGTGCTGATCATCGGCTGAAACCTTCCCCAATTCAGCAGTGCGGTTTCAACATCCTTTTGCGCAACCTGATTTGCCCGCGGATCTTCAATATCAATTCCCGCGCCCGGATCGACGATCACCGCTACCGTGTGTGCGTGAAGAATGTAATCCGGCACACTCTTCTCCGCCTTATTCTTCGCCAGTACAGGAACCGCAATCAGCAGGCCCACCGTTAACGTGAAAAGACGTCGCAGCATTCCACCCTCCTACATACTCCGCCGGAGGATTTTACGCCTCCTCGCACAAAAGCCACGCATCCCGGCCCAACGACTCCATCGAACGCTGACTGCGCACTCCGGTACTCACCCAAATCACCGGTAAGCAATGATCAGGCGACCGAGGCCAATCGGCGGCGGCGCTAGCTCCGCTCGCACAAAGCCAGCCTCTCTCGAAAGACTCTCGATCTCTTGGAAGGTATACGCATTGCCTGCGGGAGTAGAAGCCAGCATCACCAGGCTGAAGGCTGCCGCAGTCGGCGGCGTTACCCGATCAGCATTGGGAACAAATTCAACAATGGCAGCCCGTCCTCCCGGCCTAAGCGATGCATATACCTTCCGCATGAATGCCGTACATGTAGGCAGATCGAAATGATGCAGGAAGTTTGTCACCAGCGCCAGATCGTAATCGCCGCCAAAATCCACGTCGAAGGCACTCCCCGGAAGCAGATGGTAGCGATCGGCAACCCCCATCGCCTGCGCATTCTCCCGCGCAACTTCGAGCACATTCTTCCAATCCGACGCGTAGATGTGCGCAGCGGCATTCTGTTTCGCAACGGAGATTCCATAGAGGCCATGCGAAGCAGCGATATCCAGCACCTTGTTCACCGCGCCGCCCTTTGCGAGCTCGCCAGCCATAACCTGGGCCGGCATAAACATCAGCGGCATCATCGCCCGCGCAAACCTCACCCAGTCTGGGTTGTCCGGCTCCAGCGCTCCTTCGCCCAGTGCACTTCCTCCCTGACGCACCGCCTCAGTCAGCCTCGCGTGCCCTTCACGTATCCGCGGATTCAGCAGAAATTCAATGGCCCCGCCAAGGTATGCCCGCGAACCTTTGTTCAGAAAAAAAGCTGAGTCAGGTGCGAGACCGTACTCCGCCCCTTCCTTGGTTAAGAAGCCATGAATCGTTAAGTAATCGCAAAGAATCTCCACGCCGCGTTCGGCACCCTGGCAGCGCTTCGCGATCGTCGCAGCGCAGGTATTGCCTTCGGCGATGGCTGTGAAGATCTCAAGCTCAATGGCAGCCTTCATTGCCTCCGTTTGCTCGTAGGCGTTTATAGCGTTGAAAAAACGCTCGGGCGTAGGTGGCTGCGGTGAAGCCGATGTGGCCATGTATCTCTCCTGACTGTTGGAACCTCAACATTCTAGGGCAATTAATACTTCCGGGAAGACTATTTTCTGCAACCTACAACAGACAAAAAATCTCCCCGGAAAACCCATACTCTTCCGCACCAATCCACTGTCGTTTCTAATCAGAGTCATCCCTGGCGGTCGGCGCAAGCCTCTCGTCGCAAGGAGCCTCTCAGATGAAAGCCGCCGTCCTCCGCCGCGCCAACCAGCCACTTCAGCTAGAAGAGCTTCCAATCCCTACCCTCTCCCCTGGCCATCTCCTCCTCCGCGTCCTCGCCTGCGGGGTCTGCCGCACCGACCTCCACATCTTCGAAGGCGACCTCCCTCTCACCCACGAGCCCCTCATCCTCGGCCACCAGATCGTCGGCAGCGTCGTCGACGGCGCCACACCCGATCGTCCCGTCGGCATGCGCGTCGGCGTCTCATGGATCGGCGGCACCGACGGCACCTGTCCCTTCTGTCTTCGTGGCGAAGAAAACATCTGCGACAACCCTACCTTCACCGGCTACACCATCAACGGCGGCTACGCCGAGCACACCCTCGTCCGCGCCGACTTCACCTACCCCCTCCCCGTCGCCCTCGACGACACCCATGTAGCCCCACTCCTCTGCGCCGGCATCATCGGCTTCCGCAGCCTCCGCGTCGCCGGAACCCAGCCCGGAGAACGCGTCGGCCTCTTCGGCTTCGGCGCCTCCGCTAGCCAGGCCATCGAAGTCCTGCGTCACTGGAACTGCGAAGTCTACGTGTCCACTCGCGGCGAAACTCACCGCCAGCAGGCATCATCGGCAGGAGCCACCTGGGTCGGCACCGAAAATGACAAGCCGCCCGTCGAACTCGACCGCGCCATCACCTTCGCGCCCAGCGGAGCCGTCGTCGTCAGCGCCCTATCCAGTCTTCGCAAAGGCGGCATTGTCGCCATCAACGCAATCCACCTCGACCAGATGCCCGCTTTCGACTACGACAAGCTCCTCTGGGGCGAGCGTCAGATCCGCAGCGTCGCCAACATGACCCGGCAGGACGCACTCGACTTCCTCCAGCTCGCAGGCGAGATCGGCATCAAGCCTCAAGTCCAGGTCTACCCACTCGACCGCGCCAACGAAGCCTTGCAAACCGTAAAACACGAGACCGCCCATGGCCCAGTCGTCATCGTTCCAAACACATCCGCTTAACCATCAAAACCCAGCCAGGAGATGGAAGGCTTTGCACACCTATGGCATGCGTGGGAGAGTAGAGGCAGATGGAAAACACGACGAACCTCGCAGCTCTCGCCACAGAAGCCCGCAATCCGCGCACACAGAACATCGACCAGCTCCCAACTCTCGACATGGTCCGCCTGATCAACGACGAGGACGCCAAGGTCGCCGCCGCCGTTGCCGCCGTCCTTCCCCAAATCGCACAGGCCATCGACGCAATCGCGGAGCGCTTCCAGCGAGGTGGGCGCCTCTTCTACACCGGAGCAGGCACCAGCGGCCGCCTTGGCGTGCTCGATGCCAGCGAGTGCCCTCCAACCTTCTCTGTCTCCCCCGATCTCTTCCATGCCATCATCGCTGGCGGCGACACCGCCCTCCGCAAATCCAGCGAACAATCAGAGGACTCCCCCGAGCAAGGCGCAGCCGACCTCGCCACCGCAGGTATCACGGCACACGACGCGCTCATCGGCATCGCCGCCAGCGGCCGCACCCCTTACGTCCTCGGAGCTCTCGCCCATGCCCGCAAGCAAGGCGCACTCACCATCGCGCTCGCCTGCGTCCCCGACTCCCCAATCGCCGCAGCCTCCGACATCTCCATCGCCGCGGTCACAGGTCCCGAGATCCTCACCGGCAGCACACGCATGAAGGCCGGCACCGCCACCAAGCTCGTCCTCAACATGATCTCTACCGGCGTCATGATCAAAACAGGAGCCGTCTACGGCAACCTCATGGTCAACATGCAAACCACCAACGTCAAACTAGTCGACCGTGCTCAACGCATCATCATGGCCGCCACGGGTGTCGACCAGCTCACCGCAGCAAAGCTGCTCACCGAAGCCGGCAGCATAAAGACCGCAATCGTCATGCAAAAACTCTCGCTCGACCGTTCCACCGCCGAGGCAAAACTAGCCGCCAATAAAGGCAATCTGTCCGCCCTCCTCCGGACATCCTAAGCTACTACTTCGTTGCCGATTTATGAGGACCAGGCGCGTGATTTCGAGCGCATTGCTTGCTAGTCGTAATGCTTTTCGTCGGACCATAGGAACGGAGCATCGGTGCGGCGGTTGCGAAGAAGGTAGATGTTCTTGTGTTCGTAGGGCATCGCGTAAGGATGATTGAGGTGGCCAACCACCGTGACACTGAAGTACTTCAAGCCGATTTCCGAAGGAGTGTCGCCTATGACGGCGATGCTTACGTTGGGGTCGCAATCATGGGGTCCCCATAGATAGTAGGTATTGTGGCCGCTGATCGCCGACGGAAGACCGGCACCCTGCAGACGATTGAAGAAATCGAGGGAGGCAGCCTCGCCGTAGTTGTTGCCGAAGATGCAGACGCGCTGCTGTTCCTGAGGAGAGAGGGAACGGTAGGCGGCAATCACGATACTGGCCTCCTGCTGCCAACCGAAGCGATCGGCAAAGAACTGAGGCAAAGGGCCGGTTGCGGTCGTTTCCGTGTTGTCGTGCGGCAAATGCAGGGCCGTGGTGTAGCGCACCCAGGTTTGCGGTTTCAGCACAGGCGAGGCCATGGGTAAAACAACGGCTGTCGTGACAATCAGTACTGCTTCAAGCACAGGAAACGCAAAAATACTCGAGCGCTGCACGAGCCGAGAGGCTGCAAAGCGGTGTTCCCAGGCAATGGAACCGGCAGCAAAGAACGCGGGATATACCGGGGCGAGATAGTAGTCTTTCGCATGGCTGAGGAAGGCCATCGCGAAGAAGAACAGGAACGCGAGCCCAAGCCAGCGACCACGTTGGATGGCCTTGCCGCGCAGAAGCGCGATGACGCCGGTGACCCACAGCAGCGCGTTCACCGGTTGCATGTTGGCAAACTGCGCAAGAAAGAATGCCAGCGGCCCCAGCTTGATGTTCTTGTGGTAGACCGCGCCGTTGTGCAGGAACTCAGCCATGGGCCAGTGATTTTCGTATTGCCACGCGACATAAGGCAGTGGGATGACAAGCACCAGGAGTATGCCAACCAAGGCCCAGCGCGAGAACAACACTCGACGTTCCGGCGTGCATAACAGCCCCAACAGCAGCGCAATAAGAAACATCGGCATGGAAGGCTTGTTGAGGATCCCGATGCCGGCGACGATGCCAAATATGGGCCACCAGAAGCGTCCTGGGCGCCCGTTCAGCATCAGAACGATTGCCAGCACGCAAAACGTCCAGAACATTGGCTCGAATGAGTTCATTGAGAGAAAACCATCGATGCCGATGTACTGCGGGCAGCAGATCAGCCCAAGCATAGCCAGCGCCTGCGCAGGCCGGTGGCCACCAAGAGCCCAGGCGACCAGGCCGCCGAGGAACACCATGACCGCGCCCGCGATTGCGGAAAGAATGCGAATGCCAAACAGCGAATCACCGAACAGTATCTCGCCCAACCTCGCCTGCACCGCGACCACCGGACCGTGGTCAACATAACCCCAGGCAAGGTGCCGTCCGCAGGCGATGTAGTAGAACTCGTCCCGAAAGTAACTGTAGCCAATCTTCTGCGTGTACAGAGTGAGTCCGAACGTGAGCAGTAATTTGGCGCTCGCAAATATGACCGCAAGCCACAGAGCGGATTTGACGGTCGGATCACCGGGATATGCGTCGCTTGTGCTGGTCATAAGTTTATTACGTGTTTCGGCCTTGCCCGGTTCCGAACTTAGTATGCCATCCTCAGGGGCCTTATTTATTTCTACTAATCACTACGCATAATGAGAGATTTTCGGATGCAGAAAGGTTGATCCCTATTAACGCGCTTGTCGTCAGTTTCAGACACGTGAATGCGTTATTCGTCCAGTCTGGGGCCCTACGTCTATTTCCATTCACGCTCCATCAACTTCGATCCACTATCATCACTCGTCATGCTACCCTCCATTCGAACTCAGCTCCTTACCACTATTCTGATCACGACCGCATCTGTCTCCGCACAGCAGACCCCTATGACGAATCCCTTCCCCGGACTCATGACCGCCGCCGACAAGCACGCTAAGGCGCACAACGCGCAGACGCCGGTGCTCTCCCCAGTCGACGCGACCGTCCTCGGCTCCAATCCTCCCGTCAACGTGGCCGAGCTTCACAAGGCAGGCATCAGAGTCATTCCGTGGACCACGAATGACCCGGTAAAGATGCGCGCGCTCATTGATCTTCGCGTCGACGGCATCATCTCCGACTACCCGAACATCCTCCAGCAGGTCGTCGCCGAGCAGAAGGCCGCTCACCCTCAGGATGCGGAATACTTCAAAACCTTCGTCGTCTCCGCCCATCGCGGAGGGCGCGGTCTACGGCCGGAAAACACACTCCCATCCTTCGAGTCTGGCCTCGACCATCTTGCTACCGAACTCGAAACCGACACCGGCGTCACCGGCGATCACGTCTCCCTCATCTGGCACGATCAGTTCCTCAACCCCGAGTCCTGCCGCCGCGTCGACGGCAAGCCTTACACACGCGAAGAGCGCATCTACACTCGCGACATCACACTCGCCGAAGCCCAGAGCACCTTCATCTGCGACAAGCTTCACCACGGCCCCGCATACGGGAACGCGAAGTTCGACGACCAGCAGAACGATCTTGCACTTTCGCCTGTCGCCGTAGCCTTTGCGAAGCACGAGCATCTCATCAGCCCCTACGTCCCCACCTATGCTGAGCAGCTCTTCCGCTTCACCCGCTTCTACGCCGACTACTACAGCACTGGCGCAGGCAAATCGCATCCCGATGCCGCAGCGCGCGCCGCAAACGCGCGTACCGTGCGGTTCAATCTCGAGACGAAGATCACGCCGTTTCCTGAAGATGCAGCGGGACAGCCTCCTCCTGCGCTACCAGAGCACACAGAACCCAAGACGAACCACACATTCGACCCGCAGACCTTTGTAACCGCCCTCTGCGGCGCCATCACCCGCAACCACATGGAGTCTCGCGCCGAAGTTCAGAGCTTCGACTTCCGCACCCTCATCCTCGTCGAAGAGCAGTTCCCGAAGATCCCAACTTACTACCTGACCGGACCGCCAAACATGCTGAGCTCGGATTTCGTTCCGGCAGCTTTGAGGCAGTAAATTTTGGCCACCACGTCAGGATTTTTTCTGGCGTGGTGGTTGTGGTGTTTTACAGGGGTTTTTGGGAAATTATGGTTGCGTAACGTGGTGTTTCGGATGGTAAAACGTGGTGTGATCGTGGTGAATGTGTGGCTGGAAACACCACAAATTTTCACGACGAAAAATACGCCACGTTTTTCAACTTTATTTTTGGCTGTGTCCTGCCGGACGGCTCCCTGCGCGGGAGCCGGTCACTTCGTGACTCGTATACCGGCTTCGCCGTGGGCCTTCCGTTAGTCGGCACAAGATTTTTGATCGCGACCAACGGGAGCGCCAACCGTAGGGGTATGCAAGTCACGAAGTGACCGCCCCGCGCGCAGCGGGCTTTCAACGCTTAGAAAAGGCTAAGCTTGCGGGGCATTTCGATGCCTAGATGCTCGTAGGCGAGACGCGTGGCAACCCGGCCGCGCGGAGTGCGGTCGAGGAAGCCTATCTGGATGAGGAAGGGTTCGTAGACCTCTTCGAGGGCGTCCTGCTCTTCGGCGAGGGCAGCGGCTAGTGTGTTGAGGCCTACGGGGCCACCGTCGTACTTTTCGATGATCGTGCGGAGGAGACGGCGGTCCAACTCGTCGAAGCCGTGGGCGTCTACTTCGAGTAGGGATAAGGCGGCCTGTGCTGTGGGACGATCGATGACGCCCTGGGCTCGCACCTGTGCGTAGTCTCGGACGCGGCGTAGGAGGCGGTTGGCTATGCGTGGCGTACCGCGGGAGCGCATGGCTATTTCGGCAGCACCGTCGTGGTCGATGGGGACGCCGAGGACTTCGGCCGAACGCTCGACTACGAAGCGGAGTTGGTCGTCGGTGTAGAACTCGAGACGGAGGAGGATGCCGAAGCGGCTGCGCAGAGGCGAGGAGAGCAGGCCCGGGCGTGTGGTTGCGGCCACGAAGGTGAAAGGCCGAATCTCCATGACGTGGGTGCGGGCGGCGGGCCCCTGGCCGATGATGATGTCGAGCTTGTAGTCCTCGAGCGCGGTGTAGAGCTTTTCTTCGAGCACAGGCTGAAGGCGGTGGATCTCGTCGAGGAACAGAACCTGTTTTTCTCGCAGGTTGGTGAGGATGGCGGTCAGGTCGCCTTGAATTTGAAGGGCGGGACCGGAGGTTTGCTGGTAGCCGACGGCCAACTCGTTCGCGATGATAGTCGCCAGAGTGGTCTTGCCGAGGCCGGGAGGGCCGAAGAGGAGGACGTGGTCGAGTGCTTCGCCGCGTGACTTCGCCGCTTCGAGAGCGATCGCGAGTTGTTCTTTGGCCTTTTCCTGACCGATGAACTCGGCGAGACGGGTGGGGCGGAGCTTTAGCTCGAAAGCGTCGTCGTCCTCGGCTTTGCCGGCAGAGACAAGCCGTTCGGCTTCGGTCGATCGTGCGTGAGTGAGATCTATCTTCGGCATGCCCTGAGGGCGATACTAAGGCGAAGGGCGGCGGGAAGCAACTTTATGTGAGCGGCGTGCTTGAATGTCCGGTGCCGATGAAGGTTTGAGAATGGAACGGACGGGTAGATCACTTACCACAAGCCGACTTACGGGGACTAACTTACCGAAATAGCAAGGTCGAGGGAGTAAGCTAGGGTCCAAAACGAGCGTATCTGCGGCTCAACGGAGCTACTACTTCATTGGCCAGCACGATGTCGTAAACTCCATCGAAATATTGGAAGGCCTCGCCCATGCAGGCCCGTGGAGCACAAAGGACAGCCGGGAGAGGAGAGTGCTTATGAGAGTCTCTCAACAGCGACCGTTATCGATCTTCCTGTTTTTGCTTGCCGTTTTTAGCGGGTGCACCTATGTTCTTGACGTTCACAGCCATCACCTATCCGAAACACTTGCCCAGTTCATCGTGTGGTGTCCGGGGTTCGCGGCGCTGTGCACCTGCCTGCTGCTCCGCATCCCGCTTGGAACCTTGGGCTGGAGTTGGCCGGCACGACGCTTTCTAAAGCTCGCGTATGTTCTGCCGCTGCTCTATGCCACGCCGGTGTACCTGCTCACCTGGCTCGTCATCCGCGGCTCATTCTCCCTCAAGAGCTTCGAAGCAGGGATGATAGCTCCCTATGGATTGGGACGCTGGCCCGCTTTGGAGACGTTAGTCGTGGCTCTGCCGCTATTGTTCACCGTCTCAGTCATCTTCGAAGCGGGGTGGGCGCTGGGCGAGGAACTAGGATGGCGCGGGTTTCTGTTTCCCAGGCTTCAGCAGCGGTTCGGCTTCCACGGAGCCTGTCTTATCTCAGGCTTGATCTGGGCAGTGTGGCACGTTCCGGAGATCGTCTGGACGGACTTCAACCCGGGCACGAACATCGTCTTTGCCCTCGCCTGCTTCACGGTAATGGTCGTCGCGCTGGCCTACATCATGGGCTACCTCAGAGTGCGCTCGGGCAGTCTATGGCCTTGTGTTCTACTGCACGCCGCCCACAATAATTTTATTCAGGGCCTATTGGATCCACTAACGGCACCTGTCGGTTGGGCAAAGTACATCACCACAGAATTTGGGGCTGGATTAGCAGTCACCATGGTCGTAACAGCAACAATCGTTGTTTCGACGAGCCATCGTGAAAGCTTTTCCGTCACCTCAAACGATGAGCCCCGATAGATAAATGGAAGTGCAGGGTAGATCAGTCCTGAGAAACGCCGTTCTCGGAGTTTCGGCTAGTCGTGGAGGGAGAAGACTACTGAACCGTGCGGGGGGAGATCGACCTGAAAGGAGTTCAGGACGCCGAGCTCATTTCTTTGCCAGAGGTCGCGGACCTTGTATTGGGCACGGTCGATGTAGCCGTATTCGGCGAAGGTCTTGTCGACGTGCATGGGTGTGTCGCCGAGGTTGAAGACAGCGAGATAGCGTTTGTCCGCTTTGATGGATTGTGAGGTCCAGGTGACGAGGTCTCCGTCGGCGGTGCTCATGGTGGAGTTGGTGGAGTAGCGGGCCATATCGATGACGGCCTGGTTGGTGAGGAGCGACTTCAGCGCGTCGTCCATCTGGGTGAGATTTCCGCCGATGAACAGAGGTGAACGCGCGATGGCCCAGAGGGTGATCAAGGTGCGCTGCTCATCTTCGGTGAGTCGTGAGGCTCGCGGTTTGCCCTCGCCGGGGTTTGGGCGAAGCTGGCCGAGGGGAAGCATGTCCGCGTCCGGCCAGCTTCCCGGCCTTACGTGCTCAGCCCACTGGGCGAGGATGGGAAACTGACCTTTGATGCTCTGAGACCATGGCATCTCGGGGTCCTTATCCCAGTGGTCCCAGACGTCGTCCGATATGCGCCACATCTGTGCGTTCTTGGCGACCTCAGTGGCATGGTCGAGCGGCGTTGGCCCGGGAGAGAGACTGAGGACCATGGGACGGCCGGATTGCTCGATCGCCCTGTGAATCATGCGAATCTCGGCGCTCTTGTAGGGATGGCCGATGCAGTCGACCTTGATGTAGTCGACACCCCAGGAGGCGTATTGCTTCATGAGCGCGTCGTACCAGGCTTGTCCGGCGAGGTTGGCCTTGACGCCGAAGTTGTCCGGGTTCCACGAACAGGTATCGGTTGTGTCCGCGGCCATGCTGGCGCGGTAGTGAGTGATGCCGATATGCGTGTTGGCCAGCACGGCCTTTTTCGGGATGCCGCGAAGAATGTGAATTCCGAACTTGAGGCCCTCCTGATGCACGGCATCGCTGAGTGGTTTGAAGCCCTTGCTGACGGCGGAGGGGAATCGGTTGGGCGCGGGCTCATATTGCCCTTGCGGATTGAGGGTGTAGCGCAGTGTCTCGGGCATGGAGACGCTTTCGGGGTTCTGCAGATACCAGCCTTCATCGACGACGACATACTGCCAGCCGAACTCCTTCAACTGCGCTGAAAGAACAACCATGTTGGCGCGGAATTCAGCTTCGTTGACGGCGGGGCCGTAGGCGTCCCAGCTGTTCCATCCCATCGGCGGAGTTGGAGCGAGCGACTTGTCCTGTGCACCGACCGGGGAGACCATCAACAGGAATGCAAGAACTACACTGAAACGCTTCATCACCATGCGAATAAACATATCAAAATAAAAGTACTTCCGACGGCTGAGACGCGGGGAGGGAGAGGTGCGCTGTTGGAGTGGATGACCGCGTGGCGCCGGGAAGATGCGATTAGACTGATCGTGTCGAAGAATGTCGTACTCAAGGAGCATGAGTTTGATGAAGATTCGTTTTGGTGTCGCTGTGGTTGCCTCGGTTTTCTGCCTTTCTGGAGCGCTGATGGCGCAGTCGATTCCGCCTGCGGTGAAGGCGGCGGAGGCGTCGATTGACGGCGAGAAGATTCGTGCGCAGGTGAGATTTCTTGCGGATGATCTACTGGAGGGTCGCGGCCCTGGGCTGCGGGGGAGCGAGATTGCGGCGAAGTACCTTGCGACGCAGTTTGCGCTGTATGGGCTGAAGCCGGGCGGAGACAACGGAACGTATCTGCAGCAGATCAACTTTGTCGGTACGAAGGTGATTGCGGAGAAGACGACGATGTCGCTGATTCCGAAGAAGCCTGCGGGGAATTCGATTGATCTGTATTCGATCGACCTGAAGTATGCGGACGACTACACGGTGAGCAATCGTGTATTGACGCCGAGTGTGGATGTTGACGCTCCGATTGTGTTTGTTGGGTACGGCGTGGATGCGCCGGAGTTTCAGTGGAACGACTATGCGGGCGTGGATGTGAAGGGGAAGGTGATTCTGTGCATCGTGGGCGATCCACCTTCGACTGATCCGAATTTCTTTGGCGGCGACGCGCTGACCTACTACGGGCGCTGGACGTACAAGTTTGAAGAGGCGGCGCGGAAAGGTGCGGTGGGCGCGCTGATTATTCATCGCACGGACCTGGCGAGCTATGGCTGGGATGTGGTGAAGAATTCGAATACGAGTGAGAAGACTTATCTGCGGGATGATAAGAATCCGCAGCTTGAGGCGGCTAGCTGGATTCAGTTGGATGTGGCGAAGAAGATCTTTGCGTCGAGTGGACTGGATGCGGACGCGGAGATAATTGCGGCTGGGAAGCGCGGGTTCAAGGCGGTGGAGTTGCCGGTGCGGTTGAAAGCGCATATTGAGAGCACGGTGCGGTCGTTCCAGTCGCCGAATGTGGTGGGAATTTTGCCGGGGGCGAACGCAGGTGGCAAAGATCAGGCTGTGATGTATACGGCTCACTACGATCATCTGGGATTTGTGCCGGGGATGGCTGGGGACAATATTTATAACGGCGCTGCGGATAACGGCACCGGCTGCGGAATGTTGTTGGAGATGGCGCGAGCGTGGGCACAGTCGGGCGTGAAGCTGCCGCACTCGATCATCTTTGCTTCGGTGACGGCGGAGGAGCAGGGGCTGTTGGGGTCGGAATATTTGGGGCAGCATCCGCCGATTCCTGCGGGGCAGATTGCGCTGGATATTAATTACGACATGATTCTGCCCATTGGCGTTCCTCTGGAGACAAATGTGAACGGCGCGCAGAGGACTACGTTCTATCCGACGGTGGAGGCTACGGCGAAGAGATTTAATCTTGCGATTGTGCCGGACCCGCGGCCTTCGGCGGGGAGCTACTACCGGTCAGATCACTTCAGCTTGTCGCGCGTCGGGATTCCGGCGTTCTCGATTGAGACGGGGAATCTTTATGAAGGGCATGATGCAGCGTGGGGACACAAGCAGCATGAGGATTTCACGGAGCATGACTATCACAACTTCAGCGACAACTTCCATGAGGATTGGGACTTCAGCGGGAACGCGAAGCTCGATCGCTTTGGGATGGAGCTGGGCTGGGAGGCTTTGAGCGCGCCGACGATTATCCAGTGGAAGGCTAAGGATGAGTTCGAAGCGGCTCGGAAGGCTAGCCAGGGAACCAGATAAGAGCGGCCGATATTTTCAAGGTCCTTTGGTGTGGGCGCCGCATCGAAGGAGGTACTGTTGATAGGCAACAGCTAAGAACAAAAGGAGAAATACGATGGATCGCACTGGCAGCGCAGTATGGCACGGCAAGATTATGGATGGCACTGGCACGATTTCAACCCAGAGCGGCACGCTGAAGGAGACCCAGTACAGCTTCAAGACGCGCTTCGCCGACGGTGTGGGTACGAATCCCGAAGAGCTGATCGCGGCGGCGCACGCGGGGTGCTTCACGATGGCGCTCAGCGGACAGCTTACTGAGGCCGGATTTACTCCCGACACGATTGAGACGACTGCGGTGCTGACCCTCGATGTTCATGGCGCGCCTACGATCACCAAGATTCACCTGACCACGAAGGCGAAGATTCCTGGCATCGATAAGGCGAAGTTCGATGAGCTGGCGCACAATGCTGAGGTTGGCTGCCCGGTGTCGAAGGTGCTGAAGGCTGCGACGATTACGTTGGACGCGACTTTGGTCTAATCGGCGACACGGTTCTGAGTTTCCAAAGAAAGGCACGGGCGATTGTCTCGTGCCTTTTTCTTGCGGAGCTGACGGTGGCTTACAGGTAGCTGAGCCACCAGTCGCGACGGCGGTCTTTGAGTCTGGCGAACCATGCGCACGCCGGGTAGAGCACCAGGACGACGCTGATCCATACAGCGTAGACGACGGGTAGAGAGTAGCCCCAGTTCTTGAAGTGGCTGGTGAAGATGACATAGGGCGCGGTCCAAAACTGCCAGTCCGGTCGAATGGAGGCAGCTACGGCGAGCGCCAGCGAGTGCAACAGGAAGATATGCACGATGTAGAAGAAGAATGGAACTCGGCCGTAGACGTCGAGGAACGCGCGGATACGTTCTGCTCGAGCGTGCTCGACGGCATAATCGGCGAGGGAGAATAACAGGAAGACCACGCCGAGAGTGGAGAGCAGATAGTGAAGCGACGGTGGATATTTTTCTACCGAGAAGAAGGACATCAAGGTATTGGTTGGGGTGTCGAGGTGCTGCCACCCGAGGCCCGGGTCGCCGTAACTGTGGGTAAGACGCAGCACTGCAAATAAGCCGAGAAGAGCCATGCCTAAGAGAGCGGAGAGTCGCTGGCGGCGTTCCGGAGTCTGCACGAAGAGAGGGCCGAGACAGAAGCCAAGAGCCATGACTCCTACCCAGGGCAGGATCGGATAACCATACAGGATGATGGGGTGGCCGTTCAGCGTAAGAAACCCGCGCTGATGGAGGATGTACCAGGCGTCCGCCCAGTTTCCGAGTGCCTGGGCGTGGATGCCGTCGAGCAGGTTGTGGCCGAAGATAACGACGGCAGCGAAGACACCGACGATTGAGAGAGGCAGCCACTGCAGACCGGCGAGGACGATCATCGCGACACCGATAACCCAGATGACCTGGAGGATGGGCGCGCCGAAGTGGAACGACCAGCCCACGCTGACGACAGTGGCCTCAAGAAAGATGAGCCATAAACCGCGAGTGATCAGAAAGCGTGTGAGTGTAGCGGCGCTTTTGCGCTGGCGCTGCAAGTACACGCTGGTGCCCGCTAGAAGAAGGAACCCAGGTGCGCAGATATGGGTGATCCAACGAGTGATGAAGAGGGCCGGCCAGGAATGAACGGGATCAGTTGGATCGATGGCAACGCTTGAGAAGTAGTCTCGCGCATGGTCGAGCGCCATAATGACCATCAGTAAACCGCGCAGGATATCGATCGACTCTATGCGGTAGCTGCGACCCGTGAGCTGACGACGTAAAGGTGTTTCAGTAGCAACAACTGCCTGCACTGACTGCCTCCAAAATGATGTGTCATACCATCACCGCGTCTAGAGCTAGTGGGTGTGGTCGTGGTCGTGCCCGTGGCTATGTCCGTGTGCCCCAACTTCTTCGAGCTCCGGCGGGGCTGCGCAACCATGGGTGGTCTCGCAGTCGGTGATCTCAAATTGGATGGTGGTGTGAGTGATTTGGAAGCGGTCACGCAAGGCACATTTGATATCCGACAAGATATTGCCGCACTCGGACATCGGCATTTCGGCGATTGTGACGTGGCTGGCGAGCGCATGAGACTTCGAGCCGAGACTCCAGACGTGGAGATCGTGCACGTTGAGAACGCCATTGACGGAGGCCATGGCCTGACGAATCTCGCCGAGTTGCAGGTTGCGCGGCGTGCCTTCCAGCAGGATATTCAGCGTCTCGCGAATGATGCCGACCGAACTCCAGAGAATCATTGCGGCGATGAGGATGGAGAGAACGGGATCGATCCATGACATGCCGGTGAAGAAGATGGCTGCGCCGCCTGCGATGACCGCAGCGGTGGAGAGCGTGTCTCCGAGCATGTGGAGGAAGACGCTGCGGATGTTGACGTCGCCGGACGATTTCCAGAGCAGCGCGGCGACCGTGCCGTTCATCAAAACGCCCGCCGCGGCGACGTACATCATCAGCTTGGGCTGCACTGCGACCGGCTCGCTGAAGCGATGGATCGCGGAGATCGCAATCCATACCGCGAGCACGATGAGGGTGGCGGCGTTGACGAATGCGGCCAGCACGCCGGCTCGCTGGTAGCCGAAGGTCTTCTGGTCGGTGGCCGGGCGAGCTTGAAAGTAGACGGCTACAAACGAGAGCACGATGGCAAGCAGGTCGCTGACGTTATGGCCGGCTTCAGAGATCAGGGCCAGGGAATGAGCGCGCAGACCGAAGTAGAAGGTCGCTCCGACATACGCCAGCGTGAGCACCATCGAGAGCTGCAAAACACGCTGCATCTTGCTATTCGGAGTGGCGACCATGTGCATGAGATTAAGTGTAGTCTGCGCGGGGGTTAGGTTCAATCGACAAGAGTTACGCCACTATTGCGGACAGATACCCGCTACGCGCGGAGCGGTCACTTCGTGACTTGTATACCCCTTCGGTTGGCGCTCCCTTTGGTCGGGATCAAGAATCTTTTGCCGACCATCGGGAGGCCCGGGCGAAGCCGGTATACACGTCACGAAGTGACCGCCGCCCTCGCAGGGCAAATAAGCCGGTACAGCCTAAATCGGGTCGCGGAGCTCGTCTTCGTCCGAGGGATAGGGCACGGGGGCGCGTGCTCCGAGGCGCAGACCGCTCCAAGTCTCTGCTACGACGATGCTGTTCGCAGGATTTTGCGGGGCATAGCGGACCTGGATAGGGAGATCGGTGCGTACGCCATGCACCAGTTCAGGAAGCATGGTGACGTCCTGGGCGCACTCGTACGTTACACCGGCGATGCGGTAGACGTAGACGATCATCTCCGGCGTCATAGGACCCTGGCGGACTGGCTCCGGATCGTCTGCGAGGTCAAGCGCGGGTTTCCGAACCTCGGCGATCATCGTGTCCATGATGGTTCCGTCTGTGATGCGCCCGGTTCGTGCCAGCAGCTCACGACGCTCTCGCTCCAGCTCTTCGGCCGAGGGTTTGCGACGGGTGAGAGCGTAGGTGGTCACACCGATTGCTGCCGCCGTCGTTGCACCAATGGCGATGAGGACTCGCGGCGAACGGAGGGTGAGCGGCAGATGGGTTGTAATCAGCGAAAACACAGTCTCTGCCAAAAAGCATAGACCATGGCAAGACGATCGTCAGCGAGAAGGTGCTGTATCAGTACACAACTTTCCGGGTATGGAACGGGAAGCGACTTTGAAGGGACCGGGTCGCTTGCACGATATACTGGGGGTTGCCCATGAAGCCAGCCTCTTCTTCCAGCTCCAAGTCGCCTGTTGTCGTGAAACAAGCCTCCACTCTTCCGTCCGGCCTTGCCCATCCTCTGGATCTGGGCGAAGGGCGACGAATTCGCTCGACTACCGTGATCTGCGTGCGCCGGGGCGACTCTGTCGTGATGGCGGCTGACGGACAGGTGTCGCTGGGAGCCACGATTATGAAGGGAACGGCGAAGAAGATACGCCGTCTCTATCAGGATAAGGTTCTTGCGGGATTTGCGGGATCGACGGCGGATGCGTTTTCGCTGTTTGCGCGGTTCGAGGGGAAGCTGGAGCAGTATGCCGGCAACCTGGGACGCGCGGCGGTGGAGTTAGCCAAGGACTGGCGTACCGATAAGATGCTGCGGCAGTTAGAGGCGCTTTTGATTGTGGCGGATCCGAAGTACACGTTTCTGATCTCGGGTACCGGCGACGTGATCGATCCGGACGAGGGGATTGCGACGATCGGGTCGGGCGGCAGCTTTGCGCTGGCCAGCGCCAGGGCTCTGATGGAAAACACAGATTTAAGCGCCCGTGAGATTGCGGTGAAGAGTCTAAAGATCGCGGGCCAGATCTGCGTTTACACCAACGACCAGATGACCGTGGAAGAGCTGAAGACCGAACCACCAGCGAACCAGTAGCGTCGATCGTTCGTAGAACCCTAAAGTTTCGTCGCAGCGATATGCGACCAGGAGTACGGCAACATGGCAATTTTTTTACCCGGAGCAGCAGAAGATCAGGCGCTTGCGCTCGATGAGATGACGCCGCGAGAGATTGTCGCGGAGCTTGATAAATACGTGGTTGGACAACATGCGGCCAAGCGGGCGGTGGCGATTGCGCTGCGCAACCGTATGCGAAGGCAGAAGCTTTCGCCTGAGCTGGCTGACGAGATCATGCCGAAGAACATCATCATGATCGGGCCGACGGGCGTAGGTAAGACGGAGATTGCGCGGCGACTGGCGAAGCTGACGAACTCGCCGTTTCTGAAGGTTGAAGCCTCGAAGTTTACCGAGGTGGGTTATGTAGGGCGCGATGTGGAGTCGATTGTGCGAGACCTGGTGGAGATCGCGATCGACATGGTTCGCGAAGAGAAGATGGAAGAGGTGGAGGACAAGGCAGAGCTTGCGGCTGAGGATCGGCTGATCGATCTACTGCTGCCTCCGACGCCGTCTGCGACGCCTGCAACCGCTGCAACTGCGGCGGCAGCCACGCACGAGCCTGGGAGCAACGTGATTCAGCTTCCTACTGCTGCTTCGGTGGATGACAACGAGGAGAAGCCGGGAGACCGCGAGCACAGGACGAGGGAGAAGCTGCGGCAGCAGTTTCGCGAGGGCAAGCTGGATGAGCGCACGGTGGAGCTGGATGTGCGCGACCGCAATCAGCCTAGTTTTGAGGTCATCTCCAACCAGGGTTCGGAGGAGATGGATATCAACCTGAAGGACATGCTGCCGGGCCTGTTTGGACAGCGCACGAAGAAGCGCAAGATGAAGGTTGTCGAGGCGTTCGACTACCTGGTGCAGGAGGAGGAGAACAGGCTGATCGATATGGATCAGGTGACTCGGCTTGCGGTGGAGCGCGTGGAAGATTCGGGGATTGTGTTTCTGGATGAGATCGACAAGATTGCTGGTCGTGAAGGTGGCCATGGGCCGGATGTTTCGCGCGAGGGTGTGCAGCGAGATATTCTGCCGATCGTTGAAGGGACTACGGTTAACACCAAATACGGGATGGTTTCGACCGATCACATTCTGTTTATTGCGGCTGGAGCTTTTCATGTTTCGAAGCCGAGCGATCTGATTCCGGAGTTGCAGGGGCGTTTTCCGATTCGCGTTGAGCTGAATTCGTTGACGGTGAATGACTTTATTCGCATTTTGACGGAGCCGAAGTCGTCGTTGGTGAAGCAATCTGTGGCGCTGTTGGAGACGGAAGGCCTGAAGCTGGAGTTTACGAAAGAAGCGATTGCAGAGATGGCGCAGTTCGCCTTCAAAGTGAACGAAACCACGGAGAATATTGGCGCTCGCAGGCTGCATACGATTCTTGAACGCGTTCTGGACGAGATCAGCTTCCAGGCGCCTGATCTGTTTAAGAGTCCCAGAGCGGAGATTACGGAAGAGGGTGTCGTGGGCGAGGTTCCTGTCTCGGCTTCTCTCACGTCAGAGGCGCAGGTGCCATCGCCTCCACTGCCCGTGATTGAAAGGCAGACCGCGACAGGCGTGGAGAAGGTCGTCGTGGTGGACCCTGAGTATGTGCGGCAGCAGGTCGCTTCGATCGTGAAGGATCAGGACCTTTCGCGGTATATTTTGTAGCTCTCTCGTCCTGGCGAGTGAGCGAAGAGGCTGGCGTGAATGTGCGCCAGCTTTTTCATTTAATCTTTGTTTGTCGTGGGCGCATCGAGACAACAAAACTTTTACAAATGTTTTTTGGATTCGCTTTTGGTGGGTTTTCAACGATGAGAGCGGATTTTCCGCTGTTTTGAGAGCGTTGTGTCTCGGTCTGGTCATACGTGGGTCATCGACAGCAACTTATTGAACCACATGGGGTTCAATGGTCTGACACACTTCAAGACCTCTGTGACGTTTACTGTTCTGTCACATCTAATTGGACAGAGGTTTTATGAAATGCCAAGGCTAACTTCACTTCTCTCCCTTGCCCTGGCGACTCTGTTTGTGCCGGCTTTTGGACAGCAGCCCGGCGCGAACCCAGCCCGCCCAGGAACTCTCAATTATGTAGAAGGTCAGGCTTCGATTGATGGCCAACAGGTTACGGCGCGCTCCGTAGGTCGGGCCGAGGTGGAACCGGGACAGTATTTGGCGACCGCGGACGGTAAAGCGGAGATGTTGTTGACGCCGGGCATCTTTCTGAGACTGGATAAGAACAGCACGGTGAAGATGATACGGCCAGACCTGACTCACACCGAGGTTTCGGTTGAGCGCGGACGTGCAGAGGTAGAGGCCGACCAGCTCTACCCACAGAACAGGATCCTGATCGATCAGAAGGGCGGTCAGACGCAGATTCTGAAGAATGGCCTGTACGAATTCAATGCAGATGCGAATACGGTGCGGGCCTTCGACGGCAAGGCTGCGGTTTATACCGGCAATGATCTCCAAAGCAATGTGAAGCCGATCGAAGTGAAGGGCGGACACCAGCTTGCACTGACGGGCGAGCGCGTAAAGCCTGTTGGCTTTGACAAGGACCGCACGCAGGATGATCTCTATCGCTGGAGTCAACTGCGCTCGCAGTACCTTGGCGAGGCGAATGTCGATCTGGCAGCGGAGTATGCGGGATATGGGCCTGCCTATGGCTACGGCGGATTCGCGCCGGGCTGGGCATGGGATCCCTATCTGTATGGATACGACTGGCTGCCTGTTGGCGGACCGTTCTTCAGTCCTTTCGGCTTCGGCTTTTACTCTCCCTATTACCTTTATGGCGGCGGCTTCGTCTATGGCCGAGGCTTCTATGGGCGTGGCTATGGGTATCGCGGAGGGTATGGATTCCACGGCGCTACCGGCGGCTACCGTGCGGCGTCATTTGCAGGCGCGGGCTCTCATGGAGGCGGCTTTCAAGGTGGCGGCGGCTTTCACGGTGGTGGAGGAGGCGGAGGTCACCGGTAATGCAGGGTAGCGAATAGAGCGCAAAAGGCTGGCGGTCGTAACGATCACCAGCCTTTTTCTGTACCTCACACCAGCAATCGGGAGTGCGCGAAAAAATAGCCGTGCAAGGAAACGCAACATTTCGCAGTTTTGGGCGTCGATATCGGCAAACGAATTTGTCGTGTAACGGTTTACTCGCGATGTTCACTAACCATTGGGCATTACAACCCTTCACCCGATTTCGCTGTCCTATTCGGGCGTCCATGAAAATTGCGTGTTTGATTGAAGCGTTTGAATGAGTGAAGTGCATGCTGGAGTTGGTTTGAGATAGCGGTGTAGTGTATTTTTATGTTTGATTTCCTCTGAAATACCGGATAATTGTGCAGCAAACGACGTCTGAATGCTGTTGGACCGACAAGCTAACACGGGCCCCGCGCAACAAGTTCAGCTAGTTTGAAATACCCGGCGGGCGGGTTGAGGTATGTGAGTCTGTAGATTTTTCTGCCGTCTTCAGAAACTTCGAAGCAGCAGTTGCCCATCGCAGCAGAGCGCTGCAGAGTTCTCATTGTGGGTTGTACTTCGTCATAATTTTCTCAGTTCATAAAAAAGTTAATTTTGCCATCGCGCTGATGGTGCCTGGTGGGCTATGGTTCAGATTCAGGTTTCAGGACTTTAAGGTGATGGCACTCGTTCTGTCACAGAGTGGTAACAAACGCATCCCGCGAGGCCTCGGGTTGAGGTCAAATCCAAGTGCGACGATGCCTGGGTCCCGATGAACTTTTCGTTTCTTCCCGATCTTCTGGCGTTGATGATCCTGATCTTTATTCTGGTGTTGCTGCGGCGACGGCATCCCCAGGAGCGCGCAGACCTGTGGCTGCTGGGCCTGTTTTTTACGCTGGTGGAAGCGGTTGCGCATACGTTTTATGCACAGAACGGACCGCCGCAGAAGATTCTGCACATGATCGTGATGGACTGTTACCTGCTGACGGGAATGATCTTCGTGTGGGCTGCGGGAGTTCACCCTGTCTCGAAGGCTTCGCGGCTGTTGTATCTTTCGCTGAACGGCCTGCCGCTGCTAGCGCTATGCACGGTGTATGGTTTGCATCAGAACCGGGGGATCGTTTTCTTCCCGTGCATGGCTGCGGGAATGGTAATTGGCGTTTCGACGTCGCTCTATCTGCGCCGCAGCTGGATATCTGCTGTGTTGCATGTGTGCGGGTGGATGGCGATGGGGTATTTGATCCATATCTCCGACTACAGGGCGGCAGTGTATTGGAGCCTGTGCTGTGTGTATGCGACTGCGGCGGTGAACTTTCAGAGGCGGCTGCCGGCAGGAAGCACGGGCAGGATGGCAATTGTGACGGGCTTCACGATCTGGTCGTTGTGCCTGCTGCTGCATCCGTGGATCGTGCAATATCGCGAGTACGCGGATATCGCGTCACACATTTGGAATATGCAGAAGTCGCTGATCTCGATCGGCATGATTCTGGTGATGCTGGAAGAGCAGGTATCGAGCAATGAGTGGCTGGCGCTACATGACGAGTTGACCGGATTACCGAACCGGCGTCTGTTTGCAGACCGGCTGACCACGGCGATGGAACGCGCGAACCGAACACGCACGCGGCTGGCGCTGATTATCCTAGACCTGAACGGCTTCAAAAAGATCAACGACACGATGGGACACCAGGCGGGTGATCAGGTGCTGCGTGAGGTTTCGATGCATCTGCGCAAGGGAGTGCGGGCGTCCGATACGTTGGCGCGGCTGGGTGGGGATGAGTTCGTAATCGTGGCGGCAGATGTAGAACGAGAGCAGTCTCTCGATCACTTTATGGAGGCCGTGCAGCGAGCGCTGGACCGCTCAATATTGGTAGAAGGCAGGCCGATGGTGGTGACCGCGAGCATGGGCATGGCTATGTACCCGGAGGACGCGCAGGACGCGATTAGGCTGCTGCGTGTGGCGGACCAGAGGATGTATGCGCTGAAGCAGAGGTCAGGGGTTCAGTCGGTGAAGAGTGCGCAGGGGCTGACGGCCGCGGCCGTCGATTCGCAGATGGCAGCGGTTGCGAGCGGCAGCGATAGGGTGCTAGGTGTGGCGAGGTGAAAAAAGGGCGGAGACTTGAAGGTCTCTGCCCTTTTTGTAACTGACTTTGTGACGATTTGATTCGTGGTGTTCGCCAACGAGATGGGCTACGGCCACGCCACGTAGAGTTGGCCGACAATAAATTTCGTTGCAACGCAACTCGGCGGCCTTTTCTTAGCAGGCCGCCGAGTGGAAAAGCATTGGTTTTGCTGAAGACTAGCGTGCTGCTGTGGCAGGTTCGCCGATTTCGCTGAGACGCTTTTCGAGAAGCACTTCGAGGTCGACGATGGCCTTGGAGAAGCCGTCGATGCCTTCCTTCAGCTTGTCGGTGGCCATGCGGTCTTCTGCATGCATCTTGTCGAAGGTGGCTTTGTCCATGGGGATCTTCTTGATGTCCAGGCTCTGCGCTTTGGCGGGATCGAGCTTGCGTGGCAGCGTACCCTCGGTCTTTGCAAGCTCGTCAAGCAGCTTCGGTGCGATGGTGAGAAGGTCGCAGCCGGCGAGCTCAGTGATCTCACCGATGTTGCGGAAGCTCGCGCCCATGACGACAGTCTTGTAGCCAAATTTCTTGTAGTAGTTGTAGACGGTGGTGACGGAGTGAACGCCGGGGTCGTCGGCAGGAGCGTAGTCCTTGCCGGTGTCTTTCTTGTACCAGTCGAGAATGCGTCCGACGAAGGGCGAGATAAGGGTGGCCTTGGCTTCTGCCGCAGCGACGGCCTGATGAAGACCGAAGAGCAACGTCATGTTGCAGTGGATGCCTTCCTTCTCGAGGATCTCAGCAGCACGGATTCCCTCCCAGGTGGAGGCAAGCTTGATCAGGACACGGTCGCGCGAGATGCCGGCCTTGTCATAGAGAGCGATGATGGCGTGGGCCTCGTCAATGGACTTCTGAGTGTCGTAGGAGAGGCGGGCGTCGACCTCAGTGGAGACGCGGCCGGGGACGATGTCGAGAATCTTGAGACCGAAGGCGACTTCGAGAGGGCGGAAGGAGGCTGCAGCGACTTCTTTGTCCGAGACGTTGGCGCCTGCTTCTTTGCGCACCTTCTTGAGCACGTCATCGACGACGGCCTGGTATTCCGCTTTCTCGGCGGCTGCGGCGATCAGCGATGGGTTCGTGGTCGCATCCTGTGGGCGGAACTGCTGGATGGCGTTAAAGTCTCCGCTGTCGGAGACGACGGTGGTGTAACCACGAAGCTGTTCTAGTAACGATGCCATAGTGTTCTCCTTCGCTGTTCTTCATGATTTTATCAAGCTCTTAGGTATTGCGCTGTTTCCTAGATGCGCGGCGGATGTTAACTGGCGGCAAATTGATTTTCGAGCACGCCCAAGCTGTCTATTTCCACTTGGATGCGATCACCCGGCTGAACGGCTCCTACTCCCGCGGGAGTTCCTGTGGGGATGAGGTCGCCCGGCTCGAGAGTCATCGTGGCAGTGATGTAGCGGAGGAGCTCGGCGATGGGGAAGATGAGGTCGCGGGTGGAACCCTGCTGTTTGACGACGCCATTAAGTCGCGTGGTGACCGTGACGGGAGAGCCGGCTGTGTCTCCGAATCCGCAAGGATCGATCTCGTCTGAGACGATGGGGCCGACGGGGCAGAAGGTGTCAAAGCCCTTACCACGGGTCCATTGGCCGTCGGACTTTTGGATGTCACGGGCGGTAACGTCGTTGACGCAGACGTAGCCGCGAATATAGGGGCGGACGTCTTCGTCGGGGCCGATCCTGTAACAGCGGCGGCCGATGACGATGCCGAGTTCCCCTTCGTAATCAACACGGTTGGAGATGGCAGGCATGCGGATGGTGCCTTTGGGGCCGAGCAGCGACGAGGGTGGTTTGAGAAAGAGGAGGGGTTCGGAGGGGACCTCGTTGCCCAGCTCGGCGGCGTGATCGCGGTAGTTGCGGCCGACACAGAGGATCTTGGAAGGCGTGACCGGAGGGAGGAGGTGCAGGTCATCGAGTGGCGTTGGCTCGAACTCGACCGCCAGAGTGGGGATGGGGACACCGCCAAGGATACGGGAGTTCAGATCTTCCTGCGGGGCCTGCATGGGAAGTGTGGCCCAGAGGGCTCCGTTGCGCTTTTCCACCAGGGCATAACGAGGGAGAAAGGTTCCGTTTTCAGACGACAGATACTTGCAGTAACGCATGTGTTTTTTTATTGCTCCCTTAATGTTTCCTGCACGTCGGCGCTTGGAGCGCTCTCGTTCCCTGAGGCATCGACCGCGGTGACGCGATAGGCGTAGCGATGACCGGGAACGGCTGTTTGATCGCGGTAGGCAGGACCGACGATCGGGGTTGAGTTCAGGCGTGTCGCTGATCCCGCAACTTGGCCCGCTGAAGTAACTTCCTGACGATACACACTATATCCTGCGAGGTCCGCATCAATGTCAGGGGTCCATGAAAGATCGATGGAGCGATCAGACGGCGTCGCACCACCGGGTACGGCCTCAAGCCCGGTGGGAACTCCGGGCGGGAAGGTGTCGAGCATGGTGACGGTCACCGGCGAGGAGAGGTCGCTACGGAGTTCGAGCTTATGGCCCTCAAGGGAGATATCGCGAAGCCGCCGGGCGGTGTAGCGGTAGCTTTCGCCCTTCTGTGCGGTCCGGTCGACGGTACCACCTGCATCGACCACCTCTTTCGGCGTCTCAAGTTTCACCTCGTCGGGAGTCTTCGACGACGTCATTGCCACCGCTTGTGATTTTGCCGGGGTGGCCTTTGCGGAGGTAGACGTCGAAGGAGGCGAGGCTTTTCTGAGTTTGCTTCGAGACGTGGGCTTCGATGCGGTGGAAGAGGCGGCATTGACGGGACCGGGAGCTACAGCAGTACTGGCCGACGTGGCCAAAAAGCGGTCAAGTTGCACCGGCGAGGTGGTGTCTTTCTGCTGCCACTCGAGCTGAACACCTTCGCGGGTTGAGGTCGCGTGGAGCTGCTCGACGGAGGGAGGGGCCGCGCCCGCGGCAGCGAAGGCTTCTGCGGAAGGGCCCGCCGTCCGGCCGTGCGCGTTGAAGAGCTGGACCCGGTAAGCCAGAAGGGAGGCAGGATCCAAGGTCAGGGAGGAAGGAAGGGTCTCTTCCGCATGGCTCGGTCCGCTCGAGACCGGGAGGCGCGTAACTTCAGTGCAGGCTGGGGTTGAGGCCGCCGGTTGCGAGATTGGAGTAGTGACTCGGCAGATCTCTGCCGTCATTGCACCCTTGATCGCGAGGTGATCGGTGGTCTTCTCCGGGGTCGTCCAATGAAGCGTGACCTGGTTCCCGGTGCGGTCCGCGGTGAGGTCGCGTACGACCTCAGGCAGATTGAGCGAGGGAGCGTGCGGCGGTCCGGGGCTGGCACAGCCTGCAAGAAATGCAATTGGTAGCGCTCCGGCACCTAAGGTTAGCCATCGACGGGTCCGGGGATGGCAAATGGGCAAAAACTTCATTGGTCTGTGACCATCATAGGGCAGAGATCAGTTCGGAGAGAGATCAGACCACCGCTGGGAAAAAAATCGGCATCCAATCCAAAAAGTAAGGTCACCCGTACATCTTTTGATCGGATTTCAACGTCTGTTGGCCTAGCGAATAAACCTATGAACAAAACTTCCTCATCCTCGATTTTGACAACTGCTGAGACCTCCGCTCCGCCCGATACGTTTATTCCTGGGGGGAGAGCGAACTCCGCAGTCGACGTTCGACATCTTCAAGTAGATGGAGAGGCCGCTGAGTCCTTCATCGCTGAAAAGAGAATCGGCGAACGCATCAAATACCTGCGACTGAAGAAGTCGATGGGGCTGGTGGAACTGGGTCGCCATACCGGCCTCTCGGCCAGTTTTCTGTCGCAGCTGGAGACCGGTCGCGTGGTGCCGACGCTGCGTAACCTTGCGCGTATCGCGATGGTCTTCTCCAAGGACCTCAGTTATTTTTTCGACCCGGAGCCGCAGACTCTGTTCCGCGTGCATCGCCGCGACGAGCGGGTACGCCTGCCGCAGACCGGCGCAGACGACCCCGCCTATTTCTTCGAGAGCCTGGGGTATCTGGTTCCCGACCGTCAGCTCGATCCTTATTTTGCGGAGTTCCTACCCGAAAAGGAGGGCCGTTCACCGCGAGCTCACCAGCATGTCGGCTGCGAGTTTCTCTATCTGCTCTCGGGGTCGCTCGACGTTCGGCACGGCGAGATGACGCATCACGTAGAGGCTGGGGATGCGGTTTACTTCGACGCGAACACGATCCACAGCTACCTGTGCACCGGCAAGACACCTGCCACGGCGGTGATCGTGACACTGCAGCATCCGCTGTTGATGCAGCTAGGCAGCGGAAGCAAGCAAGTGAATGGGACTAATGGAAAAGTTCGCAGTGTTCCGGCTGCGATCCTGCCACAGGCAACCGCCGCGAAAAAGCTGTCTTCGCAGATGCACTGAGTCCGTCGCGATTCTCGAAGTTTTGAGCGAGTCCTGCTCGCGCTATGGTTGGTGTGCAGGCAGCTTCGGCAGGTCTACCTTCATGACGTCAAGGCGCTGAAGCGCTTTACGTGCCAATCCCGTAAGAGGCAACGAACCGAGCCGGTGGGTGAGCACCCAGTGAAGGTCGCTCTTTGAAGCAGGAACAGCGCGACGAAGACCACGGTCCTGGGGTCCGCTGGCGGCGTAGACTTGCACGTAATAGTTCGTATTCGTGATGGCATGGCGGAGGCGCAACAGCGGCTCTCGTCCTTGAACGGCGTCCTGCGGCAGTGGGGGCAGCTCGTACATGCCCGGCATCAGGCTGATATCGTCGGCGCGAAGCTGCAACAGAACCTCGGTGAGGGTGCCGCGCTTGCGCAGGCTGAGCAGATAGGCCGCAGGGCGACTAAGCTGCGCTGATCGTGGCAGAGTGAGATGCTCGCCTCGTGTCTTGCACATTCCATACACAGGGCATTGCAAACAGAGTGGCGCATGCGGGAGACAGATCGTCGCGCCAAGTTCCATCATGGCCTGATTGTGGTCGCCGGCAGCGTTGGTCTTGTCACCCTTGCGCCGGTTGGGCACAAGTGCGGACGCCTGCTTCTGAACGAAGGCCCGGCCGGCTGCATCCTTTTGTTCCGGACGCCCCGTAAGACGCAACAACACCCGCTCCACGTTGCCGTCGACTACGGCGATGCTCTCTCCGAAAGCGATGCTGGCAATGGCCGCGCTGGTGTACTCGCCGATGCCGGGTAGGGTACGCAACTCCGCGGCTGTGCTGGGCAGAACACCGCCGCGCTCCTGGGTGAGGAACTGCGCAGCCTTGTGGAGCATACGCGCCCGGCGATAGTAGCCAAGGCCTGACCACATGGCGAGAACTTCGGCCTCGGGTGCGAGGGCCAGAGCAAGAATCGTGGGGAAGCGCCGGAGGAAGCCATTGTAGTGTGTGACGACAGCGGCGACGCGGGTCTGCTGCAGCATAACCTCAGAGAGCCACGTGCGATAGGGATCACTGACGTTCCGCCAGGGGAGCTCCCGTGCGTGGCTGCGGTACCAGGTGATCAATCTTCGCCGGAAGAGAGGAGCGTCGAGTGTTGCACTTCTCGGAGCAGCGCGCTCCATTCGATCTTCGTTGGGTGTTACTGGCCTGGGTAGGGAAGACATCGCAGCAAGTCTATAGCCTCGCGAATCGGTAGACAGTGAAAAATTGCAAAGCGGACGTTACGGTCGATAGGGCGCTGCGGGGTGCGAGAGCGCAAACGCGCAAACGCGAATTTCCGGCGACGGGAGACGCGACCGGCGTTCGTCTTCAACAGTTCTGATACTTCCAGTTACGTTGCTTCCCCTCGGCGATCCATTCAACCGCAGTCGCTATGCGCTTTTCGCGTGTCTCCTGGCGTTTTGCGTCGGCGATCCAATCGACATATTCGCGTTTGGCGCTTGGGCTGAACGCGGCAAAGACTTTCGCAGCTCTTTTGTCTTTCTTGAGAGCAGCGAGGAGCTCCGAGGGTGGTTCGACGACAGCCTTCGGAGCCTTTACCACCTTGTGCCTGGCTGCGATGGGGCTGGTGTATTCGCCATGATCGATGAAGGCTGCGGCCTGGCGGATCAGGCTGAGCATCTGCTTGTTGGAGGGCAAATCCTTGATGTTGGTGATGCGGCCGAGCGAACCCATGCCGCCCTCCTGAACTACGCCAGCCTCGCGCAGCACCGCGCCGATCTCTTCGCCCCAGAAGCCGAAGCTGCAATGCTCGTTGAAGGCCGATATATTGCACAGAATCGCGCCGCGGTATTCGAAGAAGGGGCGGCTCCATTTAATAGTTTCTTCGACTTCGGGGCAGCCTTTGTGAACAAGCTCGCGTAGATACTCCATGATCGGCAGCGCGAAGGGGCGCATTCTCGCGAAATACGCGTCAACTTTGGGATTGAAGTTTGCAGCTGGCATCCGCTTGAACTCCTGTATCAGGACAGCAGTGTACATTGCTTCTAAACCGTGTCGCCCTCCTTGGTCTTCGGCACGATGGGCTGGGGCTTGATCGGGTAGGGTGGGCCTTTGGAGAAGACCTTCTGCATCTCGGAGTCGTAGCCGTAGATGTCGTCGAAGAAGTGGACCTCTGCGCCGTCCTCAACGATAGCCGTCAAGTAGAAGATCACGATCGGCAGTGGAGTTTTGAGGCTGACGGTCTTGTTGTCCGGGCCGCTGTTCATCGCCTCCTGCACCTTTTCGAGATCCCAGTCGCCCTGTCCCTGCAACACCCACGCGGCGAGGTCGGCGGGCTTCTGCACTCGGATGCAACCATGGCTGAAGTCGCGTCGAGTCTGATCGAAAAGAGAGACAGCCGGCGTGGAGTGCAGATAGATGTCGTACTGATTGGGGAAGATGAATTTAACCAGGCCGAGTGAGTTCTTCGGGCCAGGCTTCTCGCGCACCATCACAGCACCTTGTGCGACCTGTTTGGCGGTGTAGTCGGTTTGGAGAATGCCCTTGTTGTTGGTCACCTCGAAGTTCTTGCTCGCAAGATAGCCGTGGCTGGCCTCCATGTGCGGCACCAGTTCTTTGCGCGCGATGTCGACCGGAACACTCCAGTAAGGCCGGAAGACAAGGTACTTCATCATGTGCGTGAATACGGGCGTTTCGTGCTGCCCCATCACCTTGCCTACGACAACGCGCATGGTGAAGTCGAGCTTGTGATCGGGATCAAAGCCGCGTAGCACGAACTCAGGAAGATTCACCATCAACCGCGCATGCAGGTATGGCTCGGGGAGCCAGCGCCAGCGTTCGAGCGAATCCTGCAATTGCGCCACGCGAAAGTCCATCGGTACGTTAAGCGATTGGATCGTCTGCGGCGTAAGCTTGCCATCTTCGGTGAAGCCGTGGCGATGCTGATAGTGCTTTACCGCATCAGACAACGAGGAGTCGAACGTCGTCGTGTTCGGAGAAGACAGTGTGGCGCCGGCCTCCGCATCGCCTTCGAGTTGGAGTCTCGCGAGAAGAGCAGGCAGCGCCGCGTAACTCCCACCCACCGAGATTGCCTTCGGAACTGTTGGCAGTGGGTCAGCATGCGCTTCGCCCTGCTGCTTGGCGAGATCCATGTAGTGTGCCAGCGCGGCTTCGGTCTGGCGGTACTGATCAGAGTCAGGCTCGACGCCGGCTATGAGTTTCGGCACATCGGTAGCGTCGACGGCGTTGTCAGAGACGAACTCCGCAAGGTCGTACTTCTTGTCTTGAACGGGAATCTCGAAGTTGAAACGCGACGGATTGACGCGGCCGATGCGCAGATCGGAGATATAACGCATGACGTTCACCGTCATGGCTACGTCGAAGAGCGAGATCGCGTCGTCGGACTTGCTGTTGAGCGCCTGAACGCGATCAGCCCAGCGTGGGGCGTCGTAGTCTTCAGGAATCAGGCCCTTCGATGCGGCGTCCTGAAAGGCCTGAATAAAGCCCTTCGCGGAGGCGGTTGGTGCGCCGTCACGGGTCCATGCCACCTCGTAGTTACGATCGTCGTAGAAGGTAGCCACGATGGTTTGGTAGTCGGAGAAGTTGGGCCAACGCAGATTTGGGACCTTGGTGGTATCGACCTTCTCGGGCGGCAGTACTTTTTTCTCGACCATCTCATGCAGCTTGTCCGCGTACGCCGTCGTATTGGGCTGAGACTTGGACTTGCGATGGCGGTGGCATCCGCTCACAAGCAGCAAAACGATAAGGGCAGACATGGTACCGGCGGAGCGAAGAGAGACTTTGATCATTACGGACGGGACCATCCTTCAGGACACAACAATTTTATGAGCGTGCCGACCTATTATGCGGTATTTCTTGAAAATTCGGCGTAAATCTCCGCGACTAGGACATTGGCAACCCAGATACAGTTGCCCGTACGCGTATGAACCTACCGCGCAATCTCCGGCAGCAATGACAGGCAAAGAACGGCCTGCAGGAGAAGGATCGTGCCTGACAGTGCGAGGAACATCTTGCGTTGACGCATCTCGAGCACGTCTGCGAAGACCCCGCCTACAAAAGTGAATAGGAACGGAAGTGCCCAAACCCACGGCTGTGATACCGTCTGCGTGGTTAGCAGCGGGAAGAGCAGCAGAACCATGATCAGCGGTGCGGTGTTGCCGAAGTAGCGACAGCGCCGGGTGAAAACATAGAGCAGCAACGCTACAAGCGTCGCAACAACGATGGGTGCATTCGTTGTATTGAGAAAAAATCTCCGTGTGCCATCAAGCGCGAACCAGAAACGCGCTCCGCCGCCAGTGAAGACATAGCTGAAGGGCGCCACGCGGAAAGCATAAGAGGCAAAAAGAATGGCCAGAGCTCCGATAGCGGAGAAGACGAGGATCTGCATGACGTAGCTGCGCCGGCGCTGCGCCAGGTACATCATCCACACCACCGCCATCACAAAGCCGATAATTGCCGCAAGCAGATGTGCCGCCGCAGTAAGCCCCAGCGAAAGAGTAAGCAGCGCGATTCGTGGCCGCCATTTGCGTCGTGGCCCCTGCATAGCGTGAGCGACGCCCATGGCGGTGTACACCAACCCGTAGAGCCCCCACATCGCTAGGACCTCATTGTTGGGCGTGACCGCGGATCGAACAATGGCAGGGCAAAAACAGTAGAGCCCCAGGGCGAAGAATCCACCTTCATTTCCGAAAAGCCGCCGACAGACCCACCACAGGCCGCCCCCGAGCCAGATCGCAAAGAAGATGAACGGGAGATGTAGAAGGTATTTCACGCTGAAGAGTTCGTGGCGCGCCTCCCACGTCGAACCGTTGAGCGAACCCTGCGCATAGAGCCGGTTCTCAGGTTTGCGAAGTTTGTCCGCACCGAGCATCACCAGGCGCTGCACAGTCAGGGGTAACCCTGCAACGCGATAGGCAAAGGTTCCGTCGCCGTTGAGATTGCCGCAAGTGGTGAAGTAACCGGCCAGCGGCGAAGGCCGCTCCCACATCTCGCGCCCACACTCGGCATAGCGATAGTCCTGCTGCGACAGATGCTGCCGGCTCACGACCCAGAGGCACTCCGCTAGAAAAACCAGCAGGAGCAGCCCAGCCATCTGCTGCGGTCGTCCGAACTTAATGCGGGGGAGCTTCATTCCCATCGTGAGGTAGGCCGGCCTTTATCTTTCCTTTAATCTGATCTCGCATCCGGCTTTCCGGCTGCAACTGGAGTCCACTTTGTCGCTCAACTTACACGGCCGAAGACATTCAGTGGCCGCCTCTTCGAGTGTATCGTGAGAGATATGCAGTCGCTTTCTTTCACCCCTGGCCTTGCTTTTCTCTCCGTCAACTCGCCCATCGTTCCCTGGACCGTGGTCTTTGAAGATGAAGGCGTCGCTGGATATTTCTATGCGTGCGACCGATCGCAAGAGCTGCATGAACACAGCATTATGGACGCGATGCTGATCTACAACGTGGCCGCCCTGGCCAAGAGCGACGCCGAGTTGAAGCGTCCTGAGCCACAGCGTATCGCCTCGGTGGAGTGGTCACGCGACGGGCTGCAGGCGGCGCTGTATCTCGACGGAACCGCGCAGGCGCTCTTCGACTTTGAAGCCCGTTGCGGCTACTGCCGCATGGATTTTCCCAACTTCATGCCGGAGGAAGGCGATACCTGGCGCAAGTCGAGCCACGCGTGGTCCGATGCCGCCTTCCAGCGTTTTGAATCGAATCTCTACGCTTAAAAAGAGCACTCTCGACGCTCAGCCCAGAAACAGCTTCTCCACATCGAGCCAATCGTTGACGCGTTTGTAGCCCGTCACCCCGGCATTGTGGGGCGAGCTGTAGAGGATGCCTTCGCCCTGAAAGCGCCGCAGCTGCCGCGGGTTGTCGTCAATCAAATAGTCAGCGCGGAGGATGCTTTTGTCGCCGCAATAGACGATGTGCGATGCTGGGATAAACGGAAAATGCTTCGCCAGCCAGCGATACTTGGCCTGAAACGAGGTTGGAACCTCCATCGCTGCGGTCGCGATAAAGACCTCATAGTTCATGTGTAGTCGTTGCAGGACGCGCTGAGACTCAGGCATCACAGCCAGCACCTCGAAGAAGTCTTCCGAACGCAGGTACGCGTCGAGCACATCGTGACGATCGGTGGAGACTACATCCCATAGCCACTTGCCCTGAAGATCCTTGAGTGTGACATTTTCGCCGAAGTGCTTGTTGTAACGCAGCAGATGCTCGCCGAGCGCATCCGCCATCACCTCGTCCATGTCTATGCAAATTCTTTTCACCGAACCTCGAATGCTCCTTCTTCTACTTGCTAAAGAGACCGAATAATAGATGCTGCGATGCTTTCCACCGGAACCGTCTTCCGTTGCGGAGCGTCTCGCGCCGGATCGTAGTAGAGCAACCGGCCACAACTCTCGCAGGTCATCATGGTGTCGTCGTTGCTGCGGTCGCGAAGGTCGTTCCAGCGCTGCGGCCGCACCATCATCTGGCAGGCCATGCACTTCTGGTTGAGCGCCTCTGCGACTGCCGTCCCCTTCGCCTTTGCGATGCGATCATAAGTCGAGAGGGCGGTCTCGCCGACCTCCGCGCGAACCACCGTGCGCTTCTCTTCCACCGTCGCCAACAGGGTTTTGTCGAGCGCAACCGTCTCTGCCGCTCGAACACGCTCGCGCTCCAGAGTTGCCGTCGCATCAGTAACAGCTTCATCCGCGAGTTTTTTCTGCGCGTCCAAGCCCTCGCTGCGCTCCATACTCTCGATCTCAGCGTCTTCGAGCTTATTGATCTCTACCTGGGAGAAGGCAATTTCATGTTCGAACGCTGTTACCTGCACGGTCGTCGTGGCCAGATCCATATGTTTGCGCGTGCGTTCGATCTTTGCCTTTTGGTCCTTGACGTCAGATTCCTGCCGCCGCCGCAACGCCTCTTCTTTTGCGATGAGATCGACGATGACGGCACGCTGCCCCTGCGTCGCCTTCGCTTTGGTCTCGAGCGCCGTCACATGCTTCGGCAGCGCAACCATCTCGTCGCGCAGCCGCTTGGCCTCGACGTCGTGTGCCTGCAATACGATTAGCTTCTCAAGATCCGGATGCATCCCGCGGCTCCTTTCTACTCGATTCGATCACTGAGGCAAATTGCCAACAGCGGAAGACTCGAAGTCTAGCACTGCAGCCTCCACTTGTTAAGTATGCGCTCACTGCTTGTCGACGTTGATGTAGTACAAGTCGGTCGCCACGTCGAACTGATCCTTCGTAAGCTCCGTCTTCATGGTCTCCCATTCCGTAGTTGGACGAATCGTCTCCCAATTCTCCTTTAAGCCTACGCGCAGCGGCATGGCAAAGTCTTTTTCATCAGCCCGCCAGCGATACTCAACGCTGCCAGCTGACTCGTCGAACTTCAGTTCAAGCGTAGGAATCGCTGTGTGCCGCAGATATTGATCGAAGACTGGGGTCAGGTTCATCCCTGTCTGCTGGTTGAAGTACTGCTCGACGTCCTCGGTCATGATGTTCTGATATTTGAAGTGTTGATAGAAGTCGTGGATCAGCGCAAACCAGCGGGTGTCGTCATTGACGATGTTGCGTAAAGTGTTGATGAAGAGAGCGCCCTTGAAGTACTGATCCTGCGGCGGCTCGGCGTTTGTGCCACGCGCGGTGATGATGGGCCGATCGTTTTTTACTTTTTTCTTCAGCGCGTTGACGTACTTTACCTCGTCTTCGTGGCCGTAGTTGTACTCGACGTAGAGACACTCGAGATAGGTCGTCCAACCCTCGTGAATCCACATGTCGGACTTGTCGGCGGCTGTAATCGCATTACCGAACCACTCGTGCCCACTCTCGTGAATGATGATGAAGTCAAAGCGTGGACTGATCCCGACGCCGGTCCAGTCGCGATCGAGATAGCCATTGTGGAAGTGATTGCCGTAGGCGACGGCACTCTGGTGCTCCATGCCGGCGTAGGGAACTTCGATGAGTTTGTAGCCGTCTTTTTTGAAGGGGTACTCGCCGAAGTAGTGGTAGTAGGCCTTCATCATGCCTGGAACCTGCGCAAACTGGCGCTTCGCTCCGTCGAGATCCTCAGGCAGAACGTAATAGTCGAGCGCAAGGTCGCCGAACTTGTCGTCGAAGTGAACGTAGTTGCCGATGTTCAACGCGACATCATAGTTATTGATGGGATAGTGCACCTTCCAATCCCAACGCGTGTACCCATCGCCGAGATCCTTCTTGCCCATGAACCTTCCATTTGAAACATCCATCAGGCCATTCGGAACGGCAACGCTGATCTCCATGCCCTCCTGTGGCTCGTCGCGCCATTGGTCTTTGTTAGGCCACCAGACGCTGGCCCCAGTCTCCTCGCAGGCGGTGTTGATCCACGGGTGTCCGGCAGTGTCCTGCTTGAAAGTGAAGCAGCCGAACCGGCCCGTCTCCATCGGGCTGCCCGAGTAATGAACTTTGATGGAGTAAGTATGAGCAGCCCGCAAAGTCTTCGGAAAATCGACGAAGAACGTGCCCCCGTCGCGCTCATACTTCAACGGATCTTTGCCCATCTCAACGCTGTCAATCTGGAGGGTAGGGAAGAGCTCGAGTTGGATGCGGGCGCCATCCGTCAGCATCTTGAAGCGGATCTCATTGCTGCCGTTGATGAGCTTCTTCTCGGGGTCGACGCGGAGATCGAGGTGGTAGAAGAGAAGATCATTATTTGCACGATACGGACCGTAAGATCCGCGTAAGAGATCAGCGTGGGTGGGCTCCTTGACCGCAGGGGGAGTGGTCGCGCTGGCAGCAGGTTTCTCCGTCTGGGCCAAGACGGGCGAGATAAAACTGAACAAAAACAGAATGTTGAGAGACCGACGCGCGTGCGAAGACATTGATTTAGCCTATCGCGATTCGCTTCGGAATTGCGTGGCAGGTCAATTTCTCTGATCCACGAGAGCTTTCATCGCCAGGCTCTCCGTCGTGTCCAATTCCGCCAGGCCTTTTGCAACTCCGGCGCGGTCCTGCTCCGAGCGGTTCTGACTCACCTTCCATTTGCCTTCGAGTCGCTCGATAACCATCTCGAGTCCGACGATGCCCTTAATCTGCGACGCGACATAATCCGCTGGAGCATCTTCGATCTTCCAAGGAGCCGGGAACTCGGCTTCGTGAATCGTCACAAGACTTTCGAGATGAGCCATGAGCCACGCGCTCTCTTCGATCACCTTGAGATGTCCGTAGGCGTGAACAACCGCATAGTTCCAGGTCGGCACCACTTTTCCGCTCTCTTGTTTTTCCGGATACCACGAGGGCGTGATGTAGTGCTGTGGGCCGGAGAAGATCGCAAGCGCCTCAACGTCCGGTGTGAAGTCGCGCCACTGCCGGTTCGCTCGCGAGAGATGGCACTTGAGACGTCCGAACTCCGTTCCATCCCGTTCGATCACCATGGGAATGTGAGACGCGAAGAGGCCAGTCGCGCCCATGGTGATGAAAGAGGCAAATGGCTGCTCTTCCATCAGTTTATGGATGACGGGAATGCGGGTCTCCTGATTTGCCCGTGGAATATACATAGCCGCTCCTCAAAAATAGCTCTGGCTAGAACCTATCACCACCCGGCGAGATGGTAAGTTCCCGCTGAATCCTGCAACTTTCGTATACAACTCTCTGAATCCCGGCCGATATCAATACAATCGAATAAACCACACATGGCAGCTACAGTAGTCGAACTCCCCGAGGCGCAGCTCTCTGAAGCGCATAAACCCGAGCACCATCCGACGGTCGACCAGCCGTGGCGGCCGCGAATCAATCCGTGGATCGTTGCCATGACGGTGACCCTGGCAACCTTTATGGAGGTGCTCGACTCCTCCATCGCCAATGTCGCCTTGCCGCACATTGCAGGCGGTCTGGGGGCTACGCAGGATGAGGCAACCTGGGTGCTGACCGCGTACCTGGTCGCCAACGCCATCATTCTTCCTGCCGGCGCCTACATGACGACCTTCATTGGGCGCAAGAAGTTTTACATGATCTGCGTCGCGCTGTTCGGCATCAGCTCCGCGCTCTGCGGCTTTGCTCCCTCGCTGCCGATTCTGATCTTCTGCCGCATCCTGCAGGGAGTAGGCGGCGGCGGCCTCGCACCTTCGGAGCAGGCGATTCTCGCCGACACCTTCCCACCGGAAAAACGAGGCCAGGCTTTTGCGATGTACGGTCTCGCCGTGGTCTGCGCGCCTGCTATCGGTCCCACACTCGGTGGTTACATTACGGATAACTTCGATTGGCGATGGATCTTCTTCCTCAACGTGCCCATCTGTCTGATCTCACTCTTCCTCACCTCGCGCATCGTCGAAGATCCGCCCTGGGTGAAGAAGCAGGTCGAACAGTCGCAGAAGGGTGGCATCAAACTCGACTTTCTCGGCTTCGGTCTGCTTGGCCTCACCTTTGGCTCGCTCGAGTTCATCCTCGACAAGGGCCAGGAGGACGACTGGTTTTCGTCAGGCCTCATCACGTTCTTTACCGTCGCAATGGTCGTTGCATTCGTATCGATGATCTGGTGGGAGCTCAAGCAGCTTCGCGACGGTCATCGCCCCATCCTGAATCTAACGCTCTTCAAACGCCGAAATTTTTCCATCAGCTTCCTGCTGATGTTCGTGCTCGGTTTTTCGCTCTACGGCACCACCATCCTGATCCCACAGTTTGTGCAGACGCTGCTCGGCTACACCGCCGAACTCGCCGGGCTAGTGCTTTCGCCCGCGGGCCTCATGATGATGTGCATGATGCCTGTTGTCGGCATTCTGGTCGGCAAGGTCGATCCACGCAAGCTGATCGGTTACGGCTTCGTCATGCTGACGCTCTCGTTAATCACGATGCATACGCTGAACCTCGGCGTGAGCTACGGGTACCTGGTCTTCGTGCGCTGCTTTCAGGCATCCGGCCTCGCCTTCCTGTTCATCCCGATCAACACTATCGCGTACATTGGCGTGAAGCAGTCCGAGAATAACGACGTGTCGGGACTGACGAATCTGGCGCGTAACATCGGTGGATCCGTTGGAACGGCATTCGTCGCAACCATGCTGACTCGCCGAACTGCGAATCATGAGACCCACATGGTCCGCAACCTGACCTCAGGGAATCAAGCCTTCATGAATCGGGTTGCAAAGCTCAAAGGCATGTTCGGTGGCCACACCAGCGGCAACCCCATGACCGGCACCGGCTCCCATACTGCGCAGGCCTATCTCTACAACGAGCTTCACCGTCAGGCGGCCATGCTCGCCTATCTCGACATCATCCAATACATGGCTGTCTTCTGTGCCTGCATGCTGCCGCTTCTCTTCTTCATCCCGCGCCCGCCAAAACACGCCAGCCCCTCCGCCGGCCACTAACGATTAACAAGATCAGTTGGCGCTGCATCGTAGTGAAAGCATCGGAGGCATAGCTCCGGATGCAACCACGTAGGCGGTACCTCAACGAGGCGCTGTCACCCTCCCTTTGATACCCGTTTGACATTCGACTTCCCCGGGACGCAATCTCTTTGCGTTATTGGAATCGGTGCATTTGCACCATGGAAGCACGCCGGAACTCCGGCTCGTCCCGGCAGTGATTCCCGGGTCATATAGACCAGGTTCACCCCTCAATCCGGCCCCTGCCTACGAATGCCTGGGCGCCATCCCCTCGATTCCGCCCAGCTCACGAGAGGAACGCATCCGGGCTGATGCACACTCTCGTATTCCCCCGTCTCAGCAGGCCTTTATGGATTCGTTATGACTTAATAACGAATTCATTACGGTCCGCTCTTTACGCTCTGGATATCAGAGTCCAGTGGCCCGGTAGGTTCCTTAAATTGGCCACTCCGGCTGTAAGGAATGGAGAGCAGCAGTGAAAAACAGAAAAATAGCACGTGGTCAGCGATTTTGTCTGACAGCGTTCAGCGTTGCGGCAGGGCTGACGCTTTTTGGAGGAAACCTTCAGGCTCAGGCACCAGGACCGAATCTACAGACAGCAGTAGAGAATACCCAGGTCACTCCAGATCATCAAACAGCTCAGGACCGGAAGATTCAACAACTGCAGGACCAGTTGGAGGAGATCCAGAAGCAGCTCATAGAGCTCAAGCAGGCCAACGCCATTGAGCCCGAGACTCATCACGTCACGACAGCCAAGGCTTCTGCCTCTTCTTCCGTCATGACAGAAGCAGAGCCGGAGGTCACCGATCCCAAAAACCCGCACTCGGAGCCGTTCGCCTTTGCCGACTTCACCTGGCTCACCGGCAACGCACGCACCAAGGACACTCCGTATGCGACCAAATTCTTTACCCCGGAGATACGATCGGATGTGAGCTACACCTACGACTTCCGCCATCCTCAGGACGACACCATCGTCGGATCGAGCGAAGTCTTCCGGTCCAATGAGGTGACACTCACGGACCTTGGAATCGGGGGCGATTTCCACTGGGACAATGTACGAGCCCGCGTTTTGACCCAGATCGGTCTTTACGCCACGGCTACGCCGCGCAACGATGCCAGCCCCGCGCGCGGCCAATGGGACCTTGCCGACGCCTATCGCTATGTAGGCGAAGCCAACGCCGGCTACCACTTCAACGTGCAACACGGCCTGAACGTAGATGCCGGCATCTTCCTCTCTTACATTGGCCTGTTTTCGTTTTACCAGTTCGATAACTGGGCCTATCAGCCGTCCTATGTGTCTTCAAACACGCCTTGGTTCTTCAACGGCGTGCGCGTGCAATGGTTTCCCACTGCCAAGCTGAAGATCGAACCCTGGTTCATCAACGGCTGGCAGTCCTACGGCCGCTTCAACAACCGGCCCGGACTGGGCGGATCGATCCTTTATCGGCCAAACGGAAATTGGTCGATCGTCGGCAACCAGTACGGCTTTGGAGAAGATGCGCTGGGCATAACGTCACGGACCCGCTACCACACCGACGATAGTGTTCAGTACAAGTACTATGAGCGGCACGATTCCTTCCTCAGCAAGGCAGCCGCAACTCTGACCGGCGATGCTGGTTGTGAGAGCGGCGGCGGCGTGAGCTGCTTTGGCAACGGGAAGACTGGGCCGAAGCAGAGCTTTCTCGGCTTCATGGCCTACAACCGCTTCTGGTTCGACCATGATCTTTTCGGCCTGACAGTTGGCGGAGGACGCATCAACAACCCCGGTCGTTACCTGGTCTTGCTGCCACCGATCAATGGAGCGACGGCGGCTTCGGGCACCCCTTATTTCACGGAGAATCCCGGTGATAAGTTCAAGGCGTGGGACACCTCGGTTACGGCAGACTACATGCCGAGCCAGTACTTCACCTATCGGCTTGAGTACAACCATCGCGCGGCGAACGTGCCTTACTTCGCGGGACCCGGAGGAGTAACGCCGCCGGGCGGAAATACCGGGGCGCTTGGATCCGTTGTCCCTGGCTGGAGTCCGGACCTTCGCAACAGCGAAAACCGAATAACAGGTGCCCTCTTGGTCAAGTTCTAACCGCCGCCACAACACGTCATGCAGTCTACGAGAGCCTTAGGCAACCCGCCTGAGGCTCTCATTCTTTCTGGACCGCCTCACTGCGCTACCGGTGACTTTTTCGACGGTGTTCCGAGCACCGGCTTATCTAACCCGCGTACAGCCGCGCCCATCTTACCCTGCAGGTCGAACACGATCACGTCATTGCTTCCCTTCACCATCCACGGGGCCGGAGCATAAAGCGTCTTCTGCGGACCAATATTCCAGATGCGGCCCAGAGCATGACCGTTGAGCCACAGCTGGCCCTTGGTAAAGTCGCTCGTATCGAGGAAAGTATCGCCCACGGTGGTGAGATCGAAGCTGGTGCGGTAGAAGCATGCACCCTCGCACGGCTCTTGCGAGAACTTCAGGCCGGTCATGTTGTTCATGGGCAACGGATAGATATCCCAACCTGTAAGCTCATTGCCTTTAAGCGTCACCTGCTTTGTGATACCGGCACGTTCGCCGCCGATAGCTTTACCGAAGTTGATGCGGCCCGTGTTCTCCACCAGAATATCGAGACGCGCATTGCTGCCCGTTGCAGGGATTGTAAGACGATCCTGCTTCAATCGCCGATCCAGCGTTCCGATCAATCTGCCATCCAGATAGACCTGTGCATAGCTGTGAAGTTCATCCACAACTAGCTCCCCCTGCGGCACTCCCTTCAACGTGGTGCGATACAGTATGTAGCCATAGGCCTGGTCAACATCCTCCATGCTCAAGGGATGTTCCGATCGAATTGGCGCAGGCAGATTCTTCCACAACGAAGCAGCCTCAATCACTTTCGCTTCCGGGGTTCCAACTGCCGGCGCGACATCAGGCACAGGCGGCGGAGTCACGCCCGTGGATTTTGCGATGATGTCGCGAAACACAAAGTACTTCGGTGTTGGCCGTCCACCCTCGTCAAGAGCGGCGTCGTAGTCGTAACTGGTGACATCCGGTTCATAAGTGCCAGCAACATCTCCGTTGGCTCCATTCATGCCTCCGAAGCTCGTGCCACCGTGGAACATATAAAAGCTCACAGAATAGCCATGAGCCAGCATCCATCGCAGATTATCCGCCTGCTTGTCGGCATGCGTCATTGCGTGGTCCGCACCCCAATGATCAAACCAACCAGCCCAATACTCACTGTTTATAGACGGCCCGTTAGGACGGACTTCTTTCAGCTTCGCAAACCCCCGCTCCGCCGCACCATCTTCCTCTCCACCAAAATTAATTCCGACAGGAAGCTCCGGCAGCGAGCCGTCTCTCACTTTATCCGGTCCGTCCGCGGTGTAGAGCTGCGACTGAGTGAATCCTGCATCAACCAGAAGCTTGTGAATCTGCTCCATGTAGGCACGGTCATTACCGAACGAGCCATATTCGTTCTCTACCTGCGTCAGAATGATCGGTCCACCATTGCCTATCTGCAACGGCGCGAGCTCCTTGCCCAGCCGCTCAATCCATCGCGCAGCGGGCACCATGAACTTCGGATCGCTGGTGCGAACCAAGGTCTCGTGATCCTTCAGCAGCCACGACGGATACCCGCCAAACTCCCACTCCGCGCACACGTACGGGCCCGGCCGAAGAATCACATAGAGACCTTCCTGCTGGGCCTCACGCACAAACTCGGCGACATCATTGTTCCCGGAAAAGTCGTATACACCCGGCTTCGGTTCATGCACGTTCCAGAAGACGTACGTGGTGATTGTGTTCAACCCCATCGCTTTGGCCATTCGGAATCGCTGACGCCAATAGGCTCGCGGAATTCGCGGATAGTGCATCTCTCCCGAGATGACTTGAAACGGTTTGCCATCAAGCGCAAAGTGGTCGCCTTCAACCGTGAATCGATGCGCCTTGGGAGCCTGGGCAAATCCACTAGCGCTAAGCAGAAGAACCGCCAACAACAAAACCGGAACTCGAAATCGCACTCAAACCTCACACCTGCAAAATGGGCTGAGGCCCGCAGGACTCCGCGGGCCTCGAAATCATCGCCAATTCTACGCGCTTATACCGGGAACGGATTTCGCTCACTGAACTGGACCTGGTGCCAGTAGGGGTAGGCCTTTGGCAACTCACTCGCCTTATCCAGTCTGGCAACCTGCTCCTTCGTAAGTTCCCAACCGATGGCCCCGAGGTTTTGCTTCAACTGCTCCTCGTTTCTCGCGCCAACAATCAAAGTCGAAACCGTAGGCCTACGCAGCAGCCAGTTCAGCGCGATCTGTGGGACCGTCTTGCCGGTCTCTTTCGCAATCTCATCGATAGCGTCTACAACTGTGTAGAGATATTCCTCCGGAACTTGCGGGCCCGCATCGTTTGACAGCTTGGAGTTCAATCGACTTTCCTTAGGCAGACCGGTGTTGCGACGGATCTTGCCAGTCAAACGTCCCCACCCAAGCGGCGACCACACCAGTGCGCCCACACCTTGATCGGCTGCCAGCGGCATCAACTCCCACTCGTAGTCGCGGCCCACCAGCGAGTAATACACCTGATGGCCAACATACCGAGACCAGCCATATCGCTCACTCACGCTCAACGACTTCATCAAGTGCCACCCTGAAAAGTTCGAACATGCGATGTAACGAATCTTTCCCTCACGCACCAGGTCGTCGAGAGCACGCAACGTCTCTTCCACCGGAGAGGTCGCGTCAAACGCATGCAAGTGATAGATATCGATATAGTCTGTGCCGAGTCGCTTCAACGAGCGTTCTGCCGACTGAATCAAATGGTAGCGCGACGAGCCGACATCGTTCGGCCCTTTGCCGAACCGAAAAGTCGCCTTAGTCGAGATCATCAAATCATCTCGATTGTGCTTTGCCAGCGCCTTACCGAGTGCCTTCTCGCTCTCCCCATCCGAATAAATGTCCGCGGTATCGAACAGATTCATCCCCGCATCCATACAGATATCGACGATCCGATTAGCTTCCTCCTGCGTCGTCTCCGACCACGCCTTAAAAAACTCGTTGGCAGCGCCGAACGTCCCTGCACCGAAGCAAAGCTCCGGCACCTTCAAACCCGATTTACCAAGCTGTCTGTATTCCATGGAAATCAGATGCAGCGGGCGATAGCTCCGCTGTAAATTTTTAGGCAGCTATTACTCCGCGTCGCGACCGATGTTGTATTTGATCAATCACCCAGATACTTGAATATAGGTCAGATAAGGCTCGCCCCCGACCGAAGTAAACGGCACCATCTTTACTGGCCCATTCGAACTTTGCAACGTCCACTCGTCGGTGCCTGCCTGTTGTATCTCCAGCACACACGCTTTGCTCGCAACCACCGGCTCCGAAGCGAGCGCAAACAACGCTCTCGGTCCAAACAGCACCCCGACCGTCTCGGGATGCGCCTCGTCCAACGCCTCGAACCGCGGTTTCATCGGCAGTTGCAGCTCGACCGTATCGCCGGTCCGCCACTTCCTTCGCACGGTGGCAAATCCCGCCACCACGGCCAACCTGACAGTCTTTCTATTCACCTCCAGCGAAGCCCCCGCCGCCCACGCAGGAATCCGCAGCTTCAGCGCGAACGAGACCGGGTGCGACGTCTTCATCCGCAGCCGCACCTCCGGCGTCTCAGGATACGTGCCCTCCAACTCCATCTCAACCTTTGTCTCGCCCTCATTCCACCGCAAAATAGAAGGCAGGTAAAGATTCACCCACACCGCGCCCGGCTCGTGAAAATACCCGTTGATCCAGTAGTCCGCGACAACCTGCGGCAGCGTTCCCGAACAACACGGCCACCCATGAGTCGAATAAACTCGTTTTCCTGCCGCTCCCAACGCTGCCTTGGCCGAGTCTGACGCAGCATTTGCTGGAGGACTTGAGTGATAGTCGGAATAGTAGAAAGCATGTCCATCCGGCTGCAGCGGCAAAGCTCCGAGGACAGTGTTGTACATTACCCGCTCCATGCTGTCGCCATAACGCCCATCGCGCGTGCAGCGCAGCAAATATCGCGTCAACTTCATATGGGCGTAACTGCCACACGGTGTTTCGAAGCTGTTGTGGCTTCGCGCGAGGCTCGTATAAACTGTGCCCGATCCCGGCGCCTGCAGCAGCTCATCCGGCCCCCATCCTCCGGTCACAAAACTCTGGGCAAGCAGCATGTCGAAGCCATTCTTCGCCGCCTGCAGATGCTTCTCGCTCCCCCCAACCATGTATGCCTGCATCGCCGAACACATCGCATTCACGTAGCTGTACGCGTGCTTGCCGCCGAGCACATTCTTCCCGCGGGCGAGCGGATCGAAATAGGTCGTGTCATCCAGATAACGCTCTGCCATCTCGCGATAGGCAGCACCCTCCGATCCCATTTGTGCCGATAGAAGATACAAATTTTCGGGCAGGGTATAGCTCTCGTCCCATGTCCAGGACGCATCCTTTCCCTCCCGCCAGACCACCTCTCGATCAACGGCATGCCCCGGCAACTCCGGCAGGGCGGCCTTTCGGGTACGTTCGAGGATCGCCAGAGCATCGCTGTCCCCCGCAAGCCTATGGGCATCCATGAGGCCGCACACAAGTTTGTCGAAGCAATAGGCTGGAAAGCGGTTGTTTGCGTAGTACTCCGTCGCAATCGTCTGCGCGTACAGACTGTTCAACCGCATAGCGCGTTCCCGCAGCTCCTGCTCGCCACTGATTGCATACATCCGAGACAGGGCTGAAACCCACTGCCCAAATGTCGCGCTTGGAGCGAGCCCCGCGTCATCCTTTGTGTAGTTGTAGTCCGCCCGATATTGGTACCATCCGCCAAGATCTTCGCCGGGCGCATCCTGCCCCACCATCTTTCGAAAGGGCAACAACAAACTGTCGTCGCTGAGCCCCATCAGCACTGTGCGCACGTTCTCCATTTGAGCGAGATGCAGCGGGCTTTTAAGCGTTACCTGTCCATAACCCACCTCTTCAAGCGGTCGCCCCACAATCGCTGCGAACCCCACCCGCTGCATTACTCCACCTGCGACTACAGTGGCCGCACCCTGCAAGAGGTCTCGTCTGTTTATCCCGGTGCTCACACCTGCATTCTCCGCCTATGGGGATAGCTCTGTCAGCACGCAATCGCATTAGAAGGCTGGAGGAGCTATCTTTTCGAGGTGGCGGAGAGAGTGCTCGTCGTCTGACGCTGGTTGATCTTGCACTCCACCGAACTGGGCGGATGCCGCCACCATATTTGAAAGTTACGTGTCACCTCTGTCAGGCACATAGAGCGGAGTTGGCTCTGGACCTCCGGATCGCGGTCGGTGAAGTACGGAACGTGCGCCGTATCCTCGACTACCACATCGGCATCTCGTATGTTGGCAAGTACTCGCTCATGGTCTGCAGGAAACATCTGCGTTTCCACCAGAAACCAGGTATCGGCGGAACGAAGGCGGGGGTAGTAGTGGTGCACTCCCGTCGCGTTCGACATCATGAGAACCTTCTGCGTGTCTGCAATCTTCAAAATATGCGCAAGCTGCGGAGCGTACTCCGGTTCGGCGTAAAGATTCGCAGTGAGCGCAGAGGGGTGGGTATTCCTCCATGCCCATACCGTCTGCCGAGCCTGCGCGGCCTGAGCACTCAATCCAATCAGGGTAAAAAGGATCAGAAGAGAACTCCGCCATCGCGGAGCGGGAACAAGCCACAACCCCAGAAGCATGCCGGCAGCAGTGATGGGATCGTAAATCGTATGCTGCCCATCCCCCCTGTAAGCGAAGACAGCAAAAAAGACCTGCACAACCGCACAGATGATCACGGCTCCATATTTGGGGTCCACTCTCCGGTTGCGGATCATCGCCATCAACGCAAAAACTGCCAGAATCACCAGACCAACTGTACTGAGCATCCACCAAGTCGCCGGCGTTACAACGTAGTACCCCACGTAGTACAGCGAGCTGTGGCCACGAGGATGCAGAAAGGTGATCAGGTCATCGTAGTCAAACTTCCCCCCGCCATAGTAGAACTTCGTCCCGAGGAGCGGGAGGGCAGTCGCGAGAACTGATCTGACCCCAAAAAATAGACTCAAGCCGACTGCGAGCAAAACATAAGTCAGTACGCCAGGAGCGAGCTTTCGGGCCAGCATCGAGATCGACCGCTCACTGTTGATCCACCACTCTGCCCCTACGTAGATCGCCAATAGCCCGGTCAGAAGCAACGGCAGTGACGGAACACAGAACGTGCCAATCACCGCTACAGCCAGAGCAATGTCCGCACGTCCCTCCACTAGAAAGAGCAGTGCAAACAACATCGAGAGCTGGACGAGCGAATAGGGGAGATTCGGGTTGACTATCAAAAGAACAGGACTGATCGCGATGACGGCCACGATAGACAGCCATCGATTGGAGACGCACCAGACAAGACGAGCCCAGAACATTGCCATCAGGATCAGCACAGCGATGGTGCAACCAATCAGCGGCCAATAGCCGCCTCCGAATATGACAAACAGAACATGCTGGAGAAAGACCGGAATCAGCCCGTACTGATAAAACGTGTCAACTCCCAGGCGAAGGTGTTGATCCAGCAGGTAGTCGAGATTGAGAAAGTTGCTTCTGTCAGCAAAGACAAAAAGATAGTAAGAAAAAAAGATCGGCCACGACAGAAGATCGAGCGCGATGAAGCTGGCTAGTATGAGCAAAAACCCGGTACTCTTGCGCGGTGCGTGGCCCAGTTCGATCATCTTTCCCTCGACAAGAAAAGATTGAACGCACTCTAGCAGGGTGCATCATGCAAGATCAACCAGTAAATACGAAGACTCGCAGCAGTGGGTCGCGAGGACTGAAAAATATAGCTCCTGTCTGTTCGTCTACCACTTTCGAGTTACTCCTCCGGCTTATCCACCTGCGACTGATACACCTCTTCCACCCGTTCGACCGTATCGATTTCGCTTACCGGTTTGTCCGTCCTGATCTTCAAAATCCGTGGAAAGCGCAGCGCAAAGCCGCTCGCATGACGCCCGCTGCGCATGATGTTGTTGAACGCAACCTCCAGCACCATTAGCGGTTCGACCGTCCGAAAGAACCCCTGGTCTTCGAGCGTGTGCTCCATCATCCACGTGCTCATCTCGCCGATCTCGATATCGGTCAAACCCGAGTAGGCCTTACCCACATTGAACAACTCGCCGTTATCTCCGCGCACCGCAAACGTATAGTCACTCAGGATCCCCGCGCGCCTGCCATGTCCAAACTCCGCTCCCGTCACCACAACGTCAAGCGTCGCCAACTCACGCTTCAACTTCACCCACGCAAGACCGCGCCGTCCAGGCTGATAGACCGACCCCGCCGCCTTCAACATCACACCCTCGTTGGCCCGCGCCCGCGCATCGGCATAGGCACGATCGATGTCCTCGGCCGACTCTACCAGCCGCGAAGGCGAGATCATCAGCCTCTCCATGCTTGGGCCCTCTTCGCCTGCAAACAATACTGCCTGCGAATCCCGTGCTCGCTCGTCCACCAACAGCGGTGACACCACCCGCCCCACCAGACTCTCCACCGCCGCCTCCAACCGAGTGCGCCGTTCCCGCAGCGGCAACTCCAACAGCAATCCTCCGCTGGCGCACATCAGGTCGAACGCCATGAACACAACCGGAACCTGCTGACGCCATTCGTTCGAGACGCGCTTCCGCCCGATCCTCTGTCCCAGTACCGCGAACGGCAGCGCGCGCCCTTGTTCAAAGTCCCAACCCAGAATTTCACCGTCAAAGATCAACGAATTCTCAACTTCGCCTGCCCCTGGCCGAATCCGGGCAAAAGCCTCTTCCAACTCAGGAAAGCTCTCTGTCACGTCCTCCTTATTTCGTGAGTAGATCGCCACCCGCCCTGGCTGCGCCGCATCTCCGCAGTGCACCTGTGCTCGCATTCCGTCGTACTTGTCCTCTAGAAATGCCTCGACCCCTTTCACCTCCAGGGCATTTGATATCGGCCCGTGAGACTCCATGGCGGGATCTCTCGCAATCACATCTGCGTGCCCAGCATCGGCAAACTCTTCGGCATCGAGGTCGAGTTTTTGCGGCCCAACAACCTCACCCACCACGTCACCGTCAGCCTCCACAGCAACCGAAACTTCAGCCTCGCGATCAGGATCGAGCTTCATCGCTCGACGCAGCGCCTCCTCGGCCTTCTTACTCTTGCCCGGTTTCTTGATCTTCGCCGCTGGCACCTTCACCGGTTTTTCCGTAAACCGTTCCACAGCCTCCTTCGGAGTCTCTACCGGCGATGCCAGCATGAATCCGAGTGGATGAAACAGCCGCATCCTCGCCTCACTCAATGTCCCGGCGAAAGCTCGCTGCGTTGCGCCACCTAGATCCGCCTCCAACATCACCGCCCGTCGCACAGTCTCCACCGTAGCGCCAGCCGCCGCAGCGATCGCCTCTTCCACAAGGCTCTGCTTCACTCCAATCCTCATATCCCCAAGCATCAGCTTCAGCAGATACTTGGCCTCAAGCGGGGTCGCGCGCCGCAACAGGCCCTCGACCAACGCAGCTCGAATCGCCGTCGTCTTCGCCACCGCCATCCCTGCAAACGCCTCCGACACCTCGGCCAATGTCAGCTTCGGCGTCTTTTCGCCATTCGCCTCAATCAGCAGATCGAAGGCCGCCGCGCCCATATCTCCATGCCGTCTGTAGGCCACCGCCAGGGCCTGATCTCTGGCCCCACTCACCGCCAACAAAGCCTTCGACAACAACGCTCCACCTGCATTCAGCTTCCGCGAATCCGCTTCCGCGAACGGAGTACCTGCAACATAGAGCGCAAAAAGCCCAGCATCTTCGCTCTGCGGCGCAGTTACATGTACTGCAGAGATGGCTTCCGCGATCGCCGCACGCTTCTTCAGCTTTCCGGCCTCCTTCGCCAAGCCCTCCGCCAACTCAGCGAGCGTTGCAAACAGCGCCATAGATCCACTCCTCACACGGCCGTCTTTACCGCGATCCTTTATCCCGCAGATGATTCACAATCACATCCGCCACAATACCGGGCGCCTCTCGATGAGGAAAATGGCCCACACCCTCCAGCAATAAACGACGATAGCCACCCGCGAAATATCGTTCCAGCCCCTCCGATTCGGTCGGAGGATCGCAACGATCATCCATCCCCTGGATCATCAGGGTCGGTGTCGATATCAGCTCCACTTTTTCCAGCCTTTGTTGACCATCCTCATACCGCGAGTCCCGCGCCTCACCGTCCCGCCAACGCGAGCGGTAGGCATTCAACGTAGTCGAGACCCAGTCGGGATTCGAAAAGCTCTCAGCAGTCCTCGCGAACTCGTCTTCATCAAACCAATCGGCCGGACTCCACGTCTCCCACTGGATTCGCGCAAAACCAGCCGGATCGGCCCGCACCTTTTCCGCTCCACCGTCCACACACATAAACCACTGGTACCAAAACTTTCTTGCCTGCTCGAAGGAGGGTACCTCGAAGCGGCCTCCTGGCTGATACCCCAGCGCAAGGGCAGACACTGTCGAAATCCGATCCGGAAAAAGCGCGGCCAATGTGTACGCCGCCCTGGCACCCCAGTCATGGCCGACGACGGCAAACTGGCCAAGCCCCAGCGCATCGGCCAGATCGATCGCATCCTGTGCGAGCGCAACGCCAGAACCAACTCTCGGCGTCTCCTTGGACAAAAATCTCGTCGGACCCGAGCCTCGCAGATAGGGAATGACCGTCCGCCAACCCTCCGCCTGCAGCCTCGATGCGATGGAATCCCACCCGCAAGGTGCATCAGGCCACCCGTGCAGAATGACCACCGCTGGTCCGTCTTTTGGACCACCCTCCTCGAAGGCGATCTCCAACAACTCAGTCTGAATCTTCCTCATCACCCCTCACTGTCCAGTTCCCGTTTGGAATCAACTGACTCCCTGCCCAATAAAGATGCCAAAAAGACGCTAGCTGCACCTTGGGCGCAAGGAGTAACATCTAAATAGACATGAACGCAGCCGCAAATCCGGTGTTTATCCCCCGCGTGACCGAGTCTCCCGACCGTCACGACTTTGCCTAGCTGCGCCTTCCTCTAGCTTTCACTCGACTAATCCCCCAATCATCTTTCACCCAATGGAGTAGCTATGTTCGACCGCCTCGACCAACTCGAAGCCCGTTACGAAGATCTCGGCAAGCAGATGTCCGACCCCACTCTGGTCAACGATCAGAAGAAGTTTCAGGCCATCGCGAAGCAGCACCGCGACATGGAGCCCACTGTCGAAAAGTTCCGCGAGTACCGCAAGATCAAGGACGGCATCGCCGAAGCCAAAGCCATGCTCACCGATCCTGATCCCGACGTAAAAGAGATGGCTCAGGCTGAGCTCGACACTCTCGAACCGCGTCTCGAGCCCGTGGAAGAACAGCTCAAGGTTCTCCTCCTCCCGAAGGATCCTAACGACGAAAAGAACGTCATCCTCGAACTCCGCGCAGGCACCGGAGGAGACGAAGCCGCGCTCTTCGTCGCCGAAGTCTTCCGCATGTACATGCGCTTTGCCGAACAGCACAGGTGGAAGGTAGAAATCCTCTCTCAAACCGAGTCCGGCATCGGCCACGGCCTCAAGGACATCACCGCCATCATCGAAGGCGAGAACGTCTACTCGCAGCTCAAGTACGAGTCCGGCGTCCACCGCGTGCAACGAGTCCCGGCGACCGAAACCCAGGGCCGCGTCCACACCTCCGCCATCACCGTAGCCGTCCTGCCCGAAGCCGAAGAAGTTGACATCAAGATCGAAGCGAAGGACTTGCGCATCGACACCTTTTGCTCCTCAGGACCTGGCGGCCAGTCCGTCAACACGACGTACTCGGCTGTCCGCATCACGCACATCCCAACCAACACCGTTGTCAGCTGCCAGGACGAAAAGTCGCAGATCAAAAACCGCGAGAAGGGGATGCGCGTCCTCCGTGCTCGCCTCTACGAAGTGGAAGCCGAGCGCATCCACCAGCTCCAGGCCAAGGATCGCAAACAGCAGATCGGCTCCGGAGACCGCAGCGAGAAGATCCGCACCTACAACTTCCCGCAGAACCGCCTCACCGATCACCGCATCGGCCTCACCAACCATCAGCTCGCCATGGTGATGGAGGGTCAGATCCAACCGACGATCGACGCACTCATCGCGCACTACACCGCAGAAAAACTAAAGGCCGAAGCAGAAGCCGCCTGACCTGCTAACGCAAACAACGACGAGAAAGCTGACCTGGTTCCTCACGCAACACAACGAGAATCCAGGCCAGCCTCTCCAAAAGGAACGACCTATGATCAGGCAACACCGGAGCGGATCTCGCTCTGCCCGTCCCGCGACATGCCTCGTCATACTTGCTCTCGCTTCAATCTTCCTCGCGCCCCTGCTTCACGCGCAGCCTGACACCAAAACCCCACCCTTCAACGGCATCGCCCACGTAGCCCTTCGCGTCCACGATCTCGCCGCCTCCGTCGCTTTCTACGAGAAGCTCGGCTTCGAACAAGCCTTCGACCTCCGCAAGGACAACATCCCCTACGAGTCCTTCATCAAGATCAACGACACCCAGTTCATCGAGCTCCACGCCGCCACACCCGCCGACACCACCGTGGGCTTCCTGAGTCTTTGCTTCGAAGGTGCCGACCTTCAGGCCATTTACAACGACTACCTTGGTCATGGCCTCACCCCAACCGACATCCGCAAAACCGCAGCCGGCAATCTCCGCTTCATCCTGGGTGGTCCCACTCAAACCTTCGGCCCGCAGCTCATCGAGTACACCCAATATCTTCCCGGCTCCCTTCATACCGAAGACGAAGGCAAGCACCTCGGCCCCGACCGCATCGCCGAAAAACTCGTCGCCGTCTCCCTTCCCATGGCCGACCCCACCTCCGCCCGCGACTTCTACATAAACCAGCTCAACTTCAAGCCCATCGCCAACGATCCCATGTCCATGCACATGCCCGGCGAAAGCGGCCAGGAAGTCGAAATCCTACCTGCCACTGCCGGCACCCACACCCGCATCACCCTTGAATCGAGCAACCTCGGCAAAGCCGCACGCCACCTCCACAAGGAGGGCATCTTCGCCGTCAAGAACGGAGCAACCCTCACCATCATCGACCCCGACGGTAACGTCCTCCTCCTCGAAACTCGCTAGCGAACCATCTGCCCTCTGCTACCGTAAAGTCACGCATGCGCCTCTCTTCAGCCTTCGCACGCACATCTCCAGCTTGCCTCATCGGCTGCTTCGCCACGGCTCTGGCCCAGCAGCCCACCCCCGCGCTGGACCAAATTCTCTCCCGCGTCGAAGCCAACACCGACCAATACAAAGCCACTGTCCCAAGCTTCCTATGCGACGAGCGCATCACCTCGCAAGAACTCCGCGACGGAAAGCTCAAGCACGAGATCACCATCGACGCCCTCTTCCGTGTCACCCGATCCGGCTCTCCGAGCGACGCCCTCGAAGAATCCCGCGAGGTCAGAGCGATCAACGGCGAGCCATCCAGCGCTAAAAAGTTGAACATGCCAATCTCGTTCAGCGGAGGCTTCAGCGGCGCACTTGCCAAGTTCCTCTCCGCCGAACGCCGCCAGTGCTTCGACTATCAGCCTGATCAATCCGCCTCTGTGTCTCCCGGCACCGAAGCCTTCACCTTCACCGCTCGCGAAGACGCCGCAAAACAGCCCGCCTGCTCTACCATCCAGCCAGGCACTACAGGAAAGTTCGTCATCGATTCCGCCACAATACAGGTCACCCACATCGAGCGCACCGTCCCGAATCCCATCGGTCGAGATCAATCGGTCCTCGGCACAGCCACTGTCGACTTCACCCCCGTCAACCTCAACGGCAAATCCTTCTGGCTGCCCTCCACCGTCACCGCCTTCACCACAGAAACCCCAAAGACAAGCGCCTTCCGCTTCACCGCGAAGTACAGCAACTATCATCGCTTCTCCGCCAGCTCAACCATCCTCCCCACCACTTCCGACTCCAACCAGCCGCAGCCAAGGTAGCCGCCAGCATGACCCTCCGCCAGGCCATCACTAACGCCGCTGCAGAGCTGGCCGCCAACCCACATCTCAGCGAACACGCCCACCGCGACGCCGAACTCCTCCTGCTCCACACCCTCCAGATTCCCCGCGTCACGCTCATCGCCCATCCCGACCGCGACCTCTCTCCCGATCAACGCTCCCTTTATCAAGCCGCAATCAGCCGACGCCTCCAACTCGAGCCCATCCAATACATCGCCGGCGAGCAGGAGTTCTACGGCCTCCGCCTGCACGTCTCACCCGCCGTCCTCATCCCCCGCCCCGAAACCGAGCATCTGGTCGAAGCCGTCCTCGCTCTGCTCCCCGCCAACGAGCCTCTAAAGCTAGCCGACATCGGCACCGGCTCCGGCGCCATCGCCATCGCACTCGCCGTCCATCTTCCCTTCGCCCATATCACCGCTCTCGACATCTCTCCTAAGGCCCTCGCCATCGCCACAAGCAACGCCCGCGAACACAACGTAGGCGACCGCATCGACTTCCTCGAATCCGACCTGCTCGCCGCGGTCGACCACCCGACAGAGATCTTCGATGCGATCGTCAGTAACCCACCGTACATTCCCGAGTCCGATCGCCCCACCCTCCACCCGCAGGTTCGCGAACACGAGCCTTCCACCGCACTCTTCGCCGGTGAAACCGGCCTGGACATATACCGCCGCCTCATCCCACAGGCAAAGAGCGCACTCAAACCCAACGGCCTCCTGGCCCTCGAAATCGGCCACGGCCAACGCGACTCCCTAACCAACCTGCTCACCGGCTGGAACGACATCTCCTTCGTCAACGATCTCCAGCAGATCCCACGCGTCGCCTTGGCGCGCAAACCCAACTATTTCAACCCGGAACCCAAAAATCTGTCACAATGAAACACCTCTACTCTGCCGTCCGTCCAACAGTTGGAGCCTCAGTTCCATGAAAAAGACCGAACTTCAAGACCACCTCTACGCTCTCGAAGAGCGTCTTCTTCACCCGGACCGTGAAGCTGACCGTACCGCCCTTATCCCGCTCTTCGCCGACGAGTACAGAGAGTTCTGCACCTCCGGCCGCGTCTTCAACCGCCAGCAGACCATCGACGTCCTGCTCTCCAGCGGCCCGCGCCACGCCACCATCCACCACTTCTACATCGCGCAACCCGCAGAGACAGTCGTCCTCGCCACCTATCGCGCCACCACGTCCGTAGCCGTCTCCCACCGATCCTCCCTGTGGACCTTCCGCGACAACCGCTGGCAGCTCCTCTTTCACCAGGGCACCATCGCCAGCTAAGAGCCCAATCAAAGCCCCGCGTACCAGTCGTACCCCAGCTTCGTCCAGTAGTCATCAGGCAGCCTGTCCGTATACGCGATCAGCCCAATCCGCTTGATCTGTTTGTAACCGTACTTGATCGGCATATGGAGCCGCATCGGCGCGCCATGCCACTGCGCCAGCGCGCGTCCCCCCATCTCAGTCGCCAGTAAACTCTGCGGATGCATACAAGCCTGCAGGCTGAACCCGCAGTAGTAATCTCCATCCGGCGTCTCCATATAGACATACTTCGGCAACGACCCATCGGCCTTCCTCGCCGGTGGAAACTTCGCAATCAAATCCGCCAGCCGATACCCGCCCCAGTGCACCACCTGGCTCCACCCCTCAATGCACTTAAACTCCGTCACCAGTTCGTGATGCGGCAGACTCGTCACCTCGTCCATCTTCAGCAGCAGTCCCGGAGTGCCGGGCATGAGAGTACTGCGCGACATCCCCGCCTCCTCCTGCCCACGGGGACGCCTCTTCATCTTTTCCATCACAGCCACAAGCTCCGGCGAAACCTTCTGCGCCTCGCCGTTTGCGCTACTACCCACCATCGTGCTCGCCGGCCCTCCCTTCATCATCGGCCCCAGCCCCGCACCCGCATCCCCATTGGGATCAGCCTTACTATCCGTCTCGCTCTTCGGTCGAACCTTCGTATCGTGCTCCACCGGCCCAACCTCTTTCACCCGATACTGATACTCCCAGGCTGTCACGTCGTCGACATATTGAGGAAGCCGCCCAGCGTTCTCCACTCCCACCATCTGCAGCCGATAGCTCTCCGGCACCAGGTCCATCTTCAACCCATAGTTCCCATTCGCCCGCAGCTCCATCGACTTCGCCACCGGATACGTCGGCGCCAACCCGCGCTCATCAAAGATCGCTCGCGACACCTTCGCGTTGACTCGCAGCATGTGCCGCAACGGCTCCGGGAGCCGCATATTCATCGGACTACGATCAAGCCATCGATAAAACCCATACCCTCCAGCAGCCGCCGCAGCCGCAACCAGAAAACTCCGCCGCGTCCTCTGTCCCGACTGCGCTCGCACCGCAGCATTCATCGCCTCTACATCGACTGCGCGCGAATCTCTCCGCTCCCGTTCTCCATCGCGCTCCCAATCGCGATCAAGATCGTCGTCCCGATCTTTTTTCTCTTTCTCCCACTTCCGCCGCTGCTCCTGCTCCTCTCGTTCCTCTCGTCCATCGCTCATCCTGTCCTCCCTTCTTCTTCAAACGAAGCCTTCGCCGCCGGCACAATCTCATATCCACTCACCATCGAGCGAAAGTTATTCCACCCCGCAAGAATCACCTGCCCGACATGCACCACAAAGAACGCACAGAAGCCCATCGTCAACCAGAAGTGCTCCCACCGCGCCATCTCATAACCGCCCAGCAGCGACGTAATCCAGTGCACCTGCGTCGGCTTGTAGATCGAAAGTCCCGTCACCAGCGACCCCAGCCCCATCAAAATCACCGACGTATAAGCGATCTTCTGCGCCCCGTTGTACTTCTTCTGCGGAGGCAGTCCCTTGCGAAGATGCAAATCCACCAGCGTCACCTGAATCGCATCCCGAAACGATTTACGCTCCGGCACCAGCACCCGCCACTCCCCCGAGATCAGCAGATACGACACATACAAAATCCCGTTGATCGCAAAGATCCACATAAAGAAGAAGTGATACCCCAGCCCCTCGGTCACGCGATATGGCGCATTGATCAGCTTCCAGAACCACGGCTGAAACAGCCGCATCACCGTCAGCGACCCCACCCCCACCCGATACACCGCATGCGGATGCTGATACGCATTATCCGAGTCGTTCCAATAGATCAGCAGCCCACTCCAGATCATCGTGAACAGCACCGGAAAATTCACCCAGTGCATCCATCGAATCGCCAGCGGATGTTTCTTCTCCAACCGGATCGTCGCCACCACAGGCTCGATGAACTCAACATGAGCTGCGACAATCGGGCTCTCCGGAGCGGGCAAAGCTGCTGCTTCCGGAGCCGTTACAGACACAGCAGCCGTAACGGACGCATCCGCCATACTGCCAGCCACGGGGGTTGAAGCTGGAATCACTTCAACGATCTCTGGCTCGGGCTCAGCTGTCGGTCTGATAGCCTCGACAAAGTCTCCTTTGTCTACCGGTTTCTCAGGCATTTGAGCTCCCATCCCGCACCCACGCGCGCGACGATCTATAACGCAGATTCATCCGCATTGTTAGAGTCTCTTTGCTGGTGAAGGTTACGCTCTATTCCCCAGTCCCGTCGAAATACTTACCTCAACTTCACCCGCACATCCGCGCCCGTCTCATCCACAAACGTAACTTCCTTTGCGCTCATCACCGCCCGCGCCCCGGCCCCACGTCCATCCAACGGAAAGACCGCCGCATGATCAGCATCAGTCCAGCATGCCAACCCCTGCACGCAGCCAAGAATCTGCGGCACACCCGGCACCCCACTCCACCCCTGAACCAGGTATCGCCGCTCCGTCCCCGGCTCCTCCACCAGCACGTCGTTCGAGAAGTTAATAAACAGCCGCGCACCATCTACCGCGACACCGTTTCGCTCCATCTTCCCCAGCGGATCTCGCAGAAAGATCCTCTGCCGGAACACACCCACAAAGATCACCAGCAGCAGCGTTCCCACAACCAGAATCTTGCTCAATCTATTTCTCCTCGTGATACTCCTGCTCCGTGTTGATCCCCCACAGAGCAGCCTTATCTACATATCCGGCCACGATACCATCCACCGCCGTCATCGCAGTCAACATACTGTGATCCTGGTTGTTGTACTTATGCATTCCATTTCTCCCCACCAAAAACAGATTCTCAAATCCATCCGTAAACTCCCGCAACTCCTCGAATCGGTCATATGTGCCGAAGTAAGCCGGATAGGTCTTCGGCACTCGCACCACATGCCCATCCGAAACATCCTCCGCATTCAGAATCCCGATCTTCGCGACCTCCGCAATCGCGAACTTCTTCAGCTCTTCATCCGGCATCTTCCACAGCTCGTCCGTGTCATAACAGAAATACTCCAGCCCAATCCAAACCTTCGTCGGGTCAGCCACCAGGTACGGACTCCAGTTATTAAATATTTGTAACCGTCCCAGTACCACATCGGGTTCCTGCACATAGATCCAAGTATCTTTCAGCAGTCCGCCATCCGGTTCCTTCACCTTCAACCGATCCACCAGCAGCCCCACCGTAATAAAGTCCCGATACTGCAGCCCCGCGCTCACCTCCCGCACGTTCTCCGGCACCGGAGCGTCCAACGCCTCCACCAGCTCCCGCATCGGCATCGTCGAGAAGAAATAATCTCCCGCAAACGTCTGCCGCTCTCCGCTCGCATTCACCGCATCAAGCGACACCACCCGCCTCACGCCGCCTTCCATCGAGCAGTGAACCCGATCAACCTTCCACCCCATGTGAATCTCGCCGCTCCCCTCGCGAATAAGATCCGCCACATGCTCCCAAAGCTGCCCCGGCCCAAACTTCGGATACATAAAGCGTTCGATCAGGCTCGTATCGGTACCCTTCTGCGCCAGATCCCCACCCTTCGTCTTACTGCGGAACGTCTTCTTCAAAAAGTGTTTCACCGCGGTCGTAAGGCTCAATCCCTTGATCCGCTGCGCGCCCCACTCCGCCGAAATCTCGTCACAAGGCGTCCCCCAAACCTTCTCCGTGTAACTCTTGAAGAACGTCAGATAAAGCTGCCGCCCAAACCGGTTGATTAAGAAATCTTCCAGACTCTTCTCGGGCGCAATCTGGCTCGCCTGCGATTTCATGTAACTCATGCCAACGCGAAACGTCCTCACCAAACCAAGATTCTTCAACGTCGTCGCGGTCAGCGTAATCGGATAATCAAAAAACTTCCGCAGATAATAGATCCTGCTCTTGCGTGGACGAATCAGCATCACAAGATCACTATCCACCGGTTCGTGCGTCACCACCGCCGCAGCTACTGCCTCCTCCGCATCCGATGTCTCGTCTTCAGCATCCTGCTCATCAACGTGATGCAGAATCGGCCCTGCCCCGCGCAACACCGGCTCCTCCTTCAGATGTGCCGGCACCACCACCACCCTCTTCTTCCCCTGATAACTGATCTCCGGCGGCGCAGCAGTCGGCCCCCCGCTCCCAGTGCCCTCTCCCTCTACGCCCTCCGGCGGCATCAGGTCGACCCACCACTGCATCACACGATCGCTCTTGGAAAAAAACCGATGACCGCCGATATCCATCCGGTTGCCTTTGTATTTAATCGTGCGCGAGATCCCCCCGATCTCTTCGCTCGCCTCCAAAATAATGGGCTTCACATCCGACCGTCTCAACAGCTCCAGGCCCGCAGTCAGCCCAGCTGGTCCTGCACCGATAATCACTGCTCTCCGCGACATGCGTCTGCCTGCTCCAGACGCGCAAGCCGCGCCAAACTAAAGCTTATCGTAAACATTCTGCCTGCTGCCATAGCTCCTAAGTCGTCTTCTGCCTTCATCTCCATTTGCTACACTGTGCCCATAGCCAACAGGCAAGCTGCGAAGGAGCCCCTACCCTAAACATGACCGAGCCTCCCCTGCTCAACGTCTCCCTGTCCGAGCGCCTTCGAGCCCATCTCGCCATCGCCAGACTCGATCATTCCATCAAGAATCTCTTCGTTCTGCCCGGCGTCATCGTACCTCTCAGCGTCGCTCCAGCGCTCCTCACCCCGCACCTCTTCGTAACTCTGTTGCTGGCATTTCTCTCCGTCACGCTCATCGCCTGCAGCAACTACGTCATCAACGAAGTCCTCGACGCACCCTTCGATCGCCTCCACCCCACCAAGCGCAATCGCCCCGCCGCGCGCGGACTCGTCAACATCCCCGCAGCCTACGTGCAATGGCTCCTGATGATGGTCGCGGGAATCGCAATCGGCCTCACCATCTCTCGCATGTTCGCCCTCGTTGCGCTCGTTCTCTGGATCATGGGCTGCCTCTACAACTTCCCGCCCATCCGCACCAAAGACGTCCCCTACCTCGACGTCCTCACCGAGTCCATCAACAATCCTCTCCGCATGCTGCTCGGCTGGTACGCCGTCACCAGCGTCCTAGTCCCGCCCGTGTCGCTGCTCATTGCCTACTGGATGCTCGGTTGCTACTTCATGGGCCTCAAGCGCTTCAGCGAACTCTCCGAGATAGGCGACCGCGCCCTCGCTGGCGCCTATCGCGCCTCCTTCAAGCGCTACACGCCTGAGTCGCTGCTCGTCTCGGTCGTCTTCTACGCCTCCACCGCGATGCTCTTTCTCGGCGCCTTCATCATCCGCTATCGCATCGAGCTCATCCTCGGCTTTCCTCTCGTCGCTTTCACCATGGCCGTGTACCTCAAGCTCGCCTTCAAACACGACAGCGCCGTACAAAACCCCGAAAAACTCTACCGCGAGCCGCTGCTGATGGCCTCCTTCGCTTCAACTGCTCTCGTCATGGGTCTCCTTCTCTTCATCCGCGTGCCGCGCCTAGAGATCTTCTTCACGCCGACACTACCCTCCACCACCCCCGCAACAATTGAGCCAGCCCCGGTTAATTATCTACGGCATGATTCAGAGCGGCAGCTTCGCACTCTCTTTAAAATATGAACCCGTCCCGAGACTCCAATGTTGAGCGCAGCGTAGACAATTTCAGTCTCCCGTGGCAGGCCATCGCCTTTCTGATCCTCACTGCAGCCATCTCTCTCCTCTGGTCGCACCACAAACTCATGTCACAGGATGAGATCTTCGTCCTCCAAACTGACAGCGCCCCTACCTACGCTCAGCTCCTCAACATTCAGCGCCACTATCCCATCTCGCTAGATCCCCTCGTCTACCACACTCTAGTTTTCCTCTCTATCAAAGCCTTCGGCGCAGGCGCGTTCGCACTTAGACTAGCCTCGCTCCTTGGCTATCTCGTCATGCAGCTCTGCCTGTTCTTCTTCGTGCGCCGCATTGCCAACGAGCACGCCGCGCTCTTCGCGATGGCGTTTCCAGCCATAACCGCCACTTTTTTCTACTCCGCCGAAGGGCGCCCCTACGGTTTGCTCCTCGGCTTCTACGGCCTCGCCATGCTGAGCTGGCAGACCGCAACCCGCCGCCAATCGCAACGCACCGGCTCCCTCATCGTCCTCGCCATTACGGTCGCGCTCGCACTCAACACCCACTACTTCGGCGTCCTCTTGCTCCTTCCCCTCTGCGCGGCCGAACTCTTTCGTACCATCGAGCGCCGCCGGCTCGACCGTCCCGTCGCAGCCGCCATCCTCATCGGCATGGCCTGCATCGCCTTCGCACTCCCCTTTGAACGATCCGCCGCGGAGTTCCGCAAGAACTACTACAACGCCGGAAGAGTCAGCTACCACGCCATCACGGTTGGCTATCGCTCCCTCTTCATGAACTACACCCAAGCGAGTCTCAGCGTCCAGCACTACGCTGCCATCGGCCTCATCCTCTTCGCAGCTCTCCTTGTCATTGGCAGCGTTCGCCAACTGCGCGACAACGATTTCCAACTCCCAACCGCCGAGCTTGTGTTCCTCATCGTCCTCGCGGCGTTACCTTTCTTCGGTTTCATGCTGGCCTTTTTCGTAACCCACTCCATCGAAGTCCGCTACGTCCTCGGCGCCATTCTCGCTCTAAGCGTTCTCCTCGCGTTCGCCGCGCTGCCGCTGCTCCGCCACAAAAACATCGCAGCCATAACTCTCTCGGCACTCGCTATCGCCATCGTAATCACGGGCGCAATCCGCATTCACGCAGAGCAGGCAAAGACAAACTCCTTCATGACCTCGCTCATCCTAACCCCGCAGATCAAAGCGGCCATTCTCTCCAGCCCCAGCGGCCTGCTCTACCTTCAGGAGATGGGCACCTTCGAAGTAGCCAGCTACTATGAGCCCGACCCTGACATACGCTCCCGCATGGCCCTCGTATACTCCAGCAATCAGGAGCTGCTCTGGAGTCGACGCGACACCGAATCTCTCACCGCACTCCACATGCGCAACTTCACCGGCTTTCCAATCGTGCCCTACGAGCAACTCTCCACCGAACGCGGGGACCACGTCTTCGTCCTGCTGCACAGCGGCTGGGACTGGACCGATCAGGCTCTAGCGGCCGCGCACGCCAAGATCACTCCGCTAGGCCCGGCCATGGGAGGCGACGCAGCTGCCGTTCAATTCACTCCGGAATCCGAGGCTCAAGCTTCAAAATAGCTTCGCCTCTCATCGACGGCGCACCCGTCACACTGCAACAGTTTCATCAGATCCGACGCGACGAGCCAGCCGCATCAGCAGCGCAATCAAGAGAAGCGCCCCGAAGTACATATAGGACTGCAACACATTCCATCCGCGCTTATCCGCCAACAGATTCGTCGCCGCCAAAAAGTTACAGCAAAGAAAAAAAGACACTCCCCACAGCCAAGGCCTCTTGGTCTCCCAGCACCCATAAGCAAACCAGAACCAGGCGAAGATCCCCAGCACAATACCGTAGTGATGCTCCCACGCCATCGGCGAAGCCGCAACCGACGCCAGCCCCATCGCCGCGATATCCCCGGTCGATCCACGCAGTCGCCCCCATGGAAACAGCAGCACACCCCCAATCAGCACCAGCGATGTAACCACCGTCGTCCGATACACCCACGCAACATAGGGAGTATAGAGATGAGGTGTGTATTCCAGATTTTCGCCATTGAAGATCATTCGGTTTAACGTTCCGAACATCGACTGATTCGCATCGTGCGACTGCGCTTTGTGGCTGAGGCTCGCCAGCACCCCTACATAATCAAGATTGTTGTGCCAACCAAAGACCGCAATCGACATCGCGAGCAAAACAGCAGAGCAAATCAAAAACGCCCACATCGCCCCCCATCTGCGGCGAACCGCCATCCACACCAGCAGCAACACATACTGCGGCTTCACAAACGCCAGCAGCGCAGCCACCACCCCAGCCTCGCGTTCGCGCCCGGACGTCCACAAATAAAGCATCAGCGCAAAGCCAAAAGAAAGCATCGTCTGCGCATTCCCCAGCGAATACCCCTTCAGCAGCGGATAACACCCCAGACAAGCCAGTATCACCGCAACAACCATCGGCCATGTCAACTCCGCACCACGCATTCGCAACAGCCTGCGTCCCATCGCAAGCGACACCGCCGCAACACCCACAACAGACAACCATGAAAATAACGCCAGCAGGCGGAGCATCGCAGCGTCACCGACTCCAAGCCTGCGAAGCGCGACCAGAGGAAGCTCACTCGCCAACGAATAAATCAGCGTGTCGTACAGAGGAGCCCCATAGATTGGTTTCGTAGGATTCGCATCGAAGTAGTCCAGCGACTTCATCATCGGAAGCCACGAATCGGTCCACTGGCTCATATGCAGAAAGTCAGAGATTTCGGGCTTGAGAGTCCCCGGATTTCCCAGATGAAGGGCCCGGCACAGACCCCACTGAACAACATTGGCCAGCAGCAGACTACACACAACAAAGAGGAGAAGTCGCTTGCCGTGGGTAGAGGCGCTGAATTTATTAACTGTCGGGGACGTCACGCTCTCACTCTATCAAACGTCTCTGAGCCGCTACCGGGAGCAGACATGCCCATCGATCCGCCTTGCATACACCCACAGAACTCATTTGCTGCCCCATGTATCATGAAGGCTCAACGTGCCTATCCCCGCACCTAGTGTCCTCGAAGAAACTATCTCCTCGGCCCGAATAGCCGGGCGTGGCTTCCTGATAAAAAAGAATGACTCAATTCAGATTCTTCGCGCCATTGCCGCACTTCTCGTAGTGCACGTTCACGCTGTCTCCAATGTTTCATTTCATGCGATTCCCAAGGAAGCTCGCTTCTTCCACGTTGTCGACGTTGGATCGTGTGGCGTCGACATTTTCTTCGCAATCAGCGGCTTCATACTTTCCACCGTCGCTATGAACATTCGGCACAGCTCTTTCGGGTCTGCTCACAAGGCCCTCGATTTTCTCTTTAGAAGACTTATCCGGATCTTTCCGATCTACTGGATCCTTTCATCCTTCTTTGTTCTCATTGACTACAAACAGCATCATCTCGACCATTCATCTTTACTCAACTCGTATCTTCTGCTGCCCTCCATGCACTTCCCCATGCGGGGTCCAATCCTCGTGGTTGGTTGGACGCTTATCTTCGAGATGTTCTTCTATTACGTCATTACACTTAATCTCTTCTTCAGCACCCGCCACATTATTAAATCGACAATCCTCACCATCCTCGCGCTCGTCGCCCTCGGCCAAATCGTCGGCTTCCAGCGGCCAGTGCTTATCCTGATCGCAAATCCCATCAACCTCGAGTTTGTCTTAGGATGTGCGATCGGCATCCTCTTCGCTCGCCACGGCAAACGCCACGCGCTTGGCACAGCCCTGCTCCTTGCTGGTGTTATACCGTTGGTTTGTACCGCTTTCTTCAACAAATACAATATCGCTGATGCGAAAAATATCGCCAACGGCTCTTTAAGTTGGTTCCGTTTCCTCATGTGGGGTGTTCCCGCAGCTATGGTGACCGCGGGCCTGGTCTTTCGTTCTCCACAGATAAAATCAGGTTTGGGCCGCTTCGGCGTTCAACTCGGCGACGCATCTTATTCCATCTATCTCATCTCGCTGCCGGTCTTCTACGTCTATCACCGCATCTATCCATACCTCGCGCGACTCGGGCCGGGCGCAAACGTCTTTCTTATGGTCGTTTGCTCCGCCGTCGCTGGTTTGCTCTGTTATCGCTTCCTTGAGAAGCCAATACTGCGCTTTCTCACTGCGAAGTATCACCACCCAGCCGTTCAGTCCGCCCCATGAAAAATGGCCCACCGGTGAAGGTGGGCCCATACTCGTCGCTAGGAAACTAGAGCCTCGCGCCCCTGCACCACGAACTCGAGTCCGCTCTTCCCAGCCGTTACTAAAACGTGATCGCCATGCAGCACACTGCCATCGAGAATCTTCACCGCCAGTTTGTCCTGCACCAGCCGTTGGATCGCTCTCTTCAGAGGCCGCGCTCCATATGCCCGGTCGTATCCGGCCTTGAAGATCGCCTTCCTCGCGTCCTCAGTCAGCTCCAGCGTGATCTTTCGATCCGCCAGTAGCTTCTGCAGATCCTTCAACCGCAGATCAACAATGTGCGTCAGTTGCTCATCGCCCAGCGGATGGAAGATCACAATATCGTCCACACGATTCAGGAACTCCGGCTTGAACTGCTTACGCAACTCCTCCATCACGCGCCCCTTCGCCTCTTCAAACCCGTCTTCGCCCTGTGCCCACGCCGTCGACAACTGCGACGCACCAACGTTCGAAGTCATGATCAGAACAGTATTTTTGAAATCAACCGTCCTTCCCTTCGAGTCCGTCAGCCGCCCATCATCGAGCACCTGCAGCAGCACATTAAACACATCCGGATGCGCCTTCTCGATCTCGTCGAACAGAATCACCGCATACGGCCTGCGTCGCACCGCCTCCGTCAACTGCCCGCCTTCGTCATACCCAACATATCCCGGAGGCGCGCCAATCAACCGCGCCACCGCATGCTTCTCCATGTACTCGCTCATGTCGATCCGCACCATTGCAGCCTCGTCATCGAACAGAAATTCAGCCAGCGCCCTCGCCGTCTCCGTCTTCCCAACGCCTGTAGGTCCAAGAAAAATAAACGAGCCAATCGGCCGCTTCGGATCGCTCAAGCCCGCGCGCGAACGCCGAATCGCATTCGCCACAGCATTCAACGCCTCATCCTGTCCAACCACTCGCTCGCGCAGACGCTCCTCCATCTGCACCAGCTTCTGCATCTCGCCTTCGAGCATCTTCGAAACGGGAATCCCCGTCCACTTCGACACCACCGCGGCGATATCCTCCTCGTCGACCTCCTCTTTCAGCATCCGCGAAGGCCGCGTCGCCACTCCCGCCTTCGCCTCTGCCTCATCCTCGCGAACCGCGGCATCCTGCTCCGCCGTCAACTCACGCAGCTCCGCCTCGCGCTTCGGAATCTCGCCATACTGCAACTCCGCCGCCCTCTGCAGATTTCCCTTGCGCGTCTCTTCGCCCATCTGAAAGCGCAGCGAGTCCAACTCCTCCTTCAACTCCGCAATCTTCCCAATCGCACCGCGCTCCTTCTGCCATCTCGCGCGCAGAGCCGCAGCCTTCTCCTTCACCTCAGCCAGCTCTCGTTCCACAACCTCCAGCCGCTCCTGAGACGCCGCATCTTTCTCCCGCTTCAACGCCGCACGTTCAATCTCCAGCGACGTAGCCCTGCGCTCCAGGTCATCGATCTCCACCGGCACCGAGCCGATCTGAATCGCCAACGCTGCCGCAGCCTCATCGACAAGATCAATCGCCTTATCCGGCAGAAACCGATCCGAGATATACCGGTGCGACAGAGTCGCAGCAGCCACAATCGCCGAATCCTTAATGCGAACCTTATGGTGCGCTTCGTACTTCTCCTTCAACCCACGCAGAATCGCAACCGTATCCTCGACGTTTGGCTCGCCGACAAACACAATCTGAAACCGTCGTTCCAACGCAGCGTCCTTCTCGATGTACTTCCTGTACTCCACCAGCGTCGTCGCGCCAATCGCTCGCAGTGCTCCGCGAGCCAGTGCAGGCTTCAGCATATTGCTGGCATCGAGCGACCCTTCACTCGCGCCCGCCCCCACCAGAGTATGTAACTCATCGATGAACAAAATAACTTCACCGTTCGACTCTTCAATCTCTTTCAGCACCGCCTTCAAACGGTCCTCGAACTCACCGCGGAACTTCGCCCCGGCGATCATCGCGCCCAAATCGAGCGAGCACACGCGCTTATTCTTCAGAATCTCCGGCACATCACCCTGAATAATCCGCCGCGCCAGCCCTTCCACAATGGCAGTCTTACCCACACCGGGCTCGCCGATCAGCACCGGATTGTTCTTCGTCCGCCGGCTCAGCACCTGCACCACGCGGCGAATCTCTTCATCGCGCCCGATCACCGGATCGAGCTTCCCACGTCGCGCCAGATCCGTCAGATCCTTCGCATACTTCTCCAACGCCTGAAACTTCCCTTCAGGATTCTGGTCCGTCACTCGCTGACTCCCCCGCACCGCGCTCAGCGCCTTCAGGATCGCCTCATACGTCCCACCCAGCGCCGCCAGCGCAAGCTGCACAGGATCGTTCTTCGCCTTCGACAGCGCCAGCAGAAGATGCTCCGTCGACACATACTCGTCCTTGAAGTTTTCCGCCTCTTTGAACCCCTGCTCCAACACCTTCTGCAGCGCATTCGACAGCCCGGGCTGCCCTCCGCCCTGCACCTTCGGCAGCTTCTCAACCGCCGAGTTCACTCCCGACAACAACTGCTCAACCGGCACCCCAATCTTCTCCAGCACCGGGATCACCACTCCCTCCCGATCCTCCAGCAGAGCCGCCATCAGGTGCAGCGGCTGCACCTCCGGATTGCCGTTCTCGCCAGCATGCCCACCAGCCGCTTGAACCGCCTCCTGCGACTTCACCGTCAACCGATCCCATTTGATCGCCATAACCCTCTATCTCCTCAACAAGTTCCAAAAAAATTTAAGCTTTTCGCTTAAAGTTAGACGCCCGAAATGGCCGGAAGATGCGAAATCTGATAATAACTCACTCACATCTTGGCGGCAGGCTCCAGCCGCCCTTTCCGTGTCACCAATCGTATTGAAGGTGCGCACGGTACTCCCCAGAAACTTTCCATTTGTCGCGGCAAATAATCCAGAAAAAGACCCTCCGCAGATGCGAGACATGACGCCGAACCCAAACAGGGAAGATCAAAGACTCGTGCCCAATGGGCGGTAGACTGTCCTCGATCCTCATGACTCCCAACACCATCTCCGAGCCCAGCACCCTGTCCGACGCATTGATACTCGCCAGCACCGGCGGCCTCCTCGACTCTTTCGTCTATCTCAACCACGGCCACGTCTTCGCCAACTCCATGACAGGAAACGTCGCTCTCCTCGGCATCGCCCTCTTGGGCCATGGGTGGGGCGCAATCATTCCACATCTCGTACCCATCCTGGGCTTCTTCGTCGGCGTTATCTCCGCTCGGCATCTGCACTCGCGGAGCAACCGCGCCCCCATCGTCGCGCTCACCTTCGAAATCATCGCACTCTTCATCCTGGGCTGGATGCCGCCTGGCTTCCCCGACATCCCCTTCACCGCGATCGTCGCCTTCGTCGCCGCCTTCCAGGTCTCCAGCTTCCGCCACGTCAACCAGTTACCCTTCAACTCCACTTTTGTCACCGGCAACCTCCGACAGGCAACCGAGGGTCTCTACGACGCGCTCAACTCCTCTGGCACACCCGAAGCCCGCGAAAGCGGCCGCCTCCAGATCCTCAACCTCGGACTCATCTGCCTCTGCTTCCTCGCCGGAGCCGCTCTCGGAGCATGGGCCGCGCCCCATATCGCCAACCGCTCTCTATGGCTCACCGAACCGCTGCTTCTCTACGTAGCTCTCCGCTGCCTTCGCCGCTCCGCCAAAGCCGAATTGGCTCACACGATCTCCCAGACGAAGCCTTAAATCTCACCCAATCACTGACGCAGACATTCGGTCGACTTCATCCTGCCTTCGAGATCGTCACCAAATCGAAGTGGCGGACTAAGGGCAACACGAATCAAACCGTGTCGTCCCTCTAGCCCGCCACCTCTCGATCCGCAACCCCTGCTACTTCCCGTCCTCCGTGCCCCGGATAAACGCCGCCACATCCGCATGGAACTGCTTTAGCACGTCCTCATTCACATACACCATGTGTCCGCTCTGGTAGTAGTGATAGCTGATATTCGCCTGCAGCTTCTGCGGAATTTGCAGATGATGCATCTCGAACTTGCCCTCGAAGTAAGGCGTCGCCAGGTCGTAGTATCCACCTGCCAGCATCACCTTCATCTTCGGATTTGACTTCATCGTGTAGGCCAAATCCGGCATCACATTCGTCCCGCCCCACTGCTGATTCGCCGGCGGACCCCCCGGCGGCTGGTGCCGTAGATCCCACGTAAAGTCGGCATCCGCATAGGCTCCCGGTTTATACGTCTGATTCTCGCCATACTTCAGGTCCGTCCGCATGTACTGGTTCAACGCCGCCGTATATGCCGACGAGATCGCATTGCTCTGCGGGTCATACTCCGCATCCGCGCTCAGCGGATCGATATCTGGCCCTTTGTACCGCGTATCCAGCCGCCCTGTCGTCGTCTCGTCATCAAGCTGCAGTTGCTTGCTGAATGCAGCGCCTGTCACCCGCAGATTCGCCCTCATCAAATAAGCCACCGGCAGCCCGGTATATTGATGCAGCTTCTCCGCCACAGCCTGCTTCGTCGCCTCCGGCAGCTCCGACCCCTTCAGCAGAGCGCTCATGTAGTCGCCCATCGCATACTGCTCCACCTCGGCCAGGAACGGCTCCAGCGCCGCAGGTTGCGTTGGAACCTTGTGATGATAAAAGGCGCTCGCCGCAAACGTAGGCAGACCCAACGCATACGCCTGATCCACGCCAGGGTTCCACTTCGGCCCATCGATGCTGTTATCGAAGCTCAAAATCTGCGACAGCAAAATGATCCCGTTCAAGTCCACGTTCTGCAAATCAGCCGACAGCACCGCGCTCCGCGGCGTCCCATAGCTCTCACCCAGCAGATACTTCGGCGAGTTCCACCGGTTGAACTTCGTCAGGAACCTGCGAATGAACCGATCGAACGCATGCGCATCCTGGTCCACTCCCCAGAACTCCTTCTCCTTGTCCTTGCCCATGATCCGGCTGAACCCGGTCCCCGGAGCATCGATAAAAACCACATCGCTCACATCCAGCAGACTGAAGTCGTTATTCACGATCTTGTACGGCGCGCCTTCATCATGTTGCGCATCGGTAGTCACCACGCGCTTGGGCCCAAACGAGCCCATATGCAGCCACATCGTCGCCGACCCCGGCCCGCCGTTATACAAAAACGTCACAGGCCGCCCCACAGGCGCATCTTTCTTAAAGTAAGCCACATAAAACATCCGCGCCGTGGCAGGCGCCTCGTCCGGCTTCTCGGGATCTGGAGCCTTCTCCCCCGTATCCGGCAGCATCTTCCCATCCATCCCCAGCATCGCGTCCTGCGAATCGCTCGACCCCACCGTCAGCGTCCCTGCCACCGCACGATAGGCAATCTTCTCCCCGCCCACCGTCACCGAGCCCTCTGTCGTCGAGTCCGCTGGCGGCTCCGCAGCCTCCACCACCGGCGTCCCCGTCACCACCAGCTTCTGGTCCTTCTTCTTATCGCTGTCTTTCTTCTCCTGTGCTCCCGCTCCTATCGCAAAACCAGCAGATACCAGCAACACACCGCAAGATACAGTCTTCCAAACCAAATTCCTTGACATCCTCACACGCTCCAAAACGCAGATTTTCCCAGTGCAAGCAGTATATCCACGTATCACAGTTGCTTTTACAGAATCCTCGCCGCCACGAAAATCCATACTCATTCTCGCCGCCGCCGCTGCAGCGCAGTTGCTATGTTTTACAGTTGCTTTGATTTTGCAGTTGCAGTTCTAGTTGTCATCTCCGAAGGGGATCTGCTGTTGTTGTTGTTGTTGTTGTTGTTGCTGTTGCCGCTCCATCCGTCTTACCCACCAAAAAAACCAACCCCAGCCAGAAGGCCCTCACTCCGCCCGCAACGCCTCCACCGGATTGATCGACGCCGCTCTCCGCGCCGGAACATAACTAGCCAGCAGAGCCGCCGCAACCAGCAGAAGAGCCACCCCCGCCAACGTCCCCACATCCCACGACTGCACGCCAAACAGCACACTCCGCAGCGTCAGCGTCACACCCAGCGAGCACACCAGACCCACAACGATTCCCAATGCCGCCAGCCTCCCACCCTCCCTCATAATCATCCGCTGCACCATCTCCCTTTGCGCCCCCAAAGCCATCCGCACCCCAATCTCACGCGTTCTCTGGCCCACCGAATACGCAATCACGCCATACAACCCAATCATGCCCAGCAACAAAGCCAGCGCCGCAAACCCACCCACCAGCCACGCCGACGACCGATGCAGGTAAGCCGTCTGCGACTCATCGATATTCAGCATCATCGTCGACTCCTCCGACGTGCCGATGCCGCGATCGAACTGGTGAATCGTCGAGACAAGCGTAGGCAACAGCGCATTCTCGTCCTGACTCGTCCGAACTACCAGATTGAAGTACACGTCAGGGCTCTGATCCGCGGGATAGTACACAGCAGGCAAAGTCTTTTCATCGAGCGATGACTCGCGCAGATCGTCCACCACCCCAACAATCTCCTTGATCGACTTCGTCGACAGCGTCGTATCGCCCATCCTCGCACCCAGTGGATCCTGACCAGGAAAATACAGCTTCGCAAACGCCTCATTGATGATCACGACACGAGGCTTGGTAGCATCTTCGTCCGCGTTGAAGAACCGCCCACGAATCAGCCTCGTCTTCAGCGTCGTAAAGTAATTCGCAGTAATATCCCGCTCGTTCACTTCATTGTGCTCGCCGTTATACGGACGGCCAACAAATCGCACCCACTCCGTATTGCCATTCATCGTCACCGGCAGTTGGCTTGTCGCGGCTGCCGAGGTCACGCCCGGCAACGCCGCGATACGATCCATAAGTTGTCTCCGCGCTGCCACCACCTGTTCATCCTTCGCGTAGACCTTCTCCGGCAGCGCAACCGAAAGAGTCGCCAGATGATCAGGCTGAAAATTCAACTCAACATGCAGCAAATGATAGAAGCTCTTGCCCAGCAACCCCGCGCCCACCAGCAACACGGTAGCAATCGCAAGCTCCAGCACCGTAAGATTCGCGCCAACCTTCCTCCAAAGCACACCCGCCGAGCCCCGTGAGCCCTCCGTCAACCCCTCCCGCATCTCGCCGAACGACAGCTGCACAATCGGCGTCAGAGAAAAGATCACCGCGGCCATCACCGCAATCGCTGCCGCAAAACACACAACATGGAAGTTCATCCCGATCCCGCGCAGATAAGGCATATGCACCAGCATGTCCTTCGGGATAAGCCGGAGCAAAGCTTGCGAAGTAAACACCGCACAGACCAATCCCAGCAGCGAACTCCCAAGCACAAGCAGAACACCCTCAGTTACAAATTGCCGCGCAAGCCGCAGCGGCGAAGCTCCCAACGCACCTCGCACTGCGATCTCCCGCCTGCGACTCTCCGACCGCACCAGCAGAAGACTCGCCACATTCACACACGCGATCAGCAGAAGCAGACCCGCGCCCGCCAGTAGAAGAAGCAGAATCGGACGAATATCTCCGACGAACGCATCCGTCAATGACTCCACTGCCGCGGTCTGCCCACGATTTGAGTCAGGATACTGACGCTCCAGTTGCTGCGCGATTGCCTTCGTATCCGCAAGCGCTGCCGCAATCGAAACTCCATCTTTCAGCCGCGCAACCCCCACTAACCCATGGCAACTCCGCCTCAGGTCACACGTGTTCGCTCCCCCACCGGCATGCATCGTCGTCCAGAACTCAACAGTATTGCGCGGCGCAAACTCGAAGCTGTCAGGCAGCACTCCAACAATCGTGTACGGCATGCCGCTCAGCGAAATACTTTGCCCGACGACTTCTTTTCTGCCGCCAAACCGTTTCTGCCACGTCGAGTAACTCAGAATCACCGTTCGCGGAGCGCTAAGGAGATCCTCGCCCGAGTAAAAATCACGTCCAAGCAAAGGGAGAACGCCCAGCGTGTGGAAGAATCCATCCGTCACTCGCAGCCCCTGCGTCGGCTCAACGCCAGACGGCGTATCCAACAGATAACCCGTACCCGTGTAGACGTCCAGAGAACGAAAGCTGTGATTCATCTTCTTCCAGTCGAGATAATCCGGATAAGAGAGATTTGCATGAGGAAGCACCGCCACGCTCTCCGTTACATCCACCAAACTACGCGGATCCTCGTAAGGCAGCGGCTTCAGCAGCGCAGCATCCACAAACGCAAAGATCGCAACGCTCGCCGCAATCCCAAGCGAGAGCATCAACACCGCCGTAATCGTGAAACCAGGGTTCTTCAACAACTGCCGCAGGGCAAAACGCAGATCCTGCCATAGCGTCTCGAAGAAAGGAGCCGTACCCCGCTCCCGGTAAGCCTGCCGTGTCCGCTCCATCCCTCCCAGTTTCACCAGAGCATCGCGCCGCGCCTCCTCCGCCGTCATGCCCGCCCGCATGTTGTCCTCGATATGCATCTGCAGATGTCCCTCAAGCTCGCTAGCGAAATCCTCTTCCCGCCGCCCTCTAGAAAACATCCCGGCAAACCGCCTCAACGCTGCACGCAGCTTCTTCATGCCGGATCCTCCGTTCCCCGCAAAAACCGCGCCAGAATCGCCGTCGTCTGCTCCCAGTTGTCGGTCTCGCGTTCAATTTGCTTGCGGCCAACACGCGTCAGCTTATAAAACTTCGCCCTCCGATTGTTCTCAGACACACCCCACTCTGAAACAATCGCCCCCTCCTGCTCCAGCTTCAACAGCGCCGGATACAGCGTCCCATAGTTCAGCGAAAGCACGTCCCCGCTGGTCTGTTCAATCCGCCGCGCGATCCCATACCCATGCAGCTCGCCCATGCTCTCAAGCGTCTTCAACACCATCAACGCCAGCGTCCCCTGCCAAACATCTGCCTTCTCACCCATGCCTGCTCCTATTGTCTATAAATAGGAGTATGCACCCACCTCTATTGGAAGGCAATACAAGACCCACCTTCGGCCAACCCATGCCGGCTCCGCGCCCAGCTTTAGGCCTCTCGCAGAAACTCTGTGCGATACCGGGGAGCGAGCTCCAAGGCCTTCTTCATCAAGGCGGCCTGTTGCTCCTCACTAGGCCTCGGAGCAGCAGTCGTGCGAGTCGCGACCGGAACTCCAATCTCCATGAAGAACTTCTCCTGCCCGGCAGGCGAACAGATGCAGATCAGCCGCGCAGGCTGCGACGAAACGTTTTTGAATCGATGCGGAGCATTCGCTGGAATGGTCACCGTCTCGCCTGCCTTTATCGTTGACCTCTCCCCACGAAACGTCGCCTCCAGCTCACCTTCCAGCAAAATGAAGGTCTCTTCAAAATCGTGACGATGAGGCGGCGGTCCACCCCCAGGCGGGACATGCATATCGATAACGCAGAATCGCCCCGCAGTATCTTCTCCCGTCACCGTGATGGTATAGGTATCGCCCACCAGGCCGATGTGCCGCAGGCTCTCAACCTTACCGACCGCGAGCTTACGACTGGGATCATCGGGAGGAACCATTGGATGTTCTTGCGTGTCTACCGCCATATTTTTTCTCCTTTAACGTGCTGCTGTCGTGCTTCCTTCTACGTTAGATGTTCGTAGCCGACCAGACAGAAAACTCGCCTCGAGTGCGGACCTAATTGTAAGTTGTCTCAGGCAACACCTACCTTGGGGCACACTATGTCGACAGTCGCTCAGAGGAACTCATCGGATGGGTGCGCATGGATGCGTAAGACCAGCAGCCACTGATGGACTTCAATAGCTAAGAAAAAGTTGATCCGCCAACAAACTTCTTCAATGGGGCTATCGTGACCCTCGCTCATCTTGAGGGTCTTTCGCAGGACACTGACTTTGTGGGCACACCCTTCTCGGACCGTAAATTTTTTCCAAGGCCGTAACACTGCTTGATATACCGTGTTTGCACTACCAAACCCGAGGGCTCCATGAAAATTTCGCTCCTCCGCGCGCTGTTCCTCTTCGCTCTCGCCGCCGGCCTATCTCACTCCGTCACTGCGCAACAGCCCTCACCGGCCCCAGCCGCAACCCAAAATCCGCAGCCTCAAACCCAGCCTCAGTCGGCCGGATCGCAGCCCGTCAAAGACGCGAACGGCGTCTACACCATCCGCCGCAACGCCCGTCTTGTCATCCTCGACATGGTCGTCACCGACGCCAAAGGCAACATCGTCACCGACCTCAAACGCGACGAGTTCCACGTCACCGAGGCCAACGAACCCGAGAAGATCCTCAACTTCGACGCCCCCGCCGCCCACACCCTCGACCCCGAGATCACCATCAACTCCACCGAAGAGCTCGACCGCGTCGCCCCCAACGCCCCCGTCAACATCATCCTGCTCGACGAGTTCAACACCCGCTTCGAGGACATGGCCTTCGCCCGCTACTCCCTCAAAAAGTTCCTCAACCGTCAGCCCGGCAAGCTCGACACCCCAACCATGCTCCTCGCCGTCGACCTCCAGCACTTCACCGTCGTCCACGACTACACCCAGAACAAAGACGACATCATCTCCGCTCTCGATCATCACTTCGCCGCCTACCCCTGGCAGGCCCAGCAGGGCCAATGGCGCGCCGACCGCATCAATCTAGCCTTCCTCACCCTCCGCCGCGTCGCCGAAGCCGTCATCGGTCATCCCGGCCACAAAAATATGATCTGGATCGGTCGCGGCTTTCCCCCTATCCGTTGGGAAAACGTCCCCGTAGACACCGTAAACCTCGTCAACAACGCCGTGCAGGACTGCGTCAACATCCTCCGAGACGCGCGAGTCACCCTCTACACCATCGACCCCGCCGGCATCCTGATCGATCCTCAAGCCTACGGCGGTATCGCCGGCCGCGACGACCCCTTCGGCGGCGAATATCAATTCAATCGCCTCGCCAAAGCCACCGGCGGCCGCACCCTCTACGGGCGAAATGACGTCGACGCCGAGATCGGCACCTCCATCCGCGACGGCGCCAGCTTCTACACCCTCACCTACCGGCCCGAAAACACCTCGCTCGACCCATCAAAGTTCCGCAAGATCAAGATCACCCTCGATCGTCCCGGCCTAACCGTCTACACCCGCGAAGGTTACTACCTCCAGCGCGGTCCCGGCCGCGTCGACCCCGCGAACCCTTCACGCCGTCTCATGGCTGACATCATCTCTGCTGACACCAGCACCATGGTCTACGACGGCGTCCCCGTCACTCTTGAACCCTCACCTACCGACCCCAACCGCTTCATCGTCCACGTTGCCTCGAGCGGGCTCTACTGGTCGCCCGCCACCGACACCGAGCCGCGCCACTCCGACGTAGTCCTCGCCATTACCACCTTCGACCGCAAGGGAAAGGTGCTCAAGAGTGTCGCCAAAGTGATTCACGCCAGTGCTCCAACCACAGTAGCGCCGACCGGAAGAATCGAACGCGGCATGGATCTCGCCTACAACGTAGACCCCGATCCCAAAGCAACCCGCGTCCGCTTCGTCGTCCGAGTCACCTCTTCCGGCCGCATCGGAACCGTAGACGCCAATCTCGGCCAGCAACACGCCGGAAATCCCCCATCATCAGCACCCGCAAATCCATAACCCACACATGGCCATCTCACACTCGACGATTCAGTGAGATGGCTTCGAACAGCCCCACCACACTCCTCAGCGCGTGTATTTATTGATCCAGTTAACCTCCCACGTCTTTCCGCCATCCTCAGAAAACGCCTGTTCCGACTGGGCCGTATCCTGCGAGGTCTTCCAGATAGAAAATCGCACCAGCACCGACCGCCCATTGATCTCCTCATAGTCATAAAAATCGCCACGGCCATCTTTGAACCCGCCAACGCCCGGAACACCTAGCGTGCCCACATTCGGCGTCGCGAAGTCCAGATTCCACTCATGCGTCGTTGGATTGAACCATCGCAGCGACAACAGTTCCACATGCCCCGCAGGACCGTCTGCCTTGTACTCCGCCAGGTTAGCCTTGCCTCCCCAAACCTTCTTGACCACCGTCGCGCCGTCCATATCTACCCAGGTCGTAGAGCCCGTCAACGGATGCATCAACCGTGTCGAGTGCGTCTTCCACGTGCCTAAGTCGAAGTCAAAATCACGTTGTCCGCTGGACGCATCGACGCGCTCCAAGCTAACTGGTGCCAAAGTGGCGCCCGCCTCTCCCGACTGTTTCTCTCGCGTCAACTCCCCAATAAAAGCAGGAACCCACGTCTTTCCGCCATCATTCGAAAAATCCTCTTCAAAGTGGTGAGAGTCTTGCTTTATGTCGGACCACGTTCCCCGAATCAGAACCGATCGGTCACGAAAGGTCTCCTGCGAGAAGAGTTCGCCTCGGCCATTCTTGAACGACCCCACCAATGGAGTAGTCAGCACGCCCGCTTGGCTGTCGATAAACGACTGCGTCCACTGATGAGCCTGGGGGTTGTAAAGAAACATCGTCATCCCTTCCCAATGACCCTTCGGCCCGTCAGCTTCAATCTCCTCTAGTTGCCCGCGGCCATCCCAGACCTTTCGAACCGTCACCGTCCCATCGAGTTCCATCGATTTATCCGACCCCGAAAACGGATCGAGCACACGCCGGATATGGGTATGCCAGACACCCAGGTTGAAATCGAAGTCATTCTTCCCGTCACGCAAAGCGACAGCCTGTTGCGATCCATGATCAGACACAGCTGTCGCTGTCTGCGCAGCAGCCATGCCAGAGCCTCCAAACAAACCCGCAGCAAAAACTGCGGCGACGAACCATCCAAAACTCTTCCTGCTCTCGCCTGCAAACCATACGCCACGAGCACCAGCAACCTTAGTAAATAAACGCATCATCAATCTCCTCGCACTTTCTGACACGCGAGCAGTGTAGGCTGGTTTTCAAATAAAGCAGCCAACGTATGCCACAGGGATTTTCAAAGAAAAATCAAAGCTCGCCCAACGCCGCCTATCGCTTCGGCGACTTTGAACTTCACCCCAACGAACGTCTCCTCAAAAAAACCGCCGTCTCAATTCCGCTCCAACCCAAAGCCTTCGACGCGCTCCTCTGCCTCGTTCGCAAAGCCGAACACCTCGTCAGCAAACAAGAGTTGATCCAGACACTCTGGCCATCAGTCCATGTCAGCGAAGCAAACCTCACCAACACCATCGTCTGCCTAAGAAAAATCGTTGGCCGCGACGCCATCCGAACCGTCTCCAAACACGGATACCGCTTCGAACTCCCAGTCACCGGAGAGCCTGGCGTAGCACCCGCCGCCTATGAAAAATTTGCACGCGCAAAAGAACTGACCGCGCAACGCTCTCTCGACTCAATGACCCTCGCGCGCGATCTCTACTGGATCTGCCTCGCCGAAGATCCCACCTTCGCCCCCGCATGGGCCTGGCTAGGCAGATGCTGCTGGTTTCTACACAAGTTCAGCGACACCTCCTCAACAAATCTCGAGCTCGCTCAAGCGGCCTTCCAGCGAGCGTTCACGCTCGACCCAGACCTAGCCTCCGCGCACCAGTTCTACACCTTCGTCCAGGTAGACACAGGCCATGCAGCCGAAGCAATGACCCGGCTACTCGAACGTCTCACCAAAAATCCCACCGAGCCAGAGTCGTTCACCAGTCTCGTCCAGGTCTTACGATTCCGCGGAATGCTCTCACAGTCGATCGAAGCGCACCGCCGCGCCGTCCGCCTGGATCCCGCCGTCATCACCAGCGTGGCTCACACTCTCTTCCTCGCCGGGGACTACGCCTCCGCGATCGAAACCTACAGCGGCCGCGCCGCTTACTACCTGGACGCCGCAGCCTGGGCCGCCATAGGCAATCGAAAACGCGCAATCTCACTCTTGCGCGAACGCCTGGACAAGATGCCGCTGTCTACGCTCATGATCGCTCTCATGAGCTCCCTCTTAGCTCTTCTCGAAGGCAGAACAGACGAAGCAATCAATCTCATGAAAGCCGCAAACACAACACGCGAGCCTGAAATTCTCCTCTACTTCGCGCGGCACTACTCTCGGCTGAAGAAACCGGAGCTGGCAATAACAGCGCTAAGACAGGCGGCACAATCCGGCTTCGTCTGCGCACCCGACACCCTCACTTCCGATCCATGGTTCAGCACACTTCGAAGACACCCAGAGTTCAACGCCCTCCGCGACTCGATGCAAGCTCTCGTCAACGAATCCCAATCAAGCTTCGACCGATACACCCTCTAACAAATCGGTACGCGAAGCATCCACGGCATCGACCCCACCCTCCTCGTCGACGGCATGCGAACCATGGACGAGCAGGTAGACCGCATGAAGTCCTCCGCAGAAAGTCGTCTCATCATCAGGTCTGACCCAGCGGGGAGTAACTCCGCTAAGCGCGTTTATGACGATTAGTTCGCGGGACTTAATGAGTGATTGATCATCCATTCGCTAATTTTGGGCTTTTTCTGAAGCAAATAGCAGCCAGATATTCGCAGCCTGTTTCTAATATCAAGCTACAATCACGGCGAAGACTAAAGCCACTTCCACGGAGAATCCAAGATGAAGTCAGGCGTGGCTGTTTTCCTCGTTGTCTCGTCGCTCGCCTGCACCCTGGTTTCCTGCAAACAGGACTCCTAAACCAACAAAGCGCAGAGCGGAGATTACGTTCTCCCGCAGCCGCAGCCCGAATTCAAAGGCGTCATCGGCGATACGTATAAGACCTCCACGCCAGACAAGATCGCGCTTGTGAATCCGCCGAAGGGCGCGCCCAACGTGATTATCATCATTCTGATTGATGATGCGGGTTACGGCCAGTGGGGCACCTTCGGCGGACAGGTCCCGACGCCGAATCTCGACAGACTGGCGAAGTCGGGCCTCAGCTATCTTCGTTTTCACACCACCGCCCTCTGTTCTCCCACACGAGCTGCTTTACTGACCGGTCGCAATCATCATTCCGTAGGAATGGGCACGATTACCGAGTTGGCCGATGCCTACCCGGGCTACTCGGGCCAGATACCTAAGACTGCGGCTATGTTCGCTGAGGTACTGCGTCAAAACGGCTACAACACGGAATATATCGGCAAGAACCATCAGATCGCCGACTGGGAGACGAGCATCGCGGGTCCCGTTGATCGCTGGCAGCTCTACAAGGTTTCGAGCATTTCTACGGCTTCATCGGCGGCGAGACGAATCAGTGGCAGCCGCCACTCTTCCGCGATAGCACGCCTGTCGAGATGGAAATTCCCAAGGGACGTGAGGGCCATTACAATCTCAACGATTCGCTCGCGGACGAAGCCATCACCTACATGCACAACCAAAAACCGGTCACTCCTGATCGTCCGTTCTTCATCTACTACGCACCTGGGGCCACGCACGCCCCGCACCACGTCCCCAAAGAGTGGATCGATAAATTCAAAGGCCAGTTCGACCAAGGCTGGGATAAGTACCGCGAAGAGACCTATCAGCGCCAACTGGCGCTGGGCGTTATTCCCGCCAACACCAAGCTGACGCCGCGCCCCAACGAAATTCCAGCCTGGGATTCGCTGCCACCAGACCGTAAAAAAGTAGCCGAGCGCCTCATGGAGACCTTCGCCGCCTACACCGCACAGACCGACTACGAGGTTGGCCGCATTCTCGACGCTCTCGACGAGATGGGCATCACCAAGTACACCCTCGTTCTCTGGGAGATTGGCGACAACGGCTCCTCACTCGAGGGAACGCTTAATGGCGCGTACAACGAATTTACCGGGCTCGGAGGGGTGCAGGAAGATTCCGCATACATCATCAAGCACCTCGACGATTTAGGAGGACCCAACGCTTACAACCACATTCCTGTCGGCTGGGCATGGGCCATGAATACGCCCTTCCAGTGGGGAAAGCAGGTCGCCTCGCACTTCGGAGGAACACGCAATCCGCTGGTCGTCTCATGGCCAGGACATATCTCCGATCCCGGTGGCAAGCGTATGCAGTTCCATCACGTCATCGACATCGCACCGACCATCCTTGAAGCCGCAGGCATACCGCAGCCGACCGAAGTGAACGGCGTGAAGCAGAAACCCATCGAAGGCATCAGCATGGTGTACAGCTTCAAAGATCCAAATGCCGCAGAGCAGCGCCACGTTCAGTACTTTGAGATGTTCGGCAACCGCGCCCTCTATAAAGACGGCTGGATCGCCGTCTGCCGTCACGGACGACTCCCATGGAACAACGTCGGGTCCGTCGATTTCGACAAGGACACCTGGGAGTTATATGACCTGACCAGGATTACAGCGAGTCAAACAATATTGCCGCACAAAACCCGGACAAACTTAAAGAGCTGCAAGCCGACTTCATGACGGAGGCAAAGAAGTATCAGGTTCTGCCTTTGGACGATCCTTTCATTGAGCGTGGCGATCCACGCCTGCGGCCAAGTCTCATCGAAGGCCGAACACAATTCATTTATTAGAGCGGAACGGCTCACATCCCTGAAAGCTCCGCTGCCAACACAAAAAACACCTCGCATACCATCATCGCCACGATTGACGTGCCCAAAACCGGCTCGCCTGACGGAGTGCTGGCCGCTGAAGGTGGAACTGCAGGCGGATTCTCGCTGTACATCAAGCGCGCAAACCTACCTACGAGTACAACTGGTTTACTCAGGAGCGTTACAAGATCACTTCCTCTGCTTCGGTCACTCCAGGCAGAAACGTCATCAAGATGGATTTCAAGTACGACGGCGGAGGATTGGCCAAGGGCGGCACGGTCACCCTTTACCTAAATGACAAAAAGGTTGGCGAGGGCGTGTTGAAAAGACAGTCCCCGCAAGGTTTAGTGCCGATGAGACGTTTGATACCGGCCTCGACTCAGCCTCGCCCGTCAGCGCCGATTACCAGTCGTCATTCAAGTTTCCGGGAATGATCGATAAGGTGGAGATCGATATTGAACCAGCTAATCTTTCTGTCAGCGATCAGAAAAAACTTGAAGTTGCCATGCTGCACGCACTCTTGAATCGCGAATGATCAAAGGGGCTTCCGAAGGGTCGACCAAATTCTGTCAAGCCCCAAAACCGCGAATCCCCTCGTCAATCCAGCAGATTCGCGTGGCGTATCAGTTACCCTCCAACCGCTATACTGGAAGCCGAGAAATAAAAAGACCCTGATCGAGGGCCTTTCCTAACGATCCCGTAACTCGTTCATTCAAAGTATTTTGCACGTAACCCAATTAGAATCAACAGTCTACAGACACCACCCCACTCCAAACAATTGAAACAAAACAACTTCCGTACAAAATACCCACAAAGGGTAGGGGGGAGGGGTCCGCGGGCCTAAAACGCTATGCGACCATGGAGAGATGCCTAAAAAAGTAGAAGATCGGGCCCCGCGAGTCGTAGCGGCCCAGCCGCACGGACCAGCCGCAGCCATCACCCGCCGCGCCGCAGACCGCCTCCGAGCCGGACACCTGTGGGTCTACCGCTCGGACATAGAGTCTCTAATCCCCCCCATCGGAGCCACCGACCTCCAGCCCGGGGCCCTCATCACCGTAATGGACAGCCGAGGCATCCCCCTGGGCACCGGCCTCTACAGCGCCGCCTCTCAGATCGCCGTAAGAATCGTCTCAAACGAAGCCGCCCTCACCCGCACCGCCTACCTCGACCAGCTTCGCGAGCGAGTCCTCGCCGCCCTCGCCCTCCGAGACGAAGTAGCCCCCGAGTCCATGGAAGACGACGCCTGCCGCCTCATCTTCTCCGAAGCCGACGGACTCCCCGGCATCGTCGCCGACCGCTATAACGACCTAGTCATCCTCCAACTCCTCACCCAGGGCACCGCCCAGGACGACGTACGAAGTCTGATAACCGAAGTCCTCTCCGAACATCTCCGCCAAGACACCGGCGGCATCACCCTCTGGGAGCGCCCCGACCCAAAGATCCGCGAACTAGAGCAACTCGCCCCGCCAGCACCAGGCCCACTCCACCAAAACACCACCGAATCACCACAACTCACCACCATCTTCACCATCAACGGACTCCGTTTTCACTTCGACGCAGGCTCCGGACAGAAGACGGGAGCCTTCCTCGACCAGCGCCTCAACTACGCCGCAGCCGCCCGCTACGCCAACGGCAACGCGCTAGACATCTGCACCTATCAAGGCGGATTCGCCCTCCACATGGCCCAGAACTGCCGCCACGTAACCGGAGTAGACGCCAGCCGGAGCGCCCTGGAAGTAGCCGATCGCAACCGCGCGCTCAACCCGGAGCTTCCAGCCAAGGTCGAGTGGATCGAAGCCGACGCCTTCGAGCTCCTCCGCGAGTACGAATCCACCGGCCAGCAGTACGACACCATCGTGCTCGACCCACCCGCATTCGCCAAGTCCAAGCGCGCGGCCGAAGGCGCCATGCGCGGCTACAAGGAGCTCAACCTCCGCGCCATCAAGATGCTACGGCCCGGCGGAACTCTCATCACCTGCTCCTGCTCCCACCACGTCCCCCTGCAGGAGTTCACCGAGGTAGTCTCCGCCGCCGCATCCGACACCGGCCGCCGCGTCCAGCTCTTGGAGACCCGGGGCGCCGCCCCCGACCACCCCGCAGTCCTAAACCTCCCCGAGACCAGCTACCTCAAGTGCCTCATCACCCGGGTGGGGTAAGAAAAAAACCGCAACGAAACCCGATCCAAATTGCAGTTCGTAAAGCGAATCACAAACACAGATCAATCCAGGATCACGCGATCAAAGAAGCTCCGCGCAAAGAAGCGCCAAGAAGAATGACGAACAAATCGCACGTGCAGAAGGTTGATGTCGTGGTACTCGGGGCTGGTGCAGCCGGAATGATGTGCGCCATTGAAGCCGGAAAGCGCGGACGCCGGGTGGTCCTGGTCGATCACGCCGAGCGCGTCGGAAAAAAGATCCTGATTTCAGGCGGCGGCCGCTGCAACTTCACAAACATCAACTGCCGCGCAGAAAATTTTCTCTCAGAAAATCCCCACTTCGCAAAATCTGCGCTGGCCCGATTCACTCCTTCCGACATAATCGCACTGGTCGACAAACACGGCATCCGCTATCACGAGAAGACCCTCGGACAACTCTTCTGCGATCGTTCCGCCCACGACATAACCGCGATGTTGGAACGAGAGTGCGCAGAGGCCAATGTCCGCACAGTCGTTGGCGCCAATATCATCTCCGTCACCCGCAGCGAGCAGTTCCAGGTCCACACACCCGACACAGTATTCCAGTCCGAGTCCGTAGCCGTCGCCACCGGTGGCCTATCCATCCCAAAGATGGGCGCAACCGGGCTCGGCTATACTTTGGCCGAACAATTCGGCCTGCGCATCGTTGAATGTCGGCCAGGCCTGGTCTCCCTTGCCTTGAACGCAAAAGATCGCGAGCAATGGTGCGACCTTGCTGGCGTTTCGGCCGAGGTCGTAGCGGCAGCAGGAGCGCGGCGACAACGCGGGAGCTTTCGCGAGAAGATGTTGGTCACTCATCGCGGGCTGAGCGGTCCTGCGATCCTCCAGGCATCTTCCTACTGGCACCCCGGCGAAACGGTATCACTTGATCTCGCGCCAGATGCACAAGTGATGGCCCCCCTCCTCTTGCGAAACGCACGGAGAGACGCCGCAGCAGCGATTAACGCCATCCGCGCGGTATTGCCGGCGCGTATGGCTGAACGATGGATCTCTAACCATCCACCCGATGACTGGACGAATGCATCTCTGACCATGATGGAACAACAGCTCCATGCATGGCAGGTTACGCCAGCAGGAACCGAAGGCTACGCCAAAGCTGAGGTCACTGTGGGGGGCGTGGACACGGCAGAACTCGATGCAAAGACGATGCAAAGCCGTAAGGTTGCAGGTCTTTATTTTATTGGCGAGGTCGTCGACGTAACCGGATGGTTGGGTGGATACAATTTCCAATGGGCGTGGGCTTCCGGAGTAAGTGCGGGACTGTCAGCATGAAGGATTCGCCCTGTCGATGCCCTGGTATTTATTGAACGATCAACGTGAGATTGACGCTTCGCGTCAAGCCAGCACTCGTAGCCGCTGCGACCACTGTATAAGTCCCAGCCGTTGTCACGGGTCCTGACGGCGTGCCGGGATTCGATCCACTCGACAGAGGAATCTCGCGTCCCGCCCCACAACCGCTAGCTGCCAGCAGCAAACATAACAAAGCAAGACTCGCCACACCGGAGCGGCGTGCTCGACGCAGCACCAGCAAACCCAACGGAGACAGAGTCGCGAACCAAAAGACGCTGGTCTGCTTCGTCAAAGGGCGACTGGACGACGAGGTTGCCCCGACCCCCGTCAACACGGTCAGGGAGACAGTGGTGATATTTCCGAGTGGGATACTCGATGGCGTTATATTGCAGGTTGAGTTAACTGGCATTCCCGTGCAAGCGAACGTGACCGTACCGGAGACGTTCGAGTTCGAACTAAGCAGGAGTGGAAATACTGCGTTCTGACCACTTGAAATAGTAACGCTGGTAATTCCATTCGTAGCCAGTGTGAAGTCGACACCTGGGCCAGTAAGTGAAAGTGTTTGTGGCGAATTGCCGGCGCTATCTGTCACCGTCAGAGATCCCGAACGAGGCCCTCCAACACTGGGCGCAAACGCTACCTGCAATACGCACGCGGTGTAAGTCGCGACAGTTGCACCGCAGGTACTACTATTCGGAAGGATCACGAAGTCGCCCTTAATCGAGATGCCTTGTATTGAGAGCGGAACGCCGACGTTATTAGTCAGGGTAACGGTTCGCGATGCAGACTGAAGGCCAACGCCAGTTGGAGGAAATACGACCGTCGAGAACGGGGCAAGTGACACACCGGGCGGTGCAATACCGATACCGTTCAACGCGACGGTCTGAGTTCGATATTGGTCCGACACCGACAGCACGCCACTCAGCGGACCGACATCCTTAGGCGCAAACGCCACATTCATCGAACACGTAGAGTGCGGGTTCAGCGAATTTCCACAGGAATTGACCACAGTAAAATCTCCGCTTGTGATCTGCGCCGCGATCAGTGTCAGCGGCAGATCGCCGGTATTGGACAGAGTGATCTGCTGCGCTTGGCTTGCAGTATCAACCTGTTGCGTTCCAAACGTCAGCGTCAATGGAGAAAGCGCATCTGTTGCCGGAGATGTCCCCACGCCAGTCAGAGAGGCAGTTTGCGTGCCTGCGTCATCGGCCATGCTGAAGGTTCCGCTGCGGGTTCCAGAGGCGGTAGGCGTAAAAGCAATACCAACTGTGCATCCGACCCCAGGTCCGAGACTCGAGCCGCAGGTGTTGACCGTAATTCTGAAGTCTCCGCCGGATATGGTCGGCGACCGCAACCCCACAGCGCTATTGCTTATATTGGAGATTGTGATGTTTTGAACCGCGCTAGTCGCGTTGAGAGCTGTAGAAGGAAACGTCAGCACAACTGGATCAAGAACGATAGCCGCCGCAGCAGACCCGGTACCCGAAAGTGTCGCCGTCGCCTGTCCACCCGCAACGTTGCCATAGACAGTAAGGATACCGCTGCGACTACCGGTCGCAGCAGGCAGAGATCTCACCTGAACCGTGCAGGTCTGGTTGATTGCAATCGTTGCAGCCGCACAGTTATCAGTTTCATTGAAATCGCCTGTGACTGCCACCAGACTGATTACTAGCGGGGCAAGACCCGTATTTGTAACCGTAATAGTTTGTATAGGGCTCGCAGTGCCGATCGACTGCGCACTGTAAGTAAGCGCCGCAGGATTGAGGCTAATCGAAGGTTGTGCCGCAATAGCCGCCGTAATCAAGGGAATCTGCCATATTCCACGACCATAAGTTGCAGCGCGCAGTTCACCAGTGCGACCATCCCCGGTAGCCATGGCGGGCGCAGCCGCAAGTTCGACAACAGGAGCATTTGGCAAGTTGATGCCGTAGACGCTCCAGCAATTCGCAGTCGCACAGGTCGTGACCTCTGTCGTAACGTACACTCCCGTGTCCATCGCCACATAGAGCGTATTGGCATCGTTAGGATCAACGATGACGCTGTTGGCCGGCGCATCCGGCAGGTTGCTGCTGATGTTGCTCCAATGCGCTCCGCCGTCGGTAGAACGATACAGATGCGGCAGACTAATCCCATTTGCACCGAAACCCATTACTGTCGCGTAAACGGTCTCCCCGGTAGCATCGTGAGGATCTGCCGCAAGCGAGGAGAGATCAAAGCCCGCGGAGTTAAACCCAACCCCTTGACCATTTGTAACAGTAGAAGTGGCAAGATCCGTCCAGGTCGTTGTGTTATTCGCAGTCCCCCCGGTGGCGATGGAGTAAACGTGACCGCCGACGACTCCGCCGCCATCCATTATCCCTGCCATTCCTGCGTAAAGCACTGGCGAGCCCGCATCCTGCCCCCCCGAGACATTGGTGAGAACTCCCCCGGCAGCCAGGGATCTCAGCACCGGGTTAGTAGCGGCGCACGATGCCCCTTGCGGGCCCGACAGAAGATTGCTGATCGCATTCGACGAAGACCAGGTTGACCCATCACCCGCCGGGCCACGCCACACGCGGCAGGTTCCAACAAGGATGTTCGAAGGAAACACGGGGTCGAGCAACCAGGGAGCATCGATCACGGAGTCATCATTATTTACCTGCGCAGGGCCAATCGTCGGCGTCCCTGTGAAGTTCGCGGCAGTACAACCAGCACCACTGGAGCACTGTCGAATATTCACACCAGCGCCAATGGAGACATACCAGAGCGATGGACTTGTCTGGTCGATCCCGACTGTGCCGCCTTCACCGGTGGAAAGCTGCGGCCACGAGCTGGCGTTGACAGTTGCAGAAGACGTACCTGCAGTGCCATTCGCGCCCAGGCCGACAAGCACCGTACCCGCGTCGGTAGGATGCTGCGCAAAGCTGATGACCTCTGCCAGCGAGCCGAGCCCGCCGTTTAGGTTTTGAAAATGAGTTGCGTCATCGGTAGAGCACGGAGTTCCTTGTTCGTCAACGCCGTCAGTTGATCGCCAAACGCCACCATCGTTGCCTAGGTACACAAGCGGTTGCGACGCTGTCGCCAACGCGGCAATCGCATGCTGAGCTGGCGCGACCTGCGCAGGAGCCGCACATCCGTTGATCGCGTTGGTGGTGTTCCGCTGCACGCACCCCGCAGCAAGAGAACAGCGATAGAGATCCGTTATCCCGATATACAAAATCGTGTCTTGGGTCGAGCCGTTTGGTCCCGACGGCTCAGCGGCGAGCGCAAGGTTGTAGTCTGCCTGCGGTACGACCGTACTGCCATTGCCGATCTCCAGCGCGGACGATGGCAGCTTTTGGCCGAAGATGACCGTACTGCTGCTGCAGTTGGCGCCAGACAGGCCACATACATCCTGCCACAGTCCTTGATCGCGATTGTTTTGATCAACCGTTAGCGCAAACGTATCGCCTGTCTCTGGTTGCACCGCCAGTGCCCCCCTAAAAATGGGGCAGGTTGTGCTGCCGATTGAACCTGGATCCGGCGGGCATGCCGTCGTAGTGAGGCCCAGTCCCGGCTGATTTGTCAGGCGTGTCCAGGTCACACCATCCGCTGACTCGTAGTAGCCGTGACAACGGACCGCCGCGTAGAAGCGTTGACGAACAGGATTCCAAACTACGGCCGTTGCCGCTCTGCCCCCAAGATCTCCGCCAGTGGGCTTGGGGGTTTGCACCGTTTGGGTGCCGTCCATAAGGGTAGACATCTGCCAAGTCACACCCGCATCAGTGGAGTAGTAAAGCCCCATCACGCTATTCTCGGCGTCCGGCGCGTTGACCAGAACCCCTTCCGCCGCCTGCGACACGGCGGCGACGACAGTGCCCGGCGTCACCGTACTCCATGCAAATCCTGCAAAGCCAAGCCCATTGAAAAGGTGCTTTCCTGACAAACCATCCTGCGAATTCTGGATAAGCGTCCACGTCACCCCGTTGTCGGCAGATCGCAACAGACCGCTGCCGTAAAAAGAATCGGAAGCATCGTTAGGATCTCCCGTCCCGGCCAGGATCACCCCGGACCGAACGCTGATCGCACCTATGCTGAGCGATGGTATGGCCGCGGTTCCCGCATTCGCGCTGAAGACAGGCAGTGTGTCAGTCAGAGGGACGAAGGTGACACTGGCCGATGTACCTGCCGCATTGGTCGACTTCCAAACGCCCCCGCCCGTTGTTCCCAAATAGACTGTATTGCCGCTCGTATCCGCCGGATCGATCGCAATCGCCGTGACTCGACCGGTCACGTTGCCATAGGCGATGCTAGCAACCTGATTTGGCCCCACTGCTTGCCACGGCGCACTCAAGCTCGACAGTTGAGGCGAAGCTGCCTGCTGCACCAGCATCGCCGCGTGCTCCTGACGAGCGGTATCCATGGCGCGTGCAGCCGGTACTGCTCCCGCCAAAGTTCGCCCACTCAGGAAACGCCGGGAACGAATCGTGTGCGGCGAGACGGAATTGGCTGAAGGCACGGTGCCTTCTTGCTGTGAAGTTGCCGGAGCCGAGACCAATTGACCAGAGGAAAGAACGGGTGCCGCAAGCTCGAGGGAAAACAACAGAGCAAGAAACGCGCCCCGCACGCCGTGGCGGAGCATATCTGCGAGACGCTCGTGTTGTGAGAATACGACCAGGCCCATAGCTTGCGATCAGCAAAGGAAAGACAGCTAACACTGATGCTGCAAGCTGACGTTGGAGGAGTCAACGCTGGAGCGGGAGAAGATACGACAGACAGTGCCGGAACGGGATGAGAAATCTCTCATCATGTTGCCGTTCCAAATTGTACGAGGCTCTACGGCCACTCTTCAAAGCTTACCCCATCGACCGATGTCGGCAGCAATCAGCCGATCGTCGACTGTTTCTCGAATCTAACATCTCCTGCAACCGTGCCACAATCTCACCATGGTTGTAGGTTATTCAGTCGCCATAAAGAGAAGACCCTCGCGGAGCAGACGCAACTGAGTGTGCAGCTCCACTCCCATACGCAAGGCTTAGCGAAACACCTAAAGCGCCAGCGAACCTTGCTGGGGAAGAACTCCCATCTGCCGGATGTATTCTCTCGAATCGAACTTTTTACCAGTGGACGCTCCCGACATGTAGCGAATCTTGCCGAAGACGGGCCGTTCGCCCCAGGCACGATCGAACTTTCCTAGGATTGCCCATGCAATACCTGCATAACCATTTGGGTCGCGACCGTCCAAAAAATATTTATCGTTGAGATGGATTGAATACTTCATCGCCGTAGCGACGTCGGGGGTCCACTCCAGAATCTTCTTCGCCCAGTACATCCTTAAATAGTTGTGCATCCATCCGAATCGCACCATCTGAATCTGAGCGGCGTTCCATAGATCGTCATAGGTGTTCGCGCTTTCCAGCTGGCGTAACGTGTACAAATGTTCCCGCTCATCACGTGCGTGGTCGGCGATAGTCTTCTTCGCCCAGTCCTCCGCACAATCAGGCGAGTCATAGTTCGGCGTGTATCGGACGAAATTAACAGCGAGTTCTCTCCACGCAATCAGCTCGTTGAAGTAGCTGTCACGTGCGGACTTCAACGTGGGTTGCTTCTTCGTCGCCGCGTCAACAGCAAGCGCAATCGTGATCGGGCCGATATGTCCGTAATGGAGATAAGGCGACATACAGGAGGTTCCATCGATCTCGGGATGATTTCGTTGTGCATCGTAGTCCTCCAGAAGTTTCCCCGAAAAAAACTTTAGCCGTTGAAGCGCAGCACTGGTCCCTCCCTTCCAGGCCTCAACTGGCAGCACGCTGCGGTCGAGATCCTTCCAGTCGCGAGTTATGTCCTGATGAACAGAGTCGACATAGAATCCTTTCGGCTGCTCCCACGAGTGGTCAGCGTGCAGATTCTCGTAGGGAACAAGATATTCCGGCAGCAGGCGATACAGTCGAGGTCGAATCGTGTAAGCACCGTACTGGGCCTTTTCCATCAGCTTCGAAGGAACTACAACATCGGTATCTACGGTCCAGAACGGAATCCTTATCCGCGAAGCCAACCGCTTGCGCCATTGCTCTGGCACACGTGTAGGATTTTCATCACCAATCAAGAAGGCGGCGCAAACATCGGCCAGCAGTTGTTCATGCGATTCACGTGGCGCCCGTCGCATGATGAAAGTGATGTTCCGAGCTGCAAGGTCAGCCTCAATGTCCGGAAGACCCTCGTTTAGAAAAGCGTAGTGGCGCAGATTAGCATGGGGAAAATCGGAGATGCCTGCAAAATAGACCACAAGCGGGAGGGCAAGCAGGTTTGCGATCTTAACCGCAAGATCGACCGCATGATTATCAATACCGCGCTGAGCCCGCTGCATCCAGTACACAACGCACCTGCCAGCCGGATCCGGCGCTCCCTCCCGCCGGACTGTTACACGAGCATCTTTCGACCAGCCAATGAGCTCTTCCGGGGATGCAGATTGCGAGTTCGCCATGTGAAAAGTGTACGAGCCGCTCCAACGCAGGTTTGACAGCAACAAAAATGCGACCCGCAGGTCGCATCCCTGTGAAACTAGACTGGATCTACCAAAGACCCCATGCACGGCTAATATAGTCGCTCATGGTCATCGTGATCAAAACGATAAAAGTAAAAAATCCAGCCGCGACCGTCAACTTGATCAGATTGGACTGATACTTGACGTGCATGAAGAACAGGATAACGACGACTGCCTTGAAGCTTGCAATAGCCAGCGCGACGACTGGATTGAAAATCCCGAGGTCAACATAAGCTGCTCCCACCGTGATCCCGGTAAAGATCAGCAGGGTCAAAAAGACCATCCCATAGGTGGCCGGAGTGATGATCTGATGATCAGCGTGCTCCGGATTGAGGACATTCGACGGATCGTGAAACTCGGACATGGTCTTCTCCTTCCAGCCAGACTGCAACTGCAGTTGCGGCTAGTAGCCGGGGTGTCGGTTGATGAGGTAAAGCAAGGGGAACAGGAAGAGCCAGACGATATCCACGAAGTGCCAATACAATCCGAAGTTCTCAATCGGCGCAACATATCCCGCAGAGAACTCCCCTCGATTAGCCCGCCAGGTAAGCCAGAACAATAGTCCAATACCGAGAATCATGTGGAAGGCATGCATCCCGGTCATCGCAAAATAAAGGAAGAAAAACACCTGAGTCTTCTGAGCCATGTCAGGCGCCAGCGGCTTCTCTGTCAACTTGCCGGTCTTGGGATTTACGGGAGGGTTAATGAACTCCGAGACGTCGAAGTGATTACCAGGAATGTGGTGCTTCTCCCACTTCTCGTGATACTCAACGGCTTTTATTCCTAAAAAGGCCACTCCAAAAACGGTGGTGAGAACAAGAAAAATAACCAGAAGACTTTTCTTCTGAACCTCTGCCGCCCAAACCGCTAGCGCCATGAAGAAGCCAGAGCTAATCAGGATCGCCGTGTTAGCCGCACCCAAAGGGATACTCAGCTGATTGGAAGAGACGACGAACGCATCGTGGTACCAGTTGCGATACAACAGGTACGCAAAAAAGAGCCCGCCAAAGAACATAATTTCGGTGAGGAGGAACAACCACATACCAAATGTGGCGGCCTCGCGCTGCTGTTCTTTTGTCTCAAAATGATGACGGTGCTGCGGAAGAGCAACGTGTTCATGTTCTGCCGCAACTGCGGTCTCGTGCGTATGGGGACGCGTAGCTACGATCGCATTATCCAACGGTCGTCACCTCTTGTGCAGTCTTGTGTTCGAGCCACTCGTAATCATAAGCTTCATGATCAACGACCGGCGTCTCGATAAAGTTTTCGGTCAGTGGTGGCGATTGAATCTGCCACTCGAGACCGGTAGCCTGCCATGGATTGTTACCGGCGATCGCGCCGTACTTCAGCGACCAACCCAGATAAAGCAGCGGAAGCATATAACCAACACCAAGTACCGTCGCTCCCGCTGTTGAAAGAACATTCAACACCTGGAACTCAGGCGGGTAGGCGTGGTAGCGTCGCGGCATCCCCAGGTAGCCAAGGATGAACTGCGGAAGGAAGGTCAAGTTGAATCCGATAAAGGTCGTGACCGCCGCAAGCTTCGAAAGTGACTCGGGATACATGCGGCCCGTCATCTTCGGCCACCAGAAGTGAATACCCGCAAGGAATGCCATCAGCATTCCCCCCACCATCACAAAGTGAAAGTGAGCAACGATGAAGTATGTCTCCGTTAGGTGAATGTCCATGCCCAGCGCGCCCAGGAACACTCCCGTCATACCACCGATCGTGAACAGGCCCAGAAATCCAAACGCATAAAGCATCGGAGTTTCGAACGTGATCGAACCCTTCTGCAGCGTGAACGCCCAATTGAAGATCTTGATCGCGGAGGGCACCGCGACAAGCATCGTCAACAACGAGAACACCAGGGCCGAATAGTTGGACACGCCCATGATGAACATATGGTGAGCCCAGACGAAGAAACCAAACAACGCGATCGCCACGGACGAGAACGCGACCGCCGTATAACCGAAGACGCGCTTACGGCTAAACGTACTGATGACTTCAGAGATCACTCCCATACCAGGAAGAATCATGATGTACACAGCGGGGTGCGAGTAAAACCAGAAGAGATGCTGGAACAGCAGCGGATCGCCACCCTTAGTCGGATCGAAGACGCCAATTCCAACCAGCCTCTCGAGCGCTACCAGTACCAGCGTAATTGCGAGAACCGGCGTACCGAGCACCATCAGAATGGACGCAGCGTAGTTCGACCAGCAGAAGAGCGGCAGCCGGAACCACGTCATCCCTGGCGCCCGCATCCGGTGGAGCGTAACAATGAAATTCAATCCAGTGAAGATCGACGAGAACCCGATAATGAAAACTCCCGTCGCAGCAGTCACCACATGTGTGTTTAGGTAGTGGGTCGAAAGAGGAGTTGTAAATGTCCACCCGGTATCGACACCGCCGAGAACGAGCGCCGCCATCGTGAACAATCCACCGATCCAGTACAGGTACCAGCTCAGCAGATTCACCTTCGGGAACGCCAGGTCCTTCGCGCCGATCATGATCGGTATCAGAAAATTCCCCAGCGTTGCCGGCACCGAAGGCACCAGAAAGAGGAAGATCATCACAATGCCATGCATCGAGAAAAACTTGTTGTAGGTGTCCGAAGCCACTAGATCAGGCTGAGGCGTCAGAAGCTCGAGCCGTATCAGACCCGCAAATGCACCGCCGATGAAAAAGAAGAAGGTGATCGAGATAAGATACAGGATCGCAATGCGCTTGTGGTCGCCGGTGAACAGCCAGCTCAGCAGCCCGTCCTCATTGTTCAAATAATTGCGCTTCGGAATCGTTGCCGTTCTCTGATCAGGCAAATTGACAATTGTGTAACTTGTTGCACTCATGGCTTCACCACCCCTGGCGTTGTCGGCGCCGCTTGGTTCGACGTTGACGTGGTCAGCGTCTGCTGCACACGATAGTTGGTCTGCATAGCTTTGATGTACTCAACCAGGTCGATCAGGCCGTCTTCACTGATCTGTCCCTGATAGGTCGGCATGATCGGCGCATATCCAGCCGTAATATGCTGCGAGGGATTCAAAATTGCGTCACGCAGGTAAGCGTCGTTGACCAGTACTTGCGAACCATTCGTCAACTGCAGTTTCGATCCGTAAACCCCCGCAAGGTTCGGGCCACGGGCAGCCGCGCTTCCAGAGTGACAAGCGTTGCAGCCCATGCTGGCAAAGAGCCGCTCGCCGTTCTGCGCCAGGGACATGCCGCTGGTGGATTCCTGCGTCCACTTGGCGTAATCATCCGGGGTCAACACCGTGACTTCGCCAATCATCGCCGAGTGATTTGTCCCGCAGTATTGTGTGCAGAAGATATGGTAGGTCCCCGGAGTCGTCGCCTGAAACCAGACCGTCGAGTAGCGTCCGGGAATCACCTCGCGCTTCACACGGAAATCGGGAATAGAAAAACTGTGAAACACATCCTGGGAGATCATCGTCAACTGAACAGGAATGCCAGTCGGGACGTGTAACGCGTTGATCTCATGCTGCCCGCCCGCATGCTCCGCCTTCCACATCCACTGCTTGCCGACCACGTAGATATTCATCGCGTTCGTCGGAGGATTGTAGATCCGGAAGTACAGCAGTGCCCCCCATACGAACACAATCAGAAACAGAGCGAGTGGAATGATGGTCCAGGTCGCCTCAAGCAGAGTCGAGCCCTCCACCTGAACAGCCACCGGGTGCTTCTCCTTCCGGTAGCGGATCGAGAAACCGAAGATAAGGATGCCCACCAGCGTTAGGCCGACCACCGTGATCAACAGCAGGAAGAAATAGAGCGCGTCAGCGTAGGGCGCAATGGTCGAAGCCTCGCGCGGAAAGAGCGCCGAAGCGTTAAGCCACTTCACCAAAAATTGCCACAGGACTGGACTGATATGCATCGTTACCCTTTATCCATTATCTTTCTTCGTCAGGTCGTGTTTCCGCGCCGGGTTGACATCTCTACGGAACATCAAAAACATGAAGCCGCCTAAACCTGCTACCGTCACCATGCCGCCGAACTGCACAACGCGCACAACTCTCAGGGAGTGTTTGTTTGTCTGCGGATCGTAGTGATAGCAATAGGTCAAAATATTTGCGACCGGGGAACCAATCTTATTGCCCGAAGCGTCGATCAGCCCCAGCAGCATGTCCTTCGGTGAATACTCAACTCCTAGGTAGTACTGGGCCAACTTCCCGTCGGTCGTAACAATCTCGATTGAGCTCGCGTGGGCAAACTGTGTCAGCTTTCCATCGGGCCCCGGAACCTTGACATACCCAAAACCGACGGCATTTGTGACTGCATCGATGGCCGGTCTCTGTCCCGTAAGGAAATGCCAGCCGGCAGCGGTTTCCGGACGCCCGTAACGCTTCACATAGAAAGCTTTTTTCGCTGCTGCAGTCTCCGGAGTTTCGCTTGGATCGATGCTAATAATGACCACATCAAAATCTTTGCCCGGTGTCAGCTTCACCATTTCGAGCGCGCCCGTCAGGCCATCCAGCTCCTCGGAACACAGCATCGGACAGTTGTAGTAGACCAGCGAAAGAATCGCAGGGTGCTTCCCAAAATAATCCCCTAGCCTGACAGTCTTCCCCGTGTCGTCCACAAAAGACGCATCCAACGGAAGTTGCTGATTCAAATGCTGCGAAACCCCAACCTTTTGGAGCACCTGCGGCAACTGGTCGCCTGCATTTTCGCCGCTCTGCTTATCGCCATAGCTTGAGACCTGCGCGAACACAGGAGCACACAGCAGAGCGCCACAAAGAATCGCCGCCTGCCATCCACCCCGAATTGTTCGCCCTGCCCACATATCGTCTCTTCTCTATGCTAAATCGCTTCGGCAAATCTATTATTTCGCTGGGACAAGCTCCGCCTGCGTCGCAGCCTCAGCTTTGCCATACATCATTTTTTGCTCTCGTGCTTCGATGACCTCGAGTTCGTAGCCGGTTCGGGCAAATCCCGATGTCAAAGGCGCCTGGACGACCGGTTTTTCATCGCCTGCCATCTCGACAGTAGCTGCGGCAGCCTGGCTATTGACCGGCAACCCGCGCTGCGCGATCAACTCAATCGCACGTGAAATTGGAATCCGAATCGCCCCCCCGGTCTCCGCCGGAGTGACACTGTAGTAGTTCAACAGGAGATCTTCCCTCGCATGCATGTCCGCCGTCGCCTGATTACCATCATCAATATCAAGGCGAGGTTCCGGGAAGGTCGACGTCATCTGCTGGAACTCTTTCTGTTGCATCTCAGGGTTGCTGGCGAGATCTTGCCGCTTGCCATTGGTCGTCTCAGCCCCGGCAAACGCAGACAGCTTGTTCCACTTTGTTGTCGGCCCATCCGACTTCTCGATCGCGGAGTTGATGACCTTACCCATCACAAAGCAAAAGACAAAGAAAACCAGCACAAACCCGAAGAGGCCAGCCAAAAATACAGCCACACCGCCGGCGTTGACATCGGTCGTTTCGTAACCCGGCGACTGGTCGTCTCGTAAATGCGTGTCGTGTGGTCCCGGCGTTTGGTGCATCTCGTGATCATTAGTGGGCATGTTCTGGCTCCAACATCTCTTCAACGTGAGGATCATTCACGTTGATCAATGGACGTGCTTGCAGTTGCGTCATGTAGTAAGCAGCCCACAAAGAAATCACAGCTACGGGAACAGTGATGTAGGCAAGAATTCCGATGTTGCCGATGATATGCAGATTCCCTGCAGCGTCAGCGAAGTTCGGCTCGATCAGCCAGAACATATCCACGCAGCGCGCGAAGATCATGAAGCACGTCAGCCAGATCATCTTCTGTTTGTTCCGCTTCAAATCGCGGGACAGCAGCAGACAGAAGGGAATCAGCCAGTGGCAGATGAAATCCAAAGAGCAGATATACCACCATCCGCCATGAATTCGGTTCAGATACCACGGAATCTCATCCGGCACATTGCCCGACCAGATGATCAGAAACTCGGCGAAGCAAAGATAGATGTTGAGCATGGTAAAGGCAAAAGCCAGCTTGCCAAGATCATGTTGTTCGGTCACTCTCAACATCGTCTTCATAGGCTCAAACCGTGACAGCAGAATCACGGTAAGAATGCCGAGCGCGAGGACAGCGTAGCCTTGCCCAACAAGGAACTGCAGACCCCAGATCGACGAATACCACGTGATATCCAGCGACTTAATCCAGACGATCGCTCCATCGGTCAGGAGGATGACGTAGATCAGGATTCCAATGCCGCTCAGGTTTTCGAACTTGACCCGCCAGCGGTCGAAACTTGGCTCGGTACCGCGCTCCGGATCGGCATCGCGCTCCAGCGACCACTTGTTGAGGAGGAAAGTAAACAACAAGAGAATCGCGAAGATAAAGACCGTCTGAAAGATAGCAGCGCCGGGATTCAACATCGCGCGCTTGGCGTTCAGCGTCAGCGCCTGCTCAAGCGTTACAGCATGATTCGACAGCGCCTGGGCCACCGCGCCAGCAGTCGGAAACGCAGCCCACTGGTACAGATGCTTCCACAGGAAGATGATCGGCACAAACATCAGCCCCACCAGCCAGATCGTGCGTGTCATCGCCTCGAGCGGCCGCCGCAGCAACAGGCCCCATTTACCGCCGCTGACATACTGCAACATCAGCATTGCCAGTCCACCACCGGCAAAGCTGAAGCAGATCATGTAGCCCAACAGGTAGGCACGAAGGATGTGATTCTTTCCCTCATGGCTGAAGGCGAAGAAAACCGACAGGATCGTGGCGACCACAAAGACGATCAGCGCACGCATCCGCCATGCGGAAAGGATCTCCGGTGCAGCTAGCGATGCAGGCAACACGCGCGGCCCGTAGTGGCCATGGTGTCCGCCTGCTTCTCCGTTATGTTCGTGTCCAGATGACATGCGTTTCAAGCCTTCGTTCGGAAGCTTCCGAGGTTACTGCTTCGGTTCGGTTTGTCCGGCAGATCCAGCGGCCGGAGCAACTGCGTTGTTATGAGACGGTGCAACAGCGGTCGTTCCAGCAACTCCGGGAACCGGAAGCACATACAGTCCATTGTCAGGCGTGCCGGTCACAGCTGTCGGCGGCAGTACCCACTCGTTCGCAAAGGAGGCAGGTAAACCCTCTCGCTCTGCGATGCTTGCAAGCGGCTCAACATGTGCGCCCGACGCAACATCCGCCTGTGTCGCCTTCTGGCTCAACTGCAAAGCCTTGATGTACGCCACAATCGCCCAACGGTCCGCCGGCGCGATCTGCGAGGAATAGTCCGGCATTGAGCCATAGCCGTTCGAGATCACATGAAAGAAGTGCCCCAGCGGCGCGGTCTCAAGCCTGGCCGAATGGAAGCTACCGGCCTTCGAGTAGCCGCGCTGCACAATCATTCCGATTCCGTTGCCCACACGTGAGTGGCATGGCGTGCAGTAAACGTTGTAACGCTCCTGTCCACGCTCCAGCACCTGCATCGTCGCCGGGAAGGGCATACCATCACCCTCTTTTCCGTTGACCAGGCCCGTATAGAAGTAGGAGTCCTCACGCAGCTGGCTCCGCGCAACCGTGTTCTCAACCTGCGGGCGCACCGAACGGCCATCCGCATAAAAATCCGTGCCGCGCTGGGGGAAGAACTTTGGCTGGTCGTGCATATCCTGGCGACAGCCCACTACAACCAGCAACGACAACGCCGCCGTAGCGAATGCAAACCGCCGGGATGTCAATCTCACTTGCGTATTAATGATCCACCTCCACCACGGAAACCGCAGGGAACTGCTCGAGGAACGTCCGCGTCTCCGCGAGTGAGAACTTGGGATCGACCGCTTCGATGCACAGGAAAAACTTGTCCGTTGTCGCACCGTTTCTAAAGTTCGGCGCGTTGAAGACCGGATGATAGAGCTGTGGCAAACCGTTCAGGGCAATCATTCCGAGCGCCGCAGAGAAGCCCGCAAATAAAATCGTCCACTCATACGCCGGAATGATGAATGCTGGCCACGAGAAAAGTGGGCGGCCGGCAATATTCAATGGATAGGCCCAGACGTTGATCCAGGTCTCCATCAGAAACGCGGTCGTCACGCCCATCAAACCGCCAATCAGGCACACAAGCGGCACGCTCGTCTTGTGGAAGTGCAGCGCCTCGGCTGCCTCTTCCACCGGGTAAGGCGTATAGCACTCCATACGGCGATAGCCCGCATGGCGCGCCTCTTCCGTGGCATGCACTAGTTCACTGGGCGTATTGAACTCGGCGAGCAATCCGTAAGTTCCTTCGCGGGGCGGCATCAGACTGTCTCCTTACTGACTGTTTCAGCGTCGGGTCCGCCGCGCGTAACCTTCGTCTGCGGCAGCATCATCCGAATTTCGGACATTGGAATCATTGGCAGGAAGCGGACAAACAGGAAGAACAGGAATGTAAACAGACCCATCGTTCCCACGTAGATCATGTAGTCCCACTTGGTCGCACGATACGTTCCCCAGCTCGAAGGCAGGTACTCGCGATAGAGACTTGTTACAACGATCACGAAGCGCTCGAACCACATGCCCGTATTCACGATGAGCGAAAGGATAAACAGAAACGTCACATTCACCCGAAGCTTACGCGACCACAGCGTCGTCAGCGGAATCGCGATGTTGGTCAGGATCAGGATCCAGTACGCCCAGCCCATCGGCCCGAACATACGATTCCACATCATGAAAAACTCCCAATGGCTGGCCGAAAACCACGCCATGAAGACTTCCATGCCATACCCATAGGCCACGATCGAACCCGTCGCCAGCATGACCTTCGCCATGTTGTCCAGGTGGCGCAACGTCACCAGATCTTCCATGTGGTAGAACTTGCGGATCGGAATCGCCAGCGTCAGCACCATCGCAAAACCTGAATACACAGCGCCCGCAACGAAGTAAGGCGGGAAGATCGTCGTGTGCCAGCCCGCCAGCGCAGCCACGGCGAAGTCGAAGCTGATGACGGTGTGTACCGAGAGCACCAGAGGCGTTGAAAGACCCGCCAACAGCAGGGAAGCCGACTCATATCGGATCCAGTGCCGAGTCGAACCGCGCCAACCCAACGACAGCATCCCATAGAAGTACTTTGCCGCCGGCATCGTCGCGCGGTCACGCAGCGTCCCGAAGTCGGGAATCATCCCGATATACCAGAAGATGATCGAGATCGACGCATACGTCGAAACCGCAAACACGTCCCACGCCAAGGGGCTGCGGAACTGCGGCCAGACATTCATCGTGTTCGGGTAAGGGAAGAGCCAGTAAGCCAGCCACGGACGGCCAACGTGAATGAGCGGGAAGGTTCCCGCGCAGACCACCGCAAAGATCGTCATCGCTTCCGCGAACCGATTGATCGAATTTCGCCAGGTCTGTTTGAACAAGAGCAGAATCGCCGAGATCAGCGTACCCGCGTGGCCGATACCAATCCACCAGACGAAGTTGATGATGGCGAATCCCCAAGCGCCCGGAATCGTGACGCCCCAGATTCCGACGCCCTTCAGGAACAGCCAGGTGCAGCCAACCACCACTCCCATCGCCACGCCGCCGCCCACCATCAGGCCGAAGAACCAGCCCAGCGGAGTGTTCGATGTCAGCACGATTCCCGCGATTTTCTGCGTGATCGACCTGAAGTTATGGCCCGGCGCGATAACCGCATATTCGCCAGTACGCGGGTCGATCATAGGATCGACGATCGGGTCCTGCATGGGTCCTTTGGTCGCCATTATGCCAGCTCCGAATTTGGGTTGATGACTCCGGCCGTGTAAGTTGTGCGCGGACGGAAGTTGAGGTCAGCGAGTACCTGGTAATCGCGCTCCTCAGCCTTGAGCTTTGCCACCTTGCTCGCCTTATCGTTAATATTGCCGAACGTGATAGCACTGGTCGGGCAGGCCTGTTGGCATGCCGTCACGATCTCACCGTCACGAATATCGCGATTTTCCTTGTCGGCCGTGATCTTCGCCTGCTCAATGCGCTGCACGCAGTAACTGCACTTCTCCATCACGCCGCGCGAGCGAACCGAGACATCAGGATTGCGCATGAACTTCAGGCTCTCCGTGTCGTAGTCCGAGTACAGCAGGAAGTTGAACCGGCGGACTTTATACGGGCAGTTATTCGAGCAGTACCGGGTTCCCACGCAACGGTTGTAGACCATTGTGTTGAGACCCTCAGGCGTATGCACCGTTGCGCCCACCGGGCAAACCTGCTCGCAACCCGCGTTCTCGCAGTGCTGGCAAGCCATCGGCTGAAAGTGCGCTTTAGGAGCGTGCAGATCGCCTTCAAAGTACGTATCGATGCGCAACCACTGCATGTTACGCCCAACCTTCACCTGCTCACGGCCAACCACAGGGATGTTGTTCTCTGCGTAGCAGCTCACGATGCACGCGTTGCAACCGATGCAGCTGTTCAGGTCGATCGCCATTCCCCACGCGTTCTGAATCTTCAGTGTCGAGGGGTCCTGCTTCTCGTAGTTCCAGTTGTCCGGGAAGAACGAGTTATCGTGCGGCACCTTCTCACCCTGCGGCGAGTATCCAACCTTATCGATCAGTGTCCCGCTCGCACCACCCTCGTGGGCAAAGTTCGGATTCTTCTTGACCTCATCCAGAGTCGCATACCGGATGATCGACCGCTCCTCAGCCTCATGCCCAGCCAGTGAGTACACGCCCTCGGTGTCATACTGCGGCTTCTCTAGATCATGTTGTGCGAACTTGCCGCGATGCTCAATGTTATGGACCTTCGTAATGCAGAGATCGTACGTCCCCGGAACCTTCTTCGCTGTTGCACCTGAGGCAGATAGCAACGCATCCGCAATACGAATCTGATAAGCATCAAAGCCGACACCCTGGGCAATCCGGCCAGCCTCAACGCCGCGGCCAAAGCCAAGATGAACCGTAATCACGCCGTCCGGATGCCCCGGAATCATCATCGCCGGAGCAATCACCTCGCGGCCGTTCAGCGAGATCTTCACCGGGTCCGACTCGTCGAGCTTCAGATCGGCCAGCGTGTTGATGCTCATGATCGCCGCGTTATCCCAACTCAGGTTCGTCACCTGCTTGGGCAACTCCTGCAACCAGCCGACATTCGCAAACCGGCCGTCGTAGATCGAAGGATCGGGCCGGAACGAAATTTCGAGGCCGCTCGGAGCAGCAGACGGCGCGAAGGACGCTACAGCACTCTTACCCGCACCGCCAGCCTTTGCCGTGAAAGCGGTTCCTTCCACCCAGCCATCGTGCAACGCCTTACGCCAAGCGGTAGCAAAGTCACCCTTGATGTAAGTCTTTGCATTCGCCGCCACAACGTCGTAAGCAGACTGCTGCGGATCCGCCAGCAACGCCTGCAAAACGTCATGCGCCGACTTGCCGCCATACATCGGATCGATCATCGGCTGAATGATCGTGATCGTTCCGTCATACGCCCGCGCATCCGACCAGCTCTCGAGGTAGTGCGTTTTATTGATATGCCAGTTTGAGATCGCGCCCGTCTCGTCCACCTGCGATGCAAGCTGCACCGTCACCGGAACATTCTCAAACGCATCGCGGAAGCCCAGATCCCAGGGTGCCGAGTAGATCGGATTGACGCCGAGCATCACCAGCCACTGCACTTTGCCGGCCTTCATATCGGCAACCAGCGACTTCAACTCTGCCAGCTGCTCGGTTGGCATCGGATTCACAGTCTCGGTATAGATGACTGTCTTGCCGACCGCACCCAGCGAGGAGTTCAGCGCGTAAGCCGCCGCATGAACCGCGGCCGAAGCCTGCTCTCCCGGAATCACAACACATTTGCCGCCGCTGTTTTTCAGGTCAGCGCTCAACGCCGCAAAAAACTTCTGCTGTTCGGCGGTAGCCCCCTCTGGAGCCGCACCATTCGCCAGCGCAGTTGCAAACGTCGCAATCTCGCTCGGCTTCAACGCCAGCCGATGCTCTGCTTTAAACCCAGTCACCGTCGGCATCGTCTCGACGACATACAGCCGGTTCATCGGCTTGCCTTCTTCGTACCGATGCCGTTCGGCATATCCAGCCGCCAGCGGCAGGAACCCCGGATGGCCAATCCCACCCAGGAAATCCGCATCGAGCGAAAGAATAACATCCGCCTCTTCGAGCTTGTATTGCGCATCGGTGTAGCTGCCGAACGCCGCCTTCGAAGCCGCACGCGAGGAGTCCTGGTTCACCGGCTCCCACTGCGCCAGCTTTGCCTGCGGGTACGCCGCCTGCACCTGCTTCCACTGGGCCGCGAGCGTCGGCGAGGTAATCGTCTCGCTTAGGAAATAAATACCCTGTCCGCCTGAAGTCTTCTTCGCAGCGGTCGCAAACGCCTGCTGAAACTCGCCCCATGAAGACACCTGGCCACGATGCAGAACATGCTGCGACCGATCGGGATCATATAGATCAAGCAGCGTCGCCTGCGTAAACGCGTCCGACTTACCCTTCGACATCGGGTGTTCGGGATTGCCATCGACCTTGATCGGCCGGAACGAATCCGACTTAATCAGCACCGGAATTGCACCCGTCGGGAACGGGTAAGCCGTCGCAAAGTACATCGCCTTGCCGAGAATCAGATCCTCTGGCTGCTTGATGTAAGGAAAGATCGGCTCATCCGGCTGCTTCGTACAACCAGCCAGCCCTGCCAACGCCAGCGACGCGCCCATTACCTTCAGAAATCCACGCCGGCTCACCGCATCGACCCACTCGCCTGCGCCAGCCTGTCGTGGAAACTCTTCCTTCATCAACTCATGGAACGCCGGCGTCTCCGCCAGCTCATCCAGATTCTTCCAGAAGCGCCGCCCCGTCTTGCCGTCCAACTTGGCATGAACTTCAGCCAGCGTCATCTTCGCCGGAGCAATCTGCGTGACCACTACGGGTTGTCCTGCCGGTGCTTTCATCTCAGCCATCGTGTCTTCAGTTCCATTCCCAGTCGTCTTCATCATCGGTGGCACGTCTCGCAACTCGACAGCTGCTCCGGATTGCGGATGTGGTACTGAGTAGTCAGGTATCTGCCAAGGTCCATCTGGTTCGTAAACTTCTGATAGCTCGCCGGCATCGTGATCCCCATTGGCGGGACATCGCTCGACGTCGGCCCATTCAACTCGGTGTTCATCTGCAGCATCGCCACCTCAGGCCCCTTGCCGGAAGGATTGGTCGTCGTGCAGCTTACATTCTGCGCCGTCGGACCAGATCCAGCCGCTCCGACGCCCGTGCTTGTACACCACACCGGCTTGTCGTTCGAAGGTCCAGCCCACGCCATGTTGTAGATCTCGCTGGTTGGCCGCAGGTTCACCGCCGGATTGCGATGGCAGTTCAAGCACCACTCCATCTGCAGCGTGTTCTGCTGATACATCAACGGCATCTGGTCCACGCGTCCATGACAACTCGCGCAACCAATACCTTTATTCACGTGAATCTCATGGTTGAAGTAAACGTAGTCCGGCAGATCATGCACCCGGATCCACTGAATCGACGCGCCCGTCGCCCAGCTCTGTCGCACCGGCTCAAGCAGCTCGGCATTGGTCCAGATCTGCGCATGGCAATTAATACAAGTCTTCGTCGGAGGAATACCGGCATACGCGGCCTTCTCCACCTGCGTATGGCAGTACTGGCACTGCAGGCCAAGTCCCTCAACGTGGTGCTTGTGGCTGAACGGTATCGGCTGATCCGGCCGCTGGCCCTGCCGCGTCACCCACGGTGATCGCTGTAGCTGGTCCAGGGTTACGCCGAGCGCGATGACGATTACGCCCGTCAATACAAGGCTGAATCGAGCCAGCGCGTTCGAACTGCGGTCAAAAACTTGCGCCATGAGTGCGTTCCTGCTTCCTCTGCATTACCTGAGCTAAGGGTTGAGAAGTTGCTGTCAAGGGTTAGTACTGCTGCTATCAAATTTACCGGGCGATGCATACTCCGGCGGCTGGAGCGTCCGCAATCGGAGGTGCCCCGAAAAAATTTCTGTCTCGAAACTCAGAGTATAGCAGTGGAAAAGAATGTCTCAACTCATCTGCAATAACTCGCAACTGATTTTCTTCCTGCAACATCCGATTATCGAACCCGCCTCGCGACTGCCGATACAACATCTCGTGCATGCTTGTTCATCGGCTGAAAACGAATACAACATCTACCCTGCCCGAAACGTATCGAAGTTGTAAATGCAAACCAAGTTAGTCCGAATTCTGCTAATCGCGCACAAGACTTTATCGCCCCTCCTGCGATACCGTCAGTGTCATGCCGCGTCCGTTCCACACGCCACGTCCTCCGCGCTACGACACCGCACAAGCCCTGCTCGATCTCTCCACCTCTGATCCCAAATTGGGCAAGCTCATCGAGCGCGCCGGTCCTTTCAAGCTCAGCGTCTCCAGCACGCAATCCCCCTTCGAAGCCCTCGTCGAGAGCATCATCTATCAGCAACTACACGGTAAAGCCGCCGCCACCATCCACCGCCGCCTGCTCGAAAGCTTCTACCCAATCACCGGCAACCAGCACTTCGCCGCCCAGCATCTCCTCGACTGCCCCAACGAGCAGCTCCGCGCCGCCGGCCTCTCCCACAACAAATCCCTCGCCCTCCGCGACCTCGCCGCCAAAACCCTCGACGGCACCGTCCCCACCCTCGCCCGCATCCGCCGCATGTCCGACGAAGCCATCATCGAGCACCTCGTCCAAGTCCGCGGCATCGGTCGCTGGACCGTCGAAATGCTGTTGATCTTCCGCCTGGGCCGTCCCAACGTCCTCCCCGTCGACGACTACGGCGTCCGCAAAGGCTTCGCCCTCACCTTCGGCAAACTCAAACCCGCCGACAAAGTCACACCCATGGACCTCCCCAAACCCGACGTCATGCACCGCCGCGCAAAGAAATGGCAGCCCTGGTGTTCGGTAGCGAGTTGGTATCTCTGGCGAGCCTGCGATCTCGCCGTGAAAAAGCAGGGCACCCCACGGTGACCGCATCGAGCAAGATCGCATTAGATAACAGCAAGCCTCAGAATCAGTCGCTCCATCGAGCCCTTCTGATCGTGAGTCTCTGCGCGGCATGGACGCTCACTTCAGCCGCTCCGCTCTGGAAGTATCTCTCACACACCAAGGCAGCCGCTGCCATCGCACTTGGTTGTATCGGCATCGTTCTCGCGATGTTCTGGCTCGACCGCACCAACCGGAGGCATCTTCAGATCGGCCTCGGCTGGTTTCTCCTTCTCTTTCTCCTCCTTACAGCGGCCTTCGCGGTGCTCTACCCCATCTCACTCAAGCACACACTCAATCGCGGCGGCGACCGCGAAGACGCTCTCCGCATAGAACTAAACGCAGTCCATCACCACCAGTACCCCTACGCCACCCGAACCTTCCTCGGGAATCCACCCACCCCTCTACCCGGGGCTATGCTGTTTGCCGCCCCCTTCTTCGCAATCGGACACGTCGCCTGGCAGAACTTCCTCTGGCTCGCTCTGTTCTTCGCCTTCACCCTGCGCTTCTTCCGTTTCCGCGCAACCGCTCTCCTCTTCCTCACTCTCTTTCTACTCTTGGCACCAGCACATCTCAGCGACTTCACCTCAGGCGGCGACTACCTCACCAACTTCTTCTACGTCACAATCGCCGTCGCCCTCTTCTACAGCTCTCTTAAAACCTCTATCTACGCCTCTGTCCCAGCCGCACTCTTCCTCGGGATCACACTCTCCTCCCGCATCATCTACGCCCTTATCCTGATTCCCCTCCTGGCTCTCACCTCGCAACGGACCTCCCGAATCCGCACCGCTATGCTTTTCGCCCTGGTTCTTCTAGCGGCCTGCGCTGTCACTCTCCCCACCTTCGTCCCTCATCCACTTCCCAAGCTCCTCGAACAACTTCAGCAAAACGCACTCAAGCTGCGTTACATCCCCCACGCCGTCCATCCTCAAATCACCCTTCCTCTGCTGGCGATTCTCGTTAGTTGTCTCTCTTTTTTCATTCCCATGAATCTCCCCCGCCTCTTCCTCTTCTTCAGCGTGGCGACCTTCATCCTCCTTGCGCCGTTTGTTGCCACCTTCGCCCTCTACTCCTATATGTTGCGATACGCGTTCTTTTACCTCTCTGTCTCGACCCTGCCCTTTTCGCTCTGGGCGCTCTCACGTTACGAGAGTCTCGGCCCCCCTGTCACCCCTCACCTATCTGCTCTAGAATCTGAGAAACTTAGCGTCGGGCCCACAGATCAGAAAGCTCGCATCCTACAGGCATGACCGCCAGAAATCTTGAGCCACACATGACCAAGCAAAAGATTCAATCCAGGCAAGCGCCGAGAAAGAAATCTGCGATCGATGTTTCCGCCGCCGCCGAAGCGCCTCGCTTCGTCTGTATTCACGGCCACTTTTATCAGCCGCCCCGGGAGAACCCCTGGCTCGAAACCGTCGAAGTCCAGGACTCCGCCGCCCCCTACCACGACTGGAATGACCGCATCACCGCCGAGTGTTACGCCCCCAACGGCGCCTCCCGCATCACCAACAAGCAGGACGAGATCATCCGCATCATGAACAACTACGCGCGGATGAGCTTCAACTTCGGCCCCACCCTCCTCAGCTGGCTCGCAGACAAAGCCCCCCGCACCTACCGCATGATCGTCGATGCCGACAAAGTCAGCGCCCAGCATTACAGCGGCCACGGATCCGCAGTCGCCCAGGTCTACAACCACATCATCATGCCACTCGCCAGTCGCCGCGACGCCATCACGCAGATCCGCTGGGGCATCGCCGACTTCGAACACCGATTCGGCCATAAGCCCGAAGGCATGTGGCTCGCCGAGACCGCCGTCAATCGCAGCGTCCTCGATCTCATGGCACAGGAGGGCATCAAATTCACCATCCTCGCTCCCCTCCAGTGCGCCCGCATCCGCCGTCTCGAGCCCCCCGCCACCACCACCTCCAAGCCCGACCTCGACCCCGTCGCAGCAGCGAAATCCGCTCCCCTCGAAGACGCCTGGATCCAGACCCCCAACGCCAACGTAGACCCCACCCATCCCTATCTCGTTAAGCTCGACGAAGGCCGCACCATCGCCGTCTTCTTCTACGATGGACCCAGCTCCCGCGCCATCGCCTTCGAGGGCCTCCTCAACAGCGGCGAAAACTTCGGCAGCCGCCTCCTCGCAGGCTTTCACCCCGCCTCTCCCGGCGACCCCGAGATCGCCCAACTCTCCCACGTCGCCACCGACGGCGAGAGCTACGGTCACCATCACAAACACGGCGAGATGGCTCTCTCCTACGCCATGCATTGGATCGAAGAAGGCGGCAAGGCCAAGCTCACCAACTACGGCGAGTTCCTCGAGAAATTCCCGCCCAAGTGGGAGGCGGAAGTAGCCGAAGACACCTCCTGGTCCTGCGCCCATGGCATCGAACGCTGGCGCTCCAACTGCGGCTGCAACGGCGGCAAGGCCGGATGGAATCAGGAGTGGCGCGCCCCCCTGCGCGAGTCCCTCGACTACCTACGCGACGCCACCGCGCCTCTCGCCGAACAGCTCTCCAAGTCCTTCTTCAAGGATCTCTGGACCACCCGCGACGCTTACATCCAGGTCGTCCTCGATCGCTCACCCGCCACCATCATCAAATTCTTCGCCGATCACGCGATTCGTCCCCTCAGCGAAAACGAACGCGTCGCCGCCCTCGAACTCCTCGAGCTTGAACGCCACACGCAGCTTATGTACACCAGCTGCGGCTGGTTCTTCGACGAGATCTCCGGCATCGAAACCATCCAGATCGTCGCCTACGCAGGCCGCGTCCTCCAGCTCGCCGCCAAGCTCTTCGGCCCCGACGGTGCAGCTCTCGAAGCCGAGTTCCTCACCCGCCTCGCGCGAGCCAAAAGCAACGTCCCGGAGATGGGTGACGGCGCAGAAGTTTATCGCCGCTACGTCACCAACATGAAGATCGGCCTCGAGCAGGTCGGCGCCCACTACGCCATCAGCTCCATCTTCCGCTCTTATCCCGAACACGGCGAGCTCTTCTGCTTCGACGTCCACCGCGAAAGCCAGGAAGTCTTCAACTCCGGCCGCGGCCGCGTCGCCCTTGGCCGCGCGCTCATCTACTCCCGCATCACCGAAGAGAGCGAGGAGCTCTGCTTCGCCGTCCTCCATCTCGGCGATCAAAACCTCTCCGCCGCCGTCAAAGCCTATAACTCCACCGACCCCGCCGAAGTCGAAGCCTTCGCCACCTTCTCCACCCACATCAGCACCGCCATCCGCCGCGCAAACCTCCCCGAAGTCATCCGCCTCATCGATCGCTTCTTCGACGAGACCGCCTACTCCCTCACCTCGCTCTTCGCCGACGAGCAGCACCGCATCCTCAACAGCATCCTCAACCAGACCCTCTCCGAGATGGAGGATTCGCTCCGCAAGATCTACGAAGACCACGCCTCGCTCCTCCACTTCCTCACCGAATCCGGCATGACCGCCCCACCCGCACTCGCCACCGCCGCCCGCTTCGCTATCAACGCTAGCCTGCGCCGAGCCATCGAATCAGACGCCTTCGACACCGCAGTCATCGAAAGTCTTCTCACCCGAGCCGCAGCCGACCAGATCGAGCTCAACACCTCGCTCCTCAGCTACACCACCGGTCAACGCATGAAGCGCGCCATGATTAGCCTCGAAGCCGCCGCCGAAGGCGACCTCTCCGCCGCCGACGCCCTCACCACCGCCCTTGAAATCGCCGAGACCATCCACACGATGCCCTTCGAAGTAAACATCTGGCAGGCCCAGAACATCTGGAACGATCTCCTCCGCCGCAGCGACACAAACTACTGGACCGACGAGTGGAAAGACGGCTTCAAAAAACTAGGCGAGATCATGAACATCAAAGTCGACCAGCTCGTCATCGAAGAAGGCGTCAGCATCTTCTAGCCGTCACCGGGGCGTCAACGAAATAATCAACTGATCAAGCGGTAGCGAATCCTTCACCACACGCGGAGGCGAAACAGGGGTGACCGTAATTGGTTCCCCTTTCTCCTCTGCCTCATCGAAGGCCTTCGTACCCAACGTCGCGCCTGTGATCTTGAACTCATCGATCTGATAAGGCAATCCATTCGACGCCAGCGACAACTCCGAACTCATCACATGAAAGTGCAGATGCGGAGCGACCGAGTTGCCTGAATTTCCCACTAATCCAATCACCTGCCCAGCCGTCACTCTATCGCCCGGACGTACACGAATACTCTCCGACTGCATATGCGCATACAGCGCGAAATGATGTTGTCCAATATCGACAATCACCGAGTTCCCATCCGCCTGCTCAATCGAAATATTCGTCGGATATTTTCCCGGAACCTGTTCAGGCTGTCCTGTGACGACAACCGCCACCACGCCATTCGCCACTGAATACACCGGTTTGCCGAAGATCGTATAGCTCTCCAGCTTCTCGCGAGGCCCCGAATAGATGCGCCCCTTCTCATCCATCTGCTCCCAATCAACGGCGTACCGCTGGGCCACGTACACGCGTCCATTAATCGGCAGCGCCGCCCGTGTATGACGCGTCGCATCGCAACAAGAGTCAGCCGAGACGTAGCGATCCCCTCGCAGCGGAGCGCCGATCTGCGCCACAGGCTGACGATCCGGCACCGTCACGCCACCACTCTCAGCGAAATCCTGACTCCCCGGAGGCGCTGCGTCGAAATGCGCTTTAATCTTGTGCGAAAGCTGCTTTGGAATTGCAGTGCCCGCCGGCAAAACAACATTCAGAAAAAGTTCTGACACCGACCCCTTCGCAAGCACTCCCGAGGATTCGCGAAGCCCAGCCGGCTGCAGACGATGTGACACAGCACTCGAATCAAGCTTCTGCAACACCCCTCCATCACCGGAGACCTCAACCTCTTCCACCCGAGCCTCGCCGCTCGAAACGTTCGTCAGCCACAACTCATACACCAGATGCACAAGCCCATCCGAGCCTTTGAAAGGCACCGGCGCGTCTTGCACCGCGAGCAGCAGCGGCGTCATCTGCTGCGCTGTCTCGCACCGCCCAGCCGCATCGACTAGGAACAAGGAAGATAAAACAACAACCCACAAAGCAGAGCACGACCTGAAAATACACCGCATCAGTTCTCCTTAGATCACGGGACTTTCGTATTGAGACAACGGAACGACAAAGCACAAACAAGCCTGACAAAGTGCTGGAGACCTTCGCTGCGACAACGATCCCTTTGAAATCGGGGCCTTATTGGGGATGCGGGAACATACTATGTCAGAAAAGCCCATCAATCAAACATCCAAGTTACATGCTCAGCCGCTCGCTCCCACGTCTGAGCGGAATCAGCCATCCCGCCGTTCCTGCGTAAACTGTCATCGGAGCATCCAACCACGAATGAAGACTACCCCGGTCACCGCCAACGCTTATCAGCTCACCCGCTTCGGCCTCGTCAACTGCTATCTCGTCCGCGAGACCGACGGCTTCACCCTTATCGACGCCAACCTCTCCAACTCCGCCGACGACATCCTCGCAGCCGCTCGCACTCTCGGCGCTCCCATCCGCCGCATCCTCCTCACCCACGCCCACGTCGACCACGTCGGCTCCGTCGATGCCCTCCTCGCGAAACTAGGCACAACGCAAGTCGAGTTCACCTCCAACGCCCGCTCTCTCCCTCTGCTGCAAAAACCACCCGACAAATCTCTCCAACCGGGCGAGTCCACCGAAGAGATCCGCGGCGGCCTCCCCGGCATCGACGCGCGCCCCACACGCCTCCTCACCGAAGGCGAACTCTACGGCTCGCTCCTCGTCATCGAAACTCCCGGCCACATCCCCGGCCATCTAGCCTTCCTCGATCAGCGCGACGGCACCCTCTATGCCGGAGACGCCGTCGCAAGCCTCGGCCATGTCACCGTCAGCGGCTATCCCCCATGGTTCTTCCCGAACGTAGGCACCTGGAGCAAAACCACCGCAATAGCCTCCGCCAACAAGCTTCTAAGCTTCCCCATAGAGCGCTTCGCCTGCGGCCACGGGGCCGTCAATCACGGTGGTATCCCGGCCCTCCGAGCAGCCATAGCGCGAACCACGGACTAACCGCCGACCAACGGGAGGCCCAAGGCCGTTCAACAACCCAAAAAGGGTACACAAGTCACGAAGTGACCGCCTCCCGCGCAGGGAGCCCGTCCGGCAGGACACAATCCTAAAAAATAGTTAACTCCGCCAGTGCAGCGTAACCGGACCACTCAGCGGATGCTCCCCCGTCCCCTTCAGCCGCGCCTGCTTCAAAGCGAAGTACCACTTCGCCGGCTTATCCGCATCATCGATCAGCATCAGCCCCGGATGAAACCGCAACCCCTCCGCCTGCTCCACCATCGTCTGCTGATCCTGCCTTACAAACCGCGCCCCAAAAAACGTAGCAATCGAAGTTACAAATGGCACATGGTAAAAAACATTCCAAGCCGCCATCACATCAATCCTGCAAGTCGAAGGCGTAACCGGCGTCACCGTGGTCAGACTCGAAAACCACTTCTCCCCAGCCCGTATCGTCTCGTACCTCCGATTCGGCAGCACAAAATCAATCGTGGTCGTAATCGGCTCGCCATAAACTCCGAGCAACTTATAAGGCGCCGAGTTCGCACTAGGAGCATGCGACGACATCCGAAACCCAGCATTCCTCCCGCCATTTTCGTCATCGTTCAATGGCTCAAAGTGCTTCGTCTTCTCATGAATACTCGCCTTGCTCCGCCACCACCAAGCCTGATGCACAAACGGCCCATGCGCCGGATCCATCAACCCGATAATCCCATGATCGACATTGCAAGGCAGCTCCGCCACCAGGTGCGCACTGCGAAACTTCGCCGAAAACTTCGGCACCTCCGGCACCGCAGGTAGCGCCTCACCCACCCGCCCCGTCCCCGGCGCAGGCAGATACACCCACGCAAACCCATCGCGCTCCTCACAAGGAAACGCACTCGCATAAATCTTCGTCGGGTCCAGCGTCTCGTGACTCGTCAGCGAAGGAATCTCCCTGCACTGTCCGCTGCAAGGTTCAAACCGCCACCCGTGATACTTGCACGTCACCGTCTCCCCATCGAACCATCCAGCCGAAAGCGGAATCCCCCGATGCGGACAGAGATCCCGCATCGCAAACAGCCTGCCACCCGTCTTCCTCCCCAGCAGCAGCGGAACCCCGAGCAGCAGAGCCTTCGCCGTCTTGCCCTCTCGCAGCTCCCCCGCACGCAGCGCCGGATACCAATCCCCAAAGATCAGCTCCGTCGGCGGCCCCGCGATCTCCACAGGCTCGCTCGACCTCACCGCGTTACCTCCAAAAAATAAACCGGCACCTTCATCGACTGGTCACTATCCAGGTTCAACTATAGAGAGTCTCAAAGAGGAAAGCACACACTAAGCTCCTATGCCTATGACGAAGCCAAGTCGTCTTCTTCCAATCGCCTTCGCTGCTTGTCTGCCCATTGCCCACTCCCAGAACCAACCCACTCCCCCAAATCCACCCACACCACTCGCCACTCCAACTTCTCTCCTCGCAGAATATGATCGCTCCATCAGCACCCTCGAGACAGGTCTTCGCCAAAACTGGTCGCGCGAACGCTACCTCATCGCCTTCGGCACTCTCGCCCAACTTGATACACCCTCCGCACACCTCTCTGTCTGCACAGAACTAGCCTTTCGCCTCCAATCACCCCGCGCTCCCTGGGACGAGCGTCCCCCACTCAATCTCGAGGTCACTCAGGCTCTCGACCGATGCCGCGAACAGCGCAACCTCCTGCGCAACAGGCAGCTCACCGCCACTCAACAGAACAGGTGAGCCATCCCAAGCTCGCGTAGACTAACGCCAACCTATGTGCGCGGCCTCCTCCGATGAACCCTTCCTGGTCTCCATAAGAACCTCTGGCACGAATGCCCGAAAAAACCGCCTCATCCTCTTCATCCTCTGGCTCCTCTTCTACGCAACCCTCACCCTCTTCGTCCCCCCGCTCCTCGACGACGCCGACTCCGTCCACGCCGAGGTCGCCCGCGAGATGCTGCAACGCAACGACTGGGTCACCCTCTACGCCAACGGCATCCGCTACCTCGAAAAGGCCCCCATCCTCTACTGGAGCATGGCCCTCAGCTTCAAACTTTTCGGCGTCAACACCGCCGCCGCGCGCCTCCCCATCGCACTCACCGTTCTCTCCCTCGCCCTCATCCTCGAAGCCTTCGCTCGCCGCGCTTTCTCAACTCGAGCCGGCCTCTACGCCGGTCTCATCGCCCTCTCCAGCTTCGGCATCTTCATCTTCACCCGCATCCTCCTACCTGACGCAGACGTCTGCCTCTGGCTCACCCTCGCCCTCTTCTTCTACTGGATCACCGAAACAGACCCCGTCCAGCGCGCCCACCCCGGCCCAACCCTCTGCTGGCTCTTCGCCGCCTGCTGCGCCCTTAACGTCCTCACCAAGGGCCTCATCGGCATCGTCTTCCCAATCCTCATCGTCGTCGCCCACTTGATCCTCACCCGCCGCAATCTTAGCGGCGTCATAAAACGCATCCGCCAACTCCACCCCATCTCCAGCACCATCGTCTTCCTCCTCATCGCCGCCCCCTGGCACATCCTCATAGCCCAAGCCAACCCCACCCAGGGCCATCCAGGCGCTCTCACCTTCTCCCACGGCCACTGGTCCGTCCCCCTCCCCACCGACGGCAACGTCCACGGCTGGCTCTGGTTCTACTTCGTCAACGAGCAGCTCCTCCGCTACCTCAACCTCCGTGTCCCCCGCGACTACGACACCGTCCCCCTCCTCCTCTTCTGGGGACTCATCCTCATCTGGCTCATGCCCTGGAGCGCCTTCCTCTACCGCGCCCTCGCCACCGTCCCTTGGCGCAAAGCCTTCCGCCCCCTAGTCTCCATCCGCACCCTCACAACCGCAGAAGGCACCCGCCTCCTCCTCGGCCTCTGGGCCATCATCCCCGTCCTTTTCTTCTCCCTCTCCACCCGGCAGGAGTACTACGTCCTCCCCGCGCTCCCCGGCATGATCCTCCTCATCGCCGCATGGCTCAATGACGAAGCCACTGAAGCCGAGTCCTTCACCGTCCCCAACCTCCTCGTCCGCTCCGGCCAGCGCATCTCAACCGTCCTGCTAATCCTCGGTTCCCTAGCCGCCCTCACCGCAGGATTCTTTCTCCTCCACTCCCACACTCCCATCCCGGGCACCGACCTCGCCTCACTCCTCAAACAAAATCCCGGCGACTACGCCCTCTCCTTCGGCCACTTCCTCGATCTCAACGCCCAGGCCATGGGAGCCTTCCGCAATCCGCTAATCCTCACCGCCATCGCACTCTTCGCCGGCCCCCTCGCCAGCTGGCTTCTCCGCCGCAACTACCAACCCCACGCCGCAAACCTCTGCCTCGCCGCCGCCACCTTCGCCTTCCTGCTAGCCGCCCACATCGGCCTCCAAATCTTCTCGCCCGTCCTAAGCTCCCGCCAGCTAGCCGCCGCCATTGAACCCGAACTAAAACCCAACGACCTCATCGTCATCCACGGCGAGTACGAAGCCGCCAGCACCCTAGGCTTCTACCTCCACCGCAACGACCTTCACATCCTCGACGGCCGCAGCTCGAACCTCTGGTACGGATCTTTCTTTCCCGACGCCCCACCCATCTTCGAGGACGCGCTTTCGCTCAAACTCAAGTGGCTGGAACCCCGCCGCATCTTCCTTTGGCAGGATCTCTCCCAACCCGTCCCCACCTTACCGGGCAAAATCCATTTCATCGCGCAAAGCGGCGGCAAAGAGATCTTAAGCAACCAACCCAACCCCTACTAACCAGCTCGCGACCAACGGGAGCGCCACCCGAAGGGATATACCTGTCACGAAGTGACCGCCCCACGCGAAGTGGGCCCCGTCCGGCAGGACAAAGCATTCAAAAGTATCCGCGTTTACAGCAGAAATTTACTTATCCGTCTTCCAGACAAACAAAAACTCATCATTGCTCGAAGTAGCAAGGTCGATCTGGTGCTGCCGCGCCGCGCGGCTCAGTGCCGACCGAACATTCTCCTTCGAGTCCGGCAACTCCGCCAACGGAATCTTCAGCGCGCTTCCCGGAGCCAACTGAGCGATATCGCTCAACAACTGCGTGATGATCTCCTTGTGCTTCCCATCTCTGCCCTTGGGAACATTTGCCTGCAGCACCGACTCGAACTTCATTCCCCTCAAAGACACTTCGTCGCTAGTCAAGGTTCCCCCTGGGGGTGATCGTTCTCTAAACCTAACGTAAAAATAACGTAACACTAAATAGATGTACCCTTCAATTTATCGGTTGCTTTATTTAGCAGAGCCTAAGCTCCCGCATAACCTACACATTTAAAAGAGTTAACCCATATAAGAAAAAGAAGTCTAGGGTTTGTTCATGAGGTAAGACCGTGGCTAACAATCTGAAATTTGAAGTCGTTCCAGTAGCCGAAGTTCCCACCGAAGACGTCGTGGCCCTCCCCGATAAAAATAAGCCGCTCATACTGATCGTTGACGACGAACGCATCATCGCCGACACCCTCTCGATGATCCTCTCCCGCAGTGGCTTCTCCACCATGACCGCCTACGACGGCCTCGCAGCCCTCGAGATCGCACGAAGCACCCCACCCGATCTCGTCATCTCCGACGTCATGATGCCCGGAATGACCGGCGTCGAACTCGCCATCACCCTCGCACAGTCCGTTCCCACCTGCAGAATCCTCCTATTCTCCGGACAAGCCGCGACCGTCGATCTGCTCGAGAAGGCTCGCGAAGCCGGACACACCTTCACCACCCTGACAAAGCCCGTCCATCCCACCGACATGCTCAAGCGAGTCTCCGAGTGTCTCTCTCAAAAGAACGCGGCAAACTTGCAGTCCTATCCAGTAGACGACTCTTCCCGGCCGGCAACCTACGCCCTGAACTAACTCTGCACGGCGACTGCCTGGATCGCGGCGTCATACACCGCCGCCCCTTTCTTCGCCTCGCGCACGAAGTCCTCGAGTCGCTGCCCCTTCTTCTGCACAAACTCGCGCCGCAACACCTGGACCTCCTGCATCCGGTCAATTCGAAACACTCTGAAATCCTTCCGCAGCTCGCACCACGCCGCCAGCGTCCACGCACCACCCCAAAAATAGAGCGCAAGCGGTCTAACCTCACGCTCGCTGTTCTGCCCATCCTCTTTCGAATAGCCAAACCCCAGCACTCGCCGGCCAATACAAGCATCATGCAGCACATCCAGCCGCTCTTTCAAAGGCTGCACCATCCTGTGCCCCGGCGCATACATCAGAATCGCGTCCACCCGCTCGCGAAGATCCGCAGGCAGCACCGCCTCAATCCGCTGCAACGCCTGGTCAGCCGAGGCCACGCTCGACGCCCCGCCCCAGGCCTGTACCATCCGAGCACCCAGCACCAAAGCCGTCAACTCATCCCGAGTAAACATCAGCGGAGGCAGGTCCATATCACGCCGCAGCGTGTACCCCACTCCGGCCTCCCCCTCAATCGGCATCCCCGAAATCTGCAGATCACGCACATCCCGATAGATCGTCCGCTCCGACACCTCCAGCTTCTCCGCCAGCATCCGCGCCGTCTGCAATCTGCCACCGCGCAAGATCCGTACAATCCGGAAGAGTCTATCGGCCCGTCTCATGCACCCATCCTACCCACTTCGTGGGGTGTACACCGGCTTCGCCACGCGACCAACGGGAGCGCCACCCGAAGGGGTATACCCGTCACGAAGTGACCGCCCCGCGCGCAGCGGGCATTGAGCAGCGCGCGGCGGGCATTGGCCAGCGCGCGGCGGGCATTGAGCATTCAAATCGAAGTATGCAACCCAATATGATTCCCCTCCGAATCCTTCAAGCAGGCAAAGGCACCATGCCCAGGAATCAGCGTCCGTGGCATCAAAATCAAACCTCCCGCGTCACGAACCCTCCCAATCACAGCGTCGAGCTCCCCATCGCAGTTCAGGTAAACCATCGTCCCGCCGCCACCAGGCTTGCGAAACGGCCGTTTCACCAGCGCCCCGGTCACGCCACCCGGAGCCGCAGGAAACACTCTCATCAAATCCCTCGGCTCACCAAACTCTTCACGATGCATTCTGCGATCGAGAATCGTCTCGTAGAACCGCGCTGCCCGATCCAGATCGGCGCATGGAATCTCAAACCACACCGCGCCAGACTTCGGTTGTCCCTTCATACTGCCTCCTCTGTTAGTAGCGATCACAGAGTCAGCTTACTGACACCCTCCTGACACCGTGCTGTCAGTAGTCTTCAGCGATCTTCACCCTCAGAAGCAGCAAAGATTACTCAATTGGTTCAAATCTGAGCCGTAGCCAGCGACTCCACCGAGCAGGCGTCCAAATACGCACAAACAAAGAAGATCAGCTCCTGCCGCAAAGCTTCAAACTGCTTCTCAGGAGCAGCCGATTCCAGCAATCGCCGGCTAACTCCAGCCATTGCACTCTGCATCATCGAAGCCACCAATTGCGGATCTTTTGTCAACGGCTCGCACGACGTCGCCAGCATCCCAACCACCGCCTTGTTCGTGTGCAATCCCCTCTGCTGCGCAATCTTCACCCCATCCACATCCGAGCTCACCGAATAAAGCGCCACACTCGTCTTCGCATCCCGCATCTTCGCTTCAAGAAACGCATTGATCAAAGCCGTAGCCATCTCCTTCAGAGTCTTCCCCCTCTGCTCCCGGCACACGCGTTCCATCGCCGCCGTCACCTCGTCGAGATGACGCGTCAAAGCAGCCTGCAGCAACGCACTCTTATTCGGAAAGTATTGATACAACGTCCCAACCGACACACCCGCCCGCAACGCCACCTTCGTCGTGGTCAGCCGTTCCTTCCCGACACTCAGCAAAACCTGAGTGGTGGCCTCAAGAATCGCGTCCACGCTCGCCGCCGACCGTGCCTGAACCGGGTGTTTACGAGGCTCTAACAGTATTGGGGAACGTTGAGGCAAATGCGAACTCCTTACCTGAGGCTTTCTTCATCTAACCACAGGTAGCCACGACGACCGCAACTCACGAACAAATAAGAGGAGCAACAGAATGACGCAGCAAACCGAACTCAACGCCAAACTTGGCGGCCCTTTCACACTCCCCAACACCACCATGACCGTGAACCGCATGGGCTACGGCGCAATGCAACTCGCCGGCCCCCACGTCTTCGGCCCACCGCGCGACATGGACACCGCCCTCGACGTCCTTCGCGAAGCCATCGCCTCAGGCGTCAATCACATCGACACCAGCGACTTCTACGGCCCCCACGTCACCAACCAGATCATCAAAAAAGCGCTCCATCCCTACCCCGACGGCCTCGTCATCGTCACCAAAATCGGCGCCCGCCGCGGCGCAGACGCATCCTGGATCCCCGCGCTCTCCCGGCAGGAGATCATCGACGGCATTCACGACAACCTCCGCAACCTCGGCCTCGACAAGCTCGACGTAGTGAACCTCCGCGTAGGCGGAATCGAGCGTCCCACCGAAGGCTCCATCGCCGAACCCCTCACCGTACTAGCCGAACTCCAGCAGCAAGGCCTCATCCAGCACCTCGGCCTCAGCAACGTCTCGCCCACCCAGCTCGCCGAAGCACAGAAGATCGCCAAGATCGTCTGCATCCAGAACCTCTACAACATAGCCCACCGCCACGACGACGCCTTCATCGACGACCTCGCAAAACAAGGCATCGCCTATGTCCCGTTCTTCCCCCTCGGAGGCTTCACCCCACTCCAATCCGAGAAGCTCAACGACGTCGCAGAGTCCCTCAACTCATGCCCGATGCAGGTGGCCCAGGCCTGGCTCCTCCATCGCTCACCCAACATCCTTCTCATTCCCGGCACCTCGTCGCTAACCCATCTCCGCGAAAACCTGGGAGCCGCATCCCTCCAACTCCCCGCCGAAACCATCACCGACCTCAACTCAATCGGCGCAGCTCCCAAGCCATAACCGCAGCCGTCCGGACCCGACTGCGGTGCAGCGGGAATCAATGATTTACTGTTCCGTTGGGAAGAGGATGCCCAGTTTAATCCCTTCCATCTCCGGGTCCGGATTCGGAGGAGGAACGTGATTGGTATTCTGCGCCGCAGTAACCAACCACGTCCCATCCTTCTTCTCAACAATCATCGTGAACAGGCCAAAACGTGTTTTACGGGACGTCAGGTCGAGGTTTTTGTCGCCGTCGATTCTCCAACTCCAGTGAAGCACCGCCAGGTCTGGCCGCAGGAATCGCACCGAAGTCGTCAAAGGCGTGACTGTCGAATCCTTGAAGCGCCCAGACAGAAGCCGGCTATGAAACAGAGCGAAATCCGACCTCCCACGCAGCCACTCGCCAGAGACGTTTACGAAGTCAACATCTTCGGACATGATCTTTGAAAGCTGCGTCCCATCATGCTTGGCCCATGCCGCTGCAAATGCCCGCGGTACATTTCTCACAGAACTTTCGTCAGCCTTACTCTGGGCGTCAGCTTCGCATCGCACCATAAAAAGTGTCGAAAGAACAAGACCGATTGCGGCCGACCGGATCCACTTGAGATTCATTTGGAAACCTCCTGAGCGATACCGGATTCTAAGCCCAGGACACACCAACATTTAAATTCAGTCGAATACCCGTTCTGAATCAGATTTTAGAAACTGGTGAGATCCCATCCGAAACCATCGCCTAACTCAACACAATCGCAGCCGGCCATCGCCAACTGACGACATCACGATTCGACTTGTGTGGTCTCGATCACGGTAGGACGAAGTGGCCGCAGGCAGACGAAAATCAACATAGGAATACTCGCCGCCAGAGCTGCCACGCACTCGATGGCGGGCAACCCACGTGCTCCCCATCGAGCCGCACCCCATCCATCAACAGAGATCATCAGCAGCACCGGAACGTTGATGAGGCCGTTGATAACTGAGAAACGTCCACTGCCGCTCTTGCCCGATTCTCCGATGAACTCAAGTGCGATCGCAGTTGAGGTCGAGTAACAGCAGCCCGTCGTAAACAGATACAGGATCGTAGCGCTGAGATAGTTCCACGGCCGCATCGGCCCAAACGCCATTCCGGCAAGAATCAGTGCGTTCAAAATGTAGACAACGAGAGCAGGACGTGCGATTCCCCAACGAGTCGGAAACAGCGCTGTCACCATCGAGCCTGCGGCAATCGCGAAGGCTCCTATCAAGCCGTTCATCCACGCAATCTGGTCACTACTAATGCCGTAAGACTGCGCGATGCTCGGAAGTAGTCCAATCGCCGCGCCGGTGCCTGCCGGCAAAAGCACGTATATCAGATAGGGAACGGAGTCCCAGCGCAGAAAGGTGGCCTTGCACTCGCGACCCAGAATCCTGAGCGTCTGCAGAAGCCCGGAGCTACGCACCACGGGCTGATGCGGTGCGAAAAAAGCCAAGACGCTCGGAAGTCCGATCATGGCGGCTGCCATCCAGCCAAGCGATGCCGCAGGCATGCGCGTGCTTTCGCGAATCAATAACCACGTTGCAAGCGCGCCGAAAGCCAGAGAGCCAGCCTGAAAGAAACCACACGCGGTGTGCCGGGACTTGTCCGAGTGAAGCGTTCCCATCATGCCTCCACAACTCGCAAACACAAGCTGTGTAAGGCATCCGCTAAGCAGAATAAGCCGCAGTGGAGCAGGCGCCGCGATGCTTTGTTGGTGAAACGCGAGCAGCATCAGCACAGCAGCGCCGATCGAACCAAGCATCAGCCAAGTACGCCGCTTGAGCAGGAAGTCTGTCAGCGGACTGTAGAGAAAATAGAGCGAGGTAGGTAGCGCCAGGATGGAGAGCCAATGGGATGCGACGTCGATCCTCATGCCCTGCTGCGTCAGCAGATATCCCAGCACACCACCCTGTACGATCCCATTGGCAACCACAGCCGACGGCGCGACAAGCAGACCGAAGATCCACGGCCGGTCGCCCCTGACCTTGGCCTCACCGAGAACAGACGGCAGAGCATCCGGCAACAGCAGGTCCCGCTGGTTGGCAGCATCCATAAGATTCGCGCTAATCGCTAGCGCAGTTTATAGCACGTCAGCCAGCACGAAGATCCAAAATTCAAATCGACGATTCCACTCAAAGTCAGCAACAGGTTCCGCTAAGTCGCCTTACAGAAAGCGATACGACAACCCACCAACCCAAGGAATTAATATCCGCCCGAATCCCCGGAATGCGACAGATTCTCGAACCGCGTATAGTCCGCCAAATACGCCAACTGAATACTCCCAGTAGGCCCATTCCTCTGCTTCGCAATGATGATCTCAGCCTTACCCTTCAGGTCTTCATTCTCGCGATCGTAGTACTCCTCGCGATGAATGAAGCACACCACGTCCGCATCCTGTTCAATCGAACCCGACTCCCGCAGATCGCTCAGCAGCGGCTTCTTGTCGCCACCCCTCTGCTCACTCGCACGCGACAGCTGCGACAGCGCCACCACCGGCACCTTCATCTCCTTGGCCAGCGCCTTCAGCCCACGCGAGATCGCCGAGACCTCCTGCGTGCGATTCTCGAACCCCTTCTGTCCCCCCGCCGAGCCCGTCATTAGCTGCAGATAATCAATCACAATCAGGTCCAGCGACCCATGCTGCTGCTTCAGCCGTCTAGCCTTAGCCCGCATCTCCGCCAGCGTAATTCCCGGCGTATCGTCGATAAACATCTTCGACTCCATCAGCCGCTCCAGCGCGCTGACCAGCTTCGAACGGTCGTCGCGCATCAGCATCCCGGTCTGAATCGCCTTCGAGTTCACCAGCGCCTGCGAGGCCAGCATTCTGCGCAGCAGACTCGCCTTACTCATTTCAAGCGAGAACACCGCAACAACCTTCCCTCCGCGCACCGCCGCATTCTCCGCAATATTGATCGCCCAGGCCGTCTTGCCCATCGAAGGCCGAGCCGCAATAATCGTCAACTCCGACTCCTGCAACCCGCTCGTCATCCGGTCAAACTCGAGATAGTGCGTCGCCAGCCCCGTGACCTCGCGCCCCTGCTCATACAGCGCATCAATCGACCCAAACGACTCCTTCACAATGGCCGTGATATCCGAGAACCCACCGGTCACCGCATGTTCCGAAATCTCGGTCAACCGGCTCGACACCTGGTTCAGCACATCGATCGCCTCGCGACTCTGGTCCGAGGCCTCGATCATCCCCATATCGCAAACCGTCAACAACTGCCGCATCAGGCTCTTGTCGCGAACGATACGAACATAGCTCTCGATACTCAGCTTCCGCGGTAACCCCTCGCTCAGCGAAGCGAGATACGGCAGGCCGCCCACCGAATCGAGTTCCTTCTTCTTACTCAGGTAGTCGGCAACCGTGACAATATCGACCGCATGCCCGACCTCAACCAGATGCAGCATCGCATCGTAGATCTTCCGGTGTGAGTCCAGCGCAAAATCATCTGTCTTCAGCAGCATCGTCGCGTCGATGATCGCAACCGGCTCCACCAGCATTCCGCCGAGAATAGTCATCTCGGCATGCACCGACGTGGGTCGCTCCTGCTCTCCGACAATATGGGGGTATGTAGCCATGAATCTTTAACCTTACCTGCACCCGGGTCTCTCTACCCTAAGCTCCATGCCTGTGGAAGGCTGGTGGCGCTGTGCAAGCTGTGGATAAACCAACTCTGAGTCTTTAGTTTACGACTGCACGTAGATCATCGAAGGGTTCATAAGTACCGTCCTTGGTTCACTCAAACCCAATCGTTATACGCTGGTAAGAGGACCTAACCTAACCTGCGCAGGAGCAAAGATGGGCGTCGAAAAAGTTCTTACCATTCCCGAAGAAGCGCAACAAGACAAAGCCTCTTTCGAAGTCCTTCGCGTCTGGATCGCCAACCAGGCCCAACACGTCAGCATCCGCAGCGGAGCCTGGGAAGACCCCTTCGCATGGGGCATCGTCCTCGCCGACCTTGCCCGCCACATCGCCCTCGCCCACCAGCTCCAGAACGAAGGCACCGACCCCGAAGCCTTCCTCAACCGCCTCCTCGAAGGCTTCGAAGCCGAAATCGAAAACCCCACCGACGAACCCGAGGGCGAAGTCACCCAATAACAACCCGTCACGTTGGCGCAGGGCCAATTGCAGTTGCAGTTGCAGTTCTTGCTGTCATCCCCGAAGGGGATCTGCTTTTGTCTGAGCACCCGGGCCAAAATAAATCTCAAAAACCTGGCACATTTTTAGCCACCAAAACCCACGGTGCTAAAACACCACATCCACCACACATCCCACCACGTCCAGCCACGCAAAAAACCACGTCCAGACGACGTGGTTTTCTGAAATACCCTTGAAAACGGGCCCTTCACCATAAGCAGAGAGCCCCGAAAATTATTTGTGTTTGTAATCCTGAAACAGATCGGGAAACTGCACCTTCAGCGCCGCCATCTTCGGCACATCGCACACCTGGATATACGGATTATTCGGATTCTTCTCCGCGTAATCCTGGTGATAATCCTCCCCGTCGTAAAACCCCTTCAACGGCGTCACATCCGTCACAATCGGCTTCGGAAACACGTGCGCCGCATCCAGCTGCGAAATGTAGGCCTTAGCGATCTTCTCCTGCTCCGGGCTCGTATAAAAAATCACTGACCGGTACGAGGTCCCCACATCCGGCCCCTGCCGGTTCAACTGCGTAGGATCGTGCACTACCGAAAAGAAGATCCTCAGCAAAGTGCCATAGCTCACCTTCGCCGGATCGAACACCACCTTCACCGACTCCGCATGCCCCGTGCCTTCAGACGAAACCTGGTCATACGTCGCAGTCGACGCCGCTCCGCCCGAATAACCCGCAGTAGTATCCGTCACGCCCTTCACGCGCTGAAACACAGTCTGCACGCCCCAGAAGCAACCACCAGCAAACACTGCAGTCTCATGCTTTGCTCCCGTTTGCGGCTCATCCATCGCCGGAGCCGGGATCGGCTCTTTTCTCTCAGCCCCCATCACCATTCGCTTTCCCCTTCCCAACAGCATAAAAACCGCAACAACAACCACCAGCACAATCAACCCTGTCTTCACCGCAGACGTCATTGTTCTTCTCCCGACTTAAGGTTGGACGCCAAAACCCTCTCCGCGGTTACATTTCCACCCAGTACGCTCGCAACCCATTCGTTCTACTCATCAAAACGAGGCAGGAGATAAAAAGCTACTAACCCGACCAACGGGAGGACCGCTCCAAACCTGTCACAAAAGGTCCACAAGTCACGAAGTGACCGCCTCCCGCGCAGGGAGCCCGTCCGGCAGGACAAACCGCACCTAAGCCACCCGAGCCCGGCCCTGAATCTCGATATACACATGGATCAAGCTCACTGCCGCAGGTGTAACGCCGGCAATCCGGCTAGCCTGGCCCAGTGTGACCGGCCGCACCCTCGCAAGGATCTCCTTCATCTCACTCGAAAGCCCGCTCACCGACGAGTAATCAAACCACCCAGGAATGGCCCGCTTTTCCGCCCGACGCATCTTCTCCATCGAGCGCCGCTGCTGGTCGAGATACCCCGAGTACTTGATCTCAGTCTCCACCGTCTTCATCTCATTCCGAACCCAAGCAGGCAGCTTCGTCCCATTCGCAGCATCCATCGCCGCCACCCAGCCACCCAACACTTCATCGCCCCCGCGTAGCCGCTCGCGCAGCACCAGGGCAACCTCCTCAACCGGCACCTCTGGCCTCTTCAAAAGCTGCGCAAACGTCTGCCCACTCACTCCCGCTGCATCACCATCCAACTTCTCCAACAGCGAACCCGGTAACTCACCCGTCTTCACTCGCTCTGTGTTCAACAACTTCTCAAACGCAGCCGCACGAGCCTGCTTCGCTTCATACTCCGCCCACAACGCATCGTCGATCAGTCCCAGCCGCCGCCCATGCGGAGTCAGCCTGCTGTCGGCATTATCGATCCGCAGGTGCAGCCGAAACTCTGCCCGCGAAGTAAACATCCGGTACGGCTCATTCGTCCCTTTGCTGATCAAGTCATCAATCAAAATCCCCGTATAGGCCTCGGTCCGGTCGAGCGTAAATCCATCCTCACCCCGCACCGCCAGCGCCGCATTGATCCCCGCCATCAAACCCTGGCACGCCGCCTCTTCATACCCGCTCGTCCCGTTGATCTGTCCCGCAAGATAAAGCCCCGCAAACGACTTCACCCGCAGCGTACGATCCAGCTCCGTAGGATCGATCGCGTCATACTCAATCGCATACCCTGGCCGCAGCATCTCCGCATTCTCAAGCCCCGGAATCGACCGCACCATCGCCGCCTGAATCTCCATCGGCAGGCTCGTGCTCATGCCGTTGATGTACACCTCGTGCGTATTCAGCCCCTCCGGCTCCAGAAAAAACTGGTGCCGCGTCTTCTCCGGAAACCGCACGATCTTGTCTTCAATCGACGGACAATACCTCGGTCCAATCGCCTCTATCTGCCCTGTATACATCGGCGAGCGGTGCACATTCTCTCGAATCAGCCGCAACGTCTCCGGCGTCGTATGCGCAATATGGCACATGATCTGCCGCAGCGGAATCTCTTTCGTCCGAAAGCTGAAAGGCGTCGGATCTTCATCCCCCGGCTGTTCCTGAAACTGACTCCAATCAATCGTGCGCCCATCTAGCCTCGGCGGCGTCCCCGTCTTCAAACGGCACTCACGCAGCCCCAACCGCTTCAAACTCTCACCCAGCAACACACTCGCCGGCTCCCCACTCCTACCCGCCGTATATTGCTGCTCCCCGCAGTGAATCAGCCCATTCAAAAACGTTCCCGTCGTCACAATCGTAGCCGCCGCATGAATCACCCGCCCATCCCGCAGCTTCAACCCACGCGCCACTCGCTTTGGCGAAAACTCGGCGCCCTGCTGACTCGCCGACTCGCTGTCCTCCACAATCAGGTCCACCACCTCGGCCTGCTTGATAAACAGATTCTTCTGTCCCTCCAACACCTCGCGCATCTTCACGCGATACAGCGCTTTATCGCACTGCGCCCTCGGCGACCACACCGCCGGCCCGCGCGAAGTATTCAGCAGACGAAACTGAATCCCCGTAGCATCCGCAACCTCGCCCATCACCCCGCCCAGCGCATCCACTTCGCGCACTAGGTGCCCCTTCGCAATCCCGCCAATCGCAGGGTTACAACTCATCTGCGCAATCAAATCCAGATTCAGCGTAAAGATCGCCGTACGCAAACCCATCCGCGCAGACGCCATCGCCGCCTCGCAACCAGCGTGCCCCGCACCGACCACCACCACATCAAACTGTTCCGAAAAGCTCACCTCCCTATTCTAAAAGCCTTTGCACCCATTTCGAAGATTCTCGCTCCATTCCTAGGCCACAGCGCCTCTTTTCCTATCAAGAACAACCAGGCGACCTTTTCCTCCCACAAGAATCCAATTCGCTAAAACGGGAGACTTTCTTATGAGAATCTTCGTCGCAGGAGCAAGCGGAGCAATTGGACAACCCTTGATCGCCGAACTGATTCGCCTCGGCCACTCCGTCACCGGCATGACGCAATCCGACGCAGGCGCAAAAAAACTCGCCGCACAGGGTGCCTCCGCCACCATCGCCGACGCCTTCGATCGCGCCTCCATCGAAAAAGCTTTAAAACAATCGCAACCCGAGGTAGTAATCGACGAGCTGACCTCGCTCCCCAAAAATCCCGTCGACCTCCCCGCCTACTCCGCACGCGACCGCAAGCTCCGACTCGAAGGCGGCGGCAATCTCCACCAGGCCGCACTCGCATGCGGAGTCCGCCGCTACATCCAACAGGGGAGCGGCTTCTACCTCAAAGCCGGTCCCGGTCTCGCTGACGAATCCGTAGGTCTCGCCATCGACGCAAGCCCAGGCGTAGCCGCCAGCGCCCAGATGTACGCCGCAATCGAAGAGCGAACCCTCAAACCGCAGCCAATAGAGGGCATCGTCCTACGCTACGGCTTCTTCTACGGCCCCAACACCTGGTACAGCCCCGACGGAGGCGCCGCCGATCAGGCTCGCGCCCAACAGCTCCCCATCGTCGGGGAAGGCCTCGCCGTCTGGTCTTTCGTTCACATCGAAGACGCGGCCATCGCAACCGCAGCCGCACTCACCGCCGAACCAGGAATCTACAACATCGTCGACAACGACCCCACGCCCGTTCACCTTTGCGTACCAAAGTTCGCAGCCTGGGTAGGTGCTCCACAACCGCCGCACATCACAGAAGAAATGGCACGCGCCGTCGCAGGCGAAGACGCCGTTTACTACAACGCAAAACTCCGAGGCGCCACCAACGAAAAAGCACGCAACCTCCTTAACTTCAAACCCCGCCGTCTCCAATGGCTCTAACAAACAGCATAGATCTCACACAAACACCGCATACAATCACCGCATGACCCTGCGACTCGTCCTCTCAGCAGCCATCCTCGGCGCATCGTTCTCCGCAACTCTGCCCACCGCAGCCCAGGCTCCCGCAGCCATCACCACCGACCCCGCGCACGACACAACCAACCCCGCGGGCTTCGAAACCTTCCAGATCCCCAGCCACGGCGCCCTCCTCAACGCCCTCGCCTACATCGCACCCGGCCCCGGACCCCACCCCGTCGTTCTGCTCCTCCACGGCTTCCCTGGCAACGAGAAAAATCTCGACCTCGCCCAAGCCATTCGCCGCGCCGGCTGGACCGTCGTCTACTTCGACTATCGCGGTTCATGGGGCTCACCCGGCAACTTCTCCTTCACTCACTCCATCGAGGACACCCACTCCGCCATCGCCTATCTGCGTGACCCGGCCAACGCTAAGAAGCTGCGCGCCGACCCGTCCTACATCGTTCTCCTCGGCCACAGCATGGGCGGCTTCCTCGCCCGTTACGTCGCCGCGCAAGACCCGTCCATAAAAGCCGTGGGCCTCATCTCCGCAGCAGATATGGGCGTCGACAAAATGCAGTCAATCAAACCTGAACAGCAAAAAGCCGCCATCTCTGCCCTCGCAGCCGGACTCGCAGCCGAGGGCATGGCTCCCCTCGCCGGCTGCACTCCCGAAGGTCTCGCCAAAGAAGTAGCCGCCAACGCAGCCGCCTGGAACGTCCCTGCACTCGCCCCGAAGCTCGCCACCCGCCCCATCCTCGTCATCACCTCCGACGACGGCCTCGCCCCTTCCAACGACGCCTTCGTCGAAGCCCTCCACAAAGCAGGCAATCAAGAGGTTAAGACCATCCACCTGGCAACCGACCACTCCTACTCCGACCAGCGCATCGCCCTCGAAGAGGCAATCCTCGACGGTCTCGACCATCTCCAACAGAAATAGCCCTGTAACCTATTTCTGCCCGCAGCATTTAAACTGCTCTCAGCTTCGTTGTATCCAATTGACGAAGGAGACGGAGCAATCTTGAATCGCCTCATCCCCAGCCCCGCTTACGTTGCGGCACCGCACGCCCCCCTGCTGTGGCTCGCATTCCCTCACTTCCGCCACACATGGTTCCTGGCCATCTTCCTCTTCTGTTCGGCCATCGTGCTCGCAAACGTGGTGCACTACATCCTGTTCCGCATACTGCGCCGTAAAGAGCAAGAGAACAAAACCTTCGGCTGGGGCCTGCATCGTTATCTCGGCAAACCTGCCCGCGCCATCTTCTTCCTCACCTGTCTTCTCCTCATCCTCCCCATCATCTCCGGCCTGCCCGACAAGATGGAAGACACCATCCGCCAGTGCCTCGTCATGGCGATGGTCGCCTCTCTCGGCTGGTTCGCCGTCGGCTGCATCTACGTCCTTCAATCCATCATGCTGCGGCGCTACGACCTCAACGCCGAAAACAACATCCAGGCCCGCCGCGTTCATACCCAATTCCAGCTCTTCCGTCGCATGCTCATTAGCTTCGTCGTCATCATCGACATCGGAGCCCTCCTCTGGACCTTCAACGACCCCCGCATCTGGCACTACGGCTCCGGCCTCCTCGCCTCCGCCGGCATCGCCTCGCTCATCATCGCCACCGCAGCCAAATCCACCGCCGCAAACTTCTTCGCCGGCCTTCAGATCGCCCTCACCGAACCCATCCGCATCGACGACGTCGTCGTAGTCCAGGGCGAGTGGGGCCGAATCGAAGAGATCAACTCAGCCTACGTCGTCATCCGCATCTGGGACCTCCGCCGCCTCATCGTCCCTTTGAGCTACTTCATCGAAAACTCCTTCCAGAACTGGACCCGCGAGTCCTCCGACATCATGGGCACCGCCTTCCTCTACGTCGACTACTCCATTCCGGTCGAGGCCCTCCGCCAGCAACTCGAAGCCATCGTCCATCCCTCGCCGCTCTGGAACAACAAAACCTGCGGTCTTCAGGTCACCAACCTCACAGACCGCTCCATGGAAATTCGTTGCCTCATGAGCTCGCGCAACTCCAGCGAAAACTTCGACCTCCGCTGTCTCGTCCGCGAAAAGATGGCCGAGTGGATTCAGCAGAACTACCCCGACGCGTTCCCCACCACTCGCTTCGCCTCCCGCCCAGATAACTCGCCCGACCTCAATCCAGGGCAGTCAGACCATCAGAACTTCCTGCAGCCTATAGCGCCGGATCGTCATTAATTCGCTCGAGCAGAGATGCCAACCCCGACCAACGGAGGACCGGAGAAGGGTACACAAGTCACGAAGTGACTGCCCCACGCGCAGTGGGCCCGTCCGGCAGGACGATAACATCTTCCCTCAGAACTCCACCCTCAAACCCAACTGCACCTGCCGCTCCGGCGACTGTCCCGTCGCGGCCGCGGTGAACGTCCCAAAAGGCTGCACATTCAGACCCTCCGCAGCGACCGCCGCTGCATTTTGAAACACCAGAGGCGTCACACCATTCACCTCTGTTCCCACCAGGTAAGCACGCTGCATGATCGAAGAGTAGTTCACCCGATTCGTCAGATTGAACGCTTCGGCCACGCCGCGCACCTTCACACCCTCGCTCACCATCACCGCCTTGGTTAATCGCAGATCGACGCGCCCCGTATCCGGCAACCGAAGCGTGTTCCTCCCAACCGTCGGCAGATACACCGCACCACCCGCCCCATTGATACTCTCGTGTCCACCAGTCAGTCTCGTTCCACCAAAGATATCCAGGCTATAAGGCTTTCCGCTCGTCTCGGTAAAGATCGGTGCCACCGCCCAGCCATTCATCGTACTTCTCAACCAGTGCTGCTCAATCGAAAAGCGCGGCTCCCACACTATGCTCGCCGCAATCTTGTGCGGATAATTCAACGCCGACAGTCCCTTGTCATACCGCACATCGAACGGATCGAACTGCCCGTTCGTCCGCGGCGTCGCTCCTCCGCTCTGCCCATAGTCAATCGCCTTAGCCCACGTCCAGCTCCCGCGAAACTCCAACCCTCCGCGACTGCGCCGCCGCGCCTCCAGCACCAGCGCGTTATAACTCGCATCCGCATTCGAAACAAGATCGGTCACCGGCCCAAAGTTTGTATTCACCCTCTGCGAATAGAAGGGCACCAAAAAAGTCTCGCCATCCTGAACTCCAACGGCGCCCGTCCCACCTTGAAGCTGAAACTCTTTTGTAACCGTTGAAGGAGCAATATTAATATCCACCGAGTTCGGCAGTTGCCGATCGAGATTCAGCAGATACGTCGCACTTGCAACCGTCCCCGCACCCACCTCCCTCTCAAGCGAAAAACTGCCCTGCTGCACCATCGGCAGCCGAAATCTTCGATCGAACACCGTAGCCGACGTTGTCTTCGCCACCGCAGCCGGAGGCGTCGTCACATACGAGCAAGCATACCCAAACCCCTGATTCGCCACCTGCGGACAATCTGTAACCGTAGTAGGTAAGATCTGCACACTCGTCGTCGAAGACGGCAGTGCCGTATTCACCAACGCGCTCTTCACCGTAGCCCCCGGCAGCCTCCCATAAAACAGCCCATACCCCACCCGGACCGTCACCCGCCCCGACCCAAACGGCGCCCACGAAATCCCTGTTCGCGGCCCAAAATTATTTCGATCCTCCGGAAACACGCTCGTCGCGCCCGTCTGCCCAAACGCCGCATCCAACACCGCATTTGGCGTCTGCGGCAGCGGCGAAAGCTCATATTCGTAACGCAAACCGGCACTAATTGTCAGCCCCGGCCGCACCCGCCACTCATCCTGCAAAAATCCCGCCCACTCCTGCGTATCGAACGTCACCGCCTGTTGCCCAAAGCTCTGCGTAAACGACCGAAAGCAAAACTCATGCACCGCGGCAGTAATCGACGGACAACCACCGTTCGGATACGCATTCACATTGAACGTATAGTCCGTAATCCAATCCACCAACCCGCCCGCATGCCCAGACGTGATCCCGCTGTCGTAGTGAAACGCACCCTGCAGATTACTCAAACTCGAGATGTAGTCATGCACAAAGCTGACATCCACACCCATCTGCAGCTGATGCCGTCCACGCACGACCGTCATCAAATCCGCCAGCTGCAACTTATTCTCATCGGGATACGCAGTCCGCCCCAGCGAACTCGACGTCCCAAACGTAAATCCATCCGGCCCGATTGCAATCTCGGGAGCAAATCCATCCGGCCCCACCGCCGGCTCCTGCGGCAGCGGCTTCCCCGCCGTCTCATACTGAAAGTCCCGCCCATACTGCACCCGCAGCTCATGGCTCACCCGCGGCGACACCGTCCACGTCCATCGCCCCAGCAGCGAATCCACCTTCGCATAGCTGCTCCCCAGGCTCCCCGTCCCCAGATCCACCACGGGTGCCGTCCGCACCCCCGAAGGCGCACTCGACCGCGCCCGGTCATACTGCACACTCAGCCGATGCCGCTCCGCCGCCTGCCAATCCATCTTGCCGAAGTTAATCGTCTGGTCCTGCCGCCTCGCAACCGTTCCCGTCAGGCTGTCGAGATAAGTCAGCGCCGCATTCACCTTCGTCGCCGTCACCCCTCTGTTCCCCAACAACGCACTCTGCGTCGGCGTCAGCGAATAAAAGTTCGGATCCTCTGGAGTCGAAATCGCCGGAAACGACCGCCGCTGCTGGTCGTACGTATAAAAATAAAACAGCTTGTCCCGCACCACCGGCCCACCAACACTCCCCCCAAACTGCTGCCGCAGATCATACGGCTTCACCGCCACGCTCGAACTCACCCCATCCACATACGTCGTCTGAATCGAAAACGGATTCGTCGCTCCAAACGCACTCGACCGCACCAGATAAAATCCCGTCCCATGCACCGCATTCGTGCCGCTCTTCGACACCGTCGTAATAATCCCCCCCGCCGCATGCCCATACAGCGCCGAGTAGTTCTGCCCGCTCACCCGAAACTCGCGCACCGCCTCCTGCGAAAACGTATAAGCCGCCCCCGCATGCCGCCCATACCCGCCGCCTCCATCCACACTCCCCGCACTCACGCGCCGCGACGACCCCGTCTCCGCCGCATCTTCAATCTCTGCCGCACTCTCTCCACCTGTCCCTCGCGGCACCGCGCCAAAGCTCTGATCGTCATCCCCACCATCGATCCTGCTGCTATTCTGCGTCGAAGCCACCCCGCGAAAACTCAGCAGCCCATCTCCATCCGGATCGGCGTTCACCGTCGGCGTCAACAGCGCAAACGTCTGCCATCGCCGCCCATTCGCGGGCGTTCGTTCTATCTCCTCAGGCGTAATCACGCTTGTCGTGGCCACAGACGCCGCCTCATCCACAGTCACCGTAACCGGAGCCTCAGGCACCGCTGTCACATCCACCGAACTCACCACCCCACCAACCTTCAGCCGCGCTTCCACCGACGTCACGCCCCCAACGTCCACCACGACAGGCTCCAGTGTCAGCTTCGCGAACCGCTCATAGTCCACCACCACACGGTACTCGCCCGCTGGCAAATGTCCCACCACAAACTCGCCCTTCCCCACAGTCTTCGCAACGGCGACAAATCCATTCGAGACGTTCTGCACCTCCACCACCGCGCCCACCAGTGCAGCACCCGTCGCGTCCACCACAAAGCCGCTAACCGCCCCATCCACCGAGCTCTGGCCCCACGCGCACGCGCCCAGCACCGCAGCGGCACAACACCACAGCAACCAGGCCCGCACAACGTTCCTCACACGCGCGCATCTCTTCGCGCGTCCCACACCGAACAACATGCTCTCTCCGCGGATTCTGTACCGCTCTACGCCGCAACCACGGGAAGATGAAAAGTAAGCTCGCCGTGCCCTTTCGCTATCCGGGCCCAACATCGCAGCAACACCACGCCAAAAAACGGCGGAACACTAATGAGATTAGCCGCACAGGCAGCAATTATGAAAGACCACTTCCGTGTTAAACCGAAAGAGTTGCAGTCTCAGTTACACATCTCTGCCATTACGTCACGAAAAAAGATCAATCCTCTCCGCATCTCTCTTCTACGCTCAAAACCAGCGCCAAGGCGCACATCCTAGTACACTAGTGTTGGCGAAATGTTTATTGATGAAGCAAGAATTCGTATCAAGGCCGGCGACGGCGGCAATGGCTGTATGGCCTTCCGCCGCGAAAAGTTCGTCCCCAAGGGCGGTCCCTCGGGCGGCGACGGCGGCCACGGAGGCGACGTCCTCATGTCCTCCTCCCTCAGCCACAACACTCTGGTCCACTTCCGCTTCAACCCCGAGCACAAAGCCCAGCGCGGCGGCCACGGCCTCGGCTCCAACTGCTCCGGCTCCGCTGGCGACAGCACCACACTCAAAGTCCCCGTAGGCACGCTCCTCTACGACGACGCCACCGGCGAGCTCATCCACGATTTCGCCCGTCCCAACGAAACCATCGTCATCGCCAAAGGCGGACGCGGCGGTCGCGGCAACCAGCACTTCGCCACCAGCACCCACCAGGCCCCACGCGAGCACGAACTCGGCCGCGCCGGCGAAGAGCGTGCCTACCGCCTCGAACTTCGCCTCCTCGCCGACGCCGGCCTCGTTGGCTACCCCAACGTCGGCAAATCCACCCTCATCTCGCGCCTCTCCGCCGCCAAGCCCAAGATCGCCAACTACGCCTTCACCACGCTCGAACCCAACCTCGGCGTCGTCGAAGTAGGCGACTTTCCCCACACCGAATCCTTCACCATCGCCGACCTTCCCGGCCTCATCGAAGGCGCGCACCTCGGCCACGGACTCGGCATCCAGTTCCTCAAACACATCGAGCGCACCAGCGTCATCGTCCACCTCGTCGACGTCTCCGACTCCGGCGCCGCCGAAGGCACCGCCCGTCCCGACCCCGTCGCCGACTACAAAGTCATCACCGAAGAGCTGAAAAGCTTCGACCCTGCACTAGCCGCAAAACCCACCATCCTCGTCGCAGCCAAGATCGACGTGGCCAATCCCGACAAGCTCAAAAAACTCACCGCCATGGCCAAGCGGCGCAAGCTTCCCTTCTTCAAAATCTCCGCCGTCACCGGCGAAGGCATCGAGCCGCTCAAGTTCGCCATCGCCGAGATGGTCGCCGCCCATCGCCCGATCGCGCTCGAACCCGAAACCGTTGAACCAGTCAAGCTCAAATCCCACTACCCGCCACCACCAAGCTCCGCCCGCGGCCGCGCCTAAGCCCGATCCGAATCGCCGCCTGAATCCAGGCTCGTTCTCATTCTGTCCCTCGATCAAGCCATGAATCTCTCGAACAAACTCGACGAGCGGCAACTCGATGAGGTCGTGGGCGGGCCACCCGCGGAGTTACCTCAACCCACCGTCCTCACAGGACGATTCGTCTCTCTCACCCCCGTCGATCCGAACCTTCACGCGGCGTCCCTCTTCAAGGGATCACAAGGCGCAGAGTCCGAGCAACTTTGGCGCTACCTGCCGGACGCGCCTCCACCCGAGCTCGAATCGTTCAAATCCTATCTCGCCTCCAGGGCAGCGAAAGACCGGCTCGACTTCGCAATCGTCGACAACCACTCCAACGAAGCGATCGGTCTCGCATCCTACCTGGCCATCGAACCCACCAACCGGAGAATAGAGGTGGGCAACATCCTCTTCACTGCCCGTCTGCAGCGAACCCCGGGTGGCACAGAAGCCATGTACCTCATGGCAAAACACGCCTTCGAACTCCGATACCGGCGTTACGAGTGGAAGTGCAACGCGCTCAACGAACCATCGCGAAGAGCCGCACTACGCTACGGCTTCCAGTTCGAAGGCATCTTCCGGCAACACATGATCGTAAAAGGCAAAAATCGCGACACCGCATGGTTCTCGATACTCGACAGTGAGTGGCCCACCCGCAATGCAATCTTCGAGCGCTGGCTCGATCCCTCCAACTTCCTCCCCGACGGCACACAACGCAGCTCCCTCTCTGAATTGGCTGAGCAAAACCTAAAGCTGTAGAGGTGCTCGATGCGTTTTACGCGATATGCTCCATGTTGCAGCTGTCGGATGTCTTCGGCTTTCATCTTTTCAGTCAAAAATCAGTCAAAAAAAGGCTGTCAAGTCCCAACTAGGGGCAAACCACGTTGAATCATAGACTTACGCTGTGCGCATTAGTTCCACTTATATCGCTACAATTGAAAGCAGTGAGGTAAACAGCGACGAGATCGCCAGGAGAGCGTGTGTAAGTTCCTTAACTCGTTTATTTTGACGAATTTGGCCGTAACCCCCTTTGAATGACGAATTTGCGCGGGGAACCCTCTCGTAAGTGCAACATAAAAAGGAATTTACGCGAGTATACCCGGGGGGGTGGGTACCCCACCCGTTAGAGGGCACGGGGTATCCTCTTGCCACTGTTGCCAGAACACGAGTAGGCTTTACAGCGGACCCAGGTACTTACTGGGACAGGTGGTATCCAGCCAAAGTCGTCTCTCAAGGCGACACGCGGCGGAGCTGCACTGGAGATTGCAATGAGTTTGACCACGTTCTCACCCGAACGAGCTGGAGCCCATCCCGGGCGACCGGCCGATTCCCCCGCTAAAGTCACAGTCCCCTCCCTTCTTGAAAAGAAACTACTGCGACAGCCCATCGTCGCCGTCACCGCCTACGACTACGCCACCGCCCGGCTGGTCGACGAAGCTGGCCTCGACGTCCTCCTCGTAGGCGACTCGCTCGCTATGGTCATGCAGGGCCAGGAAAATACCCTCGCCATCACCATGGACGAGATGCTCCTATACACCCGCGGCGTACGCCGAGCGGTAAAACGCGCCCTCCTGGTAGCCGACATGCCCTTCGGCAGCTACCACACCGACGACCGCGAAGCACTCGCCAACGCCATCCGATTCGTCAAAGAATCCGGAGCCGAAGCAGTCAAGCTCGAAGGCGGACGCGAACGCAAAGACCTAATCCAGCGCATCGTCGCCGCCGAGATTCCGGTCATGGGACACATCGGACTCACACCCCAGAGCGTCCACCGCATGGGAGGCTACAAGGTCCAGGGCAAGACCATGGAAGCGATCGACGAACTCCGCACCGACGCCCTCGCCCTCGAACAGGCAGGCTGCTTCGTCATCGTCCTCGAAGGCGTTCCTCGCGAACTCGCCCGCATCATCACCGACGAACTCCACATCCCCACCATCGGAATCGGAGCCGGCCCCGACTGCGACGGACAGATCCTCGTTATGCACGACATGATGACCATGACCTTCTCGCCTCCTGCCAAGTTCGTCCGGCGATACGCCGACATAGCCGGAGTCATGCGCTCCGCCCTCGAAGAGTACCGCCGCGACGTCGATGCTCGCACCTTCCCCTCCGACGCCGAGAGCTACCACTTCTCCCGCGAGATCCGGGAGCTGATGACGGAACCAGTCGAAGTGGTGGATTAGCCCGGCAGCCCGAGTCAAACGCAAAGTCCAAGTGCCAGCGTCGTAAGCGCTGAGCACGCTTCGCGTCCGCAAAAACATGCAGTCAAAACTAGCGCCAAAGCAGCTAAAAGGAGTTGTCCCTCAAATGCAGATCGTAAAGAGTGTTGCGGAGATGCAAAGCATCTCCTGCAAGCTCCGGACGCAAGGTGTCGTGCTCGGCTTCGTCCCAACCATGGGAGCACTTCACAAAGGTCATCTCTCGCTCGTCCAACGCGCAACCGCTGAGTGCGAGACTGTAGTGGCATCGATCTTCGTCAATCCACTCCAGTTCGGTCCAACCGAAGACTTCGCCAAATACCCACGCACCTTCGAGGAAGACTCCCGACAACTCGAGCTCGAAGGGGTATCTGTTCTCTTCGCCCCTGAAGCAGGGGATATGTACCCCGAAGGTGCCGTAACAACCATCACCGTCCCCGGCGTAGGGGACCGGCTAGACGGAGCCTCCCGCCCCGGCCACTTCACAGGGGTCTCCACCGTCGTAGCGAAGCTATTTCACATCGTCGCGCCCCACCACGCCTACTTCGGTCAGAAGGACGCCGCCCAACTAGCCGTCCTACGACAAATGGTCCAGGACTTGAACTTCGACCTCGAGCTCGTGAGCTGCGCAATCGTGAGAGATGCCGATGGTCTCGCTCTGAGCAGCAGGAATCAATACCTTAGCTCGACAGAGCGTGAACAGGCATTAGTCCTGCATCAAGCGCTTGAACGGATCGAGCACAGCGTCGCCGATGGAGAACGCCTAAGCTCGACACTCCTGCAGATTGGAAAGAACACTCTGGACGCCGCCGAAGGCGTACAAGTGGATTACTTGGCTATAGTCGATCCAAGGTCCCTCCTCCCCGTGGCATATGCGGAGAAAGGCGCGCTGGTCGCGGTGGCAGCCTATGTTGGTCGCACTCGTCTGATCGACAACTTTCTCGTCAACTAGAAGCGGCACCCGTCCATGGCACGACAGAGGCCGCGTGCATGACACGGAAGTACCATGCAAACTCAAGAATAGAGCGTGTATTGCGGTCCTGCTTTAGTAACATCAGGCTGAGTCATTTTGGTGACGATCTGTACCTTTATCACTGATGGTGAGGAGATCCCGCGCCGACAGAAGATGCAGGGCAGACCGCAAGGAAGAGGCGACTTCAAATGCCGAGCACCTCCATTCATGAACTCGCGATTCAGCAGATCGAACGGCTTTCGAAAAGGGGATTTCAGCGACTGGCATTGCCGAAGCCCCTTGAGAACGCATTCGAACAATCCACGCTCGCTCGACGATCAGAACGTCTCTGGCTCGAAGGCCTGATAGCGATCGGTCTCTTCAACGTCTATGTCCTTGTCGACCACTATCTTCAAGGAGGTAACTCATGGCTTCCAATACAAATTCGCCTCTGCATCGTTACGCCTCTTGCGCTGCTGATCAACCTCAGCATGCGGTGGAGTCCCAACAAGGTTTATCGCGAAACCAGCATTGCCGGGGCAAGCTGCCTTATCGGAGTGACGCACCTCTATCTCGAGAGCAATAAAAATGCAGCCTCTTCCGCATACGCTCAGGTAGGCCTCATCGTTGCGGTCATCTTTGTCAATGTCGTGATGCGACTCCAGTTCGTTTACGCTCTCAGCGCATCGGTTATTTTGTTAGCGAGCGATCTTGTATTCATTCAACACGATCACCTTCTGAACCCATCCGAAAAGCTATTGGGAATTACTTTAGCTGTCTGTGCCATTTCGATGACCGTAATTGCGAACTACAGCATCGGGCGAGAAGAGCGGCTTGGTTTCCTGATGAGCCTGCGTAGCGAAATACAGAGTAAAGAGCTGTCTTTCCTGAATGTAGAACTCCAGAGAATATCCTGCATCGATAGCCTGACCGGTCTTGCCAATCGGCACGCATATGAGTTGCAGTTTGCCAAATTGTGGCGCGAGGCTGCGGATTCCGGATCATGTCTATCCGCAATCGTGATCGATATCGACCACTTCAAGCTGACAAACGATACTCGCGGACATTTGTATGGCGATCGTGTACTAGTTCGAGTCGCGTCTCTGCTCTTGCAGAGTTTGCGGTGCAAGGACGATTTCGCGGCCAGATTCGGCGGCGAAGAGTTCGTGGTCCTGCTTCCCGGTACAACTCAGGAAGGAGCAATGATAGTCGCGGAACGTATTCGCAAACTCGTCGAAGTAGCCGGCTCTCCGGCGCTTCCCGAGCCCGGCAGCCATCCACGCCTGTCGACAGTGAGCTGTGGCGGAGCATCCTGCTACCCGAACGACACCATATGCAAGGAAGATCTGTTGGATGCGGCGGATAAAGCGCTCTATCAAGCAAAAGAGCTGGGTCGCAATTTAGTATATTGGGGCGAATCGACAAGCAGACGGAAAGAATCGCCACCTTCGTATAAGAACCCTCTAAGGATCTCTGTGAATACTGATGCGATTCCTCTTACAAGAGTTGACTGACCAGCATTCGATCTGAACCGCTTACCTGAAGTGTAAAAGGAACATCCTTCGAGGCGATTCTTTTGAAGACATTGGCTTCGGCCCAGAGATTCAAAGACGGCTCGTTGAATCGTCTCCGGGTTCATCTCTTTTCGTCAGGCCGATTCCAGCGAATGGTTTTCACCGATATCCCTGCGTAAGCGCGACCTCGAGCTCCGACGCTGAAAATGACTTTCCAGCCTTCAATCCCAACCGACCACGGAAGTCTGCACTTCGACGGCTGAAGGACAGAGATTCACCAATCGTGGGCACGGCCTACTTGCCGATGCAGAACGTACGTAATCTCGAAAAACGCAATGAAATAAAGGATTTATCACTTAGTGTGGCTAGATGTGGACAACTTGGTGGTCAAAGTACGACAACGACATGGTGCTATTCCACATATCTTAGGAGCCAAGGCTCTTGGGATCAAGATGGGCGACCCCGAAGTTCGCGTCCTTCGCTGGGACGGGTATCCCGATCTACGTTGGGTATCGCTCCAACAAAGACTCTGGCGAAGGTTGGAAACTTCATCGCGAAGAAGCGCCCGCAGTTCCGTGGCAATGGTTGTAAATGACATCGTCCACCCTGGCTAGATCTTCTTGACTTACTACGCCGATTGCGTAATTATCTACGCAGGATGCGTAGTTCGCCCATTCTCGAAGCGCTGTTCCCGGATATACGGTCGAAGATTCTGGCCGTGCTCCTGCTCCAGCCAGAGAAGCGATGGTATCTCACAGAATTGGCATCGCGTCTCGAAACTCAGCCCTCAAGTTTGCAAAGGGAAGTCGAGGCCCTGAGCAAAGCAGGGCTTTTGGAACAGACGAAGGATGGCCGTCGCGTCTACTTCAAGGCGGACACGAATTCCCCTGTCTTCTCAGACCTCAGAGGTCTTCTCGAAAAGACCGTAGGCCTGATCCCCATCCTCAAGCAGGAAGTGGACGCCTTCGGGGAGCGTATCCAACTCGCCTTTATTTACGGCTCAACTGCACGATCGGAAGAGTCGTCGGAGAGCGATGTGGACCTTATGATTGTGGGGGATGTAGGCCTCGCTGACTTAGTGCCTTCGCTACGACGAGCGGAGCAGCGATTTGGAAGGCCAGTCAATCCCACCGTGTACTCCTCCAAGGAGTTCAAAGCGAAGACAAAGAACCACGATCATTTCCTAGCCACCGTGCTACGAGGTGCGAAAGAGTTTGTGAAAGGAAATGATGGCGAGTTGGCAGCAGTGGCTGGCTAAAGGCGATGTGAAAACACATCAAACCAGCAAACAGGAAGTGGATAATCTTCGCGCTCTGATCGCTCGCGATCTCGCAGATGCTGCGATGAGTGGCTTGTCTGCCGATCGGAGATTCGCGACAGCCTACAACGCAGCTCTCCAGACAGGCATCATTGCGATTGCCTGTTCCGGGTACAGGGTTAGCGCGCGGTCGGGCCATCATAAGGTCACCTTTGAAGCCGCGGCCGTTGCATTAGGGACAGAAGCGGTCGCCTTGTCAGACTACTTCGACACTTGTCGACGGAAACGCAACGTCATCGACTATATGACTTCGTCGGTTGCAACGGACACCGAATCGGATGAGATTGTCCAGAAGGCAAATGAGTTTCGCACCTTGGTAGAGAAATGGTTGCGAGCTAAGCACCCTGCGGTCGCCTCGTGAGATTGGCCGTGATCATGCACGAAATGAGCAGTAAGCAGTTTCAACGGCAAAGTGTCGCCAAGATTGCTCCCTTTGCCGTAGGGATACAAATCAGACCGGATCATACGATGCGAACGAACAATTCACCAATATATTCTCTTGCGTTTACGGCGGCATCTCTTCGCCCGGATCTTGCCCGCGTTATCGCAGGCAGCTATCTGAAGTTTGGGGATTGGAAAACAGTCAAAGAAGACGTTCTAAGCTCAAATGCGTTGCAATGTCGAAGTCAGAGGAGTGCAGTGCGCCTGGAGCGAGAGCTCCGTCAGCGCCTCATGTGCCTCACTGATCAAGAACTTACAGTACTCTCGACCGCGACCAGCGACGCCCGAACTGCAGTGGCTTGGTTAGCGGCAATCAAGCATATTAGATTTGTCTTCGATTTTGCATCGGAAGTGCTGCGCGCAAAGCTAGCTGCTCACGACCCCATTCTGCGCCGCTCCGATTACGACACATATTTTGATGCAAAGTCCCTTACATACCCTGAGCTCGCTCGGGTGACTGCATCCTCAGCGACGAAGCTCCGACAAGTATTGCTACGGATGCTTGTGGAAGCGAATCTGCTCTTGCCAGGTCCAGCTCTTGGAACAATTAGGCGAAGCTTGCTACCGAGAGCTGTTTCCGACGCGATCGTTGACGATGATCCTTGCTGGTTAGCAGGATTTCTGATTCCTGACAACGAGATTGGAGGGCTCAGATGATCTCCCAGATTGCGAACCTATCAGAACGGCTGTTTACGATTTTCAGCAGCCAAGCATTTCTTTCAATGAAGGGGCAGGCGAATGAGGTTCCACTTTTCATTCAGACTTATGACACAGCCCATGAGGACGATCTAAGAAACATGGTGGAAGGTCTAGCCGCCCGGCTGCGAAGCGACGGCAAAACAGTAAGCAGGACGGATTTCTTTGACCTCGTTTTGGATGATCTCGACGATTCTCAACTACTCTCCGGTCTGATCGAAGAGGAATCAACCTTTACGAAAGCAGAGGTGCTTGAAACGCTTCGCAATTGCTCCGATCCACGAACACATTTGGTGCCACGCCTTAAACAGGTGATCGATTTAGGAAGCGACCTAACGTTTCTGACGGGCTCCGGGCGGCTCTTTCCATTTTTGCGGACTCACACAATTCTTGAATCTGTCCAACCGGCGATGCTCCGTCACCCTATCATCATTTTCTTTCCTGGACGATATGACCAGGATGCCACTGGCGGTTCTCATCTTCAACTTTTTGGCTCGATTCCAAGCCCGTTGATCAACAATCCGTACTATCGAGCTTCCAACATGGACCATTACAGGATCTAGAATTCATGAAGATTTTCGAACTCTTTCTAAAGCCAGTAGATCGTCCGATCGAGGGCGTAATCAAGGCTGATGACATCCGCCATGAGGAGACCGAGCTTGACGAGTACGTCGTCACCCGGGACGTAAGCAAAGGTCTGGGCAATTTCACCGACCGTTACCTCAGGGAGACCACAGCGAACGGCGTTTGGATATCCGGTTTTTTCGGGTCCGGAAAGTCCCACCTTCTTAAGATGCTTTCGTTGGTTCTGGACGAACGGCCCTTACCGAGTGGCAGGCGGCCAGCAGACATCATTTTGCCCAAGATTAGCGATGAGATTGTGCAGGCAGCTCTTCGAACCTCGGCTTCGATACCTGCACGAAGCATCCTCTTCAACATTGATCAGAAGTTTGATGGCGTCGGCGGCGATCATACAGCTCCAATCTTGGAAGTATTCATGAAGGTGTTGAACGAGCTGCAAGGCTATTACGGCAAACAAGGCTACATCGCTAAATTTGAGCGCGATCTGGATTCAAGGGGCGACTTCGTCCCATTCAAGGCAACTTATGAAGCAGTAAACGGCACTCCGTGGGAAATAGACCGCGAGGCCCTGGCAACCATCAAGCGGGCAGCCTTCGGGAAGGCTTACGCAGCACACTTTCAGGTGCCGGAATCTGAAGCCTCCGATGTGATGAGACAAGTGAGGCAGGAATACAGGGTTTCGATTGAAAGCTTTGCTCACTCGGTAAAGGAGTACATTTCGAAGCAAGTGTCGAATTTTCGTCTCAACTTCTTTGTTGACGAAGTCGGACAATTCATTGGTCAAGATTCAAAGCTGATGCTGAATCTGCAGACTCTTGCAGAGACCCTGGCGACCATCTGTGATGGAAAGGCATGGGTATTCGTTACTTCGCAAGCAGATCTCGAAGGGGTACTCGGCACGTTTCGAGGCTCGGAAGCGCACGATCTCTCGAAAATTACGGCGCGGTTTAAGACTCAATTGACACTTGCGAGCGGAGACGTTCGCGAGGTGATTCAGGAAAGACTTCTCGCAAAGAAAGAGTCAGAGCCGGAAGTGCTGACGTCGATCTTCGATCAAGAGAAAGAAAACCTGAAGACTCTCTTTCGTTTTGGAGACAATTCACTGAGCTTCAACGGTTGGCGCGGCAGCGATGAGTTTTGCAAGTTTTATCCGTTCCATCCATATCAGTTCGACCTCTTTCAGCGGGCGATTCAGGAACTATCTAAGCACAACGCTTTCACAGGGAAATACCTTTCTGTGGGCGAACGCTCCATGTTAGCCGTATTTCAAGAGGTTGCGAAGGCTATTCGCAATGAAGATGTGGGGCGTCTTGCGACGTTTGACCTAATGTATGACGGCATCTCTGCCTCGATTCGAGGTGACATGCAGACGACTCTAAGTATGGCTGAGAATCAGCTAAGTGAAGGCTTAGAGATCCGAATTCTCAAATCACTTTTTCTCCTAAAATGGGTTCGGGATTTCAAAGCCACACCCAGGAACGTAGCGATCTTGCTGATCGAAGCGGCAGACGTCGACATTCGTGCTCATGAGATGAAAGTTAAGGAGGCCTTGGAGCATCTTGAATCCCAATCGTATCTGCAACGAAATGGGGATGCTTACGAATTTCTGACCGACACTGAGAAGGATATCGAAGTCGAGATTAAGAACACCGAGATCGATGATTCTCAGGTGATCGATACACTCGCTGACGTGATGTTTGGTGACGTCTTGCGCGACGCAAGAATCCGCTATCAGGGCAACGGGCAGGATTATTCCTTTGCAAGAAAGATCGACGACCAGCTGATTGGGAAACGCGATGCCGATGTGAAAGTGAACCTGATCACTATGGACCATGACCAGTATGCGCAGACCAGCATTTTGGCAATGCAGAACATGGGTAAGCCTGAGCTACTAGCGATTCTGCCGCCTGATAACAGGTTGGCTGAGCAAACCAGACTGTGGCTGCAGACGAAGAAATATGTTGATCAGAACAGCAGTGGTGTCGATGAAACCAGAAAGGCCATTGTTACGCAACGTGGACAGCAGAACAGCACGCGACGAACCAACATGGAATCCGTCGCGGAGGAGTTCCTCGCCAAAGCGCAGTTGTACATCAACGGAGCGAAGATCGAAGGCTTGGGCGACGGTGACGCCCGGAATCGGTTTGCCAAAGCCTTCCAACAGTTGATTTCGTTCTCCTATCCCAGCCTCCGGATTCTCAAGGGCACGTATGATGACGCCCTGCTTTCACAAGCCCTGCTGGGGCAAGATGACCTGCTTACCGGTGGTGTTCTTCCACCCTCGGAGCCTGAACAAGAAATCCTCTCTTACGTGACGATGAACCAGAACAACGGTGAGCGCACTTCGCTGGACGAGATCATCAAGAATTTTGAGCGCAGGCCCTATGGATGGGGTCAGCTCGCAGTCTTGTGTTTGCTCGCACGATTGTTTCGGATGGGGAAAGTCGAGCTTCGCGGACCTGACGTGCTGGACGCCCGTGGCGTTCTGGCGAGCATGCGCAGCAACCGTCAGTGGAGTCAGGTACGAGTGCGGCTGCAGGAGCAATTTGATGCCTCTATGGTCAATGCACTAAAAAGTTTTCACGCTGATTTCTTCGATCGTCAAAACCCTGGTGTTGACGCACGCTCCGTTGGGCAAGCCACTGTAGAAGGATTTGGCATTGAGTCGATTGAACTAACAGCGCTTCTGGATCAGGTCAGCCGTTACCCCTTCCTTGAAGCGTTGCGCCCTGTTGCCAATGAAGTAGGAAAGTTGGCGAAAAAGGATTACAGCTATTTGCTGAGCCGTCTGGCAGACTTCCAGAATGACCTGCTTGATTCCAAGCTGGTTACCGTGGCTCCCATCAAAGCGTTCATGCGCGGCCCGCAGCGCGCGATTTATGACGAAGCTATTGCGTTTCTGAGGGAAGAAGAAGCAAATTTCGTCGAATTACCACCCGATGAAGTCGCCCCGCTTCGCAGTCTGGCCGGTTCGAGCCGCCCGTACGTCGGCGGGCTCGTTCCAGCCGGAAAGTTAGCCGTCACCAAGCTCCGGGCGTTGCTTGCGGAACTCCTGAAAGCTGAACGCGAGAAAGCGACCGATACACTTTGCGCCCAGGAAGAACGCCTCGCAACGGTGCCGGACTTCTCCACACTGAGCAGTGGCGGTCGCGAACTGGTGATGATGGCCACTGTGGCAGCCCGCAAGGAGATTCTCTCCGCACGCTTTGCTTCGGGGATCAGGGATCGGGTCCAGCGCTACGTCAATCAAGAGTATCCAGCCCAGGTCGCGCTTGCTGCCCGCCTCGTTGCGCCAAAGCCTTCTCCTGCTCCGGCGCCGTCAGGGTCGCCAACGGTAATACCAGCTGCACCTGTGCACCAGGTGGAATATATCCCGTCAAAGAATCTTCAGCCCAAATGCGCCTTAGCGATCATTTCCTCAGTGCCGGAGTTGGATCAGTGGCTCGCAGCGCTGCGAGCCGTGGCTGAAGCAGAACTCAACAAGGGGAACATCATCACTCTGTAAGGATGGGCCATGGCACGACTGTTTACCGTAGCTTCCGACGAAGCTCTCATCAACCTCATTCAAAACTCGGCAGAACGCCTCGTGATCGTCGCTCCGGGTCTTTCCAAAGGGGTCGCAATTGCGCTGGTGGAGCGGCTGCAAGTCGGCAAACCACTGTCTGAGCTCTCCATCACCTTGGATACAGATCCTGAGGTTTGCCGGCTAGGATACGGCGAAATCCAAGCCGTCGACATGCTTCGGGATGCGCTGGCATCGCTTGAAAGGCCCCTTCACACTCAGGCCGGAGTGCGTATTGGCCTCATCGTTGCGGACGATGATGTCCTCGTGTATTCACCCACGCCACAGCTGATTGAAGCCGGCTCGACCTCCGAGGAGAAGCCGAATGCCATACGGATTACTGGAGCAGGCCCGCAGGAGCTTTCCTTCGCCTGCGGTGGAAAGGAAACGTCCGACCTGGGGTTCATTCAGGAAGTTGGATTGCGAGACGTAAGTGATCAGGCTGTCGCTGACGCGAAAGCCGATCTTGAGGCGAATCCTCCTCGACGATTCGATCTGGTGCGGTTGGAGAGGGTGTTCAACTACAAGTTGGAATTCGTAGAGTTCTCGATCGACGGTTGCCGCTTGAACTCGCGAGTTGTTTCGCTTCCTGCTGACATTCTCGGGCTTGCAGAGAAGGATCTGCAGGAGCGGCTGCGCAACACCTTCAAAGTGTTTGAAGCCGGCGTTCCTTTCAGCTTCGAGATTGAAGATCCTGACGACGCATCCCGCGAGATCAAGCTCACGGAGGAGTATTTCGCTAAGGAAGCCAAAGAGTTGCGGAAGAAGCTCAAGTCACTGGGAACGTACGGAAGCCTGATTCAAAAGCGGCACAAGCCTTCGTTTGAAGCCGGTGTAGAACGCTTGAGAAACCTCCTGACCATCTACGCTGACTTGGTCAAGGCAAACATAGCGGCCAAAATCAAGGAGACGAGGGATGGTCTCGTAGAGTCCCTCCATAAGCGAGTCAAAGTGGCACCCCCGAAGAAATGGCTCGATGACTCGTTGGATGGGACGCTAGACGACGCTGCTCTCCTGAGTCGTCTGGAGCACGCAGTTGACGAGGCCTTCCTCAGCGTGGAGGAGAGCTTCGATCCGAGCATTACCTGCATCTTCAAGGGCGTCCACTACGAAACGATCACACAAGATCCCAAGTTCCGCGAGCGAATCGAGCAGCACTTTAGTCAAGACGACGCAGCCAAGTTATTGTTTGAATACAACGCATCACGCGCAGAGGAACCCACGCACGCATGAACACTTCAGCCCTCAAGGCCTTCGCCCCCACCGTTCGCAAGCAGTTGATTGAAGCAGTCTCGCGCAAGTTGGACTTCGCTCTCACCGCCAGGACGCCTGATTATCTAGACACCTACGCCACCCAGGTCCGTTCACTGCGCGAGCTTGCGACGGAAGATCGCAAAGGGCTGATTGAGCGGGTCGCATACACCTGGTTCAACCGGCTCGCAGCGCTCCGATATCTGGATGCTCGAAACTGGCATCCCTTTCATGTCAAGGTGCTCATGGCAGCCACTGCGACGGATACGCTGCCCGAACTGTTTACTGTCGCGCGCCTTGGAGCGGCACCCGAGGAACTGCGGCGTTACATAGACAGTGGGCGAATGGAAGCGCTGCTCCAGGGGCGGATTCCTTCCGCCGACCCACAGGGCGAGGTCTACAGGCTGTTGGTGCTTGCGGCTTGCCGTTTCTACAACGAGATCTTGCCAGACGTTTTCGAAAGGCTGGACGACGAAACTGAACTCCTGCTTCCTGACGACCTGCTCACAGAGCAGTCTGTCGCTCAGGGCTTTCGTACGGAGATCACCGACGAGGATTGCGAACAGGTGGAAGTGCTGGGTTGGCTCTACCAGTTTTACATTTCTGAGAAGAAAGACCAGGTGATGGCTCGCAAGGCGGCCGTGCCCGCCGAAGACATCCCTGCCGTTTCCCAACTCTTCACGCCGCACTGGATCGTTCGATACCTGGTGGAGAACTCACTGGGGAGGCTATGGCTGCTCAACCGGCCGGAGTCGTTGCTCAAGGCGTGGATGCCTTACTACATCGAGTCTTCCGAACCGGACACGGCGTTTCTCCGCATCGAGCGCCCTCAGAATATCCGGCTATGCGATCCAGCCGTGGGCAGCGGACACATGCTCACGTACGCGTTCGATCTTCTGTACGTCATCTATGAGGAAGAGGGGTACACACCATCGGAGATCCCGGCGCTGATCTTGCGACACAACCTCACTGGGATCGAGATCGATTGTCGTGCCGCGCAACTGGCTGCCCTGGCGCTTACGCTGAAGGCCCGAGAGAAGTCGGGTCGCTTCTTTCAGAAGCAGCACTTCGTGCGTCCAAATATTATCGAGCTGCGCAACGTGCACTTCAGCGAAGGAGAGCTTCCGCGCTACAGCGAGGCACTTGGCCTGGGCGGATTGTTTACGCCATCCATCCTGCGGTTGATGCACCAGTTTGAGGAGACAAAGAACCTCGGGTCTCTGATCCAGCCTTGCGTAGGCGAATCTGATATCGCGTTCGCGCGAGGGGCCGTGGAGGCGCGGGATCTGGGGAGTAACTTATTTCTGAATGACACCCACAAGAAGGTGCTTCGGGTGTTGGAGCAGGCGGAGGCGTTGACTCAGCGGTATCAGGTTGTGGTCGCTAATCCCCCTTATATGACCGGAGGAATGAACGGCATCGTCGTCAATTTTATTGACAAACATTTCTCTAGCTCGCGCACCGATTTATCAGCGACGTTTATTTCTCGTTCGCAGCGACTGTGCTTAAGAATGGGCTATTGCTCTTTGGTCACTATGCAGAGCTGGATGTTTGTTAATACCCTGGCTGACTTCCGAACAGATCTTCTTTCTAGAGTTACTTTCATCAATTTAACGCAGCACGGGGTTGGCGCTTTCCCCAGTTTGAATAGCAAAGTAGTGCAAACTGTGGCATTTGTGCTGATCGTTAAAGAGCCGAGCGACCAAGAACATCCTGTTTGCTTTCGCTTACTCGACCACGATGCAGATGTTAAAGAGCAACAGCTGCTTAGCGGCGAGCATAGGTTCGACCATTTAAGACAAGTGGATTTCTCTAGAATCATAGGAAGTCCCTTTGCTTACTGGATCTCCTATCAGATGCTGGCTTCGTTTCAAGAAAGTCCGATCCGCGATCGATTCGTCCTTAAAGAAGGGCTCGGAACTCGAAACGACGAATATTTTTTGCGTTGTTTTTGGGAAGTCAGTGTGGGACGTATTCGAGCACCCGAAAGTCCAACCGCAAAGTGGGTTAAAACGGATAAGGCCGGAGTGGCGAGGAAATGGTATGGGAATCTCCTCTACCTAATGAACTGGGAGCATGACGGACATGAAATTAGGAATTATCGGAACCCAGACGGATCACTAAAGTCCCGCCCACAAAATACGCAGTACTTCTTCCGTGAGGCTGTGACCTGGGGCAAGGTTGGGACAATAGCCAAAACATTTCGCTATCGAGGAGATTCTCTCGCTTTCGTTGACGCTGCCCCATCGGCGTTCGGCACTGATCTTCTCTACCTTCTGGCATTGTTGAATTCCAAGGTCTTCGAAGCTTTGTTGGAAATTCAGGGCGATACCTTGCATGTACCACTAGGAGTCGTTGCGATGCTTCCATTCATGGAGATAGAGGGGAAATGCGAAGAACTACACGATGCGGCTCAGGCTTGCATAGAAAGAGCTCGAACCGACTGGGATAATTTTGAGACTTCCTGGGACTTCCAGGAACACCCATTAACTCGTTCGAATGTGAAGGCGCAGGACCTAGAATCGAGTTGGAGCAAGTGGCAGACGCTATGCAATATCGCTGTCGACCGGATGCAAGAGCGTGAGACTGAGAACAACCGACTATTCATCGACGCCTATGGTCTCCAGAATGAACTCATACCCGAAGTCCCCAAGGAGCAGATTACCCTCGCCCGCGCCGACCGCAGGCGCGACGTTGCCTCATTCCTCTCCTACGCCATCGGCTGCACAATGGGCCGCTACTCTGTCGATCGCCCCGGGCTGATCCTCGCTAACGTCGGGGACACGTTGTCAGAGTATCTCGCTAAGGTTGATCGGGCGCCAGAAAACCTTACGTTTACGCCGGACCGCGACGGCATCATTCCGGTTCTCGACGGCGAATGGTTCGCTGACGACATCGTAGCGCGGACGAGGGAGTTCCTTAAGGCGACATTCGGTGAGGGGACACTGCGGGAAAACGTCCGCTTTGTTGAGGAATCCCTCGGTCGCGATCTGCGCGCCTATTATCTGACCGACTTCTACAAAGACCACCTGCAAACCTACAAGAAGCGCCCGATCTACTGGATGGTGCAGAGCCCGCGCAAGGGCTTCAGCGTACTGATCTATTTGCACCGGTATACGCGCGATACGATGAACGTGATCCTGAACCGCCACCTGCGCGAGTTCCAGATGAAGCTGCGCAGCAAGATCGAACATCTGCAGCAGGTGTCGTCCGGCTCTTCTGCCAGCGTGCGGGAGAAGTCCGCCGCAGTGAAGGAGGCGGCGAAGCTAACTAAAACACTGCACGAGTGCGAGGAATGGGAGCGGCAGACGATTTTGCCATTGGCCCAAGCCCGTATTGAGCTCGACCTGGACGACGGCGTCAAGGTCAACTATCAAAAGCTGGGCGAGGCGCTCGTCAAGATTCCCGGATTTGAAGCTGCAGAAGAGTAGAGAGACCTGAGAATGAAGCAGATTCACGACAGCCTGGAACGCGTCTTCGACCGGCACCGCATCGTCTTCTGGTACGACCCCAACGGCGACTGGCCGGAGGTGTTCCAGACGTTTGCCGGTGATGCGGTGACGAAGTTAGAAGTTCGGAACAATGAGTTTGGCACCAAGGTTCGCATCGTGAAAGACCCAAATCCCGGTGCGAAGTTTCTTGTTTACGTTCCGTCGCCTCGCCCCGACGACGGCGACAATTGGCTGCTGGATCTTTTGCTGCAGGGATATGAGTACAAGGCAGATAAGGCATCGCTCGCCCTGCAGGAGGTCGGGCTTCCGCAGTCATTCCTGGAGCTTGCTCAGGAACACGCTCGGTTCTTTCTCAGCGAGAAGCGAATAGCAGCGCTCAAGGAACTGCTACATACAAACGACGAGGAGCGCGAAGTACGCCTGAAGATGATGGCTGTGCTTGCGGGCAGCAACGTCGCCGCCGATGTTGACGCGCTACTCATGCATTTCCTGACCTCTGGTGGAACTGCTGGGCTCTTTGACCCGGTTGGACAAACCTTGGGAGCGTCCAATCTAGTGGTTCCGTTCTGGCGAGAGGTGAGCCGCAGCTTCAGCTATGCCGGCGCTACGCCATCTTTACGGGACTTCGTGGTTACGCTGTTCCGCGGAGCAAATCCACTGGACCGTCAAGTCACACTGCACCCGCATTCGCGCGTCTTCCTGCAACACTGGAAGGATAGTCAGGCGCACGGCGGGTCTTACCGCGCGTGGTCAGGTCTGATGGAGAAAGACCTCCAAGTCGAAGAGACGCTCAATGGTCTGCAGGACACAGCTACCGTCGCCGATTCAGATACGTTTGAACTCTTCGAACGGTATACGTTGCACCGCCTGTGTAAGGCCTTCGAAGCGGGCAGACCAGGCATGGATCTGATCGAGGACATCAGGCGGCGCCGCAGCTCCTTCTGGTACGCCGAACACAAGCCAGGCTATCTTGCCCTTGAATATGCGGTTGAGTTGCGGGAACTGCTGGCCGGTGTCGAACTCATGGTCGATTCGATTGAGGCGGGTGTGAGCCGCTATACGACGAGTTGGTGGAAGTTGGACCGGGCCTACAGGCTCTGTGTGTTCAACCTGCGTCAGTATGGTCAGACGAATTTGATGGCCGGCATCAGCACTTGGGTCGAACGTTCGTACCTGAACAACTTCCTCTTGCCCTTGTCTGATCGCTGGAGCGATCAAGTGGGGAGGTTGAGTAAATGGGAATGCGGTGACCTGCCTGCTCAGCGGCAGTTCTTTGAGCAATACGTAAGGCCCTTCTTGATTCGCGGGCAGAAGGTATTCGTTATAGTCTCCGATGCACTTAGGTACGAGGCCGCGGCTGATTTCGCCGCTCGCCTCCAATTGGAGAACCGGTGGACTACCGAGGTGAGCGCCTTGTGGGGCTCGCTCCCCTCGTATACGCAGCTCGGCATGGCGTCACTGCTGCCGGGATCTCGTTGGGGAATCAGTCCGGAGACAGGAAATGCGACTGTAGATGAAAAGAGTGCAGCTGGCACGACCAATCGATCCGAAATTCTGAAGACCGCCTGCAGCGGGAAGGCAGTCGCTGTGCAGGCTGAAGCCTTTCTGGAGATGAATAGCAAGACTGATGGACGAGCGCTAATGCGCGACCATGAAGCTATCTACATCTTCCACAACGTGATCGACAACATAGGAGATGACCCTAGGACAGAAGCGAAAACCTTTGATTCGGTTGAGCAGGCGTTCAATGAACTCGAACAGATCATCAAGAAGGTGGCCAACATCAATGGCAGCAATATGATTCTGACCGCCGATCATGGCTTTCTTTTTCAGCAGGATGACTTGCACGAGGGCGATATGACCGCGCTTCCGCAGGCTGAAATCTGGACATACAAGAATCGACGATTTGCGATCGGAAGAGGAATACAGCCGGGACCAAGTGTGAAGATCCTCGAGGCCGCAGCCTTGGGGTTGGCTGGTGATTGGGCTGCTGCGTTTCCACTATCTCTCTGCAGAATGCCACTTCAGGGTTCAGGAAAGCGATATGTTCATGGAGGGATCAGCCTTCAGGAGGTCGTCGTTCCCGTCGTCAAGATCCATAAGGCGAGAAGCAACGACACGGTGAAGGTTGAAGTTGAGTTCACCCGTGTACCCGCGAAGATCACGACCGGCCAGGTTTCACTTGGTCTGTTTCAGGATCAGCCAGCCGTCGACAAGGTTCTGCCACGTACACTCAGGATCGGGCTGTACTCGAAGGACGATACGATCCTCTCGGAAATCAAGACCCATACGTTTGACTCACAAAGCGACGAAGCAAGAAACCGTGAATCGGCGTTCTTGCTGACCCTGTCTCGATCAGCTGACGCGTTCAATGGTCAAGATGTCTTCCTTCGCCTGGAGGAGACCGTTCTTGGAACAAATCAGGTAGTCCGTTACAGATCGCATAAACTGAAACTGCAAAAGCCGTTCGCGAGTGACTTCGATGAATTCTGACACCCAAGTTCGAGTTGAGGCAAAGCCCGCCGGTGCGGAGCCGCGAGTAGCAAGTGCGCTTGACAAGAAGATTCTGGCCCATTTCCCAGGGCTTGTTGTCCGCAAAGATCTGACACACGGGCTCAAGCAAAACGCCGTTGTGCCAACGTATGTTCTGGAGTATTTGCTAGGCCAGCATTGCGCCACAGACAACGAAGATGTAATACAGTCCGGTTTGGAATCTGTGCAGCGAATCCTCGCAAAGCACTACGTCCACCGCAATCAAGCCGAACTGGTCAAATCGACAATCAAGGAGCGAGGAAGTCACAAGGTCATCGATAAGTTGACCGTCGAGCTCAATGAGAAGGGCGGTTTTTATGAAGCGGCTTTCACAAATCTTGGCCTTAAGGCTGTTCCCGTCTCGGCTGACTTCGTCCGTAGATTCCCCAAACTGCTAGTCGGAGGCATCTGGTGCATCGCGGACGTCACCTACGAAATCGCGGATGATCAAAAGATCAGTCCGTGGCAGATCGACACACTGAAGCCAATTCAGGTTGCCAATGTTGACCAGGAGGCATTTCTCAAAGCGCGTGCTCAGTTCACAACTGAGGAGTGGATGGACGCATTGATGCAAAGCATCGGCTTCAATCCAGACATGTTTAGTCGGCGAGCAAAATTCCTTACGCTAATCCGCTTGGTCCCGTTCTGTGAGAGAAACTACAATCTCCTTGAGCTTGGACCAAAAGGAACAGGGAAGTCACATATCTATGCTGAGTTCTCCCCGCACGGCATGCTTATATCCGGTTCTGAGGTAACGGCGCCCAAGCTGTTCGTCAGCAATGCAAGCGGAAAGATAGGGCTGGTAGGCTTCTGGGATTGCGTGTGCTTCGATGAATTCGCTGGTAAAGACAAGAAGGTAGACAAAACGCTCGTAGATATCATGAAGAATTACATGGCGAATCGGACATTCTCTAGGGGGATCGAGCAACTGACCGCCGAGGCTTCAATGGTGTTCATGGGAAACACCCAGAAATCGGTGCCCTATATGCTTAAGCACTCGCACTTCTTCGATCCGTTGCCCGACAAGTACATCGATTCGGCCTTTCTTGATCGAATTCACTCGTTCAATCCTGGGTGGGAAGTTGCGCCGATACGACACGAACTCTTCACAGGTGGCTATGGATTTGTTGTTGACTACATCGCCGAAGTGCTAAAACATCTGCGAACCGAGGATTTCACGGGGGCTTACAAGAAGCACTTTGAACTGGCCTCCGAGGTCTCTACGCGGGACCAGACCGGCTTTGAAAAGACTTTCTCTGGACTAATGAAGATTCTGTATCCGGATGGACAGGTGACACCCGACGAGTGTGCTGAGCTCCTCTCGTTTGCAATGGAAGGACGGAGGCGAGTTCGGGAGCACATCCTACGTATCGACGATACTTTTACCCAACACGACTTTGCCTTTCGGTCTGTGTCGACGGGTTCGCAAGTTACCGTTCTCACTCCAGAGGAGCTTCAGTATCCCTCTTTCGCGAGAGTACCAAAGAAAGCGCCAGATGCTACGGTGAGAGGTGAGGACGGGATCGAATCTAGCTCGCTGTTCTCGTCGTCCCTAGCGGCACCGATTGCAATGGGGAACAGAGAGAAGCAGTTGCAGTCAGAGGAAGTTGAAACACCACATCACATCGTCGTGGCTGAGAATACTAAGGGATGGAGCTACAAACGCTTGTTCGGAGAACAGCTAAAAGGGGCGCGGAACATAACGATAAGTGATCCTTATATTCGAAATTTCTTCCAGATTCGGAATTTGATGGAGTTTCTTGAGATGGTACATCGTCTCGTTCCCGAGGGAGACGAGATTTCCGTGAGTCTTGTGACTCAGGCCGATCGAGAGAACAGCAGCAAACAAGAAGATCTGCTCAATCAGGTCAAGTTGGCTTTCGCGGGCTCTCCAGTGTCATTCTCTTGGAAAATGGACAGCAATCCTAGTTTTCACGCTCGCAGCATCACTACAGACACCGGCTGGAAGATCAGCATTGATCGTGGGTTGGATATCTTTCAGAAGTATGACAGTGGCACATTCTCTTTGGAACAGGCGCTTCAAGAAGCACGTTTGACCCGTGGTGCTGAGGTCACCTATATCAAGCTCTGAAGAGTGCCCGACATTAGTCGTCCACCATAGCCCTCGTTGGTCCATTCAATCTTTTCCCTTTACGGACAGTTTCGGTTCTGGTTTCCTCTTCCGCTTGGTATGCCATATCCAGCAGTTCCCGTTCGATCTGGTTTAGCCTCCGCTGCTGTTCTGGCGTCAGCGTCTCTGGGTAGATTGTCATATCCCGCCTGAGTTGCGGCGTCTTCCTTGTCCAAGAGATACGTTCCCCCTCCATGAGCAGCGTGAACTCCTTGATGCCTTCAGGTGTGGTCCATATGCGTTTCATTCTGTCGATTTGCCTTTCTCATTCTGGCCTTCGTTATCCGCTTGCCCGTATCGGAACGCGGCCTTCAAGGGCTTGCCTTGCCCCCACAGGCTGCGCCTTTTCGCCACGCCGGACAGGCTTATGTCCATCCTTAATGCAATCTCCGCACTCGAAACCCCTTCCTCGAAGAGCCTTTTGAGTTCCGCAACACCACGTTCGTTAAGTGGGCCTCCGGGGCTGATGCGGTAAATGTCGCCGGTGGTGGTGGGGGTGTCGACTTCGAGTTCCGCGACGAGGCTATCGAGAAGTGTTGTTATTTTTTTTACGATTATTTGAGCCTTGCTTGCCATTTGAGTTTCTCCTTGGATGTTATCGGGGTACTGCCTGTAATACATATACCACACGTTGATGTAGTACAGGTAGCATAATCGATTCTCTACGCAGTACCCACCTCAAGGCATCTCCGTAGTTCCACCTGACCCGCAGAGAAGTTCTTAGCCCTGGGAATAAATGGACGATATTTTGCACATTTGACTTAACTAGTCCATTCATGAGATATCTACCATATGAATCAGAGCAAAACGATGGACGACGTTTTTGATGTTGAAAAAGATTTCGTCCAGTTGGCACGTTTGGCGATGGATGAAAAAACGGCCGATGTTGCAGCCTTTTCCAAGCGAGTATTGCGAAGAGTGTTGAAACGCAGACCGGACCTTGCCGAGTTGGCAAAGCCGATTTTTGATGCTACTCCGGCCGGGGTGACTCGTTCTCTCACGTCACAGCCAATCCCAGTAGACACGGACAGCCGCCTTGAGCTCCTCCGGCGCGAAGTCAGTCCAGAGATTAAGACGAAGCCGATTTGGGCTTCAGTGGTCGCGAACGAGATCGAACCTATTTTCGAGGAACGGCGAAGATCAAGCGAGCTGCTAGCGAAAGGACTTGTTCCGACTCGTTCCATGCTTTTCGTTGGGCCCCCGGGTGTTGGAAAAACCCTGGCTGCGAAATGGATTGCACTCCAATTGGGACGGCCACTACTGACGTTGGATCTCTCCGCAGTGATGAGTAGCTATTTGGGAAGAACGGGCAGCAACATTCGTGTGGTGCTCGACTACGCACGCAGGGGTCCATCGGTTCTGCTTCTCGACGAGTTCGACGCAATCGCTAAGCGACGCGACGACTCAGGAGAGATAGGAGAGCTGAAGCGTTTGGTGACAGTGCTCTTGCAAGAGATAGATGACTGGCCGGCAGACGGTCTCCTGATAGCCGCGACAAATCATCCAGAACTCCTGGATTCGGCCGTTTGGCGAAGATTCGACCGAGTAGTTAGGTTCCCGCTTCCCACCCTGGAAGAGGTTTCAGAACTGCTAGCAGCTAATTTGGAATTGTCGGATGCGACGCCTGAAGTTCGCGAACTATTGCCAGTATTGGCTTCTATGCTGCAAGGAGAATCCTTTGCAGAGGTAATTCGCAGAGTCAACCTTGCAAGGAGAACTGCCGTTCTGGCGGATCAAAGCTTGCTCCAGACGCTGCAAGCGATGTCACAGGACACGATGTCTCTGGTTCCGAAAGCAAAAAAGCTGGAGTTAGCCAGAGCTTTTGCTGATCAGGGGTTTTCACAGAGAGCCATCTCAGCCGCAACGGGGTTGGCGAGGGACACACTTCGTAAGAGGGATATTGGAGCTAAATAGCACGGCGGAGACGATATGGCACGTGAAGAGAATTTTCTATTAGGTCAAGGCGAAAAGCTTACTACAGTCGTTGACGTACCCTCAGGTGGTGGTCCCAAAGAACCGCCGTATACGCTCGAAACCGCTCGCGCCCGCATCTCCACTCGCCTGAACACAGCCGCACGTTCATTCGCCGCGATCCCCGATGCCGCTACTCCTAACGGCAACGTCGTCGGGGTTGTAACGATGCATCCACGCTACACCTCAAAAAGTGATTTCCCAGAAGGCATCCTAAGAGCAGTCGGGCTGGAGTCACTCGGAAGCCGTTCACGACTCATCAGTCCAGAAAAATGGGGAATCAAAGATCCTCCACAGAAGGCTCTTACGGAGGAGATCTTCGTAGCTGGAACGCGACAGTCGTTTCAAAACTGGGAACGGCAGATTCTCTCGAAATCACCCGGGAGCTTTGCGGGACCAACTCTTGCACATATCGAGGACTTCGCGGCTTTGGACCCCGTGAGTAAGCTCAAGAGCATACCCGACGAGCAGAGGATGATCACTTTGGAGGTTGTCCTTCACAACGGCCATCGAAAGGGTGTTGTGGAGGCATTTCTGGCGTACGCGCTCTTGCAAGAGGCCGAGGTGTTGACTTCGCGTCGCCGAGATGTCGGGGGCCTAACGTTTCTCCCGGTCAGAATTCAAACTGGAAGCGTAAGAGAATTAGCAGAATTTACGTTTCTCAGAGTGGCGCGAGCAATGCCAACGATGAGGCCTATGAACCCCGGAAACGTGCTTCGAATGGCAAGCGGAGAAATCTTCCCACTCCCTAGTCAGGGGCCTTTGCATGACAGCTTTCGCGCTGCCATATTTGATGGTGGGTTACCTTTGGCGGCGCGAACGGCGTTGGCGCCATGGGTAAATTACATCGAACCGGCCGGCATTGGCCCCGCAGTCCCAAGCGCAGAAGAGCACGGCCTAGCGGTTACAGCAGCCCTCCTTTTCGGTCCATTGGAATCTCAGCAGCCACTTCCTGTCCCCATGTGTACCGTCGATCATGTTCGCGTGATCGATGTGCGTACAGGCGCTAACCAGGACCTTGACTACCTCGACGCGTTAGACCGCATTCTTAGCGTTCTCGATCAATCCGGCAGAACATATCCGTTCATAAACTTCAGCTTGGGGCCAAGTCTTGCAGTCGACGATTACGAGGTGACATCGTGGACTGCTGAACTCGACCAGCGGTTCGCGCATGGCAACGTCGTCGCTACTGTTGCGGCCGGCAATGACGGGAATCTACAGCAAGATCTTGGGCTTCATCGCATCCAGCCTCCCGCTGATGCCGTCAACGTGCTGTCCGTAGGAGCCGCGACATCGAGATCAACAAAATGGTCTCGTGCAGACTACAGTTCCATGGGGCCTGGGCGCTCGCCAGGACTTATTAAACCGGACGGCGTCGCCTTTGGCGGATCCGCGGAAGCTCCATTCCTCGCCTTGACAGCTGATCTCCAGGCAAAAAGGACGACAGGAACCAGCTTTGCTGCTCCTTTAGCCTTACGAGGAGCCGTTTCTGTGCGAGCACAATTGGCAGAGAGCCTCCTTCCTCTGTCGATACGTGCTTTGTTGATTCACCGCGCTCAACCAGCGGCACATGAACGCACCGAAGTCGGATGGGGGCGATTCGAGGAAAACCCAAACAGTTTGATCACCTGTGACGATGACGAGACACTAGTCGTTTATCAGGGCCTTCTGCCCGTCGGCTCACATTTACGTGCCCCTATTCCTCTCCCAAACGCCGTTCTTCCTGGAAAAGTTTGGATTACAGGAACTCTTGTCATCGCTCCTACAGTCGATCCGGAGCATCCGGGTGCGTACACAAGAAGCGGGTTAGAAGTTGCATACCGTCCTCACGTAGACAAGTACGGGAAGCCGATAAACGGAAAACGACCAGCTCATCCGAAAACACGAACCTTCTTCTCATCCGCGCATCTTTACAATGCCCCTGAGTACGTGTTCCGTGAAAACGGCCACAAGTGGGAGCCCTGCCTGCGGAATACCATACGTTGCTTGGGTTCGTCATTGAAAGAGCCTGGGTTCGATATCTACTATCACAATCGTGAATCCGGGCAGGCTGCGGAAAATGCGGAGCCAATTCCATACGCCTTCATCGTTAGCGTCAAGGCTCCGCAGGTCAAGAATCTGTATGACCGCGTAGTACGTGCGTACGCCAACATTCTTGTTCCTCTCCGCCCTCAGCTCCGACTGACAATCAAAGCTTAAGGATCTGAGCTCATATCAATCGAACGCTTTCTAACTCTACGGAGGAACACCACCATGAAAGAGCCAGGCCTTGACAATCGTCATAGGAACCAGGATGGTCGAATAGATCAAAAACGCAGTGATGCCGTAAACAAGAACCTGCCCATTCCTATACCAAATTTCTCGCCTCAAGCGACCGTCGGCACTATGCGCAAAGCCACTGGCGAGACCAGCATTCGTGGTATCAGGGAAGTCGCCAAGAAGCGGTAAGAAGATTTGAATAACGTTGAGGGTAGGTCACCCTTTCCCGGATGTTGCCCGCAGGAGGATCTAAGGTGAATAAGCGAGAACGATCACTGCAGGTGTACAACCTCCTCCGAACTTCGCGGCTCAATGTCCTTTATTACGAGGAATCGCTCAGGAACTGGACTTTCGCAATACGAGGCCATGACGTCATTGTTGCCCTCACGGGAGCAGCATCGCCGATCGCCTTTCTACGACACTCGAATGAGCCTTTTCAAGGCCAAGCATGGTTTTACTTGACCTTATGCGCAGGCCTGGCCGCATTACTGAAGCCAGTTCTTCGATTAGACAAGCAGATTGCCCTTTATACAGAGCTTACAACTCATTACCGGGAGCTGAACCATGATCTGAAGTGCATCGTAGACGACATGGCCTATGATCAGCAGTTTTCCACTCAGCTCGAAAAGAAGTACCTCGCATGTCGGATGGCCGAGAATTCTCTTCAGAAGAAGGAACCTCCGCCAAGGAAGAGGAAAGTACAACGCCTGCAAGCTTTGGTTGAGCAGGAATTTGATATGTCGTTAGTATGGTTACCGGAAGAAAACGAGGAGACAAATGACCGAGCACAAGAAGCCCCAGCCAACGCCCGCTAAGCCAACGAAAACCATTGATAGGGCTAACAAAGGCACTGACAGTGTCCCAGCTCGAGTCCAGCCGATCGGGCAGTGGTCATCTCCGCCTGAAAAGAAGAAGTGAGCTGCGAAACCAGGATGATCTTCGGCAAGACAAGAAGAGCACAGTCCTTGGGAGCCAGTATCGTTGAAAGGGTGTCGTTTTGGGGTATAGCCCAATCATACGTCCGAGAGCCAGCGAAATAGCGTCGCAATAGAGTCTCTTTGTGACTTGTAGTACAGGTAATAACAAAGGTCAAAGATCCTATTCGGACACCTCAGCCCGCCAGAACGCGCAAGCCATCCAAACTAAAACGGAACATTATCATGCGTAAGAAACCAAATTCCGACGGAGGGAAATCGCCAGCGCGGTGTTTGAGGAAGGAAGATTGTCATGAGCACAAAAACAAGTTTGAAGTACGAGCGGGACCAAGCCACGGGGCAGCAAGTGCATCTTTATCAGGACGTCTTTGATGAGGAGAACGTATATCTCGAGATCGAGGGCTTTTCCTTCGATGCGGCAAGCTCGGTTGAGCTGTCAGGGAATGGGCCGGCTCGTCTTACCATCCGGTTTCCCAACGCATGGGCCCGGAAACTTGGCCTACTGGAGTCATGACTGTGTTGATTTGGGGATAGAAATTGGTCCTCGCCGGGCCGCCGCCACTTCCCGCCCTCGATCTTCACCGTGCGGCCACGGGACAACCGAGCTCTACGATAGAAATCCAAAATCCCGACGTCGGGAACTCGAGACGCTGCCCACTATTTGAGAGTGTGAACCTCACACAGTCACGCTTTCATAAAAGTCGCGCATATAGAGTCAGGAGAGACTATGATCGGCCCAATCGCACAGAGTACACGCACCGGTCATATGAGCTTCCGAAGAGATCCGGCCAAGCTGCATAGCAATGAGACCCCTAGTGGGAGACATTCGAGATCGGGAAGGCATAGAAGGACTATAAGTGTGTCACAGTCCCCAACCGCTTCACCTGCCGCGATCCAGTCGCTTGCTAATAGTCACTTGAGCTTTTCGCTCAAAGCGTTCAACTGCCTCACGACTCGCTGCATGAGCGTCTGGGTGTCCTTGTAGTGCTGCGTCAGCTCGTCCAATCGCTTCGCGGTTGCTTCGTGCTGCTGCGTGAGCGCGTCCGACTGTTTGTTGAAGGAGTCGATGCAGCTCCTCTGCTGCTCTGTCAAACGCATCTCGCGCTGCTGAAAATCCTCGCTCAACTGCTGCAAGGATCCCATGAGTAAGGCGTCTAGCTCGTTCGTCGGTTTGCTCATTGTGCTCCTCTACTGGTTCGGATTGGTGGTCTCGATGGTCTTGCATGGCCGAACGATTGAGGCTTTCTTCGGAGCGTCCGCCAAATTGCAGTTGCTCCAGGTTGGATCGTCGATCACCAGATAGCTCTTGCCGTTCTGCATTGTCTGGTGTGAGGTGCGAACGTTCCAGAGCTCCCTTGGCATCCACAACCATGTCGCGATGACCATAAGGCTGCAAGCTGCCAGGGTCAAAACGATCGGCAAGAAGATTCCCAGCTTCACCGCTAGAGTGAGCTTTGGCGTCCACTTCGCTACGTCCTTTTTCAAGGATGCTAACTGGTCCGTCAGCTCTTTCGAGTCCGCCGAGATCGCGTACTTCAGGGAGGCCTTGTATGTCTCGATGTCGGTCACCAGCTCGATCCGGGACACGTTCAAAGCGCTTTTCAAGGTAGTCGCGGCGGAACTGCATTGCCGTTTCAAGTCGGATTCGAACCTGCTCAGTACGTCGCGCTCGATCCGCTTGATCTCCTCCGTTGTCTCGTTCGACTCCTGCTGTAACTGTGCGGTCAGGTCGGAAATCTTCATGGAACATGGCCCCTTTCAGGCGAAACCGGTCGTTCTTCTCTTCCCCACAAATGACGGTTATGTAGTCCTTGCCCTGTCGTCCAACCTTTAGGTTCTTCGACTCAATGAACTGCACGATGGCATTGCGGTCCTCCAGCTCCCCGCTCACGCACTTCTGCGCAATGAGTTTTTCCAAAACCTCTGCGAGCGCTGCTTTCTCCATCGGCAATTTGAGATCGCGGCTGACGGCCCTCTGGCGCTCCGGGGCGCGGGGGTCGTCCAGTCCGCGACTCAGGTTCTGGAAGTCCTGCCAAGTGGCGAGCCGAGTCCGGTCGGCCCGGTCGAAGTAGGCCGGAAACCGCTTCTGAGTCTCAAGGTCTACATTGGCGATGATGAAATGCAGCTCCGTTCGTCCGTGATCCCGATGTTGGACCCAAACCGTGGCGAGCCGGTCTGGGTCTATGCCGGGAACCAGAAAATCGCGCTCGAAACTGTCGATCAACTCACGGTGGGCATCCGGGCGAGCTTCGAGCCTAACCGCATCGTCCTTGGTGAAGCTCAAAACGCCTGACGTGTACCTCTGGGCAAATCCCAGCGAATCGATCAGCTCCGCCGCCGCCTCGGGATCGCCGCGCAACACCTCTGGCGGATTCTCCCGCAGAGCGCCCGTGTGATCCTTGTCCGACAGCAAGTAGGCAAGCGCCCCGTACCCGGAGCCCGCGCCGTGCTTAAATATCCTTGCCAGCACGATTGACCTCCCTCAGAAACTGGCTGCTCACAGTTTGCAGTTCGTCCCGCATCTCATGACGGAGATGAGCGAGCTGATTGGCGATTAGAACGGCGTCCAATGGCTTGCGCGACTTCAGGTCCCGGTTCACTGCGCGTGCAATCTGGTTTAGGTTGTTGCCGACGCGAGCCACGGCGACCGCCAACGGCTGGATGGCGCCCGCGAACTTTGGGGTACGCGTGGCGGTCTCTTGCCGCTGCAATCTGCGTGGCTTGGAGGGCTGGCCCAAGGCAAGATCGCGCAGCCAAGTAGCGACCGGCACGTCGCCGGCGGCGTCTCTGATCTGCTCGGCCTCAGCCGGGCTCAGCCAGATCTTCCGGCTGACATTCCGCGCATTTTTACCACGATTGCGGATCACCGCCATCGGTCTTTGCCTTTCGGGTTGGGGTTCTCAGGGGAGGGTGAAACCCTAGCCCCTGAGCCAGATCACGGAACCGCGCAAGCGGGGACGTGTGCTCTGGCTTACAGTGTTAATCGCCTCTCGATGGCGATGTTAGAGTGATCCGCTGCGCTCCAAAACTTACGTACCAGCCGTGAGTTGGCGGACCGTAAACTGTGAAGTATGCAGAAATCCGCATGCCGCTTTCAGCGGAGAAAAAGGAAGAAATTTCATGGCGAAGCATGACGACTCTGCGTTGGCTCTTTCCGACTTGCGGTCGTATTCAGAAGAACAGCGAGCGCGTATCGAACTTCTGACTCAACTCCATCTCGCGATACGTGATCGTCTGGATCCACCTCCATTTGAGGAGGCTCATTTATGGCACGAAGGTATCTGTGTGACCGACCATTCCGATGGAACCTCGACCTCAGTTCCTTGCTGGACTTCCAAGATCGAATACCAGGCATGGCATCGGGTCCGGTTTCCTGGAACTTTCCCCGTCTCATAGGTATCGCTTCACGCTCCCACTTCGTGCGTGGTTGATCGGTGGCGGATTGGTGACCTAGCTTGGCGGTCATTCCGCTGACTCAAGTTCTCTCGGATTGTTTGTGAAGTGGGAGAGTTGTTCGGACAGCCGCTTAATCCCATCTGCGTCGAGCTTCGCGTCTAGGGTGACTGTTAACTTGAGGATGGGATTTTCCGAGCTCGGGAGACAAACTGGGCCGACGAGACGCAAGGTAATGTCATCGGTCTTGGGATCGCGAAAAATCCGTATATCTGTTTCTTTTTTACTTTGAAATGGCCACCGCACAGTAGATCTCCTTTTTTGATTTCTGTTTTGGCGGGGCCGAACTACCGAACCCGACTGGAAAAATGTAAGTCATTGAAAACACTAGAGTGCGCAAAAAGTGAATTGGACTATCATGCTGAATCTAAACGTGTTATATGTGACGGTGCCCATTTCCAGCCGGGTTCGGTAGTTACCATTTAGTAATGAGTAAAGGTTTCAAGCTTCATCTTCGGCATAGGAACTCAATGCCGACTGCACCTCTGCTAATCCTCGTCGTGCGTCATCATGTCGCTTCGGCAACGTGTCGGGATTCTGGATCAACAATGTCAGCCGATCCCGTTCAGATAAAAGCCACTCGTACATCTCCCTCTGTTTGCGGCTTTCTTCTTGGTTGCGCTGTTCTACGCGAGCGGCAGCCGAAGCCTGACGTCGACGGAAACTCTTGATACCCTCCCCATCGAAAACCGAAAGAACGCTGGTCAGAAGGAAACCGGTCGGATTCCGAACGTTACGTCGCGATTGCATGACTGCACCCTTCTCGCGAATGATGCTGACAATTTCGTTGGCAGTCGCATCAGGACAGACGTTCCGGCAGGAGTAAAGAATTTGGAGCGCTGCCTGTTCGTCGACCACATAGGATTCTTCCCCCAGCGCGTCGAGTATCAAGACAAGGTCACTCGTCGACGACGACGATTCATTCTTCTTTTCTCTTCCTAAAGTACTTCCTAATACTGGGGTCGTTTTGACCACAGTCCCTGGGGTTATTTTGACCACAGTCCCTGGGGTCGATATGTCCACAGTGGCCGTCTCAACTGGGATTGGAGCGACCACTGTGGTCGTTTTGTCACCGGCGTAAAAGTTAAGCTCCAGTGGTGACCCATCACTTTGGACGAAGCGCCGGCCTTTGTCCCAAACGGCCCACTCCATACCCGCTGCCTTACGCCTCTCTAGCGTTTTAGTGAAGGAGTAAACGCGATAGGTGCGTCCGGTCCTAAAATGGACGTTCTCTTTCCCAATCTCTTCGATGGCGAGCTTCGCGATGAGGGAAGCCGTATTGCGTTTACAGTTCTTGTCCGTCATTCCGCAAAGCCTTTTCATAGTTCTCCATCCAGTTGTGATGGCTCTGGTCTCGGCTGTCTCCACTTTTCCATGCGTCCAAAGAGCTTGGTAGAGCGTTGTTTCACCGAGTGACTGTCCATGCTGCACGAGAGTGCAGCGATGTACTTTGTAAGGCCTACTTCTCGTCACCTTTAGAGGTTGAGCAGCCACAGGGGTTGCTGGGACCACTGTGGTCGTTTTGTCGTTGGATGAAGCGTTGATTTGCCTATCAGCGATTTCGGGGAGAACATCATTCTTGCGAATACTTACAATCTCGGCCGCAGATTTGAGAAATGAAAAAGCTCCATGTGTATTTGGGGCTTTTTCCAACTCCTCCCAATCCAATATCTTTTTGACTCGTTCACGCTGTTTTGACATTGATCGGAACTGCCTCCGTTTTTCCAAAGCGACAAATGAGTTCGCTCGCCAACTGCTCGTAGTCTTCCAGTGCTTTGGATTTTGGGTCGTAGTCAGCGATGAACTGGCGATCGGCAGCCGCCTTTACGACAGACTGATCAGTACGGATAGGTCCATAGATCGGGATGTCGCGCCGCTCCGAAATAGATGCCAGAGTAGTAAGCACCATCTCAGTCACTGCCAGCCTACGATTCAATTTCACGGGCAGCATCCCAAGCGGTCGAATGTTAAGGCCACGTTCCAGCATGCGGTTCAAGGTCTCGCAGGCGTGAATGGTGGATGTTGCGCCTTGAACGCTCAGAATGTCCATATCGACCGGAACCAAAACGTTCTGTGTGTAGACCATCGCACACGTTTGGAAGAGGCTGATCGAGGGCGCTACGTCGATAAGGACGGCATCGTAACCGCGTTCGTAGTCGGCAAGGAGATGCCGGAACAGAAACTCACTTCCCGGTAGTCCCATCGTCTTGGTCTCTGCGTCCGTGGTGAAACGGTTGCCGCAGATGATGTCGAGTCCGGGCCTGGCGCTAACGACGCACTCGCGGATCGCGAGCTTCTCTATCAGGAGATCATTAAGAAAAGCTGGAGGATTTAGCCCGAGGATCACGGCAAGGGACCCTTGTGGATCGGCATCGATCACTAGAACTCGCAACCCTCGGTCGGCAAAGCAGCGGGCCAGCGTCGCGGTCGTCGTAGATTTGGCTGAACCGCCACGCTGATTGGCAACAACGATTCGGATCATGCTACCCGCCCTTGCAAACGGCGGGTAGCCGCTATCTGTTTCTCGATCCAAGCTTCAACATCTGCCTCAAGCCAGCCGACGGTGTTGGGACCAAGAATTAGCGCTGCCGGAAATGTGCCTTGTGCAACGCGCGCATAAATGGTGCTACGGGAAAGGCCAGTCTTGGCCTTTACCGCTGGAAGTCTAAGAATTTTGTTGGACATGTGTGAACCTCGATGGATGTGTTAATTCCACATTGCATCAGATCAGTTCAAACATCTCTCAATTGACATAGGCAACATGTCAATTGACGTAGGTGAGACTAAGATTGCGGGATCAACTTGATTTCTTGATGAGTTCAATAGCTTTTCCAAGCATCGTGCGGACAGTGTTTACAGTCACCGTCTCGTGCAGTCCCTCGGCCTTCTTCGCAACTTTGGAAACTAGCCCATTGTTCCAATCCTCATAACCCCTCTCTTCAAGTAGTGCGGCGAGAACGACTAAAATCGATGCCTCCTCCTTTGCATGCAGGCGCTTCTGTCGTAGCGACTGGGCTTCCGCGATGCGCCGCTTGAGATCACGGTTTTCAGAGACTATAGGGAGTAGGACCCTTTCCAAATCGGGCCCTTCGTCGTCGTAGAAACACAAAGGATATTCCTGCCTCTTTAGCGGTCTCAACTCGCTGTCTGAGTATCCTTCGAGTTCACGTCTCTCTAAAATGAGACGCTCGATCTGTTTCGCGAGAGCGATCTCTAAATCCTCATAGTCATCGAAAACCTTGCTCTCAAACAGTAGTCGTTTGTCGAATCCAATGAGGGCAAGCCATTTCATCAGATCTCCATAAAAGATATAGATATTTGCGGCCGGCGTCTGTTCATCTCTTTGGGCGGTGACGTTGCCGGCATCTGCGATCGTCGTGACGGATGTCAAGCGACCACTGGTGACTTCTTGCAACATACGAGCCTGCACTTGAGCCGTTAGCTCTGATCGGAGTTCGGCCTTATCTTCACGTTCGGAGTTTGGATGTGTCGTGGCCAAATAGTTAGCAATAAGTGCGGCTGCACGGGGCACACTCAGATATAAAACTCCAAAATTCGGCAGGATCGGATACGGATCAGGCAGATAGCTATATCGGTGAATACGATCGTAAATTCCGTGGTGTTCAAACGGCGAAAACGATTCTCCGCTGTCTTCCGCTTCGCTCGCTTCTGTAACAATATTGCTCATAAGCTGAGACCTTTCATATGTAAAGTTGGCCATGGAGGCTCGATATGTAATCGGCCCAGGATTGGAGCATCATCTTGCGCTGATCGGCATACTCGGCCCTGTTGTACACGCCGCGCACCCCGCCAATCGTGTGATTTAGCGCTTTCTCGACCACGTCAGAAGAGAATCCCTGTTCGTGCAGAATTGTCGATCCGGTGCGCCTCAAATCGTGAATTGTAAAAGGAGCAATTGGAAAGCTCATCGCTCCCATCGCTTGATTCAAGGCATTTGCAGCGAACGGTCTGGTTAGGCTTCCTCGCCCAGGGAGGACCAGCTCGGAGTCGCCAGCGAGTTGCTGCAACTCCTTGAACATCTCGCTGACTTGAGTTGAGAGATATACAGTGTGCGGTTTGCCTGTCTTCGACTGTGCCTCAGGTATCAACCATTCTCCAGCTTCAAGATTTACGTTGATCCACCTCGCCTGTAGTAGCTCAGATTTACGAACCAACGTTAGGAGAATGATGTGGAGCGTCAGTTTGAACTGCCGACGGATGTTGCTGCGATAGAGAACTTGAAGATAGATCTTCAGTTCATCCGGAGACAACGAGCGCGTCCTGGGGCGAGCTCGTGTTATGAAGCGCATGGGGGTAGCATGTGTGGGGTTGGCGGTGACGATCCCACAGACAATTGCGTAATCGAAGATGCGCTTGAGTAGGTTGCGAAGCTGGGCGGCGGCTGACTCGAATCCGTTATCGCGTTTCTTGAATACGAGTCGCTGCACGTCTTGAGCTGTGACGTCCCTCAATGCCCAAGTGCCGAACGCGGGGTAAATCTCTTTTTCGAGATAGCGCCGAAGCTGCTTAGTGTCCTTTCGATCTCTCTCGATCACCTCTCTGAAATAACGCTCACTGAAGTCGAAGACGGAGGTCGAGTTAGCTAATGCGAACTTCTCCAGCTGCTTTTGCTTTGCCGGGGACACGCCTTCATGAACTGCTTTCGCAAGCTCGTCGCGTTTCGATCGCGCAGCCTTCAGACTCACAAGGGGGTATTGGCCCAACGAAACCTTCTCAGTCTTCCCCTTGAACTGATATCTGTATCGCCAGGAAGCTGCGCCCGTCGGCATCACCTCAAGAGCGAGGCCCCTACCATCGCTTACGGCATAGCGAATTGCTTGGGGCTTGAGGGCCTTAATTTGGAGTTCGGTTAGAGGCATCCGTGCCTCAGATTGTCCACGGAACCCGATTTTGATAGCAACATGAGCTCAGTGTACAGCGTCGTGGACAAGTTAGAGAACGGCTCACTGAGGATTCCCCTGGACGCGTTTGGTCACTAAAGTACTGTATACATTACAGTAATTCGGATGTTACGGATTTGCTCGGAGCGCCTAAGAACCACTTTTATTTGCCGATGCAGAACTTGCTGAAGATGAGGTGGAGAATGTCATCGCTCGTTGTGGAGCCGCTGAAAGCGTCGAGAGCGCGCAGCCCTTCGTAGAGATCAAGAAGAATCATTTCGTGGGGGATGTTCGCGGATGCAGCCTGATGCGCCCGATGGAGAGCTGTTGTCGCGTCCGATACTGAGCGCTGTTGCCGTTGGTTCGTCAAGACTGCGGATTCCATATCTGGAACCTCCCTGGCGATATATGACAGAATTGCGCGGCGCAACTCGAGAATGCCCGATCCAGTGAGAGCGGACGTTTTGACAGTTTGAGGAGACTGCTCCCAACTTCGCGACTCCGGATGGGCGAGGTCTTGCTTGTTGATAACAATGAGGAAGGGGCGGCCGGAAAGAGCGGCTACCGTGGCATTGTCGTCTTGGTGTGGCGCAGTGGCGTCCAAAACGAGCAGCACGACATCGGCTTCTGACATGGCTTCACGGGTCTTCGCGATGCCGATTGATTCGGCCTCGTCGGTCGCTTGGCGAAGACCGGCGGTGTCGATCAGTTCAAAGGGGATGCCTTCGAGCGACAGCCGTTCGGTGACCAAGTCGCGGGTTGTGCCGGGTGTCGCAGTGACGATAGCGCGGTCGCGTTGGATGAGACGATTGAAAAGAGAGGATTTACCAACGTTGGGGCGGCCTACTATGGCCATTGTGAAGCCGTCGCGGACGATGTGGCCGTAGGAAAAAGACTTCTCGAGTGCTATGAGGGGAGCTTGGATCGCTGCGATTTGAGTGCTGATTTGGGAGTTCGGGAGGAAGTCGATGTCGTCCTCGGCGAAGTCGATTCCGGCTTCTAGCGCTGCAATAAGGCTTATAAGTTGTTGTTTTATTGGGGTTATGTGGCGGGAGAGAGAGCCCCCGAGTTGCTGAGCGGCGATGCGGGCCTGATGGAGCGTGGTGGATTCGATGAGGTCTCGGACTGCTTCGGCCTGGGTGAGGTCAAGGCGGCCGGAGAGGAAGGCTCGTTGGGTGAATTCGCCGGGTTCTGCGAGGCGGGCCCCGTTGGCGACGCATTGGCGGAGGAGGTGATCAAGGAGGACGGGGGAGCCGTGAGCGGCGATCTCCACGATGTCTTCGGAGGTGTAGGAGTGGGGGAATTGGAAGTAGGTGACTACAGCTTCGTCGAGGGTTTGGGTGGGATTTTCGCCTGTGGAATCAAGGATTTCGGCGAAGCGGGCCTGGGCCGGGGCCAGGGGATGGCGGAGTTTGAGGAGGGGTTCGGCGATGGCGCGGGACGCGGGTCCGGAGAGACGGACGATGCCGATTCCGCCGCGGCCGGGGGGCGTGGAGATGGCTACGATGGTGTCTTCGAAGATGGGGGCGGATTTGGAGTCGGAGTCGTTCACCTGGATTTTTCCATGTTAGCGGGAGAAAAAAGTTGACGTGGTGAGTTGTGGTGTTTTTCGGGGGTTTTTGCGAAAAACAGTGCGCAGAACGTGGTGTTTTGCTGGTGGGATCGTGGTGAATTGCGTGGTAACCGTGGTGTTTAAACAGCGTGGTTTGGATGTGAGAAAAATACGCCAACTTTCCTGACTTTATTTTTGTGTTTTTGGGTCGTTGGGTTCGGGGAGAGGTGAGTGTCTCGGCTTCCCCTTCGACTCCGGTCGGGGTTCGGTCGAAATGGCCGCAAGGGACTAGAAGAGCGGAGGAGTTGGGCGGCTTTGGGAGGAGCGGATTGCGAAGGTACGATTGAAGGATGGCGACACAGTTTTCGAATGAGGCTTTGAAGTTTTTGCGGGGGCTGAAGAAGAACAACGACCGTGAGTGGTTTGGAGAGCGGAAGGACGTTTACGAGAAGCAGTTGAAGGAGCCGATGCTGGCGCTGATCGGTGAGGTGAATGAGGCGATGGCAGAGTTTTCGCCGGAGCATCTGCGGCCTGCGAACAAGATTCTGATGCGGATCTATCGGGACATTCGCTTCAGCAAGGACAAGCGGCCTTACAAGCACCATGTCTCGGCTTGGTGGGCGAGGGATGGGCTGCAGAAGACCTCGGGTGGTGGGTTTTATCTGCAGGTGAGTTCGACGGATGTGCTGATTGCGGCCGGGGTTTATATGCCGGAGAGGGAGCAGCTGCTGGCGATTCGACGATACCTGGTGGATCATCATCTGGAGTTTCGCAAGATCATGGCGGGGAAGAAGCTGCGGTCGCTGATGCAGGAGACTGATACGCTGTCGCTGACGCGGCCGCCGAAGGGGTTTGCTGCGGATGATCCGGCGATCGATCTGGTGATGTGTAAGCAGTGGGGGTTGTCGGCTACGTTGTCTGTTGAGCGCGCCACTTCGCCGGGGTTGCTGAAGGATGTGGTGGAGCGGTTCAAGGTTGCGGCTCCTTTGATCAGGCTTTTGAATACGCCTTTGATTGCGAAGCCTAGACGACCTCTTTTCTGAAAGACTTTTCTAAAAGACGTTGTCCTGCCGGACGGGCCCACTGCGCGTGGGGCGGTCACTTCGTGACGCGTGTACCTTTTCTCGGTTGGTGATCGGCTTTGGTCCTCCCGTTGGTCGGATGGAGATAGCCGCGTGACAACTGGCTGTTGATGGCGTACATCTAATTTGAGATGAGCGCGATTGTGATCGTTGGCACGGTAGTTTTGGTTTTGGTGATGGGTTGGATTGTGCGGCGGTTGCTCGCAAAGCGCGAGGTGAGGGCAAAGAGTATTGAGCCTGAAGCGCTGTATATGCTGGTGAACTCGAAGCAGGTTCTGCTGTACGACGTGCGCCAGCCGCTGGATTTTCTGGCGCATCCGGAGATAATCCCGGGAGCGACGAGGATCGCGCCGAAGGATATCGCGGATCAGACGGCGAATTTTTCGCGTGATCAGAACTCAGTGATCTATTGCACCGGCGGCGACGATGAGACGTGCCAGATGGTGCTGGGGAAGGCGCGGGCGCTGAACTTCACGCGCGTGAGCCTGTTGAAGGGTGGACTGCCGGCGTGGAAGGCAAAGGGATATCCGGTGGAGGCGTACACGGAAGCCTTTCATCTGGATACGGCAACGTAGAACACTCACACCTTGTTTTTTACTTCGGTCACCAAGGAACCGATAGGGTTGGTGATGGCGTTCTTCGCGATGGTTCCTATGGGTTCGCCACGTTTGTACATGAGATAGGCGGCTACGATTCCAGATGCGATCGTTGCGAACAAGATCAACCTGTTCATGGATGAGCCGCGAGTTTCTGCCAGTTCCTCGGTTGCCATATATACCCCTTTACTGCTGCCTTCCTACGTTGCCTTCTACTTTGTAGGATGCAAAGTTTGGCTGCGGGATGAGGGAAGGACACTGATCTTTTCTCTCTCATCCCGCTTGGTCGTGCGTTGTCGTTAGTCTTTGCCGTTGGCTAAACGAGAGGGCGGAGGGTCTGGTAGCTGATGCGAACGGCTTCGAGAGAGGTCATGCCGACAATGGGCGGATCCTGCTCGACGAAGATGTGCTGGAGGCCAGACTTCTCCGCTGCCGCGATGATGGGCTTGAAGTCGATGTGGCCGCGTCCGACTTCTGTGGGCGCATGTTTGGGATCGACGCCGAGGTTGGTGGTGACTGGAGTATCGGCGGGGAAGTCCTTCGCGTGCATGAGGGGATAGCGGCCCGGATACTTCGAGAAGTACTCGATGGGGTTGTGGCCGGCGGTGGTGATCCAGCCGCAGTCGAGCTCGAACTTTACGAGTGCGGGATCGGTCTCGCTGAGGAGAATCTCGTAACCGGTGTGGCCACCGTAGTCGCGGAACTCGAAGTTGTGATTGTGGTAGGCGTACTGAAGTCCGGCCTTTTTAGCTTGCGCGCCGATCTCGTTGGCTTTCGCGGCGACCTTTTTGAAGTCGTCGAGTGTGAATGCCTTGATGGTCTCTCGCATCTTGTCGGCGTTGAAGCCTGGAAGCGTGGTGTGGAGAAGGACCGAGCTGACGACGTAGTGTGCGCCGAGCGTGTTGGCCTGCTCGAGGAGCTCACCTGTATCGGCCACGCCGAAGAAGAGATGGGCGCTGGGGCATTTGAGGCCGGCGTCGTCGAGCATCTTGCGAAGCTGTGCGGGAGGCACTTCCTGGATGGGGAAGGATTCGACTTCGCGATAGCCGATTTTAGCGAGTGCTGCGAAGGTCGCGGGGGCGTCTTTTTTTATTTCGTCCTGCACGGTGTAGAGTTGCAGGCCGATGGGACGATTGGTTTCTGCGAATGCTGACCGGAAGGGAAATGCAGCGGCGAGGCCGACGGTGGCGGACTGCTGCAGAAACAGACGACGTGACGAATTCATAGTTCTCCTGATCTGGTTTGTGACCGATTGAGATTGCAGCCAGTCTACGTGGCGTCTGCGAAGCGGTGTCAAGGGAATAGCGTCAGAAGACCTTGCCGAGGCCGAACCACCATTTGCGATGGTCGTTGTTGCCTGCGGCACCGCCGATGTAGATGGGGCCGATTGCGGTGCGCGCGACGACGGCGAAGCTGCCATCCCAGGCTTCGGAGATGAGAGTGTCGGCGGCGTTGAGGTTGTTGTAGACTTTGCCGCCTTCCATGAAGCCCATGACGTAGAGGCCTTCGCCGATGAGTGGGTTGAACTTGAGGAGCCTGCGCTCGTAGCCACCCTGGAAGAGCCAGAACTGGTTGCCGAGGAGCTCGTTTTTGCCGTAGGAGCCAAGATTGAATGGGCCGCCGAGGGGGAAGCCTTGCAGGTCAGTGACCTCGGGCGGTGCGCCGAAGCTGGTGCCGCCGGCGGCGGTGATGAAGATGGCGTTCTTGACGCCGAGTGGGAAGAAAGCTGCGACTGAACCCTGGGCGAGGGTGAAGGGGTCGTTGCCTTTGGAGCGCTCGTGGCGTTCGACGCTGAAGGTGGAGTTGAGGCCGCGGAAGGGAAGGACGGCGTTGTCGGCACCGAGATAGTTGTAGCGGAGGGAGGTGACGCTTTGTTGCTGCGGGGGGATGGAGAGGTTGTCGAAGTCGATGCGCTTGACGACGGAGTACCAGTATTCGTCCTGACCGAGTCGCACTTCGGCGCCGCGAGGCCATGTGTAACCAGCATCGAAGCCGAAGCCGCGCTGATTGATTTGATACTGGGAGGTGCGGCTGCCCTCGTTATAGAAGTCGAAACGAGTGCTGGTGGCGTAGGCGCGAGGAGCGTAGAAGAATCGGCTCTGCGCGGAGAAGGGCTTGTAGTACTCGCTTTTGAGGCCGTAGCTGTAGCCGAAGAAGGCGTCGTTGCGCCACTCGGCACGGTAGCCGCCGAGATTGGTGAAGGTGACACGGGCGGACATGCCGAAGAGTACGTCGCGAGTGTCGGAGCCGTCGATGTTGATGCCGAGGTCGAGGAAGGGTGGTCCGTAGGATTTGGGATAGGCAGTGATGGCGAGGCCGGGGACTCCGTCACGCTGGACGATGGAGTAGCCGGCGGCGTTGAGGGTGCCGTTGCCGACGAAGCGGGTCATTTGGAGGTCGAGGAATTTGGGGTCGATGGGTTTGTCGACGACCTCGGGTTTGAGACGGCGTTGGATCTCGGCGTTGGTGTTGGGGTCGGCGCCGGTGACAGCGAGGAACTGCGGGGTGGGGACGGTGGTTTTGCGGCGGGAGTCTCGCTGCTTGATGTAGTCGGCCCACTCGGCGTCGGAGACTCTGAATCGCTCGAGGATTGTGGCTTTTTGGCCGGCTCCTTCGAAGCCTTTGGGAGCGATGACGGCGGAGTCGGAGAACATGGCGCTGGTGAAGCCCTTGAGGTTGGAGCGGATGAGGACGTCTGCGTCTTCGATGCTGTGGAGTTCGTTCGCGGCGATCATGATGCTGATGGTGTTGCCGGTGATGGAGAGGAAGGAGCCGGGGCGCTGAGTGGTGGTCTGGCCGGTGTCGAGATAGCTGGCGATGACGATGTCGGCGCCGTTGGCACGGGCGACGTCGACGGGAAGGTTGTCGACTGAGCCGCCGTCGGTGAATGTCTGGCCGTCGATGACGACGGGGACGAAGACGCCGGGGATCGACATGGTGGCGCGCATGGACTGACCGAGGGAGCCGTGATCGAAGACGAAGGCGCGGCCGGTGTTCATGTTGGTGGCGACGCAGCGGAAGGGAATGGGGAGGTCGTTGAAGCTGGTGAGCGCGTAGTCGGGGAGGGTGGCGCGGTCGAGGATGAGGCCGACCTCCTGGCCGGAGTTGAGACCTTCGGGAAAGGAGAGGCCGTGCTTGAGGCCGAAGTCGAGGCGGTTAGGGAAGTCTTCGCGGTCCTGCTTGCGACGGTAGCTTAGATCGCGGTATGGGGTGCGGCCTCCGATGGCGACGTCCCAGTCAATGTTCTGGACCAGGGTGCGGATCTCGTCGGGGGAACGGCCTGAGGCGTAGAGGCCTCCGACGAGGCCGCCCATGCTGGTGCCGACGACGAGGTCTACTGGGATGTGGTGTTGCTCGAGATAGTCGATGACGCCGATGTGGGCGAAGCCAAGGGCTCCGCCGCCTTCGAGGACGAGAGCTATGCGGGGGCGTTTGGTTGAGGAGGCGTCGCGATTCTGGAGGGCGGGCGGAACGTTTGCCGGGATTGCGGTGTTGGGCGTTGAGGCGGAGGGCGGCGTGGTTTGGCTCCGGGCGATGCCTGTGATGAGGAATGCGAGACAGAGGAGCAGAGCGTGATTGGTTCTTCGCTGCAGCGACATACTAAATTCCTCCAACATCGACAGCACCTGGCGGTTCCGGACGGGAAAGAGTTTTGCTGTGGCCCTTTGGACGATCTTGTTACAGCTACTGCCGCGGCATTGAGGCGCCGTGGCGTGCGATCAGCATCTCATCTTTTCACTTATTGAGGTGTGTGTCTGCCTTTTCGGGCGCGGGACTATTCGGCGGTGGGTTTGATGAGGAAATGATCGCGACGAAGTGATTTCAGATGCGGTCTTCGCTTTGCTCAGACTGGGGGCAACGCGACTGCAAGTGCAACAGCAGATCCCCTGCGGGGATGACAACAAGAAAGGCAACAGCCACTGCAACGACAACTGCAAGGGTAACCGAAGATCCCTACGGGATGACAAACAGAAGAACAAGCAACGACATGACGATAATGACTCGTGTAAGGGCAGAAGCGAGTGAGTTCGAGTTATTTTGCCGCGACGATTCTGAGAGATTGGCGAATGATCGGAGCTACTTTGGTGCCGAGGAGTTCGATGGCGTGGAGGAGTTTGTCGTGGTGCAGGGCGGCTACGCTCATCTGGAAGCTGATGCGGGAGATGCCGCCAAGGGCCTCGTTCATCTTCAGAAGTTTTGAGGCTACGGTTTCGGGGTCGCTGACCATGAGCGCGCCAGTGGGACGGCGTAGGGCTTCGAACTGATTGCGAGTGACCGGGGGCCAACCGCGTTCCTTGCCGATTTTCGTGAAGGCTTCGGCGTAGCCGGGGAAGAAGTCGTCTGAGGCCTGCTGGTCGGTGTCTGCGACGTAGCCGAGAGCGTGAATGCCGACTTTGAGCGACTCCGGCGCGTGGCCGGAGCGTTTGCCTGCTTCGCGATAGAGGTCGATGAGAGGACGGAAGCGATGGGGTTCGCCACCGATGATGGCGACCATGAGGGGAAGTCCGAGGACTCCGGCGCGGACGAATGACTCCGGCGTGCCACCTACGCCAAGCCAGACAGGGAGGGGGTTTTGCAGCGGGCGGGGGAAGACTCCCTGGCCTGTGAGTGCTGCGCGATGTTTGCCCGACCAGTGAACATTGTTTTTCTCGCGAAGGGTCAGGAGGAGGTCGAGTTTTTCTGCGAAGAGGTCGTCATAGTCCTCGAGCTTGAGGCCGAAGAGAGGGAAGGATTCGATGAAGGAGCCGCGGCCTGCAACGATTTCAGCGCGGCCGCCGGAGATGAGATCGAGCGTTGCGAACTCCTGGAAGACACGGACGGGGTCGGCTGCGCTGAGAACAGTGACGGCACTCGTGAGGCGGATTTTTTTTGTAAGAGATGCTGCAGCCGCGAGGATGACGGCGGGAGCGGAGTCCAGATATTCGCTGCGGTGATGTTCTCCGAGACCGAACTGATCGAGGCCTACTTCGTCGGCGAGCTTGATCTCTTCGAGGAGATGGGCGATGCGCTGCTGCGCGGTGACGATGTGGCCGGTGATGGGGTCTGGAACCAACGCGGCGAAGCTGTCTATCCCGATCTGCATCTTTTATTCCTCTTTGATTGATTGTCTCTTAGAGGTTGATGCGAAGGGAGGAGATTTGATTCGGACGGCGGATCGCTTCAGGAAGACGAGCGGCAAGGCAACGAAGTAATGCAGGGTCTCTCCACTGCGCTGTTCACGATGAAACTGTGAACAGCTTCGGTCGAGATGACGACGCTCTTTTACCGAGATGGAAAGCCCATCCATTTGCCAGGAATGCTGGCGAAAAACACTTTTCTGGCTGTTCAGATCGATTGTGTTTGAGTGATTGCTCAGGGAGATTTTTGCGCCTAAAGCCTGATGTTTTCTTCGAATTTATGAGAAAAATGTACCTGTTTTCGAACAAAACCGAGAAAAACCGGAAAAAACCTGTGGAAACCGAAGAAAGGGAGTTGACAAAGCGCGCGGAAAGGCTGAAGGTGAATTGCGGTACAGTTCTCCGCACCCGCATGAATACTGGTGATTTCGCATTGCCAAACTGGATGCTCATTACTAATTTTTTATGCGGTCAAGGGGAACAGGCCTGAGATTCTATTTCGAAAGCAAGAAGGAGCAATACATGGCAAAGGGAATGACAAAGACAGCGCTGGTTCGCCACCTGGCGGAGAAGCTCGAACTCACCAACAAGCAGACCGCTGGTTTTCTGGAACTGCTGGCAGAGACCGCAGTAAAAGAGACCAAGAAGAATGGCGAGTTCACCATTCCTGGTATCGGCAAGCTGGTAAAGGCAGAGCGTAAGGCGCGTCTTGGCCGCAACCCGCAGACGGGTGAGACCATCAAGATCAAGGCCAAGACCGTGGTTAAGTTCCGCGTGGCCAAGGTTGCAAAGGACACGATCGCACCGGTGAAGAAGTAGTTCGACTGCGACGCTGATGGCGCCGATCGGCGCGAACCTGTCGCATGCGAAAGGCCCTCCCCGATTGTCGCGCCTCAGAGTCTGGTTGCTGATGCGTGTAACGAAACACCAACCCGCTGTGTCCACGAGTTGCATCGTGTGGCGCGGCGGGTTCTTTTAATTTTAACAAAGACAACTGCGTGCTGCGCGCACGGCGCGATCTGCCATCGAGGCTGACGCGCCTTCGGCGCATTTTCTTTTAACGTTTCGGGAGGAAGGCGCGGATGATGAGCGAGATGCCCAGTGAGATGAGGACGCCTTTGATGATGAGGACTGAGTTGTAACGCCAGCCTAGTGCCGCGAAGGACACGAAGACACCCCACATGTAGATCTCGGATAGGAAAGCTTTGAACCACGTGGGTTTTGTCGCGGAGGCGGGGACTCGCGCGCTGAGTGAGGGCAAGAGGCGAGGGACTCTGGCGCAGTAGGCGAGGTAGGGTTCGCCGAGTTTTACGGCGAGAAAGGACTCTTCTGCATGGATGAGACGCAACTGGATAAAGGCGATTGCGAGGATGCAGAAGATGGCTCCGCTGGGTGGCATGAGGAGCGCGAGCGCAAAAGTGTGGAAGAAGGTGCCGAGGTAAAGTGGGTTGCGGAGATGACGATAAGGGCCGTCCGCCATCACGTTGTCGCCATGCATGGTGCCGGCCTTAACGATGGATGGGTCGAGGTAGGCTGAGGCCCAGGTGCGCAGGAATGCTCCTGTGAGGGCGCAGAGAATGCCGAGGATGAGAACCGCGATGGTTGCCGTGCTGAAGCCAAGCCAGCCCGTGCGTGCAGGCCAAGCTGCGAGGTACTGCCATGTGCGGATGGAATCCAGGTGCAGGAAGATGTTCCACGGGGCAATGAAGCCGAGCACGTAGATGATGACGCCCAGAAGGAAGCGGAGACGAAACTCGAGCGCTGTTGCTTTCATGTTGGTTCGTGGAACTCTTTCTTACTGCTTGTGAGTTTCATCTTTGTAGACGACGCCTGACTTCATAACGAAGTTGACGTGCTGGAGGATCTTGACGTCTTTGAGTGGATCGCCATCGATGGCGATGATGTCAGCCCATTTGCCGGGTTCCAGCGTGCCGACGCGGTCGGTCCATCCCATGAGATCTGCCGCGTTAATGGTGCCGGTTTGGATGCCTTGCAGGGGTGACATACCAAACTGATTGACATAGACATCCACCTCATGTGCGTTGAGTCCGTGCGGATAAACGGCGGCGTCGGTACCGAGTGCGATCTTTACGCCAGATTCGATAGCGTGACGAATGTTCGCTTTCTCGACCACGCTGACGTCTTTCATTTTTTGCGCGTACAAGGGTGGAAGGTTGGCATACTGCCGGGCCCAGTCGATGAGATAGGCCGTGGGAACGAGGTAGGTTCCTTTCTTCTTCATGAGGGCGATGTCTTCGTCGTTGATGTAGCTGCCGTGTTCGATGGAGTCGACACCGGCTTCGGTGGCGAAGAGGATGCCCTGGGCGCCATGGGCATGAGCTGCCACTTTGCGGCCGAGACGATGCGCGTCAGCTACGATGGCCTGCATCTCTTCGAGGGTGTATTGCGAGGCTTGCGGGTCGTCGCCCTTTGAGAGGACGCCGCCTGTGGCTCCGATCTTGATGAGGTCGGCTCCGTACTTGATGTTTTCGCGGACCTGGTGCTGAACGGCGGGGATGCCGTCGGCTACGCCTTCAGCGTGGTAGTGAAATTCGTACGGGAGAAGGTTCTCGTCCATGTGTCCGCCGGTGATGCCGAGTGGGGGACCAGAGACCTGCATGTGCGGGCCGGGGATGTGACCTGCGTTGATCTCGTCGCGGAGAGCTACATCCGTGTAGTCGTTCGCGCCTACGTTGCGGACAGTGGTGAAACCGGCTTCGAGTGTGACCTTTGCGTTTTCGACGCCAATGATCGCCTCTTTCGCTGGCGTCATCGAGAGTTCGAAGTAGGGATCGAAGTTTGCGGAGGCGCCGGTGAGGTGGGTGTGGACGTCGATGAGGCCAGGCATTACGGTGTAATGCGTGAGGTCGATCTCGGTGTCGCCTTGCTGCTTTGGCGTGGATGCCGTTGGTGCGACGGCAGTGATGCGATCGCCGGTCACGATGATGGTCTGGCCGGCGGGTTCAGCACCGGTCTTCACGTCGAGCAGATGGCCGGTGCGGACGAGAGTTCGAGTTGCTGTTTGAGCAGAGGCGGAGAAGACTGCAATTTGTAACAGAACGGCGAACAAATAAAGTTTCATGTGGTTCGCTTTACGCATGCGCAGTCTCCTGGACTTGTCTTTGAGAATTGTCGGCCGTTTCTAATTTGTGAAATTTATGAGTGCGGGTGATCGTAACCTAGTCGCCGCCTAGCGCGGTGAGGATAGAGTCGAAGTCTTCGAGGCCGGAGTATTCGATAATGACGCGGCCCTTTCCGTTCTTGTCCTCGATGCGGACCTTGAGGCCGAGGGTGCGGCGAAGACGGTCCTGGGCCTCGCGGACGTTGGGATCTTCCGGTTGGGCATCGGCCTTGGACTCCTTCTTCTCTTTCGCCTCGGGGTTGATGAGGCCCTGCACGTAGGTTTCTGTTTGGCGGACGGACATCGACAGTGCCATGACTTTTTGCGCGGCTGCGGTGATTGCTTCGGGTGAGTCGAGCGCGAGCAGGGTGCGGGCGTGGCCGAAGGTGAGGTCGCCAGATTCCACTTTTTGCTGAATGGACTCTGGTAAACGTAACAAACGAAGGAAGTTAGCTACGCTGGCGCGCTCTTTTCCGGTGCGAATCGCCATCTGCTCTTGCGTCATTTTGAAGTCGTTGCTGAGGCGTTGATAGGCGCGGGCCTGTTCGATCGGGTTGAGATCGGCGCGCTGGAGGTTCTCGACAATAGTCATCTCGAGCGTTTGCTCGTCGGAGACCTGGCGGACTATCGCCGGGATGGTGGCTTTATTTGCCTTCTTGCTGGCCAGCCAGCGGCGCTCGCCGGTTATCAACTGGTAACGACCTCCGCTAAGCGGTCGCACGACAATAGGCTGCACCACGCCTGATGCAGCGATGGACTGAGCCAGCTCGGATAGTTTGGCCTCGTCGAAGTGGCTGCGGGTCTGATAGGGGTTGCGGTCGATCTGGTCGAGGGGAATCTCGAGGGGTTTGCCAGTTGGCTCGGCGACGGCTGGTGTCGGCGGTGGTGGGGGCGCGGCGGCGGGACGCTGGGGAAGGAGGGATTCAAGGCCTTTACCCAAGGCTCGACGTTTGGGATCTGCTGTGGCGGTTGGCATGGTTTACGACTTTCCTGGTGATTTATTTCGGTCTATCTGACCTGTGTCCTGCCGGACGGGCCCACTGCGCGTGGAGCGGCCACTCCGTGGCTTTTTAACTTTGCTTGGATTGCCAGAAGCGGGTCTTCTTTTCTGGCTTGTTGAAGGACTTGAGAGCGCTGGCGGCAGCAGCGGCGGCTGCTTTGCGTCGCTTTTCTTCGGGACTGGCCATGTTGTTGCGAGATAGTAGCTCGAGCGCCAACTCGCGGTAGGCCTCAGAGCCGCGTGACTTGGGATCGTAGAGTGAAACGGGTTTGCCGTGGCTGGGGGCTTCGGCGAGGCGGATATTGCGGGGGATCGTCGTCTTAAGGAGCTTGTCGTCGAAGAAGGCTTGAAGATTCTCGGAGACCTGCTGGGAGAGGTTGGTGCGGTCGTCGTACATGGTGAGGAGAACGCCCTCCAGAACAAGGCCGGGATTGAAGCTCTGCCCGACACGGTCGAGGGTGCTCATCAGCTCGGAGATGCCCTCAAGGGCGAAGTACTCGGCTTGCATGGGGACGAGCAGGCTGTCGGCGGCGACTAGCGAGTTGAGGGTCAGGAGGTCGAGGGCTGGGGGGCAATCGAGAAGGATAAAGGGGTAATCGGCGCGGATAGGCTCGATGGCGTCGCGGAGCTTGAACTCGCGGCGGTCGAGGGCGATGAGTTCGATCGTGGCGCCGATGAGGTTTTTGCTGCTGGGAATGAGCTTGAGAGAGTCGATGTCGGTGGAGAGAAGGGCTTCGGCGATGGTGGTCTGGCCGACCAGGATGTCGTAGATGCTGAGGCGAGCGTCTTCGCCGTCCTTTGCTCGGGCGAAGCCGAGGCCGCCGGTGGAGTTGGCCTGGGGGTCGCAGTCGATGAGGAGCGTGTTGAGGCCTTCGAGGGCGAGCGCTGCCGCTAGATTGATCGCGGTCGTGGTCTTGCCGACTCCGCCCTTTTGATTGACGACGGCGATGACCTTGGAGGCCTTCGGGGGAGATTTCGGGTCAGCGGAGCCGGATGCTGCGTCAGACTTGGGTATGAGTTGTTCAGTCGTCATTGCGGTAGTTGAAGGGTATCGGGCTGAGGCCGAGGTGGCAATGGGAGTGGTCTGTGCAGAACGAGCGGCGGCTGTGGAGAACTTGTGGGATACGGGATTTAGGGCCTAGATTGAAGGGTTTCGGAAGGGCTGGTGTGGAAATCTTTGTTCCACGTGGACGGTTAATTGCGGGTTCCACGGAGGAGCATGCTGGACTCGGTAGTAGGGATTGGGATGGATTTTTGGAAGGTGAAGCCTGGAGGTGGGGTTGGTGGGATTCCTGCAAGGAGAAGGAGATCGCTGCTGGCGCGGGGGGCGGCGGCGGCGAGGGCGGCAGCCATATTATCTACTGCGCGAAGGGTAACGGTATGAAAATGAAGGCCTTGTGGCATGGACTCGGCGCGCGCTGCCCATATTTCGACCTTGAGATCAAGGGTTCTGACTGCTTCTCGAAGGAAGGTTGATTTCTTGTTTTGGGATTCTGCAAGGGTTACGGCGATCTCGGGGCGCAGGATGGCGATGGGGAGGCCCGGGAAACCAGCTCCAGAGCCGAAGTCGAGTAATGTGGTGGCTTCGGAGGAAAGATGGAGCCCGGCGAAAAGGCTCTCCCCGAAGTGGCGGCGGACGATCTCTTCGGGATCCCGGATGGCGGTTAGATTGGTGCGGGCGTTCCACTTGAGGAGGAGTTCGAGGTATGTAGAGAGCTTTGGGAGGATGCCGGGAGGTGGGGATGGAAGAAATGGGGTCAGGATGTTGGCGATCTGAGCCTCTGAGAGCGTTGGCATGGGAATACCAGTATCTCAGAGAGGCTCAAGTGGCCAGATGTTCCACGTGGAACGTTTGTAAGCGCAACGTGAGAGCTCAGGCTACGGAGGTGTGGATGGGGCGTGGGGTCCATGCGGCTGCTTGCGCAACGAAGCGGTCGAAAAGAGTCCGGGAACTTTGGCTAATGTCGTAGCTGCGCTCGGGATGCCACTGAACGCCGAGGACGAAGTGCGACGTGGCTCCTTCGCTTGCCTGGCCCCCCTCTACCGCTTCGATGACACCGTCCTGTGGGCATCGCGCGGCGACGCGAAAGCCGTCCCCGGGGATGCCGATGGCCTGGTGGTGGCTGGAGTTGATGGGGAGGCGAAGAAAGTCGTCTTGTTCGGGGGCTTCACTGGGGTCCAGGAGGGAGCCAAGGAGGGAGTCGGGGGCTATTGCGGCGGAGTGGGCTATCGCGACGCTTTTGCCGGCGGCGTGGTTGACCGGGAGGATCGACAGATCCTGTACAAGGGTGCCGCCGCGCCAGACGTTGAGGAACTGCAGGCCGAAGCAGATCGCGAAGATGGGTTTATAGAGGTTGTGGGCGTCCTGAATGAGGAGTTCATCCACATTCTCCCGAGGGTTGTCGGCTGGAGAGCACTCCGGGATCGGTTCCTGGCCGTATTTCTGTGGGTTGACGTCGGCGGGACTTCCCGGGAGGAGGACGGCCTGGCAGGTGTTAATGAGATTGGCGATGGCGGTGGGGGTCGCGTCGATGGGAATTTCTACCGGGAGGCCGCCGCTACGCTCAACGGCTGCGGCGTATTGGGGCCAGGAGCGTTGGTTGTAGGCGACGTCGGTGCTCGTAGGGATAGGAATGGCGATGCGGGGCTTCATGGCAGGTTAATCATACGACCTGCCGCCGTGTTCCACGTGGAACATCTTTGGCGTAAGCGTTAGTCGTTTTTGGAGTACTGGGAGTAGGTGGCCGAGATCGATTCGTAAAGGCGTTGCGTGAGGGTATCGGCGTCTCGGGTACTGAGGCCGACGGTGGGAATGGGGTCGCCAACTACGATAAAGATGGGTCGAGGGTGAAGCGCGTAGACGTGGATCGGAAGGAGCTCGTAAGTGCCGATGAGAGTCAGGGGGATCAATGGGACCTGGGCTTTGATCGCCATGTAGGCGCAGCCGGACATCATCGTCTGGAGCTGGCCGGTGGCTGCGCGGCCACCTTCAGGAAAGAGGACCAACGGAAGGCCTTGTTTGAGAGTGGCAACGCCGCGATTCAGGCTGGCGACGAGCGATCGAGGGCTTTGGGTATCAACGGGGACCTGGCCGGAGCGGTTGAGATACCAGCCGATGAAGGGGATCTTCCAGAGGGACTGCTTGGCGAGGATGCGGAATTGAAAGGGGAGTTTGGCGAAGAGGACCGGGGTGTCCATGTAGCTGAGGTGGTTGGAGGCGTAGACAGCGGTTTCTTGTTCGTGGAGTTTTTCACGACCAACGATTTTCACCGGCGAAAGGCTGATCAGGAGCAGAGTGCGGGCCCATAGGTGAGCGATGGCGTGCTGCTGGCGGCCGGACTTGTCCCACAGACCTGCCAGCAGGGATATGCAACCAAAACCTGCAGTGGCGAGACCTATAAGCGGGATGGCAACGAGGTAAGACAGCCAGCGTAGGGCGAAGGGTGGCTGGTTTGGAGTGAAGGGCGACGGAGCAGTCGGCTCCTCGACGGCCAGGGTGGGCGACGGCTTCGGTTCGGCTGATACTGAAACAACACTGTCGTTTTTCGTGTTTGCTGTTGCGTCGTCCGCCAAGGGGGAGTCGTTCATAGTTCTCCGGCGAGGCGGCGGATCTCGCCTACTAAATATACGGAGCCGGTGGCGATGATCAGGCCATTGGCAGGGGTTACGGCGCGGGCCTGATCAAGTGCGGCGGCGAGGTGAGGGGCGGCGAGGGCCGGGATGTCGAGGGCATGTGCGACGGCTAGGAGATCCTCGATCCGGGCAGCGCGGGGATTGTCGATGGGGGCGAAGACGATGTGGTCTTTGCGGCGCTCGGGGTCACCTGAGGACGGGTCGAAGAGGGTAAAGAGGATCTGGGCCATCTCGTTGAGATCCTTATCGCGGAGACAGCTAAAAAGGAGGGTACGGGGCTGGGCTTCGGGAAGCTGGGCGATGGCGGCACGGAGGGTCCAGGCACCGGCTGGATTGTGCGCTACATCGAGCAACAGGCTCGGACCGCTGGGGAAGGTAAGGAGCTCGAGCCGCCCGGGCCACTGCGTGTTTCGAATTCCCGCTTCGATATGAGCGTTGGAGATATTGTAACCAGATTGGTTGCTTTCCAAGTGTAATTTGTAACCGTTTAGGTTACGTATCTCGACGGCAGCAGCAATTGCCAGGGCAATATTGCGTTGTTGATGGTGTCCGGAGAGCGGCGAGTTGACCTCGAGGGGTTCTCCGTCGATCGTGACCCGGTAATGATTGGCCGGGAGGGGTGTTGCTGTTTCGTGGCTGCGCGCTTCCAGGTCGTGCCGTGAAACGCCGGGAGTCTGCCGGGGGATGTAGTTGGCGGCATTAATGGCGCGGAGATTGAGGGTGGCAGCGGCCTCGCCAATGGCCTGGTTGGCCTCGGGATGCTGGGGGAGCGTGATGAGAGTGCCGCCTGGGCGCAGGATGCCGGCTTTTTCGCGGGTTATCTCGGTGATGGTGTTGCCGAGGTAGTCCTGGTGGTCAAGGGCGATGTCGGTGATCACGGAGAGGATGGGGTCGACTATGTTGGTGGCATCAAGACGGCCGCCAAGGCCTACCTCGAGGATGGCAATGTCTACCGGAGTCTTCTCTGCCTGTATGACTCTCTCGCCCGCAAAGTATAGAAAACCAACGGCGGTGAGGACCTCGAAGAAGCTGGGCGGGTAGGGTAGGTCACCGGAATCAACTAGGAGGCGGGCGGACTCGTCGACATGGAAGTAGAGGCGGGCGAAATCTTCGTCGGAGATCTCGCGACCGTCGATCTGGATGCGCTCGTTGACGCGTACCAGGTGGGGCGACGTGTAGAGGCCGGTTCGGTAGCCGGCGGCGGTGAGGATGCTGCTCAGAGTAGCGGCCGTGGAGCCCTTGCCATTGGTTCCGGCGATCAGAACGGCGGGAAACGTAATTTGGGGGTTGCCGAGGGCCCCGGCCAGGACTCGCATGTGGACGAGATCAAACTTTCGGCGGGGAGTGTCGGGCGTTGCAGGGGCGAGCTCGTGGCCCAGAGCGTAGAGATGGTCGACCGCTGCGGCGTAAGACATGGGGTTATTTTAGGCGATTGATTGGATTTGAGTAGTTTGGCGGGGTGGGATAGGGAGGGTTCTGTTCTTACACGGTCGTGCTGCCGATAACACCAAGGTGGGATATCGAGGGAGGTTCGACGGGCGGATAGTGGGGTATCAACAGTTGCAACATGCAATGTTTTGCACTTTAGACTGCCGGTTCAAAACCTCGAAGGGCTCTGAAAGCCCAGAGGAAAAAGGAGATGTTATGCGCGTAGCACTCGGTATCGCATTTGCAATGGTCGCCGTCGCCCCGTTTTTTGGTCGTTGGAGGGCGAATGTCTGGCTGAAGAAGCATATCCCTGTGGAACCTACCATGAAGAGCCTTCCGGAGATCGCGTAACGAAAATTTATAGTAGTTACCGATAAACAAAACAGGACCGTTGCCCAAAGGGGTGCGGTCCTTCTGTTTTGGGCGATGGGCTTGTTTCAAGTGATTGGTTTTCTTGTTCGATAGTTTGGAGACTGCCCTCATTTAAAAGGCAAAAAAATGCGGACAGCTATCGCTGCCCGCCAAAAAGTCTTGGGTTGGTTGTGGCAATAGGGTGAAGAGCTATCTCTCTTGCCTCTGCCGGGAGATCATTACGACTTTGGAGATCTCGCTGGGAATTCTTCTAGAGGGACCTGCCAACATAGCGGTCCTGGTGAATTTGGGAGAGCCTGTCCATCCGGGAAGCCGAAAGAGATCGAAGGGATGGGCTTCGGCCGTAGTTTCGCCGCCCTGCTCGGGAGAGTGATGGTCGCCAAGCTCTCCGAGGACGATGGAGCGCATGGTGGCGCGTTCGGGGGAAGAAGCAAGCTCCCAGTAGAGGCGGAAGCCCTGACCGCAGACGGGGCAGTGGATGTCCTGTCGGAATTCGGATCTTCGGAGTAAAACCTGCATGTTGCCGTCCTGTACGCTACTAGCGGATCTCTGGACACCAAACATTATTACCGTAGCCGGACTTGTTCGAAGGGGCCATAGCACCGTTGTCCGAGGGTATGGTTCGGTAGTAACTCTCTCGACATGACCCGCCAAAGGTCCGTTCGGTCTTCGCCGACGAGGAACCCGTCTCGACGCGATTTATGACAACCATCTATTCTTGAAGATGTGAGCGAGCAGATGATCAAGATTCAGCTTCCGGATGGTTCAGTGCGTGAGGTTTCACGCGGTACGACAGCGTATGACGTGGCGACGAGCATTTCGCCGCGGCTGGCTGCAGCAGTCGTGGTGGCGCGGATTCGTCCACTGACGTCGGTGGCAACGGGAGCGACCGAGACTGAAGAGACCTCGGAAGCCGCAATGTATGGCGGCGCGGAAGGCGGCGAGCGGCTGGTGGATCTGGCCGCGCCTCTGACGGAAGATGTCGCGCTCGAGTTGCTGAAGGAGAGCGATGAGGCTGCACTGAAGGTGGTGCGGCACTCCGCAGCGCACGTAATGGCGACAGCGATTCTCGAACTGTTTCCCGAAACCAAGCTTGGACATGGACCGGCGACGGATTCTGGCTTCTTCTATGACGTGTACCGCGAGACGCCGTTCAGTGACGAGGATCTCGCTGCGATTGAGACGCGCATGGCCGAAGTTGTTGGGCGCGATGAGAAGTTTATGCGGGAGGAGGAGTCGCGTGAGATGGGGCTGAAGGACTACGCCGAACAAGGCGAGTTCATGAAGGTTCACTTCATTGAAAAGTTTACGAAGGCGGGCGATGAGATTTCGCTCTATCGCAATGGAAAGTTTGTGGACTTCTGCCGTGGGCCGCATGTGCCTTCGACGGGTCGCGTGAAGGCGTTCAAGGTGACTTCGGTCGCGGGCGCTTATTGGCTGGGTGATGAGAAGAATCAGCAGCTGCAACGCATCTATGGCACTGCATTCTTTAATGCGAAGGACCTCGACGCGCACTTCAAACGGTTGGAGGAGATCAAGGCTCGCGACCACCGCGTGCTGGGCAAGCAGCTCGATCTTTTTTCCATTCAAGAGGTCGCGGGTTCAGGGCTGATCTTCTGGCATGCGAAGGGCGGCCTGATCCGCAAGACGATGGAAGACTGGATGCGCGAAGAATGTATCCGTCGCGGTTACGATATGGTCTACACCCCGCACATCATGCGGCGTGAGCTCTGGAAGATCTCCGGGCATGAGGGCTTCTATTCGCAGAATATGTATCCGCCGATGGAGCTAGACGATGCGGAGTATCGGCTGAAGCCGATGAACTGTCCGGGGCACATTCTGATTTATAAGAATTCGCCACGCAGCTATCGCGACCTGCCGATTCGTTATGCGGAGCTTGGCAATGTGTATCGCTATGAGCGCAGTGGAACCATGCACGGTCTGTTGCGAGTGCGTGGATTTACGCAAGATGATGCGCACATCTTCTGCACCCCGGAGCAGGTCGTCAGCGAGGTTGAAGGATGCCTCGACTTCGCCGAGGCTGTGCTGAAGACTTTTGGGTTCGACGAATACCGCGTCGAGCTTTCGCTGCGCGACCCGAATAAAGCAGGTGAGTTTGTAGGTAATGCCGCCGACTGGGAGAAAGCAGAGTCGGCGCTGAAGGCCGTCCTGACAAATCGAGGCGTGGCGTTCAAAGCCATTCCCGGCGAAGGCGCGTTCTACGGACCGAAGATCGATATCAAACTCGTAGACGTTCTGGGACGGTTGTGGCAGCTGTCTACTGTTCAGTTCGACTTCAACCTACCCGCCCGCTTCGAGCTTGAGTACAAAGGCGAAGATGGGGAGTTGCATCAGCCGGTGATGGTGCATCGTGCGCTCTTCGGTTCAGTCGAGCGTTTCTTCGGTGTGTTGATTGAGCACTACGCCGGTGCGTTTCCGCTGTGGCTGGCTCCGGTGCAGATCGGCATCGTGCCTATCTCAGAGAAGCATGTGGAGTATGCCCGGTCAGTGAAGGCGAAGCTCGAAGCCTCGGGACTGCGTGTCGAAGTCGACGAGCGGAACGAAAAGATGAATGCGAAGATCCGCGAGTTCACGCTGCAGAAGGTGCCGTTTGTGCTGGTGATGGGCGATAAGGAAGCGGCTGCGGAGGCAGTCAGCGTGCGGACTCGCGGTAAGGGCGATGAAGGAAGTGTTGCGCTTGCCGACTTTATTGAAAGAGCTAAAGGGCTGGTCGCCTCAAAGACGGTTGCACTCTGAGTCTTAGCCGGGGAGTTGATGATGGCTTCGCTTTCTGACGAGGATCGCACAGCAGCGATTGCAATTCTCGAGCAGCTGCGCGAGAAGATTGCTGCTGTCGCTGGCGAGGATCGCGAACGGCTGTTTCAACTGCGACGATACATTCTGAAGCGCCTGGAGTTCGATGAGCGTGGAACACCGACACAGCGTCGCAGACTGAAAGAGGCGAAGCGCAAGAGTCAGTTTGGACTATGCGCTTTGTGTCAAACGGCGCTGCCGGAACGCGGCGCGGAGCTTGATCGGTTTCGAGCGATCGAAGGGTATACTGCAAGGAATACCCAGTTGGTTTGCCATAACTGTCATCAGAAAGCTGAAGCGGAACGCGGCTTCACATGATGTCGAGAGATATGATTCTCGAGAATCCATAATTGTAGACCTGGCTATCAGGGTGCCGACCGTCCGGAGATTATTCGCCGCCGAGATCGCGCATCTGTTGGCCGACAAAGGTTTAGATTGAGTCGGCAGGCTGACCGACGGTACAATCTACAGGGGACCGATGTTTACGATTAGCGATAGTGTTCATATCAATGCTCCGATCGAGAGATGTTTCATGCTTTCGACCAACATTGAGTTGGTAGGAAAAACGCTGGGGATGAAACCGATCGAAGGGAAGACCCAGGGAACGATAGTGCAAGGGGACAAGCTCCTTTGGGCAGGATGGAAGTTCGGTTTTCCCCAGATGCACGAGAGCCTCATTACCCGATATGAACGGCCTGTGTTTTTTCAGGACACAATGGGACGTGGACGCTTCAAGAGATTTCAGCACGACCACCACCTCTTCTATATGGATGGTCGTACGGTGTTGAACGACAAGATTCGGTTCACACTGCCGCTTTCCTGGGCAGGAAGGATCGTTGCGCGTGCGATCCTTGTGCCGTACATCTCCCGCGTGCTACGGCGCAGGATGAAGCTCCTGAAAAAGATTGCTGAGAGCCAGGAGTGGCGAAAATATCTGCCGGAAGAGACGCGAGCGGACTAGGACTGCGCCGCGACTTTAATTCGTCTTTTTTAATGATCACTTCGAGAACAGGTGCGCATCTCACTTGTCTGGGGGATGTCTCGATGAAAGCTATTGTCCTGCATGAGTATGGTGGACCGGGGAATTTGAAGTATGAATCGGTGCCCGACCCCGTAGCTGGCATGGGTGAGGTGTTGATCAGGGTCGCAGCGACCAGCGTAAATCCTATCGACTACAAGCTTCGGAGCGGAGATGCAAGATCGTATTATCCATTGGAGCTGCCAGCGATCATCGGGGTAGACTTTTCCGGAATCGTGCGGGAAGTCGGCGAAAAGGTCAGCGGTTTTAAAGTCGGCGACAAAGTGATGGGTTTTGGCTCAAAAGCCTACGCTGAGCTGGTAACGGCGAAGGCGACGGATCTGGCACTGGTTCCGGAAAAACTGGACCTGATCCATGCGGCGGCACTGCCTCTTGTGACCGCGACCGGAGAGCAGCTGATTACGCGGGGCACCAAGATTCAGTCGGGCCAGACGGTGCTTGTGTCCGGCGCTCTGGGTGGTGTTGGACGATCAGCGGTATGGACCGCGAAGAAGGCGGGCGCCATTGTGATCGCCGGGGTGAGGAAGTCGCAACTAAAACAGGCTGAGACTCTTGGAGCAAACCAGGTGCTCGCTCTGGATGACTCTGCGGCAATGGGGAAGCTCGGGTTCATCGATGCGGTAGCCGACACGGTGGCTGGGAAGACTGCGGAGGCCTTGCTGGCTAAGGTAAAGCAAGGAGGAGTCTTCGCCTCGGTGTTGGGAACGCCTGCAAATGCGAAGATGCATCCGACCGTCAAGGTCGAGGAGGTTTACGCTGTGCCGGATGCTAAGACGTTGCGAACTCTGGCAGAAGATCAGGTCGCTGGACGGTTTGTGATTCCAGTCGACAGGATGGTTCCGCTTGCCGATGCAGGGGAAGCTCAGGCGGCGGCGGCCAAAGGTGGGATTGGAAAGATATTGTTACTGGCGTAGTCTACTTCTGTTATGCCGAACACCGAAGAGCAAATGGTGACGGACCCATGGAGACGATTCGTTCAGAGACCTGGATCAATGCACCCGTAGAACGCTGCTTCCTGCTTTCCCTGAGTATTGATCTTCATGTTGCGTCGGCGCGTTCGTCCCGAGAGCAAGCGATAGAAGGGGTGACCACCGGCCTGATCAGCGAAGGCGAGACGGTGACCTTCCGTGGCCGGCACTTTTGCTTGAGCCTGCGACACAAGAGCCGCATCGAGGTAATGCGACCCTATTCGTACTTTCGCGATGTCATGGTTGCGGGTGTGTTTTCGCACTTCGAGCATGACCATCACTTCGCGACCATGGATGAGGGCACTCGCATGAGGGATGAGATTCGATTCATTCCTCCGTTGGGGGCGCTGGGCCGGGTGGCGACGAAGACCCTGGTGAGGCGTCACGTTGCCGCCTTCCTGATGGAGCGGAATAGAGGGATGAAACAGGTGGCAGAGTCTGAGGACTGGCACCGCTACCTGGATGGACAATCTGTAACCGTTGCCTTAGCTCCTGCGAAAGAAGGATGGGAGCCAAGCAGTCTGATGCCGCGCTCGCAGAGCTGACCATTTCGACGCGTGAGGACTGAACTTTCCGGCGTTTGCTAACGACGACGGAAGCTATTGCGAATGGCGCGGGTACGATCCTCCGTCGCAATCGGCTGCGTGGGCGCCGGACCTTCCGGATAAAGAACCACAAAACGTCTGGGCCCTTCGCCCGAGGAAGCTGTCGGCAGGCCGGACTTCGCCAGGGCGAGATGCAGCATCCGGCGTTCACGCGATGTCATGGGCGGAAACGAATAGGGTCGGCCATTGGCGCGAACCTGTTCGATGGCCGTCTGCGCAGCAAGCTGGAGTTCACCGTCGCGTTTTGCTTTGAAGCCTTCGGCATCGAAGAAGATGAGGTCGTGCTCTTCGGGTTCGAGTCCAAGGATCTTCGCGGCGATGTGCTCGATAGCGTGAAGAAGTTCGCCGTTGCGGGCAAGAAGGAGGGGAGTATCTGTGCCACTAAACTCGACGCAGATCAAGGGCGATGGTTCGGAGGAGGGGACAGCGGGAATAGCGCCGATCGGAACATCAGCGTTGGGTTGCACTTGGCCGTTGCAGGCAAGGATGTGAGATTGGAGGTCGAGATTTCCTGTATCCGTCAAAACTTTCAGGAAGTCTGCGATCTTTTTCACCGCACGGCCCTGATCCGTCAGGGGGTTCGTCATTTTTCTTAAGACCGATTTCGAGGTAATGAAGTTTCAGCTATTTGTAATTTGACTCTCACAAAGTAGTACCACTTTGAAGTGGTACTACCTATTGAAGTTCGTCAGTGTGTGTGATAGGGCGCTACCGTTTTCCCGAAATGGTAGTCGGAGTTCCTGACTTACGGCGGGCGCGTTTCGCGGCTATCTCGCGCATCTCGCGGCCAAGGCTGGTGCGATTCATCACCGACTGCTGCGCGATACTGATGAGATTTCCGATCGTCCAGTAGAGAGCAAGGCCCGAGGCGTAGTTCCAGGTCATGTATCCGGTCACAGCCGGCATCATGAACGCCATCATCTTCTGTTGCTGCGGATCAACTCCAGGCGAAGGCGTATAAAACTGCACCAGGAACTGGCTGATCACCATGACGATGGGAAGGATGTGGTAAGGATCCGCCGCTGCGAGGTCGGGCAGCCAGAACCAATGCGCCTGACGAAGCTCCACGACGGACCGCAGCATCGTGTAGAAAGCGAACAGAAGAGGCAGCGTGATTAAGGTGGGAATACAGCCGCCAAACATGTTGACGCCGTTATCCTTCTGCAGCTTCATGATCTCGACGTTCATCTCGCTACGCTTTGGGTCGGTCGCCTTGTATTTCTTGTAGCGCTCCTTGATCGCGTCCATCTGCGGCTGAATGCGCTGCATCTTGAGCCCACTTTGCATCGTCTTGATGCGGAATGGGAGGATGAGGCAGTTGATGAGCACCGTAAGTATGATGATCGCCCAACCCCATGAGCCAGGCCAGCTTGCAACAAGGTGGCTGTGAATGAACTGAAGCGCGAGGAAGAGATACTTGCCGATGATGCCGAAGAAGCCGAAGTCCAGCAGCGGTTCGAGCGACATGGTATTGCCCGTGGCGTGGATGCCGCGTAGTACGGTCACAGCCTTAGGGCCGACATAGACGCGAGTCTGCGTGCGGCCGCTCGTGTCACCGAGTGCAGCGCCGAGGATTGGCACTTCAATGGCGCCCTTGGACGGTGCACCCGAGCCAAGTCCGGTGCGCCGAATCGTCTTCGCCACGTCGAGCTGGTTGTGCAGCATCACCAGAGATGCAGTGTCGGGCGAATCAGGTAAAAAGATCGCAGCAAAATAAGTGTCGCTGGTTCCAGCCCAATCGAACGGCCCGTTGAGTGTATCGCCGCCGGCCACTTTCTTCGGAGCAAGGTGTTCTTCCTTGCCGTTGCGCGCAACATCGAGCTGCGCCCCGGCATACGCAGACGCGTTGTCCTGATCCCCAAAACCGCCGGGCCAGTTAATCAGCGCGCGAACCGGTGCGCCGTTCTTTGTCACCTCAACGTCAGCATGCACCACATAGGTCTCGTCGAACGAGAAGGTCTTGCGAACCGTCGTCGCGCCATCGGAGTAGTTAAAGGTAAGGCTTGCAGGAGCCGCAAGCGACCCCGAAGCCGACGGCACATACAGCGCACTACTAAGAGCCGAAGTTAGCGCCGAATCGTAGGTATACAGCGACAGCGGAAATCCAAACTGCTGCGCGGCCTCGGTGTGAACAAGGTTGAGCGGCTTGCCGTCCGAGTCCTTATACTTCTTCAAAACCCAGCTCGAAACCTGACCACCGCGATTTGTAAACGTGATGCGGTAGAGCTCATTCTCGACCGTAGTGGTCGCTTCAGCCGGAGCATGCACCGTCGGAATCGCAGACGTCAAAGCATTGGGCGCCGCCGTGTTAGTACCTGGAACGGCAGGGGCCTCGGGTTGCGTCGGAGTCTGCGCCCCGCCAGCGACCGGAGCGCTATGGCCAGCGTTAGGCGAAACCGTCTGCGGATTATTCTTAGCGCGGAAGTACTGCAGGCCAAAGAAGACGCTAACGAGGACGAACATCATGACGAGGAGCGATTTGTTGTCGCCGCCGCCCTGTTGATTGGGGTTTTTGAACTCTGCCAAAAGAGACTTCCTATTCTTTGCTAAACGTGAGGCCGCCTCCGCAGACTTCGGAGACGCTATCTCCTATGATAAATGGTCTGTAGAAATAGGTGCGGCAACGCTATCCGAGGCCCCAAGGGGGACAGGATCCACGCCGCCCTTCGCAAAGGGATGGCATCTGCCGATCCGTCGAAGCGCCAGCCACGACCCCTTCACCACGCCAAACCGCACCAGCGCAACATAGGCATATTCTGAGCACGTCGGGAGATACACGCATTGGCTGGGACTGAAGGCGTGCAGCACCGGCGACAAAATCCCCTTATAAAAGCCATAGACCAGGCGGACGGCGAGATTCGGTTGAGGGTCGTTCATCGGTTTAATGCAACGCAGCTGACTTGGGGCGAGCCGCACGATCTCCGGGCTGCTTTTCGGCCGTCTTCTGAATAGCGCGGAAGACTGCTCCAACCTCGCGCTCCAGAACCGTGAAATCCAGATCGATCACGCTGCGGCGCGGGTGCAGAATCACATCGACCGGCAAACTGAGCACATCAAGATTCTTGCGCACGGCCTCTCTCATTCGTCGCTTGATGCGATTGCGATCGACAGCCTTTCCCATCACCTTTCCCACCGTGAGGCCTACGCGAGGGTTTGAAGCGTCTACATGGCGCAACGGGCTTCCATCAGCACCAAGCTCTGGCCGCAAGCTAAAGAAATAACTCATCTGTTTCGCAAACTGTTTGCGGCTGGCTTTGTATACACGCTGATAGTCGGCATGTTTGCGCAGGCGAAAGATAGGTTTTGCAGTCGCAGTCATCGGGTCGCGGAGCAATGCTCACTTCTTCAATGATACAAGCTGGTCTATACCAACTTTCGGGTCAACGCAGAGAAGCCCGCCTGGCCCGGCGGGCTTCTCGCAAATCATCTCGACGAATCGTGGTTCGTTCAGATTGCTAAATTATTTCTTGTTGCTGGAGGAAGAGGTGTCTCCGCTCTTCACATTCGTCTCTTGTCCGGGCTTCTTGGTCGTCGTAGTGCCCTGGTTGCTTCCTTGAGAAGGATTGTTGCCCTGATTGCCCTGGTTTGGCTGATTCATATTCTGCGCCATAAAGATTGTCTCCTTTGTCGGCCGTCGACAAACATCACACCAGCCGACAGGAAATAGGAAGCCTGTTGGAGATGGATGGTTGCCCAGACGAGAAGGTCTTATGTGCGGATAGACGCGGCTTTAGCCGGTAATGATCGCAGCGAGACGCGAACCCGTCTCGATTGTGAGAGATGATAGTCGCGGACTGTTGTCGAAAAGACACAGACCACCGAAGGCGAGCGATAGCTCTCCTCGATGGTCCGTCTGAACCACTGAAAATCTTTTGAAATTGTCTCTCGCTGAGAGTTCTAAGAAGCCATGATGTGCGATGGCAGAAGAAGATAAAGAACTTCGAAGGCCTCTTCGAAAGAACTAGTCGCGGAAACCAGCGCTGACGGCGATCTTGTGCCGGCCCTTGGCGCGACGGCGGCTGAGAACGGCAGCGCCTGCCTTGGTCTTCATGCGAGAAAGAAAGCCGTGGGTCTTGGCGCGATGGCGGCGATTGGGTTGAAAGGTACGCTTCGGCATGACAAAAAACTCCTGCGCAGGGTAGAACACCTGCTCAAACATTTAGGCTGTTGCAACAATCTCTGAGTATACCCGATTGGACGCGATTTTCACAGCCCATCTTGATGCGTCGTTTGTGTCACGGAAGACTCAAAATTTCTCCCCCCGGACAGTGCAAGACGAAATAAGATTGGAACCTCGAACGCAAGTGAACGATCGATGGGAGCAACGCGACCGCATGAGGCTTACAGTAGAACCATACAAACATCCCGGCTAAAAGTGATGTTGAAACAGGGTCGCGCAAGCGCATCGATCCACAATTCTTCTATTATAGAAAGCTGCACTGGCCCCGAAAAGAACCGCCAGTTGCGCCGCATTTTTTCGTTTATTCAGTTCTTCACCTCTTATGGTGCAACCTTTATTTTTTGATTCGGAGCACCGAAAAACGGCATCTTTTCCGTGCTACTATCGAACCCGATTCGCAAGACGTTTTTCTGCACGCCCAGCCGTTCCGCACTCTGATTCATGTTGAACTACTCCTCTCCGCAACCAGTCGCCACGGGTTACTCGGCGGAGAGAATTCTGGCAACACTAGGCCGACTTCACCTGTCCATACGGGGCAGGAATGGACTTCTGTTTGCTGCTTATCGTGTCAAACTGCACGACTGAACGAAGTGCCACGTCTGGTTTGGAACAGGAAACAAGACAAGGAAACTAAAGAATGTCATTCGTTCCGACGGCTACCGCCGTACTGAATTATTGGGTTCGTATTCTGGCTGCTCTTGAAAAGAAGATCAACCGCCAGTCTTATGAGACATGGCTCAAGCCGACTCGGTTTTCACATCTTGAGGGCAAGAAGCTCTTCGTGCGCATTCCCTCCACGGACTTTCAGCACATCGGCGACCGCTACGCCGACCTCATTCAGGAAGCCATCGACAACCTTGGACTCGACGTCGAGACGGTTGCCTTCACCACGCCAGAGCAGGACCCCCGCGCACCGAAAGTCCGCGAAGACGGCGGCTTTGCTCCTGTGCCAAGCCACAGCCAGAACGCACCCAAGCAGCGCCTGGGCGCATCGACAAGTTCAGTCTCAGCGCCAACGCCCGAGCAGGCTCGATTCGACTGGAGCGCAGCCTCGCAGCTCAACCCGCGTTATCAATTCGACGCCTTCGTCATCGGCAGCGGCAACCAATTTGCAACCGCAGCGGCCCAGGCCGTAGCAGAACGGCCTTCGAAGGCCTACAACCCGTTGTTCCTTTATGGCGGCGTGGGTATGGGTAAGACTCATCTGATGCATGCCATTGGGCACGACGTGAAGCGTCGGCAGCCGCACGCGTCCATCAGCTATGTGAGTGGCGAAAAGTTCACCAACGAGATGATCAACTCCGTCCGGTACGACAAGATGACCGGGTTTCGCGACAAGTTCCGCAACGTCGATGTGTTGCTGATCGATGATATTCAGTTTCTCGCTGGCAAGGAGCGGACGCAGGAGGAGTTCTTCCATACGTTCAACACGCTGCACGAGAGCATGAAGCAGATCGTGATCGCGAGTGACCGTCCGCCGAAAGAGCTTGCCGATTTTGAGGATCGTCTGCGGTCGCGTTTTGAGTGGGGTTTGATTGCGGACATTCAGCCACCGGATCTTGAGACCAAAGTTGCGATTCTGCAGAAGAAAGCCGAGAGCGAACAGACGCAGTTGCCCACGGATGTTGCGATGTTTATTGCTTCAAACGTGCGGACGAACGTGCGTGAGCTTGAAGGCGCGTTGGTGCGGCTGATCGCGTGGTGCAGCATGCATGGCGTGGAGATTACGCTTGCTGTCACGCAGCAGTGCCTGAAGCAGTTCATCGATACGCAAGTGCGCAAGATCACGATTGAGACGATTCAGCGTACTGTGGCTGAACAGTTTGGTATGCGTGTGGCGGAGTTGAAGCAGAAGAATAATTCGCGTCAGATTGTGGTGCCACGGCAGATTGCGATGTACCTGGCCAAGCAGTTGACTGAGGCTTCCCTGCCTGAGATTGGGCGGCAGTTTGGAGGCAAGCATCACACGACCGTGATGCATTCGATTGCGAAGATCGACGAGCAACGACGGGCCGACAAGGATCTGAACCGCACCATCAACAAGCTGATGGAGACACTCAGCTAACGCTGATGTCCTGCCGGACGGGCCTCCTGCGCGGAGCGCGGCCACTTCGTGGCGTGTATACCGGTCTTGGCAAAACCAGCTGCATCTAGCCTCCCGTTGGTCGGCAACTATCTTCCTCCGACCAACGGGAGGACCAAGCGAAGCAATCACAAGTCACGAAGTGACCGCTTCCCGCGCAGGGAGCCCGTCCGGCAGGACAGTCCCTAAGAAAAAATCTACTTCGGAAGATACTTAGCAGGGATGGGGTTGGTGGGGGATTCGGTGTCCCAGAAGATGTTGACGATCCAGTAGCGGTCGCCGTCCTTGAGAAGCTGGAAGCTGTTGATGCCGCGCGCAAAGGGCGTGGGGTCGGCCGGGTTGTGACGGGACTCGTAGGTGCTCCAGATTTGGACGATATCGCCGAACTGCTCGATCTCGTTGTGGATTGAGCGCTCGAAGAAGCCGTTTGCAGCCATGCGAGCCTGGCTGCGGGCGATATAGCCATCAATGGTGAGAACGACCACGTCAGCGTGACCTGTAGTTGGAGAGCTGGTTACCGGGATGAGCCGCGCGTCGGGAACAAAGAGGGAGCGCATGCGGTCCCAGTCTCGCTGCTGTTCCTTGGGGCCGGAGATGACGGTGTAGACGGCGTTGAGGATTGCCTCGGGGGATTTGACGTCGTCTGGTTTGGCCTGGGGCCAGTCGCTTTTCGTTGCGATTGAGCCGATCAGGGGAGGAGGCGCCTGGGCTGGGGTCTGCGCCGACGCGGCGAGGGTGGTGAGTGTGACGAGCAGGAAGGTGGAGGCGATTCGATTCGCTGGCTTCACAAAGACTCCTTGAGAGATAGAGCTACTTTACTGCGATGCGAGAGGTTCTGCTCGGTGAAGGAGCAGATGTTGTGGATTCGCTGGATCGCGGGTTGAACTGGGAACAAAGAGCGAACGTCTTCTCAAGATGCTCGATGAAGACGCGTACTTTGGTCGAGATACGGCGGCTAGCCGGCCTGACGGCCAGGATTGGGACCGTTCGCTCAAAGGGCGTGAGAAGTCGGATGACAGTACCTTCTCTGAGCTCTGCAGCGAAGAGCCACGCGGGTGCCTGGGCGATCCCAAGGTGCTCAAGGACACCCATCCTCATCTGTTCGATATCGCTGGTTCGAAAGACGCCGTTCGGGATAACGCGCTTCGCGTTTTGTCCAGAGCCAAAGCTCCAAGGCTTCACCGTGCCGCGTTCGGTGAAGACGATCCCTCGATGGTTGCCGAGATCTTCTGGCGACTCCGGGGCGCCGTAGCGTGTGAGGTATTGAGGAGTGGCAACGAGAATGATGATCGTCTGAGCAAATCTTCGTGCGACCAGAGTAGAGTCTGGCAGATCGCCTGAGTGGATAGCGAGATCGAACCCGTCTTCGACGATGGTTGTGGGACTCTCGGACGCGGCCATCTCGACTGCCATGTCGGGGTAGGCGGCGAAAAACGCTGGGAGTTTCGACACCATGTGGAGACGGGCAAAGGTGGGAGGGACGGTAATTCGGATAAGACCCTTCGGCGCGGTCTGGCCTCGACCGATTCGTGAGGTTGCGCTTTCAAAGTCGTCGAGAATGCGCAAAGAAGACTCGAAGAAGTCACGACCGGCCTCAGTTAATGAGATGGAACGAGAGGTGCGGTGAATCAGCTCGGTGCCGAGCTCGTCTTCGAGGGCGGAGATCTGTTTGCTAACGGCAGGCTGACCGATGCCACGTTCTTTCGCGACAGCAGAGAAGCTCCCTTTTTCAATCACCCGGACGAACACCTGCATTGCGTCAAATTTGTCCACACGAACCTCCCTATTCCGTTATGGAATGGATTGTATTTTTCCGGAATAGGATTCACGAGGCTTTTATCAGATGATCCGTCTGTCTATTGGTGGTGAAGAGGAAAGGAAATTTATCTTCGGTCAGAGCCGATCGTTGACCTTCGCGACGATCTTAGAGCTACCTTCTCGTTTCAAACCGATTCATTCCTATGTGGAATGGCTCATATTCCCCGAATTATCACATCGACTTGCCGCGATCACACATCAGATAGCTGCTTTGAAAACAGAGAGCAGGTCGCTGAATCAGCAGACCGGTGATGCGTTTATAGAAATACAAAGGAGATTTCATGTCGAAGTTAAACAACAAAGTAGCACTGGTCACGGGCGGCTCACGCGGTATTGGGGCTGGAATCGCTAAGCGTCTGGCGGCCGATGGAGCGAATATAGCTATCACCTACACGAAAGGTGCGGAAGCGGCTCAGGCAGTCGTCAAAGAGATTGAAAGCACCGGCCGAAAGGCGATCGCGATACAGGCGGACGCAGCCGATGCCGCCGCCGTGAAGGCTGCGGTTGAAAAGACTGTCGCAACCCTGGGCCGACTTGATGTGCTTGTGAACAACGCCGGAACGGCCATTCCGAAGACATTCGAGGAGACCACGCTTGAGGAGATGGACCGCGTGATCGCTATCAATGTTCGCGGAGTGTTCGTTGCAACGCAGGCGGCGCTGAAGCACATGAAGGAGGGGGGCCGCATTATTACGATTGGCTCTTGCGTGGGCGAGCGAATGATGACACCTGGACTTGTTTCTTATTCTGCGACAAAAGGCGCTGTGAAGATGTTCACCCAGGGGCTGTCCAGAGAGGTTGGGGGTCGGGGCATCACGGTCAACAACGTTCAGCCGGGCCCGATCGACACCGATCTGAACCCCGCGGCGGGCGATTGGGCTGAGCCACAGGTGGCTGCTACAGCGCTGAAGCGCTACGGACATGTGGACGAGGTATCCGCGCTGGTTTCGTTTGTCGCCAGTCCTGAAGCGTCTTATATCACCGGAGCGAATCTGACCGTTGATGGCGGTACAAATGCCTAATTGGCAGGGCGGCGCGTCGATTACGGACGGCGCCGCCCTCAAATTTTTAACCACACCGATTAAAGGGAAGTCATGACAACACTGAAAGGTAAGACTGCGCTCGTCACGGGTGCATCAAGAGGAATCGGTCGTGCGACGGCTATTGCGCTTGCGAGGGCCGGAGCACATATCCTGGTTCACTACGGCCGATCCGTTCAGGAAGCAGAGTCACTCGTTACTGAGATCCGCGCAAACGGTGGACGTGCAGATGCACTCTCCGCGGATCTGGCAACACCGCAAGGGGCTGCAATGCTGGCTGAGCAGGTACGCTCAATCGTCGGCGATCGTTTGGATGTGGCAGTGCTGAATGCCGGAATCAGCAAGGCGGTACGTATCGCTGATTACACGATCGAGGATTTTGATAATCTCTTCGCCACCAACGTTCGTGGTCCGTTCTTTCTGGTGCAGCAGCTCCTCCCAATGCTTGGTGAGGGCTCGAACATCACGGTGATCTCTTCCGCTGTGGCCCGTACCGTTGTGGGCAAACCCGGCGTAGATAACCCCTCCGTTCTTGCTTACGCTTCTACGAAAGGAGCGATCGAGACTTTGGTAAAGAACTGGGCCGCCATTCTGGGACCGCGGGGCATACGTGTGAACGCAGTTGCACCGGGCGTGATCGACACGGATATGTCGAATTTTACGAAGACTGAGGCTGGTCGCGAGGTCACGCTAGGGATGCAAGCGCTGAAACGAATCGGCAAGCCCGAGGACGTTGCCGACGTGGTTGCTTTTATGGCGTCCGATGGCGCACGTTGGATCACGGGAGCCAGTATTCCGGTAGACGGCGGTTCGAAGCTCTAGCGTGGGCTGCGGATCAGGCCAGTCCGGTCTCCCGGCGTAGGCAACGTTTCGCTGGGAAGAATCTCGGTCAGCGGTGGTAGCTGGCGACCAGTTCGGACCTCGCGAGAAGGTGCCCAATCATAGCCTGCAACGCTTGTTTCGCCGTTGCATCGGGTGGCAGACTGAGTTTCGAGTCCAGTGCGTAGAGCACGAAAGCGTAATGATGGATAGCTTTCATGGGAGGGCAGGGTCCGCCGTAGCCGAAGTTGTCGAAGTTATTTTTTCCCTGGTCAGTTCCGTCCGGCAGTCGCTCCTGCTTTGGAGTTCCCTCTGGCAGTTCACGTTTGTCTGAAGGAATGTTGTAGACGACCCAGTGGACAAAATGCACCAAGGAGTCACGGTCGGTCGCGATCAGGGCGAAGCTTTGAGTGCCTTCAGGAGGTGAGGTCCAGGACAGTGCAGGGGAGATCTCCGCACCGTCGCAGGTGAAATTGCTTGGGATCGTATCGCCGTCGAGACTCGAGCTAGCGAGATGCAGGGACGCGTTGGCTATTCGGGGTTGAGGCTCCTTAGGGGAACGCGTCATCGCTAGAAAAACGCCTGTCGCCAAGGCTACGACCACGAGAGCTCCGGTTAGAAAAAATGCTCGTGATCGTCTCACAGATCATTCCTCCTCGTTGCGCCCTTGCTCTGGCGCAGTGTGTTCCGAACCTCTGGGCCAGTCGACTTGCTGCAAGGAATGGATAGACTACCGCATTCTGGGCTACCAGGTGATGTACACGCCTTTGCGGATCCACTGGGGACTGTCTATCTGCTGCATCATGAAGTCGGCTACGTCTTCGCGTGAGATACGGCTGCCGTTGGGCGGGAGGGCGTCGCCGTCGATGCGGTAGTGGCCGTGAGCGGGCGTGTTGGTGAGCATGGGAGGCATCACCATGGTCCAGTCGAGGCCACTGCGGGAGAGATTGTTCCACTGCGAGATCTGCGAGGCTACGGGCCACTTGAGGAAGGTGTTGTAGACGATGTTCTGAACGATCCAGCGGCGCCAGGCGGGCTGCTTGTCGAGCGAGGTGGGGAGAGCACCGGCAGAGCCAAGGACGATGATGCGGCGAACGGGTTTGGGGTGGGTGCTCGTCTGTTGCATCGCTGCGATGATCTGGGGCACGGCGCGCTCAAGCACGTCTTCCTTTTTGAGGGAGTTTGCACCGAGAGCAGAGAGAACCACGTCGGCTCCTTCGATGGTTTGGCGGACCGCTGCGGGATCGAAAGCGCTGCCCCGGATAGAGTGGATGTGATCGCGTTGGGGAAAGGTTTCTGGCGCGCGAAGGAGGGCTGTGACATCGAACCCAGCGGCGACACAGCGCTGGGTGAGGAGTTTTCCTGTGGCACCACTGGCTCCGAAGAGGGCGACTTTCATTGCTGGCTCCTTTCGGTTCGGGACTGATTATCCTCTGCTGTGAGACGCAGATGTGAAAAAAGTGGTTGGGATAACCTCCTCGTTTTGTTTTATTTGGTGAATATTCCCACGCTGGGTGCCAAGTCTTCTCACAAGCCGAAATGGGGTGCTGTGAAGAAGTGGAATAAGAAGGCGGTTGGGGCGATGATTGGGGCCGGTCTTCCTGATTGTGCGGTTCGGCGCGACCAGTTTTCTAAAACGGGGATGCAGCTTAAGTATCTATTTATGAGATCGATGGGAAGGATATCCACTTTTCAAGCGAGAACGGCTACTGCTACTAGTATTTTTCTCTTTTTCTCTTCTTTTCTTAGAAGCAGTCGCGTCGTCAGTAGGGAGATTTCAGCCAGCGCGAGCATCGCACACAACGACCTTGGTTTCCACAAAGAAATCTGTCGCGTTAAGGGAGGGTTCGCCCCTAGAATCAAGCAGAACGCTGAAGGCCGAGATGCATCCTGTGTTCGATTCAGTGTAAAGTTTTGCCAGCACTAACCTACCGAGATGGAGAGACCGACCGTGACCAGTGCGACCCAGGAGCCCGAGATGACTTTGCCGACCGAGACGAGCGCAACGCCAGCCCCAACCGGCAACCTCGAGATCACGGTCTCCCGCGCCGAGCTGCTGCGCGAGCTGACTGCTGCCCAGAGTGTGGTCGAACGGAAGACGACGATTCCGATTTTGTCGAACTTTCTGTTTGAGGCGACACAGGGCGCGGGCGGCGACCGGTTGACGATTACTGCGACGGACCTTGATCAAAGCCTGCGGACCAGCTGCGCGGCCAAAGTGAAGAAGGCCGGTGCGTGCACGATTCCCGCACGCAAGTTGTATGACTACATCAAGCTTCTGCCCGAGGGCGAGATCTCGATCAAGCTGATGGATAACCACTGGGTGCAGATTCGCGCGGGGCGGTCGAACACGAAGATGGTGGGGATGGCGCGGGCGAACTTTCCCCAAGTGCCGGAGTTTCCGGCCAGTGGCGCGGTGAAGATTTCGGTACCTTCTCTGAAGAACATGGTTTCGAAGACGATCTTTGCGATTTCAAATGAGGAGTCACGCTATACGCTGAATGGCGCCTTACTGGTACTGAAGGCAGAGAGCATGGCGATGGTTGCGACTGATGGACACCGACTGGCGCATATCGAAAAGCTTGGAGAGACGCTGGAGGGTGTGTCGGGGGAGAAAAAGACGCTGATTCCGCGTAAGGCGCTGAGTGAGCTTTCTTCGCTGCTGGGTGCGACGGAGGCCGAGACACTCGAGTTTGGCGATGACGAACAGACGCTGTTCTTCAGGGTCGGCGGACGGGTGCTGACCAGCCGCAAGCTGACCGGGCAGTTCCCCAACTATGAAGCAGTGCTGCCGCGGGATAACAACAAATTCGTCATTGTCCGTTGCGAAGATTTGATGGGATCCATTCAGCGTGTGGCGCAGTTTGCCGACGAGCGGAGCGGCGCTATCAAGATTCGGCTGGAGCAGAATGAATTGAAGCTTTCGTCTTCAAGTACGGATGCGGGAGAGTCGGAAGATACGATCGAGACGCCTTACAACTACGATCCGCTGGTTGTTGGATTCAACAGCCAGTATCTTATCGATTTTCTGAAGGCGATCGGCAACACGGGCGAGGTGCGGCTGGAGTTTAAGGATGCTCAGAGCGCTGGGCAGATGCGACCCGAAGATGCGAATGAGGATGTGAAGTATCGGTACATCCTGATGCCGATGAGGATCTGAACGTAAAGGTCGATCTCCTCGGAAAAATAAAGCATAAAGTGGCCATTTGGCCACTTTGTGCTTTATTTTGACAATCCTTACGGGATGCCCTGAGAGCACAAGAACCTTTACGTTCTTCGCGACCGTCGCGCGAAGGCTCCATTCTTCTGGTCTGACGAAAAGCACTATGACTAGCGGCTAACGACTGCGAGGCAGGGATTGGTCCTCACAAATCGGCTTATCGGAAGTGACCGATGATGACCGCCTGCAGGTTCAGAATCGGGCCTCAGGCAGACGAAATGGTTCCTCTCATCTCCATCCGACATCAGGATTCTGCTCGGTGTAAAGTGATCACTTATGTCACGCACTGTCCTGCTCATCACTTCTGCCGCAGTACTTCTAGCGCTCGGCTCCCCTGCGGCCTTCGCGGCGTCCGATTGCACATCGCTTAAGAGCATGACGTTCCCAGATGCCACAATAACGGCTGCTGAAGGGGTGACTGCAGGCTCGATGGAATTACAAGGCTTGGAACCACTGACCAATCTGCCGGCGTTCTGCCGGGTCCGCGTCACACTGCATCCCACTGCGGACTCAACGATTCGATTCGAAGCGTGGCTACCACAGAAGTCGTGGAATGGACGTCTGCTAGATGTTGGCAACGGTGGCTTCGCTGGCTCAATCGGCTATGGGCAGATGGCAAGCAATCTGCGGCGGGGTTACGCAACAGCGGGGTCGGACGCTGGACACCAGGCCGACGCGGAAGATGCAAGCTGGGCGTACCAGCATCCTGAAAAGATTGCCGACTTTGGTTATCGAGCCGTGCACCTTACCGCGCTGCTGTCGAAGGCGGTGGTAAAGGCGTATTACGCCAAGGCACAGGAGAAGTCGTACTTCGATGCGTGCTCCGATGGGGGCCGCGAGGCGTTGATGGAGGCGCAGCGCTTCCCAGACGACTTCGACGGGATTTTGGCGGGCGCTCCGGCGAACAACTGGGCGCACATGCTGGTAAACGGACTGGCGGTGACTCAGGCCACCTCGCGAGATCCTAGCGCTTACATATCGGCGCTAAAGCTGCCTGCGATCACTCAGGCGGTGCTGAACGCCTGTGATGGATTGGACGGCTTGAAGGATGGGGTCATCAGCGACCCGGAGCGCTGCCGATTCGATCCTGCCGTTCTGCAATGCAGAAGAACGGAAGATAGCAGTTGTCTGACGACACCCCAAATACACGCGCTGCGCATGATCTACAGTGGCGCAAAGGACAGTAAGGGTGTGACAATCTTTCCCGGCTTGATGCCGGGAGACGAAAACCCGTCGTGGCATAACTGGGTTCTCGGCAATGCGCCTGCCGGTGCGAGTGGCACGAACTATCTGTCCGGATATTTTCGGTACATGGTTCTCAATGATCCAACCTGGAACCCCCTCACAGCCGACGTCGACACTTCCCTCCAGGCCGCCATCGATCGTAGCGGAAAAGATGTGGATGCGATCGATCCTGATCTATCGCGATTTGCGGCGCATGGCGGAAAGCTGATCATGTACCACGGCTGGAATGATCCGGCCATCTCACCCTTGAACTCCATCCAATACTTGGCTGACTTAAAGAGGGCTATGGGTTCCGCAAAGGCCGATGATGTCGTTCGCCTATACATGGTGCCAGGAATGGAGCACTGCGTCGGTGGCCCCGGCCCTAATATCTTTGGGCAGCTCGGATTGGCTGGTGCAGAGGGTAAAGGCACCGGCGCGATGGATCTGTTGCAGATATGGGTCGAGCGAGGCAAAGCTCCCGGACCGATCTTGGCGGTAAAAGCAACCGGCACACATGAAGCGCCGGTGCGCATCGTTCGTCCGGTATGCCCATACCCCCAGGAGACCAAGTATGACGGGAAAGGCGACCCTAAAATACCTGAGAGCTTTGCCTGCAAGACTCCCTGACCGAGCGGACAAAATAATGCAATGACGAGCTAAGCGAGTTCTCAAAAGAGCCGGCTCTTCGAGGATAAGGTGTTCCTGACGAGAAGCGCGTTTCTCGGTACTTATCTAGTTAGAGATGCTTACACCGAGATCGATGAGTGCATTGGCCTGATAGCAATAGTTGGGGAGCTCCTCCGCTGACTCTGGCGTGCGTCCGCTCAGGCGTACCTTAAAACATCTGGCTGGCCTCCCGTCGGATCACTACATGAATAACAAATCCCTGGTATCGCCTCACTGCGAACGGCCGCAAGGAACTAAACGCGGCCACTGGACGCTGGCGCAGGATGACGCGCGCCATCGGCCTCATTTTGGGCGAATCGCAGCGATCGTTTTTTTAGGTTTCGTGATACTTCCAAAATAATGTTGCAATGTTTGCAGAGGACGATTAGGTTTATCGCCTTATCTTTCTTTAGGTGCGCCACACTTCTATTAGCCGTTCGGTTTTTTGGAACATTGAAGCACCGCAGCCTACCGCCACGAAGCTGGCTTCTTTTTCGTTCAATATAAAAACCCTTCAAGATGACCAGCGAATCCTTTGCTTTCCTTTGGAGGTCATATGAAACGACTAGGAACGCGTCTCCTGCAGGCTGTTCTCTACAGCCTCGCCGTCATCTTCCTCACTATCACATCCCTGCCTTCGCTCAATGCCCAGATCTACCGCGGTGGCATTGGAGGCACCGTCGCTGACTCCACCGGCGCGGCTGTCGTCGGTGCAGCTGTGTCTGCAGTAGACACAGCTACGAGTCTTACCTACAACACCGTGTCCTCAAGCTCAGGCGAATTCAACTTTTCGAATCTGCCGTTGGGCAGCTACACCGTTACCATCAGTTCTTCCGGTTTCGCGACCGCGAAGTACGACAAGGTGCAGGTCGTTGCCGGCCCAAGTTACACGCTCTCAGCGAAGCTGACTCTCTCTTCAACTGGCCAGACGGTGGAGGTGACAGCTGCCGCGTTGGCGCTCGATACTGAGACGGATATTCAGGCTACAGTTCTTCCGGAAACGGTCGTGCAGAATCTGCCCAATAGCGGGCGCGACTTTACGCAAATGCTCGCTCAAACCACAGGATTTGCTGGATTGTCCACTGGCGGCGGTGCACTCTATGCCAGTGTGAACGGAACCCGGTCCAACGCGGTAAATTGGCAGATCGAAGGCACGGACAACAACGATCTTTGGTGGAACATCCCCGCAGTCAACCAGGGCGGAGTCTCTGCGATAGCGGGCGTGATCTTCCCCATCGATGCTATTGAAAACTTCTCCTTTGTCACCACGGGCGCGACCGAGCTTGGGCGTAATCCGGGCGGAACAGCAAACCTTACCATCAAATCCGGCACCAACCAGCTTCATGGCACGGCCTACTACTTCAACCATAACGAGTTCTTTGAGCGGCAGAATCCCTTCTTAACCAGCAAGGCTGCATCGCGGAATCAAAACTACGGCTTCTCAGTTGGCGGCCCGATTCTCAAGGACCGGTTCTTCTTCTTCCTGTCCGGTGAACATCAGAACTTTTTGATCGGCGCTGAAAATCACGCCACCGAACCATCGGCTGCATATCAGAGCGCTGCATATGCGCTCCTCGATTATTACGGCGTACCCCACAACAGCGTGTCGGTGAATTTGCTGAATGGAAACGGCACTCTTCGGGGCCTCTGGCCAGCCGCTGCACTCACCGGACCTGCCAATCCGGAGAACTACCAATCCTCAGGCAATCTCACCGGGCATAGTTTCAACGGAGTTATCAAGTTGGATTACAAGCTCTCCGAGAAAGACCATCTCTCCGCTAGGTGGTACGTGGGTCAAGGCACTCAGACCGCGCCAACCTCGTCCGACCTGACACCGTACTTCGAGAACGCACCCATCCATGTACAAAACTACTCTTTGATCTACAACCGCATTATTACCTCTTCGATGGCCAATCAGGTCGCTGTGGGAGTCAGCTATTTCAATCAGGTGTTTGGCGATGCCGATACAGGGTTCGATCCCATCGGCCTCGGCTTCAACACAGGCGTCACCGATCCGGCTCTGCCGGGCTCCCCTCACTTGGTCATCGGTCCCACCAGCAGCAGTAATGGCCTCTCCGCTGGGAACACCGGATTCGATCCGACCGGTGTCACTGCGCCTTCGGGAAGGAATGACATCACCGGTCACCTTGACGACGATTTAACCTGGACCAAAGGGGCGCATCAGCTCCATTTCGGCGGTGAGATCCGCCAAGCTCAGGTTGACGACTTCTATCAGACCGGACAGCGCGGAACGATCTATTTCGACGGCTCTCAGGGCCCCTGGAACTATGCGACAAATTTTATCGGTGTAGCGGCGCAAACACCGTGCTCTGCTTTAGCGACCAAGAATATGGGAGTAGCTCCTGGAGCTGATCTGAACACGACATCCAATGTCCTTTTCCTTGCAGACTTCCTGGCGGGATGCTTGAATCCAACGTCTTCGAGCATCGTTCAGGGCAATCCGAAGCGACAGGTTTTCGTGAACACGTTTGCCCTCTACGCTCAGGATGCCTGGCAAATCACAAAACGCTTCAACTTCAACTACGGCTTGCGCTACGACTATGAAGGTCCTGTGCACTCTGACTACCCCAACCTCTCGATCTTCGACCCATCGAGCGCAACCGGCCTTTCAGTCGCAGGGCAGGGAGTGGCAAACGTCTATCCCAAATTCTGGAGCGGTGTAAGCCCGCGATTTGGTTTTGCCTATCAACTGGATAACACCGGCAGTACGGTCCTTCACGGTGGCTACGGCTTTTACTACGACTCCGTCTATATGAAATCGATCTTGCAGAATAACGGCGCGCAGAACATCGCCGTCTTCGGGCCAGGCCAGAATCCAGCCGGCAGTGATCAGGTCGTGAACGCACAGGGTCTCAATCAGGTGATTCAGCCAGGAGTTGATATCTATCCTGCCTTCAATCCCTCAAGCATCGTTGCCGATGCTGGCCCGGGTAGCATCAGCATCTCCACCTTTGACAAGAACTTCAAGCCCGCCAATGTGCAGATATTTGACCTGAATATTCAGCACAGCCTCACAAACTCAGTCATTGCTCAGATAGGGTACGTTGGCTCAAAGGGAACTCATCTAATGGGCTTGTTCGACATCAACGCGGCCGCTCTGGGAAGTGCCTACAACCCTTGCCCACCGCCAGATGTCCTTCCCGGAGGTTCTTGCAGCGTCAATCCCCAGCAACTCACCCGCCCCTACAATGTTCAGTTTCCAGCATTCGGCGTGATCGACTCAGCCCGAAGCAACCTCGGCTCCATATATCACTCACTTCAATCAAGCCTGCGCCTCCAGGGATGGCACGGTCTAACCGCGCAGTTGGCCTACACCTGGTCGCATTCGCTCGACTATGAGACCGGCGCCCTGCCTTATGTCCCGCAAGACCCGACCAATGAAAAAGGAGAGTACGGAAACTCCGACTTCGACGTTCGCAACACCTTCACTGGGTACTTCAACTACGCAATTCCAACCTTCCGTGGGCCAGAGCGGCTCACTCATGGCTGGGAGCTGAACTCCGGATTCTCCTTCCACGGCGGCACACCTTACACCGTCACTGCTAGTTCGAATGTCAGCGGAAACGGGGAGTTTGCGGACCGGGCGGTGCAGGTGGTTGCTAATCCCACAGCCGGAGTCTCACACGCCATCGTCGACGGCTCGGTTCAATGGTTCAATCCCAATGCCTTTGTTGACCCCGCGCCCGGAACCTACTCCCCTACACGCCGCGGACAGAATTACAATCCCGGCTATAAGGCATTCGACCTCTCTGTCATCAAGACGACAGCGATCACCGAAAGAGTAAGAGCTCAGTTCAAGGCAAATATCTACAATCTGTTCAACACCACGAATCTGGCTCCGGTAGGTTTCCCATCGACTGGTGAGGTCGGTGCAATCGGCTCCACGCTTGGACCCTATCTCGGCAACCCCACCATCGGGCCGGGCGAGCCTCTCAATGTTGAATTCGCCTTGAAGATCCTCTTCTAGCTCGAACGACAGAAAAGTCCCATCCCCCATCGCTGGGGCGGGCCTTTCGTCGTTCCAGTCTCAAGTTACCGGGCACTTCCCCTCGCGAATCTCTTTGCTGTCGATTACATTCCCAGGCCATAGTCATGCTCTCGATAATCTTGCCCCCCAACCGCTCCTAGTTTGCGGAGCCGCCACCTACATGCCATGTTAGTTTCTGGAGTACGCGAACTCAGGAGGAAACTAGAGCGATGTCGGGGTTTCGGGGTGTGGGAATTCACGTTCTGGCGATCGCCGCCATCGGCTCCGGCATGCTGCAGCAGGCCGTGCTTGCCGGAGCGCAGGGAACTGCGGAGAAGCCGGCGTGGTGCAAGCAGTTGCCGCGCCCGGAGAACGCGAAGCTGAAACGCGTGCCTATCGCGGACACTTGGTTCGAGGTCTACAAGGTTGCGCCGAATGTGTTTGCCATCTACGAGCCACACCAGTCCGAAGAGACGATCGGATACTTGATCGCGGGGAATACGCGGGCGCTGCTCTTCGATACAGGTATGGGTATTGGCGACCTGAAGGCTCTGACGTTGAAGCTAAATAAGCTTCCGATCGTCGTCTTGAACAGCCACACACATGATGATCACGTGGGGAACAACTGGCAGTTCGATACCGTCTACGGTATGGACACTGAGTTCACGCGGCGTAACGCGAAGGGTTCGAAGGAAGATGCGGAGGCGGAGATCGCGCCCGGCGAGATCTGCGGTTCGTTGCCCGCCGGGTTCGATCGCGCGGCGTACCGGACGCGGCCGTGGAGGGTTTCGAAATGGATGCATGACGGTAACCGCATCGACCTGGGCGGCAGAACCATCGAGGTGATAGCCACGCCGGGTCACACGCCGGATTCCATCTCCCTGTTCGATCGCGCTAACGGGCTACTGTTCACGGGTGACACGTACTATCCCGGAACGGTATGGCTATACCGTCCGGAGACGGATCTCGCGGCCTATGGCAACTCGGCGCGTAGGCTCGCTGCATTGCAGCCGGAGGTAAAGCTGGTTCTCGGAGCACACAACGTGCCTATTGCCCCGCCGAGCGTACTGGAGGATCTTGCGGACGCGTTCGAGAAAGTGCAAGCCGGACAGGTGCAACCAAAACCAGCGGGTGTGGGCAAGGTGATCTATCAGGTGGGTAACATTTCGTTTCTGATGCGGCCGCCTGCCGGTGTTCGATAGCGGAATGCGTGTGTCGACCTGAGGCTATAGACGGAGCGTCGCTGAACAAAGAACAAATCATTGATGCCAGTGACCTGCCCGTGAACGCAGGAGGCCTTCACCTGTTCTTACGACGACCAATTGTTTTTGAAATCAGTGTGGAGAGTTAGTCCTCCATCAACATATAGCGTCTGCCCTGTGATGTAGGCTGCGTCATCGCTGGCCAAAAAAGCGAATACGCCGGCGATCTCCTCTGCCGACGCGGAACGGCCCAGAGGGATGTGGCTCTCCACTCTCTTCCGAATCACCGGATCATCCATTCGGGAAGTAAACATCGCTGGTATCGCAATAACTGTGGCGGGTACAGGAGAGCAAGGTTTTTCAGGAGATGACGGACCAGCCACTGGCGCCTTGCTCGACTCACCTGCGGGTGTGGCTGTTGATGGCGCCGGAAACTTCTATATTGCCGACACACGCAATCATCGCATCCGCAAGGTGAGTGGCGGCACAATCACGACCATCGCGGGAACTGGTGTTGCCGGTTTTTCTGGTGATAACGGACCGGCCGTTTCAGCTGCACTCGATAGTCCCACAGCACTGGCACTAGACTCGAACGGCAATCTCTACATAGCAGATACCGACAACCATCGGATTCGTAAAATCACCGGCTCCACCACCTCTACCGTTGCAAGGAGCGGCGAATAATTTTTTCCGGTGACGGTGCAGCAGCTACCGCCGCAGGACTCGATTCTCCGAACGGTGTAGCCGTCGATGCCGCAGGCAACATCTACATCGGCGACACGCGCAATCAACGCATACGCGTTGTTAGTTCGTGAGGGAGTATCTCGACGTTAGCCGGTAATGGTGCCAAAGCTTACGCAGGAGATGGAGGAGTTGCCGCTAGCGCGTCACTCGCTCGCCCACGAGGCTTGAGCGTCGACGCATAAGGGAACATCTACTTCGCGGACAGTGATAACAACACCATCCGCTTGATCGCAAACACCGGCACCACAACAACCGTCGCCGGAGACGGCTCGCAAGGGTTTGCAGGCGATGGAGGCGCGGCCACAAGCGCGACACTCGAAACGCCGCGTGCCCCTATGGCCCAGGCCACAGGAGTCTTTGCGTTGTCGGATAGGACAACAACCTGATTCGTGAAGTAGGCTCAAACGGAGTCATCAACACAATCACCGGGACAGGATCAGGGGCCGGCAGCGGCCAGGGAGTTGTCGGAGAAACCCTTACCCTCAGGGGCTCGACCTCCACTGCTTATGGCAGCAGCATCACGTTCACCGTGATCTTCAGCAATGCGGGCAAAATCGCGACGGGCCAGGTCAGTTTGGTAGATACCGCGAACAATTCAACGACCGTTGCATCCGCAGTCCTTTCCAATAACGTCGCTTCAATCAGCGTCTCAACGTTGTCTGCCGGAACCCACAATCTGGTGGTGTCCGTCGGTGGAGATAGCCAGAATGCGGCAATCACAAGCCTTCCCGATGCGCTTACAATCCCGACCATTACCGGAACGCTGAGTGGCATCCCTCCCTCAAGACGCAAATAACGTAACGGCTGTCTTCGCCACAACCGCGACTGCGACCCTCTCCAGTCAACCGATACCCAATTTTGGTAACGCTCGTCGGTTCGGCGGCAACTGACTACACCGTTGCGCTGGCCGACGGTTCAGGCGACGTCACAATCGGAAAAGCTCCCACCACTGTCGTGCTTACCTCACCGAACCTATCGCCATTCTCTGGTGTACCCTTCACGCTTACGGACCTGGCGGCTTCATCCACCGGCACGCCGACCGGAACCGTCAGCTTCATGACGGCACAACTCTGCTTAACAGGGCTCCGATCACAAATGGTTCGGCCACATATATACCCTCTGGCTTGACAGGAGGCGCTCACAGTATCGTCGCCGTCTATAGTGGCGATGCCAATTTCACAGCCAGTACCTCCAGCGCGGTTGTCGAGACAGTTGGCTCGTCGCCGGACTTCACTCTGACATCAACCGGAGCGGTGACGCAGTCCGTAATACGCGGAAAAGCCGCAACTTATATTTTCGCTTTGCAACCACAAAGGGGAATCTTCGCTTCTCCCGTCACGCTGACGGCTTCTGGTCTGCCTGCCGGCGCGACGGCTCTCTTTACGCCAGCCAAAATCGCTTCTGGAGGCAGCTCGGCGACTGTAAGCTTGGCAATTCAAACTGCTGCGCTGAATTCCACAAGCACGTCGATGTCTCCCCCTGTACGAGCGCCATTCCTCCCAATCGGTGCGGCTCTGTTCTTGTTGCCAGTCCTACGAAACAGGCGTGTCCGGGCGACGTTTGGCAGGATGCCACGTACGCTGTTCAGCATTCTCTTTCCGCTGATCGCAGGCGCAGCTACACTAGGTCTGACGGGCTGCGGAAGTGGCGACCATGATCCGAACTCATCGCAGACTTACACGATCACGGTGACGGCATCCGTCTCGGCCGCTGGCAGTTCAAGCTTGCAACACACGGCCACTGTCACTCTAGTCTTTCAATAGCATCGCAAAGAACGACTCGCAGCATTACCTTTTACGAAGTCTTTGAAGTCCATAATCCTCATAGGGTGAGGGCGTCTGCGGATCGTAATATTGACCATGTCCGAAAATCGCGAGTTTCAGGCTGAATAAAGTGGGAAACTCTTTCTATGGAGTTACCAGACAAAGCCACATGCCATCGTGCGCTACAAAGCCGTGACCCTCGTTTCGACGGTTTGATATATGTCGGAGTGAAGACGACGGGCATTTACTGTCGTCCTATTTGTCCGGCCAGGACCGCAAAATATGAGAACTGTACCTTCTATTCCTCCGCCGCCGCTGCGCAGGAAGCTGGTTACCGACCATGTCTGCGTTGCCGTCCCGAGACCGCACCTGAGTTCGCCTCCTGGCGTGGAACCTCCAACACGGTTTCGCGGGCTCTCGCGCTGATTGGCGAAGGCGCCCTGGATGGTGAGGGCAAGAGCGTTGATGCTCTCGCCGCACGGCTGGGACTTGGAGAACGTCAGCTGCGGAGGCTATTCCTTCAGCACCTCGGAGCTTCGCCGATTGCCGTGGCCCAGACCAGACGTGTCCTATTTGCGAAACACCTCATCCACGAAACAAAAATGCCCATGACCGAAATTGCACTGGCGGCGGGATTTAGCAGCCTGCGCCGGTTCAATGAAGTGTTTCACGCGCTCTTCCGTCGGCCACCGAGCGCGTTGCGGCGCAAGTCGTCCGTAAGTCGCCCAAATGTCGAAGCGGGTATTACGCTCACAGTACGATATCGGCCGCCATATGATTGGGAGTCCATGCTCGCCTTCCTGAGGGCACGCGCTATCTCAGGCGTGGAGGTCGTAGAGAGCGACTGTTATCGCAGAACTGCTGAGATAGATGGTTCAATCGGAACCGTCCGTGTCTCCCATCTATCAAAGAAGAATAGTCTCTGTGTCACGATCCATTTTCCAAATGTTCAGGCGCTCCCCGCAATTCTGACGCGTGTGCGTCGCGTGTTCGACACGGGCGCCGACATAGAAACAATCGATGCACACCTTTCGAACGACTCTCATCTCGCTCCCTTTGTTGCACGGCGGCCAGGCTTGCGAGCGCCTGGAGGATGGGATGGTTTTGAACTTGCAATTCGCGCAATTCTTGGGCAGCAGGTCACCGTCGGTGCAGCAAAACGGCTCGCGGGACAACTGGTAGCTCTTCATGGCAAACCTGTGCCAAGATCGCTTGAAAATCACCCCGGGTTAACCCGTGCGTTTCCGACGGCGAAACGTCTCGCTTCGGTGGAATCGATGGGGCTTGGAATGCCCGCAGCCCGGATAAAAGCGTTGAGGGCGATGGCTGAGGCGGCCGTGCGCGACCCCAATCTTTTTAGTCCGCTTGGGACGATCGAAGAAGCGATTGCTCGTCTGCGCGATATTCCCGGCATTGGCGAATGGACGGCCCAGTATATTGCTTTGCGTGCGATTCGCGAGACAGACGCTTTCCCCGCTTCAGACGTCGGCTTACTTCGCGGCATCGCAAAAGTCGATGGCGTACCGGCGACGCCGGCCAGACTCCTCGGACGAGCGGAGACATGGCGACCCTGGCGAGCCTATGCGGCGCAACATCTGTGGTCTGCCGATTCGGTCGATCCTCTGAATGTTGCGTGAGCAACCGGCGGAAATTCAAGATCGATGAAAGGCCTTTCACGAAAAGACTATCAAGCAGGTTCAGCCTAAACTGCGCTGCTTAAAGAGAAGTTCGGCGTCATCTAGGTGGGTGCATTTAAATATCAAAATGGGAGAGAGGACCTCGTTGGAAGGGCAAGTTCGTAGTCTGAGTTAAGTTTGAAACAAAACCCCTATCGCAATCTGCCGACTAGGCCACCTTCTTAACGATTATTGACAAAGAATCGGGACCGACCCTATACTCGCTTCATCGTCATGGACATCCGGAGCCTCTCATGCAGGCAAATCTAGCAGGTGCAGAGGAAGACTCGAGTCGCCGGATGGGGATCGTTGGAGCTTGCACCTCTAACATGCTCAACATGATAGGTGTGGGGCCTTTTCTAAGCATCCCTCTAGTTCTGATTGCAATGCATGGCTCTCATATTTTGCTCGCATGGCTTCTGGGCGCGGTGATTTCTCTATGCGACGGGCTTGTGTGGGCGGAGTTAGGGTCAGCCATGCCCTACTCCGGCGGGCCTTACTTCTATTTGCGTGAAGCATTCGGCGCCCAGTCCTATGGAAAGGTCGCAAGCTTTCTTGTTCTTTGGTCGTCAGTACTTACTGCTCCGTTCCTTATCGCCTCAGGCGCAGTGGGTTTCTCGCAGTATCTTCATTATCTTTGGCCAGCCGTTAACGCAGCGGGGCTGACCGCGTTGGCAATGGCGGTGTGTCTCATCAACGTCGTGTTGCTCTACCGCAGAATCACAACAATCGGTGCAATATCCATCGGCCTTTGGATACTCGTCGCCGGAACGATTGTGTGGATCATCGTGGGCGGAGCGGAGCACATACCGTCCGCTCTAAGGGGACAGATCGACGGTGGCTTCCCATTGACAGACACCGTTTTCTGGAAGGGTGTTGGCGCCGCCACGTTGATAGCTGTCTACGACTATGTTGGTTACAACAACGTCTGCCTCATCGGCGGCGAGTTGAAGCGTCCCGAACGAACGATTCCGTACTCGATTATCCTCTCCATCTTGCTGATCGCTGTTCTCTACATTGCGATGAACCTTGCCATTCTGGGTGTACTGCCGGTTCAGCAGAGCATGCACTCGACCGCAATCGTAGCCGATTATATGCAAGCGGTTTACAGCGTCCAAAGTGCAAGAGTAGCCGATCTTCTCATTCTGGTCGCTTCGTTCGCTTCCGTATTCGCGATTCTGCTTGGCTATTCGCGTATTCCGTTCGCTGCTGCAAGTCAGGGTGAGTTCTTTAGCGTCTTTGCACGCGTGCATCCGACGAAAGGCATTCCTCACATTTCGCTGATGATCCTTGGCTTTCTCTCCGCTTGCGCATGCATGCTTAGTCTCGACACGCTTATTAGTTTGGTAATTGTTATCCAGACGATGATCCAGTTCCTTGCTCAGTGTGTTGCCGTGATTTTGCTGCGTAGGCGTCACACGGAAAAGAACTCTGTCAGATTTCTAATGCCTCTCTACCCGCTACCGGCGGTCATTGCTTTCATGGGATGGCTTCTGATTCTTATCTCCAGCGGTGCACGAAATATACTCTTCGCTTTTGCCGCCACTCTCGTAGGTGTGGCGGCCTTTTTTTATAAGTCACGCCAAGAGCAACGATGGCCTTTTGAGACGATATGACTAAACGCTGGGATATTGCCATAGCCGGCGAAGTATACGTAGACCATATTTTTACGGACTTCGATCATGTCCCGTTGCCGGGGGAAGAGGTCTTCGCCGACCAGTATCGTCGCGAGGCCGGAGGCGGTACTGTCAACACCGCTTGCGCCCTAGCACGCCTTGGCCACCGCACCTCTCTTTTTGGGGTGTTCGGGAGAGACGAAGAGGCATGGCTTCGGTCGAGACTCAACTCCTTCGGAGTTCATGCAGATGATGCACACTCGTCCGAGTTGCCGAATGCACTCACTGTTAGTATGTCGACGAGATCGGATCGGAGCTTTCTAAGCTACGCCGGAGCAAATAGGGTTCTCGAAAAGTACGTGGCCTCACCGGAGACAATTGCGGCTTTGTCTAAGTCGCAGCACATTCATTTCGCAATGCCGCTTGAATTTGAGCTTGCGAAACTGTTACTGCCCGCCCTCAGGTCCGCTGGTTGCACTCTTTCCATTGACCCTGGCTGGCGTAAAGACTGGTTCTTGAATCCTGACAGCCTTAATGTATTACGCATGGTCGACCTCTTCTTCCCAAACGAAGGCGAAGCGCAGCTGCTCACGGGTCGTAAGGATCCAGACGATGTGTTACGGGAATTTGCCACGATGGGATTGGAACACACGGTGGTCAAACTTGGTCCACGCGGAGCAATCACCTGGCGACACAATCGCTCTTACAAAATGACTCCTCCAGATGTTCATGTGGTAGATACTACCGGCGCAGGCGATGCGTTCGACGCGGGATTTATTGATGCGTGGCTATCTGGGGCCGATATCGAAGAACAGTTGCGAAGAGCATGTATTTGCGGCTCTCTTTCGACGCGCGCCCGAGGCGCTCTTACTGCATTGCCTTCCCGACAAGAGATGCTGGACGTAGTGCAAGAAAACTCTATAGTTTGATTTCGGAGCCTGAAGTGTCGAATCTATGGATGGACCCCGCGTTCGCATCGCTTGTTAAACAACCGAGAGAAGGGTTTAACGACGTAGGGGTTCTGCGTGAAGCCACCGTTGCTGCACGGCAGGAAACTTCGTCACGGCTTTTAGATTTTGACCTTGAGATTGAAGATCGTGATATCCCCCCACACGGCGAAGAGAAGACAGTTGTACCGGTGAGAATCTATCGCAGAAGGAACGTGGAGAGTCCATCCCCGGTACTGCTCTACCTTCATGGCGGTGGTTTCTTTTGCGGGGATCTCTTTTCTGAACAACTGCAATGTGCCCAGTATGCTCTGAATGCGCAGTGTGCTGTCATATGTGTTGCCTACAGACTCGCTCCCGAGAATCCTTTCCCAGCTGCGCTTAGTGACTGTTACCGAGCGCTTCAGTTTGTCTGGGATCATAGCCAAGCGCTAAAGCTTGATCGGGATCTCATAGCGGTAGGAGGCTCGAGCGCGGGCGCGAACCTCGCCGCTGCGGTCGCGCTTCTTGCACGCGATCGTGGCGGGCCGAAGATATGCTTTCAACTGCTCCTGATACCTGCCTTGGATGACCGCCTGGAGACAGACTCTGCAGTTCAACTCACCGATACGCCGGGCTTTGCCAGGTCCGAGGCCGAGGTTATGTGGCGTTGGTATCTGGGCGAAACCCGTCAGGATGTCTCCCCCTATGCGGCACCGGCACGAGCGAAAGACCTGTCTGGCCTCCCTGCGTCGTACATTCTTTGTGCAGGCCTCGATCCACTGCGAGATGAGGGTCTTAGCTACGCAAATCGTCTGACTGAATCAGGGGTGGCTGTGGAGCTCCACTTAGTGCCATCTATCCCCCATGGGTTTGCCAGTATTCCCTCTGCAGTAGTCTCGGAACGTCTCTTGAGCGAACAAGTTGCCGTGTTGCGAAGCGCATTCGCTCGAGAGAGCACCTTGTGATTTGGTCAGCGAATCGTAATATGGCTCTTGACGCATTTTCTCTGAGACGGCGCCAGCCTAACAATGCACGAGTCAAAGCAGAAAATGAGAATGGCATAATACCCATCGAGGCGCAGGATGAGCAAAAATGGCGTACTAATCGGAAGTCCAGCGCTCATGCGCCGGACAAATGCGCGCACGATTCTGAGGTCTTTGAAAAAGCTCGGTACCTGCTCCCGTGCAGATCTCGTCCGCGAGACGGGAATGAGCGCTCCTACGGTTGCAAATGTCATATCCGACCTCGATGATCTAGGTCTCATTCAGTGGATCGGAGAGGGCGTATCAGGTGGGGGGCGCCCGCCAGAAAACCTACGTTTTAACGCTGACTACGGTTGTGTCGCTGGGGTCGATGTCACTGCAGACGCCCTTCGAATCCTGCTTACTGATCTCAACGGAACTCTTCTCGATGAGCAAAGCGAGGCTTTACCGAAGGAGGCACGTAGCCCTGATGATGTCATCGGAGTGCTGCGCAGTTCGCTGAAGGCGATGATGCAGAGACGCAATCTGTCGTCAAAGAAGTTAGTTGCGATGACCGTCGGCGTTGCCGGAATTACGAATGCAAAAGATGGCATAGTTATCTCTGTCAGCGATTCAGGCTCTTGGAGAAACGTTGCGCTGCGGGATCTGCTGAGAGAGCATTTTGCATGCGCCCTCTTCGTCGAAAACGATACTAACCTTGCTGCACTTGGTGAACACTTTCGCGGTGTAGCTCAAGCGGAAGAGAGCTTCGTCTTTATCGGGGTCGGATCGGGTGTCGGCGCCGGTATATTTCTCAACGGACAGATAGTACACGGGGCAAGTTGGTCGGCTGGAGAAATCGGCTATCTTCGAGTCCCAAACGTCTCAAGCATGCAGCCATCGCTATACGATTTCGGCGCGCTTGAGCAGGTGTTAGGGGGCCCTGGCATTCTGAAGAGCTGGAATGCAGTCAGTAGCAAGTCCAGCCAAAAAACCAAGCTGCGAAAAGCGAGCAAAGTCTTTGACCTTGCGCTCGAAGGCGACCCGCTCGCGCAAAAAATTGCGCTGCAACGCGCTCGCTTGCTCAAGGATGTAATCCTCAATCTCTCCCTCATCCTGAATCCAAATCTTTTTGTAGTTGGAGGGGATCTAGGCGCTCATGCGGCCCTGTTGCAGCCAACTGTGGAGATGCTGCAAAAGAGCGAAGTAGCTGTGGCCAGCGTGCTTCCAAGTAGTCTTGGAAATTCGGCGGTTGCGTGGGGTGGCATAGCGGTGTCAATGCAAAATTCGGAACAAACGCTCCTAGGCAATTAGCTCCGGCACAGAAATCAAGCCGCTTTGTCCTCTTGGAGCTTTTGGTGGGTTGAATTGTCGCGGACGCAATCACCGACATGCGGCACATAGCGGTTCGAGCTTATTCCTGGCTTGCAGGGTATTGAGGTGAGATGGTTTGCCGGTAAAGCCGGTCCGTGCGAAGGGCCAAACCATTTAAAGCAAGCAAATAAAATGTTTTTTGTTGACGACCTTAGATATTAACGATAGGTTCCTAAGTATCTTTTTAGGACTGAAAGTTGTGTTTCTGACAAACGTCGCACCTACGGCTTTGTAGCTACCCGTTCTCATGCGGCAATGAAGGATTTGACCGTCGGGAAGATCGAATCGCTGCTGATAGCGATCGCCGAATCTGGTCATTGAAACAATTTCCCGGTTCACTCATAGCTCTTGCCTCAATCCGCTCTTGCGTAAGGAACCGAGCTGCTCAACTTCTCAACCGCTGATGGACGTAAACATAGCCGTCAAGCCTAAGGAGACAAAATGAAACGTGCAGTATTCCCGCTATTTCTGATCTTAAGCATGATCGCATGTTGGCAGCCCACGAGGGCATCAGCGCAGACGATTCCCAATTGGGCAGTCGGCGTGTCTTACTCCGTCGGATCGCTGGTGATGTATCAAGGCGTCGAATACAAAGCTCTCCAAGCCAATGTCTCCGAAGTCGGTTGGGATCCCATCGACGCGCCAGCCCTTTGGCAGCAGGTCAGCGGTGGTAGCTCCTGCACAACCATACCCAGCACTCCAACTGGCCTAACGGCTTCCGGCACGACCAGTTCCGGCACAAACCTCAGTTGGTCTGCAGTGACAACTCCCACCGGGTGCAGCGTTAGCTACAAAGTATTGCAGGGTGCAACTGCAATCGGCACACCCACCACAACATCCGATGCAGTAACTGGACTTTCTGCTTCCACCGCTTACAGCTTCACGGTGGAAGCCACCGACGCAGCCGGTACATCAGCAGCTAGTTCCCCCGTTAGCGTAACGACCACAACAAGCTCAGGCGGCACTGGAGGCTCGTGCAGCACGCCATGGAGCGCCACCACCGTGTATACGGGGGGAATGACAGCCAGCCTTGGAGGCCAGAACTACGTCGCGAATTTCTGGACGCAGAATCAGAGTCCGGCATCCAACAGCGGGCCCGCGGGCAGTGGCCTACCCTGGACTGCGACGGGCGCCTGTTCGAGCTGCACAACTGTGCCAAGTGTTCCCACTGGATTGGCGGCTTCGGGTACGACGAGCACCGGCACAAACCTGGCTTGGACTGCAGTCTCCGCTCCGGCTGGCTGTAGTGTCAGCTACAAAGTATTGCAGGGCGGAACCTCCATTGCCACGCCAACGGCGGCCTCCGATGTTGTGACGGGCCTCACTCCTTCAACGACCTACGGCTTTACCGTCGAGGCGACAGATGCTGCCGGTACATCGGCGGCGAGCACCGCTCTCAGTGTAAAAACCTCTCCAAGCTCCTGCACGACCGTGCCCAGCGCCCCAACGGGATTGACGGCATCGGGCGCGACCAGCTCAACCGCAAACCTCAGCTGGACAGCAGTCTCTGCTCCTTCTGGTTGCACGATCAGCTATTCGATCTCGGGAGGGACATCTACTCTAACATCTTCCGTTCCGTCTGATACTGAAAGCGGGCTGGCTCCATCCACTAGCTACACCTTTACAGTCGTTGCTACAGACTTTGCAGGCACCTCCCCTGGAACGTCGGTAAGCGTCACGACAACCGCACCAACTACCTTGGTCGTTGGCGGATGGTTTGAAGAATGGAGCATTTATTACGCCGGCTACAACATTGCGAACATGCAAACCAATGGGGTTGCGAATAAGCTCACGCACCTCTTCTACGCTTTCAGCGGTATGACTGCGCCGACTTCTGCGACCGCAGCATGCGTCATCGCCGATTCGTATGCTGACTACCAGAAACTAGGCGTGCCTCAGGTAACTGGGCCCTACAGTGGAGCTGGAGGTGTTTATGGAAACTTCGGCGCAATCCAACAACTCAAGGCGGCTAATCCTAATCTGAAAGCGATCATCTCTATAGGCGGCGCATCCGCTGCAGCAGTGTCGGCCTTCACAACCGCCGCCAGTACCGCCGCCGGACGCACAGCACTTGCCAGCTCTTGCATCAATATCTTTATCCAAGGCAATATAGCTTCGGGCGTCACTGCTCCCGGCCTATTCGATGGGATTAACATCGACTGGGAGTTTCCGACACCGACGGACACGACTAACTTCACCGCATTGTTGACAGAGTTTCGCAGGCAACTTACCGCCTTGTCGACAACCACTGGCAAAACGTATCTTTTGACCTACGACGCACCCGCGGGTCCGTCGGACGCCAATAACCCAGGGGGGTTCGATACGATCGATATCCCAGGCACCTTCGCTCAATCGGATTTCGTAACCATCGATGGCTACAACTATGCCGGAGACTGGGAATTAGCAACTAATGACGCATCCCCTATCTACGATGATGCTGCCGATCCTCTAAATGGAACCGGCAACACGATCGATGCAACGGTGAACTACTACCTCGCAAAGGGCGTACCAGCCTACAAATACACCATGGGCTTCCCGGCTTATGGTGCTGGGTGGACTGGCGGACTTAACAGTACAAACTGTGGGGAATATCAGAACGCGACACAGGTTTCCCCTGTTCCCAACGCGAATGGGGTTGGTCTTTGCTCGACGGGAAACAATCAAAGTTCACCGGCAGCAGGATGCGACCCGATACTAACGAATGGTCTTGCAACCTATGCAACAATCAAGAACCTTTTGAGCAACGGTTACACCGCTTGCTATGACTCCACTAGGATCGCTACTTCAGCGTTCAATCTATCCACACAGACAGTCTTCAGCTATGATGACGCTACTTCAATAGCCGCGAAGGCGACTTACATCAAGGCGCATGGACTTGGTGGCGGGTATGTGTGGGCAGTAAAAGACGACGATGCGAACGGCACAATTGTAAAAGCACTTGCTGCAGGTCTGAATCCATAGAGACTTTGCTGATGGCTTGGGGCGTCTTTACCAAACTATAGGGTGAGGACGCCTCGTAACCTAATTTCAGCCTTGATAGAGCACCGGCACCAGTCATAAAAACGGTGGCAATGAGATCGAAAAGCGCAACACTTATGGGAGAGGCTTATGAGAGAGACAAGTTGTTTGGATCGCAAAACAAATATAGGGGCTTCAACGGATGGATTCTCATTTGCGTCTGTTCCGTCTGTCCCTAAAAAGGCGAAGGGCTTTGTCAGGGGCCAGTCATGTCTTCTTATGATGCTAATTTTGCTTGCGCTTCCGCTTCTGGCGCGCGGGCAAGAACTGGCGGGAACCTTTACCGGCACAGTTACAGACGCGAGCGGTGCAGTAATTCCCCACGCTACTATTACGATCACGCTCAACGGAGTAAGCGGGGCCTCCCGTGTCGTGCAGACCAACGAGTCGGGCAATTACACCGCGACCAACCTCTCGGCCGGCACCTACACAATCACCGTTTCAGATCCTAGCTTTGAAAACTTCACCGATCGTAATGTGATTTTGAACGTTGCACAAAAGCGTACGGTCAACGCGCAACTAAAGGTCGGAGGCCAAAGCCAGACTGTGACCGTGGAGGATAATCCGGTCGCCCTCGATACTGAAAGCAGTTCGCAGGCTGGGACCATCTCTGGAACACAGTTGCGCGAGCTAGAGCTCGTCAACCGCAACTTTCAACAGTTAGTGACACTCCAGCCCGGCGTTGTGAATCTGCTCGGGGACCAGCCGGGATTCGGTGGGATCAATAGTGTGTCCGCTGTCTCTGTAAACGGGGCGCGCACCACGGCGAACAACTGGACGGTCGACGGCGCGGATATCAACGATAGCGGATCAAACGCCACTCTGCTTAACATCCCAAGCGTCGATGCTATTCAGGAGTTCACCCTGGAACGAAGCTCCTACGACGCCAGTTTTGGTCGTAGCGGCGGCGGTCAGGTTCTGGTTGCCACCAGATCGGGTACGAGTGCCTTTCATGGTTCTGCCTATGAGTTTGTGCGCACAGCCAACACCAACGCAAACAACTACTTCAACAACCAGCAAGGTGTTCCGCGCGCGGCGGATCACTACAACAACTACGGATTTACCGTAGGTGGACCCATTTTTATCCCACATGTTTACAACACTAATAAAACGAAGACCTTCTTCTTCTGGTCCGAGGAATGGCGCAAGATTACAGAACCCTCGACAAACAACGTCGCTGCACCTACTGCGGCAGAGTTGGGTGGAACCTTCTACGAGACTCCTAGTCAGTACGCAGGAACGGTAGCCGCCGTGGGAGCCGGTTGCGTCAGCTCGTATGACCCTGCCACTGGTGTCGCTGTGGCTAATCCCGCGTGCTATAGCGCTAATTCCAAGGTGTACCTGTCTCAGATTTTCAGTAAGTTTCAAGCGAATGCTACGGCCGTTAATCCTACCACCGGCTTTACCAATGGCACTGTGTTCAGTTCCTACTCTTCGTTGAATAATTTCCGCCAGGATCTGGTTCGCGTCGACCACTACTTCAATGACAAGCTACATTTCTTCGCACGCGGCATGCAGGATGACGCTCCGAGCAATCTGCCTACAGGTCTTTGGGGCGGAGCCAACTACCCAGGGGTTGTAAATGTGGGCATCAACGCTCCCGGAAAGAATGTGGTTGCCAATCTAACCTGGACTATCTCTCCGAAGATGGTGAATGAGGTAGAGTTTGCCTATTCGCAGGGAACTATTAACGGCACACTCTCCGGCGCGGCGAACTCTCCTTCTGTTCTTGCTTCGCTGACTAACAATCTTGCTAACCCAGACCCCTACGGCCGCATTCCGAGCGTAAGTATCCTGGACGGGTCTGTCACTGGCGTTGCACAAGGTAGCGCGCCCTACTTTGAGCGCGACCTTGATCGCAATATTTTCGACAACTTCTCGGTGACTCTGGGAAATCACACCATACGTGCGGGTTTCACGGCTCAGCAGATGTTGAAGACAGAAGACGCCTCAGAGGGTAATCCAAACTTCAGCTTCAATACCTGGGGAGATTTCCTGTTGGGGAATGTTAACCAATACTCGCAGGCCAGCCGGGATATCGTTCCCGACCTGCGGTTCTGGAACACAGAAGCGTATGTCCAGGATGACTGGAAACTCAATCACAGACTGACATTGAACCTCGGGCTCCGCTGGACAAGATTCCCATCGCCCTCCGACGCAAAAGATACGTTGGTCAACTTTGATCCGCTTTTATATAAGCCGACTCAAGCTCCGGCACTCGACAGCGACGGAAACTTCGCTGCCGGGCAACTCTACACGCCGGCGACCTACGCCAACGGCTTGATCTTTCCTCAGGGGAGTGCCTGCACGGCCGCTCAGGCGATCTCTGCGCAAGTCGCGTGTTCCCCTTATGGCAGCACCGTTAATCCGAACTATAGCTGGAACTTCGGACCTCGAGTCGGCTTTGCCTATAGCCCCTTCGGAGACGGCAAGACCGTTCTGCGCGGTGGTTTTGGACTGTTCTTTGACCGCACACTCAACGGCATCTGGGAGCAAAACGCATTTGGGGACCCGCCTCTGGTGCAGACCACGACAATCGTAAACGCATCGTTTGATAACCCGGTGGGTGCCGGTTCTGCTGCTCCACCTGCTCTGGGACCGAACGCGCTGACGACTACCGGGAACCCAGATTTCAAGGTTCCTTCGTATGCTTCCTACAATCTCTCGGTGCAGCAGCAATTGGCTCCAACGATGATGTTTGAAATAGCCTATGTCGGGTCAGTATCACGGCACCTGTTGGGTGAGTTGGATCTCAATCAGCCGACACTCTCCACCAGGGAAGATAATCCAGACTCTCCTCTCAACAACATTCGCCCCTATTTGGGCTACTCGGACTTCCATACCAGGCTGCCCATCTTCACTTCAAACTACAACTCGCTGCAGGCATCGCTCAATATTCGGACGACGCGCGACCTGACCCTTGGCCTCGCGTACACCTGGTCGAAGAACCTCTCAGATCAGGCCAACGATCGTGGTACTGCCAACACCTATGCCTATAACCCGAAGTTGGACTACGGGCCTTCTACGTTGAATGAGCCGCAAATATTCGTCGCCAATTTCGTCTACAAAGCGCCCTTCTTCCGCGAGCAGCATGGACTGACTGGCCAAGTACTCGGCGGTTGGGAGCTCTCGGGAATCACGACCTTTAACTCTGGGCTTTCTTTGACCACTTCTCAGACTACCGATCCGTTTGGCTGTGTCGCGGATGCTACAACTGCGAATGGGTGCGCTGCCGGAACGTATCCCGGTGGTTTGGGGATGATCAGTCCGAATGCGGATGTTGTGCCGCGGCCTGATCAGGTCTCTCTCGTTCACCTTACTAAGAGTCAGACCCAATGGTTCACTACCAGCTCGTTCTCCAGTGCTCAGGGTCACTTCGGCAGTAGCGGAGTTGGAAGTTTCCTCAGCCCAGGAACCGAAAGAATTGACCTGGGCCTGTTAAAGAACTTCAGGTTCAGCGAGAGAGCCCACCTTCAACTCCGTGCAGAGGCCTTCAATCTCTTCAATCACACTAACTTCGTCGGGCCAGGTGGATCTGCAGTCGGCGGAATCGATACTACTCTGGGAAGCGGCACCTTTGGACAAGCCCTAAGCGCTCATATACCGCGCACCATGCAGTTCAGCGGGAAGATGTACTTCTGACGCGGCGGTCTCACGAATGGAACGAAACCCGTGTCTTGATGGGTAACGATGATGCCACTTGCCGGAGCAGAAACTAGTGAGCGAGTGTCGAGAAGGCCGTCTCAGATCGCAACAACTGAGCGGCCTCTCGACAGAAAAGGATTCGTTCCGTTGTACTTTCAGATTCAGCGTGCGCTGGTCGAAAAAATTCATTCGGGAGAATTGAGGGAAGGAGATCTTTTAACTTCGGAGTGGCAGTTGGCGCGCGCCTATCACGTCAGCCGAGTGACGGCGCGCGAGGCTTTGCATGGGCTAAAAACTAGCGGCTATGCCTCAAGTCTAAGAGGGCGCGGGACCTTCGTCACGAAACCAAAACGCGAAAAACCTCTGACACAGCTGCGCGGCTTTACAGAGGAGATCGCGGAACGCGGCATGGTCCCAGCTTCGCGCTTGCTGGAGCAGAAAGTTATCGATGCGACCGCCGAACTTGCCGAAAGCCTCGAAGTTCGAGTGGGATCACCAGTGATGAGACTTCGCCGCCTCCGACTGGCGGACGGCATTCCCATGGCAATTGAGAAAACTTACATCTCACTCAGCCACTTTCCGGGCATTCAACAGATCAACTTCGGGGAACAGTCGCTTTATCAAACACTCCGTGACCAGTTTAGCGTGCACGTAGCTTGGGCGGCCGAGACAATCGAAATCCTGCCGGCGACACGCGAAGAGTCCAGACTGCTAAAAATCCCTGAAAAAACAAGTGTCTTGTCAATCTCGCGAAACACAATAACAGAGGATCGTGTGCCCATAGAGGTTACCGTGTCCCGATACCGTGCGGACCGCTATCGGGCCCTGATTTATATTCCCGCGACGGCGATTCGCATAGGCGCGACCATCTATAAAGAGGATTAGCCCGCTCTTTGCTTACGGGTCGGCCCGGACACTCACACCCTAGCTGCTAACGTTGCGTGCGTTGCCTCAGCAGGAGAAAATGATGTGAAGGGGAGGTGTCTTGAGCTACAGATTGGCCAGCTGTCTGGCAGCCGCGATCACCGTCTCGAGCCTCGCCCTGCACTCGCAGCAGACTCCAACGCAGACGACAACCCAGTCGCAGCTTGATCAACACGAAAATGGGCCCGAATCTGAAAACGCCCTAATCGCCGCATCCGAAGCTCACCCGACAGATCCAGTGCCTCTCGCCCGGTTGGGTCTTCTTGAAGCTCGCCAGGGACATCTTCCCCAGGCAATTGTCTTCTATCGCAAGGCCATGGCGCTCAAGCCGAACATGCCCGGCCTGCGTTTGAACCTGGGCTTGGCGCTCTTCAAGGATGGTCAATATAAAGAAGCTATTCAGATCTTCACTTCCTTGCTCAAGTCGCAGGCGCCCTCCTCGCCCGAGAAGCAGCGTTTAAATGTTCTCGTCGGAATGTCGCATTACGGTCTCGCAGAATACGCGGCTGCAGTCCCCTACCTGAAGCAGGCAGCGGATCACGACACACAGAATCTTCCGTTGCTTCTGGCTCTTGCGCATAGCTGTTTATTGTCGAAGCAATACCCTTGCGTTCTCGATGTCTATCACCGCATGATCGCGCAAAACGCCGAGTCGGCTGAGGCCGACATGCTCGTCGGCGAAGCATTAGACGAGATGAAAGACACCAACGGAGCAACGAGGGAATTTCGCGCCGCAGTTCAGGCGAATCCAAAGGAGCCGAACGCGCATTTCGGCTTGGGCTACTTGTTATGGACGCAACTCCAGTTTCAGGAAGCTTCCCGGGAGTTTCAAGCCGAGTTAGAGAATACCCCCGACTACTCCAAAGCAATGCTCTACCTCGCTGATTCAGATATCAAATTAAACAGGAATGAAGATGCGAGGCCGTTATTGGAAAGGGTGGTGGCGATGGAGCCCACGAACTCCATGGGCCTTCTCGATCTAGGAATTGTCTATGCCGAGGCTAATCGTAAAGAGGATGCGTTGCGCGAATTCAAAGCGGTCGCCGCGCTCACTCCTGATGATGTGAACGTTCACATGTGGCTTGGTCGTCTCTACCGATCCACGGGGAATGCTAGTGAAGCGAAAATAGAATTCGACAAAGCCAAGAGTCTTAACAGGTCCACTCACGACGCGCTCATCACGGTGATGTCCAAGGCTAGCGAAAAAGATAAAATGTCTTCGTCAGAGACACCTGCCAATTAGCCGGTCCTGACACGTCAAGCGGCTGTTGTAGGAGCACTTAAGCGGCGCCCTTGGTGAGTTGTGCGTAGGCATGCTTCAGCACCGCTGCAGAGGCTTCGAGCGATCTCTGCTCGTCTTCGTTGAGGCGCAGTTCAAGAACCGTCTCGACACCGCAGCTACCCACGATGCAGGGCGTGCTGAGCGATACATCTCTGAGGCCATACTGACCGGTCAGCATAGTTGAGACGATGAGAACAGAACGTTCGTCGCGCAGAATTGCTTCGCAGATGCGCGTCACGCATGCCGCAATGGCAAAGCAAGTGTTGCCTTTGAGCATGGCAACGTCGGGACCGGCGCGATGGACACTGGTTAGGATCTCCTCCTGAGACGGAAGCGACTCAGCTCCAGGATAGAGAGCAAGTGGGATGCCTGCGACCTGCGCTGCGCTCCACACCGCGACCGAGGAGTCACCATGTTCGCCGATGATGGCAGCGTGAACGGAGCGCGCGTCGACATTTAATTTTTCCCCGAGGATGTGACGGAGTCGTTCGCTGTCGAGGAGCGTGCCCGTGCCGATGATCTGGCTCGCGGGTAGTCCCGACTCTGTTTGAGCAATGTAAGTAAGAACATCCAAGGGGTTGGTGGCGATGATGAGCACGCCGTCAAAACCTTCCGCCATAAGCTTGCCGAGGCAACTGCGGACGATGACAGCGTTGCCTGCCAACATGTCGAGACGCGAGCCGCTGAATTTGCCCGGCGTGCCGACAGTCATGATCACAATCGAGCTTGTAGCTGCATCCTTATACGTTCCGGCGAAGATCTTTACCGGGGTGCCAAGCGGTACAGCCTGCTGTAGATCGAGCGCTTCGCCATGAACGTGATTTTCGGAGTCGCCGATGAGGACGATCTCTCGTGCCAGGTGATTTTGGAGTATGGCATAGGCGCAGCTTGTTCCGACGTGACCACAACCAATGACGGTGATGCGGGTGCGATGGGACGGCATGTTGGTGTCCTTTCGTTTCAGGAAGCAAGCGATCGGTTCATTGTTGGGCCGAATTATCGCACGATTGTCACTGACGAAGTTCGACCTCTGTGGCTCCTTGCCCGCCTTGATTTTGGGGCGGCTCGGTGACCGTGGTGACATGGGGGTGATTGCGCAGGTATTCGCGCAGGGTTCGGCGGAGTACGCCCATACCGGTGCCGTGAACGATGCGGATTCGGGGCAGGCCGGCGAGAAAAGCGCGGTCAATGAAGCGTTCAACTTCTGTTTGAGCTTCGTCGGCGGTGCGGCCAATGACGTTGATCTCGGACGTCATATAGTCGGTGTCGTCGTTGACCGTGGCCACGGTGACGCCTCCCCGTTTACGTGCGGCTTCGAGCGGGGTGACTACCTTAACGGACTCGACTTCCGCGATGTCGTCTATGGCGGCGCGCATCTTCATGGGGCCCATCGATACTTCAAAGTTTTTTGCGTCGATGACGCGGTCGACTCTTGCCTGACGGCCAAGCGACTTTAGCTTTACGATATCCCCTACCTTGATGCCTTTGGGGATGTGGGGCTGAGCAGCGGGATCGTTTTTATCGGCGCGAGTAGTGTGGGCGACGACGGTGGAGTTGAACTGTTCGGAGAACTCGCGACGGAGGGTCGCCATGCGCCGATCGGAGTCGCGTGCGATCTTTTGCGCCAGTGCCTTGTCATCGATTGCTTTGACGGTCTCGCGTAGTTGGTAGGCGAAGTTTTCGATAAGGGAGTTGAGTTTGGTTTCTAGCTCTTTGGTGCGAGCCTTTTGCTCGACACGGCCTTCGACTTCGACTCGGGCTCTCTCGCGGGATAGTTCGCGTTCACGCTGTTGCATGGTCTCGCGCTCAGCTGCCGCTGCTGTGAGCTGGTCGTGGAGCTGATCAAGAAAGGCACCGATGTCTGCGGTCTGCGTGGTCATCTGCGCGCGAGCGGCCGCGATGATGTCGGCGCCCAGACCGAGGCGGGCCGCGATGTTGAGACCAGCAGAGGCCCCTGGCACGCCGAGGCGTAATTCGTAGGTGGGGGTAAGGGTCTGTTGGTCAAAACCCACGGCTGCGTTGAGGACTCCGGGGTGGTTGGCCGCGTAGACCTTGAGCGAGGTGAGGTGAGTGGTGATGCAGCACCAGGCATTGAGCTTGAGGAAGTGAGTTGCGATGGCTACGGCCAGAGCTGCGCCTTCTTCGGGGTCGGTGGCGGAGCCTAGCTCGTCTAGCAGCACTAGCGAATCCGATGTCGCTTCACGGGAGATGCGATCGAGATTGACGACGTGAGCGGAGAAGCTGGAAAGATTGCGCTCGATGGATTGGGCGTCGCCGATGTCGGCGTAGATGTTTTCAAAGAGAGGGAGCTTAGCCTCTTCGGCAGGGACAGGGACGCCAGCCTGAGCCATCAGCGAGAGCAAGCCTAACGTTTTAAGAGAGACAGTTTTGCCGCCGGTATTGGGGCCGCTGATGATGAGTTGCTTGGCTTCGGGTGGCAGAATGATGGTGAGGGGGACTGGTCTGATTGGTTCGGTCCCATCGGCTAGCGCTGCTGCGCGCATACGCAGTTCCAGCAGAGGATGGCGAGCTGCCGTGAGGGAGAGTTCCTGCGCAAAGATAGGGCGGGAGCAATTGAGAGTTTCGGCAAAACGTGCACGGGCGCTGTGAGATTCGACTTCGGCAAGAATGCGGGCGCCGAGATGGATCGAGGCGGAGTTCTGACCGAGGGCGTGGGTCATGGCGACGAGGATGCGGTGTATCTCTGATTGCTCTTCGTCGAGAAGGCGAACGAGTTCGTTATTCTGCTCGATGGTCTCGAGGGGCTCGACGAATACGGTCTGCCCGGAAGACGACGAGCCGTGAATGACGCCCGGGACCTTGCGTTTGAATTCTGACTTCACTGGGATGACGAAACGGTCGCCGCGAATGGTGATGAGATCTTCCTGAGTGCTACCACCTTCGCTAAGGCTTTGCAGGGATCGGCGGAGGCTTGCCTCGATGGCTCGATGCTGGCGCTCCATGGCGCGGCGGATGCGGTTCAGTTCCGGCGAGGCATCGTCGTTGAGGCTGCCGTCCGGCTCGATCTTTCCGCGCAGAAGGCGGAGTAGCGGGGCGAGATCGTAGTCGAGCAGGGGCGCGGAGAGTGCGGCGATACCTGGCCATTCGTACCGCGTGCCGTTAGGCGGAGGGTCGATGAGATTGCGCCACGCAGCGACGCGTTCTACCACCGCGAGAAGGTCGCGGATCTCGGTTGATTCGAGGGCAGCGCCTTCGATGCGGGCCTTCTCGAGCAAGGTAGTTGGATCGAAAAGTCCTTGGAACTCGAAACTCCCGCCGCGGGCGAGCATAGTGCGCATCTCGGCTGTGCGCTGTTGTTGCAGGTCGATCCAGGCAAGGTCGGCGCAGGGTTCGAGGGCGAGAACCCAGGCGCGGCCCAGAGCGGAGAACGTGCGGTTCGCGATGTACTCGCGAAGACGCGGCCACTCCAAGGCTGCGGCGCTCGCTTCGCGGAGCGGGGACGGGATGATCGGTAATAGTTCTGCAGAGGTCACTCCTTTTATCGTACCCTTGCGGGGAACCGCCAGCAGAACGCCTGCGTAGCAACAAGAGAGCAGGGCCGGCGCCTTGCGATGTTGGAGGTGTGAGATGGTATGTCAGGCTTGTGGAGCCTCAGTAGTAGATGGCGTTTATTTTTGTTCGAAGTGCGGGGCGCAGGTTATTGCTGCTCAACCGACTTATGCCGCATATCCGCAGCCGCCGGTACCCGTTCTTGTGCCGCGAGTCCAGCGGCATCTGCAGACGCTCGGGGTGCTGTGGTGTGCTTTTGGGGCGTACAGGTTTATAAGTGGCCTGATGGGCATGTTTTTCCTGCATGCCTTCGCTGGGCGCGGATTTGGAGGCTACGACTGGCCGTTCAACCACTCCCATGGTATTTTTGGACAGCCGTGGATGGCCTCGTTGCTGCCCGTCATTGCTGTTTACACGGTGGTGATGGCAGGCCTCGCGCTGTTGGTTGGCTATAGCCTTTTGACGCGTCGACCATGGGGCCGGACGCTCGCGATAGTAGTCGGAATCCTCAGTCTGCTGAAGCCGTTCTTTGGCACTGCGTTGGGAATCTATACGCTTTGGGTGCTGGCTCCGGGAGCTTCGGGCTTGGAGTACGACGCGATCGCAGACCGAACCTGAGGGCTGGACGTAAACTGGAAGCATGAACTTTCCTGCAACGCGTCTGCGCCGTCTGCGCCGAACCGAGGCGATGCGATCTCTGGTTCGCGAGACCCACCTCCACCCCGGTGCGCTGATTTACCCGCTATTTATCTGTCCCGGCGAAGGGATACGCAAAGAGATCGGCTCGATGCCCGGTGTCTTCAATCTATCGATTGACGAAGCGATTAAAGAGGCAGAGGCCTGTGCGGCGCTCGGGTTGGGAGGGTTGCTACTGTTTGGCTTGCCAGCGCAGAAAGACGATAACGCGACCGGGGCGTGGGCCGAAGACGGGATCGTGCAGCAGGCGCTGCGAACAATCAAGCAAAATAAAACGCTCGATTCTCTAGTGGCAATCGCTGACGTTTGTTTGTGCGAGTACACCTCGCATGGACACTGCGGCGTCGTTGCGCGGGATGGCGATCACTATGAGATTCAGAATGATTCGAGCGTCGTGCTGATTGCGAAGACAGCTGCATCGTTAGCTCAAGCGGGTGCGGACATTGTGGCGCCTTCGGACATGATGGACGGGCGCGTGGAAGCGATTCGAGGTGCTCTCGACGCAGGCGGCCACGAACAGATTCCGGTGATGAGCTACGCATCAAAGTTTGCATCGGCATTCTACGGACCATTCCGCGAGGCGGCAGACTCGGCCCCGCAGTTCGGAGATCGTCGCAGCTACCAGATGGACGGTGCGAACCTGCGTGAGGCAATGCGGGAGATCGATCAGGACATGGCAGAGGGCGCGGATATGTTGTTGATGAAGCCCGCGATGCCATATCTTGATGTGATTCGGGCGGCGCGCGAGCGATACGACCTCCCGATGGGGGCGTACCAGGTGTCAGGAGAGTACTCGATGCTGCACGCCGCTTTTCAACGTGGATGGCTGGAGCCTGAGCGGACGATGATGGAATCGCTCTTGTCGATCCGGCGAGCGGGAGCCGATTTCATCGTGACGTACTTCGCGAAGGAAGCAGCGAAGGTGCTAAGTTAGCTGATTGTTTGACGAGTTTCCCGATGCTCGCCACGCGGAATCCAAAAAGCTCTGGGCGAATCGAATAAGATGGTGTGTGTTGGTTCCATACTACGGAGTGTTCCCTTGGCAGATACGATTTATGACTTAGTGGTGCTCGGCGGCGGACCCGCCGGATATACCTGCGCAATCCGCGCCTCACAATATGGCCTCAAGGCGGCGCTGATCGATGCGAACGACCGTTTAGGCGGAACCTGCCTGCTCTGGGGCTGCATTCCCACCAAATCGATGCTGTTTTCTGCCGAACTGTGGGATCACCTGAAGCACGCCGACCGCTACGGCATCGATGTAACACCGCCGAAGCTGAACTGGAAGGGCGTCTTGGCGCGCAAGGACGACGTGATCACGCGGCACACCAAGGGTCTCGACTTTCTGATGAAGAAGAATAAGATCAACGCCATCAAGGGTTACGGTCGCCTGACCGGTCCAGCGAAGGACGGCGTCCACACCATCGAAGTGAAGACCGCCGACGGCAAGGCCGAGACCATCAAAGCCAAAAAAGTTGTTCTGGCAACGGGCTCCGATGCCCGTATGTTGCCTGGATACAAGGCAGACACTACGATTTTGACGAACTACGAAATTCTCAAGATCGACGAAGCGCCGAAATCGCTGGTTGTCGTGGGATCCGGCGCAGTCGGAGTTGAGTTCGCGTCGATCTTCAAGAGCTTCGGAGCGGAAGTAACGATCCTTGAAGCTCTGCCGCGCATGGTTCCCGCTGAGGACGAGGACATCAGTAAGGAGCTGCTGCGCCTTTTCAAGAAACGTGAAATTGACGTGCACCTATCAGCAAAGGTCGACAAGTTTGAAAAGAATAAGGACGGTGTGTTGGTTCACTTTACGAAGGCTGACGGAACGAGTGAGACCAAACAAGCTGAGAAAGTACTCGTAGCCGTCGGGCGCGCGCCGCGAACCTACGATGTCGGCCTCGACAAGGTGAAGATCACTCCGGATCGCGGTTTTATCGTTACCAATGAATGGATGGAGACGACCGAGCCAGGCATCTACGCGATCGGCGATATCGTTGCGGGCCTTCCTCAGTTAGCGCACGTCGGCAGCATGGCAGGTCTTGTGGTTGCGGCGCGAATCGCCGGTAAGTACGCCAAGGCCGTGAATCGCGCTCATATTCCTGGTTGCACCTATTGCGACCCTCAAATTGCCAGCGTTGGCCTCACCGAGGCGCAGGCGAAAGAGAAGGGTTACCAAGTGAAAATCGGAAAGTTCCCGTTCGTCGGCAACTCGAAGGCGACGATCCTCGATGCTCACGATGGCTTCGTCAAAGTCGTCTCCGACGCAAAGCATGGGGAGATTCTCGGCGTTCACATCATTGGCACTACCGCAACCGAGATCATCGCCGAAGCCGTTACTGCAATTCAGCTCGAGGCGACCATCGAAGAGATGATGTTCACTATCCACGCACATCCGACGGTCGCCGAGGCCCTCCTTGACGGCTTCTCGAGCGTCGAAGGGATGGCGGTCAACGTTTAGCCTTTGAATTCTCGGGGATTGCAGCCGGGCCTCTGGCTCGGCTGTTTTCTTAGACTTGGCAATACGGCGAAGCAGCATGCATATCAATCTTCTTAATCTCGGCCGCACGCCCTACCGCGAAGCAATGGTCATCCAGCAACACGTCATCGACGCGCGAAAGCAGAATCTGATCGGTGACACGCTTTTGATGGTGGAGCATCCACCCGTCCTGACCCTGGGTCGCAACGCACACCGCTCCAACGTCCTTGCTAGCGACGAAATCCTCACGATGCGCGGAGTCGATCTCCACGAGGTTAATCGTGGCGGCGATGTCACGTATCACGGCCCTGGGCAACTGGTCGGATATCCGATCATAGACCTCCGTGGCGACTTGCCTAGCAAAAAGGGGCCCCATCTTGGCCCGGTTGACTACGTTCGTCTGCTCGAAGAGGCCTTAATCCGCACGTGCGGCGACTTCGGAGTAATGACTCAGCGAATCTGCAAGCTTACAGGCGTCTGGACAATGGCCGGTGGCAGCATCCCCGAGAAAAAGATCGCAGCGATAGGTGTCCACGTGTCTCAGGGCGTGACCTCTCACGGCTTCGCGCTCAACGTAACTACAGACCTGAGAGATTTCGACTGGATTATCCCCTGCGGTATCGCCGATCGACCAGTAACGAGCCTTGAACTTGAAGCCGATTCAGACCGCGAACCAACTATGGAGTCTGCTTCTAATTCCACCGCTCGTAACTTTGGCCGAGTCTTCGAGCGGCAGATGCTATGGTGCGAATCAGTCGACCAGCTACTCACCACCCATGTGTGAAATGACAAAAATGGCGCTGCTATCGTTGTTCGCTAACCGCACCAAGCGGCCAGCCATCGCTCTGCCGCCGTATAATCCCACTTGCGTATGCCCGATCGCGGACCGGGCCGATGTAATACGGTTCGAACCGTACGCACCTCTACACCGCACCTGAAAACAGGGGAGAAGAGAAATTCATGCCGACTGACGTAGTTATGCCCCAGATGGGCGAATCCATCACCGAAGGCACCATCACAAAATGGCTCAAGAAGCCGGGCGACGCCATTCAGCGCGATGAGCCCCTTTTCGAAATCTCGACCGACAAGGTCGACGCGGAGATTCCTTCACCCGCCGCCGGTACTCTCAAGGAGATCAAAATCTCCGAAGGCACCACGGTCCAGATCAACACAGTCGTCTGCAGCATCGACGAAGCAGGCTCGTCGTCGGCATCTGCGGCTTCGCCTGCAAAAGCTGAGACCGCCGCCGCCCCAGCAGCCAACACTGTCACCACCGCCGATGCCGCGCCCGCAGTCCAGGGAAATGCGCCCCCGGCGGCAGGTCCGGGCACCGAAGTCCTGATGCCCCAAATGGGCGAGTCCATCACCGAAGGCACAATTACGAAGTGGCTCAAGAAGGTTGGCGACACCGTCCAGCGCGATGAGCCCATCTTCGAAATCTCAACCGACAAAGTCGACGCGGAGATCCCCTCCCCAGTCGCCGGTACCCTCTCGGAGATTAAAGTTCCGGAAGGTGCCACCGTTACGATCAATACGGTCGTCGCGGTTATCGGCGGCGCGGCCGGAAAGACAGCCGCTCCAGCTTCATCGACCCCTGCACCGACCGCAACAGCGCCTGCTCCTGTCACCGCCGCATCTTCCGCTTCGACTGCAGCTGGCGAACGCGTCCGCTCGTCTCCGCTTGTTCGTAAGATCGCAAAAGACAACAACGTCGATCTCTCTCAGGTCCCTGGTACCGGAGCATCTGGCCGCATCACCAAGACCGACATCGTGAGCCATCTCGAACAGGGTCCAAAGCCTGTCGCCGCGGCATCTGTAGCTGCGCCGGCCTCCGCACCTGCCCCAGCTGCTGCAAAGCCCGCCGCCCCTCAGCCCCAACCAGGCGAGCTCGTTCCGATGACCAAGATGCGCTCCATCATCGCGCAGCGTATGGTCGAATCCAAGCGCACCAGCCCCCATGTCCATACCGTCTTTAAGGTCGACATGACTCGCATCGTGAAACTCCGCGAGAAGGAGAAGTCAAAGTACGAGCAGCGCAACGGCGTCAAGCTCACGTACATGCCCTTCATCACTCGCGCAGCGATCGTTGCATTGCGCAAGCATCCCGTCGTCAATGGTTCAATCGAAGGCGAAGCGATCCGCTACAACAAGAACATCAACATCGGAATCGCCGTAGCGCTCGATTGGGGCCTCATTGTTCCTGTCCTCAAGCAGACCGAAGAGAAAAACTTCCTGGGCATCGCGCGTGGCATCGTCGACGTCGCAGACCGAGCCCGCAACAAGAAGCTGGCACCAGATGAAATCTCCGGTGGAACCTTCACATTGACCAACTCCGGCATCTTCGGCGAGCAGTTCGGAACCCCCATTATCAATCAGCCACAGAGTGCGATCCTTGGCATCGGCGGCCTCAACAAGGAAGCCGAAGTCATCACCGATAAGGACGGCAACGACTCGATTGCGATTCGTTCCATCCAGCGCTTCACTCTCGGCTTCGACCACCGCATCGTCGACGGAGCAGACGCCGGCAAGTTCATGTCCGACTTCAAGGCCTACCTCGAGAACTGGTCCGAAGACATCGGCTAGGCATTTGAAAGGTCTCAGAAAAGGCAGACTCTAGGGAGTCTGCCTTTGTATTTTGTGGAACATCGACCAATGATTAGGACAATGTGAATTCAAAAAGCTTGTCTTTTTTGGAGAGGATGTGGTCACGAACAAGACTGCATAGCTCCACAACGCTGTAGTCCCAATACTCTTTGGTTGATACGTCGAGGCCATCGTCAAAACGTGACCGAATCGTGTCTCCCACGGGCATATCGAAAACGTCGCATCCTAGAATGCGTATATCTTTCTGTTCACAGTCCTTCAAAAATTCCAACGCAACGTCCGTCGGGAAGAGAAACATCTCTCTCCATACAACGGCTCTCGATCGATAAGGCTCGATGATTTCTTTAGCCATCTTGGAGAGCCGCCAGCGCCCGCTGCACTAATGCGACAGCCTCATCCGCAGTCGCACCCACAGCCGACAGATGTCCCATCTTCCGTCCTTTGCGCGGCTTATGCTTCTCATACAAATGCAGTCTCACACCGGGCACAGCAAGCGCCGCGTCAAACCTGGGCTCGACAGCCTGTCCATCCTTCAACCACAAATCGCCCAAGAGATTCGCAATCGCCGCTGGCTGCACCACATCCACATCCCCTAAGGGCAGATCACAAACGGCTCGCACCAGTTGCTCGAACTGACCCGTCACGCAGGCCCGCACGCTCGCATGGTAGCTGTTGTGAGGCCGCGGTGCGAGCTCATTGACCAGCAGTCTCCCGTCGATCGTACAAAACATCTCGACTGCCAACACTCCCTCCAACTGAAATGTGTCAGCAATCGCCTCAGCAATCTCCCGCGCCTGCACTTCCATCTCCGAAGACAGCGGAGCCGGAATCACGCTCCATGCGAGAATCTGTTCTTCGTGATGGTTCAGCGCTGCAGGATAAACCTTCACTTCTCCATTTGGAGCACGAGCGACCAATACGGAGATCTCTTTCTCCAGGTCGACGGCCTTCTCTGCCACGCCGGCCCGCTCGCCCAGCGCCTCCCAGGCCATCCTAATTTCATCCTCAAGAGAAGCTCCAGCATTGAAACCTACCTTACCCTGACCGCGTCCGTCGTATCCGCCAGTCGCGCTCTTGCAAAAACACCTGCCCCCAAGCGCTGCCACAGCATCCCGCAACTCATCGAGCGACCGCACCGCCCGATACTCCCCCACCGGAAATCCATTTCGTCGCAGCCAGTCTTTTTGCTCGATCCGATCCTGAATCACCGCCAGCATGGCACCGCCCGGCCGCACCGGCGCATAGCTCGCAGCCGCCTCCATACTCGCAGGAGAGATCTGTTCGATCTCTAGTGTCACCACATCACAACCACGAGCAAGATTCGCCGCTTCCCGCGAATCATCCCACCCAGCCTCAATGCATCCGTCCACCACAAACCGAGCCGGGCAAGCCGGATCCGGATCGAGCACCAGAATCCGATACCCCATGCCGCGGGCGGCCATCGCCGTCATCCGGCCCAGCTGTCCTCCACCAAAGATCCCAATCGTCGCACCCGGCAAAATCGGCTTCGCACTCGAAGAATCAGAGCTCACTCGCCAACTCCTTCTTCCCCAACCACCTGCGCAAGAACTTCATCCCGTCGCGCAGCGCGCCAAGCCACCAATCTCTTCTGCAACCCAGCATCCGTAGTAGCCAGCATCGCGATAGCCAACAGTCCTGCGTTCGCAGCGCCAGAAGCCCCAATCGCAAGCGTTCCCACAGGAATTCCCTTTGGCATCTGCACAATGCTCAACAGCGAATCCATCCCCTGCAACGCTGTCGCCGGTATCGGAACACCCAACACAGGCACCACGGTCTTCGCTGCGATCATCCCCGGCAGATGTGCCGCACCCCCAGCCCCCGCGATGATCACCCTGAGCCCGCGTTCCACCGCAGAGTCCGCATACTCAAAAAGAAGATCCGGCGTCCGATGAGCCGACACCACCCGCACCTCGTGCGCGATGCCAAACTCCTTCAGCACCTCCACGGCACCTCGCATCACCGCATAGTCATTGCGGCTTCCCATCACAACTCCAACTAAAACACTGCTCTGCGACTCGGCGTCCATGGCCCGATTATACGGTTTCCCATGCACGCCGCGCCCGCAGCAACACTACGAACGGTTCGCCCACAGACTCGCGTTCAGGCACATCACCACACCGTCAATCGTCATACCCAGCCCCTGAGTGAACTTGTCCGAATCGGCGATATGCTTCATCGTCACAGCATCGGTGATATTGATCGCCGCCCCGACGATCTCCACCGCCGCCTTCTTCTTTTGCTCACCCGTCTCCGCTCCGAACAAAGCCTCCGTTCCTTGAATGACGCCCGGAAGCAACGCAATCGATCGTAAAAACAGCTTCAAAAAGTTCATGCTTTCTCCGTAATCCCACCTATCGCCGAAAATAATCAATCGCCAGATGGAACACGGCCAACACCGCGCCACCAGCACCCAGAAGTCCCTTCATCCGTTGCACACTTCGCTCATGCTGCTCCACGCGATCCTCCAGTTGAGTTAATCGCCCCGGCTGCCCGATCCCTAGCACCTGCTTCATTTGGCTCTTCAGCACACTCAAATCCGCTAATACCTGCCCTTCGAACTCTGTCATCTCTTTCCTCCTTTCTTCTGTTACTCGCTTACCGGCAAATCCGTAAACACTGCACTCGAAAACCGCGAATACAGCGGTGGTTTCGATCCATCAAACATCCGCACGTAGTAGTGCTCGATCTGTCCTTCTCGAGGAATGGAGAAGCTCCGCACCGGACTCCTCAACACCAGATCCTGATCTACTCCCGGACCAAAATCCCCGTCTCTTCGTCTCACTTCAAACCCACCGCCAGCAGGCGGAGCCGTCCCGGAATCCACCTGTAGCGCAGTCCCGGTGGCGCTCACCACCTGCAACTGCTGCAGGTTCGAAAGCACACCGCTGCCAACCGGCAGCGTCGAGTTCAACGCAGTCGATGGAAGCAGCGCGTCAACAGCGATCGCCTCAGACAGCGTCAAGCCCAATCCCTCGGCCCAGTCGTTGGCAAACGACATGCGATACGTCAGCATCTCCGGGCATCCCATGCCATCGGCGATCTCCACCCGCCGCACCACCACGCTCATCGTCTGTCCTGCGCTCGTGACGGCCAGTACATCTCCCGGCCAAACATCCTGCGGATTCACCGCGACATAAGTTCCTGCAACTGCGGCCGCTCGACTGGCAGAAAAACTGAGCACCGCCATCGCAGCGCTCTCGCAATCCATCGAGCTCCGCGCAGCAGGCTTCAACACTTTTCCCAGCCACTGCGCAGTCCCAGGCACACCGCCCGCAGCTTCCTCGGCAACGCTCGCTGCATCTTCCATCCGCGCCACCGCCCTTTGCTGTACGCGATACGTCACAGTTACAAGTTCTCCCGCCACAGGCACCCTTCCGGCAAAGAATGTAACCTTTCCTGCTGCAGATACCTTGCAATCAACGCCTTCTCCCGCAACTCCGATCAGCCGTGTCATCTTCACACCACTCGGCAGCGTACTCACCACCCAGCCAGACCCCGTCTGCGTGATCCTGCAGTAACCCATAGACCCAAACAGCTGCACGCTGTTCACCGCAACAAAGCTGCAGCTAACCGGCGAGGTCACCACGGGCCCGTCATAGAGCACCGTAGCCGGGGTATTTGAGGCCACTCCCAGATCCTGCAGTTCAAACACAAGAGACATCGGCGCTGCCACCAGTCCGCCGCCAAACGAATTCACTACGCCATCCACCATTGCGTAGTAGGTCTGCGACACCCGTTGCACTTCAACGCAATGCAACCGAATACGCAAGGTATAAATGTGTCCCTGCAGCATCGGAAACACGGTCCCAACCTCGGCACCATTCACAAACGGCACCACCACGGTGTTCCCGCCACTCTGGCGCACGTTGTAGCCGACAAAGCAGTTCGCGCTCTGTGTAGCTCCCTCGTACAGCCCGCAAACCACTCCAGCGCTCGCACCACCTAGTTGCAGACTCCCCGCTTCAACCACCAACGTGCCGCCCATCTCCACCGGGTCGATCGCTGTCAGCGTCGTCTGCCCATCAAAGCCATTCCCTCCCGTCATCGTCAGTCCCGCGGCACTCAGGCCAAGATGCGAACCCGAATCATTCAACTGCCAGATCTGCGTATCCAGCACCTCCTCGTTGAAGCTGTCGAGAAGAAACTGCGCGGAGTTCGCTGTCTTCTTCGGACGAAACGGATCTTCCGACAGTTGAAACACAGTAGTCGTTCCATCACCAGCGAAGGTCTCAGTGACATATGCCGTCGGCTCCATATCTCCGCTCACCGTGACATCATTCGCAAGCTCCTTCACCGACGTTGTCTTCAACGCCGCCACCTGGAGCGAACCGTCTCCATCGCTCAACGTATGGGTCACAGTTCCTGCCGGCTGCATTCCAATCGCACCATCCAACACGCGATACGCCGCATACGTCGCGCTGGCGACACCACCCGCATTCACCGACCAGTTCTCTGTTTGCGAAGGCTCGAAGACGCCGACCGCGAGCCCATTCAGCACGCCAGTCGTCGTAAACAAGCCAGCATCCACGCGGTTGGTCAGAGTCGTCAGCAACTGTCCACCGCTCTGCCCCAGTCCTGCTCCACTCAGAGGCACAGTCTGCTTATCCAGCAGCCACTCATCACTTACAGCGCTCACGGCATACCGATAGACCGGCCCTTTCAAGCCAGTCCCCGCATACACCGCTTCGGGATCAGTAGCAATATAGCCGGTGAAAAGAATCGTCCCGTTTGCTGCCGTGACTACGACGCGTCCCCGCCTCACCGGTACCGGCAAAGCAGCATCCGTCACATCCAGCATGCCGCTACATATCGACGGAGCATTCAACGTGCGTGAAATCTTCAACGGTCCATCACCGCAAAGCGCAGACGAGTAGTCCACAGCCCCCGCGCCATCCAGATTGTCGATCGTCACCTTCACTGTGTCACCGCCTCGATCGGGCCTAACCCCCGCATCGCACGCACTTCATTCACGGTCAACACCCCGGCCTGCAGCAGCGTCGTCTGCATCTGCAGCTCCTCCATCTCGTCCCTGCTCTCCAGGTCGTTGAAGCAGAACTCGAACTCGCGCCAGCCCAGCTTCTTTGCGAACAGGTCCCGCGTTATGTGCTCTGCTACCAGCTTCGCCACCGGCACAATCGCGCCCTGGAAGGCCTCGTCCGCCATCTCGCCCGCAGTCGACTGATTCACGTCACTCTCCAGACCAAGCATCATCGGGGGAAGATCGAACGCATTCGCAATCATGCGAATCAAAGCCTCCTGCCACTGCAGCCGCAGATCGGAATCGGTTCCACCGGCAAACTGAATTACCTCCGGCTTCTGTTCGGAGCTCAAAAACGGAACTCGCCCCGTACCTTCAATCTCATCCTGCCACCACCGAATCAGCCGGTCGTGCTCCTCGGGAGTAGCGTCGTTCAACCAGATCGCATACTGCGCCACCGAATTACTGGCAAGCTTCCCCGCATACCGGCTCGCGCTCAGAAACTGATTCACTGTTTCGAACGCAACCTCCAACCTGCCCAAACCAAACGGCGTATAGCTGCGAGGGTTCAGCCTCAGATACATCAGCTCGTCGTCGAGAAGAGGAACCAAAGCCTCCTGCCCCATCCGTCCCGTGGCCTGGGCATAGCGAGGCTTGTTCGGATCCCCATCCCACTTCGTATCGATCTGGATCGTCGCGCCATCCACCGCCCAAAGATGAAACGGTCTCGCAGGATCGTCGGTCGCTTCCATCTCCACTGCACCAAATCCACCGACCAGCAGATCCTCCAGCACCTGCTCCCACAACACTCGAAAGCTGTCCGAAGCATTCGGCTCCTCGAGGCACTCCCGCAACACCTTCATCCGAGCCTCCGCATCCTCGACAGCCACGTTGGTGTAGCCGCGCCGCACCTTCACCTGCCAGTCCATGCTCGCGATCTTGTCCTTCACCACATTGATTGCCCGCCGCACCACAGGCGTCTCAGCAAACTTCCGCAGATTCGCGGCCGTCGGCTTCGGCAGAGCGTTCTGACCCGGCCGTCCCGCTGGTCTGTAGGGGCTCAAAATCGAGGGCAACATCGCCGTCTTCCGCTCGCCCAGCCCTGCATCACCAGCTTCAACCCCTGCCAACCGCTGCCAAACATCCTTCACCATCGTCCGAACGCCCATCGCTACCCCTCTCTCTTTCCGTCTCTGCTGCAAAAAGAAAAAGGCACAGCCCCTGGGCCATGCCTACCGTTGAAAATCAAGAAACTTTGTTACCGACTAGCCAAACCTAATGTCTCAAACCCTCAACTCCACTCGAGCCGTCTCTGCCACTCTCGCCAGATCACTCAAAGTCACCACCCGAATCTCCTGCCGCTCCATCGCCTCTACGCCGAATCGATACCGCTCCATCGCCTCGTCTTCCGTATCCGACACAGCGCGTAGCGGCTCCACAATCGCAGTCAGCTCCAACCGCGCTCCCTCCACCCTCTGCACGCCCTCCACCAACTGCGGAGCCGAATAAGCCAACCCCTTCGCGGCCTCCACATCCCCCTCCAGCGACACCGCCTGAAACATCCGAATCACCCCATTCGGCCTATACCCACAATCAATCTTCATCGGATCGCCCGCCCGCGTATAAAGCGAAGCCGCGATCCTCTTCCGCATCAGCCCCCACACACCAGCCCGCTCAAACTCCGTCCGCATCGCCCCCGCGATCGCGGCGCGTCCGGTCCGCTTCCGCTCCATCTTCACCTTCAAAGGCTCAACATACATCTTCATCAACTGCTCAATCTCCGCCGGCAGACTCTCCGCCAGGCAAGCCCGTACCTCGGTCATCTGTACCGAGTTCGCCAGCGTATCCTCAAGAATCTCCATCACCGGCTTGATCCCCGGAGCATCCCGACCCACAGTCTTCAGCCGAGCTCCAATCTCTCCCTCCAACGCCTCCAGCAACCCGATGTCCGCATCCGCATCCATGCACTTCACCCGAGCCCAATCCCGCGTAAAGCGCACGACCGCGCTATCGTCGCGCCCTGCCTCCCGCAGCAGCACGCCGATATTCGCAAACTCGCCCTTCACCACATCCGGCACATACCGGATCAGGAAGAACTCGCATTGGACCCGCTCAGCCATCAACCTCCAAACTCATTACACCCCACACCTACATTACGAATTTTCCCACTCCACTAACCTCAGCGAACTGCCTCGGCACCACAATTTTCCTCCCCGACGCCCACATCGGGAATGGCTCCCTGTTCGAATCCCGAAACTCCCCGATCAACTCTCTCACCCGCGACCGTCGCCTAAGCATCTGCTCCATGAGCTGCTCGATCACCACCGTATCCCCGCCATACCACTCCGGCGGCACCGCCTCCGCGATCGTCCACAGCGTCTCCCCCTCCATCGCCTCCACCCGGCTCAGCCAGGGCTCAAAGCTCTCCCATCCCGTTACCCGTGCATACACTTGGTTCCTCTGGTACACCCCGCGCAACGGCGAATCCGGAAACGTCCACTCTCCCGCATTGAAGCAGAACCCCTGGTCAATAAACGTTGCCCGATACTTTTTCTCTCTCGGCTTTCTCTCAAACACCGCCTGCCGTCCATTACAGTTGCCTGCCCACTTATCGATACACAACATTCCTGCAAACTCCGCGAGATTCCTCACCTCATCCAACTGCTGCTCCGGCAAGTAGTCCACCACCTGTCCCGGCATCAATCCACCTACAAACTGCGATCCAAACTGCAACCCTGCGGTATACCTCTGCCTCAGCCCTCGCGGCATGTCGACGAACATATCCAGCGTATTCGACACCAGCCACTCGGTGACTTCCACCACGTCGCTCACCGGCACGGTCAGACCCACTGCCGCCGCCAGCCTGGTTGCGATCAACTCGTTCGCCAGCACCCGCACATCCTGCGGATTATTCTGAAACTTCACCACCCAAAGCTTGCCATCGGCCCCTAGCATCAACTGGCTCTGCGCCCCGCCGCGCATCCTTCGAATTGCCTGTACTGCCAACACCGCCAAGCCGAAATACCTCAGCAACAGAATAACCCGTGGGCGTTCGCACGCCCTTTTAGAGCTTCGCGTGGTCCTTCCGTTGGTCGGAATCATCTTCCTCGCGACCAACGGGAGCGCCATGCAAAGCGGTACACACGCCACGAAGTGGCCGCTCCACGCGCAGTGGGCCCGTCCGGCAGGACACTATCTTCGAGACCCCACCAACTCAGCCCGAACCGCCTGCCCAATCGCCATGGCCATCAGGCAATCATCATGCGCCCCATTCACCGCCCCTGTCCTGCCTCCAGCCATCGAAACAAACGTCCGACACTCCAAAAGCAGTCTCTTACTAAAAAACATTCCAGGCGACTCCACCAGCAAAGCCCCCATCCGGCTCACCATCCCCGGCTTCGACCCGGCCGTAGTCAACCAGCCCGCGACTCCATCCTGCTCATACACTCGCGCATACCGTTCCACGCTATCCAGATAAGCAAGCACACCAGCTCCATGGTTATTCCTCTCCACCGCAATCACCGACCCGCCATACTCCCTAGCCAACTCCGCCGAAACCCTGGCCAACTCCAGAGTCCCAAGCCTCTGCTGCAGCTCCGCGCACTGCATCCCGGACTCCTTCTCGATCACCTGCACCGCCGCAAAGTCTCCATCGGCCCCACCCCCAGCCGTGTCCACGGCGACGACATACTCCTTCCCCGCAATCGGCGGCAGCCAAATTTGCAACGCCCCACCCCGCCGCATCTCTAAAGGCTCCCCCAGAGAAGCCAGCCGTTCTTCCACAACCTCAACCTCAAAGCAGCATTCCCCAGTAGCCTTAAAGCAGCTCTCCGCATCCTCCGCAAACTCCTGCGACCGCAACCCCCGATAACTAGCCTCCAGCCCTCGACGAAAACCAATCTGCCGCGCAGTCAACCCATGTGCCGACACCAGCCGCTGCTCATCCTCACGCAACTCATCAGCAGCAGCGCCAATATAGGCCTCCTCCATCCACCACGGAAAAAAGTGTCGCACAACATCACTTGCCCTGCCCGCATTCGAAACCGCCCGTCCCCACTCCTCATAAAAACATCCATAAGCCCCATTCGGAGTGGACTCCATCACCATCTCGCCTGCAGGCGCCAACGCCGCCCGCAGCCCTGCCAGCGTAGCCCCCGCATCTCCCGGCCAGCGACTCACCTCGCTGCAGTGCAGATACTGCACCGTCAAACCACGCCCGGCGTTCTCATCCCCCGCGCTCACCACACGAAACTCACTATCCAGCGCCGGAAAACACATCTGCCCGGCATTCGCCTTACTCCGCCGCAGCGCACCCTCGCGCAACCCCTCCGGCAGACACTCCCAGAATCGCTGCACCATCCGAAAGATTCCCTCTGCTGCCTCTCTCGTCTGCGCCACCTGCACCGTCATCACACCGCGAGCAGTAATCGTCTTCAAAAAAAACCGCCCCGCAACCCAGGTCGTAATCCCTATCTGCCTGGCCTTCAAAACGATGTTCTGCCTGCCGCGCTCCCGTTCAAACGCCCTCTGCACAGCATTGGCTCTCAGCGGCCTCTCCAAACCCGCACGATCCCGAACCCTCAACCAACCCTCAGCCACCTTCACCAAAGCGGATGGCCTTGCCTCCATCCACCTGCCCAGCGCCAACAACTCCTCTACATCCCACTGAGCCTCACTCATTCCACCAACCTCACCCTGAAAACGGCACAGCGCAGCCTCGCCTTCACAAACGAGGCCGCGCCATGCGGCAACCACCTACATCTCCCAATGGCATCCCGAAACCGTTTTAGGATTCGGAACATCCCGCAGCGTCAACGATCCATGCGCCGGCACCGGCACCACAGTGCTCGCCGCAAGCCCATTGATCAGCTCTGACGAGCTACCCGCAATCACACCCACCGTAAACGCGGATTGCAGGTTCGTCACCGTGTACACCGCGCCGCTCTGCCCAATGCAATCCGGCAGCGTCAACGTCTGGTTCGCTGTCGGAGCCGCCGTGACGTAACCATCCCCAGCCTGCATCGCATAGCTTGTTGCCGAGACCACATGCGGGTTCAGCCGGTTATATCCGAAGTGATAGTTCAGCGTGTTGCTCACCGCATTCGCAAGTAACTGCTGCCCCGCCGCCGTCGGATGAATCTGATCCGCCTGGAAGTAAGTCGTATTCGAGGAAGCATTATCTGCGCCGAGCAATGGGTTCGCCGCAAAGTCGACTACCCCATCCACCCCCAGAGCCTCCGCACTCGAGAGCAGCAGCGCATCGAAAGCATCCTTCTGTAAATCGATTGGACCCCGCGACAGCATCGTCCCGACAAACACCAGGCAGCCTGCCTTCTTCATCTTCGAACTAAAATTCGCGATGCTCGATACCGCAAGCGTGGGTGACATGTTGTAAGCACCCACATCGTTCGTCCCTGCAAACAGAATCGCGATCGAGGGCCCTTGCGTCGCTGTGCACATCGGCGCAATACGGTTCGGTTCAGCAGCCGCCAACGCCCTTGCACTGATGCCGGGAATACCCGCATCCACTATGTTGTAAGCAGGCTGATTCGTCAGACTCAAAAGCTCCGGCCAAGCCTGCGACGAAACCAGTCCCAACCCCGCAGTGATGGAGTCACCCACAGCAAACAGTTGTGGAATTCCCTGAGGAATCTGCTGAGGCGTCGTGATCACAGGCCTGCTATTCATATCCGCCATAATCTGCAGATACGTCGCCTGCACCTGTGCAGGCGTGTCCTCACCAGCCTTGAACACCGCCCGGTAAAACGTCCCAACGAACCCGCTCCCATTCAGGAAATCGGTGTTCGAAGCTCCCAGCAGAAGATTGCCCGACGTCTGGAAGCCTGCCGAAGACTGTTGACCGCCATAAGGCAACTCTGTGCCATTCAGATAAATATGGTCTACATCGCCGTTGCCCGCTCCAAGCGTATACGTCAGCACGTTGAAGCCAGAAATCGCCACCGTCGACTGCGTTCTCACGCTGCCCCCAGCCTCTGAAGAGGGCAGCATTGTCCCATTGACCCCTTCGAAGTCCGTCAGAAACAGGTTCAACCCATTTCCTCCCAGCGAACTTGTAACCAGCTGCGGAATCGTATTCCCGACATTATTCGCATTCAACACAGCTGGTCCGGACGCGTAGAACGCAAGGTAGAAGGTACGTGTGGAGTTCAGCGCAGCGGGCAGGGTCACATTCTGAGGGACTGTAAACCCTAGACCGTTTGCCAGCCACGTAGGAGCGTTAGTTCCAGTACCTAGCGTGCCGTTATTTCCATTGCCACTGTTGTCCGTCAAAACCGTCCCCGAGCCCTGAAGAAAGTTATAGTCAGCCGTCGCGCCTGCAATCGGAGCAGCCCCACCGGACAAGCCCGTTCCAATCGACTGTCCGCCCGAGCCGCTCGTTCCTGCCGGCACTGACCACGTTCCATCCTCACGCAAATACCGCGTCGTTCCCGCCGTCGTTCCTGGATCCGGAACCGCACCACGAGCATGAGCCGTTCCAGACGCTCCGAACAACGGAAGCTGAGCCGCACCAACGGTGCCATTGAGCGTCGTCGCATTCACCGTTCCCGCATTGATCGTCCCCGCCGTAAATCCCTGCGGGCTGAACTGATAGCTCGTTCCTCGCAGGTTCATCTGCAGCGTACTCGTCGTCGGCTGGAAAGAAATCGTGTCCACGCTACTGCTGCTATCCAGCTCAAACAAGTCGTAGCCGGAGTTCCACCGTCCACACCCATGCGAGTTGCAGTGAACCGAGAACACACTCTGTTCTCCCGCCTGCACATCCATCGTTCGCTGCCAGATGCCTTGCGCCACGTACGCAAACCCCGGCGCCGTATGGGTTCCGCCATTGCCCAGGTAGCTCGAAGCAGGCACAGCATTGATAACGGTCCACCCGCTTAGTCCAGGTCCTGCGTTTCCCTCAAATTCGACCCCCGCGGTCTGCGCCACTGTAGGACGAGGCGTTGTCTGTCCAACGAAGGACAAATCTGCCCCCACCCGCTGCTGATAATAATGTGGCTCCTCAATCGGATCGTTCACAGCCCACTGCACGGTATTCGGTGCCAGTGTAAGTTGCCCATCGACACTCTTCGTCGCCGTATCGAAGACTCCTAGCACCTCTGCCATGGGATACAAAACATATCCCCCCGTTAGCTTGGACACCGTCCCACCCGTGCTCGTGCTGTTCGCGCCGGCCTGGGCAAACGTCAGTGTGTTCGATCCAGTCGTGGTCACCGTGAAGCTGCCGTTATAGCTCTGGTCCGCCACGCCTGAGATGTTCATGCTCAATCCATTCACATCCACCGGCAATGAGCCCGCCGTCGTTACCGTCACAACCCCGCTGTTCCGGGCAATCGCCGCAATCTGCATCGTCACGTTCAGAAAGGCGCTGTTGTTCTGCTGCACCCCCGCAAGCGACGCCAATCCGCCCGCATAGTAGAGACCCGTCGTCGAGAAAGATCCGACCACAGGAAACAGCTGCCGGATAACGCCTACGGTATCTACCGTCTGTTCCAACCCGTAGCCGCACAATCCACCGAAAGCAATCGTCGCTCCCGCCTCGTGAGGCTTGTTCAACGTCAACCGCAGATGCGTTCCATCTACCACGGAGTAGTTCGCCATCTCGTAGTTGGTAGGCCCAGGAGAGGAGGGCGAGTCTGTAATGCAGGCCACTCCATTCGGACTCGAAACCGCGGCAGTATTCGTCGCGAATCCCACAGTCACCCCCGTCGTCGCAATCGCGATCGTCACGGGTCCCGGAGCCGCATTGTTGGCCTGAGAGGGAATTATTGCCGCCGTCGCCAGAAAAACGCTGACCGGAAAGTTGGTCCCGCTGAAGGTCGCGCCCTCCCCAGGTCCGCTGTTTACCTGGCCCGTTCCGCCCGTTATCGCTCCGTTCGTAATCGTCTTCGCAGGGTTCTTGTCGATCAGAAACCGCCCCTCACCCTGGGTTCCACTCGCCAGCTGCGAACCAGCCATTACCACCGTCGAACCGGGAGAACAACCGGCGCTGCATACTCCTTGGAATACGTTGAAATCCTCCTGGACCTGAATATCGAAGGGGTGAGCGCCCTCATCTGCCTCATCGCGAAAACCTCCCGACGAGTTAATAAATTGCGATCCGATAAGGCAATCACCAACTCCGTAGCAGTCGATTTCGCCCGCATTTAGTATGTGCTGACCCATGGTGTTGTAGGTGCCCGTAATACTCACTGCGTTGTAGTTGGTCTTGAAGTAAGGAACACTGCCAATCGTCTCCGGAAACAGGTTCGACCCGCCCGTCAGGCCCTGGTGTCGAATCTGTAGACCAAACGAAGTCGGATCACTGGACCCTCCCGCCGCAACTTCAGCCTGCGAGCTCCGAGTCGAAGTCACATCGATCACCTGGCCGGCATCTGCCCCGCCTGCCTCGGAAGTGGTCGGATTCATATACGTATCGCGACGTTGCCCGTTCCTCTCGTCCTCGATATGAGTCCCCCCCGCGCCGCTGTTCAACGTGGTCGCGACGTAGCTCTCTCCCACCGGGTAGCTGTGTTCCACCTTCACATCGCAGCCGCTCGCGCAATCCGGGCTTGTCACCGCATTCGCGATTCCGTTGCCTCCCAGGCCGCTTACATACTGGCTGGCATACTCGTCGCCGTTCAGGTTGTTCACTTGCAACTGCGTCCCAACCGGCTGCACCACAACCTGTGTCGCCGCAGGCAGTGTCGAAACCTTCTGCCCCAATCCAGCCGCAGCACCCGCTATATTCACATCGACATAGTGCTTGTCCGCCGCCTGGTTCGGAGTCGTCGGGTCCGCCGGAAGAACCAGCGGTCCCGTCATCGTATCTCCCGCCTTCTCGACAAAAGGATTGGAGCTATCGAGCGGATGCCCTGTCACGGCAGCGGCAATCGCGGTATCCACGTAGTTCTTGCTCACCGTCTGCATCGCCACCGAAGTCGGAAGCACCGTGCTCTTGATCGTGCTTACCTGCACCGGAGCAAGGCTCACCGGAACCACCCAGAACTCCCGGCTCACACTTCCATCGTCCAGGTGATACACCGCCGTATAGTAGGTCCCAATCGGTGTCGAGCCCGCATTGGGAACCAGCGCCAGGCTCAAAGCACCATTGGTGATCGTGGCGGAAGTGCTACCACTTGGCACGGATTGCCCACTCGCGGCGGTAAAAGCCTGCCAGCTCACAATCACGCTGCCGTTAGCCAGCGTCCCATCCCCACGATAAACCGTATCTGTAACCTGAGTAGTATCAATTGTGCTTGGTGTAGTCGCCTGCGCCGCCGCCGCCACCTTCATCACCGTCATCGCCCCCGGAATTGCCAGCAGCAGCATCCCGATCAGCGTCCATCCTTTAGGCTTCCAATGCATCGTCGTTCTCCTCGTTCCTGTTCACTCTCGTTCGCCGCGGCCCATCCGTCCGGGCACAAGTCATCTGCGCGAGTCGTCGTCGCGTCAAATTCGCTTCCACTTGTCAATGCGTAAAGGTTGTCTTTGCTAAACGGCCCGCATCGCTCCCGGCAGATAGCTGCGGAAGCACAAAACCGTCTCGCCGTCGTTAGCATCCTTCACTGGCAGAGCGCGAAACGCCCCCGCCAGCTTCACCTTCTCGAGCGGCCCGGCCAGCGTCTCCACCATCTCCGCCGCACCCTGCATCGCCTGCAATCGTGGATAGTGGTAGATCACCCTGTCTCCCTGTTCCCCATCCATCACAAACAGCCCCGACCACTCCTGAAAGAATCCGCCGCCCTCACGATCGACGAATCCCATCAGCGGACTCACCTGCATCCCCGAAGGCGGTGCCCCAGCCAGCAGCGCCGACCCCAACTGCAGCGCTCCATTCGCAATCCCCACAACCCGACCCACATTCAGCGTGACCCGCCGAATATAGTTGATGTCATTTGCCACAGACGCAGGCGAACTCACGTAAGCCGCACTGACCCCGCTCCCCACAAAACCCGTCTGTGCCACGTAATCTTCATCGACGGCGACCAACTCCCCAACCTGGAACTGTGCCACCGCCGTCGCCCCCACACTCAACGAGCTGGCCGTCGATCCAGGCACCAGCGGAACAGCCTTTGCCGCCACACCGCCACTCCCATTCGCCGCCGCGCCAGTCGCCGTCCGCAACAGATTCATCTGTTGCGACCCCGCAGCCAGCGCCAGTTGCAACTTCCCCCAGCTCTCAAACTCAAGCTCAACCGTAGCCTCCACCTGGGTCACAACCTGGCTCTGCACCACTGCTGGCGCGCCAGTCGTCAGCGCTCCAATCTTCGACGCGCTCTTCCTCGCAAACTTGGAGCACCATCCCAAATCCATCCACGGCGACGGCGGCGAACTCAACGCAAACGTCCCCATCTGCGACGCATCGAACAACGTCGGCGCTCCCGCCTCACGGTTTACCGGAGCAAAATAAGCCCTCACTCTCCGCGTCACCGGGGCCACCGCGCCCACCAGACTAACTGCAGTTACAGTCGCACTCACAGCTCACCCGCTTCCTGGTAGCAAAACACCACAACCGTAGCCACCCGCTCCAGCCGCTCACCGTTCACCACAGCAGCCCCAAACGCAGCATCTCCCCAGAACACATTCGTCCCCATCGCCACAGGAGCCAGTCCCGATCCACCCGCGGCCCCAACATAGTTCATCTTCGTCACATTCTGTGGAGCCGCACTCACCGCCGATACCAACTCCGCATCCATCCCCGACAGCAACCGCCCCCGATCCATCCCCCCGTTGCCGGAGTCGCCATCGGTCGCATAGCTGATCTCGCACGTCATCGTCGCGAGCGGTAGCGCCGCCAGCGCGTCCACGCTAAGCCCCGTCCAGCGCAGGCAAAACGCATTCACCGGCACAGTCGCAGAAGCCAGCTCGTTCTCCTCCACCAGCACGCCAGGCCGTGTCACCCCGCGCAGCACTATCGTCCGTGCCGGATTCACCGCCGCCAGCCTGTCTCGCAGCGTGACATAAAACGTATCTCTAGCATTCTGCATTTATCTGTAACCTTTCCAGTGACATTTACGTCGCAACTAAACCATCAACGCCAACGGAGCCCGCAACACCAGTCGATAAACGTAAGTAGCGCCCCCAAGCTCCGACTCCGATGCCGACTCAATCTCCATCAGCACATCGTCGATCAACACCCCGAACGCCGTGGCAAACAGAACATTCGCAGCCGAAATCCCCATCGAACCGACCAGGGCATTCACGGATGTCGCGGAAACCAGCAGCTCACTCGTAGCCGCCTTACCATCAGCCAACGTAGCCCGAGCCTTCCGAAAGACCACCGGCTCCAGCGCCACATCCTGAAACGTAGGCACCGCCAGCCCAAGTTGCTCCGTCGTATCACCGGAGCTAGCCGGAGCCGGCATCCGCAAAAACACACTTCGCCCCCCGCCACAGCGCAACAAAACATCCGCCGCTCGCAGTGCCCTTATTGATGCATCTCGCAACTGTCCCATCGCATCACCCAAGCCTCTCTGCGACATAGGGCTTCAGCAGCAGCTGTACCTGCGGATCGATCAGAGACCCGCTGAAGTACTGCATCTGCATCGTGTCCATCTTGCTCGACTTCACATTCATCGCAGGCGTCGCCTGGGCATTCTTCACAATCTGCACGCACGCGACCTTCACCGCATCAGGCACAGTCACCAATCCCGATGTGTAAGTCACCGCAACCTCGTTGTAATCAATCCCCAGAAAATTTCTGGGAAACGTCAGCTCAGCTGTTGTCTGATTCACATCGACAGTCGTTACATCCAATACACTCCAGCTCCCCGGCACGCTGAACGCCCGCGCGATCTCTTCATGAAACAGATCAGGCAGCTCTCCCCTCCGCGGCCTCGCAAACCGAACCCTCACGCCCACCAACGCAGAAGCAGCTCCCACCGCCGCAGCGAGCGGACGATAGCTCAGCCGCACTGTCTGCGCGCCATCCGTCAGCCGCATCCGCTCCACATACTGCGTCACCAAAAGACTCGGCCGCCGGCAATAAGACTCCATCAGCGCAGAAGCCATCGTCACCCAGTCATCCGTAGTCTCTGCCGTCAGTCCATACTGCACATACTCCGTCGGCAACAAATAGCCCATCGCATCCCTCTCTCAAAAAGCAACAGGGACCGGCACAAATAGCACCGGCCCCCATAGTTATCCAACAAACCAACCGAAACCGACCAAGCTCCAGGCTCTAGCGGTCGACCAGAACCTGGTAGTGGGCATAGTTTGCGCCCTTCACAACGACGCCGCCAAACTTCACGACCACATACTGCGAAGCCAGCGAGCCGGGAACGCCGAGTTGGAAGATGCGAGGATTCGGATCGCTCAACCAGTGGTACTCAATCAAGTCCTCGGTCACGATGTAGGCGGGCAGAACAGCCGAACCCGAACCAGGGGTACCGGTATAGCTCAGCGTCCATTCAGGAATCAGCGGAATATCGCCAGCCTGCGTCGACAGCGTCTTCACCGTAAAGCCCGCTTCAATCTCGCGTGTGTTCAACACAACGTTGAACTCGGTCTTCATCTCACGATCGATCAGATCGAGCAGAACCGGGTTTGCATAAATCGCAGTCGGACGAACACCAAACGAGCTGTTCGAAACCATCTGAGCAATCGTCGACTTGAAACCATCGACGATGCTCTGGTTGGTACCGATCGAAACGGTGTTACCACCACCAGCGATCTGCGCACCCGCACCAAAATACTGCGCAGTCGTAGGTGAGCTCAGGCTGGTGTCGGTGCCGTTCCAAAGTGCAACGTCATGCGTACGAAGAACGCCATCAACGGTATCGGCAAGGTCCTTCGCCTGGAGATAGGCAAACTGGCTCTGCTGACGACCGAGCTCCATATCGAACAGGTTGTAGTTGATTTGTGCTACCAGAGCCTTCAACGGAACACTGTTCTCGATGCGAGTCGGGTTGACCAGCGGAGCGACGATGTTACGCGGATCCACAAAACCTGTGCCAGCCGCAGGAGCCGGAATCGCAGTCTCCTCGAAATAGCGTGAAGGATGGCCAGTAGCAGGAACCTGCTTGATGCGCTGACCAAAGATCCCGCGGCGACGCACGAGGTCCAGGATCTCTGTCTGATACAACGGAACTTCAATCGCGCCAGGTCCAATAAAGTCTGCTGCGCCATGAATATCGGTAAACTTCGCGTTCATCTTTCTCCCTTTCAAAACAAAAAAGGCGCAGCCGCAGCCACGCCATTTAAAAACTCCATTACCGGCGCCGAAGGCGCGTTAGCCTCGATGGCAGATCGCGCCGTGCGCGCAGCACGCACTTGCTGTTGCCGTCAAATCAACCGAGCAAGCCAGACCGCATCAACTGAGCCTTCACAGCAATCCTCTGCTCAATGCTCAAGTTTGTAAGAGCAGCATCCACGCTACCGGCTTCCATCGTCTCCGCAGCGACGCCCTGCTTCGCCAGCAGATTCACCATCGCCAAAGGAAGAGTCTTCCGTCCATGTGAAACTTCAGAAGGCTCAGATGCAGCCGCTGCCTTCAACTGCGCAATCTCGGCCTCAGCCGCAGCCAACTTCTCCTCCAGCTCGGCCTCGCGCCGTCCTTCAACAGTCGCAACAATCCGGCCGATCGAAGCCTCGGCATCCAGGGCAAAATCATTCTGCCGCTGCGCCAGTCTTTCAACCGCCTGTTCCAGCAAACCCGCGGCTGCAGCCAGACGTTCAACGGTGACTCCCAGCTCGTCTTTCATATCGAGTTCCATCTCCATGCTCTCTCGCCTTTCTCTTCAGTTAATCAGTCCACCCACTGAATCTCGTTTAGGCCGCAGCTGTCGTAGTAGTAACCGCAGGGCTCAGCCCACTCTGCACATTCAAAATCGCCACCACAGCAGAGACCACATTCGCGATATAGGTGCTATCAGCCGTAATGCCAGCCTTCGCCAGCAGCGCAGTCACGGACTGCTCCGTCAGCAGCAACACCTCCGAAAGCTTCTGTGCACCAGTGCCACTCTGTGCGCCGGAAGCCGCATACTTTTGCTCCACCAGCAGCACCGCCGTCTGAATCAGTGAAGTAGCATCGGCCACTTCATTCGCAATTGGAGCCGCAACCGGAAACAGAAGTCCAACCAGCCTCTCCACCGGGACGGCATACTCGACCGCCCACTTCAGGCCCTTGGCAAATCCCTTTCCAATCGTCTCCATTACACTCACAAAACTCATGGTCCCCTCATTTCATTTATGGCGCCGAAGGCGCGTCAGCCTCGATGGCAGATCGCGCCGTGCGCGCAGCACGTACTTTTCTTTGTGAACTACCGAGCCACCGCCGCGCGCCGTCCAGCCGCAGCCGGCCGCTTCACACGAAAGCTCGTACTCCGGTAAGCCGCCTTCTCCCGCAGCAGAATCGCAGCCCCGGTAAAGGTCGCACGAGTCAGCGTCCAAACCTGCGCTCGCATATCCGCCACATGCGCATCCGCCAGTTCATAACTCATCCCCATCAAATTCGACGCGCCTCCGCTCCCCTGAATCTTCGCCTCCATCTCCGGAAAATCCCGTGCAAACAAGTAACCCGCCACCGTCAGCTTCTGTCCATCCAACTCAGCGGCTGTAATGATGCCGCACTTCTGCCGCGCATCATGTCCATCCCATCCCGCCTTGTAGTCGACAGCCATCCCCAGCAAACTCGGCAGCGCAGCCTCTGCAGCCGCACGCGTCAGCACCACCCGATGCCCCTTCGCACCACTGGGAGCCTTATCGCTTGCCACATCGACCAGCGTCAACACTCCTTCAAACGGCAACCGGTTCGGATGTCCATGCACTACCGGAAACTCCACCGCCATCGCCCGCATCTCGAGACCCGCAGCGCCTCGCAAACCATCCCGCCTGCCTGCAAGCTCCGACCATCCAGCAAGCCCAGCACTTCGCCGATGAAGCCCTTCCGAGTGTCCCATTGCACCTCCTGTATTTTGTAAAAACCGCCCAAACGACCACACCCCTGCCATCGCCCCGCGGACATGCACGGTTGCCTTTTTTCTCAACCGGCACATCCAACAGGGCAACCCCACCACGCCATTCCGCGATCGATCCGGTATCGATCAAAATAAGTTACAAATTGAAATTACGCGAACCGTATTAGTTACAAATTAGACCGGACCGCAGAACAACCCCCGACCACCCAGGAAAGCCCCCACAAAACCCGACTGCCTACTTACTCTTCCGGCTCGCGAGCCATCTTCTCCAGCAGCTGCCCCACAACGCTCTTCCCTCGCCGCTTGGACTCCGCCGGCATCTCGCCCTTGTCCAGCCCTCCCAGATTCGCCAGCATCTTTGCATGAGCAATGCTGCCCTTCTTGGCTTCCTCCACAAACCGTTCCACAATCTCAGGCAGCGCCTCCGCCACCCGAGCCCGTGTAAAGGTTCTGCAGAACTTCGGCCGCGGGCCCTTCGAACCACCTCCACCCGCACCGCCTTCCCCGGCATCCTTCTTTGCAGTCCCCTGAACGCCGCTATCCCCGTCCAGCCCTTGTCGCACAAACCTGCCCGCCACCCGCTTCCGTTCCACCTGGTCTCCTCCCAAAAGCAAACGGGAGAGCAGCCATCAGGCGCTCTCCCGTTTCAATTCTTTACTACCTTTCCAGAATAGCAGTTGGACCATAACTAATACGCCAACTTTTGGAGAGAAATAATCGTCATCGAAACAACGACTTAGCACCCTCAAGCCACTTTCTACCCCTTGACAACTTTTTCCCCACATCCCAAATCGGCACCAACGCTCCAAGCTTGTCCCAGAAAAGCAAACGGGAGAGCAGCCATCAGGCGCTCTCCCGTATCAATTTGTTACCTTTCCAGAGTAACAGCTGGCTCATAACTCATGCGCCAACTTCAAGACAGAAATAACTACAAGTAAAACAATGACTTACGCTTTACAGGGCACTTCCAGCCTCTTGACAAGCCTTCGCAGGCTCCAGAAGTTTTCGTTCCAGGAAGATCTCCGTCAGCTCATCCAGCGCATCCGCATACTGCCGGTGCACCGACCTCAGGCTCAACCCCAGCAGACCAGCCGTCTCCTGCTGCGTAAACTCCTGCAGCGCAATCCGTCGGATCAAGTGTTGTTGTCCCTCGTCAAGCTTCTTGAGACACGTCTCCACGTCATGCACGAAGATCACCACATCTTCAAAGCTGTGCACTCGGTAGCTCGTCACCTTCCCGCGAAACATCTCGCGACCCAGCAACGACGGCGCTCTTCCCGCCTCCATCGACAGCCTCACATACCGTCGCAGCATTCCCTCCGTATACTTCCGGTAGAACGCCAGCTCCGGAGCCGTCTTCTTCTGTTGCACCAACTCTGGCAGCGTCTTCACACGAGAAGGCGCAGCCGTAGCCCACACCGCCGGCAGAATCACCAAAGCTGCACTCATCGTGCACCTCCGACAACCACCACCGCCGCCGTGCATCCCACGCTGCGCAAACTCCCGCTACGCATCTGCCGTCGCTTTCTTCCTCCAGCATGCTTGCCTCGCGGTGCCGGAAATTCAGCCAGTCGCCCGGCACATCCCCGGCAGTACACACCGTCAGAGCCCGCACGGAGCCAAAGCGCCCCGCACCCTTCACATACCTTCAAATCCATGCGCAAGTAGTTCACTTCGTTCCCTTTCAAAGCGTACTTCTCCCCCGGCGAGCCTCGATTTTTTCAATGGCCGAGTGGGCTCGCCTAAGTTGCTATGGAACGCCGTTCGCTTGCCGCTTTACTCTGCTGGTCCAGTCGGTCAAGACGACAGCCTTCATCTGTCGTTGCTTCAGTGCGGTGTCGTACCTTGGGAAAAATCGATCACCCTGTCGCCTCACCCACACGTCTCCAAACACAGTCCAGCTCTCGCGCCCCATGCTGAGAGGTCTCCGGTCGCTCTACCGCTTCGGTTCCGTATTGGGAAAGTCTCAAGGTTATAGCTTTTGACAAAACTACTGTCAATCGCAATTTTTCCTCAGACATTCCACTTCCGTATATCCCTCGTTAGCAGTAGTTTGAACACAAAACTTATTGCGTCAAGCGAATATTTCGCTATATGTTCGCCTTGCCGAATGATATGGTTCGCCGAGGGATACCCTCCATTATGAACTTCCAAGACCTCCACGAGCTCCTCCGTCTCGAACTCCTCCGACGCATCGATCGGGGCGTCCTAACCGGAAGCCGCCTCGCCCATCAAGCTGGATTTCGGCAAGCGCATATCTCAAACTTCCTCAACAAAAAACGCGCCCTCTCCCTCGATGGTCTCGACCGCGTCCTCGCCTCCCAAAAACTTTCCGTCGAGCACATCCTCCCGCTCGATCTCAACGCCACCGCAACTCACACCTCACCCGAAACCAGCGATCCCATCGAAATCGTCCCCGTTGTCTCCCCATCCGCCGCCATGGACGACTCCCGCATCCCACCCGCCTCCATCATCGAAACCATTCAGGTCTCCGCCTCCCGCCTTCACGACAACCGCGCCCGCCCCTCCACCAAGCACGCCCACTGGCAGCGCTTCCTCGCCATCCGCGCCGACACCCAGCAATCCGCCGCCATGGACCCGCTCCTGTCTCCCGGCGCCATCGCCGTTCTCGATCGCCACTACAACTCCCTCGCCCCTTACCGCGCCCATCAGCCCACTCTCTACGCCGTCCGTTGCGGAGCCGCGCTCCTCCTGCGCTTCGTCGACTACGACGAAGGCCGTCTCATTCTCCGTCCCTACTCCCGCGACTTCCCCGTCCAGCTCCTGCCTCTCGCCGCGCACGAAACCCCAGCCGACTACATCGTGGGTCGCGTCTGCCTCATCTTCTCCGAGCTCTAGGCCTCTACCCATGAAACGCATTCCACAGCCCCCACAGCGCCAGCAAAGCCAGCAGCAGCGCAAGCGCAATGCTCAACGGCCACTTCGCAGCCATCGGCACCTCTCCCGCTCGCAACTTCCGTAGCGAAGAGACATGCGCCACCGCCACCAGCCCCGTCGCCACCACACCAATCACCACCAGCGCCACGCCAAAGCGAATCGCCGCCTCATGCAGCCGCACGCTCTCCGGCGTATTCGCCTGCATGCGAATCGTCCGAAAGAACGCAATCATCCCCAGCCCGAAGCTACTCATTGTCAGCGTCGTCCGAACCCAAGCCAGCGTAGTCCTATCCAGGGCCAGGCTGGTGCGAAAGATCGCCATCTCCGTTCGTTCTCCCGCGAGCGTCACCCGCGGATCTTTCTCCCCCTCACCCATCGCCCCGGCCTCTCCCCGTCCGAGAAGCCTACTCAAGTTCCCGCCGACCGTCCAATCTCGACGCACAATCCCAACCCACAAACCCCAGTGCTACCCTGTCCCCAGCGATGAATCTACGCATAGCAGCCATCCGTTCCGGCACCGACCCCGTCCGCAAACTCACCACCGGCTCCTTCCAGCGTTGGCTCGAAACCCCAGTCCTCTGTCCCAAATGCGACGTCACCTACAACCTCGCCGTCGACTGGGATCAATCCTCCGACCGTTGGTTCCCCGAAAGCTCCCGCCCGCTCATCACCCTCCTCAAAAAAGCGGTTCACATGGGCCACAGCACGGATCACCGCGTCACACACTTCGAAACCGAAGGCGTCATCGTAGAAAGCATCACCCCACCGCAACCATAAAATCTCTCGCACCTACACTCAGACCAACGCACGAGGTTCCAGCATGAACGTATTGGCTTTCTACCGAATCCTTTACCTCGCGTGGGTCTTCTCTGAAGTCGCCATTCTCGTCGTCACCCGCACCCGCCAGGGCGGTGGCGACATCCAGGACCGCGGCTCTCTCCGCATCCTCTGGCTCGCCATCCTTATCTCCATCACCCTCGGCAGCTACTACGGCGACACCCACCCCCACACCATTGACCCCATCACCCCCTGGGCTCAAGCCGCCGCACTCATCCCCCTCATCCTCGGCCTCGCCATTCGTTGGACAGCCATCGTAACCCTCGGCCGATCCTTCAGCGCCAACGTCGCCATCCGTGCCACCCAAACCGTCCACAAAACAGGTCTCTTCCGGTTCGTCCGCCACCCGTCCTACTCAGGACTCATCCTCATCTTCGCCGCAATCGCCCTTCACACCCGAAACTGGATCGGCTTCGCGATTGTCCTCATCCCCACCGTCGCCGCTCTCTTCTATCGAATCCGCGTAGAAGAATCAGCCCTCCGCCGCGCCTTCGGCCACGAATACGACGACTACAGCAAAACCACCAAATGCCTCATCCCAGGAATCTTCTAACCCACCAACCCCACCCGCGTTCAGCAGTCTCCCGTCCTCTGGGACACATACCGACCCGCAAATCCCCGCAGAGCGCCCCTTTCGGCTCTCCGGGGAAAGTCAGCCTAAGCTACTGCCAACTCATACTCCGCACTGATATCGGTGATTGAACCAACGCTGGTCACGCCAACCGCCGGCTTCTTCCAGTCGCCCAGCGAACGGCTCAGCATCGACGCCGCGCAACCCTCGCCGCACAGTACAACGATATCTCCGCGCCTCGCCAGTTCAGCATCCCACGGCATAAAAGTAATACCGTTATCGCTGACCTTCGCCAGCACCCAATGATTGCTCGTCTTCTTCTGAACTCCACAAAGGCATGTATAAAGTGTGATCGCTGCCATAATTTGCCTCCTCTCTCTACGTTGATGATCTTTTCTGTCTCTGTGCTACGTTTTGCATACTTGCAAGCGCAATGCCAGTCTCGTCGGGTTCAAAAGGCCCTTTATTGTCAACAAACAGGGCCAAATTTATCGACCATTCATCCACAGGACCTGAGGGCAAACCCGTAATCGGAAGGAAAACATTTTCCACTTTCGCCTAAATCCGGAGACCAGTGGAAAAAATCTCCGACTACAACCTTTTCGCCATAGTCAAAATTGCCTGATTCCTGTAAATGCTTCCATCTATCTGATGCAGGCCGCGACATTTCGACAATCAAAACGCCAATAATTTCCGGCAACACGAAACTGGAAGGTAAAAATCGCCTGCAAGCAGGAAGAAATATCGCGGTGTCTCCACCGATCCGGAGGTTCTGCTGAAAGAGTCGCCAACCTGCTAGGGCGTGACAAACGAGCCGCTTTGGCTATCGTAGAGCCGCCGCACCGGCACAAGCCCATTCCAAACTTGCTGGTCACGCACGTCCGATAGTTTCTCAATCACGAAGAATATCTTCGATTCCGTCCATCGACCCACGAGGAGGTTCGACCGGCTCACCGCGGTATCCACGACCACCCTGCCGATGAAGGTCCCAGACGCGCTGTTCGCCGCAAGATCGGTCGGCCCCTGAAGCTTCGCTGACAAGGAGCGGCAGGCTTTGCCGAACGAGGGCTGGTTCACCCGAAACTCATCCCGCTGTTGCAGATCAGTCGAGATCTGACCACGCACCACCACCAGCCTGCCTTTGAACTGCAGCGGATTGTTGACGATATCGCAGACCGACACGACCGGGATCGAATCCACCGCGCCTCTGGGCGAGCTCTGCGCGAAAGCGCAAGGCATCGCCATCCCCAGAGCCACAACGATAACGAAGCCGCGGCATCCCATCGCCGCATTCTAGTCCCAACAAACTCCACTCAAACCCTTGGTAAACTAGATAAATGCTCTCAAGGCTTTACGCAAAGTGGATGTACTCCTGGGAGACAGCCCTCACCACCCGCGACACCAACCGCATCGTCCGCCCCCTCGAGTGGGGCTTCGACTGGCTCCAGGACTTCAGCCCCCTCGCCCTCGCCGCCAACCCGCACCTCAGCGACTACGACCGCATGACCGCCGTCAACCGCGACATCGTCGTCCGCGCCGAAGAGTTCTACAGCTACGAAACCCCCACCGACTTCCGCCTCGAGCGTCGCCACCCCCAGCTCTACCCCACCAACGTCCGCCCCGAAACCCTCCAGGAAGACGCCGAGCTCCGTCGCCAGGCCGAAACCGGCGAGATCGAAGCCGCCGACTTCCTCCGCTTCACCTCACCCATCCGCACCCTCTACCCCGAGAACGATCAGGTCAACGCCCGCTGGTACCCGGCGCACCCCGACACGCAAAAAGGCAAACCCAAACAGGCCATCATCGTCATGCCCCAGTGGAACGCCGATGCCTTCTCCCACAACGCCCTCTGCACTCTCTTCAACAGCTTCGGCATCTCCTGCCTCCGCCTCTCCAAGCCCTACCACGACGTCCGCCGCCCAGCCGAGCTTGAGCGCTCCGACTACGCCGTCAGTGCCAACGTAGGCCGCACCACCGAAGCCTGCCGTCAGGCCGTAGTCGATATCCGAAGCTGCATCGACTGGCTCGAAACCCAAGGCTACGAACAGTTCGGCGTCTTAGGCACCAGCCTCGGCAGTTGCTACGCCTTCATCGCCGCCGCCTTCGACCAGCGCCTCCAGGTCTGCGCCTTCAACCACGCCTCCACCTGGTTTGGAGACGTCGTATGGGCCGGCCAGAGCACCCGCCACATCCGCGCAGCCTTCGAGCAAGCCGGCCTCACGCAGGATCAGGTCCGCGAGATCTTCTCCATCGTCAGCCCCATGTCCTACATGGACCGCTTCGCCACCAAACCCAAGCGAGTCCTCGTAGTCCACGCGACCTACGACCTAACCTTCCCGCTGAAATATTCGTTAGACGTGCTAACCAACTTCGACGCCCTCAAGATCGACTACGTCTCGAAGGTGCTCCCCTGCGGCCACTACACCACGGGCGAAACCCCTTACAAGTATCTCGACGGCTGGTATCTAGGCTCCTTCATCTACCAATCCTTCAAGCGCCTCGCGCAAACAAAAACGGCCCCATCCCTCCAGTCTCACGCGCCGGTCAACGCGCGCTAGCGCCGATGAGACTTCGGTATCAGTTTTTGCTACCTAAGGGCAACTAAACATCTGTCGGATTCACTATCGTTCCTTCTGTGTCCACGAACACTCAGGAGGCGGTGATGAATGATGTGGCAGTGTCGAACGAGAGGTCAGTCGTCACGCCGAGCATCAACGAACTTACTCCGCCAGTAGTGTTTGAGATACTTCGTCCGTGCCAGATCGCTTCTAAGAAAAATCAATCGGTATCATCTCGTTCAACAGGCTGCTCAGGGGAATGTTTGGGAGAGAAATGGGACTGCAAGCAAAGACAGCTTCAGCAGTAAATCGTTCGGAGACGGTTGTAGCGAAAACCGATGTACGTGCGATGTCTGTCGCGACCGCCCTTTTCTTCATGGTCGGTTTCCTCACCTGCCTCAACGACGTCATCATCCCCCACCTGAAGAGCATCTTCGACCTCTCCTACGGCCAGGCGATGCTGGTCCAATTCGCCTTTTTCTCTTCCTACTTCATCTTCAGCTATCCAGGCGGCAAGCTCGTCGATCTATTCGGGTACAAGCGGGCCATGGTCAGTGGCCTCCTCATCATGGCCGTCGGAGCACTCGGTTTTCTTCCAGCCGCAAACTATGCCATCTTCGGCGTATTCCTGGCTGCGCTCGTAATCCTTGCTGCCGGCATGACAACCGTCCAGGTCGCCGCAAATCCTTACGTCACCATCGTCGGGCCTCCGGCGACCGCATCCAGCCGCCTGAATCTCGCTCAGGCATTCAACTCTGTCGGAACCTTCATCGCCCCATTCCTCGGAGCCAGATTCATTCTCCGCAACGCAAACCCGGTCACCCCCGAGCGGCTTCACCAGATGTCCGAGGCAGCACGACGGCTCTACCGCGCCACCGAAGCGTCCACCGTTCGGCTGCCTTACATCGGCATGGCGATAGTATTGTTCCTTTTGGCAGTCGGATTAGCCTCGATCTCGCTCAAGCCGCAGCAAGCCGCCGCAGAAGCGACTCGTGACTTTCGTCCCAGTGAGTACGCAGCCGCCAGTAACGACAGTATCTGGAGACACAAATGGCTCTGGGCAGGAGCTTTAGGAATCTTCACCTACGTCGGAGCGGAAGTTTCCATCGGAAGTCTCCTCGTCAACTTCATGGGCCTTCCCACTATCGCCAACCTGCACGCCGCAGACGCCGCAAACTACCTCATGGTCTATTGGGGCGGAGCAATGGTCGGACGATTCATCGGCTCCGCTGCGCTGACACGTCTCTCCACAGGCCGTCTCCTTGGGTTTTCAGCCTTTGCAGCTCTCGTTCTCGTGATCACGGCAGTCGCTACCCACGGTCACCTCGCCATGTTCGCTCTTCTTGCCGTCGGCTTCTGCAACTCCACCATGTTTCCTTCGATCTTCACCCTTGGAATACAAGGCTTAGGCCACCTGACAAGCAAGGGGTCAAGCGTCATGATCGCCGCCATCGTAGGCGGTGCTCTAATCCCCTTGGCTACCGGAAGACTCGCAGACCAAGTCGGATTACAGCTATCGTTCCTGATCCCTGCGGTCTGCTATGTCTACATCGCCGCACTCGGATTCGCGGCATGGTCCCGACCCGCCGGTGCCGCTTCCAAAGCGATCGGCAGCTCACGCTAACGCTGACATCGAATTCGTCCAACTACAGGGAGGAGCAACAGGATTTCCAACACCTGTCACTCTGATCAGGGCGCGAAGTGGAGTGGAGGAACCTGCTTCTCATCCTGTCATCTCCAACATGCGCCCACCAAAGCTAACGGGCAGACTTCGCCGCATCCGGCCAAGTCGGACTGGCCAGCTGGATCGTCATCAAGGGTCCCTCTGCGTAGAGAGGCCCTACTTCTCGCGCAAACGTTGTGGCCTCGCCGCCGATAGTCCATATCTGAATATTAGGAGGCGCCTTACCGATGATCGGCGCCACCACGCCCGCGACTCCACCAAGGTCGATCTTGATGTCATAGTGGATCGCCTTCCGCGAAGCGCCGGCAACAAAGCATTTATCGTCCCCCACGTTGGAGATCAAGAGTTTCACCAGCCTCGGCTTCGGTGTGGCAACCACCATAGTGAGGGTCGTCACAGGAGAGGTCGATGTCAGATTTTGGAGCACTACCGGAACCAATCCATTCGACAGATCCGCTGGCACATCGAGATGATCGGTCTTCACCTCTTCCTTCCCATCCTTCCCCGTGGTACGCACCGTGACCTGCCCCGTTTGGACGTCAACCATCATATCCATCGGATGAGGAAAAGAAGGCCCTTTCTGGATGTGGTGGTCGCTGATCAGTTGGATCGTATGGCGTTGCGTGGAGACCGTCGTCTCGTCGTCAGTCGAGCCATCCTTGAAACGGAAGATCGTTCGCGACGTAACGCGGTTGCCCCGCACAGTCTGAACGCTGTCCCCTGAAGCGACCACTTGTCCATCCTCGGAGCGCAGTTCAAGGAAGCCGTGAATCGTGCCTGCCACCGTGCGCGCAGGAACTGGGTCAGCTTGTGCGGCCGTTTGCAACATCCAGGCCAGCAGAAGGAAAAAAACAAATTGAATGCGAAGCTGCTTCAGGAAGAGAGTGTTCATGGGCCGGATACCACCAGGGGTAGGAAGATCGGGGATTCGAATCAGGGTCCACCCCACGTGCTATCTCTGGTGTAGATGGGAACCACGGTCAATGAGTTGTGTCACAACCATGCGCTGTCAGCCCCGATAAGTTCGGCTTATCGGAAGTGATAAGGCTCTTCTGCGCCTCTCGACGCGTCACTGCTTTTCAACATCGGGCAATGCCCAGGTCTTCTGGAAGAAGGCGTCGGTGGGACCATAGGCGCGGAACAGAAGCTCGAATCCACGGTTCGGGTCAGTGGGAACCCAGTTGCTCTCTTTGCCGGCCGGAGCCTTTGGCCCAAAGTAAACATCCACAGAGCCATCGGGATTCTTTTGTAGTCCGGGATTCTGCGAGGAAGCGCTTTGTCGCGGAACGTTGTGGAAGAAGGCGTGGGTTTCGCCGTCGTAGACAGTGACCGACCAGTACTGCTTGACCGGAGGATTGGGTGGAAGGGTGAGCTTGTAGGTCGAGGCTCCGTTGAAGCGCTGGTCGTTCTTGTCTTTGATGGCCAAAAGGTAGAACTGTCCGGCGCCGAGATGCTTGGCGCTGAAGAAGACAAAGCTGTACGTGGTGCCGCGAGCGTCGACGGGATAGATGTTGGGGATACTGTAGTTCGCCTGAACCGACTTCGCCATGTCCGGCGAGACGGGAAAAGCCCAATGTGTGCCGGGATAAAAGGGCGTTGTGTAGGCCTTCTCGTACTCGGAGGCGAGCCACACGTGGGCATCAGCCGCAGCGGATTTGAAGGTCTGGGTTGTGGCTGCGTCGGGGTTGAAAGGCTTGCCCTTCTCGATCCCGATGGTCTTGAGCTGATCGATCATGCCACGGTCGCGCTCGATCCAGGGTTCGATCTGGACGACGCGATTGAGCGATTGAAAGAAGCGGTCGTCATAGGGGATGGTGGAGTCGAAGACGACGTCTATGGCGTCGTTCCACTTGGTTTCGGGTGGATGCGCGGCCTGCGAAAGCGGGTAGATCTTGATGCGTTTGGCGTAGTCGACGGCACTGGCAATATCAGCCTCGCTGCCGCTCTTGGGGTTGGAGCGAAGAAGAGCGTAGCTCTTATAGGTGGAAGCGGGCATGGGGAAGTATCCGGCTGGCGGCTTGCCTTTGTAGTCTGGCGGCAGGATCAGGTATTTGCCGCCCTTGCCCTTGTCGACACCGGCGGGGCCGACGTCTTCGATTGCGGTCTGCCAGCAGTCGTCGATGGAACCGACGATGGTGCCGTTGTCGGCGGGAGGAATCTCGAGCACCATGGGACCGACCTCCTTCGTGTTGAAGAACGGCATGATGTAGATGGCGTCGGGATTGGGAGTCAGGGTCTGGTTCTTCCACGTCGAGAGCTTCGACCAGTAGACGATCTGGTTGAAGCCGCCGTGGGCCTGATTGACCATAGCCTGATACATCAGATCGTAGTTGACGGCGGGCATTCCCCAGATCACGGCCTCGACGGCGCGGGAGTGGAGGAGGTCAGTGGCGGGTGTGTTGCTTTGAGTGGAGGTGTTCACGGGAGCTCCTACGTTCTTCTGTTCGCATGCGGTAAGTGACGAGGCGAGAACGCTGGCTGCAAGAACGAGTGGCACGCGATGGGAATTCATGATGTCCTTTCTCCAATGAGTGTGGATGACATCGAGAGTTACAGAATCAGTGAGCCGTTTTCACGAGCGGCGGAATCCACTTCCCGCTCGTGATCTCTTCTTTAGGCCAATAAGCACGGATGTAAAGAGAGAAGTTATCCTTCGGCGCGGGAATCCAGTTGTCCTGCTTATCAGCACCGGGTGACGCGTTCTGGACGTAGATGGTAAGCGAACCGTCAGGGTTCTGCTTCATCGACTTGCTCTTCGTTCCAAGCGAGAAGCGGCCGAGCGAGTTCGGCGAGAAGAGATGTTCCTTGTTATAGAGCGTGAGCGACCAGAAGCCGTCAACAGGCGGTGTTTGTCCCGCTGGGAAGGTGACGGTGTAACCATGAGCACCGTTGAGCCGCTGGCCGCTGGAGTCGAAGTCCGTGTAGATATAGCGGGTCTCCTGCGGCGCGTTGTCGTACATGTTCGATCTTGCGGTCGCCGTGCGCGAGAGATAGTCATAACCCCAGTTGGCTCCGTTGGAAGGTGAGTTCCAGCCATTGCCGATTGGGCGTCCGTTCATGTGGAAGTCGAACAGCGGACTAACGAGATCTTTCTCCGCGGCAACCGCAGTCTGCGTCAGAGTCTGCTTCAGCTTCGGATCTTTTGCTGCCGCGTCCAGGACAGACTGGAAGTTGGCGTAGAGAGATTCTTCGCCGGGCATCGGTGGAACCTGTTTGAGGATGACAGCAAGCTCATCGAAGAATTTTTCCGGGACCACCCACTTCGTCTCGCCGCCGGTCGATGGAGGAGCAGGAAAGGAAGGTGTGCTCTTCCAGTCCATCGTCTTCATCTTTCCATCGAACTCGGAGAGCGGGTAGACGACGATCTGGTTAAGAAGCGGCTGGATCGCAGCTTTGTCCTCGGGGGTGTCGTCCTGAAAGACACGGGGGAAGATAGCGACGAGATCAGTTGGCGACTGCAGAACTCCGGTTATGCCGTGCGGGACGCTGCCCCTCCAGTTGGGACCGACCACGAGATAGAAGCCGGATTTGGTTCCGTACTGCTTTCCAATATTGCCGAAGGAGTTCGTACGGGCGTCTGCAATCTGATAGGTGAAGAATCGACCGCCGAAGTCGGGCACCTGAACAACGACTGGAATGGTATCGACGTGTTGGAAACCGGCGCCGTAGACGGTGTCCTGGTTGGGACAGGTGACGAAGCGTTCCTCGGCGCTGATGTAGTCGGTAAGCATGGAGATGCGGCCGGGAGGGGCCGCGGGAACGACTCCGCCGACGCGGCCCGGGCCGGGAAGATCTTTGACGCCAAGAGCTCGGTTGAGATTGTTCACCAGCGGCCAGCCCCAGATGTAGGCAAATCGTCCCACAGCAGCGACATACTCCGGCGTCATCACTGTACCGGAGGGGGTACCTGCGATCTGGGCAGCCGCTGGACGGGCTGGTGGCGGTGCACGAGCCTCTTCAGGGGCTTTTTGCGGCTGGCAGCCGGTTAGAAACCCGGCGAGGAGGATTGCGGCTGGGGCTGTGAGACAAATGCTGGAACGCTCCATGACTTCTCCTTACAGGAAAATCCTATGGCGTTGCACTGTGTACAGAAGCACTTAGGGGACGCGTGGCACGTCTACCGGTTGCGCCCGCGATTCTACATGACTTCTTCGTGTTTCATCGAAACTCACGGCAACAGCACGATTTTCCTCTTCCAAACGAACCGACATTGCTCCTCATCAGATTCTCAAAATATTATGGAACCCCAACCACCCAACCTTCGTATACTCCTCTCAGAGGGTCATCCCATGACACAGCCTCCGTATCGTCCGTCCGACGATCACGCCACCCGGCGTCTCGCCATCTTCATAGCCGTCTTTCTAGTCGTAGTAGCCATCGGTGCCCAAACCCCGCCCCGGCACAGCGACTCAAGCGAATCCGTGTGCCACTGCCTCCCGTCCAAGGCGGCGCTGATGATGAAGTCAGCTTTTGCAAAGGCACAGGCCCACTCCACTGCGCTGGCGACCTTAACCCAGAACTAGGTCCGGCGCTTCACGAGCGCACAGAAAAGCCCCGAATGAGAGAACCACCTCGTCTCTCATTCGGGGCTTCCTGAACATCAGTTTTTCACTGCACGAAACCAGCTACTCTACTCTGCGCATAAAGGCGCGGAAGTCTTCGTTGCGGGTCCCGTTCCACTTGGCGACAAGAAGCGGAAGAATCACCATCGTCGAAAACGCGATTCCAATATATAAGGTCTGCATACTGATCCTTTCCTCTTCTGTCTATTTAAACCCTTGCTGAATATAAGAACGCCAACGACAGACGAATGGATGCCCGCCCAAAAACCTTATTTGTTCAGAATCGAAATCAAATCCAAAACCCGCAAAAATTATAGAGTTTTCCAGGGCAACCAACCACTCGAGACATAACACCGGCTGAAAATAAAGTTCAAAATCATGGCGCATTTTTTGACGCCAAAAAGTTCATTGCTTCGCCACCACATCAACCACGCATTCCACCACAAACTCACCATCAAAACACCACACCCAAACGCCCTCTTTTTCCAAAACGCCCCTCAAAACACCGTAAAACCACGAAACCAGCCACCCAACACCACCCACAAAAAAAATCCAAAAACAGTGACATAAAATAACCCCATGCCCATCGACCTGAATGCCCCGCTGGCCACCGCCGACCCCGAGATTGCCGCACAGATTCAAAACGAGATAAAGCGCCAGCACGAAGGCCTCGAGATGATTGCCTCTGAAAACTTCGTAAGCCGCGCGGTTTTAGAGGCCGCAGGCACCGTTTTCACCAACAAATACGCAGAGGGATACCCCGGAAAGCGCTACTACGGCGGCTGCGAGTACGCCGACATCGTCGAAGACATCGCCCGCGCCCGCGCAAAGCAGCTCTTCAACGCCGACCACGCCAACGTCCAGCCCCACTCCGGCTCCCAGGCCAACGCCGCCGCCTACATGACCCTCCTCAACCCAGGCGACTGCATTCTAGGTCTCGATCTGGCCCACGGCGGCCACCTCACCCACGGCCACAAACTCAATTTCTCAGGCAAACTCTACAGAATCGTCGGCTACCAGGTCCGCAAAGACACCGAAACCGTCGACTACGACGAATTAGAAGCCACGGCGATCCGCGAAAAACCCAAGGTAATCGTAAGTGGTGGCAGCGCCTACCCGCGCCAGTTCGACTTTCCCCGCATGCGAGCCATCGCCGACAAAGTAGGAGCCTACCTCATGGTCGATATGGCCCACTTCGCCGGCCTCGTTGCAGGCGGCGCTCACCCATCCCCCGTCCCCCACGCCCACGTAGTCACCACCACCACCCACAAAACCCTACGCGGACCGCGCTCCGGCATGATTCTATGCAATCAGGATCTTGCCGCAGGCATTGACCGAAGCGTCTTCCCAGGCCAGCAGGGCGGCCCCCTCATCCACATCGTCGCCGCAAAAGCCGTAGCCTTCAAAGAGGCGCTCGCACCGGAGTTTGCGACCTACGCCAAACAGGTCGTAATCAATGCCAAAGTCCTCGCAGAAGCAATCGCTGTGGAAGGATATCGCATCATCTCCGGCGGCACCGACACACATGTCCTGCTGATCGATGTCTTCCAGAAGGGGATGCTGGGCTCTGAAGCGGAACACGCGCTGGGAGAGGCCGGAATCACCGTCAACAAGAACGCAATCCCCTACGACACCAACCCGCCCATGAAACCCAGCGGTATCAGGATCGGAACACCAGCGTTGACCACCAGAGGCATGAAAGAGCCGGAGATGCGCATCATCGCAGGCTGGATTGCTCAAGCTCTCGAACATCGGACCGACGTCACGAAGCTTCGACAAATCCGCGGTCAAGTATTGGAAATGGCGGAGAATTTCCCCCTGTACGGTTGGCTGCGAGACAAATAGGGCGATATACAGCATTGCAAATAATGATTCATAAGCCCTCGTCAAAAAGCGATCTGCGAGTATAGTTTTCGATTGAAAGGCTAACACTGAGTCGATGAGTAGAGGGCGTGCCTGAAACATCCTGGCCATTCCGCTAACTTTCGAGCATTCGAATGAAGGGGGATTTTATGGCGATGCAAATGATGACCTGGTTGTTCGCCATCCCCCTCTTGGGCCTCGTGACAGGGATGCGGACGATGACCGCGATGGCGGTGCTTTGCTGGTTCGCTTATGCAGGCCATCTTTCGGTAGACGACAATTGGGCAGCCTGGAGCGGAAAACTCATAACAGCGATCATCTTTTCGATGCTTGCGATAGGGGAATACATCGCTGACAAGCTTCCGAAAACACCCAATAGGACAGCCCCGTTTCCGTTAGTTGCAAGGCTGGTAGTTGCCGGCTTGATCGGCGCGATCACTGCTGCGGGACTGAACGGATCTGGAATGGAAGGGGTCATCTTGTGTGTGGCTGGCGCTCTAGTCGGCACCTTTGCTAGCTTTCTGATTCGGCGAGAGATCGTGGCCAGACGCGGCGGCAAAGATTGGCCCGTGGCACTTATCGAGGATGTGAGTGCAGTCTTTTGCGCAGTTCTAGCGATGGGAATTGTGACTGGCTAAACACTCGTGGCGCGAATACCCCTCCTAAATCAACGACATTAGTTGCAGTACGGTGCTTCCAACGCTAAAAACTCTGGCAAAGGTCGATTTCGTCGAGTAGGATGTGCAATACCGCTGGTGCGGACCCGCTCAAAAGCGGATTCGCGTCTGAGTCGGAGACGAACAGTAAGACGGGCATGATGGTTCTGCCAAAGAGTTCGGCTGCCGGATAAGTAGGGGGTAAAGAAATGACGAAGCGCATGACGAGAACCGTATTAACGATTCTGATGTATGCGGGAGTTATTGTGTTCCTCTTTCCTTATTTCACGGGAAGAATTACGACAGGCGTTCTATTCATGATTATCGGTGCCGGAGCTACTGTGGTTTTTGGAATCCTTCGCTGCTACCTCACCGAAGGGGACTGCGGCCGAATCCCTCATCATAGCCGTGACTGGTGAACCGGCGACCTGAAGTTTCACATCAGTTACAAGCTAACCTCCGTTTCCACCACACACTAAAAGATAAGAGCCTCTCCCTTCATGGGGGTTTCTGTCCCGTCGACGGAGTCAGGTCAGTGAAAGATCGAGTTCGAGGACCTCGGCTATCTTTGCGGCTGCATGTGCGGCAGTACAAAGACTCGTGTCAATCGAGAGCCTGGGCCTAGGTAACGAATATCCATCAAATTCTCGAGTCGAATAAATTTGATCGAAAATCGTAACCGAAGTCAGCTTGCTATGCTCAAGCCGTGATGAGTTACTGAGACGTCGTCTGAGTTCGCTACGTGGGCAGACAAGTTCAACAAAATCCACCTCCCCACCTCTCTTTTCGACTGTAGCGGCCACGTTTTTTAGGAAGCCGGGTTGCACCGTCGGTTCGGGTGCAAAGGTGAAAACGAGTCCAGGCACCTGACTCGAACCCGCCTGATCGAAGACGGACAGCCAGATCTCTTCTCGTAGTGCGACGAAGGCTGGTGAGCCGAACTCGAAGACCGACAGAAGCAGATCGACTGTGAGATGGTTGTGGAAGAGTTTGTAGCCGGTCATCGCGGCCAGCTCGCGTGCTACTGTAAGTTTTCCCGTTGCGGGCAAACCGTATAGAAAGATCAGCTTCATCGAGTCGTACCTTCGCGCGATTACGCAGCGCCAAGTATACGAGTCCGGCCCCTCAAGTGGTCGGAGCCGGTGCAGCAGATCGCAGCCATCCCTCCATCACGTCGTGCCCGACCACGCCGGCCTGTTGTTTCACAAGTTTTCCGGCAGAGAAGATAGCGAAGTTTGGGATACCACGCACGTTGAACCTCGCGGCTAGTTGCTGATGTTTGTCAGTATCAACTTTCAACACAAGGGCTTGTCCAGCCATGTCCTTTGCCGTGCGCGCCACCTCTGGAGCAGCGGCGTGACACGGCCCACACCACTCCGCCCAAAAGTCTACGAGAATCGGCACGCGAGATGTACTAACGATTTCGTCGAAAAGAGTTGCATCTACCTGCAGAGGTTCATCGACCGGTGGCAGAGGCGTCTTACACGCACCGCAACGGCCCGTGTCAGAGAGGTGATTTGCAGCAACACGATTTTTTTGGCCACACTGTTTGCAGGTTCGGATTGCAGGCATTTCTGTGACTCCTCAAATACCGATTAGATGTTTTTCACCTGATTCGGTCTCATGACCTCAATTCGTCGCTTTACGCGCCCCTTCCGCGTCTGTTTCATGATTGGAAACCGGCTGTTGAATAGAAATTGAGCGAGACTCTTTCAGCTCTTTGCGAATTCCCGGACCTCGCGTGACGACATCCAGTGTGTACTGGCCTGGATCCATACCCGGCGTATCCAGTGACATCTCAATGTACGCAAGATACCCCGACCCCGAATCGACTCGGAAAGGAGTCTCTTTCTCCGTTGCAACAGGATTCGTCCTGGACCGAAGAGTAAATTTCGCAGTCCAGCTTTCGGGTTTGTGTTTGTCGATCTTTTCGGAAGGATAAATCCTCACAAATGCATGAAGCCGGTCCGTGGATGCGAACCTATCCGAAGCCTCAGGTTTAATTCGGCAATCCACCGCACGCATCGGATCAATCTGCGAAACCGGAGGAACATCATCGTGATTGTCGGTCGTTCGCCGTCTCAACCCATCCACCGATCCGACCTGTTCGCGGCAGGATTTCCCGATGACCAGGCTGCTCACCTCGACACTAGTCTCTCGAGGCAGGCTGACATTAATCTTCTGTTCCGCCGAGGCAAACACGGTTCCATTCCCGTCGTGAACCGCTATGCGCCAAAGATATTGACCAGGATGCAAATTTCCATCTCTCTCCCAGCTGACATGGTGACCATCCCACCTCACCTGGGCTGCTCGCTCCATCAAAGGAGTCGAGAGGTTGACGTCGTCCACCGATTCGACGACGGAGAGCCGTGCTGGACCCCGTCCAACTCCCGTCCACTCGACGAGCGCGCTCATAGGAAGTAACGGCTCAAGCCCCGAGCGCAGAGGAAAGTAATCGACGTGTTGCGTAATTCGAAAATCCGTCGAACTCACAGGCTTTATAGTCGCCTTTCTGACCTTATCCACCAACACCTTGGAAACCGCCTCGCGGTTTGCCTCCGAGGTAGTCCCAACAGGTGAAACCTCCATAATTGACGCACGTAGATTGTGATCCGCAAACTTCACCTCCACGGTGGGAACTCCATGGTCGCGATCCGCGGCAGTCATATCAAAGTTAAGCGAATAGGTCTCATCAAGATCCCGATGAAGCTGCGCAGCAAGCGCGTCGAGCGAGTTGGCAAAGCCGCCCAGCGTTGAATCTGCTGTCTGCATCATCAGCGAGGTGCGGGCCGCAGAATTAGCCAACGCGTTGTTGAGCCGCGGATCGAATTTCATATGCATAGAAGGTGCAGTACCTAGTTGAGGGCCGCCATTCGATGATGGAACATTCATCTGAGCCGGACGGTCCTCCGCGGCGCCCCCGGCCGGCACGAACGCCTCCGGCCCACCCACATTCGCAACATAGATATGAGCTCCCACATGTTTCGCCACATCGACCAGAGCTTCAGGTCCATCATGCGCGAACATCTGATCGTTGAGGCCATACATCGACTCCGCCAAAGGATTCATTGCCAGAACAACCTTTGGCCCATCAAACCGCTGCATCAGGCTGACCGCATCTTCCGCCTTCACCAACCAGCTTCCACCCGCCGGTTGACTACCAACCATCGACCGATCCCCGGTGTACTGAAAGGGCTCGACCGCGTGGCTCACGAATCCCAGATTCACCAACAGTTGCGATCTCCCATTGGTAAAGGGAGTCAACTTTCCATTCGAATCAAAGATTCCAACTCGCCACGGCAGCACCTCAGTCGGTTGTGACGCAAAGTATTTTGTCGCTTCACGCACTCCGATCGCATGCACCACCGGCTGATTTGGCGGAAAGACAAGCAATACAAGGGGAGAAACCGCATCAGTCGATTTTTTTGGAGCCTGCAGCCGCCCGATCCGTGGCGTGCCGTTCACAATCAGAGCGTATTCCGTCGTTTCGATACGACTCGGCGGTACACCGTCTTTGCCGACGATCTTTAGCGAAACTCGCGCCTCGGGCGCCTCGAAGAATCCGCCCCGGCGAAGTAAGTCCAGCTCACGATAGAGAGGTGTATTCGAGGAAGAGCCCGCTGTAGGTGGAGCGGCAAGTTGCCGGTTCTCCAGCGACGGCGAATCGGGAGTTGGCAGCTGTGCATTCGGCGACTGTGGGGCGCATACATCAGCCGCCAGCAACGCCATCGCCGCAATCGAAATCCGCATCGAACGCATAAAGCGTCTCCATCCAGCTACCGATTCCGTTCGGGCGAAATTATAAGCTTCGCTCCCGTAATCTCGACTGGCTAGTCGGCAGGCGTTCGCGTCACCCTTCTCTGCGAGATAGGCAGCGTTCAAAGTTATAGAGAAGCCGTCGATAGGTCGCCTGAGACAGGGAATTCAGGCGCGCCGTCGGTATCGAATCGAAAATTCGTAAGTCGGATTGGGCGGAAAAAGCTGAGCCACGAGGCGAAGGCGCTCCGCAAGAGCCAGCGGTGCAAGCAACGGATACTCACGTTCACGAAGTTCGGAGTAGTCGAAGTCCACGGAGAGCGACAGCTGATAAATGGCGATGGCGTCTGAGAAGGAAGATTCGAGGAAGGCAGTTTTTGCCTTCTCGTCGATTACCGGCTTCACCTCAGTCTGTTCCGTCTTCCCGCCAAGCGCCAGACCGCGGTTCTCCCAGGCATCCTGACTGGTTTCGCCCCGAACATCCGCCAATGCCTGCCCCCAGACCAACTGCTCAAAGGTTTGGGGAACTCCGATCGCATCGACGAAGGCATGACCAACGTTGATAAAAAATTCAAAAGCAAGCGCGAAGCGATCTCCAAGCAGGCGGGTAGAGATGAAGATGCCCTCTGTGCCATCGTGCGTTACGTTTCGATGGCAAATCGCTTGGTCCCCCAACTCCGGGGTATAGGCAGGTGCAACCATGGTGGATTCACTCCCCCTGGCCTCACTTAGAGCCAGTGGAACAAAATAGTAGGTCTTGCGCGAGATCGCACCGGAGACAGCGGTTGGCACCGCCTGAACCATGCGCGCGAGGTCCTTCTCCTCCAGATTGTTATCGCCGAATGCCGCGTAACGTATGCCGTTCGGCGCATGTCGCACCTCCGCATCGCGGATCACCTGTGTCGCCTGTAGCAACTCGTTCTGAACACCTTCTGCCATAAAGCAGTATTCTACTGGTATGGCGCAAGCATCGCAGAACGGAAGCTCGGCCTCGCCTCGAACCTTCGGCGCGGGCTACTTATTTGGTGTTCCCTTGGGAGACCTCGGCTGGTTTACCAGCCTCTTGATGAGCTTCGCGTTGGGATTTGCGGCTTTCTTCGCGGCAACCTTCTGCGCGATCGTCGGCATTCTCCTTTACAACACGGCAACGCACCACGCAGTCGATTTTTCGCTGACTTACAGCCGGGTCGGACTCCCTGTAGGTGTACTAGTGTTACTGGTGACGTTGCTGTATCTCGGTACCCTGTGGGTGCGTCGGCAGCTCCGCAAGAGCTAAGGCTAAGGCCCCCGAGAAGAATCTCATCCGCGCGGCCGATCGGTGATATCTGCTATTCTTCCTCCACTTCCTGGAGGACCACCAAGTATGTCATTTGCTCGTGCTTTTGTGCGTTGGGGCTGTTGTACGGCCGCAATTGCAAGTCTCGCCGTCCCCTCAATCGCCGCTGATAAAAAAACTAAAGATACCGCGATTGAAACCCCTTCCTACTATGGACCGCAGCCTGCAACCGAGAACATCGATCTGACGATGTACGCGCGCATCCGCGAAGAGGGCTTCAAGCACTCGCACGTCATGGAATTTGGTGGAGCATTGGCTGACGGTATCGGGCCGCGTCTCACCGGCTCGCCGAACATGGCAAAGGCCAACGCGTGGACACGCGACACCCTGACAAAGATTGGCCTCGAAAACGCACACCTCGAAGACTGGGGAGAATTTGGCATGGGCTGGCAGCAGATCAACACATGGGTGCGAATGGTCTCGCCTGATCCTGAACCTCTCTGGGCACAGGCTGCCCCGTGGTCCCCGGCGACCAATGGTCCGGTCACAGGAGAAGTCGTCTACATGAACGTGCAGGAGATGGGGGACCTAGAAAAGTACAAGGGCACGCTCAAAGGCAAGATCGTTCTGCTCGGTGCAATGCGTCCCACCCCCGACATTACAGAGCCGCTCTTTCACCGCTACACCGACGCAGAGTTGAAGGAGATGGAAACCTACGAATCGGGTGGCGGACGCTACACTCCGGGCTCGCCCGAGTTTGCAAAGTACGTCGCCGAGCGTTTAAAGATGGCCGATCTCCGTAAAGCCGCCCTCAAGATGATGGCAGATGAAGGTTCCGTGGCCGTTATTACCCCAAGCCGCGATAGCACCGACGGCGGTGGAACCGGCATCATCTTCGACGACAACGGAGCGAACCTCGCTCGCGATGCCCAGAAGAAGGAAAACGCAGTCACCATTCCCAACGCGGTCATGATGATCGAGCACTACAACCGCCTCGGGCGCTTGATCGAAAATCACGTCCCAGTCACCCTCGAACTCAACATCGAGACAAAATTCACCGGCGATCACGAGCATGGCTTCGACACCGTAGCTGAAATTCCCGGCACCGATCCAAAGTTGAAGGATCAGATCGTCATGGTTGGCGGCCATCTGGACAGCTGGATCTCCGGCACTGGCGCGACCGACAACGGCGCGGGCTCGATCGTTGCATTGGAAGCCGTCCGCATCCTGAAGTCTCTTGGCATCAAACCAAAGCGCACCATCCGCATTGCCTTGTGGTCGGGCGAAGAGCAGGGCCTCTTCGGTTCGCTGGGATACGTCAAGCAACACTTCGGCACCTTCGCTGAACCGAAGGTTCCCGAACCCGCGTACATGCCTGCCTTCTTGCGTCAGCGCGGCCCACTTTCCACGACCAAGGAGTGGGAGACGCTCGATGCCTACTACAACCTCGACAACGGAACCGGCAAGGTACGCGGTGTCTACACGCAGGAGAACTGGGCAATCGCTCCGATCTTCAAACAGTGGATCGCACCCCTCGCCGATCTTGGCGTAACCACCATCTCCTACCGCAACACCGGCGGTACCGATCACCTGTCCTTCGATGCAGTCGGTCTACCTGGCTTCCAATACATTCAGGATCCGATGGACTACGAGACGCGAACCCACCACTCCGACATGGACACCTACGACCGCCTGCACGCTCTCGACCTCGAGCAGGCAGCAGTGGTCGAAGCGATCTTTCTCTACAACACCAGCGAGCGCGAAGCCATGATGCCGCGCAAGCCCTTCCCTCATCCCGAACTACAAAAGCAGATGTCCGCACCAATTCCCGGCATCTACCCCAACGCAGTCCCCGCAGCAGACGCACCGAAATAAAAACACAAAGAACGATCGATGCGAACCTAAGATGCCCCCTTCCAAGGGGGTATCTTGGTTTAACGCCAACGATCGCAATTGGGGAGGGTTGACCCGTGACTGACCAGGAGACCAATGAAGGCATCAAAACCTGTACCAGCCGTTACTCTGTCGACGAAACTGTCTCCCGAATCGAAGCGCTACTCAAAGAAAAGGGCGTCAAGCTGTTTGCCGTAGTGGATCACTCCGGCGAGGCTGCCGCAGCAGGCATCGAGATGCACCCAACGAAGCTGTTGATCTTCGGAAGCCCGAAAGCGGGAACTCCGGTTATGCTCGCGGCGCCCAGCGCGGCGCTCGATCTTCCTCTCAAGATCCTCGTCGCTGAAGAAGCCGATGGCAAAGTGCTGCTCTCTTGGAATGATCCGGAATGGCTACAGCGGCGGCACGGCTTTTCGCAGGAGCTGACCGCAAATCTGGCCGCCGCGGGAATGCTCGCGGCCAAAGCCGCGCAATAGTCCGATCCGCGAAGTCCATACCGCTCAGCGCGCTTTACGGCGGAAACAATCTGCGCTGTGGTCATTGACGACACCGACAGCCTGCAGCCACGCGTACACGATCACAGGGCCGACAAACTTGAAGCCACGCTTCTTCAGTGCCGCAGAGATCTCCTCAGACAGCGGAGTCTTCGCCGGCACTGGCCCGCTGTTTTGAATCGGCTTATTGCCGGCAAACTTCCAGACGTAGGTCGAGAAGTCCTCCCCCGCATCAGCCATCGCTACATAGATCTTTGCTCCGTTGATGGTCGCTTCAATCTTGGCGCGTGACCGAATGATGCCCTCATTCTGTAGCAGACGCTCAATGTCCGCCTCTCCCATTCGCGCCACCTTTTTAGGATCGAAGTTATAGAAGGCCTTGCGAAAGGCCTCGCGCTTACGCAGGATAGTGATCCAGGAGAGTCCCGCCTGAAATCCCTCGAGCATCAGCGTCTCCCACAGCACGCGGCTGTCGCGCTCCGGCACGCCCCACTCTTCATCGTGGTATGCCTGCATCAGCGGATCGTTCTCAGCCCATTTGCAGCGATGGGTCGCGGTGCTCTCTTTCGTCATACCATCCTCGAAAAAGGAATCAGCTGGTCGGTTGTCTTCATAAGACATAATCGCCGACGCAGACTACTTCTATCAATGTGGCGCGAAAACCGTGTCGGCCATCAAAGCTTACAGCCACGCGCTCAGCAGTCTTCCGGCGCTGCCGAGCGCCCGTAAATTATCCGCTCGACTATCGAAGTAACGCGCGTTGATCTCGGGGGAGCCAAGATCTTCGAGGTTGTAAAAAGCATCGAGTTCTGCGGCGATCTTAGACGGCGTGAAGAATAGTTGGAACGGTTCCCCCGCTAATTGAACCCGAGACGCCAGGGAGTCGTAAGCCAGCTGTTCGCGGAATGGAAGTGCCGATCGAGGTTGTGCGTAATCGAGAACAAGACCCGAACCGCGCGGCCGGGAGGCGATGAAATCTAATGTTGACCGAAAAGCCCCGTGGGTCAGATAGGGCACAACCCCCAACCATGCAAAGAAGGTGGCGGCTTCCGAATCAAAGCCAGCAGCACGCAGCTGCGTGGGCAGATCCTGTGTCTCAAAATCGACAGGAGCGTACACAAGATTTTTGGGCGAAGACAGTGTGCTTTCAGCCAATAACTCCCGCTTCCAACTCTGTGTTGCAGGATGGTCGACTTCAAAGACCCGTAGATCGGAGTAAGGATTGCGATGCGCGAAGGTATCGAGGCCCGCTCCCAGAAGAACGTACTGAGTAACTCCCAGTGCCACCGCATCTCTGAGCATGTCTTCTGCATAGCGGCTGCGCGCCACAATAAATGCACGCAGAGCAATAGAGAAAGGCCGATCCGGACGGATCGGCGTACGCCGCAGCTCCTCGGCATATCTCTCTCCCAGGATCGCGACTGCGATTGGATCGTCGAGGACGAGGGGTTTCGCATCATAGAGTTGATGCGCTGCGCGACGCAGCGCCACGCGAAGAGCAGTACGGGATGGAACTACGGCCTGCATTCGCTTTAAGTGTAGCGACATCCTTACAAGACATGTCGCATCAGCGATGAATTCGCATCCCAACGGGAAAATATTCAGACAAAGATGAACCAGTCGCGCCTAAGAACCCATCCAGCTCAGGGTCTGCGACAGGTACTGTTTCATCTCCTTGCGCGAAACAATCGCATCAAGGAATCCATGCTCCAGCAGAAACTCAGAGCGCTGGAAACCTTCCGGCAGCTTCTGCCGAATAGTCTGTTCGATGACTCTAGGCCCCGCGAAACCGATCAGCGCTCCAGGCTCGGCAATGTTCAGGTCACCAAGCATCGCGAAGCTCGCGGTGACGCCACCGGTCGTAGGATCGGTCATCACGGAGATGTACGGAATCTTCGCATCGTCCATCCGCCCCAACCCGGCAGAGATCTTCGCCAGCTGCATCAGCGAAGCGATCCCCTCCATCATTCGAGCACCGCCCGACGCCGCAACAATAATCAACGGATTGCGTGTAGCCAGCGAGCGGTCCACCGCACGGGCAATTGTCTCTCCCACAACCGCTCCCATGCTTCCGCCAATAAAGCCATACTCCATCACGCTCAAAACAACATTATGTGGCCCAAGCTGTCCAACTGCATTGATGATCGCATCATTCAGGCCCGTCTTGTTCTGCGCCTCGGCAAGACGCCGCTTGTAGGGCTTCAAGTCGGTAAAGTTCAACGGATCGGTAGAACGAAGTTCCAGGTCGACCAGCTCGTAGCCCGGCTCGAGGAGATTTTCGATACGCGTGCGAGCATCGATCCGAAAGTGATGACCGCAGTGCCAGCACACCTTCTGGTTGGCCTCAAGCTCCGCCTTGAACAGAATCTTGCCGCAGTCGGGGCAACGAATCCACAGACCTTCGGTACGAACCGTCTTCTCCGAGTCGTTGACGATCTCGTTATCTTCGCGCTTGAACCAACTCATCCTTGCATGCCCTTTCGACCGTCGCCCTGCCTATTGTAACGACTGAACAGGGTGCGCGGTGCGGTGGTCGTTGAGTTGGAATCAGAGCGCTTCGGCGAGGCGAGAGTAGAGGCCGGCATGATTGGTCTCATACAGAACAAGAAGCCTCTGCCGCATCAGGTAGTACGAAGAAGCCACTTCGTGAAGATAGAAGGGAACCCGCATCTTTTGTCTGCCGAAGAAGGTCGCTAGCATGATCTGAGTAACTGCACGACGCAACTGCAATCCATCGCGGCGCATACGTTCGGCGATGATGATGCCTTCGTCAAAGTTCCAGCGTTCCACATAAGAAGCAAGCGCGATCAAGATCCGGCCATTCTCGCGCATACGCTGAACCCCCTCCAGGCCGCCCATAAGATTCCACATCTCCTCGGGCTCCAGATTGAGAGCATCCTTCTGCGGCACGAGGTGGTTCAGCGCCACCGTCATCACGCCTTTCGACTCAACCCGATGAAGCTGGCCCACCAACTCATCCCACGTACAGCGAGCCAGTCGTCTGGCAGTCAAATAGGAATGCAGGAGCGCAGCACCTAACAGGACAGTAACCAGGGCGGTAATGACTATAGGGGCCATATGGGTTACGTGCGATCGCGGGTCTGAGTGACCTGCTGTAGATCGTACTGCACTCTACTGTGAAGAGCAACCAGATAATCTTTCATTTCTTCCGATAAAGGCGCTCGAACAGTCTCCGGTCTCCAAAAAGAAATGATCCAGTAGCACAAGACTGCAACATACAGAAAAGAAAGGGAATAATCTAGCACATGAAACTCGCGTGTCCAACCCAGGACAATGTGCGCCAGATCGCTCACCAACGCCCCAAAGGCCCAGGCAGTTACCCCCTGAGCCAATGCCATTACATGGTTCCGCCATTCCAGCCCAAGCCTGTTTGCTGCGTAGAGCATCGCGAGGAAGAGTTCGCAGTCCAGAAATGCTGTAAAAAGATTCCCGCGAACCTCCCAAATCCCTAGGGTCGAGTGCGCAAGCGGCTTCACCGCCAGGCAAAGCCCGATAGCAATGGCCGTGCCGATCACTCCCGCGATCACAAACGAGGAGCGCGCATCACGTACCCAACTTCCTGTCGGGCGCAGCACGACTCGTGAGATCTCGAAGATCAGACCGAGTTGAAACAAAATGTCGCCACCACCAAAAATCCAATAGGTGACAGCATAGGCGTGTTGGCTGCCATGTCGCGACACAAGAAAGAGCGTGATCGTGACCATTGCTTCGTAAGCAGCAAAGCAGGTCAGAATAGGAAACTGCTCCCAGCGACGCCTAATCAGCAACACGAAGAGCAGGGCGACGTGCCCGAGGAAGCCCGCCGCCCACAATAGGTTGTCGAGAGCCGATAAATTCATTCCTGCCTCGGTAGAATCACCGAAACGATCTTACAGCCCGGAGAGGGACAGTACGATACTTGCGTAGTCACCAAGCGAGATACCAACCGACACCAACTGTGGATGCGGATTGGTGCCCATGATATTTGCGAACGAGGGAACAGCAGTGGTGAAGAGGACGGCGGCGGTGAGAGCGAGATTGCGGATCGACTTATTCATGGGGAAGGCTCCTGGAGCGCAAATGTGCGCCTGCACCAGCGTAGGCCATGGAAGCTTCCTGAATAAAGAAAAACCCGCGCTAAACCTACACAAAAGAGTTATCTATTGTGGGATGGACGCTAATAGTTTCCTCATTTAGGACGACCACTCTCGCGACCAGAAGGCTTTCTCAAACAGTTCCCGAAGACGATTCTCGGCCCAAGTGAAGCGGAGGCAACAGATACCTCGCGCAACATTCTGCTCCGTCCATGTATCGTGGGTCACAAGGCCGCGGAGGTCAATTGCCGTACATCTATATCGACAAGGTCTTCCATGAGCTCAGGTCGGAGCTGCTATCCGCCATGCACTCTGCCCTCGAGGCGCAGGGACGCAAAGGCCAGGTCGACGTGGACCGGCTCTATCGTGCATTCACTCGCGCGGCCGCCGGTAAATGCGCGAATCCACAACGCGTCTCCGAGAAATGCGTAGCAGAGACGATGACCGCCAAACCTCGCAAGGCCAAAGACGCTCGCATTGACGAGTAGAGATACACCAGTCTCTAAAGTCAGTGACCTGAATGATAGGGGTGGCCTGCCAGGATGGTAAAGGCGCGGTAGACTTGCTCGGCCACAACGACCCTGGCCAGTTGATGGGGCAGAGTCATGAGCCCCAGGGAGAGAAGAAGATCGGCGCGCTGTTTGGCCGCAGCAGACCATCCATCCGCCGGACCGATGGCGAATACCACCCGCTGGGTTCCCTCATCACGAAGCCGCCCGACCTGACCGGCAAACTCCTCAGAGCTATACTGCCGCCCGCGACTGTCAAACAGAATCGCATAGGCACGGGTGCGACCCTGCTGCCGTTCGATCCACTCAAGCAGCGCCTTTTCCGATTCAAACGCCTGCGATTCGCAAGGAGTATATCGAGCAATGCGGCTGACATAGTCGTCGAACCACCGTCCCCCGGCCTCGGGGAGCGATCGCGTCGATAGAACCGCTGCGAGCGTGATCTTCATACTTAGTCAGAATCTACCGCTCATCGATCGAGCATCAAGAGATCACTTCTTTGGAGCTTTCTTCGCTGGCGTCTTTCTCGCCGGAGCTTTGGCCACCGTCTTCTTCGAGGTGCTTTTCTTAGTCGCTGCCTTTTTGGGAGCGGCCACAATAGCCTTCTTAACAGCCTTTTTAGCCGCGACCTTCACAGCCGCTTTTTTGACCGTCGTCTTGGCGCGACTTTCCTTGATACGGGCGGCTACCTCTGCATCAAGATCGGCCACACTGATCGTAGTCGCTGATTTTCGCAGTCGCTCAAGACCGTAAAACGCGCGTTTCTCGGCCGAAAACACATGAACGATGAAATCGACATAGTCCATCAAGATCCATTCACCCTGGCGACGCCCTTCGACAGAGTTGGGATAAACACCGAACTCGCGCTTCAGGCGAAGCTCGATCTCATCTGTGATCGCCACGTTCTGCCGTTCATTGGTTCCGTTGCAGATCAGGAAGTAATCGGTCAGGCCGCTCTCGGCCGGATCCAGCGCGAGAATGCGAATATCTTCAGCTTTCTTGTCTTCACACGCGGCCGCGGCGGCGAGCAGCAATTGGTTACTTTCAATTGAGGGCATGAGACTCCTTGGACTTCCATGGTAGCGGGTCGCGCCTCCAGAAGCCAGCCTTTACGCGGACGATAACGACCTCGTATCTCTCAGACGGGCGAGCTCCCGCTCCGCAACAAGCGGGTTTCAAGCCAATGCAGAAGCCCGCGCTATCTCTTTCGAAGGTGAAAGAGGATTCGACCATTGGCCAGAGTCAGCTCCTCAGAGACTGAGAAGTCGTCATAGAAGGCCTCGCGAAAGGATGCCTCGGTAATGTGCTCGTAGAGTGCCGCACGGCCCCGGAGAAGCTCCTGAAATTTAGGATCCGTCGGTGGCACCCATTCCACGATCAGGTGTTGCGTGGTCAGCTTGCTACAGAGCGCGGCGACACTCTTCATTGGTATCTGGTTGTGAAGCAGTAGATGGTGCAACACCGCAAGCATCATCACGGTATCGAATTGGCCGACACAGCGATCCAGAAAGGACGCGCTCTCGCGATTCTCCCAACCAGCCGCCGGGGTAGGATGTGCAAGATCGACACAGAGCGGAAGAATGTTCTTCCCGCTCACCTTCAGACCCGCGAATAAACGATCGACCGCCTGCAGATCGGTGTCGATCGATACCACCTCGGCTCCCGCGTCTGCCGCCAGGTTTGAGTAAACCCCCGTATTGCAACCCACGTCGAGCGCTTTCGAAGGCCGTGCTTTCCCCAGTGCGACCCTCACAAACCTTCGCTTTTCCTCGTGATCGTCGTCGCTGTAGTGGTTCGCGGTCTCAGCATAATCCGACCAGGTCGAGGAGCGATGAGCCGGTGTCACCTTCCGCATCTGCTTCAGTAGAGTTTTCAACGTCCTGAGCAGAATCTCTTTCGCAAGACCGGGATCCTTTACCGATCGCGTTGCAACCGCGCCGGAACTTCCCTTCTTTGTCTTCGCCAACAGAGAAGGGAGCGTGACAGCTGACAGCGCAGGTCGCGTGATCCGCGAAGCCAACGAGAGCGCGGGATAGACCTCCTCCGGTTCATATCCATCGCGGCGCGTCAGCGAAAGTTGCAGCGGCCATCCCAGACGTGAGTGAGCCAGCATCGGCAAGAGAAACGTCCGAACGAACTGGCCATAGGCGAGCCAGATTGGTTGGTGCGGATCGACACGCTCGATGGAAAGCACATCGACGAAGACCGGCCGTGCTCCTCGAAACAGCACATTCAGCGGCGTTGCATCCTTCAGCTGCCAACCGTCCTTGACCAGGTCGCTGCACAGAGTCAACGTAAGCTCCGCCGCGGCAAGCCACATCCCCGGACTCCACTCCCAGGGATAGGATTGAAACGAAATGCGCGGATGGCGCAGCACCAGCGTCTCCGCATCTGTCCCCGAAACGATCTCGCTGGCTACAAGCCGTCCCTGCGCGACCAGTTCGGACGCGAGCGGCAATTCCAGGAAGGCGAGAATCTCTGTGTCGAAAGGAGCGTAAATGCTCCGGTATGCTCCGTCAGGACGAACCTCGACGCTGCCCGCAGGATCGCGAAAGGTAGGAAGGGCGGGGAGTGTCAAAAATTCTGTCATCAAATATCACAATTCTGCTCTTGCGAGTGCAATGGATCCAACAAATAAAAGGGACGCTGGTTAGGCGCACATCTGTACAGACATACTTCTGCTCAAGAAAGTTTCGGAGAAAAACGAAGTTTCTCTCCCGTTCGAAAACTAAATGGATTCGCGCTATTGGTAAAGGTGGTGGCTCTGTATGTAATCCAAAACGGCCGGCGCGATCAGATCGCGACAAGGATCACCCGTCTCCAGTCGACCGCGAAGTCCGGTCGCGGCAATATCTTCATGAACGTTGTTCAGAACGTGTACACGGCTCTGCTGATGCACATCGAGCCCCAACAAAGAGAGGCTCCCAATCTCGAACCCTGGCCGGCTCACAACAATCCACTCAGCCAGTTCCAGTAGGCGTGCTGGCTCGTGCCATCGCGGCAGGCTCAGGAAACTGTCCGCTCCCACCAGATTGAAGCGCTTAGCCTCCGGCATCCTCCGCTCTAATTCGCTCAAAGTCTCCACCGTGTAGTTCGGCAACCCGTCGGCCCGGGGCGCATCGATCTCCGATGCCGTAAATCGAGAATCCTCAAGGCACGCAAGCTCGACCATCGCAAGCCGGTCCTCAAAAGAAGTGACCGTCCCATCAAGCTTCAGGGGCTGACGGCCCGCAGGAGCGAACAAAACAGAATCCAGTCGAAGCGCATTCGCCGCCGCCGTAGCGATGGCAAGATGACCATGATGCGGCGGGTCGAAACTGCCACCGAAGAGAGCTACGCGCATGAACTATTCTCTCGCGAACCGTCGCTACTAGAACGGAAGATGGAACACGAAGCCCATGCTGACCTGTTTGATCGGATAGTTATGGCTATTGTTGCCGAAGGGATCAAGACCCCCATAGCCGAACTCGGCGACGCGGTAGTCAAGGACGGGCAGCAGCTTGATATCCAGCCCCGCCAATCCCTCATATTCAAAGTTGTTGTAAAGGATATCCTGGCCGGTGGATGTGGTATTCGAGAGACCATAGTCACTCCGACCAAGTCCAACCGAACCTTGAATATAAGGTTTAAGCCAGTTCTTCGGTGTATGAATGACGCCGCGAACCCCTCCGAGTACTGAGTAGATGCGCGTTCCACTGGCGTTGAAGTTGACGTCTGCGCCTCGCTTGGTCGTCAGAATGGTGCCGCGCAAATCCGCCCCCAGCGTGAACGGTCCAACCTTTTTGAAGTCGTAGTAGACTCCGCCCGTCCCACCCAGTGGATCCACCGTGTTGGTGACCGCCGCAGATTTCCCATCTATAAATGGCGGCGGCGCCAGAGGCGAAGACTGAATATTGCTCAGCCGGTCAACGGTGAACATGCCATAAACGCCAAACTGTGCGTGAGCGGAGGCGGTACTGACAACGGCAACGGAGGCAAGAAGGAGAACTGCTTTGCGGAAACTCATGTGCCGTTAGTTTACTAGTTGACGCGCCCCGAATGCACCGCCCGCCACGATTTGTGCCCCACACCACCACCGCACACCCAAAGATATCTCCTCAATGAGCAGTCCCGACCCGCAGCTTCAACACCTCGTCCAGGATCCGTTCCGCCATCTCCGCCTTGCTCATCACCGGAAACTCAACCATCCCATCCTTCGTCAAAAAGCTCCCCGCGTTCTGCTCCGAATCGAACCCAATCCCTTCCTTCGAAACATCGTTCACCACCACCGCGTCCACGCCCTTACGCTCCAGCTTGCCGCGCCCATTCGCTATCGCATCCTCGGTCTCCGCCGCGAACCCGACCACCAGCGTCCCATCCCGCCGCCGCCCCACCACCTCGCGCAAAATGTCTACCGTTCCCGCAAGCTCCAACGAAATCGCCTGCGCCCCATCGCGTTTCATCTTCCGGTCCGCAACATCCTTCACCCGATAGTCACTCACCGCCGCAGCCATCACCACCACCGTAGCCTCGTTCAGCTGAGCCATCACAGCCGCCCGCATATCCTCCACGCTCACCACCTGCTCCACCTCAATACCTGCCGGACAAGGCAGCGTCGTCGGAGCACTAATCAACACCACTCTCGCCCCCCGTCGCATCGCCGCCTCCGCGACCGCATATCCCATCCGTCCACTCGATCGGTTCCCGATATACCGCACCGGATCGATCGGCTCCCGCGTCCCACCCGCCGTCACCAGCACCACCTCGCCGGTAAAATCCCGCCGCCCCTGCTGCCCTGCGTCATCTCTCGCATCTTCAGCCAACATCTCCGCAACCGCAGTCACAATCGACGCAGGCTCAGCCAGCCGTCCACCCCCCACCATCCCGCACGCCAGATACCCGCTCCCCGGCTCAATCACCTTCACGCCCCGCGCCCGCAGCGTGGCCACATTCGCCTGCACTGCAGGATGCTCCCACATATTCACATTCATCGCCGGAGCCACAATCACCGGAGCCGTCGTTGCCAAATACATCGTCGAAAGAAAATCATCCGCCAGTCCATGCGCAAACTTCGCCAGCATATTCGCCGTCGCCGGAGCCACCACCAGCAGCCTCGTCGACTGTGCCGCCTGTATATGCTCCACGCTGCTATGCTCGGCCTCGGGATCTTCCTCAGCAGAACCCGTCCCGGCCTCCTCGCTCCACAACGAAGTAATCACCCTATGCCCCGAGATCGCTGCAAACGTCAGCGGAGTCACAAACTTCTCCGCAGCAGCCGTCATCACCACATGCGGGTCGTACCCTGCATCCTGCAACAGCCGCACCAGCTCCACAGACTTATAGGCCGCAATCCCCCCGCAAACCCCAACCGTAACCTTGATACGTTCTGCCTTCATATCTTCTTCTCTCTTTACCATCTCGAGCACACAACTCTATCGTACCGAAGCCACTTCCGAGAACAGAGCCCGTCTACCCAATCCCACTTTCGATATGATTTCAAACAAGAACCGTTGAATCGCACACAATCATCCCGCGAAATCAACTCAAGGGGCGTTCGTGAATCGTCGTAGTTTCCTGGCTTCAACCGCTGCATCCGTACTAGCCACCGCGACTGGCAATAAAGCCCTGGCATCTGTCTCCACCCCGCAGTTGTCTCGCTACACCGCGCCGCCTAGAGACACTCTGAATCCGCAGGGTATCCGCACTGCAGGAATCCGTATGGTTCCTGTCGTCCAAGGCAAGTACAAGGTGTGGACCAAGCGGCTCGGCAGCGGTTCCACCAAGGTGTTGCTGCTCCACGGCGGCCCCGGCTTCAGTCACGAGTATCTCGAAGCGATGGAGTCCTTCCTGCCCGACGCAGGCATCGAGATCTACTACTACGACCAACTCGGCTGCAACAACTCCGACCAGCCCGACGACCCTTCCCTATGGACACTCGCCCGCTACACCGAAGAAGTCGAAGAGGTGCGTCGCGGCCTCGGGCTCGATCAGTTCGTCCTCTACGGCCACTCCTGGGGCGGCATCCTCGCCATCGAGTACGCCCTCAAATACCAGCAGCACCTCAAGGGCCTCGTCATCTCAAACATGACCGCCGGTACGCAGTCTTATCTCAAGCGCACGGCCAAACTGAAGCACCAGCTTCTCTCCCCAACCTCTCTCAGGACTTTGGAAGCACTCGAAGCAAAGAACGCCTACGACTCCCCCGAATACGAAAAGATCATGATGACGGAGCTCTACCCTCAGATGATCTGCCGCACCAAACCCTGGCCCGAGCCCGTCGACCGCGCCTTCCGCCACTCCAATCAAAAGATCTACAACCAGATGCAGGGCGTCAGCGAGTTCGTCGTCACCGGCAACCTCAAAGACTGGGAGCGCTGGGACCGCCTGCACGAGATCAAAACCAAAGCCCTCACCATCGGCGCACGCTACGACGAGATGGACCCCAAGGACATGACAAAGATGGCCACCCTCATGCCCAACGCATCCTCCTTCATCTGCCCCGACGGCAGCCATCTCTGCATGTGGGACGACCAAGCCTTCTACTTCAAAAACCTTCTAAGCTATCTGCAAACCTTATAGCCCTTGGTGTTGATCTTAGGGGGAAACATTAGCTGAAGGGCTTGAACCGCATTGGTCCTGATTACTGAAGGCGCCGCCGCCTGCCTTAACCCAACCGACTGATCCATCCGTTCGTTTAACCCGGACCCACCACGTGGTCTTCGGTTGACGTTTGTCTCCTGCCTCCGCATCGTAAGTCTTCCCGTTAAACCAGATCAGCCAATAAGACTCCCCTTCGTAATGAAGAACGTAGAAAACATCCCCTGGATGAATACTGGCCTCTGGAACATCACGGCTCGCAACAATCCGCAACGGTATGGAATATGTTGCACCATCTAGCGCCTGAACCCACTCTCCCTTCGCAAGTTGAGAGACCTTTTTGCCATTGGGCTGGTCAAAGACCACCACTGTTCTCTCTGCAAGCCACTTCCGATAGACACAGCATTCGAAAGGACAAGCCCCCACATCGATATAAGGGCTGGGCGGTTTCAGAGCAGAAAAAGCGCTCACTCCATGTGTCAGAAGAGTTACGAAAACGAGAATCCTTGCTAGAAAAACTATGTCCTGTCTCTTCATGTGTGAAGTTCTACCTCTTTGAAAGGGTTCTCATGAATATCGGGTTCACGCGATCACTCTCTTGAAGTGGGCAAAATCTTCACGGCCTCCGAATCGCATCCGTGCAGACCCTGACAAGAAATCGGCAACAATCCATCCTTCGCCAGACAAACCTCAACCGCTGTCAGCCGTTCCTTCGCGCAACTCACAACGATGCTTCCTTGCGGGAACGAAGGATTAGCCTTCGCAAACAAATGGAGGATATCTTTCGGCCTCAACGGCTCCTCGTGCTTCAGATCACGCAGCTTCTTCGGAATCCTCACCGAATGAAACGCCTGATGTTCCAACCCAAAGAACTCCTCCGGCGACATCGTCGTACACGTCCCATGTTTCTTCCACTCATGATCCAGCAGCGGAAGGTCGGGAGTGATATCTAAATTCAGCTCAGGGTGCGACGGCCCCGAACGTTCCGCGCAGTTCACCGGATACGATCCGTTGTAGTTCTGCGGCCACAACCCATGCAGCACGAATCCACGTGGTGCCTTACACTCCGAACCCGCCCCCGGAACCGAACAGAACTCCGGTCCCCACGCAAGATTCATCAGATAGAAGTCGAACTTCCCCGGCTCTCCTTTCTCCTGAGCACCGCTACGCAAACAACAAGCCACCAATACCAGCAATGGCAGACAGGTCGCCATAAAACGCCGCACAGAGAAAGTCTTCATAAGCCAACATGCTAATGCAGCACCACCGAACAAACCCAAACCAACACGCTACAATCACCAACAGCATGATCGCCCACCTTCGCGGACGCCTCCTCTCAAAGACTCCCAATCAAGCCATCCTCGAGTGCGCTGGCGTAGGTTACGACGTCACCATCAGCGTCGCCACCTTCTCCGCGCTGCCCAACGAAGGCACCGAAGCCACGCTTCACATCCACACCCACGTCCGCGAAGACCAGATCGCCCTCTTCGGATTCTCTGAAACTCAGGAGAAGCGCCTCTTCGAAAAGCTCCTGACCATCTCCGGCATCGGCCCCAAGCTCGCCATCACGGTCCTCAGCGGCATCGACGCCAGCCGTCTCATCACCGCCATCCGCTCCGGCGATCACGCCACCCTCACCCGCATCCCCGGCATCGGCAAAAAGACCTCCGAACGCGTAGTCCTCGAACTCAAAGACAAACTCGACGACCTCGCCACCGCCATCCCCACCACCACCGGAGGCCCACACCACGGCCCCGCAGGCGACGATGCCCTCTCCGCCTTGGTCAACCTCGGCTACCCCCGCCCCATCGCTCAGAAAGCAATCGAAACTGCCATCACCAAGGACCCCAACGCCGCCCACGACTTCGAAACTCTCTTCCGCGCCGCCATGGCCGCCATCCGCTAAAAATAAATCTCAAAAAGTTGGCGTATTTTTCGTCGCCCAAAAGCGTGCTCTTCCAGCCACGCAAAACACCACAACGTCACCACGTTTCACCATCCAAAACACCACATTACGCAACCATAATTCGCAAAAAACCCAGCAAAAACGCCTCTCCACCACATCCAAAAAAAATACGCAGGAAAATGAGACGGCCCCGAAACCGTTTGAGCGATTTCGAGGCCATAGGTTTGCAGACGGCCCGTAAGCCGAATTCTGTTTTAGACGATCATTCCTCTACGCGACGCATTACTGCGGCGCTTTAGCAACCTACCCGCAAGTTTCGGCTCTCTTTCGAGTCTCTCCGCCTGGGCGCATCGGGCCGATACGCTCACGCCGCCTGAAGAGGAGCGGCGAGATCCCTGCCTATTTGGTCTTGCTCCGTGTGGGGTTTACCCTGCCGCGTCCATTACTGGCCGCGCGGTGCGCTCTTACCGCACCTTTTCACCCTTACCCCAAGCCGCTAACGGATTTACCGAAGTAAATCACCAACCTGAGGCGGTTCATTCTCTGTTGCACTTGCCGTCCAGAGGTCTTGAAACCTCCGTCCCGGACGTTATCCGGCACACTGCCCTGCGGAGTTCGGACTTTCCTCCCCCGCCAAACACCTTTTGGGTGAAGGCGGCAGCGATCATCCAGCCGCCTGCAGGTATAAGTGTATCCCACCGGTTGTTGGGTGGTGGGCAGCTTAGAGTCCGAGATAGTCGAAGTTGCCGAAGCCCCCGTTTTCAAGGAACTACCGGACGTCACTTGTCCGACAAGCCGACCACTCGGCAACTAGCCTTGATCTCATTTGTTGATGAGTGCATCGGCGATTTAGCAACAACTGAGCTTGTACCATGTACTATCGGAAGTTGCCGATTCAAGGCCGCGTCGAACAGGCAGGCCCCCATCGCAGTAAATGGCTTCTCACAGCCCAGCAGGTAACAGTCAACCGCTGCCTATTTGATTGTAAAATCACGACATTTGGCGGGGATCAATGGAAGTCCAGATTTTTCGGACACTCGGAGGCATTGCGGGGCTGGCCGGATTGGCCATTGGGATGATCCTGTTCTTGTATCGCGAGATTCTTCGTAAAAACGTTTTTCCGACCCTTACCAAAAGGGATGCCTATCGACTTTTGAGAAACATTGCAATCCTCTCGTGGAGTATTGCGATGTTCGGGATTCTCGGCTGGGCCTGGTCGACAGCAATTCTGCATAGGAGTCAACCTGCACCCGACGGCGTCGCTGCCGCACCTGATGAAGCGCTGGTCATTGCCGGAACGGTGGTGGATCAGTCAACTAATATGGGGATTGGCCAAGCTACCATCGTAATTGACGGGCAGAGTTCCAGTTTCACCTCGGAAGATACCGGCAACTTTCGAATTGCATTGCCCGGAATAAATCGGGATCCCGTTCGGCTCTCGGTGACAAAAAACGGCTATTTCAAAGTAGATCAGTCAGTGATTCCTCCCACCCACGCCCTGATTCTGCAGATGCGGCCTAAGTGAAATCATCAAAATGATCAAGACGCTCCCACGCTCGGTTTGCCTCTGGTTCCTTTTAGGTTCCTGCGTTGCCGCGCAGGACAAAGTCACCAAATTAAGAGGAACCGTTCAGGATGCAACAACCAAAAACCCTGTTGCCGGGGCGACTGTCAGTGCGTCGGGAGATACTGCGCAGCAGAGCGAAATCACCGATGGTAAGGGATTCTTCCGGCTCCTAATCGAAGGGGTCCCTCCAGGGGACCTGGTACACATTCGCGTGGAGAAGGCAGGTTACGCCGCTTACGATCAGCAGTTTGCCGCGTCGGAGGAGATTCCTCTCAACATTTTGCTTCGGCGTACAACCACAGCAACACCACCGCCTAATCGGAAGACGATCGAGCCAGCCGCGCCAGTCGATCCGGTCACCGCTCGCTTTGTCCAGGAGATGAAGGATCCTAATTACACGGTCCGGCTCAATGCTCTTAAGGTGCTGGTCGATAGCGCTCCGACCGACAGCGCCGCGATGTCGGCGGTAATTGCAGCTGCGCTCGATTTTTCTTACCAGATCAAGCTGAACGCTATACAAGCCATTGAGCGGTTGAAACCCACCTCGAAGGATGCGGTTACGAATCTCCTGGTCGATCTGCACGATATCGAGCCTCTTGTGCAAGCCCAGTCAATTGACGCTCTGGGCAGCTTCCCCAAAGACAAGGATGCGCAAGCTGCTCTCTTTCGATTGCTGGGGACTCCACCGTCAATCAACGAACGAGCGATGTACAGCCTGGTTCGGTCAGGAGTAGAGGATCCGCGGCTTTCGGAGGCCATATTCTACGAGGTAACGATTGGGAACCAGTATGCGGTCGGTGTGATGTCGAAGGAAACTCCCTTATCGCCGGAGTGGATCTCCCGGCTAATTGCGGAGCTGGGAAAGAACCTCGATTTTTCACAAAGCTTCAAGGCGCAGGGAATCATCCGGGTTTTGCTGAAGGGTGGCGGCGAAGCGGGGCATAAGGCGATGCATCAGTTTCTGGCTACCGCCGATCCTTACCGCCAGTCGCGCCTTGTACTGTGCTGGCTCGAAGTAGATCATAAGGCAAAGGACGAGATTCTTCAGGTCGTTCGCGTAACCGATATCACTACCGAGTTGAGAAAGGCGTTGGCCAGCACGCAGCCGGAGTCGGTCTTCCTTTCGTACGTGGTTTATGTTTCCGATGCACCTACTGGTTGCTCCCGCGGTGTCACGCTGAGAGCAGCGATGGGTATGCTGATGCTGGATCTGGAGCCTCACAAAGATGCGTGGGACGCCCTGGCCTTCGACCTGGATCGCACCCACCATTCTGAAGTGGCGTGCAGCGTCTATTCTGGTACTGTACTTGTCTGGCTCGGTCAGTCTCGGGCGAAACCAATAATCCCGTTATTGATTGACGACCTGCGATGTAATGGGAGCCCACAGTTCGATTTTTCGGAGGAGCCTCCCACCCGCCCGGGACAACGTCCCACGCAGCCTCAGCCTCGACCTTCCGTGAACCGAGATTTAATACTGATTGTGAAGACCACACTGGTCAAGATTGGCGATGAGGATACGATAACCCTTCTTCAGCAGTATGCAGCACAGGGGATGATCATCTGCGGGCATAAGAGTGAAGATCCTGATCCTGATGGGAAGAAGAGGCTAGCAGACTTGATCGCCCGCATTCGCAGCCGAACCGATAAATGATCAGGAACGACAAAAGTCGGCCTATCGGCAGTTGAATCTCAATTGGCAAGAACAGGCCATTGCGCTCATCGAACTATTCAGATCGATCTGTGTTTTGGGCAACTGGCCGTAAAACCGGCTATCCGGAAAGGTGAGGCGGACCCTGTCTGAAAAGTCGGGTTTTCGGCAAGTTGAGTCGTTCACATCAAACTGACCGCTGCCGGTTGTTGGGTCGCGCGAACAATTCTCACTCGAATGCCGGAGGGGCGGCTGGATGGAGGACGGGCACTTTTTTGGAGGTGAAAAACAGGCACCTCTCTCACTGGGCGAACAAAACCCAGCTCGATTGCGTATGAGAGGCAAGGGAAATCTCGCTTTGGAGACTCCCTGGCTGATAGTCTCTAGCGTACCCAAGGTAGACAAGGCTATGGAATTCAAAGAGGCGGTAAAGATCGCGCTGCAGTCGCTCTGGGCGAACAAGCTTCGCTCTGTCCTGACCCTGCTTGGCGTCGTCATCGGCGTGGCCAGCGTGATCGCCGTGGTGACGCTGGTCAACGGCGCGAACACCTACGTCACGACAAAGTTCGCCAGCTATGGTGCGGACGTTTTCACAGTCTCGAAGATGCCGCAGATCATTACTAGCCCGGAGGACTATCAGCGGTATCAGAAGCGCAAGAACATCCTCTACCCTGACTTTCAATATGTGGCTGCGAACTGCAGGCACTGCGTCGGGATTGGCGCACAGCAGACCGTGATAGGGAAGATCGTGCGTGGGACGGAGTCCACGACCGATACCAGCATCCGGGGCTATACGTGGCAGATGCCTTCGCTGCAGAACCTGAACATCATGCAGGGGCGCGGGTTCACGGAGGCGGATCAGGAGCATGCCTCGCATGTGGCGATCATCGGGACCGATATTGAGGACCATCTTTTTGCTGGAGTGGATCCGCTGGGACAAGAGTTGCGGGTAGACGGCACGCCGTACACGGTGATTGGGATCAGCGAGAAACAGGGGAGCACGTTTGGTGCGAGCCAGGACAACTGGGTCGCCGTGCCGCTGACTGCGTTTCAGAAGAGCTATGGGACGGCGAAGACGCTAATAATTTATGTGAAGGCGGGCGAGGCTGGACCGGTGCTGGAGACGGCGGCGGACGAGGTGAGGGTTCTGGTGCGATCGAGCCGGCATGACGCTCCGGGAGCCGAGGATTCGTTTGAGTTGGATACGAACAATACGCTGGTGGGATTCTTCAGCATCGTGACCCGGTCGTTTGGGGCTGTCGCCGGGGCTGTGGCGCTGATTTCGCTGGTTGTCGGCGGCATCGTCATTATGAACATCATGCTGGTGAGCGTGACTGAGCGGACCCGCGAGATCGGCATCCGAAAGGCTCTCGGCGCGCGTCCAAAGGACATCCTGATGCAGTTTTTGATCGAGTCAGGGACAATGGCGCTGGTCGGCGGAGTCTTCGGCGTGATCGGAGGAATTCTGGTGGCGCAGGTGATTACGATTCTGGCGGGATTTCCTTCGACAATTGCGCTGTGGAGCGTCATTGCCGGGCTGGTGATGGCCACCGGTACGGGAATCTTCTTCGGTGTCTATCCGGCGCGAAAGGCCGCGCAACTGGATCCGATCGTGGCGCTGAGATCGGAGTGAAACACGGGAGCAGGGAGGTCGTTGATGCGGATCGCCGATACGAAAGAAACGGTAACGATGGCTCTGGATACGCTGCGGGCGAACAAGCTGCGCAGCGGACTGACGATTCTGGGAATTGTGATTGGCGTGATGACGGTGATTATCATCTCGTCGGTGATTAATGGATTGAACTCGAGTGTGGCTGGCCTGGTGGAGTCGCTGGGGACGAATGTGATCTGGGTCTTCCGGTTTCCGGTGATTGGGGTGCGGCCTACGACAGAGATGCTGACGCGGAAGCAGTTGACCTATGAAGATGCGATGGCGATGAAGGATCTGCCGCATGTGTTGGCCGTGACGCCGGGATTGCAATATCGGGACAACAGCGGGGTGGAGGGCACGGTAGCGGTGAAATACGGCAGCAAGATCCTGGAGGGGACGACCCTTGAGGGTGACACGGCGAGCGTGAAGGATGTGTATGAGCTCAACTTGAAGGATGGACGCTTCTTTAACGAGAGCGACGTGGAGCGGGCGGCGAACGTTGTCGTGCTGGGGATCGATACGGCGGACGGGCTGTTCGGCCCGACGGATCCGGTGGGCCAGGATGTGACCATTGCGGGCATGACGTTTACCGTCGTGGGTGTGATGGAAAAACAGAAACAGGCGTTTGGGGGAGGCAAGAACCCGGAGGACAACAAGGCGTTCTTCCCGGTGACTACGTTCCATAAGATCCACCCCGAGATACTGGACTACTGGATCAGCCTGAAGTTTGATGACCAAAAGAACAAGACGCTGGTTCAGGATGAGATAGAGGAGCTGCTACGGCGCAGGCGGAAGGTGAAGAACGAGGCACCGAACAACTTCGCGATCTTTGGAACCGATTCGCTGACTCGTTTATGGACAACGATCACGGGCGGCCTGTTTTTGCTGCTGTTTGCTCTCTCCAGCGTGGCGTTGTTGGTGGGAGGGGTCGGCGTGATGAATATTATGCTGGTCAGCGTGACGGAGCGAACGCGGGAGATCGGGGTGCGCAAGGCGATCGGCGCGAGCAAGCGGACCATCCTCGCGCAGTTCACGCTGGAGGCCATTACGCTGTGTGCTGTTGGCGGCGTCATTGGCGTACTCATTGGCAGTGCGATCGCTTTGGTGCTGCACCTCTTCTTTCCGTCGATGCTGTCGGCGCTGTGGGTTGCCCTTGCCTTCTGCTGCTCGTGCGGGATCGGACTTCTCTTTGGGATTTATCCGGCTTGGAAGGCGGCGAACCTGAACCCGATCGAAGCGCTGCGGTACGAGTAGGGTCACTGCCCACTGCGCGTGGGGCGGTCACTTCGTGACTTGTATACCCCTTCGGTTGGTGCTCCCGTTGGTCGCGGAGAGATATTTTCGCCGACCATCGGGAGGCCCAGGGCGAAGCCGGTATACGTGTCACGAAGTGACCGCAGCCCGCGCAGGGCGTACTCAAGCCAGGCAACGCGAGACTGTTCGGTAGACTACTTAGATGGCCACTGCAATTGAGGCGATCACGACACTGCTGACCCTTGCCGGGCTCGCTTATCTGCTGCTGGCGCTGTGGGGAACCCGGAACTTCGTACATTACTGGCAGCGGAAGAGTGTCGACGCCGGGTTTGCGCCCGATGTCACTATTCTGAAGCCGGTGAAGGGCGTGGACCAGCGCATGTATGCGGGGCTGGTGAGCCACTGCCGCCAGGAGTATGCGGGGAAGTTTGAGATTGTCTTTGGTGTGAGCAGCCTGAACGATCCCGCGGTGGGTGAGATCGAGCGGCTGCAGGCGGAGTTTCCTGACTGTGCAATCCGGTTGGTGGAGTGCCGGGAGCGACTGGGCACCTCGGGCAAGGTGAGCAACCTGGTGCAGATGCTGCGCGAGGCGAAGTATGAACATGTGCTGATCAACGACAGCGATATTCGCGTGTCTCCCAAGTATTTGGCGCGGGTGATGCAGTGTTTTTCGGACGCCAATGTTGGTATGGTGACGGCTCCGTATATCGGGCGCACTGCAGAGAAGGGTGGCGCGCTGACGGTGTGGTCGCGGCTCGAGGCTTTGGGAATTTCGACCGATTTTCTGCCGGGGGTGCTGACGGCGCGAAGGCTCGAAGGCGGGATTCGATTTGGGCTGGGCTCGACGCTTGCTACGAGCAAGGGAGTGCTGGCGAAGGCGGGAGGGTTGGAACCGCTGGCGGAGTATCTTGCCGATGACTACGAGATGGGCGCGCGTATCGCGGCGGCTGGATATCGCGTGGAGCTTTCGAACGAGGTGGTGGAGACGACGGTGCCGGAGTATCACTATCGCGGGTTCAGGGACCATCAACTGCGCTGGGCGCGGTCGACTCGGGACTCGCGAAAGCTGGGGTATCTGGGGCTGGGCGTGACCTACGCGTTGCCGTGGGCGGTGATGACCTGTGTTGCTAGCGGGCTGGCGCTTTGGAGTTTTTCTTTGCTGAGTGTTGTGCTGCTGGCTCGTGTGGCGGTGGCGCTGTCGGTGGGCGTGGGGGTGCTGGGCGATGAGCAGGTTCTGCGCGACCTTTCGCTGTTGCCATTGCGCGACTTCTTTGGGTTGGGCTTCTGGGCGTGGAGCTTCGCCGGCGATACGGTGGTTTGGCGGGGGGAGTTGTTTGCGTTGCGCGATGGGCGCATCAGCCCTGTCCGTCCTTTGAGTTCGTGAGGGCGGGATTTGGGTAGATCTGCGCATGGCTGATGCTTTCCGGGGGGTGCCCCCTGGGGGGTTATCCCCTTTAACTTGCTTTGAATGAGTTATTTGCGATTTTTGATGTCTGTAAATTCGCCCATTCAAATGGGTTACAGGTAAATTCGTCTTTCTAAAAGGGTTAGCGAAGGACAAAAGGACGGCCCCAGCGGTTTGGTCGCGGGGGCCTTCTTTTTCTCTCTGTTTCAATGATAGCGGAATGGGCGTAACTCATGCGCCACACGTATCTTGCTCATTTTATGGCTGATATCGGTTTTCGGGGCTTGACAGGTTTTCGGCACCTATACCCGTAAGCAATCTGTACTCAGAAGTCATGGGATTGGAGAAATCCGCTCACCAAGGAGAAGAAGGCTTCGGGTTTTTCCAAGTACATCAGATGGCCGGTATCGGGAACCACGACGCGAGCAGCTCCGGGTATTGCCATCACCAAGGCCCCAGCCACAGCCTGATTGTCTGCTATGTCGCCGGAGCCGATGAGAATCAACGTGGGCATGCGAAGTTGTTGCACATAAGGGAAGACTGGTTTTTCCGGCAGTGGCATGTCGTCGTGATCATGGTCCTGAGGTGCAGCTTTGAGCAGTCTACGAAGATGCTCTCGGGCAGCATCATTCCCCGGCACGATGAAGTAGGTATTTTGAACGCGTACTTCCGTTTGGTCCTTCGCGTTCTGAAATGCAAGCTGGTTCATCACAAAGTGCTCAGAGTACGGAAAACCTTCTGCCTCAGGACCTACGAGCACCAATTCACTCACTTGTGCGGGGTAACGCAGAGCGAAGCTCATGGCAATATTGCCGCCATGCGAGCTGGCCACCAGAGCGGCCTGAGATACCTTGCGATCATGAAGGAGAGTCGCGACATCATCGGCTTCGATATAGGGCTTCTTCGTGGCGGGTGAACGACCGTAGCCCCGTCGATCAAAACGAATGGTATGGAATTGTTTGCAAAACGCTGGCCATACATCATCCCAGACGGCTGAATCGACGACACCGTCATGGAGCAGGATGACAGCTTTCGGTCCACTTCCACACTCTTCGTAGTAGAGCCGTGAACCATCGACCTCCACAAATGCGCCCGGCGAAACTGTCGCACTCGGTGTTTGCGCTGACAGAATTCCTACCCCAATAGCTGATGCAAAAAGCATAAGGACGGCGAAGATTTTCATCCACACAGACTATGTTGAAGGATGATTAGCAGCAAGCCGTGCGGCCTGATTGCCTGCGGTGAGATGGTTGTCTCCATAGAGCCGCGCGGGAATTTTCTTTTCTTCTCCAGTGTCTAATTCTTTGGGCTTAGGAGCGCGGAGATTGGCTTTCCGGCACTGGCTGGGATGATTCTTGGGCGGGCGGAGGGTGCTACCTGGGCTGCGAGGTTGGGCGGCCAGAAGGGATCGGTGGCAGCGACGGGAGCGAGGGGGATGTCGGGGATCTTGGTGTTGATTCCGGCGTTCATGGTGTCGATGAAGGTGTTGGCGATGACTGCGTAGCCGACGTTGGTGGGGTGGATGCCGTCAAGGGCGAAGAAGCCGCCGAGGAAGCTTGAGTTTCCGGTGTAGCCGCTGATGGTGAGGCCGTTCGCGGAGACGGTGTTGAACAGGGCGTTGATGTCGACGAGGGTGGCGTTGGCGGCCTTGGCCTGGGCGGCGATGACTTGGTTGAAGGCTGCGACCTGGGCCTGTACGGTGACGACCTCGGCGGCGGAGAGGAAGCCGGCGTCAGTGATGGGTCCCTGCTGCTGGCCTTTGAGGATGAGCGGAATCTGGGTGGTACCGGCGAGGTTGACGAGGTCGCCGGGAACGATGCCTAGAATCTGGCTGAGGGCGGAGGCGGGGAGGCCGGTTTCGGCGGAGACTTCGCCGAGGACCAGCGCGGCGGGGGTGAGGTAGGGGACTTTGGTGACGTCGGGGATGTTGGCGATGACGAGGTGGGCGGGGGCCATCGTGGTGAGTTCGGTGATGAGGGCCTGGTATTGGCTGGTGAAGTTGGCGACCGAGGTCATGGTGGAGGGCATGCCGGTTTCGTCGGCGACGAGGGCGTCGTTATTGCCGATCCAGAGGAAGATGGTGGTGGGTTGAGCGTTTACGGCGAAGGTGGCCTGGCTGTTGGCCTGTCCGTAGCCGAGGCCGGGGAAGCCGAGGACTAGCTGGTTGAGTTGTGCCTGGCTGCCGGGCGCGGGGTTGACCTCGGGGATGGTGTTCATGACGTCGTTGAGAAAGGCTCCGGGGACGGCGAGGTCGGTGACCTGGGTGGCGAAGTTATCGCGGCCGGTGGAGGTTCCGGCGACCGGGGTGATGACGGGCGGTGGGCCGAGGGAGTCGAGATGGAGGACGTTGGGGGCGCCGGGGTAGGCGATGAGGGGTTGGATGATGTTGAATCCGGCCTGAGCGGCGAGGACGGGGGCCCAGCCGTGGACCTGGGTGGTGTCAAGGAGGGAGCCGCTCTGGAAACCGGCGGTGAGGGAGTCGCCGAGGAAGACGGTGTTGGAGAAGTTGCCGGCGTTCTTTGCCTGCTGCGCCTGGAGGGCGGCGAGCTGCTTGGAGGCGCTGCTGCTACTGCTGTCGTTGTTGCAGGCGGTGAGGGAGAGTGCGAGGGCTGCGGCGAGGCTGGAGTGCAGCAGGACTGAACGGCTATTCATTTTCATGGCGACGAACGGACCCCTTGGAGAGGTCGCGGACTTGGGAAAGTTCGCGACGGTGTGTGCTTTCTTTAGACGTGGCTTTGTATCACACTCGGGGTGCGATGGGGAACAAGAGGTATTTGAGGAGGTATCTGCGGGAGGGGGTGGCGACGGTAGGATAGGGATGTGAAGAGCTGGGTGGAGGTTTCAGAGCGGCGGCTGGCGGGGAACTACAGGCTGCTGCGGGATGCGGCTGGTGGGGATACCGCGGTGCTGGCGGTGGTGAAGGCCAATGCTTATGGGCATGGGGCGGCTGTTTGTGCTCCGGTGCTGGTAAGGGCAGGGGCGGAGTGGCTCGGGGTGACGGATGTCGCCGAAGGGGCGGCGGTGCAGAAGGCGCTCGAGGTGGCGGGGGTTGCGCGGAGGGAGCGGCCGGGGATCCTGGTGATGTCCGGGCTGCTACGGGAGGATGCGGAGGAAGTGGTGCGGCTGGGGTTGACGCCGGTGGTTTGGCTGCGGGAGCAGATGGAGTGGTTGGCCGAGGCGGCGAAGCGGCTGGGGATGGGGCCGGTGGGGGTGCATGTGGAGATTGATACGGGGATGGCGCGGCAGGGGGTGGCCGTCGGGGTCGAATTGGAGGAGTTGGTGGCGTGGGTGCGGGGGGAGTCGGGGATTCGGGTGGATGGAGTGATGACGCACTTTGCTTCGTCGGAGGTGGCTGGGTCGGCTCAGACGGTGTTGCAGCGGAGGCGGTTCGAGGAGGCGATTGGTGTGGTGCAGGCTGCGGATCTGCGGGCGTCGTGGGTGCATGCGGGGAACTCTTCCACGATCGACAACGAAGGGGTGCGGAATGTGGCTTGGCTACAAGGGGTGGCGGAGATTGTGGGGGCGCGGTCGATGGTGCGGACGGGGATTGCGTTGTATGGGTACTGCTTGCCGATTGAGGGTGAGGGTTTGAGTGAGGTGCGGCAGAAGCTGCAGCCGGTGATGACGTGGAAGACGCGGGTGATTGGGCTGCGCGAGGCGGAGGCGGGAGATACCGTGGGATACAACGGGATCTATTGTGTGCCGCGGGCGATGCGGTTGGCGCTGCTGCCGGTGGGGTATGCGGATGGAGTGCGGCGGGAGCTCTCGGCTTCGAATGCGCGGGCTGGTGGGTGGGCGATGGTGCGGGGGGAGAAGGCGCCGATTGTGGGTAGGGTGTCGATGAATCTGACGATTGTGGATGTGAGCGGGATTGAAGGCGTGGCGCTGGGGGATGAGGTGGTGGTGCTTGGGGATGGCGTGACGGCGGAGGATCATGCGCGGCTGGCGGGGACGATTGCATATGAGATTGTTTGTGGGGTGCGGCCGGCTCATCGATCTGGGGTTTAAATACGCCCTGCGCGGGCGGCGGTCACTTCGTGACTTGTATACCCCTTCGGTTGGCGCTCCCGTTGGTCGCGATTCGTATTCGTGTCACAAGGTGACCGCCCCACGCATGCTCGGCCTGTCTGGCAGGACTTCTGTGATGAAAGCTAGCATGGCGGCGTTGAAGATGTGTGGGCGCTGGAGCGGTACGAAGTGGCTTACGCCTTTGAGGATGATGAGCTTGGCGTTGGGGATGGTGCGAGCCAGGTACTCGGCGTGTTCGTCCTTGATGAACTCATCGTGTTCGGCTTGCACAATGGCTACGGGCACACTGACTCTGGCGAGGTCTTGTGAGGTGTAGTTGGGTTGGGTGTTCATCATGATGCGGACGGCGTGGGCGAACTCGTTGAACTGGTCGGGCGTCGGTGAAAGCTGGGCGTAGTCCATTGCGTGGCGTCCGAGGCAGCGGTGCAGGAGCGGGTTGCGCTCGTTGATTTGTTTGAGGCCGCTGGGGTCCATGTTGCACCCGAAGAAGAAGGCTCCGGCGACGCGGAAGGGCGCTTGATCGGCGAGGATGAGAGCGATGCAGGCGCCGTCACTCCAACCGACGAGGGCTGCTCGTTCGAGGTGCAGTGTATCCATGACGGCGAGGACGTCTGAGGCCATTAGTTCGTAGGAGTAGGGGCGATCGTCGCGCGTACTGCGGCCGTGTCCACGGCTATCGATGAAGATGACGCGGTGCCCGGCAGTGAAGAGGTCGGGAAGCTGATAGCTCCAATTGCCGCTGTGTCCGAAGCCTCCGTGGAGAAGGATGACGGGTGAGCCGGAGCCGTAGGTGGCGTACCAGATTTGGGCTCCCTTGTGTTCGACGTAACCCTGGGTGTCTGGGTTCGCAGGAAGTGTGGCGCCGTGGGCTTCGAAGTTCGTCAGATCGTCGTCGCTGAATTCGTCGTCACAAAATTCCAAGTCTGCCTCCGTCTGCTTGTGTCTGAGGAGAAGTCTATCGTCTGTTTATCGTTGAGGTGAGGAGGCGTATTTGCGTGCATGGCATGTGGGCCGTTAACATCAGCTGAGAGACACCGAGAGGAAACATTTCATGGAATCCATCAGCACGGCGCGCCGTACCGAAGATATCGCGCTCGATCTACTTAAGTTCGTTGCAGCGCAGGCCAATGTCGGAAGCAAGTCCGCTGGATCGACTGGTTTTGGTCTGCCGAGCTCGCCTAAGAGTGATGACCAGGTGACGCACCTGCTCGAGCTGTATGCCCGCTGCCGCGAGGCAGTTGAGGCTCCGGTCGAAAAATAGTGGCGGATACGCGGGCGCTGCGGGTTGCAGTGGTTGGGGCGGGAGCCTTTGGGCGCAACCATCTGCGGGTGCTGCGGGAGCTTCAGCAGGCGGGGCAGGCGGTCGAGCTTGTGGCTGTGGTGGACCGTGATTCGGTAGCTGTGGCTGCGGCATCGGAGAAGTTTGGCGTGCCGGGCTTTGAGACGATCGAGGCTTGCCTGGCCGCTGTTGGCGGGCTCGATGCTGCATCGGTTTGTGTGCCGACGGTGCATCATGCTTCCGCCGCTGTGCCGCTGTTGGCAGCTGGTGTGGATCTGCTGATTGAGAAGCCGCTGGCCGCGAGTCTCGCGGATGCTGATTTGATTCTTGAGTTGGCCGCGAAGCATGGGCGCATCGTGCAGGTTGGGCATCTGGAGCGGTTTAATCCAGCTGTGACTGCGGCGAAGGCGCATCTGCATAAGCCGATGTTCTTCGAGGCGCATCGGCTGAGTATCTTTACGCCGCGTTCGCTTGATGTGGATGTGGTTTTGGATCTGATGATTCATGATCTGGACATTGTGCTGAGCCTGGTGGCTTCGCCGGTGCGCGAGGTAAGGGCTGTGGGGCTTCCGGTGCTGTCGCGCAAGGTGGATATTGCGAATGTGCGGGTGGAGTTTGAGAACGGCTGTATCGCGAACTTTACGGCCAGCCGGGTGAGTACGGAGCGGGTGAGGAAGCTGCGATTCTTTCAGCCGCATCAGTATTTGTCGCTGGATTTTGCGCGGCAGGACCTGTTGATGATCGATGTGACTGCGGCGGCTGGAATGGATCCGGCGATGTTGGCTGCGTTGGCTGAGAAGGCGCAGCAGGCGGGGGCGCTTCCGGGAGGACATCCTTCGGCGGGGTTGTCGCTGAAGAAGGTGGCGGTGGAGTTGGGGGAGCCGTTGCGACTGGAGATTGAGTCGTTTTTGAAGGCTGTGCGTGAGCGCACAAGGCCTGTGGTGTCGGGTGAGGATGGACGCGCGGCGCTGGCGCTGGCGCTCGAGATCAACGAGGCGATTGTGGTGCATGCGGAGCGGGCAGGGCTTCGGGACTTTATGTAACTGCGAATGTTTCCCTGTTTGGAAACGGTGCTGATAGGCGGCCGCGCGCCCCAGTCCTCTATCGGGAACGGCGATGATTTCTTTACAGCCGAACTGATTTCGAAACTCCACAGGGGATATAGTTGGCTGGAATGACCGTTCATACCTACTGCCGCTCTATATTTCGGCTCGTGTTGCTTGTCTCCGCTCTGACCAACTGCTCTGCTCAGGATGGCGGCTCTTCCGCTAAAGCGGTGGAGGTTCCTGAAACAGTTATGGCTAAGCGTCTGGACCATGTTGTTGCGCCAAAGTTGCCCGAGGGGGCAATAAAAAAGTGCTCGAACGCTATGGTGATACTGAAGGTTGCCGTCGATGAGAAAGGAAAAGTGAGTGACGCGGAGTTTGTGAGTGGGTATGACGAACTGAAAGACTCGGCGATGGTAGCGATCAAGGAGTGGACATATAAACCTTACGAGAAGCACGGACACGCGATTGCCGTGCGCACCAGCGTTTCAATCTTCTATCTCGGAGATGGCGAATCCTTTCCGGTCTACATGCCCGACGGCAAAGGTGGCGTGAAGGGTGGAAACATGATCCCGTTGCCTCCTGGATGCGGCTCTGGGCCAGTCATCAAGAGGACCCCCAGTTAGCCTTTCACCGAAATATAGCGACAGTTCTGATATGGGTTTATTTGAAGTTGCGGTCTGAGTGTCTGAATATGAGAGCTTCTCGTGTTGTGACGTTTGCTTTGTGGGTGGGGCGCATTGCGCTGGCGATGACGCTGCTTTCGGCTGTGGCCGACAGGTTCGGGCTGTGGGGGCCGTATGGGTCGCCTCGAGCTTCGTGGGGGGACTGGGCTCACTTTGTGGCTTATTGCGGAGTGGTGAACAGCTTTGCGCCGAAGGCGCTGATTCCTGCGCTGGCTTGGATTGCGACAGGGTTCGAAGTTGTGTTTGGGGTGGGGCTGCTGATTGGATACAAGCTGGAGTATGTCGCGTATGGGGCGGCTTTACTGTTCGCGCTGTTCGCGCTGGCGATGACGTGGAGTGGGGGGATTAAAGGGCCGCTAAATTACTCGGTGTTTGCGGATGCTGGAGGAGCGCTGTTGCTGGGGGCCTTGGCTTCTGCAGTGAAGAACGAGGGGCGGTCGAAGCGCGGTTCGTATACGGTGGCGGATGCTGGCGCGCGCTGGGCGGAGGACTAGTCGGCGAGGGTGATGACTACTTTGCCGTAGCCTAGTTTTTGCGAGATGGTTTTGGCGTAGGCAGCCGCTGCGTCGTCTAGTGGGACGGCGGCGCTGACGAAGGTTTTCAGCGATCCGGCGTCGAGTAGTTTTGCGATTTCTATGAGTTGAGTCTGGCTGGGCTCGACGATGAAGAAGCTTTCCTTGGCGCGAGGGTCGGTGCTGGTTTCTGCGTCGGCGGCGATGGTGATCATGCGGCCTTCGGGTTTGAGAATGGGCCAGGAGAGGTCGCGGGTTTCGCCGCCTACGGTGTCGAAGACGACGTCGATTTCGTGGACGAGATCTTGGAAGCGTGAGGTTTTGTAGTCGATGACCTCGTCGGCGCCGAGCTGCTTGACGAGATCGAGGGTTGGGGTGGAGGCGGTGGCGATGACGTAGGCTCCGTGGTTGTGCGCGAGCTGGACGGCGAAGATGCCGACGGCCCCGGCGCCTCCGTGGATGAGGACGCGCTGCTTGGGCTGGAGTTTGGCGTGGTCGAAGAGGCCCTGCCATGCGGTGAGGGCTCCGATGGGGATTGTTGCGGCTTCGGCGTGGGTTAGAGTGGCCGGTTTAGGCGCGATGCTGGTGGGGATGGTGAGGCAGAACTCGGCGGTGGCTCCTTCGGCGAACCAGTCGTTCATGCCGTATACAGACTGGCCGAGGGTGAAGCTGGTGACGTCTTCGCCGAAGGCTACGATGGTGCCGGAGAACTCGTGGCCGGGGATGGCGTTTTCGCGCTTGGCTCCAGCCTTGGAGTGGGTGGTGGGGTACCAGTCGAGTTCGGTAGGGGTGACTCCTGCGGCGTGGACCTGGATCAGAACCTCTGCTTTGCCGGGCGTGGGTTCAGCGACGCGGCCGAGGTGGAGGGAGACGCCTTCTGGAGACTGATAGAGCTGCATCGCTTTCATGGGTCACCTTTTTGCACCGGAACCGTGAACTTGGATGCGGAAGGGAGATTTGTCGATTCAGTGACTGGAGTTCGCATGCAGAGGTGAAGAACAGACATAGGGTCTCTCCGCTTCGTTGGAGATGATGGGGCTATTGGGATGTGGGAGGAGAACGGGCAATGACTGGAAGTCGGCGCGGAAGGAGCTAGTCCATGTTTTTGACTGGGACGGTGTCGGGGATTCTCAGCTCGAACTGGTCGTCTTCGAGTTTTTGATTGAGGGTCAGCTTGGTGACGGTGATGGTGAGGTTGTACTGGTCCTGGGGGCGACTGATCTCGATCTTCATGGGGAAGGGCGTGTCACCGAACTTCTGATAGTTGCTGTAGAAGGCGCGGGTGACGATGGTGCCGTCGGGGCCGTAGATGTCCTGCTGGTAGGGCAGGAGGTTATTGCGGCCGATGTGAATGACGCGGACGGCATGGGCGGTTTTGCCCTCAGGCTGAGCCAGAAACTCGAGGTCGTAGTCCTGCTCCTCGACGAGGTCCTTTTTGTCCTTGTCGTTTGCGACCACTCGCGTGTCCTGGGTGAGGACGACGACCTGATCGGGCCCAAGACCGTGGACGAGGAGCGAGTCAAAGAAGACGGCGGGGCGGAGGTTTTCGAGGCCGTTGGTGGAGGGCTTGGTGACTTCGCTGGTGCCGATCATGGCGAGGTTGCGGCGGGGGACCCAGAGCTTCCAGGTTTTGCCGTTGCTGACCATGTCGAGCGCCACCGAACCGAGAAAGGGCACGCGGAGCAGGACGCGAAGGTCCTGTGGCTTTCTGATGAAGATATACCCGCCGAAGCTGGGGTAGGTGGTTTCTTTGCCCTGGCGGCCGCCGCCGGTGGTGGCGACGATTTCGATGGCCGCGTTCATGGTCTGGACGGCTTCGAAGCGCTGATCGACCTGCTTGAGGAGCTGACCGAGCTCGGCGTTGAGGACGACGTCGGCGGGGCGGGTCTTGGGGACGATGCGGGTATGGGTCAGGCATCCGGTGAGCGCCGGAGCCAGCCCAATGATTGCCATCGCCGCCGCTTGTCTTATCCTCATGAGCACAAACTTCAAGTATATCTTTCCCGGCTCGGATGCTCTTGCTGGGGGCCGTGATGCGTCCGCTCTCGATTATTTCTATACGGTTTGGATGTGTTGGGGTTCCGAAGTGTTTCTCAAAGTTGAAGGCTGAACGGAAGTTAGCTGGGGCGAAACGCTGATTCGGGGGTGCTAGTGTTTTTGGGCCTGGCGGTAGGACTGGACCTGTTGGGCGTGCTCCTGGAGGGTGGCGGAGAAGCGGGTGTGGCCGGCGGCGTCGCTGACGAAGTAGAGGTAGTCGGTGCGGGTGGGGCGCATGGCTGCGCGGAGGGCGGCGATGCCGGGGTTGGCGATGGGTCCGGGGGGGAGACCGGCGTGTTTGTAGGTGTTGTAGGGCGACGGGGATTGCAGGTCGGAGGCGTAGATGGTGCCGCGCCAGCGGTTGTCGAGCAGGGCGGCGTAGATGACGGTGGGGTCGGTGGCGAGGGGGATGCCTTTGGCGAGGCGGTTGACGAAGACGCCGGCCACGAGGGGGCGTTCGGCATCCTGGCTGACCTCCTTTTCGATGAGGGAGGCCATGATGACGGTGTGGGACACGTCGTGGATGAGGCCTAGCTGTGCGGTCTCCTGGTGAAAGCGGCGGACCATGGCGGAGAGGATCTGGAGCGGGGTGGCGTGGCGGGAGAACTGGTAGGTGTCGGGGAAGAGATAACCTTCGAGAGAGGCGGGGGTTGGGCCGTCGGTCCAGGCGGCGATGAGCTCGGTGTGCTGGCGTTCGGCGGCGAGGAAGGCGTCGCGGGAGCCGAAGCCGGCGTCCTGGACTGCCTGGGCGATGTCGAAGATGTTGAAGCCTTCGGGGATGGTGAGGGGGCGGGTGTAGATGTCGCCGTGGAGGATGTGCTGGTAGACGTCGGGCATGGGGAGCTTGCGATCGAAGCGATACTCGCCTGCCTGGAGACGGCCACCTTTGGTGAGGCGGAGGAGATAGAAGCCGTAACGGCTGCGGATGACGCCGCTGCGCTCGAGTTGGGCTGCGATGGATTCTGTGCTGGTGCCGGGGGCTATGTCGACGAAGGTCTCGGTGGTGGGGCCGTAGGGAAGGTAGATAACGCCGGCGGCGACGGCTGCGACGATGAGCAGAAGCAGCAGAAGGGTACCGAGAAACTTCAAGGGGATGCCTCCGGGTTTGAGACTTAGAGCTTAGTGATCAGGGCTTAGCTGCAGGCTGTGGTTAGGGTTGCCGGGCTGCGAGTCAGTCGCGTCGTCGCTCCATTTTACGGCTGAGCTGGGGAGGCGGTGACCAAGTAGACTCAAATTCGTGACTACCGATGAGAATCCGAGGGTAGATGAGGACGCCGAGGATGTTGGGTCGGGGTCTTCGGAGTCGACGGGGGCGCTGGTGGCTCGCGTGCTTGGGTTCGACGTGGGCGACCGGCGGATTGGATTGGCGATCTCGGACCCGCTGGGATATACGGCGCAGCCTCTGTTTACGCTGCATCGGACGGGGCGGCGAGCGGATTTGAAGTCGGTGGCGCGGGTGCTCCGCAAGCATGGGGTGACCGAGGCGGTGGTGGGCAATCCGTTGTATATGTCGGGGGACCAGAGCCCGCAGGCTGCGAAGGCGCAGGCGTTTGCGGAGGATCTGAGGACGGAGTTTGGCCTGACGGTGCATCTGTGGGATGAGCGGCTGACCACGACGCAGGCTCACCGTCACCTGGATGATGCCGGACATGCGGCGATGGGGCGCAAGGGGATCATCGACCAGGTGGCGGCGGTGTTGATTTTGCAGTCTTTTCTTGAGGCTAGAGCGAATGAACGGGGCCGGGCGCTGGGGTCGTCGGGCAGCGGCGGCGAGGCCACGTAATTGGGGTTTGATCTTGCGCCATCGTATAATCGAGTTTTGACCAGAGTGCGCTGCTGCGATAAGGCGAGCGCGCTCGCCTAGTTTTAACCGGAAGGCCCCATGCCAGAACAAGTAAAGAAGAGGCTTGCAGAAGAGATTAAGTTGTTGGAGCACGAACTCACGACTGAACTTCCTGCAGAGATTAAGAAGGCCGTCGCACTGGGCGACCTGAGTGAAAACGCCGAATACCACATGGCCAAGCAGCGCCAGGTTTTCGTCAATGCCCGACTGGGGCAGTTGAAGAAGCGGATGGGCGAACTTGCCATGGTGAACCTGGTCAATATCCCTAATGACAAGGTTGGGTTTGGCTCGCACGTAACGGTCTTCGACTCAAGCAAGGACGAAGAGATCAAATATCAGCTGGTTACGAGTGAAGAGTCCGATGTGGCCAAGGGGTTGATCTCAACGACTTCGCCGATTGGACGGTCGTTGCTGGGGAAGCAGGTTGGCGATACGGCGACGGTGATTACGCCGAACGGCAAGCGCGAACTTGAGATCCTGAAGCTGTTGACCATTCACGACGTCGCCGACGGAGAGTAACTCAAGGCGTCGACGGTGTCCTACACACGTTGCGATGTGGTATCAAGAAAGCGGTAAAAAGCGGGGTCTTCTCCCCTGAGGATTAGTTTTTGACCTGGACAAGCGCATTCGGCAAAGGCAGCGGCTGGCTGCTGCAGAAGATCGTGAACGGCCTTGCGCTGACCCGCATCTCGCCTAACGCACTGACGTTTATTGGACTGGTGATCAACATCATCGCCGCGTGTTTTTTTGGATTTGCGCGCCCCAATAATGCCAACCGGATGTTCTTGTACGCTGGGTTGATCATCATTGGAGCGGGCGTCTTCGACATGGTCGACGGACGGGTGGCGCGGAAGACGAACCAGGTTTCGGTGTTCGGCGCGTTCTTTGATTCGGTGATGGACCGCTACTCGGATGTCGCGATTTTCTTTGGGCTACTGATTTATTACGCGCGCGGCAACCGGTTGTTTTATGTGGGGCTGGTAGCGTTTGTGATGACGGCGTGCGTGATGGTGAGCTATACGCGGGCGCGGGCTGAGGCGCTGATTGGGACGTGCAAGGTCGGGTTTATGGAGCGGCCTGAGCGGATTGTTTGCGTGATCCTGGGGGCGTTGTGTAATCGGTGGGGCGTTATGGCTCCGGCGCTGTGGGTGCTGGCGCTGTTTGCTACGCTGACGGTGATTCACCGCATCCGCTACACCTATGTCGAGACTGAGCGCAGGAAGAAGCTGATTACGCAGACGAAGTAAATGCCTTAAGGCGCGCCCTGCGCGGGCGGCGGTCACTTCGTGACTTGTATACCGGCCTCGCCCCGGGCTTCCCGATGGTCGGCGGAAGGATCTCAACCGACCTATGGGAGAGGCTAGCGATTCGCACTACGACAGAAGTCGCTGGATTACGTTTGTCTTTGCGAGGTCGATGATCTCGTCGCCGCGTCCGCTGAGAACACTCTTTGCCATGTAGAGAGAGAAGCCTTTCATCTGCTCGAGGCTGATGTGCGGCGGCATGGAGAGTTCGAGACGATTCACCATCACTTCGACCAATGCAGGGCCCGAAGTTGCAAAGGCGGTTTTTAGCGCCGACTCGAGTTCGCTTGGTTTCTCTACGCGAACGCCTTGAATGCCAATTGAATTGGCGAGAGCGGCGAAGCTTGGGTTGTCGAGATCGGTGGCGTAGGTGACGATGCCTCCGGCCTTCATCTCGAGTTCGACGAAGGCAAGAGCACCGTTATTGAAGACGACCATTTTGATTGGTAGCTTTTGCTGGCGAAGGGTGAGGAGATCGCCGAGCATCATGGCCAGGCCACCGTCGCCGGAGAGCGTGACGACTTGACGGTTGGGGAATGCTGATTGGGCGCCGATGGCCTGGGGGACGGCGCAGGCCATTGATCCGTGGTTGAAGGAGCCGAGGAGACGACGGCGTCCGTTCATGGCGAGGTAGCGGGCGGACCAGACGGTGGGCGTACCTACGTCGCAGGTGAAGATGGCGTCATCGGCTGCGAGTTGGTCGATGAGTTTTGCGACGTATTGCGGATGGATGGGGGTCGTGTCTCCGTCGGGACCGGCCAACTCGGTGAGACCTTCGCGAACTTTTTTGTAGTCTTTTGTCTTGGCGTCGAGGTGGGCTCGGTCGGTCTTTGTCGTAAGCAGAGGTAGGAGAGCGGAGAGGGTCTCTTTGATGGAGCCGATGAGACCAAGATCGACTTTGGCGCGACGGCCAATCTGGTTGCCACGAAGGTCGATCTGAATGACCTTTGCGCGTTTGGGGAAGAACTGCACATAGGGAAAGTCAGTGCCTAACATCAGCAGGACGTCGCAGTCTTCCATCGCGTGATAGCCGGAGCTGAAGCCGATGAGACCGGTGAGGCCTACGTCGTAGGGATTGTCGTACTCGATGTACTCCTTGCCGCGGAGGGCGTGGACGATAGGTGATTTCAATGCCTCTGCGGTTGCGATGAGCTCTTTGTGTGCGTCCTTGCAGCCCGCTCCGCCGAGAATCGTGACTTTGGCTCCTGCGTTGAGGATTTCGGCGGCATCGCGAAGTTCGTCGTCGTTGGGGCGTATGACCGGACGGGCAAGCCTGATGGGGGCGGAGTTGGACTCGGAGGGGGCGCTGTGGAGGGCGACGTCGCCGGGGATTACCACGACAGAAACGCCGGAGAGATTGATGGCGGTGCGCATGGCGATCTCGAGGACGCGCGGCATCTGTTCGGGGATCCCGACCATTTCGCAGTAGTCGCTGCACTCCTTGAAGAGATTTTGCGGATGAGTCTCCTGAAAGTAGTTGGAGCCGATCTCGGTGCTGGGGATGTGGGCGGCGATGGCGAGTACAGGCACGCGGTTGCGATGGCAGTCGAAGAGGCCGTTGATGAGGTGAAGATTGCCGGGGCCGCAGCTTGCGGCGCAGACTGCGAGGGTGCCGGTGAGGTGGGCGTCTGCTCCGGCGGCGAAGGCAGCGACCTCTTCGTTGCGCACGTGGATCCATTCCATGGTGCCGTCTCGGCGAAGCGCGTCGGTAAATCCGTTGAGAGAGTCGCCAGGAAGACCGTAGACGCGCTTGACGCCAGCGTTCTTCAGGGTTTCCACGATTAAGTCAGCGATTGTCTTTGCCATTTGATTCCTCGATTTGTTTGGTGCTACGACGAGCTGGTGTTGATTTGAAAACTGGAGAGGTGAATCCCGTAGACTTGAGATGCGATGAGTGTTCAACCAGTTCTGTTAATTCATGGCGGTGCGTGGGCGATGCCTGACGATGCCATTGCTGCTCACGAGGATGGCATCGCGAATGCGCTTGCTGCCGGTTATGCGTTGTTGGAACGAGGCGCTGCGGCGGTGGATGCTGTGGAGGCTGCGGTTGCGGTGATGGAGGATGACGACACGTTCGACGCGGGTCGTGGATCGTTTCTGACGCAGGATGGCCGGGTGCAAATGGATGCTCTGCTGATGAATGGGGAGAATCTTCGTACCGGCGGTGTGGCGTGCGTGGAACGGCTGCGGAATCCGATACGGGCAGCGCGGTTGGTGCTGGATGAGTCGCCGCATGTTTATTTTGTCGGGGTAGGGGCTGAGAGGTTTGCACGACAACATGGGATGACGCTTTGCGACAACTCTGATCTTGTGGTGCCGCGGGAGCGGGAGCGGCTGTATAAGGCTCAGGCGGACGAACTGGCGGGGCTGCCGGATGTGACTTTTTCGGGGAGTCTTGAATCGCACGATACGGTGGGGGCGGTGGCGCTCGATGTTCACGGCAATATTGCTGCTGGGACGAGCACGGGCGGGACGCTGAATAAGGCTCCGGGCCGCGTGGGGGATTCTTCATTGATTGGATGTGGCTGTTATGCCGACAATCTTTCGGCGGCTGTGTCGCTGACCGGTTGGGGCGAGCCGATTATGAAGCTGGTGCTGGGTAAGTGGGCGGTGGATCGAGTGGCGGGCGGGGCAAGTCCTGATGAGGCTGCTCATGAGGCGATCGATTATCTGTTCAATCGTCTGGGTGGGCATGGCGGGATTATTCTGCTGGGGCCGGATGGCCGGGTGGGGATGGCGCACAATACGCCGCGTATGGCGTGGGGGCTGCAGACTTCGGCTGGGAAGCAGTTGGGTGTCACTCGCAATTAGTCTTTCCGTTTTACCGAACGGGATCTGAGGGTGAAGCAGGCCGGTCGCTGTCTCACCATGTCGTTATTGACTCGGTTGGATTGCGGTAGCGCTCTAATGCGTGACATGTGGGTCCCGTTTTGCACGTGGCGGTGGGTGACTGGCGGGGATCACCGCGGCGGGAGTTGGGAGAGCGTGCAAAATCCACAAAACATGTGACGTTGGAGACTGTTCGCTCAAGGGGATTGATCAGTTAAATGCAGGGTGTCCGGTTTCCTCTTGCGTACTGAATGGTCATTCATGTAGAACATCGCGTCGTTAAAGTTGTCAGTCAGGCCGTTGCCAAATGAGTTGGGGCCTGCTGACACAACGGGGAGCAACACGCATGTTCAAAGTCAATTCGCGGCTTTTTGTCTTCAACGCTCTGGCCGCTGTTCTTCTTCTGGTGTGCTCTTTTTCCACCGGTCTATGGGCTCAAAACATCTCAACGGCGCAACTCAACGGCACGGTTCATGACCAGACCGGAGCTGTGATTCCCAACGCGACGGTCACGATCACAGATGACTCGAAGGGCTTCTCCCGAACGACGACTACGGACGCGCAAGGAAACTACCGCCTGCTGCTGTTACCCCCGGGGACCTATGCTGTGGAGGCGACGGCGAAGGGGTTCAACAAGTACATCAGCCAGAATGTAGTTTTGACCACCGGAGAACAGGGTGAGCTTCCTCTCTCACTAACGGTGGGGACGACGCAGGTTGTGACGGTGAGTTCGGGCGCCGACATCATCGAAACGCAACGGAGCTCGCAGTCCACTACGGTCGACGAACTTCGCATCGACAACCTGCCTACGAACGGGCGTAACTACATCAACTTCACGCTGACGAATTCGCAGATTGCGCGGGACGCAGCGCCTTCAATTGGCGCGATTCCGACCTCGGGGCTGAATTTCGGCGGCGTTCGGGCACGTTCAAATTCGATCAACGTCGATGGGGCCGATGCGGGGGATTACATCTCTGGCGGCACGCGAACGACGGTGTCGCAGGATGCTGTGCAGGAGTTCCAGATCATCACGAACGGCTTTGCGGCGGAGTATGGCAGAGCGTCGGGCGGCGTGGTGAATATTGTGACTAAATCAGGCACAAATGCCACGCATGGGAGCGCGTTCGGGTTTCTGCGCAATCGCTATATCCAGGCCACAAATCCGTTTTCGACCGTGTACCAGCCGGCTTATACGCGGGTTCAGGCGGGTCTTACGATTGGCGGCGCGATCGTTCCCGATAAGACGTTCTACTTCTTTTCGACCGAGATTACACGGCGGCAGGAGACAGGTTTTTCGGATATCGGATCGAACAACTTCGGCTTGACGAACATCGATGTGAGCCGGTTCTACGGGGTTCCGGGTGGGGCTCTTACGATTCAGGGAACGCCGGAGCAGCAGGCGTTTCTGCAGAATGCCGGAATTCCAGCCAATACGCCGGGGATACAGCAATACATCGCTCTGGTTGGATCAGGATCGTCGTTGGCAACGACCGGGCAGAATCCTGCGTTTCTGCAGTCGACGATCGGTCCGAGGAATTTTGTCACATCGGGCCAGGCGACGCCTGCATCGTTTACGCCGCTCAACAGTCTGATCGGGAATTTTCCAGTCACGGAAAAGACCGAGGTTTACTCGTTGCGAATCGATCACAAGTTGACGAGCAATCAACAGCTTGTTCTGCATGCGAGCGTGAGCCCGAGCTACATTACTGGAATCGAAGAGAGTGCGGCGAACCAGAATCTCGGAGAGAACTCCTTCTCGCGCACGGCCACGCAGAGTCTGCACGATTTTGCGATCGCCGGTCAGTACACGACAATCTTCGGCAACAACAAGGTGAATGACCTACGCTTTCAATATGCGCGGCATCCGGTGCGATTTGCGAATACCAATTCGCCGGGGGGCGACAACACAGCGGTGAATATTCCGGGCTATGCGTATTTTGGGAAGACACCGTTTTCAGTTGTGGATCGGATTGAGAATCAGAATCAGTTGCAAGACAACTTTACGTATACCGTCGGGTCGCACACGCTCAAGATGGGCGTGGACCTTCGGTATATTCCGATTAATCTGCTGCAGGGGCAGCTTTATGGTGGAGGCGACTACACGTTTGCAGGCTTGAACGCTACAGATGTTTCGCCGTTGCTTGAGGGGCTACCGGGTTTCTCTGCAGTTCAGGCGTATGGGCTCGGGATTCCACAGTCGTTCGCGCAGGGCATTGGACAGACGACCTATAAGTACGACCTGAAGACGCTTGGCTGGTTCCTGCAGGATAGCTGGCGCGCGACCAGCAGGATGACGTTGAACCTCGGGATTCGATATGACGTGGAGGCGTTTCCGACGCAACTGGCTCTGAATGAAAACACGAATGACGCTGAGAGACTTTACGGCGTTCGTGAGGGTATCCGGCTGGCGGCTACGAACTTCGCGCCACGTGTTGGGATTGCGTATGACGTGCGCGGAGATGCGAAGACAGTAATTCGCGCGAACTATGGGCTGTTTTACGATCGGGCACCGGGAAATCTTGAGTCGCAGTCGACCAGTTTTAACTCGACGAAGGTTCCGCTGGTAATTCTTGGCGGCGGTTCTCCCTGCAGCGTCGCCAGTCCGAATGCCGCTGCGAGTCCGCTGAATTTGAACGCTACCAACGCATTTCAGGGGTCGCTGGGAAATCCGAATTGCCTTGGTGCGGCCGCGGCTGGGGTTAACTACATTGCGAGTCAACAGCGGTTCGATCCTAACAATTCGAATTCAGTCTTCGTCAACCAGAACTTTTTGGCGGCCGGATTTCCACTGGCGATTCTTCCTTCTGGTCTGCCCGCAGATCTGCACTACGTGACACCTTATGTGCAGCAGATTTCGTTTGGTGTGGAGAAGGATCTCGGTCACGATATGTCGTTGAATGTTGCCTTCAATTCGACGGGTGGACGGCACCTGAATCGGCCTGTCAACGTCAATCCGGTGAATCCGCAACTGCTGACCGCAAACTGGCGCAATGCAGTGAATGCGGTGAAAGCAGGGATGGCAGCTCCTGGGACTGCAGGTCCTACGTCGAATCCGTTGACGGTCGGAACCGCGGCTGGGGTCAACCCCTGCGGTAACGGCCCTACGGGACCATACGTTACACCGGCTCTGTTGAACTTTTTCCGCAAGTCCGGGCTGAACACTTCGCTGGCGACCTTCCTTGCGAACCCCAACGTGGGGGGCGGTCAGTGTGTTGCGCTGGCCAGCGAGATTGCAGCGGCCGATGGGCTTGGCGTGGGTATTCCAGTTCCCTTCGGCGATATGACACCTAACTTGACGACCGGAACGTCGAGCTATAACGCTCTGAGCGTGAATCTGCGAAAGCGCTACACCACAAATTTCGAGTTCCTGGTCAGCTACACGTGGTCGCACGCTATCGACGACTCTACCGACGTTGTGTCCACGTCGGATGCGCCGCAGAGCAACTTCGATCCGAATGCAGAGCGAAGCAACTCGACTTTCGATCAACGGCATCGTCTGGTGCTTTCGGGGGTTTATAACACCGGCCATCTTGGTGGGGCGGGATTCTTTCCGACGGCGCTCTCCGGTTTTACGATTGCGCCGATCTTTGAAATCTCCTCGGGCAGACCATTCAATGTTCTGACAGGAACGGATACGAACTTTGACTTCGATCCGCTTACGGATCGGCCTAACGCGGTTGCGCCGGGGAGTGCGACCACGAGCTGCGGTACGGCCCCGGTGCTGTCGAAGTACTCTCCGACGGGGGCTTTCAATCTACCGTGCTATGCAGATGCACCAGCGGATGCAGGTCCGACAAGCAGCTACTATGCCGGGAACCTTGGCCGCAATGTCGGCGTAAAGCCTTATACCGTGTTTACGGATCTTCGCATTGCGAAGGCGTTCACGTTTCCGCATGAGATCGCGCTGCAAGTTACAGCGGACGTCTTCAACTTGATCAACAAGAACAACACACTGGATGTGAATCTGCTCTACACCGCAGCGGGTACGCCGACTGCTGCGTCTGATCCTCGTCAGTTCCAGTTTGGAGCCAGGGTTTCTTTCTAGCTGACGCTACAACTCTGCAGCCCCTTTTCAACCTCTAATCCTTATTTAGGACCTGTGTGAAAAGGGGCATAACCTCCTGCGAAAATAGGTGTTTGGGTCGATGAGCTTTGTCGCTTACATCGGGCGTAGAGAGATTTGGTGCAGAGGGGTTTGGGATGGGAAAGATACGCGCCTGTGTGACGGCGCTTGTAATTTCGGCGTTGGCGATGGGAGGAGTTCGGGCTCGAGCAGATGCGGCGCTGCTGATGGAAGAGCCCTACGGTGAGTTTGGGGCGTTCAATCCAACTGGCCACGCGGCAATTTATCTGAATCACATTTGCGCGGAGTCGCCGACTTTGCTGCGGCCCTGTCGAGCAGGCGAGCCCGGTGCGGTGATCAGCCGCTATCACAAGATCGATGGCTACGATTGGCTGGCTATTCCGTTGGTGCCGTATCTTTATGCGGTGGAGCGGGTGGAGGATGTGCCGAAGGCCGCGGACGCCGCGCTTGAAGTGAGCTTACGCGATCAATACAGGCGAGACCATCTGCTTGCGCTTGCGCCCGATGTTGAAAAGGGTAAGAAGGCAGGCGAAGCTCCGGGAGGCGAATGGACTCAGCTTGTGGGGGCGTCGTACGACCGCAGGATCTACGGCTTTCAGATTCAGACAACCGCAGAGGAAGATGAGCAGTTCATGGATCAGTTCAACGACAACCGGAATGTTGGGCATTTCAATCTGCTGTTTCATAACTGCGCCGATTTCTCGCGGACGTTGCTGGATGTTTATTATCCGCACAGCGTGCATCGGAATTTCTTTTCCGACCTGGGAATTACGACGCCGAAACAAGTGGCGCGATCGCTGACGAAGTATGCCGATCAGCATCCTGATTTGAAGTTTTCGACGTTCATGATCCCGCAGGTTCCGGGAAGTATTAAGCGAAGTCATCCAATCGACGGCGTGCTGGAGGCGGTGGTGAAGTCGAAGAAGTATGTTGTGCCGCTGGCGATCTTGAATCCTGAGGTGGCGGCTGGATTTGTGGTGGCTTATCTGACGGATGGACGGTTCAAGGCGCCGAAGGATGCTGCTGTCGAGGTGATACCGGGAGAGCCGACGACGCTGAATGGTGCTCCGTCTCCCGCTGGAGCGGAAGAGGTGCGGCGGCCATTGCCAGCTCCTGCGATGACACCTGCTCCGCTGGCTCCACAGAAATAGTGGTCATCGAAGTTAGTTGACTTTCAGGTTGGCGTCGGCGTCCATGACCAGAGATTCTCCTTCGACGAGGAGGGAGTGCAGCTTCAGCGAGTCGAGCGAGAGAGCGTAGCCGGTGGTTTCGGTGGAGCGGCTGAGGAGCTGACGCATTAATACGGCTGCGTTGACCTTCATTTGAGCGGGAACCTTGTGGCTCAGAAAGGGCGCGAGGACGAAGTTCAGTTCGCGGGATTCGCTGAGTCGCTCGATTCGTGCGTCGCGAAATCCAATGCTCTCCTCTTCAGCTTCGGGGATGAGCGATACGTCGGTGTCGGTGGTGAGCGAGACGCCGAGGCAGGTGCCGTGAACGGATGTGCCTAGCTTCGATTTCGCGTGAACGTGGACGACGATGCGATCCTGCATGAAGGTGACGTGGGGCGATTCTGCGTAGACATAACAGGGAGAGGTGGCGTCTCCGCGAATGTAGTAGCGGCCTTGTGGGCCATTGAAGAGTTGGGCCCGCAAGGTGCGTTCCAGCGCTTGCGCAGAGACCTTGACCTCGATGGCGGAGGAAGAGCTGGATGCCGAGAATAGAAGAGCCAGTGGAAGCAGCAGGTAGAGCTGGGGTCGGCGCATGTTGCTTTAAAGATAATGGCAGATGCGAGGAGAGCCTATTGTTTTGCCGTCGAGCCTCGTATGGGCTGGTAATCTGTGCTGACCATGACTCGAAAACTTTCTCTGTTCTTCGTCGTGCTCTTTGGCGGCTTGATCTCACAGTTCGGAAGCGCCGAGGGCAGGCGCATGGTCTTGATCGATCAGGATGGCTCCGGTCCAGGTGGCTCCAATCAGATGGCGATGATGGTGCTGCTGCAATCTCCGAAGGCGGAGGTGCTTGGCATCACGATGGTGAGCGGAAACGCGTGGGAGCCAGAGGAGGTGCAGCACACGCTGCGCATGCTCGAACTGATCCATCGCACGGATGTTCCGGTGGTTCCGGGAGCGATCTTTCCTTTGGTACGGACGGACGAGGAGACGAAGATTCAGCGGCAGTTGAACGGCACCCTCCCCTGGTACGGAGCGTGGGGAGATCTGGCAGCGAAGACGAGTGCCCAGCCTTACCATGACCCTTACGTACTGCCTAAGCTGAAAGAAGGTGAGCCCACGATAAAGCCGTTGGCCGAAGATGCAGCGCACTTTCTTATTCGTCAGGTGCATGCGCATCCGCATCAGGTCACGATCTACGCGGCCGGTCCGCTGACGAACATTGCGCTTGCGATCTCGATCGACCCGCACTTCGCCGAACTGACGCAGGGCATCGTGATTATGGGAGGCAGTTTGAGTCCGCAGACGAGGGATCCTGAGTTCGTCAACGATCCGCGCCACGAGTTTAACTTCTGGTTCGATCCTGAGGCTGCGCATATTACGCTGCGAGCGCATTGGCCGCGCATCGACCTGACTACGGTGGACATCTCGATAAAAACGGATTTTACGAAGGCGATGCTTGATGATATCGCCAGCTCCCCTAACCCTGCCGCGAAGTATCTCGCAGATTACACGGGCGAGTTCTATTACTTATGGGATGAACTTGCAGCAGCTGCGTGGCTCGATCCCGGGATTATCACAAAAGAGGAGAAACTGTATGTCGATGTCGATCTGACTCGCGGCCCGTTTTATGGAGACACACTCACGTGGACTGAAGACGACAAGCCTCGACTCGATTTACAGGCCGTACACGTACAGACGGACCTTGATTTGCCGCGATTCAACAAGCTTTTCCTTGAGCTGATGAAGAGTCCGCCTCAGCGGAGTTCCCTGGAGAGATAATGAGTACTTAGTATTCTGGCCTGTATTCTTTATTTGAAGTTTGGCTCGGCGTCTGGAAGGATTAGCTGCTTACCGGGAGACTTGATGGAAAGACGTGATTTTTTGACCGCTACTCTTGCAACTTCCGCTTTCGCGCTCGCAAATCAGTCGTCCGCGCAGACCTCCTCTGGAAAATCACGCGAATATTATGAGATTCGCAAGTATCACCTGCAGACTGGGCCGCAGATTAAGCTCACTGAGAGTTACATATCGGACGCATTGATTCCTGCGTTGAATCGGATGGGAATTGCGCCGGTTGGCGCTTTTCATCTGGACATAGGACCCGAGACGCCAACTCTTTATCTTTTGTTGCCGTGCTCAAAGCTCGAGACGCTTATCTCGGCTGAGTTGCAGCTTGTTCACGATGAGCAGTTCATGAAAGCTGCAGAACCCTTCTGGGATGCGCCGGCAACCGCGCCCGCATTTCAACGGATCGATAGTTCACTTCATATTGCTTTTGAAGGATGGCCTAAACTGACTCCGCCAGCTGCGACGGCTGAGCATGGCAAGAGAATCTTTCAATTGCGCACCTACGAGAGCCCGAGTAGCCAGGACCACGTTCGCAAGGTTGAGATGTTTCACCACGGCGAGTTTGATATCTTCCAGCGTGCAGGATTTAGTCAGGTTTTTTACAGCGACACGCTGATCGGCCCGCGCATGCCGAACCTGACGTACATGCTAAGCTTTGCCGATTTGACCGACCTGAATGCGAAGTGGGATAAGTTTCGGGCGGATCCTGAATGGATCAAACTTAGAAGTTCACCGCGCTACAACTTCGAAGAGATCGTGAGTAACATTTCGAACTTAGTTTTGAGCCCAACGGCTTACTCGCAGATCTAAGTTGTTGTTGACGGGTTGTTTTTACGGCTGCTGTAAACCAGGTGCATGGAAAAGGAACATATGGATATCAATCAACTGAACGAACACTTTGGTCTGCCGGGTGTTCTTGTATTTCACGCGACGCCGAGCGGGCTCATTCACGCGGACATTACGACTCCGCATGCGACCGCAACCGTGTATCTGCAAGGCGCTCACCTGGCAGCGTGGCAGCCCGCTGGACACCAGCCTGTGATCTTTACCAGCCGCAAGACCGAACTGGTGCCAGGGAAGGCAATTCGTGGTGGAGTGCCGATTGCATTTCCGTGGTTTGCGAACCGCCACGACGGAAAGACAGGGCCGTCGCATGGCTTCGCGAGGATTCAGGATTGGACGCTTGTTTTTGCCGCGCTCGCCGGCGATGATCTGCACCTTACGCTTACGCTGGGGCCTAACGAGCTTAGCCGCAGTCTGGGATTCGATCAGTTCCGCCTGGCCTATCAGTTGACCATCGGGCGCACTCTGACGATGCAGCTTACGGTGGCCAACGATGCTGGTGCGCCACTCGTGTTTGAGGAAGCGCTACATACCTATTATGCGGTGACGGATATTCATGAGATTGCCATCTCCGGCCTTGACGGCGTGAGCTATCTCGACAAGGTCGACAACTTCAATAAGAAGCTGCAGCAAGGTGACATCACAGTGGCAGGGCCGACCGATCGCGTGTATCTGGACACGACTGCGACCTGCGTGCTGAAGGATCATGCGGGCAAGCGCCACATCAACGTCGCGAAGACCGGATCGACGACAACGGTCGTATGGAATCCGTGGGAAGATGGAGCGGCGAAATTAGCTGATATGGATCCGACGGAGTGGCATGAGTTTGTGGCGATTGAAACGGTCAATGCTGCGAAGGATACGATCACGCTTGCTCCGGGCGCTACGCACACGATGCAGGCGCGGGTTACGGTGGAGACGGTTGAGAGTTAGTTCCTGCTTCGGGCTGGGAGACTTTGCGGATGGGCGGCTGTGCCGATAGTCTCAGAAGGTGATGCTTATTCTTGCCTCCGCTTCGCCACGTCGCCACGAACTTCTCACGCAGGCCGGTCTCAGGTTCACCGCAGAGGCTGCAAATCTTAACGAAGACCTTCTGCCGAATGAAGCCGCCGCTGCTTACGTCCAGCGGCTGGCTGAAGAGAAGGCTCAGGCGGTCTGGAACGCTCATCGGTCCTCAGATTCGGCTGATGACCCGCTGGTTGTTCTGGGTGCAGATACCTGCGTCGTCGTTGAAGGCAACATTCTGGGCAAGCCCGTCGATAGCGCTGATGCGCGTCGCATGCTGGAGATGCTGAGTGGACGCACTCACGCTGTGCTGACGGGGATTGCAGCGATCTCTGCGAAGAGGACGGTTCGGGATCTCGATATCACGCAGGTGACCTTTAATGTGATCACCGACGTTGAGATCTCGCGATACATCGTCAGTGGCGAGCCGCTTGATAAGGCCGGGGCGTATGCGATCCAGGGCTATGCTGCGCGTTGGATCCCGCGGATCGAGGGTTGCTACTTCAACGTGGTCGGTCTGCCGATTGCTCGCACGATTGCGGCGCTGGCGCACGCTGAGGCGGAGAGTGGGCCTGTCGTGGAGAAGGTTTAGACGGTCGGTTCATTCGATGCTGGCGATCATCGCTGCTAACAGAGCTGTTCGCGGGACGAGATGTTCGATGATGATTGATTCGTGCGCGGCGTGGGCTCCGTCTCCTACTGCGCCCATGCCGTCGAGCGTGGGCACGCCGAGGGCGGCGGTGAAGTTGCCGTCCGAGCCGCCGCCGGTTGAGGCTTCTTCGAGCGCGAAGCCGAGTTCTGCTGCGAGCGACCGCGCCTTTTTGAAGAGGGCGACTGTGCCGGGTTTGCGTTCCATGGGGGGGCGGTTGATGCCGCCGGTAATGGTGAGTTTGCAGTGAGGGTCGGAGACTTTGAGGCTGCGGAAGAGTTTGTCGACGTAGGCGGCGTCGCTGGTTTTGGCGATGCGGACGTCAACCTCAGTGGAGGCGTGTGAAGGGACTACATTGGACCGTGTTCCACCAGCGATGACACCACAATTTACCGTCAGTTTTCGCTCGAGATTGGTGAATCCGGAGATGGTTTGGATGAGTTTTGCCAGTTCCAGCACGGCAGAATGGCCGCGTTCGAAGTCGACTCCGCTATGTGCGCCAATGCCTGTAACCTGCACATTGTATTGGCCTACTCCCTTGCGCGCGGTCTTGTAGGCGAGTCCCTGGGCGGGTTCGAGAACCAGAACCGCGGAAGACACTTGAGCTAACTTCTCCGTGACAGGACGAGAAATGGTGCTCCCCACCTCTTCGTCGCTGTTCAGAAGAAGAATTACTGGGCGCGCTAACTTCAGCTGATGCAAGGTTTGAATGGCAGTCAGAGCCATTATTACGCCGGCTTTCATGTCCAGCACGCCGGGTCCCCACAATCGTCCCTCAGCCTTACGCCATGGCATCTTTTGGATGGTCCCTAGTGGCCAGACGGTATCGAGATGGCCGAGGAGCAGAACGGGCTCTTGAAGGGAGCGCGCGGGACCGAAACGAAGCTCCAAAACGTCGCCGAATTGGCGCTGCCTATGGCGTCTGGCTCGTCCTCCCATGTTTCCGGCCCAATGTTCGACCAAGCCTACGGCTGCGTTAACTGCCTGCCGGTCTTCACTTGGAGACTCCTGCTGGACAAGTTCTCGGAGAGTGTCTTGTAGCCACCCTTTTTTCTTTTCCACGGCGTTGAGGATCGCAGCGGCATCCATGGACGGATGTTATAGCAATCAAAGGTGTTAGTTTGCGAGTTTCCTGAGGAAAAAAGTAGTCATTTCGAAGGTGGTTATGTGGCTTATTTGCCACATCGCTCGTATTGTTTTCGGTTGTAATCTCGGAAGTGGTTTTGTCGGAGGCGCCGTTTCGTGGCTTTGGAAGCTCATTTTGAGCAGACAATCCGTTCGGAGATAGAGTTCAGTGGCGTTGGCTTGCATAGCGGGGCGCCTGTGCTCATGCGGTTGATCCCGGCACCGGCTGGATCTGGTATCGTCTTTCGTCGCACAGACTTAGATAACTTCGAGATTGCCGCGATCGGACGGAATGTCGCTAAGGTGAGCTACGCGACGAGCCTTATGCGGCAAAGCGTTCTGATTTCAACTACAGAACATTTGCTTTCTGCTCTTATCGGCTTTGGCGTGGATAACGTGATCGTCGAGGTGGATAATCTTGAGGTCCCCATTCTGGATGGGAGTGCTTTGCCTTATGTGCAAGCCTTTCATTCTGTGGGACTTAAACAGCAGAGGCGAAAGCGGGAGTATCTAAAGATTTTAAAAGAGGTTGAGGTTCGGGAGGGATCGAAGTTTATCGGGGTCTATCCGGGGACCGGGTACCGCATTCAGTACACGATCGACTTTCCGCAACCCATTGGATATGAGACGTTTAAGGGTGATCTGGCGACTGGGGATTACGTTAAATTAATTGCTCCCGCGCGGACTTTCGGGTTTAAAGAGGATGAGGCGATGTTGCGGGATATGGGGCTGATTCGTGGGGTTTCGGACGAGAGCGCTATTATTCTTTCGCGGCAAGGTGTTGAAAATGGGCCACTTCGGTTCGACGATGAGTTTGTTCGGCATAAAGTGCTGGATTTGATTGGGGATCTGGCGTTAGCGGGGCGCAGGATTCAGGGATGGGTGGTGGCCGAGAGGGCGGGACATGCGATGCATACTGCTCTTGTGCAACGACTTATGCGTGACCGGTCGGCGTGGGAGCTGGCTCACGGGTATGATGAAGTGGCGGAACCGGCTGGAATGTTGGGAAGGTTGCAGCCAGCAACGGTTTCGTAATTCTGTGGTGAAAATGCGTGGTTGGGTGATGGTGGATTGTGGTGAAGATGTGGTGATTTGTGTGGCTGCTGCGCACTGTTTTCAGGTGGTGCATGGATGAAGGCTGTCGCAGCGATTGCGTTGGGGTCAAATCTTGATTCTGACTTTGGAGACCGCCAGGCGAATCTTGAGCAGGCCGTCGGATTGATTGCGGAGTTGGGTGAGGTGACCGGGGTCTCTTCGTTTTACGATACGGAGCCGGAGGGAGTTGTGGAGCAGCCGAGGTTTCTCAACGGGACTTTACTGCTTGAGACCGATTTAGAGCCGGTCGCTTTGCTGCGCGAGCTGCTTACCGTGGAACGGGCGATGGGTCGGGACCGGGCGGCGTCGGTGGCGAAGGGGCCTCGGGTGATTGATCTGGATCTGCTGCTTTACGCCGATCGAGAGTGGGGCGATGTGGTGATGGAGACAGAGGAGCTGACGTTGCCGCATCCTGCAATGCAGGAGCGCCGGTTTGTGCTTGAGCCGCTCAAGGAGATTGCGCCGGAGTGGGTGCATCCTGTGCTGGGGCTGACGGTGGGGGAGCTGCTGGAGCGGGTGTAGGTTCGTTGGGACTGAGCTTGCTTGCACCGATTTTTTTGTTTCGCGTGACTATGGGTTAGTCCTCTCGTCTACCTGACAAGGACGGACACCCCCTATGGACAATTTGTTCAGCGATATTCGCTATGCGGTGCGGCAGTTGGGTAGAGCGCCGGGATTCACTGTTGCGGCGGTGCTTACGCTTGCTTTGGGGATCGGGGCGAATGCGGCGATTTTTAGCGCGGTGTATGCGCTCCTGCTGAAGTCGCTGCCGTTTCAGAGTGCGGATCGCGTCGTGGGGATCTATGAGACGCATCCGCAGGTAGTGGCCGGGGCTGAGGTCACGTTTCCTGACTATCTGGATTGGAAGCGGCAGCAAAAGAGTTTTGAGCAGGTGTCGGCTTACGCTACGAGAGGGCCGGAGACGATGTCACTGGTTGTCGATGGCCGGGCTGAGCAGGTGCGCAAGGTGCTGGCGTCGGGAAATTTCTTTTCGCTTCTGGGTGCGACGCCGCAGCTTGGCCGCACGTTTGTGGAGCAGGATGACAGTGCGGGGAACAACCATGTTGTGGTGCTGAGCGCGGACGCCTGGCAACGATACTTTGGTCGCGACCGTGGTGTGATTGGGCGCACGGTCGATTTGAATGGCGCGGCCTATACCGTGATTGGCGTGTTGGCTGCGGGTGCTGCGTTTCCTGCGGAGGGCGAGGTGTGGCTTCCGCTCTCGTTGTTGAGCAAGGAGGAGCAGGAGTCGCGGGTGTGGCATACGGTGAATGTGCTGGGACGGCTGCGACCTGGGGTTTCGGTGGCGGAGGCGCGGGCGGATATGCAGACGGTGGCTGGAGGTTTGGCGCTGAGTTATCCGGCTACGAATGGATCGGTGGGCGTGGTGCTGCGGCCTTTGCGTGAGCAGCTTGTCGGAGCGCTGCGTCCTGCGATGTTAAGCCTGATGGGTTCGGTGGTGCTGGTGCTGCTGATTGCGTGCGCGAATGTTGCGAACCTGCTGATGGTAAGAGCTGCTGCGGACCGTCGTCAGATTGCGATTCGGCAGGCGCTCGGAGCCAGTGGAGGTCGGTTGTTTGGCCAGTCGTTGACGATGACGTTGATACTTTGTGTGCTTGGCGGTGGGTTGGGGACGGCCTTTGCTGCGGTGACGCTGCCGTTGTTGCGGGTTGCGCTGTCGCATACCGCCGGGGTAGACCATGGGCTGATTCAGTCGATCCGATTGAGCGTGCCGGTGCTGCTGGTGACGTTTGGCGTGTGTACGCTGATGGCACTTGTGTTTGGGTTGTTGCCGGTGATGAAGCGGCCACGTGAGTTGGTGGATGCGCTACGGCCGGGAGACCAGAGCAGCACGGGGCGACGGAGTAAGAGCCTGTTGATGGGAGTTGAGATTGCCTTCGCGGTGGTGGTGCTGTTTCTTGGCGCGATATTGCTGCGCAGCTTTCAGAGACTTGCGGCGGTCGATCCCGGATTTCGTACAGATCATCTGCTTAGCTTCGAGATAACGCTGCCGGAGCCGAGGTATCAGGACGAGACGCCGGAGACGAATCGGTTTTATGGACAGCTTCTGGAGAAGGTGGGACGTGTGCCGGGAGTTTTGTCGGTTGCGAGTACAACGCAGATTCCACTGAAGAGTTCGCTTTCGATGTCGCGCTTCCTGATTGCGGGAGCGCCAAAGCCGGCGGCGGGGACGTTTCCGTTTGCGCAGCTTCGCACGGTGAGTCCTGACTACTTCAAGACGATGGGGCTTGGGCTGCGACAGGGACGGCTGTTTGAGCAGAAGGATCTTGAGAAGGGTACGGCTCTGTTTGTTGTGAATCAGGCGTTTGTGGATCGGTATTTGGCTGGCCGAGATCCGGTGGAGACGACTCTTCTGCTGGGAGTGCTGGATCCGAAGCCGGAGAAGTTTCCGATCTATGGTGTGGTGTCGAATGCGCGTGAGGTGGGCGTGAGTGCGGAGGCGGAGCCGGTGATGTATATGCCGGGATTTGGAACGCACGCGGTGGTGCTGGTGCGAACGCAGCTTGCTCCGGAGAGTGTGGTGTCGGCGGTGCGTGAGGCGGTGCATGAGATCGATCCGACTCAGCCGATCTATCACGTGCAGACGATGGATGAGGTGCTGTCGGACACGGTGGCGCGACAGAGGGTGACGGCGATTCTGCTGGATGTGTTTGCGCTGCTGGCGCTGATGCTGACCGGTGTTGGGATGTATGGCGTGCTGTCTTACTCGATTGCGCAGCGGACGCGGGAGATTGGGGTTCGGATCGCGGTTGGGGCGACGCGTGGAGATGTGGTGCGGCTGGTGCTTGGTCAGATTGCGTGGCCTGTTGTGTTTGGGCTGGTTGCTGGGGGAGTGGTGGCGTTTGCGGTTGCGCGTGTGGTGCGGGGGTTGCTGTTTGGGACGAGTAGCCTCGATCCTGCGTCGGTCGTGATAACGGTTGGTGGAGTTGTTCTGATAGCAGTGGTGGCTGCGGTGATTCCGGCGCGGCGTGCGGCTTCGGTGGATCCGACGGAGGCTCTTCGGGCTGAGTGAGTTCTGGTTCGTAGATGGGATTGGCGGGGAGTAGATTTCCGCATGTGGATCTACGTGACGGCTGGGGGCGCGGTACACTGACAGCAGCGCAACGTATGGTTCTGCTGCGCGCAATTTTTTGATTGGAGCTTGATTATGTCTTTGACGATTTCGAGGAATGCTGGGTTCTGGAGCCGTTTCGAGGAGCGCGTTGCGCCGTTCAACCTGTTGCAGCACCCGTTTTATCAGGCGTGGTCGAAGGGTGAGTTGACGCGCGAGGATCTGCGGGAGTATGCGGCGGAGTACTGGCATCATGTGTCGGCGTTTCCGACTTATCTGAGCGCGCTGCACTCGCGGCTGCCGGATGGGGAGATGCGGCGTGAGGTATTGCGCAACCTTGCTGAAGAAGAGGGCGTGGATGCGGCGACGGCTCGTGCGCATAGCGATTTGTGGATGGATTTTGCTGCACGGATGGGTGCTTCGCGTGGGGAAGTTGAAGGGCGTGCGGTGCAGCCTGAGATGACGGCGCTGATGGCGACGTTTCGTGAGCTGATGCAGGAGGAGAAGGCTTCGGCTGCGATGGCGGCGCTGTATGCGTATGAGTCGAAGGTGCCGGCGATTGCGACGACCAAGGCTGAAGGGTTGGCGGAGCATTATGGGACCGAGGGTGCGGCGGCGCGTTACTTCACGCTGCATCAGACGGCCGATGTTGCGCATGCTAGTGTGTGGCGCGAGTTGATCGATAAGCAGCTTGCGGGTGCGCCCGAGGATGAAGAGGCTGTGCTGGCGGCTGGAGAGCGTGCGGCGAAGGCGCTTTGGGTTGCTCTGGATGGCGTGGAGCGGCAGCGGACTTCGGTTAATTAGTTCGCTCGTTCGCGGACATTTTTTCGAGAACTTTTGAGACGCAGCGGCAGACCCGATTCACATCTGTGGAGGAGGTCTGCCAGTTGCAGACGCTGACGCGCATGGCTCGGAGGCCTCGCCACGTTGTGCCGGTGAAGAAGGCTTCGCCGGTGGCTAGGATTTCGGCGATGACGCGGTTGGTGAAGGCGTCGTGATCCTGCTCGGTGGCTTCGGGGTTGGGATGGTGAAAGCGGAGGAGGCCCTGGTTGATTTGAGGCGTCCCGAGGATCTCGGCGTTGGGGAGAGCGCCAATGCGGGTGACGATTGCGTTTGCGTGGGTGCAGGTTCGATCGATCAGGTCGGTTACGCCGGAGATTCCTAGTTGCCTGATGGCGGCGTAGGTTGCGAAGGCGCGGGCGCGACGTGAGAATTCAGGGTTCCAGTCCATCTGGTCGCGGGCGTTGTTCTCGTCGTGGGTGAGGTAGGTGGCGTGGTAGGCGAAGGAGGCGCGGTGGGCAGCTCGATCGGCCACGAAGGCGTAGCCGGAGTCGTAGGGGACGTTGAGCCACTTGTGACCGTCGACGACCCATGAGTCGGCAGCTTCGACGCCTTCGAGGAGATGGCGGAGGCTCGGGCTTGCAGCGGCCCAGAGACCGAAGGCTCCGTCGACGTGAACCCAGGCGTTGTGTTTTTTTGCGAGAGGGATGAGGGTGGCGAAGTTGTCGAAGGCGCCGAGGTTTAGGTCGCCGGCTTGAAGGACGACGATGGTGGGGGTGGTGGGTTCGGCTTCGAGGGCTTGTCTGAGCGATTCTTCGGAGAGGCGGCCGTCGGGGTCGGCGGGGAGCGTGGTGATGTTTTTTTCGCCGAGACCGAGAAGGCGAACGGCGCGGTTGACGGTGCCGTGTTTCTCGGTGCTGGTGAGGATGCGGATGGTGGGAGAGCCGGAGAGACCATTCTGCTCGACGTCCCAGTGATTGCGCGCGAGAAGAGCGTGTCGGGCGGCTGCGAGGCAGGTGGTGTGGGCCATCTGAGCGCCGGTGACGAAGGCGAAGCTGGCGGAGGTGGGGAGATGGAGAAGCTCTTTTAGCCATCGGCCTGCTGTCTCCTCGACGACGGCTGCTGCGGGGGAGCAGGCGAAGAGGCCGGCGTTTTGATCCCAGGTCGAGGTGAGCCAGTCGGCAGCGAGAGCAGCGGGGAGTGAGCCTCCGATGACCCAGCCGTAGAAGCGGCCTCCGGCGGAGTCGATGATGCCGCCATCGACGCCTGAGACGAGATCGTTGAGGACTACCTTGGGTCCCATGCCTGCTTCGTTGAGAGGAAGGTCGAGTCTTTGACGCAGGGTGGCGAGCGAAGCGGGAGCGTTCACGGGACGGTGGTCGTCGGGGGAGAGGTGATCGAGCGCATGGGCCAACGCGAGCGTCAGGACAGAACTAAAGGTCGAACGGTTGTCTTCCATGGCGAGATTCTAGCTGGATTATTGAGGGGGACACTCCGTTTCGTGTCTGAAAGCATGCGCCGGGTTGGACTTTCTTCGCGTTCAGGCTGGCGTTTAGAAGCGCATGAACTGACTCGATTGCTGGAGATGCCAGTTCGTGACCTGCTGGAGGGCCTGGGCGAGTGAGGTCACGATGGTGTTGGGTTTGCCACTGCCGAAGCGCTCGATGAGTTGTTCGGGGGTCTGGTCGGGATCGCTGGGGGAGTTCCAGAGGCCGACGACGATGCGGTTGTTGGGCAGGTGAGAACGGACGCGCTGACAGATGGCGCGGGCCTGGGAGAAGGCGAAGGGAGGGAGGGCCGAGATGAAGACGACGGTGGTGGGCTCGGCGGCGAGGGAGTCGAGGATCTCGCCTGCAACGGAGGCGGCGGAGAGGAGGAGGGTAGGGTGAGAGGCACGCTCCATGAGCTGGCCGAGCATGAGGGTGGTGAGCTCGTCGGCCTGATCGCTGACGGAGATGCAGACGACGGCGAAGTCGGTTTCGACGGGGCGTGAGATGCGTCGTGGGGTTGTGGGGGCGGAGTCGGCTGGCTCCTTCTGGTGGTAATCGGTGAGTTCGGCGACGATTTCGCCGATGGTGAGGAAGAAGAAGTCGGAGCGCTTGTCGTCGAGGTTGCCCTGGTGACGATCCTGTTCGACGAGTGCGAGGGAGGGGATGAGGACGGAGTCGTAGAGCTCGACGAGGGGCTTGCCATCGAGGAATCGATTGGCGACGGCGCGGGCTTCCTGCTGGTCCATGGCGAGGAGGCGCTCGTAGAAGAGGGCTTCGGCGGAGAGCTCGGCGTCGGTGCCTAGGAGGGTGTGGAGGAAGGACAGCTGCGGTACGTGGCGGCCGAGGACGACGATGCAGACAGTGAGCGGGGTGGAGAGGATGAGGCCGGGCCATCCCCAAAGGAGAGCCCAGAAGATAGCCATGGCGAGGAGGGCGAGGGAGGAGATGCCGGTGCGGGTGCTGTAGAGCCAGGGTTCGACGAAGTTGGTGGCGGTGAGTTCGAGCGCGAGGAAGAGGCCGAGGATGAGGATGGGCGGCAACCAGGTGGTGGAGATGGCGAGCGAGACGATGAGGGGAAGGGCGAGGCTGGTGGCGGTACCGACGTAAGGGACGATGCGGAGGATTCCGGCGAGGGCTCCCCAGAGGGTGGCGTCGGGTACGCCGATGAGATAGAGGCCTCCGCCGAAGAGGATGCCGTAGGCTGCGTTGACCGCTAACTGGAAGAGCAGGTATTGGCTGATGCGGGTGGCGGCCTCCTGCAGGGCCTGGGTCATGAGGTTGATGCGTCCCATGCCTGCGAGCAGGAGAATGCGGTGGCGCAGCTCCTCGCGTTTCATGAGGAGGTAGATGGAGAAGACGATGACGACGCCTACGGTTCCGATGGGACGGAGGAAGCGCATGAGGAGGTCGGCGGTGGCTTGAAGCTGGGAGCGGTCGGTGTCGACGACGCGGACAGGCTGAATCTGTGTCAGGGGTTGCTGGAGAGCGGTGGGCGGAGCAGTTGTGGTGATGTCGCCGCTGATGCCCTCAACTGCGTTGAAGGCTTTCTCGAGAGATTGTTCGGCGGGAGAGTGGACGGTGGCCATCTTGCGCTGGATGTTGAGGCGATAGGCCGGGAGGTCGTTGGCTACGTTGAGAAGCTGGCGGGAGACGACATAGCCCACGCTGAAGATGCCGATGAAAGCCACGATGCAGGTCAGTGCGACGGCAAGGACGCGTGGGACGCGTCGGCGCTCGAGGCGGCTGACGGCCGGGGCCAACACGAACGAGAGAGTGAGCGCGAAGGTGAGGGGGATGAGGAGATCGCGCGCGAAGTAGAGGATAAGGACGATGACCGCGAGCAGAAGCATGGGCTCATTCCGGGATATTTCGGGGGTGCGAACGCGGGGCATTGAAATTGTGGGACCTCGTTGGAAGCTGCCGGATGGACTGAGCTTATGCGGGCAAGAATACATCATGGTGCTGACCGCTGGCGGTTATTTGCAACGCGAGTGGACTAGACTCTTGGTTGCAGATTTGTGGAGGAGTGAGGATGGAGACTACGCAAACGGTGAGTGCGAAGGAGAGCTATGTTTTTGGACAGCAACGGCGGAAACAGATGCGGCGTATGCATCATCGGACGTGGACCGCGAAGCAGCGGAAGGAAAGTCCGCTGAAGCTGCTGGAGGTGTCGACGCGCGGGCGCGTTCCTGCGCTGGTGGCGCTGAAGAATCAGTTGATGGCGGCGTCGCCGTTTGGATATTTTCGCGGGGCAGTGCCGGTGATGGCGTACGACCTGTCGCTGATGCAGAACACGGGGATCTGCAATCAGCTTTGCGGCGATGCGCATGTGAGGAACCTGGGGGCATTCGCGGCGCCGGATGGGCGGCTGGTCTTCGACATTAACGATTTTGACGAGACGATTGTGGCGCCGTTCGAGTGGGACGTGAAACGGATGGCGACGAGTTTGGTGCTGGCGGGACGTGGGGCGGGAGCGAAAAGCTTGCATTGCAGGGAGGCTGCGACGGTGTTTCTGGAGCAGTATCGGATGAAGATGCATGCGTTCGCGAGGATGCCGGTTCTGGAGGTGGCGAGGTACCAGGTGCATCGGCTGGGACAGGTGTCGCCTGTGGCGGGGATTTTGCTGATGGCCGAGCGAGCTACGCCGAGGCATACGCTGCTGACGCTGACTGAGGTGGAGGAGCAAAAGTCTGTTGTGAAGAAGGGCGTGAAGACTGGCAAAGTTGCGAAGCAGGTGGAGAGGCCGGAGCGGGTGTTTCGGACGATTCCTCCGAATTTGAAGCGGGTGACAGGGGGTGTTGCGGAGCAGGTGGTGGATGCGCTGACTCTGTATGCCCAGAGCTTGCAACCGGAGCGAAGACATTTTCTCGCGCAGTACAGGCCGATGGATGTGGCTTTCAAGGTTGTGGGGACAGGGTCGGTGGGGCTGCGGGACTACGTGATCTATATGGAGGGCAAGGGGCCGAAGGATCCACTTTTTCTGCAGGTGAAGGAGGAGGTTCCGTCCGGGTATGCGCCGTATGTGAAGGGTGAGTTGAAGGGGCGAAGAGCAAGGCAGCACCACGGACAGAGAGTGGTGAATGGGGAGCGCGCGATGCAGCTGCAGTCGGATCCGTTTCTAGGATGGACGACGATGGACGGCAGGGATTATCTGGTGAGGCAGTTGAACGATCACAAGGCTTCGATTCAGTTGGAGAATTTGAAGTCGGTTGGACTATTGGAGTATGCGGGCGTTTGCGGGGAGATGTTGGCGAGAGGGCATGCTCGGGCTGGAGATAGTGCGATGGTGGCGGGATATCTGGGGACATCGCCGCGGTTTGATGAAGCAGTTGCGGCGTTTGCGGAGGCTTATGCTGACCAGACGGAGTTGGATTGGAAGCAGCTGGTGAAGTCGCTGAAGAAGTGATGCGAGTGGAGGGACGATGTGAAAGATTTCGACATCGGTTCAGACAAGGTATCGGCGGAGGATAAAGGCGGCGGCGCGGTGCGCCGGACTTCTGTGCTTGTGGTCGGTGCCGGGCCGACGGGGCTGCTTCTTGCTTCAGAGCTTCGGCGGCGCGGAGTTCCGTGCCATCTGATCGATGCGCGGCCGGGGCCGCTTCACTGGGACCGCGCGACGGTGGTGCATCCTCGCTCGCTCCAGATATTTGAGTCGCTGGGACTCGTCGACAAATTGCTTGACGTTGGTTGCAGACAGAGAGTCATCAAGATTTACTCCGGGGGCAACGTGCTCGGAATGATTGATCTGTCGACGTGCGGAAGCGTCTACGGGTTTAATCTTGGTCTATCCGAGGACGTCACTGAATCGATTCTCACGGAGTATCTGGTTCAGCAGGGTGGTGAGGTGAATCGATCGTGTCGACTTGTTGGGCTGACACCTTATTCGGAGGGCGTGCTGGCTGAGATTGAGCGCGATGGTGAGCGCTACCAGGTGGACGCGCGGTGGGTGGTGGGATGCGATGGCATACACAGCGCGACGCGTGAACTGAGTGGCATCGGTTTTGAGGGACACAAAATTGCCAAGCAGTGGGCGGTCTTCGACGCTACGGCGCAAGGTTGGAGCGATACGTACGAAGGCATCTTCGCCTATCACGATTTGCTCCCGATCATCATGACAGCGCTGCCAGGTAAGCGCTGGCGCGTTTATTTGAGGCCGAGCTCGGAAGATTCGGATATCGTCGCTGATGCGACTTCGACTCTTCGTGTCTATGCACCTGCTGTACGTTTTGTCGACGTAGAGAACCCGACGCGATTCAACTGTTACACCAAAGTGGCTAGTCGTTTTCGATCGGGCGCGGTGTTTCTGGCGGGCGACTCGGCGCACCTCTGCTCGCCGTCGGAAGGACACGGGATGAACTGCGGCATTCAGGATGCTTTTAATCTGGCGTGGAAACTTGCTCTTGTCCACGACGGTGTTGCCGACTCGGCGCTGCTGGATAGTTACGAGGCTGAGCGGCGGCCCATCGCTGAGATGTTCACGCAATCCGGCGATGACTTCGAACAAGCCCAAACGATGACTGATCCGACGGAACGCGATAGCAGGGATCAGGCGATCAAGGCCATGCTTGCCGATCCGGACAACTTGCACCAGCGAGTGATGGCGGAGACCGAACTGAATCTTGAGTATTCCCGTTCACCGATCATCATGGGCGATGCTAACGACGATCTCGCACCTGGGTATCGCTTGCCTGACACGATCCTTGTGCAGTGGGCTGGCGAGAGGTCAGAGATGCAGCCTCGCGGACTGCACGAGCTTGCTCACCGTGCAAGACATACTCTGATGCTTCTGGCTGGGCCGAAAGCAGACCGATCGGCACTCGTGGAGCTTCACGCTGCGTTGCAGGATCTCGCCGCCGACTCGCCCTTGTTTGAAGCGGCGGTTGCACTTGGAAGTCATGCTGACTTGCCGGTTGAGATTGGACAGTTGCAGCCTGCCGGGGCTGATCTGCTCGGCATCAAGGAAACTACACTTCTGGTGGTTCGCCCGGATGGGTACGTCGGATTGCGATCCGACCAGAACCACCTTGGCGCACTCGAGAACTATCGGGCTCTGGTCTCTGGGTCGAGCCGTTCGTAGGGCGGCTACTCTTTGTGAGAGGTAAATATGCGTCGTCTCTGCCGAGTCTGGCTTTGCCTGTTGTTTGTTGCATCCCTGTCGTCGGCGCATGAGATGCACGATCACGGCACCCCCGAAAGATTGGGAGATGTATCGTTTCCGATCTCGTGCGCGCCTTCGGTGCAGGAAGAGTTCAACCGTGGCGTAGCTCTGCTGCATTCCTTCGCCTACGCTTCTGCGGAACAAACATTCCGGGGGGTAGCCAGGGTGGATCCGCAATGTGGAATGGCGCACTGGGGTGTGGCTATGACCTATTTCCATCAGGTTTGGTCCCCGAGTCTGCCGCTTTCAGTGTTTCCCGCGGGCCAAAAGGAGATGCTGGAGGCGACGCGTCTGAGCGCGAAGTCTGAGCGGGAACGGAAGTTCATTCATGCGCTCGGCGCGCTCTATCAAGAATCCGACGGCCTCACCTCCAGCATGCGTACCGCTGCCTACGAGCAGGCGATGGCAGAGGTCGCTCGAGAGAACGGCAGAGATGTTGAGTCACGGGTGTTCTATGCGTTGGCTCTTCTGTCCAATGCATCTCCGACCGATAAAACACACGCGAAGCAAAAGCAGGCAATCGATCTTCTGGAGCCGCTGAGCCGCGAGTACCCGAACCATCCAGCAATCGCTCACTATCTTATTCATGCCTGTGATAGTCAGGAGCTTGCCGAACGTGGTCTCCCGGCTGCGAGAGCCTACGCGCAGATTGCTCCCTCGGCACCACATGCTCTGCATATGCCATCGCACATCTTTACCAGGCTGGGATTGTGGAACGACTCCATCGAGTCCAATCTCGCCTCAAGGAAGGCCGCGCACGAGCGTGGCGATACCCTGGATGAGCTGCATGCGATGGACTATCTGGTCTACGCGTATCTACAGACGGGAAGCGACAAAGAGGTGAGCCAGGTCATTCAGGACCTGAAGGCTATGCCGAATTTGGATATGAGCAACTTCGGAATAGCCTATGCGGCTACTGCTATTCCCATCCGCTACGCGGTTGAGCGAGGTCGATGGGACGACGCCTCAAGCATCGCACTCCCGTCAGGCGCACCGCCTTCGGTTGTCGCGATCGCGGTGTGGGCCAGGGGAATGGGACTGGCCCGGACTGGGCGTGTAAAGGACGCGCGCGAGGACGCGGATCGACTTCGGCAGATCGAGGCGCAGCTTCGTGCTTCGGGGGATAACTATTGGTCCACTCAGACCGGAGTTTTGGCGAGCGAAGTCATGGCGTGGTCCGCGCAGGCGAGCGGCGACACGCATCAAGCGTCGGTGTTGCTGCGCGCCGCAGCCGACCAGGAGGACGCCATCGAAAAGCAGGCGGTGACACCGGGACCGATTGTGCCTGCGCGCGAACAGCTTGGAGATTTGCTCCTGCAGCAAAAACAACCCGAGTTCGCACTAAAGGAATTTCAGACAGCACTTGCGGGGGCTCCTGGGCGACGCGGATCATTGCAGGGCATCGCCCAAGCTTCGCGACCGAACGATCGAGCGGAACTGTACTGATGTTCCTGCGTTGGCTGACTTCACATGGTGAGAACGACGCGGAACTGTGCGTGGCCACTCATCATTCGCGCGTACGCTTCGGCGGCTTTCTCCAGCGGATAGGTTTCGATCATGGGACGGACGCCGGTTAGTTCGGAGAAGCGCAGAGTGTCCTCGGAGTCGGATGGCGTTCCTGAAGCCCATCCCTGAATGGATTTCTGACCGGTGATGAGCTGTACCGGCGTGACCTCGATGGGATCAAAGGACACACCGATGACGACGAGTTTGCCGTTTGGTCCCAGACCGTCGATCAACTCGGTTATTGACTTCGAGTCTGGAGCTGTTGCGAGAATCACCTTTGCGCCGCCAAGCTTTTGCAACTCCTCCGCCGCCTTCGTCGCTTTGCTGTCGATGTAGAAAGTTGCGCCAAGCTTCTTTGCAAGCGGGGCGTTTTCCGGCCCACGTCCGATGGCTGCGACCTTGTAGCCAGACTTGTTTGCGAATTGAACTCCCAGGTGACCCAGGCCGCCGATTCCTTGCACCGCGACGAGGTCGCCTGGGAGCGCACCGCTGTGCCGCAGTGCGTTGTAGGTCGTGATGCCAGCGCAGAGCAGAGGCGCTGCTTCGACGTCACTCAGGCTGTCGGGTATTGCGACCAGCGCCTCCTCGGGGGCGACCATGTACTGCTGGTATCCGCCGTCATAGCTGATGCCTGCAATCTTCATGTTCTTACAGTTGTTAAAATCTCCACGCCGGCACTCGGAGCACGTATTGTCGTGACCGCCGTGCCAGCCGACGCCGACACGTTGCCCCTTCTTCCAGTTGGAGACGCCGTCACCAAGTTCATCGACGACGCCCGCTACTTCGTGTCCGGGGACGCGGGGATACTCAATGCCGGGCCAGAAACCTTCCACGGTGAGCACATCACTGTGGCAGACACCACAGGCCTGCACCTTGATGCGCACGTGCCCTGCGCCGGGCTTGGGGATCTCGCGCTCGACGATCTGGAAACCGGTTTTGGGATTGGTAATCTGCGCAACCTTCATGGTTGCTGCTACGCCTGACGTTGTGGCCATAGATCCTCCTGGTTGAGTTGCAGCCATGGTTGAAAAGCTCTTATCGACTCGACTGGAGACGGAAGGCTAGCGTCGCCGTACCCAAACGATCAGGGCTCCGATTTCTTGCGAATACGGCTGTTCGATGCGGCGTTTGTGGGATGTGATGCGTGGAGAACGGGATTCGGCTTAGCAATCAGAGTTGTAGCACGGCTTTGGGAGTTCGGGTGGCGTATTGGGTGACTATTAGGCCGATGAGGAGCATGGAGGCGGCGACGTAGAACGGTGCGCCGGGGGTGCGGACGATGGCGCCGATGCCGATGGATTTGCTGAAGATGTAGGTGAAGAAGCCGGGGCCGATGAGTCCGGCGATGCCGCGCAGGCCGTTGACGGCTCCCTGGAGCTGGCCCTGTTCGGAGGGGCTGGTTTTGCGGGAGAGAAGACTTTGAGCGGAGGGCCAGGTGAAGGACATGAGATTAAGGAAGGGGATGCCGATCCATACGAGGAGGCCGGTTTTGGAAGAGCCGATCATGGAGTAGCCGAGAGCTCCGCCGATGAGGCCTATGGTCATGGCGCCGCGCTCGCCTAATTTGGCTACGACGGGTTTGATGAGGAATGCGCCGTAGATGACGGTGAAGACTCCTACCACGGCGAGCGAGAGGCCCACGGTTCGGTTGGTCCAGTGGTAGCGATAGTCGTCATAGATGACATAAACGTTCATGAGGACCTGCTGGGCGATGTAGCCGAGCAGGAGGATGGCGGCGATGCCGATCATGCCGCCGTGACGCAGCAGGGTGAGTGAGCCGACGGGGTTGGCGCGTGTCCAGGAGAAGGGGCTGCGGTTTTCTTTGGAGAGGGATTCGGGCAGGACGAAGAGGCCGTAGAGACCGTTGATGAGGGAGAGGGCTGCGGCGACCCAGAAGGGCAGGCGGGGGTTGATGTTGCCGAGCAGGCCGCCGATGGCGGGACCGAGAACGAAACCGAGTCCGAAGGCTGCGTTCAACAGGCCGAAGGCTGCGGCGCGGCGCTCGCGTGGGGTGACGTCCGCCATGTAAGCCATCGCGGTGGGGATGCTGGAGGAGGTGAGGCCGGAGATGATGCGGCCGAGGAAGAGCCAGTTGAGTGCGGGCGCCCAGGCCATGAGGACGTAGTCGAGACCGAGGCCAAAGTTGGAGAGAAGGACGACGGGCCTGCGGCCGAAGCGGTCGGAGAGAGAGCCGGCGATGGGGGAGAAGAAGAATTGCATGGCGGCGAAGACGGTGCCGAAGAGGCCGAGCATGCGGGCGGCTGAGGAGGTGTCGCCGTGGAGGAAGCTTTCGATGAGGCGGGGCAGGACGGGGGCGATCATGCCGAGGGCAAGCATGTCGAGGGCGACGGTGAAGAAGATGAAGGTGGCTGCGGCGCGGCGGCCTGGGGGTGGGGCGGATGGAGGGGTGGCGTTGGCGGTGAGGTCGGAGGAGACGAGCTCGGGCTCGGTCATCAGAGGATCGGGTGTTGTGTTTTGGGGCGGCGGATTTTGAGGCGATTCAGCCATGCGATTGATGGCAGTCTACGTGAGTTCTATGACGGTTTATTGGATATTTCGGCGGTATCTGTTGTGGGTGAGTCTTGCGTAGTGGCGATCGCGTCTGTAAGGGAGGTTGTTGGGATTTGACCGGAATTGTGTTGTCGACGTGCTTTACTGGTGCGGGGTGTCCCTATTGAGTTTTGTGTCGTACCGGTTAAGGGATGACAGGTTAGTGCGTTTTGTTGCTGGAGTGATGGTGTCGGTCTGTCTGCTGGGCGTTGGGAGCCTGGGCGCCCAGAGTTCGAATGCGGCGAAACAGATTGTGGACTCGATGCTGACTCACGAGAATGATCCGGCAGAGCATCGCAACCTCTATCTGTATCTTTCGGAAGAGCGGTCGGAGCGGACGGGCGGGCATCTGTGGCGGGAGCGCGTGGTGGAGACTTCGGTGGGTAAGGTGAGGCTGTTGCTGGCTGAAGATGGCAAGCCTCTGGGCGCAGATCGCGCGACGTTAGAGAGAGCAAAGCTGGCGCAGGTTGAGTTGCATCCTGAGGAGTTTCAGCGGCGGGCGCAGGCGACGAAAAGCGACGAAGACCATGCAGAACAGTTGCTGACGCTGCTGGGAAAGGCATTTCTGTTTGACGACCCTCGGGTTGATGGGAGCGACCTTGAGATTGGGTTTCGACCTGATCCTGCGTATAAGACGCAGTCGCTGGAGGAGCGTGTGCTGCATGCTATGGCGGGAACGATTCTGGTGGATCAGAGAACGTTGCAGTTACACAGGATTGAAGGGAAGACTTCTTCGGATGTGAGTTTGGGATTTGGCTTGCTGGGGACGGTGCACGCCGGTAGCGGCTTCAATACTACGCATGAGATGGAACCAGGTGGAGATTGGAAGGACGCGACGGTGAATACAGCGATTGAAGGAAAGGTGATGTTGTTTAAAGAGATTGGGAGGAACGAGCATGTTGTTCACAGCGATTTTCAGCGGCTGGCGCCAGATATCAGCGTGGCGCAGGCGGTGGAGATGCTGGAGCGGTAATGCGGTCGCCAGACGTCAGGCGGCGGCTACGCGTTGGATGAGATTGTTTTGTTCTTTTTGGGATTCGGCCCCGATGGTGAAGGCGTCGAGGACGCCGGTGCCGAGGGCGTAGCGGATGGCTTCGGCGGGTTTGTCGCGGAGGTCGCCCTGGCCCAGGATCTTCATGCCGACGATTCCCTTCCCCTGGGCGCGCATTTTTTTGAGGATGCCGATGACGGTGGCGGGGTCGGCGTCCATGTGGGACCCGATTGGGTTGAGGCGGACGAGATCGACTTCTACCCATGGAGAGGCGGCGGCTGCTTCGAGCGCCTGAAGGCTGTGGCAGGAGACGCCGTGAGCGCGGATGACACCTTTTTGCTTGGCTTCGGAGAGGACGTCCATGATGCCGCGGTAGCGTGTGGTCCAGTCGCCCTGGGTGACACAGTGGATGAGGACGATGTCGATGTAGTCGACGCCTAGCTCTTTACGGAAGCGGTCGAGGTCGGCGCGCACGTCGGCGGCGTCGCGAGTGTCGGTCTTGGTGAGGACGACTACCTTGTCGCGGGGGATGTGCTTGAGGGCTTCGGCGACGTATGGGTGGCTACCGTAGGAGTCGGCAGAGTCGAAGAAACGGAGGCCGTTGTCGTTGTAGCCGTCGAGAAGGAGACGGGTGAGAGGCGAGTTGCGAGTCTGGTTGGAGGAGCCGCCGAAGCCGATGGTGCCTGTTCCCATCGCGAGGCGGCTGGTGCGGATTCCGGTTTTGCCGAGGACAACCTCGTCTTGTGCGTGAAATTTCTGGGGGAGGGGATCGGGTTCGAGAAGTGCGGCGCGAGCGATGGCGGAGTGAGCGAGAAGCGTGGCTCCGAGGGTGCGGGTCGAGCGGCGAAGGAAGTCTCTCCTTAGCATGGCGCGATCTCCTTGGAGCTTTAGACTACGCCGATTTGCTTTGGGGAGCAGGTAGGGTATACCCGCCACGAAGTGGCCGCTCCACGCGTAGTGGGCCCGTCCGGCAGGACAAATTACTTACGCGACGACCTTGATGGTTGCCGGTGTTCCTTCGAAATGCACGACGATACCCCTTCCCCCACCCTGCGGGGTATTTTGTAGGGAAGTCTTTATTTATCAGTATCCTACAGCGCATGCCTTCTTTCAAAATATTGAAACAAAAGGGTTTGCGCGCAAAATACTTGTTATGTGGAAGATAGCCGGATGTCGTCGCAGAAGCCGATTGCGACGTACACGCGCCTAAATCCGCTTCTTCTTATCTATTTTATGGGATTAGGTAAAACTAATGCGCCACACGATTTCCCGCGACTGGAGCGGGTTTGGTGTGATCAGGGGCTTGACAGTGTTTCTTAGGCGATGACCTCGAAGGGGCGCATCATGTCGTTGGCTTCGTGCTCGAGGATGTGGCAGTGGTAGAGGTATTTGCCGGGGTAGCCTTCGAAACGGACGATTATGCGGGTGATCGTGGCGGGGGGACAATGGACGGTGTCCTTCCAGCCTTGTTCGTTTGCGTCGGGCGGGGTGGCTGCGGCAAGATAGCGTGTTCCCTGATTATTTTGATATTTGAAGACGTCAAAGGCACGGCGATCAAGAACCTGGAAGCGCACGAGGTGCAGGTGCATGGGGTGCGTGTCTTCGGTGAGGTTGATGAACTCCCATATCTCGGTGGAGTTGAGCCTGGGGGTTTCGGTGACTGGCTCATGCCAAGGCTTGTTGTTGAGCAGCATGAGCATGGAGTTGCCGATTTTGTCGAAGTATTCGTGGAGGGTAACCGTGCGTGTGACTGTGGCAGCGGATTCGGGGATTCGGTCGATGGTGCGTAGTGTGGATGGGATGGAATCGGAGGTGGAGATTCCATTGGGGACATGCGACGTTTTGGAGGATTGAGAGACTGAGGCGATTTGGCTGGATTTGGCGGCGACGCGGAATTCCAGGATCTGAACGGCGCCGTTGATGATGTGAATCTTCTGACCGGCGGCCTGGGAGAAGTCGATCAGGAGATCGGCGCGTTCGGCTGGGGCGATGAGAAGGTTGGTTATCTTGACGGGCGCAGGGAGCAGGCCCTGATCGCTGCCGATTTGATGGAATGGCTGGCGATTGGTGAGGGTCAGGTTGAAGAAGCTGCTGTTGGCGGTGTTGAGGAGGCGGAAGCGGTAGAGGCGCGGCTCGACTTCGAGGAAGGGGCGCATCTTGCCGTTGAGGAGGATGCAGCTGCCGCCAAACTCGGGTACCCAGGGATGTTCGGGGTCGCCGGAGTCGGGGTAGAAGAGCTGGCCGTCAGTGGTGAACTGGCGGTCGTAGATCAGAAGCGGGACTTCGTATTTGCCGGAGGGAAGGTTGAGCGCGTCCTCGGCGTCGTCGCGCAGGAGCACCATGCCGAAGAGGCCGGCGTAGGTGTTGAGACGATTGAGACCCATGGCGTGATCGTGATACCAGAGAGCGGTCGCGTCCTGCAGGAGGGGATAGGTGGCGATGTGGGATTTGCCGGGGACGAACCAGTCTTCCGGGAAGCCATCGTCTTTGGATGGGGTGCGGCCGCCGTGGAGATGGACGCAGGTGCGGACCTCGGGGACGTCATGACCGCAGCCGTGGAGGGAGTGATCGATGGGAAGGAAGTGCTGGGTGGGGAGGTGGTTGACCCATTCGACCTGAAGCGGCTGGTGAGTGCGGACATCGATGAGGGGGGCGAGTGGGGTGTCGCCGTAGCTCCACATGAGGGTAGAGGGAATATCGCGGTGGGCCTTAGCCTGGATCTCGCGCATGGTGATGCGGAAGTTGTGCGGGTGGAGGGAGGAGACTGGCTTGGCGCGCTCGAAGAGAGGGAGCTCGTCGACGAAGGGAGTGAGGGAATAGCCGTTGATTGCGGGTCTATCGGATTGCGGGGTGGACACCATGCCGGGCATGGACATGCCCGAATCGTGATTCTGCAGGAGTCGGCTGGCGAGAGCCAGAGGTGGGGCGGTGAGGGCTCCGAGCGCGGAGAGCTGCTGGAGTATGGTGCGGCGGGTGGGGGACAAACTTATCTCCGTATGAGCGTGATGGTGCAGGCTGGGTACAAAAAAGCTGGAACAGAAAAAGGACGCACCCTAAATGCAGGGTGCGTCCTTTTGAGTTTATGGCTTATTTGTGAACGTACCGTGAAACCTCGGGCTATTTGACAGAGGTGACAGCACCGGTAGTCGGGTTAAGGAGGACAACTTGAGGATTCGGTGCGACGTTGCTGGTGAAGTTGAACATGTTCATGAGAGTTCCAGCAGAGGCGTCGAAGGATCCGCCACCGATACGTGCGCTGCTCAGGAAGACATCCTCAATGAAGCGGGTGATGGAGGCCTGGTCGGTTGGGGTGGTATCAACGTAGTTTGCCTTGACCCAGGGTGAGATGACGAGGAGGGGTAGGCGAGGTCCATGGCCGCAGCGGCCCTGAACTGGGAGACCGTTAGAGTTGGGACCGGCAAGGGTTGGCGCGGCGCCGTTGCAGAAGGCTGCGTCGGAGCTGGTCTGGGAGCCGTTGACGAAATCGGTGAGGTGATCGTACCAACCGTCGGAGTCGTCGTAGGCGATGATGATGGCGGTCGAACCCCAGAAGGGCGAGGACTCGATGGCATTGATCTCGTTGACGACGAAGGTCTGTTCGTCGAGAGGATCAGAGTAACCAGCGTGACCATCCTGGTAGCCGGGAGCCTTCAGGAAGGTGACGGCCGGCATGTTTCCAGCGGCGAGCGCTGCGTTGAAGTCCAGGGTGTCGTACTGGTGGTTTGCGGTGGAGGCACCGGTGTCAGCCGCGGTTCCGATAGCTGCAATGGAGGCGGGACGGATGTGAGTCGGGTTCGCGGTGCTGGCGTAGTACTGGAAGGGCTGGTGGTGGGGAATGTAGTCCGACTTGAGAGGATTGCCGGGGATGTTGACGGCACCGGTTGCGCGGCTGCCGGTTGCTTCGTTCGGGAGGCATCCGGTACCTGATCCGATGACGCCATTCTTGGTGGTGTTGGTGAGGGAGAGGTTGAAGCCGCCCTGGAAGAAGCCCCAGGAGATGCCGGCAGCGTTCAGCAGGTCACCGATGTTTTTGCCGGTCATGCTGAAGTACTCAGTCGTGGAGGAGCAGACGTCATTGGCTGGGTCGGCGTCGTTGATGTCGGTGAAGCCACCCTGACCGTCGCCGATGACTGCGCCTGTGGTACCCACCTGATTGGTGACACCGTTGGTCTGGCCGGAGATGAGGTTGATGGCGCCAGGAGTGGAGGGTCCGAAGGTCGAGCCGAATGAGTGGTCGTTCAACGCGTAGTGCTGCGCGTAGTTCCACATCGCCGTGACGGTGTTCCCGTCATAGTAGCCCATGGTGAGCGCAGTTGTGTTGGCGATGCTAGGAGCAGCCGTCTGGTTGGTAAGAGTGGGGCTGTTCGGGGTTCCGACAGAGTATGGGAAGAGGTCCATCTTGCCGTTATCGAACGCCAGCTGCTCAGGATTGTAGTTGTGATCCTGGTCGTTGGTGGCGGCCTGGTTGGGACCGAGGCGGAATGGGTTCGCGGCTACCGAATTCTGCACTGTGCTGGTAGCGGTGCTGTTGTTGGCGCTATTCAGGTTCGGATTGCCGGTAAGCAGGGCGGGGTTCGAGACGTAGTTGTTCGGAATCGGGGTGCCGGCTAATGCCGTGAAGGGTGTCCCGCCGGTGTTGGCAGCATTGGGATAGGTGCCGAAGTAGTGATCGAAGGAGATGTTCTCGCCGTAGATGACGACGATGTGCTTAATTGCAGCCTGTGCTGTCGTCGGCGTGGGGGGTGCGGGGGGCGGCGTGGTGTTGGCGTTGCCGTTGCCGGGCGGCGTGCTGACCGTGCCCTGGCCGCAGCCGCTGAGAATGAGGGTCGTGGTCAACGAGAGAGCTAGAAGTTTCCGAATCATTTTAGTAAGGCCTCAAAAGTGGTGGAAATGCAGTGCTCCCTATTGTTAGTTGCGGGGATAGGTTGCTTTGTGAATAAAAAGTGAATGCCAGATGAATTAATGGACTGTGACAAACGTCGAACGCTGGCTAATGCGCTAGACGACAGTGAAATCGACAGGCTCATACAATCAAAGCAATGGGATTTTCATTTGAAGTAGATAGAACCGCTAAGGGTGGCGGACGCAGGGGGCGGTTGAGGCTGCCGCATGGCGTAGTGGAGACGCCGGTTTTTATGCCGGTGGGGACAGCGGCGAGTGTGAAGGCGGTGCCGCAAAGCCTGCTGGAAGAGATTGGCGCCGGCGGGAAAGGAGCGCAGATCATTCTGGCCAATACCTACCATTTGTATCTGCGACCGGGGCATGAGCTGGTGCGGCGAATGGGGGGAGTGCACCGGTTTATGAGCTGGGAGCGCCCGATGTTGACTGACTCAGGTGGATTTCAGGTTTTTAGTTTGAGTAAGTTGCGGAAGATTACGCCGGATGGGGTGGAGTTTCGGTCGCACCTGGATGGGAGCAAGCACTTCTTTTCGCCGGAGCACTCGATGGATGTGCAGATTGCGCTGGGGGCGGATGTTGCGATGGTTTTTGACGAGTGTGTGGAGACTCCGGCGACGTGGGAACGGACGCGGGAGTCGATGGGGCTGACGCATGCCTGGGCGCGGAGGTCAAAGGATCATTTTGAGACGACGAAGCATTTGGTGCCTTGGTTCGCGGAGAGCGATGGGAAGACGCAAAGCTTGTTCGGGATTGTGCAGGGTGGGATGTATGCGGATTTGAGGAAGGAGTCGGCGGAGCGGCTGGTGGAGATGGATCTGCCGGGGTATGCGATTGGCGGGCTTGCGGTGGGAGAGCCGAGGGAGGTGACGCGGGAGATGATTGCGCGGACGCTTGAGCATCTGCCAAAGGATAAGCCGCGGTACGTGATGGGGGTGGGGTATCCGGATGAGATTGAAGAGTATGCGCGGATGGGGGTGGACATGATGGACTGCGTACTACCGACTCGGGCGGGGCGGCATGGGCTGCTGTTTACGTCGGAGGGCCGGCTGAATATTAAGAAGAAAGAGTATGCGGAAGATCAGGGGCCGATCGATGCGACGTGCGGGTGCATGGTTTGCACTAGGTATACGCGGGCTTATCTGCGGCACCTGTTTGCTTCGGGCGAGCCGCTGAGTGCCGTGCTCAATAGCGTGCACAATATTGCTTTTTATCTGGATACGATGGCGCGGGTGAGGATGGAGTTGGCGGGAGAAACTGTAACTATTTAAGGTCGTTTTGTGCGTAGATTCGGTAGCCGAGGGGTTTTGAGGGGCCGCTGCCGGAGTTGACCATGTGCGGGGGGATGCGTTCGACGTCGAGATGGTAGTTGGCGTTGAGATAGTCGTTGAACTGGGGCCAGCGACGTAGTTTTTTGTATTCGTAGGCGGGGCGTGCGGTGGGTGGGTCGCAGTCGTTGCTTGAGACGACGAAGATGGCGGGGGGATTCTTTGTGATTAATTGCCAGAAGGCTTCGCGTGCGTGGTCGCGCTCTGGTCCCGGTTGGGCGGAGAACATGTAGCAGTCGTAGAGGAAGCCTGTGGCCTGGACGAGATGCATGTTGTAGAGGGTGGGGATGCAGCCGTCTGCCATGTCGAGGCACTGGACGTGGTTTGCGAGATTCTGTCCGCCGAGGCGGTTGAGGTCGGCGCGGAGCATGGTGTCGAACTCCTGATTATGCCAGTCCTGCCAAAGAGCGTGGGCGGTTGAACCGCCTCCGATAAACAAGACGCCGATGACGATGCCTGCCATTGCGAGGCTGGGTAGAAGCTTGTTGCTGACGCGGGAGCGAAGTTGCGAGGGAGCTGGATTGGTTTGGAGGATGGTGGTGAAGTCGATTCCGGCGAGGAGAAGCAGGAATGCTTCGGAGGGATAGCGGTGGTAGGGGAAGCCTTTTTTCTGCAGGTAGAACGAGGCTAGTCCGAAGAAGACTGCGACTAAGAGTGCGGTGCGTTCCCAGGTTATCCAGTCTTTTTTGAGGAGGACGATGGGCAGCCAGAGAAGGACCACGGGAAGCATGGTGGAGGAGATGCTGTGGACGATGAGATGTGGGTAGGACCGTGCGCCGAGGAGGAGAAAGTAGGGGAGGAGTTGAGAGAGCGTCAAGAGGAAGTTGGAGACGATGTGTTGGTGATGAAGCCAGGCGAAGATCAGGAGGATGGGGATCAGCATGCCGAGGAGTCCGCTGACAATGTGAGCGAGGAACGGGCGGTTTCTCCGGCGTAGCGTGATGGCCGCGAAGGCGAGGACGGTTGGGGCCAGGAAGAGAACGGAAGGTTTGATGGTGGCGGCGATGCCGCAAAAGATCCCGAAGATGGCTGTCATCCAGGGTTTTGTTTTTTGGGTGGGAGGCACTCTGAGGCCGGTGAAGAGGAAGGCGTAAGCGATGAGCAGGCACGCGGTCATGGTGAGGTCGCGTTGGCCTAGCTCGATGAGACCGTCGCGGCCGTGGATGAGCGCGAACAGGGATGCGGCGAAGAGTGCGGCGAACCGGCCGTAGGGTCTGCAGATGACGTACATGGCTACGGCGGAGACGGCCAGGAGGAAGAGGTCGAAGAGTCGCCAAGTGAGCGAGTCGGCGCCGAAGAGGTGCATGACGGCACCTTCGATGAGGAGGGTGGTGGGCATGTTGGGATCGACGATGTCGCGATAGGGCGCCATGCCGTGATCCATGAGGAAGACGATGTAGTGCATGAGGGCGGCGTCGCCCATGAGCGGCCAGTGCCAGGTGCGGATGACGAAGAGCAGAAGGCACCCCAAGAGGAACACGGAGGCGAGTGTTCGGGTGAGTGCGTAAGACCGATCCGACATTGCTTCGATGCTCCTGTGCGTGCCGACGCTTTGCGGGCAAACCTTTATTAAAGCATCGTAGGAGTGCGTGGTTTGGTTAGCGGAGGCGAAGAGAGTCGTGGTTTTGCTTCAGTTCGAGGCAGAGTGCCTCGACGACGAGGTTGTGATCTTCGCGCTGGGGCAGGCCGGAGACGGTGATGCAGCCGATGATGCCGGTGCCGGCGACGTGGATGGGGAAGCTGCCGCCGTGAGCGGCGTAGTCGGCGTCGGGCAGGTTGTAGCGTTCGCTGAAGGTGCGGCTGGTTTGCTCTAGTGAGAGGCCGATGGCGTAGGAGCTGCGATGGAAGCGGGCAACTACGTTCGATTTTCGCTGCACCCAGCGGGGATTGTCGGGCGTGGTGCCGGCGAGGGCGGTGTAGAAGAGAGCCTGGTGGGGTTGGCCGAAGCGGTGGATATCGATGACGAGGGATTGGTTGCGGGAGGTGGCTAGTTCGCGGAGGCTTTGGCCGAGACGCCAGGCGGTGTCGTAGTCAAAGGTGGAGAAGTGGAGTTCTGCTTCCTGGCGAGCGATGGCGGCGAGGTCTTCGGGGATGGGCATGGGCTGTTCCTTCTATTCCTTCTGTGCGTGCCGCCGGGTTTACGAACCGTAGGTGCAGAAGACAGTTTATGAGATTGCGATCTGCGGCCATGGTGGTGAATTGTTGCGGGCGGCGGGCGTAAGCTGTTGGGGTCGTTTCGAGGGATGGCGCGTGACAGCAAAAGACTATCGACGGATTGCGTTGAGCTTACCGGGAGCTTCGGAGGGGTCGCACCAGGGGCATCCCGACTTTCGGGTGGGTGGGAAGATCTTTTGTACTCTTGCCTATGAAAAGGAAGGGTTTGGCGTTCTGAAGTTGAGCCTGGAGGAGCAGGCAGGGCTGGTGGAGGATGCGCCGGAGGTGTTTTCGCCGGTTCCGGGTGGCTGGGGGCGGATGGGAATGACTCGGGTGAAGCTGGATGCTGTCAGCGCGGATGTGTTGGAAGGGGCGTTGAAGATGGCCTGGAAGCGACGCTTGGCCAAGTGAGGACTGGGGCGCTCGCCTTGACAGGGGGTGTCGGTTACGCGATGCTTAGGGGCTAGGCACTCTTTTTCCGGAGTAAGCGAAGTTGCGTCCAGTTGAGCGCGCTTGCCTGTTGTTTTGCGGTCGGCTGCTGCCTGGGCCAGAGATGATTGAGTTGTTGAACGGAGCTTTGATTTGATGTTTGCAATGTGGTTGCAGCTTGCGGCGGGCGGACTGGGTAATCTTGGCAGTCTCGCACTGCCGATCCTGTTCTTTGTGGTGCTTTATTTTTTGATGATCGCGCCGAACCAGAGGAAGCAGAAAAAGTGGCAGGAGATGCTGGGGCAGTTGAAGACCGGCGACCGCGTGACCACCAATGGCGGTATTCGCGGTACGGTGCTGTCCGTGAAGGACGATGTGGTTATCCTGCGGGTTCAGCCGGATGGGGTGAAGCTTGAGTTCGTCAAGAGCGCGATTGCGGCGGTGACGACGGACGAACAGGCTGCCTGAGAAGAAGACTTCAAAATAAGCTGTAACAAATATTTAGATGTAGGCACGTTGAGATTGAACCGTTAACAACGGACGAGGAAGAAACAAGGATAGCGGCGGCGGGACTGAAGCTGGGCACTGCGGCTGCACCCTTCAATAAAGATCATGGGCAAGAATCTGGCCGGTAAATCGGCATTCATCGTTGCGGTACTGGTGATCTTCTGCTTCGGCATCGTGGGCATTCCACATGGCGGGCTCACGCAGTCGATCAAAGATCGTATCCACCTGGGGCTCGACCTTAAGGGCGGGACACACCTTGTGCTCGAAGTACATGTGGCTGAGGCAGTTGCTTCGGCTACGGATCGGGATGTGGCGAGGCTTGAGGCCGATCTGCAGAAGGCCGGAGTGACCGGTGCGACTGTGGGTAAGACGGATCCGTCGCGGCCGCAGACAATTATCGTTTCGGGGATTCCTGCTGCGAAGCTGAGCGACGCACGCGGTGTGCTGCAGGGCAGCGACTACGGGAACTACGATGTGGTGACTACTGCCGATGGAAACTCAACGCTGACGATGAAGTTGGGTGCGGTGCGTGACCTGGAGACGAGGACGCTGGATACGTCGATCGAGACGATCCGCGAGCGCATCGACAAACTGGGCGTCAGTGAGCCGGTGATTCAGAAGTATGGGCTAGGCGAGAACCAGATTCTGGTGGAGCTGCCGGGTGTCGATGATCCGGCGCGAGTGGAAGAGATTATTCAGTCGACCGCTAAGCTGTCGATCCACGCGGTCACCGGTGGCCCTTACGAGACGGATCAGTCTGCGTTGGCGGCGAATAACGGGATAATTCCTCCCGACTCGATGCTGGTGCACGGTACGGGTTCGGCGGGCGCGCCGGATCAGATCTGGTTGCTGAAGCGAGTGAGCGAAGTGGAAGGAACGGACTTCCGCGATGCGCAGCCGGGACAGGATCAGAACGGACGGCCGAATATCCGCTTCAACCTGACAACTGAGGCTGGGAATCGGTTCTATAACTACACGCAGGCGCATACGGCGTCGAGCGCAACGCCGGGTTCGATGGCGATTGTGTTGGATAACAAGGTTCGCGAGGTCGCAGGGATTCAGTCGGCGATCCGCGATAGTGGCGAGATTACCGGTGCGTTTACGCAGCAGCAGGCGAACGACCTTTCTCTGATGTTGCGCACGGGGGCGCTGCCGGCTTCGATCTCTTACCTTGAGACACGGACGGTTGGGCCGAGCCTGGGTGCCGCTTCGATTCATCAGGGCATCGTCGCGGCGATTGCCGGCATGCTGGCCGTCATGATCTTCATGCTGATTTACTACCGTGGGGCGGGGATTAACGCTGATCTGGCGCTGATTCTTAACCTGGTGATCCTGCTTGGGTTCATGGGATATACCGGATCGACGTTGACGCTGCCAGGAATTGCAGGCGTGATCCTGACCATTGGTATGGGCGTGGACTCGAATGTGCTGATCTTCGAGCGCATCCGTGAAGAGCTTAGGGCCGGCAAAACGGCAGCGGCGGCTGTGCAGCAGGGGTTTGCGCATGCGTGGGTGACGATCATCGATACCCACGTGACGACGATTGTTTCGGCGATGATCCTGTTCCTGTTTGGTTCGGGTCCGGTGCGCGGGTTCGCGATAACGCTGGCCTTCGGTCTATTCGCCAACCTGTTTACCGCGGTGCTGGTGTCGCGTGTGATCTTCGACGCAATCCTTCAGAAGAAGGAACGCGGCGCTGCGCTGTCTATTTAGATTTTCAAGAGATTGCGGAAGCCTTTGGAGGCGCCGCTGAGGGTTCAAAAGCGTGGAACTGTTTCGTACAACGAATATCGATTGGCTCGGGAAGAAGTGGTTCTTCCTTGGGTTTTCCCTGATTTTTTCTGTTCTCGGAGTGTTGAGCATACTGTTCTGGCATCACATTCCACTGGGCGTCGACTTTAAAGGCGGGACCCAGGTGCGGGTGGCGTTCGACAAGGCGCCGAATGAGGATCATATTCGCCAGGCGATGGATCGCGCGGGTGTTCATGATGCGAGGATCCAGCGTGTGAGCGATCCCAGTGGACACGCGGCAAACAAGGTGATTATCGCTTTGCCTGAATCGACGGCGACCGATCAGTCGCACGATGCAGGACGGCAGAGTGTGGAGAGCGCTCTGAATGCCAACTATCATGATTCCCGCTTTACCGTGGAGCAGGTTGAGATTGTTGGTCCTACGGCAGGTAAGCAGCTACAGAAGCAGGCTTGGCTTGCGACGCTGTACTCGCTGATTGGAATGCTGATCTATCTCTGGTTCCGGTTTGAGCTGATTTATGGTGTTGCGGCGGTCGTGGCGGTGTTTCACGACACGCTGATCACCGTGGGTGCGTTCAGTTTGACGAACCAGGAGATAACCCTTACGGTTATTGCTGCCATCCTAACCCTGATTGGTTATTCGATGAACGACACCATCGTCGTCTTCGATCGTATCCGCGAGAATCTGGCGCTGTCGCGGAGAGAGTCGTTGCATGATGTCGTCAATCGGAGCATCAATCAGACGCTGAGTCGAACGGTGATCTCGTCGGGTCTGACGTTCTTGACGGTGCTGTCGTTGTACTTGTTTGGCGGCGAGGTGCTACACGGGTTCTCCTTCGCACTGGTCGTTGGAATTTTGATCGGAACTTATTCGTCGATCGCTGTGGCGGCGCCGATGCTGGTGGCGTATCAGGACTGGCGGGTGAGCAAGGGCAAGTCGGTGACGTTACCTGCGGGTAAGCGCGCCAAGGTGTAGGGATCGGTTCTTCTGCCGATGTAATAACCCGGGAACAAAATGAAGCGACGTGGTGTCTAAAGAAAAATAGCTCTTCTTCACAGTAAAGAGGCTGCATATGTTCGAATCCTCGTTGATGGAATCCGGTGGCCAGATCAAGACCAAGTCCAAGTATTGGATGATTGGGACCTTTATCTTCAATGGCGCGATCCTGGCAACCATGATCCTTATTCCGCTGCTGTATCCGGAGGCTTTGCCAAAGACGGCAATGACTGCGATGCTGACAGCGCCGCCTCCACCCCCTCCGCCTCCGCCTCCTCCGCCGCCGCAACAGATCGTGAAGCCGATCAAGATGGTGTCGGAGATCGACGCGGGTCTTCACGCTCCTACAAAGATTCCTAAAGACATCAAGATGCTGAAGGAAGATGCTGCACCTCCTCCGCAGGTGGCCGGCGTTGCCGGAATGGCCGGTATGGGTAGCGGAAGCGGCGTCCCAGGAGGCGTGATGGGTGGCATCGGCAATGCGCCGACCCCGGTTGTTAAAGTTGCTCCGCCGAAAGGCCCTCAGCGCGTCTCGAGCGGTGTCGTGGCTGGTAACAAGCTTTCGGGACAGAATCCTGTCTATCCGCCAATCGCAAGGGCTGCTCACGTCTCGGGTGCTGTGGTTCTGCACGCGGTGATCTCGAAGGCGGGCACTATTGAAAAACTCGAGGTTGTCAGCGGTCCAGAGATGCTTCGGTCTGCGGCGGTCTCGGCGGTTCAAGGGTGGCGGTACAAGCCATATTTTCTGAACGGCGAACCCACCGAGGTGGATACGCAGATCACTGTCAATTTCAACTTCGGCGGCGGCTAGACCGAGGCTGATTTCGCAACAACGTCTCTCGCGGGTCTCCCAAAAGTGTCGAACTTTTGGGGGATTCCCGGGTAAAGATTCTGAAAGTTAGAGTTCCTATCAGGAGGAAATATTCCAGTGATTCTCGCTCATCTCGCAACAACTTTCGCTCACGTTCCCGCTTCCCTCGCCCTGTACTTTGAAGAGGCGCAGGTTAGCTTCAGTGTTATGGGTCTCTGGTCCAACATGGGCTGGCTGGCTCGTTGCGTCGTCATTCTTCTTTTCATCATGTCGATCTGGTCGCTCGCTGTGATCATCGACCGGGCCCTTTACTTCTCCGCTGCTCGCAAGCAGTCCCGTGAGTTTGCCCCGAAGGTTGCAGGCGCGTTGAAGGATGGTCGTCTGGATGAGGCGATCAAGGTTGCAGATCGCTCCAAGAAGTCGCACCTTGCCGAGGTTGTGACGGCTGGCCTGCAGGAGTTCCGTAGCTTTGGTTCGGGTGGCACGATCACAGAGGAGCAGGTTGAGAGCTCCAAGCGTGCGCTCGAGCGCTCAGAAGCCATCGTTCATGCCAAGCTGAAGCGCGGTCTGGGCGGTCTCGCCACGATCGGTTCGACGGCACCCTTTATCGGACTGTTCGGTACCGTCGTCGGTATTTTGAACGCCTTCCAACAGATTGCAACCCAGAAGACCTCTGGTATCGGCGCCGTAGCCGGCGGTATCTCGGAAGCCCTCGTAACGACCGCTTTCGGTCTGCTCGTCGCTATCCCAGCCGTTATGACGTTCAACTACTTTACCGGTAAGGTTGAAGCGTTCGATGTCGAGATGGACAACAGCTCGAGCGAACTGGTCGACTACTTCATCAAGCAGAGCCACCGGTAAGGCTTCGGTCCCGAAAGCGTAAGACGATCATCAGTACTCTGCGGGAATCACAACTGATCAGCTCCGGACGTTGCCAGCGAACAGCGTCCGGAGGCTGGACAGATACGCGGGGAGAGTAAATACAGCAAACCGGACGGAGCATACGTTATGGGTATCAATAAGCGGGATGAAGGCAAGAAGGTCAACTCCAACATCAACGTGACACCGATGGTGGACGTGATGCTTGTACTGTTGATCATCTTCATGGTCATCACTCCCATGCTGAACAACAAGGTCAACGTGGACCTGCCGAAGGCTGACGCCGCGGTGGTGATGGAAGATGCCAATAAGGAAGATGCTGTCGTTGTCGCTGTGACGCGCGATGGCAGGACATTTCTTGGCGGCGACCAGGTAACGCTCGATGACCTTGGCCCTAAGATCGCTGCAAAGCTGGAGAACAAGACCAGCAAAGAGGTCTTTATGCGCGCAGATATACGCGCTAACTACGGCAAGGTAATGGATGCGGTTGATGGAATCCGATCTGCTGGTGTAAGCCAGCTTGGCCTGCTGACCGAAAGAACAGACGACAGCGGAGCGACGACAACTAAGAAGTAGCCAGGTAAGGTGTCGGACTAGCATTGCTGGAGCGACAGGATAATTCCGAGGAGATTGCTATGGGAATGGGTGGTGGAAATACTGGCGGAGCGGTTTCTGAGATCAACGTAACCCCGCTTATCGACGTTCTTCTGGTGTTGCTGATCATCTTCATGGTCATCGTGCCGGTGACTCCTCGAGGCCTGGAGACGCTGGTTCCCCAGCCGCCTAAGGAGCATCACGATGAGCCGGAGAATGACCGGACGATCGTCGTTCAGGTGCTGTCGAACGGAGCCGCAGCGCCGGCGTATAAGATCAACGATAACTCGTTCAACAAGGCTGATCTTGAGCCGAAGCTTGCCGAGATCTTTGCGACACGGCAAGAGAAGGTCATGTTCGTCAAGGGCGACAAGGATCTCGACTTCAGCAAGGTTGCTGAGGTCATCGACTTCGGTCACCAGGCTGGAGTAGACAATATCGGTCTCATCACGCCTCGAGTCGAAGCGGGACAGTAATTCGAAAAGAAAGCTTTTGTTCAGGCGGCGGACCGACGTGTCCGCCGCCTGAAGCTTTCTGGAAGTTAAGGAACAAGAGGTGATCGAGTGCTCGCTCGCCCAACGTACGAGTGGGGAGATAGCTTAATGGCATTCTCGATCATTGGAAGCTCTGAAGAGAGTGAGTTGTTCACTCGGATCAACTCTGCTGATCGACGTCTTGCTCGTCCTGCTCATGCGGGCGGAGGAGAGTATCGAGTATCACGCAAGGGAATTCCTTCGGCTCTCTATTTGTCAGCCCTTGATTTCTATTAGAATCTGATCTTGCTCAATAAACTTATCTTCGCCAATCTTGGTCACAGGCCGGTCCGAACCCTGCTGAGCGTGCTTGCTATCGCCGTCGAGGTGACGATGATCCTGACGTTGGTCGGGGTCAGCCATGGCACGCTCGACCAATCCGCGCAGAGAGCACGTGGCGTAGGTGCCGATGTCTGGTTTCGACCGCCGGGATCTTCGGCGATAGGCCTGAGCTCCGCCCCCATGAGCGATAAGATTCCTGCGTTGCTGATGAAGGAGCCACACGTCACCTTTGCGATGGGGACGATGGTTCAACCCTTGTCCGGGTTCGATGCAATGACGGGGCTCGATCTGGACGATTTTCGAAAGCTCAACGGAGGATTCCGTTACCTGAAGGGCGGTCCGCTGGTCAACGATGACGACGTGATTGTGGATGAGTACTACGCCCAGCAGAAAAAACTTCATATCGGTGACACTCTGAATCTGGTAAATCACGATTGGAAGCTGGTTGGAATCACTGAGTCAGGGAAGCTTTCGCGCATCTGCGTGAAGCTACAGATGCTGCAAACACTAACTGGAAATCCTGGCCACCTCAGTCAGATATTTATCAAAGTGGACAACCCAAACAACGCGCAGGCGGTGGTCGATGCGCTGCGGGTCAAGTATCACGGGTACCAGATTTATACGATGGAAGAGTTCACGTCGATGCTCTCTATCAGCAACGTTGGAATGCTGAAGAGCTTTATCGGGGTCGTGATTGGAGTTGCGGTGATCGTCGGCTTCATCGTGGTGTTTATGGCGATGTACACGGCAGTGCTGGAGCGAACGAGGGAGATTGGGATTTTGAAGGCAGTGGGTGGGTCTTCAGGGCTCATCTTAAATATCTTGTTTCGGGAGACGTTATTGCTGGCGCTGCTGGGGTCGGTAGTCGGCATTGTCTTGACCTATGGAACGCAGTGGCTTATGAAACATGCGGTACCGGCAAGCCTGGTGCAGGAGACAGTGTATGACTGGTGGCCGATTGCGACTGGCATTGCGGTTGTGGGAGCGCTGTTGGGTGCGATCGTTCCTGGGGTCAAAGCGGTGAAGCAGGATGTAACGGAGGCTCTGTCGTATGAGTGAGCCGCCGATAATCGAAGTTCGAGGTCTGACGAAGACGTACCAGGTAGGCGAGGTTGCCGTGCATGCGCTGCGTGGCGTCGATCTGGAGATACGGAAGGGCGAGTTCGTTGCGATTATCGGCGCCTCAGGCTCGGGTAAGTCGACGCTATTTCATATTCTCGGCGGTCTGACGCCGATGACATCCGGCACTGTGTGGCTTAATGGCCGCGATTTTGCGGGAATGACGAATGCCGAGCGGACGGAGCTTCGCAAGACCACCGTAGGGTTCGTATTTCAGAAGTACAACCTGCTGCCGACACTCTCTGCCGAAGACAATATCCGAATTGTGCAGTACATTGCCGGCCGGGATGCGGCGTTCGACCCCGGGTTTCAAGAGATTCTCGGCCTGCTCGGGATCGCTGACAGAATGAAGCACAAACCTCGTGCGCTCTCCGGGGGGCAGCAACAAAGGGTAGCGATTGCACGGGGAATCGTGAACTCACCCGCGATTCTGCTGGCTGACGAGCCTACTGGCAATCTGGACAGCGAAAATTCGGCGGCGGTTCTGAAGCTGCTAAAAGACCTGAATCGCCGTCTGGGACAGACGATTTTGATGATTACACATGATGCAGACGCCGCTTCCTATGCGGATAGGATCGTCAAAATGAAGGATGGGCGTATAGTAGGCCACTTTGCATTACGTTTCGTCTAGTCTCTGAGTGGCTGGAATGCATCGTATCTGCGAAGAGCACTTCGAACTATGCAGAAGCTCCATCGTTGTAGTACAAAAGACCGACGTTGTCCCCTTAGTTGAGGAAGGGAAAGAAAGCTGCTCTAGTCACGTTAGGACATATGCCATTACAATCAAGCGAACACCGAAACATTGGTTAGATGGTTTTCCCTGGTCTCTGCAACAGAAACTCGCGCCCATTTTGAAGGAGATGATTCGCCCAATGAAATTCACCGCACGGATTCCGGTTACGGCCGCTTTGCTGGCGCTGCTGCTTATCACTGCAACCGGGTGTAATCGCCTGAAGGCTCGGGATCAGCTGACCAAGGGAGTGCAGGCATTTAAGAATGCACGATACGAAGAGGCTGTGAACCACTTCCAGAATTCGATCGCGCTCGATCCCGACTACGAAGACGCGAAGCTGTATCTGGCCACCGCGTACTCCTATCAGGTGGTGCCAAATCTAGATACGCCGGAGAATCTGGCGATCGCACAAAAGGCTATGGACGGGTTCAATGCTGTTCTGGCAAAAAACCCTAACGACCTGACGGCGCTAAAACAGATTGCGTCGATCAATCGCAACATCAAAAAGTTCGATGTAGCGAAAGAGTACGAGAAAAAGGTAATCGCGATCGCTCCCAATGATCCGGAAGCTTATTACACGGTAGGTTTCGTGGATTGGACGCTGGCTTATAAGAACGCGATTACGATTCTTGCGGCCGACGGGCTAACCGATCAGGGCGATGGCAATCCGAAGAAGAGCAAGGGCGCGTGCCAGAAACTGCAGGCTGCGAACACCGATCTGGTAAACGAAGGGTTGCAGTATCTGAATAAGGCTGTCGAGCTGAACCCAACCTATGACGACGCCATGCAGTATCTTCAGTTGACCTATCGTCGTAAGGCTGATCTGGAGTGCGGGGATGAAGCAGCTCGCAAGGCCGATATGGCTCAGGTCGATTCCTGGATCCAGAAGGCGATGGGCGCCCGGAAGGAAAATGAATTGAAGAAAGAAAAGGCGACACAGGGCGGCGTTTCAATGCAGTAGTCCCTGATGCTTGTCGCAAGGCTGGAGGCCTCCCTGGGAACGGGAGGCCTCTTTTGCGTGGGATGGGTTCGGTGAGGTCTCGGACTTCATCATCCCACTGGAGTAAAATTGCCGCTTGCGACGCTCGATAAAAAAAGTGCTGATTGCGAACCGCGGGGAGATTGCGCTGCGGGTAATTCGCGCGTGCCGGGAGGGGGGGGTGGCCACGGTCGCGGTCTACTCGGATGCCGACCGGGGGGCACTGCATGTGCTTCAGGCGGATGAGGCATACCGGTTGGGTCCGGCACCGGCGGCTGAGAGCTACCTGCGGGGGCATCTGATACTGGATGTGGCGCGGCGGACGGGGGCCGATGCAATTCACCCTGGGTATGGGTTCCTGTCGGAGAATGCGGAGTTCGCGGAGGCCTGTGCCGCGGCGGGAGTGACGTTCATTGGGCCTCCGGGAAGCGCTATGCGGGTGCTGGGGTCGAAGACGAGGGCGCGGCAGGCGGCGGATGCGGCGGGGATGCCTCGTGTTCCGGGGAGCGTGACTGGGCTGGCGGATGTGGCGGAGGCGGTGCGCGTGGCCGTCGGGATTGGGTATCCGGTGATGCTGAAGGCGGCGGCCGGCGGCGGTGGGAAGGGGATGCGGGCGGTGTCGCGGGCAGAGGATCTGGCGGCGGCGTTTACGGCGGCCAGTAGTGAGGCAGAGCGGAGTTTTGGGTCGGGTGAGGTTTACCTGGAGAAGCTGATCGAGCGGCCGCGGCATATCGAGATCCAGTTGATGGCGGATGAGCATGGGAGCTGCGTGTATCTGGGCGAGCGGGAGTGCTCGGTGCAGCGGCGGCATCAGAAGGTGATCGAAGAGGCTCCTTCCGCTGTTGTAGGAGAGGATCTGCGGCGGAGGATGGGCGAGGCTGCGGTTCGGCTGGCGCTTTCGGCTGGGTATGTGAACGCGGGGACCGTCGAGTTCCTGGTGGACGACAAGGAGAACTTCTACTTCCTGGAGATGAATACGCGGCTGCAGGTGGAGCATCCTGTGACCGAGATGGTGACTGGATTGGATCTGGTGCATCTGCAGCTTCGCGTGGCGATGGGCGAGCCGTTGCCGCTGACGCAGGAGGATGTGCGGCTGCGCGGGCATGCGATTGAGTGCAGGATCTATGCGGAGGATCCTGAGAACCAATTTTTCCCGTCGCCGGGGTTGATTACGCGGTTGATTCAGCCGAGCGGGCCGGGGATTCGGGAGGATTGTGCGGTGTATGAGGGGTGGAATGTGCCGCTCGACTACGACCCAATGCTGTCGAAGCTGGTGGCGTTCGGGGAGACGCGGGAGCAGGCCATCGACCGGATGGTGCGGGCACTCGGTGAGTATGTGATCGGCGGAATCAAGACCAATATCGGGCTGTTCCGGCGGATTTTGATGGATGCGGATTTTCGTGCGGCCCGTATCGATACGGGATATCTGGAGAGGTTGCTGGCTGAACCGGATGCCCCGGTGCGTGAGGATGTACCTGAGGACGTGGTGGCGCTTGCAGCGGCGTTGTTTGCGGCGTCAGCGCGGCGGGAGACGGCGGCGGTGGCTGATTTGTCCGAGGAGAGCCGATGGGCTGTGGCGGGGCGGCGGGAGGGGTTGCGTCTGTGACGGTCTGGCTTGAGGTAGAGGGAGAGAAGCGGAGGGTTGAGCTTCCGGCTGAGATTGGCGGCAGGGTGGAGTGCTCGGTTGATGGGCGCCCGATCGTGGCGGATGTGAGGGTGTTGCAGGCTGGGGTGATGTCGCTGCTGATTGAGGGGCGGCAGTACCGGTGTGTTCTGGATGGCGATGGGGTGGTGATTGGTGGGCGGCGGTTCGCGTTTGAGGTGACGGATCCGCGGTCGTTGCAGGGGCGGCGTGGGGCCGGAGCGGGTACAGATGGCCCGCGGCCGGTGAAGGCTCCTATGCCGGGCCGGACGGTGCGGGTGCTGGTTGAGGTGGGTGATGAGGTCGAAGAGGGCCAGGCGCTTCTGGTGATTGAGGCGATGAAGATGCAGAATGAGCTGAAGTCGCCGAAGACCGGACGAGTGGTCAAAATCGCGGTTGGGGTGGGAGACGCGGTCGGGTCTGGGGATGTGCTGGTCGTGGTGGAGTAGCGAGGGTTCGGTTTTCTGGTGTTGGTTGTAGTCAGCATCGGTCCTCCTTTCCGTTCGTTGGTACCCCCCCTCCCTCTCTGGGGGTATTTTGCGCGTAAATTATTTAGAATCATGGGTTTGAAGACGGGTGGTGCCTGCAAAATATTGATTCCAAATGGGTTACTTGCAAAATATTACAAATAAAGGGGTTATTCTTAATGGCGAAGGCCCCCGATTCTCTCGGGGGCCTTATTACTTCCTTACGTCCATTATATCGGTTGGAGCATAACTGATACGCCATGCGAATGTGCTGGATTGACGCGGTGATTTGCTGTTTCGGGGCTTGACAGGGCTTGACAGGGCTTGACGGATATCGGGATGGGGAGTCTCTGCTTTGGATGACGGTTCGAGCGAATAACCGAGCCTTTGCATCAGGTCGCAAGGATGGGCCGCCCCTGCAGGTTCACTACATAGAAACGCTCTTGTAGTCACTTGCCGATTGCAGGCGAGAAGTCGACATGTCGGTAGTAACCTTGGGGCAATCTAATTTAGGCTTTCGCAGCCTGCTGGCGACCTTGTCCACGTAAGCCTCCGAGATCGACCCGTTCCCATCTGCAACCGGTAATAAATCGGAGCGTAGAACGCGTCCATCGCAGACTCAATATCCAAGGACAAACGATATGAGCACCTACACCCATCACACTGTACCGACCCAGTTCGTCGAAGCCAATGGCGTCCGATTCGCCTATCGCCGCTTCGGCAAGAACGAAGGCGTACCCCTCGTCTTTATTCCGCATATCCTCGGCAACATGGATAGCTGGGACCCGTTCGTGACCGACGGCCTCGCGCAGAACCGCGAAGTGATCCTCTTCAACAATGCCGGTGTCGCCAGCTCCAGCGGCGAGGTTTCCATGACCTTCGCCGATATGGCCAAGAGCGCAGGGGTCTTCATCGATGCGCTCGGCCTCACGGAGGTCGACGTCCTGGGCTTCTCGATCGGCTCCATGATCGCGCAGAACGTCGCTATGCAACGACCTGATCTCGTCCGCAAGCTCGTGATCGTCGGTAGCGGCCCGCGCAATGGAGACGGCATCCCATTGACACCGGAATCGCAGAAGATCTTCACGAACAAGTATGGCAATCTCGACGATTTCTGGATCGACGGCTTCTTCACCGCGTCACCTAAGAGCCAGGCTGCCGGACGAGCGTTCTTGATGCGCAGGGACGCCCGCGTGGAAGGCCGCGATGTTGTCATCGGCGAAAAGGTGCAGCCTGCGCAGTTTGCTGCCCTTCAGGAGTGGGGCAAGCCGGTTGGAGAACGTTTCGCTTATTTGCAAGACATCAAGATGTCTGTTCTCGTTGTCGGCGGTAAGTCCGACATCATCTTCTACACCATCAACTCGTTCTACCTGGAGCAGAACCTGCCGGACGCGCAACTCATTCTTTATCCGGATGCCGCCCACGGCTCTCTTTTTCAGTATCCAGAGCTTTTCGTGGAGCATACGAGCTTGTTCCTGCGAGGCTAAGTCCGATAGATAGCGGGATCGGGATAAGTAGGCACCGGGAAACGCGCTTGTCGTCACTTACTCGCGGTTTGGCGGCAACTCGGAAGTTTGAGGGATTATTGGCGAGGTCTGCGGGTTTATTTCAGTAACTCCATTTAGCTGAGAGTAAGCGGCCGAATGAGCAGAGTCGCCGGCGCTTGTCGTCACCAGCTCCTTCGTCCTGGCTCAGGCCCGTAAGGCAAGATGATCGATAACTAAAGCGAATTACGCGTTGCTAATCGCTGTCGGACACCCTCCACAAATGATCCAGAAACCGTAAAGGACGCGATCGACGCCGCGGCAGAAGAAATCGTTTAGCAGCCAACCATGTGTGCTCTATAGCAAAGATCACATAGAAAAAAAGGACAATAAACGCAGACACAGCTCTGTTAAAGATGGCTCACTCCCGGCCCCGACACTGCACATGGGGGATTCGTTCTGCCCTATCTAGGTAGCTAGGGACCGTCTACATCCTGCAAGAGCTGGGAGAGGTTTCAAGCCGAACGCTCTACCCAGCGTTGCCATATTGTTTAAGCGCGGCTCTTTGTGGCCGTTCTCAAGTTTTGAGATGTGCGTCACTCCTATCCCAGTCTCGTTTGATAGAGCCTCCTGAGACATGCCGTGCTTACTCGTAGCCTTACGATCCTGGCACCGAATGTCTTTTGAATGGTCACGCCTCAGGATGACTTCTGAAAGGTATTTGCACCATAGCCTATAGGCCAAGTCGAAAACCTCAGTAATGCAACCGACAACAGCGGAAGTCTAGCGGGGCACGTCTATGTGTTCTCCGTCTGCGACGAGCTTACGTTCGAGCCGGGCTCGAAGTAGGCAGCACACAATCCAGGAGCGCCTCCGACCATTTGAGCGCGAAGGCATCACAGAGGGTCATACCGTGCTGATGGGCTGCACCTGCGACCAGACCATGTTCATGCGCGTGAATAGGATGTTGGGTGGACCTGGCGTATGTGGACTAACTGCGAAGTGCCGCGATAGAGATCACTTGCGAAATGTGCCTCGCTCTCCCCTACGAGCTGTGCAAGAATGCAGACGGCAGGCCTGCCCCAGCTAACCATTTCGCACGGCTAAGCCAAGCGGAATACATTGCGGCACCCTCTACGAATGATCCTGAGATTGTGAAAGAGGCGATTGACTCAGCGACAGAAGAATTGATCAAGCTACCATATCCGGTCGCCCCAGTAGTCTTCGAATTCTTCATTGTTGCAGAAATAGCCATAGCCCCGGCGGTGGACCATCGTAACCTTAGGTTGGGAAACACCGCATTTTACGCATGTCCGAGTCGTTTTGTGCACCAAATACCAAGTCCTTAAGAAGTCGTACAGGCGGCTCATTTAGTGCCTCGCCCCGACACTGCTCTTTGGGGATTCGTTCTGCGCTATCTAAAATTCCAGGGACCGTCTACATCCTGCAAGAGCTGGGAGAGGTTCAAGCCGAACGCTCTACCCAGCCTCGCCATGTTGTTTAAGCGCGGCTCTTTGTGGCCGTTCTCAAGTTTTGAGATGTGCGTCACACCGATCCCGGTCTTGTTTGATAGAGCCTCCTGAGACATGCCGTGCTTTTCTCGTAGCCTTACGATCCTGGCACCGAATGTCTTTTGAAGGGTCACACCCTCAGGATGACTTCAGAAATGTATTTGCACCATAGCCTATAGGCCAAGTTGAAAACCTCGGTAATGTGCTGTCTCTTCGGTGATGAGGGTGGGCAAAGGCTCGGCGGTAGGTTGTCGAAATGATGCGCATCTCGTGCCACTCGAGGTGCGCAATGTTTTCGGTGCGGAAATCCACTTTGGCAAGCGGAGCCGACTACACGATTGGAATTTCGTTCGACCCTACGGCTTCCGGAGCGCGACGTGTGACTCTGCAGATATTAGTAATGCTGCGAGTTCACCGGATAACATTCAGTTGATGGGGCCGCGAATTGAGCGTTCGGCTGGGGTGAAGTTTTCTGACGGGTGGTTCGTCACAGTGGGCTAGAATGCGAAGACATTCGTGAGCCGTGGTTTGCTGGATCGGCCGGAAGACTTTGTTCGAGGAGGGTCTATGAGCGACGTTGTGGCGGTGGAGGCGCAGTCGGGGCAGCCTGGGTTGAGCCAGGTGAAGCGGGTGGTGGATACGTTTGTCGCTCCTTCGAAGACGTTCACGGATATCTTGCGGAATACGAGCTGGTGGCTGCCGTTTCTGCTGGCGGCGGTGGTGTCGATTGGGGTGACGTTCACGATCGATAAACATGTGGGGTTTGGGCGCGTGGTGGAGAACGTGATTCTGGACAGCCCGAAGCAGGAGGAACAGATGCAGAGCTTGCCGCCGGATCAGCGGGCGGCGAGAGTGAGCGCCATGACGGGCGGGTACAGGTATGTGTCGTACGCGACGCCGGTGATTATCTTGATTATTTCGGCGATTGGGGCGCTGGTTAACTGGGGGAGCTTTAACGTCGGGCTGGGGGCGAAGACGACGTTTGCGCAGATGTTCTGCGTGTGGATGTATGCGTCGCTGCCGAGGCTGCTGAGCGGATTGCTGACGATGGTTACGCTGTTGTTTGGGGGGAACGCGGAGAGCTTCAACATTAAGAATCCGGTGGGGACGAACCTGGCTTACTTTATGCCGGATGCGGCGCCCTGGCTGAAGACGGCACTAAGTTTTTTTGATGTGATCGGGATCTGGAATCTTGTGCTGCTGGTGATTGGGACCTCGATTGTGGCGAAGGTGAGCCGGGGGAAGGCTGCGGCTGTGGTGGTCGGGTGGTGGGTGATTGTGCTGGTGTTGAGCGTGATCACGGCGGCGGTGAGCGGCTAGGCGCTTCTGGCCACCTACGGGTCCGCGGCTTCGATTCTGATTTGCTTTGGGTTCGCCCTGCGCGGGCGGCGCCCACTTCGTGGGGGGTATACCGGCTTCGCCACAGGCCTCCCGTTGGTCGGCGGAAGATTCCGCGTGCACGCGGGCGTTGCCATCTCACTTCACTATCCTTGCCATCTCACTTCACTGGCTAGTAAGGCTGAGTTGCTGGCTGGAGTGAAGTGAAAGTGGCAGCGGGGAGGTTGGCTCCGTTGTAGAGGTTGGCCTGAGGGAAGTTGGGCCACGCGTAACGGACGTACTGCGGGTTGGGAATGGCGGGGCTGGCGACGATGACGGTGTCGCCTTCGATGTGGGCGTTGGCGCGGAGGAAGACGCGGTCGGCGCCGGCTACTTCGAAGCCTTCAGGAGCACCGAGTTTGGCGTGGAGGCCCTGGGCGTTGTCGAACCAGACGTGCATGGCGCCTTTGTCGGGGTAGGCGAGGCGGAAGAGAGGGCCGGAAGCTGCGATGTCTTCGTTGTAGACGAGGCGGCGGGCGAGGAGGGAGAGACGTTCGCCTACGGCTTGCTTGTTGGCGGGGTGGACGTTGTGTTCGTTGCCGATGTCGATAGTGACGGCCATGCCGGTGTTGGTGAGGGAGAGGGTTTTGCGCTGGGCGTCGCGGAGCTCTCCCCAGTTTTCTTTAGTGTCGCTGCCATAGGAGGAGATCTGGACGAAGAGGAAGGGGAAGTTACCCTGAGCCCAGTGGTGGCGCCAGTCTTCGATCATTGCGGGGAAGAGTTTGTCGTAGAGGTTCACCATGTTGAGAGCGGAGTTGGCTTCGCCCTGATACCAGATGACGCCTTTGATCGGTAGCGGGGTGAAGGGGGCGATCATCGCGTTGTAGAGGGCGGCGGGGCGCCAGGAGTCGGGGTTGGGATGCCAGTCGCGCTCAGGGGTGGGCTTGCCTTCGGCGTGGGCTTGTTTGTCGAGGGCCTCGAAGCGGATCACAGTGGGCTCGCGGTCCATCTTTTCGGCTCGTGTGGCGAAGACGGGTGTGAGAGAGGCGTTGGCGCCGAGGGCGTCCATGCTGGTCCAGGCTTCGGCGGGGGTGCCTCCCCAGGTGGAGTCGATGAGGCCGATGGGGATGTGCTGCTGCTTGTCGGCGAGGGCCTTTTGTAAATCGCGCGCGAAGAAGTAGGCGACGGCGGAGAAGTCTTTTGCGGTGTCGGGGGTGCAGAGGGACCAGCCGGTGGCGGATTTGACGTCTTCGCGGGGGTAGTCGGAGGTGTCCTTGTCGATGCGGAGGAGGCGGATGTCGGGCAAATTGGCGGCGGCGATTTCTTTGTCGGCGTGTTCGATCTGGGTGTCGGGGGGGAAGCCGGAGAGAGGCATCTCCATGTTGGATTGGCCGGAGGCGAACCAGAGATCGCCCAGGAGGATGTCGTCGAAGGTGATGGTGTTGGTGCTGCGGACGGTGAGGGTATAGGGCCCCCCGGCGGGTTGTGGGGGGAGATAGAGGCTCCAGCGGCCGGCGGCGTCGGTGATGGCGGTGTTGGTGAGGTTGTGGAAGGTGGCGGTGATGGACTCGCCGGGTGTGGCGCTGCCCCAAATGTGGATGGGCATGTCGCGCTGGAGGACCATGTGGCTGGAGAAGATTTTGGGGAGGGAGACTTCGGCCTGGGTGGTGAGGGTGGCGGCGAGGAGGCAGAGGGTAAGGCGAAGCTTCATTCAGGGTCTCCAACTACTTTATAACTGGGCGGCGAGTGTGTTGACGAGGCTGGGGTGGGGAAGGTTTCCGTTTTGGTGTAGGTGGAGCGGGAGAACGCTTTGGAGTTGGGCGTTACAACGTAATACGGGGTCTCTCCACTACGCGCTTCACGGGGAGACTGTGAAGTGACTCGGTGGAGATGACGGGGTTTTGGGTAAAAGCAAAGGCAACTGCGAATACAGGGATCCTTCCCTTCGGCTTCGCTCAGGATGACGATTGTTTGAGGGGGCGAGAGAGAAACGAAGAGGCCCGGCTTTTGCCGGGCCTCAGTGAGTGCGGTTGATGCGGGTTATTCGGTCCAGCGTTTGAAGACGAGGGAGCCGTTGGTGCCGCCGAAGCCAAAGGAGTTCGAGAGTGCGTAGTCGATCTTTGCGGGCAGCGGCTTGTTGGGGACGTAGTTGAGGCGGCACTGGGGATCGAGTTCGACGATGTTCATCGTCGGTGGCGCGATCTGGTGCTGCATGGCGAGGATGGTGATGCCGGCTTCAAGTCCGCCGGCTCCGCCGAGGAGGTGGCCGGTCATGGATTTGGTGGAGCTGACCAGGAGCTTGCCGTCAATGGCGCGCTGGCCGAAGACGTTCTCGATGGCCTTCGATTCGAGGGCGTCACCGAGAGGGGTCGAGGTAGCGTGTGCATTGACGTAGTCGATCTGGTCGGGTGAGATGCCGGCGACTTTGAGCGCGTGCTGCATGGAGCGGTAGCAGCCTTCGCCTTCGGGAGCCATGCCGGTCATGTGGAAGGCGTCGGCGGAGAGGCCGTAGCCGAGGACCTCGGCGAGGATCTTCGCGCCGCGAGCCTTGGCAGACTCGAGCTCTTCGAGGATGAGGATGCCAGCGCCTTCGCCAACCACGAAGCCGTCGCGATCCTTGTCGAAGGGGCGGCTGGCATGTTCGGGGTCGTCGTTACGGGTGGAGAGAGCGCGCATGGCGGCGAATCCTGCCACACCGAGGGGGGTGATGGAGGCTTCGGTCCCGCCAGCGATCATGGCGTCAGCATCGCCGCGCTGAATGATGCGGAAGGCGTCGCCGATGGAGTGCGCCGAGGTGGTGCAGGCGGTGGCCGTTGCTTCATTCGGCCCGCGCGCGCCGTACTTGATGGAGACGTGGCCTGCGGCGAGGTTGATGATGGAGCCGGGGATGAAGAAGGGCGAGACCTTGCGCGGGCCGCCAGAGAGCAGGTTGGAATGTTCGCGCTCGATGACATCGAATCCTCCGATGCCTGAGCCGATGTGGACGCCGACCTGATCGTGGTTCTCTTCGGTGATTTTGAGACCGGAGTGGGCCATCGCTTCGGCGGCAGCGGCCAGAGCGAAGTGGATGAAGCGGCCCATCTTTCGGGACTCTTTCTTTTCGACGAAGAGGAGAGGATCGAAGTCCTTGACCTCTGCGGCGAAGCGGACTGGATGGCCGGTCAGATCAAAGGCTTTGATCTCGGCCATACCGCTGCGGCCGGCCATGAGACCTTCCCAGACCTCAGGGGCGGTTTTGCCGACCCCGCAGATCAGGCCAAGGCCGGTGACGACTACGCGACGATGCTCCATTGTTTACTTGGCCTTCTGGTTCTTTTCGATGTAGTCGACAGCATCTTTGACGGTCTTGATCTTCTCGGCATCTTCGTCGGGGATCTGAATGTCGAAGGCTTCTTCGAACTGCATGACGAGTTCGACGACGTCGAGGGAGTCTGCGCCGAGATCTTCCTGAAAGCTTGCGCCCGGGGTGACTTCCGCTTCATCCACCTGAAGCTGTTCGACAATAATCTGCTTTACCTTCTCGTCTACTGCTGCCATTTCGTTCTCCTGTTTACATCTGGAATCTGAAGCCTGGATATTTGTCGCTATTGAGGTCGACACGGCCAATCTCAAGCATACTGAGCGCCTCAGTGAGTGTAAAGCAAAGCGGCTGTGGCTGCAGAAGGGGGCGGCGGGACTTTTTCAGTCTTCCTCGGCCGAAGCGGCGAGCAGCGGGGAGATCCCTGAGATGTCGTCGAAGCCGATGAGGTTGGAAATAGGGGCGCCGGTGTCGAGGGAGGAGACGTTTTTGAGGGCTTTGTTGATAGCCCGGGTGCGGACGCCTAACTTTTGAATCGTGTTCTGGACGGTGCCGACCTGGTCTTCGACCTTTTGCATGAGGCCGCCGTAGGTCTCGAACTCTTTTTTGGCGCTCGAAAGAACGCGCCAGACCTCATCACCTTTTTTCTGAATGGCGAGGGTGTGAAAGCCCATTTGGAAGCTGGTAAGGATGGCCATGAAGGTGGATGGTCCGGCGATCGTCACGCGGCAGCTGGATTGGATTTCGGATTGGAGGCCGGGGCGACGGACGACTTCGGCGTAGAGGCTCTCCGTTGGAAGAAACATGATGGCGTGCGGCATGGTGGTGGGAGGGTCAATATATTTGTCGCAGATGCGTTTTCCTTCGGCGCGGATGGAGCGTTCGAAGGCCTTTCCGGCTACGTCAATGCCTTCGCCGGTTTCGTAGGCGTGTTCCAGGCGCTCCCAGTCTTCCTTGGGAAACTTTGCGTCGATGGCGAGGAGGGTGTGGCTGTCGGCACCTTCGCCGGAGGGGAATTTAAGGGCGTATTCGACGGACTCAAGTGTTCCCGGCTTGATGCGGGCGTTTTTGATGTATTGCTCGGGAGAGAACATCTGCTCGAGCTGTTGGCCGAGCTGGAACTCGCCTACGACGCCGCGCGACTTGACGTTGGAGAGAACTCTTTTGAGATCTCCCACGCCGGTGGCGAGCTCCTTCATTTCGCCGAGGCCCTTCTGGACTTCGCCGAGGTGCGTGGTGACCTGACCGAAGGATTCGGTGAGCCGCGTCTGGAGCGTGGCGTGCAGTTTTTCGTCGACTGTGACGCGCATCTCCTCGAGCTTCGCGGTATTGGCATCGTTGAGTTTTGAAAGGCGGTCTTCCACGGTGAAGCGGAGCTTTTCCTGTTGGTCGTTGGCCTGGCCGGAGAGCTCGTTGAGGCGTGTGTGTAATGCCTCGCGCGCTTCGCCCAGCGTGTGGTTTACGTCGCTGATGAAGTAAGTGAGGCGTTGTGCGATCGAGTCGAGATTGTGCTGTACAGCGGTGCGGAGGACTTCGTCGGAAGTCTTATTGTCAGTTCGAAATGCATTGAGGCCGTTCTGCAGGAGGCCGCTGAGTTCAGCGATTGTGGCAGTGATCTCGCTGCGGAGAGCGGCGAAGTTGGCTGCGTTGGCTTTGCGGGTGTTTTCGGCTTCGGCGGCGAGGTCGCGGCGCATGTCGGCGAAGGCGGCACGAACATGGGCGTCGAGGGCCTCGTTGCGAGCATCAAGGCGAGTGAGCTGATCAGGGAGCTGAGCGAGGCGAGGATCCTCCGCCCGCGTGGGGGCTGGTCTGCGGAGGAGCAGAACGGCGAGGCCGATCAGGATGACTATTTGCAGGGCGAGGAAGGTAGTAAGCATTTCGATTTTCCTTCGCCAAGGATAGCACCAGGCTCAGCTTGAGCGGTGCGTGTTTCGAGAGGGGTATCTGGGCTCAAAAAGAAAATAATGAACGTGTTCAAAATAGTGCTTTACGCTGTTGATAAAGAAAGCTAATCTCATAATTGAACATGTTCAAAATTGTTGTAAAGGAGAATTAACTATGATCGTCGCGAGCTGCTACTTCAGCTATCTCGTTATAAGCATTGCGCTTACTTTTTGGGTTGCGCGTACCCTTCATCGGAATGGCCGGGTATTTCTGGTGGATGCGTTTCGCGGTAACGAAGCGCTGGCGGATTCCGTAAACCAGTTGCTGGTGGTTGGGTTCTACTTGATCAACATCGGTTATATCGCGCTGGCGTTGAAGACGACCGACCCACTTTCCAATTTCCGACAGGTGATCGAACTGGAGAGTGTCAAGATAGGAGTGGTGCTGCTGATTCTTGGAGCAATGCACTTCTTTAACATTCTTGTCTTTGCGAAGATGAGAGGCCGGTCAGCCGGCTTGGGCTCAGCGCCGCCACCGCGGATTGCGTAAGTTCTCAATGACGAAGATCAAGAAGTCCGAAGAGACGCGCACACGAATCCTTGAGGCTGCGCTTGCTGTGTTTCGCGAGCGCGGCTTTGAGCGTGCCACGATGCGTGAGATTGCCACAGCGGCTGAGGTGGCGGTTGGTGCGGCTTACTATTACTTCGAGTCGAAGGACGCGATCGTCATGGCGTTCTATGAGCGCTCGCAGAGTGAGATGAAACCCCGGATCGAGGCTTCTCTGGCTCAGAGCAAGACGTTAGAGCAGCGCTTGCAGGCGATTATTTCAACAAAATTTGAATGCTTTGGACCAAACCGGAAGCTGCTAGGTGCACTGTCTGCTCATTCTGATCCGGAACATCCGCTTTCGCCATTTAGCAAAGAAACCGCGGCGATCCGAGAGCAGGACATCGGTTTCTTTGAGAGTGCGGTTGTAGATTCCAAGGTCAGGCTGCCCGTCAATCTCAAGCCTTATTTACCGCGCCTGCTGTGGATGTACCAGATGGGTTTGATCTTATTCTGGGTGTATGACCGGAGCGATGGCCAGCGGAGGACGATGCTGCTTTATCAAAAAACCTTGAAGATGATTCTGGTGACGCTGAGACTGGCTGGGCTTCCGTTGCTGCAACCTCTGCATCGTCTAGCTGCGGAGTTGCTCGAGGTGGTTTACGCGGAAGAGTAGATCTTGATTGCGTGCTGTTGCAAGCGATTGAAGAAAGAGAATGGGAGGGTCTATGCCGATTACTAATTACAGTGTGCTGGCGGGGAAGCCTACGGCGGGGAAGGTGGTGACGGGGGCTAGTACGCACTACCAGATCACAATGCAGGCTCCGGGCGGCCCGTTTACGGTGGCGGTCAATATTCAGTCCGTGGATGGGTCGGAGGTTTTATATGACATCGTTGAGGACTTTACGCCGCCGGATCTGGCTGAACTGACGGCGTTGCCGATGGGGATGACGGCGTTGAAGAGTGAGCCGGGTGGGTCAGCGTTGGATTTCGTGCGGAGTACTGTGAACGGCCAACCGATGATTACGAAGGAACAGATGATTCTGTTGCCTCAGGCGACGACGAAGTCGAGGGGGAACGCGGAGGAACAGATGGTGCAGCGGGCTCGGGCAAAGGCGCTTGAGAATGCTGTGGTGACGCTGCTGAATATGACGGTTGCGGATAAGGATGGCGTGATCTATGCGTTCGGCAGCTCGTTTTCCGACTCGGGGAAGGTGGATGGGATCCACGATATTCATATGAATCAGGGGAATCCGGTGGGTGGTAAAGGGGGCGGATTCAGTAAGGATAACGGCGTGTGGCAGGATGGGGCGCTGTTTATCAATCTGCCGTCAAAGGGGACTTGGACTGGGGTGTTTATTGCATTTCAGACGGAGAGTTGGAGCACGGATTCGTCGGGGAATCCGGTTTAAAGGCGCGTGTCCTGCCGGACGGGCCCACTGCGCGTGGCGCGGTCACTTCGTGACTTGTGTACCTGTTTTGGGCGGATTAAGGATGTGGTCCTCCCTTTGGTCGGAGATGAAATTTTAGAGGGTTGCTAGGATTTGGTCGGCGATGGCGGCCGCCTCTGCTGCGGGGCGCACGTCGTGGGTGCGGAGGATGTGGGCTCCGGCGAGGATGGCGGCTACGTTGGCGGCGGTGGTGGCGTGGAGACGGTCGTCCATGGAAGGAGTTGCGCCCTCGAGAAGGATAGAGAGGCTTGGGCTCTGGGCCAGGGTGTGGGCGAGAAAGCCTTTGCGGGAGACGCCGGCGAGGAGCGGAAGATCGAACTGCTTGAGTTGGTCGAAGTGCGCGAGGAGTGGGTAGTTTTCGTCGAGGCGCTTGCCGAAGCCGAAGCCCGGATCGAAAACGATTCTATTGCGCGAGATGCCTGCGGTGGTGGCGGCTTCGAGTCGCTCGGCTAATTCTTTGAGGACAAGAGGAAGGACCGCTTCGGGGGGGAGTGGCGGGAGAGTGGGCCAGTCCTGCGGGCGGCCTCGGGTGTGCATGAGGATGGCTCCGCAGCCTGACTGGGCGCAGGCTTTCGACATATCGGAGTCCCAGAGATGGCCGCTGACGTCGTTGATGATCTCGGCTCCGGCTTCGATAGCGCGGCGAGCGGTGGCGGCGTGGAAGGTGTCGATGGAGAGGATGGTGTTGGGTTTTTCTTTGAGGATGGATTCGACGACTGGGAGGATGCGGGATTGTTCTTCGTCGGGGGTGAGAGGAGTTGCGTTGGGGCGAGTGGATTCGCCGCCCAGGTCGAGGATGTCGGCGCCCTCTTCGAGGAGCTTGAGGGCTTGGGTGAGGGCTCTTTCGGGGGCGTGTTGGGGGGAGTAGAAGTAGCCGCCGTCGGAGAAGGAGTCGGGCGTGACGTTGAGGATGCCCATGAGGATGGTCCGCTTGCCCAGCGGGAGTGTGCGGGTGCGGAGTTGCCAGTCGTGATGGCGGCGCGGGGTGAAAGGCATGGTTGGATTTTAGACTTGTCTTTGCTGAACGTCCCCACTGCGCGTGGGGCGGGCGTTCGCACGCCCTTTTAAAGCTTCGCGTGGCCCTCCCGTTGGTCGGGATTATCTTCACTCTGACCAACGGGAGGACGTAACGTTTCATACAACCGAGGGAAGGTATACCCGCCACGAAGTGGCCGCACCACGCGGAGTGGGTCCGTCCGGCAGGACAGGCTTTGCAGGATGCTAGACTGCGCGGATGGCGAGGCTTCTGGGATGGATCGTGGTTTGTTTGCTGGGGACTCAGCCGCTTTGTGCACAAACGCAGGGTGTTGGGTGCGATGGGCCGGTGGTGCTGAAGGATGGTCGGAGCGGGGCTTGTACAGAGTTGGCGCAGACGATTGCCGGGTTGCTGGAGGAGCCTGCGGTCGCGCGGGATCATTGGGGGATCGCTGTCGTGGGGATGGATGATGCCCCGATTTATTCGGTGAACGAAGGGCAGCTGTTTCAGCCAGCCAGCAACGAGAAGTTATTTACGACAGCTGCAGCGATGGCTTTGCTGGGCGAGAAGACAACATATCAGACGAAGGTTTTGGCGCGGGGCGTTTTTGCTGACGGTGGCAAGTTGACGGGACATCTTGTGCTGGTCGGAAACGGCGATGCAAATTTGTCGGGAAGAGTGTTGCCGTATGTCGCGCCGGTGCCGGGGCAGAAGGCGGCTGCGGCCGACGAGGGTCCTGTGCCTTTGCGGTATCTGGAGGAGATGGCGGATCAGGTGGCTGCGACTGGGTTGGAGAGTGTCGAGGGCGACGTGATTGGGGATGACACGGCGTTTCCGTGGGAGCCTTATGCGCAGGACTGGGTTATCGATGATGCTGTCTGGGGATATGGCGCGCCGGTGTCGGCTCTGTCGATCAATGATAATCAGATCAAAGTGACGGTGACGCCTGGAGATGTTGTGGGGGCGCCTGCGAGCGTGGAGATCGATCCGGCGGTGCCGTATTACACGCTGGATACCGTGGTGACTACCGGGGCGGTGAAGAGTGGGAGCACGGTGCAGATGGAGCGGGCGCCGGGATCGAAGGTGCTGCGAATCTACGGGACGGTTGGATTGCGTGGGCAGCCGGATGTGGAGGAGATTGCGATTCAGGATCCCGCTGAGTATGCGGCGGTGGCCTTGAAGGGAATGCTGGAGGCTCGTGGAATTCATGTGAGTGGAGTGGCGAAGGCACGGCATCGGGTGTTGTTGGATGCGGAGAGTTTTGGCCGCGAGTCCGGTGCGGTGGGGGAGGCGACAGGTGTGTCACCACAACAGAGAATTGAACCGGCAGATGATGCGGCGTTTGAGGTTGCGATGCGGGGCGAAGAGAAGACCCTGGCGACTCATACGTCTGTTGAGCTTTTGCAGGACGTTGTAGTGACGAACAAGATGAGCCAGAATCTGCATGCGGAGTTGCTACTTCGCCAACTGGGAGCGGCGCGAGGGAGAGATGGGACGATTGCGCAGGGTGCGCGAGTGGTGCGGCAGTTTTTGTTGAGTGCAGGGATTGATAAAGATGATTTTGTTTTCTTCGATGGGTCGGGGTTGAGTGGGCATGATCTTGTAACGCCGCGGGCTACTGTGCGGCTGTTGCAGTATGCGGCGACGCAGCCGTGGTTTGCGGATTGGAATAGCAGTCTGCCGGTGGGCGGAGTGGATGGGTCGCTGGAAGGGCGGTTTATGAAGGCTCCGCTGAAGGGGAAGGTGTGGGCTAAGACGGGGACGCTGGGAGAGGCGCGGGCGTTGAGTGGATATGTGGAGTGTGCGAGTGGGCGTACTGTGATTTTTTCGATCATGGTAGGGAATCATCTGCCGCAGACGAATGCGGATCGAGATGTGACAAACAAGATTGTGGCGGCGATTGCGGCAGCGAATTGATTTCACGGAGCGGATGAGAGAATAAGGGGATGATTCGGGTTCTTTCTTTGTTCATTTTGGTGGGGGCTCTTGTTGGATGTAAGTCGGTTGCGCCGCCTACGCCGCTGGGGGATTTGAATGCTCAGCAGATGCATGGCCATGCGGTGTATGAGGCACATTGTGCGCAGTGCCACTATGACCGTAAGAATGCTGCGTTGCATGGGCCGGCGATGATTGGAGTTTTCAAGAAGCCGTATCTGTCGAGCGGCGCTCCGGCGAACGATGAGCGCGTGACGGCGACGATTGTGCATGGGCGAAACCTGATGCCGGCGATGGGAAATACGCTGGATCAGCAGGATCTGGATGATCTGCTGGCGTATCTGCATACTCTATGAGCGAGAACGAGGAAGTAAGAAAACTTGAAGCGCGAGCGCATGGGATGCTGCCGGGTGTGGCTGGGATCTCACTGTTTATGCTGGTGCTGACGATGGTGAATGCGTTTGCCGCGCTGAATGGGAAGTTTGGCGTGGGAAGCGCGAAGTATGGTGTGCTGGCGCTGTGCACGCTGCTGGCGGCGGGAGTGTTTGGGTTGCTGCGGTTGCGGCGTTGGGGATGGGCGCTGGTGCTGGGTGGATGTCTGACGCTGTGTTTGGGGAATCTGTTTGTGTTTGAGAAGACGCACGCGGGGCCTTATCTGGTGCAGGGTTTGTTTGCGCTGGTGTTCTTTCTTTACCTGGTGCGGACGGAAGTGAGGGACCGGCTGCGATGAGCTGGTGGCTGCGGCATATCGGGTGGTGGCCGCCGTTGTTTGGGACGGGGATCAAGGTGACGCGGCTGGATGAGGATCTTCGTGCGATTGATGTGGAGATGCCGCTACGGCCGTGGAATCGCAACTATGTGGGGGTGCAGTTTGGCGGTTCTTTGTTTGCGCTGACCGATCCTTTCTACATGGTGATGCTGGCTACGAATCTGGGTCCGGAGTATGTGGTTTGGGATAAGGCGGCTTCGATTAAGTACAAAAAGCCTGGATTGGGGCGGGTTCGGGCGGAGTTTCGTTTGACGGCGGAGAGGCTGGGGGAGATTCGGGCGGCGGTGGATAGTGAGGGGCGGGCGGACGTGCGGTTTGTGGTGGAGGTGAAGGACGATGGGGGTGGGGTGGTCGCGGAGGTGGAGAGGGTGATCTATTGCGCTACGAAAATTGCGCATGAGGAGAGAAAAAAATTGCGGGGTGGTGTGGGGTGAGCTTTTGGTGATTTTCTGATGTTTTTGAAGGGGGTTGTGGGGAGAATGAGGTTTTGGGTGTGGTGTTTTGGTGGTGAGTTTGTGGTGGATTGATGGTGCGAATGTGGTGCTTCGCCGCGTGTTTTTCAGGGCTGAAAATTACGCCAACTTCTTCACATTTATTTTGGGACCCGCGAGGTGAGGGTCTGATTGTGTCTTTGGGGAAGTGCTCGCGTTATGCGCGAATGCCCCACAGCTCAAGTTGAGAGTAGGGCATTTGATCGCGGGCGAGGCGGAGGTAGCTCCGCGGTCGCTTACTTTGTTGCCTGGGTATTCGGCGGAGCGGGTTGATTCGCGCTTGTCGTCGTCACCACGGCTGCGATGGGAACGCACGGATGCGGGGCGGCTACCTGGCCGGGTAGCGTGGGGGCACCTGGAGCGCGCATCTGCCCGGCGGGGCATCCTTGCAGGAGTGGCACTGGCCGTAGATCGGCGGGCAGGGGTGGGGCTTCGGCTGAATCCTTCTGGTCATTCTGCTTCGAGCCCGGCCACGCGTAGGGAGCTACGCGGATCGGCCCGTAACCCATCACCGGGAATTTGGTCGGTACCGTGAAGTTTTTGTCTACGAGTACAAAAGCAGACTCCGGCGCTTTGCCAAGGAGGCGTTGGTCTGAGGTCAACTGCACAATATGATCGTTCACGGTTACAGTAAGGGTCTTGTCGTCGAAGGCCTTCTTCTGTTCGACTGCGGCGGGGAATGGAGCGTTCGAGACGACCGTGGTGCCGACGCCGGGGACGTAGAAGTAAATGTACTTGAGATCTTTGATCTCGTAGTTGAGTGCTGCTTTGCCTGTCATTCCATCGACGGTGAGTGTTCCGCGAGCTATGGATACGGAGACGAGTTTGGGGGGTTTCTCTTTTGAGGGGTGCAGCTTCTTCCCGTTTTCGTCGTAGCCGAGGTTTTCTTTGGTCTGCATGACGGGCTTGTTGTGCTCATCGAAGAGGGGGTGTCCGAACTTGTCGCGCTGCTGCTTGACCGGCGGATTGAACATCAGCTTTCCGTCGGGGTCCTGGCGCTGATTCCCTTCTTCGTCGAGCATCGGGGTTGGCGACAGGATGACCAGAGTCATGGGCCCTGTGTACTCCTGCTTCCCTTTCTTGCCCTTGGTGGCGGGTTTGGGTTGCGGCGCCGAGGAGGCGGCGGCTTCTTTCCCATCTGCTGTTGAAGCGACGGTTCTTTCGGGATCGGATGCGGGCTGTGTGGCGTCGGTTGGTGAGGCCGGTTGAGAAGACTGCGGGGTGGTGGAGGGCGCAGGCTGAGGTTCCTGTGCCAGAGCGCGTCCCGACGAGGAGAATGCCAGCGCGAACGCAAGCACTCCAGAAAGTGATCCAATATTGGTCCGCATCATGAGGCTCCTCCTCCGTATCTCTCAGATGTGTAACGGTCTGGGACACGTATCGATCCCAAGAGTCGGCTATTGAGGAGGATAGTCGTGGATTCGAAACTGCCCGATCACCCACCGTGGTGACTCGCTACAACTTTGGTGCCATGACGATCCTGGTTGTGCAATGCGAGATTGTCCGATGCGAGGGTGTGGGGACGGCCTGATCCGCTTGGTTGCGCGGGGTTGGATACAATGGAAGGGATGACTCCTCCGGTTGAACAGTTGATTGCGCAGAGCACCTCTGAGCTGGTGCAGATCGATCTGACGCCGCGGAAACCTGCGGCCAAGCCCGCGTGGCTGAAGGCGAAGGCTCCGATGGGGGAGACGTTTCATAACCTGAAGAAGATGGCGCGGGAGCTGAACCTGCATACTGTGTGCGAGAGCGCGCAGTGCCCGAATATTGGGGAGTGCTGGAATCAGAAGTCGGCGACGTTCATGATGCTGGGGAATCTTTGCACGCGGCGTTGTGGGTTTTGCGCGGTGCCGAAGGGGAAGCCGGAGCCGATTGATTTCGATGAGCCACGGCGGGTGGCGTATGCGGTGGCGCAGCTTGGGCTGGCGCATGCGGTGATTACGAGTGTGAACCGCGATGACGATAATGTGGGCGCGGCGCGGGCGTTTGTGAGTGTGATTGAAGAGATTCGGATGCAGGCTCCGGCATGCAGGGTTGAAGTGCTGACGCCGGACTTTCAGGGGAACGAAGAGGCGCTGCGGATGGTGGTGGCGGCGCGGCCGGAGATTCTGAATCACAATATCGAGACGGTGCCGCGGCTGTATCGGGTGGCGAAGTCGGGCGGCCGGTATGAGAAGTCGTTGCGGTTTTTGCAGCATGCGAAGGAGCTTGCTGCGGAGATGTTTTCGGATCGGGATGGGGATCAGATTGTAACCAAAACAGGCATTATTGTTGGGATGGGCGAGGAGATGCACGAGCTGCTGGCGGTGTTCCGCGATCTGGCGGATCGGAAGGTGGATATTCTAACGATCGGGCAGTATCTGCGACCGTCAAGAGATCATCTGCCGATGGCTCGGTACTATACGCCGGAAGAGTTTGCTTTTCTGAAGCATGAAGCTGTGGGGATGGGCTTCAAGCATGTGGAGAGCGGACCACTGGTGCGGAGTAGTTATCATGCGCAAGAGCAGGCGGAGTCGACGGGGCTGGCTGTCAAATACAACGCTAATTCGTACTGAACAACGATAATTCGTACCAGTACGAAATAGCGTTGTACGCCAGCCAGATAAGGGGTGACGAAAGTGTCAAATCTCTTACCATGGCACCCACGCCGTCTTAACGACGAGATTTTGTCTTCCTGGATTCTCAGGGTTGCAGCAGGTAATTACGTGTCCGTCACAAGCCTTTGTGAGTGGCTTGGGAACAACCAACCTGTTGCAGCGTTGGATCGCATGGCGTACACAAGTCCGTTCATAGACTCCCTCGCAGAGTCGATTGGAGTCGAAAAAGAACAGGTAATCGAATGCCTTCCTTCCAGCCTTCATGGAGTGTCTAGGACACCGGTCTATCGATCAACGGGGGGAACCGCGCCCATGCCGTGGCATCTGTGGCAAGACGGGTCATACGGTGCTATGGGTAACCAGTTTTGCCCAGCTTGTCTTGGGAGAAGGCTCTTGCCGCCTGCGACGCCGAGCGTGCAGTGAAGACAGTTTATGCCATTGGCTCAGAGCAACAAAACGTAAGAGCGGGCAACAGATCTGTCGTACCTTAGAGTGTTTGATTGACTGCCCTGTCCAGAACCGCGTCCTTGGCGGCGCGGCTCAGATTGACGCGTATATCTTTAGCGTGGCGTAATGCGAACGCAGGCGGTGAAGTTGGAGCCGTGATCGCTAAAAAGTCCGCGCGCTCCACATCTTCTAGAACGAATGCGGGCCGCCCATCCGTTGCCATAGGAGCGATCTCAACATGGCTCATCTCAAGGTTGCGCAGGTGCCGCAGGAGAAAACCATGCGCTGGCATGGGACCGAATACACCCGGATCCGGATATTTGTCCACCCCCTCAGGCGGCGTGATCTTTGCTTGCTCGGGGCTAATCCCGCCCTTGTGCTGCATGTAGAAGTTCGCGATCTTGATATCTTCTATAGGGTAGCCTGGAATCCCTGAGAGGATGTTGCCGATGCTCGCGTCTGAGTTATAGGACACGATGTTAGAGACCAGGATGCGACGTAGCGTGCCCACTTTCGTTGAATCTTTCGGTCCACGAAGTCGCGCACCGAGGCGAAAGAACAAAGGCCCGTAAATCAGGTTCCGCATGCTGATGTTAGAGATGGTAATGTCTTCGCACAAAGCTCCATCTTCACTCTCAAGCGAAAGGCTGTTGCAACCCTCAAAGACGCAGTTTGTGATTGTGATGTTCTTAAATCCGCCGTTCGACTCCGTACCGCATTTGATACGGCCGGTCCGATAGATGTTCTCGCCCGACGGGAAGATCTTGTAGCTTCCGTCGAGTACACTGCCTAACTGGTAGTAGCCGGTGACGGTGCACCCAGTAATAGTGACGTTTTCCGTCGCTCGTGCATAGCCGAGCGCATAGCTCGACTTGGGGCAGATGCCGTCATCCCAGGGCGAGTTCACCGTACAGTTTGAGACGTGTACGTTCTTGCAACAATCCAGATCGATTCCGTCGCGATCTGTGTCGATGGTTATGTTGTCGACGGTCAGATTGTCCACGCCGGTAAGCAACAGGCCGAAGTGGCCACCCTTGAGGATACTGAAATCGCGAAAAATGACATTGCGGCAATTCTTGAGAGCAATGGTTTTGTTGCCAACGCCATCTTGTTCTGCTTCGTAGATCGGATAGTCGCCACGGCGTTCACCCTTGATCCATCCGCCGAACGAAAGTCCTTTGCCGTAGATGAGTCCAGGACCACTAATACTTACGTTATGGAGATCCTCTCCCCAGATCAGCGAATTGTGCCAATGGTTATGGCCGTAGTCCTGGTAAGCGTCGTAAGCGGTCTTCGGTTCCGCAGCATCGTACGTCCCTCCCATCTCGCCTGTCGTCTGACCTGGCAATGGGGAACCGGCAGCGAGGATGGTTACGCCTTGCGAGATATACAGATGCACCCGGCTGCGGAGACGTATGGAAAAACAGAGATAGGTCCCAGCTGGAAATACGACCGTCCCGCCACCAGCTGCGGCGGCGGCGTCGATCGCTGCGTTAATGCCCGGGGAATCCAAACTTCTGCCCGATCCGGTCGCTCCATAAACTCGTACATCGAAAAACAAAGGAGTCATCACAGGACTGTTAGCCTGGCCAAACACCGAATTGTCGGTGAGCCCGGCGAGGGCAAACGGCGCGAATTTGAGTATGTTGCGGCGCTGGTTATCCATTCGAGTAAGCTTATCAAGCCCGAAACAAAGAGACCCTCGCTTCATACGAGCACGCAATCGAATGGTCAGATCTCCTGCACCTCGTCGTTTCGTTCCATCTGCCAAAATTCGAAGAAATGCCTAGCTGGAAGTTGGCCCGTTCTTATATCGTTGTCCATCATTAACGAGAAATCAACGTCGTATATCGACCTGAGCCGGAGCGATTCCAACGCGCCGACATCCAATGAATCATGAGTTCACCAGATCTTCCCGCAATGGCGTTACCCGACACCTCCAACTCCGACCGCCAGGCCGTCCGTCTCAGCTTCGATAACACGTATGCGAAATTACCGGAACGCTTCTACGCCCGGGTAAATCCCACGCCGGTAGCGGCTCCACGCCTCGTGAAGCTGAATCTGGAATTAGCTCGTAGTCTTAAGCTCGACCCACACGCGCTGGCAAGTGAACAAGGAGTGCAAATCCTGGCGGGCAACCGAATCGCCGAGGGGTCCGAACCCCTGGCGCTAGCCTATGCCGGGCACCAGTTCGGATACTTCGTACCGCAGCTCGGCGACGGCCGTGCCAACTTGTTAGGGGAGTTGATGGGGCCTGACGGCGTGCGCTACGACATTCAACTCAAGGGCTCCGGTCCGACTCCCTTCTCCCGCAGGGGCGACGGCAGAGCCGCACTCGGTCCAGTCCTGCGCGAGTACATCGTGAGTGAAGCAATGGCGGCGCTGGGCGTGCCGACCACCCGCGCCCTGGCCGCGGTCACCACTGGCGAACGGGTGTTTCGCGAAACAGTCTTGCCCGGAGCCGTTCTGACCCGAGTCGCGACCAGTCATCTCCGGGTGGGCACCTTCCAGTACTTCGCCGCTCAGGGTGACACGGAAGCGACACGCAGCCTGGCGGACTACGCAATTGCCCGGCACTATCCTCAGGCCGCAGCTAGGAAGCGGCCATATCGGGCATTGCTGGATGGCGTAATCACTCGGCAGGCGCATCTGGTGGCACAGTGGATGCTCTTCGGCTTCATCCACGGTGTCATGAACACCGACAACACCTCCATCTCGGGCGAAACAATCGATTACGGCCCTTGCGCCTTCATGGAAGCATACGAGCCAGACAAAGTGTTCAGCTCCATCGATCATCAGGGACGGTACGCCTATAGCAACCAACCACGCGCCGCACTCTGGAACCTGACGCGTCTTGCCGAGACGCTGCTGCCCATTCTGGAATCCGAGGAGGGTAGCGAATCGACCGCCATAACCTCGGCCAACGAGGCACTCGCTGCCTTCGATCTCATGTTCGCAGCCGCTCGCGCCGCCGGCTTGCGTCGCAAGCTCGGCCTCTTCACGGAACTCGAAGGTGACGCAGCGCTGGTCGAGGATCTGATGCAGCGGATGGCCACTAACGGCGCGGACTTTACCCTGACCTTCCGCCGGCTGTGCGATGCTGTCGCCGGACCACAAGGAGACGAGGAAGTACGCTCCCAGTTCGCTGACGGAGGGGCCTACGATTCATGGGCTGCTCAATGGCGCCGACGCCTCGGGAAAGAGCCCGTATCCGCGGAGGCACGCGCTACTGCCATGCGCTTGGCAAATCCGGCATACATCCCACGGAACCACGTCGTGGAGGAGGCACTAGATGCCGCCGTCGAGCGCCGGGACTTCCAGCCATTCGAGGACTTGCTTAAGATCTTGTCACATCCCTATGAGGAAAGGCCGGGCTTGGAACGTTATGTCACGCCAGCCAGCCCCGAGGAATGTGTCCGACAGACTTTCTGCGGCACATAAGTAGTCGGGCCGCGAGAGATTTGACACCTTCGTCACACCTTATCTGACTGGGCATATCACTCTACTAAAAGAAGCTAGATCGTTTCTTCGATGAAGTCGGTGATGGGCGTCACAGTTCTAAACGGCTAGCCGTTCCAACCTTTCAGGAGCAAGAATCAGAATAGAAGATCCTCGCATCTGGATAAGCTCTTCCTTCTTGAAGCGGGATAACATTCGAGTGACCGTTTCGCGTGAACTGCCGACAATATTCGCAAGCTCTTCATGCGTGAGCGCCATGGTAAAGCGCATCTCGAACTTACCGCAGGTCGCCGCGGTCTTTCCCCAATCCAGCAAGACGCCAGCTAGTCGCCCCGCTGAGGAGCATGACAGAGCAAGGCGACGAGCATCGAAGAATGCTGCTTTGTAGTCGTCAGAGAGTGCCTTGGCCGCATGTAAGCTGCCCTCGCCATGTTTCTCCAAGAAGGAAAGAAAGTCATCGCGAGGAATGCTCTTGATCTGTGTGGGTTCAAGAGTTTCGCCAGTCACTTCGTAAGCGGAACCAGAGATGACTGCTCCGAGACCCAAGACGTCACCGGGCATGGCGATCTTCAGGATGAGCGTTTTGCCTTCTTTAGAGGTACAGAACAGCTTTACCTGGCCCGTACAGATGACAAAGACCCCATTGCTGCGTCCGCCTTCATTGAAGAGGGTTGTGCCGCGGGCAAAGCTCGTTTCGACGCCAATAGCTGCGTAGTCCGCAAGTGCGGCTCCGTCCAGGTTGCAAAACATGCGGAAGGAGCGGTGTTCACAGTTGATGCAATCCAGTGGTTGTGGACGCCGCGCTGATAAAGTTGGCAAGGGGTGGTCCCCCGATCCATAGGAGAGAACCCTATGGATGCGACTATATACCTCTTGCTTGAGGGTTCGGCGTGTATTGCAAATCTATTACCTAACGCTTCGTCTGCTGATTATCTTTTCGCCAAAGACGCCGCTAACCCCTATGTTTATGCCTCGACCTCACGAACTCAGCAGTCGCAGAAGAGTAACTAAGTATTAATTGCGTGAAGAGCTTCGAACGCCCTAAGGAGGATTCGGGGATCATGGTTGCCTTTGAAGACCGGCGGTACAACGCGATTGAGACCAAGGAGCGAATATACCGCCGTCTGGGCGGAGCGAACGGAATATTCAACTGTGAATACGACATCGTCCGGGAGTTCGCAGAATTGACCTACGAAGGCAAAGTTCTTCGCGCCTTCAGGCCTGACCTTTGGTCGGTCGCCCTTTTCCCGGCATAAAAACTGGCTTGTGATAAAGGGCATCATGCATGGTATGCAGATGCAACTTTCAAGAATGTTATCCATTTGTGCCTCGGCGCGAAGATGACCCAGTAGTTCCGTCATGATTTCTTGACCGTTGCACTTTGACATGGGTTTTGCGACGAAGTTCCCGGGCTCATCGACGTGCAAACCGTAGCCCCAGAAGACATTCACTCCTGCAGGCTGACCAATGAAGTGTGGTTGGTGTGGCAGCACGATCGATGCCAGCCAGTTGGAATCGGGAAACGTAATGAGGCCTCCCTCGCCCGGGGCATTGCCGGTGTGATCTCGAATAAGGTCGAAAAAGGTTGAGTTTTGAAGAGTAGTTGTAAAAGAAACCCACTTCGACTCATCTATGTGAGTGGAAAAGTTTTCCGGATGGCCAAAATCCAACTCGCGCTCCACTATCCTTTCCCATAACGTCCAAGCTCCTCCGTCTCGCTTGTCTTTCGAGATCGGTGCTGAACTCATCGAACCAAGGCTCGATCCCTCCGTCATGGAACCGAGCGTAACAACAACTAAGTCACTTTTTTTCACCCGTATCTCTTCTCCACGCCCGTCGTGCTGATAGGAGATGCGTTCAACCGATCTTCCTTCATAGTCATGGCAGAACGCGAGATCAGCAACTTTGGCGTTGAAGACGAATTGCACGCCACGCTGCTCCAGCCACCTACTCAGAGGGCGAACCATCGAATCGTACTGGTTATAAACGGTTCGCATAATGCCATTCAGCTTGCTGAAGCCCGCTACCATGTGAGTGAACCTAACCAAATATCGCTTGAACTCAACAGCACTGTGCCAGGGTTGAAAGGCAAAGGTCGTACACCACATAAACCAGAAATCCGTACTGAAGAAGCTCGAATCGAATTGATGGGCGATGCTCGTTCGTCCTAGCATCGCTTCAGGCTCGAGCTCCAGGCGTTCGATAGTACGGATATGTCTGTCACTCAGGCCGAAGTCAGGAGTGTCGACTGCTTTACCGCCGCGGAAGAGGCGGGATCGGGAAGAGGTCTTCATCGTCTCGTTCCATTTGAATATTTCCTGAGTAACTGTTTGAGTCTCGTCAAGCGTCGGGATCGTTGAGAACAGGTCGTAAGTGCAGACATACTTGCTCTCGATCATCCGGCCGCCGCGCATAACGTATCCCCGTTCAGAGTCTCCGGAGGCGTCTAGACTTCCTCCGAGCTGAGGCGACTCCTCAAAGATGCGGATGTTGTGTCCTTTGAAGTTGCCATCACGGATCAAGAAGGCTGCAGCTGCCAGCGATGCCATGCCGCCGCCTATCAGGTAAGCAACAGCGTCGACCTGAGTGTGTTTGTTTTGCATGGACATCATCTCTCTCATGGGACTTAGGCACTGAATAGAACACTTAGCTATTGATGCGAGGATGCTTGAAGCATCGATGGTTCCCCTTCGTTTACGTTTTGCTCATCTCGCATCGGATCCGGACTGCCTGCCTCATGCCCCAACGGAAACGCCACCGTAAGAACAGGGCAGGGAGCTTCAGCGATGATCCGGTAGGCAATATGCGCCGGTATATGTGAGGCCGCTAAAGATGCTCGACGAACACCAAGAACGATCAGCATGGCTTCGTTAGCGCGAGCATAGTCGACGACCGCACTAGAGATTTCACTACCGTAGGTGACTGCACATATCGGTGGACCGACCTTATCCTCCACCGTTGCCACCAGATGATGTAAAGCCTCGGTGATGATCACAGGGATAATTCCCTTATGAAAACTGTCTTGAACTCCTCTGGGTAACACATGCAAACAATGCAGCGACAAATTCATCGAAGAGCAGAACGAAGCAGCAATTTGTAGTGCTTCTGTCGTTGCGCTGTGAAAGTCTGTTGCGAATACCACGGCCCCTGAACCGCCAGCGTCCCCTGGTTTTTGCGAAGCTGCTCGGGGACCGACCGTGAACACAGGACAACTCGCTCTTCGTAGGACGGCTTCGGCAGTCGAACCGAAAACAAGACGCTCGAAACCGTGAATGGACCTCGTTCCCAACACGATGACGTCGATGTGTTCGATCTCTGCTGTTTCGAGAATGGTGGAATGAGAGGTTCCATTGCCTATCTTGCCATCACACTTAATACCGGATCGCCTCGCTTCTTGTATCAGATTTTGGAGGCCTTGCTCCGCATCGTGATAGAAGTTATCAAGTTCAAGCAACATTCCTCCGGATTCGGGAGGATTGGCGTTGGCATAATCGAAGACATTGAGGATGTAAAAATCCGCCTGAAAGGACAGACAGAGCAAACGCGCGGCCTGGAAAGCTGCCCGAGAAGCCGCGGAGAAGTCTGTTGCAAGAAGCACTCGCCTCGGTAGGAAATTAGCCACAGCAAACACATTTCTGAACGTTGGACATAAAGTGCCTCTCGAAGCAGGCACTCCAGATCGCGAATGCCTGAGACTTATTTCTTCCTAATTAGACCTGTCAACTCTCGAACGGTCTGTGACGGCGGTCACTGTCGAACGCCTAACGACAGAGGCTGCTTGGAGGACTTAGAAGGGTCACTTCCACAAAATCTTCGGTGATCGCTATCACATACGACGGGATACAAAAGGCTCATTCTCGCTACTGAGGCTCTCGATGACATCTATATCCAAGCTTTTGACGTCCCCGACGGGACCATCTCGAACACAGTGCTCATGCCTTGGCCCTTGCACTGGCTATGACAGCAGCAGCAGCTGTCCACCCCTCATCGTCTTAGCCGTTCTCGCAAACTGTGATACTTCAGTTCTGGTCATCAATGCAACGGAGATCTGCAATGAACACTAGATTGCTCGTCGCAGTGTTGGCGGTTATGGCCCTCTTGCTACGCGGCACCCCCCTGTCTGGGCAACCTTCTTTACGCAACCTGACTGGAACAGTGCAAGATCGACACCATGAACCCTTGAACGATGCGGTAGTGGAGATCGAAAATGAAAATACGAAAGGCGTCACCTCCTACATCACCGATCGAAGCGGGCGATACAGCTTCAAGCGGATCCAAGGCGAAGTTGATTACCGCGTCTGGTTCACCTACCGCGGGCAAAGATCAGGGGTTAGGGAGTTGAGTCAATTCGACGATCATCATAACGCAACAATTAATCTTGTGCTCAAGAGTCATTAGATTCCTGACGTTATCGCGATCCTCGTTACAGCTCCGGCGTAGACAGCTACTTCAAAGAGGCAAATGTGCCATTTCGCGTGCAATCTCAGGTCCTATTCCGCCAAATTCTGCCTGAATTTGATTAGCGCGCGACAGCGCCCCTTGAACGTGTGGTAACACGTTCAAGGGGCCCACCTGTTTGAGGAAGTCTGAATTAGACAGCAGTCGTGATGGCTGATTCCTGGCCCCGCAGAGCAGAAGCGTCTTATCTGCCTTCCTTAGCCGGTGCGAAAACTGTTCCAAGGCATGAATGCCAGTCGCATCGAGTGCGGTCATGTTCCGTAGGCGCAGAATTACAACACTTCCAAATTCATCAAGATTCTTCGTAGCTTCAGCGAGCTTTTCCGTCGTGCCGAAAAGAAAAGGCCCATGTATACGCAAGATGGTGACCGCTGAAGGGATGGTCTTCCCCTGAAGAATGTGTGCCTCCCCGTCCTCCAGATACTGTGGAGTGACCGATTCTACTGTTGTTGTCTCTGCGACGCGGTGTATGTAGAGCAGAGCCGCGAGCGCCATGCCGACTCCCACGGCCACAGTCAAGTCAGCAAACACAGTCAGAGTAAACGTCGTAAACCAGACCGCAATGTCTGCCATCGAAAGCCGAAGAATGGTGGCGATCTCACGCCACTCACCCATGTTGTAGGCCACAACAAAGAGGACCGACGCGAGCGCCGCGAGGGGAATGAAACGTGCCAGGGGAGCCGCGACTAGCAGAATGGTAAGCAGGGTTAACGCGTGGATTATCCCGGCAATCGGAGTCAGAGCTCCCGAGCGAATATTAGTTGCCGTACGCGCAATCGCTCCGGTAGCGGGTATGCCACCAAAAAGGGGAGACGCTATATTTGCGATTCCCTGAGCTACAAGCTCCATGTTGGAGTTGTGCCGATCCCCGCTCATTCCATCAGCGACGACGGCCGATAGCAAACTCTCCACCGCCGCGAGAAGAGCAACAGTAAAAGCCGAAGGAAGCAGAGCAAGGATGTGTGCTGACTGAAAGCTGGGTATCGCGAAGCGAGGAAAGCCTTGAGGGATTCCCCCGAATTTGCTGCCAATCGTCTCGATAGGTAAGTGAAAATAGGCGGCAGCTATTGTTGCAAGAAAGAGCGCAACGATAGAACCGGGGACGCGCTTGGTGATGCGTGGCCAGAATACGATCACCACTAGTGAAGTTGCGGCAGTAGCAACCGTCTGCCACTGCGTGCTCCCGACATAGTGGACCAACATCTCCATTCGAGACAGGAGGTCAGACGGTACTGGAGGCGTTCTTAAGCCTAGAAAATCTTTGATCTGTGTGGATGCGATGAGAAGTGCAATCCCATTGGTGAAGCCGATGATAACCGGGCGTGGGATGTACTTAACCGCAGTCCCTAAACCGGTCAATCCCATGATCAGAAGCAAAATACCTGCCATGATCCCTACAAGCGCCAACCCGGATAGGCCGAACTTCACCACAATTCCCGCGACAATCACAACGAACGCGCCGGTAGGGCCACCTATCTGCGTCCTCGAACCGCCTAATGCCGAGATTAAAAACCCGGCGACTACTGCCGTGTAGATGCCCGCCTGAGGTGGGACGCCGGAGGCGATGGCAAAAGCCATGGCTAACGGCAGAGCTACAAGTCCCACCGTTATTCCTGCGACGAGATCCTGAGCGAATTGTTTCGCAGTGTAGTCATGTAGACATTCAATCGATCGCGGAATCCATTGATTCAAGAGCTCCATTGAAACCCTTCTAGGCGGCACCATCCAAGTTATGTAATGAACAAGCAAGTTGAGAGATGCATCGCGCAGCGCCTGGAAGTCAGTCTACGCTTTACTAGTCGCCAACTTGATAAGCTGTGCCACGAAGCGGGTGCTTCTTCGCACAAGGAGAAGCTTCAGTTGTGACAGTACAACTTCCTAAGACGTGGCAATTCATTAAGCTTGCAGCCGTGTGACGGCTGTCACTGACATGTTCGCTTAGAGATCCTAAGCTCAGTCTCAGACAGTCAGCAACGAGCTTGGTTGGGCAGCTTTTTAGTCCATCAGCAAGTTCACAACAACCGCTCAACGCTAATACTCTCAAGGAGCTTTATGAAAACTGATTCCATGTTGCAGCAGGATGTCATAGATGAGTTGCTTTACGAACCTGGGCTTGACGCGTCGAACGTTGGCGTTGTGGCGAATGGCGGTGTTATCACTCTTACAGGCACGGTGCCAAGCTATCCAGGCCGATATGCAGCCGAACATGCGGCAGAGCGTGTCGCAGGGGTGAGGGCGGTAGCAGACGAGACCAAGGTCGACCTTCCTTCGCTCCATAAGAGGAGCGACCAGGACATCGCGGCCGCGGCTCTGAACGCAATGAGCTGGCAGGTGCGAGTGCCCTCAGGTGCGATTCAGGTCAGAGTCGATAACGGTTGGGTCACACTCGACGGTTCAGTCGATTACAACTTCGAGCGGCAGGCAGCAGAGAACGCGGTTCGGCACCTGACGGGTGTCATCGCGGTCAATAATCTCATCATCCTCAAAGCTGCGGTCTCAGCTTCAGGCCTGAAAAAGGATATTGAGAGTGCCTTTGGGCGAGCGGCCCAGGTCGACGCCTCGCATATTGGCCTAAAGGTGATGGGGAACAAAGTTGTGATGAGTGGAAATGTGAGCTCATGGGCAGAACGACGCGAGGCAGAGCATGCCGCGTGGTCAGCGCCTGGAGTCTGGCAGGTAGAGAACAACCTGCAAGTTGCGATCTAGGATCCGCAGTTGTAAAACTCGCACGGATGCGGGGGGAGAAACATCAACACGCATCTGTGATTATCTGGCTCGGTTCTGCTCGAGGAATTGATTTAGAAGGATGGGATGCTCATCATGCTAAAACCAATCGACTATCCAGAAATGTATGTGATTTCTCAAGGCCTCCCAGCGCTTCAGCTACCCACCGGAGGCAGCCTGCAACGTCAAAGCACGCTTCATATCGGGGCGCTCGAGAGCACTCGCCCGGCCACTGCCTACGATGCGCGGGCATTTACATCCGCCGAAGGCGTAGGGCTGGTGAGGATCAATTCCCGTTGGCTCAATCGCATGCGCTGATTCCCTCACAGCTTCCCGGATGCATCCTGGATGCACTACCCCTAATGACGTACACGAAGAGGATCGATCATGTCACACGATGACAAAATGCAGCTTCACCCTAAGAAGATTCTCCTCCCGGTCGACTTCAGTCCTTCATCCGATGCCGCGCTTAAGACCGCGACGGAGTTCGCACAGCACTTTCAATCGCAGCTCGTGTTACTCAACATCTTGCCCGTGATCCCGATTGTCTCTGCCGACGAGTTTTCCAGCTGCTACTTTCCTCAACAGGAGTTCTTGGAGGAGGCGAAAAAAAAGGCATCAGAGCGATTGGCTACGTGCACTCACCATCTTGCCGGGATGGGTGTGCAGGCCTCCTCTCTGGTCGAAGTCGGAAACGATATCGTGGGGAATCTCTTGATGGTGATCGATCGGGAGCACATCGACATGGTTGTTATTTCCACACATGGTACTTCCGGATGGAGACCCACTGTCTTCGGATCGATCGCCGAAAAAGTCGTAAGACTTGCGAAGTGTCCGATTCTTCTACTACGAAGTGCCAAAGCCGGATGAACTTCGAGATTGCTTGTATCAGTCTTGGCCAACCTCTTCGCTCGGGCGAAATCACTAACTGACGCGGATTACGACGGACACCGGTAACCTTCGCGTGTAGGGCAAAGCGATCTGACGGACCAACATAAAATCAACCTCCGTTCAGGATTCAGCCTGCCGCCACTAGAGAGCTTTTGTTGTGCGATTTGTCACCGTTAAAAGGCTTTCGCAGAAGCACTCTAGGTTTTATAGGGTCATTGATTATTCCCGCTGATCGCAATCCATTTCGATACTCGGCCAAGACCTCACCCAGATACCTCAAAGTGCCATCGAGCATCACATCTGTAGATCCCGCGATATGTGGCGTGACAAAGATACGTGGCTCCCCGAGAAGTGGGTTCTCTCCGCTGAGAGGCTCATCTTTCACCACATCCAAACCGGCCCCAAAGAGGTGGCCGCTCTTCACTGCCGCCAGCAGAGCCGGTTCATCCACCAAGGTCCCGCGACCTACATTGACCAACACCGCATTCTTTTTCATTGCCGCTAGTACCGTTCCATCGATCATGTTTTCATTTTCTGTCGTTCCCGGAATGGCCAGGACCACATAGTCAGCAGCCGCCGCTGCGATCTTCAACTCGTGGCGTCCATATGCTCGAACTCCATTCGGCGCGTGCTCCGGGTGATCATCGACGCCCGTCAAGATCATCCCGAATCCTCGGAGCCTTTCGATCAGCAGATCTCCGATTCCTCCGAGCCCTACAATGCAAGCGGTCTTGCCGAAAAGCGCCATATTCTCTTGCAGCTTCTCGGACCGGTCCTGCGGGGTGCCATGTGTAAAGGAAAGTTCTTCATTCAGCCTGCGAGAGGCTGCAAGCATCAACAACACAGCAACTTCAGCCACCGATTCACCATTGCCGGTCTTCGTCGTAGGCGCTGCTCCCACCCAGACGCCAGCCTTCGTTGCCGCATCAACATCCACTCCCTCGTACCCAGCAGAGGCCATCTGGATCAGACCAAGGTTCGCTTGTGCTTCCATTTCCGTAGACACGACTCTATCGAAAGCAATGATCACCTCCAATTCCGTCGATGGAGCCTCCTCATCCGGCTGCCATTTAGAAAACTCGTCTCGTGAGTGGTCCAACTGAAGTCGCCTAAACATCTCCAGAGCAAATGCATTCTGCTTTCCGAAAAATCCGATCTTCATGACCAGCCTCAATCCCAATGAAGATTCCGACAGCTCAGTCTGACGGACCAACATAAACCCATCTCAGTTCAGGATGCTGCTCCAGCTTCTGGATCATTGTCCGCTCAGGAGACGGACCGATCCTTGAAGCTACCTCTGCGCGACTCGATTTGTCGCACCTGCTCGATGGCAACCTGCCCCCGGGACCTTCTACATGGTTCCGGGGGGCTCGCGTATCGAGACTAAGCAGCTTGGGAAACGAGGCGAGGTGCACTCTCAGCCAAACGGAGCAAGGCGAGTGTATTGGTTGAGAAAATTTTCTTGCGATCTCCAGCATCGGGGATCGTTTCGTTTACAAGATCGATGTGCAACTTTGGGCTCATTGGAACCGGCCCGAAGTCAGTTCCAAACAGTATGCGGTCAATACCGCACATCTCGACCATGGCCTTGAGGCCGATCGCGCTGGGACCCATCGTATCCACATAGATATTCGACTTGAAGTACTCCGAAGGCTTACGAAGGTTCTTATCCGCTTTGTGGATCGGAGGGTTCTGGATGCCTTTGTAGTTCAACTCCCAGTTCCAATCGAGTCTGCAAATCACGGGTGCGAGGGCCCCGCCCATGTGAACGAAAAGAACCTTCAGCTTTGGGTATCTATCGAAGACGCCGCTGTAGATCATGCGAGCTGCCGACAGCGCCGTATCGAATGGCCGGCCTACGGCTTCGATGAGCCTATACTGCTGCATTGCAGCAGCGCCTATCGATACCAGTGGTGGATGAATATGAACGAGGACATCCTTATCCTGAGCGTATTCCCATAGCCACTCGGCTTGGGGCGAATCGAGGAAGATCTGATCTGTACCGCTTCCATAGCTGGTTGAAATGCTGATAGCGCAGGCTTCTTTGTTCGAGATTAGCGGATCAATCACATCACGCGTATTCTCTTCCAGAGCATGAGCGTTGGCCATGCAGGCAACGTCCTCGGGGAACCGATCCCGAAGCTCGAAGGACTCGTCATTCAAAAACTTGAGCGTGTCCACGGTGTTCGTTTTAATGATGTGTTGGGCGAAGGTCTCTACCTCCCCGCCATAGCTGTTTATGCAAGAAGACACCCCACTCTGCCGCTGAATCTCCATCGAATAATCAACGTCAACCGACTCGCGATAGAAAAACATCTCTCCATCATTGGCTTGCGGCAACGGTTTTGAATCGTCAAGGCCTATATTTTCGACAAATTTTTGACGCAGTTTAGGCCCGAAAATGTGCCGGTGGGTGTCGATGATGCTTGTGGCTGTTCTGGATTGAGTCACTTGAAACTCCTTTATATATTTCTGTTCTGTTGTGTGAACCTGTTGCGACGCTCGCGCGGTCTGAGCTACAAACGAGCCCGAAACTCCAAAGCGGCCGAATCGCTTGCGTCCCAACGATCATCTGACAGCGGGTAAATGCCGTCGGCCAACACCGTACAGATCACCGTGACGCTCTCCTGTATGAACTACAGGCTCAGTCTATGAGGGAGCACGAGCATTTGCAGTGACCGTCATCACACATGCCGGTCGCATCTGCGGCAAGTAATGCGAAAAATCGAATCGCTCAGAGTGCCGAAGTGAGTGTCGAACCTAAACCTGCTATGCATCTCCGCGAGCCGAACTTCACCATTCAGGTTGGGCAACATAGGACCATCAGCGAGCATGTTCACTTGAAACCAATACAAAAGCCAGCAGTCGCGTAGACCGCTGGCTCCTACTTTTTTAACGGCTCAATGGTTGAGTTGCCGGGTGCTCCGAAACAAGCAGTTTGGATCGCCCTTATTTTGTTTGGCTTCCCGCATTCGCTTCCCGCTGCTCATCGAGCGGTCTTGGATTCATACTCCCGCTTTCTGGGCGTGAGTCGTTGGCTTTCAGATCGACGTCGCGGGGATGTTCCGACGGTGATGTGACCAGGTGTGCTTTGTGGGCACTCGAAAGATGATTTCTTACATCCGATCCTTTATTTAACATAGCTGCTCCAGTATTTCCGCTGCGTACTTGGAGGGTGCTCGTCTAGCGCGGAGCAAATGATTGCTTAAGGCGAGATGCGAAGAGACTCGCTAATCCTTATAGGATACGCTTTGATCCGCCACTACGCCGCCGCTGACCACTTATCACATCCATCTGCTCTTTCAGGCGGCCAGCGCTCGTAAGAGGTAAGGCATAGAACTTCCTCCATATATCTCTACGCGTCCTTCCAAAGAGCCAGGTTTTATCTGGACAGTAATACTTATGTAAGGTTGCCGACAGAGGCGAACAGAGCGCATCTCATATAATGCCGGCAAAACCAGAATTTGCCTTGTCTTGTCAGAGACGTGATTTGCTTCCGTGCCCGCAGACGGTCGACCTTGCGAACTGATGCTAGGGGCGTGCCTATGTTTTTCGCCACAATAATCTTTATCTATCTAGGTTGCTCGAAGTGAGCCGCAATCCGCTGGCTCCGCACGATACTACGGTTCTATACCCAGACAAACCGTTCTCTACGAGGCCAACCAAGGAGTACTTAGCGGAGATGATCGGAGAGCAGCGGACCACGAGGTCACAGGTATAGCTGGAGTACTGCATGAGCACGAGCTCATCAGTTATAGCCGAGGTCGTGTTCACATACTTAATCGTCAAGGTTTGATCGCCGTGGCGTGTGAATGCTACCCGGTCACGAGGGGTATGCGACGAAGACAATCGGCACAGATGCAGTTTTCAGTACATTTGCCGATGCAATACCAACATAGATCGCACGAAACTCGGGGAAGATGCGGAATGCCAATTTTCCCTTTTCTTTGCTTCGGTTTTGGGTACTTGGTCCTGCCTGTAGTCGTCTATTTCCTCGCGTTCCGTCAATTGGTTCATTCGCTTTCAGTTAGTAGATTCTAGTCGTCGAAATGAGGACAGCGTGAGTTGCTTAAAAATAGGTCTGCTATCGCTTTTCATGGCACCTGCGATTCTCCAGTCGCAGGTCTCGCCCTCCAACAATTCACTTAGAGATGACAGGGAGTCGCGTGAGTGCATTGTCAAGACTCCGGGCAATACCGTCACCATGGAGATCACAATCCACTTTAATACCAAGCAGTCGACGGATGGACTCAATGTGATAATCGTCTTTGTCGATCCGCATGGGATTGTCCTCCCATTCACAAGCGTTCATGCGACTTATATAGCAGAAGAGAGATATAACCTGACCGCCCGTGTCGGGGAACAAGCCGTGATCGGCGAATATCACCTCACTGAAATGCGGGTAGCATCTCAGCTCGTCTATACAAGAGCGTTCCATGCCGATTACAAAAACTCGAAGCAGACTTGCATTGCCATCGAGCAAGGAATTCAGATACCTTCGTCGCCAATCCCCGAAGGGGAGATAATTCATATAGGGCCGCCGGAGTAGGAAACCACTTTCGCCCAAATACGAGCATACGCAGACCTCCAGAAGGCCACGAAGCCTGCTGCGCGGATGGACGCCGGCATGGACATGAACACTTCCTTTCGACGGAGTGACTTCCTGAAACGCCCGAGAATATTACTGCTCAAAGTCGTCTTCTTGTCAGTGAGAAGTACAGTTTAGAGATGAAGATCAGTGAGGCAACAGCCCTCATCCGTACTCCCGTCATTGAGCGGGCGCAACCTCAATCCTGGTGCGATCTCGGTTGTGGCAGCGGAACGTTCACAACGGCGCTTGCGCAGTTGTTGGCTTCCGGGAGTACCATTCATGCCGTTGATCTGGACCAGGGAGCGCTGAAAAGAATTCCTGAGCAGTATCACGGTGTCACAATCCGTAAGGTTCTGGGAGATCTACGCAGCTCTAGCCTTCGGCTTCCCGCGGCAGATGGGATTCTCATGGCAAACACTCTGCACTTCATTGAGGACCAACATCTGTTCCTGAAAAAACTCTTGTCTGTGACCGATCGTTTCCTGATTGTGGAATATGAGCGGTCTAGGCCAACTCCTTGGGGACCATATCCGGTTGGCTTCGAGAGACTCCGAGAACTCTCCAGCGAGGCAGGATTGAAGCGCGTAGAAAGACTGGCAACACGGGCATCGCGGTTTGGTGGCACCATCTATTCAGCCTTAGCCGGGCGATCCTAATTAGGTGAATGATCGATCGGACAAAACAAAAGCGCGGTTGTAACGGCTCTGCACTTTTTCAAATATGACAGTGCTCCCGATATGGCTTCTCGGCTTCCAGCGCAGGCAAGCACAGTCATTTTCCGTTGGGACTATAGTTGCGTTCTTATCGCTACTGGTCTGTGCGAGAGGAAAGTGTTGCCTTTGAGCTTCGAGAACTGCTGACGACAAGCTCATTTATGAGTCGCTGTTAATAGTTCCCTTTTTTCGGTCGGTATGCGACAAAGTGTACAATTTTACATAACTGGGGACACTCGGACACTCGTCTGCGACCATTTGGAGGTATCCATGGCGCTCGCGAAAGTTTTGGTGGTTGATGATGACCAAGCCATCCGCATGAGTCTTTGCGCAATCCTTGAAAAAAATGGTTTCGAGGTAACTTGCGCCGGCGATGTCAGTGAAGCCCTGAAGTTCATCAGTTTGCATAAGTACGATGTGCTGCTTAGTGATTTGCATATGCCGGGGCCCGGAGACGGACTTACCGTTGTCAGTGCCATGCGTCACGCAAATCCCGAAGCAGTGACGATGCTCTTGAGTTCGTTTCCCGAGATGTCCGCGGCCGCCAATGCCATTCTGATGCAAACGGACGAGATTCTGGTCAAGCCGATGAAGGTGCCAGACCTCATCGACGCGATTAAGCAGCGTCTCGCCAAGGGACCGCTCCATAAGCGTAAGGTCGAAACCTTAGCCGCAATTCTCGAACGCACTACAGAGGACGGCATTGCTGACTGGTATGAAGAGGTCGAGAAGGAAGAGACCCTGATGGCGGTGCCTCTTAGTCGTGCGGCCCGTTGCAAGCATCTACCCCAACTCTTCCGGGATCTTGGGCGCCGGCTGCTTGCGCTTCATCCGCTCGGCACCAGAGAACTTAAGTCAGAAGCAGCTTCGAATCATGGATTTGACCGACGCAGGCAGGGCTACACGGCGGCCATGATGGTGGAAGAGAGTCGCATTCTTCAGGTGACCATCTTCCATACACTTCAGAAAAACCTGGGCACCATCGACTTTAGCGTTCTGCTTCTCGGCGTCATGACGATTGCCGATGAGGTGGATTCACAGTTAAGCCAAGCAATGAAAAGCTACATCGCCGAATCCGTTCAAGATGCCCTGCCCGCATAAGAGCGATACCAGGGAATTTCGCATTGAAGGGCCGCATGCTGGCTGGGGATCGGATCTGATCCAGGGTCTATTTATTACTGCGGCATCGGCACTCTTTGCGTTTGTGCGATATGAGCAGCGACGGAAGCATCCGCTGTTGGATCTGAGGTTCTTCCATAGCGTGCCATTCTCAAGCGCGACGGTTCTGGCGGTGAGCGCCTTCTCCTGCTTTGCCGGTTTTCTTTTTCTAAATGCGCTATACCTGCAGCAGGTACGTGGATTTTCCGCTTTTCATACAGGACTGGCCACGCTTCCGCTGGCGATAGCGATGATCGTATGCGCACCATGGTCGGGACGGTTGGTTGCAGCCCACGGCCCTCCCTACTGGTTGCCGGAGTCGGATTCCTGGCCAGTACTCTGATGCTTACGGGACTGAATCAACAAACGCCCATGATTTGGCTGACGGTGGCATACGCATTGTTCGGCGTGGGGCTCGGCATGGTGAATCCCGCAATAACGAACAGCGCAGTGGCAGGAATGCCACTGTCGCAAGCTGGTGTCGCAGCAGCGGTCGCATCGACCAGCCTGCAGGTGGGTGCAGCTCTGGGGGTGGCGGTATCGGGAACGGTAGTGGCAGCAAGCCGCGTGCATGGTATGGATTTCACCACGGCGACGCACGCAATCTGGTGGGTGATGACGGCATGTGGTGCGGTGGTGTTGGCGCTAGGCTTTGCGTCAAATACGAACTGGGCACAAGCAAGCACCGAACGGGTGGCACACTTGCTTCAAGAGCGGCACTGAATCAGATTCCACAAGTCTCCTCAAACCGACTTCAAGTCACCGCTGCCCCGGTGAATGAGTGCATTGGCGATTTATCATCCTTGGAATTACGCGAATCCAACAGGGTCACGCCGATCGCTGCCGTATCATGCCCGAGTCACAGCCAACTCATCTTCATTGGATGATTCTCCATCCGATGTTGGTGGTTGAATTTCATCCGCTGTCGTTGGAGCATCTGTCCTTGTCTCGGCTCTTATGACTGGAGCGACTTTCTCGCCAAAGAGCACAATCGCTTTTGCGACCTCACGGAAAGGAAGGCGTCCGATGTCGATCTGCGCGAGAAAACGATCATGATGGAGGAGTTCGTACTCCCGCATAATCTTGTCGATCATCTCCTGCGCGGAGCCGATCATCAGGCCTGTGCCTGGTCCGGTCATACTTTGGAACTCGTCCGGCGAGAGTTTCACTGCTCGCTTGCCCCGCGGCATCGCTTCGCTCAGATATTGCTGGTAAAACGCCCGATGAAACTCCCGTACCTGTTGTGCGTCCTCACCGAGGTAGGCGTGACTGTTGATACTGACCTTCAAATTCGAAAGAGAATGTCCGGCTCGTTGACCGGCCTCTCGGTACAGGTCAACGATTGGTTTGATGCCAGTCATCGGACCTCCCAGAACTGCCAGTGCCATCGGCAGACCCAAGGTCCCCGCGCGAACCGCACTCTGCGGTGTACCCCCCACACCGATCCAGATCGGCAACTCCCGCTGTATGGGGCGCGGGGAGATCTCCGCATCTTGCAAGGCACTGCGGAAGTTTCCTCTCCAGGTGATCCGCTCCGTCCGGCTGAGCTTTCTGAGGAGGTCGAGTTTCTCTGAGAACAGCTGATCGTAGTCACGCAGGTCGACTCCGAACAACGGGAATGGTTCTGTAAAGACTCCTCGTCCTGCGATGATCTCTGCACGACCTCCCGAAATAAGATCCACCGTGGAAAAGTCTTGAAAGACCCGAACCGGATCGGCTGCGCTCAAGACCGTCACTGAACTCGTGAGCCGAATGCGTTTGGTCGTCTGAGCGATCGCGGCCAGGACGATCGCTGGGGACGAGACGGCAAAATCGAGGCGGTGGTGTTCTCCAACGCCGAACACTTCGAGCCCCACCTGATCCGCGAGCGTAGCCGCTTTGATTGTTTCGTCGATACGGTCATGGGCATTCATCTGAACGCCCGTTTTGGGGTCCGTGATGAGATCGGAGAGCGTGTAAAGACCGAGTTCCATAGTTACCTAGCCTTCTGTTCAGCTTTTGAAAGAACCAACATCCGAATGTTGGGGGTTGCGGGACGATCCTCATGAGACGAGGTGCGCTAAGTTCAATTTGTGCACCGCCAGAACACGCGTTGATGCTGTGCTCTGGCGGTTGATCATCTTTCCAACTCCAGTGCCGCCCTTATGCCTGCTTCACGAACTCCAGGTCCAGAGTGATGCTGACATCCTCGCTCACCATCAAACCGCCGGCCTCGAGGGCTGCGTTCCAGGTCAGCCCGAACTCCTTGCGATTGATCTTCGTGGTCGCCGACAGACCAATGCGCGTGTTGCCCCACGGATCCTTCGTCGCCGGAGACGGCCCTTCTACCGCGAACTGCACGCTGTGGGTGACACCCTTGATCGTCAGGTCGCCCGTGACTACGACTTCGCCATCTGACTTCAGCGCGATGTGCGTGGACTTCAACTGCATCGTCGGAAACTGCTCGGCGTCGAAGAAGTCCTCACCCTTCAGGTGGGCATCGCGGCCCTCATCCCGTGTGTGGATCGAAGCAATCTCGATCGATGCCTCCACGCTCGACTGCGTCAGATCATTCTCATGCAGAGATAGTGTGCCGGTCACGCTGGTGAAGTTACCCTTCAGGTTGGAGATCATCATGTGTTTGACCTTGAACTCGACAACGGAGTGAGTCGAATCGACGTTCCAGGTGGTGATTGCGGGGGTTGCAACTGTGGTGCTCATAAGGGTGTTTCCTTTCCGGTGGCTTGCACCGTGCTCTCCAGTTATTTGATGCGTTGCAAGGATATTCGTTACAACAACTATTAGGGCAAAAAAATTAACCGTGAGGTTGGCGCGCAAGACGCAGCAGATCCGTCAGAAGCTTCAATCGCTTGGCCCCAAGGTGACCCAGGAGTTCGAAATGAGTCGCAAGCACGGGTTTATCCAGCCGCGCCAGCAGTTTCAGTCCCTCCGGCGTAATCCGCGCCCACACCGTCCGCCGATCCTTACTCTCCCGGGAACGGGAGACTAAAGACCGCTTCTCGAGCCGATCAAGCAGCCGTGTGATATCTGAGTCCCGCGTCACCATACGGTTGCCAATCTCGCCGCACGGAATTCCCTCCGGGGCGCCCCGCAGAATCCGCAGCACGTTGTACTGTGTCTCGGAAAGATCTTCGGCTTTCAACACCTGCGCAAACCGGTGCGACAGAACCTCCATCGTCCGCATCATCTCAAGGTGCGCGACCTCTTCTGGGGAGGATCCTGGCTTTGGCTTGGACTCGGTTTGGACAGGGGTTTTCATCTACTTCCCAACGATATTCCTTATAACAGATATTGTCAAGAGGAATGATGGGATGTTAGCGACCAGCAAAAAGGCTCAGTCCAAACCGGGTGAGCCTTTAAAGCCCTGGGGGAAGGATTTCCGCCGAAGCCACACATTTTCTGTGGGCTTTTCTGATTGGCGCGGTGGAAGATAGGGTCAGGCTAGTGCCGGGATGTCGGTTTGTGTCCGCCGATCCGTCCGGGCGTGATCCTCGGATGACGATATCAGGCCAATGCACTCATCGAGCTATTCAGGTCGGTCCCTGCCTTCGGCACGTTACCGAATAACCAGCTTCTCGTACAGTTGCTTCCCGTGAAGCCAATCTCCCGTATCGCTGAAGAATTCCATCTGGTATCCAATAGCCCTGAGTCCAGTACAGAATATCGGTGTAAATTGAGCTCGAAATGGGTCTTCCAGTACGAAATAGCGTTGTAATCGGCCAGCCTGATTAGGGGTGACGAACGTGTCAAATCTCTTACCATGGCACCCACGCCGTCTTGACGACGAGATTTTGTCTTCCTGGATTCTTAGGATTGCAGCCGGGAATAACGTGTCCGTTAGAAGCCTTTGTGCATGGCTTGGGAACGACCAACCTGTTGCAGCGTTGGATCGCATGGCGTACACAAGTCCGTTCATAGACTCCATCGCAGAGGCGATTGGAGTCGAAAAAGAACAGGTAATTGAATGCCTACCTTCCAGCCTTCATGGACTGTCGAGGACACCGGTCTATCGACCACTGGGAGCCGCGCCTATGCCGTGGCGTCTATGGCAAGGGTCATACGGTGTTATGGGTAACCAGTATTGCCCAACTTGTCTTGGGGAGAAGGGTCACCATCAGCTCCCGTGGTCTATCGCCATATACACCTGCTGTTTAAGGCACAGTTGCTTCCTTCGAGAAAGCTGTCCTCACTGCGGAAACCATTTCGAAGTGCGTCTCGATTTCTCAACTCGAGCTTGGTTAATCCAGGAAAGGACCTGCAACGGTGCGCTTACTGCAATCGATCAGTCGCTAGTTGCGCACCATCCGAGCGCGCGGACAAAAGGACTTTGAGACTGTGTCACGTGCTGGGCTCATTGGCCAGGAAATCCAGTTGTGAAAGTTTTTTCGGGGTGTTGGCGAGACTTCTCTACGTTATGTGCCGTCCCTCTACCTCAGCGGAGAACCTGAGGGCGCAAATGCTGCCAGGTTCGCACCAAATCACTTCCAGACATCCGAGTGGTGCGCCGATGAATTTCGAATATCTCGATGTGAAATCGAGAGCCTACATGCGCCAGGCAGTTGTGAGTCTCTTCGCAGACTGGCCAAATCATTTAATTGAGACCCTTAGATCGACAAATCCATTGCATTATCATCTCCATTCGTTTAAGGACCTACCGAGCTGGTACGAACGGGCGGAAAGGGTTGCAATGATTCCATGCTCTAGAGATAGCGAGTTCTAGCGATGGGTTCATGATTGATTCTCGGCTCAAAGTATTCCAGCTGAATTCCCGGTGGGAGTGCCTAGGGGCTTTGTTTCACTTGTGCAGAGCTCATTGTTCCAAAGCCGCAATCCATTAGGGCCTGGACTCAATCAGGCATTTCAAATGGGTTGAGCCACGTAGGTAACTGACTAATTATGCTCAGTGTTCGAGTTTCGAAGTGATGCCATGGCGAACCAACATGGAATCTAGAGTCGTCGGTTTCAGACCGAGCAATTCCGCCGCTCCACCTTTGCCTCGTATCCTTCCACCTGTGATTTCAAGAACATTGCGTAGATGCCCACGCTCTGCATCGCTTAGAAGCATGCTATGTGTGAGCTCCCCCAAAGCGCTTGATGGAGGGTAGATACGGAGTCTTGGACCATTGGCAAGAATCATGGCCCGTTCAACAGTATTGCGTAGTTCACGGATATTGCCCGGCCATCGATACATTTGCAGAGCCTGCATGCAGTCTTTGTCTATCGATTCGATTGGCTTACCGAAGGACTTTGAGAACTCATGAACAAAGGCCTCGACAAGTAAAGGAATATCCTCGATGCGGTCACGCAGAGCTGGCATGTGGATCGGGAATACATTCAATCGATAGAAGAGATCGCTCCTGAATCGTTTCTCCCGGATCTCTGTCTCCAGATGACGATTGGTCGCCGCAACAATTCGCACATCAAAAGATATGCTCTTGGAGCTGCCCAGGCGTTCGACCTGCTTTTCCTGGAGTGCGCGCAGCAGCTTGGATTGCACGTCAAGAGGTAGCTCTCCGATCTCATCCAGAAAGAGCGTCGAGCCGTGAGCCACTTCAAAGCGCCCAGCCTGCCTTGAAAGCGCCCCTGTGTAGGCACCCTTCTCGCGGCCAAAGAGTTCACTCTCGATAAGAGTTTCCGGGATCGCTGCGCAGTTCAACCTGACCATGGGCCGTTTGCCGCGCGGACTTAGTTCATGGATAGCGGACGCGATGAGCTCTTTTCCTGTTCCTGTTTCACCACACAAGAGAACGCTGGAGTTAGTGCCGGCCACCTGATCGACCTGTTCCAGCACCTTTCGGAGCGCTGTGCTATTGCCTATCAGGCCTCTGTGCCCGCGAGCAGACTTCACTTCCTGTTGCAAATAGATGTTTTCACGTTGAAGCTGATCGCGAAGGCGCTGCACTTCCTCGAGCGCTTTCTTCGTGTCATCTTCTGCGCGGGTTCGCGCAAGAGCACTCCCAATCATCTCGACAAAAAACTTCAACCGGGTAATGAGCGTCTCTGGCCAAACTCGCTCATGGTGTACTGTCCCGAACGCCAACGCTCCGATGACCTTGCCCCCTACTCTAAGTGGGAAGGTAGCGTTGGAGCGTGGTCCGAACCGACGTGCGACTTCCTTCTCCATGTACGCTTCGGCGGGAAGATCGTCGATGGAGGCGAAACAGACCGTTTCACCACAGAGAATTTCGTTCGCCATCCAAGGGAGATCTTTGATCGCGAATCCAGGAAATGGCTTTAGGTCAGGGAGTTGCCAGCTGTGGGTTAGCACGAAACGCTCGTTATCACGTAATTGAACGAGAGTGCTGCGGTCGAGCTCCAGGGTTTCTGCAATTCGCTTTTGGGCACAGACGGTCTTTTCATCGATGGACGCGGAGGTCACGCCTGCGAACTGCGTTGAAAGCTCCGTCATCAACATTTCGAATCTGAGTCTATCGTCTAGATATGAACTCAGCGTGGCTGAAGGATAGGGTCCCCCCTGAATCGGTAGCTTTTCTTCACACAATTCTTCCGTGACATGCAGAGCTGAATGGGTCATGACGACCTTCTCTCCTGAGTACACGAACGGGCCCGATGCTGGCGGTTCCGGCTCACAGCAATGATTGCCGCCTGAAACCTACTAAATTCAGTTGTTGTGAGCAAGCGTAAGGTATCACGGCAAGTCGAAGACTTGCCCATTTATTTGTCGGTTAGCGAACATCAAAAATTGACGGATGCAGTAATTTTGGCGCTACGGCCAAACTCCGAAGAGTCGGAGCTAACTCCGAACGGTCGGAGTTAATTTCATTGAGGAGGTACTGCGTCTTTATTGGAAAGAGAAGGTAAGTCTTTCTATAACAGCGACCTGGACGAAAGTTATCATCCGCAGCCTTTGGCCCTAAGGGTGCATTAGTGATGTAACTCGTTGCGATTCCGGATCGATGAAGCGGCGCATTTTGCGAAGCAACGAGGACCAGATCGACTGACCAAACAACGCAGGTTCAACCTTATAAGAGGATCCTATGACTCGATCGGTACGGTTTCAACGGCGACAGCCGACATGTTTTGTTGTGCTGGCGGCTTTGCTTGGGTCATTTGCACCTACTACTGCGATTGGGCAGCAGGCTGTGGGTATGACTTCTCAAGATCAGACCGCCAGCGCGACCGGCGCACAGGCGGTTAATCCCGCAAACGACGACAACTGGCATCTCGCAATCAGCCCTTATCTATGGTTTGCGGGGGTGCATGGCACGATCGGCGCACGCGACCGTTCCGCTAGCTTTCACGCAAGCGCCGGAGACGTAATCTCGAAGTTGAACATTGGTCTCATGGGTGCAGTTGAAGCTCGCAAGCGACGTTTTGTTGTGCCGATTGACTTCATGTGGATCAAGCTCTCCGATGACACAGCGACTCCAGAGAGTCCGTTCCCTGGGTTGACCTCTATCAAGGCGAAGGCAACTCAGACTATCTTTACGCCTAAGGTCGGTTACCGCCTTCTGGATAGTCCAAAGCTAAAAGCTGACGCACTGGTGGGACTTAGGTATTGGCATCTGGGCGAAAATCTGAGCTTCCAGCCTTCAGGGCTTTTGGACAACTACTCCCAAGCAGCTAACTTCGTGGACGTGATTGCTGGAGCAAAGATCAGTATGGCACTTTCACCGAAGGCCTCGGTGACGATCCTTGGCGATGCGGGAGCCGGCCAGGCGAACCTGGACTATCAAGTGGCGGCGTATTTGGGTTACAGAATTAAACCCGCGGTCATGCTTGGGGTTGGCTGGCGCTATCTGGACATCAACTATCGTCCGGCCTCCAACTTTGTCTATGACGCTGCTCAGCAAGGCATATTGCTCGGAGTCACCATTAATCTCAAGTAGTTGCGCCACGTCTCAAACCGTTGCAGACGCCAGCTCTCACTATGGGAGGTCTTTGTTGCAAGGCAATCTTCAACTTGTGGACACATGGATCGCCACACCATCTTGATGTCCCTTCCGAAGCTCACGTTGTCCTTAGCACTGCTGACGACGTGCACGGCTGCCGCGTTGGCGCAGCAGACAGAAGCTCTGCCCGAGCTGGACCCATATCTCAAGGTGAATGCAAGCGTGCGATTCAGACTGCAGGCCGCAAATACCAGAGAGGGTGGCGATCCAACTCAATTAACGATAGGCCCAGATCTGGAGCTCTATCTAAAGCCTCTAGTCCGATTGAAGAAGATAACAGCGTTTGACCTCGATGAGGCAAAGGCTCGTCCGTTGATCTTCACTGAGGGATACCGGTATCTTGCAACCCCCGGCTCGCCCTCAACCAATCGAATGGTGCTGACGATAACAGGGCACTATCCGCTGAGGCTCCAACTTCTGCTCACAGACAGAAATCGTGCCGACCTGGACTGGACGAACGGAACATTCAAGTGGCGCTATCGCAACAGGCTTCAGACCGAGAGGCCAATGAACATTCGTTCCTATCACCCAATCCCCTACATCAGTGCCGAGGTTTATTACCAGGAACAGTATCAAAAATGGGGTACAACCGAACTTTATGCAGGTTGCTTGTTTCCTATAAAGAAGAGATACGAATTCGATCTCTACTACGAACATCAGAACAACACCGGTAAGAGTCCGAACAGCCAACTCGAAGGCATTGGACTCAAGCTGAATATGTTCTTTTCCGTGAAATGAGTAGCCGTTTGATCGTACACATCTCGGGCCTAGCGCCCGGCGCATGCTGCCCGTTGAGAGAGTTCTTCATAAGCAGGAGATATCTTCGCAGACTCCGACCCTTCGGAGTCTCCTCCGATTAGTCGGAGCCTCAGGGGAACGCGACAAACAGGATGCATTGGAGGCTTTAGTTCATAAGCCTCTTACCCTTCGCTACTTAAGATCTCTGCGCTCATACGAAGAAAGTTGGTCACTCGATTGCTCTTAGAGAGTCATGTTCCAAATCAGCCTAAGAATGATGGCTCGACCCAATCGTTCCATGGAAGCTGTCGAGGCCCTGCGATCTATCAGAGTTGCCTCGCGAATGGACCGGGGATTCATTGCGGGCCGGATCTACCAGGAAGTCGATAATCCAGACGCTCTCTGCTTTGAGCAGGACTGGTCGAGCGAACCAGAGTTGAAATCGCACATTCGATCGAACTGCTTCACTGATCTGTTGATGCTTATGGAGACATCCCCCGAGGTACCGGTACTTGAGATTCATTCAATCAGGGATGTGTTTGGGATCAATTACATCGAGGCCGTACGTTATTCCGACAGCTAGGCGAGTAGTAGAAGCTGAAGACATTCGAGGAGACAGCATGAACTTTAAAGCAGGAAGCAAGCAGATGGCGGTACTTCTTTTTACCGTCGTAATGCTCTTCGTTAGCGTGTGCCAGGTTCTGCAAGCGCAAGCTCCATCCGCCAAAAAGCCAAACATCATCGTGATCATGGGGGATGATATCGGATGGTTCAATCTCGGCTCTTACAACTCTGGCATCATGCTGAACGCGACTCCTAATCTCGACAAATTCGCTAAGCAGGGGATGAGGCTTACCGATTACTACGCCGAGGCTAGTTGCACTGCCGGTCGCGCCAACTTCATTACGGGCGAACTGCCGATACGTACAGGCTTGACCACGGTCGGTCAAGCAGGCTCGTTGATCGGCTTGCCAGCACAAGCGCCAACGATCGCAACCGCGCTAAAGTCACTTGGTTATGAGACTGGCCAATTTGGCAAAAACCATCTCGGCGACCACAACTCCGCGTTACCGTGCGTACACGGCTTCGACGAATACTTCGGCTATCTTTATCACCTTAACGCGATGGAAGATCCCTTTTATTACACCTACCCCGCCGAATGGAAGGACACGGTTGGTCCCCGAAATCTGATTCATTGCTGGGCAAATGACACATCTGACTCCACGGTACAGCCGCGATGGGGAGAGGTGGGTAAACAGAAGATAGTGGATGAAGGACCTCTGCCGCCGGACCCAAGGCCGGGAATTAAATACGACATGGGCACGTTTGATGAGGTGATTACACAATCAACCATCGAATTCATGGAGAAAGCCAAGAAGGACGATAAGCCGTTCTTCGTCTGGATGAATCCCACACGGGCGCACGTGTTAACTCATCTGTCGCCGAAGTACGACGGAATGCGCAACACGGAGACCGACTTCGGATTGGAAGAAGCGGCACTCAAGCAGATGGATGACAACATTGGCGTAGTCCTGAAGTGGGTTCATGATTCCGGTGAAGAGGACAATACGATCGTTGTGTTTACCACCGACAACGGCGCTGAGGTATACACCTGGCCCGATGGCGGCACAACCCCGTTCGCGGGCGCAAAGGGAGAGGTCACCGAAGGCTCTTTCAGGGTTCCAGCTTTGATCCGTTGGCCAGGACACGTTAGAGCCGACACGGTATCGAATGGCATCATGTCCGGCCTCGATTGGTTTCCGACGCTGGTTGCAGCAGCGGGAAATCCGGATATCAACGGTCAACTACTCAAAGGTGTGAAGCTGGGCGACCGCAGCTACAAGGTTCATCTCGACGGGTACGACCAGACTGATATGCTGACCGGCAACGGACCTTCCAAGCGGCATGAGATCTGGTATTTCGCCCAGACAAAGCTCGGGGCACTTCGGTATGACAACTACAAATACCAGTTCATTGTTCAGCCACAAGGATGGATAGGGCCGACTGTCTATCCAAACATGCCCATTCTCACAAACCTTCGGCAGGATCCTTTCGAACGCATGGGTTGGCCTTCCAACGGCTTCACTAACGGCTCTATCGCATATTGGGACTCGTTCAAACACGAGATGTGGCGGTTCGTCGTGCCCGGACAGGTCATCGCAAAATACATTCCGTCGATGATTGAATATCCCCCAATGCAAGCGGGCGGAAACTTCAGTATCCAGGATTTGAGAGAAAAAGTAGAGGCCGCACAGAAAGCAGCATCGGCGGGCAATGAGTAAGTCGGATGGTATGAAACGATAAGTAAGCGTCTAATTCACGGCGAGAAGCAACGATCTGCCTGAACACCGGTAGTAAGAGAGGCAACAATGAAAACTAAATTCGCATTGTGCGTGATGATACTGTGTTCGACGGTCGCGGTTGCTACCGGACAAACAGTCTCCGTGAACTACAACCAGAGCCAGAGTTTTTCCCAGTACCACACTTACGCTTGGGGTTCAGACAACGCTAATAAGGTTCAGAACTCGATCCTGGCACAGGTAGCGGTACAGGATATCGATGCCGCACTCCAGAGTAAGGGGCTTCAAAAAGTCGAAGAATCACAGAAGCCTGACATACTCGTCACGGCCAACGGTGGAATGAAAGAGCAAACCTCCTACACCGCGATGGGAATGCGCGGGTTTGGAGGCGGTATGGGGAGCATCACCCCGCAGCAAAACGTGATTGGCACGTTGATCGTAGATCTGTATGACGCGAAGGGTCAGAGCTTAGTCTGGCGTGGCATTGCACAAAACACCTTGGACAACAATGGCAATAAGAACCAGCAGTTGGTTCAGAAGGCTGTGACGAAGATGTTCAAGCAGTGGCCAAAGAGCTAGTTACTCATTGACGAGTTTACGAATGAACAAACCGGGAGAATATATGTTTAGACATTCATTATTGACAGCGCTAATCGCGACCTCTCTTCTTAGCTCTGTCCCTCAAATTTGGGCTCAAAATCCCGAGATGCAGCAAAAGTTGATGGAGATCAAACAGTCTGCAGCGGCTAACAAACAATCCCTCGCACGCTACACATGGATGGAACAGCAGACGACCAGCATTAAAGGTGAAGTTAAAAAGACACAACAGTTTCAAGTTCGAATAGGACCAGACGGTCAGCAGCAAAAGATCGAGCTCAATCCGCAGGCACCTCCCGCCCCCAGCGGGGGACGATTTAAGCAACGTATAGTCGCTAAGAAGACGGAAGAGTTTAAAGATTATGGACAGCAAATCGCAGAGCTCGGCAAACAGTATGCACAGGTTGATTCGCAGGCGCTCGACCAGGCTTACCAACGCGGCGATATCTCACTGCAACCCAACGGGGCAGCCGGTACGGTCAGCCTGATCATCAAGAACTACCTGAAGCCCGGCGATTCCGTCACTCTCGTATTCAATCGGCAGCAGAAGGCACTCTTGTCCGTACAGGTTGCCAGTTACCTTACAGATCCGAGCGACGCAGTGAGAATTGCCGTGCAGTACGATAAGCTGCCCGACGGTACCAATCACGTCACTTCGAATCAGGTGACTGGGGTCAGTAAACAGCTGGGTGTAATGATTCAGAACTCTTCCTATCAACCCATCGGTTGATCGCAGACGTTGAAGATCAATACCCGTTTCAGAGAGGCAGTCATGCACTCCAGAGCCATGCGATCATTGTTTCTACTTGGCGCTTTGGCGATCAGCAGCTGCGGCTATTCACAGGTACCACCCAAGCGGGATAGCGCGACGCGACCCAAGCTAGGTTTGGTGCTCGAAGGCGGGGGAGCCCTGGGACTCGCTCATATTGGAGTCATCACCTGGATGGAGGAGCATCACATCCCGGTGAGTTATGTCGCAGGAACCAGCATGGGTGGCTTAGTCGGTGGAATCTATGCGACAGGGCGCTCTCCAGCCGAGGTCAGAGAACTTATCAACGGGATCGATTGGGATCAGGTGCTGAGCGGCGAAACTCCATTCACCGATCTTTCTTTCCGGCGCAAACAAGACGCTCACGAGGTTCCCGGTTCTCTTGAGTTTGGCTTGCGGAAAGGTCTGCAATTCCCGGCGGGCTTCAATACCGGCGAACAGGTTGACCTGATTCTCGACCGTGTTGCGCTCCCTTACTCAGAGCTCCCTACCTTCAACGATCTGCCTATCCCCTTCGCATGCGTAGCGACAGACTTGGTCTCCGGCAAGCCGCATGTCTTTCATGATGGTTCTCTCTCCCTCGCAATGAGATCGACCATGTCGCTACCTGGGATCTTTTCGCCGGTCCGGTCGGGAGACCATCTTTATGCAGATGGTGGCTTGCTCAACAATATTCCGATCGACGTTGCCAGAGATATGGGCGCCGATGTAGTCCTCGGAATTCACCTTGAGACTGAGCCCTTAAGTCCAAAAGCAACTCTACCCAGCTACGGTGTGCTAGGACAGTCCATCTCCGTCATGATTGCAGCCAACGAACTGCGGTCGATGGAGCAAGCCGACATCTTGGTGACAGTGCCCCTCCAGAAGTACACGACTCTTGATTACGATAAGGCCGATGCCATTATCAAAGTAGGCTATGACGCCGCAGCAGCAAAAGCAGCCGTTTTAGCAGCGTACTCGGTAAGCCCGGGCGAATGGGAGGAATATCTCGCAGTACGCAATTCGCGGCGCAAGAGTGTACCGATACCGACCTTTGTCGAAGTCACCGGCACAGCTTCTCCTGTAATGAAGCAGGGAATGGAAAAGCAGCTGTCTGGGCTGGTGGGGAAACCAATCGACACAGAGACGTTGGGTCAGGACATGATGTCCATCATCGGACAGGGTCGCTTCTCAACCTCCACGTATTCAATGGTTGAGAAGGATGGCCAACAGGGTCTTCAGATTCAGACCGAACAGAAGGCCTATGCGCCTCCTATCGTACGGCCACTCATCCTGATCGACGGGTCGGACTACAACAATGTCTTATTCAGTATTGGTGCTCGTGTAACATTTCTGGACTTTGGGAGTTACCGATCCGAGTTACGCACTGACGTTGTTGTCGGATCTCAGTACCTTCTGGATACTGAGTACTACCACCCGTACACCCCATCCAGCAATTGGTTTATCGCACCCAGAGCGGGGCTCAACAGTCAGCAATTGAATGTCTACTCAGGCAATACGTTGCAGGCAAGCTACCGCCTACGAGAGTTTCTTGGCGGCATCGACACAGGATATGCTTTCGGACGAACGGGCGAACTCCGACTTGGATATGAAGGTGGTTATCAAAAGATTTATCCAGAGATCGGCAACGTGCCGACTCTGCCTACAACTTCAGGAGCGACCGGAGACGTCAGGATTCAATATCAGCTGACGACACTGGATCAACCCGTTATCCCACGCTCCGGAGTCAGTCTCTTGGCTTACACAAAAGGATACACGGTCAATCCCGCTGCGCCGGGCCCCTTTCCAGTGACCGAGATTCAAGCGCAGGACTTCTTCCGCTTGAACAAGCCGTCTTCAATATTTGTAGGTGCGTATGGTGGTAGTACCTACGGCTACAAGGCCGGCGTACCCGCCTTCTCTCTCGGTGGCTCTCAACGGTTGGTAGCCTGGAGCACCAATGAGCTGCTCACAAACCAATATTTCCTCGGACAGATAGGCTACATCCGAGAACTGGCTCACCTGCCACCTTTGCTCGGTAGCACAGTGGACTTCCTTGGTGTCTTGGAGGTGGGGAAGACGTATAAACTCCCCAACGGTCCGAGCCCGCCAAATCTTCCCATGGATGCCGCGGCGGGACTTTTGGTCAACACAATCTTTGGACCCGTCCTGGTAGCCGGTTCAGTAGGAGACTACGGTCATGCACGGTTCTACTTCCGCATAGGGCGTGTCTTTTAGCGTGACGAATCATTTCCGTAACGGAGCTTTTTACGACCAAACACTCTCGTTTCGAATTCAACGAGTTTAGACAACAGCTTCACCGAAAGGAATTCTTAATGAAGATCAAATATCTATCCATCTTCGGTTTTCTGATAGCTTCGCTCTCGTTGTCAGCTCATTCACAAGTTCCTGTCTTCAAAGTCACCCCGCAACAGAGCTCCGTTAAATTTTTCGTGAAGTCCTCAGTCGCTCTCGCGGGTGACTTCAAGAAGTGGGATGCTAACTTAACCTTCACCTCAACCGACGTCACGTCGGGCGCTTTGGATATCGAGATTCAGGCCGCATCGGTAGATAGTGGAAGTGGCATGAAGGACGACAAGCTCAAGAGCAAGGACTTCTTCGACGTCACGGAAGATCCGGTCATTACATTCAAGTCGACAAAAATCGTCCAGACTGGCCCAAACACCTTTGATGTGCCAGGGACCTTCACCATACGAGGTGTTTCTAAACCTGAAACCCTGTCTCTAACCGTTAGCGGCGTCGGAACTGGCTCGGGTGATATCAAGGGCACAATGGCCTTCGACCGCAAAGAGTTCGGCATGAATAGCGGAATTCCGTTCATCAAAATCGCCGACCGCGTTGAGGTCAATGTCGACATCTTCGCGAAGCGTGTTAGCGGTCCGCCAGTTTCACTGAAAAAGTAAGGACCTAAAGGTGAACCTGGTAGTGCTTTAGGCTTTAAAACGTTTGTCAAACGGAGAAGATGATGATCAGAGCTAACACGAAGCAAATTTTGGCGATAGCGCTCTCGTCACTGCTGGTCCTTCAAGGTGCACCGGTGGAAGCCGTAGCTCAGCAGGCAGCGCCGTCAGCATATCCTGGTCAGGGCGCTCCGCTGTCGGCCGCGGACTTGCAACAGTTAGTCGCGCCGATTGCGCTGTATCCGGACGCCTTGGTTGCTCAGATTTTGGGCGCTGCGACGTTTCCGGATCAGATCGTTGCTGCAGCTGGCTGGCTTAAGAATCAATATCTTACTGGCGCACCTCTTGCAAATCTTGTTAATACTCAGCAATGGGATCCCAGTGTAAAGGCTCTCACTCAGTTCCCATCGGTCCTCAACAATTTAGCAAGTAATCTCAGTTGGACCTCAGCGTTAGGAGAGGCCTACCATACCCAGCCGAGCGACATCATGTCTGCCGTTCAGTTTCTGCGGGCCAAAGCGCAAGCTGCCGGCAATTTGAAATCCGGATCGCAAATTACAGTAGTGCAACAAGCGCCTCAAGTAATCGTGATTCAACCAACTAATCCGCAAGTGGTGTATGTGCCGACGTACAACCCCACTGTGGTATATGGCACGCCGTACGTGACACCGGGATACAGTACGGCGGCAGTTGTGACGACCGCGGTACTCGCATTTGGAGTCGGCATCGCCGTAGGGGCAGCGATGAGTAATAACAGCTGGGGGTACAGCTACTGGAATTGCAACTGGCACGGTGGGACGGTGGTTTATCACAGCAGTGGCTACTACGGAAACAGTGCATGGCATGGCGGCTACTACGGCTCCAGCGCGACGGCCTACGGGCCAAACGGAGTAGCGAAAGCAGGTAATGCGTACAATCCGTCGACTGGTACGTATGCACGAGGTGCATCGACCACGACAGCGTACGGCACCCAAAAGGTTGGTCAAGCTTACAACCCGAATACCGGAGCATATGCCGCCACTCATCAAACGTCGAACGCCTATGGGAGTTATGGCAGTTCCGTGGTTTCGAAAAATGGCAATACAGCCTACACGCAACATCAAACCACAGCAGCCGGTTCGGTAGGATCGGTACAAACGTCAGCTGGTGGAAAGGGCGTAGCTGCATCGGGCACCTACGGCAACAATGCAGCAGCGGGACAAACCGCAAACGGCAATAAATACGCGACGGCGAACGGGAATGTCTACAAAAACACGGGAAGCGGATGGAACCAGACACAAGGCACGAGTCACAACACTTCGAGTTACTCAGGAGCCAACTCCGCCGCTGCTAAAGGTTACGGGGGACAGGAAAAGAGCAGCGGATCTTCAGCCTTTGGAGGAGGCAGTAGCGGATGGCAATCACGGCAGGAGAGCGCTCGTGGTTCAGCGAGCCGCGGTGGTGGTGGCGGCTGGGGGGGTAGAAGGTGACACAAATGACGCTAACAGGAACAAAGTCGATCCCGGAGAATGCAATGTCGCTTACATGCCGCAAATTTATACTCACACTGAGACTCTTATTTCTGCTTGTGATCCTTCCCGTTGTTCCGTGTCAGGCCTATGAGAAACCTTCGACGCGCGTATTTGCGTCGCCGGACGAGGCGGGGAACGCTCTGCTCACCGCGGCGAAGACCAGAGATGTGGATGCGCTTATGGCAATCTTCGGTCCGAACTCAAAGGAACTGATTCTCTCTGGAGATGCCGTACAGGACAAATACACGGCAGATTCGTTTGTCGCTGAGTATGGTGTTATGCACCGCTGGCGCACAATGCCCGATGGCGGTCAGATGCTACTGGTCGGAGCTGATAACTTTCAATTTCCGATTCCGTTGAAGAAAGACAGTGATGGTAGCTGGTTCTTTGATACGGATGCAGGTAGAGAAGAGGTTCTAAACCGCCGTATCGGCAGGAACGAGTTGGCGATCATCAATGCCTGTCAGGCGGCCGCTGCAGCGGAGGCAGACTACTTCAATCATCTTCACGATGGTGAAAAGGTGAAGCAGTACGCGTCGAAGTTCATCAGCGATCCTGATAAGCAGAATGGCTTGTACTGGAAGCCTGTGAATGGCAAGCCGACGAGTCCACTCGGACCATTGGCGGCTGCGGCATCATCGGATGGCTATGTCGCCCACGCAACCGGGCACACTGCATTCCATGGCTATTACTTCCATATGCTAAAGGGCCAGACCGAAAGGGCACCTGGCGGAGCAAAAGACTATGTGATCGAAGGAAAGATGACCGGCGGCTACGCGTTCGTCGCCTACCCTGCGGAGTATGCAAACTCCGGTGTGATGACCTTCATCATCAACCAGGATGGTGTACTGCTCCAGAAGGATCTGGGAAAGAACACCGCGGAGATAGCAAGCTCTATGAACGAGTTCGATCCGGATTCTGACTGGACCATCGTCGAGCCGTAAAACTGCTTGTTTCTTCGTCGGATACTATCCGCCGAGCGGTGAATATCAGATAGCAGTCGCAGAATCCACGGTCTTACCGCCACGAGTAAATGCTCGAACGCATCCACTTACGGATTTCTCACTATGAGAGAGCCGCCGGCCTACATGCGGTGACATGCAAGGATGGTCCCGATCGACGATCTTCTGGTTGATTTCAGTTGAAGCAGACAGGTTTCGCAATCATCGAGAAACGCAGCGCGGCGCCATTCACCCTCTTTCGAGGAATGAGGGTCCTTATTCAGGATAGGTCGCGGGGGGTCGAACCCGGTTCCATACGCATTGACGATGCCGAACTCGATTCTAGTCGATTGGATCCTATCGAGTCTAAACGAATAACTACGTCCACTGAGCGCATTCTGAACGGCTACAATTGTCCATCGTCGAAGTCGCCATTTCATGGTTGGGGGTTAAAACTCGCCAGATGGGTCTTTTAGCGAATTTAAAAATCCGAACCAAGATACTAGTAGCTTTGCTCCCGCTGGCCTTCATGGTTATTGTGGCAGCGTTCTACGCGTCGGTCGAGATGAATAAAATCGACAGCCGGTATAGCGATCTGATAGCCAAAGATGTCAGAGCCCTCCACAATTTAACTGTCGCGCGGGTGTTGAGCAACCGATTCGCCCAGCTCGTCTATCAGGAGATTGCTGAGCCTGATCCTGACAGAATGCGAGTGATCGACGTAGAGCTCGATAGGACGGCGGCCGAATTTCACTCTTCCGTCGCATTGAGCAACGCAGAAACTTCAGGCATGAGTCAGAAGATCGATGCGATCTCCGCCCTATTTGACCAAGCGGTATCCGACTCCGGCCCAATTCGGGCTGCGGCCTTAAGTGGCAACAATGACAAGGCTATGAAGCTGGCGCGCGAAACATTTGAACCCGAGTTTCGCAGGGAACGCCAATCGCTGACTGACCTAGCTGATGAAGTTCACGCGGGCCTCGACCAACAGTCCGATCAACTCACCCTCAAAACTCATCGAACAATTCTGATCACCTGGATCGTAATCATTTTCGGACTCGCTGCATCTTTCACGATTGCTCTCTCGATAGTGCAGATTGAAGTGGTTAAGGTTGTCTTGTCATTCCGGACTCGCATTCTTGACGTTGCGCAGGGACGACTTGACCTACCCATAGCAAATCTCAACCGTACCAATGAAATTGGTGAGATGAGCCGAGCCTTGCAGACTTTGCAGATCGCTGCTCGCGAGCGGGAGATTTTGCGCTGGATAAAATCGGAGGTGGCGACTACGACTGAGCGACTACAGTCGGCGGAAGATTTTCCGGCGTTCGCCAGCGCCCTACTATCGCGAATCTCCGAGACGTTAGATCTGCTGTACGGAGCGTTCTACCTGGCCGACGATAGTCGCACGCACTTCGCTCGAGTTGGGGCATTTGCAACAGATGTCTCGACCGAATTGCGAGAGTTCTCTCTCGGCGAGGGCCTGGCGGGGCAAGCGGCTGCTGAGCACCGAACGCTTCGGATTGTCTCCGAAACGAACAAACTTCTCAGCGTAAGCACAGGGGCTGGTACAGTAAGCCCGGCTTGCATACTGTTTATCCCGGTGATGAACCAGGACGACGTCCTGGCGATCATCGAACTGGCATCGTCCGCCCCTGTGTCGGAGCAACAGCAGGCACTGTTGGACGCGCTATTACCGACCGTCGCCCTCAATACGAAGATACTCTCCAGCAAACTTGTAACCAGGAAGCTGCTGGAACACACCCAGGTACAGGCCGCGGACCTTGAGGTGGCTAAAGAGGCGGCCGAAGCTGCCACCAAAGCCAAGTCTGATTTTCTGGCCAACATGAGCCACGAGATCCGGACACCGATGAACGCCATCATCGGGATGACCCACCTCGCATTGAAGACAGATCTTTCTCCAAAACAGTCAGACTATCTGACCAAGGTGAAGTTCGCCGCACACTCACTGCTTGGAATCATTAACGACATTCTGGACTTCTCCAAAATCGAGGCAGGCAAACTCGATATTGAAAAGACAGATTTCCGGTTAGAAGACGTGCTCGACAATTTATCGACGATCGTCAGTCAAAAAGCGCAGGACAAAAACCTCGAGTTCCTAATCGCAGCGCAGCATGACATCCCGCCCAACCTGATTGGCGATCCCCTTCGACTCGGGCAAATCCTGATCAACCTGGTGAACAATGCCGTCAAGTTTACGGAACGCGGCGAGGTGTTGGTAACGGTTGCGATGGAGGACCAGATAGCCGATCGGGTCAAGGTGAAATTCTCCGTCCGAGACAGCGGTATCGGGATGACATCGGAACAGATCTCGAGACTGTTCCAGGCATTCGCGCAGGCGGACACCTCAACTACGAGAAAATATGGCGGCACCGGGCTTGGTCTCTCCATCTCAAAACGGCTGGTCGAAATGATGGAGGGTTCCATCTGGGCAGAGGGTGAGCCTGGGGTGGGGAGTACCTTCCATTTCACTTCTTGGTTCGGAGTTGGATCGGAGGACAAACAAAGACGATTGATAGTTGATTTGGCTGGGATCCGGGCCCTGGTCGTTGACGATAACGAGCAGGCTCGCGAGATACTCACCGAGGCGCTTCGCGTATTTGCACTCCGCGCTGAATCGGTTTCGTCCGGTGAGGACGCGGTGAGGGAAATTGCTGCCGCAGATTCTACTGACCCGTATCGCCTGGTACTGATGGATTGGCATATGCCGGGACTGGACGGACTGCAGGCCAGCCGCGTTATCAAGCGCAACCAACGTCTGCAGAATATTCCCAAAATCGTGATGGTCACCGCCTTCGGGCGGGACGAGATCAGGACGCAGGCGGAGGAGATCGGCGTCGAAAGCTACTTGTTGAAACCAGTAAACCAGTCGCTACTCTACGACACTCTGGTGGACCTGTTTGGCGTCGCGGGCGCGGATGACCACCGTTCCCATAAGAGAAAGGACAGCGCGGCCGTCCATGACGCCACAGGGATACGCGTCCTTCTTGTCGAAGACAACGAGATGAATCAGCAGGTTGCGACAGAGCTTCTGGAAAGCGCGGGAGCGATCGTAACTGTTGCCAACCATGGCGGTGAAGCAGTAAAGATCTTAACCGCTGGAGACCAGCCTCCTAAGTTCGATGTAGTGTTCATGGACCTGCAGATGCCCGAGATGGATGGGTTCACGGCAACCAGGCTCCTGCGAAGCGATCTACGATTGCGAAAGTTCCCAATCATTGCGATGACAGCGCATGCTCTCGTTGAAGAACGCCAGCGTTGCCTCGATGCCGGCATGAACGATCATGTGTCCAAGCCGATTGACCCCGACAATCTGTTTGTGACGCTGCTGCGATGGGCAAAGCCGAGGCCCAAACAGGCAGTCGGACCCCAAACACCTGTCGCCAATATAAAAGCGTCTGATGACGTATCTCTGCCAGACATCTCAGGGATCAAAGTCATGGATGGACTAAACCGTGTCGCCGGCAACAGGCAACTGTATCGCGATCTACTCAGGCAATTTGCCGTCAAGCAAATCGACGCAGCTGACCAGGTTTCGGCTGCTTTCAAAAGCGGCGACTTGCAATTGGCTGAACGCATTGCCCATACCGTCAAGGGTGTTGCGGGCAATCTTGGAATCGAGGCGGTTCAGTTGGTAGCCCAGAAACTGGAGAAGGCACTACGCGGCGGAGAAGAAGGTCTGTCGGCACCACTCGCTGAATTTGCGAATGTGATGGGAACTCAGATTCAGGCGATCAATAAAGCGCTAAGCGAATCGGCGAGCGCTCATCCCAAAGCGGTACAGATTTCGCCCTTCGATGGGAAGGCGGTGACTGCTGCGATTGATCGGCTTAAGACTTTGCTCGAGGCGAGTGACGGCGGCGCCGAGGAGTCATTTCGGAGTTTGCAGGACGCAGTGGCTGGTGTTGTCGAGAAGCCCTATCTGGATGGTCTCAGCGTGTCGATCAACGACTTCGATTTTGACGCTGCGCTGGTAAAACTGGATGGCATCGCCGAACTTTGTGCACGAATTGAGGGCAGCAAATGACTCAGGTCAATCAGAAGACAGTGCTGGTGGTGGATGATGCTCCCGCCAACATTCAAATCGTGAATTCGATTTTGAAGGATTTATACAAAATTCGCATTGCAACCAATGGCTCAAAGGCATTAGAGCTCGTCAAGGTTATGCCTCTACCTGACCTGATTCTTCTGGATGTTGTCATGCCCGAGATGGATGGATACGAAGTATGTACGAGGTTGAAACTGGATCCGGAGACGCGCGACATACCAGTCATATTTCTTACCGGACAGACGGAGGTCGAGGATGAGACGAAGGGTTTCGAGGTCGGTGCGGTGGACTACATCCACAAGCCATTCTCCCCTGCGGTTGTAAAGGCGCGTGTGCAAACCCACCTCGCGCTTCGCGGCATCCGCGAACAGCTCGCACAGCAGTTGCGCGATATCCAGAAAGAATTGGAAACAGCGCGGCAGATCCAATTATCGATTCTTCCATCCACCGTCCCGAAAATCGCCAGTCTAGATATCGCAGCACGTTACGTCCCCATGACGTCGGTGGCCGGCGATTTCTACGATTTCATCGTAGTGGATGAGGAGCATCTCGGCGTTCTTGTGGCCGATGTATCGGGACACGGGATGCCCGCGGCACTTATCGCATCAATGATAAAGATTGCCTTCTCATCCCAGGTGTCGCACGCGGCCGATCCGGCGCGGGTGCTGTTGGGGTTGAATGAAGTATTGTGTGGAAAGTTCGAACATCATTTCGTTACAGCGGCATACGTCTTTATCGACATTCAGAACCGAACACTGAAATACGCTGGCGCTGGTCATCCACCTCTGCTTTTATGGGGGGCCGAAGGCGTACGTAGCATTGAGGAAAACGGTTTATTTCTCGGGAAGTTCTCGTTTGCAACATACACTTCGACGGAACTTCCCCTCACGCCTGGGGACCGCATCTTGCTCTATACCGACGGGATACCTGAAACAACGAATCCCGCCGGAGTAGAGTTTGGTGCGGATGGCTTTAAGCAGTTTTTGGAGAACGAGCACTCTACGACCTCGGCGGCTCAGTTTGCCGATCGGCTACTTGAAGAATTGTCACGTTGGTCCACGCGAGGATCGAACGACGAGTTGGATGACGATATGACAATCGTGGCAATCCACATGACGGACAGTGAAGGACTGCAGCAGACGGCACCCGATCGGATAAGGTGATATTGAATACCCTCAAAAGAAGTTTGATGGAGATCTTATCTGAGGGAAGTTGTCGTGCTCCTTCAGAAGGATCTGGGGAAAGGCGCTGCGGAGATAGTGAGCTCTATGACCAAGTTTGATCCGGATCCGGACTGGACCATTGTAGAACGATAGATAGATGCCTCTGGTCGAGTTACACCCCAGCACAAAAATACCTATTTCTATGAGAACTCAAGAAAAGGCGTAGCATAACTCACCGATCGTTATCGTCGTACGGATGCAAATGGTCGATCGGGGGAGGGCAAAGACCTAGTTGGCGACCTTGTCTTTGCTGCGTTAGATTGAAGCGGCGACAACCACGATCATCCGTTCTTCTATTACTCAATTAACTCCCGCAGTTCCCTTCCAATCAAGGAGGTCGGATAGTCTCCAGGGGTTCTGATTAAGATCCAGTGACAATTGGCCTTCTTTATTAATCGTGAGTTGCGCTTCGGGATATAGAATTCCCGTGCTTTTACTCTTGTCCTGATCGTTGAGTTCGAGAACGCCAGCCGTCAGGTTGTAGGACTGGGATTGGGTGTCGAAGAAGGCTTCTCCAAAACGAATCTGCCGATTCGTGACGAATACGATCTTACGTCCGGTGGGTGTGGTGGTCATCCTGATATAGGCACAGTCGTAGCCGAGCGTGCCGGTTATCTCAACGTGTCCTACAGCTTTCATTCTTGAGAGAGCGTTGACGAGACCCTGATTTTGGCCCTTCTCGTACGCCTGGACCAGCGTTACTCGGTCTGCTGGAGTGGAAAACTCATAGATGTTCAAGGTAACCCCGATATTCTGCCCCATCTGTGAGCCGGTACCAAAAGCCTGAGCGTCAATAGCTTCGTATTTGTCCCGGGCAACCCCTGAATGGACGGCAAGCAGGCAAATCCCTGCAACTACAAAACTCTTCAAGATCCTCTTGGAAGTTCTCGAATAAGCAGGCATATTTATTCTCCTCAACTGAGATAGGCGAATTATTTAGAGCCCGGTTTTAATAGGTCCCAGATACACCTTTGTTTTGCAGAATTCGAACGACTACACGGCGATTTTCTGCCTGACCTTCAGAGGTCTTGTCAGAGTCGACTTGGGAAGACGTCCCCATTGCTCCCGGAGCGAGCATATTGGTGAGAGGAATCTGGCCTTGTTGGACAAGAACTGCCGTGACCGCCTCCGCACGCTCGCTGCTGAGTCTTTGATTCAACGCGGCACTGCCGACCGCAGAAGCGTATCCCTGCACTTGAAGGATGTAGGCAGTAATACCTTTGGCTTGTTGTGCTAGCTTCAGAAGCTGCTCTTTATATTGCGGCTCGACGGTGATTTTCCCATTGCCGAATAGAACAGTCGCTTCTCCCAGGATGTTGTACTCGCCTAATTCGCCAAAACGTTTGTTAGCGGCTGCAATTGCCGCTTTATTTGCAGCGACCTTTTGCTGCTCTTCGGTAAGTTGAGCTTGTTGTTGCTGCAGAGCAGCTTGTTGCGCTGCAATCTCCTGTTGACTCTGCTGAATCTGCGCCGCGTTGGCAGCTACTTTCTGTTCGGTTGGTTGCAGACCGGCCTGAGCGTCCATGGCAGCTTTCAGATCTGAGCCTTTGAACTTTATCGTGTCGGCGACAAGCTGATTTTGATCGTTAAGAGTTCCTTTTATCTGGACAGGAAGGCCCGGAATGAGAGCCGTCATAGGCATCTGCTTTGTGCGAGCTTTGAAGACTCCTTCGACCTCTCCGACGCTAGTACTGTCAGTGAGAAGCACGACGGTGTTGGGAGATCCGACACTTTGCACCGTCATGGTCGCACCGCTGCGGCCATTAATCACGCCTTGAATTTGCGTTGATTGACCTTGAGCAACTTGAATTGTCAAAGTCAATGTTGCGACCAAAATAGCGACGAGTCCGACATAACGGATTGCGTGAAGCTTTTTCATATTGTTACCTCATTGAACCTCAACTGCGGGCGGTGGGTACCAAGTGCCATTGAGAGCGGGTGGCAATGGCCAGTAAAGGCGCATTAGCGGCGTCATCATCGGGATGCTTGCAGATGTTGGTAGCCAGTTGAGCTCTTTGCCCGCACCTGGACTCGTAGGCTGCAGATAGATGGTCAAAGATCCATCGGCGTTTTTCTTTGGATTCATCCATTCACTTACAGAAAACTTTGTGGTGCCGGGTATCAGGAAGTGATTCTGATAGTTGGTAACGGACCAAAAAGCTCCGGCAGGTGGTAGTTGCCCCTTGGCGAAGGTGATCGTGTACTTCTTTCCACCATCCAGGGTCTTTCCTGCGCCATCCTGAACCAAGAAGGGGTAGTAGCCATCTTCGGGCAGGTTCGCGCCAAATCCTACGAAGGCGATTCCTGCTCGCAGCGCATAATCTGTTCCGTAGTTGCCGAGGTGTGGGTTTGGAATGAGCCACCCGTGTTTCAGATCTCCGATGCTGGCTGGATTTGCAGCGATCTTATCGAACTCATGTTGGACTGCCTTTGTAGCGAGGCCCATCGCCGCCTTCTTTTCAAGCGATAGAGCGGAGTAGTCGTAGGGTTGACCGTGAACGATGCCGAACTGGGCAAGAAGCTTGTCAACGCCCTTGGCTTTATCTTCGTCGGGAAATGGCACCTTGTTAAACCACTCGGCCGCCTTGGTGAAGAACTTTTCGCCATCTAGTGCATTGGCCTGTGGCGACGGGCCCGGCGTGACGGCAATATTAGGATTGACGGTTCCGAGAGGTTGAGTGAAGAGTTTACCGAACGCGCTGAGTGGCCTTAGGTCATATTGATCTTGAACCGCATGAACATTGGGCAAATCGTTGAGTCCTTCAACTTGGGTGCGGACGATCAGCCAGGACTGATTGGTCGTGCAGTGGACGACGATGCTATTCGGAATCGTAGGCAGGTCGCCCTTGAAGTCGGGGCCGACCATGATGAAGCTGGTTTTCTTAGTCAGCCCCTTTTGCAGTCCATTGCTGTAGTAGACCTTCGTCCATGCGTCCATGAACTCATACATCATGAACCGCTTTTTGGTCGTTCCGGGCACGTTCGGAATGTCCGGTGTAGTAAATACCACTGGTTCGTTCGTCACATCAGTCCACGCCAGCGTATACAAAGTGTCCGTGCTGGGAAGGATGACGCCATGATTGTCTGGACGGCTTTGGCGCACACTCATGAACTGATTGATTGGTGCCGACAACGTCTCCCACGTCGGCTTCTCGACGTTGGTGAGAGCCTCTGTCGAGACGCCGAAGACGACGAGAGGGTAGAGATATTCGTAAGCGGATGCAGCATCTTTCACGACCGCTTCGGGCGCGGACGAGGTGGTTGGGTCCTGAGAGGGTGTTTGTTTGCAACCAACTAGCAAGGAAAGAGACGTGAGCAGTGCATACGCTGTCAACTTTGTCATCATGATGGAAAAGTCCTTTTCGATGCACTCGGCTTTCAGAAAAACGATTCCTGAAAGTGCGCGTCAGTGTAATCGGACCAACAAGAACGTGGTCTCCTCAAATGGTTGCAATACACCGTTGCTGTAGCAAACGCCTGACCAAATAAAACTGTGAGAGCAGATATCGGCTAACCGTTGATAGATGTTGACGTTCTAGTCAGCCTAGTATGGTTCAAGAAGTGGAGACTCTGGCGTTTAACTCCGACCCTTCGGAGTTGCCTCCGATAGGTCGGAGAACCGAACTTTAATCTGAATTGGACAACCGCCGTTCGAACGCGCCCTCTGTCTATGGTGCGCGTCTTGCCATAGTTGCGGTTCTGCCCTAGGACGCAATGGACGTTGTCTGGGGATTGAGGGGAATACTCACTGATTGGCCTATCGTTGCATCTGGGATAGCGCTTCAATAAGGGGCGCTGAAGAAATCCTCATTACACCGGTAAAGGGGCTATACATCTCAAGGATGATGAAGATCGCCGCCGATACGGCTAAGCCGGCAAGACCTAGCGTAACGAAGATCGTGGCGTTTGGCGGAGCGAAGAGACCGAAGCCGACGAAGATGATCACCAACCAGGAGATGAGTACCACGAGGAGAGGAGTGGGTACCGAGCTGTGTTGGGACTTAAGAAACATAAGCCATTGAGTATGTCGCAAAGCAATGATCTGCAGAATGATCTGGGACTTAGCGGCAACTTGAGTGGAATCATTTGGGACCAAATGCTCCAGCTGGTCCACCAGTGTTTCGGCTTTGTTAGCTGGTCGACGCTCTGAAGCCAAGGAGCTTTGGGCTGGCCAGATACGTTGGACGCCCTCTGCTACAACGCGGCGGAATTCACTACGAATGTTCCCGGTCTCCGGACCGTACCGTTCCATGGCTCGATCGATGGTGACGATCTCGGAGGACATCTCTACGACCTCGTTCTGCCGTGCATCATAGGTCGACTTTGCGGACGATACAAGCATTCCCAGGACCAACGCAGCCATGGTGGAGATTAGAGCTGTCGAGAGTCTTACGGTCTCCTTGACATCCGTGCAGAGGTGTTCCTCCGGAAGGATTCGCCGGATAGCCATACCAACCAATGCAGCCGTGAAAACACAAGCAAAGACGATGCCACTCAGCGGGATCGAATTCATCGTTCTCCTCTTCTTCCGCACATGGCGGCCGGTAGACTGACTCTGCAGGCATTTAGCACCTGAACATTCGCAGCAACTAACGGCCCATGAAAAGAATCCTCGCCTAGGCGTTTTGGCCTAGATATGGAGTAAGTCAACCTACCTGCAATGAGCAAAAAGACTACACCGGGAATCAACAACAACGCCAGATATCTTATTTGCGTGGAGAAGATCGTCGTTGACTCTATACCTAGGAGGCTCGTTCGGTTCAATTACAGACAGTGCGATCTATCGTTTATAGACTGTCGATCTTTTCAGATACAGTCTCTACTCTCTTCCGAACGTTTCGCTCGCCACTGACTTGGAGTGTTCCCCGTCCACCGCGCGAAGCCACGCGTGAAGACGCTCGGATCCGTATAGCCAACCATAGTGGCGATTTTGTTAATCTCTAGCCTTGTAAAAGCCAATAACTGCTGCGCATACTCGCACCGTGTTTCATCCAAGACCTTCTGAAACTTAAGCCCAAGTTCATCGAGGCGGCGGTGCATCGTACGACGATTCATACCCATCTGGGCAGCGGCCTTGAGCGCGGAAGCGTCGCCTCGTAACAGTGCGACTCTTAGTTCTCGGCGCAGTTGAATTGACAAATCGGTATCACCTGCGTGCCACAGGTCTCGAATGCTTCTCTCAAGGGTGATCCGATGTTTAGTGTCTGCGCCGTGGATCGGCTGTTCCAACATCCTTCGCGGAAAGGCGATGGCAGTTTGGTCTGCATTGAATGTCAGCTTCACCCCAAAGGCTTGTCTATAGTAGGCGATATTGCTCGGCTTAGATCGGGCGAATAAAACTTCCAAACCCGAAATGTGACCGAAACCTGCGAGCTCACGAAAAATGGTGAACGCGCCCATGGCAGCGGCGTCGCAAATTAGATAGTTGCCCGGCACGCCGGGCTGATAGACCGCATATCCCAGGAACGCTTGTGGGCCATCTTCCAACAGGTAGGCGACCCCGCCATGGGCGTTGCGATGTTGGTTGAGTGCAAAATCGTGCAAGGAATCGCGGAGGGTCAGCGAATTTCTCATCAACTCGCCGAGAAGGCCAAGCGTTGCTGTCTGAATTTGACGGCCGATTTCGAGACCGAAATGCGGGCATCGAGTGCTCTTGCAGGCCGTTTCCGCGAGCAAGCCCATCGCGCGGTAAGGAATCGTTCCTTCCGGATTGTCTAAGGCATCTTCGCTCAAGCCGGAGGCCGACAATACGTCAGTTGGGTTGACTCCAAAGCGGCGTAGGAGTCCAGGCAAGTACGAGAGGAAGCCTACTCTCTGAAGGTTTTCGGGCGGAAGTGCTACATGCATTTCCTTTGCACCTCTCGGACTGGGCCCTTCGAAGAAATATTTCGACGGCATGTCCACTATAGTCAAGTGATTTTATGCGATGCGGGCTATAGTCAAGCCGAACTCAAAAAATATCGATGGCCAGTTGGCGCTTAACAATTAGCGCTGACAGGTCGGTGTGGTGCCGCGAGGCTGCGATTTCGTCTCGTACCTGAGGTGTCGTTCCGGGCAGCAATACGGATACAACTGTGGACTCTACGGCCGCAGACGGGTTCACACCCGCTTCTCCTCTGAGATGAATGAAGGCGCTCCCTTCTCGAGAACCAACTTTGGTTTTACAGCAGATCTGCAGGAGCAGAACCTAGTGTCACGAATATGGAGAATTGATGCATAAATACGATAGTTTCAGACGCTGCACGATGGGAGCCTGCATTGCCATAGGCTTGATCACAAGCCCAGATGCAAACGCTCAATCGCGTATAACCGAAGCAATACAGAATACGCAGCGTGTCGTTGTCCCAGGTAGTAGCCCGAACCGACTCATCGGTTTGAGCCACGATACCGGACGCCTTCCCGGCAGCCAAAAGCTTGGTCGTATGATTCTGCTATTGGCGCCCACAGCGACGCAGGATCAAGCCGTCGCTGATCTTATCGTGTCGCAACACGACGCCTCTTCTCCCGCCTTCCACAAGTGGCTCACTCCGACCGAATTCGGTCAACAGTTCGGGGTTGCTGATACCGATTCCTCTCAGGTTCGCCAGTGGCTCGAAGGTCAAGGCCTGATTGTTCATCAGGTCTCACAGAGTCTTCGCTATATCGTGTTTAGTGGTACCGTTTCCCAGGTCGAGAATGCATTTGCTACTCAAATGCACTCCTACACATACAAAAACAAGACTTTCATCGCTAACTCGGGGGAGATCCAGCTCCCCGCAGCATTGCGGAATGTCGTCAAGGGTGTGGTTCGGCTGCATATCAATCCATCGTCACCCGCCATCATCGGAGGCCCGAAAGTACACTTCAAAAAAGCCGGAGGGCAATTTACCTTCGACGACAGCTCACACGGCATGGCGCCCGCAGACTTCGCCAAGATTTATAACGTGCAACCACTCTACAACGCTGGAGTAAATGGGGCCGGCCAGTCGATCGCGATTGTCGGTCGGAGCAATATCAACATTCAGGACATAAGAGACTTCCGCAATCTGCTCGGGCTTCCGGTGAACGATCCCCAGATCATCATCAATGGAGACGATCCTGGTATCACCACGGATGTCGATGAAGCCACACTGGATGTCACGTGGTCCGGTGCCGTCGCACCAATGGCAAAGATTGATTTCGTTGTATCGGAGAGCAACTTCGCGGATGGAGTGGATGTCTCGGCTGAGTACATCGTCGACAACAATATTGCACCGGTAATGAGCACCAGCTACGGATCATGCGAAAGCGATCTCGGCCCGGTTGAGAATGCTTTCTACAATTCGCTATGGCAGCAGGCAGCAGCACAGGGAATTACTTCATTCGTAGCTGCCGGAGACAACGGTGGAGCCGGGTGCGACGCCCCCGCAGGCGGCATCTATTCCTCTGGCGTTCTTGCTGTTAACGGAATCGCTTCTACTCCCTACGACGTTGCAGTCGGCGGTACACAGTTTGACGATACGACCAACCCCACCAAATACTGGAGCGCAACAAACAACCCAACTACCGGCGAATCTGCGGTTGGCTATATCCCTGAGATCGTGTGGAACGAAAGCAGTAACGATCCGAACGATGTCTTGCTGTACGCAGGGAGCGGCGGCGTAAGCAGCTTTTACGCGAAACCCAACTGGCAAACGGCCGTCGGGGTTCCTAATGATGGCTCTCGCGATCTTCCTGACATCTCTCTGTCCGCCTCACTCCACGACGGGTATCTTGTCTGTCTCAACGGCAACTGCGGTTACGGAGATTACTTCTTTACCTTTGGCGGTACTTCAGCCTCGAGCCCGGCCGCGGCGGGCATCATGGCATTGGTAAACCAGAAGATGGGTGGTCAGCCGCAAGGCATGGCCAACTATGTTTTCTACCGTCTCGCCAAAGTCTCCGGCGTCTTCCATGACACGATCAAGGGCAACAACAAAGTACCCGATCCAAACGGCCAGTATACGGTTGGCTACAACGCAGGAACAGGGTATGACCTTGCCACCGGCCTAGGCTCGATGGATGTGAACGCGCTAGTCAACAACTGGAAGTCGGCAGCGAGCGGGATCAGCAGCGGGGTGACGCTTGCACTCGGTAATGGGCAAAGCGCGAGCACAGTCCATGGCAAACCGATCACATTCCAGGCAACTGTGGCCTGCTCCGCCCCAGGCACCTGCACTGCCCCAACCGGCGCAGTCGCTCTCTCGGCGACGTCTTCAGCAGCAGGCACGGTAGGAGTGGGTTCCGGCGATCTGACACCACTCTCGAGTTCGAGCGTTGCCAATATCCTGACCTACGTCGTACCTGGCGGCAGTTACAACGTTAGTGCTCGGTACAGCGGTGACGGCAAATACAGCCCTGGAACCTCCAACGAGGTGCCTGTCACTGTCTCCGCCGAGAAGAGCCAGACTTTTGTGGGCTCGGTTGGCGGTGGCACATTCGCAACCGGCCCCATCACGGTAAGCTACGGAGAATCGTGGCCGGTCGCAGTCATTGTCGCTGGAAAATCTGGTTATGGCTATCCGTCTGGTCAGATAACCATGACCGCAGATGGCAATCCAATCACCAACGGAGGAGTATACGACTACGCAGCCGGAACATTTGCTCCCAGTACGATGACTTTGAACTATGGTGAGAACAGTGCTATCAAAACCACGCTTCCTACTAGCCAATCGAGCACGATCTCTTACGTTCTGCCCACGCAGGCGTTGGGTGCAGGGTCGCACCGGCTTGTAGCAAGTTATCCTGGCGATCCGAGTTTCGCGGACAGTAAAGGGAGCTATACCTACACCGTAAACCAGGCACAGGGAGTCTTTGAGGATTTCTTTCCCATCGGAGACACCGTCGCAAATGCTCCCGTACAACTCGTTACCCAGATGGGATTCGCAAGTCTGGGGTTTGCACCGTACGGGGGAACTATTACCGTATCGGACATTACAACTGGATCGCCTGTTGTATGAGGCAAAGACAAAGTTGATAGCTCGTTGTATGGCGGCTACTGGACGACAACAGTTAATGTTCCAAGTGTCGGGACGCGAACCCTAAGGTTGGACTATACAGGTGACGCAAATGTCAAAGGCGCGTCGCAGACCTACTACGTGCCATTCTCCGCAAGTGACTATTCCTATGTGACACTTGGTACGAGCCTCTCGAACTCCTTTGGTGGACAACCCGTCACTCTCACCGCTACCGTCGGCTCGGGTATTCCGTTGCATGTTGCGACAGGAACAGTCACTTTCTTCAACGGTTCGACCGCGATAGGCGGAGCTAAGGTTCCCAAGAGCGGCACCGTCATTCTTGTCACTCGCAAACTCGCAGCAGGCGTCAACAATCTGATCGCAACCTACTCGGGTGATGCCATCCTCACAACGTCTTCATCGTCCCCTATCCCAGTGACGGTCGCAGACTACGTCATGCAAGTCTTACCTGCGTCGGTCAAAGTCGAGCAAGGTCAATCCGAGAAAGTCACTTTGGATCTCATCCCCCAAGGTGGCTTTGCAGATCCGGTGCAACTCTCATGCTCTGACTTGCCGACCGATGTTACGTGCAAGTTCAGCCAATCAACTGTCACCCTCGGTGGCGTCAATCCAGTGACGGTTTCGTTGACTCTCAAGGCCAGCAAAGCTGCGGAGATCACCACCAAACCAGTGTCTATCACCATCACAGCAACCAGTGTTACTGGAACAACCCCGAAGACGTCCCCTCTTCACGTCACCATCAAGAAGTAATGTGCGACAAAACGTTGTGCATCATAAGCACCAGCATAGGTGGGAAATAGGCGATTGCTGACTATCCTTCTGTCAGATCACTACCGGCCAGAACGACCTCGGCAAGACACATCCGTCGACTTATTTGAAGCGTCGGGCGTATCGAACTCTTCACGCTTTTACCTGACCGCGGCTTTTACGATGAACATCGGCAGATCAGGATCGATCTGGGCGTCGAGGCCTAAAATTTCTGGGTTCGGAATGACTGCAATCTTGGCGAAGTACATGGAGGCGGTATTTGATCAAGGTCTCTTCGAGTTCCCCGCTCTTGAGATACTCCTCTACAGTCCGGGAGTCAATGAACTCTGTGGGGGCACCGGGGCGTCGCAGCCTGGTGAACAAACCGGCTCCGGTTACTCCTTGCATTGAACGCAATGAAACCGTCGCTTGCCATATCGTTCTCCCCTGTAGATCAGGGCGTTGAACAGCACCTTTCGGATGCACCCAAGAGTGGCGCCAGTGTAGCACCACTCAACCGAGTGGCAATTTCCAAACTTGAGATATTACAGTGCAGGCGTGACGGCTACGTTGTGGTACTCGGTGATCCACCATTCGCCTTGCTCTTTCATCAGAACCCTCCAGTAGTTTGAACCGCAAAGTTTCGTCGGTTCCGACTGGAAGACTTTGAAGCCAGTATTCTGTATCGCTGAAGAATTCCATCTGGTATCCGATAGCTCTTAGTCCAGTACAGAATATCGTTGTAAATTTAGCTTGAGATCGGCTCTCCAGTACGAAATAGCGTTTAATCTGACACTGGCTGTCAAATACAACGCTAATTCGTACTGAACAACGATAATTCGTACCAGTACGAAATAGCGTTGTACGCGGCCAGCCAGATAAGGGGTAACGAAGGTGTCAAGTCTCTTACCATGGCATCCGCGCCGTTTTAACGACGAGATTTTGTCATCCTGGATTCTTAGGATTGCAGCCGGGAATAACGTGTCCGTTCGAAGCCTTTGTGCATGGCTTGGGAACGACCAACCTGTTGCAGCGTTAGATCGCATGGTATACACAAGTCCGTTCATAGACTCCATCGCAGAGGCGATTGGAGCCGAAAAAGAACAGGTAATCGAATGCCTTCCTTCCAGCCTTCATGGACTGTCTAGGACACCGGTCTATCGAATACGGGGGGGAACCGCGCCCATGCAGTGGCATCTGTGGCAAGACGGGTCATACGGTGCTATGAGTAACCAGTATTGCCCAGCTTGTCTTGAGGAGAAGGGTCACCATCAGCTTCCGTGGTCTATCTCCATATACACCTGCTGTTTGAAGCATAGTTGCTTCCTTCGAGAAAGTTGTCCTCACTGCGGGAAATCATTTCGAAGTGCGTCTCGATTTCTCAACTGGAGCTTGGGTAATCCAGGAAAGGACCTGCAGCGGTGCGCATACTGCAATCGATCAGTCGCTAATTGCGCACCATCCGAGCAAGCGGACAAAAAGACTTTGAGAATGTGTCACGTGCTGGGCTCATTGGTCAGGAAATCCAGTTGTGAGAGTTTTTTTGAGGTGTTGGCAAGACTTCTGTACGTTATGTGCCGTCCGTCTACCTTAGCGGAGAACCTGAGGTCGCAAATGCTGCCAGGGTCACACCAAATCACGTCCAGACACTCTAGTGGTGCGCCGATGAATTTCGAATATCTCGATGTGAAATCGAGAGCCTATATGCTCCAAGCGGTTGTGAGTCTCTTCGCAGACTGGCCAAATTATTTGATCGAGACCCTTAGATCGACAAATCAGTTGCATTACCATCTGCATTTGTTTAAAGACCTACCGAGCTGGTACGAACGGGCGGAAAGGGTTGCAATGATTCCATGCTCCAAGCCCAACCCTTCGGAGAGAGATAAACTTCTCCATGTCGCGACTCGGCAAGGTTGGATAACGGCAGTTCAATTCGCCGAAGAGAACCCGTAAGATTCCAGAGTTTTTTCATGCCGGGCCCGTGTGACGGGCACATGCGCAAATCAGCAGAATCGCGGCACAAATTACCTAGTAAACAAGGCTTCTACGATGAGATCCCTGGAAACCTATGGTGGGCGGCTGCTATAGAATTGCTTTTAGGCCTCGTGGCCATCATTTGGACCCTCAAGGCCGTCTAGGAATCTAAAGAGGAGGAGGCAATCATGGGAGCTTCAGTACACAACGCCCTAACCTCCTTTGCCTGGGCGGTACCTGCAGCCCTCGCCCTGACCGGTCTCATGAAGGTCGGCCAGCTCATCTACCAGCATTTTCACAAGACGGCGGTAGGGGGGATGGAGATCCCGAGCATTCAAAACGTGAATCGATGCGAAAAGCAGCGATGAGAAAATAAACATTCGCCTCAGCCCCACAAAGGCTTCCTGCGACACGTGGGAGGCTTTTCTTTGCAGCGAATTGAGGATCGGGAGCCGCGCCGGACTGGAATTCGCCTCAGTCGAGAGTATCTTCCGGCCGGGTGCTGGGCGAGCCCAGCACCGCCATCGTCAGCGATTTATACATCGCTCTCAAGTCAAGACACCTCGTTGGTAGCGGGTATCCTATGTGCCTTTAGTCCGGCTTCGATTGAACTGCCGGGCGAAGGAAACAAATCGCTGAGGAGGGCTGTCCAAATCCTTAAGCAAAGCGTTGTATTTTACAGCTCGCGACTCCCAAGCCAACTTTAACCGTTTCTGCAAGTCCGACATAATCCACATCGCCATTCCGAGAACCTGATGCCGCTCGACGATAGTGCGGGTTTCAAATGAAGACCGTCCACTCACAAGATGCACATCGGGACAATTGAGGCGTTCACGAATGAATTCCCTAAACCCCGGCGCCGCTCGCTCCGACAGGATGAGTCTGCATTGCTGATGAAGTATAGCGTGGAAAGAAAAGCCAAATCGGAAGCTTCCGCGGTGATTTGATTCGAGGCTTTTCAGGAACTCAACCGTTTCCAGGAATGACTTCTGGTCGAGTATGGGAATGGTGAGAGGTAATGCCGCACGAAGATCATCACCGCATGCATGGCAGATGCTCATTGGTCCGGCTAACAGCAGCATGGGCCTGCCCAGTTCTCGGCGATGGAATGCTATGGTGGCCCCACACTGCCAACACCGATCTCTGAGGAGAGCATTGTGTTTCGGACAAAATGTGCAGTAAGACACCCTCCATCGTCGGCGAAAATACGGCTCATCATCTTCGAGAAGGCATTGCGAACAATACTGCATCCCAAATCCAAGGTATGTACGGTGGAACATTTGTAAGGGCAATATCCAACGTAGTCGACCAGAGATATTTCTTGTTCGATAGAGTTTCCCTCTATAACCGTCGAACGTTGTAGCTGTAACACTCTGCCTCGGCACTCCGGTGTGACGAACAAGGTTAGCTCGCAGCCATCGCGGCGCCAGCCTATCGACATCGCGATTCCAGATCTGGTGGCTGGCTCCAAACACGCAGTCGGAGAAGGCTTGTAGCTTCTGACCGTTACCGCGCGCTAGTTCTTGCAACCAAGACGACAGCAACTCATCCTTACGTGGTCGGGGATGAACCGGCCAGTGTCTTATGCAATCCACGTGCCTCTCCCCTTCTCTGTAAAGGAGGTTTCCAGTTGAGGTCTGCTAAAAGTCTGCCATCAATTCGCTCCTTCTTCGTCTCGATGGCCTTTACGGCAGCGCGCATGAGAAGCTCAGCGATTTCCCTATGTAACCTTCAGTCAACTCATGAATTCTTTTCGCATATATCGGTGCTTGCAGCTCGGACGGCTCGCGTAGGGGTAGTCGGCATTCGAAACTCTCAAGTAACTCTCTGAATTCTTCGCCATAGGTCCAACGTCGCAGCTCTTCCATCTCGAAGCGACTTTCGAGTTGCTGGTCTAGGGCGAGTGCGATTCGTGCATCTGGCGTGCCCGTTGCAAAAACTGTCATTTGAAGTTCATTCAGCAGGTTCTTAAGTGCTCCTAAAAAGTTTCTTTGCTTCAAAAGAGGGCCCGAGATTGCAGTGTTCAATTCATCGAGGAGAAGTTGGCGAGTGCCGATGTTTTCGAGAATCGTTAGTATCTGATTCCGCTTTTTCTGAACGCGATCTTGAATCTTGAATGGCGCTTGGATGGCTTTTAGGATTGAGTCGTATAGGGCTCCTTCGTCGGGACTTCTAATCTCAATGCCAATGACGGGGGCACGGATAGCATCCCCGCCTAGATTAGGGTCGATAGGATGCAATTCACCATAGCGTCTGAGGAGCGCAGTCTTTCCTGAGTTTGGATCAGCGTAAACCAGCAGACAAGGAAGGCGGGGAGCCTTGGGTCGATTCAAGAGTTCCTTGGCTTTGCGGATTAGAAACTTTGCACGCGTGTACGGAATCCACTGTGTTTTGAGATCCCAAACTCGTCTGATTCGTGCAGAGTTATCCCAATAGAGTGCCTCAGAAGCCATCTCGTGCAATTCGCGCAGTTTCGTCGCAGTCTCAGGCATCTCGCTGAACCCCCTGACTCTTACGTACGGCTCGATAGTGTCGGAGTCGAAATCAGATTCATCCTGTACGGCAGGTGCTACTTGTGGCTTTGGAGATGCATCCCACATCCTATGGCGTTCTGACTTGGAGCGGGCGGCTTTCGTCTTTTTAGCCGAAGCCTCCTCCTGCTCGCGCATTCGGAGGTAACGCTGTTTGAGGTACTCCTCATCTATCTGCGAATTCGGTAGCTTGGTTGCTCTTGCTTCACAGCGGATCTGTTTGAGATCCCAGATGCTCATGTCGGGGAACGTTGAGTCCCGTGTAGGAATCTCAAAATAGTCATCCAAGTCAGGGTCATAAAACCATACCGAGTTGAGATGTGCATAAAATCTCCTGAATCTGAACAGGCGCTTCAGCTTGGGACTATCAGGATCAGGTGCGTTAATCCACCGCCGTAGCACATCGTGGTAGTAAAAGATCTTGTCAATCTCGATGCCATACCGTTGCACCGTACGTTCCTCGAATGGCATGAAGTCTAACTGCAATCGGGTACGGTCTCTAGGGTCTTGGATCCGAGGTTGCAGGCCGACAGCTGGGTGTTTATCTGTCCCATCGAAAATTCCGAGTCTGTAACGATCGAGCGGCGACATTCCAAGTTGGGAGTGTTCTTCAGCGTGGTATGCCGCGATCCTCTCTATAAGCCATTGGTTAAATTCGGTTGGCGGGAAGATCGCTTTGGCCTCAGAGTCATATGTACCGCGCTCTTTCGGATTTGAAAACGTCGTGCCGGGAAGAGAATGAACAGCCTGGGCAAGTGTGCCGCACCAGCGCTCGATGTGACCTCCGAATTTGGGATTTTTAACTGGGCGCCAGATCAGATCTATCTTGTGATCTTTGCAAGCAACCTTCAACATCTTCATGCGAAACGCATTGTCACCGTGTAGAGCGGTCATCTTTCCCCATACAGGCCACTGGGCGTCAGAGCCGAACCCCGAAAGCCATTCTTCCTTGGGAAGAATAGAGTGAGCGATGCACAGTCCTGTTGACATTGCACCAGGAGGATCAATTGAACTATAGATACCAGTGACCATTCGACTGCAGACATCGAACGTGAGCGTCAGCCATGGCCTCTTAATTGGTTTGCGGTGCTTCTCATCGACCAACATGATATCGAGCAACGTATGGTCGATTTGGACAACGTCCAACGGGCAATTTGCCCCAGGAAAGCTGCCAAGAATTGGATCGAACATGTGTTCTGCTGAGCGGGCACCGTGTAACCGGGAGTATTTTTGCCTTCTCGGAATCGCGAGAAAGCGATTCCTGACGGTGCCTGCGCTTGGAATTTCCATTGGCTTGAAATTTCCAGGAACTGACCCGTCGCAGCAAGAATCCTTATTATTTGCCTTTTCCTGTGCATTTGCCGCGGCTATCTTGTCCTTAATTGTCTGGTAGATTTCAGTAAACTGCTTATCTTTTGGTTTGAGTTCTTTGAATGCACTAGAAATTAGGTCTTCAGTCCGCGCGTCAAAGGTCGTCTTCCTCGCATCCGATCTTTGCTTTCTACCGAGTGAAGAAAGGGTTCCGTCTCCTTCATAAGCGGCAATCCATTTATAGAGTGCATTGGGTCTGTAATTGAATTCAGATGCTCTTGCCTCAACATCTGCTCGTGTCCGATTCCGACTGTTCAGGAGTGGTTTAATCACCTCCAATCTGAATTCTGCTATCTCTCGCCACTCGTCTGTAGGTTTGAAGCCTGTTTGGTCCGTCGTGGAGTCAACTTCAGTGTCGCGACGGGAAAGGTGCGAGATCTCCACTTCTAACCTACCCCCGGTTACGAGATCTCTAACCTGCACGATGTCGAAACCGAAAACCGCTTCTATTTCGACTGGCTGCCCTTTATATAAGGCGAGTTCTCCGCGTCTAAGAGCAAGACTGTGTATCGGATGTGTCATGAGAGGCTCTCGATCTTCGAATCCATCGTGAGCGGCTTGGTTAGATCCGAATAGATTTGAAATGTTCCTATCAGATACCAGAGAGAAGGTAGTAAAAGCGCATTTTCTGCCGGATTATCCGAGATCCTCGCCATCAGTTCCCGTGGGGAAGTTACCTTAACTTTATCTATCGCTGTCAGGATGAGTTGTTTAGAGGCGTGATCGGTTCCGCGTCGAACGAACGGCAGGAGGAATTTCACACAGTCAAGGTAGGTCGTGCGAATTTCTTTTTCGGTCAGAATCTTGAACCTGAACCCTTCCATTGCCGTTGCGTGAATTGCGGCACGATACGCTTGCCGTAATTTGTTCCAATCGGCCCAAAGGGAGCGGCGGAATTTTATCTCAAAGATGGTCGGCTTCCTCAGTCCATCGATGTATTCGACCCGACAGTCGGGAGTATACCGTCGGCGTCGTCCGGATTGATCTCGCCAGTTGATACGAAGCGGTTGTACTTCAAACGCTTTTACGTCAGGATCAAATTCCAGTAGGAGCAAAAAATCACGTTCCAGACTTGCTTCGTAGCCGGCCTCGCCCACGGCTTTTCGAGCGGAGATGATTCCGGTGATGCATCTGTAATTTTTGGGAATTTTACGCACAGGCATATGGTCCTCCCTGACAAATCGGCCGATTCTCCGTGTCTTTCAGACAACAAGTTTCGGTCGTATCCGAGTACAAACAGGTCCAACAACGAGTGCTCACGCTCAAATCGTGATGGGCTGATTTCCATCGCGGAGCAATTCCAACCTTCGATCTGAACTGCGGAAAAAAGATTCCGGAACAACACGCCTGGAAATCAGATGCGAGCACTCGTTCACAATGATGCTTCGAAGATGATCTCTTTTCGTTATGAATCGAAGGCTCTCAACTCCGACGATGATCACCGCTCTCCAAAAGGCACTCCCTGCGGTGTTGTTATTCGAGGACCCCCAAAGGGAATGTGCACTATAGTGCACCCAAGGAGTAGAGCATACACGCGACTATCAGGTAATGTCCACCGATATTCGCGTGAAGTTCGGCGACCGCGTACGTCGCTTGCGCAAGAGCAAGGGCATAACACAACTCGAATTCGCGGAGTTGCTTGGGGTGGGACGCAGCTATCTCTCACAGGTAGAACGAGGTAAACGAGACCCAGGTTTAAGGTTGGTTAAGTCAATTGCGGATGGATTCAAGATTCCACTCGCCGATTTGCTGGGAAAACTTTGATTTGAAGTAAAGCACGGATAGGCAGGGTGTTGCCCTCACTCTGTTCATGCTTTAGCTCGAATTGGGTTGACGCTACAGCCTCCGACTCGGAGGCCCGTCTGCCTAGGTGGCCAATATGGAACTGTTCACAGAAGAGGCACTTGTACGCCACTATTTTTTCGCCGAGTCTATCTGAGGCCTTGGCTGCGACACGTTCAGCGTTTGCCAGAGTCCGATATGACTGTTTGCGCTTACAACTGCGTCTTTCATCTCGGCTGCAACGTGCGACATTTGGCTGCTTGCAGTTGCGTGCCATATAGCCCCACGCCAATCGTTTGCATTTCGCTAGAGCCCGCGCGGATGCCCATGAATTGATTGGTCCGCAAAAGCACGACATTTGGCGTCTATCCCGCTCAGGAATAGTAGTGGTCTCAATGAGTACGTCACAAATTCAATCCACGTTCGCACTTTCGGCAGACCTTGATTTGACAGCAGATACCCGACCTTGCGACCATGTTCTTCATCGGTGGCGTGGGGTAACTGCCTACTAGCTTCAAAATCGCCCCACACATCCTCTCGTTCTTGAGATGGCCTTGCCCCTATCAGCGGACGTCAGGAAATCTCTGGGAAAACCTGCGTGATCGAAGTCGGCAAATATCTCAGCCAAGCCCTTGAGCCCTGCGGGGAAACGGGAATTTGATCCTTCTGCGTGACTTGAGATTTGATTTTCTTGGACATTATTGATGCCCCCCGACCGAATACTGGCATGCACAGCATTTTCAGGTGTGTCAGCATATCACGCACTGGTGACTCGCGTGCGGGCGGTGACGCGACTGAATCAGCAGCGAACGGCTCCATGCCGAATACCCTCAAAAAACGTTGGGATGCCGGGCGAACATTGCGGGCCCTCGCAATGGCTGCATGACTAGCAACCCGAGGTTGCGGTTTCGTTTATGTATGAGCCACCCTCCTGAGACGGGCGTTCGCTCGGATGCTGTCTCTTCTGACGAGGACGATCTGGCCTAGGCGGTCCTAATAACTGGTCTATACAGAGCCGGATGTCGGGACTACGTTAAATAAACCTTCACAGAAGAGATCAGGGTACAGAATCAATGAAGATTGCGATCGTCCATATTAGTGACATCCATTTCAAAGGCAAAATGGACGTTGGTTTTAGACGTTTAGAAAAGCTATCAAACAGGATTTCGTTTTCTCGCTCTCCCGGCGAACAGCTCTTATTGGTTGTAACCGGGGACGTTGCTTTTTCTGGAAGCAAATCCGAGTATGACGTTGCGGCCGAGTTCTTTCGGACATTGCTGATAGGTCTAGCTCTCGATCCAGCTGCAAAACCGGCACCCATATTATTCATTCCTGGAAACCATGACTGTAATTTCCGAGAAGTTGGAGATCTGCGTCCAAAGCTATTGGATTCAATCCATGAAGAACTAGAAGCTCTAGACGTGGCCGGAGAGACTGTAAACAGTCTTTTAAGGGTGCAATCTGATTTCTTTGAGTTTGTCAAATCAGTAACGGGAGAGGTCATCCCTCCTGGCGAACAGTTGTTCTATACCCGAATGACCCCATTGGGCGAATCGAATATTGAATTCCGATGTTTCAATTCGGCTTGGTTGTCTCGAAAGAATGATATCCAAGGCGCTTTAGGACTTCCGGCAAGCGTGCTGAATGCCGCGAAAGCAAAAACTGACTGTGACCTTGTAATTTCTCTAATCCATCATCCTCAAAACTGGCTGAACACGGCTAGTTACCAGTCATTCAGAACCGTTGTTCAAGAGAATTCGGATTTCCTCTTCACTGGCCACGAACATATTCAACAAGGGCAGGTAGTGGCGTCATTTTCAGGTAGCCAATTAAGTTCACTTTGAGAACGGAGCATTTCAACCGCCTCAGAGCGGCGACAGCGAATTCGGAATACTTCACCTTGACCTCAGCGAGAAAACTTGGAGACGAGAAGAATTCAAATGGTCCGAAGGTTCCTATATCAAAATTGCTGATGAGGAACTGCATAGTTTAATCAGCACGCGAGACCGATCTTCTACGCTACAAATCTCGAACGGACTGTTGAAGAGGTTGGGTGATCCGGGAACTGGCTTCCTACATCCACGGCAACCACAACTAACTCTTTCGGATATCTACGTTTTTCCGAATCTCAAAACTCGCTCTCTTTCTCGCCGCCTACGCGTGACAGAAGATCTTCCCAAAGAGATTGCCAGTTTTGAGTTGCCTTCGACGATACTATCGGCGGAGAGGGTGGTGATTGCCGGCCCTTCAGACTGCGGCAAGACGGCACTTTCGAAGATCCTATTCGTTGAAGCGAACAAAAATCATGGAAAATTCTCGTTACTCGCGTGTGGAAAGAACTTCGTCGGCAACCACCCGGTTGAAGCCTTTAGAGAAGCGATAGATGAGGCCATCGACGAAGCTTATGAGCGGCGCAATCGCGGTCGCTATGCCGACTTAAATCGTAAAGAAAGGGTGCTACTTATTGATGACTGGGACGAAGTGCATTTCAACCGAGCCGGTCGATCTCTTATACTTCAGCACGCAACATCTCATTTTGGTTCCGTCATTCTTTTCGTTGACGACATTTTTCTCATTGAAGAACTATCCGGGCGGCATGAGCATAGGCCCTTAGATAACTTTCAGATTGCAGACATAAAAGAGTTTGGGTTTCGCTTGCGTGGTCAGATAGTTCGTAAATGGCATTCGCTGGGGAACACATTTGTCGAAACCGAGGAGACTTTCGCGAGAAACGTGGCTGACAGTACTCGCGTGATTGATACAGTTTTGGGGCGTAACCTGCTCCCAGCCTACCCGGTAAACATTCTCACTCTTCTTCAAACTTACGATGCATCTGCGGGCTCACAAAACTGCGGACTCGGATCGTATGGTCAGGTTTATGAAGCGCTGATCACAGCTAGGCTCGCAAACGTCAGCATAAAGTCAATTGATATTGGGACAAAAATCACATTTTTATCTCGTATCGCCTGGTTTCTCTTCAATGCGAGCAAACGCTATATCTCTACCGAAGAATGGCGGACTCTTGTCGCCTCATACTTCGAAGAGTACAAAATTCGCATAGATGGGCAGACGCTCCTGACATCACTAATGGAAGCGGGAATATTGGTGAGTGATGCTCTTGGATATCGCTTTGCATACGGGTATACCTACTGCTATTTCGTGGCCAAATACTTCCAGGAGAATCTTGCCGACTTAGATGAACACACAGGCCGGCCTAGATTATTTCACCAGTTGAAACGATTATCCGAAAGTGTTTATAAACAAGATAACGCAAGCATAGTCATCTTCTATTTGTTCTTAACGAAAGATCGCTTTTTGATTCAGCATGTAATTGCCAATGCCCGTCTCATTTTTGCGGAATTTCATGAATTTGACTTTGACTCACATCTGCACTTTGTGAACACGATCATTAAGCCTCTTCCTCCGGTTGATTTGCCTGGCACTTCTCTCGAAGAAAACCGACTTGCCTATGACAAAAGCCGCGACGATGCAGGGGAGCAAATAGAACCGGTTGGTGATCCTTTGGCAACCGATGTCATTTACAGCACCTCACTGCCGTTTGCAACAAAGCTGGTGATAGGTATTCGATACTTGACGCTAATGGGGCAAATATTACGGAATTTTCCAGGTAGCCTCAAAGCCGATATGAAGTTAGATCTCGCATTTGAGAGCTATTCCCTAGGATTACGAATACTGACAGCGGTTTTCAATTTGGCACAAGAGGGATCAGGAGAAATCATTAACGACATTTCCGAGATGTTGCGATCGAAGATGGCTTTTTCCGGAAATGATAAAGAAATTAGAGACCGTGCCGAGTTGATTCTCGCAGAATTACTCAGGGAGATCACTTATGGTTTGCTGAAGCGCGTCTCCCATGCGATCGGTCTCCGAGAACTGGAAGCGACCTACGAAGATGTTTCAGCGCTTAGGGACGACAGCCTCCCAAACCGACTGATACAGTTGTCGATTCGACTCGATCATTTTGAACGATTTCCCAAGAACGAGATTGAGAAATTAGCCAATGATCTCGAGAAGAATGTGTTCACTTATCAGACGTTGAGGGATCTAGTGTTAAATCATCTTTACCTGTTCCCAACCGAACATAGTCTGCAACAATGGTCGGGGCAGTTATTGAACTTTAAAGTCAATACCTCGCAGATTCTAGGCTCGTCAAGGAAAATGCTTAAGAGCTGAACATCCGTTCCACGTTGACGGGATTAGCCAAGCTTCTGGGGTGGTCTGCGTCACGGCTATGTGGTAGGCGGCTCGACGAGAACCTATCTGTGAGTTCTACTCTTTCACTGAAGGGGTTAGGACCGGCCTAGCCGAGCGCCACTTTGGAAACCTGCCAGAGACCCGGCCTCCGACACAAGATAGTGGCTTGTGGCCCGGCTGATCTCGCTTTGTTCGGATTTCTGCATGAGCCTAACAAGTATAGACCCGAGAGCAGCTATGCCTATCAAACATACGTTTTCGGCTTTGATCTATATGAATCTGCAGGGCTATCCAATATCTAACGAGCATGTCAAATACCGATCGGACTCTTCGTATCAGGGCGCAATCATGGGGTCGGCGCTCGAGGATGCTGTGATTGGAATCGCTTCAAGGGCGACATCGACCTCAGGAAGCCTGTGGATGTAGATGGTCTGCTCGACGAGCTGGCTGATCTCGGTATCGCCTTGTCTGGCGATGGCGATTGGCTCGGCCAGAGCGGGTGGTGACTTATTGCGACGGCGTTTTCGGATTGGGAACTCCTCCGCTTCAGAAGGAACAACGCCGGCCGCTGCTACAGCTGCTGGCTCAACACCGACTGTTTGACAACTACGGAAAGGCCTTTGCTGTCATTAATGCACGCTATCCGGATGGCTGTTTCACTTTCGCTCCCTTGTCATGCTTGAGTTGGTGGCCGAACCGATGCGCGAGCGCCGTTTCATTCAAGGCCTGTGATTGTTGGTACGGGAATTAATGAGACGCTTTGGGCTGCGCAGGTAGCAACGTCGAGGAAGCGAGACCGGCACCGCTGATATATTTTCATGATGCCTAAGAAAGCTGCTGAGACTCTTCCAAAATTCATAAATATTTCTTTCGACACACTGGATCTCACTCTGGAAAACAACCGGCGCGGCGAAGTCTCGGTTTCGACCGAAACAATGTCGAGCCCTATGTGGGAGCTGGTCTACTTCAATTTTATGTACTGTGCGGTGCATGCCAAGGATAAGAAGAAGGGGGGACCGAAAGTATCCTATTCTTTACTGCCTCCTCCGGTGTGGCTAGTCGGCATCGGAACGCTTATATGGCAGGGCATACTGCAGGGCGCCTCATGGGAATTCGTGAAGATCGCAATTGCGAAGGGGCTGGACAAACTTCGCGAAAAGGGACTGGTATCCGAGGGGAAGATCGGGGAGACTACCCTGAATGCTGGCTGGATTAAGTATTCATCGTCAGGCAAGAAGCAGTATGAGATGTATGTCTCCCTTAAAAAGACATTCAAAAAGCTTCCTGACAAGCACCCGGAAGCCTATGCGCGGTCGAAAGACCGAAAGGAATTTGGACAAATCATACGAGGCGAACTTGATAAGCCAGCCACAGTTGCCCAAATACCAAAGAAGAAAGCCGCGAAGAACGCAGGCGCAACACGAAGTCGCAGGCAACCGGCTGCACAAGCGAAGCGCGGAAGTTGGGTGGACTGAGTTCGCGTCGAGAGCGCAGCGCGTCTGCCAGACACGGATAAGGCAACAATCTGAAGGGTAAGCAAAAGACTTGCGCGCATACCTCGATATGCCTCTACAATTCGTGACTGTATATAGACACAATGATTGAGGGATCTGAGAATGGCTGAAAAAACGGTACTGGAAAAGGCTGCAGAGGCGGTAGGGTACGGAATCGCGATGGCAGAAGATGTGGCAGGCTCCGTCCAAACCGCAGTTGGCACGGCGATGACTACGGTTTCGGAGGTTCTAACGAAGTCACCGGCGAAGAAAGCCCCGGTCAAAAAGGCTGCCAAAAAAACACCCGTCAAGAAGGAAGCTACGGCTGTGACGAAGAAGGCGGTGAAGAAGCTATCTCCGAAAAAGGCCACGAAGAAAGCCGTTACAAAAAAGACTGTGAAAAAAGGTCCTGCGAAGGTTACGAAGAAATCTGCGGCCAAGAAGACACCGGCTAAAAAAGTTGCGAAAAAGGCGGTTGAGACAGTTCCGCATAAGAAGGCCGTGAAGAAATCCGTAAAGAAGCCTGCAAAGAAAGCTGGCCGGCGGTAATAACCAAGTTCCCTACCGAGGCACTGCGAAATGGCTAAGAAGGAACCCGAGAAAAAGGCCCTTAAAGCGATTGATAAAGCCGAAAAAAGGCCATGAAGCATGGTGTCAGCGGTGGTCTCGTAGACCAGACGGTCGCGGCTTCCATACACACCGCTACAGTGAAGGCAGCGCGGAAAGCGAATAATTCCGAAAAGGAAGTGGTCAAAGCTAAATCAGCCGACCTGCCAAAGACGATGAGGAAAGCTGCGAAAGTATTAAAGAAAGACGATGGTGGAAACTGATTGCGATGGACCCGATAACGCAAGGTGTTGCCGGTAACGCAATTTGGAATGCTTTGGCGGCTGTCGTTCGAGCCGTTCGTCCCCACAAGATCAAGATTATTTCGCCGAGACCTCAGGAGATGCTTGGCGGACGTGAGCCTTTGGGAGGTGGTTTTAGTTACGCGATCCGGGGAACACTGAAGAAACTCCCGAAAGGACACGAAATCTGGGTGCTCACGAGGGATGATTCGACCGGCTATGTTTGGCCGCAAGGGTTTTCTCCGGTCCAATACGATCCGGTAGAAGGCACATGGACGGGCCGTGTGAATGGCAGCGGTAAGGCCGAGGTCCGCATTATAGCTGTCGTTGCTCCGCCCACTTCGCAAGATTATTTCCGATATTTTCAAGAGCTTGGAAGACTGAGAGACTACAACTTCAAACCGCTGCCTTGCGTTCCAGCAGAGTGCCTCAATCTGGACTCGGTGCAGGCAAAGATTCCGAAGAGCTAAAATGCCATTACTGCGGCTTAGCTAAAGAGTTGATTCGCTCCCTCAGGGCATCCGTTTCAAGCGTCGATTCCATGAGCATGCGCACCACCTGCCCTGCTCCATTTTCCATGCATCGAATGCCGCCTGGATATCACGGTCTGCATACTTTCGGATGTCGATTGGAGACACGGCGGGGCGATGTCGTAACCGTGAGATGAGGCCCATTCTTCGAAGTGGGATCAGATGAGTGATGCGGGCATTGCGTACTACCGGATTAGAAGTTTGAGATTGAGGCTTGAAGAGAGTTGATCTGATAGAGCGGATGTTTTGGTGTTCCGTTCTACTCAAGGCCAACATGTGGCACTTAATGCCGGCACTGTCGCGGAGATGCTTAGCAACAGCTGATCCCCGCGCTCTCAAAGCCTTGCTGCCGGGTTGACCGAAAGCGAACACCACCAGTGACGCCGCGGTCGCCATGTCGAGCAGGTGTGCATCGTTATCTGGACCGATAGGGTTAGGGAGTTTCAGCAGCATCTTCTGATCGGTGGTTCGGTAGGCGAATATGTTCCCCACATGATAGCCGTCATAGCCCCACGACTCGGCATACTTGCGACATGTGAAGACTGTGGAATCATCAAACATCGGATCTGCTGTGCTGGGGTTCATCATCACAAAGAGGACCCGCTCCCCTGGACCCGATGTCCGGTGTAGCCGGTAGCGATATTCATCCTTTTGCCACCGAAGATGGCATGTCCCTTTACGTGTGGCGGCAGGGGGATGAACACTTTGCCGCCGGCCTTATGCTTGCTTCCGGACTTGCTCGTCATCGGAAACCTTGTCATTCACGATTACAACATGCCCGTGGATCTGGCGAACCGTTCCAGGCCTGCATCGTTCGGACTTCATGGCATAGCCGCGAAGTGAACCGCTTGCTCAGATCCGAAGCGGACGACAGAAGCAAGCAACCTTCTTGTACGAATGTCTTTGAATAGATATTTGGGATGAAGCCAAGGCAAGCTACCACTTGTTGTTGGTCAGGGCGGCATCGCATCGCAAGTGCGGTCGTCTGCCAGAAACATACACTTGATGCCAGCAAAGTTTGGGCGCGCAAACAGCTTCAGGTCAATCATTTTTATCTGCCGTTCTCTTCAGGGGAAACATGTAGCGTAGGGTGCTGTCCGTTCGCGAAAAGAATTGAGGTGGTCCGGGGTCCAACTCTGAGATTGTGAGTTTTGGAGGATGTTTGGCGCCGCGCAGACATCCCGCTCCGCAAGAACCTCGATGACTGGTACATGACCATAGGCGGCGAAGCCCGAGAGGTCTGGGAGCAGATCGGAAACGACAACTGGGGCCAATCTCCTTATTGGAACGGGTACCTCAATGAAAGGTACATGCCCTATTTCGATTTGCACTATGGCAGGCATGTCCGTACCTTCATCGAACTGAAGAGCGGATTAAATTCATTCCGTAGAGGCGGCCCGCGTCCCATCGATGAAAAGAAGCTCGACTTTCAGTCAGCGTTTCTGGAACTCAGTAGTTCGTCAAATTCGAAATCGATCGAGCTCCGAATCGGAAGGCATGAGCTTGAGTACGGCTCCGGGCGCTTGATTGATGTGCGGGAGGGTCCAAATGTCCGGTTGAGCTTCGATGGCTTTATGGTGAAGAGCAGAATCGACTCCTGGCAAGTGGATGGCTTTGCTCTGCGTCCGGACGAGGACAACCCTGGGTTCTTCGACAATGCACCGGAAAGTACGGTTAGTTTCTGGGGTGTGTATGCCATTCGGTCTTTGCCCCACAAAGCTTCCTTAGACCTGTACTACTTAGGCTTGGATCGGAAGGCGGCGACCTTCCAACGCGGCACAGCGCAGGAGGTGCGCCAATCGCTGGGCGCCAGGATATCTCGCCCGATAGCTACCGAGCGTCCAGGATGGGACTTTGACGATGAAGGCCTTTGGCAGTTTGGGACATTGGCTCGGCAAATATTCGGGCATGGACGATCGCGACTGAAACCGGCTACCGCTTTCCGACTGTGCCTTTAAAACCACGTTTCAGCGTGAAGGCTGATATCTCGAGCGGAGATCATCCAAACTCGAATACCCTCGGGACCTTCAATCCGTTATTTCCAAAAGGCAACTACTTTGGCGTCCTTGCCACAACGGGTCCCGGCCCCATCAACTTCATTGACGTTCATCCTCACATCGAAACGGCGCTTCCGCATAGCGTGTCTGTGTCGGTCGACTGGATTTTTCAGTGGAGACAGAGCCTTGAGGATGGCGTCTACGCTGTGCCGGGGTTCCTGATCAGGCCTGCCGATGGTAGTCGGGCACGATTCGTCGGACATAGGCCCGGCACTGAGATTCGATGGCAGGCGAATCGCCACCTCTGGTTTCAGGTGGATTATGGGATCTTTTATGCGGGCAGTTTCCTGAAGGAGACGCAACCTGGGCGCAACCTCAACTACTGGGCTCTGTGGACCGGCTACAAGTTTTAGTCTGACGAGCAGAGGTGTTGATTTATGTGGAAAGCGCTATCGTGAAGCCAGTATCCCGTATCGCTGAAGAATTCCATCTGGTATCCAATAGCTCTGACTCCAGTAAAATATCGATGTGAATTCAGCTTGAAATCGGCTCTCCAGTACGAAATAGCGTTGTACGCGCCAGCCAGATAAGGGGTGACGAAGGTGTCAAAGTCTCTTACCATGGCACCCGCGCCGTCTTAGCGACGAGATTTTGTCATCCTGGATTCTTAGGATTGCGACCGGGAATAACGTGTCCGTTAGAAGCCAGGTGGTCGTAAAACCGGCTTCTCATAGTCGCGAATCACGACCAAGCTCCTAGAAGCTCGCGAAGTTTCTGTGCATGCCTACCTAATCGCTCGCAGACTCGGCACGCGGGCCAGCGCGGCAGCGTCTCTCGGGTCCACAGCGATAGGGGCGCCATTGGCGACGAAGCGATACGCCACAGACGAAGTGGGCCCGGTGACCGTGAGGCCGGTCTTGCCAAAATAGCGGAAGTAGATGCTTTGCGCCGCGGCAGGCGGAGGCGGAGCGCCCCCTGCCGGTTTAAGTTTTTGTGTTGAGATTGATCCCTGAAGCTGAGCTCTCGTCTTTCCGCAACATGACATGGTCGTCGCCTCCGTGCTCAAAATAGATGGGTGGATCAGGGCCTTTTGAATCCAATTTGTCAAGCAGTATGGCTCCCGCGGAAAAAGCCAGCCAAAGCAAAAACCGCTCCTTGAGCGCTTCTCCAAGCAAATATGCAAAAGGGAACGCGACCCAGAGGCTTAAACAGTAAAAGCAATCAAGCAGGCTGCCCCAGAAGCCGCTACCGGCTTTCCGGCGGATTGCGACCGTCATGTTCCAGGGGCCATCCTCCGCTGAAAGCAGATGTGTAATTCGCCAGACGCCGAGTATGCCAAGCGTTAGCCAGTAGAATCGCATGATCCTTCCAGCCCTTCCGTCGGTGAATCGTACCGCAACTGAGACGAATCCGCTCAATGTTTTTTGGACAGCGTGACAATGCCTTCTCTGGTGTCACAACGCTTTGCTTCAACAGTCGCAATGCTTTGAATGGCATACCGCAGATAGAACGCCGAAGTGTCACATCATGACTGTCACTCTGTTACACCGGGGAGCCCGCCCTTATGCCGCGTGTACGCCCAAAAACTGGGCCCTGGTTACATTCCGGCGGCTTTCCGTTATGGCAGCGAACGTGCAAAAGACCGTGCCGAGAGCAGGAACATAGCGGGAATGAGCGACTACAAGATCTTAGCCGAGGTCGGCCAGTCATTGATCAACGTCTTATGGCAGCAGATCCAGGCTGATCCAGACCTCGTCGCGTTGATTAGTAGCTCAAGCCTTATCTCACTCGAGTCTCCGGCGGAGCATCAGGAAAACTCGAGTGATCCCACCCTGTTGTCCGTCTACCTCTATCGAATCGTCGAGGATCCATACCTCAAGAACCGCGCGCACGTGGAGGGTACCGGGGGCCGCATCCGAAAGCCGCCAATGTCGATTGACCTGTACTACCTTGTCACTCCGCTGCTGAAGGCGCCCCGCGATCAGCAAATTGTACTGGGAAAAGTACTGCAGATTCTCTACGACCGACCGACATTGCAAGGTTCTGACCTCACAGGCACCCTTGCCACCACTGGAGAAGTCGTGCGCGTGGTCTTCAATACCGTTCCGCTGCAGGAAGTCTCGTGGGTGTGGCAGGCGCTTGAAACGCCCTACCGGCTTTCTGTCACATACACAGTTCGCGTGGCCTTGCTCGATTCCAATGAAGAGCAGTTCCAACAGAGAGTGCTGTCAACTACCAACACGTACGCAGAGAAAGCATCAGCAGGTGTGTAGGAGCAGGTTATGCCGTTTCCCACCGTCCAGGGCGAATCGATCGAAGTCACGCTACAGTTTGCCATGCTGTTGCGCGACGGAGTTACAAACTCCAACCAACTGGTAGGAGATGTTACGGTTTCGTCCGGATCCATCCTGGGGAAACAGAAAGACTCCACCGGTGCCTTTCTGTTTCTCGCCCCCGACCTCAAGCCCGGACCGCAGTCTTTTGTAGTGAAAAGCAAACTCGATACACCATATTACCTTGCTGTCCAAATTCCGGTAACAGTGCCCATGCCTTCGCCGCTCTGGCCGGCCTTTCCAGACGTTACTTTGGCCAACCGGAACCTACCTCTAGGCGATCCCGGGCAAACCGCTGCCTACAAAACACAGCGTCAGCTTGCCACACTGCTGCCCACGACCGCGTATCCGTTTCCTGCGGGTTCCACGTTGATTCGTGGAGCTGTCATGCACGGCGGTCTTCCGCTCGCAGGCGCGTTGGTGCAGGAAACACCGGGTAGCGATCCGGCTTACACCACTGGCCCCGATGGACAGTTCGTTATTTTCTTAGCCAACCCGCCCGGGCTTCCACAAGCAGTGACGCTAACCGCAACCTATCCCGCACTGCCGGCGGGCACTGCAACTGTCACTGTGATTCGAGGACTGACAGTTTCAGCAACGATCAACATGTGAGCGCAGCAGCGAACACCTAGCGAAGGAGATCAGCATGCCGGAATACCTTTATCCAGGCGTATACGTCGAAGAGATCGATACCGGAAACAAGCCGATTGAGGGCGTCTCTACAAGCACCGCCGGTTTCCTGGGCATCGCTGAACGCGGTGCAATTACCCCGACCCTGCTGACCAGCTTTGGAGACTACCAGCGGGCCTACGGAGGTTATGTCAAGGACGCTCTTGGCGACCACTATCTCGCGTACGCGGTCGAGGGTTTTTTTCAAAATGGAGGGCTGCGGTGCTTTGTGCAAAGAGTCTTCCATCAGGATTTGGTAACCCCGGCTAACTCCGCCCTATCTGCCTCAGCAACAGTAGGCGGAATTACCATCAGCGCCAACGGTCCGGGAGCTTGGGGAAACACTGTCGCTTACCAGATCAGCAATGCGGGCCTGGCCGACCCGACACTCTTTAAGCTAACCGTGCTCTATTGGACCGGAACCCCGTCTCCGGATCTGGTATCAAACCCGACGATCGCCGAAGTCTACGACAACCTGTCTTCGGTTCCCACAAGCAGCACCTTTTACGACGGGGCCATCAATAATGTCTCGAACCTTATCAGCGTCGCCCAGACGGCTCCAGGAAGACCACCGAACAACCCCGTTTCTGCCACCGGCACAGATCCCAACGTCCAGGTGAGCAGCCAGACCACGACTCCGCTCACCCAACTACCGGCCGGCGCGACTCTGATCATCACTGCAGGACAATCTAAGGCCTCCTTTATCCAGAACACGGATCCCACAAAGGGTCCGACGATCATCACCGTAACCGACCTTATCAACAACATCAACCTCGATACAACGGTGGGCGCGAAGGCTTCGCTCAACCGCGCCGGAAATCTGACCATAGTGGACCCCCTGGGTCGCGGCAGCCTTGGGTTAACGGGCACTCTTCTTATGGTTTCTCTGGGAACTTTCTCTCCTACGAATGGTGGCTCCAATCTAAACTTGTTAGTTGGCTCCACTACCGCTTTGACGGGCAACTCTGCCCTGCCGGACGGTGGCACACTGGTGCTCACAGCCGGTGCCGCGACAGTTACCTTTAAGGTGAATGCCAGTGCTGGCCCGATCAAGAGCGTCTCGGATCTTATAAAGGCAATCAATGCCGATGCGGTAGTCGGCGCCAAGGCTTCTCTCGACGCCAGCGGTCGGCTGAACATTCAGGATCCGCAATTACGCAACAACCTTGCCGCCACCGGCACGCTTGCCGTGGCAGGGACAACGCTGGGCGGCTTTTCGGCCGCCGCTGCCACCCTGAACAATGCCGGCACTCCGATCCTGCTTCAAGGAGGCGGTGACGGGCTTAATCCAAACCTTCTCGTCGGTGCCGTTGGCGGTCTAACGGCGCCAACACCGTTGCCTGACACGGAAACTCTCGTGCTCACCGCGGGAGCAGCCACCGTGACCTTTACTGTGAGCGCCGCGGCCGGTCCTATCAAACTCCTGGGGGACCTGATCGCTGCTATAAGCACCGATGTCGTGGTCGGGGCCCAGGCATCGCTCGATGGGGCAGGACGCCTCAACCTTTCAGACCCTCTTATGCGTGGGAACCTAACTGTAACCGGTACACTTACAATAGTCGTGCCCCCACTCAAGGCCCCAGTACTTGGTGCTTTTAGCAAAGCGACGGCTCAACTGGTACCTGAAGACTTCCAGGGCACTGACGAGGATCCGACACAAAAGACGGGTCTGACTGCCTTGGCGGACGTGGACGAGATTGCTATAGTCTGCTGCCCAGATGAGTATTACTTTGGGCCGGCCAATACCACCATCGCGGGTATGTTGCAGTCGCAATGCGAATCGCTCAAGAACCGTTTCGCCATTCTCGAGTCTCCCGTATCCGCTGGACAGCCGGAGAATAACAATCCTTCGGTCAACTCAGAGTACGCGGCCTATTACTATCCCTGGCTTTACGTTGCTAATCCTAATACCGGCGTGCAGTTGCTGGTTCCACCTTGCGGCCACATGGCAGGGATCTACGCGCGTAGCGACACGAATGTCGGAGTGCAGAAGGATCCGGCGAACGAAGTGATTAACGGCATCGTCAAGTTGCAATTGCAAACCAACAATCAGCAGCAGGCGATTCTGAATGTCAAAGGTGTGAATGTTCTCCGCTATTTCACGGGCGCCGGGAACTTGGTTTGGGGTGGGCGCACCACAAGCACCGATCCCGACTGGCAGTACATAAACGTTCGCCGCATCTTCATTTTCGTGGAATCGTCCATTCAACGAGGCACACAGTGGGTGGTATTTGATATCAACTCCGACCCTACCTGGAGGCGAGTGGTACGCAGTGTCAGCGACTTTCTCACCGGTCTGTGGCGAGACGGTGTACTGCAAGGCGCAACGAAAGACCAAGCCTTTTTTGTGAGATGCGACAACACCACGATGACCCAGGCAGATATTGACGCCGGGCGCTTGATCTGTATCATCGGCATCGCTCCAGTGAAGCCTGCCGAGTTTGTCATTTTCCGTATCGGCCAATGGTACGGCGGTTCTGACATAACGGAACAATAGGAGAGAAGTCATGGCATCAGGAGCCCGTAACGATCCTTACGGTCAATTCAACTTTTTGATCGAGATTGATGGCGTCACCCGAGCCGGTTTCAGTGAAGTAAGCGGACTGACCTCAGACACTAACGTCATCGAATACCGAGAAGGTGATGAAGTTACAACTGTGCGCAAACTCAAAGGGCTCGATAAATACATCAATATTGTTCTTAAGCGCGGTTACACACAAGACACCTCTCTGTGGACCTGGCGACAGACAGTGCTCGATGGCACTCCACAGCGAACTACCGGCACCATCACCTTGCTTGACGAGGCGCGAAAACCTGTGTTGAGTTGGAATTTCACCCAAGGCTGGCCGGCGAAGCTTGAGGGCCCCGCGATGAATGGCAAGACCAGTGAAGTAGCCATTGAGACGCTTGAAATTGTCCACGAGGGGTTGGAACTCGTGGTCGTATCGTAGCCGGAGGCTTGACCATTACCACCTACCTCACTCCCGGTGTTTACCGCACTCCACAGGTCGCGCCGCAACCAGTGTTGCAGTTGGTGCGCACCGACATCGCTGGGTTTGTTGGCTTTGCCCAGCGTGGACCGCTGCCGGAAGATTTCCCCCCGGCTACGTTCGACGGCTCGCAAGCGGTGGTAAATATCAGCAGTTGGAAACAATTCCTGACCACCTTCGGGAGCTTTCAGGAATATGGCTATCTTGCCTATGCGGTGAGAGCGTTTTTCGCCAACGGCGGAAAAGACTGCTTCGTCGCCCGCGTCGCCACGACGATCTCGGCGGATCCAACGCAAAATGCTGCTCGTGCTTTTTTCAGCCTGCCCTCTGGCGCGCCGTTGCCAATCGGCACGGTGAGCAAGGTGGTTAATCCGTTTGTGTGTGTCCTGGCCGCAACTGTTGCTCCGGCTGTGGGCGATCTACTGTCCATTAGCGGCGGTGGTATCACCCAACTGGTCCATGTCGCTGCTTTGTTGGGCAGTGGACAGATCCTGCTGGCCGCTAGCCTGCAAAATAGTATCGCCGTTGGCGCGGCGGTCTCCCGTTTCCCAGGGGCGTGCAGGATCTGCGCTGCCAGCCGCGGCAAGTGGGGCAACACGCTCCGTATTCAGATCTCGCCGCCACAAGGAGCCACCTTCGCGCTCCGCGTCTATGTGGACAACGGCCCGCAGGGCTCTCCGACCGAGGATGAGTATTACCGCAACCTCACTCTCACAGATCCAGGCAGTTACAATTACGCGCCAGCAATACTGCAACAACAATCGAACCTAATCCGGCTCGAGGTGTTGGGGACGGCGGCGCCGATCCAACTCAGCGCGGCGGAGCCATTGTCCGCCGGAACGTTCTACCTCCAGGGCGGGCGCGACGGTCTCGCGGCGATTACCTTGAATGACTTCAGCGGCGGCCCCAGTGACTTACGCGGCTTGCAACTGCTCGAGCATGTCGAGCAGATCGGGATTGTCGCTATTCCCGACGCTGTATTCGAAACTCCTCAGGTGCTGCACTTGTCCCCGTCGCCGGCCGATGAATGCCTCCCGCCCGTTTCGTCTCCTGTCAGTGCGGTTGCCTCCGATCCGACTGCTGTGGCCACTCCGCTCAGTGCGCAAGACAGCCTTCAACTGCAGCGACTCATGATTGACCAATGTGCCCGGCTCCGCTACCGTGTGGCTCTCATCGATCCGCCAGACATGTTGCAGATCGGCGCAGTACAGACCTGGCCGCTGGCAAATGGATTTGTAGGCTCCCCGTCTTCGCGTTTTGCGGCCATTTATTACCCTTGGCTGGCTTCGCCCGATGCTTTGCAACTCGACGGCCCAACCAGAAACATTCCCCCATCCGGTTACATCGCCGGCGCCTATGCGCAGACTGACCTCGCCTACGGCGTGCAGCGTCCCCCGGCCAACGTGGAACTGCAGTTTGTTGTGGATGTCGAGCAGGCCATTTCTGACCTCCAGCAGCAAGGCCTCAACCTGAACAACATCAATGCCATCCGCACCTTTCCCGGTCGCGGTATCCGCGTCTGGGGTGCCCGCTCCCTAGCTCCTGCCAGCGATGACAATTGGCGCTTCATTCACGTGCGCCGACTAATGTCCGCGATTGAAGAGACGGTTGAGCGTTCCAGTCGATGGGTTGTGTTTCAGAGTAACGATGATGCCTTGCGCAGCTCCTTAACCCATTCCCTGACCGTGCTGCTCACCGGCATCTGGTCGAAGGGGGGTCTCCAGGGCGCCAAGCCGGCAGACGCTTTCTACGTGAAGTGTGATACGACCAATAATCCGCAGACCGCCATCGATCAGGGCCAGCTGATCTGCCAGATTGGCATCGCCATCGCGGCGCCCATGGAGTTTCTCGTATTTGAAATCCGCCAGGATGCTTCCGGCGCGCAGGTTGTGGAGAGCTGATCATGGGCAGTAATCCATTACGCATCGATCCTGTCGGCAGCTTCAATTTTTACGTGACGCTGATCGACAACTCCAGCGTGGATGCGACATTGATTACGGGATCGATCGACTACAGCATCCCCGGTTTTTCAGAATGCACGGGCCTCGACGCATCCGTCGAAATCATGGACTACCGCGAGGGCGGTGTAAACGACTACGTGCATCGCTTCGCCACCCGTGCCACCTACTCGAATCTGATCTTGAAGCACGGCGTTATCTCTCTCGATGACGATCTTTGGAGCTGGCATTACGACTGGGTGCAAGGGCTTGGTACGCGCAAGGATGGACTGGTCGTGTTGCTCGACAGCACCCAGGCAGCGGCGAAGATCTGGAGGTTTAAGCGAGGCATTCCCACCAAGTGGGTGGGGCCCACGCTCAATGCCACACAAAGTACCGTCGCTATCGAATCGCTCGAAATTTCTCACGAAGGACTTGACATGGAGCTCGGTGCATAAGACCGGCGGAAAGGCATCATGCAAGACATTCACATCAACGAAGTACATACAGAAATAGAGATCACCGAGAGTGTGGGAACGCTAGGTCCGGCAGAGGTGAAAAAACTAGTAGGCCTGGTGATGGCCCAGTTAAAAGCTCAGAATCACCACGATGACCTGCGCCGGCGCGACGACCGGCTTGAGAATAGCGCGTACGTATCCGACCTGATTGATGGACGCTGACCATGCCGCTTGAGAAACTGACCATCCTGCCGGAGAATAGCGGCCCCATCCAGGCGCTGTTCAACCCGGAACACTATACCGTCAGCAAAAGTCTGCAACTCGCGGAGGTAGTGATTCCAGGCCTCGACGCGCCGGTGGTCCAGTATGTGCGCGGGCAAAACGAAAAGGTCACCATGGAGCTGTTTTTTGACACCACCGATTTTGGCATGGTCGACCCAGTTGTTGACGTCCGCAGCCTGACTGGCCAGATTTATCAGTTGCTCAAGATCGACGGTAACCTGCACGCCCCCCCAAGGGTCCAGTTAGCCTGGGGAACCGGAGGGAAGCTCACGAGTTACGGAGCGAGTATCTCTCCCTGGCTGTTGCTGGAAAGCATAAGTGAAGAGTTCAGCCTGTTCAGCCCGCAAGGCGTGCCGCTTCGTGCCAAGTTGAATGTCAGCTTCCGCGAAGCTTGGACCATCGCTCAGCAGCTGCAGGTAACCCCACGGCATTCGAGTGATCGCACCACCCTCCATCAGGTAGTGCGGGGAGAGACACTGGCGCAGATTTCGTATCAGCAGTACAAAGACCCCACGCAATGGCGCCTGATTGCTGACGCCAACTCATTGGCCAACCCCCGGCTGCTCACCCCAGGACAAACCTTGACTATTCCGCCGTATCCGTCTTCGACCACTACTACGGGAGGGCAATAGCTGTGGCATCGGTTCCCGCAATCGAGCAGGACATCTACGTCGGCCAGGACTTCTACGTGCCGGCGTATCGGGTGCGTGTTCGCGGGCAAGCGCTCCTGCAGGCTGAGTATGACGTCCTCAGCGTGACTTATACAGACAGCGATACGGACATGGACTCCTTCGACCTGACCATCAACAATTGGGATCCTGACGGCAACGGGCCGGGCAAGGGATGGTTCAAGTACAGCGATACGCACATTTTCGATCCATGGCAGGAAGTGGAGCTTTCCATGGGTTATTACGTCAATGGTAACGATCAACTGGAAACCATGTTGGTGGGTGAAATCGTGCGCATGACTCCCAATTTCCCTGAGTCGGGACCATCCACAATGACGGTGCACTGCGTCAATCTGCTGCAACGATTCCGCACGACACAAATTACCAAGGACTACTTCCAAAAGCAGGATTCCTGGATCGCCCGGGACCTGGTCCAGAGCATTGCCAAGGACATTCGACAGAAAATCCCCTCACTCGATCTCGAGGTGGATGACGATGAGATCAGCCTCAATCTGGGCATAGAAAATCCCATTGAACATTTGGATGTTCATCAAAAGTACGCGATCAATTTTCTATATTTTCGCAGCCGTGAAATCGGCTACGACATCTGGCTGGACGAGGATACGCAAGGGGCTCGACGTAGCGTTACCTTTCATTACGCGCCCAGCAAGTACACCTTAAAGCCCACGTATGTTCTGGAGTGGGGAAAATCGCTGATCAGTTTCCAGCCCTCGTTCGGAACCGCCAATCAACCGGACCAGGTGATTGTGCGCTATTGGAACCCGAAAACCAAGCAGAAGTTTGAGGGGTTAGCGACGCGCGCCGACCTGGCGCAGGATGGTGTGATCGATCCCACTGCCGACTTTGGGGTACAGCAAGGGCCGCTCGCAAAGAAGACCGACTTGGTTACAAATTTGGTAGTACAGAGCGACGACGAGGCCAAGACTGCAGCCAAGCGAAGACTGCGCATTCTGGCACAGGTGCTCATCGAGGGCAAAGGAAAAACGGTTGGCCTGCCCGACCTGCGTTCAGGCAACAAGATCAGGATCAAGGGGCTCGGCCGCTACAACGGGCTCTATCACGTTACGAGCACCACACACACCATAGGGGATAGCGGCTACACCACTGAATTTTCCGCGCGCATGGAAACGGATCCAACTTAGCAGGAAAGCGATAAGGAGGACTATGAGCCAGATTAGCGGATTGGTCATCGGGTTGGTGACGCAGGTCGACGTAGGCAAGATTAAGGTCAATTACCCATGGTTGGATGCAAACCACGAGAGCGACTGGATCCGCATCGCGACTGCGATGAGTGGGAACAATCGCGGTTCCTGCTTCATGCCCGAGTTGCAGGACGAAGTCTTGATCGGGTTCGACAAGGGTGACACGCGAACCCCCTATGTCGTGGGATTTCTGTGGAACGGAGTCGATGCTCCCCCAAGCCAGGACGTTCGCGACCGGCGCATCACGTCCGTGAACGGCCATTGCATCCGCTTTCTCGACTCCACCCCCTCCGGCGGTAGTTTGGGTGCGCTGGTGGTCGAGGACGCCCATGGCAACGCCGTTACTATGTCGAACGGGAAAATAACCATCCGCAGTCAAGGTGTTCTCGAACTGATCGCACCCAGCATGACCCTGAATGGGCGAATAGTTGCGCCCAATGGAAACCCAATTTAGTCGAAGGAAAGACATCGTATGGCCAGTATCGACATCGCGGTGGACGCTGATCTGGAGCAATTATTTCAATTGCCCAACTGTGCCGACATCACGCTGCCTTCCGCCGCCGGAGGGTTGTCGGTTCAGCTCCCCACGGGCGGCTCTTTGCAAGCCTTCGCCGATATTTCCAAGGGCATTCCTACAGACTGCTCCCTGACCTTTAGTCTGATGCTGCAGATAGCTCCGTTTCTCGCGAGCATCCAGTGCCTGCTGAATGTCTTGAAGCTTCTGAAGCCGTTGATCGACATTATCAAGGGCCTGCCCGTTCCCCCGGTAGCCGCGCTGGAAGAATTCGGTGAGGCAGCCGTGGCGCTCGCGCCCTGTCTGCTGATTCCAACTCCTGCCGTGATCCTTCCTTTCGTCCTCGACTTGTTATGTCTCATCCTCAAGGTGCTGGAGTGCTTCTTGAGCCAGATGGAATCCCTGATCAAAATTCTCAATCCCATCACTTTGCAGTTGCAGGCAGCTCAGCAGAGTGGGAACAGTGATTTGGAAGCCACGCTGCAGTGCGCGCAACAGAACGCCTTGACTCAGGCTGGTCAAATCATGAACTCGCTGGGGCCGGTCGGCGTGTTGTTGGACCTTGGAGGAGCGCTCTTCAGTATCGCTGGAGTTCCGGCAATTACGCTGCCCTCGCTGGGAAGCGCCACCGATATAGCGGCGCTCAACACAGTCGTGAGCACAGTACAACCGGTCGTTACGACTATTCAGACGATCGTCAATGATTTAGGAGGGTGCCCATGAGCACTACCGACATCATAGGTTCCGGATGGAAGTTCCCCATTCGTACCAACGTTAAGGGGGGAATCAGTTGTTCCTCAGGGCCCACCCGCGTTCAAGACGCGATCTGGATCATCCTCTCCACTTCGTTGGGGGAGCGGCAGATGCGGGAAACTTTTGGGGCGGGGGTGAACAACTACGTCTTTCAATCCAACAGTGATATGGTTCGCGCTCAACTTGCGGCCGCGGTCAGCTCCGCGCTTGCCCAGTGGGAGCCACGTATCCAGCAGGTGAATGTTTCCGTGCAGCAAGGGAGCCAGCCCAGCCAGGTACTCATCGTCATTGACTATCAGATCAGCTCCACCAACGAGCTCTTCAACCTGGTCTATCCCTTGTACTTGCAGGAGGGAGTGGGTTAATGCCTTTGCCCGAAATAAATCTCGACGATCGTACCTTTGAGCAACTGTATCAGGAGCTGATACGCCGCATTCCGGCTTACACGCCGGAGTGGACTGACCTGAACGACAGCGATCCCGGCGTAACTTTGGTTCAGCTCTTCGCCTGGTTAGCGGAAATTCTTGTCTACCGTATCAATCAGGTGCCGCAGAAGAATTTCATCAAGTTCCTGGAACTGGTCGGAATTCCTTTGACTGCGCCTTCGCCGGCGGTGACAGAACTGCAATTCACGCTGGTTCCAAAGGCTTCGGCAACTTCTGTTCTGGCTGGAACCCAGGTGGCTTTGGGCAGTGGTTCCAGTGGCCAGCAGGTAGTCTTCGAGACCGACTTCGACCTTCTCGTTACCGGGCTCACGCTGGTCTCGGTCCAGAGCTACAACGGTTTACAGTTTACCGACTATACCGCGGCGAACGCCTTGTACGCTTCGCTCGGCTATCCGCCGCTGAGTGTAACCCCGCAAGCCAATGCCGCGCTCTACCTCGGGTTTGATAACACTTTTCCCGCCGGAACAAACCGTTTGACCATCCATGTTGCCCAAGGCCCTACTCCGGCGCCGGTGCAGGGCGGCGTGGGGACGCCAACCCTTGCCGCGCCGTCGGTAGAGGCGAACTGGCAGTACTGGAACGGCCAATGGACGCAACTGCAGGTGCAAAATGATACAACCTCGGCGTTAACCAAAAGCGGTTATGTCACGTTCACCGCTCCTACCGATGGACAGCTGCAGCAGTTTGGTCTGCTCACCAAACCCGGTGATCAGCCGCTGTTTTGGATTCGCTATTTCATCCAGAGCCTGGTCGGCTCCGGCTATGACAATGTTCCCATGCTGTCGGGTATTCTGCTCGATACGGTGTCAGCAACCAACTCTGTGACAGAAACGGCAGAGCTGCTGGGAGCCTCGAATGGCCGCCCCAACCAGACGTTTCAACTGGCAAACTTTCCCATTCTCTCTGGCACCATCGCGGTGGATGATGGAAATGGCTACGCACCCTGGACAGAAGTCGACGACTTCGACGGGTACACAGCCATGTCCCAGGTTTACACCCTCGATGATGCCACCGGCCTGGTCACCTTCGGGGACGGTATCCACGGAGGGATTCCGCCCCGCTTACCTGGCAACGGCAGCAATCTCGACAGCGCGGACCAAACCAATGTGATGGCAACAACGTACAAGTGGGGTGGCGGAGCGGCGGCCAATTCCGGCGCCAACACCATCACCACTCTGCTTGCATCTATCCCCAACCTTCAGGGGGTTAGCAATCCGCTCCCATCCTACGGCGGCGCCGACGAGGAGTCGGTGCAAGACGCGGAAGACAGCGCGCCGATGATCTTAAGGACGCAGAACCGCGCAGTGACAGTGAGCGACTTTGCCTTCCTGGCGACCCAGACGCCGGGGGCACAGATCAAGCGGGCGCAGGCTTTCCCTTTGCTGAATCCCAACTTCCGCGTCTTGAGCTCCGTGATCGATGGTAGTCCCCGTGTCGAAGTGCCCATTCCAGGAGCGGTTACCGTTTTCGTCATTCCCGACAGCCTGCAGTTGCCTCCTGTCCCCAGCGAAAACACCCTGCAGTTAGTTGCCAATTATCTTGACGCGCGCCGGCTATTGACCTGCGAGCTCTATGTTGCTCCCCCGCATTATCGCCAGGTACGTATTGAAGTGCAGGTAGTGGCGAACCCGGCTTTCGACCTGGGCACGGTAGGCGATGCAGTGCTGAAACAGTTGCTTGTTTATTTCAATCCGCTCCCGCCTGGCGGCGCGAATAAAACCGGGTGGGACTTCGGGGGGACGATCTACTTCGCCGAAACCTATCGCCAGATTTTCAATGTGACCGGAGTCCTCCTCATCAAGGGAACTCTCCAGACCTACGTCGATTCCGTGTTGCAGACTCCATGCACCGACGTCTCGATTATGCCCGACGAAATCGTTTACTCCGCAAACCACGGTGTCATCGTCACCTACTCATGATGAAGATTCCTCAGACCGGTACCTTCATTGAGCTCGATCCAGTCATAGGCTGGCAGGCGACCACAAGCCAGTTGTCGCCTGTCATCGCTGCCGGCCTTGCGCCAAATTGTTCCGCCGGTCAGCCTGCGGCGGCTTCGAGTGCTGTGCCGCCGGCGTGGTGCCCCAGTAGTCCTACCTCGGCGCAGCCGGACAAGCCAGTAACTCCCCAGGGTTGGGTAGTGGATTGTGTCACGGGGCAGCCGCTTCCATTCCTGCCGGCACTGACCGGGCAACTCGACTACCCTATCGCGTTCGCTCTGGGAAAAAATGATGGCAAGCTCTATCTGCTCGACGACGCCGTCAATCGCATCAAGGTGCTCGACCTTGAACAACGGAGAGAGTTTGCTGCCATCGCCGGATTCGGCGGCAAGGGAAAGCAAGCCCGGAGTTTTCGTCATCCGCAGGGGCTCGCTGTGGCGGACGACGGCTCTTACATCGTTGCCGATACCGGCAATCACCAGGTAAAGATTTTCTCCCGTTTCCCCAACGCGCTGCTGGCGGTGTGGGGTTCAGGCAGCGCAGGCATTGCAGAGGGCGAGTTCAGCGCTCCCTGGAAAGTCGCCGTAGATCGCTGTGGTTTGATCTATATCGCCGATCGAGGAAACGGGCGCGTCCAGCGAATGTACCGCGACGGCAGCTTGGCAGCTCCTATTGGTGGATTAAAAAGCCCGACCGGATTGGCCCTTGGGCCCGACGGTACCCTCGCGGTCTTGGACAGCCCCAATATCTATATCTACGCACCAGGCCAAACTATCCCCGTGAACTCTCTGCCTGCGGTTGCTGAGGCCGGCTGCCTTACGTTTGACGCCACGGGCTGCTATCTCTACGTGGGAACGTCGACCGCCCTGGTCTATAAATTTGAAGTCTCAGCCGGCGCAGGATTCCGCCCCGTAGGCATTGGCGTCACCGGGGTTCAGGGACGGCTGCTCGATTTGATATGGATCCCGGGTGAGCAACTTCTGGCAATTCTGCTGCCGCATTGTGCTCAGCAGCCCAACCTGGTAGCCATCCCCACCTGCGGCAGCTATTTGACCAGCGGCACATTGACCACCGCGACACTCGACAGCGGCATAGAGAACTGTGTTTGGGACCGCATTCAGCTCAAGGCCACCGTGCCGACCGGTACAGGAATCTTGGTGTCTACGGAAACCGCAGCTACCGATACTTGGAACCTCGAAGAAGCACAGTTCAATGCCGATTGCTCAGCCTATTCTCCCGCTAACCAGGGTTGTTCTCTGGCCCTTACCGGCAACAATCCAGATTGCCTGGTGCAAAGCGCCCCAGGCCGCTACCTCCGCTTACAGGTGCAACTCAACAGCAATGTCATTGCGTCTCCCTTGCTGGAATCTATCCAGATTAGCTATCCGCGATCTAGTTATTTGCAGTATCTTCCCGCCGTCTACCAGGAAGATGATCTGAGCCGGGTATTTCTCGACCGCTTTCTCAGGATCTTTCAAACCACCTTCGACGGTTTTGATAAGACGCTCGACACCATGTGGACCAGGTTCGATCCTCTCTCCGTGCCCAGCTCGTGGTTCTCCTGGCTGGCAGCCTGGATCGCGTTTCCCATCAATCCTTCCTGGACCGATCAGCAGCGCCGTGCTGCGTTGAAAAGCGCCGGACAGCTTTATTCATTGCGGGGAACGCCCTCGGGAGTACAACAGTTGATCCAGCAGTACTCCGGGGTAGATGTGCGTCTCATCGAGCATTTTCGTCTGCGCGAGTTGATTATCCTGGCCGACAAGCCCGGCGCCGGTACCACGCTCGGAGCAGGCACGCGCTTATGGAGCCGCGACTATTACCAGCGGTTGCAATTGGGTGTTTATAGCCGCGTCGGCTACTTCGAACTCACCGGCGAGCCCATACCCGGCATCGAGCCGCTCGCCTGGGGGGCCAATGAGTTCACGGTGTTCTTCGATTGCGATCCATACCAGGTCTCTGCCACCCAGCAAAAAGTCTCGCAGTTGGTCGAGCAGGAAAAGCCGGCACACACTAAGGCCAACTATGCGCCCGTCTTTCCCCGGATGAGGGTGGGCGTGCAATCTACTCTCGGTGTCGATACCAGGATCGCTGAGTACACACCGCTGTTGCTGGGGACCACGGGGATTCTCGATTACGATTCGATTCTTTCCTGTTCAACCACGGAGACCCACCTTCTGGCGCAACACGCAACCTTGCGGCCGCAGGTGGATCTGAACACTCGACTTCTTTAAAGGAGCAGCGTATGCCCACATCCACGGCCAGTTCCGACACCGCCTCCACCGCCCAGGTGAACACCTGTTTGCCGTGCGATATTCCCGCCTTTTGCCGCAACAGCTACTACCGCGGAAAGCTGCTCACCGAGCGTGACTTCAGAGACGAGCAGCGTTACGGCATAGACAAAATGCGCTTGCATACGTTGGCCCTGCACGGCTGGGGAGTAGTCTGCGGCCTGGTAGTCAAGCCGCATCCGTACTGTCCGGAAAAGCGCCTGATGGTGTGTGAGGGGCTCGCCATCGACGATTGTGGCCGCGAAATTCGCCTCCTCTGTGAGGACTACGTCTTGTTGCCACAACCTCCGCCTATGGCCTCGCAGCCGGCTCGCAGGCAAGAGGACAAGGACGACGATCCCGCAACGCCCGATGACGGCTGCGATCCGGCTCCCGTCCCTAGCGACCTTTACTTATGTATTCGCTACGCGGAATGCGAGACCGAGTATGCGCCCGCGCCTTTTGATGATTGCAGTTGCTCCACTTCCTCGCAGAAGCCCAACCGGGTGTGCGAGGGCTACACCCTGGAGCTCTACCAGCAAAAGCCCTCCTTCTGGGACAACGCCACCCACGAACCTTGTCCGCCAGGCAATTGCATCGACTACTATCGCAAGGCCCGTGAATGCTGCCCGCCGGCCAGCAGTTTCCCGTGCTTGCCTTTGGCCGTAATCTGCAATTTTGTTCCCGGCCAAGCGGTCAAGCCGGAACAAATCGAAAACTGGGCGCCTCGCAGGCAGTTGGTCAGTACCGACACCCTCGACCAGGTGATCCGTTGCATCCTGACTAAGTTGCCCACTGAAGAACTTACTCGCATAGAAGACACCAACTGGGAACACAATCGCCGTATGTTATGCCGCGAATTCATGGAGGAGTATGTGGGAACTCCCGAGCATCCGCGCGGCTTTCGTATCGAGTTTTCCCACAAAGTAAGATCCGCAGAGATAGACACCCGCAGCTTCCAGGCGCTGGTAGTTTTTCGTCCCGAAAACGAATCCGAGCCGCGGCAGATGCAGATTGCCCCAGCCCGGGTGGAACGGGAGCCGGATGAGACCATCTGGGCCCGGCTGCACATCGATCCCAACTACGCGCGCCGCCACCTCGATGGGCGAAGTTTCGACCTTTTTCTGATTTTAAAGTGCGACGTGATACGAGACCTCGACGGTCACGCGCTGGATGGCAATTTCATCGGACACAAGCTGCCTACCGGCGACAACATCCAGGGGGGCATTTTTGAGAGCTGGGTCCGCATCCGGCCGAGATCAAGAAATTACTGACACGAGCGATCATCGCTGAGAGGAAGCTATGAGCACAATGCAAACGACAGCCACCAATACCAGCACCTCACAGACGCGCTCTGAGCGTTCACCCTGCGGTTGCCAGTCGCAGGTCCCACCCCAGCCATGCTGCTGCAACCTTGTCTGTTTCGACCGGCCCAACTATTTCTGCGGCCATTTGTTGACCGACGGGGACCTTACCCTGCAGCAGAAGTATGTCATCGAGAAAAACAAGATGTACCACCGCACCATGGACGGCTATGGCGTCGTTTGCGGCTTGAAGCTGACCTGCGACTGCGATTGTAAAGGCAATATCCTGGTCCATGACGGCTTCGCCATCGACGACTGCGGCAACGATCTCGTTGTATGCGAGACCAAGCGGCTCGATGTTATCGACATCCTTAGAAGCAAAGGTTTGCCTGTCTTCGATCCGCCCGAAGACGACTGCGAACCCAAGAAACGCAGGTCCCGTTGTGAAATCAAGCAGTGCTTCTATGTCACAATCTGCTACGAGGAGACCGAGTCGCAGTATGAGACGCCCTTTCAGAGCAGTTGCACTTCGGGGCCCAAGCAGTGCCTGCCGACCAGAACGCACGAAGGAGTCCGCTTCGATATCACCCACGAGTTGCCTCCGGAATCTTCCTACTTGAAGGATCTCGAGGAACGCCTCAAATGCTGCTTCGAGATCTATTGCGAAGGGCCGATCGGCACCATCATCCACAGGCACATCAGTTCCCTTAAGCAGATCGTGGACGGCGACAGTCAGTACGAAGGGCAGGATGCCTGCAACCTCTTCTGCACCCTGCGGGCCTATTTCTTGAACCATCTGAAGGTTAACTGCGATCAGTTCAATTGCGGGTTGGTCGACGAAGTCTTGTGCCTTACCTGTCCCGGCGAGCATCGGCAGGAGCCCCGGGAAGAATATCGTGCCGAGATGGCCGAGGCTTTTCGCAAGCTGCTCACGTTGATGCAGCGCTATCAGTTCGACTGTGCTTTCGGCGATCTGGTTTTTTCTTGCCAGCAGCCCTGCGAGGCTAGTTGCCTGGTGCTGGGGACGGTGGAAGTACTCGATGGCAAGCTGGTGCGTGTTTGCAATACTCCCCGCAAATACCTTTGGGCGCCGGCGAATCTGCTTCCGGTGCTCTTGTACACGATCCTCACCGGCGAGTTCGGCGCCGACGAAAAGGATCATTGCTGTCGGGACTATTCGAAGTTCTTGCCGGAACAATTTCTCGACCAGTTCGAGTTGGACAGGTGCGGCCAACTGCGCGCGGCGCAATCCGCCATTCACGCAGTAGAGGCGGTGCGGGAATCACTGCATCGCTCGTTTGATTTCACCGATACTTCCTTGTTTTCGAGCAGCGTCTTACGTCACGCCACCATCAAGTCAGCAAAAGAGAATTTGGGGGTCTCCGTATCGCGGAAGCCGGCGTCAGACCTGGAAAGTCTCTCTCCGCTGCAGGCTCTTGAAGCATCGATGCTGTTTCGCCGCGGTGGCTCCGCAGTTACTTACATGCACTCTGACGAGAAGGTCGATCGTGTCCTCCCCGACTATCTTGCTCAGCTAAGCCCGGACCTGAAGGTAGGGGAGGCGCTCGATCAGCTTCTCCATAAGGACACGCAAATCAAAGTTCTGACCGCGAGGATTGACGAATTGTCCGCCCGGCTCGATAGCCTGGATGCCTCGAGGAAGGTTCAGAAGAAGTAGACAGAGACTGACCCGTCTGCATAACGACTGATTGGAGATAAACCGTGGCGAATCCAGTGCCGAACCCAGTGCAACGCCTCCGCTATTTCGACGGTGAGTATCTGCGCAGTTACGATTTCACCGACGAGCAGTCGTATCACATCGAACTGCGGCGGCTGATGAATCTGAAGCTGCATCTGCATGGCATCATCGAGGGCCTCGAGATCACGCTCGATGCGGACTCAGTCTCCGGTGGTCCCTCGTTTTATTCGATCACCGAGGGTATGGCGATCGATCGGACCGGCCGCGAGATCATCGTCCCGGCTCCCTACAGTCTGACAAATGTGTTGACTGCGCCGGGCTTGACGGCTCAGGACTATGAGGTCTGGATTTGCTACCAGGAGACCCAAACCGGGCTGCCCGCGGCGGGTTATTTGGACTGCAACGTCAAGAACCAGAACACCCGTTTGCAGGAAGGCTTCCAGGTCTACCTCAAGCCGGTGAACGGCCCCGGTCTGGTTGCAGATTGCTCCGGAGTACAGTTGGGCATCATCACGCTTACGTCCAGTAGCCTGGGCTGGGCAGTATCGAATCCGCGTCGCTGGGGGCGCCGGTATGTGGGCGTCCGCGCCCAAAGCGTGATAGCGCCCGACCAGATTGACGCGGAAAATGATCCCTTCGACATCACAGCGTTGACGACGCCTGTTACAGATCACCCGCTTGCAGGGTATCTCGACATTCACCCCGGAGCTTTCGACAGGGGCAACGTGATCGTGAGAAAGAACCTGCTGGTCGGGGATGATTTTGTCCTGAATTCCTCAGACAAATCGAAGGTAAGCTATAGCGCTAACTTGCCGACTTTTACGCCGCCGATAACCGGCGACGTGAAGATATCCAACGACCTGTTCCTGCAGGGAAACTTCTACGGCTACAACCCCGCAAGTGGCCAATGGTATGGCCTCCAGCAGTATATTCAGGGCCTGACTCCGGTCGTCCAAACGGGCAATGCATCGATTACGATCACCGTCCCAGGAGCGGTACCGTCGCCACCGGTTGCCAGCGGAACGGTGACCGTGGTTGTAAATTCAATGTTACCCGCCGTAACCAAGCCCCTGCAGATTCTTGTCGCGCTGACCGAAATTGATTGGGTCGATCCCAAAACTCTCGAGACAGATTGGTTGAAGCCCGCCACTGTAACAAGTCAGTTCACTGTCAGCGTAGCGGGCCCCAGCATTCCGCCTCCCCCCGCGCCCTCTATAAATTTAACGATATCTGCCACGGTCGGCCCGGTGGTCTTAGATTCTTCGAGTGTTGTCCAGGTCCCGATCAAGAGTGTGTCGGTCAGCTATATGGTGGTCTTCACCCCATGACACTGACCATCCACAAGCTGAGGGTGCATTGCCGGTCGCCCAAGGGGGTGGATCGCGTTGGCCCGCTTGTGAATGAGTTGGCGCATGGGCCACTAAGCTCCGAAATGGCCACTCATCTTGGCCCCAGCCTCGATCGTCTCGCCCCCGTCATCCGTCTCAATCGCCTGCGTGTGCAGATCAAGCTGCCGTCGCGGAACCTGAACTCGAAAACACTGGCCAACGCCTGGTCGCGCGAATTTGCGCTGGCACTTCACCGTGCGCTGGCTCATCCTACGAGTGACGGCACGATCAGCTCATGCCGCTACGAGACGAGCGCCGCCTATAAGTCGGCGATGCTTCATCACATCGCCACCAAAGGTTCGGCCTCTTGCTGGGAATTCCCCGAACTGGTCCAGCGGCCTGGATCTTCACCCGCGCAAATTGCCTTAGGCTTCTTGCTCGAGGAGCCAGACCTCATCGGTGAAGTCGCAGCGCAATTGGATCGCCGGGGTCAGCTTGAGTCTCTGCTTGTTTTGTGGGATGAGTTGTCGTTGGAGCGGATCATGCAGGCGACCGCAGGCGCAGAACGTAACGGCGCTCTTTCGCTCAAAGACCTGATCGATCTCGCACGCGCCGCGGCCTCGGCCGGGGGCCTGCGTTCGGAATGGGCCTTCGCCGGCCGCCGCCAGGCAATCCGTCTGTGGACGCGCATGCATTCACGCTTCCCCCTGCGCGGTCTCTGGCATGGGTTGCGCCTGCTGCAGAAATTCCTTGAAATCCCGATGTTGCTGATGCTTCGTGATCCTGCATTACTGGGGGCCCCCCGGTCTTTCCCGCCCTGGAGCGAAGCCATTGTTGCAGCGGGTGCTTTCGCAAATCCAACCAGTCTGTTCTCCAGTGAGAGACTTGCCTCCCGCGATGATGGAGAAGTTCCCACCGGAGCGGACCTTACCGGAGCTTCTTCCCCAAATCTGCTTTCCGTTTTGGAAGCTCTGCGCTCGCTTGTTCCTTCCGCTGCCGCTCCGCTTGCAGCGCGGGGTCGAGGCGTAATGCTCCAATGGATTTCCTCCGACCATGCCGGCCTCCTGCTGATGGTTTCCGTGGTGCAGAGGCTCGACCTCTGGCAGTTGATCCGCAAACCGGAGTTCATTCGTTTCGGAGGACCGCGTGCTCTCTCTTTCTTGCTCGCCGGCGCTGGCATGGCCCTCCTGGGCGCCCCGGTGACGGCGGACTATATCGATCCCCTGGTCGCACTCTTTGCCGGGATGTTTGCCGAGCCCGACCTCGCCGGCATGAGGCAATTCTTTTCTGTAACCGATGCCGGTGCAGTAGCCGGGCTTGTTCAGGCTGAGACCTGGGAGCAAGCTCTCGATCTCCTTGCTGTCGAGCTATCGCGCGTTTTTGCCGGCCGGGTGCGGGGCTTCCGCCAGGCGTCGCGCGAGGCCGTGCGCAAGCAGTTCATCCGCGTCCCTGGGCGCGTCCTGGTGGAACCGTCACGTGTGCTGGTCGTCCTCGAGCACAGCCCTTGGCACGTTGCGCTTCACCTTTCCGGCATGGACGAACCGCTAGGAAGCGTGCAGTGGCTCGGACAACGAAGGCTGGAGTTTGTGTTGGAGGGTTTGTAAATGAATGCAGCCTTAGAGCCGTTCCGCAGTAGCATCGAACACATCCTCGCCGAGATGAAGCGGCTTGACTTGTTGTTGCGTCGCGCCGTGCTGGTCGCACGCCGGTCCCGCTCAGCCGACACTCCAGACGAGTTTCGCGGCCTGGTTATTTCCGATGAAAGTGTGGACCACATGTTGGGCAGCGTCGATTTTCTGGGAGATATCTGGAACCTCGACGATTCGGTAGCCAACCAAGCCGAGAGCATCGACAGGGAACTGGAGAGCAGGCAGGAAGAAATTCGTGCACGCATGGAAGCCAGTAGGCAGGAGGGCGAGAAACTCACCCTGCCGCACCTTGCTGCCGTTTGTGGCTTGTCGCCCGCCGAGGTAGATGTCTTGCTGATAGCGCTGGCGCCGGAGCTCGAACCTCGTTACGAAACTCTCTACGCCTACCTGCAAAACGATGTCACACGCAAGCGTCCCAGCCAGGACTTGTGCCTCAACCTGATTTGCCGGACAGAGCAGGAGAAGATCCAGGCCAGGCAGTTGTTTTCTCCCGACGCTCCCTTGCTGCACTTCAATCTCGTTGGATTACACGAAGAACCCTACGATCGCAGTCCGTCCCAACTCCGCTATTTCCTCAAGATGGACGAGACCGTCACCCGCTTTCTGCTCGAGCGGCAGCCACGCCAAACGTTGACCGGCAAGCTCATCGTGCCGGAAGATCCCATTGCCGAGCTCGAAACCTCTGCAGCCAGCCGGACAGACTTGGAAAATCTGGCCGACGCGCTGCAGCAAAATGGAACCAGCCACGCGATTATCCAATTATGGGGTGGGCATGACGCCCCTCTCACCGAGGCGGCCGAGACTCTCGCCCATGCCCTCACCAAAGACGTCTTATATGCCGAGTTAGGCCGCCTCGATGCGGATGCAGGCAAGCTCGGAGCACTCATTCGCGACGCGGCCCTCTGGGGCAATCTGCTGGTCGTGGATCGAGGGCGCTCCGAGCTCAATGAGGCGGAACGGCTCAAGAGAAACAACATAGAAGAACTGCTCCTGAACAGAATCATCGAGAGCAATATTCCGGTCGTGTTGATCAGCCCTGAAGAGCAGTTCGGCACGGTCGCCGGTTCTACGCATCTTTGGCGGATGCATATTCAGGCCCCGGACTATGAGACTCGCCGCGGGGCCTGGCGTAGCGCGTTGTCTGCATCGGTTCCCGACATGGACGCGGATCGCCTGGCGGACTCATTTTCATTTGCCGGCAATCGGGTTCGGCAGACTGCGAGTCTGGCGATGTCCCGTGCCAGGCTACGCGATCCTCTCGATCCAAAACCGTCTATGACGGATGTGCTGGCCGCCGGCCGCGATTTGACCACCCCCAACATGCAGCGTTTCGCCACCGGCATTGATCCCCAATTCGGGTGGGAGGATCTGGTGTTGCCTGATGAGGAGATGAAGCAGTTGCGCATGGTCGCTGCCCGGCTCCAGTTCCGCACTGTTGTTCACCGCGATTGGGAGTTCGGAAAAAAGCTGGCCCGGGGCGGTGGCCTCTGTGCTTTATTCACTGGTTCCTCGGGCACTGGCAAAACGATGGCTGCAGAGGTCTTGGCTCGTGATCGCTCCTTACGGCTTTTTCAAATTGACCTCGCGACGGTTGTCAGCAAGTTTATCGGCGAGACTGAGTCCAACCTCAGTGTCGTTTTTCGCGAGGCTGAGCTCAGCCAAAGTCTTCTTTTCTTCGATGAAGCGGATGCATTATTCGGCAAGCGCACCGAAGTGAAGGATGCTCACGACCGCTACGCCAATATCGAAATAAATTATCTTCTGCAGCGGATCGAACAGTATCAGGGCCTGGTGGTGCTTTCCTCAAACTTCCAGGAAAACATCGACGATGCGTTCCTTCGCCGTCTGCACTGTGTGGTGCGCTTTCCTTTCCCTGACGAGTTGGCCCGCGAGAAAATCTGGAATCTACAGTTCTCGAAGAAAGCTCCGCTCGACAAGGACGTGGATTTTCATTTCCTCGCCCACCAATTCAAGCTTTCCGGGGGTGCAATTCGCAATGTCGCACTGGAGGCGGCATTCCTCGCTGCACAGCAGGGCGGACAGGAACCGCGCGATTCGGAAAAAGGACCCCGCATTTCCATGGATCATATTGTCGAAGCGCTCAAGAACGAGCACCGCAAACTCGGTAAGTTAGTGATGAAGACGGATCTGGGGCCGTACTCCCGTGCATCCTGACGGAGGATCGACGTGAACTGGTGGCGGACCGGGAAACGACCGCAGGATCACCTCCCTGAGCCGGCTGCGCATGGCCCAGAGAGCGAAGCTGTGGCGCAAAAAGAGAATCCTGTTCTGGCGCTGCAGCGCGCGGCCGGCAATCGTGCCGTGCAAAAAATACTTTCTTCTGCCGAAGGCAAGCCCATCGCTGAGGACGAGCGGCCCAAACTTGAGTCTGCGTTCGGCCAGGATCTAAGAGAGGTGCGTGTTCACCTCGATGAAGACGCGGCGGAGCTTGCCGCCAATGCCGGCGCCAACGCCTTTACCGTCGGCCGGGACATCTACTTTGCCGCCGGAGCTTACGGTCCCGCCACGTTGGCGCACGAAGTGGGCCACGTGATGCAGCAGGCGCACGCGGATTCATTTTTGCCCGCGGAAAATGCTTCCCTTGAGCACCAGGCTGATTCTGCCGCATCCGCGGTGGTTTCCGGCCACGCTGCAGTGCTTCCTGTCGCGGCCGCAGTTCCGGCGATGCAGCGTCAAGCTGCACCCGGGGCGCATCCGTCGGTTCACTTACTCCCATCTGACTCGCTCACCGTCGACGGCTTTGAGATTGATAGGTGTGCGCTCAGCGGCGAGCAAAGCAAGAAGCTCGATGCGTTTGTCATACGTTTGCAGAGCACGCTCACCTCCGCTCCGGACACGTTTGTTACCATTGTCGGATTCGCCGATGCGCCCGGAACCGAAACCCACAACCTTACGATAGGACAGAAGCGCGCTGAGACTGTCCGCGATTATCTGGTCAATAAAGGTATCCCTGCAAACCAACTGCACGCCAGCAGCTTGGGAGAAAGTTCACCGTCGGTTCCTAGCAAAGGCTACGAGGCAAAGAATCGGCGCGTGGAGATCGACGTAATGGCGCGGACGTTCTTCAAGCCATCATCCGTCCTGACCCCGCCCGCTCCCGTCCAGGCGCCACCTGCTCCCGCACCCAGGCCAATCGACCTCAAGTATCATCCCAAAGCTCAGACACCGGGTGAGGAGCTGGAGGAGAGACTTCGCCAGGCTGATCGTGCCGTGCGCGAAGCGCAGGAAGAAGAAAAAGCCCACGCCGGAATGTCTGTAGCCGATCTTGCCGGCCGCGTCTTAAGGAAAGCTGCGAAAAAGCTGGGGATGCCGAAGTGGATTCAGGATGAGGCCGAGTCTCTGGGCAAGGATTTGCCAACCAAAGGGGCGCAAGCGGTTGTTGACCAGATTGGCGACAACTCGAATCTCGATGCAAACACACGCAACGCGCTCAAAGCATTGGTCGACGCGCTGGCGCACGTGAAGTTGAAGTAGGGGAAGATGCAGCCTCATGTTTCGGTGGATGTTCTTCTGGCGAAGCAAGCCGTCGCGGGGAGTCGAAGTGCAGCAGGCGCAAGTTGAGCTGTCGTCGGTCAACCCGGTGGAGCAGAACAGCAAGCCCGAAAAGCAGCCCAAGGAGGTTGGATTACGGGGAAAGGGAACCGGTATGGTGGCAATGATCCGTTCGATTACGGGCTCTCCCCTGGAGGCCGAAAATCACGATGACATCGCTCGTGTCCCGCAGCCCGCGGAGGCGGTGGTCAGGACCGAAACAACCGACTCTTTCATGAGCAAACGGATCAAATACTTCACCCCCGGCGCTTACGCCGTTCCGCGTTTGGGCGGCCCTGTGTTAACTGCGCCCGATCTGCGGTTGCCGGGGCCTAAAGTGCAGCCGGGACTTGCTCTTTTACGTCGCCCAGAACTAAAGGAGAACCGTGTCCCTCGCGCCTGAAGCCGTGCAGTTGGACCATAATTCGGAGCGGAAGCATCCCGAGTCTGCGGCCAGGGAAGCCATGCTTCAAGATACGTCCCTGCGCCCGCTGGCCGGCGCCTTCAGCGCGCTTGGTGGAGACGGCTCGGGCGAATCGAATGCAAAACTGGGCCCCTTGCTTCAGCGTCGTGCAAGTGGCGAAATGCGCATGCTCATCATGCGCTGCGTCCAGCAGGGCGCCGGGAATCACCAGGCACAACATTTCGTTGCCCGGCTTCGTCTATCTTCGCTGATTCAGCGCGAATGCTCGTGCGGCGGTTCTTGCTCGGCTTGCCAGAAAAAAGCTGTCGTTGAGGAAGAACCCACAATTCTGCAGCGGCAGGCATCGAGCTTGGGTGCAGGTGGCGGAGTAGTGGATGCCAGCGTCATTCCTGCTGACAGCCCTGGTCAACCTCTGGACTCGGACACACGCGCATTCATGGAGCCGCGCTTTGGCAGCGACTTCTCAGACGTCCGGGTTCACACCGACACTCGAGCAGCCCAATCGGCCGACGCCCTGGCGGCCGATGCCTACACTTCCAATGCAGATATTTTCTTCGCTGCCGGTAGGTACGCGCCGCAGTCAAAGGAGGGGCAGCATCTACTCGCGCATGAGCTCACGCATACCGTGCAGCAAAAGGAAGGAAAGGTTCCCTCCTCCACGAGGGCAATGCATGCGGCGATCGCGATCGGCCATCCCCGCGATCCTTTAGAAAAGGAGGCTGAACAGATCGCGGATCACGTGACCGGAAACGGCGCCGCTTCCTCGATCTCACCTGACCGCACTCCTGGAGTTCGCCGGCAATCATCCGGATTCTGGGATACGAAGCTCGGCAGGTTCGTTTCCGGCGCAGGCCGCGAGGCGTCCAGCGTGGCCGAGGGATTGGGCCAGGGCCTGAAGGCGGGCCTGGAAAAAGGCAAGGCTGCCCTTGCCGAAGTGATCGAGACGTACGCTCCCGGGGTTTTGCCGTTCCTCCTTAACCTGAAGAACTCCATCGCGGATCGCGCTTCCGAGGGCTTGGATAGTCTGTTCGGCGGCTTGGCGGCGCGGATCAGGAAAGAAGGCTTTGGCAGTGCGCTGCTGAATATTGTCAGCGTGCTCATCGGTGGCATTGCGCCGGCGCTCGGCAAGTTGATGGTCGGCGCCTGCTCCGCCCTCCCGGCCGTAGACGATTATCTCAGCGGCCTGGTAAAGGAGTTTGGAGGCAAAGCGATCGCTGATCTGAAAGGCGATGCCGCCAGGATAGGAGAATTTTTCTCCGGTCTAATGGACGAGTACGGCGCGCCGGCGGCCACGACCGTCAGAAAAATTCTTGGCGGCGCCTGGACCAACATCTCCCGCAAGGTACAGGAATATTGGGCCAAGCTGTTGCCCTTGCGGACTAAGTTCGCAGATGCCTGGGACTGGTTTGTAAAAGCCATTTCGCCGGGAAAAATAACGGGCGACGGCTTCCTGGAGGACCTGTTTGTCAAGGCGGTCGAAAAATGGCAGGACGTAAAGAAAACCCTGCAGCCTTACATGAAATACGTGAAGCAAGCCACCGCTGTCTTGCTTTTGATCAGCCTATTTGGGCCTATGGCCCCTCTCATCGTGGCGGCCCACGGCCTGTACACCGGGATCAAGTCATTGTGGGAGAGTCACGGCCAAAAGCTGGAAACGCAACTGCGCCACAAGCTTGTGACCAGTGTGCTGCCTTCCATCGTCTCCGCTGCTGATCGGGTGAAACGAACTGCGGAAGGGCTTGGGCGCTGGCTGTCCGGTGTTGTTCAGGACTTGGCTGGTCTGGGCAAGGCCCTGTTGGAAAGTATTGGAGTATTGCCACTATTGCGGTTGCTGTCAACAGCCATGGCGGCGCTTTCCGATAGATGGAATAAGTTCAGCGCTCAGCTCAACACTACCTTGACTGCATGGACAGCGAAGATCGGCGAGGCCTGCCTGGCGACCATACGCTTTCTACATCCACTCCTGGAATTTTTCCGCCAGACCCTCCTCGTCACGCTTTTTGGCCCCTTCGCGATTTTGGACGATGGGGTGTGGAACACGACCAAAAAAATAGTCACGTTAGCCTTAACCGTCCCATGCATCCGGGAGATCGGGGGGTTGCTGCGGGTCCCGCTCATGTTCGCCCAAGTCGAGCGCATGCGCGGAATGATGAAGGCTGTGTGGGCGCTTATTAAGAACCCTGACCCTGTGATTCGCGCCATTCACGATGCGTTGGCCCCGATGGTGAATGCCGTGCCTGGACTGGCGGCGATGTTGGTGGCTGCCAATGTCTTTCCTGAAGAACCGGAACATCAGCGCGGCGTACAGCTCTATCTCGCTCCCTTGCTGCAATACTTCAGGGAAAACTGGTGGGACGAGATCAAGAAAATCGGCTGGACCATTCTCTGGCCGTGGGATGAAGTCGGCAAATCATTCCCCGTTTTTTTTGCGAGCCTTTCCGGCGCCGTCGGTGCGGTCTTTGACCTTGAATTCAATCAGGCCATCGATAAGGGCCTGAAGAGTTTGCAGGCACTCAATGGAGTGCTGGGAGCAGTCTCGGGGTGGTTCGTTCTGGCTTCCGTTCTGGTTGGCGCGGCCTTGGGCGCTCTGGGAGTGGAGTTCAGCGGCGGCGCGACGATCGCGGCCGGCGCCGCCGCCGGCTGGGGGGTGGGACAAACGGTGGGGCTGGCTCTCCTCGCCGCAGCTGCTGCCACCGAGGTAGTCATTATGGAGAAGGCGAAATTTGACCTTCGATTTACCAACAAAGCTGCCGGTGACAAAGTTCGAACCTTCCTTGCTAATCAGAAGTCCTACGAAACCATCGCGGGCAACATCTTCAGCATGGCGATGATGGGTGCGATGGTCTTGCTCGGGGCTTTGATCCACGCGGCCATCAAAGAAGTCAAGGCAGCGGTGCGCGGGCCGGAGGCGCCCAAAATCGCACCAGGAGAGACTCCAGCCGGCGAAGGCCTGTCTGATCCCGACTCGACCGCCAAGCCGGGAGACTTTTCCCCGGAAGACATCAGCCGCAGCAAAGGCGACCTGCAGCAGAAAGTCAAAAACCCGCAAAATGTTAAGCCGGTTACTGATCCCAAGCTGGCCCAGACCTACGATGCGGAAGTCAAGCTGGACGACGACAGCGTAGCTCGCCGCAACCGAAAAACGGGCACCTGGTGCTTCTTCCGCAATCCTTCGCTGTGCGTAGGAGAAGTGGAGGATGTCAATCCAGCGGTTGATGGTGCGATTGAGGGTAAGGATCCGCTCCAGGAAAGCCCGGCTTCACGCATCCGGCAGATTGAAGAGCGATACGGTCGCGTGCTCGAAAATTTTGACGCGCGTAAGTGGCGCGCATTCAAAGAGCAGCTGCAAAAGCTATCCCCTGCGGAGGCGTCAAGGCAGCTGGCGTTGCTGGAGAAGGAGCTTTTTAACCGGGCGATCCAAAGCATTGTTAACGAACGAAATCTTACTCCAGAACAGGTAGTCGAATTGCGCAAAGCACTGGAAGTAAATCCAGACAAGATAGCCGACTTCCTCGATGCGAAACAACCCCTGCTCCCGGATCCCGATGAAACCCCGACCCGCGAAGAGTCGGGCAAGGGAGGCGCTCAGCCAGTGGAGACCGGCAAGGCGGGTGTTGACTGGAGCAGGGCAGATGCCGTCAATAAATTCGGCGAGGTCGTCATTAATGACGAAATTGCCTTCAAGGTCAAAACTTCGGCGGGTGTCATTGAAGTGCGGCTTGACCTGGGAAGCATCGGTCCCGACTCTTTGCCACGGGGGATCGAGGCTAAGAATGGTTTCGGTGCAGACTTGAATGCAGGTCAAAGAGTCGCTTACCCCGTCTTGGCAACCGAAGGTGGCGTGCCGGCGAATCCACGGGCTGTTGCCTTCGCTATGAGATTCAACCCAAATTGGCAGCCTGGCGACCCCATACCCGGATTTCGTATCAGGGTGGATTACTGGATCGACGGCAAGCGAGTAGGCACGGCCTACCCGGGGGGCAGTGCCCCGGTGAAAGCTGTACCTCCGGTATCGCCTCACCCGCAATTTGGGCCGGTCCGGGTGATTGTCCTCTCCCGCGCTCTTATTCAGCGGCAATGTAACTGTGGTGGTGCTTGCGAGTCTTGCCGCGGGCTTTCCTCTGAGGTAGACGATACAACCACGGCAATTCAGCGACAGGGATCGTCCGGCGCTTCTGCGTACGTAGCGGAAGCCGACATCGTTCCCGCCGACAGCCCAGGTTACCCTGTCGACCGAAGCGCCAGAAGTTCCCTGGAACGACAATTTGCAGCCGATCTCTCCGATGTTCGTGTGCATACCGACAATCGAGCCCAAAAATCCGCTCAGGCTTTGACCGCCGACGCATATACTTCAGGGCGCCATATTTACTTTGCTGCTGGGAAGTACTCGCCGGCAACAGATTCCGGGCGCCGTTTGTTGGCTCATGAGACTGCCCATGTCATGCAGCAGAGAGCCGGAATGATGCCTACGGTGCCCACTTCGCAATCAGGCTGCGGCGTCGTGATCGGTGCAGCGAATGATCCCCTTGAGGTGGATGCGCGTATTGCCGAGCGGAACACGCCCGTAAAGTCCCCTGGTGAGCACGAGGCTACGCCTACCCGTCTGCTTGCGGATTCAGCCCAGCCGCTCATCCAAAGAGCTCCCGATGGCGGGACTGATGCGGGTCAAGGCCCGCCAAGTGGTCGTGACCCAGAAGTCGGCAAAACCGCGGATGACAGCAAAACCGGGGATGACGGCTCCAAACAAACGCCGTCTGCTGTACCTGCTCCCGAACCGACTCCGCCTGAAGAGGAGGTCGCTGTCACCATCGATGGCATTGATGTATTTGACGACGAGCCATATATGACCCGCCGCGTCGAGCGGCTTTGGATTGTCGGAGGATATAACCAATACTCAGGTTTCATGTATCACTTCCAAACAAGCGATGCGTTGGTGGGCGGCACCCTGGAAGCCAATGACCGCATTCGAAACATGATGGAGAGGATCTTCGACCAATTAGAGAAGCAACGGTCAGACTTTGTAACCGAATTTGGAGAGGCGTCAAAGGCTATTGCGAGAGAGACCTTGGATCATAGCGAGGCCGAGGCGAAGATTGAGGCGGACCGTTATGGAATCAAGTTGGAGTTTATAACATCACAGATTTCCGATTGCATGTTCGGGAGTTGTACGACGACGACCGTGACTTACTCAATGCCAGAGCGTACGGCGACATTCACCGGGTTGCAGGGGGCCGCGCAAGTGCTATTGGATCGACGCCGCGATTTGGATGCGGCGCTTGCAGAAGCCGATAAAGCCATAACAGAAGAGATGGGGGCTGGTGAGGGCGCAGGAGCTGAAGAATATTCGAATTACGCAGAGCTGAATCAGCAACTGGGGGCAAAGGTAAAAAAAGCAAGGGATGCCTATGACCTCATGCGTGGTTATGTCGTTGGGCAATACCCGATTCTTGCGTCGTTCTCCACGCCAGAAGAATCCACTGACGAATTGGAGAGTGTTGCTAACCGGGAAAATGGCCCCGACATGGCCCGGCTTCTCGGAGGCGAGATCGTGGGACGGCTGAAAAACATAGACAAGGTGAGAGCCGGATTGAAGGACGGTGACGTTAATGTCTGGCGCTTGCATGATCTCGTCCACGTAACCGCCATCAAGATGGGATTGGAGTCACCCTCCTTGAAGACGCGATGGGTGGAACAAGAGATGAAAGACGAAGAACCAAGTGTTCTTGCTTCCATCGCACTGGCCTTGCTGAACATCGGGGCAATTTTGTTAGCGGCCCCTACTGGGGGCGCGTCTTTAGTGGCGGTCGCGGCCATCGATGCGGTCGGAGTCTTAAGACATCTGAATGAATACATGATGCAAAAGGCGCTTACCGGGACTGCGTTCGATAAGGCGCAGGCGCTTTCCCAAGAAGAGCCATCGCTGTTCTGGCTGGCAGTGGAAGTCGTTGGCTTTGCCCTGGATGCGTCGGCGGCCTTTAAGGCTGTTGCTGCTACAGTCGAAGCCCTAAAGGCTGCGAAAGCAGCGGGTGACACCGCCCGGGTTACCGCGGAGTTAGAGAACCTGAATAAGGTGGCGAAAGTGTATGGCGGCGAGCAATTGGCGACTCGCGTTGCCGCCCACCTGGGAGAGGAAGCAACTACAGAGGGCCAGGTATTGAAGGCGCTCAACGCAACGAGCACGGAAAAGGAACTTCTCGCGGCAGGCACACACGCCGTGCAAGAGGAACTGGAGGCCGGCGCACTTACCGGCAAAGCGCTTTCCGGGAAGCCGATCAACATCAGCGCGGCTGGCCGCATCTACAGCTGTCATCCGGAATGCGAGTATCTGCTGGAAAAGTATAAGGACATCCTTGGCCCGGAGATCATTCAAGGGGAAAAGTCAGCTCTCGGGGGTCAGTACCTGCAACTGGAGCAACGAGCCCGAAGCACAGCGCAACGAGTCAATGCTGCGAGAGCGTCGGCAGCCGCGGGAAAGGCGACTCCGGGCGAGTTGGAAGACGCTGAGAAAGCGGCTGAAGCACTCGAAGCAGAGGTGGCGGAACTTGATGCCAAGCTGGCCGGCAAACAGGCAGCCGAACGGGAGATTGCGGTTGCGTCCGCTCCCGAGACGATGACGTTCGAAGACGAACTTACCGGTGAATTTCACGAGGGCATCATCACTGATCACGGTCTGGAGATTTGCAGTCCGAGGCCTTGCCCAATCGTCAGTGCGCAAATTAAGGACGCCGCACAGGAAATTCGCACCAACTTCAAAACCCTTGAGGGCGCGATTGCTCCTCAGGTGGAGTCCGAACTCACCCGCATGGAGCAGGAGGCCATGGAAATCGATGCCAACACCAAGGCTCTCTATCTGGATCGGGAAACACAGAAGCTCAAGATTGCCGATTGGGAGAAGACGAACCCGGGGCAGAAACTACCAGACGATCTCGCGAAAACAAAGCTTGATCTCAAATCGCGGGCCGCGGAGATCAACGGATCGCGTCGCAATCTTCGCCTGCGCATGGCACGGCTACCGGGTACGATCCCGGTGCGTGCCGCGGTGCGTGATGCGTTTGCCCCGCGATTGGCAAAGCTTGGGCTGAGCGAGGAGGCAATGGAGAGGATCTTCGCCAAAGCCCCTGTCGGCGACCACATGAAGGGACAACTGCTGGAAGAGCTGCTTAACCTGGAAGTCGCCAAAACGACAAAGGTCGCCGCCAAGGGTGTTGTTACTTCGATCGAGGAATCGAGCGAATTTATTGCCGGCGACCGAGTGTCTCTCGGCGGACGCAAATTTTCGGACGGCCTCATCTTGACCCGGCGCGGGGGAAAGCTATATGTAACTAGCATCTTTGAAGCAAAGGCTGGCAGCAGAGCTGCCAAAGGATTGTTGGAGACCAACCCGGCAGCTGCACTTGAGGAGTTGAGTGGCCCCGAGTTCCGCGAGATGCGAAGCGAAGCCCTGGAAAGTCTACGAGCTGAGCGGCCGGACTTTCAACAGCTGAGCCTGGACGAGATTTGGGAACACCATGAAGTGGAAGTGCGAACGTATATGGAGAAGGAACTGCTTCAAGGGGAGGCGGGCCAATTCCGGCGTGATATCGAGCGGCTTGTGCCCAACGCAGGGGAAGAAGTAACGACCATTAAGGTCGACGGGGTTCCGATGGATGTGATCGGCTCGCCGCGTACAAGTCACTTGACCGGAGTGACCGCCTCCGGCACCAGCATTGAGCCAGCGACAGTGAAGGAGCTCCAAAAGCAAGGCCTTAGACTGACACCGCGACAACTTGCCATTCCCCAGGCACGGTTGGACGAGCTCGCAGTGGAGATGGAGAAAGCCGCAAAAGGCGCTTTACCGGCGGCCACACAAAGCTCTCCGGCCGCGGCGGTGCAGTAGATGCCGGAGAGTTGTCGATCCAAACCTAAATTCCTGCAGCATCCTGTTTCGACAGCCCACACTTTGCCAGCTTCCTATAAAGGGTCATCCGCGAACAGTTAAGCGTCTCGGCGGCTTTGCTTTTGTTGCCGTTACAAGTGGCGAGCGCTTTCCTTAGAGAATGGATCTCCTCATCAAGAGATGACGCAGCCGGCGGTTTTCGTTCCGGCAATACGAACGATAGATCGTCCTCGCTGATTCGTCCGCTTTCTCGCATGATGAAGACTCTCTCGATCACGTTCTTCAATTCCCGAACATTCCCTGGCCAGTCGTACTGGGCGAGCCGGCGGACGATTGCACTAGTCGCCCCTTCGACCCGTCTGCCCAGCCGCTTGTTCAGGTCGACGATCATGCAATCGACTAAGCCGGCGATATCGACCTTGCGCTCCCGCAGCGGGGGCAGGTAGATGCGCCCGACGTTCAGTCGAAAATAAAGGTCTCTTCGGAATGTGTTCGCGCTGGCAAGCTCGTCCAGATTGTGGTGTGTCGCTGCCAATATCCGAATATCGGTCTCGTGTTTACGCGTTGCTCCGAGACGCTGCACCTCTTTGGTCTCGATTGCTCGCAGCACCTTAGCCTGCGCCAATGGGCTCATATCCCCAATTTCATCGAAGAAAACACTGCCCCGGTTTGCAGCCATGAGCTTGCCTTGATTCGCGGCCGCGGCTCCGGTGAACGCGCCTCGCTCATAACCGAACAGTTCACTTTCCAGCAGGGTGTCGGGAATCGCCGCGCAGTTGAAACATACCAGGGGATTCTTGTTCCGCCTGCTGTTCCGATGAATGAGTTGTGCAACCAACTCCTTTCCTGTGCCCGTTTCTCCTGTAATGAGAACATTGCAGTCACTCGCGGCAACTAGCCGGATCTGTGTCCGTAGCGCTTGCAAAACCGGGCTGTTGCCAACCAGCACCTCACCCCCGGTGAGAGCAGTTTCCTTTGGCTGCGTCGTACACTCAGGAACAAAGCGTGAAATACATTGTGCCAGGGTGGCTAATTCAATCGGCTCACGCAGATACTCGACCGCTCCAGCGCGCAGAGAAGAGATCGCGAACCCCTCCGAGCTATCGCCCGCCAGGATCACTAGAGGAGGTACCGTAGCCTTGCTCGAACGCAGGTCAGCGAGAAACCTAAAAAAGGGCTGGCAGAACTGCTCGGAACCATTCAAGACAATCAGGGCGACTGATGTATCCTCGAGCGCGCCCGTGACCTGCGCGACGTCAGAAATCATAACCGGCCAACAGCGTCTGGCGCGAAGCAGCGCCAACAGCGGCTCGCACGGGCCAGGTTTCCAACTTACTACGAGAACTCTGGAGACGCCCATTCCATACCTCCGCTGTAACGGGCGAAAGCATTTGGCTTGCGGTCAACGACAGACGAGCCGCGCAAGGAAAAGGAAGTTAGCTGGCAGGGCCGGGGAAGCCACGGGAGAAGCCTCAAACTTGGGCACGACCATGTTTGACTCAGAGCGCCAAGGTGTCAAGTCCATTCTGGTCCTCTTTGTAACTACAGGATGACCATCTCGACGCAGAGAGCTCTACAAGCGAAGACAACAGTGTTCTATATTCGATTTGTCACCGAAGAGCGGGAGAGCTCAAGGTCTTCTTTGTCATAGTGGTAGTCGGGAACAAAACGTATCAATTGGCAGTATCCTCCGTGTCGAAGAAGGTCATTCACGGGAAAAATTCACTATCTACTCCCCCCTGCTGGATTCGAGCCCGCTTTACAAAAGGAATAAAAATCGAACTCTCCGTGAAATGTTTTCTGTGAAATATTCACTATCAATTCGAGTTGATTCAATCTTAGAGGTTTCGAATGAGCCGGTCAGCCCGAACAAGTGCGGCTGTGAAGGCGCTTCGCTTTTGGGCCTCCAACACCGGATAGAGTGCACCTCTAAATAACACAAGAACTGACCCTCTACTGCAGCTCCCTGTTTTAAACGCTTGAGCCACGGTACTCAACCACGAACACCGAAAATAGATACAGAAAGGAGTATTCCCATGCCACGTGAGAACACCCTAGTCCTCCCTAAGAGCCATCGTAAACCAGCGCCCGGAGCGCGTGTGATTGGCAATGTGGATCCGCACGAAACTATTGAAATCACCATACGCGTGCGCTCTCGAACCTCCGAAGACCGGGGCAAATTGCTGGCAGAGATGCAAGCGGTGCCGCCGGCCGAGCGGCGCTACCTGAGTCACGAAGATCTCGCTAATCGCTTTGGTGCCGACCCGGCCGATCTCGACAAGGTTGCCGCCTACTCGAAAGAAAATGGGCTGACCGTTACCAGCACGAGCGTCCCTCGCAGGACTGTGATGGTCAAAGGAACTGTCGCCAACCTGGTCACGGCATTTCCGACCGAGCTAAAGCTATATGACTCCGATCTCGGCAAGTACCGCGGTAGAATTGCCGGACTGCAAATCCCTCCCAGTCTCTCCGGTGTGATTGAGGGAGTATTCGGATTCGACAACCGACGGCAGGCCCGCCCACACGCAATTTTTCGCCGGACGAAAGTAAAACCTTTTCGCGCTGATTCCCCAGACTCATCGTTTTCTCCGCCGCAGCTCGCGAACCTCTACGACTTTCCTTCCGATGCCGATGGAACAGGTCAATGTATCGGAATTATCGAGTTCGGCGGGGGATACGACAGCGGCGACCTGCAAACCTATTTCTCAAAACTGAAAGTCAATCCGCAGATCACAACTATCTCCGTCGACGGAGTCGCGAACAATCCTAACTCCCCCAACCCCGATGACAACGATGCAGATGGCGAGGTCATGCTGGATATAGAAGTGGCTGGTTCGGTAGCTCCCAACGCCAAGATCGTCGTGTACTTTGCTCCGTTTACCGAGCAGGGCTGGGTCGATGTGCTTACCACCGCGGTTCAGGACTCAACCAACAAACCTTCTGTCCTCTCGATTAGCTGGGGATGGCCGGAGAGCAATGATTTGTGGACCCAGCAGGCGATGGATGCGGTGAATCAAACACTGCAGGATGCAGCTCTGGCGGGCATTACCGTCTGTTGCGCCTCTGGGGACGACGGATCGGCGGACGAGCTCACCGATGGCCACGCGCACGTCGATTTCCCAGCTGCGAGCCCGTTCATCCTGGCTTGCGGTGGCACCACCTTGACTGCCTCTGGAGACACGACAAGCATTGCCGACGAGGTGGTGTGGAACAATGGTCCGAGAAGCCAGGGAGGCGGCGCCAGCGGAGGAGGAGTCAGCGAATTGACCCCCGTTCCCACTTGGCAAGCGGCGGCTGGTGTACCTGCATCAGTAAACACTGGGTTCCAAGGAAGAGGAGTCCCCGATGTCGCAGGGGATGCCGATCCGAATAGTGGCTACAGCATCCGCGTTCATGGTCAGGACGGGGTAGCAGGGGGAACCAGTGCGGTTGCCCCTTTGTACGCCTCTCTGGTTGTGCGCTTGAATCAGAAGCTTGGTGCTCCTGCCGGATTCATGAATCCCTTGCTGTATTCCAACGCGGCATCTTTTCATGACATCTCCCAGGGTACAAATGACACTACAGGCGTGATCGGCGGATATTCGGCTCAAGCCGGTTGGGACGCATGTACCGGCCTCGGATCTCCGGACGGAGTTGGGATTTTCAACGCATTACAACCCAAACCGGCTGCCGCAGCTCCTCCACCAGCGCAGATGGCGACCGTCGGGTAACTCACTGGCTACACTAGACGCTGCGGGTTAACTGGTTCAACGTCGCATCCTTAAAAACTTCCTAAACCGACATAAGTAAGGTGATCAATTCTTGGAAGCTCTTAGGACATGCAGAGGTGATCTCCGACGCTACCTACCCCCAGTGGGAGCTTGGCTTCGGCGCGAATGCAGAAGGTTTGCGAAAGAAGAGGAAGGCGATCGGACCACTGAAAGGCGGCATGCGATTCATTAAGGCAGACTACTGAACCTGCTAGATAGGACACGAACGTGGCTAGTGAGATTCTGGGATCACAACGATCGTGGGCTGAATACGTCTCAGTAAGGTTCCCGGAGAGCCATCTAAGGACGGGAGTTCGGCGAGCGGGAGATCGCCAATGCAGTCATCGACGATCAGACGCCTATCCGCACTTCGCGTAGAACGAGGTTCTCGTACAGTTGCCTACCTTGAAGCCAGTATTGTGTATCGCTGAAGAATTCCATCTGGTATCCAATTGCTCTGAGCACAGTACAGAATATCGTTGTAAATTCACCTTGAAATCGGCTCTTCAGTACGAAATAGCGTTTAATCTGACACTGGCGGCCTGGCTGTCAAAATCAACGCTAATTCGTACTGAACAACGCTAATTCGTACCAGTACAAAATAGCGTTGTGCGCGGCCAGACAGATAAGGGGTGACGAACGCGTCAAATCTCTTGCCATGGCGTCCGCAACGTCTTGACGATGAGATTCTGTCGTCCTGGATGCTTACCAACCCATTTGGCGCATCCGCTCAAGGATGCGCACGCTGTAGCTGTTCATGCGCTCGGGCCGTCGCTTCAGAGGAGCCGGCAAAATCGCGGCGAGCCGTGCCGCCTGTTGCCGGCCGATACTCTGGGCCGCGATTCCGTCGAAGTAACGACACGCCGACTCAGCACCATAAATACCAGGGCCCCATTCGACCACGTTGAGGTAGATCTCCAGAATGCGCCGCTTTCCGAGGACGAATTCGGCCACCGGTACGAGTGTGAACTCCGCTCCCTTGCGAAGGATAGAGCGGCCCGTTCCAAAGAATAGGTTTTTAACGAGTTGCTGCGTAATGGTGGAAGCTCCGCGAGTGCGACCGCCCTCCAAATCGTCTTGGGCAGCGATTTGGATCTCGTGCCAATCGAATCCATGGTGCTGGTAGAAGCGGGCGTCTTCCGCGGCGATTACAGCGTGCTGGAGATCGGTCGAGATCTGGCTGAGCGGAATGAATCTGTAGCGTTCGTGATAAGGCGTGTGGTGAATCCATGCCTGCAAGCGGCGCTGGATGTGCACCGCCGTTGACGGTGGGTCGATCCACCGGGCGGCCAGAAGGATTAGCGCGCCAAGAGACCAAATAAGTACCACGCCGATGACAAACCATCGAACAAAGGATCGAAGGAAACCGTTCAGACTCGGGGTCTTGGGATGTGGGTATGGCTTGGCAGTCACATCTCAGGATAATAGCCGGGGCTGGGTTATCGCTAAGCAATGCGCATACGCGATGAATGATAAGGCGCTGCCGGGAATGGGCTTTCACGATCGCTTTGGACACACCCCGGATCGTGGCGCCTGTGGGAAGGTACGCACATGCTCGCTACCTGTATGGTTCAACCACGCCATCCCTGCTCCGAAGGTGGAGCGGAATGGGATGTTGGAGGGCTCGGATCGCGGATTTCTCTACGAGTGCAGAATCGCCAATACACGCACCGAGGCAGCATACCGTAAGTCGTTCCAGGCGGATCTACTACGATTTCCGTTAGGCCCAGGTCTTGAGCTCGGGATATCGAGCATAGATGCGACGCTGGTCATCAGGAGTGAACTCTCGCAACCGCCTTGGTTTGTCTTGGGGCCGAGTGCCTTTCTGATTCAACACATTCATCAGGCTCCACTCACGCTGAAGGTTGTGAGGTTCTTCTGTTTTCAAGTCATAGCGGGTAAAGTCGATCACCATCGGCGGGCTACTGGTTTTCCAGTCATGGAGAAGCGCTAGTCGAAACTCCCTGTTCATGAACCACTGGATTTCCAGCTCCTTTTCCGAGCCTGGTGCCGCGGTCCCTTTAGCATCGAAACGGTAGTTGAGCGTCGCATTGTTCGGAGTGCGTCTCCTCCACTCCATGCCGAAGTCCCCTTCAGTGATTACACGGGTGTCGGGCCACCTGTCTCGCACAGCCTCGAGCCAATAGGTTAAATCCTCATCGTGACCAATCGACACCTCCCAGATTGCCGTCACCCAGCCGAAGTTGTTCATCGCATGGCCACTGTCAAAGTGCACCGCAGTGGTTTCGAGCATCTCCTTGCGACCAGCGGCTGTTCCGAGGTTTCCCACGGTCTCGATCGGTCCCACGCCCAACCTGCTATTGAAGCCACCTTGAAAGCCCTCCCGTCGCGCCGTCAGAAAGTCGCAGGTCCAACCGTCCAGGCAAACACAGTCAATAAAATCCTCCGGACCCTGGGCCGGTTTCAGGTAATGCTCACGACTCGGGTAGTAGGGATAGCAGATGCCGCCGTCTCCATCTCCGTGATCGATGCCGTGCTGGCTCCAGATCTGGCCCTGGCACACGTGAATGCCCTCATCAGCGGCGAGGAGTCGCTGATTCTCTGCGTCCATGAAGCCCGCTACGAGGCATTGGGGGCGGTAACCGCTGCCTACCATTTCTGATATTTGGCTTAGCGCATTGTGTATCGTCTGCCGGTTGTGCTCGCGCGTGTCGTACATCGGTGCGAAATAGCCGCCAGGAATGAAGGTGATCTCGTCGCCAAAGCGGTCGTGGTACGAGGCAAGCAGCCGCCGAGCCTCCTGGTACTCCTTGCGGCCGTCATTAAGCGCGAGCCAACTGATAGCCCAGGTCATCCTGCCATCGGGGCAGCCTGCGGCGAATGCCTCTCGACGCGAGCGAATGCGATCAGGGCGATTGTCGCTCGATTCGTCTTCGCCAATCGAGCGATTGGGAGTTACCTCAATTTGATTCACGCGTACAACCGAAACGTGGGTCAAAAATCGACCGCGCATGGCTGAAGACTCTCCTGCCTGCGCATCGACGCTTCCTGCAGTCTCCGCAAACGCGAGGGACGTCGCAGAGGCCGCCGCTCGGGTAAGGAACTCACGTCTTGTCCAGTCGCGTCTCATGACTCTCCTCCGCTCTCGTCTGATTCCTACACCTACGTGCAGTTCTTCTCCGGCAGGGATCATACACGAATCGGTCTCTTACGCTTCGAGTCGCGACGACCATTCTGCGTGGCTTGTGGCGCTTGGTCTAATTTTGCTCTTTAGCCTCATCCTTGCGATGTAGGCGCTCTTCCGGACGCTGCGTTTTAGTTTGACGAGCCTCTGTAGAATTCGGACAAGGAGGCAGGAGTGCCCATACGTCTCAAAGACATTGCGCAGGAACTTGGCGTCTCGACCGTTACCGTGTCGAAGGTGCTGCGGGGTAACCCCGATATCGGAGTCAAGACTCGCGCTCGCGTCCTTGAACGCCTAAACGCTCTTAACTATCGGCCGAATATGGCTGCGCGCGGTCTTGCGACCGGCAAAACCTTTACTGTTGGGCTGATCGTTCCTGATCTGCTGCAGCCGTTTTTCGCACACTTCGCCAAGGAGTTGGGCGGCGTTCTGCGTCAACACGATCGCGCTCTTTTGTTAGCTTCCTCAGAAGAAGATCCCAAAATCGAGGCGCAGGAGATTTTGGCACTCATACAACGAGGAGTAGACGTATTGGTGCTCGCCTCGTGTCGCGACGAGCTTCTCCCTGTTCCAGAGCTTAGCGCGTTGCCGGTGCCCCTGGTGTTGTTCGACCGAAGGTTCAAGCGTATGAAAGCTAACTTTGTGGGATCCGATGACGTGGGTGCAGGAGAGCTTGCCACGAGACATCTCATCGAACTAAACAGGAAGCGGATCGCCCACATTGGTGGCCTTCAGACGAGCCCAGCGCGTGATCGGACCGCGGGCTATCTTCGCGCCCTGGAGCGGACAGGTAGAAAGATAGACGAGCGATATCTTGTATTGCGAAAGCGGTTGGAAGAGCGTGGGGACGACATAGGATTCAGCTGCATGCAGGGACTGCTCGCGCTGCGGCGGCCACCTGACGCAGTATTTTGCTACAACGACATGACCGCTATAGGAGCGATCCAGGCAACCCTGCAGGCTGGACTGAAGATTCCGCGTGAAATGGCTATCATTGGCTGCGGCAACTTTCGTTATGCCGACTATCTGCAGGTACCGCTCAGTTCGATCGATCAAGACACTGCCGAACTTGGCCGGGCAGCGGCCCGGCTTACGCTAAGCATAGCCGATTCTCCTCAGGCTAGAGTGCAGTCCATCGTGTTGAAACCAAGGCTCGTGATAAGGCAATCGTCCGCACCTCCGTCTCTCAAAATAAGTCGCTGAAGTTCCTAGGAATTCAGCTTGCACGGCATGTGCAAAATTGCTTATAGTTACCGCTAACGTAGCTCTTGCCGAGGAGATCATATGGCCACCACAACGCTCACAGAGAACAGCCCACGGAAGAATCCTCTAGCGCCCGACATGGAAGAGTGGGACGAGTTTCTGAAGGGGCGCTACCAGGAGGGCAAGAGCGAGGAAGAGTTTCGCCAATACGATAAAGAGGCGAATCCCGACGTGGCTGAGTTCTATCGCCTGAATCATGGGAACCAGTGCTTGGACTATGTGTTGAGCAAGGAGAAAACGTATTTTGGTCTGGACAAGGGAGATAAATCGCTGTGGGAGGCCGCGGAGTTTCTGAACACGCTGGTCGACGATAGCGATCCCGATACTGATCTATCTCAGATGGAGCACCTGCTGCAGACTAGCGAAGCGATCCGCGCAGATGGTCATCCACGCTGGTTTGTACTTACTGGCTTTGTTCACGATCTCGGCAAGGTCTTGTGCCTTTACGGAGAGCCGCAATGGGGCGTCGTCGGCGACACATTCCCGGTAGGATGTGCTTTCTCCGAGCATATTGTCTTCCCGGAGTACTTTGCGAAGAATCCCGATCTGCACCATCCGGTTTATTCGACCGAGTATGGGATTTATGAGCCACACTGCGGTCTAGACAAAGTACACATGAGCTTCGGACATGATGGGTATATCTACGAGGTGATGAAGAATTACCTGCCGATCGAGGCGCTTTACATGCTGCGCTACCACTCGTTTTACCCGGCTCATAAACACGGCGCTTACCAGCACCTGATGAACGAGGAAGACGTGGATATGTTCCGTTGGGTCAATGAGTTCAATAAGTACGATTTATATTCGAAGGGTCACGCAAAGCCCAAGCTTGCGGAATTGAAGCCTTATTACGACGATTTGTTTGCCGAGTTCTTTCCTGCAAAAATCGCCTGGTAAACACTGGTAAGAAAGAGATCGATCGCGAGACATGCCTGAGCTAGTTTGCGGCAACGGCGGCGGGGCGCCAATTGCTTGCCCAGTGAGAGGGCTTGGGTCCCATCCTCAGGTGAAGCGTGGCTCCTGATTGAATCTGCTCCCATGTGATGATCGGTGCATCGAGGGGATGGCCGTCCAGGGAAGCCGATTGAATATAGACGTTCGTTGAACTGTTATTCACTGCTTCGACGCGGAAGACTTTGCCGTTCGCCAACTGGAGAGAAATGCGCCCGTACAAGGGACTGCCAATCATATAATCGCCACTGGCCGGATTCACGGGATAAAAGCCCAAAGCAGTGAAGATCAGCCACGCAGACATTTGCCCGCAATCATCATCTCCATCGAGCCCACCTGGGCCATAGCCGTACTCCTTTGCTGCGACCTCCCGAACCTTTGCCTGGGTCTTCGATGGTTCGCCGCCAAAGTCATAGAGATATCCGAAGTGATGGCTTGGCTCGTTGCTGTGTACGTTGTAGCCGTCCCGGAAGTATTGATCCAACTTTTCGTCATAAGCCTTCGCTCCACCCATCAATCCAATCAGGCCAAGTTGATCGTGAAGCGGTGACCACGTGTAGACCCATGCATTACCTTCAGTCCATCCGGAGATGGAACGGTTCGCTGTTGTGTCATCCCTGCCACCCAATGGAGCCCAGGTGCCGTCGGAGAGTTTGCCATTCATAAGGCCGAGCTCGGGATTGAAGAGATTTCTATCATTGAGCGAGCGTTTGATGAAGAATCGATAGTCCAAATCACGCCCGAGGAACTTCGCGACTTGAGCGACACACCAATCATCGTAGCTGTCTTCGAGGGTGCTCGATGCGGCTTCATCGGTCTTATCGGTAGGGATGTAGCCGAGTTGCTTGTAATAAGTCAGACCGCCTCGGGCTTCGTAGGGAGTGTGCTCCTCCCGGTCTAGCCAACGCCTTTCGGTGTCCTGATCGGGAGGGACCATCGCGTCCTTGTAGACCGCCTGCCAGGCTAGCTCACGATCGAAGCCGTGAAATCCCTTGCGCATCGCCTCTGCAACAAGGGAGTCGGCGTGAGTGCTGATCATAATGTTTGTATAACTGGGATTCGGCCACTTGGGCATCCATCCGCCCTCCTTGTAATCCTGTAGGAGCGCAGAGACCATGCCGTCGATGCGCTCCGGGGCCAGGAGGGTGAGCAGACTGTTCTCCGCGCGAAAGGTGTCCCAAGTGGAGAATGCGGTATAGCTTTCGCCACTGTGGATGCTGTCGTCAAAGGCGCTGTAATAATGGCCATACTCTGAAAACAAGCGGGGATACAACAGAGCGTGATAGAGCGCGGTATAGAGCCGAACCTTATCTTGCCTTGTTGCTCCATCAATCTGAAGCCGGCTGAGCTTTTCGTTCCATTCGACTTGGAGTCTCTCTCTGGTAGCGGAAAACTTCCAGTCAGGCAGTTCGTGCGCGAGATTCTCTCTGGCCTGCTCAACGCTGAGGAAGGAAGTTCCGACGCGCATGAGGACGGTTTCGCCCGGGTGAAACTCCGCATATGCGCCACGACTTAGCCGAGCCGATGAATCATCCATTCCATAAGTGCGCACGACGGCAGGATCGTGCTCGAACTGAACTACAAAGTAGCCCTTGAAATTCGGCAGCGACAATGGGCCAAGCCGATCGTCCATCCGGTGCGGATTGTACCCGGTAATCTCATGATGCTCCTGATCCACTGAGGCGCGGCCAAAGATGCCGGGCCGTGAAGCTTCCACAAGAATTCGTGCTGTTCCTGACCTGGGGAAAGTAAAACGGAAGAGAGCACAGCGAGGGGTAGCAGTCATCTCAGCTCGAATCAAATGGCCAGACCCTGCGTCGAGTACGACGCTGTAATAATCGGGGTGGGCCTTCTCGTGGCTGTGGCGGTAGGGAAGCCTCCGATCATCCGGCGATACATGCAGCGGACCCGACTGAGGCATGACGACGACATATCCATAATCGCCCATCCAGATCGCGGGCTGGTGGGTCCCGATAAATCCCGATATGGTCTGGTCGTCATAGTTATATGAAGTGACACTAACTCGATTCTGCCGGGTCTGCGCTGTCCAGTCTGTCATACCGAACGGAGCCATCACGAAGGGCATCGTGCCACCATATCCAATTGAGCTCTTCTGTGTGCCGATGAGCGGATCGACGTAATCCAGGGGCCGTTGCGCGTTAAGTGACCCGATGCTCAGTTGAGCCATGACGAAACCACAAGCCGAAAGTTTGAGTAGGAGATTCATCCCAATAAAAGTCAATTATGCGTCCAGCCTCGACATAGTCGTCCACTCCCGTGCAACAAGCAGGCATGGGGAGAGGTGGGGAAACGAGAAACCAATAGAATACCTTCGTGTCGAAGAGTCAACAGTCTGGTCACATGGTCGAGAGACAGGTTACCGGACACCTGGAGCCTCGGAGTATGAAACTGGTTCATCGTTTTGCAGGCGTTTCTGCAGGCTCATCGATCTTGAGGATTTGATCTGCGGGGATATCATTGAGGGTCTGTACGATGCCGCTAGGCCAATGAACTTCGATTGTCTTTACCCTTGTGTCTGAACCTAAGCCGAAATGGACTCTCCGATCACTGGAGGAGAGATAGCTCCCGGCTGTAGAAACGATGTTGTATTGGGGGCCGAGCGAGGTAGTGATCTTGATCTCTGCGCCGATCCCGTCGCGGTTGCTGCGGTGACCTACCAGGGTCAAAGTGATCCAGTGATTCGAAGTTGGAGTTTCGTTGCGCAGCAGGTAAGCGGGACCGTCATTCGTCGTGACAACAGCATCGATACGTCCGTCGTTGTCGATGTCCCCTACGGCTAGCCCTCGGCCTGCCCAAGCTTGATGAAAAACGTCTCCAGATTGACTTGAAACATCGACAAAGCGTTTGCCAGTATTGTGGGCCAGCAACATCGGTTCCTTATAGCGAAGTTGGGGATAGTTGAGTTGGATCGTATCAAGATCGTGGCCTTGCGCGACCAGCAGGTCCTTTCGCCCATCGTTGTCGTAGTCGAGGAAGTGGATGCCCCAACCTGAATGCAAGAGAGTCATGCCTCCAATCCCTGTCATGTAACTGTCGTACGTAAAGCTCCCGTCTCCGTTGTTGCTGTAGAGGGCGTATTTTTGGTTAGCAAGGTTAGTAATGATCAGATCAGGTAGGCCGTCGCCGTTGAAGTCCTGGAAATCGATACCCATGCCGGCGTAGGTTCGACCTTCGCCATCAACGGCAATCTCCGCTGACAAACCGACATCCTCAAATGTTCCATTACCCTTATTTCGATAGAGGAACTCCAGCATGGAATCATTCGCTACTGCGAGGTCGATCTTTCCATCTCTATCGAAATCACCGATGGCGATGCCTAGTCCCTTGCCAGGCTTGTCGAGGCCCATCTTTGCCGAAACTTCACTAAATTTCCCGCCCCCGTCGTTGTGGTAAACGAGCGCAGAGATCGCGGGAAAGATATCTGGATGGCAGTACGCTCGATAGCCCTCCCTGTGCTCACCGCACCAGACGTCGTCAAAGTCCCACTTAAGGTAGCGCAGAACAACGAGATCCAGAAGTCCATCATTATCGAGATCGACCCAGGCCGCCGAGGTTGACCATCCGCTGCCACCTGTACCAGATCTTTCAGTGACATCGGTAAAGGTTCCATTCCCGTTGTTGTGATAGAGGCGATTGCCGCCATAAGAGGTAACGTAGAGGTCTTCGTATCCGTCGTTATCGTAGTCGCCGACGGCTACTCCCATTCCATAGCCAATTCCTTGGAGGCCAGCCTTCTCTGTAACATCTTCAAAGGTTCCATCCTTTTTTTGATGGAAGAGTCGATTCCAGTAATTCGAATCGGTCTTCTGCGGAATGGTGCCCTTCGGCGTGGTGCTTGACAAGGGGGCACCGTTTACAAAGAAAATGTCCAGTAGACCGTCGTTATCGTAATCAAAGAGGGCCACCCCGGATCCCATGGTCTCGATCAGATACTTCGTCGGAGTATGGCTCGCTTGGCTGTTGAAGATCAGATGGCTTTTTGCCGTGATGTCTACAAACTTACCTGGGGATGCAACTGTAGGTGCGGATTCTGACGATGTCACATCTTCAGCCTTTTTTGTTTGCGCTAACGCAATAGAGACCAGGAGCGGGTTCAGCAAACAAAAGACGATCAAACGTCTGAACATCAGATCCATTCTCCTTTTTGGTAGAGGAAATGAAGATAACATGCAGGGCTATTCTTCATGGCCATGCGAAGGAGCTGCCGCTTATTGCGATGACGACGATGGAAGCAGTTGAAGTGGACTATCGTTATCTGCGGGCCATCCAGCTTGAGTAGCTGTTAGGGAGAGAGATGAATCGCAGAGTTTTTTCTCAGATGATGGCGGCTGTAGTGGCTAGTCCGCGATGGCTGAAGGCCGTGGTGTCTGCGGGGAAGGGCGTGCGGTTTTCTTTTATGCTGTGGGCCCTGGAAAGGCAGGCTCCCTTCGACCGCTGCGTGGAGATCGTCGCGGAAGCTGGTTATCAGGGAATCGAGCTGACGGGAGAGTTTCAGAAGTGGTCCCCGGAGGAGAGACGGCGCATAATGGCGCGGCTACGTTCGCTGGGGATAGTGGTGGATTCGATGAGCGGTGTTCGAGCGGGTTTCGCGGTGCCGGAGGAGACGGAGGCGTTTCGCGAGCAGTTCGTGGAACATCTACGCCATGCGAAGGAACTCGAGTGCCCGCAGGTGATTTTGTTGTCCGGCAAACGGATTGCTAATGCGGCAGTACAGCGCGTGACCGCGGTTGAGAATTTGAAGCGTGCGGTGGAGGTTGCGGCGAAGGAGAACATTGAGATCGTGATCGAGCCGATCGATTTGATTGAGAATCCGCCGATCTACCTGGCGAGCGTGAGCGATGGATTCGAGATTGTGCGCGCTGTGAATATGCCGCAGCTGAAAGTGCTTTACGACTTCTACCATGAGCAGAGGAGTTTCGGGAATTTGATAGAGAAGCTGGAGAAAAATGTGGATTTGGTGGGGCTGATTCATGTGGCGGATGTGCCGGGAAGACATGAGCCTGGGACGGGAGAGATCGACTATGCGACGATCTACGCAAAGCTGGCGGAGCTGAAGTACAACCGGTGGATCGCGATGGAGTACTATCCGACGGAAGAGCCGACGGCGTCGCTGAAGAAGGCAAAGATGGACGCGCAGAGGTTGCTTGCATGAAGTTAGGGTGTTGCCTCAGGCAGATCGCACGAATTCTCCGAAGGGTGAAATGCCGCGAAAAAAGACGATTGCATGAAACGCCAAGTAGATGCCCCCTTTGGTGCATTGGCCCTCGTTTCTCTATGATGGTGGTCGCGAGGGAGCGCCAGATTACAGACGCCGGCTATTTCGCCCAGCGGAGATTGCCTGATGAAAGCACTGCTTCTCTCTGAATATAACGATCTCCAGGTGACCGAGATGGAGCGCCCTGTACCAGAGGCGGATGAAGTATTGGTAGAGGTTGCGGCATGCGGTATCTGCGGCAGCGATGTGCACGGTTACGATGGCTCCAGTGGCAGACGAATTCCTCCCATCGTGATGGGACATGAGGCGGCTGGTATTGTGGCTGGCGTTGGCTCGCAGGTGAGCGGACTGTCCGTTGGGGATCGGGTAACGTTCGATTCGACGGTTTATTGTGGAGAGTGCAGTTTTTGCCAGAGGGGCGAGGTCAATCTCTGCGATCACCGAGAGGTGATCGGGGTGTCATGCGGGGACTATCGCCGCACGGGCGCGTTTGCAGAGTATCTTGTGGTGCCTGCCCGAATTATTTACAGATTGCCCGACAAGTTTTCGTTTGCGGAGGCGGCGATGCTGGAAGCGGTGTCTGTCGCTCTGCATGGAGTTGCGGTGTCGGCGATGAAGTACGATGAAGTGGTTCTGGTGATTGGCGCGGGGATGATTGGACTGCTGTTACTGCAGGCAGCCCGGGCTGCGGGGGCAGTCCGGGTCTTCGTTTCAGACGTTGACGAGACGCGGTTACGTCTCGCGAAGGAACTGGGGGCCGATGCAACATACTGCATGTCCGGGGCAGCGCTGATCGACGAGATGGCTCGTGTCACCAAGGGCCGTGGTGTGGATGTTGTACTGGAAGCGGTAGGGCGCGAAGAGACGATCCGAACGGCAATCGACTGTGTACGAAAGGGTGGTACGGTGACTCTGGTAGGAAATATCTCTCCGCAGGTAGCATTGCCGCTGCAGAAAATTGTGTCGAGGCAGATACGGTTGCAGGGATCGTGCGCATCGGCGGGTGAGTATCCTGAGGCTATCAGTCTGATCGCAGAGGGCGTCATCAAGGTGAAGCCGTTAATTACCGCGGTTGCTCCACTCGAGGAAGGATCGTCGTGGTTCTCACGTCTGCACGCGCGTGAGCCGAACCTGATGAAGATTGTGCTTGACCCTCGCATGCGAAAAGACGAGAAGACCGCGCAGGTGACACGGTGAGCATAAAGTTATTTGATCTGACGGGACAGGTGGCGTTGGTCACTGGAGCGAGTCGTGGGTTGGGCCAGTATCTTTCGCGGGCTCTTGCTGGAGCAGGCGCTGATTTGATTCTTACGAGCCGACGAAAAGAGGATCTGCTGCCATTTATCTGCGAGATTGAAGCGATGGGCCAGCGCGCTGTTCCGGTAGCGTTGGATGTGAGGGACCAGAGCAGCATTGAGCAGATGGCGGAGGCCGCGCTCGCAGCTTATGGGAAGGTTCATATCCTCGTGAACAATGCGGGATGCAATGTTAGGAAGCCGGCCTTCGAGGTGACCTGGGATGATTGGAACCTGGTACTGGATACAAATTTGCGCGGCAGTTTTTTTGTCGCTCAGCAGATCGCAAGGCGGATGCAGGCGGAACAGTACGGTCGCATCATCAATATCGGATCGGTCACGAGCGTCTTCGGTTATGCAGGACTTGCACCGTATGGGGCCAGCCGCGGCGGCATCCGACAGCTCACGATGAGTCTGGCGGATGATTGGGGGAGGTATGGGATTACGGTGAACTGTCTCGCACCCGGGTGGTTTGAGACCGCACAAAATCGCGTGATGTACGAAAACAAGGAATGGGTTGAGTATCTTGTTGATCGAATTCCTCTGAAGCGGCCGGGCGAGCCGCACGACCTTGACGGCGCAGTTGTTTTTCTCGCGTCCGAGGCGAGCCGTTACGTAACAGGGCAGACGCTATTAGTCGACGGAGGCATCTCCACCGGGGCCATGCGCGCCACGATTAACAAACATTCTGCGAACGATTCGGACATTAGGGAGGGCTAGATGATTCAAAGGGTCGGCCGTCGGCTACAAGAAGCAGTGGTTTCGATAGGCGTAGGGCTTCTCTCTGGAGCGGCGTGCGCGCGAGTGCAAGCTCAAGACGTTCCCCATGCCGTCGCGAGCGGTACGCTGCGAATCTTCTTTGTCGATGTAGAAGGCGGTCAAGCTACGTTGTTCGTTTCGCCATCTGGGGAGTCGCTGCTCATCGATGCGGGCTGGCCGGGTAAGGATAGCCGGGATGCGAATAGAATCGTCGCCGCAGCAAAGGAAGCAGGAATCAGCAAGATTGACTATCTGCTGATCACTCACTATCACGACGACCATGTGGGCGGTGTTCCGCAACTGGTTGCCCAGATTCCTGTCGCAACTTTTATCGACCATGGTCCGAACCGGGAGCTCGATCATGGAGTCACGGAACATGGTTATGCAGAGTATCAGAGAGTTTTGGCTTCGACGGGCGCGCACCATATTGTGGCTCGGCCAGGTGATAGATTGCCGATCCACGGCCTTGATGTGGTGGTGGTGAGCGCGGATGGCAATCTGATCTCCGAACCTGTGAATGGTGGCGGTCAGCCTAACTTGTTTTGTAAAAGCTCCGAGACTCATCCTGCCGATGAGACCGAAAATGGTCGATCGCTTGGAGTATTGCTCACCTTCGGCAGTTTGACGATTCTTGATCTAGGCGATTTGACCTGGGATAAAGAAAGGGAGCTGATGTGCCCGGCCAACAAGCTTGGACGTATCGATATCGATGTTGTTTCCCATCACGGCTGGTATCAGAGCAACAGTCCTGCGTTGATCGACGCGATTCATCCTCGCGTTGCCATTATGGATAACGGTGCGAAGAAGGGTGGGTCTATCCCCACTCTGAAGACGATCGCAAGTGCACCGGGACTTGAGCGTCTGTGGGAGCTTCATTTCTCAGAAGAAGGTGGACCCCAGTTCAATACTGCGGAAAAATATATTGCTAATCCTCCTGGCGAAGACGGTCACTTTCTCGAAGTAAGTGCAGATCGTAATGGGAGCTTCAAGGTTCGCAACTCCAGAACCAGCTTTACGGAGAGATACACCGCACGTTAATGCCAAAGATCTGATTAAAAAAGACGACACCTCCGACAGTTCCGACGCTGCCGTGCGGAGCGATCATGGAGGGTATCGACCACCCTACAAGATCTCCCGCGGCGAGGCCCCGATTGAGATGCTGATCCAGATGAGCGCTCGTGTCTTTGTGGGATTTGAATTGTGGAGAATTGCGTCGATCAATTACTCGAGTGAACTGCTGAATTGTCCTCGAACTTAAAGGCCGAGGCCTGCATGTCACCTTTGAGGTTTACCTCCAATCCATGTCTCATCCAATAACTTCCCGACGCAATGGCTGGTGTCTCTTTTGCGAGTGCTCCTGAGATCGGAGTTACGCGATATTGCGTCGTCGGGTTTAGTCCCCGAAGTCTGATCTGTGGGAAAGGGTAGCCCATCTGACTTGAGTGCAAGAATGCAAACAGCACTGCCTGTTGCTTATCGATCGACACGGATTCGGTGGCTGAGTACTCGCTACCCCCCTGTGGCGAGATGAGGCGATAGAGTGAACCGTGCTGCACTGTCTCGCGGATCTGCTTATATGCAGCGATAAGCGTCTTCGCTGTTTCGAAATCGGCAGGTCCCCAGGTGTCTAGATTTGCGCCGACACCTAGCGACCCTTGCATCGAGGATAGAAAACGATAGTTCAGCGAAGTCGTGCGGTTATTTACCCAGTTAGGAGAGTCCGTGACCCAAGCAACCATTACGCCTGGCGTATAAGCGTAGGTGAATCCATCTTGAATCCGCAACCGGTCGAAGGGGTCCGTATTATCCGAGGGCCAGACTTCATCGGTTAGCGTCAGAATGCCAAGGTCGACGCGCCCACCGCCGCCCGAACATGACTCGATTTCCACCCTGGGGTGCTTCGCCCGCAGTTCGCCAAGGATGCCATAGAGATTCTCGATATACGCGACATAAACTTTCTTTTGTTCGTCGGAGCTTGCGCCGACCGCAGGCCACCCGGGCTCCGACCAATTTCGGTTGTAGTCCCACTTTAAGAATGCAATGTCATTCTCGCTCAATAGTTGGTCAAGAAACTTGTAAACGTAATCTCTGACATCCCGACGTGCAAGGTTTAAGACCAGTTGATTGCGCGATTCACTGCGCGCCCGTCCTGGAAAATTCAGCACCCAGTCGGGATGTTTGCGATACAGATCACTATCTGGATTGACCATCTCCGGCTCGACCCACAGGCCGAAGTCCATGCCCAGCGAATGCACTTTATCGATCATTGGCTTGAACCCATTCGGAAATTTCTGCGGATTGACATACCAGTCACCGAGCCCTGCATGGTCGTCTTTTCTTTGGCCAAACCAGCCGTCGTCCATCACAAACCGCTCCACGCCAATGCGTGCTGCCTTCTCTGCCAGTGCTTCTTGGCCAGTCTCATTGACAGCAAATTTTGTAGCTTCCCACGAGTTGTAAATCACGGGACGGGGTCTAGGGTTCGGTGCCTGTGGCAAAACGCGTGATAGCTCAAAATGATGCAGCAAACGCGATGCTCCTCCGATCCCATCTTTGGAGTAGCCTCCGTAAAAAACAGGAGATTCGAGTTTCTCCCCGGGCTTGAGGCTGTAAGCAAAATCGAACGGATTGAATCCACCATTGATGCGGATATTTCGCACTTGATCCTGTTCGACAGTGATGCGCCACGACCCGCTCCACGCAAGCGCTCCGAACCAGACTTCGCCAAAATCCTCGTCGGTTTGCTCGCCGCGTTCGATTGCGAACCATGGGTTGTTCTGGTGTCCGGTCGATCCACGCCGACTTTCGAGTATCGTCTCCCCAGGAAGAATCTTCTGGTGCTGAAGGGTGTCCTCACCTGCCCATCGACCGGTCAGATAGCGAAGAAAATAGTCTGTTCCCGGGGATAGGTTCCAGCTAGCAGCAGCTATCTGCTCAATGACGAGCGGTTCGTGAGTTCGGTTAATGACTGAAGAGGAGCGCGCGATAATACCTGTCGCTTCGTCCACGTGATAATGCACATCAACGAACAAATCCCGTGAGGTGTCTCGAAGTGTAACGGTAAGTTTATTTCCCTCGATGCTGTGCGAGGCGTACTGCAACACAAGATCACGATTGCCATCGGGAAAGCTTATCTTCAATGCGGGTTCGACGAAGAGGCCAGCCCCCCAACCGGCGTACTCGAGCGGCGTTGTTGTAAACGAAGGATCGAAGGCCGCAACACCAGCGTTTGCGGCTGGGCCGCGAAGCAGGTCATCCCTCCCGATCTGTGGGCCCCAGTAGATAGACTGCAGCTGATTCTGCGCATTCACGCCAAAAGCATAGGTGATGCCTGCTGCATCAATGCGAAAGATCTTGGTCTGGGCATCAAAGCGAATCGATGAAGATATCTGAGCCACTGCTCCGGAGGTGGTTATAGCAGATCCAAGAAGGATCAGAACCTTTAATGCAATCGATTGAATCTTCATTCGCATAGACCTTCCCAATAGAACGCAGATCAGGTACGGAACTCATGACAGGTTTTCGAGAAGGGGTCCATCACATCTAAGAATGACTGGATGATGAATGACTGGATGATGTAACCGATTTCATCGAATCTCCTATCGCCGCGAATTTTAGATTACCGATGAAGTATGTGCAATTACTTCTTGCGACGAAGGGTCGAAGCGAAGGGTCAACAGAGTGTTGAACACCGGGTTTTGCGGCGTATCTAACCTTTGACTAGACCAGTTGTCTGTCTCACAACGAGTTCGGTTGAGATCCGGTACTCTTTCCCGCTGTTTACGTGTTTGTGGCTGGCTGCGTAGAGAGCAGTGAAAGCGCTAACCGCAATCTCCGCACGCGGAACACGAATGGTACTCAGCGGAGGCTGCAGAAAATTGCTAATCTCGATATCGTCGAAGCCTACCACGGAGATATCGTCCGGCACGCGCAGCCCTGCGGCGTGAATCGCACGCATCATCCCGATCGCTGTCAGGTCATTCGAAGCCATTACGGCGGTTGGAGGGCTGCTCAACTTCAGAAGTCGTGCCATCGCGACCTGCCCCCCGTCTATTCGATGGTTGCCTATTTGCATATAGTTGGCGCTATGCCTGAGGCCGTTCTTCTCGAGAGAAAGCACGAAAGCGTTGCTGCGGATTTTGGCAGACGAGAGGGTCCGCGGGCCGCTAACGAAAGCAATCTTAGTGTGTCCCAAGGAAACCAAGTGGTCCATGGCTTGTTCGATACCGCTGACGTAGTCGATGAAGATGTTACTGATGTTGGGTCCCACCCGCCCGGTGTCAAGGAAGACAATTGGAACGCCACGCCTGTTCAGTAACTGCACGAGTTTCGGATCCATCTCGGATGTCATGATGGCGACGCCATCTACTTTGCGCTCTAGCATCCTGCGGACGCATACTTGCATTCGTTTTGGTTGATAATCAGTATTCGCGATCAGAAGTTCCTGCCCGTGCTCTACCGCGATGTGCTCAAAGCGCTTCGCAATATCGGGGAAGAATGGGTTCGCAATATCCGAGATAATGAGACCGTACATATGGCTTCTACCGGAGCCTAAGGTACGTGCGTGCGTATTGGGATAATAGCCGAGGGACTTTATCGCGCTGCGCACTTGGCGCACAATTTGAGCGCTGACCGGAACGGTCCCATTGACAACTCGGGATACAGTGGCTGTGGAGACCCCGGCTTTTTTGGCTACTTCTCGAATGTTCACGTGTCGGTTGGGGATCCATCACCTTTCTGTATTCGCCTTGGTGGCAAAATGCAATTTTGGACTAAAGCAGCCATCACAATCACCCGCTCCTCAAGGGGATCACAGCCAATATAGCCCATCACTGAACATTCATCTTGCGAGAAAGCGGGTCTGGGGCGCTCCAAGTTGAACCGATCTTGGTGTGACAGACGCCAGACAATTGCAGGATATTTCAGCCACGCACCGGCTTCGAGTGCCATGCCAGCAGGCCTGTAACCGATTGCATCCAAAAGGATGCGGTCATCACATAGGTATGAAGATTGGATGCTCAGGGAATACTAATCATTTCGCTCTGATTAGGTAGCGGTTTCCTTAAATCGACACATCGAGCACCAAGCGCTACCCTGATTTGGGTTCGGCACGAAGCGCGACACTACCATGTTCCTCTTCGATGGCCGGTCACGTATGGAGACCGTATGTCTTAATAGAGCCGATGGCTCTGCTAGTGAATATGCGATAGCAGACGAAAAAGGTGCAACCCCGTAAAATAATCGACGCAGGTGAAATTAGCCCCGGGATGAATGGCTCTCACAAATCGCAGCCTTTCTCTGAAGTTGGCGGCTCTCGGTGTCTTCCGGGAACTTTCGCAGTCATCATGGTCTTGATTGGGATATTGTCTTTCACGTCAGTCGCCAGAAAAGCTCACGCCCAACATTCGGATGAAGTCACGATCCAGGGGAACGTTCTCAACCAGGCGGGCAACTCGATTAGTGATGCATCGGTACGGCTTGAGCGAAAAGGTGTTCTCGAGCCTGTGGAGACAAAAACGAATGCTGCAGGTGCCTTTACATTTACCGACCTCCCTACGGGTCAGTATCTACTCAGTGTGGAGAAATCAGGGCAAAGGAGTCCGGCTACTACCATTCTCGCGCTGACTAAGGGAGATCGGAACATTATCGACCTGATCCTCGAGGTTCCTGGAGATATTCATCTGAATTCAACCGGCTCTTCGCCGGCTCTCCCTCAGGCGATTCAATTTTCCGATAAGCCGAATTTCACCATTGCGGGAGTTGTTGACTGGACAGCTGTAGGAGGGCATGGATCGGACTCTGCCTTGCGAACCAGCGAAGACCTTGCGCGTGAAACTCTCACTCTGAAAGCCGAGAGTTCCAGATCCAACGGGTCGGGCCCACAGGACAGCGCAAAAAAAACCAATGAGTCCGAGCGCAAACTCATTGTCGCACGCGCAAACGCTCCGGGGAGCTTCGAAGCAAATCATCAACTTGGTGAGTACTATTTCCATGCTGGTAGAGCCCAAGACTCTATCCCGCTATTGCTGGCTGCATACCAGATCAATCCAGCCATGGATGGCAATGCATACGATCTGGCGCTGGCTTACAAAGAAGCAGGCGACTTCTCGCGTGCCCGTGAACAGGTCGAGAAACTACAAGCTCACAACGACTCTGCAGACTTACATCGCTTGATGGGTGAACTTGACGAGAAGCTCGGCGATCCGTTGGCTGCCGTCCGGGAACATCAGCAGGCCGTCCATCTCGATCCAAGCGAGCAAAATTACTTTGAATGGGGCTCGGAGTTATTACTGCACCGGGCTGTTTGGCAAGCTGTAGAGGTCTTCAGAGATGGAACGAAAGCATATCCAAAATCGTCTCGAATGCTAACTGCGCTCGGTACTTCTCTTTTTGCAGGCGCTCTCTATGATGAGGCAGCCCTTCGACTCTGTGATGCCTCCGATTTGGATCCGTCGGATTCGGAGCCTTACGTCTTCATGGGCCAAATTGAGATAGCGGTACCCACGCGATTACCATGCATAGAGCAGAAACTAGCGCGATTTGTGCGGGACCAACCTGAAAATCCTCTCGCGAATTACCTTTATGCGATGGCCGTTTGGAAACGGCGGGAACAACCAGCAGACAAGCGGGCCTTGGAACAAGTAGAGGTCCTGCTTACGAAGGCCGTGACGATCGACTCCAACTGCGCGGACGCCTACCTGCAACTTGGAATTCTTTATTCTTCGCAACGTAGTTACGAAAAGGCTATCGATTTCTACAGGAAGGCAATCAAAGCAGATCCAGAATTAGCTGAGGCACATTATCGGCTGGGCGTGGCCTATGACCGGACGGATGAGCCGACGAAGGCTAAGCAAGAGTTCGCGCTTCATGATGAGATCGAGAAGAAGCAAGCTGCTGCTGTTGAAAGCCAAAGGCGCGAGATCAAGCAGTTCCTTGTTGTTCTGCAGGGGCAGTCGACAAATGCCCCAGCGCAGTGAGTACGCAAAAACATTGGCCCGGCAAGTATTAATTCGTGACTGCTTCGTAACAGTTGAAGCCGAAGTTATCTCATTCGTGTTTAACAAGACTCTACTGTGAAACTGGCTTTAGGCTGCCGACAATACCATTCCCTTCGCGAATAGTGAGTATCTGATTTGCTTTGACCTGTGTGAATCGCTCAATCTTCTGCGTAGTCGGCCACTTAATCTCGACCACATCCACGGTATCCACATTCCCCAGTCCGAAGTGAAGGCGTAGGTCATTTTGTGACATGACGCTTGAACCGCTATTAACTTCGTCCATCTGGATATGTTTACCCGTGATAACCCGCACCCTCGCTCCAATAGCTGTGCGATTACACTTAGTCCCCACGAGCTTGATCTTGATCCAGTTCTGCTTGTTGCCCCCGTCATTGCGAAGGAGCGATGGCAGATCGTTCATATTCAAAACCAGCGCATCCATATCGCCATCGTTGTCATAATCTCCGAAGGCCGCGCCTCGGCTGGAAAAGTGTTCGGTAATGCCGGGTCCCATCTCTGCCGACACATCCTTGAAGCGTCCATTGCCGAGATTTTTGTAGACCAGGCGCGGATTCTTGAAAGTTTGATCGAAGTGGTAGTTATCAATCTCCGGGTACACATGTCCATTCACTTGGAGAATGTCCTGCCAACCGTCATTGTCATAGTCAATAAACCCACATCCCCATGCGACATAGCGATTGTTGACTCCGACGCCTGCAGTAAAAGTAGCGTCGCTGAAAGTTCCGTCACCATTGTTGTGGTACAAGTTGCAGGTGTCATCAGCAAAATTAGTTTTGAAGATATCGAACCAACCATCGCAGTCGTAGTCGGCGACTGCGACGCCCATCCCGGCTTGTTCATGGCCGCCATCGCTATAGGCGCAACCAGCCATCACAGCAACATCGGTGAACGTGCCGTCATGGTTGTTCTGGAAGAGAATGCTTGGTTGAGAGTCTACCGCGACATAAATATCCGGCCATCCATCGTTATCGAAATCATATGAGACGGAAGTGATGGAGTACCGAGGGCCAGGCTTTAGAATGCCAGACTTTTCCGAAACGTCGGTAAAGGTGCCGTCCCCATTGTTGTGGTAAAGAATGTTCGTATCGCCAGGAAGACCGCGCGGGCCACACATGATAGGAACGCCCTTCCACTGGCAATAGTGCGTGTCGGCTGCAGCAGCAATCTTCTCGGGATCCAGCCTAATGTAATTGCATACAAAGAGATCGAGATGACCGTTCCTGTCGTAATCGAGAAAGGTACAGCCCGCGCCCCAACGAACCTGCTCCTGACGGAGGCCGGCTTTGCGCGTAACATCCGTAAAAGTTCCATTTCCATTGTTGTGGAAGAGGATGTTGTGCCCCCAGAAAGTGCAAAACAGGTCGTCCCATCCATCGTTGTCGTAGTCGCCGACACAGACGCCGGTCTGCCAGCCTGGAACCCCCAGCCCTGATTTCTCCGTGACGTCGGTAAAAGTGCCATCTCGATTGTTCTTGTAGAGATGAGATGTCGGCGCCTTTCCAGCCGGCCAATGCGCATCGAGCAGGTTTCCATTGGTGAGATAGATATCCAGCCATCCGTCGTGATCGTAGTCAAAAAACGCGAGTCCGCTTCCCTTGGCCTCAATGATGGACCGCTTGTGGTCAACACCACCCCACACGTTGGGGACGTTCAGTCCTGCCTGCTGCGCGACATCTACAAACTGGACCTGAGGTGGAGCGGGATTCGAGACTGCGGCTTCTACGAGTGTTGGATCTCTCCACTGCCAAAGTGGGGTCGCCAAAGTCTCCATCAACGTATTGCCAAATACAAAAAGAGATGAGCCGAGAAAACGTCGGCGGGGAAGATTCATAGGCTGCGATTATAAAGGCATGTCGAGCCTTCGACCTCATTTTTTGAAATGCCCATCAAGGCGTTTTGCTTAGCATCTCCATTGCCTGAATCGCGCCAACGTTCTGTGGCTGCATCTTCAGCAGATCCTGCAAGATTTCAACAGCTTTCGCCTTGTCATTCTGCAACGCATAGAGGCGCGCAAGGTTGAGATAAGACTGATCAAAGGTCGGGACAAGACGGATGCAGGTCTCGAACTGCTCCTTCGCCTTCGCATAATCCTGCTCACGCACAAAGAGAACACCAAGATTGTTCAGAGCTTCCGGGTAATCCGGACGCAGCTCAACCGCTTTCTGCAGGTAGTCCGATGCACTCTGCATCTGGCTCTGCTGGGCGTAGAACATGCCGAGACTGTAATTGACTTCAGGATTGTCCGGTTCAATTGCGAGCGCACGGTTCAAGCAATCAAGTGCCTTCTCAAAAGCCCCCTGACGCCGGAAGACATTTCCCAGGTTCAACAGAGCGATTGCATAGGTCGGTCTCAGGAGCAACGACTGTTGAAAGCTTTGGATGGCTTCGTCCGGATGGCCTTCCTGTGCAGCCATCATTCCGAGATTGTTCCACGCCTCCGGATAGTCTGGACGCAACTTCAGTGTCTGTTGAAGATATTGTCGCGCCAGCTTGAAATCATTTTTCCGCAAGTTGAGAGTTCCCAGGTTGTAATATCCTTCGGGATCATCCGGTTTTGCAGCGATGACCTGTTGAAAAGACTCGGCGGCCTGTTCCAGGTATCCGTGTTGATAGAGCGCTACACCGTAGGTGAAGTCATTACGCTGGAACCCACCCCGATAGAGCACTCCGCCAAGCGGCATCGCCTTCTGCATCCGACCTGGCGTCGTGGTTGGGACAGCCCTTACATCATCAAGCAGGCGCTCAGGGCTAATCGGTCCCTGGTACACCTTAACGATCATCCCCTCTCTGTCCAGCAGGAAGGAGGTAGGAATTGCGAGATCCCTGCGGCGATCGAACAGGTAACGATAGATGACGTTGTAGATTCCAGCCACATCTTCTGTTGCAAAAACAACGGGAAAGGAAAATTTTTCCTGCGCCGTAAAGGAGCGAGCCTTGTCAACATTCGCGACCTCGTCAACGTTTACCCCTAGAATTTTTAGTTGGTCTGCGGCGAGTGCGGACTCGTGACGATGAAGTAGTCTCAACTGGTCGCGGCAGAGAGGCGCCGTTGTCGTCCAGAAGTTGAGCAGCACGAAGCTGCCCCTCAACGATCGGAGTTCTCGCATGTTGCCAGCAAGATCGGGAAGGGAAAACTCCGGTGCCAGCAAGGGCTCAATGAGCCATGTATCGACCTGGCTTGGCAACGGTTCTAACACCGGCGGCAGTGTCGCCTGCGTGTAAGAAGGGTTTGTCGGTGCGAAAGGTTTAGCGGTAAAGGTGTCCGCACCTTCCTCAAATTCAATCCGATGGTTTACAGGTAGGCGTTCGAATCTCTGAGACAGACCGCTAGGCCAGCGAATCGTGCATCGAATCGCCCCCTCCGGCTTTCCAACTCCGAAGAACACCTCTTTCGAATGCTGAGCCAGAAACCCAGAGCCCGCTTGCAGATACTTCGTCTGCTTGAGCGTTCCAGCTTCGACTGTAAGGGCCGTTCCGATCGCATCGCGATTGCTCTTAGTCCCACGCAAGCGAAATACAACCGAGTCGCCGAGGTCCTTCATCCCGTTGTGAAGAATCCGTAGCTGCGGTGCGTTTCGATTTTTGAGAATGAGTTCCAGGCGGCCGTCATGGTCGAGATCGGCGAGAACGAAGGAGCGGCTGTCCTCAGGAAAATCTAGTCCAAGCACGCCTGAAACTTCGGAGAACGTGCCATCACGATTATTCGCAAAGGCTACATTTCTTTCGTGGCCGCTCCAGGATGTATCCGACCGGATCAATTCATTAAGAGCGTTCCATCCCTTCTCGTAGGCAAGAGACGGAGTCGAGTCATTAGGAGATTTTGCCACCACCTGCCGCCAGAAGAAGCTGCCTAGATCGTTACGCTCTAACTTTGGCTCCGGCGCTGAGATGTACCCATTGGCAACGTACAAGTCCGGGTATCCGTCGTGGTCGAAGTCCCAAAAATCGGAACACCAGGCCCAGCGGCCCATTTCAACCCCGGCTTGCTGGCTAACGTTTTGAAACTCCCCATTCCCCAAGTTTCGATAAAGTGCATTGCCTCGTGCATGCCGCTGATAGAGCGCCCGGATATTCTCCGGAGCTCTCTCCTGAAACTGCTTTTGCGTTGAAACTCTTTGGCCTGCCGCCGACCACATATTGGCGACATAAATATCCTGCTTTCCATCGTTGTCGAAGTCCGCCCAGCTCGCACTCATTCCGGCGCCAACGTCCTCAACGTGGGCAGAACTCGAAACTGTGCTGAACGTTCCATCACCATTGTTGCGATACAAATTATTCCGACCGAAATCATTGGCCACATAAAGGTCAGGCAAGCCACTGGAGCCAGAGTTGCCCCATGCACAAGCGAAGCTGTAACGGTTGTTATCCACGTTCAATCCCGCAGCTTCGGTCTTCTCGACAAAGACCGCATTCCCTTCGTTGTGCAGCAGGCAATTGGCCGGGCCGTTGCGCGCGTCGAAGTAGGGAACCGGGTAGTGATACTGATCGAGCCCCAAATAGTAGCTGTATAAACAGAAGTAGATATCGAGACGTCCGTCGCGATCATAGTCGGCAACCGACGCATGTGTGAACGACCCTTGAGGAGCATTTGCAAACTTGAATGCGTCACTCTTGAGAGCGAACGTCCCGTCCCCTTTGTTGAGGAAGAGCAGAGGGCCGCTGCCACAAACCACCAGAAGATCCTGAAGTCCGTTGTTCTGAAAGTCGGCAAAGAGAGCGCACGCGGTATTGTCCAACACTCCGACGCCCGACTTTTCTGTTACGTCTTCAAAGGTTCCGTCACCCCTGTTGCGGTAGAGCCGGTTGGGCAGTCCCGCCGGCTGGCAGACATAAAGATCGTCGAATCCATCGTTGTCGAAGTCACCCGCGGCCACACCGTTGTTGCCGTAGACATCAATACCGCATGCGCCGTCGAGGACGGTGCGCCAATAATCGGATCCTCGAAGCATCTGGCTTTTATACGACTCCGTTCCACCGAGAGCGTGAGACGTAACGTCGACAAAAACCTGCCCACTCGTAACACTCAGGGTCTCCTCACCTGCCTCCCATCGGTGGGCCTTCCAAGCTTCGGGGACACTGCTGGATTCATCCTGCGCCCACACAGTGCGCCACGATCCAACCCGCTCCTCGCGGCGTTGATCGCTCCGAACACCAACAATGTCATATCGAATATCCAGCCGGACGGTGAGTGGAGTGTTCGTAACCGCTTCGATGCTGGTAATTTCGAACTCCGCTGTCTCCACGCGAGAGACCTCTACCAGCCAACCTTGGATCTCCTGTAGAAATCGCTCGCGCCCAGAAACGACACTACTCCCGAACCGTCTCCGTACGACATCGATCCCCTCTCCGGAGCGCAGCGTCTTCTTCTCTACCGGAATTAACGACGAGGCTTCAATAGAAGGATCCAGCGATCGAGCCAGGGCTGAAAGATCGTGCGCTGATGCCTCAAGAGCCCGCTTCCACCCGTTGAGCTGTACTCCGATCTCAAAGGCGTATTTCTCAGTGATGTACTCATCCGAACCGGGGGCAACCAGGCGGAGGATATCTTCCAAGGGAGATTTTGCCGGGTAATGGGGTGTCAGCCTGATGTCGGCGAAGGAGAAGTCCGAACTCGTACTAGGGGAGGCTTTTGATGGGCTAAGCAAAAAGAATGACGCATAGAAGGGCGTTGGATGGAAGAACATAGGCGCCAAACTTAGGCTTTTGAGAAGCCTACGGCGGGAAAAAAGATAATTCTCAGTCTGGTAATGCGTCATTTCAAAGGGGTTCCGTGTTGCGGCAATGTTAGCATCCGGCTGAATTCAGCCCGAAACCATATCCATCGAGCTAAGGACGAGAATTTCAACCTTTTGATTGACAAAAGTTATTTGTTTGTTCTAGATTCCTCCCGGCAGTGAAGTAACCGGTTACATCGGCGGTAAAGCGCATCAGAAGCGGACTGCCCATACCCCCAATCAGCAGATCAAGTTCGGGAACGCGTAATGACCATGGAATGAAAAACTGAGGTTATTCGGATGGCTACTGATCGCAACGCAATGAGTCGGTTTAGATATCTTGGCTACATAGCCGTCACATGTTTGGGTCTTTTGCTGATGCAGACTCAAACTTCATTCGGCCAAGTGGACGAAGGATCAATCAATGGCACAGTCCAGGATGCCGCCGATGCGAATGTTCCCAATGCGCATGTGACCCTGCTGAATACGGACCAAGGGATCACCTTGGAGACCACGACGAACAACAGCGGCGTATACATCTTCTCTCCCGTGAGGATCGGGCACTACACTCTAACGGTCACGGCTCCGGGCTTTTCCACCACCAGTCAGAAAAATCTGACGGTGTCGGTGGGACAGAACCTGCAGGTCAATGTCCAACTGAAGATCGGCGAAACCAGCACGACAGTAGACGTTACGACTGCGCCACCGCAGCTGGAGACGGACGAATCGTCGGTCGGACAGGTTATGACCGAACGTAGCGTGAATAGTCTCCCTTTGAATGGGCGCAACTTCACGTTTCTCGCCCAGCTTGGTGCAGGTGTGAACACATCGCAGGCGGACACACGCGGAAACGCGGCCTCCGGAGCCTTTACGGCAAACGGTCTGCGACCGGCACAGAACAACTACCTGTTGGATGGTATCGACAACAACTCCAACGCAGTCGACTTTCTGAACGGAACGAACTTCGTCATTCTCCCTCCGTTGGACGCGATCCAGGAGTTCAAAGTACAGACGGCAGACTTTAGCGCCGAGCTCGGTCGTTCGGCCGGAGCCGTTCTCAACGCCACGATCAAATCCGGCACAAACAGCTTCCATGGCGCGGTCTGGGAGTTCTTCCGCAATGACGTACTCGACGCGGCAGACTACTTCGAAACCAAAAAAGGAGAGCTTAGGTTTAATCAGTTCGGAGCCACCATCGGGGGGCCAATCATCAAGAACAAACTCTTCATCTTTGGTGACTATGAAGGTTTTCGGCGCGTCCAGGGGAATACCCAGTCCGGTCTTGCGGTGCCGACAAACTTGGAGAGAACCAGTGGCTACACAAATCTCTCTGACCTAATCACTGGTCAGTCGGGTATGCCGCGCACTGACAACGTAGGCCGGTCAGTACCATTTGGCGCGATCATGGACCCGGCAACAACTCGTCCGGTTACAGCAGGTGTGCTCGATCCTGTCTCAGGTTTCGTCGCTACGCAGACTGGCTACGTTCGTGATCCGTTCGGCTCGTGCGGAGCAGGCACGCAGACCTTCACCCTGGCGGGTTGCAACCTGAACCAAATCCCTGGCTCGCGCCTGGACCAGAACGCGATTAATCTGCTTAATCTATATCCGTTGCCAACCGCTTCGGGCATCACTTCGAACTATGTAACAAGTCCGGGTCTGTATGAGCATCGCAACGCCTTTGACGTGCGCGGTGACTTCAATCCCACGCAAAAAGAACAGATATTCGTACGCTTCAGCTATGTGGATGATCCACAATTTATCCCGGGGCCCTTCGGCGGTGTTGCAGACGGTGGCAGCTTCCAGCAGGGCCTCCAGACAGCCAAGTCCGATCAGGCTGTTGCCGCTTGGACCCACGTGTTTACTCCCGACATCGTTAACGTAGGGCGTGTTGGCTTCAACCACCTGCACACCACTCGATTCGGACCAGAGGGCAGCACCCAGGGTATTCCTGCAAAATACGGCATCCAGGGTATTCCGCAAAACTCCGAGAACGGTGGACTTCCGGCGATCGTCATCGGCGGTCTACAAGAGTTGGGCAGCAACGACTTCCTGCCTTCGGACGAGGTGAGTCAGACCCTTCAGATCACGGATGACTTCACGAAGATCTATGGAAAGCACAACTTCAAGATGGGCATCGAGTTTCAGAATGTCCACTTCAACACGCTGCAACCCGCGTACTCACGAGGTGAATTCGACTTCAACGGCAACTTTGCCGGTGTTCCAGGACAATCCGGCGACCAAACCGGACGTGCCCAATTCCTTTTGACACCAACGGCAGCAATTTATCCAGGTGGAGTTAGTTTTGTGGGAGGCGCCAACGAGATACATGCGTCCAATATCAGCAAAACCTATGACACCAGGAAGTACACCGCTCTCTACTTCCAGGATGACTGGAAGGTCAGTCCAAGGCTGACCCTTAATCTCGGCCTGCGCTGGGACTACTTCAGCCCCATCTCCGAATCGAATGGTGCCCAGGCTAACTTTGTTCAGAGTGGTCCACCAAACGGAGCACCGGTATATCTAATCCCCGCGTCAGGGAAGGCTGATAGATCCTTGTCTTCTACTGCAACTAATCCATCACTAGCCGGCAATGGCTTCCTCGACCTGTTGGCGAAAGACGGAATTGCGCTTGGAGAAACCGATAGATACGGTAAGGGGCTCACCAAGGCTCAAAAAAGCAACTTCGCGCCGCGTGCAGGCTTTGCCTATCAAATTACGCCAAAGTTCGTCTTCCGTGGAGGTGTTGGACTCTTCTACAACGCCTTTGAGAATCAGGGTTACGGTCCCAACATCGGCGAAAACTATCCCTTCGTTTACAACTTCGACTACAAAGGAACTACTGACTCCGCGCCCTTCAGCAGCGGTTCCAATCCCTACGGCGCGTGCGCGACCGCAGGTCCAGGCGGAAGCGCGCCGATTGGCGCAGGTCTCAGTTGCAGCTCCTTTACTCCTCTTGCGGTGAATGCTAAAGGCTTGGGTCTTCAAGGCCTTCAGTTCAAATACATAACACCAGTTACTCTCAGCACTAACTTCACTCTCCAATACGCGATCACTTCCTCTATGTCCGCGCAGGTTGCGTACGTATTTACGAACGTCAATAACCTGCAGGTTGGTATCGGCAACAATAATGTCTCTCAATTGCTACCAGCCAACACAAATGTGCTTCCTTTCCTGCCGTTTCCAGATTTTGGCCAGAACGCGCAATACCAGCAAACTCTTGGACTCAGCAACTACAACGGTCTTCAAACCAAACTTGAACAACAGTTCTCGAGTGGATTGAATTACCTCATCACCTACACCTATTCGAAGACGCTCTCCGATGCCGCCGACCTCCTCAACGGAGGCAGTACGGGTAATTCAAGTGGATACCGGGCAGCATACGTTCCGGGACTTGGCCCCAGATTCGACTACGGTTTGGCCGACTTCGATATCCGAAATGTGGTCCATTTGAGCGGCGGATATCAGCTACCCTTCGGCAAAGATAAGAAGTTCATGGCCGACGCTGGCAAGCTCGGGAATGCAGTTATCGGGGGGTGGAGCGTGAACTGGATCGTAACCCTCCAAGGCGGACAACCGATCACCCTCACTTGCCCAACCGCCACAACATCTGGAACGTATTGCAACGATGTGCAAGTGCCTGGACAGAGTCAGAAGCTTGGCCTGCATCACGACACGAACGGCAAACTCAGCTGGTTCGGAAATCCGGCAGCCTTCCAGCAACCGTGCCCGCTGGGAGCAGTCGCACCCGCCGGATGTTTCCCTCTAACCGGCAGCGCAATTTTGGGAGCCGGACCGTCAACCACCTCAGGTCCGGGATTCCATCGGTTCGACTTCTCATTATTCAAGGCCATGCAGCTTAGCGAGCGATTCTCGCTGCAGTTCCGGACCGAGTTCTTTAACATCCTGAATCACCCGAACTTCAACTCACCTAATTTCGGCGGGAACGGAGTCACTGCGATCGGAAACTCGGGCAACTTCACCAGCTCCACCTTTGGCGAAATTGGTTCCACTCGCGATGCACCATACGATCCGCGACAGATTCAATTTGCTCTCAAGTTGTACTATTAATCCCAAGTTGAACAACTCCGGAAGAGGCATCTGCAAAGGTGCCCCCCCCCGGATTTGTTCTTTCAAAGGGTTCCTCGTGCGTAGCATCTGGCTCATGCGCGATGACAGAGGTGAACTGTGAGCAATAGGCCCCGGTTGCGGCTGGTAGTTCTTAGCAGCTCGCTTCTGGTTTGCTCGGCATTATCGGCCCAGCACGCGTTGGCCCAGGAGAACCCCAGCCAGAACCTTGACCAACAGTTTCAGTCTGCGTTAGCCCAATATCAAGCAGGAAAGCTTGCAGAAGCTTCCGCACAACTGGAGAGCCTCTCACCCCACGTCCCGAAGAGCTTTGAAGTCCACGAACTTCTGGGGCTGACCTACGCTGCGCAATTGAGGAACGAGAAAGCTATAGAGCAGCTCGAAATAGCCGTTCGACTAAAACCGGATTCCGCAGCTGCGAGAACGAATCTGGCAACAGCCCTTGCAGGTTCTGGGAAGCTGGAATTGGCCGAGACACAGTTTCGTAAAGCTCTCGCTCTTGAGCCGCGAGACTTCGACGCGAACCACAACCTGGCTGATTTCTACCTTCAGGCCAATAGGATGTCGGATGCGCTTCCTCTTCTCGAACAGGCGCGGCGAATCAATCCGTCCTCTTATAGCAACGGATACGATCTCGCTCTCACGTACGTTCTCATGGGGCGACGCAGCGACGCGCAGCAGCTCATCCAGACCATGATGCAACAGAGGAACACAGGCGAACTGCACAACCTGCTGGGTCAGATTGACGAGAAGGATGGCAAGTTCGTAGAGGCGGCGAACGAGTTCGAAATCGCTGCTCAAATGGATCCGAGTGAAGACAACCTCTTCACTTGGGGAAGTGAACTTCTCCTCCACAGAACATACGAGCCGGCTATCGATGTATTCCAGCAAGCAGCGAAGCGCTATCCAACTTCACCGCGACTGTTGATCGGCCTTGGCATGGCCTTGTACTCACGAGGTAGATACGAGGAGTCGATCAAATCCTTGTTGGCCGCAGCGGACCTCGATCCAACCGATCCCCGCTGCTATCTTTTTCTATCCAAGTCGTACCTTAGTTCGCCGAATCAGGCCGACGATGTAATTCAAAGGTTTCGACGCTACTCAGAGTTACAACCGAACAACGCGCTGGCCCAGTATTATTACGCCGTGAGTTTATGGAAGGGGAAACGGCTCGAAGAAACCAGCGTAGATTTTCACGCCGTGGAATCTCTGCTGCAAAAGTCGATTGCATTGGATGGAACACTTGCCGACGCACACCTGCAGTTAGGCATCCTCTACGCAGACCAGCACGAGTCAGCTAAATCGCTGCCGGAGTATCAGCGCGCTTTGGAACTAAATCCCAATCTCTCAGATGCCCACTACCGCCTCGGGCAATATTATGTTCGGGCCGGGCAGAAAGATCAGGCACAGAAAGAATTTGCTATATATCAGCAGCTTCAGGCGCAACATATGGCCGCAGTGGACAAGGAGAGGGCCGACGTCCAACAGTTTGTGTATTCGGCGAAGCCCGCATCCGTCACCAAGCCTTGAGTATTGCGCTTCGACGATTGGAAAGTAAACGAACGATAGAGACCGAAAGATCATTAGGTGGATTTCAGTTGAAGGCTTCATCATTCAGCAACGCGATACCGGCCCGACACGAAGTGGCTTGTCATCTGGGCCTCACCAGACGCGAATTTCTGCGCACGACGGCTGGCCTTGCACTCGGAAGTACCCTCACAACCGCTAGTCCGTTTGTGTATGGAGAGGCCGCGGCGAAGAAGCGAAAAGTCATCGTCATCACGTTTGGAGGGGGCGCTCGCGATCAGGAGACGTTTGCCCCGGATGGACAGCAAAATATTCCACACATGCTTCAGGAGCTAGCTCCGCAGTCCAGCTTCTTCACCCAGGTGATGAACCAGGGAATACTCGGTCACTATGTGGCGACCGCAAGTCTTGCGACGGGCGTCTACGAAACGCTCAACAACTTTTCGGCAGTTCCACCCGAACATCCGACCGTGTTCGAATACTTTCGCAAGGATCTAAATCGCCCATCCTCCAGCGCGTGGGTGGTCGCGCCCAGCAACGGATTTAATCGGATCGGTGAGAGCGACTATCGCTCCTATGGTCCCGGGCTGGGCGCCAAAGTCATCTTGCCAAAACATCTACTGAGCGCGGCGACGTCCGGATCGACGGACTACAACCACTTGCTGCATGACAACTACGAAACCCCGCTCTACGCGCCGCAGATCGGAGGGGGCGAATTCGAACTGCAGCAGATGGAAAGAATATTGAAGCTCTCCGTCGATGATTTCATGGCACATGCACGAACGGTCTCGAGCCCGGACGAGCTTTCTGTCTACGTCGCAAAACGTCTGATGCAGCAGGAGTCGCCCAATCTGCTCTGGATCACGATGCACGATATCGACATCGCTCACTCCGGCGCCTACTCGCTCTACGTTGACGCTATTCGACGCACGGACCGTCTCTGCGCAGAGCTATGGAAGGTTGTTCAAGCCGAACCCGAATACGCGGGGAACACGACGATGTTCATCCTCCCGGACTTTGGACGTGACGCTGATGAGGACGCCGGCGGCAATGGATTTCAGCATCATCGCACCGGTGACGCAGCGTCACGCACCACTTGGATGTTGACATTGGGCGCAGGCGTTAGGCCGGGAATGGTATATGATCGCCCATTGCAATCGATTGATCTCGTCCCCACCCTCGGCGCGATAATGGGCTTCTCGCCGAAGCTGTCACAAGGCGTCCCGATTCACGAATTGTTGTAGTTATGTTGCCAAGCGACCTCAAACCCGAACAGTTTGCCGCGTATCCACCCAAAGCAGGGAAGCTCGCTGTAGCTCACCTGAGCATATTGCAACAGCTGCCCATTAGCTTCGTGCCTAGTTTGCTGCGAGAGGTCATCGACTACGACTTCAAGTTCCCCGCGGAGCGCGCTGCAATCGATCAGGAGCTTGGCACGCTCAGCTCTCTGACGCCGACGCAACTGAAAGATTGGTTTCAAGCATTCTCGCAACTTTCGCTCTCACCGAAGCTTGAAAAACTCAATTGGGTCAACCAGCCGGCCCAATTTGTCGAACAGCTCTCAGCCTACCTTTGGACAACCCATCAACTCGATGCGTACAGGGAGGCAGCCTTAGCTTACGGGAGTCGTATTCAAAAAACGACGCCGTCTGAACCGATCGCAATACGCAGACTGGGAATTGCGATCGTGGGGCAGGGCGTTGTCTCGTATGACGAACCTCTTTTTCTCAACCTTCGCAAGCACGGCACCTATTTCAAGCAGATCAAGCCGGAAAACGGAGTGGAGCTCTTGCTGGCTGCAGTCGAAGCCAGGGCAAAGGCTCACCCGCTGCCCTATGGACATTGGTACGTCGATGGAGGGCAGGCAGCCAATCATAGTTCGTTGGTCAGCTCTGTTTCGTATCAACAGATGGAACCCGTACGCGCCGCATTGTTGAAGAACATGCAGGCTGAGATTGAAAAGCCGGGAATGGGCCCGGAAGAACTGCGCACACATATGGCACGTCTATCTCCGACCGACCTTGGAATCGGCAAATCAGGAGACGAGGTGCTGGAACGGTTTAAAGTCAGGCTGCTCACAGAGGGGTCCGGCACCCAGATATTCAGCACGACCTTTGTCCAATGGACGGCGCGCGAAGTATTGCGACGGGCGCAGGCGCACACCTTACTCGTACGCTTTGCCCCACGGCAACGGCAGAGGCCAATGAACGAACTGCTGTCAGACAGCAGCAGCCGTTCCGAGTTCGATCCCGTCGGCTCCCTCGTCGATGCAGACATGGCAGCCTACTATCAGTGGATCAACCAGCAGCGACTCCCCCAATCCGAACAGTCTTCGTTCCTGGTGTGGTTTGAAGGCCATAATCAAGCCCTTGTGGTTTCCCCGTCCCTGCCTCGAGGCACCGAGTCAAGCTCCGCCCTTGATCTGCAAGGGTTGCTCTCACTAGCTACCGGATAAACCGGACAATCCCGACCGCAGGAGCTAGTTTTCCGACTACACCGGCTTCGGGACTTCAATCAAAGTGCATTGACCGTCGCAGCTACCAGAACATGGTGGCTCTAAAATTGCTTACTGCGTACGAAATTCCGAAACGAGAATACCCAAAATAAATCCAGAATTTGTGTCACATTTTTGTGCATTCGAAACGCGGCTGCTTAAGTACCACGTTCACCACGCATTCCACCACAAATTGACCATCAAAACACCACGATCTAACACTCGTTTTCGCGAAAACGCCAGCAAGACACACAAATTCATCGGCTAAAAAACATTTCTCGTTTTCACGTAGATTTTGCTTCTTCCTGAGCTTTTAGCGGAACTGTAAAACTCAAAAAAATGAAGGCATTCCAGCCACCAGCTAGCCCTATTTATAAGTAGAATTTGGCATGGCTGATTTTCCTAATTTGATGGATAGACGCGATTTCCTCCGCACAGCAGGAACCCTACTGGCAGCGTCGACACTACCCGGTATTTCCGTCTTCGCCGAAGAAGTTCCCACATACGGACGAGCGATTTTTTCGATTAACCGCAGTTGGCGATACCATCCTGCACAAGTCGCTGGTGCCGAAAGCCCTGAGTTTGACGACTCATCTTTCGAGCGAGTGGTTATCCCACACACAAACATAAGCCTTCCGTGGCACAGCTTCGACGACAAAGACTACGAGTTCATCTCGACCTATCGCCGCCGCTTCAAGACACCGCCTGGTTCTCAAGGTAAACGTATCTTCGTGGACTTCGAAGGTGCCATGACGGCCTCGATCGTGTGGATCAACGGCATCACACTTGGTGAATATAAAGGCGGTTTTACACCGTTTTCCTTTGAATTAACCCCGCACATGAGGAAAGACGGCGAGAACGTCCTCGTTGTGCAGTTAGACTCTACTGAAAGAAGCGACATCCCACCGTTCGGCAACGAAATTGATTACCTGACCTTCGGTGGCATTTACCGCGAAGTCTCGTTGCGCGTAGTGCCAAGCCTTTATCTGGACAATATCTTCGCGCATCCGAAGAACGTGCTAAGTGCTAAACCCACGCTCGATGTGGACTGCTTTCTCGCCGGTACGTCTCCTCGCGGTGATCTGGTGCTTGAGGCAGAGTTACTCGACGGAGAACGTACTCTCGCAAAGACAAGCAAGACTTTCAAAGTATCGACGGGCAGTGATCCGAATGCAGCGGCCGACCCGACCACAAGCGCTCCGGTCTACTCGAGCACGGAGTCGGTCGATGACCCCGCGAAGCAGACGCTATCTTTTAAAGAGATTGACGGGGTAAAGCTCTGGGATATAGCAACGCCAAACCTTTACACCGTCCGGGTACGTCTCCTGCACGCGGGAAAGATCATGGACGAGGACAGCCGTCGCATCGGTTTCCGCGACGCTACCTTCACTGATCACGGGTTCTCCTTGAACGGCAAAATCATTAAGCTGCGCGGCCTTGACCGCCACCAGACTTTTCCGTTCGTTGGTCAGGCGATGCCCGCCCGCGTACAACGTCAGGACGCAAAGATTCTTCGCCATACTCTCCACTGCAACATCGTTCGGACCTCTCACTACCCGCAGTCCCGGCATTTCTTGGATTGCTGTGACGAGATCGGTCTGCTTGTGCTCGAGGAGATTCCGGGTTGGCAACACATCGGCCCCGAGCCGTGGAAGCTCGTCGCCATTGATAATGTCGGGCGCATGGTCCGGCGGGACTGGAACCATCCGTCGATCATCCTCTGGGGTGTGCGAATCAATGAATCTCCAGACGATCACAGCTTCTACACTCGCACCAACGCGCTTTCCCACGCACTGGATACGACTCGGCAAACGGGCGGCATTCGTAACTTCAAAGAGTCGGAGCTTTTGGAGGATGTGTTCACCATTAACGACTTCGGCTTCCCGTTGAGAAAGCCGAATCATCCCCTGTACCTCAATACCGAATTCGTTGGACACACTTTTCCCACCAAGTCGACCGACGACGACGAACGCCAGCGTGAACACACGTTGCGGCACGCTCGAATCCACAACCAGCTCGCATCTGACCCGCAGTTCGCGGGCGGCATCGGATGGTGTGCATTTGACTACAACACACACGCGAACTTCGGGGCAGGGGATCGCATCTGCTACCACGGCGTGACGGACATCTTCCGAGAGCTCAAACCTGCCGGGGGCTTTTATAAGTCGCAGTGCGACCCCACCGAGCAGATTGTTCTCGAACCAGCCTTCCATTGGGCCAATAGTGATGAGTCGACCAACTTCACCAAGGCCGTCGTCTGCTCGAACTGCGATCATCTGAAGTTCTATGAGCGTACCGACAGCCTGGTAACGAGTTCATGGGACCTGATCGCGGAACTCGATCCCGACCGAGGGGAGTTTGATCACCTGAAGTACCCACCCTTTATCCTCGATCGCAGTCAGGTAAAGCGAACTAACCGGCATGGTTGGGGGGATCTCAGGATCGATGGCTACCTGCAGGGGAAGCAGGTAGCGTCTAAAACCCTGTCCGGACTGGGCGTCGACCAGAAGTTTGCTCTGCTAGCCGACGACACAATGCTCCATGCTGACGGCGCTGACACGACACGCGTGGTGATGCGAGTAACAGACGAGTTTGGAGCCATGCGAACCTATGCAAACGATCCTGTCGTCTTCAAACTGGAAGGTTCTGCAAGCTTGATCGGAGATAATCCCTTCGCGTTGATCGGAGGAACAGGCGCCGTTTGGTTACGGGCTAAGGAACAGGAAGGAACAGTTCGGCTAACAGCAACTCATCCGCGTCTTGGCTCCCAGACCATTGAACTAAATCTCACCGCAGTCGCAGCAGAACCCCTCTAGGCGCTGGTGTTTCATAGACATCTCGATCCCGGCGGGGCGCGAGGTTTCGCATCGGCGGACATGGCGGTGAAAACACATAGTAGGCCGTTTGGGGAGATTTTGTTGTTCCTCAGACGGTCTACGTGTCTGATTAGGATGAGCTTATAAGCCGATTCGCTGCCTTGCTGGCCGGCTGCGAAAGCGAACTTGGAGAAGATGGGGGAGCGGAGGACAGGCGATACGTCAGAGGCTGCGTCCACGACGAAAGGCTTTCCTGCTAAATTTTTCGCGTCGAAGGAGAGCGCGATGGGACGAGCACGGTAGGGATGGTGGTGATCCCTCCCTGAACTGAGTCGCGGCCTGCGAGAGTGTAGGAACTCTGGCCGGCGGAGTGCTCGAAGGATGGCACGGTGCCTTGTGCGTGCGCCGATTTGAGGACAGGTCAAAAAGAAAGAGCAGGCAAATCGACTTAATTCGCATATCTGGAGTCACAACCTCAGATTCGGGACGAAGATGTGTGCAACCAGCTTCTGTCATGCAAGGCCGGATTAGCAATAGGTGTGGCGTCCACAGGGACGTCGCCTGATTTCTTTCGCAGAGAGTGGTCTGGACGCAGGAGAACTTTCGCACCCAGGACCGTTTTACTCGACTGCAATCGAAAATGACATGCCTAAAAAGTCGTCTTATCGCAATTTCGAGCTGCCGGCTGCCATCCGAGAGTGAACTTGCCGCAAACCCCGTTTTCAGAGAATACCGACTTACGTTACTAGTCGCGGCGCGGCCGCGATTTCACGTGGACGGTCTACACCCCGGATCGCTATGGTCAGCGCCAACTGCGGAGTGTCTCTGCTTAGAACGAGATGCGAGCACTCAATTGAATTTGGCGAGCTGGATCCATCGCATCCGTGATCGTTCTGAAGCCTGCAGTATTCACGAACCGGTTCGGCGTATCCAAGGTCACTTTGTTCAAAGCGTCATAGACTTCGCCGCGAAGTTCGAAGTTCGTCTTCTCGGTGATCGGAAAGGTCCGCATCAGCGCGAAGTCCAAGCTCTGCATACCCGGCCCATAGACTGAGTTCCGACCCACGTTGCCGAAGGTATAGGCGGAAGGAGCGGCGAACGCTGCTGTATTGAACCACTCGTTCGCGTTGCGGGTGCCCTGGCTGAACACTGGTTTTCCGGTATCGTTTGCCCGGATCGGATTTTCGCCGAGTGCCGTTCCCGCATTGGCGGTGTCGCCGAAGACAGAGATTGTCAGCGGGTAGCCGGTCTGAATCTGATAGATCAGGGACAAACGCCAGCCCTCTGTCGCGACTTCTGCAAACCGTGATTCCTTCCATGTAGGGATGTCGTAGACGCCGGTCAGCGCAAAGCGATGACGTATATCGCAGGCGGGTCCCTTCTCAGCGTCCAGATCGTTGTTGTTCTGTGAAATTGCAGATTCATACATAGGTGACCTGAAGTCTGGTGCATTCGAAAGATTTTTCGCGTAGGTATAGTTTGCGACGAGCGATAGCCCGCGTCCATATCTGTGGCTGAATGTGACGTAGCCCGCGTCGTACCAGTTTTGCGCGCTGTTCTCGAGGAGGTTAATGGTGCTGACCGGCGTGACGAGTGGGCTTGCCGGGTTCAACACCTGAATGTTCGAAGGCAAAACGGTTCCAGGGACAAAGCTCATGGATTTAACGGGACGCCGCGGCTGAATCAGACCAGGGCCGGGCAGAGCATTGTTGATCAGGTGGGCGCGTTGAAGATGCCATCCGCCGGAACCAATGTAGCCGATCTCAATTGTTGTTTTCTGGCCGAGAGTCTTCTCGAGTGAGGTGCTCCATCGCTGGATGTATTGCGGAGAGGGGTGAGGGCTCATTGCCGTGAAACTGACGACCGTTTTGCCGAGCACTGGTTGTCCGAAGTTATAGTTCCCGATTGCGGCGGTTGGGGTGTAGTTGTCGCTCTGTGCCGTCTCCGGGAAGACGTATGGAATGTTGTGACGCTATCGACGGGAGTGAAGAAAACGCCGTAGGCCGCATGCAAGACCAATCCAAGGGAACCGAAGGTCTGGGCGAGGCCGAACCTCGGTGCAAAGTTCTTTCCGTTGGGGTACATCAGTCCCCGCGGGTATCCATTCTGTCCGCCAATGAATGGTTGCGGCACCCCCGTGCTGAGATCGAGGTTGCTGTTGGTATAGGTCACGCCCCAGAGCGCGCTCATGTACTCATAACGAACGCCATAATTGATGGTCGTCGACGGGGTGATTCTCCAAGTGTCCTGCGCGAAGCCATCGGCGTACCACTGACGCAGATTCATCTGTGGAACGCCGGCCTGCCGCTGCCTGACTACGGGCATGCCTAGCAGGAAGCTCGCCAGCGCGGAGCCGGTGCCGTCGTTGGTCAAGGTTTGTGTGGTGAAGCCGATGGTGAACTGGTAGTAGCCACGGTTCTGAAAGAAGCCCCACATCGGCCAGATGTACCACCGGTAAACGCCGCCGAATTTGAGGTGTGCTTACCTGTTTGGAAAGTGAGCGAATCACGCCCTTCGATGATCGTGTCCCACGCATGCATCGGCGTGGCCGAGTAGCTGTCGCCAAAGGGCGAGTATTCCTGCACCGTGAAGTAAGGAGCACCCCAAGCCCCGGGGCCGCCAAATCCTACACCCTGAATTCCCAATTGATCGACGATATCGTTTTTGTTCGCGCTCTCGGTTGTGTGATTCATGCTAAGCCGCGAGATGGCCAGCGTAGCGGTGTTCAACATGCGCGACGATAGGACGGTGCTGAGACCAAGCACTCCCTGCTGCGCGAGATTGTCGTGGTAATAGCCGAACCCGGGAAGGTTCTCCGGGATGAATCCATGTTCACCCTGAGCGCTGTAACGGATAAAGGCTGTGCTGCCCCTGTTGAAGTCGTGATCGACGCGAATCGCTCCCTGATCGGTGTAGTGGAGCTCCTTGCGTAGATCGAGGTAGTTGTTGGAGTCGTTTCCAGCCCCTACAACTGTGGGCTGCCCGTTCATATTCATACCCATCATGCCGCTCATCTGGTTGGGTTGAGGCACGTATTGGCGGAGCATGGTCAACGATGCCGAATTTAACTCGCCGGGCGGAATCACGTTTAGCTTGCCGTTGTATTCAAACTGCTTTCGCAAAGACTGCGGGTTTGAAGCACTGATGGGAAGCGCAGGGTTGTAGGCAGGATTGGCATGCGTCGAGTTCGGGTCATAGATGTCCACTCCACTGTCGCTGAAGTCTCCCGAAGCCTCTTCTGCAGTGGGGACTGTGTCGGTCATGGATCTGCCGCGGACCTGCGCAAACCGTCGTAGTTCACGAAGAAGAACGTGTGTTTATAGATCGGGCCGCCGACGGCTCCGCCAAAGTTGTTCTGGACCAGGTGCTTGGTCATGCCCATCGAGCCAAAGGAGAAAGCATCCATTGCTCCGTTGCGCAAAAACTCATAGGCTGTGCCGTGAAATGCGTTCGTTCCGGAGCGCGTGGCGATGTTGATCTGGCCTCCGCCTGCGCCGCCCATATCGGCTGAGTAACTTCCAAGCTGAACCTGAAACTCCTGAACCATGTCCGGATTCGGGTTCAGGTTCTGTGTGTTGAACGTAGGATCGGTATTGGTCGCTCCATCCAGCAAGAAGTAGTTTGCATTGGGCCGAGCGCCCGCAATGCTCACGGAGAAAACTGTCCAGGCCGCCAATACAAAGGATTCACGTTACCTTGCTGCGCGCCCATGCTCACGTGGGCTCCGGGCACGGTGGCGACGAGATCGATAAGCTGCCTTCCATTCAAGGGTAACTGTTGCACGGAGTCGCGATCGACAACTGCACCGACGGTGGCGTCGGCAGTACGAAGTAGCTCGCCGTTGACACCGACATTGACCGCCAGTGTCACGGGCCCGAGAGAGAGTGAGATATCGAGCGTGGCCTTTTGCCCCACTTCCAGTTGCAGTGACTGCTTGGTTGTGGCAAACCCGTTCTTGTCGATCTCTACCTGATATCCGCCTGGCTGCAGACCTCCCGCCACATAGAGGCCCGCGTTGTCGGTCGTCACATCGCGTACCGCACCAGTGAGGTCGGAAGTTACGCGCACCTTCGCTCCTGGCACGGGTAGATGCTGCGGATCGGTGACCTCTCCCCGCAAGGTCGCGTAGTTGCTTTGAGCCTGTGACGCCATTGTGATCAGCGTGAGGAAAAGGGACAACGGCGCCAACCACTTGAACATGGTGATTCCTCTCGATCCAAAGAATGTGGTGAAATAAGCTGCCAGCACGATAACAACCGCCGACCTTGTTTCGCGACCACCTCATGGACGGCTCCAAGTTCAATCTTTCGATCTAGCCGAAGCTCTAATCACGCTTCGATCAGTAATGAGAAAGCGCACGTTTTGTGTCGACTGATCACCAGCCATCTAGTTCCCGCAAAGTCCGGTTTTCGCAACTTCAGTCTCTACATTGCCAATAACACCGTTTCCTGGGAACCTGTCCGTATATAGTCACTTCTTTTGGTCGGGGGACAAAGCCAACTGCTTAGCTACGTTGCGCAATGTCTTGTGCGAGACGATACAGCCCCCCATCGTAGCCAACTCATCGTTGGCGTTTGGAAGAGCCGCATAAAGTTCGTTGAACCTAGGTGTCGAGAGCTTTCGGATGCCAGTCAGGGCATAGGCCTTTGCTTCAAGATCACCCTTGGTATACACGTTCGGCGCTCGCGAAGTCTCGGTACAGTTCCCGGCAACGGACTCGTGCCGGTCCGTCGCCTCGTGTTTACTGATGATCATCCATGATTTACCTGGTCTACAGTCATTTGGCAATAACAGGCCGCGTCAAGTTATTCAGGTCGGTCTATTTCGGCACGTTACCGAATATCCAGCTTCTTTCGTACCCAGTTGCCGTGAAGCCAGTCTCCCGTATCGCTGAAGAATTCCATCTGGTATCCAATAGCTCTGAGCTCAGTACAGAATAACGTTGTAGATTGAGCTCGAAATCGGCCTTCCAGTACGAAATAGCGTTGTACGCGGCCAGCCAGATAAGGGGTGACGATGGTGTCAAATCTCTTACCATGGCACCCGCGCCGTCTTAACGACGAGATTTTGTCATCCTGGATTCTCAGGATTGCAGCCGGGAATAACGTGTCCGTTAGAAGCCTTTGTGCATGGCTTGGGAACGACCAACCTGTTGCAGCGTTGGATCGCATGGCGTACACAAGTCCGTTCATAGACTCCATCGCGGAGGCGATTGGAGTCGAAAAAGAACAGGTAATCGAATGCCTTCCCTCTAGCCTTCATGGACTGTCCAGGACACCGGTCTATCGATCACTGGGGGGAGCCGCGCCTATGCCGTGGCGTCTATGCCAAGGCGGGTCATACGGTCTCATGGGTAAACCAGTATTGCCCAGCTTGTCTTGGGGAGAATGGTCACCATCAGCTTCCGTAGTCTATCGCCATATACACCTGCTGTTTAAGGCACAATTGCTTCCCACGAGAAAGCTGTCCACACTGCGGACAACCATTTCGAAGTGCGTCTCGATTTCTCAACTCGGCCTTCGTTCGTTCAGAAAAGGACCTGCAGCAATGCGCATACTGCAATCGATCAGTCGCAAATTACGCGCCATCCGAGCGAACGGGCAAGAAAATTTTGAGACTGTGTCACGTGCTGGGCTCATTGGTCAGGAAATCCAGTTGTGAGAGTTTTTTTGGGGTGTTGGCGAGACTTCTCTACGTTATGTGCCGTCCGTCTACCTTAGCGGAGAACCTGAGGGCGCAAATTTTACCAGACTCACACCAAATGACTTCCAGACATCAGAGTGGAGCGCCGATGAATTTCGAATACTTCGATGTGAAATCGAGAGCCTATATGCTCCAGGCAGTTGTGAGTCTCTTCGCAGACTGGCCAAATTACTTAATTGAGACCCTTAGACTGACAAATCCATTGCATTATCATCTGCATTTATCTAATCATCTGCCAAATTGGTACGAACGGGCGGAAAGGGTTGCAATGATTCCAAACTCTAAGCCCAACCCATCGGAGAGAGAAAACTTCTTCATGTCGCGACTCGACAAGGTTGGATAGCGGCTGTTCAATTGGCCGAAGAGATCCGTAATACTGCAGATTTTGTTCATGGCAAGCCCGCGTAACGGTCACACGCGCAGAGCAGCATCGCGGCGTAAATTCTCGATTAGTAGTAAAGCCATCGACCACTATCTACGTTCTCCGATCAGATGCCGTGGAAACTTACATCGCTCTCAAATCAAGACACCTCGTTGGTAGTAGGTATCCTATTTGCCTTTTAGGTCCGGTTTCGATTGAACTGCAAGGCGAAGGAAACAAATCGCTGAGGAGGGCTGTCCAAATCCTTTAGCAAAGCGTTGTATTCTACAGCTCGCGACTCCCAAGCCAGCGTCAACCGGTTCCGCAGGCTCATCGAGACTCTCGTCCGGCAGGGGCTCATTCGGCTGAATGAAAAAGAGACGAACGAAAAAAAGCTCCCACGCTACGAGCTGACGGACGACGGACGAGAGTTTCGCCGCGCTACCGCAGCCACACCGGTTCACCGCGAGAAGGCCGTGAGGCCATTAAGGGACTCATGGAGCGGGTTCGTACTGTCAATGACGATGATCGCTTTCTTTACCAAGTCACGACTATAGTCCTTTACTACCCAGAGCGCGTACGCACGCTTCTGATTACCAACTGCGATGTCGATACCGACAGCCCGCCGCCTCCGTTCGTTCCGCTGATCGACCTCGCCGACAAACATGCACTCGTTGACCGCTTTCTCCGCAGGTCGCCGATAAGGCGATCGCGCGTTCGCCTAGGGGACTCGGCGGCGCATACACCTGGCCGGACCGGCTGACGGAGGAGACCATCGACATCTACCTGCGGCCGCTGGTCGACGACCCCGACAGCAAGGCCAAGCTCGAGCAGTACACCTCCTCGTTGCGCGCCAATCCTCTGCCGTCGGCACGCGATGCGCTCTGCCGCTGGCGCGGGCCTGCGCGCATCGTCTGGGGCATGAAGGATTCGTTCTTCGATCCAAAGTCTGCCGACTGGCTCGATAAGAATCTTCCCGGGTCGCGCGGTATCCGACGCCTCGAAGAAGCAAATCTCTTCTTCCCCGAGGAAATGCCTGACGTGATCGCCGAGGAGGCGATTGTTTTGTGGAAGAAGAGCCACGCATAGTCGGATTGCTTGTTCTCTACGTAAAAGACATGCATCGTGAAAGGAGAATCATGCCTTACATTCACGCACAGGATGGCACACGCCTCTTCTATTCCACCTGGGGCACGGGCGAGCCCGTCCTTTTTATCCACGGCGGCAACGTCGGCTCCGGCGTCTGGGACTTTCAGGTTCCCGCGCTCGTCGCCAAGGGCTTTGAATGCATCACCTATGACCAGCGGGGCTTCGACCGCTCCGACGTCTCTGCGACGGATTACAGCATCGGCACGCTCGCCGGTGATCTCGACGCGCTCATCGGACATCTTGACCGGCCCAACCTCTCGGCCGTAACGCTGTCGTTCGGCGGATGCGTGCTAGCGAGATATCTAAAACAATACGGCAGTGAGCAGGTGAAGCGAGCTGCGCTCGTCTCGACGGTGGCGCCGTTTCCTTGCCGCAGCGAAGACAACCCCGACGGCCTCGATCCCGAGCAAGCCTACGAGCCCTTCCTACGCGGCATGATCGAAGACCGTGCACAGACCTTCCTCGACAGCCTCGATCTGTTCTTCAACCCTGAAGGCGCGGAGAATCCAGTCACCGAGGGCGCACGCACGTGGATCATGAATTTTGGCCTGCGTAATCCGCTTGTATCCATGCTCGAGATCTATCGTGCGAGTTTTTTCGAGGGCGTACGCGCCGACATGAGTGCTTTCACCATGCCGACGTTGCTCGTCCATGGTGAAGCCGATGTCTTCGCGCCGCTTACTGCAACAGCGGCATGCGCTCAGCGGATGATCTTCGATGGCAGGCTGATCACCTATCCCGGCGCATCGCACGGCCTGATGTTCACGCACCGCAACCGCTTGAATCGCGATCTCGGAGAATTCCTGAAAAGTGCTTTGGAGCGGCGGTCGGCAGCGTAATCGAGTAGGAGAGCAAAAAAGACGTGAGGTTTTCGGGAGAAATTTCAAAAACGAAAAGGTCTCCGCGGTACTGCACCTTATCGTTATCTTCGTGGACGGTGTCCTTCGTCTCCGTCTCTTTTGCGCGGTCCTGAGCATTGTTCCTGGACGCCCCACTCGGGTTTGCGGTGAGTTGGTGCCTTCTTTGTTTTGTCGTAGTCCTGACGTATCGCCTCTTCTTTACAGAAGCTGATTTTCATCGCGAAGGAATTCCAAACCTTCGATCTGAACTGCGGAAACAAAAGATTTCGGAACAACAAAGCCTGAGAGGATCAGACGGGAGTACTCATTCACATTGATGCTTCAGAAGCTAATCTCTTTTTCGTTATGGATGGAAGGACCCCACCTCGGACTAGCTGACGAACGACCTCGGCACGACATCTGTCACTTGGTTGAAGCTTGGGGCGTATCGAAACTCTTCACTGTTTGATCTGACTGCATCCTTTACTATGAACATCGGCAGATCAGGATCCAGTATTTCTGTGTTCGGAATGACGGCTATCTTGGCGAAGTATATGGAGGCGGTATTTGATCAAGGTCTCTTCGAGCTCCCGCTCTCGATACTCCTCCACCGTCCGGGAGTCAATGAACTCTGTGTGGCGCCGGGGCGTCGCAGCTTGGTGAACAAACCGGCCCCGGTTACTCCCTACATGAACGCGATGAAACCGTTGTTTGCCATATCGTTCTCCCCTGTAGATCAAGGCGTTCAAGGGCACCTTTCGATAGAGTTGCGGCGGCGAGCGAGATTGTATTCATCGTGATCTCCAGATTATGTGAGATTCAGAACCCTGAATCTCACTCTCTGAACTTATGCGTTCTATGCACTTGACGACCTATTGGTTTTACCGAAATGCCTGCAGGAGCGCGTCCGCCCAGATTTCGTAACCGGCATTGCTTGGGTGCACGCCGTCCGGCATTAGCGACCCGGGCAGGGTCTGATCTGGTGCGAGAAACTTCGGTCCGAGATCGACGACTTTGATGCCTGGTTTGTTTGCGAAATGTTCGACCAGAAGCTGATTGACCCGACGAATTGGTTCACGTAGCGGATTGTCTGGGGCGAAGCCGCGTGGAAAGATGGACATCAGAATAATCGAGCTGGTCTGAGAACGATCCTTCAACTCGCGGCAGATTTCCTCGATGCCGTCAACGACCTCAGCCGGTGAACTGGCGCGTGCGTTCGCAGTTCCAGTCAGATTGTTGGTACCGATGTTCACGATGATGAAGTCGGGATGAAGTCCATCGAACTCGCCCTGACGAAGCCGCCAGAGAACATTTTGTGTACGGTCCCAGCCAAAGCCGAGATTAAGTACAGGTTTATCGCCGAAGGCATGCTGCCATGCGGGCCCGCCGTTGACGTGTGATGCGGCTGGTGCACCTGCCCAGAAATGGGTGATCGAGTCGCCGATGAGGACGATGCGCGGATCCATCGTCGTTCCAGTAGCCAGTTCGGCGTGGTGCCGAGCGTACCAGTCGTAGGAGTCCTGTTCGAGACGCTCGACAGGGATCAGAGCCGTATTGATATCTGTCATCGACTCGAGAGATCTGCGTGGCTTCTCGCTCAATAAGCGCGCTAATGTAGGCTCGATTGCCTCAGCCATCATGTACTGACCCTTTGTGTCGGGATGCAGTGCACCGGGATGGCCGGGCAGTCGCGGATCATAGTAGATGGCGGAATTGAGCCTGCCATTCACAAAGAAAATGCTACTGATATCGAGATATGTGACACGTGGGTTCTCTGAATAAACGCGAGCGAGATAGCGATTGACCTCTTGATCTACAGCTGTTTTTTGCGGTGAAACGTCACTCGGAAGCAAGCCTATCAGCACGATGTGTGTCGAAGGGAGATGCTGTTCTACTTCGGCAACGACTGCGTCGATGCCAACCTGGGTCTGAACGGCGTTTTGGTTCGCTACGCCGGTATTGTTCGTGCCGATCAGGACGACGACTACCTTAGGAGATAAACCGCAGAGTTCTCCATTTTTTAGGCGCCAGAGTAGATTGGCGGTTGTATCTCCGCTGAAGCCGAGGTTAATGGCGTTGCGTGCCGCGTAAAAAGTCTGCCAGGTGGGTTGAAAGTTCTCGTCAGGGGGTCTCGACTTCTCATAGTTCTGTGTGATCGAGTCACCCAAGAGTAAAAGTGGCGTATCTGGATGTACTTTGATTGCCTGAAGAACATCAAGGTGTCGCTGGGCCCACCAGGGTTCACCTAAGCGGTCAATCGGAACCGCGCCAAGATTTGCTTGCGGAGGAGTTTGAGTCGAAGCCACACCGATCAAAACAAATAGCAGAGCGAGCAAGCGACCGACACAATGCATGGAACCTAATATATAAGAGACCAGACGTCGACTAGAGTGTCCGGAAAAGCCTTAGCATTCTTGAAGCCGCGAATGCGGCCGTTTTTTTGCCAATTGCTAAACGAAATATTAAACACTCGAAGGCACGGACAATGCTGCTTTAGCCAAGGCTACGAGGATCCGAGTTTTCGTCTGGAACATGACAAGTGTTAGCTTTTATTTTTTTATCAGCAATCAGCGACCAAAAGGTTCAGGAGCAAATTCATGGCAGTTTTACTTCAGGCTCACGCATGATCACGCGTCATCGTTTCTTCTGCGACGCATCAGCAGCGTCGATCGCATTCAGTCTCGCGCCAGGTCTGCGAGCCCTATCCGCAGAGATCCTGCGCAGCGTTTACACCAATCCCATTATGGGCGGAGACCATCCCGACGCTAGTCCGATCCGGGTTGGCAACGAGTTCTACCTCACTCACTCCAGCTTTGACTATGCCCCGGGTCTGCTCATCTGGCACTCGCTCGACCTCGTTAACTGGAAGCCCGTTGCCGCCGCATTGCGTCGATACTACGGCAGCGTTTGGGCGCCGTACCTCTGCGAGTATCAGGACCACTTCTATATTTACTTCCCCGCCAACAACCGCCTCTTCGTCGTTCACACCTCACATCCCGCCGGCCCATGGAGCGAGCCCATCGACCTCGGCGTCTCTGCCATCGACCCCGCGCACATCGCCGACAATGGCCGCCGGTTTCTTTATATGAACGGTGGCCAGATGCTCGAGCTCACGCCTGACGGTCTCGCTGTAAGGTCCCCACCTCGCGCAGCCTTCGAACCCTGGCCTATACCTTCATCCACGCGGATCGAATGCACCTGCCTTGAGGGCCCTAAGCTACTCGAGCACAATGGGTATTTCTACTTGAACGTTGCCGAAGGGGGTACCGGGGGACCTGCCACCAGCCACTCCGTCATCAGTGCTCGGAGCCGCCACGCCGAAGGTCCTTGGGAGTTCTCTCCCTATAACCCCATCGTCCATACGCAATCGCGAGATGACCGCTGGCTAAGCCTTGGCCACGGCCGCCTCGTCGATACTCCCGACGGCAAGTGGTACATGACTGTGCATTCTTATGAGAACGGCTATCGCACCCTCGGCCGCCAGCTCCTGCTCCTTCCCATCGCTGGACAGCAGACGGTTGGTTCCGCGAGCAACCGGAAGCCGGCGCTGATTCAGCCATTTCCATGCCCGTACCCGGCCGAAGCCAGCAACCATTCTTTGACCCATCGGACGAGTTCGTCACTAGAGACCTTGGCCTTCAATGGGCCTTCTGGCATCAATACGATTCGACGCGTTTTGATACTGGAAAGGGCTACCTCCGCCTTAATGCTCAGGGCAAGGGTCTAACCGACACATCCGTCCTTGCCGTACCCATGGGAGGCCACTCTTACACGATCGAAATCGATGTTGCGGTCGATCCCGGCTGCGAAGCCGGCCTCCTCCTCTTCTACAACCCCGAGCACGCAACCGGCGTCACACTGGGCCCTCAAGGCTTGAAGATTCGATTAGGCAACGGCCTAGTCTTCAACCACGCACTAGCCAATCCCACCCGCGCAACCGTTCGCATCGTCAATGACCGCCAGGAGATCGACTTTTACTTTTGCTTGCTCGATCAACCGTGGCAGCGTACGCAGGAATCTGCCGAGATCTCCGGAATGCACCACAACATTCTGGGCGGTTTTCTGGACGTTCGACCTGCCCTCTCAGCCTGGGGGACTGGCGGCGCCACTTTCCGCAACTTCCGCTTCTGGCCCGAATTGAAGATTCCCACTTAATTTTTTTTTGCGTCACGTCTGCATGCAGCGCGGCTATGCTGTGCACTCTTTTATTTATTCCTCGTCCCCTATTTAAATTATTGTACTCACGGCTGGGTTCCCTAAAGTTCATTGGCGTAAACAATGTCTGTTTTGCGCAGACCACCTGAGGCCGCATTGGCTCAGCTCATGACCCCTCTATGCCGGTTAATCCCTGTCGAAAATTACAGAAGAAAGAGAGTTTTTGGCTGTTTAAACTTCCCAGTTGACTGTTTCTGTTTGCGTGTACTATGCTCATTCCGATTTTGTACAGGACTAAATCTATTCCTTGACAGAGAACTATGCATCAGCAATTAGTTCGGGTCACAAAAAAATTGAAGTGAAAGAGGCCGCACCATGCTTTACACAACGTCTAACCTCCAACTCAAGTGGAGCCTCGCCTTACTGGTCTTGCTGGCCGTCGGCTTGCTCGGGACCTCACCCCATCTGCAGGCGCAGACGACTGCCAGTCTCTCGGGCAATGTCGTTGATACAACCGGTGCGGTGATCCCGGGAGCAACGGTCACCCTCACCAACACTGCAAGCAGGGACAAACGCGACGTCACGTCCAACTCATCCGGCTACTTCACCTTTGCCGGCGTCATCCCCGGAACCTACACGGTGGAGATTGCGGCGCCAGGTTTCCGTGGGTTCCGCCAGGATAATGTGAGCGTCGACCCAGGCGACGTACGAAATCTCAACAACCTTAGCCTCATCGTTGGCGGCACAACCGACACTGTTACTGTAGAAAGCGCTGTCAACGAGATTGCGCCGCAGGACTCCGGCGAGCGCTCGGCACTGTTGAGCGCGAAAGACATTGAGCGACTTCCTATCGAAAGTCGCAACCTCTCTGAGCTGCTAAAAATTCTTCCGGGAACCACGACCACCGCGAGCGGCACGGGCAACGGGCCCGGTTTCGATTTCAGTGATAACGGATCTTCCGGTTCTGCGGTCGGAGTAGGTCTCAACACCAACGGCGCGCCCTATCGTGGAGGCACGGCCTATCTTCTGGATGGCGCAAGCATCATCGATCCCGGTTGTGCGTGCTGGTCCATAGCGACTGTGAATCCTGATATGACACAAGAAGTAAAGGTACAGACCTCCAACTTTGGAGCTGATGCGGCCCAGGGCCCCGTTGTCATTAATGTGATCAGCCGCTCCGGCTCGTCGGAGTTCCATGGTCAAGGATATTTCTATGCGCGCAACAGTGTGCTGAATGCTAACACCTGGCAAGACAAGCACAGCACAACCCCAACGGCACGGCCGGACGCTTCTTACTATTATCCGGGTGGTAGCGTGGGGGGGCCGATCCTTATTCCGCACACTGACTTTAATCACGGCCGCAAACTGCTTTTCTGGGCTGGGTTCGAAGATTTTCGTCAGACTCTTCCATCGGCCTCCCCTCTAACCTCTTATGTGCCGACGGCAGCGATGCGCGCGGGCAACTTCAGCCTCAGCGATCCGGACAATGCAGCGCTCTGCGCTACGAGCACAGGAAACGACTTCTGCCAGTCGCTGAACGGCGGCTTTGCTCCGGATGGAACTAAGCTGAGCGGCACACAGATTCCTACGCAGTATCTCGATCCAGGTGCTCTGGCGTTACTGAAGCTCTTCCCCCAGCCCAATACGGATCCTTCGAGCAACGGCAGCGGCTACAACTACTTTTTGCAGACGACCAATGTCCACAATGGATATATCTACCGCGGCCGCGTGGACTATAACCTTAGCGACAAAAACAAGTTATTCGTGAGCTATCAATACGGAAGCGACTCCGAGACCAGCCTCGCGCATATCTATTACACCCCCGCCAATGCCGTCGCTTATCCTGGCGGCCCCCTCGTAAGCGCCGTCCATTCTCACGTGTTGAGCGGCAGCTACATTCATGTCTTTAATTCCGCAGCGACCAACGAACTACGCGTCGCAGTGGGCTGGCTCGACAATCCGTTCTCAACCTCTAACGTGAAGGCGATGGAGATCTCTACCCTCGGCTATCCGTACGGCACCGTTTACAACAACGCTTCTCAGCTTGTGCCGTCAATTAACTCGCCGGGAGCCCGTACGCTGCCTGATATCTCGCAGCCGGACCTGTTCGGAAATGGCGGAGTGTTCCCCACCAACAAGAAGGCTCCGTCGGTAGCCGACGATGTCACGTTCGTGTATAGGACTCATACGTTCAAGATGGGCGGTTATTGGAGCCGGTCGGGCAACAAGCAGGGTACATATGGATCTCCCAATGGGGCACTCTCGTTTGCAAGCGGAGCAAAGACTGATCAGGTGACTGGCTTGACCATTGGCACGGTCAACCCGCTGGCAAACTTTCTAATGGGCATCACCAGTGGTTTCACACAGAACAACAGTAGTCCCACTGACGACATGGCCTACACGACGGCCGCCGGTTACTTCCTCGATAACTGGAAGACTACCCGTCACTTGACCCTCAATCTCGGACTTCGTCTCGAACACCTTGGTCGATGGCAGGACAACACGGGCAACGGACTTGCAGTGTGGGAGCCTAGTCGCTATGCGGCCGACGTCAGCGCAGGTAAGGTTTACCCCGGAGTGTACTGGCATGCAATCGATGGATCCGTGCCTAACGGAGGATCTCCCGTACAGACGATCTTCCTCGAGCCTCGTCTTGGACTTGCCTACGATGTTAGGGGCAATGGTGAGACCGTTGTACGCGGGGGCTGGGCGGCCTATCGTTGGAACGATCAGTACAACGACTATGCTGGTCCGCTTCAGACATCGCTCGGGGTCAAGACGTACAACTCCAGCAACAACCAGGCAATCACGCTCAAAGAGGTTGCAGCGCTCGGTGCGAATTCAGCATCTCTCGGCTCTCTGCCTTCGAGTGTGTATGCAACAGATCAGTCTGACGATAAGGTTGGCGTGACCTATGCTTACAACCTGACGATCTCACAGCGTATCCCGCGCAACATGCTGCTCGAGATAGCTTATGTTGGGAACCAGACTCAGAACATCCTCATGGGTGGGCAGAGCAACGGCTCAGGGGTAGGCGGCGCAAACTTCGTCAACCAGAACAAAATTCCGCTTGGCGGTCTTTTCAGACCAGATCCTATTACTGGCGCTCCTGCACCGGTCGATCCAGAGAATGTTCCTAACATCGCGGATTACTTTCCTTACTACAAGGGTTACGGAACAAACGCAATTTCGGTCAACACCCACTCGGGTTATGCGAACTATAACGGTGCACAGGTTAGTTTGCTACGACAGGCGGGTCGTGCAACATTCAATATCAACTACACCTACTCGAAGTCGCTTGGCATTGTTGGGAGTACTCTCGATGCATTCAATGTAGCCAACAACTACGGTGTCTTGAACATCGATCGCCCGCATGTCGTCAACACTTCTTACGCCTTCGATCTTGGCTCACCAGTTCACGGTCACCTCCTCGCCGGAGGATTTGTTAACGGTTGGACGCTCTCCGGTACCACCACCTGGCAGTCAGGTGGCAACCTGCAGGCAAATACGAGCCAGAACCTCGGTTTGACGATCGAGAACACCACGCTTGGCCACACCGTGGGGTCGTCCACTTTCTACGGGACGCCATTCAACAGTGTGCTGCCGATCACCATCTGCAATCCGACTGCGGGCCTAAAAAACAATCAGCACGTCAACCTCGATTGCTTCACCGCGCCACAGATCGGGCAGGTGGGAGACCGTCAGGCCCCGTATCTTAGCGGCCCATCCTTCTTCGACTCCGATCTCGGCATTTACAAGAGTTTCCACATCACGGAGAGCCAGGCGTTAGAGATTCGTGGATCGGCTTTCAACTTCCTCAACCACCCTTTGCCCGGCTACAGTACCTCGGATCTGGTGACGCTGAAGCTTCAGACTCCAAATAACAGTTCCTTCGCATCCCAGGTCTCTAATGTCGACCGTGGCATTACCGACGCGAAGTACACTCAACGCACTCTGTTGCTTGCAATCAAGTACCACTTCTAGCGCAGATGTTCTTGCTTGCTGGACTGGACGAGCTCTGTCGCTATCTGCCCTGCCGGCCGGGCTCGTCTCATGTTTTCTCTACAACCCCCGATCGAAACCTTTCGGAGAACTCAATGAAGGTTGCAACTAGTCTCCTGCTTTTCGGCTCTCTTTCGTTCATCGTTTCTGCTGGTATTGCTCAGAGTCCAACCGTTCCCAGATCGCCCCAGGCCATCGATCCCGTTTACACGCTTCCCCCCGCCGCATTGAGCACTGAGCAGATATCTATACTCCAAAAACTCGGCGCCGACTGGCCACAGCTCGGTCGCTATCGCGATGAGAACGTAAAGCTAGCTCCGCCTGAAACAGGTGAATCTCGCATTATCTTCATGGGCGACTCGATCACTGACTCGTGGGGCCGCAACGTCCCCGCTCCATTTTTTCCCGGCAAGCCCTACATCAATCGCGGCATCTCCGGCCAGACCACAGGTCAGATGCTTGTACGCTTCCGCCAGGATGTCATCGACCTTTCGCCAACAGCGGTCGTGATCCTGGCCGGAACCAACGACCTCGCGGGAAATACTGGTCTCTCGTCGCTTCAGATGATCGAAGATAACCTGCAATCAATGAGCGAATCCGCGAAAGCTCATGGCATTCGCGTCATCCTGGCATCTGTTCTTCCGGTAAGCGACTATCCATGGCGTCGCGGTCTCCATCCCGCCGCCGAGATTCGTCAGCTCAATGAATGGATCAAACACTACGCACAGTCGAACGGATTTGTTTACCTCGACTACTACTCCGCGATGACCAATGATCAGGGAGGCCTCGACGCTGCCGTCTCCCCCGATGGTGTCCATCCAAACGCAGTCGGCTACGCCATCATGGCACCGCTTGCCGAGAAGGCCATACAACAGGCGGTCAACCAGACGACGGCGCCCACAATCGCCAAATAAGCAGCATTCCACATTCAGCGAATGTATTCGCTCTCTGTTCACACCCAACGATAGGAAATGTCGCCTTCATGCCCAGGTTCAACCGATCCGTCTCCATCGCGTCCTTACTCGCTATCGTCTCCATCCCGCAACTCCTCCAGGCGCAGCAGAGGTACCGCTTTCAGGACACACATCTCCCTGCCGAAGAACGTATCACCGACCTGATCGGCCATATGACGCTCGAGGAAAAAGTGCAGGCGCTCAGCACAAACCCAACTATACCCAGGCTCGGTGTCGTTGGAACACAGCACGTTGAAGGGCTTCATGGGCTCGCCCTCGGAGGCCCTGGAGGATGGGAGGGGAAAAACCTCCCCGTCATTCCTACGACTCAGTTCCCACAGTCGCGGGGACTCGGCCAGACCTGGGATCCCGAGCTCATTCAGAAGGCTGCTGCTGCTGAAGCCTATGAGACTCGTTATGCGTATGGTAAATACCATCGCGGCGGTATGGTCGTCCGCGCGCCAAACGCCGATCTCAGCCGCGATCCGCGCTGGGGACGAAGTGAAGAGTCTTATGGAGAAGACCCGTTCCTGGTCGGAACAATGGCCACTGCTTTTACCCGTGGACTGCAGGGCGATGATCCCCACGTCTGGCTTACTTCCTCGCTCCTCAAACACTTTCTCGCCAACAGCAACGAAGACGGTCGCGATGGGTCCTCATCGAACTTCGACGATCGCCTCTTCCGCGAGTACTACTCCGTACCGTTTCGCATGGCCATCCAGCAAGGGGGCGCCAACGCCATGATGACTGCGTACAACGGCTGGAACGGAGTTCCGATGATTGAGAGTCCTGTGCTTCGCGCTACGGTCATCAAGGAATGGGGATTCGACGGCATTATTTGCACCGACGGTGGTGCCCTCACGAATCTTGTCACCCATCACCACGCCTTCAAAACTATGTCTGAGGCTGCCGCCGCTGCGATTCACGCGGGTATCAATCAGTTTCTTGATGACTACCGCCAGCCCGTCATGGACGCTCTCAAACAAAACCTCATCACCGAAGAGGAGATAGACGCCAACATACGCGGTGTCTTCCGCGTCATGCTCCGGCTGGGTATGCTGGACCCACTCGAGCAGATTCCCTACGCCAAAATCGGCACAGTCGATCAGGCAAAGGGCGATCCATGGAACTGGCCCGAGCGAAAGGCTCTCGTGCGTCAGGTCACCGATGAGTCCATTGTGCTTTTGAAAAACCAAAACGATATGCTTCCCCTTCGTGCCGACAACGTAAAGAACATCGCAGTCATCGGCCCACTCGCTGATCGGGTAGCGCTTGACTGGTATAGCGGTACTCCCCCCTATATCGTGACGCCGCTCGCAGGAATCCGAACACGTGCTGGATCTTCCTCTGTCAGCTTCTCGAAAGGCGATGATGCAAACGAAGCCGCCGCTCTCGCAGCCAAAGCTGATGTCGCCATCGTGATTGTTGGCAACCACCCTACTTGCGACGCCGGATGGTTCAAATGCGCACTGCCGAGCGAGGGCAAAGAAGCGATTGATCGCAAGAGTCTTACGTTGGAGCAGGAAGAGCTCGTCAAGGCTGTCTACGCTGCCAATCCAAAGACCGTTGTTGTACTGCAAACGAGCTTTCCTTATACGACTAACTGGACCCAGGATCATATACCAGCCATCCTCCAGATCACTCACAACAGCGAAGAGCAAGGAAACGCCCTCGCCGACGTGCTCTTCGGGAACTACAACCCGGCGGGCCGCCTAACTCAGACATGGGTTAGCTCCATCGATCAGCTTCCTCCCATGATGGACTACGATCTTCGCCACGGTCGTACTTACCTTTATCTGAAGCAGAAACCTCTGTATGCTTTTGGCTTCGGTCTCAGCTATACGACTTTCGGCTATTCGAATCTGCACATCAGCACATCCAGCCTCGCGCCGAACGGCGATCTGACGGTCTCCGTCGACATCCGCAACACGGGTGTGCGAGATGGTGACGAAGTCGTTCAACTCTACGTTGCCTATCCTCACTCCGCCGTCTCGCGTCCCATCGAAGAGCTTAAGAGCTTCGAACGCACGCACCTTCGCGCTGGTGAATCCAAAGTCGTCACTCTTCACCTACCCGCACAGTCGCTCGGTTACTGGAACGAAACGCAACACGCCTTTGTTGTTGAACCTGGCCCCATCGAACTTCGAATCGGGGCCAGCTCGGACGATATCAAGCTAAGCAAAACCTTGAATGTCGCTCGTTAATTACCCGCCCTCCATTAGATACTTGAACGAAGAAGAGAAAATTATGTTCGGACACCTCCGCACTGCTATTCACTTGATTCCGCTTACTTGTCTCGGCGCGCTCCTGGCGACTCCGGTGGCTCGCGCTCAGCAGCTGTCGCTCTCTCGCGATAACGCCACGGTGCTCGTCGAGCCCTACGCGCCAAATATCGTGCGCGTCTCCATTAGCCTGCGGCGCGAGGATGCACTCGCCGCCCCGGGGTATGGCATCGTAGCGACGCCAGCTCCTACGGGATGGACAGCCGGGAGCGAGACGTCAGGTGACACCTTGCGTTCCAACCGTCTTGTCGTCACGGTCTCACCCCAGGGACCGAAGTGGATTCCCACCGGAACCCGCGCCGATATAGCGAAGTTCTTCAACGGCTCCACCCCAGGCGTTGGCCTCTCCATCAGGACCCGCGATAATGCAGACCTTGTTCGCATGCAGGGCTGGCAGATGTCGGTTCCCAATCATAAGGACGGCAATGCCGATATCCTTTACGACCGCCGTCCCACTGACGCACCCTTCTTCCAGGTCGGCGCCAGCTTTGCTTCTCCGCCGGATGAGCATTATTACGGCTTGGGTCAGAATCAGGAAGGCTACCTCGACCATCGCAACCATGTGCTCCGTTGTGCCCATGACTACAACGCACCCTCTGGTCAAAGTGTATGTGTGCCATTTGTAGTTACAAACAAAGGTTACGGCATTCTCTGGGACAATCCATCTGCGACCACCGTCGCCTTCGGATTCAACGATCAAGTACGTTGGACATCGGATGTCGGCCAACGAGTCTCTTTCTTCGTGATCGCTGGTACAACCTACGATGAGATTTACGCCGGCTACCGTCTGCTCACGGGCTCAACCCCCATGCTCCCGAAATCTGCATACGGCTACATTCAGAGTAAGCAGCGCTATACCAGTCAGGCCGAACTTCTCGGTGTCGCGCACGGATATCGCGAACGCCATTACCCGATCGACGACCTCGTCATCGACTGGTTTCACTACACCATCATGGGGCAGATGGACATGGATCCCGCCAAGTGGCCAGACCCTATGGCGATGAACAAGGAACTGCACTCCATGAACTTCCATACCATGATCAGCATCTGGCCTCGCTTCGTCCCCGAGAGCCGCTTCTATAGCACCCTCCTAAAGAATGGATGGTTCGAGCATCTCGCCGACGGCACACCTACCAACGGACTGCCATACGATCGCGCCGGCTCAGACATCGACACGACTAACCCGGACGCTGCAAAGTGGTACTGGGGCGTCGTCAAAGAGAACTACGTCAGCAAAGGTTTCGACGCCTTCTGGGCCGACGAGACTGAGCCTGATCTCCCGCCAAACGGAAGCTACTTTCACATCGGCCCTGGCACGCAGTTCTTCAACACGTACCCTCTCTTCCACACTGCGGCCTTCTACAACGGCTTTCGCGAAGATCTTCCAACTCGCGCACTCATCCTCGCTCGCGACGCCTATCTTGGCGCGCAGCACAACGGCGCCATCTTCTGGTCCTCCGACATCAGCGGAAATTGGGACACGCTGAGACGTCAGGTCTCAACCGGCATTAACTTCGTCGCCTCGGGTACGCCCTACTGGAGCACTGATATCGGTGGCTGGCAGTATCTTCCCTCGCACCACACGCCGCTGCACACTCCGCTCATCGACCCCTCTGACGCCCGCGAAAACATTGGCCACTACGATGACTATCCTGAGCTTTATGTCCGCTGGTTCGAGTACGGAGCCTTTCAGCCCAACTTCCGTAGTCACGGAAGCCGTCCTCAGAATGAGGTGTGGTCTTACGGTAAGCAGGCCGAACCAATCCTTGTGAAGTATCTGCGCCTTCGCTATCAGCTTATGCCGTACATCTATAGCCTTGGCCACATGACCAACCAGACCGGTGCTCCCTTCATGCGAGGCCTGTTCATGGACTTTGGAAGCGACCCTAAGGTTGCCAACATTGGTGACGAATATATGTTCGGACCAGCTCTGCTGGTCGCTCCTGTAACAGAACAGGGAAGTACTTCACGCGCGGTTTATCTGCCCGCTGGAACCGACTGGTATAACTACTGGACGAACGCTAAGGTGCATGGTGGGCAGACTATCACTGTCGATGCTCCCATCGACACGATTCCTCTCTTCGTTCGCGCGGGTTCGATTCTTCCGCTTGGAAGCGCTATTGAAAGTACCAATGAAGATCAAAAGATAGATCGTGTTCGCATATACCCTGGTGCCGATGGAGACTTCGATCTCTATCGCGACGATGGCAATACCTACAACTATGAGAAGGGTCAGTTCCAAATCACTCATCTTCACTGGTCCAACGCAACAGGGAAGCTGACCCATAGCGGTCCGGACGCATGGAGCATCCCCGATGACTCGGTGGTGGAGGTACAAAACCGATAGTAGTCGCACCTTCTAGACGAGTTACTCGAACGTGTTCTAGCCAAGCGTCCGCAGCGATTCGTCGAGTACTTTCCTCGCGCCAGCTTTCATCTTCAGCTCCCGAACCACCGATCCATAGCGAACTCTGACAACCGCGTCGCGCTCTGACTGTAATCTCAACTCAGTCATTCGCCCAGCTTTCCAAGTCACTCCAACTGTCACTCCTCCCATCGCCTTGAGACCGTCAACTCGGCCCTCGGGCAATGCGGAGGGCAACGCCGGTAGTACGCGAACTTCATTCGGACGGCTATCCAGCAGCATCTCTGCGATCGCCGCGGTAGCGCCGAAGTTGCCATCGATTTGGAACGGCGGATGCGAATCCCACAAATTCGGAAAGCTGCCCGCCGAACTCTGTTTAATCGGATCCACGGGATTCCAGAGGTTTCGAAGCAAGGCATACGCATGATCGCCGTCTCCTAGCCGTGCCCACAGCAACATCTTGTAAGCAAGTGACCAACCCGTTGCACCATCGCCTCTCATCTCCAGCGATTGTCGCGCCGCCTCAGCTAGCTTCGGAGTTGTTTCAGGGTCGATCTCTCCTCCGGGATACACGGCCCAAAGATGCGAAACATGACGGTGATGGGGATCGACCTCGCGATATGGTTCAAGCCACTCCATCACGCGGCCGTCGGCGCCCACCTGAATCGGAGCAAGCTGCGTCTGCGTCCGGATTAGCTTCGCTCGTAGATCCTCGTCCAGCCCAAGCTTAGCCTCCGCTTCTGCCGTCGCGCCGAAGAGGTAACGCAGATTCTCCTCGTCGATCGCAGGTCCCATGCAAACGCTGGCCTTCCGTCCATCGGGCATGTAAAAAGTGTTCTCCGGCGAATTGGAGGGTGCAGTGACAAGCCATCCATGCTTCGGTTCGCGGACCAGCATCGAAAGATAAAACTCCGAAGCACCCTTCATCATGGGATACATGCGTCGTAGAAACTCCACGTTGCCTGTGTAGAGATAGTGCTCCCATATGTGCTGGCATAGCCACGCCGAACCGATAATAGTCGAACCCCATGAAGCCTCTTCTCCGGGTGACGTGAAGCCCCACGCATTCGTCATCACATGCGCGACCCATCCATCGGCGTCATAGTAGCTACGTGCTGTATGTGCGCCGGGCACCTGCAATCCTTCCATAAGAGCGAACAGCGGATCGGTAAGCTCGCCTAGTCCCGTCGGCTCCGCGGGCCAGTAATTCATCTGCACATTGACGTTCAGATGCCAGTCGCCCTTCCATCCAGGATGAATCCCCTCTACCCAAAGTCCTTGAAGATTCGCCGGCAGGCCACCCGGACGAGACGACGAAATCAACAGGTATCGCCCGAATTGAAAGTAGAGTGCCGCCAAACCAGGATCGTTCGTTCCTCGATGAGCCGCGGCTAAGCGGTCTGCGGCAGTACTTTGCTCCAGCGTTGCTTCGCCGTCCCCCATCGCAAGCGACACTCGGCGGAAGTAGCCGCGATAATCCGCTTGGTGACGCGCCAGCAACAGCGGATAAGGCCGCTTAGCAGCGCCGCGCATATCCTGCAAAGCGGCGAATGCGGCGTCATGGCTATGACGGCCTGCGAAACCTCCATAGTTGGTTGCCGCGGTCACCAGTAGCGTAACCTCGTCAGCGCGGGAGATCAAAAGAGAATCGCCATCGACTGGTTTTATGGTGCCACCGCGAGTGAACGCTCGCATACGCGTGGCATACCGAAGACCAGCCACGTCGTGCGCTCCCGAATCCAGCGTGCCCGTCATTACCAAGCCATCCTTACCATCGGTCGTCGTCTGGAAACGCTCTACTCTGCTCAGACGAACGCGCAACGAAAGCGAATGGGATTGGCTCGCCCGCAGGTGCACCACAATCACCTGATCCGGGGCGCTTGTGAATACTTCGCGTTTATAGCGCACCCCATTTGCAACAAAGCTCGTCGTCGCTACGGCACCATCGAGATCAAGCCATCTGTGATATTTGCTGGCGTTCGCATCCTTCATCCCGTCAAACGAGAGCAGCAGCTTACCCAACTCCTCGTACGAACCATAGCGAGGGTCGCTGCTTCCCGCATCCGCCGATGTGAAGCTTTTATTTATCAGACCTTCGGCGGCTACATTGTCGCCCGCAATCAACAACTTTCGGATCTCTGGAAGCTCTTTCGCAGCGTCTGTGCGATCCGAATCGTGAGGTGAGCCGGACCACATCGAACTCTCATTCAGGTCCAGTCTCTCCTCAGAGACACCGCCATACATCGTCGCTCCTAGTCGTCCATTGCCCGTTGGCATAGCCTCCTCGAAGACGCGTGCCGGCGCACCGAAGCGCACCAGTAGGTCGCTGGAAGGCACGAAGCTCTGGGCTGCAAGCATCGAGCTGAAGCCCAGCAATAATGTGAGCGCGCCACATCGTTTCGCCTTCGCGAAAGCAGACAAAGCGATCCTCCTAGTTACTACCGACCGACTCCTGCAGTACCACGACATCAAATCGCTGAAGCGAGACGCTTGTTGTGTCCCCACCGTTGAGCACATCACGCATTGCATGTGGCAGTCTGATGACACGCATCTCCGATCCATAGTTCGTCAGAATGAAAACTCGTGTCTTTTCGTTCGACCGTACCGCCACATCCACGTCTGTAGGAATCTCAGGCAATACCATTGCGACGTAGCTGTTCTTGAGCATCCACTCCGCAGCACGTCTCATTGCAGCCGCATCAAGCTGAGTGCCAATGTATGTAATCGTTCCCCGCCCAACTTTGCGTGTCACAGCCGCGGGCTGTCCGTCTAACCAGCCGTTGCTCGTTCCGTAACGCATCAGAACCTGCGTAGCCTGATCCGTTACGCCAAGCTGTTCGGCCCACGTCGTATCCTGTGCATCTCCCCACGCGCCGCTTACCGGCACAGGTTGATCCAGTGCGTAAAACTGCTCAACCCTCGCTCCCAGCGTTGCGGCGAGTGGTCCCGGCTGCCGCTCTGGAAATAGACTGTTGTCTTCATCCTTCATGGCACTCCGCTGCCCCAGCACAAGATTGCCACCTGTACGAACGTAAGCCTCCAAATTCTTTGCGGCCTCCGGTGTTAATACGTTCAACGCCGGAGCTACGACCAACTTGTACTGGGTCAGCGGCGCTGTATCCGCGACCACATCAACCGAGCCAGCAAGTTTATGCAGCGGAGCGTAGTAACTCAAGAGAGCATCCACCGGATCAAATGCTTTATTGTGCTTCTGCCAATTGATAGCCCATCGACTAGAGTAGTCCTGCAGCACCGCAACCTCCGACCTCACGGTCGTTCCAGCCAGCACTGAAGCAGATTTCTCGAACTCTGCCCCAATCTGCTTCACCTCACCGTATAGCGGGACGGGTGTCCCATCGGCTCCAATCAGCGTACCGTGGTACTGCTCCTGTCCGTTCAGCGCGCTCCGCCACTGCCAATACTCCACTGCCTCCGAGCCATGGCCAATCGCATTCCACGCCATCGCCCGAACCTCGCCCTTATCGAGAGCATTGTTGTCCGTCTGCCAGTTTACAAAGCCCGGCTGCGTCTCCATCACCCAGAAGTTCTTGCGCAAAAATCCACGAGTTAAATCATGTGTCGCGCCATTGCGCACCGGGTCCAGATGTCCCGTCCCCACATAATCGTCCCATGAGGCAAAGTCTAAATCCTGCGCTACGGTGTAGTGATCGTATGCGTCGAACCACCCCATCATGTTTGTAGTGATCATTTGTCGAGGCTCAGCATGCGCGCGAATCGCATCCAACTGGTTTTTCTGATAACTCCGCCAAGTGTCGGAGACGAATTCTTTCCAGTTCAGCATCAGACCAGGGTTGCCCCCATGTTCAGCGATCGGAATCTGGTTCCACTCCTGGTAGGTCTCACTCCAATAAGCTGTGGTCCACCGCGCATTTAGATTCTCAAGCGTCCCATACTTGGCATGAAGCCAGTTTTGAAATTGTGCTTGGGTAGGTTCTCCATAGCTCTCATTGGCGTATTCGTTGTCAATCTGCCAGCCGATCACATTCGCGTCATGACCGAACGCCTCGGCCATCTTCTCCGCGATCCTCCGACTCAGTTCGCGATACTTGGGGTCGCTCCAGTCGAACTGTTGGCGATTTCCGTGCCCATCCTGCCTGCCGTTTTCCATGGTGCGCAGAGTCTCAGGATACTTCTGCGTAAGCCAAGCTGGCGGTGCGGCAGATGGCGTGCCCATCACAACCGCGATGTGATGCCTCTCCGCTGCACGCACGGCGTGCTTAAGCCATTCCAAATGAAACTCGCCCTCATGTGGCTCGATGGTGCTCCAGGAAAACTCGCCCACTCGTACAAAATTTACGTGTGCTTGTTCCATCAAGGTGAGGTCTGCGTCCCACCTGCTTTCCGGCCACTGCTCGGGATACCACGCCGCTCCAAGCCCCAATGCAGGGCGTCGAGAATCCGCGGGCAACGCAACCTGAGCAAGAGCATGGACACTCAAGGTCGATAGAACAAATGCAAATCGCGCAACCCAAGGCCGCAAAATCATCGAAACTCCTTCATTCGAGGGTCACATCGATATTCGCTGTTCGATGCTGCCCTTGCCTCAGCTACAGGTAGCGGTTGATCAGATTTTCCAATTGTTCCTGCCGCCCTGATCGCGGCTGGGGATTGATGTTGCGTTCTTCGCTTCGGGCAGCGATTGCCTCCAGCGGTTCCTTGCCCGCAAGCATCGCCTTGTTCTCTGGCAGATTCCAACCAGCATAGCGTGCGTCCACAATGTCGGCCAAGCGCCCTTCCTCATGAATATTCGCAGCAATCAGGAACGCACGAGCGCACATATCCACGCCGCCGATGTGCGCATGAAGCAGATCCTCGGGCTCCGTTGACTGTCGTCGCACTTTCGCGTCGAAGTTCATTCCGCCCTGCCCGAGCCCCCCAACCTGGATCACGTGATACATCGCTAGGGTCATCGAGTATAGATCTGTCGGAAACTGATCCGTGTCCCAACCAAGCAACGGGTCGCCGCGGTTAATATCGAGCGAACCGAGAATCCTCAGGTCAGCTGCCGTGGCGATCTCATGCTCGAAGGTATGCCCCGCCAGCAATGCATGATTAGCCTCGAGATTCACTTTCACTTCGCTCTCCAGGCCAAACCTCTTTAGAAACCCAAATACCGTCGCCGTATCGAAGTCGTATTGATGTACGGTCGGCTCCTTCGGCTTCGGTTCAAGAAGTATCTGGCCGCTGAATCCAATCTTGTGTTTGTACTCCACCACCAACGTGAGCATGCGGCCCATCTGCTCCAGCTCGCGCTTCAAGCTGGTGTTCAACAGCGTCTCGTAGCCCTCACGGCCGCCCCACAGTACATAGTTTTCGCCGCCGAGCTTCTTCGTTACATCCATGCAATGTTTAATGGTCGTTGCAGAATAAGCAAAGACTTCTGGGTCCGGGTTGGTCGCGGCGCCTGACATAAATCGCGGATGGCTGAACAGGTTCGCCGTACCCCAGAGCAGCCGTGTCTTTGACGACTCCATCTTCTTCGCCAGGTAATCCGACATGCTGTGAAGATTGGTAATTGACTCACGCAGGGTTTCGCCGTCAGGAGTGATATCGCGATCATGGAATGTGTAGAAGGGGAGATCAAGAATACGAAAAAGATCAAAGGCAGCGTCTGCCTTGTCTTGCGCGGCCTGCATCGCATCGCTGCGGTCCATCCAGGGACGACGAATCGTCGGCGCGCCAAATGGATCGCTACCGTTCATCGTCAGACTGTGCCAATAGGCGACTGCAAATCGCAGATGCTCGCGGAGCGGCTTTCCCAACACTGTTCGATCCGCATCGTACCAGCGGTACGCTAGATCGGATGTGCTCTCGGTTCCCTCAAATTCCACTACCGGAAAGCTATCGAAAATTGATTGCCCCATAGATCCCCCAAATGAAAATGTGCCTTTGTGCTGTGTACTGCCACAAGAACTCAATCCGTCGAGTGCGTTGCTGGCCGAAACCGTACCGTATAGAACACCCCGAAGATGGTCAATAGAACGCCCCACCAGAGCGTCGGCTGTAGATTCGCCAGAACGGTGGCGGCCTTTTGTCCAAAGCGCTCGAAGATGCCTTGACCTAATAGAACCAGACCGTCAGCCAGCATCAAGATGCCGCAGAAAAACCATATGGAGAGCCTTGCTCTGCGTGTCTGCCGATTTTGCTCTTGCGAACGATTGTCTTTCATCGTGTCTCCTTGCAGCTCGCTTCTAAAAAAACACTATATTCAGAATGAAAAACACAACGATCACGACAACTGCCCAGAAGGCAGGCTTCTGCCAAAGTTTTTCGGCGCCGTCGCTAGGTAGCGGAGTTACACCGTAGACCAGCCCAGCAAGTTGGGCGGTGGGCACAGCGTTCGTCATCAGACTCACGGTCACTGTAACCACAACGCAGATCAGCCAACTCCACAGAGCGCGATAAAGGTTCTCCGCCATCGGACGCGCATCAGGACTCATCGCGATGTATCGCAGGCCGTCAGCATTCAAACGAACCCAAACAAACATTCCTATCGAAGCTGTGGTTCCGGCTAACAACCCCCAGAATCCGCCAGCTCTTGTCGCCCTCTTCCACAGCATCCCCAGGATGACGGTGCCGAAGAGTGGCGCGATAAAAAAGCTAAATAACGCTTGAACGTAATCCATGATCGAAGCCGCGTTCATCACCAGGTAAGCCGTTGCAATCGACACAAGCATTCCGATAACTGTTGACCATCGTCCCATCGCTACATAGTGCCTGTCCGACGCTCTCTTGTTGATGAAGGCGCTGTAGAGGTCATAGGTCCAGACAGTCGAGAAGGCGCTGATATTGCCCGCCATGCCGCTCATAAAGCCCGCTATCAACGCCGTGATTCCGAGCCCCAACAACCCTGGCCCGCAGTAGCGGACCAACATCAGCGGCAGCACGTCGTCGTAGCTGTGTTGTCCGGTCGCCTTCGCTACACTTCCGGGCACCAGGTGAAACACCATGGAGCCATCGGCGTTGTGCAGCCCAAGCGCAATCAGACCGGGCAGAATCACGATCAAAGGAATTGCCATTTTGAACGCTGCCCCGATCACCGGTGCCATCTTTGCGGATCGCAGGCTGTTCGCACTCAACACCCGCTGTACCACAAGAAAATCTGTCGTCCAATAGCCGAAACTGATAACAAACCCCAGCCCAAAGACGATGCCTGTCCAATGCACGCCCATTGGGTTGTCTTTGAACCCTCCAAGCGTGTTCCACAGATGCGTGTAGTTGGTGTTACCTATGTTCGTCGCAATCTGCGTCTTAAGATTCGTCCAGCCATGCGCCTCGATCAACCCCAAGATCGGAATTGTCGCTGCCCCCGCCCATATCAAAATAAACTGCAGTACCTCGTTGATGATTGCTGAGCGAAGACCTCCGAGCATCACATATAGCGCTACCGTTCCCGCACCCACCCAGATCGAGAACGTCAGATTCCAACCAAGCACTGTCTGCATGACGACGGCCATGGCATACATGTTGACCCCGCTCATCAGGATCGTCATCAATGCAAACGACACTGCGCTCAGCGCTCTTGCGCCCTCGCCAAACCTAAGATGTAGATAACCCGGTACCGAGTGTGTCTTCGAGATGTAGTAGAAGGGCATCATTACGATGCCCAGAAATAGCATTGCTGGAATTGCGCCGATCCAGTACCAATGGGTTGCGAGCATCCCGTATTGATATGCTGCCCCTGCCCATCCCATCAGTTCCAGCGAGCCCAAGTTTGCTGACACGAAGCTCAGTCCCGCCACCCACGCCGACATCTCCCTCCCAGCAAGAAAGAACTCTTCACTCGTGTTCGTGGACCCCTTCACATAAAACCCAATGAAGATGACCAGAGCGAAGTAGAGCAGCAGGATGAGGACGTCGACTGGATTGAGTCGCGTCATCTGGACGCCGAGTACTGGAAAGCTGGAAGCGAGAGAAAGCATTATTTGCTACGAAAAGCCTTCCAAAAAGGTGGGTGAAGCGTCAGGCACATCAAAAACCTATTTTACTCGCGACCCGAACTATATCGACTACTGCGCAAAGTTGTCAATCGAGATCAGATTACCCAACACCCTTATCATCACGGTGGCCGCACAGAACTAGGGGTCTGGCGATTTTTTCCGATCCTTTTGAGACCTTTCCAGTTATCTCTACAAATCGCCACGGCGCACCGCTATACTGGATCTCGAAGAAATAGTTCTTGCGATTTTATTAACTCAGGGACCTCACACCCATCCCTGCAAAGTCGAGATACGCCAATCTACGGGAACAGCACTCCCGCTATGGAGCACTGATGAACTCTCAGCTCGTGCGAGCGCATTATGCCTACTAAAGAAAGAACAGAGAACGTCGACAAAGGTTTCCGGCGCGTAGACCTCGCCTATGTTGAACTTGCATCGAGCGAGATCGCTCGTGACATCAACCGCGACATCGTATTGGAGATCGTTCGTTCCAAACAGCCCATCTCGCGTGCTGACCTTTCACGCGTCTCTGGCTTGCAGCCTAGCACCGTCTCCAATATCGTCGAGCAACTTCTACAGGAAACTTGGATCGTTGAGGGTGCCGTAGCCCGCAGGCCGCGCGGCCGCCGCCCGACCATGCTCTCGCTCAACGACAATCTCGTCATGTTGGTAGCCGACCTGCGGCCACGCAGGGCAATCCTAGCCATTATCGACCTCAACGGTCGCATGCTCGCGCACGAAGAGATCAGCATCTTCTCGGATCCCGAACGATCCGTCGCCGGTATGGTCGACACCATGCAGGCCATGCGCGATCGCTTCCCACATAAAACCTTTGAAGGCATCGGAATCAGCGTGCCGGGTCGCGTCCATCCAAAGACAAACCATCTCATTCTCGCCCCTAATCTCAAATGGACGGACTACGACATCAAGGGAGCGATCCAGAAGAAGCTGCGCCTTCAGGTCGAACTCGACAACGATGCGACCGCCTGCCTGCTCTCCGAACTCTGGTTTGGCCGCATGGATAAAACGCGCAATGCCGTGCTGGTCAGCCTCTCCGAAGGCCTTGGCACCGCGATCTTCGCCAACGGACAGATCGTCTCGGGCCTCAACGGACTAGCTGGCGAGTTCGGCCACATCCCGGTAGACCCTGCCGGCCCTCTCTGCGGCTGCGGCAAACGCGGTTGCTGGGAGACACTCGCTTCATCCGACGCGGCCCTGCGCTTTTACTCAGAACTCAATCCAAACGCAAACGTCACCTTCATCCAAAACCTCATGCACCTCGCCGAAGAGGGTGATCCACTCGCTATCAAAGCGATACAGAAGCAGGCCCTGCATCTCGGACAAGGCCTACGTCTGGTCACCGCGGCCCTTTCTCCGGAACTCATCCTCATCACCGGCGCTCTCACCACAGCGTGGTCTAGCTTCGGGTCCATCGTGCAGGACGAGTTGGTATCCGGAATTCTCGCAGGCTCTGCACCTCGCCTCGAGATCACAACTGGAGGAGAGATGGCTCGCCTTCGTGGAGCTGCCGCCATCGCACTCCAGCGGCACTCCGGCTATCACAGCTCATCCCGCCGCGGCGCGAAAGATAAATCAAACGCAAGCAAGCGCTCCGAGACTGGTAACTAAACCCACTCAACGTACACAATCACGAGACTCACATCCTATGTATCTAGGCATCGATTGCGGCACGCAAGGGACAAAGGCTCTCCTGATCGATGAGCAGGGCATCGCGCACGGTCGAGGACATGCTACGCACCAAGTCATCCAGCGACCCTCCGGCGCCCGCGAGCAGGATCCTCAATGGTGGATTGAAGCCCTCCGGCTCTCAGTCAAGCAAGCGGTAGCACAAGCTTCGGGCCAACCCATCGAAGCCCTCGCAGTCTCAGGCCAGCAGCATGGCCTGGTCATCCTCGACGAGCGCATGCAGGTCATTCGTCCCGCCAAGCTCTGGAACGACACCGAAACCGCACCGCAGAACGAGGAACTGATCGCCCGCTTCGGAGGCCAGCAAGCCTTCTTCGAGCGCTTCGGCATCATCCCCCTCACCGGATACACCGTATCAAAGTTGCTCTGGCTACGGCAGCGGGAACCAGAAAACTTCGCCAGAATCCGCCACATTCTCCTTCCCCACGAGTACCTCAACTTCTGGCTTACCGGCAATCTCTTTGCGGAGTACGGAGATGCCTCTGGGACCGGATACTTCGATGTCCGTAATCGCACCTGGGCCGCTGAGGTCCTTGCCTCAATCGACCAGGGTACTGGCCATCTCCTTCGCGCTCTCCCGACCCTCGTTCCCGCGCAGCGAATCATCGGCGCTGTAAAGCCAGATGTAGCGGCCGATCTCGGGATCTCCAACGCCTGTCTTGTCGCCAGCGGCGGCGGAGACAACATGATGGGAGCGATAGGCACCGGTAATGTAATTGAGGGTGTCGTCACGATGAGCCTTGGCACTTCGGCCACCGTTTACTCTTTCCGCAATAAGCCGACAGCCAGCCCGAATCCTAGCATCGCTCCCTTCTGCTCCTCGTCCAACGGCTGGCTTCCGCTCGTCTGCACCATGAACGCAACCAATGTCGTGACGCAGATTCTGGATACGCTTGGCCGTACAGTCATTGATATTGAATCGGCTCTCGCCACCACGCGCCCCGGAGCGGATGCCCTGACCTTCATTCCCTTCCTCAACGGTGAACGTACCCCCGACCTCCCGTCCGCACAGGGATCTCTTCTCGGAATCTCCGCATCTAACTTAACTCCAGAAAATCTCATCCGTGCGACGATCGAAGGAGTCAGCTTCGGCATTCTTGAAGGCCTCGATCTCATCCTGGATGGCACAAGCGCGAAACGTATTCTGCTTATCGGAGGCGGGTCACGTTCTGCGCACTGGCGTCAGCTCCTGGCTGACGCCAGTGGCACAGATGTGCACGTTCCTCTTGAAGAAGAGGCTGGCTGTCTCGGCGCTTGCATTCAGGCCATCTTCGCCGCTCGCGGCGAAATGGGCTCGCCGGAGACCTTCATCCAAATCTGCGATCGTTGCAGCAGGCTCGATGACCAACGAACAGCCTCACCTAATCCGGTCTTGGCATCGCAATACGCTCAAGCGCGCGCAGCTTATCAGCACCATCGGGCAACTCAATACGGTGTCTAGCGGCGATTCTCTGTTCGGGAGGTCGCTGCCTACAGCACTTTCACTGCTAACGGCGTCCAAAACCAGCGGCGACTTCCTTCTTTGGAGATTAGAGGCGCAGTGCGATCCGAACCCGCCCTGCTTGGTGCCGAGAGCCAATTGGCTTTTTGTCTGCGCCTGGCGAGCGCTCTGAATGTACGTCGTCAGTGATCTATGTCGTGATTCATGCCGCTGAGATCGCTGAGAGCATAACGGTGAATTGGATTCGGGACCAATACGAGCCAGCGTCCCACATCGTCGCTGACCAGAAGGTGCTGACGGGTATAACTGGTCTTGGTGGAATGCAGTGTGTATTTGTTGGCGATCGCGCGAGTCGTTATGGCGGCAGTTAAGTCCAGGCTGCTTTCGTTCTTGTCCTTCTGATTGGCGTTTTACTAAGCTTCCGAAAATAGTGATGGTCCCGGCGCCGGCTGCTGCGCTCCTGCTCTTTACCATTTGGCGTAGTTTCAAACGCTGATCGGCTCTCTCAAGTCGGAATCTTCTCTATTCACTTCCGCAACAAGCGTTGGGCTGATCGACACGAAACAGAATCGGCGTTACACGGGTACGAGTGTGCATGACCGGCTTGTTGCACATTTGCCTACCGTGAAGCCAGTATTCAATATCATTGAAGAATCCCATCGGGTATCCAATAGCTCTGAGTCCAGTACAAAATATCTTTGTAAATTCAGCTCGAAATCGGCTCTCCAGTACGAAATAGCTTTCAATCTGACACTAGCTGGCGGCTGTCAAATAGAACGCTAATTGTTTTGAGCAACGCTATTTCCAGTATTCTGCTTCCGGCGTCGGAGAACCCTCCATGCGCATCTCGAAGTTCATCCACTCTTGTGTACTGATCGAACAGGCTGACTCACGCATCCTCTTTGACCCAGGTAAGTTTTGCTTCGTCGAAGGTCTTGTCCAGCCCGGCCAGTTCCAGAATCTTACCGCGATCCTTCTCAGTCATGGGCATCCGGATCACCTGGACGCTGGCTCCCTTAGAAAAATCCTTGACGCAAATCCACAGGCGGAGCTCCTCACCAACAAACCGACTGCCACTGAACTGGCATCCGCCGACATTCGGGCATCGCTCTTTGAAGATGGTGAGCGAACCATCGGAAATTTCCGGGTCACCGCAGTAGCTGCCCTTCACGCGTCCATTCTCAGCGGCGAACCGCCCTCCAACACCGCCTTCCTCGTCAACGACATGGTCCTCAACCCTGGCGATTCCTTTTCTGGCGCTCTCGATCGTTTCGCCGGTACCCCCGTCCTTCTGCTTCCCATCAAGGCGCCCTGGGAGAACGAGATGGAGATGTCGGGGTTCGTCCAGCGCATGCGCCCGCAGGTCGTGATCCCTGTCCACGACGGGCAAGCCAAGCCCTTCTTTGTCGACCATCGCTATGAACTCTTAGCGGAAGAATTTGATAAGGTTGGCGTCCGTTTCATCAGTCTGAAAACGCCCGGCAGCTCCTACGAGTGTGCGCATGCATAGCATCAGGCCAAAAATCCGAGTGCGAGGAGGGCGATCACAAGGAGATAGGTCAGAGGATATGCCCATCGTCCCATTCTATGCAGCTTCACTGCCCGCTCTCGCTTCCCATGCTTCTGCAGAAGAAATACGCCCAATATCTCAAAGATGCAGAGAAAGCAAAGTGTAAAGCTGGCCAGGAAGACCGCATCCAGAAACGAGACGTAGCCGATGCGCGGCAGATCGCGCGCAATCGTGAATTCGAATGCCACCATCGACAGCATCATCGTCATCGGGATCTTCAGCAGCCAGTCAAACATCTCTGCGTCGATCCAGAACACCACGCCTGGAATGAGCGCGAGCATCACGAGAGGCACGAGAATCTTCCAGATGTAGAAGCCTGATCGCCGCTTCATCGCAATCTGAAACACGGCCTCGTTTGTCGACGGCAAATTGAGTCCCCCTCTGACCCTGTCCACCGTGTACTTCACTTCCCCTGAACTCCAGCCTGAGAGTTCCGTGTCCCGGTCGCGACTTATCCCGGTCGAAGGCAAAGGCTGAAAAGCGAAGCGAACGTCTTCATCCGAAGTGAAGAAGGTGTGAAATTCGAGCCGAAGTAACTGTGTGTCGAAAGGAAACCTGCGAAAGTCGAAGTTATTCGATACGATCGAATCGAAGCGCTCCACGTATGTGACTACACCATCTTTGTCGGCAGTAAGCCAATACTGCATTGCCTTATGTGAGATCGTATTCGCCGACTCGATTGATGGGGCCCAGATCTCACCTAATCGATAACCTCTCTTCTTCTGATCCGTTGTAGCGATCGGCCAAGCAAGCCTGGGATCTTTCCATTTCGCTGTGAGGTATCCGCTCACCTCAAATGTCTCTTTTGTCTCGTCGATGGCGACGAAATCCGTGACATACAGCGCAACGGCCACCTCGACCGACTGACCACCAAACGACGGAGGCTGAAGCAGCTCGGCGTTCTCTACTGTCTGTTTCTCCGAGGGCTTCTTCTGAGTCGCGGCGTCCAGAGTCAGCGCCGCCAGACACGACAGCATCGATACGTATACGATGTTTCGCCAAACGAAGATTCGCATGCGATCGGTTCCGATACCAGAGCAAAAGCTTATACCATTCACAATTCAGGCTTGACCTAAGGCTCTTTCGCCCTCTGAATGGCTTTAGCGCGGCCGCATGAGGTGACAACAACGAGGACTGCTTCCCTCGCGTGATTCATTTGAACTATCCAAAATGGCTGTTTCGTCCGGCCTCTTTTCTTCTGCTAAGAAATCGGCTTGGGCCGCTGGACGAACAGGCTTGCGTATGCTATTGACCAACGCGATGTTCAAGACTATGCTGTCGCTATGCGCATCCTCAATGTGCTTCATTGTTGTCGCTCCTCGCAGGGCCTTCCTGTCGAGTTGAGTGGCGTTTCCGTCCGTTGTTGTTGCTAGCCCTCTCCTCATAAATCTCATCAGGCAAGTCTTTTGACCGCACGACCCTTTTGCTAATAGGGCGTGGCGTTGCCTCTGTTCAGTGTCGACTCGTCTGCATAACGGCAGCACATTCTCAGGAGAACCGTCTCATGGCTTCCTCTCAAAGCAAAGACTCACGTCTAAACGTCCGTCAGCTTTCTACCCTGTTGGTGCTTCTGCTTGCGCTGAATCTGCCGGCAATCGCGCAGACCTATAGTGGTGGAGTCCGCGGCTCCATTACAGATCCCGGAGGTGCTTCTGTTGCGGGCGCTTCCATCACACTCACGGACGATAGTACACATCAGACACGCAACACAACATCCGATAGCGCTGGTACCTACAATTTCAGTGCTCTGAAGCCCTCGATATATGGTCTTCAAGTTACAGTGGGAGGATTCAGTCCTGCGGAACGCACTCACATCGTCCTGGAGACGCAGGATTTTTTGACACTCGATATTTCGCTCACCCTAGGTACAGCAAATAGCGTCGTCCAAGTATCTGCTGACGCTCCGCTGGTAGACTCGTCGACCGCATCCGTCAGCACGGACCTGGACCAGCGGCGGCTTGAAGATTTACCCGTCCTCGGTCGCAATCCATACATTACGGCAAAGCTTTCGGGGGTTTTCGTGAATACGGGTAATCCGCAATTTATCCGCTTCGCAGACCAGAACGGTACGTCAACGACATCGGTTGCGGGTGGACCCGTTGCTGCAAATCTTTACCTCGTCGATGGCGTACCAATCACGGACACAAACAATCGCCCCATCGTCATTCCGACGATCGAATCCATACAAGATGTTAAAATTCAGGCAAACACATACGACGCACAAGTTGGACGCACTGGCGGAGGAGTCTTCAACACACTTCTGCGTTCAGGTTCGAACAGTATTCATGGCTCGGTCTTTGGCGAGACGCGACAGAGTTCGTGGCTTGCAAATGATTTCTTTGCCAACCGTGAGGGTGTTCCGCGGCCTGACAGTCCCTACTACAACTGGGGAGCTTCACTCGGAGGCCCCGTCGTTATCCCACATGTCTACGATGGCAGGAACAAGAGCTTCTTCTGGATTGGTTCGGAAGGGTATATCCAGACCTCTCCTTACACCGAGAGTTTTGCAGTCCCCACCGCGCTCGAGCGTATGGGAGACTTTTCAAAAAGCCATAACGCTGACGGCTCGTTGAACGTAATCTACGATCCGACTAAAACCTTCACCGATTCAGCCGGCACCCATCGAACACCGTTTGCCGGGAACAAGATCCCTGTCGGTCAACTTAGTACAGTAGGCAAAAAATATCGCCTCTTACTATCCACTTCCCCAGCTGAGTACTCCAACGGGACAATACAACTTCACAGGAACGGATGATGTGCGCGACCACGCACAGGAAGTAACAGTGAAGCTTGACCAGCAGATTCGTCCATGGTGGAACATCAGCGGCTCTTACATCTTTTACGAAGCCTTGCAGCCTCTGGGAAACCCACTCGGCACCCTGCCTGGGAGCTATTCCTACACATATCATCGTCAGGTCGACGCCGTTCAAATCAATAGCACCTGGATTCTGAATCCCAAGACGGTTGTGACTGCGCGTTACGGTAATAATCGCTTTCCCAACCTTATCGCGGAAGTTAGTCAGGGCTTCGACCCCGCCGTACTTGGATTCCCCGCTTCGTACTCATCACAGATCCAGTCCAAGTTCTTTCCAACTATTTTTTTGCGTAACTTCTCGCAACTAGGTCAGAACACCAGTTCGCTCGACAATTGGAAGTCGCAAATCATAAATGGAACGCTTGCCAGGACGGAGCGTCGTCATAATCTGACCTTTGGAGCGGAATACCGCCGCATCCGTATGGACTTTCAGGATTTCAGCAACGCTCCTGGTACCTATACATTCTCAGGCGCATTTACTCAGTCGGGTCCGAATGCCTCCGGCGACGGCTCCGGGTCCGATCTGGCTGATCTCCTGCTTGGCTACCCTGTCTCCGGAGAAGTCGATCTCACCACGCGGCTTAATACCTACCTGGACTACTTCGCTGTCTTCGCGCAGGACGACTGGCGAGTCACACCGCGGCTTACGCTTAACCTCGGGCTTCGATACGAGGGGGAAACAGGGTTGAAAGAAGATCACAATCAGCTTGCGGTTGGCTTCGATCGCACCGCGACCTCTCAGCTGGCAAATGGCGCTACGGTGACAGGCGGAATCCTGTTTGCGGGTGTGGACGGCAATCGCCGTGACATTGGCGATCTATCTCTTCTTAAGTTTGCTCCGCGTCTTGGCGCCTCGTATCAAATCAGGACGAAGACTGTTCTCCGTGGCGGATATGGCATTCTCTACGCCCCGTTACGTTATGACCCAATCGGTGCATTAGCGCCAGGTTACACCGCGGCTAACTCGTATGTGGCCAGCTTCGACGATAACCAGACGTCGGCGGGCTCGATCAACAATCCATTCCCTGCAGGACTCCAAAAGCCAATTGGAAACTCTGCCCGGCTATTCACAGGAATCGGCAATTCGGTTACGAGCTACGATCAGAACCTTCATGCTCCACTCGTTCAACAGTTTTCGGTCGGAGTCGAGCAGGAGTTGCCCGGCCATATCGCGCTCGATGCCTCTTATATAGGATCGCGATCAATCAATCTCAACCCTTCTCCCACCGGTAGCACGCCCATCAATTTCAATCAGCTCGATCCATCAAACTTCAGCCTCGGCAGCTCTCTCAGCGATGAGGTGCCAAATCCAAACTATGTCGCGGGTGGACCTGGAATCATAGGTCAAGCCACAGTGGCGCGGTCGCAAACGCTACGTCCATTCTCACAATTCACTTCCGTGAATCTCTTCGTCAGCTCTGCGCACGCGAACTATAACGCGCTTCTGATCAAGGCAGAAAAACGCGCAGGTCACGGTTTAAATCTTGTGACCTCCTTCACCTGGTCACGCAATATGGATTCTTCCTTCGCCACGGCGAACAGCATTCAGAGTTCAGGCATCTCCGCACCCCAGAACGTATACGACCTCGAAGCCGAATATGCTCACTCCGTCACTGATGTTCCGTATCGATTCGTCGCTGGCGTTCTTTACGATCTTCCGTTCGGCAGAGGAGAGCGCTTCTCAACTGGTACTCGTTGGGGTGACGATATCATCGGCAGATGGCAGTTGAACGTTTTGCCCACCTTCCAGAGTGGTTTTCCCGTTTCCATCCATCAGAGCAGCAATCCCAACAACACTATTGCCGGTAACGGTGTGCAACGTCCAAATCTTGTATCGGGAGTCGCACTCGGGACCAAAGGCACCCTCTATGATCGGCTAAACGGATATATCAACCAGGCAGCATTCACAACCTCTGCGGCTTACTCCTTCGGCAACGCTCCACGCACCCTGTCGTTGCGAGGTCCCGGCTATGAAAACTGGGACATCTCCCTCTTCAAGAGCGTTTTGATTCGCGACAGGCTGAATGTCCAGTTCCGCGCGCAGACCTTCAACACTTTCAATACGCCTTTATTTGCAGGCCCAAACACCGCTTTCGGAAGCGCAAACTTCGGTGCAATAACGGCACAGTCCAACTTCCCGCGCTACCTTCAGCTTGGTCTGCATATAACTTATTGAACTCAACTAGGACACTTATCTGTAAGAGGAAAAAATGCAATCAGTGCTCACTCGCAGGTCTCTTTTGAAAAACTCTAGTCTCGCCCTGGGGGCGAGTTTCTTTCCAACGTCGGCGATTGCGACTCCGCACGCGCAGGGATCCGGAGAAATAATTCACCTTAACCTGAACGAAAACGCATTTGGTCCGTCACCCAACGTCGAAGTTGCTTTGAGAGATGAGCTGCCCCGCCTCTCCCGTTACGCTGATGCAAAGGCTGCCCAGGCATTCGCAGAACAGATTGCGGCTTACGAACGCGTCTCCGTGGAACAAGTGGTGTTAGGAGAAATCCTGGGAGAACTCGGTCTCTACTTCGGAAGCGAGAAAGGTCCTGGCGGTGAATTCGTATACTCAACACCCGGGTATCTCGCGCTTATCAATGCGGCCTCACGGGTCGGAGGAGTTGGGGTAGCAGTACCTTTGAACGAAAAGTATGAAAATGATTTGCCAGCATTGGCGGCGAAGGTCAACGACAAGACGCGAGCTCTCTACCTGATTAACCCCCACAATCCTACAGGCACCATAAGCGAAGACAATGCATTCAAGAAATTTCTTCGCGACGTTTCACAACGTGCTCCAGTAATCGTTGATGAAGCTTACCTTGAATACACCCCGGACTTCGAAACCCATTCAGCCGTATCTTTGACTCGTGAAGGTGCGAATGTCCTTGTGTTTCGCACCTTCGATAAGATTCATGGACTTGCCGGACTTCCTATCGGCTACACGCTTGTTCCGCGTGACCTTGCTGTCACTCTACGCAAACAGGGGATCGGGGATGCGGAGTCTCTGGGACGCCTTAATATAGCCGCTGCCTCGGCTGCTCTTGCCGATACATCCCACGTCCGCCAGATTCGATCCATCACCATTGATGAACGAGGCAAATGGATCTCTACGCTGGAAGAGCTTAAGTTGCCGCATACAAACTCTCATACCAATTTCATCTTCTTCAATTCTGGTCATCCGCAACCTGAAGTCACAGCTGCAATGCGTGCCCGCGGAGTTGATATTGGCAGGAGTTTTCCTCCCTATTCCAATTGGGCGCGCATCACGATCGGAAAAGTCGATGAAAATTCCTTTGCGCAACAGCAGCTACGTCAGGTGTTGAATGAGCTATCGTCGCGCTCCTGAGATCTACCCTTGGAGCAGGGTCTCGCTTTCGCTGCGGATCAAGCTCACGTCACCTACTGGCAGCGCGTCTACACTGTAAGTGCGGCCAACGCCGCCGGACCTCTCCTTCGACCCGGTTCGCCCCCAGGACGCCTGAGGACCGCCCACGATGCAGCAGCCTCTCCACACCGGAGTTTCCACTGCGACCGCTCCCCGCTTCTATATCACCGGCCGCCAGCGGCTCAGCCCTGTCGCCATCGCGCTCGCTATCGTAGCCGCCGTCGGTGTGCTCTTCTCGGTCCTCTATGCTCTGGCTCACAACGGTCGTGCTCATCTCGCCTCTGGCAGCTCAGGTCGTTCCGCCAACGCTGCAACGGAGGCCGCCTCGGCTGCCGACGAGAAAGACGATCCATCGCAGATCGACACCATCGTACTCGGCGATCCCGCGGACGCTCCTGTGCCCGCTCGGCGGGGAGATCACGTCAGCCCTGTTCATGCCACAATCCTCGTTCGTCTGCCGCGTTTCGGCGACCAAGTGGGTCTTATCCCCGATACACCTGCCGGCCGCCTGCTCTACGGCTGGCTCGCCGCCTTTAATCAGGCAAGCTACCCTGCTCTCGGTAACGCTCTGCCAAACGTCGCACTCGCCGCGGCTGCGGCTGCACAGATTGAACTACGGCAGCAAACCGGAGGCTTCAATTTGCTCTCTGCCAAAGAGGTTCAGCCCGGCGTCCTCGTCTTCCGACTCCGCGACCAGACCACCTCGCGGATCGAGGTCCTCGGCACGCTCCAGGTGCGTCCGAACTCCAGCCCCGCCGCCATCGCTAGCTTCAGCCTCCGCGCTGTGAGTCAACCGGAACACTGAAGGCAACCTGGTAGGTCCCAACGCTGCCGAGATCAAGTCTTTAATCACTAGAGTTGATGGCGAAGAAAGCGATTCCAGTACATCAATAGGCCGGTGATCGCGAGGATTGCGAGAGCCAGTCCGCAGAGAGCCCAAAGGATCTTAACGGATATGCCCCACAACGTGCCGAAGTGGAGAGGATGCATGGCCCATAGAATCCAGTCGCCAGCGGTGTGATTCTGACCGTAGTGCCAAATGGTGAGGACGCGAGCGTCTGTCGTTGACAACGTGATGATGTCGCGATGAGAGAAGTCACCCGGTGCGCGAAGATCGACGAGGGCATAGACGACTGGGCCAGTGAGCAGCGGATCGCTTAGGCTGAAGAGTCGTCCGCGAGGGGACTCCTGATGGACGGCAGTCAGAATCTGCCCAAGGGACGCGTGCTCGGGACCAGGCTTCGGCGGCGTTAGGACTGAAGGCGAAAGCATCCCGTGAATGGGGGAGACAAGAGCGACGACGGAGGTGACCTGCCGATACCAAGCGAAGTAGATTCCTGACAGTGCCCACCAGAAGACGACGAAGAGAGTCCAGAAACCAACTGCGTTATGTGCGTCGTAGTTGATGCGCCGCCAATTGTGTCTGAACCCAATGCGTAACCCGCGAGCCCATATTTTGATTCCGGGCCACCAGAGAACGAGACCTGTGATGACGAGCAAGAGGAGACACAGAGCGCCTATCCCGTTTATTTGCACGCCGTGCGCTTCGCCGAGAAGAAGGTTTACGTGCAGCTCGTACGTCCAGTAGATCCACGTGTGCGGCTGCAACTTGAGATTCGCGGTGACGGGGTCTGCCAGGAGCGTAAAGGAATGCTGATGACTGTCTTTCGCAAAGAGGAGAAACACGGGCGTCTCTTGCGATGGCGTCTGGAGGTTCTCAAGTCTACTGTCTGGATAGGTGGCCCTGAAGCGATCGAGAATTTCAGCGATCGGCGCGGTGCGCTCGGCGGTATAAGGCGTGAGAGTCTTCGGCAGTAGAGCTCTCGTCAACTCGGTCCGGAAGACGAGGATGGAACCTGTGAGCGCAATCATCACAATGTAGAGCGAAAGCAGGACGCCCGCCCAGAGATGGATCTGGAAGAACGCCCTGCGTAGCCATAGCTTGCGAGGATGGTGGATTAGCGCGTGAAAAAAAGACATGCTCGTCTGATTAGAAACGGTACTGCGCCGTTCCGATCACGTTTCGCGCATAGCCGTAGTAGCAGGAAGTTAGTCCGGTGCAGGTTGCGACGTAACGTTTATCGGCGATGTTGGTGGCATTGACGCTGAAGAGCGTGTGGCGATAGCCGAAGCGGAGACCGGCATCGAGGAGAGTGTAGTTTGGGATGAAGAACGAATTGGCCGCGTCCGCTGCATTGGTGCCCACGAAACGAAGACCGAAGTTTCCGCCGAGACCGGCAAATCGCCCTTCGCTCCGGGTGTAGTCGGCGAGTGCACTGAATTGGTTGCGAGGCGTTTGAGGGAGCCACTTACCGATGTTCGTCGTTGTGACGTCGTTCAGGTTGTCTGTGGCAGTAAATGTATAACCGCCGTGGAGGTCGAGGCCCTGCGACAGGCTCGCAACTGCTTCGAGTTCGAAGCCCCGGGAGCGGACCTCACCGTCCTGGTGCTCATTGAAGTTCGAGTCCGCGACGAGAACGTTGGTCTCGTTGATCTGGAATATGGACGCGGTGATGAAGCTGTTAGAGGTGCGAGGTTGCAGTTTAACGCCGCCTTCAATCTGGCGTGCGTCAGACGGTACCGCAGGGTCGGTAGAGAGACCTGTTGAGGCGTTGAAGACGAATGTTCCTGCGTTGGGAAGAAAGCTAGTGGAGTAAGCGAAGTAAGGGGCCACGCCAAAGTCCGTGAGGTAGGTGACACCGACCCGGCCTGTGAAGCGTGTGTCCAGATGCGAGAAGTTTGCGCCTGCCGGGAGGAAGTTGGTGATGTCGTTCTGGGCGAAGTCCTGACGACCACCGACGGTAAAGATCAGGTGGTTGCCATACTTAATCTGATCCTGTGCGTAGAGGCCATTTTGCTGCAGCACGCTATCGTTGTTCAGGTATGGGGCGCCGGTAGGAATCGTGGTTTGACCGTAGACGGGATGGTAGATGTTAAGGTCACCGACGCCGAAGAGATAGAACCCCATGGCGCGTTGGGCGATGTGCTGGTAGTCGTATCCGAAGAGCACCGTCTGTTCCCACTTGCCGGTGGTGAAACGTCGAAGGGCTCGAGTGTCCACGGTATTGAAGCGGTTCGTATTCGGTGAGGCAAAGAGATAACGGGAGACGTCGGTGAGACTTGCGCCGTCAAAGCCCGCGCCGACAATGGTGCGGCCCTTGAAGTCGATGTACTGATAGCGGTAGTTGGAGTGAAGATTCCAACCATCGGCAAAGAGGTGGTCTCCCGTATAGCCAATGGAGGCCTGGTCGCGTGTGACTTTGTCATAGTCCGGTTCGCCGAGGAAGGTACTGACAGGAATGATGCCGTTGGGGTTCGTGTTGTAGAGGGTTCCGTTGGCGGGAAGAAACTGGCTCCACTTGCTTCCGTCGTGCTGGTAGTCCGCGAGCACGGTGAGGTTCGTGCGCTCGCTGGGATGCCAGGTGAGCGCAGGAGCAATCAAGCGGCGGTTGTCGGGGGTGAAGTTGGTCTGAGTGTCACTGTCGCGGATGAGTCCGAGCAGGCGGTAGCGGAAGACCTGATCGCGATCGAATGAGCCGGTGGAGTCGATTGCTCCTTGACGACGATCGTAGGCGCCGAATTGGGCTTCGATCATCGTGCTTCGTTCGGCGCTGGGACGCTTGGTGACCTGATTGATGAGGCCGCCGGGAGGAAGTTCACCGTAGAGAACAGAGCTCGGACCTTTTAGCACCTCAACAGATTCAAGCTCAAACGGGTCGAGCTTGCCGGCGAGGGAGTTGAAGCGCATGCCGTCACGAAAGATCCCGAACGTCTGGGCGTCGAAGCCACGAATCTTGAGCCAGTCGAAGCGCGGCTCGACGCCATACTCATCGGCTTGGATACCCGGCGTATAGCGCAGCGCTTCGTTTACGGTAATCACTCCGCGTGCTTCCATCTCTCGCTCGCTGACGATTGAGATCGACTGAGGCACCTCTATGAGCAGCGCATTGGTCTTCGATCCAGCGTTCGACGCATAGGGAACGAAGCCGCTGTCGCCAGAGACGTTGACGATATCGGTAGCAGAGCCCAGGTCCATCTTTATCGATAGGGGCGCGTTGAGAGGAAGGTGAACCTCGAGGGTCTTTTTCGCGAAGCCAGGAGCACTGGAAGTAAGAGTATAGTTCCCGCTGCGCAGATGGATCGTCGCGGCACCATCGCTACTGGTGATACCGGTTACCACCGTTACCCCACAACGAGCTTCGATCTCTGCCCGGTCTACGACTGCGCCAGTTGGATCGGTAACTTTAATCGTAAGGTCAGCGAAGGAAGCCGAAGGCGACACAGAACACGAGGAGTTTAGAGCGTTATTTTGGCCAGCGTAGCCGAAAGCGTCCGCTCCCTGAACAACAATGCTTAGGAGAACAGTCGTGCAGCAAAGGTAAAAGCCGCATGGAGACAAGGTCTGATTCATTCGTCATTCGCCTTTAAGACATACTTCGGCCGCTGCGCGAAGAAGGCGCATTGGCAAAAGTAGGTAGGTCATTTGGTCCGCAGAGAGCAGTCGCCGCCTGGCAACGTCTTCGTCAGAAAATTATTTCCGTCAAGTCAATATACGACCTTTTTAGTCGCAGATCAAATGACGCAGCTGATTGAAGCTTTCAGATTGATCCATTGCCTCGGCGAGTTAGCGAATAACGGGCTTATTCGACAAGGGCCTCGCAGGCTGAGCGCAACCAAATGGTGACCGCTTTCGCGCCTGGATCGGGGTAGCCGAGCACGCGATCCCCTAAATAACTGGACCGGCCCACATGTGGTTTCATCCGGGCCGTTGCCTCGGCGCCGCGCTCCGCCGCTTCGACCGCGTCCATAACTGTTTTGCGCGAAACGTTTCCGTCGGCACTCTTCTTCAATGCCTTCACGAATGGATCCAGAGCATCCAGCATGGACCGATCGCCCGGCTTCGCGCCGCCAAGTTCGCTAATGGCTCGGCAGCCCTGATCGAGCGAGTCGGCCCACTTCGCTAATCCGGTTTCCCCTGAGCTCTTCAGAACACTGCCGCAACGCAGGAAAAACACTCCGTAAAGAGGTCCTGAAGATCCACCAAGTTCAAGTCGTAGAGTATGGCCAAGCGCTTTGAGCGTGGCGGGAGCATCGTCCAAAAGATACGACCCCACCGCGCTCTGCACAGCCCTGGCTGCGCGCTCCATGCTAATACCCAGGTCGCCGTCGCCCGTTACGCGGTCCATCTCCGTAAGTTCATCTTTGGCGGCGATCAGCGCGTTGCATGCGGCGTCGATGGCCTGCTTTGTTTTTCTGCCCTTCTCGGATTGCGCGCCGATGCCGGTCGGCGAGTTCACCTTTGTATCGACCGCCGTGGCGATTCGCGTTTCCGGGTTGCCCGGCCTTTGTTTCGGGGCGTTTGGCCACCCAGGGGCCGAAGTCGCTGCATCGAGCCAACGCAGCCGCTCATCGTTTACACCGAGAACGGAGATCGAGATGCCAGCCATGTCAAGCGACGAGAGGAATGTTCCCGCATAGATTCGCTCCACCGTGATTCCTTTGTTCTCGAGGAAAGGTCTTGCATGGCGGGCCACGATCGCGAGCTCCATCTCTGTAACTGCCCCTAAATTATTTAGCATCACAGCCACGCGCTTTTCGTCGCCAAACTTACCGTGCTTCAGAATTGTGGTCAGCAATGTCTCCGTCAATTTGTCCGCTGGCTGTAGTTCCGTCCGTATTGCCCCTGGCTCTCCATGAATACCGAGACCAAGTTCCATCTCTCGCTCGCCGAGCTGAAAGCTCGGCTTTCCGACTGTGGGCGAGGTGCCCGCCGAAAACGAAACACCCATGGTCGCCAAAGACCCGACCGCAGCTCTTCCCTCTATTGCTAATTCAGCCAGGCTCTTGCCCTCGTCCGCGGCAGCCCCCATCAACTTGTGGATGAAAACAGTCCCAGCGAGACCGCGCGCACCCGTGGCCTGTTCTACATCCTTCAAGGCAACGTCATCGTCCACGATGATCATTTCGACAGAAATACCTTCAGAGCGCGCCATTTCGGCAGCCAGACCGAAGTTCAGTCTATCGCCGGTGTAGTTTTTGACCACCAGCAACACTCCGCATTTTGTCGCGACCGCCTTGATCGCTGAAAAGACGGAATCAGCGCTTGGCGAAGTGAAGACTTCTCCGACCACAGCAGCGCTGAGCATGCCTTCACCGATGTAGCCTATATGCGCGGGCTCATGTCCGCTGCCTCCTCCGGAGATCACTGCAACCTGTCGGTCAGCAGCTTGCCCTCTCTTCGCGCGGACGACGACTTTATGTCCCGACAGAGTGGAGGAGCCTGGGTGAAGCACCGTCAGCCCTTGCAGCATTTCTTGCACGACGTCTTCCGGGCGGTTAATGAACTTTTTCATCACGAAAACAATTTACCGCATTGGGTGCAGTTCCGCAGAACTCTTCGAGCGCGTGATGGGATCGGATGTTCCTATGCGAATCCCAAGAGCGCTCGGTGATTTAGCGAACGATGAGAATATTGTCGGGAATGGCATGAGCTGCCCTGGACTGAGGGCGCACGAGCCAATAGAAAGCGACGACGTGCGTAAGCATCAGCATTGGAACGTAGATGATGGGGATGAAATAGGCTGCGCCCAGTTGGCCTGCCAGGTGAGGAAGGCCGAGTCGAATGGCGTGGTAGTAGTCGACGAGGATGTCGGTCGCGCCCACAAGGTTATAGGCGACGACGAACAACCAGAACAGCGGGCGTTGCCTTACGGTAAGAAGTGCCAGAATGGCGAGCGTGCCGGTGGCCAGATCACCGTAGGCGGCGAACGTGGCGAAGGAAGCGGGAAAATTTGGGCCAACAACATCGGGAAGGATGAAGACGAGCCCTAAGAATCGGAAGCTGTGGATCGTGGCAATGACGCGCTGCGCGTTGAACGAATCCATCAACTTGAGCCTGGGCAGGATGTAGGTGCCGAAGCAGAGCAGACACGCGACATAGCCTAAGACGAGATGCGTTTGGAAGATTGCTTGCGGTGACATTTTGACCTCCTGTGATGATGAAAACCATATTCATTGCGATGGACTCAGATCGACCTGGAACTGGCCGCCTGGGCATCGAAGGACGCTGCATTCGCTCGAAAGTACTCCTCCAACGTTTGCGGATTTCGGCCAGTCACCGCACGAATCGTATCCGTGGTGCGGAAGCGGCTTCCACCTCTCCTGAAGTACTGCCAAAGATGGGTCAAATGATCGATAGCGTGTGGATTGATTCTCTCCTTCACTGCCTGTACCCACTGCTCATCCGTAATCGGCACATAGCGAATTAGCCGGCTGAGCGCTCTGCCAAGAGTTTCGACAATCTCGCGCACTGTTAGAGTTTCGGTCACCAGAGGGAATACCCTTTCAGACGGCACGTCGGAGGCGGCCAGAAGAGTTGCGGCTACGCGGGCTACGTCTTCTGCGCCGACGAGAGGGATGACGGCGTGACCGTCGCCCCATGGTAAAAACGCGCTGTTTTGCTCTGCCACGCTATGGCCGATAAGAGCGCGTACGTTCTCGTAATAGGGCGGCGCCTGAAGATGAATGGCCCCGACTTGTGCCCAATCGAAGATGCGATCGGCGAGCCGATGCTGCAGGTTTCGGAATGAGGCGGCGTATCTGAGATCGCGAAATGCCGGATCATCGGGTGTGCCCTGAGACTGTGAGTTGTTCACCACCATCTCGAGGCCAGCGTCGCGAGCTGTTGCAGCGAAGATGGTGGCCGCTTCGAGTAATCCGTCGGCGACGGGGAAGGTGAAGTACGCGCGTTGCACATCTTCCAGAGCCTGTTTAACTGAGGCGGGATTGAGGAGATCGCCCTCGAAGATCTCCGCACCTTGCTGGCGGAGTTCGTCGGACCGGGCGTCAAGTTTATGGACGAATGCGCGAACGGGAATGCTCTGCTGGAGCAGAAACAGTGCGACCAGGCGTCCGGTTGATCCCTGCGAACCACCGGCTGCGCCAGTAACCAAGATTGTGTGAGACATCGGAAAATCCTCCTTTCTCGCATAGGATTATGCATATCATCCTATAGATTCAGATTCTTTCGCTGACTGCGCCGGTTGCATCGTGGGATGATCTCGGGCATCCTATGATGAATCGTGCGTTACCGGCCCGAACACAAAGCGGAAGTCCATCAGAAGATCGTCGAAGACGCCTCGAGACGCGTGCGCGCCGAGGGCCTGAATGGGGCGGCGGTTGCAGCGGTGATGCGCGACACTGGTCTAACCCACGGAGGCTTTTACAAACACTTCGAGAGCAAAGACGATCTGCTCCTTGAGTCGCTGAGCGAGGCTTTCCGCGATATCGGCGACACCCTGGTCCGAGTGGCCGAACAGTCGCCCCGTGAAGCCGCGTGGAAGGCGATTGTGAGGGCCTATCTTAGCCTGGATTTCAGCGATCACCCTGAGCGCGGTTGTCCGCTGCCGGCACTTGCCCCCGAATTGACGCGGGTCGGCAAGAAGATGAGGGGGCAGATCTTTCCCCAGCTGGTGAACTACAAGGATCGATTGGTTCCTTTTATGCCAGGCAGGCGAGCTGCGGAAAAAGAACGTGCTTTCTTTGTGATTTTTTCAACGATGGTAGGGGCCATAGAAATCGCTCGCATGCTACCCGAGCCTGCGATGCGGGAGAAGGTGCTGGCATCTGTTAGAGATTTTCTCTTGTCCAGTTTTTGAATCCGGAAGTTGATATGGCGTCACCTCCAACGCTCATGGGTACAGCAAACGCCTCTCCTGCTGCCTACTTCGTCTCCGCCACGTAGGCGGGGTTCAGCGTCCCGCGGCGCGTCGCGATCGGCTACAGATCGGATCCGCGAGTTCGGCAAGTGACCGGGGCTCCTCGGACAGTTGGAGTCTCGGAACGTCTGACGCCCCTCACGCCAAGGAGCGAAAAAATAACCTCCAAGGTATGGTTATGGTGCTATCATGGCCATCTTCAAATAAGGAAAACTTCGAGCTGGCGGCAAATTTTGATATCCAGGAGTAAGGGCTGTGGCGCAGAAACGAACTCCCGGTTTCCCACTTTGCCGTTCTTCCTAATCACAATTGCTTACGCCGCTGTTCCTCGAAGAACGAGAAGCGGTCAGCTGGGGCTCCTCAATTTCGGGACTAATGTGTAACCGCTACAGGATGCACTCTCACGAGCGAGTTTTTGGAGCGGCGAGATATAAGGCAGAAGCACGTACCTCAACAGTGAGATGGCTCCAGATATCTGGCGGGGGAACAGAATGTACGCACGACCTAAGGTTCGGAGTCTCCTTTACTTCAGGGTGGACAAGCTGGGTGTACGTTACTTGCCGGATGAGCCGAAGCTCAGCGCTGATGTTGCTGCGATCGTTGCGGGTCTGATCCTGCTGTTTGGGAGCGTCGGTTGCGAGAAGAAGGAAGTTGCACCACCTCCAATGCCCCCGGCGGTTGAAGTCACCAATGTAGTGCAACAGAATGTTCCCACCTATCAGGTGTGGGTAGCGCAGCTGAACGGCCAGGTAAATGCGGATATCACCCCGAAGGTGCAGGGATACCTGTTGAAGCGCGCCTATACCGAGGGGTTCTTCGTTCACAAAGGTCAATTGCTGTACGAGATCGATCCTCGCCCTTTTATTGCGGCGCTTGACGAAGCTAAAGCGCAGGTGGCGGTTGCTGTGGCGCAGCGGACTGAGGCGGAAAATAATGTCACGCGGGATCGTCCACTTGCTGAGCAACACGCAATACCGCAGAAGCAGCTGGATACGGATATCTCCACACTCGCGGCCAACGTAGCCCAGGTGAACGCTGCGCAGGCGAGTATGGCTCAGGCGGAGTTAAACCTGTCTTGGACGAAGGTGTTGTCCCCCATCAACGGCTTGGCTGGTACTTCCAACGCGAACGTCGGCGACCTTGTGGGAACTACAACTAAGATGACAACCGTCTCGGATATCAATCCCATCCGGGCATACTTCAACATCAGTGAGAGCGACTATCTTGCCAGAGCGCGGTCGATCTCGCAGGCCGTAAGAGGTGACAGAGCACAAAGACCGTCCTTTCCGGTTGAGTTCATCCAGGCAAATGGAATCGCCTTTCCGGCGAAGGGCAAGATCATGCTTGTCAGTCGGGAGATTGCATCGCAGACGGGCACGATTCAGATTGCAGCGGACTTTCCGAACAAGGATGGCATACTTCGGCCCGGCGGCTTCGGCAACGTGCGCATCGAAACCGGAATGACCAAAGATGCGCTGCTGGTTCCGCAGGCGGCTGTTATCGAAGTGCAATCGATGTATCAAGTTGTCGTCGTCAGTCCGGAGAACAAGGCGATGTTTCGACCGGTCAAAGTGGGCGATCGCGTCGGGACGAACTGGATTATCACGGAGGGGTTGAAGCCTGGAGAAAAGGTCATCGTTCAGGGCTTCATGAAGGTGCGGGAAGGTACACCAGTCAGTGCCAAACCATATGTCGTTGCGTCCGTGCCCGAGGGCAACTGACTATGTCGAAGTTTTTTATCAATAGGCCGATCGTTGCGATTGTTATCTCGATACTGATGGTCCTCGCGGGCGTTGTGTCGATGTTGAGCCTACCCACCTCCCAGTTTCCGAACATTGCCGATCCGCAGATCCAGGTCATCGGCAACTATACGGGCGCGGATGCCCAGACTGTCGCGCAATCTGTGGCGACGCCGATCGAACAACAGATGTCTGGCGTCGACAACATGAACTACATGTATTCGCTGAACGCCAGCAACGGGCAGATGTCGTTGACGGTGGACTTCAACATCGATACCGTCGCAAGCACCGATCAGATCCTGACCCAAATGCGTGCTTCGCAGGCGAACTCGCAGTTGCCAAGCGCTGTGCTGAATCAAGGCATCACAGTTCAGAAGTCGACTGCGGCGCCGTTGATGCTGATCGATCTCAGCTCCCCCAACAACAGTTACGACAATATCTTTCTGGCGAACTACGCCACGATCAATTTGAACGATGCACTGACGAGGGTGCCGGGCGTCGCTTCGGTATCAGTGTTTGGCGCTGGTCAGTACGCGATGCGATGCTGGGTTGATCCGGATAAACTGGCGAGCCTGAAGATTACGGTTCCGGAGATTATCAGCGCGATTCAAGCGCAGAACAACGTGAACCCCGCAGGCCAGATCGGCGGTAATCCTGCTCCGCCGGGACAACAGTTCACCTACACGGTGCGGGCTCCCGGTCGTCTCCCTTCGGCGGAGGAGTTTGGTCAGATCATCGTGCGGGCGAGATCGGGCGAAGGCATACTGCGCTTGAGGGATGTAGCGCGAGTGGAGTTGGGAGCGCAGAACTACAATATGATTGGCCGATTGAACGGCAAGCCCGCTGCGCTGATCGCGATCTATCAGGCTCCAGGGGCAAACGCGGTTGCGACTGCTGCCGGAGTTCGGGCGTTGATGTTGGAATCGAAGACGCGCTTTCCTCAGGATCTCGATTATGTGGTGGCACTCGACACGACGCTTTCAGTCACTGCCGGGATCAAGGAGATTGAACACACGCTCTTCGAAGCACTCGCACTCGTCATCATCGTGGTCTATATCTTCCTGCAGGGATGGAGAGCTACGCTGATTCCACTGCTGGCGGTTCCGGTATCGCTTATCGGAACGTTTATGATCTTTCCGCTGCTGGGTTTTTCTATCAACACGCTTTCACTGTTCGGACTTGTGCTTGCGATCGGGCTGGTGGTCGATGATGCGATTGTCGTTGTCGAAGCTGTAGAACATCACATCGAAGCCGGTATGACTCCGCACGACGCGACCATCAAGGCGATGGAAGAGGTAGGCGGGCCTGTAGTCGCGATTGCTTTGATATTGAGCGCCGTGTTTGTGCCGACTGCGTTCATTCCGGGAATCACCGGACGACTCTATCAACAGTTTGCCGTGACCATCGCGGTGTCCGTCGCATTCTCGGCGTTTAATGCGTTGACACTGAGTCCAGCCCTTTCGGCCATGCTGCTGCGACCAAAAAAAGAATCTCGTGGTCCGCTGGGAGCTTTCTTTCGTGGCTTCAATCGCATCTTCGGCAGAGTGACGGATGGATACGTTGGCGCTTGCAGACATCTCATCCACAAAGCGGGGTTCGCTTTTCTGCTGTTGCTGGTGTTTGTAGTCGGTGCCGGATATTTCGGAAACAAGACGCCGGGGGGCTTTCTCCCTGATGAAGATCAGGGTTATATGTTTGGCGGTTTGCAGCTGCCGAACGCATCGTCACTCGAACGTACCTCAAACGCGTCGAAGGTCGTCGAAAAGATCATGATGGAGACGCCGGGCGTGAAGTATGTCAGCTCGGTGATCGGCTACAGCATGCTGAGCGGCGTGAATACCACGTACAGCTCATTCTTCTTTGTCTCTTTCAAGGATTGGGAGGAGCGCAAAACTCCGGAAGAGAGCTACGCCGGAATCAAGCGACACTTGATGGGTGCGCTCTCCAGAGTGACAGCGGGGATCGCTTTCGCTTTCCCGCCCCCGGCCATTCCGGGCGTCGGAACATCAGGTGGCTTCACGTTTGTTCTCGAAGATCGATCTGGCAGCCCAATAGAATTCCTGGAGAAAAACACGGGAGTGTTTATGGCGGAGGCGCGCAAACGCCCGGAACTAGCTGGAGTGATGACGACTGCATTGTTCGGCGTGCCGCAGGTGGGAATTACCGTCGACCAGGAGAAGGTGCTGACTCAACAGGTAAGTCTGGCGAACGTTTACCAGACTCTGCAGACGTTTATGGGCGGATCGCTGGTGAACTACTTCAACCGATTCGGCCGACAGTGGCAGGTCTACGTACAGGCAGAGAGCAACTATCGAACTTCAGTAGATAACCTTGGCAAATTTTATGTGACTAACGCCACCGGACAGATGGTGCCGTTGAGTACGTTGACGGGAAATGGTCCACGGAGCGGGCCAGAGTTCGTTATGAAGTACAACCAGTTTCAATGCGTTCAGATCAACGGTTCTGCTGCCCCCGGATATAGTTCGTCTGAGGCGATTGCAGCGCTGCAAGATGTATTCAAGAAGACGATGCCCAATGAGATGGGCTTCGATTATCTCGGCATGTCGTACCAAGAGGTTAAGGCCGCACAGGGAGTCAAACCGATTGTGGTCTTTGGGCTCTCCTTCTTTATTGTGTTTCTAATTATGGCTGCGCAGTATGAGAGCTGGACGCTTCCGCTGAGCGTTTTGCTCGGCGTTCCCATCGCAGTCTTTGGCGCTTTTGCCGCACTCTACCTGCGACGGCTCGACAATAACGTTTATGCGCAGATCGGTCTCGTGATGCTCATAGGGTTGTCTGCCAAGAACGCTATTCTCATCGTCGAGTTTGCCAAGGCGGAATACGAGGGTGGCAAATCGTTGATCGATGCTGCGCTCTCCGGCGCAAAGCTGAGGCTTCGACCGATTTTGATGACTGCGTTTGCCTTTATTCTTGGATGCGTTCCCTTGTGGCGAGCTTCGGGCGCAGGCGCTATCTCGAGGCAGGTACTTGGTACGGTGGTCATTGGCGGCATGCTGGCGGCTTCACTGCTTGCGATTTTCTTTATCCCCGTTAGCTTCGATGTGGTTGAACGCTTCGGCAATCTCTTCGGCAAGAAGAAGGAACCGGAGATCAAGGCAGAGTCTGCTTCGAAGGGGCCTATCACATGATCGGCACGAGAAAATTCGCGGCCGTCCTGGCATCGGCACTTCTGTTGAACGGTTGCAAGGTAGGGCCAAACTATAAGCGCCCGATGGTGGTGACGCCGGATCAATACCGAGGCGTCGCGCCTGACCTGCCCGGCCAACCTACTGCGCAGCCATTTGCGGAGATGCAATGGGAGACGGTCTTCCAGGACGAAACGCTGCGAGCACTCATCAGGGAAGCCCTGATCAACAACTACGACATGCTGATTGCTGCCTCCCGCATTCTTCAGGCGCAGGCAGTGGTGGGAATAACGCGTGCCAACCAGTTGCCCAATGTCTCTGGCTCAGGAGGCGTGGATTATCAGCGCAACGCTTTCGCCCTCAATGGGCCAACCGTGGATTCGCTGGGCATCTCGCTCAATTACATCGTGGACTTCTGGGGGAAATATCGCCGCGCCACGGAAGGCGCTCGCGCACAGTTGCTCGCAACCACCTATGGCCGCGATGTCGTCCAGACAACCTTGATCTCTAACATAGCAATCTCCTACTTCGCGCTACGGCAATTTGACGATCAATTGGATTTTTCGCAGAGAAACGTTGCCGCTGACAACGACATCGTACTGATTAACACCGTCAAATACACGGGTGGCGACAGCGCAATCACCGATGTGTATCAAGCTGACCTGCTGTTGCAACAGGCCCAGGCTCAGGTGATCAGTGCCCAACAATCGATCGCTCAAACTGAAAACCAGATCAGCATTCTTCTGGGGCGCAACCCAGGACCGATCGCTCGTGGCATGGCCCTGGTCGATCAACCGCATCTGGCCACTGTTCCGACCGGGCTTCCTTCGGCCCTGCTTGAACGTCGGCCCGATGTCAGGCAGAGTGAAGAACTCCTGGTCGCGGCGAATGCAAACGTGGGTGTGGCCAAGGCGGCCTACTTCCCACAGATATCTTTGACGGGTCAGTTTGGAGCGGCAAGCACTGCGCTGACCAGCTTCCTCCAAGGGCCAGCGACGGTGTGGTCGCTGGGTGGAGAGGTACTGCAGCCGTTATATGCCGGCGGCGCGATCACGAGTGCTTACAAACTCGCCTGGGCACAGCGCAATGAGTCGGAATTGACCTATAAACAGACGGCGCTGAACGCCTTTGGCGATGTAGCCAACAGTCTGGTTGGATATAACCAGGCGCGACTTTTTCGTATGAAAATCGAAGAGCAGACGAACACCTACCAGGAGACTGCGCGTCTTGCGAACGTACGTTTTTCAGGTGGAGTGACGAGCTTCCTTGAAGTGCTTGTTACTCAACAGCAGTTTTTCACTTCGGAGTTGGCGTTGGCTGCTGCCTGGAATACTGAGATGCAAAACTACGTTCAGCTGTATCAGGCATTGGGCGGAGGCTGGCAGCCATAGCCCTACTGCGCGCGGTCACGTGTCTCGCGAGCTTTGTAGAGGGCTTGAATGAGCGTCGCAGCTAGTGCGGTCCAGCCCGTCTGATGTGAGGCGCCGAGACCGCGCCCCGTATCGCCATCGAAGTACTCACTGAATATGATCAGGTCTTTCCAATACGGGTCGGTAGCGTAACGTCCTTCCCTGCCATGGCTGGGTCGGTGGCCATCCTGTCCGGGGAGAAAGAGATTCACCAGACGCCGTGCGATGTCCTCGGCAATCTCGATGAGGGGCCGTTGTTGGCCGCTGCCCGTGGGGTATTCGAGCCTGAAATCATCTCCATATACCAGCGAATAACGCTGCAACGCATTGATCAAAAGCATGTTCATAGGGAACCATACGGGGCCGCGCCAGTTACTATTGCCGCCGAACATGCCGCTGTCTCCCTCCGCAGGCGTGTAACGAACTCTGAGGCGCTGGCCGGCGAGCTCTACTTCGAACGGATTTTCATGATGATGTCGCGACAGGGCGCGTATGCCATGAGGGGAAAGAAACTCTGACTCATCGAGAACTCGTTGCAGAATACGTTGAAATCGATGGCGAGGTGCAATGGCAATCCATTGCGATCCATCGATTCGTTCGTTGGCGCACTTGGCTGTACTGACGTACTGCGAGAGTTCCTCCTTATTAGTTAAGAACCACTTCTTGCGTTTCTCGAAATCTTTCAATCCCGCTATCGTGTCGCGCTTCATAATGCAAACGGCGAAGAGTGGGGCGATACCAACCATAGAACGCACTTTCAGCGATATGCTGCGGCCATCGTCGTGATCTAACTTGTCGAAATAGAACCCCTCGTCTTCGTCCCACAGACCGGAGCCCCCGACAGAGTTGATGGCGTCGATAACAGCGATATAGTGCTCAAAAAACTTGCTGGCGATATCTTCGTAGGCCTTTGAGCGATGATGGGCAAGCTCGAGTGCGATCTGCAGCATGACCGCGCAGTACAGGCCCATCCACGCGGTGCCGTCAGCCTGATGCAGGTTTACGCCGTCCGGGAGAGCGACGGAACGATCGAAGACACCGATATTGTCGAGTCCTAAGAAACCGCCACCGAAGAGGTTCCGGCCCTTTTCATCGTTGCGGTTCACCCACCACGTAAAGTTCAGCATGAGCTTCTGGAAGGCGCGCTCCAGGAAGTCGAGATCGCCGACGCCGTTCTCATCTGCGCCTAAACGATAAACATGCAATACAGCCCATCCGTGAACGGGCGGATTGACGTCGCCAAAGGCGAATTCATACGCGGGCATCTGCCCATTGGGGTGCATGTACCACTCGCGCAGCAGGAGGAGAAGTTGATCCTTCGCAAACTCCGGATCGATACTCGCCATGGGAATCATGTGGAACGCCGTGTCCCACGCTGCGAACCAGGGGTACTCCCACTTATCGGGCATCGAAAGAATGTCTCGGCAGAAGAGGTGACGCCAGTCTTCCGACTTCTTCATCCGCTCCGGTGGTGGTGCAATCTGTGTGGGGTCACCGCTCATCCATCGCTCAGCGATGAAGTAATAAAACTGCTTGCACCAAAGCAGGCCAGCGTAGGCTTGTCGTGAGACGTTACGTTCCTCTGCTGTAACTTCCTTTGGGATCCGTTGCGCGTAGAAGGCATCTGCCTCAGACTTGCGTGTTGCGAATAGGACTTCTGCCTGCGCGATCTCGATCGCTGATGGTTCAATGTAAGCGGAGTTCTCGGTTTTGTCCTGAAGTGGCGTCTCACGATCGAGGCGTACGAGACGGAGGTAAAGCGTTTGGCTCGTGCCAGGCTCCAGAACGCATCGGTATAGCAGCGTGCTCTTTGTGCCGCTGCCCTCCTTCACCGCGCTCTGGTCCCCGTGAACAATGTAGCGATTGAAGCCGTCTTTGCTGAAATGGTCTGGGCCGTTGTAGTTTGGGTCCAGACGGCGCATGTTGCTATCGTTTTCGGTAAAGAGAAGACGCTCTGGCAACAACGTGTTTCCATTCAAAGGTTCAAAACGATATGTCCCCAAAATTTTATGCTCCGCTTTTACTTGGAAGGAGCCGGTCTGCGAGATGACAGGCTTTGTCTTCCCCGTTGCCTCCAGATTCTTCCACGACCAATTGTTGCGAAGCGTAAGCTGCGGCATGATCGTGAGCGGCGCCGCCTCCGGTCCGCGATTGTGCGCCGTGATCCGTATTAGCATATCTTCCACGTCGGACTTGGCGTACTCAATGAAGATGTCGAAGTAGCGGTTGTTGTCGAAGATGCCTGTATCCAGCAATTCATACTCGGGCATGTCGTAGCCACGCCGTTTGTTTTCTTCACGAAGTTGATCGTAGGGAAATGCACTCTGCGGATACTTGTATAGCGCCTTGCAGTAGCTATGCGTCGGAACTGCATCCAGATAATAGAACTGCTCTTTCACGTCTTCGCCGTGATTGCCTTCGTTGTTGCCGAGGCCGAAGAGCCGCTCCTTCAGGGTTCGGTCTTGCCCATTCCAGAGCACCGTGCTGAAGCATAAACGACACTGCCGATCTGTCCATCCGAGCAGGCCGTCCTCACCCCAGCGGAAGGCCCTGAACTGCGCCATCTCATACGGGAACGAATTCCATACGTCACCGTTAAAGGAGTAGTCCTCCCGAACAGTGCCCCACTGCCGCTCCGGCAGATAGGTACCCCATCGCTGCCAATTTTTCGTGCGATCTTTGTTTTCAGTAAGGCGTTGGTCTTCTGCGGTTTTCCGGGCTGTATCGGGCATGATCCATTCTCACTCAAACATAGGCTAACAATAGACTGTACAGCGCACTAGATCAGCCATACAGCGACAGAGCGGGGCTCCATCGACCGCGACCAGGTGGATGCAGCTTCGCTGCTGACGGAATAGCCCCAGTTGCCGCAACAGCCGGAGCACCGCGGAAGGTCGGTCATGAGCGCGAATTCGTCCCGGCTGATGAATTCTTGATAAGAAAGTAGGTCCGTGATTTGACGCGGCTTTGGCGGCGTTCCTATACTTCTTCACGCTCTATAGCCGATCCAAGGAGGAATTCTATGTTAAAGCGCTCGCTGCCGCTCATTCTCTTGATTGCCGCTGCCGCTTCTGGCGGGTACGCACAAGATGCATGGAAAGGTCATCAACCCACCCTCACTCCACAGCATAGTGGCACGACGCAGCTTCTGATCGCCGTCAGTCCGGTGAACTCCCGCGTAGTTTGGGCAGCTGGAACCGGTGGTACGTATGTGGTTACGACCAATGGCGGTGCGACCTGGAGATCAGGTGTCGTGCCGGGAGCCGAAAGTCTGCAATTCCGCGATGTGCAGGGCGTAAGCGATCGAGTCGCTTATCTGATGTCGATCGGGGACAACACCGGCGATTTTCGCATCTACAAGACGGAAGACGCTGGCGCGCACTGGACGATTCAGTTTACGAATAAGACCACGAACGCCTTCTATGACTGCTTCGCGTTCTGGTCGCCGGATCGTGGCATCGCGCACAGTGATTCGGTCAACGGAGTATTTCCCGACATTCGCACCGACAATGGCACAACCTGGCACTCGATCGCCCCCAGTATGCCGGCTGCCTTGGCAGGCGAAGCTTCGTTCTCGTCCAGCGGAACCTGCATTACGACACAAGGATTTCAAAACGCCTGGATTACTACCGGCGGCTCCAGCATTGCACGGATCCTGGCGACACGGGATGGCGGCTATACCTGGAATGCCTACGACACACCGCTCGTGAGCAACCCCAATGCGGGCGGCCTCTCGGTGGCCTTCCGCGATGCATGGCATGGCATAGTGGGCGGCGGCGACTTGACCAATGACAATGCAACTCAGGCCGCAACCTCGAGTGATGGCGGGCAAAAATGGACTCTAACCACCAAGCCCCCCATTCCAGGAGCGATCTTCTGTCTCGCGTACGTGCGCGGTGTTGAGCCCTACGATGATTGGTGGCATCGCGACGACGTCGGGCACAAACACGATCGGAGCGTGGTGATCACGACAGAAACTCAGCCGAACTTCAACTCCGGGGCAGCCGCCTGGACTCCCGATGAAGGCCAAACCTGGTACAAGCTTCCAGACGTAAGCGGTTACTGGGGAGTCGCATTTGCGAATCCGGAAGCTGGATGGTTTGTCGGCAACAACGGCCAGATTCTAAAGATTAGCTTTTAGCGTCCTGTCTCTCTTTCAAGTGCTGAACAACGATGATTTGTGCCAACGCAAAATCATGTTGTGATTCAGAAGTCCGCGAGCGAGCTGAAAAGAAGCGATTAGATCGCGGACTTCTTCGCCAGATGACAATCTTCTGCTCACTCGGTCCCGTCCTCTCGATGAATCTGCAGACGCAGCGGGATGCGGTGTGGAGTTGGGCGGCTACTTCGTTGGACAATCCTTTCGTCCGACATCTGCTGTGAGACTCGCAATCAGCCACTTTCCATCCTTGCGGACGAGGTTGAATAAATCCGTTCCGCAGTGATCTACCTTGCCGTCTATCAGAAATACGAACGGTGCCCACACCATTGCGACGTCATTATCGATTCGGATCAGTGGATCATGGATTCTCTCCTCAATGTGTGTCTTTCCCGACGTTTGCACCCGATCTGCGAAAGCTTCGAAGGTTATCTGAGTCAAAGTTCCATTTCGCATTACCACCATAGTTCCGTCGTGCAGGAGAGGTTCTTTAATCGCCGCGGCGTTGCGCGTGGCCATGCCTTCAAACATCGCTTGGACGGGCGCAAGAACCGCTTGCTCTTCCGTTGTTGTTGCGTAGAGTGCGGGAGTCAGAAGGCCGGTGGCCGCTGTTCGAGCGACAAGCAAAAGCGAGCGCACCAAAAGAGTAGTCTCCATGGAGCTTCATTTTAGCTTTAGCGAGACTGACCTTTCTTTCCGCGCCTGCGGTTGCTTCGTGGAGATTCTCATTGCCTAAATCAGCAAGAGCAGAAGGGTTAAGATGAGCGTGCGCGCCAATAACTTGTCGATGAGTGCACAAAGGAGATGCTTGCATGCGTGTTCTGGGGACTACGAGCCGTGAGATCGGTTCGCTGCATTGATGTGCTGCGGTCTTCGCGCATGGTGGTGACGGTTGCGCCCGCGGGTAGGCGTGGGCCTGAGTCGGTGGCCGGGGGTGAAGGGGACGCGGGCAGATATTGCCAGGTTTTTTAATGGATCTACGCCGGGAGTGGGAATTTCGATCAGGACACCGGAGGGGGAGTCATTGCGGGAGATGCAGGGATGGCAGATGTCGGTGCCGAACCATAAGGATGGAAACGCGGATATTTTGTTTGACCGGCGGCCTACGGATGCGCCCTTCTTTCAGGTAGGGGCTACGTTTGCTTCGCCGAAGGACGAGCACTACTACGGCCTGGGACAAAATCAGGAAGGGTATCTCGATCGGCGGGGACATGTGGTTCGTTGTGCGCACGACTGCAACGCTCCAGCGGGGCAGAGCGTATGTGTTCCTTTCATAGTTACAAATAGAGGATATGGAATCGTTTGGGATAATCCTTCGGCCACGACGGTGTCGTGGGTTTAATGATGTGACGCGATGGACGTCGAATGTGGGCCAGAGGGTTTCGTTCTTCGTGATTGCAGGTAAGACGTATGACGAGATTTACGCAGGATATCGGCTGCTGACGGGAGATGTGCCGATGCTGGCCGAAATCGGCGTATGGGTACATCCAGTGCAAGCAGAGGTATACGAGCCAGGAGGAGTTGATGGCGGTGGCGCGAGGGTATCGTGGACGCCATCTGCCAATTGACGACCTCGTGATCGACTGGTTTCACTACACGAAGATCGGTGAGATGGATATGGATCCGGCGCGTTGGCCTGACCCCGTCTCGATGAACAAGCAACTGCACGCGATGAACTTTCATACGATGATCAGCGTCTGGACGCGGTTTGTGCCCGAGAGCCGTTACTACAAGACGGTTTTGACGAATGGGTGGTTCGAGGCATTGGCAGATGGGACGCCGACAAATGGGCTGCCGTACGATCGCGCGGGGTCGGATATTGATTCGACGAATCCTGAGGCGGCGAGGTGGTTCTGGGGAATTGTGAAGGAGAACTATGTTGCGAAGGGGTTCGATTCGTTCTGGGCGGATGAGACGGAGCCGGACCTGCCGCCGAATGGGAGCTATTGGCATATCGGGCCGGGGACGTAGTACTTCAATGTGTTTCCGCTGTTTCATACTGTGGCGTTTTATGACGGGTTCAGAAGGGATTTGAAGACGCGGGCTTTGATCTGGCTCGTGATTCTTATCTCGGGGCGCAGCATAATGGGGCGGTCTTCTGGTCTTCGGATATCAATGCGAATTGGGATACGTTGAAGCGGCAGGTCCCGACGGGGATTAACTTCGTAGCGTAGGGAATGCCCTACTGGAGCACGGACATTGGCGGGTGGTAGTATCTGCCGGCGGTGCACAAGCCTGAGCGGACGCCGTTGATCGATCCTTCGGATGCGCGTGCAAATGTGGGCGGCTATGACGACTATCCGGAGCTGTATGTGCGGTGGTTTGAGTATGGGGCGTTTCAACCGAACTTTCGGAGCCATGGCAGCCGGCCACAGAATGAGGTGTGGTCGTATGGGAGGCAGGCTGAGCCGATTCTCGAGAAGTATCTCAAGTTGAGATATGAGCTTATGCCATACATCTACTCGCTCGCGCACGGAACGCACGAGAATGGCGCGCCGTTTATGCGTGGATTGTTTATGGACTTTGGCGATGATCCGAAGGTGGTCGATGTTGGCGATGAATATATGTTTGGGCCATCGCTATTGGTCGCTCCGGTGGTGGAGCAAGGCGTCACTTCACGCGAGGTATATCTGCCGGCTGGGACGGATTGGTATAACTTCTGGACGAATGAGCGGATGCACGGCGGGCAGACGGTGATGGTGGCTGCGCCGATTGATGTGATTCCGCTGTTTGTGAAGGCGGCGTCGATTCTTCCGCTAGGTGAAGCGGTGGAGAGTACAAATGAGCGGCAGAGGCTCGCGAAGGTGAAGGTCTATCCAGGTGCGGATGGGGAGTTTGAGCTGTATCGCGACGATGGGACAACGTATGAGTACGAGCAGGGAAAGTCGGAGCTGACTCGGTTCCATTGGTCGGATAGGACAAAGAATCTGACCCGGACGGGGACGAAGGCTGAAGTGGTATCGGAGGATGGATTGGTGGAAGTGGTTGGGGCGGGGCACTAGATACGGCAGATCTTTGTGATTAGTGGCTGTCGGTTGCACGAGTCTCGGGTAATTGTGCCCTTTCTATATTGTCTGGACGTAAGATGATTGCACGCTGGGCTGGGTTTGGTTCAAGGGGGATCGTGTTATGGGACAGGTTGAGGTTTCATCGAGATTGGCACTGAGTGAGTTGGCGCCGCGGTTGGTGCAGTCGGAGATCCGCGCGATGAGCGTGGCGTGCGATGCGATGGGTGGAGTAAACCTGGCACAAGGCGTTTGCGATACGGAGGTGCCGGAAGTCGTGTCCGAAGGGGCGATTCGGGCGATTCGAGATGGGTTCAATATCTATACGCGCCTGGATGGGATTCCGCGGCTGAGAAAGGCGATTGCGGGAAAGGTGGAGCGAACGCTGGGGATTGTGGTCGATCCGGAACGCGAGGTGCTGGTGACCAGCGGAGTGACGGGCGCGTTTCAGGCCGCGGCGATGGCCCTCCTGAATCCGGGCGATGAGGTGCTGGTGTTCGAGCCGTTCTACGGGTATCACGTGAATACGCTGAGCTCGTTGCGGGTGGCGGCGGTCGCGGTGCCATTGGCCGCACCAGACTGGGGGCTCGATCTGAAGGCGGTGCGGGCTGCGATTACACCCAGGACGCGGGGGATGGTGATCAATACGCCTTCAAATCCCTCGGGGAAAGTGTTTACGCGGGTGGAACTCGAGGGTTTGGCGAAGATTGCGGAGGAGTTCGATCTGTTCTTGTTTACCGATGAGATCTATGAGCACTTCGTTTATGGAGGAGCAACACATCTGAGCCCGGCGTCGATTCCGGGGATGCGGGAGCGGACGATCTTGATGTCGGGTTTTTCAAAGACGTTTTCGGTGACAGGATGGAGAGTGGGATACCTAATTGCAGATGCGCGATGGCTGGGGTCGATTGGGTACTTTCATGACCTGACGTACGTGTGCGCACCTGCGCCAATGCAGCACGGCGTGGCGGATGGGGTGGAGCAACTTGGAGACGATTTTTATACCGGGCTGGCGTTGGAGCACGAGGTGAAGCGCACCATGATCGTGGACGCGCTGCGGGAAGCGGGAATGAGGCCGCATGTGCCAGATGGCGCTTACTATGTGCTGGCTTCTGCGGCAGGCCTGCCGGGCGCGACGGCGGCTGACAAAGCGAGGGCGCTTTTGGCGAAGACCGGAGTAGCTGCGGTGGCGGGGTCGGCTTTTTTCAGGCCGGGCAAGGGGGAGGATCTGCTGCGGTTTTGTTTCGCGAAGAAAGATAAGGATCTGGCGGAGGCTTGCCGGCGGCTGCGGACCATGGGGTCGCCTGCAGATCTATAAGATAAAGAGGTATGCCGTCTTTCTCTGAAGTGACGCGGATTGAAGCCGCGATCAAGAATAAGAACTCGAAGGAACTGGAGTGGTCGCTCTGGTACTGCCGGATGCGGCAGGCCGTACCCAGTGCGTTGCCCGGGGATGTGAAGTACTGGCGGGGGATCGAGGTGCTCGTGAAGGATGCGCTGGCCCCTCCCGCGGCCGCGAAGGTTTATCCGGCGAAGAAGAAGAAACCGAATCGCGGGCTAGGGTTAGGGCCTGTCGAGACTGGTGAAAAAGAGAGTTAGATATCTACGCTTGTGGCGTCGGAATCGTGATTATGGAAATCCCGGATATCGAGCCGCGCGGCAGTTTTTGTTGGCCCGCCTCGCACGGTTGGTTACGTCTCTGTAAAATATCGAGTGCAGCAGAGGAGAACGTATGGCATCAGCAATGGCAGGGATTGAGGCGTTGAAGGGAACCCATCAGCAGTTGAAGTCGCGGATGGAGAGTTCCGTAGAGGATTTTCGCGGGCATCTGCTGTCGGCGCGGACCGGGCGGGCGAACGTGCATATGCTCGACCAGATCAAGGTGGACTACTACGGCACGGATACACCTGTGGCCCAGATGGGCCAGGTGTCGACGCCCGAGCCTACGCTGATCCTGGTGCAGCCCTACGATGCGGGGATGGTGTCGGCGATCGAGAAGGCGATTCGTACGTCGGGGACGGGACTGAATCCGATGACGGATGGGAAGGTGATTCGCGTGCCTGTGCCGCCGATGACCGAGGAGCGGCGCAAGGATGTGGTGAAGCAGTTGAATAAGACGCTCGAGGATCATAAGACGGCGATCCGCAATATCCGCCGCGATGGCAATGATCAGATCAAGAAGGCGGCGAAGGACAAGCTGATCTCGGCCGACGATGAGAAGCGGGCGAACGAAGAGGTTCAGCAGTTGACCGACGTGGAGATCAAGCGGATTGAGGAGCTTTTCAAGGCGAAGGAAAAAGAGATCATGACGGTCTGAAGATTTTCAGACCCGCAGAAATCCGGGAACCGGTTTACAAGACGGACGGCCTTCACTGTACATGGTGAAGGCCGTCTTTTCGTGAGGATGGGTTGGTGGTAAACATTTCGTTGCCCGTCGTGCGAACTTGTTCGCCTCGCGCCTTGAGAAGGATACGGCTCTTGCATTCAAAACAGATCCAGGGGAAGTAGCCGAAGAAGGGGAAGAGTTTGTTCTCGAAGAAACCCCCACGCCTGGTTCTTGTGAGTTTGCCGTGGTGGCATTTTGTGCATTGCATCGGTTGCCTCCGTTGTTGCTCTTGGTCCACAGCCAACAAGCTGATTAGAGTTACGGTGGAGAGCGTGGGGTTGGATTGCTGGATGGGATTGACTTGTAAAAAATTAGGGTGTCTAGCGAAACGCCGGGTTTGGCGTTGGTCTGAAAGTTGTGATGCTTTCGGGACTTGTGCCGATGACTGGATCAGTCGTCCTCACCGTGCGGGAGGGGCGAGATCTGGGAGGCGGGCGTGGACGAGTTCGAGGGCCGGGAGTCGGAGGGGCAGGAGGAGCGGCGAGGCGTGGCGGTCGAGGGGATCGTCGATAGGCGAGAGCATACGCGCTATGCCGTGGATGCCTGGGCCGAGGTGATGGTGAAGGATGGAACGATGCTGTTTCGCGGGCGGGTGCTGGATGTGAGCGCGGGTGGATGCTACATCGAGACAGAAGCTCGGCTGCGACTGGCTCCCGGAACACCAGTGGAGATTGTATTTCGGGCGCACGACCGTGTGCTGAAATGTGATGGAACCAGCAGGATGGTGAGGACGCGAGGAGCTGGATTTTTGTTTGAGGCGATGACGCCTAAGGTGCGGGCGGGGCTTGAGGGACTGATTGCAGAGTTGAGTCGGGATCCTTAGCTGGTGGTGTGGTCGACGATGATCTTCCAGCCGTCGGTGGTCTTTTCTAGAACCAGGGAGAAGATGCCTCCAGCGTTCCCACCATCTTTTTTGCCCCGGTCGAGGTGGTATTTGCCGATGCAGACGGCAAAGTTTTCATCGAGAGGGTGGACTTCGAGATCGGTGAAGGAGAGGGTTCCCATGGCGGCGCGTGTCGGGTAGTCGCGCTTGTACTGGTCAACCATGCCGGCGTAGCCGCGGGAGACCTGGTGACCAATGAAGAGAGTGTCGGGGGAGTCTTTGTAACCACTCGCGAAGGCGGTGAGGTCGCCTTTGTTCCATGCAGCCTCCTGGGCGAGGAGGACTTTGATGACGTCGAGCTCCTGGCGCGTGGCGGTGTGGAGAGGGTCTGGCGTTTGCGCGGGAAGGGTGACCGGCGCAAGGAGGACGAGCAAGACGGCAGCAAGGCGAAGAGAGGAACGCAGTGGCATAGAAAACCTCGAAGAGGAAGCTGTCTGGTTGGGCGCTGCTTCGTATGTTTGCTTAACAGGACGCCTTGTCAGGTTGGATTGATAGTAGACCATGTCAGTGAAAGATTCGGCTTCACAAGCCTCATTACGGTAACTGTTCGAGCACTCTTCCGGTGAGTCGTCGATCTGTATCGGGACCGAACGAGGATTGCCGGTTATTGTTTTGACAAGGGTGTTGATGACACGATCGAACTCAGCGCGATTGCCTGGTCTGGACACGTTGCGAGCAATCGCGATTGTGGCTGTGATGCTGTATCACTTGGAATCGTTTCTTCCTGAGAAGATGACCGCTGCCGCTCAGTTTGGCTGGATTGGGGTCGACCTGTTCTTTGTGCTGAGCGGATATCTAATCGGGACGCAGTTGTTGAGGCCGTACGCCCACGGAGAGAGACCTTCGGTGCGGCAGTTCTACCGGCGGAGAGCGTACCGGATTCTGCCGGCGTATCTCGTTGTCTTGTGGTTTTACCTTGTATTCCCCACATGGCGGGAGTCTCCGGTGCTGCCGCCGTTGTGGCAGTTTTTGACGTTTACAGTCAATCTGTTCTTCGTCGACTTTAGCCATCATGCTTTTTCGCATGTCTGGTCGCTGTGCGTGGAAGAGCACTTTTATCTGGTTCTCCCGCTGTTGGTGATCTTGTTGATGCGAAGACCATCGCTGCGGAAGACGGTGCTTGTGATCGGAGCTGTTGTTCTATTCGGGATCTGCTTTCGCGGCTACGAATTGTTTTCGTTGATTGCGCCGTCGGGATGGAGCGGCCGCGGAGTGTCCGACGACTTCGGCACGTTTTACTACAAATATCTCTACTATCCGACTTACTCACGACTTGACGGCCTGGTTGTGGGCGTGACGCTGGCGTTGGTGCGGCTGTTCAGGCCAGGTTGGTGGGGCTGGATGACCCGTAGAGGACATGCGGCTCTTATCCTGGGGTTGGCGCTGACTGGGTTCGTCTGCTGGATGTTTCGAGATCATGGAATGGCAGATGCTACGAAGGTTGCGGCTTGGGGTACGGTGGTTGGCTATCCGCTGCTGGCGGCCGGGTTGGGTTTGCTTGTGGTTTCAAGCGTGAGCAGCGATGGGTGGCTGAGCAGGTTTCGCTTGCCCGGAGCGGAGCTGCTGGCTACGCTCGCATTCAGCCTTTATCTGACGCATAAAGAGGTTGCGCATCTGGATCGGAAGTATCTTCCGTCGCTTGCCGGTGCGCGGGATGCGAAGACAGTCGTGATTTATGCGGTGACCTGTTTGCTGGCTGCAGGGGCGTTGTATGGGCTGGTGGAGCGCCCGTTTATGGTTCTGCGGGATCGCTCCGAACGGCGAAGGACCGAGGGCGTCGATGCAGACATGCTTCGTGAGCCAGCTTTGTAGCAAAACTAGGGGCGGGGAGAGAAAGTTTCTTCGTGGGGTTTGACGGCGGCGGTGGGGTAGATCCAGACGATCGTCACCATGGCGACGACTCCCAGGGCGACGTAGGAGTGGTAGAACGCCAGCGGGATTGCGACGAGGTAGAGCGCGAGGGAGAGGTAGTGTTTGCGTTGGGCGGCGATGTCCTCTTGCTCGATGGCGCCTGATTTTTTGAGGCGGCTGCCGATGGCGATGCGCAGGAGAAGAAAGCTGAAACCGGTGATCACCATAGAAGCGGCATAGATGGCGACCGAAAACGAGTCAATCTCTTTTTCTAAGAGATAGGAGGTGAAGAAGGGGAGCAGAGAGAGGAAAAAAAGAAAGACGAGGTTGGCGTAAAGGATATTAGTGTCGGCCTCCTCGGTGCGGTGGACGAGGTGGTGATGATTGATCCAGTAGATTCCCGTAAAAGCAAAAGAGAGGGCGTAGACGCCGAGTGTGGGAAGGATGGCGTGAAGGCCGGCTAAGCCGTTCTCATGTGGGACCTTTATCTCGAGCACCATGATGGTAATGATGACGGCGATGACTCCATCGGAGAAGGCTTCGAGGCGGGCTGGTGAGCTTACGTGGTGGGGCATAGTTTTCTCTTATAGAAAGACTTAGTCCTTCCGGTCGGTCGGCCCGAGCAGCGCGAGGACCTGTGCAGACTATCTTGCCACGACAAGGTATACGCGCCACGAAGTGGCCGCTCTCCGCGCAGGAGGCCCGTCCGGCAGGACAGAAAGGCTAAAATTACGGCATGACCACAGTTTCCGCCAGTCCGGGCGCAGGTTTGAGCGCGATGAAGGTGGTGCACGCAGTCTGTTCGCATGACTGCCCGGACTCGTGCGGCGTGCTGGTGACGGTCGATGAGCTGACCGGGCGAGCGGTGAAGGTTCAGGGCGATCCATCGCACCCGGTAACGCGGGGATTTTTGTGCGGCAAAGTAGCAAAGTATCTGGACCGCGTCTATTCGCCGGATCGGCTGCTGCATCCGATGCGTCGCAGGAAAGGTGTGGCCAAAGGTCCCCTGCCGCAGGGGCGCGAGGCGGACGCGTTTGAGCAGATCTCATGGGACCAGGCGTTGGACGAAGTTGCGGAGCGGTTGAAGAAGATCACGGCGGAGTTTGGGCCTGAGAGCGTGCTGCCCTACAGCTATGCCGGGACGATCGGACAACTGGGATATGGGTCGATGGACCGAAGGTTCTTTCATCGGCTCGGGGCCTCGCAGCTGGCACGAACGATCTGCGCCGAAGCTGGCGGAACTGCACTGAAGCGTGTCTACGGAGTGAAGCTGGGGACAGTACCGCAGGACTTTGTGCATGCCGGCTTGGTGATCGCCTGGGGCGCGAACATTCATGGGAATAACGTGCACCTCTGGCCGTTTATTGAAGAGGCGAGAAGAAAGGGTGCGCGGCTGGTAGTCATCGATCCGTATAGAACACGGACAGCGGCGCTCGCGGATGAGCATCTCGCCATCAATCCTGGCACCGATGCGGCGCTGGCGCTGGGGCTGATGCATGTGATCCTCAGCATGGGTCTGGAGGATCGCGAGTATGTGGATGCGTGCACAATGGGATTTGAGGAGCTACGGGCACATGCGCTGCGGCCCGAATATTCCCCCGAGAATGTGGCCACGGCGACGGGGATAGATGCTGGAACAATTGTGCGGTTGGCCCGGGCCTACGCCGCAGCGGGGCGAAGCGCGACCCAAAACACTGGCCACGGTTCGAACGTCGGCGGCCCAGCGGCCATTCGGTTGAACTATGGAATTCAGAGAAGTGAGAACGGAGGCACGGCAGCGCGAGCGGTATGCATGCTGCCGCTGCTGACGGGCGCTTGGAAGTACAAGGGCGGCGGGCTGCTGCTCTCTACCTCAGGTTCGTTTCCGTTCAACGAGAAAGCGCTCCAGATGCCGGAGTTGATGATGGCCAGTCCTCTGGGCAGAGCGGCGCGCGTAGTGAATATGAGTCAGTTGGGGCAGGCTCTGACGACCCTCGGGGACCATGAGAGCGATGGGCCGCGTGTGAAGGCGCTGTTCGTCTACAACTCGAATCCGGGGGCGGTGGCTCCAAATCAGAATGCGGTCTTGAACGGGTTACGGCGGGAGGACTTGTTCACCGTCGTGCATGAGCAGTTCTTTACCGACACAACCGACTATGCGGATATCTTGCTGCCGGCGCCAACGTTTCTTGAGGTCAAGGATGTGCAGGGTGCGTATGGACATCTCTTCGCACAGGTGAACAACCGGGCGATTGCGCCGCTCGGCGAGGCGCGCAGCAACGTCGCCATGTTTGGCGAGCTGGGGCGACGGGTGGGATTTGAAGAGGCCTGCTTTGACGATCGCGAGGACGAGATGATCGATCAGGCGCTTGAGACCGAGCATCCATGGCTTACGGGGATCACGCGGGAGCGGCTGGAGCGGGAGGGGCATATTCCACTGCAGATGCCGGTGGATGCGAAGGGCGAGGTGTTGCCTTTCAGCACGGCAGAGTGGTTTCGCACGCCGAGTGGGCGCGGACAACTGGTGCCAGTACCGGTGTTTGCTGCACCGACTGAATCTCGTGCGCACGCGTCAAAAGGGGCCTATCCGCTGGAGTTTCTGCCGAGGAAGGCGGACAACTACATGAACTCGACCTTTGCAAACATTCCTCTGCATCAGCGCATGGAGGCGCGAACCGCTGGTGTCTTGGAGATGCATGCGACCGATGCAGCCGCGCGGAAGATTGTTACGGGCGATGAGGTGGAGGTATTCAACGGGCGCGGAAGCATTACGCTGCGGGCTCTGGTGAACGCACAGGTGTCTGCAGGTGTGGTGGCAGCGCGACTGGATTGGAATAAGCTGGGTTCGGATCTCTCGGGGAACGGCGCAAATGTGAATGCGTTGACTTCGGAGACGCTGACCGATATTGGCGGTGGGGCTACGTTTTATTCGACGCTGGTGGAGGTCCGAAAGGGGCACGATGGTATCCGATGAGGCGGTGTTGTCTGGGCTCGAAGAGATCGAGGTTGCGGCGGAATTGATCTACCAGTCGATGCCGGCTACGCCGCAGTACAGCTGGCCGTTGTTGAATGAGCGGGCCTCGAAGATCGCAGGAGCAGTTGAGGTTTGGGTGAAGCACGAAAACCACACGCCGGTGGGCGCGTTCAAAGTACGCGGTGGGCTGGTCTACATGGACTGGCTGCGGCGCGAACGGCCTGAGGTGAAGACAGTAGTATCCGCGACGCGCGGAAACCACGGTCAGTCGATGGCGTTCGCAGGCAGGCAGCTCGGACTTCGCGTGGTGATCGTGGTGCCGTTAGGAAATAGTCCGGAGAAGAATCGGGCGATGCGGTGCCTCGGTGCGGAGCTGGTAGAGTTCGGACACGACTTTCAGGAGGCGAGCGAGCACGCGGCTTCCCTCAAGGAGAAGTTTGGATGGCATCGTGTGCCGAGCTTCGATCTGTTGCTGGTCAAGGGTGTATCGACCTACGCGTGGGAGATGTTTACGGCTTGTCCAGAACTGGATACGTTTTACGTACCTATCGGGATGGGATCGGGCTCATGCGGCGCGATTGCAGCGCGAAATGCGCTAGGGCTGAAGACGAAAGTCATCGGGGTGGTGTCGAGCCACGCGCCCGCTTATGCGCTCTCGTTTGCTGCGGGCCATGTGCGGGAGCACGAGTCGGCGACAAGGATTGCCGACGGCGTTGCGTGCCGGCAGCCTGATCCGACGGCGTTGGAGATATTGAAGGCTGGGCTGGATCGCATTGTGATGGTCGACGACGAGGCCGTGAAGGAAGCGATGCGGGCCTACTTCGTCGATACACATAATGTAGCGGAGGGAGCTGGCGCAGTTGGCCTGGCCGCTCTGTTACAGGATCGGCCCAGCGGCGGAGCGCGTGTGGGAACGGTGCTGTGCGGTGGGAATGTGGACAGCGACGTGTTTGCGCGCGTGTTGGGCGATCAATGTCTTCCTAAGTAGTTCGCCGACGGACAGAAATCTGGGTCATGCTAGTCTGGCGCGGTCGGTTTCTGGAGTTCACTTCCGCTTATATGGAGTTTGCGATGACACGTCTCTGCCTCTTGCCCGGATTGCTGTTGCTGATTTCGCTCAACGGATTTGCTTCGGGACCGGGCGACCGGGTGGCGACGGATCCCAGGAGCGTTATCTCAGCAGAGAATGCGGCCACGTCGGCTCCGATGCCGGTGGCGGAATTACTGCAGACGGTGCGGATTGGGGGCGCGACGTGGTCGCCCGATGGAAAGCAGATTGGGTACATCAGCAACTCTTCGGGTCGGCTGAATCTTTGGGTGATGCAGGCAGATGGGACCGGTGCGCGGCAGCTGCTGAAATCGAACGACCGGCAGGCGAGCCCGGCGTTTACCCAGGATGGCAAAGAGATCGTGTACGAGCAGGACAAGGGCGGCGATGAGTTGTATGACCTCTATGCGGTCTCAGTTGAGGGCGGCGAGCCGAGAAATCTGACCAACACCGATAAGACAAGCGAGAGTAGGCCGCTGTTCTCGAAAGATGGAAAATGGCTGACGTTTGGAAGCAAAGAGAAGGTGGAGTCTTCGACCAACATCGCAATTATGGAATGGCCGGCAGGCACGGCACGGCTGTTGACGCACGAGAAAGATCCAAAGGCCTCGTGGGATGCAGTGGATTGGAGTTCGGACGGACGGTATTTGTATGCGGTACGGGAGGTGGGGACCGACGACGCGGATGTCTACCGCGTGGACGTGAAGAGTGGGACGGCGGAGAACCTGACGGCACACACGGGGAAAGTACGGATGCTTGCATCAGAGGTATCGCCGGATGGGAAGACGCTGCTGATGACTTCGAATGAGAAGGGCGGTTATGAGAATGTTGTGCTGCTCGATGTTGCGTCGAAGAAGAAGCGTTGGGTGACCGATACGCAGTGGGAGGCGCAGGCGGGCGGATTTTCCCCGAAGGGCGACACTTTTACCTACATCTTAAATGCGGACGGAAGGGCGACGATCAATTTTGTGGATGTGAAGACGCTCAAGGCGAGTGACCGCGGCATACCGGCCGGGTTGAATATTCCCGGTGCCGACCCGAGTGCGTTTCGTGAGGACGGAAGTTATTTGTTTTCGCATCAGGACTCGACGCATGCGCCGAATCTCTATCTGTTGAGCGCAGGCGGCGCCGTGACGCTGGTGACGCATAACGAGAGCCAGGTGCTGGCCTCAGCTGCGCTGCCTTCCTCGCAGTTGGTGACCTACAAGAGCTTCGATGGGAAGTTGATCTCGGCGTTCGTGTGGGTGCCGTTCAATGTGAAACGAGACGGAACGGCGCCCGTGGTGGTGATGCCGCATGGAGGCCCGACCGGGCAGACGCTGGACAGCTTCAGTCCGCGTGCGATTCTGCTGGTATCACGTGGGTTTGTGGTGATTGCGCCGAATGTGCGCGGTTCAACGGGTTATGGGATGGAGTTCGAAAAGGCGAATTACAAGGACCTGGGCGGAGCCGATTTGAAAGATGAGATTGCCGGCGTCGACTTTTTGAAGACCACAGGATTCATAGACGTGAAGAAGGTAGGCATCTGGGGCGGATCGTATGGCGGGTTCATGACGCTGATGGCGATCGGTAAGAATCCCGATCTGTGGGCAGCGGCGGTGGATGAGTTTGGGATTCTGAACTGGTACACGATGCTGGCCCACTCGGACGCACGTCTGCAGGAGTATGAGAAGACGCTGCTGGGCGATCCGGTGAAGGATAAGTCTGTATATGAGGCTAGCTCGCCGTTGAAGTACATTCGGGATGAGAAGGCTCCGCTGTTGGTCCTACAGGGCGAGCGGGATATTCGCGTGCCGAAGGAAGAGGCCGAGCAGGTAGTGGAGATCCTGAAGACCGAGGGACGGACGGTGGACGCGGTGTACTACCCTGAAGAGGGACACGGGTTCATCAAGCGGGAGCATCAGGTCGATGAGTTGACGCGGTCGGTGGACTGGTTCGAGAAGTATCTCAAGGGAGTGACGAAGACCCAGTGAGGTTGGCGATGCAGGCAGCGGGGTTTCAGTGCGCAGGTTGCGGGGAGTGGGTGGAGACCACTGTCGATGAATCGGCCGGTTCGAAGCAGCAATACGACGAGGATTGCCAGGTTTGCTGCCAGCCGAACGTCCTGACAGTGCGCTGGGATGGGTCGGCACAGGAGTTTACGATCACGGCGGAGCTGGAAAGCTGATGCGGTGACGCTTACGCCAGGCGGTGACACAGCCTCCATCAATAAAGAGCGAAGATGCCTTTGGATCCGCACTTCGTCAAACGAGCACAGCATAATTCGTTGGTTGGATTGAGTTTGTCCGACCTGAACCGGGGCGCGAACTCGCTAACCGCTGGCCGCTCCCATATAATCAGAACTTCGCTGACTGTGCTGGCGAGCGTCATTTTAGAGCAGTGAGGGTGTGCGTATCTTTACCGTGAATCGAGAGAGCGGAAGCTCCCTGAATAGTAAGACCAAGACTGTGTGCACGCGCTCCAGACGCTCCCGCATCGCTTATGCCGCGTACTTGATTGCGTTTACGGCGATGGCCGCTTCGTCGCTCTCGGCCCCGTCGCTCTCCGCTCAGACCGGATCGCCGTCGGGCAACGTGGAGACACTATGCCAGCCTCAGGTGATCGGTAATCGACGCATCCCGAAGGAGTCCGTGCTGGCCAGGCTCTACAGCCGGCAGAACGACCTGTACGACCCGCTGGTGGTGGAGCGGGACTTCAACTCGCTCTGGAATACGGGCTACTTCGATGACGTGCGGATTGAACGGGTCGATACCCCTAAGTGCGTGCAGCTGGTGATCTACGTTAAAGAGAAGCCGACGATTCGCGAGATCAACTACAAGGGTCTCGGCGCGGTCACGCAGTCTGACATTCTGGACCGGTTCAAGAAGGCCAAGGTGCCGCTGTCGGTCGAAAGCCAGTACGACCCCACCAAGATCAAGCGCGCCGAGGTGGTGCTCAGGGACCTATTGGCGGAGCATGGACACCAGTTCGCTACGATCAGGACCGAAGTGAAGACAATTCCGCCGGCAGCTGTGGCGATTACCTTCAATATTAAAGAAGGGCCTACCGTGAAGGTGGGCAAGATCGCGTTTCAGGGGAACAATAGCCTGAGCGATCGCACGCTGCGCGGGGCCATGAAGAACCTGCGTCCCATCGGGATTCCGCACTCGATCATTCTGGAGAATCTGTTTGCGCGGACCTTCGACGCAAGCAAGCTGGACGAAGACACCGAGCGCGTACGCCAGGCCTACCGGGACCGCGGCTACTTCAAGGCTCTGACCAGCGATCCGACGACCCACATCCGGGACGCGGGCGGGATCAATCCCTTTACGCTGCATCCGTCCAAAGGAAAGCGAATCGATATTCTGATGCCGGTGGAGGAGGGCGCGCGCTATAAGCTCGGCGGAATTACCTTCACCGGGAACACGCATGTGCCGAACACGAAGGCGTTGCGGTCCCAGTTTGTGCAGAAGGACGGCGAATACTTCAACGCGACCCAGTTCGGCAAGGGGCTGGATCAGTTACGCAAAGCCTATGGCGAGCTCGGATATATCAACTTCGTCGGAACACCGGTGCCCCAGATCGATGAGGCGAAGAAGACGATTACGCTGAACATCGATATCGATGAGGGCAAGCCGTTCTATGTGTCGCGGATCGAGTTTACCGGCAACACCATTACGCGCGACAAGGTAATTCGCCGCGAGCTGCTGCTCGAAGAGGGACAGGTCTATAACAGCAGGCTCTGGGACCTTTCGATCCTGCGCTTGAATCAGTTGAACTACTTCGAAGCGTTGAAAGCGGAGCAGGATTCGGAAAGCCGCCAGAATACCGATGACGGAACAGTCGATCTGCTGCTGAAGCTGAAGGAAAAAGGTAAGAACTCGATCGGCTTGAACGGCGGTATCAGCGGATTGTCAGGAACCTTTGTTGGTTTGAACTATGAGACCAATAACTTCCTTGGTTTGGGCGAAACGCTCTCCGTGCAGGCAAATATCGGCGACTTGTCGCGCAATCTGAGCCTGGGATTCACTGAGCCGTATCTACGGGATAAGCCGATTTCGATAGGCGCACAGGTGTTCGCCAGCAAGTATGACTTCAATCCGTCGAAGAGCCAGTCCGCGACCGGCCAGGCGGCGGGAAATCTGACGACGGCGCAACAGTCGCTGCTGACCAACTATAACCAGTCGACGACGGGTTTGACGGTCTCGTCGAGTGAGCCGCTCCGGCATCTGTTTTCACGGACCGGTGTGACCCGTGTCGGTATTTCGTACTCGCTGTCGCGGTCTTCGGTGACGACGTTCAACCAGAATACGACCAACGTGTTTCAGTCGCTGGCCTTCCGGTCGGGCGTAGCGGGGCAGAATCAGCTGACGGGCATCATTACTTCGGTGGTGACACCGAGCTTTACGTTCTCGAGCCTCGATCGTGCGGTTGGACCGCATCACGGCAAGGACTTCAACGTGTCCGTGCAGTTGGCAGGCGTAGGCGGAAACGTCAAATACTACTCGCCAATCGCCAGCTACCGCCAGTTCTTCCCGATGAAGGGGCTGAGGGTCAGCAGTGATGGCCACAATGTGCTGGGATATCGTATCCAGCTGGCTCATACGTCGGGCTTTGGGGGCGAGGTTGCTCCGCCGACGCATCGTCTCTACAGCGGCGGCGAGTCGGATCTTCGCGGGTTCGATATCCGGTCAGTCGGTCCTTACACCTTCATTCCGAATAAAGTTCAGTTCATTCTGACCAATCCGGATGGAACTTCGGTTCCGCGCGATCCGACGAACCCGGCCCTTGGTCCCGTACAGATTCCGTTGCCGATCTACCGCATGGTGTCCATCGGTGGAGATACGCAGCTGGTAGCGAACCTGGAATACCGGATTCCGATCGTCAACCAGGTGACGTTTGCTTTCTTCAACGACTTCGGTATGACCTTCGACGCGCAGCACGGCCAGTTGCGCCAGAGCACGGCGGGTCAGTCGCTGATCAATGGCGCTCAGTATGGATGCCCGACGATTATCAACGGCGCCTGCTTTGGTGGCCAGTCGGTGAAGTTCCCGGACCTGCTGACGATTGTGCCAGGGACAAACTACGTTCCGCGCGACTCCCTCGGCGCCGAACTGCAGGTGATTCTGCCGGTGGTCAACGCGCCGTTCCGCATCTTCTACGCCTACAACCCGCTGCGTCTTTACAAGACCGTTCCGCAGCAGCTTGCCGTGCCGAACTCTGGTCCGGACAACGTGAATACCTTCAAGAGCTACTTCCCGAGCGATGGATCAGGCCAGTTCAGCTATCAGCAGGCGCTGCAGTTCTATGGGGCGGATTACATCCTGCGCGAGCCGAGGAAGACGTTTCGTCTGACGGTGAGCACGACCTTCTAGTCCGGTCTGTTTATGAGCCCGCCTTCGGAGCTATCTGTCCGAGGGCGGGCTTTTTCTCGTTAGGTTCGTATTGACGCTCTGTTGGGGCGTTTGTCCTGCCGGACGAGCCTCCTCCGCTGAGGGCGGCCACTTCGTGGCATGTATACCCTTGTGTCGCTGCCGTCCTCCCGTTGGTCGGGATAGACGATGAGGCATAGATCATGGCCTCGGCAAGGAGGCTCGAATCCCTAGTAGCTGCGTTGGTACATGCGAGAGATGCGGTCGTGCCAGCCGAGGCCGTCTTCGTCCATCCATGCCCAGAGAAAGCCAATGCCCAGCGGGCAGGCGGCGAGCACCGTGGCGAAGATGCGGCGGCGCATGGCCGACCGCGTAGGGTTGTCGTCCGACAGCGTGCAGAGGCCAATGCGGGCGTAGCGCATACCCGGGGTGGTCTCGCTGAAGGTGAAGAAGAGCAGTTGATAGAGCAGCGTAAGGACAGCCAGAGTGCCGGCCGTGCCGATAGCTGCAGTCTGCAGGCTCATGGGAACGATGCTGACGGCGAGGCTTGCGGGATTGCCTGAGAGCTTACCCACTGTGAACGCGACGGCCGCGACGAAGACGAAGAAGGAGGCTGTGATGATGCAGCCGTCGACGACGGAGGCCATCAGGCGCAGGTTGAGTGGAGCGGCTTCGGGCCTGTGCTCAGGCTGGAAGGGGGCTTCGCGGGTTTCGACCGGAGCCGATACCGGATGGGCCGCAAGCAAAATGGAGGACCATTCGGGCGTGACAGATTCCACAACCGGGGAGGTGGAGATCTGCGCAGCTTCAACCTCGAAGATGCGAAGCTGTGCCGCAGGGACGTTGTGAGGAGCCTGGTCGGCGTCTTCGCGGAGGGGGCCCTCGGCGAGACGTGGACGGGCTTTGCGCGCAGCTACAAGCTGGCGAGGAAACTCGATCAGATTCGCAGGAATCTCGATCGGTGGACCGGACTCTTCAAACACGGGGGCTTGGCGGAACGCAATCTCTTCGTCGAGGGCGAGCGTTTCCTCTTCGTTGGCAGCTGCGTAGGCTCCACGAGTTTCGTAGATCAACGGACGGCTCGGGGAAGAGACTGCTTCCTGAAAGGGGGCGCGGCTTACGTCTTCGTAGAGCTTCACGGTGAGGCCCGGAGACGACGATGGAGCGTCCGCCAAACGACCGAGCGCCAGATCTTCGACGATCAGGGTTTCTGCAGTGCTGAGTTTAGGTGCTGGCGATGGCGGGACCGGGGCGGGCGTAGGCGGCGTGAGCGTCCACTGATCGAGTTCGGCAAGGAGCTGATACTGCGCGTCGGCAATGGCCTGCGCACTGAGCGCTGCAACCTCGGCCGCGGCTTTGGCTTCGCGAATGGCGGCTTCAGCCTGCTCGGCGAGGAAGGTGCGGTAACTGGGGGAGTTGGCATAGCGTTCAGCGACGGTTTCGGCGATGCGGGACGAGCGTGACTTCCCTGTGTTTGGATGCGCGATGGGAGTGACGGAGGAATTTGATTGCTGAGTACGCCGGGCGCGGTGCGCGGCAAGGCGCTGCGCTACCTGTTCCCTCAGTGCAAAGGGTGCGGCCGCTTCCGTTTCGGCCGGGGCTTCGTCAAGTGGTAACAGGTCACGCTGTGCAGAGTTCATTGTGCTCAAATCCAAACTCGGTTCCGTAAAATCGTTTAGCCTCAAAGGGTGGCACGTCTGACAAGTCTCAAGCCGAACGAACCGGGGATAAAGACCCATTGGCAGCCCCGACTGCTCTTAGCGGCTTTGCTGTCCGGCAAATTGAATGCTTCCTGTACAGCCTTGAACGTTCGAGGAACGTGCTCCAGAAACGTCCGCGCGGCTGTTTACCTCTTGATAACTATCATGGTGCCCGCGGCAAGTCATCCACATCTGTGGGCACAGCAGGTGACGACTCAGGCAACCCCCCTCGCAGAAGATCAGCAGTCATCATCAAGCCTGCCGGACGCACCTGGAGCCAGGCAGTATCCGGTGGCAGAAGTGCTGCCCAATAACGATGATTCCACCGACGTCACCCTCGAGTCGGACGGAGACCAGAGTAAGACAGGAAGCGTCTTCTCGCTCGACAAAAATGTAGTCATCCACTATCGAGACCGAGTGATCCAGGCCGATCACGTCGAGTTCAACGAGGACTCCGGCGAGCTCACCGCGACCGGGCATCTGCACGTAAGCGGAGGGGCGAATCACGAGGACCTCACCGCCAGCCACGGCACGATGAACCTAAAGAACCAGACGGCAACCTTCTACGATGTGACTGGCTCGGTGGGGTTGAAGGGCGCGGGCGCCGGACGTACGTTGACCTATTCGAGCAGTAACCCGTTTCTGTTTACCGGGCGCATGGTGGTGCGAACTGGGCCGCAGTCCTATGAGATTTACGATGGAACGCTGACGACCTGTCAGCTGCCAAACCCGGACTGGATGCTCAACGCTGGGAAGTTTACAGTCGACAGCGAAAAGGCGAAGGCGCAGAACAGCATCTTCCGCCTGATGAATATTCCCGTGCTGTTTCTGCCATATGTGACCCATCCGGTGGACTCGGAGCAAAGGCAGACAGGCTTCATGATTCCGGTGCCGGGGTACTCCTCGACGAAGGGATTCACGCTGGGCGAGGAGTTTTACTGGGCCATCAATCGCAGCACCGATCTGACCGTCGGAGCGCAGTACTACTCTCTGCGCGGATGGGAGCAGTCAGCGACGTTTCGATATCGCGGCCTCGGGAATAACTTTGCGAAGGCCAGATACACCGGCCTGCTCGACCGCGGCATCGTCACCAACGGTGTGTATCTCAATCAGGGTGGGCAGGATGTCACGTTTTCGGGCCGCCACGACTTCAGTTCGCAGACACGCGTGGCCGGCGATGTCGAGTATCTGAGCTCGTATGCGTATCGCGAGGCGTTTGCCGAGAACTTCAGCGTGGCAGTTTCGAGCGATATTCTTTCGATTCTCTACGGCGTGCATGAGTGGGATGGATATGCGGCGTCGGCGCGAGCGGATCGATATCAGGGGCTGAAGCAGGCAGCTGTGGCCGCGACTCCGACCACGCCAGCGGTCCCTGAAGAACAGATAAGGATCTTTCACGCGCCGTCGCTGGACTTCAACAGCACAGAGCATGAGATCGGCAGGACTGGATTGCTGTGGAGTGTTGATGCGTCTGAGGCCGGATTGTCGCGAGTGCAGCCGGATTTCTCCACCGGCGGGTTGACGCAGCGGTTCGACTTGCATCCCGAGCTCTCCTATCCGCTGGGCTTCGACGGATGGCGAATGCGGGCCTCCATTGGCGTGCGGGAGACGGCCTACAGCAGAAGCAGGCAAGTTCCCTACAACGACACCGGAATACCGGTCGAGCTGCCCAACCCGTTGAATCGATCGGATCTGGAGATTGAGGGCGACCTGCGAGCTCCAGTGGTGGAGCGGGTATTCGATTCGCCAGGAGTAGAAAAGTTCTTCGGCGGCAACGATGTGAAGCACACAATCGAACCGGAGCTCACCTACCGCTACGTCACCGGAGTCAACAATTTCCTGAGTGTTCTGCGCTTCGACGACGTCGACATCGTAAGCGATACGAATGAGCTGGAGTACGGAGTGACGCAGCGGCTGTTTCTGCGTCCAGTGAAGAATCGGCCCTGCAAGGAGAGGCCGGAGAGCACGGCACAGTCCCAGAACTGGGAGGACGACATCGGAAAGGTCCAGACCAGACAGATCGCTGATGCGAAAGATTCGCTTCCCAGCTGTGGCAGCCATCCCCTCATCAGCTGGCGGCTTGCGCAGAAGTACTTCTTCAACGAGAACTTCGGCGGCGCGGTCATCAATGGGCGACGGAACATCTTCGACACAACGCTGAACTTCTCGGGGATCGCCTTTTTGACGGAGCCTCGGGCGATCTCCCCCCTGATCTCGCGCCTGCGGGTTAGGACCTCAGCCCATATGGATGTGGAGTGGGACTTCGACCTCGATACCGGTGCCAAGAAATTCACGTCTAACAACGTGCTGGTGGACGTACACGAGAACAACGTCTTTGCCGGGTTGAGCTATGCGCGGCTCAACGCTCCCGGTCGCTTCTACACCGAGGGAGTGATCTCGGCGGTCTCGAACTTCAACCAACTGCGGCTGTTACTCGGCTACGGTTCGCCGACCAAACCAGGTCTGGGCATCGCCGGCAATGTAGGTCTGGATCTGAACGCGAACAACACCGGTCTGGTTCAATATGGGGCCGTGCAGGGGTCCTATAACTGGGACTGCTGCGGCTTCAGCGTTGAGGTTCGGAAGTACGAACTGGGCTCGGTGCGAAATGAGACGACCGAGAGATTCAACTTCACGCTCCTGAATATCGGGACCGCGGGCAATCTGCGGCGAACGGCAAGCCTGTTTTGAGTCCTGACGGCGCGGTTGTCAGAGGGGTCCGCGACCTGTTTAACCGCCTCTGCGTGAGATAATCAAGATATTGTGCAGATTGCTGTGAAGCCGTTCCGAACCCTCATCTTTGCCCTTACGCTGGCCGCCCTCGGCTGCCATGCCCAGACTCCGACACAGACCGCCGCAGACGGCCCCGGGAAGCTCTCGCCGGAGCTCGTGCGCCGCGTCGAGGTGATGATCCGGTCCCACGCCCCGATTCCGGCAGGCTATGTCATCCAGGTCGGACCTCGCACCAAAAGCGAGGTGCCGGGCTTCGACAAGATCAGCGTCTCGTTTCTTTCGGACGGCAAGTCGAGCAAACCGACAGACTTTTTGATTTCGACTGACGGCAATACCTTAGCTCAGTTCAGCAAGTTCGACATCAGCAAGGATCCGAAGCTTCTGGTGAGTGGAGACGGCCGTCCGGCGCGCGGCGGTCCGGCAAACGCTCCCGTGCTGATCGTTGGATTCGACGACCTGGAATGCCCCTACTGCGCCAAGATGCACGAGCAGTTGTTTCCGGCACTGACGGAGCGCTACAAAGATCAGATTCACATCGTCTATCGCGACTTTCCGCTCGATCAGCATCCATGGGCCATGCGCGCGGCAATTGACACAAACTGCGTCGGCGCGAAGAGCGCGACGGGTTATTGGAATCTGGTGGACTATATCCACGCCCATGCCGCCGATCTGGGCGGTGCGGAGAAGAGTCTCGCGAAGGCCAACGAGGCGCTCGACACGCTGACGCGCGATGAAGGAAAGAAGCAGAATTTGGACGCCGACGCACTCAATGCATGCATCGCGAAGCAGGATGCAACCGCGATCAAGGAGTCGATCAAACTCGGCGAAAGCCTGGGCGTAGACTCGACTCCCGCACTGTTTATCAATGGCGAAAAGGTGGAAGGAGCACAGCCGGTAGAAGACGTGTATCGTATGATCGATAGCGCGCTGGTTGCCTCCGGGCAGACGCCGCCGCCACCGCCAACGAAGACACCAATTCAGGCACAGCCTCAAACCCCGCCGGCGACCAAACCCGGCAACTAGCAGAAGAATGCAGGAGATCTGGATGCGGAACACCGAGGACGTGCCGAGCTTGTCGACCGATACCGAACGTACTTTTATTACGCGCTCTTTTCGTAACGTCTCTGCTCCGGTAGTTCTGATTTTGGCGTCCGGGCTGCTGCCGATTGCAGGTTGCAATCGTGGACACAACGCGGACGTGGTCGCAACGGTGAATGGGCACGCGATTATGCAGGCTGATATGGATAAAGCTTACAAGCTCCAACTCGGAGATCCGGCTCAGCAACAACAACCCTCACAGGAACAAGCGGACTCGCTGCGACTGAATGTTTTGCGCGAGTTGATCGACGAAGAGATTGTCGAACAGCGCGCCTCGAAGATGAATTTGACTGCGACCAACGAAGAGGTTGATGCGAAGCTGGCCGAGATGAAAGCGCCCTACACGGAGGAGCAGTTTCAGCAGCGTCTCAAAGCGAGCAATCAAACCATCGATGATGTAAAACATTCGCTGCGCCGAAGTCTCACCATCAACAAGCTGTTGAATAAAGAGATCAACTCGAAGATTACCGTCACCGATGCGGATGTAACCAGCTACTACAACCAGCACAAAGCTGAGTTCAACCTGCTCGAGACTAAGTATCATCTGGCGACCATTCAGGTAACGAGTCAGCCGTCGCCGCAACCGGGAAACCTGCAGGGAAGCAAGGCCACCAACGACGTCGAAGCGAAGAAGAAAGTTCAGGCGCTGAAGAATAGGTTGGACAGCGGCGAAGACTTCGGCACGATCGCGAGCAACTGGTCGGAGCAGCCCGAAACCGCACCCAATGGCGGCGATATGGGTTTCGTCGGCGAGTCGCAACTCCATACCGATCCGACGGTCTTCACGGCAGTAACAAAGCTTAAGGCCGGCCAGATCACCGAGATTTTGCCTTTGCTCGATGCTCAGACAAAGAGGCCAGCAGGCTATGCGATCTACAAACTGATCTCGCGGGACCCCGCCGGACAGCGCGACGTGAACGATCCGCGAGTCCAGCAGGCGATCCGGCAGCAGCTTCGTGACGTACGCTCGCAGCTACTGAAGAGCGCCTACCTCGAGATGGTCCATGATCAGGCCAAGGTAGAAAACTTCTTCGCCGAACAGATTTTCAAGAACGACGCCCACTAACTCTCCAACTCAATCTCGCCACTCAATTCCTTTGGGAGGTCTCATGACGCAGTCGCCGGTGCGGTTCGCGATTCTTGGCTTCGGCCACCATGCAGTCAAGCGACTCTTGCCGGCGTTTCCCAAATGCGACCTCGCGACGCTCGGTGGGATGTGGCGAAGGGATCACGCGGCTGCACTCCAGAACTGCGCCGAGTATAAGATTCCTCATTGCTTCCAGACGCGGGAGGAGCTTTGCTCTTCGCCCGATGTGGATGCTGTCTTCATCACGTCGCCAGACGCAATGCACCTCGACGATACGTTACTGGCATTGAAGCATGGCAAGGCTGTGCTCTGCGAAAAGCCGCTGGCGATGAGCGCGGCAGAGGCTGAAGAGATGAACGCCGCTGCCAGGGCGGCTGGACTGCTCTTCGGCGTTGCGCAAAACTTTCGCTATAACCGCAGTCTGGAGTGGATGCGAGATCAGATTGCGGCAGGACGCATCGGTAAGCCGCAGCTCGCGCGTGCAGAGTACTGCTACGCGGCCAACAACTCTTCCAGAAAGTGGATTGTCGACGCGACCCTGGCCTACGGCGGTCCGATTGGAGACGTCGGCGTGCACTGCATCGACGCGCTGCGCTTTGTTCTCGGCAACGATGTGGTGAGTGTCAGTACATTGGCCCGGAAGGACGCGTCTTCGGGCGAAGTGGAAGCGGTTGCCTCCCTGCAGATGGAGATGACCGGCGATGTCTTCGCGACTGTGACGACGAGCGCACGTACACCCTACCGCTCGTTTGTGGAGGTGAACGGGAGCGACGGGGTGATGTACTCCGAGGGAGGCCTGACCGTCGACCGTCCCGTGCAAATCGTTGTGCGTCGAGGTGGCGACGTAGAAGAGACCGTCACCCTGGACAATGGTGACGGCTACACCCGGATGCTCGATGGTTTCGCGGCGGCCCTGCGCGGTGGCAATGACTTCGCGGCCACCGGCGAAGACGCCATTCACAATATGCAAGCGCTCGATGCAGCAATGAGGAGTTGGCGGAGTGGGGCTCGCGAGCTCCTGTAATTCGTTACGCAGACTGATTTGAAAGGGCTGTCCCGCCGGACGGGCCTCCTGCGCGGAGTGCGGCCATTCCATGGCTTTCTTCCCTGACTACTGAAATTCTCCCGTTCGCCCCATTGCTAGCGGAGGTGGCCGTTAGCGCAGAGCAGCAGCAAGCGCCGACGTTCCGCCGTGACGCAGAATGGCGAGATCGCGCTCAGGAGCGGGCGGCAGGTATTTTTTGTAGACGCTCACGTGGAAACAAGACTGCTGAAACTCCTCCTCGACGTCCACTTTTCCCTCTTGCACCAGCGGAAGAAGGTAGCCGCGAAGCCAGGCAATTTCAGCAAGCGAGAGGCCGTGTTTCGCGATGTCGATCGCCTGCCCGGTGAGATGAGGCGACGCCGTATCTCCCTCGGCAGGTGCAGCATTGCCGTTGATGTGCATCAGATGCTGTTGAAACTCCACCGTACGCACTGCGGAGTTCACCTGGAGTGGCGTGTGGAAGCGTGCGTAGTGAGCGCGTGCCAACGTGGCCAGAAACTGCGCAGTCCACGGGCGGCAATAACGGCGATTTGTCGGGAGGCGATCGTCCACCTGCAGCGACTCATTCTCAGGCAGCGCAACGAGCAGCCTCTTGGTACGCATATCGAGAAGATCGTCGTCGTTCTGAATTCGAGACAGGCCGTCACGATCCGCAACTTCGTTCTGATGAACCAGAATCTCGTGAGAGCCTTTGAGCGGCGGAGGGACGATAAGGTGTCCACGCTTGTTGTAAAGATTCGGCAGAATGACCGGAGTCGAAGCGACCTCTTCGACGCTGGCCAGTTGTGGCCTCTCTGCAGCTGGCCGAACGACACTAATCACAGGAACAGGCTTGGCCACCGAAACAGGCTTCGACACGGTGGTGGGCTTGCGCGCAGATACCGTCGGCGCCTGTCGGGTCTCGTTGAGTTCTTCGGGACGCGAGGTCCCGTGGATCGCGACCGCCGCCTGGGTCTCAACCTGAGTGGACGTGGCCGCCTTAAGAAAATCCTCCGATGTAGCCTTCTGCGGCGCGGTCGCCGTCTGTACAGGCGCAGGAGTATTGACAGCATGGCGCAGTCGACGTCGTGAGGGCGCTTGCGCACGCACACGCGCAGTTACAGGAGGATCAGCCTTGGGCGCATCGTGATGTTTTGGGCTATGAACCGCATGGGTCGGCTTCGCACCCGACTTGTGTTTCGTCTGATGCTTCTCCGTCGTAGCCGCGACGGTCTTCTTGTGACCCGAGGGGTGGTGCGTCTTTTTGGCGAGGCCGCTCGCAGAAGATAAAGACAGGACTGCAAGCGCCAGAAGGGCCGGTATGGGGGCGTTCAAACGCATCATGTTTTCGGAGGCGCGGAACGCCAGAGCACTTTCTACGTTAAAGGTTGGTGAGAGAACGTGTAAGTGACGAAGTGGGTTCCGTATACTTATCGATTAACGGGGAGGAATGAATGAAGAGGTTGCCGGTGGGTTTTGGCTTGATCGCCATTGGGTTAATGGGGTGGGGATTGCAGATGGGAACCGCGAATGCGGCAGCGCAGGACGAGGCAGCGAACCCGGAGTTCTACACAACAAAGGTGCAGCCAATCTTCCAGGCGAACTGCTACAGGTGCCATGGCGGAATGAACCATCGCGGAGGTCTGAACATTCAGACGCGCGCGGGCATGTTGCAGGGAGGACACGACGGCCCGGTGCTGATTCCCGGAGACGCGTCGAATAGTTTGCTAGTGAGGCTGATTCGCCATGAGGGGCCGCCGAAGGATCCCATGCCGATGCCGCCCAAGCAGCCAAAGCTCTCCGATACCGACATCGCCACGGTCGAGAGATGGGTAAAGGCTGGGGCCATCATGCCCGACGAAGTGCAGAAGTAAGGGCTGCCGCATAGCCAGTCCTCAATTTACTGCCGCACATCTCCGGCGCAGACGATAAGCTCCTTGAAGCTGGCAGGCACGGCCCTCGAACTTCGATCTGCAGCTTATAACGAAGGGGACGGTGTGGTTCCGGGGTCTGATTTTGGTTGCGTTTTGACGAAGAGGTTCTTGATGCGGCGCCGGAAGTAGAAGAGCACGCCAGAGATCGTCGCACTGATGCCTTGAAACAGGAGGAGACCGGAACCTGGGTCGACGTAGGCGTGCGCCTGCCGCTCGAAGGTAAAGCTGAGCGCAACAACAAGCATCACGGTGACGGCGACAAGTTTGAGCGTGTGAGTCATTCTTTGGTATCCCCTGGGGAGGTGCGCCTCGGCGAGCGCAATCTCACTTGAAGTGAAGACGTGAAGTACAACCAAAAGTTTCGGTGCGATGAATATTTTCATATTCCAGGGCGCTGAGCTTTTTTTTGCTTGCGTTTCGTCGTCGAAAGATCTAGAGCGATCCTACTTAATCGCCGGCAAGAAAGATAGGGTTTCATCGCTGAGTCGCATGACAAACCTGGGGTGTGTACCATATCGGGATACATCCGATCTTGCTTCGCGCGGAGCATCTCCTGCGTGTCTACCTGTCAGAAACGCAACGACTCGAGGAGCTTCCTACAAAATCCTGCGAAGCCGCCCGATGCGAACTATCACAAGAAGTAGAGCTATTCCGTCGTCACCGCGCTACACCGACACACCCGCCGCCATCACCACCCCCTTCGCAGCAGTTGCGATCTGCCCCATATCCTTTGTCGAAATGGCCATTGCCAGAACGATCACCGAAGACGCGATGCCCACCGCTTTATCGATGTCCTGAAGATTATCGAGCGCCTTATCCGCCGCTTGCGTAGCCAGTGAGATCTCGCTCACTGCCTGATCGGCATTTGCGAGCGTAAGATTCGCCGCTTGAACAGCGAAGTTCCCGGCAGTAGTCATTAGCGAGTAGACGTAGCCCTGAAGTTGAACAATCGCAGGATCTGTCAGCTTGCTCCCCGCGCTAATCGCATCGAGTCGAACCTGCCCGACCTCCACAGCGATGTCATGAAAAGCCTGCGCCAACGCCGTCATCTGATCGTCGGTAAGCGTCGTATCAACAGGCGCCGCTACCGCCTTGGCAGCAACCTTCGCCGCAACTGGCTTGGAAGTTTTCTTCATGGCTAATTCGACCTCGACTGAATATCTGAGAGCGCCGACTTCAGCGACTCGACGATCGGCCCAACTTGTCTTGCCACTTCGACCATGCTGACCTTCTTACCAGCCTCGTCCTTCAGCTTCGCATGCAACGCACCCAGATCGTCCATCGCTTTGGCATAGTTCGCAACCGCGTCCTTGCGAGTCTGCAACGCAGTTTTGTCATGGGCATATTGCCGCTGCACCAGGATCAGAGCGAGCCGTTCATTCGAGGTAGCGCTGGCCATCGGCCCTTGATAGAAGGTGTCAAGACCAAGCTCCTCGTTGCCCAGCAGCACACCATAGTCGCCCGTAATCACCTTCTTGAGCGATCGCGTAAGCGATTGAACGGCAGCATCATTGGCAATCACCAGCTGACCGAGCTGCTTTTCGCGATAACCATTGGTCGCTGCGTCTGCTAAAGCCTTCATCAGATTTTGCGCATCATTGCCTGCCGTAATCGCAGTGGCCGAAAAAGCCGTATTTGTGCTCGACGCAGTTACATTCTGGTCGATCGTTGCGTCGTAGCCCAGCGGCTTATTGGAGGAGAGCTTTCCAAGAGCATCGAAGTAGGCAATAAGCGCCTCCTGATCCTTCGCAAGATGATCGGCAAGCTCCTGATAAGGTTTGCAGTCCTGTGCCTGCTCTGTCTTCGCCCGCTCTGCTGCTGGCGTGTTCTCAAAAAGCGTATTCCGTCGTGCGCAGGTTGCGGCGACATCGTTGGAGACCTTCGGTAGCGCGATCCTCGCTTCATCGGAGAGTTTGGAGAGACCGGCAGCATCATCCAGATCGACACAGCCGTTCAAGGACGCGCAGAGCGTCACAATCGCGAAGCTTTGAAACCAAAGAGTCCGGCCAAACCTCGGTACTGACACAAACACCTCTTTCCAGGGCAGATCGAATGTATGCCAAATCCCTGAACGTTGCATCCCTGACTGAGCTTCCTACAAACCGAACTCAAGGCTTCGCAGGCGTCTCCGTATGAACCTGTGCCAGCCACTTCCCGCTCTTGGGCTGTCGAACCCAGACAGTCACCGAGTTGTTGTCATTGATCTTCAAAGTGGGATTATGTTCCGTGCCGCAGTTAAAGGTGTTCAACACGTGATAAGCGGTGAGCGCCGAGTCTGGAGTCAAGATGCGAACCTGTAGATCCTGAAGTTCGTAGGACTCAAGCTTGCAGTGCTTCAGTGTGATCAGAAGCGTATCCAGAGCCTGAATGTGCTCGTCGACCTGAATGAAGTCCTTTGTGAAGAGACTGCGAACCGTCGCGAAGTCGCCTTCAGCCATGGTGGTCCAAAGATTTTGTTCCAGCTTGACGATGTCGACGGGAGCAGGGGGCTGTGCCGCAGGGGTTTGAGCAAACGCACTCGAAGCAAGGAGTGAGGCGAGGACAATAGGGAGGAGACGCATGGCAACCATGTTAGCGTCTGCCTCCCTCTTTTGTAGCGGAGTTAGTTGGTGGCCGCTGGTCTCGTGCCGACATGCCGCACAGCAGCGTCGACGATGGCATAGAGCAGTTGTCCGTGATCGGTCTTCGCTTTGGCTTTGATATATTCGCCGGTGCGTTTGCCAGCCTCAGCGTTATCGGGCAGAGTCAGTCCGCGCACCTGCGCCGAGATTCCAGCCAGCTGCTGAATGATGTCAAAGAAAGTAGCTTCATTCTTCCCGGCAAGCTGCCAGCAGTCCGACACCGTGCAGGTAAGAATCTGCTCCGTATTCCAGGTGTGACTGGCGGCGGAGTCCGCCGCAGCAGAAGGAGTGATCGTGGGCGCCGCAGGCTGTTGAGCCGACGCAGTCAGCGTAGCCGCAGAGGCCAGAGCGAAACAAAGAGCGAGGCGATGGATCATGCGCATTGGAGTCGTCCTTTACGTTCGTAGTTGAAGATCTAGCAGTGGTGATCGATGTCTAGTAGTGGTGATAACGATCGTCGCGGTTATTCTGTGCCGCCTGGCCGACCACGGCGCCCACACCGGCGCCAGCTGCTCCGCCGATGATGGTCCCCTTGAGTCCACCACCAAACAGCGCTCCCAGCACCGCCCCGCCACCCGCGCCGATCAACGCGCCTTTGCCCGGTCCGATGCCGCCCTGATTATTGCGGTAGTGGTCGTCATGGTAGCGCCGGTCGCGGTCGTTATAGTAGTTGCCGCCGTGGCCGCCTTGGCGCACTCCGTTGTAGTAAGAGCTGTTGTTGTTGTGATGCTGCGCATAACCGGCAGTCCCAAATCCCGGAACCATGCCAGTCGCGATTAGCAGAGGAGCAAGCAGGACCGCATCTCTTATCTTGGTCATTCCCGGTTTGATGCCGGATCGCGCGACCAAGTCATCGCCGACCCTCTAAATCACCCAACCATTAGCCTTAGAACTCGAATCCTCGCCGATTTCCAACTCCTAACCCCCAATTTCGTCTATTTCATGTCTCGAATCGTCTCTTCTTGGGATAACTTCAAAGAGCGGGATTGGAGGGTTAGTGAACGATTTGATTCGTACCATTTCGATCCTGGTCACAGCAACGGCGCTGGCCGGCACAATCGCCTCGGCGCAAACCGCCCCCGCACCCACCCCGCACAAGCCCCGACCCTCCGCCAAAACAACCATGGCAGTCTGGTCGCCCGACGTCCAGAAGGCCCTCGGCATCTCCTCCGACGACTTCAAAGCCGACGGCCTCAACAAACTCACCCAGACCCAGCTCACAAACCTCATGACCTCCGCCCGCCCCGACCCCAACAAGCATTGGCTCGTGTGCCCAGCCAGCGGAACCGCCCCCTCCGGCCTGATCCGCGTCCTGGTCACCGTCGCCGGCGATGACTCCACCGGCGCCATCGCCGGCCAGATCCTCCACGCCATCAGCTCCCTCACCGGCGTCCTCATCGTCGACACCGCCGCCGCCGCCGACCGCGCCCTCCACGTCGTCATCCAAGAGCAGACCACTGCCAAGCGCACCATCGGCTTCACCGCCTCCTACCTCACCGCCACTCCCTGCACCGAAGAAGTCGCCGGCAAAAAGAAGGATGTCGAGCTCAAGGGCACCCTCGGCACCTACACCGACGCAAAGGGAGCCGGCCTCGCCACCGACCTCGCCGGCATGCTCGATCAGGATCTCCAGCCCCTCCGCGCCGGCAGCACCGCCCCTTCCACCCGCTGAGGGTTTTTCCTCACACCAACCCGCAACAAATTGCATCCTACGGCCAGGAGGGTTTCGCCATGAAGGGTTTTCCTTGGATTCTCGCCGGTATCGGAATCGGTATTGCCGTCGCCTACGCAGTCTTAAACAGTGAACCGCAGCCAGCCTATGAAACCATCGACGACAACCTCGCCGACGCAGCTCACAAGACATTCGCCTGGGGCACCAGACAGCAAGTCAAAGGCAAAGCCACCGCCGCTGCCGGAGCCATCAAGCAGGGCGTCGGCAATCTCACCGGCAACCAGGACCTCGCCGACGAGGGCACTGCCGACCGCATCGTCGGAAACGTAAAGGACGCCGCCGGACAAGTCGGCCAGGCCGTAGGACAAACCATCCACGACCTCAATCGCTAACACGCGCCGCTAAGTAATCGTATACAGCGGCGCAAACTCCGGAATCCCCGCCGTCTGCCCCGCGATCCACCGCAGCACATACACCTGTGCCGGCTCGGTCAGCGAGTGCGTCAGCGCATTCGGCACCACCTCCAGGATCACGTGCGCCGCCGGATCCCGGTAGTAGTCGATATCCGGCTCGATCATCACGCAGCTCACCCCGTCGATCATCTTCGTATCGTTCTCATGAAACGTCAGCTGCACGTTCGCCTCGCCAAACTGTATCTGCTTCCAGCTCGACGTCGCCCCCGGATGAAACAGCCCCGGAGCATTCTCCACCGCAAACTTCCCCGCCGCCGCCGCCACCTTCACCTGGTCGATCAGCCTCACATCGCACCACCCAAAGAACCGGTCCTGTGCCGGAGCATACGGCGCATCCCATCGCACCTCTTTGATGTAGTCCAGCGGCGTACCCTGCGACAGCGCGATCTGGCTCATCGCTTCGCCCAGGTTCAGCAGGCACGCCAGCGACTTCTCCGTCTTGTCCAGCAGATCGTCATACCGCGCCGCCCCTGTCGCATCGCTCACATCCCCGCCGAGAAACGGATAAGCCGCCAACGCCTCAGGCCACCGCGCGTTCACGAAGCTGAACCCCGGATCATTCGCGATCAGCATAATGTCCAGCGTCTTCTCGTACTGGTTCGAAAGCTTCACCGGCACATACCCAGCCTGTTGATACCCATCCGCCGAAACCAGCACCGTGTAGTTATCGAACAGGTTGTCATAGAACGGCAGCCCCTCAAACGTCATATCATTCGTCGTGTAAAACTCCCGAATCTGCTGCTCCTGTTGCCCATCGACGATGCTGACCAGAAAACTAGTCTGCTTCGAAAACAACTGCCGCGTCCCATCAAAGATCCGAAGCCGCAACGAGCTCGTATTATCCGCCATAGCTCTCCCCTCTAAAGAAAACCAAGGTAGCACCTCCCGCCACGCTCCGTCGTCACAGTCTCATAAACGAGTCCTTCGCATCAGCGCATAGGGCAACCCCGCCGATCCATACAGAGTCGTACCTATCAGGTGAGTGCAGCTGTAAAGCTGCCCGTCTGGAGGTTCTTATGATTTTTCGCAAAAATGCTTGGGCCCATCTAATGCTTGCTGGTGTGCTTTCTCTCAGCGTTGTGCCCGCTGGCTTGGCGCAAGCTACGCAAGACAGCGATGTGAACAGTTGGTCTGCGCCACGCGGCTACGATATGGCTTATCCCGAGAATGGCACCCCCAACATGGTGGCTCGTCAAGGCTATGCTGCAGGCTTCAACCAGGGAGCGGCGGACATAGCGCGTGGCACGTCGTTCAAACCTACTGACAACAAGGCCTACGCCCACGCGAAGATCCCCAAGGGGATGGACAAAGACGCGTTCAAGACGGAGTTTCGTGAGGCATTCGTGAAAGGCTACACCAACGCCTACAAGGGCCAGTAGCACACGCGAAATACCACAACGCTAAGTAACAAAACAATGCCCGCTTTCATTGACCACGCATCAGTCACGAAAGCGGGCATCTCCCTGTCATCTGTAATTTGCCAGCTGTTATTTGTGATGTGCCAGCGCAGCGCGAACCTTCTCCACATGCGTACCATGCACGCGGATCGCCTCATGCAGCTGATCGCCCGTCACACCAAACTCCTTCGCCCAGTAATGAATATCGGACGACATCTTCGGATTAATCTCCTTCGGATCATGCGGGCCTTTCTCTGGCTCGACGTGCTCCGCATGAGCGGTGCGAACTTTTGACTTCTCAACCTCTTCGTGTTCATGCGGCCGTGCGGGATCTGGATGAGACATTAATTCACTCCTCTTTCGCGTTCATCAGGTTAGATGCGAAAAGTGGTGAAGTATGCGCGCCCTGAGAATCGTCTACGACTTTCGTAGCAAAGTTACGAAGGTGTTACTTGTCTTCTGAATGGAGACAGCGTAGCTTTCGGATTGACTTTCAACTTACTGAGATTAGGTCGTACGAAAAACATGCGTTACCCCCTTGCTTCACTTTTTTTGGTTCTTTCTGGATTTGGCAATTTCGCCTTAGCGCAACAAAGTGCAGCGCCCGCTGTACCTGTAAGTGATCAAGACAAACCCCGCGTCTACATAACCGATAGCAACTCTTGGTCAACCCAAAGCTCGGCGGGTGGATCTCACGGCGCGTTCGGTGCCAGCTCTTCAGGCGGAGCGAGACCGCAGACTGCTGAAATCATCAAAACCTTCGGACAGCGTTGCCCGCAGATCACCGTCAACAACCGTGCCGACGCAAGCAACTACATCGTTGAGTTGGATCACGAAGGCGGCAAAAGTGTCTTCGCCCACAAGGACAAGATCGCGGTCTTCGTTCAGAAGACAGGCGACTCGATCTTCAGCGAATCAACTCTGTCGGTCGGCGGCTCCGTTAAGGACGCATGCGCAGCGCTCCTCGCTCATTGGTCCGAGCACTCCAGCGAACTTAAGACTCCTACAACTGCAGTCGGTCAGGGCGGTCTCGGTGAAGGCGTGTCCGGCGGAACATCGTCCGCATCCACAATAGCTTCCGCTCAACAGTCTTCGATAACCGTGGACGCAAGCGCTCCAAACTGTGATATCGAGGTAGACGGAAACTTCGTTGGAAACACACCGTCAACTCTCAATCTCACACCTGGAAAGCACCAGGTTACGGTGAAGAAAGCTGGCTATCAGGAGTGGTCAAGGAGCATGCTAGTGGCGAGCGGCTCTGTGAGGCTTAGCGCAGAAATGGTTAAAAAATAGAGCAGATTACAACCAAAGCCCATCTCAGCGAAAATTCCACCGCTGAGATGGGCCAAGAAGCAACTCGAATGCAAAGCGCCAAATACAGCAATATTTAGAATGCCAGCAGCCGATCGAAAAACGAGCGATATCGTCGCAGTGCCTGTCTCAGTTCTTCGGTGGATACGTTATCCCCCCGATCCCATTGATGCTCAAGCTCCGTGCGAGTCGCGCTGAATTGTTCCGAGATCCGCGTCACCAAAGTCGCGACAAGCTCGTCCGCCTGTTTCACAGCGGTCCTCGGCTCGTCCACAAAACCAATCTGAGCCTTATCCCACTTTGCGCGAAGATCGTTCAACTCAATGGTCGGGAACAGTTGACCCGGCTGGTCAGATCCAAGCGTCGAATCTACCCCTACCGCCGTCTGGTCTACGCTCGCTCTGCCGTCCGCATATCCGTCGTCTGTCCTTCCAAAAACTCGCGGCTCCCGAACAAACGCAACATCGTTCCCATCGATAGCTCGCCCATCGCGTACAAGATCATCGCGGCGATCGTCGATGACCTCCGTTGCGGTCTCCGCCGGATAGATCCTTCTTTCAGAACCCGGAACCCGGTTTGCAACTTCATCTGCCGTCAATCTTGCATCATCACGAATTTCGCCAATCATGCTACCTCCTTATGGGTCGCGGCCGTCACGCCCAGTAACTCGTCAAACAGGGAACGAAAGTGCACCATGGCTCGTCGCAGGTCCTCAGTCGTAGACTGGCCCTTCGCATGGCGCAAAACAATGTCGTGCGCAGTCCGGTAGTTGCCGACAGTTGTGGGATAGTGAACCGAGATATCTTCGGCGCGCCGATCGAACTCACTCATGGGATAACCCCTCGAGTTCATCACGTCTGTCACCAGCCGATCTGCCTCGTTCACCGCGCCTCTGGGATCGTCCACAAACTGCTTCTGGACAAAAGTCCACTGATGCAGATACCGATCGCGATCGGCAGTCGGCAGCTCACGGAGCTTCAGCGCCGACACACGCCTCTCCCGCTCCACAAGAACGCTTTCAGCAAGCCTTGGATCACCCTGCTGACGTACAACCCGGTCATACTCCGGTCCAAACTTCTCTTTGAGCCGCGCTGAACTATTGCGCCGGTTATACAAAACCACCGCCGCAATCACCAGCAATACAACTACAGCAACAATCGCAACCAATACCTTCGGGTCCAGTGCTCTCGGGTCCATACTTCACCCCCTTTGCACTCCTTGATGCCGTTCACACCAGGCCGCGTTGTGCTGGCGACACCGTTGTCTGTGGATTGTTGGTGGCGCAAAGGCCCCCGTCATTGCTATGCAAAACACACTAATAAGACATGAACAGTGGGCCACGTTCAGCAACTTTTAAGCATCTGTGCTGATGCGGCTTCGACAATTGTGGAAGGACGATGCGCTTGGGGCCACAACAATCAATCGCCGGCAGAAGCTGTCGAATCTTCCTGCGCCGTCCGGCTACGCACGATGGCGTAGAGCTTCTCCTCGCCTATCACCCTGCGAAGCTCCCTGAACGCAAACAGAGGAATGAACGCGCAAAACACAATGAGCGCTCGTGCCACCATATCCTCCCACTGCAGATGGTGCCAGACCGTCCCACGCGGCTGCCCATGAATGATCCGCTTCACCACCTCTTCCACGATGTGAAACACCAGCACCAGCACCGAGAAGACAACCGACTTCAACAGTACAGACTGCCACAGCGGCCTCTTCTCATAGCCCCTGCCCAGGTGCATCATCTCCCCAATAAGAATCACCTTGCCGATCACCAGCGCATTGACGATCGCGAAGCCGAAGCTCAGAGCGTCGTTGGTGACGTCATACTTCTTCAGCAGCAGCATCGTGTACGCCACCAGCGCACAGAAGAAGAACGCCAGATACGAGGCGATCACCCAGAACTCAATCAACTCATGCTTAACTCTCTGCGTGAGACTGACCTTTGCCTTCTCGTTGTCGCTCATCGGAGTTCTCCTAACGCGGCAAACCCCATCACCACAGGGCGCGCGACAGCGAAGCGAGAAAAGAATAGCAGCCCCACCCCGACCTCATTCCCAAAAAGGGAACAACCAAAAATAAATCCCCAAAACCTGGCGCATTTTTCGAGCCCCAAAAACTGACTGCTAAAAGACCACGTTCACCACGCAATCCACCACGTTTACACCACCGAATCACCACAAGAAAATGCCCGTTTTTGCCAAAACCCCAGCAAAAACGGGCACGTCCACCCACAAAATAAAAATCACAAAACTACTGCAGCAAAGTTCCCTCTTCCGGCTGAGTCTTAGCCTCCTCCGGAGGAATCACCACAGCAGCCGCCACCTTATCCTGATCCTCAAGATCCAGCAGCTTGACCCCCTGCGTACTACGCCCAGCCGACCTAACACTCTTAGTATCAATGCGAATGATCTTCCCAAACTGGCTGATCACCATCATCTCGGTCGTGTCATCCACCAACTGAATGCTCGTAACCTTGCCAATCTTAGGAGTAGTCTTCATGTTGATAACCCCTTTACCACCACGAGATTGCAGCCGGTACTGGTCAACATCCGTCCTCTTGCCAAACCCATTCTCACTAACCGTCAAAACCAGGCAAGGCGTCAAACCCAGCTGTTTATCAAGCTTTTCAAGCTTCGCCGCAACTTCCGCTGAAGCAACCGGCGCCGCAAGTTCCCCAGGCTCAGCAAGTTCCAGCGGCTGCGCATCAGTCGACACCGTTGCCTCATCGATCGCCGCCTCCACCTGATCCGTAAGCCCCTTCTGAGCAGCACGTTCCAGCCGAGCCTTATTCCGCGCCTCGTTCGAAGGCGTAACCGCCGCCCCAATCACATAGTCGCCCTTCTTCAACGTAATGCCACGATTCCCGGTAGCCGGCCGACCCATCGGACGTAAGTCCTGCTCATTGAACCGGATAGCCATACCATCATGCGTAGCCAGGAAGATCACCTGTTCGCCATCCGTAACCCGCGCAATGATCAACTCATCGTCCTTGTCAATGTTGATAGCGATAATCCCACGCGCCATCACATTCGAAAAGTCCTTCAAAGCCGTCTTCTTCACCGTTCCATTGCGCGTCGCAAACAAGATGTACTTGTTGTCTTCCTCCAGATCCTTGACTGGAAGAATCGTAACGACCTTCTCCCCGGGCTGCAGAGCAACAAGCGAAGCCATCGCCTTACCCTTACCCGCAGCGCCCACGTCCGGAACCTCATACACCTTGAGCCAGTAAACGCGCCCAGTATTGGTGAAGCACAGCAGATACGCATGCGTAGAGTCGATGATGAGCTGCGCGACGAAGTCCTCTTCGCGCGTCTTCATCCCGAGACGCCCAGTGCCACCGCGACGCTGCTGCCTATAAATGGAGATCGGCGTGCGCTTCAGGTAGCCAGTGTTCGACACCGTCACCGCCACCTGCTCGTCTGTGATGAGGTCCTCAAGCTGTAGCTCAGCGGTCTCATCGATGATCTGCGTGCGGCGAGCATCGCCATACTTGTCGCGAATCTCGGTGAGCTCTTTGACAATTACCTTACGCAACTTCGCAGGCGATGCAAGGATCGACTCAAACTCAGTAATGTTGTCGCGGACTTCAGCGAGTTCCTTGAGAAGCTCGTCGATGGAAAGCTGAGTCAGGCGGTAGAGCTGAAGTTCGAGGATAGCGTCGATCTGCTTGTAGCTGAGAATCAGTGTTCCGGTGGCGCTAAACGCCATGTCGACGCCGTATTTAGCCGGATCGAGCGTAACACCGCGAAGCTCAGTTCCGCGAAGGTTGATACGTTTGTTCGAGAAGTAAGAGAACAGATTCTCTCGGGCATCGGCGCGGCTCGAAGACTGACGAATAATCTTGATGACGTTATCGAGATGGTCGAGCGCAATCTGGTAACCGAGCAAAATGTGTTCGCGGTCGCGGGCCTTTGCAAGAAGAAATGCAGTCCGTCGACGAACAACCTCGGTACGGTGATCAAGAAAGGCGCGAATCGCCTGATCGAGCGGCAGTTCTTTTGGCTGACCGTTATGGACAGCCAGGAAGATCATCGAGAACGACTCCTGCATCTGCGTATGCTTGTGCAGCTGATTCAGAACAATCTGGCTCTCTGCACCGCGCTTCAAGCCGATGACGATACGCATGCCATCGCGGTCGGATTCATCACGGAACTCGTCGCGAGCGATATCGGTGATGACGCCCTCATTGACCAACTCGGCGATACGCTCGATGAGCTTCGACTTATTAACCTGATAAGGAATCTCAGTAACGATGATCGCCTGACGACCGCCGGAGATATTCTCAATGCTGCACTTGGCGCGCATCATGAAACGGCCACGGCCGGTGCGGTAAGCGTTAGGAATGTTCGTCTTGCCGAAGAGATAGCCGCCGGTAGGAAAGTCTGGACCGAGAACATGCTCGAGCACCAGATCAAGATCAGACCGGTGATCCTGCGGAGACTTCTGCAGCAGCGAGATACACGCATTCACGATCTCGGTGAGATTGTGCGGCGGAATATTGGTCGCCATGCCGACAGCGATGCCCGAGCTGCCATTGACGATAAGGTTCGGAATCCGCGCTGGCAAAACCGTAGGTTCAAGCGAGGACTCGTCATAGTTGGGCGAGAAGTCGACCGTGTCGTAGTCGATATCGGCAAGCATCTCACCGGCGAGCCGGGTCAGGCGAGATTCGGTATAACGCATCGCCGCAGCGGAGTCGCCATCGACTGAGCCGAAGTTTCCCTGGCCATCTACTAACAGATAGCGAAGAGAAAATGGCTGCGCAAGCCGCACCATGGTGTCGTAGATCGCCGAGTCGCCATGGGGGTGATAGTTACCCATAACATGGCCCACAACCTTGGCGGACTTGGTGTACTTCTTATTGAATTGGAGGCCCATCTCCTGCATGCCGTAAAGGATGCGGCGATGAACGGGCTTGAGACCATCGCGGACATCGGGCAGCGCACGGCCGATGATGACCGACATCGAGTAGTCGAGATACGACCGGCGCATCTCCTCCTCAATATTGATAGAAAGCATGAACGCGGCGCCGCGGCCCTGAACGGTCGAGCCATCTGGAGGAGATCCTGCCGGGGGCGGGTTGTTTGAATTAGCGTCCTGCGGGGAGGGTGCGTTGGGGTTCTTCGGGTCCTGCGGAAACAGATCGTCAGCCATGGTGTACTTCCATGATAAATGCTTGATTCGGCGGGGTAAAGCCGCGCACGAAGGGCATTTCTGGACGGAAAGAGTATGTGCAGAAAACGCGGCACTTACAGGGAATCTAGCGAGGAACAGGTCGCGCAGAATTAAAAAAGAAAGGGACAGGCTTTTGGCCCGTCCCTCAATAAAGGTACTGCAGTTTGGTTAGAAGTTGATCTTCCCAGCGAACTGCAGGAAGCGACGCTCATCGTTCGCGCCACCCGTCACACCGCCCTTGGAGGCTTTGACCGGATACGCGGTTCCTGCGGCATAGGGGCTGCCGGCTGTTTGAGGGTCTGATGCAAAGGGGTTGTTCCCGTACGGTGCGTCCGCGTCTGTGCCGGATTGAGCGACGTCGAGGGTCGCTCCCTGAATGTACAGGTTGTGGTGGTTCGTCACATCGTAGCCCTCAGCCCTGAGCTCAAGATTGACGCCCTCGTGGATGGGGAACTGCTTCGCGATCGAAACGTTGAAGTTATAGGCGCCGGGACCACGGAAAGCGTTACGGGCCGTCATCGCTGCGGGGTAGGGGCCAAAGTCTGAGATACCGAGAAGGGCTGCGTTAGAGATTGGAACGGCCGTTGGAAGTGAGCCGATCTCATAGTTGTCTGCTCCACCACCGGTTACGCCCTTCGGAATCGACTTGAAGGTGTGTTGGGTGACAGGCGTGGACGGGGTATAGCGAGGAATGCTGTAGCCCGAGCTGTCGTTGGTGGAGTCGTAAAGGGTAAACGGAGTTCCAGTGCGTGCGGTAAAGATACCGGTCAGCTCGTATCCTCCGAGGACTTCGCCGAGAAGAGTGGTCTTCTTCGCGAAGTAAGGCGTGTGCCAGATCGGTGCGATGACAAGGCGATGACGAATGTCGAAGTCGCTGTTGCCGTGATCGAGCGCCGGATTGTAGGGGTTGGTGTAACCAAGTGAGAAGTTGCCTGCGGAGGTTTCAGAGAACGTTGTGCTCAAATCGTCCGTGGCGTGTGCAATCGTGTAATTCGCAACCAGAGACAATCCGGTGCGATGGATGTTCTGGGTCGTGAATTGAAGGTTGACTGCTTGATAGTAGGAGTCGCCATTCGATCCGCGGTTGTTATCGTTCGAGAAATGCGAATTGGCGTAGGTGAGCGCGGAGTTGCCGCTGACAGGATCCGTAATCGGATCGCCGAGATAGAAGTTCCCGCTGCCTGCGATGTTGTAGTTCTTGATGTCGTAGAGGTGAAGTCCACGGGCACCGTTGTAGGTCAGTTCGACCAGGCTTCCGTGACCAACCTGCTGATCGACAGAGAGCGAGTAAAACTGAGTCTGCGCAGTGCGGATGTTCTGGTCCACATGCCGCAGACTGGTTGGGGGCAGAGCAACGGAGGCTCCAGAACCTGCGAGAGGACCAGCGTTGGAGTTGGTGACCACAGGGTTCAGCCCGTTCCCCTGCTTGATCACAACGACGGCGTAGTTGGGTGGGTTCTGAATCACGTTGAAGGTGACGTTGCCGAAGTTGCGCTCATAAGAGATACCGTAACCGCCGCGAACCGCAGTTTTGCCGTCGCCGAAGACGTCATAGGCAAAGCCGATGCGTGGAGATGCAGTACCGTACTGAGGCTTCCAGAGTTCCCCGATGGGGCTGTTGGGGGTGGTAAGAACGGAGCCATTGCGGACCTGCTCCGGAATGCTGCTGCCGGGGCCGTAGTAGAAGTTCGCGTCCAGGTTTCTGTTGTTGTTGTGCTGAACCCCGTAGTACTCATACCGCAGACCGTAGTTGAAGGTGAACTTGGAGGTCATCTTCCACTGATCCTGAACGTAAGCTGCCCAGTCGTGGAAACGATCAGAACGTGCAAACTGGGGCTGAGTCGTCGGGAGGTTGATCGTGCAGCTCGGGGTTTGCGAAAGCGCCCCGGTGTAAGCGTCGCGAGAGCAGGGAGTGGCTCCCTGAGGATTGACTGCCGCTTGAAACTGGAACAGGCTTCCGGTCAAAAAGTTGGCGAGTCCAGTCGTTGTGTTGTTTCCAAGTTGCTCGTTGGCCTGAGCATAGGCACCGTAAGCGCTGTTCTCCTGAATGTAGAGAATTTGAGCGCCGCCTTGAATCTGGTGACGTCCCTTGGTCAGGTTCATATCCTGATTGATTTGAACCGTGTTCTGCGGTCCGCCAAAAGGCAAGCCTCCGTTAGCGGGATTGGTGTCGTAAAAGCCAGGGAACTGAAATGGCTTGCCCGTGAACGGATCCTGCGCGTTCGGCGCAACGATCAGGGTGGGTGTCTGTTGCAGTGATGTGTCGTAGGCGTTGCTTACGTTGAGGCGCGCAAAGCTGGCCTTGGTAACACTGGAGAGCGAAGGGTTGAACTCATGCGCAACGCTAAGCAGATAAGCCTGCCCGATGTTTGACTGACCTACGTTGTACGCCGCATAAGGAGTGGAAGATCCAACCGCAGAGCCGGGCGCATCCACTTCGTGGTAGTTCACGTAACGGAAGAACGCCTGTGTCTTCTCGCCCAGGTTGTAGTCCAGACGACCGGTGACATTGTAGGTGTTCTGGGGAAGTCCACCGCCAGCATCGTTTGCCGTCGAGTATCCAATATTGTTGAAGATCGGCAAGCTCGGATCGAGAGTGGGATAAAGAGGAGTTGCAGGAGAAGTAGCTGTTGCAGGCGTGCCTGCCTGAAGGTTTGTCGTGGTGCTCAACACGTTGAACTTCTGATTGCCGCCGTAGGTGGAGAAGAAGCTCTGAACGTTCGCTGGAGCAGCAGCGAGAAGCTGCGCGCTCGGAACAACCGCAATCTGATTCGCCGAACTACGAACCCGGGTAAGCTCGGTCGATGCAAAGAAGAAGAGCTTGTCCTTGAGGATGGGTCCACCCACCGCGCCCCCGAATTGGTTACGCGTATAGTTGCCCTTCGCCAAACCAGCCTGGGCGTTCGCTACTGTGTTTGCGGTCGTTGCGCCAAGACGATTGAACTCCCAGACTTTCCCATGATAGGCATTGGTACCGCTCTTGGTCGCCACGGCAACGACACCACCGGACGCACGTCCATACTCCGCGCCGAAGTTGTTCGTAATGACGCGATACTCCTGAACAGAGTCGATCGGCACGATGATTCCCACCGAATCTCCGAAGACGGTGATGTTCTCAACGCCGTCCAGAAGGATCTCCGTGCCCGAGTTGCGCTGACCGTTGAGCGAGAAGTTAACGCCGCGGTTTGCTCCATTCTGAACCCCGCCCGCCGCGGTATTGTCACCGGAGGAGATGTTGCCCGAGAGAGCGACGAAGTCATACGGATTGCGGGTAAGCGATGGCAGCTGCGAGATCTGCTCCTGGTCGATCACCTGCGAGACTTCAGGGGTTTGCGTATTCACCTGGACGTTTTGCGTCGCCGCAACGTCGATCGTGACCGCATTATTGCTGACCTGCAGTTTTTCATCCGCGGTGACATGGCCTCCGATCGCCACTACGACGTCGGTCTTTGTCGTTCCAAAGCCCGAACTGGTCGCTGTAACCGTGTATTCGGCCGGCTGCACGTTGGTAAAAGCATAGATACCGGCAGAGTCAGTCTTGACCTGACGCTCGGCGTTCGTGGCTAAGTTTTTAAGCGTGACGGTGGCGCCGGAGATGATTGCGCTTGTCGAGTCTGTGACAGTGCCTGAAACCTCGCCGGAAGATTGGGCGATTGCAGCGGGTGCCGTAAGGAGGGCGAAGAGAGCAATTGCGAAAATGGATATCCATTTCGCAAAAGGATGCGACTGAGGAAACTCATTAAATTTCAACTGTATAGGCTCCGTTCAAGGGGTCTTTGTTTGGGTAGAGGCGACGCGATCACATCGCGCAGGGAGAGGAATATAGCCTGTTAATGCAAGTTGAGTGCCAAACCGAAGCAGAGTCGGTGCCAAGTCGAATCAAACAGTTGCGGCGAGCAAAAAGTTAACATTCTATGAAAATATGTATTTCGACGTCCCTTGCCCCGCCCGCACAGCGACTCTCGCTCGGTCGCGGCAATGTACCTTTTTTACGGGGTCGGCATGGCCCCCATCTGCGAGACCCCTATTCCCCTGACTCGCCCGGTCACTCCCTTGGAACCATCCCCGGTCGCCGAGAGCCGCATTTGATTTTTTTACCGGACCCACACCTCGAGCAAACCGCAACCTACAGGACCGAAGACCTTTGTTGATCCAGTTTTCGGGAGAAGAAATTCTCTATTCCATAAAACAGGATCGCCACAAGGGTTAACTCACTAGTTATGTCGCAAAAAAATCCTTGGTTTAGCTGGCTTTTCGAGTCGGAGAAATTTCTATTCGCAATGGCCCTAAAGATGCATATGCATCAGGAACAGCGTCGCAACGACCGATTGACCCCCGCGGTGGGATTGTTCCGACCTAAAGACCCAGGAGAGCAGAAAAGATGAGAAGGCTTCTTTCAATACTGATGATCCTATTCGCCGCCGTGACGTTGAGCTACGGCCAGGCTACCTCGGTGAACGGCGGATCGATCCAGGGATCAATCACTGACCCCTCCGGCGCCACCGTGCCCGACGCAACGGTTACGATCCTCGCGGTCGACACGGGTGTCACAAAGACCGTCACCACCGATAAAGCTGGCTTCTACAGCGTCGGTCCGCTCAACCCTGGTTCCTATACCGTAACCATCGCAGGCGCCGGCTTTGAAAAGCTGTCAGTGACCACGGTCGTGCGTACCGGTACCGCCACCCCAGGTAACTTCAAACTGACTCTTGGTTCCTCCGCTGAAACCGTTGAAGTCAACGCCGGTGCCCTCCAGGTCAACACGGAACAGATCGGCGTCTCCGGTGTTGTCACCCGCGAGCAGATCGACGCCCTTCCGGTTAACGGTCGCAACATTCTTGACGTCGCTCAGCTTCAGCCAGGCGTCGTTCTCCAGTCCGGTCAGACCTTCGATCCCACCAAAGCTGGCTATTCGGCCATCTCGGTCAGCGGCGTCGGCGGACGTACAACACGCATTCTGCTTGACGGTCAGGACATCACCGACGAGACCGTCGGAACGACCATCTACAATGTACCGTCGGGCGCTATCCAGGAGTTCCAACTCAACCGCTCCACCCAGGACGTCTCCGGCGAAGTAACCTCAACCGGTCAAGTCCTCGTTGCGACCCAGTCAGGAACCAACAAGTTTCACGGCAACGCCTTCTACAACTTCCAGGATGCCCGTGCAGGCGCTGCTGATATCAGCGGAACTACGGCTCCCTTCCAGCGCAACCAGTTCGGCGGATACATCGGCGGTCCTATCATTAAGGACAAGCTCTTCTTCTTTGGCGGAGCCGAGCGCATCCTGCAGCACGAACTGGACGCCGCGTTGGGTGCATCCCCAGTCTTTTCTTCAATCCTCCAGCAGTTTCCCTTCGTCCCTGCACCATTCACGGATAACTTCAGCACAGCGCGTCTCGACTACAACGGCCCCAAGGGTATTCACATCTTCGCCCGCGGCGTCTATAGCGTGAACTCCGACTTCGCCACCTTCGGCTTGGCCCCCTATCAGGTCTACGAGAACAGGGACAACGTCCCGGGAATCGTCGGCGGCGCAGACTTTACCACCGGCCGCTTCACCCACTCGTTCCGCGGAGGCTGGGAGAAGTTCCATAACCTCCTCGAGGACGGAACCGCAGCGCTCGGTAACTCCATCTATAACCCCTCCTCTGCGACCTTGGGCCAGGTCACCCTCATCGGCAGCCTCAATGCGGGGCCGAACTATCTTGCTCCGCAGGGAACCTTCCAGACCGACAAGCAGTTCCGCTATGACGGTAGCTATACCAGGGGAGCGCACACGTTCAAATTCGGCTTCGACATGAACCGCCTTGCTAGTGGCGGATTCGCAGCCTTCTTCGGAGCATCTCTCTACACTGATATCTCAGCTACCCCCGGCAACCTCGTCGCTGGAGGCAATCCGGCCAACCCTCTGGACTATATCGCTCAGTTGTACGCCATCGGCAACGGCAACGGCCTCTTCTCCGAGCGGCCCGGCTTCGGTCTACCCGGCGGTCTCGATCCCAGCTGGCGTTTTGGCGCCTACGTGGCCGACACCTGGAAGGCGACCCCGTCTCTCACCCTTACCGGAGGTCTCCGCTGGAGCGTCGATACAGACCGCGCCAATCAGGATCTTCCCACACCCCTCTGCTCGAGTGTCGCGACAGCTCAGCAATTTTCCGGTTGCACCGGAAATACCCCCCTGTTTGATCAGTACCAGCAGGGCCTTGGCGTCCAAACCCGTCAGCCCTACGCCAACTTCGGACCGCAGGCTGGATTCAACTTCAGCCCCGGAGATCACAAGACGTCCTTCCGTGGAGGAATCGGTATCTTCTACGAGAGCAGCGTCTTCAACAACACTGGCAACTCCCGCACGGCGTCCGTCCAATCCAACTTCCCAGCCTTCAACAACGGCCTGGCCTTTGCCGGAGCATCGAGCATCACTCTTCCTGGCTTTGGCGTAGTCACTAAGGCTCCTGACGGCACTCCTGTCTCCACCATCCTGAACGAGCCAATTGGGCTAGCCGCACCTGAGGTCAACGCCATCAAGGCCGAGTACCAGGCAGCGGTAAAGGGCGTCGCCGGCGTCAATCCTTCTTACATCGGTACCACCGGTCTCTATGCGAACAGCATCTACGCCGGACCGTATAAGAGCCCGTACTCGATTCAATTCAACGGCGGAATTCAGCGCGAGATTCTCAAGGGCGTGGTGCTTAGCGCCGATTACGTCCACAACGCGACGCTCAAGATTCCGATCTCGCAGGACGTAAACCATGTCGGCGCGGCGCGTACCCTCAACGTCCAAGCAGGGCAAAACGCGATCGCCAACACGACCGCAGCCTTCGGTTGCTCCGGAGGTGCTTCGGCGGCGGCTATCAACTGCGCACTCGCACAAACAAACAATACTGTTCACCCAGGACAGGGAGCACAGATAACCGACTTCGCAAGCAACGGTCTGGACTCTGGAACGAACTTCCTCGGTTCAGCGGCCGCCTCTTATGCCGGTCTTACCCCCGCCACTGGAGCAGCTTTCGCTGGCACCAACCCCAACGTCGGACAGGGTAAGTTCATCCTTCCCATCGGACGCTCCGGCTACGATGCACTTCAGGTTGTTCTTCAGCAGCAGAAGTCGCATCCTGCTCCTGGCATCATGAGCAGCAATCTTCAGGTCTCCTACTCGCTCTCGCGCGTCGTGAGCGGCAACGCAGGAACGAACCCGGCAGACCAGTTCTTCGCTGGTGCGCAGGCCTTCGACAACGATGACCCGAACCGCTACCTCGGCCGCACCCCGCTCGATCACACCAACGAGCTGAGCTTCGGCGGTAGTCTCGGTATCAAATACGGGCTGAACCTCGCGATGATTGGTCACTTCTATTCCGCTTCTGCAGCCTCCCTCGTTCTCGACACTACCGCCGGGAACACCGGACAGATCTTCCAAACCGATGTGGACGGCGACGGAACCATCGGAGATCTCGTCCCGGGCACCATTCCTGGCTCCTACGAGCACGGGGTCAAAGGGGCAGGTCTTAACAGGCTGATCAACAACTACAACGCCACGAGCGCAGGTAGCTTCACTCCCGCAGGACAGGCTGTCGTGGCTGCTGGTCTCTTCACCCCAGGGCAGTTGAGAGCGGCAAATGGCGTTCAGCAGGCGATCGCTTCCGCTCCCAACAATCCGCTGAACAACGCAGCGCTTCGCACCTTCGACCTCAGCGCGAACTACCCGATCCGCCTTGGCCGCTTCCATGAGGGTATGAGCCTCGTCCCAGGAGTTGCCATTTACAACGTATTCAACATGAGCAACTACGGGTTTATTCCCGGAATCGTAAGCGACGCAACAGGACAACTGATCAATGTTGGCAATGCAGCAGGCGGCGTCCCGGGAGGCTACTTCAACGGCCCGAGCGATCAGGCAACGTTGAACCAGGCTCGTACCACTCGCAACTCCGGTACCTTCGACCAGGGCGGACCTCGTACCACAGAGTTCCAGCTCAAGTTCAACTTCTAACTCAAACAGTCTTAACTCAAAGGTGGGGACTTCGGTCTCCACCTTTTTCTTGCACTCTGTCTCTCTGCCTCGGGTTCTCTCTTCTAAACGGCCCGGCACGCGTTGGAGGAAACCTCCGAAGCTGTGCCGGGCTCGCCGGAATGCCGATTCTAGAAGGAGCGGCGAAGCGAATCCGATCGACGGCGAGTGCTCGGTCGGGAAGCGGCGAAAAAAATATTTGAAATTGGTGGCGTATTTTAGGCTGCGTAGGGAGAGACTGTTTTTCTTCCACGTTCACCACGCATTTCACCACGTTTACACCAGCGAAAAACCACCGCTGCGAGGGCAGATTTTTCAAAACACCCTTCAAAAACGCCCGCAAAACTGCGAAACCCCGGCTTGACCGGGGCTTCTAATTTTTTACCGCAAGAGCAATTTCCTTAGTCGGCTTTACCGAGTGTTTTGTCTTTGTAGGCCTTCTGCAGGACAAAAAATGCCTGTTTCTTGACGCCCTGCTCCGAGATAAGACCTTTGCGGTTGAAGTTGTCCTGCAGCCCGGGATTGACGCGGCGGGCAGATCGGAAGTCCATCAGGATCCAGGGGCTGGTGCCGCGAAGCTGAGGGATCTTATTAAGCATCGCAATCTGGTGATGGTAGATCTCGGCCTGATACTCCTCGGTCCAAAGCGCGGGATGAGTATCGCCAGAAGGCGCGTGATTACCGGCTTTTGCATCGCCTCCCCACTCGCTCATGATCAAAGGCTTGTCGTAACGAATCTCCCACGTGGTGGTATCGGCCCCCTCCGCATGTTGCTCATACCACCCGATGTACTCGTTGACACCGATGACATCAAGCGCTTTCCCAAGCGGATCGTCGACGATCTTGTTTGAGCCAGTTGCGGTCTTTTCCGTGCGGACGAGAAGCGCGGCGGTGACGAGACGAGTGGGATCAAGCTGATGTGCGAGATCGACCATCGCCGTGAGGTATTTCGTACGAGCCTCGGTGTTTGGCGTCTCGTTAGCAACCGACCACAAAATAATAGAAGCCTTGTCGCGGTCGCGGCGAATCATCTCCGCGAGTTGCTGTTTCGACTTCGCGAGAACCGCGGGGTTGTCGAACTGCAGGGCCCAGTAGTCTGGAATCTCTGCCCAGACCATGAGGCCGAGGCGATCGGCGGCGCGCGTCATACGCTCGTCGTGAGGATAATGCGCGAGGCGGACGTAGTTGCAGCCTAGTTCCTTCGCCCAGCCGAGAAGAGTCTCGACGTCTTTTTCGGAGTAAGCGCGGCCGGTGCGGTAGGGGGCTTCGGCGTGAATGGAGACTCCGCGAAGAAAAACAGGCTGGCCGTTCAGTAGAATCTCGGTGCCGCGGGTTTCGATGGTGCGGAAGCCGATACTATCTTCGATTCTGTCAGGACCCGAAGAGATTTCAACCGCATAGAGCTTCGGATTTTCCGGCGACCAGAGGCTGAGAGACTTCGCAGGGATGTTGATAGCCGCACGCGAGTTCGCATCGACCGTGGATTCGACTTTGGCCTGAAGTTCAGGAATCGTCACAGTGACCGGCGTGCCCGCAGACGCGCCTTCGACGTGGACATACCCTTCGATGATGGAGTGGTCGGTCCTGCTCAGATGGAGATCGTAGGCATCGATAAACTGAGAGGGGACCGTGACGAGTGAAACATCGCGAGTAAGTCCGCCATAGTTCCACCAGTCGGTCTGGAGCGTGGGGACTCCATCCGCAATGCGAGTGCTATCGACCGAGAGGACGACAAAGTTGTTGCCGTCGTGGAGAGCCGCCGTGACATCACAGTCAAATGGGGTAAAGCCGCCCTCATGCTCACAGACTTTTTTTGTGTTCACCCAGACGACGGTGCGATAGTTGGCGGCGCCGACGTGTAGGAAGGTGCGAGTGTTCGGAGCGGCAATGTACTGAAAGTCCTTCTCGTACCAGATAGGGCCTTCGTAATAGAGAAGTTCAGGGCGTTGCGTGTTCCAATCGCCAGGAACGTGAAGTGTGGGGGCGTTAGCGAAGTTGTAGTCCTGCGGATTGCCATTCGGGTCAAAGGGGGCATTCATGAAAAAGCCATCTTTGCGCAGTTCTTGATGCAGGGTGTAGATGCCGGTCGAATACTGGTCGACGATGGTGTGCCATTCGCCGTCAAGCGAGATGGCGGGGCGGTGGTCGACGTCGACCAGCAGCGTAGTGCCTGTTCGGCTGGTGCTCTGAGGAGGGTTCTGTGCAAACGCCGGCGCTGTGAGAAGCAAAGAGAAGACAAGTGTGCGGATTGCGGTCTGCTTCATGAGGTGTTCTCCGGTCGTGGTGCGCGGTTTCTGCGAGTGTGCCGAAAGAGCTACGAAGGTCATGATACTTCGGCCTCTGAACAATTGCTTTTTTCAGGTTTGAACAAGCTACGGCCAACTGCCAAATGCGAGTACGCTTTCCATTGGCGTGTGAACGACAGGTCGCTAGGCAGGAACAGGGGCATCGACCTCGGCCCACGGAAGAAAGAGGGAGAAGATGGTGCCGTGGTGGATGGGGTGTTCGCTGCTGCGGTAGCTGAGCTTGCCTTGGTGGCGAGTGACGATGCCTGCCGAGATCCACAGGCCAAGTCCAGTGCCGTTGAGGTCTTTGGTGGTGTAAAAGGGCTCGAAGAGACGTGCTTTTACAGTGGGAGACATGCCGTGGCCGGTGTCGGCGATGGTTATGCGAATACCCTGACGGGGCTGCGGGTAGTCGGGGGAGTAATCAGTCGCGTCATGGGCGCGAACAATGAGGCGACCGCCGCCAGGACGCATGGCATCGATCGCGTTGGCGATGAGATTGTTGAGCACCTGGCGAATGTCGTTTTCGAAGCAAAGGATGGTCGTGCTTGTGGCATACCTCGCGTCGACCTGGATATGCGAGTTGGCGAGCCGACCCTGATAGAGATTTAGGACGGCATCGACGAGATCGGCTGCGCTGACACGGGTGGCGCGGACGGCCTGGCGATGGAAGCGCAGGGTCTGAGTGGCGATCTGGCAGACGCGGGAGAGCTCACTTTGTGCAGTCTGGAGGTACTGCCGGGTCGACTCGGGAAGATCCTCCGACAGGGCAATAAGGTAGAGAAGGTTGGTGATAGCCTCCAGCGGGTTATTGATCTCGTGGGAGATGGAGCTGGCGAGCCTGCCGACAGCTGCAAGCTTTTCGCTCTGGATGAGGGCAGCCTCGGCTTTCTTCTGATGGGTGACCTCGAGGACGACTGCCGCGATAGCCTCGACCGAGCCGTTCGCAGCAAAGACCGGTGAGTAGCTGACGTTGAAGGTGCGTTGTTCGCCGGGACGACCAGGCAGGTCGCCGTGCAAGAGGTTGCTGCGAACCGGCCGGCCTGAAGCGGCCGTCTGGAGGAGCTCCTTGAGACCCGGAAGTTTGACGATGTCCGTAATCACCTGGCCGAGAATCTTCTCCCTGGGAAGTCCGATGATTTCGACCTGACGATCGTTGACGCGGAGATAGCGGAGTGTAGCGGCATCGAAGAGAGCGAGGCCGACGGGAGCAGTCTGATAGATCGACTCGAGTTCGGCGCGCTGGCGTTCCGTCTCTTCCTGTCGCTTCTGGAGGGTTTCAGCGAAGGTCTTGCGATCGTCGATGTCGATCGCGACGCCCAGCCAGTGGAGGATCTTTCCTGAGTCATCGCGGACGGCCTGCGCACGGAGCCACCACCAGCGAGAGACGCCGTCTTTGGCACGAATAAGGCGAACCTCAAGGTCATATTCGGTTCCCGTAGCGACGGAATGCGTCCAGGCTTCGAGGATTCGCTGCCGGTCTTCAGGGTGGAAGGCACTGAGCCAATTGCTTTCGTTTAGAGTCTCGATGGTGAGCCCGATGTAGTCGAGAAATCCTTGGTTGGCGTAGGTGATGCTACCGTCAGGGGCGCCCATCCAGATGGCCTGCGGGTTGAGATCGGCGAGGACGCGATAACGCGCTTCGCTGGTCACAAGGGCTTCTTCATTCTTCTTCCGATTGGTAATGTCGATCGTGAGACCTCGAAGGCTGGCAGGCTTTCCGTCGACGGAGATGATCTGGCCACGGTTCTCAATCCAGAGAATTCGACCATCTGCGGCCTGCACCTGACACTCCACAACGATCATTTGCCCAGTTTCGACGGCGGCTTGAACGGCAGCCGCGATTGTTGGGAGATATTCGGGAAGGAGAATTTTTTTAAATGCACGAGCGTCGGGGATGTCGACCAAAGGATGGCCGAAGACGGGATAAGAGCCGGCCCCGTAGATGGCTTTGCCGGTTGCGTAGTCTACGTCCCACGTAGCAGCGCGAGCGGTCTGCTGCACCGAAGCGAGAAGATCCTGCTGTCGTTTGAGAACCTGATCGGATTGACGGCGGGCGGTGATGTCGCGGAAGAAGAGGACAATGCCATCGTCGTACGGACGGCATTGAATCGCGAGCCAGAGATTGAACGGCTCTGGGTAGAAGGCCTCGAATTCTCCCGGGATGCCTTCGTCCATCGCTCGATGGTAGTGATAATGGAACTCGCTGTTGCGTTGAGCGGCGGCAGGAAACTTCTCCCAGAGATTCTTTCCGAGTAGCTCGCCCATCGGGCTGAGCAGCTCCCTGGCCCGGCGATTGAGATACGTGAGCTTCCAGTCATGGTTGAGGCTTACGACCGCGTCGGTAGTGGTCTCGAGAACCTGGCGGAGCTGTCGGGCGGCGGAGTCGCGAAGCAACTCAGCGCCTTTGCGGTCGGTGATATCGCTCGAGAAGATGATGATCCCATCTTCGAAGGTGCGAGCGGAAACTCGAAACCAGATGTCCAGCGGTTCGGGATAGTAGGCCTCGAACTCGGTGGCGATGCGCCGCTCCATGGTGGTGCGATAGTGAGATCGAAAGGGCTCCTTCTGATTGGAGGGGAACCGCTCCCAAAGATTCTCGCCAATGAGAGTATCGGTTTTGAGAATGTCGAGCGCGGCGCGATTGGCGAAAGTGCAGATCCAGTTGCGATTGATGCAGACAATGGAGTCCGGGGAGGCATCGAAGATCTGCTGTAGCTGGTGCACGGCAGAGTCGCGAAGGGACTCGGCGCGCTTGCGGTCGGTGACGTCGCGATAATAGAGCGCCACGCCCTCTTCGGTCGGCAGTATGTGCACATCGATCCAAAGGTCGAAGGGCGCGTAAAAGTGCTCGATGTGCCGCGGTTCGCGCATCTGCATGACAGAGCGGTAGACGCGTTCGAGAGCTGTGCCGACCGTCTCGGGAAAGAGCTGCCAGTGGGTTTTGGTGTGGATATCGGACGGCTCGATGCGGCTGATCCGGACCGCTTCCGCATTGGCATACGTGATGACCCAGTTACGGTCGAAGCAGAGGACGGCCTCTGGCAGCAGTGCGACAAGGCGTGCGAGGTTGTCGTTCTCGGCATCGCTCTCACGCCGGAACTGAGCGCGGCGGTTGAGAGTGACAGGCGCTTTGGCGACGATCGAGTCAGACATAGCGGCAAAGGTACGGATGAAGCTTCATCTTACAGAGGAATCGTTGATTGACACAGATGCTTCTGCTCGCGATTGAAGGCGCGCTTCGATCTCATCTATCCGCGACTTCAGGGTTTCAAGGGCGGCCGACAGAGTCGTAACTTCAGTCTCCAATTGAGCCAGGCGCTGGCTCGAGCTCGTGGGTGCCTCCGGTCGCTCTACGGGGTAAGCGGCGAGGTCGGGTGGGGCTCCAAGCAGATGGGCGTAGCGGGCCTCCCGTGAGCCGGGTTGGCGAGGGAGGATCGTTACGAGCGGTCCGGTGGCCTCGGGTGTCCCCTCACTCGTTGACGGGCGAGCGGAGAGGCGTTCCAGAGTGGACTGGACGGCGGCAAGGTCGTCAAAAGTATAGAGGCGGTCGGCCCGGCTGCGGAGTTCTCCCGGAGTCTGGGGACCGCGCAGCATCAGGAGGCACAGGACTGCGGTTTCATCGCGCCGGAGGTTGAGGACCGTGCGGATGCGATGCTCGTATTTGGGAACGCGGGCGTCGCGGACCGGGTTGGTGAGGGCGAGGTCTTCGAGCGTGTGAAGCGCCTGCCGCACCTCCTCTTCGCTGAGTTCAAGGACAGGGTCGCGACTGGACCGCTGATTGCACGCGCTGACCAGCGCGTTGAGCGAGAGGGGATAGTTCTCGGGCGTTGTAATCTCTTTTTCGATGAGCGAGCCGAGGACGCGGAGCTGAATGGGGTCGAGCTGCATGTCTACTAGGGTGCCATACCCAGGGTTGGCTTGGCTCGGCAGATAATAAAGAACTATGACAGGCGACCGGTTGCAATTTTTCGACGAAGCCCAGGTGAGATCAGTGCTCTCTTATGACGATCTGATTCCCGCGATCCGACAGGCACTGATGGATTTTTCTGCCGGGCGAGCGGCTCAGCCGCTGCGAACCGTAATGTCCGTGGCCGCGCACACAGGGTGGTTTGCAGTAATGCCGGCCGTGTATGGGGACATCATGGGTGCGAAGATGGTCACGTTTTATCCCGCGAACGCCGATAGAGGTATGCATACGCATCAGGCAGTGATTCAGCTGTTTCGTGCGGATACTGGCGAACCGCTGGCCATCATGGACGGGCGACTCATTACCGAGATGAGGACAGCGGCGGTATCGGCCGTGGCTGTTGACCTGCTGGCGCCGGTCAATGCGAAGGTGCTGGGGATTCTAGGCAGCGGAGTTCAAGCCCGCTCCCATGTGCAGGCGCTGTCGCGGGTTCGGAAGTTCGAGGAGATTCGGGTTTGGAGCCGTACGGAGCGCAGCGCAAGTAGGTTCGCTGAGGAGGTTGGAGCGCAAGTGACGACGGCGGAAGAGGCAGTGTCAGCAGCTGACGTAGTGCTGACACTGACAAGTTCGCCGGAGCCGGTTCTGTTTGGACGATGGCTGAAGAAGGACGCGATGGTTTGTGCCGTAGGAGCCGTGACACCGAATCGCCGGGAACTCGATGACGAGGCCATGCGCGGAGCGGTAGTGGTTGAATCCCGAGAGGCAGCACTGCGTGAGCCCGGGGATATCCTGCTGGCAAAGGCCGAGGTGAGTGCTGAGATCGGAGAACTATTACAGGGAAAGCAGTTGGATAGAAGAGATCGACCTGTGGTGTTCAAATCAGTCGGAATTGCGATCGAAGACGTGGCGTCGGCCAAAGTGGTTTACGACCGCATATCGAAAAGGTAAGAGGTAAGTGTTGATAGGAATTCATTTACTCGAACGTAACCGAACGGAAATTCCTGGTTTGGCAACTGTTCCGAATATGACACTAAAGTTACAGAAACGATATCGGTGATCTCAGATGGATTCTATAAACTAGAAGAAGGAATGACGAATCGCGAACCGCATTTGGATGCTCGCATTCGAAACACTTGGACCCGGGGGAATTACTGATGCAGAGATTGCGCGCGAAGGGCGTCGCAGCGGTCGCGGCCGCCACACTGATGGTAGTAATCAGCGGGACCTCCTGGGCTAAGGCCGCTAAGACGAGAGTGCACGCCGGACTTCGTAACTCCTTACGAACCTCGACGCGGACGAATTCGCATCCGTTGGCGATCACGGGCGAGGAGGTCGTGCCCGGAGTGATGCCGGACGAGCTTTCCTCAGGAACTACCTCAGGTGAGCTGCCCGATGATGGAAAGCCCTATCAGCTGCGGATGACGAATCTACACACCGGCGAGAGCCTGGATGTGGTCTACCGGATCGGCGATACCTATGTACCCGAGGCGCTAGAGAAACTTGATTATTTTTTGCGTGATCACTACACGCAGGACGTGGTCCACTACGAACCGAAAGAGTTTGATGTACTGCACGCTCTGATGTCGCGGCTGGGTCGGGCAAGCGGTGTCATCCAAGTGGTCTGTGGGTACAGGACTCCCGAGACCAACGAGGCGCTGCGGCATGCGTCGGTGAAGACCGGAGTCGCCGAACATAGTCAGCATATGGAAGGTCATGCGATCGACCTTCGAGTCCCCGGAGTTTCGACGGCGCAGCTGCGGAATACGGCCCTTTCGCTCCGTGCCGGGGGGGTGGGGTACTATCCTGTCTCGCAGTTCGTCCACGTAGACGTAGGGCCCGTGCGTGAATGGGCATTCGGCGCCACACCTCGCAAGCCAGTCCGGCGGGTTCATAGTGCTCATTCTGGAACCGTTTCCGGCGAGTAAAATTCAAAAATCGAATATGCAAGGGCTCCGGTTTCCGGGGCCTTTTTGTTTATGCGCGGCGGGGTTGGCTATACTTCGCCGCATGGAGTCTCTGCGGCGGCGACTGAGAGGGGCGAAGTGGAGTTTGCCGTTGGCGCGCGCGATCGCGGAGGAGAGTGGTGGGGTTAAGGTTGCGGCTCGAGCACTGGTGCGGGAGTTGTTTGGGGAGGATGTTGAGGTAAGGAAGCGGGCGGCGGATGTGGCGCGGCGAATTACTGAAGCGGATGGCAGCTTGCTGGAGCACTACGCTGATGAGCTTGCCGGATTGCTGGAGACTCTGCCGGTGGAGGAGTCGCGGACGCGATGGCATCTGGGATTGGTGGTGCCGCGGGTGGCGAATACCTGTGCGCAGCGGTTGCGGGCGGCGCGGACGATGTCGTTGCTGGCCGAGGATGAGAGCAACGTGGTGCGGTGCTCGGCCGTGGAGGGGATGGGGCTGCTGGCGTTGCAAGAGCCTTCGTTGCGGGATGAGGCGGAGGAGATGGTGGAGAGGTATCTGCGCGAGGGGACGGTGGCGATGAAGAGCAGAGCGCGGGGGGTGCAGCGGAGTTGGATGAGAGCGGAGCAGAAGAAGAGATGATGTCGCAAAGATGATCGTAGGCGTTACTCAATTTTCGTAAAATAGAGGGATGAGTAAGAGCCGTTCGCCGCTGTATGTCACCACTCTGATCGCGGGCGCCTTCTTCATGGAGAATCTCGACGGCACGATTATCGCCACCGCGCTGCCGCAGATGGCACGCAGCTTCCATGTGGGTGCGGTGAATCTGAACATTGGGATGACGGCGTATTTGCTGACGCTGGCGGTGTTCATTCCTATCAGCGGGTGGCTAGCGGACCGGTATGGTTCGCGGTCGGTGTTTGCGTCGGCGATTGCAATCTTCACGTTGGCGTCACTGCTTTGCGGGGAGGCTCGGACGCTGACCCAGTTCACGCTGATGCGAATTGTTCAAGGCATGGGCGGCGCAATGATGGTGCCGGTGGGACGGCTGATTGTGCTGCGCAATACGCCCAAGGAGGAGCTGACGCAGGCGATTGCCTATATCACTTGGCCTGGGCTGACGGCGCTAGTGATTGGGCCTGCGCTGGGCGGTTTTATCACGACGTATGCAAGCTGGCATTGGATCTTCTTTCTGAATCTGCCGCTGGGCGTGCTGGCCCTGACGCTGGCGTTGCTATGGATTGAGAATGTACGGACGGATGAGCGGCATCCGTTCGACTGGCTGACGTTCGTACTGGGAGGATTTGCTTCGGTGGGCGTGGTGTACGCGATGGAGAAGCTGGGCGGCGAAGGAGGGCGATGGCAGTTACCAGCGACGATCCTGGTGCTGAGTCTGCTGAGCGGTTCGCTGGCGGTGGCGGTTGGCAGGCGCAGGCCGGCGGTCTCGCTGATCGACTTCGAGTCGCTACGGCTGAAGACTTATTCGCTTTCGGTGTATGGGGCGAGCGCGTTTCGCGTTGCGGTGTCAGTGCTTCCGTTCCTTCTCCCGCTGATGTTCCAGATTGCATTCGGGTTGAATGCATTTCGGTCGGGGCTTTATCTGCTGGCGTTGTTTGCCGGCGACCTGAGCATGAAGGCGTTTGTGATTCAGGCGCTTCGCCGGTTCGGATTTCGACGGATCCTGCTGGTGAATGGCGTGATCACGGCGGGCTCGATGATGTTATGTGCGACGCTGACGCCGGCAACGCCGCCCATGCTGATTGTGGCGATTCTGTTCTTCCATGGGGCGTGCCGGTCCATGGAGTTCACCTGCATGACGACGCTGGCGTACACGGAGATTCCGGCGAACAGGATGAGCCGCGCGAATGGATTTTTGAGTGCCATCATGCAACTCAGCATGGGGCTGGGGGTAGCGGTGGGCGCGATAACGTTGCGTCTGGTGGCGCATGCGCATGGACACTCTGCTGCGACGCCGCAGCTGCGCGATTTTCATGTTGCCATCATGGTGATGGCAGTTCTGGCGCTGGGACCGGTGGTGGATAGCCTGGGGCTCTCACCGAACGCAGGCGTGGCGACGAGCGGCCATAACGAGGCAAAGCTTGAGGTCAACCCAGTCTAAGGTTAGTACGAAAGGGCCGCTGTGTTCGATGCGACGGCTGGCCGTGCCGAGGGGCTGGGTATATTCGCACGCATCAGGCGAATTGCTAACGTCGCTGTGTATCGTTCGTCTACGACGACTAGTCAATTAGTTAATCGGTTTGGCCGGGTCCCCTAAATTTGTTTGAGGAGATTTCCATGTCCAAAGTACGATCCCGCGTGCATGTCGCAGGTCTTTTCTGTTTCTTTGCCAGCTACCTGCAACCGTGCGCCAACGCTATCGTTGAACCGACTCCAGCGAAAGACAGTGCGCTCCCCGTACCCGAAGTATTCGCTCCGGGCATCATCTCCGGACCTGCCAACGACGGATCGCCAACGTTCTCTCCCGATGGAGGCACGCTCTTCTTCACTCGAAGTAGTGCGCACTGGTCCATCATCCTCGAATCGCATCGGCTCAGAGATGGGTGGTCCGAGCCTAAGGTTGCTTCGTTCTCCGGCGAATGGTCGGATTCGTCACCAGCACTCTCTCCGGATGGTTCGTTTCTAGTCTTTGTTTCGGTGCGCCCGCTCGCGACGGTTTCCGTTCAGGCTAAACAAGGTAGCCCGAACATGGCGTCTCATATCTGGAGGGTCAACCGCGTTGGATCGGGTTGGAATGCGCCGGTAGAACTTCCCGAGTCAGTGAACTCTTTCCAGTGGATCTTTCGACCTAGTGTCGCAGGGGACGGAAGTATCTATTTCACTGCTGCTGTGAAAGGAAAAGAGCTGAGCCTGTTTCGCTCGAAGTATCAGAACGGAGCTTATCAAAATGCGGAGCCTCTTTCCTTCAGCGACGGCAGCGTGAAGGATGTCGATCCTGAAATAGCTCCCGACCAGTCGTTCCTGGTATTTACCAGCAAGCGCCCCAGGCCGGGTGATACATCGCATGAGCATCTGTTTATCGTTTACAACCGAGTCGGCGTATGGGGTTCAGTCGTGCCGATCCGATATGCAGGCGATGACGCGAATGGCTCGAGTGAGGACAACGATCCCCGCTTCGGTGCGGATCATCGAACGGTTTATTTCACCAGCGATCGCACGCTGGCGGTCCATTTCCCTCGTACACATGAGGAAGCCGCCGAAGACTACCAGCGTCTTCAGACCTGGGACAATAGCAACTCGAACATATGGGTGATCTCCCTAAGCCCGGTGCTGAAGGAGGCTACCTCCTCGCAGCCCAAGCTCTGAACCACAGCGATTGAGTGCAAAACTAAAAAGCCGTAATCGGCTTCTGAGGAAATGGGGAAGCGTGAATTGCGACAAGCATCCAATGTCATTTGATCTTGACCCAGACAGCGGTACGCGGGCCGCGGAATTCCACGGACTTTCCATGTAGCAGAAACTTTTCATGGACCGTGGAGATGACAACTGCCGAAGTGCCGTAGACGCGAACGTCCATGTCTCCGTATTCGAGAGCTTCAATCGGATCTGCACGATCGCCGATGAGCGGAAGAAACCATTTCTTGTCGTGGGGCTTTCCGTCGCTCGCTGAGATCAAAACAAAATCATCGGCAAGGATTTGCGCCGCCGCTGCAGTGTCATATTGAAGTTCTGACTGCCTGAACTCTTCCTCTCGTGCCTTAACCTCTGAAACAGTAACCGATTGAGCGATCGCAGGAAGCGAGCTGACGAGGAGAAGTGATATCAAGGAAAGGCGATGCATAGGTGAGTCCTTTCGCAGATGAGTCTATAACTGGACGCACCAGAATATCGACTAACCGGCAAGGAACCGGACGCATATTCGGAAGTCTGAGCCTCATGGAATTCGGAACTAGTCCCCACTAGCGGTTGCAGGGCCGATGCGCTGGTCGAGTTGGGTCAGCAATTCGGATTGCTCTCGACGCATTCGTTGCGACACAACTGACGACGACCGATCTATCCGCAGATCTAATGAGAAGAATTTTTCCCAGGAATGAAACCCAAGCAGAAAGGCCGCCATTGCTGGCGGCCTTCTGATTGCAACTTGGTTTGTGCGGAGCGCGTCTGTTGTCTGCACTGATTAGTCGCCTGAGACGGTCTCCTCGACCTTGGGTGCCGGGGCTGCCTTGATCTCGCCGAGGGAGATGAAACCAGCGGGAGCGTCGGGCTCCTGGAGGATCTCCTTGCGGTAGAGCTTGGCCATGCGGGCGTTTTCGGCATCCTGCTTGATCTTCGCATCGCGTGCGCGGATCTTCTCTTCGCGAGAGTTCTTCGCGATGCCGGACTTGTCGAAGGTGTCGTTGGCGGCGGCGTTGACGTGCTCGTCGTTGAGGACGAGGTCGTACTTCATCTCGGCTTCGAGACCGACCTTCTTACCACCGGCGAAGATCTCGTGGCGGCCATGCTCCTCGTACCACTTGGTCAGGGTGGAGGTCATGTGCATCTTCTCAATGATGTTGCGCCAGCCCACGCCGGTGTTGTACGCGCAGAAGCTGATCTCACCCTCTTGTGTGGCGTAGGGGATGATGCACTGCTCGGTGCGGCGGAAGTCGTAGTTGAAGAGGTCCTGGAACCACATGCCGGCGATGAAGAGGAAGTTCCAGCGGTCGGCGCGGCGCTTCTCGATGTCGGCCATGGTGCGGTCCGCTGTGACCTTGCCGTAGTTCTTTCCGGTGGCACCGAAGCACTTATCGAACTTCTGCAGCAGGTCGACGATCTTGAAGTGCGTAGGAGCCTTTGACGGGTCGTAGTTGCGCAGCAGCGCAAGCGACACACCCAGGATCGAAAGAAACTTGCCGCGAGCCGCGTCGTTGATCTTCGCGACATCCTTAGCAAGCTGCACTGCGTCGAGGAACGCGGTGACGGGAACGGCTTCTTTGGTTTCCTTATCGATCATCAGCGCCATGCCGATGCCGCAGTTTGGATGGCAACCGCAGGAGAGCTGGCCCCAGTCGCGGTCTGGTCCGTGCACGAGGTCGGCCCAGTCGGAGAAGGTGGACATGAACGAGATTGGGAACCAATCGCGGGTGCTCTCGCCGAGGCCGGTCTGGTTACGGACGTCGTGCGCGAGGTGCGACAGAGTGTAACGCTGCGCATGGCGGCGCTCGTCGGAGATGTCTTCGTCGCGGCCGGTGAAGCTGACGGGCTGGAAGGAGAGGAAGTTGATCTTCTTCGGGTTGTCGAGCGCGAACTCGATAATGCGGCCAACCTGCTCGTTGTTGATACCGTTGATGATGCAGGTGACGGGGACGATGTCCACGCCGGCCTCATGCAGGTTATGGATGGCCTGAAGCTTTACGTCGAATGCGTTGCCGACCTTACGGTGCGAGTTCGGCGCGTTGCCGATACCGTCGAACTGCAGATAGGCGTAGCGGAGACCGGCTTCAGCGGCAGCCTTGGCAAACTCCTTGGACTTGGCGAACTCGATGCCGTTGGTCGCGGCCTGCACGGAGTTGTAACCAACCTTGCGGGCATAGGCGACGGCGTCGAGGAAGTAAGGCGACAGTGTCGGTTCGCCACCGGAAAACTGCACGCTCATCTGACGACGCGGCTTGATCGTGATTGCGTTGTCGAGCATGGTCTTGATCTCATCCCACGTCAGCTCGTGGACGAAGCCGACCTGGTTGGCGTCCATGAAGCAGGGATCGCACATCATGTTGCAGCGGTTGGTCAGGTCGATCGTAAGAACCGATCCGCGGCCGTGCGTCACGGTCGAGGTGCCGTGGTTGTGCAGCTTCTCGTCATTGTGGGCGCGGATGTCGCGGCCCGGGAAGACGTCTTCGAGGTGCTTCATCATCGGCGGATCGATGGACATGACGTCCTCGAAGTGACCGTGGATGGGGCAGTCCTTGACCATCAGGATCTGGCCGTCACGCTCGATGATCTGCGCCTTGATCTCGCCGACCTTCTCGTTGAGCAGAATCTCGTGCGGCAGTTTGCCGTCGACGATCTGCTGACGAATCTCAGGAATGCACTTCGGACAGAGGGAGTCGGTGGTGCGGGGCCAGCCGAGGGGCGGCTTCTCTTTCTGATAGCTCTTGAGAAGCGGCTTGTCGCTCCACCTGGGGGTGAAGCTGGCATTGGGGCTGAACGAATTCAGCTTATTGAATACTGCCCAACCTGCTTTTGCTCCATAGGTAAGAGCTTTTTCGGCAATTTTGGCCTTCGGCATTTACTTTATCTCCTGAGTGTCCGTCTGATAATCGAGATATCTTCTGGATTGTTACTTAATTTCGTCTATTTAAATCGTTTTTACACTGCTGACCCGGATACGGTTGCCGCGAGAAGCAACCCCTCGCTTGATCGACCTATCTATTGCTTTTCCTGTCAGATGCAGCGGGGATCCTGTTCGACTCACCCCTTAACAGTACCCAGCTTGGGGGGCATATCGAAGCATGTGGTATCGAACGGCAAGAATCTGCATTGAATGGCGACATGGAGCGGTAGATGGGGCGAAGTTTTTACCGTAAATACAGTAAATATGTCACTGAAGAGTAATGCCGTTGTTACCGCTGGCAATGTTGTTCAGGATCCGCTGAACGAAGATGATGCGGACGTGGACATGGCTGGCCACATCCGGGAGAAATTCGTCGAGCAGATTGTTCACCGGATCGAGCGCATATCCGGTTGCAATGCGGGTCACGGTCGAGGAGAGGTCCGTATGGACACCGGGCACATATTGATTAGCGAGGACCGCCTCGAGGGGATAGTCGAGTAAGACGGAGTAGTTGGGCATGGAACTGCCATCGTCGTGACGCGAGATAACGGTGCGCGAGACGGAGTAGATGATCCGCTTGGTCAACGGAGCGTTCGGCATGCGGAAGTAACGTGGATCCTGATGGAAGAGAATCGGAAATGTGAAGCCTCGGAAGAACTGGCTGGAGACATCCTGCACATAACTGATGCCAACAGATTTGCCGAACCCCTTCAGACCGGGACCGTACGCAGAGTGGGGGTCGACTGCAACTGAGATCGCAGATATACCGACGATGGTGCCGAAGTTAGCAGGATCGGCGAGGTTGTTCAGAGCAAGGTAACCCTTCTCCTGCCAAGTCAGCGGGATGACGACATTTGTGCCGAGAAACTTTTGGTAGGGATAGACAAGGTTGCTACAGGGTTTGGGGACCGTATCCAGACGGTTGGGGTCGTAGTAGACAACCTTCATGGCACGAAAGGCGTTGCACGGCCTGACTCCATCTCCGGTCTGCCGGAATGAAGCCTCGGCTACCGCGACGACGTTTTCCTGATTCGAAGCTATGGCGCTGGGGGCATCTGGAAGGTCGGACGCAGTCTCGGTGTGTTGTGCTGCTGCAGTGATAGCAGATAGCAGCAAAACCAAGATCAACCACCAACGCATACGAATGACCCTCGTTGCCTACCCTCATAAGACGTAGCGGAACTCTACTCAAGCTTATTTGAGGTGAGTGATTTCGAGCGCCTCGTCGAGAAACTCAGTAACGACGAAGCCGATTGCACCGCCGGCCATGGAGGTGCCAAAGGTCTGTGCTGTTTGGCTGAAGCTGCGATTCGAATCAGGGTAATATGCGTTGGTGAGGGCGGCTCCGAAGACGCGGCCCAAGATGAGGGAGCAGTTAGGTGTAGCGTGGCCATCGTCCGCGCGGGTGATGATGGCCCGGGTGGCGGCGTATGCAACGCGTTTGGCCACGTTATGGCCTTTGCCCATCTTGTAGTAGCGCGGATCCTCATGAAAAAGCGGAGCGAAGACGACGTTGCCGAAGATGTTCTGACTGGTGTTGCGTAAAGCGGCGGCTCCCAGGCGCTCCCCGAACGCACCGCTGTCGGTCCCATAGTTGGGAGTGCCGTTGATGAGATGAGTGTATGCCGCTGAGGTAGTCCATCCGATGAGGGAGAAGAGGGTGAATGTCTGCTTGAATCCCATCACCTCTTTGTCGTGCGCGGAGAGAGACGGAGCTGTTTGTCCTGGGTAGATGGTGATATCGCTGCGAGTGGCTAGAATCCTGCGTTTCACTGAGGCTGGGTCCAGGGCTCCACCGGCTCCCAGGTTCGCAGAGCTGTCTGCCTCGTTGCTTGAACTGCTGGATTCGTCGACGGAAGAGGTGCTGTTTGAGACCGAAGGAGCGTCGGGAAGCGAGAGCATGGCGTCCGTTGCGACGAGCGCGCTCGGTTCGGTTCGTACCTGCGCAATGAGGTCCGTTGAGGCGAATAACGCCACGGTGAAGATAAGGCTTTTATTGAGGAACTTTCTTGAAGTCAGCCGTACCCTTGCGATTGTCAAAAATAACTCCTACAAGCTAAATATTCCACCACCCGTTAGAGTTCAGCGGCTGGGAATTGGTCACAAACATACATAATGTGAGCGTTTGCCTATATATAACGGACGCTCAAACATCACGGCAAGTTGTATTTGCCCACTCCGACTGATCCAGACCCTTGTTACCATCCCGGCACGTAGATGCAATGACCGTTGACCTTGCCTTTTCTGCGTCATCTAATCGATAGGTGGAGGTTTGCCTATGCCAACAGAAGAGCCGAAGCGACCGTGGGAGCAGCAGTTGCGGGATGCGGCAACCCACCTCGAAGCAGACCTTAAGAACGTCGTGAAGTACATCAACGAGGAAGTGGTGCCGGATGTGCGACGCAACGGCTCAGAGGCGCTTAGAGCTGCTGCGGCAGAGTTGCACAAGCTAGCGTCGCGAATGGACGATCATGCGCGAAGGTCGTCTGCCCCACCACCGAAAGACACATCGAAACCGTGATCACCGTCCGGCATAGGTATGCCGCAATGCTATCGGCGTGTGCGCTGATAGTCAGCGGTTGCCATAAGGAAACAACCAGAGCCTACCGGCCCCCACCGCCGCCGTCGACGACAAGCGCCTCCAATCAAGGCAAAGTTTCGCGGGGATCGCGAACGAACCCAACAACCGCTCAAGTACCTCCTCCATCCGCTCCAGCCCCGATTCCAGGCAACCTTGGAAAGCCCATCTCAAGTGAGGTCGGAATGGCGAGCTGGTATGGCCCTCCCTACGCCGGTCGAAAAGCCGCTGACGGCACGGTCTACGACCAGAACGCAATGACCGCCGCGCACCTCACACTCCCAATGGGGACGATGGTGCGTGTGACAAATCTGACCAACAACCAATCGGTCGTCGTCAAGATCACTGACCGCGGCCCGTTCGTCCATGGACGCATCATCGATCTGTCACTTGCTGCAGCAAAAGCGACCGGAGTCTATCGCGCGGGCGTAGCCAAAGTGAAAGTGGAAGCATTCGCAGCTCCGGTTCGTGCGAACGCTGATCCCGGCGGACGCTGGTGCGTACAGGTCGGGGCCTTTGCACGAGAGTCCGATGCAATGAAACTCAAAGAAGAGATGATTCACCGCTATGCCACCGCCAAGGTCATCGAGTTTCCCGGACCCACCGGGCATTGGGTCAGGATCAGTCCGAAGCTGCCGAACAAAAGCAATGCAAGCGAGGTAGCCGACAGCATTCACCCCAAAGATCCTGCTGCCGCACCCTATCTAATCCGAACCGACTAGCGAACACTCGCTCGAAGGACGACGCGCTTTCCAGGCGGTCGCTCATGCTCACTATTTCCCGGGTAGCGAGGGAGGATCATAGTACGGGAGCTTCTGCTGCTCCACCGTTGCACGCTTCACGCCGATGTCGTCAAAGAGCAGGCTAGGAGCAATGGTGGTCTGAGGCACAGTACCGAGCGAGTTCGAAACATACGAGTCGTTGCCGGCGGCGACAATATCCGAGCGGAGGCTGCGGTTGTCGAGCTCATCGAATATCGCACCGCGAACGAGTTGGCGTGAGCCATCAGGATGCACGAGATAGAGCAGCCGCGGAAGAAGCTCGCCGCCGAGAGTCTCGACTGAGTAGACGTCGCGGCCTTGTTCCTTCGCCATACCGAGAAGACGTTGATTGAGTTCGGCTCGCGACAGAGGATGGCTCGACTTGACCAGAATGACTCCCGCGCGCGAATGAGCTGACTGTGCAGGAGCGGCGCGTCCGTGGCCATTCGACGTGTCAAAGTCTTTAATGGGCTCCCGGCCGATAAGAAAGTTCTCGAGCTTGCCATTGACGACGATATCGACCGATTGTGCAGGGACGCCCTCGTCATCGATCTTGTAAGCGCCAAGAAGAGCCTTCCCATCAAACTTTGTCTGCAACGGATCATCCGTGACGCTGATCATCTCGGGAAGAACGCGCGCCTTGAAGCTCGAAGAGTAGGCGCCAGTAGTGCGCGCAGTAGTGCCCATCTCCGGTCTGTCGGCCTCGATGTTAGGCACGAGCAGTCGGTCGATCACGTCCGAAGCGGCATCTCCGCTAAAGAGCACAGGCCCGTGATAATCATCCGCCGATACTACTGGAGCATTGCGAAGCTCTTCGAAGCTCTTGAGATCCTCGATGACGCGTTTGCGAAAGGCGCCTGCGTCTTCGAGCTCCCTCGCGTTGGCAGCGACAGTTCCGTTATCGCGGCTCAGGCGCATACCGTCCCCTGCCTGTCCGCCTAGGCTGATCGCACCGTCGTAGCCGGTGTAGCCCTGGCGCACTACGGTTCCTTCGGTGTTGACGAGGTAGCGGTTCAGTGCGATGCCGCGAATGTTAGCGGTCGAGTACTGGACGTGCTCGGCGAAGGGTCGCACCTGGGGGTCCGAGGTAAAGAGGCCGCTGGCTTCAACAATACGTCGTTTCCACTCTGCGCGATCAAGATCAAGCGTGACGAGGGGAGAGATCTGCACAACCGGCTTGGCTTGCGCAAAATCGGGCTGTGCTTGAACAGACTGAAACTGCTTCAAAGCAGCCTGCTTGGCCGAATAAGCTCGCAGAGCGTTTTTATAGGCGGTGTCGGTTGCGGTCCAGAGCGCATACCGCAGTGCTTCGGGGTCATTATCAGTCGGGGCCAGTTCAACTGAGCCATCACCACGGCTCGTGCTGCTATCTACGGCATAGTCGCCGATGCGCACAGTGACGCGGACGATCCGCTGATGATTTTCTTCTTCGCGTGTAAGCGCACCGTAGTTAGCGACAGCCTCGTAGGAGGCCAGGTCATCCAGGCGGTACTCCACAAAGTAGGGATGTTGCATACCCGGAAGCAGCAGCGCCTTTTCGCGGTCAAGCTCTACCTGCATCGCATGAATCATAGGATCGTTCGCTGCAGGTGCACTTTCAGCAATAGCCGTATTTGTAACTGCAGTCGTACCCAAAAAAGCTATCGACCAGAGCGCCCCATAAACAATACCGCCAACCTGTATTTTCCGAAGTAAGCCCATTACTGGCCACCCTTTCCGCCGGAGATGGAGGCCGCTCCAGGCGGCGGCAGAATAGGTGGCCGCGCTGTGCCCTGAGCTTGGCGCTGGGTTTCAATCTCACTGACCAGCATCGCCGGAGCAACAGCGCTCACCGGAATACTCCCAGACTCAGCTCCGCAAATCCCGTTGAATATATCCTGCTTATCGTTCGTCGCGAGAATGCGGTTCAGTGCGGCCTGCGGTGTCCCTACAATGCTCACTCCACGTACAAGTTCATCAGGGCGACCATCGACGTAGACGCGATAGACCACCAGAGGAATCACCTGGAAGGCTTGCGGTGAACGGCGTGTCGTAACGGCAAAGCCCGACGAGATGTCTTCGAAGTAAAGACCGTACGCCTTGCCTTGCTTCTTCGCCTCGGTTTTCAACATCTCGCGCAGTTCGGCATCGCTGACAGTCTTAGAGGAAGTGACAATAAGATTTCCTTGTCGGCCCGTAGGCATATGTCCGGTCTCGGCGCGGCCGTGGCCGTTGGTGTTCGAAAAACTGGCGATAGGGAGACGCGACATCAGGAAGGTATCGAGAACGCCATCTTTGATGAGGTCCACGCGCCGCGCCTGCTGTCCTTCATCGTCGTAGCTATAGTGCCCACTGAGTGATGTTCCGTGGAACTCCGAAAGCGTAGGGTCGTCAGAGACGCTGAGAAATGTCGGCAAAATCTGTTTCCCGAGCAGCTTCGTGAAGGTCTGTCCTTCGTCGTCGCCGCGTTGGCGCTGGCCTTCGAGCCGGTGGCCGAGAACCTCATGAAAGAACACGGCGGACGCCCGGCCACTAAGAATCGCAGGGCCGTTGAAGGGCTCAGTAACGGGTGCCCCCCGCAAGGCCTCGAGATTCTTAGCCATCGCGGCAGTCTTGTCGATGAGTGCTTTCTGATCGGGAAGATGCGCCACCTCGTCAGCTTCGAAGGTCTCGGCGCGGAAGAGGTCCATCCCATCGGCGGCGCGTGTCCTGGCGACGATAACAAGCCGCGCGACATGGTTCGGGGTCGCGACCTTAGCACCCTCCGAGGAGACAAAATAGTCCGTCTCCGTTGTCGCCTCAAGTGCGACATTGTTGTAGAAGACATCGGGATACTGTTTGAAGAGGCCGGACAGTTCGCGCAGGCGGTCCTGCCATGCTGTGGTGTCGACGACCAGTGCTGGCGAGGGCGCAAGGATCGCCGAAGCCGGCTTCTCGCTCGAGAAATCGGCCGAGGCGTCCTCCTCCTTGGCGCGAACCTGTTGCTCAGTCTTGACCTTCAGATAACCGTCCAGCGCCTTGCCATAACCGCGGTTGGTAGCAAACCACAGGGTACGCGCGATGGCGTCGCTGTCGTTCGCAAGCGGCAAAGGGATTGTCGTCAGGGCACTGTTCCTATGGTCGCCATGAGTATTATCTTCGGCCGCTGTGCCAAGCCGAACCTGAACATCGGCGACACGCCGGCGGTTCTCGCGTGAGCCCGTGATCGCCCCAAACTGCGCAGTCATGCTCATGCTGTCGCTATCGGAGACTGCATAGCTGAGAAAGTAGGGCTTCGGCTGAGTCGCGTCCGTAGCGTTGTTGCCAAGCGAAGTCATTGCACGATGCAACTCAGACTCCATGGTGTCGATCAGGACAGCCGCTGGGGCAGGTTCAGGACTTTTGATTGCTGCTGCACTGTAATCGACGGAGGAGATCGCCGCCCCTACCAGGCCAGCAAAACTGACGCAGGCCACTGCCACTCTTTGTCTCTTCATGGAAAAGGAAACTCGTTTCGCCTGCAAAATACGCCTGTTGCCGAGTGTATCGGAAGTGACGCTATAGCGCTTAGTCTCCGTGCGGTCCGTAGTAAACCGTGCAGTCTTTCCGCAGACGACCGAGAGTTGGACGAAGCTACGCGGGTTTTGTCGACAGGCAGCCTAGACGCTGTAACGCCGAACACTAAGCCACACAGTCAGCACAATGAACTGGGTAAGGAGGAGGGACTCAGCCAGTCCAAACGTTGCTTGCCTGCCGTTATACAGAGTCAAAGCAATGAGCACCACCAGCGTCAGGATCATGCCGAGGAACACCGCGTTCCGGCCATAGTGGGTGGGGGTCAACGACACCGGGCGACGGGCAGGAAGCTTGCGAGCGACGCGGGTGGCGAAGTCCGCCGGAATCTCAATGCTGGGGGCAGTCTCGAGAGCACAGAGAATGCGCAGGTCCAGCTCGTCATCTGCGGCCTTGTTTACGAGCTTCGAATTCATCGATTCGTCTGACATTCCGTTCTCCTCTCTTTCGTTTGACGTTGCTGGATGGCTTCACGAAGCTTTTTGCGCCCACGGTGAAGGTGAGTCCGCACCGTACCGATCGGCATCCCCAACGCATACGAAATCTGCTCGTAGCTACGTTCTTCCTGATGATAGAGGATCAGGATCGTCCGCTCAATCTGGCTGAGGAGCCGAAGCTGATCCTCCACAGTCTGCTGGAACTCGCGTTCTTCCAGTTGCTGCTCGGCGTTGCGGTCGGGGTGCGCAAGCCGTTCCTCCCACGCTGAAGTCTCGTCCGAAAGCGAAACATGGGAGCGATCATCACGCCGCCGACGTTTCCACTCATCCTGCGCGACATTCACCGCGATCCGATAAAGATAGGTAGTGATTAGGGCTTCACCGCGAAAACTCGGCAGCGCACGGTAGAGCCGCAGAAAGACATCCTGCGCCAGATCATCGACATGCTCACGATTCCCGGTCAGGCGCAGCAGGGTGCGAAAGACCATTGCCTGATGGTCGCGTACCAGCTGCTCGAAGGTGAGATCGACGTCCAAGCGAGGTTAGACAATAGAGTGCTCCGAAAGTTTCATTGAAGCGAGTGAAACTTTCCAGAGGCGTCCCTGTCTAACGCGGGCAGAAAGAGGAGGTAGCATATGGATTTTCTAACAAGCCCGTTCATAGTGCCGGTAGCCGGGTGCGCTGTCGGTGCCATCGCCATCGTTTCAGGTATCTGGTTCGAGGCTCAACAGCGCCGTAACAAAGCAGAACAACGTATGGCCATGATTGCGCGCGGTGTGCCCATCGCCGAGATTGAGAAGTTGCTCGGCAGCGGCGATGAAGAGAAACGGGTAAGAGACCCACTGCGGAGCCTGGGCAATGCGCGGCGCGCTGGGATCGTTCTCGTTTCGCTCGGTGTGGGGCTGGTCCTGTTCTTCGCAGCGCTCAGCGTCGTTGTGCACGTGCGTGAAGTATTGGCAGGAGCCGCCGCTGGTCTCATTCCTCTAGCTATCGGAATTGGCTTTTTTGTCGACTACAACCTGCAGAAGCGCGAGTTATCGCGCTTCGGGTTGGAGGTCGGTGCCGAATCTTCAGGAGTTGGATCGGAACGGTAGCTTTCGGCGCTCGGCCATCTTATTTTGCGCGACGTATGCGAATCGTGCACACTGGCTTCATTCGGAATGGAGCCTTGAATTGATGAATGTACGTGCGGCATCGCTTCTGCTGATTGGCCTTTTTCTGGTTATGATCCCGTCAGCTCGAGCCCTGGGACCCACCCCGACCGAGGCGCAGGCCCTGCGAGAGGCTGCGCAGAATCACACGGCCTACACCCTGCCTCCGGAGAAGCTCAAGCTCGCGAAGGAGCTGTTTCGCGACCGCACCGCGCTGCATTTTTTGGCCGAGGGGTGGGGCATCCTCCAGCTTATTCTGCTGCTCGCCTTTCGTGTACCGGCTCGAATGCGTGACGTTGCCGAGAAAATGACGAAGAGCCGCTGGGGCCAATGTTTCGTCTTCGTCTTTCTCTTCCTTCTTCTCATCGCTTTGCTGAACGCACCACTACGTCTCTTTGGACACCACATCGCTCTCGCGTATGGGTTGTCAGTCCAACGTTGGGGCAGTTGGTTCGTGGACCTTGCTAAAAGCTTCCTGCTCGAATGGATCGTGGCGGGGCTGCTCGTGATGGTGTTGTTCTGGGTAATCCGCTGGTCGCCAAAACACTGGTGGTTCTGGTTCTGGATTCCGACGATGGTCGCCGTACTATTCGGCGTCTTTCTCTCACCGATTCTTGTCGATCCGCTCTTCAACAAGTTCGAGCCGTTGCAGCAACACAATCCGGCGCTGGTGGCGCAGTTGGAGCGAGTGGTAGCTCGTAGCGGCGTAACTCTGCCGCCGGACAGAATGTTCTTCATGCGAGCCAGCAGCAAGGTCACGAGCATGAATGCCTATGTCACCGGCTTCGGACCATCCAAGCGGCTCGTACTGTGGGACACTACGATCTCCGCAGCGACTCCCGACGAACTCGCTGGTGTCTTTGGCCACGAACTCGGCCACTACGCGCTGCATCACATCGTCCAGGGATTGTTGTTCAGCGCGGTGTGCCTGCTCGTCGGATTTTTCGTGGGACAACGACTAACGTGGCGGCTACTCGCGAAATATGGAGCACGTTGGCAGATCCGCTCTCAGAACGACTGGGCCTGTCTAGCCGTGTTGGTACTGGTGCTGAATGTCCTGAACTTCGTCGCGGAGCCGATCGAAAACGCCTTCAGCCGATCGATCGAGCATGCCGCCGACGTATACGGACAGGAGGCAATTCACGGCATCGTCTCCAACCCGCAAACTACCACCCAGCAAGGGTTCCAGAAACTCGGCGAGAACTCGCTCGACGACCCCACACCGCATCCGCTGGTCGACTTCTGGTTAGATGGCCACCCCTCCACAGCAGACCGCGCCGCTTTCGCATTAGCCTATAACCCCTGGACAGCAGGGCAACATCCGAAGTACTTTCAACCATAATGAAGATCACGCCGAGCAATATCGCATCTTCCGAATGCCTCTTCTGCAAGATCGTAGCCGGAGACATTCCGGCAAACCGTGTCTACGAGGACCAGTTCTGCATCGGTTTTCCCGACATTAATCCGCAGGCCCCCACGCATCTGCTCATCATTCCCAAGCAACACATCGCATCGACCGCTAAGGCAGAAGCGGAACACTCCGCACTCTTAGGCTCACTGATGTCTGCAGCTGCCGAGATTGCGCGCAAAGAGAAGCTGAACAAAGGCTACCGAATCGTCGTCAACACAGGCGACGATGGTGGCCAGACCGTGAATCACCTGCATCTTCATCTACTCGGCGGAAGACACATGAACTGGCCTCCCGGCTAGCAAGTCGCCAAAAGGAAACACATTAAAAAGAAAGAGCCCGCAAGATCTCTCTCGCGGGCCTTTCACTCAATTCACTAGCGCTGAACCGTAAGGCTCCGGCGCCCGCTTAGTTTACTGGTTGAAGTTCGGCTCGTCTTCTTCTTCCATTCCATAGCGGCGGAGAAGGTTCGGAAGATTCTGCGAGAACGCTGCGCGCGGCATCACTGTATCGCAACCCGCTTCGACGGCCTTCGCCTTCAGGTCTCCCTGCAGATGCGACAGAAAACCAATGATGGAGGTGCTGCGCTTGAGCTTGGTCTTCAATTTGGGAATCAACGTCAAGGGCTTAGCATTCGCATTGTTGAGGTCGAAGACGATTAGGCCAGGCCGATCTTCCTCTTCGCCACTGACCAACGCGGCAACCGACTCCTTGTCATTCTTGACAAACGCTACCTTGACCCCGAGCTTACGTGCTGTCTCGGAGATCTTGGCGATGAAGAAGAGATCTTCGATAAAGAAGAAGATCTTCGTCGGTGCATCCTCAGCGATCGGAATCGCGCGTCCCTGCGAGTAGTCGATGGGCTGGGAGTCGCTCTGGTAGCTGCGTCCACCGCCATGGCCGTTGCTGCGGCTCTGGTAATTCCCGTTGTGCGAGTCCATTGTGGAAGGCGGAGTGTCGGCGAAGTTGCCGTTCACGGCGCGATAGCTATGGTCCATCGGGCCGACAAAGCTGCGTGGACCACGAGACTGTTGCTTGCCGCCGCCGCCCTTGCGTTTGAACCCGCCACTGTTGTTACCTGGCTGGTGCGTATCGCGGTCGCGATAGCCGCCACCATTGTTGCTGAATCCGCCGCCGTTGCTGCCACTGGCGGCATTTCCCGGATTCTCCGGTGAGCGCTGACGGTCTCGATCGCGAAACTTCTTCTTCCAGCGTTTCCCGCTGGAGGAGCCGTTCTGTTGCTGACCGGCATTGGCCTGAAAGCCCTGTCCACCTTGCAGCTGGAACGTCTGAGGAGCGGCTGAGCCCTGAATAGAGCCCACGGGTTGACCTGCGCCCTGCTCGCCGGGTTGGCCCGCCTGAGGGGCGTCTGGACCCTTGCTCTTCCGCTTGCGGCGGCGACGACGGCTGCTTTTGGACTGACCCATGCCGTGCGGGACGTTCTGCCCGGCAAATTGAGCCTCTCCGTCCTGCTGGACGGGAGACATTGTCGAACCCTGGTGAGAATCTACCTCGGGTACATTCTGCTCTGAAGTCATGCTTCCACTTCCTATTGCTTTAGATCGCAATTAGCTGTTCTCTCCCACGCGACGGTCTCGTATTCCCCGTGGGACTCACGGAGAAGGAACCAAACCGGTATTGAAGCGTCGGATGAAACGGTCTCAAGTTTTACTCGAACGGACGTCTTCTATTGGTATCTGGCTGCGATCAAATCGGCGAATCTGCCGGTTACGCACAGCCTGGAACGCCAGACAACAGCGAATCCTGGTTTTTCACCCTCTACCTGTTTGCGACAGAGTCCGATAAATCCGGTCTACTGTAATCCTGTATAGTTGCCGCCAAACCTACGTAATCGGTAGCTTTCTGGTGGCCACACAGCGATCGGCACCCACAGCCGGTTCACAAGGCAACTCCTAGGGTACGCTCAAAGAAGGAACTTGGCAAGGGCCTCTTCTACGACTTCCGGGTAACCCACCCAACCGATTCGAAAAACTTCGCTGAAATCAGAAGGTCCGCTCGCCGAGCGGCCTCTATCCTCAATGGCCAGTCACTGGCCTCCTGAAAAACTTCCAATCAAGGAAGCTAACCTCCGGACTTGGTCTACACCATCCATTGGGTGTAGCTTCTGCAAAGCCGGGGGCATGCTGGCACACATCGGATCAAGCCAACATGTTGCCTTTTCATAAAGAAGCAATTCGTTCGCCAAAAAGAGGAGCAGGGCATTCCTTGGCAAACTCCGAAAGCAGCCGCTAACCAGTAGCCGAGAAATCTGAAAAACGGGAAAATGACAGTCCCGGGTTCCATATTTTGGTAGACCAGCGAGATCTAACTCGATTGACCCGTCCCCGGCTGGGCCCTATAATTTATCTGTTCCGGCAGCCCTCTCGTTTTGCTACCGATTTGCCCCCATGGCAGTCTGTCAATCGAGGTAAAAGATGGGCGTGCTCTGTCTCAAGGGTGCGTTGATCGAGTGGATGGAGGGAACGGCCTAGACGGCACTCCATGTGCGCCCGAAGCCGCACGCACAAGTTTGATCAATCCCTGAAGGAGTACCACACACCGCATGAATCGTACCTTAGCTTTTGTTACCGCTCTCGCTGCGGGAATGTCGTCCGCTGCTGGAGTGGCCCAGACAGCTGCTCCAGCCGCTCCTGCAGCCGCTTCCACCCAGTCCGCCACAGCCCCCGCGCCAGTGGCGCCTCACGCCGTACCGGCGAAAATTGCGACCATTGAGTTCGAGCAGGTCGCCGCTGCAACCAACGAAGGGCAGCGCGCGCTCCAGGCCCTGGAAAAGAAATATGAGCCCAAAGGTGCCGAATTGCAGGCAAGGGCCCAGGAGATCGACACGCTGAAGAAGCAACTGCAGAGCGCACCGGCGACGATGACTGATGCGGAACGCGCCACCAAGCTGCGTGCCATCGATACAAAGGAAAAGCAACTACAGCGCGATGGCCAGGATGCACAGCAGGCCGTCAGCGGTGAGCAGCAGCAAGCCGTCGGCGTGGTCGCAAAGAAACTTGCGCCGATCGTCAAGAAATACGTCGAGGACAACGGCTACACCATGCTGCTCGACATCACTGGCCAGCAAGGTGGTTCCGTAAGCCTGCTTTGGACCAGCGACGGCACCGACATCTCGCGCGCAGTTCTCGAAGCCTACAACGCATCTTCTGGAATCGCACCTCCAGTTCCGTCGGCACCCGCTCCCACGGCTCATCCGCACGCCTCGGCCGCCCCGAAGCCCGTATTGCCGAAGCAGTAACATTGGCGTGACAGAATCAGGCTGGGTGGGGTGAGACCGGTTAGAAGTCACCCCGCCCGAGATTTTTGTAGCAAGCTATTGAACGATCGAACCGATCGAAATTTCGAAGGAGCACCACAAACCGCATGAATCGCACTCTTGTTCTTGTCTCCGCGCTAGGCGCCGGATTGATGACCACCGCAGGAATCTCTCAGACTGCCGCCGCTTCGGCAGCAGCTGCGCCTGCTCCCGCCGCTGCACCTGCAGCTGTTGAACCACAGGCCATTCCCGCAAAGATTGCGCTGGTCGCCTTCGAACAGGCGGTCTTTGCCACGAACGAAGGTCAGCGCTCCGTCCAGCAGATCCAGGACAAGTACAAGCCGAAGAAGGATCAGATCGACACTCTCTCGAAGGAAGTCGATTCGCTCAAGGCTCAGCTGCAAAGCGCGCCGGCAACTCTTTCTGACGAAGAGCGCGCCACTCGCCTCCGCAACATCGACACCAAAGAGAAAGAGTTGAACCGCAACGCCGAAGATGCCCAGACGGCTTACAACGCGGACCTGCAAGAGGCCTACGGCAAAGTAGCGGCCAAGGTCTCGGTCACTCTCAAGGACTACGTCAGCAAGAATGGCTACACCTTGCTGCTCGATGTCAGCGGACAACAGAGCAACGTGATGTGGGCTAACCAGAGCACCGATGTGACACAGGCGATCGTGACCGCCTACAACACGTCCTCCGGTGTCGCTGCTCCAGCACCGTCAGGCCCCTCCGCCGGCGCTCCAACGACAGCCCGTCCGCGTCCAACTACCACCCCTAAGCCTGCCGCACCGAAGCAGTAAGCTCCGAAACCAAGCTGCACACCGCAACGAAGAGAGCGCTTACAAGCCTCTCCTTCTGCGTTGTGCAGTTTTTCATGCTCTAAGCACAGGACTCCTGTGGAAAAACCTGTGGATCGTGGAAGCCGAAAAGTGAGATCCATTGGTTTGGGGGCAACTTGTATAGGTCTGGCCGCGGACATACGTTTCGACTAAGTACATAAAAATCAGCGCGTTGACCACCCCCCCGGGGTTTTCCAAGCGGGAATCCTTCGAAGGTTTCGGCAACTAACGCTATTTCAAGGGTTTCCACAGATCCACGTTACGACCAAGTTACAAATTCCCGCATCTAAAATTATCGGACGCGGAGATCTCTGAAGAAACCGCCCGCCAGTTAGTCTTTTTCAAACAAGAAGTTGCATCGATAATCGAAGCCAGCGCGAGAACTCGCAAGGCAAGGTTACTCTTCCCCTACCTTGAGCACCGCGAGAAAAGCTTCCTGTGGGATATCGACTTTACCGATCCGCTTCATGCGTTTCTTTCCTTCTTTTTGCTTCTCCAGCAGCTTGCGTTTGCGGCTAATGTCACCGCCGTAACACTTGGCGATTACATTCTTGCGAATCGCAGTGACCGTCTCACGGGCAATAACCTTCGAACCAATTGCCGCCTGGATCGCGACCTCGAACATCTGACGTGGAATCAGTTCGCGCATCTTCGAAACCAGCGCGCGGCCGCGCTGCTGCGCAAAGTCTTTATGGATGATGATCGAAAGCGCATCCACAGGATCGCCGCCAATCAGAATATCCATCTTGACCATGGGCGAAACCCACATGCCTGCTAACTGATAGTCGAGCGAGGCATAGCCACGCGACACGGTCTTCAGGCGATCGTAAAAGTCCAGCACGATCTCGTTCAACGGAAGCTCGTAGGTGATTAGCACGCGCGTGTCAGAGACATACTCCATGTTCTGCTGCCGGCCGCGCTTCTCTTCGACGAGCTTCAAGATCCCACCGACGTACTCTTCGTTCGTCAGAATCTTTGCCATGATCACCGGCTCTTCGATCTGCTCGATCTCCGTAGTCTCCGGCCAGCGCGAAGGATTATCCACCTCGCGCACGCTTCCGTCCGTCATAGTGATCTTGTAGCGCACACCCGGCGCAGTCGTAATCAAATCAAGATCGTACTCTCGCTCTAGACGCTCCTGAATAATCTCGAGATGGAGCAGCCCAAGAAAGCCGCACCGAAAGCCAAAGCCAAGCGCAACCGAAGACTCCGGTTCGAAGGAGAAGCTCGCATCATTCAAGCGAAGTTTCTCGAGAGCGTCGCGCAGCATTGCATGCTCGTGCGAATCAACCGTATACAGCCCCGCAAACACCATGCTCTTGATGTCTTCAAATCCCGGCAGTGCTTCAGTACACGGGTTCTCGACCGAGGTGATGGTATCGCCGACCTTGGTATCGGCAACGTTCTTGATCGTCGCGACAAAAAACCCAACCTCGCCCGCGCTCAATTCAGCAAGCTCGACTGGCTTCGGGGTCATCACACCCATGCTCTCAACATCGAACATCTTGCCGTTGGACATGACCTTGATCTTCATGCCCTTGCGCAGCTTGCCATTGATGATGCGAGCGAGAACGATGACCCCTCTATAAGGATCAAACCAGCTATCGAAGATTAACGCCTGCAACGGTGCTTCCGGGTCGCCCTGCGGAGGTGGCAGCAGCGTGACGACTGCTTCCAGAATGCTTGCGACGTTCAGCCCGGTCTTCGCGCTGACTGCAATCGCATCGTCCGCAGGCAGCCCGACAGATTTTTCAATCATCTCTTTGGTGCGTTCGATGTCGGCGCTCGGCAGGTCGATTTTATTGATGATCGGAATGATCTCGAGCCCGTTCGAGATCGCAAGATACGCGTTCGCGAGCGTCTGCGCTTCGACACCCTGCGACGCATCGACCACCAGCAGAGCGCCTTCGCACGACGCCAGGGAACGAGAGACCTCGTAAGAAAAATCGACGTGGCCGGGCGTATCGATCAGGTTCAACTGATACGTCTCGCCATCGTGCGCCTTGTACATCATGCGAACGGTATGGGCCTTAATCGTGATGCCGCGCTCACGCTCCAGGTCCATCGCGTCCAGTACCTGCGCCTGCATCTCGCGAGACGTCAGGGAACCAGTCAGCTCGAGGAGTCGGTCGGAGAGGGTGGACTTGCCATGGTCGATATGCGCGATGATCGCGAAGTTGCGGATGTGACTTGGATCCATTTTGTAGCTGGGTAGCCTCAATATCCATGTTAACACCCCGCTGCGTCTACAAAGAGGGACCAGTCATCGAAGTAAGCCATCTCAGAAAAACCTGCATTCAACATCGAACCAGCACGTTACTAGATGGTTCGAGTCGCTATACTCAAGGACCCAACCCCCTCCATCCGCGGACAATCCCAATCCGCCGCTGCGCCGAAACTTCAACTTCTCTGCAGTCGCCGCTCTATCCACCGACATTCGGTTCACGCAGCACTTGGCGTTCCGAGTAAAGACCGAACAGATGCTGATCCGTTATAAGAGTCCGATTCGCGACCCGGACGGCATTGGAACGTCGCCCTATCTCTCATTTCTCTCACACACGACAACTACATCAACTCCACAAACTGGGGCGTCAGCCTCGGGCCCGTCCTTCGTTTTTGAAGGGAACGATCTAAGCCCGCTCTGCGTATCCTCTCCACTGGAACGATGGCCTATCGACCGGCAAGGAACCGACCGGCGCGATCTTCATATCAAGAGGCGGATGAGGCTTTTCGCAATCGCTGCTACATTCTGGCGAATACGATTTATCCGCAACAACTTGCCGCAGGTCCGACCACGCATGATTTTCCTGCCGAAATAAGTCTTTCTTCAGCGGACCAAACTTTGCATCGCGGCATACGCCCCAACATCCAATGGACCAAAGATTCCTGTGTTCCTTGCAAGGAGGACACCATGGCGACCAACTCGCCTCCCATCGAGGCTATCCGCAAAATCCCTCCCCACGTTCACTCGTCCAGCCCCTTCGTGCAGGCCCTGATGAGCGCGAAGGCCATGATGAAGTTCCAGCGTGCCTCGCAACTCATTACCTCCAGTCTCGATCTGGAGATGTTGCTTGAGCGGGTGGTAAACGACATCGCGGATTCCATCGGCTGTGTCGAAGTCTCAGTCTGGCTGCGCGATCCGAACGGTGAGGAGATGGTGCTTAACGGCGTTCGAGGTTGCACCACTTACAGAAAAGGCTCTCGCCTGAAGATTGGCGAACGAGGCATGGTCGGCCATGTCGCCGCAACCGGTGTCACGCGCTATGCGCCGGACGTCACGATCGACTCCTATTACCTCGCGTGCGAACTGGACACCCGGTCAGAGTTGACGGTTCCACTCATGACCTGCGGTGAGGTCATCGGAGTACTCTGCGTAGACCACCAGCAGGCCAACGCCTTCTCCGACGACGAGGTGCTGGTATTGGAAGCCTTGGCCGGTCACATCGCCGTGGCGATCGAAAACGCAAGACTGTTCCGCAACGAACGCCTCGAGCGGGAACAAATGAAGCGCGAAGCAGCAGAGGCCCGCGCCGTTCAACAGGCGCTCTTCGTCAAGGCCGTCCCGCTGGTCTGCGGCTTTGCCTTTGAAACTGCGTGGAATCCGGCAGGATCAGTCGCAGGCGATTGGTTTGATCTCATCGATCTCGGCAACGAACTCACCGGAATCGTGCTGGCCGATGTGTCCGGCAAGGGCATGCCCGCCGCGCTGTTGATGTCTTCAACCCGCGCCATCCTGCGTTCGCTCGCAAAGCTCGATCCATCTCCAGGAAGAACTCTGATGCAGCTCAATCAAATGCTCATGGAAGATTTCCCGACAGGCAAATTCGTCACCATGATCTACGCCGTACTTGATGCCCAATCGCGTGAGATCACCATTGCCAGCGCCGGACATCTGCGTCCTCTGCTCATCAACGGCGAATGCTCCTTCCTCGATATCGACACCGGCATGCCGCTCGGGCTGGGGTCAACATCGTATCCCGAATACAAGCTCACACTTCATCCCGGCACTCAGCTCCTCTTCTATACCGATGGAATTACCGAGGCAATGAATCACGTCGACGAAGAGTACGGCGCTGCCCGGCTGGTCCAACACTTCCTGCAGCCCAGCGCTTGCGTAGAGGGATTGATTGAAGAGGTGCAGAGGTTCTCCCACAAGTCGAACCACACCGATGACGCAACCGCAGTCCTCATCCGAAGCCGGTAAAACATAAGGAGCACTGTCCCATACGTCCGTTGCACCGCACCATATTCCGCACAGCGGGTCCCTTTCGCAGAGCTATCCGCGAGAGTTCGCAAATTTGCTTCTTGCACCCCTTACAATGAAAAGCGAAGATGGTGCGAATGACATTAAGGGACTTGGTGCGAACTTCGGCACTCGCGGTGATGTGTGCTCCGCTGGTACTGCTGACCGGTTGTCCGCAGGAAGATGCCGCCGCGCCGGGTAATGTCCCGGTACAAGCAACAGCACCAACGATTACGCCTCCGACGAGCGGAGACGCAGCAACGACCAGCCAACCAGCCCAGTCCACCGAGCAGTCCGTCGATAGCTCAGCTCACGCCTTCAAAGTCCAGCAACTGATCAACTCCGCTGACGCCGCCTATCGCAGCGGTGTCGACAATTATCGCGCCGGTCGTCTCGATGCAGCACGGCTGGATTTCGACTCCGCAGTCGATCTCATGCTGACCAGCGGCATGAATCTGAAGACCGACCCCCAACTTGCCGACGAGTTCGATCATCTCCTCAACGCCGTGAACTCGCTCGAGATGGCTGCGCTCAAACAAGGCAACGGATTCTCTCCCAAGATTGAAGAGGCGCCCCTCGATACTGCCGAAGACCTCACCTTCCCGGCCGATCCCGAACTGACCGCGAAGTTGAAGGCCGAACTGCAGATCTCCTCCGATCTCCCTCTCGTCATCAACGACCAGGTCGCAGGCTACATCGGCTACTTCGCCAATTCGCCCTCCTTTCACGCCCACATGCTTCGCAGCATGGAGCGCGCCGGAAAATACAAGACGATGATACTGAAGGCGCTGGCAGACAACGGTGTGCCTCAGGATCTGATCTACCTCGCCGTGGCCGAGTCAGGCTTTCAACCGCAGGTGCTCAATGCAAAATCTGGAGCAGGCGGCATGTGGCAGTTCATGCCCACCGGCGCCTACGGTCTGGCGCGCAACGGCTACTTCGATGAGCGCTTCGATCCCGAAAAATCTTCGATCGCCTACGCGAAGTATATGAAGACCCTTTACAACCAGTTCGGCGACTGGTATCTCGCCATGGCCGCCTACGACTGGGGCCCCGGCAACGTCCAGCGCGCTGTGCAGCGAACCGGCTACGCCGACTTCTGGGAGCTCTACCGCCGCAACTCGCTGCCGAAGGAGACCAGGGACTACGTCCCCAAGATTCTCGCCGCCGTCATCATGGCGAAGAACCCCGAGAAGTATGGACTCGACAAGATGGTCCCCGACGCGCCCGTCGTCTCCGACACCGTGTCCGTCGACTATGCAATCGATCTACGTCTGGTAGCCGACGTCACCGACTCCTCTCTCACTGAGATCGTGGCCTTGAATCCCAGCCTCCTGCGAATGACGACGCCCCACGACACGTCGTTCGATCTGCACATCCCCGTTGGCACCCACGACGTCTTCACCGAGCGCCTCAAGGAGATTCCTGAAGACAAACGCAGCAGCTGGCGCTTTCACGTGGTACGCCCGGGCGAAACGCTCGACGGCATCGCAACCACCTTGCATGCCCATGCAAGCGACATCGTAGCTGCAAACGGCGTGGCTCTGAATGATGGCGTCGATACCGGAGACGAACTCGTCATACCGGTCACGACAGCCGCTGCGGGAGCACGGCCGCAGCGATACGCCATGCGTCGCGGCGACACGTTGGTCACCGTCGCCGATCGATTCGGCGTCTCGGTAGAAGATCTGCGGCGGTGGAATCATCTATCGTCCAAAGCCGTGCATCCCGGCACCTCCCTCGCAGTTGTCGAGCCGGTTAAGCTCGCGCCCGGCACACACGTGCATGGCAGAGGCACTCGAAAAAGGAGCGGCGTGCATTCTGCTTCGACCAGTGTTCATCAGGGTTCCACGCATTCAACCAGCACACACAAGAACTCGAAGTCCGGCACGTCCTCCGCTTCCACTAAGGCGACCAGTAAGAAGAGTTCAAGCGAAGCGGAGCTCAGCTCCGCCACCAAAATGAAAAAGAAAGCTACACGATAAGTTTCCTCGTGAAAAAGATTGCTTGCCTTCGGTAGCGGTTGGATGCATCCTTGTTGCTAGAATCTGGTGCCGGTATGTAAAGATGTTTGTTGTTGCATCGAAGCTGGTAAGACAACGCAGAGAGCGATAGAAGTAGAAAGCAGTGAGGGGATAACAACAATGATGTTTGACGACACCATCAAGCTTCACGCAGCTGCAGCCGATGACGATCATACCTTCGGCGATGAACCCGATGACGAACAGGATGATGTGCATCACCGCTTCAACGATGATGATGAAGAAGAAGAGGTCACGATGACCTCAGAGGATGACGATGCGGAGTCTCAGCTCGATGACGAAGACACCGACGATGATCTTCATGGAACCCATGCCGAAGATGCAAAGCTGTTCGCGCTGCCGCCTTCGCCAGTGAGCAGCTACCAGCCGGCGACCAAAGAGTCCAAGCTGCCGGTGAGTCAATCGGCTGTGAGCCAGGTAAAGCCGGCGGCAAAGAAGGTTGCTGCGACGCCAGCTAAGAAGCTCACCCCAGCCAAGAAAGCCGCACCAGCCAAGAAGGCCACGCCTGTGAAGTCGGCAGCGAAGAAAGTCAGCAAGCCCGCGGCGGCCAAGAAGGTCGTTGCGAAGAAGGTTGCGGCAAAGAAGCCCGCACCCCAAAAAGTTCTGGCAAAGAAGGCCGCTCCAAAGAAGGCCTCTGCCAAATCGAAATCTGCCGCGAAGAAGGTTAGTGCTCTGCGCGGCGGGAAGGTCGCCCCTAAAAAGGCTGCCGGCAACAAGAGCACTGCAAGCAGTAAAAAACTAAAGAAGAGAGGTACTACCTTGGCAACTAAGAAAGCAGCAAAGAAGGCACCAGCGAAGAAGGCAGCAGCAAAGAAGGCTCCTGCTAAGAAGGCAGCCAAGAAGGCTCCTGCTAAGAAAGCCGTAAAGAAGGCTGTAAAGAAGGCCCCAGCAAAGAAAGCCGTAAAGAAGTAAGCACTCTCCAGGCAAGCAAATAGGCCCGGACTCCTCAATTGAGAGCCCGGGCCTTTTTGCGTCTGCTGATAAATATCTACTTCTTGTTAGCGCTGATCTCAGCAAGAACTTCCGTGCTGTGAACGTTCGGATCGACCTTCTCCCAGACCTTAACGACCTTGCCATCCGGCGAAATCAGGAACGTCTCGCGGTTGGCGAACTTCATCACGCCATAGTTCTTCACCGGAACGCCGTACATGTCGACGACCTTGTGATCCGGATCGGCGAGCAGCTTGAAGCTGAACGTATCCTTCGAGCACCAGGTCTTGTGCCCTTCGACCGTATCCAGGCTCACACCAAGAACCACCGCGTTCGCCGCGTCATACTTGGCGATGTCGCGTTGGAAGTTGTGCGCTTCAATGGTGCAGCCGGTGGTCTGGTCCTTAGGGTAGAAGTACAGCACAACCCATTTCCCCTTGTAGTCGGTCAGACTAACCGGCTTGTCCTCCTGCGAGGGCAGGGTAAAGTTAGGCGCCACGGCTCCAGCCTGTATTGTGTCTGCCGCAGGCGCCGCATGGGCCCTGATGCCTATGCCGCACGCTGTTGCTACGCCGATGATTGCTGCGATCCAAACTGCTTTGCGCATGGTGATTCCCCTTATGTGGTTCTGTTATCTGTGGACGAGTGAAAGCCGCGAAAGTCTCGAAGACCGTATGCTGCGTTGCAATTTTATCGCTCCGGCCCCTCTCTTTACAGCTTCGTGACAATATCTTTACTTCGCGATAATGGAAATACCGGCCTCATCCGCCGTCTTCAGAATCGCTTCCGGATCGAACATCAGGGTTCTCTCCGCTTCAACTGCGAGACAGGTGGCGCCCGCGGCCTTCATCGCCTCGATGGTCGCAACGCCCACCACGGGTACGTCAAAGCGCATGTCCTGATTGGGCTTGGCCACTTTGACGACAGTGAGAGCACGACGAAGAGTCGTCTCACCCCCCGAATCGAGTGTGCGAAATAACTCGCCCGCGCGAGAGATCGTAGCGTCGGTCCCTTCCATCGCCTCCACCGCAACGCAAGCCTGCGCCGCGACCACCACCGTCTGCCCGAGATCGTATGTAGCGATAGCCTGCGCAACAGTTCGCCCGTACGCAATATCCTTCAGCTCTTCCCCATCGGGCTGCCGGCGAGTCAGCACCCCAGCCTTCGCCAACAGCGGCTCAAGATACTGCGTCGAGGAGATCAATTCAATCCCCTCATCTCCAAGCACCTTCGCGATCGCACCCAGCAGCATGTCAGTGTTGCGAGTACGCAGGCTCAGCAGCAGCTTCGCAAGTCTCCAGTCCGGTCGAATACTGGAAAAGATCTGCTTGTGTTTTACCTGTCCAGCCATCACGGCACGTGTAATGCCCTCACCACGTAAAGTGTCGATCAGCTTCGACAACTCGCCCAGCGACAGCCAGTGAACGCGAATACCAGAATCCGCCGCCGCGCGATCGTTCATCTCGGGATCGGTCTCTTCATTGATCGCCGCAACGACAACCTGCAAGCCATTCGCACGCGCAGCATCCAGCAAAAGAAACGGAAAGCGCCCGTTCCCAGCAATGAGTCCAAGCTTTTCGACTTGATCTTGTCCGCTCATGGTCACGTGAAATATCCCTACTTCGCTGCCGCGACTTCGCGAGCAAGGTAGATCGTCTTTCCCGTCTGAGCAGAGCGCCGCGCCGCATCGAGTATGCGAACCACCACGATGTTGGTATCGAGCGACGTCAGATCATGCTGCGGCTTCAGGCTCCCGCCAAGAACAGCAGCAAGATAGTTCAGCGAATCATTCTGCGGCGCCGTCAGCGCAGGCGCTGTCTCAACATGCTCAGCTTTTTCTCCAGTCAGACGCATGCGAAGCTTTACACCCGGCCCGGCATCCTCATAAAGCGTATCGACATAGCCTGTGGCACCATAGACCTCCATATCCTTCCGCGCAAACGGCCAGTTCCACGAACCCTGAAGAATCGCCTGCGCGTGCGGATAAGTGAGGACGATCGTGCTGTCGTCATCCACATTCGGATAAATCTGCGGCTTCAACTGCAACGCGACCGCAGTTACAGTCGTCGGAAGCTCCCCATGCATGATCCATGTCGCAAGATCGGCCCCATAGCAGCCAAAATCAAACATCGCACCAGCGCCGTTCAGTTTTGGGTCAGTCAGCCAGTCGAAAAACTCAGGATCGACATGAATCTCCTTGGGTCCCTCGTGCCCGTCGTGAACGACTAGCTTGCGCAAATCGCCGATCTTCCCCTCTTCCAGCATCTTTACCGCTGCGGTATTCGAGTTGTACCAGGTCGTCTCGTAGTTCGTCAGAACGGGAACGTTGTACCTCTCCGAAAGCGCCTGGATGGCAAGTGCATCTTCAACCGTAGTCGCCAGCGGCTTCTCCACCATGGCGGCTATGTGCAGAGGCGCAGCCTCTTCAATAGCGGCTCGATGGCCCGCAATCGACGTGTAGACAAGGATCGCCTGCGGCTGCGTCTTCTTCAGCATCTCTGCTTCAGTCGCAAAGAACAGGTCCCCCGACAGGTGTGTCTTCGCGATATATTTTTGGCGCAGCGCGGCATCAGGGTCAGAGATGCCCACCAGAGCAATCTCAGGATGCGCGGCAAGATTATGTAGAAAGCCTTGGACATGGCCATGAACCAGCCCAACAATGGCGACACGCACAGGAGCAGCCGTCTGAGCTTGTGCGTCCACAGAAGAAAAGCCTGCCACAAAAAGGGAAGCAGCGAAGAGAAGACGAGCCGGAACCGACGAGATCATAAGTGGACAAACTCCAATCTAATTCTGTAAGCCAAACCCAACCAACATACCTATTTGATGATGCCTCGCTCGCTGCTTGCAATAAAGTCGGCGAGGTAAACGACGTGTTCGCCCGCGCCGCCGGAAGCGATCGTCTTGCGAATCGCCGCCAGCGCATCGGAAATGTTAAGTTTCGACGCGATCAGCGTGCGATACGCTGCGCGCAGCTCCTTCAACTGTTCCGGCGTGAAGCCCTTCCGCTCCAGACCCACTTTATTCAGCCCGTAAGCGTGATTGTTCCGCTCAATCGAGGTCAACGAATAGGGAAGTACATCCTGCGTAATCGTCGTTCCGCCGCCAATATAAGCGTACTTGCCGATACGACAGAACTGGTGCACCGGACAAAGTGCGCCCACGCTCGCGTAATCCTCAACCGTCACATGGCCCGCCAGCGTGGCAGCATTCGCAAGAATGCACCCTGTCCCAATCGTCGAGTCGTGTCCAATGTGGGTATAGGCCATGATCAGGCAGTCATTCCCCACCCTCGTCACTCCTCCGCCGCCCTTGGTCCCACGCGAAATCGTCACATACTCGCGAATGGTATTGTCATCGCCGATCTCAACAGCGGTTGGCTCCCCTGCATACTTCAGATCCTGTGGCGAAATCCCGACGCACGCAAACGAAAAGATTCGGTTCCGCCGGCCCATCGTCAGATGCCCGTCAAGCACCACATGCGAAACCAGCTCGCACTCTTCCCCGAGCGCGACATCAGGCCCCACCGTGCAGTAAGGTCCCACCATACAGCTCGCAGGAATCTTCGCCCCCGCCGCAACGATCGCTGTGGGATGAATGCTCACTCTGACGGTGCCTCGGTCGTCGCTTTCTTCACAACCCGCGGAACCACTTGGCACATCACCGTGGCATCGCAAACCAGCTTCCCATCCACAGTGATATTCCCCAGCATCTTCACCGCGCGGCTTCTCCACTGCAGCACCGTCACCTCAATGCGAAGCTGATCCCCCGGCACCACCGGCCGGCGAAACCGTGCATTCTCAATCCCCGTAAACACCATCAGCTTCGAGTCGCGATCAGGAATCTCATTCAGTAGCAACGCTCCGCCCGTCTGCGCAATCGCCTCCACCATCAACACACCAGGCATAATCGGGTAGTCAGGAAAGTGCCCCTGAAAATGCGGCTCGTTGATCGTCACATTCTTGATCGCGACAATGCGCTGCTTCCGCTCCATCTCGACCACGCGGTCGATCAACAAAAAGGGGTAGCGGTGCGGCAGCAGGGACATAATCTCGAGGATGTCCATCGTAGTGCGCTGCGCAGGTTGTTCGTCGGCAATCTGATCGGTCGTAGTCTCGCTCATAGCAAAGATGAGTATAAACGCCGAAGCACGCCAACCGGACGAAAGCGCCCTACAAACAACCTCGCCTCACCCCGCCGGTTGAAGCTGCGCCCCAGGAGTGGACCGAGCAATCTCCAGCTCCTCCGGCGTCATATCCACCGCGATATCCGCAAACAGCGGCGTGCTCAAATACCGCTCCCCCGTATCCGGCAGCATGCACAGCACGGCCGACCCCTTCGGCGCCTCTGCACACACCCGCAGCGCCCCTGCAAAGGTCGCCCCAGAAGTAATCCCCACGAAGATCCCCTCTTTCAGAGCCAGCTCCTTGCTCCACCGCATCGCCTCAGCGTTCTCCACTCGCAGCACCTGGCTGATGCGATGCGAATCGATCGCATCCTGTGTAAGGCTCGAAATAAAATCCGGGCTCCACCCCTGCTGCGGGTGCGGAGTCCAAGCCGGGTGCCCCGCCGACGGAGTTCCATCCGCATTCCGCGGCTGCGCAGCCCCACTCGAGATCATCGCTGCCACCTCCGGCTCGCACACCACAATCTTCGTCTCCGGCCTCTTCTCCGCCAACACGCGCGCCACGCCCTTCAGCGTTCCCCCCGTGCCAAACCCAGTCACCCAATAATCCAGCCGGTCGCCCTCGAAATCCCTCAGAATCTCCTGTGCCGTCGTACGCGAGTGCATATCCGCATTCGCCTCATTCTCAAATTGCCGCGTCCGAAACCAGCCATGCTTCTCCGCCAGCTCATTCGTCTTCTTCACCATCCCCAACCCCCGTTCCGCAGCCGGAGTCAGCACCACCTTCGCACCCAGAAACCTCATCAGCTTTCGCCGTTCAACGCTGAACGTCTCCGACATCACCACCACCAGCGGATACCCCTTCTGCGCGCACACCATCGCCAGCCCGATGCCCGTATTCCCGCTCGTCGCCTCGATCACCGTCTGCCCCGGCTTCAACGCCCCCGTCCGCTCAGCGTCCTCGATCACACCCAGCGCCAGCCGGTCCTTCACCGACCCCAACGGGTTGAACGCTTCAACCTTAACAAACAGATCCACTCCCGCCGGCGCCAGCTTATTAATCCGCACCACAGGCGTATTTCCAACGGTCTCGAGAATATTCGCAAACTTCCGTTTCATCGCATAGCTCCTTTTATCTGCAGAGAGTCCACTCAGGCCCGGCCGTCCTTACTGCTTTTTCTTCAACAACACCTCGGGATTGAACATATCCGGCGCAGCATCGACGTCATACTCCACCTTCAGCAAAAACGTCTGGCTCGCCATGTCGCCATTGTGGTATCGAGTGATCGAGAGCGCCGTCGGCAACCCCTGAATCGTGTGGTAATCCGCATACTCCTCAGCGTCTTCATCAAAGTCCTTGAAGGTCTCATTCCTCCACTGAAACGTACGGCGCAGCGGAAGATGCGACGTCGAATCCAGCTCAATCGTCACCGCGTCATTGTTGTCACTCAACACCGTCACCTTCTCGGCAAGTCTGCGCTCCACCATCGTCGTCCCCTCATAAACCACCACCACGCCCGGAGCCTTCAGCCACGTATTCACCACCGCTTCAACCGAGTGCTCCCGGCGCCGATAAAAATCATCGACCTGATCTTTCGGCAGCTCAGCTTTACCCTTGTACGTAACCTCATACCCCTTACCCGCCGTCCATATCTGCACGACGTCGATCTTCTTCCCCGGAAAAAGAATGCTTTTGTCGGTAATAAATCCAACCCGCATCGCGTCAAAGCGATTGTCACTCGGAAACTGACGCGTCGAAGTAAAGTCGATCACCAACCCCGTAGGCGTGCCATGGAAGAACCGGCCAATATGCCCAAGCTCGCGCATATTGCGACGGTTCATCCACGCGTTCCCACCCAGCGCCTCAACCATCTCCTTCAACAGCTTGCGCCCGTGTTGCTCTGGAGTCTCTCCGTTCGGCACCACCTGCCCCGCACTGGGAATCTCGCTCGCCTGCGACCACAGCGGCCTCACCGACCCCATACCAAGAGCAAGCGCGACGCCCAATCCAAGTACAACCTGATTCATAGAAGCTCCGCTCATCCGGCCAGCACTGCGCCGCCGTTCACATTAAAGATCTCGCCAGAGATAAACCCAGCGAAGGGTGTGCAGAGAAACAGTACAGGAGCCGCAATCTCATCCACATCCGCCGGACGCCCCAGCGGAATCAGAGACAGCAGCTTCTTCGAAACCTCAGGATCGCTCAGCACCCCCGCAGTTGCCTCCGTAGCGACCCACCCGGGCGCAACGCAGTTGCAATAGATCCCCTCACCAATCAACTCAGTCGACAGGCTCTTCGTCAGGCTGATCAGCGCACCCTTCGTCGCCGCATAGTCCGCATGAAAAGCCTCCCCGCGCTGCCCCGCAGTCGAACTAATCAAAACAATGTGCCCCCGCGCCGAGCCCACCTGCGGCTGGGTCTTCATCTGCGCCACCGCAGCCCGCACCACACCAAACACGCTATCCAGATTCGTACCCAGCGTAGTCCGCCACTGCTCGCTCGTCATCTCCGAGATAGGCGCGTCATGCGCCGGCCACACTCCATGATTCAAAATCGCGCAGTCAACTCGCCCGAACGCCGCTACAGCAGCGCGCACCAGCGCCTCACCATCCTCAGGGGTGGCAAGCGTCTGCTGAACCGCAAGACACACCTCACTCCCATCGCACTCCGCCACCAGCGCCTCAGCCTGCTCCGCCGCAGAGCGGTAGTTGAACACCACCTTGGCCCCCGCCCGACGAAACATCCGAACCGTCGCCGCTCCAATCCCGCGCGAACCGCCCGTAATCAGGGCAACCTTACCAGCCAGCGACATCGCAACACCAGAGTTACCGTTATTCAGCATAAATTCGACGTATCCAATCAATCTTCTTGACGCAATTGAAGCACACACAGAGAATTCTCTACTAATCCACTCCCAAGGAGTTCGTCGCTGATGAAAATAGCTGTTCTGATCGCCCGCATCCTGCTTGGACTCGTCTTCTTCGTTTTTGGGCTCAATAACTTCTTCCACTTCATGCCCAATCCGCCGATACCCGGCGACGCGGGCGTCCTCGCCGGCATCATGTTCGCGCATGGATGGTTGACCTTCCACGGAATCCTCTACACCATCGCCGGAATCCTGTTGCTCATCGGCCGCTACGTCCCTATCGGACTCGTCATCCTGGGTCCCATCCTGGTCAACGTCCTGCTCTTCCACCTGACCCTGACCGGAGGCGCAGGAATCGGACCCGGCGTCGTCTGCGCTCTTCTCGAGATCTTCCTCATCTGGGCCTACTGGCCAGCCTTCGAAGGAATCTTCACTCCGGACGGTCGCCGAGCATAAGCCGCTTCCGCAACTGTACATTGACGGTCAAATAACAGCTGAGAATCAGCTTAGGAGGGTAGACTTGCGCTGATCAAAGGTTGTCTACTTATTGAAACGTCTTCTCATTGTAAATTTCGGAGTATTCCTTGAGTGCCACACTGCCTTGCCCTTCACGTCGGACTTTCCTCCCTGTATTAATTCGGACCTGTTCTCTAACCCTGCTCGCAATCCTTATAGCCGGATGTAGTAGCAGCGGACCAAACACAACTTTGAGTGGGAATACTCGAGTCGTAATTTTGGCGTCGAGCACGGCGAACGACCAACTATCGGCGTTTACTACGACGCTCTTGAGTCTGACCTTAACGAACCAGGCGGGCAAGACAGTTAATGTGCTCACCTCGCCGGTTAGCGAAGAGTTCATCCACCTGAATGGCCATGTCGAGCCGATCGCCACGGTAAGCATTCCACAGGACACTTACGTCTCTGCCAGCGCAACCTACGGCGGCGCCACCAACGTTTGCAGTGCACAGTACCCCGGAACCAGTAACACCGACTATTTTATAAGCGAAGCCAACGAAACCATCAACCTGCCTAATTCCATCACGGTGGACGGCACGGCCATGGGGCTGCTTCTTGACCTAAAGGTGGACCCCTACCCCGGGCAATGTCCAACTGCGGCAGAATTTCCATCTGCTCCGCCGGTCACGTCAGCTTTCGACCTCACTCCTTTGACTATCGCTGCACAACCAACTAACAGCACAAACGGGTTGGCCCTCGGACTTGAAGGGACGATTAGCTCGGTCGGCTCAGGCGCGACCGAGCTTTCGGTCAACGGCCTCGTGACCAGCCAGACACCGCCAACGTGGCAAGTCAGCCTCAATAGCAGCACCGTCCTTCAGGGAATCTCGGGGGCATCCCAGCTTGCCGCGGGAGTGCCCGTAGATATGGACGTGGCTCTTCAACAGGATGGCTCGCTCGTGGCTACGCGGGTTTCGGCAATCAGTACGGAAACGACAAATCTCACGGTAGCCGGCGGACCGTTGACACTAGTCTCCAACACCACACCGGTCGCGGATCTCATTGGGCAGGCGCAACAAGGCTACCTGCCCACAGGCCTCGGCGGATTTGGCTATGTCAATTTCGACAACTCACAGTTCCAGACGTCAGGCCAATACAAAAATCTTACGTCCCTTCCCTTTACGCCCACTTTCAACTCCGCGACTGTTGTACCGGGTCAGGCCGTGACGGTAACCACACAGGCGACAGCCAACTTACCCGACCCTCTATATTTCCCACTGACCGCCATGGTGCTGCGGCCGCAAACAATCAACGGCACGGTCACTTCGATCTCCAATCAGGGCAGCTTTACCGAATACACGGTGACGCTCCAACCATACGACCTGTTCCCCGAATTCGCGGTGCAGCCGGGACAAACGACGCTGCTGACGAATCCAAACACGGTTGTGGTCTACGCCGACAACAACACGCAGATGCTCAATAAGGCTTCGCTCGCCGCGGGCAGTATCTTTCGCTTTTACGGGTTGGTGTTCAACGACAACGGCACCCTCCGCATGGACTGCGCGCAGATCAATGACGGAGTTACGGAATAGGTTCCATATCAAGCTGAAAGTGTATCCAGATAAGTCATTGCGGCCTGTCGGTGAGTGCATCAAGTTGAGTACATCAAGATGAGTGCATCAAACTGACGCACTCATCGAACTCAGTCTGAGCCGATCCGTTCCGATCTGCAAAACGAGCCGCTCATCGCGCTTTCGCCGCAGCCTTCGCAGCCAACACCTTTCTCCGCTCTGCGATCAGCCGCTTCTGCTGAGCCGCAGGCAAAGCAAGCGCCGCGCGAACCTTCTCCGGCAGCTTCGCATACGTAATCGCATGAGCAGCGCTCAACTCCTGCTCCCACTCCGCCTTACGAAAGACGCCCCAGCCCCGCACCGCAACATAGAAGATCCGAGCCGCATAGGGAGCAGGAAAGATTCCCTCTCTCTCCAACAGCTCGTGGTAGCGCTCCGGTCCCGCAGAGTACGAGATCACCCGTCTCTTCTCATCCCGTTCCAAACTCTCGTCCTGTTCCAGCCGCACCATCGCAAACATCTTCCCGCCAATCGCCTTATCCCCCACCCAGAAGACAAGCGTGCCACTCCACTGCACCGTATCCACCACATGCGGCAGGGTAAGCAAATAGGCGCGGATCCGTTCGGCATCCATATCGGGCAGTATAGCCCGAGTGTCACGCAGCCTTGCGACGCGGATTCGGCTTGCCTTGCTTCTCCAACTTGCTCGCCGCCGCAGCCTTCTGGTCCGCACGCTTCACCGCAGCCGACTTCTTTCCGGGCTTAGGCTTACAACTCCCTTTCTCTCGCGGAGCCTTCCCCGCAACCGGCTCAAAACCAGGCCAGCACCGAGAGCTTTGCTTCGCGTCAGAAGACTTATTGGAAGAAGAGGAGGAGGATCTCTTGACCGACTTTTTTGCGATTGTCATGCAGACTTAGAAGCGTCCCCCGCATCGCACGTGGCCGCAAAATAACTACGTTTTCCAGTAATCAGGCGATGATTTCAACGCAGTCGTAAACGAATCGCTCCTTTTGCAGTGGCGGCGTCAACCACATGTCCATGCTGCGTCACGACAACCTTTCCCGTCGCCACTAAACGCCGCGCAGCAGCCCGAGCCGGTTCCATCAACCCCTCCCAATCCCGTCGGCTCTCCAGCCCACCCACCAGCTTCGCCGCCTCCGATGGACAGATCGTCTTGTCCCGTCCACGCTCGGCAAGCAGTTCCAGAATCGCCTTCTCCAACGCAACGTCCGCCTCTCCAGCCTTGTGCCCCCTGCACTCATCGCTGCAGTACTTGATTACATCCCAATCCCGCTCCCACTTCTTACGCCACTCGAACGTCCGTCCACAGGTCTTGCAGATCTTGTCCTTGTGCGGCGTAGTGCGTTCGGGTTTGCGCTTACGGTCAGGCATAAAGGAGAAAGATGCAGGTAAGCCCGAACCACTCACGCAGCCCGCGCTACCCATCAAAATATTTCACAAAACAGTGGCGCATTTTTTGACCCTAAAAAAATAAGTGCAAAAACACCACATCAGCCACACAAATCACCACATCTTCACCACAAAAAACCACCACCAAAAACACAAAAACCCTCAAAACCCCCTGCAAAAGACCACTTCGATACCCAGCATTTTTTTTCCCGCAGAACCGCCCAAATTTAGGAGAGACTTGTACCTATCCATGACGAAACAAAAGAAACAGACCAAAAAGCAAACCACCAAGCCCACCCCTAAAAAACTCCGCATTGGCATCCTCTTCGGCGGCCGCTCCGGTGAGCACGAGGTGTCCCTCCTCTCCGCCGCCTCCATCCTCAAATCCATCGACCAGACAAAATACGAAGTAATTCCCATAGGAATCACCAAACAAGGCCAGTGGCTCACCTCCTCCGACGCCCAGCACCTGCTCGCAGGCAACACAAAACCCGCGCCAATCAAGAACAAACGCACCACCACCAACTCCGTCGCACTCCGTGCCAGCGCTACTGGCCACGAAGCCCTCGCGCAGCAAAACGGCTCTCTAGCTCAGTCCCTCGACGTCATCTTCCCCGTACTCCACGGGACCTTTGGTGAAGACGGCACCATCCAAGGCCTCTTCGAACTGGCCGACATAGCCTACGTAGGCTCAGGCGTCTTAGGCTCCGCTACAGGCATGGACAAGTCGGTTATGAAGCAGCTCTTCGCCGCAGCTGGCCTGCCTCAAACCCCACACGTCAACCTCCTGCGCAGCGAGTGGAAGGCCGACGCCAAGCGCTGCACAAAGCGCATCGAAAAAAAGCTCACCTACCCGGTCTTCGTTAAACCCGCGAATCTAGGCTCTTCCGTAGGCATCAGCAAAGTTCACGACCGCAGCGAACTCGCCCCTGCCATGGACGTCGCTGCCAGCTATGACCGCAAGATCATCATCGAGCAGGGTGTAGGTGGTCCCGGAGCCAAACCCCGCGAACTCGAAGTAGCTGTCCTCGGCAACGATTCCCCCGAGGCCTCCGTCGTCGGCGAAATAGTCCCCGGCGCCGAGTTCTACGACTACGACGCCAAGTACCACTCCGACGCCTCCGTTCCCATCATCCCCGCGCAACTTTCAAAATCCGAATCAAAACAGATACGCGAAATGGCAATAGCCGCCTTCCGCGCCTGCGACTGCGCCGGCCTCGCCCGCGTCGATTTCCTCATGGAACCGGCCATCAAAGGCAAAAAAGGCAGGGAATCCAAAGCCCGCATCTACCTCAACGAAATCAACACTATGCCCGGCTTCACCAGCATCAGCATGTATCCCAAGCTCTGGGAAGCCTCCGGCCTACCCTACAGACAACTGATCGATCGCCTCATCTCGCTCGCCGCCGATCGTCATCAGGAAAAGCAACAGACCACCTTCACTCGCGTCTAACAAGAAACACATTTGCAGTTACATCGCAGAGAAAGGAGGAGATAAGCATTGGACACCATCGGCAAACCCATCACAGTCCAACGTCTAACGCCGGACCACACCATAGCTTCCTCCCTCCTGCATCTGCTTCTCATCGCCGCGCTCCTGCACCAACGCGCCTCCTGGATCGCACCCATCCGCCTCCCCGGCAGCCCGCACGGTTCTAATCTCCTGTTGACATATTCACCCGGCAAAGCCCCTCTCCAAACCTCTACTCCAAATCCCAAAACGCAACCCAGGCTGCTTGAGTCCACCACTCCGCTCCCGGCTCCAATCACGCCAAAGCCGAAGGAGACCACCGCCTCCCCCAACGCAACCTCGCCTGCCTCAACACAGCCGGACTCTACCGCTGGCGCCGACTCCCTGGGCTCCGGCAACATCAACATCGCTCTGTTAAGTTACTTTCCCACGCCAAAGCCTGACCTATCCACCCTCCCGCACGGCACCAAAGGCGACGTCATCCTCGACATCGTCATCGATACCACGGGCAAGATCGCCGACATCAAAATGACCAGTGGCCTCGGCCATGGAATCGACGAAAGCGTCATCGCAACCATTCAGCAGTGGACTTTTCACCCGGCCACGAAAGACGGTCAGCCCGTAGCCAGCGAGCAGGAACTCCACTTTCACTACGAAAAAGCCTGACCGCGCACAATCTCAGCAAAGCCCCTAGATCTCAGCAAAGCCGCTAGATCACCTGGCTGTATCTGTAACCGCCAGCCGTCATCGCCGCCAGCAACTCCTCGACCTGTTCGCGCCCACGCGTCTCCATGGTGATGTCGATCGTCGTATCGCCAAGATTCACACCGTAATACGCCCGGTTGTAGAGCGTGTCCACGATGTTTGCGCGGTACTTGGCAATTAACAGCGTTAGCTCGGCAAGCGCCCCGGGCTTGTCCAGCAGATGAATCCGGAGCCGGATCAACCTTCCATCCTGCACCAGACCGCGCTCGATGATCCTGCTCAATAAAGTCACGTCAATATTTCCGCCGCACACCATCACTGCCGTATGCGCGCCATTCAGCGAGGTTTTCTTCTGCAGTAACGCCGCCAACGCCGCCGCTCCCGCACCTTCGGCCAGCGTCTTCTCCCGCTCCAGCAGAACAAGGATCGCTGAAGCAATCTCATCCTCATCGACGGTCACAATCTCATCGACATAGCGTTCGACCATCGGAAAAGTGATATCTCCCGCACGCCGCACCGCAATGCCATCTGCAATTGTCGTCGAAGGCTCCAACGTCACGGGGTGTCCAACCGTTCGCGCTGCCACCATCGAAGGCAGCCTCGAGGTCTGCACTCCAACTACACGAACATCTGGACGTGACTCTTTGATCGCGCAGGCAACTCCGCCAATCAACCCGCCACCGCCGATTGGAACCACCACGGCCTCCAGTCGAGGCACCTGCTCCAACAGTTCAAGCCCAATCGTGCCTTGTCCGGCCATCACCATCGCGTCGTCGAACGGATGAATAAACGTCATCCCCTCTGCCTCGCAAAGCCGTGTAGCTTCCTCGCAAGCTTCGTCGTAGTTCGCGCCGTGCAGCACCACCTCCGCACCAAACCCTCGAGTCGCCGTCACCTTCACCAGCGGTGTCGCCAGCGGCATCACGATCAGCGCCCGGATCCCTCGCTTCGTCGCGTGGTATGCCACACCCTGAGCATGATTTCCCGCGCTCGCTGCAACCACGCCACGCGAAGCCTGCTCCGGCGTCAGCATCGCAATCCGATTCAGTGCACCGCGCTCCTTAAACGAGCCGGTCATCTGCAGGTTTTCCAGTTTCAAATACACCTGTTGCCCCGTCAGCGCCGACAGCATCTGTGAATGCGGGCAAGGCGAATAATAGATCGATCCACGAACCCGCTCTCGCGCAGCAGCGACGTCGGCAAGGTTGACACTTAGTTGGCTTATCGAATCCTTCACAGGCATCATGATCTTTCTTCAGACTTGTAAAATATCAATTTCATTGTCCAACGCACGAATCATCGCCGCTGACGAAATCGATTCGCCAGGACAAACTCATTCCGCAACTCCGGCGTCCGCAGATTCTCCCGCACATGCTGCAGCCGTTGCTCTAACGCCAGCAGAGTATCCGCGACCGGCCCGGTGTTAGTCATCGCTACGTCTCTCCACATGCTGTAAGGACTGGCTCCCAGCCGCGTAGTCTCCCGCAGCGCCCGTCCTCCAATCGCAGCAATCTCTGGAGCATCACCAAACTTTTCTTCAAGCAGAGCCGCCAGCGCAGTCGAGAGCATCTGTGGCAGGTGGCTCACCCACGCGCACAATTCGTCGTGCCGCGCCGCATCCATGTCCAGCGTCCGCGACCCAAAACAACCAACCCACCCGCGCCAGTCTTTCTCGATCGCTGTCATCTCTGCTGAGACAGGTGTAAACAACCACATCGCGCCATCGAATAGCCCCGCTTCCGCGAGAAGCGCGCCGCCTGATTCCTTGCCAGCCATCGGATGCCCGGGGAGAAAAACAGCAGTAGCATCGTCGGCAAACAACTGCCGCGCGAGCTCCACAATCTCAAGCTTCGTACTCCCGACGTCGGTCACAAGTTGCCCTGCTCGCAGCACCGGCGCCAGCTGCTGCATCCAGTCTTTGATCGCAAGCACCGGCACCGCCAGCACAGTTACATCTGCCAACCGCGCCAGTTCGAGAGCATTCTCGCGACTCGCTGCTCTGCCATCGATTGCACCCATCTGCACGGCAGAAGCCATTTCAAGTTGACTCGTGTCCCACCCATCGATGCGTCCACCAAACCCAGCCGCACGAAGCGCCAGGCCAATTGAAGCCCCGATCAATCCCGTCCCGATGATGAAAGCCCGCTCCATTATGCCGGAATCCTCGTCCTAAGCCATCGTCCTGTTCACCACCGGCGCCAGCAACTTAAGTTGCGCCATCAGATTTTGTAGCTGTTCCGGATACAAACTCTGTGCACCATCACTCATCGCTTTATCCGGATTCGGATGCATCTCCATCAACAATCCATCCGCGCCCGCCGCCACACTCGCCAACGCCATTGGCGGCACCAGATCCCGAATCCCAACACCGTGAGACGGATCGCCGAGCACCGGCAGATGCGTCAGCTTTTTGAGCACTGGAATCGCTGAGATATCCATCGTATTCCGCGTATACGTCTCGTACGTCCGAATCCCCCGCTCACACAGCATCAGGTTGTAGTTACCGCCCGACAGAATATACTCCGCGCTCAACAGCACCTCTTCGATCGTCGCTGAGATTCCCCGCTTCATCAGCACCGGCTTTCTCACATGCCCAAGCTCGCGCAGCAGGTTGAAATTCTGCATATTCCGCGCACCCACCTGGAAGCAATCGATATACGGCAGCATCAACTCGATCTGCGAGATCTCCATCACCTCGGTGATAACCAAAAGCCCCGTCTCCTCTGAGACTTCACGCAGCAACTTCAGCCCATCGAGCCCCATGCCTTGAAAGCTATACGGTGAGCTGCGAGGTTTGAACGCTCCACCCCTCAAAAACTTTGCCCCCGCTGCGGCAACTTGTTTCGCGCTGGTCAGAATCTGCTCCCGAGACTCCACCGAACAGGGCCCCGCCATCACCACAACTTCCTCTCCGCCAACCACCACTCCGTTCGGAAACGTGACTGTCGTTCCCCCTGGCCGGAAGCTTCGCCCTGCCAGTTTGTACGGCGACGAGATTCGGTAGGCATCGTAGACGCCCGCCAACACTTTGAACTCGGCAACCTCGAAGTGCTCTGGTGTCCCCACGCCAGCCAGAATCGTCTGTGCTGCTCCTGTCGTCCGGTGAACGTTGAAGCCAAGCTCCACCATGCGTTCGATCACCTGTTGTATGTTTTCTTCCGTCGCCTGGCCATGCATCGCAACTATCATTGTCTTCGCATCACTCTCTTTACGTAACCAAATTAGATACAAAATCTAAAATCAAACGTTTCTGATCACAGGGGCATACTAAAGATCCCTTCGCTGCAGCGTCCGCATCACATCAATAATCCGTTCATACACATGAAGCAATTCGGCGTCGGCCAGCGGTCCTGGATTCGCCTTGCGAACGCGGTCGAAGACTTCCTGCTCGCGGCGCGGTTCATAGACTGGCAAATCTGCGGTTTTCTTAAGTTCTCCAATCGCACGCGCGGCCTCCGCACGTTTGTTGATGAGTCGAACAATTTCGACATCCAGCTCATCAATCTTCTGTCTCCAGTCGGAGATATCCATCTATTCGCCTCGCAATGCAACGGCACGCGCTCAAGCGCAGTTTGTTGCAAAGTATTTTGTGCAGAACCATCCTGTATCGACAATGATAAACGCGCCTCGTGGTGTTTCGCCCCGCCATGCTAAAGGTACTCATGCTCTCAACCCTGCGATGAACTGCCCTATGGCTGTTGCTGCTTCCTCCGCCGGGCTTTTCTCGATGAGCGCCACCAATGCGCTGCCGATGATCGCCGCGTCCGCAAACTCACCCACCGCCCTCACGTGTGCAGCATTGGAGATCCCGAACCCCACCGCAATCGGCAACTTCGTAAACTGCCGCAGTCGCGACACCAACTCCGAAGCATCTCCGGCCACCCTCTGTTGCGTCCCGGTGATCCCAACCCTTGAGATTGCATACACAAACCCTTGCGACACCCCCGCAATCGCCTTCAGCCGAGCGTCCGGACTCGTAGGCGCCGCCAGAAAGATGGGCGCCAGCCCATTGACCTTCATCTCCGCAAGATACTCGCCCGCCTCTTCGACGATCATGTCGGTCAACAGCACGCCATCAGCGCCAGTCTCAGCAGCGCGTGCACAAAACCTCTTCATCCCCATCCGCACCACAGGGTTCAGGTAAGAAAACAGCACCAACCCCGCGGCTGGCCTTGCCGCACGCAGCTCCTTCGCCAAGTCGAGGACATCGGTCAGCCTCACTCCTCGCGCTACAGCCCGCTCACTGGCTCGCTGAATCACTGGCCCATCCGCCAGCGGATCGCTGAACGGAACACCCAACTCAATCACGTCCGCGCCGTTATCGATCGCAGCCAGCGCAATGTCCCTGGTCGTCGCCAGGTCAGGATCCCCAGCCGTCAAATAAGCAACAATTCCCGGCTTCTTTCTAAATTCAATCGCCATCGTTCTGTACTTAGCCTTTCACGCTCTCACTGCCCTTCAAATCAAGCTCCCGCGCCAGGATCCCCATATCCTTATCGCCGCGTCCCGACAGGTTCACCATCAGTACATCCGTCTTCGCCATCGTCGGAGCCAGTCGAATCGCCTCTGCCACCGCATGAGCGCTCTCGAGAGCCGGCAAAATCCCCTCAGTTCGCGACAGCGTCACCGTAGCCTTCAACGCATCATCATCCGAGCACGAGACATAGCTCGCCCGTCCCGAATCGTGGAGCATCGCATGCTCGGGCCCCACGCTCGCATAGTCCAAACCTGCAGAAACAGAATGGGTGCTGCTAACCTGTCCGGCATCATTTTGTAACACATACGAGTACGTACCCTGCAGCACGCCCGGCAAGCCACCACCAACTTTTTGGAATCGTGCCGCGTGTTCTCCTAGAGCGGTTCCGCGCCCACCTGCTTCAACGCCGATCAACTGCACATTCGTATCCGGCAAAAACTCATAAAACGCGCCAATCGCGTTCGACCCGCCACCCACGCACGCCACAACCGCAGTCGGCAGTTTTCCTTCCTGCTCGAGCATCTGCGCTCGCGCTTCACGGCTAATTACACGGTGGAAGTCCCGTACCATCGTCGGATAGGGATGCGCCCCAAGCGCACTGCCGAGAATGTAATAGGTCGTCCGAACATTCGTCACCCAATCCCGCATCGCCTCATTGATCGCGTCCTTAAGCGTCGCTGATCCAGCCGAAACGCCGCGCACCTCCGCGCCCAGCAGCCGCATGCGGTACACATTCAGTTCCTGCCGCCGCATATCCTCCTCGCCCATGTAGACAACGCACTCCAGGCCCAGCAGCGCGCAAACCGTCGCCGTCGCCACCCCATGTTGCCCCGCTCCAGTCTCGGCGATAATCCTCTGCTTTCCCATCCGCCGCGCCAGCAGCCCCTGCCCCAGTGCGTTATTGATCTTGTGCGCGCCGGTATGCAGCAGGTCTTCTCGCTTTAAATAAATCTTTGCCCCACCCATCTGTTCCGTCAGCCGCTTTGCAAAATACAGTGGAGTAGGCCTGCCGCAGTAGTGATGCAACAGATCATCTAACTCCGCCTGAAACGCCGCATCTTTCTGAGCCACGGAATACGCATGTTCAAGCTCCTCCAACGCAGCCATCAGCGTCTCCGGAACATACCTCCCGCCATACGCACCAAACCGCCCTGCCACCGTCGCCGTCGCACCTGTCGTTGAACTCGCACTCATCGGTCACTCCTGAAATCTCGCCTTACACAAAACAAAAGCCGCGACTTGGAAGGGTCGCGGCTCGTATGGATGTCGAATCAACTGAAGCTACTGCTATCTCTCAGATGAAGCTACTCCGCCGATGCCGCTATTGTGCGCCAATAGCGGAGAATAAACGAAATTCGGCTGGACTGAAGAATCATCTTGCTTTCAACCATACATCCTGCTCGTTCGCTCTGCAACCTCGCAAAGGCATTTTCAGTCCCACCTCAATCTATTTCCATCCGTCGAGCGAATCCTCTAATCAACTTTTGATTGCTTCCCCCAATTGAACCGCCGCCCCACAATCCCTTTCACAATGAGATGATCCGTTGCCGCTGTCGGCCCTATTCCCACGCCAAAATTGATCTCCCACTTCGGAGAGACATTCAGGTCCGTCACCGCAAAGATCTGCTGTTGCTGTCCATGCAGCGAGTCAAAAGATCCAATCCGACCATAGTCTGCATAGTATTCAAACCCCGCGCTGACCTGCCTCGTAAAGTCATAACTAACCTTCGCCGCCGGCGAGAACCCCAGCCCCAGCGCGACATCCGGCCCGTGGAAGGTTCTCTCTAACGCGGGATTCACCGCAAAGTACCATCGCCCAATGGACTTATCGATGATCGGCCGCAACTCCCAGGTCCATGTATCCGGCGAATACGCTGCCCTCTGATATCCGATTTCGGTCGACAAACTCACCCCAACAGGCCAGTGCCACGAGTCCGGCACCTTCACCCGCGGTCGAATATGATCGCCGACCCACTGCACTCCGTGCCCATCCTGCCAACTGGTAAAAACGTAGAACCCGATCTCGGCCCATGACGTCAACCCCTCAGTCAACTCCAAAGTCTCGTGCTGCTGATGATTGGTCGGATACACGCCATCAACAGTGCGAATCTGGCCATCCGGCGTAAAGTTCGAGTGCACCTCCACCATCAGGTTCTTCGGCGGAACAGTGTCAGCGCCATACACCTGGATCTCATAGTTCCCCTGTGCGTGGGCGCACACGTTCGAACAGACGATCACTCCAAGGCAGCAAAGAAAAATCGCCATGCGAAGCCGTCGATACCACAACAAGAGATCCAACTTCTACTCCATTCAAACGTAGCGAAACAGCATCATGAAGCCATCGTCCATATGATTCTGCTGATGACAATGAAACAGCGTCAGTCCGGGATGACTCGCCGTAAACTCGACCTCAACTTCTGTTCCTCCGGCGACAAGGACCACATCCTTCAAAATCCCACGCGTTTGCGGCTGATCCGCAATGCGTCGTAGCTCAAAGGTATGCCGATGAAGATGAACCGGATGATCGTCTGTACTTTTGTTTCGAAAAATCAGACGATATCGTTGATCGTGTGTCAGCGCTATCGTCTCAGTGTCAGGAAACGATTTGCCGTTGATGGTAAAGCGATCCATCGCTCCATGCCCCGCGAACTTCGACTCGAACACCAGCGGAATCTCAACAGCCCCCGTCTCCGCGACAGACACAGCCACCGTCGTACCAAACTGCAAATAGTCCCACACCAGATCGTTGGGCTGATCCCATCGTGGCTTCCCCTGAGCGCCGGCATACTCCACAACCACGCCCATCCCAGCAGCCATCACATGCTTTCTCACCTCACCCAGCGTCCACACGCCAGGATTGTTCATCTCCACCACTGCGCTAACCCGCTCAGCCGGAGCAAGCCGCAGCATCGAAACCGTCGCAGGATTTGGCACCTCATTACCGTCCAGCGCGATTACATGAAACGAATGTCCCGCGAACGAAATCCAGTGCACCTCCGTCGCGCTGCTGTTGAGCACATGAAAGAGCACTCGCTGTCCCTGCTTCACCCGCAGCGGCTCGCCAAAGCCCATCGTCCGCCCGTTGATCGTCGAAATGTCGTACACGGGATTCATCGACCCATCATCGCTGGCAAGCAGGCTGCCTCTCCAGTCATGCAGCGCCAGAAATATTTCCTGGTCATACCGCGCCGGATTCTCGCGCGGCTCAATCATCAAAAATCCATGCTGTCCCGTGTACTGCCCCTTGTTCAAATCTCTTCCAGCGAAGGTATGCGTGTGATACCAGCGAAAACCCGCAGGGCTTGGCGTAAAGGTGTAGCGCGTGGTCGCTCCCTTCGCGATGTGCGGAGTGCCCTCTTCCATCGCGCCGTCAACTTCAGGCGGAAGAAACATCCCATGCCAATGCACGATCTCATCGTTGCCAGAGTGATTCGTGACATCAATCGTCACCGGTCGGCCCTCTTGCATGCGCAACAAAGCGCCGGGAACCTGCTGGTTGTATGCAATTGTTTTGAGGAAGCGTCCACGCGAAACTTCAAGCGAATAGGGCGCAATGTCGATCTTGGCATCCGCCTCGCTCAGCAACTCAGCACCGACGGGCAGCGCAGCGGAAAGCGCCGCCATTCCAGCCATCTGTAAAACGTCTCGTCGGCTAACCACGTACCATTTTACCAAGAGACAACTGACCATCAGCCTCAAACAAAGTCATCTATTTGTCATTTTTAGGGATCCGATTTTTTAGATCTTTTGCACCCGCTGAACATCCCGCACCCCAGGGACCTTCCGCAGATTCTGCACCAGCTTATTCAGATGCCGCACATCCACCGTCTCCACCACAAAGTCCACCACCACCTGGCCATCTGGCATTGGCTTCGTATCTACACTGCGAATATTCGTCCCGTCGTCCGAGATGATCGCCGTAAACTCCTTCAACATCCCCGACCGGTCGTCACACAGCACCGTCAGCTTCACCGGATATGTCTGCGCCTTCGTTGTTCCTGGCTCCGTCGGAGAAGGCGACCACTCTACCTGAATCCTTCTATCCGACTCGTACAACAAATTCTGCACATTCGGACAGCTTCTCGCATGTACCGCCACCCCCTTGCCCCGCGTCACGTACCCGACAATCTCCTCACCACGAATTGGGTTACAACAACGCGCCCGGTACACCAGCAGATCGTCCTGCCCCTCCACCTGCAGCGAGTCAGATCCCTTCCCGAAGAAGACCCGCTTCACCGCCTCCGACATCTGCCCCACAGTATTGCCGACTCCACCCTCCGGCAATGCAGGCTCGGCCGACATCGTCGAACCCGGCTCCAGCTTATTCAATACCTGCCGGGCCGAAAACTTCCCAAATCCAACCCCCGCCAGCAACTCCGCCTCCGTTCCCAGACCATACTCACTGGCGACCTTGTCGTAGTCCGCCTCGTGGAACTTACCCAGCGACAGCTTGTACTTCCTCGCTTCGCGGTCCAGCAGCTTCTTGCCGATCTCGATCGCCCGTTCGCGCTGGTGTTCATTCAGCCAGTGCTTGATCTTGTTTCGTGCCCGCGAACTCTTCGTAAAGCTAAGCCAGTCGCGGCTCGGAGCATGCCCTGCCTGTGTCGTGATCTCGACGATGTCCCCATTTCGCAGCTTGGTCCGCAGCGGAACGATCCGCCCATTCACCTTTGCGCCAACCGTCGTATTCCCGACCTCGGTATGAATCGCGTAAGCAAAATCAATCGGGCTCGCATCCTTCGGCAGCACCACCACCTTCCCCTTAGGAGTAAAGGTGTAAACCTCCTCCGGGTACAGATCGATCTTCAGCGTCGACATGAACTCATTGGGATCGGTCATCTCCCGCTGCCATTCCATCAACTGCCGCACCCACGCCAGTCGCTGCTCGTCTTTGGCGCTCACATTGTCTGAGGCCTTGTACTTCCAGTGCGCCGCGATCCCTTCCTCCGCGACACGATGCATATCCTCCGTGCGAATCTGTACCTCGAACTGATGACCACCTTCTGCAATCAGCGTCGTATGCAGCGACTGATAAAGATTTGGCCGAGGCATCGCAATGAAATCTTTAATCCTCCCCGGCACCGGCCGCCAGATCGAGTGCAGCAGTCCCAGCAACGCGTAGCAATCCTGCACCGAATTACAAATCACGCGAATCGCCAAAAGATCATAGACCTGATCGACAGGAATCTTCTGGTCCACCAGCTTCTGCTGAATCGAATACAGTCGCTTAATCCGCGACTCCACCCGCCCCTCAATCTTGAACTCCTTCAGCTTCGCCTCAAGCTGTTTCACGATCTTCTGCAAAAACTCTTCACCAGCCCCGCGCAGCGCATCAACTTCCGTAGACACCTGCTCATACGCATAAGGATCGGTATACCGAAAGGCCAGATCCTCCAACTCGCCGCGCAGCTTGCCCATTCCCAGCCGATGCGCCAGCGGTGCGTAGATATCCAGCGTCTCCCGCGCAATCTTCTGCTGCTTCTCCGGCTTCAAATGCTCCAGTGTCCGCATATTATGTAACCGATCAGCGAGCTTAATAATCACCACGCGAACATCGGTCACCATCGCCAGCAGCATCTTGCGAATGTTCTCCGCCTGATGGTCCTCGCGATTGGCAAACTTGATCTTCTCCAGCTTCGTCACACCCTCGACGATGTGTGCGACCTGGTCTCCAAACCGCTTCGCAATTTCAGCAGAGGTAACATCCGTGTCTTCCACCGCATCATGCAGCAACCCCGCCGCGATCGCCGTCGAATCCATCTTCAATTCGGCCAGTACCTGCGCTACTTCGAGAGGATGAATGATGTATGGCTCGCCACTGGCCCGCTTCTGTCCCTCATGCTGCTGCAGGCAGAACGCCCACGCCTTGCGAATAATCTCCAAATCATCCGCCGGCCGGTTCTCATGCACCGTCTCCAGCAGACGATGAAACTTCGCATCCACCACATGAATATCCTTCGCCGAGCTACCCGCCAGATGGCTCGCCGAAGACTCATCCACACCGGCAATCACAAGAGCGGAGCTATCAGGTGTCACCGGCTGCTTCTTTCGTTTCGCGCGAGGGGTCGCGTCCGATGCCACCGGTGGTTCCGCGACCGGAAGAGCTGCCTCCAGCTCGATCCCCGTCTCGGTATGTTCCACATCCGGTTGGCTCTTCGGTTCTTCGTGCGGCTTCGGCTGCGGGCCAGCCTGCGAAGAGGCCGGAGGAGCGATTGCCATAGTTCATTATAGGCTGTCGCTCCAAACAAGCCCACCATCGATACGTACGGTGCAAATCCCGCACTCGTGCGTCAGGCGTATAAGACCCGTCAGATCGCCGTCCCACTAAGGCAGTGGGGCAAGAGAGATAGCTGGCACACCCGCCATCCTCTGCGTAATATGCCCGCCCAACCTATTCGCAAACGCGTCCGCGCCCTGGGTTGTGTTGCACAAAACAACCAAAGCGAAGTCTTTCTCAGGGTTGAATACAGAGTACGAGCTGTAACCTCCGGTCGCGCCGTCGTGAAAGTAATTTCCCGTCGCATCGTCTCGAAACCAGTTCAACCCAATCTTTATGCCGGGGCTGATCTCCGCATGGATGAAATGCGAAGCTTTGATCGCAGCACCCAGCGTCTTGCTCTCGACGCCAACGCCGCCAACCGGAAGATGGTCGGGATGAAGTTGTGCCTCCAGATAAGTCAACATATCCGCAGCTGTCGATCGAACCGCGCCGGCGCCCGCCAGCGCGGTAAGGTCCCAGGTCCCGACGGGTTGGCCCTTCACATCATGCCCCTGCGCAAGATGCGCCCGCATCTCCGCGCTTAATGCGATGCCGGTGCTCCGCATCTGCAGCGGACCCGTAATCTGCGCATGCAAAAGTTCGGCATACGACTCTCCCGACCGAACCGCCAGAGCTTGCCCCAGCAACCCCACCCCAAGATTGCTGTAGCCAAACGCTACACCCGGAGCGACTCCAACGCCATGCTGAGCGATATACGCATACAAAAGGCTCTCGTCATAGTCAGCATACGGATTCCGTGGGTCCGCAGGCTTCAAATTTTCCGGCAAGCGAGGCAGACCGGAGTGTTGATCGCTCAATTCCAGCAGCGTAATCTCTGCGCCCGACGTCGGCTTCGCGACCGTCCCTGGCGGCAAAAGCTCCCGTACCGGCTCGTCCAGGCGAACCTTTCCCTGTTCCACCATCTGCGCGAGTATCAGCCCCGTAAAGGTCTTCGTAATCGACCCAATCTCAAACACATCGTCCGGAGAAGCCGCGCCATAGTTGAAGATACGTTTCACCCCACGCTGCACCACACCAATTGTCACGCCGCCATGATTCTGCGGAGCCAGCATACCGTCCTTCAAAGCTGCCACGAGATCGTGATCCAGAACCGGCTTCAAATCCGTCACCGCAACCGCTGCCATCGCCGGGTCAAACACCAACGCCGCAGTCTCCGAAGGCCCAATCGCTGTCGCCTGATGCTGCATCACCAGTCGCCAGGAGCCTCCGCCCTGCATCCACGTGCCCGTCAGCGTCTTTCCATCCGCAGAGATGCGCCCGCTCCAGCTTCCGCCCACCGTTGGCACCTCGAAAGAAAGCTTCTCCCCCTTCACCTCCACGTGGTCGCAAACGATCCTGAATCCATTCTGATCAAGACTGTCCAGCGTGCAACTCCCCGTCACGCCCGTCTGAAGATGTAATTGAAGCCGAAGCGTCTGCGCTCCCACATTCAGCGTGCCCAACCACACGCCATCAAACATAGTCGAACCGGATTGAGCCAAGAGAGAAGTCTCCATCAACAGAAAAGCGCCAAAGAGCACAGCGACGCGAACGAGGCGGATTGTCATAGTCAAAACAGCGTACAACAGGCTGTGCTGTCGTCCCCGCAGCTTCACCGCACAACTACAACGCCGCGAAGCTGACGCGAAACCCCACCTCCTGCAATCCAGAAAAGCAATTGCAAAAGATATAGGACTGAAGGAGTCTGAGTTCAAGTAAAGCAAGACTCCCTAATCCATCTGTCTTTTGGCGAAGCGCTGGACCCGGGGTTGAGATCGGCAATCACGTCCCCTTCCTGGGACGCACAAAAGGATGACGCATGAGCCATAGAACGAAGTTCAAGATGCAGCGTGCCCTCGAGCTCGAACTGCCCGGCCTCGGCAAGCCAGGAGCGCTTGCTACACGAAGCTACCCACCTGGCCAGCACGGCCAAACTAAGAACAAAAAACTCTCCGAGTTCGCCTCACAACTCCGCGAAAAGCAGAAGCTCCTCTTCCACTACGGCCTCCGCGAAGAGCAACTCCGCCGCTTCGTCCGGGACGCACGCACCTTCCAGCAGTCCAATTGGATCGAAAGTCTCATCGGCCTTCTCGAGCGGCGCCTCGACAACGTCGTCTTCCGCCTCGGCTTTGCCCGCAGCATGGCCTCTGCCCGTCAGCTGGTCAACCACGGCCACGTTATGGTCAACGGCCGCATCCTCACCATTGGCTCTGCCGTTCTCCGCGTCGGCGACTTCGTCAAACTCACCGCCTTCGCCAGCGACATGCAGGCCACGCTCGAATCCCGCCAGTCACCTCGCCTAGCCCTCCCCAACTATCTCCAGTTCGCAACCGACGGAGCCACCGATCATGGCGTCCTCCGCATGCTTCCCAACTCGCAGCACGTTCCCTTCGAGCTCGACCCACGCCCGGTCGCCGAGTACTACGCAAAACAAGGAGTCTAGTCATGTGCACTGAAGACAAGCACCAAACCCTCGCCTCCTCCGCAGGACTGGGCAGCATCTCGGTCTGTGGTTGTGGAACCCTCAGCCTCCACGTCGGCGGCGTCTCTGTCCGGATGGATCTCACGGCCTTCGTCCAGACCGCCGAAATGTTTCGAATCGCTGTAGCCCATCTAGAAGCTCAGGCTCGCAACCTACAAGCATCGACGGCGAAGTTACCGAGCATGCTCACCCAGTGACTTAAAAATTGAAGATTCCGACCAACGGGAGGACCGCGGTAGATCATCCAGCCAAGACCGGTACACAAGTCACGAAGTGACCGCTCCACGCGAAGTGGGCTCGTCCGGCAGGACAAGGAGTTTCTGAAATTAAAGAGAAGAACCCCCGCAGCTGTCTTTTTGGCGAAGCGCCACGAGGGTTCCGAGATCGGCAACCTGAAAGGCTGACGAATGCAAACAGTATAGTCGCTCGGTTACGCCTTCCCGGCCAACTGCCGCAGCACATACTGCAGAATCCCGCCGTTCTGGTAGTACAGAATCTCCTGCGGCGTATCGATTCTCACCGTCGCCGAGAACTCGATCGTCTTCCCCAGGTCCGACTCCGCAAACACCGTCACCACCTTGCCATCGGCGAACTTGCTATCGAGCATCGCCTTCAACTGCCCCGGCGTCTCCCCAATCGCAAATATTTCCTCGCCCGTCAGGCGCAGCGACTCCACATTCTGTCCCGGCAAAAACTGCAGCGGCAGAATCCCCATCCCGACAAGGTTCGACCGGTGAATCCGCTCATAGCTCTCTGCGATCACAAACTTGATCCCAAGCAGCCGCGGACCCTTAGCCGCCCAGTCACGCGAAGACCCCGACCCATACTCCTTACCCGCCAGAATCGCCAACGGCGTCTTGCGCTTCGCATACTCCACGCTCGCATCGTAGATCGACATCGGCACATCATCCGGCAGCAGCCGCGTCACGCCGCCTTCAGTCCCAGGAGCGAGTTTGTTCCGCAGCCGCACATTCGCAAACGTCCCGCGCACCATCACCTCATGGTTGCCGCGTCGAGAACCATAGCTGTTGAAGTCCGAAGGCTTCACTCCATGCTCGGTCAGATACTTTCCTGCAGGCCCATTCTGTTTGATCGAACCCGCCGGCGAAATGTGATCTGTCGTCACCGAATCCCCGAGCACCGCCAGCACGCGCGCCCCATGAATATCCTCGACAGGAGCCGGCGTAGCCGGCATGCCATCGAAGTACGGGGCCTTGCGGATGTAAGTCGAATCCGGCTCCCACCCATACGTCTCCCCGTCGGGAAACTTCAGGCTCTTCCAATTGTTATCGCCATCCGAAACCGTGCTGTACTGACGCCGGAACATCTCCGAGTCGATCGAAGAGTTCACCGCCGACGAAACCTCTTCCTGCGTAGGCCATATATCCCGCAGGAAAACAGGCTTTCCATCCAGATCGCGCCCTAACGCTTCCTTCTCGAAATCATGTGTAATGTGCCCTGCCAGCGCATACGCCACCACTAGCGGAGGACTCATCAGGTAGTTCGCTCTCACCTCCGGCGAAATTCTTCCCTCAAAGTTCCGATTACCCGACAACACCGACACAGCCACCAGCCCATGGTCTTCAATCGTCTTCGAAACATCCGTGGGCAGCGGGCCCGAGTTTCCAATGCAGGTCGTACATCCATACCCCACCACTTGAAAACGCAGCTTATCGAGATAAGGCATCAGTCCAGCCTTCACGTAGTAGTCCGTTACCACACGAGAACCCGGCGCAAGCGAAGTCTTCACCCACGGTGGAGTACTCAGTCCCTTCTCCACAGCCTTCTTCGCAAGCAGACCCGCCGCCATCATCACGTAGGGGTTCGAAGTATTCGTGCAGGAAGTAATCGCCGCGATCACAATCGATCCATGATCGAGATACTGCTCCGGATCAACTCCAAACCTGGTGCGAATCGACACGTGCGGAGCCTCCAGTTGAGGCATCTTCTCATCGCTGATTGTGATCACCGAAACCACAGGCGCTTCCACGACAGGCGCCGAAACCCCCACGCTGCTGCTCAAATCGCCAGTTGCCGAAGCCGTGCCACCCTCACCCTCCCAACGCACCATTTGCCGAATCACGTGCTTGTTCCCATTCGGTCCCAGAAGTGAAGGCAACTGCTCTTTGAAGCTTGCCGCCGCGCCTGACAGCGCAACCCGATCCTGCGGCCTCTTCGGCCCCGCAACACTCGACTCCACCGTCGCCAGATCCAGCGAAATCGTCGCCGAGTAAACAGCCTCCTTCGCATCCGCCGTATGAAACAGTCCCTGCTCCCGGTAGTAAGCCTCCACTAGCGCAATCTGTTCTTCGCTGCGCCCTGTCAGTCGCAGATACTTCAGCGTCTCCGCATCCACCGGAAAGATTCCGCACGTCGCCCCGTACTCCGGAGCCATATTCGCAATCGTCGCCCGATCAGCCAGCGGCAGTTCAGTGATGCCCGACCCATAGAACTCCACAAACTTACCCACCACTCCCAGCTTGCGCAGCATCTCCGTCACAGTCAGCACGAGGTCTGTAGCAGTCGTGCCTTCCTTCAACTTGCCCGTCAGCTTGAACCCAACCACCTGTGGCACCAGCATGCTCACGGGCTGCCCGAGCATCGCTGCCTCGGCTTCAATTCCACCCACACCCCAGCCCAGCACGCCCAGTCCATTCACCATCGTCGTGTGCGAGTCAGTTCCCACCAGCGTATCCGGGTAAGCAAACACCTTGCCCTGCGCATCCGGCGTCGTCGTAAACACAACTCGCGCAAGATACTCCAGGTTCACCTGGTGACAGATTCCCATTCCCGGTGGCACTGCAGAAAAATTATTGAACGCCGTCTGTCCCCACTTCAAAAACGCATACCGCTCGCGGTTCCGCTGAAACTCCAACGCCGCATTCAGGTCATACGCCCTCTGCGTGCCAAACTCATCCACCTGCACCGAGTGATCGATCACCAGCTCCGCCGGCTGCAGCGGATTAATCTTCTCCGGATCGCCCCCCAGAGCCTTCATCGCATCGCGCATCGCAGCGAGATCGACCACAGCAGGCACGCCGGTAAAGTCCTGCATCAGCACTCGCGCCGGCATGTAGGCAATCTCGCGCGAGGGCTCCGCATTCGGATCCCAACAAGCCAGAAACTGAATGTCCTCCGCCGTCACCGTGCGGCCGTCTTCATGCCGGAGCAGATTCTCCAGCAAAATTCGCAGCGAGAAGGGAAGTCGACCGAGATCGACACCCGTCCCCTCCAGCGCTTTCAGACGAAACAGATCGTACGTAGTCTTCCCCACAGACAGGGTAGACAAGCTCTTAAACGAATCAGGATGCGATTGAGTCGGCATGGTATCTTCTCCGAGGCGCGCTCTTGGAAGCGCGATGGTTGGGGCCGTGGTCACATCTTCGAACCGCAGACGGCAACGGCTGAAGCCTATCAAGTTTTCAGGGGAGGGGTCGAACTAGCAGCAGCGTCCGCGGTCAGGGCGACCGTGGCGAAAGCGCTTCGTGTTGGGAAGGCAGCCTGCCATCAAATAATTTTACTGCGTTTCAGCCCCTCGCGGTAAAGCGCCGACCATCCCACCGATGGGTCATTGCATCCGCCACCTAAATATTCCCCAATCACTGTAACTCTTAGACTTCACAACAGAATCGCTCGCGTTGGCGCTATCGTCCTCGCCCGCGAAAACGGCAATTTATAGAAAAGTGCATCTCATTTAGGAAGTTCGTGTTTATACCAGCAGCAGGTACGAGGAGACTGGCAGTATGTACAAATCATTTCCCAAAATTTTTCTAGGTCTGGCACTTGGCACTGCATCACTTGCGGCAACGGTGACACTCTCAGGCTGTCACAAAGACGTAGAGCCCGCCGCCATCCCCGATAACTCCGGCCCCGACCCAGCCGATGCCAACATGGCTCCTGTCAGCGGCACGCAACCCGCGCCAGCTCCTCAACCCGCTCCGGCAAGGGTTCTCGGCATCCGTTCCCAGTCCACGCCCGAGCAAAGCTCCGAGCAGTACGTTCAGCAGCCTGCCGCATCGCCGCAAAACGAGGCCATCGGCGCTGCACAGACCGCTCAGCCCTCTGACCAAAACTACGATCAGAACTACGACTACAACGCCCCCACCAACTACGATGAGTCTCAGATAGACGCCGGACAGCAGGCCCTCGAAGAGGCCAACCAGCCGCCGCCGCCCCTCCCCGTCTACCAACAGCCCGAAGCCCCCGCACCCAACTATCTCTGGACCCCCGGCTACTGGGGATACGCCCCCGTCGGCTACTACTGGGTCCCCGGAGCCTGGTGCGCGCCGCCCTTCTACGGTGCTCTCTGGACCCCCGGCTACTGGGGTTTCTTCGGCGGCCGCTATCTCTTTCACCGCGGCTTCTGGGGCCAGCACATCGGCTTCTACGGCGGTGTGAACTACGGCTACGGATACACCGGCAGCGGCTATCACGGCGGCTACTGGCAGGGTCGCAACTTCTACTACAACCGCTCGGTCAACAACGTCAACGTCACGCGCATCACCAACGTCTATAACCGCACGGTCGTCGTCAACAACACCACCATCAACCGCGTCTCCTACAACGGCGGTCGTGGCGGCATCAACGTCCGTCCTCAGGCCGCCGAACTCGCAGCCAGCCGCGGCCCCCGCGTTCCGCCTATGTCCACGCAGTATCAGAACCAGCGCGAAGCCGCACAAAATCGCCAGCAGTTCTACAACGTGAACAAGGGCCGTCCTGCTCTGGTCGCCTCACCGCGTCCCATCGCAGCCGTCGCTCGTCCCGCAGTGCAGCCGATCAGCCGCCCTGGCCAGCCAGCGGTCCAACCCGGCCGCCCCGGCGAAATCAATCGCCCCGGTCAACCGGCAATTCAACCCGCTCGGCCAGGCCAACCTGAAAATCGTCCAGGTCAGCCCGCTGTGCAGCCCAACCGCCCAGGTCAGCCAGCCGTGCAACCTACCCGCCCAGGTCAGCCCACGGTTCACCCGGACAATCGCCCAGCAGTTCAGCCCACCCGTCCTACGCAACCGGAGAACCGTCCCGGCCAACCGCAAACGCGGCCTGAGCAACCTCAGGTGCGCCCGACTCAACCCGAGACAAGGCCGACCCAACCCCAGGTTCGCCCCACTCAACCCGAAACACGTCCGGTTCAGCCTCAACCACAACCTCAAAATCGTCCCGCTCAACCGCAGGTCCGCCCAGAGCAACCCCAAAATCGTCCTGCACCAGAGACTCGCCCGCAACCTCAACCGCGGCCTCAAGAGGTCCAACGGCCCGCGCCGCAACCCCAACAGCGCCCAGCCCCTCAACCTCAATCGCGTCCATCACCGCAGCCTCAGCAACGTCCCGCGCCGCAGAATGAATCGCGTCCTCAGCCCCAGCCGCGGCAGGTTTCGCAGCCAAGACCACGTCCTCAACCCCAACCAAGACAGGTTGCGCAATCAAGACCACCAGCCCAACCGCATTCCGAAGAAAAACACCGCTAACCTCAGTTCAGTGAGAGATCATTCAAAGACAAAAAGACCCGCTTCCAAGCGGGTCTTTCTCTGCTCCGAAGAAATGCTCTCAACGCTCCTGCGAAACATCATCCTCCAACCAGTCATGTCCACAGTCGTCGCAGCGCCACTGGTTCGCCGGATCCACCGCCTCCAGCAAAGTCTCATGGCTCCCGCACTTCGGACACTGCGGCACATCAAACTCTTGCGGCACGGCCTCCTCAACCTCTCTCCTGAATCTCTCAGCCAACGGCTGTGACAGCACCATCGCCGCAGCCGCCGCATCTTCAGGAGCCACCACCACGCGAGGCCCGCGCGCATCCGTCCACGATCCATCAGGTTGCACAACGATCGATTGAATTCCCGCCTCTTGAAGCGCCAACGAAGCTGCCGAAGCTCCTCTCCCAACTTCGTACACAAACACGCACTCCGCCGGTGCCAGTGTGGCAAACGCTCGCAAATCCGCCAGATCATCCTCACTCAACACCCTCGGCTCTGCACGCTCCGGCGACGACGAAGCCTTCAACCCGCGCTTTGAAATCTCCCCGCGCAAAGCCTCCTGCGCCATCTCCGTCAGATCGCTCATCCCCCGAGCCAGCGCCAACAACTCTTCATCGCCGTAGCTCGCATAGAGCGTCATCAACTCCTGATACTGTGCCGCGTCGCCCATCGTCCTCAGTCTCCCGCTCAGACAGCTTACCGCGTCCCGGTTTGACTTCACCCGCGACGATGCCTAGCCTCGAAGTTGCGAAGCAAATTCGCATCCTGTCCGCAAATCAACGAATGAAGGTCTCTGAATGAAGGTTCTGGTAATCGGTGGTGGTGGCCGCGAGCACGCCATCGTATGGGCTCTGCTCAAATCGTCTCAAGTCACAGAGGTTCTCTGCGCTCCCGGCAACGGCGGCATCGCATCCATCGCCCGCTGCATCCCTTGCGACGCCGGCAACCTCCACGAGCTCGTCAATATCGTCACCATCGAGCAGCCCGCCCTCACCGTCATCGGCCCCGAGGTCCCTCTCTCCCTCGGCCTCGTCGACGAGCTCACCAAACGCGGACATCGCGTCTTTGGCCCCACCCAGGCCGCGGCCCAGCTCGAATCGAGCAAAGCCTTCGCCAAAGAATTCATGCAGCGCCACGACCTCCCCACCGCCGAGTACGGCATCTGCACCACACTCGACCAGGTCCGCGAAGAGCTCCCCCGCTTCTCCGTCCCCATCGTTGTCAAAGCCTCAGGCCTCGCCGCAGGCAAAGGCGTCGTCATCTGCGAGACCCACCTCCAAGCCGAAACCGCCGCCGCCGAGATGTTCAGCGGTTCCCTCCTCGGCACTACAGAAGAAGCCGTCGTCCTCGAAGAGTTCCTCACCGGCGAAGAGCTGTCCTTCTTCGCTCTCTGCGACGGCACCCACGCCATCGAGATCGCCTCCGCGCAAGACCACAAGCGCGTCGGCGAAGGCGACACCGGCCTCAACACCGGCGGCATGGGCGCCTACTCCACCGACGGCATCGCCACTCCGGCCATGCGCACCTGGCTCCTCCACAACGTAGCGCAAAAAGTCGTCGACGGCATGCGCTCCGAGGGCGAACCCTTCAAAGGCATTCTCTTCTGCGGCATCATGATGTCCCCCCGCGGCCCCATGGTCCTCGAGTTCAACACCCGCTTCGGCGACCCCGAGACAGAAGCCATCCTCCTCCGCCTCGAGACCGACATCCTCGATCTCTTCAACGCCTCTATTGACGGCACCGCGAACGAACTCAGCATCAACCTGCGTCCCGGAGCCAGCGTCTGCGTCATCGCAGCCAGCGGCGGCTACCCCGGCAAATACGTCTCAGGCAAACCCATCTCCGGCCTCCCAACAGGCAACGATCAACCCGCCGAAGACGTAGTCATCTTCCACTCCGGCACTGCCCTCAAAGACGGAAGGATCGTCACCGCCGGAGGCCGTGTCCTCGCTATCTCCGCCGCAGCCCCCGACCTCCAGACCGCACTCGACAAGGCCTACGCCGAACTCGCGAAGATCTCCTTCGAAGGCATGCAATTCCGCCGCGACATAGGCCACCGCGCGCTACGCAAGTAGCCGATGCCGCGGTTATCGTTTCAGCTTTCTTCTCCTGTTGAAGCCTCCACACCTCGAGACACGTCCAATCGAACATGGACAAGAAACAACTAGGCAACTCTGATCTCCTTCTCTCCCCCATCGGCTTCGGCGCATGGGCCATCGGTGGCGGCGACTGGCCCTTCTCCTGGGGCCCTCAAGACGATAACGACTCCATCGCTGCAATCCACAAAGCCCTCGACCTCGGCATCAACTGGATCGACACCGCCGCCGTCTACGGCCTCGGCCACTCGGAAGAGATCGTCGGCAAAGCCGTAAAATCCGCCTCGCAAAAGCCCTACCTCTTCACCAAAAGCTCTATGGTCTGGGACGACAAGCGCGAGATCACCAACAACCTGAAGCAAATTCGTCGTGAGTGCGAAGACAGCCTCCGCCGTCTCCAGGTCGAAGCCATCGATCTCTACCAGGTTCACTGGCCCAAGCCCGATGAAGATATCGAAGAAGGTTGGACCGTAATGGCTGACCTGCAGCGCGAAGGAAAAGTCCGCTGGATCGGCGTCTCCAACTTCAGCGTCTCGCAGATGGAGCGCGCCCTCAAAATCGCCCCCATCACCTCCAACCAGCCGCCTTACTCCATGCTCAACCGAGCCGTAGAAGCCGAAATCCTCCCTTTCACGCACAAGCACAACATCGGCACCATCAACTACGCCCCCATGCACTCCGGCCTGCTCACCGGAGCCATGACCAAAGAGCGCGTCGCCGCTTTTCCCAAGGACGACTTCCGCCGCAACGCAAAGAACTACCAGGAGCCGTTGCTCTCCCGCAACCTCGCCGTGGCCGACTTCCTCAAAACCGTCGGCACGCGTCACAACGTCACTGCGGGAGTAGTAGCTATTGCCTGGACGCTCCATAATCCCTCCATCACCGCAGCCATCGTCGGAGGCCGCAACGCCCGTCAGGTCGAAGGCGTCATCCCCGCCATCACCTTCCGGCTCACCGAAGCCGAGTACGCGGAGATCAGCGCATTCCTCGCCGCGCATCCATAAACCAAAACATCGAGACAGGGCTGCCGCATTACAGAAGTTCGTATGCCAGCCCTGTCGAGATACCCTTGTCACGTTCGAACATTCTTATGGCATCTTTCGTAAATAGAAAGAGGGAGAAAAGACCGTGACCCAACCCGCACTCACCGCCAACGAACTCATCGCCTGGGTAGAAAAAACCTCAACCGGCTGGCGCAATCTTCTGGCTGCCCACCCCGAAGTGCTCGCTCTCCCCTGCGACATCATGAAGGTCGAATCCGTCGCACAGCTCCTGCAGCACATCGTCGCCGTGGAGCTCCGCTTCGCCGAGCGCCTATCCGATCTCCCCGCGACCGACTACACCAGTATCCCCTACGACTCAGTCGAAAAAATCTACGCTACCCACGACCACGCCTTCGCACTCGTCCACAAGGTTCTCGCCTCGAATATTGACTGGGACCATCCCATCGAGTTTTCCACTCGGGTCATGGGCCCAGCCCGTTCCACCCCCAAAACCATCCTGTTTCACCTTCTCCTGCACAGCATTCGCCACTACGCACAACTCGCCACTCTCGCCCGTCAGCAAGGCATCAAGCCCGACTGGGGGATGGACTACCTCCTCATGAACCTCGAGGCTGTTTAATTCAGTTCTGCAATCAACCCTCGCTGTACGCGGTTTTTTGACAAAGGTCGGACCACCAACTAAAGTTGTCTCCCATGCGCAGACCCGTGCCATCTATCCCGCTCCTGACGGTAGTTTGCCTCCTCCTCTCCCTCTCAATCTTCACGCGTGCCGAGCAGCGACCTGCCATCACCGGCATCGCCTTCGTCCGCATGTACACCGGCGACCCCAACGCCTCCGCAACCTTCTACGGTAAAACCCTCGGCTACGGACACGCCAACTCGGACGGCATCACACGCTACTCCGTCAACGATCTGCAATGGCTCGAAGTGGAAGCTCTCCCAACCCCGGCTCCCACTAGCCGCCTCGCCGCCGTAGCCTTCACCACCCGCGACGTCGCAGCCCTCCAGCGCTATCTCGAAGCCCACAACATCGCGATCGAGCACCCGCTATCCCACGGAGCCTTCGCGGTTCGCGACCCCGAAGGCAATCTCATCTACTTCGTTCAGGAGGGAACCAAGGTTACCGGCCTTCCCGTTGCCTCGCCCAACGCTCCCTCTCACCGAATCATCCATGCTGGCTTCCTCGTCAAAGATGCCGACGCCGAAAACCGCTTCTACCGCGACCTGCTCGGCTTTCGCCCCTACTGGCACGGAGGCATGAAAGAAGGCAAGATCGACTGGGTCAGCCAGCAGGTCCCTGACGGCACCGACTGGCTCGAGTACATGCTCGAGGGCGGACCCGACCCTTCAGCCAAAACCCTCGGCGTCCTCAACCACTTCTCGCTCGGGACTCCCCACATGCCCGACGTGATCGCAGCTCTCGCCCGCAACCAGTGCGAAGGCCCCAACTGCACCAAATCCCAGATGGGCAAAGACGGCAAGGTCCAGCTCAACCTCTTCGACCCCGATCTCACCCGCGTCGAATACATGGAGTTTCAACCCTCCGGCACCCCTTGCTGCTCCCCAATCCTCGGCAAGCCGCCCACCGAGACCGAAAATCGCTAACATCTCCGCAGCCAGTCAGAAATCAGGAGCATCGACCATGCCCACCCGCCGCGACTTCCTCCGTCTCTCCGCCCTCGCCACCGCCGCCGGCTGCACCCTCGGCCGCACCAGCTTCGCATTCGCAGCCGGCGCCCCATTCGCCTACGGCGTCCAGCTCTACATGGTCCGCAAGCAGGCCCCGCAGGATCTCGCCGGCATCCTTCAATCCATCCAGGAGATCGGTTACACCCAGATCGAACTCTTTCCCCTCGTCTACACCCACCCTGCGCCCGAGCTCCGCAAGATCGTCGCTGACTCCGGCCTCGGCCTCGTCTCCGCGCACTTCGACTACGCCAGCGTTCCCACAAAGATCGACTACGCCCACCAACTCGGCCTCGAATACATGGTCTGCCCCATGATCCCCAAAGACCAATGGAACCTCGAAGGCTTCCGCAAAGCCGCCGCTGACTTCAACACCTGGGGACAAAGCGTTCACGCGGCCGGCATGCAGTTCGCCTTTCACAACCACTGCTACGAGTGGGCTCCCCAGGGCCTCACCACCGGCTTCGACGAGCTCATGAAGCACACCGACCCAGCTTACGTGAAACTCGAGCTCGACATGTACTGGCTCGCCCAGGCCGGCCAGGACCCCCTCACCATGCTCACCCGCTACGCCAACCGCGTCCGTCTCCTCCACCTCAAAGACCGCATCGCCAACGCCCCTACCGGCTTCATCATGGGACCCGAGGCCAAGCACATCACCGAACTCGGCAAGGGAACGCTCAACTGGGCCGCCATCTTCGCTCAGGCCCACAAGCAGGGCATCCGCTACGCCTACCTCGACCAGGACGACACCGCGCTCCCCATCCTCGAAAGTCTCAAAGAAAACTTCGCCTACCTCCAAACCATCAAGGCCTAGAGAGTCACTCTCAGCGTCAACAGACGCCCGTCTCCGAGTGCGAGCACCGTCTGCACGCCTTGCAGAACGTGTGATTCATCCGGTGCGCGCAGATCATCAGAACGCTCCCCGTCATCGTCACGGCCACCTCATACCCGTGAGACGGCAGCCGTCCCCCGAAGAACGCACCCGCGAAGATAAACCCCAGCCCCAGCGCCATCAGCCCAAGAATGCGCCGCCGTCCATGCGTCCGAAATCCCTTCACCAGCGCCATCGCTCCCAGCGCAGCGACGCCCACCGCCAGCGCACGATGCGTCCTCTCCTCGCCAGGAATAAAACGAGCCATCACCACCGACATCGACACCAGCACTGGCGTCACCACACAATGCACTACACAGAGCGCAGAAGCCCACATCCCCAAATTATCCGCAGAAAAAGTTGAAGCCCGCAACGATGCACTCATTTTTCAAGGTTCTTTCCAGAAGAGATTAGACATAGGATTCCATCCGACTTATTCGCTATTGATATTCTATTATCATTTAAACAATTTAGTCTTCTCCTTGCCGCCACCACATCAGCGGAGGAAAACCTAAGCCGTAGTCACAGCAGGCAGAATCTCAGACACGTCCACCCACTGCGTCGGGTAATCCCCCGTGTAGCAAGCCGTACAGAAGCTCCCCGGCGACAGCCCATCCACCGGCTCCCCCTTCGTACACGAGTGCGTCAGCCCCACCAGGCTCAAATACGCCAGCGAATCCGCTTCGACAAAAGAGCAAATCTCCGCAACAGACTTATTAGCCGCGATCAGATCTTTCTTCGAAGGCGTATCCACTCCATAAAAACAAGGCGAAATCGTCGGCGGACAAGAGATCCGCAGATGCACCTCTGTCGCGCCCGCAGCCCGCACCATCCTTACAATCTTCCTCGAAGTCGTCCCGCGAATGATCGAGTCATCGATCAAAACGACGCGCTTGCCTTCCAGCAGGTTCCTCATCGGGTTCAGCTTCATCCTCACGCCGAAGTCCCTCACCCGCTGCTCCGGCTGAATAAACGTCCGCCCCACATAGTGGTTTCGAATCAGTCCAAAATTAAACGGAATCCCCGACTCCGCCGCGTACCCAATCGCAGCCGTCACACCCGAGTCCGGCACCGGCACAATCAAATCCGCTGGCACGCCCGACTCTCGCGCCAGCTGCCGCCCCATCTCTTCGCGCGATTCCTGCACCCACCGGCCAAAGATCTTCGAGTCCGGCCGCGCAAAATAGACATGCTCAAACACGCAGCTCGCCTGATCTGTCGTGGTGTTGAAGTAGCGGCTTGTCACGCCCTCTTCCGAGACCATCACCAGCTCGCCCGGCTTCACATCGCGTTCATACTTCGCATGCAACAGGTCGAACGCACACGTCTCGCTCGCAAACACAAAGGAATCCGGGGCTCCATCCTTGCCTTCAATTCGTCCCATCGCCAGCGGCCGAAACCCATGCGGATCCCGCGCAGCAAAGATGCGGTTCCGCGTCATCATCACGATCGAAAACGCGCCCTGCACCTGCGTCAGCGCTTCCGCCATACAGTCAATCAGCGTGTTCTTCGTCGAGTGCGCAATCAACTGAATAATGATCTCTGAGTCCGACGTCGTCTGAAAGATCGCACCATCGCGCTCCAGCCGTTCCCGCGACGTCCCCAGGTTGATGAGGTTGCCGTTGTGCGCAATCGCGATCAGTCCCTTCGTGCTCTCCACCGAAATCGGCTGCGCATTCAGCAACGCCGAATCTCCCGTCGTCGAATAACGTGTATGCCCAATCGCAATATGCCCCGGCAGCTTGCCCAGCACATCGTCGGTAAAGATCTCCGACACCAGTCCCATGCCCTTGATGTCGTTAACCTGCTGCCCATCCGCGCTGGCAATCCCCGCCGATTCTTGCCCGCGATGCTGCAGCGAATACAAGCCCCAGTACGTCATCCGCGCCGCGTCAGGATGGTTATAGATCGCCATCACGCCGCACTCTTCGCGCAGCTTATCGAACGGCGTCTCGTCTTCTTCAATCGTCAATTCATCCTCAACCAGAAGATCGCTCATGCCGTCACCACCTCTGCGGCCAACTGCTCTTCCAGCGCGCCCGTCCACGCCCCCTTCAGCGCAGCGATTGGTTCATCGATCACTTTCTTCCCATTGATTACACACTCATAGTTGCCTGCGGTCACCTCGCCCAGCGGAGCCATCCAAACCTTAGGATGCTCAGTGAGCAACGTCCGAATCGCCTCGACACAGCTCGCGTCCGCAGAGACAATCACCGAAGATGCTGTCTCGCTGAAGAAGCGCTCCTTCAACGCGAAGGGCTCGCTCTCAGAGACATTCATCGACATGCGAACCCCCAACTCGCGCGGAAAACAAGCCTTCGCAAACGCAACCGCAGAGCCGCCATCCGAGATGTCCATCGCCGAAACCAGCAGACGTTTCTCCGCAAGCGCTGCAAGCGCCTTATGCAGCGCCGCCTCTTCGGCCACGTTCAGCAACGGCGGAGCGCCCCAAAGCTCATGCATCACCGTCTTCGCATACTCGGTCGATCCAAACTCCTGTTCGATCCTTCGTCCCTCGCCCTGAAACGCAGAGAGGAACAGAACCACATCGCCCGCCTTGCGAAACGCGGAAGGCACAGCCTTCGTCACATCGTCAATAATCCCGACGATCCCAAGCACCGGCGTGGGATAAATCCCCTCGCCTTTCGTTTCGTTGTAGAGCGAAACATTTCCGCCCGTCACCGGCGTCCCCAGCGCAATACAAGCCTCGGCAATCCCGTCGATCGCCTGCGAAAGCTGCGCCATGATCTCCGGCTTCTCAGGATTTCCAAAGTTCAAACAATTCGTAGCCGACACCGGCGTCGCGCCCGTGCACGCAACCTTTCGCGCTGCCTCGGCTACTGCATGCATCGCGCCAACCTTCGGATCGAGATACGTCCATCGCCCATTGCCCGCCAGCGCCATCGCCAACCCGCGATCGCCCTTCTCCGCCTCTGTAAACTCATGCGACTCATCCGGCGAAACCACCGGATTCGTAGAGTCCAGGCTATCGGTCGAAAGCGTCGCCTCGCCTTGCGGAGTCGAGGAAGCTACCAGATCCGCTAGTTTTCCCAACAAGCCACGATGATGCGGGGCGCCCACCGACCTCCCGGTACCCTTGATCCGGATCACACCTGCCTCGCCACCCGGTCCCTGCACCGTGTTGGTCTGCACCATCGAGTCATACTGCTCATACACCCAACGCTTATCGCAGATATTGGAGCTCGCCAGCAGCAACTTCAGATCCGCCGTCAAGTCACTCGGCCTCTTCAGTTCTTCCAGAACATGCGCCGGTGGATCGAGCGGCACCGGTGCCTTCCAGACTCCCACAGGCCGGTGATACACAGGAGCGTCATCGGTCAAACTTCTATTCGGAATATCCGCCACCAGCTCCCCATGCTGCGTGATCACCATATTCGGCTTCTCCGTCACCACTCCGACGATCGAAGCATCCAGCCCCCACTTCGCGAACACATCCAGAACCTCCTGCGCCCGGGGCTTGTCGGCCACCAGCAGCATTCGCTCCTGGCTCTCGCTCAACATAATCTCGTAGCTCGACATCTTCGTCTCACGCTGCGGCACTAGGTCCAATTCCACCGTCAACCCAAGATCTCCACGCGCACCCATCTCGCAGGTCGAGCACGTCAAACCCGCCGCACCCATATCCTGAATCCCGAGCACCGCACCGGTAGCCATCGCCTCCAGGCAAGCCTCTAGCAACAGTTTCTCCAGAAACGGATCGCCCATCTGCACATTAGGCCGCTTCTGTTCCGAGCCCTCGGTAAACTCCTCAGACGCCATCGTGGCCCCGTGAATCCCATCGCGGCCCGTCTTCGCGCCAACGTAGATCACAGGATTCCCAACGCCCGTAGCCTTCGCATAAAAAATCTCATCGCTGCGAACCAGCCCCAGCGCAAACGCATTCAGCAGCGGATTGCCCGAATAACAAGCCTCGAATCGCGTCTCCCCGCCAACATTCGGAACGCCAAAGCAGTTCCCATACCCAGCCACGCCATGCACAACACCGGTCGCGATCTGGTGATTCCGTCTCCGAAGCGACTCATCCGCCTCAGCTTCATCCAGAGGCCCAAAACGCAGCGAATCCATTACAGCCAGCGGCCGCGCATTCATCGTAAAGATGTCCCGCAGAATCCCACCCACACCCGTAGCCGCACCCTGATAAGGCTCAATGTAACTTGGATGATTGTGCGACTCGATCTTGAACGCACAAGCCCACCCATCGCCCACATCGATGATCCCGGCGTTCTCCCCCGGCCCCTGCACGACGCTCCCCGGTCCGGTCTTGCGTTCACCTTTCGTCGGCAGCCGCTTCAAATGCACGCGCGAAGACTTATAAGAGCAGTGCTCCGACCACATCACAGAAAAAATCCCTAACTCAGTCAGGGAAGGGGTGCGTCCAAGCGCGGTTTCGATGCGCGCATACTCCTCCGGAGTGATACTGTGCTGCTTGAGCAGCTCCGGAGTAATGGTGGCTGGGGAGGGGACTTTGGCTTGCTGGGCTTGCAGATTTGGCATGGCTCGCTATTAAGATTGTCGCACGCTAAGCCCCCTGCTGCACCTTACTGCCGCTCCAGCGCCGCCCGGTCCCACTTCGCCACATCCGCAGCCGCCCCATACGCGCTCTCCAAAAACTCCATCAGCGCCTTCTCCGGAGCCACCAGCGCCCGCACCGCGTCGTACTTAAACACAAACTCCCCCAAAGCCTTATCCCAACCCGCCCCCCCAGGCCGAATCGTCGCCTCCGACAACCCCGCCGGCACCGGAGCCGCATAGCAGTAGAACGCCGCTGCCCCATACCCACCGTTCCCCGGCCAGAACCCCGCCGAGATCACCTCATGCGAATAAGCCTCCCGCTGAATCGAATCAGCCCCCGGTCGAGGCGGCGCGAGCCGTCCAGAGAACCGCGTCACCGCCAGATCGAAGCTCCCCCAGAAGAAATGCACCGGGCTCACCTTCCCCAGAAATCCCGTCCCCCATGCACGAAACACCTTATCCGCATGCACCAGCACCTGCCAGAACCGATGCACGTACTTCGCGTCGTACGACTTATGCTCCGTATCGATATCGAACCGAACGGGATCCGCCACCTCCACCGGCATCGGATTGATCTTCACCGAAACCCCAAGCTCCTTCATGCATCCCTGATACTCCTCGTAAAAGTCCGCCACGGTCCGCGCCTTGAGCTTCATCACCTGAGACTCCCCGGATCCCATCCTTAAGTGCAGCTCATGAGCCACAAAGTCGAACTCAATATCCAGTACATCGTCTTCATAAGGTATCGCCGAGGTCCCTAGCCCCCGTGCCGTCACATAGAGTGGCACATTCCACCAATGGTTTTGCAGCGGAGTCAGTACCATCCTTGTCTTGCCCACAATCTGCGTCCACATATGCAGCGTATCCGCCGTCGCCGCCCAATCCCCCCACGCCAACTCAGGCCACTGCGAAGCTCCACTCATAACCCTCCCGCAGACTCAAAAACCAGTAGCCGAAAGCATACGCCGCAGACCTAGCTCCCCGTACTCCCAAACCCCCTCACGCCCCGCGGAGCCTCCACCAGCTCACTCACCTCGTCAAACACCGCCTCAATCCGCCGCACAATCCGCAACTGCGCAATCCGATCCCCAGCCTTGATCTCCACCGCCGCCGAGCTCAAATTCGTCATCACCACCTTGATCTCCCCCCGGTACCCCGGATCGATCACTCCGGCCAGCGTCGTCACTCCACGCACGGCCAGCCCCGACCGATCCTCCACCAGCGCCCCATGCGTCGAAGGAAACTCCATCGCCACGCCCGTAGCCACCGCCATCGTCCCACCAGCCTCCAGCATCGCCCCCACCACAGCATAAAGATCCGCCGCCAGGTCCCCAAACTCCCCCGTATGCGCATACCGCGGCAACTGAGCCTCCGGCTGCAACTTCACCACCCGAATCCGCACCGCATCGTCCAATCTCGCCGCCATTAAGCCTCCAAAAAACTCATTCGAATTCCTATTCTCACCCGAGCCAGAATTCCGTCCCACTTATCCACATCCCCCCACAGCATCTAACGGTTTTGTATCCCACCTTTGGGGGAGAACCTCGTGCTCATTTTTCGGCTTTTCCTCGCTTTCCCAGAGTCAAATCACTAGCGAGGGACGTCTTGATATGCAAAGCCCGAAACAACAGGAGAGTCGTATCGTGGCCATCAACACCGAGCAGGCGACTGTAGCCCCTTCACGCCGAGTAACGGCACCTTCGCCCACCATCTGGCTGAAGCGCCTCATCGACAGCGGAACCCTTTACATCCCCCAGAACCTCAACCCGACCCAGTTTGCCACCCTCCAGGCGATCACCCTGCTCCTCTCGCATTCCGGCTCGTACTACGCCGCCTCCCGCCTCGATGCAACTCTCGTCACCAGCGCCGCCACAGCCCCACCCGACGCCCCCGCGCCCCCCATCGCCTTCGACTACCGCCTGGGTCTCGACGAGATCGAAACCATCACCCGCACCCGTACCGGCTACTCCTTCACCGAGCTCCACACCGACCTACAGGACGCCATCCTCAGCCTCATCGCCTCCCGCGACCTCACCAGCCGCAAGCTTGACCTCGCATACTGGCTCGAGGACCTCCACTTCCAAACCCTCGAACTCGCAGCCTGAAGCAGATAGCAGGTTCATTCTGCTATCCGCCCCCTCTAACTACTACCTAGTGAAACTCATCCGCGCTAGGGCCATAAATCGCCGGCACCTTAGCATCATTCAACCGCAGATAAACCGTAAGCTGCCCACGATGATGTGCCAGGTGGCTCAACGCACCATTTGAAATCGTGAAATACCTCGGTCCCTCCGAAAGCACCTGATCCCCCATCTTCAGCTTCCAGGTTTTCATCAGATGGTCTTCCGTCGTGTTCTCCAGCGACTTCCGCGAAGCCTTCAGCCCATCCTCAAGCAGCGAAGCCAACTCAGCTCGCGTCTCCACCGCCTTTGTCTGGAATTTCTTTCCATTCCCATTCAAATCCAGCTCATCGTGATCGATCATCAACGCCACCCAACCCGGCATCGTCGCTACCAGAGCCGCAAGCTTTCCCAACTCCATTGACTTCTCATGCGGCTTCCACGAGTTCTGCCCCTCGGGCACCCGCTCAATCGCCTTGCGTGACGCCTCTGCTTCGCTCTCCAGCTGCTCCAGAAAATATCGTTTGAACTCCATCACACTTCCTCCTCAGAAAGCCTCTGGCTCTCAATTCAGAAGTTATTCGCCCATATATGACATCTGCTGTCATATATATGAAATAGCTCTATCTAGAAAGAAAGGGGAGCAAAAGAAAGAAGCGCACACTAGCCATGAAGTCCGACCGCCTCCTCTCTACCCTCATGCTCCTTCAGGCCCACGGCCGTCTCTCCACGCGCGAGGTAGCAGAGCGCCTGGAGATCTCGCAGCGCACCGCCCATCGTGACATGGAAGCCCTATGCACCGCGGGCATTCCGCTCATCGCCCACCGCGGTTCCAGCGGCGGCTGGGAGCTGCAAAAAGGATGGCGCACCAAAGTCCCCGGCCTCGACGACGCCGAACTCCAGGCCCTTCTCATGGCCCAGCCCAGCGCTCTCGGAGATCGCAAACTCACCGCAGCCGCCCAGCGCGCCTTCGACAAACTCATGGCCTCCATGCCTACCGCCATGCGCCTTCAGGCCCACTCCATTCAGGCTCGCCTGCACATCGACCCCACCGGATGGAGACCCTCCCCCGAAGATCTCTCCATGCTTCCCATCGTGCAGGACGCCCTTGCCAGCGACTGCAAGCTCACCTTCCTCTACACCCGCGCCGACGGCGAGCTAAGCTCCCGCACCGTCGACCCTCTCGGCCTCGTCTGCAAACAAACCGTCTGGTATCTCATCGCGCAATCTGCTGTGGGCACGCGTACCTACCGCATCTCTCGCATACGCGAAGCAGTCGTGCTCGCACTCCGATCCATCAGGCCACCCGACTTCGATCTCGCTGCTCACTGGAAACAAAGCACGGCAGCGCTCAAAGAACACCCCCAGACAGTCACCACGATCCTCGCCCTCTCAGACGACGGCGTCGCATCCGTCGAACGTTGGTGTCCCATGATTCCCGAACTCAACCATCGCGCAGCACGCACTTTGCCCAAGGGCTGGCGCCTCTTTCACGTCAAGTTCGAAAACTACCAGCAAGCCCGCTTCGTTGTCCTCGGCCTTGGCTCTCGCGTAGCAGCCATCGCACCGCCGGAACTCTGTAAAGACATCAAATCCGAACTCCGCCGCATGCTTAGGCCTGCACAAAAATACGAGCGCAGCCCTATTTGAAATTTCCAGCGTCTTTGGCTGAACGTCATCGTCAAACTACCGCTTGCGCATCCGCAGACTCTGCCAGCTCCCATCCACTGTCCACCCGCCATCCACGGCCAGAGCCTGCCCATTCACAAACCCACTGCGCTCCGGCTCCGCCAGAAACAGAATCGCCTGCGCAATATCCTCCGGCGACGCAAACCGTCCCATCGGATTCACGCCTTCAATATCCGCATCGTTATACCCACCACCCACCTGGTCAGCAATATCCATCTCTGTCTTCACCCATCCCGGACAAACCGCATTGCACCGCACGCCACGCCCACCCCACTCCGCCGCCAAAGTCCGCGTCAACCCAATCAGTCCATGCTTCGAGGCGTTATACGCCGACCTGTCCGCAATCCCCACCAAACCCGCGATCGAAGCCACATTCACAATGCTCCCGCTCCTCTGTTCCAGCATCATTGCGCCAAACGCCTTCGCCAGAAGAAACGGAGCAAGCAGATTTACCTTCAACACACGTAGAAACGCTTCTCCTTCTACCGTCTCTGCCGGTGCAATAAAGCTGATCCCTGCATTGTTCACCAGCACATCCAACCGTCCCCACCGCGAGCGCGCCACCTCCACCGCACGCTTCACCACCGCCTCATCCGAGATGTCCCCCAACACCTCTTCAACCTCAACCCCGGCCTTCTTCACCGCCTCTACCGTAGCCGTACAAGCCTGCAGATCCATCAGCAACAACCCATACCCCGCCGCCGCTAAAACCTCCGCCGCCTTACGCCCAATCCCCTGCGCCGCCCCAGTAACAATCGCAATCTTCATGCAAAAAGATTACTGCGAGACATCGACGGGTTGCTACACGCAAGCCGACTTCCCGTTACCAATCTCTCGATGAGTGACTCGGCGATTTACCACTCACCGCGTAGGTCCCGGCGAGTTGTCTGGCAAAGATCACTTGCCAACAGGGCGGTGAGACACCGAGAAGGTTCCAGAGACAATCCGCATTCCTCCTGGCCCCTAATGCCAGCGCCATAGCCCTTGCCGGCTCGCCCCTCCTGCGCAGAGCATCAATCAGCGCAGGTGTCAGGGCTGAGAGATCAGGGAACAGCAATTAGAAATCGCAAAATTCATACTTGACACCGATGGAATATCCACTACCATATGGTTGTGGATCGGCTAGGTACAACATTTGCGGCTTTGTCTGATCCCACCCGTAGGGCGATGATCGAACGACTCTCGCGTGGGCCTGCCTCTGTGCATGGATTGACGGAACCGTTTGCACTGTCGCAACAGATGATTTCAAAGCATATTGCCTACCTGGTACGGGCGCGGATCGTGATCAAGACGAAGCGTGGACGAGAGAGTGTGTGCACGCTTAGGCCCGAGGCCATCAAGACAGTCAGCGACTGGGCGATTAGCTATCGCCGATTCTGGGAAGAGAGTTTCGACAAGTTGGAAGTGGTCGTAAATCAAATGAAGAAAGAGGAGGTCTGAGATGAAAGAAAACACGATTAGCGAAGTTGAGCGGATGGTCATCACAAGAATTTTTGAGGCTCCACGCAAATTGGTTTGGAAGGCGTGGACTGACCCGAAGTATGTGATGCAGTGGTGGGGTCCGAAAGGATTCACCGCGCCTGTTTGCAAGATGGATTTTCGCGTGGGAGGAAAATTCCTCTGGTGCATGAAAGGGCCAGATGGAGAAGTTGTGGGCTGGAATGGAGGCGAGTACTTCGAGATTGTTGAGCACGAGAAGATCGTTTACTCGATGTACTTTGCTGACGCGGAGGGAAACAAGCTGGACCCTGCGCAATATGGGATAGAACTTGAGGCCATGGACGATGCGCACGATGTGGTTCTCTTTGAGGATTTTGGAGACGGCCAGACGAAACTCACCTTGATTGGAAGTGAACCTATGGAGAGCGCAAGAAATAGCGGTCAGCTCGAGGGCTGGAACGAGATATTCGATAAAGTTGCCGCGGTTGTTGCTGGGCTGGCGCAAGCGAAATAGGAAGTTGACGTTTGACGATTGTCATGCGCGAGATACAGCTGAGGCTAGCGGCGGAGGCTTGCTTAGAACAGGCTTTTCGCCGCTCATCCGAAGAGTCACCTTCCGGATGAGTGACCCTTGGCTCAACTGTTGACTTCAGGGCGATGCACTCGTCTGGCAAGGTTCGAAGCAACCTCGGAATGTTTGCCCTGATAAACGCGCTTGGCGGAAGTATAAGGAGAGCAGATCCCTGCGCTTATCTTTGTTGCTGCATGCCTTTCGCACCGCGAACCCGACACTGCGTCCCAATAAATTTTGTCAAGCCCCAAACTTCACAAAACCAGCTCCAGTCGCTACTTTTCACGTGGCGTATTACCCCCCACTAACCGGGTACAATTAAAAGACGAAGCCTCTTGTAGAAAGAGACTTGGCTGGTCTGGAAGAAGAGCCGCAACCCTAAGAAAACAAGTATTTTGTGCGTAAGTTCCATGGAATCAATATTTTGCAGACATGGAGCCGTTGTAAGCTAATCAAAACAATAGACTTGCTTACAAAATACCCCGAGGGTAGAGGGGGAGGGGTAGCCGAAGTGAAAGGGAAAGAAGGGAAATCAGAACACCTTCCCGTTGACCCCCCTTCAGGAACGCGATACACTCATTAAGTTTGGCGCTGCAACCCATGTGTCTTCATCTCAAGGGTTGCAGGGACGACAGGCTTAGGCCCGGCGGTCATTGGAAATTCAGACTGCGATGGCTTGACCGGTTGGCTTACTGTAGTGCTCCTGTATGCGCCCATGCAGCACAATCTATTTCTGAAGAAAGCGGTCAGCATCACGCGACTCCGCTTGAGGTTCTAGTCATGTACGCAGTCATCCGCACCGGCGGCAAACAGTATCTGGTCTCCCCTGGCGAGAAGTTGAAGATTGAAACCACCGCCCACGAGAACGGCAACATCGAGTTCTCCGACATCCTCGCCGTCAGCGGCGAAGAGGGTAAGTTCGAGTCCGACCTCACCGGCGCCAAGGTTCTCGCCTCCGTCGTCGCACACGGCCGCGGCGAAAAAATCCTCGTCTTCAAGCTCAAGCGCAAGAAGCAGTACAAGAAGATGCAGGGCCACCGCCAGAACTTCGTCGAGGTCAAGATCAACGAGATCCTCGTCAACGGCAAGAGCTTCAAGGAAGCGTAAAAGCTTTCTGACAGATTTTTAGTTTTCAAGATTCAGTGAGCGCAAAGGCCCAGAGGGCAGCGCGAAAGAGGCAATCGAATGGCACATAAAAAAGGTTTAGGTTCTTCTAAAAACGGCCGCGACTCAAACGCTCAGCGGCTCGGAGTCAAGGTATTCGGTGGTCAGACGATCCTCGGCGGCGGCATCATCGTCCGTCAGCGTGGCACCCCGCTCAAGCCCGGCGCCAACGTCGGTCGCGGCAAGGACGACACCCTCTTCGCCAAGGTCGACGGCATCGTCCGCTTCCAGGACAAGGGCCAGCACGGTCGCTTCGTCAACGTCGATCCCGCTGAATTGACTTCAGTTCCCGTCTAAGCACCACAGGTCACTGGCAACTGACCATCAGTTACCACGAAGTCACCACATATTTGCAACAAGAAAACCCTGCCTATGCAGGGTTTTCGCATTTCAGAGATCTTTGATGGCCTAAGCATCGCCCCGAACATCGGCACTGCTCTTGGCTTATGGAACTCGAAGTCAAGAACCTGCACACTCCCAACCACTCACCTCTTAGCGTGAGGGTCATGGACAACGCACAGACTAGACTCGGGAGGCCGCCAGCAGCTCGATGCTCGCCGGAATACGCTCTCCGGGAGAGCCGGCAACCATCTCTGCCGTCGCCGCCGCGGTAACAAGAGCTCCAGTAGTGGGAGCTCGCTTGCTCTGGAAGCACTGCCGGCAAAGCACCGGGCGTCCCTGCGTTGGCTTGAACGGCACGGTAGTCTCCACGCCACACTCCGAGCACTCCGTGCGAGTCTCGGTTCGTGACAGGCCAGCCGCCGCCGGACCCGTACCTGTCTTCAAGCCGACCCCGGAACGTTTGGACTTGCATGGCTTGCAACGCTTTGGGTCGTTCTTGAACTGTTTGTCGAAAAAAAAGAGTTGTTCCCCAGCGGTGAAGATGAATTCGCCACCGCAGTCTGCACAGGTTAATAGCCGATCCAGAAATTCCATGCCGCTTCTCCCGTCCTACGGAGGAAGAACACTCAGGAGGTCGATCGTGGCTGACATCGCCGAGGGTCTACCTTTAGTGAAGATCGTTACTTTTGGATTTGAAGGGGCCCAGAACTGCGAGTTCGTGGAAAACATCTCGTTTGCCGGTCAATGTGAGCCGATGAAAAAGGCTCTCTCTGCCGGGGCTAGGCGATGGCGGGAGTCCATCTCTAGCGATTTCAGGGGGCCGTCTCTTCAAACTCTTCATCAGAGAAGGAGACGGCCCACTATGGCTACGGAGCTGAAACTAATCCTGCTCCTTACGGACTTTCTTGCGATTGCGCTTGCGTGCAAGCGCTTCTTTCACACGTTTCTTCTCACCTGGTTTTAGATAAAAAGAGTGACGCTTGACTTCCTTGATGATGTCTTCTGTCTGCACCTTGCGCTTGAAGCGCCGCAGGGCATTCTCAAGGGGTTCGCCTTCTTGTACTCGAACCTCTGCCAAGAAAAATACACCTCCAACCAGTCCCAATGGGGATATCTTCTAGAATACTCGTCTTTTCAGAGAAAATCACACAAATCGTTGGTAATTCAGAGCCGAGTACCGTCCGATGTCTTGAACTGAAGAGTTTTGCAGGTACAGCGTAAAATCTATTCCATGATCCGTGCGTTTCAAGGAATTAAACCGGTAATTTCTACTGGCTGCTACATCGATCCTTCAGCTCAGATAATCGGCGACGTTACGCTCGCAGAGCAAGCCAGCGTCTGGATGAACGCGGTCTTGCGTGGAGATGTCAACTCTATCCGAATTGGCGCCCGCAGCAATGTACAGGATTGCGCTGTTTTACACGGCATGCGCAATCTGTACCCGGTCATCGTTGGCGAGATGGTCACGATCGGCCACAATGCCACCGTACACGGCTGCGTTCTCGAAGATGCCGTCCTCATCGGCATCGGTGCGACGGTCCTCAACGATGCGAGGATTGGGGAAGGATCCATCGTTGCGGCAGGAGCGGTGATTCCGGAGCATACGTTGATCCCGCCGAACTCGTTGGTGGCTGGTGTTCCGGGAAAGGTGCGGAGGACGCTCGGCGATGCGGATCGGGAGTTGATCCTGAAGTACGCGCAGAACTACCTGGACTACACTGCGATCTACCTCGCAGAAGCGGCTGGTGCCTAAATCCAGTGTGGCTTTCGCTACACTGGATGAGATGGCTACTTTGAAGGCAGTACGCGGGACTCGGGATCTGTTACCTCCGGAGACAGCGCTTTGGAACTATGTGGAAGCTACGGCGAGAGCCGTATTCGCGCGTTACGGGTTTGGGGAGATTCGGACACCGATCTTCGAGGACACGGCTCTGTTCGCGCGTGGTGTTGGCGAGGAGACGGATATTGTCTCCAAGGAGATGTACACGTGGCAAGATCGTACGCGTGCTGATAGCGATAGTGCGCAGAGCTTGACGCTGAGGCCCGAGAACACGGCTGGGGTTGTGCGCGCGTATATCGAGCACAAGCTTGGTGATACTGGAATGCTGCAGAAGCTGTTCTATATCGGGCCTCAGTTCCGGCGCGAGCGGCCGCAGCGTGGAAGATATCGGCAGTTCTGGCAGATCGGGGCTGAGGTGCTTGGACCAGCTTGGTCGGGTGCTGATAGTGCGCTGCGTGATGCCGAGGTTCTGGAGATGCTTGCTACCTTCCTGAACGAGCTTGGCGTGAAGGGATGGAAGCTGGAGGTGAATTCGGTTGGTTCGTCGACCGATCGGCCGAAGTATATCGCTGCCCTGCGTGATGCTTTAGCTCCTGTGAAGGACAAGATGAGTGCGGACAATCAGCGCAGAGCGGAGACGAATCCGCTGCGTGTGCTGGACTCGAAGGATGCTGGCGATCAGGAGATCATCAACGGTCTGCCGAAGATCGCGGACTTCCTGGATGATGCGAGCAAGGAGCACTTTGCTCAGGTGCTTGCTGCGCTTGATGCCTGTGGTGTTGCTTATACGGTGAATCCGCGGTTGGTGCGTGGTTTGGACTACTACACGCGGACGACGTTCGAGTTCACTGTCCCTGATGGAAGTGGTTTGGGAACGCAGAACGCGCTGCTTGGTGGTGGAAGATACGACGGATTGTCGGAGTTGCTTGGTGGTCCGAAAGCTCCTGGAATCGGGTTCGCGATTGGGGAAGATCGGTTGATCCTTACGCTTCAGGCTCAGGAAGCTGTGGCGAAGGAGCGGAAGCTCGATGCGTTCGTTGCTCCTATGGGAGTTGAGCGGAATGCTGCTGCGCTTGCGCTTGCGCAGGAGCTTCGTCGAGCAGGACTTTCGGTAGAGGTTGGAGATGGAAGTTTCCGCCTGAAGAAGTCCTTCGAAGCTGCCGATAAGCTCGCTCGGAGAATGGTGATTGTCGGCGAAGATGAGGTTTCGTCGGGTATTCTGACGGTTAAAGACTTTAGTGCTGGAGATCAGACGAAGGTTCCTCGCGCTGAACTTGCGGGTTTTCTGCGCGCTTAGTGAATCTGCTTCCTGATTAGCTCCTTGCGAGCGACTTCGATTTGAAAGTGAATGAGATCATGTTGGATTTTTTAGGTAGTTTGCAGCGGACCCATATGTGTGGCGAGCTTCGCGTGGAGCAGGATGGGCAGCCGGTGGTGTTGATGGGTTGGGTGAATCGCCGGCGGGACCATGGAAACCTGATCTTTCTCGATGTGAGGGACCGGAGTGGGATTACTCAGGTCGTGCTCGATAAAGAGGTGTCCGGTGATGCGCATGCGAAGGCTGAGGCTGCGCGATCGGAGTACGTTGTTGCCGTGAAGGGCAAGGTTCGGCGGCGTGGCGCGGGGCTTGAGAACCCCAACATGCCTACTGGCGCGATCGAGGTTGTGGCGAGTGAGTTGCTGCTGCTGAACGAGGCGAAGACTCCTCCGTTTTCTCCGGCGGATGATGCGATTGCGAACGAAGAGGTTCGGTTGAAGTATCGCTATCTTGATCTGCGACGCACGGAGATGCAGCATAACTTCGCGCTGCGCAGCAAGGTTGCGATGGCGATTCGCAACTTCCTTGTCGAGCAGGGCTTTCTTGAGATTGAAACTCCTTTCATGACGCGGTCTACGCCTGAGGGAGCGCGTGATTATCTTGTTCCGAGCAGAGTTCATGCGGGGAGCTTCTATGCGCTGCCGCAGTCGCCGCAGATCTTCAAGCAGATCCTTATGATCTCGGGGTTTGATAAGTACTTTCAAATCGCTCGCTGCTTCCGTGATGAGGATCTTCGTGCGGACCGGCAGCCGGAGTTTACCCAGATCGACCTTGAGATGAGCTTCCCCCAGCAGGAGAAGGTGTTTCGTGTGGTCGAGGGTTTTCTGACGGCTGCGTTCAAGACGGCTTCGATTTCGTTGACGACTCCTTTTGTGCAGATGACTTATGACGATGCGATCAGGAACTATGGGATCGACAAGCCGGATATGCGGCTGCCGGCGATGGTTTCGCTGACTGATGTGCTGACGCCCGAGTTGCGTGAGACGTTGAAGATTGAGAAGGAGCTGCCGGTGCTTGGGTTTGTGATTCCCAAGGCGGGTACGCTGAGTGGGACGCAGAAGCGTGCGCTGGTGGAGGAGATTCGCGCCGCGTTTGGTGACTGCGGACTCGACTTTCTGGATGTGGCTCGGTTGAAGACGAACGATGCGTTTGCTCCGCTTGCTTCTGTCATTGAGGCGAAGCTGAGTTCTGTAGATCCCACCCTTTCCGATAAGGCCGGAAAGGATGGGGCACCCGTAGGTGCTGCTTCGAGTACTGGTGACGATTTGGTCATCGTGATAACTCCTAAGATTGGTACTCCGGCGAAGTGGAACTTCGATCCGCAGTGGATCTATAAGCGGGTTGGTGCTTTGCGGTTGCAGCTTGCCGCGAAGTTTGCCGACAAGCATGGGCGGTTTGTGAAGACTGGTACTGAGGCCGATTACAAGTTTCTTTGGGTAACCGACTTCCCGATGTACGAGTGGGATGAGGAGAGCAAGGTTTGGAATGCGGCGCATCATCCGTTTACCTCTCCGCATGAGGAGGACATCAAGGCGGGGCGGTTGACGAACGATAAGGGTGCGGTGCGTGCGCTTGCTTATGACATCGTGCTGAATGGAACGGAGCTTGGTTCGGGCTCGATTCGTATTCACCGGCAGGATGTGCAGGCGGAGATCTTCCGGTCGCTGGGCATGTCGGATGCAGAGGCCAAGGAGCGGTTTGGCTTCTTCCTGGATGCGCTGGAGTATGGCACGCCTCCGCATGGTGGCATTGCTTTGGGACTGGATCGGATTGTGATGATTCTTGCTGGAGCGACTAGCCTCCGTGAGGTGATTGCGTTTCCGAAGACGGCGAAGGCGATCGATTTGATGGTCGATGCGCCTACGCCGGTGAGCGATCAGCAGATGCGGGAACTGCATTTGAAGACTGTGGTTCGAAGCTAACTGCCCACTGCGCGTGGGGCGGTCACTTCGTGACTTGTATACCCCTTCGGTTGGCGCTCCCGTTGGTCGCGAGGGGATGTTTTGCGCCGACCAACGGGAGGCCGGTGGCGAAGCCGGTATGCGCGTCACGAAGTGACCGCTGCCCGCGTAGGGCGCTTTAATCGTCTTCGTTTGCCTCTTCTTCTTTGTCGTCATCGAGGGCGACGTCAGCCTTTTCATCGTATTGTTCGTTGATCTCTACCGTGGCTCCGGGTTGCGCGAGGTCAAGGCCCTCCGTGCTGGATTCGACATCGCGCACGACTTTGGGTGCGTACGGTTTGGTGTTGAGGCTGGTGGCGTTTTGCGAGGCCAGCTGCAGCCCGTAGAGCAAAGCAGTGGCGCGACGGATGTCGAGGTTGCCGGTAGCAAGAGCGTTGATGACAGTCGAGAGTGCAACCTGAACAGACTCGCGGTCTTCGAGTGTCGACAACTCGATGTGCTGGCCGGGCAGGAGGTAACCACGGGCGGCGCCGGTGTAGCGATACTTCTGGTGGCTTTGGTGCAGGCGGGAGTGGAAGTAGCACCACTGTTGCTCGGTGAGAGCTGGGGCCTGGCACTGAAGGCCGGTGGTCTTGATGTGACGGCAGAGCGGGTACTGCATGGTCGTCTCCTTGGGGGGGTGGCCCCCCGGGGTTACCCCCTAAAAGTCCAATGGTTGCAGGAACTTAGCGAAATGTGCCTCGCTAAATTCGTGCAACCATTGGGGTTATAGCTAAATTCGTCTATCTAAAGGAGAAAGCCCCAGCGGGTCGCGCTGAGGCCTTCTTTTGCATTCCTGTATTCATTATAGAGAAGTGTGTGGAACTAATACGCCACGCGAATCTCCTTGATTGGCGCGGGTTTGAGGCGTTTGGGGGCTTGACAAGATTTTCGCCAGGCGCGGAGAAGCAGCGGTCGATCTGACAAAACTCTTGAAGTTGTCGGGACATAAGTTGTCGGGGAGGGAGATTTGTAGGGATATGCTTCTGTTTGTAACGACCCGGGTTTAAGATTTGTGCTCGATTCATCGCAGGTGGGCCCCGCAGTACGTAGAGATCAAAGGGAGGGGATCATGACCGAAGAGCAGAGCAGACTTGTTGAGGCTAAAACGAAAACCGTCCCATGGAAGAAGTGGGGCCCTTACCTGAGCGAGAGGCAATGGGGGACGGTTCGCGAAGACTATAGCGCGGATGGAAATGCGTGGGATTACTTTACGCATGATCAGGCAAGGTCGCGGGCGTATCGGTGGGGCGAGGACGGGCTTGCTGGATTGAGCGACGACCACCAGGTGCTGTGTTTCGCGCTGGCGCTGTGGAACGGCAAGGATCCGATTTTGAAGGAGCGGCTGTTTGGATTGACCAACAGCGAAGGCAATCACGGCGAGGATGTGAAGGAGTACTACTTCTATTTGGATAGCACGCCTACGCACTCGTACATGAAGTACCTGTACAAGTATCCGCAGGCTGCTTATCCGTATGACGATTTGGTAAAGACCAATCGGGAGCGTGGGCGTGCGGGGGCGGAGTATGAGTTGCTCGACACGGGCGTGTTCAACGAGGACCGGTACTTCGATGTGTTTGTGGAGTATGCGAAGGCGGGTGCGGAGGATCTGGGGATCAAGATCAGCGTTGCGAATCGCGGGCCGGAGGAGGCGGTGTTGCATGTGCTGCCGACGGTTTGGTTTCGGAATACGTGGATGTGGTCGGATCATGGTGGGAAGCCGGAGTTGAAGGGGTCGCAGGGGAAGGGATACGGCGCGATCTCGGCGCACCATACGGACCCGATCTTTCAGGAGTCGCTGCCGGATTACACGCTGTATTGCGAGGGAGACGCTCCGCTGCTGTTTACGGAGAATGAGAGCAATAACAAAAAACTGTTTGGGTCGGAGAACGCTTCGCCTTATGTGAAGGATGGTTTTCATAATTATGTGATCCATGGGGAGAAGGGCGCGGTGAATTCGGCGATGGTGGGAACGAAGGCGGCTCCTTACTATGTACTGAAGGTGGGGGCGGGCGAGACGAAGGTGGTGCGGCTGCGGTTGGCGCGGACGAGTGCTGAGTTGGAATCGAAGCCGTTCAAGGATTTCGATCAGTTGTTTGTGACGCGGCTGAAAGAGGCGGATGCATTTTATGCGTCGGTTACGCCGGATAGGGTGATGGCGGATCCGGATCGCGCGATGGTGATGCGGCAGGCGATGGCGGGGATGTTGTGGAGCAAACAGTACTTTTATTACGACTTGAATTTGTGGTTGAGGGAACACAAGGTGGGGCCGTGGTGTACGCCGGAGACGCGGCAGAAGGTGCGTAATGGCGAGTGGTTTCATATGTACAACGACGACATTATTTCGATGCCGGATAAGTGGGAGTATCCGTGGTATGCGGCGTGGGACCTGGCGTTTCATATGCTGGCGTTTCAGTCGGTGGACTCGGACTTTGCGAAGGCACAGCTGGAACTGATTCTGCGGAATGATTATCTGCACCCGAATGGACAGATACCGGCGTATGAGTGGAACTTCGGGGACACGAATCCGCCGGTGCATGCGTATGCGACGATTCAGATTTATATGAGCGATAAGGAACGGAATGGCGGGAAGGGGGATCTGGAGTTTCTGTCGTATGCGTTCTCGAAGCTGCTGGTGAACTTTACGTGGTGGCTGAATCGGAAGGACCGCTCGGGGAATAATTTGTTCGAGGGCGGATTTCTGGGGCTGGACAATATTGGGGTGTTCGACCGGAGCGCGCCGCTGCCGAATGGCGGGTATCTGGAGCAGGCGGATGGAACGGCCTGGATGGTGTTCTTTAGCCAGCAGATGCTGCGGATTGCGGTGGAGCTGGCGTTGAACTACCCGGTCTACGAGGAGTTTGTGGTGAAGTTCTTCGAGCACACGATGTGGATTGCGGGTGCGATGGATCGGATGGGGAAACAGCAGGACACGATGTGGGACGACGAAGATGGATTCTTCTACGACGTGCTGCGGCTGCCGGATGGCGAGGCGTTTCGGATGAAGGTGCGATCGATGGTGGGGCTGTTGCCGTTGACTGCGGTGGCGATCTTCGAAGAAGACCTGATGGAGAAGCTGCCGACGTTCCGGAAGCATGCGCAGCAATTTCTGGCGCGGCACCCTGAGCTGGCGGAGAATCTGCATATGCCGGGGACGCCTGGATTGGCGGGGCGGCGGCTGCTGGCTACGGTGAACGAAGACAAGCTACGACGGATCCTGACGAAGATGCTGGACGAGAACGAGTTTTTTGGTCCGCATGGCATTCGGGCGCTGTCGCGCTATCACATTGATCATCCGTTTAAGTTCACTTTGGCAGGGCATGAGTCTCAGGTTTCGTATGTGCCGGGGGATTCGGATAGCGGGATGTTTGGAGGGAACTCGAACTGGCGCGGGCCGGTGTGGATGCCGGTGAACTTTTTGCTGTATGTGTCGTTGCTGCGGATGGGAGCGTACTACGGCGATACGTTCAAGATTGAGTGCCCGACGGGATCGGGGAAGGAGATGAATCTGTTTGAGGTGGCGCAGGAGTTGGGAGAGCGGCTGATCAGCACGTTTACCAAAGACAGCACGGGGAGGCGGGCGGTATTTGGGAGTGCGGAGAAGTTTCAGACGGATCCGCTTTGGCGTGACAATGTTCTTTTCTATGAGTACTTCCATGGCGATACCGGTGCGGGTGTGGGAGCAAGCCACCAGACGGGCTGGACGGGATGCATTGCGCGGGTCATCCAGGCGAATGGGGCATTTGAGGTGAAGGATCTCGCGGACAAAAACGTCGAAGAGAAGGCGGTCAAGCTGGGACTGGGCGAGAAGGCTGTAGAGGCGGCAGTGGTTGCGGCGGTCACGAAGTAGGGAGTTTTCCGGGATTTCTTTTGAGTGTAGCGGCTTGTTTCTTCAGCGCTGGTTGGGGCTGTTGCGACGCTCGTTGCGTTCAAAAAAATCTCTGGGAATTCGTTCGTGCGGCGTAGGCAGAGCTGGGCGCGCTTCGATATAAGGATTTAATGGTTGGGCTGGTCGAGCTGGAGGGATGACGATGCGGCATCGGAGTTTCGTTGCGGTTTCGATTGTCTTTGGGGGACTGCTGGTTGGGTGCAGGCGGGTTGCGCCGATGAGGATGGATTCGTCGGTTCCGGTGTCGCTTGCGATCTCGCCGGATGGTGGACTTGGGCAGAGGTTTACGGCGACGTTTGAGGACCCGAAGGGTGGGTCGCACATACGGGAGGTTACCGTGTCGGTGATGTCTGGTGGGCTTCGGCCGGGTGATCGGAAGAAGTGGTCCGCGAAGGAGTGTCTGATGCGGTACGACGTGCAGGCACAGAAGATTTTTTTGGTGCCGAACGTGGGCGGTATGTATGGGACGCATGCAGCGAAGGCAGGGAGTTCTGCGACGTTGGAGAATTCGCAGTGTACGGTAATGGCGGCGCAGGCTTCGTCCGAGATCTCGGGGAAGACTTTGACGGTAAAGCTTACGGTAGAGTTTGCGCCGGAGTTTGCCGGGGAGAAGCGGGTGTATCTGTCGAGTGGGGATCTGGATGGGGTTTGGAGCGCCAACTATCAGCAGGCGTTCGGCAGTTTGACGGTGGCTGATTTGAAGATGCCGCAGAACTTGTCTAAGAACTAAGGCTGATTCAAAACAGGCAACAATAATGGCCAATACAGGGATCTGTCCGCTTCGGTTGAGATGACGATTCTTTGAAATTTGGATTAGATCAAGAAAACTGCAAGAGCAGAAGAAGCTGCTGGTTGGGAAGAGTTCTACATTCCCACCCATCGCATAGAGCGCGATGGATGGGGCACCCTGGCGTGTTTGCTTGGGCTGGGGTTTACAAAAGCAGATCCCCTTCGGGGATGACAACAAAAAGAACAGACAACGGCAAAAGAACAGACCACGGCAAAAGAACAGACCACGGCAAAAGAACAGACCACGGCAAAAGACAGACACTGCAAACGCAGTTTCGATCTGTCAAGGAGAGATGATTCTCTATGCGGCGTTGTCTTAGTTCATCCAACGCTTGTCGTTTGGGTTCTTGCGGAGCTCGTCGGGGTCGACGTAGCGGCCATCTTTGTCGAAGTGGACTTCGCGATTCTGCTTGCGCATGTAGACCTCGAACTTGCGCGCGGCGCGGCGGCGCTTCCAGCGGTAGTAGCGGTTGCGGACGCCGAAGTATTGTTCGGAGAGGCCGAAGGCGAGACCGCGGCGTGGAGCGAATTTGACGTACAGCGCGCCGCAGAGGGCTCCGGAGAGCTGGATGAGGGCGTTGAAGGTGTCGGCCTGCTTGAGCAGGAGGGCGACCGCGATGAGGATGTAGATCGCGACCATGTACTTGGCCTTGATGCGGAGGACGAACCAGAGGAGGAATTCCTGGTCGCCGAAGATCATGGCGATGGCGACCATGAGGCCGAAGATGCCGGACCAGGCTCCGGCGGCGCCTACGTCGGGACGCAGGCCGAGGATGTGGGTGAAGGAGATGGCGGAGGCGAGGATCGCGCCGCCGATTACTGAGGTGAGGTAGAGCTCGGCTAACCAGCGGCCGCCGAAGGAGGGTTCGAGGAGAGAGCCCGTGAACCAGAGGGTGAGCATGCCGAAGAGGATGCCGAGGATGCCCTGTTCGACGAAGGAGTAGGTGAGGAGCTGCCAGATTTCGCCGTGGACGACGGCGAGGGGCTCGAGGATGAGGTGGCTGTGGAGGACCGCTTCGAGTTGCGGGGCGAGCCAACGGAGGATGAGGAGGCCGAAGAAGGCGCCGACATTCAGAAGGATGAGTTTGCGGGTGGTGCCTTCGAAGGCTGGGAGCGCAAGCGAGATGGGGCCGGATCGGGGCATGCTTTTCTTATTTGATCATAGGCGTTGGAGATGAAAAGACATACCGCGTAGACGCTGTTTTTCGAGGCTGTGTCCTGCCGGACGGGCCCACTGCGCGTGGGGCGGTCACTTCGTGACGGGTATACCTTGTTGTGGCGGCATCATTTGCTTGGTCCTCCCGTTGGTCGGGCTTTGCATTCCGATGTGGCCCGTCCGGCAAAAAAATCACTGCTTTGCCGGAGGTGGGGTGCGCTGGCCGCGTTCGGGGATGGGGAGGACGGCGATGCTGCGGTGGCCGGCGGGGTCGACGGAGCGGACTGCGAAGACTACGTTGTCTTTGGAGACGGCCAGCTTGAGAGTGAGGGCTGATCCGGCGGTGGCAGAGTCGGTCCAGGTGGGCTGGTCGGTTTCGCGCCAGACGACCTCGTAGGTGGTGTTGGCGGGGGCGCCGGTGGGAGGCTGCCAGGTGAGCTCGGTGGTGTTGTCGAGGGCCGTGGTGAGGATGTGGACGTTTTGCGGTTCGCCAGGTGCGGAAGCGAGAGTGGCGAGGGTGGCGGCGTTGAGGCGGGCTACGTTGGCGACGTAGTTGAAGTCGACGTACTGGAGGAGGTCGCCGAACTGAGTGCCGTTTTCTACGCGAACGTTCTGGTGCTGGTGGTCGAAGTTCTCGGCCCACTCGGTGAAGCGGACGGCGGCGAAGCCCTCCTGGTTGAAGGAGGTGTGGTCGCCGCCGCGGAGGAAGCGGTCGCGACGGAAGATGAGGACGGGGTGGAAGGCAGGGATCATGCGCATGAGGTTGTTGTGGACGCGGCTGCCTGGGGGGCTGGGTGCGTGCTGGGAAGCGGGATGGAAGTAGGTGGCGCCGACGTCGACGACGGTACGGGCGAGTTCTCGGGAGGGGGAGTCTCCTTCGGCGCCGAGGGTTTCGATGGCGTGGAGCTGATCGGGGGTGGCGTTGGCGGGGATGCCTTCGGAGAAGACGCGGACGGTGGTCTTGTCCTGGATGTTGGGGGGCGTGGTGTTGCCGGGGGTGGTGTCGCCGCCTACGATGTCGTTGTTGAGGACGGCTTCGAGCTGCCAGTTTTCTTCGTGGGCGAGTTTGGCTAGGTGGGCACTGCCGTTGAGGCCTTGTTCTTCTCCGGCTACGGCTACGAACACGATGGTGCTGGGGAATTTGAGTTTGCTGAGGACGCGGGCGGATTCGAGGGAGACGGCGACTCCGCTGGCGTCGTCGTTGGCTCCGGGGGCGGGGTCGTGGGTGTTGGCGTTGGTGGAGTTGCGGGAGTCGTAGTGGCCGGTGACGAGGACCATGCGGGCGGCCTGGGCGGGGTCGGTGCCGCGGAGGACGGCGTAGACGTTGCTGATTTTGGTGGGCCTGGTGATGCGGGCGTTGGGTGCGGTGCTGGCGGCCTCGGTGAAGGTGTCGCGCTTTACTTCGAGGCAGTTGTTGCAGGCGGAGGCGATGGATTTGAATTCGGACTCGATCCAGTCGGCGGCGGCGTTTACGCCGGTGTTGGGGGAGAGGTCGGTGTCCATGCTGGAGAGGGTGTTGCGGTTGTTGAAGGAGACGAGCTTGGTGATGGTGGCTTTGATGTGGTCGGGGGAGACTTGCGCGAGGGCGGCGGCGATGGCGGGGTCGGCTGGGGCGGCGGTGATGGGGCGGCCAGTGGTGAGGGGTTGTTGAGTTTGTTGGGCGTGGAGCAGGGTGCACGAGAGGACGGCGGCGGTTGCGAGGAGGGTGAGGGCCGGGCGTGCGGGGCGGTTGGGTGCAGCGATCACGAAATTTCTCCTTGTGCAAAACCGAAGTGGCAGGTGAATCGTATGCTTGACGAATGGGCGGGAGGGCCGCTAAATAAATAACGAGGGCGTCCGCGGGGATGTTCCTATAATCCTATAGACGGGCGAGTGGGCCCAAAGACCCTGGAGGCAAGATCATGGCTGTTGTTTGTCCGGAGTGCGATAACCCGATTGTGGTGGACGCCGATGAAGTGGAGGAGGGCGAGACGGTTCAGTGCGATGAGTGCGGGATCGATCTTGAGGTGGTCTCAGTAGATCCGCTGGAGCTGGCGGCTGTCGACGATGCGGGTTATGACGATGAGGATGTGACGCATACCAACGAAGAGGACGAAGAGTAACGGCTGGTCTGGATGGAGATAGCCGTATACTGAGAGCATATGAAGAGTACTGATCGCTGGGTCCGTTCGTTTGCCGGTAAGGTGATTCTCGCGTCTTGTTCGGTGGTGATTTTGGCTGTAGGTGTGCGGGCTGTGTCTGCGGTTGCGGAGCAGCGTGGGCCTGTACAGCGGGTGGTTCAGGGTAAGGTCATCGATGGTGGTGGGGCGATTGTGAAGGGCGCGGTGGTGTACTTGAAGGACGACCATAGCCTTGCGGTGAAGAGCTACTTTTCCGATGACGCGGGTGAATATCGGTTTGGGCAGTTGGCCCAGAATACGGATTATGAGATCTGGGCTGAGAGCAACGGGAAGAAGAGCCCGGTGAAGACGATCAGCTCGTTCGATAACAAGAATCAGTTTTATATCGATTTGAAGATTGGGAAGTAGGAAAGCCGCCCGATACGACGTCCCCGTGGCAATCGCGGAAGCTGAATGAGCCGCTTCCGCGATATCGAGCTGCTACTCCTTTGTCTTCAGCTTCGCCTCGTTCTCATGGATGAATGCTTCGATTTGAGGGGCGCTGTCGAGGATGCGGAGCCACTGTTCCTTGTACAAAGTGACCGGAAAACGCCCCATACCATAGAGCGACACTGCGCCCTTTTCGCTCACCTTGAGGCTGATGCCGCTTTTCTCTTTGGTCTTGAGTTGGGCGTTTTCGGCCCGGAGGCGCTCGAGTTCCGCCTTCATCGCTTCTTCGTTCATTTGCTTCCTCCTGTTTTCGGTTGTTCAAAGCCGTCGATGCGATTCACGGCGAAGCAAACACAGTGACCCTTTTCCTTCGACTACGCTCAGGATCAGGATAACGAAATTTTTGTGAAGCGTAACTTAGTCGGCGATGCCGGGGTTGGGTGGGTCGATGCCGAGCGCGGTGGCGAGGGCGATGAGGTGGTCCTGCTCCTGCATGAGGATCTCGCGGATGGATTCGCCGATGGCGAACTCGTTGAGCTCGTCGCACTGCTTGATGCGGCGGCGATAGTTGGCGATGGTTTCCTTCTCGTTTTCGAGGTCGAAGCGGAGCATTTCTTCGTTCTTTTCGGAGGTTTTGACGAGCTTCGGGGTCGCGGTGGGCATGCCGCCGAGATAGTCGATGTGATTGGCGATGGCGATGGCGTGGGCGAGCTCTTCGGTGGCGTGGACGGCGAGCTCGTCAGCGATGTTCATGTACTGTGCGCCCTTGAGGACCTGCGAGTAATTCACGTAGGCGATGATGGCTTGGTACTCGCGGGAGAGATCTTCGTTGAGAAGGTCTATGAGTTTTTCTCGAGTGAGGGCGGCAGTGGGTGCGCTTGCTTTTTGGGCGGACATGTCTTCTCCAGTAATTTTTTCGGTGCGTAGTCTTTGGTTTGAGATGCAGAAACTATTGGTGGAGTTTGTGACGGAGTGATTGCTGGAAATAAAGGCGAACAGCAGAATCCTCCACTCCGCAGCCTTTCGGTCGGAATGACAAGTTCAGGTGACAGGTGCGAAGGCTTTGCTCCCCCTACGGCTCACGGTGACGCTGTGAGCCGTAAGGGGGAGATGAATGTAACTTTTCGGCGGTGCGGTTTGGGATGAATGGTTACAGCGGGAGAGATTTTAGCCAGGTGCGGAAGCTGGGGCCGAGGTCTTTGTTTTTGAGGGCGAATTCGACGGTGGCGCGGAGGAAGCCTTGCTTGTCTCCGGCGTCGTGGCGAGTGCCTTCGTAGACGAAGCCGTAGACTTTTTCGTGCTGCAGGAGGGCTTTGATGCCGTCGGTGAGTTGTAATTCGCCGCCTGCGCCGGGGGTGATGTGCTCGAGCATGTCGAAGATGCGCGGGGTGAGGATGTAGCGGCCGATGATGGCGTTTTGCGAGGGCGCGTCCTGGGGTTTGGGTTTTTCGACGAGGTCTTTGACGGCGAGCAGGCGCGGGTTTTTGGGGTCGGGCGTGCAGTCGAGGCAGCCGTAGTTTTGTATGGCTGCGCCTTCGACGACCTCGGAGCCGAGGATGCTGGATTGGATTTCGTTGAAGGCCTCGACCATCTGCTTCATGCAGGGAGTGGTGGCGTCGACGATGTCGTCGGGGAGGAGGACGGCGAAGGGTTCGTCGCCGACGAGTTCTTTTGCCATGAGGACGGCGTGGCCGAGGCCGAGGGGTTCGGGCTGGCGGGTGTAGGTGATCTTGGCGAGCTTGGAGACGGAGCGGGCGACCTCCAGGAGGGCAGTTTTATTTTTTGCGGCGAGGGAGGCTTCGAGCTCGGGACTGATGTCGAAGTGGTCTTCCATGGTGGATTTGCCGCGACCGGTGACGAAGATGATCTCGGTGCAGCCGGCGGCTACGGCTTCTTCGACGCCGTACTGGATCAGAGGCTTATCGACGAGGCAGAGCATCTCCTTGGGCATGGCCTTGGTGGCGGGAAGGAAGCGTGTGCCCATTCCTGCGGCAGGAAAGACGGCTTTGCGGATTTTCTGGTGAGTCATGGATTGAGTCATCAATTCCTTGGATGCGAACAGTGTTACAGAAATGCTAGCAGGGCAAGGTCAAAATTTGGATGACACAATTTGATTGAGTAGAACGGCTCAGTGGAGTTCATCGCGAGAGTCCGCTCACGGCTTGAATGCCCCATCTTTCTAACACAGGCGAATCGCCATGTCTCGAAATATAGCGTGTTCACTTGTCAAAAGGAAATGGGTCCGCAGTCGGCAGCAAATCTCTTGCGTCTTTACATCCCTTGTATTTCCAGAAACAACTGTGTCGAAAGCGGTGTAGCGCCGCCGGTCCTCAGCCGAGGCTTCGGGGGTCATGTCCACGGAAAACCACCAATAATGAAACAACTCAGTGGTATACCAACTGGCCTGGACGGGCTCTCGGGTATTTCCCCTTCCCCAGTGCTCCTGCTCGTCGAACGATACCCGAGAGGGATGGACCGATCCATCCTCTATCCCAGTGCCAAACGTAGCTTCTTTCCTGACAACTACTGAGTCCTTCACATCGAATACCACGCCGAAAGTTTCGCCTGAACCTCTCCACCATCGCGGAAGTCGTGCATTGTCTATTCTTTTGTGCCATTCGCATTTGGAGGGATCGCAGGGACCATACGGCTCTGCGTTAATTTTTCCAGCTAAGCGTTGTGCGTCTTCGAAAGTGGATGCCCGAGTTGAAGCGTTTTGAGTTCGCTGAAGAGATAGCGGGCATGAATCGATGGAAAGAACAAATAAGCACTACATAGGAGCATCAACAGACCGCAAAAAAGACTAGCCAGCCTCTCGATCCGTTACCGAAACGAGAGGCTCCAAGGTTGGTAGAAGGCATCTCTAGAGGACCGGCGAGTCGTCGTGGAGCATGGCTTTGCGGACGATTTTGATTGGAGCGAAGCCCTGACGCATGAAGTCGTCGTGGAAGGTCTGGAGGTTGAAGGCTGCGCCTTGTTTCTTCATCATGTCGGCGCGGAGCTTCATGATCTCGAGCTTGCCTAAGGTGTAGTAGAGGTAGGTGGCGTCGGCGGTGCCACGTTTGGTTTCTACGAGGCCGACGGAGTGGGACTGGTAGCCGTCGGTGACGAAGAAGTTGACGGCCTGATCGAAGGTGAACTGGCCGGTGTGGAGCTTGATGGAGTTGACGAAGCGGGCGTCGCGGAGGAGCGCGTCCTGGATCTGGCCGAGGCGAATGAGTTTGGCTTCGCGCTCGTTCTGGGCTCCGGTGCCGGGTTGGCCGTACCCCTGGTCGAGCATCATCTGCTCGGTGTAGTGGGCCCAGCCTTCAATGTTGGTCGCGGCTCCGAGGACCTTGCGAATGGTGGAGGGGAACTGCGGGGTCCAAAGGAACTGGACGTAGTGGCCGGGGTAGGCCTCGTGGACGCTGGTGGAGATGATGGTGCCGACGTTGAACTCGGCCATGTGTTCGGCGATGTGCTCGGGTGTCCAGGTTTTTTCAGGCAGCGTGACATTGAAGTAGGCCTTGGTGGAGTGGGTCTCGAAGGGGCCCGGAGGGTCCATGGAGGCAGAGGTGGTGGCGCGCTCGAAGGGTGGGGTCTCTTCGAGGGTGGGCTCGACCTTGGAAGGGATGGTGATGATGTGGTGGGTGTTGATGAAGTCTATGAGGCTAGCGAAGGTGTCGTTGAAGGTGCTGAGGAGTTTATCGGGAGCAGGGTGGATGGTGGCTAGCTCAGCTAGGACCTGCTGCGGGGTTTTGGTGGGGTCGACCTCTTTGGCTACGCGGGCGAACTCGGCCTGGTTTTTGTGCAGGTCGGCGTAGGCGATTTCGAGGAGGTGATCGAGGGGGATGTCGACCATCTCGTCGTAGGCGAGTTTTTTTGCGAAGGTGTCGGCGCCGAATTTGTAGTCGCCGTTGGAGCGGGGGAGGAGATCGGATTTGAGCCAGGCCTCGTAGGATTGGAGGGCTTCGATGACGGCTGTGTTGGATTTGGCGAAGGCGGCTTTGGTGTCGGCGTCGGTGGCGTCGGTGAAGGCGGAGGGGACGTCGGTCTGGAAGAAACTGATGTCGCCGTCGATTTGTTCGAGGGCTATTTCGGTGTAGATGTGGGGTGGGTTCTTTAGATTTTTGCGGGCTTCGAGAAGGGCCTGTGGCATCTGCTTTTCGCGCTCGACCAAGGATTTGAGACGCGTGTCGGCGGGGGCGTAGGGACGCTCCATGATGACGAAGGCAGAGGCGGTGATGCCGGTGGAGTAGCTATCGGGATTCTTCTCCCAGGGGCGAATGACTTCGAGGGAGAGGAGGGTGCTGCGGATGCTGTTGAGGAGGATGGAGCGGTCGCCGGCTACGGAGGCGTCGAGGGTGGATGGGTCGATGGCTTCGACCTTCTTCTCGTAGTTGTGGAGGGCGGCGATTTGCTTTTGGATGTTTGCGGCGGAGTAGTCTTCGAGCTGGGTGTCGTACTGGTGGAGTCCGTTGGCGGTGCCGTTGGTGGGGGTGAAGTGGAAGTAGACGTCGGAGAAGTACTGGTCGGCGAGGCTATTGAAGGTCTGGGCGCCGCCGTCGGCGGAGACGTGCTGGGCGTGGGCGGCCCGCATGCCGGGGAGGAGGGCGAGAACGGCGACGAAGAGGGCTTTGGGGGCGAAGATGCGGCTGGCCATAAGTGCGACCAGTTTACGGCACGGCGAAGAGGACTGCTCCTTGATTTGGGAGGGAGGGGGATGGAACAGCGGCCGGAATGATGTCGTAGCGCGCCATGACGCTGCCGATATAGGCGAGGTTGGGAGGGTCTTCGGCGTGGAGGGCGGCGGCGAGTTCGCGGAAGTACTCGGGACCGAGGAGGCCTGGGGTGAGCAGGCAGATGATGCGTGCGGTGGTCTGCTGGTCGTTGAGGCAGGAGTGGACCGTGCCGTGCGGGATGTCGAGTTGCTCGCCCGGGTGAAGGGCGATGCGGCGCTCATCGACTATCCAGGTGGTGATGCCGTTCATGCCGAGGATGGTCTCGTCGGAGATGCGATGCAAGTGCGGGATGTTGAGATGGGCGTGTGGCGGGATGATGACTTCGAAGAGATCCGCGGCTCCATGGGTTTGATGACGGCTGTGGAGAAAGGTGATGCTGAGTTTGCCGATCTGGATGGGTGTGTGCATAAGACCCCTTTCCCGTCTCGATGAGAGACCGCCTTCGGTGACCTACTTGTTAGGACACGGAGTTGGGGAAAAGGTTACGGTGAAGTCTGGGGCTGGCGTCACGAACAAGGACGTGTCGATATCTTTGAATGCTATTCTTCTGAGCGCTGCACTGCCGGGGTTCGGGAGAGTATCGTGCAAGCAGGCGTATTCTGGCTGATCGGGTTCTGGGTTCTGGGATCTCCTTCGATTTGGGGACAGGGGGCCAGTGTGGCTTTGGCTCCTGCATCGGGGGAGGCGCACATCGCAGTGCAGGTGCGGGATACGTCGGGAGAGCCGGTGAGGAGGCTCGAGGCAAGGAATTTCGAAGTGAAACTTGTGGCGGGAGGCATCTCGACTGTTACGCAAGTGAAGGTAGAGGGCGTGCGTGATCGGAGGAGCCGCGGGAGTGCTGGAGTTCCGACGAAACTGCTGCTGGTACTTTTGACGAGCGACGCTGAGGTGGTTCGCCAGTTGCCAGACAAGCTGGATGCGCTGTGGAAGGCCAACTGGAGAGTGAGCGTGTTGGATGCAGGGGGTATTCAGACGCCCTATGTCTCCTCTTCCTCGCAGCTCAAGTTAGAACTGGCTCATAAGGGACAGACGCATCGCAGTATCAATTTGGCTACAGCGAGGTTGACGCGGTTCACAGGGCGACGCGTTGTTTTTCTGGTGACACAGCCTGGCGTTCAGCTGAGCGATTTTCAACGTGCGGTCGCATTATTGCCGGGGATCTCGGTGTATCACGTGGGAGGAGATCCCTGGAAGCAGGTTTACGCAGCCGGGGCCTATGACGCTGGCAGCAGCTTTATCTCCGCTACTTCCTCGAACGATGCGGTGAGCAGTGTGGCTGGAGGCTCTGGAGCACCGGTGTTTCAAAGAGTGCGAGGTCGCGAGACTGAGGATAGAACTTTGGGGGGCGCGATTCGCGACGCGCTGCGCGACGGATATGGCTATTACGACCTTACGGTGACTATGCCAGTGGATGTTCCACGGTTAGAGATGGCTGTCGATATTTCGGTGCCTGGGGAGTCGTACTCAATCTATGCCCAGCCATATGTCACGCAGGGGAGAGCTCCGCAGCTGAGTTTAGTTCGGGCGAAGCGCTAAGGGACGTTGAGGGAGTCGAGGAGAGCGCGGGTTTCCGAGAGCACGTCTTCGGCTTTGGCGGAGGGGAGGGGCCAGCGTAAGGTGCCGTTTGGGCTAAATTGGGCGCCGCGCTTGGTGTTGCGGCTGACTAGCTTCATGAGGGTGCCGGGGTCTACGGTTTTGTTGTTGCCGTTGGTGAAGTGGGAGGGGTCGGCGTTGACGGCGGCGAATTTTACGTGGAGCATCTCGACGAAGGTCTTGATGGGGGTCTTCTTGTTGCCGTTGGGGTTGGGGAGTTCGACCTGCGTGCGCTTGCGATCGAGCTGGGAGATTCCGAGTTGTTCGCAGTGGAGACGGATTTCGCCTGCGGCTAAAAGGTTGAGGACGGTTTCGGGTGGTGTGCCGTAGCGGTCTTGCAGTTCAGCACGGACGTCGGTGAGGTCGGCCTGGGTTTGGGCGCCGGCGATGCGCTTGTACATGCGGAGGCGTTGGTTTTCTTCGGCGATGTAGTCGCTGTCGATGCGGACGGAGATACCGAGGTTGATGACGGTGTTGGCGTGGGCGGGTTTGTCTTCTTCGCCCTTCATCTTGCGGACGGCCTCTTCGAGCATGGTGGTGTACATCTCGAAGCCGATGGCTTCGATGTGGCCAGATTGCTCGCCGCCGAGCATGTTGCCTGCGCCGCGTAGCTCGAGGTCTAGAGCGGCAATTTTGAATCCTGCGCCTAGGTCGGAAAATTCTTTCAATGCGGCCAAGCGGCGGCGAGCGATTTCGGTTAGTTCGGTTTCGGGTGGGATGAGTAGGTAGGAGTAGGCGCGGCGATTGCTGCGGCCTACGCGGCCGCGGAGCTGGTAGAGCTCGGAGAGGCCGTGGCGGTCGGCGCGGTTGATGATGATGGTGTTGGCGAGAGGGATGTCGAGGCCGTTTTCGATGATGCTGGTGGCAACGAGGACGTCGTACTCGTGGTTCATGAAGGCGAGCATGACGCGCTCGAGCTCGGCTTCGGGGAGTTGGCCGTGGCCTATGACGATTCTTGCTTGCGGGACTAGTTCGCGGATCTTGGAGGCGAGGTCGTAGATGGTTTCTACGCGGTTGTGGACGAAGTAGATCTGACCGCCGCGTTCGAGCTCCATCTCGATTGCGGTGCGGATTAGTTTTTCGTCGAACTTGGCTACGATGGTCTGGATGGCCATGCGGTCTTTGGGGGGAGTCTCGATGACGGACATGTCGCGGAGACCGATGAGCGACATGTGAAGGGTGCGCGGGATGGGCGTGGCGGACATAGAGAGCACGTCGATTTGAGCGCGCATTTGTTTGAGGCGCTCTTTGTGGCGGACGCCGAAGCGCTGCTCTTCGTCCACTACGAGGAGGCCGAGGTCCTGGAACTTTAAGTCTTTGGAGAGGACCGCGTGGGTGCCGATGAGGATGTCGATCTTTCCGGCTTCGGCTTTTTCGAGGATGATCTTTTTTTCTTTCGCAGTGCGGAAGCGGGAGATCATTTCGATGTTGACGGGGAAGTTGGCGAAGCGTTTTTTGAAGGACTCGAAGTGTTGGAAACTTAGGACTGTTGTCGGTGTCAGGACCGCTACTTGTTTGGAGTCCTGCACGGCTTTGAAGGCGGCGCGCATGGCCACTTCGGTTTTGCCGTAGCCGACGTCGCCGCAGAGGAGGCGGTCCATGGGGCGGGTGGACTCCATGTCGGCCTTGATGTCGGCGATGGCGGTGAGTTGGTCGTCGGTCTCGTTGAAGTCGAAGGCGTCTTCGAACTCGTGCTGCATGTTGGTGTCGGGCGAGAAGGGCGTGCCGACGGCGGCCTGACGCTGCGCGTAGAGCTTGAGCAGCTCTGCAGTCATGTCGGCCATCGCTTTTTTTACGCGGGCTTTGGTCTTCTGCCAGGACTGGGTGCCGAGTTTATTTAACTCTGGCGGTGGGCCGGTTTCGCTGGAGCGGTACTTCTGGATGAGGTCGAGGCGCGTGAGGGGGACGTAGAGTTTTGCTTCGTCGGCGAACTCGAGGATCATGAGCTCGAGTGGGGGCTGATCGTTCTCTTCGATGACACGGAGGCCGCAGTAGCGGGAGATGCCGTGTTCGACGTGGACGACGTAGTCTCCGACGGCGAGGTCGCGGAAGTCGGAGATGAAGGCAGCGGCTTTAGATTTGCCGCGGCGGACGGGGCGGGTGGTAACGTCCGCGTCGTCGATGAGGTCTTGTGCGCCGAAGATGATGATCTGGCGGGCGGTCGCCTTGTCGAGATCGAGGATCTGGACGCCAGCAGCGATGGGGGTTTTGACGATGACCGGAATGCGAAGGTCGATGGTGTTGCCGCCGAGGTAGCTCGATTCGGTGTAGACGGTGGAGCTGCCGTGTTGTTCGCTGCGGGAGCCCAGGCGGTAGGGGAGTTGATACTCCTGGAGCAGACCGGCGAGGCGTTCGACTTCGCCTTGATTGGGTGCGGTGAGGAGGATGCGGGCTTCCTGCTTGATGAGCGAGTTGAGATTGTCGATCAGCGCGGGGATGGAGCCGTGGAAGCGCATGGTGGGGCGGGTGGCGAAGTCGACTTCGGAGAGGTCGCTGCGGTCGGCGTCGAGGACATCGACTGCGCCAAGTTGGTCGAGTTCGACGCCGGAGAACTTGTGGAGTCGGTCGTCGAGGTCCCAGGGAGAGAGGTATATGTCTTCAGGGCGGACGAGGTTGCCGATGCCGGAGCGCTCGTGGCGCTGCTCGATCTTGTTCCACCAGCGCTCGCCTTGATTTTTGACCATGGCGGGCTCTTCTAGGAAGACGCGGGGGGCGGTGGGGCTGGATGCGCTGAGGAGGTCGAGGAGGGTGAGGTTGGCTCCGGCTACGGGGGCGAAGAACTCCCATCCGGGGAAGATGGTGGCTTCGCCTGTGCGCGTGCTGACGTGTGTTAAGAGCTCGGTGGGCTCTTCGCCGCCTTCGATGGCTGCGCCTGCTGTGCCTGCGCGGGTGAGGCGGGCGTTGATGGCGGTGAGGAGCTTATCGGTGACTGGGGTTTCGGTGAGTGGGAGGAGGAGAGCGCTGTCGAGAGTGCTGGCGGAGCGTTGGGTGTCGGGGTCGAATCGGCGCATGGATTCGATTTCGTCGCCGAAGAAGTCGATACGGACGGGACGGTCCATCTCGGGGGAGTAGACGTCGAGGATGCCGCCACGGAGGGTGACCTGGCCGGGCATCTCGACTACGTCTACTTTGGTGTAGCCGACGGAGAGGAGGTGCTCGACGAGCATGTCGGGCATGTACTCTTCGCCGACTTTGAGATGGAGGGTGAGGGCGCGGTAGTAGTCGCGCGGGAAGAGACGCATGCAGGCGGCTTCGACGGGTGCGATGACGAGTTTGGCTTGGCCGGTGGCTATCTTCCAGAGTGTGGCGGCGCGGGTCTCCTGGATTTCAGGGTGGGGGGAGAGGTTTTCGAAGGGGAGGACGTCGTGAGCGGGGAGGCGGAGGACGGATTCGGCGGAGAGGGCGCCGGTGAGCTCGCAGGCGCTGATGACTGCGGCCTGGAGGGCTTCGGCGGCTTTGTTGTCGGCGACGATGATGACGCAGGGTGCTTGTGCGGCGCGAACGAAGAAGGGGAGATAGAGGGCGCGGGCGGTGAAGGTGAGTCCAGAGACACGTCTGCGCCCCGTGCCTCCGCTGAGGTGGCGGCGTACACGCTCGAATGCTTCAGAGTGCTCCAGGTCAGCGAGGAGCTCGCGGACGAAGGGTAAGACCATGCTGTACTAAGTTTATCTCGAAGGTGCGGGTAGGGCAGAATCGCCTTCAGATGGCTCATCTGCGTTCGAGAGCGCTGGCTGAGTCGGGGTCTGTAACGATTCGTGGGCGGCGTGGAGGAGATCGGATGCGGCGTTGTCTTCGCCGAGCTCCCAGATCATGAGACCGCCGAGCTGATGGTCGAGCACGTAGCGAGCTTTGTGGGTGATGGAGAGCGGATCGTCGTAGGTCCAGAAGATGTCGCCGTCGAAGAGCCAGGGTGTCTGCGAATCGGGATCGCGGTAGACGGTGGAGGTTGGGATGACAGTGGCGATGTAACTGTAGGGGCGATCGCCGTGGATGGGGGAGCCCTCCTGGGCTAGTCCGTTGTCGTCTTCAGGGACCTGATTCCAGCCGTAGCCGTAGAAGGGAACTCCCATGAGGAGTTTTTCGGCGGGGACGCCAGCCTCGAGGTAGGCCTCGACGGAGTGGGCGACGGTGCCGCCGTTGTAGTTGGGGCTTGCGGTAAGAGGGGCGATGAAGCCTGTGGTGTCGCTCCAGGGGCCGCTCATGTCGTAGGTCATGAGACCGATGCGATCGACGAGGCGGCCGATCTCGGCCATGTCGGTGCCTTCGTACATGCGGGGACTAGGTCCGACGGCAACGTTGAGGAGAAGGCCGGGACGGAGGGCGTCCATCTGACGGCGGAACTCCTGGAGGAGCGCGACATAGTTGGCGGCGTCAGGCTGATGGGGGTATTCCCAGTCAAGGTCAATACCGTCGAGGAGATTGGGGATGGTGATTCCGGGGGCGAATTGACCTTTGAGGAAGGTGTCGATGCAAGAGGTGACGAAAGCTGCGCGGTTCGCGGGTTGAGCATCGTCGGCGAAGTCGGTGGCGTGGCCTTCGAGTGAGATAAGAATGCGTAGGTTCGGGAATTTGCGTTTGAGCTTCTGAAGCTGATGGAGGTTGCCGCGAAAGGGTTGAGTTGGGGTGTCAGGTTTGCCGTCGACGCTTTGCTCGGCGGTGAAGGTGTAGTTGAGATCGGCGTTGGGATCGGCGATAGAGCAGTGCCCGTTTGTGACAAAGCCCTGTGCGTAATTGATCTGATCGACCAAAGGAGTGGTACCTGTGGCGAGGTTTTTGACGAGATATTGCGGCTGATTGTAGATGCCCCATTGGGGGAAGTAGCCGACTAGTGCTGGTATTGAGGCCGGTTTCAGAGCTGGTTGATGACCGATTTTCGCATTGGATTGTGCGTGTGCGGCGTTGGGCTGAGAGGCAAGCGCGGCCAGCGTGAGGAGCAGGAGGAGTCGGGCTCTATGTAAGAACGTCTGCACAATTTGACAGACGAAACGCGGAAGGAAACGCTTCATGTCCTAGTTGAGTATTCGAGGCAGTGCCCGACGGCGTCAATGAATGGAGTATGTTACCGGCCAAAGTGAGTTGGAGAGGAAGATCCCCCAGAGTTTACTGTGCAGAGTGATTTGGAGTAGTATCTGGCACCCGCAGGAAATATATCCTGCGCTGCTGCCCGATTTCGATATGTTTCGGCATCGGACAGGATGAGCCGGAGGACAGCCATGAATATTTTGAGGAAGCGGTATCTTTTTGCGCTTTTAGCGGTGGTGCTTCCACTGATTGCGGGATGCACCCGCCACAGCAAAAGCGAGCAGTATTACCTGATCGCCACGAATACGGCGGTGCCCTATTGGAAGGCGGCCGCGAACGGATTTGCGGCAGCTGGACTGGAGTACGGGGTTTCGGTCGATACGCGAGGGCCGGCCGGTCTGAACGCACAGGCGGAGGTCGATGAATTCAACGCGATGGTGGCAAGGAAGCCTGCGGGGATTCTGGTTTCGGTTGCGAACTCGCAGTTGATGGCACCGGCGATTGACGCGGCAATCGCAGCGGGTATTCCGGTGATCACGATCGACTCGGATTCGCCAGAGAGCAAGCGGCTGTACTTTATTGGCACCAATAATCTGGAGGCTGGGCGATTGGGCGGAAGGCGTGTGGCTGCGGTGTTGAATGGGAAAGGAAATGTCGTGTTCTTTTCTAACCCGGGGCAGCCAAACCTTGACGAACGTTTGAAGGGCTATATGGATATCTTCGCCGGGTTTCCGGGAATCAAGGTGGTGGAGAACTTCGACATTAAGGCAGACCCGGGCACGGCGTTGGATAAGGCGGGTGAGTACCTTGAACGGAAGGGGCCAGCGAGGGTAGATGCGTTTATCTGCCTGGACTCGCGTTCGGGTGTGAATGTGGCGGAGGCGTTCAAACGGCGCAATATTACGGACCGTTTGTTGGTCGCGATGGACGTGGACTCTGACACGTTGAGACTGATCGGCGATGGCACGATCGATTCGACGATCTCGCAAAAGCCGTACACGATGGCGTATCTGGGGCTGAAGGCGTTGGATGAGATTCACCACTATCCTGTGAAGCCGATGGATCAGGACTTTGCGCTGGATCCTTATTCTCCGTTTCCGGCGTTTGTGAATACCGGAGTCGCGCTGGTGGATAAGACAAATCTGAGCGCCGTGATGAAGAAGCAAAAGGAGGCGAACCAGTAGGGTCGAGCGGCAAAACGTAGCATCAGGCCCCCGGGATATACCTCTGCCGCTGTCGGAGTTTTATGTTTTTCGGCTTCGGACAGAAGTTTTGCCAGAGGATGACGATGAACCACTTCATGAGGCGACCTCTTTTTGCGCTCTTGGCGATGTTCCTTCCACTGCTTGCGGGATGCACCCGTCACAGCAAAGACGAGCACTATTACCTGGTTGCTACCAACATCAACCTGCCTTACTGGAAGGCGGCGAATGCCGGGTTTCAGAAGGCTGCGGTTCAGTATGGGGTTTCGGCCGAGATGCGCGGGACGAATACGTTCGATCCGCAGGGCGAAGTGGCGGAATTTCGCACGGTGGTAGCGCGAAAACCTGCGGGGATTCTGGTTTCGGTGGCGAGCGCGGAGCTGATGTCGCCGGAGATTAAAGCTGCGATGGACGCGGGGATCCCGGTGATCACGATGGACTCGGATGCTCCGGCGAGTTCACGGCTCTACTTCATTGGGACGAACAATCTGCAGGCGGGGAGGTTGGGCGGACAGCGGGTTGCGGCGAAGCTGAATGGTAAGGGGAACGTGGCTTTCTTTTCGATTCCTGGTCAGCCGAATATTGACGAGCGATTGAAGGGGTATAAAGACGCGTTCTCGCACTATCCGGGAATCAAGATTGTCGATGTGTTCGACATGAAGGGGGATTCCGGGCTGGCGATGGACCAGACGCGGGACTATCTGTCGCGGACGGGAGCGAACAGGATTGACGCGATCGTGTGCCTTGAGGCGGCTTCGGGGAGAGATGTAGCCGAGGCGTTTCGACGGGAGAACGTGAAGGACCGGCTGCTGGTGGCGATGGATACGGACCAGACTGTGCTCCAAGGCGTGAAGGATGGGACGATCGATTCGACCATCTCGCAGAAGCCTTTTACGATGGCGCTGGTGGGGCTGAAGGCGCTGGACGATATTCATCACTATCCAGTAACGCCAATGATGCGGGAATATGCGCTGGACTCATTTTCACCGTTTCCGACACTTATCGATACGGGAGTTACGTTGGTGGATAAAAGCAATGTGGATACGCTGTTGAACATTGGGGAAGATAAGGCGCCGTAATCTTCAGGCAGAGGCTCGTGATGGGTCAGAGCGTGACGACGATCTTACCAATCTGAGCGTTGGACTCCATGTAACGGTGGGCTTCGACGATTTCGGCGAAGGGAAAGGTCTTGTCGATGAGAGGCTTGAAGTTGCCTGCGACGATGTGGTCGAAGATGTACTTCTTGGCTTTGGGAAACTCTATGGGATCTGCAGCAACCTCAAAGAGGGTGTAAGCCCTGATGGTGAGGAATTTGCTGAGGGCAGTGAAGAGCGGGTAGGGGGTTGGTTCGGGGGCGAGAGCGCCGTACTCAAAGATGATGCCGTTTTTGGAGGCGGCTGCGGCGAGAGCTTCGACGATCTTCCCGCCAATGGGATCGAAGGTGATTCGGGCGCCCTTGCCAGCGGTGATTTCTTTTACACGGGCGACGAGGTCCTCTTCGTCGGAGACGATGACGTGGTCTGCGCCGAGTCTGAGTAGCTCTGCTTTTTTTGCGGCAGTGCGAGTTACTGCAATGCTGGTGGCGCCCTCTGCCTTTACGATTTCAATGGCGGCGACACCTACGCTGCTGCTGGCTGCTGTGATGAGAACGAAGTCTTCTTTTTTCAAGTGGCCCAACATGATGAGGCCGCCGTATGCGGTGAGGTACTGCATCCAGATGGAGGTGCCTTCTTCGTAGGAAAGTTGGGCGGGGTACTCGGCGAGTGCTGTGGCTGGAACGATAGCGACTTCGCCGTAGACACCGTGAGCATTGAGGCTGAAGAGGCCGGGAACGGTGCTGGCTGTCTTGCCGATCCATGTGGGGTCGACGCCAGGACCGACTGCTTCGATGGTGCCGGACGCCTCGTAGCCGTTCTTTGCGGGGACGATGGGAGCTTCGAGGTATTGGCCGTTGCGGAACATGACCTCGGCACGATTGAGGCCGAGCGCTTTGACGCGGAGACGGACCTCTCCCTGGGTTGGTTCGGGGAGGGGGAGTTCGTCGAACTGAAGGACTTCGGGGCTGCCGGTCTTGTGGAAACGGACGATCTTTACGGTGTCGGGCATGTGGGTTCCTTGTTCCTTCTATGCCTCGTTTGATGAAGGCGATGAGAGAAGGACTCAGAAGGACGGCAGTTGGTTTGAGCGGATCGTCAGGCTTTGAGGGACTCTTCCTGTTTGGGTTCTTCTCTGAGGAGAGGGGCGATGGCTTCGGCGTCGGCGTCGCCGCCGTAGATGACCTGGCCGTATTCGAGGAGGGTGACCATGCCTACGCCGCCGCAGATGTTGCCCGCTACGGCAGGGAGGAGCCAGATGAAGTAGCTGCTCCATGCAGCTTTGCCGATGAGGATGGCGGTGAGGATCTCGCCGCTGGTGGCGATGCAGTGGGCGAAGTTGCCGAGGCCGACGACGAAGGTCAGCATCCAGATGATCATGACGGAGCCGGTGATGGAGTGAGAGCCGGAGACAAGCCAGGCTACGGTGGCGATGATCCAACCACCCATGACGCCGCTCCAGAAGATGGTTCCGGCTGGGTTGTGGATGGCTTCGAGGCCCAGGCCGGCGAGCGCTTGAACGATCTCGGGTTTGAGGGCGTTGGTGAGGGCGGCTATGACGGAGAAGGAAAGAGCTCCGAGAACGTTCGCGGGAAGGACAGTCGCCCAGAGGCGGAGAGTTTTCCAGAAGTGCTTCTTTTCTGCGAGGACGAGGGCGACGGGATAGAGGGTGTTTTCGGTGAAGAGCTGCGATCGGCCGAGGATGACCACGATGAAGCCGAGGGGGTAGAACATCTTGCCGACGAAGAAGATGGTGTGGGTGGGAACTGTTCCGGGGGTAGTGAGGAGAGCGATGGCGATGGCGTTGCCGAGAGCGGAGAGGCCCATGAAGATGCCGCCTGCGAGGCCGGAGATGGCGAGGGAGATGCTGGAACGGCCCAGCTCCTGGCGGGCGTTGTTGGCTACCTGCTCGTAGATGTCCTGGGCGCTGGGGCGCTCTAGATTCTTTTGTGCGTCCTGGCTCGCGGGGGGCGGGGGTGGGTAGCGTCGAAGGCGGTAGGGCATGAGTGTTGGATGCAGAAAAAATGAAGGACGGAACGGCGCGCGTCCTGCCGGACGGGCCCACTGCGCGTGGGGCGGCCACTTCGTGGCGTGTGTACCTGTTTGCAACGGCGGTTTTGCCAGGGTCCTCCCGTTGGTCAGAAACGGTATCCCGACCAACGTGCATGCGTCTTTATAATTTTGCGTATGGCAACCGCTTCGACACCCGATCAAGAGATCCAAGAGCTGCGCGATCAGCTTCGCCACCACGAATATTTGTATTACGTCGAAGATTCGCCGGAGCTCACGGACGCGCAGTATGACGCCCTGATGAACCGGTTGAAAAAGCTTGAGGAGAAGCATCCTGAGCTGGTGACTGCGGATTCTCCCTCGCAACGGGTCGGGGGCAAGCCGAAGGATGGATTTGTGAAGATGCCGCACTCGCGGCCGATGTTGTCGCTCGATAACGCTTACAACGAGGAAGAGCTGCGGGCGTGGGGCCAGCGGGTGCGGGATGCGCTGCCGAGTACCGAGGCAGTGCGGTATGTGTGTGAGCTGAAGCTGGATGGTTTGTCGCTTGCGCTGCAGTATGGGCCGGGCGCGGGTGGGAGTGCGCATCTGGAGCGGGGATTGACTCGTGGGGATGGTTCGATTGGCGAGGATGTGACGAGCAATGTGCGAACTATTCGATCGGTGCCCCTGAGTATCTCGGCTGCGAAGCTGAAGGCGGCGGGGTTGCCGCAGAGCTTTGAGGTCCGGGGAGAAGTGGTATTGCCGCAGACGGCGTTTGTGAAGATGAATGAGGAACGCGAGGCGGCGGGACAGGCTCCGGCGGCGAATCCGCGTAATGCGGCGGCGGGAACGATACGGACGCTCGAGCCGAACATCGTCGCGCAGAGACGGCTGGATTTTTATGCTTACTTTTTGTTGCGGGATGGAGAGTTTTTATTGCCGCAGCAGTCGACGACGCTCGAGGCATTGAAGACATCGGGTTTTCGCGTAAACAAGTATGCGAAGGCGCTGAAGAGTATCGATGAGGTGGTGAAGTTTATCGGAGATGCAGAGCCGCTGCGCGACACGTTGGGGTATGAGATTGATGGTGTCGTGATCAAGGTGGATGCTACGGCGCAGCAGAGGCGGCTTGGGTTTACGGGGAAGGCTCCGCGGTGGGCGATTGCGTATAAGTTTGCGGCGCGTGCGGGGATTACGAAGTTGGAGGATGTTTTGTTTCAGGTTGGGCGGACGGGGAAGGTGACGCCTGTGGCTGCGCTTACTCCGGTGTTGATCGGCGGGACAACTGTGACGCGGGCTACGCTGCACAATGCGGATGAGATTGCACGTCTTGGAGTTCGTATTGGGGATTTTGTGCAGGTGGAGCGCGGCGGCGATGTGATTCCGAAGATTGTGGAGGTGGTGGAGGATAAGACGCATCCGCGGGGGGCGAAGGGGATTGTGTTTCCGGAGTTTTGTCCGGTGTGCAAAAGCCCATTGATGAGAGTGGAGGGAGAGGTTGATTGGAGATGTGTGAACAACTCCTGTCCGGCGCGAGTACGTGAGGAGTTGTTGCATTGGGCGGCGCGCGGGGTGATGAACATTGAAGGGTTGGGCGATGCGATGGTGGCGCAGTTGCTCGGGCAGGGTGCAGAGCTGGGTGGCGATGGGGAAGTTGTGACGGAGGAGGGTGCTCCGGTCGTGACGCGGAAGGCGCTGATTAGGACGATTGGAGATTTGTATCGTTTGAAACGCGAGGACCTGCTTGGGTTGGAGAGGGTGGGTGAGAAGACGGCAGACGCTTTGCTGGCGCAGATTGCGCGGTCGAAGGAAGCTGGATTGGCGCGGGTGTTGTTGGGTCTGGGAATTCGGTTTGTGGGCGAGCGGACTGCACAGTTGCTGGCGGCGCACTTCGGTTCGATGCAGGAATTGGAGGCGGCGGCCAGCCAGGATATGGAGAAAGCGGGCCCGGCGCTGGAGGCAGTGACGGAGGTAGGGCCGAAGGTGGCGCAGGCGATTGTGGAGTTCTTTGCGGTGGAGAAGAACAAGGATCTGGTGAGAGATCTGACGGCGCTGGGTCTCACGATGACGGCGGAGAAGCGCGTGACAACTTCGATGCTGGAGGGGTTGACGTTTGTGCTGACTGGAACGCTGCCGAATCTTACGCGCGAGTTGGCGAAGGAGAAGATTGAGTCGGCGGGGGGGCGGGTTTCGGGGAGCGTGAGTAAGAAGACGGACTATCTGGTGGCGGGGGAGGAGGCGGGTTCGAAGCTGGATAAGGCGAACTCGCTGGGGGTGGCCGTGCTTGATGAAGTGGGATTGCTGAAGCTGCTGGAGACGGGACCGGCTACAGGTTAGGGGGGCGGTTGGTGCTTGGAGTCACGGGTTGACTGGGGCTTGGGATGGGGACTGGTTTTGGCTCGGAGGGATTGGTCGTCTGCCGAGTGCCGCGGAATCCGCAGGCCTTCATAGCGGCGACTGGTTCGGGGTTCTGCATGAAGGTGTCCCAGACGAAGGCGCTGCGAAGATTTTCTGCCATGAGGACGCTGATGCCGAGGTCGATGCCGAGGACGTCGGGGTCGTACCAGTGGAGTTCGGGGTGGAAGGCGTCGCAGAAGCCGTAGCGGCCCCATGCGTCCTGGCCGAAGTTTTCTCGAAGGGCGCGGAGGACGCGGATGCAATCGTGCGGGAGGAAGGGGAGGGATCCGGCGGCGGCGCAGGGGACGACGGATCCGTCGACCGGACCCATGAGAGGAGGGCCGCCCCAGGCGGTGTAGCCGTGCTGCCAGTCGGAGGCGGAGACGCCCCAGTAGTCGTCAGTGTAGCCGCGTTTGAGGCCGAGGCAGAAGGCTTTGTGGGCGCGGGTGGCGGTGATGGAGTTGGAGAAGTAGTTGGCGTAGGCATCGCGCTTGCCGGCGAAGTCGAACCAGGCGTGGGAGTACTGGTGGACGAAGAGGGGGTCGCGCCCGCTGATGTAGGAGTAGGGACCAAAGGTGATGGGCGGGCGGGTGAAGGCGCTCCAGGAGTCGGGGGAGATGGGGTGGGTGGGCGAACCGATGGCGAGGAGATACATCATCATCAGCTCGGCGTAGTGGTCCCAGCGGGTGGAGATGAAGCCGGTCTCGGGATGCCAGCCCATGGAGAAGGTTTTACCGCCGTTGAGCATCCAGGGCCAGTCGACGCGGTTGTAGAGTTGCGTGGCGAGGTCGGTGATTCTGCGGTCGTTAAAGTAGGCCCGGACGGTGAGGACACCGCAGAGGAAGATGGAGGTGTCGATGGATGATACTTCGACGTTGATGAGGGGCTTACCTGTTTTGACGTCGCTGAAGTGGTAGAAGAAGCCGTGCTCGTCGGGCATCTTGTTGAGATGAAAGTCGAGCGTGGTGATGACCTGCTTTTTGATGCGATCGGTGTCGAGGTATCCGCGTTTGTCGGAGATGCAGAGGGCGGTGAGGCCGAAGCCGGTAGCGGCGATGCTTGCGGCGAAGTGCTGGTCGAACTCTCCGGTGGCGGTCTTGTTGGTGGCGCGGTCGAGGACCTGCCCGGACGCTGGGTCGGCCTGCTCGGTGAAGTAGAGACAGCCTGCTCGCTCCATCTCTTCGAGGAAGGCGAGGTCTTCGTCGCTCAGGAGCCTTGAGTAGGTGGGTTGGGCGGCCTGCTGCGCTGCGAGAGGGGAGGCTACAAGACCTGAGAGTATGGCTCCGCCGAGGAGTTTGGTCGCGCGACGTCTCGTGATTTTAGGCGGAGTCGAGGTGCTGAAACTCATCTTCTCTATCGTACGGTCTTGCCAGGGCAGCAGACTTGTCTGACTCTGTGAATCGTGTAAAAGTACCGCGGACGTTGTAGAGCGTGTCCGGTTTTTAGTGAAAGCCTGGAGTCGGACCTCCCCAGGTCGTTGGATGCCGCGCGTGCGAATGTGGATGCTGGCGCGATGTTCTGGGCAGGAAGTGCAGTGTTCAGGGAGCGTGGAGTTGCGTGGTTTGGACCTGTGTCAGGCAAACTTTTGTCTTTGGATATTGCCGTTTCAGAAAGCGAGTGTCAAGGATCGGGCGGAGGATTTAGCCACACAGAGTGTGACTTGTGACAGACTGCATGAATGCGTGGACGCGCGAAAAGATCTGCGACGCCAGAATCGAAGACACAAGAGCATAAGCCCGCGAGCCTGAAGGTATTGTCCGACCATCTTGGGTTGTCGATGGCTGCGATCTCTCGCGTCCTTAGTGGAGCGCCAGCTGCGCGTTCGATTCCGAAGGTTACGCAGGACCGGATCGTGGCGGCAGCGGAGGAGCTGAACTACCGGCCGAATCTATTTGCCCGCTCCTTGCGCAATCGACGGAGTCAGACGGTCGGCGTGATTGTGCCGGAGGTAAGCGAGGGGTACGCAACGCTTGTGTTGAGTGGGATTGAGTACGAACTGATGCAGTCGGATTACTTTTATTTTTTGATCAGCCATCATCACCGTGAAGAGATGATTCAGCGAAGTGAACGGCTGTTTCGCGACCGTGCTGTGGAGGGCGTGATCGCTGTGGATACGCTGCTGCGAGATAGGTGGGCGATTCCAACGGTGAGCGTCTCGGGCCATCATGAGCCGAAGGGCGTGATTAATATTGTGCTGAATCATCGGCTGGCCGCGGAGCTTGCTATCGATCACCTGAGCGGACTAGGGCATAAGCGGCTTGCCTTCATCAAGGGGCAGAAGTTTAGCTCGGATACGGAGTCGCGGTGGAGGGGGATTCGCCATGTGATGGAGAAGAGAGGGATGACGATTCTTCCGCAACTGGTGGCACAGCTTGAGGGAGATCAGCCGACGCATGAACCAGGGTATCTGGCGACGCAGAAGTTGCTGGCGAGTGGCGAGAGCTTTACTGCGTTGTTTGCGTTCAACGATGTGTCGGCCATTGGTGCTATCAAGGCGTTGCGAGAGGCTGGGCTGCGGGTGCCACAGGATGTCTCGGTGGTGGGCTTTGACGATGTCCAGTCGGCGGCATTTCAGAACCCTGCGCTGACGACGGTGCGACAGCCGTTGCGGATGATGGGGGTTCTGGCGGCTCAGACAGTGTTGCAACAGATTGGGTCGCGGAGCGGGGGGAATGCTACGCAACAGATCGTCGTTGACCCGGAGTTGGTGGTGCGAGAGTCAACGTGCCCTCCTGGAGCCGGTAAGAGATAGCTAGCGGTATCGGTTTGTTGAGCTTCGGGGTCGGTTCCCTGCGCCGGTAGGGCTTGAGGAGTGTGGCGAGCCTGACTCTGCGTGCGGGTAGCGACCCGGATATTGGACGTGCGGCTAACTCTTATTTCTGAAGTCCCAGGGGCCCGTTGCCGCTGAGGAAATTAGGGGAAGGAAGCAGGACTGAGTTTGTGATAGCATCCCTGCTCCTCGAGATACCGGCCTCAGAAGGGGCCGAACTCGATGGTCGCCAACGGTGGCTGCTCCTCCTCGGAGATTGTTCGGACCGCCGCCGTTGAGGAGATTCCATTTTGTAACCGATGGTGATTGATCAGCTCAGATTGTCAAGGAGAGTCTGACATGAAGGTTTATCTGGGAAACGATATTCGTAATGTGGCGGTGGTGGGCCATGCGCATAGTGGAAAGACGACCCTGATCTGCGCGTTGCTTCATGCCGCGAAGATGACGATGACACGAGGACGCATCGAGGACGGATCAGCGGTGACGGCGTACGACGAAGAAGAGGTGGCGCGGCGAACGACGATGTCGAATGCCGTAGCGTTTGCGGAGTGGAGCGGGATCAAGATCAACCTGATTGATACGCCTGGATTTCATATGTTTGTGCACGAGACACGCGCGGCGATGCTGCCGGTTGAGGTAGCGCTGGTGGTGGTGAATGCGCAGACGGGAGTGGAGGCGGTTACGGATAGAGTGTGGAAGTATGCCGCTGAGGTGAGCTTGCCGCGCGTGCTGGCGATGAATCAGGTCGATCATCCCAAGGCTGACAGCAGAGTGGGGCGGCAACGGATGATTGAACTGTTGCAGGAGAAGTGGGGACGGCAGGTTGTGCCGGTGCAGTTGCCGATCGTCGATCAGCATGGCTTCCACGGTGTTGTGGATCTGGTGACGATGAAGGCCTATCTGTATAAGCCGGATGGCGATGGGCGGGGTGAGGTTGGTGTAATTCCTGAGGCGCTGAAGGCGGACGCGAAGGCAGCGCATGAGGCTCTGGTGGAATTGGTTGCCGAGGGGAAGGACGAGCTTATGGAAGAGTTCTTTCGCGAAGGAACGATTCCGGAGCAGCATTTGATCGTTGCGCTACATGAGGCGATTCGCGAGGACAGAATCTTCCCGTTGCTGTACGTGAGCGGGTTGAGGAATGTGGGGACTGACCATCTGCTGGACTTTCTGAAGGTGTATGCGCCGGCGCCGACGGAGCGGGAACCGGTGGCTACCCGGGGCATACTGCACTCATCTTCGTCAGGTGTGAACGGGAGTGGGGTGGGCGGCGATCAGGACGAGATTGTGATGCGCAAGGTGGATGACAAGGAGCCGCTGGCGCTCTATGTGTACAAGACGATGACCGATCCGTTTGCCGGGAGAATCTCGTTCTTTAAAGTCGTAAGCGGGATGATGACGACGGATAAGACGGTGCAGAACTTCACTCGGCATGAGCCGGAGAGGCTGGCGCACCTGTCGATTATGCAGGGACGGAAGGCAGTGGAGGTGTCGGAGCTGCATGCGGGAGACATCGGTGCGGTGGCGAAGTTGCGCGTGACTTTGACTGGAGACACGCTTGGCGACAAAGCTCATGAGGTTTATCTGGAGCCGGTGCCTATGCCTGAGCCAGCGATGACGTATGCGATTGAACCGAAGTCGCGTGCGGATGAGGACAAGCTTGGGCCCGCTTTGCATAAGCTGATGGAAGACGATCCGATGGTGAAGTTCTTCCGTGACCCACAGACGAATGAGTTTCTGGTGGCTGGGGCGGGGCAGCAGCATATTGAAGCTGTTGTTTCGAAGCTCAAGCGGCGATACCACACGGATGTGACTTTGAAGGCGCCGAAGATACCGTATCGCGAGACGATTCTTGGTCGCGCGGAGGCGCAGGGACGATACAAGAAACAGACGGGAGGCCATGGGCAGTACGGCGATTGCAAGATTCGGATGGAGGCGATGCCGAGGGGCGGCGGTGTCGTGTTTGGAAACGAAATCTTCGGGGGGTCGATTCCGCGACAATATGTGCCGGCGGTTGAGAAGGGCGTTCGGGAGTCGGCGGCGCGAGGATTTCTGGCGGGATATCCCGTGGTCGATTTGAAGGTGACGGTATTCGACGGCAGCTACCATGATGTCGATTCGAGCGAGATGTCGTTCAAGATGGCGGCGCGGCTGGCGTTTCGTAAATGCATGGAGCAGGCAAAACCGGTGCTGCTGGAGCCAGTGATGCGAGTGGAGATCGAGGCGCCGGATGACTTTGCCGGGGCGTTGCTCGGGGATTTGAACGGACGGCGTGGACGCGTGCAGGGGATGGAGAGCGGCGGTGCGGGGACGACGGTGCGGGCGGAGGTTCCTCTGGCGGAGATGCTGAGCTATGGGACGACGCTTACGTCGATTACGCAGGGACGCGGGAGTTTCCGGATGGAGATGGGCCACTATGAAGTGGTGCCCGCGTTGCTGGCGCAAAAGATCCTGGCGAACGCGAAACGGCCGCTTCACGACGAGGCGGACGAATAGGAAAAATTCGGGAGCGAGCCAGCTCGTACTAACATAAAGATTCGATGAATTTGCCGGATCGTGTGCTATGAGTTTGAGTACAGCCAGCGCGTTGGATTTCTCTCGGCCAGAGGGGCCAGGTGCCGCGGGGTGGAGACGGCGCACGCTGCTTGATCTGATTGTGGGATATGGACTGATCCTGGTGGTGATCTGGACCCCGGCACCCCTGCGGCGTGTGCTGTATTTTGTGACGCTTGGGTGGATTGGGTATACAACGTGGATCTCGTTTAGCGGCTGGGACGCGATGGGAGTACGAGTCGCGGGATTTTTCCGGTCACTGTGGGTTGTGGGGGTGGCGTTATGTTTTGCGGCGTGCGCGGTGCTCTTTGCCGGGCGGATGCAGACGTTGCACGCGCCAAATACTACATTGCGACTGGTGCAGGGCTTTTGGGGCTATGCGGTGTGGTCTTTTTTTCAGCAATTCCTGCTGCAGGATTTCGTGATGCGCCGGCTGTTGAAACTGACGAACGATCGGCGAGTTGCGGTGATAGGAGCGGCGGGCCTGTTTGCGTTGGCGCATCTGCCTAATCCTGTGCTGACGGTGATGACACTGGTGTGGGGTGTGGCTTCTTGTCTTGTCTTTTTGCGCTATCGCAATCTGTTTACGTTGGGGATGGCGCACGCGATTCTCGGTATCTGCGTTGCGGTGACTTTGCCGGCGTCGGTGCAGCACAACATGCGGGTGGGGCTGGGCTACTTGCGATATCGGCCACATGGGCGGCATCATCTGAACCAGATGGACCACAAGGTGTCGACAGTGGTGTGGGTGATGGCTGAGGCTGCGACGCGGCGACTGTGACGCCAGGCTCTGCCGTAGAAGATGCCGGCGATGGCGGCGAGCAGAACGTAGCGCCAGTTGAAGTGGACGGCGCGCTTGTTGAAGTGGGAGAGGCCGAAGAGGGTGCTCGCTAGCAGAAGAGCTTGAGTTCGTCCCAGGCGTCGTTCGAGGAGATTCTGTAACCAGCCACGAAAGAAGAGCTCTTCGGGGACTGCGATGAAGAGGAACGTGAAGAGATAGGCGCCGACGAGCTTCCAGGGATGAGGCCAGATGGCGTGGACGTGGAGAAAGCCCAGGGTGAGGCCAAGGATGAGCGCGATGGGGATGTAAAAAACGCATTCGCGCAGGCCGATGCGGAGGTCGCTCAGTCGGAGGCGGAGATCGAATCCGACACCGTTCAAGTCGCGGACGAAGAGGAAACCGTAGATGCCTGCGTTGAGCAGGATCATCTTGTTGAAGACGGCGAGGTGTGGAGGCCATGCGGGCTCGAACCAGCGCAGGTCGACGGCGAGACCGAGAGTGATGAGGACGAGATAGTCTCGCCAATTGCCGTTTTGATTATTGTCGACGTATCGGGCGTGCTGCAGGAGGAGCGCGACGGCGACCGGCAGCAGAGCGTAGAGAGCGAACCAGTCCCAAAGGAAAGTGGAAGTAGCTTTGCTTACGATGAGATATGGAAGACAGAGTATGGCCGGTAGGAGAAGTCTGATTGGTGTTGGCGACCCTTGGATTTGTTTGCGGAACGCGTCGCCGGAGAAGGCTACGCAGAGAAAAGGAATCAGGGTGAGGATGGCCGCGAATATGTTGGGCAGAGTGAACATTTGGTGGGCTTCAGTATAGGGACCGAAGAGGTGTTTTATGTATGAGTAATGGCTCGTTTGAGTCTGCTACCACGTCTTAGGGGTTGTATTGGCGGGCTTTCTGGTGATAAAAGCATCTTCCGGGCCTTTGTTTGCTTCCAATCGAACTGGAGAACCCCTTATGCCACGTCCTTACTGGTCAGGTCAGATACAGATTTCGCTTGTTTCGTTTGGAGTCAAGCTCTTTACGGCGACGGAGTCGAAGAGCGAGATTCGTTTTCATCAACTGAGTCGCAAGACCGGAGAGCGGATCAAACACCAGAAGGTTTCTGCTGGCGATGAGGGGAAGGTTGAGAGCTCCGATATCGTGAAGGGTTACGAGTATCGTAAGGGCGAGTACGTCATGATCGAGCCGGAGGAGATTGAGCAGGTTCGAATTCCTTCGAAGCACACAATTGAGGTGACGCAGTTCGTCGACGCTGAGGAGCTTGATCCTGAGTTTTTTGAGAAGCCGTATTTTGTAGTGCCGGAGAATGACGTTCAGGCAGAGGCGTTCGCTGTGGTTCGCAAGGCGCTTCAGTCGATGAAGAAGATTGCGCTGGGAAAAATTGCGTTTAGTGGACGTGAACATCTGGTTGCGGTTTCGGCCGACACGGATGACAAACTGCCAGGCATGATGGCCTACACGATGCGTTATGCGGAAGAGCTTCGGGATCCTAAGGAGTTCTTCGAAGACATCAAGAAGGTGGCGGTGGATGAGGATCAGCTCTCGTTAGCGAAGGAGTTGATCAAGCGCAAGGCTTCGAAGTTTGAGCCAGAGAAGTTCAAAGATGAGTATGAAGCTGCGTTACGAGAGATGGTTGAGGCGAAGGTGAAGCACGCGCCAATTCCGAAGGATGAGCCGGTGCCGACGTCTGGCAAAGTAATTAATTTGATGGATGCGTTGCGGAAGAGTGTGCAGGGTGACGAGGCGGCGGCTGCAGCGGGCAAGAAGAAGGCTCCGGCGAAGGCTACAGCTGCGGCGGAGGCACAGAAGGGCATCGAACTGGTAAAGCCGGCGAAGGCGCATAAGCCGCGTAAATCGGCGTAGCGTTCGTCATGGCTACGAAGAAGAGAGCCAAGTCGAAGTCACCGATGAGTGCGGCGGATGCGGTAGATGAGCAGCTGGAACGCTATCGGTCGATGCGCGACTTCGATGTAACGGCGGAGCCTAGTGGGAAAAAAGAGTCAGAAAGAACTTCAAAGAACAAGGCAGCTCAGGGAACTGGGCTGCCCTTTGTGATTCAGAAACATGCGGCTACGCGGCTCCATTACGATTTTCGGCTTGGATGGAATGGGGTGTTGAAGAGCTGGGCGGTGGCGAAGGGGCCGAGTTACTTTACTGGAGACAAACGGTTGGCGGTGCAGGTCGAAGACCATCCGATGGAGTATGGCGGCTTTGAGGGGATCATTCCGAAGGGGCAATATGGCGGCGGCACGGTGATGGTTTGGGACCAGGGAACGTGGGAGCCGCAGGCGGGGCATACCGATGTGGATGAAGGGCTGCGGACAGGATCGCTGAAGTTCATCATGCACGGCACGAAGATGAAGGGGAAATGGGCGCTGATTCGCATGGGTGGCAAGGCGGCGAATGAGAGTAAGCCGAATTGGCTGTTGATCAAGGAGCACGACGAGTTCGAGCGGAAGCAGGATGACGCGGCTGTCACGGAGGAAGAGCCGAATAGTGTAGTCACGGAACGGAGTCTCGAAGAGATTGCGAGCAACGAAGATCATGTTTGGAACTCGAAGGAAACCGCGAAGGGAGATGCCTGGTATCGCAAGGAAGGCGGTGTTGAAGTTCCGAAGAAGGCCGATGTGAGAGTGGTCCTGATTGACGAGGGCGAGGCGTCTCGGAAGTCGAAGGACATTACCACTGAATTGAAGGTGCCAGCAGGAGCGCCTAAAGAGAAACTTCCACAGTTTATTACGCCGGCGCTTGCGTTGCAGGCTACGACTCCGCCGAGCGGGCCTGGATGGTTGCACGAGTTGAAGCTTGATGGCTATCGGATCCAGGCTCGCAAGGATGGCGATAAGGTTCAGCTGCTGACTAGGACTGGACTGGACTGGACGCATCGCATGAAGACGATTGGGGCTCTGGTTGGGAAGTTGCCGGTGGAGCGAGCGATTCTGGATGGTGAGGTAGTGGTGCTGGCGGAGAACGGCACGACCAGCTTTGCCGATTTGCAGGCTGCTTTTCAGGAGGGCGTAAAGAAACCGCTTAGTTATTTCGTGTTTGATCTGCTGCATCTGAATGGACACAGCCTGAGGGGTCTGCCGCTGGTTGAACGAAAGATGCTGCTTGCGACTCTTTTGGAGGGCGGCAGTGAGTTTTTGCGACTCAGTGAACATCTGGAGACCGACGGAGCAGTCGTCTTCCGGAAGGCTTGCGAGATGCATGTTGAGGGGATCGTCTCCAAACGCGCTGCCAGCAAATATTCGAGCGGCAGGGGTGGAAGTTGGCTGAAGCTGAAGTGTGTGCACGAGCAGGAGTTTGTTATTGGCGGGTTTACTTTGCCTTCGAATGGAAGTCATGGAGTTGGGGCGCTACTGCTGGGATACTACGACGATAAAAAGCTTATCTATGCGGGACGCACGGGTACAGGATTTACGGAGAAGACACATCGCGTTCTTCGGAATCAGCTTGAAGAGCTGCGTCAAAAAGAGAATCCGTTTGAGAACCCGCCGCCTGAGGCGAAACGGGGGGCGATCTGGGTGAAACCTGAGCTGGTGGCGCAAGTCAATTTTGCAACGTGGACCGCGGATAACCTCGTACGACAGTCTTCGTTCAAGGGATTGCGAGAGGATAAACCTGCCATTGAGGTTCGGCGGGAGGAGCCTACGGTTGTGCCTCGTGCGCGCGGCGCGAAGAGTGCTTCACACTCCGCGTCCGTTGGGATTGCGGCGAAGACTGAGCCTGACGAGGGAGATACTGCGAAGGCGGCTCCCGTGAAGACTGCGAAGAAGAGCGCGAAGTCTACGTTGGAGAACGCTCCAGTGAGGTTAACGCACCCCGAAAAGATTCTCGATACGGAGACCGAGCTAACGAAGCAGCAGTTGGCGGATTACTACTGGGCAATCGCGTCGCATATGCTGCCGCATATCGAGGGGCGTCCAGTGTCTCTCGTGCGCTGCCCTGACGGGAGCGAGAAGCCGTGTTTTTATCAGAAGCATGTGAACGCCATGCTGCCGCCGGGGATCACTTCGGTAAATGTGCCGGATAAGAAGACGGGGGAGATCGAGCCTTACATTACATTGTCGACGGCAGAGGCTCTGGCTGGGCTTGCGCAGATGGGCGTGCTCGAAGTGCATCCGTGGGGATCGCGTAATGACGATCTTGAGCATCCGGACCGTATCATCATCGATCTTGATCCGGATGTTGCGATTGCGTGGCCGAGGCTGGCCGAGAGCGCTGTGGAGGTTCGTAAGGAGCTTGAGCAGCTCGGTCTGGAGAGCTTTGTGAAGAGCACTGGGGGTAAGGGGCTGCATGTGGTGATTCCGGTTGTGCCGGAGTACGACTGGGCAGTGATCAAACAGTTTGCGCATGCGTTTGTGTTGAAGATGGAAAAAGACCAGCCAGGCGTGTATCTGACGAAGATGAGTAAGGCTGCGCGGAAAGACAGGATCTTCCTGGACTACCTGCGGAACGAACGAGGCGCGACTGCGGTGGCGGCCTTCTCCCCGAGGGCTCGTGCTGGCGCAGCGGTTTCGCTTCCGCTGGATTGGGGAGACCTGAAGGCGACGGAGCGGACTGTCGTGTATGTCGCGAGTTTTGCAGAATGGCAGGGAGGGCTGAAGCGCGATCCGTGGAAGGATTTTTTGAAGGTACGTCAACGGATTACTCCGAAGATGTTGGAAATCTTGAAGATATCGCCGGCAGCTTAGCTAAAATTTGCGTGTTCGATAATGGACAGTTTGTTTCGATTGCGGACGGGCGGTGGTGCGCGTTGCTCTGTAAGTATTTGAAAGCGTGTGATTGAGGATGGCCTTGCGCTTGCACTTAGACCAGACGCAATGGATATCTCCAGACCAGACATAAAGCAGAAGAAGATGCGTCGGCAGTGGATTGCAGGTGGCGGCGCTGTAGTGGTGCTTGCGGCAATTGCGTTTTTTGTCACCCGGTTGAAGCCTGCGGCGCCTGAGGTTGATCGGGCGACGGTTTGGACCGACTCAGTGAAGCGTGGGCCTTTGTTGCGTCAGGTACGGGGACCGGGTTCGCTGGTTCCTCGGGAAGACAAGATTCGGCTGATACCTTCTGAGACCGAAGCGACGGTTGTGCGGATTCGCGTGCTGCCGGGAGCGAAGGTTGAGCCGGACACGATTTTGATGGATCTTGTTGATCCACAGTTGCAGCAGGAGTTGCTGGACGCGCAGCTGCAAATGAAGGGGGCGGAGGCTGACTACATCAATACCCGTGCGAAGGTACAGAGCGACCTGATGGATCAGAAGGCAGCGGCGGCGACGGTGGGGGCGGATCATACTCAGGCTCAGCTACAGGCGCGGACGGATAAGTCGTTGTTCGATTTGGGCGTGATCAGTGGATTGACCTACAGCGCCTCGAAGGGCAAAGCCGATGAGTTGACGACGCGCAATGATCTTGAGAAGCAGCGGCTTACGCTGAATGAGAAGGCGATCGAGACGCAGCTCGCTGTGCAACAGACCAAGGTGGATCAGGCGAAGGCGCTGCTTGGGTTGAAGCAGAAGCAGCTGGATGCGTTGAGTGTGAGGGCGGGGATAAGCGGTGTGCTGGTTGAGCTGCCGCATCAGGTAGGCGAGCATGTTGCTCCGGGAACGACGCTGGCGAAGGTGGTCCAGCCGGACCAGTTGAAGGCGAGTTTGAAGATTGCCGAGACGCAGGCGAGGGATATCCAAATCGGACAGCCGGCTGAGATTGACACGCATAACGGCGTGATCAACGGCAAGGTGATGCGAATCGATCCTGCGGTATTGAACGGAACGGTAACGGTTGACGTAGAGCTTGCTGGAGCCCTGCCGCAGGGTGCTCGCCCCGACTTGAGTGTTGACGGAACGATCGATCTGGACCGGATGTCCGATGTGCTCTATGTGGGCCGACCGGCGTTCGGGAATGAGAACAGCACGATCAGCCTCTTCAGACAAGGAACGGACGGCAAGACTGCGGTGAGAGTTCCGGTGAAGGTAGGACGTGCTTCGGTGAACAGCATTCAGGTGCTGGAAGGATTGCAGGAAGGCGATACGGTAATTCTGTCGGACATGAGCCGGTGGGATAACACGGATCGGGTTCGCTTGAATTAGACAGAGCCCAGGCGACGGCCGGGATAAAGGAGAGCAGGGATGGCGACGGATACGATGATTCAGATTGAGGACTTGAAGAAGATTTTTTACACGGATGAGATTGAGACGCATGCGCTGTCGGGTGTGCATTTGAATATCAATCGTGGAGAGTATGTGGCGATGTCCGGGCCATCGGGATGCGGGAAGTCCACGTTACTGTCGATTATTGGATTGCTGGATACGCCGACCGGCGGCGGGTACACGCTGAACGGTAAAGAAGTCGCGAATCTGAACTTTGCAGATCGTTCGCGGATTCGAAACCAGGAGATTGGATTTATCTTTCAGAGTTTCAATCTGATTGGCGATCTGACTGTTGCCGAGAATGTCGAGCTGCCACTGACCTATCGCGCGGGAATGCCTGCGACAGAGCGCAAGAAGAGGGTGCAGGAGTCGCTTGAGCGCGTGAATATGGCACACCGGATGCGGCATTATCCAGCGCAGCTCTCAGGTGGTCAGCAGCAACGGGTAGCTGTGGCGCGGGCGTTGGCGGGTTCGCCGTCGATCCTGCTGGCCGATGAGCCTACGGGAAATCTTGACTCGAAGAATGGCGAGGCCGTGATGAAGCTGTTGCAGGAGTTGCACGCAGAGGGTGCGACGATCTGCATGGTGACGCACGATCCACGGTTTGCGGCACACGCAGAGCGTCAGGTGCATCTGTTCGACGGCAAGGTTGTTGCGGAGGGTGAGCTAAATCGACTCTTAGCGGAGGTAGAGGGATGATGACACTGATCGAGGACATGAGGCTGTTCCTACAGCAGATGTGCGGGGCGATTGGCATGTCGGGAACTGCGATGAATGTGGTGCCGGTGGTTGTGCTCGGCGTCGCGCTCAATGTTGCTGCTATCGGCCTGATGGAGAGCGTGAGGACGGATGAACGACCGACTTGCCAAAAGACGACGCTGCCCGCCGCTGCGCAGACAGAGCTCAAGGTAATGCGGACAGTCGTGACTTCGACGCTGAAGACGATCAGCAAAGGGCAACGGAGATGGTGTGTAGCCCGCAGCTGGGTAGCGGATCTCCAGCGCGAGGTTGCAGACTACGTGATGGGAACCACGGGTATCAGGGTTGCTCCCATGGCTTACGAATGTGCGCGTTCGACAAAAGAGATTCAAAAAAGCAAGAGCTGTCGCCTTGGAGTTGTCAGGCGGCCAGCGTAACAGACGAGGGGCCGCGATCAATCTGATGGAATGCGCGGAACGGAAGGAGCAGAAGATGAACGGGTTGATGCAGGATGTGACGTATGCACTGCGACAGTTGCGAAAGGCGCCGGGATTCACTCTGACGGCGGTTCTGACGCTTGCGCTTGGGATAGGCGCGAACGCAGCGATCTTTACGCTGGTGCATGCGGTACTGCTGCAGAACCTGCCGGTGAGCGATCCGAAGGGTCTGGTACGTCTGGGCGATAAAGATGATTGCTGCGTGATGGGAGGACGGCCCGAGGGCCAAGACTATTCGATGTTTTCGTACGATTTGTACCGACACTTGCGCGATAGCACTCCTGAATTTGAGCAACTGGCTGCGATGCAGGCGGGGATCGGTCAAGGCACTCTTACTGCGCGAAGCGGATCGGGCAACAGTTTGTCAAAGGCTTCGGCCGGTGAGTTCGTCTCGGGGAATTACTTTCAAACGTTTGGACTGAAGCCTTATTCCGGAAGGCTTCTGGAACCGTCTGATGATGCGCCGGGAGCGCCGATGGCGGCGGTGTTGAGCTATAGGGCGTGGCAACGCGACTATGCGATGGATCCTTCTGTTGTCGGGAGCACGTTTCAACTGAATACACATCCGGTGACGGTGGTAGGGATTAGTCCGTCTTCGTTTTACGGCGACCGAATGAGTGATACACCGCCTGATTTTTTTCTTCCGTTGAACGAAGAGCCAATTCTCGATGCTGGTGCATTGCTAAAGCGTCCTGAGTCAAATTGGCTCTATGTGCTTGGTCGCGTCAAGCCGGGCACGCAAATCGGTCCGCTGCAAGAAAAGATGAGTGCGTTGTTGCGTGACTGGTTGGTCCCAATAAAGTCTTATCAGGATGCGGAGGGAAAGAAGGCGCTGCCGAAGACTCACGTAATCTTGATTCCGGGTGGGATTGGGATTGCGAATATGCAGGCCGATTACAGAAGTGGCCTCGTGCTTCTGATGGGTATCTCCGCGCTGGTTCTGCTGATCGCGTGTGCGAATATTGCAAACCTTGTTCTAGTCCGCGGGATGTCCAGACGAGCTGAAACTTCAATTCGAATGGCGCTTGGTGCAGCGCGGAAGAGAATTATTCGCCAAATGCTGACCGAGAGCATCGTTCTGGCGTGCCTTGGCGGCGTTGCTGGACTTGCAGTGGCGTACGCAGGAACGCGGATGTTGCTTGCGCTAGCATTTCCGGATTCTCCGGGCCTCCCGATTCATGCGAGTCCCTCGCTTCTGGTACTGGGATTTGCGTTTGGTTTGTCGTTGATTACGGGTCTGGTCTTCGGGATCGCGCCAGCATGGATTACCTCTCACTCCGAGCCAGCGGAGGCGCTTCGAGGTGCCAATCGTTCCACCAGGGACAGTGCTTCCTTGTTGCAGCGAACGCTTGTGGTGGTCCAAGCGGCGCTGTCGCTGGTGTTGCTTGTGGGAGCGGGGCTGTTGACCAAAAGCCTGAACAAGCTTGAGCACCAGGACTTTGGATTACAGACTGAGAATCGCGTTGTGATCCATATCAGTCCGGACAATGCCGGCTACAAGCCGGATCAGTTACAGGCTCTGTATGGAGAGATGCTTACGCGACTTCGGGCGCTGCCGGGAGTGGAACGGGTGGGATTGTCGCTTTACACTCCGCTCGAAGGTGATAATTGGGGTGAGGGAGTTACGATTCAAGGGCATCCTGAGCCAGGGCCGAACGATCGTATCGGCGCGTCGTGGGATCGCGTGACGCCGGATTTCTTTCAGGTGATAGGGCAGCAGGTCCTACGAGGCCGCGGAATTACCGACCAGGACACGGCTACTTCGCCGATGGTGGCCGTTGTGAATCAGACTTTTGTGAAGAAGTTTTTTGCGAAGAACGAAGACCCGATCGGAATACACTTCGGCCTGGATGGAGCCAAGAGCGCGGGTGAAATCGAGATTGTTGGCGTGGTTTCAGATGTGAAGTATGTCGATCCACGTGAGCCTGTTCGGCCAATGTACTTCCGACCCTTTCTGCAACATGCGCCGTTGTCGGACAATGCGGATGTGCGGTCACTCTTTGCAGGCGCGATTATGCTGCAGATGAGAGGTCCTTCGGAAGGATTGGAGGCACAGGTTCGACGGACACTTGCAAGTATCAACCCAAACCTCACAGTTACCGATTTCAAGACCTTTGGCACTCAGATTGAAGGCCAATTTGGCCAGGAGAGGTTGATTGCGCGGTTGACGCTGATGTTTGGAGCGTTGGCATTGGTGTTGGCTTCGGTCGGTTTGTATGGTGTGACGGCTTATACCGTTGCACGGCGAACCTCGGAGATCGGGATACGGATGGCGCTCGGCGCTGGACGCGGCAAAGTGGTGAGTATGGTGTTGCGTGAGGCCATGCTGCAGGCTGGAGTTGGGCTTGTGATCGGATTGCCGGTGGCGTTGCTGTGCGTTCGCTTTATGAAGACACAACTGTACGGAACTGGCGGGCAGGACCCCGTGATCTTTGCAGGAGCGATTGTAGTGTTGGTTGTTTCGGCGTGCGTCGCTGGGTTGATCCCGGCGCGGCGTGCGGCCTCCACTGACCCGGTCAAGGCTCTGCGGACTGAGTAGCGAAGCCAAACGGCATTGACTGTTGCGGCTGTTGATCCCCCGAGCCGGCTCGACGAAAGTTTTGAAACGGAGCAGAGAATGATTGAGTTGAAACAACTGGAACGGAGTTACAAGACGGGCCATACAGAAACGTGGGTGCTGCGGCGCATCAATCTTACGATCCGTGAGGGCGAATTTGTAACTGTGATGGGTCCATCTGGAGCGGGTAAATCTTCGCTGCTAAATGTACTGGCTATGCTGGACGATCAATGGAGAGGAGAGTTCTATTTCGCTGGTGAGGCGGTTCACGCGATGAATCGGAAGCAGAGAGCCGAACTCGCGCGGCGAAGAATTGGGATGGTGTTTCAGAGTTATCACCTGCTGGACGATCTGACTGTAGCGGAAAATATCGATCTGCCGTTGTCGTATAAGGATATTCCGAAGTCTGAGCGACAGGCTCTGGTGGCGGATACGTTGGATCGCTTCAACATTGTGGGGAAGAAAGATTTGTTCCCGAACCAGCTCTCGGGTGGACAGCAGCAGTTGGTGGGAATTGCGAGGGCCGTTATTCATAAGCCAAATCTTTTGCTGGCCGATGAGCCCACGGGCAATCTGCACTCAGAACAAGCAAATGAGATTATGCAATTGTTTCGCAAGCTGAATGAGGAAGGTACGACGGTAGTGCAGGTGACGCACTCGGAGACGAATGCGGGGTATGGCACGCGGACGATTGAACTGCGCGATGGGTGGCTCTCGCGGGATACGGCAGGTCTTGTGGCAGCTGAAGGGGCGGGGGTGCGAGCGTGAAGGGGAGTTCTTCAGTGCTTCGTTGCTTCAGCATGCTGGTTTTGCTGGAGGTGCCTTTGTTGGCACAGGTGCAGCAGGCAACCGTTACCCAGACCGTACCTGCGGCGACCCAGCCCGCGTTGCGCCTGGATATTCCGCATTCCGACAATCCGTTGAACTCGTTCCGCGCCACACTGGTTCCCAAGCCGAATCTGGCGAACTCGCCGCGGATCGATGCTCTGGTGAAAGATGGTGTGCTTGAACTGAGTTTGAAGGATGCGATCTCGCTGGCACTTGAAAACAATCTCGATATTGCGATCGCTCGATACAATATTCCGATCGCGGCAGCCGATGTTTTGCGCACACAGGCGGGCGGTTCGTTTCGCGGAGTCAATACGGGCGTAGTTCAGAATACGCCTGGTGGTGGAGTGGGCGGCTTCGGTCCAGGGCCGAGTGGAGCGGGAGCCGGAGGCACTTCAGGGGGTGCTGGCGGTGCGGGTTCTGGAGCATCCGGGCTTGTCTCGTCAACCCTCGGTGCGGGTACGAACGTTGCTTCGTATGATCCCGCGATTTCGGGGACCTTCAGTATCGAACACTTTGCGGAGCCACTGTCGAATACCGTCGTTTACGGAGTTCCAGAGCTGCAGCAAAATACAACGACGGGGAATATCGGCTACACGCAGGCCTTTCCGACTGGGACGTCGATATCGGCGGTCTTCGACAACAACCGTGGAACGACAAACAGTCCGGAGAGCTTTCTTGTCCCAGCGCTGAACACTTACTATCACATTGCGCTGCAGCAGCAGCTGTTGGCAGGTTTCGGCCTCGGGCCAAACCTACGATTTTTGCGGATCGCCAAGAATAATCAGCGGATCTCGGACGAGGCGTTCAAATTGCAGGTAGTGACGACGGTGACGCAGATCGCGAATATGTATTGGGATCTGGTGGCCGCGTACGAGGACGAAGGCGTGAAGAGCCGGTCGCTCGAATTTGCTCGTCAGACGCTGGAGAGCGGACGCAAACAACTTGCACTGCAGGCGATTCCTGCGATGGATGTGATGAAGGACGAGGCAGAAGAGGCGAGCCGCGAACAGGACCTGACAATTGCGAAGACGACCTTGCAGTTTCAGGAGTTGCTAATAAAAAATGCGCTCACGAAAAACCTTGACGATCCTAATTTAGAAGCGATGCCGGTACGTCCGACCGATCAGAGCGCGATGACGGACACGACCCCGCAGGGTCCGACTGAAGATATGACGGCGCGTGCGCTGAAGGACAGACTGGAGTTGGGCGAGTCAGATATCGATCTTGAAAACAGACGGTTGAGCCGTGATGCGGCGCGCAATGCATTGCTGCCTTCGGTCGCCTTGACTGCGTATTATGGAGGCTCGGGGTTGGCGGGTTTGCAGAACCCTGCGTCGGGTACGATCTCGACTTCGCCACCGGACTTAGCCGGATCGTTGAGAACTGCCTTCAACAATAGCGCTCCTGACTATTATGTTGGTGTGACGGTGAATGTGCCGCTTCGCAATCGCGTCGCGAAGTCGGACCAATATCGAGCTGAGTTGGAGACGAGGCAGTCGGAGCTCCGGTCGGAGCAGTTGAAGAAGCAGATTCGCATCGAGGTTCGGAACGCTCAATATGCGTTGGAGCAGAGTGAGGCTCGGGTGGTTTCAGCCCGCAAAGGACGCGATCTGGCACAGAAGACTTTTGACATCACCGCGAAGGAGCAGGAGCTAGGGGCGGGGTCGAACTACCAGACTCTGACGGCGCGGCGCGATCTGGCAGCGGCGGAGTCAACGCTGGTTGCAGCGATGACGGCGTATCAGAAGGCTAAGATTGAGGTGGATCGCGCGGTCGGTTCTACGCTGGAAGCAAACGATATTTCGATAGAATCAGCGAAGACGGGCATCGCCCCTAGTGGGCAGTAGCGCGCAGGAGCAGGTCACCATGCTGGCGGAGCGAATTGTTAAGAACGAATCGGGGGCGGAAGATGCAGAGGCGTCGTGCAGGCTCCTGATCGCGGATGATCAACCCCATATACTGGAGGCGCTCCGGCTATTGTTGAAGCCGGAAGGTTATCAGTTGGAGATGGTTCGAACACCGGCGTTGGTGCTCGACGCCCTGGCGCATGAGAGCTTCGATGGCGTGCTGATCGATCTTAATTACACGCGGGATACGACCTCTGGCCAGGAGGGACTGGATCTGGTGGCGAGAGTTAAGGAGATCGATGCGCAGCTTCCGGTCGTGGTAATGACGGCGTGGGGCAACATTGATCTTGCGGTGGAAGCGATGCGCCGTGGTGCGGGAGATTTCATTCAGAAGCCGTGGGAGAATGCGCGGCTGCTGAGTATTCTGCGTACTCAAATGGAGTTGCATCGCAGTCAGAAGAAAATGCGGTGGTTGGAGGCGGAGAATCGGATCCTGCGGGCACCCGGAGCTCCGGATTTCATTGCAGCTGCGGCTTCGATGCGACCTGTGCTGGAGACGATGGCTCGGGTGGGTCCATCGGATGCGAATGTGTTGATTACGGGCGAGCATGGCACGGGGAAAGAAATTGTGGCGCAGACCCTGCATCGGTTGTCTTCGCGTGCGGAGAGAACACTTGTCGCTGTGAACACGGGAGCGTTGCCTGAGGGGACGTTCGAGAGTGAGCTGTTCGGACATGTGAAGGGCGCTTTTACTGACGCTCGTGCAGATCGCATCGGACGATTTGAACTGGCGAGCGGGGGAACGCTTTTTCTTGATGAGATTGCGAATATTCCGGTTCGGCAGCAGGCGAAGCTGCTTCGAGTGTTAGAGACGGGAGAACTGGAGCGCGTAGGATCTTCAAAGACGCAGAAGGTAGATGTACGGATGCTCTCTGCAACTAATGCAGAACTGCGGGCAGAGTGTGCAGCCGGGCGGTTCCGTGAAGATCTGTTGTTTCGGTTGAACACAGTTGAAATAAGCCTGCCACCGCTTCGGGAACGGCGTGAGGACATACCGCCACTGGCCGGGCACTTTATGGCACGATATGCTGCACGTTATCGCAGACCGATTCAGGGGCTGGAGCCGGCTGCACTGCAGATGATGCTGCAGTACGGCTGGCCGGGTAATGTGCGCGAGCTCGACCATACGATCGAACGCGCGGTTCTGATGGCGCGGGGAGTGCATATTGAACCCGCGGACCTGGGGTTAAATACGCAGCGGGGAGGGGCACAGAGCATGGATGAGATGAGCCTTGAGTCAGTCGAGGCAATCTTGATTCGCAAGGCGCTCGCCCGTGCAGGTGGTAATGTGAGCCATGCGGCTGATGCGCTTGGATTGAGCAGAGGTGCGCTTTATCGCCGTATCGAGAAATATGGTCTCTGAAGATCCAGATGAGGAGATATCCGGCGGTAGCGTGAGGCGGACCCGTATGCCGCTGGGGAGATCGGCACGACGGCTGAGTTTTGAAAAGAGACTGCGCCTGTGGCTCTATCTTCCTGGGCTGTTGCTGCTGCTTCTGTGCTGGCTTCAGCTACGACAACATTCAGTCGAGACTCTTCTGCAGATTATCGTTTTGCTTGGCCTCACGCTTGGATGGGCTTTTGCTGTATCCGTTCTGATGGAGCAGATCATTCGGCCGCTGCAGACGCTGGCGAACGTGGTGGCAGCGTTGCGGGAGGACGATTTTTCTTTCAGGGCCAGGGGAGGTAGGAGAAATGATGCGATGGGCGACCTGGCGCTTGAGATCAATCGACTTGCGGGAATGCTGCAGGCGCAACGTGCGGGCGCATTAGAGGCCATGGCGCTGGTCGAGCGCGTGATGGATTCGATGCAATCTCCGGTGTTAGCGTTCGATCCCGAGGGAAGATTGAAGCTTCTGAATGCAGCGGGGGAGAACGCATTCCGGTTGCAAGTACAGATAGCGCTTGGGCACACAGCAGCGGAGTTGAATCTGGCACAGCTACTCGAGGTAGCGGACGAGGACGTGATGTCTCTGGGGAGCGGGCAGCAGTCGGTGCGGTGGGTGGTGAAAAGAACAGGCTTCCGGCTTCGCGGCATTCCGCATACGCTGTTCGTGCTGTCGGATGTGAGCGCTGCATTAAGGGAAGAGGAGCGACTCGCCTGGGAGAGGTTGATTCGCGTTCTGGGTCACGAGATCAACAATTCGTTGACGCCCATCAAGTCGATCGCTGGGAGTCTGCGTGGACGGATCGCTACGTTGAACAATGCACCTGGGGAAAGTGCCGACTTTGAGCGAGGCCTCGAGGTCATCGAGAATCGTGCGGAGTCGCTGAATCGGTTTCTGCAGGCATATCGGCAGTTGATGGGGCTGCCGGCGCCCCGACTGGCGTCAGTGTCGGTAGCGGCCTTGGCGCAAAGGGTCGCGCTGTTGGAGAGGCGGGTCGTCGTGACCGTTGAAGGAGCGGCAGATGTTGTGGTGCAGGTGGATGCTGACCATATTGAACAGGCACTGATTAATCTAGTACGCAATGCGGCCGACGCTGCGCTGAGTCCAGATGAGATTGGTGAGGGTGAACCACACGTAGAAATCGTGTGGGGTACTGCAGGCTCAGAGGTCATTATCGAGGTACTGGACAACGGCCCGGGGCTGACCAACCCGAACAACCTGTTCGTTCCGTTTTATACGACCAAGCCGGGTGGAACTGGAATTGGTTTGGTTCTCGCGCAGCAGATTGCTCAGGCGCATCGAGGATCGGTGCAACTGGCGAACCGCAGGGGTGGTCACGGTGGGTGCCGGGCTGAACTTCGATTGCCGATTGCCGGATGATGACCCGGGTGCTGTCGATTTGAATTTACTTTGAGCCGTCCCTCTTCCAGAGTTCTCGCTGTGGAGCGCTATACGCTCTTTTGAGAGCGACTGAGACAAAGATAATATGTCGAGTGCATGTTTCGCGTGCAAAATAGCACAGGATCCAAATGAGGTGAACCATCATGGCTTGCAAGGCGGAAGAACTAAGACAGATACCTCTGTTTGCGCTGCTTGACGACGAAGAGATAGCGGTTTTGGCAGCGCAAGTTCAGATTAAAAAGTTTGCTGCGCGGCAACGCATCTACAAGCTGGACGAACCCGGAAGACATGCGTATGTGATGATGTCAGGCGCAGTGCGGGTGACAACGGTAGACCGGGATCATCAGGAGGTGCTCGTGGATGAACCGCGCGATGGCGAGTTTTTCGGCTTTGCCTCGATGCTTGAAGATACACCACATCAAACCACGGCGCTGGCGATGGAAGAGACAACCTGTGTCCAAGTGAGCCGCGACGATATCGCTGCATTGTTGCAGCAGAAGCCGATGGCGGGAATGGATATGCTAACTGTCGTAAGCCGTCAATTTCATGCGTCACAAGCGCTGATACGGCTTCGAGTCAGCCGAAACTCGAATGAAGTGATCGAAGAGGAGATGGGCTTTGGAGACCGCATCGCCGACTCTGTCGCGCGATTCGGTGGGTCCTGGACCTTCATCATCTTATTCGGAGTTGCGCTTTCAATTTATGCTTCCGCAAATGTGGCCTTGAAGGGGAGAGCGTGGGACCCCTATCCATTTATTTTGCTCAATTTGTTTCTGTCGATGCTGGCAGCTATCCAGGCACCGGTGATTATGATGAGCCAAAATCGTCAGGACACGAAAGACAGAGTGCGTGGCGAGTTGGACTATGACGTGAATCTTCGTGCTGAATCCGAGATCCAAAACCTATCGAGCAAGTTGAATCTTCTCACGGAAAAAATCGGCGATGTTGATGATCTATTGCGGGAGCAGCTAAAGCTGAATAATCAGCCCGATCGAGTTCCGTAGTGGCGAGCGGATATAGACCGGACGGCGTTGATGGGAGCGCGTAGGCGATCGACCGGGCTCATCGCGGGAGCTGCTCAGATTCAAATGCACAAGTCAATTGCAGCAAGTGATAAAGGACCTAACTAGTGCGATCTCAAAGATCCTGGGGCCCCAGCACGCGACAGTTGCCCAGGTGAGTGCGGTCAAGGCCGAAGGCTTTGACAAACGCGATCAGATGGCTGTGGTTGTCAGGCTCCGCACCACATACGACTTCTTTACGAGCTTTCTACACTTTCTTTATGTGTCGGCTGCTTGAATAAGGACGACGTGCGGAAGCGCGAAGTTTTCGTCCTGTGCAGGTGGCTCAATTTTGGTGACTGATCGAGACTCTGTGGTGGATTAGGACGTAAGACTTCCGGTTGGAGGCAGGACCATGTGGGATTTGGGATGTATAGGTGCCAGCGTGCTGTTTTTCCTGGTCGCGATCAGCTACACGATGGGGTGTGATCGGTTGGGGATCAAGGAGAAGCAGGGATGATCGAGACATTGCTGCTTGGCCTTGTAACCCTATCGTTACTGATCTATCTGGTGTATGCGCTGCTGCGCCCTGAAAAGTTTTAAGAGGAAGTAGTTATCATGACAGCGAACGGTTGGTTTCAGATTTTCTTCTTTTTTGCACTGGTGCTGGTCTGTGCAAAGCCTCTGGGTTTGTATATGGCTCGCGTCTTCGAGCATGAACGGACCCGGGCAGATGTTATCTTTCGCCCGATCGAGCGACTGATTTATCGGCTGACCGGCGTCGAGGAAACCCATGAGATGGCATGGACTGAGTATGCGGTTGTCATGCTGCTCTTCAGTCTGGTCACGATGCTTGCAACTTATGCAATTGAGCGCCTGCAGCAGTTGTTGCCTCTCAACCCTCAGCATCTCGCGGCTGTGGCTCCAGATCTTGCGTTGAACACCGCGGCCTCTTTTACGACGAATACGAACTGGCAGTCGTATGTGCCTGAGACGACAATGAGCTATCTGACCCAGATGCTCACGCTTGCTTACCATAACTTCTTTTCAGCGGCCGCCGGTATGGCATTGGCCGTTGCGCTAATTCGAGGAATTGCAAGACGAGAGTCGAAAACTCTAGGAAATTTCTGGGTCGACGCAACACGCGCATCCTTATGGGTGTTGTTGCCTGGCTGTCTAATCTATTCACTGCTGCTGATCTCTCAAGGTGTAGTGCAGAATCTTCGTCCTTACGATCAGGCAAAGCTTGTGCAGTCGCAGACTACAACCGCGACCGGTGCAGATGGTAAGACAGTGACGCAGACCCTGACGACGCAGAGCATTGCTCAAGGCCCGGTTGCTTCGCAAGAGGCGATCAAAATGCTTGGAACAAACGGGGGAGGTTTTTTCAATGCAAACAGCGCTCACCCATTTGAGAACCCTACTCCGCTCTCTAACCTAATGCAGATGTTCTCAATCTTTGTGATACCTGCTGGGCTAACAGTCACTCTAGGACGGATGACGCGAGCGCCGAAGCATGGCTGGGCTGTGTTTGCTGCGATGGCTGTACTCTTTCTTGTTGGCGTATTCGTGGCGTACTACGCAGAGGCGCAGTCGAACCCACTCCTCCACTCAGTCGACCAGCGTGCTTCGTTAACGCAGGCCGGCGGCAATATGGAAGGCAAAGAGGTACGTTTCGGCGTCGCCAATTCTGCTTTGTTTGCGACTGTAACAACTGACGCCAGTTGCGGTGCTGTGAACTCGACGCACGATTCCTTCATGCCGCTGGGTGGTCTGGTCCCGATGGTTAACATCATGCTGGGTGAGGTGATCTTCGGTGGTGTGGGAGCCGGACTCTATGGCATGCTGATCTTCGTCGTCCTGGCTGTCTTTATTGCCGGGTTGATGGTGGGGCGCACACCCGAATATTTAGGAAAAAAGATCGAATCCTATGACGTGAAGATGGCCATGCTGTACGTGCTCATTTTTCCGCTTTCGATCCTTGGTTTTTCAGCAGTGGCGCTCATGATGCCGAATCTTGGGCTCTCTTCCCTTGCGAACGCCGGGCCGCACGGTCTTTCGGAGATTCTTTACGCCTACACCTCGGCGACTGGAAATAACGGATCTGCTTTCGCAGGGCTCAATGCGAATACTCACTGGTACAACCTGTCGTTGGCCGCAGCGATGTTGATCGGCCGATTCCTGATGATCGTTCCGATGCTTGCTATCGCGGGCAGTCTCGCGAAGAAGAAGCTTGTTCCGCCATCTCTAGGAACCTTCCCTGTGCATACACCCCTCTTTACAGTGTTGTTGGTGGGTGTGGTTGTCATTGTGGGGGCACTTACCTTCTTCCCCGCACTCTCGCTCGGTCCTATTCTTGAGCACTTACTGATGCACGCTGGCAAAAGCTTCTAGTCCAGAAGAGAAAAGCAGACAAACAATGGCAAATACCCGCAAACGCTCCTTATGGGACACCAAAATTGTACGTCGCGCGTTGATTGACGCTCTAGTCAAGCTGAGCCCGCGCACGATGATGAAGAACCCGGTCATGTTCGTCGTTGAGATCGGCAGCGTGATTACTACGATCTATCTGCTTCGCGATACTTTGTCGCATCGCGGTTCGTTTCAATTCGATTTGCAGATTACGCTGTGGCTTTGGTTTACGGTGCTGTTCGCAAACTTTGCCGAGGCGATGGCGGAGGGCCGCGGAAAGGCCCAGGCAGACGCGCTACGGCGTGCAAAGTCGGAGACGACCGCAGTGCGGCTTCGCACGGATGGAAGCACGGAGGAGGTCCCCAGTTCGCATCTGCGAGCCGGGGATCAGGTTCTCGTTGTTGCCGGTAATATGATTCCCGGCGATGGCGAAGTGATAGAGGGCGTTGCTTCGGTGGATGAGTCGGCGATTACGGGTGAGTCTGCGCCGGTAATTCGGGAGGCTGGTGGAGACCGGTCGGCGGTGACGGGTGGAACGCGGGTGTTGTCGGACCAGATCAAGGTGAGGATCACGTCGAATCCTGGCGAGACGTTCCTTGATCGTATGATTGCGCTGGTTGAGGGTGCCGAGCGACAGAAGACGCCGAACGAGATCGCTCTGAATATCCTGCTTGCCGGGTTGACGATCATCTTCCTGCTTGCAGTCGTGACGCTTCAGCCTATTGCGATCTATTCCAATGCGCCGCAGACGGTGTTTGTGCTGATCTCGTTGCTGGTGTGTCTCATTCCGACGACGATCGGCGGCTTGCTCTCGGCGATTGGGATTGCTGGGATGGATCGTCTGGTTCAGCACAATGTGCTGGCGATGTCTGGGCGAGCTGTGGAAGCAGCTGGTGATGTAAACACACTTCTGTTAGACAAGACGGGAACGATTACGCTGGGCAATCGTCAGGCTGCTGAGTTTATACCTGCGCCTGGTGTGAGCAAGGATCAGCTTGCAGATGCAGCACAGTTGTCTTCGCTTCCGGATGAGACACCGGAAGGACGAAGCATTGTGGTCTTGGCGAAGGAATTGTATGGTCTTCGCGGACGAGAGTTGAGCGAGTTGCAGGCGGAGTTTGTGCCGTTCAGCGCGGTGACGAGAATGTCGGGCGTGAACCTTGATGGGCGAATTATTCGGAAGGGTTCGACGGATGCTATCGCTGCGTTTTTGAAAGAGAACGGAGGAAGTTTGCCGGATGAGGTTCGGGCGGCGGTTGAGACGGTTGCTCGCAGCGGGGGGACGCCGCTGGTGGTGGCTGAGAATCGGCAGGCGCTGGGTGTGATCCACCTGAAGGACATTGTGAAGGGCGGGATGAAGGAGCGGTTTGCGCAGCTTCGGTCGATGGGGATTCGGACGATCATGATTACGGGGGACAATCCTCTGACTGCGGCGGCTATCGCGCGCGAGGCAGGAGTTGACGACTTTCTGGCAGAGGCGAAGCCGAAGGACAAGATGGACCTCATTCGCCGCGAGCAGGCTGAAGGCAAACTGGTCGCGATGACAGGCGACGGTACGAACGATGCTCCTGCGCTTGCTCAGGCCGACGTGGGTGTTGCGATGAACACCGGAACGCAGGCGGCGAAGGAGGCGGGAAATATGGTCGATCTCGACTCGAACCCGACGAAGCTGATCGAGATTGTGGAGATCGGCAAGCAGTTGCTGATGACTCGTGGCGCGCTGACTACGTTCTCGATTGCGAACGACGTTGCGAAATACTTTGCGATTATTCCCGCGATGTTTGCGGCGACGTTCCCGGTGTTGAATGCGCTGAACATCATGCACCTGAAGACACCGGAGTCCGCAATTCTCTCTGCGGTGATCTTCAATGCTCTGATTATTGTCGGCTTGATTCCGCTGGCTCTGCGGGGCGTTGGTTATAAGGCTATGTCGGCGGAGGCGTTGTTGCAGCGCAATCTGTTTATCTATGGTGTCGGTGGCCTTGTAGCTCCTTTTCTCGGGATCAAGATTATCGACCTCATCATCACTGCCATTCACCTGGCGTAAGGAATTTTATGCGTCGCAATCTGATCACCGCTGTGCTTTATACCGTTGTGACTACTGTGCTGTTCGGTCTGGTTTATCCGTTTGTCGTGACCGGGCTGGCGCAGGTTCTGTTTCATGACAAGGCTAACGGGCAGCTCATCTATAAGAATGGGCAGTTGGTTGGGTCTCGGATTATCGGTCAGTCGTTTACGGCTCCGCAGTACTTTCATTCCCGTCCTTCGGAGGCCGGCAATGGATACGATGCTGCGAACTCGGGCGGATCGAATCTTGGACCGACGAGCAAGAAGCTAGTTGACCGGGTGGCCGGGGACGTGGCGACGTTACAGCTCGATCATCCTGGTGTCGCTGTGCCGATCGACCTGGTTACTGCTTCGGGATCGGGTCTCGATCCTCACATTACGCCGGCTGGTGCGGAGTTTCAGGTGGCTCGTGTTGCTCGGGAGCGGCACTTGAGCGAGGATGCGGTGCGGCGGCTGGTGGCGCAGCATACCGAAGGGCGGCAGCTTGGGTTCCTCGGGGAGCCGCGCGTGAATGTGTTACTGCTCAATATGGATCTAGACGATATGGCTCCTTCGAAGTAGGCCAGCCTACCTCGATCAGTTCATCTGACTTAAGGGGGTGCCCCCCCCGGGGGTGTCCCCCCCCGGGGGGTGTCCCCGCTAAGTCGTTTATCCTCAGGCTTATACGATTTTTGATCGTTGCAAAATCGTCATTCCAGATGGGTTAGACGCAAATTCGTCTTTCCAGACGACTTATCGGCTTTCAATAAAAAACCCCGGAGCTGTTCCGGGGCTTTCTTGTTTGTGTACTCAGTATAACGGTTTGACCCTAACTAATACGCCACGCTAATCTGCGCGATGGGCGCGGGTTTTAGTGATTTGGGGACTTGACAAGTTTTTTCATTAGTCGCGACTAGACCGCTTGGGGGAGACAAGCGGGCGGGTCGGCCGTGTTTCCTGTACCGATTTTTGTTAGGCGCTCGAGGTTTGTTCGTCATCGCGGTGGTCTTTTGTGATGCGGAGATGACGCACAATGGCGAGGTTGGACGTGAGTGCATAATGTTGCCTTGGGACTCGAACGTTTTTAGAGTCTGACTCTCGCTTCTGAAGGCTGAAAGAAAAAATATGCATAGACCTCGATTCGGACAACTGGCCGTCGCTCTGGGTTTCTTTTGTTGTGTGTTGAATATGCCGTGTCTGCTGGCGCAGAGCGCCAAGACCGAAGCCTCGGATTTGACATCTCTGGGTCGTGTGACGGGTGCGACGGCGCTGCCTAACGGTGTGGATGTGAGAGATGGTAAGGCGCGAATTGAAATAACTGCTTTGCGAGAGGATGTTCTGCGGGTTCGAGTTTCGAAGGCGGAGAAGATGCCGGAGGATGCTTCGTGGGCTGTGCTTGCGGGTGCTCGCACAAGCTCGGTCGCGACAGCTTATTCAGCGAAGGGAGACAAGGTTGGTTTTCAGACGACGGTGTTGGAGGTGTCGGTGGACCGGGCGACCTCACGACTGACGATCAGCGATCGAAGCGGTGCGGTTTTGTTGCAGGACGCGGAGCCGGTCGAGTTTCATGGCGATCGATTCCGAGTCTACAAGCGGATGCCGGAGCAAGAGCATTACTTTGGCCTGGGCGATAAGATTGGTCCGCTCGATCGCAGAGGCGGCACGTACCAGATGTGGAACACGGATCAATATCGTTTTCAGGAGAGCAGCGATCCTCTCTATAAAGCAATTCCGTTTTTTCTCGCGGACAACGCCGGCAGATCGTATGGTTTGTTTCTGGACAATACGTGGAGGACGAGCTTCGACTTCGGAAAAGAGGACGTGAATACTTACTCGTTCGGGGCCGATGGCGGACCGGTTGACTACTACTTTATCTATGGTCCGAAGCCGAAGCAGGTGGTGGAGGGGTATGCGTGGTTGACTGGACTGACGCCTCTACCTCCGAAGTGGTCGCTTGGCTTTCAGCAGTCGCGGTATTCGTATATGACTGAGGCGCGGGCGCGTGAAGTGGCGGATCGTATGCGTGCGGACAGGATTCCGTGCGATGCGCTCTATCTCGATATCGACTTTCAGGTGGGGAATGCGCCGTTCACGGTGAACAAGGAGACGTTTCCGAAGTTTCCTGAATTCGTTCAGGAGTTGAAGGACAAGCACTTCAACCTGGTGTTGATTACGGATCTTCATATTGCGGATCGAGCGAACCAGGGGTATGCGCCTTACGATACAGGGGCTGCAGGAGATCACTTCGTGAAGAATCCGGATGGATCGGTCTTTGTGGGGAAGGTGTGGCCGGGCCCTTCGGTCTTTCCGGACTTCACGAGGAAGCAGTCGCGTGAGTGGTGGGGAACTCTTTACAAGCAGTTTTATGACGAAGGAGTTGCCGGGTTCTGGAATGACATGAACGAGCCTTCGGTGTTTGAAGTGGCTTCAAAGACGATGCCGTTGGATGTGGTGCATCGGATCGATGAGCCGGGATTTTTGCCGAGGTCTGCGAGCCACGCGGAGATTCACAACGTTTACGGGATGGAGAACTCGCGTGGAACATATGAGGGTTTGTTGAAGTTGAAGCCACAGCAGAGGCCGTTTGTTTTGACGCGTGCGACCTACGCGGGTGGTCAGCGCTATGCTGCGACGTGGACTGGCGATAACTCGAGCACGTGGAATCATCTTCGCTTGAGTACGCCGATGCTTTTGAATCTTGGCCTGAGCGGGTTTTCGATGGCGGGCGACGATATTGGCGGCTATGCGGGTTCGTCAACGCAAGATCTGCTGACGAAGTGGATTGAGGTGGGGGAGTTTAATCCGATCTATCGCGACCATACGGAGAAGTTTACGGCTGACCAGGAGCCGTGGGTTGGGGGTCCAGAGGTAGAGGCGGTTCGGCGTCGGTATATCGAGGATCGATATCGGCTGCTGCCGTATCTGTACACGCTGGCGGAGGAGAACTCGCGTACCGGTGTGCCGATGATGCGGCCGTTGTTTTTGGAGTTTCCGGATGCGACCGCGGATAAGCATCCGCTAGATCTTGATGCGGGGAATCAGTTTATGCTGGGGTCGAATTTATTGATTGCCCCTGCACCTTATCCGGAGGCACCCGATAGTTATGCGGTGACGTTTCCTCCGGTTGGCTGGTACGACTATTGGACTGGGGCGAAGATCGCCAGTGCGCCGCGCGAAGCAGTTGCGGTGAGCACTGGCGCGGCGCTCGGAGTGGGGGCGTTGCAGTCGATCAAGATTACGCCGGAGATTAATGTGCTGCCGGTGTTTGTGCGGGCAGGTTCGATTCTGCCGTTTGCGCCGTTAGTGCAGAGCACGCAGGAGAAGCCGAATGGTCCGCTTACGTTGAAGGTTTATCCGGGAGACAGCTGTGAGGGTTCGCTGTACCAGGATGATGGGATCAGCTTCGCGTACAAAGAGAAGGATTTTCTGCGCGTGAAGTACAGCTGCGATTCGGCGGACGGTGGGTTGCGTCTACGTGTGGGAGCGCGGGAGGGGAGCTTTCAGCCGTGGTGGAATGAGGTCGAGGTGACGGTCTTCGATTGGAAGTCTGCGCCGGGGAAGGTTACGTATGGCGGGGAGGCGATTTCGAAGTTCCGCTTCGATGAGTCGGCGCACTCGCTTACGATCACGCTGCCGGAGAAGGCGGAGGGCGGGGAGTTAGAGATCGCTGCGAAGTAGTTTTCGTCTACTGATGTTTCGTGAGTTCTAGTGAAAGCGGTAGGCGGCGCCGATTCCCAGGACCTGTGGGGTGAGGTCATTGGGCGGGAAGCCGAACCATTTTTGAAACTCATATTCCACTCGGATGTTGACCGAGTATAGGAGCCGATAGTCGACTCCTACGCCGACCGCTGCCATGTTGTAGGCGAGGTTTGCGGCGTTGCCTTGTGGGGGGCCACCGGGGGTCAGGCTGGGGACCTCCGGATAATTGAAGATGCCGCGTCCGTACATGCCCTTCGCGAAGGGTTCGATTCTGTGAAAGTGCAAGACGTAGCGCGGCCCGATTTCAAAAGTACGTTCATAGATATTTGTGGCGGGATTGGGGTCATTGATCTGGTGGAACGCGGCTTCGATTCCATAGTGGTATTTGAAGTCGAAGTTGACGTAAGCGCCGCCTCCTTTGATCTTTTGCGGAACGTAGTCAGAGTCGGCGTAGTTGAATTCGCCGCCAGCCTGAAGGACTCCGGCGCTGGTGGCGGTGGGGAGCGCCTGGGCGTGGAGGCGGACACCGGCGAAGCTGATCAGGCAGAGCAGGGCAGAGATCTTGAGTCCGGGGAGGAGATCTGCTGCCAGCTTTGCGAATTTCTTTGAGGAGGCTTTGTTGCTCATGCGGGTGTTCTCTCTTGAAGCTTATGGTTTTTACTGTGGGGACTGATCGATGTGGTATTCCACATTTACAGTGTGCTGTATTCCGTTGCTGTTGGCCGTTACAACTATTGGGTAAGTGCGGTCGAAGTAACCTGAGCCGCAACCAGTGAGGGTCCCGATGGCTCCGAGCGAGGAGAGGATGAGGAGCGAGTGGATGATGAGGCGAGTGAGTTTGCGGCTGGAGCGACGCGAGTAGCGCAGGCCGAGGAGAGGGAGGAGGAAGAGGCCGAGTGCGATGTGCGAGAGCCGGCGTGAACGATCCTGCTGCGATTCGACGGAGGCGAGCTTGCGGGTGGCGACGGTGAGGGTGATGTCGGTTGGGCCAGCGTACTGGTCGATGCTCGACGGCGAGAAGGTGTAAGTGGCCAGGATGGGGCCGCTTGGGCTGGCGGAGAGATTGATGGTTCCGGGGTAGTAGCCGCCGACGGGGGTTACGTGGAAGGTGTACTGGCGGGTGGTACCGTAGATGCCTTCGACCGTCTGGGCGCTGGTGAGGACGATGGTGAAGTCGAGCGGTTCGATGGTGATGGTGGTAGCACCTGATGCGGCAGAGGCGGTGCTGGAGGTGAAATCAACGTCTCCGCTGTAGACGGCCGTGATGGTATGGACGCCTACGGTGAGACCCGTGGTGGTGAAGGTCGCGACATCGCTGGTGCTGAGGGTAGCTGTGTTGAGTGGGTTGCCGTTGTCAAAGAAGGTGACTGTTCCAGTCGGTATTCCGGAGGTTGTGGAGGCGACGTTAGCGGTGAAGGTTACCGGTAGAGCGAAATGGATGTCGGTTGTGCTGAGGCTCAGCGTGGTGACGGTGGGTGCTTTGTTGATGGTGAGCATTCCGTTATTCACGGTCTGCAGGTAGTCGGTGACATTGGTTCCGGTTGCTGCGGGGATGATCGGATACTGCCCTGGTTGAGAGAGCGTGCTTGCGGAGTTGGAGAAGATCTCGGTGAAGGTATCTCCATCCAATTGTCCGGTGATGGTGCCGGTGAAGACTGGGTTGGGCTCGCCGTAGAGCTTGGTGAAGCTGTTAGCAGTGATGATGAGCGTGGCCTGATTGATGGTGAGGGTTCCGTTGGAGTAGATGACGTTGTAGTCGCTGAGGTTAGTGCCGCTGGCTACAGGCACGATGGGATAGGTTCCGATTGCCGAAGCGATCGTAGCCGTGGTGCTTTCGGTGACGGTGAATGTGTCGCCGTCGACTGCTCCTACGGTAGTGGCCGTGAATGTCGGGTTGGGCGTGCCATATTCGCGGCCAGCGTTTGCGGCTGTGACTGTCAGCGTAGCTTGAGTGACGGTGAGAATTCCGTTGTTGTAGATGACGTTGTAGTCAGCGAGATTTGTGCCAGTGGCGACGGGCACGATGGGGTAGTTGCCGATCGGAGAGGAAGGAGTTGCGGTCGTGCTTTCGGTGAAGACGAAGGTGTCGCCGTTGACCGCACCGATGGATGTCGCAGAGAAGGCAGGATTTGCAGAGCCATAGATGCGGCTGGCGCTTCCTGCTGTAACGGTCAAGGTTGCCTGGCCGATGGTGAGAGTTCCGTTGTTGTACACGACGTTGTAGTTGCTGAGGTTTGCTCCAGCGGCTACAGGAACGATTGGGTAGGTGCCTACGGGCGACGCGGTGGTGGCGGTGGTGGTTTCGGTGTAGGTGAAGGTGTCGCTGTTCTCGACTCCCGTTGCTGAGGCAGTGAAGGTGGGGTTAGGAGATCCGTAGGTGCGGTTGGCGTCGGCAGCGGTGACGGTCAAGGTCGCTTTGCCTACTGTCAGGGTTCCGTTGACATAGACGACGTTGTAATCGGTGAGGTTGGTGCCTGCGGCTGTGGGAACGATCGGATAAGTGCCAACAGGGGACGCTGCAGTTGCCGTAGTTGTTTCACTGAAGCTAAAGGTGTCACCATTCTGCGCGCCGGTTGCGGATGCGTTGAACGCGGGGTTTGGAGCACCGTACGTACGGTTCGCATCGGCAGCGGTGACAGTGAGGGTGGCCTGGGTGATAGTGAGAGTTCCATTGTCGTAGACGACGTTGTAGTCGCTGAGGTTGGTGCCCGATGCCAGCGGAACGATAGCGTACGTGCCAACAGGAGAGGTCGCAATGGCCGAAGTGCTTTCGCTGAAGCTAAAGGTATCGCCGTTTACTGCGCCAGCCGCACTAGCAGAGAAGGCTGGGTTCGCGGCGCCGTATGTTCTGGTGGCGTTCGCGGCTGTGACCGTGAGGGTGGCTTGAGTGACGGTGAGAGTTCCGTTGTTGTAGACGACGTTGTAGTCAGCGAGATTTGTGCCGGTGGCTGTGGGAACGATTGCATAAGTTCCTACCGGCGAGGCTGGGGTGGCAGAAGTGGTCTCGGAGAAGGTAAAGGTATCGCCATTGACAGCGCCGGTGGCGGAAGCTGAGAAGGTTGGGTTGGCTACACCGTAGGCGCGGCTGGCGTCCGCCGCGGTGACGGTGAGGGTTGCCTTTCCGATGGTGAGAGTTCCATTGACGTAGGTCACGTTGTAGTCGTTGATGTTGGTGCCTGTGGCTACCGGGGTGATGGCGTAGGTGCCAGGCGCAGACGCTATGGTTGCCGGGGTGCTTTCAGTGAAGGTGAAGGTGTCGCCGTTCTGTGCTCCGGTGGCGGAAGCAGAGAAGGTCGGGTTGGCTACACCGTAAGTGCGGTTTGCGTCAGCTGCAGTGACGGTGAGGTTTGCCTTGCCAATGGTGAGAGTGCCGTTGACGTAGGTCACGTTGTAGTCGTTGATGTTGGTGCCTGTGGCTACCAGGGTGATGGGGTAGGTGCCAGGCGCAGACGCTATGGTTGCCGGGGTGCTTTCAGTGAAGGTGAAGGTGTCGCCGTTCTGTGCTCCGGTGGCGGAAGCTGAGAAGGTCGGGTTGGCTACACCGTAAGTGCGGTTTGCGTCTGCTGCAGTGACGGTGAGGTTTGCCTTGCCGATGGTGAGAGTGCCGTTGACGTAGACGACTGTGTAGTTACTGATATTAGCGCCGGTTGCAGTCGGAACGATTGAGTAGGTGCCGATAGGAGAACTCTGCGTGGCAGTAGTAGTTTCGGAGAAGGTGAAGGAGTCGCCATTCTGTGCTCCGGTGGCTGATGCAGAGAAGGCCGGGTTAGGAGCTCCGTAATTGCGGCTTGCGTTGGCGGCTGTGACCGTCAGTGAGGCCTGCCCGATCGAGAGAGTTCCATTGACGTAAACGACGGTGTAGTTCGAAAGATTTGCTCCGGAAGCCGTGGGAACAATGGGATAGTTTCCGACTGGGGAACTCGTCGTGGCAGAGGTGGTCTCGGAGAAGGTGAAGGTATCGCCATTGGCAGCGCCGCTGGCAGACGCGGAGAAGGTTGGGTTTGGAGCGCCGTAGGCTCGGCTGGCGTCGGCTGCTGTGACGGTGAGGGTTGCCTTGCCGATGGTGAGGGTGCCGTTGTTATATACGACGTTGTAGTCGTTGATGTTGGTGCCTGTGGCTACCGGGATGATGGCGTAGGTGCCCGGTGCAGACGTTATGGTTGCCGGGGTGCTCTCGGTGAAGGTGAAGGTGTCGCCATTCTGCGCGCCGGTTGCGGAGGCAGAGAAGGCCGGGTTGGCTACACCATAGTTACGGCTGGCGTCGGCTGCTGTGACGGTGAGGGTTGCCTTGCCGATGGTGAGGGTGCCGTTGTTATATACGACGTTGTAGTCGTTGATATTGGTGCCTGTGGCTACCGGGATGATGGCGTAGGTGCCCGGTGCAGACGTTATGGTTGCCGGGGTGCTCTCGGTGAAGGTGAAGGTGTCGCCATTCTGCGCGCCGGTTGCGGAGGCAGAGAAGGTTGGGTTGGCTACACCGTAGTTACGGCTGGCGTCGGCTGCTGTGACGGTGAGGGTTGCCTTGCCGATGGTGAGGGTGCCGTTGTTGTATACGACGTTGTAGTCGTTGATGTTGGTGCCTGTGGCTACCGGGATGATGGCGTAGGTGCCAGGTGCAGAGGTTATGGTTGCCGGGGTGGTTTCGGTGAAGGTGAAGGTGTCGCCATTCTGCGCGCCGGTTGCGGAGGCAGAGAAGGTTGGGTTGGCTACACCGTAGTTACGGCTGGCGTCGGCTGCTGTGACGGTGAGGGTTGCCTTGCCGATGGTGAGAGTGCCGTTGACGTATACGACGGTGTAGTTGCCGATGTTGGCGCCTGTCGCGGTCGGGATGATGGCGTAGGTGCCAGGTGCGGACGCTATGGTTGCCGGGGTGGTTTCCGTGAAGGTGAAGGTATCTCCGTTTTGCGCACCGGCTGCAGATGCGGAGAAGGCCGGGTTGGCTACGCCATAGTTACGGCTGGCGTCAGCTGCGGTGACAGTGAGAGTGGCTTTGCCGACAGTGAGTGTTCCGTTGACGTAGGTGACGGTGTAGTTCGATAGATTCGCGCCAGATGCGACGGGGACGATTGGATAGGTTCCGATTGGCGATGACGTTGTTGCAGTCGTGGTCTCAGTGAAGGTGAAGGTGTCGCCGTTTTGGGCGCCAGCTGCAGATGCGGAGAAGGCCGGGTTAGCGGCGCCGAATGGACGGCTGGCATCGGCGGCGGTTACGGTGAGGGTGGCCGAGGTGATGGTCAATGTTCCGTTGACATAGACGACGTTGTAGTCGTTGATGTTGGCACCGGTGGCAACGGGAACGATCGAGTAGCTGCCCGTGGGTGAAGTGGCTGTGGCGGTGGTGCTCTCGGAGAAGGTGAAGGTGTCGCCGTTTTGGGCGCCGGCTGCGGATGCGGAGAAGGGCGGGTTCGGGGCTCCGTAGGCTCGGGTGGCGTTGGCAGCGGTGACGGTGAGAGTTACTTTGCCTATGGTGAGGGTTCCATTGGTGGCGACAACGGTGTAATTCGAGAGAGCGGTACCGACTGCAGTGGGAACGATGGGGTATGAGCCTGCAGGGGAAGTCGTCGTGGCGGTGGTGGAGAAGCTCTCGGTGAATGTATCTCCATTGACCGCTCCGGTAATGGTTCCTGTGAAGGTCGGATTGGCACTTCCGTAGGGCCGGTTGAAGCTATCAGCGGTGACGGTGAGGACGGCGGGGGTGATGGTGATCTGGGCGGAGGCGGACTGACCGGCGTAGTCGGTGGTGTCGGTGGGGGTGAAGGTGGCGATGACGGCGACCGCAGGGCCGACGTTCAACACACCGGCGGGGCTATAGGTGAAGCTTCCGGGGATGGTGGAGGTGGCCTGGAGGGTGGCGGATCCAAGGGCGGTGCCGTAGACGGCGGTCTGGTTCTTCCAGGTGATGGTGTAGGCGGAGGCGGTGGCCTGGGTGATGGTGAGGGTTCCGTTGACGTAGGTGAAGGTGTAGTTCTTGGCGGCGAGGGTGCCGGCGGCGGCGGTGATGGGGTAGCTGCCGACCGGGCTGGTGACGGTGTCGGTGGAGGTGAGCGATGCGGAGCCGGTGGTGGCCGAGGCGGTGGTGTCTCCGTTGACGAAGCCGGTGAGGGTGGCGGAGTAGGCGGGGTCAGCGGCCCCGAAGGCGCGGGTGGCGTTGTTGGCGGTGACGGTGAGGACGGCGGGGGTGATGGTGATCTGGGCGGAGGCGGACTGACCGGCGTAGTCGGTGGTGTCGGTGGGGGTGAAGGTGGCGATGACGGCGACTGCCGGGCCGACGTTCAACACACCGGCGGGGCTGTAGGTGAAGGAGCCGGGGATGCTGGAGGTGGCCTGGAGGGTGGCGGATCCGAGGGCGGTGCCGTAGACCGCGGTCTGGTTCTTCCAGGTGATGGTGTAGGCGGAGGCGGTGGCCTGGGTGATGGTGAGGGTTCCGTTGACGTAGGTGAAGGTGTAGTTCTTGGCGGAGAGGGTTCCTGCGGCAGCGGTGATGGGGTAGCTGCCGACGGGGCTGGTGACGGTGTCGGTGGAGGTGAGCGATGCGGAGCCGGTGGTGGCCGAGGCGGTGGTGTCTCCGTTGACGAAGCCGGTGAGGGTGGCGGAGTAGGCCGGGTCAGCGGCGCCGAAGGCGCGGGTGGCGTTGTTGGCGGTGACGGTGAGGACTGCGGGGGTGATGGTGATCTGTGCGGAGGCGGACTGTCCGGCGTAGTCGGTGGTGTCGGTGGGGGTGAAGGTGGCGATGACCGCGACCGCGGGGCCGACGTTCAACACTCCGGAGGGGCTATAGGTGAAGCTGCCGGGGATGCTGGCGGTGGCCTGGAGGGTGGCGGATCCGAGGGCGGTGCCGTAGACGGCGGTCTGGTTCTTCCAGGTGATGGTGTAGGCGGAGGCGGTGGCCTGGGTGATGGTGAGGGTTCCGTTGACGTAGGTGAAGGTGTAGTTCTTGGCGGCGAGGGTTCCTGCGGCGGCGGTGATGGGGTAGCTGCCGACCGGGCTGGTGACGGTGTCGGTGGAGGTGAGCGATGCGGAGCCGGTGGTGGCCGAGGCGGTGGTGTCTCCGTTGACGAAGCCGGTGAGGGTGGCGGAGTAGGCGGGGTCAGCGGCCCCGAAGGCGCGGGTGGCGTTGTTGGCGGTGACGGTGAGGACGGCGGGGGTGATGGTGATCTGGGCGGAGGCGGACTGACCGGCGTAGTCGGTGGTGTCGGTGGGGGTGAAGGTGGCGATGACGGCGACTGCCGGGCCGACGTTCAACACACCGGCGGGGCTGTAGGTGAAGGAGCCGGGGATGCTGGCGGTGGCCTGGAGGGTGGCGGATCCGAGGGCGGTGCCGTAGACCGCGGTCTGGTTCTTCCAGGTGATGGTGTAGGCGGAGGCGGTGGCCTGGGTGATGGTGAGGGTTCCGTTGACGTAGGTGAAGGTGTAGTTCTTGGCGGAGAGGGTTCCTGCGGCAGCGGTGATGGGGTAGCTGCCGACGGGGCTGGTGACGGTGTCGGTGGAGGTGAGCGATGCGGAGCCGGTGGTGGCCGAGGCGGTGGTGTCTCCGTTGACGAAGCCGGTGAGGGTGGCGGAGTAGGCCGGGTCAGCGGCGCCGAAGGCGCGGGTGGCGTTGTTGGCGGTGACGGTGAGGACGGCGGGGGTGATGGTGATCTGTGCGGAGGCGGACTGTCCGGCGTAGTCGGTGGTGTCGGTGGGGGTGAAGGTGGCGATGACGGCGACTGCCGGGCCGACGTTCAACACACCGGCGGGGCTGTAGGTGAAGGAGCCGGGGATGCTGGAGGTGGCCTGGAGGGTGGCGGATCCGAGGGCGGTGCCGTAGACCGCGGTCTGGTTCTTCCAGGTGATGGTGTAGGCGGAGGCGGTGGCCTGGGTGATGGTGAGGGTTCCGTTGACGTAGGTGAAGGTGTAGTTCTTGGCGGAGAGGGTTCCTGCGGCAGCGGTGATGGGGTAGCTGCCGACGGGGCTGGTGACGGTGTCGGTGGAGGTGAGCGATGCGGAGCCGGTGGTGGCCGAGGCGGTGGTGTCTCCGTTGACGAAGCCGGTGAGGGTGGCGGAGTAGGCCGGGTCAGCGGCGCCGAAGGCGCGGGTGGCGTTGTTGGCGGTGACGGTGAGGACGGCGGGGGTGATGGTGATCTGTGCGGAGGCGGACTGTCCGGCGTAGTCGGTGGTGTCGGTGGGGGTGAAGGTGGCGATGACCGCGACCGCGGGGCCGACGTTCAACACTCCGGAGGGGCTGTAGGTGAAGGAGCCGGGGATGCTGGAGGTGGCCTGGAGGGTGGCGGATCCAAGGGCGGTGCCGTAGACCGCGGTCTGGTTCTTCCAGGTGATGGTGTAGGCGGAGGCGGTGGCCTGGGTGATGGTGAGGGTTCCGTTGACGTAGGTGAAGGTGTAGTTCTTGGCGGAGAGGGTTCCTGCGGCAGCGGTGATGGGGTAGCTGCCGACGGGGCTGGTGACGGTGTCGGTGGAGGTGAGCGATGCGGAGCCGGTGGTGGCCGAGGCGGTGGTGTCTCCGTTGACGAAGCCGGTGAGGGTGGCGGAGTAGGCCGGGTCAGCGGCGCCGAAGGCGCGGGTGGCGTTGTTGGCGGTGACGGTGAGGACGGCGGGGGTGATGGTGATCTGGGCGGAGGCGGACTGACCGGCGTAGTCGGTGGTGTCGGTGGGGGTGAAGGTGGCGATGACTGCGACCGCAGGGCCGACGTTCAACACACCGGCGGGGCTATAGGTGAAGCTTCCGGGGATGGTGGAGGTGGCCTGGAGGGTGGCGGATCCAAGGGCGGTGCCGTAGACGGCGGTCTGGTTCTTCCAGGTGATGGTGTAGGCGGAGGCGGTGGCCTGGGTGATGGTGAGGGTTCCGTTGACGTAGGTGAAGGTGTAGTTCTTGGCGGCGAGGGTGCCGGCGGCGGCGGTGATGGGGTAGCTGCCGACCGGGCTGGTGACGGTGTCGGTGGAGGTGAGCGATGCGGAGCCGGTGGTGGCCGAGGCGGTGGTGTCTCCGTTGACGAAGCCGGTGAGGGTGGCGGAGTAGGCGGGGTCAGCGGCCCCGAAGGCGCGGGTGGCGTTGTTGGCGGTGACGGTGAGGACGGCGGGGGTGATGGTGATCTGGGCGGAGGCGGACTGACCGGCGTAGTCGGTGGTGTCGGTGGGGGTGAAGGTGGCGATGACGGCGACTGCCGGGCCGACGTTCAACACACCGGCGGGGCTGTAGGTGAAGGAGCCGGGGATGCTGGCGGTGGCCTGGAGGGTGGCGGATCCGAGGGCGGTGCCGTAGACCGCGGTCTGGTTCTTCCAGGTGATGGTGTAGGCGGAGGCGGTGGCCTGGGTGATGGTGAGGGTTCCGTTGACGTAGGTGAAGGTGTAGTTCTTGGCGGAGAGGGTTCCTGCGGCAGCGGTGATGGGGTAGCTGCCGACGGGGCTGGTGACGGTGTCGGTGGAGGTGAGCGATGCGGAGCCGGTGGTGGCCGAGGCGGTGGTGTCTCCGTTGACGAAGCCGGTGAGGGTGGCGGAGTAGGCCGGGTCAGCGGCGCCGAAGGCGCGGGTGGCGTTGTTGGCGGTGACGGTGAGGACTGCGGGGGTGATGGTGATCTGTGCGGAGGCGGACTGTCCGGCGTAGTCGGTGGTGTCGGTGGGGGTGAAGGTGGCGATGACCGCGACCGCGGGGCCGACGTTCAACACTCCGGCGGGGCTGTAGGTGAAGGAGCCGGGGATGCTGGAGGTGGCCTGGAGGGTGGCGGATCCGAGGGCGGTGCCGTAGACCGCGGTCTGGTTCTTCCAGGTGATGGTGTAGGCGGAGGCGGTGGCCTGGGTGATGGTGAGGGTTCCGTTGACGTAGGTGAAGGTGTAGTTCTTGGCGGAGAGGGTTCCTGCGGCAGCGGTGATGGGGTAGCTGCCGACGGGGCTGGTGACGGTGTCGGTGGAGGTGAGCGATGCGGAGCCGGTGGTGGCCGAGGCGGTGGTGTCTCCGTTGACGAAGCCGGTGAGGGTGGCGGAGTAGGCCGGGTCAGCGGCGCCGAAGGCGCGGGTGGCGTTGTTGGCGGTGACGGTGAGGACTGCGGGGGTGATGGTGATCTGTGCGGAGGCGGACTGTCCGGCGTAGTCGGTGGTGTCGGTGGGGGTGAAGGTGGCGATGACCGCGACCGCGGGGCCGACGTTCAACACTCCGGAGGGGCTATAGGTGAAGCTGCCGGGGATGCTGGCGGTGGCCTGGAGGGTGGCGGATCCGAGGGCGGTGCCGTAGACGGCGGTCTGGTTCTTCCAGGTGATGGTGTAGGCGGAGGCGGTGGCCTGGGTGATGGTGAGGGTTCCGTTGACGTAGGTGAAGGTGTAGTTCTTGGCGGCGAGGGTGCCGGCGGCGGCGGTGATGGGGTAGCTGCCGACCGGGCTGGTGACGGTGTCGGTGGAGGTGAGCGATGCGGAGCCGGTGGTGGCCGAGGCGGTGGTGTCTCCGTTGACGAAGCCGGTGAGGGTGGCGGAGTAGGCGGGGTCAGCGGCCCCGAAGGCGCGGGTGGCGTTGTTGGCGGTGACGGTGAGGACGGCGGGGGTGATGGTGATCTGGGCGGAGGCGGACTGACCGGCGTAGTCGGTGGTGTCGGTGGGGGTGAAGGTGGCGATGACGGCGACTGCCGGGCCGACGTTCAACACACCGGCGGGGCTGTAGGTGAAGGAGCCGGGGATGCTGGCGGTGGCCTGGAGGGTGGCGGATCCGAGGGCGGTGCCGTAGACCGCGGTCTGGTTCTTCCAGGTGATGGTGTAGGCGGAGGCGGTGGCCTGGGTGATGGTGAGGGTTCCGTTGACGTAGGTGAAGGTGTAGTTCTTGGCGGAGAGGGTTCCTGCGGCAGCGGTGATGGGGTAGCTGCCGACGGGGCTGGTGACGGTGTCGGTGGAGGTGAGCGATGCGGAGCCGGTGGTGGCCGAGGCGGTGGTGTCTCCGTTGACGAAGCCGGTGAGGGTGGCGGAGTAGGCCGGGTCAGCGGCGCCGAAGGCGCGGGTGGCGTTGTTGGCGGTGACGGTGAGGACGGCGGGGGTGATGGTGATCTGTGCGGAGGCGGACTGTCCGGCGTAGTCGGTGGTGTCGGTGGGGGTGAAGGTGGCGATGACGGCGACTGCCGGGCCGACGTTCAACACACCGGCGGGGCTGTAGGTGAAGGAGCCGGGGATGCTGGAGGTGGCCTGGAGGGTGGCGGATCCGAGGGCGGTGCCGTAGACCGCGGTCTGGTTCTTCCAGGTGATGGTGTAGGCGGAGGCGGTGGCCTGGGTGATGGTGAGGGTTCCGTTGACGTAGGTGAAGGTGTAGTTCTTGGCGGAGAGGGTTCCTGCGGCAGCGGTGATGGGGTAGCTGCCGACGGGGCTGGTGACGGTGTCGGTGGAGGTGAGCGATGCGGAGCCGGTGGTGGCCGAGGCGGTGGTGTCTCCGTTGACGAAGCCGGTGAGGGTGGCGGAGTAGGCCGGGTCAGCGGCGCCGAAGGCGCGGGTGGCGTTGTTGGCGGTGACGGTGAGGACTGCGGGGGTGATGGTGATCTGTGCGGAGGCGGACTGTCCGGCGTAGTCGGTGGTGTCGGTGGGGGTGAAGGTGGCGATGACCGCGACCGCGGGGCCGACGTTCAACACACCGGCGGGGCTATAGGTGAAGCTTCCGGGGATGGTGGAGGTGGCCTGGAGGGTGGCGGATCCAAGGGCGGTGCCGTAGACGGCGGTCTGGTTCTTCCAGGTGATGGTGTAGGCGGAGGCGGTGGCCTGGGTGATGGTGAGGGTTCCGTTGACGTAGGTGAAGGTGTAGTTCTTGGCGGCGAGGGTTCCGGCAGCGGCGGTGATGGGGTAGCTGCCTACGGGGCTGGTGACGGTGTCGGTGGAGGTGAGCGATGCGGAGCCGGTGGTGGCCGAGGCGGTGGTGTCTCCGTTGACGAAGCCGGTGAGGGTGGCGGAGTAGGCCGGGTCAGCGGCGCCGAAGGCGCGGGTGGCGTTGTTGGCGGTGACGGTGAGGACGGCGGGGGTGATGGTGATCTGGGCGGAGGCGGACTGTCCGGCGTAGTCGGTGGTGTCGGTGGGGGTGAAGGTGGCGATGACCGCTACTGCCGGGCCGACGTTCAACACACCGGCGGGGCTATAGGTGAAGCTTCCGGGGATGGTGGAGGTGGCCTGGAGGGTGGCGGATCCAAGGGCGGTGCCGTAGACGGCGGTCTGGTTCTTCCAGGTGATGGTGTAGGCGGAGGCGGTGGCCTGGGTGATGGTGAGGGTTCCGTTGACGTAGGTGAAGGTGTAGTTCTTGGCGGCGAGGGTGCCTGCGGCAGCGGTGATGGGGTAGCTGCCTACGGGCGAGGTGACGGTGTCGGTGGAGGTGAGCGATGCGGAGCCGGTGGTGGCCGAAGCGGTGGTGTCTCCGTTGACGAAGCCGGTGAGGGTGGCGGAGTAGGCGGGGTCAGCGGCGCCGAAGGCGCGGGTGGCGTTGTTGGCGGTGACGGTGAGGACGGCGGGGGTGATGGTGATCTGGGCGGAGGCGGACTGACCGGCGTAGTCGGCGGTGTCGGTGGGGGTGAAGGTGGCGATGACCGCTACTGCCGGGCCGACGTTCAACACACCGGCGGGGCTATAGGTGAAGCTTCCGGGGATGCTGGCGGTGGCCTGGAGGGTGGCGGATCCAAGGGCGGTGCCGTAGACCGCGGTCTGGTTCTTCCAGGTGATGGTGTAGGCGGAGGCGGTGGCCTGGGTGATGGTGAGGGTTCCGTTGACGTAGGTGAAGGTGTAGTTCTTGGCGGCGAGGGTTCCGGCAGCGGCGGTGATGGGGTAGCTGCCGACCGGGCTGGTGACGGTGTCGGTGGAGGTGAGCGATGCGGAGCCGGTGGTGGCGGAGGCGGTGGTGTCTCCGTTGACGAAGCCGGTGAGGGTGGCGGAGTAGGCGGGGTCAGCGGCGCCGAAGGCGCGGGTGGCGTTGTTGGCGGTGACGGTGAGGACGGCGGGGGTGATGGTGATCTGGGCGGAGGCGGACTGACCGGCGTAGTCGGTGGTGTCGGTGGGGGTGAAGGTGGCGATGACCGCTACTGCCGGGCCGACGTTCAACACACCGGCGGGGCTATAGGTGAAGCTTCCGGGGATGCTGGCGGTGGCCTGGAGGGTGGCGGATCCAAGGGCGGTGCCGTAGACGGCGGTCTGGTTCTTCCAGGTGATGGTGTAGGCGGAGGCGGTGGCCTGGGTGATGGTGAGGGTTCCGTTGACGTAGGTGAAGGTGTAGTTCTTGGCGGCGAGGGTGCCTGCGGCAGCGGTGATGGGGTAGCTGCCTACGGGCGAGGTGACGGTGTCGGTGGAGGTGAGCGATGCGGAGCCGGTGGTGGCGGAGGCGGTGGTGTCTCCGTTGACGAAGCCGGTGAGGGTGGCGGAGTAGGCGGGGTCAGCGGCGCCGAAGGCGCGGGTGGCGTTGTTGGCGGTGACGGTGAGGACGGCGGGGGTGATGGTGATCTGGGCGGAGGCGGACTGACCGGCGTAGTCGGCGGTGTCGGTGGGGGTGAAGGTGGCGACGACGGCGACCGCGGGTCCGACGTTCAACACACCGGCGGGGCTGTAGGTGAAGGAGCCGGGGATGGTGGAGGTAGCCTGGAGGGTGGCGGATCCAAGGGCGGTGCCGTAGACGGCGGTCTGGTTCTTCCAGGTGATGGTGTAGGCCGAGGCGGTGGCCTGGGTGATGGTGAGGGTTCCGTTGACGTAGGTGAAGGTGTAGTTCTTGGCGGCGAGGGTGCCTGCGGCAGCGGTGATGGGGTAGCTGCCTACGGGCGAGGTGACGGTGTCGGTGGAGGTGAGCGATGCGGAGCCGGTGGTGGCGGAGGCGGTGGTGTCTCCGTTGACGAAGCCGGTGAGGGTGGCGGAGTAGGCGGGGTCAGCGGCGCCGAAGGCGCGGGTGGCGTTGTTGGCGGTGACGGTGAGGACGGCGGGGGTGATGGTGATCTGGGCGGAGGCGGACTGACCGGCGTAGTCGGCGGTGTCGGTGGGGGTGAAGGTGGCGACGACTGCTACTGCCGGGCCGACGTTCAACACACCGGCGGGGCTATAGGTGAAGGAGCCGGGGATGGTGGAGGTAGCCTGGAGGGTGGCGGATCCAAGGGCGGTGCCGTAGACGGCGGTCTGGTTCTTCCAGGTGATGGTGTAGGCGGAGGCGGTGGCCTGGGTGATGGTGAGGGTTCCGTTGACGTAGGTGAAGGTGTAGTTCTTGGCGGCGAGGGTGCCTGCGGCAGCGGTGATGGGGTAGCTGCCTACGGGCGAGGTGACGGTGTCGGTGGAGGTGAGCGATGCGGAGCCGGTGGTGGCGGAGGCGGTGGTGTCTCCGTTGACGAAGCCGGTGAGGGTGGCGGAGTAGGCCGGGTCAGCGGCGCCGAAGGCGCGGGTGGCGTTGTTGGCGGTGACGGTGAGGACGGCGGGGGTGATGGTGATCTGGGCGGAGGCGGACTGACCGGCGTAGTCGGCGGTGTCGGTGGGGGTGAAGGTGGCGATGACCGCTACTGCCGGGCCGACGTTCAACACACCGGCGGGGCTATAGGTGAAGCTTCCGGGGATGCTGGAGGTGGCCTGGAGGGTGGCGGATCCAAGGGCGGTGCCGTAGACCGCGGTCTGGTTCTTCCAGGTGATGGTGTAGGCGGAGGCGGTGGCCTGGGTGATGGTGAGGGTTCCGTTGACGTAGGTGAAGGTGTAGTTCTTGGCGGCGAGGGTTCCGGCAGCGGCGGTGATGGGGTAGCTGCCTACGGGCGAGGTGACGGTGTCGGTGGAGGTGAGCGATGCGGAGCCGGTGGTGGCGGAGGCGGTGGTGTCTCCGTTGACGAAGCCGGTGAGGGTGGCGGAGTAGGCCGGGTCAGCGGCGCCGAAGGCGCGGGTGGCGTTGTTGGCGGTGACGGTGAGGACGGCGGGGGTGATGGTGATCTGTGCGGAGGCGGACTGACCGGCGTAGTCGGCGGTGTCGGTGGGGGTGAAGGTGGCGACGACTGCTACTGCCGGGCCGACGTTCAACACACCGGCGGGGCTATAGGTGAAGGAGCCGGGGATGCTGGAGGTGGCCTGGAGGGTAGCGGATCCAAGGGCGGTGCCGTAGACGGCGGTCTGGTTCTTCCAGGTGATGGTGTAGGCGGAGGCGGTGGCCTGGGTGATGGTGAGGGTTCCGTTGACGTAGGTGAAGGTGTAGTTCTTGGCGGCGAGGGTTCCTGCGGCGGCGGTGATGGGGTAGCTGCCGACCGGCGAGGTGACGGTGTCGGTGGAGGTCAACGCGGCCGAGCCGGTGGTGGCCGAGGCGGTGGTGTCTCCGTTGACGAAGCCGGTGAGGGTGGCGGAGTAGGCCGGGTCAGCGGCCCCGAAGGCGCGGGTGGCGTTGTTGGCGGTGACGGTGAGGACGGCGGGGGTGATGGTGATCTGGGCGGAGGCGGACTGACCGGCGTAGTCGGTGGTGTCGGTGGGGGTGAAGGTGGCGATGACTGCGACCGCAGGGCCAACGTTCAACACACCGGCGGGGCTATAGGTGAAGGAGCCGGGGATGGTGGAGGTAGCCTGGAGGGTGGCGGATCCAAGGGCGGTGCCGTAGACGGCGGTCTGGTTCTTCCAGGTGATGGTGTAGGCGGAGGCGGTGGCCTGGGTGATGGTGAGGGTTCCGTTGACGTAGGTGAAGGTGTAGTTCTTGGCGGCGAGGGTGCCTGCGGCAGCGGTGATGGGGTAGCTGCCTACGGGCGAGGTGACGGTGTCGGTGGAGGTGAGCGATGCGGAGCCGGTGGTGGCGGAGGCGGTGGTGTCTCCGTTGACGAAGCCGGTGAGGGTGGCGGAGTAGGCCGGGTCAGCGGCGCCGAAGGCGCGGGTGGCGTTGTTGGCGGTGACGGTGAGGACGGCGGGGGTGATGGTGATCTGGGCGGAGGCGGACTGACCGGCGTAGTCGGCGGTGTCGGTGGGGGTGAAGGTGGCGATGACCGCTACTGCCGGGCCGACGTTCAACACACCGGCGGGGCTATAGGTGAAGCTTCCGGGGATGCTGGAGGTGGCCTGGAGGGTGGCGGATCCAAGGGCGGTGCCGTAGACCGCGGTCTGGTTCTTCCAGGTGATGGTGTAGGCGGAGGCGGTGGCCTGGGTGATGGTGAGGGTTCCGTTGACGTAGGTGAAGGTGTAGTTCTTGGCGGCGAGGGTGCCGGCGGCGGCGGTGATGGGGTAGCTGCCTACGGGCGAGGTGACGGTGTCGGTGGAGGTGAGCGATGCGGAGCCGGTGGTGGCGGAGGCGGTGGTGTCTCCGTTGACGAAGCCGGTGAGGGTGGCGGAGTAGGCCGGGTCAGCGGCGCCGAAGGCGCGGGTGGCGTTGTTGGCGGTGACGGTGAGGACGGCGGGGGTGATGGTGATCTGGGCGGAGGCGGACTGACCGGCGTAGTCGGCGGTGTCGGTGGGGGTGAAGGTGGCGACGACTGCTACTGCCGGGCCGACGTTCAACACACCGGCGGGGCTATAGGTGAAGGAGCCGGGGATGCTGGAGGTGGCCTGGAGGGTAGCGGATCCAAGGGCGGTGCCGTAGACGGCGGTCTGGTTCTTCCAGGTGATGGTGTAGGCGGAGGCGGTGGCCTGGGTGATGGTGAGGGTTCCGTTGACGTAGGTGAAGGTGTAGTTCTTGGCGGCGAGGGTTCCTGCGGCGGCGGTGATGGGGTAGGAGCCGACTGGCGAGGTGACGGTGTCGGTCGAGGTCAGGGCCGCGGAGCCGGTGGTGGCCGAGGCGGTGGTGTCTCCGTTGACGAAGCCGGTGAGGGTGGCGGAGTAGGCGGGGTCAGCGGCGCCGAAGGCGCGGGTGGCGTTGTTGGCGGTGACGGTGAGGACGGCGGGGGTGATGGTGATCTGGGCGGAGGCGGACTGACCGGCGTAGTCGGTGGTGTCGGTGGGGGTGAAGGTGGCGATGACTGCGACCGCAGGGCCAACGTTCAACACACCGGCGGGGCTATAGGTGAAGGAGCCGGGGATGGTGGAGGTAGCCTGGAGGGTGGCGGATCCAAGGGCGGTGCCGTAGACGGCGGTCTGGTTCTTCCAGGTGATGGTGTAGGCGGAGGCGGTGGCCTGGGTGATGGTGAGGGTTCCGTTGACGTAGGTGAAGGTGTAGTTCTTGGCCGCGAGGGTTCCGGCAGCGGCGGTGATGGGGTAGCTGCCGACGGGCGAGGTGACGGTGTCGGTGGAGGTGAGCGATGCGGAGCCGGTGGTGGCGGAGGCGGTGGTGTCTCCGTTGACGAAGCCGGTGAGGGTGGCGGAGTAGGCGGGGTCAGCGGCCCCGAAGGCGCGGGTGGCGTTGTTGGCGGTGACGGTGAGGACGGCGGGGGTGATGGTGATCTGGGCGGAGGCGGACTGACCGGCGTAGTCGGTGGTGTCGGTGGGGGTGAAGGTGGCGATGACTGCGACCGCAGGGCCAACGTTCAACACACCGGCGGGGCTATAGGTGAAGGAGCCGGGGATGCTGGAGGTGGCCTGGAGGGTGGCGGATCCAAGGGCGGTGCCGTAGACGGCGGTCTGGTTCTTCCAGGTGATGGTGTAGGCGGAGGCGGTGGCCTGGGTGATGGTGAGGGTTCCGTTGACGTAGGTGAAGGTGTAGTTCTTGGCCGCGAGGGTTCCGGCAGCGGCGGTGATGGGGTAGCTGCCGACGGGCGAGGTGACGGTGTCGGTGGAGGTGAGCGATGCGGAGCCGGTGGTGGCGGAGGCGGTGGTGTCTCCGTTGACGAAGCCGGTGAGGGTGGCGGAGTAGGCGGGGTCAGCGGCCCCGAAGGCGCGGGTGGCGTTGTTGGCGGTGACGGTGAGGACGGCGGGGGTGATGGTGATCTGGGCGGAGGCGGACTGACCGGCGTAGTCGGTGGTGTCGGTGGGGGTGAAGGTGGCGACGACGGCTACTGCGGGTCCGACGTTCAACACACCGGCCGGGCTATAGGTGAAGGAGCCGGGGATGGTGGAGGTGGCCTGGAGGGTGGCGGATCCGAGGGCGGTGCCGTAGACCGCGGTCTGGTTCTTCCAGGTGATGGTGTAGGCGGAGGCGGTGGCCTGGGTGATGGTGAGGGTTCCGTTGACGTAGGTGAAGGTGTAGTTCTTGGCGGCGAGGGTTCCGGCAGCGGCGGTGATGGGGTAGCTGCCTACGGGCGAGGTGACGGTGTCGGTGGAGGTCAACGAGGCGGCGCCGGTGGTGGCCGAGGCGGTGGTGTCTCCGTTGACGAAGCCGGTGAGGGTGGCGGAGTAGGCCGGGTCAGCGGCGCCGAAGGCGCGGGTGGCGTTGTTGGCGGTGACGGTGAGGACGGCGGGGGTGATGGTGATCTGTGCGGTGGCGGACTGACCGGCGTAGTCGGCGGTGTCGGTGGGGGTGAAGGTGGCGACGACTGCTACTGCCGGGCCGACGTTCAACACACCGGCGGGGCTATAGGTGAAGGAGCCGGGGATGCTGGAGGTGGCCTGGAGGGTAGCGGATCCAAGGGCGGTGCCGTAGACGGCGGTCTGGTTCTTCCAGGTGATGGTGTAGGCGGAGGCGTTGGCCTGGGTGATGGTGAGGGTGCCCTGGACGTAGGTGAAGGTGTAGTTCTTGGCGGCGAGGGTTCCTGCGGCGGCGGTGATGGGGTAGCTGCCGACCGGCGAGGTGACGGTGTCGGTGGAGGTCAACGCGGCGGAGCCGGTGGTGGCGGAGGCGGTGGTGTCTCCGTTGACGAAGCCGGTGAGGGTGGCGGAGTAGGCCGGGTCAGCGGCGCCGAAGGCGCGGGTGGCGTTGTTGGCGGTGACGGTGAGGACTGCGGGGGTGATGGTGATCTGTGCGGAGGCGGACTGTCCGGCGTAGTCGGTGGTGTCGGTGGGGGTGAAGGTGGCGATGACCGCGACCGCGGGGCCGACGTTCAACACTCCGGAGGGGCTATAGGTGAAGCTGCCGGGGATGCTGGCGGTGGCCTGGAGGGTGGCGGATCCGAGGGCGGTGCCGTAGACGGCGGTCTGGTTCTTCCAGGTGATGGTGTAGGCGGAGGCGGTGGCCTGGGTGATGGTGAGGGTTCCGTTGACGTAGGTGAAGGTGTAGTTCTTGGCGGCGAGGGTGCCGGCGGCGGCGGTGATGGGGTAGCTGCCGACCGGGCTGGTGACGGTGTCGGTGGAGGTGAGCGATGCGGAGCCGGTGGTGGCCGAGGCGGTGGTGTCTCCGTTGACGAAGCCGGTGAGGGTGGCGGAGTAGGCGGGGTCAGCGGCGCCGAAGGCGCGGGTGGCGTTGTTGGCGGTGACGGTGAGGACGGCGGGGGTGATGGTGATCTGGGCGGAGGCGGACTGACCGGCGTAGTCGGTGGTGTCGGTGGGGGTGAAGGTGGCGATGACGGCGACTGCCGGGCCGACGTTCAACACACCGGCGGGGCTGTAGGTGAAGGAGCCGGGGATGCTGGAGGTGGCCTGGAGGGTGGCGGATCCAAGGGCGGTGCCGTAGACCGCGGTCTGGTTCTTCCAGGTGATGGTGTAGGCGGAGGCGGTGGCCTGGGTGATGGTGAGGGTTCCGTTGACGTAGGTGAAGGTGTAGTTCTTGGCGGAGAGGGTTCCTGCGGCAGCGGTGATGGGGTAGCTGCCGACGGGGCTGGTGACGGTGTCGGTGGAGGTGAGCGATGCGGAGCCGGTGGTGGCGGAGGCGGTGGTGTCTCCGTTGACGAAGCCGGTGAGGGTGGCGGAGTAGGCGGGGTCAGCGGCGCCGAAGGCGCGGGTGGCGTTGTTGGCGGTGACGGTGAGGACGGCGGGGGTGATGGTGATCTGGGCGGAGGCGGACTGACCGGCGTAGTCGGTGGTGTCGGTGGGGGTGAAGGTGGCGATGACTGCGACCGCAGGGCCAACGTTCAACACACCGGCGGGGCTATAGGTGAAGCTTCCGGGGATGGTGGAGGTGGCCTGGAGGGTGGCGGATCCAAGGGCGGTGCCGTAGACGGCGGTCTGGTTCTTCCAGGTGATGGTGTAGGCGGAGGCGGTGGCCTGGGTGATGGTGAGGGTTCCGTTGACGTAGGTGAAGGTGTAGTTCTTGGCGGCGAGGGTGCCGGCGGCGGCGGTGATGGGGTAGCTGCCGACCGGGCTGGTGACGGTGTCGGTGGAGGTGAGCGATGCGGAGCCGGTGGTGGCCGAGGCGGTGGTGTCTCCGTTGACGAAGCCGGTGAGGGTGGCGGAGTAGGCGGGGTCAGCGGCCCCGAAGGCGCGGGTGGCGTTGTTGGCGGTGACGGTGAGGACGGCGGGGGTGATGGTGATCTGGGCGGAGGCGGACTGACCGGCGTAGTCGGTGGTGTCGGTGGGGGTGAAGGTGGCGATGACGGCGACTGCCGGGCCGACGTTCAACACACCGGCGGGGCTGTAGGTGAAGGAGCCGGGGATGCTGGAGGTGGCCTGGAGGGTGGCGGATCCGAGGGCGGTGCCGTAGACCGCGGTCTGGTTCTTCCAGGTGATGGTGTAGGCGGAGGCGGTGGCCTGGGTGATGGTGAGGGTTCCGTTGACGTAGGTGAAGGTGTAGTTCTTGGCGGAGAGGGTTCCTGCGGCAGCGGTGATGGGGTAGCTGCCGACGGGGCTGGTGACGGTGTCGGTGGAGGTGAGCGATGCGGAGCCGGTGGTGGCCGAGGCGGTGGTGTCTCCGTTGACGAAGCCGGTGAGGGTGGCGGAGTAGGCGGGGTCAGCGGCCCCGAAGGCGCGGGTGGCGTTGTTGGCGGTGACGGTGAGGACGGCGGGGGTGATGGTGATCTGGGCGGAGGCGGACTGACCGGCGTAGTCGGTGGTGTCGGTGGGGGTGAAGGTGGCGATGACGGCGACTGCCGGGCCGACGTTCAACACACCGGCGGGGCTGTAGGTGAAGGAGCCGGGGATGCTGGAGGTGGCCTGGAGGGTGGCGGATCCGAGGGCGGTGCCGTAGACCGCGGTCTGGTTCTTCCAGGTGATGGTGTAGGCGGAGGCGGTGGCCTGGGTGATGGTGAGGGTTCCGTTGACGTAGGTGAAGGTGTAGTTCTTGGCGGAGAGGGTTCCTGCGGCAGCGGTGATGGGGTAGCTGCCGACGGGGCTGGTGACGGTGTCGGTGGAGGTGAGCGATGCGGAGCCGGTGGTGGCCGAGGCGGTGGTGTCTCCGTTGACGAAGCCGGTGAGGGTGGCGGAGTAGGCCGGGTCAGCGGCGCCGAAGGCGCGGGTGGCGTTGTTGGCGGTGACGGTGAGGACGGCGGGGGTGATGGTGATCTGGGCGGTGGCAGACTGACCGGCGTAGTCGGTGGTGTCGGTGGGGGTGAAGGTGGCGATGACGGCGACCGCAGGTCCAACGTTCAACACACCGGCCGGGCTATAGGTGAAGCTGCCAGGGATCGAGGCAGTGGCCTGGAGGGTGGGCGAGCCGAGGGCGGTGCCGTAGACCGCGGTCTGGTTCTTCCAGGTGACGGTGTAGGCCGAAGCGGTCGCCTGGGTGATGGTCAGGTTGCCCTTCACGTAGGTGAAGGTGTAGTTCTTGGCGGCGAGCGTACCTACGGTGGCGGTGATGGGGTAGCTGCCGACGGGCGAGGTGACGGTGTCGGTGGAGGTGAGCGATGCGGAGCCGGTGGTGGCCGAAGCGGTGGTATCGCCGTTGACGAAGCCGGTGAGGGTGGCGGAGTAGGCCGGGTCAGCGGCCCCGAAGGCGCGGGTGGCGTTGTTGGCGGTGACGGTGAGGACGGCGGGGGTGATGGTGATCTGTGCGGAGGCGGACTGTCCGGCGTAGTCGGTGGTGTCGGTGGGGGTAAAGGTGGCGATGACGGCGACCGCGGGGCCGACGTTCAACACTCCGGAGGGGCTATAGGTGAAGCTGCCGGGGATCGAGGCAGTGGCTTGCAGGGTGGGCGAGCCGAGGGCGGTGCCGTAGACGGCGGTCTGGTTCTTCCAGGTGACTGTGTAGGCCGAAGCCGAAGCCTGGGTGATGGTGAGGGTGCCCTGGACGTAGGTGAAGGTGTAGTTCTTGGCGGCGAGGGTTCCTGCGGCGGCGGTGATGGGGTAGGAGCCGACTGGCGAGGTGACGGTGTCGGTCGAGGTCAGGGCCGCGGAGCCGGTGGTGGCCGAGGCGGTGGTGTCTCCGTTGACGAAGCCGGTGAGGGTGGCGGAGTAGGCGGGGTCAGCGGCGCCGAAGGCGCGGGTGGCGTTGTTGGCGGTGACGGTGAGGACGGCGGGGGTGATGGTGATCTGGGCGGTGGCAGACTGACCGGCGTAGTCGGTGGTGTCGGTGGGGGTGAAGGTGGCGATGACGGCGACCGCAGGTCCAACGTTCAACACTCCGGAGGGGCTATAGGTGAAGCTGCCGGGGATCGAGGCAGTGGCCTGGAGGGTGGGCGAGCCGAGGGCGGTGCCGTAGACGGCGGTCTGGTTCTTCCAGGTGACGGTGTAGGCCGAAGCCGAAGCCTGGGTGATGGTCAGGGTGCCCTGGACGTAGGTGAAGGTGTAGTTCTTGGCGGCGAGGGTTCCTGCGGCGGCGGTGATGGGGTAGGAGCCGACTGGCGAGGTGACGGTGTCGGTCGAGGTCAGGGCCGCGGAGCCGGTGGTGGCCGAGGCGGTGGTGTCTCCGTTGACGAAGCCGGTGAGGGTGGCGGAGTAGGCGGGGTCAGCGGCGCCGAAGGCGCGGGTGGCGTTGTTGGCGGTGACGGTGAGGACGGCGGGGGTGATGGTGATCTGGGCGGTGGCAGACTGACCGGCGTAGTCGGTGGTGTCGGTGGGGGTGAAGGTGGCGATGACGGCGACCGCAGGTCCAACGTTCAACACACCGGCCGGGCTATAGGTGAAGCTGCCAGGGATCGAGGCAGTGGCCTGGAGGGTGGGCGAGCCGAGGGCGGTGCCGTAGACCGCGGTCTGGTTCTTCCAGGTGACGGTGTAGGCCGAAGCGGTCGCCTGGGTGATGGTCAGGTTGCCCTTCACGTAGGTGAAGGTGTAGTTCTTGGCGGCGAGCGTACCTACGGTGGCGGTGATGGGGTAGCTGCCGACGGGCGAGGTGACGGTGTCGGTGGAGGTCAACGAAGCGGAGCCGGTGGTGGCCGAAGCGGTGGTATCGCCGTTGACGAAGCCGGTGAGGGTGGCGGAGTAGGCGGGGTCAGCGGCCCCGAAGGCGCGGGTGGCGTTGTTGGCGGTGACGGTGAGGACGGCGGGGGTGATGGTGATCTGTGCGGAGGCGGACTGTCCGGCGTAGTCGGTGGTGTCGGTGGGGGTGAAGGTGGCGATGACTGCGACCGCGGGGCCGACGTTCAACACTCCGGAGGGGCTATAGGTGAAGCTGCCGGGGATCGAGGCAGTGGCTTGCAGGGTGGGCGAGCCGAGGGCGGTGCCGTAGACGGCGGTCTGGTTCTTCCAGGTGACTGTGTAGGCCGAAGCCGAAGCCTGGGTGATGGTGAGGGTGCCCTGGACGTAGGTGAAGGTGTAGTTCTTGGCGGCGAGGGTTCCTGCGGCGGCGGTGATGGGGTAGGAGCCGACTGGCGAGGTGACGGTGTCGGTCGAGGTCAGGGCCGCGGAGCCGGTGGTGGCCGAGGCGGTGGTGTCTCCGTTGACGAAGCCGGTGAGGGTGGCGGAGTAGGCGGGGTCAGCGGCGCCGAAGACGCGGGTGGCGTTGTTGGCGGTGACGGTGAGGACGGCCGGGGTGACGGTGATCTGTGCGCTGGCAGTCTGAACGGCGTAGTCGGCGGTGTCGGTGGGGGTGAAGGTGGCGATGACGGCGACGGCAGGGCCGACGTTCAACACACCAGTCGGGCTATAGGTGAAGGACCCGGGGATGGAGGTGGTGGCCTTGATGCCGGTGCCGATGGCGGTGCCGTAGACGATGGACTGGTTGGGCCAGGTGATGGTGTAGGTTCCCTTGTTGATCGTGAGGGAGCCGTTGACGTAGGTGAAGGTGTAGTTGGTGGAGGCGAGTGTGCCGGGTGCAGCAGTGATGGTGTAAGTGTTAGCGGTTGCGGGAGCTGCCGGGTTGGTGGTCAAGGACGGAGCGCCGGTGGTAGCTGAGGCGGCGGTGTCTCCGTTGACGAAGCCGGTGATGGTTGCCGTATAGGTTGGGTCGGCGGTGCCGTAGGGGATGGTGTAGCTGTTGGCGGTGACGGTGAGGTTGACCGCGGTGACGGTAAGGGTTCCGTTGACGTAGACGACGTTGTAATTGCCGATGTTGGTGCCCGAAGCAGTAGGAACGATATTGTAGGTTCCGGCTGGGCTGCTCGTCGTGGCAGTGGTGGACTCGGAGAAGGTGAAAGTATCACCGCTCGCGGCGCCTGCGGCGGTTGCGGTGAAGGTTGGATTCGCTGCTCCATAGGCGCGGGTCGCGTTGCCTGCGGTGACGGTGAGAGTGCCCTTGGTGATGGTGAGGGTTCCGGTGACGTAGGTGAAGGTGTAGTTAGTAGAGGCGAGCGTTCCCGGTGCAGCGGTGATGGTGTACGTGTTAGCGGCTGACGGGGCTGCTGGGGTGGTGGTCAAAGACGGAGAGCCAGTGGTGGCTGAGGCGGTGGTGTCGCTGTTGACGAAGCCGGTGATCGTGGCGGCGTAGGTCGGGTCTGCGGTGCCGTAGGGGATGGTGTAGCTGGTTGCCGTTACGGTGAGGTTGGCCTTGGTGACGGTGAGGGTCCCGTTGACGTAGACGACGTTGTAGTTGGCGAGGTTGGTGCCTGAGGCCGTCGGAACGATGTTGTAGGTGCCGACTGGCGAGGTAGCGGTGGCGGTGGTGGTCTCCGAGAAGGTGAAGGTGTCACTGTTTACAGCACCGGTGGCAGAGGCGGTAAAGGGTGGGTTAGCTGCTCCGTAGACGCGGGTGGCGTTGCCTGCAGTGACGGTGAGAGTGCCCTTGGTGATTGTGAGGGTTCCGGTGACGTAGGTGAAGGTGTAGTTAGTGGAGGCGAGCGTTCCCGGTGCAGCGGTGATGGTGTAGGTGTTCGGAGCAGATGGAGCCGCAGGAGTGGTGGTCAGTGACGGAGAGCCTGTGGTGGCTGAGGCGGTGGTGTCGCCGTTGACGAAGCCGGTAATGGTTGCTGTGTATGCCGGGTCAGCGGTGCCGTAGGGGATGGTGTAGCTGCTGGCGGTGACAGTGAGGTTTGCCGCGGTGACGGTGAGGGTGCCGTTGACGTAGACGACGGTGTAATTTGCGAGGTTGGTGCCTGCAGCGGTGGGGACGATGTTGTAGGTGCCGACTGGGGAGGTGGCGGTCGCGGTGGTGGTTTCCGAGAAGGTGAAGGAGTCACCATTCATGGCGCCGGTGGCGGAGGCGGTGAAGGCTGGGTTCGCTGCGCCGTAGATGCGGGTGGCGTTGCCGGCGGTGACGGTGAGAGTGCCCTTGGTGATGGTGAGCGAACCGGCAACGTAGGTGAAGGTGTAGTTGGTGGAGGCCAGGGTGCCGGCTGCGGCGGTGATGGTGTAGGTGTTCGGAGCAGAAGGAGCCGCTGGGGTGGTGGTCAGCGACGGAGAGCCAGTGGTGGCTGAGGCGGTGGTGTCGCCGTTGACGAAGCCGGTGATGGTTGCTGTGTAAGTGGGATCTGCGGTGCCGTAGGGGATGGTGAAGCTGTTGGCCGTAACGGTGACGTTGGCTTTGGTGATCGTGAGGATGCCGTTGACGTAGACGACGTTGTAGTTGGCGAGGTTGGTGCCTGAAGCCGTCGGAACAATGTTGTAGGGGCCCACTGGCGAGGTGGCGGTGGCGGTGGTGGTCTCTGAGAAGGTGAAGGAGTCACCATTCATGGCACCAGTGGCGGAGGCGGTGAAGGGTGGGTTAGCTGCTCCATAGACGCGGGTGGCGCTGCCTGCGGTGACGGTGAGAGTGCCCTTGGTGATGGTGAGGGAGCCGTTGACGTAGGTGAAGGTGTAGTTGGTGGAGGCCAGGGAGCCGGCGGCAGCGGTGATGGTGTAGGTGTTCGGAGTAGAGGGAGCGGCAGGAGTGGTGGTCAGTAACGGAGAGCCTGTGGTGGCCGTTGATTGTGTGTCTCCGTTGACGAAGCCGGAGATGGTAGCCGCATAAGTTGGATCTGCGGTGCCGTAGGGGATGGTATAGCTGCTGGCGGTGACGATGAGGTTACGCTGATCGACAACTATTTGAACGGAGGCCGTTGCGGTGGTGTAGTCGGTAGTGTCGGTTGGGGTGAAGGTGACGGTGAGAGTGTGGGGGCCCGCAGAGAGAATGGTGCCTGCGGCCGGGCTGTATGAGAAGGTTCCTGCCACAGAAGCTGTCGCGTTCAATTGGCCGGCGGGAGCTTGAACAAGTGCCGTACCGTAGGTGATGTCGGCTGGATTTGCCCAGGTGATGACCGGGGTCGCTTTGGTGATCGAGAGCGTTCCCGTTGCGAAGGTCAAACTGTAGTTGGACGACGCGAGCGTTCCGGGGCCAGCGGTGATGATGTAGTTGTTCACCGTAGTGGGAGACGCCGGAGTGGTCGTCAAAGTGGGATTGCCTGTGTAAGCGGTCGAAGCGGTATCACCGTTGACGTAGCCGGTTACGGTGTAGGTGTAGGGAGGAACTGCTGTTCCGTAGACGGCCGTTTCGTTGTTAGCTGTGAAGAGCAGAGCTTGTTTGTTGACTACGAGGTTTACGGTTGCCGTGGCCGTTCCAAAGGCCGGGTTGGTTGGTGTGAACTGTACGCTGAGAGGGTTGGTACCTACCGGGAGAACCGTTCCTGCGGGGGGCGTGTACACATAGCTGCCAGGGATGACGGTCGGAGTCGCAGCGGTGTTGACCGCCATCGCCACGATGACAACGTTGCGGTTGTTTGGGAGAGTGATGCTCTGTACGGTTCTCGTGTTGTCGAGTGGAATTTGATAGCCGTAGAGGGCGACGGTATTACCGGTCCGGCCGCCACTGCCAGTGTTGATGTATGGAGTCTCATTCACGAGGCTCTCGCCGGTGTTGTAGACGTAATGCGTCCAACTGCTGAGACTTATTGTGGCGAATGCGGTGGTTCCATCGGTATAGGTGATGGTGAAACGTTGTGCGGTCTGTCCGTCTGTAGTTGCAGCGCCGATCATGGTTAGACCGGAGAAGACTCCCTGGGGAAGGGCGATGGTAGTGCTGGTGACGGCGTCCGGAAGATTTGCCGGTCCAAGGGAATAGGTCTGGCCATTCCAAGTGAGAGAGGTGCCGACCTGGTTCGAGGAGTAAGCGTTTCCGGCGTTATCAAAGCCTCCGGTTGAGAACACAGATCCATCCGACTGGAAGGCGTTGACGCGATAGTACGACGCGAGTGAGACGGAAGTTACGCTGGGAGTGGTCTCAGCGACGGCGTCGAGCTGTGTGGAGCTGAGCGGAGTGCCGTATGTGATTGGGGCTGGGGTGGGCCAGACGATTACAGTCGAACTTGCTGGATTGACGAGCAGAGGTACAGATCCGGTGGCGGGGGTGTAGTTGGTCGTGTTAGTCGGGGTGAAGCTGGCATTGAGAGTGTTTTCTCCAGTCGGTAGAACCGTGCCAGATACTGGGTTATAAACGAGATTGCCCGGAATGGGAGGAGAGACCATGTCCATGGCGAGGATCGAAACATCTCCTGGTCCGTTGTATGCGGGGAGCGTGATGCTCGCAGCAATTTTCGAGCTATTGAGCGGAATCTGATAGCCATAGACGCAGGTCAAGTGGGCATCCTGACCGCCACTGGAGGTGTCGCGGTACGGGACGCACGTTATTTCGGATTCGCCGGAGTAGTTCAGTGGGAAGACCCAGTCACTCAGGCTTTGAGTGAAGGTCGAAGTCGTTCCGTCGGTATAGGTGATGATGAATGGATTGGCCGCGGTAGTGTTGTTGACCATCGCGCCAAGCAGGTTAATGCTGGCATAGAATCCAGCCGGCAGGGGGATGGTCAGCGTAGTGCCTGTGCTGCTTAGTCCGGCAACTGCATCGGGTGCGTTGGCAGGTCCCAACTGATAGGTGATGTTGTTCCATGTGACGGAAGTTCCCAGCAGATTCGCCGAGTAGGAGTTACCGCTTTGATCGAAGCCACCGCTAAAAGTCCTGCCATCGCTGTTGATCGCGTTGAGGTTGTAGTACGAGCTCAACGGGACTGGCGTGTAGACGGCCACCGTAGCGTCAAGCTGAATATTGCTCAGCGGGGTGGGGTAGGTGATGGGCGCGGGCGACGGCCAGTTGATCTGCGGGTTTGCCTGGTTGACGACGAGGGTGACGCTGCTGGTCGCAGAGTTGTAATTTGCGGCGTTCGCGGCGCTCGGCGTGAAGGTAACGTTAAGCGTATACGTGCCGATCGGCAACAATGTGTATTGGGCGATGCTGTAGGCAAAGGTTCCCGCAACTGTCGTCGTTGCGTTCAGCTGCATGGGCGATACCAGCGTGCCATAGGCGATCGGTGCTGGAGTAGGCCATGTGATGACGGGCGTCGCCTTCGTGACCGAATAGTTGACGGCGGAAGATGTGCTGGTTACAAAGTTCTTGTCACTGTTCGACAGGTTGTAACTTGCCGTGAGGCTATCGATTCCTTCAGGCAAGGAGGTCACGTTGAAGGTTGCGACTCCGCTAGTAAGCTTGCTGGTACCCAGAACGGTGGTGCCATTCAAGAAGGTGACGAGATCGTTGTTCGTGGTGTAGTTGCCCAGAGAGAAGGGAGTCAACGTCGCAGAGAGCACAACCTGCTGGCCGAAAGGGGTCGTCGAGGGATTGGTTCCCAGCAGGGTCAAGGTTGAAATCGGGGTTCCGGTGAGACCTAAGGTCGTAGAGGTACTTGTTTTGAAGAAGGTCTCTCCCGGATAAAGCGCGTCGACGTTGTGTGTGTTGGCTGCTCCTTGAGGGACGTTGGGTGTGTTGAGAGTCGCCTTCGCGGTTTGGGTGATCTGGTCGATCAGGATCGAGACTTTACCGTTGCCCGTAGTTGGGTTTGGCGTTGGCGTCGCAATGTCTGGAAATCCGTCGCTGTTGAAGTCTCCTGCCAGAGTCGCGGTTCCATTCACTCCAACCGAGAAACTGGCTGGGGCTCCAAAAGTTCCGTCGCCATTTCCGAGCAGAACACTCTGCGTCTGGTTGCCGGTTCCGGCTGGATTTACAACCGTGAGGTCGGCGATGCCGTCACCGTTGAAGTCTGCGAGTGCGATTGCGGTCGGGCCAGTTCCAGCAGCGTAGGCTACGGCTGTTTTGAAGGTCTTGGTCGCGTCGCCAAGAAGGATGCTGACCTTGTTATCGCCCGAGCTGCTGATGGCAAGATCGATTAGTCCATCGCCGTTGAAGTCTCCGGCGACGAGACCCATGGGAGACGTGCCGGCAGCGAAGGGGGAGCCTGTGGGCTGGGTGAAACCGCCTGTGCCATTGCCTTCGAGAATGCTGACCGTGTTCGAGCCTTTGTTGGTCACAGCCAGATCGAGATTCGTGTCGGAGTTAAAGTGCGAGACGATCAGACTGGTGGGAGTGGTCCCGACGGCGATGGGCGAGCTGAGGGCTTGGCTGAAAGTTCCTGGGTCGACGCTGCTGTTGAGAAGAATCGTGACGTTGTTGCTCGTCTGATTTGCGATGGCCAGGTCGGCGTTTCCATCGTCGTTGAAATCGCCAACAGCGACCGCTACTGGTCCGGTTCCGACGTTGTAGTTGACCGCTGTCTGGAATCCACCGCCCGCCTTACCCAGAAAGATGCTTACATTGTTACTGCCGAAGTTGGCTACTGCGATATCGAGAATGCCGTCGCTGTTGAAGTCCCCCACTGCTACACCCGTTGGGGTCGTTCCGGCGGTCAGCGCGGTTGGAGCGGCAAAGGTTCCGGTGCCGGTGCCAAGGAAGATATTGACGCTGTTCCCGGAGGCGACGGCGATGTCCAGAGTGCCGTTGTTATTAAAGTCGCCCAGAGCTGCGCCTCGCGGCGGAGTTGTTGTGAAGGCGTTGGTGACCGTGGCAGCGGGGAATGTCTGCGTGCCTACTGGTGTCCCCAATGGCGCTGTGCCGAAGACGTAGTTGCCGTTCGAGGTGTCCTGAAAGGACACGGGAGCGGAAGGAGCGAGCTGCATTCCACCTTTGGCAGCGACGACGGAAGCGGTCAGGACGTAGTTGCTGACGGTGCCTGTGCTGGAGAGGCTTGTTGTAGTTGTGTAAGCGGTGCCGGTTACGGTGAGGGGTTGCGGAGAGGAGGTGCTGGTTGCGTAGAGAGTGGTGCCGCTGAAGATGGCTTTGTAGCTATGATTTCCGATGGCGGGCACAAAATGCAGGACGGCGGTGCCGCCGGAGGTCAGTTGAGCCGTTCCAAGGACGGCTGAGTTTACGCAGAAGGCAGCCGTAGCATCGCAGAAAGTGACCAAACCGGGGGAGACAGCTCCGCCTAAACCGTTCGCGACAGTGGCTGTGAAGGTCACGACGGTTCCGTTGGCAACGGAGGATGAAGATAAGGTTAGATCGGTCGTCGTTAAGGCGCCAAAAGCAAAGCTGGCTGGCGTGGCTGTCGTCGCCAGAAGCAAGGCGAGCACGGTCATGAAAACACGTGAGAGCGAACGCGGGCTGAACTTGTGATTCTCTGAGCGACTAAATGTGGAGCAGTGTGACGACATTCGTATCTCCGTGACGACCAATGACAGAAAGGAAGACTTTTCAGACAGACGGGTGCTCTTACGCAAAATTTCGGGTGGTTTGTGGCCACCTTCGATCTCGTGCGTTGTTTTCTACGAAGACTTTTTGAGCGAGAACTTTTTGGTATTGCTAGAGCCCGAAGAGAACCAAGAACTTTTTTGTGCTGTTCTTATCAGGCCAACGTGTTCGCCGATAGAGAATGGAATCGCATAAGAGAGTTATTGGGCCTCCTTTGCTCCTCACTAGAATCAACTAGCTGCGGCTTAGCATCCATAGTCCAAAGGTGTCAGCACAAATTTCGCGAAAATGCGGGGTTTTTTCCCAACTCGGGAAAACTTTTTGGGGGGAGTGACACAGAAGTGTCAGGAGTGGTTACCGAAAGTCGGGTAGGAAGGCGAGGGAGCTACTTCCTTTACACAGAGAGGATAGCCAAGAAAATGACAATTCCGGCACAGCATGAATTTCGAAAAAGTGGATATAACAGCAGACAGCACGCATCGAAGATTGAGTCGTAGGGTGCCCTCGTTCATCACCGTTGCGGCCGAGAAAGAGAGGAATTGAATGGACTCATCATCTGCAGCAGCAAACTCAGCTAAATCTGAAGTCGTAGAGACCAGGCTCTCGGGCTACGATCTGCTCCTTCATCCGGGACTTAATAAGGGGACCGCGTTTACGGAGGAGGAGCGAGATGCGTTTGCGCTCCACGGATTGCTACCACCGCATGTGGGTAATCTGGAGGATCAGCTGGAACGCCGCATGAAAGCTTTTGACGGTGAGACCAACAGCTTTGACCGCTACAACTTCATGCGCAACTTGCAGGATTCGAATGAGACGTTGTTCTATGCGCTGATTACTGGGAACGTCGAGAAGTTTTTGCCGATCGTGTATACCCCTACGGTGGGTGAAGGGTGTCAGCGATTCAGTGAGACCTGGCTTAAGCCGCGCGGGCTTTTCATTAGCTATCCCAACAAAAAGCGTATCGACCAGATGCTGGCCGATCCACGCTATGACAAGGTGCGGTGCATTGTTGTGAGTGATGGCGAACGGATTCTTGGTCTCGGTGATCAGGGAGCCGGAGGAATGGGAATACCGATCGGAAAGATGGCTTTGTATACGGCGCTCGGCGGGGTTCATCCGGAACACTGCCTGCCTGTACTTCTCGATGTTGGAACGGACAATGAGGATCGGCTGAAGGATCCTATCTATATTGGTTGGCGCAGTAAGCGAGTGAGGGGACAGGAGTATGACGACTTCGTGGAGGCGTTCGTATCGGCGGTGAAGCGACGCTGGCCACATATTCTTCTGCAGTGGGAGGACTTTGCCGGCTCGAATGCCAACCGCTTGCTCGAGCGGTATCGCGACCGGCTTTGCACCTTTAATGACGACATTCAGGGAACGGCGGCGGTGGCGACGGCCACGGTGCTGGGAGCGGTACAGGCGACCGGCATTCCGATGAAAGAACAAAGGATCGGCTTCCTTGGTTTCGGTTCGGCCGGCATTGGGATTGCCAATCTGCTACTTGCGGCGATGAAAGAAGATGGGTTGAGTGACGAAGACGCACATAAGCAGTTCTACCCGGTGGATAGATATGGGTTGATCCTTGCGGGGCAGGCGGGGCTTCGGCCGGATCAGGTGCGCTATGCGCGGAAGAAGTCGGATCTGGCGGGGTGGACGCTTTCCGGTTCGGAACAGGTTTCGCTTGCGGATGTGGTTCGTAATGCGAAGCTGACGGTGTTAATAGGAGTTTCGAGCCAAGCGGGGGCGTTTACGGAGGAAATCGTGCGCGAGATGGCGAAGCACACAGATCGTCCGGCTATTTTCCCCTTGTCGAACCCTACGTCCAAAAGTGAAGCTACCCCCGCGGACCTTACGAAGTGGACGAATGGGCGCGCTTTGATTGGCACGGGAAGTCCATTCCCTCCAACCGAGATCAACGGAAAGACCGTGGAGTTCTCCCAGACGAACAACTCCTATATCTTTCCAGGTCTTGCTCTTGGGATTCTGACGTCGAGGGCGAAACACGTTTCGGATGCGATGATTATGGCCGCCGCGAAGGCTCTCGCGGCTCTCTCTCCGACGTTGAAGAACAAAGAGGCGTCTCTGTTGCCTCCGATCACAGATTCTCGCAAGGTCAGCCTGCCAGTTGCGGAGGCCGTTGGGCAACAGGCGATCGCAGAAGGACTTGCAGGAGTGGCTGATGAGAAGTCATTCGAGAAGGAACTCCGCGAATATGTTTGGGAACCGGTCTATCGGCCGTACGTGCGTTTGAACGATTAGCGCAGCGGATCTGGCCGAGAGCGGATTCGCTTACCGGCCAGGATTGGCTGCTGGCGGCTTAAACCCGAGTGAGGTGATATGGCTACACAAGAGAAGTATGAACTGAAGCAGATTCCGATAGGGGTGGGTGCGACAGGGAAGCGGAAAGAAACAGACTCGATGGGGGAGGTTGAGGTTCCTGCAGATCACTACTGGGGGGCTCAAACCGAGCGCTCGCTGATTCACTTTGCCATTGGCGACGACCGCATGCCGAAGCAGGTGTATCACGCTTATGGCTATGTGAAGAAAGCGGCTGCTCAGGTGAATGCGGCTGCAGGGAGGCTCGATCAGTGGAGGGCCGACGCGATCTCGAAAGTTGCAGACGAGGTTATCGCCGGGAAGTTGGATAGCGAGTTTCCGCTCTTTGTCTGGCAGACGGGCTCGGGGACGCAGTCGAACATGAACGTCAATGAAGTGATCTCCAATCGTTCGATTCAACTGCTTGGGGGAGAGTTGGGGAGCAACGATCCGATCCATCCGAATGACCATGTGAACATGGCTCAGTCGTCCAATGACACCTTTCCGACGGCGATGCATATTGCAAGCGTGATTGAGGTAAAGAAGCATCTGCTGCCGAGGGTGGGGGCCTTGGCGACTGCGATTGAGACGAAGGCGAAACAGTGGCACGATGTTGTCAAAATTGGACGTACGCACCTGGAAGACGCCGTGCCTTTGACGGTTGGGCAGGAGTGGTCAGGCTATGCTGTTCAGATTCGTGATGCCTTTGCATTGATTGATAGCTCGATGGTAGGGCTCTACCAACTGGCGGCCGGCGGTACGGCGGTTGGTACCGGGCTGAATGCTCCCCCTCGTTTTGGCGAGGAGATTGCGGCGAAGATTGCGGAGTTGACGGGGCTACCCTTCATTACTGCGCCGAATAAGTTTGCGGCGCAGGGCTCGCTCGACGCGATGGTGAACGCGCACGCCGCTTTGCGCTCTCTTGCTGTTGCTCTGATGAAGATTGCCAATGATATGCGATGGCTGGCTTCGGGTCCTCGTTGCGGGCTTGGTGAGTTGGTGTTGCCGGCCAATGAGCCCGGGTCTTCGATTATGCCGGGTAAAGTGAATCCGACGCAGTGCGAGGCGATGGTGATGATCTGCATCCAAGTGATCGGGGATGATTCGGCCGTGGCCTTCGCAGGCTCACAGGGCAACTTCGAATTGAATGCGATGCGACCGATCATTATCAACAACTTTCTTCATTCGGCACGGATCCTGGCCGATGGGTGTGAGAAGTTCCGTGTCTTCTCGGTCGAGGGGACGACGTTGAATGAAAAACGTATCGCGCAATTTGTGCAGAATTCGCTGATGCTGGTGACTGCGCTCAGCCCGGTGATTGGATATGACAAGGCGTCGAAGATTGCCCATAAAGCGCTTGATGAAGAGACGACGTTGAAGCAGGCAGCGCTGGCAACCGGATGGATCGATGAGAAAACTTTTGATCGTGTGGTCGATCCAAAGACGATGGTGTTTATCAATAACTAAACGTCGTGATCGTCCGTGCGGCTTAGGGACGCGAGCTACGATCCCTGGGCCTGGGTTTGTGTTCGATGCCAACTGGGTAGCGGCACTGCCAATGCAATCGCCAAGCCGAGGGCAATTGCGGAGGTCAGAAGGATTGTGTAGATAGCGAGGGATATGGTTTCAGCGACAACTGGGCTTGGCGTGCTACCCGCTGCGTGGAGGATCTGAATGCCTCCGATGACTGCGCGGAACGCGTAAGAACCTGGAACCAGAGCGACGACACTGGGGAATGCAAACGTGGTGGGGGGAGCCCGGAAAACTTTTGAGAAGATATGTGCCAAAATGCCTGCGACCATTGAGCTGATGAAGGTTCCACTGACAATGTCCAGCCCCAAATGCATCAGGGTTGTTCGAAACGCGTGACAACACACGCCGCAAAGAACGCAAGCCCACGCGACGCGGAGCGTAACGTTGAAGAGGAAGACGTAACCGATCGTCGTCAGCGCAGAGAACGCAGCGTCTTCGAAGATCGGAAGCAACGCGGTGGGTCCCCATACGGGGATGCCTACACCTGTTATTGCAGTTGCCGCGAAGAGACCTGATGCTATTGCTACTACCACGAGTACGGCGAATGACAGCCTGGCAAGGCTCAGCACCATATTGTTATTGATCGCGTCTCGAATACCGTTAATCAATGGCACTCCGGGTACCAAAATCATTCCTGGTGCGATGAGGCATAAGGCCGGGGTTGCGCCAGGGTGCAGCCGCATCCCCAAACCTCCAATGACCCCGCTAACCAGCGCGGAGATGAACGGGATCGCCAACGGATGGACATGCCAGCGGCCGAGTTGCTGGCGTACTACGGTCCCGATGGTCGAGGCAACATAGACCGTGGCAAACACGGGCCAGTCACCTCCGAAAAGCCTGGAGAGGCTTGCCGCGGTCAGTCCAAGGGCCGCTGCGACGAGCCACCTGGAATAGAGAGGCTTGGTGTTCTCTAAAGCCGTGAGCCGCGAAGCCGCCGCGGCGGCGTCCAGGAGGCCGTACGCTGTCTCGTTGGCAGTTCGACTGAGTTCCCCCACCGCGGCCATATTCACGTTCGTCGCTGGGATATGTGAGCCGACCTTCGTACGGAACTCATCGTCTGCGATCAGAGTGAGCAGGAGCGACTCGTAGGTGATCAACAGATGGGTTTCGAAGCCTAGCCCGAGGGCGAAATGTTCCACGGCATCCCTGGTATGTGCAGTGTCAGCGCCGCTAGCCAATAACAGACGGCCTAACTTCAGAGAGAGATGTGCCGCCTCCTCAGTATTGGCGGCATTTGATGAGGTTGTGGTCATGCAAGCTCCGTCAACGCTGAAGGTTCCGCAAAGTCAGCTGGCGAAATGTACCAGAATGACCAAACTCTTTTGCAGATTTTATCTAATTACGAGGTCGGTGAAATCAGGGTAGGTTTCCATGGCGCGGCGGAGGCGCCTGCTCCGGGATATGTCAGGAAGCGTACGAGGTAAGTACTAGTGATATGGGATTAGCGGCCGCGGAAGATCTGTATGAGGAGCCAGAGGTTGAGTCCGGCGATCAGGAGTGCAACGGCGTAGCTCAGATATTTCAGCCAGATGTGATTGACGAACTCGCCCATCCTCTTTCGGTCGCTCGTTAACGCGACCAGTGGGAAGACGGCGAAGCTGAGCTGCATGCTCAAGATGACCTGGCTGAGGATAAGGAGATTTGCTGTACCGCGTTCGCCATACAGGAAGGTCACGATCACGGTCGGAATAATAGCGAGGGAACGTGTGATAAGGCGGCGCAACCACGGCGCGAGCCGTAGATGGATGAAACCCTCCATCACGACCTGTCCGGCGAGCGTGCCGGTGATGGTGGAGTTCTGTCCTGAAGCCAGCAGTGCGAGAGCGAACATGGTGCTTGCACCGGTGAAGCCCAACATCGGCGTGAGGAGTTTGTAGGCGTCGCCTATTTCTGCAACCTCGAAGTGGCCACCTTTATGAAAGACTGCAGCCGCCAGCACCAGAATGGCTGCATTCACAAAGAGGGCGAGCATCAGTGCGGTTGCGGAGTCGATGTTTGCGAAGCGGATTGCCTCTCGTTTTCCCTCCGACGTTCGCTTATAGTCACGCGTCTGAACGATAGAGGAGTGAAGGTAGAGGTTGTGAGGCATCACCGTCGCTCCGAGAATGCTGATTGCGATGTACAGCATCTTCGGGTTGGTGACGATGGCTGCGGACGGAACGACAAGGTTTCGCGCAATGGCTAGCCACTCCGGCCGCGAGAGGAAGATCTCGATGCCGAACAGAACTGCGATTGTGCCGATGAGTGTGATCACCAGCGCTTCGAGATAGCGGAATCCTCGATTCTGGAGGAGCAAGATCAGCAAAACGTCTGTCCCGGTGATGAGGACGCCAATCAAAAGTGGAATATGGAAGAGCAGTTGGAGAGCAATCGCCGAGCCAATCACTTCGGCAAGATCGCAGGCGCCAATCGCGACTTCTGCGAACAACCAGAGAAAGATAGCTGTTGGACGGCTGTAAGTCTCACGGCAGGCCTGCGCCAGATCTCTCTCAGAGGCGATACCGAGCTTAAGGGCAAGGCTTTGGAGCAAGATCGCCATCAGGTTCGAGATCATGATGACAGAAAGCAGAGTGTAGCCGTACCGGGAACCGCCTGCCAGATCCGTTGCCCAGTTGCCGGGGTCCATATATCCGACGGAAATCAGGAAACCTGGACCCAAAAATCCCAGGACACGCCTCCAGAACCCACGCGACTGTGTGAGGCGGACGGAAGAAAACACGTCGGGCAGGGACGGCCGTTGCTGGTGGTCGAGCTCTAGAACAGGGGGCATGAATGGCGTCGGCACTATGTGCCTAAACATAGTATGCCACAGTATGTTAACGCAGGTTAATAATTTTTATGTTGCTTAGGTTTATCGCCGGTTTTGAGGCGTACCCAGACCCTACCTGCGGCAGATTGACCCAGAGTCACAGGACCGTTAGGCGTCGCTACTAGAATCGTGTCGTCGTAGTTGCGTTCTAGCACGCGAATTGTGATCTTCGGCCCAATCCCGAGTTTGTGAAAAAATTCGAGGAGCCGTGAGTCGCGTTCGTAGAGGCTCGCCACAACATAGTCCGTCGCTTGCTGAGCGTCAGAAAGCGCGACCAGTCCCCGGCGTTTGATTTGGTCCGGGGTTTCAGGAAGAACCTTGTTGCCGTGGGGACAATCGCCCTCTTTTCCCAATTTTTCGATGAGCTTGGCTTCGAATGCGGGCGAGATAGCATGTTCCAGGCGTTCCGCCTCGGTGTGGATCTGATGCCACTCCATGCCGAACATCTCGGAAAGCATTCGTTCGACGAGATGGTGGCGCAGCGCAGTATGGTGAGCTGCTTCTCGCCCTTTCGCGGTGAGTTTCAGTGCTCCTTCTCGCCCTGCCTCAAGATATCCGTCTTCTCGCAGCCGCTTTACGGCCTTTGTGACTGCGGGTGCAGAGACCTTTAGCCATTGTGCCAGCAAAGCGGGAATGACCGTGTGTCCTTCGCTCTCGGCTTCAATAATGGCCTTGAGATAGTCTTCCCTCGAAGTTGTCATTCCCTGAGACATGATTTCAAGTTAACCATGGTAAACCGGATCTGTCACCGTGGGGTTCCAGCCTCCATGTTAAATGGGAGTTCTGTAGGTTTGTAATGTCGCCGTTAGGACAGGCAAGATGCTCACCAACAAGACAGTAAGTTCATCTACTGTTCATTAGCTCTCTTCAAGAGAGCTAGAATATCGGTCGAACGGTCGTATTCATTTGTCTACGTCGTGGAAGATGTGGTCGTTGGTGAGGCGGGCGCGATTTCAAGTGAGCCACTCGGTAGCGTGCGCACTCAGAAGTGCCGTGAGTCTGTTTTTGTAGCTTTGGGTTTTGTCAGGCTAACCGTCATTCGCTTTTCGACTATTTCAAAAGCACGGATGCTTTTCCGAGACGTCCTATGGCAACCTCGTCCGAACCAGCGACGCAGTCTCCACGTAACGCGGCAGACCGCCTCGTCGTTAAGCTTCGGATGGCGTGGCAGGATCTGAGCGGTTGTACCGATAGAGCAGCCGCTGCTGTTGTTCAGCAGGCTCCTGCCGGCCCGCAAAGTCTACAGGAGATACGTGCCTGGTACGAGGAGACGAGCGGGCAACTTTTGATGGATCCTCTTGAGCGCTTTCTCAAATTGCACCCTGTTAAAAGCGCACTAGATGCGCTCAGTATGCGCGATCCGGAGATATCTACTCGCGCACTTAATGCGCGGTCGCGAATCGATAGGAAGTTCCAGCGGATCCTGATTGCGACGGCGCTTGATCTTCCCGAACTCTGGCGGATCTTCCGCGCTGGAAACAATGTTGCCGAGTCGCAGTCATGGCAGAAGCGTCGCGAGGCGCACAACAAAGAGGCTTCGGCGGTTCTCGACCGCTATGCACGGTGGGCACAGAAGGCGATAGGCGAAGAGAAGAAGAGAGATGAAGCACCAAGAGATCCGAGAAACGACTTATGGTGGCGGCATCATCGTGCGTTGCTTGAGACCCTCCAAATAGAGATGGCATGGCGCAACCTTACGCTAACCTGGTTTTCTGCGACCGAGACGTTGATCGGCGATGTTCATCGGGAGAGTGAGGAAGCCTGCTCGTACAGAGCCGCAACGTTGCGATGGCTTGAGGGAGGCGCACGATCCGATCTAACTCAGGACAGTAGTTTTGCCCTCATCACACCGGAGGAACGCCTGCGCGGATGGGCTCTTCCGATTGAATCCGCGGCTCGCCTTAAGTTGGCCGAACGGACGGAGTTACTGGTAGGCGGCTTTCGCCCACGGTTGCGGCGTATCGCGATGCACTCTCGATTCCTAAGGGCTTTCGATACCTATGCGCGCAAACGAATGCGAGGGCTCATTGAACATTCCTGGCAGATGACCGCGCGTATGGTGCGTGGCGCGGAGCAGTCGAAGGAGATTGTCGCTTATTGGGGCGAAACGTCCCTGAACCGGCCAGGTGAGGCATCGCAGCTCATCGAAGAGACACGTCAGAACGCGATGATCGCACTCGTCGAGGAGCCCACGCTGGTTCCGGTCGAAGAACTGAATCGAGAAACTGTCGAAGCATTCTGGAGATGGCATCAGGCTGGTTCGCTCATGCTCGAAGCGAACCAGGATGGATGGGTTGCCTTCCTACGGCGGCCACGCGCTCGCAGTTTTCTTCCGACTGCTGCTGAAATGTTGCGATTGCAAAGCCGGACAGGTCTACTGCGGAGCGTCCACTGGGTCAGGGGGCGCGTAGAACGCACGATGGAGTCAGTGGGAGGCAGAGTACCGGCTCATCCCGTTTTGCCCCCGGTGATTCGACGGACAACCCTTCGGGATACCTTGGCGCTTCCGGCGGCAAAGCGCGAGTTGCCTCCGCTCTATCGACTGCTCTTTCGGTTGGCTCCAGTGGAGGACCGCCGCTTTCTAGTAGGTCGGGATCAGGAGTTGGCAGGAATCGATCAGGCTGTAACAGATTGGGAGGCCGGAAGATTTGCAGCATGTCTGTTGATTGGCGCGCGAGGTAGCGGCAAGACGAGCCTGCTGAACTGTGCCGTTCGAGGAACACTTGCTAATCATCGGTTGATTCGTTCGGAATTCAACGATCGACTGCTCCGCCCGGAACAACTGGATGCATTTCTTCGTTCGTTGCTGGGATTGCGCGATGACGCCGATCTGTTGGAGGCGCTCGCCTCGGAACGGCGCATTCTCATATTGGAAGAGGGTGAGCGAATTTTCTTGAGAACGGTGGACGGCTTTGCAGTGGTTCATCATTTCATGCACTTGATTCATCGCACCGCTGCGACGACCTTATGGCTTATCGTGATGAACGACAGGTCGTTTCGTGTGCTCGATGCCGCGACGCATCTTCATCGAGTCTTCTCGCACCGGATCAATGCCATGAGCGTCTCCCGAAGCGATCTTGAAACCGCGATTCTGGAGAGGCATCGGCTCTCCGGGCTGCGGTTGGAGTTCGCGCCTCCGCCGGCAGGAGATCCGAGGGTAAATCGAGCGAAGCGATGGGTTGGCATTGAGGATTCGCCACAAACGCTCTTCTTCGACTCTTTGTTGCAGCAGTCGGAAGGCATCTTTCGCTCTGCATTCGAGCTTTGGCTCAGCTCCATCGAGCGCGTAGAGGGCGACACGATTCATATTCGCCAGCCGCTTGATCCTTCATTCAACCTGTTTCGCAGCGAGCTTGCGCAGGAAGACCATTTCACATTGCTCGTGATTCAGGAACACGGCTCACTGACTCAGGAGGAGTTGGCCGAGGTTCTGTGCGAATCGCAGGACAAGAGCCGAGGCCGGACCGAGCGCCTGACTGCCTTGGGCTTGATCGAGTTGGATCCCGAACATCCTGGTCTGCGGGTAAAACCGGAGGCGCAGCGCTTCGTAAACGACCTCTTACGGCGAGCAAATCTGACATAAGGAATACTACGCATGCTAAACAACGAACCGAAGATACCTCAGTTGACTCAAGGGGGAGAGGCAAATGTGCTGGCTCAGTTGTCCCTCGTAAAGATTCTTATTGTGGTCGTGCTGGTTGTCGCGGCATGGGTGCTTCTTAGATGGATACGTGGCCTTTTCGATGGACTCGAAAAGCATAACCCGAGGTTGAGGTTTCTTTTGCGGCAGGTGGAACCGCCACTGCGTGTCGCAATCTGGTTTGCCGCGCTTCTTCTTTCCGCCGAGATTCTGGCTCCATCGAAGAGTGCATTTCTAGCGGCACTGGGATCTGCAGCTCTCGCGATCGGTTTGGGATTGCAGGATCTGATTAAGAATCTGATAGGAGGCTTTGTGGTCATTGTCGACCGTCCATTTCAGACGGGCGATCGAGTGGAGTTCGGAGAGGCGCGCGGTGAGGTGAAGCAGATCGGGTTGCGCAGCACTAAGGTGCTTGCGGACTCCGGAATGCTGGTCACGATCCCAAACGCGGATGTGTTGACGAAGCCGATATTCAACGCCAATGTGGGAGTGGCTGAGTGTATGGTCTCTGCTGAAGTGGCGCTCCCTGCTAGTGCCGATGTGGATGAGGCTTTGAAACTGTGTCGCCAAGTCGCGGTGTGTTGCCCCTACACATACCTTGGCCGTCACGTTGAAGTAGATCTGCATGAAGATAACAAACGACAGAAGATGACGCTGCTCGTGATCCAGGCATATGTCTACGATCATCGCTTTGCTTCGGCTATGAAGACTGAAATCCTGCGTCGCGCACAGCGGGAGTTTCTATCTCACGGGATTCTTACGCATACGGAGGGCACGGCGCATCATCACGGGGAGTAGCAGTCGGCGGTAGATCGAGAGTTGACGCCGTGGCGGAAACATCTACGAATCCGCCGCAGAATTATCGCTTGAGGGTTGGCAACTATGGAACAGCCGGCGTGCCTTCAGGCCGCTGCAGATGCGACACGACCTCCTTTGAAATTTCAGAGGCGGTACTTTTGATTGTCTTTTCCGGAGCGTTTTTTTCCATGACAAACTTTGCTGCGGCCACGTACGGATTCAGGGTGATCACGGCACCAGGCGTGTTTTTACTCGTATTCTCTTTGGCAGTTTCATAGAGCGGCTTTTGGGGGCTGGCCAAATTGGATAGAGTCACGTACAGGTCCATCTTCACGTCGCCCGCCCCAAAACCGATGATAGCGCGCTGGCGGCGATTCCCTTCATCAACCTGAGTAAAGACACCATGCACCCAAGCGCCGGAAGTCGGTTTTGGATCGTCGTTGCCCAGTCGTTGGGCTTTGTAACCGGCTTTCTGCAGATCACTGACGATACTTTGCGACATCGTATCGACCAGCTTCTTAGCCTGGGCCTGTGGATCTTTTTGCTCCTTCTTGCTCGGCCTCTCCAAAATACCGGGACGCAGATGACTTACACCTGACCCCTGGTCGACTTGTACATCCTGTGCGTCCAGATCAAAGTCGCTGACGTATACCGTCATGTCTTTCGTGAACAGTAAGGTCGGAGGTCTTTGCGGCGCGACAGGCGATTGGGCAGGCAAAACCTGAGCGGCAATGACGAGCGATACGAAGAGTAATGAGCGTGTAGAAGACAGTCGGATTCGTTTCATGGCGCCTCTATGTAAAGGATTGCCGATGTGCTCTGGCAAACTCGGGCCCGGCCGCTTATTGAATTGCGAAGAGTGGGAATTATAGGTGGAAATCAAATTACCAAGCAACACACTTATTTTGGACTACGATCCGTAAGCCGGGTAGAGGCCCTGATCTTAGTAGATTGTCTCGAAATCGGAGGCGACGCACATGCGGCTAACACATGGAAATTGATCTTGTTGACTATCTACAATTCAATGGTGTAGATAGTCATACTATGGGCAAGCCAAGCGATCTCGTGCAGGGCACTCTCGACCTGCTTATTCTCAAAACTATCTCGCTCGAGCCGAAGCACGGTTGGGCCATTGCCAAGCGTATTCAACAGATCTCCAATGAGGTTCTGCAGGTACAGCAAGGGTCTCTCTACCCTGCACTTCATCGGCTAGAGCAGCAAGGGTGGATACGTGCCAAGTGGAGCGAGACAGACACTGGTCGTCAGGCCAAATTCTATGGGCTTACCGCGGCGGGACGCGCGCAGTTGGAACGAGAGAAGGAAAGTTGGAACCGACTCTCAACCGCCATTAATTTGGTCGTCGAAGCTGGCTAGTCTGGGAGGTCGAGATGCGCTGGTTGGAACAATTCCGCATGGCAGTATTGATGCTTTTCCGGCGTAAGAGCGAAACCGCGCGACTGAACGATGAGCTGCAGTTTCACCTTGAGCAGCAGATTGCCGAAAATAGATCCAACGGTCTGGGTATGGATGAGGCACGCTCCGCAGCGCTCCGCACATTTGGCAACCCAACTTTACTTCGCGATCAGGCGCGTTCTACCTGGAGTTGGAACTGGCTCGAGATTTGTTTACGCGACATTCGATACGGCGCACGAACGCTTGCTCGTTCTCCAGGTTTCGCGATCATAGCCATCCTCGTCATGGCACTCGGTATCGGCGCCACAACGTCGCTTTTTACAATCGCGCGCGCGGTGCTGCTGAAGCCGTTGCCCTTCCGTGAGCCCAACAAACTTGTAATGATTTATGAGCATTTCCGCTCAGCCACTGCCGGTGATGGCTTCAATGTTGTTTCGCCACATGATTTTCGTGACTGGCGTGAGCAGACCCATGGTTTTGAGGATATGGCTGCGTGGCGTAATTACGGCTTCAACCTTACGAGTGAGCACGATGAGTTGCCGGAGGTAGTGAGAGCCGCGGGCGGATCCTGGAATCTGTTTTCGGTCCTCGGCGTACAGCCAGTTCTTGGCCGGGCTTTTACACCCCGCGAAGATCAGCCGGGCGCCAATCACGTCGTATTGCTTTCGTGGAGTCTCTTTCAAAGGCGTTTTGGAGGAGACGCTTCCATTCTTGGCAAACCGATTCGCCTCGACACCAATTCGTATACCGTAGTCGGCGTGCTTCCCCGCTGGTTTACCTATCCAGAACCGCGCGTTCAGCTCTGGGTGCCGTATGCTCAGACATTCACCACAGACGAGTACGCTGCGCATGATCAACATCAGAGCCATGTAGTTGCCCGGCTGCGGACGGGTGTTAGCGCATCCATTGTTACGAAGGAAGTGAGCGCCCTGCAGTATCAGTTGTATCAGGCAAACGCATCGAAGCCGGTAGCTGAAGACGCCGTATTTCGGCCAATGATCGACGACCTGGTGCAGGACGTAAAGACACCGTTGATCGTTCTGCTTTGTGCGGTTGGATGCATGCTCTTGATCGCTTGCCTTAACGTCTCGAATCTCCTAGTTGCACGAAGCGCGGCACGGCGCAAAGAAGTTGCGGTACGCGGCGCGCTAGGCGGAAGCCGACTTACACTGATTCGCGAGCAGATGACCGAAAGCATGCTCATCTGCGCGGTTGGGGGATTGCTCGGACTGGTGATTTCGATTTTGGCAACAAGTTGGTTCGCTAACAACTGGCAGGGCTTGCCCCGCGCCGAAACGATTGGAGTGGACGGCAGCGTTCTTGTATTCTCGATCGGGCTGGTTTTTTTGACCGCACTGCTGGCCGGGTTACTGCCCGCGATCTCAGCGACCGGTAGTTCAGTTCTGACCGCTTTGCAGGAATCTTCCCGTGGCATCGGAGGAAGCGCATCGCGCGCTGTTCTTCGAAAGATTCTGCTTGCTGTAGAGGTCGCGCTTACGGTAACCCTGCTTATTTCTGCTGGCCTGCTCTTCAAGAGTTTTCTGCATCTGCGCACCTCTGATCTCGGCTGCGTGACGGATCAGGTGCTTACCATCAAGTATGGTCTGCCAGAAAAGCAGTATGACACACGTGAGAAAGTAGCCGCTTTCCACGAGTCTCTGCTGCAGCAGGTGCGGAATCTTTCCGGAGTCCGTGCCGCTGCCTTGGTCTCCACGCCGCCTGGAGGCGGCTACGATGGCGACGACGTCTTTACTATTCCTGAGCGTCCATCGGACAAATTCAACCTTCAATACGATGCTATTTATCGCACAGCGGATCCAGAGTACTTCTCGGCCCTGCAGATCCCGCTTATCAGGGGCCGCTTCTTCGCCGATCAAGAACGTCTTACGCGGGACCACTACGTCATCATCAGCAAACAACTTGCGAGTCAATTCTTTTCCGGTGAGAACCCGCTCGGCAAACATCTCAAAGTCGCGTGGGGGAGTAAACCTGAAGACTTCGAAATCATAGGAGTAGTCGGCGACACGCTTTACGATGTGACTCAGCCGAGTAAGGCAATGATGTACTTTCCGATCCTCTCGGGCATTCCCAGTCAGACCAGCGGGGCCACAATCGTAGTTCGTACTTCAGGCGATCCGCTCGCGTTGTCGCTCCCGGTGCAGAAGCAGGTTGCAGCGCTCGATCCGGCGCTTCCTGTCTATGAAGTCTTTACTATGCAGCAGATTCTCGGCAACAGCACCGCGAGCCAAAGCTTCAGCGCGACACTTGTACTTGCTTTCGCTGGGCTGTCTCTACTCCTTGCCGCTATCGGCCTCTATGGCGTGCTCTCGTATCTTGTTACCCAGCGAATGACAGAGATTGGCATTCGGATTGCACTCGGTGCTCAAAAATTCGAGGTGCTGCGCCTGATTTTGCTCGACGGACTGCGTCCCGTAGTAATCGGGTCGCTCATTGGTCTTGCGGGCGGTGCGATAGCAGGAGCGTTCATGCGGTCCATCCTGTACGGAACAAGCCCGCTCGATCCGTTAGTCTTCTCGACCATGATTGGCGGCCTCTTACTTACCGCTGTTGCCGCGTGCGCGCTGCCCGCTCTTCGAGCAGTGAGGATCGAACCGATACAGGTCCTGCGGACCGAATAGAGGCTACCTTGCTGCCCCTTTAAGAGAGGCAGGATCAAGTAATCAAAAATCCCCATTGATCTTTGCTCACATTCGGTTCGAACAGCGACTAGTAATGCTCCCATGTGACTGACCAATGCTCATCAGGTTGAGTGGATTTGATGATTAAATGACCGTCCTGTGTGAACTGATAAGACCGGGGTAGGTCTTTGCCCACGAGAAGGTCTCGCGTGTTCGATGCCTGCACATGATGAGTCAACGTGTGAGTTGATTCATCCACGTCGTAGCTCCCGAAGGAGGCCTCGTATCCGTCGAGGATATATTCGTTGGAATGAGTGCCAGCGGACTTGGGATACATAAGCTGAACGGAGATGTGACCGTCGCGCGTATAGATCAACATTCCAACAGGTTGCGGCATGTCAACGGTCTTTCCGTCGGGACCAGGTGAATCGATGCGCGCGAGATGCCAGGCGCCGATCAGCTTCTCCTTGTCAGAGAGATGGGTATCGCGGCGCTTCGCGGGCTGCGCCCGACCCAGACCAGTCATTGCAATGGAACACGCAAGGGCAATCAGGCAAATCATTTTCATCTTCATTCCTTTCAACGGCGCAGCTTAGCGGCCGACCAGCTGTTCGTGGAATTTGGGATATCGTGCGCCCGCGAGCTTGATCTTCGAGGAGGCGTTTTCCAGTGCCAAAATATCCTCTGCGCCGAGGTCAACGCTCACTGCACCGATGTTCTCTTCAAGCGTAGGCATCACTGTCTGCTCCGGCTACCGCCAGAATAGCGAATACTCGCTTCGCAACGCGGCAACTGGTTGCACCGCATGGGCGCGGTGGATGGTTTGCGCGGCCGCTTCGGAGGGGCTTTGCCGATAACTTCTTCCGGGGCCCTGGATATCGGATGACGGTGTGCGCGGCGCGAAAAGATCAACGCCAGATTTCAGTTGATGATAATAGAGATCCACATTTCAATGAGTGCTGTAGCTATTTATAACTCGTTTGAGACGGTAGCTCGGCGCCGGGAGTGGCTCGAGAACCAAACGTCAAAGTAGAATAGACACTCTAAATCGGATAGCCCGCCTCCGTCGGAATCAGGAAAAGGCAGAGCAGATCTCCAGATTGTCGAGTAAAGATTCCAGGGACCGCAAAGGCGATAAGATGTCACGTCTTAAGGGCCACGTAGTTCTACAGGTTGATTTGCATTCAAACAAACTGACTGAACTCAAGTGAGTACATCGGAGGAAGGACATGGCAAATTTGAAGAACGAGGTTAAGAGTAACGACGCGACGAGCGTCGCTAGAATCGACATGAAGTTCGAGGTTGTCGTCATCCCAGTTTCGGATGTCGATCGTGCGAAGGAGTTCTACGTGAAGCTCGGGTGGCGGCTCGACGCCGACTATGCCACCGATAACTTCCGCGTAATTCAATTCACGCCGCCTGGCTCCCAGTGCTCCGTCATCTTCGGTAAGAACGTCACCGCTGCGGCACCCGGCTCCGCCCAAGGTCTATACCTGATCGTCTCAGATATCGCGGCCGCTCGCGCCAAGTTGCTCGGTCTTAATGTCAAGGTGAGTGAGGTGTTCCATAATGAAGGCGTGTACACCGGCCCGGACGAACCCTACCTATTCGGGCGAATGCGGGTCAGCGGTCCTGATTCCGAGCATCGCAGCTATCGCTCGTTCGCCTCGTTCCAAGATCCGGACGGCAACGGCTGGCTGTTCCAGGAGCTCACAACGCGACTGCCCGGTCGCATCGACCCTGGGTCGACGAGCTTCGCATCGGCCAACGATCTTGCGAGTGCGCTCCGGCGTGCTGGAGCGGCCCACGGCGAGCACGAGAAGCGCACCGGCGGGCAGCGGGACGAGAACTGGCCGGATTGGTACGCCCAGTACTTGGTGCGCGAGCAGTCCGGCGAAGAGCTGCCGCAATGAATCGAACACTACTTCCCGGATCAGCTGACACGCGTGGTTCGGCTTGCTGGAATCAGTAAGTCCTCGATACGAACCGGCAGATCACGTACACGAATGCCAGTTGCGTGGTATACCGCGTTCGTGATCGCCGCGGCAATTCCAGCAAGACCTATCTCGCCAACCCCTCGAGCTCCGAGCGCGTTAAGTTCGTAGTCCGGGTAGTCGAGAAAGGTGACATCGATGTCCGGCGTGTCCGCGTTTACGGCCACAACGTAGTCGGCAAGGTTGTTGTTGATTGGCGCACCCGAGCGCGGGTCGTACACCGTCTCTTCGAACATAGCCATGCCGACGCCCATCACCACCGCGCCTTCTATTTGGTTGCGTGCTGGCCGCGGATTCAGGATGCGACCAGCATCGATGACCGTAACGACGCGGCTGACACGAAGGCGTGCTATCTCAGGCTGCCAAGTCACTTCGGCAAACTGCGCTCCATAGGAATGGAATGAGAACTTCGGCTTTGAAGATCCAAAGGTACCGTCAGACTTGCCAGTGCCTGAAACTGACTTGACTCTTGCGATCCTCAGTATCTCTGCCATCGGAACCGCGCCCGATCCTTGCCCTTTCAGACGAACAGTTCCGTCGACAAGTTCGAGATCCTCCTGCTTCTTACCCTGGAATGGCGACCCATCTGATTTGATCGCCGCGAGTAATAGGGTCTTGCCAGCATTCTGCGCCGCGGCGAGGACCGCCGGCGTCATAGAGGCAGTAACCCAGGAGCCTCCCGAAATCGGTCCCGGCGGAAGCGAGGAGTCACCGAGTACGACATCGATCCTGCTGACCGGAATTCCCGTCTCGTGACTCACTACCTGAGCCATAACGGTATAGGTTCCTCCGCCAATGTCCTGAGTACCGCAGGCAACGCGCGCAGAGCCATCTTGTAGGAGTTCGACCGTTGCCTCCGTCTCAATTCGTGCCGCCAGCCACGAGCATGCTGCGACACCCCAGCCCAACGTAAGACCATCGTGCTTCATCGATCCGACCTCGGGAGTCCGCCGCGACCAGCCGAACTTCTCCGCCCCGACAGTGAGGCACTCCTTCATGTGCCGTGAAGAGAAGGGGATGTTCAAGCTCTCGTCCAGCGCAGGCTCGTTCTTCAACCGCAACTGGACGGGGTCCATCTTCAGCGCAATCGCCAACTCATCCATTGCCGATTCCAACGCGAACAGTCCTGGTACCGCGCCGGGACCACGCATTGCGGTTGGGTTGCCGACGTTACGGCGTGCGAGGCCTCCGGTCACAAGCAGGTTGGAAGTGCTGTACATGAAAGGAGTGACTTCGCCACAACCCTCGTCGTAGTCATCGAGCATCGAAGTGTGGTTGATGTAATCCTGTTGTACAGCGGTTAATTTACCGTCGGCATCGGCTGCGAGTTGGATTCGCTGGTCGATTGCGGGCCTGTGGCCGACGCTTTGGAACATCATCTGCCGGCTTACCACCAGTTTGATCGGGCGCCCAAGGTTGCGGGCGCATGCTGCTGCTAATAACCCGTGTGGCCACGGCCACAACTTGCCCCCAAATCCCGACCCTAAGTACCGCGTGATCACCTGCACCTGTTCTGGAGGGACACCAAGCATCTGCGCCATCACATCGCGATGGTTCACAACCGCTTGCGAAGTCTCATACAGCGTGTATCTCTGCCCGTCGTAGACTGCGACGGAAGCATGCAACTCGATCGGGTTGTGGGTCTCAACCGGAATCGTGTATACCTCATCGACCTTCACCTTCGCCGCATTCAACGCTGAAGTCGTGTCTCCGCGTTTGCTCTTCTCTTCAGGCTTATCCGTCGTAAGTGGAGTTCCCATGAGTTTGGCGCTGGTGTCATGTCTAGCCTTGTTGTAAGTTACCGTGACACTTTCGGCGGTGGCTCGTGCCTGTTCTACGGTTTGAGCCACGACGACCGCAACATACTGTCCGTAATAACGGATCGTGTCATCCTCAAACGGGGGCCGCTTTTCATCGATGATCATAGTGAACCCGGTTGAAGGGGGTACACGGTAAAGCTTTCCGATGTTTTCCCGATGGTATACAGCGATAACGCCGGGCATCTTCTCCGCTACACCTGTGTCCAGGCGCGTAATTGTCCCACTCGAAATCGTGGCGCAGACCGGCCACGCATAGAGCAGGCCGGGGAAGTGGTGGTCTGAGGCGTACATCGCCGAGCCGCTTACTTTAAGTGGACCATCTATCCTAGGCGTCGCAACACCGATCACCTTCGACTCAGTTATCCGATCCATCGTTCTCTCCTTAGGCGCTTTGGCTCGCCTGGCCCATCGCGTGCACCAAACAGCGCTTTGCCAGCTCTACTTTGAATCCATTCTGGCTTTGAGGCTTCGCGCCGTGAAGGGCGCCCTCTGCGGCGGCGGCGAAGTTAGAGGCGGTTGCAGGTTTTCCAAGTAACATCTTTTCTGCTTCTACAGAGCGCCAGGGCTTCGTCCCGACTCCACCCATCGCGACGCGAATGAAATCAATTCTGCCACTGTTCTGCTTCATCACGATCGCGGCAGAGGCCAAGGCAAATTCATAGGAGGCGCGGTCGCGAAGCTTTAGGTAGACGCTCTTTGCGCCAGCGGGCATCTTGGGTAGTGTGACGTGCGCTACCAAATCCCCCGGCTGCAAAATGTTCTCAAGCTGAGGAGTGGATCCGGGCACAAGGTAGAACTCCTCAATCGGTACGGTTCGTTCACCCTTTACGCCCTCTATATGCACCACGGCATCGAGTGCCATCAGAGCTACGTTCTGGTCGGAGGGGTTTGTCGCAATGCAGTGCTCGCTCGTACCGAGGATCGCCAGCATCCGGTTATAGCCGCCGATAGCGGAACATCCAGAACCGGGTTCGCGCTTATTACACCCTGTCGCTATATCCCTGTAGTACACGCAGCGCGTCTTCTGGAGCAGGTTGCCTCCTGTGGTCGCCATATTGCGCAGCTGCGGAGACGCCCCAGACAGCAGGGCTTGCGACAGAACCGCATACTGCGCCCTCACCGTTGCGTCCTGAGCCACGTCCGCATTCCGCGCGAGAGCTCCGATCTTCAGCCCGCCGTCCGCGGTCTTCTCGATGCGGTCGAGTGGCAGACCATTGATGTCCACCAATTCCTTAGGACGTTCGACATTCAGTTTCATGCAGTCAATCAGATTCGTTCCGCCCGCAATGAACCGTACATTTGCGCCATTTTGCGCCGTGGACGACCTGGCCTGAGCCTTCACTGCATCTGGTATCGTGCTTGCCGTCACCAGTTCGAAGAGTTCCATCGTCGGTCTCCTGTTCTACCCTATTCGCCGAACCGCCTGAACTGCCGCGACGATGTTCGGATACGCTCCGCAGCGGCAGATGTTGCCGCTCATAGCCTCTTTTACATCGCCATCTTCGGCTCCCCACGGCTCCTTGACCATGGCCACGGCAGACATAATCTGCCCAGAGGTGCAATATCCGCACTGATAACCATCGTGCTCCACAAACGCCTTCTGCATCGGGTGCAGTTGGGCTGGCTGACCGAGACCTTCAATTGTGGTAATTTCAGCGGTTTGTTGCATTGCTGCAAACGTCAGGCAACTGTTCACGCGCCGGCCATTGATATGCACCGTGCAAGCTCCGCACTGTCCGTGGTCACAACCCTTTTTAGTCCCGGTCAGATACAACGCCTCGCGTAGGGTGTCTAGCAGCGTGGCGCGCGGATCAATCTGAACCGAATATGACTGGCCGTTCACCTTTAAAGTCACAGGTACTGTTCCTGGAATTGCGTGGCCTTCCGAGCTTGTTCTTTCTTGGGCATCAGTGACCACTGCAGAGATGGCCAGCGGAGCGACCCCAGTCGCGGCCGTAGCAACTCCCGCCGCTCCTATATGGGAAAGAAATGATCTTCGGCTCAACTTCCCTAGCGAAGTTGTCGGTCCGTTTGTGTTTTTCTCATCGATAGCCAAGCTCCACCTCCCGACACGGCTCTCTTGGATGCATGAAATTATCCCACATCCGACGATGACTGAGGTTTTGGTAGGTCAATATCGATACCAAGGGAGAGCTGCATTTTTGAGGCTATGCGCGAGAGGAAGGACATTCGACTACACAACCCGTCTCTCTTCGGGAATGAAGTATCTCGGCTTCTGCGGCCTTAGGAGTGGTGACAGCGGACATGTCGATGCCAGCGGCAAGACGCGCGCGAGGGTTGGCATCGATATTCTCCTGAACATCTGAATTGGTTTACGACGTCGATTTGTTAGGAACGAAGCTACGGTTTACTTAGCAGCTCCATCATGTAGTCAGTTGCGGCCTTGTCATTCATCAGAGCAAGCTGCGACACGATGCTTCGCTTCAATTCGAGGTCTTTCTCATTGCGGGCCAGCTCCACCATTCTCGGTGCATCCTGAGTAATAAATAGTCCGGAGATGACAGATTTCTTGATCTTCAAGTCACTAGTCGCCTTATAGACCTCCACGAGCGTGTCGTTCGAGCGCTTGCCTTCGAAGACAGCGATCGACCGAATAGCTTCACGTTGGAGGTCGGGACCCATCTTCCCCACCGCCGCATCATGCAGAATGGCGTCGGCATCGGGCGATTTGCTCTGTGCTAATACAAACAGCGCATGCTTCTTCATGGCAGGCGATCCGTTCCCAGTGAGAACTCCTCTCAAGAGAGGAATCGCCCGCGCCGGATCCTGATTTAGCAGCGAGTTCAGGGCCAACATCTTCAGATCCTCATCTGAACCATGCGGCGGATTGCTGTTATCCCAGAACTCCGCATCTTCCGTTGGGGAATCGGCCATTGCCCGTACCTGCGCATTCACACTTTTCATACTTTCAGCTATGGCCTGCGTATCGATATGTACATTCACAGTCAACGCGGAGCAGTCTCGATTCCACTGGCTGTTCGGGTCCTGTGCACGTAGTTGGTCGCATGTCGCCGCAGCTAATTGAGGTTTGCCCAACTTGTTCAGTGAATAAGCCTTCCAATAAACTGCCGCGTCCACGCGCTTCCCTTTTGCGTTGATCACCTTGTCAAAAGAGACAACCGCATCTTGCCAGCGATGCTCATCCATTGCCTTCGAGCCTGCCGAGTAGGCGACATCGTCCTGTACCGGTGCAGCAGCCAGTTCTGGCGTGAGCGCATGAATGGAAGACATGCCCATCGAAAAAAACAGCAGTGCCGAGGAGAGTGTAGTTCGAGTAAAAGACGTCATTGTGCCGCTCCTTGATTTTGATCGTCGTTCTGCCGCAAAATTCTGATGTCGAGCAGCAATCCGCTTGTATTCATCTCCAGACGCAGCCTCCACGTGCTGTGCGAAGTTTCGGGTTCGTTGTCCAATGTGGTGAGCACGCGGCCGAGGTTTTCTAGCACTGCTGCTTGTGCCACCTCTCCACTCTCTCTCGCCGCGTGGACATAAACAGCGTTTTTCAATAGCAAGTGATGTGCCTGTTCGCGGGTGGCCTCATCCAGCGGTCCGTGAGTGTTGTTGACCTCAGTGAGCAACCGCTCCGCGGAGTCAAGATGATCCGCAATCGCCGGGTCACGGGGCTCCATCGTCAGCGGCCCGTGCCCGTTGATCGCCAGGTTCCGCCGTGTCTTCATCGCGTGGCTCCCATGCAATGCAATGAAGACCACTAAGAGGAGAGCTGCCATTGCCAAGCCAATCGCCGGCCATATGAGCTTCCACCGAAGACGAAGCCGCTTCGGCTGGTCCGTGGCCAATGCGCTCAGATTTCCGCGTAAACGCTGCCAGTTTCTCTCCAGATCAAGCTTCGGGACCGGCTCTGCGGAAAACACACGCAGCGTCTCCGCAATCGACTCCGACATGGCGGCGCACTCAACACACCCCTCTAGGTGCCGGCGGATTGCAGCCTCGTTCGAGCTCTCATGCAACTGATATGAAATCAAATCCTCTTCTGCAAAATGTTTCATCGCAAACCTCCTGCAACAGGCGCGAGCGATCTTCGCAGTTTCGAAACCGCTCGAAAAACGGCTTGTTTCGCTGAGTTCACCGTGATATTAAGCGCCTCTGCAATCTCTAGCATCGGAACCTCTTCCATATGCCTCATCATGAACGCAGCCCGTTCCATCGGTGTCAGCGCCGCCATAGCCGTTTCCCGCAGAGTAGCGGCTTCTCTTCCAAGCAGCTCGCCCTCCGGCCCTGCCTGCCCGTCTGCTACACGCACCGTACCCTCTCCCACAGAGGGTTCATCCGCAATTCGCGGCGCTCGATAGGAGAGATCGCGGTTGCGTCGTTCCACCAGATTGATAGCCGTATTCATAGCGATTCGTACGATCCAAGTTGAAAAAGAAGAGTCCTGTCGGAAGCCGGGAAGCTTGTTGTAAGCGCGCAGAAACGCTTCCTGCGCCACTTCTTCCGCATCCTCTTCATTGCCAGTGATGCGAAACGCTACACGAGCCACCGACGAGAAGTGGCGATCCATCAACACACGATAGGCATCTCGATTTCCCCCGAGCACATCTCGGATCGCTTCTGTCTCAGCTCTATCCATTCGCCGATTAGACAACGGGTTTGCTCTCTGGTTAGGTTCCTTGGAAAAAAATAATCGGCGGATGGACATGGGTCCATTCCGCCGTTATCGAACTAATCCCCGGCCTTACGAATCGATGCTAAAGACTTCTTTCGATCAACGCACCAATAGGCGATTGCATGCAAACAACACGTCCTCAACAAAAACACGCCATCAGTCGGCTTCACCTTTTATCCGTGTGTCTTTCGCAATCCAGTTTACTTCCCAAGTCTTGCCCCCGTCGTCAGAGAATGCCTGTTCAAACCGGCATGAATTCGGAGTAATGTCCGATATAACAAATCGAACAAGGATAGCGCGGCCGTTTAGTGTTTCCTGATCGAAGAATTCACCGCGCCCGTTCTTGAACTCGCCAATCGTGGGCTGGCTGAAAGTTCCGGCACGACTGCTCGCAAAATTGAGACTCCATTGGTGAGACTGAGGGTTATATAAACGCACGCTCAACCCTTCAAAGTGGCCTGCCGAACCTTCCGCTTCGAGCTCGAGAAGATTGGCACGTCCATTCCAGACCTTACGTACGACACTAGTACCCTCGTACTTCACCCAGGTGTACGAACCCGATAAGGGATGTAAAAGCCGTGCTAGTTCAGTTTTCCAGGTACCGAACTCAAAGTCGAAATCGTGCTCGCCCCCGCGCTGCCCTGCAGACGTTGGCATGTCGGTTACTGATTTGCCGGAGTTCGTTTGTGCCAGCCCAAGTGAAGAAGCTGAGAAGGAGGTTCCGGCACAAAAAACGATGCGTCTCAGAACAATCCGAAATCGCTGCATTTTATCCATCCCGATTCCAAATCTGTTATCCATGTGCTCCAAAGCTTTATGGCTTCACCCTGGTCTGATCAGTGATCCAATTCGTCTCCCAAGTTTTTCCGCCATCGGTGGAAAAGGACTGTTCAAAGTGCGCTGAATTAGGAGTGATCTCTGACCAGATGAATCGGTTGTATATGGACTTACCTTCGTAGAATTCCTGGTCGTAAAACTCGCCTCGGCCATCCTTGAATCCTCCAATCAACGGCGTAAGGAAAGTTCCGTCCTTGGCATTGGCCCAATACAAGCTCCATTGATGAGATTGCGGGTTATAGAGGCGTACAGTCATCCCTTCAATGTGGCCTGCGGCACCATCCGTTTCGAATTCCTCCACGTCGGCGCGACCGTCCCAGGCTTTACGTGTCACCGAGGTGCCGTCGAACTCGACCCAAGTCGTCGAACCTGTGAGCGGATGAACCAGCTTCTTTAGATGGATCTTCCATGTGCCAATCTCGAAATCAAAATCGTGTTGACCATCCGTCGCAGAGTTTTGCGCCACAGGCCTTTCACTGCCGGAAGCCGTCTGACTCGAAGCGTGGGGAGGAAACCCAAGCAAGACGGCCACGCTAAATATAAAGATCCTGATACCGCGTCGATGTGACTTCACACTCTACCTCCGAGTTTCAGTCTGTTGTTCCATTGGAAACAACCTAGCGGCGTATAGTGGTCTCACGCAATACCCACTCATGACGATTTTGATATAACCACTTCCGCAGGGTAGCGAAGATGAAATTCGTTCCAACCAGTTTTTTCCCACCAGTCGCGCTGGACCTCACGAAGCGGATTCCGATGTACCGTCAGCTCTACGAGTGGTTCCGCGATGCGATCGTCAGCGGCCAGCTAAGGCCCGGGCAACGTGTACCCTCGACCCGCGCGCTCGCCGCGGAGTTGAATATCTCACGAGTGCCGGTGTTGAACGCCTATGAGCAACTCCAGGCCGAGGGTTATCTGCAAACACTCGTCGGTTCCGGAACCACAATCTCTGAATCTGTTCCGGATCACGCAACAAGACCCACAACAACGGCTCGCAAGTCCGACGTGAGGCCGAAGTCTGCAAACAGAATTTCACGCATCGGGACGGAAGCACTTTCGACTCCGCCACAGGTTTGGCTCGACAGCCTTGGCCCTTTTCGATCCAGCTTGCCCGCCCTCGAGCATTTTCCAAACCGCATCTGGTCTAAGTTGGTTTCTCGGCACTTAAGCGTGCCATCCAGACAATTGATGGCCTACGGCGACCCAATGGGATACATGCCGTTTCGAGAAGCGATTGCAGAATATCTGGGTGCGGCTCGCGCAGTCCGTTGCGATCCGAGGGAAGTCATGGTTGTGACAGGTTCGCAGCAGGGTTTACAACTCTGCGCTAAAGTTCTCTTCAATCCGGGCGATCCAATCTGGATGGAAGATCCGGGCTATCCCGGGGCCCACCAGGCCTTCTCGAGCGCTGGCGTACGCATGATACCGATTCCGGTAGATCACGAAGGAATTCTCGTCAAGGAAGGCCTTCGTCGCTGTCCAGCCGCTAACGGCGCATATCTCACGCCATCCCACCAATACCCGACAGGAAGCACAATGAGCGCGTCGCGGCGAGTCGAGATCCTCCAGTGGGCCGCAAAGTCTGGCTCCTGGATCATCGAGGATGATTACGACAGCGAGTTCCGGTTCGAGAGCAGGCCCATCGGGGCCCTTCAGGGACTGGACACACGTTCCTCCGTCATTTATTTGGGAACCTTCAGCAAGGTTTTGTTTCCTGCCCTGCGACTCGGTTATGTGGTTGTCCCCCCGCGCTTGGTTCAAGCGTTTTCCGCGGTTCGAGATGCCGCGGATATATTTTCATCAACGCTGTATCAAGTAGTCTTGACCGACTTCATCCGTGAGGGACACTTTGCTCGCCATCTGCGAAGGATGCGCACTCTCTACATGGAGAGACGTAGCGTATTAGTCGATGCAATCCACTCGCAACTTGGCGGCATGCTTGAGGTGATCGGCGCGGAGGCAGGTATGCATCTGGTCGCGTTATTGCCTCCGGGTATAGATGATCGTCAAGTCGCGAGGCAAGCCGCTCAGGACGGCATCTCCGCGATGCCTCTCTCCATGTGCCAATTGACGAAACAAGCAAGAGGCGGCCTGATCCTTGGCTATGGCGGCACCGATACAACGGAGATTCAAGACGGAGTCAGAAAACTCCGGGCAAGCCTCGACAAGTTGGCCAAATAGACACAAACAACGTCGACCGCGGGTCGCAGCACTGATTAGACGAAAAGCGCCTAGTCTCGAGAGTAATCGCATCTCTATCTTGTGACAGGATTTCTGTGCGCTTCGCGTGCCTTCGATGTAATGCAAGTTCGGCTCCGCCTGCGCTGCCCGGTTGAAAAGAAGCGAGATCGGTTCGGAGTGAAGTGGCACCTGGACGAAGCCTTCATCAAGATGAAGGGTTCCAGCATTACTTGTGGCGGCCCGTGGACCAGACCGAGCGGTCATCGATATGCTGGCGCAGCCGCGCCGGAACCGTTGGGCAGCTTTGCGTTTCTTTCGCAAGTTACTTCATACGGCAGTGAGAGCACCGTGCGTCATCATCACGGGCAAGCTATGGACCTATGCTGCAGCGAAGAAGCTGATCTTGCTGGACGTGGAACGCCGGCAGAGCTGTTATCTGAACAATCGAGCCGGGAACTCGCATCAGCCAACCCGCATGTGAGAAAGGCAGATGAATCGCTTTCAATCTCCAGAGCACGCTCAACATTTTCTCTGTATGTTCGAGTCGATCAACGCTCCCTTTCGCTTGCGCCGACATCGGACTGATAAATACACGTTGAAATGTGATGGTAGGGAGCACGCCGTCTTCGCGTGGGCGTTGTCCGTTGCCCACCGCATTCATCGGCACGACAAACGAGATTTCGTGAAATCGATGTTTGCCTACTTCCACGTCCTGCCCCGGGAGAACCGCGAAAACCTGTTCGGTTCCCTCTACGAGGCGCCTCAGAGTCGGAGTTCCGCTGTTAAGCATCATCCTCATTTGCGGGTTTGCGACGTGAAGCATGGCCGCGTTACTACCCGAGTCAAGTCCGCAGGAGTAGGGGCGCTTTCTGAAAGCTGGACATACTGGCAGCCACACTCATGGGTCCTGTAAACGGCAGGTCATTCGCCGGACCGTAGGGCTCCATAAGAGGAACACGTTCACCTTTGGCAAATAGAGCAAGTGTATTTGAGTCATCGAGGCATAGGATGTGCTCATGATTGTCGATGAGCAGATCGAAATGTTCGAGAAAATTGTCTCCCAGGATACCGCGGATCCGGGGATCGGCCGCCTTCAGTTGGGAGAGATTCTCGATAACCACAAGCAAATCAGGGACGAATTTCTCACCAGCCCGCAACTGCCCGAGATAGGCGAAATCATATCGGCCATGTGTTGCGGCTCCTCCTATACCGGTAGTGCCCTGAACGTTCAGCTGTAATACTGATGCCAGAGAAGAGTCGACAGTGGCAATCTGAGCACCCGTATCCACCAGAAAATCATAGGGGCCATTCTGGTTGACCCATAGCGGGACGATGCTTTGTGAGCCCTGGACGATACGTACGGGCAGACTGGCCACCTTTCCCGGACAGTGCGGTTCAGCCAAGACCGTAAGGGAGAGGGTTGCGAAGCTGACACAGGCAAAGAACGGGCGGAATGACATAGGAGTGTACCTCAGCCGGATGGGCTGGGTGCAATCTCACAGTGTGCTTCCACGCTGTCATGACTGAGTTGTGACGGGTTCCTGAAAAGAGAGTGACGGATTTATGACTGACAATAAGTCGCGTGTTTTCAGATTCGCGGATGTCGAAGTCATAGAGCGGGAGTTCCTTCTGGTCAAAGCAGGGAAGACTGCGCCGGTTGAGCCGAAGGCATTTCGGGTGTTCCTCTTCCCTTGCGGCGGCTGCTGGGGGACGATCCGCGCGAGCCCCAGTACATTGCCACGGTGCAAACTGTCGGATACCGTTTCCTCTGCGATGTGACTGTAACGGAACCGGCCCCAGGACCCTCCTTACCGTCCAATTCATCGGTAGACATCGCTACCCGTCCAGAATGCCAGCCGGTCCTCAATGATCCCCAGGTTCTTCCCGACTACACAGTTGCGGTTCTGCCCTGCGCGTCAACAGCCGTTCGTCGGAGAACGAAAGCGATCGTAATCGGGGCAAGCACCACGATGATCCTTCTCGTCGGAGCGATAGGACTCGTCCAAACCAGAAAGGCTCACCCGGTTAACGTCGTCGAATCGAGAATCACCGCTAACCCGCAAGATAGACCTGTCACAAGCTCCGCCATCTCACCTGATGGAAAATACCTCGCATTCACCGACAAAACCGGGATGTATTTGCGGCCGGTCGAAGGCGGAGAAACGCATAAGCTCTCTTTTCCAGAAGACTTCCCTCCTGCTCATATCGAAGGCTGGTTTCCAGACAGCGTGCATCTTGTTGTCTCCTCGTGGACCGAAGGCACAAGAAATACAAGGAGCCTCTGGCGAGTCTCCACGATGGGTCGGACGCCGATAAGACTGAATGGCGCTGGCTCATTCGCCCGGGTTTCTCCGGACGGTTCACAGATAGCTTTCCTTCAAGCTGGGCTCGGTCGAAGTGAACTGTGGTCGATGAGTTCAGACGGCGAAGCGCCGCATAAAATCGTCGGTGTTGACGAATCCGACGAGCAATACCTGAGTCCTGTCGCGTGGTCGCCAGACAGCAGGCGAGTCGCGTACGTCAGGAGAACCATTCATCCGTGGGGTAGAGACACTGCAACGATCGAGATCCTTGATCTTGCAAGCGGACGAACAGATCGCTTGATCTCGAATCCGGCCCTCGGCCAATTGCTTGCGTGGCCCCAGAAGAACTCGCTTATTTACACGCGCAGTGAAGATGCGCCCAATGAAAAAGACTCCAATCTCTGGCGCACACAACCAGACTCGCAGGGTTCGGGTGTGCGGGTAAGCAGCGGTCGCGGCTTCATAGCTGGGCTCAGCGCCACAAAAGATGGAAAGATACTGGCTTTGAAAGAGTAGAGTATCAGCCCGACATCTACATTGCAGATCTAGGAGAAGGTGGCAAAGAAGTTATTCTCTCCCTTCTGGATTCCGGATGAGCCACGGGCAATGTGTCCGCTCGGCCGAGAATTAGGTCTGGGAAAAGTTTGATTGTTGCGAATTGACTCGTTACGGCCTTCTCAATAAGGGCATAATCGCCGAGACACTCACCCATAAGCTTTCCTATCAGACTGACGAGACACGGCGCGCCGCCATCCCGAGGTTGCTATCGCGGTTGCCGCTCATATGCAACGAAAGAGAGCCGTGTTCATTGACCTGCTGCGGAAGTCTTCAGATATTTATTAAGAAACGCGAGTTGCCTCTCATAAGAGTCTTTTCTGTGTTCGCGCTGCTGGAACCCGTGGCCTTCGTTGGGGTAAGTGAAATACAAGTATGTCTTGCCCGCCTTTTTCAGTGCTTCAGCGAACTCTGCCGACTCTTGCGGCGGCACTTGGGGATCCTTCTCGCCGTGCAGAATCAATAGCGGAGTTTTGATGGACTCTACATCCGGAAGCACGTTGGCTTTGCGGTACACCGCAGGCTTCTCCTCGGGTGTTCCACCCATCTTGGTCTCCCAACGAATTTTTGAGTTGCGGTTGGTGTGCTGCAGAAAGAGGGCTCGATCAACTACGCCAAACATCTCGATACCTGCGGCGAAGGTATCAGGCAACTTGGCTACGGCGTTGGCGACGACCGTTCCTCCGTGGCTTCCGCCTCCGATGGCAACTCGCTTTGGATCGGCCAGGCCTGAATTAACCAGAAACTTAACACTCGCACCGATGTCGTCGATCTCGCCACCTCCGGAGTCTTCTACATTCGCATTGCGAAACCGTTCCCCATAACCAATGCTGCCACGAAAGTTTGGTTCCAAGACGACGTATCCCTGTTGAGCGAGGAAGAGCGACCACGGACTCAGGCTGAGTACCACTTGCCCCTCCGGACCGCCATGAGCCCAGATAACGGCGGGGTAGCGCTTGCCGGGTCCATATCCGGCGGGCTTGTAGAGAATTCCCGCGAGGGCTAGACCGTCCTTGCCTTTGAAGTGCGCTACTTCGGGTGTGATGCCAAGGCCCTCGTACTTCGATGGCTGCGATGGCTCTAGTAGACGTGGGTTACCTTTTCCGTTTGCATCTGCAACGTAAGTGGCTCCCGCGCTTAGCGAAGTGGCTCTCAAGAAATAGATGGAGCCACTATCAGGCGACCACTGCGGATTCGTTTCGATTCCTGCGAGCGATGTTAGCCGACGTGGTTTGCCTCCCGTAGCCGAAACGACCCATAGATGACGCTCTTCTGGTAGGTCACGATTTGAATTGAAGACGATCCATCGTCCGTCGGGAGAGTAGACCGGATTCTCGTCCTCACCTGTTCCCTTGGTTAATTGTTTGGGACCTCCGCCCGTTGCGGGGATCTGCCACAACTTATCCCATCCAGTCGACTGCAAGACCACGGTTAGTGTGGTGCTGTCGGGTGACCATGCGGCAGTGTTGACTGCCCAGGCACCACCTGGATCATTCTTTGCAGTGTAGAGGTCGATTACAGAGCCAGTGACGGAACCCGCCTTCTGATCGAATGGAATGACCTTCAACTTGCCGGAGAAGAACTGGCGTGACCGTTCCGTGTAAGAGATTCGTGTGCCATCAGGCGACCACAAGGGCTGAGGGTCGAAGCGGTCGGACGAGACGGCATCCCCGCGGTCTGCCGCAGTATTGGCGATCACGTCCGATCCGGTATAGATCTCTGTTGCGGCGAGCAGCTTTTCCTTTGTGCCGTCCTCACTTACGACGTATAGTTCGTTGAAACCTTTTCTACCCGATTCGAAGAGGATCCAATGCCCGTTCGGATTCCAATGTGGATGATGATCGGTTGCACCGCGCGGATCGCCTGGCCCGGCTGGATCATGCGTGAGGCGCTTTGACTCCCCACCGTCAGTGGCGACAGTCCATACATCCCCGTCACTGATGTAAGCAATGTGTTTGCCGTCGTGCGACCATTGCAGTTCAGACTTCGGCTTCGGTGAAGACGTGATCACTTTTGCAGGTCCGCCATTGACAGGAACAAGCGCGATCTGACCGCTCTCCTCTCGCGCGAAGAATTTACCATCAGGCGAAAGTTGTTCGGAACCACCACGCCTTGACCCTGCGGACAATAAATCGTCGATAGTAAGTCGCTCCGTTTGTGAGAGAAGCATTCCCGGAACGAGCAGCATGGAAAAAGCGATGGAAAGTTTTTTCATGGTTTCCCTTCAATACCGGTTATGTGACTAGAAGAGGAACTTGCCGAAGACAACAAGCACGCGTCCGGAGACGATCGCGCCTTGACCGGTTCCGTAGATGCTGGTGGGCGAACTGACCGTGGAAGTGATCAGGCCGAAGCCGCTTCCTCCTACGTTGCTGTTGGGGACGGCGAGATTCGTATGGTTCAGCAGATTGTATGCATCAGCACCGAGATCGAAGTGACTATGCTCAGTCACGGGTATCGTCTTACTGAGTTGTGCGGCGATGGAGAAGAATCCCGGCCCTCGAAAGCTGTTCGGAGCGGTATTACCAAAATCACGTTGGCCGCCTGGATTGGAGGCTGTGACGACGGATGCGAATTGGGTGGTCTTGAGGCAAGCTGACTTGACTGCAGATTTACCGCAACCCGTACCAAGTGCTCTTTTGTCTAACGTGTTGGCGAGGATCAAAGTGCTGCTGGGAAAGTTGTTCGTCTGGCCACTAGACACCAGGCTTGATTGAATCAGGCTGTCGGTGACGGAGAATGGACGCCCGCTGTAGCGATAGAGTTTGCCTCCTACCGTCCATCCTCCTGCGGTCGCGTTGAGCAGGTTCCCTAGCAGCTTGGGCTCGGTGTAGACGAGGTCCGCTTCCAGATTGTGGCGTGTATCGAAATTTGTAGGACCGTAAGAGCCTGCACTTTGCGATGCTTCTCCCTGACTAAAAAACGGAGGGTTGAAGATCGTACCGAACAGCAAAGCGTGACTCCAGGTGTAGCCGATCTGACCTTGAAAGCTACGCGCGAATGCGTGCCGCTCTGTGACGGTAACGCCCTGGTAGTTTGAGTAGCCAGCATTGGATATCTGCGTGACTGTTGAGAAGCGTGGATCGGGTGCAGATGTAGGCAGGCCTCCGAATCCATTCGGATAAAGCGTTGCGTTGGACGAGTAAGCGTTGGCCGCTGCATTGGTGAGCGGTTCGTCGTATCCATGGTTGCCGCTGTAGGAGAAACTGACTAGATCGTGTGCAGACAATGGCTGCTCTAACTCAGCACTCCATTCGAGAACCTTAATTGTGTGGAAGAGGTTGGGATTGACGTAGAGCGTAGGCGTGGCAAAGGTTGTTCCAGCAGGAACGGCCGCTCGAAGCTCTGGCAAGGTGGAACCTTGTGCAAAGCCTTCCTGAAAGGCCTGGTCCGATGCCGTAGCTGCTGCTTGAGAGCTGCCCGGGGTACCCGTGAGACCGACGGTACCACTGCTGACAGTTGGCGAAAATCTATTTGGAGCATTTCCGAAGACGCTCGCAGTGATACTGCCCTGAATCGTATTTGCGAAGAGCCCAATGCCACCCCTGATAACGGTCTTTCCATCACCCAGTGGGGAATAGGCGAAAGCGAATCTTGGCTCTGTCACGATGCCTTCGAAGTCTTTGAAGTCTTTTTTAAGTCCAGTCTGCAGCGTTGCATTGTAGGGAATAGAGAGCCCCGCCTGATAACCCGGCGTAAGGAAAGCTGTATTCGCGCGGGAATAGCAACTCTCTTTGCACGAGGGATTCCCTTGCAGCTCAAAGCGAACGCCGTAGGTAAGATTTAAGTTTCTGCGTATCTTCCACTCGTCCTGCACGTAGAAGCCAAGTGAGTTGAGACGAGTATGCACGGTTTGAAGTAACGGAAATGACTGAGTATAAGCAGTTCCTTTACTGGTGCTGTTCACGATGCCATCTGCAAAGTCAGTGAGGTCGTTGAAATTGTATGTGCCCACAACCGATCCGCTTGCGATACTTGAATCTGAGATGCGGTTGTTGCGATCATTCACGCCTGCTTGCAGGGTGTGACGTTTGACACTCCACGATAAGTCGTCGATGATGCCAAGTTGTTGCCCGCGTCTCCCGACTGGGAGAGATGGGCCAATTCCCGCGAAGCCCGGGGAACTGTTCACCGTAGTGGTGCTTGTAGGGCCTCCATTGGTTGTGTTGCTTCCGTTGGCGCCTCCGTCGGCAAAGCCAAATGCGGTCGGAAGATCTGTCTGTGCCAGCTTGAAGTCAGCGGGCCCCGTAATAGCGGAGTACCAGTTGCCATTAAGGATGAAGTTGTTCACGAGATTAGGCGTTATGGCATAGGTGTAATTCAGTTGCGGAATAACCCAGGGCTGAACGCTTTGTCGGTTATAGACAGGACTGATAGGGCTAGTGAAGCTGGCCTGTGTTCCAGCGTCGCGACTGATGCGAAAGTAGATCTTCTGTTTGTCGTTGATGCTGTAATCGAGGCGACCTGAGATGAAGTACTCCGTATTGATGCTCGACGCGGTTGTGCCGAAGGCTACTGCGCAGGGTGTGTCTACGCCGAATTGTGGCCCGGAGTTCCCGTTGATATATGTTCCGGTGAACGTCTGTCTGCCGCAGCCAAGATGACCGCTGCTGTCTTGTAGAGGAAGGTTCCCATTCGTCACTGGAATAGCACGTCCGACGCCCGGGGCCGAGTTATAGAGCTTGAAGAGACTCTGATAGATCGGCAAAGAGGATGCGGGTACGTGGTTAAGAATGTACTGCTGTAGCGCCGGTGATGGTAGTGAGACAACACCGCCTGAAGGCAACGCGTAGCGCAAGCCTTCCGTGTTCACGAAGAACGCGAGTTTATCTTTGAGAACTGGGCCGCCAACCGAAGCAGCGTATTGGTTTGCTACCGATCGAGCACGAGGCGTGTTGTTGAGTTTGTTGAAATAGTCATTGGCGTTGAGGAATTCGCCGTTGTAATTTTCGACCAGATTGCCGTGGAATTGGTTCGTTCCGGACTTGCTGATGTAGTTCACCTGAGCACCCGCCTCTCGCCCATACTGTGCGCTGTAGGCATTGATTACAACCGCAGCTTCCGCGACATCGTTAGCCCCCAGGGTGTTATTACTGGCGCCTGATTTGTTATTCAGGTTGTATGGTTCAACGATGTCAGCTCCATTCATCGTGAAGAGCACGGAGTTAAACGGCAGGCCGTTCACGTTGAAGTTTGCATTTCCACCCCCGACATTGAGACGTAATCCTGGCGTGGTGAATGCGACGTTTGTGATGTCACCGCCATTTACCGGAGTGTTTTCGATATATTGCTGGCTATAAGAAGCGACTTGGTTCCCATTCTCTGCTTGTACGAGGGTCGAAGCAGTGGTTACATCGACGGACTGCTGAACGGACTGCACTCCAAGCGTGATATTGACGGACTCTTCTTTGCCGACAAGAAGCTGCACATGAACGGGTATCGAGTTCAGCCCTCCGCCTTCGACCGTGACGGTGTAGTCGCCAGGTTTCAGGAAGGGGAAGCGATACTCCCCGGCACCATCTGTCGTTGTCGTACGGACTACCTCGGTGCCGGTTTGTGTAATCCGCACGTTTACTTGAGGAACGGATGCTCCCGAGGAGTCGGAGACCGCTCCGACAATCGTGGCGCTCGTAAGTGTCTGAGTGACGACAGTCTTTGTAAACGAAGCGAATATAACTAACAAGATTAAAGCTCTGGTGAAATTGACACGGATCATATCGGTCCTCACTGTCATGCAAATTTGGAAGAAGACGCGCTGGCGTCGAAGCATTTTTTTCGAATGCCGAAGTACTTCTTAGGAATTTGGTGCGCCTAGGCAGCGGTCTTTAGATAACGAGGCCAAAGAGAAGAAAATCCTCATAGCCTTACGAACTCTGCGCATCCCACGTGCAACTCATGCGCTGCTCAGCTATTACGGCTAAGTGGTGGGGATGCGGTTCGATAGGATTAAGTCAGTTGGGCAGGGGTCTTATGCGCGACAACAACAACAGCGAGTACCGGCACATAAGGATGTGCCGGACATCTCAAGCGGTCGTTCCAGGAAACGTCGTCGCATTGCAAACAAGATATCACATATCTAAATGTGGGGAGAGGCCAATAGTTATTTGAGCGATTTATTTCGAGAGAGGCCACTTGAAAGCGCGGCCCAACGACCTAACCAACAACTTCACGCGACAGGTGACCACGTTGGAGGCTAACTGTCGAAACGACAATCTCACGGCGGCATCCGCTCCGGGAAAATCTGGAAGATGTACCCAAAACAAATTCCGCTGCATCGTTGTTATGCATGGTCTGAAGCAGACCTCCGATTTGTGTTCAGCAATCCAGCTGACGACGACCTGAAAGGTCAGAGCATTGCGATAGCCAATGAGGACATTCCTATCGAAAGCAACCGCGTATTTTGCCTCACATCCTTGCTCCTCATCAAACCCAGCAGTGGGACAGTCGACAGGATCGACGTAGAAGCGAAGCAGAACGGACGGAGCGTTCGAGTTTATTGAGTGTCGAGGAAGCGCGGGATCACAGCCATTGGGGCAGATTGCGAAATTGAGCATAAATCTGCGAACGGCAGCTGCTTCGGAATCGGTCTTGGCGAGTACCGCAGTCCCTTCCGTCGGGATTTGGACTATGCTAGACTTTCTCTATGAACTTCGCTGGCCAGATGACCGGATGTTGTACCGCCTGTATGTGCGGTATTCCCCTGTCTTCTGGCATGAAGCGATTGCAGAGCTAAATAGAGTTTAGTTTCGCAAAGACTTCAATATGACCCACCGCCAGAGACCGCTGGCAGGTGGGTTTTGTTTTTGGGGCCAATCAATAAGGAGAAATCAGAGTGAGCGTTCCAGAGATTCAAGCTGAAGAACTAAAGCAACGTCTCGATCAGGGCGAAAATCTGTTCCTGCTGGATGTGCGCGATGAGTACGAATATGAGATATCCAACATCGGAGGCCACCTGATTCCTTTGGCGCAGCTTTCGAAGCGTTTGAACGAGTTGAATGCGGGCGAGGAGATTATTGCCGTTTGCAAGATGGGACCACGCGGTGTGAAGGCGGTCGAATACCTCCAGCAGCATGGCTTCAGCAAAGTTTCAAATTTGCGGGGTGGAATCCACGCCTGGTCGGATAAGGTCGATCATAAAGTCCGCAAATATTAGAGACGTGTTTTGACATCCACTAGGCTGAGTCGGACTTGCCTGGTGATGATGCACGTGCGATTTCCTTTCCCCCCTGTCTCAGGTAAAATCTCTGGGCGATGTGAAAGCGTTGCATAAAGGAGCCTTCCTGTGGCAGAAGCGACTACCCGTACATCTCTCGGCGAACAATCAGCCTACCAATTAGCCAATGTGACAAAAACAGCCCCCATTTATGGGGCGGTCACGCCAAGGTGGCTTGTCCGGTTGTTGGACTGGAAGCCGCTGGAGGCGGGTATCTTTCGACGGAACCGTGTCGTCGAAGAAAAGCCCATTGAGGTGCTTTGCGGCCATGTGGATGAGTCTGAGATTCCTCAGACCTATGCTGAATACGAAACCGCGCCGCGCGAGTATCGCCTGAGCAGCATCAACGCCCTGATCAATGTTCAAACCCGCGTCAGCGACCTCTTCAGCAATCCTTACGATCAGGTCCGGGAACAGTTACGAGTCACTATTGAAGGGGTGAAGGAGCGGCAGGAGAATGAACTCCTGAACAATGCTGACTACGGGTTGCTCAACAACGTGCCCGATTCTCAGAAGATCTCGACCCGCAAAGGGTCTCCTACGCCGGATGATCTGGATGAATTGTTGACGAAGGTGTGGAAAGAACCGTCCTTCTTCCTCGCGCATCCGCGCTCGATTGCAGCCTTCGGCCGTGAATGCACGCGGCGCGGCGTTCCACCGCCCACCGTAACTCTCTTCGGCAGTCCCTTCCTCACTTGGCGCGGTCTTCCCCTGATTCCCACGGACAAGATCCACGTTACTGGCAAGGTGCCGAAGTCGAAGATCCTCCTAGTCCGTGTGGGAGAGCGCAAGCAAGGCGTCATCGGTCTCTTTCAGCCCGGTCTGACCGGAGAGCAGAGCCCTGGCCTTTCTGTGCGCTTTACAGGAATCGACAACCGCGGGCTTGCTTCCTATCTGATTTCTCTCTATTGTGCAGCTTCTGTCTTGACCGACGATGCGATCGCGACACTCGAGAACGTCGAAGTCGGAAACTACCATGAGTACAAGTGATCCGGCCCAACTTTTCGTAGCCCCTGACACAGACCCACGAGCGGCGACAGCTCATCTCCCCTCCGGGGCGCTGTCAGGGGACGTACTGGACCCTGTAGCTCTGGCCCGTATGGCAAACGATTTTTTTACCGCGCTTCCCGACTCACTGGATGTGCCATCGAATCCGCTGCCTGCCCATGCAGTTTCAACGGATCCTGCGTTAGTGTCAGTTCCTGCGACAGTGCCAGCCTCTCCTTCGGAGATATCGCTTCCATCGGACCGGCACTTCTCGGGGCTCCCTGCGAGCATCGGCCCAGCCTCCTTTTCTCCGGTGACAGCGCCTGCGCAAGTAACGCCTCCGGCTGTACCGGGAGTGGTTGGAACCGCCGTCTCCAATTTTGCTGCAGAGGTTCCATCGTTCTCGTTTCTTCAGGACGCCCGCCCTATTTTCAGAGATCGGAACACTCTACCGGATGGGCCAAACCCCAGGGTGAGTCCAGTCTCAGCGTTCGTCCCGCAAACCGCTTCGGCAAGTGCGCTACCTACCGATTTCAACCGTGACTTCTTCGCACAAGCGATCCCGCCATCGCAACCTCCTGCAAGCGGGCTACCTAGTGCTCCAAGCATTGGTGACGTGTCTCCTGTCCCTACGTTTTCGTTTCTTGAAGAGTTGCGCCCTCTATTCTCGTACCCTCCAACAGTCCCCGGCCCGGTGCCCGCCGCGCCCGAGACCGCTCTATTCGGGAATCCTTCACTGTCCTATCTCGAGCTGCCTCACGAGTTCAGTAGATCGCCCGAACTCACCGATTTGGCAGAATACGATTCATTTGGGTTTCTTGAAGGCAACCGCAATCTGTATTTCGTTGAGCCCACCGCCAACCTCGAACCCATCGGCATAGAGCCGGACGTTCCACGCAATCTGAATCTCTCCTCCTACCCTTTCGACGCAGAGGCCATCAAGCGTGACTTCCCTATTCTTCGCGAACGAGTGAACGGGAGACCTCTGGTGTGGCTCGACAACGCCGCCACTACGCAAAAACCGCAGAGCGTCATTGATCGGCTGAAGTATTTTTACGAACACGAAAACTCCAATGTTCACCGTGCTGCACACGAACTTGCGGCTCGAGCAACAGATGCTTATGAATCCGCACGCGAGAAGGTTCGGCGTTTCGTCAACGCATCTTCAACACGCGAGATCATCTTTGTACGCGGAGCAACTGAGGGCATCAACCTTATCGCTCAGAGTTGGGGACGGCGCAATATCCAGAAAGACGATGAGATCGTCATCACCTGGCTCGAACACCACGCGAACATCGTTCCGTGGCAGATGCTTTGTTCAGAAAAAGGGGCCAAACTTCGAGTCGCACCCGTCGATGACAGTGGACAGGTGCTGCTCGATGAGTACGAAAAGCTGCTCGGACCAAAGACTCGTCTCGTCTCCATCACGCAGGTCTCGAACGCATTAGGCGTAGTCACGCCGGCGGACAAAATGATTGAAATCGCCCACCGTTATGGCGCGACCGTTCTACTTGATGGAGCGCAGTCGGTCTCCCACATGCGCGTGGATGTACAGGCCCTGGACTGCGATTTCTTCGTATTCTCCGGGCACAAGGTCTTCGGCCCAACCGGTATCGGAGTGGTATACGGCAAGCCCGAAGTTCTCGAATACATGCCACCCTGGCAGGGTGGTGGAAACATGATTCAGGACGTGACCTTCGAAAAAACCCTCTACCAGGAACCGCCGCAGCGCTTCGAGGCAGGCACCGGAAACATTGCCGACGCGGTCGGGCTCGGGGCTGCTATCGACTATCTGGATAGGGTAGGCATGCACAACATCTCGCGGCACGAGCATGAACTGCTCGTGAAAGCTACGAGCGAACTCGTTCGCATTCCTGGACTGCACATCATCGGAACAGCGAAAGAAAAAGCTGGTGTGCTGTCGTTTGTGCTCGATGGCTTCCGTACCGAGGAAGTCGGTGATTACCTCAACAAGAACGGAATTGCTGTCCGCTCTGGCCACCATTGCGCACAACCCATTCTTCGTCGCTTCGGGCTGGAGAGTACTGTTCGTGCCTCGCTGGCTCTATATAACACTCATGAAGACATCGACAAACTTGTGAGTGCAGTTTGGAATTTGCGCCTGGGACGAACGTCGATCTCCTGATCGTGGCGTGACGGAGGACATGTGGGGTGACAACCTACATGCCGAGTATTCTTGCAAGAGATTTGCAACGGTGATTTGGCGCAGGAGGCGAAGATCAGTACGTCTCATCTTCGCAGCTTCCGCCAGAGCACAGGCAAGACGCCGTATCAATATCTGCTTCATCAGCGCATTGAGCGTGCGCGATCGTTAATGCGCGACGATCGTACGCCTTCGACAGAGGTGGTACTGGCGAGCGGCTTGGAAGCCATGACAAACAGGTGTGCTGATCGCGAAAACCTGACCCCAAAAAACTAAGCAAAACCGATGAGTGGTTAGGCAATTGAGGTAGATGATTTTACCGTCGCGATGACAAAGTCAAGAAACGCGCGCGTCTTTGGCGGAAGATAATTACGAGAGGGATGTAGCGCATAGAGAGGAAATCGCTCATCGAGCCAATCAGGAAAGACCACCTCTAAGCGTCCGCTCTCGATCAGCGATTCGATTCCAAGTTCCAGCAGCTGTGCAATACCGTAACCGGCGAGGCAGACCGCGTGAATGGTCGCAACATCGCTGAGCAACAACTGTGCGTTCGAGCTGATCTCAATTTCCTTACGGCCTTGCCGAAAGGCCCATTCGTAGGCGCGCCCGGTTTCAGGGTCGCGAAAATCAATCAGACGATGATCGCCTTCCTCAAGCTCGGAGGGATGCTTTGGGCGACCCGTTCTTTTCAGATAAATTGGCGATGCGACCGTGATAACTCGTGTGTCGAGGAGTTTTCGCGCGACAAGTGCCGATGGACGGGGCTCGCCGAAACGGATGGCAAGGTCGAAGCCTTCTGCGACCAAATCGCCCAACCGGTCACGTGTAATCAGTTCGAGTTTGAGTGCCGGAAACCGCTTTAAAAATCGACTCAATTGTGGCCCAAGAATAAGCTGCGAGATGAACGGATCCATATTGACCCGCAGGGTTCCCCGAACAGCGTCTTTAGAGGTTGTTACCGAGGCCGCTGCTTCTTCCAATCCAGCGAGCAGCGGAACGATTTGTTCATAGAGCCTGCGCCCCTCTTCGCTCAAGGTGACTGTCCGGGTGGTGCGTTCGAGCAGACGTACACCGAGGCGCGCCTCTAGACGCGCGATCGCACGGCTCACTCCCGACTGCGACATGTCCAGCGATTTGCCGGCTACGGCGAAGTTTCCGCTCCTCACCACAGCAGTCAGGACATTGAGTCCGTTCAGGACACGATCATCAAATCTCATAGATTCATGATAATTAGTCATAGGCAAAATGCGAAAAGTTCTGGCGCTTCGTCCTTGCTGGCCGAGTCAGATGTACAGGTCGTACAGAACGGAAAGCGCAGCATTGATTCAAACGCTCTCCCGACCATCGAAAGGCAGGAGGAACCGGAAATGTCAGTCTGGAATGGATGGAGAGTCGTAATGTTTTGCGGGCTGGTAACAGGAGCCATTGCTGCGGGTCGCGCGCAAACGGCGGGTTCTAAGCCAACCAACGCGGCTCTTACTTTCAACGGAGATGGAGCACGGCGTTTTAAGGACATACATTGGCCGGATGGCTTTCACCCTGAGCAGGCAGAACTGTTTGCTCACAACGAAATTGTCGTTCACGCATCCTGCGAGAAGGTCTTCTCCGATATCGTTGATGCTAAGGTGTGGCCGTCATGGTACCCGAACTCCCACAATGTTAAGGTGCTAAACAGCCCGGATGGAAAGCTCCACGAGGGAGCGGGGCTTTCGTGGGATACCTTCGGTGTACACATTGAGAGCTTGGTGCATGAGTTCGTTCCAAACAGCCGCATCGGCTGGTTTGGCAATGGCACTGGAATGAACGCCTATCACACGTTTCTTCTATTAAAGACGGACGAAGGCTGCCACATCGTGACGGAAGAAGTTGTGAAGGGGCCCGGTGCAGTCGAATTCCGCGAGAGGCAACCCAACGCTATGCACGAAGGGCATGATCTGTGGCTGCAAACTCTCAAACAGCGGTCTGAACAGTAATCAGAGGGCGACGAACCTTCAATCGTTCGGTTTATTGTTCCCAGAAAGGAGATATTTATGGCTCGTGTTTTCATTACTGGATCATCCGATGGTCTAGGTCTCACCGCCGCACAGCTTTTGGTTGAACAGGGCCACAGTGTGGTATTGCACGCTAGAAGCCAACAACGGGCAGATGAGACTCAAAATAAATTTCCTGCAGCAGAATCGGTAGTCGTCGGGGACCTCACAAGCATTGCCCAGACAAGATACGTCGCCGATCAAGTCAATAATCTTGGAATCTTCGATGCCGTCATTCATAACGCGGGCATCGGCTACCGCGAGCCAAAGCGAATGGTCACTGAAGATGGCCTGTCGCATCTTCTCGCTGTCAATACGATTGCACCATACATCCTGACAGCGCTGATCACTCGACCAAAACGACTTGTGTATCTGAGTTCGATGCTGCATAAGAACGGCGACCCAAGTTTAAACGACCTGACCTGGGCGGACCGACCGTGGTTGGGACAGCAGGCTTACTCCGATACGAAGCTCCATGATGTGCTATTGGCATTCGCTGTTGCCAGACGGTGGCCGGGCGTGCTTTCAAATGCCCTGGAGCCAGGTTGGGTGCCCACCAAGATGGGCGGTTCAAGCGCTACAGACGATATGGATCAAGCGCATCGCACCCAGGTATGGCTTGCAGTAAGCGATGACCCTGTTGCTTTGGTGTCTGGTGAGTACTTCTATCACATGGAGAAACGGCATCCGCATCCTGCTACGCGTGACGCCGGTCTCCAGGATCGACTACTAAACTTCTGTTTCCGTGTGACAGGAGTGGAACTTCCATCCTGACCGACACTGTCCAACATCAACCTCGCATCAGCGAATAACATCTGAAGAAATAAAAAGGAGAAACAAAATGTACGCAATCATGGGTATTAGTGGAAGAGTTGGAGGCGCCATCGCAGAGAACTTATTGGCGCAGGGCGAACAAATTCGCGCGATCGTTCGGAATCCTGAAAAAGCCGCACGTTGGAGGGAACGGGGAGCAGAGATTGCGATTGCTGACGTCGACGATCCGGACGCACTGGCATCCGCATTCGCGGGAACGGACGGTGTGTTTCTCATGGTCCCGCCAAACTTTGCGCCGGCGCCCGGCTTTCCGGAAACGCGCAAGACTCTCGCGGCCTATCATGCGGCTCTCGTAAAGGCTCTGCCCAAAAAGGCGGTATACCTTTCTTCGATTGGAGCCGAACAGACCAGCGGGTTGGGACTTATCACCAGTTCGCATCTTCTGGAGCAGACGCTCGGAGATCTACCCATAGCCCACGCATTCCTGAGAGCTGGCTGGTTCATGGAAAATCACGCATGGGACGTTACTACCGCACAGTCAGAAGGAAAGATATTCTCTAATCTTTATCCCCTGGATCGCAAATTCTCACTGGTTGCTACCGCTGACATCGGCAAGGCTGGGGCGGATGTGCTGCGCCAGGAGTGGAAGGGCACTCGGCATATTGAGGTTGCAGGTCCCGAGCAGTATTCCCCCAACGATATTGCACATGCATTGAGCAGCTCTCTCGGACGTACCATCGAAGCAGTTGCCGTTCCACGTGAAAAGTGGACGGAGTTCTTCGTCGGTCAAGGCATGCCGGAAGGTCGGACCGAGCCTCGCGCCGAGATGGTCGATGGATTCAACTCGGGCTGGATTCATTTCGGTGTGGCGGGCACTGAACACATCACAGGCACTACAAGCCTGACGTCGGTGATTGCAAACCTTGCGGCAAACGGAAGCCAGGAGGCATAAGCGCCCGTAGGCTCGACATTCCGGTGTCGGGCCTACGGGTCTGACAATGTCGCTTCTGTGAGTTCTGGCCGCGGTCCTTCAGGAGTATTGACAGGTGGTTTATCGTTGCCGAGATCCGTTCATGAGCTAGACGAACTGTCCTTAACCTGGAACTTAGCAGCCTTGAGCGCTCTAAACTCCTGAGGCATGCCGCCGCCGTTGACTCAATCTCTCATTAGCGTCCTCTGCGTACACCGCGTGTGGCACCGCCTCCGCGACTCTGAAACTGTTCGAGCTGATCTCCCCGTGCGCGAGAGCGTGAATCACTTTGTAACTGCCCCATAGTGTCTGACGAAGCTGAACTACGCGGAGTAGCTTGGGTAGGAAGGGAAGCTGGCTGGCTCTGAGACCCTCTCCCCGCAGCGCGAGGATTCGTTGAATCCAATCCGCTCCCCGTTGTTGAAGGAGTTGTTCCTCTTTGCGCAGCTGGAGCCGAAGAATTTGTAGATCGCGATTGAGAAAGCTGATTAGGATTATTTGAACTCTGTTTCTGCTGCCGCGTCTGGTTTGCACCGGTGGATGGGTCTACCGGCGTCCAGCCACCGTTGTCATACTTACTCCAGTTGCCGCTGGAATCCTTTTTATAGACATTTCCGTCAGCTCCAGCGTAGACATTGTTGTTATTCGCATCTTTCGCAACAAAACCACTGTTTCCGTTAGCGCCCGAAAAACCAGCGCCAGCACTCCCCTTGGAGGTCTGGAAAGACCCAGCAGTCCCGTTGCTATTCGTTACATGCTGAGCCTGAGCCCAGTTGTCCCCGTTTGTAACTACAGAACTTCCCCATTGGCTGTACTGATTATGACCTTGCGAGGTTGCGGCATAGGTTCCAGTCCACGGGTTATAGCCTTGGGCATAGGTATGGCCACCGTAAGCGTTTTGAGTAGTGACTGCTCGCCCATAGGCTCCGGTACTTGGGTTATACCAGGCCGCTGTGCCTGCGGAGCCGTACGGTCCATACACGGCGTGTCCCACCCCATAAGCTCCGGTGTATGGGTTGTATACGGCAGCTACTCCGTAGCTGTAGGGGTATGGATAGTAGACAGGGTGAGGTCCCCAATAAACATAAGGCGGATAGTAATACCCAGTCCCATACACAATCGCTGAACCAACGGTCATACCCACTACGAACACTCCAAGATAGCCGCTCGAGTAACTTGTCTGCACGGTAGTCGGTGTTGGATTCGAGACAATTACGTATGTCACGTTGTACATCGGTGAAGTCGGTGGGGTGGTGTAGATGACCTGCGGCACCGAATCTGCGGTCTTCCATGGTCCACTCGGGCTTCGAGACACGAACCAAACGCCCTGAAAACAGAGGTAGTAAAGATCTCCGACACGAATCACTTTGTCTGACGTGTTCACCGCGTAGGACATGGTCGTAGTTGGTATAGGGTCAAACTTGGGTGGTCCGGCATAAGCCACTTTGACCTTTGCCTCCGCGGCAGCACGATTCACAACTGCTGTTGTGGGCACTTGGGAGAGCAGCACCGCATCGCTGGCCGCCTGGGTTCCGGGCACGGAGACGAGAACACTGTAACAAGGGCTCGACCTTGGGATCATTCTGAAGTCGGCGGGAAGAGAATCGCCTGCGTAGGTCCACTTGCCCTCAAGACTCGGCGCGCGGAACCATCGCCCCGATATCAGAATGTAGACCTGACCGTCCGGTTGATGAACGAACACCTTGCTATCCGTATTCGTCGCATAGTTGAGATTTGTGCTGGGAATCTTCAGGTAAACCGGTTTGCCCCTGAATACAATCAACTCAGAGGGCTTCTCCGCGAACAAGACCTTAGGCACAATCCCCGAAGTTGAACTTGGCGGCACAGCCTTCAGAGCATCATCCCAGTTCTGGTGAATTGGAAGTTTCGCCATATCCGGCGGCAGTTTAGCAGTCACAGCCCACGGGCCCCGCAGATCTTTGGCTTTGAGCCAGGTCTTTCCGCTCAGCAAATAATAGTCGGATTTGTCAAAAAATAGATCCCAGTTGGTGTTGACGACATACTCAAGACTAGTCCCTTCAATCGGAGCCAATACAGGTTTCCCATCAACCACAAGCACTATCGCGGGCGACATGGTTACCAGAATTGACGGCACCTCCGGGCTTTCCGATATCGACCGCACTGGGTCATTCACTTTCTCCAGACTGGCAATCATTCGCGGCAGTCCGATAGTGAGCGTCATGGTTGGATAAAGCTGATGTGCACGTTTCTGCATCTCTGCTTCCTGCGCCGCATTGAGCGAGGGAAACCGTGCATCGAGCACTTGAATGTTGCACACATAAACCGTCTGCGCGCTTACGTTGGTGATCGTATCGGCGCGCCACGAGATGACGCCAAGTATGGGCTTTTGCCCTTTGTCCGTCACCGAAACGGCGGTATCAGCGACCATCGTGCGGTATTTTTGCCAGGCTTTGAGTTGTGGCTGGTAGACAACCAGATGTACGTCGCCCCGGCCAAAAACCCTCGGCCACGGTGGAATGTTCGTTGAGGTTTTAGCGGGCTTACTGCTTGCAGGGGCGATTCCCTGCGCGGTGGATGAGATGGCCCCAATCAGGAGACAACTCGCAATCGCAAAGACCAGACAGCATCTTGATTCTCTCAAAACGGCCTACCTTATTGAGGTTTGAGATTGGTGGTATCTGGCCTGTTTTCGTGACGACGAGTGTATCCGATAGAACCAACTTGTGGAATTGGTTTTTTGCTTAAAACGCTTCGGGTCGTTTGTAAATGACGATTCACTTGAACGCTGGTACTCGCCGAGTCTCGTCACAGCGACACTCTAGATGCTGCCGATCGTCAGAGCTGCGACTCTAATACGAATCAGTGCCGATAAACGTTCTCCTCTTCACGCGTCTGATAGGACCGATAATTAGGTTCCCTGTGTGTGAGGGGCCGGCGTGAGAGCATCTTCTTAATGAGTCCAAACAGGCGGCGCAGACATCGATTCTTTGTCAACTCTTGACAATAAACGTGAATACCTTGTGTCGTGGATCAGGGAGATAGCAAAAGAAGTAATGGCAAACGCGACTGCAGGGTTCGCACGCACTTTTCGGGCTTTTCGTTACCGCGACTTCCGCTTGATGTGGATCGGAGCATGCGCATCCACCATTGGGACGTTTGTGCAGCAGTTCGCACAAAGCTGGTTAGTTTATGACCTCACGAAAGACCCGTTCTATCTCGGCTTGGACCTTTTCTTGGGCCAGCTTCCAATCATGATGTTCTCGCTCTTCGGCGGCGTCTTTGCAGATCGCATGGATCGCCGGAAGCTGCTACTTGCCTCGCAGTACATCCAGATGGCGTGCGCGTTTCTCTTGGCGCTTTTGTTCGCATTCCATGTCGTAAAGGTATGGCACATTCTCGCACTGTCATTCGTCGTTGGCCTTGGGCAATCCTTCGGTGGCCCTGCGTACTCTTCGCTTTTGCCGACGTTGGTCGGGCCAGAGGATCTATCCAACGCGATCGCGATGAACTCAGTCCAGTTCAACCTTGCCCGAATCATTGGTCCGACGCTTGGCGGCTTGACCTACACGACGCTTGGTGCAACTTGGTGCTTTACTCTGAACGGTTTCTCATATTTGGCGGTGATAGCGTCGCTTTTTCTGATTCAGGTGAAGTTCGTCCCTACAAAGACAACTGACTCTGTCTTGTCGAGCATGAAAGAGGGAATTCGCTTCATACGACAGCGGGACGGAATGAGCGCACTGGTTGTCCTGGCATTCTGTACGACGCTGTTTGGCTTTTCTCTCAACGGCTTTATTCCGGTCTTTGTTCGCGATGTGTTCCACAAAGGGCCGGAAACCTACACGCTGCTGCTCGTCTGCTCAGGCGCCGGTTCAATCTGTGGCGCTCTGGCTGTTGCGACTTCAGAAAGATTGAAGGGGCAGGGGCGGCTAACCCTCCTGATCCTCGCCCTATTGGGGTTGATTACAGCCGGATTTGCCGTATCGAGATGGCTTCCAGTATCTTGCACTTTGATGTTTTTCGCAGGGGCGGCAGTGATGGCGTCTGCATCCTTTATGCTCTCTCTGGCGCAACTCATCTCGACGGATGCAATGCGTGGCCGTGTCATGAGTGTCTACAACCTCGCGTTCCGCGCCGGCATTCCGCTTGGAGCGCTCGGGCTCGGGAAACTCATACCTGTATTTGGAGTTTCAAAGTCGCTGGCCGGCGCTGGCATTGCGCTAACTAGCCTGAGTCTCTATTTCCTTGTCTCAAGGAAGGATGAAACGTTTCGTTCATCTCGCTCCGGCCGCCTTTAGCCGGAGAGGCAGTACGTCTCTAGCTTCATCGGTTGGGTAGGTATGCGAAGTCGGCTTATGAGAAGCAGAACGACAAGTGCCGGATGACGGGCATCTTGGACAGCGGTTGGTCGTACTCCGCCCTTTTCATAAAGGGTTCTTTGTGCAATGGACAGAAAATGTTTCGTTCTGCTTCAAGATTCGCCCTCGCTGCGCGGTAAATTGAGAGCCAATGAGTCAAGTGATTGAGTACTCCACCACGATCAAGGCGCCCTCTTCTGAGGTGTGGCGCGTTCTGACGGACCCCAATTTGATGAAGCAGTGGATCGCCGAGCAGGAGATGCGGGTCAGGATCATCACAGACTGGAAAGTCGGAAGTCCAATCATCGTCGATGGACACCACAATAATGTGAACTTCGAGAACAAAGGCACTGTCTTGCACTTCGAGCCGAATTCACTTCTTCGCTATAGTCATTTCAGTTCTCTGTCCAGACTGCCTGACAAGGCCGAGAACTATACCATCATCGAGTTTCGGCTGGCGGGAACGAAAGAAAACTCCACATCGTTGAATGTCACGATCTCCAATTTCCCTAGTGAATCGATACTCAAACACTTTGAGTATTACTGGAGAATCACAATCGAGGTCATCAAACGGTTCATCGAGAGCAGCCGGCAGACCACAACCTTGCAGGTGTGAGATTGACGCGTCTGCTCGTTGAGTGTTGCGCAAAAGAAGGGCTCCAAGAGAGGGGGCAGCATGAAAGCGCCGCCCCCCACACAGTGGATACCAGAAATCGCCTTTACCGCGCGATGATCTTCGGATCCAGTCATCAGAACGAGATCTTGAAGTATGCTTGCCCTTGCCGTGGCGCATTTTCCTGGCAGGGTCTGCTTCCTCCACTCACAGGCGCGGGCTCAGCTCAACGCAGAGAGCCGCAAGCCGACTCTCCGCGCTTGCGGCTGCGGGTCCTTGGGGGTTACCAACGACCCTGGTGCGATCCACCGTCAACATGCAGCACCTCGCCGGTGACGTTGCGTGCTTCGGTTACGTAAACAACGGCGTCGACGACGTCGCTGACGCTGGAGATTGTACCCATCGGCGAGAGCGTTTTTAGGAAGTCCTTTGGGTTGTTTACGTGCATTGGAGTGTCAACAATCCCGGGTGCTACGGCGTTGAAGCGGATGTGCTCTTTCGCATACTCGGTCGCCAAACTGCGGGTAACAGCTTCAAGGCCGCCCTTAGTGATCATCGGTACGGACGCCGATATACCGGCGATCGGGTTGACAACCTGCGAAGAGGTGATGGTGACGACGCTGCCACCTTTCTTCTGCGTAAGCATCTGCTTCACAGAGCCCTGCGTCACGTACAGAAACCCTTTGAGGTTCACAGTCGAAAGCGCCTCGAAGTCGTCCGTCGTGAATTCCGTGAAGGGTTTGGCAAAGAAGATGCCAGCGTTGTTTACCAGAGCGTCGATGGAACCAAATCTTGTGATCGCAGTCTCCACAATCTTTGCTGCGACCGCGCTCTCTCCAATGTTGCCATCAACAAGCGCGAGTTTCTCAGACTCACGAAAGGTGCCCGAGCTGATAATGTTTCGCGAATTTGCCACCACGTTATACCCGCGGTCGAGAAACGCCTGCACCACACCCGCGCCGATACCCTGAGATGCTCCAGTTACGATGATTGTTCCCTTGCTTGCCATGTCCTTCTCCTTGGTTCCGACGGTTATCCTCGTCGTACACAACAAGAGATTCGGCTCGCATTGATCACGATTCGTCGTAAGTTTCGATCAAATGATAGGCATGAACTATCTATCCATTGATTAACGGAAAAGGGTCTTCTCACGAATGGAGGGAAGTTCTTCTTCGAGTAGTTGAAGGAACAATTTGAGAGGGACTGAGGGCTCCCTTTTTTGCCATGCGGCTACGAAATCGATACGAACGTCGTCAGGTTGCAGACGGAAGAACGAGACGTTGTCTGCGCGCAGGTTGCTGGCTGAGGCGGGAATGATAGCGACTCCTTCTCCGGCCTCGACAGTGGCGAGCACAGAGTTCATATTGTTCAGCTCGTTTTGCAGGCGGGGTGAAAATCCATTGTCGTTGCAGACACGAACGATTGTGTCGAAGACCGCAGGCGAGCTCGACCGCTGGAAAACGATGAACCGTTCCCCCGCGAGATCTGCGATCCGAATCCGTTTAGCACGGATCTTGCGCGACTTACATAGAGCTGCGACTAATGGTTCACTGAAGAGCAGGCGCGTGTCATAGTGGACCCGGCGGTCGGCCGACAGCGGACGCGTAAACGCGATGTCGATCTCGCCGCGATCAAACGCAATGTCCTGGCCCCCGGGCACATCTTCGACCAGGCGCATCGCAACGCCAGGATGACGGGCCTTGTACTTGCGTATTAGGTCGGGGAGAAACAGACAAGCTGTAAATCCCATGAAGCCTATCCCAAGCGTGCCGATCTCCCCTTTGGCGGCCCGTTGCGCAGTGGTTATGGAGCGCTCCGCCTGAGCGAGCGTCTTCAACGCTTCCTCGTAGAAAACTTGCCCCTCTGGTGTGAGCTTGGCGACACGTCCCTCGCGCGCGAACAATTTGATCCCTAGTTCGCCTTCAAGATCTGCCACAGCCTGGCTGATAGACGGTTGCGCAATGTAAAGATGCCGAGACGCTTGGCGGTAACCCTTCCACTGGACAATTGCAGTGAAATATCGGAGATGCCGCAGTTCCATCTGATAGTTCCTTCCTATCGATTGATTAGAACATGCGGACAATCAGTAATCACGCACATTGCCTTGCATCAATGCCCACCAGTCCCACCCGGGATATATGCCTTTTCATGAACAGGGCAATTTGGGCTCGTGAGCAACACATAGCCCCGGAAGCAATCGCCATGGTCAGTGCAACAGCAAAACGGCTATGCGCCTTCCCATATTCATCTTGCATTTGAATTTAATTCGATTGCTAATCAGACATCTCAAAATCACCTTCATCTGATCTCGAAATGAAGGTTTTGAATTTCAGTGTAAGCAGATTCGTTTGTTGACCTGCCCGAAATGCTTAGCGAATAGACACCGGGTTCAAGGGACGCCGCCGGTATCAGCAACGGGACTGTGTTTTGTACGTTCTCTTTCGACAAAGAGAACGACAGCATTTTTCTGCCCGCTAAATTCGAGATGTCGCATCGATATTCGCCGATAGCCTCACGCGGCGGAAAATCAACAAGCAGGAGAAAGGGCTTTCCAGGTTCGATCTTGAGCGCCGTTTGAACGCTACCTCGTGCGGTCTTGTCGGTCAGTGAAAAATATTGCAAGGCTTGAGGTGAGGCGGAGCTGCGGAGCCTCGGGATCACTAATATGTTCTGGTACAAGATGAACGAGAAGCATGCAACGGAAGCTGCAATTGCGTAACCTATAGGTTTCCATCGATTAAGGATAGGTAAAACCTTGGGTTTGGGTGCTCCAATTCGATCAGAGACGATCACCCTTCCGGCAAGTTCAAGAAACGCGGAGGTACTTCGCAAATCGCTGACGCATTCGCCGCATCCGAAGTAGTGCTCTTCGAATTCCTCTCGTTCCGAGGCGGAGAATTCCTTCAGCAGGTATCTTTCTACGGCTTGACTCTCTACTGCTTCCCTATGATCCACAAATCACGCCCTCATTGGATGGTGAAGCTCGCCCACTAAACGTTTCATTTGCCAATCAGTGATTCAACTAAAGTACAACAGGAGGGAAGGGTGAGGATTCACAAACGATTTATTTTCAGTTAGTTATTCGATATCTAACACTCAAATGGGGTCAGCTCGGCAGCTTGGCATAGAACTGGCTATCGCAGAGACGACGGTCAGCAAGAGGGCGAGTACCGAAAAAGGTCAAGTTGATCGCTTGAATCGATTGTTCTTAGGAGTCATCCCGAGTGCTGTTTGACCTCAAGGCGCGACGTTTTTATCCGGCAAATTCGTATGATTTAGGCATCACATACTTCATCAGAGGGGGATTATGCTTTAGCCGTCCCTCTTTCTACGTGCCGTTGGCGGTGCGATTGAGATGAAAAATCGGACTGCCGCAGAGCAATATAGGCTGTCGCTGCAACTTTCTTCAGACAGCTAATGGAAACAAACCGGCCAATCTGAAGGCAAAAAAACAGCGGCAATAGTTGACGTTGGTGGCTTGGCGTTGACGACCCAGCGTAGGGTCTTCGTTAGGAGTTGCCGAAAGATGTATTCATCGTCTGTAATGGATTGTTCACAATCGGGCTACTCCGATCCCTACGTTGAAAACCCAGCCTCGAAATCTGCTCGATCCCATTTCTTTTGCAAAGTTTTATATCGACGACACTTGAAACGAATCTCACGTTGAGCCACTATACTCGGAGACTTCAAAGCCGAGATGTCTAGTTCGATCGAGAAGGCAATGTTAGATTGGCCATCCGAGGCTAGATGTCGACAGGAGCGGAGATACAGATGGGAAAAAGAATTTTCTTATATCACGCGAATGGATTCGCGCTCGGTGGCAGGATCACCCAGCCTGTTGAACAGGAGATTAACAGTCATGCAGCCACGGCTCTCTCGATTGTGGGTGGTCTCGCCTCGGCAAAAGCAGACAGCTATCGTCTCAAAGACCTGATCTCTTACCGTTCGGCGCACACCTATATTTCGGGAATCCAGAACAATGACACCCGTCACAGTACGGTTGTGAATACGGTTGTAGAGGATCTCAATATTCTGGATGTGATTACTGCAGATTCAGTGGTTGGCAGGCTGTCCTCAACTCACGAAGACGGCCAGCCGGCCAAAATCATTCCCTTGGGTAGTACCTTTCAGAATTTGAAGATTGCAGGAAAACCGGTTGAGGTCGATCTCTTCGATACTGTCTTTGCGCATCATTCAACACATTCCTCTCTGGTCGATCACTTTCTCGGCAAGTGCAAGAGTAGTGACCCTTGCGCAGGATTCACTCCGCCGACTCAATTGCGATACGAGTGGGGTCATCCAGCTGCAAACATGCCGGACACTTTGAAGGAACGTCTACTAGCACCGCCAATCCCTGGTTGGCAGCAGTCGGGATCCCATTTGTACTGCAGTTTGGTGCGGTCCGTGCGAGAAGCAAGTCCATCCGGAGCGGTCAATGCACCACCTGTCCCTTATGCCCACGCTATTAAAATTCCCGACGTTGGGCGGCTCTACTTGGGCGAACTTACCTCCTCGGAAGATACAAAGCGGCTTACGATGATGCGCCTTGAACTAGGGAGCCCTGTTGTCGGGAGTTTGGCGGTGTCTGGTTTGGAAACCAACGGTAAGTGGTTCCCGTAGAATAATGTAACCATATGGACTTTCATTCAGGGTAATGAACTCATCCACGGACTCTCGAAGAAGCGAAATGTCGAAGATGAGGTCAGCATGGGGTGCGACTTCTTTAAAGCAAGTGCGTGTAACGCTCCTCTCGTTTATTTGCTTTCTGTTTGTAGCCTGTCGCCCTGGAGTCAAGTCGACGCCGAAGCCAACGTTCGAGGACGCGGAGTTGAAGTTCTCACAGGGTGATTTGGAATCCGCATCGCATGAAGCGGACGTCACATTACAGGATTTGAACGACAAACAGTCCAAGGAAGCTTGGCGGCTTCGCTTTCTCAAATCTGAGATTCTAATCTGGCAGGGATACTCCCGCGACGCGGTGAATCTGCTTACTCCGATGCCAAATTCCGTTTCTTCGCAGTCCGACCTTGCTGCGTTTCGATCTGTATTGCTTGGATCGGCCTACAGTAATCTCCAAATGTTTGACGATGCGGACCGGGAATTTGCTACCGCCAAGACGCTAAACTCTCCGGAGGTGCGTGAGGTAACCTGCAGATTATTACTTGGCGAGGGTCGATTAGCAGCTCTTCATCACGAGTCTGCGAGATCAGACCAGATGTTCCGGCAGGCGGCTGAGATTGCACACCAACAGAACAAACCGGTTCTCGAAACGAGTGCATTAGGCAACCTTGGCATGCTGAACATGCAACAGCACCGTTATGCAGAGGCTGCTGACTGGTTCAATGAGTCCATATTCTTAGCTCAATCCCATAACGCGGAAATTACGGCAACAAGAGCCCTCGGCAACCTGGGGTGGGCCTATCTAAAGATGGGTGATCTGGATCGAGCTTTCGAAAGTTTTTCTCAAGCGGAGACCATATCCGAGCGGCATAGCATGATCACCGATGAACAGACCTGGCTTATGAACGCTGCAGAGGTACAGTTTCTCCGCCGAGATCTTCCAGAGGCGGAAAAATCCTATTCACGATCTCTTGAGTTAGCGAGGTCTCTGAATGATCGGCAAGAGGTGATCTATGGGCTGCATGGATTAACCAAAATTGCACTCGCAAAAAAGCAATTTTCCCTTGCGGAGCGCGATAACCAGGAAGCAGCTGCTTTAGCAGATGCAATCGGGAGTCAGAACAGCAAGCTCTACACGAAGCTGAACAGCGCCAACGAAGCGTTTGCAACCGCACAGTACATCGTGGCCAATCAGCTGTTTCGGGAGGTGGTTAGTAACGCAGGCGACGACATCAGTCTGGAGGCAGCCGCTTTGGACGGCCTGGGCCAGACAGAAGACAAACTCCAGCAGCCGGAATTGGCCGACAAGCATTACAGATCGGCGATTGCAGTTCTCGACAAGGAACGAGAGTCTCTCGGTCGAGAAGAATTTGAGCTTTCCTATCCTACGAACGCTAAGGACGCTTATAACGCTTACATCAAATTTCTAATGGACCGGGGTCGATCGAATGACGCCTTCGCTGTAGCGGAATTGCATCGTGCCAAAACACTCACGGAGGGCCTGGAACTGCAAGGCGGCTTTAGTAGACAGACGGCGTTGAGCGTTGCCGACACCCAGCGGGTCGCATCGCGTCAGCACCGGGTAATCCTCGTTTATTGGCTCGGGCCGGGACAGAGTTATCTTTGGGTTTGTCGGCCTGACGGTTCGCAGGTATTCGTCCTTCCGGGTGAAGATCAGATTGGTGCAATGGTCGAACGACATCACACACGACTTGCTGGATCGTTTAAATCCCAAAACGCGGACTATACCGACGGCCAAGAACTTTACAAAATGCTCATTGGCCCGGCGGAGCGCTGGATTACGCCGGAGGCGCGGATAACCATCCTTCCTGACGGAGTTTTATGCGGATTGAACTTCGAGACCTTAGTGGTCGCTTCACCGAAGCCACACTACTGGATTGAGGACGTCTTCATCTCGAATGCCAATTCTACAGTCTTGCTATCTGCAGGTGCGCGTTCAACATCGCGGCGATCGGCAACGCCAAATAAAACGCTCCTTTTGATCGGGGATCCTAAAGCGCCCAAATATTATCAGCCGCTCGCACATGCTGGCGATGAAATGCGGCTCATACGAGGCCACTTTAGCGCAGAACAAGAAACTGTTATTTCAGGCACGGACGCTACTCCGACGGCCTATTTCAATGCGAAGCCTGAGACTTTTTCGTTTATTCATTTTGTTGCCCATGGAACAGCAAGCCGCGTAAGCCCACTCGATTCCGCCGTCGTTCTTTCGCAAGACGGGAGTTCATTTAATCTCTATGCGCGCGATATAGCAAAGATGAAGCTGAATGCCAGGCTAGTAACAATTTCAGCTTGCGACAGTGCGGGCAGCAGAATCTATTCCTCTGAGGGATTGGTTGGACTTTCTTGGGCATTTCTTAGAGCTGGAGCACATCAAGTACTTGCTGCACTGTGGGACGTGGACGATACGTCGACCCCCCGCCTCATGAACAACTTCTACTCCGGTATAGCCGAAGGAGAAGAGCCCGGAGTCGCGCTGCGGGCAGCTAAACTCGAGCTTTTACGGTCGCAAACTATTTATGCGAAACCGTATTATTGGGGGCCATTCGTTCTCTATGAGGGGGCCGTCACTGGAGAGCCCTAGTTTGAAGTCTTTCAACCGGCCTATCTCCCGGTAGCCAGTTACGAACTTGTGAGATCGATGACAGAGATCGAGCTCACCGAAAGCTGGCTCTTTCGTAGTCTTCGCCATGTCGAGAGAAGAAGCTCTACGATCCGGAAGATGTTTACCTCCAGGGTCGAGAACGTGAGGTCGAGCGGATCAGTCAGGGCCTTCCGCTACGCATCGAGTTTCTTGACGAGACCGACTCCGCCGCGCGTTGGAACGTAAACGGCGCTCGATGGGTTTGTAAATTGTTGAAAATGTGGTGGCCAGAGACGGGATCGAACCGCCGACGCCGGCCTTTTCAGGGCCGCGCTCTACCACTGAGCTATCTGGCCTTGGCATGCAACGCCTGTTATCGGGGATCGCCAAGAACCACCGTGCGCTAATGCTGCATCTGTCGCCCCGGCTTTTCAGGGGAGCCCATCACCGGCGGGGAGCCAGCAACGCAAACGCATTCTAAGTATAGCAACCCGGAGCTGTACCGCCAACTCTCCCGCTCGCGCTATCCTTTCTCATTACTTGAAATTAAACGCTAGGATGCCCATGCTCCTTTGTGCCCGAAGCTTTACCCCTGCATCTTTTCTTTTCTGTCTCGTCATTGCCGCCCACGCGCAAGTCGCAGCGACATCATCCGCACCGGCCGTTGCGAAGGCAACCGGCGCGGCCGCCACGCCGCGCGAACAGAGAGCCATCAAGGCTTTCAACGCCGCGAGGGAAAGCCCACTCCAGCTCAACGCCTTTCTTACTCGCATGCCTAAGGGCGCAGACCTGCACATGCATCTCGCGGGCGCGGTCTATGCTGAGACCTTCATCAAAGACGGAGCTGCTGATATTCTCTGCGTCAACCCCTCCACGCACAGCTTCTTTAAACCAGATGCCACGACCCGAAGCATCCCGCCGCAGCCCGTCTGTGGTGAAGGCAATGTTCGCGCCGAGGATGCCTTCAAAGACCAGAAGCTCTACGATGCTCTCGTCGATTCTTTCTCCATGCGTGCCTTTGTGCCCAGCGCCGGCGTCAGCGGACACGATCAGTTCTTTGCCACCTTCGATCGCTTCCGCAGTCTCAATAAATCTCATACAGGAGAGTGGCTCGACGAAGTGGCCACCCGCGCTGCGTCGCAGAACGAGCAGTACCTGGAGGTCATGGAGACACCAATCTTCACTAACCTCTCCAAGATCGTTTCCAACATTGAGTGGCCCACCACACCCGCCGATCCCGCGCAAAACCGCACCGGCGACGCTACCGGCACCAGCCGCGAAGATCTCAGCCATCTTCGCGACACACTCCTCAATGCAGGCCTCCGCGACCAGGTAGCCGTCGATCGCAAAGAACTGGACGACGCCCTCGACACCCGAGATCGCATCGAAAACTGCGGCCAGCCCAGTGCTCGAGCTGCCTGTTCCGTCAAAGTTCGCTTTCTCTACCAGGTTCTCCGCGCCTTTCCCCCGCAACATGTCTTCGCACAAACGCTGCTTGCTTTCGAGGTTGCCTCAGTCGACCCTCGCGTCGTAGGCCTCAACTTCGTCCAACCCGAAGACGCCTACCTTTCCATGTCCGAGTACCACCGCCAGATGCTGATGCTCGACTATCTTCACAGCGTCTACCCGAAGGTCCACATCGCGCTACACGCAGGCGAGATCGCCCCAGGCCTCGTCCCTCCCGATGGTCTTCGCTTCCACATCCGCGAGGCAGTTGACTTAGGCCATGCCGAACGCATTGGTCACGGCGTCGACGTCATGTATGAGAACGAGCCTCAAGCGTTGCTGAAGGAATTAGCAGACCGGCACATCATGGTTGAGATCAATCTCACCTCGAACGATGTCATCCTCGGTGTCACCGCGGCATGGCACCCGCTGCCGTCTTATCGAGCCGCTGGCGTTCCCATCGCTCTCTCCACCGACGACGAGGGCGTCTCCCGCATCGATCTCACCAACGAGTACACACGTGCCGCTATGGAGTTCAACCTCTCCTACCTCGACCTCAAGCAATCCGCCCGCACCAGCCTCGAGCACAATTTTCTGCCCGGACCCAGCCTCTGGCAGCAGCCAGACGTCTTCACAAAAACAGTCGCAGCCTGTGCCGGACAGCCTCTGGGCGGAGCAAATCCCACTCCAAACTGCCTGAGCTTTCTTCAATCCAGCGAAAAAGCTGCTGAACAATGGGAACTCGAACACCGCTACGATCTCTTCGAATCCAGCGTGCAATAGCTTCCGTTCTCTCGCACTAGATTCTGTGGAGAAAATCCGACCCCAGGCGAGCCTTCTCATCGCGCTAAGCGCTGTGTTTGCAGCATGCATGTCACAGTCGAACCCAAAGGCTTGAGTGCCATTGCCAAATATCGTCTCTGCGGCCTATAGTCCGTGTGCCATCCCTTAGTCCCCAAACGGTTCGATGGCAAGGGCCCTCCTGCGAAACACGTGAACCGTTTAATAACCTGTCATCCGGCCTTCGGTTCGTCGGGTGAAGCAATCGCACCCGGTGTGTTGCGGCTCGGATGAGAACGACCCCTGGCCCTCTAATTCGGCTTCCCAAGACTCAAAATCTGCGTACGACGTTCGAGTCCGGATCCGGAATCGCCAGATGGCCAGGAATAGGAGTGAGCAATGAATCTGACACCAGAAATACGTGATCAAGTCGCTTCGGAAGTAAAGAGATTTGCAGCGGATCTGCAACTCAACACAGATCAGAAGGAAAAACTGCAAAATGCTTTCCAGAGTGCTCGAGGAAAGCTGGGTGATTACATGCAACAACATCCAAACGTCACGAAGGCTGACATCGGCAAAGAACTAGTAAGTCGCCGCGCAGAGATTCGCCAGCATGTGGTCGGCTTCCTCAATGCAGACCAACTTAAAAAGTGGGATACCGAGATCGTCAAGGCCAAGGAATTTCTCGGCCAACATATGGCGTAAGTAACTTCCCTAACCGCTCGGTGGCGACGGCCAACTCTGATCGCCACCGACTCCTAACTCTCCCAAAAACACTTTCTTTCGACCGAAGCCACTACAGCTCTGATTCCCGAAGCTATGTAACTAAAATAATTACATAATTACAGGGTTCGGCTTGCTGCTTCCAGGAACTGTCTCGTCGTCGTAAGCGCCGTGCCACTGAGGATCTCCCGGCAACAACAACGCCGCCAGGGCCTCCGTGTTTTTTTGAATCTCTGCATCTCCGGCTCCCGCGCTAAACTCATCTCCAGAGCCCATGAGAAAAGCCATCATCACCATCCTCCAGTTCTTTCTCTTCCTGATCGTCTTCGGAGCCTTTTCGCTCTTTCCGCCGTTCCACATCGAGCATGTCCTCGGTACAACCCCAACCGGCACGCGCATCTTTATCGCCGATGGTCTTCTAATCGCACTCGTCGTGTATCTCCTTATTGTCCTCATCGAACTCTTGATGAAGCGTCTCCGGATCTCCGCACCTTGGACTACAGTCGCCTTTGTTTTCGCAGCCATTGTCGGATTCATGATGAAGTTCGGCTTCCTCACCCGCTCCACCTTCTAAGAATTCCCTCATGTCAGACGATCTCTTCCAACTCCTCAGCGACACACAGCACCGCCTCGACGCCGGTTTCGCCCACCTACCTCCAAACCCCACGCCCCCACTCGGCGAATCAGCCTCAGCGATTCTCCATCAGGTGGCAGACCGCCTGCACGACAACTACCCCTACGCCCACCCCCTCTACGCCGGTCAGATGCTCAAGCCGCCTCACCCTATCGCTCGCGCCGCCTACGCGCTTGCCATGTCGGTCAACCCGAACAATCACGCCCTCGACGGCGGTCGCGCCAGTTCTGCGATGGAGATCGAAGCCGTAGCCGCCATCGCAAAGATGTTTCAATGGCCTCGACACCTTGGCCATCTCACCAGCGGAGGAACCTTCGCAAACCTCGAAGCCCTCTGGGTAGCTGGCCAGCTCATGCCGGGCAAAGCAATCGCCGCCTCCGATCAGGCCCACTACACTCACAGCCGCATCTCGAGCGTCCTCGGCCTGCCCTTCGTCACCATCCCCTCCGACATCCGCGGTCGCATGGACCTCGCCGCTCTCGAGCAACTCCTTGTAGCTAAAAACATCGGCACCGTCGTCGTCACCTTAGGCACCACCGCCATCGGATCGGTTGACCCGCTCGACCAGATCCTGACCCTCCAGAAAAAGTACGACTTCCGCATCCACGTCGATGCAGCTTACGGCGGCTACTTCACCCTCGCCTCCAACCTCTCCTCCGAAACCCGCGCCGCCTTTGACGCCATACCCCACGCCGACTCCATCGTCATCGACCCCCACAAGCACGGCCTCCAGCCCTACGGCTGCGGCTCCATCCTCTTCCGCGACCCCACCGTCGGCCGCTTCTACAAACACGACTCCCCCTACACCTACTTCTCCTCAAAGGACCTCCATCTCGGAGAAATCTCCCTAGAGTGCTCCCGGGCAGGCGCCTCCGCCGTAGCTCTCTGGGCGACCCAGCAGCTTCTCCCCTACACCCCCGGCGGCACCTTCGCCCAAGGTCTCGAGTCCGGCCATGCTGCAGCGCTCGAGCTTCACCACCGCCTCACCGAAAGCACTCAATTCGTTACCCCAACGAGCCAGCCTCAACTCGACATCATCTTCTGGGCAGCGAGCGCTCCCACCCCCGAGGCTTCCTCGGCCCTGGCGCAGTCCATCTTTGACGAAGCAGCCAAAATCGACCTCCATATTGCTCTAGCCAAACTTCCGGCGCGGTTTTTTCCACAAGATACATGGAAAGATACCTCCCTCAAAAACAACGAAATAAATGTGACCTGTCTTCGATCTGTTCTAATGAAGCCGGAACATCTCCTTTGGTTAGACCACTTGTGGCAGCGCCTGCAGGCCGCATCTGACATAGTTACCGGTCAATACCCCAATAGAACCAACGTAACCTCACCGTAGTTCCATCTTTCGATTGAGATCCCTTTGATAGAATCACCTAAATTCGACGCTCCAACGATCTGTCTACGGGTCTCGTGTAGCGCAACTCACCGCCGATAGAACATGTGGTATCGAAATTCGGGCCATCGACGTACGAGATGCAAAATCGGATGAGAAAAGGAACCACCACCGCATGACTCTTCCCTCCGCTCTCACCCCTTCTTCGACGCCCGATCTCTCCGCCCGCACCATCGCCTATTTCTCCATGGAGATAGCTCTATCTCCCGCTCTACCCACCTACTCCGGTGGCCTCGGCATGCTCGCCGGCGATACCCTCCGCTCCGCAGCCGACACCGCCGCCCCCATGGTCGCAATTTCGCTCGTCCATCGCCGCGGATATTTCCGTCAGAAACTCTCCGACATAGGCCAGCAGACCGAAGCCGACGTTCCATGGTCCCCCGAGACCACCCTTCCCAGTGCCAACCGAATCATCGCCCTCACCCTGCAGAGCCGTCAGGTCCTCGTTCGCGCCTGGCGCTTCGACGTCGTAGGCGTTACCGGCCACATCATCCCCGTCTTTCTCCTCGACACCGACGTCGAAGGCAATGACCCCTGGGACCGTCGCCTCACCGACCACCTCTACGGCGGCGACACCTACTACCGCCTCTGTCAGGAGACCGTGCTCGGCCTCGGAGGCGTCGCTCTCTTAGAAGCGCTTGCTTGTCGACCCAAGGTCTATCACATGAACGAGGGCCACGCCGCCCTCCTGGCCATCGGCCTTCTCGAAGATCACCTCGCCGGCATCCCCCTCAAAGACGCAACCGAAGCAGATATCGAATTCGTCCGTCAGCAGTGCGTCTTCACCACCCACACTCCAGTCCCCGCCGGCCACGACCAGTTCGGCGTCGACCAGATGTACCAGGTTCTAGGTCACGACCGCGGCGCTGCCATCGAGCAGTTCGGCTGCCTTCACAACAGCCTCATGAACATGACCTACATCGCCCTGCGTTTCTCGCGCTTCGTCAACGGCGTCGCCATGCAGCACGGCAAGGTCTCCCAACAAATGTTCCCCGGCTACAAGGTCTATTCCATCACCAACGGCGTTCACGCCGCCACCTGGCTCTCCCCCCATTTTCAAGAGCTTCTCGATGGCGAGATCCCCAACTGGCGCACCGACAACCAATACTTCCGCTCGGTCTACGGCATCGACCCCGCCCGCATAGCCGCTGCTCACAACAAGGGCAAGCTTCGCCTCTTCAGCACCATCGCCAAGCGCACCGGTCATCACTTCAACCCTAACGTTCTCACCCTCGGTTTCGCCCGCCGCGTCGCCACCTACAAGCGCGCCAGCCTCCTCCTCCATGATCCCAAGCGTCTGGTCGAGATCGCGGAAAAGATCGGCGGTCTTCAAATTCTCTATGCCGGCAAGGCCCATCCCGCCGACACCGCCGGCAAAGGTCTCATCCGCGACGTCTTTGCCTCCGCAGCCAAACTCAACTCCTCGGCTCTCAAGATCTACTACATCGAAAACTATGACTGGGAGCTAGGCGCTCTCCTCACCCAGGGTGTCGATGTGTGGGTCAACACCCCCCGCCGCCCCTATGAGGCCTCCGGCACCTCGGGTATGAAGGCCGCCCTCAACGGTGTTCCTTCGCTCTCCATCCTCGATGGGTGGTGGATCGAAGGTTGTGCCGAAAATACCACTGGCTGGGCCATTGAAAACGGCGAAGACGAAGCAGCCGAAGCCACCAGCCTCTACGAAAAGCTCGAGAAGTCCATCGCCCCCATGTATGCGAACCCCGGTGCCTGGTCGCGTATGCAGCAGCACTGCATCGCCATCAATGGCAGCTTCTTCAACACTCATCGCATGCTGGCCCAGTACTTCGAAAACTCCTACTTCCCCCCCACGCCGCTATCCACAGTCCAGACCGGCTACCTTGAACATCGTCGCTCCACCGACACAGTCGTCGCCGAAGCCGCACTGGTCTAACCGAACAAACTCAGCACAGGCAACGGCCAATCGGTCGTTGCCTGTCTTCTTGACCACGAGAAGGCGCGTCAGCCTCGATGGCAGATCGCGCCGTGCGCGCAGCACGTCGTTGTCTTTCCGTCTTGCTCATATCAGAACGAGAGCGACTTAATCTCCAGCCACCACAACCTCTGCCACACGCCGCCCGGCCCGTCGTCTCCGCCCCATCCGCGCGAACCTGCCCCTCACCCGATCAAAGAACAGATAAACCACTGGCGTAGTAAACAGCGTCAGCGCCTGCGACACAATCAGACCGCCCACAATCGTGATTCCCAGTGGTCGCCGCGTCTCACTTCCAGCTCCGCGTCCCAGCGCCAGCGGGAGCCCACCCAGCATCGCCGCCATGGTCGTCATCATGATTGGCCGAAACCGCAGCATGCAAGCCTCAAAGATCGCTTCCTGCGGCGTCTTCCCATGTTGCCGCTCCGCCAACAGCGCGAAGTCGATCATCATAATCGCGTTCTTCTTCACAATCCCGATCAGCAGAATGATCCCGATCATGGCGATCACGCTCAGATCCACCTTGAACAGCAGCAGCGCCACAATCGCACCCACGCCAGCCGAAGGCAGCGTCGACAGAATCGTCAACGGATGAATAAAGCTCTCATACAAAATCCCGAGCACAAGATAAACCGCCACCAGCGCCAGCAAAATCAGCCATGGCTCGCTCTTCAGCGAATCCTTGAAAGCCTGCGCCGATCCCGCAAACCCACCATGGATCGCCGAAGGCATTCCGATATCCACCCGCGCCTGCTGAATCGCCTGCGTCGCCTCACTCAGCGAAGCCCCGGGCGCCAGATTGAACGACAACGTCGTAGCCGGCGACTGCGACTGGTGATTCACCGCCAGTGGAATTCTCTGCGTTTCAAAGTGAGTCATCGCCGACAGCGGCACCATCGCTCCCGTCGTACTCTTCACATAGATATTCTTCAGCGCATCAGGATCTTCCTGAAACTCCGGCGGAACCTCCAACACCACGTGGTACTGATTCAGCGGCATGTACGTCGTCGAAACCTGCGCCTGCGCAAACGCATCCGACAGCGTTGAATCAATCGTCAGCGGCGAAACTCCCAGACGGCTCGCCGTAGCCCGGTCGATCACGAGCTGCCCGCGCAACCCCTCCTGCTGCTCGTCCGTCGCAACGTCTTTGATCTGAGGTAGCTGGTCCATCGCAGCCTCCAGCTTCGGCCCCCACTCGTTCAACTCCTTCAGGTTGTCTGCCGTCAGCGTGTACTGATACTCCGTCGCCGTGTTCCGCCCACCGATCCTCAGATCCTGAAATGCCTGCAGATACATAACCGCGCCCGGAACGCTGGTCATCTGCGGTCGCAGCCGGTCCACGATCACCTGCGCCGTGTCACCCGTCTTCTTCCGCTCCGCATCCGGCTTCAGCGCCATAAACATAAAGCCAGAATTGACGTTTCCGCGCCCGCCGGCAAACGCCGTCACATCCTGCACTCCCGGATCTTTCCCCGCAATCGCCGCCAGCGCCAGCACTTTCTTCTTCAACTCAGGAAACGAAACATCCTGCTGGCCCTGCACCTGTCCGCCAATTCGCCCCGCGTCCTGCTCAGGAAAGAATCCCTTCGGCACCAGAATGTAGAGATAGACGTTGAGCACAAACGTCAGCACAGTAATCGTCAGCACCAGCTTCTGATGCTTCAGCACCCACCGAAGTCCCAGCTCATACTCCGCAGCCAGCCACTCCAGCGCCCGCTCTCCCGAGCGATAAAACCATCCATGCTTCCGCCTGTTGTGCGCCTCAAGAAACTTCGCGCTCAACATCGGCGTAGTCGTCAGTGACACCACCAGCGACACCATAATCGCCACCGACAGCGTCACAGCAAACTCGCGAAACAACCTCCCCACAATCCCACCCATCAGCAGAATCGGAATGAACACTGCAATCAGCGATGTGCTCATCGACACCACCGTAAACCCGATCTCCTTCGACCCCAACATCGCGGCTTGGTACGGTGACATTCCAGCTTCAAGATGACGGCTGATATTCTCGATCACCACAATCGCGTCATCGACTACAAACCCCGTCGAGATCGTCAGCGCCATCAGCGAAAGATTGTCCAGCGTATATCCCAGCAGATACATCACCGCGAACGTTCCCAGCAGACTCAAAGGCACCGCGACCGTCGGAATCAAAGTCGAACGCACTTCACGCAGGAACAGAAACACCACCAGGATCACCAGCAAAATCGAGATCACCAGCGTCCGCGTCACATCCTTCACAGACGCGCGAATCGTAGTCGTGCGGTCCAACGCAACATGCACCGAAATCGCCGGCGGAATCGACGCCTCCAGCAGCGGCAGCATCTTCTTCACGTTATCCACGGTCTCGATCACATTCGCCGTCGAGGTCTTGAACACAATCACCAGAATTGCAGGCTTGCCGTTGAACACTCCGGTGCCATGGACGTCCTCAACGCTATCCACTACCTTCGCGACGTCCTCGATCCGGACGATGCCATGCGCAGTGGCCGGCCCCGCCGTCATTCCCGTCGACGCACTCGCCGTCGGAGCCGCAACCGGACTGCTCGTACCTATCGAAGCGGCGGTGGTCGCGGTGTTAGTAGTCGTCGAACCCGCTCCCCCATTCACAGCCTGCGGATTGCTCGTCAACGCGCTTGCCACGGAAGCAGGCAGCCCTGAGCTTGCTGCAGCCGAACTCACCGGCCCCCTGTCCGTTGCAACAATCAACGGAGCATACGCAGCCGCACCAAATAACTGATCCGTCGCACTAACACTCCACCGCCGCGTGTCGTCCTGCAGATACCCCTTCGGCTGATTCACATTCACTGTGCCGATCGCCGCCCGTACCGCTTCCAACCCCACGCCGTAGTGTGCCAGTTGCAACGGATTCGCTTCGATTCGTACCGAAGGCTTCGAGCTGCCTCCGCAAAAGGTCTGTCCCACACCCGGTATCTGTGCGATCTTCTGCGCAAGAATGCTGTCGCACGCATCGTACAACTGCGGAATATTCATCGTGTCCGAGGTGAGCGCCAGAATCATAATCGGCGAGTCCGCAGGATTCACCTTATAGTACCCCGGATTACTCGGCAGGTTCGCTGGCAACTGACTCCGCGCCGCATTGATCGCCGCCTGCACGTCACGCGCCGCACCATTCACATCACGCGTCAGATCAAACTGCAGCACAATAGAGGCCGTGCCGGTAGAAGACGACGACGTCATCTCATTGACACCCGCGATCTTCGAGAACTGCCGCTCCAGCGGCGTCGCCACCGACGAAGCCATCGTCTCTGGATCGGCGCCCGGCAAACTCGCACCCACCGAGATCACCGGGAACTCCACCTGCGGCAGACTGGCCACCGGCAGCAGCGTGTAAGCCACTGCACCTGCCAGAATCACCGCCAGCGACAACAGAAATGTTGCTACAGGCCGCCGAATAAATGGTGCTGAAAAATGCATAGCTCTCTAGTCCCTAACCATCAATCCGCCGACATCGCATGCAACTCGACATCCTTCTGAGCCTTTCGGTATCTGCGCGCAATTCGATCGAAGAACAGATAAACCACCGGCGTAGTAAACAAGGTCAACACCTGCGACACAATCAGTCCGCCCACAATCGTGATGCCCAACGGCCGTCGCAGCTCGCTTCCCGTGCCGGTACCGAGTGCCAGCGGCAGGCCGCCCAGCAACGCCGCCATCGTCGTCATCATGATCGGCCGAAACCGCAGCAGACACGCCTGATAGATCGCCTCCGTCGGCGTCATCCCCTGTTCGCGCTCAGCCTCCAGCGCAAAGTCGATCATCATAATCGCGTTCTTCTTCACAATGCCGATCAACAAAATAATTCCGATCAGCGCAATCACGCTCAAATCCACGTGAAACAGAAGCAACGCCAGGATTGCGCCCACGCCCGCCGAAGGCAGCGTCGACAAGATCGTGATCGGATGAATGTAACTCTCGTACAACACACCCAGCACGATATAAACCACGATCAGTGCCGCCAGAATCAGCAGCGGCTCATTCGCAATCGAAGCCTCGAACGCCCTCGCCGATCCCTGGAACTCGCCCTTCACACTCGGCGGCATATTCAACTCCGCCTTGACCTTGTTCACCGCATCCACAGCGTCGCCAATCGACTTGCCCGGCGCCAGGTTGAACGAAATCGTCACAGCAGGGAACTGACCCTGGTGGTTGATCACCAGCGGGGTCTCTTTCTCTTCAAAATGAGTAAACGCGGACAAAGGAACCTGCGTCCCATTCGAGCTCTTCACGTAAATGTTGCCGAGCGCTGCCGGATTCCGCTGATACTTCGGAGCCACCTCCAACACCACGTGATACTGATTCTGTTGCGTGAAGATCGTCGAAACCTGCCGCTGTGCAAATGCATCATCCAGCGTGTCGTCGATGTTCTGCGGCGTAATCCCCAGCCGCGACGCAGTATCCCGATCGATCACCAGCTGCGCCTCCAGTCCACTCAACTGCTCATCACTGGCAACGTCACTGAGAATCGGAATCTGCTTCAGCCTGCTGACCATTCTGTCGGTCCACATCGCCAGCTCGTCGACGTTCGCATCTTCCAGCGAATACTGGTACTGCGTACGGCTAACGCGATCTTCCACCGTCAGGTCCTGAAGCGGTTGCAGAAAGCACTGAATCCCATCCACCGTCGCAACCTTCGGCTCCAACCGTTGAATCACCTCCAGCGCCGTCGAGCTCCTCTGCTCACGATCCTTCAGGTTGATCTGAATGCGTCCGCTATTCAACGTAGAGTTCGTCCCATCGATTCCGATGAACGACGAAACGCTCTCTACATCCTTGTCCTGAAGAATGATTCTCGCCAACGCCTGCTGCCGCGAGCTCATCGCATTGAAACTGACAGTCTGCGGAGCCTCAGTGATTCCAAGGAGCACGCCTGTATCCTGCACCGGGAAGAACCCCTTCGGCACAATCAAAAACAAATAAACGGTCAGTCCAAACGTAGCAAGTGTCACCAGCAGCGTCATCACCTGGTGCCGTAGAACAAACCGCACACCAACGGCATACTTGGCAATCACATAGTCGAAGAACTCTTCGCTCTTCTTATAGAACCTGCTCTGCTCACTCTCCGGCGTATGCTTCAATAGCTTCGCCGACATCATCGGAGTCAACGTCAACGACACCAGCGCCGAAACCAGAATTGTAACCGCCAGTGTTACAGCAAATTCGCGGAACAACCGGCCCACAATGTCGCCCATAAACAGCAGCGGAATCAGCACCGCAATCAGGCTCACCGTCAGCGAAACAATCGTGAACCCAATCTGCTCCGAGCCCTTCAGTGCGGCTTCAAGCGGCGAATCCCCCTGTTCGAGGTAACGCGCGATGTTCTCAATCATCACAATCGCGTCATCGACCACAAACCCCGTCGAGATCGTCAACGCCATCAACGAAAGATTGTTGAGGCTATACCCAAGCAGGTACATCACCCCAAACGTCCCCACAATCGACAACGGCACCGCTACCGAAGGAATAATCGTCGCTGCAATCGACCGCAGGAACAGGAAGATCACCATCACGACCAGCCCAATGGTCAGCACCAGCGAAAACTGCACGTCCTTCACGGAAGCCCGAATGGTATTCGTCCGGTCCGTCAGCACCTGCAGCGTCACCGTCGCCGGCATCGTCGACCGCAGCTGTGGCAGAATTTTCTGCACCTCATCCACAACGCCGATGATGTTCGCCCCCGGCTGCCGCTGGATGTTCACAATCACTGCCGGCTTCAACACCGCCTCACGCGCCGGTTGTCCCCCCACCGAAGCCTGCGCCGCAGTCCCCATCCACGCTGCCTGGAACAGGTTCTCCGCACTATCGACCGCATTCGCCACATCCGACAGTCGCACTGGCGAACCATTCCGGTACGCAACAATCACATTGTTGTAAGCCGTGCTCGAAGGCAGCTGATCGTTCGCGCCAATCGTATAAGTCTGGCTCGGCCCATTGAGATTGCCCTTAGCCTGGTCCACATTAGTCGTGCCTATCGCAGCGCGAATATCTTCGAGGCTCAGCCCATAGTTCGCCAGCGCCGTCGGATTTGCCTGAATCCGCACCGCAGGCTTCTGCCCACCGTTGATCGACACCAACCCCACGCCCGAAAGCTGCGAGATCTTCTGCGCAATCACCGTATCCGCCAGGTCTTCCACCTTCGAAAGCGGAAGCGTATCGCTGGTCAGCGCCAGTGTCATAATCGGCGCATCCGCCGGGTTCACCTTGCTGTAAACCGGAGGATTCGGCAGGTCCTTCGGCAGATACGTAAACGCAGCATTGATCGCAGCCTGCACATCCTGCTGCGCTATATCAATCGACTCCGACAACTCGAATTGCAGCGTAATCACGCTGCCCCCGCCCGAACTCGACGAAGTCATCTGGCTTAGCCCCGGGATCTGCCCAAACTGCCGCTCCAGCGGCGCCGTCACCGACGACGCCATCACCTCCGGGCTCGCCCCCGGATAAAACGTCTGCACTTGAATCGTCGGATAGTCCACCTGCGGCAGCGCCGACACCGGCAGCTGCTCATACGCGACAAACCCCGCAAGCAAAATGGCCACCATCAACAGCGAGGTGGCCACTGGCCTCAAAATAAATGGCTTCGAAGGACTCACGAACCCTGCCTCACACTGCTCGTCGTTCCCAACTCAGCAGTCGTCCCATCTCCGCTCTTCACCGGAGCGGTCTTCGGAAACACCTTACTCCCGTTCTTCAGCTTCTCCTGCCCGTCCACCACAATCTGATCGCCCGGCTTCACGCCACCGTTCAGGATTATCTGCGTCCCCTCGGTCAGCTCCACGTTCACCGTCTGCGCTTCGACATAAAAATTCGTCTTATTCTCAGGCAGCTCGATCGTCGGCCCATCGGCATCCTTCTTCGCCAGCGGATCGACCGGAGGCTGTCCTTCCTTCAACAAATAGACAAAGTTCCCCTGCGTTCCCGTTTGCAGCGCCGAAGCCGGAATCACGACAGCATTCCGCTTCTCTTGCAGAACCAAACGAACGTTCACGAACTGGTTCGGAAACAGCGAGCCATCTTTGTTCTCAAACACGGCCTTCGCCTTCACCATTCCGGTCGTCGTATCAATCTCGTTATCGACGGTCAGCAGGCTTCCGGTCGCCAGGTGCGTCGCAGCCGCACGGTCATACGCTTCCACCACCAGCTTGTCGCCTGCACGAGTCCGCCGCAACACCTCAGGCAACTGGTCCTCCGGCAGAGTAAAGATCACAGCAATCGGCTCCAGCTGCGTGACCACCAGCAGCCCGGTCGTATCGGCCGCATGTACGATATTCCCAGCATCCACCTGCCGCAACCCAACCACTCCGTTAATCGGCGACAGAATCTTCGTATACCCCAGATTCACCTGCGCCGCCTGGATCGCCGCGCGATCAGAGGCGATCGAACCCTCCGCCTGTCCCGCCGTCGAAGCCTGCGCCTGCTGGCTCTCCTTCGAAACCACCCCCGCCGACAACAAGGCCTCATACCTCGCAGCCTCAGCGCGAGCATTTACCGCGTTCGCCTGGTCTTTCACCAGCTGTCCCTGCGCCTGCTCCAGCGCTGCCTGATAAGGCTTCGGATCGATCTCAGCCAGCACCTGTCCCTGCTTGACTGCTTGCCCCTCGCGCACCGGCACCTGCATCAACTGCCCATCCACACGCGACTTGATCGTCACCGTGTTGTACGCCGTCACCGTTCCCAACGCCGTCAGAAAGATCGGCATCGTCTTCTGTTGAACCGACGACACCTGCACCGGCGTCGGCCTGTCCGCCTGCGCCGCCATCATCATCTGGACGCCGTTCTGCTCCTTGGTATTCCGGCGGATCTTCCAGATCGCCGCACCCACAACCGCGACAATCAGCAGCACTACAATCCACTTCCGCGCTCCAGAGCCCTTTGGCTCCTCGGGCAACGGCTCGGGCTGTCGCAGCGTCTTCTGCGACTCAGCCGTCGTTACCCCATCGTGTCGCTCTTTTTCGCTAATCTGTGCTGACAGCATGTGATGGTCTCTGCTCTCTCGGGAAAATTCACTGCACGAACAAATTGATTACGGTGCCAGATATCTAAGAATAAATGATAATGACCTTAGTTACCGAAGCCCTTCATCTCATGGCGGCCATGCTGGAAACTACGCAACATAGTGCACTTTGTTCCTAATATCTTGGTTAGACGTAAGGAAGGACACTTTTGCCTCTCCCGGCCCCCGCAATCGACACTGCCGCCTTGCCAGTGCTCTGCGTCGACCTCGACGGCACCCTCGTCAAGTCCGACACCCTGCACGACTCCGCGCTCGCCGTCGCCCGCCACCACCCGGCAGCCCTCCTGAAACTCCCCGCATGGCTCCTGGAGGGAAAAGCAGCCCTCAAACGTCACCTCGCCGCAACGGTCAAACTCGACGTCGCTCATCTGCCCTACAACCGCGAACTCCTTCAGTTTCTTGAGCAACAGCACGCCACCGGCCGCCCCATCTATCTCGCCACCGCCGCCGACGCCGACACCGCCAACCGCGTAGCCGACCACCTAAGGCTCTTCACCGGCGTCCTCGCCTCCGACGGCCAGCTCAACCTTGCCGGCAAAAACAAGCTCGCCGCCTTCCGGTCGCAGTTCGGCGACAACTTCTCCTACATCGGCAACGCTATCCCCGACCTCGCCCTCCTCCAAAACTGCAAGGAGCCGATGGTTGCCAACCCCACCCCCGCCCTACGCTCCGCCCTCCGCAAAGCCCGCGTCACCCCCGCCCGCACCTTCGACGAAACCGTCTCCCCTCTCAAAGCCTGGCCCAAAGCCATCCGCCTTCACCAATGGGCCAAAAACGCACTCATCTTTCTGCCTCTTCTCCTCGCCCACGCCTGGGCCCCCGGCCTGGTCGCTGGAGCAGCCCTGGCCTTCCTCAGCTTCGGTCTCTGCGCCTCCGCCACCTACATCGTCAACGACCTCCTCGACCTCGAAGCCGACCGCCAGCACCCCCGCAAGCGCCGCCGCCCCTTCGCCTCCGGAGATCTCTCCGCCCTCTCCGGGGTAGCTGTCGTCGTCCTCTTGCTCGCGGCCTCTCTTATCCTCGCCCTCCTCGTCCCACGCGTCATCACCACCATCTCTCCGTCTTATGCCCTCTTCCGTCCCTATCAATTTCTCCTCTGGCTCGGCATCTACCTCGTTACAACCCTCGCCTATTCGCTTCGTCTCAAACGCTCCGTCCTCGTAGACGTCATCGTCCTCTCCGGCCTCTACACCGTCCGCATCATCGCCGGTTCAGCCGCCACCGGAGTAGCCATCTCCACCTGGCTCGCCGGCTTCAGCATCTTCTTCTTCCTCTCCCTCGCCTTCGTCAAACGCTTCGCCGAACTGGAAAACCTACGCGAGCGCGGCGGCGTCAAGGCCGGTGGTCGCGGCTACCACGTCGCCGACATCGAACAACTCCGCAGCTTCGGCACCGCCAGCGGCTACGCGTCGGTCGTCGTCCTCACCCTTTACATCTCAAACCTCGACGCCGCCCAGCTCTACCACCACACCAACCGCCTCTGGCTCCTGGTCCCGCTCCTTCTCCTCTGGATCAGCAACCTCTGGCTCAAGGCCTCCCGAGGCGAACTCGACGAAGACCCTGTCGTCTACGCCATCACCGACCGCCGCAGCCTCCTCATGGGCGCCCTCGTCGTTCTCATCGTTCTATCCGCCCTCTGACACCATAAGTCCATCGATCCTCACCAGTAATTCTCCATCCACAGGCTCTCAAGCGCATCATGGAAGCAGGAGCTCATTCTCATGCGTGCAGATATCGTCCCCGGAGCCATCTTTCCCGACTACGAACTAAGCGACCACACCGCAACCCGCCGCAAACTCTCCGACCTCCAGGGACAACACCCCATGGTGCTCATCTTGAGCCGCGGAGGCTTCTGCCCGAAAGATCGCCGACAGTCCGAACTCCTCCGCCAATTCCACCCCGAGATGGAGGTAGCCTACAGCCGCCTCGTCACCATCAGCACCGACAACATCTCCGAGACCAACGAATACCGCACCGGCCTCGGCGCCCACTGGACCTTTCTCTCCGACGCCGGCCGCCACATCCAGAAAGATCTCGACATCGCCGAATACACCGACCCCGTCCACAATCCCATGATCCCCTACACCATCGTCCTCGAACCAGGCCTTGTCGTCTTCAAGATCTACAACGGCTACTGGTTCTGGGGCCGCCCCACCCTCGAAGAGCTCCGCCAGGATCTCCGCGCCGTCACAAAGAAATGCCGCCCCGACTGGGACATCACCGACGCCGAGCACAGAGCCGCCTGGCAACGCGGCGAAACCCATCGCTTTTACCCTTACGGAAAGACCTACGCCAAGGTCTTCGGCGAACAGGACTGAGAAGGAATTAAGAAGGAATAACGTTCCGAACAGATTCGGACGAACCTGCCCGCTGGAACCCTTTCCATGCTCGCCCGGAGCAGCTTCCAAGTTGCCATTTACGAACTACTTATGCGCCCCTCGGTAGCATTGCCCCAGTAGTCAGAAAGGGGGGCATGCAAAATGCCCAATGTGCATGGTATCGAGTTCAGCGCAAATCAATCCGAGCTCGTAAAGGATCTGGTTCGTGAACTCCTCAAAGATGGAAACTGCGCCGTATACGCGCTCAACAACATGAAGCCAAACGGCGAACTTAGGATGGCGACCACGGTGCCAACTCCAAACCAAAGAGAAGTCGGCGGAGTCTTTCTCAGGATTCGTCCCGGGATTAACCAGGCAACCATCGTTCGTCCGATGAACGCCAAAGCTGGCGATCCGCTCACCAAGCTAGCCAAGCTAACCCAGGCCGAGACGCTTGAGATGATTCGCATCTGGCGAAAAGAGACCAAATCCGGTCCCATCCTCATAAAATCAACACCCGCCTCAACCAAACCGATAAACCCCACAGCCACCGTTCAATCCAACCAGTCAGGCCTCTAGTGGAACACCCTAAACGGCCCTGATCGCTCGAGGCAAAGCCAGGCATCAGGGCCATTCTTCATCCTTCCTAACAATCCCGTCGCGTCCCTCGATCGCAACCCACTCTACGGTCAGCCTTTCATTTACTCTGAATAGGAAATGTCCGAAGAAATCACAGCATTACAGCACTTCGACGACGCCTCCCTCGACACCGCCTTCGCCGCCCTGGCCGAAGAAGCCCGTCTCGAAACCGCATCCCTCACCGACCCCGAGGCCTTCCGCCTCCACTGGCTCGGCCGCAAGCAGGGCCGCCTCAAGCTCATCAGCGAAGCCTGGTTAAAATCCGCGCCCCCCGAAGCCAAAAAAGCTCTCGGCATCCGCTTCAACCAGCTCAAGCAGCAGATCGAAGCCGCCCTCGAGTCCCCAGCCACAGCGACAAAATCCGCAGTGCAGGGAATCGACATCACTCTCCCCGGCACCCTCCGCACCCCTGGCATCCCCCACCCGCTCTTGAAGACCATGCACGAGATCGTCTCCGTCTTCCATCATCTCGGCTACAGCACCAACCTCGGCCCCCAGGTCGAGTCCGACTTCTTCAACTTCGAAGCCCTTAACTTCCCCCCGAACCACCCCGCACGCGACACGCAGGACACCCTCGTCATCGCGAACCAGCACTCGCGCCCCAGTCGCGACCGTCTCCTCATGCGCACCCACACCAGCCCCGTCCAAATTCGCACGATGATCGCGCAGGCCCCACCCATCCGCATCGTCATCCCCGGCAAAGTCCATCGCAACGACGCCGCCGACGCCACCCACTCGCCCATCTTCCATCAGATCGAGGGCCTCTGCGTCGACACCAATATCACTTTCTCGGATCTAAAAGGAACTTTAGATCACGCGATGAAGGCCCTCTTCGGCTCTGACGTAAAAACCCGCTTCTTCCCCAGCTTCTTCCCCTTCACCGAACCCAGCGCCGACGTCCAGATCTCCTGCATCTTCTGCGGAGGCAAAGGCTGTCGCAAGTGCAAACACTCGGGCTGGATCGAGCTCTTAGGCTGCGGCATGGTCGACCCTGCCGTCTTCGCCGCAGTCACCGCCGAGCGCCGAAAAATAAACCCCTCCGACGACGCCTACAACCCCGAGAAGATCACCGGCTTCGCCTTCGGCATGGGAGTAGAGCGCATCGCAATGATGCTCCACGGCGTCTCCGACATAGGCCACTTCTACTCCGGCGACATGCGCTTCTTAGAGCAATTCGCCTAAGCAGGAAAAAGATATACAAGTCACGAAGTGACCGCCCGCCGCGCAGGCGGCCCGTCCGGCAGGACACGCTGAAACGCCCGTCGAAACTCCCGCGGCGTCTGCCCTTTCAGCCCCTTAAACTGCCGATTGAAATTCGCCAGATTCCCATACCCCACCTCATCCGCAATCACAGCAATTGGCTTTTCACTATTCAGCAGCAGAGCACAAGCGTGCCCCACGCGCAGATGCGCCACATACATCCCCATCGTCATCCGCGTCTGCCTCTTGAACAGCCGATGCAGCGAGCTACGACTCAACGCTCCAATCCTCACCAGCTTCTCCACCACCATCTCATCGCGATAGTGTTCATGCAGATGCGAGATCACCCTCCCAATACGCTCCTCAGTAGCCTCCGCAAAACTCTCACTCTGATTAGCCTCTGAAGCCAGCGGCGCGCTCCCAGCATCCTCGGCCAGCAGCAGCAAAACACTCAACAATCCAGTCAGCCGAGCCCCCGGCCCCTGCTCAACCATCGCGCAGACAATCTCCCGCGCCTTCTCCCTCACCGGCTCCGAAAACGTCAACGCTCGCGAAGACCGCTCCAGCAGCCGCCGAATCGGTTTCAGCTCCACATGCGGATCGATCATCCCCTTCACAAACGCATCGCTGAACCAGAGCACCAGCGCCTGATGCTCCCGCTCCTTACAAACATCCTCACTCGAACACCACGTATGCGGAATCTTCGGCCCAATCAGCACCAGATCCCCATCGTCATATCGCGAGATGTTGTCCCCAATAAACCTCTGCCCGCGACTATTCAGCGTCAGCGTCAGCTCATACTCGCTGTTGTAGTGCCACTCAAACGGAATCGCAGGCAGCCGCCGGTCAAACAACACCCACGAAGAATCCTTCGACGTCTTGATGTGCTCCAGAAACGGTTTCATCCCGCCCCTTCAAAAAATCATCCACAAACCTGTGCAGGTGTAGTTGCTCTTGTCTTTCTGGCTGTCATCCCCGAAGGGGATCTGCTGTTGCGTTTGCAGTCGCCTTTCTTGTTGTCATCTTCGAAGGGGTCTGTTTTTGCTTTGCTGTGCCACAGCGAGTCTCCCAATCCAAAGCCGACGCAATTATAGCCATCCAACCCGCCCAAGTGAGATTCCAGTACCAGTATTTGGCACCCAAAGCCAACAACTCCCCTCCCTCCCGCTCTAAAGTTCTCTCGTAAGCAATCAGCGCAAGGATCGGAACCAAACATGAGAACCCATACCGCAGTCCTCGAACACAACGTCGTCGGCAAGCCCGGCGAAAACAGCCTCAACATCGAAGTCGCCCGCCAGCCTCTCCGCGAGATCAAGAAAAAACTCCCCCTCCGCGTCCTCTCGCAAGCCGACTTCGACCACTGGCAGACCTACGGCTACGTCGTCATCCGTCAGGCCGTCCCCGCCGCCAACGTCGAGCGCACCCGCAACTTCCTCTGGGAGTTCCAGGAAATGGACCCCAACGACGTCGGGACCTGGAGCGCCGCCCAACTCCGCAACCACGCCATGAAGGAGCTCAACAACAGCGGCATGGTCGAGGTCTACAACCACCAGACCCTCTGGGACAACCGCCAGCAGCCGCGCGTCTACGACGCCTTCGTCGACATCTGGGACGACGAGCGTCTCTGGGTTACCATCGACCGCGCCAACCTCAACACCCCCAACCGCAGCGGCCGCGCCTTCGCCGGCTTCATCCACAACGACGTCGACACCACCCTCGACCCACTCCCCGTCAACGTCCAGGGCGTCCTCTCCCTCGTCGACACCGACGAATCCACCGGCGGCTTCCAGTGCGTCCCCGAGATCTTCCGCAACTTCGAAGTCTGGAAGAAGACCCAGCCCGCCGATCGCGACGGCTTCAAACCCGACATCACCGGCTACGAACTAAAGCCCGTCCTCATGAAAGCCGGCGACCTCCTCATCTTCAACAGCCTGCTCACCCACGGCATTCGCCCCAACACCTCCGAAGACAAAGCCCGCGTCGCACAATACATCTCAATGACGCCCGCCGACGGAGGCAACGAAGAAATCCGCCAGCGCCGCATCGAATCCTGGCGCGAACGCCGCGCCCCCGAGGGCTTCGCCTTCCCCGGCGACCCCCGCGAGTGGGAGCGCACCAAATACAAAACCGCCGAACTAACCCCACTAGGCCGCAAGCTCCTGGGCGTCGACCCTTGGTAGCAATCACTGTACTACTGTCGTTGTCCTTGCTGTTCTTGTTGCCATCCCCGAAGGGGATCTGCTTTTGTCGTTGTTGTTGCTCTTGCAGTCGTCCTTTCAGAATGAAAACAGGTCACCCAACCGAAGCGGCGGACAGCCTCACCGTCCGTCGCGCAGTGGAGAGACCCCGCATCTGCTTTCGCCGTTGTATTTCTACCCGCCCAACCCAGCCCGCAAACTAATCAGATTCTGCGGCTGCACCCGGATCACCCCACCCCGCGGACTATCAATATCCGCGATCAAAAAGAACGCCACCGCCACCACCACCGGAAGCACCATAAATAACTTCGGCTCCATCTGCCGAGCTCCATAGCCCAGCAGCGCATTGCAAAAAATCGCAATCGCAAACATCAGGCACCAAGCCCCCGTTGGAATTCGGTTCCACCACGCCGCCTGCGTATACCCCTGCGAGTTCAGCACATCGTTCATACCGCCTACCGCCAGCGCAATCACCGGCGAAGGCTGCGCATTCGCCGGCTTTGAAGCCGCAGCCCAAAGCTCATTCTGCAACCGCGCCGTCTCCGAATTAATCTGCCGAAGATCCCCACCGTCTTGCGTCTTATAAAACCGTATTCGCAGATCCGTATATTGCTTCAGCAGCGAACGCACCTGCGCTCCCTCCGCCGCTGGCAACAAATCGGCCCGCACATACTCAGTCCCAATCGCATTCGCCTCAGCCTCTTCGTACGACTTACGCAGGTCGTACCGCGCAGTAGCCATCGAAAAGCTGAAGCCGATAATCAACCCCAGCAGCGTCAGCGTAGCCGCAAGAACCACCCCGAAGTCCGTCCGAACCGCTTCGGTAAAGTCACGCCGCCGCTGGCCCAGTCGCCCACCCACCCAGGCTGCCAGCCACAATAGGAAAAATGCAGCGACAAATACCACAAATGGATTGTTCAAAGGATTCCTCACGCGACTCCACAGTCATTAGAGACCTAAACCCGCTTCTTCATCGCCGACCCAAAAAGTCCAAACAGCAGATGCACCACCGCCAGCGCCAGCGCCCCAAGAAACGCCGCTTTGAACGTGGTCACAGCGAACCCCGGAACAAATTTGCTCGAAAACCACAGAATCACCGCATTGATCACCAGAAAGAAAATGCCAAACGTCAGAATCCCCAACGGCAACGTAATGATCTTCAAAAGCAGCCCCAGCGTAGCGTTGAACAATCCAATCACCACCACCGCAATCAACGCCGAAACAAAGTTACTTACATCAAAGCCCTGAACAAAATGTGCCACCACCAGCAAAGCCACCGCGTTCAGAATCCAGTGCAGAAGTAAACGAAGCATCGTCCATCCTCATTTAGAAAAATGTCCAGCAGAATTTTGTATCCAGAGTAGCGACCAGCATATCCGACCCCACCCGACTCCGCCACAAATTCCGCATCACTTCGCCGCTTCATGGTCGTAGCTGATCACCCGCGAAACCTTCCACGCTCCATCCTTGTACTGCCACAGGGTAATAAACTTCGCCTCGCCCACATTCCCCGGCATCCCCGGATGATAAAACCGATGCACGCCAAGCTCCACCGCCCCATAACCCTTCAGCGGATACACCTCCAGCGACCCATCCACCAGCTTCCGCGTCACCTTCCCGCAGATATTATTTTTGATCGCATCCAGAAACACCTGCCTGCCCACCGCCAGCCCCGTCTTGTCGTGATAGAACTCCAGATCGTCCACCACCAGCGTCCCCAGCTTGTCGATATCGCAGTTGTTATACGCATCGAACAGCTCCTTATCGAGCGTCGTAATCGCCTTCGTCAACTCCTCCTGACTTTTGATATCCCCAAGCGCCGGAACCGCCTGCGCCCGACCCCGCGCACACACGCCACTCAACACAACCACCATCAGCAAGACAGAAAACTTCCTCATCGCCGCTTCTCCTCGAATGAATTCGGAACACTCACCGCAGTACGCAACACGCAAACAGAATGTTCGTCTCAGTCAGGAGAAACCACACCCGCCGACACTAATGCGTTCCAGCCGTCACCCCAATCGTCTTCATCCACACATCCACCAAATCCGGCCACGCAGTCACGGGTAGCTTCGTCCGTCGGAGCCCATACCCATGTCCACCTTCGGCATACACGTGTAGCTCGGTCGGCACACCCGCGCGCTTCAAAGCCAGAAAGTACTCCACGGCATTCTCCACATGCGCTGTAGCGTCGTCCTCCGCCTGCACCAGAAACGTAGGCGGCGTCTCCTTCGTCACCGGAATATCTGGACTGAACGCCATCCCCTTTTCCGCAATCGCCAGATACCCCGGATACATCACTACCGCAAAGTCCGGCCTGCAACTCACCTCATCCGCCGCATCCACCCGTGGATAAAGCCGCGTCGCATAGTGCGTACTCACCGCCGCTGCCAGATGCGCACCCGCCGAAAACCCCAGCACGCCCACCTTGTTCGGCTCGATCTTCCACTCCGCCGCCCTCGCCCGCACCATCCCCACGGCTCTCTGCGCATCTTGCAACCCCTCATCAGATTTCGGATAAGGCCCCGTCTCTGGCACCCGATACTTCAACAGAAAACAAGCAACTCCCCGCGCCGTCAGCCAATCGCAAACCTCTGTGCCTTCAAGATCCATCGCCAGAATCCTGTACGCGCCCCCCGGAAACACCACCACCGCGGCCCCATTCCCCACGACCTTCGGCTCATACACCGTAATCGTCGGCACCGAAACATTCCCCAGCCGCACCAGCGGCCGCCCCGCAATCTTCTCGCTCGCCGCGGTCGTTGTATCCGCCTCCGGGCCGGTCGTCGTATTCACCCCCGGAGCCCCCTTCGGCCAAAGCGTCACCACCGCATGCTCCGGCCCCGCCGGCCAACCCGAGCTCTGCGCCTCAGCCACCGCACAACCAACCAGCAACATCCCAACAATCAAAGCTCCACGCATTCGCGGTTCTCCATAGTCACCCAGCCATCATCACCGGATACCTAACTTCAAGCAAGCCATCACTAGACGCGAAGTGTCTGATCGCGTGAACAAAGTAGTTTTTTCAAGAAGAAGATCTGATCAGGCAAACGACCAGTCAAGATTTACTCGAGATTCCGAGTATGCGATATTTCCATGGTCTTTGAGACAGCAATATCACGCCCTGTCACCATATCCGCAGCCGTTGGAGCCGATGCGACTTGGGGCTTGTCATAGTCACGGGGCGTCCCAGGCTTCTCCTTCTCTCCCGGATCCCCTGGTTCCTCAGGCTTGTCCTTCCGTCTTCTCATTCGCGAATCAAGGCTTCCCGCCAGCACAATCAGCGACCCCACCAGCGCGAACCCCGACTTGAAATCGATCCACGCCATCTCAGTCCGCCGTCCTTATTACGGCCCCGCACCCAAGAATGAATACTGCAATCCCGTAGTAAAAGCTGTGCATCGGAATCACGCCCTCAGGAATCTTCACCGGTTCACCATGGATCATCGTGCTGATAACCCCGAACTCGAACGAAACCATCACTGTGTACGCGATCGCAAACCCAACCCCCAGTATGTCCACAATCGCCTTCTTGCGTATCATCACGAACCGTCCGAGACTGTCCCCAACAAGTGCCACACAGATCAAATAAACATCCCCTCGGTCGACCACCTCACGAAACCCGGCCGACGTTTGGTGCAAGTCATCCCCGGTTAGTGCAAAGACGAGTGGAATCATCGCAAACGAAAACCCAAAGATCCCCCACACCAGCAGTCGCTTCCACGGCAGCGTGCTTAGCGTGAGTGTTCTCATACCCGTCATTGTGCTCCCACTCGGACCCAAAACAGGAGTTTTTTTTGTCCGTCTCTTCTCACTGGCAGCATGGTTTTTCTTCGGTTTGCTCCAAACTCGGCAGCATGAGCCGTTAGCAGAAAATCAAAGCATGAGAACGTTTCTCTGTGCTCAATAGGTGAGGGGTCAAAACATTTAGACTAGAAGCCGTCCATCATGAATATTCTCACCGCTTGGCTGCGCACCTACGTCCCCAACATCCCGGTCGATGATCACAAGCTCGCCGAAGATCTCACTCTCCGCGGCATCGCCGTAGAAGGCATCCACGCGCTCGGCGCCACGAATGGAAAAGCCAACGGCCACCTCTACGAGATGGACATCACCACCAACCGCGTCGACGCCATGAACCACTACGGCATCGCCCGCGAGGCCGCCACCATCTACAACCTGCCCCTCGCGCCCCTCAACACCAAGCTCCCCATCGGCAGTCTCGTCGACGAGCCCTTCCCCGTCCGCATCGCCCCCGAAGCCAAAGGCCTCTGCGGCCGCTTCACCGCGCAAGTAGTCCGCAACGTAACCATCGCCCCCAGCACAGGCAAAGTCGCAGAGTACTTCACCCTCCTCAGCCAAAAACAAATCTCCAACGCCGTCGACGCAAGCAACTTCGTTCTCCACGGCATGGGCCATCCCACCCACGCCTTCGACCTCGACAAGATCGAAGGCGGCATCGTCGTCCGCCTCGCCCACAAAGGAGAAAAGTTAAAACTCCTCGACGGCACCGACCGCACCCTCGAAGCCGACGACCTCGTCGTAGCCGACGAAAAGAACGCCCTCGCACTAGCCGGAGTCATGGGTGGTTGGGACTCCATGATCACCCCCGAAACCAAAAACATCCTCATCGAAGCCGCATGGTTCGACGCCGCCAGCGTCCGCCGCTCCTCCCGCCGCCACGGCCTACACACCGACGCCTCCCACCGCTTCGAGCGCGGCGCCGACTTCAACACTGCCCCGGTGGCCAACGCCCTCGTCGCGCAAATCATCCTCCAGCATGGAGGCAAACTCGAAGGCGAACTCATCGACCTCATCGATCCAGACGTAGAAGCCCGCACCGCCTCGCGTCCTCCCATCGAACTCTCCGTCGCCCAGGTCAAACGCCACCTCGGCACCACCCTCGACCCCGCCGGCATCACCTCCGAGATCGTCGCCCAGTACTTAACTTCGCTAGGCTGCGAACTCCTCCTCCACGGCCTCCGTCAGGATCAAGCCGTCTACGCAACCAAGCTCCCATCCTGGCGTCTCGACCTCGAACGCGAGATCGACCTCATCGAAGAAGTCGCCCGCGTCTACGGCTACAACCGCTTCGCCAACACCCTCCCCGCCCCGGGCATCGTCATCACGCAACCCACGCAAGCGAAAGAAGCCGCCGTCCGCAGTCGTCTCCTCGCCCTCGGCTTCAGCGAATCCGTCTCCAGCACCTTCGCTGGCCAACCCGACTCCGATCTCTTCTACCCTCAGAGCAACGAAACCAAGACTCAGGGGAAGGGAACCGTCCCCATGGAGAATCCACTCTCCGAAGAGGCTTCTCTCCTGCGCCCCTCGCTCATCCCCGGCATGGTCACCATGCTCGCGCACAACCTCAACCGAGACGTCCGCGAAGTACGCCTCTTCGAACAAGGCCAGATCTTCACCGGCACCATCCCCCCCGACGGCACCTTCATCTCCGACGTCCACGAGACCCCGCAACTCTCCCTCGGCCTCACCACCGCCGCCGCAAAATACTCCAACCTCTACTCCGCCGAAGACGCTCCCTTCTTCGAGCTCAAGGGCGCCATCGAGTCTCTCCTCACCCTCTTCGCCCTGCCCGGCGGCCCCAACGCACTCACCTTCACCCCCGAAGCCCCAGCCTGGCTACAACCCGGCCGCAGCGCAACAGCGCTCTTGAACAACCAACCCATCGCCCACTTCGGCGAACTCACCCAGACGCAAAAAGAGGCCCGCAAACTCCGCCAACCCGTCTACCTCGCGCAACTCGACCTCGCCGTCCTCTACGAGCTCCCCCTCAGGAAGATCACCGCCCACGATCTCTCCCGCTACCAGGCCGTCGAGCGCGACTTCTCCTTCGTCTTCCCCGACGCCACTCAGTGGCAAGCGGTCTCCTCCGCCATCCACGCACTAGCGATCCCCGAACTCCAAAGCCTCAAGCCCGTCGAAGTCTTTCGCGACCAGAAGAAATTTCCCGGTGTCTACTCGCTCCTCCTCCGCACCGTCTTCCAATCCAACGACCGCACCCTCCGCGACGAAGAGCTCACCGACTGGTGGTCCCGCATCATCGCCACCCTCACCGCACTCGGCGGCACCATTCGCGACGGCGCAAACGAAGCCTCAAAATAATTCTCAAAACAGTGGCGTATTTTTTGGCGATCGAAAACATCACCGCCAAAACACCACATCCAGCACGCAAATCACCACAACCACACCACAAATTCACCACATCAAAACCACATAAAATCGCGAAACCCCTTCAAATAACAGCCACTCCACCACAATCAAAATTTAATCCGCGCAAAACACGCACCCAAATAGATTCCACCCCACTTTTCCCCAGCAAAAATCCACGTCTTCCGCGTCTATACTGAAATCAATATGAGCTCCTCCACCATCTCCCCCAGCATCAGTGCCGACGAGTTCCAGGCCCTCGAACAAAAAGTCCTCCGTGCCGTCGAAGTCGTCAAGCGCGAGCGCGAAGCCCGCGCCACCGCAGAAGCCGAAGTAGCCAACCTCCGGGCCCAGCTCACTGAGCAGCAAACCCTCTCCACCATGGTCGAATCCGAACTCACCACCCTCACTAAAGAGCGTGAAGCCGTCCGCCAGCGCGTCGAAAAGATGCTCCAGCAGATGGACGAACTGCTCTAACTTCACCCGAAGGAGACCCGATGGCCCAGACTGCAGACCAGACCCTCGAAGCCCCGCAGGCAACCACTCCGGCGGCCGCCGAGCCCACGCAGAACCAGTCCATCGCCGTCGAAATCTACGACCAGATCTATAACCTCCGCGGCATCGATCCCGCCTACATCGAGCGCCTCGCCTCCATCGTCGACGCCAAGATGCGCGCCGTCTCAGCCCACGGCAACACCGTCGATAGCCTCCGTGTAGCCGTGCTCGCCGCCCTCAATATCGCCGACGAGCTATGCTGCGCCCGCGACCGCAGCGACAACCTCGCCGGCAGCCTTCAGAACTCGCAGCAATCCGTCCGCTCTCGCGCAGGCGATCTGTCCCACCTCCTCGACGAACTCCTCGAAGACCGCAAAGTAGGCTGATCCAGCCCAATCCAGGGTACTCGCCGCAATAAATCTTCTTGAGTTCTCCGCGTTCCGCCGATGGTGCTCTCCCAGCAGAGATGCTGGGCTCCGGATCAGATGTCGAGGGCAAACTCAAGAGACTCATCGCCCGCGCCAAAACTATTCCTCAGACCCAACCGACAAGCCATTCGGGCAATTAGGCTTATCCGACCTCCGCAGGCTCCGGAGTTGCGAATCTCATCACATCCCGTTAGCATCGAACCTAAGAATGCCGGCCTACAAAGCAGGTACGCGAACAACGCTGGTTGAACCAACATTCATTGAACAGGGGCCTGGCTCGTAGACATGGTTCGGTGTGCAGTCCTCCAGTCAGGAAAGCCTAAAGAGCCACGGCAGGGTCCCGCCGTCTTAGGACGGGTTCACCAGCGCTTCGACGTACGGCCCAGTGGGTCGGTCTTCTTTTTTCTCTAAGCAGAGTTCCTTCACGACGATGACGTCGAGGAAGCGAAACAGGATGGAACTCTAGAGTTCGTCATCCTGACCCTGAGCGTAGCCGAAGGGGAAGAATCTCTGTATTAAATCCCGAACGTGCACCCCTATCTCATCCACTCCGGTCATCTCCTCCTTCCTACCTTCGGCGTACTCGCCGCCCTTGGCCTTATGGCCGCCCTTACCCTAAGCCTGCGCACCGCCGCCATCGTCGGCCTCAACCCCGACAAGCTCTGGAACGCCGGCCTCTTCACCCTTCTCTCCGCCTTCGCCCTCTCTCGCCTCCTGCTCATCGCCGCCAACCTCCACAACTTCTTCTCCTACCCAATCCTTCTCCTCACCGTACCGTCCCTTACCTCCACAGGCATCCTCCTCACTTTCCTCGCAACGCTCGTCTACCTGCGCATCCGCCATCTCCCCATCCTCGACACGCTCAACGCGTGGAGCCCTTGCGCCACGCTCATCTGGGCCTTCCTCGCCCTCGGCCACTTCGCCGAAGGCAGCGACGCCGGTCTCCCAACCACTGTCCCTTGGGGTATGAGCATCCCGCCCGACCGCGCGCACCTCCACCCCGTCGCTCTCTACGCCGCAATCGCCGCGCTCCTTCTTACCTTTTGGCTCTTACACCAACTCAAGCGCAGCCCGCACTCCGCCAATTCCCTCGTAGCAGCCCTCGCCGCCGCAGGCACCATTCAGTTCCTTCTCACCTTCTTCCGCCAGCCCTACCCCTACACCACCAGCACTCTCTACACCGCGCTCGACCCCGTCCAGTGGATCGCTCTCGGTATGATCGTAGTAGCGGCCGTCCTCGTACTGCTGCCAGGAAAGCTGGTCACCCATGCCGTCTAAGAACATGCTCCCCAAGGGCCAGCGTCGCCGCACCGTAAAACACGAGTACCGCGCCACTCGCGGCGTAGAAGAAATCACCCCGCCCCCAATCCCTGTCCTCGAGTTCGACGAAGTCGAAGAAGACTCCGACGCCGTCCGCACCTTCACCGCCGACCCCGCCGCCGCCAACCTGCGCCTCGATCTCTACCTCGCCCAGGCCCTGCCCGACATCTCCCGCGCCCGCGTCCAACTCCTCATCGAAGCCGGCCAGGTCCGTGTCGACGGCAATCCTGCCAAGCCCAAACAAAAACTCCACGGTGGCGAATCCATCGAGATCGAAGGCTCCCCCCAGCCCGCACCCCTCCACGCCATCCCCGAGGACATCCCACTCGACATCCTCCACGAAGACAAGTACCTCGCCGTCATCAACAAACCCGCCGGCATGATGGTCCACGCCGGAGCCGGCACCACCGACGACGCCCGCAACCGCGGCACCCTCGTCAACGCACTCCTCTTCCACTTCGCCAAGCTCTCCGACGTAGGCGGCGATCTCCGCCCCGGCATCGTCCATCGCCTCGACAAGCTCACCAGCGGCCTCATCCTCGTCGCCAAAGACGACAGCACCCACCGCAAACTCGGCGACATGTTCTCCCGCCGCCAGGTCACCAAGACCTACCTCGCCCTCCTCCACGGCCACGTTAAAAAAGACGACACCACCGTCAACCTCCCCATCGCCCGCGACATCATCCGCCGCACCCGCATGACCACCCGCCGCGCCGATGGCCGAACCGCCGTCTCCCACTTCCACGTCCTCGAACGTCTAACCACTGCCTACGGCCCTTTCACAATGGTCGAGGTCCGCATCGAAACCGGCCGCACCCATCAGATTCGCGTCCATGCCCAATCCCTCGGCCATCCCGTCGTCGGCGACACACTCTACGGAGCTCCCCACGCCATCCCCGGCCTCGATCCAGCTCTCAATCTCGAGCGAAACTTCCTCCACGCCGCCCATCTCTCCTTCACCCATCCGCAAACCAGCAAGCCTATGGATCTCGCGGCCCCCCTGCCTATCGAACTTGAGTCGTTTTTGCAAGCAATTCGCACGAATTCGTCCACAATTGAGTAGAATCATCCGAGTGACCGCACCCAACCGAATGAACCAAGTCCCAAGACCCAAAGTCCCCGCGTCCCTACTGTCCGCTCTGCTCCTCCTGCCCCTCGCCGCGACGCCTCTTCAGGCTCAGACCGCCCCGACTCAAAGGCCCAACTGGTTACATCGTCTCTTCGCCTCTTCCGGCGACTCCGGCGCGTCATCCTCCGCCGAAATAGCCCAGACCACGTCCGGCCCTGCACCCACACCATCAGCCACAGCGCCTCCAACCAGTGCCACCCCAGCCCCCGCCGCCACTCCGCAGTCGGCCACGACGCCGGCGCAAGCTCCTGGCGCCCAGGCCCCCACCCCGGCCGGCCAAACTGCCGCCCCAAACACCCCACAGGCCCCTAACTCCCCACAGATCGACGAGCCCGTCACCACCCTCCAGGTCCAGGTCAACGAAGTCAATCTCATCTTCACCGTCATCGACAAGCACGGTAAGTTCATCACCGGCCTCAAGCGCGAAAACTTCGGCCTCCTCGACGACGGCCGTCCTCCTCTTGCGGTCCTCCGCTTCACCCAGCAAACAAATCTCCCCCTGCGTGTCGGCATCATGCTCGACACCTCCAGCTCCATCCGCCAGCGCTTCCAGTTCGAGCAGGACTCCGCCGTCGAGTTCCTCCTCCAGATCCTCCACCGCGACGACCGCGCCTTCGTCGAAGGCTTCGACATCGAGACCGATGTGTCCCAGGGCTTCACCAACAATGTCGACCTCCTCAACCAGGGCATCCGCAAGCTCCGTCCCGGCGGCGGAACCGCCCTCTTCGACGCCCTCTACAAGACCTGCAAAGACCAGATGCTTCCGCTTCAGGAGACAGGAGCCGTCCGCCGCGCCCTCATCCTCGTCTCTGACGGTGACGACAACTACTCCCGCGTTCAGGAGTCAGACGCCATCAAGATGTGTCAGCGTGCCGACACCATTGTCTACACCATCAGCACCAACATCAGCCCCAGCAAAGACAAAGGCGACGACGTCCTCAAAGCCATCTCCGATGCTACCGGCGGCCAGGCCTTCTACCCCGTCAAGCTCGAAGACGTAGCCGTTGGTTTCCGCAACATCGAAGAGGAGCTTCGCAGCCAGTACCACCTCGTCTACCGCCCCACAGATCTCAAGATGGACGGCTCCTTCCGTACCATCTACCTCCAGGCCAACGACCCCCGCTACAAAGTCCGAGCCCAAAAAGGCTACTTCTCCCCCCGCCCACCCCAATAAAGCAGTCGACCAACGGGAGACAGGGTACACAAGTCACGAAGTGACCGCCCCACGCGTAGTGGGCCCGTCCGGCAGGGACGTTTCCAGCGCAAAGCCGAACTTGCCACCCTCGCGTCAAAGGCAAATAATGCAGCCAAGGGGAGAACTCCCCGCAGAAATCCGGGTCCAATTACTCAGGGAGACATCCATGAAACTGCGTCCCGTCCTCTTCGCCTTAGCCCTTTCCGCCGCTGTCGCCATCGCGCAGCCACCCGCCGGTCCTCCGCCACCACCCCCGCCTCTCGACATCCAGGGCGCGCTCATGAACCTGGCCGACCAGCCCGCCACGCACACTTCCTTCAGCTTCGACCGCTCCGAGCTCCAGATCGCGCAGAACCTCCTCGCTTCCGGTGGCCTCGACGCTAACCACGCCGCTGCTGCCCTAACCGGCATCTCCGTCGACAACTACCGCTATCCCCGCCCCGCCTTCTACACCCCTGAGACGATGGACACGATCATCGCTTCCTACAACGCCGCCGGCTGGAAGCATCTCGTCAACGCCAATCAGAACTCCGCGAACACCGCTCAGCCCCGCAACACCGTCACCGATCTCTGGCTGCACTTCGCCGGCGCCGACATCACCGGAGTCACCGTCCTTACCCGTTCCCCACGCGATATGAGCGTCATCCAGATCGCCTGCGAGCTTCGTCCCCTCGACTTGGTCCATCTCAGCGGCCACTTCGGCATCCCCAAGGTCGATCCCAACGCCGTCATGGTTGCAGCGCCTCCAGGCCGCTAGTCCTGCCGGACGGGCCCACTACGCGTGGCGCGGTCACTTCGTGACGTGTATACCAGCTTCGCCCTACGCTCCCGATGGTCGCCAAGATATTTGCTCGCGACCAACGGGAGCGCCAACCGAAGGGGTATACAAGTCACGAAGTGACCGCCGCCCGCGCAGGGCGCACCTATCCGCAGTAGGTTATCTTGAACTAGCCGACTGCTATGCCCATCCGCCCCCATCTGGCCACCCTGCTCGACGACTTCCGCAGCTTCGGCAACCAGAAAGCAATCGTCCAGCACACCGGCAACCGCCGCAGGGTCACCACCTACAACGAGTTGGCAACCCAAGCCGGACGCTTCGCCGCACTCCTCGCCGCCCGCAACCTCCAGCCCGGTGACCGCGTTATTCTCTGGGCGCAAAACAGCGCCGAGTGGGTCGCCGCCTTCTACGGCTGCCTCCTCCGCGGAGTCGCCGCCGTCCCGCTCGACGCCTACGGCACACCCGAGTTCGCCACCCGAATCGCATCCGACGTACGCCCCTCACTAATAGTCGGCGACGCCACCCTCCTCCAATCCATCCCAGCCGACTGGCCAAAGCTCGCGTTCGAAGACTGGCCCACCACCCTCCCCACCCAGCAAGCCGGCCCCATCCCCACCCTCTCCCACGACACGCCCCTCCAGATCCTCTTCACCTCCGGCACCACCGGCGACCCCAAAGGCATCGTCCACACCCACGGCAACATCCTCTCCAGCTTCGATCCCATCCGCCTGGCTGCCCAGCCCTACATGCGTTACGAGCGCATCGTTCATCCCCTGCGCTTCCTCCACACCCTCCCCCTCAGCCACGTCTTTGGCCAGATGATGGGCCTTTGGGTCCCCTCCATCTTCGCCGCCGAGGTCCACTTCGAAACCCGCCTCAACGCTCCACGCCTCATCGAAACCATCCGCCGCGAACGCATCTCCGTCCTGGCCGGGGTACCCCGTGTCCTGGCCCTCCTCAAGACCCACCTCGAAGCCGAACACCCAAATCTCCCCGCACGCATCGAGGCCGCGAAAGGCATCTCCGCACAAAAACGCTGGTGGCGCTTCCGCGACATCCACTCCGCCTTCGGCTTCAAGTTCTGGGCCTTCGTCACTGGCGGTGGCGCGCTCCCCGGTCCAATCGAGCAGTTCTGGAACGCCCTGGGCTTCGTCCTCGTGCAGGGCTACGGCATGACCGAAACCTCCGCCCTCATCACCCTCAACCACCCCTTCAAAGTAGCCCGCGGCACGATGGGCAAGCCCCTCCCCGGCCGCGAGGTCAAGCTCCAGCCCGACGGCGAAGTCCTCGTCCGCGGCCCCATGATCTCCCCCGCAACCTGGTCCGGAGGCGCCCTCCGACAACGCACCGACGAGTGGCTCGCCACCGGCGACCTCGCCGAAGCCCAGCCCACCGGAGAGCTCCGCTTCCTCGGCCGCAAAAGCGAGACCATCGTCACCGCCACCGGCGTCAACCTCCATCCCGAAGACCTCGAAGCCGCCTTCGAGCCCGAACCCGAAGTCGCCGCCTGCGCCGTCGTCCCAATCGAAACCCCCTCAGGCCCAGAACCCTGCGCCGTCCTCGCCCTTCGCACCACACCCGACCGCGCTCCCGCCATCCTGCAAAGCGCCAACACCCGGTTAGCCGAGTTCCAACGCATCCGCCGCTTGGCCGTCTGGCCCGAACCCGATCTCCCCCGCACCTCCACGGGAAAAATCAAACGCGCCGCCGTCGCAACATGGCTCGCCAGCAGGGAAGCGAACGACGGAAGATCCTCCGCCACCACAGGCACCGACTGGCTCCTCACCCTCATCGCCCGCATCACCGGCGAAGGCCTCCCCGCCGAAAGCGAATCCCAAAATCAAGACCTCCGCTTAGCAGAAGACCTGCGCCTCGACAGCCTCGGCCGGGTCCAACTCATGGCCGCGCTCGAAGAGCGCCTAGGCACAGCCCTCAACCCGAACGACTTTGACAACGTCGAAACCCTCAACCAACTTCGAAACCTGATTACTCACCCCGATCATTCAGAACCCGACAGCACCCTTCAATCAGCAACCAAGCCCAACCCGAACCACTCTCATCCCAGCACCTCCGTAGCCCTGAACTCCGAACCTCAACACCACCCCAAGGCAGATCTCCCTCCGCCTTCGACACACATCTATCCCCACTGGCCCTGGTCGCGACCAATCAGCCTTCTCCGCGCCGCCTTCGTCGAGTGCGTCACCCTCCCACTGGTCTGGTTCCTCGCCGCACCCCAGGTCGACCCACTCCAACCCGACCCAATCGCGAAGCAGCCAGCCGCACCCGGCCCAATGTTAATCATCGCGAACCACGTCACCACCTACGACTTGCCGTTGCTCCTCTACGCACTCCCTCGCGCCATCCGCCTCCACACCGCAGCCGCCATGTCTGGCGAGATCCTCGAAGACCTGCGCCGTGGCCAAAACCGGCAACCACGCTGGCTCAATCCACTTGGCCCCCCCGCGTGGTTCCTCATCACAGCGCTCTTCAACGTCTTCCCCCTCCCACGCCGTCGAGACTTCCAACGCAGCTTCGCCCACGCAGGCGAAGCACTCGACCGAGGCCTCAACGTCTTCATCTTCCCCGAAGGTACCCGCTCACCCGACGGCACTCTCGCCCCCTTCCGTCCCGGCATCGGCCTGCTCGTCAAGCAATCCTCTGTACCGGTCCTCCCCATGGCGCTCCGCGGCCTCGGCGAACTCAAAACCCGCAAACGCCGCTGGTTTCGCTCAGGAACCCTTCAGGTTCGCGTAGGCCAACCCATCCACTTCCCACCCGACGCAACCGAAGCCGCCATCACCGCCCGCCTCCACGCCGAAGTGGGAGATCTACTCGCAACAGATCAATCAAAAAGCGAATTACCGGAATACCATCGATAAGAGCTCTTATCGTGATGAGAAAAAATCGCAGAGAGAAGCAGCTACCCGACTCACTCAGCATGTCGTCGACTAGCTGAGAGATCACCTTCGAACTCCAGTTTTATTGGGAAGAGAAGATAGAGCTGCTTACAATCGCTCACTTCCGTCTTCATTGAGAATCAGCGCTGGCCCTCCCACCGCTCTTGCTGGCGACGCCTGGCGGCAGGTCTCCTAGCCTGTTCATCTAGAAGGTTGGCTGCGGGCGAGCCCTTGGGCCGGATTCCAGTTATTTGGCGGTATGATACATACCCCAAAACGGTCGCCGCTCCGATGGCAACTTCAAGAAAAATAGAGAGTTATTGGAAATCGCCATGCTCTTACCCGTTGGAGCTTTGTCCTCAACTTATTCATATATTAGATTCTGCAATCGTAGTCACCCACCTCTCCCCAAACAATTCCGGATAAATACCGTCCCGCAGGAGTCAAAGTTACAAGTGAAAAGTTTTCGAAATGCCTACAAAGGTAATAGGCGAGATGGAATTACAGACAAATGAATCAGGTCCCTAAATTCCAAGGTTATTTATTTGCAATAGCTGTGTGCACCGGAGCGGCGATCTTGTCGTGGATTGCAGGCGCTCCGTCCTCCTGTTTTCACCTTGCTGTCGTGATTTGCAGCCTCTATGGAAGAAAAAGAGTTGGCATCTTTTCGGTCGGTCTTTCTGTTCTGATCTTCGATTATTTCTTCCTTTCGCCTCACTTCCAATTCGTCCCCGATCATTCGACCTATCCGCGGCTCGGGGCTTTTATCGCGACTGCTGTGTCGATCAATCTGGTCATCGCAGCCAAGCAGCGTGGGGACGAAGCTCATCGCGAGGTGGAAGAGCAGCATAGAGTCGTCTCCGAGACAGCCATCGATGGTGTGTTTTCCGTCGGCCACTACGGTGAGATTTTGTTAGCCAACCCGTCTGCCCTAACAATCTTCGGCTATTCGGCGAGTGACATGATCGGACAACCTATTGCTCGTTTTCTACCGCAGATTCGCGGCTACGATACGCCATCTGTAACCGAGACGACTGGCGTTCATCAGGATGGGACCGAATTCGTTGCCGAAGTTGCTTTCGGTCGAGTTGTTACAAGCAACAAGTGCGCCGCTGTCATCTTTGTTCGCGACATCACACAGCGCAAACTGAACGAAAACGCGCTGCGAATGAGTGAGTCGTATCTGGCAGCAGCTCAACGGATAAGCCATACCGGCAGTTTTGGCTGGAACGTTCTCAGCGGGGAGATCGTCTGGTCGGCAGAGACCTTTCGAATCGCCGGTGTGGATCCGAACTTGAAACCGACCCTACAGCTCATCCATGAAAGGATTCATCCGCAAGATCGGGCCACCGTAAAGGAAATCATGGAAACTACGTCGAAACATGGCGCGGATTTGGACTTCGAACACCGATTTGTTTTGCCTGATGGGTCTGTCAAGTTCGTCCATGTGCTGGGAAAACCAGTCCATGACAAAGTCGGCGAGCTTCAGTACATAGGCGCGGCGATGGATATCACGTCTACCAAACTCGCGCTGGAGTCAGTGCAACGGTTGGAAGAAAGACTTGCCCGCGCATCACAGATAGCTACGCTTGGCGAAGTGTCCGCATCGATCGCGCACGAGATCAACCAGCCGTTGACCGCAATCATAGCCAATGCGCACATGTGTTCCGAGGCGCTCTCAGACGAGAGCGTCGACATCGCAAGCGCGCGCGATCTTATTCGGGAGGTCTTGGACTGTGGCTACCACGCAAGCGACGTGGTGCAACGTGTGCGCAACCTTTTCAGAGGTGGGGGCCCAGTAAAAGTACCGCTCGATATCAATGAAGTTGCAAGGGAGGTTCTAAACCTCATTCGCAACGAGGCAACGAAAAGGAGCGTCGGCGTAGAAATCGACCTGGCACCCGAACTGCCAGAGGTCTGGGGCGACCGCGTACAAATACAGCAGGTCCTGGTCAATTTGTGCATTAACGGATTTGACGCGATGGACTCCCTGATCGATGGTCCGCGTGTATTGGCTGTGCGAACAAGGGTTCATGGTGAAGGGGCAATTAGGGTTGAAGTGCAAGACAACGGTGTTGGCCTTTTCGATCACGACAAAATCTTCGACGCGTTTTATACAACCAAAGAACATGGGATGGGCCTGGGTCTACCCATTTGCCGTTCCATCATCGAACTACATAACGGTCGTCTTTGGCCACAGAGCGACGATCGGACCGGAACAACGTTCTGCTTCACGATGCCGGTGCCTTGAGCTCACAATCGTTTCCCAACAACTAGGCGTACACTACCCGGACTGGGGTGATTCAGGCCGCATCAACGCCCTTTCTTTTACCATCACGCGCCCAACGGCAGCATGTGATCTGAATCGGGCATCGCGCCTGACGAGCCCCTTGATCACATCGCTGGAAGGGACGGAATATGCCACTTATCGTCATCGCCGCCAGCACCAGAAGCCAGGATTTCGCTGTCATCGACTTCGAAAAATCGCCTCCTAAAACGACGATGGTGCGCGCATCGGCAGCGGGCAATGTGGTGGATTGTTACGGGAAACTGGCCGCCGTTGGAGATTGGGGCAGCGGGACAGTGACGCTGTTCGACATCTCGGACCCGGAGACTCCCGTGAAGCGCGGATCGGTTAGTACCAGCCTTGCCAGCGTGACCGCAATCTCGATTGACGACGTGCATGTGCTCGCCGCTGGCCGGACCGGAGGCGAGGCGCAGCTCGTACTCATCAGCATCGCCAATCCACAGCAGCCTCAAATCGTTTCGGTCTTCGGCCACACCGGCGTGACGGGCACCGACAGCATTTCGGGAGTCGTGATCCGGGGAAACAACGCTCTTGCCTGCGCGACCTTCGGCTGTCTCGTGATGGACTACGCCGATGCCTCGCACCCGAGCGGTGTCGGATACCCAAGCTCAAGCAGCACAATCGGTCTCGACGGCCAGGTCGTTGGGGATTTCGACGGACTGAATGCGCTGATCACCGCCCCGCCAACGGGCTGGAACGGCACGCAGCCTGTTTATGCTTATTTATTCAGCATCGCCAAAGGAGTTCCGACCCCGCCAGTGCAGCAGAAAGAGGGTGGAAACCTATTGTCCTCCGTTGCCGTCGCGGAGATACCTCAAGGCGGACACTACTTGGCGACTGCCGATCTGTCCTCAGTGACGATCCGGGCCTTTCCCGAGGGCCCAAAGGCATCGGTAAGCTTTTTCGTGCCTGAGGAGGGTGTTTCGAACACGACCGTGGCGCTCAAATTTTTGAACAACCCGGCGGTCGCACCGTTCTTGGCGGTTGCCAACGTGACCGCCGAGCAGGGTTATCTTGTCACCGCGAGTTTCCTCGTTCTTCAGACCGGCGAGCTGACCTCCACCCTGACGATCGCGACCCCTAACCCGGTAGCGAAGGTTGCGCTCGCACCCACCCTGAACCCAACGCTCGGCATCACCGGCTGGATAGCGTAAATGCAGAAGTTGTCTTCATCCTTTGCGCCGCAAATCGCAAAGCGTCCCTGAACTTCGGCCAAAAATCTTGTCAAGCCCCTTAGTCCACAAAACCCGCGCCAATCCAGCAGATTCGCGTGGCGTATCAGTTATGCTCCAACCGCTATAATAGTAAGTACAGTGACAAAGAGCCTCGGCCTAAGCCGAGGTTTTTTTACTTTGAAAGGAACAACGACCCGTAACCCCTTTGCTTGGACGAATTTGGCCGTAACCCCTTTGGAATGACGTTTTTGCACGGCACTGTGCCAGTTAAGTCATTTCATATGAATAATTTAGTCAATTCATATAGGGGGGGCGGGTACTCCTTGGATCAGTGCCCGTATTGCTCTACACGCCGCAACAGATCCAGCTTGCGCTCAGGCGGCAGAAAGCTAGCCTCCACGGCGTTCGCCGCCAGCTCCCGCATCTGCTCCAGTGAAAACTCGAATCGACTCTGCACCAACACGTACTCCTCGAGCAGGTTGCTCCCGAACATCGGAGGATCGTCCGAGTTGATCGTCACCATCAGCCCTGACTCGAAGTAATCCTTCACGGGATGTTCGTCGAAGCTCTTGCAACAGCCAGTCCGAATGTTGCTGGTCACGTTCAGCTCCAGCGGAATCTGTCTCTCCGCCAGCACCTCCAGCAACTCCGCGTCATGCTGAGCAGAAAGAGCATGCCCAACCCGCTCCGCTCCGATGTTGATCGCCGCCCAGATACTCTCCGGCCCGATCGTCTCGCCTGCGTGAGCCGTCAGCCGCAACCCGGCCGCCTTGGCCTCCGCATACGACTCCTTGAAGATATCCGCACTCCCCCGCGCCTCATCCCCACCAATACCGATCCCAACAATGCTCGGATACAGCTTCCGCAACTCGGCGGCCTTCCGAAACACCTTCACGGCTTCCTCCGCCCCGAAGTGCCGCACCGCATCGATAAGCCAGTAGACGGTCGTCCCAAAATCCTTCTCGCCCCGCACCCGGCCGCGCTCCATCGCCTCAGCGTACGGTTCCACCTCCTGGTTCTTCCAGTAGTAGATAATCCCGAACGAGATATACACCTCGGCATGCACCACGCCCTGCGCCGCCAGATCCCGAATCATGTTGTAAGTAATCAGCTCATAGTCGTCCGGCCCCTTCAAACGAGCCGAAACAGCCTTGAACGAGTCCATGAAACCAAGAAAATTCTCATAAATATAGAGCTTCTTGGCTTCTTCAACCGTCAACGGCTCCGCATCATGCCGCTTGCTCAACTCGAGCAAAGTATCCAGCTGAATGGTTCCCTCGAGATGCAAATGCAGCTCGACCTTCGGCAGCTTTCGCAGCCACTCAACGACGTCAATCTCAGCGTCTTGTTTCGTCTGTTTGCGCGCCATCTGTCTATCCTAGACTTGTTACAAACCTCGTTGCGCAGACCCACCTAAACTTTGGGTATGTAAAACTCACTACGCTTTCGGCTGTAGAAGAAGTAGATCAGCAACCCAATTCCAAGCCACACGAAGAACCGCATCCACGTGATGATCGGCAATCCCATCATCAGCAGCACACAGAACGCCACCGAAAGCACCGGAATCACAGGCCCAAACGGAACCCGAAAGCGCCGTTTTCTCTCCGGTTCACGATACCGCAGAATGATCACCCCAATCGAGACCAGAGCAAACGCGAACAACGTCCCGATGTTCGACAGATCCGTCAGCGTCCCGATGTCGAGCAACCCTGCAGGAACTCCGACCACGATTCCAGCCACCCAAGTCGCAACCGCTGGAGTCCGGAACCGCGAATGCACCTTCCCGAAGACCGCAGGCAGCAGCCGGTCACGCGACATGGCGAACCATACTCTCGACTGCCCCAGCTGAAACACCAGGATCGACGAGATCATCCCCATCATCGCGCCGAGCAGCACAGCCAGCCTCACCCAATGCAGACTATGTCCTCCCGGCTCGAGCGACAGCTTCTTCAGCGCATTCACCACCGGAGCAGCATCATCCACCATGCTCTGCCAAGGCACCAGCCCGGTCAGAATCGTCGCCACACCTATATACAGGATCGTGCAGATGACCAGCGTCGCGATGATCCCGATCGGGACATCCTTCTGGGGACACCTGCACTCCTCCGCCGCGGTCGATACCGAATCGAACCCGATGTAGGTGAAGAAGATGATCGAACCACCTGTCAGAACGCCCGACCAGCCGTTCGGCGAGTAAGGATGATAGAGCGTCGGCTTGATGAAGTGCGCGCCAGCGAAGATGAACAGCAAAATCGCGGCGAGTTTCAGCAGCACCATGATGTTATTGGTCCTGGCGGACTCGCGAATTCCGCGCACCAATACCACAGTAAGAAGCATGACAACCAGAAACGCTGGCCAGTCGAAGCCGAAGTGCCAACCAGGCGGATACAAATCGTGTCCCTGTAGGTCCTGCAGACCACCTGGCAGAAAGGCAGGCGATATCCAGCGCAGCGCCGGATGGAATCCAAACCAGTCCAGCAGATCCACCATATGCGCGGCAAATCCGACGGACACCGCCATGTTACTGCCCGCATATTCCAGGATCAGATCCCACCCGATGATCCAGGCAACAAGCTCTCCCAAGGTCGCATAGGTATACGTGTAAGCTGATCCCGCGATCGGGATCATCGACGCCAACTCCGCGTAGCAGAGTCCAGTTAGACCGCAGACGATCGCAACCAGCACCAGCGAGATCGCGAGCGCAGGTCCCGCGCCAGGGCGTCCCGCCAGCGCTGAGTGGTGAATCAGATAGTCCAACACCGGGGCTCGTAGAATCGACGTGGTGTCGAACTTCTCACCCGCAATCGCGGTCCCTACTACTGTAAAAATGCCTGACCCAATCACCGCACCGATACCCAGTGCAGTTAATGAGACCGGACCAAGCGTCTTCTTCAACGCGTGCTCCGGCCTCTCCGATTCAGAGATCAGTTTGTCGATCGACTTGGTTGCGAAGATTTGCCTGGCCAGCGCGCTCGCTCCTGCTTACGAATGAGTTGGTGCGGGGCGTTTCCGACTACACAATGCGATTTCAGAAGTATTGATCTTCCGGGCGGAGCCGACGCGGGAACAGCAGCCCAGCGACTCCGACAAGAAATCAGCTACCGCTTGCTCTGACCACGAGCTGCCTTCTTGACCTTCTGCTTGTTCTCGCCCCGGGCGCCGGTGCGCGGACCTTTCGCCGGTGCGGCTTTGCGTGCTGCGCGCTTTACCTTCTTGCGCTCCTGTGTGTCGGTGATGCTCTTCGTATTTGCCATGTATCTTCGCCAATCTTTCTTAAAATGCGATTTTCAAACTCTAGAGGCGCTCCAGCTGGGCAAACTTCTCCACAAGCTTCTTTACGCCGTGCTGTTGAAATTGTACTGTAATCTTCGCGTCATCCCCATCGCCTTCGCGACGAAACACAGTTCCTTCACCATATTTGGGATGCCTGACTCGCGAACCCTGCCTCAATCCAGTCTTCCCGGTCTGCTCTTGGACCTCCAACTTCGGACGCGAGACCTTCTGTCCCCGTGCAGCGAAGAAGCTGGCAATGTTGTCCATCGACTGTCCTGGTGCCGCGGTCTTGGAACCATATCCAGCGCGATTGTTCACTCCAGGAAGCCCAGACGGCCGCGTCTGGACTCGGTCACCGCTTTGGTCCTCATCTTCATAACTGTAATGCCGCGCGTTCTCTTCGCCGCTAGGACGGCCGAACCTGTTCGCCTTGGGATAGGGAGTCGCGTATGCCCCGCCGTAAGCTGAACCATAATCGGATCCCGAAAACTGTGGCCGTGCAGGTGGACTTCCTAAATCCTCCACAAGTCGGCTTGGGACCTCTTCCAAAAACCGCGAAGCAATGCTCGATTCCGGCATATCGCTTCCGTATCGTCGTCGATATCTTGCGCGTGTCATGATCAGCGTATCCATCGCCCTTGTCATTCCGACATAGCAGAGGCGGCGTTCTTCTTCGAGTCCAGTAGGATCACTCAGCGTTCGAGAGTGTGGAAATAGCCCCTCTTCCATACCAGATAAAAAAACGAGTGGAAACTCTAGACCCTTAGCTGCGTGTAAAGTCATGAGCGTTACCTTGGCCTCTTCGCTGTAACTGTCTGCATCGCTGACCAGCGCTGCGTGGTCCAAAAACTCATGCAGTGTTTCGCCGCGCTCCTGTGCATCCTGCGCCGCGTTTGCAAGTTCCTTCAAGTTCTCGATTCGCGAGAAGGACTCGGGGGTAGCCTCTTCTTCGAGCGCTCGAATGTATCCACTTCGATCGTTCAGGAATTTGATGAGTTCCGGCAGCGTGGCTGCATCCCCCGGTCTGCGAAACGCTGGCTTCTCGTCTTCCATTTTGATCTCCGCAGCCCTCTCATTCGTTATATCTGCGGATCTTTTGAGGACCACTGGAGCAAACGGATTGAAATTAGCTGAATCGATTCCATGGGCAGCATCCGAGTCGGAAGAGTTTTCCGCTGCGATCGTCGAGATCTCTTCGCTCGGGCCAAAGTCGAACCCAAAGTTGAAGCTTGTATCGAAAGAAGCATTTGAAGTCGCGTCCTCGGGTTCTGGTTCTGAGTTAGCCTCCCCAAAACCAAAAGAAACATCTGCTTCGGCATCTCCCTCTGTTTCGGAGAGCAGGGAGGTGCTGTCGTACGGAGCGAGATCGCCAGCAAGCTTCTCTGCAAACCCGGTTCCCAACATTGCCCTTGCATCCTCAATCAGCCGTCTGAAACTACCCAACGCCTGCAATGCTCGCGGAGGTAATAGCTTGTCTTCCAAGGCGCGCCCCATCGCATTCCAAGTGCTCATACTGCTCGACAGGGCCATTCGCTCCAACGTCTCCATCGTCGTTTTGCCGATTCCGCGCGGCGGAGAGTTCACCACTCTTCCCAGTGCCACTGAGTCGTGCACATTCTGCACCAGTTTCAGGTAGCTCAGAATGTCTTTCACCTCAGCGCGATCATAAAAACTGAATCCGCCCACCATGTGGTACTGAATTTGATAGCGACGCAACGCCTCTTCAACGAGGCGCGACTGAGAGTTCGTTCGGTACAGCACTGCACATCTCGGCAGATCCGCCTGTCCACCAGCTTCCCTTAGATAGCGCTGGATTCGATCAGCAATAAACAGCGCTTCATTTTCGCCATCAGGAGCTTCGTAGTAGCCGATCAGGCTGCCTCCCTCTCGGGTGGTGAACAGATTTTTACCTTTGCGCTGCGTATTCTGCGCTACGACTGCGCCCGCGCCTTCCAGGATGATCTGTGTTGAACGATAGTTCTGCTCGAGCCGGATTGTCTTTGTGTCGGGAAAGTCCTTCTCAAACTCCAGTATGTTTTTGATGTCTGCGCCGCGCCAGCTGTAGATCGACTGATCCTCGTCGCCTACAACGCAGACGTTTGCGTCAGGACCGGCCAACAGCTTCATCAGCTCATATTGAGGCCGGTTCGTATCTTGATACTCGTCGATCAAAAGATATTTGTAGCGTCGGTTGTATCTTTCTCTGGTCTCTCCGGATGACTTCAGCAGGCGAACAGTCTCCAGAAGTAGATCGTCGAAGTCCAAGGCATTCGCTTTAAAAAGCTCCTTCCTATAGATCTCGAAGATATGGGCGATCTTCTCTTCCATAGGGTTGGTGCTCGCAAGAAAATACTCTTGCGGGTCAATCATGTGGTTCTTCGCCCAAGAGATTCGTCCAAGCGCCACTCTCGGCTTCAGAGATTTGTCATCAATTGCGAGACGCTTTAGCGCCTGTTTCACCACGGCCTGCTGATCCGTCTCATCGTAGATCGCGAAGGTTTTGGTCAGACCAACGCCTCCCGTACGGAGCGCTTCTATGTCTCGTCGCAACACTCGAACACAGAAGCTGTGAAACGTGGCTAGCACCGGTTTCGTAAGACTACTGTGGCCCAGAATCTTATCCACCCGTTCTGCCATCTCTTTGGCAGCCTTATTCGTGAAGGTCACAGCCAGAATCGCATCAGCCGGCACGCCACGTTCCTGAATGAGGTAAGCGATGCGATGCGTAATAACACGCGTCTTACCAGATCCCGCTCCTGCCAGCAAAAGCACAGGTCCATCCACTGACCGGATTCCCTCTTGCTGCTGAGGATTCATATTTTCTAAAAGTCGACTCAACTGCACACACTCCAATATCTATTTTAAGCTCTTCCGGATCAGTCTCTCTGTGCGCGCAAGAAAGCGATCCAACCCCCGCGCTTTTATTGTTCACTTACGAACAGCATGTCCAATCATGGACAGGAAGCGAACTGATATAAGACTGAAACGTTAATTCGAAGGTCAAATCGATTTTTTGGGGAACTAGATTCGTCCAGCTTGCGTAACTCAATTCACGACGGGCTCCCTGATCCATGGCAGAGAACTTCAGTCGAATCCTTGAAGTAACGGAGCGTAGTATGAAACGTCACAACCTTTTGACCGTCGCAGTCGTCGCTACCTCTCTCCTCGCAGTACCGGCTATATACGCTGCTCCTGCAAGCATCTCATCTCCTGTTCATGCGATGTTTGGGAAGACGAAGACCAGTACTGTTAAACTTAACCTTCGCAATGACACCGCTACTTCTTTGCAGATCCTAGTCGGTGATAAGCCTATGACGCTGGAGCCCGGCAAACTGGTAAACCTCGAGGTCCCAGTTGGAACACGCATTGTCGCCAATAGTGCAACGCCAAACCACGCGGTAGGATCCCTCATTGAAGAAGTGATTAAGGATCACAGCGGCGCCACGATCGCAATCCGCTAAGATGGCCTACGATATTGACCCCGAGGGCCGGCCGCGCTCACATCAAGCTCCGGTCGGCCAACGGCTCCAATGGGGATTCAGATTGCCACACGCTTGATATCCTCATTGTATGATTCGCAACGTCGCAGTCTTCTGTGCGTCCTCCAATGGGCTTCATTCTGACTATCGAACCGCCGCCGAGAATCTGGGTCACGCTCTCGCCATCCGCAATATCGGCGTGATTTATGGAGGCGCCAATGTTGGTCTAATGCAGGCCGTCGCCCAGGCGGCCTTAATAGCTGACGGCAGAGTGATAGGCGTCATTCCTGAGGTTCTGGTAGATCTCGAAGTGGCACATCACGGCATCACCGAACTTCACGTCACGAGCACCATGCACACGCGCAAGGCACTTATCGGAGAAAAAGCCGACGCGTTCATCGCATTGCCGGGAGGCTTCGGCACATTCGAGGAACTCTTCGAAGTCCTCGCTTGGCACACCCTCAAGCTACACGCGAAGCCCATTCTCTTGCTGAATACGCATGGTTTCTACGACAAGCTTCTCGCTTTCCTTGACCACTGCGTAGAAGAAGGAATGCTCAAGCCGAAGAACCGCGAGCTCCTTCTCGTCGCAGATACAGTTGATGAGGCGCTTGCAATGTTGAACTTGGACGACCGACGAGCTTCTGCGGCAGGATCGCACAATTGATAGAGTATGACGCCAGCCAAACCTCGTAATGCAATCCGATTTGGTTGTATGGGGCGCACTGTTACTTAGGTCTGCAACTGCTCTATCTGCGTTGGACATCTCATGCACCGTCTGCCAATTCTTACTTCGTCACGCAGATGTCGCAACGACACACCCGCCGGAGATACTCCCAGGAGTAGATTCCACTTTCGTGTCCATCGTTCCACTTGAACCGTAGCGCGTACTTGCCTACCGGCGTCACCTCCAACGGTTTCACTGGGGCCTGATACATCTTCAGCAAAGTCTGGTCTTGTGCCCTCGCTTCTCCCGGTAGCCTGCCCGCTTTCTCTCGATCCTCGTGGCATGTAGCGCAAGGACACGCATTTCGCAACCACACGAAGTTCCACACGCTTTTGTGCCCGTCATGCCACTCGATCTCGACGCCAGTTCCCTCGGTCTTCTTTACCCGTACCTTCTTCGGAGTTACAGAGCTTGTCGGCATCTCTTCGTGCTCCGCGTCTTCGCGGCGCGCCTGCTCCGCGGTGACAATACGAATTCCCTCATGACTCATAGCGCGTTCTCCCTCTGCGGTTCCCATATCGTCACTACATCTCCAGACACCTTCACCCTTATAACGTTCATCAGCCATTTCTCCAGAAGAAATAAGCAGCCATCACGCATCCGGTAATCACAACGATGGTGCGTAGCACGTTTGAATTCATCCGCCGGGCATATTGTGCTCCAACATATCCGCCAACGCCGGCGAATATCATTGAGATTAGGCAGTAATGCCAGATTACTGCGCCGCTGAATAAAAACGTGACTACGGCGCAGAAGTTAGACAAACAGGCGGCGAGCACTTTGAGCGAGTTCAGTGCGTTCATCTCCTCTACTCCAAATAAAGCCAGCGCGCTCATAATCAAAAATCCAGCTCCAGCACCAAAGTAGCCGATATAAAAGCACACTGGCAGTAGAACAAAAAACAACGGGGCCAGAGCAGGGACTCTCTTGATATGAGGCTCACTTGATCGTTTCCGTAGCCATTGCGACACCGGACCGCTGATTCCAAACAACAGGGAAGCGACCAGCAGAAGCCAAGGCACCATATGCAGAAACGTTATTTGCCTAGTATGGAGCAGTACGACAGCGCCGCTTACCCCGCCGAGAACCGAAGCCGCACATACAACCGGCAAAAGATCCCGCCTTAGATCTTCGCGTAATGCAGCGACCGACGTTAGTTGTCCGGGCCATAGCGCGACGGTATTTGTCGCATTTGCCTGAATAGGGGCCACTCCGATTGACAGCATCGCCGGAAAGGACACAAAGGATCCGCCTCCCGCCATCGCGTTCATCACACCAGCGATAAAAGACGCCGTGACGAGCCAAACGTAATGCCAATGTGAACCAAGACTCGAGATCATCCATCTTCAATTGTATCGAGTCCAGGTCGACCGTCTGACTTGTACTCTCACATCTCTTAGGTTTCACACTGCTGTTGGCATTTCCGGAGTCGCCGCAATCAGCCGACGCGTATATTCGTGTCGCGGCGTATCGCAAACCTGTTCGCACTCCCCCAACTCCACCAGGCGCCCGCGCTGCATTACCGCCACCCTGTCGCACAAATATCGCACGAGGGGCATGGAATGCGAGATGAATAAATAGGTCAGTCCATATTCTCTTTGTAAGTCCCGTAGCAAATTCACAACTTGAGCGCCCACGCTTACATCCAGCGCACTCACAGGCTCATCCAACACCACAAACTCGGGTCTGAGCGCCAACGCACGCGCAATATTAATTCTTTGTCGTTGCCCTCCGCTGAATTCATGGGGAAACCGTTCAAGCGCCGACTCGTCCAAACCTACTGTCCGCAACATCTCTTTCAAGCGCGAAGCCAGGCCCTTAAATGGTCTCTCCCCATGAATCTCAAACGGCTCGGTGAGAATCTGCTTCACCCGCATCCGTGGATTCAACGCCGCGTAGGGATCCTGAAATACAATCTGCATGCGCCGCCGCATTCCTCGCGTCTCGCGTGAAGTCGCGGACAGTAAATTCTGCTCTCTGTAGAGCACCTCACCAGCAGTAGGTTCTCCCAGCCGCAACAAAAGGCGTGCGACAGTGCTCTTTCCTGAACCGGATTCACCAACCAATCCCAACGTTTCTCCCTGCCTAATCACAAACGAAACGTCGTCCACTACTCGGTATCCCCTCCGATACTCCTTGACCAAGCCTCGAGCCTCTACCAACGTTGCTGCCTCATTCGTGGACATAGCCGGATGGTAGCATCGACGGTTCAGAATGCGTATGTGGTACGCCGCATCTCGCAGGTATGGAGTTCGCGCTTCTAAAGCGTCCTGGAGAGAACCTCAGTTCTTCGGCGACTTCAAGGGCACGCGAAGATCAATACGGCAAAGCTGAACGTAAATTCGTTTCTATGCGCAGTGCTCAGTAGATTTTTACCGAAACACCTAGCGATATACTTCTCCGGAGGAAATATCAGATGTTTCCCTTCCTGTAGGGATTTTTGAGATTCTGCGGGGAACTATCACTCAGACCGGAGTTCTTCTAAATGTTCATGCGCAAACGTCCTGCTCTTACATACCGCGCTATCGTGGTCGGTGCCCTATTTCTGACGAGTCTCCATAGCTTCGCACAGTTCGTTGGTAACAACCCCCAGGCTGTGGACAAACGCGTGAACGATCTTCTTGCGAAGATGACGCTCGATGAAAAGATCGATCTGATCGGCGGCGATACACCCTTTCGGACTCATGCTGTGCCGCGGTTAGACATACCTTACTTCCAAATGGCGGACGGTCCTGTGGGCGCGCACATCCCGGCACCAACGATTGCTTATGCC